>NZ_LMUM01000038.1 GCF_009765985.1 Acidobacterium sp. S8
ATCGGCGGTGACTGCGTCATCACAACCGAAGTGGGCTTACCTTCCGCAAAATTGATTTCCAAGGGAAGTAAATCATCCCCTATCTCCTGGATAAATTTGTTTGGTCCGTCGCTCAATGGCAGTTTGCCGAATTCCGCCAACCACCACCATGCACCGAGTGAATTGTGGTCAGCTCCAAAGACTTCGTGGCCGGCAGCTGTGAACGAAGCCGCCAGTCCGCGTCGTCTGTGCGTGAGGATACGACGAAGGTAGTCTCGGCTTGATTGAATTCGGCCGCAATCTGCCTCATTTCGGATTCGTCCAAAATCTCCGCTTGCGGTACCACCGCAAGCGGATTACCCGCCAGTGGCCGCTCAGCAAAGATATCAACGAGAGAAAATGGTATTAACATCCCAGAATCTTTCATGTAAGTTGAATTGAATCGCACGAGTTCCCCTAGGTGACGACACAACTGCGGAGAGCTTGCTTTGAGAGAGGTTTTTTGCCCATTGTTTAGCATAGAAATTGGACGACCGATGGTTGTCCCCCAGGCAGCCATTGATGCTTATTTAAGAGATACTTATAGGCATGGATCGTGCAAGTACCCCTGTTCGTACCCCATAATTTAATCGGATCCCTCGGTTTCATGTACTGATCTTGTTTGAACCTCCTCCATTCAGAGACTGCTCTTGCGGCATCGCGGCGCCAATGGTCGGTTCTCTGACAAATTGGAGGGTGCCTTCCCGCTGAGCATATACCCAGAGAATGTTCTACCCAGCCTAATTCTGCTGAACAGGCTCTATTCGATAAAGTGTCCCAATTTGCTCGGTCTTCCTCATCAAACTCTTGGATCAATCTTGATGCGCTATCCCTGCAGCTCGCCGGAACATTCGGTGGTGAGGGCAGCATTCCGTCCGATACTTCCGCTGCGGTTATCTGAGCTCCAGAACCACAATCCTTTGAAAGCCGGGCTCGGCTCTGAGCCTGTGCATAATCCGGTTTATCAGTTTCTTAACTGACGTCAGTTCTTGTTGCTGCAATTTAGAAATTGGCAACTCCTTGCTCGGTGATGGTTTTGCCGTTGGGCTTTGGTGTGCCATCAGAGTT
>NZ_LMUM01000033.1:0-82396 GCF_009765985.1 Acidobacterium sp. S8
GAGCAGAATCACGCACACCGCTATTACTCTCATGCCACTTTTCATATGCAATGGGATGCACCCAAGGCACTCGATGCAGTTAGAGCCCAGGAGCCAATCATTTGCCACGCACTTGGGCTCTCAACTTTGTCGGGTGCTACTTGCTACTGTCGCGCGCTGCCTTCACGTAATCGTGAGATTCCTGGACGTGTGCGTACTGCGTCGATAGAAGCTGATGCACGGGCAACGGCAGTTCCTTCTCGAGTGCTTCCTTATATGCCTTTTTGGCCGAATCCTCGGCTGCCTCTGCTGTCTCGAGAAGTGTGTGATCAGACCCGCCGAGATGAGCCTTGAGGTCACCCCAACTGCGACGGAGCGTGCCACTTATGCTGCCGCTTCCTTTTGGATTGTGGTCTCCTTCGCTGTGAAGCAGCGTCTCAATTTCCCCACGGAACGAAGCGCGTTTAAGTGACTCGGCTGCAAAGTAACGCCTTAGCGTTTCATCTTTGAGGTGTTCGCCAATCTGTTGAAAACCTTCCTGTCCGTCGATCAGGCTTTCGATCACCAAGTGCAGAGTTTCTTTCACCTCTTGATTTGTAACTTTATGCGATTCATTTGATGGTGTAGACATTGGTTCCTTTCACTGAAGCGTCGAATAAAAAACAGAGTTCTGAAACAAGCACAATTCGACCGGTGAGAAATGGCATTCTTTCTCGGTCGGCGAGCAAAGGAAATGGCGAAAACCCAGCAGCATTGCCTGTTAACGAATATCGAGTGGCCGTCTCTCAACCACACCGCCTACCCGTATAGAAGCATCCCACCTGATCGCAGTTGCCTTCTTGTTGTGCCGGTCAGCATTGTTCGCGTACAAGGATTGCAAATCGTTGACAACCGGCGATTTCGCTTTCCGATCCCAGTTCAACTCGCCTATTCGCCGGTTAAGTTTTCTTGAATAGTCGCTGCTACCGCGTCCACTGAAGTCGGGCGCCCCAAGTCTCTAATTTCCTCGTCCTTCGAAATACTCAGAAGGCCCAGACGCTCCGCAATCTGCTGATTCATGCGAACGACAGCCGACACTTCTTTCTCTGTGAGGAGAAGGATTTGCAGCATGAGATGTTCCCGTTCGTCTGCCCGCTTTGCCAGTCCCGATTGGCGCATGAGAATGAAACTTGCAAGCAGGATGGCTTCAAGGGCAACACCCGTATCCAAGAGGGGAAATGGGACGGGATCGAAGTGCCGTATGCCGCCGACGGAGAGCGTGTTGATGATCATCCATGTAAAAAAGAAGGTGATATGGACCGCAACGAATGAAAAACTGCCGGCAAAGGCAGCCACGCGATCGCCAATTCGTTCTGCTCTTGATCGGCTGGCTTGAAAGTCCTGCTCATGTTTCGCGATGGTTTCGATGTGATCTTGAACGTGATTTGGGGTTCGCATAGTCTCGTCCACTCTTCTTCGAATCGTTCCACTGTGCATGAGATGCGCTTTGTCTATCAAAGTCTTCGTTTGCCCACCGCTGTTGTGGCATAGGGCGCACTCTAAAGCGATAGCTTGACCTGTTATGCTCACCTGCATGCAGGCACTTCCTTCTTTTAACTTGATTGGACAGGTTGCTCTCGTGACGGGCGCGGCACGAGGGCTGGGACGCGCGATTTCGCTTGCGCTGGCAGAGGCAGGCGCAGATGTGGCGATCGGGTTGCGGGATATTGCACGCGATGCGGGGCTGGCGGATGAGATCAAGGCGCGTGGACGCCGGGTGCTGCCGCTACAGATGGAGATGACGAATCTTACGCAGATTAAGAGCGCGGTGGATGAAGCGGCGAAACACTTCGGGCGGCTGGATATTCTGGTCAACAATGCGGGGGTCGCTCCGACGAATCTTGCCGAGAATGTGGTCGAGAAGGATTTCGATTACACGCTGGCAGTGAATTTGAAGGGAACGTTCTTCGCCTGCCAGGCGGCGGGGCGGGTGATGATCGAGCAGAAGTATGGGCGCATTATCAACATGGGCTCGCAGGCCGGGTCTGCGGCGCTGCCAACGGAATCGATCTATTGCATGACAAAGGCAGGGATTGCGCACCTGACGAAGTGCCTCGCGGTGGAGTGGGGCAAGTACAACATCAACGTGAATGCCGTGGCTCCGACGTTTATCCGAACGGATGGAACGCAGCCGGTCTTGTCTGATCCTGAGTTTTACGCGGATACGGTGGAGCGGATTGCGGCGCTGCACCGCATTGGCGAGCCGATTGAGGTTGCGGGGGCGGTGGTGTTTCTCGCCTCGCAGGCGGCATCGCTTATTACCGGGCACACGCTGATGATCGATGGCGGGTGGACGGCGCGGTGATTCGCTAAACCCGCCGGTGCATGGGGAGTTCGAGCAGCTTTTTGACCAGCGATGAAAGTCTTTCGAGATCGGCGGACATATCTCGCGCCATCGCTCTCATATCGACGACGCCGTCGCCTTCGGTTGCGAGATAGGCGATATTGGTGAGGCTTTGCAGCGGGTTGTTAATTCTGTGCGCAAGATCATTTGCCATAGCCGCTGCAGCTGCCGCGCTTGCCTGGTCGATGAGCGCCTGCTGCTGCCGCTGCTGGCGCACGCCGATGGCGGCGAAATCTGCGAGTGATTGAAGGACGCGGCAATCGCTCGAGTCGAAGGCTTCTTCTTTGCCGTGCGCCATGATCCAGATGGTGCCGTGGGTTTCGCCGACATGCCATGGCAGCAGCAGGCCATCAGTTACAACATCGGCCTCAATTCCCATGAGGTCAAAGAAGAGTTTGGATACGCGGAAGATCTGGGGTTTTCCGCGCTCGATGCAGAGTCCGCAGGCGCTGGGAAAGGACGGCAGCATGGCGTTCAAAAAGTGAGCATACTTGCCGGCGGTCGCAACCCAGTGATAGACGATTGCGCCGTCTTTGTCTTTCATCTGGACGCTGATGCCGGCGCTCTCGGCGCCGCAGAGGTCTACAGCCGTCTCGACAAGTTCCTGCAGAATGTTATTCGGATTTTCTACGAATGCGCGTGCAAGGCGCTGGATGCCGATCATCTGAGTGTCGGCGTCGCGCTGGTGAAGATCTCGTTTCAGGAATGTGGGGTCCTGATCGATATCGATCACTTCCAGACCCGTGCCCGCCAGACTGACTTCCGTGCCGTGGTCGATAACCATAGGTTCTACTGCTCCGATTTCCATGAACCCAGCCAGATCGGAGGAGTTGCCGTCTGAGTCGCATATAAATTGTTTCATATTTCATACGATTTCTGCGGAATTTTGCGACTGGGGTACAGGCCACGAGGAAAGTAAAGACTTGCTGTTATAACAGGCCTGATGCCTGTTCAGCATTTTCGCGCATTGCGCTCTACGATTCTTGGGCTGCTGGTTCTCGGCGGGATTGTTAATTTTCTCGACCGCAGCGCGCTTTCGATTGCCAATACGACGATCCGGGGTGATCTGCATCTTTCGGCGACGGCGGTGGGTGCGCTGCTGTCGATTTTTTCGCTGGCGTATGGGCTGGCGCAGGTGCCTGCGGGATGGCTGCTGGATCGCTTTGGGCCGCGGCTGATTTTGAGCGCGGGCATGATGTTGTGGTCGGCGGCGCAGGTGGCGACGGGGATGGTTTCGAGCTTCGCTTGGCTGGCTATGACGCGCATTGGCCTGGGCGTGGGTGAAGCGCCGTTTCTGCCGGGGGGCTTCAAGGTTGTCCACGATTGGTATGAGGTGCCGGAGCGCGGGCTGCCAACGGGAATCCTGAACGCGTCGACGACGCTGGGACAGGCCTTTGCGCCGCCTTTGCTGACGCTGCTTCTGCTGCGGTATGGCTGGCGCAGTATGTTTATTGCGATCGGATTGCTGGGCGTGGTGATTGCGCTGGCGTGGTATCCGGTGTATCGCGAAGCTCCGAAGCCGGAGAATGACAAGGCTATTGTGAAGGCGTCGGCTCGGGACTGGCGCTGGCTGCTGAAGCAGCAGACGCTGTGGGGCATGATGCTTGGGTTCAGCGGCGTCAACTACACGGCGTGGCTTTATCTGGCATGGCTGCCGGGATACCTTGAGGCGGCGCATCATCTGAGCCTGGCGAAGACGGGATGGCTGGCGGCGATTCCGTTTCTGATGGGGTCGGCAGGCATGCTCATCAGCGGATGGACGGCGGATGCTCTGGTGCGGCGCAGGGCCGATCCGCTGCGAAGCCGCAAGCTGCTGGTGGTTTCCGGCATGGTGTGTTCGGCTGCGTGTACCTTTGCGGTGACACGCGCGGCGAGCAGTGGTTCGGCGGTTGCGATTATCGGCATGGCGCTGTTCTTTATCCACTTTGCCGGGACTTCAGCGTGGGGCCTGGTGCAGGTGGCAGCGCCCGCGCGGCTGGTGGGAACAGTAGGCGCGACGCAAAATTTTTCGAGCTTTCTGTTTGCTTCGATCGCTCCGCTGCTGACGGGGTGGATTCTCGACCGTACCCATTCGTTTCAGATCGCGCTGGTGGTGTGCGCGTGCGTAACGTTTCTGGGCGCGCTGGCGTACTTAGGGCTAGTGCGCCAGCCGATGGCTGAGGATCAGTTGGTGTCGAGCATGCGGATAAGCTCCTGATCGCCATTGAGGAGATAGAAGGCGATGAAAGTCATGGGATCGGAGCTGGAGGCGTTGCCGAAGTTGGCAATGATTACATTCGCGGGCTCATAGAAAGCGGAGCCTGCAGGGAGCGTCTGCAGCGGCTCACCCTCGATCTGGTAGACGGCTGTACCTTCGGCGATGTATCCGAGGACAGCGCAGGGATGGAGATGGCGTCCGCTCTGCTGGCCGGGTTCGAGGTGGATTTCACGGATGTCGGCGGTGGTTACGTTATGGTTACTAAGGGCAGCCAACAAGAGCTGCCTGCGCTGGACTTTCTGATCGTTCATGGGCATCTGATGCGGTGCTTTATTCCCGCGATTCATGCACTTAAATCAATTGCAACCAACAGAATTGCATATGTAGAGCCAACGCGGCACGCTGGAAGTGCTTCTCAGCTGATGTGCTCCATTCGTTCCCCGGAGAATCCATATCATGCGCGGTACAGCGCAGCTAATAATTTGTTGTTTGACAATCAGTGTTTTCCTTAGCTTCGGCGTGGCTTGCAAGCGCGGCGAAGGCCAGGCGGCAGCATCACCAACCACAGCAGCTCCGCCACCACCCGCAACCAAGACTGCCCCTCCCACGCCGCTCGCAGAAAAGAAGGCGGAGTTAGGCAGCGATAACAATTGGAATCCGGACTGGGACAAGGTCGTGGAAACGGCCATCCCTCCGGAGATGCTCTCGCGGCAGGTTCCGCGCGATGTGCGCCGCTTCTGTCCACGCTTCTATCAAATGACGGAATTAGATAAGCGAGCTTTCTGGGCTTACTTTTTCCAGGCGCTTGCCGGTGCGGAAGCCGGGATGAATCCCACAACCAACGTGAAGCATACGGAAGCCGAAACAGATGTGGTCGACAGTGTGACTCATCAGAAGGTTCATAGCGAGGGATTGCTGCAGCTTACCTATGAAGACCAGCAGCGCTATGGTTGCAATTTCGACTGGGAGACGGATCGCCATTTGCCGCCGCATGACGCGCAGCGGACGATTCTGAATCCGGAGAACAATCTTCGTTGCGGCATTAACATTTTGAGCAACCAGATTATGACGCTGCACAAGCCGCTGGTGACAAGCACCTCTTACTGGTCGACGCTGCAGCCGGGGACGGTGAGCTATCGCGTGTTTGCGAAGCAAATGACGAATCCTCCGGCCGCCTGCGGTCTGCGACGAACTGCTGCACCCGCACATTCGGCGGCTAAGGCAGCAGAAGTGGCGGCAAAAGAGTAGAAGCGGCTACTGAAGCGTATAGAATGGCGACGCACGCATATCTGCTGGCGTGACGGTCGCCGATGGACGTCTATCTTCATGTAAAAGTTCTGTTGAGCATGATCCTCGGACTGGGTGTGGCGCACCTGCTCCGGGGAATTGCGCGCATCGTTCAGCATCCGAGGAAGTACACGATCTATTGGGTACACCTGGTATGGGTGCTATTTCTGTTTCTCTACTTGATTCATTTCTGGTGGTGGGAGTTTTACCTACAGCGCGTGGCACAGTGGACCTTTCCGCTCTATTTTTTTATCGCTATTTATGCGACGTTGCTTTACCTGCTGTGCTCGCTGTTTTTTCCCGATGAAATGGATGAATACGACGGCTATCGCGGGTATTTTTACTCGCGGCGGCAATGGATCTTCACGTTCATGGCGATTCTGTTTGTCGCCGATGTGATCGATACGTTTATCAAAGGCCCCGATTACCGTGCGCGGCTGGGTATGTTTTATGTGATTCGCACGGCGGCCTATATTCTGCTGAGTTTGCTGGCTGTCAAGATCAGGAATCCTCGCTTTCACGCCGTGTTTGCCGTTCTGGCGGTAGCGGGTGAGGCATTGAATATTCTTAGGCTGTATCTGACCATTCATTGATTCAGCTACGATGAGCAGTCGGTCCGTGAGGAGTTTCCATGCAATTGCTGCGCTCGTCTTTCAACAGGTGCCTGCTGGCTTTGCTTCTGCTGAGCGCTGCTTCGTCGATGGCGCTTTCTGCGCAGTCCGGCATCGATGAGCAATGTGATGGATCGACGGTCGACACGCAAGGACCGGAGACGGCTAAAGCAGCCCGCGCTTTTCTTGCGGAGCTGCAGGCGGCTCTCCGCGCGAATGATAAACAGAAGATTGCCGGGATGGTTTCGTATCCGGTGAACGTGATTCACGCCGGCAAGCGGGCGCACATTCGCGATAAGCAGACTTTTCTTGCCCGCTATGACAGTCTCTTCGACGAGCATCTGCGCAAGGTGATTCTGGAGCAGTCGGCGCATTGCCTGTTTGGGAATGCGAACGGCGAGATGATCGGGCAGGGTGAAGTGTGGTTCAGCGAGTTGGGTAATGGCTCGGTGAAGATTATTACGATCAATCCGACGGCGGGGACGTAGATTTCTCTAAATGTAGAACCAGGCACAAATTCGTCATTCTGAGCTACAGGCGAAGAATCCCCGGCCAGCCTGGCTTGAGATTCTTCCTCCCTTCGGTCGTCAGAATGACGGCGGTCTTGGGCTGTAGGGAAAATGATCTAAATCGCCGGCTGCAGGCGTTCGATAAATGTTTCAAGCTCTTTGGGGAGAGGCGCGGATAGCTCCAGCATTGCTCCTGTGCGTGGATGGGCGAAGGCAAGCTCGGCGGCATGCAGGAAGTTGCGGTCGAGGCTGATGTCTTCTGTGTCTCCGCTGCGCTTGCCTTTGCCAGGCGGCGTGAGGTGCGCGGGTGCTCCATATAACGTGTCGCCTACAACGGGATGGCCGATCGACGCCATATGCACGCGTATCTGATGGGTGCGGCCGGTTTCAATGCGGACTCGCACAAGTGTGAATGCGCCGAATGGCGATGCGATGCGGCGCTCTACTTCATAATGCGAAACTGCCGTGCGCGCGCCGGTGTTGCGGCGCGTGGTCATGCGGGTGCGGCGGATGGCGTCGCGGCTGATGGGTGCATTGATGGTTCCAGCGTCCTGCTTCAGGTTGCCGTGTACCAGCGCGAGATAGGTTTTGCGCATCTGGCGGCGGGAGAACATATCGGCCAGCTTGAGATGGGTGGCGTCATTTCGGGCGATGATGATGAGGCCGCTGGTCTGCTTGTCGAGACGGTGAACAATGCCGGGGCGCAGCTCACCTCCAGCGGAAGAGAGCTGGCGGTAATGATGCAGCAGCGCATTGACCAGGGTGCCGAGGTTGCGCGCGTCGTCAGTGGCCCCGGAGCCTGCATGCACCATCATGCCGGCGGGCTTGTTGACGACGGAGAGGTCGCTGTCCTCATAGATGATTTCGAGCGGAATTTCTTCTGGAATGGCGCGCAGGGGTGGTGGTGTGGGCTCACCTGTGACTTCTACCGACTCGCCGCCGCGCAGCTTGAGCGAAGCTTTCGCGGGCTTCTGGTCGACGAGCACCTTGCCTTCGGAAAGCAGCAGTTGCACACGCGAGCGGCTTACGCCGTCAAGCTGCGCCGCAAGCCAGGCGTCAAGGCGCTGGCCTGCGGCTTCTGGAGCAACGGAATAGGTGGCAATTCCCGGCATGATTGGATCGAGGTCCTGCCTGATTTTACAGGCTTTACTTCTGCAGGCCGGGACCTGTCAGGCCTGCGGGTATCTCTTCATTGGGCGCTGGTGGCGGAAGCATGGGCGCATCTTTCGGCAGCCAGCCGGTGTGGTTGAGCCAGACGCGCAGCAGCATAGGCCAGGTGGAAAGCTCCGGGATATCGCCGCAGAGGCCGCAGCCGTGGTTCGCGTAATCGTAGATATGGATTTCTGCGGGAGCATGGGCGCGTTCCAGCGCGCGATACATGTCGAGACTGTTTTCGACGGGAACCGTTGGATCGCCGGTGGTAGCGAAGAGGAATGTTGGCGGAGTCTGCGCGTTGACTGCAAGCTGATTGGAGAATTTCTGCTGCTGCTGAGGGTCGGGCGTGTCGCCAAGCAGATTCTGGAGCGAGCCTTTGTGCGCCTCGGGCGACTGCATGCTGATGACGGGGTAGGCGAGGATCATGAAGTTCGGCTTCGCGTCGGCTTTATCTATCTCGTCGGTTTTCTCGGGGAGCGGAGCGGCGTCATTGCCATGCACGCCCAGGGTCGAGGCGAGATGGCCTCCGGCGGACGATCCCCAGACTCCGATGCGGCTGGCGTCAATTCCATAGTCGGCGGCGTGGATGCGGATGTAGCGCAGCGCGCGCATGCCGTCCTGTATCTCGACAGGATATTTGTAGGGCGCGACACGGTAATCGAGCACGAAGGCCGCCACGCCCTGCGCGTTGAGCCAGCGGGCGAACTGAAAGCCTTCATGCGCGATAGCGACGTGGGTGTAACCGCCGCCGGGAATCACCAGCACGGCCGTGGCTGTGGACTTTGTGTCGGGAAGGAAGGGATAGAGGCGCGGCTTGTCGGCTTCGGTGTCACCGAGGGCTCCGGGGGCTCCGTTGGGCCAGAGAAAAATGGGCTTAGGAAGGTTTTTGAGGGGGTCAGGGGCGGTTTGTGCCTTCATCGGAATATGTATAAGAGACAGCAGAAAGATCACCAGGAAGAGACGAAATGTAAAAGGCTTCATCGGCAGCAGTATACGGGGATACGGCTGCCCTTTGGCTGGCTCGTGATTTCCATCACAGCCGCCATGTAAAATGACGGCAGCACAATGAAGACGGTTTCTGCTACAAAGTTTCTCCTGCCTTGCGTGTTTGCCGCTGTTTTTCCTTTTTTCACGGCGCAGTCACAGACGACACCTGCGGCCACTCCGCCGCCGGCCCAGACGCAGCCTGCCCAGCAGGCGCCTGCGAATGGACAGCCGCCGAGTGCTCAACAGCCAACGCCAGCCAATGGGCAGCAGCCCGGCGACCAGCAATACACCATTACTACTTCGGCGAACGAAGTCGATCTGGTATTTACGGTCACGGATAAGCATGGCCACTTCATCAAGGACCTGAAACAGAGCGATTTTGCATTGCTCGACGATCAGAAGGCCCCGGCGCAGATCTTCAGCTTTACGCAGCAGACGAATCTGCCGCTGCGCGTGGGTATCGCGATCGATACAAGCACGTCGATTCGCCAGCGCTTTCAGTTTGAGCAGCAGGCGGCAGCCGAGTTTCTATTCAAGATTCTGAAGCCCCAGAGCGATAAAGCTTTCGTAATGGGCTTTGATGTAACGCCGGATTTCAAGCAGGACTGGACGAACAATCTCGACCTGCTCAATACGGGCATCAATTCCCTGCATTCCGGTGGAGGCACGGCGCTCTTCGATGCCGTGTACTCGGCATGCCGCGACAAGCTGCTGAACTTTTCCCGCGAGCGGGAGCCGGTGCGGCGCGCGATGGTGCTGGTTTCAGATGGCGACGATAACCAGAGCCACGCTTATCTGGACGACGCGATTAAAGAGTGCCAGCGCGCTCAGACGATCGTGTACACCATCAGCACGAATGTGAGCCCGAGCCGCGATCGAGGTGACGATACGCTGCAGAAAATTGCGGATGCGACGGGCGGCCGCGCGTTCTTTCCGAAGAAGCTGGAAGATATTTCGCTGAATTTCCAGGACATTGAAGACGAGCTGCGCAGCCAGTATGCGCTGGTATACAAGCCTGCCGACTTTACAGCGAATGGGGCGTTTCGTACGATTTATCTCTTTTGCCTGGATCGCCGGTATACGGTGCGCGCCAGTAAAGGGTATTTCGCTACGAAGTAGTTGCTCGGTGCTTTGAGGCGTTGTCAGACCCCACCCTTTCGCAAACTGCGCGAAAGAATGGGGCACGCGGCTTTTCTCTCTTAGTGACGCAGTTCTCTTTTTAGCTGCTTCCTAGCATCTTCAGCAGTTTGGCTTCGTTGATGATCGGGACTTTGAGATCGTTCGCCTTATCGAGCTTGCTGCCTGCTTCTTCACCTGCGACCACATAGCTTGTTTTTTTGCTGACTGAGCCGGAGACGCGGCCTCCTGCGGCCTCGATCTTCGCCTTGGCGTCTTCGCGGGATAGACTTGGCAAAGTACCGGTGAGAACAAAGGTGAGTCCTTCAAGCTCTGAGGATTTTTTTCGTTTCTCGGCGGTGAAGGTCAGCCCGGCTTCGCGCAGATGCTCGATCAGCTGGCGATTTTTTTCTTCCTCAAAAAATTCACGGATGGCCTGCGAAACGCGTGGACCGACTTCGTTGACGCGCTCCAGCTCTTCCTGCGAGGCTGCCATCAACGCGTCCATAGAGCCGAATTCTTCGGCCAATAGCTGCGCTGTGCGCTCACCGATGAAGCGGATTCCCAGCCCAAAGAGAACGCGGTTGAGCGGAGCTTTCTTTGACTGCTCGATTTCTTTGAGCAGCGTTCGCGCTGTTTTTTCGCCGATGCGTTCGAGCGAAAGCAGTTTTGGCTCGTCAAGCTTATAGAGGTCGGCGATGCTGCGCACGATCTTGCGATCGAGTAACTGGTTGACGACGGCCTCGCCCAATCCTTCGATGTTCATGACATTCCGCGAGGCATAGTGCAACAAGCTTTCGCGCAGTCGGGCCGGGCAATCGACGTTGATGCAGCGGTAGTCGGCTTCGCCTTCATCGCGCACAATTTCGCTGTTGCATTCCGGGCAATGTGCGGGGAAGTGAAATGTCTTGTGGCCGCGCGGGTGATCCTTATCCTCGATCACTTCTACGACTTTCGGGATGACATCTCCGCCGCGCTCGACCTTCACCCAGTCACCGATTTTCAGTCCCAACTGCTCGATGAAGTCGGCGTTGTGCAGCGTGGCGCGGCTTACGGTTGTCCCACCAATCGACACCGGCTTGAGTACTGCAACCGGCGTCAGCTTTCCGGTGCGCCCCACCTGCACCTTGATGTCTTCAGCCTGCGTAGTGCCGGCGCGCGCGATGAACTTGTAAGCGACAGCCCAGCGTGGGGCGCGGCCTGTATAGCCGAGGCGCGCCTGTAATTCTGTGGAACTGAGCTTGATGACGACGCCATCGATCTCGTATCCCAGTTCTGCTCGGTTCTGTTCGGCGCGATTGATGAAGTCCATCAGCTTGTCGAAGCTGTGGATGGCCTCGCGATGAGGGTTGACGCGAAAACCGGCGGCTGTGAGTACGTCCAGCGCGTCGCTCTGCTCGGTGAAGAGGTTTTCTCCGGTAGCAGTCAGCGCGAAGTAAGCATAGAAGTCGAGCCTGCGCTGAGCCACGATATTCGGCTCCAGGGTACGGATGGTTCCCGCTGCGTAATTGCGCGGATTTGCAGCGGCAGTCAGCCCCTGGGCTTCGCGCTCTTCATTCGCTTTGAGAAATGCGGCCAGCGGCATCACGACTTCACCGCGAACTTCAAAGGTTGCGGGCAATTTTGCCTTGTGAAGCTTTGTCTTGGAGATCGACAGCGGCACGGAACGAATGGTGCGCACGTTGGTGGTTACGTCTTCGCCGATGGTTCCGTCTCCGCGCGTCAGGGCGCGGGAAAGATGCGCAGATGCGTCGGCGGCCTGCCGATAATGCAGCGCCATGGAGAGGCCGTCCAGCTTGTATTCGCAGACGTAGCTAATCTCAGCGCCTTCACCGGCACGCTCGCGCACGCGTCGATCCCAGTCACGCAGCTCTTCTTCGCTGGTGACGTTGTCGAGCGAAAGCATGGGGCGAGAATGCGCGATCTTTGGAAAGCCCTCCTTGGGCTTGCCGCCTACGCGCTGGGTTGGCGAATCGGTTGTGACAAGCTCAGGATGTTCCTTTTCAAGCGCCTGCAGCTCACGTGTCAGTACGTCGTAGTCGGCGTCCGATATTTCGGGCGCGTCCATCACGTAATACAGGTGCTCGTGGTGCCGTATCTTATCGCGCAGTGTTTCGATGCGCGCGGCTGGAGTAGTTTTCGCCATGAAGGAAATTATAAGAAGCTTGCGTCAGGTACCGCTTCGTGAAGCGGCAGGATTTTTCCTTCTTTTGCGGGCGAGCTCAAGAAAAGCGCGCAGGACCGGACGTTCGTGCTCGGGACACCAGGCGATAACGAGGTCGATGGTGGCTGCTTCGTCGGCGAGCGGAATAAAGACAATTTTCGATGCCGAGGGCTTTCGATCCAATTGGAAGGACGGCCAAGCCTTCTCCGGCTTCGATGAGCGCGATGACTCCGGGGGATACTGTCGCGCTGGCACTAATCCTGGGAGAAAACCCGGCCTCCGCGCAGAGTGTGACGCTGCGCTGAACAATGAGCGCAACGATCTGGATATTATGCAGAGGCGCCCTGGATGCGAGCGTGCTGTTGATCAAGGCGCCAGGCGGTGGTTGGGATACTTCGAAGCTTCCGAAGATGTAAGGGAGAAATTCCGTCGTTCTGAGTCGACAGCGAAGAATTTCAAATCAGGTGGTTGAAGATTCTTCGCTGCGCTCAGAGTGAGAACTGTATCGAAGGGACAGAAATTAAAGTTTGTGAAGTGGGGTGATTTCTGTCTCGCCGGATTCGGCAATCTCAGAGATCGGCGGCTGTGGCACCCGCGGAGATGTAGCCACTAATCCAAAAATTATCAGCAGCGATACTGCCAGCAATCCAAATTCGACGAGCTTCAGCATTTGACCTCATTCTCTGGCTCCGGCCAGCATGGCCGCCAGCAATGCTGTGCGTGGGGCCACGTGCTCGAGCAGAAGAGATTCGTGCGTGGCATGCGCGCCTTCTCCTACTGCTCCCATTCCGTCTAATGTAGGCACGCCCAACGCGGAGGTAAAATTGCCGTCCGATCCGCCTCCGGTTGCCGCTTCATCGAGCGTAAAGCCCAGCGTGTTGGCATAGGCTGCGGCTTGTTGATAGAGCGCGATGGTTCCGCGTGTGCGCTCCATTGGAGGACGGTTCAATCCGCCTTCAACGTGCAGACTGCACTTGTTATCAAAGACGCGCAAGGATCGAAAATGTTTCTCAATGCGCTGTGTATCTTTCGCCTTCGCGATGCGGACATCGACCTCCGCATGTGCTTCGGCTGCTATTACGTTAGATCGCGTTCCACCTTGAACGGTTCCAACATTTACCGTGATACCGCGATCCAATTCGGTAAAAGCTGTAATACGCTCGATCTGCCGTGCAAGTTCAACGATGGCGCTGTGCCCGCGCTCGAAGTCGACGCCGCTGTGAGCGGCCACGCCCTGCACGCGAACCGAGTAATTGCCCACGCCTTTGCGCGCCGTCTTATAAGCTCCTGCGAGCCCCTGCGCCGGTTCCAGCACATAGACTGCTTCACATGCGCTGGCGATTTTTTCGGTCACCGGACGCGAAACGGTGCTGCCTATTTCTTCATCACTGACGAGCAGCATGACGATGGGGCGGTTTAACCGTTGTTGCTCTTTGAGAATGGCGATGGCTGTAAGGGCCATGGCGACTCCCGCCTTCATGTCGAGAACGCCTGGTCCCCACACACGTCCCTTCGCCTCGCGGAAGGGCATATCCTTTAGTGTTCCCAGAGGCCAGACCGTATCAAGATGGCCAAGTAAAAGTGTCGGCTTCTGCTTATTTTTTTTGGGGCCGAAGCGTGCATCGAGCAGATCGCCGAAGGTTTTCTGGCGATGGATACGGACTCGGCCTCCGAGGGCAGTGCACTTCCCGGCAACAAAGGAAACGCAGCGATCCACCGCCGCTTTGTCGTCGCTCGGAGATTCGATTTCGACCATTTCCCGGAGCAGTTTCAGCGTCGGCTGGAGTTGTTTTTCGGCTGCTTTTGCCAAGGATTGGACGGCGTAAGTGGTTGCCTGGTCAGTCATTTACTTTGTTGATACCTTTTCGAATGCGCTGCTTTTCTGCCACACCTGGTGTGGCAAATATACAACAGTGAAACTTAATTCTCTGCCAGTAGTCTATGACGTTGTTGCCCTAAATTGGGCCAGGAAGTTTTGTTTGCTAGATTCATCGTATCTGGAACAGACCGTCGCTTCTGTCATTGAATTTTCGGGCATTGGCCTGCACAGCGGGGCTCCCGTTCAGATGCGCCTGCTGCCCGCCCCGGCTGGCTCGGGTGTCGTTTTTAGGCGTACTGATCTCGATAATTTTGAAATTCCTGCCACCGGGCGTAACGTCGCCAAGGTGAGCTACGCCACCAGTCTGATGCGGCAGAGTGTGCTGATCTCTACCACCGAGCACCTGCTCTCGGCACTAATCGGGATGGGCGTGGATAATGTCATCGTCGAGCTGGACAATCTGGAGCTGCCAATTCTGGATGGCAGCGCGCTGCCTTATGTCGAAGCTTTTCAGCAGGTGGGCCTGAAGACGCAGCGGCGGCGGCGTGAGTATCTCCAGATTCAGAAGACCGTCGAAGTGCGCGAGGGCGACAAATTCATCGGCGTTTATCCCGGCGAAGGCTACAGCGTCTCGTACCAGATCGATTTCCCCGCACCCATCGGACGGCAAGGCTTCACCGTCGATCTGGCGACACGCAATTACGGATTGCAGATTGCTCCGGCACGTACATTCGGCTTCAAGGAAGACGAACAGATGTTGCGCAACATGGGGTTGATCCGCGGAGTCTCCGAATCGAGCGCCATCATCCTTACAAAACATGGCGTGGTGAATGGACCGCTGCGCTTTGACGATGAATTTGTGCGGCACAAAGTTCTGGACCTTATTGGCGATCTTGCCTTGGCAGGGCATCAGATTCTGGGCCGCGTCGTGGCCGAGCGCGCCGGGCATGCCATGCATACCGCGCTCGTGGCCAAGCTGCTCAAAGACCGCTCCGCCTGGAAGCTGGTAACGGCCACGCCGGAAAAAACAAAGTCCAAGACGGTTTCTACCGCGGCGGCTTCGCTGGTGACGGCTTAGCCAATCCCACGCAAGTGCTGATATTCCCAACAACATGCGTTTCGCCCTGGATTTCGTCCCCGGGAGTTCAGCGTTGGGCTTCCATCAGGTGACGAGTGGAGTGCGCGACGAAGGAGCCCTCGCGCCTCATCCGCTGGCGAGTTGCAAAAGCTTATCGTGGTATCTCTTCACGGAGAAGTCTGGAACCCACCACACGCACTTACGAAGGATCCACACGACTGCACCGATGTCGTAGAACTCCATGCGGCAGCGGGCCGTTTGAAGGTTTGTGATGGTCAAGCCCGTTTGCTCAGGACGTGATGCCTCCTCGAGTGGGTCTCGATCCTGATGATGTCTGGGACGCGGGCCGAGAAAGAATTCGATCAATTCGAACGCAGACGCCGGGCCGACATGCTGTGCGAAGTAGTGTCCACCAGGTAAAAGCACACGATGAATCTCCGACCATTTTGGATTCACCGGATGCCGGGCGGTCACAAGTTCAAATGACTCTCCGGAGAAAGGCAGTGGGCTGTCCCCGCTCACCTCATAGACCTCTACGCCTCTGGGAATAAGCAGTTCACGCGCCCGCTGCACATTTGGCGGCCAAGCCTCTGTAACACACATTCTCTCCGGCAAAGTAGCTGCTTCCGAGACCACTTCGCCGCCACCGGTATCGATGTCGAGCGCGGAGCGCACTCGCGCAAGGCGGTCACTCAGCAGACGCGCGTACCCCCATGGCGGCCGTTCTTCGGTTGCGCGTCCAGCCAGCCAGCCGAAGCCCCATCCTGCCACGTCAGCTGTCTCGGCCTCAGCGACCAAGTCGTCAAAAGATCGCATGCTTTTGAGCATACTGCCGAACCCTGTGGCGACCGCGATGATGAACGCTCCGAGACCGTGAGGAGCAGTTATACAGGCGGCTAAGCAAACACGAGGCACTGGGGTTTTACCAGAGGGAAGCTGTTCCCGGTCTCTGCAAGCTTGCCTGTTTTTGGATCGCGCTGGATGACGGCGATATTGTCGGAGGTCTGGTTTGCTATCAGCAGCCAGCGCTCTGTGGGATCGAGCGTCATGTGGCGCGGAACTTTGCCGCCGCAGGATACGGTGCCAATGGCGGTGAGCTTGCCGGTGGACTGATCGATGCTGAAAGCAACGACCTTATCCCAGAATCGGACGCAGGCATAGGCGTAGTGACCGGTACGGTCAATTACGATCTCGGAAGCCGCGGCTTGTCCGTGGTAATCCTTTGGCACGAGGCCGAGGTGCTGGCCTGAATGCAGCGAGCCGTCCTTGCTGTTCCATGCCAGCACGTCGATGGCGGACGAAAGCTCGTGAACGCAGTACGCCCATTTTCCGTTGGGATGAAAACGCAGCGCGCGCGGACCGGAAGCAGGCTGCGCCGTCCACTGCGGCGGATCATTGGGGGTCAGCTTCGATGTGGCAGAGTCAAGCTGATAGATATGAATGCAATCGAGTCCGAGGTCGTTGATGTAGGCGTAGCGGTTGTCAGGAGATAAGGTGCCGCGATGCGCGTGCGAAGCTTCCTGCCGGTCGGTAACCGGGCCGTGGCCTTCATAATGGAATTGCGAGACCGCCTCGCTCAGATGGCCCTGCGCATCGACGTGGAACGAAGCTGCTCCGCCGCCTGAGTAATTGGCGGCGAGAACGGTGTGTCCGGTTGCGTCGACGATCACATGGCACGGGCCGGCTGATGTCGAGGAAACGGTATTGATGTGGGTCAGCTTGGCTGCTGCGCGATCGAGAGAAAATCCGCTGACTGCTCCGCTCTTTGCACCTTCGTAAGAATCGATTTCGTTGGCGGCAAAGAGATGCTTGCCGTCGGGCGATAGCGCGATGAAAGTGGGATTGTCGCTTTCAACTGCAAGGCCGAGTTCTTTCAACTCGCCGCTCTTCGGATCCCACTGAAATGCGTAAATGCCTTTGCTGGACGGACCGGTCTGCGTACCGGCCAGAAGAAGATGGCTTTCTTCAGACATGTTGGTTTTCGCCTCTGCCCACCATGCGTTGGATGCAAGGGATGTGATTGCCGCGGCCTTGATAAAGGTGCGTCGAGAAACAGAATCGTTCAAAGCAAATATCCTCTGAGAGGTGGAACTGCGTTTACTGGGCAACGGTGACGGGCTGACGCAGCCATCCGTAGAGTGGAAACTGTTCGGCGAGTTCAAGCACCTCTCCGCGGATGCGCGCGAGGGCATGGGGATTGGCGCGTTCGTTCAGCGCCTCGGTAATCCACTTGCCGATAGTGCGCATCTCCGGCTCCTTCATACCGCGCGTGGTGAGCGCGGGCGTGCCAATGCGAATGCCGGATGGTTTGAGCGGCGGATTAGTGTCGTAAGGAATGGCGTTCTTGTTTACGGTGATGCCTGCCTCGCCCAACGCAGCCTCGGCTTCACTGCCGAGCATGCCCTTGGCGAAGACATCGACGAGCATGAGGTGCGTGTCGGTGCCGCCGGAGATGATGCGGAAGCCTTCGGACTGCAACGTATCGGCCAGCACTTTGGCGTTGGCGACTATCTGCGCCGCGTACTGCTTGAAATCAGGCTGAAGCGCTTCGCGGAAGGCGACGGCCTTGGCTGCCATAACGTGCACCAGCGGACCACCCTGCTGCCCGGGGAATACGGCCTTGTCGATGGCAGCAGCAAACTGCTGCTGCGAAAGAATCATGCCCGCGCGCGGGCCGCGCAACGTCTTATGCGTGGTGCTGGTGACGATGTGCGCATGCGGCACTGGCGAGGGATGCGCTCCGCCGGCGACGAGCCCGGCAAAGTGCGCCATGTCGACGATGAGCAGCGCGCCGATTTTGTCGGCGATCTGGCGCATGCGGGGAAAGTCGAAAGTGCGCGGATAGGCGCTGCCGCCGCCGATAATGACCTTGGGCTTTTCACGCGCGGCGGTCTGTTCGAGCTCGTCGTAATCGATCACTTCCGTGTCTTTGCGCACGCCGTAAGAGACGACTTTGTAGAGCTTTCCGGAGAAGTTGAGCTTGTGTCCGTGGGTAAGGTGGCCGCCATGTGCGAGGTCGAGACCAAGGATGGTGTCGCCGGGATTGAGCACCGCCATGTACGCACCGGCATTGGCCTGCGAGCCGGAGTGCGGCTGCACATTGGCATGTTCGGCGCCAAAGAGCTGCTTGGCCCGATCGCGAGCGAGGTTCTCAACTACATCTGCGAATTCGCAGCCACCGTAGTAGCGGCGGCCCGGGTAGCCTTCTGCATATTTGTTGGTGAAGACGGTTCCGGCCGCCTCAAGTACGGCTTCGCTGACGAAGTTCTCTGAGGCGATCATTTCCAGGCCTTCATGCTGGCGGCGAACTTCGTTTTCAATGGTGGCGGCGATCTCGGGATCGGCCTGCGAAAGCGGCAGAGACATGCGGTCGGACATGCTTCGATTGTAGGATGTTTAGACTTTAATGTGCCACCAGTTCGCGCATATCTTTTGGCTTGGATGAGAACCGTGGCTCCTCGGCCAGTTGCTTGAAAGCGTTATAGACAAAAGAGCCCAGATACCAGCCATCCATAAATTTGTAGGGCGTCTCGCCGGTGGTGTAATGGCCGCAGGGCAGCACCTTCGAGACGTAATCGATACCCAGATCCGAAAACTGGCGTAACACTTCGACGGAATATTCGCGCAGGAAGGTCAGATCGTAGGTCGCATGCACGACGAGAACTTTCTTCGGCGTGGCGGCGAACCGCTTCATATACGAGACAGGACTGACGGCGGCAAAAAGTTTGTGCAATCGCGCCTGTGTTAATCCGGCGTCTTCAAAGGCTTTACGGATGTGCCGCGTGCTCTGGCCGGTCCATGCGACGTCGCCAAAAGAGACGGAAGCATGGTTGAAGGCATTCACCCGCAAACGCGGATCGTGGGCGCTGGCGATGAAGCCGTAACAGGAGCCAAGGCTGGTGCCGAGAATGCCGAACTGCTCGTAACCCTGCGCCTCAAGCCAGTCGAGGCAGCAACGGATATCGACCACCGCCTGCCTGCAAGCGGAGATGGTACGGCCAATGTTCGAGCTGACAGCGTAGTCGGAGCGCTCGAGTTCCGCAGGGCGCCGGATGTCGTGATAGGGCTTGCTGAGACGGAGCGCGGAGACGCCAAAGCGGTTAAAGAGCGCGCAAAGCGCATTGTGACTGAAGGCATCCGCATTCCACTGCGGCATGACGATGATGGCCTGCTTCGGCTTGCCTGCCTGTTTCTCCGCTGGAGCCGGATACCAGCGCGCGTTGACCAGATCATTTTCCGGGTAGGGCGTGCTGATGGGCGAGGTAAAGCGCAGAAACTGCGCAGCTTTCAGCTTTCCGCGCGCTGCTTCCTCTTTCAGTCTTGCGTCCTGCGCCAGGGTCTCCGGGCGCACATTAGTGGGAAAAAGCTGCGGATGCCGCTCTTCCAGGCGGTAATCCTTGGGCGGTTCGTAGCCGAAAAAGCTGTCACTTTCATGCACAACGGCATCATTCAGAGCGACCATACACGCCTCCTGCCGCTCAGGGTCCACCGGCGCCTGCGCTGCGGTGCCCAATTTGTGCGAGTGCAGAAAATCATCAAGCCATTCAAAGCCCCACTCCATGGGGCGAACGACCCGGTTCTCGTCACGTGTTGTCAGCGCTGTTTCCCACGCAAACATCTTGCGCGCATACCACTTACCAAGCATGTATCTAGTTTAATCAATCATGACGCGAGGCACACGCGCGCCGATGGCGCAAAGTACCTCATAGGAGATGGTTCCGGTTAAGTCTGCGAGGTCGGTGGCAGTGATTTTCTCCTGGCCCTGCTCTCCGATCAGGACGACTTCATCGCCAATTTCAACGCCGGAAATATCGGTTACGTCAAGAATGGTCTGGTCCATGGAGACTCGACCGGCGATTAGGGCGCGTTGTCCTCGCACCAGCGCATGGCCTCGATTGGAGAGGAGGCGATTCAGGCCGTCCGCGTAGCCGACGGGGATGAGGTCGAGCCGCGTGGGACGCCGAGCTTTGAAAGTCATGTTGTAGCCGGCGGTTTCTCCCGGCTCGATTGTGCGGACGGAAACAATGCGGGTTTTCCAGGCGAGCACGGGAGTAAGCTTTTGAGCTGCGTGTGATGGCGATGCTTCTTGCGGAGTGACTGGGACGGGGTAACCGTACAGAGCGATGCCGGGTCGTAACATGAGGCGCGCGTTATGCCTTTTTGCCAGCTGTAAAAGCGCGGGAGTGTGATGCTGCGCCAACAGAGTGGTGGAGTTGCCGGCATGTATCCAGCGCGGATGGATGCCACATTCTGCGATGAGATCGAGCGCGGCTGCGAAACGCTCCAGCTGCTGCGCGGTTTCATCGGGCTGCAAAATTTCCGGCGCGCTGAAATGCGTCATGACGCCTTCGATCTGAATGGGTGAATCGGGTGTGATGCGTGCGAGCAGCTCTTTTAACTGAACGAAAGAGCGAACGCCTTGACGTGACATACCGCTGTCGATTTCAAGCTGGACGCGTACCGATTGCGGAGGGCTGTTCAGTGTGCGTGCTGCTTCTTCGAGCAGATCAAAATGAAGGGGCTCCCACACCTGCGGAGAAAGCCTGTGTTCAATCACTGCTTCCGCTTCTCCGCACCATAAGCCGGACATGACCAGAATGCGCGAATCGGAGGACACCTGGCGAAGCGCCACAGCTTCTTCAACGCAGGTCACTCCGAACCATTCGGCTCCTGCGGCTGCCAGCACAGGCGCGCACGCGGCTGCGCCGTGCCCGTAGGCATCTGCTTTGATAACGGCCACTAATTCGGCTTCGACAGGAGCGGCTGCGCGCAGCAGTTTCCAGTTGGCAGTAAGACGCGAGCGGGAGATCTCCGCCCAGACGGGACGAGTTGGAATCATGGCGATATTTTCATCGTAAACCGAGGTTGAGTTCCCAAATCAGGAAGCCACGATTTGTTTCGGGAAGTTAGCGGTCAGGAAGTTCATTTTGTCGCCTGCACACATGCGAAGGGCATAGAAGATGAGGGCGAGGAGAATGTTCATGGGTCCCCACAAAGATCAAACTCTTGCTAATTTCGGAAGTCTTGCTCTGCTGATGCTGCTCTGCCTGATTTTCTTCTTTCGCTGGAGTTAGTTATGTGCAAATTTGCAGCGTGATATGCTGCGTTTTATGCGTCGTTCCACTATCTGGTGGTTTATTGGCGGCTTATGGCTGGTTATTGCGATTGCAGCCGCGCTACGCCACGGATGGCAGGCGGCATGGCTGCAAGCCGTCGTTGCGACGGTCTTCTTTGGCGTCGCGCTATACACCCACCGCAAAGAAAACGTCAGGTAGCTACAGCTCCGGTATACACCGCCATACCCGAGACGACGTCGACACGGATTTGATGCAACGCGTCGATCTCGGCCTGTTCACGAATGCCTCCGGCAACGATGAGTTGTCGCTCCGTGAGTGCTCGTAATTGCCGTGCGATCTCAAACGGAAAGCCCTGCATGGTGCCTTCCCTATCGACATGCGTATAGAGGAATGCGCCGCAGAAAGGATTGAGGGCGGCGATGGCCTGCTGTGGTGTAAGGCCGGCCTGCTCCTTCCATCCCTTGACTGCAACCTGTCCTTGTTTTGTATCAATACTGGCTACAAATTGCTCGGCGCCGATCGATTTTTGAATGTCGCTTGCGAGGTCCACATTCACCATGCCGACGGTGTTTTCGCCGCTGAAGAGCGCTGAGCCGAAGATGATGCGGCGAGCGCCTGCTGCGAGAATCTGTTTGGCGCGCTCGACGGTCGCGATACCGCCGCCGACCTGGCAGGGCAGCCGCTTCGCAATTTTTTCAATGAGCGCGGCGTTGTCGCCCTGGCGCATGGCCGCGTCGAGATCGATGAGTTGAACCATGGGGTACGCGCTGAAGCGTTCGATCCAGTAGTCGAAGTCGTCGAATGCAAGCTTCAGCTTTTCGCCCTGCACGAGCTGGACGATGCGTCCGCCCATCAGGTCAATGGAGGGAATCAGCACGGCAGCCTCACTGGTACTCCTCGTTTTGCAATTTCTTTTTTCAGCTCACGCACATCGGCGATACCGAAGTGGAAGATGCTGGCGGCAAGCGCCGCATCGGCTTTGCCATCGAGCAAAACGTCGGCAAAATGCTGCGCGTTCCCTGCGCCGCCTGAGGCGATCACGGGAATCTGCACTGCCTCGCTCACACGAGCTGTCAGTTCGCAATCAAAACCTGCGCGGGTTCCATCGGCATCCATGGAAGTCAGCAGTATTTCTCCTGCGCCACGCTCTTCAGCTTCTTTGGCCCACTCCACGACCTTGCGGCCGGTCGACTTGCGGCCTCCACTCGCGAAGACTTCCGCGTCAGAAACGGGATCGCAGCTCTGGGTTGCGCGACGTGCGTCGATAGCGACGATCACAGCTTGCGCGCCAAATCTGCTGCCAATTTCATCGATCAGCTCGGGCCGGGCGATGGCTGCGGAGTTGATACTGACTTTGTCTGCACCGGCATCGAAGATTGCCGCTGCGTCGCCTACAGTACGGATGCCGCCGCCTACGGTGAACGGGACGAAGAGCTGCTTTGCTGTCCGCTTCACCGTGTCGATCAGTGTTCCGCGGCCTTCGTGTGTCGCTGTGATGTCGAGCAAAACAATTTCATCTGTCCCAGCTTCGGCGTGACGGTGTGCCAGCTCTGCCGGATCACCGGCGTCTATGATGTCCACAAACTGCACACCTTTCACTACGCGGCCGGCGTTGACGTCGAGGCAGGCGATGATACGTTTCGTCAGCGTCATGCGAGCCTCACAAAATTATCCAGAATATGGAGGCCGATGGCTCCGGATTTTTCGGGATGGAACTGTACGCCCATAATGTTGCCGCGCTCTACCGCAGCGGTAAAAGGCTGGCCATATTCTGTAACTGCAATCGTTTCATTTACCACTGGCGCTCGATAAGAGTGCGTAAAGTAGACGTGCTCACCGTTGGCTACACCTCGCAGCAGACGCGATTCTTTCACTTGAATCGCATTCCAACCTACGTGCGGCACTTTCATGCCTTCCGGAAAACGTTCGCACTTGCCGGATAAAGCCTTGAGGCCTTCTGTGTTTGGCGATTCGGTGCTGCCTTCAAAAAGCCACTGCAAGCCCACGCAGATGCCGAGAAACGGTGCGCCGTCCTGCACACGCTTTTCGATGGCGGCTTTCAGTCCGTGCTCTTCGAGGTAAGCGGTCGCGGAGAAGTGGCCGACTCCCGGAAGCACGAGCTTTTCTGCCTCGAATACATCATCTGGATTCGATGTCGCAACTGCTTCAGCGCCGACTGCATGCAGGGCTTTCATCACCGAGGTCAGGTTGCCTGCTTTGTAATCGATGACGGCAATCACAGCAGACCTTTCGTGCTGGGTAGCATATCGCCGAGTTGCGCATCGCGCATGCAGGCAAAGCGCAGTGCCCGCGCGAATGCTTTGAAGAGCGCTTCGACTTTGTGATGGTTCGAGCGGCCATACATTGTTTTCAGGTGCACGTTGGCCCGTGCGCCGCGCGCGAAGCCTTCGAAGAAGTCTTCTACCAATTCTGATTGCAGATCGCCTACCAGCCGCGTTTTTACTTTTGTGTCGATGACGGACGAGACGCGGCCGCTCAAGTCAACGGCTGAAATGCCAAGGGTCTCGTCCATTGGCATAAGAAAATATCCCGCGCGCATAATGCCCTTTTTATCGCCGAGTGCGCGATCGAAGGCCTCGCCGAGTGCGATGCCGACATCCTCGACAGTGTGATGCTGATCGACGTCGAGATCGCCTTTACACGTCAGTTCAAGATCGAAAGCGCCGTGGCGCGTAAACAGCTCAAGCATGTGGTCGAAGAATCGGATGCCGGTGCTGACCTTATACTTGCCGCCGCCCTCAATTGTGAGGCGCAGACTGATTTGAGTTTCTGCGGTTTTACGGTCGATCTCTGCGGTGCGTTTATGGGCTGTGCTCTTAGTCTTCATTCGCTCTCCATGCAATCTCTGCCAATGACGCTTCGAGCGCCTTGATTCCTATTGTCGTATGTTCCAGCGTTCCCATGGTGATACGTACACAACCATCGCAACCCGGGTCGTTCGAGCGGTCGCGCACCAGTACGCTGCTTCGACGCATCGCCGCAGCAAATTCTTTATGCTTGGCGCCAATATTCGCCAAGATGAAATTCGCATCTGAGGGCCAATAGCTAACGCCTAAACGCTCGAGTGCAGCGGCAAACTGTTTCCGGCCTTCGAGCACCTCTTCCACATACCATTTCAGGTAGGCTTCATCTTCCAGGGCCGGAGGCAGACAGGCCAGCGCCAGCCCGTTGACGCTATAGGGCGAGATGATGCGGCGCATCCACTGCATCTGCGATTCATGCGCGGCGAGCATGCCAAGTCGAAGGCCGGCCAATCCGTAGGCTTTGGAAAAAGTACGCGTGACGACGAGGTTCGGTATTTTGTCGATCAGGTCGAGAACAGTTTGACTGTAAAAGTGATAATAGGCCTCGTCGACCAGGACGATTGCATTTGGAGCGCGATCAAGTACTTTCAGAATTGATTCTCGCGACACGCTGCGTCCTGTTGGGCTATTCGGGTTTGCAATCGCGATGAGCTTCGTCGAGGACGTGATTTTTTGGAGCACAGCTTCGAGCGGGAAAGAGAAATCCACACCGGCCTGTACGAAAACAATTTTAGCCTCGGTTGACGAGCCGTACACCTCATACATGGAATATGTCGGTATCGGCAGAAGAAACTCATCGCCCTCATCGAGGAAGGTCTGGCACAGGACATGAATCGCTTCGTCCACGCCGTTCGTCAACAGAACCTGCTCAGCCTTCAATTCCAGATGAGAGGCGACAAGCTTTTCGACAGGATCGCGCTCAGGATACTTCGTCAGATCAGCGCGCGAGATGCTTCCCAATACTCCGAGCACTTTGGGGGAGCAGGCAAATGTATTTTCGTTGAAATCGAGACGCACGCCATCGCGCGACCCGAGCGGCGGGTGATACTCCTTCGTGCGCAGCACGGCTGCGCGAGGCTTAGGTCCCTCAAACATTTTTCCCTCGTACGCGAATCGCTTCTGCGTGGCCCAGCAATCCTTCGGCTTCGGCCAGGGAAATGGCGGCGGATGCCAGCGATTTGATTCCCTGACGCTGATACTTCTGAATGGTGATCGTCTTCACAAAATCGCTAACACTCAGTCCTCCGCGCACCCGGGCCAATCCACCCGTAGGCAGAGTGTGGTTGGGACCGGAGATGTAATCACCCAGCGGTTGCGCTGAGTAACGACCAACAAAGACAGAGCCTGCGTTTGCTACCCACTCCAGATCGCTTTCGTTGTCGACGGTCAGGTGCTCCGGTGCGAGGCGATTCGTGAGCGAATGGGATTCTGCCACTGAATCTGTTACAAATATGACACCGCTGTTACGAATTGACTCCCTGGCAATCGAATTCCCAGCCGCTTGGCGCTTTACCTCGGCGCTTACTTCTTCAGCCAAGCTGGCATTGCTTGTGATGAAGACGGCGAGTGCATCGGGATCGTGCTCGGCCTGCGCTACCAGATCAGAGGCGATGAATATTGCGTCTCCGATTTCGCTGGTGATGACGATTTCCGTTGGCCCGGCGAGCATGTCGATGGCGCAATCGAAGGAGACCAGCTTCTTGGCTGCGGTTACGAAGGCATTGCCGGGGCCGACGATCTTATCGACCGGCGCGATGCTTTCTGTTCCGTAGGCCAGCGCTGCGACCGCCTGCGCGCCGCCAATGCGGTAGAACTCGGTGACGCCAAGGAATCCGGCGACCGCCAGCGTTTCCGGTGCAGGTTTCGGCGAAACCGTCACGATCCGCTTGACGCCTGCGACCTGCGCGGGGATCACTGTCATCAGCATGGTGGATGGCAGCGGATAACGTCCGCTGGGAACGTAGCAGCCGACAGACTCCAGAGGGCGAATTTGCTGGCCGACAGTCAAACCTGCAACTTGCTCGAAGGTCCAGCTCTTTGGCATCTGGCGCTGCGCAAAGCGGCGGATATTTTTAGCTGCCACCTGAACAGCCGAACGAAAGGCAGGCGAGGCATCGCGCCAGGCCTGCTTCATTTCATCGGATGAGATTTGCAACTGTGATTGTTTCGTGATTCCGTCAAAGCGGGTGGCGTAACGGCGCAGAGCCGAGTCGCCTCCATCTCGTACGGCGTCGACGATGCGCCGCGCTACAGGCACAGCGCGTTCGTCTACCGAATTGCGACGGCGCTCCAGCTCGGCGATCAAGGTCTGAGCCTGTTTCGTGGTGCGTCCTGTTGTACGCAATATGCGCATTTACAGGACCACCTTGCTCAGTGGATATTCGACGATGCCGGTGGCGTTGGCTGCCTTGAGTTTCGGAATTACGTCGCGGACAACGGTCTCTTCGAGGATGGTATTCACCGCTACCCACGACGGGTCACTTAATGCAGAGACTGTCGGCGAATTCAACGCCGGCAATACGGAGAGCACCGAGGCGAGGTTTGCCTTCTGCACATTCAGCATCAGGCCAACCTGTCCTTGTGCGGCGATGGCAGCCCGCAGCATCAGCGCAATGTTGTCGATCTTATTTTTCTTCCAGGGATCTTCGTAAGCTGCCGGGTTGGCAATAACGTGCGTTTCACTTGCCATAACGGTATCGATAATGCGCAGGCGATTGGCTTTAAGCGAGCTGCCAGTCTCCGTTACTTCTACGATTGCATCGGCCAGCGTCGGGGGTTTTACTTCTGTCGCGCCCCAGCTGAACTCAACCTTCACTGGCACATTCTTTTCGGCAAAGTAACGCTTCGTGACTTCCACCAGCTCGGTCGCGATGGTTTTGTTGGCGAGGTCTTCGGCCTTCTGGAATGGAGAATCTTCCGGCACGGCCAGCACCCAGCGAACACGCTGGCGGCTCTGCTTGGCATAGACGAGGCTGATAACGCTTTTCACTTCGCGGCCGCTTTCGACGACCCAGTCGATTCCGGTGAGTCCTGCGTCGAGTGCGCCGTGATCCACGTAGCGGGCCATCTCCTGCGCGCGAATCAGCGTGCATTCAATCTCTGTGTCGTCGATAGAAGGAAAATACGAACGGCCGTTGGCGTAAATATTCCAACCCGCGCGTTGAAAGAGTGCGATGGTCGCATCTTGAAGGCTGCCTTTGGGAATACCGAGCTTCAGTTTGTTTGCCATTAGCGCACCTCCGCCATTGCGTTGATTGCGATCGGCCGTGTGAAGCAGCTAACGGTTCCTTCGTGGCAGACGAGACCGTCGCCTTCGACCTGTACACGATAAAGAAGTGTGTCGTTGTCGCAGTCGGTCGCAGCATCCACAATGCGTAGGCGATTGCCGCTCGATTCGCCTTTCATCCACAGCTTCTGGCGCGTGCGGCTCCAGAAGGTTACAAATCCTGTTTCGAGTGTCTTCTGATAGCTGACTTCATTCTGGAAGCCAACCATCAGCACCTGTCCGGTTACCGCGTCCTGTACGATCGCCGGCACCAGCCCGTCCATCTTTGCGAAATCAATTGCCTTATCCGTCATGACTCGTTCCTTTTCGATTCAGCCCGTTTTTGCGGAGTCGGTGCAGGCGGCAGATGCAAAAAGCCCGCCTGCGCTTAGCGCATCGGCGGGCTTTCTAGTCCTTTGATTCTGGCTTTTTACTCTAAGCCATAAGGATTCGCCGACACGCTCGTCACGTGATGATGGTGGTGATGACGATGGTGAAGGTGAATCTGCATCTGTGATTGAAGATATTCGGCCCACGGAATCATGTCAACCCCCTATCGGCACGCCGCACAGAATAAAGAACTTACTTCAGAGCTGATTCGTTTTACGATGATGCCATGCCGACTCCCATGAAAGAACGTCTGTTGCACGCTGTTCGTTTCACTTCAGCACTCTGCCTGCTCGCAGCCCTGGGAGCGGCGGCCAGAAGCGAAACGGCTATTGAAGGCCGCAATGGGATTACGCTTCCCGCACCGCCGCCAACCGCAAAGAATACGGTAATCGATAATCTGCACGGCACGGAAGTTGCCGACCCGTACCGCTGGCTCGAAGATGGCGACAGCCCGCAAACACGGGAATGGATCACCTCGCAGATAAAGTACACGGACGAGTATCTTTCGCAGGTAAAGATGCGTCCGCAGATTGTCAGCGACCTGACGAAGCTGCAGCGCGT
This sequence comes from Acidobacterium sp. S8, assembly GCF_009765985.1. Classification (GTDB taxonomy): domain Bacteria; phylum Acidobacteriota; class Terriglobia; order Terriglobales; family Acidobacteriaceae; genus Alloacidobacterium. Next base: position 28,404 of record NZ_LMUM01000033.1, read on the forward strand.
CGACGTCTACTCGGTACCGGCGGAGTATGGCGGAAAAATCTTTTTTGAGAAAAGGCTGGCAAATGAGAATCAGTCATCCATTTACATGCGCGAAGGGCTGCAGGGTGAGGATATTCGCTTGGTGGATGCGACAAAGCTCAGCGCTGATCAGAATACTTCGGTTTCCATCAACGATATTTCTGTCGATGGCAAGCTGATTGTCTATGGCATTCGACAGGGCGGCGCGGATGAGGAATCGGTGCACGTGCTGAACGTGGATACGAGGCAGGAACTTCCGGATACATTGCCCAGCGGCCGCTACTTTGGAGTGAACCTCAGTCCGGACAAGCAGGGCCTCTATTACGCACGATTTACGCACGAGGGTACGACGATCTACTTCCATAAATTTGGCACGCCAGCCGCCAATGACGCGATGCTTTTCGGCAAGGAATATCGTGGCGAGAAGCTCGGCGAAATGGAATTAGTTGGCGTAGGCGTTACAGATAACGGCCATTACCTCGTCATCAACATCAGCCGCGGTGTTCCAGCTACGCGCGTGGATATTCTGGTAAAAGACCTGCGCAAGCCGAACAGCGATATCGTGCCGCTGGTGTATGGGGTTGAGGCACAAACATCCGTTTTCAATATTGGCGACCGCTTCTTTCTCGGCACCGATTACAAGGCTTCGAACAAGCGCATTATGGAAGCAACGCCGGGCGAGTCGCCGGATGCATGGAAGACGGTCATCGCTGAAGGTAAGGACGTGATCGACGGATTCAGCATCGTCGGTGGCAAGCTCTTTGTGCGGCGACTGCACGATGTGAAAACCGAGACCACCATCTATTCCCTCGATGGAAAACAGATCGGACAGGTCACGTATCCGGGTATTGGATCGGGATCGGACGTTATGGGAAGGCCGGAAAAAGACACCGGCTATTACGTCTTTCAGTCCTTCATCCTTCCGCCAACGATTTACCGCTATGACACAAAAACAGGGAAATCCGATATTTTCTTCCAGCCTAAGGTGCCGTTCGCTTCATCGCAGTACGAGATGAAGCAGGTCTTCTATACATCGAAAGACGGCACACGTGTTCCGATGTTCATCGCGGGCAAAAAGGGCTTGAAACAAGACGGCAGCGAGCGCCTGCTGATGACTGGCTACGGTGGATTTCAGCTTCCGATGCTGGCTACGTGGAATCCTGAATACGCATGGTGGATGCAGCAAGGCGGCTTCTTTGCCGAGCCGAATTTGCGTGGCGGCGACGAATATGGCGAGCCGTGGCACAAGGCAGCCATGTTTGAGAAGAAGCAGAATGTCTTCGATGACTGGTTGGCGGCGGCCGAATATCTGATCCAGAACCGCTACACGACGCCTGAGCGCTTCGCTATTCGAGGCCGTTCAAATGGCGGTTTGCTGATGGGCGCTTCCATAACGCAACGGCCCGACCTTTTTGGGGCAATCTGGTGCGGCTATCCGCTGCTCGATATGTTGCGCTACCAGAATTTTCTATTCGGGCGACTCTGGACCACGGAATACGGCAGTGCGGACAATGCGAAAGACTTTCCCTATCTGCTTAAGTATTCGCCCTACCAGAATGTGAAGCTGGGCACGAAGTATCCGGCCATCATGTTCTTTACCGGAGACAGCGATACGCGTGTGGCTCCCCTGCATGCCCGCAAGATGGCGGCGCGGGTTCAGGCTGCGAACGGCGGGAGTCGCCCGATCCTGCTGCACTACAGTCTGAAGGGCGGGCACAGCTCCGGGGTTTCTCTCACGCAACTCGTTGATGATGAAGCAGATGAGCTGGCTTTTCTATGGCACGAGACGAGCGTGAAATAGACGGCCTGCGCCCCATTCGCATGGGCTAAATCCCCATTCAAATGGACAAAGCCTCCGACGGGCGACCTCGCCTCGCCCTTAGCGCTTGTATGTGGTTCAATAAGAAGAGTATGTCTGCTGTCCGTCCACAAACCGCAAGCCGCCGCATGAAGGCTGCCAACCGCAAAGTGCGCGAGCTGGCCCTGGTGGGCCATGCGCTTGCTTCCACGCGGCATCCGGTGATGGCGCAGATTGTGCCGATGCGCCGCTGCAACCTGGCTTGTGCATATTGCAATGAGTATGACGATGTTTCGAAGCCGGTGCCGATTGATGAAATGCTGCGCCGCATCGACCATCTGGCGCGCCTGGGCACCAGCATTATTACGATTTCGGGCGGCGAGCCGCTCCTGCATCCGGAACTCGATCAGGTCATCGCCCGCATTCGCCACCATGGCAGCATGGCGGGCATGATCACGAACGGCTACCTGCTGGTTCCCGAACGGATTCAGCGGCTTAACAAAGCCGGGCTCGATCACCTGCAGATTTCGATCGATAACGTCCAGCCGGATGAGATTTCGAAAAAGAGCCTGAAAGTTCTGGATAAAAAGCTGCAGTGGCTCTCAGAGCATGCCGAATTCCATGTGAATATCAATTCCGTAGTGGGTGGCGGTATCAAGAATCCACAGGATGCGCTTACGATTGGGCGTCGCGCCATTGAGCTTGGGTTTACTTCGACGATCGGCATCATCCACGACGGCGATGGCCAACTGAAGCCTCTGGGCGGCGAAGAGCGCAGTGTGTGGACTGAAATGCGCAGCTGGAAGAAGAAGAATTACTCACAGTTCAATCAATTCCAGGAAGCAATTGCCAACGCGCAACCCAACGATTGGCGTTGTCGCGCCGGCTCACGCTATCTCTATATTTGCGAAAACGGCTTGGTGCATTACTGTTCGCAGCAGCGCGGCTTTCCCGGAGTGCCGCTGGCCGAATACACCAAGGCCGACCTGAAGCGCGAATTCACCACGGAAAAAACCTGCGCGCCGCACTGCACCATCAGCTGCGTGCATCAGGTGTCGCATATCGACCACTGGCGCGCTCCGCAGCATTCGAGCACAACGCCGGGAGCGGCGTCAGGACTGATCAACATCCAGATGTAATCAGCCGGCGTGCGGTGGCTGGTTTCCGCCGGAGTCTTTCTGCTCTTCCTTCTTCTCGCGCTGTTTCTTCGTCTTCCAGAAATCCTGTTGCAGCCGGAACTGATCGTTGATCTCCCAATCGATCAGCTGCTGCTCAGATTCCTGGCGCGATAACTCTTCGACTGACGTCACCTCAATACGCTGCACCTGGTGCCAAGGATAAATGTAGCGCCCACGGAGCAGGAAGCCGGATTTCGCCCAGCTCTCCATCAAATCATTGACTTTGCTCTTCACATCTTCGGCGCTCTCAAAAGGTAAAAGTTCAAATGAGTCGCCGCTGAGCAGATGCACTGTGACGTGCGCAATCAGAATCGTATCTGGCAGTTTATTTTCTTCGGGCAAGGCTTCTCTCGCTTTCTTTTCAGAGTCACAACATTGAGATGCATCACGGCGTCTCGATCGACCTTACAAATTTTTCTCCGTCTGTCACAAAGCAAAATCCTGTCTCGTCTTAGCGGCGGAGGAAGAAGCTTATGCGTTCTTATGTAGTCATCGGCGGCGGACTGGCGGGATTGACGGCGGCAAATGCGCTTGCTGTGGAAGGCCATCAGGTCACATTGATGGAGCAATCGAAGCATCTTGGCGGATGCGCTCAGACGCAGCAGCATTTTGGATACTCCATGAACCTGGGCCCGCATGCCCTCTATTGCGGCGGCGTGGCCTTTGAAACCTTCCGCACATGGCAGATTCCTTTCACCGGCAATTTTCCGCCGAGCGGGCCGCTGTCGTATTTTGTGCGGGAGGAAAAGCTTTATCCGCTCGTGCGAGACATCGGTGGATTAGCGATGACAAGGCTCTTCGGCGTACGTGAAAAACTGGAAGCAGGACGATTCCTCAGTCAACTGATGGCAGAGCAAGCTGACGATCCGCACCAGACCATGCACGATTGGCTGAAGCGGCGCATCTCGTCTCAGCACGTGTATGACTTTGCGGTTTCGGCCATACGCACCGCTACTTACGCAATCGATATGACTCGGCTGAATGCAACGGCAGCACTGCGGCAGGTCTGCCTCGCGTTGAAACATAAGGTTCTCTACCTGGATGGAGGATGGCAGACCATGGTCGAAGGCTTGCGCGCACGTGCGATTTCGCTTGGCGTTCAGATCCGCTGCGAACAGCTGGTTCGGCACGTGGATGAAATGGATGCCGACGGCATTGTGCTGGCCGTTGGACCGGCGAGCGTCGAGAAGTTGACCGGAATTACACTGCCGAAGAGAGACCCGCTATACATGGCAACGCTCGATCTTGGACTCGAAAAATTGCCGGAGAACGCAGCAAGAGTTGCCTTCGGATTGGACAAGCCGTTGTATTTCTCGGTGCATTCTGAATCTGCACGACTGGCTGCGGAGGGCAGTGCCATGATCCATGTAGCAAAGTATTTCGGCGACTCGAAGCCGGATGCGGCAGCGCTACGCGAAGAACTCGAGGACTTTGCCACACTCCTCATCCCTGAGTGGAGACGCTGCGCGCAGATCACCCGGTTTCTTCCTAACCTACTCGTTACGTCTATGGCGCCAACTTCTGAAGGACGCCCGGACGTTGATTTCCCGGATCTCGAAAATGTCGTCATCGCAGGAGACTGGGTTGGGCCAGAGGGGATGCTGGCTGATGCCGCTGTCGCCAGCGCACTGCGGGCCGCACAGGTGATACAAAAACGAGGGGTGCTGGTGGCATGAGTCAAAACCGAGAGACAGCGTTTCTCGAGTTCCGCCCGTTGCTCTTTTCGCTTGCCTATCGCATGCTTGGCACGCGTGCCGATGCGGAAGACGCTGTGCAGGAGGCCTATCTGCGCTGGCAACAGGCGGCAGACGATGAGATACGCTCACCCAGGGCGTATCTCACAACCATCGTCGCGCGACTTTCTCTCGACGCGCTCAAAGCCGCGCATCGGAAGCGCGAAGTTTATGTCGGGCCATGGTTGCCCGAGCCTATCGTTGAGCCTCTGGCAGACAACTTTGCCCACTCCTATGAAATGGCGCAGTCGCTCTCCATTGCATTTCTTCACTTGCTTGAATCGCTCACGCCCTCTGAGCGTGCAGCTTTTCTGCTACGCGAAATATTCGAGACGCCCTATCCGGAGATCAGCGCTGTGCTTGAAATGAGCGAAACAAACTGCCGCCAGCTTGTCACCCGCGCACGCAAAAGCATCCGCGATCGCCGCAGGCGTTTTGTTGTCGATCGCGATCGCCATCGGCAGATGCTCGAAGGTTTTCTCGCGGCCTGCGCCTCGGGCGATCCGTCGAAACTGGTGGCTACCCTCGAGCAGGATGCCGTCCTCTACTCAGACGGCGGCGGCAAAGTACGCGCGGCGCTTAATCCGATCTATGGAGCCGACCGCATCGGCCGCTTCTTCGCGGGAATCCTCCGGAAACATCCCACAGACCAGCGCTTTCTGCGCATAACAGAGGTCAATGGAGAGTTGGGCGCCTTGATCTACACCAACGGCCAGCTCTCCCACATCCTCACACTCCAGGCTGGCGAACAAGAGAAGATCCAAAATATCTTCCTGGTGGCCAATCCGGAAAAGCTGCCCGCATCCCTGCCTGTCTAAAGAATTTCGATCCGGCCGCACGCGTATCATAGTGGCAGACACGAATACGAATGCCAGACCGATCTTTCAGCTCAGGCGCAGCAGCATTTCTTTCTCGAGATTTTCGCCGCTATCAACTGGCGCGTACGCTCGTGATTATCGGAGCCGAGGCGCAGGCACTGGCAGTGGCGTGGCTGGTTTATCAGATCACTCACAGCGCGCTGTATCTCGGCTATACGGGACTTCTTCTCTTTCTACCCGGATTTTTCTTCATGCTCCCCGCCGGGCATGTGGCCGACCGCTTCGACCGGCGGCTGGTGATTCTGGTCTGCTACACATTGCAGGTCTTCTGCACCACCGCGCTGGTTCTTTTTGCGTGGCATGGACTGCGCACCGTCTGGCCAATCTATTCGATACTTTTTGTGGTGGGATGTGGGCGAGCATTCAGTGGACCTGCCAGCTCGGCGCTAATTCCGCACCTCGTACCGAAAGAACATTTTGTAAATGCGGTGACGTGGGGAGCGACGGCATTCCAGATCGCCAACGTTGCCGGCCCTTCGCTGGGAGGCATACTTTATACGCTGCCCTTGCGCGGGCGTCTGGCTGGAGCCGGCATCGTTTTTCTCTTCGCGCTTGTCACCCTGTTTATCTTTCTTTTTCTTGTCCTCTCATTGAAAGTCAGGCCCGGGCGCATGGAGCACCGTGCTGCCTCGGCAGATGTAATTCTGGCTGGTCTTCGCTACGTCTGGAATACGCAGATTCTACTCGGCTCTATCTCGCTGGACCTCTTCGCGGTCCTGCTGGGTGGTGCGGTGGCGCTGATGCCGATCTTTGCTCAGGATGTACTCCACACCGGACCACGTGGGCTGGGCCTGCTGCGCGCCGCACCTGCGATCGGTGCGCTGATCGTCTCGATGTGGTTGACCTGGCGGCCCATTCAGCGCCGTGCAGGAGCGCAGATGTTTGTTTGCGTGGGAATTTTCAGCGTGGCTACCATCTTGTTTGGACTTTCAAGAAATGTGCTGCTCTCGATGTTTGCGCTCCTGCTGGTGGGCGCATCGGATATGGTCAGCGTGGTGATCCGGTCGGCCATTCTGCAGTTGGCCACACCGCAGGAGATGCGAGGCCGTGTCAGCGCCGTGTATCAGCTCTTTGTGGGAGCGTCGAACGAACTGGGAGAATTTGAAAGCGGCGTCACTGCCTCCTGGTGGGGAGCGGTGCGGGCTGTGGTCATTGGCGGAATCGGCTCACTTATCGTCACAGGGGCGTGGAGCCTGATGTTCCCAAAATTGCGGCGCGCTGACCAGCTTACGCCAGAAGCGCTTCTGGAATTGGATCGCGCGCAATCTGCACAGCAAGTGCGCCAGTTGTAACGCCGCAGACGTTATTGCATCCAAGCAAAGAGTTCAGAGCAAGGGACCGAATCATATGAAACTATGGCAAAAAATCAGTGTGGCTACGCTCCTTGTCGCTGCCATTTTTGGCATCCGCGTTTATTTTGTGTGGAAAGAGCGCCATGAACCTGTTGTGGTAAAAAATCAGCGGCAGGATCGTCCGCTGACCGACGATGATGTAGTGCAGCCGCGCAAGCTTTATATCGATGATTTGAAATCGGCAAAGACATTAATCGGCAAGACGATCTGGATTCAGGCCGGCTATGAGCTGGACTATTACCCCTACTCGAGCCATAGCGTCGTCTTTGCCCATAAGGCAGGTGTGTTGCCGAGCATTCAGGCAATGGACATCAAAGACGTCGTTCTTGCGAAAGCGCCTGCGGGCCTTGTCAGCCGCGTGCCGCATGGAGACAAACAGGTTTACGCCGTGTTCACCATGCCGGGCGATGCGAAGCAGTATGCGACCGCCATCGGTTATGAGCAGGGTTCCGACTCGACATATTATTGTGACGACGTTTTCTACTACGATGATCCGCATCAGTTGTACAAGCATTGGCCCGCCGATGTGTGGCAGGCAGTCGATCAACATCAACCTAAGGCTGGCATGAACGAACTACAGACCGCCATGGCGCTGGGCGTGATGCAACAATCGGATTCGTCAAGCTATGGCGACCGCAGTGTGACCTACGATGCAGGCGGAAAGAAATGGTCGGTCAGCTTCCAGCACAACAAGGCTACGACGGTGCAGGCTGAATAAAATTTTTAGACGCAAAAGAACGACTTGTGAATCGAAAAACCATGGCTCTCGAATTTACAACCTCTTACGTAAAAGACACTTTGGCACTCTTTCGCCAGTTCAAACGTCTGGCGGAGGCGGCGTTGACACAAGCAAGCGAGGAGCAGTTGCTGGCGGCGATCGATCCTGAAAGCAATTCACTTGCGGTCATTGTGAAGCACATGGCCGGTAATATGCGTTCGCGCTGGACGGATTTTCTCACCAGCGATGGCGAAAAGCCGGACCGCAATCGTGACAGTGAATTCGAAGAGCCACCGGCAACACGCGAGGAGATCATGCGCCTTTGGGAAGACGGCTGGTCCCGGCTTTTTTCCGCACTGGAGTCGCTTACGGACGAAGATCTGCCGCGCACTATTACCATTCGAGGCGAAGCGCACTCGGTAATGCAGGCGATCAATCGGCAGGTGGCACATTATGCCTACCACTGCGGACAGATTGTTTTTCTCGCGAAGCACTTCAAGGGCAGCGACTGGAAGTGCCTGAGCGTGCCGCGCCGCCAATCGGAAGTCTTCAACCAGCGGGTTCGCGCAGGCGAGGCGAGCCAGCGATAACGCTTAGGCGCGAAGTCGCATTGTTGTTGTTTTCATACCAAAAATGCCGCGAATGAATTGAGCAAATGTGCCTGTCGCACTTCGCTGCGGAATAGATATCGGCGGCAGATTAGTCGCTGCGGACAGTTGTTTAACGCGGGTACGGAGCGCTTCCACTTCGAGGGCGCACTGCCGCAGGTACGCGGATACTGATACATCAGCTTCGGCTGCGCGTTCTTTGAAAAGAGCATGCTCGGCGGATGAAATCCGCAGGGAAAGTGCGGTGGTACGCGACTCCACTGCCAGTGGCCGTGCCACCGCAGGAACCATGGCAACAGTATCTGCGAGTACATGGCGAAAAACAGGCTTTGCGACAAGTTTTTCAGTTTGCTTGCCCGACTGCGCATCTCGACGCGTGTGACGCGGGGCCGCAGTACGCTTTGCTGGCTTGGCCAATTTTGCTTTAGGAGAGATCCTGGCTTTCTGCATTGAAGTCGCCGCTGCCTCCGCTTTTTTTGATGGAGCCACTTTCAGACTGGCGCGCCGCTGTTTTGGGCGAACGGCTTCTTCGTAAGTGAGTTCACGTATGCCATACGTTGGGGTAGCCGAAGGCTGTGCGCCGGCCCAGGCCCGGAAGCGGCCTGCGATGGCATTGATGTCTTCGAGGGGCGGTTGCGTGTTCATGCGCCGAGTGTATGACGCTTGAGTCATGGAAAGTAGGCCGGGAAAGAGGAATTCCTCCTGCCCGGCCCGATCTGGAACTCCAGCTTTCCATCAGTGCTGATTCGGGAATCAACCGGTATTTCGCAGTCCCGCTGAAATACCGTTGATGGTCCCCGCAATGGCGCGATTGATCTCATCCGTATCCTCGCCTGCACGTTTACGCCGCAGCAGATCGACCTGGATGAGGCTCATAGGATCGACATACGGATTGCGTAATCGTATGGAATGCGCCAGCATGCGATTGTTTTCGAGCAGCTCTTTCTGCGCGGTCACGGTGAGCACGGCATTGAGAGTGCGGTTGAACTCGGCTTCGATTTTTGAGAAGACGCGCTTGCGCATAGCCACATCCGGAACCAGCGCCGCATAGAGCGAGGCAATACCGAGATCCGTCTTCGCCAGAGCCATCTCCACGTTGCGGATCAAATCGATGAAGAGCGGAAACTCGACCATCATGTCGCGCAGGAGCTTTGCGCCCCCCGGCTTTTTGGAATACTGCTCGATGGCATAGCCTACGCCGAACCACGCCGGTACAAGCTGGCGGCTCTGCGTCCAACCGAAAACCCACGGAATGGCGCGAAGATCGGCGAAGCTGCGCTTGCCGCTGCGGCGCGAGGGGCGGGAGCCGATCTTCGCATGCTCAAGCTCTGCGACCGGCGTCGCTATTTCGAAATAGCTCAACACTTCAGGGTCATCGATAATCTGACCGCGGTAGAAGTGAAAAGCTGTTTCCGACAGCTCTTCGAGAGCGGCTTCCCATTCCGGCAGCAAGACACCGGATTGATGGCCATTCGGATCCTTTGCATTGGGCCGCGCCAGCGCGTCAAGCGAGGCAGCGATCATTAACTCCAAATTACGCTCGGCCAGTACGACATCGCCATATTTCCAGTTGAGCACCTCGCCCTGCTCCGTAACGCGAATCTGACCTTCAAAAGCGCCAACGGGTTGAGCGTAGATGGAACGGTGGGTGGGGCCGCCGCCTCGCCCGACGGTGCCGCCTCGCCCGTGGAAGAGACGCAGCTTTACGCCGCATTCACGGGCCACGTCATGCAGAGCGCGATGAGCGCGGAAGATCTCCCATGTACTGGTGAGCATGCCGCCGTCTTTATTCGAGTCGGAATATCCGAGCATGAGCTCCTGCGTGTTGTTCCACGAGGCAAGAAGCGTGCGGTATTCGGGCAAATTCCACAGCGTGCGGCAGACTTCTGGCGCGTTGCGCAAGTCTTCAATCGACTCGAAGAGCGGCACAGGCATCAGGCCGGGATCAGTGCCATTAGCGGCAGGTTCCACGCCACCAAGACGGGCCAGCCATAGAACTCCAAGCACGTCTTCCACACAGCTGGCGCCGCTAATGACGTATTGCCGGATCGCCTCCGGACTGCAGCCCGCCTTGACTTCAGCAATCGTGCGGAATGTCTCGATTACGTTCGCGCTTTCAGGGCTTAGACCCTGCGGTACGACCGTGGCATTACCTGCACACCATTCGGAGGATTCCTGCAACGCCTTCTTGTGAAGCTTGGCGTGCTGGCGAATGTCGAGCGTGTGGAGGTGCAGACCAAATGTGCGAACCAAAAGAATCAGCGGATCGATCAGAGTCTGCGCCAGCCGCAGCCCCTCGTTTTCCGCCAGGCTGCGGCGCAGAATTTTCAAGTCATCGATAAATTCCTGCGCGCTGCAGTATGCAGGCAGAGCAGTAAGCGCTGTTTCCAGGCTGTCAGCATCTGTCGCGGCTTCACCGGCTGTACGCAGCAGGCGAGCATGCACACAAACCATAAAGCGGCGATACAGTTCGAACTCAAAGCGCGCGCCGAAGATCTGCAGTGTGCCGGTGCGAAGCTCGGCCATATATCCGTGCAGACGCTTGCTGAGCTCTTCACTGATCGGCAACTGCTGCGCCGATGTTGTCAGCAGATCGATGATCAACTGTACCTGGAGCTGATAATGGGCGAGCAGGCGTGACCGGGCCGCGCGGATCGCTTCGCGGGTCACATCTGGCGTGACAAACGGATTGCCGTCGCGGTCGCCGCCGATCCATGAGCCGAAACCAAGCAGTAACGGCAGATCGGACATGTCGAGGCTTAGGCCGTACTCGCTGGCCAGCGCCGCGGAGACTTCTTCATAGAGCTTTGGCAGCGTGGCGAAGATGGAGACATCGTAGTAATCGAGTCCCATCTTGATTTCATCCCCGACAGTCGGGCGACGGCTGCGCACCTCATCGGTCTGCCATAGAGCCGTAATTTCCGCAACGAGTTGCTCCTGAAGTCGCAAAATCTCTTCGTCAGGCACAGGGATGCGGTCCAGATCCTCCAGGAACTCGCCAAGGCGCCGCCTCTTAAACAGGACGGAGCGACGCGCGATTTCGGTGGGATGCGCCGTAAACACAGGCACTATGAAGATGCGGCGAAGCCAATCGAGAGCTTCGGTCGTCGTGACGCCGACCCGCCGCATTTCGCGGAGGGTTCCTCGCAGCGAGCCGCGCTGATTCGACCCCTTGCCGCTGAGCTGCAGCGACAGGCGCCGGCGTTTGCGGTGGTTTGTTTCGGCAAGATTGATCAGCTCGAAATAAAACGCAAATGCGCGGCTCAGCGGATAAGCCTGCTCGACGGGCAATGTGCTAATGCCAAGCACCGTCTGCTGCAAAAGGTCTTCGGCCTCATTGATCTGGCCCGCAGCCTGCGCCTCTCGGCGGCGAATGGCGGATTGACGCAGCTCTTCAACTTTTTCGTAGAGAGAATCTCCAGCCTGCTCGCGCAGCACTTCTCCCAGCAGCATGCCCAGAGAGCGCACATCGCGCCGCAAGGGGGCCTCTTTTAAGTCGCCGGTGCGTGCCTCAAGTTCGGCCAGACGCTGCGACCAGCTTTCGGGTTTCCAAAGGAGGGGCATACTTTGATTATGCCGGAGTACTAGCCGTCCACGCACACGCGCTTCGCGCTTATAGCAAAATCATGAGCGTTTCGCCATTTTCACGTCCCTAGGGTTCTTCGCAATGCTCGAAATGGTTCTCTTAAATAGCCGAGCATTGCATTGTTAGCTGTTCACCTGCTGCTCTTCCAGCTGTAACATCAGCTCTTCCCATTCGGCCGTGAGCGCGTTCTGCTGTTCGCGCAGGGATGCGAGCAGCTGAGTTGACCGTTCCGTTTCTTCGGCGCTCACGAAAATGCCGAGCGACTCTTCTGTGGCTGCAATCGAAGCCTCGACCCGCGGAATTTCTTCCTCGACAAACGCAAGCCGCTCCTGCATCTGGCGGAGCCGAATGGGATTCAGGCGGCGAACTTTCTCTTTCTCGGCGGGGACGGGCAATACAGAGGCGACTTCTTCTACGACGACGATCGATGTAGGTATTGCCGCTAGGGGAGCCACTTCGCGGCCCTCTTTGCGCCACAGATAATCTTCATAATTGCCCGGATAAACATGGACGTGGCCGCTTTCTACCTCCAAAACACGGGTCGCCAGCCGATCGATGAAATAGCGGTCATGCGAAACGAAGATAACGGTGCCGGTAAATTTTTTCACCGCCTCCAGCAGTACATCTTTGGCGCGCAGATCGAGGTGGTTGGTTGGCTCGTCAAGAAGAAGAAAATTGGCCGGACTGACAAGAATCCGCGCCAGGGCATAGCGATTGCGCTCGCCGCCAGAGAGCACGCCAAGCGGCTTGAAGACATCATCACCGGAGAAGAGGAAGCACCCGAGCAAGCTGCGCAAATCGGTCTCCGGCACGCGTGGCGCGATGCGGCCGATATCGTCGAGCATCCGCGACGAAGCATCCAGAACCTTGTACTGATCCTGAGCGAAATAATCTGGCAGCACGTTGTGTCCTAACCGCAAGACGCCTGACGTCGCCGCTTCCTGCCCGGAGAGCATGCGGATGAGCGTAGATTTACCCGCGCCATTTGCACCGACGAGTGCAATGCGATCGCCGCGATCGATGGTAAAGCTGACATCGTTTAATACTCGCTTTTCGCCGTAGCTCTTGCTCAGACCGGTAACTTCCACCACGGTGCGGCCCGATGGAGGCGGTTGCGGAAAGGTGAAGTGTATCGCCTGCTCTTCCTGCGGAATCTCGATGCGCTCAATCTTCTCGAGCTCCTTGATGCGGCTCTGCACCTGCTTTGCCTTCGTCGCCTGATAACGGAATCGGCTGATGAAAGCTTCCAGATGCTCTATCCGCTCACGCTGGTTCTTATAGGCTGCTTCGAGCTGTATCCGGCGTTCCTGCTTCTGCTGCAGGTACTTTTCATAGTTGCCGGAGTACACGTGCAGGCCCTTATTCCATATCTCGATGATCTTGTTGACCGTCACATCGAGAAAGTAGCGGTCGTGCGAGATGAGGATAAAGCCGTTCGGATAGCTGCGCAGATACTCCTCGAGCCAATTGCGGGTTTCAAGATCGAGGTGGTTTGTGGGCTCGTCGAGCAGGAGCAGATTCGGCTTCTGCAGCAGGAGCTTGGCGAGCGCGATGCGCATCTGCCAGCCTCCGGAAAACTCCTTCGTATCCTTCGACCAGTCTTCTTTGCCGAAGCCAAGCCCGCCCAGCACTGAGCCTACTTGCGCGTCGAGCGCATAGCCATCATGCGCATGGAATCTCGCACCCAGATTGGAATAACGTTCGGCCACTGCAGCGTAGGCGCTGGTGTCGGGATCAAGCTCCGCCAGAGATGCAGCCAGGCCTTCCAACTCCTGCTCGATGCTGCGCAGCTCGTCGAAGACCGACAGGCACTCTTCAAATACTGTGCGTCCGGAGAGCGAGAGCCCGTCCTGCGGCAGATAACCGATGCTCATGCCGCGCGTGCGCTGCAAGCTGCCGTAATCGAGCGTATCGAGACCAGCAAGCGCCTTCAACAGGGTCGATTTGCCCGTCCCGTTGGCGCCGACCAGAGCCGTGCGCTCGTTCGAGGTAATGAGCCAGTTGGCATCTTCAAAAAGGAGTTTCGGGCCGAATCGTTTACCGGCGCCGGCGAGTTGCAGCATACATCTATTTTAGCTGGCGTTGCGCGCGGGTTTCTTCGGCATATGCCGCGATCTGCGTAGCGCCTCCCAATCGCGCTCCGTCTGATCGGCGTAGGCCTCGGCAAATTTCACGATCGCTTCAGCAAAGCGCCTGCCGTTACCGATATATCCAGCCAGTATGCACGGGTCTCCGGAGCGCGAATGTCCGCGCGCCAGTAATTCGCCGCACATTTCCGCGTATTCCAACAGTCCGGTACCTCTCAGGTCATCCATCTCGATACTGGCCTTATGGTCGTTCAACTGTCGCACCAGATATTGTCGATGACCGATGGTGGTCCATCCCAGAAACAGATCGGACAGGAACTGCATGGCTCGCTGGCCTTCGGCCACACGCTGACCCTGGTGATGCGGCCCATGATACTCAAGGTATTTCGCATAAGCCGATGCGGGTTCTTCCTTAATCTGAAGAAAGAGCGGGTCGCCTCGGCCATTACCTTCCAGATAAACGAGATAATCGCGCAGGCCCACCGACCCGGTTCCCACCACTTTGAATCCCACATCCACGGCTTGATATTGCACAAAGAAATGCTGGCGTTCGGGCAACAGGTCTTTTTTATATTCCCGGAGCGACGTGAGTACCGCTTGCACCTGCGACGAAGAAAGCCTCGCCAGTAGCGGCTTGCTTTCCTTGAAGATGCGCCTGCCGGTTTCCTGGCCGCGCTTCATCTCCGGAATCGTCAGTTGTTCGAGCGTGTGGATGGGAGTCGATCGCTCGGCTTTAAGCAGTGCTGTCGAAACCGGGTTGATACGCTGCAGACGATGTATCTGGTAACGCGCCATCTCCAACACTGGCATGTGCGAAAACATTTCGACATACTTTCGATAGCGGGCAATCAACGCATGTACCGCTTCTTCGCACTGAGCGTTCCTGATGCCGATCTCACGACCTGCCAGCACCAGGCTGGTGGCAAGTCGCTTCAGATCCCACTCGAACGGTCCGCGGATAGTCTCGTCAAAATCATTGATGTCGAAGACAAGTCGGCCATCGGGAGCCGCATAGGCTCCAAGATTGCGTACATGCGCATCACCGCAAATTTGGTTCACGATGCCGGTATGCGGCAGGAGCGATAAATCCGAAGCCATGATAGGCACGGCGCCGCGAAAGAAACCGAAGGGCGACACGACCATGCGCTCGTACTTTAGTGCAACCAGCGAAGACACACGCCCACGCATCGACTCTTCGAGGAGAGCGATGGGATCATGCCGCCTCTCCTGTGAGCACCACTGACAGTGATCCTGCCGCCGCAGCTGTTTGCGGCGCGACTGGCCAATCGCCCGCCGCTCCTGCGATTTCGATAATTTGTTCAGTATCTCGGCCATCTATCTCTTTCGAGGGCGGCACGCTACTGCGCCTGCTGAATTCGCCCTTCAATCTCCACGCGTGTCTCTTCAGATAACATAGGCATCGCACCTTTCTGCGACGCAACCCAGGATCCCCAACGGTTTCCAGCTTCGTTCAACAGCGCCAGAGAAGCTTTTCTTAGATAGGCATGAACCAGCGCAGCGGTAAACGCATCTCCAGCGCCGACGGTATCCGCTACCTTCGTTTGAATTCCATGGTGGCGGTGATGAGCCTCTCGCGTGACCAGCAGACTGCCCTGTGAACCCATGGTGATGCAGATGAGCTGCGGAGGAAATTTATCGAGCAGCAGCCGTGCACATCTTAACAGTGATTCTTCATCCGATCCGGCATTCTGCGTGAGGCCAAGCAACGACATGACGATCGGCATTTCTATCTCGTTCAGTTTAACGATCGTAGCCAGTTGAAGAGAGTCTTCCAGTAATTTTGCGTGATAGAAGGGGGTGCGCAGGTTCACGTCGAAAATCCGCACGCACTGGCCGGAAGTTCCCTGCAGAAAAGAACGAATCGCTGTGCGAGAAACCTCGTGTCGCTGCGCAAGCGTTCCGAAGCAAACAGCATCGGCACGGCGTGATAAGTCCGCCCACGCCGGGGAGTAGTCGAGAAAATCCCACGCTACCGGCTCATGTATCACATACTCTGGCTGCCCATCCTTCAGCGTGACTGAGACGCTTCCCGTAGCATGCTCATCGTCCTGTTGGAGAAATTTGTTATCAGCAGGAAAGGATGCGAGCACCGCGCGCGCTTCGTCTCCCAAGGCGTCACGCCCGATGCGGCTCGCAATCACACCATGGTTTCCGAGGCGTGCTGACATCACCGCGAAATTAGCAGGTGCTCCGCCGAGCTGCTTTCCACCTGGCAGCAGATCCCACAGCAGCTCTCCCAGGCCAACGATCAGCTTCGCGTCCTGGTTCACTGTTTGCTTCCTGTGTCGGCCAGCAGCTGCTGCATCTCCAGATAGGCCGCATTGGTCCAACCGAAACCTATTTCGTTCGTCTTATAGCCTGTAGCGACATCGAGCTGCGAGGAGCCATGTACGACGTCGTACTTCTCGCGGATGGTGTGATCACGATCAAAGTTACTCTTGATGGTCGCGCTGAATTTTTCCGATAGCCGCCTTGCATCCTCCACGTCGCCGACTTTCTGCATGCCGGCAATGGCGATCCATGATGGAGGAGCCCAGCCGTAAGGAAGATCCCACTGTGTACCGGAGTCATAGGTACTCATCGCCATCCCACCTGGCTGCTCGAACCAGTGGAGTGCATTTTTCAACCCCGTGATCTGTTGGTCATCGGCAACGCCAGCCCACAGCGGAAAGAAAGTCGTGATGTAACGATATGTCGATTGCCGATGCTCCATATAGTCGTAATCGAAATACATTCCTTCACTCGCATTCCACAAATATTTGTTGATCGCAGCTTTGCGCGCTTCCGCCTGCTCATTCCACTGCTTTGCCTCGGATGGCTTGCCCAGTTTGTCGGCCATCCACGCCAAATCGAGCTCATATTTATAGAGCAGGCTGTTCAGGCAGATAGGCGCGTTGTGATGCGTTGACCCGCTGAACGGACCAAAGCGGAAACTTGGGTCGTAACCGGACTCGCGCATCGCGCGATCTCCGCGATAATAATCGGCGGAGAGCCAGTGCCCGTCGAGATGTGCTCTCGCGCATACGGTGGAGATGCTCACATCACAGCTTGTCTTGGCCAGCTTCGCTTCTTCGGCTGCATCGGGCTTGTCGGGGCCATCTACCAGATAGTCAGTGTGCATATCTGGATGCGCCAGCAGCCAACGAATGACATCCGGATAATATGTGCTGTCGTCTTCCTGCTCGGGTACGGGACCTTCGCCAAGGTCGAAATATCTTGCGAGGCCGGTATCTCCGGCACGATGAAAATCACTCAGCCACAAATCGTGATCGTGCGTGGCAAAACCATATCCTTTTGCCAGCCACGCTTCGGCTTGCTTATTGTCTCCCTTATTTGCAGAAAGTTGCGCCTCATACACATCGCGAATCATCGAAGAGAGAAATGGAGGCTGCGAGCGTGTCAGGTAATATGTGCGGTTGGCGTTCAAAATGCTGCCGTAATGCTCAATCTCGAAAAAGAAGTTCTCCACCATGCCGCGCGCCAGATCAACGCGTCCGTCGCGAAGCAGTCCCAGCAGAATAAAGTAACTGTCCCAGCCGTACATTTCGTTGAAACGGCCACCGGGTACGACATATTTATTGGGAAGATAAAGAAGGCCCGGAGTTTTGATGGAACGCGGGTCGATATCGCCGATATGTGTAATGCGACGCGGAAGCCGCTCCACATCGACCTTGCATTGCGATTGCAATGCCTTCACCTGTGCCGGTTCCGCAATCTCCTGCGGGAGATAGAGAACTGGCGCTGTTTTGAGTTTTGGGTCAATCAATGAGTTGCAGTCGATCATTGATCTTGCCAAGGTGTCCCATGCACGGTGTATATATTGGTCGATGTTTGCGGCGGCAGGTGCCGACGGTGGCTTCACGCCGGTGGTTACCTGCGCAGGCAAAACAGTCTGGCAAATTGCCAGGATCGCGGTCGTAACAAAGCCATGTTTCATTACTGAACAAATGCGATTTGAACCAACGCACCGACGAGAATATGCCTCTAATCCCATAACACACCCGTACTTATTTCTTGAAAGGCTCTAACGTGCAAGATCAAGATCGTCTGCAAGCCGCCAGTCCTGAGCCAACAAACAAGAAGAATAGCCGCTTAAAGCGTATCTTGCTATGGACAGGCTGCATTTTTTTAGTCCTTGTCATTGCCGGACTCATCGCTGTGGAGATTATGTTGCGCCGTGCAGAACCGATTCTGCGTGCACGAGTCATTGATGCTCTGAGCCACCGTTTCGATAGCAGGGTCGAGCTTGATCATTTTCATGTTCATTTTCTGGCCGGCTTTCAGGTCTCGGGCTCCGGCCTCAAGTTGTTTCCGAATGATCTCGATATGGACAAGCCGCTCTTCGCGGTCGACGAATTTTCCTTCCGCACTACCTGGCAAGGCCTGTTGCGCGCGCCAATGTATGTCGATAGGGTCAATCTGAAGGGCATGCATATTCAGATGCCGTCGAAAGACCAGCGCCAGAACATTCCTAAGCTGAATGGAAGCGCCGGTGACGGTAAAAACAAGATATTCGTCGGCCAGATAGAGGTGGATGGGGCATCTCTCGTGCTCGCCACCAATAAGCCGGGCAAAGTGCCGATGAACTTCGAAATCAGCCATATAACGCTACAGTCCGTGGGCGCGGGGCAACCGATGAAGTTTCACGCCATACTCACCAATCCCAAGCCTATCGGCAATATTGATTCAACCGGCTATTTTGGTCCGTTTGATGCACACCATCCTGGCGATTCACCGGTGCGCGGGGATTATCGTTTCAGCCATGCTGATCTCAATACCATCAAAGGCATCGGCGGCATGTTATCTTCTATAGGAAAATACGACGGGACTCTCAATCACATTGTGGTCGACGGTGAAACTGACACCCCCAACTTCAGCCTCGACTCCGCGAATCATCCCATGCCGCTGCATACAAAATTTCATGCCATCGTCGATGGCACAAATGGTGACACCCACCTTCAATCGGTAAACGCCCAGCTCCTACATTCGCACATCATTGCAGTTGGAGATTTTGTGCGCATACCCCAGGGTGGCCACAATCTCACCCTCGATGTCACCGTAGGTCCAGCTCGAATCGAAGATATGTTGCGGCTGGCTGTCAAGACCGTTCCGCCCATCATGGACGGAGACCTGAAGCTCAAGACGAAATTCTTTCTCCCTCCCGGCAAGATTTCCGTCTCGCAGAAGCTGCACCTCAAAGGGACATTCGAGGTCACTAACGCCACTTTCACCAACGACAAAGTGCAGGAAAAGGTGGACGAACTGAGCCTGCGCAGCCAGAACAGAGCAAAGGAAGCAAAGAATATCGACAAGCAGAATCCCGATGCGATCGCATCTCAGATGCGCGGCGAATTTCAGCTGGCGGATAGCAAGTTGACATTCAATAGCCTTCAGTACAACGTTCCTGGTGCTGATATTGCTCTCAATGGCGTCTACAGCCTCGATGGAAATCAGTTTGACTTTCACGGCAACGCCAGGCTGAAAGCAAAGGTTTCGCAGCTCATGACGGGATGGAAATCCGTGTTGTTAAAGCCGGCCGATCCGTTTTTCTCGAAGGACGGCGCCGGCACGGAAGTGCCCATCCAGATCACCGGAACGCGCTCGGCGCCGAAGTTTGGGTTAGACTTCCACCACAAGGACAAGGATAACCACGGCGGCGATAACTCTTCCGACAAAAACAAGCACTAGTCCGTCCTGCAAGCCTGCCGCGGGATGTGTTAGTTTCTGTGACGTGATCATCAGCATCGCGTCGGAGCCAATAGAATGCGATGCATCGTACTTCCTGGAGGGACACGATGAAACGCGCTTCGATCAAACATCTCTGCGCAGGCATGGCGCTTGCCATCAGCAGCTGCCTGTGGGCTCAGACAGCTGCAACCCAACCGGCCGCAGCTTCTTCGGCGCAGCCATGGTGGAAAGGCGCGGTGCTCTATGAGATCTATCCGCGCAGCTTTCAGGATTCAAACGACGACGGCATCGGCGATTTGAATGGCATTACACGGCGTCTCGATTACCTGAAGACTCTCGGCGTCGACGCCATCTGGCTCTCTCCGATCTACCCGTCCCCCCAAGTCGACTTCGGCTACGACATCTCGAACTACGAAGCGATCGACCCCCAATACGGTACGCTGAAAGATTTCGATCACCTTGTCGCCGAGGCGAAAAAGCGCAACATTCGTATCATCATGGATCTCGTGCTCAACCACACTTCCGACAAGCATCCATGGTTCATTGAATCGCGCAGCTCGAAGACAAATCCAAAGCGCGACTGGTATGTGTGGCGTGACGGCAAAGGCGCGGGCCAGCCTCCAAACGACTGGCAATCCGACTTCGGCCATTCGGCATGGCAGTTCGACCCGAAAACAAACCAGTATTACTACCACAAGTTCTACATCCAGCAGCCCGACTTGAACTGGAATAACCCTGCGGTACGCAAGGCCATGTATGACGTGGAGCGCTTCTGGATTAACCGTGGCGTCGCCGGCTTTCGTCTCGATGCCATCACCACGCTCTTTGAAGATCCGCAGTGGCGTGACGACGTTGCCGTAAAAGACGAGAACGGCAAGACCAAAATCAACGAATACGGCGATACGCAACTGGACGACGCCATGACGAACAACCTGCCGGAAGTACATGACGTATTACGCCAGCTGCGGCAGGTTGCCGACAGTTACAAAGGTCGCGACGTTGTCCTGATCGGTGAGACGTATCTGAACAGCATCAACGATCTGAAGAAAATGTATGGCGCGAACGACGACGAACTGCAGCTTCCCATGGATATGCAGATCGGTTTCATCAACAAGCTCGATGTAAGTCTCTTCCGCAAGCGCATTGACGAAGTGCAGAACGATGTCAACGGCGATGAGCCGATGATCGTCTTCGACAACCACGACAACCCGCGCTGGGACCGCTATGGCGACGGCACGCATAATCAGGATATTGGCCGTGTGATTGCGACGATCCTGTTTGCCACCCGCGGCACCGCGCTCTTCTATTACGGCGATGAGATCGGTATGGTCACCACACCTCCTACTCGCAAAGAAGATGTGAAAGATCCTGTTGGCTTAACCGGATGGCCCAAAAACAAGGGCCGCGACGGTGAGCGCACTCCTATGCAATGGGATGATGGCCCAAACGCCGGGTTCACCGCTGCTAACGTGACGCCGTGGCTGCCAATTCCGCCGAGCTACAAAACGGTGAACGTAAAGAATCAGGTGATGGATTTCGATTCAATGTTGAACTGGTACAAGCAGCTCATCGAATTCCGCCGCTCCACGCCTGCATTACGAGATGGCAAGAATGTCATGCTGAACACCAGCGACAACAATGTGCTCTCATGGCTACGTGTCGCGCCGGGACAACCGGCGGTGGTAATCGCCTGCAACTTTACCGCGCAACCGCAGAAGGTCAGCTTCGATCTGTCATCGCAGGGCATTACCGGCAAGCAGGCAAAGACATTGATGAAGACTCCGGGATCGAGCGATCCTTCGTCTCTCGACAACGTTCAACTGCCGCCCTTCGGTGTCTACATGGGACAAGTGCAGTAAAACTTGAATCATCATAAAAGCCTGCGTTTCCGCGCAGGCTTTTCTTTCACCTCATATGCAGCCAGGAAGGCATCTGCCACGTACGGAGCCAGGTCAGCAGGTAGTTTCCCCCCAAACCGGCTTATGAACACATGCCGATAAAGCATCGGACCGATCAGCAGTGCAATACCGACCTCAGGATCGAGGGACTCGGCCAGCCTTCCCTGAGCGATGCCGCGTTTCATCATCTCGCGCAGCTGCGCCCGAGGCCGCTCTAACACGCGTGATCGCCACTGCTCTCCAAACGCACGATTGCGCGCGGAATAAGCGATCATGTGCGGCATGATCCGCTCTTTCATTTCTTTGCGATGGGCGGCAGGCTGGTAGTTGAGTTGCGCAATCAGGTCTGCGCGCAGGTCGCCTGAATCAAAGACCGGAGGCTCTTCATCGACTCCGTGCAAGTAACCAAGTACTTCAAGACAGAGCTTATCTTTGTCGCGCCAGTGGTTGTAGATGGTCGCCTTGCTGACACCCGCCGCTTCGGCGATGGCGTCCATGCTTGTCGCTTCAATGCCGCGCTCGGCAAAGAGATGGAGCGCGGCCTCGAGTATGTTTCGGTGTACGGTAGCGCTTCTCGTTCGTGCCATTGCTCAGATTTGAATCTTCGAAAAGAAGTATGCGCCGAGACTCAGAAATGCGGCCGCGATGAATGCCATTACAGCAACGTCCAAAGCGAAGTTAAAGTGCCACACCCCAGTCAAGGATCCGCGCAGCCCGTCGATTCCATAGGTCAATGGATCGAGGCGTGTAATCACTGTCAGCACTGATGGCAGATGCGAGAGTGGATACAGCGCACCCGACAAAAAGAACATCGGCATCACCATAAAGTTCATTACGATGGGGAAGCCCTGCATGTCTTTAATGACCGATCCGAACGCGGTTCCAAGCGCGGCAAAGGTAATGGCCACCATCGCCATGAATACGAATGCCTGCGGCAACGCTGTGGCCCAGTTATGCGGACGCAGCCCGGCAATCAGGCAGATGATGAAGACCAGTACGCCCTGAAATGTAGCGACCGTCGCCGACCCCAGCGTGCGCCCCAGCATGATCTGCATGCGGGACACAGGAGCTACCAGCGTTTCCTTGAGAAACCCGAACTGCCTGTCCCAAAGGATGGAAATGCCGGAAAAAATGCACATGAAAAGAATTGACATGCCCACAACGCCGGGCGCAATGAACTGTACATAGCTGCCGTTGCCTGCGCGTTCGAAAACCGGTCCAAGTCCGAAGCCCAGCGCCAGCAGATAGAGCAGCGGCTGACCCAGCGAAGCGATGATCTGCACACGAGAGCGCGTATAACGCTTCAGCTCGCGCAGCCAGAGAATATAAATCGCGCTCATCCTCTACCTCCTCCACATCCGCGCCATCTGGCGCATGCCTTCCGCGGTGCTCGCGCTCTCATCGCGCAGAGACTCGCCAGTAAGCGCTAGAAACGCCTCTTCGAGCGACTCCGTGTTGGTGCTCGCCTTCAGCTCGGCCGAGGTTCCCTGCGCAATCAGTTGCCCGTGATCGACGATGGCGATGCGATGCGCCACGCGATCGGCTTCATCCATGTAGTGCGTCGTCAAAAAGACCGTCGTCTTCTCCGTCTCGTTAAGCCGCTTCACGTGCGACCACAGCTGATTGCGGCTCTGCGGATCGAGCCCCAGCGTTGGCTCGTCAAGAAACAGAATCTTAGGCGTATGCAGAAAGCCGCGCGCAATCTCCAGTCGGCGCTTCATGCCGCCGGAAAACTCTTTCACATAGCTGTCTCTGCGATCCCAAAGCTCGAAAAGTTTAAGCAATGACTCGATGCGCTCGGTGCGCACCTTGCGCGGCACATGATACAGAACGCCGTGCAGCTCCATGTTTTCGTAAGCGGTTTGCTCGCCATCGAGGCTCGGGTCCTGAAAGACGATCCCGAAGCGCTGCCGTGCTTCTTTCTGCTGGAGCATGGGATTCAGCCCGTCCAGTTCAACCGTTCCGCTGGTCGGCTTCAGCAGGGTGGTCAGCATTTTGATGGTCGTGGTCTTACCCGCCCCATTCGGCCCAAGAAAAGCGAATATCTCCCCCTGCTTTACATCAAACGAAATACCCTTCACGGCGGTGAAGTCGCCAAACGTCTTAACCAGGTTGTCGACACGGATCATAGAAGTCCTTCCTGCATATCCAATACTGTACGGTACAGTTTAGTATTGTCAAGAAGGACTTCGTGATATCGACGCCAATTTGACGGAAATTCAACGCGCGAAGGCGTATTCTGAGCGCAGAAACGCTATTACTGAGGCATGAACAATGGCAGCGACTACGACAGCCGAATCAACCTTCCACGCAGCCGGAAGCTCCAGCCGTATTCCGTGGTATCTCTGGTGCGCTGCCCTCTCTGTCACTTCGGTCACCATCGGCGCCCACTGGGATGTCTCATGGCACCGCTCGATCGGCCGCGACACTTTCTGGACGCCCGCGCACCTGGCCATCTATGCCTGCGGTGTTCTCGCCGGAATCTGTTGCGGCTACCTGATCCTGAATACCACCTTCCGTCGCGTGCCGGAACTTCTCGCTTCATCGGTGAGCGTCTTCGGCTTCCGCGCACCCTTAGGTGCGTTTCTTGCGGCATGGGGCGGAATCGCAATGCTCACCTCCGCGCCTTTCGACAACTGGTGGCATAGCGCCTACGGTCTCGACGTAAAGATCGTGAGTCCGCCGCACACGTTGCTGATGCTCGGCATCTTTGCCGTCGAAGTCGGCTCATTCTTCCTGATCGCCGCAGCCATGAACCGCGCCGACAGCGCGCTCTTCAAGAAGCTCCAGTGGCTTCTTGTCTACCTCGGCGGATTGATGCTCGTGCTCACCATGTTCTTCCGCATGCAATACACGTGGGACATCAGGCTGCACTCTTCGGCCGCCTACATCGTCGTTGCGCTCGGCGTGCCAACTTACTTTGCCATGTTGTGGGAGTGCTCCCGCCATCGCTGGGCCGCGACATTGTCAGCGGCCTTCTACAGTCTTTTTATCATTGGACTGATACTCATCCTGCCGCTCTTTCCCGCTGAGCCCAAGCTGGGGCCAGTCTATGAGCCGGTCCATCAATTCATTCCTCCGCTCTTCCCGCTGCTGCTTATCGTTCCGGCGTTCTTCATGGACCTGTTGCTCGATAAAACCCAGACATGGAAGTCTTGGATGGTTTCGCTTATCGCAGGACCGGTCTTCGTGCTCTCGTTCGTAGCCGCAGAGTGGCCTTTTGCCAGCTTCCTGATGACTGCAGCGGCAAAAAACCGCTTCTTCGGCACAGGCTATCTCGACTACGGCACGCCATCCTGGTCACATGTGGCCCTTCGGCAGTTCGTCGATGTCGATCACGGCTTCGCCCTGTGGAAAGGTCTTCTCCTCGCGATGGTGTACGCCGCACTCAGCACGTGGCTCGGACTCGCGCTCGGCAAATGGATGCGAAAGGTACAACGTTGATGCAGCGTTTCAAATCGCCATACTTGTTCGGAATTTTTCTTGCCTTGTTTTGTACTTTGCCCGTGAGCGCGCATGTCGGCAGCCCCGACGTATATGCCCAGGGCGATGCCGGCCCCTACAAACTCTTTGTCGTTATACGTCCGCCGCTCGTCATTCCCGGTGTTGCTGAAATCGAGGTGCGGTCCAGCACACCTGGCGTCGATAAAATCACAATCACACCCATGCTGCTGACGGGCGAGGCCTCGAAGCATCCGCCCGTTCCCGATACGATGACCCGACCCTCGGGCGATGCCCAGTTCTTCACCGGTCATCTCTGGATCATGGCAACCGGCTCCTGGCAGGTACGCTTTTCAGCTGATGGCAGCCAGGGTCCGGGTGTGCTGTCCATTCCGGTCCCGGCTACCTCGATTGCCACCCGCAAGATGAAGCATGGCATGGGCCTCATGCTGGCCGCACTCGGCGTCATTCTTGTTCTTGGCATGGTAGGCATTGTCGGCGCAGCAGCGCGCGATGCCCAGCTCAAACCGGGCGAAAAAGCGCCGCCTCAAAACCGCCGCCGCGCTTATGTAGCGATGACAGTTACACTAGCGATTCTCGTGCTTGGCGTGATTCTCGGCGGTAAGTGGTGGAATGCTGAAGCAGCAGATTACGCCTCGAACATCTACAAGCCGCTGCAGATGACGGCAACCCTGCAACCGAATGATGTTCTCGATCTAAAAATGACCGATCCCGGTTGGCTCAGCGCTCGTAAGCTCGATGACTTCGTTCCCGACCACAACCACTTGATGCACCTTTACGCCATACGCTGGCCAGCCATGGACGTGGTGTATCATCTGCATCCCGATCAGGCAGAAACAGGTGACTTTCGGCTAACGCTCCCATCCATGCCGGCAGGCGATTACCACCTCTACGCTGATGTTGTCCATGCCAACGGCTTTCCCGAGACCCTCGTCACCTCGATCAAAGTGCCGTTCATCCAGGGGCGCGCTCTCGCCGGAGACGACGCCGAAGGAACCGCCACTTCGCTCAAATGGAATGGCAGCGGAACGGAACTCAGCCCAAGCTATAAGCTGCCCGACGGCTACACCATGACATGGAAGCGTCCTGTAACCTTCACCGCGAAGGCACCAGAGGACTTTACCTTTACCCTGCTCGATGCGCAGAACCAACCCCCTAAAGACATGCAGCTTTACATGGGAATGGTAGGCCACGCCGCGTTTGTAAAGACTGATGGCACCGTCTTCGCCCATATTCATCCGTCAGGATCGGTTTCAATGGCGGCGCTTATGATGGCGCAGTCGCAGAACGGAAGTTCCGCAAACAATTCGGGAGACATGAAAGACATGCCAGGAATGGACATGAGCGGGAGCTCGGAATCCATCCCCAACACGGTGAGCTTTCCCTATGGATTTCCCACACCCGGCAACTACCGTATCTTCGTCCAGATGAAGCACGGCAGCACAGTCGAAACCGCAACCTTTGATGCCCAGGTGCAGTAAGCCTGATTACAGAGCAGGCTTATCCCAGTCTGCGAGCACAATCTCTGCCAGCGCCTTGCGCTGCCGCGGAGCTTCCTCATTGGTGCGCATCTGGTCGTGCAGCGTCGCCGGATCGCCGAAGTAACCGAGCGCCGTCACGGCTCCCACCTCGTAATCCGCGGGAACATTGAATGCCTTGCGTGCCTTGCCGTGATCGAAGCCGGCCATGGAATGCGCATGCAGCCCTAATGCTGTGGCCTCAAGCGCGAGAGAGATCGTCGCAGCGCCGGTATCGTGCAGCGCATGGTAATTCGGGTTTCCGTTCTGCAGGAACTTGTTGCTCGCCACAGTCAGGATCAGTACCGGCGCGCTCTTCGCCCAACCCTGGTTGAACTCAACCAGCGAGTCAAAGATCTTCTGGTAAGTTGCATCGCCACGCAGTCCGACGAAAAACCGCCACGGCTGCTCGTTGTAAGAGGACGGTGCCCAGCGCGCGGCTTCAAAGACCTTCTTCAGATCATCGGTGGAAACGTCTTTATCAGCAAAGGCGCGAGGACTCCAGCGGCGCAGGAAAACATCTTCCACTCCGGGTACTGCAGGTGCGTGTTTCAGTTTTTCGACTTCTTCGGGTGTATGCGGCACGGTAAAACTCCTTCCAAGGAATATTCTCCTCCTTTTAGATTCCGCATGGCTCGCGAAGGCTTCCATGCATCGTGAAAATCCGATTTCTTTCGCTGTATCATGGGCTTTCTCAGGAGATTCTGCCGTGAAGATCAAATATCTGGCTCTGTGTCTGCTCGCTCTTACCTTCCTCAAAGGCTTTGCCCAGACGCAAAACAATCTTTCTCCCAAATGGGAAGAACTTACCGGTCCTGATTTCATCACCGCCATCCACAACGCACAGGGAGTCTGCCTGCTGCCCTTCGGCATCATCGAAAAACACGGCCCGCATCTGCCGCTGGGAACAGATCTCATCAACGTCCGCTATGTCACCGAGCATGCTGCCGCGCAGGAATATGCGGTCATCTTTCCGCCTTACTATTTTGGACAGATTGCCGAGGCGAAACACGAGCCCGGCACCCTTTCCTACAGCATGCATATGCAACTCGAGCTTCTGCAGGAAACCACGAATGAAATGGCGCGCAACGGCTGCAAAAAGATCCTGATCGTCAACGGTCACGGCG
Organism: Acidobacterium sp. S8; assembly: GCF_009765985.1. Classification (GTDB taxonomy): domain Bacteria; phylum Acidobacteriota; class Terriglobia; order Terriglobales; family Acidobacteriaceae; genus Alloacidobacterium. The sequence continues at coordinate 56,073 of NZ_LMUM01000033.1, forward strand.
GCAATGAGGACCTGCTGCCCTACTTCGCGCAATCGCAGCTGCAGGCGCCGCATGATTATGTCGTCTACATTTATCGCTGGCACGCACGCTATCCCGGCCGCCCCGCCGAACATTCCACGGTCGATATGCACGCAGGAGAATCGGAAACTGCGCACACCATGGTCTCCCGTCCCGACCTCGTACATCAGGATCGCGCTTCTCAGGAATCGGGCGCCGATCAGGCGCGCCTGCATCTCCCCGATGATGTCTACACCGGCATCTGGTGGTACGCACGCTTTCCAAACCACTATTCAGGAGACGGAAGCGTAGCCACGCAGGAACTCGGCCAGGCCGACATGAAAGCCTACGTGAGCGATCTCGCGGGAGCGATCCGCTCCATTAAAGCCGACCAGACCAGCCTGACATTACAGAACGAGTTTTTCGAGAAATCTCAGCACCCGCTCGATCCGAAGCAATAGCTATTCCCAATGCCCGTTCAGCGAGAGGCTGGCCGTGCCCGGCGTCTCTCCAATGGATGTGTCATTGCCCACAAAATAGCTATGCATGATCAGCGTCACCGTCGTGCCTCCCTGCACACCCAGGTGCACTGGCTGCGAAAGCACATAGTGCGGATAGCGCGTGGATGAGCCGACACGAGCGGCGGCAAATCCCGTCATCTGCTCATAGCGGCCCACAGCTGTATCCAGGTACCACTCCGCATCTGTCGGCAATGGAGCATCGTAATCGGCCTCGGCAAAGAGATGATCGATCACAAAAGTCCGTCCGGGCGGAATATGGATACACAAATAGCCCCGGCTCGCCGGCTGAGGAAACGTATCGAACTGTTGAAACTGCTCATAACCGTTTACGTTGCTCTCCGGAGTAAAGCATGACTGCGTCTGGTCTGTCGGAATTTCAAGCTGAGGATCGTTCGAGGGCGAGTTTGGATACCGCGAATGACGCGGGCGGTGCATCTGCGCCATAAGCAGCAGCGGACAAAGCAGAATGCCGGACAAGAGGATCGAAATCCGAACAGAGCGCATAGAGCAAGAGACCTCGCTAGTGAAATCAGCAAAACATCCACTAGACGCGACATACTGCTCGTCCGTTGCGGAAATTTATCTCTGTCGATTTACAGGTCCCTGCATTCCGGCTCTTTCCCTGCACCGGCGAACGCAGCAGTTATGTCTGTTGGGAATGCGCATGTATCGTATTTCACATGGACCTGAAAAAGATTCGCAATGCTGGCAGCGCGCTGGCACTCGCCTCCGTCTGCCTCCTCGCGCTTCCCTGCCTGCCCGCACATGCTCAGGCTGATAAAGATAAGCCTGCCGACAAAGCTGCTCCCGACAAAACCGACAAATCCGATAAGCCTGGCCTTCTCCCGCTTCCAGCCGATGCACATACACAGCAAACCATGGAGCTGAATGGCAAGACGCTGCATTACACCGTCACCGTGGGCACGCTGCCAACCCGCGACAAAGAAGGTAAAGAAGCGGGCAAGGTGGTCTTCACGGCTTATACCGTCGAAGGTGCCAACCGGCCTGTAACCTTCGCCTTCAACGGTGGTCCCGGAGCGTCGTCTGTTTATCTCAATTTTGGAGCCATCGGCCCCAAGCATCTCGCCAAGGTGGGAAATGAAGGCGACAGCCCATCTGATCCCGCAACGCTGGTCGATAATCCCGGCACATGGCTCGACTTCACCGATCTCGTCTTCATCGACCCGATTGGTACCGGCTTCAGCCGCGCTACCGTGCCTGAGGCCGACGCCAAGAAGCTCTTCTACAGCACAGAGCCTGACATCGAATACCTTTCGCGCGTCGTCTACGATTGGCTCGTCAAGAATGACCGCCTGACCTCACGCAAGTATCTCGTCGGAGAAAGCTACGGCGGCTTCCGCGGCCCGCGCATTACGCATTATCTGCAGTCGCAGCTTGGCGTGGCCATGAACGGCGTTGTGCTGGTCTCGCCTTATCTAAACCCCACTATCGAAGACAATGGGGATCTGTCGCCTATCCCCTGGATGGTGACGCTGCCCTCCATCACCGCCGCGCACCTGGAGCGAGAGCACAAGCTTACCCAGCAGGCCATGTCCGACGTCATCGCGTACACCTTCGGCGAGTACGCGACCGATCTCTTCAGGGGCCGCACCGATCCTGAAGCCACCGCCCGCATTGTTAAGCGTGTCACCGAAATGACCGGCCTCGATCCCGAGTTCGTAAAGCACTCCGGTGGACGGCTCGAAACCGGGGCTTATCTGCGCGAGGCTTTCCGCGAAGAAGGCAAAATAGGCTCCGTCTACGACTCGAACGTGACTGCGTATGATCCATTCCCCTACTCGCCCGATCAGCGCTCGAACGATCCTCTGCTCGAAACGCTCATCGCTCCGAGCACAACCGCCATGGTCGACTTTGTGACGCGCACCGTGGGATGGAAGGTCGATGCCCGCTATAACGCGCTTTCGTTCGATGTGAACCGCCTGTGGGACGGCGGAGATGAACTGCGCAAAGGCTCAGTGGAAGACCTTCGGCAGGCCGTGGCGGCCGACCCCAAGATGCGAGTCATCATCGCCCACGGATGGAACGATCTTTCCTGCCCCTTCATGGGATCGGTCCTCACCGTGAACCAGATGCCGCTCATGGGCACTGACACCACGCGCGTGGCCGTGCATGAATATCCGGGCGGCCACATGTTCTACACGCGCGAATCCAGCCGTCTTGAGCTGAGAAAAGATGTGATGGATATGGTCGACAAACACTGATCCAAAGCCAACCTGATTGATACAAGTACGACCTGGGTGCCCCATCCTGAGCTGAAGGAAGGGTGGGGTTATCTCAACCTTTTTTCTTCTGCTTACAGCTGGGTGCCCCATCCTTTCGCGCTTTTTTGCGAAAGGGTGGGACTTCAACAAGCTAAGCCCAGTTTCATTCAGATGAAAAGGGGACGAATGGAAGGGACGAGCGTGAGAAAAGGTAGAAGCACCGGGCTTTGGCCCGGTGATAAGTGGACAATAGAAAGGGGCTTTAGCCCCGGGATTTTTTCAATTCAATGCCGAACACAGTCAAAACATCAGCAATCTGAATCAACCCTTCTTCTTCTGCTCACCCGCCTGCATATTCAGCTTCTGTTCCTTCTTGTCGCGCATGACGGTAAGCTGCACCTGTTTACCGCGATTGCTATGCAGGATCTTCACCCAGTCAGCACGGGAAGCCATGTTGCTGTTGTTGACCTTGGTGATGATGTCTCCAGCCTTGAGCCCTGCCGTGGACGCTGGGCTGTTGTCATCGACGCTTCGCACCAGCAGGCCTGTCCCATCGCTCACGCCAAAGTAACTCGCCAGCTGTGTGCTCAACACATCTACATCCGCGCCCACATAGAGGCCGTTTGTCGTGAATACACCGAAGAAACCGTTTCCAAACCAGCGCGAAGAAGGCGCTGAAAGACCGTCCATCACCGGCTCCTGGCTGGGGTCAGGAACGGTAAAGTGCTTTGCCCAGGCGTCCGCTTCCACCTTGGCGCGGTCGGCCATCTCGACAGAAATATTCTGCAGCTGCCCGTCCCGGCTGATGACGAAGTTCGCTGTATGTCCCGGCGGCGTCTCGCGCAGCATGCGGTGCAGCTGATCGGCGTTGTCAATGCGCTGGCCATTCATCTCGAGCACTACGTCGTGAAGCTTTAGACCGGCTTTATTCGCAGGCGCATCGTGATCGATCGTGACGATCTCTGCGCCATGATTGTCTTTAAGTTTGAGGGCTGCGGCGCGCTCGTTATCGATGTCATGGGTATTGATACCCAGATAGCTTTGTGGATTATGCGCCAGATAGGCAGGAGTCTCGCTAAAAACAACAGTAAGCGGTTGCGCAGCTAACTCTCCTGCACCGAAGGAGAGTACCGCCCCCCCCGCTGCAAGAATCGTCCAACCCAGCCTCAAAAAGTGTTTCATGTGCGTTTCAATCAGTCCTTCCTATTTGTAGGACTTTCTTATGAAAAGGACGTTATCGTTTGATTTTCGACTTCTATTGTATTTGCGGTAATTGCTGCAGCACTTGCCGCGAAACCGTCCGAATCTGCGGATTATCGTCCTGCAATGCCACGGTATGCAAGACTTCCCTCACGCTTGAGTCGCTTTCGACCGGCTCAATCAGATTAATGGCCTGCGAGCGAACCTGCGGGTCGGAGTCCTTCATTAGAGCCTCAAGCACCGCATCGCGCACGCGCATATCTTCGGCCACATACGGTTGCAGTCCTTCCAACGCCTTCATCCGAACACTGGAATCCTTGTCATAGCGCAGGGCAACCATCAAGGCGTTGCGGATGGGGCCATCATCGTCACACTGGCGTCCATTGCGGCACTCATGAGCCAGCAGATCTACGGAGTCGTCACGCACACCCGCATTCAGGTGGTTCTGCGTTCCCAGCAGCAGAAGCTGGCGTATACGGGGGTCGTCCGCCGTTCCCTGCATCGTTTCCGGGACTAATTTGTTGTAATTCACCTTCACGATGTCTGACTTCGGATCGCGTGTGATCCCGCTTACATTCGCGATCTGAGCGGGGTTCTCTTCGACCACTGCCGGCGGCTGACCGAGATTCAAAATCAGCTTGGATTGTTCCGCTTCATGCGCCTTCAGCCCGGCACGATAACCGCCATACCCGCCCGCACCCAGACCCACCAGCAGCAGCAGCGAAGCCATTACGGGGGCGGCGCGCAAACGGCCAACCCCGCGGGTCAGGAGCTGCGTAAGCCGTACCAGCCAGCTTCCATGCGGAATGTTATCGAGCGCCTCTTCCAGGCGCATACGGGCCTGCGCCAGCATGGCCGCGGGTGGCTCTTCGACCGGATAGAGCGCCATGGTGGTCTTGAAGCCGCGCATCGCCTGCATATCGCGGCGGCAATCGTCACACTCCCGCAGGTGCTGTTCGAGTTGGTGGTTGGCGTCGTCGGAGATTTCTCCGTAGGCTGCCAACGCAATATTCTGTTGAGCCAGATCACACTTCATGGCTTTCATCCTTTGCCTCACATTGCCTCAAAAAATTTACTTTCAATCGGCTTCTTTGAGCCTTCTTGCGAGGCCTTTGGCCCCTTCTTGCTATGGTTAAAACCTAGGTTCTAACGTATCTCCGCCAGATTTGCGCGTAACTTTCGTGTTGCTCGAAAGAGCGTGTTCTTCGCTGTCTCTTCCGTTGTGTTCAGCATTTCGCCAATGGTTCTCAGCTTCAGTCCCTGGTAATGCTTCAGCTCAAAAACCATCCGCTCACGGGGTGTCAGCGTATCGAGGGCAGCTTGAATTTTCTGCCCCAGAATTTTGCGCTGCAGCTCGCGGTCAGGATTTGCTCCGGCCCGGTCATCGCTGACATTGCTGAGCAGGTCCATCTCTTCGCCCGAAGCGTCGATCATCACCGCCGGGTCTTCGCGCCGGGACTTGCGCCGCCGCAACTGGTCGAGGCACAGGTTGGTAACGATGCGGTAAATCCACGTATAAAACGAGCACTCGAAACGAAAATTTCCGAGATAGCGGTAAGCCTTTAGAAAGGCTTCCTGGTGAATATCCTGCGCGTCCTGCTCAGAGCCTGTCAGATGCAGCGCCAGCCGCAGCACGGCTTGATCATACTGACGCACCAGAAGATCAAAGGCTGCGCGTGAGCCCTGCTGGGCCTCGCGGATCAGCTCCGTTTCCGTAGTACGGTCGCGTACGTCTGTCAGCATGCGCTGCGAGGATTGTATCGTTCGACCCTCAGGATGCGCGTTGGCCGTCGTGGGGACGGGAATTCTCAGTGCGTCTGCCGGCATACTTCCACTGCTCCAGAATGCGATCGCAAATGCAATGAAATAGACGATTCGGAACGACTTTCGTTAGCCGAAGACGTTGCTTTTCAGATTCCTTTAAACTCGGCTCATGGTCTTTGAAAGCACTCTTTTCCCCCACTCTGAACCTGAAACGAAGTCTGGCTGGATTACCGCCTTCTGTGACGGCGGCTCCCGCGGCAATCCCGGCCCCGCAGGATATGGCGTCTATATTCAGGACGAAAATGGCAAAAAAGTGGCCGAACTGAGCGAGTTTTTGGGCAAAAAAACGAACAATTTTGCGGAATATTCGGGCCTTTTAGCGGCACTGGACTACGCCATTTCCCACGGCCATACCCACTTGAAAGTCGTCGCCGATTCAGAACTGATGGTGAAACAGATGAAGGGCCAATACAGGGTCAACAGCCCCGAACTTCGTCCCCTTTATGACGAGGCGAAAAGCCGCGCATCCAAGCTGGAAGCCTTTCAGATTCAACATGTTCTGCGATGCAAGAATCAACGTGCCGACCAGCTTGCCAATCAGGCAATGGACAAAGGCACCGGCAAGTCTCCACAGCCTGCTGCGCCTTCAGCACCCAAGCCGCAGATTCTACGAGGTTTTGTGAAAGGCGGCGTTATCCACCTGGTTGAGGGTGAGCTGCCGGATGGAATTTTTGTACGTGTAACGCGAGAAAGCTAGGAATTTCAACAGGTTACCAGTCTCGTCAACCTTTCATAATGATCGCGCGGCTTCGTCACTATAATGCGGGCCATGTTTCCTTATGATTCCGCGCTGTTGCCTGCGGTGCAATCGACGCCTGTTTCCATAGCCGATGTCCTCACCATCCTGCGCACCATCGACGGCACTTGCGCGGACGGGGACGGACTGAAGTGGTTCAACTGGCTCTATCTGCAGGTCACGGAGGCCGTCGAAGCCCGCATCGTCGCTGGCGGCTTCAGCGCTCCGGCATGGCTTGCCGCGCTCGACGTGCAATTCGCACGCCTTTACTTCAACGCGCTTGCCGCATCACTCTTAGGCCAGCCTGTGCCGGATTGCTGGCAGGCGTTGTTTGAAAGGCGCAATCAAGCCCAGATCGCCCGCATCCAGTTCGCCTTCGCCGGGATCAATGCACACATTAATCACGATCTTGCTGAAGCGATTGTCGCCACCTGCACAGCAACCGGTTCTGTTCCGGCGCACAGCGGAGTTCTGTATACCGACTACACAGCCCTCAATTCGACACTCGACAGCCTGATTGATCAGGCCAAGCATACCCTGGACGTTCGCCTTCTCGGCGACGCGCTCCCGCCCGCGGCGCAACTGGAAAACACGCTTGCGGCCTGGAGCGTCAGCGCCGCCCGCGAATCCGCCTGGCGAAACGCGGAGATTCTGTGGCACCTGCGGGCATCGCCTGATTTGTCGTCCGCTTTTATGAATTCGCTCGACGGTTTGAGCAGTGTAGCCGGGAACGTTCTTCTGGTTCCTGTCCCCTGACAGACCGCGTATCTACGCCTTCACTGCCCCGATTGCCGGGTCGCTCATACTGTCCTTCCCGGTTTCAAGATGCCCGGCCAGTTGATGGCGAAAGCTGGGATCGCCCTCGGACTCGATAGTCAGGTCATACCAGCCGAAAGTGTCGTTGAGCTGCCATTTCTGGCGCCATTCTTTGCCTGCGTGCAGGGTATGAGAGATCGACTTTTCGCTATATGCGTCGCGTACACGCAAATTAAAGTCGGCATTTCCGCGATTGCGCAGCCGAAGCTGGACATGATTGCCGGCGGCATCGTAGTCCACCGTGCTCTCAATCTGATCTTTCGGGCCTCCCTTGAAAGCTCTCAGGAACCCATTCGGGCCGTAGACGGCAAGATCATAATCAGCCTGTATCTCCCAGGTATCGGACAGCTCGGCGTTCGGACCGACGGTGTAGCTGCGCGGGTGAATGCCGCTCTGACCGGAGCGCACATGGAAGACGGCTCCCTGCTTTCCCGCATTCCTGAAATGAAGCTGGAAATGACCGGAATCGGCGATGCCTTCCATATATAGCTCATAGGGCAAGACACGGGACGGACGTGTTCCCGGCTCCTGTACCGGCATGGCCTGTTCGACGGGAGGCGCAGGCTTGTAGTCCGGATGACTTTTGTTATCCGGAGGAAGATAGGCAACGGTATGCGGCAACAAAACAGCGCTGCTGCTGGGCGCTGAAAAATCAAAAGCCGAAGTCAGATCACCGCAGACTGCTCGGCGCCATGGAGTGATATTTGGTTCATGTGCACCGAAACGGGCTTCGATAAAGCGAATCATCGAAGTATGGTCGAAGACCTGAGAGTTGACCCACCCGCCCTTACTCCAGGGCGAGATCACGATCATCGGCACGCGTACACCCAGCCCATATGGGCCAGCGGGATATTTCTCGTGTCCGGGAAAGATGTCGTGCGTCGTTTCCACGGTGGACAGACCATGGTCTCGCGATTGCGGAGGCACAGGCGGCACCATGTGATCGAAGAAACCGTCATTCTCGTCATAGGTGAGGAAGAACGCGGTCTTGCTCCACACTTCAGGATTTGCAGTCAGCGCGTCCAGAATCTGCGAGACGTACCATGCGCCGTAATTCGCGGGCCAGTTTGGGTGTTCGGTATAGGCCTCGGGGGCAACAACCCATGAAACCTGTGGCAGCTTACCGGAAGTTACATCTTTACGGAACTCGTCGAAGAGCGAGCCGCCGGCGGCGATGCTTGTCCCGGTTTTTGCCCGGTCATGCAGTGGGCTGCCCGGCTCCGCCTGCTGATATTGCTTGAAGAAGAGCAGCGAACTGTCACCATAGGTGCCCATGTAGGCGTTCTTGGTCTGGCCCCATTCCTCTTTGGCGGTCAGACCACCGCCAATGTCCTGATAAATCTTCCAGCTCACGCCCGCTTCCTGCAGGCGCTCCGGATACGTAGTCCAGGTGTAGCCCGCCTCCGCGTTATCGACAACCGGACCGCCCCCCTGGCCGTCATTGCCAACCCAGCCTGTCCACATGTGGTAGCGGTTTGGATCGGTGGGGCCGAGCAGCGAGCAATGGTAGGCATCGCAAATCGTGAAAGCGTCGGCTAGGGCGTAATGGTAAGGAATGTCGCTGCGAACAAGGTGCGCCATCGTGGTCGTTCCCTTGTTGGGAATCCACTGGTCATAATGGCCTTTATTGTGGGCTTGCTGGGTTGAAGTCCAGTCGTGCGGCAGGTCTTCGAGAAATTGCAGTCCCAGATTCGGTGCTCCAGGATGAAAGGGTAAGAGATGGTCTTCGCCATTCGGCTGATACCAGACTGGCTTACCGGAGGGCAGGCGAACGGCTCGCGGATCTCCAAACCCACGAACACCGCGTAAAGCACCGAAATAGTGATCAAAAGAGCGGTTTTCCTGCATCAGGATGACGATATGCTCGACATCGTTGATAGTCCCAGAGCGATGGCTGGCAGGAATCGCGAGCGCCCGGCTGATGCTGGCCGGGAAGCTCGCGGTAAGGGCGCTGGAACTGAGTAACTTTAGGAAGCTGCGGCGGCTCGTGCTCATTGCGACTAAAAATCCTAATGAAAATCTATTGCTTGAGCGCCGATTCAATGGCGGCTATGACCTGAGGCGAATCTGGCGTCACATTCGGCTCGAATCGGGCGACCGGCTTACCATTGCGATCGAAGACAAACTTCGTGAAATTCCACTTGATATCGCCGCCGATCTGCGGGTTCGCCGACTTATCGGTAAGAAAGGCGTAGAGTGGCGCCTTGTTATCGCCCAGCACCGAGACCTTGGCCATCATCGGAAATGACACGTTGTATTTTGTGCTGCAGAACTTCTTGATTTCTTCGTTCGTGCCCGGCTCCTGGCTGGCGAAGTTATTGGCGGGGATACCGACGATCACCAGTCCGCGATCCTTGTATTTTTCATAGACCGATTCAAGTGCCGAATATTGTGGGGTGAAGCCGCATTTACTGGCGACATTGACCAGCATGAGGACTTTGCCGTGGTACTCCGATAAAGGAGTGGGCTTGCCGTCAATAGACTTCAGCGTGAAGTTGTAAACAGACATGGTGGCGGCCATGAGGCTGCCCGCCATGCAAAGCACAAGTGCAGACGCGATCTTACGCACAGTTTTCCTCCGGATGATGCTGGAATTATAGCGGTCTGCCGTTACGAAGGATGGCAGGCCGGGCTATTTCATGACGTGTTTACACAGCCTTTTAGTCTCATAAAGATGACGCCTTCAAAATGTATGATCCTGATAAAGATTGAAATTCAAGGAGAGCATCATGTATCAGCCTGATCCTAAACGCTACGAACAAGCGGAATACCGCCGCTGCGGGCGCTCGGGAATCGTTCTGCCCCCCATCTCGCTCGGACTCTGGCAAAACTTTGGCGGCGAGGACGTTTTCGAAACGGGACGTGCTGTGATTCGCCGCGCTTTTGACCGCGGCGTGACACATTTCGACCTGGCGAACAACTATGGGCCGCCCTATGGCTCGGCGGAAGAGAATTTTGGATTGATCCTGAAAAAGGACTTCGGCAGCCTGCGGGATGAGCTGATTATCTCGTCGAAGGCGGGCTGGGATATGTGGCCGGGACCTTATGGCATTGGCGCGTCCAAGAAATATCTCATTGCCTCGCTCGACCAGAGCCTCAAGCGCATGGGTCTTGAGTATGTCGACATCTTTTACGCGCACCGGCCGTGGAACGACACGCCGCTCGAAGAGACGATGGGCGCTCTGGCGCAGATTGTGCGGCAGGGTAAGGCGCTTTATGTGGGCATTTCTTCCTATGGGCCGGAGCGGACGAAGCGCGCTTATGAAATTCTGTGCTCGGAGGGCGTTCCGCTGCTGATCCACCAGCCTTCTTACTCCATGCTGAACCGTTGGATCGAGGCCGGGTTGCTGGACACTCTCGGTACGCTGGGCGTGGGCTGCATCGCATTTTCGCCGCTGGCGCAGGGTTTGCTGACGAACAAGTATTTGAACGGCGTGCCAGCGGATTCACGTGTGAAGCTGGATAACAGCAGCTTCAGTAAGAATTTTCTGAGTGAAGAAAATCTGAACCGCGTGCGGGCGCTGCATGCGATTGCTGAAAAACGCGGGCAGAGCCTGGCGCAGATGGCCATTGCCTGGGTGCTGCGCGATGCTCGCGTGACTACAGCGCTGATTGGGGCGCGGAATGTGGCGCAGCTGGATGATTCGCTTGATTCGCTGAAGAAGCTGGAGTTTTCTGAGTCGGAATTGAAAGAGATTGATCAGCACGCTAAGGATAGCGGGATTGATTTGTGGCGGTCTGTTTCGGCGGAGTGAGTGTCCACCTTTTGATTTGAAGTCCGTCATTCTGAGCGCAGCGAAGAATCCAGATAATATCTGGGATAGCGGAACTGTTTCAGGATTCTCACACAAACCGTTGGCTCCTTACTCGCGCCAACATTCTCTGAATTCTTCGCTGCGCTCAGAATGACGGCATATCTGGCTTAGCTGCCGGCCAGCTTTGACTTCACAAGTTCGCTTACCTGGCGGCCATCGGCGCGCAGACCGGATGCCTGAATGCGAGCTTGGACCAGCTTCATGGCGGCTCCCATGTCTCTGGGGCCGAAGGTTTGTCCGGTGAGCGCTTCGTCTACAAGCTTCTTGATCTCTTCTTCCCCGGCTGCCTTGGGCATGTAGCCTTCGATTAGTACGATTTCCGCCTGCTCTTTTGCAGCTAGCTCCGGGCGATTTCCCTTGGTGAACTGCTCGACGGATTCCTTGCGCTGCTTGATGAGCGTAGTGAGAATCTGCTGGGCTTCTGCTTCGGTAAGGGGTTGGCGCTTCTCGATCTCTTTGTTTTTGAAGGCGGTCTTGACCATGCGCAGCGTGGAAAGGCGCTCGGATTCGCGCGCCTTCATGGCGGCGATAATATCTTTTTCAATCTGCTGGACTAAATTTTCCTGACTCACGTGTCTCCGGCTCCGATAGCGGGCTTGAGGATGGCCCAAACCTCTCATTATAGAAAGAAACGCGTTTTCGAGCCTCTGGATACAATAAATGTGAGGATTTCGAGACAATGATTCGCAAAACGCGCCTGTTTACGCCCGGTCCCACGCCGCTGCTTCCCGCAGCCCAGTTCGCCATGGCGGCTGCCGATATTCACCATCGGACGCCTGAGTTTCGCGCCCTGTATCTGCGGGTGCTCTCGCAGTTAAAGGACTTTGTCGGCACCAAGAACGATGTGCTGCTGCTGGCCTCATCAGGAACCGGCGCGATGGAAGCATCGGTATCGAACCTGACTTCGCCCGGCGATCGCGTGCTGGTGCTGACTGCTGGAAAATTTGGCGAGCGCTGGGAGGCGTTGGCAAAGGCATTCGGCTGCGTCGTCGATGCGATCAAGGTTCCGAATGGCCAGACTTTCTCGCTGGACGAAGTGCGCAAGGCTTTGAAGCCGGAGACGCGCGCCGTGCTGATGCAGGCGACCGAGTCCTCGACCGGCGTGCGCCACGATGTGCAGGGCGTAGCCGCGCTGCTGAAGGATGCAAAGAGCGATGCGCTGTTGATTGTGGACGCTATCACCGGCCTTGGCACCACGCACTTCGATGTGGATGCCTGGGGCGTCGATGTGATCATCGGCGGTTCGCAGAAGGCGGTTATGATTCCGCCGGGTCTTGCTTACCTTGGGGTCAGCGATCGCGCATGGAAGGCGATGGAGACCTCGAAGAATCCGCGCTACTACTTCGACCTGCGCAAGGAGCGGAAGAACGCGCAGAAGGGTGAGTCGGCCTATACGCCGGCGGTGGCTCTGATTGCCGCTCTGGGTGCGGCGCTCGATTACATTGCCGCGCAGGGCGGAGGCGATCTCGCCACTGGCCGCAAGGCGCTGGTAGACAATGCGGAGACCTGCGCTGCGATGACGCGCGCTGCGGTCGAAGCTCTTGGATTGAAACTATTCGGCCCGGATGCTCCGGCTGCCGCCGCGACCGCTGTTCTGCCGCCAGAGGGCGTGGACTCTGGGGTGATTGTGAAGGATCTGAAAACCCGCTTCGCTGCTGTGATTACGAATGGACAGGGCGAAATGAAGGGGCAGATCTTCCGCATTGCACATATCGGCTTCTTCGACTACATGGACACGATTGCGATCATCGGCGCGCTGGAACAGGTGGCTGCGTCGGCGCTGAAGCTGCCGGGGTTTGAGTTTGGCAAGGCTCTGGCTGCTGCGCAGAAGGTCTACGTGGAGCGCACAACGAAGGCTGCTTCCGAAACGCTGGAAGCGGTTGGAGCACGGTAGGCTGCTGTTTTCCATATTGACGACGGAATCAGGGAAGAATCTCAAAGCTGCTGGCTGTGCCAATTTCTCTGAGATTCTTCGCTTCGCTCAGAATGACCTGATCGAAGCTGCAATGAATTTCTGAAGACTCGTCCTCCCCACATAATTTGAAGGAGCAAGATGAAGATCGTTCTCGCCGAAAAAGTTTCCCCCGCGACACTCGCTGTTTTCAAATCTGAGCCGGACTGGCAGATTCTTACCCATGACCAGATCACGGATCTGCCGGAAGCGCTGGCCGATGCCGATGGCCTCGTAGTGCGTTCGGCTGTGCAGGTGGATGACAAGCTGATGGCTTCTGCGCCTAAGCTGCGCGTGATTGGCCGTGCAGGAGTAGGCGTGGATAACATCGACGCGGACGCTGCTACTCGTCGCGGCATCGTGGTGATGAATACCCCGGGCGCGAATGCGATTGCTGTCGCCGAGCTGACGATCGGCCTGATGCTCGCGCTGGGACGCATGCTGCCGAAGGCTAACTCGACCATGCATGCAGGTAAATGGGAGAAAAAATCACTGCAAGGTACAGAGCTGCGTGGTAAAAAGTTCGGCATCCTTGGCCTGGGGCGTATCGGCCTTGAAGTGGCCCGGCGCGCACGCAGCTTTGGGATGGAGCTGATCGGGCATGATCCTTTTGTTTCGGCTGCAGTCGCGCGCGAGAATGCCATCCGGCTGGTGACGGTCGAGGAGCTGTTCAGCGAGTCGGATTACCTGACGCTGCATGTGGGACTCACGCCGCAGACGACGGGAATCATCAATGAAAAAACGCTGGCCACGATGAAGAAGGGTGTACGGATTATCAACTGTGCGCGCGGCGAGCTGATCGTGGAAGAGGCGCTGGCTGATGCGCTGAAGAGCGGGCACGTTGGCGGCGCAGCTCTGGACGTGTTTCATAAGGAGCCGCTGAAGGATTCGCCGTTCTTTGGGCTGGAAAACGTGATTCTGACACCGCATATCGCGGGGTCGACTGCGGAAGCGCAGGAGGCCGTGGGCGTGCAGATTGCGCTGCAGGTGCGCGAATATCTGAAGCTGGGCGTGGTGCAGAATGCGGTGAATTTACCGTCGCTTTCGCACGAAGAGTACCTGGAGGTGGCGCCTTACATTGATATGGCGGGGCGTCTTGGCACCTTCCTGGCACAGTTTCCGGAAGGCAGCATTGAGAGCATTGAGCTTTCATACAGCGGGCGCCTTGCGGAAGGCAAGACAGAGTTGATTCGCAACAGTGCCATTGCCGGCGTGCTGGGCCACTCGGAGAGCGTCAACCGCATCAACGCAGCGGCGATTGCCGCCGAACGCGGCATTCGCATCCACGAAGAAAAGAAAGAGGCTGCATCGGGCGGAGCGGGCAGCGTGCTGAAGCTTACATTGCATACGCCGACGTCCGACTTCACCGCGAGCGCTACGGTGTTGCACGGCATTTCTGCGCGTTTGCTGAGCCTCGACAATATTGACATTGAAGCTCCGCTGCAGGGTGCGCTGCTCACGATTCACAACCGCGATGTGCCCGGCGTCATCGGCCGGGTCGGTACGATTCTCGGCGATCACGAGGTCAATATCGCAAACTTCGCTCTTGGCCGTTCAGATCGCAGCCGCCGCGTGCCGCAGGGCGATGCACTAGCTGTGGTGCAGGTGGATGGGAGCATTACACCAGCGGCGCTGACCGCACTTCGTGACGTGGATGCCATTCTTCAGGTGCATATCGCGAATCTGGATGGTGCGAAGTAGCGCGTCTGTTCCCTTTTTTATTGCGGGGGTTGCGGATTTGCCTGGGTATCGGTCTGAGCTGGCGGCTGTTTTGTGGAATCGGAGCCCTTAGAAATAAAGGGGACATGGAAGGGAAGTTCGGCGTTGCTCTTCTTGGCTGCCTTCTGTTTTGAGGGCGATTCCTCGGCTACGATCGTGCGCTGAGAGTTGATGCAGAGCCAGTTGGAGCGCACGCGTTGGTAGACATGCGTGAAGATGCCGCGCTCTTCGATAGTATCGCTGCCGGTCTTGCGACGTGTAATGTAGGTGCCATTGACGACGGCAACGTCACCCAGCATACGTGCGCTGATAACGCGCTGTTCCATGGTGAGCGGGTCGGTAGTTTTCTGGAAAAGCTGTGCAATCTGCTGGTTGCGCGTGGTTACCTCACCGCCGGCTGAGATACCGACGTACAGCGGGGACAGCAGCAACTCCAGACCGTACTGATCGCGCTTCACGATGGCATCGCTCCACTGATCTTCAAGCTTCTGCATCTCTTTGATTTCAACGGATTGCGAGGCGTTAGCTGTGGCGGGAGTAACGGCGACGGAACTTTGAGCGGACAATAGAGCAGCAGGTGCGCAAAGCACAATCAGAAACAGAGGAAAACGGGTCAATGTATGCTTCATAGTTGCATTTGGGGTGTCATGCTGATGATATCGCTTTCTGACTATTAGACGAAATAGATGCCTTGAGCGGTGCATTCGGGGGACAAATGCACAAAAATGACCCAGTTTTCAACTGGATTCACTGATACATCTGCTACCCAAAGGTGGCCTACACTAGAGTTTCATGGCCACAACTCCCGATATCGCTTTTGAGCGCGGACTGCCTGCAAGCATCGACGCCGAGCGCTCGATCCTTGGCGCAATCCTGCTCGATAACCATTCCTACAACGAAGCTGCGGAGAAGGTGAACGCGGACGATTTCGCGTTGGATTCGCATCGCCGCATCTTCGCGCGCATGGCGGAGCTGATCGACGCGGGTCGCGCGGTCGATATCGTCACTCTTGCCGAAGAGTTGGCCAAGCGTAAAGAAGTCGAGGCCATCGGTGGCGTTGCCTATCTCGCATCGCTGACTGAAGGTCTGCCGCGCCGCATCTCGATTGAAGAGTACGTCCGCATCGTGAAGGACAAGTCTCTGCTGCGGCAACTCATCAATATCTGCTCGACTGCGATCACACGCGCCGCCGATCAGGGTGAGGAAGCGCTCGAGGTGCTGAACGCCGCAGAGAGCGGCCTGCTCGAAGTCACCGAGCGCGGCATCACGCGCGGCTTTGCAAGTATTCCGGAGATTGTCAGTGGTTCCTTCGGCAGCATCGATAACTTGTTCAAGGAAGGCCAGCGCGAAGTAACAGGACTCGCCACGCACTTCACCGATTTCGACAAGATGACCAGCGGGTTGCAGAAGTCGGAGTTGACGATCATTGCAGCTCGCCCGTCCATGGGAAAAACGGCGTGGGCAATTAATATCGCGCAGAATGCTGCCGTACATGGCGGCAAAATCGTCGCCATTTTTTCGCTGGAAATGTCAAAAGAATCTCTTTTGCGACGCATGCTTGCTTCGCAATCATTGGTCGATTCGCAAAAGATTCAGAAGGGTTATTTTACGGGCGAAGATCAGCGGAAGCTGACGCATGCGCTGGAGCAACTGGTCGAATCACGCATGTACATTGACGATACGCCCGGCATCTCGCTGACCGAAATGCGCGCCAAGGCGCGACGTTTGCGACAGATGTCGGGATCGCTCGACCTGATCGTGATCGATTATCTACAGCTGATGACGGCGAGCGTAGTTGGAGTTGGCGGAAAGCGCTATGAGAACCGAACCCAGGAAGTCTCTGCAATTTCGCGTGGACTGAAAGCCTTGGCGAAAGAACTTGACGTTCCAGTTATTGCGCTTTCGCAGTTGAGCCGTGCCTCGGAGCAGCGCGGAGGCGATAAGAAGCCGATGCTCTCTGACCTGCGCGAATCTGGTTCCATCGAGCAGGACGCGGACGTTGTCGCATTCATTCATCGCGAGGCGTATTACAACCGGGATGAGAACGGCCAGCCCGATCCTGATACCGAGGGCAAGGCTGAAATCATTATCGCCAAGCAGCGTAACGGCCCAACCGGTTCTGTGCATCTGGCATATATCTCGAAGTGCACACGCTTTGAGAATCTTGCTTATGGGCAGGATGGCGGCGATTACTAGCTTTGTAACTCAGCGCCGCTCTGGAGTAGTGGTTTTAGCAGCAAGCAGCGCCTCGTATTGCTGCTTTTCGCGTGCGGCATCGGCAGGGCGGGCTGCTTTCTCATACGCAGCAGCCAGCTCGCGGTGCACGTCGGCAATCGACGGGTCAGCTTTCTCCAGTGCGACGAGACGATCCACGCCATTGTTGAGATTACCTGCCTTCACCATCGCCGCGGCGTAAATGAAATCAAGCTGAGGGATTGTATTGATCTGCGCTTCCATCGGCTGCAGCGTCTGGAGCGTTGCTGCGTAGTCGCCAACCATGTACTGACTGATGCCCAGCATCGAGCGCACGTTTGTATCCGCCGGCGCCGCATGGAGAGCACGGCTTAACGGAAGCACGGCATCCTGAAACTGACCGGCTGAAAGCGCGGCGCGTCCCCAGTTGACATCGAGGCCTTCGAGCGATGGTTTCCATTCAGCAGCGCGATGGAAATACGTCAACGCGGAGGTGAAGTCTTTGCCGCTTGCAGCGATGGCGCCGAGATTGTTGTAGCTATCGGCGAGCGCCGGAGACAACCGCTTTTCAAAAGCGTCGATCTGCTGACTTGATTCGCTGACAGCAGCATTCTGTGTTCCCGGGGTCGATTTCTTTTCTCCGATGGAATCGGCATCACCAGAACGGTTCGCGGATGCGTCGGCAAGATAATCGGCAAGCCGGTCACGATCGAGCGTGAGGCTCTGTTTCGTGAGCGCTGCGGAAGCTTCCATTTCTTTGTGTGCTTCGTCCGCATGGCCGGATTGCATGAGTATCCGCCCCAGGAGATAGTGTGCCTTCTGCACCTGGTAACGATTGTGGGAAACGTCCCGCGTGGTCGCAATCGAATGGCGCAATGCGGTTTCTGCTTCGGCAGGCCTGCCGGTATCGAACAACAACTGCCCGAGATAAAAATATGCGTCCGGATTTTCGCCGTTCAGTTCGATTGCCCGTTTGAGATCGCGTTCCGCTTCAGCATACTTATGCTGGCCTTGTTCCAGATGGCCAAGCGCTGCGTATGTGAGCGAATCGTTTGGCGAAACCGCCAGCTCTTTGTGCAATTCTTCTTCGGCTTCTGCGATTTTGGCGCCTTCGGAGCTGGACAGATACACGGCTGCGAGCGCGTAGTGCGTTCCCGGCAGGTGACCATCGAGCGCGATGGATTTCTGAAGCTCGTTGATAGCATCCTGCTGGAAGTCCGAATTGCCATAGGCGAGCCCGAACTGGCGATGGATGAGCGCCGTATCTCCGAAGGCGGTCTGCATCTCGGAGAAGACTTTCGCCGCGCAGGGTTTGTCCTGCATATTCAGGCAGGCGATGGCCAGCGCATAGCCACTTTCGAAATCGGGTTCAAGCGCTACGGCGGATTCAAATTCCTGACGCGCCTCGTTTCCCTTATTTGACTTCGAGAGCACTCGACCGAGAATTAGGTGCGCCTTTGCAGTGGCATTTGTATTTGCGGGATAGTCATGGATCACCAGCTGCGCCAGCGTTGCCGCACGGGAAAAATCGCCGTGTGCGAAGGCGGCGCGGGCATATTCAATTTCAAGCGCCGGCGAGTTTGGCGCGAGGCGCAGAGCTTCGTCAAACAACGGTGCGGCTTTCTCGTATTCACCCAGACGCGCACGTTCGATTCCGAGTTCGTCGAGGGCGTCGGCGATAAAAATGCGATATTGACGGGCGGCTTGAACGAGGTCGCCAGAACTTTGGAATTTCTGGGCCGCATCATAGTGCTGTTGCAACACAGAGTTTGCACCGTTTTGCGCTACAGAGATGGCCACGCTGCATAATGCGAGAAGAAGCATGGCGTATTTTGCGGAGGATTTCATCTGCTGCCGTACGATGTCGGGCTTAGCTTCCTGTTGATTGTGAACCTTCTCCGCATGCTGATAACTACTGCTTCTAGTCCTGACACTTTGTAGTTCGTCGATCACCCGGTCCTGCAATCCGACACTATATGCGAAAGGCTATGCCCCAGGAAAGCGGCATAGCCTTCGGTTTGAGAGTTCTGATGGGAGCAGCTTACGGCTGCTCCCGGTTTAAGGTTAGAACGAATATTTCACAGCGAGTTCGAGAATACGCTGCGTCGGTGCGCCCGCCTTGTTGTCGAGGACACCGAAGTTGTCAATGTTGCCGGAAGGATAGTTGCTGGTGTTCTGCGTATATGCCTTCGTGGCATAGTCCACGTTGTAATGCAGCGTGAGCTGGTTATTGCCGCTGAATTGGGGCAGCGGGTGATTGAGGAAGTTGAAGGCAGAGGCGCGGATCTGCACTGCCTGGCCTTCCGTGACATGGAAGGTTTTGTAGAGGGCGAGATCGCTGTCAAAGTACGGAGCGCCAGAGATATAACGATACTGGCTCGGTCCGAACGTTCCTATCGACGGTGGGGTGAAGCATTCTGCCTTCAGCTTCTGGTTGTTGCTCAATCCCGCTGTCGGATCGCAGGTCAGCTCGGGTTGAATCGAGTAGGACGCTGACGTTCCGTAGAGAGTTGCGTTGCCGATGCCGCTCGTAATCCCTGCCGCAGAAGCGTTTGTCGGAAGATTGACATATGCCAGCGACATGCTGAAGTTCGGGCTGCTCAGCGCTTGCAGATTGCCACCAGCCTGCCATGTGGTAATACCAGAAATGGTCCAGCCATTGACAGCGCCTTCCAGCAATTTATTACCGTGGTACGCCTGCCCTACGTTGTATGCGTAGGAGGTGTTGATGACATGCGGGCGGTCGATCGAAAGCACACCATAGTTGTTGTTGATGTTGAATGGATCGATCTGCAAGCCAGTTCCGAGACTCTTGGACCAGGTGTAGTTAAGGTTGAAGGTCAGCTTATCGCTGCGCTTTACCCAGCTCACCTGCATGCCATTGTAGTTGGCATAGCCGATGTTCCGGTTTACGTCGATGGTGTTGGTGCCATAAGCATAGCCATAGGGGCGATAGTCTGCTTCCTTGTTGCTCGTTGAACCGGGGCCACCAAGGTTTTCCGGGTTAGGCGAAACCACGCCGGTTACCGGATCAGGCTGGTAGAAAGCTCCGACTGGCACCTTGTTGTAGTTTGTAAAGTCGCCAAAGCCACTGCCCGACACGCTCTCGCCACCGACAACCAGATTCGAGGTCTGATTACCGACGTAGGCTATTTCAAAGAGAGTGTTCCATGGCGCCTGCTGTGAGACGGTGAAGTTGTAGCTGTAGGTCACCGGCATGCTGTCGTCTGTCGGGCTAAGAGCATTCACTCCGCCGTTGATGCCACCGGGAGTTGGCGGCTGCAACTGACCGATCTGCGAGAGCAATACGCTCTTCTGTCCAGGCAGTCCATAAGACAGGATGTGCTGCGAAGTAGTGAGAGCGCCGGTGAAATCGTTGTACTGATCGGAGAAGCGATACTCGCCCCATCCACCACGCAGGATTGTCTTGCCCGTTCCATAGAGGTCATAGGAAAGGCCGAAGCGAGGTTCGACGTAGACAAATGCATCCGGTTGCCCACTCTTCGGGATTTTTGAATCAATTCCGTGGGAGCGGACGCCGGGGTTGACGAGGCCGTTTGCGAAGTCCGCTGATACTAGATCAGGGTAGAAGACGGACATGCCATCACCCTGACGATCGTACCAGTGACCAATGTGGTCGAAGCGAACTCCGTATTCTAGCGTGAAGCGATTGGTGACTTTCCAGATGTCATTACCATAGAAAGAAACAGTCTGGTAGGCCATGTCGCTCACGGGCGAGGAGCTGTTTTCTGCGTAGCTGGTGACGACGCCCATCAGGAAGTTGGCGGTCGGGTTTTTTGGCGAACCCATCAGCTGGCCAGTAAGAACGTTGGGATTCTGTCCGCTGAAGCTGTTGAGAGCCCCATTGGGGGATTCGGATGCGCCCTGGATATTGCCGACGTTCTCAGTGAAGGCGCCAGCCTTGATGGTGTGCGTCTTCCAGACCTTGGTGACATCGTCCGCGAAGGCAGGCATTTCTTTGCGGACCAGGTATTGACCGCCAGTCTCAAAGATGTCCTGCTGCGAGAAGTCGGGGAAAGTCAGCGTTCCCGCCGAGCTATAGGACGGAATCAATTTAGAGCCAGTGTTAAAGACCGTGCCATACGAACCCGGATAGCCGAGTGTGCTGCGGTAAGCCGCTGTCTGATCCGGTGGCGCGACGGGGAAGTTGCCGTATCCCCAGCTGGCGATGAACTCATTGGTGAGTGTCGGGCCGAAGATGTGTACGAAGTGGCCGGCAAGCGCTTTCGAGTAAGAACTGCTCGTAAGGCCGCCGCCAGGGTAAGGAATGGAGTTGCCGGGTGTCCAGTAGATGTGCGCGCCATTGCCCTGCGAGAGAGCGGCGTCAAAACCCTGCTGGTACGAGATGAAAAACTGGTTGTTCTGATTGAGGTTGTAATCGACACGCAAGCGGTAGAGCCAGCCATCGTGGGTGCCCGGGATGATCTGGTAATAGTTGTAACCACCGGGGGTGGATGCCGGGTTTGCATTGGCGGCGGGCCAGAACTTGGAAAGTGCCATCGCGCCTGGGTCAAGGAACTGGGATGGAATCATGCCTGCCGGACGAGTGCCTTGGCCAACGGTGGTTCCGTCAGGAAGGATGGTTCCGGTCAGATCGTTGCAACCGTTGGTATTGGTGGCATTGAGGGTGCCCTGGCAGAATGCCGTGTTGGCAGCCGTATTGGTGAAGTTACCGGCCATCATGTCCGGAGTCGGAATGAAGGACGTCAGAACGTTGGCGTTGCCAGTATTCTGCAGGAAACGTTCGTAGCCGCCCCAGAAGAACAGCTTCTTGTGCGTGAAGGGGACCGGTCCTCCGAAGTTGCCGCCAGGATAGTAATAGTGGGCCGCGCCACGCGGGTCGCCCTGATGATTGCTCTGCCAGTCATTGGCGTTTAGAACGTCGTTGCGTGCATAGAAATATCCTTCACCGTGATACGAGGCGCCACCGGATTTGCTGATGGTGTTGATGACCACCGGGCCGTGTGGGGCATCGGCGCCGAAGTTTGAGGTCTGCACCTGAGCTTCCTGCGTCATGTCCGGATTGATGGTCGCGATGGCGTTGCAATCGCAGCCGGGATCATCGACGTCCACGCCGTCAGCCAGCTGCGATGTGCCGCCGCGGTTGGGAGCGCCGTTCGCATTCAGGCCGTTACCCACCGCGCTTTGCGCCACGCTGACAGAGAGTGCGCTGAACTGAGGGCCGTTGCTGATGCCGTTGGCCACTGAAGTCACGCCTGGCAGAACCTTAAGCAGCTCGGAAAGGTTACGAGACTGCAAGGCGAGCTGCTGGATATCTTTCGAATCGAGAATCGCAGCGCGCTGGCCATTTTCTACGGGGATGATCTGCGTGCTCGTCTGGACGGTAACAGTTTCCTGCGCCGTGCCCACGTCCATCATGAGGTCGGGAATCTTTTTTACATCACCGGCGTTGATCACAATGCCGTGCTGCTCGAGCGCCTTGAATCCGCCGGCCTCTATCTTTACCGAGTAAGAACCGGAAAGCAGTGCCGGAAATGCGAAGTAGCCGTCGCCATTCGCCACGGTATTGCGGATTTCCTTGGTGGCGTCGTTCTGCAGGGTAACGGTTGCGTTTGATATGACGCTTCCCGACTTGTCAGTGACGGTGCCGTTGATAGTCGCGGTGACCTGCGCATGCAGGGCCGGCAGGAACAGCAGCCATGCCATACATGCCACAAGTATAAGGATGCGCCGCCGGAAAATGGCAGCTACAGATGAAATGTCTCGTGAGAGACATATATATTTCATTTCTTTGCCTCCAAAAATAACTGAACTTACACGTTTTCTAAGCATTGCCACTTGCCGGAACCTGCTTTGTTCGGGGGATGGTACTGGCAGAGGCTGCATTTCTGTATGGAATGCCTACTCAGAGGGCACCAGAAAATGCATTTAGTAAAACAACCGGCGCATATCCAGATCAAACGATTTTTTAGCCAATCAAAGTGATGTCCAGACATTCAATAAATCGTTTTATTACCCACGGCGGCAAACGTTATCTGAATCGTGATTCGATTGTCAAGCAGAACTTCTATCTCTTTGGAATCCCTTTTGTTTTCAACTGGACAGGGTGAACGCAAAATCCGAGGCCGAGCGATAGGCTGGATAAGCCCGCAGGACCGCTCGCACTCACGTGCCCTGCCCAAGCCGCCATCATCAATGTCCTGAGACAGTTCGGTGAGAGAAAGAGTCCGTTCCGACGGCCTCTATGCTAAAAAGCAACCGTTCAGAAATCTATTGTCTCGGGCCAACGGAAGGAGCGGGTGAATTTTGTTTGGCGCCGGGTTGAGGCAGGCAACCCCGCATCTTGAAGCAAATTATGGATCAACATCATCGATGAATGCCCGCTTCCCTGCCTGGTCAAATTTGAGGGATCATTTCTTGATTCCGTCAAATCCCGAAATCAGGATAAAATTGAAATGCCTAATCTATTCACGTGGGTTTGTATGAACCACGTCTGAGGACCTTTTCCCTGACATCCGCCGACCAAACCATCCAAGATCGAGTTTTGAAAGTAATTGCTACCTCGAAACGTGTGCCCATCGAGAGTGTGCAGCCCGACAGCAGCTTCGAATCCCTGGGAATCGATTCGCTGGATCGACTGAATATCCTCTTCGACCTCGAAAGCGAGTTTGACATCGAGATTAACGATGAGGAAGCTAAGCAGGTCCAGAATATTCACGAGATGATTGAAGGCATCACCCGTCTTGTGGAGGCGAAGAACACCTCTTCGCCCAGCGAATAGCATGCATCGCGTCGTCGTTACCGGAACTGGCGTGGTAAGCGCCGTGGGCAGCAACACCACAGATTTCTGGCGTGCCTTGCGTTCGGGCCACTCCGCTATTCGAGAGATCTCGAGCATCGATCCCGCGCAGATCCGGTTCAAACACGCCGCAGAAATCAAGGATTACAGACCCGAAGAACACTTTGAGCCACAGGAGATTGGCTTAATGGATCGCTTCGCCCAGTTTGCGGTTCTTGCCGCACGCCAGGCGATCGCCGAAGCCGGTATCGAGTGGACGCCCGAGCTGCGCGAAACGGCTGCGGTCATCACCGGTTCCTGCCTGGGAGGCCGTGCAGTCGAAGAGACGGGCTACTGGGAACTCTTTCACAACGGCAAAAGCCGGGTCCATCCGCTCACAATTCCTCTGAGCATGAGCAACGCGGGCGCAAGCCATATCTGCATGCAGTTTGGAATCGAAGGGCCTGCCTATACTATCTCTACTGCCTGCGCATCTTCAGCACACGCCATTGGGCAGGCCTTCTGGATGATTCGCTCTGGAGCTGCCCCATTTGCCATTACCGGCGGCAGCGAAGCGCCGTTCTTTCTAGGGGGTCTCAAGGCATGGGAGGCGATGCGCGTTATCAGCAAGGACACCTGTCGACCCTTCTCTGCTGAACGCAGCGGGATGATTCTCGGCGAGGGGGCAGCCATGCTGGTGCTCGAACCCCTTGAAAGAGCGCTCGCCCGGGGGGCACGTCCGCTGGCCGAGATTGTTGGTTTCGGCATGTCGGCGGACGCGAATCACATTACGCAGCCAGTGCCCACCGGTCCGATACGCGCCATGCGGCTTGCTCTTCGCGACGCTGGACTTGCTCCCGAACAGATCGGCTACATCAACGCCCACGGCACTGCCACTGAGGCTAACGATCGTATCGAAACAGCAGCTATCCGGAGCACATTCGGCGCGCACGCAGACAAGCTCGCAGTCAGCTCTACAAAGTCGATGCACGGTCATGCCCTCGGCGCTGGTAGCGCCCTGGAAGCGGTCGCCAGCATCCTGAGTCTCCGGTGCGGCACTCTTCCTCCTACAGCGAACTTTCTCACCGCCGACCCAGCCTGCGATCTTGACGTTATTCCCAATCATGCGCGGTCGATGCAGGTGGAGTCATGTCTCTCAAATTCATTCGCTTTCGGAGGCTTGAATGCTTCTCTCGCATTCAAATATCTTCCTTAGGCCTGATTCGAATTTTTAAACCAGGCTACCGATCGCTCCATTCCCTCATTGAACGGCACGCGTGAGACAAAGCCAAAATCTTTGCGGGCCTTGTCGCTCGGAAATTCCTGGTCTCGGCCTAATAGGGAAACCGCATGGCGAGTTAGCAAAGGCCGACCCGGTAGTCCGTTGAAGCGGTGGTACGGAGCTTCCATCGTTCTCGCCACGGCCATCGCCACCTTATAAGGCAAATTGATCCACGGTGGTTTTGAACCCAGCCCCGCGGCCATAGCCTCAACGTATTCGCGCCAACTCAAGCCTGTACCGTCGGTGAGATTGTATGCCTGCGCTTCTGCATGCGGACTTCGGGCAGCGGCAATGATCGCGTCCACGGCATTATCGACGTACAGAAAGCCTCCTCTCGCCTTGCCGCCAGCGATGTATGCCATCTGCCGCGTCAGCAGCAAATCCGCAATATCCTTGACGAAAGCTTTTCCCCGGGGCCCGTAGATGGTCGCCGGGCGAATCACAGTCACAGGCAGACCCAACTGCGAACTGCGCCACACCGCCTGCTCCGCCAGGATTTTCGTCGTGTTGTACGGCAAACCCACGTCCACCAATGGGCTCGTCTCGGCGCAGGCAACAGCAGGATATCCATACACGTCCGTTGTGCTGACGTGCACAAATCGTTTCAAGCCAGAGACCTGCCGCGCTGCAGCCAACAGAGTCTCTGTGCCGGTCACATTGCTCTTTCGAAAGACTTCCGTGGGCGCCCAATCTGTGGAAGCCGCGGCGCAATGGAAGATGTGTGTGGCTCCACGAGCGGCTTCGTTAACTGCCGCGCTTTCAGTCAGATCGCCGAGTACAATTCGAAGCCCGGACAGACCGGCAATGTGCCGCAGATCGGAGCTTGGCCGCGCCAGAACAGTCACCTGCTGACCTTCTTGAGCGAGCATTTCTGTCAATCGGCCGCCCAAAAAGCCACTTGCCCCGGTTACAAATACGGCCATTCGTCAGACGTTCCGCATCTTCGCAAAAACATCCAAGGCAAACTGGAGATGATCTTCAGTATGGGCAGCGGTGGTGCATAGCCGCAGCCGGGCCGCCCCCTGCGCCACCGCAGGAAAAAGCACGGGCGAGACGAGAATCCCGTGATTGCGCAGCTCTCGCGCAAAAAGGGCCGTTTTCGCATCATCGTGAAGCATGACCGGAATTACTGCGGTCTGCGACAATCCCGTGTCGTATCCCAAGCTCTGAAGACCCTCGCGAAGAAAAGCCGCATTTCTTTGTAGACGCGTAACGCGCTCGGTTTCTTCTTCCAGAATCTTTATCTTTCCCAGAACCGCCGCAGCGGCGGGTGCCGCCATCGCTCCGG
>NZ_LMUM01000033.1:82494-95588 GCF_009765985.1 Acidobacterium sp. S8
CATGCTGAAGAAAAATCGCCATCCGCTGCGAAACCGCGACAAATCCTCCATTCGAAGGAATTGCCTTGGCGAGTGAGCCGGTCCAGATATCAACTTCATCCGTTGGAACTCCGAAGTGCTCATCCGTGCCGCGACCGTGTGACCCTAGCACGCCGCTTGCGTGAGACTCATCCATGAGCAGAAAGCAGTCGAATTCCCTTTTCAATTCGATCAGTTCGGGAAGACACGCAATGTCACCGTCCATGGAGAAGACGCCATCGGAGATGATGAGCGTGCGGTTCGCTTCCGGTCCATTTTCCAGTTGATATCGTAAGGATGCCGGATCATTGTGATTGAATCGCTGCACCTGAACGCCTGCCAGGCGACAGGCATCCATCAAGCTGCGATGCGAGAGGGCATCTGCAATGACGCGATCGGCAGGTCCCAGCAGCGCGCTGATCACAGCCAGATTGGCGGCATATCCTGAAGTGAATGTAATAGTGGCTTCGGTTCCCTTGAAATTCGCGAGTGCCTGTTCCATCTGGTGGTGAAGGTCCAAGGTTCCCGTCAGCAGGCGAACGCCCCCGGTTCCGGTGCCGTACTTGCGTATTGCCTCGATCGCCGCGTCGTCCACACGCCGATCACCGATCAACCCAAGGTAGTCATAGGACGAGAGCATCAGCATCCTGTGGCCATCCATTTCAACCACCGGACCTGACCTTGTACTCAGGGGAGCCTGAAATGGATATGCATCGACAGAACAAGCCAGTGCTGTGTTCTCAAACAGCCGACGTGCCCGCGCATCGATGAGGTCATGTTTTTTGTATGTGTGGTTGCGCTCTGAGGAGAAATAGTTTTGAAACATCTGTCCCGAAGAGGACGGAAAGTCTTTCTTGGCAATATCTGTGGATTCTTCGATGGGTAAGTGGGCACTCATGAATACTCAATATATAGCGTGCAACATACGTCTGGCGCAGGTCTATTTCGTATCTCAGAGCAACAAAACAGTCCCTTTTGCCGAAAAGGGAGAACTTGAGGCGGTCGATATAGAACCGCGAAAACGTTTCGACGAGGGGATATGCCTGCCGGATGCTACGGGAAGACCGGAAGTATCCAGACAAGGATCGGCTATGCCATTACAAAGAGGAGGTGAAGGCAAAGTCGTTGTACAATGAAGTAGAGTAAGCACTTGCCACTCGCGGAGGGATGTGTGAGTGGTTGAAACAGGCGGTCTTGAAAACCGCTTTACCCGAAAGGGTAACGGGGGTTCGAATCCCTCTCCCTCCGCCATGTAACTATCGTCTTTCCAGTGACTTCTGAGCGCGATTTTTGAATGTGCCCAAAAAGTGCCCACAGTGCGCGATTGGTTTCTGATGTTGATGATTCTCAGTCATCATCGAAAACCAGAGATTAAGTGCAAATTCGCTTGATGTTAAGTCGAAGCGCTGTTTCTGTGACGGATTTCAATGGATGCGCGTTGACTTGTCTTTGACGTTGGTCAATACGCCAAAATGTGTCTGTTCCATGAGTTCGTCGATTCGCGCCTGGCGTGCTGGGCTCCATTTCGCGTAATGCTTTCGCACGATCTCTGGGCTATTGCCGAGGATGTCAGCAACTTCTACAAAGCTCGCGCCGCGCCCTAAAAGCTCCGTGGCCAAGGTATGGCGAAACCGATGAGCATGAGCGGTAGGAACGCCTGATGCTTTGAACACAGTTCTAAGTGAGCGATCCGCAACCGCTTTCAGGGCTTTCTCAGAACTATTGCCGCTCCAGAAGAAATATCGGGATTCGCCGATCGTGCCCCGTGGTATCGGAACGGCATCAAGCGCATTCTTCATATCCGTCGGCACCGGCAAAAAGACTGGCTGGCCGTTCTTTTCTGTACGCAAGAAAATTCTCCAACGGTCTCCCTCCTTGCTAATCCGATCACGCGCAAGCATCGCAACATCGCCGATGCGGAGAGCCGCATAACGTAGGGTCAAGACCATGGCCTTAGTGCGCGCCCGCTCGTATGTTGCTCTGCCCACACCGCTGCAGGCTTTGAGGATCGCTCCAACTTCAAGGGCTGTAAATGGAACAACATCATTGGGCTTGATGTTGCGCGGAGACTTGATGCGACAGGCGACATTCTCAATTGCCCATTTTCGATCGAGGCAGAAGCCCAGGAATACTCGAATGGTCTGCAGCTCTTTTGCTGAAGTTATTGGTTTCAATCCGCGCGAAGATCGGAATGCATCGAGTTGTTCAGCAGTCAGATCTCCGACCGTGTCAACCCCCTCGCTTTCACAGAATTGTTTCAGCTTCCTGACAACATTCTGGTATTTTCGGATGCTCGAATGTTTGAGACCTTGACTTTCGCAATGATCGAGGAAGGCCCTTGCTGCATCATCGATAGATTTGTATATCTTGTTGTCATCTGATTCGAGCGCAACCACCTTCTTGCGTGCCCGTGCCAAATCTCGTGTGCCGAGAGATTGACGATAGACACGCCTTCCGTTCTCATAGCCATCCGCCCAGAGAGGACAGTTGCATTTGAGAAAGCTTCGCCCCTTCGCCTTGTGCGCGCAAGATGCAGTGTGTCTTCGCCAGACAGTAATCATGGGGGCAATTCTAGCGAACTTTGCGTTCATAGAATTGCCTCGCTACCGATTCCGGAATTCGAAGTGTGACGTAGTCACGCTTACCATCATGGCGGGAACTTTTGCCGACGATGAGAACACCAGGTTCGTCTACGAACATGCGGCGTATCGTGCTTTCGTCAAACTTCCACAATTCCGCCAATTCCTGCGGGGTAAAGTGACGCTCGAAAGCCTTTTTTTGACTCTCCATAAACGCCTCGCAATTCTTCCTAGCGCATTGCCTTCTAAAAGTGATCTCGCTGAAGGATCCGCGCGTGCAGGGGTGTCACAAACAGATCATGGCTACCCTCTTCAGCAATTGGCTTGGAGTAGTTCCGCCGCCCGCTCGCGTTTGAGGAGTTGCTCGAACTCCGAAATTCCGAAGGTGCCGGTCACTTGCACTTTGGAGGAAATAGGGGGAAATGAACGTGGCATTTAGGCCTCCTTTTCCTCACAATGACCCGATTCCCGACAATTGTCCAAGACTTATATCAACAGATTTGATAGCTACAAGGCATCAAGATGGCGATGTTGGGATCACCTCGGCATTCGTCGGAATGAACATTTACCACTCTTCGAGAAAAGTCGTAACTGGTCAATTGGCAAAGATCCTTGTCCGAATAGCCGGGTATTCATTCAAGTGGTTCCGGCCAAGAAGGGTGGCGACCGGGCCGCTCAATGAGCGCTAAGGCCTGATATGGAGTGACCGTGTCAACTGGACGAGATCTATGGATTTGTTTTGGTGGTTTGCATTTTCCTTTCCCGAAGACGGAGCGAGCAGCAGTCGGAGCAGTTTTGAGCGACGATTGATCAGTCTGCTATTCGCGGGTCGGAACCGCATAATCATGATCCGTCGGGAGCTGCCTCTGACTGTTATCGCGAGTCCGGTCGAGCCTGTCGCATAGGCCAAGTGAGGGTGCTCCGTCGTGCTTGCCCTGGCTGTTGCCGCCTCTGTGTTCGAGATGGATGTCAGCGTTCATCGATTCGGTGTTCTTAGTTTTTCCTTCGTAGGAAGTTTTCGACTTTGTTTTTGGTGTCAGGCTGCAACTTGCTGCCTGGAAATAGTCTCGGCTCTGGTTCCAATCGCCCAGATAAAGCCCAGCAGCTCTCGGGCGACTGCTGTGACAACCTTCCTCTGATCCTTGCCGGCTGCGTCCAGCTTCATATATCGCTTATGCAGCCGGTATTGCGCCTTCCACGCAATCTCCTTAGTCTCTTCCGAGATGCTCTCCTGTCGTCTGCGCAATCCATACCAAATTCCTGGTGGACGACGATAGCTCCATGCGGGCTTCGACAACGATTCGTCGCAAATGCGCATTTCCTGTTTTAGTGATACCTGCGCGTCTGGTTCGCTTGCCACTGGAGTCTTCGCTGGGCACTGCACCGCAATAGCCCATCAGTTGCCGAGCACTGTCGAAGCGGGATACCTAGCCCAGTTCGGCCGCAATGGTCACAGCCGAGATGTCTGCAATACCGCGCAGCGCCTGTAAATCGTTAATGACTTGTTGCATTTGGCCGCCCGCGCCGCTGGTTCGCGACACGGCTTATCAAAAGACGCTTTCCGTCGAATTCACAGCAGACGGCGGAACCGCAAAGCTGAGCAAGGATGAGCAAAATGTCCTCGGGATCGAGTCTGCGACGTACCCCGCAAACGCCAGGCCGACGCTGATCATGAACTGCCGTGTCTCGCTGAATAACTACGCGGTCGATTTGTCCTCTCGAACAGCGCCGCCTGTCTCACGCGCTGAACTGGGCTACTTCCTTCAGCCCAGCCGATATGTGCCGACGGACCGCATTGTCAAGCAGGTCGCGCTGAAGGCGACCGCCGGCGCGACCACCGACATCGAGAAAGCGCGGGCTATTTACGAGTGGGTCGTGGAAATATATTTCGTGATCCAAAGGTTCGAGGATGTGGCCGCGGCGATGTTCGGTTCATGCTGGAGTCCGGCGATATGGGCGGCAAATGCGCGGACCTGAACGCTCTGTATGGTCCGTCTGCCTGCTAATTATTGCAATCGATGTACAAGCCTCACGAACCCATCCGACGTTTACACGCCGGAAACTGCACCACGGTTCACGGGGGTTCGCAATCTTCCAGGAATCGATGTCGGGCCTACGCCCCCAGCCACGGCAACGTTTCCGTATACACCGCCATTGAATAGTTTTGCCGAGTCATTTACGGTCAACAGCCATCTGAAAACGCCATACTCAGAGGCAATGGATTTCTCTGTCCAACGCGAGCTTCCTGCTGGTTTTACTCTTGAAGCCGCCTACGTCGGCAGGCTGGGACGTCATCTTCTTCAGGAAGTCGACCTGGCCGAGCCTGTCAACTTTGTCGATACCAAATCCGGAATGGATTACTTTACGGCAGGAACCTTACTCTCGAAGCTGGTAGACGCAAATCGAGGAAATCCCAACGCGCAGGTCCCCGCGATTCCTTATTGGGAAAACCTGTATCCAAACCTTGCCAGGAACGGTCAGAGTGCGACGCAGTTTATTTACACAAACGAGTGGACGCAATATCGATACACGACCGGCGAAACAACCGCTTTGGCTGACATTGACTTCTTCTGTTTGTATGGATGTCCAACCGATCCCCAGGGCAATCCAACTTCGCTTTTTTGGCAGAATCAATTTGCCACGCTTTATGCGTGGTCGTCGATCGGTATGAGTTATTACAACGCTGGACAACTTACGCTGAGACACCCATCAAGTCATGGACTTCAGTTTGATCTTGGTTATACTCTCTCGAAATCAATAGACATGGGCTCAGACGCGGAACGAGCAAGCGAGGCTTCCAGCAATGGCTCTTTCAGCGACATCCTCAATTCATGGAATCCTGCACTGAACCGAAGCGCATCGGATTTCGACACGAGGCATCTGATCACCCTCGACTGGGTTTATCAACTCCCGTTCGGACGTGGTAAAGCTTTCGCCGGATCTTCTGGTCGTATGATCGACGCGGTAATTGGTGGCTGGCAGTGGTCTGGTCTCACCCGCTGGACCAGCGGATTGCCTTTCAGCGTGCTCGAGCCAGGATGGTCAACGAACTGGCACATTCAGAGCTATGGAGTGCGAACCGGTCCAGTAAAGGTTCACCAGCACCTTGATCAAAACGGCGAGCCGCAGGTCTTCGACAACGTCGCCGCAATCAACAGCGGAATCATCGGCGAAGGAAATCCGATTCGTCTACCTTATCCAGGAGAGGCGGGTGAGCGTAATAATTTTCGCGGTGATGGTTATTTCGGACTGGATTCCGGCCTCAGTAAATCCTGGCGGCTCTGGGAGGGACAGACTTTAAAGTTTGCCTGGGAGGTTTTTAACGCAACAAACTCTGTCCGATTTGATACAAACCCCAATTCGCTCGGCAATGGACTAACCACCGGTTCGCTGGGCATCTACAACTCACTCCTGACAGCGCCACGGGTCCAGCAGTTTTCCCTTCGCTTTGCATTTTAGGAAGCTGATTAGATGAGGAGTATTTCATGACTTCTGAACCCTCGGCTTAGTGCCGGTAGATGCCGCTATGCGGATGGTAATGTTGCGAGTCAAACCAATAGTCCTTCAGTGCAGTGACCTGCGTGAGACATTGTCCCTTCATCTCACACAATCGCTGTGCTTGGTCAATTGGATGCGACGATGATAGCGAGAACACGAATAACATGAGGGACTGTCGCAAACGGAGCCCTGTAACGTCGCCCTGTCAAGGCGCGTCTAATGTCTCCGCCTGGCGGTCGCCGATTATGACGAAGTAGGCGTTTGCAGCGAAGCCCTGTATTGCCAAAGTGAACTGCGCCTCACAATCGAGCGGCCGGTGCGCCTTGAGCTTGCTTCCGTTCAGGCGATGCACTTGATTTAGCAGCAGATTGCCATTGTGGCAAGCCACAGCTATATTGCACGGCTTCGTAGATCTGGCCGTGACGAAAAGCACATGCTTTTCAGGTCGTGACACCGGCAGGAACATTCGACGTTACTGGAGCCGATGACGAACGAACACGGGAAGTCGGACAGACCGGTAGTACCGGAGAAGTCTCGTAATAAAGCCAGGACACCGCCGTCGGAGGAGACGGAGGGAAGGGGTCTGGCCGAGGAGAATCTGGGGCAGCAAAAGGCGCCTCAGACAGCGACAGGCCTTCGTCGCCCAGGCCAGTCCCCAATTCTTCAGTCCAAGCTTTCTCCGTTCTCAATTGTCGGGAGTAATTAGCTTCCGTGTTTTGCGATGTTTCGCGTATAGTCACAGAATGAACGGTAGAGTTCAACGTCAAGTCGTGGCCCTGCGCAATGCGGGCCCGCTGCCATGCAGCGTGATGACGCTTTGTTGTTGTTCCCGCTCATAAGTCGCTCCTAGCAGCTCCTCCAGATACTTTTGCTTGGTCACCTTGATACGGTGATCCGGTTTTTCACCCAAGCTATGTCTTCGCGCCAACTTCAGTCTGAGCGGAAGCCTTCCCCAGTTCCCACGCCGGTGTGGCAGACGGTAAGCCTTACTCGTTTTCAAGCTTGTGCTGTGTTTGGCCGCATCGTTCTCCGGGTCCCCAGTTGTTTTATTTGGAAAGGTCCAACAAAAAATGAAGATGAAAATTGCTGCTACTCTTCGCCTCGCCTCGCTCCATGTTTCAATGGCCGCTCTTACGCTGGTGATTGTGAATGTTCCTGCACATGGTCAGAAAGCTACGGGAAGCGTTGAGGGAATCGTGACTGACCCTGCCGGCGCCCTGGTGCCGAACGCGCGTATCACAGCTATAGATGAAAATACCGGCTTAAGACTGACCACAGTTTCAGACGCGAGTGGCTTTTATCATTTCGTGGACATCCGGCCGGATCTCTACACGCTGGTTGTGGAGGCACCCGGATTCAAGCGCCTGGAAGCACCTCACCTGCTAGTGCAAATTGCACATGTGTCGCCCTTCAATGCCACTGTTCAACTCGGTTCGAACAGCGAGGAAGTGACCGTCAACGCGGGAGGTGCAACAGATCTTGATCCGATCTCCACAGAGTCAGGAGAAGTCATCAATGCTAAGCAGATCGAGGAGCTCCCCATCGTAGGCCGCAGCGCCATGGATCTTGCGCAACTCAGTCCCGGCGTACAACTGCAGGACGGCAACGACGTTGACCCCACCAAGGAGAACTTCACCGTCGCGGCCTTTCAGGGCCGGTCGGGCCGTAACACGCAGGTACAGCTCGACGGCATCTCTATCATGGATCACTCCGTAGGGGGGCCCGTGCAGAACACCGGCATCGACGCTGTGCAGGAGTTCCAGGTAGCCGAGGCCACGCTCAATCCTGCCCAGAGCGTTGCCAGCGGCGGCGCGGTCAACATTCTCACGCGCTCCGGCGGAAACCAGCTTCACGGCTCAGCATTCGAGTTCTTCCGCGACCGTCGAATCGGAGCCCGTATCGGCCCCGTCGCCTCGCCATACGACCGCAACCAGCTCGGTGGCCGAATTGGTGGCGCTTTCATCCCGAACCGCCTGTTCTTCTTCGTCAATTACGAGCTCACTGATACGCGCGATTCGTATTACGCAAATACCATCTTCCCAAACCTCAATGGTTTCCACGGCAAACCCTTCCGCAGCAACTTTGTTATCGGGCGTCTCGACTACACTCTGGGGAGCCAATGGAAGCTCTCCGCGGAGTATAGCTACTCTCCCAACCACGGTGTTGTCGGCTACCCCCAGTTGGGTGACACTTACCTCGACGGCCTAGTGAACAAGACACAAGCCATCATCGCCGAGGGAACAGCAACGCGCGCTGTGGCGCACAACACGCAGTCGATTGCATACGGCTTCAACTCTTACTCCCAGGCACTCACTCCCGACCCCAACTCGCTGGCGCCGACCGATGCCGAAGGACGCAAATACCTGTTACTGATCGATGGCGGCGCCACGCTCGCTTACGGTGTCAACATACTCGCCAGCCAGTTCCAGAAGCAGCACAGCCATGACGGCAAGTACGACGCCACCTTCGACTTCGGCCGCCACACTCTCGCATTTGGAACCGATCTTACCTACTGGATTCTTGGTACCTACTACTCGTTGCGGGAGGCCGGACCGGAGCTCGACACCGACAGCTACCTCGGCGTCGGCCTCACTGATCCCACTCAGTTCCCGCTCACTGGCATCAGCATGGGTAACGCTCTGGGATATTGGAGCGAGCGTGGAGCACTCGGCTTCGACCATGGAGCTTTCCCTGAATGGCGGCCTGCTGCTTATATCCATGACACCTGGCGCGCAACAAAAAACCTGACGCTTAATGCTGGACTACGTTATGTCTTCATGTCCGGGCAATTCGACGTCAACACCTACCACGATCAACTGCTGGACACCTTCCGCCAAGGCTATGCAGGCTACCGTCACAATCCGAAGACCGACTTCGGTCCGCAGATCGGAGGAGCCTGGAATGTGGGCGGCTCCGGCAACACCGTCGTCCGTGCTGGCGCGGGCATCTACTTCGAGGAGCTCACCTTTGACGGCTTCTACGGCGACGCAGCAAACTTCATCCCGGCAGGCATCGCGTCCGCTAGCCAGACGGTAAGCAAGGGTGCTCCTGTTCTCGATCCTCGGACGGGAACGGCCTTTGCCGCGGGTGATCCATTGGCAACGCAGTATGGCTTTCCCAATGGCACCTCGGGCGCCGCACTCGCCCCGCTGTTCAGCGAGTCCATCGGCGCAGCCTCGACGTCAGTGATCAACCTCAACCATCTTTATATTGCCGCAGCCGCGCAGAACACCTCTTCAGCAACGCCCTTCGATCTAAACCATGCGCTTTACAACTCAAGCTATGTGCCGGGCACGAAGAATCCGCGTGTTGCGCAGGTCACCGCGGCGGTGGAGCACAAGCTCTCAAAGAACCTGAGCGGCACCGCTGAATATATCTGGGTTCACGGTTATGAGTTCCCGCTCTCCGTCGACGAAAATCACATCGGCTCAGCCAGCACGACAAACTTCGACAAGGCACTGGCAGCGCAGGCAATCTTCGCCGGCAACGCATCTCTCGGCTGCCCGGCTTCGCTGGCCGGGACAGACTGCGCGATCGCGAATGGAGCGACCATCTCTACGTATGGGGCCTACGGCCTGGGCGCAGGATTTGCATCGAACGGCTATGCCTTCCGCGGCGTCAATCCTAACTTCGGCACCATGAACTTCTTCGAGCATCGCGGCATGAACACCTATAACGGTCTCAATCTCAGGCTAGATGCACATTTTGGCCAGCCGGACGCGCGCGCGTTTTTGTGGATGAAGGGGAATATCGTCACGGCGGCTTATACTTACTCACATAATGTCGGCAATATCCGCTCCTATGGTTCAGGAGAAAGCGACATTGCCAACCAGGCCAGCACCTGGGACACCAACTCGCCCAATCACTTCGTTGGCCCCGACAGCCTCGATCGCCGATCCATGCTCAACGTCGGCACGATTACTGACATTCGCTACGGATTCACCTTTTCGCAGATCACGCACTGGTTCTCGCCGCTCTCGAACAGTCCTCTTCTGCCAACTGCCTTAGGTGGCTGCGGCGGCGGTCCTGAAGAGATCTTCTGCACTGACTGGACGGGCGACGGCACCACAGGTGACCTGCTCCCCACCGGCGGACCCGGTGCATTGGGCCGCAGCCTAAATAGTCCGGGCACTCTCAATCGAGCCATCGCGCGCTATAACACCAACTATGCTGGCAAAGCGACCCCCGCCGGCAACCAGGTTGTCAACCAAGGTCTCTTTAGTTCGGCGCAGCTTGCCTCCCTCCGTGGCGTCATGCCTGCATTGC
Source organism: Acidobacterium sp. S8 (assembly GCF_009765985.1). Taxonomy (GTDB): domain Bacteria; phylum Acidobacteriota; class Terriglobia; order Terriglobales; family Acidobacteriaceae; genus Alloacidobacterium. The sequence goes on from NZ_LMUM01000033.1 coordinate 92,856, forward strand.
CGCTTGCTCCCCCCAACCAAGTCGGCCTCGATCTGCTCCTTCTCACTGATGCGCGTCTGCAATACAGCCATAAGGTGTGGAGTGAACGCATAGCCATCGAACCATCGTGGGATGTCTTCAACATCTTCAATCGCAGCTCCTACGACGCTCCTTCGGATCTTCTTCAGGGAACTCTTTCCGGTGTCGCCGGCACAGCAAACGGCACCACTCCATCCACTCGCACCAACCTGCGTCTACGCGGCTCGGGCACCTACGAGCAGGGAGCCCGCCGGCAGATGCAGGCTGGCCTTCGGATCTCCTTTTAAACAGGAGCGGCCGCACTTAAGCAGCGGCCGCAGCCTGAAAATCCATGTGAAAGAAGACAATGAAGACATCTTTCAGAGCTTTGCTTTGGGTCATGCTGCCAATTGCCGTAAACGCTCATGCGCAGGACTCAGCCGATGCGCGAGTCCGGATCGAAGACCTCTTTCGCGCGCAGGATAAGGTGAGGAACATCAACCAGGTTGCGATCAGCCCTGACGGCCATCAATTAGCCTGGAGCGTCCTGGAATCTGCCGGGGGCTCTCACCGCATCTTTCTCGCCGACCGCGAGAAACCGCAGTCTGCCGTCGAACTCACCAGCGGCAATCAGAACTGCAACCAGGAGGAACCCGCGTGGTCACCGGATGGAAAGCACATAGCTTTCCTCTCCGACTGCGGAAGCAAAGGCCAGAAGCAGTTGTTCATTGCAGACGCCGGCGAAACAAACCAGCAACCCCGGCGCCTTTCTACCTTCTCCGGCTTCATTTCGCATCCACGCTGGTCGCCAGACTCGAAACGCGTCGCAGTGCTCTATGTCGAGAACGCCACCCGCACACCTTCACCCGTGGCCGCAGAAGGCAGACAGGTCGGCGTGATCGATGAACTGGGAGCGCGCGAGGTGCAGCGCATTGCCGTTACCGGAGTCGGCGGTGGCGCACCCGTGCAAGTCACACCGCTCGGGCTCTACATCTTCGAATACGACTGGTCTCCCGATGGCAATGCCTTCGTCTACACCGCCGCGTCGCCGCCAGGGGACGACAACTGGTACATCGCGAAGCTCTACCGTCAGGCGGTGGTCACGCCGGAACCGCAGCTATTGTATCAGTCAAAGTTACAAATCGCACTGCCGCGCTGGTCGCCCGACGGGACGTCCATTGCCTTTATCGCAGGCTTGATGAGCGATGAGGGCGGAACGGGCGGCGAGATTTACATTGTGCCCGCGTCGGGCGGTTCGGCAAAAAACTTGACCCCTGATCGCAAATCTAGCCCTGCCTGGCTGCAATGGCTGACCAACTCACAGATTCTCTTCACGGAGTTTGTGGGTGGATCGACCGAGATTGGAACACTCTCACCGAAGGATGGCAGTATAAAAGCGATCTGGCAGGGTGACCAATCCATTCGCGCTAGCGAAGAGGCGACAAGTCTCGCCATCTCCGCTGACGGACGGCAGACGGCTCTCGTACGCGCCTCCTGGAATCAGCTGCCGGAGGTGTGGGCCGGCAATATCGGAACTTGGAAGCAGATTACCTGGCTCAATGAGCAGATTGATTTATCGCTCCCCACGTTTAAAAATATCACTTGGTCCAATGACGGTTTCGCCGTGCAGGGCTGGCTGCTCTTCCCGCACAACTACGATCCCTCCAAACGCTATCCCATGCTCGTCGCCCCGCATGGAGGGCCCGCATGGATTGCTACCCCCGTGTGGCGCACCTCGGACTTCAACACCACCATCTTCACCAACCTCGGCTATTTCGTCTTCTTTCCCAATGCTCGCGGCAGTTATGGCCAGGGGGAACGGTTCACGCAGGCGAACCGTCGTGACTGGGGCTTCGGCGACCTTAGAGACACGCTCGCCGGTGTGGATGAAGTGGTGAAAAACTTCCCAGTTGATAACGATCGTGTCGGCCTCCTGGGTTGGAGTTACGGGGGCTCAACGACCATGATTGCCGTGACGCAAACGCAACGCTTCCGCGCTGCGGTCGCCGGTGCCGGCGCTGCAAACTGGGTCAGCTACTATGGGCAAAACTCCATCGACAAATGGATGATCCCCTACTTCGGTGCTTCCATCTATGAAGACGAAGCAGCCTACCGACGTTGCTCTGCTCTTACTTATATCCGCAATGCCAAGACGCCTACGCTGGTGGTGGTGGGAGAGCGGGACGGCGAAGCGCCGCCGCCGCAGTCATTCGAGTTCTGGCATGCGCTCAAAGAACTGGGTACGACAACTCAGCTCGTTATCTATGCCGACGAAGGTCACGGCTTTTCCAGTGAGCAGGATCGCATTGACGTAGCGTGGCGCACGTACGCGTGGTTCGAGAAGTACATGCCTCCGAAGGCCGGATCGCATTGAGGCACGACCAGGGCAAGCCTACTTCGGTTCGATGGAAGGTGTGCGCAGGACTGGCGGCCTTCGCGCTCGTCAGCTATATGGCGCGCGCCAACATCTCCATCGCAGCCGAGACGATGATGCCTGCGCTCCATCTGACAAAGGTTGAGATGGGCGAGATATTCAACGGCTTTCTGATCGGTTATGCGATCTTCCAGATACCGGGCGGGGTCCTGGGAGATAAGCTAGGCCCAAGGCAAACACTGGCAGCGTCAGCGTTCGTATGGGGCATTGCTACTTTGCTCACCGGGTTGACTCCGTGGCTGGTGCGCGGCAGCCTGTGGCTTACATTTGCCGTCTTGTGGGGAGTGAGGTTCGGCCTCGGA
>NZ_LMUM01000027.1:0-81048 GCF_009765985.1 Acidobacterium sp. S8
CGGCACCAGAAATCTTATCGAAGAATGATGGTTCACCACGAACCGTCGATGCGGCACTTGCCCGCCGGGACAACGAAAGAGTCCGGCTGCTCCGGCTCCGCAATACCGGAAGAAGCGAATCCGAAAGCGGAAAGCGAGAAGAACCCGTTGCGAAGAAAGGTGCGGCGACCAAGGCCCATACGAATCCCTCCGAACAACATTTGTTTACCACCACTCTCGCGAAGGCGGATGGTTACTGAAAAACGGTCTTCGCGGGAGTGGGGCGATCACCGTAAATCCGACATCCCAAGAACATGACTACACTCCGCGTCGCGCGCGGCGAGAATTGTTCTGCGGCGATTCAGAAACTGGACTTCGGCATTCGCTCTGCGGCCGGCACAATCTTACCTTCCACGAGGATTAGATCAAAGTTCGCTGCCCCCTCGCGACGCTTCTTCACTTCCTGATAGGCAGGGCTCGCGTACCAATGCCGTGCCTCTTCCATCGAAGAAAATTCAAACAGGACGACCCCTAGCACACCACCATTGCCTTCAAGAACCTCGAACGGCGCATAGGCGACAAGAGGCTTGGCTTCAACTCCCTCAAACGATGGCGCAACATTGGCCCAGTAATCTTCGAGGCGCTTCCGGTCGGTAACGTCTCTGCACAGTGAAATCAGATAAGCGGGCATGGCTTCTCCTTCTTGGCTCGCCTGGTTCGGTGACACTTCTATCCGTAAGGATATCGGAGCCCGAGTTCCGTTCACACCCGGGTGATAGAGCATTCTCACGATTCGCGATCGCGGTCATTATCGATCACAGACGATCAAGCCGACTCGTAAGGACCGATCGTTGAGCGCTAGAGCGGACTAAGGGCGAAGCGACCGTACGCGATAAAAGCCATGACAACACCGAGGACAACGCTCATGACGATGGGCGTCTTCTCGGTGTACTTTATGTGAACCCAAATGAATAACAGGCTTTCGAAACAAAGAACGACTGCGGCAATGGCAGTGAGCCCTGTGTATGACTTCAGTAAGCCAGGGAGGATGAGTGCAATGGTGCCCAGAAGTTCCAGAATGCCGAGGGCTGTCCAAACGGGGCGCGGAAGTACGCCGAAGGATGGGACGTCCTTAGTGACTTTGTCGAAGAAGAAGAGCTTCATCAAGCCCGAGGCAGCGTAGAGAAGCGCGGTGACGATTTGGAGAACCCACAATAGGATGTTCATGGAGAAGAGATCTCCGCGTATCAGTGATGGGCTTGGTGCCGATGGCTTGACGATAGCATAGCGTGGTAGCTGCTTCACTAAATCTGGCAACGCTGTTGCCATTCTGGCCCTGCTTCCCTCGTACCTACAAACGACGGAGACCCACGACGCGTAGGTCAGGTGGATAACTGGAACGCTCTTCAGTTTTCATTCCTGACGACAAGCCGACCTCTCAGCACTTCACATCGACTCAGAACTTATAATCCTTTTGGTTCAGATGTGTATCCAATAAACAGCCATGGCGAAGACGATAGACAATTCGAAGATGGGCCGCCCAAGGGGGTTCGACACGACGGCCGCGCTGGACGCGGCGATGCGTGTGTTTTGGGAGAAAGGGTACGAGGGGGCTACCTTGAGCAATCTGACCGACGCCATGCGAATCAACCGTTCGAGCATGTGGGCTGCGTTTGGCAATAAGGAAAAACTCTTCAAGCAAGCCTTTAAACGGTACATCGATGTCTACCAGACTCACATGCACCAGGCGCTAGAGAAGCCAACGATCCGAGAAGTCATAGAAGCTGCCTTGCGCAGGACCGTCGATTTCCTTTCTACGCCGGGTAATCCAAAAGGATGCTTGTCGGTTCACGGAGCATTGGCCGTCGGTGACGAAGCGAATCCCATCAAGCAATGGCTCATCGAAGGAAGGAGGAGCGGCGAAGGTCGCGCGCGCAAGCGCTTCGAGCAGGCGAAAAAGTCGGGTGACCTGAGCACGGATGTTGATGCAGCTGCCTTGACCAAGTATGTCGCAACGATTATTCAGGGCCTTGGTGTTCAGGCGGCGAGTGGAGCAACAAGAGCTGAGCTGACAAAAGTCGTCGATATCGCCCTCCGCAACATGTCGTATTAAGGTCTGGAGCAGCTTCAACGAAAAGGCTCACGAGCAACTGCTCGTGAGCCCTTTTCAGCAGAAGTGTACTTAGAACGCGAAACCGCCGTTCACGTGGAAGTTCTGGCCTGTGATCCAGATAGCACGCGGCGAAAGCAGAAAAACCGAAGCTTCAGCGATGTCTGAAGGGATGCCGAGGCGCCCTAGCGGAATCATCTGAGCAGCAGCCTCCGGCGGGGCGCCCATCGCGGCCATGAGCTCGTTGCGGATGATGTCGCCGCCCGGCGTTTCTACGCCACCAGGAGTGACGATGTTCACGCGAATCTTGTGAGCAGCGCCCAATTCCTTCGCCATAGCCTTCGTGTAGTAGTTCATCGCCGCCTTGCTCGCGCCGTAATGAACCAAAGGCCCGTTGCCAGGGAGATCGCTGCCGGAAGAGATGTTCAAAATAGAACCCTGAGTGGACTCCTTCAATGCCGGCAACGCCGCGTTCGTCACGCGGACTACTGACAATAGGTTCGATGAAATCGTCCGCTGCCAAAGCTCATCCGAGATGGCTTCGGAGTTTGGCAATACCAGCTTTGCCTCCGCGGCATTGTTGACCAGGATGTCCAGTCCACCAAGGGCCTTGATGGACTCTTCAACGAGCTGTTTGCAACCCTCGAGCGTGAGGATGTCGCCCTTGATGAACGTAGCGCCCGCAGGCGTTTGCTCATGTCGGTTGCGCGCGACAACTGCGACCTTAGCGCCGCCATCAAGGAGTCGCTGTGCGATGGCGGCACCGATACCTCGGGAACCTCCAGTAATCAGAGCGCGGCGACCCGCGAACTCTTTCGATAGATCAATAGCTGAATTCGACATACTTTTCTTCTCTCCTGGATAAGCAATGTGATAGGTCATAGGCTTGAGATATCAGAACCTATCGATTCAGATGTAGCGCTAGGATTTTCGGATTCAACTTTTCGCGTGATTTGCCGATGCAGACTGATTCTCCAATAGCGACCCGCAAACCAAGAGCAATTTTGAATCTATGCGCCGTGATTAGACATCTGAACCGAAAGATACGGAATTGAGGAATTCTGATAAGTGAGGGTCCACCACATTGGGAAAAATCTTAGTTACGGGCGCTAGCGGCGTCGTCGGTAGGCATACACTTCTCCACTTGCTTAAGCACAAGTCAGCCAATCAATTGGTTGGCCTAGTCCGCGATCCTTCGAAGGCAGAAGACTTGACCGCCAAGGGTATCGAGTTGAGGCAGGGAGACTACCTCGATCCGGAAGCACTCGATCGTGCTTTTGTCGGAATCGACAAGCTCATGTTGACCGCCACGCATGCGTTTACGGATCGCAATACTGCTCATTCGAACGCGATCAAGGCAGCGGTGAAGGCTGGGGTGAATCACTTGGTGTCCATGCCAATCATGCGCAAACCAAATTCGGCCTTCACGATGAAAGAGATCACGGAGGAAGACATCTTCACCAAGAAGAAGATTCTTGCATCAGGGCTCGCCTACACCTTCGCGGAGCATCCGCCGTTCCTCGATAACATCCATTTCTACATCGGGCAAAGGGCGCACGAAACAGGCGTGTTAGTCCCGACTGGCGACGGTAAGTTCACCGCAGCTACTCGTGATGATTTGGGAGCGGCTCATGCCGCGATCCTGGCTGGCATTGGTCACGAGGGCAAGACTTACCGTTTGACCGGAAACCCAGCTATCAGCTTCGCCGAAATTGCAACCACTCTTTCTGAGGTCACAGGCAAAAAGGTTCCGTACAGGGCTGTCTCTGAGGAGGAATACACCCAGATCAAGGCTGCTGAGGGCTGGCCTGCGTTTGTCGTGGATTTCGCAAAGGGATGGGTACACGGAATGAATACCAATGAGTGGGCTGAGGAAACCAATGATTTGGAAACCCTCATAGGTCACAAGCCAACCTCTCCGACAGATTTCTTCCGCAAGCACTACATCACAGCCTAATTTCGCGATCGAAGGGTAAAGGAGACAGTATGCGAATCGGATTTATCGGAGCCGGTGGTGTTGCCCAGACCATCTCAAAGCACGTTTTGCCTATCGGCCATCGGGTGTTGTTGAGCAACACTCGCGGCCCAGAGTCTCTCGCCAAAGTGGTGAAGGAGTTAGGCCCCGGCGCGGAGGCAGCAACGCCTCAGCAAGCCGCAGAGCAAGACATTGTCATACTCGCGGTCATGTGGCCGCACGTCAAAGCGGCACTCGCCTCTGTCTCCGATTGGCGGGGACGTGTCCTAGTCGACGCGACCAATCGAATTGCAAGCATGAATCCGTTCAGCCTTGGAGATATCTCAGGGCCCACTTCGAGCGAGATCGTCGCAAACCATGCGCGAGGAGCTAAGATGGTCAAGGCTTTCAACTCAGTTCCCATGGCGTGGATATCGGACTTTACTGTTTCGAAGCCACGTACGGTTCTTTTCATGTCCGGTGATGATGCTGGGGCTAAGAAACCCGTCAGTGATCTCATCAACCAAATTGGCTTCGAACCTCTTGATCTCGGTTCGCTTGAAATCGGAGGACGACTCCAGCAACTTGGAGGCTCGCTTGCTGGCGTGAGGTTGATCTTCAACGAGAGGTTGATTCTTTAAACGAATCGCTAGTAGACCAAATACCGTAAGAAAAAACTGGTGATCGCTCCTGGCAAACGCGTTTAGCACTACTTGAGAATTGGAAGCATGCGATGTGGATTATGATGAGATATGATAATCTATATCGCATAGGAGGAAGCATCATGCCCTCTAGTGCTCTCACGAATCCGACTCGGCATCAGCATTGGGACGTTCAGGAAGGCGAGGCGCAGGAGATCGCACCCCGTCTCAAGAACATTGCAGCTCGTGCGCTCGTGTTTGTCTCCAGCGGCAAGGATGACGACCAGCGCACCAAAGCCAGGTTCGATACTCTCCGTCAAGCATCAGAACTGATCGACTTGCTCTTGGACGCGAAACAGGAAGACCGCTGGAAGGCGCTCGTCGAGGCTCTGACCCCGGATGTTCCCCTCAGCCCGAACCGGCTCATCGAGGCCGGCATGTTTGCGCAGGCCATTCAGGGCATCGTTGAGAGCAAGGATTTTGCCAAGGCTGCCGACATCGCCGACGCCGCCCATTTCAGCAAGACGAATCCAAGTTCCCAGCCGAATCGCTGGAAGAAAGCCGGGTTGATCTTCGCGGTTCCATATAAAGGCGCTGACCTCTACCCGATCTATGCGTTGGAGTTCAAGGAGGGCGCGCGTCCTCTTCCGGTCATGGAGAAGGTCCTGAGCATCCTTGCCGACAAGGATGATTGGCAGAAGGCGTTCTGGTTCGGGAGCGTGAACTCCTACCTTCATAACAAAATGCCAAAAGACCTCCTTAAGTCGAAACCTCAGGAAGTCCTGCGAGCCGCTGAGATCGAGGCCGCAGGCATTCAGCATGGGTAGGAGCGGTTATCAAGACTCCGACTGGCAAACTCGACGCAACCATCCTTTCCTGGGGTAAGGGTGAGACCGTCTACCGCGTTCACTCGGATGCGTATGGCGCCGTGGAGTTCAACCCTTCGTCCACTGGAAATGCCAGATTCAGCCCGCTTGCTGACACCGCAGGAGCGGTTATTCCCACTCTTTATGCGGGGACGACTCTGGATTGCGCGTTGATGGAGACCGTCTTCCACGATGTGCCTTTTGTTGCCGGGCCGAAGATGTGGTCCAAGGCGACGCATGTGGTCGGGAAAGTGTGGTCGCAACTGACCCTCAGCCGAGACCTAGCCCTAATCGACTTGTCGGCCGTCCCTTTGCGTAAGCTCGGGATCTCTCGAAAAGACCTGATCGAGTGCGATGGATCGCAGTATCCGGAAGCTCGCGCGTGGGCCCGGGCATTGCACGATCAATGTCCGGACGCCGAAGGTCTCACCTGGACATCTCGCCAAGCCGATCCCGCGCGAGCTCTCGTCCTGTTTGAAGACCGCCTCAAGGGGCATGTATTGAACCCGAGCGGTTTGCCAACACCATTACTTCTCTCGGATGGCAGTGCGACGGTAGAAATCCTTATGCTCGCGCAGCGGCTGGGCGTACTATTGACGCCGTAATCGAGTGCGAGCTATTCGGTTTCAAGGAAGTATTGCGGGTTTTTTCCATAGAGATCAGCGAGCAGAATGAGTTCCATCACATCCAGGCGCCGGTCGCCGGACTCAGTCTTCGATATCCACGAATGAAACATGCCAAGCCGCTCGGCTACGTCTCTCTGGGTGAGCCCCGCTTCTTCTCTTGCCCTGATTAGCTTTGCCAAAAAGCCGTTGTAGCGCGCCTGATACGGCACCGTCCTCGCCTTGCGAGACTTCCGAGTTTCACCCTCCGCAGGCTGGACCATTCCCCTAGTGTGGGTAGGCCCTTGCATCGTTTCCTAATAGGAAACAGAATGGTGGTACGAGGTTTAGAGAATGTCTTCTCCAATCATCGATTGTCCAGAGGTCGTAGGTAAGACGATACGCTCCCTCAAGCTGCACGCAACGAACTGCGACAGTGTCGAGATCATGATCGAGTTCACCGACGGAACATCCTTTTCGAGCGCATACGAGAGCCGTGCGGTTCACAAAGCCGCACTGATTCGGACAGGTGTAGGGACTCCAGAAGTGCTCAAGACGTATACCGATTGAGTCCTGCTATTCCTGTACGGAATAACAGCAATACGGAGAGTTATTGGACTCGTAGTGGGGAATGATTCTAGGTTTGCGCCATGCTGATGAACGCAATCAGCGGAGGTGCACATTGGCTCATCATCTTCCCATACTCCGATCGGATCGAACCTCCGTTCGGTTGCCCTTTCGACTCAACCAACCTATTAAATTCAGTTGCTCGAATGCGATGCCCGGAGGCTCGCTCAAAAGAGCTACAGCCCGTTTGCTTCGAGCTCTGTTGCCCGCGATTCTCAGCTTGTCCGTTGCCAGCGTAGCGCACGCACAAGGAACGATGGACTTCTCAGGAGCTCAAACGCTTATGGGAACCTTCAAAACCTTCGCTGTATACGCAGGCGCCGTCATCTGTTTCGGCGGACTCATCTTCGCCGGAATCCGCATGATGAGCGGACGATTTCAGGACGCTATCCCAGGACTCTTTGGCGCGCTGTTCGGCGCCGGAGTGCTCGGCTGGGGAGCCGGTTGGATCGGCTCTCTGACCGGACAGTCGATGTAGGAGGTGCATCGACATGACCAGGCGTGGAGAACCGTCACCAATCAATGGCGCACTGAATCGACCCAGGACCAAGTTAGGTCTCGAACTGTCAGCGTGGATGTCCATTGTCTTCGTCACGGTGACGGTTTTCCTCGCCGGTTTCAAATGGCTCGCCATCTTCAGCTTTCCCGCGCTGCTAATCGGCGCGTGGCTGGTTGTTCGCAAGCACCCCAAGATGTTTCAACTCTGGTCTCTGAGCCTAAAGCAGAGGAGCTACTATGACCCGCGAAAATAACGCACCGTGGTTCACGAAAGCCGGAGCAGCGACAGGGATCATGCCGCTGTCACACTTCGTTAGCGAAAATATCTTCGCGCTCAAGGGCGGCGGATACGGTTGCCTCTTCTCCCTGGTTGGGATCGACGAAGAGAGCAGGACCGACGAGGACTTGGACGTTCGTGTTCGTGGGGTGGAAGCGTCGCTACGTGGCCTGCCTCCGGGAGCCTGTCTCTATCAGTACACCCGCGTCATGACTGGCTTCTCTCTTCCTCGCCGGAAGGAGTATGCAGCCCGCGCACGCGAACCGAGTTCACTCAACTGCCTCGCAAGGGTGTCCGGGCCGCGGCTATTGCTGAGCTCTACCTCGTGCCCCGAAGCCAACAGGTAACGGGCAAATGCCATCGCTACCGATCCCGCACCAATCATTCCAATTGTCATTAGTAGTTCTCCTTCTGATGAGGTCTGTACAAGTCTTGATCGGAGGCGCAGCCTGGATTTGACCCAAGGTTCAACACGGAAGCCTGGAGATACAAGTATGTTCGGCAACTGCGATTTGGAGTGGGTCTTGGGATGGCGGTGCATCGCCAGCGAGATTCGAAAGTTCGGAAAGATAGGCCCGCCATGTCGAAGGGCGGCCCGTCAGCAAGCGATACTGGCGATCTTTCGTCACAGAGATGAGGTCGGCCCTCGCGAGTTCGCGAACACGGTGCGATGCGGTCGCGGCGGTCACAGAAAGTTGACCCGAGATGCTGCCGACGATCATTGGACCGTCCCGATAAATCAGCTCGAGTATCTGAAATCGCGTTTCATCCGCGATGGCGCGGGAGATCAAATGCACTTGCGTAAGGCTCAATGCTTGCTGCAATCGCGGCATAGCGGTCTCCGGTGGGATGTTCGACGAACGGACGGGCACCATCCGCGATGGTGCCCGTCTGAACGCGTTAGTAAGCCTTCGCTGCGGAGAGGCCGTTTCCGAACGACCAGTCTTCGAGGTAGGTGTTCACATCGAGGGAGACGAAAATGTCCTGCGGATTAATACCCGGACTCTTCGAAAGGTTCTCCGCGATACTGGCGTAGAGAGCGTCCTTCTCGCCGACACGTCGAGCGTCTGCCTTGATGTTCACGATCATGAAGTCATCAGAGCGCGGCACCTTCGTGACGAAGTTGCGATCAAACCGTAACTCACTGGGTTCCTTCAGTTCGAAGATCTGAAAGTGATCTCCCTCGGGCATGGCATACGACTTAACGAGGGCATCGTAGATCCCCTTGGAGACGGCGTCCAGGTATTCGGGCGATTTTCCTTTGAGCAGCGTTACGCGAACGAGTGGCATAAAGACTCCTGATTCATCGAACTGTGGAAGTACCCATGGACATAGAGGCCCGAGACGCGAACCTCCTCTGCGGAATTCCTCTAGGGACAGTCCTCCATTTAGGAGAACTGGTCCCATAGCGGGCTAGTGGCTGCCGGCGGAGGATGCCGCAGCGACCGACTCTTGATAGAACGGGTAATCGTTGTAGCCGCGCGCATCGCCGCCGTAGAAGCGCGAGCGATCGTACTTGTTTAGCGGAAGGTTGTTCTTCAGACGTTCGGGGAGGTCTGGATTCGCGGAGTAGAACCGGCCAAACGCAACAAGGTCCGCTTCGCCGCGTTCGAGGATCGCCTCAGCACTTTCACGATTGAAGCCACCAGCTGCGATGAGAGTGCCCTTGTAGACTTTGCGAAGGTGTGCGGACGCGATAGGAGCCATCTTGTCGGCGTCTTCTTTCGAATGGTCACCGACGATGCGGGGCTCGACGACGTGAAACCACGCGAGCTCAAATTCATTCAGACGACCCGCCAAGTAACTGAAGAGGGCGTCCGGGTTGCTGTCGCCCATTTCGTTGAATTCACCGCTCGGTGTGACGCGGACACCCACTCGACCCGGTCCCCACACTGATACTGCCGCCGCGACAACCTCAAGCAGGAACCGCGTTCTGTTTTCGAGGGAACCCCCGTATGCGTCGGTGCGTTTGTTAGAGGTGTCCTCCAGAAACTGATCGAGGAGGTAGCCATTTGCGCTGTGAAGCTCTATGCCGTCGAATCCTGCTTTCTTGGCGCGCTCAGCCGCTGCCCGAAACTCTTCAACCACGCCGGCAATCTCTCCAAGCTCCAGGGCGCGCGCGGGAGAAGCAACGACCTCGCCCTCGCGTGTTGCTGCATGCCCGGTAAATGGGACTTCAGAAGGTGCCACAGGTGCTTCACCGTTGGGCTGCAGTGAAAAGTGCGACACTCGACCACCATGATAGAGCTGAGCGAAGATCAAGCCGCCCTTTGCGTGGACGGCATCCGCGATCTTTTTGAACCCCGGAATGAAGCGATCGTCATGGATGCCAGGAGCGCCCTGATAGGAGTTGCCTTTTGGCGAGACCACAGAGCCTTCCATAATCAAGAGGGCATTCTTGGATGCCCGCTGCCCGTAGTGCTCCACCATGATGTCGCTCACGGTGTCGTCCGGGTTCGACCGCATGCGAGTCATCGGCGCCATCACGACGCGATGTGCCAACGTAAAGGGACCAACCGATACTTTTGAGAATAGCTTTGACGTGCTCATAAAAACTCCTTCTTGGGGTGTCGCTAAGTGTGTTGTGTTTCAAATTCTGTTCAGGGCTAGCAACGACTGCACTGCATGTTCGCCCTAGCCAGAGGTCGAGAGAACTGAGCACCGCGGCGTAGTGCATGCATGAATGTGATGTACAAAAGCACAATAAGATCCATCATTTTCTCCATCTCCTTTCTCAAGCGGCCATGGACCCAAAAGGGAGCCACAAGCGGTGTGTCGGTTGCGAATTGCTATGCGTTGGCATGAGGCAAGCGTAGACAGACGGTGCCGCACGATATAGCAACAAAAAGCTACTTTTGCGGATTTCAGCTACTTGGCTTGACGCGTCTGTTTACCTGGAAGTCTGACTCGTTGGACCATGTCTGCGAGAGTGGTTCTCGCAAGGACCTGTTCGAAACTGTTCTGCGCTTCAGGCAGGATATCCAGCATGATCTTCTTGATGTTCGAACTCGTACGGCAGGTCTTCTCCACTGGATAGTTATGTACCGCGAATGTTGCCGGTGCTTCGCTTGCTCGGTAGATATCAGCGAGCGTGATCGCCGCTGCTGGGCGAGCCAGCACACAGAATCCGTGCTTGCCACGTGTCGCCACTACAAGACCAGCCTTCACAAGCTTGGAGAGCGATTTCCGGACGAATGTGGGCTCAGTGTTGACGCTTTCCGCCAAAAACGCGGAGTTCACATGCTCGTCGTTGTGATCGGCTAACGCCGTCATGATGTGTGCAGCCACTGAGAACTGAAAGCTCGTCGTTGCCATAATGTGTTTATGATGCTCACATTATCGTTCAAGATTCAAGCGTTTGGATCCATGGCGCTATTTCCATCCCCCTCCGAGCGCAACATAAAGCTGGACTATAGAAAGCGCCTCAACCTCTTGAGCCTGAGAAAGGCTCAACTGCGCCTCGTACAGGTCAGTGTCGGTTGTGAGCACCTCAAGATAGCTGGTGTCACCGCCAGAGTACCGAATCCTTGCCAGACGGACGGCATCCGTTGCTGATTCGACCTGCTGTGCCTTGGAGCTTCTGCGTTCTCGAACTTCGCGGTAGCTTGCTAGAGAACTTGACACATCTTTGAGGGCATTCAGGATGGTCTTTCTGTACTCCAAGAGCATCTCTTGCTGCTGTTGTTGCGATAGGTGGTAGTTGCTTCGAATCCTTCCCCCGTCAAAGACGGGTTCTGAGAGCGAAGCGGCAGCATACCAATAGGTGCTCTTACCGGAGAGGACAGACTGGAGCTGACTGCTAGCCGCTCCTCCGAGGCTGCTTAGCGAGATGTTGGGGAAGAACTGAGCTTTGGCGACGCCGATCCTGGCGTTTGCCGCAATAAGGCGCTGCTCAGCCTGTTGGATGTCGGGTCTGCGTTCGAGCAATTCCGAGGGAACACCCACGGGCACCTGTGCCGGATGCGGTTGCTCTCCGACAGATAATCCGCGGGTCACGTCTCCAGGATTACGTCCAAGGAGCAGGCTCAGTATGTTCTCTTGAAGCGCGATCTGTCTGCGAAGCTCAGGCAGATTTGCTTCCGCTGCATGAAGGAGCTCCTCTGCCTGCCGGGTGTCGGCGAGGGATCCGGCACCGTACTTCTGAAGCGTCACAACCAATTTCAGGGAATCGGTTCTTGCTCCGATTGTCTTGTTTGTAATCTCCAGTTGCGCGTCGAGGCTCCTAAGCTGAAAGTAGGCTTCGGCCACGTCTTCGACAATCGCAACCCGAGTAGCCCGCTGTGCCCAACCAGTCGCCAGCAGGTCAGCCCGAGCCGCTTCAGACTGACGTCGATAGAGGCCCCAGAAGTCCAAGTTCCAAGCCGCCGAGGCACTCGGTCCTCCGCCATCGAAGAACGTGGCACTCTTCGATCCGTCGGAGTTCTTGGTTGCAAACGAAGCAGGAAGCTGGAGCGCAGAATAGGATCCTCCCGCGCTCACACTCGGATATTGCTGGGAACGAGCGATACCGAGCTGAGATTGAGCTTCAAGAACTCGTTCTGCGGCGATTTTAAGGTCCAGGTTGTTATCTAAGGCTTCCTTTACGAGGGACTGGAGCGCGGGATCGCCAAAGATGGAGGTCCACTGCTGATCGGCAATGGTCGTCGTTCCTCCGGCGGCGATCTCGGGTGCAAGCGCTCCACGAAAATCGGCCGGTGTAGAGACGGTGGGGCGCTTGTAGTTGGGACCAGCTTTGCATCCCACTATGAGGAGAAGGCCCGCGAGTAACGTCGTCGATTGAAGTGTCTTTTTCATGCCTGCTGCCCTCATTGGTCTAATCCGTGGTGCGCACCGCTAATTGCGAATCTCGACATGTTCGCCCTCAGTCAGCAGGTCGTTCGGCGTGGTAACAAGCGCCTCATTGCCCTGAAGCCCGCCGATAACCTCAATCGTGGTGCCCAAATCTTTCCCTATTACCACGGGGAGGAAGTGGATGGTATGGTCCGCACTTACTGTCACCACATGGGTACCGGCATGATCAATTACCAGCGAGCTAGTTGGAATGATGGTGGACTGGCGCTGCTGAGGAAGGGTGAACTTCACTTGCGCGTACATACCGGCTAGAAGCGATCCGTCGCGATTGTCGACCTGGACTTCAGTCAACATCGTTCTCGCCGCTCCGTCCAAAGACGTCGCGTTCCGGATAATCGTGCCCGTGTACTTCTTACCCGAGCGTTCTTTGACATCCAGCGAGACAGTCTGTCCATTGGCAATGTTCATCGCCTCAGACTGCGGCACATCGATTTGAATGCGCAGCGTGTCGCTTTGGGCAATGCTGAACAACGGCTTCGGTGCATCTTTACCCGTGCTCACCAGGTCTCCTCGTTCAATGTTTCGAGCGGTAATCACACCGGAAAAGGGAGCGACGATACGCTCGAACCCTTGGATCTGTTGCAACCGGCTCACGTTGGCACTGTTTGCTGTCACATTCGCTTCGGCGGCTGTGACGTTGGCTTCCGCGGCTGCTACATCAGCAACCCGTGCGTCGAATGTCTGTACAGCCGCATCCACGACTTGCTGCGAGATGGCATGTTGCTCTCCGAGCGGAACATCCCGTTCCTTGGTCAGGCGGCTTAATTCCACGTTCGCCTTCGCTTGCCCAAGGGCGGCTTTGGCCTGCAGAACCGATGCCTGCGCCTGTGCGAACGCTGCCCGAGCCTGGAGCAGTTGCTGATCAACTTCAGGGGCGGAGATCACCGCGAGGAGCTCGCCGGCTCTCACCTTGCTGCCAATGTCGACGTTCCGGCGTTCGACATAACCGTCGATCCGGGCATACAGATTCGCCGTGTACAACGGTTGAATGTTTCCAGGTAGAAAAAGCTCGGACGTGGGCTCTCCCTTCGCGGGGTGAGTAATGCCGACCACTGGGTGGGTAGCAGCTGCCTCGTTCACAGCTGCCAACGCTTCGCGGTCCCGTGCGAATCGCGGAAAGATGCCGATAGCGACGAGAACGAGAACAAGGACGACCGCACCGATTACCCGGACGACAATGGCAGATCTCTTACTGGTTGCCTGCGTGGAAGTATTCATAGTCTGCTGCGTCATGCTGCCTCCTGTTGGCTGCTCGCGTTACGTCCATGGATCAGGGTGAACATCAATGGAACAAAGAAGAGAGTGGCGAATGTTGCAACGGTGAGGCCACCAATGACGGCACGCGCCAGAGGCGCATTCTGTTCACCGCCTTCTCCGAGTCCGAGGGCCATTGGTAGCATTCCGACGATCATGGCAAATGCCGTCATAATGATCGGGCGAAGGCGCGTAAACCCTGCCGTTACGGCGGCCTCCAGAGGAACCTCGCCCTTATCACGCATGACTTCATTTGCGAACGTGACGAGAAGAATCGAATTCGCCGTTGCGACACCGATGGACATGATCGCGCCCATGAGACTTGGCACGTTAAAGGTCGTCTGTGTGAGAAACAGTGCCCAGACGATACCTGTGAAAGCACCGGGAAGAGCACAGATGATGATGAAGGGATCGAGCCAACTCTGGTAATTGACCACCATCAGCAGATAGACCATGAGGGCGGCAAATGTCAGACCGAGACCCAACCGGGTAAAAGCTTCATTCATACTCTCGACTTGCCCGCGCACGATGATCTTCGTTCCCGGAGGAAGGTTTTTGCTCTCCTCAGCGACAATCCGTTTCACTCGGGCGGCTACCGATCCTAAGTCGCTGTCCTGGACATTCGCAAAGATGTCGAAGACCGGCTGCCCATTGTGATGGTTCACGTTCACGGGGAGCACAGCTGGAGTGATCGTCGACATGTTGCCCAACACTTCACTTCTGTTGCTGATCGTCCGTAACGGAATAGGAGTGTTCTGTAGGGCATTGATGGAATTCAGGGTCGGTTGAGGCGTTTGAGCGGCAACCCAATAGGTAAAGCCCGTTTTAGGGTCAAACCAGAAGTTTGGTTGCACCGCAACGCTGGACGCCAGGGACACATAAATGCTGTTCGCCACATCTTCTTGCGTTAGACCGAATTGCGCGGCGCGAACACGATCGACGTCAACGTGGAGATCTGGTGCGTCCACGACCTGGTGCAGATGAACATCGACCGCACCTTGGACACCGGCGAGGCGCTGCCGAAGTTTGCGGGCGATATCGTAGTTCGCTGGGTCGTACCCTTGAACCTGCACATCGATAGGTGACGGTAGTCCGAAGTTCAAGATTTGCGTGACGATGTCAGCCGGTTGAAAGAAGAACGTGAGATCAGGAAACTGCTTTTGCAACTGAGAACGAAGTTTCTTTACGTACTTCTCGCTGGGACCGTGGTGTTTCTCGTCGAGCGAGATGAGGATCTCGCCGTCGGCACTGCTAATCGTTGCGCCGTCTCCGAAAGCGTAGTCAAAGGTCTCTGGAGTCAGTCCGATGTTGTCGATCATGAGATCCAGCTCTTTAGGTGGGATCGTCTTTTTGATCTCCGCCTCAACCTCGCTGAAAAGCACCTTCGTTGTCTCGACCCGAGTCCCGGGTTGGGCCCGCACGTGCAATCTGATTTGCCCAGCATCGACGGCAGGGAAGAAGTCACGACCAACCAGTGGAAGGATGAGGAACGCGGTAGACATGATCGCAATCGACGCAATGAGAGAAATCCGCTTGTGGCCAAGCACGAGCCGTAGGGTGTTCGTATAGCGGTCCTGAACCCAGGAATATCCTTCATTGAAACGATCATGCAATCGTCTGAAAAAACCGCGGTTCAGGGAGCTATCTTCTACACCTGTTTCGTGTCCGGCGATATTCTCGGCTCCTAACAAGAAATGTGCCATGACCGGAACGAGCGTCCGAGAGAGGATGTAGGAAGCAAGCATCGCAAAGACGACCGCCAGCGCCATGGGAGTGAAGAGGTACTTTGCTGGCCCGGTCAGAAACACTACAGAGACAAACACTATGCAGATGGTCAGAGTAGAGACAAGGGTGGGAGCGGCGATCTCTGACGCACCTATGAGGACAGCTTCATAAAGAGATTGACCGTCCATATGCCTGTGGATGTTCTCGATCGTGACTGTTGCGTCGTCAACCAGGATGCCGATGGCGAGTGCGAGTCCGCCCAAGGTCATCGTGTTCATCGTTTCCCCAAAGGCACTGAGAATGATGATGGAACTCAAGATGGAGAGGGGGATCGAAATCGCAATGATCAACGTGCTGCGCCAACTTCCAAGGAAAAGAAGAATCATCAATGCAGTAAGGCCGGCAGCAATGATCCCCTCTCGCAACACACCCTTGATCGAGGCGCGAACAAATACCGACTGATCGAACAGTTCGCTGATCTTCATACCTTTAGGTGCAGCGGCGCGAGAGGCAGGGAGGACATCATTCTTGATTTGGTTGACGATATCCAGAGTTGAAACGGAGCCCGTCTTCATGATGGGCATGAGGACCGCCGTCTTACCATTCGCCCGGACAACGCTTTGCTGCACCGACCATCCATCGCGGACGTGCGCTACATCACGCATATAAACCAGAGAGCCATTGATGGTTTTGATCGGAACATCATTGAGGCTGAGCGCCGCGATCGGACTCGAGTTTGTGCTCACGCTGTACTCCCGAGTTCCAATCTTTGCGGAGCCGGAAGGTAGCGTTAGGTTTTGCGCGTTGATCGCCGTTACAACGTCCGCAGGGCTCAACCCCTTCGCAAGAAGTGCATTCTGATCCAGGTCGACCATGATCTGGCGCGCGACACCACCAAACGGAGTCGGCAGAAGTGTTCCAGGGACAACCGATAGCTGTTGACGCATCCTGAAGAGTCCGTAGTCGTACAGTTCCGACTCTGAAAGGGTGTCACTCGACAGCGAAACTTGAATGATTGGCACCGTCGACGCACTGAACCGGAGAATCCAAGGTGGGTTTACTCCGGGTGGCATTCGGAACTTGATCGATTGCACTGCGGCTCCTACTTGCGCCATAGCCGCATCGATGTGGACTTGCGGCTGGAAAGAGATCTTGATGACGCTCGCACCCTTGATCGTCTGCGAGTCAATCGCCTTCACATCGTTGACGACTGCCATCACAAACTCGCTGAAGTTTGTGATCCGTCCTTCCATTTCTTTTGCGGAAAGGCCGTTATACGTCCAGATGACGGTGACGACTGGAATGTCGATGTTGGGGAAAACGTCAGTCGGCGTGGTCGCGATCGACGAGACACCGAGAACCAAGATGAGGATTGCCGCAACCACGAAAGTGTAGGGGCGCTTCAGAGCGAGCTTTACTATCCACATGATAGGTTCTCCATCAGACGTAAACGTTGAAAGGTTGACAAAATGTGTTTATGAAATATGCAAAATGGAGCACGGTTTGCTGCGTGTGGACGAAACCGTGAAGCTCATCACAACGCTAAGGTTGCCACCAAGCCTGTCATTGGACTTGAGCCTAGGGAATCGCTTGGCCGGTGGATAGAAACAAAAGCTCAGATAGAGCCGTTTTCATCGCGGATCGCGGACTCGCCTTCACTTCGAGGACAGGGACTCGCCGCTTCGGATTGAAGCGGCGAGCGCCAGGTAATAAAGAGTTAAATCTGAGCGGTGCCGCCATCGACGAACAACTCGATACCGTTCACAAAGCTGGAGTCGTTCGATGCGAGGAACAAAGCGACCGTGGCGATTTCCTCCGGACGACCAATTTCCCCACGGGGCACGAGCGACGCGAACATTGCCTTCGCATCCGGACCCAAGGGATCCAGAATCGGAGTATCAATGGTCCCAGGACTCAAGATATTCACTCGAATGTTGCGCTCCTTGAGATCTACGAGCCAGGTCCGAGCGAAAGATCGCACGGCAGCCTTCGTGGCGCTGTAAACGCTGAATGCCGGGAAGCCCTTGATGCTGGCAATCGAGCCATTCAAGAAGATCGATCCGCCGTCGGTGAACAGCGGAAGCGCCTTTTGGACGGTGAACAGGGTGCCGCGAACGTTGAGATCAAAGTGCTTATCGAAGTGTTCCTCGGTGACTTCACCTATCTTCGCGAACTCTCCGAGGCCTGCGCTTGCGAAAAGGACGTCGATTTTTCCCTTTTCTTTCTTGACGATCTCGTAGAGACGATCAAGGTCGGCCAGCTTGGATGCATCGCCCTGGACGCCGGTGACATTGCGCCCAATCGCTTTGACCGCTTCATCGAGCTTGTCTTGGCGACGGCCTGTAATGAACACATAAGCGCCTTCCTCTACAAATAGCTTGGCAGTTGCCAAGGCCATTCCTGATGTTGCCGCAGTAATGACCGCGACCTTACCGTCTAATTTTCCCATTGATTCATCCTTTCGCATTTCGAACACTGCTATCGGTTTTCCGTAGGTTGTCGACACGCATCAACATAGATTCCGAGTCGTAGGATTAAGATTCAAAAATGACCGGTCGTCTATGACGCGACTGTTTTACTACGCCGTTGCTAGGGCTAAAGCGAAGGAGCATGCGCAATCATGCCAAGTCTCCTTCATTGTGAAGCCTGACCAGATGAGCAATGATGCCAATGTTGCAAAGGTGAACTTGTAGCTGGACTTAGTCTGAATTGTCTCGTCCGTCCTGAATGCAAGATCCAGTCGTGGATAGCCGGCTACTGGGGGAATCGTGACGCCTTGAGTTGTCACCGACCGCAGGTGCATCTCAATCAAGGCTTCATGGCGGTTCCAGACGACTTTATGTGCAAATTGTTCCACTTTGAAGTTTGCTCCTAAAACCTTGTTCAGCCTTTCGAGGGCGTTTCGACTCAGGGCTTGATGGCAGCCCGATCGGTCGTCATAGGTAGACATGAGCGTTTCTTGGTCCTGGACGAGGTCAACGCAGAGAAGGAGTGAGTCGCCGCTTTCAAGTTGGCTATGAAGATTGAGTAAAATGTCCTGAGCCTCCGGACGAGAGAATGTTCCAATGGCGGAGTTAGCCCAAATTGCCAACGTGCGGCCACCGTGCCAACGCTTGATCTGATACGAGTCCTTGATCAGGTTCGCAACCCGCGGACGAGATACGACTCCCGGAATCTTGGACGCGATGTCAAACTCCGCGAAATCCAACGCGGCCCGTGAAATGTCGACTGGCTGGTAGAGCACCGATCCTTGACTGCGGACAAGAGATCCAAGAAGCAATCCACTCTTCGCTGCCGATCCTGCCCCGAGTTCGACAATAGTCAAAGGGCGATATCCAGCAGCCATTCGAAGGACTTCGATCGCGTTGTGTTGCAACAGATCAGTCTCGGTTCGATTCGCGTGGTGTGCCGGGAGACGCGCGATTTCATCAGACAATATGACACCCCGCTCGTCGTACGGCAGCCATGGTGGAAGCGTCTTCCTCGATGCTGAAAGACCCGTGTGGGCACCACGAGCTACAGCTTGGACGACCTCCGCAGATGCGTAGTCAGCGACCATACCACTCCCTTAGCGCATCACTACCCGCGAACAGCAGGAACACGAGCAATGTGCTGATTCTTCTTTGGGTCGAGCGTACGAGTCGGATCCATCCGGCGTATTGAATGAATCAATCGCTTTCGGCGATTAGCGTCATTCCGTGTATGGGAAGATACGGCCACCGGGTTGGCTGAGAATGGTTCTTATCTCCATAAGCAAGCAGGACGGATCAATCGGCTTGGATAGGAGCCTGAAGCTGAAGCCTAGACTACGCGCTTCGCAAAGCAGATCGGCCGTCTCAGCCTGTCCCGACAGAAGCAGTACCTTACAGGTCGGCCAGCGGGATGTCATTGTGATTGCAAGATGCACGCCGCTCATTGTCGGCATTGCGACATCCGAAAGCAGAAGATGAGGAGCAGCCCGGACCGCTGCGCGGAGGGCCTCCTCGGGCACAGTAAACCAGGCTGTGCTGAATCCTGCATGAGTCAGAATTAAGAAGAGAGTCATGGCGATCAGGCGCTCGTCGTCGACCACGAAGACCAGGAGCTGAGAATCGACGGATTCATCCGTAGGTGAGAGTCGCTGAAACGCCTGTGACATATCAATTGCTTTCCCCGCTGATTGGCATCTGCCAGGGAGGCATTGATGGAGATGCGAGTCTCGTGTTCAGCATGGCATGAGATTAGGGGGCGCGTGAAATGGCGTATAGACAGATCGAATCGCTTTTGCCGGATATGAGCACCGTCCATCAGTGAGCGCGCAAACTCCCAGAAAGCTAATCGACTATCATCAGGGATGTGGAGGCCGCGTGGCAAAACGTAATGTCGGCGAGAAGATTTTCGAAGCTGCCTCTCGCAGTTTTCATGAGTACGGCTACAACGCGACTGGAATCCAAGAGATCGTAGACTCTGCAGGTGTTCCGAAAGGCAGCTTCTACGCTCACTACAAGAGCAAGGAAGCTCTCGGTCTCGAAGTCTTGAGGATTGACGCCGAGGCTACACTAAATAGTCTCGTGATGAATGAGAATTCACCGGCGCTTGACTCTCTCAAAGAACACTTCCGCCTCCTGGCTAACGATTACTACAGATTTAAATATCGATCAGGATGTTTGGTCGGCGACTTTGCGTCTGAGTTGGCGAGCAATGCGAAGTTCCGCACAGCGAGTCTTGCGTATATGAATGCTTGGGCGGCCAAGATCGAAGAGGCACTCCGCATCGCCCAGGAAGCGAAAGAGATTCCGAAGCAAAAGGATCCTGCAGTTCTATCTCGTTTTCTTCTCGCAGCATTCTTCGGTGCAGCTCTGAGAATCAGGCTGTTGAAGTCGCTCGTGCCCTTCGAAGAATTTATTGAAATTGCGTTCGGAGACCTCTTGATCAATTCCAAACAGACAGCAGCCAAGGCGAAATAGAAGTTCTCAGCGTCTGCTACCTGCTATCGTCTGGCTCAATTCAAGTGTTTCCAAGGTAGGTGCGCTGAGGCTTTCCTTCCGGCAATCGTAACGGTCGCGCGGCGAGGCATCGAAGCTCGCTATAACGAAGGTGAGGATTGCCGGAAGGGTGGTTAGTATCAAAATTCCCATGACGTTTTCTCAGTAGAAGCAGTTGATTAGAGGCCGCCGCTCGCGACGACAATCTCACCTGTCAACCACGCGGAATCTTCAGAAGCGAGAAAGATCGCGACTGCTGCGATATCGTTTGGCTGGCCAGCACGGCCGAGAGGGGTCTGTGAAACCAGCCCCGTCTCAAAATCAGAGCCCATGACGCCTGTACTGTGGGTGCCTTCTGTCTCGACAAGCCCGGGGTTGAGAGAATTGACACGGATTTTCTTCGGCGCGAGTTCCTTTGACAGGACCGACGTAATCATGTCGACTGCGCCCTTGGTCGCCGTATACACCGCGCTCGTGGCCGGCTTCAGCCGCGTGATACTGGATCCAATATTGATGACGCTGCCACCTTCGCTCAGATGCTTTGCCGCTGCCTGGGTCGTCAGCAGCAGTCCGAGCACGTTGATGTTGAATTGCTTATGGAAGGACTCCTCAGTGATGGCCTCAAGCGGGGCGAATTCATAAACCCCGGAGTTGTTCACCAAAATATCCAAACGTCCGTAGTTCTTAATCGCGGCGTCGATGATGCCTGTAGCCTCGAGGGCCTTCGTGACGTCGCCGGATACCGCAACAGCCTTGCCGCCAGCCGCCGTGATTGCCGCCACGACAGTCTCAGCGCCCGACTTGCTGGAAGCGTAGTTAACCACCACCGAAGCACCTTCGGATGCTAACGACTTTGCGATTGCGGCACCGATGCCCTTTGAAGCGCCCGTTACGACGGCGACTTTACCGTTGAGTTTGCCCATGATGTTTTCCTCTATCCGTTTCTTCCTCGCTCGGCTATGACCCTCGCGTTGGACGCCCTCAAGTACGAGCTTTGTATGTGATGGGTGAGTTTTCAATAAGTTTCAATAGTTCATAACTATTGAACTAAGGAGATGATCTCGACTAGACTGACATAATGAAGCCGCTCGTCCATCCCGCGTTGCGAGACATCACGGTGGAGGGTATCCTTCATGCACTCTCTGACCCCGTGCGGGTGGCGATCTACGCCGATATTGTGGGCTCGGACTGTTCACAGACCTGCTCCAATTTCGTCAACATTGTGGATAAGCCGGTTCCGAAGTCCACCCTGTCCGTTCACTTCAAAGCCCTGAGAGAAGCTGGCTTGATTCGCGGAGAACGTAGAGGAGTGGAGATGTATAACGTTTCGCGTTGTTCAGAGATCGACGGCCGATTCCCTGGACTGATCGCAGCGATCGTCAAGGCACATAACATTCAGTCAGAAGAAAGCCGAACCCCGAAGGTAAAGTCCGGTTCTCTCAAAAAAAGGCGTTTAGAGCGCTGACGATAGCGATCCTAAGCCTCC
This sequence comes from Acidobacterium sp. S8, assembly GCF_009765985.1. Classification (GTDB taxonomy): domain Bacteria; phylum Acidobacteriota; class Terriglobia; order Terriglobales; family Acidobacteriaceae; genus Alloacidobacterium. The sequence goes on from NZ_LMUM01000027.1 coordinate 21,835, forward strand.
TCGTGGACCGCCGTATTGCATCAGGAGACTAGATTTGTCGATTTTAAGCATGATGCAGACGTTCACAGATTTCTGTCTAAAGCGATCACTATAGGCATTTCTGACTCTTGCCTTTGCGCGGTAGATGCAGGGATGACAAGATCCGCCGGTTACGGCGAAATGATGCAAGATATCTCGAAACATCTAGCCTAAATTCGATGCGGGTCCTGAAGACACTCCTACGGCCACGACTGAGTCGCTGGCAAGGAGTTCGTGCTGGAATCTTCATCCCGAGCCATTTAGGAGCAAACACTGATGTCGACTGCACTGCTAAACGCGCTCGCCGGAGCGACTGTACAGGATTTGTATCGCGAACTCCTTTTGCGCATAGGGGAGGATCCTTCGCGAGATGGACTGTTGAAAACCCCTGAACGCATGGAGGAGGCGCTAAAGTTTCTCACCAGCGGCTACGAACAAGACGCCCTCGAAATCCTCCACGAAGCCTATTTTGAGAGTGAATATGGAGGAATGGTCGTTGTGCGGGACATCGAGTTCTATTCGATGTGCGAGCACCATATGCTACCTTTCTTCGGCAGAGCCCACATAGCCTACGTCCCGAACAAGAAAGTGATTGGTCTGAGCAAGTTTCCGAGACTCCTGAATATGTATGCCAGGAGGCTGCAGGTGCAGGAACGATTGACGGAGCAGGTAGCCCATGCAATCATGCAGACGACTCACGCCCAGGGTGTGGCTGTAGTCATTGAAGCGTCGCATCTTTGCATGATGATGCGGGGAGTCGAGAAACAGAATTCGACGACTTCGACTTCGACGATGCTCGGCATCTTTCTGTCCGAGACTCAAACGCGCAGTGAACTCTTGAGCATTCTCGCCCCAAAAGGTGGCCGGTAGAGCGGCCTTTACGCCAGCCCTTCGCGAATGAAAAGAGGTGTTCGAGGCCGGAAAACGACTTGCCTATTCGAAGGGGCAAATCTATCTTCGGGCGGTCGCGGCTGACTCATCCGGAGTTCCGTTGTCGGCTTGCTCTAGCTAAGTAGAGTCCCGTAGGGGGATAATTCAGGTGTCATAGGAGATTCCATGCTTTCGCCTGAGTCTCGAACACGAACCGAAGCGTTCCTTGCCGTGGAACAGCGAACACTAAGGATGATCGGCGAGGGCGCGCCTCTGAAAGAGATTTTGAACGAGCTCTGCGTAGCGTTCGACACCCAAGTACCCGAGGGCCTATCCACGATCACCCTGAAAGACCCTGATGGAGAGTGGCTCATCCCGGTCGTTGGGCCGCGGATACCGAGTGTTTATGCAAAACGGTTTACGCGAATGCCCATTCAGCCAGGAGGGTCTTGTAACGCATCAGCTTTTTTCAAGAAACGCGTTGTCATTTCTGATATCGCTACCGACCCTACGTGGCCCGAAGAGCATCGGCAGCCCGCAATTGACGCTGGACTAAAAGCCACCTTGTCACAACCGCTGCTCTCCTCGACGAACGATATTCTTGGAACGCTGGCGTGGTGGTACACCGAAACGCGAACTCCCTCGGCACAAGAGATCGAGTTGGTCGAGGCCGCTGGGCAGATAGTTCAGTCCACTATTGAGAGGGAACGGTCTGCCTCTTCGCTCAGAATGGCGCTCAAAGAGTCAGAGAAGTCAGCATCGGAACTCAAAACGCTCATCGACACAATTCCGACTCTCGTTTGGTGTGGGAAACCTGACGGCTCAAGCGAATTCGTAAACCAGCGATGGATTGCGTACACCGGGCTCACCGCGCAAGACCTATTGGGCTTGGGCTGGGCGAGAGTGATTCATCCCGACGATTACTTCGAACTGACGACGAAAGTGACCGATTCGTTTGCCACAGCCGAAACCTTTGAGGTTGAAGCGAGGTTGAAACGGCTTGACGGCGAATATCGTTGGTTTCTCCTTCGTTTCGAGCCGGTTCCGGGGCAGCTGAACAAGGTTGACAGGTGGTATGGCTCCGCTACTGACATCCACGTGATGAGGCAGGGACTGGAGACTGTACGCCAGGAGCAGGCCGAACTATGGAGGATGGTGGATTCAATCCCGGCCGCAATCCACTTCATGGATGCACAGGGAAAAGTCTTATACGTCAATCAAGCCTCGCTTGAGTACACAGGGCTGCAAGCGAAGGATGCGGACGATCCAAATTTCCGCGACAAGATTTTTCATCCCGACGATGAGAAAGCACTTCGGGATTCGCGGAATAGGAGTTTCGCCGCGGGAGTTCCGTTTCAGCTTGAGACAAGGGCACGTCGGCGTGATGGCGTGTATCACTGGTTTCTTATTCACTACAAGCCTTTCTACGACGGTAGCGGGAAACTGATTCGCTGGTACGCAACCGGCACGGACATTGAAGACCGCAGAAGGGTCGAGAACATGGTTCGCAACGAGAATGTCGCGCTACGCGAAGACGTCGTTCGATCTTCCATGTTTGAAGAGATTGTCGGCTCGTCCGAAGCTCTGCGTAAAGTCCTTGTTCAAGTCTCAAAAGTCGCTCCAACCAGCGCTTCGGTCCTAATTTTGGGCGAGACGGGAACAGGAAAAGAGCTGATTGCACGAGCTATCCACAACGCGTCTCCCCGAGCGAAGAGAGCTTTCATAAAGGTGAACTGCGCTTCCATCCCCTCTGCACTGATCGCGTCCGAACTGTTTGGTCACGAGAAGGGCTCGTTTACCGGTGCTCTTCAGCGTCACTTAGGGCGATTTGAGTTGGCAGATGGCGGCACCATATTTCTTGATGAAGTTGGCGAACTCCCTACAGAAACTCAAGCTGTTCTGCTGCGCGTCCTTCAAGAACGACAATTTGAGCGAGTTGGTGGAAGCCAAACTATCTCTGTCGACGTGCGAGTCATTGCAGCGACAAATCGAGATATTGAGGCGGCAGTCGCCGAAGGTATATTCCGTCAAGACCTGTTGTATAGACTCAACGTCTTCCCGATTCAGGTTCCGTCCCTGCGAGAGAGAACGGGCGACATCCCCTTGTTGGTCGCATACTTGGTCGATCGATATGCCCACAAAGCCGGAAAGAAGCTTCGGAATATCAGCAAACAGACGATGAGCCTATTCGAGTCATACTCGTGGCCCGGCAATATTCGCGAACTGCAGAATGTGATCGAGCGCGCCGTAATCTTATGCGATTCCGAAACTTTCTCAGCCGACGAGTCTTGGTTCAAGCAGGCTTTTTCAAAGCCGGGCATGACGCGCGTTCCTCTGCTCGAAGAACTCGTGGAACGCGAACGAGAAATGATCGAAGCGGCGCTGCGAGAATGCCATGGCATCGTGGGCGGCAAGAACGGCGCAGCCTCCAGACTTGGGATTCCCCGACAGACGCTAATCTCGAAGATCAAGAAGCTGGGGATCAATCAACACCGTTTCAAGGCTGTTTAGTCCCCTTTACCCGCGCTGCGCACTGCTGTTGCGGTAGATCGGACTGAGCGTCAGACATAGCACGATCTCTCATCTTGGGATCGTTCGTCTTCGCATTTCATCAAGTTGCTTGTTGAGCTGAGTTTTCGGCACCTGCCGAGATATCGGCGCGCCTGCGCGCCTGCGAGTCCCTTATAAATCAATGAGTTGGCGAATGGCGTTCAACCTGCACGTAGTGGGATTGAGCGTTGTCCAAACATGCTGAAAATTGAACGATCGTCTGACGGCAATGTCACGACGCTTCATCTGATTGGTCGACTCCAGGAGGAGCATATTCCAGAGCTGGTTCGCGAAATCGAGAAGAGCGGCTCCGTCATCCAGATTTCCATGGCAGAAGTCGATCTCGTTGATTTGGCCGGGATCCGTTTTCTTGCCAGATGTCGATCAGAGGGTATCCCTCTCCTTAGTTCTTCGCAGTACATAACGGAATGGATCGATAAGGAGCTTCTATGAGCACTTCATTCGAACGGTTGATGAAGCAGGTAACCCACTAGGAAGGATCGAAGGACGCATGTATCTGACTGCATCGTACGAAGAACAAAGTCTATGCCGGATGATGCGTTCAACTTACAGCATCGTCGATCGTCCGATCCTCGTTCTGAGGGAACGCGCAACACTGCAGTCAGCTATCGCAAGAATGACTTCACAAGCGGGTTTTCCTGATCCGGTGGAGGGCTTACATTCGACTAAAGCATTTCTCATAGCGGTCCATCTCGTCGCCTCTGCTGGGGAAATGCGTGATTCCCACATGGATGGTAGAGCAGTAACGTCGGAATCTTGGACGATTGGTGGGGTGACCATCTACGACCTTGACGAAGCCCCACCGTTTTTCAGGACATGTGCTTTCGACTGCGTCCACTACTACCTGCCTCGCGCGACAATTGACGCATACACAGATTCGGCTGGTTTAGCACGGATTGGAACTCTCCGTTGTCCCAAGGGTAAGTACGATCACGTCCTTTACCATCTCGCCCAAGCACTCTTGCCGATGCTCGCACAGCGCGATCTGATATGCGAGATGTATCTCAATCACTACTTGCCGATGTTATGTGCGTATCTCGTTCGGTGTTATGGATCAGTTCGGCCACCCAAAGCCCGGGGCGGTCTTGCCCCGTGGCAAAGACGGTGCGTTACTAGCATGATTCGAAGCGATCTCAGGGGTGACGCGAGCATGAGCAAACTTGCAGAGACATGCGGCCTCTCGGTCAGCCATTTTGCTCGCTGCTTCCGGACGACGTTTGGAATTCCTGTTCATCGCTATGTCGTTCAGGAACGGATTGAGGCAGCTAAGAGAATGCTCTTAGACCCGGGAAATAGTCTGACTCAGATTGCGCTCGAAACCGGCTTCTCCGACCAAGCTGCTTTTGGCCGTACATTCGGCAGCCTCGTGGGGCTGACTCCTGCAAAGTGGAGGAAGGAACGTCTTTACGCCACAATTCAGCAAAGCGCACCGATCATGGATGGGATCGAACTGCATCAGGAGGTGGCTGGGACGACGCGCTAAGAATGCTGCTTGCTGCTTCGGTTTGGTTAGTCGCAATCGGCAATTCGACGAAAGTTGGTCGCCTCCTTATGGGATAGACCGCAAGCAGGCGATTGTTCGGCTGTAATCGCAAAAGGTTTTCGCGAACGACAAGCCCCAGAACGGACGGCATTGTTCAGATCAAAAGAGCAGGAAATATCTGCTGGGCCAGGATGCAGAGATTTGTCCCTCCCAATCGAAATCCGTCTGCAAGTAACAGCAATCGTCCTCGCCGAGGAACTGAGTTTCACTAGGGCGGCGGACCGCCTCAAAATTACTCAGCCGGCACTCAGTAAACGAATCGTCGAACTCGAAAGCAGAGTCGGCTTCGCGATCTTCAAGAGAGACCACAGGACAGTAGAGCTAACGAACGCCGGACAGGTCTTCATCAGGGGTTGCAAAGACTCCTCTGCTTTGCTCGAAAAAGCTGTGAGGCTAGCTTCTGCGACTATCGATGATTCTGTCCAATGACTTTTGGGCTTTCAATTATTCCTCCCAGGAATAAGAGACCCAAGATGTTCATATCAAAGGACGTTCCGTCCATCGCAGCGGTTTCATCCGGCTCGCAAAGGCTTAATAGCGGAGCGCGCTATTCAAACATAGGGCGATATCTTTGAATAGTCGCCAGGACTCAGAGCCGATTGAATCGCCGGTCATGCTGGTCCGAAGCATTAGCGCAGAGAATCTACCGCACTTGCAATGCGATTTCGAACAGCCGTAGCGTCGCCTTATGTTGACGATTCGGGCGATGACCGGCAGCGCTGGATATGCACAGAGGCATCTAGAGCATAGCGACTACTTCGATCAGAACCGGACCGTGCAGGGCGAGTGGCATGGACGGGGAGCCGAGCTGCTCGGACTGAATGGCACGGTAACGCACGAGCAGTTCGAAGCCGTTCGTGAAGGGCTCCATCCTGAGACGGGGGAGTTTCTGCGTCCGCGTCATAGTGCGGATCGAACTGCTACTGATGGCGCAGTTGAAAGCAACGCGCGTTCGCTCTACGACTTTACGTTTTCGGCTCCGAAGTCTGTCTCAGTCCAAGCTCTCGTCGGTGACGATGACAGGCTGCTGGAAGCGCACCGTCACGCCGTGAGCGTGGCTTTGCAGGAAGCAGAGCGCTACGCGGGGACAAGGGTGCGCCTGGACGGAGCGAATCATGATCGTCAAACGGGAAATCTCGTCATCGCTGCATACACGCACGACAGCAGCCGTCAGCTTGATCCTCAGCTTCATACACACGCGGTCACCGCAAACCTGAGCTACGACGGAGTCGAGGGAAGGTGGAAGGCACTCCAAGCCTCAGGGGTATATGAGCGCCGTGCCTACATCACGGAGGTGTATCGGAATGAGCTGGCGCGCGAGGTGCGTGGGCTTGGGTACGAGATTGAGAGTCAGCGGAATGCAAAGGGAGTCGATAACGGATTCGAGATTAGAGGCATTTCCAAAGATGTCCTGGAGCGATACTCACAGCGAAGCGAGCAACGGGACGAATCCATACGGCAGTTTGCGGCGGAGCATGGACGCCAGCCTACGGATAATGAAGTCGCTGTTCTCGTGCGGGAATCTCGCCCGGACAAGTTGCATGAGATTAGCTCGGCGGAGGTTCACCGATTACAGGTAGATCGCATATCGCCGCAGGAACATGCAAACTTGCTCGATCTTCGGGAGACATCTATGGAGCACAGCCAACCGCTCGTTCCTGAACGAACATTTGCCGTCCAATCCCTTCAACACGCGGAGGAACATCTCTTTGAGCGCAAGACCGTCTCCAAAGATCATGAGTTGATGACGGGGGCCTTACGCCACGGCAGGGGAAAGCTCGACCTCGGCGATTTGCGAGGGAGCTATGAGTTTGAGGTATCGCAGGGCAAGCTGCTTCAGGTCGGCGGCAACGTAGCGACTCAAGCAAGCCTTGAGCGCGAGCGCAGCATGGTTGCTGTCGTCGATCAAGGCATTCATCGCTATCCGGCGCTGGGTGGCAGCGATCACTTTGAGCCGAAGGTAAGTCTTCGGTCCGAGCAGCGTCACGCTGCCGAAACGATACTTGCGTCTCAGGATTTTGCTATCAATCTGCGGGGTGCCGCAGGCACCGGGAAGACGGCAACCTTGCAGGAGATTGATCGCGGCCTCCACGCTGCAGGGCATGAGGTCTTGGCTGTCGCTCCGACGCGAAGTGCTGTCGAAGAACTACAGAAGGTGGGCTTTGGAAACTCGATGACGGTCTCCCGATTGTTAGAAGACGAGACGGCTCAGCAAAGGCTTCGGGGCAATGTGCTGATCGTAGACGAGGCGGGCATGATCTCAGGGCGACAGATGGAAGGTCTGCTCGACCTGGCCCGGCGTGAGAATGCGCGGATTCTTTTCTCAGGTGACACACGCCAGATACAGAGTGTCGAATCCTCTGATGCTCTACGGATTCTGGAGCGCGAATCGCGTATGACGAGTGTTTCCCTGACGGGCATCCAACGCCAGTCGAACCTCGAATATCGAGACGCTATTGAAACCTTTCGGAAGTCACCCGATCAAGGCTTTGCCAAGCTGCAAGACATGGGAGCCGTGCGTGAGGTGCCTTACACGGAGCGAGCGCAAGCTGTGGGCGACGTGTATCGAGAGCTGACCGCAGTGCAGAACCGCAAGGTGCTCGTCGTTGCTCCGACGCATGAAGAGATCGGCAGAGTGACGCAAGCTATCCGTGAAGATCTCAAGCAAAGAGCCGTTCTGGGTGACGGCGAGACGCTGCACCGCCATATTCCTTTGCAGTGGACGGAGGCACAGAAGAAGGACATCTCGAACTATCAGCCCGATCAGGTGTTGGTGTTTCACCGCGCCTCACATGGAATTGAGAAGCATGAGGCGCTGACCGTGACAAACGTATCCGGCTCCAGCATTCAAACGCTGAACGAACGTGGTGAGGAGAAGTTTGTCAGTCTGACGCAAGCAAGATCGTTCTCTGTGCATGAGCGTATGGAGATTGAAGTCGCTGCTGGAGACAAACTCCTGATGATGGGCAATCGCAAAGAACCAGGATTTCGAGCGACGAACGGAGAGCTGACGACCGTCCGGAGTGTAGAGCGCGGCATCATCAACTTAGAAGACGGTCGAAGCGTACCAGCAAACTATCGTGAGTTCACGCATGGGTACGCTGTCACGGCGCACCGGAGCCAAGGCAAGACGGTCGATCACGTCATCGTCTCAGCAGACGTGATGAAGCAAGAGTTGTTTTACGTGGCAGCATCGCGCGGTCGTGAGGGCATTTCTATCGTCACGTCAGATGTAGAGCGCCTGGGCGAATCACTGGGAGTCTCGATGGCGCGTCCGTCTGCGATGGAACTTGCGAACGACATAGCCCAGCAAAAGATGTCGCCCAAGGATGACATCAGGCACGAGATCAGTTTCGAGATGGGATTGAGTCTGTGATGTTCTCGCGCAGAAATTATTTTCGTGTAACGCCTCGCGATGCTGAGCAACACATTGCGCTCGTGTGCAACTCTGAGTAATTCATTGCTCTCCGCAGCCCTCTGGACAAGCATCGCACTTGGCCGCATTGTGGACATAGGGAGTCAAGAGCCATGTCCAATCCTTCCATATCTAACGGGGCTTTTTTGAATACTGACGAAGCAGCCGCGATGCTGGGTGTCCATCCGAAGACATTGCAGCGACTGGCACGTTCAGGGCGCATCACTGCTTACCGGGTTGGCAAGCTATGGAGATTCCAGGCCCGGGACTTGTGTGCCGATGTTGCCGTGCGGGTCGTGCCTCTTGATCGGCTCTACGACCATGTCGCTCCGATGAGCATTTGAATCTCAGGTCGTTCCGACTGCCGTAATCAGACTTGTGGATACAGCCTTGGGAAAAGTTCTTCTAGTGCGCTCTCTGGGAAACGAAGTGAGACTGGACCCTTCGGGGTAGAGGACGCTAGCAATCCAAGCTCTGTCACGTCAGCAAGAACGCGACGTGCGGTGCGTTCTGGAAGGCCAGTGATGCGGGCAATCTCTCCCCGCTCAAACTCTCCCCGCATAAGCGCCTCTTCCAAGAGAGCTGCAGCTTGAGGTTTTAGAGTGCGGCTTCTTTCAACAAGCGTCTTAAGCCTTTGCCTCAATTCATTCAGGTCGAACAGTCCAGACATGAACTGAACTTGATCCAGGCAGACCTGAAGAAACCAGAGCACAAAGCTTTTCAATGCCTTTAGAGAGAGATTCCCTCGTCCGTCGAAGTCTCCCTGTCGTGGCATATCTGCCATGTCCATCACGCTTTTGTACTCGCCTCGGCTCTCAAGGCCTCGTGCGAGTCCACGCGAGATCGACCACAACCCATGCGCTCCGATGCCGGTCTGATGTGCCATTGCGTGGCTCATCAAACGGCTCACACGCCCGTTCCCATCAGGGAATGGATGGATGTAGTTCAGACGGTGGTGCGCGGCTGGGATGGCCATAATGCGGCTAGCGGTTCCAAGTTGCAAGAGGCTGTATCGCTGCTCAAAATACTGCATGAAGTCCGCCACGCGCTCGCTGGAAGGCGGAAGATGACGACCCACAGCATTATCGTGTTCGGGCCGCGAACGCCATTGGCCTGGGGCCATCACGATTTCTCGCGATTCGTTCTTGAGGGTGAGCATTGCGCGGGGAGCATCCCGATAAAACTCGTTGTGAATCCACTGAATGAATCCGGCGGATGTCGCGGGGGGCAGAGTACCCAAGAGAAACATTCGGTCTATTTCTGTCTGAACCCTGACATGCGCCGCCGCTTCGATTTGCAGGTTGCGGCGTTCTTCATTCTGATCCAACTCACCCGAGAGGGCGCGTTCAATGTCGCGTGGCCGCGTATTGTGACCTTCGATCAGATTGCTGTAATAGGTATTCATGATGCGTACCGCATCGGCCAAGTTTGCGGCTGTTACAGGATGCAAAAATTTACCGAGGACGGATACGGTTGCCGTCAGATCTGCAACTACGTCGGCGATAGCTGACGAGGGTTCATCGATCAGGGCTGGTTCGATTCGACTTGGAATCTCAATATCCGACATGGGTTTAGTTGGCCGAACTTATACAGGGGAAATATCACGTATCCACTGATGATACGCCACAACATAGGCCAATGTTGGCCGATGATGTGGCCGATGTTGGTCGATGTTGGTCAATCTCAAACATACGGAGAGAAGCTAGCTGAGATCAGTTGTCGGCTGGTGCGTTGTGGAGAATGGCAGGAGCGTTGAGCGCTAAGTTTACGTGATAAGGGCACCACCCCAAGATCAGCGCCTTCGACGACCGTTCGCGGCCCACGGCAAACTATTTTTTGCCAGTTTTCCACAGGCATATCGTGTCCGTAGAGTTCCCAAGAATTCCTTAGAAGACACTGCAACGACAATACGGGCCTTAGACTCCGAAAGACCTCTGCCGTAACCGCCTTGTCGGCCCATAGACAAACCCAAACGCATGTTCCATCGTGTGTTCAGGAGGCGTACGAGCCATGTCCGAATTCAAGTTTGTTTCTGAACCGTTCCTGGATAGCGATCAAGCCGCCGCTATCCTTCGCATTCACCCTAAGACCCTTCAACGCCTTGCGCGGTGCGGTCGTGTCACCGGCTACCGCGTTGGGAAGCTGTGGCGATTTCACGCCTCCGACCTCGAAGGCCGCAACGATAGCTTCTCTTCCACACTCGACTCCGGCACTGCCGAGCGGTACGCTTTAAGTACCACTTGTGCCCGCAACTAAACAGGAGGAATATCCATGTTTGTTCGGTCACGATTTCAATATGGCAGTCTGCGGCTACGGAAGCGCGAACGGAGTACCGACGTGTGGGAGTTTCGTTATTACGAGACCAGCCCGGTTGGCAAACGGATCAGGCAGAGCGTCATCCTTGGGGATCAGGCTCTCTACCGGACCGAGGCCGACGCACGGAAGGCAACGCAAGCTCTTCTCATGCGGCTCAACGACGAAGCTCCACGCGCTGAGATGGAAGCTCCGACGTTCGGGGCTCTGCTCGATAGGTATATCGAGCATGAGTTGCCAGAGCGACACTCGACTCAGAGGTCGCATCTCTCGAATATTCGGAAACACATCAGGCCGCGTTGGAGCGATCAACCGATTAACAGGATGAAGCCGATGGCGATGGAGCAGTGGCTGCGCGATCTGCCGCTTGCACCCAAGTCAAAGGTTCACATCCGAAGCTTGATGCACCTGGTTATGAAGTGCGCGGAACGATGGGGAGTCATAGAGATTGGCAAGAACCCCGTTGCTCTAGTGCGCGTTAAGAACGCAAGCAAGCGGCTGAAGCGGCCCCAGATCCTCGAAGTGGCTCAGTTCTTCGAGATGCTCAAGCATCTCGCGGAGCCGTACCGAACCATGGTGATGGTGGCGCAATGTACGGGACTTCGCATCAGCGAAATCCTTGGCCTGCAGTGGGGCGACTTCGATTTTGAAGCGCACACCTTCATGGTTCAGCGCAGCGTTGTCAGCGGAAGGGTAGATGCGGTGAAGACGGAATATTCAAAGGACTACGTTCCGCTCGATCCGCGTCTGGAAGGACTGCTGTTGGAATGGCGGACCTTCAGCGCATATCCCAGCGATGCAGATTGGGTTTTCGCCAATCCGCAGACCGGGAAGCCCTTTCACCAGGAAAGCCTCAAGAAGCATCAGCTGCACCGGGTTGCCGAACTCATCGGCCTGCCGGACGGGATCGGATGGCACACGTTCCGCCACACCTACCGTTCGTGGCTGGACGAGACCGGCGCTCCTATGAAGGTGCAACAAGAGCTGATGCGACACGCCTCGATCCAGACGACGATGAACATCTACGGACGGGCGATGAACGATTCCAAGCGCAAAGCCAACAGCCAAGTCGTTGGGCTGGCATTCGGCGAATCGATGGAATCGAGAAGGGAGGGATTAAGCACAACAGCCCTTCAGTAGAAGGGCTGAATCAGTGGCCATTTCCGATTGGGGGATAATGGGGACTTAATTGGGTTTTTCGTTTCTCGTAACTGCTTGATTTGATTGGTTGCGGGGGTAGGATTTGAACCTACGACCTTTGGGTTATGAGCCCAACGAGCTACCAGGCTGCTCCACCCCGCAATCTGATATTAACAATCCATTGCGGGTAGGTCAAACGGCGCAAGTTATGCGCCAACCGTGCTGAAGTTGTTTTTTGTGATCACCATAGAGCCTCATTTCAAGAAGGGCGGTTCTGGGGGCGCTTATTTTGCTTTCAATTCAGGAGCAATCGCCAATTAGCGGCATAATCTTCGATGGGTTAGTAAATTGGTTTTGGGACTGGATCATATGCGCTGCCGAATTTGTTGTCGTGGTTGGCGAGAGCGGGTATCGGAATTTTTATTTGTCCAAGATCAACGGGCCGGCCAGATAAATGCACATTTCTATTCAATCCGCTGAGAATCGATGGTGGTACGCTTTCGATCCAGACGTGCAATCGGTAATCACCGGCCGGAATGTCGGGAAGCACAAACGCATCGTTCGCGGCCGCAATTGCAAAGAAAGGAGTAGATAGCGTCAAAACGACAGCGCTCATTTCCGGATGAATGTTGCAGAAAATATATGAAATACCTTCACGCGGGAAAACGACCGATTTGCTGGAACCCGCTTCATAAAGCCCGAGGTCAAAACGCTTGCCATCAAAAAGTGAGAAGACATTGTGAAAGAAAGGATCGCCGTTGGGAAACTCGACACTGCTGCCCGTAGGGATAACCTGAAGGTGTGGAATAAACGTACGGTTTTTCTGTTGAAGGGTGTAATGTCCATGAGGAAGAAACGGGGGCGAATCGGTTCCGGCCAACGGTTCGAGCCAAATGACCGCAGGTACAAAGCGCTGCTTTCCGGCTGTAGAGGGAATGATACGCAGACGTAATTCTGAGGTTGTTTCGGCAACACGAATCTGCGCGCATAGCATCTGCAACGCCAGAGCCGCGACGCAGAATAGCCATTTGCCAAATCGCTTTCTGCTCATCAGAATTTGTATCCTGCTCCCAAACCGATGACATTACTGTCAGCGGGAAGTCCCGTGACAGGTGAACTTGTCAGATGCCGGTACTCGAGAGAGAAGAGCAGATATGCGCTTGGACTGTAAATTATATTGCTGGTATATGTACGATTTCGAGCCAGATTCATGTACATAGAGCCTCCGGGAACCGCATAACGCCGCAGTTCCCCTGCGAATACGTTGTCCAAACCAAAGGCCTGGTTCATCTGGATTTGTTCACTGAACTTCTCCTTAAGTTGCATCCATCCGCCAACATCATCGAGTGGCCGGATGTAGTAAACGCCTGATTCCGGATCTGCGCGATATGCGAAATCCTTGTATGCGCCGCCGCCGAGGCCGCCGAGGGCCATTCCGCGGTAAGCACTCGCCGTCAATTCAAAATGGGTTGACAGGGCCAGCCGCGAATCGAGCGTACCTGCCCAGGAATCGAAGCTGTGCCCCAGAGCGCTGCGATGAGGTGCGAAATATCCGCCGGCACCAAAACTACTGGCTTGTTCGCCGGAACCGAGCAAGGCGATGTGAGTCTCGACCCCGGGCCATCGGCTCTGTTCCGCACTGTTGGCGATCGATGCCTGAGATTCGGTCATAGAAGGAGATATCGAAGGAGTTAAAGGCGCATCGCTTACATCGACCAACGCGGCTTCCAATTGCAGGCTACGTGAGCCGGCAAGCCTCAGGTTCTGCGTTACACCTGCTTGTGGGTTCCAGGTCCATAGATTGCCAGACCATGCGAGAGGTGGGACGGAAACCGCCGTCAGGGAAGTCGGCACATCGGGGCTGAAGATCGGACGATCAAGTGAGAAATAGGCTTTGGTGCGGTCCCATTCCAGAAATGCATGAGCGGTGCGGAGTCGTAGTATCATGCTGCTCGTGCCGTAATATCCCGAATAACCTGCAACTTGACTGTCGGATTGTGAGTTTCCATCGAAGTCCACACGCAGATCAGCATAGCTGCGTGCTCCAAAGAGTTGCGGACCGCGCGCATCGAATCCCAGTACCGTCTGCCTCACGGAGGCTCCTGTGCTGCCTCCTCCCGGAATGGCCAAAGTCGGCGTTGCCGCCACATCGACCGCGCTTGTATTGACAAAGGTATTCAATAGCAACAGGCCGGTGATTTTCACTGGAAACTTCGACTCACTCTCCACTTTGGTTTGTTCGTGGGTTGCAATCTGGGAGGCCTGCATCGCTTGGCGTTCCTGAATGTCTTCGATCGCTTCCGCAGTATTAACAGGCGCGGCCGATGATGCTTCCTGTGTCCGAGTTGAGGATAGTGGACTCGTACTCGATCCACTGTTTGCGATTTCGCGTTGCAAAGCAGTCAGTTGCTGCCGCATTTCATCCAGTTGATGTTGAGATTGCTCAAGTTGCGTCTGCGTACGTGTCATCGCTTCAATTAGATTTTGAATCTGCTGTTGCAAACTTGTTTGATCTACAGTTTGTGCGAGGAGACTGTTCACCCGGAAGCAGTGCAATATCAGGACAAGGAATAACACTCCACTCACGCCAAGACGGCAACCATAGGGATGCCTTCGTCTAAATCTGTACATTCTCATGTGCAGCCACCTGATCGCGATGTTTTGATTCAGTTACTGTCATGTCTTGCTCAGGAAGGTTGCGTGCTACCTTCATTTGAAAAATTGTTTCTCCGGGACGACTGCTTAGCAGAACCACTTCTCCTCCATGTTCCGCAGCAATGCAATGAGCGAGCGTGAGGCCTAATCCGGTCCCTTTTTGCTTGCCTTCGCTCACAAATGGCTCAAAAAGAGTATTCCGAATGTTTTCGGGAACGCCTGCCCCATTGTCAATTACCTTGATGAACACATAATGCGCTTCCGTCTGCAAAACTATCGCAACTTTCGCCGCGTCTTCCGATGCACGAACGGATTGGCACGCATTGATTAGCAGGTTGAAAATGGCGCGCTCAATCTGCTTTCCGTCCACGACGACTGCGGTCTCTGTGGGCTCACCGTATTGTGCTTCCATCACAACGCCTTCCGCATCTGGATGCTGACGTGCCAGCGAAGTTGCTCGCTCCAGCAGCGTAACCATCAATTCCGCGGACCGTCTGGTACCTTTGCCTGATCGGCTGAAGATGAGCAGTGATTCGATCATGTCGGTTGTGCCATGAACGGCAGAACGGATATCTGCAAATATTTCCGATCGCTCTTTTGATAAGAGCCGGTCCGAGGCAAGAAATTCCGCATTAGCGTATATGGCTGCCAGATAGTGGCGAAGATCGTGAGATACCGAGCTAGCCATGCGGCCAATCGTTGCCAGCCGCTCTGATTCCAGGAGCGCCCCATTCACTTGCTGGATTTCGTCTCGCATGCGAGCAAACGCCGAGCTTAGCTGCCGCACTTCCTGAGTGCCATGCTGCGGGATGAGGTATTCCCTGTTGCCGATGCCAAATGCCCTTACGCTCTTTGAGAGCTCCTCAAGAGGGCGGGTCACCAATCGAGAAAGGCCAATCATCAGCCCAGTACCAAGAAGCAATGCCATCAAGCCTGCTAGAACAATTGTGCGATCGATGCGACTGATCCAGCGTTCGGCCGGTCCAAATGATTTCAGAACAACCAATTGTAATGGCGAAGTTGCGGTAGCAGAGAGGTCTTCCGAAAAGGCAAGAAAACGCGTATCTCCAAGTTGCACAAATGCGGGCGTCCGGAGCATTTTAGAAATCAGGGGAGATTTTTGAGCCAGCTCCGGCTGAATGGACGACGGAAGGGTGCTGGCGACAATCTGACCGCGGCTGAGAAATGTCGCTTCGACCGCGGTGGGTTGGCTCATCTGTCGCACCGTGCGCTCGGTGGATGAGCCACTGACCACGTATCCCAAGAGCGTTCCTTCCTCGTCGCTCCCGAAGTAAAACGGTCGAACGGAACAAGCGTATAGCGACTCGCCATCAATGAGATAGTGTTTGTCGGGATGAGCCAATAAGGTTTTCAGCCCCTGCCGGAGCTTTGTGTCAGCGGAGGGAACTTTCGTATATGCCGCGACAATCCGACCAGTTGCATCTGCGAGAGCAAACAGATCAGCACCGCTAAGTTGCCAAAATTCAACTGCGCCATCTTGAATCGTAAGATCGTCGCCACTGGTCATCAATGCCTTCAGTGGAGGCAGATCAGCGAGCAGTGCGTTCTCGCGCTCGAGCGCTTCCAGACGTTCGGCCTGCAGACTTTGAAAAGTAACGACGGAGTGGTTCAGATCCTGCGACAGATTGTCCGTTATTTGGACACGGAGATCCTGGCGAATGAGAAAGAGGCTGAGACTGGTGATACTCACAATTACCAGTGCCATTGCAAAGACAAGCAGCACATGCGTGCGTGCGCCCTGCCTGTCGTTCCTGCCTGTGGCCTTGTTTGGTCCGTTTTCGGACGGAAGGTCGGCTTGGCCATTAAGGGACAAATTTATACCCTGCACCGTAGATGGTAAGTAGATGTCTTGGATTCGCCGGATCATGTTCCAGCTTCTGGCGCAGCTTCAGTATCTGATTATCTACAGTTCGTGTAGTTGGATAAAAATTATATCCCCATACTTCATTGAGCAAGATATCGCGAGTAAGTACCCGTTCTGCATTTTCGGTAAAAAACTTCAATAATTTGAATTCATGCGCAGTCAGCATCACAGTACTGCCGGAACGTGCGGCTGTCATTTTCTTAAAATCGATCTCGCAATCTGCAAAACGATAAACTTCTTGGGAAGTTGGTTTGCGCTGTCGACGAATTGCAGCCTGGACACGCGCCGTAAGCTCGCGGGGACTGAAGGGCTTGGTGACGTAATCATCGGCGCCCAGTTCAAGAAGAAGTACTTTATCGACAACTTCGGTAATTGCGCTGAGAACGATGACTGGGATGTTGCTGGAGAGGTTTTTAAACGTCTGGCAAAGTTCGCGACCGGACAGGTGCGGCAGAATGAGGTCGAGCACGACGGCCAAAGGCCGCTCAGTGCGAAACATTTCGAGGCCCGTTTGGCCGTCTCCTGCAACCAGGATGGAGTAGTGCTCTTCCGTAAAGATTCGACGGAGCACCTTCTGCATGCGTGGATCGTCTTCGATGACTAGAATTGTGCCGAGAGTCATTAGCGGAGCTGTGTCTTCTGCCATTTCTGCTACTAGTTCTCTGTCCTTAATCATGATTCAGACCTCTTCTGCTCTATTCTGAACCACGGAAATCTAGTTCAGGCGCCTTTTACGTTAGAAATGACAATGGGATGACAATTTTGTTGCTCTACAGCTACGTCTATCAACAGGCTGATAGTAACGAATGCCCATAACGCAGTGACAGATCGAATGGCTCGATATCAGCTAAGCCGCGCATAAGGATAAAGATAAGAAAAGCAAGGAACGGCGTTTTTGTGTGGCCTGCAGGCAGCTTTCGTATCTGCAGATACATACTGCCGTAAATTCCCAGGAATATGCAAACACCGATTAATCCATAAGCATAGAACTGCTGTATCAATTCGTTATGCGCCTGTCGAGCCTCAAATTGATCTGGACCAAAAAGGGGAATTACGTGCCACGGAATGGAATCCATGCCCGATCCACGGGTGTTGCATCGCTTCGGTGAGAATGTAAAGCCCCAGATGCCGATGCGCCCGGTCAACGTTTCCGGCTGGCTTCCTGCGTTACTGTAAACGTCGTAGTACGAAGACAGCAGTGTCCCAAATAAACCTACGATAACGACCGCAGCGAGAACAAGCCACAATTTGTTTTTACGGCTTATGGATCTGTCATGCATCAACAGGAAGGATTCGCTGATGATAAATGCAACGATGGATATGCCTTAGTGCGTATACATTTCTGGAACGCCCTGACTGCCGGCCGGAGGCAGGTGGCGCAGAAAAATTACAATCGACCATAGCTCATCATCGCTGAGAATCCCTTTAGAACCAGGCATTCCAGATGGTCGGATGCCAAAGTCGAGAATCCACTTTAGCTGGCCATCGGTGTATTGCTGTACCTCCCTTGAAGAAAGTGAAGGAATAGGAGGTGAAATATGATCAGCGAACGGTACACCCGTATTCTGGCCGTCCATGCCATGGCAGGCAACACAGTAATGCGAAAACGCCTCTTTTCCGTCGGCGATGGTCTCCGGACTTTCCACTAAAGGGTTAGCCTGCCTTTTATTGCCAATGAAGAAATGATGTTTGGCAGTGGTAACGATCTTTGTCTCAAGCTTGCCGGGGGGACTGGCTTTGCAAGCGATCAAACCAAGCATAACGGTAGCGGCAGTTGTCAGTATAAGACAACGCATCTAATCCACCACGTGCAAGGTCAACTTCATCGAACCGTGACCGGAGCCGCAAAATACCGAACAGTGCCCGACGAAATCTCCTGTCTTTTCCGGTGTGAATTGTGTCTGCGCCGGAATGCCTGAACGGGCTCTCAAGTCAACGTTCAGTTCACGAAAGCGCAGTCCATGGGCAACATCCGAGCTTTTGAGCACAAGGATCACGGGTTGTCCCTTCTTCAGTGTGATATCAGCCGGATCGAAGCCGAACTTCTTAGCGTTGATTTCAATAGTTCGAGGCCCACTTTGGGCACGGATTATTCCTGGGGAACAGGCCATAGGTATCAGAACCGCAAATAATAAGGCCAGCCGTATGCTCTTACCTTTCATACTGTCTCCTCGACTCGTGGTGACGGCCCAATCCAGCGACCATGTTCTATCCCACGTTATCGATTGGGAGGTTGCTGAGTTGTCATGTGGTGGTTAATCAATTGTCATGATTTTGTCGTCCGTGCTTCGCGTGCACATCGGGACAAAAGAGTGACAAGTCAGTAACAACTCGCGGCCATGGCCATTTCATACTCTGTCTCGATACCAGGCGAATCTGTCGAGGAACACCCGATGAGTGACGAGCTATGAAAACCCATTTACTGCGAAGGTATTTTGTTGTTTCCGCGATTCTATTTCACTTGCTCGTGAACGTAGCCATGGGCCAGACCCCCGGAACAGGCGCGATCTCAGGCATTGTGTACGATCCGTCGGACAGAGTCGTGGCAGATGCAGAAGCGCGGGTCGTGAATGACGCAACTCAGATATCTCGCTCAGTAAAGACAACTCCGGAGGGAGTGTTTCGGGTGCTACTGCTATCCCCCGGAACGTATGAGCTTACGGTGAGCTCTCCAGGGTTTGCCTCCTATACCGTCCATTCGATTCAAGTGACGGTAAGCGAGACTAGTTCTGTAAATGTGAAACTTTTCGTCGCTGGGACGAACACAAGCGTACATGCGGACAGCGTCGCGAAAATTGTAGACTTGGAAAGCTCGACCTTGGGTGGGCTGGTGAATCAAGCAGCGATTCAATCGCTTCCGTTGTCAAATCGCAACTACACGCAGATACTCGGGCTTTCGCCCGGTGTTGTAGTCGACCTTCCAAACGCGACGGCACTGGGGAGTGGAACTCAGAACGTTGCGTCTGATGGCGCAACACCACTGGCGAACAATATCCAGTTCAATGGCATCGATGCGAACAACCTCTCAGAAGATTCGGCGGCCAACGCTGAAACCGATGCAGGAACGGCTATTCCCGCGCCGGATACGATCGAGGAATTTCGGGTGCAAACCGCGAACTTCGATGCTGCGTATGGACGCGGATCAGGAGCGAACGTCGACCTGGTGAGTAGAAGCGGGACAAATAAATTTCATGGTAGCGCATGGGAGTTTGTGCGTAATACAGCATTGAATGCAAATGACTTTTTCTCTAAGCTCGACGGGCAGCCACGTGCCGACCTGAAACATAATCAGTTTGGCGCAGCTTTGGGTGGCCCAATACTGCGCGACCGAACATTTTTCTTCACTTCTTATCAGGGTCTAACAGAAGTGAATGGCCTTGGTGATGAGCAGCATCCGATTTTGCCCCTGCTCACCGCAGACCGCTCGGCCGCAACACTGGGCGCGCAGTTTTGTCCGGCAGGGCATTTGGACAGTGGAGGAGGTCCCGCAACTGGTTATTTAACACAAGCGGGCGGTGTACAGGTCGCATGTGATGGATCGAACATCAATCCAGTAGCGCTAGCCATCCTCAACGCGAAGTTGTCAAATGGGCAGTTTGTGGTGCCGAGCCCGCAAGTCATACTTCCTGCAACCGGGCAGGATGCTTCGGACCAAGTGCCAATGGGACAGTCCACTTATGCGATGCCTGCTCATTTTCGGGAAGACCAGTTCACCGTCGATATCGACCAGGTGCTGAGGCAAAAGAATGCCCTTTCGGGAAAGTTTTTTTACTCGCGTGCTCCTACCGCACAACCGTTCTCCCCAAATGCGGCGAATGTTCCGGGTTGGGGAACTGACAAGCTGAATCGAAATACGATGTTCGTGCTGGCTGATACGCATGTCTTCAATGCCAGACTGGTGAACATCGCCCGTTTCGGATATATGCGCTACGACGGGCTTTCAACTGTGCAGAATCCGCTTACGGCTGCGTCGCTCGGTCAAGGTACGCCAACAGGTGTCGCGAGTCTTACGGCCAATGCTCCAGGGCTGACTGTTGGTGGCTTCACGATCGGTGATGCAGGCACGCCTTCGATGTGGCAGGTGACGAATTCATTTATCTGGCAGGATACCGTCGCGATCACGAGTGGCCGACATTATTTTCGCTTTGGTGCGGAATTCAAGCGGCACCAAGTTGATCAGGATTTTCCAGAAGAAACCGATGGACTGCTGCAGATCGGCACGTTCAATGATTTTCTGCTTGGACAGAGTGCAACACAGAATGGCAGCCCATTTGGCCTGAGCAATGTGAGCACAAGCTTTGCAGGGGCGGGCAATTTTCGCGCCAACGAGCGATATACAGATTCAGCCATTTTCATGCAGGACGATGTAAAGCTGACGCAGCGACTGACCATCAATGCAGGCCTGCGCTATGAGGTATTCGGGGCGCCGACTGAGATCAATGGGAGGTTGTCAAATTTCAATCCGAACATCGCTACTATCGGACCGATTCCTGCTACCGGGACCCTCAAAGGATTTACGCTAGCCTCGAATTTTAAAGGTTCTGTACCGCCAGACGTGGTTAGAACGTCATACGCCAGTCTTTACAGAACTCCCTTCGGCGACATTTCGCCGCGGTTGGGTTTCGCATGGCAGGTAATGAGTGCGCCGGCTCTCGTATTGCGTGGTGGATACGGTATCTACTATGACCGGCATTCAGCTACGGTTGCTGAGCAGATCATTAATGACCAGCCTTTCACGCTTTCGCAGATTGTTTCTGGTGCTCCAAATGGTGGCGCAACGCTACAGAGCCCTTTCGTTCCGCTGGTTCCATCTAGTTCCGCCTTTCCGGTATTCATACCTCTCACGCCCACTTCGACGCCGTTTATAGAGGCCACCAACCCGAATCTGAGGGATGGGAAGACTCAGGAGTACAACCTCAACGTGCAATATGACATGGGCCACGGGTATTTGCTGGAGGTGAGATATGTAGGAACAAGATCGGCACAACGCCCAGGGCAAGTCGAATTCGATCAGGCTCTCCTTGCCAGCCCTCAGCATTCAGTGAACGGGGAAACAACAAATTCAATCAGTAACGTGAATGCCAGAATGCCGATTCAAGGCATAAGTCAAGGATCGCTCTATACCGACTCGTCATTCATTGCAAACTATAACGCACTGCAGGCGAGCATTACGAAACGGATGACCCGCAGTTTTCAGCTTCAGGCAAGCTATACATGGTCAAAGAATCTCGACGAAGTGAATGGTGAAGTCGGTACCGACTTCTTCGAACTGCAATTACCGACGAACAATCAGCGCGATTTGCGGCATTCATCCTATGGTCCGGCGGGCACTGATCGTGACCAGAGAGTTGTAGCAAATTTCGTTTGGTCGGCGCCTAAGTTCTCTTCAACTCCTAGGCTGGCCCGGTACGCCTTCGCAAATTGGGAATTCTCCGGCATCGCGGTGCTTCAATCAGGCATCCCTCTCAGCATCTTTGACGGCAATGCAGGTTCTGTTTATGGGCTGATTCCCGGCGAGGTGAGAGCGGAGCGCACAGGAGCCGAGCCCAGGACGCACGGCTCGTTGTTCTCGCGTGTCATCAATGGCTATATTGATCCGAATGCATTTACACGCGCCCCAATGGCCCCGTTTGGGACGAGTCTCGCTGACCAGGATTTTGGCAATAGTGGCGTGGGCATTATGCGGGGGCCTGGGCAGCACAATCTGGATCTCGCAGTTGAACGCTCCTTTCCAATAAAGGAAGCGGTCAGCTTTCGCTTCCGGACCGAGTTTTTCAATTTCACGAATACCCCGCAATTCGGAAATCCAAACACAAGCTTGGGTTATACCGATCCGACACTTTTAAATCCATCGGCGAGTCCAACTTTCGGCAGGATCACGAGCACAGTTGCCAATCCGCGCATCATCCAGTTCGCGGGAAAATTCGTTTTCTAAACGCAGTGGAGATGGATGATGCTAACGATTGAACAGATAGAGTCTGCCTGCGATGCTTCTCTGCAGTTCGATTTTTCTCGGCACGAGATTGAAGCGCCGGAACTTAAATTGTGCTGTACGTACTATCCATACGGCTTTCCGGTTGAAGTGAAAACGAATTCGAATGAGGTGCTGGAACAATTCAGTCAGCTCTGGGGAAGATTCACCAAGATGCATGACACAAAGCCGCTCTGCACGGACGTGCATGTGGTGGACAACGACGCAACCGATTGCCCGCCAGCGCCGAGTTACCGAATCATGCTTCCTCTGTTGATATGTGTCGCAGACGTCGATAACTACGGCATTATCGACCTAAATAGTTGCCGCGGAAAGATCACTGTCTCACGTGCTGCACTGCGTTATCCGCTCTATAGCCAGTATTTTCTTTTGGGGATGGCAGCGTCCGGTATCGCGACACGGTACACAACGCCCATCCATGCTGGCTGCGTGGCGCTGGACGGTCGAGGTGTTCTGTTATGCGGTGATTCGGGGGCAGGCAAATCGACATTGTCATATGCCTGCGCGAGCGCCGGCTGGACATATCTAAGCGACGACGCAACTTTTCTTGTCAATGGTGGAACAGATCGTTTGGTGACAGGAAACTGTCACCAAGTTCGCTTTCGTCCTTCAGCTGTGGAGCTCTTTCCTGAACTTCAAGGGCTTGAAGTTACCCCGCGCGCCGCTGGCAAACCCTCGATCGAGCTGCCTACCGCACCAATGAAATACATCGAGCGAGCGGACACGGTGCGAGCGGACTTCATAGTCTTTTTGAAGCGGCGGGATGGAGCTCAGGCGCGACTAGTCCCTTATCGCAAAGATGTGGCGCGACAGTTCATGCGGCAGGCGCTATATGGACTGACGGAATCACTGGCTCTACAGTATGCAGCCATCGAGCGACTATTAGCTGCTGACGTTTTCGAGCTTACTTACAGCAGTCTGGATGCGGCCATTGACCGCTTACAACGCCTAGTGCGGAGAGGGCAGTGATGGAAGGGCTGTTGAATTCAGCTCAATGTGTCGCGAAAGCAGTCTCCTTCTGGAAAAATCCTTACGCTTGGTTGCTGGACAAAAGACTGAGTCGCGGTTACTGGGTATTTTTTTCGGCCGCTTTCTTCTTCGATGCGGGTTTTGCTGTGTATTTCTTCCTATTCAACCTTTATTTGCTGGATTGCGGCTTCAATGAGCGTTCGATGGGCTGGATCGGCGGTGCGATGACGCTCGGGTCGCTAGCTGCGACGTTGCCAGTCGGCGCACTCGGGCGAAGGATCGGCGTGCGGCCTCTGCTAATCATTCTTTTTATTAATGCTCCGCTAACAAATGCCGTGCGCGCTATATGGGTTTGGGAGCCCGCGCAGATTGCTTTCGCGTTTCTTACCGGCGTCGCCATGAGCAGTTGGGGTGTGTGTTTTCTTCCAGCCGTCGCTCGACTCACGAATGAGAGAAACCGGACTTCAGGATTCAGTCTGATCTTCTCCGTGAGCGTCGGAACCAGTATGCTGGGCGGCATCGTGTGTGGCTATCTTGGCAAGTGGCTCGGTTTGGCCGGGTTCATGATTCAGCCTCTCGCGGTGAAAAGGCTGATCTTGCTAGCTGCCTGTGGGATAGCACTTGTAGGGCTGTTTCCGGTGTTGCGTCTGCATGTGCCATCGCAACAGGATGCGTTTATCACGGAGCACGGACATAGAAAATGGTTGAAAGCAGGGAAGTCAAACCCGTTTTTGATACGCTTCCTCCTCTGTATGGCGTTGTGGTCTGGAATCCTGGCCGCATTCACTCCTTTTGCGAATGTGTATCTGACAAAAGACCTGCATATCTCGATGACGAAGATTGGACTGATTTTCTCGAGCGTGCAGGTAGTGCAGTTATGTATGGGGCTCTTAGCTCCAGTCCTTTTTCGTGCGTTGGGATTGGTGAATGGAATCGCCATTACCCAGATTGCTGCAGGAATTGTATTAGTCCTTCTATCCAAAGCAGCAAATGAGAGAGTGGCCATAATCTTGTATCTGATTTATTCGGCTGCTCAGTGGATGAGTTCTCCGGGACTCTATAACTTGTTGATGAGTAAGACTCCAGACGAAGATCGAAGCAATGCTGCTGCCGCAACGATGTTCTGCAATTCCCTGGTTGCTTCGGTGGCTACAGCAGGAGCTGGAATTCTCTTTGCACGGTTTGGCTATTCACCCGTGCTATTGCTTCTTGGGGCAGGAGCGTTGCTGATCGCCTTTTTATTCCATTCTCTTATTTCGCCTTTGCAAAACGGAGCGGGCTAAGGTGGGCTACGACTTCGACTGGAGATGACAGCGTTGGCCTTTCAACCGGACAAATATTTTTCGCAATATGACGGCATCATTGCGGGATTTCAATTGTGGGATCGCATCGGTGAGAATGTAGCGGCTGCGGTGCAGGCGCTAGGATCAAACGATGAACAGGTTGCCGACCGCTACAGGAGTTGTGGCACAAGCGCCGAAAATGTTATGGATTGAAGAAGCGCAATAGTTCCTGCTCGTCGTGCTGACTGAGAGAAGCGCGTACACGCATGTGGCGCACGACGGTACCTGAAATATTGGGAGAGAAGCCCTCGGGCGCTGTGTGACAGCGCGAACAATGCGCCTCAAAGAGACGTTGACCTTCATCCTCATGTGGCTGAGGTTTGTTCGATGTGGGTGAGTGCTTGTCTGTTGGATTCGGAGGGACTTGCTCAGTCTTCTGTGACTTGGCCTCGGGTAGGGGCAGTGCAAGCGCCCCCAAAATGATGGCAAGAAAATATTTCTTATTCATTTCATTTTTCCTTTCCAGGTGGGGAAAAGAAACCGGTAAACAATTCCCGTTTCCCAAATGTTCGTATCGCCGGCCGACGAGAACTGCCGCGCATAGCTGGTAAGAATTCTCGTGTTGTGCGGCAGGTTATAATCCAATCCGAAATCGGCGCGCTGTACGTTCGTCAGCGGTAGGCCATCGCTCGCAACGTTGTCACGGCGGAATGTCTGCTGCATACG
Organism: Acidobacterium sp. S8; assembly: GCF_009765985.1. Taxonomy (GTDB): domain Bacteria; phylum Acidobacteriota; class Terriglobia; order Terriglobales; family Acidobacteriaceae; genus Alloacidobacterium. Next base: position 47,215 of record NZ_LMUM01000027.1, read on the forward strand.
AAATAGAGGTTCGAAACGGCCGATCCAACTATTAAGGCCTCCGAACGCCTGCGTCCTGTAGTCGGCTTCGATCCAATAGCCTTGTGCATGACGACCGCGCGCGAACTCAGAACGCAGCCGAAAAACGGTGTCTTTTGGCTCCCACCATAGATGTGCACCGTAAAAGTTTTCTTGTGTATCCTGCAGTTGTCGGTCATACGACAGGCCCAGTTCAAGACGGCTACCAGGCAGATAGAGGCTGGCGCGCCCGCCGAATGAACGTTTCGCGTTGAATTGTTCATTATCACTGCGAGCAGAGAACCATGTAGCGTAATCAACGGAGTACTTTCGGCGTGACACTGCGGAACCGCGTAACATTCCACCTAATCCTGAACCGCTCGATAGCAGCCCTAGACTGGCGATAAGCGGGCCATCTTGAAAATTGCCGATCCAGACTGGGGATAACCTCTCGTTATAGGTGTTAAACGGAAGCAGAAAGCTGCCGCCGACCAGGGTGAAATGCGGAGAAACAATGTAGTCGCCTTGGAGATAAGTGAATCCGGCGAAATGAGTGTGATCGTATCCGTTGCTGTCAGGAGAAAAGGTTTCGAGTATCGTCGCCCGTGACTCTATGAGTAAATGCTTGCCGATCGGCGCAGCCAGCAAAGGCTCGATCAATGGTTGATAGGTGGTATTACCTCCATTCGTGCTGGTAAGAAACGCAACACCTCCGGAGATGAGGGGCGTGTCCTGCGCGACTCCACAGCGGGCACAGAAAACGAGGGCCAACGAAAAAATGGCGCCCATCGTCATTTTCAAATATCGATATCTCAGAATCAGGTGGGGCATGCTGCCACATTAGCGAGAACGGCGGAGCGGCGTGTCTCGGCATCGTCTGGCCTTTGTCAATTGATTGTCACTTGCGTTCGGCATCCGTCGTAACAAGCGTGACAATCGTATGACTCTGATACGACAACTGTCCGAATCGGCGGTCAACGAGATCGCATTGTCTGAGGTTGTGCTTATAACGCAGAAGTGCTCAGCGCAGAACTGCTAATGGAGAATTGTGCGACCAAGGTCGTACATGAGTTTTTGCAAAATATGTAGGCACTATATTAGGGATTCGCCGTGTCGGTACTCACGCCCGATGAGAAACAAAAACGAATTCTTCCGACTGGAACAGTCGTGAATGAATCGAAAACACCTATGCTTGTCGATACAGAGTAGGACTTGATGCCGGCCGAACGCAACAGGCAAACAGAGTAGCTTTGCAGTGAGATGCCTTGATACCATCCGTCGCGATTGCGAAGGATGGCATCAGGGTCGGGACTACTAGATTGATTGGCTCAGGACCCGGTTGAGGCGTTGAACGAAGATCGCCGGGTCTTTAATTGGCACACCTTCGAGCAGCAGAGCCTGCTCGAAGAGCAGCCACGCGGCATCCTGTGCGGTGCCATCGTCGCTCCGGGCGACTAGTTTTTTGATGATCTCGTGGTTGGGATTGATCTCGAGTATCGGCTTTAGCTCGGGCATATCCGTCTGACCCATGGCTCGCATCATCTGGCGCATGCGTGCAGAGGGCTCGTCTTCATCTGAAACAATGCACGAGGGGCTGTCGGCGAGGCGTGTTGAGACGCGGACGTCCTTGACGTTGTCACCTAGCGTGGTCTTGAGCTTTTCCAGCAGCGGCTTTAAAGTCTCGACATCTTCGGGCTCAGATTCGTCCTTGAGTTCTTCGCCAGCTGCGGACTTATTGACGGCTTTTAGGTCGATATCGCCGTACTTCTCAACGGTGGAGAAGACAATCTCATCGATATCGTCATCAAGGATTAGAACCTCGATGCCCTTCTTCTTGTAAATCTCGAGCAGCGGTGAGGTGCGCAGCAGAGCTTCAGTTCCGCCGGTGATGTAGTAGATGCTCTTCTGTTCAGCCTGCATGCGCGACTTTGCATCTGCGAGGCCAGTAAGTCCATCAACCTTAGTCGACTTGAAACGAATGAGGTCAATCAGCGTCTCGCGGTTGGCATAATCGCCATAGAGACCTTCCTTGAGTGGGCGGTTATACTCGGGGATAAACTTCGCATATTTCTCGGGGTCGTTTGCGGCGATGCCCTTCAGTTCTGAGAGGATCTTTTTGACGCTTGCGGTCTTGATGCTGGTGAGGATCTTATTCTGTTGCAAGATCTCGCGGCTGACGTTGAGCGGGAGGTCTTCGCTGTCGATGACGCCGCGGACGAAGCGGAGATATTGTGGCAGTAACTCCTTAGAGTCATCCATGATGAAGACACGCTTAACGTAGAGTTTGACACCGGTCTTGTAGTCCGCCTGATAAAGATCGAGAGGTGCCTTGGCGGGAATATAAAAAAGCGTGGTGTACTCGAGCGAACCTTCGGCGCGCGTGTGGAACCAGAAGAGTGGGTCTTCCCAGTCGCCGGTAAGGGATTTGTAAAGTTCCTTATAGTCCTCATCCTTAAGTTCGTTCTTGGATCGGCGCCACATTGCACTGGCTACGTTGATCTGTTCGGTGACGCGGGTCTTGATGGACTCCTTCTTCTCGGCGTTCCATTCGCTTTTGTCATAGGCAAGAAAGATGGGGAAGACGATGTGGTTCGAGTACTTCTTAACGATCTCCTGCAAGCGCCAGCTGTTGGCATACTGCGCTCCCTCTTCGTTGAAATGAAGAAGAATGGTAGTTCCAGCGACGGCGCGCTCCGCGGGCTCGATTTCGAAGCTGGTCTTTCCGTCGGAGATCCAACGCCAGGCTTTGTCGTCTCCGGCCTTGCGAGAGAGAACCTCGACCTTATCGGCGACCATGAAGGCAGAGTAGAAGCCGACACCGAACTGCCCAATGAGATTGGAGTCTTTACGTGCGTCGCCAGAGAGCTGCGACAGGAAGTTTTTGGTTCCGGAGCGAGCGATGGTGCCGAGGTGCGAAACAAGGTCCTCCTCGTTCATGCCGATGCCGGTATCGGAGATCGTGAGAGTCTTGTGCTCCTCGTCGAGTTCAAGGTCGATGCGAGGATCGAAGGGAAGCGACTTATAGGCTTCGTCAACGAGTGTAAGGTGGCGCAGCTTGTCGAGGGCATCGGATGAGTTGGAGATCAGCTCGCGAAGGAAGATTTCAGGGTGCGAATAGAGTGAATGCACGATGAGCTGGAGAAGTTGGCTTACTTCTGTTTGAAATTCACGTTTGGACATAAGTAATTAATTATCGCCAAAAATAGGGAAGTTTGCAGTCGACGAAATAGGACAAGACATCATCACCATGATGTCTTCCCAACGCCGGCCCTTCTCATTCATGGAGAGGCGGAAGCGCATTTAATCGTACTCATCGAAAAGATGAGCACCGATTGGCGAAGAAAGCACTGGTAGCAACTTCAGCAGCACCCTCGACAATTTTGCTCAGACGTCGGCCGTACCACGGCAGAAATCAGTGCTGAACTCATCGCCTACTCAAATTCGAGAGTGCTGATTTAGCGATATGCCCTGTTCTCAAGTCGAACGAGAAGGGCACTTGTCGGAAGGCGAACTATGGGGTATGTGCATTTTTTCGAAGAATCGGCCAATCATTCATAGCAGTGACACGCTGATTCACGCCAAGTAGTGGAGCGCTTGAAGTCGGCGCTATCGGCTCGGTTTCCGCGCGCAGGCCAGGATACTCATCTGAACTGTTCAGATCGATTATGTTTCGGGCAAGTAATCGACGAACCGTGTATCCGAGATGTGATTTTCACATGTGCGGACGTATAGTCCACTTGTCCGACAAGCGGACTATACGTCCGGGCGACAAAGCCGTCTTTCGTCAGCAATCTTTCTTGACGAGAATCGCCTTGCCGAATGTTCTGTTGCATTGACTTTGGGCGAAGGGGCCGGCTTTTTTTGCCGATCTGATGGATTATTGGGCGATTTGGTAACAACTGAGGCGTTGTTCACCCACTTGGACATTTTGTTTGCAGTGTGATCGCCACTTGCATCGGTAGTTTGTCGCCAGAGAAGTTTGAACCCACTATTTTAGATCAAAGATATATCCGCTCTCAGTCTCGTCATTTCATCGAGTTTTAATGCGGCGGCTCGCAACAGTTGAAACGATGGTGTGTGGTATCGAGATGCAGTTACAGTCTACTAACCAGGGTTTTCGATCTATCGGCAGTCTGTTAATCACCCTTAGTGTTTTGCTAATCCTATTTTGCAGTCGGCCGCTGCACGCCCAAGAGATGCCAGAAGAAATCTGTGCACGTCCACACATCGGCAGCGTGGTCGAAGAGCCGGCAGACGTCCGAAGTACTCATGGCGTGCTCGAAATTACCCTGACTGCTTTCAATGCCGCGCAAAGCGATGGCAGCACACGCTACTGTTTTATAGATGCGCAGGGCCGTGAATCTCCCAATCTACGTGTCAATCCAGGCGATTTAGTGATTATTCATTTGAAGAATGCCATTACAGAGCCGAACCAGGGGGATCCGGAGGCATCGCATGTCCACTCACGAATGACCGGTAACGCCTGCACGAGTGGGACAATGAGCATCTCGTCCACCAATCTGCATTTTCACGGACTGACGATCCCGCCGGTCTGCCACCAAGACGATGTTTTGAAGACTTCGGTACAGCCGGGCGACCCTCCGTTTGAATATCGCTTTCGCATTCCGGAGAATGAGGCGCCCGGGCTTTACTGGTATCACCCGCACATTCATGGATTCAGCAAGCAACAGGTTCTTGGCGGCGCTTCCGGCGCGTTGATCGTCGAGGGAATTGAGCGCGTGAAAAGGGAAGTGGCCGGACTGCCGGAGCGCGTCTTCATTATCCGCGATCAGGACCTGATCAACCCGAATGCGTCACCGTCGAAATCGGAGCCCGCGGTGCCAAAATTCATGATCGATCGCGACGGAGATGCAGCCAATAACGGCACAGGCTTCGGCAAGCCTGCCAAAGACCTGTCGATCAATTACGTGCCGGTGCCATTTCCGGATTACCCGCCAGCGATAGTTCAGATGAAACCGGGAGAGCGGCAGCTATGGCGAGTTTTGAATGCGTCGGCGATTACCTATCTAAATCTCGAGGTTCTCTTTCAGCGTTTCCCACAGCCATTGGGTATCGTGGCCATGGATGGTGTGCCTATCGGATATGGAGTCGACACTCAGGCAGCAGGGGAATCCTTGAACTGGCAGACGCATCTCGGCATTCCGCCCGGAGCGCGCGTGGAATTTATTGTGCAAGGACCACCTGCCGGCGAGACCGGTCTTTTGGTTAACGCGCACGGTGGACACGGGGCCGGGCGGAGAGAACGACACCAACAGGATGCTCGCGAGGATTATTCCAACACCGAATGCTCCGGAACCACGCTTTAGATTGGAGAGTTCTCCCCAGCCGATACCCTCGCCGAATCTGAAATGGCTCGGCGATGTCGCTCCAGTGCGCGTGCGGCGATTGTACTTCTCAGAGAAACTGGCCGATCCTAATGATCCGACCAGTGCGGTCGAATTTTATCTGACCGAAGAAGGCCAAACGCCGAAGATGTTCGACATGGACGCTACACTCCCGAATCTCGTGGCCCCAGCAAGGAACGGTCGAAGACTGGATCATTGAAAACCGCTCGCGCGAGCTGCACGCCTTCCATATCCATCAACTGCATTTTCTGCTGCTTGAATACATGGGCAGGCAGGTGAACGAGAATTTTGTGAGGGATACGGTTAACGTGCCCTACTATGACGGCCGATTGCTTAGCTATCCCAGTATTCGGGTTCGCGTTGATTTTCGCGGCCCGAATATTGTCGGGACATTTCCGTACCACTGTCACCTCCTCGAGCATGAAGACAAAGGCATGATGGGGTCGATAGAGGTTGTTCCGCAAAAAGCGGCTGAATCGCCCTTAGCGGACATGATTCCTGAGTCAGCGAAGAAAATTCACAAAGGCGAAGCCCAGCGATAAGAAATCTCATTCGTTGCGAAATTTCCGTCTGCATTTCTATTCACGAACCGTTAACCAGATAAATACATTGTTGCAATGTTTTGGAGACTATTCTTCCTCGGGTTGGGTCCGAGCCCCAACACAGGAGGAAGTATGACTTCCACGCAGTTTGCGTCCACAGCCATGCGAACGATGCGCGCGGGACTAGTTTCCGCCACCATCTTTCAGCTGGCAATCGGCAATGCTTTTGCCGCAAATCCCCCATCACGCGACAACGACACTAGTTCGCCTATCAAGCATGTAATTGTCATCATCGGTGAAAACCGAAGCTTCGATCACGTCTTCGCAACATATGTACCCAAGAAAGGCGAAAAGGTCTGGAATCTTCTTTCCGAGGGTATTATCAAGGCTGACGGAACACCCGGTCCGAACTTTTACAAAGCAGAGCAGAGCGCAGCTTATGATGAAGCTCCTGATGCGTTCATGCTCAGCCCCGTCAAGACTACTTTTCCAAAGGATGTACTTCCTGCCCCGCTCGTCGGCGGAGCAACAGACTCCTATGTCAAGAACGACAGCCTCAAATTGGCAAGGCAGTCCGAGAACGGTCTTCCTGCCGATTATTATGGCTACCTTGTGACAGGGGGCACCGGTCTAACCGCTAAGACTCCCGATACGCGCATCACGAATGTGAACAATCTTGCTCCGGGGCCATTCCAGCTGACCAATGGCGATTCGTTTACCTATAACTCTTATGCGGCGAGCCCTGTGCACCGCTTCTATCAGATGTGGCAGCAGTTGGACTGCAATGCCACTAAAGCCACATCCAGAAATCCTTCCGGCTGCAACTCAGGCCTGTTTTCCTGGGTGGAAGTAACAGTAGGCGCAGGCACGAACGGTATCAAGCAGCCTGCAAACTTCAGTACCGAATATTCGGCAGGAGATGTCACCACTGGAGAAGGCTCAACCGCCCTGGGCTTTTATAACGTCCAGAACGGTGATGTGCCTTACTTCAAGAGCCTGGCAGATCGCTACGCGATGAGTGACAACTTCCACCAGTCGGTAAACGGCGGAACCGGCGCCAACCACATCATGCTCGGCCACGGTGACGCAATCTGGTTCAGCGACGGCAACGGACATCCTCTACCGCCGCCCCACAAGAAGGAAGTTGCCTCGGGCACAGCCAATGCGGGAGTTGTAGACGAAGTCGAAAACCCGAAATCCAGCTAAGAACACCAACAACTGGTACTCTGAGGACGGTTACGGTGGGGGTTCGTTTGGCTCGGCATCGTACGGCGGCGGCTCATATTCCAACTGCTCTGACAAAACACAGCCCGGCGTTGGCCCAATCGTTGAGTATCTGGAATCTCTCAGCACGCCGATCCATGCACACTGTCAGAAGGACCATTACTATCTCCTGAACAACTACAACCCTGGCTACTTCGGAAATGGCAATAATGCCTACACCGATACGAATGCCAACAACACGGTCTTCACCATCCCGCCGTCGTCTGTCCCCAGCATCGGCGACACTATGCTCAACGCGAAGATTTCGTGGAAGTACTACGGCGACCAGTGGAACAACTACGTCAATGACCCATATCAGTTGAACTACGGGGCCATCGGAAAAGACACCGACGAATACTGCAACATCTGCAATCCCTTCCAGTACGACACCTCGATCATGGCTGATGCATCGATTCGCAACGCTCACATTCAAGACACGGCCAATTTATACGAGGACATCAAAAACGGTACGCTGCCCGCAGTCTCTTTCGTCAAGCCCAGCGGCCTTGTCGACGGACATCCGGCATCGTCGAAGCTCGATCTTTTTGAAGGCTTCACCAAGAAAATCGTGGATGAGGTAAAGAAAAATCCAAGACTCTGGAAGGATACCGCAATCTTCATTACCTTCGATGAAGGTGGCGGTTACTATGACTCCGGTTATGTACAGCCGCTCGATTTCTTCGGTGACGGCACGCGTATTCCGCTGCTTGTCGTATCACCTTACACGAAGGCCGGTCATATTTCGCATGAATACTCAGACCACGTTTCGATCCTGAAATTCATCGAGCGGAATTGGGGTCTGGACACCGTCACGCGTCGCAGCCGTGACAACTTCCCCAACCCGGTTACGGCAGCCGACAACCCGTACGCACCGGTCAACAGCCCCGCCATTGACGATCTCTTTAGCTTGTTCGACTTCCCGAACAACGACTAGGGCAGCGCGTAATCCGTGAAAGCCGGAGCCGGGTAACGGCTCCGGCTTTTGCGTCGGCGCGATCATTATTTAGGATTCGCACGCGCTCAAAAGTTTTGCTGGCCCGATCTAGTTAGTCAAACTGGTGAAGCGAGTTGTTGGGACAGGTGATTGCAATATCGATCTTTGGCGGCCAAGTGCCGACAAGCGGACTATAGGAGGGCCACGTACCTCGATTTCGTTGGTCGATGAGTGGCTCGACGATTTTGTTCTCATCGGGTTTCTTTTTTTGCAGCAACCGTGGTCGCGCGCTGCCACGGTTAGAGCGCAACTTCTCACCAGCGAGGGTGGTCAGTGAATCGTTATTCCAATGGCCGTTCTAAGCCCAGAGACGCTAGAAACCTGGTTGCTAGAGCTACGGCGACGGCATAGGCCGATCAGTTTATTGATTTGTCCTAGGCAGGTTCCGAGACAGAAACGGGCTACTACCTAAGTAGCCCGTCAAGGCATGTGAATTCAGCTACTTCTTCGCTTTCTCCTGGGACTTTTTATGTGCTGCATTGGTCAGTTCGTGCGCTTTCGTAGAATGTTGGTGGGCCTCCTGTGAATGCTTATGGCCCTCGTCGTGACTGCCCTTTTCGTGCAGCTCGGCCGCATTGCGATGCGATTTCGCTGCGTTTTCGTGATGCTCGGCGGCTTGCTTATGTTCCTCGTGTGCCATAAAACCTCTTTATTGCGTATATAAAATACGCTTATGTTATGGGAGTAGGGAATCGACCGCGCGGTTGCCGCCGCGGTGGAATAATTAACGCTTCGAACATATCGATTGAGATAGGTGAATGTTTTCTTTCAGTCCTTTTGATTCAAGATTAGTGAATGAAAGGCTGGATGGCAAAGTGGGCAAAAGCGTACCCCGCAGCTCCAATAAGTGCGGCTCCCGGAAATGTCAAAACCCAGGCAACTACAATTTTTTCTCCCCAGATCCAGCGCACCGCGTGCCAGCCACGCGTAGCACCAACTCCCGAAACCGCGCCGCCGATGGCATGAGTTGTTGAAATTGGGACCTTTGCAATTGTAGCTAGTCCAATTGTGATCGCGGCCGCCATCTCAGCTGAAAAGCCGCCGACTGGACGGAGGTGAGGAGTGATGCGAGAACCGATCGTCTTTACGATTCGCCAACCACCGCACATTGTTCCCAATGCCATAGCTGCGTGACAACTGAGAATGATCCACCAGGCGATCTCATGTTTGCCGACGAGTCCCTGAAAACCGGACTTGCTTGCTTTTCCCCACTGTTCATGGCCCGCGGCTGCCAGCAGCGCGACGATAATTCCCATGGTTTTTTGTGCGTCGTTTGTTCCATGACCAAGGGAATAAAGACCGGCAGATATCAGCTGTAGGTGCCTGAAGCGCTTTTCGGTCCTATAGCGCTCCGAACGTCTCGTAAGCCACGCAACAGTGGTCATAATGGCCCAACCCAGAATCATTCCGATAATGGGCGAAATGATCAGAAACGCGATAACTGGTATCCACCCTTTGACGAGGATCGCCTTGAAACCAGCCTTTGCAATCGCTGCCCCCGCATAACCGCTAATGATGGCATGTGAGGAGCTGGTCGGAAGTGCCATGAGCCAGGTGATGATATCCCATACGATGGCACCGATGAGGCCACCGCAGATCACGTAAACATCCACTGCGGAAGGATTAATAAGTTTGTTGCTAATCGTTTCGGCAACGCCAGTGCCAAAAAGAAATGCAGCCACAAAGTTGAAAAATGCAGCCCACAGGACTGCCTGTCCGGGCGTAAGCACACGAGTAGTGACAACTGTTGCAACAGAATTGGCGGCATCATGGAAGCCGTTGAAGAAGTCGAAAACAAGGGCAACCGCGACTAGAGTAAATACGAAGTAAAGGATCGGCATAGAGGTTTCTTAACCGTTCTTGAGCAACACTCGGGCTAGAGTTTCGGTGGCTTCTTCACTTCGTTCGATGGCCTCCTCGAGAAGATCATGTAGTTCTTTTTTCTTGATAACTTCGAGCGGATCCGGACTGCCGCTGAATAAGTCTCGTAGAAAGGTTTCCCTGTCTCGCTTCACCAGTTCCATTACGTCAGACACCGCATCAAGACTGGGCTTGAGGTCCTTCAGTTTTTTCTGGTGACGGAGACTATGGATAATTTCATTGAGTTCACCTGAGATCGTCGAGAGATTCTTGACCTGTCCAGTCAGCGTAGGGTGCAAATCTTTCAATTGGTAAAGGCGAAATCGCTGAGAAAGCTCCGCGACCCGATCGACGACGCCGTCCATCTCGTTAATGAGACCAAGAATGTCCTCCCGATCAAGAGGGGTGATGAAGGACTGGTCCAACCGGAGAACTGACTCGCTGAAGATCTTGCGCGCGGCAAGTCTATCTTGTTCGATCTTATTGAGTTGGCCATCGAAGTTTGGAAAGCTCGAGACAACTGCTTCGAGCTGCTTCGCCGTGCTTACCACGCGATCTGACAGTTGCTCTAACTCGTCATAAAACTTGTCGTCCTTTGGAAGGAGGTTAAACATGATCGCTCCAGTCCAATAGTCAGATGGCTTCCATCGTTACATTTATGTCAATTTAATAATCCTTGCGAGATGCCGTGCGTGGGTCCAGTCACTCAGTAGGGTGGCATGATCCCTTCTGGTTGAGGAGAATCGAGTATTCGATAGCAATACAAGTTAGCGAATAGTCGGCATCTCGGACAGTTGGTAGCCAGAAACAATGTCGCAACACTACGAATAGCCGGTTACATGGCGACTTGAAGAGATGCCGATTGGCGCTAACCCTTGTTATCGATAACCATGAATATAAAGGCACTTGTCCGATTTGCGGACTATCGAAACTTGTTCTCTCCGCGTATCGGGCAAATGAACCCAGGCACAGCTGGTATTTCCCTTAGATGCTTTGCATCTAGAGCTAAATCGAGCTCCGGCCTGCTGAACCCACCTCCATATTGTGTGCAGGCCACAACTTCGCATCCGCGTCTTAGGGAGCGACGGGCCTTCCGCTAACCCTCGGTGTAGCTACCGGTGAGGCCGCGCCCAAAAGTTCGGTGACGAAAGCTGGCGGATTGTCATCATCCAATACCCACACATTACCGCTGCGGTCGACAGCAATACCATTGCGAGGAAATTTGATGAGTCCTCCGGCGGTGAAACCGCCTGACGGACTGAACGCGTTTCCGTTCGTATCCAGCTCGGTAACTGTGTCGTTGCCGAAGTTGTTCACCCATACATGGTTTGCGCTGTCGGTTGTGATGCCCCAGGGTTGGCTTGTCGAAGTAATTCCACCCACCGCAACTGGTCCTAACGTGACCACGGGTATGGCCGAATCGTGGATTTTCGTAACGCTTCCGGTGGTATTGGCCACCCAGACATCTCCATCGTTGTCGACTGTGATTCCTTGTTGCGCACCTTGACCTCCGCCAGAGACTACGGCGCCTGTCAGAGTGAGAATGCCATAGTCGACGATTTGTGAAACGCCTCCGGTGCCGGTGTTGGAAACCCAAATAATATTTGGCAATACCGTGGTGTCGGCGGTCATGCAAGAGGCGGTGCCAAGACCAAAGCCACCCACCCAGAAGGAGAAGTCACCGGCGGTTGTGCTTACGCTAAGCTCTCGCGCGGTATTTGTTGTCTCACTATCGGCGATCCATAGCTGGCTGAAGGAGTCGGCGACGATGCTCGTGGGATTAAAGAAGGCTGTGCTTCCGAACGGAGCGACGACGACCTTACCTGAACTGTCGATCGCTTCGACTGTGTTTCCGACAAAATTTGTGATCCAGATCTTGCCACTGGTATCAAAAAAGAGCTCTTCCGGGTGATTCAGGCCGGCTGGCTTATAGCCTCCAGATGGTGATATCTCCACTCCGACCGGGTTTAATTCTGTGATGCTACCCAGAGTGCTGCTGCCGCCGGTGGAATTCGCAATCCAGATATCCCCGGCTTGATCGATTGCCATGCCCCTGGGAGTGCTGATGTCTCCGGGAACGAATTTTAAGGCAAGAAGCAAGTCGTTCGGCGCAGTCGGAAGTACGGGATTGTATGGCAGCGCCACCGGCACATGCGAAAGCAGATCATAAATCGCCGCCACGTTCTTCCCGGGGCTCAGCGCGATATCCAGCGCTGCCTGCAAGGTGTTCGTGGGAGCGCTGCCGCCGGCAGGAGGACTAACCGCCGAATACAAGGTGTTGCAATTGCTGAACGGGGACGGCGAGTTCACGCAATAGACAAGAATATCGGCAAGCGTGTTGAGAGTCTCAGGAGAGTTCGGGCTTGTGCTGAGAAATTTCGCAGGTTTACCCGAAGCGATATCGATGACATTTGTAGCGAGGGTAAGGCCGGAGTTGATCATGCCGATATATTGCGTTGAGCGGGGAATCCCAATGGTTCCGATTTGTGCGGGATTTTGCGGATTCATGAATTGCGCAAATGTGTAGGCAGCGGCGACGGTGGAAAGCTCATTGATAACAACATTGTTGGGGAGGTTGTTGCACGGACCAAGCATCGCAATGAGAAATATATTGGCATTGACGCCGTTTCCCGCGTCGCCGCCAGAGGCCGTGATGTAGAGCTGCGAAGGTGCATGCCGGCAGCTGAATGAGGTGATGGAAAAATTTCCGTTCGCGTCGCTGGTGGCGCGGGCAAGAGTTGCGCTGGAAGTCTTTCCAAATGTGCCCGCTTCTACAAGAAGAATGGATGAACCGGAAACAGGTTTCCTGCCGCCCATGACGCGGGCGGACAGCATGGCTTGTGTGCTGGTCGTAGAAGTGGGAATCGTGCTGGTAGAGCAACCAGTGCAGACTATTGCAGCGATGAAACCCCACAGTATGAAATTCAGTTTGGGAATTCGCATGTCACGTCCTCTCAGGGATGAAACGTGGAGGGTTTGCGTCACTATGCAATTGCGCAATGTGACGGATGGACCATCCCGTGCGCATTTCTACTGGGTTCTGACGTCGTTATGCCGGTGCGGCCAACGGTCTACAGCTCAGGTGTGAGCAAGGTGTGTTGAATCGTTCTGCAACAGGGGAAACAAAGCCGCAAGAATCTGACGTGCTGTCGAAGCGGCTTATCGTCCCTTCGATCAGGCTCACCGATTATCACGCCGACTCGGAGGAGTGTCAAAAGGATTATGAACCCGCGGCAAAACGACGTTTAGTAGATGAAGATAAAAAATACCCGCGGAGTTACGGTGGGGTTATATTGTGCGTGTCCTTGTAAGGTTCTAGGAGTCTCCTGTTGCCGCTAGAGCTTATTCCGGTCCCATCTCAATCACTATACGCCCGTGATCTATCAGCATTTCCCCGACAAGTGGCACATTATTGATGAGTTGAGCAGCGAGACGATCGGGCTGATGGTTCAAAACTTCGACGCGATTGCCACTAAATATGTTGCACCGAAAGAGCGTCTTTTTGCGATTCACGAGGCATGATTCAATTCTGCATTGCCCATCCACAACAGTTCCGTAACGCTCGCGACAGCATCTTCGAGCGCGAGGCCGTGGCGGATGAACGCGATTCTTCGGGATGCTCTTCGCCGCGGCATAGGCCAGGCGACATATCGGGACATTTAGGCAGAGTTTATTTCGCGCCGAGACACGAGCGAATTTTGCTCTGTGGATAGAATGAAGCAGGACTCTGGCCGTAGCTTCACAACACCCGAGACGATCGCAGCTGAACGCGCTAATATCCGCTTTGTCTTGAATGGTCGCAATGCTGTCGAACCGATCATGGACGCAGAGAGATCGCGGGAGCAGGCCCCGATCCTTCCTAAACGAGTCACAACATCGAGTGATAGAGGAAGTGCTGAACTCAGCAGACCGGGTCCACGGACTCCAAGGGCTCGCCGGAACCGGAAAAACTACAATGCTCCAGAGCCTGTTCGATGATGCGCTCAAAGGTCGCAACTCTCGCCTTGCGCTGTTTGTCGCAGCGGCTTTCCTCGGCCTCGTACTGCTTCTGTTGACGCTCGAACTCGGCCTTCCGCTCCTCCCCCTTGCGCTCCTGGTCTGCCTGGTACTCCGCCTGCTTGCTTCGTGGTCGGCTGCTCGTTGTGCTACCTCCTCGACCGACTCCTCCCGGGCGCGGGTGCCATGATAGTCGGCGGTGCGACAGATTCTCGAGGAGCGTGGTTGGTGTGAACTCGGCATTCATCGTCCAGGTAAACCGTCACTTGTGCGTCCAATGTGCTTTCCATACGCGATGATGGCAGCTTTCGCGCTTGGGCAGGGTGGTTCTGCATCGGGTTAACAGGCTTTGCAAGTTCGCGGTACTGGTGTTTGTAACCTTGCGCCGAAGGAGACGTGGTATGGCTCAATTCGCATAGCTCGTTGAATGACGTCATGATCGATGCGGACGTGCCTGAGGAGTGCAGAGAGAAAGTTGCCGAGCTGGTGTGCTGTCCGTATTGCGGCACCATCACGACATTTGGGATGAGGTTGGGATCAAGTCTCAAGGAGAATTACGCTAAGAGGCTCTGATGGGCGAGTGGTTTGCGAAGGACGCAAACCGATTGGATGAGTTTCGTCAATTTCTTACGAAGTACCCATACTGCAAGGAGCTCCGAGATGGCATCGCCAAATTTTCGTCAACGACGCTGACAGATCAGGTATTTTATCGTGCACGGCGAATTAGGAGCGGGAAGTCTATATGCTCACCGACTTCATACCTCCTGATCCAGCGAAACATTCGGTAGGGGAGGGAAAGCGCCGTCTCTGGCGCTTCATCAAGGAGGAGATTCTCGATTGGTTTGAGAAGCGTTCCGAGATCCAAAAACGGCCCCCGGCGCGTAGCATAGACTCAGCCATCAGCGCTCATGCAAGGAGATCTACATGACCCGGTTCCAAGAAGGAAGTCTATTGAGGCTGAAGCGCAAAACGGCCTCGCCCACTTCGTCGAAGCTTCTTGAGGCGGAAAATATGGAGGGAAGAAGTGCCGCTGAAAGGCACCTGAAGGGGCAAGGGAATGTTCAGCACCCTCGCCAGTGCCCTTTTTCGTGACTGTCACTTTGGTCCGTTGCCACAAACTCTTTATTTTATGGAGTTTAGTGGCGGGGACGACGGGGCTCGAACCCGCGACCTCTGCCGTGACAGCGAAAAGGAAGGTCGTAACTTACAGAAAACAAGCGTCACGGATGGCTTCTTTTGGCGCTGTAAGGCACGATCGGGAACCGTTATCGAACCCATATCAAACCCACGACCTCTGCCCTGTAGACCTCTGCCCGGCCCTTAATCTTACCGGCGATTTCGGTTCAACTTCTGCCCCAGCTCGGCAGAAGTCATAAGTTCGTGCCGAAGCCCCCACTCGGCAAGTAGGCCCGCTCTCGGTTGCTTTCCTGCCAACTCCTACATCTGGGCACTTCATCCTTTCGCGCAACTTTATTGCGCGTCGATTATCCGCCGGCAGGAAATTGGCTCTTTTCCACAACTTTCTTCTTCTTTCGTTGAATGGATTTCTGAGTCGACGGTATTTATAGGTGGAGGAAAAAATGCTGAAAATTGCGAGGGATCAGCGATGCGATGGATCGGGACGTGCAAATGCCGGGAGTCAGAGGCAGATTCAGTTTTACGTGAATGAGAAACCATCGTTGTTGAACCGCGCAATCGAGAATGCCTTTGACCGTGAGTCTCGATTGCGGTGGGTTTCACCGCTCAAGGATGAGCACTACCAGGAATACAAGGACGTCGAGTTCCTGGCGGAACTAGGCATGAGCAAGCACGGACAACAATTGAGGGATTTTTGGCCGAAAGGTGGGCCGCGGTGGGATGCGCTCGCTTGCGTCGAATCCGAAGCTGGCGGCATTCTGCTTGTGGAGGCCAAGAGCCATATCCCGGAGATGTATGCGGGAGAATGCAGAGCGACTTCCTCGACTTCCCTGAAAATAATAGAGGCGTCGCTTACACATACGAAAACCTGGTTGGGTGTGGATGGTACGGTGAATTGGCAGGGCCGTCACCGGTATCACCTTAAGGCAACAGAAAGAACCGGATGCCTGTATCAGACGGCTAACCGCCTTGCACACTTGTATTTGTTTAGGGAAGTGCTGGGGATCGATGCCTGGTTCGTGAACCTTTGCTTTGTTGACGACCCTCATTCTCGAACGACCCGAGCGGAGTGGGAGCTGGGGTTGGCGGAGGCCAAAAGAAAGATGGGAATCAAGACTGTTTCGTTTGCGGCCGATGTGTTTTTGCCGGCAGCAGAATAGGTTCGGGATCCCTCCCTTTTCTTCTCGCCGGTCCCGATGAGAAAAGGTGGTCTCTCAATTAACGAGTAAAAGTGGCTGCTCCGCAAAGGAGCTACGGACCGGTTCTGGCGCCGTTTCCGATGTAGATTCGTACTATGTCCATGCCTGAGCCCTCGCTCTTATTCTTTCGATCGCACCCGGCGAGCGACGAATCCCGCATTGCTCTCGCCAGTTCGATGCAATCTTTGGACAGTGTCCTTCTCCTTATCGCATTAAGGCGTTACCCACACGCGCTAATTACATGTGATGCGGCCATAGAGAGCGCAATCAAATCGTCCTCGGCTGGCAAAGCCTTGCCGGAAAGAGTTGGCTTCCAAAAGCTGATTGAGGCGGCAAAGCGCGCATCGAACGAGTTGGCAGCGCTCGCCGACAAAGCACTTTCAGACTTTAGGGCCGCCCGCAATCGGATGACCCACGAAGGCTTTAGTCCACGGGACGATAGCGAGTCTGTCGGTTTGCTTTTGGAAGTTGGCCTTCCATTCCTCCATCAATGCTATCTACAGTTGTTTTCTTTCAATCTCTGGGATGCTCTCCTTCCAGAGTACCTACGGCAACTCACGATCGGCACGGAAGTTTACGCCCGCGCAAAGGAAGTGGTAGGGCTCGACCGAGCATATTGCCTGAAAAGCCTCGGTCATCTCATTCGATGGAGTCTCAAGGCCAGTTTTTCTGCCGATTGGGAGATCCAGGAATTGGTCAAAACAGAGGAATTAGGGATCGGGGTCGAGTTCAAGCTTGAGCAGCGCCAAAGGCTTGAGCGGTTGCTCAGCCCAGAGTGGGTTTTTGATTGTCCCCTGTGCGGTGACCCACAGGCCATCGTCTGCCAGTTGGACGAAAGTGAACTGCGCGTCGGCGATATTGTTCCTAAGCGACTGGCTTGCACCAACTGCGGATTCGTTGTGGGAACGGCAGAGCTTTTCCTCAGCGAAGCGCTTTTGAGGGATGAGGTTGCCACGGCGCGAGAAGCCATTCTAAAAGACTACGGGCTTTAGCTGGAAAGATCGTTTCCCGGCTGTCTCTGCCCTTCACTGCAGAGAGTCGGGAAAGCAGCTTCTTCCGAAAGTCATCGATGACCTTCGCCGACACATTCCACGCATTGCCGGAATGGGAACAATAGGTTCATTTTATGAAGAACTCAAATGCGATTAATGCCTCTCGCTCATCGAAGTGCCCCCCTGCCGGCGAAAGGCGTTTGATATCTTCGTCAAGTTGCGCTGCAACTTTCGCGGCATCCGCTCCTCCCACCCGTCTGCTAACATGTCTTGTTGCTCCCTTTAAGCCTTTTGCGATGTGATACTTCGCCGCCATGGATGCTTCTGTCTCTCGACATATCGAGCATGAGAGTGAGAAGTGTCTACGTGCGTATGCTGAGAACCCCAAGCTAATACTTGAACATGCGGGTATTGAGGCCGGAATTGTCTACGGAGGATACGGCGGTAGGCAGATCTATGAGCTGATTCAGAACGGTGCGGATGCGATGTTGCACCTACCTGGCAGAATCGAAGTGGTTGCAACTGAAACAGCTCTATATTGCGCGAACGAAGGAACGCCAATCGATTGCCCAGGAGCAGATGTCCTCCTCAGTTCCAGCATCTCGCATAAGCGGGGTGATGAGATTGGGCGATTTGGCATGGGGTTTAAGTCAGTGCTGGCCCTTACCGACAGGCCGGCCTTCTTCGGCTCATCCGGCTCATTTCAGTTCAGTGCCGATCTGGCAAATCGGCGAATTCGGCCCCTGTGCCCCGAAGCCAAGGACTTGCCTATTTTGCGGATTGCCGAGGCTTTAGACACTCGGGATTCTTCTCTCGATGATCCTACGCTGGAACGGTTGTTGCGGTGGGCCACTACAGTGGTTCGACTTCCATATGCTCACGACCACAGTTGGCTCGACGGGGCTCTGCGAGATTTTCCAGCGGAGTTTTTGCTGTTTGCTCCGCATGTCCGACAGCTTGCCCTTACTGACGAACGTCCGGGAGGAACTCGCAGGGTAATAGAGGCTGAACGACCAAATACAGCCGAGATTCTCCTCGTGGAAAAAGACCGTCGGACCACTTGGCGAGTATATTCAAGCATCTTGGAGCCGGATGCAAGCGCCTTGCAGGATGCAGGCGACAGGTCAGGAAGGGCGCGTGTCCCACTGAGTTGGGCTGTTCCAATGATTCGACAAGAACAGATAGGAAGCTTGTGGGCATTTTTTCCAACGACCCTAAAGACGTCGCTGTCAGGGATTCTTAACGCCCCGTGGAAGACGAATGAAGATCGTCTCAACCTTCTTCCAGGACCATTCAATTATCAGTTGATTGCGGCGGCGGCTGAGCTTGTCTTAAAGAGCCTGCCGAGGCTCTTCCGCGAGGACGATCCGGGAAGCATCCTCGATGTGCTTCCTGGGCAAGAGCCTCGGGGCTGGGCAGATGAACGCCTCAGTCGTGCGATCTACCGACTTGCGACAGAAGCGCGAATTGTCGCCAATCAAGACGCAAAGCTCGAAGCGGCTGGAAATCTGAAGCTGCCTCCGAAGGACTTACCGCCAACCGCGCTGGACATTTGGAGCTCCTCGCCGACCCGTCCGCGAGGATGGGCTCATGCTTCGCTCGAAAAGGCCCAACGACGGAGTCGCTTGGAGCGAATCGCAGACGGTACGGCAAAGCCAGTAACGATTGCTGCGTGGTTGGAAGCTTTGGTCTTTCGTCGTGGCGCTGCAGAGTCTATTACAGCATTGCGTTGCGCAGAAGAGTTGGAGAATTGTTCTTACGACATTCGTGAGTTGCGGGAAGCGCGGATTGTCTTAACCGCTACAGACGATTGGGTAGGGCCAGAACCTTTGCGGCTATTCTTGCCAAGCGAAGACGGGCCAGTCTCGGGAACGACCACCTTTGTTCACCACGAAGTCGCATCGGATAAGTTGGGCCGTTCTGCCCTTTTCACTTTCGGGATCCGCGAAGCTAACCCAGAAAGCGAATTAAGGGTTTTAACGCTAGATAATCTTTCAAGTTACGGCGCTAAAGAATGGGCTCGACTTTGGCATGTCGCATCTGCAGTCGGGGACGGTGCGAAGGTAGTGTTGCGCCCTGCTGCCTTGGAGGGAAAACTGTGCGTGAAGAACATGGAAGGCGATTTCGTGCCCTTGACGCAGCTTCTTTTACCTGGCGGGGTTTTATCACCGGACGACGCTGAGAACTGCCCGGCACTCATGGATACCGCTTTTCATGAGGCACACCTTCCAGTGTTGCGTGCCCTAGGCGCGACCGACAGTCCGGTTGACAACTACCCATTTCGAGCAGGCACGATCTTCGATGCATATAGACGGTTTGCTGTAGATCAGTACAAAGCGAAGACTCGCACAGCGCCAAGAGACCGGTCAGATCTATCCTTTGATCGAACGTCAGGGCTAGGACCTCTTGACGTCTTCGATCACCTTTCCGAAAAAGGCCGCGCGGCGTTCACTCGTGCTGCCCTTCTATTCGGTGACGAAGTTTGGCGCATGAGGAACTCCAGGCAACCGAAGCTGCCTGCTATCGTAATTGACTGCTCGCCATGTACTTGGCTGCTTCGCAGACGTGGAGTGCTGCCAACCTCGTGGGGCCCAAGGCTCGCGCCTGAATCGTTTTCTTCCCGTTTAGAAAACATCGCACCTTTCCTGCCGATTGCCGAATTACCGGTGGAGACTTGCGATCGACTGGGGTTGAGAACCACCCTCAAGGCCGAAGACCTGGCAACGGCATTGGAGCTATCGCTTGAGATTGATATTGATGATGAAAAATCCTTGTCTTTCTTGTATGCGATGGCCGCACCAATACTCCCATCACCTAATCGAATGCGTTGCAAGGTGGGCGATGTTTTCAGCATCGTTTCTCCTACCGAGATTAAGCTCGTTGTGGATTCTGCTTCTGCGGATTTGCTCAGGGGACAGCAAGTCCCCTATTTGCAGGTTTCTGCAATCGATGCCAAATTACTGTCCGAGAAGTGGGGGCCTTCGATCTGGTCACCAGACATCTCTACGGCTCGAATCGAAGTTGAGCCGGGAGACCCTGGAATGCCTGTCCCTCTATTCGATCGCTTTCCCCAACTGCGTGGTTATACCGCCGATGAAATTGTTTTAGTTAGCTGCACTTCGGTTATCGTGCGGGAAATCTCAGATCGCGGCACACAAATCGAGCCGAGGATGTTTTACCGACAAGGAGCTGTTGGTTACTATGCAGATTCGTTGGACGAGGAAGAGCTAGTTAACGAAATTGCAAGAAATCTGGTGCCACCTTTAGACGCTCTCCTGGCGAACTCACTCGTACCACGGTCCGCGTCAACGGGCGACGATTCGACGGCACCAGGCGACTTCGCTGCATTGAATACCGTACGACAGGTACGAGCTGCGGAAGCGCCGGCGGACAAACTACTCGCATTACTGGGCGAAGAGGCCATTCGGCGCCGACTCCCAATCGGGCTTCAGGAAGCTGTCAAATCAGAGCGCGGGAGCGCAGAGTTATCTGCCCGAGAAATGAGCGAGATCGCACTGGCACTTTACGCTACCGATGTGCTTCAGGTATACCGCGCCGAGCTTGCCGAAGCCGGCCTTGCTCCTCCAGCACAGTGGGCAGGAAGCTACAGAGCCCGAGAGTTTGTCACAAAATTGGGATTCTCTGCTAGCTACGCAGGAATGCCAACTCCTAACCGAGATCCCTTACTCGAAGTACCCGGTCGTCGCAAATTACCGGAGTTGCATGAATATCAGCAATTAATCGTCGATCAGATGCAACATGTCTTGGTCGGGCAAAATGGGTTTCGAGCATTCATATCTCTCCCGACCGGAGCGGGCAAGACCCGCGTCGCCGTCCAAGGGCTAATCACAGCCATGGCTGCTGGGCGGGTCAGGAAGCCAATACTCTGGGTCGCACAACAGGACGAACTATGCGAACAAGCAGTTCAGACTTGGCGAGAGGCTTGGGTGGCGCTCGGCCCCGCGGAGATGCTACACATCAACCGTCTCTGGGGCAGCAATCGCATCTCGCGAATGGGTGGTTTCCAAGTTGTCATCGCGACAATCGCAAAACTAGATCGCGTCTGCGGCGATGCGCAATATGAGTGGCTGCGCGACATCGGTGCTTTGATCATTGACGAAGCACACACTTCAGTGACTCCAAGTTACACGCAATTATTGGTGTGGTCCGGATTCGGTCGGGTTCGTGATAAAGACCATGCACCACTCATAGGACTCAGCGCAACACCTGAAAGAGGCAATGAGATTGAGTCACAAAGATTAGTGGAGCGGTACGACAATCGGCGCTTAGATGCCAATGCGTTTGGAAACGGAGACGCATATGAAGTACTACAGGACATGGGAGTGCTTGCTCGAGTGCATCACGAATGTATAGATGGCTCTTCGATCATGCCCAAAGCCGCAGACTTGGAACAGTTCCGGACGTTCAAGCGCCTTACGCCCGATTTCGAAGAGCGTCTCGGTCGAGACAGCGCGCGAAATAGTTCGATTCTTCGATCCATCGAAGCCAAACCAGCGGATTGGCCAATCCTAGTCTTCGCAACCTCGGTCGAACATGCCGAGATACTCGCTGCGTTGCTCACGCTCAATGGAATTTCAGCCGCCTGCATAACGGGGCAGACACCCGACGGCGCGCGTGCCGACGCCATTCAGCGATTCCGCGCTGGCACACTCCGCG
This sequence comes from Acidobacterium sp. S8, assembly GCF_009765985.1. Classification (GTDB taxonomy): domain Bacteria; phylum Acidobacteriota; class Terriglobia; order Terriglobales; family Acidobacteriaceae; genus Alloacidobacterium. The sequence continues at coordinate 69,238 of NZ_LMUM01000027.1, forward strand.
TACTCACAAACTACGCAGTTCTCTCACAGGGATTCGACGCACCGGCTGTTCGCGCTGTATATGTAACACGTCCGACGTTTAGTGCCAACCTTTACCAGCAAATGATTGGTCGCGGCCTTCGCGGCCCGAAGAATGGGGGCAAATTGGAGTGCCTCATTGTAAACGTCGACGACAACGTTGAGATGTATGGAGAGAAGCTGGCCTTTCACCAATTCGCATACCTTTGGGGTGCAGTCGATCAAGATGGAGTTTCCGCTTGATTGCGGATGATTTGAGCGCTGAGCAGCGAAGGGTTGCTCAGCTACCGCATCATGCACGCGCGTTAGTGTCGGCCGGACCCGGCACAGGTAAAACGCACTTGCTCGTATTTCGGGTTCAAGCACTGTTGGGGCAAGGGTTGACGGCAGCCGAGATTCTCGTTTTGAGCTTCTCTAGAGCAGCAGTTGGAGAGATCGAATCGCGCCTCCACTCCATGGCGGGCGATGAATCATTCGTTCGAGCGAAAACATTGGACTCTCTCGCTTTGCGGCTCATTGCATTGCAGGCAATGTTTAATCAGTCCGAACTCCCAGCGCTAGTGACTTTTGATGAGCGAATTGAATGCGCAACAGCGTTTTTACGGGCCGATGTGGAAGCTGCAACAAAGGCTTTAGGCTTTCGCCATCTTATCGTTGATGAGGTGCAAGATGTCGTCGGAATTCGGTGTGATTTTGTGCTATCTCTCCTGGGTCTGAAAGAAGTGGGCTTCACGCTTTTGGGAGACCGAGCCCAGGGGATATACGACTTCCAGATGGCTGCTGAGGAACGCCTGCTTGAACGACCTCGCTTTTATGAAGCCATTCAACAAGCGTTCGGATCAGGTGTACAGCGATTCTCATTAGAGACGAACTATCGTTTGAAAGAGCCGAACAGAAGGCTTGCCGATCTCGGATTAAGACTTTGCGAAGATGGCGCTGATTTCGAGATCCTGTCAATTGAACTGGAACGGATGGTTGCGAGGCTCCTCTCAGTTGGTAATTTCGACCGTCTCTCAGAGATGTTGAACAACCAGGGTACGCATGCCCTCTTGTGTGCCACAGGCGGCGAGGCCTTATACCTCTCAAGGGAGTTGCGCCGACGCGGAATTGCCCATTCACTCAATAGCGATCCCCAGGAGCGCCACTGGTCTCGGTGGATTGTAGACGCGCTAAAAGCACTTCCAACCCATTCGCTCAGTTGGACACGATTCGCCGACTCATATCCAGAAAATGCAGCGCAATGCTGGCTTGATAAAGAAGCCGCTTGGCGAGAACTCCGACGAATTGCAAGCAGCCGGGGGCGGTACCTCGACATCCGTGACGTAGTTGGGGGCATGCGCGCGGCCTGGGTGTCCGACAGCGTCGGACAAGCGCCACGCTCAAAGGTGACGGTTTCCAACGTACATCGAGCAAAAGGTCTGGAATTCGGCACTGTGTATCTCTATGATGAGCCGCATCCAGGAATGGAGCCATTTGCAAGCGATAGAGCCCGAAGGCTATTCGTCGCCTTGACCAGAACTCGGGGAAAAACGTTCCGAATTCCAAAACAGAGTTGGGCACCTATCGTAAAGGACACTATCGATGATCGATGGCGTGTCCCGCACTTCAACAGATTTGCCACAATGGAGCTGGAGGTCTGCGCTGAGGATTCCTTGGACAGCTTATTCCCTCCTGGCGGAACGCACGGACTAGCCGCAGAAACCCAGGAGTATCTGGAAAATACTGTGCAGCCAAATGATCCAGTTTACCTGAGGCGAGTTACGTCTATCAGAGGAGACTCACGTGCCGACTATGAGGTAGTGCACTGCGATCGTGTCATCGGACTCGTGAGCGGAAACGGGATCGATTTAGGACTTCAGCGCATTCGGAACTCAAGAGACAGGACTTGGGAGCTTCCGCTCGGTATTGATGAGCTCTTTGTGAACAATATCGAAGCAACTGCAGGGTTGCCGAATGCCGCTCAACAATGCGGACTCGGCAACATAGACGTCTGGTTGAAAGCGTCGATCGTTGGACTGGGCCGGCTGCAATGGCATCGAGCGGATTGAGAGGACTTCATGTTTAAAGAACAGCAGTACGGCTTCCGACAAATGCTCACACAGAAACTACACGAGGAATTAATCGGACCTACCAATCCCGAGTCGGCCGAGATTATCGAAACCGCTCCTTTGACTCGCTATTTGGTTGGGATGCTGTATCCAGTTAGTGGAGATACCCCAACTGCAGAAGACAACACCGGTGCGGAATCCATTGGTGATAACGAAGAGATCGGCGCTATTGAAGACACGCCGGTCGCAATGGCAAATCTTCGATACCCTTCGTCGGCAGGGATCACGTTTGCAGTGGACATAGGTGTGTGCCAGAGGATCGCCGTATCTGTCTCAGCTGCCGTGTACCGCGAACTCGAAGAGGCTCATGGCACAGCAGAAAGTCAATGGCAGAGAGTTCCGCTGAGTTTGGTGCCTCTCACAATAAACGTGGCGGAGCCGCAAAGAGGAAAGAAGGAAGTACTAACGGATGGGCTTCAGTTGTACTACCGTGTCCGCGTGTCGGCGACTGAGTCAATAGCCGCCGTGACACTTGTGCTTATGAATTTCAAGACAGGAAAGGGAACGAAGCGAGATGCGGATGCATTTTTCCAAGTGGGCTTAGTCGCGCGGGCAGCAGAAGACGGTGCGTCAGCGTTTGTCGAGCGACCGCGTACAGCCGACGTCTCCGGAGACGAAGACCTAGATTCGTACAAACTTCTCTACCGGAAAGCGGTAAGCTTTGGCGTTGGCCATGGATGCTCGGTCAACTGGACGATAGACCCACACGATCCCAACCGAGCGATTGAGCTTCGAACCGATTTTGCGCCCCAATGTGATCTGTTGCTCACGGACAGCAACGAAACACCATGGGACGCGCTTGACATGGAGCTGCTTTGCAGTGCCCCCAAAGTCCAAGTGCTCGAAGCTCTGCGCAAGATGTCTTCGGACTACATTGCATGGGTAGGAACACAACATTCGCGAGTGGAAACAGAATTGTCTTCTGATCTTTATCGGACAGCTCGCGAACACCTAGAGGCTTGTTCCGAGGCCGCTAACCGTATGAACGGCGGAATCGCAACGCTGGAATCAAACTCGGCGGCGTGGGAAGCGTTTCGCTTAGCCAACCAGGCAATGCTCGACCAGCGGAGGAGAACTATATGGTTGAAGAGTCAGAATCGCGCCACTACGCCTGGCCACGAAAAAGCATATTGGCGACCGTTCCAGCTTGCATTTCTCTTGCTTTGTCTTCGCGGAGTAGTAGATCCTTCCGCCGTCACGGAGGGAGGTGCTAAGGAACGCGAACTCGTCGATCTGATCTGGTTTCCGACCGGCGGCGGAAAGACAGAAGCGTACCTGGGTCTTGTCGCCTTCGTGATCTTTCATCGTCGCCTCCGCGACGGTAAGACCGGAGGTGGCGCTACAGTGCTCATGCGATACACCCTACGTCTGTTGACCATTCAGCAGTTCGAACGAGCAGCATTGCTCATGGCCTGTTGTGAAAGACTGAGGCTAAGCAGGAAAGACCTGGGTGAGGAAATGTACATTGGCCTTTGGGTGGGGCAAGGTTCAACTCCGAACAATCTCCAAGATGCCAAGGAAGCACTCGTAATCCTTAATCGGGGCGGTGAAGTTCCCAAGATGAACCCGCAACAGCTAGATAGCTGTATCTGGTGCGGAACTCCATTAACAGTTCGTCAATACAGAATCGAAGAAAGACCGCGGAAGCGACTGGTGGTGAGCTGTTCTAACCCCAGCTGTGAGTTTAAACACGGCCTTCCGGTTTATCTAGTTGATGAGGATATTTATAACCACCGACCCGCGATGTTAATTGCGACAGCAGACAAATTTGCGGCGCTGCCTTGGAATGAAACAGTCTCTTCACTATTCAACTTTCAAACGGCGAATAAGCCCCCTGAACTTATTATCCAGGATGAACTTCACCTCATTTCGGGACCGCTCGGCACCTTAGCCGGTTTATATGAAACTGCAGTCGATGAACTCTGCTCTTATCGAGCGCCGAACGGAACTATAGTGCGCCCGAAAGTCGTGGCATCCACGGCGACCATTCGGCGTTCCAGATCGCAAAACAAAGCCCTCTTTGCTCGCGATTCCCGCCAGTTCCCTCCGCCAGGTCTAGATGCGAGTGACTCCTTTTTTGCCGAGGAACGCACCAGAGAAAAGAAAGCGAGCCGTCTTTATTTAGGGCTTATGGCACCTGCGAGCAGTCACTCAACCCTGATGATTCGCGTCTATGCTTGCCTATTGCAGGCCTTGGGCGAGGCTGCCGACGACAAAACATTTCCGACTGAAGTTTTGGACCCGTACTGGACCTTGGTCGGTTACTTCAACAGCTTGCGAGTGCTCGGAGGTGCTCGCATGCAGGTGCAGGATGACGTTGACGGCTATATGAAGGTGATCGCCGGACGGAACGAAACACGGCAGCGCGAACTCGCCGACGAACCAATTGAGCTCACGAGCCGAAGGCCTTCGAGTGAAATGAAGCCCTCGCTCAAAATGATGTCGACGCGCTGCGACAACCCCCGGTGTCCGGACGTGGTCATTGCTACAAACATGATTTCGGTTGGCGTGGATATCGATCGGCTTGGATTAATGGTCATTATGGGCCAACCGCAAGGTACATCTGAGTATATTCAAGCTTCTAGCCGCGTTGGCCGCCAGCACCCAGGACTCGTTGTGACCCTCTTCAACAGTGCGAGAACGCGCGACCGATCCCATTACGAATCATTTCCAACATATCACTCAGCGTTATATCGACGAGTGGAGTCGAGCAGCATTACGCCTTTTTCAACGCGCGCTCGCGACCGTGGACTGCATGCCGTGATCGTTTCGCTTCTGCGGCATACTGTCACTCAGCTCGCCTCAAATCCGGACGCTCAGAACATAGAACAGCACAAGGCTGACATTGAAGCGGTCAAGGCAATCATCCTCACCCGCATCGAGACCGTGTGCTCAGAGGAGAGGGCGGCGTCTTCAAAGCACGTGGACGACATCATCTCAATGTGGAAGAGATTGGCATCACAGTCGGGCCTCACCTATCAAGCCCGCAAGAACAACAATTACTTGCTCGTCCAGGCTGCACCAGGACAGCAAGACTCCGATCTTCATATTCCCACATTGAATAGTTTAAGAGACGTTGATAGTACGTCCGATCTTTACCTGGAGCGGTGATGAAGAAGATAGCCAGTGTCCGACGCACGCAGCTGATCTCGACCTACGGAGTTGGAGCGCTTGTCGCAGCCGAGGAGGCTTCCTACATGGTGAAGGGCCTCAACGATTGGAAAGTCGCACCGGACCCGACGTTGCACGAGCCTCGGCTTGAGGACAAATTACACGTCGATGGCTTCTACGACCCACCATCGGTTGGCAAGGGCCACGATATTCCCGCTGTGCGCTTTCCTATGATGTACTCTTGCCCCGAGTGCAATCGGTTGGCAACCCACGGCGAGTTTGGCGATAGCCACGAGAATGTCTGCCCCAAGTGTCGCAAGGGGTTAGTGCCATCGCGGTTCGTTGTCGCGTGTAAGGCGGGACACGTAGATGATTTCCCTTTCATGTTCTGGGTCCATGGAGCATCGGCTGGCCCGGGGGAACACAAGCTCGCACTTAAGACTCTCGGAAGGTCTGGAGGATTGGACGATCTGGAGGTATCGTGCAGCTGCAATCGCAGGCCGCCTAGGACTATGCGAGGGGCCTTTGCTAAAGGCGCCCTCAGGGGGTTCCAGTGCGGTGGTCGCAGACCTTGGTTGTCGGATTCAGAGCACAATTGCGCGCAGGAGCCACGCACTCTGCAACGTGGTGCCTCCAACGTGTGGTTTCCGAACACCGACTCCAGCATCTCCATACCACCCTGGTCTGAAGCTGCGAGTGACTTGGTTAATCGTTACTGGAGCTCGCTACAGCACGTGCCAGAATTTGCTTTGAGAGGAACCCTCCAAGGCATGCTTGCCACAAACGGCCTGGCGACCGATATCGAAGAGTTAGCCGCTCTAATCGCACTTCGGAAGGGCGGAGGTCAGGCCACACAAGGGGAGGATCTCAGACAGGAGGAGTACGACGCAATCCTGCGCGGAGCCGAAGAAAAGTCGCGCGATGATCTCTTTGTTTGTACTGCTTCAGAGCCTCCCAGAGAGTTCGCCTCTTGGATAGACATAGTACGTCGCGTCGAAAGACTTCGAGAGGTCCGGGCACTCGTCGGGTTCACTCGGCTGTATCCACAGGCTGACGAAGAACAGCCAATCGAAGCTCCACTATTTGTACGAGACCCACGATGGCGACCTGCGATTGAGGTGCGTGGTGAAGGAGTTTTCTTTCGCGTAAACGAACAGAGACTGCTTTCTTGGGAACAATCTGACGTTGTGAAACGCCGAACTAGCAAGTTGAGGTCAAACTTTTCCGGCGAGATGCTCGGCAGGATTGTAGATAGAAATGGCATAACGCCGCGCCTTCTTCTCATCCACACTTTCGCCCATATGCTGCTAAATCAGTGGGCTCTAGACAGCGGATATCCAGCCTCTTCATTGCGGGAACGAATATACAGTTCCGAACGCATGGCAGGCTTTATGATTTATACCGCATCCAGTGATTCCGCCGGCAGTCTAGGCGGGGTCGTGGCGCAGGCTCATCCAGATCGGCTTAGAGAGAGCTTGCGAGGAACACTTCTTCGCGGCCAATGGTGTTCAGCGGACCCACTCTGCATTGAAGCAGATTCTCAAGGTACCAACAACGTCAACTTGGCCGCGTGTCATTCTTGCGTGTTGCTGCCGGAAGTGTCTTGTGAACAGATGAATTGTTTTCTTGACCGAGCACTTGTCGTCGGCACCCCTGAAGAACCGGAACTTGGTTTCTTCAACGGTGTAGAGGAATAGCTTGTGGCCAACATGATTCCGCAGACAGTTTCCGCTGAGACCAGGAGCAATGCGGAGCGCACGATCTTCCGTTTGTTCCAAACGAACCTATCTGCAAACTGGACCGCACTACATTCACTTGGCATCGCCTCACATCGCATCAAGCCTTGGGCGGAGATCGACTTCGTCTTGATTGGTCCGCCAGGTGTGTTTTGCATCGAGATTAAAGGCGGCCGAGTGCGCCGAGAGAATGGGGAGTGGATATTCACCAACGCACGAGGAGAAGAAACCCGGAAGCACGAGGGTCCATTCGACCAAGTTGGGGGCGCATCTGCCGCACTCTCTAATTTTCTTCGACTTGGCGAAGTTGGCTTCAGGGGTCTGATGGGAAAAGGAGTCATGTTTCCGGACATTGAATTTGCATTGACTGGTCCGGACATCGACTTAGACATCGTGTACGACCTTCACGACGTGAGTCATAGCATTAACCGGTTCCTTGAGCGGATCATCAATAAGGCCGCCGAGCGGCACCCACCAACCGAGGTGACCCTGAATGAAAGTCGCCGACGGGAGATTGTTGATGCGCTTCGGGGAGACTTCGATTTTCGACCGTCACTCCGACACACAGCACAAAACGTCAATCAAGATCTCCTCGCTCTAACAACGGAACAATACCGAATTCTCGACGCAATGGGAGAGAATGATCGACTCCTCATCAGAGGATCTGCTGGTACGGGTAAAACACTGCTGGCAGTCGAGGAGGCGCGCCGCGCATCGGCCAATGGCCGTCGCGTACTGGTGTGTTGCTTCAGCCGAAATCTTGCCGATTTTCTTACCGGGCTGCTGTCTTCCCATCCCACAGTTCGTGTGGATAGCTTCCACCGCTTGATGGCCAGGTTTGTCCATCAGGCTGACCTTGCGCACCGTTTGCCGAAAACCGCGGATACCTATTTCTACGAGGTCGCTCTGCCGGACCTCTGCTTCGAAGCGATGGCCAATGGTCCCTCGTTTGAACCGTTCGATACATTAATTGTTGATGAAGGCCAGGACTTGATGCTTGATCGGTACTGGGATGTGTTCGACGCTCTGACCGTGGGAGGTATCTCCCACGGTCAGGTTCGCGTTTTTTACGATCCCAGGCAGAACCTCTTTTGCGGAAGGAAGGGCACTATTGCGCTCAGACTCAAGAACTCATTTCCGGCCAAATATGAGCTTTCAGTTAATTGCCGCAATACACAGCCGACGAGTATTGGTGGAACGCTCGTTTGCGGTCACACGCTCGGTGTCACCGCAAAAGCTGACGGACCTGAAAGCGTAATGGAATTCTTTCTGGATGTACGAGATCAGCGACGCAGGATCAGGAGACTACTCTCTCGTCTCCTGTCCGAGTCCGTCAATCCGGAACAGATTGCGATCCTTTCAAGAAAGCAAAGAGCGGGCTCTGGTGTGGCTGTATTCGAAGACTGCCCGGCTCCAATAGAAGATATTACCGAAGGTGGGCGACCCTCGAAAGGACATATCTCGTTCTGCACTGTCGCAGGCTTTAAGGGACTTGAGGCCGACTTTATATTATTGATTGACGTTGACAGTTTGAACGATCCCGAACAGCAATCGATCCTTTATGTGGCCGTGACGCGTCCGAGAGTGTTGCTGGCAGCGTTTCTCTCTGAGGCCGTGCGGACTGACTTCGAGAGGAATGCCCGTCAATTTGGAAGCTCGATCATAGAAAAAACCGAATGAGAATTCTTGCTCGACCCTGCTATCTTATGTCTTCTTAAGAGCTCGATTGTCCGCATGGAACTGAAGACGAGGCCTACTGGTGGGTACAGCCCGTCGGGTGGGCAAGACTTGGCGCTCTCGCCAAATGCGAGAGCAACTTTCAGGGTGGGAAGACGGGCGAAACGAAAAAATGGACCCGCCCGAGGGCAGGTCCAAAGATTCACGATCTATCACGCGGCTCGCTTTGCCTTCGCCGCTGGTTTCGGCTCCGGTTTTGTGGCTTTCTTCGCCTTCTCCTTCGCGGCGAACTCCTGCTTGACCTTTAGCGCCACGGTGTCCGTATCAACGCCGTATGCCTGGGCCGCTGCGCGAAGAACTTTGCCTCCGTCTGACTGCGATCTGGCGGACAGCAGAATCACAGCCTCTACAATCAGCTTGCCGATTGTGCACTCGTCGGCCTTGTGGACAAAGGCTGCTAGCAGCTTGGCGACCGATTCGCCTTCCTTCGCCTTGATGGTCCGGTTTCGTGCGACCATCTCAAGCCGCTTTTCGTCAAGCAGAGGAAGCAACTGTTCGGCCATGAAGAGAAGATCACGCTTCATGAGTCGTACGGGGACGGCGGCCACGATGAATTGCAGCACTCGGATTCCTGTTGCATTTGCCAATGCCTCCTCGCGGCGGCGCTTCTCCTGCTCGGCTTTGAAGCCTACATCCGCCTTTGGCGTCTGCTTCTTGGGATGATGTACGGAGCAGGTTGGTTCGGTGCAAACCTTCCTCAGTTTGCCCTTGTCGATCCCATCCGACACGATGGCCTCGGTCGTGTATTTGCACGTTTTGAACTCGGGCCACTTCGCCTTCTCCGGCGTATCAGGCTTCTCCTCCCGGATTTCGACGTACTTGTTGCGCGGTATGGTCTTTTCGCCTTCCGGCTGCTGCTTGTATGCTGTGCTGATCTGGACAAGCTCTGGCTTGGCTGCGACCTTCGCCTTTACGTGCGCGTCCAGCTTGGCGGCATAGCAATTCGGGTCGGTGCAAGCGTCGGAATTCGCGCTCACATCGGCAAAGAGCAGTTTGTTGTGTCCGGTGCGCTTGGGACACTCGACACAGCTTCCGGCAGCGGGGACAAGTTGCGGGTCGCGTTTGTTGAAAGGCGCCTGCTTCAAGAGCAAAAGGACGTTGTGTTCTATCCACTGTTGCAGGTGTCGAACCGGGAGAAGGATGCGCTTTGCCTTGGCTCCGGCTCCGTTCCACTCCTCTCGGAAGCAATTGGCGAGTGCCTGTTCTTGTTGCGCGGGCTGCAACTTCGCGAGTAATAAGGAATGGCCTACTCCGATTTCCTCGGCATAGAACGCCTCGACCACTGGCGCGGCAAGCTCGGTCAGGCGAACTCTGGCGGCGCAATATGCAGGGCTCTTTCCGACCTTCGCGGCGATCTGCTCGATGCTGTACTTCGGGTCTTCCAAGTTGAGCAGGGCTTTAAAACCTTGCGCCTCCTCCAGCGGGTGAACGTCGCGGCGTTGCAGGTTTTCAATTAGCTGTGCCTCCAATGCCTCGGTGTCGGTGAGGTTGACGATGCGGACCGGAACGGTGGGCGCTTCGGCCATCTGCGCCGCGCGGTAACGTCTGGCTCCAGCGATAATCTCGAAGCTCTGATCGGTGAGAGGCCGCACAAGCAAGGGAGAGAGAACGCCTTGGCTGCGGATGCTCTCGGCCAGCTCCTTGAGGGCGGAATCCTCAAAGATGCGGCGCGGGTTGGTGGCGGACTCGGTGAGGACGGCGAGGGGAAGGTTGCGGTATTCAGTCGCGGTATTCGTGTTCATGGGTTGCTCTCCTTTGAGCGGTTGGGCGTGCGGGGAGTTGAGCGGACGGCGCGGGCCGTCCGCATCTTCAAAGTCTTGGGTTAGCTGGCTTGCGCCAGTTCTGGCTCTTGCTCTTCGGCTGTTTCCGCTGCGGTGTTTTCGATTGCGGAGAGAATGAGGGCAGAAGTCTTCTGAATCACTTCCAAGCTCTCGGTGAGCAAGGCCGCGTTGCCGTGGTACAGGTGGATGTAATCCGCCGATGCCCTGCCGGTGCGAAGACCGATGGTCTTTCCGACCACAAAGGCAACTGCCTCGGCTTCGGTTTCCCGTACGGTCTTGGTGGTCGCGGTGCGCCGTTCGGCCTTGTGCAACATCTCGTGCGCCAGTTCATGCACAAGGGTTGAGAACTCTTCGGCGGAAGACTGGCCGGGCAGCAAGGCGATCTTGCCTCCGTAGCTCATGCCAAGGGCTGGAGCAATGCTCTCTTTGAACTCCAGCGCGATCCTCTGAGCAATGACAAAATCCACAAGCCGGTCGCGGTACTCTCCGGCGCTGCCGGAGACGCGCTCGGAGAATTCGGGAAGCTCCTTGCCTTCGGTCTGGCTCACATCGAAGACATAGGCGGAACGGAATCCAACCAAAACGGCATGATTTTGCGTGCGGATGTCCTTCTCTGCTTCCTCGTTCTTCTTCCGGCGAATCCCGATAACAGGAGCGAGAATGCGGATGCCGCGCTCTCCCTTCTTGACCTTGCGGCCAAGCTGGTTCCACGCATACAGGCCAGCAACGCGGGTTGCGTCCGGTTTCTGCCGTGCAATCTCCAGAATGTTGCCAAAGCTGTAATTGTGAAACCTTCCCATTGCGGTGAGGTACGCGGTCAGGGCTTCGGAGTGTCCCTGCTCCAACTGCTCAATGAGGGATTGCACATTAGCCGCGATTACTTCTTTCGCGGTCTGCTTCTGCTGCTTGTTGGTGTTTGCGGTGGACTGGTTGACGGCTGCGGCTGTGGTGTTCATGGGTGCTTCCTCCTTGGGCTGTTGCACTGGCCTTTGCCCTTGAATCGGGCGGCGGCGTGTACATACATGCCGAACGCCTCCTGGCGAAGGCGGGGGGTAGCAAGCGCAAGGGGAGGGGAATCTCCCACCCTTGAAACGAAGCGAAGCGGGAGTGGAAAGGGCAGAGCTAAGCGGAGGGCTGCACAAGCGAAGCGCGGAAGCCTGGGGAAACCCCTTGCGGGCGCGAGGGGCGGAGCTCCCCTTAGGGGCTTTGGCTGTTGCGGTTGCAATTCAGAACATCAGGGCCGGCGTTGCGGGCAGGAACAGGCCCGCTTCCATGAGAGGGCTGCCTGTTGTCAAGACTTAAGAGTTGCTGACCCGCTTCC
>NZ_LMUM01000027.1:81058-206424 GCF_009765985.1 Acidobacterium sp. S8
TGCATATTCACTTGGAACAGAATTGAATGGATGTGCCTGCTCGAAGGCTCGTTTGGATTGCAATGTGGGACCGAGAAGACCGTTCTGCAGACCGGCGATAGCTTCATGGCCCCCAAAGGAATACCTCACTCCTATGTGGTGCTCGGGATGCGCCTGCTCGACATCTGAATATCTACGATCCGGCGGGTGAAATTGAAGCGTTCTTTCGGGACTATGAGTAGAACCATCCGCTAGGAGCAAAGCCCGATCCTGCAAAGGCTGCGGAGAGCGAGAAGATGTACCGCGTTCGGGTCGTCGGGCCGCCATTGAAACCCTCAGCGTTCTCCAAATCTTGATAAGTCGCCTTTTCGGAAGCTAGCGACCACTGATGGGAATCGCGTCTATCAGGATCGATATTTGGAATCTATTTGGCCCCCAAAGGTTTGAGAGCGTCTGTGGCTGCTGGCAGCGATCAGATAGTCGTTCAATTGGGCGTCAGATGTTACCAGATTGGCGATAGCCGCGCGCGCAATTCTCTTCGAACTTTGCTGATTTGAGCGACTTTGGAGAGCTCATGCCAAGGTATCAGTCAATACCTTTGTCCCATAGATTCGCCCCAACCGGTCTGGTTTGATCACAACTGTTCAACGGATCTAGTTCAACTGATGCGTGGAACGGGCAGTTTCTCAAGGAGAAGGATCATGACAGAATTCGAAACAATCGTATCGACTCGGCGAAGCTTTCTCGCCACTTCAGCAGCCGCAGGTGCAATCAGCCTTCTCGGACTCGCCGAACCTACCGATGCTCGCGCTGCAATCAGCCATCCGGCACACACGGGATCGATTAGGGCGAATGGGGACTTATCCATCCGCCCCTACCGTATCAACGTTCCGCAAGCGGACCTGATGGATTTGCGCAAGCGCATCGCCACGACGCGTTGGCCAGAAAGGGAGACAGTGAGCGACGTAACCCAAGGCGTCCAACTCGCGACCATGCAAAAGCTCGCGAAATATTGGGAAAAGGACTATGACTGGCGGAAAGTTGAGGCGAGGCTTAACGCTCTTCCGCAATTCGTGACGACCATCGACGGGCTGGATATCCATTTCATTCACGTCCGATCAAAATATGCTAACGCGTTGCCGATCATCATCACTCATGGTTGGCCTGGATCTATCATTGAGCAGCTAAAGATTATTGGCCCGCTGACCGATCCAACGGCTTTTGGTGGAACTGCAGAGGACGCTTTCGACGTAGTCATTCCTTCACTGCCGGGTTATGGTTTTTCGGCAAAGCCGACTGCAACTGGCTGGGATCCGAAGCGAATTGCGAGCGCCTGGACTGTGCTGATGAAGCGCCTCGGGTACACACGATTTGTGGCCCAGGGAGGCGACTGGGGTAACTCGGTCACGGAAATGATGGCTCTGCAGACCCCTCCTGAACTGATTGGGATACACACCAACATGGCGGCTACCGTTCCAGCAGATATTGAGCAGGCGCTCCAGCTACGGCAACTTCCGCCATACGCGCTTTCCGCCGACGAGGATCGCGCTTGGGAGCAGCTCGACTTTTTCTATAAGCACGGCCTTGGATACGCGCAAGAAATGTCCGGCCGTCCGCAAACGCTCTACGCGCTTGAGGATTCACCTGTCGGATTGGCTGCTTGGATCCTTGATCACGATGCGAGTAGTCAAGCTCTCATCGCCCGGGTGTTCGACGGTCGGACGGAAGGGCTGACACGGGACGATGTTCTTGAAAACATCACACTCTACTGGTTAACCAAGACAGCAGTCTCGTCGGCCCGCCTCTATTGGGAATATAAGGGAGGCTTTTTTGATCCGAGGGGCGTCTCCATCCCGGTTGCCGTAAGCGCCTTTCCGGACGAGATCTATCAGGCCCCGAAGAGTTGGACGGAGAAAGCGTATCCCAACCTGATCTATTACAACCGACCCGCAAAGGGTGGGCACTTCGCAGCATGGGAGCAGCCAGCGCTCTTCTCTCAAGAAATGCGAGCAGCGTTCCGTTCACTACGCGGTTAGCCGATGGCGGGAGTGAATGTCACGTGCGCAGGCGCTCCCACATCATCACGATGAAAGCGATTTGAACCACATAGGAGAAAGACAATGTCCGCAACAGGCAATCAGGCGCGCCGCCGCTTCTTGAGCAAGGCCCTCATCGATTCGAGTTCAAAAGGCTCAGCGGTGATCACGGGAGCTTCTTCCGGCATAGGTGCCATCTACGCCGATCAGTTGGCGAGCTGGGGATACGATCTGATCCTAGTCGCCCGCAATCGAGAGCGCCTTAGCACGGTAGCAAAGCGAGTCCGCGAAGATACAGGCCGTTCCGTTGAGATCATTGTTGCGGACCTGAGCGACCGAGGTGATCTCGCTCATGTCGAGGAGACTTTGCGGACGAACGCAAGCATCACTCTTCTGGTCAACAATGCAGGCGTAGGTGTACCAACACCATTTCTGGCTGCCGATATCGGCAAGATTGATCAGATGATCGAACTCAACGTGACCGCACTTGTGAGGCTGACCTATGCCGTCATGCCAGCATTTGTGGCGAGGTCTAAAGGAGCCGTTATCAACATCTCTTCGGCGCTCGGTATTGCTCCTGAATTGCTAAACGGCGTCTATGGTGGCACCAAAGCTTTTGTTCTGGCCTTTGGTCTTTCACTCCACAAGGAATTCAGCGGGCGCGGTATCCGTATTCAGACCGTCGTGCCAGGCGCGACTGCTACCGACTTCTGGGACATCTCCGCGACTCCACTCAATGGACTCCCGGCAGAAGTTGTGATGGATGCCGATGAGATGGTCGAAGCAGCAATTGCTGGCTTCGAATTGGGCGAAACAATCACCATCCCCTCACTGCCGGACGTCGCTGATTGGGAGACATACGAGGCAGCTCGACAGAATCTGATACCGAAGTTATCCCTGAGTTGTCCTGCCGGGCGATACATGTCGGCCCATCAACGCTAGGAGAAACGATGCGGAAAGAGATGAATGATATTGTCGTTGTAGATGACAATCCGGCAATCCGTTATGGGCTTTCAGAGATATTCAAAAGACGAGGCTACATCGTTCGTACAGCCTCAGATGGATTCTCGGCCCTAGCGCTGATACGAGAACGAATTCCCGGAATTCTCCTATCCGATCTCGATATGCCCGGCATGTCCGGATTCGAACTCCTGTCGGTCGTGCGACGTCGATTTCCAGCAATCGCAGTCATCGCCATGAGTGGAGCGTACTCGGGAGTGTTCGTCCCTCCAGATGTTGCGGCAGATGCGTTTTATGCCAAAGGTTCAAATGGTGCAGCTCGACTATTTGAGATCTTATGGTCGATCGAAGAAAGAGACTCACGTGAATCGTTGCGCCAGGCGGCGCCGATTTGGATACCTGACCTGCCGGCTCGTGAATGTGTTGACGCGGGCGTGTTCGTATCCTGCCCTGAATGTCTGCGATCCTTTTTCCATCCGGTTGGGCGGGTGAAGGGCTCAACTCACTTAACATCTTGCTCACACTGCTTCCATCCCGTACAACTGGCAATCGTCACGCAACCCGATGAGATGGATACAACGTCTCCCGGATTGGACAGCAGTATGAGCCACGCTGCAGTCTCGATAGATCTCGATACTGAGTCCATATCAGAACTGGTCGGCCAATGATCAGCACGTTTTGCAGCATCCTCGTGATCGCCGTTCTAAAGGGAACCTTCCTAAAACTGTTCGTGTCTGGAGAAGACCGTGGCCTCGAAGCGCCCAGGTCAATGAATGGGCGATTCGAGAAGGTTCAGCAAGCTGAACGGGTTCGGCGCGTCTAAGTTTTAGGCCTTTGGAGCAACAGTGAGGCGAAGCCGCACGGCCATTTTGACTAGGTCTGCGAGGGAGTCTGCTTTCATCTTCCGCATAACATTGCCTCGATGAGTCTTCACGGTGATCACGCTGATACCGAGTTCTCCGCCGATCTGTTTGTTCAAGCGACCAGTCACGACGAACGCCATAACCTGCTGTTCCCGACGCGTGAGCGACGCATAACTATCGCGGATCGCCCGTATTTTTTCTTGGTGGCCCAGGGTGACTTGGCTTCGTTCTATGGCATTCCCGATAACGCCTAATAGAACATCTTCGCTCACTGGCTTTTCTAGAAACTCGACGGCACCCGCTTTCATGGCCTGAACGGACATTGGGATATCGCCTGCTCCAGTGATGAAGATAATGGGTATGTCCATGCGGTCCAGGGCAATACGCTTCTGCAAGTCGAGGCCATTGAGATCAGGAAGACCGACGTCTAATACCAGACAACTTGGAGTTGGGGTCCGAGGATAGGAAAGGAACTCCTCTGCGGACGCGAACACCTCGGGACGCCAACCTGCGCAACGAATCAACAATTCCAACGACTCGCGTACCGAGATGTCATCGTCTACAACAAACACGGTAGGGGTCGTTTGGGGCATAAGGAAGGGTCTCGAAGCACGCTGAACTACTGTTGCTAGGTTCATAAGTCCTCGTCAAGTAAATTCGTGAGTCAGTTTACGCAGAGGGCCCTATCAAGTGCCTTGAGAAGAGTGGCTTCACTGACGGGCTTGAAAAGGCACTCTACCGCGCCCTGTTCGAGCATGCGCGGCCGGATGGTCTCATCTTCATCTGCGGTAATAAAAACGATAGGAATGTTTTGCCGCCGGAGGGTCAACTCCCGTTGAAGGTCAGGTCCAGTCATGCCGGGCAGGGCGATATCGAGGATAAGGCATTTAGTTGCATTGACGCTATCGGACGCGAGGAACTCTTCAGCAGATGAGAATGCTTTGACCGCAAAGCCGAACTCCTTCAGCAAGTCAGGAAGTGACTCAAGTACAGACTCGTCATCATCTACAAGTGATACGAGTGAAGAAATATCCATTACGGGTTCCCCATGACGCGGGCCGCTTCTGTCACAGCGACGGGCGTCTGAATGGTGTCGAGACTGTCGACACCAGTTACAGCCCCAGGTCCTCGAGGAATTGAGAAAGAAAATGTAGCTCCGGGACCACTATTCGGCGCTGCCCATAGACGTCCGCGATGTTTCTCGATGATGGAGCGGCTTATTGAAAGCCCGATTCCCATACCATTGCTCTTCGTTGTGTAAAAAGCTTGAAAAAGCTTGTCGATCGTCTGAGAATCCAGTCCCACGCCTGTATCTTGTACGGCCAAACGCACACGATCTCCTTCCTCTTCCTCGGTCTTAATCACCAGCTGTCTAGGCCGATCCGTGACGGAACTCATCGCGTCGGACGCGTTTCGCAGGAGGTTGAGGATCACCTGCTGAAGTTGGACACGATCGCCGATAACGAGTGGGAGGCTGCTGGCGAGTTCCGACCGCAAGATGATGCGGTTTCGTTGCAGGTCACTCAGCGACAATGCCACTACCTCGCGCGCAGCTTCGTTTAGGTCTACAGATTCGGTAATGGCTTCCGTCTTTCTGAAGAGCGCGCGCAAGCGCTTAATAACGTCGGAGGCACGATTTCCATCACGAAGCGTGCGTCGCGCGGTCTCGAGTGCTCCCTCGATATTGGGAGGATCGGCCGCCAACATGCGCAGACAAGTGCTCGCATTGTTCACGATGCCGAACAACGGCTGGTTCACTTCGTGGGCGATGGATGCTGTCATGGCTCCCAGGCTTGTGACCCGGGCCACATGAGCGAGCTCCGAGCGAACTTTACTCAGCGCCTGGTCCGCGAGCCGGCGTTCTGTTACGTCCTGGACGGCGCCGATGTACTCCATTTGGCCTGCTTCGTCCACAATTCCATGAGCGATCATATGGAGGTGTTTAGTCGAGCCGTCTTGCATCTGGAGCCGATGCTCGTACTCGAAGTCTTGACCGGCTTGCGCGCGAGCTACCATGTCGCGCATTAGTGGGATGTCGTCAGGGTGCACACGTGAGCCGATGAGTTCGAGCGTTACGGTCAACGCCGGATCGAACTCGAAGATGCGGTAGGCCTGCTCCGACCAGGTTATTTCGCCGGTCGCCACACGCCATGAAAAACTTCCTGTCAGGCTAAGTTGCTGAGCTTTCGCAAGAAATGCTTCGCTGCGTGTCAACGCCGCTTCACCTTGCGCACGCTCGATTGCAATGCTTGCAATATGGGTGAACTGGCCAATTAGGGCTTGGTCTCTAGGCGTGGGCGTTTTGGGTTCTTTGTAGTAGATCGCGAAGATCCCGATGACTGTTCCATTGGTGGACGATATGGGGGTCGACCAACAGGCCTTCAGCCCATTCGCCAAAGCCATAGGGCACCATGCGTATTCTGCCCATCGAGTATCGAGCGTAATGTCAGCAGCGATCACCTGTTCATTCAGACATACCGCCGTCGCGCAGGGTCCCGAACTGACGACTAGCGGAAGGCCATCAACCGACGCATTGAAATTGGTCGGGAGGCTCGGCCCAGCTGCGTGCTGAAGGTGAGTGCGCGTTGGGTCGACCAATAGGATGCTGCAATAACTGTTAGTAACAGTGGTTTCAACAAAATGACAGAGGTCCTCGAGAATCGATCCCAACGGAGTACCACTGGCGACCCTCTCTAATAAACGCTTCTCGCCGGCAAGCAGAGAATCGGCCTGTTTGCGATCTTCAATATCCGTGCTCAGGCCGTACCACTTGATGATTCGGCCGGTCTCATCTCGTAACGGAACGGCTCGAATTAAAAACCAGCGGCAGCTGCCATCGAAACGACGAAATCGCGCTTCAAACTCGCCGGGTTCCCCAGACGCCAGCAAAGATGCCCAATAGCCTGTCAAGCCTGCCGCGTCATTCGGGTGAAGAGTCTTTGCCCAGCCGGACCCGCCCGCGTCCTCAAGTCCGACGCCTGTATAGTCGCACCACGCTTGATTTAGAAAGTCCACGTTTCCGTCGGGATCGGCGCTCCAAACAAGCCCGGGAATAGCGTCGATGGTTGTGCGAAGCCGGCCTTCCGATGCCTTAAGTTCATCAAGTGCCCTTGAGAGTGACATCTGTGACTGTTGACGTTCGATGGCGATGCTCGCGATGTGAGTGAACTGGGCGATTAACACTTGGTCTTCGGTGGTGGGTGTTCTCGGTTCTTTGTAATAGATCGCGAAGGCGCCGAGCACCTTTCCGATCGTGGAAGAAATGGGGGTCGACCAGCATGATCGCAGTCCGTGCGCCAAGGCCATCGGACACCACTGATATTCCTCCCAGCGCGTTTCCAAGGCGAGATCGACGGAGATAACTTGTTCGTTGAGGTAAGCGGCCATCGCACACGGGCCAGAGTCAGTGTTTACGGGGCGCCCTTCAATAGCGGCGGTGAAGGTAGAGGGGAGGCTCGGCGCGGCCCCGTGCTCAAGATGAGTCCCGGAACTGTTCACCAGTACAACACTGCAGTATGAAGCGGTAGCCGTGGCTTCGACAAGACGGCAAAGCTCACCGAGTATCTCCGATATCGAGTTGCTGCCCGCAACCATTTCGAGTAACCGGTTTTCGCTTGCCAACAGGGTTTCCGCTCGTCGGCGATCTTCAACGTCATTAAGTAGGAAGTACCAGTTGAGAATGTGGCCCTCCGAGTCTCGGACTGGAAGCGCGCGACCATGAAACCACCGGTAGACGCCGTCGAAACGCCGCAGACGGTACTCGAGATCGTAGGGGCAGCCAGTGGTCATCGAAAGCCTGAAGGCTTCGACCAGACGGGGAAGGTCATCAGGATAAACGATGCCGCCTGCCGTCCAGTTTCTTAGCTCATCGGGCGTCTTGCCGAAAAATTCCAAAACCGGAAGGTTAAAGAGCTCAAGCTCACCTGTAGCGGCGGCTGTAATCACCAGCCCTGGGATTCCATCTAAAATGTCGCAAAATCGAGCCTCACCGACAGACGAGGTGTGAAGGCCAGTGGCACAACCTGGATCGCCTGGTTTTCCGATATTCCGCGGCTCGTACCCCATCTGATAAGGATGCGCCTCTTTTGGGGTGCGCGTCCATCATCCTTTGGTCTCGGTTTTTACCCGGAGTCGTATCGGCCTCGGAGTAAAACCATAAGGTCGATACCTTTGTCCCATAGATTCTCGCCAATGTTTATGGTGTGATCGCAAGTGTCCGAATGACCGAATTCTACTGAATTAACCTGCCATGACAAAGGTATGGTGGTCGTCGTGCATCACCTGCCAGGAAGAGCAATAAAGAGGTTCTGAACAATGAGGTCTAAGCCGCTACCGACGCAGCAGCAAATTCCGGCGGACATCGATCATAACCGTCGTCGCTTTCTAGGAACCTCGACCATGGCGATTGTCGCGGCCCAATTTGGCTTAATCGGTTGCGCAAATGCCCAATCAAACAAGGGGGCAGTTCGACTAGCTTCTGAAGGTTCGATGCCGTCTCTAGCCGGCGCGACCGAGTGGCTAAATTCGCCTCCGTTGACTCCAGCAAACCTGCGCGGGAAGGTCGTTCTCATTAACTTCTGGACCTTCTCTTGCATCAACTCACTTCGTCAACTTCCTTATCTCAGGGCATGGGCGGCAAAGTATAAGAATCAGGGATTGGTAGTCGTTGGTGTACAGGCGCCGGAGTTCGAATTCGAAAGGAGCCTCGATGACGTTCGCTGGGCCAGGAAGACCATGAAGCTCGACTATCCGATCGCGATCGATAACGATCATGCGATATGGCGCGCCTTCAACAACAACGCATGGCCGGCGCTTTACTTCGTCGATGCAACCGGACGCGTTCGCCATCATCAACTCGGTGAAGGCAACTATGATCGAGCCGAACTGATCATTCAACAATTGCTCGCGGAAATCGGGGATTCGAGTGTCGCTAGTGGCTTTGTTTCGGTCGACGCACGTGGTGCGGAAGCTCCTGCGAATTGGAGCAGCTTGCAATCTCCTGAAACCTATCTTGGCTACGAGCGCTCAGAGAACTTTGCATCACCCGGCGGGGTGGCAACAAATAAGAGCCACAACTATGCTGCCCCGGGGCCCTTGAAACTCAATCAATGGGCTCTCTCAGGCGATTGGACAATACATGAACAAGGTGCTGTCCTCAACAAGATGAATGGGGGCATCTCATATCGTTTCCATGCCCGTGATCTTCACCTGGTTATGGGACCGGCGAGCCGAGGAGCATCGATGCGATTCCGCGTGCTCATCGATCAACAGCCGCCGCTCGCTGCTCACGGAGGCGATGTTGATCCTCACGGTAACGGCACAATCGTCGAACAGCGACTCTATCAACTCATTCGACAACAAGAGCCTATTGCTGACCGGCAGTTCGACATCGAATTTCTCGACCCCGGAACTGAAGCTTTTGTGTTCACGTTCGGCTGATCCAAGGTTTGTCACCGATGTCGACGGCTAACTATTTCAAAATGAAGGCGTGAAGCATGAACTCCCGAAACTTACCTCTTTTTGAGCAATTCTCCCGTAAGAAACTTTTCGATAGTCCCACACCGATTCAACGATTGGACCGTCTTGAGCGCGAGTTGGAGACCAAGGTACGGATCTATGTGAAACGGGACGATCTAATGGGTCTCGGTGGGGGCGGCAACAAGCTGCGGAAACTCGAATTCCTGTTGGGTGATGCGATTTCGCAAGGCGCTGATACTTTCATCACGATCGGCGGCTTGCAGTCGAACCACGCACGCCTCAGTGCAGCGGCCGCAGCGCACACTGGGATGTCATGCGAACTCGTTCTGACTCAGGTTGTACCACGGGATGATGAAGCGTATCGGCGCAATGGCAATGTACTCCTTGACGAAATTTTGGGAGCGAAAATTCACCTGCTTGCTGGCACGGAGAACGCCCTGGATTTTGCGGCGGATCGGGCCAAAGTTTTGAAGAGAGAAGGCCGACGATCGTATCTGGTTGGGTCTGGCGGTAGTTCTCCGGCTGGATGTCTTGGCTACGCCAATTGTGCAGTAGAAATTCTGGAGCAGCAGCGGGAAATCGAAGGCGGCTTCACCCAAATCATCGCTCCCAACGGGAGTTCGGGAACACACGCCGGTCTTGCGGCCGGATTTGCTTCGGTTGGGATCAATCCTGAGAAGATCAGTTCGTATGCAGTTCTTAATCCGGGTAAGGAAACACAATTTAGTACTCACGAGCTTGCCAAAGCGACGCTAGCTCTCCTTGCCCCAACGAAATCTATCGATTTAGATGCGATTCGCGTAAGCGACGATCAACTCGGTGATGGTTATGGCATTCCGACCTCAGCGATGTTGGAGGCTGTACGCACAATGGCTCGCACACAAGGACTGCTGCTAGATCCGGTCTATACGGGTAAAGCGTTCGCGGGTGTTCTGGCGGCCGTTCGCAGCGGTGCCTACAAACCAGGTGAGGCCATTCTGTTCCTGATGACTGGCGGTCTACCGGGTCTTTTTGCGTATCAACCAGCCTTTGAAGAGGCTTCTTAAAAAGAAATCTGTGATCTGCAATGGAAGGAGAAGTCGGCATGAAAGAGAGATCGCAAGATCAACCTGCCTCCGACTCGTCAATCGCTTCGTTAGAAGAGTCGCGAGCGAGATTGAGGAGTTTGCAACAACTGGTCTGCTATTTGCTCTCTAGGAACCAACAACTGCGAATGGAATTATCTGATTCGAGTAAAGCAAAAACTTGATCGATGGCCAACACTAAAAATGCAATTACATGTACCGGACGCTGTTTCATCTGCGCCACACACGACCGCGTATTGCTCGCATTTATCAAATCTGACTGTGAACCTATCTAGACCTAAAGGAGAAAGAACATGGCAAGTACGTATGAAGTTCGCGGCAACAGTGCGAACAGCGACAAGAGCTTAGCAAGAATCGATCTGAAACTAGAGGCGATCGTCATTCCTGTCTCGGATGTCGACCGAGCAAAGGAATTCTACGGGAACCTTGGATGGAGGCTCGACGCCGACTTCGCCTTCGATAACGGATTTCGAGTGGTCCAATTTACTCCGCCTGGCTCAGGATGCTCGGTCCAATTCGGCACGAAGATGACGTCGGCCACGTCCGGTTCAGCCCAAGGCCTCTACCTGATCGTCTCCAACATCGAAGCTGCGCGTGACCAACTCATCGCTTACGGCGCCAGGGTCAGCGGCGTCTTTCATGCCGGGACACCGGGTGCTCAATTCGAGCCCGTAGGCGCGAACGGTCGCATCGATGGGGCCGCCCCCGATCGCGCCAGCTATAGCTCCTTCGTCACGTTTAGCGACCCTGACGGCAATGGTTGGCTATTGCAGGAGGTTACCACTCGATTACCCGGTCGCATCGATCAGGTGGGGACGGCATTTGCATCGGTAGCCGATTTGGCGACAGCGCTCCGCCGAGCAGCAGCCGCTGATGGTCAACATGAGGAGCGAATTGGCCATGCAGATATGAATTGGCCCGACTGGTATGCCGAATACATGGTGCGTGAGCAGTCTGGTGCCGAGCCGCCCAAGTGAGTCAAGCGAGGGCTTTAATTGACACTCAGTCTAGCCAAATTTCGGCCTGTTCGGCGGGAGGGCACTAAGAATTTGCCCAATCTCAAGGAGATATTTCTATGAAGTGGACCGCACTCTTATCGGTTGCAGCAGCAGTTGTGGGAAGTTTCCTCGCGTTCACACAGCACGCATCCGGACACACCGACGAAAAAGTTCCCCCGAACTACGAGGTACAGATTCCTGCTGGATACCGGGACTGGAAATTGATCTCCGTAGCCCACGAGGCAGGCAATCTTAACGATATTCGCGCCATCTTGGGGAACGATGAGGCGATCAAGGCTTATCGGGAAGAAAAGTTTCCATTTCCAGATGGCACAATTATTGCCCGTCTGGCCTGGAAATACGTTCCGTCCGAGGAAAACAATAAAGTCTTTGGGAGTGAGCAATCGTTCGTCGCCGGGTCTCCAACTAACGTGCAGTTCATGGTCAAGGATTCCAGACGATATTCCGCAACCGGAGGCTGGGGATTTGCTCAATTCACAAACGGTAAACCTCTAAACGAAGCGGAACCCAAGCCCTGTTTTTCTTGCCATGAGCCTGCGAAAGCTCGGGACTTTATCTTCACCCATTACGCACCCTGAAAAAAAGGAATCAAACCCTATTGTTTTTGGCTGGTAGGGAGGTAACGAGACGTCGGCATCGTCAGCCGAAGATGAGACCAATCCTGTGACCGTTGGGTGAAAAACCCAACATCTGAAACGCGCTCCCAATAGACTCCCAATAAGCTGTCCGATGCGTACTTTTCCATACTTCCGAGTCGCCATTTGTACCAGGAAATTCAACAACATACGCGAGTGCTCGGTCACTCATAACCCAAAGGTCGTAGGTTCAAATCCTACCCCCGCAACCACTTAGCGAAACTTCCAACCCGGAATAACCCGGTGTAAGAGCAGCAACATTTGCTCCGCCGGGTTTTCGCACGTTTGGACGCCTCCCATCATGGGTTATGCGCTCCTCAAAATCCTGCTAACGACTGCTGCGTTTGCCTCGCGCTTTGCTTCCATCAGCGCGTTGCCGTACACGTTCATCGTGGTCGAGATTTGGGCGTGCCGCATCAATTTCTGCTGCACTCCCATGGGTGCTCCGGTGTCGTCCAGCCAGGACCGGTAGGTATGGCGGAAGGTGTGCCACCCGATGCTGCCGTACTTACCGGCAGCATCCCACCGCTCGTCGTGAAGCGGAAGGCGCTTCCCGTTAGGAACGGGAAAGTCGGTCTTGCACCACTCACCTGCGACGGCCCCACAGTTCAGGCAATCCACGAGACAGCAACCCGCAGGGCGGAGGTAATCCTGTCCGATTGGCGACGCGTGGAAATGCCGCCCCGTCATGGGGCTGACGAAAAGCAGATCCGACTCAATGATTCCGGCGTCCTCGTCTCCCAACTTGGCGAGCGCCTCCTTTTCGGCTTCGCGAATGAAGTCGAGCAGGATGGCAGCGAGGTCCGGGTCAAGGGGCAGTTCGTCCTCCGAGTATTCCGTCTTGACCAGCTTCAGCCGACCGTGAACGACTGCTCGAACGATCTGCATACTGAGCTTCCCGAAGTGGATGTCCGGCTTTTCGATAGCCAAGACTTCCTCAACGCGAAGACCCGAGCATTGCGCGAGTAGCGCCATCATGCGGTACGGCTGCGGAATCAGCGGAAGGATCAAAAAGAACTGCTCAACGGTGAGGATCACCGGGCGTTTCCGGCGTTTGCTGATGCCCTTGATTTCGACAAACTCCATCGGATTCCGTTGCCACTCGACCATCTCCCACAGCATGGCTTTCTCATACAGGCGATGTATGACGGCCTTGATGTGACCTTTGGTTTTGGGCGCGGCTTCCAGATTTCGTAACCACTCCTGAACGTTCATCGGCTTCAGACGAGTAATACGAGTGGTTCCCCACTTCGCACGCACTCGCCTGATGACGCTGAGGTAGGAACTGGCTGTCGAAAAGCTCAGCTCGCCTACGTTGTCGCAGGATTCACCGGGTCGAACCTTCTTGATTTCAAGCAGGCGTTCTTCCTCAATGAAGCGATCCAATAACGTATCGAAGGTGGGCTCAAGGACGGCTAACGTCGGGTTGTCAGTGTTGAGTTTGAGCACAAAGGTTTCCAAGTGCCGCTCGACCGCGGTCTGCGTTGGAAACTGTTCTGTGCTGAAGTACATGGACTTTTCCTTGCCGGTCTGAGGGTCCGCGTAACGATACTCCCAGGCCGACTTGTTGTTGGCTCGCGGCACCCGCCGCAAATAGCCACGTTGATAGCGTTGCCGGGTGAATTTCAAGGATGTTGCTCCTGTCTAGTCACGTCGGCCCGATCGGTTGTATTCAATTTTAGGCCAGCTTCAAGCCAGTTATTCAGCGAACTCAGCCGAAATCTCCAGCGTTTCCCAACCTTGAAGGCGGGGACTTCGCGCTGCCGTGCCTTGCCCTCAAGGGTCTTCCAGTGCATCCCCAGCACGTTGGCCGCCTCGTGTAGATCAAGAAGCGGCTCGAAGGCCGGCGTAAGGGTTCGTGAACTTGCTTTTGCGGCTGAGAGCATACAACCTCACTTTTGAAAAACCCCAAAAAGGAGCGGAGATAACGTACGTATTCTGACGATGGCCGAAGATGCCTGTAGAGTCCAATTCAGCAGAAGGGGTTCCTTATCAATGACGCTGATAAGCACATATCGGCCTACCTTTTCCACAGCCCGGTCATCTAAGTGATACAACCCGACGGTAGGACGCATCTGCGCCGACAAATTGAAAGAACCGACTGCCCAGTCCACGTCCTATCCCCATTTCCGCGGAGTTCATGGGGGAGCGGCATGTTAAAGAACGACACGAAACTGATGGAGTCGGTAATTGCCCTAGCTGAGGAATTGCACTTTGGGCGGGCGGCCCGCAGGTTGCGGATCAGTCAGCCCATGCTGACCAAAAACATCCAAGATGTAGAAGCCCTGATTGGCGGTCCTCTGTTTCTCCGTGACCGTAAGCACGTCGTGCTGAGCGATGCGGGTCGATCCTACGTTCAATACGCGCGATTGTCTCTTCAGTACAGCGAGCGCGCCGCTCAGGCAGCCCGCGCAATACTCCAAAACGCCGACGTACCTCTGTATATAGGCAGGTCACCATATACGGACCCGTTTTTGATTTCGACTTTGCTCTCGATTGAACTACCCTTGTATCCGCGGCTAAAAATCGAACTGAGAAGTCAATATTCGTTCGATATGGTGCACGATCTTCTGGCAGGGACACTGGATTTCGCTATCGCGACAGAGCCGCCGGAATCTCCACTGCTGACGATGCTCCGGCTTGCCGAGGCACCCTTTTATATTGCCATGTCGAAAAAAGATGAATTGGCGAACAATCCTTCGGTCACATTGGAGATGATGGCAGAACGCCGCTGGATATTATTTGAGCGTCGTCTACATCCGCCGCTGTACGATTCGATTCTTCATGTTGCGGAACAAAAACACGTTAGCGCGTGCAATATTCAACACGTAACAACTCCTGAAGAGGCGTTTCCATTCGTTGTAGATGGTCTGGCGATAGCTCTGATCACTAAATCGAGTGCGCTGCTCATGGCTCGTAACGGCGTCACAGTTCGGCCACTCCTGGAGACGGGTTTGCTCCTGCGAACCTACTTGATTTCTCGGGTGGACGACGATTCCAAAGTAGCAGGTGAACTCGTGCGAGCCTTCGCCCGCAAACTCTCAGATGTAAACAAGTACAAACAAATCCCATTGCCGCTGTCCGCCTGATTGGCGAATTTGCACCAATGGGATTTCTCTCTAATCTCGTGCCCCCTCTCCATCAACAATCTGAATCTCAATCGGGCCCGCGCGATCGCAATCGGGGCACGAGACTATCCCGGTGGTGATTGCCTTTACATCGATGTCCGAGAGGTTCAGCTTATATCCACACTTCGGGCAGACATGTACTGACTCCCAGTGCTTGTTGCCGTGGGAACCTGGGTGATCTGACTGCGTTGACAGAGGCGGTTTTTTGCGCGTGGACTCAGAGGGAGACATTGTTTTCAGTTGCGCCTTCCCTGTTCCACGCCTGGCGTATCGCAACTTCCTGATTCTTCATGATTGGCGATCCTCCCTTATTGTTCTTGCGATTCCACCTGACGCGAGATCGCCGACGAGTTCGATCCACCCTGACAGTTCGACCCGATGAATCAGGGTTTTAGCTGTCGGAAGGTTGAGTTAGGACGTTGATCTTTATAAGTTCCGGGCTTTTATTACTAGTGAAGAAGGCGGAAGCCACTTCGCCAGGACCGATGCGCCGGTTGCCAGTTCAGGTCACGCTTGGCTTTCTGATTGCTCGCTCCGCGAGCTTCCGTCATTAGGCAAACGCCACTTTCGCCTGCGGCGAGTCTTCCGAGCCACCTCGGGATACGGATTGGGGGTTTAGCGGAAAGAATCGCAGCGAATTCCGGCAGCCATACAGATACTTCCGCCGGTTCATCGTCGACGATATTGTAGAGACCGCTATATCCATGGTCGAGCGAGAGACAGGTGGCCTCCGCAGCGTCATCGACGTGAACGAATGACCAGATACCCGATCCGTTACCGATGATTGGGAAACTGCGCTTTTGCACAAGTTTCGTGACGTGGCCGTCCTTATCAAACGTAGTCCCTGGTCCGTAAAAGCTTCCGTATCGCAATACAAGCCCCTCTAGACCCGCGCAGTCGGTCTCTATGGCATTTTTGGTGCTCTTGGAGTCTCTCTCGGCGATCGAGCGAGCCGTGTTCTTATTGAGACAAGTATTTGATTATGACTATGCTGAGATAGCGCCGATCGTGGGTAAAAGGGAAGAAAACTGCCGACAAATCTTCGTTAGGGCAAAACGTCACATTTCTGCCGGAAAACCCCGGTTCAATCCGTCTTCTCGGGATAAAGCAGTACTTGCGGAACGCTTTTTCGCAGCTTGCAACGCGGGCAGCGAAGCGGAACTCATGAGCATACTTGCGCAAGATGCGGTCTTCTTTGGAGATGGCGGAGGCAAAGTTTCGGCCGTAACTCGGCCAGTGCTCGGTGCTGGTCGTGTGAGCCGACTGCTTCTTGGGTTGTTTGCTCAGGCTCGTAAGGCTGAAGCTAAGTTTGAAAGAGCTGAAGTCAATGGTCAACCCGGCGCGATGTTTTTCGACGCCACTCACCGACTCATCAGTGTTCTGGGCCTGGAGATCCAAGACAGAAAAATTGTTGCCGTTCAAGTCGTTATAAATCCGGAGAAATTATCGCACCTAGGTCCTCTCTCGCACCTGCCGCAGTCGAAAAGCCCGCCGCCCATCGCATGAAGATCCATCTTCTTGCCCTGCTGCGTGTATAACGTTTGCCGGTGGCGAGTTTCCAATTCCGCGTCCCCTAAAAGGGGCGCTCTCAAAGAAATAATGAAAATGACATTCACGAGTGTGTCAGGCACCTCAAGCAGAACTTTTTGAATTCCGCAATTCAGGACGCTGGTTGGTCTCATTCAAGGTTTGCATGTCGTTTCCACAGCTTTTCTGCGGATTCGCCTAGCTGGTGCCACATCTTGTGAAAGAGTATGTCCATGAGTATAAGAACCGTTTGCTCAAAGAGTGTTCCACCATACTGAATGGAAATTGTGGCTTGGTTTCCCTGCTTCACGGCCGCTGGAAT
Source organism: Acidobacterium sp. S8 (assembly GCF_009765985.1). Classification (GTDB taxonomy): domain Bacteria; phylum Acidobacteriota; class Terriglobia; order Terriglobales; family Acidobacteriaceae; genus Alloacidobacterium. The sequence continues at coordinate 98,091 of NZ_LMUM01000027.1, forward strand.
AATGACCACGAAACTTGATAAAGTCGCGAGTTCTGAGGCTGACGCCGTTGTGATCGCTAAGATTTTCGCGCCTACCTTCTTAGCCACTTGTGCGGCGTGCACGGGGCCCGCTGTGGTCCCTGATCCCGAAGCCACGACGAGAAGGTCCCCTCGCTCAATCGCCGGCGTAATCACTTCACCAGCGACGAAAACCGTCAATCCGAGGTGCATCATCCGCATCGCTGCCATTTCAAGCGCAAGACGACTCCGGCCTGCTCCAACGAAGAAGACGCGGCGGGCAATTTGCAGACTCTGCACTGCTGAATCGATCTGAGCGGTGGGTAAAGCGAGTAACGTACGTTTCAATTCGTCGAGGATCTCGGAGGCATCGGTGGAGAAGGGTGCCTCCTGCTGAGTCCTCGCATTGCTCCGATTCGACATAGATATTCCTCCGTAAACGGTTGCTGCTCAGCGGGCGCAAACGAAGTGAATGTTTCCCTGGTCAATTTGAGACCAGGCAACTCGTTTCCAACCTCTTTGCCGCGACTTACCGTTTGGAATTGTCCCTTCTGCATCAGGCACGTGAATGCCTCAAGTTTTCTGACAATTTGCCTCTTTTATCCAAGAGCATCTCCCGGCAGCTGTCCTTTGTTTAAGCTCTTCCATGTATATTTCCGGAAAGTCCAAGAAATTGGGAGGCCAGCCGACACGATGTGTCCTACGAACTCAATCCACCAGCTTTTTCCGAATACAGGAAGATGGTGAACAAGTGGTGTGATCACTAAAAGCGACATTGCGGTCCAAATGAGAGGGCCATATACGATGCCGAGAAGAACGGTACCAGAGCTCGATTTTAGTAATTGGCGCACCCAACGCGAATATCCCATCAGAATGGAGAAGAGAGCAGCCCAACATAAGGCTACGACTACATGCGAAGCAAGACCCAACAAAACTGCCTGAACGCCACCGTGGTCCGGACGCTTCCCCATGATCACGAAAGCAATGCCCTGGAAGAAGCGGGCGACAGGCCGCGGTACTCCAGCGATCCAACCTTGGACAATTCCGAAAGCTCCGTCCGCTAATGCCGTCAGTGATCCCGCGATGAAGATGCGATATATCATTGGGCTTTTGACCTCTCGTGCCCTGCTAAATCTGACTGACATAATGAACTTTCCTTTCCGCCCAAGAAGATGGGATTCGTGTGGAATCTGTTGAGCCCAAATTTCAGCATGCTATTTGTGTTGGACCGAAGGTTGTACAAGACAAAATAACGGCTAATGCGTTGAATCAATTCATGGTTTCTCGCCTTCGTTTATTGGTCAGTACATCAAACCTCGGTTACACTCGCTTCGTTCGTGGCCGAATGGTCACCGCTCGACGAACAAACCTCTATATCAGGAGTCAATCTCCGCGACCGAAACTCTCTGAACTTCGCATTTCTCTGACTCTTCTTGATTCAGCGAGATTGTTGGCTTCTCCGAACGATCCGATCAACATACTGGGCCTATGGCCGTGTTTATCCCGAGAAGCTGTCCTCCTGGGACAGTTAAAAGGCCGCAGATGTAAGGCCCAACAAATCACATTTGACGGACAAGCGATGAGACATAGAACGTTGGCTTTGTAACCCACGAAGACCCGCGTAATAAAAAACTGCTCACGGTCTTTCACGCGTTCATTCCTTCAATGTCTTAATTGAAAAATGATCGAAGCTCACCGAAAAATTTTGTTTTCCCGGAGCTGCCGCCACCATGCCGATTTGGACTTTTACTTTGGGAGGAAAGTACGCCAACCGCAGCATTTCGAAGGTAGTGCCATTGAAGGAATATTCGATCTGAACGAAATCGTCCTTCCGCGTCAGACGTAGCCAGACCGCTTCGGGACTGTCTGTACGAGGAACCACAGACCAGTCCGAAACATCGCGGGTCACGACAGCACTCACATTCTGGACACCGTCGACATACTCGATTCCCGTCTTGATCCAGTTTTTCTCATCGATCCGGATCATTAAGCCAGCCTGGTGAAATAACTCACGGTAGTGGCCTCTGATGTGAACTGTGGCGATGAAGTCGCCTGTTTGCTCCTGAGAGTAGAACGGTCCGTTGTCACGGATAAATCCGTAGTGCGTAACGCGCCAGAAATCCGTACCTGGTTCAACCGTCGCAGTCATGACGTCGCCATGCTCCGACCACTGTTTCGGCTCATTCATCCAGGACATATGGGGCGTTTGTGCGACAAGAGCGCTGGCTAGTAAAAAGTGAACAACTCCGGTGAATGACTTCGACGACATAGAATCTCCTCCATAAACGTTCGCCTATGCTTGGTGCCTTAGAAAGACTGGTAGTAATGACCGTTGCTGACTTTCAAGAAAACTGTACCGGCGTTTCTCGCTGTTCAGGCTTTCAACGCCAGCTCCGATGACAGCGTGGCGCGACCTGCGTGAGCATTGCTTACCGGCTGTCGAGTTCGGCAAGTTTTGTGGCTATGATGTGCTGGGCTACGGGGAGGTGCCCCAGAAGCCCCATGGCCGCGTTACGGAGCATTGCCGTGAGCGTACGATCTCCTGTAAACGAGTGTTTGCAAACATTCGTTTTCATAGTCTAACCTATTATTGGAGGAACGCTACGGACAGAGAATGAGCGAGGATTCGCAGGAGCGGCGCTTTTTCTCGTACGGACGCTTTGAAGGCGGTCCCGTTCGGATATTCAGGTTCGTTAGACTTGCAGATCGAAACGAGAGCGAAACTCCCGCTGTCCGAGGCGAGTTATGCTCAACACGCGACTGTCTAAATCTCGAGTGGCCCATTCTCGTCTGAGCAGCATTTTCAGGATCGCCCCGCCAAGTGCGCCGCCAATGTGGGGCTTGCGCTCACTCCAGTCAAGACAGCCAAAAGCGAATCGTCTTCGTAGCTTTCGTGTTTCTTCGACGTCAACTCCGAGTGATTCCAAACCCTTGGCGCCGACGGCCGTTAGATTGTAATCGTTATTCACAACCCGATCGTCGGCATAAATCCAGTCGATCTTCTTGAGGTGGTCATGGAGCAGGACGCTAACTGTTCCTGCCATGTGATCGTAGCAAGTCCGAGCACTGCGAAAACGGAGGGGCGTACTCGGTCGAAACGTCGGCCGTGGAGTTCCTGCTACTACCGCTAAAGCTTCAAGGGCGCTCGCGACATTTAGATCGTAGAGGCTGTAATAGCGGTGTTTCCCCTGCACCAGAACGCTGACTAAGCTTTCTTTCTTCAATCTGGCGAGGTGGACGCTAGCCGTTGAAGGATTCACTCCTGCGATGATGGCCAGTTCGGTTCCGGTGCGCGCGTGACCGTCCATTAAGCTGAAAAGCATCCGAGAGCGAGCTTGTTCACCGATGGCGGATGCGACCTTGGCCACTGCCAGGTCGGTGGAATCACCTACATTCATAGTTTGAGTATAAGCGAAGTGTTGATGTGATCTTTGCGAAATACTCAGCCTTATGCGAACTTCCAATCTTTCGGAATTCTTGATGAACCGACGGGAGCTGCTCAAGGGTATGACTGCCGCATACGCGGCGGTCGCCCTGGAAACCGAGGACCGAAGCACCAATAAAGAAAGAGGAACATTCGTGACAATCACCTGCGTGATCCGATATCAGATAGATCCCTACCAACGGGATGCATTCAAAACATACGCACAAGCGTGGGGGCGAATCATTCCTCGCTGTGGCGGACATCTCGTGGGTTACTTCATGCCCTACGAGGGTACGAACGATGTCGCCTGGGGATTGATTGCCTTCGATAGTCTTACTTCATACGAAAAATATCGAGAGCGGCTGAAAGCAGACCCTGAGGCACGTGCTAACTTTGCGATGGCACAATCGAATAAGGTCATAATTCGCGAAGAAAGAAACTTCGTCGAAGTGGTCGAGGACACCTTCGAACTTGAAGCGAAGCCTTCGGGAAGGACATAAGAAGGTGAGTACTCAGGCCGCTAAAGGACAAGCCTTTCACGCTCTCCATGAGCGTGACCATCCGTTCATCATCCCGAATCCGTGGGATACGGGCACCGCTCGGTTGCTAGCTTACTTGGGTTATGAGGCACTGGCCACCACGAGTGCCGGATACCCTCAAGCGACTTCAAGCGTATCAACGTGCCGGCGCCGATGTCCTCTATGCTCCGGGCCTCACTTCTGAGGCGGAGATTACTACTGTCGTCAATTCGATCGATCGACCATTGAATGTCCTTATGGGTTTACAAGGTGCGCAGCTCGACTTGGCGTCATTGTCGGCAATTGGAGTGAAACGAATGCTTTCGAGAACTGGCAGGTAGTACGTGTCTGTTTGCATACGGACGTACGGAACGAGCGTTCGAGGGAAGCAATCGAACGGATCGGCGGGAGATACGAAGGCACATTGCGAGCGCATCGCCTCGCCGCAGACTTCACACCCAGAAACTCCATGCGTTACTCCATCATCGCTTCAGAATGGCTGGCACCGCTTGGCTGTAGCCATGTCTACTGCGCTCGCCGCGACACCAGAAGAGCTATGAAACTCATCGCATATTTCCGCTCACTCGCATCGACGTTTTTTCAACCTACCCGGATCAGCACCGAGATGGAAGAGGAACTCCGTTCCCACATTCAACATCGGGCTGACGATCTCGAACGTTCCGGCATTTCCCGCGCGGAAGCCGAACGCCGAGCGCGTGTCGAGTTCGGCAGTTACCAGCGTTTTAAAGAGGAGAGCCACGAAGCGATGGCGGGACAATTTATCGAAAACCTTCTGCAGGACATTCGCTTCGGTCTCCGCATGTTTTATCGGTCGCGGAATTTTACCGCCGTTGCTGTCCTAACCCTGGCGCTGGGAATCGGGACGAACGCTGTTGTCTTCAGCGTATTGAATGGACTCATTCTGCGTCCTCTGAATGTCCCGCAGGCGCACAACCTCTATACCGTGGAGCATGGAAAGGACAATTCGCCCATGCAGTCTTATCCCGATTACCTCGACCTGCGTGATCGAAACCGGAGCTTGAGCGGGATCGCGGCGTATAGCGTAACGAGGGCCGGATTGAACGTTGGCGACGGCCACGCCGCAACTGCATGGCTTTATGAAGCAAGTGGTAACTATTTCGATGTGCTGGGCATCCGGCCCTACATTGGCCAGTTCTTTCACAGTTCCGATGAGCATGGCCTCGATAGCGCGCCCTACGTCGTACTTAACTACGCTTTCTGGCGTAGCCGCTTTCTAAGTGATACCGGTGTAGTCGGGAGAACGATTCAGGTAAATAAGCATCCATTCACAATTCTGGGAGTAGCCCCTCCAGATTTCGGCGGCACTGAGCTATATTTTGTTCCCGATTTCTGGGTGCCGATGGTAAACGATAGGCAGGTTGGGGGCGGAAACGATCTGACTGCGCACGGCGCGCGAGGCATTCAATTAGTAGCTCGATTAAAAACCGGAGTCACTCCTGCGCAGTCAATGGCCGATCTAAATTTCGTCGCAGCCTATTTAGCGAAAACCTATCCAAAAGATGACGACCAAATGAGCTTCTCGTTGGTACGTCCCGGGTTGATGGGAGATATGCTGGGCCGTCCGACACGGGCTTTCCTTACAATGTTGATGCTGCTAGCGAGCCTCATCCTCTTGGCTGCTTGCGCGAACCTGGGAAGTTTATTCGCGGCCCGAGCCGCGGATCGGACGAAAGAGATAGCAATGCGACTGTCGCTTGGATCGAGCCGCAAACGGATTCTGCGGCAGTTTCTGACTGAGGCAGTCATCATCTCATTGGTCGGTGGCGGTGCGGGACTGGCGGGCGGCATTGTACTTTTGCGCTGGTTGAGTGCATGGCAATCTTTGCCAACGTTCCCCATTCACATCCCCGTTAATCCCGATGCAAAGGTATATGGCGTAACCTTGCTGCTCTCTTTAGCAAGCGGACTTATCTTCGGAATGGTTCCGGTTCGACAGGTGCTTCGGGTGAATCCCTATGAAGCCATCAAGGCGGGATCGACCGGCACAATCGGACGAAGAGTCACGACTCGAGATATAGCGCTCATCGTTCAGATCGCGGTTTGTGCCGTCCTGGTCTCAGCTTCGCTACTTGCCGTTCGAGGCTTAGCCCGCTCCCTTCATAGCAGCTTCGGCTTTCTACCGCAGAACGCGATGGTAGTTGACACAGATCTGGACATGGCGGGATACGCGGGAGACGCTGCTTCTGTAATGCAAAAGCGCATGCTGAATGCGGTGATGGATATTCCGGGAGTCACGGTTGCGGGATTTTCAGACATGCTGCCATTGAGTAGGGAAAATCCGGACAACGTTCCGGTATTTCGAGACGGGGAGCCGGACCGGCGCCTATCAAACGAGGCTGCCGAGGCGGTAGCCCAGAATGTATCTCCTGGATATTTCGAAGCGGCTGGGACAACACTAATGGCAGGAAGAAGCTTTACTTGGCATGATGACAAGAATGCACCCCGCGTAGCGGTCATCAATGAAGAGTTTGCCCACAAAGTCTTCGGCGCTAAGGCAAATCCCGTTGGTCTCTATTACAAATTGACAGACGGCACCCGCATTCAAGTCGTGGGTATGGTCGAAGATGGAAAATATAGAAGCCTTACAGAGGAGAAACAGTCAGCCGTTTTTCTCCCTATCATGCAGTCGCCTTCCAGCTCGACTTGGCTCGTGGCACGCACAAGTCGCGATCCGCAGGAAATGGCAGAGGCCTTGGAAAGCAGACTTCGAGAATTGGATGCCGGCTTGCCTTTCACTGTCAAGAATTGGAATGGCGAGTTGAACGGAGCCCTTTTTGCTTCCCGCGTGGCGACCGTTACACTTGGCGTGTTAGGGGCGTTAGGCGTGATGCTCGCGATTACGGGAATCTTTGGCATGACCTCATATTCGGTAAGTAGACGGCTACGTGAGTTCGGAATCCGTATTGCTTTGGGTGCCAATTCTAGGAGTGTTCTGAACGCAGCCGTTGGCAAAGCGTTTCGATTACTCGTGATTGGTTCGATTGCAGGACTCTTTTTGGGAATGACTGCGCCGCAACTGCTCTCGTCAATCGTGTATGAGGCGAGTGCTCGTGATCCGTTCGTATTAGGTGGGGTAATTCTGGCGATGTTCTTTGTTGGGCTGGTGGCGACATGGATTCCAGCAATTCGCGCATTGCGAGCCGATCCTTCCTCGCTTTTGCGCGAACAATAAATGGTGATTTTGCTACTAGCAAAGGCGTCTTCGCGTTATGTACCGTCGATCTCAAATCACCAAGGAGCTTCCCTAGTATGAATATTTTGCCTCCTTCACGCGAGCTGTTTTTGTTTATAGCCGCGGCGCTCGTGTTGCTGATCACTCCAGGGCCATCTGTTCTTTACATCGTTGCTCGCAGTATCGACCGGGGTCGCAAGGCGGGCTTGGCGTCTTGTATTGGAATTTATACAGGCGGATTGGTACACGTCATGGCAGCGACCTGTGGATTGTCGGCGCTTCTGGTCTCTTCAGCAGTGGCATATTCATTCGTCAAATATGCTGGCGCCATCTATCTTATCTACCTGGGAATCAACAAACTACGCGAAGATTCCATCCCCGATGACGAAATAGAGCAGGTCCCGCCGAGATCGTTGCGCCATGTATACACACAGGGGGTCCTGGTCCAAGTCTTTAATCCCAAAACAGCGATCTTCTTTCTTGCTTTCCTTCCGCAGTTCGTCAATCCGGCACGAGGAAACGTGAGCCTTCAATTCCTCACCCTGGGCCTGATCGTGACGCTCTTAGCTCTCATCACTGACAGTCTATGGGCAATGACTGCGGGATCGGCAGCTGGCTGGTTGCAGCGCAACAAAACGTTCCTGCGCAACGAGAAATATGTTTCTGGCACGGTATACATTGGCCTCGGATTAATTACGGCCGCAAGTGGATCAAAACATCATGTGCTAGGCACGAGCCGCAGCGCGCACTGATACGTTGTTGAACGCCATTGACTCATCGGCCCATTTACGGGTCTACGAATTGATTCTAAGCTGTAAGGGAGCGAATCATCGGTCGGTGTCCCTTGAAGGGAGTTCTCCTTTAGATGGAAAAGTAAGGAGCCACGAACTTAGGACGCTGATTGGGACCGCGACGAGCGTTGCCATTAGACAAACTTGTGTGGATGGTTTCAGAGACACGATGGCCAAAACGGTGCAGATGAGCCATGTACGAGCAATCATAGACGCCACCAACAGGCGGCAGAACGTAAGAACAGTCGCACGCGTTATGCTACCGTCAGGTTTCCGCATCGTTTGAACGATCCAAGCGCTTACAACTGACAGCAGGACGATTGCTAAAACTCCAGCACTCGCTACCTTCGGCCATGCAGATGACCATCCGCTCTCGCGCGACGTCAGGATACTGCCCGAAAGCTGAATAAGGACGAGCAAACCCACCTGCGCCACCGCAAACGCACTTAGCTTTCGAGGAGACAGCATTGCATCATTCGGACGTACACACTTGATCCATTGCCAGAGTGTAAGCATTTCTGCGCCGAGGGTAAACGAAAGACCGACGATCAGCAGGCTATGAAAAGTTAGAAGGACGCCGAACGTCATGGATATTGCTCCTCTCTCTGGTTCTGGAAACCGAGGTCAGCGGCGGGTTGTCTACGGCCGCTAAGGAAGCATCCAGCATGCGTCCGTACGACGGCCCGACATTGTGGCCGTTCGAAGATGTCTTAGCTGGTAACCCCGATAGCTACCCGTAGAGCCGACGGGTCAGACAATGCGGTCAACATAGCATCGGCCACGTCGGCTCTGGAAATGCGAAAAGCAAAGTGCGGAAGTCTGCCAACGGCCTTTCTATACTTAGCGGTCTTTGGCCCGTCCGTCAGGCGTGTCGGGCGAATGAATGTCCAGTCGGTGGAGCTGCTACGGAAGCTGTCCTCCATGGCAATGCTGTCGCGGACCCGATTTGCGAAGAACATTCGCCCGAACAGATGGGCTGGCGGCAAAACGGCGTCTTTAAAGAGAAATGACGTCGATTCCAATACCGCTCGCTTGACTTGCGTCTTTCCCATCGCCGATATCAAAGCGACTGAAAATCTCGAAAGGAGATCTTCTTCATGATGGGGCACAGGATTTCTAGGGCCAAATGCCGAAACGACCGCATCAATACCTTGAAGTGCAGTAGCTAAATCGGTTTGGCTTGTTAGATCTCCCTGTTGAATCTCGATGTCCCGTTCGAAGGATGCCAGACGATCTGGGGAACGTACCAAAGCCCTCACCTTCCACTGTCGGGAGATGGCTTGTTTTACTACCTCAAGGCCGGTGCCTCCAGTTGCTCCTAAAACCAAAATCATTAGATTTTCCCCTATTTCGGTTTGTACTGCGTGGGCGGAAAGAGGTTAGTAAGCCTCGATACAACACCTATGGCAATGGCAATCGCGGTGAAAGCATAACCCACTGAGTCGCTTAGGGTAGCCGCGAAAGCGAGCAATGTGATTACGCACGCCCATTGGAATGCGTTTTTCCAAAACGCGAGACGCCATAGAGGCACTTCGCGACTCGCCTTAATTCTTGCCCGAAGCGAAGGGATAATGCGAGGCACGGCTTGCCGATAGTGCACGAAGAATTCACGATACTTTCGTTCCAGCAACATTTCTTCGTGTCCCATGAGCCGAACAAGAAAAACGGTTTCCACCATCAGCATTACAGGCAAACCGAGGCGGCTCTGGAATGTTCCCAACGCTGTGAGCAGGAGAAAGTAGCCCAAGTAGTGTGGATTTCTAACATATCGAAATGGACCGTCGATTTGGAGATGGTTGCGCTTCGAAGACGTGCCGTCCGGTCGGTATGCCGTCGCTGCTGTAAGAAGTATGGCACTCGCCGCTGCAGTCACAGTGGCCGCACTATAGAGCAAACGAACAATCAGGTCCTTTTGCTGCACTCCCAGATGCGAGGGCATGACTGCATAGAGGGCGTTGAGATGATCCAGGTTGTAGCACGCGTATGCCAACGCGTAGCCCAGAATGATGATGATATGGCGATGACGATACTCAAAGTTCGATGCGATGGTTATGGTGTTCAAGAGACTCTCGCGGTGTTGGAGTTACCACGTCTTATCGAAGGAAAAAGCAATCCAAACATTCGGATTGCAACTAGGTCAAGAGTTCGCATGCAGTGAGGCCCGCATCATAGCCGCATAATCCCGGTCGAGGAAGGTCACCCGGAACAAATAGCGGCCGAAAGCTCCAAGGTATCCGGGGAATGCGTTCTCTTTTAGATGGAAGGAATACGTCCAAACGATGTGGGTGTGACCTGAATCGATCTGAGTGTCACGAAACTCGCCGACTGCATATTCGATGGGCTTGGCTTTTGGGCTTGTATAGTTCCAGACGGTGTAGCGAAAACGATAAAAGGTACTTGAATGCTCTTCTTCAAGTGACTGCTCTAAGAGAGTCGACCCATCGCTGAGGCAAACGATGTGTCGAGATCCAGGACGCGGAAATGGAATCGTACCTAACGGGAATATCCCAACAACGCCTGGCAGCGAACCGGCTTTGTGAATCGCATCTTTGAGTTCAACCTTAGCGTTCCTGTCCATCACTTCCGCAAGTGAGTGTGCCACGGTGATCTCTTCGGTATGTGCAACGAGCTGGCCGGGACCCGCGATTATCGGGTGTGGCCCATTGGTAAAGCCTGACGGTGGCGGACAAACCTGTGCGTTGACGGAGATCGAAAAGATAGCGGGGGATGCCATCAACATCCACAAGGCAAACTTTTGAGGGCTTCGCATGTTACGAGTCTCCGATATTACGATCTTCGTAGCATATCCAAGCTGTTCGCCCTTGTCAATCGGAGTTGCAGACCGTGTTTTCCGGCAAACCGTGCATGCGTTTCGGTGGATGAGTCTGACCCAGAGCAAGTAGACGGTCTTGCGTCTAAGGTGAATGCACTATCATGACAAAATGAAAAAGTCCCCTTCCCCGCGCGGCCCAGTGAGCGATCAGCAGGCTACATCTCTCGATGTGGGCATCGCCGCATTGCTGCTGCGCTTCAAACTAGAGCCGAGTATCGTGGCTGGAAGCCCTTATGCCGATCTTCACGTCAACGACGTGGGCTTGTTGGTGATGATTTCAGGCCCGGAGACATGGAGCGTGCGCAAGATTGCGCAGTCGTTGGGGACTCCCATATCTACGATTTCTTCTGCATTGGACCGTCTGGAACAGCGTGGTCTGATCAGGCGCGAACGGTTGCCTGGAGATCGACGCATGGTCCACATCGGGCTGACGCAGGTCGGTAATCGTCTTGTAGCGAAGATACGCGCAAATCAGGTTGAAACCTGTCGGTTGATGCTGACGCGTTTGAATGGGCCTGATCGTGAAGCGTTGATCCGTTTGGTGACGTTACTCGCTGAAAGATGATTTTGGTTCATCTCGCGACTGGATGATCAGGATGCTGCGCACATACGCCCCCCTTTGCAGTGGATTGGTTCCGGCTTTACTCAACGGCTTGGCCGAACTTTACCGGCAGGCAAAATTTCTTCAGGATGGCGAGGTCGAGGAGCTTTTCGGGGAGGATTTTTGCGAGGGTAATCAGCAGGACAGAATCCTTACCTGCCGGGTAACGTGTCCTCGGCGACCGCGCATTCAGTGCTCGTTCCACAACTTTTGCGACAACATCCGGGGAGCTTCCGGCCTTTTCGTTTTTGGTAAAGGCAGTCACCATTCGCCGAAACGCCACGGCATACAAGGCGGCTCCCTCGGGAGGAAGCGCGTTGATCTGATTCGCGACACCACCCAAAGTCTTATCGACTGCCGGCGAATTAATCGAACCCGGCTCGACCACGATGACGTGTATGCCTTGGGGACGCAACTCCAGCCGGAGTGCCGAGCTGACGGAAGCAAACGCCGCCTTTGAACTCGATAAGACCCCTGCGAACGGCGGCGCAAGGTGGTCACCTACCGATCCCGTGTTCACGATACGTCCTCTCCCTTTTCGAAGAAGCGGCAGGAAAGACTGAATCACGCTGATTTGGCCGAAGAGATTTACTTGATAAACCTTTCGGATCGAGTCGATCGTTGTGAACTCAATCGGGGAGACGTCGCCCATACCGGCATTGTTGAAGAGCGCGTCCAAGCCAACATTACCTAATCTAGATCCCACATCTTTCGCTGCGGCCTGTATCGACTCTTCGTCGCTAACATCGAGCAACACGGTTTCAACCCGATTGCGGGATTGCTCGCGCAGCAAATCGGCGTCCTGCTCCTTTCGCACTGCGGCGAATACCCGCCACCCATTCGCGGAGAGTCGTAGAACAGTCGCTTTACCGATACCGCTAGAAGATCCAGTTACGAATATCGAACGCGCTGTAGTCATGTATGTTTGGTCCTCCGTATGCAAACACGTGTTTGCATACGTTTGATTACATTTATACTGGATTCGGCGCATATCGTCAAAAGGGTCGGTGACTTGTGAAGCGTAAAAATCCAAGGAACTCGGGGGCAACGAAGGCGAGGATACTCGAAGCGGCGCGTGAGGCGTTCGCTACCCTGGGCTACGAGCGAGCCACCGTTCGCACGATCGCGGAGATGGCCGACATTCATCCGTCGATGATAATGCGCTATTACACGAGTAAAGAGACTCTGTTTGCAGCCTCTTCTCAATTCAGCCTCCAGTTGCCGGACTTTGCCAAGGCCGACCGTCCGAACGCTGGCGAGTTGATCGTTCACACCTTTCTTGACCGCTGGGAGAACCGGGGTGCGGCGGGCGATCTTCCGGCCTTGTTACGGTTATCTGTGACTCATCCAGACGGCAGAGAAAAGTTGATTACCGTGTACACCCAACAGGTGAAACCGGCGCTCGATCGGCTAATTCCGCCGAAGCAGCGCGCACGGGTCGCGATTTTGATAGCTACCCAACTTGTGGGCCTTGCCTTCCTGCGGTACGTGCTTCAGCTTCCCGCCGCGGTGGAATTGACTGAGGAGGAAATCGTCAAGTCCATCGGGAACGCAATTCAGAGCTACATCGACGCAGCCTCCGGTCCCCGCTAATCCCTGAAGGGCAAGGCATGGCGGGAACTGATCTTAATGACGTTTTTTTGGTCTCTCTACGCGCGGCTTCGCTCTATTTACGACGTGTCTGGTCTGAAGTAGATGAAGATAAGCAACTGTGTCCTCTCACGATTTCGCTAGGCCGTGTTTTGCGCGGTGCTACTCCGCCAAATTTCGTCCGATAGCGAAATGAATCAGTGCGCTCGTTGATAATGTGGATTCTATGCGCGTTCTAAGTCTGGTCCTACTTGTCGCAATTCCTATTGCCGCTGCTCAGCAACCACAACCTGTTCCTGCCGACGCGCAACGCGCCATTGATGAGGGCAATGCAGCTTGGGTGCCAGGACTCGAATCGCAAGACCTCGACCGCGCTTGTGGTGCATTCACGGAGCAGACGCTCTTCATTGATGCGAACGGCAACATTACGCAGGGGCTGCCGGCATTTGAAAACGCTCTGCGTGCGCGTTTCGCAAAAGGAACAAAGATCACCGGCGGCAAGGTGACCCAACTCGGGGCGCAGTTCCTCAACGGAAAGGTCATCGAATGGGGATCAAGTCTCCTGGAAACGGTCGACAGCCGCGGACTGCATCATCCCGGTGGCGGATACTATCTGACAGTGTGGGAACGGCGCCCAGACGGTGCCTGGAAGATCACACGCAACATCGGTCTGGGCCTGCTTCCGCAGTAGCCGGCTTCGTTTGCCTAGCAACCGGGCCTACGACGACGTAAGCAAGCACGTTCCAGAGATTTTCAAAAAGACTAGAGAACGGTACGATGGATCGTCCATTCAAGTAGATCGATACGAATGCGGATTTATACCGAATTCCCGACGAAACGCGTGATTGAAGTTCGATACGTCACCGAAACCGCAATCGAAGCCGATATCCAGAATCTTCGTGGAGTCCTGTTTGAGTGCCAGGGCCGCCTTGCGCAGACGCGTCCGTAAAAGAAACTGCTTTGGTGTGGTTCCCGTCATCTCTTCAAAACACCGCAGGAAGTGCCAAGGGCTAAGACGTGTTTCTGCTGCCAACTCAGCGAGCGTATGCGGCGCTTCGGGGGATGCTTCCATCGCGCGCAGTACGCGCGTGACCCTGCCTAAAGAGGCAGTGTCTGTGGAGCGCCTTCTTACGAGGCTTCCATGTTGAAGCTTCATCGCCTTATCGAAGATTTCGAACGCGACCTCCTGGAATGTGGCTTGATCGGGCTCGCGGGTCAGAGTGCCGGCGATTCGGGCCACTTGGGGAGACATGGCGCGGAGGGCGGGAATTCGCGGAATGCGAAATAGCTGCCGTCTCGGATCGAATCCTGCCTGCTCAGTAAATCCATCCGAGTAATGGAATGAGACGCATCGATCACCGACGCCATGTTCATGCCCACAAGAGAAACATTCGCCGGTATTCCCAAGCAGTATGGAGCCAGGAGTCATCAACTCGCAACCCGTGGATGTCCGGTATTGAAAGGTACCGTTCATGACGACCGCGAGCGAAAGCTGAGAGTGTTGCTCCTCAAACGCGGGATCGCTGGGGCCAGCGGCGCAAATGACGTCGCAGACCTTCCAACCCTGACCAGACGCGAGTACCCGAGCATCGGGTGGTTTGGATTGGACAGCAATTTTCCCCAAGACCTTTGCCTCCTCGTTCATCCAGTATAGGTTCGGCACGTCAACGCAATTCAATGGTACGTGCCGATCTTAAAAAAGAGGAGTTACTGCATGTGGCTCGAACTTTCGGGCTCATGCGAATTGTGAATATGGCATCCATCAGAAAAGAAATCTCGGTCCGAGCTAGTGTTGAACAGGCTTGGGACGCAATGCGAGACATCGGAGCGCTCCACACACGTCTAGTTCCTGGTTTTATCACCGATACGCAGTTGGACGGCGACGCCCGGATTGTGACCTTCGCGAACGGCAGCAAGGTTCGTGAGCGCATTGTTACCAACGACGACCAAGTACGGCGACTCGTGTGGACTGCGACTGGTGGCCTCCTTTCCCACCACAACGGGGCGGCTCAGATCGAAGGAGGGGCAGATGGTGGCGCGCGTGTTATATGGACAGCCGATTTCTTGCCCGATGCGGCGACACCTGCCGTCGACGAACTGATGGAGCATGGGATGTCGGTTATGCAGACAACTCTGAATCAACTCGCCATCGAGTAATTAGGCCACCGCAGAAGCAGGTTAGCTCCTAGGGACCTATCTGATTTCACGGGTAGACGGTTGTGCGTAGCGCGGGTGTGTTTTTGAGCTCAAAGGATTAGAGGAGCCAAGTAGACCCTCGTAAGATTGCGCGCACATAGCAGTCGTCGCTAGGAAGGCGCGTTTTTTTGCGCAGCAAAGGGGATGGTGCAGGAAGGGGGAACGTCGTCCTGCCGCGTCGCCGTCGAGCGAAGGCCGGAAGCAAGGGGAATGAGGGTTCCGGGAGAAACCGAGGGGGGTTCTCCCGGCGCGCCCGCAAGAAAGCCCCGGACGAATCCAGGGCCTTGATGCGAGAGTGGTTCTAAGCTGCCTTCTTTCGGGTTGCGTTCTTCTTTGCGGACGTTGAGCCTGCTACAGCCTTCTTTGCTTCTTTGATGGGCGTAGGAGCTTTGGCCTTCTTAGCCTTACCGCCCTTCGTCGGCGGAGCCGGAACGAACATGGCTTCGGCGTCGGCGAGGCAGTCGAACTCGCCTTGACGCGGGATAGCTGCGTGCGACGTGAGGACTAAGCGGAGGGCAAACCCCGTCAGCTTGTCATCGGAAGTGCTGGCAAGCAAGACACCCAGTATTTCCTCTGCACTCTGCTGGTTGTTCTCGTCATCGGCGACTTGTTGTTCGGCGATGTCCTCAAACATATAGGGGTCAAGGTGGATGAGGGCGGTAAGAAACGTCCTCAGTTGAAGCGCACTGAACATCGACGGAGCATCGGCGACGATGCGCTCTACGGTGGTGAGCCGTGTCTTGTGCAATTCCACAAGGCGGGCGCGCTCGGCCTCGTGCGCCTCATGCTCACGCTGGTTTTGCAGTTTGCGCTCTTCTTCCTTACGCTGCTGCTCTTCCTCATATTCCTGTCTGCGTTGCGCATACTCGCGTTCGCGCTCGGCGGCTTCTTCCTCGGTTTCTTCATCCGGAATAAGAGCCATGACAAGGGCGGGGTTTTCGGCCTGTTCTTCCGCCAGCCGTGAGGCAGTTTCGGGGTCATGCACCGGGCAGCTATGGTCGGTGCAAACAGTGAGCGTAGTGCCTACGTTCTTTCCGTAAACGATGATGGCGGGTTTCGCGGCGTCGCAGGGCATGACGGGTTCGGCATCGGGGTTGTCGATGACCGTTTCGATTTGGCGGACGTGGCCGAGTTGGACGGCCCCCGGTCGCTGTTCCTTGGGGCTGCGCCACCCATTCTCGATAAGGACAAGGCCGGGATGGGCGGCAATCTCGCGGTCAAGGTGCGCGGCCACTTTCCCGTGATAGCACGGCGCATCAAGGCACTGGTCACCCTGCACGTCGCAAAACAGTGAGGTGTTGTATCCGCTGCGCCGTGGGCAGGTGACGCAAGCTCCGGCCGTTGGGTTCAGGCTTGGGTCTTCGCGGTCGAAGGGAGCGTCGGCAAGATTCAAATAGAGGTTGGACTGAATCCATGCGCTAAGGTGCTTGGCTGGAAGCAGGTGGGCTTCCTTGTCCTGCCAGTCCTTGCGCCAGCAATTGTCGAACGCGTCGGCCTGATGCTCCTGCGGTAGACGCGCAATCAACGCTGCATGGCTGGCGGTGATGCGCTCTTGCTGGAATGCCTCTGCTACTGCGGGGATAAGCTGCAACAGACTCAGCCTCGCATAGATGTGGCTGGCACTCTTGCCGGACTTCTCGACCAACGCTGCAACGTCGTAGCCCGGAAGATCAAGCAAGTTCTGAAAGCCTTGGGCCTCTTCGTAGGGGTGTACGTCTTCGCGCTGCGAGTTCTCGACAAGCTGCCACTCAAGCGCCTGGGCATCCGTGAGTTCTTTGATGCGGGCGGGGAGTGAGAACTCTTCGGCAAGCTGTCCCGCACGGAAGCGCCTCGCACCTGCAACGATCTCGAACGCGTTGTCTTTGGGACGGACGACGATGGGCTGGATGAGTCCGCCTGACCGGATGGACTCGGCCAGTTCTTCCAGCTTCTTCTGGTCGAACGTCTTGCGTGGATTGGTCTTGGATTCAAAAAGCTGGTCGATGGCGATGTATTGGAATTCGCTGCTGTTCTGCATGATGCGCTCCTTGGGCTGTGGTTGGTGGTTGGGGTTGTGAAGCGGACACGCTGCCCTGTCACCGCTTCGTAGGCGGGAAACTTGGTTTAGGCGTGTTGCTTTCGCTGCGGCTCGAAGGCATCGGCGAAGCCCTGCTGTCGCAGGTTCTTGTCCCACAGCTTGGCGAAGCGTTCATGCTCGGCGTGTAGCTGCGGGTGATAGCAGTAATGGGCATCGCGGATGAAGCGGCTCCACTGCTCAATGCCCGCGTAATCGTTGCGCCAACAGAAGGGGTTGAGGTGTGCGCCCCCGGCAAAGCCAAGCTCGAAGCACATTTCGGGGTCGCGCATGGCATCGCCGTTCTGTTCTCCGTAGTGACAGACAGAGAGAGCGGGAAGCCCACATGGGCCGGACTCGTCAGTGGCCTCGATGACCAACGCCATATAAGGCGGGTTTTCGATGTGAAGATGTAGGCCGTGGTGCCACCCCCCGGCCTTTTGCAGAATGTCGAGAATGGTTTTCATGCCGCAACCTCCGCCAGTTCTTCGTCGTTGGCGCGGTCGGTGGTATCGGTCTTTTCCTCGAAGGTTTCCCCGAGGATGCAGTCGGCGGCTCGTTGTGCGTTCGCAGCAGCATGGACGATGAGGCGGTTATCCTCTTCCAGCTTGGAAATCCAGTTCTGGATGTAGGCGTTGGTGTTGCGGTCGGTGTGTTCATTGGCAATGCCAGCGATAGCGCAAAGGAAGGCCGCGCCCATCTCGGCGACTAACTCTTCTTTGCTGTAAAGCTCATCCCCGAAGTGGTCGCCAAAGGTGCGGTTCAAGCGGCTTTCGTGGCCTGTGCTGTGGACTAACTCATGAAAGAGGGTGCTGTAGTAGTGGGCTGCATCCACAAAGCGGGAACGTGCGGGCATGTGTACGGAGTCGGTGCGCGGTCGATAGTAGGCGCGGTATTCGGTGGGGCTCGTCAGATGGAGTGCGGGTCGGCTCTCCCATCCGGTCACGATGGCTTCGCAGGTTTCGTCCTCGTCGATCTCTGGCGCGTTGGTGGGCTGCACGATCTCCGGCAGGGTGAGGCCGTCGCACTGCTCGACGTTGAAGACGGTGTAATGGCAGAGAACGAAGGGGGTGCGCTCGTCTTCGTCCGTCTTTGTGTCGTCCTTCGCGGCGTGGGGAAGCTGTTTGAAAAAGACGATGGGCGTTCCGCGTTCGCCTTTGCGGACGTTGCCTTTTAGCTCCTGCGCCTGTTTGAAGGTGAGCCAGAATGGAGAGCTGAAGTCGCTCGACCAAAGCAAGAGGATGTTGATTCCCCGGTAAGGTTTGCCCGTATAGAAGTTGCGCGGGAAGGGGCCGCCCGTGAATCGCGGTGTGTTCCACGGCTTCTCCCACGGAATCACCCCGGCTTTGAGGCTGGAAATGATGCGGTCGGTAACGGTCTGATAGATACTCGGCCTGTTGCTAGTGTTTGCTTTCCTCATGGTTATTACTCCCCTCGCGGTTGCTGTTGCTTTTGCTTGTCCGCTCGCAAAGCGGCGGCATGGGACATGCCGGACGCCCAAGTGGCGAACGCGGGGGTAGCAAACGGAAAGGCCTTCGAGCGGAGCTTTTTGGGGGGACCGCGCGCAGCGTGGGGGAGCCAAAACCCGGAGGGCGAATGGCCTTGCAGAGCGGGGGGGGCAGCGCCCCCTAGAGAGGCCTGTTTTCCTTATTCAGCGTGCGTAGCACGGAGATCTATTGGGAGGGCGTTGCGGGAGGGAACGTCCCGCTTCCATGAGAGGGCTGCCTGTTGTCAAGACTTAAGAGTTGCTGACCCGCTTCCATGCGCACTCTGATCAGTCAAATCGACTGGGTGCAAGATGGGGTGCGTCTCCCAAATCTTTTATCTGGTGCTGCTGGCTGAGGTGCGGTCTAGAAGACCAAGCGGGCCGACGCAGTCACCACACATCGTCATACTGGTGAAACTGTCACGTTGGGGTAGAACTCACGCAGCAACGGAAATGGGTTGGTTTGGGAACGGGCAGTACAGTTCTCCATTGCTCCACAAGGAATGAAGAAGGACGGCAAGTTTTCGGGCAACCGCAACGAGAGCTCGACGCTTCGCAGGTGGACCTGCTTGTGCCAATCCTAGACCCCAACGCTTCATAGCCGAATCCGGACCGCGACTCAGCACGTAGTGAGCGCACTCGACAAGAAGGCTCCGAAGGTAGTGGTCGCCGTTCTTTGCGATGCCAAGCTCTGGGTTGCGCGATCCGCTCTGTCGCTGCCGAGGTCGTAGGCCGAGAAAGGCACCGACCTCACGACTGGAATCGAAGCGCGCGGTATCGGCGACGGTTAGAACATATGTCAGAGCCGTAAGGGGTCCAACACCAGGCACGCTGCGGAGCAGAGTTGTCGCTTGATACTTCTCTTTCGAGAGCTTCTCAATCTGGCGGTCGAGAGCGCGAACTTGCTCGGTGATCGTGGCGAGCGACTGATAGAGCGGACGCAACGCTTCCTGCAAGGACTCCGGCACAAACTTCCAACTCGTGTTGTGGAAGGCATCTGCATCGGTCGCCGGCAAGCGTGCGCCGATACTCTTTACCGCGCCTCGCGCAGTGTTCACCAGAAGAGTCCTGGCCTTCACCAGCTGGGCGCGAACTCGGATCACGGAAAGGTCTTCCTGCTGTTGTTGAGTCCGATGAGTGATCGGATACAACAGCTTCGGATCTAGCCGAACCACGCGAGCGAGCGCTTCGGCGTCGTTGGCGTCGTTCTTCGAGGAATGCGCGGTGCCGCGCCAGCGCGAAGGGTTCGCAACCCAGACCGTGCAGCCCACCATCTTTAGCGTTCGGCTGATCCAACCGGAGTGTGTTCCGTTCTCAATCGCCACCGGAATCCCCGCCCAGCCCGCAGCAACCTCAGATAGCGCCTCGGCCAAAGTCTTCACGCGTCCTCGACCGATCACTTCCCCTGTGCAGGACAAGGCGCACCAGTGGCTCCACCGGTCGCCCAGGTCGATGCCTACGGCTGCAACTGTTTCAGCCTGTACCGCTATCTTCGAGATCGTCTTTACCTTCTTAGTCGCCTTCATGTGGTGCCCTCCCTGTGAAATGACTGCCATTTCAGTCTGCCACTGGACTTGGCAGTCCTCTCATCCCATCTGAGGTGGGTCATGGAAGCCGCCGGCATAGTTGGTGGCTGGAATGAAGGGAGGATACATCCTCCCCTAAAAAACGAGGAAAAGTTTATCCAGTAACTAAACTTATCGAAGTATTATTAAGTCGCCCCTCGAATGCTTATCAACCGGAGACGAAAAAGATGCTCAAACATGCAGAGCTTGTGCATTTCAAAACGCCTACAGTGGCCCCTTCACCGTTCGACTTCAGTGGTCATTGGATCAATGAACTCGGTTCTTACATGGACCTCGATGTGAATGGGAATGCCCTTACTGGCAAGTACGTCAGCATGGTCACGGAGAACGGTCCCGGACCGACGCCGCCGTTCGATATTTACGGCAGCGTTGCTGGCGACCTCATCAACTTCAACGTGAATTGGGGATCGGAAATCACTGCTTGGATCGGTCATGGTGTGATCTATGCTGGTGGAAAAGCGAGCATCCTCACGTTGTGGCAGATCGTACACACGATCACCGATGAGCAAAATCCTGAAAATCAGTGGCAGACAGTCTCTGCGGGCGCCGACGAATTTCGACAGCAAAACTGAACGCGAAGCAAGCGAAACGTGAGATCACCGATGAATTCAGTGCTTCGAATCTAAACGGATCTTCTGGGACCCTGGGACATTTCTGGCACGACATTCCACGGAGGTTCTATGAACAAATGGTCCAGTTTACTTGCGGCTTTGATTTTGATTCTCTCATCTGCCGCTTTCTGCCAAATCCAGCGGATTGTGATCCCAGAAGCCAATGTGTCCCTAGCTCCGGGTTCAAAGACCACGTTAAAGACATACTGTACGGATTACGGTGTCGCAGCACCGAAGGGCGGGCAAAGATACGAGCATCTTTTGACCGACGATAGCTCAGTGAGAGTCGTCGTTGGCGGAAAAGAGATGTCATTTAGCGACGCCATCAGCAAGAGCAAAATCAAGTTGGTCACGCCTACGGCAACGATTTCTTCCGTTCTCGAACACGAAGAGATATTCCGAGCTTTGGATCCTACCAGTTCAACGACCAGCGATGTTGCTCTCTTGAAATCGTTGCCGCCTGAAATAAGGCGGCATTTTTTGGCAGATTACGGGAATCCGAGGCGCCTCGATATCGTTAACATCTCGGGTGAGCCCTTGGAATTCCACGCTACGAATGCGGCGCTGGGAGTCGCGGATGCACCAGTTCCCTTGCTCCCGGCTGGTACAGGGTCTCAGACCTCATTGTGGATTGCTCAGATCCAAAATGGCTTGGCAGCGCAGGGGTATCAAGTTCCAACCGATGGCAAGATGTCGGCAACTACAGAGGTGGCCCTACGAGAATTTCAACGCAAATATAACTTGCCTGAAACGGGCACGCCTACAGATGTAGTAGCTGTCAAACTCCGCAGACTAACTGCCGACCAATGGCTTACGTCAGTCTCGAACGAAGAGTTGCTGGTCGTAAATCTCGAGCAACATCCCAAGTCTCAATATCGTCTGCGGGCGATGACGACCGACGGCAAGGTTATCTATAACGGAAACGCGATTCATGCTCTCGTGAACAGCATCGCAAAGATGCCAGAGGCTGACGGCAAGGTTGTCTACGTCAATCCCATCGATTTTTCATCCATCCAGGCGGACAACCTTCGCGGATCATTTCGGATGGCTGATTCCGACGTGCCGATCGAAGTCTTGCCTCGTTCGGATGAATCGAGTTTGCTTCGCGATATCTTCCTCACGAAGGGAGTCAAAGTCGACGAAGTTGAGATTGATTCGGAAGAAGTCACAGTTGGGCCGAAAAAAGGCTGGTTTCATAGTGTCATTAGGTTTGCGGTTAATCTCAAAGGCAAAATTCGTACGCTCACTGCAGACATCTGGACTCGTACTAAACTTCAGATGTCTCAGTTCATGCAGGCCAATGGCTTGCGTGAGGGCCAGGAGTTCGATAACTCTGTATCTCTAGCCTTGATAGTATCCCGCGGAAGAAAGCAGCTGATAAAGAACGGGGGTAAGTCCAACGACCTCGACGCTCAAATCCGTATGGCTACGATGCGCTTTTGGGCGGAGTTGGCATCGAGAAGGACATCGGATAACGGCGTATGACGATGCCTGTGGACTGTACAGTAGCATATGCAATTCCCACTTCGCGGGTACGTTTCGAATGGTCGCTTCACCAGACGCATTCTGACTACGCGAAAGGGTTCGCTGGCGGATGGTATCAATATCGAGAGATCTGCGTTGAGATCTACGAGGCCATGCAGACCTATAGAAAATTCGGGGTCCGTCGTATCGCGCAGGAGGTTTGCTCAAGTCAGTGGCCCCAACTGCTTTTTGAATCCGATGTGATCCTGCTGTTCGCCCATTGGTTTGGGCCCGAAGATAAGGGTGCAGTTGAATTCTGGGACGGCCCCTTAGCTGTAGATCGTATGGTTAGCGAGATTCCTTTTGATTTCAAGGGTGTCATAGATCTTTCGGTGTGCCATCCATTTGGACTCGCCGATAAGATCGGGCGTGAACGGCCCAACTGTAGCGCGTTCTACGCTGAGTGTGAGGTAAATCCAAACATATGGGCACAAATGTATTCCAGCACCTTTGAACTGCTATCGCTTACCGATATGCCCTACAAGGAAGCTGTAATGAGGGTTGCTCTTGAGTATCGAAAACAGTCGAGCAAAGGCCGCTCTTCTGGGAAATCAATAAGGAAATGCCAATGAGCTCACAAGATGTAATGCGTGTCTACCTTGAAAGGGTAGGTCAATTGACGAGGAGCGGTTCGGGGCCCGAAATGATGGGAACCAAGCGCCAAACGCCTACTAAAGAAGATTCACAGAATCTGCGTAGTCTCATTGGCTCCCAAGCCCGTACAAATCGATTGGTCCTGTTTTTTGCATTGTTCTTAATTCTGGTAGTGTTCGTTTGTGCCCTGATTTCCGCAGTTCATTCGGGCGGCTCGTCAAACTCCATATTGGCGGTGGCTGGAATAGGGACTGGAGCGGAAGCGGGCCTGCTCGCCTGGGTTTTGCATCTGTGGAGCGAATACAACAAATTCGGATTTTTATTGATCCTGAGTGAGCGGCTTAGCCCCGAAGACTTAATGAAGGCAGTTTTAGCTTTATTCGAACATAAAAGGAGCCGCCAATCGAAAGACCGTTTCGCGGCGATAGAGAGTGACCAATCCTAGGCGCATTACTCGGTTCACGACACGCTGGGCCACTTGTCAGTCAAAGAGTCCGGGCGGCATTCCCCTCTTGGGCTTTGTGTGTTTGGCTTTTTTCTCCGGCTTTGGCGTGTCTTCAGGAATCGGTTCTATCAGTTCTGCCCAGTTGTTCTTCGTCTCCCATAGGTAGCTACTATGGGAGCGTAGTATGCCAAGCTTGATTTTCAGGGTTAGGAATTACTATGCGGCATTTCAGGACGGCTTGCGGCGGGCAACCCGAGCCCCGCGCGTGAGCTTGCTGCCGAGCATCACGCGATCCTCATTCTCAGAGGATCCCGGTTGGCGAGGGGTTACACTTTTAGGAATGAACGAGACTATCGAGCGTGAGTTGAGAAGTACCGACGCTGCGATTCTGGAAACATTACCTCTATATAAACCGCTAGCGAGCAGCGAACTCCTAACACGCGACCAAAATGCGCTCCTGTCTCATTTATCTACAGCATGTCTCGGCGCAACTTCGGCGACGCTAGTCCTAATTGAGAATGACCGCACCTGGGAAGCCGAGACCGTTCTCAGATCGGTAGCAGAAGGCTCCTTAAAATTTGCCTACCTGGTAGCCTCGCCCCAAGACTTTGCTAGCCGTTATCGGGAATATACGGAAGCATTACCGGACATCGCTGTCTTGCGAAGCCATGAAAGAGCGAGAGAAGTGATTGAACTGTCGGGTGAGCCAAATGCCCCGCAGCTTCAGCCATACCGTGAACTCCTGGTGGCGCAGGATCGGTTAGACCTGCTCAGGCAGCAATATCCACGCGATGTTCGCGGCAAGCTCGATCAAGCTTGGAGCTTTTCCGGCTTAGTCGGTGCTCTATCTCAGAGCCAATTGAAAGGGGCAGATGTTTTTGGCGCGTTGCTTTATGGCTATTGGAGCGCGAATCAGATAGCTCATATGACGTGGGAAGGAATTTCAATGCCAATCGAACGGAGAATGCGGGATGAATCGCGAAGACAGGCGGTCGAAAATGCCCACGCTGCAAGGATTCTCTCTGACTGCTATTCCTACAACATATTGCGACTTCATACGGGCCTAGAATTCGTTGGAGCTGATCTAACCGCGCTGAAGACGCTGCTTGCAGACCATAAACTCAAGCTGAATCAATCCATAAATCTCTGGAAAGAGTGGCACGATCTTGAATACCCCCAGCAACCATGGCAAACTGCCAATTCTCGACACACTTGAAGGGGGGCTGTCGCGACGCAGAATTGGGGAGAAATTCTCCCAGAGTCGGCATAAAATAGTGATGAGAGGTGCAAATGCCAGCCCAAGAAGTGTTCTTTGCTGAGAAGGCCGGGGAGCGGGAGATCGTGGTTATAAAGACCTACGATTCCCACTTTGCGCGTGAGGCGTTCGACCAGATGAGCGAGGATGCAAAGGCAGTTCTCGCTGAAACTCTCTCGGAAGAAGGGGCCACACTGGAAGCCGACAGTGGAGACGAAGACCTTTGGCAGGCTATTGAAGAAGGTGCGAGAGAAGACTGGAACTCTTTTTCCTACTTCGTTGTCCAAGAAAAAGGAAACGATTCCCCGCAAAATGTCTTCGTTTCTTCGGGCTGGCCAACTGCGGAACGCTTTGCGAAACGTCAACTAGCTTTAGCATCGTAGGCTTTGTTGGGCCATCTTCCAGCCGGCCGCCGTTCTTGTGAGTTATTAGGAACGGGGTAGTCGTCGAGAAGGCGAAGGACATGACTGACAACTTCGATAGTGCGAAGCGGTCGTCAGTGATGGCAGCCATTCATTCCAAGGACACAAAGCCAGAACTCATCGTGCGAAGGGCTGTCTATGCTCTCGGGTTTCGCTATCGATTGCATGCTAAAGATGTCCCCGGCAAGCCCGATCTGGTATTTCGAAAAATGCGAAAGGCGATATTTGTTCACGGATGTTTTTGGCATCGCCACCCCGGATGTTCGAGGGCGTCAATGCCAAAGACACGAGCAGAATTCTGGCAAGAGAAATTCGAAAAGAACGTGAATCGCGACAAGCAAGTAAAAAGAGAACTAAGAAAGAACAGATGGCGGACATTGACGATTTGGCAGTGTGAGTTGCGGGATCCTGACGGTGTGGTGAAGAGGTTGAGCGAATTTCTTGGCTCTTAGAGTGGTTTATTGCTCGGTTTTTCAGGTCTCGGACACCAATTTGCACATGAGGGCTTCGTGGACGATCAAAAGACATCGCGAACCGTAGTGGCGGATCAAGAACCCCCTGGAGGCGCGCTTTTGCCGTCAGCCTATTAACCAGGTTGGTTCGCCTGTGGATCGGAGGACGGTTTGGCTCTTAAATGGCTTCGAATCTGCAATATAGTGGGCATGAACTATACTGAGTACGGTTCGACCCAAAAGTAAACGAGGCGCGCCCGCAGAAGCATGCAAATTTCTGGGATTGACTTCTTCGCAGGGGCGGGTGGATTCTCGCTTGCGGCGCGGCGCGCAGGTGTGCACATCCGTGCGGCTGTGGAACTTGACAAGCATGCCTGCGAGAGCTACAAGGCGAATCTGATTAAGCGGAAGCATAATCCCGCTTACCTATTCGAAGGAGACATTCGGAAGATTGAATGGTCTGAATTCCTGAAGAAGGCGAACCTCATTGAAGGCCACTGTGACGTCGTAGTCGGTGGTCCGCCATGTCAGGGCTTTTCTGCGCATAGAATAAAAGGGGCAGGAATCAACGATCCGCGGAATTCCCTTCTATTCAGTTATTTCGACTGCATCGGGGTTGTGCGGCCCCGTACTTTCATTGTTGAGAATGTGACTGGCCTCCTCTGGCCACGGCATAAGGATTATTTAGAGAAGTTCACAAAGTTAGCCGACGAAGCTGGCTATCGCCTCCTAGGGCCAACCGTGCTCAACGCCCGTGACTTTGGTGCGCCTCAGAATCGAAAGAGAGTTTTCATTGTTGGCGTTCGCAAGGACCAATCTCTCTCAATTGAGTGGCCCCCACAAGCAACACACTTTCACCCCGAGTCTGATCAGATAACGGGTCGACGAAAGAAAGCCTGGAAAACTGCAAGTTCAGTATTCGGCCTTCCTATCAAGCCTTCCGATCCAAATAATTGCCACATGCAATCCGGCGAGAAGATGATCGAAGTCTTTGCAAGTACCCCCGTGAACGGCGGCAGCCGGAAGGACTCGTCCCGAGTGCTCCCCTGTCACGGCGAGCATAACGGGCATAAAGATGTGTATGGGCGCATCGATCCGAGTCGACCGGGCCCAACGATGACGACTGCCTGCATCAATCCATCCAAAGGCCGCTTCCTCCATCCAACCGAAAATCATGGAATCAGTGTGCGTCATGCTGCTAGGTTTCAATGCTTTCCAGAAGAGTTTCTGTTTTCCGGTGGCCTAATCGCTTCCGGAATCCAAATTGGCAACGCTGTCCCGATTCCTTTGGGAGAGGCTGTCCTTCGCCCAGTGATTCGCGCTCTCAAAGCAGCTGAAAAGCAAAAAGCCGAACGGGCGGCTAAGTCGAAGGCTCAGAAGCGACCACCACTCCATCCGATTGGCACCCACGCAAACGGGCATGCGTACGCAGGATGAACACATCACTCCCTTTTAGAACACAAGCGAGAACGATCGACCATCTAGGTCGAGAGCAGATTGCCGATAGCCCAACTGCGATTAGCGAGCTCTGGAAGAACGCGTATGACGCATATGCGAATTCTGTAAGCCTTCACATCTTCGACTCGCCGCTCACATGCGCTGGAATATTCGACGATGGCACTGGCATGGATCGCACAGATTTCACGGACCGCTGGTTGGTACTTGGCACAGCTTCGAAAGTGGATGGGTCTTCTATTGAAGACCTGGACACTAAGGGTTTGCCATTCAGAGAATCGCAAGGTCAAAAAGGGATTGGTCGGTTATCTGTCGCTTTCCTGGGCCCGCTTCTCTTCCTGGTTTCGCGGAAACGAGACAATGGCTTTATCGCGTCTTTGATTGACTGGAGACTGTTTGAAAACCCTTTCTTGATGCTCGAAGACGTTCACATTCCATTTGCCGAGTTCGATGACAAGAATGAGATTCAAACCGCATTTGCCCAACTATCCGATGATCTGGTGGACAATGTCTGGGGCCACAATGGCGAAAGGGAAAGAAACCAGCGCGTTGTAGACGCTTGGGCGAAATACGATCAGTTTGAAAAGGATGCGAACGTCGAAACGTTGACTAGCCTGCAGATAGCGACTGCAGCAACAGATGTAGAGCTTTCCGAAAACTACATGAGCCACTGGAAGCCTTGGCACAATCCCAGCGATACTGGAACTGCTCTCATAGTCTTCCATCTGAAGGATGAACTGAAAGTGTGGCTGTCTCCTTCGGCAGATGACGATGAGTCCGTGAGCCTGAAGAACGCGCTTCGGAGCACCTTAATCGACTTTGTCGACCCATATTCGGAGCAAGCTTCGACATTCGAGTACAGCGTGGCAGCTCATCGAGGCGAAGAACTGGTCTCGGTCGTCTCATCCAGGGAATTGTTTGGCAGGCGGCAACTCCACGAACTCGAACACTATATCGATGGCGGCTTTGACGAGTTCGGAACTTTTTCGGGCCGCGTTAAGGCATTCGGCCGCGACCTCGGAATGATGACTCTTCCTCCAACTCGTCTTGCAAGCACATCACGTGGTACCCGAGTTGGCCCCTTCGACTTTTGCATCGGAACGTTCGAGCAAGATCCGGTCAAATCGACTCACGAAGCCGCTGTTCACGTGGCCCTTCGTGAAATAGCTGAACGCTCGGCAGGCCTCCGGGTCTATCGCGATCAACTGAGAGTGATGCCATACGGTCGACCTGAGGTGGATTTTTTCGGAATAGAAGAACGTCGAACGCTTAACGCCGGGCGCGAGTTTTGGCAACATCGCCGAGTCTTCGGACGGATTGCTCTGTCAAGGAAGCTCAATCCTAATCTTCGTGATAAGGCTGGTCGGGAAGGATTTATCGACAACAGCGCCAGAAGAAGGCTGCGCCTGATGATAATCGACCTATTGATGCGCACTGCGCGTCAGTACTTTGGCTCTTCATCAGAGTATCGAGAGCAATGGTTGCCGGAAATTCAGGCAGCAAACAAAGCGGCTCAGGCCTCGGAGTCGAAAGTCCGTAGCGCCAGTCTCCGGGAGTTGATGGAGCACATCAAGCTGCATAAGGAGCCGCTCATCGATGCGCTCCACAAGGCTGAATCTCTGCAGATTGAAATAGGGCGAATCCGCGAAAAGCGAGATGTCAACGGCTTCAGCCGGCTGGCTTCGGATGTTGACGAAATGATTCGCGCAAAGACGCTTTTCAGACCTCCGCCGAAGCCAACTCGCCTAAAGAAATTTGAACCGATATATCGTGAATTCCGAGACGACTACAACGGGTTTATTGCTTCGGTCGAAGCTGTTTCCAACGCCTGGGCAGAAGCGTGCAGCGAATTCGGGTCGCTTGATCCGTTGGCTACGGTCCAGAAAGCGATGGGGCGTGATCAAAAGTTGCTTGGCGATGACATCGGGCGCTGGACGAGCGATATCAAGTCTGGCTTGAACCGGGAAATCCTCGCCTTGGAAGCGCGCGCTGAGGCTGATCGCGCGATGTTTTATAAGCGGGCCCTTCCTCTGCTCAAGCGAGTCGAGGATGCACCTGACACCCTGCCGAAAGCTCTCTTCGAAATGGAGGCGATTCGTGAAGACTTATATCGCGAATTTGCAGAATTCTATCTTGCCTATTCGAGAGGCCTCGCCCGCCTTGCGGCCGGTATAGACGTCGATCTTGCGATCTCATGGAGTGCTGACGCTCGATCAGACCTGGAGACTAGGGTGGAGCAGTTAACCGCGCTGGCACAACTCGGTATCACTGTTGAGATCATAGGGCACGAGTTTGAAACGTTGGATGCTCAAGTCGGACGGAATTTGCGGCGACTCCCTTCCGAGGTGCGGCAGAGTGATGCTTTCAGGCTGGCAATGGAGGCGCATCAGGCACTGATTACCCGATTGCATTTTCTCGCTCCCTTGCGGATCGCTGGCAACCAACTACGAGAGTCAATAACCGGGGCAGATATCGCGGAATATGTCTCAGCCTTTTTTTCGCAGCAATTTAAGGACTCAGGAACCGAATTGGTTGTGACGCCAGCGTTCGCTGAGACAACCATAGTCGATTTTCGATACCGCATTATTCCAGTGTTTGTGAATCTGATTAACAACGCTCTGTACTGGGTGAAGTTTGCAACATCGAGAATTATCATGCTCGATTTTGTCGATAACGAGATTGTTGTAGCGGACTCTGGCAAGGGAGTCGACCCTGATGACGTAAGCCGCCTCTTTGAGATATTTTTCACTCGACGTGTTTCCGGAAGAGGCGTTGGCCTCTACCTATGCAGGGCGAATCTTGCTGCTTCTGGGCATACGATTCGGTATCAAAGCGGCGGCCCGTCCCTTCCGGGCGCTAACTTCTTGATTTCAACAAAGAGTCCGGTCAATGGCAACTAACCCGTACGCGTACTCTCATGAACAAGTACGAGCGGCTTTTATAGATCCGCTTCGCTCTGCAATGTTAATCGATGATCGTTTCCCTCCTTATGCGGAACTTCTGATCGAAGCGACACTTCCGGGGAATGAGGCTAAGCAGAGAGATGTTGGAGAGGTTCAAGCGCTCCTGAACCAATGCCGGCAGCGTGGCTTGATGTGTGACATCGAGAATCGTTATCAAGATGCCGGCAAGCCACTTTCTCATATCGAGACATCGGATTTGCTTGTGCTGGATTACCATCTGGTTTCCGGAGACGATACCGACAGCGGTCCCGCATTAACGATACTTGGCAACTTGGCGAAGACTCCTTATGCAAACCTGGTGGTCGTTTATACCGCTGCTCCCGAACTCGAGGTCATCAAGCGCGGGATCGCAGCCTACTTCCATGGCGTGCCTCCCCAGACTTCGGTGAGCGATGAGTATCTTCAGCTGTCTCCTATCCTTGCATCGACTTTTACTGTGGAAGATTTGGAAGGGTATCTGCTGAAAGGCTATGCGGGAATAAGCGGGGCAACAAAAGGAGCGTTCGCACAAGAGATTCGAGCAAGCGGGCTAACAGCCAACGTTACTGAGATCGTTACTCAATCTATCCATGATCTTCTCCGCGACGATTTTCGAGCTCCTGATTTTGAAGCTGATCGAAATGGGGTTCGAAATCTCCTATTCAGCAGAAATGGCTCGGAGAATATTTGGATTGCCTACGACAATGTCTTTGTTGTCCTTGTGAAGAAGAGCCAGCAGAAGGACATCTTCTCGGAACTGGAGGCTGCTTTATTAGCTTGGAATCCGAGCCCACTTCAGCTCCTCTTGGTTCATGCCAGGAATTACCTTCACAGAAACGGGTTCTTAGCAGATTGGAGAGTAATTGCCAACGAGATCAGGCACAATGCGTTCTTTTATCATTTTTTGGCGGGCGAAGAGCCGTCCAGCAAGGCACGAATTTCGCAATTGTTTCGAAATGTGTTTAGTGATGCCCTTGAAGGCGTTTCTGAGTACGTCTCATCTTGCGGTGCAGAGCTGCTTGGAAACTACACAAGAGCCGGTGAATGCCTGCCGGGAGAGAGCGCAGTGCAGATGGAAACAAGACGGCTTGATCTGGCCCGCATTGCCGCCCGCTCTCAGTCGAAAGTTCCGAGGTCCGCAGTTCTTCACGAATTGAACCTCTATTTATCTTCGAGTCCATTTGTTGGAAGCCATTTGAAAACGGGAAGCATATTCAAGTCTTCAGAGGCTCAAGACGAAAGATATTGGGTGTGCGTCACTGCAGATTGCAGTCTGGTTCCCAGAGCACCAGCGGATAAGAAATCATGGGAGGCAGACCTCTATCCAAACGTTCCAGTGATTGCACTCCGGCTTGACGTAGAGCGTGGAAGAACTTTTGACGAAAGTTTGACAAATGCGACACGTGGAAGGCACCTCTTCATCACATTGGATGGGGAGCGACTCTCGCTTCGGATCTCGACAGAGGACGCACGACAGCCCAGACCCGAGATATTCATCCTCGAAAATAACTGCATAGAGCAGCCAGGGGGGACGTTTCGTGCTTGCAGCATTCATTCATCAAAACAAGCTGACGAACATCAGCCTGAATTGAGACGACGTGTTTTCCAGGTTGTCGGCCAACTCCGTCCTTCATATGCGGACCGAGTGCTGACTCAAACCGGGCATCATACCACTAGGATAGGCGTCGACTTTGTCAGCTTGGCATTTGAGGGAGAAGATGCTGCTGAAGGGGATACCTAGGGCGAACTGCGCTGCGACTTATTCACAGTGGCCGAGAACGAAGGTCCCAGCTGTTCGCGAAACAGTTTGCCCTTAGTAAATGGCAATAGCCTGGCCCATTGATGGCGTCTGGCTGATATCCAGCGCTGAACTTTTGGAGACGTCGGAACTCATTTGCGGGTTGAGCTTGTTGATGTCGTCGGTAAATATCGTGACCTCGTGGCTTGCGCGCGAAATGGAGACATAACCGAAGCGGGAATTGAGAAGGTCTGGGTGAACACCGGTGGCAGCATTCACCAAGACGCGTTCTGCGGTGAGTCCCTGAGAACTATGGCTAGTGACCGCATATCCGTGATCGAAATGGCGGTGCACGCTGACGTTGAATTCTATGCGCCGGTTGTCGTCGAGCCGGGCGGCAATTTGCCCACCGGGTCCGATGGACTCTATGACGGCAAGGTCGCGATTGGCGACGTCGAGCACTCTGTCGGGAGCTGTGAACTGAATACGATCGCCTATAGAGAAGTCATGTACGACTTCTCGGTAGACGTTGACGCCGCTGAGACGGCGTGGGTCGTAATTGGCTAGCTCACCGGAGGATCTCTCGACCGTAAGCACGTTGCCGGACGAGTTTATAGCGACTACTGTTCCGTACTCTCCAGCTTCGATCCCTAACCTCTTGCTACCGCGCGCATAACGGATGACATCGTTGACCTCATAGCGGCTGGCCCAGGAACGCTCAGCCCCGGTCATTTCCTGGCGCTGGACCAGCACTGGCAAGCTGTGATCTTCAGACCCAACGGTACCGATGGCTTTCAACTGCTGCCGAACGGCGGCATTCAAATCGCGCCGTGAGGCGTTATCCGGTGAAACAATCAACGTCTTTTCCGGCGCCTCAATGTAGCTTCTGGCGATGGTTCGGATGCGCTCATCTGCGTCGGAGATTTCCCTAACGCGTCCCTGCTTCTGAAGGCAATCGAGCGCGGTGGAAACGTGGCCCGTTGCAAGCATCTCGACGGCGGCCTTCAGTTCCGGATTCCTCTGACGAACGATCTCATCGAGCTTTGCCGTCCGCATTCCGGCTTCCTGCAGCTGCTCGAAAGGTCTGCCTGCCTCGACGCCCTGATGTTGCCGTGTATCACCGATCAGCAAGACGTGGTCCTGTGGAGCAATACGAGAGAGAAAGTCACGCATCTGGTTGGTTGATGCTAGGCTCGACTCGTCCACGAAATAGAAATGCTTGTGGTCTGACGGCATCGGCGGAATCGACCGGGCGAGAAATCCTTGCAGCGTTCCTGCCTGGACACTAGCCTCGCCAAGCTGCCGCGCAGCTCGGGAAGTCGGGGCAAATCCCTCGACCTGATACCCCTGAGACTCCGCAGCAACGCGGATGACGGAGAGCGTCGTGGTCTTGCCCGATCCGGCGAAGCCTTGGATGCCCTGGATACGGTCTGGCGAACTCAGCACATCCTCAACGACGTTCCGCTGCGTGCGGTTGAGGCGCTGGTGCTGATCGGCAACGGAGATTGCCTGAGGTCTTGAGAGAACCGGCTCGATTTGGTTTCGACCGTACCGCACACGGCTAACGATTTCATGCTCTGCGGCAATGGTCTTAGCTGTCGTAAATTGACGACCTGGCATGTGTGCCCGCTCCACCGTCTGAAATTCCCCGGATGCGATTCGAGCATTAAGATTGTTGCGGACTTGTGCATAGGTGACATCGCCCATCCCGCGTCGGAGCCCGTCGCGGATCAAGACCCGCTCGTCTACGACAGCCTCGCGCTCGAAATTCTTATCGCGGGAAAAGGTCAAAGATTCCCGGACCCGATCGACTGAATTTGTTGGCTTCTCCTGATGTTTTTGGCGCTCCCGTGCGGCACGGACAACCGCATCCGCCTGATGCCCGAAGTCGGCAGCGAGCTTGCGATGCGCGGCCATCACCTGGCCGGGTGTGTGGATCCCGCACGCGATCATCCCCGCCGACCAGTGCTGTCAATGAAACGGATTTTGGAGCGGAAAAGGTAGCGTCCCATCCGGCTCGATGCTCCATTGTCTTGACGGTCTTTCCATCCGGATCCTGGTACTCGTAGGACGCTCGCTGTCGAACAAGTTGTTCGCCTGTCTCCGGGTGCTGGCCTTGGCTGAGCTTTCCAAAATCCTCTGCAGAAACCGCACCGGCAAGCCCGAATTGTGCAGCGAGACGGCCCTGCCACTCGCCCGCGATCACACCCCGTTGTGACCAGTAGTTCTGCTCCTTCGCCGTGAACTCCTTCTGGTGATATGTTTGCGCCTGGCCGGCGGACAATGGCTTTGAAATGGTAAGCATCGGCGATTACCCCACTTGGTGCTCGGGCGGTTGGACGGCTTGTTCCGGCGCAAGCAGATTCCCTTGCAGCTCCTCCGGCTCTGGAGGAAGAGGAGCGCTCGGAATGATCAAGTCGTCCATCTTTCGTTCATCGAACCCTGGGTTCTTCTCCCGAAGAGCGATGAACGGAAACGAGAATCGCGCGACATGATTGCCGTACTTCAAGAAGCCACGCAGGTCATCCAAACCTGAGACTTCGGAAGGCAGAACGAGCGGCTCGGTCTGCCGGTCAAGTGCGAAGTTCTTGCCTGCGCGTGAGCCGTCGTAATGCGTCTCCCGCAGTCGCTCAATTTCCACTTCCCCGATAGCTTCACTTACCCACTTGGCGGCACGTGGCTCAGTTGTCCGGAGAAATATCTTGGTGGCTGGCTGCGAGAGCATCGCCTCAGCATCCTGCCCGTAGCGTGCTTCCATCTGGCTGCGACCTTGGAATCCGAGAATAACGGGGTTCTGTGATTTCCGGTTCTCAGTGATGGCCGTATGAAGCTGCGGAAGGCGCTGCAAACTGGCGAGTTCGTCGATCACAAACCAGACAGGTTTCTGGTCGGGCATCGGCTCATTGAGAAGACGCAACACAAGAGTATCGATCCATAGACTTATTAGAGGCCGGAGTGCCTCGCGCATGGTCGGACGGGACGTAATGAAGATCCACCCTCGACGGGATTCGGCCCACTGTGTTGCCGTCCAGGCCGAACTCGTCTCGTTCTCCCTGGGAAGAAGGCGGAAACTGTCGGCACTCATATTCAGCGAGCCGAGAACGCCGGTCCTCTGTTGCGGAGCCTTCGGATCGATCAGCATCCAGTACTCGGTTCCCTTGACGCGGCGATCGATCTCAGCCGGGTCGGACATCCATTTGACCAGGTCCTCCGGCGTCGGCAGATACGTCAACAGATGAGCGAATATCTTCTGCGGAGCCTCAACGAAGAAGCGATTGGACACCCCTTCTGGTTGATAAAGCGAGACCGCCAGTGCCTTTGCCTCAGCCTTGCGGCGTAGCTCTTTGGATGGGTTCCAGTACGGCATTCGAGCGTCAAGAGGATTAAGAACGATGTCGCCGCGATGTGGGTTGTAGAACTGCTTCACAAACTCGCAGGCCGGGTCGTAAACGATGGCGCTGTCGCCTCGCGATTCGACCTGGTAAAGCATCTGGCGAATGACGCTCGACTTGCCGCTGCCAGTATCGCCTACGATCAGGAAATGCTTGTTCTCGGCATCCCGCGGAATACGTAACGGCAACTTTGAATCGTTGGTCGTGATTCCGATCCCGTTCCCGGCCACGGCTTTTGTGAACTGCTTCCCATTCACGAGGACCGGGCCTTTGAGGCGTCTCCCATAGCGAAGATCCTTGATTCTCCGAATGTCCTTCGGAATCGAAAATGGCAGCTGTAGCGCAAAGGCAACGAGGCCAAAAATGAGCTGCATAGTGAAGAGCCTATAAATCGGCACATCCTGATAAACCCAGCGAGCAATCCAAGCCTGCAGCGCCTTGTTTTGATAGTTGTGGAGACTCTCGCGCAACAGATAAAACGTGCCATGCTTGGCCGCCTCTGGAGTAAGCATCAGAGGCAACGGCTTGCCTCCGAATTGGGCAGTTGAGCCCGCCTGTACATCACTGTCCAGGGCCGCTCTAACTGCCCTTTCACCATCCGAAATATAGAGCAATTGGTACTGGCTGACGGGATGAGTCAGACCGGCAGTCTCGGTCCGCAAGTAGTAAGGAAGGTAGTAACGCTGCAGAGGCGAGAGGCCGTATTGAAAGCGAATATAGGTGAATATGCCCGTCAATATGCACGCGAAGATGAACGCTCCCAAGGTGTAAACGTAGCCGCGCGGCGGCCAGATTATGGACTCTTTACGTCCCCATTGTTGAACGGTCGCCATCGTCATTTCTCCTTGTTTAGATTGCGCTTGGACAGGAGTTCTTGGGCCTGTCCGGCCTTGGTTGTCTGGACTCGGCGGTAGAGCGCAGCGAGTTGTTCTTGGGTCATCTTCTCGCCGCGCAGAAGCGGGTCGAGCGCATTCATTAGGAGCATTTGGACACCGACCAATTCGGTGAAGATGTGGATCTCCATCTCGGCGCGGCTTTCGTTTCCAGCGACACGCAGCAGAACATCGCGGGCCCATTCACGCAGATTCTGGCCATTTGTCTCGGCCCTCGTCAGCAATGCCTGTTCCTCGGATCGAGTGAACCGCGTTGCAATGCTCTGAGTACGGGGTTCGCGTCCTTTGATTCGCCGAAAACCTACACCCATTTCTACTGTGTTGCTTGTCATCCTTTTTTCTCCGATTTCACGCAATAAACTCCGGTTCCGGGTGGAACCGGGAAAGTGCGCATCTCATTGATGCGTCGCAGTGGTTCCGAATGGAACCGAAAGGTTCCAAACGCAACCCTTTCAGGGGTGGAGTGTCACAGTTCATCCGGTGCGAAGCACCGTCGTTGCTCCACCCCGGAATTGAACGCCGAATCACGCCTTCACCGTCCGCACTGATTCCACGGGAACCGTCGCGCTGGCTGCCTTCTTCGCAGGCTGCTCGATAGCTTCGGAACTCGGGGCTTTCCGGACCCGCAACGTTGAACTGATCTGCTTCGCCTCAGGAGTCTTCAAGAAGTCCTGAAAGTCCCGATCCTTTGCGAAGACGTAGTTGAGCGCTTTATCCACCACGTCGTCAGCAGAGGCCTTAATGAAAGCGGCGTATTGATCGACCTGGGTTGCAGTGGCCTCATCAAGCCGAACCGAGGCGCTGATTTGGCGGCTTTGAGTGATTTCGAGCAGTGGCATGTTAGTTCTCCTTGGAGTGCAGACTTCGAACTCGTTGAACAAAACCGAAAGCGGTCGTGGCGATCTCGGCGGCGCGGTCAGTCGAAAGAGCAGAATTGCGCGATTTCAGGCTCTCGATAAGAGATTCATAATCGACGCCTTTACGAAGCCATTGAACAGCGGCTGCTATGTCCACGGTCCGATGCGCGTAATAGTGAGGGTTCGGTTTGTCGCTCCGTATATTTGCAAGCGTTTGAACGATTTCTTGCGCGGGAATGCCGGCGTTCAACTGAGCCATTACCCATCTCCAATCGTTCTCTGATCTGGTATGGGATCCGAATACTCCATATCGGCATAGCCGTGAAGTGCTAGATGCAAAACGTTGTACTGGTTGAGGGGTAGACGCTTGAATTGCGTTTCCGTTGCAGCGCTTCCCAAGAGCACCGTATCCGGCTTTGGAAGATCAGACGCGATCGATTCGACTTCATGTCGGCTTTCAGGCAACGCGATTAGTTCACTTCTCTCTGGACCCGATGCGGCACGCAGAATGCCGAAGAACAGCGTTTTCTTCGGCCTGTTAATTGTCCAGGCGGCCACTCCTAGATACGGCATTGGTTCGATAGCCAAATGCTGTTCGCGATGCCGGAGGATGTGGAACACTGTCCCAGATGGAACAACCGTTACCAAATGAGAAGTCAGTACGTACTGGCCACCATCCGACAAGGCCGCGAACGGCAGCAGATGAAGCTTTCCATCAGGCACCACGATGATCGATTGCGCTCGACCATAACTCGAAACCGGTTTGATCAAGTCATCAAACAGCTGCCTCGCCAACCCATCGTCCGCCTTCTGTTTCACCACCTCCGATCGATAATCTGCCGCCTCTCTCTCCAACTCCGACTTCGCCTTCAACGTGTAACGCTTCACATCGGTCTTGCTAATCGCGAGCACGTACGAGTTCGGCTCGTCCAAGACGTATTCCAACATGAGTTCCGACGGGCGGAGATCCCGCTGCAACTCGATCAAGTTCACCGGCTCCGTCGAGAAATGGTCGGGTTTGAAATTCGGATTGATCTGTTGCTCGGTGTCGTAAATCGTTTGCAGAATGTCCTGCCTTGACCCAAGGTCATCGGTGTCCAGCAATCGCAAATTAAGATTCGTGAGAAGCTTCTCCGCAGTCGACGGCTCGTGTGGTGCGACTGGTTCGTGATCCTCAAGCGCTTGCGCTTCAACTCGGCCTCGTGCACGCTCGATTGCTCGGAATGCCTCCCTATTCTTGCCTCGATTGCTAAGCGAGGCAAAATATCGGGCATACACTTCGCTCAGCTGCCCCAGGAGCTGACGTTCAACAGTAGGTGTCGGCACTTTCGATAAGAGTGCGTCGATGAGATCTGTGCTCTTCCGGTAGAGCTCATCCGAACTCTTGGCATCCCCAAGTTTCGCTAGAATCTCTGCCTTTATCGCTAGGTCCCGCGGCACAAAATAGAGTTCATCGGGAATCTGTTTATTCGCTTGAATTGCTTCGTCAACGGCTGTGAGAGCCGGTTGCAGCTCACCTTGTTGCAGGTGCGCCTTGGCCAGTAACCCATCCGCCTGGGTTATGCCCCGCCAATATGACAACTGCTTCGCATATTGGATGGCGCGCGAGTAGTCATCCGCCGCTCGATCCCATTGGCCCATCCGTCCGTAGACACTAGCTCGGGCTTGATAGAGCTCGTAGAGATGTCCGGCCAGGTGGTAATTGGACGCTCGTTGCATCGCCTCCGAAGCCAGTGCCAGCGCTTCTTGATTGCGCCCCATCCCGCTCAAAGCTTCGACCTTCGCATTGACCGCGATGGTCGGATACGCAACATCCGGCTTGTCCTTCGACACCTTTATTGCCTCGTCGAGCGGTCCAAGAGCTTCGCCGTACTTTTGCAGTTCGACCAAACCAGTCCCGTAGACACTCGCGTATCGAATGTGAGCAGCTGGATCAGCAACCTTGGCCACGGTCCAGGCCTTGACCACGTTCTTCTTCGCGGTAGCAATGTCTCCCAGAAGGAATGCCGCGATCCCTTGCTCGCCAATTGCCCTGGAAGCGAGCAAGTAGTGATGTCGTTGCCTGGCGAGAGCTTCGACCTGTACCCAAGTAGCTCGTGCCATCGCCGAGTCGTAATTTACTTCCAGCATCCCAAGGATCGTTAGAATGCGAAGTCTTGTCTCAGGGTCTTGCGCCTGCGGTAGCGACAGGTCGTCCGTCAGTTCCGCAAGCTGGGCCGGAACACTAATCGAGGATTCACTTTGGGCGGGAATTTCGCTGACGTGCGCGTACAGAGCCTTCGATGGCTCATGATTCCGAATGAATCCATTTTCCGCTTGTCGGTAGAGGGGTTCTGCCGCGATCCAGTTGTTGACCCACGACTTCTCGTCGGCTTGTTCCAGCAACGCCTCTGAGGAGCCCGGAATCCTCCAATGGAGGACGTGATATCCAACAACACCCAACAGGACAGCCAGGAGCAACCCGGTAGCGATGCGAAGAGTGGGGGAGACTCTGAATCGCAATGCGCACCATTACCCTTTGGTCAATTGTGCCAAAAGACATTCCCTCGAATCAATATTGCCTGATCTTAAGAGATGCAAAGATTTACACCGGCAGCTAGCAATACTTCAGTTCCTCTGAGGAGGAAACCGCTCCACGGAACATGTACGTTGGGTAAAGACGAAGATCAATAGAGCGGGCGCAAATGGTTGCGGTCTGCAGAATCGGGATGTGGCTGTACTAGGATCGGATGATGGTGCCATCTACGACGCGAATTCAGCTCGACGAAGCTTTGCAGAGATACCCTGCGATCGACCGCTTGTTGGGAGCGCTGATGCGGGTTCGCTCTGAAGCGACAAATCCAGAATGCTTCCTTCTCTCGATGCTGCTGAGTGATGTGGCAAACGTCCTCGACTTCTGGGAAGACCGATCAGACAAGTTCCTCAAAGCCGTCGTAGATATTGACGATGCCGTGCAAAAGATACTCATTGAAGGCAGTGGCCACGCAAGACACGACCCGCCCCGTGGGTTTAATGCCCGCCTCAAGGATCTCTTCCTTGAAGTCTGCGTGGTCGCCGATTTGGCAGATAGGGGCCTAACCCACTTTTTCCCGGCACCTGCCGGGAAGATCAAGAACCACGATTTCAATTGCACCGTTCACTGCGATGACGGACAACCGCAAGATGGGTGTCTTGAAGTCAATAACTTGCGGTCGCCGGTCGGTATTGTCGACGCATTCGTGGAGTCTCGGAGAGCACTCGTCTCGTCCCACCCCGGGCTGTCCAAGATCGATATCGTTCTCACGCATCACTGGGACAACACGGTCGATGAAGCGCAGATCGACGCGATCAACTCATTCGTTGAGCACCTGAGGGACAGAGATGTGCCGTCACAAAGCACCCTGAACCTGCCCACAACAAACGGACAAGAAGTGGAGGTCCGCGTCAATCTCAATTGGGGAGAAGGGCGGGTCGCCATGGTGCGGCCTATCGGGGGAGACTTCCCAACTGGACCCTTCATAGCCGAGGACCGGTTATTCGAGAAGGCCGTATCAACCATCGAGAAGGCAGCCGCCCAGTTGGAATCCTGCTTTGGCTTGCGGCTTTTGGCACTAAACTTCGACACGCCTGACGCTATGCTTTCCTCTGATTTCGCCATCCGGCTGCAGGGCTACGTGAATGCGAAATGGAGTGGCGCGATCACACTTTTCGTTTTCCTCCAATACCGCTTTCTCGAATGTAATAGGTGATCTCCTCCTGAATCCACTTCTTCCCCAAATCGCCTTCCGGAGCCTAAAAGGCTCCTCTTGATGCCAAATGGGTATCGATCTTGAAGAAAAAGGTCTTGGACACCTGCGGAATTTTGGGGCACTCTCGTGGAAAAGGAGGTCGCTAATGGCACAGGTGGTCGCAAAATTTCCCCCTCGCTCAGTCGACAATCACTCATTCGGCATTCCTGATTTTGAGCCTCTCCTCAACAGTCACCAGGCCGCACAGCTCTTAGACATTCATCACAAGACCCTACAGAAGTTGGCTCGACGCGGGGAGATTCACGGCTCTCATGTAGGAAAGATGTGGCGTTTCCGCGCATCTGACCTGAATGAATGGCTGGACCGGCAGCAACGGGCCAGTTGAACATCGATCTCTCAAGATTCTCCACCGGTACTGCTCACGACCAAATTCTCGGGCCGCTGCAGGATTCAGACTCACAATTCGTCTCGCAGGCTTCCGAAAGGAAAGCAACGGGAGCGCTCGACCTCTGCCCGTCGTCGCGGTAGGCTGAAAGCAGCCATCCGTGGCGCCTTCACAAGGAGTAATCATGTCAAGGCGGACACGGTATCAACAAGGAAGCGTGCAGCGCGAGAAGCGGCTTAGCGGATCGGATGTTTGGATTTATCGATGGTATGAGACCGGGACTGACGGAACGAGCAAATACCGCAAGGCTATTGTCGGTACGGTCGCAACTCTTGCCAACGAAACCTCGGCCCTCAAAGCAGCTCAGGCGTTGCGCATTGACGCAAACCAACAAGCCCCGCACGCGGAAGGCGGGCCGAGAACCGTTGCCGAATTGATCGCTCACTACCGGCTCAAGGAACTGGTTGGTGAGAACAAGGGACGCAAGGCATTTTCGACACGAGCCGCGTACGAATGCTACCTGAAGATCTGGATTCTCCCCCGCTGGGGAGATCTCAGAATCGACCAGGTCAAATCAGTCGCTGTTGAAGAATGGCTGGACAGCATCAAGCGGGCGAAGGCGACAAGAGCAAAGATTCGAAATATCATGAGCGCAATTTTCCATCACGCGATGCGGTACGAGTGGGTTGACCGCAACCCAATCAAACTCGTCCGTCAAAGTGCGAAGCGGGAGAAGGTGCCTGAGGTTCTCGAACTTTTCGAACTTCAACTCCTCCTCAGCAAGTTGTTCGTCCGAGAGCGCACGTTGGCTCTTCTCGACGCGGCAACCGGACTTCGGGTCAGTGAACTGCTTGCACTTCGCTGGAGCGACGTTGATTTCGAGAATCTGGAGCTCAATGTCACTCGATCAATCTGGCATCAGGTAGTCGGCAATTGCAAGACAGAAGCTTCGGCCAAGCCCGTCCCAATGGACAGCTATATGGCGGAGGATCTGCTTCGGTGGCGGCGCCAGAGTGACTACGCAGCAGATGACGACTACGTCTTCGCTAGCGAGACCATGAAGGGCAAGCAGCCCTATTGGCCGGACAACTTGATGAAGCGTCATATACGGCCAGTTGCCAAGGCAAATGGCATCAACAAGAACATCGGCTGGCATACATTCCGGCATTCCTTCGGCACTTTGCTGAAGGCGAACGGAGAGGATGTCAAAACCGTCCAGGAGCTCTTACGGCACGCCAATAGCAGAATCACGCTCGATGTGTACACACAAGCAGTGAGTTCAAACAAGCGGGCAGCACAGAGCAAGGTTGTTAAGATGATGGTTCCAAATCTGGGTGAAATGGAGGATAAAAAACTCTCTCAAAATGGGCGGTAGAACTCTTATTGCACCCATATCGAACCCAGATTTCGATGTCACATTAGGTCCATACGTCCCGTAAGTGCTTTGGAATGTATGGCGGGGACGACGGGGCTCGAACCCGCGACCTCTGCCGTGACAGGGCAGCATTCTAACCAACTGAACTACGTCCCCACATGTATTTGGCGACGAAAGATCGACGCCGCTACTGTAATTAAATTGTAGCAAACAATTCCATGTTGCAGATGAGAGCCTTCAGAAATTTTGAGCGGATACTCAGTGAGTTCGTCGGAAGAATCTACAGAAGCGTGCGCGTAGCCGTTTCATCTGAGTTTTGCTCAAGTCTTCAAGCGAGTACCCCTCTTTCGCTTGATCATTCCAGCAGCAAATAAGATAGGGGCTGGACCGTTTGAAGATTGCTTATAAGGCAACATTCGATAACAAAATCTCCATTCTCGATGCTGCGCGCTCACCTCACCTGTTAGATGAATGTTGATGCAGACAAATGCTACGCTAGCAGTATTCATGGAAAATTCAGGCCATCAACTACGTTGCACCGGCTGTGCGCGTGTCATACAACAGCATGAGTTAAAAGAAGACTTTCGCTGCGAAGCTTGCGGTGACCTTTATGAAGTCGTCTATCCTTCCTGGAGCGCGGGCATGGCCGAGATTCGAAAGCCCAATGCGGGTGCCATGCGCTGGTTATGGAAGGAGCGTTGCTGCTCAAATGTCGAAGTGGATCAAAGTGGTGTCTGGCGCTTTCGCGAGTTGCTGCACATCCTTCGTGACGAAGCAAACATTGTTTCGCTGCGCGAGGGAAATACTCCGCTCTACCATTTAAAAAAGATCTCTCAATCGACGGGCATCGAGCAGCTTTTTGCCAAGCATCAGGGCATGAATCCAACGGGTTCTTTCAAAGACGCTGGAATGACAACTGCCCTCTCCGTCGCACGCGAACTCGGTTTTGAATGGGTCGCTTGCGCATCAACAGGCAACACTTCGGCTGCTATGGCAGCTTACGCGGCACGTGCTGGAATGCGGAGTTTGGTGCTCATTCCAGAGGGAAAGATTGCATGGGGCAAGCTGTCGCAAGCAATGGACTATGGCGCAGTCACGCTTCAGCTGCGTACGGATTTCGATGGCTGTGTTCGGATATTGTCAGACGTGGTAAAGTGCGCACCTGTATATCTGCTGAATTCCGTCAATCCATATCGGTTGGAAGGGCAGAAGACGCCTGCTCTTGAAATCGCAGAGGCGTTCGATTGGGAGGTTCCCGATCATCTCATTGTTCCTGGTGGCAATCTGGCTAACAGTTCTGCATTAGGAAAGGCTTTCCTGGAGATGCAGCATCTGGGCCTGACTACAAAGACGCCGAAGATCTCCGTGATACAGGCCGAAGGCGCTAGCCCGCTCTATCGTAGTCTGCAGGACAATGCTGGAGAAACCTTACATCCTGTCGAGGCTCAGACTCGCGCCACCGCTATTCGTATCGGAAATCCAGCCTCATGGAAAAAAGCCGTGCGCGTCATTCAACAGACAGGCGGCTGGTGTGAGCAAGTGGGCGAAGCGGAGATCGCTCTGGCGAAAGCCGAACTGGGCGCGGAAGGCATCGGCTGCGAACCGGCCTCCGCAGTTACGCTTGCCGGATTGAAAAAGCTGGTGAAGCACGAGAGGGTGTTACCGCACGAACGTGTTGTATTGCTGTTGACAGGCCACACCTTGAAAGATTCTGACTATACCATCGCCTATCATCGCGGGGAACTATTACGTCCGGATGAGATGCAAGGTCTCGCTCCCGAAATCGAAGCGACGCGCAAGAATGCTGCGGAGCTAGACGCG
The DNA here is from genome assembly GCF_009765985.1 of Acidobacterium sp. S8. Lineage (GTDB taxonomy): Bacteria > Acidobacteriota > Terriglobia > Terriglobales > Acidobacteriaceae > Alloacidobacterium. The sequence continues at coordinate 142,269 of NZ_LMUM01000027.1, forward strand.
TCCGCTGATCTGGTGCTGCGTGAACTAGAGAGAGCAACAATTCGATGACTCAGCAGCGGCTTTATCTGCGATTGCCTGCGACGTCAGCAAACCTCGGCCCCGGCTTCGATGCGCTTGCTCTGGCCTTATCACTGCATCTCGAGATCAAAGCAACGGCTGCAAAGACTTACTCCATCTACGCCACAGGTCGCAATGCGGGTATATGCGGCGCTCTGGAACAAAACCTTCTGCTGCATACATATAAATCCGTTCTTGAGGCGAACGGGGTTATTCCACCTCCCCTCGCACTCGAAGTAAATAATGGTATTCCGCTTGGAATGGGCTGCGGCTCCTCGGCCGCCACTCGGCTGGCTGGTGTTGCGTTGGCTGCGCATTTCGGCGGACTTGACTGGAACCGAAACCAGGTTTTGACAGAAGCTTCCCGTCTTGAGGGGCATCCTGACAATACATCAGCGTGCTGGCTCGGTGGGTTTACGGTTGCATGTGAACGTGATAACGAAGTCGAGGCTATCTCTCTAACGCCGCGGAGCTTATGGCAGGCGCTCGTGGTTATGCCTACGAATCCCTTGCCGACGCCGCTTTCGCGAAAAGTGATCCCCACGTCGTTCACGCGCTCTGATGTCGTTTTCAATCTGCAGCGGGTCGCTCTATTGACGGCCGCATTTGCTACGGGACACGGAGAACTTTTGCGGACAGCAGTCGAAGATCGGATTCATCAGCCTTATCGCGTGGATGTATGTCCGCTACTGAAAAAACTTCTTCCAATTTCAGGAATGGAAGACATTTTGAGCGTGACATTGAGCGGAGCGGGACCATCCGTTCTGGTATTGGTGCAGGCTGGCGTCAATACTGCCGCTGCCAAGGAATTGGTACGAGCACACGCGGGGGACGAAAAAATCGAGATACTCGAATGCCATCTGGAAATGAATCCGGCGCTCTGCCGGGCCGAGTCAATTTCCGCAACCCTCTGATTCGAGGTTACTTTGGATTACCTAAGTTTTCTTTACAGCGGCTACGTAAATGTTTAAGTTCGCATCCGTGAGCAGTTCTGGGGGAGGGCTGCTCTAAGCGCCCGCGACTCGCAAGATGAGTCCGGGCGCTTTTTAGCACTTGGAACGGGTTATTGCCGAGTGCGACTTTTTTAGACCATTTATCATCCAATAGAGTGGCTTATAGACTCGAGACGAGTCGGAATGGAATAAAGGAGGAGCATGGCAGGTCTGGCAGTATTAGAGGTAAATGACGCGAGCTTTGAGCAGGAGGTGCTGCAGTCGGATCAGCCAGTCCTGGTTGATTTCTGGGCAGGATGGTGTGGTCCCTGTAAAGCACTGGCTCCTATCGTTGACGAGGTTGCTTCTGAGTTCAGTGGCAAACTGAAGGTCATGAAGATGGACGTGGACCGGAATCAGGCCACACCGATGCGTTATGGCATTCGCGGAATTCCTGCCTTACTGATTTTCAAGGGCGGCAAAGTGGCAGACCAGATCGTTGGCTATGTGCCGAAAGATACGATCGCGCGCAGCATCGCGCGAGTGATTGAGTAAGCTGCAATTGAGACTTGAAAAAGCCCGGCAAATTGCCGGGCTTTTTCATGCATATTTGCGCAGAATACCCAGTGCACGGCCTTGGATGGCGACATTCGTAGCCGGAACAAAGATCGGGTCCATCTCGATATTTGAGGGCTGTAGCCTGATCATCGAACCTTCCATGTAATAGCGCTTCAGCGTGGTTTCGGCTCCGTTTACCAGCGCGACGACGATTTCACCTTCACGCGCCGTTCGTGCGCGCTCAATCAGCACATAATCCCCATCGAGAATATGTTCATCACGCATGGAATCTCCACGCACTTGAAGCACAAACACATCCTTGCTTCCGATGATATCTGTGAGCGAAATGCTCTCAGCATTCTCCGTGGCCTCAACAGGAGATCCTGCGGCAATCCGGCCCAGCAGCGGCAGACGATCTGTCATGCGTGTCTTGCTGCGTGCCGGCATCACGTCAATCGACCGGCTGCGGTTATGCGCCCGCTGCAGCAAACCCTTATTTTGCAGATTGGTGATGTGCTTATGCACAGTCGCCAGGGACTTGAGGTCGAGGCCGCGCGCGATCTCTTCAAACGAAGGTGAATAGCCATTACGCTGCACAAACCCAGAGATAAAATCCAGCACTTCCTTTTGTCGACGTGTCACTGCCATAACCGCATTGTAGCGAATAAAAAGCGAATCGACGCGGAAGTTTCGCAGTTTTTTTGTTTTTTGGCTGGTGTTAGTTGCTCAGTAATCGCGGAAGACCTACGGAAAGCTGTGAGCTGTCAATTGTCTTCTACAAGTACTTCTTGCATTTTCCCATTTTAGACCTACTGACTCCATCAAATTTCGTTTCAGGAAGGCAGCGCATTTCAGGCTCATGTCTCGCTTGTGTCGCACCCATGCGACAGGAGAAGGTGAAGGCACGGCAAGGAGCCACAATGCGTTTGTTAATTGCAGAGGACAATAGCGCGCTGGGTGCGTTTCTAGAAAGGGGCCTTGAGGCAGACGGGCACGAAGTGACGCTGGTCTTCGATGGGGACTCCGCCGCAGACGCTTTTGTATCCCAAACGCCCGATCTGATGATTCTCGATTTGAGTCTTCCGCGAAAGGATGGTATCGAGGTGCTCAGATTCATTCGCTCGGTGAATAGCGAAACATTTGTTCTGGTGCTGACCGCCAGAACTGAGATCGAAACCAGAATCCATTGCCTGGATCTTGGCGCAGATGATTGCATGTCCAAGCCGTTTTCACTGCAGGAATTACGCGCACGCTGCAGAGCGTTGATGCGACGTCGAGGCGGAAGCGGAATCGTCCTCCGCTATGCCGATCTGGAAGTAAACAGGGTGGAACGATCAGTAGCGCGAGCTGGGCAGCCCGTGCTACTGACGAACAAAGAATTCGCCTTGCTTGAATGTCTCCTGCTGGCGCGAGGACGGTCCGTCTCTCGCACCGATCTGCTTGAGCGCGTCTGGGAAATGAATCCGACTGCGGGGACCAATGTTGTGGATGTGTATGTGAATTACCTGCGTCGCAAGCTCAACGATACGACTTCGAATCCGTTGATCCGCACCATACGCGGGCAGGGATATTCGATTGGGTTGAATGCATAGCCATCGAAAGGGATATCAAATGACGACTTTCACCTCTCCCACGCGGGCTTCTTCCGCTCCGCCAAGAACCGCGGTGCTTGCCAGTGCCGATCTTTCCTTCCGCCAGCGCGTAAAGGATACGCTTACCGGGCTCCACTGGAAGGTGCAGGAAGCAGCGGGAGGGGCGGAAGTGCTCGCTCATCTGGATGCGGCGCTCGCCGAAGCGGTCATTCTCGATTCCTGGCTGCCTGATCTTGAGGTGCAGGAATTCATTGCCGAGTTCGAGCGGATATATCCTTCCGTGGATCTGATATCCATCGATGGAACCGGAGTAGCTAAGACATCGCGTAGCCCTCGCAGGAACGAGATTCTTTATGCCCTGCGAAAGGGGCAGGATGATGATGGGGCAATCTGGAACAGTGCGCCTGTCATAGATTGGCCGAAGGATGAAGCAAAAGAGCCTGTCGGACGAGCCACTTCATTCGTGTCCAATACATCTATCAGTCAGAATGGAGCACGCTTTACAGCCGTAGATGCAAGCTGCCGGCTGCCGGAATTTGTCGGGCAGCATCCGTTGATGCTTGAGGTCAGTCGTCGCATCCGCCTGACTGCGTGTCATAAAACTGCGGTCCTAGTGCAAGGTCCAACGGGAACAGGTAAGGAGCTGGTAGCGCGGGCGCTGCATCGGCTGAGTCCACGCGCTTCACGGCCCTTCGTGGCCTTGAATTGTGCAGCCATCCCGGAAGCTCTGCTCGAAGCTGAACTTTTTGGGCATACACGTGGCGCCTTTACCGGAGCGGTGCAGGGCAGAATAGGCAGGATCGAAACAGCGCACGGGGGCACCCTCTTTCTCGATGAAATTGGCGAGATGCCGTTGCAGTTGCAGGCAAAACTCTTACGCTTCGTGGAATGCGGCGAACTGCAGCGTGTGGGTGAAAATGAGCCGGTGCGAGTGGATGTGAGAATCGTGGCCGCTACACATCGTTCGCTCGCGAAGCTGGCAGCGGAGGGAACCTTCCGGGCAGATCTTTATTACCGCTTGGCCGTGTTCTTGATTCGCACACCCGATCTCAATGCCCACAAAGAAGACCTCCCATTGCTGGTCGGGCACTTTCTTGCTGTCATGGCGGAAAACAGCCCGGCAAAGAGTTTGGACGCGGCGGCGATGGAGCAGCTGCGCGCCCACCATTGGCCGGGAAATGTGCGGGAGCTTGAGCACACGCTCGAACGCGTCTGGATACTGGCCGAAAGTCGGCCGCTGATCGGAGCAAATGAGATCGAGTTTGGGGAAACAGCCGGCGATTTCTGAGAGTTTTCTAATCTGAAAACGCGCAGATTGGTCCATCTTCTGCATGTGTGAAGTTGAAACCTCACCTCTGCCTCGAGACATCGGCAGAATACGTGAAAGGGTGAACTGATGCTGATTAGCACACCAATGAGCGACGCACTGGAGCGATATCTGGACCTCTCCAGTCAGGAACTGAAGCTGACCGCGGAAAATATGGCAAACATCGATACGCCGGGGTACCGCGCGGAAGGCTTTGACTTCGCCGGAGAGATGGGACGTTCGCTGGCTGAACTGACGGCTGGTCAAACCAGGAATGGTGTGGCGCGCAAACCTTTCTCGCAGAGCGCCGCGCATGTCGGACTGGTCGACGGTCTGATCGAACGCCCTGACGGCAACAATGTTTCGATGGATCGGGAGAGCCTGAACATGGCCGAGGCGCAGCTTCGCTTCCGCACGGGAGTGGAGTTGTTAAAGCGCGAATCAGCGCGTGTGATGGATGCGATTCATGTCGACAGCAAGTAACTGACAGGAGCGGATAGCAGACAATGAATCTCTTTGGAGTGATGGAAGTAAGCGGGTCTGCCTTGAAGGCGGAGCGTAACAGCGGCGATCCTCATCAACCATCGCATGGTGGTAAATGGCAATCAGGTGCAATGGCAGTCTCGGACACCGGAAGAGATGCAGCGCATGACCCAGTTAGCTGAGGCAGCGGTAGGCTTTGACAGCGGCCGCGGAGACCAGGTGAGCGTGGAAGACATGGCCTTTGAAGGCAACACCGCACATTCTCCCGCAACACCGATGCAGCAGTTCCTCTCCGGAGCCGCACAGTCAGAGGCGCTCTGGAAATATGCTGCATTGCTTCTGGCCCTCGGTTGTCTTGTATTCTTCGTCATTCGCCCAGCGATGCGAAAGCCCGCTCTTCTGGGGGCCGCCGCCGAAGCTACGCTGCAGACAGAACCGCAACTGACTCTCGGCGAAGACGCATCAGAGCAGCGCGCAGTGGAAGAGGACGAAAGGGAACATAAAAAGATGCGAGCGCAGCTCGTCTTCGACACTGTAGCCGAGCACTTACGACGCGACCCCGCACAGGCGACACGTCTGTTGCAAATCTGGATACACACCGAATAGGAGAAGATGGCGATGGCTACTGCCGCAAGTTTGCCTGTAACTGGAACCAGCCTTGTGCCGCCGCCGGCAGCCGAGCGCCGCGTTCTGGAGCGTGCGCTGCCGGGAATTAAGAAAGCTGCAATTCTGGTGGTGGCCGTGGGTGATGAGTTAGGAAAGAAGATTCTCCAGAACCTGCCGGACGCCGATGTGCAGCGCCTGACCGAGGAGATCGCCGATTTGCGCAATGTTCCGCCTGAAATGTCTCTGCAGGTCATGGAAGAGTTCTTCGACATGCTCGAGACGCAACGCTACATGATGCACGGCGGCCTTGATTATGCGACCAAATTGCTGGTGGAATCTTTTGGTAAGCAACGAGCCGAAGACCTCTTGGCGCTGGTCAAGCGCGCCCAGGAAGCGAGCCAGGGTGACTTGGCCATGCTGCAAAAAGTGGATCCACAGCAACTGGGAAAATTTCTCGATGGTGAGCATCCGCAGACCGTCGCGCTGGTGCTCGCGCATCTCGATCCCAAGCGGGCCTCCTTGGTGCTTAACAGTTTAAGTGAGGAACAAAAGGTGGCTGTCGTCAGACGCCTCGCAGAGATGCGTCAGTTCTCACCCGAGATGGCGCAGAAAGTAGCGGTAATTCTGCATAAGCGATTGGAGACGGTTGGTGATACCGGGCGCAAAGCCTATGCCGGCTTCAAGGCGGTGGCTGATCTGCTGAATCGCCTGGATGCAGAGCAGGCCAAGAAGATACTGGAAGAAATTGAAGAGGAAGAGCCTGAAGTAGCTATCAATATTCGGAACCTGATGTTTACCTTTGAAGATCTGGTGACTGTACCCTCGGCCAGTATGCGTGATCTGGTCGCGGCGATTGATAAAGCGATCCTCGCCATGGCGCTCAAGGGTGCGCGTGAAGATGTCCGGGCACATATCTTCCGCGCCATACGATAGCCTTTTCGCCGATGGAGATGGCAAGGACGAGGACAATACTAGTGGAAGCGCCGACACACTGATGAGCTACCGCGCGGAAGCGATGGCGAAAGCCGTCTCCGAACACGGCGGGTTCGGCATCGCGCGGCAGATCCTTGATCATTTTCAAACAAAGCAAAAAGCTGAGCTTACGGAAGCTTCGGGGAAGCCGACCGGCTCCTGAAAAAGTTCTCAGAAATTGAGTAAGAGAAGTTACTAAAGTGTGGCCTTCGGCCGCCGATAATGAGAGCGAGGAGAAAATCGCCATGAATGTAAATGATGGTCTGCGCAATCTGCCGGAGCCGCTGGAGGTATCGCAAGCATCCCCGGTTTCGCCAGTGCAATCGCAGCCTGTGGCAGTTCCCCCGGTCTCGTCCGGTGCCATTGAAGATCGGGCGGAAGTGAGCACGGCGGCGAGTCTGGCTCATCAGGATGTGCGCATGGAAAAAGTGGCTGCCGTTCAGCAGGCGATTGCCAGCGGTACATACCACGTTAGCGCGGAAGATGTGGCCGACAAACTGGTCCGCCAGATGGTGGGTGAGTAAAAACCTCATGGCCGGAATTGGTTCTTCGCTGCCTCTCGCTAGTTTCTTTGATCGTGCCATCGATGCGCTGGCAAGGGCAGACGCGGCATCGCTGACGCAACTGGTTTCTGATTGTGCTGGCGCTGAGCCGCCCTGTTCCCCTGAAGAGTTTAGCCGTGCACTGACGCAGCAAGTGGCCTTTGAAAAGGTTCTGGAGCAGACCGGACGTAACCTCCGCATCCTGCGCGGCGAAGAGCGTTTTCGCTACGGCCGTCGCTAAAGTTTGGCTTTGTACGCAGCAATCCAGGGAAAGGCAGTGACATGGCGACTCTGAATACAGCTTTCAGCATTGCGACGGGTGCTCTTGACGCAGACCAGGCGGCACTCAACATTATCGCGAACAATACGGCAAATGCCAGTACGCCGGGCTATACGAATGAGCTGCCGGAGTGGCAGACAAATGATCCAGTCACCATCAATGGCACCAGCTATGGGCAGGGCGTCACTATGACAGGCCCGTCCTCGCAGCGCGATCTGGTTCTCGAGCAGCGCATTCAGCAGCAGACCCAACTGCAGCAGGACAGCAGCACACGTGCCACGGCACTCGATTCAATTCAGAACATCTTTGGGGGAGCCGCTTCAACCTCGTCCTCGGGACTGGACATTGGATCCAGCATCGCCGGCTTCTTCACTGCGCTCTCCGGGCTCCAGTCGAATCCGGCAGATACCTCGCAGCGCCAATCTGTGTTAATTGCCGCCGCGACGCTGGCAAGTTCCTTTCAATCCGCTTCGTCCCAGCTGACGCAGCAGGAGGGGGTGCTCGATCAGCAGAGCACCGCAATTGTGCAGCAGGTAAACTCGCTGACACAGGCCATCGCGCAATTGAATACCAGCATCTCACAGACCTCTCCGAACGGAGACGCCGGACAACTCGAGGATCAGCGCCAGAATGATATTCAGCAGCTCTCACAGCTGATTGGCATCCATCAAACCACAACCGAGGACAACGGCCTAACCATCACAACCGCGAGTGGCGCGCTGTTGGTTTCAAAAGGCAAATCGTTTTTGCTAAGCACCTCAGTCTCCGGAGGGGTGACGCAGATATCCGACTATGAGGGCAACAATATCACTGCCAGCCTTGCTGGAGCAGGCGGCCAGATCGGCGGCATTCTCACGGTCCGCGATCAGGATATTCCGCAGATGCAAAGCGCGCTTGACACGCTGGCCTTTAGTCTCGGCACAGCTATCAATCATCAGAATGCTCAGGGCTCCGACATAAACGGAAACGCAGGCGGCAATATATTTAACTTACCATCTACCGCTTCCGGAGCCTCAGCAACGATCTCCGTCGTCATGACGGACCCATCGGGAATCGGCGCAGCAACCAGCGGAAGTGGCCCAGCGAATGACGGTAATCTGGAAGCCATGCTGCAGCTGCAGAATCAGGCCATCGTGGGAAACAGCACGGCATCGACCTATTATTCCGGCTTCGTCTCCGCTCTGGGCAGCTTGGCCTCGGATGTTTCCACTGACAACACCGCGCAGCAGTCATCTCTGACGCAACTGCAGACGCAGCGTGATTCATTCTCCGCCGTAAATCAGAATGACGAAGCAGCTGCTCTTGAAAACTTGCAACAGGCTTACCAGGCGGCGTCGAAAGTCTTCACCATCCTCGATACAATCATGGCCTCCGCTCTAAATTTGGGTGTCGAAACTACCGTGTCATAAGGACGACAGTATGCGATTTGATCCCTATTATCTGAATTCGGCCGTTGCGGCGCTTGACCAGACATCTGCGGTTGAACAGCAGCTTACTACCGAAATCTCCAGTGGCAACCGGGTAAGCTCATTAAGCGATGATCCCGTCGCTTCCGGGCAAAATGTGCTCCTCAGCGCGCAGCTGAAATTGGACGACAGTTTTTCTCAAACTGGGAGTTCAGCCGCGGGAAGGCTGCAAGTGGCCGATTCTACCTTGGCCAGCGTCGTATCGCAGGTCACACAGGCAATTTCGCTGGCCACGCAGGCGAATAACGGAACCATGAACGCCAGCGACCTGCAATCGGTTGCCACGCAACTTTCAGGTATACGAGACGAAGTGCTTTCGCTCGCGAATGCGACCTACATGGGGCAATACATCTTTTCCGGTAGCCAGAGCAGCACTCTACCCTACTCCATGGATACGACCTCGACGTCCGGCACAGTCGTCTATAACGGAGATTCGGGCGCGAACGCCATCTCCTACATCACGACTCCGAGCGGTCAGAAAATACAGACGAACCTGCCGGGCGATCAGATATTTTCTGATGCGAGCAACCCGTCGAATCCGGCGACTAATCTTCTGCAAACACTTACAAACCTGGTTGCCGATTTCTCCTCGGGTACAGCTTCAGGAACGGCAGTCTCGGATACAACCGCTCTCAGCGCTGCCCTAGGCTTCGTCAGTCAGCAACGGGTCGTCCTCGACAATTCCATCACCCAATTGCAGACCGCGCAGACTTATATACAGACTCAGAGCACTCAGATCGTCGCAGCGCAGACAAATCTCCTGCAGACTGACGTAGCCCAGGTCTCGACACAATTGAGCACAGCGGAGATCCAGCAGGCCGCCCTTACCCAAGTGGTCAACATCCTGGAACACGATAACGGAGATTTGTTCAGCCTGTTATAGAACGCTTTTATGGTGCTACTTTTCGCTGCTTCCCTCAGGTCCCGAGCGGCGGTATGTTCGGCCGCGGCTTTTTAGCAGGAACACTTCGCGGCAAAAGGGACATTCCCAAGGATAGAGGCCCATGCGGGAATAAACCCGCTCCTGGAGAAAACCCCGGCGAGCAATCCGCGTCATCTCAGTATTCTGGCAGTTCGGACAGGAGCGTTTGCTTTTGCTCATTCGTACTCTTCTTTGGCAAGATAGCAAAAACAAAACTTACTCTTAAAAGGTGCAAGCGCGCAACTAAGCGCTTCGCTGGAATCGCTGGTATGAATTTGAAGATATGCTGAGGAGCGAGGCTACAAAGAGAAATTCACCGCCTGTGAACTTCTTGTTTCCGCGGAAAATAACAAAATTATGCTGTACGTCCCAGCGTATCGCTGCAAAGGCTCTGCGCCAGTTGAATCAATTGTTCGGGCGCAATCGGTTTGACACGGTGGATCACGTTCATGCCGGTGTATTCGTTTTCAGCATCTGGCAGACCGCTCAGCACCATGATGGGCAGAAGTGGAAAGCGTTGCCGTAACTCAGCAACGAACTGCGGCCCCTTGATCCCGGGCATTAGGTGATCAGTGATCACCAGACGCAGTCCGCGAGCCAGTTCCGCGTCTTCCAGCAATTCGAGCGCTCTTCCAGCATCTGATGCTAGTACAACATGCTGTCCGGAATACGTAAGAATGGCTTTTCGGGTGGCTGCTTGTACTGCGTTGTCGTCAACGAGAAGAATCGTAAATGGCATAAAATTCGGGTATACCCGCTGAGTATTCAACAAATAAATAAAGAGATGCGGCCTGAGGTCGAATGGTTGTTTCGCCGATTTCAATCGTTTCGAGTCATTGTTTGTCGGATACCTCCGAGCTTGAAAAACTCGACCTGAAATACTCCAGACTGAGCTTCAGCCCGGTCTCGAGATCGATCGCTGGCTCCCAGCCCAGCAAACGACGAGCGCGAGTAATATCTGGCCGGCGTTGCATTGGGTCATCCTGCGGCAAGGGACGGTAGACAATCTTGCTGTTGGAGCCAGTCACCCTCAGTACCGCCCGGGCACATTCCAGGATGGTCCACTCTGTGGGATTTCCAATGTTGACTGGCGAATGTTCTGTAGAGCGTGCCAGGCGAAGAAAGCCGTCAATTTCGTCCGATACATAACAAAAGCTTCGCGTCTGATCGCCCTTTCCGTAGACGGTCAAATCATTTCCCTGTAATGCCTGCATTATGAAATTAGAAATGACGCGGCCATCATTTGCCTGAAGACGTGGTCCGTAAGTATTGAAGATACGAACCAGGCGAGTATCCACTTTGCGGTAACGGTGGTAGGCCATGACCAGCGCCTCGGAAAAGCGTTTGGATTCGTCATAGACGGATCGAGGTCCAACGGGATTCACGTTCCCCCAATAGTCCTCTGTTTGCGGATGGACGGTTGGGTCGCCATAGCATTCAGAAGTAGAGGCGTGTAGAAACCCGGCCTGATACTTCTCGGCCACATCGAGAGCATTCCTGGTACCAGCCGAACCCACCTGCAGAGTTTCGATTCCGAGGCGGGCGTAGTCCTCCGGGCTGGCCGGAGAGGCAAAGTTAAAAACGAAGTCGACCTTACCGTAATCGAAAGGCGTGCAGATATCGTGCTGGTGAAGCTCGAAATGTGGGTCAGATTGAAGATGTTTCAGGTTTTCAAGCGAACCCGTGCATAAGTTATCGACGCCAACCACGGAATGACCATCTGCAAGCAGAGCATCCGTTAAATGAGAACCAAGAAATCCTGCTGCCCCGGTAATGAGTGCTCGCATATTTAGAAGAGGTCTCTCGCGTGATCAGGAATCGATTTGCCTGCCAGCAGGCTTCGGTAAAGGCCATAGTAAATCATGGGGTGCCGCAAAGTATAAATAACCACGGCATCGGGCAAATATCGATAGTTAGGCGGAAATCCTACCATCCCGTCACACCCAACCGGCGTTGGCAGGAAACAAATTAAGCCAAAATACACTAAAATTAAGAAGGAGAGGACTACGCCACAACATGCCGATGGTCTGGCGTCGAGGGGATCATGGTTGCCGAAGTGCGGATCAGCCCGCGTGAACGGCTGGTGCTTACAGCCGTCATCGAAAACTACATAGCCACTGGCGAACCTGTGTCTTCGCAGGCGGTTGCGCGTCAATTCGCCGATAAAGACGGTATGAGTTCCGCGACGATCCGCAACGTCATGGTTTCGCTCGGCGATTCGGGGCTGCTTGATCAGCCTCATACCTCGGCTGGACGTATTCCTACCGCGAAGGCGTTTCGATTTTATGTGGAGCAGTTGAGCGGAAGTTCGCGGCAGTTTGCTCTCGCCCAGGCGTGGCGTGAGCAGATCGATGACACTTTCGCCGGGATCAGCAGCAGCCAGCAGTTTCTTGAGCGAACTTCTCATGTGCTTGCTTTGATCTCCAGCGGGGTAGGCGTGGCACTGGCATCTGTTGCCGAGGTGCATGCGCTTGAGCATATTCATTTCACGCGGCTTACGGTAGGACGCGTTCTTGCCGTCGTAGTGACGAAGGCCGGCATCGTTATGGATCGCATGTTGATACTGGACCGCGATCTCACGCATCCCGAGTTGGAGGCGTCGGCGCGCTTCCTGAATGAGAACTTTCATGGATGGTCCATCGACCACATTCGCGGGGAGCTCTCGCGCCGCATGGAACAGGAGCGCAGTGAGTACGACCGGCTGATGCACTCGGTGAACGAGCTATGCCTCAAGGGTGCGCTGAATGCTGATAAGGGGGTACAGACGATCTTCGTGGAAGGCGTGGCGAACCTGCTTGCCAGCGAACTAGACCGCGAACGCCTGCGCCAGATGTTTGCCGCTCTTGAGGCGAAACAGCGCATGGTGGATCTGCTGAATGCCTATGTCGATGCGCGCCAGCAGACAGTGCGCGTAGTGGTTGGACTGGAAGAGACCATTCCCGGCATGCAAAATCTTGTGCTGATTGGCTCTCCCACTCGGCTTGGAAACGAAAATTTTGGCACCGTCGCAGTCATTGGGCCAACCCGCATGCAATATCAGGAGACGATGAATGCCGTCTCTTACATCGCGCAACTCTCTGAAAAGATCTTCCAGCCACCACAGTAGCGTTGGACGATTCAAGTTGGATGATTCAATCTGGAAACAGGACAACGAGTGCCCGGCGCGCTCAAGAAGATACTTGATATGAGCAGAAAAATGGAAAACGAACAAAAGATGAACGATACGCAGAATCAGGAAACCGCAGCAGCCGTGGCAGATGAGCCGCAGGCTGAAGCGATTTCGCAGGTTGAAGCATCGAATACAAACGACGAGTTGGAACGTGTAAAGGCCGAGCGTGACGCGCTGACCGATCGAATGGCACGGCTGCAGGCGGAGTTTGATAACGCCCGCAAACGCGAAGCGCGCGAGCGGCAGGAATTTCGTGATTTTGCCGTCTCCGGTGCCGTCGAACAATTTCTTCCCGCGCTGGATAATTTCCAGCTGGCGTTGAAATCAACCGGCTCAGCGGAGCAGCTTCGTACGGGTGTGGAGCTGATTGTGAAGCAGATGGAAGAGGCCCTGCGTTCACTCAACGTTCAGCCGGTAGAAGCGGTCGGGGCGGCCTTCGATCCACGCGTCCATGAGGCGCTTGAAATGGTGGAACGGCCCGATCTGCCCGACCATCAGGTATTTGACGAAGTAAGACGCGGATACCGCATTAAAGACCGGTTGCTTCGCCCAGCGCTGGTCCGCATTGTTAACAATCCGCAGCAGAAAGAAGCATGAGCCAAACAGCTAACGTGATTAAAGCCGATTACTACGAAGTGTTAAGTGTGACGCGAACAGCCTCCGACCAGGAGCTGAAGACCGCGTACCGCAAGCTTGCGATGCAGTACCATCCGGATCGCAACCCCGGTAACGACGAAGCCGAAGAGAAATTCAAAGAGTGCAGCGAGGCCTACCAGGTACTCAGTGATCCGCAGAAGCGTGCGGCTTACGACCGCTATGGGCATGCCGGTGTAAGCGGCGCTGGCGCGTCGAATGGCGGCGATCCCTTTGCCGGAATGGGCGATATCGGGGATATCTTCGGCGATTTCTTTGGCGAGATGTTCAATATGGGGGGCAACTCCGGCCGTCGTCAATCGCGCGCCCAGCGCGGACGCGATCTCCGCATCGACCATGTAATCGAGTTTGAGGATGCGGTCTTCGGCAAAGAAGTGCAGGTCACCATTCGCCGTATGGAAGCATGCGACACTTGTCACGGTTCCGGCACCGGCAGTGGACGCGGACCCTCTACCTGCGCCCAGTGCCAGGGACGTGGGCAAGTCCGCTTCCAGCAGGGATTCTTTTCGATCGCACGCACATGCGTAGCCTGCAGTGGAACGGGCAGCGTCATCTCCGATCCGTGCTCAACCTGCCGTGGCGAAGGTCGCATTGAAAAACAACATACCCTGCAGGTAAAGATTCCTGCGGGCGTAGAAGACGGTACGCGCATTCGCTACCAGGGTGAGGGCGATGCCGGACGCAACAGCGGGCCATCCGGCGATCTCTATATTGTCCTTTCGGTCAAGCCGCACGCGTTTTTCGAACGTGATGGCAACGATCTGCATTGCGTAATCCCGATCTCTTTCTCGCAGGCGGCACTGGGTGATGAAATTACCATTCCGACGCTTGAAGATGACACGAAGCTGAAGATTGCCGAGGGCACGCAGAGCGGCAAGGAGTTTCGCCTGCGTGGCAAAGGCGTTCCGTATCTGAATGAGCATGGACGCGGCGACCTGATAGTGCATGTTGCTGTGCAGACGCCGAAGAAGCTGAGCAAGGTTCAGAAAGAGTTGCTGCGGCAGCTGGGTGAATCGCTCACCGTCGAGAACACTCCAACTTCGCGCAGCCTGTTTTCCAAAGTAAAGGAAATATTTAATTAGCAGGCCACGATTCACAGAAGTCCGGGCACAGGCGTAAAGCTTGTGCCCTTTTATTTCGTCTGGATACCGTCGGTTATCGCGGGAACAGCAAACGACAAAATGCAACTGATGCAGATGAATCGGGATTTGCTATTCCATCAACGCGGCAACTACGGCGGCGGCTGTAATTGCCGCCGTCTCCGCCCGCAGAATACGCGGACCAAGGCTCACGGACCGCCAGCCCTCCACACCGAAGAGAGCTTCTTCTTCGGCAGTCCATCCCCCTTCAGGACCAATGGCGAGGCGAATCGCCGGCATATTTTCGCCAGCATCCCTTATTGCTTCTTCGACTGCATGCCGCAGCGTAGTCGATCTTTCCTGTTCCGCCAAAAGAAGACGCTTAGCATCGCTGTTTTGACGCGCTGCCGTTTTTAACGGAAGCACATCTTCGATCGTTGGAATATCAGAGCGGCGCGACTGCTTCGCCGCTTCGCGGGCGATACGCCGCCATCGCTCCACGCGATTTGCCGCCGATTGCGCAAGATGCTTTTCGCTGCGCCGCGCGATAACCGGAACAATACGCTCCACGCCAAGCTCGGTGGCCTTTTCAATTGCCCACTCCAGGCGATCGAATTTGAAAATCGAAAGCAGCAGGGTAATCGGCAGCGCCGGATCGGCCTCAACTTCTGCCATGAGGTTGAAACGAACTGCATCGCCGGAGATGCCCGCGATCACCCCATGCCAAACCCGATCGCCGGCGACGATGTCATACTCCATTCCGGCCTGCGCGCGCAGCACGCGAATGAGGTGCGAAGCCTGCTCGCCAGTAAGCGATGCAGTGCTCTGGTCCCAGCTATCGGCGATCCAGCGACGGCGTGTCATTGATTTTTATTCTCGCAGAAACACGAAGGGGAACGCTTGTCGCGTCCCCCTTCTGTGTTGCCTTGTTGCGAGGTTACTTCTTCTTTGCTGCCTTCTTGGTCGCCTTCTTCGTTGCCTTCTTGGCTGCCTTTTTGGTTGCCATGGTTTCTATTCTCCCTATTCGTGTACTGCAACAACAAATGCTGCAGTTAGCAAAGGTATAGATTTCCCTAAATAGAGTGTCAAGAAAAAAATGACAAACTTTGTAACTTCGTGTCCCGTTCAGAATCGGGGGCGTGACCGAAGTGTTCGGCGGAACTCAGAGAACCTTCGCGTGTTTGAGAATCATAAGCGCGATACCGGAAAAAACATCATGCCACGCGTGCGCCATCATTCCTGTTCGCAGACTGCCGCGTCGCATTGCGAGCAGACAGAAGAGCGCTCCGTAAATTGTGATGGCAATCATTCCGCTTGCGCCTTCATAGCCATGCGCGATGCCAAAAATCAGCGAAGAAAAAAATACTCCAAGATAAATTTGCTGCCCTGCGCTCGCGAACTGTTGCAGCAAATAGCCACGAAATACAAGCTCTTCGCAGATACCGGCAGAAATGCTGAGCACGCACCACAACATAAGCTGCAGCATATTTTGTGGCGCGAGTTGTACGATCGTTTTCTCTGGCGTAGAGAGATGCGCGATCCGAAAAAGAATTCCGAGCGCAGCCAGCATGATGGAAGCCGCCAGCCAGAACGCAGTAGCGAGGACGAAATCCTCTCGCCACTCCCGCAGCGATGGACGGCGCACACCAAGAAGCTGGTGTAGGGGAACCCGGCGCACGCGGATGCCCCACAGCACCAGAAGTGCAAGCAGCCACTCCCACCCGAGCGTGGCCAGGTATTGCCCAACGTGATGCTGGCTGAGCGCTCGATGAGTCGGGCGAAGACTTCCGAGCAGCGAAAATCCGAGAAGTAGCGCCACCAGCAGCAAGGTATGCCACCACGGTGCAATCGTTTGATACTCCTTGCGTTCTGTCTCGTTTGTTTGCTGCATCGGATCTCCCCGCATTGATTCTTGCATCGTCGGCCTGCTATCTTCATCCGTTTACGTCTAACCTGAAAGTGGAGTTTCTGTGATGGAAGAAATTGTGATCGTCTCCGGAGTGCGCACGCCCGTTGGTAAATTTCAAGGCTCGCTGTCCGATCTTTCCGCAACGCAGCTGGGCGCGATTGCAGTACGCGAAGCAGTGCGCCGCGCAAACCTCGACCCCTCACTAGTGGATGAATGCATCATGGGCAATGTCGTCTCCGCGGGTCTCGGCCAGAACCCGGCACGCCAGGCCGCACTGCATGGAGGTCTTTCATCCTCTGTCGGCGCAATGACGATCAACAAGGTCTGCGGCTCTGGCCTGAAAGCTGTCGCGCTTGCAGCGCAGGCGATCCAGACATGGAATTCGGAAATCGTCGTTGCCGGCGGCATGGAGTCCATGACGAACGCGCCATATCTTCTTCCAAGTGCACGCAGCGGCTTCCGCATGGGAAATGCCACGGCTGTCGATTCCATGGTGAACGATGGTTTGTGGGATTCGTTTAACAACTATCACATGGGTCAGACGGCAGAGAACGTAGCCGAGAAATATAAAATCACGCGCGAAGAGCAGGATGAATACGCGCTTGACTCGCATCGCAAGGCAGCTGAAGCGTGGCGCGAGTGCCGCTTCAAATCGCAAGTGGTGCCGGTGGAGATTCCGGCAAAGAAAAAAGGACAGGCGCTGACAATCTTCGAACGCGATGAGTCGATCCGCGAGGACGCGAGCATCGAATCATTACGTGGGCTGAAGCCGGCCTTCAAAAAAGATGGTTCCGTAACCGCGGGAAATGCCCCTGGGGTGAACGACGCGGCAGCGGCGCTGGTGGTGATGTCCGCGGCCAAAGCAGAATCGCTGAGACTGGATCCGATGGTGCGCATCTGCGCGCAGGCGACCAGCGGCGTCGATCCCGCGTGGGTGATGATGGCTCCCGTAACCGGCGTACAGAAGGTGCTTGCCAAAGCCGGATGGACCGCCGATAGCGTCGACCTCTTTGAGCTGAACGAAGCGTTTGCTGTGCAGGCGATCGCTGTAACCCGCGAGCTCGGAATTCCTTTTGAGAAAGTGAACGTGAATGGCGGTGCGGTTGCTATCGGCCATCCCATCGGCGCCAGCGGCGCGCGCGTGCTGGTCACATTGATTTACGAAATGATCCGCCGCGACGTCCATCGTGGAGTTGCAGCCCTTTGCCTCGGCGGCGGCAACTCCGTAGCTATGGCGGTCGAGCGTTGAAATCATTGGAAACCGCAGAGCGCTTCACCGGACGCGTAGAAAGCTACCGGCAATATCGTCCGCGCTATCCCGCTGCGGTCGTGGATTTGCTGCAGGCTGAGTGTGGCCTTAACTCTGATTCGCAAATCGCGGATGTCGCTGCAGGCACCGGGCTGCTCACCGGAAAGTTTCTCGAGCGTGGCTTTTCCACCACAGCTATAGAACCGAATGCCGAAATGCGCCAAGTATGCGGTCAGCTGGCGACACAATTTTCGCAATTGCGCTGTCTGCCCGGCTCGGCGGAAGAAACAGGGTTGCCGCAACATTCAATTGATCTGATCACCGTTGCACAGGCGATGCACTGGTTCGATTTTTCACGCGCGCGGAGTGAGTTCGTCAGAATCCTCCGGCCACGCGGTTGGTGCGCCGTGGTCTACAACGAGCGCCAGATGAGTGGCGACGCCTTTCACGATAGATATGAAAAACTGCTGCGTGATTTCGGCGTTGACTACGCAAAGGTGCAGCGGCAACATCTGACTTGGGAGAGAATTGCAGCATTCTTCGCCCCATCTCCAATGAAGCGCGCTGTCTTCTCAAATGCTCAATCACTCACGCTAGAGGCGCTCCAAGGCCGCATTCTTTCTTCGTCCTACATGCCGAAAGCAGATCATCCGCGTCACCGAGAGATGCTTGCTGCCATCGCCGATCTTTTCGATGAGCATCAACAAGATAGCCGCGTGCAGCTCAAGTACGACTGCACGGTTTCGTATGCCCGGCTTTCGTAAGACGTCTCAACACTCAATAACATTCAGCGCCAGGCCCGCCAGCGAAGTCTCTTTGTAGCGGGACTGCATGTCCAGCCCGGTCTGGTACATCGTCTCAATCACCTGATCGAGCGAAACCTTGTGGCTCTCTAATTCATTCTGCGCAATGCGGCAGGCGTGCACGGCTTTCACTGCGCCCATGGCGTTGCGCTCAATGCAGGGAATCTGCACAAGGCCACCAATCGGATCGCACGTCATACCCAGATTGTGTTCCATGCCGATCTCAGCGGCATGCTCAATCTGCCCGTTGGTTCCTTTCATCGCAGCCATCAGTCCACCGGCAGCCATCGAGCAGGCAACACCGACTTCGCCCTGGCATCCAACTTCCGCTCCACTAATCGAAGCATTCTCTTTGTAGAGGCCGCCAATTGCCGCCGACGTTAGGAAGTAACGCAGAATTCCGTCTTCATCAGCCCCCGGCACGAAGTCGAGATAGTAACGCGCCACGGCCGGCACGACACCCGCAGCCCCATTGGTAGGAGCTGTAACCACGCGCCCTCCCGCTGCATTTTCCTCGTTCACCGCCATCGCATATACGGTTACCCAGTCCAATGGAGCAAGCGGATCGGCGGAGCCTTTCTCGCGCAGCTGCGCAGTGAGGCGTGGTGCGCGCCGACGCACATTCAACCCGCCGGGAAGAATGCCTTCCGTCCTCATGCCGCGATCGATGCAGCCTTGCATCACGTTCCAGATAGAGAGGATGCCGGAACGCACTTCGTCGCGTGAACGTAGAGCCGATTCGTTCTCCAGCATCAGATCCCAAATCGACAAATGATTTTCTGAAGCCATTTGCAACAAATCAGCCGCGTTTTGAAAGGGATAAGGAAGCGGCGCTGTCGTCATCACAGAAGCACCCGACGATCCCTCAGTATCCGAAACGATGAAGCCGCCGCCGATAGAGAAAAAGACATCGCTCGATAGCAGCGCGCCAGTCGCATCGAATGCGGAGAAACGCATCCCATTCGGATGCCTCGTCACTGCGCCTTCGGGATACATCCTGTCCCGATAAAAAAGCAGATCAGCTTCTTCGTGGAAGGGGATCGTCTTTTGGCCGGCAAGCGAAATGCTCTGGCTGCTCCGTATCTGTTGCAGCTTCCACTCAATGCTTTCAGGATCGATCGTCGACGGCTCTTCGCCGGCAAGACCGAGAAGCACTGCTCGGTCTGTTCCGTGACCGAGGCCGGTCAATGCAAGCGAGCCATACAACTCTGCCTGCAAGCGTTTTGTGCGATCCAGCAAATGCTTTTCTATAAGAGAAAGAACAAAGCGGCGCGCGGCGCGCATTGGTCCCATCGTGTGCGAGCTGGATGGGCCAATGCCAATCTTGAACAGATCAAAAAGACTTGTCTTCACCGATTAGTATTCTAATGCCGCAAGAGTGGCTTCGTTTTTTGGCCACGGCAACAGATGAAGCAGCAGGCACGGATGGGACGCTTAACGATCTTGAGAATTCTGTTCCTGTCAGGTTCCCAAAGTTTCTTCGGCAGGGGAGTATTCATTCGCTTCTTCACTTTCACACGAAATCGCGATGCTATACTCCAGCTACTTATCCGATAATTCTTATGCTTTTTAAGGCTCTTAGTGCTGCTGTATACGGCATCGATGCCAACATCATCGACGTCGAGGTGGATTTCTCCGGAATCAAAACAACCGAAGATCACTTCCACACCGTGGGTCTTCCCGACGCCGCCGTGCGCGAAAGCCGCGATCGGGTACGCGCGGCCATCAAAAACTCCGGCTTCGATGTGCCGCCTACGCACATCACCATCAATCTCGCCCCGGCTGACATTAAGAAAGAAGGCTCAGGCTTCGATTTGCCCATGGCCATCGGTATTCTCGGAGCCTACGGCGCTTTGCAACTGCGCGATCTAAGCCAGTTCCTGCTCGTCGGCGAGCTCGGGCTCGACGGCGGCCTGCGCGCCGTCTCGGGAATGCTGCCCGTTGCCGTTGCCGCGCGCGAGCAAGGAATTCGCAATCTCATCATCCCTAAAGCCAATGCGCGTGAAGCGGCTGTCGTGGAAGGTGTCAACGTTTATCCCGTCGAGTCATTGAATCAGGTGCGCGAGCTTCTGAATGCAGCGGGCAATGGTGGCATTCTTACCGAACCCTTTCGGATGCAGACAGCCGAGATGCTCGGCTGTCTGCAGCACTTCCATGTGGACTTCGCGGATGTGCGCGGCCAGCAGACAGCCAAGCGGGCACTCGAAGTCGCCGCAGCCGGCGGTCACAACATTCTAATGATCGGGCCTCCTGGCTCAGGTAAGACGATGCTCGCCAAGCGGCTGCCGTCCATCCTTGCGCCGCTGAGCTTTGAAGAAGCGCTGGAGACGACCAAGATTCATTCAGTCGCCGGAGTGCTCGATGCCGATGCGGGTCTGGTAACTCAGCGTCCCTTCCGTTCTCCTCACCACACCATTTCGGATGCAGGCTTGATCGGCGGGGGAGCCATCCCGCGCCCTGGAGAGGTTTCGCTCGCACACAACGGCGTATTGTTTCTCGATGAGCTGCCGGAATTTCCGCGCAATGTATTGGAAGTGATGCGTCAGCCACTCGAAGATCGCAATGTGGTTATCGCAAGGGCTTCTATGTCGCTGACTTTTCCTTCGGCTTTCATGCTGGCTGCCGCCATGAATCCCTGCCCCTGTGGATACTTCAACGACAAATCCCGCGAATGTTCCTGTACCCCGCCCATGATCCAGCGCTACGTTTCCAAAGTCTCCGGCCCATTGCTCGACCGCATCGACATCCATATAGAAGTTCCTGCCGTTCAATACCGCGAACTTCGCGCCGGAGCAGCCAGCGAAAGCTCGGCGGCCATTCGCAGCCGAGTCCTGGCAGCCCGCGAAAGGCAGCGCGAACGCTTTACCCAGGCTGCGGAAAAGATTTACTCCAACGCGCAAATGAGTACCCGTCAGATTCGCGCCTTCTGTGAGCTCGGTCCAGACGCAGAGCGTCTCCTCGAACGCGCGATGCAACAGCAGGGACTTACCGCCCGTGCCCACGACCGAATATTAAAGGTAGCGCGGACGATCGCCGACCTCGAAGGCGCTCCGTCCATTACCGTCCCGCACATCGCCGAAGCGATCCAATATCGGACCTTGGACCGCAGCTACTGGAGCTGACGGGTGCTGGCCTCAAAAAGCAATCTATGTTACTCTTGTTCCAGACACTTAGGAAGTGTAACGAATAGAAATTAGCAATAGGAGTAACGCACAAACCGTGCTGGCACCCGCAAAAAAAATCGACATTATCTCGCGCTTTCGCACTCATGACTCCGACACTGGCAGCCCTGAAGTGCAGATCGCGATCCTGAGCGAGCGCATCGGCGAGCTGACCGAGCACTTCAAGACCCATGCGAAGGACCATGCTTCGCGCCGTGGCCTCTTGATGCTGGTAAGCAAGCGCCGCCGCCTCCTTGACTACCTCAAGACGAACGATTCTGACCGCTACCGCGACGTCATCGGGAAACTGGGCATCCGCAAGTAGCAGCAAGCTCAAGCGACCTTTGTCTCCTACGCGCACGCGACGAGAACTTCGTAAAGGATTGGAAAGCGTCAGCCGGGTCTACGGCTGGCGTGTATCCATGTTCCCGGCTATTTCTGCCCCTTGCGAAGCCTATATACCAGTCGTGTATCTTCCCGCCGCCCGCGCGCACTCCCGTCGTAGCTCCTACGCACATCAAGAAACGAGGAATATATGAAGCATGAAGTTGCAGTCGAGCTTGCCGGTGGCAAGCGGCTCACTTTTGAAACTGGCCGCATGGCCAAGCAGGCTTCTGGTGCAGCCCTGGTCACGCAAGGTGACAGTGTGGTGCTCGCAACTGCAGTAGCCTCCCCCGATCCAAAAGAGGGAATCGATTTCTTCCCCCTCACCGTCGATTACCGCGAGTACGCCTACGCAGGCGGCCGCATCCCCGGCGGATTCATCAAGCGCGAAGGCCGTCCCAGCGAACGTGAAGTCCTCACCAGCCGCCAGATCGACCGCCCCATCCGTCCGCTCTTCCCCGAAGGCTTCCGCAACGAGACCCAGGTCATCGCCCTGGTCTTTTCTGCCGACAAGGAAAACGATCCCGACATCATCGGCATCAACGCCGCTGCCGCAGCGCTGGCGCTCTCCGATATTCCCTTCAACGCCACCGTCGGCGCCGTCCGCGTCGGTCAGGTCAACGGCGAGTTCATCATTAACCCGTCCTACACCGAACGCCGCGAGAGCAAGATCAACATCACCGTCGTCGGCACCAAAGACGGCATTGTGATGGTCGAAAGCGGAGCCGCCGGAGTCACGGAAGACGTCGTCGTCGATGCCATTGAGTTCGGCCACACCGAGATCAAGAAGATCATTATCGCGATTGAAGAGCTTGTCTCCAAGGCCGGTAAACCCAAGCGCTCCGTCACACCTCCCGAGTTCGATCAGGCATATTACGACGCGCTGGTTTCCAAAGTCGGTGATCGCCTCAAGGACGCGCTCGACACCAAGACCCATGCCAAGACCGAGAGCTACGCGCTCGTCAAGCAGATCAAGGACGAGCTGGCCGCCGAGCTGAAGACACTGCCTGAGGCAGAGCAGCCCGCAGCCAAGAAGAAGCTGGCCGGCTACTACGAAACTCTGCGTGAGCGCATCTTCCGCGAGCAGGTCACCAAGGAACGCATCCGTCCCGATCGCCGCGCCTTCGACCAGATTCGCCCCATCACCATTGAAACCGGCGTACTGCCCCGCACCCACGGCTCATCGCTCTTTACTCGCGGTGAGACGCAGGCCCTTGTGACCGCGACCCTTGGCACCAACGACGATTCGCAGCGCCTTGAAACCTTCGAAGGCGAGCAGCGCAAGCGCTTCATGCTGCACTACAACTTCCCGCCGTTTTCGGTGGGAGAAACAGGCCGCATGACCGGCGTCGGTCGCCGCGAAATCGGACACGGCGCACTGGCCGAGCGCGCCATCAGCGCGGTTCTGCCCAGCGAGGAAGAATCGCCGTACGCGATCCGCATTGTCTCCGACATTCTTGAGTCGAACGGCTCATCCTCGATGGCCACAGTCTGCGGCGCCAGCCTCGCGCTGATGGATGCAGGCATTCCGCTCAAGGCATCCGTGGCCGGTATCGCCATGGGTCTCGTGAAGGAAGGCGACGACTACGCCATCCTCACCGACATCGCCGGAGCCGAAGACCACTACGGCGACATGGACTTCAAGGTAGCCGGAACCCGCGCAGGCATCACCGCCCTGCAGATGGACATCAAGATCGGCGGCATCACCGGCCAGATCATGCGCGAAGCCATGGAGCAGGCCCGTCGCGGCCGTCTCTTCCTGCTCGACACGATGGACGCAGCCCTCGCCGGCCCGCGCACTGAGAAGTCGAAGTTCGCGCCGCAGATTCACACCCTGCAAATTCCTACCGACAAGATCCGCGACCTCATCGGACCCGGTGGCAAGACCATCCGCGGTATCATCGAAGCCACGCAGGTCAAGATCGATGTGGACGACACAGGCCGCGTGAACGTGGCTTCATCGGACGAAGAGGGCTTGAAGAAGGCCCTGGCGATGATCAGCGATCTGACTGCTGTGCCCGAAGTTGGGAAGACTTACCTCGGCAAAGTTGTTCGTCTCGCCGAGTTCGGCGCATTCGTTGAAATCTTCCCCGGTACCGACGGTCTGCTGCATATCAGCGAGATTGCCGAGCACCGCGTGAAGGACGTCAAGGACGAGCTGCGCGAAGGCGATCAGGTTCTGGTCAAGGTCCTCGGCATTGAAGGCAACCGCGTCAAGCTTTCGCGCAAGGCCCTCTTAAAAGAGCAGCGCGCGAAGCTTGGCCTCACTGAGCAGCCCGGTCAGGTCAGCGATGTCGCCGCTGCAACCGAGCCGCAAGGCGATCATCAGTCTCAGCAGAACGAGCGTCAGCCAGCCTCTAACGCCAGCACCATCACCATCGAAGGCGGAGAGGACTTCGATGATGAGGAAGGCGATGGAGACGGTGAAGAGGTAAACTTCAACCGCGCCGATGGCGCGCCAGCCAACGCAGGCGGCGGCGAGCGTCGTCCGGGCGGTGGATCTGGCGGATCAGGTGGTCCTGGCGGAGCCCGTCGTCGTCGTGGTCGCGGCCGTGGTCGCGGACCAGGAACGGGTGGCGGCCGTGGTCCCGGCAGTGGAAGCCGCGGACCACAGTAACTTTAACAGTAAGTCAATAAGATAAGGGGCTGTGCTTTTGGCACAGCCCCTTTGTTTTTCCAACAATCTTTACGCCGTCTGTCAGAAGACGATCTTGCCGCTCAACTGCAACTCACGCGCATAGTTTGCCGTGCTACTGACTATCCCGAAGGTCTGAGGGTTATTAAGATCGCCTCCGGGCGCACTGAAAACCGTATGGTTGAGTGCATTAAAGGCTTCTGCACGGAATTCAAATTGCACCTGCTCCCAAATGGGGAACTTACGAATGACGGATGGGGTAAGGTCCCAATAGGGCTGTGACCGAAGGGAATTGCGGCCCGCATTTCCAAAAGTAAACGGGGCTGGGGATTGATACGCGGCCGTATTAAACCACTGCGCTGCAGAGCGATTGGATAAATGCGGGTCGCCTACGCGGTTCAGGTAAACAAAATCGTTTCCGATGTTCGCAATGTCTGAACTGATAGTTGGCGAGAACGTCTGTCCTGAACGTCCTGTAAGCAACGCGTTGATCTGCCAATTACCGAGAATGTAATCGACGATACCACTCCCTGTTGAGAATCTTTTGCCCTTTCCAATCGGTACTTCATACAGAGAATTGATGGAAAGTACATGCGTTAAATCAAATCCTGATGCAGAGCGCGACCCGGCAGGATTATAAGGATTCTGCGGTAAGGAGCCCTCTACGCCAAACCAGCCATCGTCTTCCGTCATTGCTTTGGAGTAGGTGTATGACACTCCGTAAGAGAAGCCATTGGTATATCGTCTATCAAATTCAACCTGCAGGGCATTGTAATCAGCGAAGCCGACGCTCCGGTCGTAGAAGGTTGGAATGATGTACGGGTAAGGGGCACGCGCCTGGTAATCACCGGGGCCCGGTGTAAGGGCTGTATTGTAATACCCGCCTACGTTCGTCCTATGGGACCCTGAGCCGACGTAATTGATAGTCAAAGCCGTTGAAGAGTTCAGTTGACGCTGCACCCCGAGGTTCCACTGCTCAGAGTATGGATTCTTGATATGAGGATCATAGAACCACGTGTTGTTGGTAAACGGTGTTGCAGGCGGAAAGAGACCACTGCCGCTTGCAACTAGAGGGTCTTGTGCCTGTACGGTAGGTGTTGGTGTTGCCGAAGTTGGCTCGTTCAGGTGAGTCTGAATTTGTTGTCCAATATCGGGCCATGCGCCTTCAATATTTTGTGCCATCTGAGTGACGGCAGCCCAGTTATCAAACACGATGCCATAGGCGCCACGAACGACGGTTTTATCATCAACAGCATAAGCGAAACCGAAGCGTGGGCCAATGTTAGTGCCGACATTGTGAGCGATTTTGCCCCGTGGATCCACAACTACGTGATCCGGTAAAGTGCCGTCACCAGGGATACACGGCGCGTGCCCGCGAACACTGCATGGCGGTGGAAGCTTTTGCACGACATAGGTTCCATTCGAGAAATCCATGTCGCCTGTTTCAATACCGCCCTGTTCACCGATCGTCGCATCGGTTCCATAAGGCGGAATGAAGGTGTAGTCATAGCGCAATCCGAAATTAAGAGACAATTTCGGCGTCGCTTTCCAAGAGTCCTGAGCGAAGACGCTCAGCAATCCACCTGGGCGGGTAGTCTCGTCTACATTTCGGCGGTTGGCTCCATGAGGGACATTCAGGAGAAAAGAAGACACTGCATCACCGGTTCCTCCTACTTCAGGGTTGGCAGTGCTTGTGGCGTCGAAAGTCAATCCTATTTGAGAAAGCGGGCTGACAAAATTGTTTGTCGTATATCCTCCGCCGAATTTCAGCTCATGGGTTCCGACAATTTTTGTGATGGTTCCACGAAACTCGTGTGAATCCGTCGCTTTAGGCGTATCTGAGATACTTTCGCCACCGTTCGACAGGCCGCTGATACCGGTGCTGGGGATCAAAGAGCCGCCATTAGCACCTGCAAATCCACTGGCAAAGTCATTACTGAAACCGACTTGGCTGTAGATATCCGATGTCGATGATGTAAAACGTGTCGCGCTGTTGTCCAAAACTGTGATGCGCGCATATTGGGCCTGCAAAATCAGGCTTGGACTAAAAACATGGACATAGCTGCCGCCCCAGTTGCGGGCTTGGATCGGATGTATGTTGTGTAAAGATGGAAGGCCGCCTGAAGTCGTAACTTCGCTATTGATGAAGCTATAGCGAAACCATGCGGAGTCTTTCGCGCCAAAATTCTGATCGACGCGAACGTCAAATTCGTTTTGATCCTGAATCAACGGCGTGGTGTCCAGTGCATTCGCCGTGCCATTGTTGAAGAATGGGCCGGCCTGAGGATAGACATACTGCGCGTAGGCAACCATGCGCGGATCGATCATGCCGGAGGGAATCTGATTGCCTGGGAAGGGATCGCGAATGTAGCTGCCTGGGTTGGCTGGATCTGGCCTTGTGCTGAAGGGATTATAGATCTGGGGAGCGCCGCTTTCGTCGCCTGCAAGTTGTGCAGCTGTCGGCACTAACAGATTCGAATCCTGTACCTTCGAATACCGGAAGCCCTGATACGCGCCAAAAAAGAATGTCTTATTCTTGCCGTTGTAGAGCTTGGGGATCAAAACGGGACCACCAAAAGAGGCGCCGAATTGATTCTCGTGATACGCGGGCTTTGGCTGATCAGAAGGAAGAAAGTAATTGCGAGCATCGAAGACGGTATTGCGCACATATTCCCATGCCCCGCCGTGAAAGTCGTTTGTGCCACTCTTGGTAACTACATTAACCACACCGCCTAGAACAGACCCAAACTCGGGGCTGTCAGTATGGGAGACGACCTTAAATTCCTGAACAGCATCGACGATAGGTGGAACGGCGTAGGTGCTTTCGATAGTGCCGTAGTTATTGAGTCCATCTGTCAGGTACATGTTGCTGCGATTGGTCTGCCCATTGACGGCGGGAAAACTGTAATCCGCGCCGATTGTCACAGGGGCGCCAAAGCCTCCGCTATTCTGCATGCCGGCGGCCTGCCCGGTCATGATAGGCGCGACGCCAGGAGTGAGCTGGAGAAGTTGAGTAAAGTTGCGGCCATTCAGCGGAATTTCATTCACTTGTTTAGTAGAGATTACGGCGCCCAAATCCGCTCCGCGTAAGTCAAGCTGCTGCGTGCCAGCTTCGACCGTAACCACCTGAGTCTGCGTTCCGACGCTGAGAGTGAAATTCATCGTGGCTGTCTGGCCTACCGTCAGGATGAATTCAGGAATTTGCTGCGAGCCAAATCCAGAAGAACTGGCTTTCAGAGTGTATTGACCGGGAGGAATATTTAGAAAAACATATTCACCAGAACCGTTCGAGACAGAAGTACGTTCCACCGAAGTGTCCACGCTATGAAGCGTTATAGTTGAGTTCCCGATCACGGCGCCGCTCGAATCGCGCACATTTCCGCTCAAAGATGCGGTAGAAAGCTGCGCAAAAACGGTGGTGCTTAAGCAAAATAAACCGGTCAAAAATCCTGCATTTACCAGGATTTTGAGAAAACGCTGTACGTCCGCAGAACCTCGCATAAATTTCTCCGCAAAAGTCAAGCAAGCTGGTGATTTTCAACTTCCTTACGTCCGTTCCCATTTGCCGGATCAATTTGATCCTTGTACTCAACCAAAAGAATGACTGTCAAGCGTTTATTTTTATAAGTAGAATCAAGATTTCATAACCTAAATCTGATTTTCTCGCCTAAGTGAAGATTTATCGTATGGATCGATTTGAGTAGAAGACCAGATATAAGCGCTTAAACCGACGAGTGGACGATAGTCATCAAGGAGTGCCTTTGTCAAGTTGAAAGCTATGATCCCCAATGAATTTCTGCTCGTGAGGCTGAAATGCGCTAATATTTTGGGCTGTCGAAAATAAAAGTATGAGCGTCTAAATTTTCAAAGGACGATTGCAGCCGTAGTATCTAAGCCGTTCGCAACGAGGTTGCGCTCGGGGTAGACGCCAGCAAGATGCCGATTTTCTGATTCAAGGCCGGTTGGAGATTTTTCTTGGCGCCGAAACGAGGACGAGATACTGTGTGAAGCCGGAAAGTCACATGTGGCAACGTGACCGATTGTCAAAGTTTGTCTGCTGGCGCGGCTGGTTAACGAGGTAAGAATTTAAAGATGCAGAGTCGTAGCTCTCGTCACATTGATAATGCGGCGCATATCCGCCGCATTATCGCCACCAGCGTGGTGCTACTGGCTGGTCTGTTGCTTCAATCATCACCGACGGCGCAGGCATGGCGGGCCGAAAGATCCCGGGAGATGACATATGACCCGCAAAGCGGCGACGGCTATGTAGGCTCCGCGAGGTGTTCCTCTTGCCACAGCGAAATCTATCGTCGCTATCTGCAAAGCAGCATGGGAAAATCGATGTTGGATGTCTCATCCTCAGGTATTTCGCCGGGGTTTTTGCGAGATATTTCGCTACCATCGCACTCCTTTAATGCGCAGATGGACCGACATTTTGCCACCTTTACTCAGGATGGAAAGCTTTTTCAGAGCGAGTACCAGCTGGCGCCTGATGGTACAGATATCTTTCGTGATACTCACCAAATTGAATGGGTGATCGGAGCGGGAACCAATGGATTTGGAACCGTCATACGGCGCGGCGACTATCTTTTTCAGGGACCCCAGTCCTTTTACTCGAAGCCGAAGATCTGGGGACCTTCGCCCGGTTATGAGTCGATCGATTTAGGCTTCAATCGTCCCATCCAGGCAGGCTGTATCTTCTGCCACAGCGGAAGGCCAAGACCGATAGCGAACACGAATGGAGAATTTGATAACAAGCCATTTTCTGAGCTCGCAATAGGTTGTGAAAACTGCCACGGTCCGGGCGCCTCTCATGTTGCGGCGATGAAGAACGGAAGTAGCCAGGGGCACAAGTCATTACATATCGTAAATCCAGCCCACCTCACACCGAATCTCGCGGATAATATCTGCATGGCGTGTCACCAGACGGGTGACACGCGTGTCTTGAAGCCGGGTAAGACTTATCAGGACTTTCGCCCAGGACAGCCGCTGGACGATACACTGTCGATCCTGATGGTTCCCCCTACGCCTATCACTCCGCCGAACGCGGATCACGTTGAGCACTATTATTCGATGACGTTGAGTAAGTGCTATCGGGAAAGCAAGGGGCGCCTCAGTTGCATTACCTGTCACGACCCGCATACCGAACCGTCACGTGAAGAAGCCCCAGCATATTTCAATAAAAAATGCCTGACTTGCCATACCGACCACAGTTGCAAATTACCGTTGAATGTCCGCCAGCAGAGCGAGCCCGCAGATAATTGCGTGGGCTGCCATATGGCGAAACGCGATATTGGAGTGATCTCGCACTCCTCTGCTACCAATCACCGTATCCTTGCGCGGCCCGACGAGCCATTCCCTGCGATTACCTTCCAACAGGCTCTTCCATCGCTGCCCGATTTGATCCATCTCGATCCTGTCCCTGGGCGGGAAGGTAATTCTCCACCTATGCTTACCCTACTTGAGGCATATGGTGAATTGGCAGCGAATCGTCCTGAGTACGTTGCACCTTACCTCAAAGTGCTTGATGAGCTAAACAGGACTCAACCTGAAAACGCTTTAGTGCAAGCTTCCTTAGGGAGAAAAGAATTGAAGGAAGGGAACTACCAGGTTGCTGCTGACCACCTAAAGCATGCCCTGCAGATTGGACCACCTCAGGCATCGACATACGCCGATCTTTCTGAAGCCCTGGCAAAGCTTAACCAGCCTGATGAGTCACTTCCGCTGCTTGAAAAGGCGATTGCGCTTGACCCGTATGATCCAGTCATTCAGAAAACTCTGGTAGTGCGGCTGATCCAATCAAAGCAATATGCCCGCGCACTGACCGCGCTCGAACAGTATCTTGAAGTTTTCCCACAGGACTCGTTTATGAGAGAGATGCGGGATCGTGCTAAGGCAAGTCAGTCACGTTGATATGACGGAAGAACAATGACAGCTTGCTTCGTCTTTGCTTCCGGTAGTTCGAGAGCTATATAGTGAAGGCGAATCAAGAAAAACCAGCTCCGTCATTACGCGAAAAGGTGGAGCTAGCAGAATATCCAATGCCTCTCATCATCAGGTTGAATCTGTAGTGCATAAGATTTCCCCAAAAAGGGTTTTGCCCTATCTAAGTGCCTTGATAGGAATATCGGGCATGTTTCCATTCGCGGTCATGGCCCAGCAAAGTCCCGGCTGCAAAGGACCTGCTGATCTGGAAGAGGCTATCGCGACGCGTCCTTCCGCAGCAGCTTACGATGCGTTGGGCGCTTACTTTGCCGGTCACCATCAACTCTCTTGTGCCATCCGTTCCTTCGAATCCGCACTACGTCTCGCACCTGATTCATGGGAAGGACACTATGACCTCGGAATTGCCCTTCTTACGAATCGCAATCTCCAGCAAGCCAGCCATGAATTGCGGACAGCTTCCTCTCTTAAACCTGATACGCCGAAGATTCTTCTTCCATTGGGTGTGTCTTTGAGCGAAGCGGGGCAGCAGGATGAAGCGATCGAGGTATTTCGCCAGGTACTAAAGCAGGATCCGCAATCAGTTCAGGCGCTTGATGGTCTAACCAAAGCGCTGATCGCCCAGAAGCGATATACAGCAGCCATTGCTGAGTTGAAGAATGCCCCTCCGGATGAGGTGTTGCAGTTGAACCTGGCGATTGCTTATTCAAAAAACGGCAATACTGAGGATGCCCTGCAAATACTTTCGGCTATGGTCAAGGAACATCCAACCTATGCTGAGGCTCACACTAATCTTGGAATTGTATATACGCAGCAAAAGCGATTCAGTGAAGCAGCGCGGGAGTTCGAGAGGGCTTTGCAACTGGACCCTACAGACGACGCCGTGCAAATATCGTACGTTAAGTCGCTGACAGCTCTCCTGCAATATGATCGTGCAGAGCCTATCATCCGCGAGTATCTTAGGAAGCATCCAAACGATTTCGATGCCCAGTATTTCGCTGGTGTCGTAGCGCGTGGAACCGGGAATTACGCGGATGCCGAAAAAGCCTTTCGCCAGGCGGTGGAACTCAATCCCAACTATGCTGAAGCTCATTACAATCTCGGTTTTGTTCTAGTACGTTTGGGAAGACCGGCTGAAGCGCGGCCAGAGTTAGAAAAAGCATTACAACTGAATCCAGATTCGAGCGAAGCGCGCTTTCAATTAGCATCCGTGCTGCGCGCATTGGGACAACAAGATCGTGCGCATGAGGAACTCAAGACTCTTCAGCAGAAAAAAGCAGCTGATGTAAAACAGGATGTGGCTTCCGTTAGTGCCAGCCAGGCTAATCAGGATCTGCAGTCGGGTGATGCGCAGAAGGCAGTCGCACTCTATCAAGCTTCGCTAGTCAACGATCCAAAAAACGCACGCACGTACTACGACCTTGCTCTCGCGCTTGATCGTCTGTCGGATTATCCGGCGGAGCGAGAGGCTCTTGAGAAGGCGCAGACATTGGATGCAACGCTCGCACCGGTACATAATCAACTTGGCTTTCTCGATCTGCAAGCCGGTCATACGCAGGACGCAGAGCGTCAGTTCAAGACGGCGATTTCGCTCGATCCGCAATACGCTGAAGCGCAAAATAATCTCGGTGTTCTTTTCGGGCAGCTCGGAAAAGAAGCGGATGCAGAAAAAATGTTCCGCCTGGCAACAGAAAACAATCCTCAATATGGACAGGCATTTGCCAATCTTGGACTGATCCAGGCTGGCGATGGCCGTTACGCGGATGCAGAGGCGACGTTGAGCAAAGCAATTCAACTTGAGCCGAAGAACACCGCGGCATTGAGCGTATATGGAATGGTCCTTGTCCGCCTGAACCGTGGAACGGAAGCCTTGCCTGTCTTTCGTAAAGTCGTTGATCTTGATCCTGATTCTGCTGGGGCGCATCTGAATCTTGGAATCGCCTTGGCTGATAGGTTTGATTCGAAAGGTGCGCTCGCCGAGTTCTCCGAGGCAGTGCGCCTCGATCCAAATAGTGCAGCTGCGCACTACAACAAGGGCAGGATTCTGCTGGATATGCAGCGCAACATCGACGCAAAACCTGAATTAGAGGCGGCGGTGCGACTTGATCCATCTACTGCTGAGGCCTGGTATTTGCTCGGGTTGATTTCCCGGCAGGCAGACCAGACCGATGAGGCTATTGGCCAGTTTGAGAAGGCAATTGTAGCAAAACCCGATTATGTCGAAGCCTTATTCATGCTCGGACAGCAACTGGCGCGCAAAGGTGACACCGCTGGCGCAGTCAAACAATGGCGGAAAGCCATTGAAATTCGTCCGCAATACAGCGAAGCCCTTTTCAACCTCGCGCGCATTCTGAGAAAGTCGAATCCCGAAGAGGCGAAGACAATCGAAGCTCGATTTGAAAATCTGCAAACGCAGGAGCATATTACAGATCGGGCTTCAACCCTCGGTAATTTCGCTTTGGCTTCTGCCGATGCGCATGACTGGCCACAAGCTATCTCACAGCTTAAAGAGGCTCTTCAAGTATGCGAAGATTGCAGCGCATTGCCCGTCTTGCATAAAGATCTCGGTTTGATTTACTGCCGGGCTGGGGATTTCAACAATGGCAAAGCGGAATTGCTTGAAGCACAGAAACTGGCACCGAAAGATGGCGATATTGTGCAGGCGCTAAATGTATTGAAGTCTATGGAAAAATCTCAATAGTATTCTGGCCGTTGAGGTCCAATTTACCCGATCATGGCGCGGTCAACATTGCTGTCGCGGCTTGCTGGGCATCGAGCCGTGCTTTCCGTAACGTCGCGACAGGATCTAAGGTGGGGTAGAACTCCATGGCGATGAATTTGTCGTACTTCAACTGCGCGAGCTTTCGATAAATGTTAAGGTAGTCGATCTCTCCGGTGCCAGGCTCATGACGGCCAGGCACATCGGCGATATGAACAAGACCGACGAGTTCGATATTCCGTTCCAGTTTCTCAATGAGGTTTCCGGCGACACGCTGCTCATGGTAGAAGTCATATAAGACGCGTACGTTCGGGCTGCCTACTTCGCGGGCGATACCGAATCCTTCGCTGACACTGGTCATGTACATAGCCGGACTTTCGATGGGATCGATAGGTTCAATAACGATCTGAATATGATTGGCTGCGGCAATCTCAGCGGCGCGCTTCAGGTCTTCGACACATGCCGCGTGCTGTTCCGCGTGGGATAGAGTGTCTATTTTGCTGGTCGATTTGAGATTGATCTGCGGGCTCTCAAACTCTTTGGCAGTGTTGATGTGCGCGGTGATCTGGGCAAGAAACTCGCTCGTTGCCTTTGGGTCGCCAAAGCCGGCTTTGACGCCGCTCAGAAGGTCGCACCTAAGTCGAAGTGATCGCATTTTTGCCAGGATCCGGCGTCTCTCCTCGCCCGACCAGTTATGGAATTCGCCCGTAAACTCCACCCCCTCATAGCCGGCGTCTGCAACGATTTCCATGCAGCGATCG
Source organism: Acidobacterium sp. S8 (assembly GCF_009765985.1). Taxonomy (GTDB): domain Bacteria; phylum Acidobacteriota; class Terriglobia; order Terriglobales; family Acidobacteriaceae; genus Alloacidobacterium. Next base: position 176,451 of record NZ_LMUM01000027.1, read on the forward strand.
AGGGGGGCCTGTTTCTCGAGCGTCCAAAGCATGACAGAGAAATGAAAGCCTTTAGGAGGCGATGAAGGTAGTGACTGGCCATGACCTCTGGGAAAGAACTGCCCCAGGCAAGCTGTTGCTGCGAGCTGGTTGAACTTACGGCGATTCATTATTTGCTTATGTTACGTCCTGTCGCGACGGCAGAGGAAAAAATGGCGTGATCTCCATTCCTCGATGTTCATATATTCTGCTCGAAACATGCATGGACGATTTTTCGCTCATCGATCTCGTGGCATCATTGATCTCGAGCTGTCTCGACCCGCCTCGCACAGGAGTAAGTCTTTGCGCAGAGTGCGCTGACAAAAGCACGCAGGGTTGTCAGACAATTGAACAGAAGAGAACCCAAACGATGATTAAACAAGATCTGCAACACAAAAATGCCTTCGGTAATAAACTCTCTCGTCGCGAGTTGCTGAAGTTCTCGGCTGCTTTTGCTGCGAGCCGCGCCACACTGCAGGCGACGCGTGCGCTCGGCCTCAGTAAAGATGATCGAGTAAGGCTGGCCTATGCGGGAACATATAACAAGCCTATTGACGGCGGTGGAGGAAACGGACGGGGTATTTATCTTTTCAAGATGGATTCAATAAGCGGAGAGTTGACATTGGTCAAACTCGCCGCGGAGGCTCGTAATCCTTCCTGGCTCTCAATTGATCCGTCGGGACGATACCTCTACGCTGTCAACGAAATTTCAGACTACGAGGGTGGAAGCGGCTCAGTGAGTGCATACGCTCTTGATGCAATAAGTGGAGAGCTCCGCCTTCTGAACGTGGTGCGTTCTGAAGGAGCAGGTCCCGCCCATCTGAGCGTCGACGCGTCCGGGAAGTACGTCTTCGTTGCAAACTATGCTGGCGGCAGTGTAGCTGTTTTGCCGATACAAAACTCGGGAGCACTTGGCCCGGCCGCATATAGCCATCAGGATAAAGATTCTGTTGGAAGCACGATCCCTTCCGATGCTCCCGCCGGTAGCTTTGCTTTCAGCGGTCACGATAAGCCTCACGCGCATACGATCCAGGCAGCTCCGGGGAACCGTTTTGTGTTGCACACGGATCTAGGACAGGACAGAATCTATGTTCATCGCTTCGATGCTTCCACGGGCGAACTGACCCCAGCGAATACTCCCTTCGTTTCACTTGCCAATGGAGACGGACCTCGTCACTTCGTCTTTCATCAGAATGGCAAATGGCTGTACTCGCTTCAGGAAGAGGCTTCTACGGTAGTGTTCTTTCTCTTTGACCCTGTCACAGGAAGTCTTCGTTCAGAACAAACAATATCGACCCTCCCTGCCGGTTTTCGGGGCACAAGTTTTACTTCGGAGATTGTGCTTTCGATCGATGGACGCTTTTTGTATGTAGGGAACCGGTTGCATGACACCATCGCCATATTTTCTATTCACCAGGATGGGCGGTTGAACTATATCGGAGAAACTTCAACGTTGGGTGATTATCCGCGGCATTTGAGCGTCGAGCCAGGAGGAAATTTTCTCTACGCGTGTAATCAGCGTAGTGATGACATCACGTCATTTCGGATCAACAAGGAAACTGGACAGCTGACGTTTACCGGGCAGTACACGGCCCTTGGCAGCCCAGCCTGTCTGATCTTCCTTCCATAGCACGCAGAAAATGATCAGGTAAATCCGCCGGCACAAAAGTAGAGATTGCTTGCTCCACATGTCCGATATGGACCGCTTCAATTCCAAGTTCCCCACTTCCCGAATCTCTTCCTCTGTGTTTCGCAGAAAGGAAGAGAGCACTTAAGTCCATTGGGCGGATGGCGGAAGCTCCTACAACTTTATGAGGTGGCAATCTTCGACTTGAGCTCGAAGTATATATTTCAGTTCGGAATAGGGTTTGGCTTTAAAAAGCCGTTGCCGTACACCTTGTGCCAGCTGCCGAAAGATCAACGGATGATAAATTGCGTGATTACAATACACGATCAAGAGCAAAGGGTATTCGGATCCGGACTTCTTATGGCTGAAGGTTGAGATCGGCCGCGATCAGGTCGAGGATCGAAGTCCGCAACTGGACAGGGAAAAAATGGTCGCCGGGGAGCATATGCAGGCGAAATTCTGCGGAGGTTTGTCGTCCCCACTCCGAAGCCTCCGATTCAGGCGTCATGGAATCGTAAATTCCACAAAGACAAGTGATAGGGCTGGCGAACGGTGGCTCTTCGGCATATTGATAGGTTTCGACTACAGACATATCAGCACGCAGCGCCGGAACCAGGATGGCACAAAGTTCCTCATGCTCAAGGATTTCCGGCGGAACTCCTCCATACCTCTGCTGAATCTCCTGAAGAAGGTCACGGTTTCCCAAAGTGCGTACGGGTGAATGTGCCCAAGGCACAGCAGGTCCGGGAGATGCGGCTGCAAATATATGTAGCGGCCCGGGCAAGTCTCGCCGACGAAGCTCCCGAGCCGTTTCGAATGCCACTTTGCCTCCTAAACTGTGCCCAAAGAGTGCGTAGTCCTTATCCAGGAATTCGATCATCGAATCGGCAATCGATTCCGCCATATTCTTCATGGATTGCAGCGGTTCTTCGCGCAGCCTGTTTTCTCTGCCCGGAGGCTGGATGAGGGCGATTTCGATCTCGGGATGGCAATCCTCAGCCCAGCGCCGAAAAGAACTCACTCCTCCGCCCGCGCGAGGAAAGCAGAATAATCGAATACGTGCCGAGGGCCGAATAGAAGGCCGTACAATCCAAGGCGTTACGACGTGAGAGGTATGCATCTGTCAATAGCGGTTAAGTGAGTGCTGCTATATTGAGGGGGAAGCTTTTTATATTTTATTTATGCTCTCACGTCGATGGAAAATTTTCACAGGGTTAAGCTGTGTTCATTTTGCAGCAAAGTGTGGAAGATAAAAAAATGTTTTTAAAGCTATCTTCCAGGCCAAATATGGGCTAGTCTGGTTTCGCGGGTTGCAAGTGGTACTGGTTATGTTGAAATTTGCCTGAGCGACTGAAACACTAAAAAAATCGCCAGAAGTTTATCCGCAAGCATTAATTTTTCCGAGAATTTGCTGGCTGCTTTATTGTTCAAAGTTTCATCCAGGCATCTGTGAGACCGCTTTTTCTCCGCGGGTTAGTTTGCCTGGAAATATACGAAACATCCCCCCTTAAAATCTGACTTTATTCAACCTTCCGGTAGTTGCCCCCATTGCCATGAAGGGAACAGCGCACTGACGAACCTCGCCAGAGAGCCTTGCTGCCGGTTCAGCAGACGCGCACGGGGAAGTAATTAGTCATGTATTCGAACCGGGGAAACTTGATAAAGAACGCAAGCGAGTCCGCCTCTGAGCCGATCGCGATCATCGGCATAGGCAGCCGCTTTCCCGATTCCTCTGACGCGGAAGCATTGTGGAAGGCAATCGTAGAGAAACGGGACTGCGTCGGCGATTTCCCGGGAGGGCGTTCTGCTGAACTTAACGCCTTTTACCTACAGGCGGGAACCGACACACGGCCGCCCACACGTCGCGGAGGATTTCTCAGAGACGTCGATAAATTCGACGCGGCTTTCTTTGAGATTTCGCGTCGTGAGGCGGAATGGATGGATCCGCAGCAGCGCCTGCTCCTTGAGGTCGCCTGGGAAGCTTTAGAAGACGCAGGGCAATCGTTCGAAGCTCTACGCGGCAGCAGGACCGGCGTATTTGTGGGCATCTGGACCAATGGCTACGAAATTCATGCCAACGCAAACTCGCCAGCCGCAGATTTCTTCAATTTAACTGGCGGCCCAACCTACGCCGCCTCCGGACGCATCGCCTACCAATTAGATCTGCGCGGTCCAGACTTGTCAGTCGGAGGAGCCTGTGCGGCCTCACTGGTTGCGGTGCACCTCGCGGTCGGATCGCTGCGCTCGGGCGAGTCTTCCATGGCGCTGGCTGGTGGGGCCAACCTCATATTCCGGCATGAGGAGACACAGGCTTTCAGCCGCGCGGGCATGCTCGCTCCAGATGGCCGCTGCAAGTTTGGGGACGCGGCGGCAAATGGAATCGTCCGCAGTGAGGGAGCGGGAATCCTAGTCCTCAAAAGGCTTTCGGATGCCGAGAATGATGGCGATACGATTCTCGGATTGATTCGTGGAACAGCGATGGTCAGCGGCGGACGAGCAGGCAGTTCGCTCACAACGCCAAGTATGTCGGGAGAACGGCAGGCAATGCTGGGGGCTCTTGCGGATGCGGGAGTTTCGCCGTCCAGTATTCAGTATGTAGAAGCTCATGGAACCGGATCGCGCGCCGGCGATCCCGTCGAGCTACAGTCGATCGCGTCTGTTTTCGGCGGTGAAGGCAGGCTCAATTCGCCATGTAGAGTCGGCTCCATTAAGTCAAATATCGGTCATGCGGAATCTGCAGCTGGCGTGGCTGGAATCATCAAGACAGTTCAGGCTCTAAGGCATAAGGTCTTTCCCGCCACCCTGCACGTAGAGCAGGCCAACCCAGCAATCGACTGGAAGACAACGGGTATCATGTTGGAACGACAGGGTTCTCCCTGGGAAAAGCTGGACCAGTCTCCGCGACGGGCGGCCGTGAATGGTCTCGCTCTCACAGGGACCAACGCGCACGTCGTTCTCGAAGAAGCACCCGAAAGCGCTCGAACCCATACTCCAGAGCGATCTTTATATATTTTGCCAATTTCTGCGGCGTCGGGCGAAGCGCTTCGCCAGCGAATTCAAGAAATGGCCATCCAGCTTAAGAGACTGGAAGGGAATGCCGATACTACGCCTATAGCGGACATCTGCTACACCGCCGCGGTCCGCCGCGGCCATCTTACTGAGCGCGTCGCCGTAGTCGGGGGAGACACCGCACGAATTGTAGAGCAGATGGAACGCTATCTGGCGGGTTCGGATACACCGTGCGTAGCAACCGGTACCGTCGAGTCAGGTGGCGGCAAAATAGCGTTTATCTTTCCCGGGCAAGGCTCGCAATGGATTGGCATGGGGCGAGAGCTACTAAAAGCGGAGCCAGTGTTTCGCGCCACCCTCGAAGCATGTGACCAAGAGATACGGCGTCAGGCAGGATGGTCCGTTCTTGATCAGTTGGAAGATGCATCGTCGGAGGGCCCTTGGGCCCGGATCGACGTCATTCAGCCGACGCTCTTCGCGATCGAGCTGGCACTTGCGGCATTGTGGCAATCGTGGGGCCTTGCGCCTTCGGCGGTGGTTGGTCACAGCATGGGAGAGGTGGCCGCGGCTCACGTCGCCGGCATTCTCTCACTCGAAGATGCAGTAACCATCATTTGCCGGAGAAGCTCTTTAATGATGCGGGTGGCCGGAGCTGGAGCAATGGTGGTGGTCGATCTACCACAGGCAGAAGCCGAGAAGGCAATCGAAGGCGTAAGAGATCGCGTATCCGTCGCCGCCTCGAATAGCCCGCGCTCGACCGTCCTCTCCGGTGATCCCCGAACCCTCGATGAGGTTATCGAGAGCCTGGAATCGCAGGATATTTTTTGCAGGCACGTTCGTGTCGATGTCGCCTCGCATAGCCCGCAAATGAATCCCCTTAACGACGCACTTCTTGCTGCTTTGGAAGGCGTAAGGCCGCAGGCTGGAACCATCCCGCTCTGTTCAACGGTTCGCGCAGCGATCGTCAATGGCGAAGAGATGGATCGCGTGTATTGGGCGAGTAATCTACGCGAGACGGTGCAGTTTGCGCGCTCTATAGAACTGTTGGTGCGGCAGGGCTTCAACACCTTCATCGAGATGAGTCCGCATCCGATTTTGCTGCAATTTATAGAACAGACGGCGGCTTTGAATGGTGAATCTGCTCTGACTGTAGCGTCCACGCGTCGTGATGAATCGGAAACCGAGGCGATGTTGTTGTCCCTTGGGCAACTTTATACGAATGGAATCTCAGTCGATTGGAAGCAACTTTACCCGGCTGGCAATCTGGTCAAGTTACCAGCGTATCCCTGGCAGCGACAGCGCTTCTGGATTGAGTCTTCGGTCGCGAAGGCAGATTTATATGAAACGCCGCGCACCATTACACAGGATCCGAGCGCTGTCGGCCCCGACCCAGAAAGTAAGTCTGAGTCATTTCTCAAGAAGTGGAACAGACTTGAACCGGAAGAACGTGACAGCGCACTCATCCAATGGCTACGCGAAGAGGTGGCGGAGGTGCTTTTCTCTGAGGCCGATCAGGTTACAGAGAACGAAACGCTTAAATCTCTCGGAGTTAATTCTCTGATGACGCTTGAGTTGCGAGACCGAATCGAACTGGAAATAGGAATTACGCTTTCGGCCGGCACCGCATGGAACTATCCGACGGTGGCAGCACTCGCCGAGTATCTCAACTCGCAACTGGCACCTCATGAAAGGGCCAGCAAATCAGCAGCAGGTGCGCTAGGGGATGCAGAGCCTGCGCAAACACATGGCCTCTCAGCAGCAGAGCTGCTCGAGGCTGAATTAGCGGGAGCAGAGATGCTTCTCAACGGGTAGAGCGCATGACGATGCGAAATCAAAACGACGAGTTACTGGACCGTGCGAGGCATGTCATCCGCGAACTGGGAGAGAAGCTCGCAGCGGCAAAAGCCCAAGGTTCGCCTGAGCCAATTGCAATCATCGGAATGGCCGGCAGGTTTCCCGGTGCGGGTGAGGACCTGGAGGCTTTCTGGCAAATGATTGCCGAGGGCAAAGATGCAGTGACCGACGTGCCACCTGAACGATGGGATAGAGATGCGTTCTTCAGTGCGCAGGCTCCGACACCGGGAAAAACGAATGTGCGTCGCGCCGCCTTCCTGGAAGACGTAACCCACTTCGATGCTGCATTTTTTGAAATCGCTCCACTAGAGGCGATCCGAATGGATCCCCAGCAGCGGATATTTCTGGAAACGGCATGGCATGCTCTGGAAGATGCCGGGCTCACACGCGCTCAACTGCGCGGAAGTGAAACAAGTGTCTTTGTCGGTGTTCATGGGCACAGCGCGGACTATGGCGCGATGCAGTTCGAGAATCTGGGAGAGCTGGATGGGTATGCCGCAACTGGGACAGCGCATGATGTGATCGCCGGCCGCTTGGCCTACTGGCTCGATCTGCGTGGTCCGAGCATGGTCGTTGATACTGCATGCTCTTCGTCCCTTGTTGCCGTCCATCTGGCCTGCCGCAGTCTTCGTTCGCGCGATTGCAACTGCGCGATTGTCGGGGGCAGCAATCTGCTGTTGTCTCCACGCACGAGCGTGGCGATGTCGCAACTGCAGATGCTGGCAGACGATGGCAGATCCAAGACCTTCGATAGTCGGGCGGATGGCTTCGGGCGTGGCGAAGGATGTGGCGTTGTGGTGTTGAAGCGTCTGAGCGATGCTCAGCACGATCGGGACCGCATTCTCGCAGTAATTCGAGGCTCTGCGACTAATCAAGACGGGCACACGAATGGGCTTACAGCTCCGAACGGCCTTGCCCAGCGGCGCCTTTTGCGTCGCGCGCTGAAAGATGCCGGAGTCGCGCCATCGGAGATCGGATATTTCGAAGCACATGGAACAGGAACCGCGCTTGGGGATCCCATTGAAGTGGAAGCAATCGCGGAGGTGCTTCGAACCGAAGCGACGACAGCCCCGTGTGTTCTTGGATCTGTAAAAGCAAATATTGGACATCTCGAGGGGGGTGCCGGTATTGCGGGACTCATCAAAGCCGTCATGGTACTTTCGCGTGGCTATCTGCCGCCGGTTGCCCATCTGGAGGAGCTCAATCCGCATCTGGCACTTGAAGGATCGGGACTTTCCATTCCAAGGCGAGGACGTGAGTGGACGAGAGCTGGACGCAGGATCGCCGGAGTGAGTTCTTTTGGCTGGTCAGGTACAAATGCGCACGTCGTTGTCGAAGAGGCTCCACAAAGCGCGGAACGCATGGAGAAGTACTCAGGAGAGCCGGTTCTGATAGCTGTCTCGGCACATACGCCCGAAGCGTTAAAGATGATGGCAGAGGCATACGCCGCTAAAGTTGAGTTGGCGTCCGGGCAGGAGCTCGTCGATATCGCTTACAGCTCAACGGTACGGCGAACGCACCATGCGCTCCGTATTGCTGTCGTGGGTTATACCGGCTTCGAGATCGCGTCCGAACTTCTTAGAAAAGCTTTGGGGAAAGAAGACCCACCACTTGCCGGCGATGTTCAGCCAGTCGATCGTTCTTTGCGCCTGAAACAACTCGCGGGTGCTTATGAGCGGGGCGCTGAAATCAATTGGCGTGAGATTTATTTTGCGAATGGCAGATTGGTAAGCCTGCCGCGATATGCTTTTCAAGGAAAACCATACTGGTTCGTCACACGGGATAGTACCGACAACTCAGCAACAGAGCCACAGGCACAACATGTTTCTGAAATTGCACCGACAGGCAATCGGCGCGAAACGCCGGTCCTGGCAATTGCGTCCGAGAAAAGCGCTGCAACGGATTGGCTCGAGGGTTTCTCCGGACTCTCCTCCAAGGACCGTATCGAGAAGCTGCTTGTGTTCGTGAGCGGTGAAGCCAAGATGGTCTGTGGACTACCGCACGACGAACCGCTTGATGAGAACCGAGGCCTGTTTCAGATGGGCATGGATTCTCTGATGAGTGTCAAGTTGAAACGCCGATTGGAAGCAGGCCTGGGATTGAAACTGCCGGGCACTTTAACGCTTACGTATCCGACCGTTGCCGCAATAGCCAGATTCTTAGACGGCAAAATGTCCGGGAAGTCTCCTGAGAAAACCGCGCCAATTCTCTCTGCGAGGGATACGAAACAGTCAGTGCAGGAGACTACCACGGTCTCAGGCATGAGCGCTACGGAGACGGATACGGCTCTCGCCGCCGAGCTTGCGGCGATCCAAGAGAAGTTAGGAGTGTACTGACGGGATGATGGAAAAGACGCCGATATCGTTGACCCCGGAACAGCAGACACTTGTCGCGCTTCGCGCTTTGCGCCGTCGCGTTGAAGAGCTTGAGCAACGTGAGCCGATTGCCATTGTCGGAATGGCATGCCGCATTCCCGGCGGCGCAAACGATCCCGAGGCATTCTGGAATCTTCTTCTTCAAAAACGAAATGTTGTGACAGAGATTCCTCGTGAACGGATGGATCTCGACACGATCTTTGACGCTCATCCGCAGACACCGGGCAAAACATATAGCCGTTGGGCCGCCATGCTCGACGCACCGGGCGATTTCGATGCGGAGTTTTTCGGGATATCGCCGCGCGAAGCGGTGACTGCCGATCCGCAACAGCGGCTGTTACTTGAGACAAGCTGGGAAGCTCTGGAGAACGCAGGCATCGATCCCAAATCTCTTGCTGGACAGGACGCGGGTGTTTTTGTTGGCATCTGTGGAGCCGAATACGCCCGCCATTATCAAAAGTGCGTACAGAGTGAAGCACTGGTGGCGCATTTCATGCAAGGCTCAGCGTTGAATGCCGCTGCTGGACGGATCTCCTATTTCTACGGCCTGCAGGGGCCGTGCATGGCCATAGACACAGCATGTTCTTCTTCTCTGGTGGCGGTCGACCGCGCCTGCCGCAGCCTGATGCAGCGCGAGACAGGTCTCGCGATCGTAGGAGGCGCGAACATTCTTGCCACCAGCGACATGTTAATCATGGGCTCACAGTGGGGCATGCTGTCTCCACGCGGCGCGTGCCGCACCTTCGATGCCGGAGCGGACGGCTTTGTCCGCGGTGAAGGATGCGGAGTGATTGTCTTGAAGCGACTGCGCGATGCGGAGGCCAACGGAGATCCGGTTCTGGCCGTGATTCTGGGCTCAGCAGTGAATCAGGATGGTGCCTCGAGCGGTTTGACGGTGCCGAATGGGCAAGCGCAACAGGAGCTCCTGAGGCGAGCCCACAGTAACGCCAGCATAGAGCCGTGGCAAGTGGGATACGTGGAAGCGCATGGCACAGGTACTACGCTTGGCGATCCTATCGAGGCCGAGGCTTTGGGAGCCGTTTTCAGTGAAGGCAGAAAGCGGGATCGGCCACTACCGTTGGGTTCGGTCAAGACGAATATTGGACATCTCGAAGCGGCTGCGGGTATTGCTGGCCTGATGAAGGTAGTGCTGGCTCTGAATCATGGCGTTGTTCCGGCGCAGCTCTATTGGGAACAGCCAAGCGAGCACGTTTCGTGGGACGAGTTATCGTTGGAAGTTGTTACGGAAGCAAGGACCTGGGAGCCAATCGAAGGCCGCCGTATCGCCGGAGTCAGTTCGTTCGGCTTCAGCGGCACAAACGCGCATGTAGTCGTCGAGGCCTTCGAAGACACACGAGTTTCTGAGAGAAGCACACGGGCCGCCGAGATTCTAGCAATCAGTGCGCGAACTTCTTCAGCTTTGAATGGACTTGTTGCACGATATGCGGAGTTTCTCCAACGAACTGAGGCGAGTTGGGGAGAGATCTGCCATTCTGCGGCAAATGGTCGCTCGGCGTTTGTAGAACGCCTTGCTGTTATCGCTAAAGATAAGGCTGAAGCGGTGGCGCGACTGAATCGCTGGCTGCAGAACGAATCTACTGCCCCTGAAATTCACCACGGAAGGCTCCGCTTAGGTGAACGCGTGCGCATTGGTCTTGTCTTTGGCGACGATCTGCATCTTCTTGACAGATTGCTGGGTAGGCCTGCGGATTCAGAAGCAATGCGCAAACAAGCCTGGATGTCGAAATGGGCGGACTTGGGCGCAGATCCTGTCGTCGTCGCATCCTCTGGTTCGAGTCTTCACACACAACTAGCTACCGCAGCTGTGAATCTTGTTATTGTCGTCGGATCACTTTCAGAAAAGTTCTCGATTCCAACGGTACGGCTCACTGTCACGGCGGATTGGCGAGCGCTTGCAAATGTAGTTGCTGAGTTGTTCGTTCATGGTCTGCCGGTGGATTGGAGCAAGTGGGAAAATGGCTTGAAGCATCGGCGTGTATGGCTTCCGAACTATGCATTCCAGAGAGAGCGGTTTTGGATTGAGCCGCAGAGTTCAAGGCAGGAAATCGCAGGGATGACAACAGGTCATGCATTGTTAGGCAATCGCCTGCGCGCGGCCGGAGTAAAAGGACAGTTTGAATCAGTACTCATGCTTACCGGCGCGACTAGCTGGATCGGTGAGCATATCGTCGAAGGTCAGCCCGTTCTTCCTGCGACCGCACACCTGGAGCTGATGATGGAGGCTACGGCTGAGATCGTTGGTCCGCAAGATATCTCCCTGGAAGATTTGATTCTGCAGGCGCCCCTCACTGTCTCTGCCACGCGTACGGTACAGACCGTCGTCGAGACTGCTGTTGCGGGACGATCTCGAGTGCGTATCTATGCCGAAAACGACAGACAAGAATGGGAGACGATGTCGGAGTGCTGGATGCGATCTTCCGGCGCCGCTGAAACTAAGATAGAGCAAATTGACCTTGATGCCATCCGGTTGCGGCTAAAGCAAACTGGTCCCGCAGCGTTCTATTCACAGATGACAGACAGGGGCGTTAGTTTCGGTCCGGCGTTCCAAGGAATAGAAACGCTCTGGACTGGTCAGGATGAGGCGCTGGGGGAGATTCGGAGCACCTATAAGGAAGACGGATATGTAATTTCTCCTTGGCGCTTGGACGCATGCCTGCAGGTGGCGGCGTCGCTGGTCGACGATGATGGCTTGTACCTGCCTCTGAGTGCGGAGGTCTTCAGGAAATACGGTCCTTTTGGCGAGCGATGCTGGAGCCATGTCCGAATTGAACGGATCGATGGCGACATGTTCACAGCCGATCTAACTATCGCGCATCCAGACGGCAGGGTGGTGGCGAAGATTGAAGGGCTTCGCTTCCGCAGGCGTGCAACGGGAACGTCGAGAACTGGCATTTACGGAGTTGATTGGATTCCGGCAAAATTAGCGGAGCATCCGGCGAATGTTAGCGGGCATTGGCTTATTACCGGAGACGATCAGCGTTTCGCCGATGAGCTTGCACAGCAGATGCGAGAGCAGGGTGCGACTTGCACCGTCGTATCGGATCAGGAAGTTGTCCCAAGGATTCTACGAGAAGCTTCAACTGAAGCGCGACGTATCGAGGGTGTTGTAGCCATAAGTCAGCCTCGCTTCCTGCATGAGGACACCGCCCTTCGGCTGGAAAAGCCGCACGCTTACACCTACACTCTTTTGCTTTTGCAGACATTGGTGCGGGAACAGATTCATCCGGCGTCCGGTGTTTGGTTGGTGACGCGAGGCGCACAGCAGGTAAGCGATTTGGAGATGGACGTTTCTGTGGGGGGTCGCGCGGTCTGGGGATTACGCCGCACGGCAGAGATGGAGTTTCCCGAACTGCGAACGCACGCTATCGACTTGGATGTCGATGGTAGTGCGGCGGAAATACTCCGTACTTTCGGTAGTAGTGAGGCGGAGATCGCGTGGCGAAACGGCTTTGCGAGTACGCCGCGCCTGACAAAGCGAGCTATTTCCGAGGAAGATCCGGCCGAACCGCCCAATATCGAGGTTCAGACGTCAAAGAGCGGAATCATCGAAGATCTGGTCTCGATGATTGTTCCTCGTAAGGCGCCATCAGCCGACGAAATCGAGATCGAGGTCCGCGCGCATGGAATCAATTTCCGTGACGTGATGAACACGCTGGGGATGTTGCCCGGCTTCTCGCAGCAACTGGGAGCGGAATGCGCCGGCATCGTGATCCGGGCCGGAGAGAGCAGCGGCTTTAAGGCGGGTGACCGGGTCTTTGCTTTTGCCATCGGCAGCTTTCGAACTTTCGCCACTGTAAAAGGGCGCAATGCGGCAAAAATTCCCGATAAGTTTAGTTTCGCTCAAGCAGCGGTTTTACCTGTAGCGTATCTGACCGCGATGTTTGGTCTCGATAAGTTGGCCAAACTGCGGAAAGGCGAACGGATTCTGATTCATTCCGCGGCTGGTGGTCTTGGATTGGCCGCCGTCCAGCTAGCGCGCGCCAGAGGGGCAGAGATTTTTGCCACCGCAGGAAATGAAGAGAAGCAACAGTATCTGCGTATGCTCGGCATCAAGCACGTTCTATCTTCAAGGACGACTGACTTCGCCTCCGACGTCATGCGGATTAGCGGCGGCCACGGCGTAGACGTTGTGCTCAACTCCCTGACCGGCGCGCTGGCAGAAAGTTCGCTACATGTGCTCGCGCACTCGGCACGCTTCCTTGAGGTGGGCAAGCGGGACGTTCTAACCAGAGAACAAGTTGCCAAGGCGCGGCCGGACATCAAGCATTTCAAATACGACCTCTCAGAGGAAGGAGAACGTGATCCGCTCCTCATTCCATCTCTAATGCAGGAAATGTTGCAGATGCTTCAAAGCGGTGAGCTTCCTCCGTTGCCGGTGACGGAATTCGATAGTGCAGTCGATGCACTTCGTTTTATGTCGCAGGCTCGCCACATAGGTAAGCTCGCGGTTACACGGAAGCATCCCTCAACCCGGACCGTAGCCATTGATCCGAAAGCGACCTATCTGATCACCGGAGGCACAGGCGGAGTAGGGATGCACTTCGCTGAGTGGCTGGTCAGGCGCGGCGCACGGCATCTTATTCTTCTTTCGCGCCGTGGTGGGGATCAAGCAAGTCAAGCAGCTTTAGCAAAGTTGCGTGATGTTGGTGTCGATGTACGCGTCGAGCGTATAGACATCACGGATTTCACAGCGCTCCATCAATGCATCGGATCCATTTCAAAAGACGCGCCGATCAAAGGTATTCTGCACGCAGCTGGAGTGATCGACGATCGCAGCCTGCTGCGGCAAACCTCGGAATCCTTCATAAATGTTGCGCAGCCAAAATGGGAAGGCGCCTGGAACCTGCATCAGCTTACGCACAATCTACCGCTGGACTTTTTCGTACTATTTTCCGCTGCTGCCACGCTATTCGGGATGCCGGGCCAGGCGAACTACAGTGCAGCGAATGCCATGCTTGACGGGCTGGCGGTCTATCGCCGCGGACAAGGCTTGCCTGCGTTGAGCGTCTGGTGGGGGCCGTGGGCTGGAGCCGGGATGGCGGAGGCGCTGCATCCAGCAGACTTTGGTTTTGCATGGGTCACCGCGGAAGATGGAACATCCGCGCTTGAAAGATTGCTTGCAAGCTCCGAGATAACATCCGCGGTTTTGCCGGTTGTCTCATGGAACCGGTTCGTGAGCCAGCGTCCAGCCCATGCGTCGTCACTATTTGCTGCACTGGCAGATCCGCTAGACAGTGTACCGAGGTCTGAAGAAAATGCGCGGATGTCATCATCGCCGCCACCAGCACACAAAAAGAGCTTCAGCGATCTTCTAGCACAAGCGGAAGCCTCAGACCGTCGCCAGCTACTTATGGAAATGCTGCGGCAACAGATCGTACAAATCCTTTCTCTGGGAGCGCAAAGCGTAATCGATGAGGATGCTGCACTCCATGATCTTGGCCTCGACTCCCTGATGGCTGTTGAACTGCGCAACACATTGCAGGTTTCGCTGGACCGGCAACTCTCGCCAACCCTCGTGCTGGATTATCCGACACTACGGGCTCTTCGGGAGACTTTACTGGCCGAGATATTCGGCGTTGAACGCGCGTCCGAGGACATCAACGGATGGCCGCAAGAGATAACGGAATTAAGTGACAGCGAGGCCGAGGCCCTGTTGCTCGCAGAACTGGAGACGTTGAGCCATGTCTCAAAACATTAAGCCGTCGCAAAGCGCTCCATCTGCGATGGGCGAATTATCTCCGGTGAAACGCGCGCTGATAGAGATCCGGCAGTTGCGCGCCGAACTTGAGGCAAGCAAAAAGGGAGAGAATGAGCCGGTAGCGATCGTCGGCATGGCTATGCGTTTTCCCGGAGGCGTTACCTCGCCGGAGCGCTTTTGGCAAGCGCTTGCCGAGGGCGAGGATCTGATAGGAGTCATTCCACCGGAGCGCTGGGATTTGCGCGAGTATCTGGATGCGGATGCCGATCACGCAGGTACGATGTACGACGGCCACGGCGGCTTTCTCCATGACATCGATGCCTTCGACGCTGAGTTCTTCGGCATCAATCCTCGCGAAGCTGCGAGCATGGATCCACAACAGAGAATGCTGCTTGAGCTTACCTGGGAGGCATTGGAACGCGCAGCAATTGATCCTAAGAGCTTGTTTAACACCTCTGCGGGCGTTTTTTTGGGTTTGTCGAACTGCGATTATGCACGCATCACGATGGGTGATACGAGAGAGATTGATGCGTACGCAGGGGTCGGCGCTGCGTTGAGCATTGCTGCCGGCCGCATCTCATATTTTCTCGGCTCTCACGGCCCGGCGCTCGTTGTGGATACAGCGTGCTCTTCATCGCTTGCAGCTCTGCATCTGGCAGTGCAAAGCCTGAGAAGTGGGGAGATTGATCTGGCAATCGTAGGGGCCGCAAACCTGATTCTCTCGCCGGAGTATAACGTCGGCTTCACCCGTACGCGAATGCTTTCGCGGGACGGCCATTGCAAGACATTCGATGCATCTGCAGATGGCTACGTCAGGAGCGAAGGTTGCGGAGTTCTGGTCTTACGACGCCTGGCGGACGCAAGACAGAATAGCGATCTGATTTTGGCGAACATCGTCGGTTCGGCTATCAATCAAGACGGCCGCAGTGCCGGAATGACAGCACCGAACGGACCAGCTCAGGAGGCCGTCATACGAGCTGCGCTGGATGATGCAAGGGTTGGCCCATTATCAATTGACTTCGTTGAAACTCATGGCACCGGCACACCGCTCGGCGATCCGATGGAAGTAAAAGCACTCTCTGCTGTCTATGGTGTGGGACGCGAGGAGAGCGATCGGTTGCACATTGGTTCGGTGAAAACCAATCTGGGGCACGCTGAAGCGGCAGCTGGTATGGCGGGGCTGATGAAGGTGGTCCTTATGATGCAGCCGGGGCATGGCATAGTACCGAACCTGCATTTTAACGATCCGAATCCAAAGATTGACTGGGCGCATTTACCAATCGAAGTTTCCGCGAGTCTGACGGCGTGGCCGAAAGATGATGGGCAACAGCTCTACGCCGGCGTGAGCTCATTTGGCTTTAGCGGCACGAATGCACATGTCATCGTGTCGTCATCAGAAAATCGGAGCATTCCAAACAAAACTGTAGTTACGGAGCAGGGGAAGGATTTGCTGCTCGTCCTGTCGGCCGCTCACGAGACACCTCTGCGCGAATTGGCTGAGCACTACGTTCCTTTTCTAAGAGAGACGAAGGAACACTTTACCGACATTTGTTTTACTGCGTTAACAGGACGTGCCAGTTTCGAACATCGACTGGCGTTGCGTGCAAACGATGCAAGGTCCGCAGCGGAGATGCTCGAGCAATGGCTCGCCGGAAAGATGGTTTCAGGGATAGCAAAGAGTCATCCTGCTCAAAGTATTTCTGGTACCACAGTCGATACTCTTGGACGACTTCAGGCACTCTATGTAAGCGGCGGAGCGCTGCACTGGCATGAAGTGAGTGATGCCGAGGATGCGCATCGCGTCTCGTTACCGGTGTATCCATTCCGCCGTACTCGTTATTGGTTCGGACACACGCCACAGGAGAAGCGAAAAAGAGAACGTGACAGGATTTGGCGCGCTGTGGTTGACGCTGCCGAGGCGCAGAGCAGACAGGGTCCGTTGGGTTGGGAGATAGGGAATTACCCAGAGAGATGGAATGTGTTGCACCGCCTTACGTTGGCTCACGCACGCAGCGTTTTATCAGAAACAAAAGCCTTCCGTTCTGGGCAGGTATCAAGCGTGGACGACGTAATCGCCAGTTGCAATTTCGATCCGTTGTACAGAAATCTGACTTTGCGCTGGCTCGAAGGACTCGCAGCTGGCGGAATACTAGTAAAAGAGAACGATGGATATAAGGCTGTTGAGGAGCTTTCGCCCGTGTCGCTCGATTCGTATTGGCGCGAAGCAGAGCGGTGTCTGGCCGGCAGTCCCGGCGTCCTCGCGTATCTACGTCATTGTGGTTCGTTGCTGAGTGCTGTCATGACGGGTAAGACAAACCCATTGGAGACACTGTTCCCGCAAGGCTCATTCGAATTAGCGGAAGGACTCTACGAAGGAAACGCCGAAGCTCACTATCTAAATCCAATCGTTGCAGCCGCTGTGAATGAAGTTGTTCGCGGGACTAGTGTGCGGCGCGATGCGCGAGTCTTAGAGATTGGCGGAGGCACAGGAGGGACAACGTCGGCAATTTTGTCGGCTCTACCCGCTAATTGCTCAGAATATTGGTTCACCGATTTGTCTATGTTGTTTCTGAACCGTGCCCAACGCAAATTCGCTGGGTATCCTTTTGTCCGCTATGCCATCTTCGATCTGGATGGACTATCGAATTCAGACGGCATAGGGGAAAGACAGTTCGATGTGATTGTCGCGGCCAACGTCGTTCATGCTTCGCGCAACCTGAAGGCTGCTCTAGGAAAAATCCGGAATTTGCTTGCCCCGGGCGGTCTGATGGTGCTCCTCGAATCAACGCAGCACCATACCTGGTTTGATATGTCGACCGGCTTGATCGAGGGCTGGCAGCACTTTGAAGATGATCTTCGTGGAACGCATCCGTTGCTGAATCCAGAGCAGTGGAAACACGTCCTGGAACAGCACGGATTTTCACCTGTCACAACATTGCCTGCCGCTGATGCAGCGGTGGCTGCGATCGGGCAGCACGTTGTGATTGCGCGCAGCAACCGAGAAGAATACGACGGCGATGTCACCGCCCTTGGTAAGGATGATGCAGTCAAGAACTGGGAATCCTTACTGCCGACAGTCTCAAACGATGCTGAAGAAATGGCTGAGCGCCTTCGCATACTTCCGCCTCCGGAACGCGAAGAAGCAATGTTCAACTTGGTGCGAACAACGATACGACGGGTCTTCAATTTATCGCAGAGCGCTGAGAGTCTGACGGCACGTGACCGGTTGAGCGATCTGGGTATGGACTCGCTGATTGCCTTGGAGCTAAAGGCGGAGTTGGGTAAAGCTTCGGGGCTGGGAGCGCAAATCTCTTCCACGATTGCCTTTGATACGGGGACCGTGGGTGAGCTGACGAATACGTTGCTGCTTGCCTTGGCCGAAGAGATGGACGGGCGGACGAAAGACGTCTCAGACACCACGTCGTCACTGTCTGATGGAGGTGTATGCAGCGGGAGTGTTTTGTCATCAGACGGCAATCCCTCGATTTCCAGTACATCTCTGCTAACGATCGACGAGCTGAGCGAAATGCCTGATGAGGAAGTGGAGCAGATGTTGAAGGAGCGGCTAGCCAGGCGATGACTCAGACGGATAAGCCAGATCAGGGAAATGCGCCGCTCACGGCGATCAAGCGAGCCTTCCTTGCGGTGCAGGCTGCGCAAGCGCGGGTCGACGAATTAGAGCGCGAACGCTCGGAACCGATCGCGATTATTGGAATCGGCTGCCGGGTGCCGGGTGCCGGAGAGGGGCCGGATAATTACTGGAGACTGTTGTCAGAACGTCGTATTGCGGTGAGGCAGGAAGCGAACAAACGATTTGTTGATGTCGGGCATCAGACAACACTGCCGGAAGCCGCACGATGGGCGGCATTACTAGATCAGGTGGATGCTTTCGATCCACAACATTTTGGAATATCGCCACGCGAGGCGGCGGGTATCGATCCGCAGCATCGTCTTCTACTCGAAACCAGTTGGCAGGCTCTTGAGGATGCGGGGGTCGATCCTCACTCACTTTACAAATCTCGCACCGGCGTCTTTGTTGGCATCTGCTCCCACGACTATGCGCAAATGCAGTTGCAGGATGCAGGGGTTGACGCACTGAATCCTCACTTCGCTTCGGGGATTGCCACAAGTGTGGCGTCAGGCCGAATCGCTTATTTGTTTGGCTTAAATGGTCCCGCCATTTCGGTCGACACCGCTTGCTCCTCATCCTTAGTAGCGGTGCATCTCGCGTGTGCTGCCATCCGCCGTGGAGAGTGCTCGATGGCGCTTGCGGGTGGCGTCAATCTTATCCTCGCGCCTGAGTATTCCATTGCTTTTGCCGAAGCAAATATGTTGTCGCCGCTGGGAGTATGCCGCACATTTGATGAAGCGGCTGACGGCTTCGTTCGCGGAGAGGGCTGCGGGGTGATCCTTCTCAAGCGTTTGCGCGATGCGGAAGCCGATGGCGATCGGATTCTTGCTGTCATTCGAGGATCGGCAATCAATCAGGATGGAGCTACAAGTGGTCTAACGGTGCCCAATGGGCATGCCCAGCAGGAACTGTTGCGCGCGGCATATGCCAATGCGGGCGTAGAAGCCTGGCAGGTTGGATACGTCGAATCGCACGGCACAGGAACATCTCTGGGTGATCCAATCGAGGCCGAGGCTCTGGGCGCGGTATTCAAGGCTGGCCGGAAACGGCAACAGCCGTTACTGCTGGGCGCGGTAAAGGCAAATATAGGACACCTTGAGGCAGCGGCTGGCATCATCGGTCTCATTAAGGTCGTTCTTACTCTGCAAAAAGATATCATTCCCGGACATCCAAATCTCGAGCGACTCAATCCGCATGTAAGGTGGGATGAACTGCCACTCGAAGTCGTGAGGGATGCCCAACCGTGGCCCGCGATTGAAGGCCGAAAGATTGCAGGCGTGAGCTCGTTTGGCTTTAGCGGAACAAATGCCCATGTGGTGCTTGAGGGAATGACAACAAGCACCTCTCCCATCAAAAGTGATTCCAGAATGGACGTGCTTGTTCTCAGCGCCCGAACCGTCTCTGCCTTGCGCGAGATGGCCGAACGTTATGTCAAGGTACTGGAGAATGGTGACGCAAACTGGGCCGATATCTGTTACACAACGGCGACTGGGAGGTCGCTATTCAGCGAACGACTGGCAACTGTCGCGAACGACAAGAATGGGGCCATCCATCACCTGAACATGTGGTTAAAAGAGGGCGATGGTGCGAAGGAAATTTTCCGGGGGAAATGGCGTGCCGGAGAATACTCCCGTTCTACGCTTGCGGTTGGGCCCGAAGTAGATCCGACGACGGTAGCGGAGGCTTTTGTAAAGGGAACACCGATTGATTGGACGCTCTGGAATGAGGGAAAGAAACACCGTCGAGTCTCATTACCGGGATATCCCTTTCAGCGCGAACGACACTGGGTGGATTTTCCATCAAAGAAAAGAGAGGATGGCGGTAAAGCGACCAAATGGAAGCTGCTTGGGACTCGTCTCGCTGTAGCCGGAGTGAAGGCACAGTTTGAAACACTACTTTCTGTTGATGGTGCTACCGATTGGATCGGTCAGCATGTCATGAATGGAAAGACGGTCTTTCCACTTACGGGATATGTCGAGTTAATGCTCGAGGCTGGAGCAGAGCTATTCCCGTCGGGGGTGCGGTTGGAAGACCTGGTACTGCAGGCCCCATTGTTGGTTGACACTTCACGAACCATCCAGGTGGTTGTTGAATCTGAGGTTCAGGGGCGCAGCCGCGTTCGGGTGTTTGGGACGGCGGGTGCGGATGAAGAGTGGCAAAGCTTCTGCGAAGGATGGTTGCGGCCAGTCCTTCTCGAGGTCGAACGCGTCGATATCGATGCCATACAACAGCAAGTTACCACGCAGGAAAACTCGGAGAGCTTCTACGCCAGTGTAAGAGAGAGCGGAGCCGCATTCGGGCCGAAGTTTCAAGGACTGGCGCGACTATGGAGCGGCACGGATGAGGCGCTGGGCGAAGTGAAGGCGATGACAGCTGAAGAAGGCTATCTCTTTGCTCCCTGGAGGCTCGACGCCTGCCTTCAGTTAATCGGGGTCGTAAGTGGCGACGCGAGCATTTATTTTCCCTCAAGCGTTGGGGAGATCCAGGTTTTTGCTACTCCTGGAGAAGTGTGCTGGAGCCATTTCCGTAGCCGTCGCATGGACAGTGACACGTTGGATGTGGATGTCACCGTCATGGATCAAGATGGCGCTGTTCTGGCGGTATTCCGGAACTTGCTTTTCCGCAGGGTGGTCGCCCCTAGGGAAAATATTGCGTCCTGGCTTTATAGGCCGCACTGGAAGACTGAGGGTGCACCGCCGCCGTCGGCAAACTCTGCGGTTCGGAGGGTGGCGCTCGTAGGCGACTCGGCACGTATGAGCGCTGCCGAATTTTATTTACGTGAGCTCGGTTTAGGGGTTGTACGGCTCGCCGACGACGAGTTGTATACAAAGAGGCTGGCAGATGTCGATGCTGTGCTCTATTTCGCATCACAGGAAGAAACGGAAGAATCGGCTGCAGGCAGTATTGTTGATCGCAGCAGAAGACAAGTGGAACGAGTGCTCGCAGTAACACAGGGGCTTCTCGAAGTCGATCCAACATCGAAGCCGCGACTCTACCTGATCACTGAAAATGCATGCATGCTTCCGTCAGGCGGCGAAGCTCACATTCGACTGGCCGATACGCCTGTACTGGGAATGGCGAGCGCAATTGCTCTGGAAGCTCCTGAGTTGAGGTGCACGCTGATCGATGTTGCCGATAGTGATGAGTCCACTACGCGACAAGTTGTGCACGAGATACTTGGAGGAACTGACGATCTGCGCATCGCATATCGTTCCGGACAAAGATATGTTGCGCGCATTGAAAGATTGCTTGACTCCCAGGTACCCGTCGATGAGCGGAAATCGACGAGACTTTCGATGGGACAAGGTATAGAGGCTCTGGCCTATGAGCAGGTAGAAAGAGGTAATTTGCAGCCCGATGAGATCGAGATTGCGGTGCGGGCGACGGCTTTGAATTTTCGCGATGTTTTGAAAGCGACAGGACTGCTGGATCATGCCGGGCCAATCGGAACCGATTGCTCCGGCGTGGTTTCTCGCACAGGTAGCAACGTATCCGACTTGCAGGTAGGGGATTCGGTAGTCGCGATTGCGCCCGGCTGTTTTGCCAGACACGTGGTGACAGCGGAAGCGCTGGCTGTGCGTAAACCAAAACAGCTGTCGTTTGAAACCGCAGCAGCCCAGACTGTCGCGTACCTGACTGCCGATTACTGCCTGCACGAGCTTGCCCACATCAGGAAGGGCGATCGCGTGTTGATTCATGCAGCCGCAGGAGGGGTGGGACTCGCCGCAGTTCATCTCTGCCAGCAGGCGGGAGTAGAAATGTTTGCAACGGCAGGCAGCGAAGAGAAACGTGCATGGCTTCGCAACTTCGGTATCAAAAACGTATTCGATTCTCGCTCACTCGCCTTCAAAGACGAAATCCCCACAGGGGTGGATGTTGTGCTGAATTCGCTAGTCGGCGATGCAATTGACACGGGATTATCGCTTCTCAGGCCGGACGGAAGATTTGTCGAGTTGGGTAAGACGGATCTTCGCCATCGTGATTCCGTCGAACAACAATGGCCGGGCGTAGTTTATCTAGCAGCTGATCTTACCCCTCTCTTTGCGGAGCGCTCTCCGTGGGTGAAGACAAAGATTACGGCGATGATGAACGACATTGCCGAGGGTGTCCTTCCCGCGTTACCCGCCGCCGTTTTTGAAGAGCGGGAGACGAAGCAGGCTTTTCGCTATATGGCCTCGGCACGGCATATCGGCAGAGTCGTCATACGGTCGGGCTCGAAGGACATCACGGATGGAACACATCTGATCACCGGCGGTATGCGGGGTCTCGGTCTCAAGTTGGCGGAGTATTTGGTAGAGAAGGGCGTACGTGACCTGGTTCTTGCCGGAAGAAGTCAGCTTTCCGAAGAATCAAGCAGGGTAATCGCGCGACTCAAGGCAGATGGCGCAACAATCCATACTTTTTATGGCGACGTGGCTGAGATGGAAACAGCGCAGCGCCTCATAACGCAATGCGGGAACAATTTGCGTGGCGTGTGGCACTGCGCAGGCGTGATCGATGACGCGGTATTATCCGAACAATCCTGGGAACGTTTTGCGAGTGTGATGCGCCCGAAGATGAATGGTGCATGGAACCTGCATATGCTGACCCATGGTGCAAAGTTGAATTTTTTTGTCATGTTCTCGTCGTGGGCTTCTCTTGCGGGATCGCGTGGACAAGCCAACTACTGCGCCGCAAACGCATTTCTTGACGCGCTCGCTGCATCTCGTCATGCTGAGGGCCTACCGGCGCTCAGTGTGAACTGGGGTGCATGGGGCGAAACCGGCATGGCTGCCAACGAAACGATCGAGAGTTATTTGTCACGCTCAGGGATGCATGTCATGCCCCCGGAACACGCTTTTGCGGCGCTGGAACTGGCCATACAGATGGAAGAATCGCAAGTTGCGATTTCTGACATGGATTGGACGAAGTATTTGGGTAAGGTTCCCGAGGCGCAAAAGAGATTTTTCTCGGAGGTGAGTCTCGAAACGAAAGAAGCTGAACGCCGTCCAACTTCAAAAACTGGACGCGTAATCGAGGGCGGTCATAGCACAGATGCATTGGCATCATCTGTCAACACCTTACTCGTCGAAATTTTTGCAGCCTCAGCAACGAGTCGCACTGCTGCTATTCAGCGAATCGTGGCCAATGCGGTACGTTCCACCCTGGATTTGCGCTCTTCAGAGGAGCTCGATCCGGATGAATCGCTGAGCGACCTCGGGATGGATTCTCTGCTAGCGATTGATTTGCGAAACAACCTGTCCTCGCTTTTGGAGCGGCGGCTGCCATCAACCCTCATCTTCGATTATCCGAGCGTGGGGCGGCTTGCACGCTTTATCGAGCAGGAGTTGTTCTCGGCCGAATCAATGCCGCAAGCGAACGACACTGAACCGATGAGTGAGGCGAACATTCCCGGCAGCTTGGCGTCGCTAGGCATCCTGGATGAAATAGAGCAGATGTCGGATGAGCAAGTAGATTTCATTTTCGAGAAAGGCGCGCATCGATAGCGCGGACGGAAAATCTGTAGTGCGAAGCGACGAAACATCGAATGTCTTTTTGGAGCGTATCCAGAATCTTTCGCCGAAGCGACTGGCGTTGCTCGCAGTAGAGCTCGAGCGTCGTCTGGCTGAGAGGGAAAATGCGGCTTCCGAGCCTATCGCGGTCGTCGGAATGGCCTGCCGTACGCCGGGTGGCGCAGAGACGCCGGAGGATTTCTGGAAGATCCTGGCTACTGGACAGGATGCGATAGAACGCATACCCGACGAACGATGGAATGCGGACGCATTTTACGATTCTCATCTTGATACCCCCGGTAAGGCAATTACGAAGTATGCCGGATTCGTGCGAAATATCGATCAGTTCGACCCGGCATTTTTCGGAATATCTCCGCGGGAAGCATCTGGAATGGATCCGCAACATCGGATGCTCCTCGAAGTAGCCTGGGAGGCACTGGAAAATGCCGGAGAGCGCGCGGATCTTCTGGAGGAGAGCTCGACCGGTGTCTTTATCGGCATAAGCTCCAGTGACTACGAGCAGCTTGTCTTCCAATCTGACGAATCGGCGCTCAATGCATATTCGGGGTCGGGCCTGGCGAGTTCTGTCGCAGCGGGCCGTCTATCGCATTTCCTTGGTCTGCATGGTCCGAACTTGTCCGTCGACACAGCATGCTCGGCGTCAGGTTCGGCGATCCATCTCGCGTGCCAAAGTCTGCGCACCGGTGAATGCAGCAGGGCACTGGCCGGAGGTGTGAACCTTGTCCTTATGCCCGGTAGTGTCGTGATTCTTTCGCAGGCACATATGCTTGCCGCCGACGGGCGTTGTAAAACATTTTCCCGGAATGCGGACGGCTTCGGGCGCGCGGAGGGATGCGGAATCCTTGTTTTGAAGAGGCTTTCTGCGGCGCAGGCTAACGGCGATCGCATTCTTGGACTGATTCGCGGCACGGCAATAAATCACGATGGCCGCAGCAATGGGCTTACAGCACCGAACGGTCCGGCACAGGAAAAAGTGATTAAAGCAGCGCTGGCGCAGGCAAAGCTGACGCCTGCGGATATCGATTACGTTGAAGCGCATGGGACGGGAACGGTACTCGGAGATGCGATCGAGCTGGGTGCTTTGAGCAATGTCTTCGGCGAGCACCGCGACGAGACGCGTCCGCTGTTGCTTGGTTCTGTAAAGACAAACGTAGGTCACCTGGAATCGGCTGCCGGCGTGACCGGCGTGATGAAAATATTGCTGGCTCTTGAACATGAATTGCTGCCACCGCATCTTCACCTGGGGGCAGGCGACGAGAATGAAGCCCTGCAAGATAAGCCGTTTGAAGTTCCTTCGAGCGCGAAACCGTGGCTTCGGAGTCAGCGCCCACGCATTGCCGGAGTCAGTTCCTTCGGTTTCAGCGGTACGAACTGTCATTTGGTGATCCAGGAGGCTCCCGCCGCCGACCCTCCGGCGACCGAAGCACCCTACGCAGCAGAGTTGTTGACTATTTCAGCCAAAACGCCCGCAGCCCTGACCGCTCTCTGCGAACGCTACGCCCGATATCTTCGCGAACATCCAGAGACTGTGTTGGCTGATTTTTCCTGGACACTCAATGGGTGTCGTTCCCCATTTCAACATCGAATTGCATTGATCGTACGATCTGTTACGGATGCAACTGGGCAGCTTGAGCAGATCATTGAATCGGACCCACGGCAATCGTCCTTTTATCGATTTGTCTCCGGCTACCAAGCACCTTCGATCGCGTTTTTATTTACCGGCCAGGGTTCTCAATTCTCAGGAATGGGTCATTCCTTGTACGAGCGTAATACAACATTCCGCTCAGCCATCGATCGCTGCGACAAAGCTCTAGCTGGCAAACGAGAGCATCAGCTCAGTTCGGTCATATTTGGTGAGTCGGGGGTTCCGAGTGAATTAATCGACGACACAAAGTGGACACAGCCGGCTCTTTTCGCCGTGGAATATGCATTGGCGATGTTGTGGGAATCATGGGGACTACGACCAACCATCGTGCAGGGGCACAGCCTGGGAGAATATGTGGCCGCCTGCGTTGCCGGCATTTTGACGCTCGAAGACGCCTTGATGCTCGCGGCCGAGCGCGGCAGGTTGATGAGTGAGCTGCCTCGCAATGGAGGTATGCTGTTTGTCCGCGCTAGTGAAGAGGTAGTGTTGGCATCCATTGGTTCGCTTCCCGCCGTGATTTCCATTGCGGCAAGCAATGGCCCCGAGAGCGTGGTTCTCTCCGGTCGCAGCGCAGAGCTGAATGAAATTGGCCGAAAGCTGTCAGCGAAGGGAATTAAAACGCAACCACTGACCGTATCGCATGCCTTTCACTCTCCCATGATGGAGCCTATGCTGGACGAGTTTGAACGTCAGGCAGCCAACTTCGACTGCAAGATTCCTGAAATCGAATTCGTTTCGAACGTTACCGGCGGCGTGCTTGGAAAAGACGAGCGGATAGATGCCGCCTATTGGCGTCAGCACGTGCGTCAAACTGTAAAGTTTGCTCAGGGATTAAATTCGCTTTTGGATCACAAACCCGAATTGCTGCTTGAGATCGGACCCAGCCCTGTTCTGTTAGGCATGGCCAAGGCAGCTCATCCGGAATTGACAATGTCTTCCGCAGCAGCGATGCAGCGCGGAAAGGATGAATGGGTAAGCGCATTTGAAGCGCTTCGGACTGCTTATCTCGCAGGGGTGCCAATCAATTGGGCAGAGGTCTATCGTGACAGGTCAAAGCAAAAATTAGCACTGCCAACCTATCCTTTCCAACGCCAGCGCTATTGGGCGACATCCGTGCCCAGAGCGACGAGCGCCCTTGCTGCTGCAACGCAACAATCTGTTACGAAAGATCCTCTGGAACCCCTGCTTTATCGGACGGAGTGGGTTGCCATGGCGACTCCGAGCGTTCGCTCCGCCTCCGGATCGAAATCGGCATTGATCGCTGGCGAAGGTTCTTGCCTTGAGACGATGAAGGAGTCACTCAGTGCAAAGGGAATTTACACGTATGCCTTGAAGGGTGATGCCCGTATGTTTTTCGCGGGAAGCACATCAGGTGATGTGCAAATTGGCCGTGCGCTGATTAGAGATTCACTGCGCAACGCCGCGAAGCCAGACGTAATGTTGCTGATGCTGCCAAATCATTCCGAAGCATCCGATGCGCCTGCGGCAACTCTGCAGAACGCAACGGCAATTCTCACAGTGCTTCAGGAAGTGATGGGACACGGAGCAGAGCCGCCGGATGTGTGGCTCATAACGCAGGGAGCCTTCGTATGTGGGGAGGCAGATAATCGTCCCGATCTCGCGGCGAGCATTGCCGAGGCAATGGCAAAGGTAGCCAGGCTCGAACATCCAGGCCTGCGCATCCATCACGCAGATCTAGCGTCGGATCCGACGCTAGCGGACTACGCGCAGTTTGCTGGACTTCTGCGGAATGGAACAACAGAACATACCATGGCAATTCGCGGGAATGCTCTCTATGTGCCGCGCCTGGCAAGATATCAGGAACAACAACAGGGTCTCATTGCGATCCAGCCGCATGGCGCCTATTTAGTCACGGGAGCCTTTGGTGGATTGGGTCTACGCACGGCAGAATGGCTGGTTGAACGTGGCGCGAAGGAGGTATATCTCGTTGGACGCCGCGAACCTTCACCCGCGACACGCGCCCGGATCGAAAAGCTCGCCGGTGCGAATGTCCGCGTTCATCCTGTCGTTGCGGATATCTCGAAGGCGGAGCAGATCGAGGAGTTGTCGTCTCGGATCGCTGCGGATGGCGCGGAGCTGCGCGGTATCGTTCATGCTGCAGGCACCCTCGATGACGGTACTATGACGCAGCAGACGCCGGAGCGCTTTGCCACCGTGTTTGCACCAAAGGTGAGTGGCGGATGGCTGTTGCACCAGTTTTCTCTCAAGTATCCATTGGATTTTTTTGTGATGTTTGGATCGGCTTCTGCGCTGCTGGGACTAAGTGGGCAATCCAACTATGCCGCCGCAAATGCATTTCTTGATTCGTTGGCGGAACTGCGGCACCAGCGAGGTCTTCCTGCGACTTCTGTCGCGTGGGGCGCGTGGTCGGATATTGGAATGGCGACGCGTGTCAAGATTGCGCAGCGCTCCACGGTAATCGGTATCGGCAGCATATCGCCCGACAAAGGTATGGAGTTGCAGGAGCAGGCAATCCTGAGCGGCATGCCGGCGCTGGCAGCTCTGCCTTTCGACTGGAAGGTGTTCTTCGCTGCCCGTACAGCGCACCACGATTGGCCATTGCTGGAGAAGATGGCCGACAATGCGCTGGATTCAGCCAAGGCTGCAGCTCCAGCCACGCTGGCTTCGCTGGTACTAGTGGCGCAGCCAGGCCAGCGTTTGGATGTGATTCGCGGGTATCTTCGTTCGCGCATTGCCTCGGTGCTCATGCTTCCGTCAGATTATGTATGGTCTGACGATCAGCCATTCGCAGAACTTGGTTTGGACTCGCTCATGGCGCTCGAATTGAAAAATGAGCTGCAAACCTCAGCTGGTGCTGCGCTGCCACCTACGTACTTGTTTGAATATCCGAATCTCAGCTTGGCAGCCATGTATCTGGATGCACTAATAGCTGGAAGCCGTGGCAGTGAGTCAACGGAAGCTGTGGCTGCTGGATACGAGGAGATCGTATTGTGAAACCTCTCATCCAGTTTCTGTCTGAGTTGCGTGGGCGAGACGTCGCCCTGAACGTCCATGGCGACAAGCTGACCATCAGCGCTCCGAAAAATGCGTTCACACCGGAAATGCGACAGGAACTCGCGGATCGAAAGCAGGAGATTCTCACTTTCCTGCGGAATACCCAGGATTGGAAAGGTTCACAACAAAACGCGCGTGATAGTGGAGACGTTTTGCTGTCTCGTTCCCAGCAGCGCGTGTGGTTTCTGGATCAGGTTCGTCCCGCGAATCCTGCAAACAATATCGTCATTCCATTCTGGCTCACAGGGATGGTTGATTTGGCGGCTCTGGATCGTGCGCTGCGTACGGTGGTTGAGCGTCATGAGTCGCTACGTACAGGATTTTCACAACGAAACGGCCAAGCCTTTGCCTGGATCGCCGAATCAGTGGAATGGAAGGTCGATCTTGTTGATCTGCGAGAGCTGGGGCAGCGTGAGGCAGAAGAGGAAGCGAAGCGCTTAGGATGGCATGCGGGCCGCCGATCCTTCGAGCTGAATAAGCCGCCGCTATTTCGAGCCACGATGTTTCAGGTGTCGCAGGATCGATATCTGTTGGTAATGGTGGTGCACCATATAGTGGCCGACGGCTGGTCGCTGGGCATTCTTTCTCACGAGTTGACTGAGCTCTACAGAGAATTTTCCTCTGGTCGCACTTCTCCGTTGCCCGAGCCACAGTTTCAGTATCGCGACTATGTACATTGGGAACGGGAAGAAGGTCGCAGACTCGCGGAGCAACAGATGCCTTACTGGCTCGATCGGCTGGGAGGCGATCTGCAAACTCTCGAAATCCCCACCGACCGGCCGCGCTCCGCATCCCTAAGCTCCGACGGCGGAAAGATGATCGTAGAGATCGATGAGAAGTTTGCCGAGCATCTCCGAAAACTAAGCCGCGAGATTAGTACAACGCTATTCAATGTGCTCTTGGCAGCTTTTAAAGTCCTTCTATTTCGGTACACGGCTTCAGAAGACGTTCTGGTTGGAAGTAATGTGGCGAACAGGCCACGCCAGGAGTTCTCCACGCAGATTGGCTTCTTCGTTAACAATGTGCTGCTGCGCACGCAATTGAGCGGCAACCCCACTTTTGTTGAACTGGTCCGGCGTGTGACCGAGACGACGCGGACGGCATACGCCAATCAAAATGTTCCCTTCGACATGATCGTCGAAAAGCTGCGCCCAGAACGTGGACTCGGCAATCACAGTCCATTAGCGCAGATCATGTTCACACTGGAAAACCTGCCACTGCCGGAACTCCGACTGGCCGGCCTGACAGCAGAGCTTGCTCATATTGACTTCAATATTGCGGGCGCCGATCTTGCGGTGCTGATCTGGCCGGTGGGAGGAGGGTATCGATGCGAGTTTGAGTACAGCACGGATTTATTTGAGGAGGAGACGATCGGGCAGATGCAGGGGCATTACGTGCGTTTGCTGGAAGAGGTAGTGAAGGACGGGGAGCGGCGGATCGGAGAGCTGCCGTTACTGAGCGCAGGGGAGCGGGAGGAAGTTCTTCGTGGCTGGAACCAGACATCGCGAGGGAGAGCTGGATACAGGACGGTAGCTGAGTGGTTCGGG
>NZ_LMUM01000027.1:206434-364696 GCF_009765985.1 Acidobacterium sp. S8
TCAGGCAAGCGAGACGCCGGATGGGATCGCGGTAGAGATGGGCGATCAGGCGTTGAGCTATGCGGAGCTGGATGCGTGGTCAAGCCGTGTGGCGGCAGGGTTGCGGAAGCGTGGCATCGGCCGGGAAGCCGTGGTGGGGTTGTATGTGAGCCGGAGCGTGGAGATGGTGGTGTGCCTGCTGGGGATCATGAAGGCGGGAGGCGCCTATCTGTCGCTGGATCCTGGCTATCCATCGCATCGGATCGCATACCTGGTGAAGGACTCAGGCGTGAGCCTGATCGTGACAGAGAAGAGCCTGCTGAGTTCTTTGCCGGCGAGTGGAGCACAGGTGGTGCTGCTGGAAGAAGTGCTGAGCGCGCCGGAGATAGAGATGGTAGAGGAAGCCGGGAGCAGCGAAGACCTGGCCTACCTGATCTACACTTCGGGATCGACAGGGGAGCCGAAGGGAACGGAGGTGCCGCAGGGAGCACTGGTGAACCTGCTGTGGTCGATGCTGCATGAGCCAGGGCTGGGCAGGGGAGACACGCTGGTCGCGGTGACGACGCTGTCGTTCGATATAGCGGGGCTGGAGATATGGGGTCCGCTGGTAAGCGGAGCGAAGCTGGTGGTGGCATCACGGGAAGAGGCACTGGATCCGCAGGCGCTGGCCGAGCTGATGGATCGGAGCGGATGCACGGTGTTGCAGGCGACGCCATCGACGTGGCGGATGCTGGTTGAATCGGGATGGATGGGGAAGTCGGACTTGCGGATGTGGAGCGGAGGGGAAGGTTTGCGGGCGGAGCTGGCTGACAGCCTGCTGACGCGAGGCCGGGAGCTGTGGAACCTGTACGGGCCGACGGAGACGACGATCTGGTCTGCGGCGCACCGTGTGAGCAGCGGCGAAGACCCGATCCTGATTGGGCGGCCGATTGCGAATACCCGGATGTACATCCTGGACGAGAGCGGAGAACCGGTGCCGGTGGGAGTAGCCGGGGAGCTGTATATCGCGGGTGAAGGAGTGGCGCGGGGATACCGGAAGCGGGATGAACTGACGGCGGAGCGGTTTGTGCCGGAGAGGTTTGTGAGCGGAGGGCGGATGTACCGGACGGGCGACCTGGCGCGGTACCGGCGGGATGGCGAGATACAGCTGCTGGGACGAACGGATGAGCAGATCAAGCTGCGCGGACATCGGATCGAGCCGGGGGAGATTGAAGCGGTATTGGAGAAGCATGCTTCGGTGCAGCAGGCGATCGTGACAGTGCAACGGGAACGGCTGGTGGCGTATGTGCGTTCGGTGCATGGCGAAGCGGAAGGAGCCGAGCTGCGGAGCTGGCTGCAGGAGCGCTTGCCGGAGTATATGGTGCCGGGCGTGTATGTGCATGTTGAAGAGTTGCCGCTGACACCGAACGGCAAGGTAGACCGCAAGCGTCTGCCGGCGATAGAGGAAGGTCTGCAGGAGGAGCGGGGTGAGAGCGTGGCTCCGCGGACGGCGACCGAGCAGAGGCTGGCAGCAATCTGGTCGCAGGTGCTGGGCAGCTCGGTGCCGGGAACGCGCGATAATTTCTTCGACCTGGGCGGCCACTCTCTCCTGCTGATCCGTGTTCACGCCCAGCTGCGCGAAGAGTTCGACCTCGATATCCCCATCCTCGACCTCTTCCGCTTCACCACCATCCAAGCACTCGCCTCGCACTTGAATCAGAAAATGCAGCCGGCCGTTGCTGGCGGAGTTCATTTCTGATGTCTGAAACACATTTCAAATCCTCGGGAGCTTTTCCATCTCAGACTATGAATGCAGAAAAATGGAGCGACAGCATCGCAATCGTTGGCATGGGCGCTCGCTTTCCGGGTGCGCGGAACGTCCGGGAATTCTGGAAGAAACTAGAAGCTGGCGATAGCCTCATCTCCACTCTTAGCGAGAACGAGCTTCGAGTAGCGGGCGTAGAGAGCTCCGCGCTTGAGAGCCCCGACTATGTTCGTCGCGGGGGCATGCTGGAAGATGCCGAGTTCTTCGACGCGAAGTTCTTCGGGTTCAATCGAAGAGAAGCCGAAATCACTGACCCGCAGCATCGCGTCTTCCTGGAAACAGCGTGGGAAGCCTTGGAAGATTCTGGCTACATAGGTGACGGAGCCCGCATTGGCGTTTATGCCGGTGTGAGCATCAATTCTTATTTTTTCCAGCTGCTCTCCCGTAGCGATGTGATGGAGACGACGGGCGGCTATCAGTTAATGCTGGGAAATGACAAAGATTTCCTCGCGACACGGGTGGCTTATAAGCTAAATCTGCGCGGACCTGCGGTTGTAGTGCAGACAGCATGCTCAACCTCACTCGCCGCAGTTCACCTTGCCTGCCAAAGCATTCTGACTAACGAATGCGATATGGCGCTTGCTGGCGGGGTGTCGATTCCGTTTCCCCAGGGCGCGGGGTATCTCTACATTCCGGGGATGATTTTATCGCCGGATGGATATTGCAGACCGTTCGACAAAGACGCCAAGGGAACAGTTCCCGGACGCGGCGCAGCAGTGGTTGTCTTGAAACGGCTCTCGCAGGCATTGAAGGATGACGATTCAATCTATGCGGTGATTCGTGGCTCAGCATGGAACAACGATGGAGCGCGAAAGATCGGCTATACAGCTCCCAGCATTGAAGGACAGGCTGCAGTCATTCGCGATGCACAGCGAGTTGCCGGAATTACTCCAGATCGCATCGGATATATCGAAGCACACGGTACTGCAACGGAGCTGGGCGATCCAATCGAAGTAGCAGCGCTTACGGAGGTTTTTGCCGGTGGAAAGCCGGGCTCTTGCGTTCTGGGAGCCCTCAAGGCAAACCTGGGGCATGCTGATGTTGCTGCTGGCATAGCTGGTCTGGTGAAGGCAGCGCTCGCAGTCCAGGCTGGAGTGATTCCTCCCACTCCAAATTTTAGAGAGCCGAGTCCTGCTTTGGCGCTGGATAAGGGGCCGTTCATCGTCAGTTCGTCCAAAGTGAAATGGGCAGATGAAGGGGAGCGATGGGCAGGGGTAAGCTCCTTTGGCATTGGCGGGACAAATGTCCATGTGGTTTTAAGCAGTGCTCCACAGACAATTCCGCCGTCAGCGGAAAATCAGACGCAGGTCTTTCCTTTATCTGCACGTACGGAAAGCGCATTGACGAAGGCCCGCGAAAGACTGGCCGTGCATCTGGAGACAAATCTCGCCATTGACCTTGCCGCGGTAGCGTCGACACTACAGGTGGGAAGAAAGACGTTCGATTATCGTTTTGCCGTCGCAGCAAACGACGCCACAGAATTAACTGCGAAGCTTCGTGAGGCTTCAAAAAACCCAACAACCGCCGCATTGCCGGATCCAGATGTAGTTTTTTTGTTTCCGGGACAGGGTCAGCAGTTTATTGGCATGGCTGCGGGAATGTACCGGACAGATGCAGCTTTTTGCAAGACCATAGACCGCGGCGCTGAACTGGTCCGGGACGAATTTGACATCGATTTGTTGAACATCGTTGCCGGAGATCAGCGGACAGACGAACTCGAATCTTCGATGAGAAACACCAGTGTTGCTCAACCGGTTCTGTTTCTGACAGAGTACGCATTGGCTGCTCGCTGGCGCTCGCTCGGAGTCCAACCGGAAGCGCTTCTTGGCCACAGCCTGGGAGAACTGACGGCGGCAGCAGTGGCCGGAGTTTTTTCTTTTGAAGACGGTCTCCGGCTGGCGGCAGAGCGTGGTCGCCTCATGGACCAAACGCCTGAAGGAATCATGCTCGCAGTGACTTTGCCGCCGGATGCGCTTTCGCGATATCTAGGATCGGATCTGTGGTTTGCCGCAGAAAATACGCCGCGGCTATCTGTCGCCTCCGGCCTGCCTGCAGTGATCGAAGAGCTTGAGCAGAAGCTTGCGAAGGATCGCATCGCCTCAGTACGACTCGCATCAAAGAATGCCTTCCACACGCCGTTAATGGCGGATGCCGCAAAGGCCTTTCGCGAAAAAGTGGCAGCGGTTCCACGAAAGAAGCCTGATATTCCCTGGCTTTCGAACGTAACCGGTACATGGATTGATCCGGATGATGCGCTGAACCCTCAATACTGGGCAAACCAGATTCTGTCACGCGTGCGTTTTACAAAATGCGTTACCTCACTTGGATCGCGCCCGCGAATTCTGCTGGAAACAGGACCCGGCGAGGCGCTTGCAGGAATGGCACGTCAACAGTGGGCAAAAAGCCTGGCTCTGGCGTCCTTGGGAACGCCGAATCGCAAAAAAAGCGACGATGAGATTTTCATGGGAAGCGCAGCTCATTTATGGCAGGCCGGGGTCGATCTCGCCTGGCGTGAATTGCCAGGCACGGGAAAAGTACGCCGAATTCCATTGCCCACTTATCCATTCGAGCGCGAAAAATTTTGGATAGAAAAGAGTGAATCTGTCGCTCCAATTAAGGTCATCGAAAACGGACGGATGACGGAGCCAGAGGTTTTTGAGGAAACTCCGGTAAAGGAGAAGCGGCAAGACGTTTCCTCCTGGTTTTATATGCCGGGCTGGAAAAGCATGCCTCCTGCATCCATCAATCCGTTTCGGCCCGTGACAGAAAACTCTGGCACTTGGCTGGTCCTGCTCGATTCGTCCGGACTGGGAGAGCTGCTTGCGGATCGTCTTGAAAAGCTGGGGGCTATTGTAGTTGCTGTTTCCGCTGCGCAGGAATTTTCACAGAGTGGACACCGGTTTTCCATCAATCCGGGCAGACGCGAAGACTATGAGCGGCTTTGGCGGGAACTCAATGCACTTGGAGTTTATCCTTCCGGATTGATCTGTCTATGGACCATCGGGGAAGCGGCTGCTTCAGCCTTTGATCGTCTGATCCTGTTGTTGCAGAGCGCCCGCCTTGGTCGTCAGCCGCTGGTGCAGATCGACGTGATCACAGACCGGCTGGAGCAGGTTTTAGATGAAACGACACAAAATACAGAGGCGGCCGAAGTTTGCGGCCTCATGCATGCGGTTCCCGTCGAATTCCCCGGAACAGACTCCACAACCATCGACGTTGATCTGGCTTCCGGAAATATTGGCCGCATTGTCGAGCAAATCATCTCCGAAGTGCGGCAGTCCGGCGCCGGAATGACAATCGCTTACCGCGGGATGACGCGCTGGCAGAAGACTTTCACAACGGCACCTTTACTCAAGTCGGCTGCAACCGCATTTCGGCAGAGCGGCACATACCTGATCACAGGTGGAATTGGTGGAATTGGCTACGTCCTCGCTCGGCATCTATTGCGTGAATACAAGGCATGTGTCGTTCTTACGGGCAGAACAGCGCTCCCGCCACCAGAGTTGTGGACATCATGGCTGGAAAAGAATGAGATTGACGATACTATGTCAGTTCGCATCCGGCGTATGCAAGAATTAGCGCAACTCGGTGGACAGGTTGAATTTGTCACCGCGGATGTAACCAATCGGGAAGCAATGGCTGGCGTGATAACGCAAACTCGGGAACGTTACGGAAGGATTCATGGCGTAGTTCATGCTGCGGGCCTTCCTGGCGGAAGGGTGATTGCGGGCCTCGATCCTGACGATGCGCTGGCGATTCGTGCACCCAAAGTGCAGGGAAGCATAGTGATTGCGGATTTGCTTAAGGGAAGCGACATAGATTTCCTCCTGTTCTGCTCTTCCATCAGCGCTGCATTCCCGGGCTTGGGGCAGGCCGCCTACGCTGCGGCTAACGAATTTCAAAACTATTTCGCGCGATACCTTCAGAAGGCATACAGCCTTCCGGCGGTTGCGATCGATTTCGATGCATGGCGTGATGTGGGAATGGCAGCCACGATGGAGGTTCCAGAGGGTTTCGAGGACATCATTGAAGAATGGCTACGCACCGCGATGACACCGGAAGAAGGAATCGATGTGATCGAGCGGGTATTGGGTACTTGGACCGGCCCGCAAATTTTAACGTCTACGGTTTCTCTGGAGATACTCAGCCGACAGATGCCTCAACAGGATGCATCCTCGTCCGCGGCTGTAGAAGTGCTCTCACCGAAGGCGCCTGCAAAGAGTGACCCGGAGATCGACACGATTGTAGAGATATGGTCTGATCTGCTCGCCGACAAAAATATTGGGGTCACGGACAATTTCTTTGAGCTGGGAGGTCACTCACTGCTCGGAACGATGGTGCTGTCCCGCATTCGCGAGCGTCTGGGAGTAGTGCTCACTCTGAGGATGCTGTTTGAAGCTCCTACGCCGGAGACTCTCGCAGAGCGAATTCGCTTTCAGCGTGACCTCGAAGGCGTAAGACCTTCAGACGCGGTGGAAACTGAGGAGCGCGAGGAATTCGAAATCTGAATTCGATAGAAAGTGCGATTAACGAATGCGTGCACTTCCGTCGACCATGGCGGTGCGCTCACCTAAGCTCCTGAACGCAACGAGCTTACTAATACTGCATCAGCGTGCCTTCCTTCCTGCCATTACGCACTGCAGCTGCAAAGATTGCGGCGCTTGCGGGCAGAAGGATCACTGCCAGTACAGTTAGAGTCATGATAGGTCTGGCCACCGATGCGATCGAATCACCTCTCAGTATGGTCAATCGCAACGCGTCGAGCGAATAGGTGATTGGAACGAGGAAGGAGAGCTTCTGCATCCATACCGGCATCACATCAACTGGGAAATAAGCTCCCCCAAGAATGCTGCCGAAGCCGCCGAGAACCCATGTAATGGGATCACCCTTCTTTAGCCATACGATGGCTGATGCCGATAGAACTCCAAACGCCACGAAAATCGCGACAGAGATGAATAAAACGAGGAGCGTCGCCGAAATATTCATGTGGCTTAGATCTACGCCGAATAGAACAACACCTCCCAGAAGGATCAAGATCAGCTGCACAGCTCCCGTGATGAGACTGTAGAGCGACGACATCAGAACAATCGTTACGCATCCGGTCTGGCTGCAGAGCATCGCTTCCAGACAGCCCGTCACCTGAGCCTGACGGATCGACTCAGAAAACATTCTCAGCATCAGGTCGAAATAGCGGGCGAAGGCCACCCCAACCAAAGCGAAGGGAAAGTAGCGGCTGCCGTAGCGGCTTAACGAACCGGACGATTTCGGAGCTAATAGCTGGCCAATGAAATGAAAGATCACGAGCAGCATGATCGACTCGACGAGACCCATGATAAAGGCAGCTTGATATCCGGACTCGATGGCAAAATCCCGTTTAATGAAAGCGAGTGCTTTATGGAAGAGACGCTTCATGATTTCCCTCCGAGAGCATGCTTTGGCGGTAGTACTGCAGCAGAGTCGTGCCGTCAGCAGTGATGTCGGCGATGGAGTCGAATGCTTTCAAACGACCGTGATCGATAACCATAACCTTGTTGCAAAGCGTTAAGGCTTCTTCCGTCCGATGCGTGGCGATCAAGAGCGTCTTGCGCGAATCCTTATAGATGTCGGCAAGAATCAGATCAACAATCTCGTCGCATGCCACAGGATCAAGCGCTCTGGTAGGTTCGTCGAGTATCAAGACGTCGGGCTCGGCGATCAGTACGCGCGCAAGGGCGAGTCGCTGCTTCATGCCGGAGCTATAAGCAGATACGGGCCTGTCTTCCGCGTGATCGAGACCTACGAGATGGATCAGATACTGGATGCGTCCCCGCAAAGCCGACCCCGAGAGATTGTCCAAAGTCCCGAAGAATTCGAGGTTCTGTGCACCGGACAAGCGCCAGAAAAAGCTTCTCTCTTCGTTGAATACGAAACCAACCGACTTCCTCGCCTGCGCGTTATTATGCTGCGTGCTGAAGCCATTCACGGCAACCTCTCCTTGCGTCGGAAAGATTAGACCTCCAATGAGCTTGAGCAGTGTTGTCTTGCCTGCGCCATTCGGACCCATGACTGCGATACGGTCGCCCGTCTGGACACTCAAGCTTATGTTTGTCAATGCCGTGCTTACCCGTCGAGGGCGCAGAGGAGAAAATAGCCATTCGCGGTATCGCTTCGCGAGTGGAAAACGCATCGTCACATCGCGAACTGCAATGACCGGAGAATCCTGATACACCTGACCTTGAAGACCGGAGCTTAACGTATCGGGTGTTATCACGCTAACCCAACCTCGGCTCGGCTTTCCTGTAAGCTTGGTTCCCCCAGCGCCTTATCAATACTCTTGAGAATCACCTGAGCGAGTTCTTTGTTGTGCTTCGTGAGTATGGTGATGTGATCTCCCGGCGATGCGTGAACCTCGAGTCCTTCCTGCGCGATTCCCGTCCAGCCTAGATCCTTGTCGACGCGTGCCAGGGTCTCGTTCAGAATTAAAGTAATTCGTCCCGGATATTGTTTGGGTGGATAACTGTAAAGCAGTCGGCGATAACGAACCTTCGTTTGATAAAAATGATCCGCCTCGCGGGTTTCTTGTGACGAAGCGATCTTGAATTTGCGCCGAAGCAGGTCGCGAAGGATTTGTACTCTCGATCGATCTCCACCGCGTAGGATCTCCAGAAGTACATCTTGAATATGGCTGATCCTTTGCCGCAGGAAATATAGATCGGTGAGAAATATGCGCATGGTAGTTGGGCGTTCTGTATCCAGAAAGACCATGAGTTTTACCTCCTCACCCTCTTTCATCAGCAGGCGTCCGATCTCAAGAGCCGCAATGCCGCCAACACAATAGCCGCCTAGAAGGTAAGGGCCTTTCGGCTGGACTGCACGTAACTCTTTCAAGAACTCGCGAGCCATCTCTTCAACACTGGTATAGCCTTCGTTATTGCCTTCAACCCACCGAGGCCTGAAGCCAAACACGGGCTGATCCATCCCGAGGTTGGGAATCAGCCGCGAAAGTATCATCAAGGTGTCGTCAGGATTCTGATAGCCGGCGACGAAGAAGAGTGGTATGCGTGTGCCCTTTGGCTGTGCCGGCACCAGGCAGTTCCACTTGGGAATCTCGCTTGTGTACCGATATTCCCGCGTCGCGGGGTCGTAAGCGATGTGGCGAGAAAGGCCGGCAATCGTCGGATCGATAAAGACACACCGCAGAGGCAGATCCATACCCAGTGCCGCACGCAGTCGGGAGACAAGCTTCGCGGCGGAAAGCGAATGTCCGCCCAATTCAAAAAAGTTATCTAATACGCCCACTCTGTCGATGTTCAGGACATCACGCCAAATTTCGGTCATAACGAATTCGACATGACTGCTCGGCGGCACATATCTGCTTCGCGAAAGATCGTCATCGTCCGGCGCGGTCTGTTCGATTGTTCCAAGATGCCCAATTCTGCCTGAATCGTCGCTGACAAACCGAGGGCGGTATTCAGGTGCAGCCAGTGCTTTACGATCCACCTTCCGGTTTGGCGTGAGAGGGAACGCATTCAGTTGAACGAAAGCAGACGGAACCATATATCCCGGCAATAGACTTTGCAATTCTTTGCGTAATTCAGCCACTTCCGGTATCCCTACTTCGGTGGTCGTTATATAGGCAGTCAGTCGTTGATCATTCACTCTGTCTTCGCGCATCACCACCACGGCTTGTGAAATCGCTGGATGCCTCTCCAAAGCGGCTTCAATCTCTCCCAACTCGATGCGGTATCCTCGAAGCTTCACTTGGTGATCAACTCGTCCCAGACATTCCAGCTCCCCGCCGGGCAGTCGCCGCGCCAGGTCTCCGGTGCGGTAAAGTCGTTGTCCGTCATGGAATGTGCTGTGAATGAAACGCTCCGAGATCAGTTCATCGCGTAGCAAATATCCCTGAGCTAGTCCATCGCCACCGATGTATAGCTCTCCAGAGACTCCTATGGGCATTGGGTGTCCATATTCATCCAGGACATCGACTGTAGTGTTGGCGATTGGCAAACCGATTGGCACTCGCTCATTCTGCGGCGTAACCCGCCAACGTGTAGACCAGATCGTCGTCTCTGTCGGACCATACAGATTCCAGACTTCACTGCCAGTTGCTACCAATTGGTCCGCCAGATCACGCGTCAGCGCCTCGCCGCCACACAATACTTTAAGCCCTGGCGTCCCCTTCCAACCGGCCTCAAGCAGAAGGCGCCAGGTCATCGGCGTTGCCTGCATCAGGGTGATCTTTGAATCGCGCATCAGGTTCATTAGAGCTGTTCCATCGAGGGTTGTAGCTCGTGGAGAGATGACGACTTGTGCGCCGCTTACCAAAGGTAGATACAGCTCAA
The DNA here is from genome assembly GCF_009765985.1 of Acidobacterium sp. S8. Classification (GTDB taxonomy): domain Bacteria; phylum Acidobacteriota; class Terriglobia; order Terriglobales; family Acidobacteriaceae; genus Alloacidobacterium. The sequence continues at coordinate 216,542 of NZ_LMUM01000027.1, forward strand.
GGCCGGCAATATCAAAAGACAACGTCGTTACCGAAAGCAGGCGATCTGTTGAATCAATGCCCGGTAGCTTCTGCATCGAAAAGAGGAAATTAACCAATGACCGATGCGCGATCTTAACGCCCTTGGGCTTTCCCGTAGAGCCAGAGGTGTAAAGAACGTAAGCAAGATCATCCGGAGTGACCGTCAAATCGAGCGGCGCGTTGCTCTCGCGCTGTAGCGTTTTCACCTCGCGATCAAGACAAATCATTGCAGGGAGCGCTTGAGGCAGCTTCTCGAGCAGCCGGCTCTCTGTGACCAAAACTGTGGCCGCGGAGTCCTCAAGCATGAAGGCTAGCCGCTTCATCGGAAATTCCGGATCTAGGGGAACGTAGGCGCCCCCTGCCTTCCAGACAGCGAGAAGGGCAACTACAAGATCGAGGGAACGATCGAGACAAATGGCAACCAATCGATTAGGCCCGACTCCAAGCGCACGTAGGCGCCGGGCGAGCCGGTTCGAGCGCTCGCTTAACTCACGGTAAGACAATTCCTCTTGTTCAAAAACGACAGCGATCGCATCCGGGGTCTTTTCGGCTTGCTCTTCAATCCACGCATGAGTGCAAAGATTAGGTATAGCAGTCTGCTCACCGTTATATTTGCCGAACCACCTCTCCTCTTGAGCAGGCGTAAGGAGGGAAATACGCTCCATTGGCGAGTCTGGCTGGGCTGCCATTTCAAACGCCAGCGTGACGTAGCAATCGGCAAAGCAGGAAATTGTTTCCGGGTCGAATAAGGATGAATTGTATTCGACACAACCCCCTATCAATCCATTCGACTCCCACATGTATAGAGTCATGTCGAAAGTCGTTCCGCCCTGTACGACGTTGAACGCTGCCGCCATCGGCGTGTTTTGTAGTATGAATCCGACCTGGAATAGTGGAGAGCGGGATAGATCGCGTTCAACGACCAGTTCGGTCAGTAATGTTTCGAAAGGGACATCCGCATTATCTAAAGATTCGAGGACGGTCGCGCGTACCCGTTTAAGCAACTCTCTCGTTGTGATCCCGGCGGGCAACTCCGTGCGGAGAACATGGGTATTGATAAAGCAGCCAACAAGATGTTCAAGCTCGGAATGAGTGCGCGTTGAAACCGGCGTACCCACCACAATGTCTCTCTGTGCCGTGTAACGAAAGAGCAGCGCTTTGAAGACTGTCAGTAACACCATGAAGGGCGTGGCACCTTCCTGCCATGCCAGTGTTCTCAATGTCTGCGACGTGTGTTCGCCAAGCTGAAAGCGGTGCAGCTTTCCTTCATACGTAGTCGACGCAGAACGCTGGTAGTCTAGCGGAAGGTCGAGGTACCGCGGAGAGCCCTTCAACTTGCTCTTCCAATAGTCTATTTGCGACGACAGTTGCCGGGCGGTTCGCTGCTCGCGCTCCCAGAGCGCATAGTCGCTGTACTGAATCGGAAGTTTCGGCGAACGAAGGGCGCGTCCTTGCGCGATTGCATCAGAGATGGACTTCAACTCATCGAAGAAAATACCTATCGACCAGGCATCGCAGATAATGTGGTGCATGGTAAGAACGACGAGATGCTCATTCTCGGAGCAGCGGATCAGGGCAACACGGAGTAGCGGAGCCTTTTCCAGATCGAACTGCCATTTTGAGGTCGTCTGAATGAAGTCGTTGCAAGCGTTTTCCTTCTCGTGATCTGCAAGATCGATGAAATCATGAAATTCGAGTTGGGGACGGAGATCATGCTGAATATCCTGAATCGGCGCGCCGTCCTGCTCTATGAACCGCGTCTTAAGAATTTCGTGCCGTTCTACGAGAACACGAAGGGCCAACTCCAAAACAATCCGATCTATCGGCTCAAGTATTAAATAGGAAGCCGTGATGTTATAAGCGGTCGTTCCGGGATCGAAATTTTGAAGGAACCAGAAGCGTTCTTGTGCAAAAGACAGTGGCGCACCATCAGTGATGGTCGGTCGCTTAGAAATCGTCAATGCCTGCTTGGCTGATGAGCGCAGTGAGAGAAGGAGCTCCGGCTTGTAGATGCTGATCCTTTTTTCGAGATCGGCAGTAAGCCGGCCCTTTGGGGCGCTGCAGCGTAACCGATCGCCTTCGACAAAAAGGCGAACATCCAGCGCACGCAATTCCGAAAGCAGTTGTTCCGCGCTCATAGCTTCCCACCCCAGGGTATCTACAATTCAAAATCTATCTAGGGGGGATACTCAGGGGGGAACTAGTTAGATAAAGCCACTTATCGTTCGGATCGACCGTGTCAAGTCCAGCTAAAGAAACGATATATGAATATGGTCCGTTGGACAATAAAAAACCCGGGCCTCGCTGTGTTTGTGACTGCATTGATTGCTCGTGCCATCTTATCAAAAAGATCGCTCGATCCAATACTAGCGCCTCATTTCCACCACGCAATTGCCAATATCCAGGGATCGGTTAAGACGCGCCAATTTACGATTCGGCCACAATTTGTTGTCGCCGTCTGCGAGGATCGTGCGACTGCAACATCACAAAAATCCAGGAAGACTTGATCATGTGGATAGACAGCCTTGAATACCGCTTCTTTGATGGAAAAGAGCGCTTTGTCTCCGTAGGGAAGATCGGAAAAGGCCGTCAGTTCATCGGCAGAGGTCACAATCTCGGTTACCCCGTTAGGTAAGGGTCTTGGCGGTTCAATATCGACGCCGATGCCGCCAAAATTGTTTGCCGGTCCAGCTATCGCAGCAGCAAACTGCGCATCATGCGTGATGGAACCGACTAGGCTGGCTGGCCAGACTGGGTACCGCTGCGGGGATCGGGGAATCTCCACAGTAGGCGAGCCGAGCTCTTTACACAGAAGGCGCGCAAGATCGCGACCCGCTCCGCTCGCCCGTCGCACAGAAATTACTGCCCGATCAAGGCCGCTGGCTTCGAGCGGTGTCAGTCGCTCCTCATCACCGGGAACAATGGCACGTACCGCGCCCAGGCAACCCGCCGGCAACTGCTCATCCAGAAAGCGCTTTAATGCTTCTGTATCTATCACGAGTACGAAAGAAGGGAACCACGCTTACGATCCGCGTAATGTTCGAATTCAGATTAGCATTTCTCCTGAATTGAATTCACGAAGCAGAACGGTTTTATTGGCATCGCTCGTCACCAGGAAATATACGTACGAGTCGCGTCCACTTCGCACTAGCCACCGAGCTTATGTTTACTGAAGATACAACCACTCAGTAATCGAAGCTTATCTGTACTCTGCTGCAGCGCTGCGGGAAGCAGCTTTACTCTTGATATTCTGCGGTGTCGTGGTACGGTGTGAACAGCAAATATGCCCCACCGAGTAAGGAAACACACCTTTAATTATTCAGGTTATCGGAGCAAGCCGCACACCTTAGGGATTTTGGCTAAGTCGATCTTTGCCTGTACTACGGGCGTCTTCCTTTGCAGTTTGCCGGTCTTTACATGTCACGGTCAACAGACGACGCCAGATGCAGCAGTGGTGCAGCCCGGTGCACCGGGAACTCCAAGCAGGCGCCTCCCTCCCTCTACACCCGCCGTAGTGCCGCAGCGCTCGCAGGCAGATATCGAATTCATGCAGGGCATGATTATGCATCATTCACAGGCAGTGGAGATGACGGCCCTGATTTCATCGCGGACAGAGAATAAAGAAATTCGTGCCCTTGGCGCGCGCATCAGTCTTTCGCAGAGCGACGAGATGAAGTTTATGAAGCGTTGGCTCGTTTCGCGTAATGAGCCCGTCTCGATGTCGATGCCTGGGATGCCGGAAATGGATAAGAGTGGCAGTTCAATGCGCATGCCGGGGATGCTGACGCCAGAGCAGATGAATGCACTGCAGCAGGCTAGAGGTGCGGAATTTGATCGGGAGTTCCTAACGGGAATGATTCAGCACCACAAAGGGGCTTTGGTAATGGTAAAAGACCTATTTGATACGCCCGGTGCCGGCCAGGACGCTGAGTTGTTCGACTTTGCTACGGATGCGGATAACACGCAGCGTGCTGAGATCAGGATTATGGAAAACATGTTGAAGGAGAAACGATGAACCGAAAGCAGGCTCTCGCTTTTCGTTTGTTTGGTGTAGCTTTTTCAGTCGCGGTGATGTATTTCAATGTGGGCCCTCTGCGCGCGCAGGCACCCACCGCCCCTGCGGCTAAGCCCGCTCCAGCCGAAGAAAACCCGTTTGCGCCCCAACCAGCAACACCGCTGCCGCCTGGAATGACCGGCTCGACAACGAATGATCCGCGCGTAGGCCTGAAACCCGGGCTTTACGATGCGGGTGAAGCTGCGATGGGCATGGAACACATCGCATTCCTGAGGAAGCCGGACGCATTTCAGTTATCTTCGAATCAGCCAGATGATCCTGCTGTCCAGAAGACACTGGGTATGCTCGGTATTGGCAATAGCGCCAAAATTCCAAAGCCGATGCAACTAGTGATTGCGCAGCTTGCCTTTGCGAATTCAGATTTCGCCTTTCAGGGAACCCACTTGTTCCAGGGCAATTTTTATGGTGTGAATTTCTACGATATTTCAAATCCGGCGAAGATATCGCTGGTTACATCATTGGTCTGCCCGGGCGGCCAAGGCGATGTCTCGGTCCACGGAAATCTACTTTTCATGTCGGTGGAGATGCCGAACGGACGGTTGGATTGCGGGAGCCAGGGCTTCCCGCCATTGCCTCCACCCGAACCCGGCCATGAGAAAGACCGCAGGCTGCCGGTCGCGAGCCCGGATCGTTTTCGCGGTGTGAGAATTTTCGATATTTCAGACATCAGGAATCCAAAGCAGGTGGCGGCAGTGCAAACTTGCCGCGGATCACACACGCACACGCTGGTTGAGGATCCAAACGACAAGGATAACGTCTATATCTATGTTTCTGGAACATCCTTCGTGCGACAACCAGAAGAGCTCGCAGGTTGTTCCGGTGAGGCTCCGGATAAAGATCCGAACACGTCTCTATTTCGAATCGATGTGATCAAGGTTCCGATTGCGGATCCATCGCAGGCCAAGGTGATTTCAAGCCCGCGGGTGTTTATTGATCCACGCACCGGTGCTCTCAATGGCCTGAACAACGGAGGAAGCCACGACCAGGGAGCAGAGAAACCTGCGGACACCAACCAATGCCACGACATTACCGTCTATTCGGCCATCGGACTTGCTGCCGGCGCGTGTTCTGGAAACGGTATCCTGCTCGATATTAAAGACCCGGTGAATCCAAAACGTGTGGACGCCGTAAATGACCCGAATTACTCGTATTGGCATTCGGCATCATTTTCGAACGATGGAACTAAGGTGGTGTTCACCGACGAATGGGGAGGCGGCCTTCAACCACGTTGCCGTCCAACGGATCCGATCAAGTGGGGTGCTGACGCGATCTTCAATCTGAAAGACGACAAGCTCTCGCTTGCGAGCTACTATAAAATGCCTGCTGCGCAGACTGAAACCGAGAACTGCGTCGCCCACAATGGATCGCTGATACCAATTCCTGGACGCGACATTGAAGTCCAGGCCTGGTATCAGGGCGGCATCTCGGTAATGGACTTCACAGATGCGGCACATCCCTTCGAAATCGCCTATTTCGATCGTGGACCGATCGATTCCAAGACGGTCATCTTGGGCGGAGACTGGTCCGCGTATTGGTACAACGGTTACATCTACGGGTCAGAGATCGCGCGTGGATTAGACGTATTCAAGCTCGTGCCGAGCAAATTTTTGACGCAGAACGAGATTGATGCGGCCAATCTGATCCAGTTCAGTGAGCTCAACGTGCAGAATCAAAACCAGATTATCTGGCCCTCTCGACTGATTGTTGCGCATGCTTACCTGGATCAGTTGGAAAGATCCCATGCGCTGCCGTCAAAGCAGATCAAATCTCTCAATAAAGCAATCGGACACGCGGAGAAATCGCATCTGGGCAAAAAAGATGTGGCAAAGCTTAGCAGCAAGGCAACGTCTGTGGAGTCAGAGGCGTCAGCGGCAAAGAATCCTGAAGATGGTAAGCGACTGCATGCGCTATCACTGATATTGCAGAATCCGACGGTCTGATAGTTGTCATGAAGAGGGTTTCAAGCAGAAGCTATCCAAACTGAATTGATTTGACCGGTTTCGTCCATACCCGCTCTCAGAGGCGATCACAGTTGTTCGTGAAATAGGTGATCGCTCTTGAGAGAACGGATCTCGATATGCGCTCGAGCGAATGAGGTGTGGCCGCTTCGGCTCGCGGTATCGACTGGCATTGGTAAATTGTTCCCCTACAAGCTGACCTCGAATTTCCTACCTATAAACCTGGTCTCCCACATTCGGTTTGAATCTTATATGCCGGACAGGACATCGTTAAAGATGCGTTAGCTGTTGACGCGGGAAGGTTCGTCCATTGTCCGACTCGCAAATCGATATCAGTGGACCACTTGGTTTTAGCGGGTTCTTTTCTCTGATTCCAAATGAGATAATGGAATGAGAGCAATCGGACGGCGTTAGCTGTAAGGACAACCGTAGCTTGCACTTTGTCAAACGCCAGTCTTTCGATTCGTCGGGCATACAACGCTTAAGGTCAGGGAGATATGAATACAGTCGGCCAGCATCCTCTTCAAAAGATCCTCGAAAGCCGAATCGCCATTATTGACGGCGCGATGGGAACGACGATCCGCACCTACAACATGAAGGAAGCTGACATCCGTGGAGACCGCTTCAAGGATTCACGAAAAGACCTGCTGAACAACGGCGACCTTTTCACGCTGACTCAGCCGGAGATGATCGGCGATATCCATCGCCGATTTCTGGAGGCTGGTGCCGACATCATCGAGACGAACACGTTCGGTGCGACTAGCATCTCCCAGAGCGAATTCTTCGTAGACGATCCGCGGGAGCACGGCGGCCGAAAGGACCCTGCGTTCTATCAAAAGATCATCGACGATCCCTTCCTGAACGACCTTGCATGGGAGATCAATGAGCAGTCGGCGCGGCAGTGCCGAAACTGGGCTGATCGTCTCTCAAACGAAACTTCGCGTCAACGGTTCGTAGCGGGCGCACTGGGACCTCTTACCGTATCTCTTTCGAACTCGCCCGATGCCGATGATCCAGGCTTTAGGGTGATCACCTTCGATCAGGTTAAGTCTGCCTACGCACATCAGGCGCGTGCTCTCATCGCAGGTGGTGCAGACCTTCTCCTGATAGAAACAATCTTCGATTCACTGAATGCGAAGGCGGCACTCGTCGCTATCCGTGACGTGTTCGATCAGGATGGCCACGAATTGCCTGTGATGATCTCTGCGGCAGTGGGTCGCGGCGGAGAAACCATGATCTCCGCACAAACGGTTGAGGCGTTCTGGAATGCGGTGCGCCATGCAAAGCCTCTATCGGTCGGACTGAACTGCTCTCTTGGCCCTGATCTGATGTATCCGTTCCTGGAAGAGCTTTCAGAGAAGGCGGACGCGGCGATCTCCTGCTATCCGAACGCAGGTCTGCCAAACCCGCTCTCCCCGACGGGCTTCGATCTGGAGCCGCCTGACATGGCGCGCTATCTGGGTGACTTTGCGCGAGGTGGACTGATTAATATTGCCGGCGGGTGCTGCGGCAACACGCCCGAGCATATCGCGGCTATCGCCAAAGCTCTGGATGGCCTGCCACCGCGCAGGCTCAGGGCGGACTCGGAAGTCGAATCCTACGTAAGCGAGAGCACAGTATGACCTTGCTCGCGGAGACAAAGCCTCTCCGCCTCTCAGGATCACAACCCTTTACTCAGCAGCCCGGCGTCTACATCATGATTGGCGAGCGAACGAATGTGGCAGGTTCGCCCAGGTTCGCGAAGCTCATCAAGGAGGGCAAATATGAGGAGGCGGTAAGCGTCGCCCGTCAGCAAGTTGAAAACGGGGCAAATGTCATAGACATTTGTATGGACGAGGGCATGATCGATGGCGTCATGGCCATGACACGCTTTCTGCAGTTACTGGGCAGCGAACCCGAGGTTGCGAAAGTCCCCTTCATGGTGGATTCCTCGAAATGGGAAGTCATTGAGGCTGGCCTCAAATGCCTGCAAGGTAAGGGAATCGTGAACTCAATCTCGCTGAAAGAAGGCGAAGAAAAGTTCCGGCAAAACGCAGCTATAGTACTCAAATATGGTGCCGCCGTTGTGGTGATGGCCTTCGACGAACAGGGCCAGGCTGCAACCTACGAGGATAAGATCCGCATCTGCGACCGGGCGTACCGGATTCTTACTGCCGAGGTCGGGTTTCCACCCGAAGACATCATCTTCGACCCAAACATTCTCACCGTTGCCACCGGCATGGAAGAGCACAACAATTACGCGGTCGACTTTATCAACGCTACCCGCTGGATCAAGGCCAACCTTCCGCACGCAAAGGTCAGCGGCGGCGTCTCAAATATCTCATTCAGCTTTCGGGGCAACAACAAGGTCCGCGAGGCCATGCACTCCGCATTTCTTTATCACGCTATTGCGGCGGGTATGGATATGGGCATCGTGAATGCCGGGATGCTTGAAGTCTACGAAGAGATCGAGCCGGAGCTGAAGGAACTAGTCGAAGACGTGCTGCTCAATCGCCGTCCTGACGGGACCGAGCGCCTGGTGGAATATGGCGAAAAGCTAAAGGCCGCGAGCGTTGGCGCAGTAGCGAGTGAAAAGAAGACCGAGGAATGGCGCAACGGCACGGTCGAGGAGCGCCTCTCTCACGCACTGGTCAAGGGAATCGACGCCTATGTCGAAATCGATACAGAAGAAGCTCGCGCCAAGCTAGGTCGCCCTCTTTTAGTTATCGAAGGCCCTCTGATGGCCGGTATGAGTGTAGTAGGCGATCTTTTCGGCGCTGGAAAGATGTTTCTGCCGCAAGTCGTTAAGTCTGCCCGCGTCATGAAGAAGGCCGTGGCATACCTCACCCCGTTCATGGAAGCCGAAAAGGCGGCAATGGCTGCGGCTGGTCAGGAAGTCAGGGCGCAGGGAAAGATCGTGCTCGCTACCGTCAAGGGCGACGTCCACGATATAGGCAAGAATATCGTTGGTGTCGTTCTCGCTTGCAACAACTATGAGGTCATCGACATGGGTGTAATGGTGCCTGCCGAAAAGATCCTCGAACGAGCGAAAGCAGAGAAGGCCGATGTGATCGGCCTTAGCGGTCTTATCACGCCGTCACTCGATGAGATGGTGCACGTTGCCCGCGAAATGGAACGTCAAGGTTTCACGGTGCCGCTGCTCATCGGGGGGGCTACTACAAGCAGGGCGCACACGGCGATCAAGATTGCCCCGCACTATAGCGAGCCTGTGGTTCACGTTGTGGATGCGAGTCGCGCGGTCCCGGTGACGACTAGTCTTTTGAGTGAGGAGGGCAGGCCGCGCTTTATAGAACAACATCGTGCCGAATACGAGGCCGTCCGCAAAGCCCACTCCTCGCCGCGGCAGAGCGTTGTTGATATCGAGACCGCCCGCTCAAGAAGAACTCCGATTGAGTGGCGTATAGAAGATCTGGCCGCGCCCGAGTTTACCGGCGTGCGCGTGCTGGATAATTTTCCTCTGTCGACCTTGCGCGACTTCATCGACTGGTCACCGTTCTTTCACACATGGGGACTGAAGGGCATCTATCCCCGAATTCTTGACGACGAAAAGCAGGGCGTTCAAGCCCGCCAGATTCTTACCGATGCCCATACTCTTCTTGATAAGATCATCGAAAAAAACCTGCTCACTGCGCGTGGTGTTTACGGCTTCTTTCCGGCAAACGCTGTCGGCGATGACGTTGAGTTATACGCGGACGATACCCGCAGCAAAGTCCTGGATCAATTTCACTTTCTGCGCCAACAGGCAAACCGGGAAGGCAATGAGCCGTGCCGCTCGCTTGCCGACTTTATTGCGCCGAAGAAAACCGGACTACCTGATTCCATCGGTGCTTTTGCAGTGACCAGCGGCATCGGCTTAAAAGCATTGGCCGATCGTTTCCGGGCCGACAACGACGACTACAGCGCAATTATGGCGGAGGCCATCGCCGATCGTCTGGCCGAAGCTTTTGCTGAATGCCTGCACAAGAAAGTGCGTGAAGAATGGGGCTATGGCCGGTGCGAAGGTTTGAGCAACGAGGAACTGGTCCAGGAAAAGTATCGGGGAATCAGGCCAGCTCCAGGTTATCCGGCCTGCCCGGATCACACAGAGAAGGGCACGATCTGGAATCTGCTCGACGTGCAGGCAAACACTGGAATACTCATTACTGAGTCCTTTGCAATGTGGCCCGGCTCAAGCATTAGCGGAATCTACTTTGCCCACCCGGAATCGCGCTATTTTAGCCTCGGCAAAATTGGCCGCGATCAGGTTGTCGACTATCAGAAACGTAAGGGGATGAGTCTGCCAGAGGTGGAGCGCTGGCTGGGCCCTAACCTCAACTATGACCCAGTGGAATAGTCACTCGACATCGTATTGAAGTTTCGATCAAAGCTTTGCTGGATGCCGACGCCTGATGTTCAAAGTGTTGCAGATTGCACGGGCGCGGCTGCATTATTTGCAGAGATGTTCTTCAAGCCAGCAATAAATCGTAACCGTATTGCGCAAAGTCCAGGCGAGCTGAACGGATCTGGGATGACCGGAAAATGTGCGCCAAACCATTCCTCTCGGAAGCGCGGTGGTTGGCTTACTCTTATCGTTTTTTTATCTATTTCAGTTTGCAGTTTTGCTCAGCAAAGCATCAGCGAATTACACCAGGCTTTCTCTGATCCTCCATCAGACAGCCGAATAATGATGCGTTGGTGGTGGTTCGGAGCTGCAATCACCAAGCAAGAGATTGAGCGGGAACTCGAAGAGATGAAGGCATCCGGTATCGGAGGAGTTGAGGTTGCCACGCTCTATCCTCAGGTGCTCGATGACCCCGCCGCTGGCTTTCACAATGTCTCTTTTCTTTCAGACGAATATATCGATGATTTGAGATTCGCCGGCGAGAAGGCAAAAGCGCTCGGGCTGAGAATGGATGTGACTCTCGGAAGTGGCTGGCCATTCGGTGGCCCACATATCCCGATTACGCAAGCGGCCGGGCGACTCCGCGTCGAAGCCGTTGTCATACCTCCCGCTAACAACACAATTCTGGCTCCGTCCCTTTCAGCCGGAGAGAGTCTCCTAAAAGTCTTTATCGTGCCCGCCGAGGGATCGGCGATGAAGTTGGCGGATGCGAAGTCGATGGATGAACTGCCAGTAGGAAGATTCAACGTCGTACCCGATGCCGAAAAAGTTCGCACCGCCCTCTTCTTTATTTCCAGCCGTACCGGAATGATGGTTAAGCGGCCTGCGGTGGGAGCCGCCGGATTTGTGCTCGATCATTATGACGCGCAGGCTATGGCGACACATCTCAAGGCTGTGGGGGATCGTCTTTTGCAGGCATTCCCGGATACGCCACCTTATGCCGTTTTCAGCGACAGCCTTGAAGACTATGGTTCTAACTGGACGCCACGTCTTCTTGCCGAATTTCGTAATCGTCGTGGTTACGATCTTTCCGTACATCTGCCAGCATTAATAGGCGACGCGGGGCCAGATACCGCAGCGATTCGTCATGACTGGGGATTGACATTGACAGAGCTGGCAAACGAAGGGTTTTTGCAGACGATGCATGCATGGGCACGACAGCATGGCACGCTGTTGAGATCCCAGACTTACGGTTTTCCTCCTGTCACACTATCGAGTAACCGTTTTGAAGACCTGCCTGAAGGAGAAGGAAAGGCGACGCTCAATATGTGGCGGGAATTCTCCGACGCCCGCTGGGCTGCATCTGCAGGACATTTGTACGGGCATAACGTGATCTCATCGGAAACTTGGACATGGCTGCACTCGCCAGCTTTTCGCGCCACTCCTCTGGATATGAAGGCCGAGGCGGATCTGCATTTTCTTCAGGGAATTAATCAGCTGGTTGGGCACGGCTGGCCGCTCTCTCCGGAGTTTGCTGGCGAGCCGGGTTGGCGTATGTACGCTGCAGCCGCGCTGAACACCCATAATCCATGGTTTTTTGTTATGCCGGATCTTGCGCGATATCTGCAGCGCGTGAGCTTTGTCCTCAGACTTGGAAGGCCGGCAAATGACATGGCACTCTTGCTGCCGAATGACGACGTGTGGGCATCTTTTAAGGTCGGAGTGGAGAAATCGAATCCGACATCATTCGCTGGCTTCGATGAAACTGGCAGTAACGTATCCATCGATGAGTCGATGAGTCAGGTCCTGGGAGATAACGTGATTCGCCAGGTTCTTGATGCGGGCTACAATCTCGATTTTATTGATGCAGATTCCATCGATATCGTTGGCATTCCATATAAGGTGTTGATTCTCCCGAATATCGAGCGAATTCCAGAAAAGACCTATACGAAGATCGCCGAATTCGCACGCAATGGTGGCATTGTTATAGCGACTCGGCAACTGCCCTCACAAGCGCCAGGCTATCTAAATAGTGAAGCGGAATCGATCCGCATCCAGCAGACATCGAAATCGTTGTTTCGCAGAAAACCAGCGACGGCGCATTTCATAGAGAAAGACGAGGATTTGGCCACCGTGCTGCGCAGTTCTCTCGAGCCCGATTTCAAGACCGATTCGGACTCCGCGAACGTCGGATTTATTCATCGGTCATTAAAAAATGGCGATCTTTACTTTATCGCCAATACAAGCAATCGGCATCTGCAAACACAAGCGCATTTTCGATCCTCATACAAACACGCCGAAGAATGGGATCCATTCACTGGCCATGTGTCAGGGCTACCGGATGCCAAGGTGATACCGCTCGATCTGGAGCCTTATGAATCGTGCCTGATCTTTTTCTCAAATGACGCGATGCAAGAGGCTTATCCGCAAAAGCTCCCCGCAACTCAAACGGTGGATGTCTCCTCAGGATGGCGCGTAACTTTCAATGATAAAAATCACACGACTGTCGAAATGCCCGAGTTACGCCAGTGGCAGCAATATCCTGCTCTTCGCTACTACTCTGGAACCGCCAGCTACGAGAAGACCTTAACGCTAGAGCGGGGCGCGAGTGCAGTGCTTGATTTCGGTGAAGGAACATCGGTCCCCATTCCGGATCCGCTGGGGGCACATAATATGCGCGCCTATCTTGAGAGTCCGGTGCGCGAGGCCGCGCAAGTTTTTCTGAATGGCCACTCTGCCGGATACGTGTGGCATCCGCCATACTGCATCGATTTGACGCCGCTGGTTAAGGAGGGACGGAATGATCTAAAGATCGTAGTCGGGAACACAGCGATCAATGCTCTGGCTGGTCAGAGTCAACCGGACTATCGCCTCCTCAATGCCCACTATGGCGTACTATTCGTGCCCCAGGATATGGATCATCTTGAGCCTCTGCCGTCCGGAATTACAGGACCGATCAAACTGATTGTCAGCAAACCAGTTCGTGAAAAAGCCCGATGAACGTCATGTCAATAGAAATATGTTGTCTCAGATGGAATATCGTCTCGATCCCGATTCTAGCGCTATCCCGTCGTTGCTAATCATGTTAGCTTCTGTGAGGCGAAATCTAGTGAGAACTGAGTCCGGCGTCCGGCACGTTTCCGGCGGTCACTAGCTTGTGCTGTACGTAATTGTAGGGAGGCACAGTGTTTCCCCGCAGCAGTGTGACACCAAGCTGAATGAGCCTGGGTCCGTAAGTATGAGCCTCGTGAGAAATCGACCCGATGAATGGACTCTTTGTCGCTCGCAGCTCCTCTAACGCTTCGGGAATGCAATCCTGTCCTACGATGGCCACCTGCTTTTCACGGCCCAGCTTACGTGTAGATTGCAATGCGCCGAGTGCGCTGGTGTCCGTAGCAGCGGCGATCAATACGCGCTCATCGCGTCCGTGATGCTGAAGAAAGTCAGCAACAACCTGTGCGCTTGTCTGACGCATGCCTCTACCTTCCAGCCGGACAAAGGCGCGTTGAGGAATGTTCGGCAGCAAGGAGCGAACGCCTTCAAACGCACCCGAGATGCGGCTCTGCACAAATGTACCTGCTTCAGTTACATCGAGACCGAGAATCCAATCTACCTTCCCTTTCCAGTAAAGAAGGGCGTGTTGAGCGAGCAGTTCGCCGGCTTCGTAGCCAACCTGAAAATTGTCTACGCCGAAATAAACCGCGCTGGGATGCGGTATATCCACCGCGATCAGGGGGATGCCTGCTCGCGAAATCGTGTGAGCAATCAAAGGAGATATCCGCTCTTCAATCTGAAATTCAATGACAAGGTCGACGCCTTCAGTGACAAACTCCTTTGCGTTGCGTAGCGCCGTCTCTGCATCGTAGCGATTATCCCGAATGATGAGCTCCACTCCCGAAGCCGCAGCCGCAGTCTTAAGGCTGTTTGAGACTGCTTCCGAAAAAGGCATTTCGGCACTTTCGCCTGCGAAGCCGAAGCGCATCTTTCTGGGGCGTGACACAAGCCGATAAGCTCCATCTGGGCTTTGCGCCATGTAGCCGCGATGAACAAACGTCTTAAGAATGCGATAGATGCTGGTCTTCGAAATCTGCAGTCGCTGATAAATGGCTTCCAGCGTCAGGGGTTTATTTTCCGACTCGAATAGCTCGAGAATGTCGAGCGATTTCGAAAGAATTGGTATCAAGTAGAGATGCTTGATCTTCTGCTGTGGCAAGTTCCCCTCGCGTTGTCGGAGTATAGCAACTGCATTTCCTATTGGAAGTGAATCTCCATGCCGGATAGCTGGAAACTAATGCAGAGAAGTAAGTGTGCGCGCCCAGTGAGTAAGCCGTGAAGGACTATTTGCCTTTCCTTCCAGCGTCGCCAGTTGGACGGCGAAATTTCCAATCGTGGAGCTCTCTGCAGCGCCGCAGGTAATTTCGAGGCCGGTGGCTTCGGCTGTAAGGCGATTCAGAAACTGATTCTGGTTGCCTCCTCCCACGATGGCCAGTCTCTTGAGCTTGCGTCCGGTCAACTGCTCCGCATCGCGAAGTGTCTCAGCATATCGAGCGGCTAAGCTATGAAAAATGAGGCTCGCAAAACGCGGCATCGCTGCTGCGGTTTCCGGAAGAGGAGCCACACCTTTCAGTGCTCTCTGTGCGTTGATGCGTGAGGCCATGGAGCCTGGAAGCCACAGGTCGGGGTCATCTACATCAAGCAGTTGCCCGGGATGAGGTTCCGCTTCAGCTGCTTCAATCAGCGCTGGCATGGACCACGTATGTGGTTCGGGGCAGAGCTGCAAGAGAGTCTGCTTCAGCAGCCACATCCCGTTGACATTTTTATGAAAGCATATGCGATTGCCTGCCGCTCCAAGGTTTGTGAATCCCGCGGCAAATGCTTCCGGCGTAATAACCGGAGCACCGAGCACCATTCCAAGTAGCGACCACGTACCGGAGCTGATGTAGGCCCAGTCGTCACCTTCTATCGGAATTGCCGAGACAGCTGAAGCTGTATCGTGGCAGGCTACAGCGATCAGGCGCGTATCGCCATACGTTTCTTGATGATTATCTCGGCCATGAACCTGTCCAATATCCGTTCCGGTCGCGACCAGCTCGGGCGCGCTTGCAAGGCTTAGTTCTGCCCGATCAAAGATTTCTTCGCTCCAGTGACCGCAACGCATATCTATCAGTCCGGTGTGTGTAGCGTTCGTGTATTCCGAAACAAGTCGTCCGCCGAATCCCGACAGGACATACTCTGGAAGATTCATCCATGGCGCCCCCTGATTTATGCCAGCTTTGCTGTCAGCCATCAATTGATACATGGTATTGATACGAAGCGGCTGGATGCCGCTATGCATGAACATCTCAAGATTCGGGTAGCGACTATGTAAGTCAGAGAATGTTGTTTCAGTGCGCGCGTCTCGATAGCAGTAGGGCTCGGAGATTGGCTCGTTATTCTCATCGAGCCTCACATAATCCACGGCCCATCCGTCAACGCCGATGGAAGCGATCGGATCGACACATTCATCGGCGCACCGCGTAAGCCCTTTCTCCAGTTCAGAAAGTATGCGCTGAAAATTCCAGTGCAGGGATGTCTGATTCGCAACAGGCGCGTTGCCAAAGCGATGCACCAGGGTTATCTCTGGTTTCTCACCCAGCCAACGCAGCAGAGAGACCCGGCAGCTCTCAGCGCCCAGATCAATGGCAATCAAGTTCGGGAAATCACTGCCGGGCATGTATGCGACCTACCGTAGAAACGCGTCCGTCAAACCGCCATCGACCGGAATAAGATGGCCGGTGGTGCAAGGGGCTTTCGGGCCAGCGAGAAACAAAATCGCCTCAGCGCACGTGCGCGGATCGATCGGGACATGCGTGAGAGTACGCTCTGCATAGAACTTCGCCAGAAGTGTGCGAAGCTCGTCATCGCCCATGGCCGTGTCAAACGAAATTCCATATTTTTTGAGAGACGCAATCACTCGGTCGCGAGGAAACATAGTGGAACCCTTCACTACCGTGGCAGGACTAATTCCGTTCACGCGGATAAGGGGCGCTTGCGACACTGCAAGTTCGCGGACCAGGTGGCTGAGAGCCGCCTTACTGACGTCGTACGCTTCAGAGCCGCGCTTCGGCACCACAGCGTTCGCGGAACTGGTGAGCACAACACTCGCCGTGAGTCCCTGATCCCGTAACAACGATCCGATTTCTTCGACGAGAAGGAAGTTTGCGGTGACATTTACTTCGAGGGTCAATGCCCATTGAGCATCGGAGATTGCACCGGTAGGTGAAGAGGGAAACAGCGCGGCCGTGTTTACTACGATATCGAGGCCGCCAAATTGTTTCACTGTCTCCTGCATGGCTTCGCGAATCGATTCGCGGCTGCGTATATCCACGGGGGCGGCAGCGGCAGCTTCTTTGCCCGCAATCTTTTTCAACTCTTCTGTTACCGTTGTGGCTCCGTTGAAATCGCGATCAGCAACGACAACGTGAGCGCCGCGTTCGGCGGCGAGCAGCGCAACCTCTCGCCCTATCCCGCTGCCCCCACCTACGATGAGGACGATTTGACGGCTCAGCTCTTTTTCCGGTGGTTGCCGACGAATCTTGGCTTCCTCTAGAGCCCAGTATTCGATACGGAAAGCTTCAGAGGATGGCAGAGCGACATAGTTACTGAAGGTTTGGAACGCCTGCGCCAGCGCATCCGGCCCGCATTGAGGCAGGCTCGAAGGAGCCGACTGCCCTTCAAGCGCAGCCGCTCCTTTCATCACGTGAATTGCATTGACATAAAATTCACCGGTAATTCGCGATTCTGGTTTGTTCTTGCCAAAACTGAACATCCCAAGGCCAGGAATCAGCACAACCGTAGGATTCGGATCCCGCATGGCCGGGGAAGCAGGCTCTGCATGTTTTCGGTAGTAATCGCCATATTCCTCGCGATACGTCGCCAGTCGCTCATCAATTTGCTTCTTTAATGCATCGACGCCACTTGTGGGATCCCATGGCACATACATCGGACGGATTTTCGTGCGGATGAAATGATCCGGGCAGCTTGTGCCTAGATAGGCAAACTTTTCAGCATGAGCTGCGTTTGTAAATTCAAGCACCTCCGGCAGATCAGAGTAGCTGCCAATCAGTCGTTTCTGCGCCGAAACGCGACCACGAAGATACGGCATAACCTCAAGTGCAACGCGCAGACGATTCGGGAGCGTTTCATCTTTCGTGGCTCCAAAAGCTACGCCGCCTCTTTTCTCAAGATGTTCTTCAATGAAGGCTGTGAGCTGGTCGATGATAGTGATGGTGTTCAGATAGCATTCACGCTGGGTTTCTCCCCAAGTGAAAAGTCCGTGGCCACCGAGTATTACTCCATCCGCCTCCGGCTGCTTTTCCACGGCGCGTTTCAACATCATGCCGAGTTCAAAACCGGGGCGCTGCCAGGGAAGCCACACGAGTTTATGTTCGTATCTCCGATTGAACTCTTCCATTTTTTCGTGACCATTCGCAGCCGCCGCAAGCGCAATGGCACAATCGGGATGCAGGTGGTCTACGTGAGGAAATGGCAGGAAGCCATGCAGTGGCGTATCGATAGACGCCGCCACTGGATTGAGACCATAAGTGCAGAGAGAGTAATACGACACCATTTCATCTTCGCGCTCCACGCCCGCATAGAGCTCTTCCAGCGCACGAAGCTTTTCCATATAAAGCGTGGCAAAGCCTGAGCGTTGAATACTGCCGAGATCTCCTCCGCTACCTTTCACCCAGAGCACACTAGTATCGCGGCGCGTTAGCGGGTCCTTCATAGGAATTTTCGAACTCGTGTTGCCACCGCCGAAATTGGTGATGCGAAGATCTGACCCGAGCAGATTGGACCGATAGCGCAAAAGCTCAGGCTCATCCATGCCTGCGGCGGTTTCAAAGTTCCATCGGTCTTCCAGATAGATCAGTTTGGTACGCTCTTCTTGAGCAGTTGACGCACGCATAGTTCCTCACTTCTTCGCCGGCAGTCGATACAAGCCGACATTATTTAGATATCCGGCGAAATCAGGCGTACGTGCTTGATCGCGCCGCATTCCGCTCGGCCCGTTCCGACTCGATGCGCTCTATGTAGCCGCTCTCGCGCAACGCCGTCAGTGGATTTGGATGAAGACCACGTTTGATTCTCCACTCGGCCAGCATGGGCCGCACATCGATCCAGAAGGCAGAACGCAGACACTCTTCAGCATCTACAATTTGCCCTTCGCTTTGTAATTCGGCCAATCTTTGCCGGTCGACGAGGCAGGCTTTCAAATATATCTCCTGGGCGGCCATGACCGTTTGCACCATAGCCTCCATCTTGCCCTTTAGGTTATGGCTTTGGTCGATCATGAAGGCAATTTGCGCCATCAACATTGGATCCGGTTCATTTAGAATTTCGTGAAAAATTCTGAAGACCTGATATGGATCGATGGAGCCGATAGTAAGATCGTCGTCCGCGTAGCGCCGATCGTTGAAATGAAAGCCGCCGAGAAGCTCCGTATGCAGGAGCCAGGCCACGATCTGCTCAATATTCTGGGACTGATAATGATGGCCAGTATCTACGAGCACGCGAGCCTGCGGACCGGCAGCGCGAGCCAGTTGCGCAGCCATGCCCCAGTCCGCGATATCAGTGTGATAGAACGCAGGCTCGAAGGGCTTGTATTCAATTAGCAGTCTCTGATCGGGAAGCAGCTCGCCATGGGCTATCTGCAATGCTTCTTCCAGCCAACCAATCCTCTTGCGAATGCTTTGCGAGCCGGGATAATTGGAACCATCTGCTACCCATAGTGAAATATCGGTCGCATTTAGCTCTCTTGCAATTCGCGCCGATTCAATCAGGTGATTGATCGCCATCCTGCGGACAGAGCCGTCTGGATTGCAGATGGATCCAAGCTTATATTCCTGATGCTGAAACAAATTAGGATTAATCGATCCCGGCCTTATGCCGTAGCGCACCGCCAGCTGTTTTACTTTCGGCACATCTGCCGTGCTTTCAGGAAGGTCCCAGAGAACATGAAGAGCCATCTGCGGAGTCGCACCCGTCAATGCGTTTACCTGAGATGCGTCCGCAAACTTTTCTTCAAGCGTGGTAGCTGCGCCGGGCTGCAGAAATTTGCCGAACCTCGTGCCGGTGTTGGCGAATCCCCAGGAAGGAATTTCAATTTTGAAATTATCCAGAGCTGCCGCTGCCTCCCGGGCGCGATCGTTGTTCTCCATACTCCCTCCCAGCTAAGGTGAGCCTATCCCAAGCGAAGTGTAGCCGCGCACCCAAGCAATTTCAATAGAAATGTTTTTTCAATTTAATATGCCCTGCGTTAGGATGGCGATGCGCGACACTCGGTTTATTTGCCGGCATTTGATTCGAGGTGCAATGTGGGTCCTAATCCATTCATTGGAGTAATCTATCACTGGATCGGAGGATTGGCTTCCGCCAGCAACTTCATTCCTTTCAGACCAATCAAGCGATGGTCATGGGAAATTTACTGGATCATCCAGGGTTTTGCGGCATGGATCGTTGCTCCTCTTCTCATCGCGCGGATATTTGTGCCTGATGTGGCGCACATTCTGCGTCACTCGCCGTCGCCTGCTTTCTTCCATGCAATCTTTTGGGGTGCCCTTTGGGGTATCGGCGGCCTCACGTTTGGCCTATCAATCCGTTATCTCGGAATCGGGCTGGGATATGCCATTGCCCTTGGCTTCTGCACGGCGTTCGGAACCTTGATGCCCCCGTTGTTCAGCGGACAGATTCCGACAATTGCTCGTCAATCCGGTGGCCGTTTCATTCTGTTTGGCGTATTCATTTGCCTGGTTGCGATTGCGGTGAACGGGCTTGCAGGTTTTTTGAAAGAGCAGGAAGTGCCATCGGAAGAGAGAGCGGCACTTGGCGAGCGGGATTTTTCTTTCGGAAAGGGATTAGCGGTCGCCGTCTTTGCGGGAATCATGAGCGCATGCTTTGCCTATGGATTGAATGCCGGCAAGCCCATCGCTCTCATAGCCCGCGATCATCTGCTTGCCACCGGCAGAGCTGATCTCTGGCAGAACCTTCCCGTTCTCATTGTTGTTTTGTGGGGTGGATTTTTCACAAATTTTGTGTGGTCACTATTTCTGATCATCAGAAACAGGTCTGCGAGACAATTCTTCGGAGCACCAGGTTCAAATCCGATGGGAACTGCCATCACCGGCGAAACACTTGTCTCCATCGATCCCACAAACATCGCAGGCGAACTCCGCTTGCCGCCGTCTGCACTCGTGCGAAATTATCTTCTGGCTTCGCTTGCAGGCGTGATTTGGTACTTCCAGTTCTTCTTCTATTCGATGGGTCAGACCAAAATGGGGAAGTATGACTTTTCAAGCTGGACGCTGCACATGGCCAGTATCATCATCTTCGCTACTCTTTGGGGCATCGCATTGAAGGAGTGGCGCGATACCGCTCTTCGCACGCGATTATGCGTCACCTGCGGGCTGTTTTTGCTGGTTTTTTCAACCGTTATCGTGGGTTATGGGAACTATCTGATGGCACGATGACTGCGAGATTTTCCAAACGCATTCTCGGTAGGTCATTTTTCAAAAGGAAAACAATTTTATTTTCGGATTTATTTCTCAGCATGTTATGCTTCATGGCGTTTTGATCAGTCTGCTTAAACCACAGGAGAGCGACCACAGAATGAAGTGGAAAATGAACACCAGGATTCCCGGAGCTGCAGCGAAAGCGTTCGTATCAACTGCTATATGGTTCGCCTGCGCAGCTGTCGTTGTCGCGCAGAATGGCAGCGACCCGCTCAAAACCGGTTTTCAGAATCCGCCGGAGAGCGCTCGTCCACGGGTCTGGTGGCACTGGATGAACGGCAATATCACGAAAGAAGGAATCAAGCTCGATCTGGAATGGATGCATCGGGTCGGCCTCAGCGGATTTCAGAACTTCGACGCTGCCCTGGCAACTCCGCAGGTCGTGGAACATCGCCTCGCCTACATGACGCCGGAATGGAAAGACGCTTTCCGCTATGCGACGACGCTGGCCGATCAATTGCACATGGAAGAAGCAATTGCCGGTTCTCCCGGATGGAGCGAAACAGGTGGACCGTGGGTTCCGCCATCCCAGGGGATGAAGAAGTATGTTTGGAGCGAGACGCCGGTAGAGGGCGGCAAACCGTTTACCGGCAAGCTGTTCCACCCGCCCACGAGCACGGGTCCATTCCAGGATGTGGGAACTCACGATTCCAGCGCCGCGCCAGCTGGATCTGCAAAGACTCCCGAGTTTTATGCCGACGCAGCCGTAGTTGCTTATCGCCGGCCTGCAGATGACATTTCCGTTGAAGATCTGCACGCGAAGATGACAGCGAGTGGCGGATCGCCGGATAAGGTGATTCTGAGTGATGGCGATCTCGAAAAAACTACCAAGCTTCCCATTCCTGCAGCTGGGCAGAGTGCATGGATTCAATATGAATTCGATCAGCCCCACGCAATCAATGCCATCACCATCGCCACGAAGGGCGTAGACAGAATCACCACCATAGTGACCGGCATCAGCAACCCGGCTATCTCATTCGAGGCCAGCGATGACGGAAAGACTTACCATACGGTGGTTGCATTGCCCGAAGGTGGGGACCCGGAAAATACAGTTTCGTTTCCTGAAGTGAAGGCGAAGTTTTTTCGCGTTGCTTTCAAGCGCACTCCGCCGCCGCCTCCTCCCGCATGGGCAAGCGGCATAGATCCGGCATCCTTGGGTGTAAAGGCCAGAACTCCCCCCACGGATTATGAAATCGCCGAACTCGTCCTTCATCCCGGCGCTCGAGTAAACAGGTTTGAGGATAAAGCCGCATTTACAACTCAGTCGGACCTCTATCAGTTTGCGACTCCAACAGTCGATCAAAATTCCGCGATCGTGAAGTCGGACGTGATCGATCTCACCTCGAAGATGAACCCGGATGGAACATTGAACTGGACACCGCCGCCTGGCAATTGGGTTGTGCTCCGCTTTGGATATTCGCTGCTCGGCATCACCAATCATCCTGCAACCGCCGAGGCGACTGGTCTTGAGGTCGATAAGCTGAATAGCGGCTATGTCAAAAATTATATGAATGGCTATCTCGATAGTTATAAGGAGACCGTTGGCGCTGACATGATGGGGAAGCGCGGAATCCGTTATGTGATTACCGATAGCTGGGAGGCGGGCTCGCAGAACTGGACGGACGATATGATCGCCGAATTCACGAAGCGCCGCGGTTATGACCCAAAACCGTGGATGCCTGTTCTCGCAGGCCGCGTCGTAGGAAGCGCCGAATCCAGCGATCAATTCTTATGGGACTTCCGCAAGACCATCGCCGACCTGATCGCCGACGAGCATTATGGGCAGGTGCAGGCATCGTTGCAAGAACGGGGCATCGGCCATTACGGCGAATCGCATGAAAGCGAGCGCGCTTTTGTAGCCGATGGCATGGAAGTTAAGAAGCTCGACGACATCCCCATGAGTGCCATGTGGACGCAGACTCCAGGTGTCAATAAGGAACAGTACGGCTACAACGCAGACGACAGGGAATCGGCGTCTGTAGCGCACATTTATGGACAGAATCTTGCGGCAGCGGAATCTCTTACGGCTTCAGCCGCACCCTGGGCCTGGTCACCCGCTACGCTAAAGCCCACGGCCGATCAGGAATTACTGAACGGCATCAATCGCTTCGTCATTCACGAGTCGGCACATCAGCCGCTCATCGGCAAAGCGCCCGGGCTCACCCTTGGGCCTTTCGGACAATGGTTCAACCGGAATGAAACATGGGCGGAAGAAGCTGGGCCATGGGTCAACTACCTTGCACGCAGCAGCTACCTTCTGCAGCAGGGACACTTCGGAGCCGATCTCATTTATTTTTATGGGGAAGATTCCAACCTGACGGCGATTTTCGCCGATAAATCACCTGATGTTCCCGCCGGATATGGTTTTGATTACATTAACGCTGATGGCTTGATTCACGAACTGAGTGCCTCCGATGGACGCATTACCACGAAGAGTGGAATGAGCTACCGCGTTCTCTGCCTCGATCCATACAGCCGTCACATGTCGTTGCCGGTACTGAAAGCGATCTACAAGCTGGTGGAGGATGGCGCAATCGTGGCGGGACCGAAGCCGTCGGACGATCCCAGCCTGGCTGATGATCAATCGGAATTCCGCAAGCTGAACGACGAACTCTTCGGCGATGGAACCGGTATACACAAAGTAGGCAAAGGCGGCGTGTACGCGGGAACCAGTCTGTCTGAAGTATTCAGCGCATTAGAGCTCACTCCGGATTTCGACTACACGAAGCCACAAGCTGACACTCGCATTCTTTTCGTTCACCGCAAGCTTGCCGATGGTGACATCTACTTCCTAGACAATCGCAGTGACAATGTTGCTGCGGTGGATGCCACCTTCCGCGTGGCTGGTCGCACGCCCGAGTTGTGGTACGCGGAAACCGGAAACGTCAAGCCTGTTTCCTACAAGACCGTGGAGGGTCGTACCACCGTCCCGCTTCACTTCGAGCCATGGGGAACGGTCTTCGTAGTATTTCGTAACACCGCAAAGAAACCATCCGTGACGCTGCCGGAAATCTCCGAAACCAAGCTGGAAACCGTCGATGGACCGTGGAATCTGAATTTTCAAGCAGATCGCGGCGCTCCGCCATCTATCACCATGAATGCGCTTTCATCGTGGAGCGACAACGCGAACGCGGGCATCAAGTACTTTTCGGGTACAGGGACCTATACAAAAACCATTCAAGCCTCGAATGATTGGTTCAAAAAAGGCACAACACTATGGATCGATCTTGGCGACGTTAAAAACTTGGCCGAGGTCACTGTAAACGGTAAGCCCCTTGGCATCGTGTGGCATGCCCCCTACCGTCTGGATGTGACGAGTGCCCTGAAGCCCGGAAATAATGAAATCTCCATCAGAGTTACAAACGCATGGGTAAATCGTCTGATTGGTGATCAGCAACCAGATGCGGATGAGAAGTACACGTTCACTGATGTGAAGCCCTATCGAGCAAATTCACCTCTGCTTCCGTCAGGATTGCTCGGACCGGTTCAGGTGATTTCTGCGAGTTCAAGAAAGGAATAAGGTCTTGACGCTAGTTTGATCAACAATATTTTCCGGTAAGGTTCCGCAGACGCTTCCGCGGCGCTCACGCATCGGAGAGATGAACTAATGGTTCGTATATCTTCGTATTGCCGGCCTGGTGTGGATGCTGGCTTTCGCGGAGTTGGTCCGCTGGGACTTCTTGGTAATGAGCGCCGGGCACAACTCGACGTTCCCGGCTACAGAAACGTGGACGCCTCGCTTTTCCGGACATCTGGTATCTGGGAATCGCTCAGCTTCCAGCTTCGCGGCGAGGTCAGCAACGTCTTCAACCTGACCAACCTGGCTACGCTTTTAGCTGCGATGAATAGCTCTATCTTCGGCGAGGTAAGGTGAAGCGGTGGTAACAACCGCGGGACGAACCTTCTTCTAAGACAAATCTTTTTTGCCCTCCTGTTCCGCGCGAACGCGGCGCAGGAAATCAGAGAGCATCTGGCCAGCCTTGGGAGTGAAAACCTCGGCAAGGCTTTCCAGGTGCTCCATTCTGTCTACGCGAAAGCTTCGGAAATCGTTGCGTAGCTCGCACCATGCAGCCAGCGTCCACGCCCCGCCCCAATAGTACAGAGCCAGCGGATGCACTTTGCGGATGCTTTGTGCGCCATCCTCCCGTGAATAAGCAAACAGCACAATGCGGCGCTCTTGGGCGGCCGTGTGCAGGGAATCGAGCCGCGAGCGGATTTCCGGTGTGCTGCGAAAACCCGGCGCATAAAGCAGCACTTCATCGATCCGCTCACGCAGATCCGAAGGCAAAACGGCTTCGATCTTGCGTAAAGCGCGGTTGGCGGCTTCGGTCAGTTGATTTCCGCCCCACGCCTGCACCATGCGCGCACCCAGTACCAGCGCGGCAATTTCCTCTCGATCAAACATCAGCGGAGGAATATCGAAGTCGCGACGAAGAGTGTATCCAACACCAGCCTCGCCCGTAATCGGAACGCCGGAAAGCTGCAGGTCCTGCACATCGCGATAAATGGTGCGGTGTGAGACCTGCAGCTTTTCCGCCAGATGACGGGCCGTTTGCAGCCGTCCGGCTCGCAATAGTTGGACAATTCGAAAGAGCCGGTCGGCGCGACGCATACCGGACTATCTTAGAGCCTGCGGATAGCCTTAAGGCTCTAAGCTGCTGAATGGACGCCAATGCGGTTCCCCTCGCTGTCGCGAATCTGGGCTACCCAGCCCACGCCCGGCAGATGCGACTTCGGCTCCAGGATGGCGCCACCGGCATCCTCCACCCGGCTCAAAACAGCGTCGAACCGGCCGTTGCAGTTGAGATAGATGATCGTGCCGTCCCCGGCTGGGCGAAAGTCTTCTCCATAAGCGATGGCTCCCGAAATTCCCGGCCTCTGATAGGGGAAAATAGCCAGATTTGGCCATGCCGCCTCATGGATCAATGCCGTGCCCAGCACGGTTTCATAGAAGCGGATGGCGCGGGGGAAATCAGCTGCGGGAATCTCAAACCATGTAATCGTTGAGGTTACGGTTTCCTGTGCGGTCGACATGCGGTCCTCTTTTTAGGCAGAATTGGATCGTCTAGGAAAGAGAGTACGAGAGGGCTGCTGACAGCATGGTGTCAGTAGTGAAGGGGTGCCGGCTAGGATTCCAGATCGTGGTTTTTTGGCCGGTCCCGTGGTTCCGGGGCGTCTATAATATAGAGATATGCCGAAATACTCCATCGTCGTCCCCTTTCACAATGAAGAAGAGAATGTAACCGCCCTGTATGACCGCCTGAAGGCCGTCATGGAACAGGTAGGGGACAACTTTGAGCTGGTCTTTGTAGACGATGGATCCAGCGACCGAACCTATAAGCTGCTCGAAGAGATTGCCGCCGTAGACAGCCGCGTACTCGTAGTGAAATTGCGCCGCAATTTCGGCCAGACCTCAGCGCTGGCGGCAGGCTTCGACCATGCCCAGGGCGACTTTATTCTCGCGATGGATGGCGATCTGCAGCATGATCCCTCCGAGATACCGAATTTTCTCGCCAGACTGGAAGAGGGATACGACGTTGTCAGCGGATGGCGCAAGGAACGCATCGATAACTTTGTGATGCGCCGCTTTCCTTCGCGCTGCGCAAACTGGCTGATGGCCAAGCTTTCCGGTGTGGATATCCACGACTTTGGAACGACTTTCAAAGCGTATCGGCGCGAAGTGATCCACAACATCCCGCTGTATGGCGAAATGCACCGCTTCATTCCCGCCCTCGCATCCTGGTATGGAGCCAGCATCTGCGAAATTCCCATTAAGAATGTAAACCGCGAAAGAGGGAAGTCGCATTATGGCATCGGCAGAACCTTCCGTGTCTTTTTCGACTTGCTGACAATCCGTTTTCTGCTGCGCTATATGACTCGGCCACTGCATTTCTTTGGCGGTTTCGGTGCATTAAGCATCCTCGGTGGCGGAAGCATCTCGTTTTTTCTGCTATTACTGAAGCTCTTTACCCACCAGCATGTAATGGACCAGCATGGCCCGCTCTTCGTCATTGCTGGCGTGCTGATCCTGGCGGGTATCCAGATGCTCGCCATCGGACTACTGGGCGAGCTACAGGTGCGCCACTACCATACCTCTCAACAACGCGCTCCCTATACGATCGATCGTCTTGTCCGGCTGCGCTTTCCTGAAGAACCAAGACTGCTGCGCGAAAACTAGCAATTTCATCTTCGCTCAAAAAGGCATCTCTTCATCCCGTAGGTACGTTTCTGTGCCTGCGGGATTTTTCATTTCCTGCTTGATTAAAGATGACATGTTAAAATCCGTGCGCGTGTACAGCGGAAATTTCACCGTCGACGACGAACGATTTTCTTGAGATAGGCATCTTCTTAAGAGATGTCGCGTATTCGCAGGGCGATGTTGCGCGTGAAATTCAGCAAGACCGGTAGATAAATGACGAAACCATCAGATGGAAGAAAACGGGTCGTTATCCAGGGCGTTGAACCTGAGATTGACGGGGGACGTTTTCCAATTAAGCGGATCGTAGGCGACACCGTTCAGGTAGAGGCGGACGTTTTTGGGGATGGGCACGACCACGTAGCCTGCCAGTTATTGTTTCGGCACCAGAACGAAGAAAAATTCAGCACCATCAGAATGCAGCCTCTGGGAAATGATCGCTGGGAGGGTAGCATTCGCGTCGAAAAGCCGGGCCGGTATTACTACACGCTCTGTGGTTGGGTGGATCACTTCGATACATGGCGCAGCGACCTTTTGAAGCGGCTCGACGCCGGGCAGGATGTGCGACTCGAGCTGCAAACGGGCGGGCTGCTCGTAGAGCAGGCTGCCCAGCGAGCGGAAGGCAAGGACGCTAAGCAATTAACAGAGTGGGCCCGCCTCCTTCGAACCAAAAGTGGCGATGAAGATACGAAAGTCGTTGCTCTGGATGAAGACCTGGCCCATATGATGGAGCGTTATCCGAATACAGAATTGGAAACGCGCTACGATAAAGAGCTCGCCATCACCGTAGATCGCGAACGAGCGCGTTTCTCAAGCTGGTATGAGCTGTTTCCGCGTTCCTGCTCTACAACTCCAGGTACACACGGGAGCTTTCGTGACGTAGAGGCGCGTTTACCCTATATCTCGAAAATGGGATTTGACGTTCTCTATCTCCCACCTATCCACCCCATTGGTCAGAGCTTTCGCAAAGGAAAAAATAATTCAGTGACCGCTGAGCCCGGCGATGTAGGAAGTCCATGGGCGATCGGATCGGCCGAGGGCGGCCACACAGCAATTCATCCGGAATTAGGCACACTCGACGATTTTCGCAGTCTCATTGCAAAGGCAAAAGCCTCGGGCCTGGAAATCGCCATGGACATCGCTTTCCAATGCTCACCCGATCATCCTTGGGTAACGGAGCATCCGGAGTGGTTCAAAAAGCGGGCTGACGGCTCGATCCAATATGCTGAAAATCCACCCAAGAAATACCAGGATATTTATCCCCTCGATTTTGAGAGCGAAGACTGGATTGGCTTATGGGATGCCCTGAAAGGTGTCTTTGCATATTGGGTGAAAGAAGGCGTCCACATCTTCCGCGTCGACAATCCTCATACGAAGGCCTTTCCTTTCTGGCAATGGGTCATAGGTGAGATCAAGCGGGAAAACAGGGAAGTCCTGTTTCTTGCAGAGGCCTTCACTCGGCCCCGAATCATGGAGCGGCTGGCAAAACTGGGCTTCTCGCAGTCATACACCTATTTCACCTGGCGTAATACCAAACAGGAATTGACGGAATACCTCACGCAGTTGAATAGCACTGAGGTAAAGGAGTATTTTCGCCCCAATTTTTGGCCGAATACCCCGGATATTTTGCCCGAATCGTTGCAAATTGGGGGTAGACCGGCCTTTATTACGCGTTTAGTGCTGGCTGCTACTCTGGCGACAAGTTACGGCATCTATGGGCCGGCATTCGAGCTGCTGGAAAACGTTCCCACTAGGCCGGGCGGCGAAGAATACCTCAATTCCGAAAAATATGAGCTGAAGCAGTGGAACCTTCAGGACCCTAAAAGTCTCGCGTCGCTGATTGAGCGAGTAAATCGCGCCCGTCGCGAGAACATGGCTCTACAGTTGAACAACGATCTTTATTTCCACGAGACGGATAATCCTTATCTCATCTGCTACAGCAAGCGAAACCTCGAACAAACCAATACGATTCTCACCATAGTGAATCTCGATCCGTATCATGTGCAGGCGGGATGGGTAAACTTGAACCTTGAAAAACTAGGGCTTGATCTTCGCGAGTCATTTCAGGTGCATGATCAACTGGTAGACGAACGCTATCTCTGGCATGGTTCGCGCAATTACGTTGAATTGTCGCCTGCGAAGATTCCGGCGCATATCCTGCGCGTATTGCGTCGGGTGCGGTCAGAAAAAGATTTCGATTATTACCTGTAACGGACGGGGATAAATGAGCACGTATTTGAATGCACTTAGAAGTGCGAAAAGCGCCGGTAGCGCAACTGATCCCCACTGGTACAAAGATGCGATCATTTACGAGTTGCACGTACGCGCCTTTGCCGACAGCAATAACGACGGCATCGGCGACTTTCCCGGATTGATTCAAAAGCTCGACTATCTGCAGGACCTCGGAGTGACCTGCCTCTGGCTTCTGCCGTTCTTCCCCTCGCCGCTGCGAGACGATGGCTACGACATCGCCGATTACATGACTGTGCATCCGAACTATGGAACGCTTGATGACTTCAAAGCGTTCCTGGCTGCAGCCCATCAGCGCGGGTTGCAGGTGATGATCGAGCTGGTCATCAACCACTCATCCGATCAGCACCCCTGGTTTCAGCGTGCGCGTCATGCGCTGCCGGGCACGCCTGAGCGCGATTTCTATGTCTGGAGCGATAACGACCAGAAATATAAAGATGCCCGCATTATCTTTACGGATACCGAAAAGTCGAACTGGACATGGGACCCTGTGGCGCAGGCCTATTTCTGGCATCGCTTTTTCTCACATCAACCGGATCTGAATTATGACAATCCGCTGGTGATGGAAGAAGTTCTCAAAGTCTTACGCTTTTGGTTGGATATGGGCGTGGACGCGCTGCGCCTCGACGCCATTCCTTACATCGTCGAGCGCGAAGGCACGAATTGCGAAAACCTTCCGGAAACGCATGTAGTCATCAAAAAGATTCGCGCAGCGATGGATGAGGGATATAAAAACCGTGTCATCCTCGCAGAAGCAAACCAGTGGCCCACAGATGTGCGTCCCTACTTTGGCGACGGCGACGAATGTCACATGGCGTTCCACTTTCCCTTGATGCCGCGCATCTACATGGCTCTTCGCCAGGAAGACCGTCTGCCGATCACCGAAATCATGGCGCAGACTCCGGAGATACCGGAAAGCTGTCAATGGGGATTGTTTCTCCGCAACCACGACGAGTTGACCCTCGAAATGGTGACCGACGATGAGCGCGACTACATGTACCTGGCATACAGCGCCGATCCACGTATGCGAATCAACATCGGCATACGGCGCCGCCTGGCAGCGCTCGTCGATAACAATCGCCGCCGAATCGAGCTTCTGAATAGCATCCTCTTTTCCTTTCCCGGAACGCCGATCCTTTATTACGGTGACGAGATTGGGATGGGCGACAACATCTATCTTGGCGACCGGAATGGCGTGCGTACCCCCATGCAGTGGACCGCAGACCGCAACGCGGGATTCTCACGCGCGAATCCGGCGCAGCTCTATAGCCCGGTCATCATGGACCCGGTCTGGGGCTACCAGGCAATTAACGTAGAAGCGCAGCAGAGCGATGCCTCTTCATTGCTGAACTGGATGCGCAACATGATTGCGCTGCGCAAGCTCTTTCATGTTTTCGGAAGGGGAACACTCAAGTTCCTTCCATCTGCAAACAGAAAAGTTCTGGCTTATGTCCGCCAATACGGAAATGAGCAGGTCCTTTGCGCGGCCAATCTTTCCCGCTTCGCACAACCAGTGCAACTTGAACTCGCCGAATTTGAAGGGACGGTTCCAGTAGAGATGCTGGGCTACGTCGAGTTTCCTCCCGTGACGAAGCAGCCATATCCGTTAACGCTGGGTCCCTACGGATTTCTCTGGTTAGAGCTTCAACCTGCAGCAGATACGCCGAATGAATCGGCGGAGACCAACGATATCGTTATGTTGGAAGCCGGTCAAAGAGGCGATTGGGAGATATTGCTAGGCGGAGCAAACGCCGACAAGCTGAAGAACGATATTCTGCCCGAATTTGTGAGAAAGCAGAGATGGTTTGGCGGGAAGTCGAGACATATTCGGTCAGCATCAGTTCTGGACTTTGCTCCTTTTCACGACGGAAATTCAGCCCTCATCATCGCAAAGTTGGAATATGAAGCAGGGGAAGACGAGACATATTTCCTGCCTCTTACAACTCTCTATGGCGACGCAGCTTCGCTTCTGAAGGAAGCGAGCCCTAACGCAGTTGTTACTCCCATCCGCGACGCAAAGGGCGAAGGAATATTGTGCGACGCTCTCACGCAGGAGAGCGTATGTCTGGAACTGCTGACGGTTATCACCGGAAAGAAAAAAATTGCCGGCGCGCAGGGAATTATCGAAGGCTTTCCAAGCAGCACGCTACCGTCTTTAACGGAAAATAAGGGCATGCCTCATAATGCGCGTCGCAGTTCGGCCGAGCAGAGCAATACCTCGATCCTCTATGAGGATCGACTCATTATGAAGTGCTTCCGCAAGCAGGAGTTCGGCCCAAATCCCGATACTGAGATCGCCCGTTTTCTCACCGAGCACACGGACTTCCATCATATTGCACCCTTCGGCGGCTCCATCGAATACCAGCGGGAAGACGGCACATCAGCGACGCTGGCGATGCTCCAGGGTCTTGTTGCGAATGAGGGCGATGGCTGGGCGTGGACGCTTGAGGAATTGGAGCGTTATTTTGAGGCCTCCGCGTTGGCTACTCTGCCTTCTGAGAACGAAGGAAAGTCCGCATCCGAATTGATAAAAGAGCACGCAGGCATCTATCTGGATGCTGCTGCTACGCTGGGACGCAGAACCGCCGAGATGCATCTGGCGCTGGCATCATCGCAGATTGAAGATTTTCGCCCGGAAATTCTGGAACCCGATGAACTGGTATCGCTGGGCCATGATCTTGCCGATCATGCGCTCCGCACGATGAGCCTGCTGAAAACGAATCTCTCTCGCCTGCCGGATGACGCTGTTGAGCTAGGCGGATTGGTCATCAGCAGAAGACGCGAGATTTCTGCACGTTTCCAGAATGTGAATACCGTTCGTTCCAGGCTGCAGCGTACGCGCGTGCATGGCGACTACCATCTCGGCCAGGTGTTGCGGGTCCGGGCCGACTTCGTCATTCTCGACTTTGAAGGCGAGCCCGCCCGGTCGCTCTCGGAACGCCGAAAGAAGCAGCTGCCGATTAAAGATATCGCCGGTATGCTGCGCTCCTTCCATTACGCTGCCTTCTCAGCATTGGCCCGGCATGTGGCGCGGCGTCCGGAAGACCACCAGAAAATGGAACCATGGGCTAATCTATGGACACGTGCAGTGTCAGCAGAATTTCTGCGAGCTTATCGCGAGACTGCAGCCGGATCGGCTGTTATACCGCGCGATGACCACGACTTCCGGCTCATTCTCGATGCCTACGTGCTTGACAAGGCCTTGTACGAGCTTGGTTATGAATTGAACAATCGGCCTGAGTGGGTGCGCATCCCCTTGACCGGAATATTATCCCTGCTGCAATAGCAGATAGAAGGAAGAGCAGATGCCGAAAAGCGATCTTGAGGAAGAGACGCTTAGCGAAACACAGCACACGGGCCCTGTTGACCTGCTGATCGGAATTGCCGGCGCTGTGAACGCGGGTGAGCTGCAACAGCAGGTGCAGCAGCTACAGGGGTATCAAGGCTCGCACGTAGTAGTCGCGTATCCCGGAGCCTCTGAGGTAGAAGCAGCGCTCCCGGCGGAATCGGCATTTCGTCTCATGCCATATTCGTTACCTGCAGCTGATCGGTCGCTGTTGCCATGGGCGATAGCCTCGACGGCGCAAAGGACGATTTGTGCCATGGCTGTAGAAATGGGCGCAAAGGTTTGTCTTTCGCTTCACAGCGATCTGGCGACCCTCGACACTCGACATCTCGAACTTTTTCTCCAGGCGATTGCTGAGAAGGGATGCGACCTTGTATTGCCCGTCTATCCTTCCAGAAAATTCGAAGGATTGCTGAATCACAGCATCCTCGCTCCCTTGACACGCGCATTGTATGGTCAGCGGGTACGGTTTCCCTTGACACCTGACTTCGGCTGCTCGGCCCAGATGGCTGCAAGGTTGAGCGATAGCAGTCCCCATCACGCGGCTGGCGATGGAGCGCTTTTGTGGCCTTCTATACAGGCGGCTCTCAGCAACTATCAGGTTTGCCAGTTGAGGCTGGATATCCAACACGCGACTCAGACAGAAGGTCTGGAACTGAGCACCATCTTATCCAGCCTTGTGGGATCGGCGTTCTCTGAAATGGAAACATCCGCCGCCTACTGGCAGCGCATACGTGCCTCACATCCAACGGCAACTTTTGGCGACATGGGACAGCAATGGAACGATGGCGAACCGGTGGACACAAAACCTCTGATCGACTCCTTTCTGCTCGGTTCTCGGAACCTGCAGGAAGTGTGGAGTCTTGTTCTGCCGCCGGTCACCTTGCTCGAGTTGAAGAAGATGTCGCGCGTCGATCCCGCATCGTTTCGCATGCCCGACGAGGTGTGGGTTCGCATCGTATACGACTTTGCTCTCGCCTATCGGTTGCGCACAATGAACCGCGGTCATTTGATGGGCGCACTAGCGCCGCTCTATCTGGGTTGGGTAGCGTCGTATGCGGGAGAAGTAGCAGGCTTATCGCCGATGGGCGCGGAGCAGCGTCTTGAGCAGCTGGCAAAAGCCTACGAAGAAAACAAGCCTTATCTGGTATCACGCTGGAGATGGCCGGACCGGTTCAATCCGTAGTGAAGGAGAAGAGTCATGTGGCAGCAGATTGAAGAATCATTACGGGATTCCATGGGGCGCGTCTTCACCAAGATAGCGACGCTGCTGCCGGGTATTCTCGCCTTTGTGCTCGTGCTGCTGATTTTTCTCGTCATTGCGTGGCTCGCAGCAATGCTGGCACGGATGGTGTTGAATGCAGTCAAGTTTGACGAGCGCACCAACGCCGGATCCAACACCCTGACGGAATGGGCTCCACGCCAGACGCCAACCATCCTGGTGACGCGCATCGTCTTCTGGTCCTTTGTCGTGATCGGCGTTCTTGTCGGCGTCTCGACCTTCGAAGCAGCGTCGGCGGAGTCAGGCATTTCGGCTTATGTCTTCTCCTACCTTCCTCGAGTGATCGGCGCCGTCGTCTTGCTCTTCTTAGGTACAGTCATCGGACGCTTCCTCTCCCGGAGTGTTCTCATCAGCGCCGTGAATCTGAACCTGCAGTACGCACGCCTGCTGGCAACCGGCGTTCGATGGCTGGTGTTCGTTCTTACGGCGGCTATGGTGCTCGATCACCTCGCCATCGGCGGTGAGATTGTTGATCTAGCTTTCGGCATCCTCTTCGGCGGCATTGTGCTTGCCCTCGCCCTTGCTGTTGGCCTGGGCTCACGTGATCTTGTCAGTCGTTCCTTGGAGAAGGAAGCGAATCGTCCCATAGAAATACCGGTGGAAGAAAAGCTGCATCATTTCTAAGCGCCCAGGGCGCGCAGCAACAAAGCCGCCAGCACTGCACCGCAGCATGGCCCGAGAATAGGAACAAGGGCATAGCTCCAGTCGCTGTTTGTCTTGCCGGCAATCGGCAGAACAGCATGCGCAATGCGCGGTCCGAAATCACGCGCGGGATTGATGGCGTACCCTGTGGTACCTCCAAGCGATAGTCCGATTGACCAGATAAGGCAGCCAACGAGAAACGGTGATAATCCCGCCGCGGGCCCGGTTGATAGCACGAGCTTCGAGCTGATTGCGCCGACCACGAGAATCAAGACTGCTGTGCCGAGCACTTCACAGAAGAAATTTGATGCGAGGTTTCGAATCGCAGGAGCTGTGCAGAATGCAGCCCGCTTTGCTTCCGCGTCTTCCGTGATCTTCCAATGAGGAAAATAATAGAGCCATACCAGCGTCGCTCCGGCAAATGCTCCTAAAAGTTGAGCAGGAATATAAATAGCAAGTTTGCTGAAATCGCCGGATTCGACAGCCATTGCCAGTGTAATCGCTGGGTTGAGATGGGCATCAGCGCTGCCGCAAAGTATAGATGTATAAACGCCGCAAAGTACGGCGAAGGCCCAGCCGGTAGCAATGACCATCCAACCGCTGTTTTCTGCCTTCGAACGCTTCAAAAGTACGCCAGCAACCACTCCATTACCCAGCAGAATGAGCACCAGTGTGCCCATGAATTCTCCAAAGAAAGGCGACCTCATCCGATTTTATTCACCTGTGATTTCCTGATTGCAAGCAATGTAGCATCTCGAATAGTGCCCGGTCATTGCAAACTGTATTGGCTCGCGAGCGTCCTGAATTCAGCAACCTGCGCTGTTACCCAGTCTTCCCCATAATGCAACTCTTCCGCCATTAGTTGCGCTACTGCGGGTGCCATCGCCACCGCAGCCTGGGCATCCAGAAAGAGAGCGCGTGTCCGCCGCGCCAGGACATCTTCTACAGTGCGAGCCATCTCCTGCCGTACCGCCCACACAACTTCAGCTCCAATCATCGGGAGCCGCGAATCCAGCGGAGCCGCCAGGCGTGTTTCGCTGCTGGCTATATCACGAATCGCATCTGCATCCGAGCCGTAGACCCAGAGACTGTCGAGATCGTCAACATTCTCGCGATAGCCGTGGATCTTCAGCGTTTTCGTAACGCAGGGTTCTTCTCGCAACCGACCCAGCGTGATGGCGTGATCCACGCAATCCTCCGCCATGTGCCGATACGTCGTCCACTTTCCTCCCGTAATGGAAAGCAAGCCGGAATTATCTACATGAATCGTGTGATCGCGCGAGAGTGAAGAAGTCTTGGCTGCCGCACCGCCTGCTTTCACCAGCGGTCGGATGCCCACAAAGACACTGAGAACATCGCTGCGCTTCGGTGGCCTGCTCAAATAAAGAGCAGCGGTATCGAGAATAAATTCAATCTCCTGCTCGAATGGGCGCGGCTCGTAAGAAGGCCGTTCGATCGGCGTATCAGTTGTCCCAACCAAAGTATGCCCGTGCCAGGGAATGGCGAACATCACACGTCCGTCGCTGGTGTGCGGCACCATAATCGCAGCATCGCTCTTCAGAAACGAGCGCTCGAAGACAAGATGGATGCCCTGGCTGGGCTCGACCATTTCCGTAACATCGGGATCAGCCATCTGGCGAATCCGGTCAGTGAACATACCCGTCGCATTGATCACAACCTGCGCAGAAATCTTATATTCCGTGCCGCTCTCGTCGTCGCGTGCGACCACACCGTTTACGTAGCCTTCGTCGTCTTTGAGTATCGCTGTGACCGGCATATAGTTCACCAGCACAGCGCCGTGATCGGCGGCGGTAGCTGCCAGATGAATCAGCAATCTCGCATCATCAAACTGTCCATCGTAATAGACGACCCCTCCGCGCAATCCTTCCGTCTGCAGCGTGGGCAGACGTTCAAGTGTTTCGTCATAAGAAAGAATGCGCGATTTCCCAAACCCATATTTGCCCGCGAGCATGTCATAAAGCTTGAGCCCGATCCCGTAGAAAGGCGCTTCCCACCAGGAATAATTAGGGACGACAAACGCCAGATCGCTGACCAGGTGTGGAGCATTCTGCCGCAACAGTCCGCGCTCTTTCAGTGCTTCCATGACAAGCGATACATTGCCTTGCTCCAGATAACGCACGCCTCCGTGAACAAGCTTGGTGCTCCGACTCGACGTCCCTTTGCCAAAATCCTTCGCCTCCAGCAGCAGCACGTCGAAGCCGCGTGTCGCTGCGTCGACGGCAACGCCCATGCCGGTAGCTCCGCCACCGACGACGACCATATCCCAGGGCGTATCCCGGCGCGCAATCTGTGCAATCATTTGCTCGCGGTTCATGCTTGTTCGTCCTGTGTCCAGTGCTTGGAGCGCTCCACCGCATACTGCCAGCGTTGGCGCATTGCCTTCATCTCTTTGCTGTCAGTTTTAGGTTCAAAGCGCGTATCGTTTCTGCGCTTCGACCAGATTTCTTCCGGACTGCTCCAGAAGCCGACAGCCAGCCCTGCGAGGTACGCAGCTCCGAGCGCGGTCGTCTCGATCACTGGTGGTCGCAAAACCGGAATACCCAGCAGATCGGCCTGAAACTGCATCAGCATGTCGTTCGCTGCGGCGCCGCCATCTACCCGCAGCTCGGCAAATTTATTGTCCGATTCAGAATTCATCGCATCGATAACGTCTGCAACTTGGAAGGCAATGCTCTCAAGAGCCGCGCGTGCAATGTGTCCTGGCTGCGTGCTGCGTCGCAAACCGATAAGCAGGCCACCGGCATGCGCATCCCAATGCGGCGCTCCCAGTCCGACAAACGCCGGAACCAGCACAAGTCCATCCGAGCCTTTAACCGATTGCGCGAGCGCCTCCACGTCGGAAGAGGCTCGAATCAGCTTCAGATTATCCCGCAGCCATTGCACGACTGCGCCACCGATGAAGATGCTTCCTTCAAAGGCATATTCCAGCTTCTTGTTAAGGCTGCAGACGAGCGTTGTGATGAGCCGGTGCTTCGATGAAACAAAATTGTCACCGATATTCTGTAGAAGAAAACATCCCGTCCCATAGGTATTTTTCGCATCGCCGGCATTCAGGCATAGCTGCCCGAAGAGCGCCGACTGCTGATCGCCCGCGATACCGGCAATCGGAATAGAGCTGAGACCGAGCGTCGTTGTCACTTCGCCGACTTGGCCACTCGACCACACAACCTCTGGCATCATCTGTCTCGGAATCTTGAAAAGCCGCAACAGCTCATCATCCCACTCACCCTTGATGATGTTGAACAGCATCGTGCGCGACGCATTCGTGTAATCGGTGACGTGCTTATGTCCACTCGTCAGATTCCAAATAAGCCAGCTATCCACGGTGCCGAAAGCCAGCTTGCCCGCTTCCGCTTTTTCTCTCGCGTCCGACACATTATCCAGAATCCATGCAATTTTGCTGGCAGAAAAATAAGGATCGATCAGCAGGCCGGTCGTGCTGCGCACGTTGTCTTCTGCCCCATCCTCAACCAACTTGTGGCATAAATGCGCAGTTCGGCGGTCCTGCCATACGATTGCGTTATAGACGGGCTTATTCGTCTCGCGATCCCAGACAATCACCGTCTCTCTCTGGTTAGTGATGCCGAGAGCCGCAATATCCCGTGGACGCGCCCCCGCGCGGATAAGCGCATCACTCGCAGAACTGAGCTGCGAGGTCAAAATGTCATACGGATCGTGCTCTACCCAGCCGGAATCAGGGTAAATCTGCTGAAATTCTTTCTGTGAACTGGCGACGATCTCACCGGCCTGATTAAAAAGTATGGCGCGCGAACTTGTGGTTCCCTGGTCTAACGAAAGAATATAAGGCATCTTTTTCTCAAAAAGTGACAGCCCCATGAGTAGACAACGATACGATGCTATGTGGCAAGCTGGCAGCCTTCAGGAGGAAACTGGAATCTATCCTGCAAGGCAGGTACAAATTATGCCCCGTAAAAAGACACGGCAGCTTTCTCCTTCTGACGCGGTCGACGAGCAATTAGCCCGCTACCGAGCCATGCGCGATTTTTCCCTGACCGCGGAACCTAGCGGCGGCGCAAAAAAAGAGAGCGAAAGCGGCTTGCCGTTTGTCATCCAGAAGCACGCCGCCACACGCCTTCACTATGACTTTCGCCTCGGCTGGCACGGTGTTCTCAAAAGCTGGGCCGTAGCGAAAGGTCCCAGCTACTACACCGGCGATAAACGCCTCGCTGTGCAGGTAGAAGATCACCCCATGGAATACGGCGGCTTCGAAGGCACCATTCCCAAAGGCCAATATGGCGGCGGCACCGTAATGTTGTGGGACGAAGGTACCTGGGAGCCGCAGGAAGATGCCGAAGAAGGCTTTCGTACTGGACGGCTGAAGTTCATATTGCATGGCCACAAGCTCAAAGGGAAGTGGACACTCGTCCGTATGGGAGGCAAAGCCGCGCATGAGGCGAAGCCGAACTGGCTGCTGATCAAGGAACACGATGAATATGAACGCGGCGCAGACGATGAGCCAATCACGGAAAGCGAGCCGGATAGTGTTGTAACCGGACGCGACATAGAAGCCATCGGTTCGCAGGAAGATCATGTCTGGCAGTCGAAAGCATCTGCAAGAACGCAAAACCGCTCGCGCCTCACCAGAACCAGAAAAGAAAAAGCGGTTGAATCTCCAGATCGTTCTGCGGTGTTGCAAGGCGCGTCAAAGGAAAAGGTTCCGGACTTCATGCCTCCACAACTGGCAACACAAGTATCAACACCGCCCGCAGGTGACGATTGGCTCCACGAGTTGAAGCTGGATGGATATCGCATTCAACTTCATGTAGAGGAACAAAGCGCCGGAAAACGCAAAGCGGTAATCTACACCCGCGGCGGCCTGGATTGGACGCATCGCATGCCCGACATCGCACAGACAGCGACGCAGCTCCTTGTGAAAAGCGCACTGATCGACGGCGAAGTCGTCGTATTGGATAGCGAGGGCAAGACCAGCTTCGCTGACTTGCAAGCCGCTTTTCAGAATGAGAAGCATGCCCATCTCACCTACTTCGGTTTCGACCTGCTTCACCTCGACGGACACAATCTGCGCGGCCTGCCGCTCGATCGGCGCAAGTCGATTCTTGAAGGATTGCTGAGCGAGTTGGACGACGACAACATCCTGCGTTACAGCCAGCATATCCGCGCTCACGGAGAAGAAACATTCGCGCATGCCTGCAAGGTAGGCGCAGAGGGCATCGTCTCGAAGCTGGCCACATCGCACTATGTCTCTGGCCGCAGCAAGAGCTGGCTCAAAGAAAAGTGCGTGCATCAGCAGGAGTTTGTGATCGGCGCCTTTACCCCTCCTACCAAGGGCGGACTCGGTATCGGTTCACTGCTGCTTGGTTACTACCAGAACGGAAAGCTTATCTATGCCGGGCGTACCGGCACTGGATTTACGCAGGCGACGCAACGAAGCCTGCGCAAGCGTCTGGATGCGATGCGCCAGGAACGCGCCCCGTTTGAAAAACTGGAAACAGCAGAGAAGAAAGATGCGATATGGGTAAAACCTGAACTCGTAGCGGAAGTACAGTTCGCCACATGGACAGGCGATCATCGCGTGAGGCAGGCGTCATTCCAGGGCCTTCGTGAGGACAAGGCAGCAAAAGAGATCAAGCGCGAGGAGCCTACATCTCTGCCGAAGCCCGTCCGTGGACCTGCACCTAAAGTGTCGAAGGAAGAGAAAGAGCCGAAAGCAGCGAAAGAGAAACCAGCACCGAAGGCCGCGGTTTCATTAGATGGCTTACGGTTGACGCACCCCGA
This sequence comes from Acidobacterium sp. S8, assembly GCF_009765985.1. Lineage (GTDB taxonomy): Bacteria > Acidobacteriota > Terriglobia > Terriglobales > Acidobacteriaceae > Alloacidobacterium. The sequence continues at coordinate 256,960 of NZ_LMUM01000027.1, forward strand.
AAAGATACTCGATGGAGAGAGCAAGCTGACGAAGCAACAGCTCGCTGAGTATTACTTCGAGATTGCCGATCACTTGTTGCCATACATTGCGAAACGCCCATTAAGTATTGTCCGTTGCCCTGAGGGAAGCGGCAAACCCTGCTTCTTTCAAAAGCACATCGGCATGGGTGTTCCAAAAGGAATCGACAGCGTCTCCGTTCCGAATAAGAAGGAAGCTGGCTCGGAGGAATACATCACCGTATCGAGCCGCGAGGGCCTCGTAGCTCTCGCGCAGATGGGCGTAATGGAGATTCACCCCTGGGGGTCGAAGAACGACTCTCTGGAAAAGCCCGATCAAATCATCTTCGATCTCGATCCCGATGCCGAAATCGACTGGAAGACGCTCACCGCCAGTGCGCTTGAGGTGCGAGATGTGCTCAAGGAACTGGGCCTCAAATCTTTCGTCAAATCGACCGGTGGCAAAGGTCTGCACGTCGTAGCTCCCATCCAGCCGAAACATGAATGGCCAGACGTAAAAGATTTTACCCACAATGTTGCCCTGATGCTTGAAGCTGCACATCCCGACCGCTACCTGACGAAAATGACAAAGTCAGCGCGAAAGGGCCGCATCTTTCTCGACTATCTGCGCAATGATCGCGGCTCGACCGCCGTCGCCCCCTATTCGCCGCGAGCGCGAAAAGGTGTGCGCGTGGCAATCCCTATGACCTGGGAAGAACTCCGCAAAAGCAATCCAGCGGATTTCGCGGTGGTGAACTTCGATACGTGGAAGAAGCGTCTCAAGCACGATCCCTGGAAAGAAATCCTCACCACGCGGCAATCTGTTACTGAGAAAGCCATACGTGCTGCAGCCCAACTCGTAAAGCATCCTGGATAAAATGAAAAGCCCGGCCTAAGCCGGGCTTTCTACAGTCCTCAAAAATCAGGCAGTAGCCTTGGCGCACAATTCGTTGAAAGCGCGTGCCAGCTCCTGAGCAATCGCCTGAGCCGTGTTGTTCTCAATGATGAAGCGCTGCATGAGATAGACAAGCTTTCCATCGCGCATAATGCCAATTGCGGGCGAGGTCGGCGGATTGCCTTCAAAGTAAGAACGGGCGCGTTCCGTTGCTTCGCGGTCCTGTCCAGCGAACACCGTAATCGATTGATCGGGCACAACTCCATTCTGCAATGCGAGTCGAACTCCGGGGCGCATCTTTCCAGCAGCGCATCCGCAGATCGAGTTAACAACAACCATCGTAGTTCCAGGCTTTGCCAGGGCAGCGTCAACTTCTTCCGCAGTCCGCGCTTCCTTGATTCCTGCGCGCACCAGCTCTTCGCGCATCGGTATGACCATAATCTCTGGGTACATTCGCTTTGGTTCCTCCAGCCTGGCCAAAGCCCGGCATCTCTATTCTACGAACTATCAGAGCCCCTGCGCTAGTCCCTCGTATCCAGGCTGATATCTTGAAGCTGATGCAATTTCTGGAACAAATCCCATTAGCTTCCTATACAACATTTGGCATTGGCGGTCCTGCGCGTTGGTTTGCCGAAGCCCAGACTGAAGACGATCTTATTGAGGCAATCGGCTTCGCGCGAGAACGGGACATCCCTCTCTTCATCCTCGGTGGCGGAAGCAATCTGCTGGTGAGCGATACGGGCTTTCCCGGCCTTGTAATTAGGATCGCGCTGAAGGGAATTGACCAGAATGCATCCCAGTTTTCCGTTGCTGCCGGCGAAGACTGGGACAAATTTGTAAGTTTTGCTGTTGACCAGAATTACGGCGGAATTGAGTGCCTTGCCGGAATCCCGGGCAGCGTGGGCGGGACACCGGTACAGAATGTAGGTGCCTACGGTCAGGAAGTGGCGCAAACTGTTCACTCCGTTCGCGTTTTAGACCTGCAAACTATGCGTTTTCTTGAGCTTAGCGCCGCTGAGTGTGGCTTCGCCTATCGGCGCAGCATCTTCAACAATTCACAGCGCGGCCGATACATAGTCACTCGCGTGACGTACGAGTTCAAAAAGGACGCAGTTGCCGTCGTTTCATACGCAGACTTAAAGCGATACTTTCAGGATAAAAGCGCAGTCCCGACGCTCTCTGAAGTCAGTTCAGCCGTTCGTCAGATTCGGCAGCAGAAGGGAATGTACATCGTTCCCGGTGATCCAGACTGTCGCAGTGCAGGCAGTTTTTTCAAAAATCCTGTCATTTCACGCACACATTTCGCGCAAATTGCGGCCAATTTCGACGGATTTCAGGTGCCAAATTATCCAGCAGAAAACGATCAGGTGAAGCTTCCGGCAGCGTGGTTACTCGATCAGGCGGGCTTTCATAAGGGCTTTGCGCTCGGTCGAGCTGGAATCTCAAGCAAACATACACTCGCTCTCATCAACCGTGGGGGAGCCTGCGCCGCAGATATAGCCGCGTTACGTGACGCAATCGTGGCTAAGGTTGTCGAAAAATTTGCGATTCAGTTGGAGCCGGAGCCAGTTTGGGTGGAGTGATGACTCCTAATTGGCGCAATAATTGTTCGCGATGCGTTGCCAGAACCTCCTGCACCGGGCCTTGCACCACTACTCGGCCATTTTCAATGACAATCACATCGGCGGCCGTCTGATAAGCCTCTACCAGGTCGTGGGAGACGTAAAGGGCAGGCACGCCATGTGCCGTCAGCCACACCGTCAATTCGCGCAAAATCGCTTCTTTCAGCGCCGCATCGAGCCCCGAAAACGGCTCATCGAGCAGCAGCAGTTCCGGATCGGGAGCAAGCGCGCGGGCAAGCGCTGCCCGCTGGTATTCTCCGCCGGATAATTTTGCGGGAAGCCGTTCCGCCAGCTCTTCAATACGAAAAAGCCGAAGCATTTCATTTATCCGCTTCTCGCGTTCCATGCGGGCGAGCGCATGCAGGCCAAAAGAAATATTCCGGCGCACCGTCAGATGAGGGAAGAGCGTCGGCTGCTGTGTGAGGAATCCGACGCGGCGTTTGCCCGCATCTACAAAGACACCCTGCCGGGTGTCCACCAAAGTGTGATTTCGGAGGCTTATTTTGCCTGTTTTCGGCTGCAAAAGGCCCGCAATTGCGCGCAAAACCGTGCTTTTTCCCGCGCCGGAAGGTCCAAAAAGGACCGTCCAGGGTGCCGTCAGCCGGAAATCGACTCGCAAATCAAACGCACCAACCCGATGCTCGATTTCGGTCGTTAGAAACGCTACATCAGGCATGGCGAACCTGCTTTCGCCATCCATACACGATGATAAGAGCCACTAGAGAGACCGCCAGCAGAAGTAAAGCGGTATGATTTGCCTCGCGATACCGGAAATCCTGTACCTGATCGAACATGGCAATGGAGAGTGTCCGGGTTGAGCCGGGGATATCCCCGCCAATCATCAGCACAACGCCAAATTCGCCGACCGTGTGCGTGAAGCAGAGCACTGCGGCGGTAAGAATCGATCGGAGTGTCAGCGGAAGCACAACTTCAGCGAGAATACGAAAATTGCCGGCACCAAGAAGACGGGCAGCATCTAGGACATCGGAAGACAGAGCGGTAAATCCGCTCGTGATTGGCTGCACCGCAAAAGGCAGGCTGTAAATCATCGAACCGATCACGAGTCCGGCAAACGAAAAAGCCACAGGATGACCAGTCAGACGTATCAGCATGCGTCCTGGGGCGGTGCGCGGCCCCAGCAAAATTAAAAGATAAAAACCCAAAACAGTCGGCGGCAGCAGCAGCGGCAAGGTCGCAACAGCTTCAACGATGGGCCTCCATCGCGCCTTGCCGAAAGCCAGCCAATAAGAAAGTGGAATCGCGACACACAGCAGCAAAACAGTCGTAACGGACGCAAGCCTGAGTGTGAGCCAGAGTGCCCGGATATCCATCCTAGTGCGGGGGCTCGAGGCCGCGCGCGGCAAACTGCTTGCCAACAGCGGGCGAAAGCAGAAAGTCGAGCAGCTGGTGAGCTTCTGTGCGGTGACCAGAATTCTTCAGAACAACCGCACCCTGCAGGATCGGCGGATAGGAATCAGCAGGCATCTCGACATAATGCCCATTCGCGTGCAATCTTTCCGACAAAGCCGAGGTTAGCGAGATCAGACCCGCCTGCGCATTACCTGAATCGACATATTGCGCTGTCTGAGCGATATTTTCTGCGATTACAAATTTTGGCTTCAGTTGATCGTAGAGCCCGAGCTTTTTGAGCGAAGCTTCCGCCGCACGTCCGTAGGGTGCATGCTCGGGATTGGCGACAGCCAGCGTTTTCATTGCCGGATCTTTCAGCGTGTCCACTGAGAGCTGACGGAAGGGCGAATCGTTACGAGTCCACAAAACGAGCGTTCCGCGTGCATAGGCAACAGGCTGGTCGGCATCTGCGAGTCCTTCTGAGATCACTCGCTGCGGAAAAGAAAAATCGGCAGCCATAAAGAGATCGAAAGGCGCTCCGTTTTGAATCTGTGTAGCCAGCGTGGCAGAAGATTGATAGGAGGCGTCGATGTGAATGTGTGTCTGATTCTCAAACTGCGCGAGGATCGGTGGCAGTACTGGCTGCAGATCAGCCGCCGCAGCCAGCCGTAAATTCTGTGCTGCGGCCAATGGTACAAGGAGCAGAAAAAGTAAAAATTTATACACGGAGCACCATGACCTCGGTCGATTTAATCAACGCTGCGACAGTCTCGCCGACCTGCAACTGCATCTCGCGGACTGCCTCCGACGTGATGATGGAGTTGATGATCTGTCCGCCAATCGAGAGTTTCACCTGCGCCAGCAGGCCATCGACTTTGATTTCTACAATGCGGCCCACCAGTTGATTGCGGCCGCTCAACGTTCGCATCATTTGGCGCTTCGGTGTTTCCGGCCCCTTGGCTTTATGCAGTAGACTGTCGAGCTCGGCCTCGAGAATGCGGTAGTGGCCGCCCGGAGTTTTCATAGCCTTGATCTTGCCGCGATAGAGCCACTGCTTCACAGTTGGATAGGAAATGCCGAGCCGCAGCGCCGCTTCCCGTGGCGTAAGCATCAATGCCATGCAGCGATTTTATACGTAATTCGCTCGAGCGACGCATGGATTCAACCGAATTTGCAGTCCTATTATGGGTGGGTATCGCTCTGGCCTGCGCTGCGTTGTTTCAGCTCTTTCAGAGCAGTCAGAGCGCGGTCTGCGTCCTGCTGACGATGCAGTCGTTGATACAGCCTGGCGAGTTGGAAATAGGCTCCCTGCTTTATAAAGTCGGAGGGTTCGCTGGCCACGCTTTTTTCCAGCCAGGTCACCGCCTCTTCGTCGCGGTTCGCTTTCGATAATCCGAGACCTAAATAGTAGTAGCCTGCGGCAGGATGCTGCAGCAAAGGAACCGCTTTTTCCAGCAGTGGAATGCCGGCCTCTGCATTTTCATGCTCCACGTCGATTTTTCCCAGGTTGTAGAGCGCAACCGCATTGTTCGGGCTTAGTTTCAGCTCCTGCTCAAATGCCTGGGTGGCTAAATCGAAGTGGCTCAGCTTTTGATATTCAATGCCCAATGCCTCATACAGGTCTGGATTGTGCGGCTGTTTGGCAATGGCCGCCAGGTATTCCTTGACGGCATTGGCTGAATCTCCCATATCTGCAAAATCTTGAGCGAGAGCGCGATGCACATGCCAGGAATCGGGATCGATTTTGCGCATGCGGCCGTAGCTCTGATTGGCTACCAGGCTGTGTGCCCGTCCGCGATAGTCGAGCACATCGATGTCATTGGGGGAAAGCCTTGCCGCTTCGTCCAGAGGCAGTGTCGCCTCTTCAGGCTTGTCTGCCGCCAATTCTACGATGCCGAGCCAGGTCAGAGCCTCCACGTTTTGAGGGTTCAAGGCGATCTCCTGTTTGAGCGCTGCAATCGCATCGTCCAGATGATTGCTTTGATATTCGGCGATACCGAGAAATAAATGCGCTCCTTGCGTGGACGAATCGAGGGCGACCGCGTGCCGGAGAGCCTTGGCCGCCTCAACAGGCTGGCCTTCGCGCAAAAGGGCGAGCCCTAAATCCAGATACGCTTCAGCCATCTGAGGCGCCACGGCAATCGCTTGTCTGAAATATTTTTCCGCCTCGGTTAATTTGCCTTCATGCATGGCTGCGGCGCCTGATTGCAAATACTGGGTGGCCTGCGCCTCTTGCGCGAAGACGGCTGGAGAGAAACTCAGGATTGTCAGGGTAAAGGCGAGCGGGAGGCATGCTTTGAAATTCATGGGCTGGCTACAGCCATATTATGTTAGACATCGATGACTCTGCTTCGACCATCTGCCGGTTTCAGGCTGACCGTATTGAGCGCATGCTTATTTCTGGCTGGACCGGCGGCGCGTACTCAGGCGCCGGCACCCCTGGCGCAGAGTGCCCAGATGGACGCATTCGAAGAAACCCTGAAACAGCATCCCGGAGATTCGGCGGCGCGAAAAGGGGAGATTGATACCGCGATCGCAGAAGCTCTGGCTGCGCGGCGGGCAGGAAACAATGATCTGGCTCTGGCATTTCTCCTCAGGGCGAAATACTGGGTCTCGGACGATGCAGAGTTGCTGCTGGATACGGGTGTGCAGGAAGAATCCATGAAGCTCACCCACGATGCTGATGCAACATTGGCGGAAGCGCAGCGGCTTCGTCCTGGAGATCCAAAAACGCTGTACGCCATTGCGCGAGTCAAGATGGATCTAAATCAGTCCGAGGCATCGGAGCAGGCGTGGAAAGCATACCTTGCAGTGAAGCCTGATGATGCCTCCGCGCATTATGGATACGGGCTGTTGCTGCAGATGCTGCAGCGGACGGACGAGGCGCAGGCCCAATTTCAGCGGTCCGCCGAGCTCTCGCCTCGGCAGGTCGAGTCTTATTACCGCCTGGGAGAAATCGCCCGTGAAAGCGGCGACAGCGATAAGGCACGGCAGTTTTACGGCGCAGCTCTCGACAACGATCCAAGACATGCGGGAGCACTTACCGGCCTGGCCATTCTGGCGTTCCGAGCCAAGAAGTACGACGAGGCCGAAGCCGATCTGGAAAAAGCCGTAGAATACGCGCCGGACTTCCAGACTGCCCGCTACTATCATGGCCTGACTCTCGCCAAACTGGGCCGTAAAGATGAATCAGAAAAGGAGTTAGCGATTTCCGTGCAGTTAGCCGACGCGGAAAATGCCCGGAAGGCTCAGGGAAAGAGACTGGCTGCGCAACCGACTCGACCCCAGAATTGAACGCCAAAGGCGAACCATGGGAACGGTCCGTGGCATCGATACCATACCTGCAAAACCGCCGGAATGGCGTTATTTTTTGGCCCTAAAAAATCTGCTTGACAGCCCTCCTAAATACTCCCTATAGTTGGCGACGGTTGGAAACGATACCACGTCAACTTGGTATCGTTTCCAGATACCGAACGCAAAATAAGCCGGCAATGCTCGAATTACCCAGGCCGGACGATTGATAGTTAGGTAATTTTTCAGGAGGAGTTGTGATGCGACGATTGAGAGACGCCACTCGGCGTGTATCTAAAAACTGTGCCATCTTTGCAGTATTCATTGCGCTATTTCCACTGTTATCCGTACAAAATCTTCATGCCCAGGCCAATGCGGGCATCGTGGGAACTGTAGCGGATGCAAGCGGCGCGGTTGTACCTGATGCCAAGGTGACCATTACCAACCAGGGGACCGGCGTTGAGAACCACGCGACTACGAGTTCTGCCGGAACCTATGCCGTTACAGGTTTAACCCCGGGCGTTTACTCCATTACGGTCGAAGCATCCGGATTCAAGAAGGATGTCCAGAACTCGGTCAACGTGGATGTGGCCAACACCTCTACCCGGAACGTCACTCTTTCCACTGGCTCCACGGCTGAGACAGTCGAAGTCACAGCCAGCGCGATTGCATTGAACACAACTTCTCCGCAGCTTGGCAGCACCATTGAGCCTACGGTCGTCAAAGCGTTGCCGGCCGAAGTTTCGGGCCGTGGACGCCAGATCGATTCGCTGCAGTTCATGGTTCCCGGCACAACAGGCAGCGCGTTTTCACACCGCATCAGTGGCGGCGTGGACTTCGAGCAGGAAATTGTCTACAACGGTGTTCCCGCTCCTCAACCGGAGACAGAAGGCTACACCACCAACTTCAATCCGCCATATGAGATGGTCCAGGAATTCCGCGTTGAGCGCACCACGTTCGCCGCGCAGTTTGGACTTGGCCAGGGTGCTTTGAGCTACCAGATGGCATCAGGCACGAACAAGTATCATGGCGATCTTTTTGAGATCAACCGCAACAGCTTCTTCGACTCAGTCGGTTTCTTCAATGGTCCCTCATGGGGTGGCTCGAATACTCCGCCAACCGATCACGAAAACAACTATGGATTCACCGTCGGCGGCCCGATCTCGATTCCCAAACTCTACGATGGCCGCAACCGCACCTTCGGCCATTACAGCCAGGAGTGGTACAAGCAGAACAACCTGAATACGAACTCGTCCACAGTGCCGACGGCGCTGGAAAAGACCGGTGACTTCAGCGACTTCGTTGGAAGCGACGGAACCCTCATTCCGATTTACGACAACATTCCAGGAACCGCGGAATACGGCCAGCAGTTCTCGTACAACGGCAAAGCCAATGTCATTCCTCCGAGCATGCTCAGCCCAAATTCTCAGTCGCTGCTGCAGTATCTGCCTGATCCAAATCTTCCAGGTCTGGACAGCAACAGAAGCTATGCGCCTTTCGTCAATCCACACATCCAAAATGTCTGGGGCTTTACGGTTGACCAGGTGTTGACACCCAAACAGGGCATCCACTACAGCCAATGGCGTAACAGCTTCAGCAATTACAGCTTCGACAATAACCCATTTGTTATTGCGCCCAACCCGTTGAACAGCATGAAGTATGAGCCGGCAAAAGGCAGTGGCTTCCTGCTTACTTACGACAACACCATAACCCCAAACCTCGTAGCGACCGCTGGTATTGCCTGGATCGGTGAAATTAATAACCAGTTCAACCAGACCCGGTACAGCTTCCCGGCGATAGAGCAGGGAATCATCCCGCCTTATATTACTTGGGATGGTAACCACTCGCTAACCGATTGGGGAACGCAGGGTTCATGGCTGCAGTCCATCAACCGTAAGCTTGGTATCGCTATCGTTAACAACTACCTGTGGACCAAGGGACGCAACACCTTCAATATCGGTGGTGAATTCCGCCGGTCCTATCAGGACGACAACGAAGACCAGACGCAGGGCGGTCAGTTTGCCTTCAGCCAGAGGCAAACTTCAAGTCCGTCAGATTCCTCCAGCGGCGGCAGCGCGTTTGCCAGCTACATGCTGGGTTATCCCGATCAGGTCAATCGCAGCAACTCGCAGGAATTGCGGCTTCGCAACTTCGATCTCTCTCCATATGTTCAGGACGACATCAAGTTCAACCGCAGGTTGACGATCAATGTTGGCCTCCGTTGGGATATTCAGGTTCCGTTCAGCGAGGTCAACGATCGGGTAATCTTCCTCAATTCGGACAATAAAACTCCAAACCCCTTCGCCGGGAACGTCCCGGGCATTGCCCAACAGTTGGGCACTTGCAACGGATGTGCCGGATATAACCGTGCAGATATTCACTGGGGACACGTCGGGCCGCGCCTGGGATTTGCTTATCAGGTCAGCGACAAGACAGTTGTTCAGGCCGGCTTTGCGGTTGCTTTCCTGAACGGCGGTGCATATGAGTACGGTACGAACAAGGTGGCCGTAAACTATGGCAACCTGCTTGTCGGATCGTACAGCCAGCTCAAGACCGGATCTCAGCAATCCTCGTTCGGAAGCTGGGATGTCAACACCATGCCGAATCCCCAGCCCACACCCTATAGCCCAGGACTCGGTATAGGTACCCAGATCAATTCCTTAAACAAGACGAAAGACGGATTTGCTCCTTACGCTCAGCAGTGGAACGTAAACTTGCAGCATCAGGCTCCGTGGAATATCTTCGTGACTGCTGCATGGGTTGGCAATCGCGTCATTCACTTGCCCAGCAAACTGAACCCGATCAACCAGTTCGATCCCAAATATCTCGCGTTGGGTAACGACCTGCTTCTTAACTTCGCTGATGGCTCTGCACAGAGTAAGGGGTATCAGTTGCCGTATCCAACGTTCGTAAACGATTTTGGCGCATCGGCGACGGTGGCTCAGTCTTTGGCCCCCTTCCCGCAATACTCCAACGTCCAGAACACACTTGAAGGCTCCGGCACCACGTATTACGAGGGACTTCAGTTTGAGGCCGAGAAGCGCTTTACCAATGGCCTCTCGTTCCTGGCCGGATGGACACTCTCTCGCTTGTGGGATAACACCAGCAGCGGATTCACAAGCTTTACTGCTGGCGCTATCAACAAATACAACCAGAGACCCGAATGGGGTGTTTCAACTTCCGATGAACCGAATACTGTGAAGGTCAGCGGAACGTATGAACTGCCCATCGGTCCCGGCAAAGAATACTTCAACAACAAGGGAGTCACGGGTCAATTGCTGGGTGGCTGGCAGTTGAGCTGGATTCTTGATTACGAGTCGGGAACGGCAAACGGTCCCGGAGAGAACGGAACACCGTTCCCCCCGAACGGCGGCAACCGGCCAGATCGCAACAAGTCTGTCCAACTGTCGACCGCTTCTTATCAAGATGTGAAGAATCAGTTTGAAGGCAAAGGTGGCACAGCGCAGGTATGGCAGGCTAACAGCTTTACCCCAACCAGCCAGTTTGTTCTGGGTAACGCAACCAGAACATACACCGAGATGCGCAACCCGGCCTTCTACAACGAAAATGCGAATATCCGGAAGCACTTTTTCCTCGGCGAACGCTTCCAGGCGATTCTGCAATTCGATTACTTCAACCTGTTTAACCGCACGCAGCTGAATGGTCCTGATACGAATGCCAGCAACAGTACATTCGGTCAGGTCACCAATAAGAATGCGGCGAATTCGCCTGCAAACCGACAAGGGCAAATCAGCGTCCGAATCGAGTTCTAGACAAAAAGCTTGAAGTTTGCCAGCTGCAGTCTGGCTGGCAAGCTTCTCGATCGTAAAAAGATGAACCAAAAACTGCCTCCACGCCGGATTGCTTACCGCAATCCGGCTTTTTCTTCGTTGCTATCTGCCGCGCTCTCCGAAATAATGGTTTTTCCGGGAATCCATGCATGTCACGAGTAGTTCCGCTTCACATCAAGACTCTTCTTTTCACAACAATGCTGTGTATCGTCCTTTCAGCACGGCTTTTAGCCCAGTCCGGTAATAACGAAGTAACTCCCCAGGTGCAGGAGTTGTACGCGCAGGCGAAGGCGGCTCAACAACAGGGCGACGATGCGGCGGCTATTCAGAAGTACCGCGCCATGTTGAAGCTGGCTCCTCATCTGGCGGCCGCCTACAACAATCTGGGCAGGCTCTACGTGAATCAGCGCGACTACGCGCATGCCGTTGAAGTATTGGAGCAGGGGTTGAAGCTGAATCCTGACATGCCAACCGCCTCCGCGATGCTCGGCCTCAGCTATGCCCAAATCGGCGAAAATGAAAAGGCGGAGCCGCTTCTTGAGGCCGCGGTTCGTGCAAATCCCGCCGACGATAATGCCACGATGGTTCTTGTCCACACGCTGATCAATTTGAAAAAGTACGACGAAGCCGCGCCGTACCTGAAGAGTTTTCTGGAGCGCAATCCAAAGGATCAGCAGGCGTGGTATCTCCTCGGCAAGACATATCTCCAGTTGTCAGAAGATGCGCTGGGGCGTATCAATCAGATCGATCCGAATTCGCCAACAGCGCACATCGTTGCTGGTGAGATCGACGAGAGCATGCACAACTACGACGGCGCACTGGTGGAATACAAAAAGGCAATCGATGTTGATCCGCACCAGGCGGGTTCGCATGCGCACATGGGAAATACATTCTGGATGACAGGGAAGTGGGATTCTGCGGAAACCGAGTTCAAAGCGGAACTTGCGATCGATCCAAATAACTGTACGGCTCGCTGGAAGCTTGCCAACTCCATGCTGGAGGCGAACGCCTCACCGCAGGACGCGCTTACCGAACTCAATAAGGCGATCGATGGCTGCCCGACGCTCATGCAGGCACGCGTGGATCGTGCCCGGGCGCTGGTGAAGCTGGGTAAAAGCGATGACGCTCTGCCCGATCTGCTCATGGCCGTGAAGGCAAATCCGGATGAGCCGTCGATTCATTTTCTGCTGTCCACGGTTTATAAGTCACAGGGCAAGACCGCTGACGCACAGCAGGAAATGCATACCTATGCCCGGTTACAACGCCAGGCCAGCGAAGCTGTGGCAAGTCAGGCAAGCGATGCCATCAATATCAAAAGCACGTCTCATTAAAGTCGCGCTTTGGCCGGTATGTGGGGCAATGTTTCTGCCCATGGGGCTAGCTCTATCGAGCATAACCGTGCCGGAGCACGAAGACGCACAGGAACAGATGTCGTCTCAGCAGAGTGGTATGAGTACCGGCGGTACGCATTCGCCGGTGCATGATGAGGAACATCGTCCGATTACCGCTGGTGGATTTGTGAACGATGGGCCGGTGGTCTTCAAAGATGTAACCGTACAGTCTGGATTATCCGGATGGCGCTATGCCAGCGGGAATTCCGCAAAAGCATATATCGTCGAATCGCTCGGCAGCGGCGTTGCACTACTCGATTACGACAATGATGGCTGGCTCGATATTTACCTTGTAAATGGCATGACTTACACCGCCATGAGCGGAAAAGAGCCGGCACCTCATTCTGCTCTCTTCCACAACAATCACGACGGAACCTTCACAAACGTTGCCGAAAAAGCCGGAGTGACAAACGATCGGTGGGGAGTGGGCGTGGCAGTCGGCGATTACGACAATGATGGCTGGCCCGATCTTTATGTGACAAACATGGGCAGAAATCGCCTCTACCACAATAACCACGACGGCACATTTACTGATGTGGCAGAGAAGGCCGGCGTGGAGTTGGGAACATGGTCTACAGGAGCGAGCTTCGGCGACTACGATGGAGATGGAAAACTCGACCTCTTCGTTCCCGGCTACACCAAATTTGATTTCAACGATCTGCCCGCAGCGGATTCCAAATCAGTGGTTTCCAATACTTGTCGGTTTCGCGGCGTCAGTGTCTTCTGTGGACCGCGCGGACTGAAGGGGGAGCATGACCATCTCTTCCATAACAACGGAGACGGGACGTTCACCGATGTAAGCGTGAAAGCTGGTGTTACCGATGTGCCGGGATATTACGGCCTGGTTTCACTCTTCGTCGATCTGAATGGCGATGGCAAGCCCGATCTCCTCGTAGCCAATGATTCAACGCCGAATTATCTGTACCGAAACAAGGGCGATGGGACTTTCGAGGATCTGAGCTTTGAATCCGGTTACGCCGTCAACCACGATGGGCGCGAGACAGCAAGCATGGGCATTGCTGTAGGCGACTACCAGAACAACGGCCGCCTCGACATTCTCAATACGACGTTCTCTGACGATTACAAGGTCCTCTATCGCAACGACGGCGATCTCAGCTTCGCGGATGTCAGCTATGAAGCCGGTATTGCTGCTCCGACTATTCCATTTCTCAGTTGGGGAGATGGTTTCATTGATTACGACAACGATGGCTGGAAAGACATATTTATCGCCAGCGGCCACGTATATCCCCAGGTCGATCAACACGATTGGGGAACCAGTTTTTCTGAGCGGCCTCTCTTGTTCAGAAATTTAGCGGGAAAGAAATTCGAAGTGATACCGCCAGTGAAAGAAACCGGACTGGCCAGGGTTATTTCTGCGCGCGGAGCAGCTTTCGGCGATCTCTGGAATGACGGAAAAATCAGCGTAGTGATGAATAATATCGATTCCCCGCCCACACTTTTGAAAAATGTGAACCCAGATCATCATCACTGGATCGCGTGTAAGCTCGTCGGTGCTGCGGCAAGCCCGCGAGACGCGACAGGGACGACGGTCTTTCTCAGCGTTGGAGGGATGAAGCAGCGAGGAGATGTATTGAGCGGCGGCAGCTTCGCCTCTTCGAATGATCCTCGCGTGCACTTCGGTCTCGGCGATGCGACAGCTATCGATGCGCTGGATGTTCACTGGCCGGACGGCGCCGTAGAAAAGATCACCGTACCCGCGGTAGATCGAATTTACACAATTGAGGAAGGCAAAGGCATCGTGGGTTTCTGTTGCAAAGCTTCCGAGTCCAAAGAAAGTAAACTGGAACGGAAGTGATACGAAAATTCTTCATATATTTGACGCTGTTGCTGGTTCCCTTATCAGGCAGTGTTTCGATCCGAGCGCAGCAATCCGCATCGCCCGTTCGCGTAGCGGATGCTGTATGCGCAAATTGTCACCGGGAGCTGTTTCAAAATTACCTCTCAACTCCTATGGCGAATGCCAGCGGCGCAGCGATGGATAAGTTTCAAGCTGGCGCCTTCACTCATAAGTCTTCCGGAGTGACCTACAAGGTCTTTGCCCGCGACAAGCAGGCGATGCTCAGTTTTCAAAGCGCGCGCGATCCACAGCTGAATACCGAACGGCAGCTCGATTATTTTCTTGGCTCCGGACATCTCGGCATTACTTACCTCTATTCAGTTCAGGGATATCTCTTCGAGTCGCCGGTCGCATATTATTCCGCATCGCAATCCTATGACATGAAGCCGGGTCTTGAGACTCTTACCGCACTGCCACCCGCGCTGCCCATGCAGTCGGCTTGCATGCGGTGCCATATGAGCGCTGTGCAGAAGAGTGATCCTGGCACGGTTCACCATTATCAAGGCCTGCCATTTCTGCATACGGGCATCACCTGCGAGGCGTGTCATGGAGATACCCGGCAACACGTCCTCACGGGTGGTAAGGCAGCTGTCGTTAATCCCGCAAAGCTGGATGTTCCGAGGCGCGATTCCGTATGTATCAGCTGCCATCTCGAGGGCGACATTTCCGTCGAGCGGCCGGGGCGTTCTGCCATTGATTACAAGCCGGGAGATTCGATCTCCGACTATCTCTCTTATTTTGTCTACGAAGGGAAAGACGCGACGAAGAGAGGCGTAAGTGAAATTGAGCAATTAAGCCTGAGCAAGTGCAAACGCATGAGCGGCGACAAAATGTCGTGCATGAGTTGTCATAATCCGCACTACACGCCCCGGCCGGAAGAGCGCGCATCGTTCTATCGCGCCAAGTGCCTCGCCTGCCACACGGACGCCGCATTTGCGGCAACCCATCATCCTGAAAATCCTGACTGCACCGCCTGTCATATGCCGCGCAGCGGGGCGGAGAATATTCCTCACGTGGCATGGACTGATCACCGCATCAGGAAAACGCCCGAGACCGCTCTTGCCATGCAGGACATAAATGATGGAGATACGCTGACGGCGATTTTTTCTCCTCAGGCTGGCAATCGAGATCTCGCGCTCGCCTATTACAACGCAGTGCTTGATGGAAATACCGCGCTGCAGGACAAGTCGTATCAGTTGCTGGAAAGTTTGAAATCTGAAATATCGAATGATAAAGACGCGCTTGCAGCACTCGGCGTTCTTAGCGAGAAACGCGGCGACTATAAAGAGGCTACGATGACATTTGAGCAGCTTCGAAAGCTCGATCCAGAGAATCTGATCGCGTTGCTGAACCTCGGTGTGTTGCGCGCAAAATCCGGCGATCTGCAAGGTGCAGCGGCGCTGTTGCAACCGGCTTTTGAACGCAATCAGGATATCGTCGGCCTGGCAAAAAATCTGGCCACAATACAGTGCTCGCTGGGTGACGCAACCGCAGCACAGAAGACTCTTCAGACGACATCGCAGTACAATCCCGGACTTCAGGATGTGCAGAGATTGCTTGTCGAGTTCTCTTCATGCCCCGCTAACAAGCCATAAAATAATCAGCAGGGGAGATATGGGCAGCACTGTAACGGATTGCACAGGTTTATGGCGTGGGATGCGTCTGCTTGCAGGCTGCGCTCTATGCCTCATCGCCAGTTTATCCGTCTGGGGACAGACCTCTGCCGTAGAGGCCGATCCATTTCCAGCTGTCCACCAACTTCTGGATGAGAAGAAATATAGCGAAGCTGAGCAACTGTTGCGCTCATATCTTGAAAACCATCTCTCCTCTGCGGACGCACATTTTTTGCTTGGTTACGCGCTCTTCCGCGAAAACCGTCCTAAAGACTCCCTGGCAGAATTCACGCAAGGCGCGAAGTTTAAGCGGCCGAGCCCGGCGGATCTGAAGATTGTTGCATCGGACTATATCCTGCTCGATGCATACACCGATGCAGATAAGTGGTTGACGATGGTCACAACCGAAACTCCTCTCGATGCGGAAGCCTGGTACATGCTTGGCCGAACGAAGTACAACGAGAATCGCTTCCAGGAGGCAGTGCAGGCCTTTCAAAAAGTGCTCTCTTTGAAGCCCCATGACATAAAAGCAGAGAATAATCTTGGCCTGTCTTATGAGGGACTTAACCGCTTGGACGAAGCTCAGACTGCCTACGAAACGGCCATCGCCTGGCAAAAGGATGCGATCATTCGCGACGAGCAGCCTTATCTGAATCTGGGCAGCTTACTTGCCGATCGGGATCAGCTTGAGCCTGCGCTCGCCAACCTGCAGCAGGCTGCCGCTCTTGCGCCGCACAATCCGAAAATACTGGAACAGCTTGGCCGAGTCTACGATCTGTTAAAAATGCCGGATAAGGCCGAAGCCAATCTCGTGCAGGCCATCGCGATCGCGCCGGATGTGCCCGGTCTCCATTTTCGTCTCGGCCAGATATACAAACAGCTTGGCAAACGCGATTTGGCACGTCAGGAGTTCGAAATCTGTCAGAAGCTGACCAGTACGCACTCTTCGAGCGAAACGCCGAACCCCTTCACTCGGAACTGAAACCCACAATCCTGTCATATGGCGGATGAGGTACCTCCAGCCACTTTTTCCGGTCGTTCTAATGGAAAACCTGATGGATATTTGATGAGATATTAGGCATTGCCATGATGAGACTGTGGAAGGCAGTTGTCAGCGGGTTCGCCATCGGATCATTGCTAGCAGTTTCCACGCAGGCTCAGAGCGATGGCCCGCCTGCACACACCCGCCCGAAAATCGGACTGGTACTGAATGGTGGTGGCGCGCTCGGCCTCGCCCACATCGGTGTCCTGCGCTGGCTGGAAGAACACCACATACCCGTAGACATGGTCGCAGGCACCAGCATGGGTGGCCTTGTCGGCGGCGTCTACGCGACGGGTAATTCTCCAGCTCAGGTTAGACAATTAGTAGAAGGCATCGATTGGGACCAGATGCTGAGTGACGGCACGCCCTATCGCGACCTCTCTTATCGGCGAAAAGAAGACGCCGCCAACTATCCGATGGCTTTGCAGTTCGGCATCAAGAAAGGACTGGTCTCGCAGGGCGGATATAAAGCCGGTCAACAGGTACAACTACTGCTGGATAAGATAGCGCTGCCTTATTCCAACGTACAAAACTTCAACGACCTGCCCATACCCTTTGCCTGCGTAGCAACCGACCTCGTTTCGGGCCTTCCGCATGTCTTTCATTCCGGTTCCCTCGGCATGGCTTTGCGTGCAACCATGTCGCTGCCCGGAGTTTTCGCTCCGGTTCGGACCAAGGATGCCATTTACGCGGACGGCGGCCTGGTGGACAATCTCCCGGTCGACGTAGCCAAAGAGATGGGAGCCGATGTAACGCTGGCCATCTATCTGGAAACTGCACCCATCAAGCCTACGGAACAAATGTCTGCGGTGGGTGTTCTCGGTCGCGGCATCAGCGTCATGATCGCGGCCAACGAGCTGAGAAGCATGCAACAGGCCGATGTGCTCGTGAGCATCCCTTTGCAGGACTTCACAACACTCGATTACAGCAAGTCTAATGATCTGATCCAGAAGGGGTATGACGCCGCTCAGAGCAAAGCAACGATTCTCGAAAAGCTTTCTGTAGACGATGCGACCTGGCAGCAATATCTGGCGCAACGGGCAAAGCGCATGCGCACGTTACCCATTCCGCAATTTGTGGAAGTAACCGGCATTTCGCCGCATGATACGGAACAGATAAAAAAGCAGCTTGCTCCGACCCTGCAAAAGCCAATCGACTCTGACGAGCTCGCGCGCCAGTTGACGACCTTCGCCAGCGATCAACGGGTTTCTAACCTGGACTATGGATTGACCACCAATCTCTCAGGCGTCCCCGGTCTCGTCGTCGCCGGACAGCCAGAAACCTTCGGACGCAACATTCTGCGTCCTCTCATCGTCGTGAACGGGTGGGATTACAAGAACGTGACGCTCAGTGTCGGCGCGCGCCTCACCACGCTCGATCTCGGAAGGTACGGCGCCGAGTGGCGCAACGATATTCTGCTGGGATCGGAATATCAACTCTTCTCGGAATATTTCAGGCCGCTGTCGTCATCGCGTAAATGGTTCGTCGCTCCGTCTTTCTTCGGTGACAACGCGCCACTGAATCTCTATTCCAGCGACGGACTGATCGCTGAATATCGCAATCGAATCGTCGGCGGCAGAGGCGACGCGGGCTATCTGTTTGGTCGCTCTGCCGAGTTGCGGGTGGGCTACGAGGCAGGCATTCAGCGACTTTATCCGAACGTGGGTGATCCCACCCTCTATCCCCGCGTCGATGGCAGGGTAGGCGACACCCATGTCCGTTTCAACTTTGACCACATCGACAATCCAATCACGCCCATGAGTGGTTTTCGTCTGCAGGCCAGGAGCGAATGGTGGGATGCGAAGCCTGATTCAGGTGAGGCATTCCCCCTGGCGGAGCTTTCCATGCTCGGCTTTAAGCCACTCACACCAAGGTCATCCGTATATCTGGGAGCCGCGGGCGGCAGCACTCTCTGGCAGAATCCAGGCGGTCTGCCGCCATTCTCTCTGGGCGGCTCCTTCCGCCTTCCCGCCTATAACACAAACGAGCTTCTCACCAACCAGTACTTCGTCTTTCAGGGTGGCTATGTGAGGAAACTCGGCGCGCTCTCTCCGTTGGTTGGAGGAAAAGTATTGTTCTTTGCTGGAGCGGATATCAGCAAGGCCTACTATGTAGAGAATGCATCGCATCTCCCATCTGATGGGTCCGCCGGCATCATCATCAACACGCTGCTTGGTCCCATCGTTCTTGGAGGAGCAATCGGAGACGCCGGCCACTACAAGTTCTACTTTGAAATAGGTCGCGCCTATTTCTGATTCGCAGACTACACACTTGCTGCAGTGAAGTGCAGGCTGTAGCTGCGCCCCTTTTCTAGCTGTGCAGAGACACTGTTGTCGGCTTGTTTCGTCAGGGGCACTTCGCCCGCTTTCGACCGGATCGCGGCGAGTGTCTGTCCCGTCGGTGCCCGAAATCCATAGTTGCCGGATGCATATGGCCGCACTGAACACTCCGTGACCTTATCCTGTTCCCATCGCAGATCGATTTCCGCACCGGGACGTACGCGCAATCCCTTCACGCTTCCCGTTGCCCATGCCGATGGAACCGCAGGCAGCAAGTCGATCGTGTCATGGCTCTGCACTACCATTTCTGCAATCGCCGCAGTTGTCCCGAAATTTCCATCGATCTGAAAGATTGGCGCCTTGGATGTGGGGTGCGTATCGAAGAAGTTGATGTTCGTACTATGCTGCATCAGCATGGAAAGCGATTCCCACGCTTTATCGCCATCGCCGAGGCGGGCCCAGAAACCAATCGCCCATGACCGGCTCCAGCCTGTATACGCTCCGCCATGCGCCAGTCGTCGCTCCAGCGATACGCGCATTGCCTTTGCCAGCTCAGGTGTGCCGCGCGGCGTGATCGCGTCGCCGGGATAGAGCGCATACATGTGTGACATGTGCCGCTGTCCGGGCTCACTCTCTTCAAAGTCGATACACCACTCCTGCAACTGCCCGTACCTGCCGACCTGGTAAGGAATCAACCGCTTACGCGCGGCATCGAGCTTCGCGGCAAAATCACTATCTACGCCCAGTTCCTTCGAGGCAGCAATACAGTTGGAAAACAATTCGCGCATCAACGCCATATCCATCGTGCAGCCTGCGCTTGTCATCGCAGGTTTGCCGTCTGGAGCCATAAAATCGTTCTCTGTAGAAAATGATGGGCAGGTCGTAAGCCGTCCATGTTTGTCTTCGATGAGCCACGCAAGGCAGAACTCCGCCGAGCCCTTCATCAGCGGATACGCGCGCTCGCGCAGGAATTCGCGGTCCTGCGTGAAGCGGTAATGCTCATAAAGATGACCGCAAAGCCACGAGCCGCTCATGCCCCAATTCGCCCATGTCGGAGCGCCAACTCCTTCACCAACCGGGTTGGAGGCGCGCCAAAGATCGATGTTGTGATGCGACACCCATCCCGGAAGCCCATAGTGCTCCTGCGCGGTGCGCGCTCCATTCTCGCTAAGGTCCTTCATCCAGCTGAACAGCGGCTCGGCACATTCGCTCAGGTTGCAGGTTTCTGCCGGCCAGTAGTTCATCTGGACGTTGATATTCGAAGTCCAGTTGCTGCTCCACGGCGGTGTCACTTCGTAATTCCAGATACCCTGGAGGTTTGCTGGCTGCGTACCCGGTCTTGAACTGCTGATCAGCAGATAGCGTCCATATTGAAAATACAGCGCAAGCAGTGACGGATCAGGAGATGCCGCGAACTGCTTCAATCTGCGATCCGTTGTAAGCGACAGATTCTGTTTTCCTAAATCAAGAGACACACGCTCAAAGAATTTTTGATGATCGGCGATATGACGCTGACGCAATTCATGAAACTGTCTGGACGTGGGTGCTCGCAATCCTTCCTGAGCTTTGGCGATGACATTATCGAGCGGCATGTCAGGCTTTGATCGATAACCCTGAAAACCTGTCGCGGCAGAGATGAGCAGCGTGATCGCGTTCGCCTGCGAGACGGCCAGTTTCATTCCCTCGGAGTGGACGCTGCCTCCTTCAGTTTGTGCGTGAAGGATAGCCGCGAAATACATGCCCTCGCCCGGCGTGTCTGAAAGAACAACCGGCTTCTCACCGCCCGGATGCCCTGCTCCGGCAACGTGTGCCGCTGCCTTACCGGTAAGCAGCAGCTGGTTTTTTGCCAGAGCCTTCACTTCCTTCTGCAATGGCCCATCCAGAGAAATGCTGCAATTCAGTTGCCCCGGTTTGCTCGCCGTTATCCGCAAAACAATTACCTGATCGGGAGCCGAAACAAACGCCTCGTGTTCATACTGCACATCGCCGATGCTATAGCGAGTTCGCGCAATCGCCGTATGCAGATCAAGCTCTCGGCGATAGCTGGTGGCGTCACCCGAGTGCGGGAAATCGATTCTCAGGTTGCCGAGAGGCTGGTAAGCTTCCGCAAACCTGCCCTGCATTTTTTGGCAGATCTGATCGGCGAGATGGTAATCCTGCTTCTCTAGCACGGCACTTCGCACGGCAGCCAGATGATTCTTCGCGTCAGGATTGTTGCCGTCTCGCGGCTGCCCTGACCATAGAGTGTCTTCGTTGAACTGCAGCATCTCCTGGAATAGCGCGCCGTCCTCTCCGCCGCCGAAGACCATCGCACCCAGCCGTCCGTTGCCGATCGGAAGTGCATCGACCCATTGCGCGGCAGGCTTGTCATACCACAGGACCAGGTCGCTGCCTTCGTCGGTGTGCTGTACCCCGTCACGATCGAGTGCCAGTGCAAAACGCTTGTTGAGAGAGAGCGCTCCGAGGGTCGCTGATGCAGAAGACAGAAAACGGCGGCGTGTAAACCTGCCCATATAGATGTATAGATCCTTTGAAAGTCTGGTCAGGAAACATTGTAGGGGAGAATGCGACAAACACTCACTCCCTTACGTCATGAATTGAGGGCGTCCACTGGCAAAATTGCCAAGTCCGGTTGACAGGCCATGATGGCGTGCTTTATCTATGCGCGCGGATCGAAAGATGAAACGCCGTACCGGATTGCGGTATAACGGACTGCAACGATCAAAATCAATATCAAGGAATGGTAATGCAGCCGATTGTTTTGAAAACTGAAGCGTGCCGATGGGACAGCGTGAGCTTAGGCGAAGTGATGCTCCGGCTTGATCCCGGCGAAGGACGAGTTCACACAGCCCGCCAATTTACCGCATGGGAAGGCGGCGGCGAGTACAACGTGGCACGCGGTCTACGCCGCTGTTTCGGACTCAAAACTGCCATCATCACTGCTCTGGCGGAGAATCCCGTTGGCCGGCTGGTGGAAGACTTCATCCTGCAAGGTGGCGTCGACACCTCACTGGTTCGCTGGGCGAAATACGACGGCGTGGGCCGCACCGTCCGCAATGGCCTGAATTTTACCGAGCGTGGATACGGCGTACGCGCAGCTGTTGGCTGTTCGGACCGTGGCCACACGGCCATTTCGCAGGTGGCAAAAGGTGATTTCAACTGGCAGGAAATTTTTGGCTCGCAAAATGGATCGAAATGGTTCCACACCGGAGGCATCTTCGCTGCGCTTTCTGAAACAACTCCCGGCGTTGCGGACGAAGCAATGGACGCTGCGAAAGCGGCAGGAACTATCATCTCCTACGATCTGAATTATCGCGACTCCCTCTGGAAAGCGATCGGCGGAAAAGCCAAGGCGCAGGAAGTAAACCGGGAACTGGTGCGCAAAGTTGATCTGCTACTCGGCAACGAAGAAGATTTCTCGGCAATGCTGGGAATCGCTCTTGAAGGCGTTACCGAAGACTTTGACGAGCTGCCGATCGCGAGCTACGAAAAAATGCTGCGCGACGTAGCTGCCGCCTATCCCAATCTGAAAATGGTCGCTACCACTTTGCGCACTGCGCACACTGCAAGCCGCAATGCCTGGGGTGCCATCGCCTTGTATCAGGATGAGATCGTGCACGTCCCGCAGCGCGATATCGACATCCTTGATCGCGTCGGTGGCGGCGATTCCTTCGCATCGGGATTGATTTATGGATTCCTTGCCGGCAAGCCCGTAGAGTGGGCCGTTCGCTGTGGAGTAGCCCACGGCGCTCTGGCCATGACGACCCCCGGCGACACCAGCATGGCTACCTACGCAGAAGTCGAACGCGTGATGAAAGGCGGCTCGGCGCGAATCGCGCGATAGAGCTAGGAGAAAAAAATGTCAGCAGAGATTAAAGCAGAAATCGAACGTGTAGGGTTGGTTCCCGTCCTGAGGGCGCAGTCGGAAGAAATAGGTCATGCCCTTGTGGAAGCCATGCTCGCCGGAGGTGTTACCGTTGTCGAAGTCACGATGACAGTGCCGGGAGCAGTTGACCTTCTCCGCGCCCTCAAGAAGCAGCATGGCAGCAAGCTCCTTCTTGGCTCGGGCACAGTAACCACCGCAGCCCAGGCAGCCGCGACCATCGAAGCCGGGGCGGAGTTTGTCGTCAGCCCAAGCTTTCATCCGGAAGTGATTGCCAAAACAAAAGAACTCGGCAAAGTCTCTATTCCCGGCGCGCTCACGCCAACAGAGGTGATCACCGCGTGGAATGCGGGTGCCGACTATGTCAAGATTTTCCCCTGTTCAGCCATGGGCGGTGCAAGCTATCTGAAATCCCTGCTGGCTCCATTTCCTCACTTGCAGCTCATCCCCACCGGCGGGGTTACACAGCAGACAGCTGCAGACTTCCTGAAGGCGGGCGCACGCGCGCTGGGCGTGGGTGCCGACCTCGTCAACACCCAGGCTATTGCTGACGGCAAGCCGGAAACCATCACCGCAGCAGCTCGTGCTTATCTGGAAATCATTCAGCAGGCGCGGAAGTAGCAATCGGTCGGCGTACCGGATATCGGTACGCCGAACCCCAAAATGCCCGGCCAGCGCCGTTGTCTGATTGACAACCGTTTCCTTCATAAAAAACAATCCAGACGATAGAGTGCGCTACACGGAACGACGTACCGCTTACCAAGACAAACAAAATCCATGGGAATCCTTGACCGTTTTCGTTTAGAGGGAAAAACTGCTTTGGTTACGGGGGCTGCCGGCGGATTGGGCGGGGCAATTGCCATCGCGCTCGCAGAAGCGGGGGCCGCCGTGGCATGTCACGGAAACCGCAGACCCGCCGATGCAACGGCAGAGAAAATTCGTGCCGCTGGAGGTAAGGCCGTAAGCCTGTCCGCAGACCTGAGTCTGTCTGATGGCGCGGGTAAACTATTCAGCGCCGCTCAATCCGCAATGGGCTCTCCCGACATCCTCGTGAACAACGCCGGAATGATCCATCGCGACGCAGCAGAGAGCTTCGATTTAGAGGCATGGAACACGGTGCTGCAGGTGAACCTGACAAGCGTATTCCGTCTCTCGCAACTTGCAGGCACAGAGATGTTGAAGCGGCGAAACGGAAAAATCATCAACATCGCGTCGTTGCTTTCTTTTCAAGGCGGCATTCGCGTGCCTGCTTACGCAGCTTCGAAAGGAGCCGTCGCGCAACTCACTAAAGCACTCGCCAACGAGTGGGCAGGTCGCAACGTGCAGGTCAATGCAATCGCACCCGGCTACTTTCGAACCGAAAACACGTCGGCGCTGCAGAACGATGAAACCCGCAATCGCCAGATTCTGGAGCGTATTCCAGCACAGCGCTGGGGGGAGCCAGAAGATTTGGCTGGCGCGGCTGTTTTCCTCTCCTCTGCCGCAAGCGACTACATAAATG
Source organism: Acidobacterium sp. S8 (assembly GCF_009765985.1). GTDB lineage: Bacteria > Acidobacteriota > Terriglobia > Terriglobales > Acidobacteriaceae > Alloacidobacterium. The sequence continues at coordinate 281,473 of NZ_LMUM01000027.1, forward strand.
GCGAAGTGCTGGTGGTTGACGGCGGCTGGATGGCCCGCTGAGGAGCCCAATGGAAGAAATTAAAATATCGCATCAGAAGGCTGTCGCCACCACTGATCCTGAGGCCGGCCTCAAGCGCCAGGTGCTGGCTTACAACCCAAACCTGATGCTGGTGCGGCATGTCATGCAGGGCGGCTGGCAGGGAACTCGCCACAGCCACCCGCACGATCAACTGGTGTACGTCATCCGCGGCCGCCTGCGTTTCACAGGTGGCTCATCAACATTCGAAATCGCTGCCGGTGACAGCTTTGTAGTTCCGGGCAACATGGAACATCAGGCATCCGCGCTTGAAGATTCCGAAGTTCTTGACGTTTTCAATCCATACCGCGAGGACTATGCGTAGGCTAAAAGGATTTCGCAACCAATGAACGCGTCGCTATGTTTTCGTAAGATGCAATATTTAACGGCACTCTTATTCTTCTCGGCCATCCCGCTGCATGCCGAAAAGAAACTGCGCTCACCATGGGATAGCCATCGCATCAAGCTCACAACAGAGTCGTATGCATGCCCTGCTGTTGAGCATCTCTCTCCCGACCTGACTACCAGCGGCTTCTACTCTGACAGCAAATCCTCGATCATCGATCCCGAAAAATGGAAGGCTTACGCAGCATCTTCCGGGCCGTATAAAGCGCTCGGTGATCGAGTCGTAGCCGCTGCCGATACCTATCAATCTACCGGAAGCCGTGAAGCAGCAACATGCGCTCTAGAGCACATGGATGCTGCGGCGAAGGACGCTGTCTTCACCGGGAAGATGTCGTCCAATCAGGCATGCTACGTGCAAGGCTGGGTTATTGGCGCTGTATCGATCGCATATTTGAAAGTGCGCGACAGCGGATTAGTTAGTAAGAGCCAGAAAGAAACGATTCTTCCCTGGATCGAGAAAGTCGTTTCTCAAAGCCAGAGCTACTACGACGCACATCGACAGAAATCCTCCGGCGATGCGCAGAATAATCATCTCTACTGGGCTGGCGTTGAAGTTGCAGCCGCAGGTATAGCGACGAACAATCGACAACTCTTCGATTGGGGCATGGACACATATCACGCCGGCATATCGCAGATACAGCCCGATGGCTCGCTCGCGCAGGAGATGCGACGCGGTCAGCGCGCGCTCCACTATCATCTCTACGCCCTGGCTCCGCTGATTTACCTGGCCGAGTTCGGTGAAGACAATGGACTCCACTCCTATGCCGAGCGCGACTACGCCATCAAGAAGCTCGTAGACCTTTGTACCGCGGGACTCGAAGACAACAGCTTTTTTGTAAAAGCTACCGGCATTGCGCAGGACACGCCAAACGGACCGCCAGCAGCCGAACAGATCAGCTGGGCCAAAACGTATCTAACACGTTTTCAAAATCCCCAACTAACAAAACTATTAGAGCAGGCAACATCCCTGAGCTATATGTACCTGGGTGGGTTGCCGCCGGCCCCACACTCGCAAGGGTGAAATAAAAATTTTCGGAGGACCAGTATGAGCACTGCCATCGCGTCGCAAACGTTAGTCGATATCAGCAAGCAGGCAGACCCGTACCAGTTGCAGAGCATCGATCGCGTCGTCGCCCTGCTCGATATGTTGAGCGAAAGCGATGTTCCGCTCAGTCTGGCCGAGATCTGCGCGAGAATGGGCCTACACAAGAGCACAGCGCATCGATCCCTCATTGTGCTCGAGCGCACATCGATGATCGAGCGAACTCCAGAGGGCCGTTTCCGCCTTGGTTTGAAGCTTTATGAGCTGGGGAATCGCGCTGTAGAACAAGTGGATCTTCGCGAGCGTGTACAACCCTTCTTTCGTCGCCTTTCAATGGACGTAGGCGAGACGGTCCATCTCAGCGTCCTGCAAAAAACAAAAATCGTTTATCTCGATAAAGTAGAACCGAACCGCAGAGTCTGCATGACGTCGAAGTCAGGTACATCCAATCCTGTCTATTGCACTTCGATGGGCAAGGCGATGCTGGCTTTTCTGCCCGATAACACACGCGAAGAAATCATCAGCAAGATCAGGTTCACGCGCTTTACCACTAAGACATTGTGCACACGCGAGGCGCTGCTCAAGTCTTTGGAACGGGTAAAGAAACGCGGCTTCGCAATTGACGACGAGGAAATAGAAATCGGAGTACGCTGCGTCGGCGCGCCCATCTTCGATACCAACCGGCATCCTATCGCCGCCGTCAGCGTTTCAGGCCCAGCCTCGCGCATTACCGTCCAGAGCGTGCCTGGAATCGCGGAGCGCCTCATACGCTGCTGCAATGAGATTTCGCGCAGCCTCGGTATTCACGAGAGACGTCGCTCAAAGTACAGCTCGCCGCTGTTTCATCATTACAGCAACTGATCGAGTCCAAAAACAGGAGTCTCTCCAAATGCCTCATTCCATATCACGGCGCGACATGCTGAAGGCAACAGGAGCGTCGGTCGCAGCGCTCGGTATTCCCGGTAGCCCGCTCGCCATCTCCGCATCCGCACAGGAAGCAGAATCGGCCCAGGCCACAGACAAGACGCAGGAAGACACCCGTGCCAGGCGAATGGAATGGTGGCATGCTGCGAAGTTCGGCATGTTTATTCATTTCGGTGTCTACAGCTCCATCGAACGCCACGAATGGGTCATGGAAGATGAGGCATGGCCTATCGGCCCATACACACAGCACGCCGCAAACTTCAAGCCCGCGCACAATTGCCCTCAGGCATGGGCAAAGCTGGCCAAGCAGGCAGGAATGAAGTACATGGTGCTTACCACCAAGCATCATGAGGGCTTCTGCAATTTCGATACGAAGCTCACGAATTATTGTGCTCCCAAACAGGGCCCGGGACGCGACGTCGTGCGCGAATATGTAGACGCCGCGCGCGCGGAAGGCCTGCATGTCGGCTTCTACTATTCGCTCATGGATTGGCATCATCCCGATGGAGCGTGCTGTGCGACTGACGAAGCGGCACGCCGCCGCTTTGTCGATTACACCCACGGCCTCATCCGCGAGATATTGACCAATTACGGAAAGATCGATGTCCTCTGGTACGACGTTGCCTGGCCTCTCGATGCAGCCGGATGGGAATCAGAGAAGATGAATCAGATGGTCTTCCAACTCCAGCCTGAGATCATCGTGAACAATCGTAATAAGCTGCAAGGCGATTTCTCGACGCCGGAGCAGAAGATTGTCGCTGAAACCAACGGCCGCGCATGGGAATCGTGCATGACCCTCAATGACAGCTGGGGATATCAACGTGCCGATGACAACTGGAAGTCGTCGCGAACTGTGATCCGCAATCTGATCCAATGCGTGCGCGATGGCGGCAACTACCTGCTGAACATCGGACCCAAACCAGATGGAAGCATTCCGGAAGAATCAGTAAAGATTCTGAGCGAAGTTGGTCGTTGGATGGATTCCAATGGGCATACGATTTATAAGTCTGACTTGTGCCAGATGAGGCGTTCCAACTATGCAAGCTTCACCCGCACCGGAAATACGCTCTATATGCATGTCCACTTCTGGCCGGGTGAGTATGTTGCGATCAGCGGCTTAAAATGCAAGGTCATTTCTGCGCGCATATTGAAAACCGGAGCAGAAGTGAAATTCACGCAGGACGATTTCCAGACAAAGTTTACCGGTCTTCCAGAAAAGGCCCCGGATTATCCGGTAACGACAATTGCAATCGAATGCGACGCGGAACCTACTCAGGATACGGATTACGTTAGAAAAAACAAACCGCGCGATGGAGTGTAGAACGGGGAACGCGGTGAGAGTGAATCCTCTCACTGCGTTTTTACTTTAATAACGATCGCGCTATACGTCGTTCCCTTAGCAATCTTCAATTGATGGGGCGTTCCCGGCGGAATATTCACAACATCGCCGACAGAGATCACTCGCGTTGATCCTCCCGTGATCTCATTGCCTTTTGTCTCGCCGCTATCATCCGTCTTCGCGTCTGTGATGGTGCCGCCGGTAATCAGCGTAGCCTTGCCCTGCGTCACATAGAATACATCCGCATAGTGCGCGTGCATTTCGGCTCCGCCGCTCGACGAGCGCACTGACAACTTCAACTGATGATTTGCATATTCTCCCAATGTCGATCCGCTGCCTCCGGAAGCTTCGGCCTTCGCATCAAGATCAGCCAGTTGCTTCTGAATGTCTTGCGCGGAGAAATAATCGATCTTCGCAGCGCTGCTTTGAGCGTAAGCGGTAAATCCTGAAACCAATACTAGGCACGCCACTGAAATAGTTCTCTTCATTGAGGTCTCCTCTTACAGCATTCGTTCAACTGAAACCGGATCCATATCACTGTAATCCTGGTTTTCACCACCCATGCCCCAGCAAAAGCTATAGGCTTCGGTTCCAACGCCAGCGTGAATAGACCATCCCGGAGAGACGACGACATCGTGATTCTCCATGACCAAATGGCGCGTCTCATCGCCTGGCCCCATGAGGTGAAAGACACGCGCCTCCGGAGCAAGATTGAAATACATATATATCTCAGATCGCCGCATGTGCGTATGAGCCGGCATCGTGTTCCACGCGCTGCCGGGTTGCAGATGAGTTACGCCCATCACCAGCTGGCAACTCGGAGCTCCATCAAGAAAGATGTACTTGTACACAGTCCTGCGATTGCAGGTTTCCGTGGATCCAAGTTCCATCGGATTGGCGTCAGTCTTGCGCACGATCGCCGTTGGATAACTTGTGTGCGCCGGATAACTCAGTAGATAGAAGAGTGCGGGGGACGAGTTATCTTTCGACGCAAAGGAAATATGCGGATTGCCGCGCCCGATGTATAGGCAATCAAGGTTCTCCGTCTCATAAGTTGTGTCGCCAACAGATAGGCTGCCTGCGCCGCCGATATTCAGCACTCCCAGTTCGCGTCGCTCAGTAAAGTACGTTGCCTTCAGTGCCTCATCGGTCTGCAGTGTTAGGGGTTGCTCTCCAGGCGAAGCCATGCCGACCACGGCACGATCAAGATCTACGTAAGCGAGTTGAATCGATCCAGGTTGATGGAGCGAGTCGATCAAAAAAGATTCCCGCAACTCAGAGGTCGTCATCCGTTGATAACGAACTGGATCGGCAAGCAAGTGCATTCTCATGAAATAGTCCTGACAAGTGAATCAAAAGTATGAGTGTGCCTTAGGAAGTTGTTCGAGCAGCCAGCGAACATATTCTTTACCGCCGTCAAAGTTGTCATAAGGCTTCGGAAGTTTTCGCCCATCTGCGTATTCGTTATAGAGCCAGGGATCTACAAAGCCGATCACTCTCCCTTTACCGTATTTCGCTTCAGCAAGAAGTACATCGCCTTTATTGCTCCAGACCGCTGTCGCCGGCTCCTTCAATGTCAACGTGCAGATTTCCTTCATGAATAGGACATGTGGAGCGTGGAAAACCTGCCCGTCGCCGCTTACATCGATTCTTCCCATTTCATACTTTTCGCCGTCCACAGCATTGCGAAGAACGCTGTTGAAGTGCATACCAAAATGCTCAGCGAGTATATTGAAGTGGTCAAGATCAGCGTGAGTGGTGTCGTTCTCCATCATGACTAGTGTGCCACCCTGCTTCACCCAATCGGCAATCTGCGTTGCATCCGGCTCATTCATGTAGTGCGGGTTCTTATTCCAGTCAATGTTGTCTGGAGAAACAATCAGGTAAATCTGCGCCTTATTCAGATCCTGTATGGTGGGTGCTTTGTAAAGCGTGTCAGTAGTGAGCCCGTATTCGCGCAGAAGGTGCCCAAAGAGCGAATACCCGCTGTTGCTGTAGTCATCCCATTTGTAGTGGTACGAAACCACTTGCCCGGCAGCATTCTTGCGCGTCTGGCTGTTAAACCACGCATCCAGCAGAATCGTCTTACCCCGACCTAATCGGGCAGTGTCAGCAGCTTCCATCTCGGTGCTCGCCATCAGAAATGCGCCAACGCCCTTCGGATCGTTGCTCACGACATCCTGGCTCACATAATATTTGTAGCTTCCATCATGAACCGCATCCGTGCCCAGGCCGATAGCCTTCACCGTTTTCGAGAGCGTGACCGCACCATCTGCATCGACAGAGACAAATTGTTTCAGGATGCCTGCATAAGCGCGCGAAGCGTTAGCGGAGTAGCTTTGCGGAAGATAGCCAAGCCGTACGCCCTTTGCCAAAGCATAAGTAAACATGCAGGCAGCCGAGGATTCCAGGTAGTTATCTTTCTCCTTCGGCTTATCAACAACCTCGTACCAAAGCCCGCTCTTCTTATCCTGATACTTGGCAACAGCAACCGCGAGCCGTTGCAAAATCGCAAGCAGCTTCTCGCGTCCCGGATCATCTTGTGAGTAATAGGGAAGCGTATCGACCAGCGCCATCATGTACCAGCCCATGCCGCGTGCCCAGAAATTCGGAGAGATGCCCGTACTCTTGTCTGCCCATCGTTGCTGCTTTGTCTCGTCCCATCCGTGATACAAGAGGCCCGTCTTCGCATCCCGTGAATGTTCTTCCATCAACACAAACTGCTTTGTGATGTCTGCGAAATCCTGTGGCTCATGAAACGTAACCGCGTACTGCGCGTAAAAAGGTTCGGCCATGTACAGGCCATCGAGCCACATTTGCTGCGGGTAACGCTGCTTATGCCAGAATCCTCCATCCGCTGTGCGAGGATGCGTATTCAATTGCTGCCGCAGAAGAACTGCCGCCTTGTAATATTTTGCGTTTTGCGTAACGCCATAGAGCAAAAGCAACTCACGCCCGAGCACCAGATCGTCCAGTGCATTGTTTCCGGCGTTGTAGGTGGAAATAGAGCCATCCGCATTGATAAATGGATCGATGGAATCCTTGATGTACGAGTAATAAGCGCCATCCGCCGTGTGATACCACACATCGTCCATCCCTTGCAGCAGCACGCCTAGCTCGTAGTTCCAGGCCCACGGCTTGTCTTTCGGCAGGTAATTACCGTTAGGCCACCGCTTGATCGTTGTATCCGACATCCGCTGCGACCATGGCAGCGACTGCGCCTCCAATGCATCGAAAGCCACGCAGCAAGGCAACAAAAACAGAAAGCAGACGAAGACGCGCCGCAATAAACTGCGGGAAAAAATTGCTCGATGAACCGATATGCAAATCGACATGAAGAATTCCATCACTGCCCTGTACCGCCGAAACTTTCAGCAGCTACATGAATGATGTATCAAATGCGCATGCCTTGTGTCTGCATTGCGCGGCGTTCGCGTCTCGCTGGGGGAGACATACGGTTTGAATCGCGATGAAGAAAAGTCCTATCGCCTAAACAGCGGAGCCTTTACCGGAGATGAAAGTGCCGCTGTTTTTAGCCAGTACCATCTCCACGCTTTTCAAATGCCGCCGCATCGCTGCGCGTGCTCCCACTGGATCATGCGTCGCCAGCGCGGCAAAAATCGCCTTGTGTTCTGCCAGGGCCAGTTCCTGGTTCGCGATCAGACCAGTAAGCTCGCTCATCTTGTAAAACATGGGAGAAAACATTCCCTGCCACAGGTTCGAAACCAGTTCGGCCAGAACGCTGTTTCCCGACACGTTCGCAATCAGTACATGAAACTTCTGGTCGGCTGCGCGGCTATGCTCTCCAGCAAGAATCATCGTTTCCATCTCACGGATCGTCGCCTCAACCGCGGCCAGATCGCTATCTGTCATCCGGATCGCCGCTTCAGACGCCACTTCTCCCTCAATCAGCAACCTAGCATGCAGCAGCTCAAACGGGCCAGGGCCGGCATCCAGCATCGGAGGCAGGAGCCTTCCGCGTTGGATGATATAAGTCCCCGAGCCGGTGCGGATCTCCACAAATCCTGCAATTTCCAGCGCCACTAAGGCCTCGCGCACAGTCGGCCTGCTGACGCCGAGTTGGTGCGCCAGGTCTTTTTCCGCGGGCAGCCGATCTCCCGCCGAGAGTGTCCCCGTCTCTATCTGGCGTCGAATTCGCTCGGCCACCTGCTGATAGAGGCGCTTATTGATAATCGGATCGAGCATCGAAACCTCGCCGTGATAATTCATTCCAGTTCCTGCTAAATAGCCCTTTGATAAACGGCTGTCAGGCAGCTTTACCGGATGCGAATCTACTCTACCACGCTGATCTACCTTTAGAATCATCGGCTGTTTCCTGATAAAACCGAATGTTTGCTCCAGAAAATCTGCCTTACAGCTTGACAACAATATCACCACGCAGATAACTTTCGCGTGTTTTGTAAATGACTTCTTTTGTGGACCCAACATTGATGTCCTTGTTTCGCCCGGGCCTCAAAGAAGCAGCCGGCTTCACATTCGGGGAGGATAGACATGCAGCCCAAGTTTTCTCGTTTGCGAGTTTCTCGCAATCGCAGGCATAACTTTTCAACCTCATCGAAGTTCAACCGCATCGCACTTCTCCTGCTGCTCGCCGTCCTTTTCAGCGGCACATGGTCAGCAGCAAACGCTCAGGCAGTCTCGGCAACGCTGCTCGGCAGCGTAAGTGACAAGTCAGGCGCCAGCGTCAACAGCGCCAAAGTGAGCATCCTGGAATTGGCCACAGGGATCAGCCACATAGCCAATACCAACGAGAGCGGCAATTACACCTTTCCTGACCTGCCTCCTGGCGCATATTCCGTTACCGCTGAGGCCTCCGGCTTCAAAAAAGAGACACGCGCCCGTGTGGACGTGATCGTCAACACGGCCACCCGCGTCGATCTTTCACTTGAGCCTGGAAGCGCTTCCGAAACCGTGACCGTGACCGACGCGCCTCCCATCCTGCAGACCGACCGTGCCGACGTGAGCACGAAGTTCGAGGCGCGCCATATCGAGGACATGCCGCTCAGCGTAAACCGCAACTTCCAGGGCATGCTGAACCTCGTGCCCGGCACCACGCCAGCCACCTTCCAGCACTCGCAGTTTTTTAATGCGCAAAGCTCACTGCAGACCGAAGTCAACGGTGTCCCGCGTATGGGCAACAGCTATCAGATCGAGGGAATCGATGATGACGAGCGCACCGGGCTGTTGCAGATCATGATTCCGCCAGCCGACGCCATCCAAACCGTCGACATCTCGACCAACAACTTTGAAGCCGAGCTTGGCCGAGCCATTGGCGCCGTCACCAATGTGACCTTGAAGTCCGGAGCCAATGCCTTCCACGGTTCCGCGACAGAGTATCTGCAGAACAGCGTCTTCGATGCGCGTCCGTATTTCGCCAAGAGCGTGGGGCACGTGGCCTACAATTACTTCGGCGGCAATGTCAGTGGACCGATTATCCGCAACAAGCTCTTCTTCTATGGCGACTACTACCGTACCTCCGACCACGAAGCCAACTCCAACACCCTGACCATTCCTCCCACGCAGTTCTATACCGATAATGGCAGTGGATACGTCGACCTCAGCGCACCTCTCAAGGCCGACGGAACCGGCCAGATCTACGATCCCTCAACCGGAAACGCCGATGGCAGCGGAAGAACTCCGTTTCCTAACAACCAGATTCCCGTCGGTCGTATAAATCCTGTGTCGCTGAATCTGCTTCATCTCCTGCCTGCACCCAACACGCCATCGAGCCTGGCATCACCCACCAACAACTACTTCGCCGTCCTGCCATTCCAGAAAACCGCCGACACCTACGACGCAAAAATTGATTGGCAGATCACCGAGAAAGACCACCTCAGCGGACGCTACAGCTATCAGAAGGTAAATACTTTCCAGGCGCCAGTATTCGGTTCCATGGGCGGCGGTCCTGCGCAGGGCGCATTTCAGGGAACTGGCTTGCAGAACGCCTTCAGCACCGGTTTGAATTACGACCGCGCATTCTCGCCAACGTTGTTGACGGAAGTCCGTTTCGGCGTTGCTCATTATCACAGCGATGCCCAACCCAGCGATTACGGCTCCGATGATGCAACCGCCATCGGCATCCCCGGCGTAAACATCAGTCCGTTCACCAGTGGACAGGTGGGCATCAGCCTCGGCTCTTTCAGCAGTCCCATCATCGGCTACTCTGCCTCCGTACCGTGGCGTCGCGGCGAAGCCAACATCGACTTCGTCAACCACTGGACGAAGATCATCGGCAATCACACCATAAAGTTCGGTGGCGATCTCCGCCGTATCCAGGACAATCTCCTGCAGGACCAGACCTTTAGCCCGCGCGGCGTCATTACATTTGCTGAGGACCAGACCTCGATTCTCGGTGGAAAAACGAACCTCGCAAATGACATGGCCAGCTTCCTGCTCGATGTTCCCAGCCAGGTAGGCCGCGACGTCAATACTTATTCGCCCGCATACCGCCAGTGGTGGTTCTTCGCCTTTGCCGGAGACAAGTGGCAGGCTTCCTCTAAGCTCACTCTCGATCTTGGCGTGCGCTGGGAATTCTATCCGCCGGCAACTCCGGGCAAATCCGGAGGCTTCTCCAACTATGATCCGACCAACAACACGCTGGTCATCGCCGGCGTCGGCGGCAATCCTTCCAATCTCGGCATGGAAACCCGCTACCGCTACTTCGCCCCACGTCTTGGCTTTGCTTACCGCGCCAGTGAACAGACAGTCGTCCGCGGCGGCTTCGGCATCAGCTACATGCCGTTTCCCGATAACACTTACGCCTATAACTACCCAGTGCGCGCCAACAACAGCTACCAGCCCATTGGCTCGTACACCGCTGCTGTTCTCGATGACGGAAGCATAGCCACCTTCCAGGCAGGCTTCCCGGCTCCTAAGCCCATTGACGTTCCCACGAGCGGAATCCTCCCCGCACCCATCAGCCAGTCCTATATCGTCATTCCGCAAAACTATAAAAATCCCTACGTGGAATCGTGGAATCTCGTCGTGCAACAGGCATTGCCCGCGCAATTCAACTTGCAGCTTGCCTATGTAGCCAACCACGGCGTCGACATCGGTACCGCGCAGAACATCAACCTGCCTCCAGCCCTGAACCTTGGAACGAAAGGTGAACCCGAATACATTGCCTTCGGACGCAGCGCCAGCACCACCGCACAGTTCCTTGGTTACTCGTCCAACTTTCAATCGCTGCAGGCCCAGCTGACGCGCCGCTTCACCAACGGCCTTGCCACAAGCACGGCTTTTACCTGGGGTAAAGGACTCGGCTATCAGAGTGGTGACGATGGCGGCCTGACCTTCTGGCTCGATCAGCACCGCAACTATGCTCCCAACGATTACGACCGCCGTCTCAACTTCGAAGAGAGCTTTACCTATGAGCTGCCCTTCGGAAAAGGGAAGCGTTGGCTGAGCAGCGGCGTTACCTCTGTCGCGCTCGGTGGCTGGAAACTCTCAGGCATTATCTCCGTTGTCTCGGGTATTCCGTTTACGATGACGGCAAATGGAGGCACCATCAACACGCCTGGACAGCAGCAGACCACGAACCTGGTAAAGCCATTCCACGTGCTGCATGGCATCGGCACAGGAAACAACTGGTTCGATACCAGCAGCTTTACGCAGCCGGCCGGTTGCACAGGTACTCCATGCCCGATTCAATATGGATCGGTCCTCGGAAACACCGGTCGCAACGAGTTCTATGGTCCCGGCTTCATCCAGGACAATATTTCAGCCTTCAAAACATTTCCTATCTGGGAGAGCCTCTCGCTTGAAACCCGCGTCGATGCCTTCCAGCTGAGCAACACTCCACAATTCGCCAACCCGAGCAATTCCATCACCAGCAGCACCTTCGGTCAGGTCACGGCGACAACCGGCAGCGGCTCCGGCGTGAACGGCACAGGAGGCGGAAGAGCACTGCAACTCTCAGGCACCATCCGCTTCTGATGAAGGGAACTAAAGAAAGTAATAGGAACGACGTAGGAGCCTCAGGTCTCGCTTCTGAGACCTGGGATCCCGTGAGCGTAGTGAAGAATGCCACCCGGGTGCCCCATCCTTTCGCGTTCTTCGCGAAAGGGTGGGAGAGCAAGCCCTCAGCAAATCGAAGGTCTCAAAGACGCAACGATCACAGGGTAGAAGCACCGGGCTTTAGCCCGGTGAAAAGCACGAAACATCTGAGGGCTTTAGCCCCGGGCAACCCGTGAATGCAAGCTTCTCAAACACAACGTATTCTTATCAACGGAGGAATGATCGATGTCCGTGTCCCGTCGTGAATTTGTGCTGGGTATGGCAGCCGCAGGTATGACTGCGAGCTTGCCATCGTTTGCAGCAGACAGCAGCTGCCCCTTTCGGTTGTCGGTGATCAACGACGAGTTGACGCAGGATTTCGACCGCGCCTGCCAGATCGCTTCTCAGGACTTCGGCCTGAGCTGGATCGAGCTTCGTGCCATGTGGAACAAGAACGTTACCGAGCTCGATGCGAACCAGATTGTTGAAGCACAGAAAATTCTTGCGAAATACAAGCTCCGCGTTACGGATATCGCCAGCCCGCTCTTCAAGGTCGATTGGCCCGGAGCGCCGCTCTCCAAGCACAGTCCCAGTCGCGATCAATTCCACGCCGATTTCGACTTCAAGCAGCAAGACACGCTGCTCGACCACTGCATCGAGCTCGCCAAAAGCTTTAACACCGACCGCGTCCGCTGCTTCGACTTCTGGCGGCTCGACGATCCCAAGCCTTACCGTGCGGCAATGAATGCAAAACTGCGCGAAGCGGCAGATAAATGCGCGAAAAGTGGCGTAATTCTGCTCCTGGAGAACGAAATGGCCTGCAATACCGGCACCGGAGAAGAGGCAGTCGAAGTCCTGAAGGCAATTCCCAACAAAAACTTCATGCTCAACTGGGACCCAGGGAATGCTGGAACCTTCCCCGGCAACGTTCCCTATCCTGACGCCTACAACAAGCTGCCGAAAGACCGCATCGGCCACTGCCACTGCAAAGACGTAAAACGTCAGGCCGACGGCAAATTCGAATGGGAGCCCGTAGGTGGAGGCATTATCGATTGGGTGGGCCAGTTCAAGGCTCTAAAACGCGACGGCTACCACTACGCCGTAAGCCTTGAAACCCACTGGCGTGGCGCCGGAACTCCAGAGGCATCGACCCGCATCAGCATGCAGGGCCTGAAAGACTCACTCAAAAAAGCCGGAATCAGCTGCTGATTCATGGATTCGTCAGGCACGAGGGAGCCATCCCCGTGGCGTCATTCTGAGGAGAGAAGCGACGAAGAATCCAGAGAATATTTCGTGTGCTGTGGCTGGTTAAGGTTTCTCATGAGAAACCTTGGCGTCACGACAGCCGCCCGCTATCTGTGGATTCTTCCCCTTCACTGCGTTCAGGGTCAGAATGACGGATTGTGCGCTAAGATCCCGCTGCAACCGCATTCAGCTCTTTCACAATGCTTGATACAAAAGCCTTGGCATCGCCAAACAGCATCAGGGTTTTATCCATGTAGTACAGATCGTTATCGATTCCGGCAAAGCCCGGACTCATGCTTCGTTTGATCACCATCACCGTCTGCGCTTCATAGACATTCAGGATAGGCATACCGGCGATGGGACTGTTTGCCGTAAACCGCGCCGCAGGATTCACCACGTCGTTCGCGCCGATCACCAGCACTACATCTGTTCGCGGAAACTCTGGATTGATCTCGTCCATCTCAATCAACCGGTCGTAGGGAACGTCAGCCTCCGCCAGCAATACATTCATATGTCCTGGCATGCGTCCCGCAACTGGATGTATGGCAAAGCTCACTTCGATGCCGCGCTTGGTGAGAATATCGTGCAGTTCCCGAAGCTTGTGCTGCGCCTGCGCAACAGCCATCCCGTAGCCGGGTACGATGACGACCTTGCGCGCCGCATCCAGAATCTCCGCAGCCTCTTCGGCAGAAGCTGAGCGAACAGGCCGCTCCGTCGTCTTCGTTACCGCTGTCTGAATCGTTCCAAACGCGCCGAAGAGTACGTTGCTGAACGAGCGATTCATCGCCCGGCACATGATCACGGCAAGAATAAATCCGGAGGAACCATCCAGTGCTCCGGCAACGATCAGAAGCTTGTTATCGAACGCAAACCCCATCGCGCTGGCCGAAAGTCCTGCATAAGAATTAAGCAGCGCAATCACCGTCGGCATATCTGCGCCGCCGATGGGAATAATCAGCAACACACCAAAGGCTAGTGACAGCACCGCAAAGATCGGAAAGAGCCAGGTACGCTCTGGTGAAAGAATGAGCATCACGCCTATCACGACAGCGGCAAGAAGGATCCCAAGGTTTACAAAATTCTGTCCGCGAAAAGTGATGGGACGCTGCGGCAACGTCTCCTGCAGTTTGCCGAAGGCCATCATGCTGGCTGTAAATGTCAGGAATCCGAGCAGCATCTCGACGATCAGCGCGATCATGACGACGCCGTGCGGCTTCTGCCGGTAATATTCGGCTGCGCCGATCAGTGCTGCCGCCAGCGCGCCGCAAGCATGCGAAAAAGCGGTCCGCTGCGGCACCGCCGTCATCGGCATGTAATACGCGATAGGAACGCCGATCGCCGCGCCAATGAAGAACGCGATGAATATCCATTGATAGTTGACAACCTCGGCCCGCAGCAGTGTTCCCACAACTGCCAGCAGCATGCCGATTTCCCCAACGAACACGCCCCGGCGCGCAGTCGTGGGAGAACTCATCCACTTGATTGCAAGAATGAAGCTGGCCGAAGCCAAAAGATAAAGGACAGGGAAGATGCTCTCCATCATTTCTTTTCAGCCCCCCGCTTCTTGAACATCTTCAGCATGCGGTCGGTGATGAGATAGCCGCTGACCACGTTAATCGTCGAGAGCACCACCGCTGTGAATCCAAGCACTCGCGTGAGCATCGAAGCATCTTTCGATCCGGTTATAAGAATCGCGCCAACGACCGCAATCGCTGAGATCGCGTTGGTTAACGACATGAGCGGGGTATGCAGCAAAGGCGAGACGCGCCGTATCAACTCGAAGCCGAGGAACGCCGCCAGCATGAACACCCACAGAGCAACTTCATATGAACTCATGTCTTCACCTCGCCCGTAAGTTGCGACGCGCCCAGCAGTTCAACAACTTTCGGATGCACGATCTTTCCCGCATGTGTGACCAGGGATTCGCGAATGATTTCATCCTCAAGATTCAGCGAAATATTGCCGTCGCGCAGCAGCAGCTTTACCACCGCCGTGATATTAGTCGAGAGCATCTGGCTGGCATGATAAGCAACGGTGGAAGGGATATTCAGCGGGCCGAGAATGCTGACGCCATTATGATCTACGGTTTCGCCGGGCCTGGTGAGTTCGCAATTGCCGCCGCGTTCAGCAGCAATATCCACGATCACTGAGCCTGCCGGCATAGCCTCAACCATCTCCGCCGTAATAAGAATCGGAGACTTGCGCCCTGGTACTGCCGCCGTGGTGATGACGACATCCTGCTCCCTCAGCACGTCGGTCAGCAATTCGCGCTGTCGCCGATAGAAATCCTCATCCATCGCCTTGGCATAGCCGCCCTTGTCTTCCGAGGACTTCGCATCCACGTCGAGCATCACGAATTTGGCGCCGACGCTCTCCACCTGCTCCTTGACCGCAGGACGCACATCGTACGCGCAAACCACCGCACCCAACCGCCGCGCCGTGGAAATGGCCTGCAGTCCGGCCACACCCACGCCCAGAACAAAGACCTTCGCCGGAGTAATCGTTCCGGCTGCCGTCATCAGCAACGGAAACATCTTCGGCAATTGCATCGCGCCAATCAGCACGGCGCGATATCCTGCGATGGTTGCCATCGCAGAAAGAGCGTCCATGCTTTGCGCACGTGTAATGCGGGGAATCAGCTCCAGCGCCAGCATCGAAACACCTGCAGATGCCAGCTGCGAGGCTTCCTGCAGCGCCGTCAACGGCTCACCAAAGCCAATCAGCGTCTGTCCCGGTCTCAGAAGTGGAAGGTCGGCACGACCAGCGTCGGGGTTCGCCCCCAGGCAGCGCACCTGGGCGATGATATCGGCCTCGCGGAACACATCTTCGCGGCTTCCGATACGTGCCCCGCGCGCGATGTACATCTCATCTGGAAAGCCGGCTGGCACGCCCGCCGACTGCTCAATCACAACCTCAAGTCCAGCTTTCTTCAGCGCCTCGCACTGGCGGGGAACAAGGGCAACGCGCCGCTCCTGAGGATAGGTCTCACAAAGAGCTCCAAGGGTCCCGGGCATCCAACCTCCGGCAGCCAAAGTATTCAAGATGCCCTACAATTGGCAAGCTTTTCTTATCACTCAGCTGCATTTTCCACGAAAGGCCGCACTAGCATCCATAGAAATAGACGAATGTAAAGGCTCATGAAGTTGCGTCCTTGAATGAAGGGGGCCGAAATGTTTCGGGACAGAAGGGAAGCCGGCCAACTCCTCGCCATGAAATTATCCCGGTATGCCGACCGTAACGACGCCGTCGTCCTCGGGCTGCCCCGAGGCGGCGTTCCGGTAGCTTATGAGATCGCCAAGGCCCTGAATCTTCCGCTGGATGTCCTGCTCGTGCGCAAGTTGGGAGCGCCCGCTCAGCCCGAACTCGCTATGGGTGCTATCGCCGGAAACGGAGTCAAAATTCTCGACTACGCATTGGTGCGCGAACTCGGCATCAGCGAAGGCGAGCTATCCGCTGCGATCCAAAGAGAAGAAGGCGAACTTCACCGCTGCGAATCCATTTACAGGAAAACAGGATCACCCTCGAGTCTGGCAAGCGCTTACGTGATTTTGGTCGACGATGGAATTGCCACAGGTTCCAGTATGCTCGTCGCCATCCAGGTTGTGCGGGCACGAAATCCTGCCAGAGTCATCGTAGCAGTCCCTGTGGCGCCGTCGGCAGCGCGACAGCAGATCGAGGCACACGCAGATGAATTTGTCTGCCTGCGTCTTTCCGAGCATTTTCCTGCTGTCAGTTCTTTTTATCGCGATTTTTCGCAGATCGGTGAAGATGCTGTACGCGAACTGCTGGCGCGTTCGAAGAACGCCTGATCTTCAAGCGTTCGAAAAATCGTCAGCTATGGGTTAGACCGGGCATCACGTTCGGGGCTACAAAACAGGCTGGATATCTGTCCAGAAATTCAAGAATTTGTTCGACCAGAGAAACGTTTTCACCCTCTCTACAACCGTTTGTGACTCGATCTTCTTGCAACTCTGCGAAATCCTGGGAAGTAGGCTGTTCGGAATTCTCCGAATGGCTTGCCTGAGTAAGATCCTTGCTACGCGACATTTCTCCTCCGATCAACATATTCAAGTTGGGATGAAAAGCCGAGAAATCCTATCGGATTCCAGGAGCATTTAACATACTCCGTCGTGCCAGCGTCTGAGCAGGCGCCCGAGGCACCGCCGGATGCGAATTTTGCAGTTACAACTTTATGGTGACGGAAGTAATACCACCGTTACATAGGATTCGTAAAGAAAATACCAGGCGCTCTCAGGTTCCGCCATAGAGTTGGAATGTTGCCCAATATAGGGGCTTACGAAAGACACCTTGGGAGTGCAGCATTGCGAGTTTGGCATCGCGCAATGCAATGTCCGGCGAGCGTCCTGCAGCCAACTCGCTATACATTCTGTCCATGAGTTGGGGAGCCGCGGCGTCGCTGACCTGCCACAAGGAACCCACTACATAATGGGCGCCGGCTCGGAGGAATGCCCACGAAAGGCCAACCAGACCCTCGCCACCGTAGACACGTGATCCCGAGCCATAGCAGGCCGAAATGGTCACCATGTCTGCGTGAAGAGGGTGCCGGATCACGTCGCGCGCATAGAGCTTAAAAGCATCAGGATTCGATGGCGTGCGCGTCAGCACAATTGCCGAATCGAGCGGGCTGGCGCTGCTGCTCGTACCGTGCGCAACAAAATGAATATAGGAAAACTGCCCGGGATCGCTGCCGGCGTAGATCGACGGAAGCGCCTGCTTTTGGGTAAAAACGTCTTCCTCCGCGGTTTGAAAATGTCGAGCCACGTCGCTTACTTCTGCCTGAGCATTAGGCAGGTCCGGGAATTTCTCGTCCGGTGAAACAGGGTTCCCGATCAGCAATAGCTTCTTCGCTGTTTTCTGGCGGCTCTCCGGATGAAACGCCGCAAGAAGCTTCATTGAGCTGGCATCGGTAATGGTCGCATCTTCAAGCCAGTAGTGAATGCCGCCGCCTGGTGCGAGCAATGTCTCAAAATTCAGAGTCGTCAGGCTTCCGTCAGGGATGATGTAAACCGTAGAGTCTTTTGGAATGAATGAAGCTGCAGGCTCTACCAGAATCCGGTAAAGCGCCATTCCATCTGTGTAAGAACTGGCCAACGTGTCGCGGGAATCGAGAATGGCGCGCTGGTAGTTTTCGACATGCTTATTGATTTCAGCCTGAGGCGGCAGCTTAAAGAAACGCGTACCTGCAGGAGTAACTACCCAAAGGTATGACTCCTCAGACGCCAGGTTATAGACCAGAATCGTGCCATGCAGCCTGCGAGCAATCGCAGGGGCATCCAGTTTCTTTAGTGCCGCAGCCTTGAAATTCGGAGAAGCGACGCCAAGCCCTTCCTCAAGTGTCCGCGCCCGTCCAAGATCGAGCCATTGAAGCGCTTCATCGGTTCGTTTCTGATTTATGAGGAAGCGAATGAAGTCGTCATAAAGCTGGTTTGCATTTGTTGAGAACGGCAGTTTCGACTCTTCCTGCTTGATAGTTTCTCTCTGAGTCTCAAACGTCGTTATAGATTGGCGGTACCACTTATCTGCAGCTGCTGGCCGATTGGTTACCGCGTAAACATTTGCGAGCGAGCCTTCCACCTGCCAGCGTTGTGATGGCTGTAACGTAGTGATAGCTGCTAAATTTCTGAAATTATCTAATGCTTTATCTGCCTCATTTTTGCGAAAAAAAATAAGACCCTGAAGGAACAGCGCATCAATTTCATCAGTCTTCCTCTCGGAGGACTGAGCAAGTGTAAGCGCTTCTTGCCCGTGTTGAATTGCCGCATCTAGCTTTCCAATTTGCAGATAGAGAAAACCAAGAGCTAAATGTGCTTCTATTGTTTCGTCCAGATAGCGATTAGTATCAGCAATCTGCAATGCGCGCTTATAACAGTCTTCCGCCTGGCTGTATTCGTCCAAACGGTATAGAGACAAGCCTGCATTATTGAGCCATTCGACTTCATCATTTGGTGATCCGAGGACCTCAGCTTCTCGTTGTGCCTCTCGAAAGCGATTCAATGCTTCTTCAAAATCACCTAAAGCATAGTCCGCATAAGCGATATTGCCTTGAGATTTTTCCTGGATGAGCCGCTCGCCAATCAATCGAGCTTCGTCCGCTGCTAATTTTGACCACTCGAGTGCTTCGTCAAAGTGTTCTTGCTGTAATGCAATAACCCCCAGATTGAGAAGGGCAGAGGTTTGCATATGACGATCTGTTTGCTGTCGTGCAAGATCGAGCGATCTGCGGAACATTTCGCTTGCAAGGGGGAGATCGTTTTGTTCAACGGCAACCACCCCTCGTGTTCTAAATAGCTCGGCAGCTAATGAAGAATGCTGCTCATCCGAGATTTTTTGGGCGTCCTTTAGCTCCTGATTGGCAAGGGTTGTTTGTCCCAATCGTGCATACGCCACCGCCCGAATCGTCGATCTTTGAATGGCAATGTCCGTGTTAGCTAAGTTTGGCTGGAGATTGCTTGAAAGAAGGGAAAGTGCTTTAGCGTTAAGCCCTTGAAGGAGATTAAGATTTGCTTCGAGCAGGCGAAACTTCCAATCCCAGGGTTGCGGCTGCTCAGGATGGGATTGAAGGAATGCCTGCAGTCGTTCTTGCGCCCCGGCCAAATTTCCGCGGGTGAGCTGATTTTGAATATCTGTGTAGGCTGCCTGGGGACTTGAATATCGCCGTGCGTGGCAGCCTAATACAGTAGTCAAAATAAAGAGAAAAACTATTATGGATAAGTTTTTCCATTGGATCGAGCAGTAGCCGCCGAGATAGCTCCACCCACGGGAGAGCCAAGCTTTACTCGAATCATCGAAAGTGAATAGGTTCCCCCCTGCACGATGACTTCGCCGAAGAAGATCCTTCCAAAGTCGCGTACATAAATGGAGTGCGCAAACACTTTGCCGGGAAAGTTCTTCGGTACTCCTTCGAAGCCGTCGACGATTGAGCATACGATGCCGTCATTAGTATTGCTTTTCTCACCGGATTCGAGCCAGTGGAAGTGATGTCTTACCCAGTCCGGGGTCTCCTCTTTGCCACCGCCGGCCTCTTGGTACTGCCTTTCGACATGCTTCCGCAGGCTTTTCTGCTCATCCCAGGGCTTTCCTGGATATCCGGTTGGCGCGGCTTCAAAGCCTTCAAAAAGGTCATAATTGAGAATTGGCGTTATCGGGATGCCACTGATACGCAGATCAACAAACTGCGAGCCGGTTAGATAAATCTTTGGCGTATGGCCTTCATGTGGGTGCTCCACAGAAAGCTGAGCGACAATGCGCTTCGCTGTGATAATTTCCCGGATGTTGAGGTCATCGATCGCGGCTGTCACCTCCGTGATCCAGGGGCCGGTTGTGTCCTGCTTTTTTCCCGATACAGTGGTGCTGGTATTGGAATAGTTGACCGTGTTCTTCCACTTGCGGCCCTTATGTTCTCTTTCAATGACCCCTCCTACCAGCGGGAGCGAAACTGAAGATTGGGAGGGAACAAAGCCTGTAAAAGGACGGGTGATGTAGCCGCCGATAGCGCTGGCGTCGGCGTGGTAATAATGAGTCCTCTCAATCGTATTTTCTGCCATGAAATCTCCGTTATGGGGCATGTTTGTGGATGAAAAGTTAACGAATCTGCAAGAGAAAACGGTACTTCACGAGATCGACGGGCGTTTTCGGCGCGTCAGCGGAAACTCCCTGAACAAGCAGTGTATTGACACCTGCTTCCGCATTTTCTGCAGGCACCTGAATCGGCACTGTGTTCATAGCTTGCGACGGCGGGACCGTGATCTGCCAGATCAGCTTGCCGGAAGGAGCATACAGCGAGCAGAGATATCCTGAAAAGCGGGTATCAGTCGGCACATCTACAAAGAGCAGGAATGACTTTTGCGCGCTGGCGATAACGGTGCGAATCTCCGCGCCGCGGCTCCCTCCATCCGCCAGATTCACCGAGGGCAAAATCTGCGGCTGCGATGCAATGGAAGCCTCCTGCCTCAGATGGGGAACCGTGACAACGTTCTGGAATGCAATCACCAGCAGCATGGCCGCCATAGCCGGGACAGCGAAGGCGGGGCGCAGAATCGAAGGAAAATTAAATAATTTGCGCTTTTCCTTAACCGCAGCCACTGGCATGGTGATGACGTTCGGGCGCGCCAGTTCTTTCTTTGCCTGGGCGATAAAGATGGTAGCCATCTTCAAATCGGCAGCGCATTCCTCGCACCCGAAGTAATGCTCCTCAAAGGCGTCGCGAGCCTCCGGGCTCAACTCCCCGAGTAGATATTTCTCTACCGCGTACTGATTTACTGCCTCAGCGTGTTCCATGGATTTCGAGCCTCAACAGAATAGTGCAGGAAAAAGCCAAACGTATCGCCCGAAATTGCCGCCGCCTCCACCTGAAGGCCCGGATGACGCCATGTGTTTGACATAAAAAGACTTGAAGGATAGTTTCGCGCGGTGCAGAAGGACTCTTAGATACTCCCTGTCAACGCCGAATTCCGCGCAGACCTCGTCTTTGTCGCGATCCTCGAGAAAAACTCTCTTCAGGAGCTGGCGGTCACGCTCGCTTAGTTTTTCCAGAATCTGACGCACGGTCTTCTGCGTATCTTTGGTAACCATCTCGTCCAGCACATCTGTATTCTCTGCAACTATGTCGATTTCCGAAGTGTCTTCCATCGCTTCGCTTCTTGAATGCGACCGATAATACTCGAGCAGAACGTGATTGCAGATGGAATTTACCAGCGCTCCGAGTGCGGAGGCATTGCGCACGCCTTCTTTGCCCCTCAGTAATACGAAAACGCGGGCAAAGGTCTCCTGTCGGAGATCCTCGACGGCATCTTTGGAGTGCAGTCGTGAGCGCAACTTCAGATGAATCAGTTCGCTGAAGTATTGAACGAAGTGCTCTTCGGTGCGGGGATCGCCGGTGCGAAGTTTTTCGAGGTAAGCATCATCGAACTGTTGGAACTGCAATCCATCGTCCTCAAAATAAAGTGCTTTTCGACTAAGACAGCAAACACCCAATGGCAAAACTATACATGGCCGAGAGCAAAATCGTTGCGAAATAAGTGCAAAATCGGGACATTTTCGCGTTGTTTTAAGCGCTTTTGGCGACATTAGCGATTGCGGTATGATCACGTCCAGGCATCAGTAGGTAAATCCTTCATTTCACGGAGCCAGCTCCATGCAGACGCCAGAAACCCAGCCATCCTCTGTAATCGGTACGGCCGTACCCCGTGTCGACGGCCGACTGAAGACGACCGGGGCGGCCATGTATTCGTCGGACTATAGCTTTCCGGGAATGGTTTACCTGGTGCCGGTTTGCAGCCCGATAGCCAAGGGCAGGATCACGAAACTGGATGCGTCGGCGGCCGAGAAGATGCCGGGCGTACTGCGCGTGATGTACCACGGCCACGCTCCGGTAATGTACCGGCCGATTCCCGGCAGCGACGACGCCTTTGTGGATGAAACCCGTCCTCCGTTTGAAGACGAGGTGATTTATTACAGCGGGCAATTTGTCGCGGCGGTGGTCGCGGAAACCGTAGAACAGGCAAGAGCCGCTGCCGAAACCGTTCAGGTGGAATATGCCTCTGAGTCACCGAATGTCGCGACCGATCTCAGCGATGGATGGGGCAGTCTGGCTGATACGAGTCATCGGGGCGATGCAGGCAAGGCTTTCGCTGCCGCTCCCGTTCAAATCGACGAAACATACGTCACCCCGGTCGAGACGCATAACCCTATCGAGCTGCACGCCTCTGTTGCCGTGTGGGACGGAAAGAAATTCACGCTTTATGAAACCACTCAGTCACTCCTGAATCACCAGGCGGTGATGGCGCAGTTTCTCGGCGTTCCTAACGAAAATGTGCAGATTGTGATGAAATTCCTGGGCTCCGGTTTTGGAGGCAAGCTCTGGCCGTGGACGCACGCTCCGCTGGCTGCGGCGACTGCCCGCGAGCTGAACCGGCCCGTCAAAGCTGTCGTTACGCGCAAGATGATGTTCAGTAACGTCGGCCATCGCCCCCGCACGCAACAACGCATCCGCCTGGGAGCCACGCACGACGGCAAGCTTGTCTCGCTGCAGCACGACTACGTCAATCACACGTCGATGATCAGTGACTACGATGAGGGCTGCGGCGAAGCCACGCCCTACATCTACAGCACGCCAAACCTGTTGCTGCGTGCCGCCAAAGCTCAACGCAATATCGGTCCGCCGACTGCGATGCGCGGACCCGGAGCGGTGCCCGGGCTTTATGCGCTCGAATCTGCAATGGATGAGCTGGCTATCAAGTTGAAGATGGATCCGGTCGAGCTGCGCCTGCGCAACGAGCCGGAAAAAGATGAGAGTAACGGAAAGCCGTTTTCTTCGCGGCACCTGAAAGAGTGCCTGACCACAGGCGTGGAAAAGTTTGGCTGGGCGAAGCGTAACCCTGCCGTCGGCTCCATGCGCAAGGGCGATCTAGTGCTGGGCTGGGGCATGGCCTGCGCCTCATGGGGAGCTTTTCGGATGGCGGCCCAAGTCTCCGTGGCGCTAAACAACGACGGTACGGCACGCGTCAGCTGTGCTACGCAGGATATCGGGACCGGCACCTATACCATTTTTGCCCAGGTTGTCAGCGACAAGACCGGAATTTCTGTCGATAAGGTTCAGGTGGTGCTCGGCGATACCAGCTTGCCTGCCGGCCCGCTTTCGGGTGGCTCGTGGGTCACGGCTTCGGTGGTTCCGGCCATCGCCGCTGCTTCGAATGCGGCGGTTCATACGATGCTCGGCATCGCTGCCAGTACAGCCGGGTCGTCTTTCCATGGACGGAAACCCGATGACCTGGCATATACTGCCGGACGCATCCACGCCAAAGATCAGCCGGCGATGCAGGGGGTTCCGTTTGAGGATCTTCTGAAGCAGGCCAACATCCGCAGTGCTATCGGCAACGGTAAATCGCTCGCGGCATCTGATGATCCCAATGCGCAGAAATATTCGCAGCATTCCTACGGCGCTCAGTTTGTGGAAGTTACCTGGGATCCTGGCATTGCGCGTTTGCGTGTGAGCCGCGTCGTTTCGGTCATCGACGTGGGACGCGTCATTAACCTGGGACCTGCTCGAAATCAGGTGCAGGGTGCGATTGTGATGGGCGTAGGCATGGGCATCTTTGAAGAGACGCGTTATGACCCGCGAAACGGCAACCCGATCAACAGCAATTTCGCCGACTATGTTGTATCGACCAGCGCCGACGCACCGGAGATCGACGTCACTTTTCTGAATTACCCGGATCTGACGCTGAATGAATATGGAGCACGCGGAGTGGGTGAGATTGGGCTCGCGGGAATTGCTCCAGCCATCACCGCTGCTGTTTATCATGCAACTGGTGTGCGTGTGCGCGAGCTGCCGGTAAAGATCGAAAACCTGATGATGGCATAGCCGTCCAACCCGGTGATCAAGTCTCAATATGTATCGTGAAACAAATTTCAGGTGCCACACGTCTTCCGTGGCACCAACCCTTTTAAAAATTGAGTACATTTCTGGAGGAAAGTGAATTGAACAGGCTTCCACGCAGGCTGGCGACGCTCTCACTTGGAGCACTGTTGCTGGGGACTCAGGCCATTGCCCACGCACAGGATAAGAAACCGGACGATGCCAAACAGCATGACAACGAAAAAGAGCAGCCTATTCCGCCGGAAAAAAGCTCGGTCACGCATCACGAGATCACGCTCGATGGCAAGACGATTCACTACACTGCCACGGCAGGAACGCTGTTGATTCGTGACGAGGAAGAGAAGCCCTACGGAAGCATCTTCTACATCGCTTATACGCAAGACGGAGTGGACGCAAAGAGCCGTCCGGTTACCTTTCTCTATAACGGCGGACCCGGCGCGGCGACCCTGTGGCTGCACATGGGCTCGGTAGGGCCGGTGCGCGTCACGACTTCCAGTCCGGCAGCGACAGGAGCCGGGCCTTATCAGGTAGTGCCAAATCAATACAGCCTGCTGGATAAGACCGACCTCGTCTTCATCGATGCGCCTCTGACCGGCTACTCACGCGCCGTGGGCAAGTCGACCCCGAAAGACTTTGCCGGAGTGGATCAGGATCTGAAGGCTTTCGACAAATTTATTGAACGCTATCTTGTAGTGAATCAGCGCTGGAACTCACCCAAGTTTCTCTTTGGCGAGTCCTATGGAACCACGCGCTCTGCTGGACTTTCAGCAGTGCTGCAGGAAAATGGCGTCTCGCTGAATGGCATCGTTCTGCTCTCGTCGATTCTGAATTATGGTGAGCTAGCCGCGGGCATGGACACGCAGTACATCAATAACCTGCCGAGTTATGCCGCGATTGCCTGGTATCACAACAAGCTGCAGAATAAGCCTGCCGATCTCAAGCCTTTCCTTGAAGAGGTTCGCGGCTTTGCGCGCGGCGATTACTCCGAAGCGCTGGCGGAAGGCGACCAGCTTCCGCCCGCCAAGCTTGATGCCATTGCGGCAAAGGTTAACCAGTACACCGGGCTTAGTGTGCAGTACGTGAAAGACGCGAAGCTGCGTGTCTCTCCCACGCGCTTTCGAAAGGAGCTGCTGCGCGGCGAGGGTGACATTCTTGGCCGCTACGATGCTCGTTTTGAGGGAACCGACGTCGACAACGCAGGCGAATATCCCGGCTACGATCCTTCCGACACTGGCATCTCCGGAGCATTCGTCGCCGCGGAGAATGACTATCTTACGCGCGAGCTGAAATATGAGACCACGGATACTTATCGTCCCAGCGCGAACTCCATTGGCGAATGGGACTGGAAGCATCGCGGAGCGGGTGCCGGGCGCGGCTTTGGCGGCCAGCAGGCGATGCCTTACGTTGCAGGCGATCTGGCGGACACTATCCGCAAAAACCCCAAGCTGAAAGTCATGTCAGCAAACGGCTACTTCGACCTGGCAACGCCCTTCTTCGCCACCGAATACGACCTCTCGCACATGATGCTGACGCCCGACCTGGCAAAGAATGTTGAGTTCACCTACTACCCATCGGGGCACATGGTGTATCTCAATGTAGACGCGCTGAAGGACTTCAAGCACGACCTGGATAATTTCTACTCAGGCGCTGCAAAATAGATGATCGAGGGGCCGGGGAATCGGCCTCTCAGTTCTTTCGCCGGTTCGCAATCTGACTGCCGCAAATGCGATGATATTTCTGTAGGGCTTTATGCCTGAAAGGAATAGAAGTATGGCAGATGTGGTAACAAGCGAGGCGTCCCAGTTCACACAAAAAGTTGAGAACCGCTCCGCCCGTATCGGCATCATCGGAATGGGGTATGTGGGCCTTCCGCTGGCACTTCTCTTCAGCGAAGAGCGCTTCGCCGTGACGGGCTTTGATATCGATGCGAAGAAGGTCTCATCTCTCAACTCCGGCGGCTCCTACATCGTGCGTATTCCGGGAACGGAGATTCAGGCAGCTCAGAAGCACGGCTTCCGCGCCACTTCTGACTACTCTGAGATCGCGAGTGTGGATGCCGTCATCATCTGCGTGCCAACGCCGCTCAATGAGCACCATGAGCCAGACCTGAGTTATATCCGCGATACGGCGAGCGCCATTGCACCGCATTTGCGTGAAGGCCAGATCGTTATTCTTGAAAGCACGACGTATCCCGGCACTACGGAAGAAGTTCTAATCCCCATTCTCGAAGAAGGAAACAGCCGTCAGCTTCGCGTAAGCAGAGACGCCGCTTCCAAGGGATTTTACGTAGCGTTCTCCCCGGAACGAGAAGATCCGGGAAATGACACTGTCGCGCGTCGCGATATACCGAAGGTTGTCGGGGGTGTGGGTTCACGCGCTCTTGAAATGGCTTCTTCGGTCTATGGAAGTATTTTCAATCGCACCGTGCCTGTATCGACACCGGCAGCAGCGGAAATGACCAAGCTGCTCGAAAACATCTATCGCTGCGTGAACATAGCGTTGGTAAATGAGCTGAAACAGCTCTGCCATCGCATGGATATCGATATTTTTGAAGTGATCGATGCGGCGAAGACCAAGCCCTTCGGCTTCCAGGCATTTTATCCCGGTCCGGGATTGGGTGGTCACTGCATCCCAATTGACCCGTTCTATCTTTCGTGGAAGGCGAAGCAGTATGACTTCCGTACGAAGTTCATTGAGCTTGCCGGTGAAGTGAATGTCGCAATGCCATACTACGTCGTCGATAAGACGGTTGAGGCACTGAACGAACAATCAAAGGCGATGAAGGGCGCGAAGATATTGGTTCTTGGCCTTGCTTACAAGAAGGACGTCGATGATCTGCGTGAATCTCCTTCACTTACGATCATCGAGTTGCTGAAGGATCGGGGGGCTGTCGTCGCCTACAACGATCCATATTTTCCTTATGTAGGACGGGGTCGCCATTACGATCTGGAGATGCATGGAGTGTCGCTCGACAATCTGGCGCAATATGATTGCGTGCTGATTGTGACCGATCATTCTGACTACGATTATCAGCGCATCGTGGCCGATTCGAAGCTCGTTGTCGATTCAAGAAATGCGACCAAAGGGATTCGTTCAGAAAAGATAGTGCGCTGCTGAGGCAGCGCACGGTCAATCGTTGTCAGCGGGTGTCTGTGTGAGTAGATGACGCGCCAGCCAGCGTCTTTCCAGACATACACGTCCGATGATCGGGTCGTCATCTGTTTGCCGTCAGGGCCGGGATAGCTGAAACGGCCGTGCGCGACAGCCACATCTCCGTACATGGACACTTCGCTTTTTGCGCCGGACGGCGTGTAGGTCTTTCCCTTGTTCTTCGCAGCTCCATTCAGCTCATCGGTCAGATTGCCAACCTTCCCGTTACGCTTTACTTCGCTATAGCTGGGTAGAAGCAGGCAGCGTTCGAACTCCACATCGCCGGTGCTGTACGCTGCCGACCACGCATCTTCCAGCCGCTGGATAGTGGCTTCGTCATGGTCTTGATTCAACAGCGAAGGGGAGTTGCAACTATCGTCGGCAAAGAGCGACGGATGTGTGGAGAAAGCCAGTCCCGCGCACAGCACGAAAAAGCGAATACGCATGTCGAATCTCCTGATGGCCTAGTTGTTGTCTGCGGGTGTCTGCTGCGTGTAGAGGACGTGCCAATTGCCATCTTTCCACACGTAGGTGTCAGAGAAACGAGTGCTGTGGGATTTGCCATCTGCGCCGGGAGCAGTGAACACTCCGTGCGCGATCGCCACATCATCCTGCAGGATGACGTCTACTTTCGGCATTTCCGGAACCGACAAATTTTTGCCGCGATTCTTTTCGGTGATTTCCAGCTCGCGAGAAAGGTCAAGCCATTTGCCGCTGCGGGATATCTCGGCGTAGTTAGGCAGCAGCAGGCACTTGTCGAAGTCCGTATCGCCCTTGAGAAATGCATTCATAAAGGCCGATTCAAGTTTCTGAACGGTTTCTGCGTCGTGGTGCTGATCGGCTAAGTCCGGATACGAGCAGCCCTCTGCGAATAAGGAGTGAGAGCTGAGAGGAAGAGTAATTCCAACAAGTAAGGTGAGTGATTTTAAAGCCCGCAAGTGCACAGCGTATCTCCCGATAAGATTTATCTGGAAGATACGCTGTCGGTTATCTCAATTGAGCCATGAATCGGCTACTTCTGGCTTATCCGCGCTGAGACGCTGGTGCGATGCGGTTACTCGCGTTGCCCGCTGTGTTCGGGGGTGCCGCTCTGTTCAGGGTAATCTGTGTCGTTGTCAGTGTCATGATCCTTGATAAACGGATCGGCATTGCGGTGCGGGAGCTGTCCGGAGAGGCTGGTGTTTTGATCGCGCTGCTTGGAAGCGTCTGCAGGGGACTCGCTCTCCACCGCACCTTTATGAGTATCGCTATCGTGATGTGTAGGCATAAGTCCTCTTCGATGATGCTGAGCCGTCTTATGTTGCCAGCCGGCCAATGTTCTACTGCGGCTTCGTGCTGTAGGCCGAGGGTTTCGGCGCGATAATACGCACGCCCATACCATTCAGGCGGCTGCGTGCCTGGGCTGCTTCAGGAGTCTGCGGATAGCGCTGGATGAGATTGCGCAGGTCGCGGACACCCGCGTCGCGCTGATTCATCGCCAGCTCCGCTTCTGCCTTGTGGAGCTGCGCAGCCGGGGCTTTCGGATTTCCGGCAAACTGTTCCAGGACAGCGTCGTAATTCTGGATCGCCGTCTTGTAGTCGCCCTGACGATAGGCAATTTCGCCAAGATAGAACTGCGCGTTTCCAGCGAGATTGTCCTGCGGGTAGTATTTCAACACGTCGCTGAACTCGCCTGCGGCCACGTCGTACTTAGCGCTGTTGAGGTCACGCAGTCCGCCCTGGTAGAGCTGATCGACAGGCGGGGCCGGAGGCTGCGCCGGAGGGGCGTTCGCCTCGGGGCCGGAGTTTGGCATCGGCTGGCCGGCTGGAACATTGTTCTGTGGAACGCCACCGCCTGCAGGCTGGCTGCTCACGTTCTGCAATTGAGCCTGGATGCTCTGCAGTGTCTTGTCCAGATTTGAGATGCGCGACTTCAGCTCGTCGACGGAATCGTTCATGCTCTGCATCTGGCCGGACATTTGATCGATCTTGTTGCCGCCTTCGCCCTGAGACTTGATCTGCTCCTGCAGCGTGTTCATCGTCTGCGACATGCGGTTGACGTTGTCGGCAGTCTGCTCGACAAGGTGCTGCAACACGCCCATGCGCTCGTCATTCGATTGCTGCAGACGCTGCAGCATATCCTGCAGATTCTGCACCTGCGTCTGCAACTGAACCATTTCTTTGGAGACGGCATGTGCCCTGGGCACCGGGCAGAGAAGCGCAAGTGTGGCAACGGCGGTAAGGTGAATCAGAGTCTTTCGCATAGAAAAATCCCCAGCTCTTGGCAAAAACATCTTGAGTGCAGTGCAAATGCAAACGGCAGCATCGCTTAGCAATGCTGCCGTTTATTGTAGAAGGATTTAGCGGTCCACGCCGAACTGAGCACGGCGGTTCTGCTGCCAGCACTGTTCTGAGTGGTCAGTGCAGAACTGCTTTTCCTTGCCGTAACTCACGGTGCGGAGACGATCCGGGCTCACGCCGGCGTTCACCAGCGCCTGCTTGGCCGCGTTGGCGCGGTTCTCACCGAGGCTCAGGTTGTACTCCGTTGATCCGCGCTCGTCGCAGTATCCGCCAATCACAACCTTGATGCCGGTGTGCTGGTTCAGGAACGCAGCGTCCTTCGAGATGATGGGCGATGCATCGGGGCGAATCTCGTAGCTGTCGTAATCGTAGAAGACATCCTGAACATTCTGATGGAAGAGCTGATCATCCATGTCGCTCTCGTTCATATTGCTTGGCGGAGCGGCTGTGTTCACGGTCAACCGTGCGGTTGCATCCGTCGATCCGCCATCTCCACGTGCAATCAGATGATAGTTGGTCGACTGAGTCGGTTTCACATTCATCGTGCCGGCGCTGGCAACCTGTCCGACGCCTTCGATTGAAATATCGGTAGCCCCGTTTGTTTTCCAGGTCAGCACGGCGCTGTCGCCGGGATTGATCGCCGTGGGATTCACGTTGATCTCAGCCGTCGGCGCAGGTGCGGAAACGGTGGGTGGCGGCGGCGGTGGCGGCGCGGGCTTTTTCTTGTGGCATCCGGCAATTGTTACCAGAGCTGCCAAGCTGACTACGGAAACAATGTACTTACGATGAAGGTGTTGCACGGTCTCCTCCTTTGGGAGCTGATTGTAAATGCTCTCGAACGAGCGTTAGTTCCACCAAGACAGGGTAGACGAGGAGTCGTTCCCTCACTACCAATTAAAAAACTGCAACTTACTTCCAACTCCAGTTCGGCATGGAATTAGAGCCGCTGTGGGTTAGTGTGTGCTGCTCAGTACCGTCTGACAACATGGTCCAGATCTGCGAGCCTCCGTCTTCACGCTGGAAGACGATATGGCGGGAATCCGGTGACCATGAAGGAAAATCGTTGCGGCCAGCATCGTGCGTGAGCTGGGTCCACCGCTTGCTGGCGATATCCATGATATAGATATCCTGGCCGCCGGGGGCGCCGGGCCCATACTTGCGGTTCCATGCGAAAGCAAGATACTGCCCGTTTGGCGACCACGACGGCGACGTGGCATAGCCGCCATCCGTCATTCGCTGCACATTGGCGCCATCGGAGTCCATGATGTAGATCTGCGGCAATCCGGTGCGGCCGCTTACCCAGGCAATCTGCGCGTTCGTCTTCGGATTCCACACCGGTGAAACATCGGGACCGTGAAACGCTGTCAGCCGGCGTGCACCGCCGCCACTGGCATCCGTCGTATAAATCTCCGAATCACCATCACGCGCGGAAGAGAAGGCAAGCTTTCCGCCGTCGCTCGACCACGCTGGAGAGATCGTCGTGCCGCCGGGAGAATTGAACCCGACAGCGCGGTTCAGCAGCAGCGAATACATGTGGATGGACCAGCCATTTTTGCCGAGGCTGGAAAATGCAACGCGGGAATTGTCCGGAGCGATACGCGGCGAGAGCGAGATGGTTCCGAGGTGTGTAATTGCATGCTCGTTTTGACCGTCATAGTCCATCACCCAGATCTCTTTATTGCCGCCACGGGCGGAAACGAAGTAGATCTTCGTTTCGCAAATGCCGGCGATGCCACCCAGGCGTGCGATGATTTCATCGGCAAAGCGGTGCGCGATCATACGCGCATTGTCCACCGTCGCGTTATCGCTGTACTGCTTGCCGAGAATCTGTGGAGACTGCTGGTTCTTGGCGTCGAAGAGGTAGCCATAAGCTGTTACCTTGCCATCCGCTACACTGATCGCGCCAAACGCAACCATGTCCGCATTTGAGGGAGCACCAGACCACTGTGCGAGCTGGATCTCCTGCGGCGAGCCAGGCATGATCGGCGGAGCCATGCTCTTTGAAACCATGTCAAAGATGCCAGCGTTCGACAAGTCGTTGAACAGCGTCGTATCAAATGCGCTCTTCAGCGATCCTGTCTGAGGATCATTGGATGTCGGCTTGAAATCGGCGGCGGCTAAGCGAATCTTCGTAGCGCCAAGATTGGTACCGGTGCGGACCCAGTCTTGTGCTTCTATCTGATAAGAACCGGCGAAGATAAAAAGTGCCGCCAAAAAGAGGAAACAACGCGAGGTCAACAAATCTAGCTTCTTACTAATATTCATTCTTCCGTCCCGCAGACTGATTTGCGAAAACTGGATTCCGCAGACAAAAACATCAATGTCCCGGCTCCTCACAATAGTACGACACTGAGAGCGAACTTCCGTTGTATCCCGCAGGAAGCGGACCATAGGAATCAACTCTTTGCACTGCTCTTAGACACGAAGTGTCCAGACTCGGTGACCCGCTCGATTGAGCGATGCGTACCTGACTCGGCGAGCCATCACGCGAAACCACAAACGAGAGGTACACCTTCGACCCTGCAGGCGTGCCTGGCGAAACCTCCTGCACAAGCCAATTCTGCGCGGTTTTTCTTCGTATCAATTCCACATACCAGGGAAAGCGAGAACCAAAGTCCCCGCCATTGACTGCGACGGGATTATTCCCGTTTGGGTTGCTCGCCGTCGAGCGCGGAATATTGGTCTGCGCTGCTTCGCCGTAATTCGCACGATTTTGTTGATTCGGAATCGGTTGAGCGTGCTTGGTAGAGCTTTGCGTCACCGGCTTCTTTGGTTCCGGCTTCACAGGCGCTTCTGTTTTCTGCGGAGCCTGCTTCACTTTGGGCTGCGGCTTTTCTTTTTCCGGAATCGGAATCGCATCCGGCGGCGGCGCTTGCACTGCCTTCTCCGGTGCAGGCGGAGCCGGTGCCGGACTTGGCGTCTGTGTGGCTAATACGTTCTCGGTGGGCTTGTTTTCGCTGGGCAACGGAATCGTGGGCGCCGCACTCACCAACGTCGCCTGAATCGCGCCCTGGGAGGATTCATTGTTGCCCCATATGCCGCCATGAAAGCGGCCGATGAAAAAGACATACAGCGCTATGGCTG
Organism: Acidobacterium sp. S8; assembly: GCF_009765985.1. Taxonomy (GTDB): domain Bacteria; phylum Acidobacteriota; class Terriglobia; order Terriglobales; family Acidobacteriaceae; genus Alloacidobacterium. Next base: position 314,413 of record NZ_LMUM01000027.1, read on the forward strand.
CTACCACGCCCAGGTGCAGCATGATCGAGCCAACCGCAGGCGCGCCTATGCGATCGGATTCCAGCTCGATTCTTGCGCTCATCCTCATCGAAACGCCCTTACTTCGCTGTGCCGTTATTGAGCGGCTGCGTCACAATGCTGATATTCGTAATCCCCGACTGCTTCACCGCGTCCATCACGGAAGCAAACGCGCCGAAGGGAACGCGCTCATCGGCGCGCAGATAAATAATCCGGTGCGCAGGATCGCTGTTCGGCTGCTGCAGACGAGAAGGCAGGTCGGCGAGGTTGATGGGTTGATCGCCAAGAAAAACACGCTGGTCCTTGTCGATTGTCAGCACCGTGCGCTGCTCGGTGATTTCCTTCACCGTCTTCGTCTTGGGTACAGCCACGTCAATCCCTGACTGCAGGACGGGTGCCGTGAGCATGAAGATCACCAGCAGCACCAGCACCACGTCCACCAGCGGAGTGATGTTGATCTCGGCCAGCGCCGTCTGCGTGTGCCCGCTTCTACTTGTGAAGGCCACGCGCGGCCTGCCTTTCCAGTGGGTCTTCGTTGGCTGCGACGGTAAACTCTTCCATGCTATTCAGCAGTTCGCGGGAAAAATCATCCATGCGCGCGCCAAACTCACGGCAGCGCGCCGTGAACTGGTTGTAAGCCACCACCGCGGGTACAGCGACGATAAGTCCAGCCGCCGTTGTAATCAGCGCCTCCGAAACCCCCGGAGCCACCGCCCGCAGCGTTGCCGCGCCCGCCGTGCCTAATCCATGGAAGGCATTCACAATGCCCATGATAGTTCCGAACAAACCGATGAACGGCGAGATCGCGCCAATGGTTGCCAGCCAAGTCAGTCGCTCTTCGAGCACAGTCAACGATTCGCTCGAAGCTGTCTGCGCCGCGCGCTCCAGCGCCGTAATGTTCTTCGGCGGACCGTATCCGCCGGTCTGGCGTTTGTATGTCTCGTACACCTCGTCAAAGACATTCACGAGCGGACTGGGCTTGAACTGCTCGCTGACCGCGGCAATTTCCTGCAGCCGCGTAGCTTTGCGGAAGGCACGGAGAAAGCGCGCGCTCTGCGTCCGGGCGCGCTTGAATGCGCCCCACTTGCCGAGAATGATTGCCCACGAATAAAGGCTGGCAATCAACAACAGGCCGAGCACGGCAAAAGCCACCGGGCCGCTGTTCTGCAGCATCTCCCAAATCGCGCTACCGCTCGGAGGCGCAGGCGCCCCAGCTGCATCGGGATCTGCCTGAAAGAAAATAAAAGCTAGTGCAAAAAAAAGGTGTGTCATCGCCTGGTATTAACGTTAGCAGACGCAGAACCGGGCGACCAAGTTGTCTGGAGAAGGGAATTGAGCTGGTTACGTTGGATTGACGTATGGTTATTGCGAACTGACTTGCTGTCATTCCAGGTCGTAGAGCGATAGAATTCCGACCGATGTGGTCTTGTTTAACTCTCAGAAAAAAAACAAGATACGCGAGAAAACCGGATGCAAAATTTGAACGTCAGACGTATTATGCTGCGTAGTTATAGGGCGTTGGAAATTTCTCAACGTGAATTCATAAGCGGCAAAGGAGCACTGTATGATCGCAATCAATCAAGGTCAATGCGGACTTTGTGTTCACTTCGGTGAGCCCCATCCAGCAACCCCTACGCTGACGCAGATACACACCAGCAAGCAAGCTCCGGAAACATTCCTCGATGACTGCGGTCATCCGAAGCATGCTCCGCTTCACCTCAAAGTGAGCGCCATGAGCGGATGCGACGGCTTCACACCGACCGCACAGGCATAATTCGATTCCAAACAACAACTCCGGGTGCCCCATCCTGAGCGCAAGCGAAGGGTGGGAGTTTCCCATGATGCAGTAGTCCCATCTCCGCAACGCCAATCCCACTGGTAACGCTTTGCTGACGGGCGCGTTTCGCTGAACGCGCAGTCCTGATATTCTGCGCGCAGCATGCTGCTTGAATTGCGCGCGGAAAACTACGCTGTCATTGATCACGCTATCGCCGTCTTCGGTCCGGGCCTTAATCTGCTTACAGGCGAAACGGGAGCAGGCAAGTCCATCCTCGTGGATGCGCTTGCTCTGTTGATGGGCGATAAAGCTTCCTCTGATATGGTGCGACATGGCGCAGATCGCGCTGTAGTGTCCTGCGTCTTTGAAGGAACGCCCCCCGCTGAATCCGTGCTCGAAGCGAACGGTATCGACAGCGAGGGCCACGAGATTATCCTGCGCCGCGAAATTCTTTCTAACGGCAAGGGGCGCGTCTTTATCAATAATCAGCCTGCGACGGTGGCAGCTTTGCGCCAGCTCGCACCTGAACTGGCCCTGGTTCACGCACAGAGCGAGACGTTGGGGGCCTTCGATCAGCTACAGCAACGCAGCCTCCTTGACCGTTTCGGTAGCATCTCGTCAGAAAATGTGGCTGCCGCGCACGAGCAATGGCGAGCAGTGCAGGAAAAGCTCGACGAGCTTGAACGAGATGAACAGGACCGCCTGCGCATGGTCGATCTTTGGAGCTTTCAACGTAAGGAGATCGACACCGTAAGTCCGTCAGAAGGCGAGGACGAAGCTTTAGAGACGGAGCGCCGTGTCCTGTCGAATGCGGAGAAGCTTTACGCCGCGGCCATGAGCGCGCATGAGTTGCTTTATGAAGGAGCAAGCTCTGCCGAGACTTCTTTGCGTGCTGCCGAAAAACACATCGAAGAATTAGCTCACTACGATCCAAAATTTCAGGAGCCTGCCCAACAGCTGGCTTCCGCCCGTGCCGTGGTGGAAGACGTAAGCGCTACCGTGCGCGACTATGCCGAGAATATCCAGGCATCGCCCGAACGGCTTGCGGAGATCGAAGATCGACTTGCGGCCCTCGGAAGATTGAAGCGCAAATATGGCCAGACGCTCGCTGAAGTCATTGCCTATGGCGCAGAGGTAGCCGCAAAGCTGAATGAAATTGAGAATCGTGACGAGATACTGAAGATGCTGCGAGATGATTTGAAATATGCTGCTGATGCCTATCGCAAAGCGGCGCAGTCACTCAGCGCAGAGCGGACAGCAGCAGGGAAAAGGCTCGAAAAACTCGCTGAGGCCCAGATCAATGATCTCGCCATGAAGGTGCGTTTCGCCGTAGCCGTGAAACCGAACGAAGAACCGTCACACTGGACCTCGCACGGCTGGGATGCCATCGAATACCGAATCGCCACCAATGCAGGCGAGCCGCTCAAGCCGCTGGATGAGATTGCATCGGGAGGCGAAATGTCGCGCGTGCTACTCGCACTCAAAGTCAGTGTGGAAGAGGGTGCAGGCAAGGCGCAGAACAAGAAGAAGACGCAGGTGCCGCGCACGCTCGTCTTCGATGAAATCGACATCGGCATCGGAGGCCGCGCCGCTGAAGCCGTCGGACAGAAGCTAAAGACACTTTCGCGCGCGCAGCAGGTTTTGTGCGTCACGCATCTGCCACAGATTGCAGCCTTCGCCGATCAGCATTTTCTCATCGAGAAGAGAGAGCATAGCGGACGTACCAAGACCTCGGTCCGCCTGCTCGAATCTGCCGACCGCACTGAAGAGATTGCCCGCATGCTTAGTGGCGCAACTGTTACCGATACGTCGCTCAAGCATGCGGAGCAGATGATCAAGTCCAGCCGATAAGCATGGTAAGACGTCGAATCAATTACCCGTGGTTCGCCAGCTTCGGATTATGGAAGAATCCTTCACGAAGATTGATGCCGTGTTCCAGGTAAGCCTTGAGGCAGCAGCTCATGTGCATCCATCCGTAGCAATTTCCGTAGGAAGCATTCAGCCCTTTCTGGTTCTCGCTCCAGTTGCCCTCTGAGATTGTGATCAACGTTTCATTCTTGCTCAGGGCTTCAAAGCGCATTTCTACATGCGTGTTATATCCGCCGTCGCCTGCTTCCCATTCGAGCAGAATCAGCTCATTCGGAACCATCTTCTTCACCGAAACTGGCACGTCGCCCGGATAATCGGCAAAACGCCAGATCACCTTCGTGCCTTCGTCGAGCGGGGCGCTTGCCGACCCGGTTGCAAAATACTGCGTGATCTTCTTCGGGTTGTAGACGGCGTCAAAGACCTGGTCGATCGGCTTCTGAATTTTCACGTGAAGCTGAAACTTTAGTTCCATGGTTCCTCCTTCGCGTTTCCGCGATGCAGGGAAAAATATATGTTGTATTTTTATAACATGTCAATCGGGAAAACTGCCACCCAACAGGAAGCGGTCTTCAAGGCCCTGGCCGACTACCGTCGGCGTGAAATGCTTGATCTGCTGAAGAATCGGCCGCTGACCACGGGAGACATTTGCGGGCACTTCAAGAAACTCGATCGCTGCACGGTGATGCAGCACCTTGGAGTTCTCGAAAGAGCTGAGTTGATCATTGTGCGGCGTGAAGGTCGTATCCGCTGGAACTATCTCAATCCGCTTCCGATCAAAGAAATCTATGATCGCTGGATCAGCGGCTATGCTACGCATGCCATCGATATTCTTACCCATATGAAGCATGATCTGGAAGGGGAAGGTTGATTCATCGAGAGTCTGGATGAAGGTTGTGCCATGTCATCGTATTTTTCGAGCATGGGTTACACCTGCGATTTTGAAGATTACGGCATGTACTGTAACCCTTCTCGGTACCCCGTCCGGCTCCGGACTGCCCTATCCCCCGCCGCCCGTCCCACGGTATACTGGTAAATGTGACAGCGACCACATTTGACACCCTTTCCGTAGAGCCTGGTAATGGCTCGGCGTCTTCCGACAAGCGCGTTCTACTGCTCAAGCCCCGAGGCTTCTGCGCAGGCGTTGTTCGCGCGATTGATATCGTAAGGATTGCACTCGAGACCTTCGGCGCGCCGATCTATGTGCGTAAGGAAATCGTCCACAATCGGTTTGTAGTCAACGAGTTGGCGGAAAAGGGTGCGATCTTTGTCGATGAGATCGACCAAGTCCCCCAAGGCATGCGCGTCATCTACAGCGCTCACGGCGTTTCGCCGGCTGTTCGCGAGCGCAGCAAAGACCTGAAGCTTAAGGTCATTGATGCCACCTGCCCGCTGGTCACGAAGGTTCACGTAGAAGCGGTGAAGTTTGCCAAGCAGGGCTATTCTCTTGTGCTTGTGGGTCATCGCGATCACGATGAGATTGAAGGCACCTTTGGCGAAGCGCCGGACGTGACTCAGATCGTTTCGAGCGCGCAAGAGGTAAGCACGCTTGAGGTACCTGATCCGAATCGCGTTGCCTATCTCACGCAGACGACGCTTTCGCTGGACGAGGCGCGCGATATTATTCACGCGCTGAAAGAAAAATTTCCGAACATCGTAGGCCCACATTCGCAGGACATCTGCTACGCGACAGAAAACCGTCAGACGGCGGTCAAGAATGTTGCTCATAATGCCGACCTCGTGCTGGTCGTCGGTTCAAACAACAGCTCGAACTCGAATCGTCTCGTCGAAGTGTCGCGCAACCTTGGAACGAATGGCTATCTCATTGATAACTCCGAGGCTATTGATCCGGCATGGCTTGAAAGCGTGTCAACTGTCGCCATTACTGCAGGCGCTTCTGCTCCAGAAGTGCTGGTCGAAGACGTCGTAAATTATTTGCGTCAAAAAGGTTTTGGCAGCGTCGAAGAAGTAGAAGTAATGCCCGAGAATGTGCGGTTTGGGCTTCCGCCTGAGATTGTGCAGGCCATTGCATCGGCACCAGCGCAGACGCCTGCGTCCGTTTAAGTAGTAGCGCAAACATAAGAATTCCTGCTTGCCAGGAACGAATAGTAGAGCTTTAGCGACAGCATGAATCCAATTTCCGGAACTGCAAAACGCGACGTTTCAAAGAGTGATACCCCCAGATTCGGCAGAATTGACGCCGCATTGGCATCCGTTGAAGCCGCTATTAAGCGTTCCCGTGATTACATTTTCTCAATCCAGGATCGGGAAGGGTTCTGGTGTGGCGAGCTCGAAGCCGACGGCATGCTCGAAGCCGATTACATCTTCGTGCACCGTTTCCTCGGCACTGGAGATGAAGGCAAGTTGCAGCGCGCGCTCACCGAGATGTTGCGCTACCAAAAGGAAGATGGGAGCTGGAGCATTTATCCCGGCGGACCCGGCAACATCAGTCTTTCGGTAAAGTGCTACTTCGCCGGCAAGCTCATGGGCATGACCCCTGATGAGCCGATCCTTGCCAAAGCACGCGAGTGGATTCTGGCGCATGGTGGCGTAGTAGAGTGCAACACCTTCACCAAGATTTACCTCTGCGCTCTCGGGCAATACGAGTACGACGCTGTTCCGGCGGTTCCGCCGGAGATCGTACTTTTCCCAAAGTGGTTCTATTTCAATATCTATGAGATTTCTTCGTGGTCGCGCGCCATCCTTGTTCCGCTTTCGATCGCATATGCGAAGAAGCCTTTCAAGAAAATTCCAACGGAACAGGGAATCGACGAGCTTTTCGTTGGCGGGCGCGAGAATGCCAATCTGCATCTCCGTTGGGATCATAAGAACTGGATCAGCTGGCGGAACTTCTTCCTCATGTGGGACCGCATTGCCCACTGGGCTGAGCGCGTTCATATCCGTCCCTTGCGCAAGATCGCTCTAAAGAAAGCCGAAAAATGGATGCTGGAGCGCTTCGAGATGTCCGACGGTCTCGGCGCTATCTATCCAGCCATGCTCAACGCTATTGTTGCGCTGCGGTGCCTCGGCTATTCGCTTGATGATCCGCAGGTCATCCGCGCAATGGACGAGTTTGAGAAGCTGGGCATCGATGAGCCGAACGGCTCTGCCGACTATGCCGATCCGACGTTTCGCATGCAGCCTTGCATGTCTCCTGTATGGGACACCGCGCAGGCTGTCTTCGCTCTTGGCGAAGCGGGTGTGGACCGCAACGATCCGCGCATGCTCAAGGCTGCCGACTGGATGCTTTCAAAAGAAGTACGCCACAAGGGCGACTGGGCCATGAAGGTGCGCAACGCCGAGCCGGGTGGCTGGTACTTCGAGTTTAACAATGAGTTTTACCCGGATGTCGATGATACGGCACAGGTTCTGCTTGCGCTGAATAAGGTTGATAACCCTCGCGAACGTTATCAGCATGACGTCTGCCTGCGCGCCATCGACTGGATTTTCGCCATGCAATGCCGCAACGGCGGCTGGGCCAGCTTCGATAAAGACAACACGAAGATGATCTTCCAGTACATTCCGTTTGCCGATCACAACGCGATGCTTGACCCGCCGACGGTCGACATCACCGGGCGCATTCTGGAAATGTTGGCGATCTATGGCTACACGCGCAAGGACAAGCGCGTTGAAAAGGCCATCAAGTTTATCTATGACGAGCAGGAGCCGGACGGCAGCTGGTTCGGACGCTGGGGCGTCAACTACATCTACGGAACATTCCTCGTCCTGCGCGGCCTCGAGGCCATCGGCGTCTGGAACCACGAGCCGCAGATTCAGCAGGCCGCCGAATGGATCCGCATGGTGCAGAACTCTGATGGCGGCTGGGGCGAGAGCTGCGGCAGCTACGACGATCCCAACACTCGCGGTGTCGGAATAAGTACGCCCTCGCAGACTGCATGGGCCATCCTCGGGTTGCTCTCCGCAGGCGACAATCGCAGCGACAGCGTAGCTAAGGGAGTTCGCTGGCTGCTTGAGCACCAGATGGAAGACGGTAACTGGGACGAAAGCACCGGCGAGGGGATGGAGCGTCAGGCCATCTATACCGGCACTGGTTTCCCGCGAGTCTTTTACCTCGCTTACCACCAATACCGGAACTACTTCCCGCTGCTGGCGTTGACGAACTACAAGAAGGCCATGGAACGGAGCAATTAGTATTCGTTGTTGTTCTGTGCGCAGCGAAGGATCTGTTTTTAGGCATTTAGGTAGAAGGACCGGACTTTAGCCCGGTGAAATATATATCAAGATCAGGGCCTTCAGGCCCGGGCTTTGCCAAGCCCCTCAAGGAGGAAAATGGCTGTACCAGTTTCCCAGGCATGGACCGTAGCCAGCTACGTCCTCAAGCAAAAGATCAAGGGCCGCAAGCGGTATCCGCTTGTGCTGATGCTGGAGCCGCTCTTCCGCTGCAATCTGGCCTGTGCCGGCTGCGGCAAGATTCAGTATCCCGCCCACATCCTCAAGCAGGACCTGACCCCGGAGGAATGCTTCCGTGCAGTCGAAGAGTGCGGCGCGCCGATGGTTTCCATCCCCGGTGGAGAGCCGCTGCTGCATCCCAAGATGCCGGAGATCGTAGCCGGACTTGTCGAGCGCAAGAAGTACGTTTATATGTGCACGAATGCGCTGCTCCTTAAGGAAAAGCTGCACCTCTTTAAGCCGAGCAAGTATCTCTCGTTCTCGGTCCACGTTGATGGCCAGCGCGAGCACCATGACTTCTCTGTCTGCCGCGAAGGCGGATATGACATCGCGATGGAAGGCGTTCATGCCGCCGTGGCTGCAGGCTTCCGCGTCACGACCAATACGACCCTCTTCGATGGTGCCGATCCGAACTCTGTGCGCGCTCACTTTGACGAGCTCATGGAAGCAGGCGTAGAGAGCATGATGGTGTCGCCGGGCTATACCTACGACAAGGCTCCCGATCAGAACCATTTTCTTGGCAAGGCAAGATCGCGCAAGCTCTTCCGCGCCATTCTTTCCAACCGTAAAAAGAGCTGGCAGTTCAACACCCATCCCCTGTTCTCAGAGTTTCTGATGGGCAAGCAGAACTTCGAGTGCACGCCCTGGGGCATGCCCACGTTCTCCATCTTCGGCTGGCAGAAGCCCTGCTATCTGTTGCAGGACGGCTATGCTGATACCTTCGAAGATCTGATGGAAGCGACCAACTGGGAAAACTACGGTGCGAAGAGCGGCAATCCGCAGTGCGCCAACTGCATGGTGCATTCCGGCCATGAGGCTAGCGCTGTTGACTACAACTTCAGCTCGCTCAAAGGCTTTCTTGTAACGGCGAAGAAGTACATGTTCCCGTCGCTTTACCCGGATGCGGGAGCGCAGAAGCTGCTGAACGAGTGGAAGCCGGAGCATACGAGTCCGCTGGTTCAGATACAGTCTCCCTCCACCACATCTGACAAGAGCCTGCAGACCGTTTCAGGAGATTAAGAAATATGGCGACAGAGCAGCAGGAACAATCGAGAATCGAACAGCTGCGGCACCAGAATGCAGATGAGCTGGAGCATATAGCAGGACGCGAAAAGGAAAATCTTGAGGGCTGGATACCGAATCTAGCTTCGGATGCAGAAGTACGCGAAGCGCTGGAGAAAGCCTTCGATTATCGCGGTGACATTACGGTTACCCGCAAGGACGGTTCACAGGTCACGGGTTATCTCTTCGATCGTCGCACTGGTACGTCGCTGGCCGACTCAGCGGTACGCATCATTCCATCGACCGAGCGCACCAAGCTGACCATCCCATACTCTGACATTGCAGCTCTGGCTTTTACTGGCCGCGACACCGCTGCCGGAAAGAGCTTTGAAGCGTGGGTCAAAAAATATTGGGAGAAAAAAGCGGCAGGCGAAAAGAACATCGCCATCCAGCCGGAAGCTTTGGACTAATTTTCTAAATCACTAAGCATTCTACTTGCCGTCATCCTGATGACTAACGGGAGGAAGAATCTCAAGCCAAGTTGGTTTAAGATTCTTCGCCTGCGGCTCAGAATGACGTTTTGTTTTCATGGAATGAAGAATGAAGTGGATGACCCACATCTCGAAGAGATGTGGGTTTCAAAAGTCAGGATTTCACCGGGTGCCCCATCCTTTCGCGCTGTCCGGTGTTTAGCAAGAAGGGCGCGCTGCATATACCATCCTGCAAGCAACACCATCGCTCCGACACACAAAACTATCATCGCTTCTCTTAAATAAGCAGCAGTTGAAACCGAAACTCCGACTCCGCCAATCAACGCAACATAGGCGGCAATGCACATCGGGCATTTCGGAATCAACACCAGCAGCACGCCGGAAATGACACCACCCGAGGCGGATCGCCAGAGACCGCGCCGCGCTGCTGCGGCCTTGTGACCGCAGCAGGCATGCGCGTTCATTCGTCCCCCTCGCAGCCGCAGGCCATCTTCTTCGGTGCCGCTACATAACGCCCCTGCTCATTTACTGAGCCGCCGGCTTCATAACGATCATGGTGCCGCACCCAGTCCGTCAGGTTGTAGCGAGGCCCATTTTCATTGCGGCCCTTCGGCGTAATGTCGAGATACATGTAGGCTCCCACGAACATCTCATCTCCACGCCCATGCGTCGAGTAGGTATGGAAGATGTCGCCACTTGAATCGCGATAAAAGACGCTGTCGCCGGAAAGCTCTTCGCTGAATGCGGAAATGAAATTGTAGTTGTAAGAGACTTGTCCGCTTGCGATTTGCTCTGGCGTATATGACACATGAAAGTCATAGTTGAAATCGCTGCCGAACGACGATACCCACTTGAAATTCCAGCCCATGCGCTTTCTGAATGCCTCGATCTCGGGAATCGGAGCCCGCGATACAGAAACGAAGCTCACGTCATGGTGTTCCAGGTGTGCAAGCGTCCCATCGATATGGTCCGACTTGAACGAGCACCCGACGCAGCCTTCTTTCCATCCCGGGCCGAGCATGAAGTGTTGAACAATGAGCTGACTGCGCCCATCAAACAAATCCGCCAAAGTCAGCTTGCCATCTGGCCCTTCGAATTCGTAGCTCTTTTCAACACGCACCCACGGCAACTCGCGCCGTTCGCGCCGCAGTGCATCGAGTTCGCGGGTTAACTCTTTTTCCCGAGCCAGCAGTGCTCTGCGGGCTGCCAGCCATTCCGTTTCTGACACTATTTTGTGGCTTACGCTCATCGTGGTCATTCGCAGATTCTCCTTTTAGGAACTTATTCAGATTTGTGATCCTCTCCGCAGTGCTAAAGCATCACGGAGAGGCGATCTCACAGGTTTTCATCTCTATCTACTGGTTTTGTAGCGGTCGTGATGCCGAACCCACGCCATCGGGTCGGGGCGCAGGTGTTCTTCATCGCGGCCCTTCGGTACTAGATCAAGGAAGTGATAGGGCAGCAACATCCCTTCGCCACCGCGCGCATAAGAAGAGTAAGTGTGAAAGACATTTCCCGCTTCGTCTTTGTAAAAGACGCTGGTGCCGGTCGCCTCATCGGCAGGGAAGCCTTTCGTATTGTAGTTGTAATCAAATTGGCCGCTCCGCATCTCCTCCGGCGTAAAGGAAACGCGATAATCAAAGTTGAAATCGCTGCCGTACGACGAAGCCCATTGAAAGCTCCATCCCATGCGTTTTTTGAACTCGGTGATCTTCTCAAGCGGCGCGCGTGAAATCGCCATCAGCGTCACATCGCGCTGCGCCAGATGTACCACCGCGCGATCAAAGTGATCGGCTGCCATCGAGCACCGCGGGCATCCTGCGTCCCACTCCGGCCCGAACATGAAGTGATACACAATCAACTGACTCCGCCCATCAAAAAGCTCAGCTATCGTCTTTTGACCTTCAGGTGTTGCGAAGAGGTAGTACTTTTCAACCTTTACCCAAGGCAATGCAAGCCGTTTCTTGCTTAACGCATCATGTTGTCGTAAAAGTGCTTTTTCTTCGGCCAGCAGGGCCTTGCGTGCTTCGACCCAATCCTGCTCTGAGACGATTTCGTGATTTTCCGTAACTACACTCATGACATTCTCCATAAGATAGATAAAAATCCACAGTTTAAGACCAAGCGGTGCCTACATTAGCTTTCGCTGTTGTATGGCCCGTCTCTCATCCTTTTCGAAGACGATTGCTGTTACTTTAGCTGCGCCTTTACCGCCAGCGTGCGATCCACAGGAATCACCGTGATGGCGAATGGCGTTCCCGCATCGTCGGAAATGACTGGCAAGCCGCTGTTTCCCTCATTGCCGCCAAGCATGGCGTTTGTGTAATACGGCGTGTAGACCATCATGTGTGGACGCCATGCCCCTGCAGGTCCCAGCTTCTGGTCTGCAGAGAGCATGTAGGCAAAGCCGACGGTCTCCATTCGTGGCAATTCGCCGCGGGAATAGGCTGCCTCAATCGCATCTGCGATTTCGTCAGGTCCTTTGCCTTCCATGGCAAGGCGTGCCCTCATTTCCTGGTATGGCATGACCGTGCGGACCGCCACCGGGTTGAAGCAGATGGGCGCGCGCGTCTGCGGATCATACACAAGATTGCGATTTGCTGACGGCGTAAACGTCGGCGCCCCCCAGCCGCGCATCACCATGCACACAAAACCGTTGTCTCCTTCTTTGGCAACTTTATAACCAGACGCCGTAAGTAATTTAATCGTCGCGTGCGCTGAAATATTATCTGGAGCTGCGCTTCTCGCCAGTGCTATTTCGGCTTCTGGCGACATCATGTACTCAGGTAGCGGAGGATACTTCGGAGCCTGTGCCAGTGCGCCTGCAATCCAGAAACAGGTCATCAGGGTGACCGGCAGAACGGCGCGCATTATATTTCTCGTGGCGTTGTGCCTCATATCCTCTCCATTCGCCGCTCAATACCAGCCGTTACATTGCTGAAGAAGTTGTCCCAGCCCTTATTCACCTCAAGGCCGTCCATCAGATGGTGTGGAATCAATCCAATCGCACGGTGCGAAAACTCGATGCGCGTAAGGCCGCTCTCTTCGTTCAGCCGGAAGATCACGTGGTTGACCGCAGGCGCTGACATGAACATGGGTCCATGCATCTCCAACAGCTCAGGCGGTTTGATTGACTGGACGATACCCCAGCAATGTCCAGTGTTGCTGCCGAAATCGCGATACCATCGCCCACCTGGCCACGCTTCCAGAGTCAGGTTGTGACGCTCTTTGGTTGGCGACTCATTCAGAGGACCCATGTTTTCTAACACCGTCTCCCAGACGATATCGATAGAAGCGGCAATCTCGATCTCGCGAACAACCTCAAGTATTTCCACCGCTTGCTCTGATACTTTCGTGCTCATTTCTCCTCCTTGTCTCTTCCGATCTGATTTTCGCGGGCAATCCGCTCCGCCATCTTCTGCTCGGCGCGTATCTTGATCCTGTCGAGCTGATGGGTCCAGTAGCGCTCATATACCTTCACCCAGTCATGCACAGGCTTCAACTCCTTTGCGTTAAGACGGTAAAGGCGCATCTGTCCGCGCTTGCTCACTGTCACCACGCCCACCTTGCGCAACACGCCAAGATGCTTCGAAACGGCAGGCTGCGGCAGCTTGAGTCGCAGCACAACGTCGCCCACAGCATGCTCTCCGCCGTCTGACAGCATGCCGATAATCTCCCGCCGGCGCGGTTCAGCAATCGCGTTAAAAACATCGGCGGTAGTTGCTGCTCTTGCCATGAAGAGAACTGTATATTCCTATATAGGAATATGTCAAGTTGATTGAAGAGATTTTTTTGGAGCGTAAAAGTGCATAGATTAGATAGGGAAACCGATACTAATCCGGTGGAAAAATGCTGCGAGACGCAACGCTTTTTCCGGCTAGTCAGCGACCATCAACTCGCCGGGCAAAATCGGTCTTGTGCGAGGCAACAGCCCAAAGACGGCGGCCATTCCAACCCCGCCAAGCATAAGGATATAAACCACCAGCTTCGTGACATCGGTGGTGTGTGTTTTAGGCAGCGCCTTCCAGAGAACTAGCAGTACCGCCTGCGCCAGCGTCACTGCCCAGACCGTTCCGTAGAAATAACGCCGCTCCGTGCCTTCGCCCTTTGTGGAACGCCGGACACGCGGAAGCATAGCCAACAATCCAAGCAGCAGAATCAACCCGCAAAGAGGGAAATACCCGTACCGGTAAATCTGCATCATGTGCCAGCGCCGATTCACAGCCGCATCCACCAGTCCCGCCAGATTCAGCAGCGCAAAGCTGAGTGCGGCATTCCAGGCAAATGTGTAGCAAACCCGGCGATAGAGCGGGTTTGACCGGTCCTCATCGAAACGCAGTATGTAAGGTGCAGGCTCAGCGCCTGGCAGCTTGCCGCGGTACGCAGCAATCCCGGTACCGACTAACACCACACCCAGCCATAGGACGTTCCTCACGCTTCCGCCAGCAGCAAATAAATCAAACATCAGCCATCCGGGAGCAAGGAAGAAGACCCAGATCCATATCGGCCAGTGTGCCAGCCGGTAAATCCGCGTATTGCGTTCGCGTATCCTGCGATGCGCCGCATATTCCACTTTGATCGAATAGGCCATGGGTGAAAGCGGTCTCCGGACCGAGGTCGAGGAAAAGAGTGTCTTCTGATCGAGTGCTGTCTTAGACGTTTGACACGACATCAGTCGATAGATCTTGTTTGCCAGCCATCGTACTTGCTCTGCCAACCCGGAGCAAGCTGCGTTGTCCATGGTCGCTGAGCGGCACGATTACGTGGTTGGTACATGGACGGCGATACGCTGAATGCCGACCACAGAATTTGCTCATCAGACGCTAAAATGACTTGTGCGAAAAATCCTTCTTATTGTCCTTGTCCTCGTAATTTTGCTGCCGATTGTCCTTATCTTTGCGCGTTCAGCTACGCCAGTAGTCGACGTGCCGACGCCTATGGTCTCTCTCGGTCAGGCCACTCCCATCACCGTGCGCGTGCGTGATCCACGCGGAATTCGGAGTCTCGCTGCATCTGTCGAGCAGAATGGTGTGCGTTATTCCGTCTGGAAAGCCGATCAGCCTTCACAGGCCACGGACAGCACCTGGAACTTCACTGCCGGAGTAAAGACCACACCGCAGCTGAAAGATGGCAAGGCTAAACTGATTCTTGAAGCTACATCGAACGATCTGCTCCGGAAGACCGGACGATGGGAGCATGAGCTCACCGTAGTAACGCAGCCGCCCAGCGTCAGCGTCGATTCCGAGCAGCACTACCTGTATCTTGGCATGGCTGATCTGGCTACGTTCAACATCTCCGGTGCATGGACGGAAGCAGGCATGCGTGTCGGCGATCAGACCTTCCGCGCATGGCCCATGCCTGGTGGCAAGCCCGGCTATTTTTCGCTCTTCGCTTTCGCGTGGAATATGCCGCCGGATACGGTTCCCGTGGTCTACGCTTCAAATGGTGCGGGAAACGATGTAACCAGCCCGATCGTATTCCAGTTCCCTAAAAAGGAGCAGCCGAAGTACACCGTTCACGACCTGCAGATCACCGATGCCTTTGTCCATAAAGTGGTGAATGAGCTTGATCCGAACGGCTCCGGCGATCCTGTGGCGCGCTTCGTAAAGATCAACAACGAAATGCGTCGCGCGAACAATAAGGTGCTCGCAGATCTGCGGCTCAAAACCGCCGATAAGTTTTTGTGGTCGCAGCCTTTCGCGCGCCAGGCCCATGCTCAATCAGAGGCGACTTTCGCCGACCTGCGAAATTACATCTATCAGGGGAAGAAGATCGATCAGCAAGTGCATCTTGGATACGACCTGGCAGTTACTCAGCATGTGGGTGTAGAGGCATCGAACGATGGCCGGGTAGTATACGCGGCGCCGCTTGGCATCTATGGTAACTGCATTGTGGTCGACCATGGCTATGGACTGCAAACGCTTTACGGTCACCTGAGCCATATCGATGTGCATGAAGGCGACATGGTGAAACGAGGGCAGGTAATGGGCACTAGCGGACAGACAGGAATGGCCGGAGGTGATCACATCCACTTCGGCATGCTGCTCGATGGCGTGCAGATCGATCCCAAGGAATGGTGGGACAGTCATTGGATTAAGGATCACATCGCAAAGCGCATCGATTTGCCTGGCTTCCATGACTAAGTAATTGCGATTCTTCATATGGTGATTAGTCGATCGCAGCGGATGGAAGGATATTCCTGCGATCGACCTTGGTCCGTGGATCGGCATCTATTCAGTTGGCTGGAGGGAAACAGATCCCGTGAGCAAACAGGAAGATGTCGAGATACTTTCGATCGATGGCTACGAGGTGCGCGTCACTCATCCCGGGAAGCTCTATTTTTCGAGAGAGGTAAAGCTCTCGAAACTCGAACTCGTGCGGTATTACCTTGCAGTTGCACCAGGGGCTCTCAACGGCATTCGCGACCGGCCAATCGTACTCAAACGCTTCGTCAACGGAGCGGAAGGCGAAGCTTTCTATCAGAAGCGAGCACCTTCCGAACATCCGGAATGGCTCCAGACCGTGACGCTATCGTTTCCTTCGGGAAGGACAGCCGAAGAACTTGTTGTAGAAAATACCGCGGGTCTTGCATGGATCGTCAACCTTGGATGCATTGAGCTTCACCCTCACGCCATTCGTTCCAAAGATCTGAACCACCCCGATGAGCTGCGTATCGATCTGGACCCGGGGCCGGGAATAGGCTGGGCAGACGTACGGCGAGTCGCTCTTGAGGTGAATGCGTTTCTCGAAGAGCTCGGGCTTCGCGGGTGGCCCAAGACGAGTGGTTCGCGCGGGATGCATATCAACGTGCGCATCGAGCCACGCTGGACCTTCGACGAAGTCCGCCGCGCGGCGCTCGCGCTGTCGCGTGAAATCGAACGTCGCGCTCCTGCTCTGGCCACTTCGAAGTGGTGGAAGGAAGAGCGGCATGGCGTCTTTCTCGATTACAACCAGAATGCAAAAGATCGCACCACTGCGTCGGCATATTCGGTCCGACCGCTTCCTGATGCCCGCGTCTCGACTCCGCTCAGATGGGATGAAGTGGCAGAGTGTGACCCCGCCGATTTCACTGTGCTGACGGTGCCAAAGCGCTTCGCAGAAATCGGAGATCCGCATGCGAACATGGACTCCGACGCAGGTTCTCTGGAGAAGCTTCTGGATTTCGCAGCCAGAGACGACGCCGCAGGGCTGGGCGACGCGCCCTGGCCTCCGCACTTCAAAAAGACGGCTGATGAGAAATCGCGAGTAGCTCCCTCCCGCGCCAAAAAAGCGACGACAAAGCCAAGAGAAAAAATGCCGCTTCTGGTTGTAGCGAATTCGCCTGATAAAGCAGCCGCTATCGCCGGTTTGGAAAGATGGAAAGCCAGCTATCCAAAAGCCGCCCAATTTTTAGCGGTGGAAGATGTGCTGATCGATTCCATGCGCGGCCGATCTTCTACATGGACACGAGTTCGTGTAAACCTGCGCAACGTTCCGGAAGATCTGCGACCGGATCAGGGGACTCCCGATCCTGACGATGATCCCACGCGAAAGCAGCGCGCCGAGCGTCCATCGCGAAAGCGGAAGGCAGTTACCGGTTCTTAGGAAAGATAGCCATCAGCTCTTCCGGCGGCACTACTTCCAGTTGCGCGTAGGTGCAATCCTTCGGAGGCTTATCGAAACGCCATCTGAGAAACTGCGCCATATGTCGAAAGCGCCCGCTTTGCATGTGCTCATAAGCGACTTCTGCCACCAGCTCAATCCGCAATGGTTCCCAGGAGAGATCCTTGCCTTGGCTCCAGCGGCTTTGGCCACCGGGCATTCTCTGCGGCCCATCACCGCTTGCGGTTTCGTCATCCGTCGAGTTGTTCCAGGGATGATCGGCAAGAGCATTCTCTCGATAAGGCGCCAGGTAATTCACCAGCTCATAACGCTTTTCAAGAGGAAAGCTCCCGCATACGCCGACATGTTGCAACGAGCCCGCATCATCGTAAAGGCCGAGCAGCAACGAGCCTACAGCAGGGCGGTCGCCCTTCCGATACCAGCGAAAGCCTGCAACCACGCAATCACAATCGCGCTCGTGCTTGACCTTGAACATCACCCTTTTATCCGGTTCATAAACGCCGCTCTTCGGCTTCGCCATTACGCCATCCAATCCAGCGCCCTCAAAACGGCGAAACCAATCCAGAGCCATCTTCGGATCATCGGTCGCTGGAGTGATATTCAGCGGCGGGGAGGCCGACGACAGAATGGACTCCAGCTCGCTTCGCCGCTCGATGAAAGGCTTCTCTCTAAAATCGTGGTGGTCCTTTGAAAGCAGATCGAAAAATACGATAGAAGCCGGCATCTGATGGCTGAGAAGCTTTACTCTCGATGCCGCCGGATGAATGCGCAGTTGAAGAGCATCGAAATCCAGCGCGCCACGATTTGCTATGACGATTTCGCCGTCGAGAACGCATCGATCAGGCAACTGTGAGCGCAGCGGATCAAGCAATTCCGGAAAATAGCGATTCAGCGATTTCTGCTCGCGGCTTTGAAGCAGAATCTCATTGCCGTCGCGGAATATCAGTGCCCTGAAGCCATCCCACTTCGGTTCATAAATCCAGTCTGCTCCCAAAGGTAATTCCGAGACGCGTTTGGCGAGCATCGGCAGAATGGGCGGGTTGGCAGGCAGCGACATGTTGAGCGCCAGATTTATTTCATCGTCCGATTTTTTTGGAGCAATCTTTGCCATAACTCCTCTTCTCCATCAGGCCCGCAGCCAGCCGCTGCTCATCTCTTTTTTTGCGCCGTCGCTTTCTTGGATGCGGTCGAGGTTTTTACGTCGGCAATTTCTGGCATGAGGCTTTTGTTTCAAGCAACCGCGTGCCGCAAAAAGTTAATCAAAAATATTTTGGAAAAACAGACAATCGTTGAATTCCTTGGAGTATAGAGCGACTGTAATTATGAATGATTCGCAGGATGGTTTTCTTGGTGACGAGAATTCTTTGCAAGTAGACAGTCGCCTCACGCAGCGACTAGTGACGGGTATCGATGGGCTTGACGACATCCTGCACGGTGGTCTCCCTGTAGGTCATCTTTATCTGGTCGAGGGGGATCCAGGTACCGGGAAAACTACGCTGGCTCTGCAGTTTCTTCTCGAGGGCGTACGGCGAGGCGAAAAAACGCTCTATGTGACTCTTTCCGAATCGAAAGAGGAACTTGAGCAGAGCGCCAGATCTCACGGATGGTCGATGGGAGCTCTGCATATAGCTGAAATGATCCCGGCTGAGAATGATCTGGGGCCAGAAGCGCAATACACGGTCTTTCATCCCTCTGAAGTCGAACTCGCGGATACCGTCAGTTCGATTTTCAAACAGGTGGACGCCGTGCGACCGCAGCGGCTTGTTTTCGATTCACTTTCTGAACTCAGGATGCTGGCGCGCGATCCTTTGAAGTATCGCCGTCAGATTCTTGCCATAAAGCGGCATCTCTCCGGCCGCGACTGCACCGTGCTCCTGATCGATGACGGCACCGCGGAACGAGGGAACGATTTGCAGCTTCAGAGTATCGCTCACGGTGTGATCCAAATGGAGACATCGACCGTGACTATGGGGTCAACCGTCGTCGAATCCAGATTCGCAAACTGCGTGGCACATCATTTCGCGAAGGTTTCCACGATTACACAATCGTCACCGGCGGCATTTCGATCTATCCGCGTCTCATCGCAGCAGAACATAAACCGGGCTTTGAACGAAAGCATGTACCCAGCGGCATTCAGGAACTGGACGATCTCTTTGCCGGAGGCATCGATACCGGTACAAGTACGCTTCTCACTGGCCCTGCCGGCTGTGGCAAATCAACTCTTGCATTTCGTTATGCAGTTTCCGCCGCGCAGCGAGGCGAAAAAGCAGTTTTCTTTGCGTTTGATGAATCTGTCGAAACGCTACTGAACCGTGCTGACGGCCTGGGCATGAACCCGCGGCCGTACGTTGCCAGCGGGCTCCTCGAAATTCAGCAAGTAGATCCAGCTGAACTTTCTCCCGGCGAGTTTGTATCCAGGGTTCGAGGGCTGGTGGATGGCCAGAAGCTTCATGTCATGGTCATCGACAGCATGAATGGTCTGCTGAACGCCATGCCTGACGAGCAATTTCTAGCGCTGCAGCTACATGAGCTGTTTTCCTATCTAGGCCAGCAGGGCATTGCCACCATTGTTACTCTGGCACAATATGGCGTCATCGGGACAACAATGACTTCGCCGATCGATGTGAGTTACCTCGCTGATACTGTCTTGCTCTTCCGCTATTTTGAAAGAGCGGGTGAGATACGGCAGGCATTGTCGGTGATAAAGAAGCGTAGTGGTCCTCACGAAAGGGCGATTCGCGAGCTTATTTTTGGCAAGGGCAGGATTTTCGTGAGTGCCCCGCTCACAAATTACGAAGGAGTTCTGACCGGAGTGCCACGACCAATTGAATCGCCTTCCCCGGTGGAGGGCTCTCCAGTTGCTGGTGTCTAATACCTCGCTGCTCGATCAGCGAACGATCGTGTTAACGCCGACGGGGAAAGACAGTCATCTCATTGTCAACCTGCTCGAACGGAGCGCTTTGTTCGGTTATCCGGTCGGATCTGTACGCTCACTTTGTGTTGAAGTCGCGAAGGGAGCCGGGGCATCCATCATCTCTGAGGAGGCTCTCACAGGCGATGCGGTCGCCGAGATCCTTAATCTACTTAGGGAACAGCCGTCGTGGTCGGATTTTCCGTTACTGCTTTTGACAGTCGGGGTCGTGTCACGATAGAGAGTGAACGGCTGCGTCAGCTGCGTCGTCCTTTAGGCAATCTTTTTCTGCTTGAACGTCCAATTCGGCCAGAGACACTGCTGGGAACTCTTGAGATCGCCCTGCGAGGACGTCAAAGGCAGTATCAGATTCGTGATCAAATTCTCCAGTATGCAAATGCGCAGGAGGCGCTTCTTCGATCAGAAAAATTAGCGGTTACCGGGCGTCTGGCAGCAAGCATTGCACATGAGATCAACAATCCGCTCGAAGCAGTCACCAATCTGCTCTACCTCATACGGATGAACCAGTCGCCGGAAATGATCAATGGATACCTTGACAAGGCTGATCAGGAGCTTGCCCGCGTAACTGAGATCACGAAGCAGACGCTCCGCTTCTACCGGGAGCCTAATAAATTGGCGCAGACCGATGTCGCGAGCGTCGTGGATTCGGTGCTCGTTCTTTACCACTCGCGCCTGGTAGCTGCGAATGTAACAGTCGAGTTTGAAGTCCTTACGCCTTCCGTTTCGGTTCTTTCGAGCGCCGGGGAGTTGCGGCAGATTCTCGCGAACCTTGTCGGCAATGCCGTCGACGCAATGAAAAGCGGAGGCCGGCTACGCATTCGCATCGCGAAAGAGAAAGCATGTCGGCAGGATGGTAACGAGCGAGTACGTCTCACCATCGCCGATACAGGCTCCGGAATCCCGCACAATCTTTTGCCCAAGATATTTGAGCCATTCATCAGTACCAAGGGAGAAACTGGGACAGGGCTCGGACTATGGGTCACGCAAGAGATTATAAAAAGAAACGGATGGAAAATTACTGTACGCAGCCGGTCAGATTCCGACATAACCGGAACAACTTTCTCACTTCAAATGCCCATCGTGGCCTGACGATAGGCAATCCAAATTGCATCTTGCCCTGAGAGGGCATCAGGCATTTTGCAGGCTTGACAATATCCTTCACTTCTAATTTTTTTGGATGGCCATTGCCAACAGCATTGATCGTGGCTCGTCCTACTTCCTGCAGGATACAAATTCCTGCCGGGTAAAGTGCGCGGCAAAAGGGGGATAGGGCCTGCTAGAAACTTGTAATAGGTCTTAATATTTTTCTGGCCGGGTGCCGCTTTCATAAAGCGGGGACCGGAACATATAGGAATTCTTAAATAACCCATCAAGACGTTTGGGTAGCGCCCTTTACGCGGGCCCATGCGACTCGTCTTTGTTCAGTGCTGTCGGTACCCGCACCAGTGAGCGTCATCTGCTAAAAGAGGTCCGTTTTGACGGGCCTTCTTTCCTTTGAGAACGCCAGGCCACGCGAGTTCTCATTTGTGCGTCTACTTGAGTACGTCTGCGGAAAGCGAAGGCTGACGATCCTGAAGAATCGGCGTTGCACGCGACACGCTGAGGAGATCCTATGTCAAATGCATTGAATGAAAAGCCGAATGCCGAGAGCCTGCCGGTATCTGCAAGTGCGGGCATCCTTTTAGACGGGCGTTACATACCACCGCCGCAAGACAAAGATGGAAAGATCTGGGTTAGGACAACAGCATTGGTGCAGGCGGATGCAGAGGAGTTATACACGGTTTGGCGGAACGTTGAAGCCGCTCCCCTCTGGCAGGAAGAGTTGACGCAGGTTACTGCAACGGGGCCGACCACCTCTCGTTGGGTGATGGAATCGAGAGGGAAGACGATTGAGTGGGACTCCGAAATATTGGCTGATGAGCCGGGAAAACGAATCGCATGGCGCTCAATTGGCGGCGACTCGGAGAACGCAGGCGAGGTGATTTTTGAAAACGCGCCTGGAGGTCGAGGAACCATGGTGACGGTGCTGCAAGAGTTTCGCATGGGAAAAATGACGAGTGCATGGGAAACGCTAGTCGGGCGCAGCCCCAAACAGGCGATCATTGAAAATCTTCGTCACTTCAAGGCGCTCTTAGAGACAGGCGAAATCCCAAGAACGCAGGGCCAACCGCACGAGGATCGCGGAATGATTGGAAAGATGAAGGGATCAGCTTACGGCGAGAACATAAAAACGCGCCGGGAAGCGATCGCCTTGCAAGTTGAATTGGATCCTTGCTTAAGGAAGATACGGCCTCACCTATTACCGAGAAGCTGAAAATGGAGGAATTATGAAGGCTGTTTGCTGGATGGGAACAGGAAAAGTTGAAACTTTGACGGTAGCGGACCCCGCACTGTTAAATCCTCACGATGCAATCATAAAAATTACGCGTACAGCGATCTGCGGGTCCGATCTGCATCTTTATGATGGCTTCATTCCGACAATGGAATCAGGTGATATTCTCGGCCATGAGTTTATGGGAATTGTAGAGGAGGTCGGCCCGGAAGTTACTAATCTTCAGCGGGGCGATCGCGTCGTAGTGCCGTTTACCATCGCCTGTGGCAATTGCCTCTTCTGTAAAAAGAAAATCTGGTCAGCCTGTGACAACACAAATCCCAACGCACATCTCATGGAAGCGGCATATGGATATTCGGGATCGGGCCTCTTCGGATATTCCCACATGATGGGCGGTTATGCAGGTGGGCAGGCACAGTATGCGCGCGTTCCGTTCGCGAATGTTGGGCCTCTGAAAATCGAAAGCGACCTGCCTGATGAGAAAGTGCTGTTTCTTTCGGATATCTTTCCAACCGGATATATGGCGGCGGAAAACGCGCAGATCGAACCAGGTGACACGGTTGCCGTGTGGGGGTGCGGGCCGGTGGGACAATTTGCAATTGCGAGCGCCTTCATGCTCGGCGCAGCTCGCGTGATTGCGATTGACAGATTAGAAGAGAGAGTTGAATTAGCCCGGAGTTTGGGTGCCATCACAGTTAATTATTCAGATGAAGATGTAAGTGTGTTGACCGCCCTGAAAGATCTTACAGGCGGAGTTGGACCAGACAGCTGCATTGATGCCGTCGGACTCGAGGCGCATTCGGCTCAGCTACAGGGCGTATACGATAAAGTTAAAACCGCTCTGATGATGGAGACGGACAGACCGAGTGTGCTGCGGCAGGCAATTCAAGCGGTGAGGAAGGGTGGAACTTTGTCTATCCCGGGCGTGTATGGCGGTTTGTTAGATAAAGTGCCCTTTGGGGCAGCGTTTGGCAAGGGGATCACGATGAAGATGGGTCAAACCAATATGCACAATTACATGAAGCCGCTTTTGGAAAGAATTGAGAGTGGTCAGATCGATCCGAGCTATATCATTTCTCACCGCATTACGCTGGATGAAGCTCCAGAGATGTACAAGATCTGGCGGGACAAAAAAGAAAAAGTGACGAAGATTGTCATTGATCCATGGATGGAAAAAAGAGCGGCGTAATTAGTCGATAGGGCTTTAAACGACCAGGCCTGCGATCTCGATTTTGAGATTGCAGGCCTGTTTCATTCCATCGCATTAGACTCCATGGACAAATCTACTTAGGCGGTGGATAGCTCTTAAAGCCTGCATTGGTCATTCCGCGTTGCGCTTCGGGGTTTTTCATAAAGGTTTCCCAAACAAATGCAGTGCGCGCATTTTCCACCATAAGCATGATGATTCCAGCATCGATACCGACGATGTCAGTGTCATACCATTTTTTTAGCGGATTGAAGGCATCCACAAAGCCGTAGGGGGTCCAGGCTTGTGGGTAGCGATTTTTTATATTTTTCAGAACGCGTAAAGTGGCATCCGGAAGAAACGGCAGCGAACCCCCGGCAGCGGCGGGTACCACTGTCCCATCAATAGGGCCCATGGCCGGAGGGCCACCCCAGATAACGTAGCCTTTGTCGGAATCTGAGGCGGTAATACCCCAGAGATCATCGCTGTAATCGGGAAAGTTTTTGCCGAGTTCTATACAAAAGCGCCGATGGACATCGGTGGCGATGGCCGAGTTTTGAAAATAGTCCGCGTATTTGTCGCGTTTATAACGAAAATCAAACCAGGCCTGGGAATATTGATGCACAAAGAGGGGCGCAAACGAGCCTATGTAGCGCATGCCGTCATACTCAAAAGTTGTTCGTTTCCAAGCCAACCATGCCTCAGGCCGCAGTGGATGCCTGGAAGAACCCATCCCTAGCAGATAAATCATCATTAATTCGCTGTAGTAGTCCCACTTGTTAGGAAGAAATCCAAATTCAGGTGTCCAACCGAGAGGCAGCAGTGCCGTGTCTTCCGAGAGCCAGGTCCAGTCCACGCGGTCAAAAATAGCCTTCGCGAGTTGGCTAATGTCGCGATCGCGAAAATGCTGCCGGCAGGTAAGAATGCCGCAAAGTAATATCGCGGTATCGACAGAAGAGACTTCAGAATCCCAGATTCTTTCGCCCGTGTTGATGTTGGCGAAGTGATAGAAAAATCCGCGATGTGTGGGCAGTGTTTTCCAAAGAAAGGCGAGCGTCGTAATCACGCGCACTCGCGCGTCCTGGTGGGAAACAAAGCCGCGCTTTTCTGCGATGCATATTGCGGTCAGACCAAAGCCGATCGATGCGATGCTGGCAACCACGCTGGCGTCATCCACCCGCACATTGCAGCGGTCTTTAATCAGGCCGGTCTGCGGGCTGGCCTGCTCCCAGAAGTAGAGAAACGTTCTACGTTGCAGGTCATCCAGAAACTGCTCATCTTCCGGCGAGAAATTAGCCTGCCCAGAAACCGATTTTGCCTCTTCACGCTTTCGATCCGGTTGCTGTTGCGCGGCTGTCTGTGCCAACACAGGTAAAAATTTCGATTGTGCCAGCGGCAGACCGACAGAAACCCCAGCGATCTGGCGCAGCAGGTGACGTCGGGAAGTATGGCTGATGGGTCTGTCGACTATTTTGCGACTTTGTACTTCGTTGCATTCGCTTGTTTCATCGACACTTTCATCCATGCTCATTCAGTCCATCCACTTTTGGCTGGCAATCAGTTACCGGCAATGCCCCTGCATTGAATAATAGATGCACGGATGCATGATAAGACTTGCCATGGGCGGCATTTACTATGAGTTAAGCGTCCAACCTGTTTGTTCGCCGGGATTGCATAATGGGGAAGAAAATTGTCTGGACGGTCATCGCGGTTACAGCAGTCGTCGTAACTCTACTGTTATTGCACGTGCACCGCTTGAAATCGATCTATGTGCGGCAGTCGATACCGATTGAAGGCGCTGTGATCCAGCGCGATGTTGATTCAAAAAAAGAACTGCCTATAGCCGATGTGGTGATAACAGCATCGGACGGGGTGAAAACTGCCGTGACGCGGTCCGATGCCTCGGGATACTTCAAGGTTGTTCTGCAGAAGGGAGTGCTGTCTGGAAAGCCTGTTACGGTAACCTTCCGGCATTCGTCTTACGAGCCCCTCGACTTGAATGTGCAAACAGGAAGATTAGGAACTCAAAACATCCTGTATGTAGCGAAAATGGTTCCGCTCTCTACCAACATGAAAACAGCCGGATCGAGTCGTCCCGAAACAGTGGTCTCCAATGTTCGAGTGAGATATACGATCAATTCCCGAACGGAAACCAATGTAGGGAGTGCGGTCAAGACGTTTCAGGTGGTCAATGAAGGCAATGTGCCCTGCGATCATCAATCTCTGTGTTCACCGGACGGGAAGTGGAAAGCGTCGTCCGCATCTGCGATGCTGGATGCTGGAGCGGACAACGCCTTTGGAAGTGTACGGGCTTCTTGTATCGCCGGGCCGTGTCCATTTACGCGGATTGACTCAAGTGGATTTATTCATGGCGGACGCAACATTCACGTCTCAGCTTTGAACTGGTCGGACACAGCTACCTTCCTGATGGAAGCTGAGGTCTTTCACACGGCAATCAGTTCCAATGTCCGCGAACTGTACCCTGTCATCTTTGGCAGGGCGTTGAACTTTACTCTGCCTCCCACTCAGGAAGGCGTGAGTCTTGAGGCGGAAGTGAATGGTTCCCCGATGGTATTTCCACTTGGACCGGATCTTAATTTAAGCTGGGCCGTCTGCAATGTCCGAACGGGTACGGACAAAGAAAAAACCGCCGTTTACCGTTGTGAGCTCAAGCCGGACTATAGATTCTGATCGCGGTACATAAATATGCTGCGAGCAGGGGCGGCATCACGCTTCTCAGGCAATTACCTCGTAAGGGCGCATCATGTCATTGGCTTCATGTTCAAGGATGTGACAATGCCATAGATATCTGCCCGCATATCCTTTGAATGGAACGATGATGCGCGTCACCATTTCCGGAGGGCATTGCACCACATCTTTCCAACCCATTTCGTGTGCGGCGGGAGCTATCTTTTCGCCCGTGAATGTCAGTTGTTCATTCGACAAGTAATCATAAGTTGCAAAGCTCTGGCGATCGAGAACCTGAAAGCGCACCATGTGCAGGTGGATGGGGTGCGTATCCTGCGTGAGATTGATGAGACTCCAGATTTCTGTCGAATTCAGCTTTACGATCTCGGTCACCGGATCGGCCCAATGTTTGCGGTTAAGCAGCATCACCATCGGCTCACCGTTATCGCCGTCATATTCGTTCAAAGTCATCTCGCGGGTACGAATGGATTGGCTCTCAGCAATCCGCGTTATCGGGTGCAGTGTTTTTGGTACGCGGCTCTCGTCAAGCGTTTTCTCTCTGCTCACGCGGAACTCCATCAACTGCAACGCATCGCTGATGAGTCGAACACTTTCGTCGCGTGACTGGCTGAAGTCGATGACAATATCGGTGCGCTCCGATGGCGATAGCACCAGCCGATTCAACTCGACCGGCATGTCAAGTAATCCCTGATCTGAGCCGATGACCTGAAAGCTCAAGCCATTGGAAAACGCGAGCGAAAAGAAGCGTGAGTTCGCCGTATTTGCAATGCGCAGCCTGTACCTTCGCGCTTCCACATCGTGATATGGCTGCACTTTGCCATTCACCACCATGGCATCCCCAAGATATTCCTGCGCCCAGGCTCCTTCGTCCGGTGGATACGGATAATACAGTTGGCCCTGCGGATCGAAGCTGCGGTCATAGATAAGTAGCGGCAATTCGTACTTGCCGGAGGGGAGGCCTAGACTGTCCTCAACCTCGTCCCGCAGGAGATACCAACCCATCAGTCCGGCAAAGATGTTCAATCGGCTCACGCCCATCGCGTGATCGTGACACCAGAGGGCTGTGGCATCCTGATGGTTCGGATAAAAGCACAGCTTATTTTTCCCTGGGCCATACCAATCTTCCGGATAGCCATCACTGATCGACGGCACCCGCGCACCGTGCAGGTGTGTGGAAGTGCGAGTCGGCGGAGCGTCGGGCATCTGATGGATAGGGAAGTTCAGAGGCAGAAAATGCTTGTCCGGCAATTCGTTCCACCAGTCGATCAGTACACCTTCGTCCTTCCTGGATTCGAAGAGAACGGGTGCTCCACTGCTGCCATAACTCCATATCTGCGAAGCCGGCAAATCGCGATGCAGCTTCCATGAAATGCTGCGTATTCCAATTTTGTAATAAGGTGCGTTGTCAGCGCCGGGGATGGCTGAGGAGCGTCGTCCGGTTGGAAGCATGCGTTCCGGCAGCGGCAGAGGATCGACGAAAGGCTGCAGCTTCATCGCGTCCAACGTTCTTGGGCGCTGCATCGCGTGCATTGCTGAGCCCTTCGCATGCCTGTTCAGCAGAATGCTTCCGGCGGCGAAACCTGACCGCTTTATTAATTCTCTGCGTGTCAGCACGGAATCACTACCTAATTCCCCTTAGTCTTGACGAGACCGGTTTCCGGATCGACGATCAATGGCTGCGTATTCTGCGGCTTGTTTTTACTGAAGTCGAGCATGCTGTTTAGCGAGCCGGACCTGGCATCGAACGAACCTTGGCCAATCCGATTTCCACTCAGAAAGATATCTTCAATCAAGCGGAGAATGGATGTCTGATCGGTCACGGTGTGGTCTACGTAGTTCGGCTTCGCCCATGGTGAAATCACCAGCAACGGGAGCCGCGGGCCGAATCCGCAGCGTCCGTAGGCATGCTTCGTCCTGGCATCGACGCCTCCCAGAGCGGTCGAACCATTGCCGCATTTCCCTGCACCATTCAATTGATCCAGCTTCGACTCAGAGCCGTTTACGGTTGGACCCATCAGATGGTCATACCAGCCATCGGAGTCATCGTAGGCAATGATGATCACGGTGTTCTTCCATTCCGGCTGCTGCTGAATGAGGTTGACCATTTCGACTACGAACTTCTGTTCATCCAGTGGACTGGAATAACCTGCGTGACCATCCTCGTAAGCAGGCGCCTTAAGAAAGGCGATAGCGGGGAAATTGCCTGCCTTCACAGCATCGACAAAGTCGTGCGCGTCATATTGATGGTTCGCGGTTCCGTCGGCATTTGTGCCGATGGTGGTTACAGACTTCGGTCGAACATGCAGAGGGTTGGCTGTCGACTTGTAGTACTGGAATGGTTCGTGATGCGGCAGGTAATCGCGTGTGTAGAAGCCGGCCAGCGACTTCGAACTGCGTCGGCAGCCTGTTGTGCCGTTTGGGTTCACCGCGGTCAGGTCGAATCCACCCTGGAAGAATCCCCATGAGACGTTGGCTGCGGTCAGCATGTCTCCAATGTTGCGGCTCGTCATATGGACGAGCGAGTCGGAGGTGCTGGAGCAGAAGTCGCCCGATGGGAGCGGGTCGGCGATGAGTGTGTACCCGCCGTTGCCATCGTCGACGATTCCGCCCTGTGCATTCTGGTCATTCACAACACCGTTTGTCTGGCCTGAGGCCAGGTTGATGGCTCCCAGTGTCGATGGGCCGAACTCTACGTCGAACTGGTGGTCGCTCATGGCGAAGTGCTGGGCATAGTTCCAATAAGCGGTGACGGTGTTGCCGTCAAAGTAGCCCATTGTTAGCCCGCTGGTGGCGGCTACGCCGGATTTCTCACCGGGCACGCGAGGACCGTCCGCATGGCCAACCGACTTGGGAAAGAGATCCATCTTGCCGTTGTTGAAGGCGAGTTGTTCGGCGCGGTAGCCGTGATCCTGGTCGGCGGTGACGGCCTGATCGCGGCGCAGTCGAAATGGATTGGCGCGTCCCGCGCCGTTCTCCTCGTTCAGGAAGTTCGGGTTCTTCGTCAGCAGATCACCTGATAATCCTTCGACGGATGGCGTTCCGGGAAGGGGCGTGAAGGCTGGTTCTCCTGACGGATTCACAGCATGCGGATAGGTGGCGAAGTAATGGTCGAACGAGACGTTCTCCTGAAAGATGACGACGATGTGCTTGATGGCATCTTTCGGCTGAATCGCCTGGGCCTGATACATGGCAGATGTCGTCAGAAGCACTCCCACGATTGCCAGAGAAGCTTTTAACAATATTCTTTCCTTTCGTGCGCTGGTTCTTATTCTTACGCTATCAACTTCATCGCTGCACATTCAAACCTTGACCTCGCTTCGCTCGATTCTCGCCTGCGTGCGTAGTTGCAGGAGGAGCATGATGCAGGAGGCTATGAGTGGGACCGCCAGCCCGGTTCGTAAGGAGCCGCGCATGGTGGCGATCTGTCCGGTGAGCCACGGAAGTGCTGCGCCGCCGAGGCCGCTGATGGCGAAGACCCACTTCGATTCCGATGGACGGCTGGTAATCGCGAGCACCTTCGAGAGGCACAGCGGGAAGATCGGTGCCATCATGAGGCCGGAGAGTGTTGCGCTGGTGATGCTCATGGCCGGCGTTTGGCTGATAAGCAGCAGAGCGTTGCTCGCGATCAGCGCACAGACGCAGAACATCAGCAGTTGGGTTTCGGTGACGCGCCGCAATACAACGGGCGCTGCAAATCTTCCGGCGAGAAGC
This sequence comes from Acidobacterium sp. S8, assembly GCF_009765985.1. Classification (GTDB taxonomy): domain Bacteria; phylum Acidobacteriota; class Terriglobia; order Terriglobales; family Acidobacteriaceae; genus Alloacidobacterium. The sequence goes on from NZ_LMUM01000027.1 coordinate 344,449, forward strand.
GCGATCCAGAAGAGGGAAGTCACGATGGGCGCATAGAGTCCGCCGGAATGGAGCAGGCGGCCGATGTAGGTCATCATCCATCCGCTAACGGAAGACTCGACGCCAACGTAGAGAAAGGCGAAGACGGCCAGCGGTATCAGCAACGACCATCGCGCGCCGCGAGTCTCGAGGACGCTGGTTTCATGGCGCACGGCGGAGAGGCTGGAAAATTCGATGACGAAGAAAATCAGCGGCAATACGGCGGCGAGAGCCAGCCCGGTATAGATGGTGATGGAGGCGTGATCGCGCTCCCATAGTGTAGCCAGGCCGGGGCACAGAACAGCGCCGAGTCCCCAGACAGCGTTGAGCGATGAGAGCACGGAACCGCGCTTTGCGCGATAGATGCTGGCGATGATCATGCTGGTGGAGGTCATCGACGAGCCGAGGCCAAGGCCAAAGCAGAACAAAAGAACTGGCGCAAGGTATCCGTGACAGAGCGCGACCAGCACAGCGCTGATGATGAGCACGACGTATCCGCCGATGAGGCTGCGATAGAGGCGAGACTGCACAAAGATCGAGCCGGAAGAAGAGCCTGCAAACTGCGCGGCGATGAGGAAGCCGGAGTGGCTGTCGCTCAATCCCCATGCGTGGCTCAGCGCTGGAAGTACGCAGCCGAGCAGATTGGTGCCAATGCCGGTGAGGACGAAGCCAAAATACAAGCTGGCGATCAGCGCAACCGGTGGCTTGTTGTTATCTCTCGCTGGAACTCCCATGCCCACTTTCCGGAGAGGCCGTTTCGCCGGGAAATTCGGCAATATGGCGGTCCCGTGCCATCGTATCGCATGTGCCGGGGGTTTTACCCCTCCCCCTCCTCGGGGGGCTCCGTTTCATTTGTTTTCAATAGTTTAGCGGGGGATCATCCCACGCTATGCTGCTGATTCTGTTTAGGTTAGGTCCGTTCTAGTGTTTTCAGTCACTTAGCGGGGGGTCCTGTTCTGCTGTCGGTTTTATGTCCTAGTTTCAGTTTAGCTTTTTATGCGGTAATTCTCTGCCATTGATTGTTGTCACGATTATGTAGTGGTGTCAGTGATTTACGGAAGATTGTGGGTTAGAGGGGGCTTGACACGCGTTTTTCCGGGTATGAAAAGCCCGGCTCTTCCTGCCTGATTTCGGGTAGCTTATTTGCTTGGCCGAATGTCAGTGTTTGGAGTGTTTGCTTCCCACCCTTTCGCAAAACGCGCGAAAGGATGGGGCACCCGGCACCCGGCTTTTTGCGCGCGCCAGCCTGTCGGCGTTTGGTCATCCTTTGCGGTGGAGGGTGATGACGGTGATGCTTTCGTGGGGGAAGACGTGGTGCAGGCCGTCTTTTGACACCTGGCCTTCGGTTGTCACCGGAGTGACGCGATCGGGTTCGTCTTCGTCGTTTTCATCGCCAATACTGCTTCCTTGCAGCGTTTTTACTTCCGCTTTGGCGCCAGAAGTGAAGCCGGAGACGCGAAGGTTGGCGGGGATATCGGTGTCGAGGCTGCGGTTGACGCAGAAGAGGGTGAGGGCGTCGCCCTTCTCGTTCAATGCGGCGACGACATCGAGGTAGGGCACGTTGGCGATATCGGGGATGCGGCCAACGCCGTGCTGGACGGAGTAGCTGCCTGCATCGGTTTGAACGGAGACCGGGCGCGTGGCGTGCGCGGTGGAGTACATGCGGAAGGCCCAGTAGCCGGGCGCGGCATAGACCTGGCTGCGTTTTTTCCAGATTCCGGCGAACTCCATGACGCCGGTCATGTCAGAGATGGGAACGATGGAAGTGTTGCGCATGAGCATGTTGAAGAAGCCGGCGGTGTCGATGGCGCCGCCCATATTCGCGAAGCTCGGCGTGCCGGGTTGGTGACCGATGAAGAGCCATTCCGTAAAGGCGATGTGCGCCTTGTTGGCGAAGGCCGGATTCTGATTGATCTGCTCCTGCATGGTCTTCAGGCGTTCTTCAAGGCCGATGGGCAGGGCGAAGGCTGCCTGCGCGATGAAGTCGTTGTCGGCGTGCGGGGTGCGCGTGTCAGTGTTGGTGACGACGAAGTGGGTGGAGAGATAGTCGAACGTTCCCGCGGGATTGGTGAGCTGGGTGGCGTTCCACTTGCTGTAATTGTCAGGGTCCTGACCGGTGGCGATGAGCTTCGCATCGGGATCGACGGCGCGAAGGGCCTTGCTGAAGGCGGCGGTGCGTGGGGCGAGTTGTTCGAGGGTGGGATAGCCGACGTTCCAGCTGCCCCATAGCTCATTGCCTAATTCCCAGGTGAGGCCGCTGTGCTTGTGCCCGTGCGCGTAGATGTAACGCGCCCACTCGGCTGCTTCTTCGGGAGTGCCGCTGCCGAGATTGAGAGCGACCTGCGGCTCCGCTCCAATCAGATCGCAGAAGTGCAGGAACTCGTCGGTGCCAAAGGTGTTGTATTCGGGAATGCCCCAGGCGACGTTGAGCATGCTGACGCGCTTGTCGCGCGGGCCGATGCCATCTTTCCAGTGATAGGACGAGGTGAAGTTGCCCCCGTAGCGCAGGAGCGGCGTCTCCATGGCTTTGGCCATCGCCACTTCATCGGGGTCGAGTCCGTCGAGCGCGTCCTTCGGCATGAGCGAGAACTGATCGACTTCCATCATGGCGTCGCCTTCGACTTCGAGCACGAAGTCGGCAGGATCGAGGCGATGAATCTGGCCTTCTTTTAGCTGGAAGGTGAAGTTGTATTTCGTCCATTGATCGGAAGCGGCGTCGATGTGCGCGGTGGCGAGGACTTCGCTGCTGTCATGCGGGCGAATCGAGACCGTGAGTCCAGATTGGCCGCTGAGGTGGCGCGCGTAGAGGCTGCCAACGTAGTCGAGCGTGCGATGGACGGGGAGATAGACGCGCTGACGAATGCCGGTTGGCTGATCGGGCAATCCCATGATGACGAGGGAGCGCCAGGAATTTGCTGCGCTGCCATAGCGGAGTTCATAGCGATTGCCCTGGCCGTAATTGAGCGGCTCCCACGGCAGTGGCAGCCCGAGTTGCGAGGCGCGGGTGAGTGCCGGATCGTCATGCAGCATGCGGGTGACGTTTCCGGCGCTCCACATGCCGGATTCGAGGCTGGGGTTCTGGAGAATCTCTGCCCAGAGGCCGTTGTAGGTCGAATTGCCGATGGGTTCGAGGAAGCTGCCGAAGATGGTGCGGGGAATTTCGCTTCCGGCTGTTTTTGAGGCGTCGACCTGGATGGTGGCCGTGGGAGGGATGGGGTGATTGACGGTGATTTGAGCAGCGGTGAAGATGGAAGCGCTTACACATGCGAGTACAGGCAGTAGCCGGGAGATCGGAATTCTGTGTTTCAAAAATGCCTCCGGGAAGTCTTTCTGGAATGCTCCAACACTATAAACGGTTTGGTTGGTGGTTGACCAAAGGGAGGTGCGCGCTTTGCGCGGACGGAGAAGCAGCTTCGCTGCGGGTCCTTCGACTGCGACTCACTTCGTGAGTCTCCGCTCAGGATGACGGCATTAGAAGTAAACTTCGGGCGCTCAGGGTTCGCTCAGGATGACGGCATTAGAAACAAGTTTCGCTGCTTCCCATTCCCTGCGACTCGCAAACTGCGCGAGATGATGGGCCCAGCCCGGTGCTTTTATCCTTCAGGCTTACTGGCTTGTCTTAATTGAGAGTTTTGCTTTCCCACCCTTTCGCAAAATCGCGAAAGGATGGGGCACCCGGCACCCGGCGTTCGGTCGCTTTGCTTAGGAGGACAGTTCTTTTTGCTTTCCTCTTATATTTTCAGGTGCCTAGTTTTCGGAGCCGGGGGTGTTGCGCATCATGGCGAGGGAGGCGGCGGTGCTGTTGAGCTGGAAGTCGTATTCGCGGACGACGCGCATGACGGCGCGGCGTGTGTCTTCAGTGTGTTTGCCTTTGTTGTGCAGGACGCGGGAGACGGTGGCCATGGAGACGCCTGCGCGGCGGGCGATGTCGGCGATGGTGGCGCGGCGGCCCGGAGCTGCGGTTTCGCTTTCAGATTCGCTGGTCGATTCGAGGGTTTCAATGATGGCGTTGAGATGCTGCCATACTCCGGCTACGCTGGTGTGCAGCTTCTGAGCTACTTCTTCGTCGGTGAGCCCGTCGGCGATGAGGTCGAGGATTCCGGCCTGACGCGAATCGAGGTTGGCGCGGGGCACACGGTCGGCGAAGCGCGCTGCGATGTGAGGAGGGAAGTAGCGTCCGCCGGCGTGGACGGCGTGGATGGCTTCGATCATCTCTTCTTCAGAAGAGGCCTTGAGCAGATAGCCGTGGGCGCCGGCGCGGATGGCCTGATAGATGTCTTCATCGCTTTCATAGGTGGTGAGGACGATGGCGCGCGGGGCATCTTTCTGCTGGCGCAGCTCGCGCAGCACTTCGAAGCCGGTCATGGTGGGCATGCGGAGATCGAGCAGAATGATATCGGTTGTGGCGGCGAGTGCGATGGCCTGTCGGCCGTCGGAAACGCTGCCGGCCACTTCAAGATCGGGGTAGGTCGCCAGCATGGCGGCGAGTCCGGCGCGTACTACGGGGTGATCATCGGCGATGAGGATGCGGATTGAATTTGCGCCTTCACGAGGCATGATTTCGAGGCTCCTGGCCGTCACCATCATCATATGCGAATCGCCAGAAGGGACGCTTGTCTTTTGGAATGGGCGCGTCGACGATGATGCGCGTTCCGGTGCCGGGCGTGGTGTGGATTTCGAGGGTGCCATCGATACCCTCGGCGCGGCGGCGAATGCCGGTGAGGCCGAAGCCGTCGGATTCAGGCTTGGGAGTGAAGCCGCTGCCATTGTCTTCAATGATGAGGCGGATGCCGGATGCGGCGTAGATTGCCTTGATGAGCAGATGGCTTGGATGGCCATGCTGGATGGCGTTGGCGATCGATTCCTGTCCGATGCGGAAGAGGCTATCGAGAACGCGCAAGGGGATGGACTGCGCTTCTCCTTCCACATTGGCTTCTATGACGACGGGTGCCCGGCCGACCATCTGACGCGCGGTTTGTTCGAGGGCGGTGATGAGACCGTTGGCTTCGGTGGCGTCGGGGCGCAGGGTGGTGATGCTGCGGCGTGCCTCGTCGTGACTGTGGCGCACGAGATCGCTGGCGCGGTTGAGCTCCTCGAGGATGATTTCGTTCTGGAGCGGCGTGTTGCTCTTCGAGATGCGGTTGCGGATGGCGCGAAGCTGGAAGCCGATGCCGGCGAAGCTCTGCGCGAGGGTGTCGTGGATTTCGTGAGCGAGGCGCTCGCGCTCGTCGATGACGGCGCGGAGCCGCCACTCTTCTGCGCGGCTGTAGACGAGATGCACGAGGAAGCCGAGGCCGAGCATGGTGAAGGCGAGGATGATGATGTGCTCCATGCTCCACCAGGGCGGTCCGACGAGGACTTTTATGTCTTCAGTAGAGCTGACGAGCAGGACGAAGGGAACGGTGTTTTGCGTGTGAGTGGCATCGACGAGGCAGACTCCGCGCAAGCGGACGAGGCTTCTGGGCTGGAGCGCCTGGAAAGCCGAGGTGGTCGCGGGGGAAGTGGCGATGGCGCGAAAGATCTGCGCGCCGTCGCTCATTTCGAGCACGGCTGCACCGTCAGCAAAGCGGAATCTTCGATAGAGGTCTCCTTCTACTTCGACGAACATGGCGTGATAGGCGCCGGTGGCGGCCTGGTCGGCTGTGATGGAGAGCGGCGGGTTGGGCGGAACTCCGCTGAGCGAGGCGAAGGTCGCGTTGCGGAGGGTGGCGGTGAGGCCGTGCGGATAGACGTCGCCCTGGGCTTCGACTTCATCGCCGACGCGCAATGAGGCGGGCTGCTTGAGATCGACCTGGACGCCGCCTGTTGAATCCTGAATGTAAAGCGGGTTGGTAAGAATGACGGAGCCGTGGATGCGGGCCCGGGCCGGGTGCGTGGAAGAGAAGAGGCGCAGGCTTTGGATGGATTGGAGTGGTACGGTGTGCGGCGCTTCCGGAGGATGGGGTGGCGGAGGCTCGGCCTGCGTGCTCCCCTGGTTCGTGGGGTAGAGGGCCATCTTGGATGGGGCTTTTGCGCTGGCCAGCAGGGCGGCTTCTTCTCGCGAGAGTTTTTCGACGCGCAGGTTGCGCCAGATGCCTCCGGCAACCATGGAGCGCAGGGCGATGCTGCCATGCGTGAAGCAGTGGGGATCGTGAGCGGTTATGGTGGCTTCGTTATTTGTGCCGATGGCGGTTGCAGATACGCTGATGCTGCAGCCGAAGGCTCCGATCTTGAGGTGATACCAGGTGCCCTCTTTGACGCCGCCGGGCATCTTTACCGGGGGATACTCGATCCATCCATGCTCGGCGCGGCCCAGCAGGAGCGACTGGTCGGTGGTGCGGAGGCCCGCGTAATAACCGTTGTAGGAGTCGACGCCACGCTCGATATCGCTGGCGCGGACGATGAGTCCGGCGTCGCCTCCGCCGAGAAGCAGCATATCGGCTTCGACGGAGTAATCGCGCCAGTACGAAGAGCCGGTGGCGAATTTTGCGCCACGGTCGCTGGAGTCGTTTTTGACGGCGCCGTCGGCGAGACTCCAATTGCCGGAGTAGGGAGTCCATTCGTCGGTTTGGCCGGAGGCGAAGGTGTCGTGGTACGGGAGACCACGCCAGGGGCTTCGCAGATAGAGAACAATCGCAGCGGCGAGCAGCAGGGCGATGCACGCGAGAAAGAAGACGCGGCTTCGTAGAAAGGAATGAGAGCGCGGGGTCATGGAGTGCGTCCCCAATCCATATTGACGAGCTGGCGGACCTGCGGCGAATCAATATTTTCGCGCGTGAGGAGCACGGGCTGCAGCTTGATCTCCTGAGAGGGAAGAGTGGTGTCGCGGTTGGCAGCCAGCAGCTTCATGGCGCGGTAGCCCATCTCGTAGGTGTCTTCGCCAATGAGCGAGTCGACGACTCCGCTGCGTATCTGGTTAGCCAGCTCGACACTTTGTTCAAAGCCAACGAGCTTGATAGCGTCGGTGGATGCTTCGGACTGAAGTGCATTGACGGCTCCGTAGCTGGCGATGGCTGACAGGGTGAAGATGGCGTTCAGATCGCGGTGCGTGTTGAGCACTTCTTCGGCGATCTGCTGGGCTTCGGTGATGTTGTGGGTACCGGTGCGGCGGTCGGCGATGACGATGCCGGGGAAGTTTGCTTCGAGGGTGCTTTCAAAGGCGTGGAGGATGGTGAGCTCGCTGAGCGATTGCGGGTTGACTCCGAGGACGGCGACGCGTCCATGACCGTTGAGGATGGTTCCAATGCGCATAGCCGCCATGCGCCCGCTGGCCTCATCGTCGTTGACGATATAGGCGAGGTTCTGGCGCGGTGGAATGAGCAGCGATGATGCGATGATCACGGTGTGGATGCCGTTCTGCAATGCACGCTCCACCGGCGACATAAGGGCGAGAGGCTGATCGGGTGCGAGGATCAATCCCTCGTAGTGCTGATCGATGACGCGGTCAACGAGCGCAGCCTGCTCCTGGATATCGTCTTCGCTTGCCGGGGCGTTCCAGTACACCTGAATGTCAGACGAGGCAGCGGCAAATTGCGCGCCGGCGTGGGCCGCTTCCCAGATAGTGAAGGCGGTGGTGCGGGGAATGACGGCAACGGTATATTGCCGTTTGCATGCTGCAATGCCTGCCAGAAAAAGCCATGCGCAGCACCAAAGACAGCCTTGGCGCAGCTTCCAGGCCGCATATCCTGCTTGAGTTCTCATCATGCGAGGGTGATACGAAGTGTATCCGATCAGGCACAAGGCTTCTTTTTACTGAATATTCCGCCATGCAGTGTCATCGATCAGAAAACAGTTGACAATCGTTATCCATGTTTTATATCAACAGTACCGAGAATGTAAGCGTTTCCAGACACGATGGAAGCGGTTACCCAAAAAGACGAACATCTTTAAATTCTCCTGGTAGAAGCAAACAAACTCGATGGAAGCGCTTACCGATCAGAGAAGGCGATTTCCAGGACAACGTCGGACTTAAAACACGTGAAGTTTCAGCCAGAGCAACAACAATTTGTTAGGAGGAAGAGATGCGAAGGAATATCTGGAGACACATGGCAATTGCTTGCCTGTGCATGTTGACTATTCCATTGGGAATGGTGATGGCGCAGACGGTGCGCGGCGGCCTGGCTGGGACAGTCACCGATTCCACAGGCGCGGTTATTCCCGGGGCGAATATCCAGGCAAAAAATCAGAGAACGGGCGATGTTTCGACGGCAGTTTCCACTTCCGCCGGACAGTACCGTTTTCCGGAGCTTCCGCTCGGCAGCTACGACGTAACGGCATCCGCCGCCGGGTTCAAGAGCTCGGTATTGACCGGCGTGCAGGTACAGATCCAGCAGATTACGGCGCTCGACGTGACCCTTCAGGCCGGCGGCGCTGCTGAGACGGTCACGGTGGATGCGAACGCACCGACGATCCAGACGGAGTCGTCGGATATTGGCGGCATAGTTTCAAGCAAACAGATTGTGGAGCTCCCACTGGCGCTTGGCGGCGTAGGCGCGCTGCGATCTCCGGAAGCATTCGAATTCCTGCTGCCGGGCACAACGGGGCCGGGCACGGCGAACAGCAATAACGGAATTTTTCTTTCGAAGATTGCAGGCGGCCAGAACTATGGCAACGAAGTGCTGATTGACGGAGCCAGCCAGCAACGCAGCGAGAACGGATCGTCATTCGACGAAGAAGCGCCATCGGTTGAAGCGCTGCAGGAATTCAAAATCACGACCGCGCTGCCTCAGGCTGAGTATGGGCGCACGACAGGCGGCATCGAAAATTTTGTGACCAAGAGCGGTACGAACAGCTTTCACGGCACCGCGTATGAGCTCTACCGGAATGAAGATCTGGACGCAAACACATGGTTCAATAACGGCGACCTGGCATACTACTGCAGCGGGAGTAACAATACGCCAGCCTGCAGATCTACGTATGTAACGCCAGAAGATAAGAAGAACGACTACGGCGGCACGCTTGGCGGTCCGGTATGGATACCGAAAGTATTCAACGGTAAAGACAAGCTCTTCTTCTTTTTCAGTTGGGAGCAGCTTGCCTATAACGTGGGCGCGACCAACACCAGCAACGTTCCTACCGTAGCCATGCGCAACGGCGATTTCTCCAACCCCCTGCTGTACAGGACCGATCTAGCGCCGGTAGGAACGAACCCATGCCAGGGCAACGCTCCGGTTTACCAGGGTGAAATTTTTGATCCGACGACTGAACGGACTGTAGCGACTCCAAACGGCCCAGTCGCATGCCGCGATCAGTTCCCGGGAAACAAGATCGATCCCAGCCGTTTCAGCCCGGCTGCGGTGAACATCATGAACTACTATCCGCTGCCGACGAATGATCAGCAGTTCAACAACTTTGTCTATCCCAGCACGATTCCGATCAATAACACGACTTACACCGTCCGCATCGACGCGAACCTCTCTGACAGAAATAAGCTGTGGGGTTCCTACAACACTCGCGAAAACAACCGGACCTCCGGTGGCAATCCTTTAATTCCCGACCCTGTGGATCCGAATACGTGGAAGCAGGATTTCATCACTCATTTCGGACGCTTTGGGTGGGACTACTCTTTTAGCCCTACTCTGCTGAACCATCTAAATTTCGGCACCAACCGCAGTAACAGCATCAACTATGCCCAGGCGCTTTTTGCAAAGGTGAACTGGACGGAGCAACTCGGTATCGGCAACGCCGATTCGATGAACTTTCCGCAGATTACAAACGGAAACGTCGTCAATCTTGGAAACCCTGCACAGAATGATGACAACGTAGACAATGGAATGCGCTTGAATGAAAGCGTTGCCTGGGAAAAGGGTCGCCACAGCATGTCTTACGGCGTCGATCTTCGCTGGCAGCAGTATTCGCCTATCGACGGAAACAGTCCGGTGCTTAACTTCTGCGGCAATGAGACAGCTTCGGCGGCGGGTATAGCGGACGGTTACGGCTTTGCCAGCCAGATGCTGGGCCTTGCCTGCGGCGGCAGCCAGAGCATTATTCCTCACCAGTCGCGCTGGACCTCCTGGTACTACGGGATTTTTGCTCAGGATGATTTCAAGGTGAGCAGAGACCTGACGCTGAACCTGGGCGTGCGCTGGGATGTAGATCTGCCGCGCCACGAGGCGAAGGACTTCACTTCGAATTTCGATCCGACGGCCAATGATCCTGAATTCAACGTTCCGGGTGCGCTGGTCTTCGGCACGACCTGCAATGGCTGCAATACGGCTTGGGCCGATACGTATTACAAGGACATTGCTCCGCGCGTGGGATTTGCTTATTCGCCTTCTTCGCTGCAGGGCAAGACTGTGTTCCGCGGCGGTGCGGGCATTATGTTCGGACCGTTGCAGTATTCGGATTTCGGCGGCAGCATGAACACCGGCTATCGCGCCAATCCTAGCTTCCCGGATAACGGATTCGACCCGTCCTTCACGATCGACAATGGGTATCCAGCGTTCCCTCAGCCTCCAAATCTCGATCCGGGCATATTTAACGGTCAGGCTGTCTCTGGCTCCTACATTGAGAAGCAATATGGCCGTCCTGCCATGGTCAGCGAATGGACGATGCAGATCCAGCAGGAAGTTGCCAAGGATCTGATTATGACGGTTGGATATGTAGGGAACAAAGCGCAGAATCTACATTCCAACATTCAGAACATCAACAATATCGACCAGAAATATTTCTCGCTGGGCAATCACCTGAACGACCAGGTGGTTGGCAATACAGTCGGGGTAAACCAGCCGTTCACCGGCTTCAATGATCTGTGGCATGGAGCGCAGGTACAGCGCGCACTGCGTCCCTTCCCGCAATACGACTACATCGACAGCGGCTGCTGCCTGCAGAACGTCGGCATGTCCAGCTACGAAGCGCTGCTGACTTCACTGGAGCGGCGTTTCCGCGACGGCCTGAACCTGATGGTTTCCTATACATGGTCGAAGTCGATTACCAACTCCGACAGTCTGTTGCCGAACAATGGTGTAGGCGTGGCCCAGGTTCAGAATGTGAATAACCTGCACGATGAGAAAGCAGTCAGCGCGCAGGATGTTCCGCACACGGTGGTTTTGAGCTGGTTGTATGAACTGCCGTTCGGCCATGGCAAGACGTGGCTGAATCATGGAATCGCCAGTTACGTAGTTGGCGGATGGGAAGTTGGCGCGGTACAGCGGTACATGTCGGGCCAGCCGATATCATTCTGCTGCGCGACCGGGATTCCGGGCTTCCAGAACTCCATTCGTTTCGATCGCGTTCCGGCCTCGGATTTGAAGAGTGTTGCGTATCATCAGGGAACCATCAATCCAATTGGCGCGCAGACTGCCAATCCGAGTACGAATGCCCTGTTCAACCTGGACACGATTCGTCAGCCAAATGGAGGCGCATTCCTCGACGAGAATGCGGTGGCGAATCGCGGTGAATATGGCGCGTTTTCGCTGGGCGACATGCCTCGCGTGACCGGAGAAGTGCGCACCCCAGCCTATTACAACGAGGACATCAGCATCCTGAAGAACACAACGATTCACGAGAATATCGTGTTTCAGTTGAAGTTCGAGCTGCTGAATGCCTTAAACCGGCATACCTTCAATATTCCGGACGTAGCGCCGAACGACAATCTGTTCGGTGTGCCGAACGGAACGTTGACAAACCCTCGCAATATTCAGGTTACTGGAAGAATCAACTTCTAAGTGGCTTGAGCCAACAGGAAGTGGCATCGCTGCCGCTTCCTTCCGTACTTGAAAGCCTCCCAGCTCACCAGGCCTTCCTGGTGAGCTTCTTTTTTCGAAGCCTTGAAAAGCTGAAGACAAAAGACTGGTAGCGCGGGGTATACTCCTGCTGACTCTTCATGATGTTCGTAGAAACCAGGATTTTTCGTTATCTCAGGCACGCTGCGTTCGGCTGCTGCTTCGCGGGGCTGTCCGTTTATGCCCAGAACTCGTCGTGCCCGGCGGTTTCGCCGCATGACCTATCTCCGGCTGACGAGGCTTATGCGCAGGGAAAGTATGACGCTGCCGAATCGCTGTATATGCAGGCGTATTTGAAGAAGCCGCGGGATGTGGCAATTTCATCGGCGATGGTACGGACGCTGCTGCATGAGGGGAAGGTCTCGGATGCCGAGGCGATGGCGAAAAAGGCGCTTGAGAGCGATGCGAAATCAGCGATGGCGCTGACGGCGATGGCAGAGGTCCAATTCCAGAAGGGGCAGCCGTGGCTTGCGTTGGAGACGCTGGATGATGCGGTGAAGGCGGATAACTGCTATGCGCGAGCGCACCTGATTCGCAGCCGCGTTTTCCGCATCGACTCGATGTACGGGTCGGAGCGCAAGGAACTGCAGGCGGCGTATGAGATCGACCCGGAAGATGCGGATATCAAGCGGGAGTGGCTGCGGGTGGATTCGCCTGCAAAAGACATTGAAGGCACGGAGCAGGCACTGGTCACGATGAAGGACGTGGATGCCGATCTGCGCGAGAAGGCGATGGCCTCAGTGCACGCGCTGATGGGGCAGCTTACGGAGAATTCGCTGACGTGCAAGAGCAATCCGATATCGGCGCCTGTAGTATTGCCGCTTACGCCGATGATGGCGGATACGAAGCATGCCACGGGATATCGTCTAGAGGTAGGGCTTCCGCAGGGAAAGACGAAGTTGATTGTGGATACGGCCGCTTCGGGCTTGTATATCACCCGGGCATTGGTGGATGCGAATGGTTTTCAGCATCGCGATGGAGATCCGGTGAACACGGTTCGCGCCGACAGCGTGCATATCGGGTCGCTTGAGTTTCGCGATTGCCTGGTGGGAGTGAGCGATGTGCCGTTTCCGGATAAAGAGAGCGGATTCGTAGGCACGGATATTTTTGCGCCTTACCTGGTGACGTTAGATTTTCCGGCGGGGCGGCTGGAGCTGGCCCCGCTGCCTGCGATCGCCGGCGAAAAAGAAGATGCCATGCCGGGAGATCGTCCGCGCATTGCAGCGTTGGCGGGATATGCGCCGGTTTACCACCGTCAGCAATTTTTGCTGGTTCCGATCACGCTGAACAAGAAGGAACGCAGGCTGTTTGTTCTGGATACCGGAATGCGGATGAGCACCATGACTCCCGGCGTGGCGCATGCGGTTTCACCGACGAAGGTGAATTTTACGAATCCGATTCCGACGGCGAATGGCGGCACGGTGCAGATTTATCGCGACAATTTCGAGCTTCAGTTTGCCGATCTGGCGGTAGAGAACCAAGGTCACATATTGGATTTTGATCCGGCGGCGATCGATGAGAGCGCGGGCTTTGAAGTCGCTGGCTTGATGGGCTTCGACGTATTGCATTCGATGACGATCCACATGGATTACCGCGACGGGCTGGTGAAGTTCGAATCGGCGGCTGCAGATGCCGCGGCGCAGGGGTCGATGATTTCGACGGTGAAGCCGGGTGTGCCACCTCCGGTTGCCGATGAAGCCTGCGACCGGTACGTGGATCAGGCGGGAGATCTGCCGACGAATGTGACGATTGAAGGCCAGATTGTGGGATGGCTCGAGTCCGGTCATGCGAAGGTGGGGCAGCCTGTCTCGCTCAAGATGATGCATGACTGGGAAGGAGAAGGCTGCGAGCTACCAAAGGGCGCGATGATTTATGGGAGTGTGGTGGCGTCGTCTGGCGATAAGAGTGGCGGCAGGCTGGCTCTTATGTTTGATCATGGCGATTGTGCCGGGGAGAAGCGAAAAGCGCTGCTATTGCGGGTGATTGGTGTTGTAGGTCCGCCAGCAGAGCGCAAGGCATTGCATGACGCGATGCCAACCCAGGTGTCTGGCGGAGGGAGAGATATTTCGCAAACAGCGGCGGCGATGGACATCAAGGAAGATGAGAATCTGAATCCGGGCGGTGCCCCTGCGACGGTGCATCCGGGTATCGTGGTGGGTCTGAAGGGAACTACGATGACGCCCGAGGCCGGACCGCAATGCAGCGCATTGTTGTCCAGCGTAGGGCATAGCGTTCGGCTGGATGTCGGAAGTGAGCTGATTCTGGCGATGGAGAAGATGCCACAGCCTTAGAAAAGGGGCCGGGCCTAAAGGCCGGCGCTTCTAACTGAAAAGCCTTCTCATTTCAGTTGCTCTGCGGCTGTGGCGGCGATGCGGGCTGCGGTGGCGGCGTGGCTGGTGGCGCATCGGAGATGGCAAGCAACTCGATATCGAAGATCAGGTCGGCTTTCGGCGGGATGGGTCCACGTCCGTTTTCTCCATAGGCAAGCTGGTAGGGGATGAAGAGGCGGCGCTTTCCGCCTATGTGCATGCCGGCGAATCCGGTATCCCAGCCGGGGATGACGCGATGCATGCCAACGGGAAAGGTGATGGGCTGGCCGTGATCGTAGGATGAATCGAACTTTGTGCCGTCCGAGGCGAGCCAGCCGGTGTAATTCACGGTATAAAACTTTTCCGGCACAGCGATATCGCCGGTGCCGATTTTGATATCGATGTATTTGAGCGCGTAGGCGGTGTGCATCACGCCGGGAGCAGGTGGAATGTTCTTTGGCAGCGGCGTTGTGGAACTGGCCGCCGTGCGCGGATGCGTGGTATGGCTGGCAGGTGCTGTTTGAGCATGAACCGAAGTGGCTAAAAGAAGAGCGAACAAGGAAAGATTGGTAGAGAGCTTCACTCTTCGATGGTAAGGCACATCCGCCGGTGACGGGCCGCGGATTTTTGCGTCGATGGCCTGCTGTGCCAGAATGAAGATTGCAGGTCATCATGTCGAATCCAAATCTTTCAGAAGCGCAGCCCACCCCTGAGAACAACCTGGAAAACAACGAATCGTTTGGCGAGTTACTCGCCCAGTTCGATCAGAGCCACTCGCATAAATCCGAAGGAGGCGGAAAGCAGTTACAGGGAACGGTAATTTCCGCTTCGGCTGAATCTGTTTTTATCGATATCGGATTCAAAGTGGAAGGTGTGCTGCCGGTATCCGCGTTTCAACAGACTGGAGTGCCCAGGCCTGGCGATAAGCTGCCCGTATCAGTGAAAGGGCGCAACGAGGAAGGCTACTACGAGCTTTCGCTCTTCAAGATTGCGCAGCCTAAGGACTGGACGTCGCTGGAGCAGGCTTTTGCAGAGAAGGCGACGATCACTGGTACAGTGACTGGCGTGGTGAAGGGCGGTCTGACGGTCGATGTGGGCGTGCGCGCATTTATGCCTGCGTCGCGCAGCGGCGTTCGCGACGCGGCCGAGATGGAGAAGCTGGTGGGGCAGGAGATTGTCTGCCGCATCACCAAGCTGGACGTTGCCGACGAGGACGTGGTGGTGGATCGCCGCGTGGTGATGGAAGAGCAGCAGCTCGCTGTGCGCGAGCAGCGCTACGGACAGGTGAAGGAAGGCGATGTGGTGCAGGGCACCGTGCGCAGCCTTGCCGATTATGGTGCCTTTGTCGATGTAGGCGGCGTGGATGGTCTGCTGCATGTGAGCGATATTGCGTGGAGCCGCATTACCAAGCCCGGCGATGTGCTTACCGAAGGTCAGCAGATTGAAGTGAAGGTTCTGAAGATCGATGCGGAACAGAAACGCATTTCTCTTGGGTTGAAGCAGCTGCAGAAGCATCCGTGGGAGGATGCGCCGGAGAAATATACGGCTGGAGACCGCGTACGCGGCACGGTGACGCGGCTGGCTGATTTTGGCGCATTTGTAGAACTGGAGCCGGGCGTAGAGGGGCTGATTCACGTCTCCGAGATGTCGTGGATCAAGAAGGTTCGCAAACCGAGTGACATTCTGAAACAGGGCGATGTGGTGGATGTGGTAATCCTGGGCATGAATGTCGGCGAGAAGCGCATTTCACTGGGGTTGAAGCAGGCGCTGGGCGATCCCTGGGCGGATGTTGCGCAGCGATTCCCGGCTGGGTCTGAGATCAGCGGACCGGTGACCAGCTTCACCAAGTTCGGAGCGTTTGTGCAGCTGGCCGAGGGTGTAGAAGGCATGGTGCACGTAAGCGAGATCAGCGCTGAGAAACGTATCCAGCACCCCCAGGATGTGCTGCGGACAGGCGAGCAGGTAAAGGCGCTGGTGCTGGCCATCGATAAAGATAAGCGGCAGATCAAGCTGAGCATGAAGCAGCTGATTCCAACGGGACTGGACGAATATCTGGCTGAGCATAAGGTCGGCGATTCGGTCTCGGGACGGACCATGGATGAGCGCGGCGAGTTTGTGCGCGTGGAACTGGGCGAGGGAATTCAGGGCTATTGCCGGAGTTCCAATTCAGCAGAGGCCGCAGCAGAGCCGCAGACGAGCGGGGCAGTGGATCTGTCGGCGTTGAGCTCGATGCTGAAGACACGGTGGAAAACAGGCGATGCTCCGGGCGGATCGAAGACAGAGGCGCTTCGCGCGGGGCAGGTACGGAGTTTTCGCATCACGAAACTGGATTTGGCCACGAAGCGTATCGAACTCGAACTTGCTTGAGAGCTTACGGGTGTAAGTGCTTTTAGCTTGATCAAATCTACCCGAACATTGGGCGTGTTCGATGTGGCGACGATCCGGGCGAATTCTATGTAAAATAGAAGATAGTTTGCGGAACCGGCCCTTCGCTATCCTGAGTTCACTATCTTCTGCGCAGCTTTGAGCGCTAAACAGGTACAGAAGATCTTCGAGAATTCATTCGAAACTGAATCCTGTGCGATGAGAGACTCGTCTGCAGTATTCTTCGTCTGTATCTATGAGGCAGTGTGCACTTGCGCCGTGGAGGAGTTCGCCAAGGTGAAATGCGACCGCAGAAATGGATGAACTGACACCCAGGATGTATTGTTTTTCGATTCCGAGGCGGATTGTATTCGCATTTTTCATGACTGTTTTTTCGCTGGCGAGCCCGATAGTATGGGCTCAGTCGTCGCATTTGGCCGCGTCCGGTACGGATTTGCCGGACGAACCGTTGCCAGCCGATCAGGATCAGCAGCAATCGGCTCCGCCTCCGCCTGCCGCAGAGAAGCAAAAAACAGACCGTGAACAGGCGGCGGAAGACCTGAAGAAGGAAGAGAAGCAGCGCATCCTGGGAGTCGTGCCGAACTTCACCATGATGAACAACGCCGATGCGCCGCCGTTGAGTCCGAAGCAGAAATTCCATTTGATGTTCAAGAGTACGACCGATCCGTACGCGTTTTTTGTGGCAGCTTTTGTTGCGGGCATCGGACAGGCGGACGACAGCCATCATGAATATGGACAGGGCGCAGAAGGTTACTTTAAACGCTTTGGCGCCGCATATGCTGATTCATTTGACGGAGCGTTCTGGGGTAACGCGGTCCTGCCGATCTGGCTGCATGAAGACCCGCGGTATTTTCGCAAAGGTACAGGCAGCGCTGGCAGCCGTATTCTGCATGCGGCCCTGTCTACCGTGTGGTGCCGCCGTGACAATGGAACATGGGGACCGAACTATGCCAATGTCGGAGGAAATATCATTGGCGGTGCCATCTCGAACATTTACTATCCGGAATCTGATCGTGGCGCGGAACTTGTATTCACCAATGCCCTGACGGTGACAGCCGAAGGAGCGATTGGAGCGCAGCTGGTGGAATTCTGGCCGGATATTGTGCGCCACTATCGCAACAAAAAGCTTCAGAAAGCCAATGCGCAGAGCGCTCCAAAGGACGCCGCGCCGCAGCAATAATTCATAGCGATTTCGAATATGGTGCGGATATCGATATCATGCAACTGATATCCCACCATGACACGCTCACTTCGAATTCTTCTCTTCGCCTGCTTCTGTTCTTTCCTGATTGCTTCCGCTTCAGCCGCTTCTCACACCGTAGTTTTCTTCGAGCCGGGATTTCCCGCAGCTGATTCTCCGGCTGTTGCGGAAGGCGCGCTGCATGCGACTTTTTCCGATGCGGAGTTTACCGGGGCGCAGCAACTGGCCTCTGCGCTGGAGAAGCCTGAAGCGAATCTGCTGGTGATGCCGTATGGATCGGCTTATCCGGAAGCGACGTGGCCTGCGATTCTGCGGTATCTGGATCGCGGCGGAAACTTGCTGGTGCTGGGCGGCAAGCCGTTTACTCGCCCGGCTTACGCGGGTGGTTCGGGCTGGCAATTACGCGCTCCCAGCGTGGCTGTGTCGCTCGAACTGTTCATCCATGACTATCAGGAAACACCCGGGTCAGACTCACTTACATTCGAGCCCAATAAGGATGTGCAGCCTGAGGTTACCGCCTTCGGCTGGAAGCGGGCCTTCAGCCCGGTGCTGCGGCTGTCGGTAGTTCCGATGTACAACCGCGATGGCTCGACGGGCGATGAAGATGCCGATCTGACGACGCTGGCCTGGGGCGTGAAGGATGGGCACAAGCTGGCTGCTCCTATCTTTGAGATTGATCACAATACCAGCCGGTTCGTGGGCGGGCGCTGGATTTTTGTTGCCTGCGAGCCTGATGCCCGGTTTTTCTCGAATGCACAGCTGTTGGCTTCGCTGACGCAGTTGGCGACGAGGCGGGACGATCGCTTTACGCTGCGTCCGCGCGTGCCGTTGTTCTTGCCGGGTGAGGCGCTGGAACTGCGTTATGAGCAGGCGAATCTGCTGAGCACAGAGCCTGCGGACGATCAACTGAAGATCAAAGTGACTGCGGAGGATGGCGGCAAGCCGGTTGAGCTGACTGTGCCTGCGGATGCTTCGCATGCGATTACGCTGCCTGCTGATGCTGCGGACGGCAAGGGCTTCCACACTGTGGAAGCGACGCTGGTACGCGATGGCAAACCGCTGCGTGTGTATCGCAGCGGCTTCTGGATGCGGGACTGGGAATATCTGCGCTCGGGGCCGAAGCTCACGGCGGGCAGCGATTACTTTGAACTCGACGGCAAGCCTCTGCCGGTTGTCGGCACCACCTACATGTCGAGCGATGTGCAGCGGCTCTACCTGATGCGGCCCAATGCGTATGTGTGGAACCAGGACATGGCGCAGATTCATGGTGCCGGGCTGAACATGATTCGCAGCGGGTTGTGGAGTGCATGGGAGCCGGAGATGGCTCCGAATGGCGAGGTGAGCGAAGACGCGCTGCGGACGATTGAAGCGTTCCTGATGTGCGCGCGCCATAATCAGCTTCCAGTGCAATTCAATTTGCTTGCATTTTTGCCGGACAATTTTGGCGGAGCGAATGCGTATCTCGATCCGGCGGCGTGGCGCGGACAGGCGCTCTATGTGAATTCGCTGGTGAAGCGTTTTCATGATGTGCCGTTTCTCGCGTGGGATTTGATTAACGAGCCGAGCGCGAATAGCAATCTGTGGAAAGAACAGCCCACCGGGGATGCGTTCGAGCAGAAGGCGTGGCGGGAATGGCTGGCGGTGAAGTATCCCGATCAGGCGAAGCTGCTGCATGCCTGGGCGGAGCCTTCGTTCGGTATTGGACGCGATTTGCAATTGCAGCCGTCGAGTGCTTCACCGGAAACCGCTGCTCAGGACCCGTTTGCGCTGCCGAAGGCCGGCGCGTGGGGATACGATTCGGTGCGCGCGGGTTATAACCCGCTGAAGGTGTATGACTACTTCCTCTTCACGCAGGATACATTTGCGGACTGGGTGAAGCGGACGAAGGATGTGATTCGCGCGACCGGATCGCAGCAGCTTGTCACGGTTGGGCAGGAGGAGAACGGCGTGAGCGGGCGGCTGTCTCCGGCGTTCTATTCGCAGCTGCTCGACTTTACGGCCGACCATACGTGGTGGGATTTCGATGGGATTCTGTGGGCTTCGCTGGCGGCGAAGTTTCCCGGCAAACCGATGCTGATTCAAGAAACGGGTGAGCAGCGGCGGTTGACGATGGACGACCATTTGCGCTTCTCCGCGCAGATTGAGGCGTGGCAGCTGGAGCGCAAGATTGCGATGGCCTTCGCGCAGGGTGCCGGGGCTCTGGAATGGGTCTGGAACGTGAACAGCTACATGTCGAACGACAACGAGATCACGATCGGCGCGGTTCGTCCGGATGGGACGGAGAAGCCGGAGGCCGAGGTGCTGGCGGCGTTCGCGAAATTCGCGGCGAAGAGCCCGGCGAGCTTTACCCATATCGATCCCCCTGCGGTGACGATGGTGACTTCAAATGCGCTGCAGTACAGCAACATGAATTCGTTCGCGCTCGACACGCAGAAGCATGCGCTGCGGGCGCTCTGCTACGAAGATCACACGCCAGTACGGATGCTGGCTGAGAACCGGCTTGCTGAGCTTGGCCAGCCAAAACTGGTGATACTGCCTGCCCCGCAGGCTTTGACGGATGCGGCGTGGGAGCAACTGCTGGCTTATGTCGATCACGGCGGGACGCTGCTGGTTTCAGGGCCGGTTTCGCGTGA
>NZ_LMUM01000026.1:0-83476 GCF_009765985.1 Acidobacterium sp. S8
TCTTGATGGTGGTAAGAGGGCAGAAATTCTATACCGGAAAGCTCGGAAGACGATCACCAAACCAAATTCCGTCCTGGTTCGGGCGCTTGTGGTTTTTCGCAGGAGCCATAATGACGTTGTATATAGGAATCAGAAATCTTCGATGACACTACTTGCACCGCTCCCACCCCTGTGGTACAACATAAATACATTCAAGTTTGCTCTTCATGAGCGGACATGAATTTCATGCAGAGTGGCTGAGGGACGGGCCCTGTGACGCCACGACAACCGGCTCAAGCAATTTGAGACATCGGTGTCAACTCTCGCTCACCTTAAGTGGTGGGGAACATGAGATTCGGGGTGCTGGCTGTATCGCATCTCGCTAAATCCCAGGTGTTAGGCAGTACCGGTAGTAGAGCAGTACCTAAACGAGTTTTTTGTCGTCACGTTGTGCCCGTGCATTCGTGCACCCGTTTTAGTCTACGGGTCCACAAAAGCTGCTCTCGGAAGCGAGGGTAGGATGGCTATATCTTACGAGTTGTGTTGTCGGGAGTGCGGTAAGCGCTATGAAAACGCGCCGCTCTCGATTTGTGACGAGTGTTTCTCGCCGCTGGAAGTACAGGTTGATCTCGACGCCGCCAAAAAGACGGTGACCCGCGAATCGATTGCGCAGGGTCCCACGAATATGTGGCGCTACCAATCACTGTTGCCCGTTCCTGAGAATTACGTTCCGCAGACGCCTGCGGGATGGACGCCGCTGGTGAAGGCTCCCCGGCTGGCCGAGCGCATTGGCGCCAAGAATCTCTATATCAAGAACGATGCCGTGTGCATGCCTACGCTGAGCTTCAAGGATCGCGTGGTAGCGGTGGCGCTGGCGAATGCGCAGATCTTTGGTTTCGATACGGTGGGCTGCTCGTCGACAGGGAACCTGGCGAACTCAGTGGCGGCACAGGCAGCGCGGCTGGGGCTGAAGACTTACATTCTTGTGCCGGCTGATCTGGAAGCGGCGAAGATCCTCAACACGCAGGTCTATGGCGCTAACCTGATTCGCATTGACGGCAACTATGATCACGTGAACCGGCTCTCGTCGCAGATTGCGGACCGCTACAACTGGGGCTTTGTGAATGTGAACCTGCGGCCCTATTACGCGGAAGGCTCGAAGACAGTGGGCTTTGAAATTGCCGAGCAGCTGGGCTGGCGCTTGCCGGATAACGTTGTGGTTCCCATGGCTGGCGGATCGCTGATTACGAAGATTCGCAAGGCCTTCAAGGAGCTGATTGCACTGGGCCTCGTCGAACCCAAAGATGTGCGCTTCTTTGGCGCGCAGGCTACAGGATGCTCGCCCATTGCACGCGCTGTAAAGACAGGTGCGGATCACATTGAGCCGCAGCGGCCTGCAACCATTGCGCGATCGCTGGCGATTGGGAATCCGGCAGACGGTATCTATGCGGCGAAGGCGATTCGCGAGAGCGGCGGCTGGGCTGAGGATGTGTCGGATGTGGAGATTGTTTCGGGGATTCAGGAGCTTGCGGAGACCGAAGGCATCTTTACCGAAACGGCGGGCGGCGTGACGACGGCTGTGACGGCGCGGCTGTATGCGCACGGGCGTATCAAGCCGGATGAGCTGACGGTGACCTGCATCACTGGCAACGGCCTGAAGACGACGGATGTGCTGGCTGGCGCGTATGAGACGGAAGCAGCGATTCGTCCACGGCTGACGGATTTTGAGAATTACATCAACGAAATTAAGGAATTGAACGAGCTGGTATCGGGAGGCGTAGATGTCCGTTAGAGTTTTGTTGCCGAATGCATTTCAGAAGCACACGAACGGCGCGAAGGAAATTCAATCGAGCGCGTCGAACCTGCCGCAGCTGCTGGATGAGATCGAAGTTACATTTCCTGATTTGAAGTCGCACCTGCGAGATGAGACGGGCAATGTGCGGCGGTTTATCAACTTCTATGTGAACGAGGAAGATATTCGCTTTCTCGGAAATGAGAAGTATGCGTTTCAGGATGGCGATGAAGTGCTGGTGATTCCTTCGATTGCCGGCGGGTCCTGGCCGGACGGGCCCACGCGCTTTGCGCCGAATGGCCACTGTTCCTGCTGTTCGTATTGTGGACAGGAAGATTGCAGCTGCTATTAAGATTCCCCCAACGGCCCTCCCTATGGAATGCGCGGATTTCGATCCGCGCATTTCTTTTTTGAGGGCGTTTTATCTCAGCCGAGAGAGATCGTGCGCACGCCGCTCTACTGGCGAGGAAAAGACGATGCTGGTGGTGGGGATGCCATACGGGAGTAGCCGCTCGATGACCTTTTCCAGCCCGGCGATCGATGCTGCGGCGACCTGAAGGAAGAAGGCGTCGCCCCCGGTGACGTGGTGGCACTCACGGACCTCGGGCAGTTCCTTTACGAACTTCAAAAATGGGTGGTAGCGCGGTCCATCGCAGGTCATGCGGATGATGGCAAGAATCGGCAGGCCTAGTGCTTCGCGGTCCATCTCGATGGTGTAGCCACGGATGACGCCGGTGTCCTCCATGCGGCGCAAGCGCTCAGCTGTAGCCGATGCCGACAGGCCGATGCGGCGTCCGAGGTCGGCGAAGGAGGCTCGGGCATCCTTTTGCAGCTCTTCGAGGAGATTTCTATCGTAGGGGTCGAGGTTTTCCATAGAATCCTCTGAGATAAAGCTGATTATAAGAGCAAAAGATGGAAATACGATGAAATTTCGCTCGGATCGATTGTACTGAGGATCAGATTAATCGCTAGCATTCAAGCATTATGGGTTTAGTTCCAATTGCGCTTTTCGGACAGGCGCTCACGATTGAAGAAATCAGTGCAGTTGCATTCCAGCATCATCCGGTCACAATCAATGAAAAAGCGTGGCCAAAGATCAAGGCTTCGCGGGCGGTTGTCGAGTCGGTTGTTTCAAGCGGCGAGACTGCTTATGGGATCAATACCGGCTTCGGCAAGCTGGCCGATGTTCGCATTTCAAATGGCGATCTGCGCGCGCTGCAACATAATTTGGTCCGCAGCCATGCGTGCGGGCTGGGAGAGCCGCTGCCTGAGCCGGAGACGAGGGCGATGCTGCTGCTGCGCGCGAATGTTCTCGCAAAGGGGCATAGCGGCGTGCGACCTGTTGTGCTGAAGATGCTGGTGTCGCTGCTGAACAGCGGCGTGCATCCGGTGATTCCTGCGCGCGGGTCGGTGGGCGCGAGCGGCGATCTGGCTCCGCTGGCGCACCTGGCGCTCGCGTTGATTGGCGAGGGCGAGGTGATGTATCGCGGCAGGCGCGTGGGCGCGTGCTGCGCTTTGCGTGAGGCTGGGATTGAGCCGCTGACGCTTGAGGCGAAAGAGGGGCTGGCGCTGCTGAATGGCACACAGGCGATGGCTGCGACCGGTGCGCTGGCGCTGGAGCGCGCGATGCGCGCAGTGCAACTCTTCGATCTGGCTGGGGCGATGTCGCTTGAAGCGCTGCGCGGAACACCGACGGCATTCGATGAGCGCATCCATGCGGCACGGCCGCATCGGGGGCAGATGGCGGCGGCTGCGCATCTTCGCAGCCTGCTCGAAGAAAGCGAAATTCGCGAGTCGCACCGGCATGACGATCCGCGTGTGCAGGATGCGTATTGCCTGCGGTGTATGCCGCAGGTGCATGGCGCGGCGCGGGGCGCGTTTGCGCATGTTCGTGAGGTGATTGAGACGGAGGCTGGATCGGCGACGGATAATCCGCTGATCTTTGTCGATGAGAGTGGGATTGTGTCTGGAGGAAGCATCCTTTCCGGCGGAAATTTTCATGGTGCTCCGCTGGCGCTGGCATTGGATTATGCGGCGATAGCTCTGACGGATTTGATGAGCATCAGCGAGCGACGCATCGATCGGCTGATCAATCCGGATATTAATGAAGGTTTGCCGCCGTTTCTATCGGATACTCCCGGGGTTTCTTCCGGGCTGATGATTGCGCACGTAGCTGCTGCTGCGCTGCTCAATGAAGCCAAGGTACTGTCGCATCCGGCGAGTGTGGATTCGGTGCCGACTTCGGGCGGCAAGGAAGATCATGTGTCGATGGGGATGACGTCGGCGTTGAAGCTGCGGCAGGTGGTGGAGAACGCGGAGAATGTGCTGGCGATTGAGATGATGTCTGCGGCGCAGGGGCTTGATTATCGTGCTCCGTTGAAAGCTGCGCGGGAAGTGGAACGGGCGCGGGTAGCGGTTCGCGATGTGCTGCCGCGACTTGTTGAGGATCGCGTGTTATCTGGAGATATTGAACGACTTGCTGGTGAGATCCGACAGGGAGCATTCGACGGATGGAGAAATTAGGAGGAACGATGCTGGAGACAACCGCAGAAGTCATTCGCGCGCCGCGCGGCAAAGAGTTGAACACGAAGGGCTGGCAGCAGGAAGCGGCGCTGCGTATGTTGATGAACAATCTCGATCCGGAAGTGGCGGAGCGGCCTGATGATCTTGTTGTATATGGCGGGACGGGGCGTGCGGCACGCAACTGGGAGAGTTTTCATGCGATCGTGCGCGCGCTTAAGACGCTGGAGAACGATGAGACGCTGCTGATTCAATCGGGCAAGCCGGTGGGGATTTTGCGGACGCATGAAGCCGCGCCGCGCGTGCTGCTTGCCAATTCGAACCTTGTGGGGAAGTGGTCGAACTGGGAGCACTTTCATGAATTGGAGCGCAAGGGGCTGATGATGTATGGCCAGATGACGGCCGGATCGTGGATATATATCGGCAGCCAGGGCATTGTGCAGGGAACTTACGAAACATTTGCCGAGGCTGGGCGACGGCACTTCGGCAGTCTTGAGGGGAAGCTTGTTGTCTCCGGTGGCATGGGTGGCATGGGCGGCGCGCAGCCACTGGCCGCGACGATGAATGGCGCGCGTTTTCTGGGCATAGACGTGGATGCTGCGCGAATTGAGAAGCGGCTGTCGAGTGGATATTGCGACCAGATGGCGTGGACTCTGGATGAAGCACTCGCGATGCTCGATGCCGCAAAGCTTGAGGGAAAGGCGATTTCTGTCGGGCTGGTGGGGAATGCCGCTGATGTTTTGCCGGAGCTGATTCGCCGCAAAGTTGTGCCTGATGTGCTGACGGACCAGACGAGTGCGCACGATCCGTTGCATGGTTATGTGCCGAATGGAATGAGTTTGAGCGAGGCGCCGGAGTTGCGTGAGCACAATCCGAAAGAGTACACGCGGCAATCGATGCGGACGATGGGCGAACATGTGCAGGCCATGCTGGAACTGAAACGCATGGGCGCGGTGACGTTTGACTATGGCAATAATCTGCGCACGCAGGCGAAGCTTGCCGGGGTTGAGGATGCGTATGAGATTCCGGGGTTTGTGCCGGAGTATATTCGTCCGCTGTTCTGCGAAGGCAAAGGGCCGTTTCGCTGGGTTGCGCTGTCGGGCGATGCAGAAGATATCTATCGCACGGACAGGCTTGTGCTGGAGATGTTCCCTGGGGACGAGAGCCTGAGCCGCTGGATTAAGCTGGCGCAGGAGCGCATTCATTTTCAGGGGCTGCCGGCGCGTATTTGCTGGTTAGGTTATGGACAGCGGGTGAAGCTGGGCGTCGCGATGAATGAGCTGGTGCGCAATGGCGAGATCAGCGCGCCGATTGTGATTGGACGCGATCATCTGGATGCAGGTTCCGTTGCTTCGCCTTATCGCGAAACGGAAGGCATGCTGGATGGCTCGGATGCGGTGGCGGACTGGCCTTTGCTGAATGCGCTGGTGAATACTGCGGCGGGTGCGTCATGGGTAAGTATCCACAATGGCGGCGGCGTGGGAATTGGCTACTCGCATCATGCGGGAATGGTTGTGGTCGCTGACGGCACGGAGCTTGCGGCGCAGCGGCTGGAGCGCGTGCTGACGACCGATCCGGGGATGGGCGTACTGCGGCATGTGGACGCGGGATATCGAAAAGCCATCGACTTTGCGAAAGAGAAGGGCATTCGCGTGCCGATGCATGAGGGCCGCGCATGAGCGCGTTGCACGAGGATCCATACTGGCCGCGCGCGCAGAGCTGGCTTGCGGGTGAATCTTTGCCAACGGCACGTGGATTGTTGCGCGTGCTTGGCGCGCCCCTGACGCTCGGCTCGATTACGCCGAGCCGTTGCGATCTTGCTCCGCAAGCGGTTCGCGATGCGCTATTACGCTTCAGCACGTGTGACGCTGCACATGGACGCGACGTGCGTGATTTGCGCGTGGAGGATCTGGGTGATCTGGCGCTGGCGCAATTGACCGTGGAAAATGCGCAACTGCCGATCGAACAGGCTGTGCGGAATGCGGCTGCGGGTGCTGATGCGGTTGTTCTACTTGGTGGCGACAATTCGATCACGCGATCTGCTCTGCATGGTATGCATGAAGATTTGCAACGGTGCGGATTACTTACTCTGGATGCTCATCTCGACCTGCGCACTCTGGAAGGCGGCTTGCGTAATGGGAACCCTGTACGGGCGTTGCTGGATGATGGGCTGCCCGGTAAGAACATTGTGCAGGTCGGCATCCAATCGTTCGCAAACTCCGCGGCATATTTTCAAGTAGCGAAAGACGCCGGTATTCGCGTGATTCCAGTGGAACAGCTGGTAGATGAGGGTGTGAAAACTCTATTGGAACGGGTCTTGCAGGATCTTGCAGAGAAGGTAGACGTCATTTATGTCGATCTCGATCTGGACGTGATGGACCGCGCATTTGCGCCTGCGACAGCGGGGGCGCGTCCAGGTGGACTGACTCCGCTCGATATTCGACGCGCTGCTTATCTGTGCGGCGCGCATCCAAAGGTGCGGGTGATGGACCTTGTTGAAATGGATCCCACACGTGACAGCAATGATGTGACGGCGATGGCAGCGGCTGCCTGTCTTTTGTCGTTTGCTTCCGGGCTTCTGGGGAGCCTGGAATGAGTGTATCCGTATTAGTTACAAATTGCTCCCAGTTGGTAACGATGGCGGGGCCGGATCGCCCGCGCACTTGTAAAGAGATGCGCGAGCTAGGCATTGTGCACGATGGCGCAATGTTTTTGCGCGATGGGCGTATTGCCGCGGTTGGCTCGCGTGCGGAAGTAGAGTTGCTGGCAGAGCCGAATACGCAGGTTGTTGATGCGGGTGGCCGCGTGACGATGCCGGGATTCGTGGATGCGCATACGCATCTGATTTTTGCTGGAAACCGCGCTGATGAGTTTGAGATGCGCTGCTCGGGAATGACCTATCAGCAGATTGCGGAGCGTGGCGGCGGGATTCGTTCGACGGTTCGCAAGACGCGCGCAGCGACGGAAGAAGAACTGATTGCGGTCGGGCAGAAGCATGCGCAGCGGTTTCTGCGCGGCGGCACGACGACGGTCGAGACGAAGTCAGGTTACGGGTTGACGCTTGATGATGAGTTAAAGATATTGCGGGCTGTGCGGGCCGTTTCGCGGACTACGCCGTTGCGTTGTGTGCCTACGTTTCTGGGTGCGCATGAGATTCCAGATGAGTACAAAGGACGACCGGATGCGTACGTCGATCTGGTTGTCGAGGAGATGCTGCCTGCGGTTACGCGGGAATCGCTGGCGAAGTTCTGCGATGTGTTCTGCGAGGATAAGGTTTTCAACGTGAAGCAGACGGAGCGTGTCTTGCGTGCTGCGAAGAAGCTTGGATTGGGATTACGCGTGCATGCGGACCAGTTCACTTCGAGCAGCGCAGTTGAACTGGCGGCTGCTCTTGGCGCGAAGACGGTGGATCATTTGGAGCAGACGACTGCTGATTCAATTGCGGCGATGAAGCAGGCGGGAGTGCAGCCGGTGCTGCTGCCGGGATCAGTATATGCGATTGGTTCGCAGAAGTATGCACCTGCGCGGGCGATGATCGATGCCGGGCTTCCGGTTGTGATTGCCACGGATTTCAATCCGGGCTCTTCGCCGACGGCTTCGATGACGATGGTTCTCTCGCTCGCCTGCACGCAGATGAAGATGACTCCGGCGGAGGCTGTGACGGCGGCAACGATCAACGCAGCTTACAGCCTGAATCTGGGGCATGAGGTTGGCAGCCTGAAAGCGGGCAAGGTTGCGGACTT
The DNA here is from genome assembly GCF_009765985.1 of Acidobacterium sp. S8. Classification (GTDB taxonomy): domain Bacteria; phylum Acidobacteriota; class Terriglobia; order Terriglobales; family Acidobacteriaceae; genus Alloacidobacterium. The sequence goes on from NZ_LMUM01000026.1 coordinate 8,035, forward strand.
CGTGATTCACGATGCGGAGGATTACCGTGAGCTGGCTTACTTTTTTGGGAGCCATCGCGCGCACCGGGTCTTTGCGGCGGGCGCTGAAGTTTGACGGTGCTTCCTCCGGTCTGATACTCATATCTCAACCGCTATGGAAATTTACAACGATGACCGTGTGATATCTGCTCCTGCTTCGCAGAGCTGCGCCGGTTCGATTTCCATTTGCATTCACATCATTCGAATTAGCTTCGAACAAGATGCGGGTGCGTAGGCGACGAGAGTTTTAGAGCAGCATGAAGCCACCACCCGCAGCGGTTGGTGGCTTTTTTATTTTGATCAAAGGACGTGAGGGGCAATGAGCGTGTCGTTAAAAGATGTGCAGGCAGCGCGACAGAGAACGCGCGAGTTTATCTATTGTTCTCCGGCACCGCATTCGGCGGCGCTGTCGGCGATGACCGGGCAGCAGGTTTTTTTAAAGCTCGACAATCTGCAGCGTACGGGAGCGTTCAAAGAGCGGGGCGCTCTGAATAAGATTCTGATGCTTAGTGATGACGAAAGGCGGCGCGGCGTGATTGCGGCGAGCGCAGGAAATCATGCGCAGGCTGTGGCCTTTCATGCGACGCAGCGTGGCATCAGGGCGCGCATTGTGATGCCGCTGATGACGCCGCTGGTGAAGGTATCTTCTACCGAAGGATTTGGCGCGGAGGTAGTGCTACACGGCGCGAATTACGACGAGGCGTGTGCGGAGGCGCTGCTGCAGGGCGAGGCGGATGGCATGACGTTTCTGCATCCGTTTGACGATGCGGATGTGATTGCGGGGCAGGGAACGATTGGCCTTGAGCTGCTGGAACAGGTGCCGGATCTTGAAGCTGTTGTCGTTCCTATTGGCGGCGGAGGGCTGATCAGCGGCGTGGCCTGCGCGATCAAGGAGAGCAATCCGAAGATTCGCGTAGTGGGGGTGCAGACGGAGAAGCTGCCTTCGATGCTGCGCGCAACTGAGGCGGGAAAGACGGTCACGATTCCTGCGGAGGCTACGATTGCCGATGGCATTGCGGTAAGGCGGGCGGGTGAGCTGACGCTTCCGCTGGTGCAACGCTATGTGGATGAGATTGTGACCGTCGATGAAGAAGAAATCGCCAAGGCGATTCTTGTTCTGCTGGAGCGAGAGAAGACGCTGGCGGAGGGCGCAGGCGCGGTTGCGCTCGCGTCACTACTGCAGCATAAGACGTCGCTCGACGGACAGCGTACGGCAGTCCTGGTATGCGGTGGGAATATCGATGTGAGTTTGCTGGCGAAAATTATCGAGCGCGGCCTGGTGAAAGATGGACGGCATACACGGCTGCGGATCCATTTGACTGACAGGCCGGGATCGCTGCATCAGCTCACAAAGATTATTGCGGATGCGCGCGCGAACATTGTGCAGACAGGGTATGACCGCGCGCACTATGGAGTGAACCTGGGCGATACGGTGATTGATTTCACCTTGGAGACGCGTGGGTATGAGCACAGCCGGGAAATCTCGGATGTGCTGACGGCGGCAGGCTACCGACATGAAAGGATTGAATAACAGGCGTAAAATAACTCTGGGCGCTTCACTCGGAACGAGGAGGCAGCTGAGGGTTTCATGGCACATCTTGCTGAGGCGGCAGCAGATCAGCTGACGCTTGATCCTGAAAACTGGAATGAACTGCGAGGGCTTGGCCATCGCATGCTCGACGATATGTTCGACCACATGGAAACGCTGCGCGAACAGCCTGCGTGGCAGCCTGTTCCTGAGCGGGTGCGGGAGGCTCTTGACGAGCCATTGCCACGTCAGCCGCAGGGTGAAGAGGCGGCGTATCGCGACTTTCTTCGCAACGTGCTGCCGTATTCGACGGGCAACCGCCACCCGCGTGCATGGGGATGGGTGCGCGGCAACGGCACTCCATTTGCGATGCTGGCGGAGATGCTGGCTGCGGGGATCAACACGCACGCGGGCGGAGGCCAGCAGGCGGCGACGCTGGTAGAAGAGCAGGTGATTGCGTGGTTCGCGCAGATCATGGGCTTCCCGCAAGATGCCAGCGGTATTCTGACCAGCGGCGGAACCATGGCAAATGTGCTTGGACTTGCCGTGGCGCGGCATGCGAAGGCCGGGTTCGATGTGCGCGGCGAAGGACTACAGTCCGGGCATGCGAAGCTGACGGTGTATTGCTCGACGGAAACGCACATGTGGGCGCGCAAGGGCATGGAGTTTCTTGGGTTGGGGCGGGAGTCGCTGCGGCGAATTCCGGTCGATGCGGATTTCAGGATCGATACGGCGGCGCTGCAGAAGCAGCTGCAGGAAGATCGAGTTGCCGGGCTTCATCCGATTGCGCTGATTGCGAATGCTGGAACGGTAAATACGGGCGCGGTGGATGAGATGAAGGCGCTGGCAGAAATTTGCCGCGAAGAAGATCTCTGGCTACATGTGGATGGCGCATTCGGCGCGCTGCTGAAGTTGTCGCCGAAATATAAACATCTCGTGTCGGGTATGGAACTGGCGGATTCGCTGGCTTTCGATCTGCACAAGTGGATGTATCTTCCGTTTGAAATTGGCTGCCTACTGGTGCGCGATGGCGATGTACACAGGGCAACGTTTGCGGCACATGCGGATTATCTCGAAAAGGCTGACCGCGGAATGCTTGCCGGTGGGTTGTCGTTTGCCGATCGCGGGATTGAGTTGTCGCGCGGGTTCAAGGCTCTGAAGGCCTGGATGTCGCTCAAGGCTTATGGGGTCGAGATGCATGGCGAGCTGATTGAGCAAAACATGGAGCAGTCAGCGCATCTTGCGGCGCTGGTAGATCGGCATGCAGAGCTGGAGCGGATGGCTTCGCGGGTAATGAATCTTGTGTGCTTCCGGTATCGTCCGCGCGGGTGGTTTGAGCAGGATGCTTTGAACCAGCTTAATCGTGAGCTGGTGCTTCGACTGCAGGAGTCCGGGGAATTTGTCGTTTCCGGTACGCTGCTGGGTGGGGATTATGTGATTCGCGTTGCGAATACGAATCATCGCAGCCGTATGGAAGATTTTGATGCGCTGGTAGATTCGGTTGTGGCTGAAGGGCGACAGATTGCCGCTCAAGAAAAGCTCGCGGGAGATTCTTCGCTTCGCTCAGAATGACGGTAACTCCTCGCTGATGTAATGAAAAATCTAGTGTTTGCCCGCTGGTTTTGGGCCGGTGGATTTGCGGATTACCAGCGTGGGCTGGATGGTGTATTCCGCGCCCTTTGTGGCTCCGGTTTGATAGGTGTTGTAGAGGGCGCGAAAGGCCAGCTTTGCGATCTCCTGGCGGGAAAGACGCACGGTGGTGAGCGCTGGCTGGGTGAAGGCGCTTAGTTCAATGTCATCGAAGCCAACGATAGAAATGTCCTGTGGGATGTGCAGGCCGCGCTCGAAGACCGCACCCATGGCGCCGATGGCAGTCATATCGTTTGAGGCGATGACGGCGGTTGGATGCGCCTTGTGATCAAGCAGTCTGGACATGGCTTCGTGGCCACCGTCAGTGCGGTGATTTCCCTGTTCGACAAATTGCAGGTCGAGCTTAAGATTGTTGCGCTTGAGCGCATTGATGAAGGCGCGTTTACGAATGCGGGCAGATGCGAGAGACATGGGACCGGCGATGAAGCCGATTGTTTTGTGTCCCAGGCTGATAAGGTGATCGACGGCAGCGTCGATGCCGGCAGCATAATCGACGAGGATGTTGCTGATGCCTTTCTGCGGGGTGGCATTATCGAGGAAGGCCAGCGGAATTTTGCGGCTGTTGAATTCGTCAATGAGGTGCTCGGCGATTTCTGAAGTCATGATGGCGACACCATCGACCTTTCGCTGCAGCATGCGGCTGACACAGACTTCCATGCGATGCGGGTCGTAGTTGGTATTGGCAATCAACACTTCCTGTCCGTACTGCACAGCGATGTCTTCGAAGCTTTTTACCAGCTCAGGGAAGAAGGGATTGGTGATGTCGGAGATGATGAGCCCATACAGGCTGCTGCGGCCCGATCCCAGGGCGCGCGCGTTGGTATTGGGGTAGAACTTCAGTGTTTCGATAGCTTTGCGGACACGCTCGGCGGTTTCGGGAGTGACCTTATCGGACCCATTGATGGTGCGGGAGACAGTGGCGGTGGATACCTTGGCGAGCCGGGCAACTTCCTTAATATTCATGTCTGTCCTGAAGTTTGGAACGAAAAAGAAATATATCAGTTCAGTAGTTAAGTGATTTTCGCAGGTTCGCCGACGGAGTGAAAGGGAATGCTTGCTTGTGAGGTATAGCGCGGGCGGTAGATAGATCGATAGACATTGTAAGCGCTTCCATTTATGATCTTGCCAATCTTGAGGAGGGTTTGTTTTGACTGATCGATTTCGCCTGTCGGGCTTGCTTGTTGTCATTCTTGGATTTGCGGCTGTGCTGCCCTTGCATGCCCAGAGATGGTCCGAGGAGAAGGCGAATGCCTGGTACGCGCAGCAGGGCTGGCCGGTTGGCAGCAACTTCATTCCTTCCGACGCGATCAATCAGCTAGAGATGTGGCAGGCGGAGACATTTCATCCCGAAGAAATAGACAAGGAACTGGGATGGGCACAAAGCATCGGCATGACGACGATGCGGGTCTTTCTGCACGATCTGCTCTGGCAGCAGGATGCGGCAGGATTTCAGAAGCGGATCGATACTTTTCTGACGATTGCGGACAAGCACCATATTAAGCCGGTTCTGGTGCTCTTCGATTCGTGCTGGGACCCGAACCCGAAGCTTGGACCGCAGCATCCGCCAATTCCCGGCGTGCATAACTCGGGATGGGTACAGAGTCCGGGTGAGAAGGCGTTGCAGGACAAGGCGGAATATCCGCGGCTGAAAACGTATGTAGAAGGCGTGATCGGCGCGTTTGCGAATGACAAGCGGATTCTGGCGTGGGACTTGTGGAACGAGCCGAGCAATGGCAACAACAGCTCTTATGGGAAAGACGATCCCAAGGACAAAGGTGCCCTCGTTCGTGCTTTGCTTCCGCAGGTGTTTTCATGGGCGAGGGCGGAGCATCCGATTCAGCCGTTGACGAGCGGTGTATGGACAGGAGACTGGTCGTCGCTCGACAAGATGGATGCTATGTCGCGCATCCAGATTGCAGAGTCGGACGTGATCTCATTTCATAATTACGGCTGGCCGGAAGAATTTGAGCAGCATATAAAGTGGCTGGAGCAATTCCACCGGCCCATCATTTGCACGGAGTATATGGCGCGGGGAGCGGGCAGCACCTTCGACACGATTCTGCCGATTGCGAAGAAGTATCATGTGGCGGCAATTAACTGGGGATTTGTTGCGGGCAAGACGCAGACCTATCTTCCTTGGGATTCGTGGCAGAGGCCTTATGTTCTGCAACAGCCTACGGTCTGGTTCCATGATGTATTTCACGAGGATGGCAAGCCATACCGCGAAGCTGAGATACAACTGATTCGCAAGCTTACGAGTGAGGCCGCGGCTGCGGGAGGCCAGTAGACCTGCGAATCTGCTATATTCAGGCCGTGTCCCTCTGCAACAAAAAACATCTTTCGTGCAAAGGGGGCTGTGTGTCTGCAGCCCTTTTGTTTTGCTCCTTAACGGCTTCCGCCTTGTTTGGGCAGGCACCTCCACAGCAGGATCAGCAGCCGATGGGAGGCAACAGTACGGGCGGCGTGCACGCGGCTGTGCATGACTCGGAAAACCGGCCGATTACGGCGGGCGGCTTTGTCGACAGCGGCCCGATTGTCTTTCAGGATGTGAGCAAAGAGGCGGGGCTGACAACGTGGCGCCACCAGATGGGCGTGCCGAATAAGCAATTCATTATTGAAACGAATGGGTCGGGCGTTGGACTGATTGACTACGACAACGACGGCTGGCTCGATATCTACCTGGTGAATGGTTCGACGTACGATGCCGAGTCGGGCAAGGCTGCAGCGCCACATGCTGCGCTCTTTCATAACAATCACGATGGGACCTTTACCAACGTTGCGGAGAAGGCCGGCGTCACGAATGACCGCTGGGGCTTCGGTGTGGCAATTGGCGATTATGACAACGATGGCTGGCCGGATATCTTTGTGGGGAATTTCGGGAAGAACCGGCTGTACCACAACAATCATGACGGCACGTTTACCGACGTTGCGGAGAAGGCGGGCGTCACGCTGGGCAACTGGTCTACGGGCGCAAGCTTTGGTGATTATGACGGCGACGGGCGGCTCGATCTGTTTGTGCCGGGCTACATTCATTATGACATTGCCAGTCCGCCGGTGCCCGGAACGAAGGCGGTTGCCTTTGCCGGATGCCACTTCCGCGGTGTGGAGACAATGTGCGGGCCGCGCGGGCTGCAAGGCGAGCACGATCACCTCTTCCACAACAACGGCGATGGCACGTTTACCGATGTGAGCGTGAAGGCGGGTGTTACCGATCCGAATGCGTATTACGGATTTACTTCGATCTTTGCCGATTTGAACAATGACGGCAAGGTGGATTTGATTGTTGCCGACGATTCGACGCCGAACTATCTGTACATCAACAAGGGCGATGGCACGTTTGAAGATGACAGTTATGCTTCAGGATTTGCGCTGAACCAGGATGGACGCGAGATTGCGGGTATGGGGCTTAGCGTGGGCGATTATCAGAACAATGGCCTATTGGATATTGTCGCCACAGATTTTTCTGATGACTACAAAGTCCTCTTTCACAATGATGGCGATGCAAATTTTACGGATGTGAGCTATCACGCAGGCATCGCGCAGGAAGGAATTCCTTTTCTAGGCTGGGGTGTTGGTTTTCTCGACTACGACAATGATGGCTGGAAAGACATCCTGATGGTGAATGGGCATGTCTATCCACAGGTGGACAAATATGACTGGGGCACGAGCTTTGCCCAGCGCCCGCTGCTGTATCACAACCTTGAGGGTAAGAAGTTTGCCTATGTTCCGCCGGTAAAGGGAACAGGCCTTGCCGATGTGGTTGCGGGGCGCGGTGCTGCGTTTGGCGATCTGTTCAATGATGGCAAGATCGATGTAGTCATCAATGTGATGGATGATCATCCGGTGCTGCTGCGCAATGTGAATGCGGATACGCATCACTGGGTCGAGATGAAATTGATTGGCGGACCAAAGGGTCCGCGCGATGCTGTGGGTACGGCGGTGTATCTGACTGCTGGCGGCGTGAAGCGGCGCGATGATGTGTTAAGCGGTGGAAGCTATATTTCTTCGAACGATCAGCGCGTGCATTTTGGTTTGGGTGATCTGACGAAGGTGGACCAGGTGGAGATTCACTGGGCCGGTGGACCGGTGGAGAAGGTCGCGCTGCCGAATATCGATCGCATTTATACGATCGAGCAAGGCAAAGGGGTCGTTGGCGAGCTATGCACCGGCTGCGACAAGAAAGCAAAATGATGCGTAGCCGGTTTCTCTGGGTTTTGTTGATGCTGCCGGTCTTTTGCCGCGCGCAGAACACTGCTGCGGTTCCTGGTCAATTTGTCGAGGTGACGGATGCGGTGGGCGTTCACTTTCTGCACCAGGCTCCGCATACTTCAAAAAAATATCTGATTGAGACGATGGGTTCGGGTGTCGCGCTTTTCGATTACGACAACGACGGGCGGCTCGATCTGTTTCTTGTGAATGGCGCGCCTTTCAGCGATCCCACGGCGAAGGGAACGATTCCGCAAAAGACCGGACCGCAGTATTGGAACCGTCTCTATCACCAGAAGGCTGACGGCACCTTTGAAGATGTGACGGAGAAGGCCGGGCTGCAGGGCGTGGGCTACGGCATGGGCGTGGCTGCGGGCGATTATGACAATGATGGCCGCGAAGACCTGTATGTGACGGCTTACGGTGGCAACAAGCTTTATCACAACAATGGCGATGGAACGTTTAGCGATGTGACCGCGAAGGCTGGTGTAGCCGGGAGTGGGTGGTCAACGAGCGCGGCATGGGTTGACCTCGATGGTGATGGGTTTCTCGATCTGGTGGTGCTGCGCTATATCCAGTGGGACTGGGATGATCTCTGGTGCGGTGAGCATCGCGAAGGGTTTCGCGGGTATTGCCATCCTGATGTGTTTCAGCCGATATCGATGCTTGTGTATCACAACAACGGCAACGGGACATTCACGGAAGAGGCGCACAAGTTGGGCCTGGATAAGCCAGCCAAGGCTCTGGGTATCGCAATTGCTGACTACGATCACGACGGGCATCCGGATATTTTTATCGCTAACGATTCGATGGTGGAGTATCTCTTTCACAACAAAGGCGATGGAACGTTTGAGGAGGTCGGACTCGACACGGAGGTCGCTGTCGATGGCGAGGGCCGCACATATGCGGGTATGGGCGTCGACTTCTCTGATTACAACAACGACGGGTTGCCCGATGTTGTGGTGACGAATCTGGCGAACCAGAAGTATGCGCTCTATCAGAACAGCGGGGATGGGTCGTTTACTTACTCGAGTTATACGTCGGGCGTTGCGGGGATGACGCTGTTGCATTCGGGATGGGGTATTCGTTTCCTCGACTATGACAATGACGGATACAAAGACCTGCTGATTGCGCAGGGGCACGATCTCGACACGATTGAGAAGACCTTTCCGCAGCTGCATTATCGTGAGCCGATTCTGCTGGCGCACAACGAGGGTGGCAAGAAGTTTGTAGATGTCTCGGCTACTTCAGGCGAAGTGTTTACCAAGCGCTGGGTCGGGCGAGGCATGGCTATCGGCGACATCAATAACGACGGGCTACTCGATGCTGTGATTACCGAAAATGGCGGCCCCGCGCATGTCCTGCTGAACAAGACCAAGACCGATAATCACTGGCTTGGCATCAAGCTGGTTGGGCATAAGAGCAACCGCGATGGTATCGGTGCCGTCATCAAGATTACGACTTCCGCCGGGCCGCAGTGGCAGACGGTGACGACCAGCGTTGGCTATCTTTCTTCGAGCGATCCTCGCGCGCATTTTGGATTGGGCAAAGATGCTGCTGCGCAGACGGTTGAGATTCGGTGGCCCAGTGGGATTGTGCAGACGCTTAAGGATGTGAAGGGCGATGCGTATGTCACAGTGGATGAAGCTGCCACTAAATAGTCGGTGACGTTTCGATTCCGTCCAGTTTGAGAAGCACTCGTTTCAGCTGCGTGTCGTTATCGTAGCCGGAGGCGACAGCGCGCTCTCTTCCGCGACGTGCAATGGCTTCACGTTCGGCGGCATGATCGAGGTAGTAGCGGGCCTTTTCGGCGCATTCTTCGAGAGTAGAGAAAAAGACCGCTTCCTTATCTTCCTTAAAGGCGGCCTGATGGCCGGGTGTGCGCAACGCGAGAAGAAAGGCTTCACAGGCTGCGATCTCAAAAGCTTTGTGAGCGACGTCTTCCTGATTGGATTGGGTGACAAAGGCGAGATTTATTTTTGATTGCCAGATGCCCTTTCTGTAATCAGCTGTCCGGAGGCTTCCTGAGACGACGTACTTCGCCCGAGTCTCAGGCGGATAGACTTTATCCCATCGATCTCCTGAGATGACGAGTGGCAGTTTGTAGTCTTCGGCCAGTGACCTGAGGAATTCGTGGCGTTGATCGTAGGGTGTTCCGATAAAGGAAAGCGCTCGGGTGCGATCGCTATCGCTCCAGCCTGCCGGCGGAGGGAAGTGTACGGCTGGGTCATAGCTGAGCTGAATCTGAATGAAGGCTACTTTCCATTCGATATAGCGTCGAATGTCCGCTGTGCGGAAAAGGCATTGCAGGTCGAAGAGCTTGTATATCCGGTAGAACTGCATCCAGCAGCCGTCATTGCGTGGGCCGAAGGGGTTGTCCTGGTTGTAGCAGACGGTCTTTGCGCCGGTGGCTTTGATTTTCTGGATAGTTTCGGGCGTGAAGACGAGCGGCTTGTCGAACCAGACGACGTCTGGTCGGTGCTGGTTTATAGCTTTGAGCAGGTTGCGGTTCGCGGCGGCAATCAGTGGACCGATGGGTAGCGGTAACGAAGCTTTGAGAGCAGCGGCGAGGGCGATAAATGGTCGCGAGTGTTGAAAGGGAGGACGTCCTGACCGATGCGCTTCAACGCTTCGAGACGGAAAGCGGAGGTTGCGCCAATTCCTAGGTCGGCAACATAGAGGATTTTTCGTTTGGCTGGCGTTCCGTCCAAGCTCCTCCTTGGCCGACCCCCCTAGGGAGGGGTCCGCTAAATTATTGAAATTATTACCTTATATACAAAGATCGGCACAAGTATTTGATTTTGCTGCGGTTATACGTAAATATCTGATTCCTTAAGAATCAGGGTTCGGCGTCAAAGACACCTATCTCTATTATAGAAAATTCAAGGGAAATATTCGGCAGATTTGTTGACCTTGTAAGTTACTGATTTTGAGATGGTTATTGCCAGATCCGAGAGTTTTGCCTCTTGACAGGGATTTGGTTTCCTCGCTGACGTGAAGCTTCGCACCCTGCGGTGGATTGGGTTCGATTTTCGCCATGCTGCGTTCAGAATGGCCGATCTGGGAGCCTGATGCTATCCCACCCTTTCGCAAAGAACGCGAAAGGATGGGGCACCCACACCCAGCACCCAACACCCCGTTTTGCTGGCTCAGTTAAACAGTTAGAAGTTGTAGTGCAGCGACAATTGAAGGATGCGCGGTTGTGACCGCACTTGCTCGTCCTGGCCAAAGGTTGAATCGCCTGCGTTGGTATCAGGATTCCCATAGCTGGCAATGTTGAACGTATTAAAGGCATCTGCACGGAAACCGATAGTGTGATGCTCTGTGATGTGGAAGTCCTTAAACGCGGACGTATCGATCTGGGTGAAGCGCGGAGCGCGAAGAGACCCGTTTCGCCCGCTGCCGAAGAGAGTGCTGGATGGCTTGCCATAGGCGCAGACGCCATTATCCACGCCCGGCACGACATCGTTGGGAGGGAGGCCGTAGCCACAGGCGGTAGCCGAGGGGTCAGTGCCGTACCAGTTTGCCAGGCTGCGATTCACGACTTTGATATGCCGGTATTGGTTGGCACGCTGTGAACCATAGGAGTTCACGCTGATGTTGCCTCCGGTGACGGTCTCCGGAAAGCCGGAATAGGCAACTCCGGCACCGGAGATCGACCAGCCACCAATCACGGCGTCGACCAGACGGTTCACTCCTGAGGCGAACTGTTTGCCGCGACCGAATGGAAGGGCATAGACGATCAATCCTGAGAAATTGTGGGTTACGTCGTATCCGGCAGGGCCGTAATCAGAATGGCTGTCAAAGTAGTTCTGGAATGCGCCGCTAAATCCGTTGACATTGAGTCCGTAGTTACCCAGGCTGTTTGTCATTGCCTTGCCATAGCTGTAATTCAACGTGTATTCGAGGCCATGGATTGCGCGATGGCGCAGGACGGCCTGCAACGCGTTGTAATTCATCATGGCGCGCGATTCGGTGATCAGAAGGCCACCGCTGCCGACGCTTCCAAGCGGACTGCCGTCGCCGACACTCTCATGCTGTCCCGATGTGGAATCGTTCGGCGTGAGCCACTGGTTCGCGTTGCCGTAGTCCATAATGTGCTGCCCCTGCTCGCCCAGATATCCGATTTGGAGCGAGGTTGCTCCGCTGAGAGCGTACTCGGTAGTCAGGCTCCACTCCTGGATATAGGCAGGCTGGATGTTTTGTGGCCACAAGGCGTACTGAGAGCCAGAGTAATTCACATCCGACGGATTGGAACTGAAGCCTTGTTGTGCGGTGCGGGGCTGGCCACCAGAAGCCGGTGTCGTGCCGGAGGCCACGGTCGGCTTTATTTCCGGGGTTGCGGTGGATTGAATGAAGGGAACGATAGATGTCAGGCGCTGGTTGCCAGCGTTGCCTTCAAAAAAGCTGGTTGCTCCATAGCCTCCGCGAACGACAAAGTTGTTTGTTGCCTGCCACGCGAAGCCAAGACGGGGCATGAACTGTGTGTGATTCGCGTTGTAGCAGGCGCGATTCTGGCAAACCTGCGCTCCGGTAGGGGCTTCGTCAGGGACTTTGCCAGCATAGATCACGGCATTGGTATCCAGCAGCACGTTGCCCGTCTTGTCGTTGACTTCATACCAGGGCTGATCGTATTCATAGCGCAGGCCGAGGTTAAGGGTGAGATTTGGAAGTACTTTCCAGTCATCCTGAAAGAAGCCCGCGGTCCGCCATTGACGCTGTCCGACAAATACGCCCCGCGACGTAACCTGCACGGTGCTGACGCGGTTGAGGACAAAGTCGGCTGCGCCATATCCGGGGCTGGTTATACCGTTGACGCCCGGATTTCCAGTGAAGTCGCCGCTGTAGGACAAGGAACCGAGAAAACCGCTGTTATTGCTGGTGATGTAATTATTCTGATAGCGGATCGCCTGGATGCCCATGCTGAACAGATGCAGCCCGTGCTGCCAGGTGAGATTGTCGATATAGCTGTATGTATTGTCGATGATGGAGCCGTCCTGCGCGGTGGTTCCTCCGGCGCTGGGGCCGCTGGCGATGCTTTGGTAGGAGTAGCCGGGGAAGGTCTGCGCCCCGTTGAAGGGGATTCCAACTTTGGCGTTACCTGTCAATCCGAACTGGCCGCTAGGATCGGTTGGTTCCGATTGGACCCAGAAGGTACGGGTAAAGCCGATGCGCGCGGCGTTGACAATTGCCGGGGAGAAGACATGCACCCAGGTTCCGCCGCCAATATTCGTCGGAAACCGGTTCTGTGAAGGGAACTGGATATCGAGAACAGCGATATTGCCGTCATAGGCATGGGACTGGCCGTAAAAGCCAGTGATCTTGTCTGCTGCACGCAGATCCCATTCGAGTTTGACATCGAACTGATTATTGACGGTAAAGCTCCGGCTCGGACCCTGATAGTTGTTCGCGGCGACACCGTCGCTCGGCGTGGCGTTTGGCAATGGGTAGAGTGAGGGGTTCGCGAAGAGGAATTGCGCGACCGGGTTCGAGACCGTGATTTGATTATTGGCGTAAGGCACGAAATTGTTCTGGGTGTCGTAGAGCTGAATCGGCGTATTCTGCACGCCGCCGGGGCCTACGGGAGGATGCAGGACCGCAGAAAAGTCTCCATTGCGCATGGCCTGCGTGAATACGCTGTACTGGCCCGTGCCTCCGGTATGTGCTCTTGCGCCGATGTAGTCGGCAAAGAAGAAGAGCTTGTCGTGGAGAATGGGGCCGCCAAGAGCGCCTCCAAACTGCGATTGCGTGTAGGGGTTCTTCTCAATGATGGGAACTGCGTGATCGTTTCCCCAGGTATTGGCGTTCATATTGTCGTTCTGCAGGAAGTAGAAGGCGTCCCCGTGGAACTGATTGGTTCCGCTCTTCATTACGGCGATCACGTCGCCGCCATTCACGTTGCCATATTCGGCGGGCGCGTTGGCGGAGATGACTTTCAGCTCACCAATCGCAAACGGAGAAGGATTGATGGCGATGAGATTGTTCTCGGTCTCGTTATTGTCGATTCCGTCGAGAGTGTAGTTATTAGCCTGCGCGCGCTGTCCGTTGATGTTCGGGATGCCGCTGTAATAGGTGTTGCGCTCGATGGCGTTGTTCCCGGACATGCCTGCCGGGCCATTGGTGCTGGTTGCGCCGGGTAGATACAAGGTGACGCTTGAGAAATTCAGGCCGTTCAGAGGGATATTGGAAATCTCATTGCTGGTGAAGGTTACGCCGAGGCTGGGGTCATTGGTGTTGAGAATGGGCGCGGCGGCTGAGACTTGCACAGTTTCTGCGGCGCTGCCGGCCTTCAGCTGCACATTGAATTTCGCGGTCTGATCGATCTCCAGAGCAAAGGGCGGGATCGTCTGTATGCCGAAGCCGCTGGCCTGCACGGTGACCTGGTAGTGGCCGATTGGCAGAAACTGGATCGTATATTGACCGGATGCGTTGGTGGTTACAGGAGTGTCTACGTTCGTGGCCACGTTGTGTGCCGTGACTGTAGCTCCAACAATGATGGCGCCGCTTGCGTCGGTTACGGTTCCTGTGATGTTGCCGGTGATGGTTTGGGCGAATGTGGTTAGAGTGGCCAGACATGCTATGACGATCAGCAGGGGATAACACAGCCATTGGCTGCGGTGGGAGAGTTTCGATTCGCACATTTTGAAATGTGTCCTTTCGTTATGGTCCTGCGGTGAAACTAAAGCCTCGCACGATAAATCCTGGTTGAGCGTAGCGACATAGATATCCAGCGTCAAATTGAATGGTATCGATACCCACGCTGTAAAAATGGAATTTCTGGAGCTAAATGGAAGCGTGCTTATGAGTTGCGGGATGGGGTTGCGGTTATATAGTTCGTTACTGTTTTGGGCCGGCCGAGGCTGAAGCCTCGTTCTTATCGGGACCTTTTCCGCCGGGCTGAAGCCCGGTGCTTCTACCGTGGCCTTGCTGGCGCAAGGCTTCGCAGCTTTGCTGCGGATGATATGGTTCCGGTCGCATTTTTGTTTGACGGGGAGCGCACAGGAGATCCTTCGCTTCGCTCAGGATGACGGCGCTTTCGGAGAGGGTGTATCTTCGCCTGGGATGGCGGTGGTTGAGTTCATGGTAGCCCACCCTTTCGCAAAGTGCGCGAAAGGATGGGGCCCCCAAAATTCCGGTTGTGCTGCGGCCTCAGTTGCCGGATGCGACGGGGAAGACGATGTGGGAGGGATGATCGGCTGATCCGTAGATGTGCTGCGTAGCGGCTTTGTAGTCGGATGGCGAGGCGGTCATGATGTTGGGCACGAAGGTTTGCGGGTTGCGGTCGTAGAGCGGGAACCAGGTGCTTTGGACCTGCACCATGATGCGGTGTCCTTTTAAGAAGGCGTGGTCGGCTCCGTGCAGGCTGAATTTGTATTCCTCGGGCTTGTCGGCGGGGATGGCTTCAGGGTGCTCGAAGCTCTTGCGGTAGCGGCCGCGGAAGATCTCGTCGACGATCATGAGCTGCGCGCCGGACATTTTGCCGAGGGAGGAGTCGTCGGGATAGACGTCGATGAGCTTGACGATCCAGTCGGAGTCGGTGCCGGAGGTGGAGGCAAAGATGTCGGCGACGATGTCTCCGGTGATGGTGACGGGCTGATCGAGAGCCTGGGTTTGCCAGGTGGCGATATCTTTGCGGGTGCCGAGGAATTTCTGATCCTGCACGAGCCAGGTGTACCAGCCGGAACCGCCCGGCGCGTAGGTGGCTTCAATCGGCCGATTGCGATAGGGGACTGGATTGGCCGGGTCGGAGGTGTAGGCGGTAAAGCTGGTGTCACCGGCTGTGGGTTTGTCAAAGCTGAGGGAGCCGTCGGCGTCGAGGTAGAGATTGCGCTCGGTGATGTTTTCCTTTGGCGGCCACGCGTCATAGCGCATCCAGCGATTGGTGCCGGTCTGGAAGCTGGCTGCGTCTTTGAGGTCGAAGGTGCCTTCGTCCTTTAAGTAGTGGGCGAAGAAGGGCGCTTCGATCTGGGCGCGGAACTGGTCTCCGGTGGCTGCGCCGAAGTTTACGTTGCCGAGTGAGCGCGTGGTGCGCGACCACTGGCCGTGGTTCCAGGGGCCGAGGACGATGAAGACTTCGTTGTTTTTATCGTGTGGCTTGAGGGAGGCGTATTCGGCCTGCGGTCCCCACATGTCTTCCTGATCCCACCAGCCGCCGACTTCGAGCGTGGGCACATTGACTTTGGTGAGATGGTCTTCGACGGCGCGAATCTGCCAGTAGTGGTCGCAGCTGGGGTGATCGATGAAGCCTTTCCATGTAGGCAGGACGCCGACGTTAGCCTTCTTGATGTCTCCGGCGAGCGAGCCGGCGTCGAGGAAGAAGTTGTAGGCGTCCTCGTCGATTTTGCTGAAGGCGTTTTCTTTGCTGGTTTCAAGGCCGATGGCGTAGTCGTATCCGTAGCTCTGTCGCCAGGCGCCGTTGTGGAAGAAGTCGTCGCCGAGCCAGAGGTTAGTCATGGGCGCTTGCGGCGAAATGGCTTTGACGGCGGGGTTGGGATCGATGCCGGATTCGATGGCGAGGAAGCCGGGATAGGAGATGCCGACGACGCCGACGCGCCCATTGTTATTGGGCAGGTTTTTGATGAGCCAGCCGACGGTGTCATAGGCGTCGGTGGTTTCGTCGATGTTGTTCGGGTCGGAGGATTTGGGGTCATGGTGGTCGACGATGGGGCGGTTCATGAAGAACTGGCCCTCGGAGCCGTAACGGCCGCGGATGTCTTCCATGACGAAGATGTAGCCGCTTCGGGCAAGGTCAGTGTATTGCGCGTTGATTGAGTTGGAGTTGTATCCGTCGACGCCGTAAGGTGTGCGCTGCATGATGATGGGAAGCGGTTGGTTCGTGTCAGTCGGGCGAAGGATGATGGCGTGGAGCTTCACGCCGTCGCGTACGGGGATCATCACTTCTTTGCGGTCATAAGAGCGGAAGTGGTTGTGCTCGGGCTGGTCGCTGACGCGGGTGGCTTCATTTTCTTCCTTGCCGGCGACGCGCTTGACGCCGGTAACTTTGCCGGTGGAGTCGGTGACGAAGGTGAACTGCATGCCGTGTCCGTTATCGAAGGTATTTTGCGATGAGGCATGCAGCGGTGTATGCGGGATGCGGGCACCTTCCAGGGCGAGCGAGTTACCGTCATGGAAAAAGGAGAGCTTAATCTCGGGCTCGTCATTCATGCGGTATTGACCGGCGTACTTGTCGAGGGTGGCGGCGTCGAGCCTGATTTCTGCGGCGGGTGCGGCCTGTGCGGTGAGCGAAAGTTGTATCAGCGGCAAGAGTAGCGCAAAGGCGGCTGCGCAGTGACGAAGAGCGCGATAGTTCATGGGTTTTCCTTGTGAGTGAGGCGGGAAATTCTTCCTGCCCGAAGAATGACCTTAGCAGAATCAGTTGGTACGGCGCTGAAAATTTGGGATCGCGTGAATGCAACCGTGACCGTACAAATAGACAATCCGCCCGATTATTTCTGGCACCTTATGCGGGTCGTTATGAGCACTAGTTATCGCGCGGATAAGTATTTGTAATGGTGAGTACTGATAAGTACATTTTGATGTTTAATCTGAATGAACATCTCCCATTTGTAACCTTCACCGCCATAATTTCGGCAGCTCAACAGCTGACGAAATCTGTTGTATTCAGATTTGGTCTGGAGGACAATTGGGAATCCCATCGCGTCCACGGCGCGAGTACCGCAAGATTGATAGAAAAACAAACGAACTGATCGCCCGAGCCGAGCGATCCTGCTGCATTTTTTGGAGGAATTTGTGACCAAGCGACATGCCTACTGCGTGCTCCTTCTCCTATTGTCCCTAACTTCACCCCTACTGGCCCAGACGGCAACAACATCACTACGCGGCTCGGTAAAAGATCCGAGTGGCGCGGTTGTGCCGGAAGCAACCGTTACTTTAACTGATAGTGCAACCGGTAAGACGCTGCAGACGACATCCAATAGTGGCGGCGATTATCAGTTCAGCCAGATTCCGCCGGCAAAGTATACGATTAAAGTTTCGGCGACAGGTTTCGCCGATCAATCGAAGGTAGCTGAATTGCTGGTGAACCAGCCGGCCACAATTCCTTTTACATTGTCGGTGCAAGCCAGCGCGGAAGTTGTGAATGTCAGCGCCGAAGCGCAGACACTGAATACAAGCGATGCCACCATCGGTAACTCTGTAAGCAATGCGACGATACAAGCGCTCCCAAGTGAGGGGCGAAATGTTCCTGATCTTCTTGCACTGCAGCCCGGTGTATTGTTCCTGGGCCACGAAAACAATCAGACGATGGACAGCCGCAGCGGTTCAGTGAATGGCGGAAGATCCGATCAAGGCAACGTCACAATCGATGGGTTAGATGATAACGATCAAGTGAACGGCTATGCGTTTACTGGGGTTTTACGTGAGACGCAGGATTCCGTCGAGGAATTTCGAGTTACCACCAGTAATTCGAATGCCGATGCAGGACGCTCCTCGGGAGCGCAGGTCAGTCTCGTAACTAAGGCAGGCACAAATCAGTTTCACGGCAGTGCTTATGAGTATCACCGGCCAACCTTTACCGTTGCCAATGACTGGTTCAACAAACAGGCAGAGTTGGCTAGCGGCGAACCAAATATTCCGGGTAAGCTGATCCGCAACACGTTCGGCGCTGCAGTGGGCGGCCCGATTATTAAAGACAAGTTGTTTTTCTTTGGGAATTATGAAGGGCAGCGTACCGCAGAGAATGAACAGGTAACGCAAACTGTCCCGACCGCGAGTCTTCGCACGGGAAACATCACCTATGTTACCGGCACAAACCCGACGACGACACAGACGATCACCGCGGCGCAGATTGCGCAGATTGACGACTGTTCCGGACCAAGCGTATGTCCCTGGGGTCCGGGGCCTGACCCCAATGTAGAGCAGTATTTTCAACAATTTCCGGTCAATAACGGGCTTTCGACTGGTGATGGATACAACTATGGGTCCTATACGTTCTCATCACCTGCGCCCGCCACTCTGAACACGTCACTCGCAAAGTTTGACTGGACGCCGAACGATCGGCAGCGCATTTTTGTACGCGGAAATCTGCAGAAAGACACGACGGCGGGAACAGAAAATTTTCCCGGTCAGCCGCCGCAGTCTTTTCTTGTCGACAACACGAAGGGCTTTGCGGTTGGCGATACCTGGACGATCAGTCCGAATCTTGTGAATGACATACGCTACGGTTATACGCGTCAGGGATTCGGCCAGAGCGGACTAGGGCAAGGAGACTATGTAGATTTTCGTTTCCAGGCCTCATTGACGGCGGAAACGCGTTCCACCATCGTGGATGTCCCGGTCAACAACATTGTGGATAATTTGAGCTGGACCAAAGGCAACCATACAATTGAAGGCGGCGCGAACTGGCGCCTGATACACAACAACCGGGGTACAGACTCAAACTCTTATAACAGTGCCAGCACAAATCCGTACTGGTTGGCAAACTTTCCGCCGACCCCTGACGCGATTGGACTTCCCGGCGTAGACTCCAGCTTTGCCAACTCATACGAGATTGCATATGACAACCTGATTGGTACCGTGCCGTCGGTGACGCAGCAATCCAACTACCAGGTAACGAACGGAGGGGCGGGCGGCAATCTGCTTCCAGACGGAACGTTCATCAATCGCCATTTTAAAGCCAATGAATTTGAATATTACCTTCAGGATTCATGGCGCATTCGTCCAAACTTTACGTTGACGTTCGGCCTGAGACACACCATTCTTCAGACACCGTATGAGACGAGCGGCCAGGAGATAGCCCCAACAATCGATACTCACGACTGGTTCATGCAACGCGGCGCCGCGGCGGCGGCGGGACAAGTCTACGAGCCCGATCTAAGTTTCGCTCCGAACGGTCCCGTCTATCACCGGCCCAGCTATTGGCCGAAATCAAAAGACAACATCGCACCGCGGCTTGCGTTTGCCTGGGCACCTGACAGCAAAACGTCGGTCCGTGGCGGCTTTGGAATGTTCTATGACCATTATGGTCAGGGTATCGTTAACTCGTTTGATCAATTAGGGTCGTTTGGACTTACAACGAGCCTGCAGAATCCGGCGAACGTGCAGACAACCAGCACTTCTCCGCGATTTACGGGCCGTCAGACACTCCCGTCACTCGGTCTTCCGCCAGCTCCATCCCCTATCGCTTATCCCTATACGGTTCCCGGCGGGTCCTTCCTCATTACATGGGGTGTGGACAGCAAGCTGAAGACGCCGTATTCGGAGTCAATCGATTTCTCCGTTCAGAGGGAATTGCCTGGCGGATTTACAGTTGACTTAGCCTATGTTGGCCGTTTAGGCCGCCATTTGTTGCAGCAGCTTGATCTTGCGGAGCCTGTAGATTTTGTCGATACCAAGAGCGGTGCCGATTATTTCACAGCAGGTTCACAGCTCTCCCGCATCGTGGATGCAAACCATGGAAACGGTCCGTACAGCGGCAATGGTACAGCCGTCTCTGTTCCGACCATTCCTTACTTTGAAAATGTCTTTCCGTACATGGCGGGCTACGACTACGCCGGCGAAAGCGCAACACAAGCAATCTATAACAACGAGTGGGCTCCCTATCGCTATGGCGCAGGAGAAACCAGCGCATTAGCGGATATCGATTTCTTCAGTTGCACGCCGAATGATCCTATCTATCCATGCCCACCGGGACAGGCACCAAAGTTCTGGCAGGACCAGTTTTCCTCGCTGTATGCCTGGTCTTCGATCGGCATGAGCTATTACAATTCCGGTCAAATTGTGCTGCGGCATCCTGTCAGCCACGGTCTACAGTTTGATTTCAGCTACACCTTTTCGCGGTCGATCGACATGGGATCGGATACCGAACGCGCCAGCGAACTGTTTGGAGGAGGTAACGGCCCAGCTGGGGGCACCTCTGCCTTCAGCACGATCCTGAACAGCTGGAAGCCGTCTTTGAATCGCGGTGTTTCCGATTTCGATACAACTCATCTGATCACTGTCGATTGGGTTTATAGGCTCCCATTCGGTCAGGGGCAACGCTATGCGGGCGATGTGAACCGTCTGGTAGATGCATTTATCGGCGGTTGGCAATGGTCTGGTCTGAACCGTTGGACGAGTGGTTTGCCCTTCAGCATTTTTGGGCCTGGATGGCCGACGAACTGGCAGGAAGAAAGTGCCGGGGTTGTCACGGGCACGGTGAAGATTCGTAAACATCTTGACGCTAATGGAAATCCGCAGATATTCGACAATCCTGACACTATCAATGCCGGGGTTGCGAATGGTGGTTCTCCGGTCCGTCTCGCCTATCCGGGCGAGGCTGGCGAGCGCAACAACTTCCGCGGCGATGGTATCTTTGCTATCGATTCTGGATTGTCAAAATCGTGGAAGATTGTTGAAGGACAAAACCTGAAGTTTGCCTGGGAAGTGTTTAACGTCACGAATTCCGTGCGTTTTGATACGAACCCGGTGAACTTAAATGGCGGGCTTACGAGTGGAACGCTTGGCGTTTACAGTGCCACGCTTTCACAGCCGAGAAAGATGCAGTTCTCGCTGCGGTATAGCTTCTAACCTGGTTCTGATAAAAAAGGCCCCGCTCATCGAGCGGGGCCTTTTTATGGACAAGATTAGTTGTTAGCAGAGGTTATCCCTGGATAATGACAAGAGAACGTTGCGAGGGATCCGGTGGAGTGTTTCAAATCCGCCGCTTACTTTGCGATTTGTTCCCTTTCTTACTCATGGCCAGAATGGCGGTCTTCCATTTGTGTAGCCGCATTTGTTTCGTGCAAATGACGAACCGCTTTTTAGCTTACAGCTTCTTTATTCAGAAGCCAGGGCTTTGACAAACTGATAGTAGAAGTCGACGCCTTTGTAATAGGAGTCAATGGGAAGGCGCTCGTCTTTGCCGTGGGCGCGAACATCGTCGGCTTCGAGGGCGATGCCGGAGATACCGTATGTGGGCATGCCGGCGGCATTCGTATAGACGCCATCTGAGGCACCGGTGGCCATGGTTGGGATGACGGGCGTGTTCGGCCACATCTTGTTTACTAATGCTTCGAGCGGCTGCATCACTTCCGGCTTGAGTGCTGCGGGTGGAAGCTGCTTGCGGTCGGGCGCAGTGTCGGAGATTCCGGCTGCGTCGTTCTCATAGCGGATGGTCACTTTAGGATCGTTGACGATGCGGATGAGGTCCTGGCGCACTTCTTCAAGCGAATGGCCGGGCAGGATGCGGCAGTTGACGATGGCCTGCGCGCTCTGCGGCAACGCGTTGTTGGCGTGGCCTCCGGAGAGACGCGTGGCGACGCAGGTGGTGCGCATGGTGGAGTTGTATTCCGGATTCTCGGAAAGATGCGCGATGGCCTTTTTGTCCGGCGGTGTGGAGAGAATAGCTTTCATGTCGGACGCGGTCTGGCCTGGTTCAAGGGTGCTCATTTTTGCGAAGTAAGCGCTGGTGATGGCGTTCAATTCAAAGGGGAAGGTGTAGTTCTGCACCCGCTGCAGCGCGTCGGCGATGTGATAGATGGCGTTGTCGGGGACGGGCAGGGAACTGTGTCCGCCGGGGTTGAGTGCGGTGAGCTGGTAGTCGCCGTAGAGCTTTTCGGTTGCGTCGACGTCCATGGCGATGGTTTTGCCGTGCTGCAGGTCGATGCCGCCGCCGTCGGGATTGACAACGTAATCGGCATCGATGAGATTGCGCTGATTCTTGATGAGCCAATCGACACCGTTGGACTTGCCGCCTTCTTCATCGGCGGTGAGGGCGAGGATGAGGTCTCGGTCGGGCTTATAGCCTTCCTGCCTGAGGCGGATGAAGGTGGTGACGAGGATGGCGTCGCTCTCCTTCATGTCCTGCGTGCCGCGGCCGTAGTAGTAGCCGTCTTTTTCGACGAATTTGAAGGGGTCGGTGGTCCAGTCCTCGCGGCGGGCTTCGACGACGTCGAGGTGGCCGATGAAGAGGATGGGCTTCTTTGCGCCCGCGCCGTGTATGCGTATGACAAGGTTCTTCTTACGGTCGTTAGGGCCGCCTAAGTACATGTCTTCTTTCGGGAAACCGGCATCGAGGAAGCGCTGCTGCATGGCTTCAGCTGCGGCGGTGACGCTGCCGACGGAGTCGGTGGTGTTGATCTCGATGAGCTGCTGGAAGATGTCGTGCGCGAGTTGCTTCGTTTGCGGATCGACCTGGGCGAAAGAGCGGCTGGGTATGGCAGAAGTGAGAGCGCAGAGCGCAAGAATGCTGAGCGCAGAGGTACAACGCATGCAGTTTCCCCTTTCAAGTAAAGTCAAAAAGTAACAGATCGCGTCCGTATTTTGTGGAAGAAATACGCATAAGTAGTGCTTGGAGAGGCTTGTGCGCGGGTGATATCGTCAAGCACAAATCTCCGTTTTATACAGAAGGAATCGAGTGAAGAAGATCGCCGGCGTTTTGCTTTGTTTCTGCGCCTCCCTGCCCGCCTGCTACTCCCAGAATTCAAAATCAGCCATTACGCTGGATGAATTTATGAATGCGACCGATGTGAAGCAGGCGAGGATTGCGCCCGATGGGTCAGCAGCGGTGATATGGACGAGCGCGGCAGACTGGAAACATGATCGCTTCCGCGACGATCTTTGGCTGTGGCAGCAGAAGACGGGAGCTACGGTGCAGTTGACTCAGTCAGGGTATGACTCGGAGCCGGCATGGTCGCCGGATGGAAAATATATTGCGTTTATTTCTTCGCGCTCGCTGGCAGATGAGGATGACAGCGATGCTAAAGACTCCGATAAGGAGGAGACGGAGCGGGTGTGGGTAATCTCGCTGGCTGGCGGCGAGGCATTTCCGTTATATCGGGAGAAGCTGGATGCGCATGCGTTTGCATGGTCAGTGGATGGGACGAAGATTTTCTTTTCTACGCAGCAGCCGCTGACCAAAGAGCAGGAAGATGCGCGCAAAGAGGAGTGGAAGGATGTAATTCGCTGGCGTGAGCAGGAGCGCGGAGATGTACTGCTGGCGCTTCCGCTGGAGGCTGCGCTTGCCGAGGCGCAGAAGATTTCGCCACCGAAGACCGATGCCAAGAAACAGGATGAGGATGCGACGCTGCCGAAACTGGCGCAGACGCTGACGAAGAACGATCGCGAGATTTCCGAGATTGCAGTGTCGGCACAAAGGATTGCTTTCGAGACGGAATCGGTTTCGCATCGCATGGAAGGGCCGGAGGCGACGGAGATTTTTCTTGTCGGGACTTCTGGCGGCAATGCGAAGCAGCTGACGCATAACCAGGCGACTGAAAGCGGGCTGCGTTGGGGACCGCAAGGAAAGCGACTGTACTTCAATGTGCGCGCTGGCGCGGGTTCGCTTGAAGGGAAGTATGAAGACGTCCAGGGACGCTTGTACGCGATCGATCCTGAGAACGGGAAGACCGAGCGTTTAGGCAAGGAGTTCAAGGGGTCGCTTGAGGACTACACAGTTGCGAGCGACGGGACGATTTTCGCGACTGGACTGACCGGAATGCAGCAGCAGCTTTACAAGATTGATGGCGCCAAGGCCGAAGAAGTGAAGGGCGTGGCGGGAAATTATTCGAGCGTCGATGCGGCGAAGCAGACGGGGAAGTTTGTGGTGCTGCATTCGACAATCAACGACCCGACGCAGGCATTTGTAGTGGACGGCGCGGGCAAGCTGGATTCGGCGAAGGCGGTCACGACCTTCAATACGCTTTTTCACGAGCGGGCGCAGGAGGAGTGGGAACCCTATCGGTGGAAGTCTTATGATGGGACCGAAGTTGAGGGCGTGCTGATTTATCCGCCGGGGAAGAAAGGCCAGAAGCACCTGCGGATGCTGACGCTGATTCATGGCGGCCCGGCAGATGCGGACGGCGATCGCTTTGGCGCTGACTGGTATGACTGGGCGACGCTGGCGGCAGCGAATGGATGGCTGGTGTTTCGTCCGAACTATCGCGGTTCGAGCGGCTACGGTGACGAGTTTATGTTGCAGATCATGCCGCACCTGGTTTCGGTTCCGGGGAAAGATATTCTGGCAGGCGTGGATGCGCTGGTGAAGGATGGCGTGGCTGATCCCGATCATCTTACGATTGGCGGGTACAGCTATGGCGGTTATATGACGAACTGGCTGATTACACAGACGACACGCTTCAAGGCTGCGGTGACGGGCGCCGGCGCGGTGGAGCATGCGGCGAACTGGGGCAACGACGATGAGACCTTCGACGATGCCTGGTATCTGAGCGGCACACCGTGGGAAAAGCCGGAGCTATATCAGTCCGAGGCGGCGCTGTTTCAATTCGACAAGGTGAAGACGCCGACGCATATCGTTGGCGGCAATGCCGATATACGTGTGAACTTTCTGGAGGATGTGCTGATGGAGCGTGCCTTCGAGCAGATCAAGGTTCCGCATACGTTTCTCGCGTTTCCGGGTGAGGGACATAGCTTGGATAAGAATCCCTGGCATGGATACATTAAGGTGCGCGAAGAGCTGAAGTGGCTGGATAAATATGTCAATCAGTAAGCGTCTGGTGTTGCCGGTTTTGTTTGCAATCTGCGTGAGCGCAGTTGCGCAGCAGAAAGTCATCATCGATACGGATATTGGCGATGATATCGACGATGCGTATGCGGTGGGGCTGGCGCTGTCGAGCCCGGAGCTGAAGATCCTCGGCATTACTTCGGCGTGGGGAGATACGGAACTGCGCAGCCGGATGCTCGACCGTATTTTGTGTGAGACGGGGCGCAGCGATATTCCTGTGCTGACCGGCGTCAAGACGCAGACGAAGACCGATTTTTCGCAGGCGGTGTGGGCGAAGGCTGGTGCTGTCCGCGAACATGGCGATGCGGTTGGATTTCTGCTGGATGCGATTCGGAAGAATCCCGGTGAGATTACCTTGATTGCGCTGGCACCGCTGACGAACATTGGCGCGGCGATCGATCGCGATCCGGAGACGTTCAAAAAGCTGAAGCGTGTAGTGATGATGGGCGGTGCGATTCGTCATGGATACGGCGAGTTCGGGTTGGCAAACGCCGGCGCGCCGGAGCCGGAATACAACATCGCCATGGATGCAGCCGCAGCGCAGAAGCTGGTGAAGGCCGGCGTGCCGATTTACATGATGCCGCTCGACTCGACGCAATTGAAGCTGGATGAGATACAACGCGGGATGCTGACGACGGTGAGCACTCCGCTGACCGATTCGCTGCAAGTGCTGACAGCAGAGTGGCAGCGCGTGGCGCACCAGACGACGCCGACGATGTTCGATGTGGTGGCTGCGGCGTACGCCGTTGAACCCGAAGTATGTCCGGTGACTCCTTTGCACATCGATGTGGACGATAAAGGATCAACGCGGGAGGGGACGGGCGCACCGAATGTCAATGTCTGCCTTAACTCCGATTCGGACACCTTCTTTCGGTTCCTGATGCCGCGTCTGCTCGCGCAGCGGCTGCATGGCAATTCGTCGTGCGTAGCCCCCTGAGTTCGGCTCTAGCTGGCATCGTGAAAGATAATTCCGAGGGTGTACCTTTGTCCTGAGCGCAGACGGCTGACACCGTGTCGGAGATTGACTCGATAAACCCCGCGAGTTCCCTGAACTGGGCGATGATGTACTGCGAAGGCCACGGCGTCGCCCTGGTGAAGCGGAACGACCTCCGGCCGCGATTGCATGCGAGGCCGCTGTTCGGTGAGCACAAATTCGCCGCCCGTGAAATCGCGTTGCGGCTCAGAAAGCAGGATCGCTACCTGAATAGGAAACACGTGTTCGCCATAAAGATCCTGATGCAGGCAGTTGAAGTCGCCTTCTCGATACTGAAGGAGCAGCGGGGTTGGCCGTTTCTGTCCTGCCTGATGGCATCTGTGGAGGAAATCTTCATGATTGTCCGGATACCGGACATCGATTCCCATGGCGGTATTCCAGCGATTCGCTACAGGTGCGAGCCGAGGATAGAGCGCAGTGCGGAGGGCTTGAACAAGTTCGGGAAGCGGGTAGCTGAAATATTTGTACTCGCCGCGACCAAAGCCGTGCCGTCCCATGATGACACGGCTTCGAAATACGGATTCCTCTGAGTACAGTGCTGCAAGAGTCTGACACTCTGTGGGTGCGAGGATACCGCGAAGCAACCCACACCCTTGCGCGTCCAGATTTTTCTCGGTTTGCTGCCAATCGAGTGAGTTGATCCGGGCAGCCGCATTTTCAGGAGAAATGGCGTTCACAAATTGCTCATTTTTGATTGCGGTATCCATGGTGAATTCCTTTCAGTTCAATATATTGAGACGCAGCTGGATTGGCGCTCCGCTTCTTGCTCTTGAATTCGGTGGAAGCTGATCCAGCCGCGATCCATGCTTGTAAGCGACAAGCGATTGTTTCGCCCTTTATAATCAGCGTTTGCCCGATATCCGATGACCATGCTGGCCGACTCCATCGCCGAACACCATCCAGTTCCGACTGAAGCCGAGAAAACAGCGGTGCAGGAGCAGCTGGAGCGCCTGTTGGCGAGCTCTTATTTCAGTCACAGCAAGCGATTTCCAACATTTCTACGCTTTGTGGTGCAGCATGCGCTGAACGGGCAGGCAGAGATGCTGAAGGAGCGGACGCTCGGCATCGAAATTTTTGGGCGAACGCCGGACTACGATACGGCAGCCGATCCGATTGTGCGTGTGACAGCAGCGGAAATTCGCAAGCGCATTGCACAGTATTACCAAGAGCCACGCGGTGAGGAAGAGATTCGCATTTCGCTGCCTTCCGGCTCGTATGTGCCACATTTTCAATGGCCGAATGTGCGGGAAACTGAAGTTGAGACCCCGCCTTTGCCGGTGGAGGCGAGCGCGGAAGCCGACCGAAAACCCTTTCTTGCTCGCGGATGGCTGGTCGCACTTGTTGTGTTGCTGGCGGTGGCGGCTGCGATAGGGGCGCTGTTCTGGAGAACGGAGGAACATTCTCCTTATGAGCAGTTCTGGGGACCATTGCTGGGATCGAAAGAGCCGGTACTGTTGTGCATTGCCGACCAGACGCAGTATTCGGAGATAGCGCTGCGCGATGCTGCTGATCCGACGCGGCAGAATGTGCTCAAAGACAATTTGAGCGCGGTGGTGATGGACGATATGAATGCCATCGTCAACATTGCGGGATTGATGCAGGCGAGTGGAAAGAAATACAGCCTGAAGGGCGAAGGCACGACCGACCTGATGGATCTGAGAAATGGCCCGAGCGTTTTCGTCGGGGCGTTCGACAATATCTGGACGCTGCGGCTGACGAAGGGACTTCGCTATCACTTCGGCAACAATCCGGAGATGACCAAGCTCTGGATTGCGGATTCAAGCAGTGCGCAGCCTCCGGTGTGGGTGGTGGACCGGGAGCTGCAGGAGAAGACCAACAACTACCGCGACTATGGCCTGGTGGCGCGCTTTGTGGATTCGACGACGGGCAAACTGACGGTGATTGCCGCGGGCGTATCGCGTGGCGGGACGATTGTTGCAGGGCAGTTTCTTACTGATCCGGAATATCTGCAGGAGCTGGCAAAAGTGACGCCGAAGGGCAGCGGCAATAAGAATGTCGAAGTCGTGCTGGGGACGCAGATTATCGGCGGCCAGCCGGGCACTCCTAAGATTGAAGCTGTCTATTTCTGGTGATCGGTTCTGGTTGACGGCATCTTCCGACGAGCGCTATGTCTCATTGCCGATGGCCACGACGAAATACTGTGCCGGTTCCTGGCCTGTGTTGCGGATGCCGTGTTCTTCACCGGAGTGAATGAAGGCGGCCGAGCCGGGGCCGATGGTGGTGGTTTTGCCGGCGATCGTGACCTCAAGCGTTCCTTTGGAGATAAGGAAGAGCTCTTCGTGCGTGTGATGATGCGGCGGGTGCGGCATGGCTCCGGGTGCGAGCACGGTTTCGTGAACTTCGAGATGAGCGCCGGCGTGCGTGACACCATTCAGGATAGGCCGCGCCGTGTTGGAGCCGTTGGTATGCGTCTGCATCTGGTCGAAGGGCAGGGCGAAGGACTGGATGGGCTGATTGTTGTCCTGTGCGGCGGCTGCCAGCGCGAACGGAGTCAAGAGCATCGGCAAAACCTGGCAAAGGCTGCGGCGTGAAATTTCCATCAGAATTCCCTCTGCGAACAAAGTAGCACTCGCGGGAAGACATGCGAAAGCGATCGGCGCTATGACTTCTGCGGCAGATTTCGATAGACTTTGCATCGAGTATGAAGCTGGCTGAAATTCAATCCGCACTGCGCGAACAGAAGCTGGACGCGTGGCTTTTTTACGATCATCACCATCGCGATCCGATTGCGGGGCGCATTCTCGGGCTCGACCCGCACGCGCATATCACGCGCCGCTGGTACTACGTAATTCCGGCGCACGGCGAGCCGCACAAGCTGGTGCATCGCATTGAGCAGGGACGGCTGGATACGCTGCCGGGCGGGAAGACGCAGTATTCGTCATGGCAGGAGCTGCAGACGGGACTGGAGGCAATGCTTGCGCCCTATCGCCGCATTGCCATGCAGTATTCGCCGCGAAACACCATTATGTATGTCGCGATGGTGGATGCGGGCACCGTTGAGCTGTTGAGGGAGATGGGCAAGTCGATTGTCAGCTCTGCGGATTTGGTGAGCCAGTTTGAGGCAGTGCTTACCGAGGAGCAGATTGCCAGCCACTACGAGGTGCAAAGGGCGCTTGATGAAATTCTGGCTGAGGGATTTCGCGCCATCGACCGACGGGTGAAAAGCGGCGTCACCGAATACGAAATGATGACGTGGTTCCAGGAGGCGATGGAACGCGCGGAGCTGATTACGGAAACCGGCCCGAACGTTTCGGTGAACGAGAACTCTTCGGATTCGCACTATGAACCGACGGCATCGCACTCACGGCAGATTAAGAGCGGCGATTTTCTGCTGATCGATATATGGGCGCGCAAAAACCGGCCCGGAACCTGCTGGTATGACATTACCTGGACCGGCGTTGTGGGACGCGAGCCTTCTGCACGCGAACGCGAAGTATTTGAGACCGTGAAGAATGCACGTGATGCTGCGATTCGAGTGGTCGAGGAGGCCTTCGCGCAGAAGAAGCCGATTGCTGGATGGCAGGCGGATGATGCTGCGCGTGCTGTGATTCGGGATGCGGGTTTTGCGAATTACTTTACGCATCGCACAGGACATAATATTGCTACCGAACTGCACGGCAACGGAGCCCATCTGGATAATCTGGAGACGCATGACGAGAGGCGCATTCTTCCGTTTACGTGCTTCTCGGTAGAGCCGGGAATTTATCTGCCGGAGTTCGGGATTCGCAGCGAGGTGAACATGATGACTTCGCGTGACAGCGCTGTGGTGACGGGACGGATGCAAGAGGAGCTGGTGCGGATTTAGACAGTCTCCATTGGTAAACTCAAGTTGTGACTCAGGAAAATTTGCGTACAAGAATTGAGCAGCATTTCGCCGCCGGTGCGGCTGCTGTGAGTGATGCGGCGGCGATGGCCGCTTTTGAAGAACTGCGCGACGCTCTGGAGATGGGTGCAGTTCGCTCGGCAGAGCCGGATGCCAGCGCTCCAACCGGCTGGCGCGTGAATGCATGGGTGAAGCAGGGTATTCTGCTCGGCTTCAGGATTGGCCATCTGGAAGCATGGGGCCACGAGCTTTCCTTTGTCGATAAACATACTTTTCCGGCGCGGAAATTTTCTGCGGAGGAAGGCATTCGTATCGTTGCCGGGGGATCGTCGGTGCGCCGCGGTGCTTATCTGGCGAAGTCGGTGATCTGCGTTCCGCCGATGTATGTGAATGTGGGCGCATACGTGGATGAGAGCACCCTGGTGGATTCACACGCGCTGGTGGGCAGCTGCGCGCAGATCGGCAAACGCGTGCACCTGAGTGCGGCGGCGCAGGTGGGTGGCGTGCTGGAGCCGGTGAACGCGAGTCCTGTGATTCTGGAAGACGATGTGCTGGTCGGCGGCAACTGCGGCGTTTATGAAGGCACAATTGTGCGCAAGCGTGCGGTGCTGGCGGCAGGGACAGTGCTGACGCGCGGCACTCCGGTCTATGACGTCGTGAATGGAGTTGTTCTGCGGGCTGAGGGCGAGATGCCCCTGGTGATTCCTGAAGGCGCAGTTGTGGTTCCAGGAGCGAGGGCTGTGACCAAGGGGAAGGGACAGGAGTGGGGGCTAAGCGTCTATACGCCGGTCATTGCGAAGTATCGGGATGAGAAGACCGAGCTTAGCCTGGCGCTGGAAGATTTGCTGCGGTAAGAAAGCATCCATTTCGAGCCACAAGCTTTGGCTCCCACCCCTCGCAAACTACGCGAAGGATAGGCACCCGGATTCAACCGTTGCGGAGAAAAAGCACCGCTCAGGATGACAATTCATTTTTAAGCTGGCCGGATGCCATTGGACGGTGTGGTTTACTCTAATTAAAGAACCGTTCACAGAAGCACTCCCGACGCCGAAGGCGTGTGTGCCTGGACGGCAAGTCCAAAATGGCCGACGCAAAGCTGCAAATCATTCCTTTGGGCGGGTTAGGCGAGTTCGGCATGAACTGTCTCGCCATCCGCTACAAAGACGACATTCTCGTCATCGATGCTGGACTCATGTTCCCCGAGTCGGAGCTGCTGGGCGTCGATATCGTTGTCCCTGACATTACTTACCTGGTTGAAAACCGCGAGCATGTGCGCGGCATCATCCTCACGCACGGGCATGAGGACCATATCGGCGGCTTGCCGTGGATTCTCTCGGAGCTGAATGTGCCGGTCTACGGCACGGAGTTCACGCTGGCCTATGTCGAGGGCAAGCTCGAAGAGCACAAGCTGCTGGATCAGACGGATCTGATCGAGATTGCTCCGGGATCGAAATTTCCCATTGGACCGTTTACGGTCGAGCCGATCCGGGTAACGCACAGTCTTGTCGATTGCGTGGCATTGGCGATTGATACTCCAGTTGGCGTCATCGTGCACACCGGCGATTTCAAGATCGATCTCTCGCCCCCGGATGGCAAGGCCTTCGATCTGCACAAGTTTGCCGAGTATGGACAGCGCGGCGTGCTGGCCCTCCTGCAGGATTCGACGAACGTCGATCGGCCCGGCTATACGCCGAGCGAGTGGGCGGTGAAGCCGCGTCTGGACGAATTGTTTTCACGCACGAAGAAGAAGCTTTTCTTCAGCTGCTTCTCATCTTCGATTTACCGCATTCGCATTGCTGTCGACCTGGCGCATACGCATGGACGCAAAGTCGCCATCATTGGACGCTCGATGGTGGAATCGTCGGAGATTGCGCAGGACCTCGGCTATCTCGATGTGCCTCCGGGGATCATTATTCATCCCGGACAGATTGCCGATTTCGCTCCGGAAGAGGTGATGGTCCTCATCAGCGGCACGCAAGGCGAACCAATGAGCGCGCTAAGCCGCGCCGCCGTCGACAATCACAAGCATGCAAAGATTCTGCCGGGCGATACGGTTGTGCTGAGCTCGCGTGTGATCCCAGGAAACGAGAAAAGTATCTTCCGCGTGATCGATCACCTGTATCGACGCGATGCGCATGTGATCTTCGACGACGGAGCTTCCGGACTGATCCATGTGAGCGGACACGCCAGCCAGGAAGAGCAGCGGTTGATGATCAATCTGCTGCGGCCGAAGTTCTTTATTCCGGTGCATGGTGATTACCGTCATCTGAAGAAGCATGCCGAGATTGCGCAAAACATGGGCGTGGTTGACTTGGCACTGGTGATCGAGAACGGCGATGTGCTCGAACTCGATAAAGATGATGCGCGCAAGACGGGCAAGATTACTGCCGGACGCGTCTGCATCGATTCCGGGTCGACTGCGGATGTGGTCGAAGACATTGTGATTCGCGATCGCCGCCACCTGAGCGAAGATGGGTTTGTGCTGCCGATCCTGACAATTAACAAGCTCAGCGGCAAGGTGGAGAGACTGCCGGAGATTGTGAGCCGTGGCTTTGTGGGTGCCGATCAAGGGTTGATGGAGGAGGCGCGCAAGGTCGTCAGCGGGACGCTTGAGAATTCGAGCGATGAAGAGAAGGCCGATTACGGCGTCATCAAGGAAAAGATTCGTATTGATTTGAAGCGGTATATCCAGAAGAATACGAGCCGACGGCCTTTGATTATGCCGGTGATTCTCGAAATATAAGGAAAGACCATGCGCTCGAAGTTTCTCTTTGTGGCTCTGTGTATATTGTGCGCGCCTATCATGCGCGCGCAAGCGACTTCATGTCCTTCGACGAAAACGCTCGATGAGTTGACCAACGCTTTATATGGCGCTGTCAGCGGGCCCGCCGATAAAGATCGCATCTGCATGCGGGAGCTCATGCTTCCTGAGGTGAGATTGATTCCGGTGGGAAAAGCCAAGGACGGGAGCTTCGGCCCTCATATCCTGACTCTGGATGACTGGATCACTCGCGTGAAGGCGCGCGGGCATGATGCGTTTTATGAGCATCAGGTGAAGGTCACCAGCGAAGTGTATGGGCATATCGCGCACCTTTGGAGCACCTATGAAATCAGTCCAATGGAAGGCAAGCCTCCCGTGCGAGGTATCAACAGCATCCAGGCGGTCTTCAACGGAACTGATTGGAAGGTCGTAGAAATCGTGTGGCAGGCGGAAACACCGGAAGAGCCGCTCCCACAGAAGTATCTCCCTTAGATTTTCATCGCTCCTTTTCAGGAAGGGGAGTCAATCTGAGCACAGCGAAGAATCCAGAGACTATCTCGTGCGGTACGACTCTTCTAAGTTTCCGCGAGAAACTCGCCAGTTTTTCCGTTAAGCCGTCATCTTCTGGATTCCTCGCTACACTGTCTTTCTAAATTTTTCATCAGGAGATTCCTTTGCTGGTTTCCAATCAAGAGTTTCATGATGCGCAGGCTCGGATTCGCGGCGTGGCTGTGCATACGCCACTGCTACGGTTACAAGTTTCGGGTTCTCCGGGGAATGTGTTTATCAAAGCCGAGGGTTTACAGCCCATCGGCAGCTTCAAACTGCGCGGCGCATATAACAAGATTGCGCAGCTGAGCGAGGATGAGCGCAAGCGCGGGGTGATTACCTATTCGAGCGGCAACCATGCGCAAGGTGTGGCGTACGCTGCAAAGGCGCTGGGAACGAAGGCGGTGATTGTGATGCCGTCGAATGCTCCTGAGGTGAAGAAGAAGGCGACGGCTTCTCTGGGTGCGGAGATTGTCGAGGTCGGGCCGTCGAGCTCGGAGCGCAAATTGAAAGCGGAAGAGCTGGAAGCGAAGTTCGGCTATGTGATGGTGCCTCCTTATGATGACGCAGCCATCATTGCCGGGCAGGGAACTTGCGGACTGGAGATTCTGGAAGACCTGCCTGAGGTCGATCTGGTGCTTGCGCCTGTAAGCGGCGGCGGATTGCTGAGCGGCGTGGCTACGGCCATCAAGCTGATCAAGCCGGATGTGCGCGTCTTCGGTATTGAGCCGGAGCTGGCTGGTGACGCGCAGGAAAGCTTTCGCGGCGGCAAGCTGGTGAACTGGCCAGCGGAGATGACCACGCGCACCATGGCTGACGGGCTACGTACGCAGAGTCTTGGCGATCTGAACTTCGAGCATATACGCGCGTATGTAGACGACATCATTACCGTAAAAGAAGACGAAATTGCCGAGGCGATGCAGGTCCTGCTTTATCGTGCCCGGTTGACCCCGGAGCCGAGTGGCGCGGTTGCGCCTGCGGCGGTGCTCTTTCACATGGAGCAGCTGCTTCCATTTCGCAATGTGGTGGCGATTATGAGCGGTGGCAATGTGGAGCCTGAGGTGCTGCGGGGCGTTGTGTGCACAGGCTGAACCGTCAGTGCCGTCGGCATAGTAGGTTCTTGTTAAACGTTACAATCGAAACACGATGCTTCGCACCGTTCGAGCAACTCGGTATGTCACCCCGCTGCGGGAAGGTGGATCGTTGCCGGCGATTATCGAGGCCGACGACCTGGGGATGTATGTCCTGAAATTCCGAGGCGCGGGACAGGGGCCGCTTGCGTTGCTGGCGGAGCTGGTGGCTGGCGAGATGGGTCGCGCTCTCGGCTTGCGGGTTCCGGAGCTGGTTTTTGTCGAGGTAGAGGCCGCGCTCGGGCGCAACGAGCCGGATGCCGAGATTCGAGACCTCCTGAAGCGCAGTGTGGGGCTGAATCTGGCACTCGATTACCTGCCGGGATCGACGATGTTCGATCCGGCGGCGGGGGATACCGCCGATGCGAAGTTGGCTTCGCTCGCGGTGTGGTTTGACGCTTTTGTGGCGAATGTGGACCGTACGCCGCGCAATCCGAATCTGCTGAAATGGCATGGGGACCTGTATTTTATTGATCATGGTGCCGCGCTGTATTTTCATCACAACTGGCAAAGCATAGATACGGCGGCACATTCTCAGTTTTCCGCAATCCGCAATCATGTGATGCTGCCCTGGGCGTCGGCTCTGGATGCGGCAGATGCGGAGGCGCATCAGCAGCTGAACACTGCTGTTTTCGCGCAGATTCTGGATGCTGTTCCGGATGCATGGGTGACGCCGGAGGGTGGAGTTGCGGATGCGACGGAACGGCGGGCTGCTTATGTGCGCTACTTCGACGAGCGTCTTGCCGCGTCGTCAAGTTTTGTGGAGGAGGCGAAGCGTGTCCGCGCAGAGCTCGTTTGATTACGCCGTGATTCGCGTGGTGCCACGTGTGGATCGGGAGGAATTCGTCAACGCGGGCGTGATCGTTTTTTGCCTGGAAAAGAATTTTCTGGGAGCCAAGGTGAGCGTGAATGAAGAGCGGCTGAAGGCTCTCTGGCCGGAGATCGATGTGGCACTAATCCGGCGGCATCTGGAGGCTTTTCCGAAGATCAGCGCCGGCGACTCCGACGCCGGACCGATTGGGCAACTGACTCTTCGCGAGCGCTTTCACTGGTTGGTTTCGCCGCGCAGCACCATGATTCAGGTATCGCCAGTTCATACCGGCATCTGCGGTGATCCCCAGCAATCGCTCGACCGGCTTTTTGAGCGTCTCACGTGTTGAGAGAGAAGAAATGCAACTCTTCCCTGTGCGTCAGGACGACAAGACCTTCTGTAAAGGCTAAACCGATGAACGCTGAAAACCGTCAGACAAACGTGATGCGAAAACGAATCTCAGCTCTCTCAGTTGTTCTGCTACTCGGCGCTTCGCTGGCATGGGGCGATAAGAATTCGCCGCCTTCGCATGGCGTGAAGGGCACGGTGGTGCATGTTGCCAACATTTATGTGCAGGCGGATGAATCGTCGGACAAAGTGAGCTCGGTAACTCCGGGGCGAGAGTTGATTGTTGCCGAGCACAGCGGCAAGTGGCTGCGCGTGTTTGCTAACACCGATGTGGAAACGGTCAACGAGCAGGATGTTCCCGTCTTCGGCAATGAAACGAATGCGCAGCCCATTTCAGGATGGGTCTTGGATAAAGGCGTGGTGACGGCGGACACCCCAAATGGTGGCCAGATTTTGTATGGCGAAGCCGTCAGCCTGGAGAATGTGGCGAGCCAGTCGCATCCTCCGCCGGATGCGGCGCAGAGCGCGCGACGTTTGTATCGCATGGTGGTCACGCTTTTCCCGCAATCGCCGCGTGCTGCGGAAGCGATGTGGCGCGCAGCCGATATTCGCTGGCAGCTGCAGAAGGCGGACTCGCTGGCGCTGCCTTCTGCCCACGAAAAAGAAAATTACCTGCGTGAACAGATGGATGAGAGCGAGATGAAGAAGATCCAGAAACTCTATCCGCGCACGAAGTGGGCCGATCTGGCGGCTTACGACATGATCGACAACAAGGTGTGCGGAGACTGGCAAGGAACGGAGAAGTGCCCAGAGAAGGAGGCCGAAATTTACGGCAAGTATGCCGAGGAGCATCCTGACTCGCCCAAAGCTCCGCAGGCACTGTTTGAAGCGGCCTGGCGCGAGGCTTCCGCTGGCGACATGTTCCAGGCCGACAACGACCAGAAGAAAGCTGACGAGGCGCGTGGCCGCGCGAAGGCGCTGGCTGGGCAGGTCGAGAGCAAGTATTCCGACAGCGACTATGCGGCGCGCGCCGCCGGTCTGGTATACAAGATGGAGCAGCAGATTCCTATTTACGGCAGCGAACGCGAATGATGCTGGAGTGATATTCGTATCCTTGCAAGCAGAAGAAAAAGCAGATCCTTCCGCTTCACTTCGCTCCGCGTCAGGATGGCAATTCCTTTGATCGGGAATTGTTTTCAGGAAATACTGGAGGTTTTTTGAACGACTACATTGTTTCTGTATTGCTTGGCATTGTGGAAGGTTTGACGGAATTTCTGCCGGTCAGCTCGACAGCGCATCTTCGCATCAGCGAAGCACTTCTGCACATCAATCTGACAGATCCCTACTGGAAGATGTATACGATCGTCATCCAGCTGGGCGCGATTCTGGCTCTGTTGTTGATCTTTACCGGCCGTATCGTTGAATTTTTCCGGACATTTCCGGAGGGCGAAGATCACAACCGCACGATCTGGAATCATCCGCTGACGCTGACGATGATAGCGTTTGTCTGCACCGCGATCCCTGCGTTTCTGCTTACAAAAACGATTGGCAAGCATCTGGAAAGCCTGACTGTGATGGCGATTTCGCTGCTGGTCGGCGGCGTGGTGATGTGGGCCGTCGACGCGTGGAGCGAACGCAGCGACCCGATGACGACACATGTGGAGCAGATGTCGCTCTTCCAGGCGATCTGGATTGGCTTATGCCAGGTAATGTCGGCGGTCTTCCCCGGGACTTCGCGCTCGATGTCGACGATTGCAGCAGGTCAGGTTGTCGGGATGTCGCGGCCTGCGGCGCTCGAATTCAGCTTTTTGGTTTCTATCCCGACGATGATTGCTGCGACTGGCTACGACCTGCTGAAGACGCTGCATCCGAAGCATGTGGAAGGCGCTGAATCCATCGCTCCGCTGGTGATGACCGGGCACGGCTGGATTGTGCTGGCGATTGGGTTCGTGGTCTCGTTCTTTGTGGCGCTTGGTGTGGTTGAGTGGTTCCTGCAGTGGGTGCGCAAGCACGGATTTGTGCCATTCGCGGTATACCGGATCATTCTGGGAATTCTGTTGCTGGTATTTGCGGCAAAGCTGCGCTAGAAAGGCACGGGGCCGACTCCAACCCCGTGCTCCGTCTGTTCTCTGACTGGGTTCCCCCGGGCAATTTTTTACGAAGAAGGCCACGCGGCATCTGGGATAATAAAACTGCTCTGGGGGTTCGGAACGGTAGAGCCGATTACGGCAATGCCTTCGTGTGTCTCTTATGAAGCCCCTCAAACTGGTTCTTACGCCAACGCGCAACCGCCGCCTGAATGAACTGATCGGGCTGTTAGTGCTGGTTGTGGCGGGCCTCCTTCTTCTCGCGCTGTTTTCGTACCATCCTACCGATCCGTCACTCAATACCGTTTCCGGAACCTCGGCTCGTCCGGACAACTGGATTGGCGTTGTCGGCGCATATATCAGCGACTTCCTGCTGCAGATGGAAGGTGCGGCAGCCTTCTGCCTGCCTTTGCTGCTGTCGGTTCTGGGCTGGACGTGGATGCGATCGCTGCCAACTAGCTCTCCCTGGGCGAAAGCGGTTGGCGCGGTGTTGACAATGCTCTTCGTGCCGGCGGTTTTTGGATTGCTGCCCGGGCACCTGCATTTTCTTGGCGGACTTCCCATTGAGGGTTTGACCGGACGCCTGGTTGTCGACACGCTGGTGCACTATTTGAATTTCCCAGGCGCGTGCATCTTTACCGTGGCCATGGTGGCCGTAGCGGTCTATCTCTCTTCGACCTTCAGCTTCAATACCGCCAAAGAATGGCTCTCGATCCGTTTCGCTTTTGTGATGGCGTGGCGTGACAGGCTGAAGAACTGGCGGTCTGCACGTATCCGCGCGCGCGAGGCGAAGAAGCTAGCGCGGGAAGAAGCTATCCGCGAAAAAGAGCTGATGCAGGCGCGCAAGTTTACGGCGAAACAGGAGAAGCTCAACTTCAAGAAGCAGCCTGACGCGACGATGGAGGGAGATGCTCCGGCGCATCGTCAGGGCGGCTTTGCGGAGATGCAGCCGGAGCCTGCTCCGCAAAAGAGCGTGTGGGAACAGATGCCGCGTGCGACGGTGCCCGATCCTGAACCGGACCCGGCACCACCGCCAAGCATTGCCGTCAATGAGCGCGCAGATGCGGAAATTAATAAAGTCACGGTCGCTCCCAAGTCGCATAACGGCTTCCGCCTGCCGCCGAGCACGTTGCTGCATCGCAGCGAAGATACGCAGGTCGTCCGCGAGGACGAGCTACGAGTTGAGGCGCAGGTGCTGGTGGAGAAGTGCGCCGAGTTCGACGTAAACGGGCAGGTGGTGCAGATCAATCCTGGACCAGTAGTTACGACCTTCGAATTTCGTCCCGAAGCGGGTGTGAAATACAGCCGCGTGACTGGACTTGCTGAAGACCTCTGCCTGGCAATGCGCGCAGAGAGCATCCTGATTGAGCGCATGGCGGGCAAGAGCACCGTCGGCATCCAGGTGCCGAATCATACGCGCGAAACCATCTGGCTGCG
Source organism: Acidobacterium sp. S8 (assembly GCF_009765985.1). Taxonomy (GTDB): domain Bacteria; phylum Acidobacteriota; class Terriglobia; order Terriglobales; family Acidobacteriaceae; genus Alloacidobacterium. Next base: position 46,859 of record NZ_LMUM01000026.1, read on the forward strand.
CGATGTGATCGAGTCAGAAAATTTCGGACAGCCCAAAAGCAAGCTCACGCTGGCGATGGGCAAGGATATCAATGGGCGCATCGTGACTGCCGATCTGGCGACGATGCCGCACGTTCTTATCGCGGGCTCGACAGGCAGCGGCAAATCTGTCGCGATCAACGCGATGATCATGTCGGTGCTTTACAAAGCGACGCCTGAGCAGGTCCGCATGATCCTCGTCGATCCCAAGCGCGTTGAGCTTGGCATGTACGAAGGCATTCCGCATCTCTTTACGCCGATCATCACCGAGCCGAAGCTCGCTGCCAATGCTCTTCGCAATGCTGTCCGCGAAATGGAGCGCCGCCTGAAGCTGCTCGCTTCGCGCAGCGTGCGTAATATCGACCAGTACAACAAGCTGTTTGAGAACGGCACACCGAGCCTTTTCGACCAACAGGAAGAAGAGAAGCCGCTGCCGTACATCGTCATCATCATCGACGAGCTGGCCGATCTGATGATGCTCGACAAGGCCAACGTCGAGGAATCAGTGACGCGGCTGGCGCAGATGGCGCGTGCTGTCGGCATTCACCTGGTGCTCGCAACGCAGCGGCCTTCGGTCGATGTCATCACCGGCCTCATCAAGGCCAACGTGCCTACTCGCATGTCCTTCCGTCTGGCGACGAAGGTCGATTCGCGTACGATTCTCGATTCGAATGGCGCAGAATCATTACTTGGGCGCGGCGATATGCTCTTCCTGCCTCCGGGAACGTCGCGGCTACAGCGCGTGCACGCTCCATTCGTGACAGAAAAAGAGATTGCTGCGGTGACGGAGTTCTGGAAGAAACAGGGCGATGCCGAGTACGTGCAGGGCTTCCTTGAATCGCCGAAAGATGACAAGGGCCGCGATCTCGATATGGACGGCGGTGGCGAGGATGCCAACGACGAGCTGTACGAAGATGGAGTACGGCTGGTGCTCGAGTTCGGCAAGGCTTCGACTTCGCTGCTGCAACGCCGCCTGCGCATCGGCTATGGCCGCGCCGCTCACTTGATCGACATGATGGAGCGCGATGGCATTGTTGGACCTGCGGAAGGCTCAAAGCCACGCGAGATTCTCAAGCCGCCGGACTGGTTGAATGAAGTAGAACCGGCGATTCGTTAGGTGCTGGTTTCCTGCAAACAAAGCCGTCATTCTGAGCGAAGCGAAGAATCGCCAGCGAGTCTGGCTGAGATTCTTCCTCCCTTCGGTCGTCAGAATGACGGCTTTTAAGATCTGCTACCTCGCAGGCCAAGCCAATCGCGCTGATAGACGAAGCTGACGGAGAGCAGCAACACACCTAATCCGAGAAAACTGAGGATGCGATAGCCCTGACTCAGCTGGCGCGTGTCTACGAGGAAGACCTTGGCGATGCTGAGCGTGAGCAGAGCCAGAGCCTGCCAGCGTAGAAAGGCCGATTTCTTCCAGAAGCCTATGGCGAGAAGTAGCGCTCCAAAAAGCATCGCCCATGCGGAGTAGGTGAACTGCTCATTGGTGTACAGATCGCTTCGCGGAATCGATATCTGCGCGGCCCAATAGGAATGAATTTCGAGGCAGACGGCAATCATGACCAGCACGTTCACGCCGATTCCCGTTGCTGCTGCGATGGGCCGCCATTCCTGCGATGCGCGCGTCGCTATCCACGCAGCAAAAGCGAAGACGGCAATCGCGACCAGGTACGTGGCGAAGCGCGCATTCAAAAGCACCGGCTGGCTATCGCCAAGGTGAATGATATTGACACCGACAAATGCCAGCCCGAGAACCGAACTGGCGAGATAGCGCAGCTCCGCTTGCGGCTGCTCCCGCGCCAGCCATATGAGGACCGCGGCCTCCAGCAACCAACCGATGGCGATGTATCGTCCGTGGAGTTCCAACGGGATTGCGGCGGTAAAAAAGATAATGCTGATCGCCATGTAGACCGCAGGCAGCGCCATGGGTCCGCGGCCGAGCTGGCGCAAGCGGGATACCCGCAGCATGACGAAATAAAAGGCCGCAAGTGGCAATGCGATCCATGGGCGAGCATAAGTTCTGCCAGGTTCGCTGAACAGTGCATAGAACTCAAAGAAGGCGAGCGCCGCATTCAGAAACGGCAGAACGACGAGAACGATATTGTCCTGCACGGCGAGATGTTTCGTCTGCGTGGACATACGCAGATTGCGCAATAGCTGCGGAGCAACAGCGAAGAGCAGGAAGAATGCGACGGCGAAGAAGGCAGCAAGCGGGAATTGCTGGTCAGAATAATAGGCGACATACCATCCGATGGCGTAGAAGCTGGTGCCGAAGAAGGCGGCCAGCAGCAGTCGCGACCAGGGACGCAGAGCTATAAGGATGACCGCGGCTATATCCAGCAGTAGCAGATAGCTGAAGAGCGAGAGCGCGTGGTTCTGCCCATTTGAGAGCAGAACAGGCGTGATGAATCCGCCGATGGCTGCATAGAACGCCAGCAGCTCAGAGTTCTGCATCCAGCACAAGACAGCGTTTGCAGCCGTTACCAGCACCATGGCAAGTAGCGCAACCGCGGTGGGCACAAGGTGAAAAACGGCATAGGCAGCCCATAACGACAGGTACAAAACGCCAGTGCCGAGCGCCTTCATCGAGTAGGAAAATGCACTATAGCCCTGCGAACGGAAACGCTCGGACCATGCGACGATTCCGATACCTGCAGCCAGTCCGATGAGCACGCGGCTGAGCGGGCCAATCCATTGATTGTCGATGGCGAATTTGAGAAACCAGGCCGTCCCGATGAGCAACGCAATGATGCCGATACGGTTGAAGAGCTGCGAACCGATGCGGTTCTCGAGAGTCTTCTGGCCTTGCTGCCTTACGATGCGCGGACCGGTCGCGGGTTCTGGCGTTGCCACGGGAGCCGGAATACTGCGGGCCTCAGTTGGTGCTGCGGATGTTGGCTGTGCCTGCTCCTGTCCCTGCTCCAGGCGATAGACGCGTGCTGTCAGCTCGGCTACCTGGCGCTTCAGGTCTTCAATCTCATCGCTCACTCGTTCAATGTACAGCGCGGCAAAAGAAAATGGGAGCCGACGGGCGGCTCCCATTTCAGTGCGTCGCAAGGATCAGTAAGTAAGCTTCAGACCAAACTGAATAATGCGTGGCTGAAAGGTGCCGGTGACCTGTCCGTTGCTTGTAGGAGTGCCGCCCGTAATGGAATTGACAGGAACGGTGGCTCCCGGCGCGAGGGTAGCGCTGGTCGTGCCCAGCGTTCCACCCAGGCCGCTGCTCGGCAGGTAGTAATTAGTGTGGTTAAAGAGGTTGTAAAACTCTGAGCGAAACTCAAGCTTCATGTTCTCGAGGGGCAGGCTGAACTTTTTATTCAATGCCATGTCGGTTTGATAGAAGGCTGGAGTGCGGCCTGGATTGCGCGAAGAGTTGCCGAAGGGGCTGAGCAGGTTTCCAGCTGCATCCTTGGTGGGAGGCAGAACGAAGGCTGCGTAATTGACGTATTGAATGTAGCCGGTGCCGGGAAGCTTTGACTTCTTGATAAGCGGCTGGCCGGGCACACGGTCCGGACGATAAAGGTTGGCTCCGCGATAGCTGGCTGTGATCTGCTGAGAAACCTGATTCGCTGAGCTGGGCGAATAGGTGATGTTGAAGGGAGTGCCCGCCTGCATGGTATTGATTGCGCTCACCTGCCAGCCGCCCAGGACTGCATCGACAAATCCATTTGAGCTGGAAAGGTAAGTGCGGCCACGTCCGACGGGAAGATCGTAGACGAGGCTGGTAACATTCGCGATGGGCAGGTTGTAGTCCGATTGCGAATAGTCGGCGGCAATCTTGTTGCCATCCTGCGGAGAAGGCGTGTTGCCTTCGAGTGAGGCGCTGGCGTTGTCGAGCGAGTGCTGCCAGGTGAATGAGTTCAGCAAGGTTAATCCACCGACGAAGCGCTGTTCATAGCGGGCCTGCAGCGAATCGTAGTGCGAATAGAACTCGTTCAGAGCCTCGGTAATATCCGATGGCCAGTTGCTATACGGGCGAGCAAATCCATTCCTCGGGTTTTTCTGGTTTCCATTCAGGAAGCCCTGCAGCTTGACACCGTGATTGCCCACATATGCAACGTCGAAGACGATGTTCTTTGCGAGCTGGCGCTGCACGCTGAGGAAGTAGCTCTCAACGTAGCTGTCGCGGGTGTCTTTGGGAATGTAGGTGATGTTATCCGTCGCCTTATTGAAAACCGTCAACGAAGCAGGGAAGCCGCGATCGATGGTGACGAAGCACGTGGTGGCGGGCGCGCCGATCGGGCACTGGCTGGCCGGTGACGGCGCCACTGTCTGCGATCCGACCGAAGCAAATTGCGCCTGCGGAGCATTGATGCCGAGAATGTCGCCGGAACCAGCGCGGGTGTAATGAACGAAGCTCATACCGAAGCCGCCATGAATGACTGTCTTGTCATCCGGCGAATAGGCAAAGCCGACGCGCGGGCCAAAGTCGGTAAAGTCAGGATTGACCAGTGTGCTGCCATAGACTCCACCGCCGCGGTACGGCGTAATCCCATCAGCTGCGATTGCGCCAGGGGTGATGGTGAGCACGGTCTGCGAAACAGGATCGAAGTTCGAGATATTGTTATTTTCCTCTGAGTAGGGCGAGCCGTATTCTCAGCGCATGCCGTAGTTGAGCGTAAATTTAGGCGATATCTTCCAGTCATCCTGCGCGTAGACGTTGTCCATCGACGCACGAAGATGAGTAACGTAGTAGTTCGCTAACGCGTAGGAAGAAGGCATGCCAAAGAGGAAGTCTGCCCAATAGTTGTCGGCAACTGGGGACTTCGAGTTGAGGGCGGTGTAATCCGAGCTGAAGCCGAACGAGCCATAGAGCGGGTTGTTGTCGTTGACAGCCATCCACACATGTTCGTATTCGTAGCCGAACTTTATCGAGTGCTGGCCCTTCACCCAGGTGAAGTTGACCTTGGGATCAAGCAGAGAAGGGTCCTGCCATTGTGGGTTCGTGCTCTGGCGTCCGAAGGCGCTGAAGTTGGTAATGCCGATCGACGGCAGACCGCCAGCAACGATGGGATTCGTCGGCAATCCCGGAATGGTGATGGAGTCATTGCCGATGGAGAGCGTGAATTTGCCAGCCTTGGTGCGCGATAGACCGAGACGCGCATCGAGAACCTTGTTCGCACCAAAAAGATGCGTATAGCCGAGCGCGACTTGCTGATCCAGAACGCGGATCGTTCCGTTGGTCTGGCCATCGAGAGGCAACGGAATTGCCGGATAGTTAACGCCAGTCTCCTTGCGATCGCTCACACGCAGGAACCATGAGCTGTTGGCGTTCTGCTGCCAATCGAGGCGCAGATCGCCCTTGTCCGAATTGTCGGTGAAGGGGACAAGCAGCGCGTAATCATTGGAAGCAAGGCCCGTGGTTGGTGAACCTGCGATCGGGAGAGGAATCTGCCGGAAGAAGTTCACCACTTGCAGCGACGTGGGATTGAAGTCGCCGTCCGGGATTCGCTGGCCTGCTGCGTAAGTTTTGCCGGTGATCGGATTCTGTACCGGAACCACCAGGGTGCCGTTCAGCTCATTCTGCGTCGGTAAAGTAAAGACGCCCAATGGCTTCAAGGTCTGGCGGAAGCCTTCGTAATCGAGGAAGAAGAAAAGCTTGTTCTTGAGGATGGGACCGCCAAAATTCATACCGAACTGGTTACGGTTGAAGGTGGGCTTCTGAAACGGAACAGGGCCAAGCGTACCAGTGAGCGTTGGCTTGAAGTAGCCAGCCGCGTTCAGGTCCGTATTACGGATAAATTCATACAGCAGAAAATGATAGTCGTTGGTTCCGGCCAGCGACGCCACGTTGATCGTCGCGCCCGAAGAACGGCCATATTCGGCGTTCTCATTGTTGGTAACGATCTGCCACTGCGAAACCGAATCCGGCGGAATGGCGATAATCTGGTTGTCGAAGCCCTGATTGCTCTCGCCGTAGGCATTGTTGTCCATGCCGTCGAGCAGGAAGTTATTGAACATGCTGCGCTGGCCGTTGACGTTATACGCTCCGGCGCGCACGAGGCTGTTGACTGAGCTGGTGGTTGCCGCCGTGGGAGCTTGACGCGAGCCGGTGACGAGTGCCAGCAGATCGGAATAGTTACGGGTAACAAGCGGGTAAGCGGCGCTTTGGTAGCCGGTAATCACCTGTCCGCGCTGGCTCGATTCTGTTTCCAGCTGCAGGTGCACGTCGCTGACCTCGACTGTTTCAGTTGCTTGGCCAATTTGCAAGGCAAGGTCGATGCGCTGACGGCTGCCGACCGACAGGGTGACATTGTCGGCAACTGCGGTGTTGAAGTCGCTCATCGAAGCCGTCACGCGATATACTCCGGCACGCAGCGAAGGTATTTCCCAGTCACCGCTGCCATTGGCAGTGACTTTGCTTTCTGTTCCTGTAGCAGTATTGGTTACAGTTACCGATGCCCCGGCAACACTGGCGCCGCTGGCATCACGTATCGTTCCCACCAGGCTTCCATTTTCATACTGCGCGCTGGCCAATAGCGAAAACGACAGAACGAGGAAAACCCCGAAAAAACGCAAAAATGCTGTTTTATATGTAGGCATTAGCTAAACCTTAACGGCGGCCCAATAATAATTGTTGAAAAGAGTGTGAACGCAAGATGAAACCGATACTCTAGGTCGGAACGTACCTTCGATGGTACCCTTCAGAGAGGCGATGTTTTGGGCCGCCCCCGCTGTTGAATAGTTCACCCCCATGAATGCAGACAGACCCGGACGCATTGCAGACGACAAAACGGATGGAAAGCCACGCATCCGCGTGCTGGTTGCCGACGAGCATCCAGTCATACGTATTGGTGTAGAGAATCTGCTCCAGCTGGAGCCTAGCTTCGAGTATGCCGGGGAGGCAGGCACCGGCGAAGAAGCGATGGCTCGCACTTTGGAACTCGATCCTCACATCCTGCTGCTTGGCCTGAGCCTGCCTGATCTGCCCGCACTGGAGACGATGCGGGCCGTCATCAGTGGCTCACATTCCACCAAAACTATTCTGCTGACCGAGGCGATTTCTCAGCAGATCATTCTTGAAGGCTTGCAGCTTGGTGCGCGCGGCATCGTTATGAAAGCAGCGCTTATGGATCACCTTGCTGCCGCCATTCGGGCCGTGTCGGGCGGAAGGTACTGGATCGAAGACCATCCCGCCACGAGTCTCGTGCAGGCACTTCACGATATCAGCCGCAATCCCACACCTGTTCCGAAGAGCGCTCCACCGCTGACGCCACGCGAGCTTGAAGTGGTAGGCTGCGTCGTAAGGGGCGGCAGCAATCGCGATATCGCCCAGCAATTCAACCTCAGCGAAGAGACCATCAAGCGGCATCTCTCGAATATTTTTGAGAAAACCGGCGTCTCTACGCGCCTTGAGCTGGCGCTGTACGCCATCGAGCATCAATTGGTTGCTCTGCCCGCCTGATTTATTTCTTCTTATCTTCCTCGTTCAACAGACCACCCGCACTTTTCCGTGAGCATCCTTTGTAATGCGCGCCGTATTGCGCCTTTGTGCTTTACCCGAAAGAAGCAAGGAGCTCGAAAGAAAAATATGAAACAGCAAGTGTTACTTTTACTCTTCGCCTCAGCGTTGTGCGGTACCGTCTATGCCCAGGAAATGAATCCCACAGCCACGCAGCAATGGCCGCAAAACCAGCAGCAGACGCAGAATCCGCAGGCTGAGATGCGTGATGGCGTCCCGGTTTACAAAGTGCAGGTCGTAGGCCGTGATATTCCTGCGATCAATTACTTTCATCGCAGCGGGAGCACGAAAATCGGCTTTCAGGGCACCAGTCTCCTGCCTGAAGCAAAGGGCTCAGCTTCTGTCGAGAGCGGTCGGGGAAGGCTTACGATCAATGCAAAATTTGAAGGTCTGCGCCCGGCAAACAGCTTCGGCGTCGAATATCTGACCTATGTCCTGTGGGCCATCACCCCGGAAGGACGTCCATCGAACCTCGGTGAAATTTTACCCTCCCGTTCCAAAAACGAGATTACGGTCACCACTCCGCTGCAGGCTTTCGGCCTGGTTATTACCGCCGAGCCTTATTACGCCGTCACCATGCCGAGTGACATTGTCGTGATGCAGAACTCTGTGATGAACGACAAGACGCAGGGCATCATCGAGCAGGTGAATGCGCATTATTCCTTGTTGCCACGCGGCGCTTACACGCAAACGGCGGGCCGGAACAGCGTGCTGCATCCGATCACTCGCAATGAAGCATGGCCGCTTGAGCTTTATGAAGCGATCAACGCGGTACAGATTGCTGAAGCTGCCGGAGCCGACAAGTATGCGCCTGATACTCTGGCGACTGCGAAGCAGAATCTTCAGAACGCGCAGGATCTGGAAGAGCATAAGAGCCGTCAGAAAGAGCTGATCACCTACGCGCGAGCTGCTGTGCAGACAGCCGAAGATGCTCGCATCATGACCATTCGCAAGATGCGGGCGGAGGATGAAGCTAATACGAAGCAGGCGGCGCAGAATGCGCAGCTTGCCGCAGCCCAGTCCCAGGCAGCTGCCGACCAGGCTGCTGCGGAACGCGCACGCGCAGAGGCGCGCGAAGCGGAAGCGGAAGCGGAGGCGGCTCGCGCTCAGCGGCAAACGCAACGTGCCAACGACCAGACTGACCAGATGCGCGAACGGCTCAAGGCGCAGCTCAATCAGGTGCTGGCCACGCGTGAAACCGCACGCGGTCTGGTAATGAATATGTCCGATGTTCTTTTCGACTTTAATAAGTTCACGTTGAAGCCGGAAGCCAGGGAGAAACTCGCCAAAGTATCAGGGATTCTGCTCGCTTATCCGGGATTGACGATGCAGGTGGAGGGCTATACCGACAACATTGGCTCGGATGAGTACAACCAGAAGCTTTCCGAACAGCGCGCTGGCGCCGTACGCGATTATCTGGTGGCACAGGGTGTCGCGCAGCCTGGAATTACTGCAACTGGCTATGGGAAAAGCGATCCTGTCGCCGACAACTCAACCAACGATGGCCGTGCACAAAACCGCCGTGTCCAGCTTGTAGTTTCGGGCAACTCTATCGGCGTGCAGCAGCAGGGCCCCGGTCAGCAGGGTGATGCAGCGGCTCCACCCGAAAATGCTCCTCCACCACAGCCGCCGAACAGCGGTGTTTCTAATCCACCAGGGCCACAGTAAAGAGAATTCTCCGACATAGGGCTGCCCGCCAAGGCAGCCCTATTTTTTTTGCTTTTGGCCAACTCGCAAAATCCTGCCGTTCTCTGTCATCATCTAACCGTACATATGCAAATCACATTTCTGGCTACCGGTCAGATGGGAACGGCCATCGCGTCTCATCTCATGAAGCAGGGCCATAAGCTCACTGTCTGGAATCGCACGCAATCGAAGCTTCAGCCGCTTCTCGAAGAGGGGGCGACGGCTGCGCGGACTCCTGCTGAAGCGGTAAAACAGTGCGAAGTCGTCTTTTCCATGCCGATGGACGATGCGTCGCTGGAGGCCATTGTCTTCGGGGATCATGGGCTGCTTGATACTCTGCCTGCATCCGCGATTCATGTTTCGCTCAGCACCATCAGCGTGCAGCTCTCGCAAAAGTTGGCTGTAGAGCACTCGATACGTAAACAGAACTTCGTCGGGGCGCCGGTTTTTGGTCGTCCCAATATCGCTGCCGAAGGCAAGCTCTGGATTACTGCTGCGGGAAAGCAGGATGCCATCGAAAAAGTGCGTCCCCTGCTCGAATCTTTCAGCCGCGGGATCACCATTGTGGGCGATAAGCCGTACAAGGCGCACGCGCTCAAAATCGGCGGCAATTTTCTTATCACGGCCATGATCGCCGCGCTCAGCGAAGGATTTGTCTATGCCGAGTCGCAGAGCATCGATCCAGCTCTTTATATTGAGGCGGTCAACGCAGCGCTCTTTCGGTCGCCATTTTATGAGGCTTACGCCAAGGTGATGCTGCACCCGCCAGAAACGCCCGGAGCGACTATTGCGCTCGGGCAAAAAGATACGCGCCTCTTCCGCGAGGCGGCAGCGGCTACGAATACGAGAACGCCGCTGGCCGACCACTTTCAGGAAACGCTGCACGAGGCCGAAGAAGCCGGGCTACGCGACCACGACTGGGCTGCGGGATATTACCAGTTCGTGCGCAGTATTTCGCACATAACGCATAAATTAGGATGACTGCATGCAGAAATTGACCGGCAAAATCGCCTTTGTCACCGGAGCCAGCTCCGGCATCGGAGAAGCTACCGCCCACGCCTTCGCTGCCGAAGGCGCCCGCCTGTTACTCGCCGCCCGCAGAACCGATCGTTTTGCCGAGTTGACGTCCAAACTCAAAAAGGCTGGAGCCCAGGATGTGCATACATTCTCGCTGGACGTTCGAGATGCAGCCCAGGTCGCCAGTGCCGTCGACAAACTCCCGGAAGCCTGGAAGGCTATCGATATTCTGGTGAATAACGCCGGATTGAGCCGCGGGCTCGACAAGGTGTACGAAGGCAAGCTGCAGGACTGGGACGAGATGATCGATACCAACGTCAAAGGACTGCTGTATGTCACTCGAGCCGTGGTTCCGGGTATGGTGGCACGCGGAAGCGGCCATATCGTCAGCATGGGATCGACTGCCGGGGAGATGACCTATCCCGGCGGCGCTGTCTATTGCGGAAGCAAAGCGGCGGAACACGCCATCAACGACGGCTTGCGCCAGGATCTGTTGGGCACGCCGGTGCGTGTTACCAGCATCGATCCCGGCATGGTGGAAACAGAATTCAGCAAGGTGCGTTTTCGCGGCGACAAGGAACGCGCCGCCAAGGTCTACCAGGGGCTGACCCCCCTGCAGGCGGCCGACGTCGCCGATGCGATTCTATGGGCAGTCACCAGACCGCCGCACGTAAACATTGCACGCGTTCTGCTGACCAGCATCGATCAGGCAAACTCGCTGCTCTTCAACCGCAAGCAAGCGTAAAAGCTACGATATCGAGGACAGGCGCGATTCAATATGCGCCAATGCCGCTTCGAGGGCAGCGCGACGGTGCGGACTTGAAGTACGCTCGTCCAGAATCCGCTCGCGCTGCAGTTCCAGTTCCTGAACCTGACGCTTCTGTGCGGCCTCTGCAGCCGCCTTCGGCCCCCCGTTCATTTGTTCTGGTTCTGCCTGCTTTTCTGCCACTTGCTCCTCCACGGATTTACTCTCCCAACCTCTAGCCATACTCCTATGGTAACGCTTCCCGCGCGTATTCATGCTCCGAGACGTCGCATTTCGACGAGCGGATGGATTACGAAGGTGGCAAAAGCGCATTTTTTGATGCGCGTTGTGCTGTTTGTTGAACCGAAATCGAGCAAAGTTTTGTGCAGATTGCTATTCTGCGTCCTAATCCCAATTTGAATTCTATTCCTCATGCCGCATTCAGCCTGTTTCAAAAGGCTGCCAAAAGGGATTTAAAAACGTAGTTAACGTCGCTATTTTGCACCCTTCCTGTCCTGATTCGAACCTCTTTTCCGAAAATTTACCTGATAAGAACCGTATGACTTGCGGCAAAGACCTTATCAGCCGTTATCTCCGATCCGTATAAACGCGCTGGTTCTGAATAATTTCTGAGGTTCAGCTATCTCCTTACAAATGTTCGCGAAAGGAGAAGGGGGAACTCAGTTTTTGGAGGCAAGCGTTGAAACGCAAACCAAGTTGGATAGGGTTTTTGGGGCTGCTCGTCATTCTGGCGTGCGGCATTCCAAGAGCAAAAGCACAATTAGCCGTGACCACCGCCACACTCAGCGGTACGGTCACCGACTCGACGGGGGCCGTAGTTCCCGGAGCGAACGTAAAACTTACAAGTAATGAGAAAGGGGTCGTCCGGACCTACTCGACCGACGCCAGCGGGGCCTATAGCTTTACCCAGGTACCGCCGGCCAACTACACCCTGGATGTTCAGGTCAACGGATTTAAGGCATACAGGCAGACCGGGCTTGTGCTGGATGCGGGGCAGTCGGCGAGCCAGAATGTGGCTCTGACGCTGGGGGCTGCGACCGAGCAGGTGGTCGTCAACGCTCAGGCATCGCTATTGAATACGGACAATGCCAACCTTTCGGCAGACATTAACGGCAAAGAGGTGGTGGAGCTTCCGCTGAACCTTAGAAACGTCTATGGCCTCGCCACCCTCAATTCTTCGGTCAACAACACCTCGGAAGGCCAGATGCTTCTGGGCGGCGGCGGTCCGAGCAGCGACAATGCAGATCAGGATATCTCGTTCCTGAACTTTGCTGGCGGATTCTTTGGAACCTCGGCTTACCTGCTGGACGGAGCCTGGGACACAGATCCGGAGTGGGGCGCAGTGAATTACGTCCCTTCAGTGGATTCGGTTGGGGAATTCAAGGTCCAGAACAACTCCTTTACCGCACAGTACGGATGGAGCACCGGCAACGTGGTGAACGTGGTCACCAAGTCGGGTACGAACAAGTTTCACGGTGATATTTACGAGTTCTACCGCAACTCGGCGCTCGATGCGAACCTCTGGTTCAACAACTACAACAACCTGCAAAAGGAAGATTTCAGTCGTCACCAGGTGGGTGCTTCGGCGGGCGGACCGCTCTATATTCCCGGGCTCTACAAGCAGAAAGAAAAAACTTTTATTTTCGGCCTGTATGAGCACCTGACGCTGGCTACCCCGGCAGTAAGTACCTTTACGGTTCCGGACGCGAACTTCCTGGCTGGAAACTTCTCGGAGCTGCTTGGTTCGCAGGTAGGAACGGATGCCCTGGGGCGGCCCGTGTATGCGGGGTCTATTTACGACCCGCGGAGCGCTCGCGCCATCACCGCGGGACAGGTGGATCCGAGTACAGGTCTAGTTGCACGTCAGACCGGCTATATCCGTGACCCGATTGCCAACAACACGATTAATGCAAACGGCATCGACCCGACTGCTGCCAAGCTGCTGGGCTATTATCCCAAGCCAACCGGCTTGGGGGTGGCGAACAATCTTGCGGCGACCGGTACCAACCCGGCGAACTCGGACGAATACCTGGTTCGCGTAGACCATAACATCAACCAAGCGTCTCGCTTCTACTTCCGTTATTCGTATAAGAAGGAGTTCAAGACCGGCACGCCCGCTTACTGGGGTTCGGCGAATCCGGCTGGGCCCGGCAACGATCGCCCGAACAATCGCTGGAACATGGTCGCTGGATACAGCCAGGTTTTCAGCCCCACCTTCACTATGAATATCGCGGCAGGTGTGGAAGTGTGGCATGAGACATCGACGAACCAGTCTCGTGGTTTCAAGCCGTCGACGATTGGATTGCCTTCGTATCTGGATGCAAATAGCCCAGAATTTCCCATCGTGAAAGTCGGAGGCGAATCACCGCTTGGTCCGCTTACGAATGAGACGGTGACGAACCACGGACCGATTGGCAGCGTCTCGCTGGATTTCATCAAGACGCTTTCACACAACACGCTGAACTTCGGCTTCATGTTCGTGGAGCAGGAGGACGATCAGGCGAACTACTTTCAGTCGACCTTGCAATCGAACGGCAACTTTACTGGCGGTCCTGATCCGAACAATCCGGGAACCGCTACCGGAGTTGACGGCAAGCCGGTTTCGTTCAACAGCGGAAACGGCATGGCGCAGATGATGATGGGCGTGCTGGATGGGGCTACGGCGGGAACTACTTATAACCCGGCAGTGGCTGTCCACTACTTTGGTGGCTACATTCAGGATGACTGGAAGCCGCTTCCGCAGTTGACGTTGAACCTGGGTCTTCGCTATGAAATACAGACGGCGCCGACATATCGGCATAATGTGGCTTCCGTCTTCAATCCGGATGTCACCAACCCCCTCAGCAGTGCTGTTGGTATGACATTGCCGGGCGCATTGCAATTTCTGTCTGACGACCAGCGCGCGTCGTATGACACGAACACGGATAACTGGGCGCCTCGTTTTGGTTTCTCGTACCAGGCGAAACCGAATGTTGTGCTTCGTGGAGGATACGGCATCTTCTATCCGCCATCGATCTCGTGCTGCTTTGAGGCTAGCGCCTCTGGATTTGCAGCCCAGACAAACGCGCCGATTACGCTCGACACCATTCACCCCAACCCGGCCATGAGCATTACAAACCCCTGGCCGAATGGATTTGTTCCGATCACGGGCAACTCACTCGGCGAGATGCAGCAGGTAGGCGATTCCGTAAGCAGCAACTTCAGGAAGCGCGCGGCAGGCTACGTGCAGCAGTATCTTGTTGGCACGCAGTGGGCGATTACACCGGCCGATGTTCTCGACATTAACTATGTGGGCAACCATGGAGAGCATATGCTGGCTGCCAACCTTAACCATTCACAGCTGGACCCCAAGTATCTGCCGATGGGAACCGTGGCTCTGAATGCACTTGTTGCGAATCCGTTTTATGGTGCGATTGCGCCGGGAACGGGCGGCTGCAATCTGGGCAATGCCATGATTGCTCAGTCGCAGCTTCTTCAACCCTTTCCGCAGTATTGCAACGTGACGGAGAACGGCGCGAATGTCGGCTTCTCAAACTACAACGCTTTGCAGGTGAACTATAACCATCGGTTTACCAAGGGTCTGACGGCGCTGGTGTCTTACACGTATTCGAAGTTTCTGGATAACGTAGAAGGCAACAACGCGTGGTCGTATTCCGGCAATCCGGGACCTGCGAATAATTACAATCTGGCTGCGGAGAAGAGCGTGGATGGCTCTGATATTCCTCACAGCCTCGTAGCAAGCTATGTCTATGACCTTCCGATTGGCCGCGGTAAGGCGATTGGATCGGGCATGGGCCGCGTGGCCGACGCAGTGATTGGCGGCTGGGAAGTTTCGCAGATCGTGACCTTCAAGCAGGGCATTCCGCTTGCGATCAGTGGTGCGAATATCTCGTCCTACGGCGGCAATCCGCGCCCGGATGTGGTGGCCGACACGCATGTGGATCACCAGAGCATTCATGAGTGGTTCAATACAGGCGCGTTCAAGTACGCTGATTATGGAACCTTCGGAACCGCGCCTCGCTTCTTCTCCGATCTTCGTGGCCCGGGTTACCAGAACTGGGACACCTCAATCATGAAGAACTGGCAGTTCAAGGAATCGATGCGGGTGCAGTTCCGCGCGGAGATGTTCAACACCTTTAACCATGCGCAGTTCTATGCACCACAATTCGGCGGCGAGACCTATACAGGTTGCGATCCGAATGCGGACCAGGGCTGCTCATCTACGCTGGGACAAATTACAAACTCCTTCCCCAGCCGCACGGTGCAGTTTGCAGGAAAGTTCTATTGGTGATCGTTACTTGAGAATTTTTTCTGTACTGTTGTCGCTGGTTTTGTTGGCCATCCCGCAATTTGGGATCGGCCAGCAGAGCCAGAACACCACGCTTGAGTCGCTGCTGGCCGAGGCGCAAAAAGCCCAGGCTGGCAGCGACTATGCGGCGGCAGCCAATGAATACAAGCAGGCAGTAAAGATTCGCCCCGATATTCCGGAGTTGTGGGCGAACCTCGGCCTGATGGAGCATGAAACCGGAGATTACCCGGAGGCGATCCGGAGCTTCCAGCAGGCGCGTAAACTCAAGCCCACTTTATATGTCCCGAATCTTTTTCTTGGCATCGATCTTGTGCACACGAAAAAGTCGAGTGAAGCGATCCCATATTTATTGACTGCCGAAAAGATGAATGAATCCGACTTGCAGCCGCATTTAACGCTGGGCCGCGCTTATTTCTCGTTACAGGAATATACGCTGGCGGCGCAGGAGTTTTCGCGTGCCGCGCAGCTCGATCCGAAGCAGGGAACAGCATGGTTTTCTCTCGGGCTTGCACATCTGGACCAGGTGGAGAGCGATGCGCGCAAAATGTCGGCGCAAGGGCAGAATTCGCCATATACTAGGGCGCTCTATGCGGAATCGCTTGTGAGTCAGTCGCGATATAACGAAGCAGCCGGAGTCTTCAAAAATGTTTTTGCTGCCGGCTCGCATCCTCCGTGCGTACATAGCCAGTTGGGATTCGCTTATCTACGACAGCAAAATGTCTCTGGCGCCTTGGCTGAATTTGCGGCAGATAGCCAAGCGGAGCCAGGATGCGCGCTTGCGGTCCTGGGCGAGGCGCGTTCGCATGTGGATGCCGGAGAAGATAGCGAAGCGTTGATGCTTCTAACGCAACTGTGGACGCGAGATGCCGGATTTATCCGCGCCAATGCGTCGCCGCTTGTTGATGGTTTGAGCTCGGAGCGCTCGGCGGCCTTTGCTCAATTCGTGGCACAGCAATATAACGATGGGGGACTTTCTGCCGATTTGTATGGGGCATTAACCGCAATCTTGAAGGGCGCTGCGCAAGCGGCGAATCACGAAAGTATTTCCAGCCAGAAGGGAAGTGCTTCGGCTGCGGCGCAGTTTGCGTCTGGTCAATACCGAGGGTGTGCTGATTCGACCGAACACTCTCTGACAACGAAAAACCAGAGTGATCTCCGTTTGCTGGCGGCTTGTTCCTACTTCACGGGGGATTATGAGCAGGCTTCGCGCGCGGGAGCCGCTCTTAATTCGACCGAAGGGCTTTACTGGTCCGTCAAGGCAAATGAGCGGCTGGCGTTTCAGGCGCTCAACCAATATGAGCAGTTGGAGCCGAATTCGGCGCGAACGCATCTCTTGTTGGGCGACATTTATGTGCAGCGTGAGCGATATGATGACGCGCTGGGCGAATATCAGAAGGCGCTCGATCTCTCGCCTGACAATGCAGCGGCGTTGGAGGGGTTGACGTCGGCTTATCTTCGTAATGGCAATACTGTAAAGGCGGTCGAGACCGCGCAACTGGCGCTGGCACAGACGCCCAATGACCCGGAGATCAATCTCCTGATGGGCGAAGCGTTGGTTGCGCGTCATGAATTTGCTCAGGCCGAGCCTTTCCTGACGAAAGGCTTGCAGGCGAAACCGCAGATGCTTTCGCATGTGCATGCATTGCTGGGTAGGGTGTACGCTGAAACCGGCCGCACGCAGGAGGCGATCCGCGAGCTGAAGTTAGGGGTTTCCAGCGACGAGGACGGAAGCGTTTATTATCAGCTATCGCGACTCTATCGTGAGACTGGCGATAACGCTGAAGCAACAGCTGCGATAGAAAAGATGAAGGCTCTCCAGCAGAAGCGGCGGGAAAACGCCGTGATCGCATTTCACGACGCGCATCCGTCTACACTGGACGATACTCCATAGGCAAAAGCGCTGCGTTTGCACTCGCATCAACAAAATTTATTCAAAAGAAAGACAGGGAATCCCTTCATGCAACGATTTCGCTCCCAGACTGCAGCACTCTCCACCGCATTTCTGCTTTTGAGCCTGGGAACTGCACTTGCACACGGGCAATCAACTCGTGGCGGAGACGATCTTCGCCTTCTGGACCATGTGACGGAATATCATTCTCTGCCTGATGGCATTGACCTGCGTTCGGGTGGCGCGCGAGAGCAAATCACCGCTCTGCGTGATGATGTATTGCGCATTCGTATTACGCGCGGCAGTTCGCTGCCGGAAGATGCATCCTGGGCCGTACTTCCCGAGTCCCGTCGCAGCTCCGTTAAGGTTACGCCTGAGAGCACCGGCGATCGCGTTGGGTTTCACACGGATGCGTTGCGTGTCGAGATCGACAAGAACACTATGGCGCTGACGGTGAGCGACCTGGAAGCCCATGTGATTCAGAAGGACTCCAAGCCTGCGCGCTTTGAGGGAGATACATTTCGTCTCTACAAAGCTATGGGTCATGATGAGCATTTCTTTGGACTTGGAGATAAGACAGGTCCACTCGACCGCAGAAACGAAGCGTTCACTCTATGGAATACAGATGCTTACCGCTTTCAGGAATCCACGGACCCGATTTATAAAGCAATTCCTTTTTTTATGACGTACGACGGAGGGCGCGCCGCGGGCGTTCTGCTCGACAACACATGGCGCAGCAGCTTCGACTTCGGCAAGGCTTCTGCTGATATGTATTCGTTTGGCGCTGCGAATGGGCCGGTGGATTACTACGTGATGTATGGGCCTTCGCCAAAACAGGTTGTCGAATCGTATGCATGGCTGACGGGCAAGCCGCCTCTGCCTCCGATGTGGATGCTCGGCTTTCAGCAATCGCGTTATACCTACGTACCGCAATCGAGAGTGCTGGAGATTGCAGACCATCTTCGCGCGGATCATATTCCTGCCGATGCACTTTATCTGGACATTGATTTTCAGGACAGGAACCGGCCGTTTACCGTCGACACCAAGTTGTTTCCGGATTTCACAGGCATGATCGACAAGCTGAAAGCCGAGAACTTCCACGTAGTCGCGATTACTGACTTGCACATTGCCAATGCGCCGCATCAGGATTACGCACCTTATGACAGCGGTATTGCCGGTGATCAATTTGTAAAGAATCCGGATGGCTCTGTCTTCACTGGAATCGTTTGGCCGGGGCCGAGTGTCTTTCCCGATTTCACGCAGCAGCAGACGCGGGCATGGTGGAGCACGCTTTATAAAGAGTTTGTACACGACGGAGTTGCTGGTTTCTGGAACGACATGAATGAGCCATCCGTCTTCAACACGCCGTCGAAAACCATGCCGGAGGATGTAGTGCATCGCATCGACGAGCCTGGATTTGCGAAGCGCACGGCCACGCATGCGGAGATTCATAACATGTATGGCATGGAAAATTCGCGCGCTACGTTTGAAGGCCTGTTGAAGCTTGATCCCAACACGAGGCCATTTGTGCTGACGCGTGCGAGCTATGCAGGAGGGCAGCGTTATGCGGCGACATGGACGGGGGATAATAGCGCGAGCTGGAATCATCTTCGTATGACCACGCCGATGATCGAAAATCTTGGACTGAGTGGCTTCTCCTTCAGCGGCGCAGATGTAGGTGGATTCGCGGGTAGCCCGCAGATGGACTTGTTGACTAAGTGGCTGGAGATCGCTGCCTTTCAGCCGATTGATCGCGATCACTCGGAAAAAGGCACCGCCGATCAGGAGCCGTGGGCAGGAGGATCAGAGCAGGAAACAATTCGAAAACGCTTCATCGAAGAGCGCTATCATCTGCTTCCTTATCTCTACACGCTGGCGGATGAAACATCGCGTACGGGACTGCCTATGGTGCGTCCGTTGTTTCTCGAGTTTCCGCACGCCTTTCCTGACAGTCATCCTATGGATGTAGACCCGGCAGCGGCTGGCGAATTTCTTCTGGGCGGCGATTTGTTGATCGCGCCGCCGCACTATCCTGATGAACTGGATAGCTATTCAGTGGAGTTTCCTTCGCGTGACTGGTATGACTACTGGACTGGGGAGAAAATTCCTGTACCTGTTGCGGTTGCTTCTACGAATTCGCCGCAGCCTGTCGATCCCAATACGATTGCACCCTTGACGATCCAGGTGAAACCGGAACTCGCGTCGTTGCCAGTCTATGTGCGTGCCGGAGCTATTCTTCCAATGCAGCCGCTGGTGCAGAGCACTAACGAAACGCCGAAAGGTCCACTCACATTACGCGTATATGCGGGTGAGGCCGGTTCTCCTTGCAGCGGAGAGCTATATCTGGATGACGGCAAAAGCTTTGCCTATCAGCATGGCGAGTATCTGCGGATGAAGTTCAGCTGCGAAGTCACTGCCGACGGCCTTCGTCTGCATATTGGCGCACACGAAGGCTCATATCCGGCGTGGTGGAAAGAGATTCGCGCGGAATTTTATGGATTGCAGCCAAAACAGTATCGCGCTGCGGTAAAGGGGCGCGAAGTTACTGCCGAGCAGTCTGCTGCGCATATCAGTGTTGAGGCAGCGGATGATGCGAAGGGGTTGGATATTGAGGTGAAGTAGAATTGTTTTCGAATCCCAGCGATGTGATGGATTCACGTCGCTGGGATTTTTATTTCACATCACTTCCCGGCAATCGGAATCATCTGCTGCGGCAGGTTCCATCCCCGGATGGCTATCTCTGGCTTGCCGTCAGTTGCAGCTGATGGATATTCCACGTCGATCTCGCGGCTTTCTCCCGGCAGCAGCGAAACATAGTTATCGCTGTAATACGCGGGAAGAATTCGCGAGCCATCATCTGCGTTCAACAACGTGAGCTTGTTCGCAAGCGCAACGGCATTACCGTGATTCTGCAACTGCACATGTACATGCACCGTACCGTTGTCGCGGTCTTGCGAGGCAGATACAGAGAGCGTGGCAGGCGGCAGGTGATTTAACTGCCGGTACGAAGCGCTCTTCGCTCCAAGCCAGTAGAAATTGCTCGACAACTCTTTACCTGTACTATCTCGCAGCTCCAGCTTTACAAGCGCCACGCCTTGAGCGAGGAGGGGAGACAGATCGAGATGAAGGCTATTCATTTCACTGTCAGCGGCCACATCTTTTTTATCGTCCCGATGCAACAGCAGCTTGTTATCGAGGGAATAGACATCTGCGCTGACGCTCACTGCGGCGAGCGCGGTGGTGGTGGTATTCACGATGGAGATGCCGTAGTCGGGCAGGTTAAGCTGGACGTGAACTGGTTCGCACGCCTTCTTCGTTCCATAGAAAGAAGCCTGCGTGTCGTAGTCTGAGCTGAGAATCTGCCACATGTTGCTTGGCCACGCTGGCTGCGTCATCCAGAGCAGGCGGCCGCTGTTGGGGGCCCACAGGTGCGCATTCATTCCTTCAAAGATCGCGCGATGGTCTACATAGTTCAGCATCTGCGACTTTCGCTCGAAGTCTTCAAGTCCGGTAGGCGCTCCGAACTCAGACTGTATCTCATCTATGAACGTGGCTACATCGCCGTTCCCGCTTTGATGCCAGTCGTGATAAGCCCATACATCATCGACAGGCCACTGATCCTGCTTTGGAACCCATTGCTTAAATGATTCGAGCGTCGACATGGACGGCGTGCCGGTCTCGACGGAGAAGCCATGGTTCAGCGTAGTGAAATACAGCGACGGATCCATGTAGTGATATGGACCGCTATTTTGAAGGTTCACCTGGTTCGAACTGGGTGAGTAATATCGCGTGCCATCAAGCGTCCGCGTCAGATCGGCGAGACCTTCATTGATGATGGGCTGCGGGACACCTTCGTTGCGTCCACACCACATCACGATAGAAGGATGATTGCGGAAGCGCAGAATCGTATCGCGCGCATTGTTCAGAAACAACTCTGGATCCTGCGCTTCCACGTTGTAGTTCTGCGTCGATTCCCAGAAATCATTCCACACCAGCATGCCGTACTCGTCGGCAAGATCGAAGAAGGTCTGCTCCGTATCCTGGCCGACCCAGTTGCGGATGATGTTCAGGTTGGCATCGCGATGCAGGCGGAAGTATGGCTCCAATCGTTGGCGCGACACACGCTTGCGCGAATCATCCATACCCCAGTTGCCGCCGCGACAGGCAATCTTCACGCCATTCACTTTGATCACGAGATAGGGCGCGGTGCTGGTGTCAGAGATGATGTGAATCGCCGGGGATGTTTCCGCCCCGAGCTTTAATGATGCGACCCAGGAACGCCAGTTTTCTCGCCACGCTTCAGGCAGATTGGGCGGCGGAGGATCGGCTGCCGGAATTCCGCGCATGCCCTCGTGGCTTATATCTACAACAGGCTGGTCTTTGCTCCTCGCTTCAGATGGCGCATATTCCACGCGCCGCAGATGGCCGCTGCTGTCGAGCAGGCTAAGCTCATAAGTAATTTCACGGATACCGAAGCGGAGCTGCTTTATATCCGACACTGTGCCGTTTTCGTTGAATGTGAGTTTCAGATGATACAACTCCGGCTTGCCGTAACCGTTCGGCCACCATAACCGGGGATTCTGTACCGTCAGCTGCGCAAATTCAGATGGCGAGAGCTTGATAGTGTCTGTGCCCGGCTGAATCGTAACCTCTTTGGTTACATTTACGCCCTCAAATGCAGCGGTCAAGGTACCATGCACCGCGGCCGTGGCCTGGTTCTCCACAGGCACGTTGATCTCGACACTTGCACGGCTTATATCCGGCAGCGGCAGGGTCGTAACTACCTGCGGGTCGCCAATATTTACCGCAGCAGTTGCGGTCAGCGTCACCGGCTGCCAGATCCCTGTGTTGCGATCGCGCACCGCCGGAATCCAGTCCCATCCTTCCGTAGCGACAAAGGTTGGACCATCGAGGCACATCATGCCGCCATTTTCGCCTGGGCCACCCTTTACTGATTGCTCCTGCGGAATGCCGGGATGCGGTGGCGGAGAGATACGGACTGCAAGGACATTGGTCTGTTCCAGCTTGAGGACCTTGGTGACGTCGAAGGTTCCGCGTATGAATGCTCCGGTGACATTTCCGAGTGACTGGCTGTTGAGCCAGACCGACGCTTTGTAGTTGATGCCTTCAAACGTGAGCGATAGATGCTGCCCCGCTGCGAGTCTGGGACCTTTGAACTCTGTGCGATACCAGTAGTCCTGCTTGTTGAGGCTCTCCGGAATTGCGAGATTATTGAGACCATAATCCGGATCGGGATAGACACCACGATCAATCATGGTCGTCAATACGGTTCCGGGTACGGTTGCCGCGAGCCAGCTTTTGCTGTCGAAGCCAGTTTGCGAAATGTCTGTTGCTGCGGCTTTTGTTTCAGGGGCTGCGATCAGTTTCCAGCCACCTGCGATCGTCCAATGATTTTCGCCGTCAGCTTCGAGAGATGTGTGTGAGGCCGGCAGCGGCTTAGCAACCGGCTGCTGAAACGGCGCTTTACTGTGGGGCAGCGTCTCCGGATCCTGCGGAGCGCGATAGCCCGCCTGCCCCCGCGTTTGTATCGGCCAAGGTTTTGAACCTTCTTCAAAGGCCGCGAGTGAAAAATCCGGCTTCTGCGCGTAGAGCTGCTTGATCTCCTCCGCACTCATGGCGTGACGCGTCAATGTCAGTGATTCGATCTTTCCCCCGAAATGTTTCCAGCCTTCCGCAGGGATTTCACCGGGAGCCAGCGAAATGACCGGGCTCACACTGCCGAGCACCAGAGCGCCGCTGGTCACTTCCCGGCCATCGCTGTAGAGGTGAAAGGTGCTGCCGTCGAAAGTCGCAGCTAGCAGGTGCCAGGTTGCGGGGGCAAGGGTCACGGTGGCTTCCAGGCTGTTGTCTTTGCCCAGCCAAAGGATCAGCTTATTGCTGCTTAACGCGAGGAAGCGCGGGTACTCTTCTGTGGGATCGCCGAGACCTGCTACGACGCTTGGCGCATCGAGCGCGGCGTCGGTTCTTACCCAGCAGGAAAGTGACCACGGCGCATCCGCGCGTAACACAGTATCAGTCTTGAGCAGCGGTTTTCTTAACCCTTCGCCATCCGGAAGGAATACTCCGTTATAAGGGCCGTACTCTGGCGGATCATTGGTGGGCACAATTTGTGCCGATGCGAGCTGCAATCCAATGCAGGCGGAAACCAGCAGGCAGAAAAGCCGCAGCAGAGACCTGTTCATGAATCCCCTTTAAGAAGCCTGTTTTGCAGTATTGCTTCGATGAGAACGATATCATTTCGACGTCGCGGCTGCCAGTAGACTTGTCGCGTCAGTCGTGTTGGGTGGTGGAAAGCAGGAAACCAAGCAGCGTTTTCTCCGCCCAGTAGCCGTCATATCCGCTGGCTGGAGCAAGAAAGGCGCAGTGCCCTCCGTGTTGCGGCTCAATGAAGTTGACGTGAAGATTATCGATCAGAGTCTGCCGCGTCTCTGGCAGCATGCGGATGAATGGATCATCGAGCGCGTGCAGAATCAGTGTAGGAACATGGATCTGTGAGGCAACGCGCGAGCTGGCAACTGAAAGGTAATAATCATCAGCATCGGCGAAGTCGCCAAAGCGGGCTACCACGTGCTCGTCAAACATTCGCATACTGGAAAGCTTCCGCAGCATCCCGCTGGCGTAGAAGGGCAGGTAGATGGCAGGAAACAGTTCTGCCTTGCGCCGGATGCGGTCGACCATAGCGCGCAGAAAGTAGCGCTCATAAAAACGGTTCTGCGGCTCATGCAATGCGGCCGAAGATGCGGCGAGATCCATCAGCGGTGAAATGCCGGCGACGGCCTTCAGCACCGACGGCACATCGGCGCCGAGCTCGCCTGCGTATTTGAGTACCAGGTTTCCGCCCATGGAGTAACCGATGAGCGCTATCGCCTGAATCTGGTGTTGTGAAACGATGGCCTCGATCACTCGCGCCACGTCGTTCGAACAGCCAGAATGATAAATGGCAGGCGAGAGTCGATCTGTTCCACCGCAACTGCGCATGTTCATGCGAACCACGTTGCAGCCCGCCGCCCATGCCCGCGTGGAGTTACCGAGTACATACTGAGAATTGGAAGAACCTTCCAGGCCGTGAACCAAAATAATTGTAAGCCGCTGGCTGCGCACTTCGAGTGGCTGCCAGTGGCAGTGGCAGAGCACGCGTGTCGGCCCATACTCACTGTGACCGTCGATAGGGCCTTCGACTTCTACCAGCAGCTCTTCCGGTTCGGGCAGGAAAGCATGACGCGGCAGGAAATTGCCGGCCAGCGTCATCAGGTGTCCATTGTTCAAAAAGCGGCGTGGCATGAAATCGCTATGCCAGCCGTCGGCGGATATGCTGAGAGAGAGCTTTGAATACGTCTTGCTCACGCTTTCCCGATCCCCTTTAAGACAGCGGCAGCGCGCAGCGGGCCCGTCGGCTCATCTTCGTGTTTGAAGTAGGCGAATACATCTCCCGCAGCAGCTTTGCCCTGAAGGCGCGCGCGCGCCTCATCGATCTGTTGCTCTCCGTAATCGCTCTTTCGCAGGCGGTAACAGGAGAAATCCGCCGTTTTTATATCTGGTGTCGTCAACTCATCGCTTTCGGCCACACATAGTGCCGCATTATGATCGCCCAGAATGGCATAGGTCGCGTCAGTGAACCATGATTCGTGACGGAACTCGAAAGCCATCCTGAGCTTTGAGGACGATGCTTCCTTGAGAAAGGACGCAAGCCGCTCCGTGTCAGCCTTGAAGTTTGGCGGCAGCTGGAAGAGCACTACTCCAAACCTCCCGGCGTCGACGACAGGTTGAATCGATTCCGTAAATTTGGCGACCGCCTCGGCGCAGTTCCTGAGCCGCGAAATATGCGTTACGCGCTGCGGGGCTTTGAACGAAAGCCGAAAGTCGGACGCTGAGGTGGCGGCTGCCAGCCATGACGCTGTAACCGTTGGGGTCGGCAGGCTGCGAAAGGTATAGTTGACTTCGACGGAATTGAGTTGGGACGCGTAATATTCCAGGAATTTTTTGGCCGGAACGGCCTTGGGGTAAAAGCCTGGTTTCCAGCTTGTATAAGCCCAGCCCGAGCAACCGACGTAAATGGACCCAAGTTGCCGTTGCATACTGGTTTGCGAGGAGGGAATCAAGTGCGATTGGGGCGGCTAGTGGGGATCGAACCCACGACATCCTGAGCCACAGTCAGGCGTTCTGCCGCTGAACTATAGCCGCCGTACAAGTAACTATTGTAGCATTTCGGGCGCAGGCTGTGTCCTCCTCAGAGCACCATGCTCGCGGCCGCATCGAATACATGGGGAACCAATTATGGAGCCAGAAGTCCTGCCGCCCGCAAGCCGGAATCTACCGCCGCGGACACGCGTCGCGGGCAATCTTTTTGCCGATGAGAATCTCGACATGCTGGCCCATCTGCTGGATGACTGGTTTCGGATCCCCGGAACCTCGATCCGCTTTGGACTCGACGGCATCATTGGTCTGGTTCCCGGGCTGGGGGATGTGCTCGCGGGCCTGGCGTCGTGCATTCTGATCGTAGCCGCATGGTTCAGGGGCGTGCCCTATGTCACCCTTGCGCGCATGGTCGTCAATCTTGGTATCGATGTTGTAGTGGGGTCAATTCCGCTGCTTGGCGATATCTTCGATATTGCATGGAAAGCGAATCGCCGTAACTACGCATTGATGACGCGCCACCTGCAGCAGCCGCACCGGCATACATGGAAGGACTGGGTATTTATTCTGCTGTTGACAATGTGCGTGGTCGCGATTTTTATGGTCCCGCTGATTCTTCTGATATGGTTCGCAGAATGGCTCGCTCATCGCATCTAGGAGGTCTCAACAGGGCCTTCATCTACGGTACAATGAGTGAAGTCAGCACTGGAATCGGGGCGTAGCGCAGTCTGGTAGCGCATCTGCTTTGGGAGCAGAGGGTCGGGGGTTCGAATCCCTCCGCCCCGACCAATAGGATCAATTACTTAACTGTTGATGTACAGTTGCGACCTTACTGAAAGCCGCTTATAGGTACAAGACGCCTCTTCCTAAGATCCATTACTGGGTCGCATCCGCGCTCAGAGCCAGTTAGTTTGCTCAGGGCATGCCGTGCTTTTATCTCTCTGAAAGGTGACGCGAGTGTCTAACTTCAGAATGGATCCAGGAAACGAGCAAGTAGTTGTTGTGTCGTCAGAGGTTCGATGACGCGGATGCGGAGGCCGGAGGTGACTGTGTCCGTTTGTATAACCAGTGAAGGGCCCCAAGAGAATATCTTAGTGTGCCAGCAGCAGTCGAAATAGGGTCGTCTTTATCAATGCCTGCGGGTGCGGTCGCGAGTAGACAGCGTTCATGCTCCCAGGCAGGGATGGTGAATAATCTGACGAGGCTCAAGACTCGCTGGCTGTACATTGCCGCAGGCAGGCGCGGAAGTCTTTCCCGGTTTCGATAACGGATGATCAGACTTGATGCCTCAGCCCGTGCCTCAACGCGGCCGTCACGCCATTAGAGTCATCGGATCACGTCCCGGCCGTCTGCAAAAAGAGGAAGCTGTCTCCGTGGCCTACCGGAGACCTTCGTGTTCACAAAGACTCGACATTTCTGTAATAACAGCGCGCTGCAAGGCTATGTTGGAGGTCATCCAGTCGCATTCATAAGAAACGGGGAGAAGCGGCATCCCTTGATGAGAGCGTCTGCCCCCATCACGTGGGCGTGGGTCTACCAGCTCAGCGAGGTAACCGAATTGTGCCATTTGTTTTCTCCTATTTCGTTGATAGGTTCATGCTCTCATTGCAGCCAATTGCCGTCGTTGTTCGAAGGCAGGAATGTGCTTGCTCCAGAGCAGGTAAGGAGAAGAGGCGAGAAGACGAGCCTACAAAGACATCCGAAAATGGGCAGCGACATCATTTTGGATCTGGAGTAGCGACTGCAAACGCTGTCCATTTGAAAACTGGGCACAACACGTCTTGGTTTGACCCGAATTGATCAGCAAACTAAGATACCGGTGCCCAACGGTGAAGGTTACAGCTTGAGCTGAAAGGGAAATCTTGTGAAATGCGCGTGCAAATTGTCGCATGGAAACCAGATTGCGGGCCTTCCAGATGGGCTTAAGTCTCGCTTTCTATCGGGATTGCCGCAAGCCCAACTCAACTCTGTCCTTTCCGTCGCAAAGCATCGGCATTTCCGTGCCTCTTCAGTGATCATCAATCAGGAAGATCTTGCCGAACGATTCTTCCTGCTGACAAGTGGTCGTGGCAGGCACTTCGTGATCACGAGTGAGGGGCGAAAGATACTTCTGCACTGGTTAACTGCGGGACAGATATTCGGCGGCGCTGCAATTCTCTCTGCCCCGTTCCAATATCTTGCCGGCACGGAAGTGCTGTCGGACAGTTGTGCGGTGGTGTGGGAAAGGCAGACTATCCGGGAATTAGCGACTAAATTTCCCGCGCTGCTGGACAATGCCTTGTCAATTGCGGTGACAGAGAATATTGCGTGGTCAACTGCCGCACATATCTCACTAAGCTCCGATGATGCACATGGACGCGTTGCTCACTTACTGGTAAGTCTCGCGAGTGCAATCGGCGAAGCCACTCGCGATGGCGTCGAGATGAAGGTCTTGAATGAAGATTTGGCCGAAGGGGCAAACGTGACGGCATTCACAGTCAGCCGTTGTTTGCGAGATTGGGAACGCGCAGGTATATTGGCGAAGCGTCGCGGTAAGATCGTGCTGCGAAAACCCGAACTGCTGCTTGCCGCTGGCCGAGAATTACGTAGACCCGTTCTTTAAAACCCGCCTCCTTAAGCTCCCTCTCATCAGTCGCGCAGACCTCCTACCTGCTTTAGAGCATACACACAGCTTCTATTAAGCAACGATTAGCTTTGCATTCAGTGGGAATATAAAACCGTAGAGGAAAAGCATGACAAATCTCGGATTAGGTCAATCTTCTCAACTCGCAAACGGTGCCACTGTCTTCGGTTCGTCGACCAACGAATGGGGTGCCCGAGATGGATATAGCAATCGTAATTGGCCTCTTATTTTTGTTTGTGGATGTATTGCCGTTGTTCTCTTTGCGGTAAAGCGCGACAGAAGTAACGCGACGTAGGTTTGTGTTACTCGATCTACCCGATTAAGGCTGGCGCAAAGTAACCACCCCAACCCAAGGAGAATTTTCAGT
This sequence comes from Acidobacterium sp. S8, assembly GCF_009765985.1. Classification (GTDB taxonomy): domain Bacteria; phylum Acidobacteriota; class Terriglobia; order Terriglobales; family Acidobacteriaceae; genus Alloacidobacterium. The sequence goes on from NZ_LMUM01000026.1 coordinate 75,149, forward strand.
TGAAACTTTTGCAGTTCGCCCCACGCGAAGTGAATCTCGCGAAACCACCGGCCCGGCTAGGTTTGCCAGAGTCCTTTGAGCCTTCGCAGGAGTACGCGCTGCTTGTGCTTTCTATTCTGCCCATCGACCAGCAGGAGGCTATTTACAGAATCCTCGCCGAACTGTTCGCGAAGTGCGTCACAGAGCCTGATCCAGATACCTCTATCCGGCAGCAGTAAAAGGGAGGTTGAGGAGCGGAACCAAAAGGGCGAGATGATCCGGGTTTGCTACGTCGATGCCAATGGAAAGCCCCTCAAACGTTGGGGCCTCCACAACCTGCGTCATAGCCTCGGGTGCTGGATGGTTTCGAATGGAATTGATCTGAAAACTGTCGCTTCCATGCTTCGTCACAGTAACGTCCGCACAACTCTTGGCATCCACAGCCAGGCTGTAGATGGGAAATAAGCTGGCGGCGCAAGATCAGTTCTTGAATACTCTGCTGTCGAGTGAGAGCGAGCTTGTGCGATAGCGGAACCGTGCGGAACGGATGCGGAGTGAAAACTGACCCGGAACGTGGTTGAACATGTTTATCTTATTGAAAAGATGGTAGGCACGAGGAGACTCGAACTCCTGACCTCTACCGTGTCAAGGTAGCGCTCTAACCAACTGAGCTACGCGCCTATATTGGTTCGGTAGGTGGATGTAAATTCCTAAGTTTGCTAACCATGCTGAATTCCGCCATCAGCGCTGCCTATGACTTCTCACTGAGAAATGGAGAGCAAAATTTTTCAACCGTACCGTGTTGCTTGTCGTACGTGACCGAACTGGATCGTCTCGTACTCTGCTATCCAATTGTAGCAAACGTAGGCCCGCCGAAGCCAAGGCTGGGAATAAAGGTCACTCTAGATTGCAATAGGCGCGATCTGAGAAATTCGTGTCAAAAGGAAAAACTGCAGGTTGTTTTCCCGCGGAATTTTCTTTTCGAACCGGTTTTTTCTCAAGTAGAACTGGGGCATCCTGAACGCGATTTGAAGCGATTTGGGAGTGCGTTCGTGCTTTTGCGAGGCCTTTTTGAACGTTTTCGTGGTTATTTTCTCCTGCTTTGGGCTCTCTTGTGCTCGGTACCTGCTGTTGCTTCTGACTTTCAACAGCCCACCCCGGAAGAGCTTAAGATGACGTCCGATCCTGCCGCGCCGGATGCCCCGGCAGTATTTCTTTTCCGGCAGGAAGTCTCCGATGACAAGCTACACATGCATTCGCTCTATGCGCGGATCAAAATTCTTACCGAAAAGGGTAAGGACAATGCCGACGTAGAGATTCCCTATGAGGGGAGAAGTTTTTCGATCCGCGGCATCCAGGGTCGAACCATACATAGTGATGGCACGGTGATTCCATTTACCGGAAAACCGATCGAGAAGCTGCTGTTGAAGCAAGGCAACGTACGCGAGATGGCCAAGGTCTTCAGCCTGCCGGATGTGCAGGTGGGCAGCATTATTGAATACGAATATGTGCTGGCTTACGAGGACGGTTATGCGGTACCGCCGCGTTGGTATATTCAGCAGCTGCTGTATGTGCACAAGGCGCATTATCACTTCAACCCAACGCAGCGCGAGCTGACCAGCAACAGCGAGCACGGTAATACGGTTGTCGGACTGATGTATACGCCGATGCTTCCACCAGGCGCGCAGGTACGCAGTGGCCTGGATGGCTACGATCTAACGATTGAGAAAGTCCCCGCGATGGTCGATGAAGAGTACATGCCGCCGATGGAGAGTTTCTCCTACAGGGTGCTCTTCTATTACTCCAGTTACCGCAGCGGCGACGAGTTCTGGAAGCAGCAGGGCAAATACTGGTCGAAAAACATGGATCGCTTTGCTCAGCCTTCCGCCAAGGTACAGGCCGTCGTGCAACAGATTGTTGCGCCCAGCGATACCCAGGAGCAGAAGCTAAGAAAGATTTATGCCGCTGTGATGCAGTTGGAAAATACCAGCTTTACGCGGGAACACTCCGCCGCTGAGAACAAGGCGGAGGGACTAAAGATTAAAACGGCAGACGATATATGGGAGCAGAAGCGCGGGAACAGTGACGAGCTTACGCTGCTCTTTATCGCCTTGACGCGGGCTGCGGGCATGAAGGCATATGCCATGGCAGTTACGAATCGCAATAGCGGCCTTTTTGTTCAGAGCTACCTGGATTGGGATCAACTGGATGACGACATTGCCATTGTCCCGCTGAATGGCAAGGAGATATTTTTCGATCCGGGTCAGCGTTATTGCGAGTTTGGAAAGCTGCACTGGAAACACACATTTGTCCAGGGTGTCCGCCAAGTGGAGGGTGGCATTGCAATCGCAGAGTCGAATGGAATGACCTATGCGGATACCAGTATCGTTCGATTCGCAGATCTGACGCTGAATGAGGACGGGAAGCTGCAGGGCCTGATCCGGATTACTTTCACCGGTGGTGAAGCATTACGCTGGCGTCAACATATTCTTAAGACGGACGACGAAGAGGCGAAGAAGGACATTCAAGATGAACTGCAGAAGGAGATGCCCGCGGACGTCATCCTGAAAACGAATCACTTTCTCGGAGCGACCGATTACGATCATCCGCTGATGGTGATATTTGATGTGAGCGGCAGCATGGGCACAGCAACCGGGAAAAGAGTTTTTCTGCCGGGAAGCTTTTTTGAAGCGAACGCGAAGCCTCTATTCGTTCATGAGAAACGTGAAAATCCTGTCGATCTACGCTTTCCGTATCTGTTGAGAGATACTGTGACGCTTGCATTGCCAACAGGATTTGCCGTGGAAAGTGTTCCGAAGGATGTTGAAATACCTTTACCTCAATTCGCAGATTTCGTTTCCAAATATAAAGGGACGGACACGGTTTATGCCTACGGCCGATTGTTAGTGGTGGCTTTATGCGGCGAAGGAATATCCGCAGGTCAAGGATTTCTTCGCTAAAGCGAACGCACAGGATCAGCAGCAGGCGATTCTGCACTCAGCGTCGCCTGCTCCGGCAAGAGGCCAGTAGATGCGAGTTCATCTGGCGGCCGTATTTCTTCTTTTAGCTACGTACAACGGGATGGCTTCTTCTCCTGCGCTGCCTGACTGGATGCAACAGGCGGCTGCCATCCCTGTAACAAATTCACTGAAAGCGAAGGCAGTGGTTCTGCTAAGCGACGAGTTGTTGACGATTCAGCCGGATGGACAGGCGCGTCTTCGCCGCCGCGAGGTGATTAAGCTGTTGCGGCCGCAGGGACGCGAGTATGCGGAATTAGTGGCATGGTCGGGCGGGGGTCGCAAGCGTCTCTCTTTCCATGCATGGAGCATCGGTCCGGACGGTCATCCTTACACAGTGAAGGACGATCAGATTCGCGAAGAGGGCGGAGAAGAAGGCGGCATGCTCTATATCGATGACCGCGCAAAGGTCGTCACCCCGCCCGGAGCTGATCCCGGTGGCATTGTTGCTTACGAATCGGAGAGCCAGCTGCCGAATTACATGACGGAAAAGTCGTGGGATTTCCAGACCTCGATCCCGGTGCAGCACGCGATTTTCGAGATCGATCTCCCGGCAGGCTGGAAGCAGCGTCCACTTTGGCATAACCACACATCCATTCCGCCGCAGGAGATTTCTCCTGGACACTTTCGTTGGGAACTCACAGGAATTCCCGCGATAGATATTGATGATGTGCCGCTTGCTCCTGCCGAGATTGCACTCGCGGGCCGCATGGTCGTGCATTACGGGGCGAACAACATCGCGGAGGTGGTCAGCTGTGGACGACCATTGGCGAATGGTACGACGGGCTCGGCGCGCCGCAGACAAATGCCACGAGCGAGATTGCTGCCAAGGCACATGAGTTGACCGGCAACGAGAGCGATTTTACGGCGCGCGCCGAGAAAATTGCTGAATTTCTTCAACGCGAAATTCGTTATGTGGGGATCGAGATTGGCATTGGCGGTTACCAGCCACATCCGGCAGCCGCCGTGTTCCATAACCGCTATGGCGATTGCAAAGACAAAGCGACGCTGTTAATTGCCATGCTGAATTCTATTGGCGTGCATGCTACGTATGTGCTGGTGGATACGCGCCGTGGTTTTGTCGATGCCGATGTCCCCTCGATAGACGGAAATCATGCGATTGCTGCCATCGAGGTTCCGGATGGATATAACGATGCGCGGCTGAAGACAATTGTGAAGACAAGCAATGGGCAGCGCTTCCTGATATTCGATCCCACAAACCAATATGTGCCGCTTGGTTTGCTGCCTACCTATTTACAGGGAAGTTACGGAACACTGGTGAACGGCGTGAAGAGCCAGGTAATCCAGCTACCCGTGGTGCCGCCGGATGGCGATGTCATCGAGCGCATTGCGAAATTCCAGTTGGATGCCGACGGGACACTGCAGGGGTCCATTACCGAGAATCGAGTTGGGGCTTCCTCGGGTAGAGAACGGAATTACTTTGCAGAGAATACAGAGAAAGAGCGGCGCGAATTTGTAGAACGGCAACTGCGAGAGGATTTCTCCGAGTTTCAGCTTAAAGATGAAAGCGCCGAGAACGTGCAAAACCTGGGACAAAAATTCATGGTGAAGTATCAGATCTCTGCACCTCAATATGCGAAGACTGCCGGAAATCTTCTCCTCATTCGACCACGCGTGCTCGGCTCTTATGGAGAGGCGCTGAACGACAGGCCGAGGGAGTATCCGATCGATCTACGGATGGTCGGCACGAGGCGAGATTCGTTCGATGTTGCCGTACCTGCGGGGTTTGTGGTGGATGAACTGCCTGATCCTATCAAGGTCGACGTCGGATTTGCGACGTACAACAGTGAAGTGAAGGCCGATCAGAATGTATTGCATTATTCCCGCGAGCTCGTGGTGAAGGAACTGATGCTCAAGCCTGATCAGTACGACGCCTTGAAAAAGCTGGAAGCGGCCATCACGACAGATGAAAACCGGAGCGCCGTTCTGAAGAAGCAGTAGTTCAGCGTTTCTGTTTTGTCATCGGTACGACCTGCACCGTGGCATCGCGTACCTCCGCCAGAAAGCGGTTGATGACGGAACCGCGTAGGAGAATGTCAAAGCGTGAGCGCGCCGACTGACCGAAGATGACGTGCGAGATGTTTTCGCGCTTGGTGAAGGCAATGAGCGCGTCGGAGACATTCTTATCACTCAATACAACGACTTTGGCGCTGAGGTCACGGGCCATGCGCTTGTATTCTTCCAGTCGGTGAAAACCATCGGGATTGGTATTGCGCAAATCCTTGCCCGGCGTTTCTACGTAAACGGCATACCAATTCGTGGCGAGGCGGCCTGCGATACGCGCGCCGGCGCGGATGATGCGCTCCGTTCCGGTGTGGGCCGAGATGCAGACCATCACCTTTTCCGGCATGGGAGCCTGTTCTAGGCCCTGCGTGCGCCGGTACTCTGAGGCAGCGGTGCCGACCTGCTCGGCGGTGGTACGCAGCGCCAGTTCGCGCAGCATATTGAGATTGCCCTTGCGGAAAAAATTGGATAGCGCCTGCTCCACCTTTTCCGGAGCGTAGATTTTTCCTTCGCGCAGGCGCGTGCGCAGCTCATCGATGGTTACATCAATGGTGACGACGTCATCGGCGCGCTTGATAAAACTGTCCGGCACGGTCTCGCGTATCTGAGTGCCGGAGGAACGCGAGACGGCATCATTGAGCGTCTCAAGGTGCTGGATATTGATAGCCGTCATCACGTTGATACCGGCATCCAGCAGCTCAAGCACATCTTCGTAGCGTTTGCGATTACGCGAGCCAGGCACATTTGTATGTGCCAGTTCATCGACGATGCAGGTCTGGGGATGACGTGCGAGGATGGCATCGATATCCATCTCGCGCAGCGTAACGGATCGGTAGACGACCTCTTTCTGCGGAATAATTTCAAGGTCGCCGATCTGCTCGGCTGTCTCCTTACGGCCATGAGGCTCAACCAGGCCGATCACCACATCGAGGCCGTTCTTCTTCAGCATGTGCGCATCTTCGAGCATGCGGAAGGTCTTGCCTACACCGGGCGCAGCGCCAAGATAAATACGGAGCTTTGCACGCTCTTCAGGGACGGGAATCTGGTCGAGTATCTCAGCCAACTTCAACCTCGTGGCGCGTGGGCGTCACCGCAGGGACAGGCAGGGTAAAACTGAAGGTTGTCCCCTGACCAAGACGGCTTTCGACGGCTACTTGTCCGCCAAGTGTTTCGACGAGGCGGCGCACAAGTGCCAGGCCAAGGCCAGTGCCGCTTCCGGAGCTCTCGGTGAAGCGGCCAAAAATGGTCGGCAGGCGTTCGGCTTCAATGCCGCGTCCACTATCTCTGACAACGAACTGGATGCTCTCTTTTATCTCTGAGGCCTCAAGCAGGATCTGTCCGCCGACGGGCGTGTAGCGAATCGCGTTCGTCAGCAGGTTATCAAGTATGCTGCGCAGCGCACGACGGTCGGCATTCACGTGTGACAGATCGGCAAAGACGCTGACCGTGATTTCGATATTCCTCTCTCTCGCCTGTTCGCGAAAACGATGGTATGCATCGTCGAGAATTTCTACAGGCCGCAGTCGTTCGATCTTCATTTCCCGGCGACCGGTATCGAGCTCTGCTACTTCGATAAGATCCGACATCAGGTCGTCCAGCTTCTCGGATTCTTTGGTGGCGCCTTCCAGGATATCCGCCTGCAAGGGACGCAACTCACCCGCATGACCGCGTGCGAGGGCGTAGATTGCCAGCCTTAATTTTTGCAACGGATCACGTAATTTTTCGGATGCGACAGAGAGAAAACGCGTCTTGAAGCGGTCGATGTCCTGCAATTCGGTGACGTCTTCGAGGACGGTGACCGCGCCCAGCAGCTTGCCTTCTTCATCGCGCATTGGAGAGGTACGCAGCCGATAGTTGCGTTGCGCGCTGCCAATGCGCATGGGGAGCAGCAGCGCTTCATTTTCGCCACTGCCTTCGCCGGTGACCGCGCGCTGAATAGAAACAGCGCTTCGAACGGCATTGAGGATCTTTTCTCCTCCGGGAGTGTTCGTGAGCGCCATTCTGTCGCCCGCCGATTTGCCCAGAAGCTCCGTCGATGCCTGATTCAGTTTGAGCACGTGGCCCTTGGCATCGGTCACGATGACCGGTTCAAAAATCGATTGCACGACAGCATCGCTGAGCTGCTGTTCCATCTGTCGCCGGCCCGATTCGGTTTCGCGCAGGTCGCGCAGACGGATAGCCATGCGGTTGACCTCGGTCGCAATGGTGCCGAGATCATCCCGGTTGCGCCACTCGATGCGTTGATTCAGATCTCCCTGGCCAATGAGGTGAGCGGTTTTCGCGGTGCGGCGGATCGGCATGATCACGAAGAGCAGGGAAATTGCCGAGATGCCGATGGCAGCGAGGAGGCTGATGCTGGAAGCAGCGATAAGTCGCGCTCGCAAAAGGAAGCGTTCGTGGTCCAGCGAGTCCATGAGACGCGCACGGCTGTTGAATACAGTACCTAACGCGTCTGATATAGATTCATCGATCTCATTGAGTTGCGGACGCAGCGTATCCTCGGCGAAATGCTGCCAGTTGTCGGACGGCGTGGAGCGCAGACGCGCGATTAATTGGGAGTGTCGCTGTTGCACGGCCCCTAATGAAGGTGATTGCGGGACGGCAAGCGTCATCCGCTGGTCGGTTACGCTCGCCTCCGCCAGCAACTGAGACTCGATGGCCCGATCGGCTGCGGATGCCAGGCGCCCAGCCAGCACTTGTTCCCGGGCTATCGATGCCTGAACCTGTGACAGGGCACCTACGGCAGCGTCCGCCGTTTGCTGCTGGCCATCCAATGCGGAAAGATGCACAAACGAATGGCGCACGAGCATTCCCAGCCCGCCGACCAGCGTAATAAGTATCAAGAATCCGAGAATAAGTCTTTGGTACAGGCTCAGCATGCAGTAAGACGCTACCTGCTACCGAGAGTAGTGGCAGTCTTCTTATGATGCAAGCGCCGTCGAACGGCTATAGAGTGATTGCGCGGCTGGCTTACGGCAGTTTGCATACCAGGACGGCGCGATTCCGAAATGGGCAATCCATTTGCGTCGAAGAATGCGGTTCCAGCAGGAGCCAACTCACTCCCTCGGGCCGCAATCGGGAGATGCGCTCCTGATCGGTCATCTGATCGAGGCCACTTTCGAGATCATGCATCCGTTTCCAGTGAGGCGCGAGTTGAGGAAAGATGGCCACGACTCCGGGGTCTTTCACCTCGTCTGCCAGGGCGCTGCGCATTGCGGTAGCTCGAAAACTCTGCATATCCGATCCGTCTAAATCATCACGATCCGGAGCTATGGCAAAAATCGCATCGGCGGGCGTGTTGTGGCGG
>NZ_LMUM01000026.1:83490-214180 GCF_009765985.1 Acidobacterium sp. S8
AAGAGCCGCACCCACGAAGGCGCGCTTACCGCGCAGGTATTGCGCGAAAAAACCGCCAAGAAGCAAGATGCCAGAGAGATAGATCAACTCGAAGCTACGGAGAGGCTGCAGCCTTGCCAGTAAAAAGTTTCCGGAAGTGTGAACGAAGAAGGATGAAATGACAATTGCGGCTGAGCCGGTGACAACGCAGGCAATGCAAAGATTACGAACTGCGACGTTGCTGCAACGAATAGCTGCAAGCAACATAAACAACAGCGGAACCAGAAGCCCTACCAGCCCATACCAATGCCAGTTTGAGAGGAAAAAATAATCTCGTGTCAGTACGGCTTCTCGATATCCGTATGGCAATGGGGAGTAGCGTGTGACAAAGTGAACAAGGGCGCAGCCCGTGAAAACGCTTAGACAAGCTGTTGCGAGCCAGACCCAACGCCGTTCCATGACAAAGATCAAGGTGACGAGGAATGTGCCGAGATATGCGGCCATAAGTGGGTGCAGAGTGGCGGCGACGAGAAACCAGAGGGCTGCGCGTTTCCAGTCGCGTCCGAGACAGGCAGCCAGCGCAAAAAGAGAAAATGGCGTCGAGAAGGATCGAGCAGTCACGTAGGGATCCATGACCGAGAGCGCCGTGGCCGTGACCGGGAGCGTGAAGAGGGCTCCGGCAAAAAGAGTCGCGCCCCACTGAAGATTCGGATCCTTGAAGATGCCTCGCGAGAGGCGGAGACATCCGGTCAGAAACGCAAAAATGGACAGAAAATAAGCGGCTAAAAGGCCGATTTCCAGGGGAATGTGAGTGATACGCAGTGCCCAGGCGAATATGTGCGAAAAGATAGACCATTGGGTATGCGCAACTACGACGCTGGAATCGATCGTGAAGAGTGAGGGGTCGAGCATCTTACAAATGCCTGCAACGTAGATACCGGCATCGTCGGCAAAGGGATGATAGCCGTGGATGAACAATACGCAGGGAGTCAGTATGCCGAGCACCATAGCGTCGCTGACGGCCAGAGAGCGGGACAGATCAGTTGCGCGGCCACCCTGTACAAGGGGTGAAGTGTTTGCTTCCAGAACAGGAGAACCCAAAATACCAACCTCACCGAAAATAGCAGAAGCAATTGCAGATGGTCTAAACGTGTAGACGTATAAAGCTGAAATCAGTTTCGGACAACAGCTGCTTTCTCCTGGAGAAGATGAAAAAGATCGGAAATCGGTCGGACAATACGGAGGCCATGGCTGCGTTCAAATTTTGTGGTAGCGCTGCAGCACGTCCTCAAGCGTGACAATACCCTCGATTGTTCCCTTGGTGGCGCGGTTCATGATCGGCAGCAAAGGCCAGCGTGGAAAATAGGGAAGTGCGCTGTCGAGCGGCAGGTCAGGAAAGAGCAAAGGGAGACGTTCCGGTGGAAGAGCCTGTTCAATCGGCGTCTCTGGGGTCAGAGTTGCGCTGAATGATGTCAGTTCGCCTGTAGTCAGGGCATACCAGGAGCCATCCCAAAGAGAGACAAGGAAGGCTTTTGCCTGGGTTGCTGCAACGATCTCTCCTGCGTTGGCGATGGACTGGTTGCCTTTAACGATCGGCACCTGGACGGGAATCAGAGCGTCTTCGAGATGCAGTTCAGATTCTTCTCGTATTTCTTCCATTGAGGGCAGGGCGAGACCGTCCTGATGGGTGAAGACCTCGAAGATCGGCACCGGCTGTAAGCCGCGTGATAGCAGATAGGCGATCATGTTGGCCAGAATGACCGGCAGGATGATCGAGTAGTTTCCGCTGACCTCAAGCACCATGAAGACGGAAGTGAGCGGGGCTCGTAGAAATCCGGCAAAAAGCACGCCCATGCCTACCAGGGCATACGAACCGACCGTGCCGGTCAGGTGTGGGAAAAACAGCTTCTCGAATGATCCGACCGACGCACCAAGCATTGCGCCGATGAAGAGAGTGGGGGCAAACATGCCGCCCGGCGTTCCGCTGGAAAACGAAAGCGTGGTTGCAAGGATCTTTAACAGCGCCAGGACGAGCAGCAGCTTCCAGGCAAATTGCCCGTGCATGGCCTGATCGATGACCTCGTAGCCGGGACCCATGACCTGGGGAAAACCAAAGAATCCGATCATGCCAACCAGCAGGCCGGCCAGGCCAGACTGGCAATATTGTGTCCATTTGGGCATGGCGCGGAGACGCGGGCGCAGGTAGCCGAGAGCTTTGGAAAAGACGAGCGCCGCAAAGCCGCCTACGATGCCCAGGACGGCGTAGGCAATCAACTCACGAGGATCGCGCAGCGTAACGGTCGGAATACGAAAAATGGGCTCCGAACCCCAGAACCAGCGGGCAACGACGACGCTCGAAATGGCGGAAAGAACAACAGAGCCCAAAACAGCTGCGCTCCATCGTCCGATAACTTCTTCAATGACAAAAAGGATGGCGGATATCGGAGCGTTGAAAGCGGCAGCCAGACCAGCAGCTGCGCCGATAGGAGCGAAGAGGCGCAACCGCTGCCGGGAAAGATTCAGCCGGCGCGCGACTATCGAGGCGACGCCCGCTCCGATCTGAAGCGACGGATCTTCGGGTCCAAGCGAGTGGCCGGACCCAATGGCCAGCGCCGAGGTTATGAATTTTCCAATGACCGTCTTAAAAGAGATGTAGCCGTTGTAAATGTAAAGCGCGGCCTTGGTCTGGTTGACGCCGCTTCCGCGTGCCGCGGGAAAGGCAAGCTGCACCAACGCGGCGACAATCAATCCGGCGATGGCTGGAACAAACAGCAGCCGTAATTGGCCGGCATGCGGTGCTGAACCAAGGGTGAGGATTTTGATCCACTCAATTGCGATTCGAAAGGAGACGACGAGCAGCCCGGAGAGCACGCCGATAAAGATCGAGAGCACAAGAAAGAGGCGCTCGTCCCGGGTGGGCGCAATTTTTTCAAGTTGCGCCTGGGTCGGAATGCGTTGCGGTGCTGTTTCGGTTTCTTGGACGGGCGGGAAGGTCATCTTTGCTCCACGGCTTCCGGAGCTTTGGCGATTTTAAGGAGGAGTGCATCATTGCCGGTAGGAGTTCCACATTGCTGGCTGGTGACCTCTTCCGTTTGATAAACAAGTTGCATAATTTTCTGTTCCAGCTCCGGATCCTGCTCCAGTTGCAATCGACGCAGAGTCGCCGGTATCTGCTGCCACTGATTGTTCAGCGCCTGCAGCTCAGGCGGCATGACGTTCTTAGTGCTCAGGCACGAGGCAAGTCTGTCTTGCGCTGTATTTCTGTTGGCCAGAATGCGTTCGGCTCTATCGCGCACGCTCCGGTCCGGGCCAGGATAGAGCAGGAGGATATGGTCGGCATCGGACAGCATATCGCGGTATTGCAACTGCAAGCCTGCAGGTTCCTTTTCGAACTCAGGATGATTCAACGCCCTCTCCAAGAAATCTTTGGCCGGCAGATAACGGCCGAGAGCATAGGTTGTGCGGCCTGCACCTAAAAGCGCGTCTATTCGGACTGGCCTGTGCTGGATGGCTTTCTTATAGAGGTGGAGAGCATTGCCGGGGTCCTGTGCCTTTTCGAGCAAGGCTGCCATGGTAATTTCCAGGCCGGCATCGTCCGGCGCATTGCCGGCTGCGATCAGCAGCTGATTTTTTGCCTGGTCATATCGCTTCCTGTCGATCAGATATTGTGCCAGCTCCAATCGGACCTCGCGGCGGCGAATGTAACCATCACCCTCCCAGGTACCATCGAGAGCGGTCTGATAATACTCAAGTGCCGCTGCTTCTTCGCCCTGTTTCGACGCCATACGTGCGAGCTGTAGATTGATCATTCCACTGCCTGGCCGGGAGTCGAGCAGAGTATTGAAGTATGCAACCGCCTCCTGCGTGCGTCCTGCAGCCGCCAGAGCCTCGGCCAGTTCGATCTGCAGATTCTCATCATCCGGGGAATAGGCCAGCGCCGAACGAAGCGCATCAATTGCGGCAATCGGCTTGCCTGCGCGAAGAGCGCCTTCTCCCCGGGTACGCCAGCGCTGAGCAAGTTCCTGGCGATGGACAGAAAAGGAGTGGAAAAGGAAAAGTGTAATAAAAAAGAGAACTACAACTATAGCGAAGAGGCTAAGCAGAGCCAGCGAGTCCCTGACAATTAGCTTCTGCTTTTGTTGGCGCTCCTCAGGGGTAAGAGCCGATCGTAATTGAAGTGCAGACATCTTCTCTCTTTAGATTAACGCGCAGAGGCTCGATTGACGTGCTTACAAAACTGCGCATCGAAGTGAATGAAGCTCATCCATTACATGTAAGGAGTAGGATGGGAAAAAGGAGTCCCAGGATGGAACGCCGCGAATTTTTGAAATCAGCCGCGATCGTTGCCTTGTCCTCCACCCTTGTTCCTTACTCCGACGCGGTGGATACCGCCTCCGGAATGCCTTATCGCACCCTGGGCCGTACTGAGGCCAAAGTATCATTGGTCGGGTTGGGTGGCCATCACATTGGCCGTAGCTATGTTTCGCAGGAAGATTCCACCCGCATCGTCCACACGGCGCTTGATTCCGGCATTAATTTTCTGGACAACTGCTGGGATTACAACAATGGCCTGAGCGAAGAGCGTATGGGCATCGCTCTCAAGGATGGTTACCGGCAAAAAGCCTTCCTGATGACGAAGCTCGACGGGCGCACCACAAAAGCCGCGCAGGACCAGCTGGAAGAGTCGCTGAAACGCCTGCAGACCGACCACATTGATTTGATTCAGATTCATGAGGTCATTCGAATGACCGATCCGGAGCGTGTCTTCGCACCTGGCGGAACACTCGAATATCTGGAAAAGGCGCGAAAAGAAGGCAAGGTTCGCTTCATCGGATTCACTGGCCATAAAAGCCCTGAAATTCACCTGCACATGATTGAGACGGCAACGAAACATAATTACACTTTCGATACGGTGCAGATGCCGCTTAACGCCATGGATGCTCACTTCGACAGTTTCGGCAGCAAAGTCGTTCCTGTAGCGAAAAAGCTGAATATGGGCGTGCTTGGCATGAAGCCGATGGGCGACGGCGTCATTCTGAAGAGCAAGACCGTGACTCCGGTCGAGTGCTTACGCTATGCTATGCACCTTCCCGTCAGCGTGGTCATCACTGGGTGCGACTCGATGCAGATATTGCAGCAGGCTCTCGATACTGCGAAAAATTTCCGTGGGCTGAGCGAGACGGAGGTCAGCGCGATCCTGAACAAGACCCAGACGGTCGCGCAAAAGGGCGAGTTCGAACTGTACAAGACCTCGCACAACTTTGACGGCACATACCAGAATCCGCAATGGCTGGGCTGATGATGGAATTGGCAGAGAAACAACGGAAGCTCTATGCACGGCTTACGGAGTTGGGCAGCGTGATCGTTGCGTATTCGGGGGGCGTAGATTCAGCGTATCTCGCCTACGCCGCGCACCAGGTGCTGGGCGATAGTATGGTCGCCATCATCGCCGACTCAGCCAGCTTGCCGCGCAGCCATTACCGCGAAGCGGTGGAGTTCGCCCAGGAGCAGTCGATTCCGCTGCGTACTGTCGAAACGGACGAGCTGGAACGCGAAGAGTATGCCATAAACCAGGCGGACCGGTGCTTTCACTGCAAGGACGAACTCTTTACCGTGCTTGAGAAAGAACGCCAGCGTCTCGGATTTACTGCCGTCGCTTACGGATTGAATACCGACGACAAAAAAGATTTCCGGCCTGGACAGCGCGCTGCCGTGGAACACTCCGTCGCCGCTCCACTGGCGGAGGCCGGACTCAGCAAGAGCGATATTCGTATTCTGGCGCAGACCGCAGGCCTGCGTGTCTGGGACAAGCCTGCATCGGCCTGCCTTTCTTCGCGGATCGAATATGGCCGCCGCGTTACACCGGAGGCGCTCCGCATGGTGGAAGACTCCGAAGAGGCGCTGCGTACGCTGGGCCTGCGGAATTTTCGCGTTCGCCATCATGGCAACATTGCGCGGATTGAAATTGCGGAAAATGAGCTGGCAGCTGCGATGACGCCGGAAACATTTAAGCAGATGGGCAACGCCGTGCGTGCAGCCGGCTTCCATTATGTTGCGGTCGACTGCGAAGGCTACCGCTCCGGTTCGATGAATGAGATTCTGCCCATCGATGCCCTGACTAAAGCAAGATAAAGAGTTTCATAAAATGGTTTTTTGTTAGAAGCACCGGGCTTTAGCCCGGTGAATATAGACGGGAGATGGGCGGGCTTCAGCCCCGGATCGCTTGATGAGAATTGGTTATCTGGATTGTTTCGCCGGCATCAGCGGCGACATGCTGCTTGGCGCACTGATTGACGCAGGTGTTTCGCGCTCGCTCCTTGAAGAAGCGGCAGGTGCTCTCAACATTGGCGCGACTCTCAGATTTTCATCGGTCGACAGAAGTGGTATCACAGCGACAAAAGTAGATGTACTGGATGCCGCCAATGGCGAGATCGCCGAGAACGCTCATAAACATGAGCATGCACATCATCACCACCATGATGAAAAGCACGAGCATCCTCATGACCATGACCACCACGATCACGAACACAAACACGACCATGTACATGGCCGCAACTGGAAGCAGATTCGTGAGCTGATTGGACACGCGTCGCTGGCCTCTGACGTAAAGGAGCTCGCGCTGCGAGCCTTTGAATTGCTGGCGCATGCTGAGGCAAAGATTCACAATAAGCCGGTTGAAGATATTCACTTTCATGAAGTGGGTGCCATGGATACGATCACGGATATCGTCTGCGGCGCGGCAGGCCTTCGCTCGCTTGGGGTCGATGCGTGGTATGCATCGGCGGTCAATACCGGTAGTGGTTTTGTTCAGTGTGCGCATGGGATGTTTCCGGTTCCGGCGCCTGCGACGGCTGAGTTGCTGAAGGGTATTCCGACTTACTCGGCGGGTGTGCAGAAGGAGCTGACTACTCCAACTGGTGCCGCGTTATTAAAGGCATTGGGATGTCGGTTCGAGGACGTTCCCACCTTTGCGGCGGATGTGATTGGATATGGTGCTGGTACTCGCAATCCGAAAGACTTTCCCAATGTTCTCCGGTTGAGTATCGGCGAGTCGACGGTGCGGAAGACCTCTCCTTCGGAACGTGTTGCCGTGCTCGAATGTGCGGTCGATGATGCGACGCCTCAGCTTGTTGCGCATGTGATGGAGCGTGTTTTGGAAGAAGGTGCGCTCGATGTGATGTGTGCTCCTGTGGTGATGAAGAAGGGCCGCATGGGGAGTTTGTTGACGGTGCTTTGCCGTCCGGAGCGGCGTGGGGCGTTTGGAGAGTTGCTGCTGCGGGAGACTACGACGCTTGGCCTTCGCGTGCATGAAGAAGATCGCGTGATTTTGCAGCGTCGCTTTGTCGAGGTTGAAACCTCGTTTGGAAATATTCGCGTAAAGGTTGGTTCGCGCGATGGCGGCGATATGAACTGGATGCCGGAGTACGAGGACTGCGCTGCGGCTGCTCGTAAACATGGTGTTCCGCTCAAACAGGTGATGCAGGCTGCGCTTGCAGCCGCTGCTGAGAAGAGGGTAGAAGCGTGAACCGCGATGCGATACTTGCACTACTGCGGCAGGTCGAGGGCGGCAGCGTGCTTCCTGCCGAAGCGCTAGATAAGTTGTCGAATCTGCCCTTTGAAGACGCGGGGTTTGCGAAGATCGATCATCATCGCTCGCTGCGCCTTGGCCTGCCGGAGGTGATTTACGCCGCCGGTAAGACTCCGGAGCAGGTGGCCGAGATTTTTGCGCGCATGGCGGTGGCTGGCGGCGATGTGATCGCTACCCGAGCTGGGGTTGCAGCGTGGGATGCGGTGAAGCAGATGGTTCCCGCAGCCGAATATCACACCGAAGCACGGATCATCGGGCTTCGACAGACGGATGTTTCGTCGAATGCGGGCCGGGTTGCGGTTTTGTGCGCCGGCACCAGCGATATTCCGGTAGCCGAAGAAGCAGCGGTGACTGCCGAATATCTCGGCGTAAAAGTCGATCGCGTTTACGACGTGGGTGTTGCCGGGCTGCACCGGCTGCTTGCCCAGCATGAGACGCTGCGCGAGGCGCGGGCCGTGATTGTTTGCGCAGGTATGGAAGGTGCGCTCCCCAGCGTCGTCGGCGGCCTTGTTGCCGCGCCGGTGATTGCTGTGCCTACCAGTGTTGGTTATGGTGCGGCGTTTGGCGGCCTTACTGCCTTATTGGGCATGCTCAATTCCTGTGCGCCGAATGTGTCGGTCGTGAATATCGACAATGGCTTCGGTGCAGCTTACGTGGCGGCGATGATGCTGCGTTCTGCGGCTGCTGCGGCGCGTGATTTGGCCCGGCAGCTGGAGAGCATGTAAGGACAGTCACATGGAATTGAAACAACAGTTTGTCATCTTCCGATAAACGCCGGGTGCCCCATCCTTTCGCGCTCCTTGCGAAAGGGTGGGATAGATTGAAGGCTTCGAGCCGTAAAGTCTGACCGTCATCCTGAGCGAAGCGAAGGATCTCCAGGATAATCGATAGACGGAATCTACTTCGCTCGTACGAAAACCAGGGTGTCCCATCCAGAGCGAAAGGCGAAGGGTGGGGTTCGCACAGAAACAAACTAAGGCTGAAAAACCAAGCGGGTTCCTTGCTCGGAAGCGTTCCAATAAGCGCCAATTTCGCGCAATGGGACGGCTTTCACATCAAAAACGAAGGGCTTTTTCGCTGCTTCCTGAAAGAATTCGCCGACGGATTTGCCGATTTCCTCCATTGCCACGCTGCCGAATCCGCTGCCTAATAGTTCGAGTCCAGAGCTGCGGAGGGTGGCCCCGGCCAGAGTGATGTTCGGGCCGGCGCTGTTGCCGATCTGGATGTAGCGGATGCGTGGCGAACTGTGCTGCAGGCCTTTTTGCGAGACGACGCTCAGGAGGGTTTCGGCTGGCTCGCCCCACAGGTAGTCGAGCACAACATCGACACCATTTTCAGCGAATTCCTTGCGATAAGCGGCGACTAATGCGTCGTGTTCCTGCCCTAATGCGATGACTGCATCGGCACCTAAACTTTTCAATTCCTCCAATGCCTGCGGGTTGCGGCCTACGGCGATGACGCGGCGGGCTCCGAGGCGTTTGGCGATCTGGATGGAGAGTTTGCCCGCTACCCCGGTTGCGCCGAGGATCAGAACGCTTTCTCCGGTAGCGAATTTGGCGCGGAACTTGAGAGCTGCCCAGGAGGACATGCCCGGGTTGCCGATGGCGGCTGCGGTCACGTCGTCGAGCGTATCCGGCAGGGGCAGGCAGACCAAGGGCGATGCGATGGTCTTTTCGGCGAAGGTGCCGTAGGGCGGCCGCCCAGCTCCGAAGAAGACGCGGGTGCCATTCTCTTTCTTTCCTGCCCCGTCTACGCCGGGAATGAATGGGAACTTGCCGGTGCTGCCGTAGTGGCTTCCGTTGGCCAGGGATTTCACGATGGGGTGAAGGGCGGCGGCTGTGACGGTGACGAGCATTTCACCATCAGCTGCTACAGGATCGGTAAAGGAGGCGTAACTGGGAGGAGCATCGTAAGCGTGGACAACAGCGGCGTTCATAGATTTCTCCTTGGGCCGAGGTTCGCATCGCAAATCTTGTCAAGACCCACCTCAGCGATTTTTCTTGCAAGTTATTGATTATAAGATATTTAAAAATGCTGTAACTTGGCAGATTATATCGCTGAAACTGATATCCTGAATATATAGGGAAAATTACCAGAGGATTTCCACCCCAGTAAAGTGAAGCGGGGAAAACTCACCCGCCAAATTCTTCAGTCTTTCGGGATAAAACTAAGGTAATCCTCCGCTAAGTGATTGAAAACACTAGAACCCATCTAAACTGTTTGGAATCAGCAGCTTGGAGGGGATGATCCCCCTCTAAACCATTGAAAATAAAGGAAAGAGCCACCCACCAGGGGGGAGGGGGTATCCCGGCTAAACCCTTCGCGTGACTTCAGCCGCAATTTTGCGCAGCTCCGGCAGTACATCGCCCAGCGTTGATGCTTCTGCTCCGCGCTTTCCCAGGGCAAAATAAAGCCGCTTATAGTGCGCAAAAAGCCGGTTATAAGTCGCATTTGCTGCCGGATTTGGCGCAAATGTCTTGTAGCTGAGGCACATCTTTTCCTGCGCTTCTTCGACGGTCGAGAAGGTTCCGGCGGCGAGGAAGGCGAAGATGCCGGAGCCGAGGCTGGTGGGAATTCCGGCAGGGACGAGGACAGGCTTGCCGAGTACATCGGCGTAGACCTGATTCAGCACCTGATTGTTTTGCGGGATGCCTCCGGCGTTGATGACGCGATCGACAGGCACACCGTACTCGGCCATGCGCTCGAGGATGATGCGAGTGTGGAAGGCAGTGCCTTCAATGGCGGCGAAGAGCTCGTCCTGCGCGGTGTGGATCAGGTTCCAGCCGAGGGTGACGCCGCCCAGCTCGGAGTTGACGAGGACAGTGCGGTCGCCGTTGTCCCAGCTGAGGCGGAGGAGGCCAGTCTGTCCGGCGCGGTAGGTTTCGAGGCCCTTTGATAATTCCGACACTTTGTGTCCGGCGCGGCGGGCAATAGCTTCGAAGATGTCTCCGGTAGCGGAGAGGCCGGCTTCGACGCCGGTGTAATTCGGGTGGACGCTGCCGGGAACGACGCCGCAGACGCCGGGTACGAGGTTGGCCTTCTTCTGCATGGCAATGATGCAGGTGGAAGTGCCAACTACGTTGACGACGTCACCTTCGCGGCAGCCTGCGCCGATGGCGTCCCAGTGCGCATCGAAGGCTCCAACCGGGATGGGGATTCCGGCCCGAAGTCCCATGGCGTCGGCCCATTGGGGCGAGAGATGGCCTGCGAGTTTGTCCGACGTGGCGTAATCGCCTGACAGCTTTTCGCGGATGCCATCGAAGAGCGGATCGAGATCGGAAAGAAATTTTTGTGAAGGCAGGCCGTCCCATTTGGGATTCCACATCCATTTGTGGCCCATGGCGCAGGCGCTGCGTTTTACCCGTTTTGCGTCATTGATGCCGCAGAGAGTTCCTGCGACCATGTCGCAGTGCTCGAAGGCGGTGACGAAATGCTCGCGTTTTTCGGGGTTGTGGCGGAGCCAGTGGAGGAGCTTGGCGAAGCCCCACTCGTGAGAGTAGACGCCGCCGCACCATTCGATAGCTTCGAGGTTTTCCTTGTGGGCGAGCTCGGTGATCTGCTGCGCTTCTTCTTTGGCGCGGTGGTCGCACCAGAGGTAGTAGTCGTCGAGCGGCTGGAGGTTTTCGCCAACGGGGATGACGCTGGAGCCGGTGGTGTCGAGAGCCATGGTTTCGATCTGTGTGCCATCGATGCCTGCGTCTTGGATTGCCTGACGCGTGGCTTTGACGAGGGCGTCCATCTGATCCTGGTGGGATTGCGTGGCGTAGTCGGGGTCTTCGCGCTTACGATGGAGCGGGTACTCGGCGCTCGCTGTTGCGAGACGACCTTTTTCGCTGTCGAGTAGGGTGACGCGAACGCTGAGGGTTCCGAAATCTACGCCTGCAATGGTGGACATCTTTGTTCCTTGGTTTGCTTCTGTTGGTTTGGGTACGTTTTAACCCACGTTAGCTTCGCGAACGTGGGGCACCCAGATTGTTAAGCGTTGGGGTCTTCGTGGTAGTGCATGTCCCAGCCGAGGTAACGGGTGGCCGCTTCGTATACGGGGCTGGCGACGGTTGAGAAGTTGGCGGCGACGTGGTGCTCGAAGCCCCTTTCGCAGATCATGCGCAGGAGCTTTTGCAGCTTGGGGATTCTCACTACGCCTGCTCCGCCGAAGGTTTCGAGCGGATCGTTGGTGAATTCGCCTTCGCCGACATAGCCCCGGATTTTTCCGTTGAAGTCGTCGGTGGAGAAGCGGAGATAGCTCATGGCTCCGGCTTTGACGCGGCCCACGCAGGTGCCGAAGGTGTTCTCTTTGCCGACGGTCCCGGCGATGATTTCCTGATAGTCCATGCGGACGTCGGCGAAGAAGTGCTTTGGCAGGTTGGAGCAGTGGAAGCAGACGGCCTTGTCGGGATCTTCGCCGTAGTTGTTGTTCCAATCGAGCAGGGCGCTTGGGGTTTGCGAGGCGAGGGCGAGGCCGTACATGCTGAGTACGCCGACGACGTCGGTTTCGCAGGCGCTGGAGAAGAGATTTTCGCTCATCATGCTCATGACGGTGCAGGGCACGACGCCGAAGTATTCTTCGAGCGATGTCCAACACTGGATGGCGCTGATGGTGCAGTATGTTTCCTTCATCCAGCCATCGATGACGGCGCCAAGCTTGGCCATTTTCATGAGGGCGGCGTCGGGGATGCCGCTGGTCGAGACGTAAGACTTAATGGCGGCGAGCTTGGATTGGGCTGCGTCGTCCGTGTCGTTCATGTGATTGATGCGGCCCAGAATCTCTGAGAGGTCGAGGGTTTCGACGGAGATGCCGTTGAGCTCGAGGAGCTTTTCGCTATAGCGCACAGTGTTGAAGGCCGCTGGGCGCGCGCCGATGGCTCCGATGCGGAGATTCTTGAAGCCGTTGACGACGCGGCAGACGGCGGCGAACCAGGCGAGGTCTTTTTTGAATGCATCGGAGCTGGGCGAGACGGTATGGAGCGCGGTGATCGAGTAGGGGATGCCGTACTGCATGAGGTTGTTGCAGGCCGACATTTTGCCGCAGAAGCTGTCGCGGCGGTTGGCGATCTTCATGATGTCGGCGCGGTCGGGCGTAGCCTGCACGAGCACGGGCACTTTAAGCGTCGAGAGACGGATGGCGTCGACGATGGCCCGCTCTTCGCCGAAGTTGGGCAGCGTGACGATGATGCCGTCGATCTCTTCGCGGTGCTGCTTGAAAAGCTCGGCGCAGTGGCGGGCGTCATCGGGAGTCTGGACGGCGCCATGCTGTGTCTGCTCGGGAGAGAGCACGATGCTTTTGTAGCCGTCGGCATCGAGCGCCTTGATCATCTCTTCGCGGCCTTCTTTGGCGAGGTGATGCGGGAAGAATCCGCGGCTTCCGACAATGACTCCAAATGTAAGTTGCTTTTTCATTTCGTGGGTTCCTTTGAGTTTCCCTCAGGGCTAAAGCCCCGTCATTCAGTCAATTTCTAAATCTCCGAACTACCCCACGTTAGCTGCGCCTTCGGCCCCGCGAACATGTGGCACCCGAGTGGTGTTCCTTTATCTTTTAACGCGTGGCCAGAAGCGGACGGTGTAGGCCAGTCCTGCGACGGTCATCATCGCACCCCACCATATCGATGGGTGCAGATTGAAGAGCACTGGAGGGTTGGCGGGAGGATGAGACAGCTCCCAGAAGCCCTCGGCAAGAATGATGATGCCATAGAGCAGGAAGAGGACGCCGGCGAAAAACCAGATCGACATTGCTTCGCGCATGGTTATGATCTCTCCTTACCAGAAAATCACATTGAGGATGACGAAGAGGACAGCGATGACTCCGGCCCAGACGATGGGACGCTGGTACCAGTGTTCGTCGCGCTCTTCAGGGATGCGCGAGGCGCCGTAGACCAAGCCTTCGAGCTCAGATTCTTTTTTGGGCTGTGTCATGTAGCTTACGACAATGGTGACGATGACGCAGACGAGCCATGACCAGAGAGCGCGGTACATGTCTTCCGCCATTGCTTTGGCGTCAGCGGAAAGAGCAACGTAGCGCAAGGCTGAAGGGTCGAAGTGTACCCATGCCCACAGGCCGACGGCGGTTCCTGTACCTGCGAGCAGACCCCAGAAGCCGGCGGCCTTGGTGGCGCGCTTCCAGAGCATGCCTAGGATGACGGTTCCGAAGAGCGGAGCGATGAAGAAGCTGAAGAGCGCCTGCACGTAGTCCATGATGCTAGCTGCGTGCTGGACAAGATATGCGGTGCCGACGGAGATGAGCACGCCGACGAAGGTGCACCACCGGCCCATGGAGACGTAATGCTTGTCGGTGGCTTTCTTGTTGATAAAGGCGCCGTAGAGATCGTAGGTCCAGACGGTCGAGAAGGCGCTGACGTTGCCTGCCATGCCGGACATGAATCCGGCGATGAGTGCAGTGACGCCGAGGCCAAGCAGGCCGGGGCTGCAGTAGCGCACGAGCATGAGCGGGAGGACTTCGTTATAGCTGTGCTGGCCGGTGGCGACGGCCTGGGTTTCTCCGACGAGATGGAATGGAAGTACGGAGAGGGCAAGCAGCCCGGGCAGGATGACGATGAAGGGCACGGCCATCTTGAATCCGGCCCCGATGATGGGAGCCATGCGCGCTGCGCGCAGATTGTGCGCGGAGAGTACGCGCTGGACGACGAGGAAGTCGGTGGTCCAGTAGCCGAAGCTGATGACGAGGCCGAGGCCGAAGACGATGCCCGTCCAGTGGACGCCCATGGGGTTGTCGTGGAAGTGGCCGAGGGTGCTCCACATATGGACGTATTCGCCTGACCCGAGACGTTGGAGAATTTGAGCGCGGAGATTGGTCCAGCCGCCGACCTCGATCAATCCGAGGATGGGCACGAGCAGTGCGCCGAGCCAGATGAGCAGGAACTGAAGGACTTCATTGAAGATGGCGGAGCGCAGGCCGCCGAGTGCGACGTAGAGGGCGACGGTGATGGATGAGACCCAGATGCTGAAGTTGAGGTTCCAGCCGAGGACGACCTTCATCACGATGGCCATCGAATACATATTGATGCCGCTCATGAGGACGGTCATGAAGGCGAAGCTGACGGCGGAAAGTGCGCGGGCGCCGTCGCCGTAACGCAGGTGCAGATAGCCGGGGACCGAGTGAGTCTTCGAGATGTAGTAGAAGGGCATCATGACGATGCCGAGGAAGAGCATGGCGGGGATAGCGCCGATCCAGTACCAATGGGTGGCGAGGATGCCGTACTGATACGCGGATCCTGCCCAGCCCATGAGTTCAAGTGAGCCGAGATTAGCGGAGACGAAGCTGAGGCCGGCGATCCAGGCGGTCATCTCGCGGCCAGCCATGAAGAACTCTTCGCTGGTGTTGGTCGAGCCTTTGAGATAGAAGCCGATGAAGATGACGATGGCGAAGTAAACCGCGATGACAAGGATGTCGACGCCGTTCAGGTGGGCGAGCGATTTGCCTGACGACTCCAGCAGGAGAGCAAGTGCAGACGGGTGGAAGGTGAGTTTGCTGGCGGTCTCAAGCAGCATATTGTGTTGTGCCTCGGCTATGTTGGCGAACGTTCATTTCTTGTACCTGTCATTCACTGGCTTAATTTTTCTGTCCGTAGGTGGCGTGAGTGCCATGCTTGCGGAAATAGTGGCGGTCTAGCAGCGCCTGCGACACGCCTTTGCTGTCCGGGTTGAGAGATGCGGTGAAGAAGGCCATTCGGGCCACGGCCTCGAGGACGACTGCGTTGTGCGCTGCGTCTGCGGGATCTTTGCCCCAGCAGAAGGGCGCATGTCCGGCGACGAGGACAGCAGGCGTGGCGGCAGGATCGAGATCATGGAAGCGGCGAACGATAGCGAGGCCGGTGTTATGCACGTAGTCGCCGTTGATGTCGCTGTCGGAAAGTTCTTCGGTGACGGGGACGGGACCGTAGAAGTAATCGGCATGCGTGGTGCCGTAGGCGGGGATGCTGCGTCCGGCCTGCGCCCAGGAAGTTGCGTATTCAGAGTGCGTGTGGACGACGGCTCCGATGGAAGGGAACTCGCGGTACAGCAGGAGATGCGTGCCGAGGTCAGAGGATGGACGGAGATTGCCTTCGACGATTTTCCCTTCGAGGTCGGTGATGACCATATGCTCGGCCTGCATGGATTCGTAAGGTACGCCGCTGGGCTTGATGGCGACGAGGCCGGTCTGGCGATCGATGCCGCTGACGTTGCCGAAGGTATAGAGGACCAGGCCGCGGCGGACGAGTTCCAGATTGGCCTCAAGGACCTGGGAGCGGAGATCATCGAGCATAACTTCTGTCCTCATTGGCGGTGGGGAAAAATAACTGACGTGCTCATCTTACTAAAGCGATTTATGAAATGGCTTATTTCTTTTTTGTTTCTGGTAAAGCGTTTTTCCGGCAAACGTTTACTGGCGCTTTGACCTTATGCAATTTACACTTGCCAAGTCAAGTGAAAAGCCCCTCTCAACCCGTGATGACGAAGAAGCCGCGACAAAGGAAAAGCGAGAAGAAACGACTGGATATTCGCGACGTGGCGGAACATGCCCGTGTCTCGATTGCAACGGTTTCGCGCACGATTAACCGCGTTCCGACGGTGGATAAGGATCTTGCGCGGCGAGTATGGAAGGCAATTGAGGAGCTGAACTACTTTCCTAATACGCAGGCGCGCGCTCTGGTTTCAGGCCGGAGCCGGTTGTTCGGGCTGCTGATATCGGAGATCACGAATCCCTTTTTCCCGGAGCTGATCCAGGGGTTTGAGGATTTTGCGATTGAGAACAACTACGAAATTCTGATCGGATCCACCAACTACGATCCGGAGCGCATGGAGATCTGCATTCGCCGGATGATCGAGCGAAATGTGGAAGGCGTGGCGGTGATGACTTTCGGCATTGAAGAGCCGCTGCTGGATGAACTGGTTTCGCGCAATATTCCGATGGTGTTTGTGGATGCGGCTTCACCGAGCGAGAAGGTAAGCACGCTGGCAGTGGATTACCACCATGGCATTCGAGAAGGCGTGCAGCACCTGGCGGCGCTCGGTCATCGCAAGCTGGCTTTTATCAGCGGGCCTATCCACCAGAAGTCCTGCCAGCTTCGCAAGGCCGCATTCCTGCGCGCGGCAGAGGAGATTGGCGTACAGCCTGCCGCGGAGTGGCTGGTGGAAGGTAACCATACGCTCGAAGGGGGTACCCGAGCGATGGAAGAGATTCTGAAGAACAAAGATCTTCCGACGGCGGTGATGTGCTCGAACGATATGACGGCGATCGGGGCATTGCGCGTCCTGGCGAAGGCCGGGATACGCGTCCCGGAGGATATTTCCGTGATCGGGTTCGATGATATCCACCTGGCGGAGTTTGTTTACCCGCCGCTCACTACGGTACGGATGGCGCGGAACGATCTGGCGCGCGCTGCCTTTTCCGCATTGCGCTCGCACGTGGAGCCAACGCATGCCCATACGCGGAGGTCATGGCCGATTCAGACGAAGCTTACGGTAAGGCAGTCGACGGGATATGCTCCTGCGGTTGGATTGGGTAAGACCAAGGCTTCGCGAAAGGCTAAGGGGAAGCAGGCAAAACCGCTTCCATGACCTACCCCGCACTTAGGCGTGGCCAGCCGTAAACCTTGCCAAAGACGCGGCAGTAGTTTCCGCCACCGACTTTGCGGATCCCGGAACGAGCCGGTCTGGGATTCTTCCTCCCGCTGGTCGTCAGAAGGAGGGGGATGGAGGGTGCGAGTAGGTGCATGGCTTGTTGGAGGTTCTTCCCCGTTCGTTCCTCAGGATCAGAATGACGGTTGTTTCTGAATTTTGGAATGACGGCAGTTTGTCAGGAGTGACCTGTTTAACGAGATTTTGTAGTTGGAGCGGCCATGGGGCGGGCGCGCCCGGTGGCGATTTCGAGGAAGGCATGGGCGGCTCGGGTGAGCGTCTTGTCTTTGCGGAAGACAAGAGCCAGTTCGCGGTTAAGGCGCACTCCGTCGACTTTCAGTGATTTCAGCAGGCCGTTACGCTCGTCTTCGCGGACGTTGGTGCGGGGCAGAAAACCCATGCCGAGGCCGGCTCCGATGAGGCGCTTCAGCAATTCGCTGGAATCGACTTCCATGGTAACGCGCGGCTGGACATCGTGATTGCGGAAGAGATCGTTGATTTGCTCGCGCTGGCGGCCATGCTTGGGCAGCAGCAGAGGATATTGAAGAATTTCAGCGAACTTGATCTGGTCACGACTGGCGAGAATGTGGCTTTTAGGAATGACGAGGGCCAGCTCGTCCTTGTGAATGATGTCGACGAGAAGACGCGGGTCTTTTACCGGAAGGGAAACAATGCCGAAGTCGACTTCGCGGTTGAGAACGGCTTCGAGGGATTTGGCGCGGTCGGCGCGAACGATGGAGAGGTTGACGCGTGTGTACTGCTTCTTGAACTGGGCGAAGACGGTCGGCAGAACGTAAAGGCTGGTGGCTTCATTGGCGCTGACGGAGATTTCGCCGCGCGGAGAGCGGTGCAGTTCGCCGATGGCCACCATGATGTGACTATGGACCTGGAGGCAATGTTCGGCGAAGGGCTCGAAGAGACGTCCGGCAGCGGTGAATGTTACCTTGCCGCCGTCGCGATCAAAGAGGCGCGCGCCGGCTTCGTTCTCCAGTGAGCGAATTTGTGCAGAGATTGCGGGCTGCGTGACGCCCAGCTTCTCCGCGGCACGGGAAAAGCTTTTCAGTCGGCTTACTTCCAGGAAAGTTCTGAGCTGCTCAAAATCCATGTATACGATGTCCCGTTTTTTGCGGTTGGGCTTGATGGAACGCTGCAGTGGTTTATAGGACTTATAACGCGAAGGCGAGGGAAACACCAGTATAAAGGATGTTTATGTGGGCAAGTCTAATGGTAATGAGTGGCTTAATGCGGTCTGTACAGCGTTATAGCCGCACATGCCATGTACGCCGGCCATTCCGGGCGTGGAAGCGGAGCAGAGGAAGATGTTTGGGTCGGAAGTGGCATAGTTCTGCCATGTTGGCCGGAAGAGAATCTGAGGCAGGCTCAAAGCGCCGCCGCTGATGTCGCCGCCGAGGAGATTGGCGTCCATGGATTCAAGAGTCGCCGGACTTGAAATGTGACGGGCAAGAATGCAGTCGCGAAAGCCTGGAGCAAAACGCTCGATTTGCGCTTCGAGGCGTTCAGTCATGTCGACAGTAGAGGCGTTGGGAACATGACAGTAGGCCCAGGCGATGTGTTTGCCCTCGGGAGCGCGCGATGGATCGAAGAGTGTGGGTTGCGTGAGCAGGACGAAGGGGCGGTCGGGGATTTTACCTGCGGCTACCGCGTATTCGGCGGCGGCGATTTCTTCCAACGCACCTCCGAGATGCACAGTACCGGCACGGAGACAGTCGGCGGCTTTCCATGGAATGGGCTGGGACAGGGCGTAGTCGATTTTGAAGGCACCGGAGCCCGGCTTGAAGCGGTCGAGTTTTTGCCGGAAGCTTGGCTTCAGGCGGTGGCCGGAGATGGCGAGCAGTTGGCGGGGGCTTACGTCGCAGAGAAAGAGCGCGTCGCGTGAGAAGGCGTCGAGAGATGTGACGGGCGAGTCGGTGTGGATGCATCCGCCGAGGTCGGTTAGGACGGAAGCGAGCGCGTTGGCAAGGGCTTGCGCTCCGCCGCGAGGCATGGGCCAGCCGTCAGCATGGGCGGCGGCTGTGAGAAGTATGCCGGCGGATGAGCTGAGGATTGCGTTGAGTGGCAGGAACGAATGTGCGGCAATACCGGCGAATAACGCTCGGGTTCGCGCGTTTTGGAAGACGGCATTGGCGAAGAGATTTGCCGGCATCATTGCAGGGATTCCGAAGCGGGCCAGTAACCACGGGTGTTTGGGAAGATGGAGGACGGGTTGGAGGACCTCGCTGGAGAGCTGTTTCCAGTTGTGCACCAGGGGGGCGAAGAGGTTGCGCCAGCGCTTGCCATCTTTATCCAGTGCGCGGGCGGCTTCGTTCAAATCGCGCTCCAGAATGACGGCGGTGCCGTCGTCGAGCGGGTGGGCGAGCGGGGCGGGTGGGTAGATCCATTCCAGGCCGTGCTGCTTCAACGGTAGCGGTGAGAAGAAAGGTGAGCCGGGGACGAGTGCGTGGATGGCCGATCCAAAATCGTGCTGAAAGCCGGGTAAGGTGAGCGGGAGGGTTCGAGTGGCGCCTCCGATGGTCGGCTGCGCTTCGTGTAAATCGACACCGTAGCCTGCTTGAGCGAGCGCGATGGCGGCGGCGAGGCCGTTCGGCCCGGAACCTATCACGATGGCGTGGCGACCATGCGCGGGATGGTGCTTGTGCTCGAGCAACAGGCTGGATGTCTCAGTCATGGGGCGGCAGCGGTTCCGGCCATTGGACGACGTCAAAGCCGCCGTCGGGCTTGCGGGTGAGCGTGGGCGCGTATTGTCCCAGCAGCTGTCTTCTCCACCATAGTCCTGTGGAGCGCTTCTCCGCCATGGACGCGAACCAGTATTGCCACAAAACAGAGCGGACGTATTTGGGCGGCTGCGGGAACGGATTTCCGGCGAAGAGCGCAAGAACATCAGGGCTGCCGGTGAGCAGGCGCTCCTCGGTGAGAGGGACGAGCGAGTTCTGTTGCCAGTCACCGAGCGAGGCAAACCAGAGGTTCCAGTCGAAGCGAGGTTGATAGGGGGCGTAGATGCCGGGAGGGTGATCGAGGGCCTGAGGCTTGTATTTGAAGGGATAGGCGGTCCAGTTTTGGCCGTCGTTTGAGCCTTGGAATTCGATTTCATAGCGACCGCGCGTCATGACGGCGAAGAGGCCATATTGATTGGCGATCCGGAAGGGGTCGAGAGCTACGACCGGGGCTGATGGCAAAGGAGCGGCTCGCCATAGCATGTGAATGAGTTCGGCGGCGGTGGCGTAGAAGATCCAGGTAAGGAAGACAGCGCTGATAGCGAGGCGAAGAGCGGCGGCGTGCTGCTGCTGGGGGCTTGGTTTGAGTATTTCTTCTTCTGATGCAGGGAGTGGTTCGGGCTTGTTTGTTGAAAGTTTTGAGCGAGAACGTTTGGGGACGAAGCGTGTGAGGCATTGGTCGTCAAGGAGCAGGAAACCTAAAGCCAAGACGAGATAGTTCAGGAAAGTGTAGTTGGCTGTGAGGATGACGACGGCTTCCCAAGGGGTGACGATGAAGAAGCAGAGGATTCGATAGCGGCGCGGCAGGAAGAGCAGGAATACGATTGCAAGCTCCATGGCGAGGGTTGCGACGGTGGCGAAGGCGTGAAATGAATGGGGTAGATGTTGCAGGTACCAGCCGATCCAGGTGGGCAGAGGGCCGTTCTGGTAGTACGCGTCCATGGCGGTGAAATGACGCCATTCGGGGTCGCCGCTCAAGAACTTGACGAGGCCCGATTGAAAGTAGATGCGGAACCACTCCCATTGCAGAAGAAAAAGGCTCGCGATCGAAGGCGCGCTGGACGCGCCGAGGTCTGGCCAGAGCCCGCGCGGGGCCAAAAAGAGTGCCAGGAAGCCTGCTTCGAGCAGCATGCCGTCGGACTGGTAGTTGGAGAAGTCGCTGGCAGCGCTGACGAAAGAAAGAAAACAGAGCAGGCAGATGAACAGAGTCATTCGCGGCCAGACGTTCGCAACTACCAACACGGAGGCGACAAGGCCGATAACGGTGACTGTCATCAGCGCGTGGTTGCTAGCCGAGAGCCAGAGCAGAGTCGGCGCAAACCATAACTGCATGACCCCGGGGATAGAGCGGTCTACGGACTGAAGATACTGCTGAGCGGGAAGGATGCCGGCGGGGCCAATCAGGCCTCTAATTTGAAAGAGCAGCGAGTAAAAGGCTGAGAAATAGATGAGGCCTAGAGCGCGAAGAAAGATCCAGCGTGGGATGAGATGGCCCGGGGATCGCTCCGAGGGGCCAAAGAGCTTTCGCAGGATGTATGCGCCGCTCTTCATAAGCTATTAGACATGATAACTTTTCGTGGGAGGTGCTTGCCTAGGAATTGAGCTGACCGGCGCGGATGGCAAAGCTTTTATTTGAGGGCACTGCGCTGTCATTCTAATCTGCATTACTTAAGTTTCAGATTCTATAAGTTCTTCCTATACCAAGCATATGTCTATTTGTATTCTCTGAATAACTTTTCAACGTATCTAGCTAAGGGAGCCAGCGTGTCCGAAGGGGCGGCGGTGAGCGTGGTGATACCTACGTGCGGGCGGTCACGGCAGGTTGCGGCTGCTGTCAAAAGTGCGCTTGCCCAGAGTTATGCGCCATTCGAAGTAATCGTAGTTATCGATGGATTCGATCCCGAGACCATAAGCGTGTTGGGCACGTTTGGCGACCAGCGATTGCGGCTGATCACACTTGAGAAAAATGTCGGAGGCGCCGAGGCTCGCAACATCGGTATTCGCTCGGCCTGCGGTGAGTGGATTGCCTTCTTGGATGACGACGATACCTGGATGCCCGAAAAGCTGAAACGTCAAATGGAAGTAGCGGCGTCAGTATCCGCACTATTCCCGATTGTGAGCTCGAAGCTGTTGGATCTTCGAGCTGGTATGACCCGGATGCTTCCGTACAGGCTTTATGAGAAGGGAGAAGACGTGAGTGAATACCTGCTTTGCCGTCGAGGGCTGGGCTACGGCGGTGGCATGCTGCAAACGTCAACACTGCTGACGAAACGCGATCTTCTGCTGGATCTTCCTTTTCTGAAGGGGCTGAAACTGCATCAGGACTGGGACTGGCTGATAAAGGCGGCTCGTCGGCCTGACGTGGAGATTGCGATGGCTCCGGAAGCGCTCACCGTGATGTATGTCGATGAACAGAGTGGAAGCGTTAGTCAATCGACCGACTGGAAAGCATCGCTCGAATGGGCGCAGGAAGCGCGTTCCGTGATGAGCCGACGCGCATATTCATTTTTTATTGCGACTGAGTGTGTATCGCGTGCACGAAAGAACGGCGCCGGGGTCAAGGTTGTCTGTGAGCTTTTGCGAACTTATTTCCAGGATGGACATCCGTCCGCTCGCTCGCTCGTTCTCTTCCTGGGATTCTTACTATTTTCGAGGAGACACCGAAACATACGGAAAAGACGGTCGAGGAAGTCGTTCCTGACCGGAAAAACGGAGATGATGACAGGCTATGACTAACTATATTGGAGCGTTTCTCGAAGCTACTCAAGAGATTGCTGTCCGGCTTGACCAACATGTTATCGATCGAATGATAGAGCTGTTGGTGGATGTGCGCTCGAATCACGGTCGCGTGTTTTTTCTGGGGGTAGGCGGGGGCGCGGCACATGCCAGTCATGCGGTGAATGACTTCCGCAAGATCGCCGGGATAGAGTGCTATGCGCCCACCGACAACGTCGCGGAGTTAACAGCGCGTACCAACGACGATGGATGGGAAAGCTGTTATGCAAACTGGTTGCGTGTCAGCCGGCTGCATGAACGCGACGCAGTGTTTGTGTTTTCTGTGGGCGGAGGCAGCGTGATCCCTCCTCTCAGTACAAATATCATTCGCAGCCTTGAACTGGCGCACCGTGTTGGAGCGCGAATTCTGGGCGTCGTCGGAAGGGATGGGGGATGTACAGCCAAAATTGCGGATGCCTGTGTGGTGATACCGACAGTGCTAGACGATTCCATTACACCGCTGGTAGAAGCTTTTCAGGCAGTGATATGGCACCTGGTTGTTTCTCATCCGCGGCTGAAAGTAAATGAAATGAAATGGGAGTCGACAACGGTCCTGGTATGAGGCGAGCGGTCTTTCTCGATCGGGATGGAGTGCTAAATCGGAACGTGTGGAATTCTGCGACGGAGGCCTATGAGTCTCCACTTACGCCTGAGCAGTTCGAACTGCTGCCGAAGGTGGTTCCGGCGCTGAAGTTATTGCGTGATGCCGGCTACCTTTTATTCCTGGTTTCGAATCAGCCAAACCATGCCAAGGGCAAGGCCGATATGGAAGTGTTGGAGGAGATTCACAGGAAGTTTGAGATGCTACTTACAGCTGAAGGCATCGTTTTTAGCGATTATTATTACTGCTTTCATCATCCAAATTTTACGGGGGCATGCCGCTGTCGAAAGCCTTCTCCATATTTTTTATTTGAAGCGCGGGACCGCTTCGATGTTGATCTCGCGCAATCCTGGATGATTGGAGACCGCGTAAGCGACATAGCATGCGGGCGCGCCGCAGGCACCCGCACGATCGGAATAAGCCCGATGACGCAGTCGCAGACCGGAGCTGATTGCATTGCCGATGATTTGTGGAGAGCAGCTCAGATCATTACCTGTTATGAAAGAGCCAGCATCCCGGATGTCTTGGCCGCTTCGACGTGATAGCCAGCGGCGCATGTGTCACGGTAAAACATCTGCACGGTTTCGAGCGAATAGGCGTCCAAATCTTTGCCGATCAGGTTTAGTTTGTCGAGTATTTCAGGGACGAGTGTGATGATGTGGCAGCCGGCATCTTCAGCTTGAAAGATGTTGAGAATCTCTCTTGGGCTTGCCCAGAGGAGCTCTACGTGAGGCAGCGGCTCCAGAAGTCGAACAGCCTGACGCATTAGCGGAACTGGATCAATACCTGTATCCGCTATGCGGCCGGCGAAGATAGAAATGATAGCCGGCTTTGCCGGATCGAGGCAGTCGGCGACACGCTCAACCTGCTCCAGTGTGAACAACGCGGTGACATTAAGAGGCACGCCTGCATTCGAAAGACGACGCAGGCTGGAGCCCGTAAATGCGCCCCACGTATTTGTAACTGGAACCTTTACATTTATGTTAGGCGCCCAGGAAGCGATCGTAAGCGCGTCCTGCTCCATGGCCTCCGGATCGTCGGCGAGCACCTCAAATGAAATGGGTCTGTCAGAGATTACCTTTGTAAGCTGTCGCGCGAAGATCTCGTAGTTGACTACATGTGATTTCCGCATGAGCGTGGGGTTTGTTGTAAATCCTTTGATACGCGGATCGGCGGCCCATGTTAGCAGGCTGCCGAGGTTGGCACCATCACAGAAGAGTTTGGTACGAAAATGATTTATGTCGAGCATAGTTTCCGTTTGATCCGGGAGTTATGGTTGTGGATCGGTGCTCCATGATCCGCATGCGGTCTGGAGAGAAATCCCGGCTTCCTGAGATTGATTTATGGGCGCTTGTTCATTCTGGCGCTCAAACAGAAAGAGCTGCCGGAGAACAAGGTAAATGAAGTGAGTATTGCCGATCAGGTATCTGCGCCAAAGACGCCGAGGCTCTTGAACAAGACGATAAAGCCACTCCATGCCTAACTTCTGCGTCCACAGCGGGGCGCGACGGCGCAGTCCTGCGAGTGTGTCGAATGCCGCTCCGACAGACATAGCGGCACCTACTGGAAGAGAAGGACAATTCTGAAGCATCCACATTTCCTGCCTGGGGGCGCCAAGGGCCACAAACAGGAGGTCGGGGGATGACTTTGTGATGAGCTGATGAATATGAGCCGACTCGATAGGATTATGTTCAAATCCACGGGAAGGGCAATAGACGCCCGCTATGGATAGAGCGGGATATCGAGCCTGAAGCCGGAGTGCTGCTTCGACGGCTGCACCCGGCAATCCCCCGAGAAGGAAAATGCTCAATTGATGATCTGCTGCTTCGCGGCAGAGGCGTTCCATCAGCTCGCCTCCCGGTACGCGTTCCGGAATCTTCTGGCCCAACAATCTGGAAGCAAGCACTATCGAAATTCCATCAGGAACGTTCAGGGATGAAGCGCGCAGCGCCTGATAGAAACGAATGTCGTTTTGTGCGAGCGTTATCAACTGAGCGTTTGGTCCCATGATAAGAATGGGCGCTTTGCCGAAACTATTCCGTAATCCATCCAGCACCGCCGTCGCCGCTTCATCCATCGTCAGACGATCGATGGGAACATCGGCGATATTACATCGTCGCGTAGATGAAAGCGGCATCCGTTTAGACTGCAGAAGCCCTTGCTCAAGAAACGCGCTGAGGCTCATGGCCAGAAGACTTCCTTTCTGCAATGAAACAAGGTTGGGGAAACACCATTCGCAATCATCCCCCCAGGGAAATATTCGTCCCGCAATCTTTGAAGAAGGTAGGCGGGCGAGGCGAGAGCTGTGCGAAGCAAGGACGCAAATGCACTGCCATAATGTTTTGCGGCTAGATGCATATTCAGGCGCCGAAGGTGCTGCTTAGCAGCAAGGCGTGTCGCGGGGATCGCGTCTTCGAGAAGCGGTGCTATGTCAGCCAGAGGTAACGGATCGCGGCTGTCGAGATGCGAAAGCAGCAGGTACTGAATGTACAACCCATGCAACTCTTGAAGATAGGCATTCCTGGAACTGATGCTCGAGGCATTCTGACGAAAGCCAATCAGGACCTCCGGGAGAAGATGGACATCGTAATGCAGGGCCATGCGCCACCACAGATCGGCATCTTCGCTGTGGGTGAGGTCTCGATATCCGCCTATGGCAAGAGTTTTTTCAACATTGAGAGCTACGGATGGGTGGCAGATGGAAAGCAAATAACCCGACTGCACAATCTGCCGCAGCTGCTGCGGCGAGCCGCGGGTGCAACGGAAAAGACCGAGGCTGCGGCTGGCAGGATAGTATTCCGCAAGCGAATAGAACATGCCGGCATTCTCATGCCAAGCCATCTGCTCCTGTAGGCGTTCGATGCGGCTTGGGTAAGATACATCGTCAGCGTCTTGGCGTACGAGCCATTTTGTCTCTGTCTCGTGCAGCATGCGGTTCAAGGTTACTGTAAGCCCGGAATGCGGCTGAGACAGAATACGCAGACGCGGATCGTGAAGCGTTTCGAGATAACGAAGGCTAGGCTCATCTGCGCCATCGACGATCACGAGAATACGGAAATTCCGGACGGTTTGCCGAAGCAAACTTTCGATTGCTTCAGGAAGATAGGGCATTGCGTTATAGACAGGCAGACCGATCGTGATCGAGCTTCGGCGCAAGGCCACTCCTCAACACCCTGTTGACATGGGACATCCCGTGGCAGCTTCGCAACGAAGAACCCAAGGACAAGCAAGGCAGTAATTACAAAATGTTATTAACTAAGAGTATGGATAGTTATGTCTAGAAACACGGTAGTTAGTCAAGAAGTTTTAGTTTCACCAGAAAACTTAGGTAATGTTTTCATTTGACGATGGTTCTGTTAGCTTCCTACCTACAAATCACTTATTTTTAGATTGAATCGGGTCTCGGACGTTTCACGCTGCGACAGCGGCGTTGAAGGCTCGGAGGTTCGGATATACATGGACGGACAGAGCTAGCTGCAGTGGTTTGTGATTGCCTATGTTGAATGCACGATTGGCTAACGATCGCAGTAGACGCTACTTCATCGCGGGTGGTGCCGGATTCATCGGAAGCCATCTGGTCGATGCTTTGCTTGCCGAGGTTTCGACTGAAGAAGTCACGATTTACGACAATTTGTCTTCCGGACGCGAGTGGCATTACGAGCAGCATGGGTCAGACGCCAGGCTTCGTGTTCTGCGCGCCGATGTGACGGATCTCCAGGTTCTTACACGCGCCATGGTAGGACATGATGTCGTGGTACATCTTGCGTCGAATCCTGATATTGCCCGCAGCGCCGTCGAACCCGAAATTGATTTTCACCAAGGTACATGCCTGACAAACAATATCGTGGAAGCGATGCGCCGATCGGGTGTCAACCGGTTGCTGTATGCCTCAGGAAGCGGCGTTTATGGCGACCTTGGCGAGGAAGTGGCATATGAAGATCATGGTCCGCTGATTCCGATATCGACTTATGGCGCAAGTAAGCTCGCGGGAGAAGCGCTGATTGCCAGCTATTGCGCGATGTTTGATCTGACTGCTTGTGCCTTTCGATTCGCGAACGTTGTGGGTGCACGACAAACACACGGAGTGGGCTTTGACTTCGTTAGGCGGTTAACGACCAATCCACAGGTGCTGAAGATCTTAGGCGATGGCACGCAGAGTAAATCGTATATTCACGTTTCTGACGTAATGCGTGCTCTTCTGCATGTTGAGCGGGACAGCAGCGAGCCGTTTGCCGTTTTCAATGTATCGCCTGAGGATGCGATTACGGTCACGGAAATTGCTGAGTTGGCGGTCGAGTGTCTTCAACTGGATTCGATGCCCCAGCTCGTTTATTCGGGAGGTGATCGCGGCTGGAAGGGCGATGTTCCGGTCGTGCGTCTCAACTCTGACAGGCTAAGAAGCTTGGGCTGGCGATCCCGTTATACAAGTCGCGAGGCGATGCGTCTGGCGTTGATGAGCATGATCGCTGATGAGAGAGTGTCCTATGCCTAGCGCGCTTCCACCTCTTGCATTATTAGCCGGCGGATTGGCTACGCGCATGCATCCGTTCACTGAAAGCGTGCCCAAGTCATTATTGCCGATCAGTGGAGAGCCATTCCTTGCCCATCAGTTGCGATTGCTTGTCAGTCAGGGATTTAACGAGGTGGTGCTGTGCTGCGGACATTTAGGCAAGCAGATCGAGCGATTCGCCGGGGATGGCTCGCGATTCGGTTGCCATATTCGATATTCCTACGATGGAGATGCGCTCCTGGGCACGGGTGGTGCGTTGCGACGCGCGTTGCCACTGCTGGGCGAACGTTTCTTTGTCATGTATGGAGACAGTTATCTCTCGCTTGATCCAGTGCGCGTGTGGGAGGCATTTGTCGCTTCCGGGCAGGCGGCCTTAATGACTGTGTGGCGCAACGAGGGTCTCTTGGAGAGAAGCAATGTCGAGGTGTGGGATAGAAAGATTATCCGTTATGACAAGTGGAACCATGACGATAGTTTGCGATACATCGATTACGGATTGAGTGTGCTTTCTGCTGATGTGTTGGAGGCGTGGCCTGAAACGGCGCCATTCGATCTAGCAGATACGATGGCACGATTGGCTACGGAGGGCAGGCTGGCTGCCTGTGAAGTTTCGCAACGATTTTATGAGATAGGTTCGCCGGAAGGATTTCGCGCGACCGAAAAGATGCTGGCTGGATTACGCATGTCCCGAGAGAGCGAACTGGTGGCTTCTATTGGTGGCCAGGCATGATCATTACCCGGACGCCATTGCGCATTTCGATCGGAGGCGGAGGTACCGATCTGCCGTCCTACTACAACGAATTCGGTGGCTTTGTTATATCGGCGGCAATTAATAAGTATGTCTACATTTCGATTAACAGGAGCTTTTTGCCCGGATATTTCCTGAAATATTCAGACGCGGAGCATGCGCTGAATTATGAGGAGATACGGCATCCTTTGCTGCGCGAAGCGTTGAAGATGCATGAGGCTCCTTCACCGCTGGAGATCGTCAGCATTGCTGACGTGCCTGCAGGTACAGGTTTAGGCTCGTCAGGAGCATTTCTTGTTGGTCTGACTCACGCTTTACACGCATATGCACGTAAACGCGTGACCGCGGAAACGCTGGCTCAGGAGGCGGTGGAGATCGAGATGAATCGCTTGCATGAGCCTGTAGGCAAGCAGGATCAATATATCGCAGCATATGGCGGGCTGCTTTGCCAAGAGTATGAGAAAGACGGCTCAGTGAGAGTTTCGGCTTTGAGAATCGATGAGACAGCTCTTACGGAATTGCGCGATTCGTTAATGCTCTTTTTTGTGGGGCAGACGCGCAACGCCTCCACTTTGCTGATGGATCAGCAGAAGCGTTCTGAACAGCAAGATAAAGCCATGCTGGACGGACTTCACTTTGTAAAACAACTGGGACGAGAAATACAAAGTGTTTTGGAATCAGGAGCGGTCCACGAATTCGGCAGGCTGATGCATGAACATTGGATACGCAAACGCCGCAGGACTGTAGGAATGAGCAATGACGAGATTGATCACCTGTACGAACTCGCGCGCGTACGCGGCGGCTCGACCGGAGGAAAGCTGGTAGGCGCGGGAGGAAGCGGCTTTCTGCTGTTGCAGACACAAGATAGAAAGCGCCTGCGGACGGCGATGACGGATTCCGGCGTCTGCGAGATGGAATTTGACTTTGATTTTGACGGCTCGTCTGTAATGATGCGCAGCGCCTGAGAGGAAGTATGGCGACAGTATTCCCAGAATTGCAGAGGGCCCCGGATCTTCGAACTATCTTCGAAGATAAATGGACGTTAGGCGCTTTAACTGGGATTATACGAAAGCGGCGCGCGAGCTTTTTGCTGGTTGTCGTGTCATTTATAGCAGCAGCCGGGCTGTATTGCCTGCTGGCGACACCACGGTACGAAGCGATCGGACAAATTCAAATTCAAAGAGACAATGCCGTTGCCTTCGGACTGGACAACAGTGTAATGGGGAGTGAGGCCGGCACCGCTTCCGATGCTTTGGATTACAACCTTAGCCTGGAAACCGAAGTAAATATTCTTCGGTCGGATTCACTTGCCCTGCAGGTCATTCGGGAACTCAATCTGGAGACGAGCCGGGATTTCTATCCTCGCGAGCGGTCAGGGCAGAATCAACCGCCACGGTGGATGACGTTCTGGAAGAAGCCGGTCGAGCCAATGAATGTGCCGCTCGATGGCGCTCCGAACCGACGGTATGTCGTTCTCAAGATTTTTGCCAGCCATTTGAAGGTCGAGCCGGTGACAGGCACTCGCCTGATCAGCATCAGCTATGCGAATCCGGATCCTACGGTCGCGGCAGATGTGGTGAACCATCTCATCAACGCCTTGATCGAGTATGCTTTCCAGTCCCGCTTTCGTGCGATGGCCGAGGCTTCAAACTGGCTGACGACGCAACTGGATGGCTTGCGGAGGCAGACGGAAGAATCGCAGACGCGAGCCATTGCTCTGCAAAGGGCTACTGGCATGTTCGGCGAGGACGAATCGCATAACGTGATGCTCTCTCGTCTTGAGAGCTTGAACGATGCCTTATCAGCGACTGAATCGAATCGGATTTTAAAACAGGCGGTTTACCGCATCGCTGAAAGCGGCGATCCTGAGCTGATCTCAGGGCTAAGCGGAAACGCAACACTCGGCGGACCAGTGCCGATCGCGAACTCGCTGGGGCTGATTCAGAATCTGAGAGTACAACAGGCATCCATGCGCGCCGAACTTGATCAGGATCGGGTGCGTTATGGCGCGGCGTATCCGCGTATCGCAGAACTGCAGGCTGAACTCGACGGCATCGAGAAATCCATTCATGACGAAGTGGGTCGCATTCGAGAACGCGCACATACGGATTATGAGATTGCGGCACGCACTGAGACGTCAGCAAAAGCAGCTTTCGAAAATCAGAGAAAGCTGGTGAATGGCCTGAATGATAAGACGACAGCCTACCGTTTAGCGAAGCAGGAGGCGGATGGCAGCCGTGAGGTCTATGAAGGTTTGGTCGCGAAGTTGAAGCAGGCAGGCGTGCTCGAGGGTTTGCGATCGACGAATATTTCGATTGTGAATCCTGCGCGTGTTCCACCGCCAAACCATCCGAAAAGCCCGAATACGATGCTGTATTTTGCGGCCGCGATCGGTGCGGGATTCATTTCTGGTGCTGGTGCGGCTTTGTTTCGCGAACTGACCGATACGAAAATCCGAACCTGCGAAGAACTGGAAAAGCTGACAGGTGTGCCGCTGCTTGGGTTGATTCCTGCATTTAACAGGAGGAACGGCGGCGCTAGCGAGAGAAGGGTGCTGTCGAAAGCGGCTAAGCTTCCGCCTGCCGGACAGATTGAGAATCCTGATGCGGCACGCGGCCTTTTTGCCGAAGCATTGCGTTCCTTACGCACAGCGCTTGTGCTTCCACACAGTAGCGATGCTCCGAAGGTTTTCTTGATCACGAGCGCGAAGGCTGGTGAGGGTAAGAGCACGGTGTCATTGAGCCTGGCTACTGTTCTTGCACAACAGGGAGCGCGGGTACTGCTGGTAGATGCGGACTTACGCCGGCCGATTCTGCATGAACGCATTGGACTGCACGCCTCAGGCGGACTGAGTGCAGCTCTCACAGATGGCCTTGCTATGCCGGAAGTGGTGGAAGGCATTCCGAACCTTCATGCGATTTGCGGTGGAGCGGTGCCTGATTATCCGTCTGAACTGCTCGGCTCCAAGAGAATGCGCACACTAGTGGGTGAATGGAAAGATGACTATGATTTCATTCTCCTAGATGGACCGCCGGTACTGCCAGTTACAGATGCCATTGTGCTGGAACAGATAAGCGATGCGGTACTGCTGGTTGCACGCCACGGAGTGACCGAAAAAAAAGCAATGCAGCGTAGCTATCGTGCGATTGCTCGGCAGTTGCCGCAGAGAACAGTGCTGGGAGCCGTGTTGAATGCCGTGCCGGTCCGCTCTTCTTCTTTCTATGAATATTACGGCTACCGGAGCCGGTCGTTAGGGGGAAGGGTGGCAAATTGAAGTTCACAGTTGGCGTTGCTGTTCTTTTACTGCTCGGCGCGTTCAGTAGCAGAGTCGATGGTCAGGCTGTTCCCGTGGT
Organism: Acidobacterium sp. S8; assembly: GCF_009765985.1. GTDB lineage: Bacteria > Acidobacteriota > Terriglobia > Terriglobales > Acidobacteriaceae > Alloacidobacterium. The sequence goes on from NZ_LMUM01000026.1 coordinate 115,389, forward strand.
TTACCAATCGAACGGTGCTACCGCGCAGGAAAGCTTGAAGGTTGGCCGTGGCGATCTTCTGCATATCACGATCTTCCGAGAGCCTGATATGGAACAGAAGGTACGGGTAAAGGATTCCGGCGAAATTGACCTAGATCTTGCTGGAACATTGAAGGTTGCAGGGCAGACCCCATCGGAAGCGGCGCGGATGATTGCACAACAGTATGTCAATGGCCAATTTCTTAATCATCCGCAGGTGTCAGTCCTGATTGAAGAATATGCGACGCAGAATGTGTCTGTTCTTGGCGAGGTGAAGAAGCCGGGCGCATTTCCACTTACCACGCCTCGCGATCTGTTGGATGTTCTTGCACTGGCAGGTGGGCTGACGGAGATTGCAGATCGACATATTACGGTGCAGCGGGTGGATAAAGCCGGTGTAGAAAAAGCATTTTTGCCCAACAATCCATCGACGGATTTAAGGCAGGCCGGGGTCATAGTGTATCCGGGCGATACGATTCTGGTGCCCAAAGCAGGTCTGGTGTATGTGATGGGAGACGTGTCGCGTCCTGGCGGCTACGTAATGCAGGACGACGCGAAGATAACTATACTGCAGGCGGTAGCCATGGCTGCCGGAGCAAACAAGACCGCGAAGGAGGATGATACACGGCTCATCCGGAAAGCGAATGGCAGCTATCAAGACAGTATCGTGCCTTTGAAAGATATCGAGGAAGGTAAACAGCCGGATAAGGAGTTGCAGGCTGATGACGTTCTTTACATTCCTTTCAGCATGACGAAACACGTGATCCTGGCTACCGCCGGAATCGTGTCATCGACAACCGCGGCGGCTATTTATGCCACCCGATAAAAGATACTCGTTGCCACTGACAAAAACGTTCTCGGCGATAGAGGTGGAACAAATTCTGTGTGTTTGTGTCCTGGCCTTCTTCGCTATGCAGGGAGCCATTCCGGGTATCGCTCCAAATGAAGCGAATGAAATGACGCACATGGCGGCTACGAACCTGATGAAGGTCGCCGGCATTGGTTCGCAACTGCTTATCAATGCGACCATCGCAATGCTCGTTCTCGGATATATTGAGCGGTTACGTCACTTCGCATTCGCTCTGCAATGGACTGCCGCGATTGCCGCGCTCAGCATATGTTCGACCGTCTGGTCCCAGGATGCTACGACGACTGCGAGGCGTTCGATTCCTTTTGCATTGGCAGCCGCGTTTGGATTGTATTTTGCGTCGAGATTTCAAATACGGGAGCAGCTATCAATCCTTACATCCACTATGGTGCTCTTGGCTTTAGCAAGCGCGGCGCTTGCTTTCTTCGCCCCGTCCATCGGGCTCGAGGCGTCTCAAGGGCATCACGGCGACTGGCAAGGAGTATTCACTCAGAAGAATGCCTGTGGACGTGCAATGGTTTTCGCCGGAATATCGCTTCTTTCTGCCGGACGAATGAACCCTGCGCGTTATGCGGCGCTTTTACTCTTTACGGTTGTGCTGGTGATGAGCGGCTCGCGCGGAGCATGGCTGATTGGGGCGATTCTGATATTTTGCTTTGGACTGCTTTGTCTTTTAGATCGCTTCGATCCAGGTAGTCGGGTTCTTTTGCTGTACGGTTTAGCCTTTGCGATGATTGCGGGACTTGCTGCAGCGTGGTTTTGTTTGCCGATGGTTATGGGACTGTTGCATCGAGATGTCACGCTCACGGGACGCACCGCGATATGGCACCAGGTCTGGATTGCAATTCGAAAACGACCGTTGCTGGGTTACGGGTTTTCCGCGTTCTGGCAAGGTATGCGGGGCGAATCGAGCAATGTCACGATCGCTCTGCGATTTGTGGTCTTCCACGCACATAACGGATTGCTTGAAATGTGGCTTGAGCTGGGTGCGACGGGACTTCTTTTATTCGTTCTGAGCTATTTGCGGGCGTGGCGCAAGTTGTGGGTGATTCTCCGTTCTGGAGGAATAAGAAGAACCTTCTGGATGATCTTATTTCTTCTATTTATCGCACTTTACAACTTCGATGAAAATACGCTGCTTACATTTAATGGGATCTTCTGGGTGTTATATGTAGCAGCGGTTGCGAATATAGAGATATTTTCGCTTGAACATAGGCAGTTGTCCTCACTAAACAATCGGGCGGTATCGATAGATCCTTTCCACCGGCCCAGTATGGTGAGGATATAGATGGCGACCATTCAGCTGGTTGGTGCTGACGCTGCTGAACCTCATTCAAAGGTAGCTCGGAGATTTTATCGGCCAGAGCTCGATGCTTTGCGCTTTTTCGCATTTCTGGCGGTCTATGTCTGTCATAGCATTCCCAACTCTCTTGCGGCAGCTGGCGCTTCGGGAAGGAGTGGAGCAGGTGTTGCCTTCGTAGCAGCCATTAAAGATACGGGTAATTTTGGAGTTTGCCTGTTTTTCCTGCTGAGTGCATTTCTTATTACAGAACTGCTGCGGCGCGAGGATGAAGCCTACGGTCCTATTGATATCGGCTCGTTTTACTTGAGACGCATCTTACGCATTTGGCCACTTTATTTCGGTATTACAATCGCTTATTGGCTGGGAGGATACTTCTTTCCTGCATTGCGTCTCGAGCCGGGGCGCGTCATCTCGTATTTTCTACTGGCAGGGAATTGGTATATCGCGCTGCATCCATGGATTCAGACACCGTTACGTTCGCTATGGAGTATTTCTGTCGAGGAGCAGTTTTATCTGGCTTGGCCGCTGCTGGCCCACTATGGAGGCATGCGCGCACTTGCTAAGGCGTCACTTGTTCTAGTGCCGCTCTCGCTGCTGACAATATATGTGGTTTCGTCAGACAAGAGCTATGCGCACAACACGGTTTGGGTAAATAGCTTTACACAATTTCAATTTTTTGCGTGGGGAGCATTGCTTGCTTTGGCGTTGGACGGGAAAGCATTGCGAATCGATAAGGTGCTGCGCGGCACTATGTGGTCGTTGGGAATCTCTCTTTGGATGTTCGCCGCGCACGCGATCAAGATCAAGCGAGCCGGGGTAGATGTGCTGCCGTCTCAATATTGTTTTGGATATCTGTTGGTCGCGGCGGGTTCTATGCTGTTGCTGCTCGCGGTGCTGGGGATCTCAAATGGAAGAGTGCCGCGATGGGCAGTATATCTGGGAAAGATATCGTTTGGGCTTTATGTGTTTCACGAGACCGCATTTCTTATAGCCGACGAAGTGCAAAAGCATACTGCAGGGTACATGCCATCCATGGGATTATGGCCGGGTCAAGACAAACCAGCATTACTGGTGCTGAATAAGATCTTCTCGTTGGGTATCACTGTATTGCTGGCCGTGTCTTCTTACCATTTCTGGGAAATCCCATTCCTTCGACTCAAGGAGCGTTTTACCTGGGTTCGCTCACGGGAGGTCTAGAAGAGGGTGAGAACAGTGTTGATCTATCGCAACGAATTGTTGCCGGCATCAGAGACATTTATTCGTGCGCAAGCTGGCGTACTCCAAAGATTTACGCCTGTTTTTGCCGGATTGAGACGGATTGACAGCGGCTTGGATATGCGAGGCGCCAGCGTTCTGACGTTGTCGAATTCCGAATCCTTGCGGAATAAGTTCAAACGTAGAGTATTTCTTCGTACTGGCCTCGCCAGGGCGTTCTCAGAAGGCATCGCAGCGCGAAACCCGGAACTGGTACATGCGCACTTTGCTGTGGATGCTGCCGCAGTACTGCCGATTGCGAAAGATTTGTCTGTACCTTTGATCGTTACATTGCATGGCTACGATGTGACGTGTGCCGCGAACGAGTGGAAAAGCTGGCCAACGGTCCGTTGCTATATGCGGCGCATGGCAGCTCTCAAGAGGTACGCCCATTTATTTCTCTGTGTATCCAAGCATGTGAAGCAGCAAGCATTGGCTCTAGGATTTCCCGAGGACAAGTTATATGTACATCACATAGGCGTCGACCTGAAAGAACGACAACGCCGGCCAAGCTCGCGCGAAAACAATACCGTGCTTTTTGTGGGCAGGCTGGTTGAGAAGAAGGGGGCGAGCTACCTCATCCGCGCAATGTCCCTTGTAAATCATGTAAATCCACAGGCAAGACTGGTGATGATTGGCGACGGCCCTCTGCGCAACTCTTTAGAACTAGAGGCAGCGCGCTGCGGTGTAGATGCTCTTTTTCTTGGTGCTCAAGAGCATGAAGTTGTCAGGCAATGGATGAGCGAGGCGCGCGTGCTTGCAGCGCCCAGTGTACGTGCTGTGAACGGCGATTCAGAGGGACTACCTACCGTTCTTTGCGAAGCCCAGTCGGCAGGACTGCCAGTGGTTGCATTTGCCACGGAAGGAGTTACAGAGGCGTTTCCTCCGGAGCGCCGGAAGTCTTTGCCCCGGGAAAGAGACATAGCAACACTTGCCGAACAGATTCTTTTCCTTCTGAACAACGACGACGCATGGTGCAAGGCGAGCAAGACGGGGAGAGAATGGGTCGAGTCAATGTTTGATCTTTTCTCCCAGACAAAGCTATTGGAAGACAAATACGAGGAACTGATTGAGAGTCATCGTGGCTGAAAATATCAGTCTGCGAAGGCATACGTTATGGATGGCTTCTGGCCAAGGCATCTCGCTTGCTTTTCAGGCCATATATTTTCTGCTGATCGGCCGTACACTCGGCAGCTATGAGTATGGGGCATTTGCAGGTGTCGTGGCACTCATCAACGCGCTGAGTCAATTCAGTAGCCTCGGCATGGAGATGATACTGGTACGCAATATCAGTCGATCACGCGAATCGTTTCGCACCACATGGGGCAACGCGCTGCAGATAAGCACCTGCGGCTTCTTCCTTGTTCTCGCGTTCGCTTTGCTGCTTGGCCGATTTGTTCTCAAAGCAGAGCTTCGGCCACTTATTCCATATATAGCGTTATCAGACGCGTTGTTAGGAAAGCTGGTCATACTTTCGAGCAGAGCGTTTCAGGGAGCTGGAGAGATTGGTGAGACTGCACGCCTTACCGCACTCACCAGCATCCTTCGCACCGTCGCCGCTCTCGGCCTGTATCTATTCGCCCGAGTCACACATGTACATGCGACAGCTTTTCTGTGGACAAAAATTTATTGGTTGTCCTCGCTGGTGACGGCAGTCGTCGCCTTCAGATTGGTTGCAGCACGCCTGGGGTGGCCGCGGTTCGAGATGATTCGCTTGCATGATCTGACCGATGGGCTCAGCTTTTCACTTTCGAGTTCATCTGTTTCTATCTACAACGACATAGACAAAAGCATCCTGGCGGGAAGGGGAGATCTATATGCGGCTGGTATTTATTCGGCTGCGTATCGAATCATCGACGTTGCGAGCGTTCCGATTTATGCGATTTATACGGCAGCTTCGCCTCATTTTTTTCGCGAAGGAGAACGCGGTATCGCGCATGCTTCGATACTGGCGAATCGATTGCTGGGGAAGACTGTGCCCTACGGGATTGCAATTGCTCTCGCGCTTTTTGCAGCTTCGCCTCTGCTGCCATATTGTTTCGGCGCGTCGTTTGCAGGGGCTGTAGAAGCCATGCGATGGCTTTGCCTTCTGCCTTTGATCCGCGGCCTGCATTACGCATGGGGCACAACGATTACCGGATCGGCTTCGCAATGGTATCGAACTGCCACGCAGGCCGGAGCAGCGATCTTCAACTTGCTGCTCAATCTTGTACTCATTCCAAAGTGGTCATGGCGAGGAGCGGCTGCGGCGAGCCTTTTGACAGATGGCTCGCTTGCAGCCGCAGCCTGGGTGATTGTTAAATATTTGCAGCTAAGAGAAGATGATCGATCCGTCCTGACGGAGACCGCCTGACTAAAACTCCTCAGAAGTAGCAGTTTCGAGAACCTTATCTTTAATCTTTGGGCTGCCAAAGACGCGGAAGTTCGTGGTGTTCTTCAGGCGGAAGGCCTGTTGATGACTATCTGCTGGTACCTTGATTCGGAAGAAGTCGGCATCTGTAACTGAATCGAGCACAAAAGCAGGGCGAGCATCCGGTGTCGCTGATGCGATCTCTACATTTATCAGTTCAATGTTGTTCACGTGCCGAATAAAGAAGCCATGCGCAGGCATCGGCCCGAACATATGAGGATCAGGGTATCCGGCTTCGCTCTCGGGAGGTTGCATCGCGGCCATTTCTGCCGTTCCTCCACCCTGATGATGCAGGTAGACGTTGCTGACTTTCATATCTGTAATTGGATGATCGGGGATGCCACTGATGATGGCGGCATATTTCGATGCGGAATTGTAACTGACGATATTGCTGAGAATGATGCGGCGGCAGTCACCAATCGGAACACCTTGCGGCCCGCGCATCCTGCTACCAAGACGAATGAAGATCGGGGATTCGCTGATGTCGCGCATGGTGATGTTGGTAAAGGCGATATCTTCAAGCAGCGCTCCGTCTTCGCTTTCCAGGGCAATGCCGTTACAGCCTTCAAATACGCAGTTGGAAACGGTAATATTTTTGAAACCGCCATTCGATTCCGTACCGCATTTGATTCGGCCTGTCCGCGGCACGTGAGCATCGGGAGGAAATTTCTTAAAGGTGCCATCGAGTACGGTTCCGAGCTCATAGCAGCCGGTGACATAACAATTCGTGATCGTTACATTTTCTGTAGCGCGGGCGTAACCCAGTGCGTAAGAACTTTTAGGGCAGATAGCGTCATCCCACGGCGAATTGACGGTGCAGTTCGATACGCGAACATTTTTGCAGCAGTCGATGTCCATACCATCGCGATCAGTGTCGATCTTCAGATTATCGATAGTCAGGTTATCGACGCCGGTCGCGAGAATGCCGAAATGGCCGCCTTTGAGAACGGAGAAATCGCGCAAGATAATATTCCGGCAGTTCTTGAGCGCAATCGCTTTATTGCCGATGCGCGAAGATTCGGCTAGAGGCTGTTCCTTGCTCCAGCCACGACTGAGCCCTTTGCCCCAGATGAGTCCGGGGCCATCGATGGTGATGTCGTGCAGTCCTTCGCCCCAGATCAGACTGTTGTGCCAGTGATTATGGCCATAGTCCTGATAGTTTTCCCACGGCACATTGGATTCCGCTGCGTCATAGCCATCATTGCCGTTTGCAGGAGTGTCCGCGGCGACGATTGTCGATCCTTGCAGAAGGCGGAGCGCCACGTTGCTCTTTAGCCGAATAGAAAAAGAATTGTAACTGCCCGCCGTGAAGACCACGGTGCCGCCGCCCGCCGCTGCAGCTGCGTCGATAGCGCGGTTGATCGCCGGCGAGTCGATGGTCTTGCCGTCTCCGGTAGCGCCGAAAGCGCGGACATCATAGATAGCGCCGCTGGGAAGGTGGGAGGCCGGTTGAGCTCCGAGCTTTAAGGGCGCAATGATTCCGGCGGCTCCGACGGTGGCGTACTTCAATAAATCGCGGCGAAGTTGTTCCATGAGACTTCCTGAAGTGGTCTGACCTCTTAGCACACACGATACACTATGGCGGCGATGAACGGCCAGCTATCGTAGTTGTTTAACAGGGCTACGGGCTGGTAGTTATAGATCATTTTTCTTAGACTTTCGTCATTTGATGACCAGAGGAAGAAAAAATCTCAAACCAGCATGGGCAGGTTTTTCTTCGCCTGCGGCGAAGAAAAACGGTTCTCCTCTCGTTGACTACATCATCTCGGCAAATGATCTGGAAAAATAAAAGCGGAGGAACATTCATTCCTCCGCTCTGGAAAATCGGTCTTGATCTAAAGCGCTTCTTGCAACGTGGAAACAACGTTGGCGATCTCGATATCTTCGCTCGAGGCCTTGGCGCGGGTTACTAGTTCCACTTTACCTTCCGCAGCTTTCTTGCCGACGTTGATCCGATAAGGGATGCCGATCAGGTCCGCATCCTTGAATTTCACACCAGCGCGTTCATCGCGATCATCGAGCAGGACGTCGAAGCCAGCAGCTTCGAGATCGGCAGCGATGCGCTCGCCGGTGGAGAGGAGATTCGAGTCAGTCACGTTAGTTACGGTTACGACGACTTCAAAAGGCGCGATCGAACGCGGCAGCCAGAAGCCGTTTGCATCATGACTCTGCTCGATGGAGGCGGTAAGGATACGTTCAATACCGATGCCGTAGCTGCCCATGATGGGAGTGACTTCCTTGCCATTCGGATCGAGGACGCGTGCTCCCATGATCTGGGTATAGCGATACCCAAGCTTGAAGATGTGTCCGATTTCGACAGCCTTTGCCACCTTGAGAGGTGAGCCGCACTGCGGACAACTTTCGCCTTCGACCACATTGCGCACATCCGCTGCGATCGTCCAGGTGAAGTCGCGTCCCGGGCTGACATTGCGGTAGTGGTAATCGAGCTTATTTGCGCCGCTCACCATATTTTCGCGGCCTTCGAGAGCGAGATCTAGAATGACAGCAACTCCATCCTCGCCCAAGGCCTTGGCCGGAGTTAATCCGATCGGTCCTAAGAAGCCGGCTGGACCGTGGATGTATCGCTCGAGTTCCTCGGGCTGCATCGGACGAAGTTCGGCGGCCTTAATAAGCCCGAGCAGCTTGGTCTCATTCACCTGATGGTCACCGCGCAGGAAGACTACGACCGGACTCCAAACGGCCTTACCTTTCGGATATTTTGTTTCTGCCATGTAGGCGACGCACTTAATGTCGCTTGCTTCGGAGATATTGAAGAACTTTGCGACATCGGCAACTACGGCAATGCCGGGTGTCGAAACCAGCTCCGGCTTACCATCACCGGTGGGAGGAAGCTCCGAAACAGGAGCCAGCTGCGATGTAGCCTTTTCGAGGTTCGCCGCGTAATGGCATTTCGGACAGCTCACGATGAGATCTTCGCCCGCATCGGTGTACACCATGAATTCCTGTGACTGTGTGCCTCCCATGGCGCCGGAATCGGCTTCCACGGCGATGAAACTGAGGCCACAACGGGAGAAGATGGCGCGGTATACCGCATCGTGCAGATCAAAACTCTTGTCGAGTCCAGCGGCATCGATATCGAAGGAATAGCTGTCCTTCATAATGAATTGGCGTACACGCAGCAAGCCGGCCTTTGGCCGGGGCTCATCGCGAAATTTGGTCTGAATCTGATACCAGATCTGAGGCAGCTGTTTGTAGCTGCGCAGCTCTTTGCGCGCGATATCGGTCATGACTTCCTCGTGAGTCATACCGAGGCATAGCGGTGCGCCCTTGCGATCCTGCAGACGGAACATGTTCTGGCCCATCGTGTTCCAGCGTCCGCTCTGCTCCCAGACTTCTGAAGGCAGAATGCCGGGCAGGAGAAATTCCTGGCCAATCTTGTCCATCTCTTCGCGCACGATACCGACGATTTTGTTGATAGAGCGCTGTCCGAGAAACAGGTAAGAATAAATTCCCGCGCCGAGTTGCCGGATGTATCCGGAGCGGACGAGGAACTTATGGCTGGCGACTTCGGCATCTGCCGGAGCCTCGCGGAGGGTAGGAACAAAAAGCTTCGACCAACGATGCATGCGTACTTTGCGCTTTCCTGATAGTGAGAGTCGGGCGTAAGCTTCTATTCTAACTGCAGCGTCCTCAGGGGTTCTTCAATATGGAATACGACCCACTCTTAGTGGAAACGGTCGCGATCGATCTTCCCGGCGTACGGGTGATCGGTTTACAGGGTCCGTTAACGGTCAATAACCTCTTTATTTTCCAGCAAGAGCTTCGCAACGGCGCCTGGGCAGTAACCATCCTTGAAATGCTGGGCGTACCCTACATGGACTCAGGCGGCATGGGCGCGATTATCAATTTCTATGTTTCGTGCCAGAGGAGTGGCTGCAAGCTTGTCGTTTGCGGATTGAACTACAGAGTCGTCGAATTGTTCAAACTTACCAACGTGGACAAGCTGATTACGATTGCGGATGATGTGGATCACGCCCTGGAACTGTTGAAGAAGTCGGCCAGCGCACATTCTTAATGTCGAATCTTTCATCTTGCGCGCACATTTTCAGTGACTGCGAAATGTGGCAATCAGCAGCCAGCCATTCAGCCCGGCAATGAAGACAGCTACTGAGTAGCTGAGCGCGATCAGCCAACGTTTGTTTGAGAACTCACCCATTTTCCTTCGGTCGCTGGTGAGGGCGACCAGCGGAAAGACGGCAAAACTTAGCTGCATGCTGAGAATGACCTGACTAAGAATGAGCAGATTCGACGTTCCACGTGTTCCGTAGAAAGCAGTGACGATGACGGTGGGGATGATAGCCGCCGAGCGCGTGATGAGTCGGCGAAGCCAGCTTGGGAGCCGTATTTCGAGAAAGCCTTCCATCACGATCTGTCCGGCTAGCGTCCCGGTAATGGTCGAGTTCTGCCCGGAAGCAAGCAGGGCGAGAGCGAACATCAGGCTGGCGCCACCAAAGCCGAGCAGGGGAGTGAGCAGCTTGTAGGCATCTTCGATCTCTGCGACCTGAGTGTGCCCGCTGCGGTGAAAGACGGCAGCCGCCACGATAAGGATTGCTGCATTTACGAAAAGCGCAAAGGTGAGAGCTACGGCCGAATCGATGTTCGCAAAGCGAAGAGCCTCGCGCTTGCCCCAGGGAGTTCTCTCATAGTCTCTGGTCTGCACGATGGATGAGTGCAGGTAGAGATTGTGCGGCATTACGGTCGCGCCAAGGATACTGATAGCGATATACAGCATCGCGGGGTTGGTAACCATGGATGACGATGGGACGACGAGATGAAAAAAGACGCTATGCCATGCCGGCCGCGAGAGGAAGGTTTCAATTGCAAACAGCGTCGCAATCGTGCCAATCAGCACGATGACGAAAGCTTCAAGATAGCGAAAGCCGCGATTCTCGAGCAGCAGGATCATCAGCACATCGAGGCTGGTAATAATGACGCCTGCAATGAGAGGGATGCCAAAAAGTAACTGCAATGCAATGGCGGATCCAATGACCTCGGCCAGATCGCAGGCGGCGATTGCAATTTCGGCGAAGAGCCAGAGTGCAACGGAGACGGGTTTACTATAGCGTTCGCGACATGCCTGCGCCAGGTCTCTGCCGGTAACGATGCCAAGTTTGAGAGAGAGGCTTTGCAGCAGAATGGCCATCAGATTGGAGACCATGATGACAAAAAGCAGGGTATAGCCGTAATGTGAGCCGGCAGCGAGATCTGTGGCCCAGTTGCCTGGGTCCATGTATCCCACAGAAACGAGGAAGCCTGGCCCGATGAAACCCAGCATGCGGCGCCAGAATTGAGGAGATGACGTAAGTCGCACGCTCGCATGCATATCCGGCATTGAGGGCCGGTCTGATGCGGCAGAAACGGATTCGGCCGACCTTGCTGTCTGCATACGTAGGCTGAGCAGGCGAAAATACCTGTTAGCTTAAGTATGTCATAGTAATTAACTCTGGTTAATTAAAAAATTTATTCATAATTGCTTGCCTGATCTGCGCCTGACCCAAACCTTTTCCGCCGCGGGCTTTCCAAGGATCGCTGGACCGGCGAGAGTTTCAATCCCGACGGTCTCGTCGTAGTTATGAGTAATCACGCGAAGCTGGGTTTGGGGACCGATGCCGGATCGATGCAGAAAAAGCAGGAGTTTAGGGTCGCGCTCATACAGGCTGGCCACAACGTAGTCGGCGCCCTCCTGAGCCTCAGAAAGCGGAATAAGGGCTTTCTTTCTTCGCTGTGCGGGACTCTCCGGCAGTACTGAATTGCCGTGAGGGCAGGTGCCCTTGTCGCCCAGTTTTTCGATCAGTTTGGCCTCGAATTGCGGCGAAACGGCGTGTTCCAGACGCTCTGCTTCATCGTGGATCTGATACCAGTCCATGTGAAAAATTTCTGAAAGCATGCGCTCGATCAAATGATGGCGAAGAGCGGTATGATAAGCAGCCTCACGTCCCTTCGCGGTCAAGCGCACCACCCCGTCGGACTTGACGTCGATGAAGGCATCCCTTTTCAGGCGTTTTAAGGCCATGGTCACGGCAGGTGGTGAAACTGAAAGCCAATGGGCCAAGGTGACTGGAAGGACGCTTTGACCCTCGGATTCGGCCTCGAGGATGGCCTTCAAATAATCTTCCTTGGATATGGTGATTGTTTCTTTCATTGTTGCTTCATACTAATCACCTGGCCTGGCCATTTGCCAGTGCGTAGCGTCAGGAACCGTAGTGCCTGCCCTCGTCATTGCGCTCCCACGGATAGGTCTGGATGGGAGTGAATGTCCGTTGAAAAAAAGCGTCGTCGAGAATGTAACACTCTCCATCTTCTCCACGCACGATCCAGTCTCCCACCTTTACAGAACTGAATCCAAGATCGGTTGCGATCGTCTTTGCTTCCTTAGATTGAACGGCTTCTACAAGTAGTGGTCTGCAGGTCCGAAATGTACCCATCAGAATGATTTCCTCCATCGCTGGGCTCATTAGAAGATAGCCGCCATAAAAAAGGTATAAATGTCTGCCTCGAGTTGTAGTGAGCGTATTCGCCCCGACTTTATAAGTTCTTAATGATTCCCTTCGCACTTCTTTATGTAGTCACACATAGCCTGAAAAGTCTGCCTGAGGGTTTGAGTGGCAGTGAACCCGGTGCAGCTGAAAGGGAATCATGCAGGGGAACTTCTTTATACGGTTGTTTACATTTGTTTGTTCCAGGTCGAAGGCCGGCGTCGTGCCGATGGCAATTGGTTCTTTGATATTATTTGCCTATTGCGCGGATGGACAGGAAAAACAAAAGACAGCGGTTTCCGAATCCGAGACATCCGCTGGTAGTTCATCATCCGTTTCCAACGCGGCTTTGTTGCAAGAGCTGGGTGCGATGCGGCACAGAATCGAACAGCTTGAGGCCCAAATCAAAGCTGAATCAAGCGTAGGCAGCGATGCAAATCCCGCCGCTGCTGCTGCGGATTTGCAGGCATCACGCGAAACGTTATTGGCGACAGGCGGTGTTTCGGTCGTTGGATCGACATCTTCGAAATCAGCCAGCACATCCACATCGGCTGCAAAACCGGAGAGCCAGACAGCTTCGACGGCTAAGGCCGAACCTTTTGCATTTGCCGATTTCACGTGGCTGAATGGAAATCCGCGCACGAAAGAGCCTGCCTTCGATTCGAAGTTCTTCACCCCGGAAATTCGCGCGGATGTGGACTACACCTATGACTTCCGTCACCCGCAGGATGACACGATTTCTGGATCGAGCGAAGTGTTTCGCGCAAATGAGGTACAACTGACACAGATGGGGGTCGGCGGAGATTTCCATTACGACAATGTGCGTGCCAGGTTTATGACGCAGTTCGGTATGTACTCTACGACGACACCGCGGAACGATTCGAGCTATTCGCGCGGCCAATGGAATCTTGCCGATGCGTATCGATATCTTTCAGAAGCTTATGGTGGCTATCACTTCGATGCGCTCCACGGAATTAACGTGGATGCCGGTATCTTCATGTCTTATGTGGGACTATTCAGCTACTATAACTTCGACAACTGGGCTTATCAGCCGTCTTATGTGTCTTCTAACACACCATGGTTTTTTACCGGCGTTCGCACGCAGATCTTTCTCTCGGACAAGCTGAAGATCGAGCCATGGTTCGTGAACGGCTGGCAGTCTTATGGGCGGTTCAACAATCGACCGGGCATTGGTGGTCAAATTTTGTGGCGTCCCAATGGAAAGCTATCGATTCTGGGAAATCAATATGCTTTGGGCGAGGACGCGTTAGGTGTAAAAGGCCGCGTGCGGTATCACACCGACGACAGCATCCAGTACAAGTATTATGACGATCCGACTTCCACTCGTCTCAGCAAAGCTGCATTCTCATTAACAGGCGATGCCGGTTGCGAGCATGGTGGCGATGCGCAAGCCGGCACGGGCGTGAGCTGTGCAGGCAACTCGGCCAAGGGACCGAAGCAGAGCTTCCTCGGCTTTATGCTCTACAACCGGCTCTGGTTCGATAAAGATTTATTCGGCCTAACGCTCGGTGGAGGGAGAATCAACAATCCGGGTAGGTATCTCGTTTTGCTACCGCCGATTAACGGTGCCACCGCTACTTCGGGTACTCCCTATTTCACCGAAAACCCGGGTGATCAGTTCAAAGCCTGGGACGCGTCGGCAACGGTGGACTATATGCCAAGCCAATACTTCACATGGCGACTCGAGTATGACCATCGTGCGGCGAATGTGCCATACTTCGCAGGGCCTGGCGGCGTCACACCGCCAGGAGGCAATACTGGCGCGCCGGGTTCGTTGTTGCCAGGCTGGGCTCCAGACCTGCGGAATAGCGAGAACCGCGTGACAGGTGCAATCCTCGTGAAGTTTTAATTTGGAAACCTACTATCGTGTACGACGCGCGGTAGCGGAGCGTCGGTCGTCCTTAAATGGATCGCCGGCGCTCAGCGGCAGAGAAAAGGAAAATATAGTACCCGAGCCGCGCCTGCTGGTAACTGCAACTTCACCGCCGTGTGCTTCCACGATGGCTTTTACAATGGCGAGTCCCATGCCGGTACCCTGCACGCGGTAACGCTGGCTTTGTCCACGATAAAACTTGTCGAAGATCAAAATTTTTTCGGCATCATCGATCCCAACTCCATCGTCGGCAACACTAGTGATGAGGGACGAGTCTTTTACCTCTGCGCTGATAGAGATAGATTTCCCGGGCTCAGAATACTTCGCCGCATTCTCAAGCAAATGATGGAGGACCTTGCGAATCCAATCCGTGTCCATGGGCACGGATGGCAGATCAGGAGGAAGCTGGACTTTTACCGGGTGGCTTTCAAGCAAGTCGCGGCATTCCGCAATAGCTTCCTGGATAACGTCTTCTATGTGCCGCGGCTGCCATTGCAGCTGTACTTGTTGTGCGTCCAGCTGAGCCATTTCAACGGCTTGACCGATGAGGTGATTAAGCCGGGTGCTTTCTTCTTCGATAACAGCCAACATCTCATCCCTTACCTCCGGGTCGTGAATCATCCCGGATCGCAAGCTTGTGATCGAAGCGGTGATGGCTGTTAAAGGCGTGCGTAACTCATGCGTAACAGAGTCCAGCAGCGCGGTTCTCAGGCGCTCATTCTCCTGCGCAGCTTCGGTGCGGGTCAGCCGCTCGGCAGTATAGGTTCGTTCTATAGCAATCGCAATCAAACTTCCGAGTGCGTCGATTGTTTCCGGCGACGGGATATTGCCTCTGATTCCGATTGCGCCCATGGAATGAAGTCCGAGAAGCAGAGGTGCAATGCAAGCGTTTGTGCTATCTTCGCGACGCGTTTCCGCCCGAATGGCTACACCCCGGAGCTCTTCTCGTGGGAACGCCTGCGCATCTGAGGATCCGTAGACCTGATCTGTCTCCAGCAGATAGATATCGATGACTTCGTTATGAAAGGTCGAGCCGATATAGCCGGGAATGTTCTGCAGGAGATCTGAGATACGGTCGGATGTCAGCATCTTCTGACTAAATTCATAAAGGCGCTCAACTTCCCGTCTTCGCTGGTTTGCAGCGCGAGCTTCTTGCTTGACGCGCTCAGAGAGGTGGCTTGCCAGTACGCCCGCTGTCAGAAATGCGAGTAACGCGACCCAGTTCTGGGAGTCTGCAATGGTGAACGTTCCAGTAGGAGGAAGGAAGAAAAAATTAAACGCAATGGCCGCGAGGAGCGACATGTAGATTGAATAACGAAGACCCAGGCGATTGGCAACGAACAGAATTCCGAGTAAGAATGTGAGTGCGACTGTAGTTGGATTTACATGCGTAACTTTGATGTAGACGAGAACAACGCATCCAACTATGCACGTAACAAAGAGATAACGCAGAAAATGCAATAGCCATCGCCGGTTCACAGCGAAATTATATCTGCACATTAGGGTATTAAGTCGGCAGACAGTTTTCAAGCGGTGCAACTATAAGCAGCGAAATACAGAATGCCTGTGTCATATCAAGGTCGCATGGTCAGAAGAGGAATGAGGCAGCAGAGTGCAGAACGATATCTTAGGGAAGATTCTGGTAGTCGACGATGAGCCGCAGATCACCCGCGTGCTGCGCTCATCGCTGATTGCAAACGGATATGCCGTTGAAACGGCAGGCGATGGAGTTTCAGCTCTGGAAAAGCTCGCTACCTGGTCTGCCGATATGGTGATTACCGATCTGGCCATGCCGAGAATGGATGGGATCGCTTTGTGTATTGAGATACGGGCACACTCCAATGTGCCCATCCTGGTGCTCTCAGTGAAAGATCAGGAAGCCTCGAAGGTGAAGGCGCTTGATGCCGGAGCAGACGATTATGTCACGAAGCCGTTCAGTATCCAGGAATTGCTCGCTCGCGTCCGGGCAAATATGCGAAGGCTGCGAGCGACTGCGCCGGAAACAGAAACGGCTCCTCTTGAAGTTGGCGATTTTCATATTGATTTAGACAAGCGTCGCGTGGAGGTTTCCGGACGCGAGATTCATCTTTCCCCGAAAGAATTTGATCTACTTTTTTACATGGCGCAACGGTCTGAACGCGTGCTGACGCACCGCAAACTGCTCGCAGCTATATGGGGTGCGCATGCCATGGAGCAACCTGAATCTCTGCGCGTCCTCGTTGCGACACTTCGCAAAAAGATTGAACCTGAAGGTACACCCAGATACATCATCAATGAGCCATGGGTAGGCTACCGGTTTCAACCCGGCCAGCCGCCTGAAGAGCCATCTATATAACTTTTTAACTACTTTCCTACGCAATTTTTATTGCGAATCGAGTGAACTAAAGACGAACCGCTTATGGTGAATGTCTTATGCCTTCGCTTGGTCTTCTCGTCTCCGTCTTTCTCTCGTCGACTATCTGCGCTCGCGATTCTAGCGAGTTTGTCTGCGCATGCTCTATTTCGAGGCGATCCAAGGATGACGGCCGAAGTATAGCGCGATCTTCCCAGCAGAAAAGTGCATAGGCCGTTTTTAAGGAGAGGAAACGATGTGGGACGTTGTTTTGACCGTTGCGACGATTGCATTTTTCGCTTTAGCCATCGCATACATTGGCGCCTGTGAAAGGTTGAAGTAGGCATGACGATTGAGACAGTTATGTTGCTCGCAGTAACGATATTTCTTTTTGTGTATTTAATTTATGCGCTTCTGCGTCCGGAGAAATTCTGATGACTTGGAGCGGCTGGCTACAGATTCTTATATTTTTCGGCGTCCTCCTCGTGATGGTGAAACCTCTTGGGGTTTATATGGCACGTGTCTTCGAGGGTGAACGCACATTTGCCGATCCGCTTTTTCGCCCGATTGAGCGATTGCTCTACCGCCTTACCGGTGTGGATGAGTCCCGCGAAATGCGGTGGAGCGAATACGGGATTGCGATGCTGCTGTTCAGTGGCGTGACAATGTTGCTTACCTACGGGATTCAGCGGCTGCAAACTATTCTTCCCTGGAATCCGCAGAAGCTTGGTGCGGTCGCGCCTGACCTTGCTTTTAATACGGCATCTTCGTTTACGACGAACACGAACTGGCAGGCGTATACCCCGGAATCCACGATGAGCTACTTCACTCAGATGGTGGGGCTGGCAACGCACAATTTCTGGTCAGCGGCGGTAGGAATGGCGCTCGCCGTCGTGTTTATTCGCGGCATCGCTCGGAGAGAGAGCAAGACCGTCGGTAACTTCTGGGTAGATATGACCAGAGCGACGATGCGGATTCTGCTTCCTATTTGTGTTGTCTATGGACTGGTGCTTGTATCGCAAGGTGTAGTGCAGAACCTGAGACCGTACGACACTGCGAAATTGATTCAGCCCCAGACCGCTGCCACTACAGACAGCAATGGGAAGCAGGTCACGCAGGTGATCGACACACAGGCAATCGCGCAAGGGCCGGTTGCTTCGCAAGAAGCGATTAAGATGCTCGGCACGAATGGCGGGGGCTTCTTCAACGCGAACAGCGCCCATCCATTCGAAAATCCTACACCGCTATCCAACCTGCTAGAGATGCTCTCCATATTTCTCATTCCTGCTGGTCTTACGGTGACACTTGGCAGGATGACGAAATCACCGCGACACGGCTGGGCGGTCTTCGCGGCGATGGCGGTTTTGTTCTTTGCTGGCGTGATCGTTGCGTACTCGGCGGAATCGCAGCCTAACCCGTTACTGCATGGGGTTGATCAGCAAACAACTGTTGCGCAGGCAGGTGGCAACATGGAGGGTAAGGAGGTCCGCTTTGGCATCGCCAACTCGGCGCTCTTCGCCACCGTCACAACGGATGCAAGCTGCGGAGCTGTGAACTCCATGCATGATTCGTTTATGCCCCTGGGCGGGTTGGTGCCGCTCGTGAATATCCTGCTTGGCGAGGTTGTGTTTGGAGGAGTCGGGGCAGGGATGTACGGCATCCTCATCATGGTCGTCCTGACCGTCTTTATTGCGGGATTGATGGTAGGGCGCACGCCCGAATATCAAGGAAAAAAGATCGAAGCGTATGACGTGAAAATGGCCATGCTTTACGTGCTCATATTCCCATTATCGATTTTGATTTTGGCTGCTCTTGCATCGATATCGCCGGTCTTCGGATTAACGGCTTTAACAAACAATGGTCCGCACGGTCTGTCAGAAATTCTCTATGCCTATGCCTCCGCGACTGGGAACAATGGCTCCGCATTTGCTGGACTTTCTGCGAACACGCATTTTTATAACTTCACCCTTGGAGCGGCGATGTTGATTGGCCGCTTTTTCATGATCGTGCCCATGCTTGCTGTGGCAGGAAATCTGGCTGGTAAGAAAGTTGTCCCACCATCGTCTGGAACATTTCCGGTGACAACTCCACTTTTCACAGTGCTGCTTGTGAGCGTAATTCTCATTGTCGGTGCTTTGACCTTTTTCCCCGCTCTTACGCTTGGCCCTGTGCTCGAGCACTTGTTACTTCATGCTGGAAAGGCGTTTTGAGATATCCATATGGCCACCCTATCCACAATTCCTGATACTAAAATTACGCAGCCCGTTGTCGGCCATCCCAATAAACGCCGGAAATCACTCTGGGATAGCCGGATCGTTCGCCAGGCGCTTGTTGATTCGATTAAAAAGCTGAGCCCGCGCACAATGATGCGCAACCCGGTGATGTTTGTTGTTGAGATCGGAAGTGTTGTGACGACACTTCTTCTCTTTCATGATCTCAAGACACATGGCAGCTCGTTTGGGTTCGACCTGCAGATTACGCTATGGCTCTGGTTTACCGTTCTCTTCGCTAACTTTGCCGAGGCAATGGCAGAAGGCCGCGGCAAAGCCCAAGCTGAGACACTGCGCCGGGCGAAGTCGGAAACAACGGCTCACAAGCTGCTACCAAATGGAGAAAGCGAAGATATTCCCAGCGCGAAGCTCCGCGTCAACGACGTTGTCGTCGTCATTGCAGGCGAGCTGATCCCCGGCGATGGCGAAGTGGTTGACGGCGTGGCTTCGGTGGACGAGTCGGCGATTACTGGCGAGTCCGCGCCCGTGATTCGTGAATCGGGAGGCGATCGTTCCGCAGTAACGGGGGGAACACGGGTGCTTTCGGATCATCTGAAGATCAGGATCACGTCGAATCCAGGCGAAACTTTTCTGGATCGAATGATTGCTCTTGTTGAAGGGGCCGAACGCCAGAAGACACCGAATGAAATTGCGCTCAATATTCTGCTGGCAGGATTGACGGTCATCTTTCTTCTTGCTGTCGTGACCCTACAGCCGTTCGCCATCTATTCCAAAGCTCCTCAAACTGTATTCGTGCTGGTATCACTGCTGGTATGCCTGATTCCCACTACCATCGGAGGATTGCTGTCCGCTATCGGTATCGCTGGAATGGATCGTCTTGTGCAGCACAATGTGCTCGCGATGAGTGGCCGCGCGGTCGAGGCGGCCGGCGATGTCAACACTCTTCTGCTTGATAAAACCGGCACGATCACGTTCGGCAATCGGCAGGCTGCGGAATTCGTACCAGCGCCAGGAATCAGCAATGAGCAGCTGGCTGACGCTGCCCAGCTTTCTTCGCTTCCCGACGAAACGCCAGAAGGACGCTCAATCGTGGTGCTGGCAAAAGAGCGCTACGGATTGCGGGGACGCGACATAGAGGAGTTGAATGCGGAGTTTGTGCCATTCAGCGCGATGACGCGCATGTCCGGCGTAAACATAGGCGGAGCCGAGATCCGGAAGGGTTCGGCTGATGCGATCACGAAATTCGTAGAGGAGCGCGGAGGCATCGTCTCCAAAGATGTTCGCAACGCTGTCGATACAATCGCGCGTTCTGGTGGCACGCCGCTGGTCGTTGCCAAAAATAACCAGGTGATGGGCGTTATTTACTTGAAAGACATCGTAAAGGGCGGAATGCGAGAGCGGTTTGCTCAATTGCGAGCTATGGGTATCCGCACCATCATGATTACAGGAGACAACCCCTTAACCGCAGCTGCGATTGCGCGCGAAGCAGGTGTAGACGATTTTCTGGCCGAAGCCAAGCCCAAAGACAAGATGGACCTGATCAAAAGGGAGCAGGCTCAAGGCAAGCTCGTTGCCATGACAGGCGATGGCACCAATGATGCTCCTGCTCTTGCGCAGGCCGATGTAGGTGTGGCGATGAATACCGGCACGCAGGCGGCGAAAGAAGCGGGGAATATGGTGGACCTCGATTCGAATCCTACCAAGCTGATCGAAATTGTCGAGATCGGCAAGCAGCTGCTTATGACTCGTGGCGCCCTGACGACATTCTCCATCGCCAATGATGTGGCCAAGTATTTCGCTATTATCCCTGCGATGTTTGCCGGTACATTTCCCGTGCTGAATGCGCTCAACGTAATGCATTTGCGCACTCCCGAATCCGCCATTCTGTCGGCGGTGATTTTCAATGCGCTCATCATCGTTGCGCTCATCCCGCTCGCACTGCGCGGCGTCAAATACAGAGCGCTCGGTGCTGCAGCGCTATTGCAACGCAACTTGTGGGTTTATGGATTTGGCGGCATCATCGCGCCGTTTGTCGGTATCAAGATCATTGACCTGATCATTACTGCCGTTCATCTGGTTTAGGAGCAAAGCTATGCGCAGGAATCTGATTACTTCGTTTCTATACACTATTGTCACTGCGGTTCTGCTCGGAGTTGCTTATCCTTTGCTGATGACCGCTCTTGCCCAGGTATTCTTCCACGACAAAGCCAACGGACAGATGATTGTCCGAAATGGCTCTGTCGTTGGTTCTCGAATCATCGGCCAGACATTCAGCGGAGTTAGTTATTTTCATGGTCGTCCTTCCGCAGCCGGAGCGAATGGGTATGATGCGTCCTCCTCAGGTGGCTCGAACTACGGACCCACGAATAAGAAATATATTGATCGGGTTGAGAGCAGCGTTGCCGAATTGCAGGGTGACAACCCAGGCGCACCAGTACCTATCGACCTGGTAACGGCATCAGGATCGGGCCTTGATCCCGACATCACTCCGGCGGCCGCAGAATTTCAAATTCCGACAGTAGCGAAAGCCCGCGGCATTTCCGCCGAAGAATTGAAGCAACTGGTGGCAAAACATACGGCAGAAAGACAACTTGGATTCCTTGGGGAACCCCGCGTGAATGTCCTTGAGTTAAATCTCGAACTGGACAATGCGAATAGCCGAGTCGTGTCGAAGTGAGGGTGACGCACAGGTCAAAACCTGGCAATTTTTAGCTAAATTGTTTTTTCTACAACTGCTTCCGGGTGTGTCGCGTACTCGGCCCAGGAGCCGTCATAGAGGTTGACTTGCTTAGCTCCCGCTAGTTCGAGTGCCAGTGCGATGACGGCGGCCGTAACGCCGGAACCGCATGTGGTGGTGATTGGTCGTTCTAAATCAACGCCTTTTGCCGCAAAGTATTCGCGAAGGCTCGCATCGGATTTCAAGCGGCCGTCTTCTAGCAGTTCGGTAAACGGAACATTCATAGCTCCAGGCATATGGCCGGATTCTATGCCAGGTCGCGGTTCCGGCGACACGCCGGTAAATCGACCAGATGAGCGCGCGTCGAGGATTTGCGCATGCTTTGCAATGAGCTCTTTGATCTGGATAAAATCTGCTACGGCATCGATCTTGAAGCTGGAGTGAAAAGCAGCCGGAGGGCGATCCGCCCGTCCAGACTGTGTTGGTAAACCTGCTTGTATCCACGCACGCAGGCCTCCATCCAGAATAAAAACCCGTTGAGCGCCAAATGTACGTAACATCCACCATGCTCGCGGTGCAGAAAAGACACCTTCCTGTTCGTAAATGACGATCTTCATTTGGTCGCTAACGCCTAAAGCCGACATTTCGCGAGAGAAAACCTCCGGGGTGGGCAACATGTGGGGTAGCGGGGTGGCATGGTCGGAAAGATCTTCGATGTCGAAAAAGACAGCGCCTGGAATATGCTTCTCCAGATACCGCGAATGAGTGTCCATCGCAGGCGTAACTCCGACCGGAGGAAGCGTTGCGTCAAGAACAACAAGATCAGGATCATTAAGCTGTTCGCTAACCCAAGATGGTGTCACAAGAGTATTCATGGGAGTTAGTCCTCTTAGTACTCACTTCTTGTTTGAGGATAATTCAGCGCTTACCGAATGATTGAGATCATCTATTTTTGGTACCCACAAAAATCGAATCCATAAATTATTGACTTGTAAGGGCGGGGTAAAGATAAATTATTGAAAACATGAGCTGCAGGTGCTTTGCCTGATGTAATTCGGAAGGGTGCACGGAGCTCTATCAGACGTGGATCGGGGTTTCGTAAACGACATAAATGGGAGCACATCCGGCGAGATCGCGGGTCGCCCCTATCGTCGAAGAGAGCCTGCCGGGGGTGCCATATAGGACCGCGCCGCAGGAGGGAGGGAGCCACCGTAAGAGGTCGATCAGCCGATCCGGCTCAACATACAGAACATGCGATTCTGGAAATGGTATCGGCTTTGTAGCAGTGGGCCGCCCGAGAGCTATGAGTATCAAATCGTCGGATCGCCGGGAAAGGGCCTTGAACTCTCCTGCGGAGATCCACTTCACCTGTCGCTTGCCAGGACGGGAGAGCTGTAGGACTGGAAAGTCGCGGTAAAGATTTATGGGGCGGTCGAGCCCATTTGCCAGCTTAGCTCTCTCCTCGCGGACAACAAAACAAATCGTATAGATGAAACCCAGCACAGGTAGAACACTCAGGAACGAAAGGAGCGGCATAATCCATCCCCCTTTGTTTTTGTATGGCGCTGGATTGTGGTTGGTCGTCATTATCGACGAAAAGCCGCCACAAAGACGATTGAATGCCGCACTCATTTTCTCTAATCTTTGCGGCGGCAGCAAGGGCTCTCTTGCGGCTGTATTCGATCAGGTTACCGCGAAAGACAGGCAGGCAAATCCCCCTTTATCAGAAGTGGCAGTAGCCGAGCAGATCCGACATGGAATTACCATGATGTCTGAGCTGTAGATATCCGGAAGCTACTCGAGCGACGAATCGGGCGGGGGGCGGGAAGCGGGTTCAAAATAAACGACTTTCGCGCACATTTCGAACCCGCTAGGGAGGCCCATTCAGCAGGCATCCTGATCCCGGCGGCGCTCGATCTTGATATCATTGGAGCACGAAAGTCGTTGCAACTATTCACTGTATTCGTTCGTCCTTAAAATCACGCCAATTTGGCTCATAAGTTTTAGCGAACAGTCCATTGGCCCTACATGTCTTCTGTGACGACGGGTACTCAACAAAGAGCTTTAAAACTCCAAAAATAGCGCCTGTTAAGGAAGGCTGTTACGACAACCTAAGATGGATCAAAATTTGTCTGAGCCCATTCCGCCCGATCATCAGCTACCGAGCGCCTCCTCAGGTGACGCTGCAAAGCCCCCTCGCAAGCGGCGCCAGTGGCTTTGGATTCTGTTGTTATTGGGGTTTGCAATCATTCTTGTGCTTATCCTGCGACATCACGATGATTCAGCAAAAACCGCGACTGCCGGAGCAGGAGGCCGCCGTGGTTTTGGCGGTCCCGTCACACTTACCGTTGCTACTGCTCAGAAGGGTGATATTGGTGTATATCGCGATGCCATTGGCACGGTAACACCTGTATATACCGCTTCCATTTACAACCAGGTGACCGGTGTCATCACGGACGTACATTATCGGGAGGGTCAAACAGTCCGCAAGGGCGATCCTCTAGTCGACATAGACCCTCGCCAATACCAGGCCCAGGTTGAATCGGCCCAGGGGGCGCTCGAACGCGACACCAACCTTCTGGCGCAGGCCAAAATGGACCTGGACCGCTATCAAAACGCCTGGGACCGGAAAGCCATTGCGAAACAGCAGCTCGATGATCAGGAAAAGATTGTCGCCCAGGACGAAGGGCTGGTTAAATCCGATCAGGGAACCCTGGACTTCGATAAGGTACAGCTTTCCTATTGTCATATGGTCGCGCCTTTCACCGGGCGGGTGGGGTTACGCCTCGTAGATCCTGGCAATCTCGTGCAATCGAGCGGCAGCACGGTGCTGGCCGTCATTACTCAGGTTCAGCCCATCACCGTGGTCTTCACTCTGGCTCAGGATTATCTTTCCGATGTGTTCGCGCAGAAAGGTCGGGGAGTTGGTCTGAATGTGGATGCCTACGATCGAGAGCAAACCAAGAAGATTGCGGCCGGTAAATTACTGGCTTTGGACAATCAGATTGATACCACGACAGGAACGATCAAACTTCGTGCGATTTTTGATAATCGCGACGGATCTTTATTTCCCAACCAGTTTGTAAATACGCGCCTGCTCGTAACCACTGAACATGGAGTGACTCTGATCCCGTCCTCTTCAATTCAGCACAACGGGGACACATCATTCGTATATGTCATTGCCAATGGTGCGGCAAATTTGAAGGACATCAAGCCCGGTGTTTCCGATCATGGAGTAACCGCCGTGGAAGGTATAAATCCGGGTGATCAATTGGCGACCAGCAGCTTTGAGAAACTGCAGAGCGGCTCAAAGGTAAACATTTCCAAACAACCGCTGCCTCAAGATACAGCCGAGAGCAACGCCCCGTGAATCCGTCTCGCCCATTCATTATGCGGCCGGTCGCCACGGCTCTGATGATGGCGGCCATACTTCTGGTAGGCCTCGTCGCGTTCACGCAATTGCCTGTTTCGGCTCTGCCGGAGGTGGATTATCCCACCATCCAGGTGCTGACCTTTTATCCAGGCGCCAGCCCGCAAGTGATGGCAACTACCGTGACGGCCCCCCTGGAGCGCCAATTCGGCGAGTTGCAGGGGCTTAGTCAGATGACCTCCACGAGCTCTGGAGGAAGTTCAATTATCGTCCTGCAGTTCAATCTCGCGCTCAACATTGATGTTGCAGAAGAAGAAGTTCAGTCCGCCATCAATGCGGCACAGAGTCTGCTGCCTTCCGTACTGCCGGCCCCCCCCGTTTATAGCAAGACTAATCCTGCCGATGCTCCTGTTTTGACGCTGGCCATCACGTCGAAGTCAATGCCGCTGCCGGAGGTTGAGGATCTTGTTGACACACGTCTTGCACCCAAGATTTCACAGCTCAGCGGCGTAGGGCTAGTGAGCATCAGTGGTGGTCAGAAACCCGCTGTTCGCATCCAGGTGAATCCGGTGCAGCTATCCGCGCACGGGATCAATTTAGAAGATGTGCGAACCGCGCTAACCCAAACCAGCGTGAATGCGGCTAAAGGCAATTTCGATGGACCGCGGCAGGATTACCAGATTGATGCGAATGACCAGCTCGAAACCAGCGACGACTACAAAAACGTCGTAGTTGCGTTTCGCAATGGCGCGCCAGTCTTCCTGAAAGATGTTGCGTCGATCGTGAATGGCGTTGAAAACAGCAAGCAGGCGGCGTGGATGAACCAGACCCCGGCTGTCATTCTGAACGTGCAACGTCAACCCGGCGCTAATACCATCACGGTCGTCAAAAGCATTAAGAAGCTGCTTCCGCAGCTCCAGGCCAACCTGCCAGCGGGCATCGATGTCACCACGCTCACGGATCTTACGGTTCCGATTCAGGCATCGGTCGACGATGTTGAATTTGAATTGATGCTGACTATCGCACTCGTTGTGATGGTCATCTTCCTCTTCCTGCGCAGTCTTTCCGCGACCATCATTCCCAGCGTCGCCGTACCTCTCTCTCTTGTCGGAACGTTCGGCGCGATGTATGTGCTCGGCTACAGCCTCGACAATCTGTCGCTCATGGCCCTCACAATCTCCACGGGTTTTGTTGTGGATGATGCCATTGTGATGATCGAGAACATCTCACGCTATCTTGAGGAGGGTTACGAGCCGATGGAAGCGGCTCTCAAGGGTGCAGGACAGATCGGCTTTACCATCGTCTCCCTCACGGTGTCCCTCATTGCCGTATTGATTCCGTTGCTGTTCATGGGAGATGTTGTAGGGCGGCTCTTTCGTGAATTTGCTGTGACCCTGGCAGTCACGATTATCATTTCGGCCGTTGTTTCTCTTACGCTCACGCCTATGATGTGTTCGCGCATTCTGCGCCACAATCCAGAGGCTCAGCAGGGAAGATTCTATCGCGCATCGGAGAGAGTTTTCGAGCGCATGATTGCATTCTACGGAAGGACTCTCAAAACAGTCCTGAAGTATCAAACGATTACGCTTTTGGTAGCTCTAGCCACGTTAGTCCTCACCGTCCTGCTCTACATTGCCATTCCGAAGGGATTTTTCCCCATACAGGATACGGGCGTCATCCAGGGTATCTCGCAGGCACCCCAATCGATATCTTTCCAGGCTATGTCGGATCAGCAGCAGCAGCTGGCCAAAATTATCCTTGCCGATCCTGCTGTGCAAAGCCTTTCATCTTTCATCGGTGCAGACGGAACGAATACTACGCTCAACAGCGGCCGCTTCTCCATCAATCTAAAACCGCTTGATCAGAGAGACGGAAGCGCGGCGGACATTATCCGCAGACTGCAGAAGAAGCTTAGTGATATTCACAGCGTAAAGCTTTATATGCAGCCGGTGCAGAACATCAGTGTTGATGATCGTGTCAGCCGGACACAGTATCAATACACGATCGAAGATCCCGACGTCCATGAGCTCACTGACTGGACGAACCGCTTTGTTGCCAAGCTCAAGAAACTGCCCCAGCTTGAAGATGTAGCTACAGATCAGCAGACGGGAGCCAGCGCGGTCTCGTTGATGATCGACCGTGTCACGGCATCGCGGTTAGGCATTGCTCCGGCCACGATCGACAACACCCTTTACGACGCATATGGCCAACGCCAGATCAGCACAATGTACACGCAGTTGAATCAGTACCATGTGATTCTTGAGACTCAACCGGCATTTCAGCAACATCCCGCTCAGCTCAACGATATCTATGTGCAGGCAGGAGCTTCTTCTGGAACGAGTGGTCCCGGAGCCTCGACTTCGTTTGCCTCTTCCGCATCTGTTTCTGCAGGTTCGAACGCGACGTCGTCGTCTGTTCTCTATACGCCATCTTCCAATGCTCTCGCTCCACCAACAAAGATCCTGACCCCGTCAAGCGCGGCGAGTACAGCCAGCTCTTCAAGTGGAGCGAATGCGATACCATTAGACGCTTTCACCAACTTCGCGACCACAACTGAAGATCTATCCATCAATCACCAGGGTCAGTTTCCTTCCGTTACCATTTCGTTCAACCTCGCTTCGGATGCATCCCTTGGCGAAGCTATTACAGCAATCGACAAGGCTGCCGCCGAGATGCATTTCCCTCCGAGTGTCCAATACGACTTCCAGGGGACAGCTGCGTCCTTTAAGAATTCTCTTTCGAATGAGGCACTTCTTATTCTGGCCGCGCTGGTCACCGTCTATATCGTCCTCGGTGTCCTTTACGAGAGCTTTATCCACCCCATCACGATTCTCTCGACATTGCCTTCAGCAGGTGTGGGTGCATTGCTGGCGCTCATGATTTTTAAGCAGGATCTCAGTGTGGTCGCCATTATCGGAATCATCCTGCTCATAGGAATTGTGAAAAAGAACGGCATCATGATCGTCGATTTCGCGCTCGAAGCGGAACGTGAACACGGTATGGATTCTACCGAGGCGATTTACCAGGCGAGTCTCCTGCGCTTCCGCCCCATCATGATGACCACTATGGCCGCACTTCTTGGAGGCATTCCACTTGCCTTCGGTCACGGCATCGGCTCTGAAATCCGCAGGCCACTAGGCATCGCCATGGTAGGCGGCCTTCTTCTCAGTCAGGTTCTCACGCTTTATACCACCCCGGTCATTTACATCTTCTTTGATAGTCTCGGGGAAAGATTGATGGGCCGGCGAGCGGCGAAACGAGCCGACAAACCAAGCCCTGACCGCGCTGAGAGCCAAGTATGAACATATCTGCTCCATTTATACGGAGACCCGTCGCTACTACTTTGCTAACGATCGCAGTGGCGATTGCAGGTGCGGTAGGATTTACCGTATTACCCGTCTCTCCATTGCCCCAGGTCGATTTTCCCACGATCTCCGTCCAGGCCAGTCTGTCAGGAGCCAGCGCTCAGATCATGGCATCTTCAGTGGCTACGCCTCTCGAGCGGCAGTTTGGCCACATCGCTGGCGTCAGCGAGATG
Source organism: Acidobacterium sp. S8 (assembly GCF_009765985.1). Classification (GTDB taxonomy): domain Bacteria; phylum Acidobacteriota; class Terriglobia; order Terriglobales; family Acidobacteriaceae; genus Alloacidobacterium. The sequence continues at coordinate 143,781 of NZ_LMUM01000026.1, forward strand.
ACATCTTCCAGTTCGCTGGGCTCAACTTCGATTACGCTACAGTTCGATCTCACCCGGGATATTAACGGCGCGGCGCGTGATGTCGAGGCGGCCATCAATGCCGCCCGAACCTATCTGCCTGCGAACCTGCCAGGCAATCCTACATATCGGAAGGTCAACCCTGCTGACGCTCCGATCATGATCATCGGTCTCACCTCTGATATCTACGATCGCTCCAAGCTCTATGACGAAGCTTCCACCGTGATGCAACAGAAACTCTCACAAATTCAGGGTGTGGGACAGGTTGTTGTTGGTGGCGGCGCATTACCCTCTGTGCGAGTGGAAGTCAATCCCACGCAACTCAACAGCTATGGGTTAACACTCTCAAACGTACAGTCTGTTCTGAGCACCCAGAATTCCGATCTGGCTCGCGGACAGATCTCAAACAACGCTGCATCTTCTGACATTGTGGTCAATGGGCAGATTTCTCATGCTGCTGAGTATGCCCCGATCATCATCGGTTATAAGAACGGCGCCGCAGTCCGTCTTTCCGATGTAGCGCAGGTAGTCGATTCCACTGAGAATATTCGAAATGGCGGCTACCTGAATGGGAAGCCGTCTATCGCAATTATTATCTTTCGTCAGCCCGGCGCAAATATTATTCAGACGGTTGATCGCATCCGCAGTCAATTAGGCTTCCTTAAAGCCACGATTCCGCAGGGAGTCGACATGACCATCGTCATGGATCGCACTACGACGATCCGTGCCTCGGTTAACGATGTAGAACGCAGCCTGATCATCTCGGTTGTTCTCGTCATTCTGGTCGTCTTCCTCTTCCTGCGCAGCGGCCGCGCCACTCTCATTCCCAGCGTTGCCGTCCCGGTCTCGCTCATCGGCACATTCGCTGTCATGTACCTGTTCGGTTTCAGCCTCGATAATCTGTCGCTGATGGCTCTCACCATCTCGACAGGATTCGTTGTCGATGACGCTATTGTTGTGATGGAGAACATCACTCGGCATCTCGAAGACGGCATGGCGCCCATGGCCGCCGCACTCCAAGGCGCCAAGGAGATTGGCTTTACAGTTTTCTCCATCAGCATGTCGTTAGTTGCCGTCTTCATTCCGATTCTGCTCATGGGCGGCATCGTAGGACGGCTCTTCCGCGAATTCGCCATCACTCTTTCGACCGCGATCATCGTATCGATGATCATCTCAGTTACTACCACGCCCATGATGTGCGCGCACCTTCTTAAAACTCCAAAGAAGGAGGAGCATGGGCGCTTTTACCGCGTCAGCGAGAAATTTTTTGACGGGATGTTGCTTGGCTACCGCCGCAGTCTGGAATGGGTGCTCGTAAACCCTGGTCTGACTCTGGTAATCCTCATCATGGTAGTGGTGCTGAACGTCGTCCTCATGATCCGGATACCCAAAGGATTTTTCCCCCAGCAGGATACAGGAGCTCTTGTTGGAGGCGTCCAGGGTCCCCAGGATGCCTCGTTCCCGGTGATGGATGAATCGATACGGACGCTGGTTAAGACAATCAAGGCCGATCCTGCTGTTGCCAATGTTGTCGGCTATGTGGGCTCAGGCAATGGCGGTTTCATTTATACGGCTCTTAAGCCGCTCAGCGAGCGAAAGATTGAGGCTCCCGGAATCATTAACCGCCTTCGTCCCAAGCTCAACCGCCTGCCAGTTGCCTCCGTCTTTCTTCAGGCGGCTCAGGACCTGCGCATTGGAGGCAGAGGCTCAAGCGCACTCTATCAATACACGATTCAGTCGGACAATATTGCCGATCTCACTCACTGGGCGCCGATTCTGCTGCAACAGATTAAGAAATTACCGGGCTTCCAGGATGTGAACTCCGATTTTCAAAATGCGGGCCTTGCGGAATATCTGACCTATGATCGTGTGACCGCGGCACGCCTGGGTGTCAGTGCCCAGGCAATCAACTCAGCACTCTATTCGGCCTTCGGTCAATCTCAAGTTTCACTCATCTATACCCAATTCAATCAGTATTACGTTGTGTTAGAGGTTGCTCCTCCATACTGGCAGTCGCCTGAGGGATTAAAAAACATCTATCTGTATACGGGCCACGGGGTCATTCCGCTAGCTGCGATGACCAAAGCTGAATCTACGACGACGCCGATTTCCGTCGCCCATACCGGTCTTTTCCCGTCCGTCACGGTTTCCTTCAATCTTGCCCCGGGCGTTTCGCTGAGTCAGGCAACGGAACGCATCCAGCTCATGCAGAATCAGCTTGGCACCCCGGAGACCATTCACGGATTCTTCGCCGGGACTCTCCAGGCGTACCAGCAATCGCTTAGCTCCGAACCTTATCTCATACTTACCGCGCTGCTCGCCGTATATATCGTCCTTGGCATCCTCTACGAAAGCCTCATGCATCCACTTACTATCATTTCCACGCTGCCATCTGCGAGCGTTGGCGCTATTCTCGCGCTCATGCTGTTCAAAATCGATCTCAATGTCATCTCAATTATCGGGATTATCCTGCTCATCGGTATCGTGAAGAAAAACGCCATCATGATGATTGATTTCGCACTTATGGAAGAACGAGAGCATGGGAAGACGACCGCCGATGCAATCTTCCAGGCATGTATGTTGCGCTTCCGGCCGATTCTGATGACAACTATGGCCGCTCTTTTTGGCGCACTGCCGCTGGCTTTCGGAACCGGTACCGGCTCTGAATTGCGCCGCCCCCTCGGCATCACGATCGTTGGCGGACTCATCATGAGCCAACTGCTTACGCTCTACACGACGCCGGTAGTCTATCTATATCTCGATCGTCTTCGCCTTCGCGCTCAAGGCAAACATCGCGATACATTCCACCCTCAGGGAGAAGCCGCATTATGAGATCGCCTCTCCAGATTCCAGACCGTTCAAGATTCCGCACATTTCCGTCGATATGCAGTGCTCTTTTCCTCGGCTTACTGATCGCCGGATGCACCCCCGGGCCCAAATATCATGCGCCTGCCCCGCCGCCTTTGGCGGCTAAGTCCTACAAAGAATCAACGGTTAATTTCCAAGATGCCGAGGGCTGGAAGGTCGCCAGTCCGCAGGACGCCATGCTCCGCGGCAAGTGGTGGGAGATCTTTCATGACTCTGAGCTGAATGGCTATGAAGAACAAATCGAAATTAACAACCAGAACATCAAACAATATTTTGAGAATTTGATGGCCGCACGCGCCATGATCAGGGAAGCCCGCGCTCAATATTGGCCCACCATAACGACCAACCCTTCCTGGAACCGCTCCAAATCATCGGGAAATCTCGGCCAGAGTTCCACTGCCAATGCTGGGTCCACAAGCTCGATCTGGTCGTTTCCTTTGGACATATCCTGGACACCCGACTTTTTCGGGAAGATCCGCAATGAGGTTAGGGAGGCCGAGTACGGAGCCCAGGTGAGTGCCGCAGATCTCGAAAATGAAAAACTGGTCGAACAAGCGACTCTAGCCGAGACTTATTTTCAACTTCGCGGTCAGGATGCTTTGGAAAAAGTTCTCAACGATACCGTTGAGTCCGATAAGAAAGCGCTTGAAATCAACAAGACTCTCTATGAAACGGGCATCAACGATTACCTGTCCGTCGCCGCAGCCGAGAGTACGCTCAAGAGCGCTGAATCCGCAGCACTCAATGTCGGAATTTCTCGTGCGCAGTACGAGCATGCCATTGCCACGTTACTTGGCAAGCCTGCCACTGATTTTTCCATTGCTGTAAAGCCTCTGCTGATCGTGCCTCCACCGATTCCTACCGGCGTTCCGTCCCAGTTGCTGGAACGTCGCCCTGATGTCGCCGCTGCCGAGCGCACCTTAGCCGAAGCAAACGCCACCATTGGTATTGGGTATGGGGCCTTTTTCCCCAGCGTTACACTTTCCGCCACCGGAGGATTCGAAGCATCCGAGCTTGGGCACGCGTTTGACTGGCCCAGCAGATTCTGGTCCATTGGCCCTTCTACCTCCCAGCTGCTCTTTGACGGTGGCCTTTACCGGGCTGAACTCCACCAGTACGAGGCAACCTATAACGCTGATGTCGCCATTTATCGCCAGACTGCTCTTACCGCTTTCCAGCAGGTGGAAGATTATCTGGCAGCAACCCGTATTCTTTCTCTTCAGCTTATTAAGCAGAACGAAGCGGTTGGAGCCGCGCAAACTACCCTCAATCTTGAAATGGGCAGGTTTGAAACCGGCATCGATCCTTACATCAACGTCACAACAGCACAGGTCACGTTGCTTTCGGATCAGGAGTCGCTCGTAACGCTTCAAATTCAGGAGGCGGTTGCCTCGATCGAGTTGATTCAGGCACTCGGAGGCGGGTGGGATGTCACGCAGTTGCCGACACCAGCGCAGCTATCGAGCAAACCTGCCAAGAATGATTATGTGATGCAACGATGAGCGGCCCCGAACGGTGTCGCTTTGCACACAACGGCGGAGAATGGATTACACAGATTTTATCCTGACGGGGAACAGACGTAACCATTGCCGTTGAGAGTTAGATATGGATAGCTCAACGTGGGGGAGGTTCCGCACTCTTCCGATGTTAGGGTATATCTACTCTTACTCGCTCTCGTCTTCAGCCAATCCAGGCCCTTTGCCGCCGTGAATGCTAAAGTTCGCTACGCCTGCTCTCGGTTCAAACTCATGCTCATTTTCCGGTTGGCCGAACGAAGACTCTGTCTGCTCTTCATTTAAGCGATCGGTTGGATTACTCATTTTTTTCTCCTTGGGGAACATTCTGTTTTTGTTCTTAATGCTTTTTTATTCTTGCTAACAGCGGCTGCATATCTGGATCAAGCTGCAGGTCGGCGAGCCCAACGCCCTCCTGCTGCGCCTGTTTGATCAGATTTTCTGCCACGCTCGCATCCGCGAGACGATTATAGGCCTGAATCACATTTACAAGCACTTCCGGATCGTTAGGGGCGAGAGAGATTGCTGCTTCGAGGTGCGGAATGGCGCGTTCTCGAAGACCCTTCAGGGCATAAACCAAGCCCAGCCATGACTGACTGCTTGCCTTTCGCGGATTCATGGAGGTCTGTGCCTCAGCCAGGCTTTCCATTCGGTCGAGTGCCGCATTTGCCTTCTGCCGCTCTCCCAGATAATAGTACGCAAGTTCAGCATATCGCCATGACAGTATCTCCTGACCATCCAAGGCAATAGCCCTTTCACTCGCATCTGCTGCCTGCGCATAACGTTTTTCATGTAGATAAAGCAAAGCCAGATTGCCATAAGCGCCGTCAGTGGCACCCAGTGCAAGCGATTTGCGCAGCGCGTCTTCCGCCAATGAATATGCCGCCGGATCACCGCTATCGAGGTAAAAGCCGCCAAGGTTGAAATACAGCATAGGATTATCAGGACTAGAGGAAATAGCCTCTTTTGTCTGGTTAATCGCGTCGGAATATCGGCCATGGCGGTCGTAGAACAACGCCAGTTCGTTGCGATTTGACCAATCACTGGAATTGAGAGCCGCGGCTCGCTTGTATTCCTCCTCTGCCTGGTCAAGGTGTCCCGCTTGTTCATACGACCAAGCCATGCCGATGATCGCGTCGGGATTGCGGTTGTCGAGTGCGACTGCGTTTTGGAATTCAGTGAGCGCCAACTCATTGTTCCCGGTAAGGGTGTGGAGCGATCCCAAAGTGACATATGTACTTGGCAATTGAGGGTTAAGTTTAAGCGCCCGCTCGCAACTGGCTAGCGCCTCCTGAATCCATCTGGGATTGTGGCTGTCTTTGTACTTGAGCCGGTAGGCCTCGCCTAGTTTTGCATAGGCGAGCGCAAAATTAGGATCCTGTGAGATTGCGTTCTTGAGGCGATCGATGGCTAAGTCCAGGTTCTGAGGCTTATCAAAGCGTTGCAGGTAACTAAGTGCCTCGAGATAAAGATCATATGCCGGAGGGACCGTGCTGCTGCCGGAGCGGACCACAGCGCCAGAGGCTCCGGACACATTTAGCAGGCGGCCTAATTGCGTTACAGCATCCTGTTCGGCGGCAGCGAGATCGCCATTCTCGTTTGACGCCGTGATGGCCCCAATCTGTCGCAGTGTCTTCGCATTGATCAGGTCGATATCGATGGCCACGTGTTGGCCGGTTCGCTCCAGCCTCCCTTTCACGACAAGCGTTGCTCGAAGCCGCTTGTATGCCGAGACGGGGTCGTTCACGTTGCCGCTGCGCACGACGCTTGCCGGGATCACCCAGAGGGACTGCTGGCTTGTATCCAGATTCGAGATGTCAGCGGTCATGCTGTCCATCAGACCGGCAGCTAACAGGGCAGTCGCCGAATCTGAGCCGGAATTATCGAAGGGCAGCACGGCGATATGCTTTTGCCTGGGACCGAAGAACAGCCCTTGCACATGTTCCCGCGGCACTGGAAAAATAACGACAGCGAGCAGTAACAGACAAATAACGGCAGCCGGAACTATCCACCGCCTGGTGAACGGTTTCGGTGTTGTCGCGCCGGAAGCGGCAGCGATGATGCTGCCAATATCTTTTTTTCGCAACGAGGCTTTGCGAGATTTCGCTTGAGAGGCTTTGCCAGTGATTAGAGCTGCTGCTGTCGCTTTCGAATCTGCTGATTTTTCAGGTCCAGAACTGTTTTTTTGAAACTCTCGCAGGTCCAAACGCGCCAGGTCATGAAGCAATTCGTCGCAGATTCCATAGCGGAGCGCGGGCGTCTTGGAGAGACACTTGTAAATGATTCGCTGAAGACTGAGCGGCAGTTCAGCGGAAATCTCGGGTGTATCCCTGCAGATGCTGTGGGCAATGGCGGGAAGCGTATCTCCCCGGAAGGGGTGGTGGCCGGTGAACATCTCGGCTGCAGTTACGCCGATCGCCCAAATATCGACTCTTTGGTCGACAGGCTGGCCGCTCAACTGCTCCGGTGCCATATAGGCAGCCGTTCCAGAAATCGTCATACTCTGCGTCAGGCTGTCGTTGCTGATCGCCTTGGAAAGTCCGAAGTCGACAATCTTGACGGTGTTCTGCCGCGTGAGCAGGATATTCGATGGTTTGATGTCGCGGTGGACGATGTTGTGAGCGTGCGCTGCTGCCAGGCCCGAAGCGATCCCTCTGAGCAGTTCGACGCCTTTACCAAGCGGAACGGGGCCATTAGCGATTCTTCCAGCCAGAGTGCCGCCATCGTAATACGCCATAACGATGAAGAGCTGGCCATCGCTCTCTTCAAGGCCGTAAATAGTGCAGATATTCGGGTGGTCAAGAGCCGAGATAGAGCGTGCTTCTTTGAGCAGGCTTTCCTTGTCCGATTCACCACCGTAGAAGATTTGAGGCAGAAACTTGAGGGCGACGATACGGTCCAGTTTGAGGTCGCGTGCCTGCAGGACGACACCCATGCCGCCAGAGCCTATTCGGCCAAGGATTTCGTAGTCGCGTAGAAAGTCTCCGGGTGCAGGCAAACTGGTTCCTGTGCGTGGCAGACCGGTCATCGTTCAGCAGACTCAGCAGGCAATCGCATATGGGGTAAAGACAAGGGGGAATTTGTAGTTAAGCATACTCGAAAACAATATTTATTCGCACGGAATCCGAGACGCTCGATGCTTAAAAACCCCTGCCATGAGCTTTTCTAAGGTTTATTGTTTTCCAACGCCAGCACGGAGAATGCGGTAGCCGCGTCACTCATGAATCGTCCTACACCTGACGTGGGATCGCGTCGAACGTTGAGCGAATAGGCGGGCCAGAGTCCGTCGGTTTTATCCTGGTTTGCGAGCAGCCAGCCGATTCCCCGTTTTACTTCGGGACTAGTTCCCATGCCACTCTCTTCAAGGGCAAGTACAGTGAGTCCCGTGGCGTAGCCGTCGCTGCGCGGATCGAATGCTGAATTGTCGTGACGTTTCCAGGTCCCCAATGTCGAAAGACTCCAACCGCCGTCAGGCTGTTGCTTACGAAAGACCTCTCCGGCAAGCACGTCACGTTCGGGAGTCGTCATAAGACCGGGCAACTGGGTAGACGCCCACAATAACAGGATGCGATTCACCAGGGGCTGCGTCCGCGCTTGACTTCGCAAATAGCTGCGCAACAAAGCCAGATTGTCCCTCACTTTTGGATCGTCACGATAGTCATCTGGTGCGATTCCCACGGCCACGGCGGCCATCGTAGCCCCGAAGTACTCTGATTCATCGGCTTCCCAGGGAGAGAAGTGGAAGTTCTGCCATATCCACGCTCCGGCCCTGGTCCCCGTTTTCTCTTGGAACGACCACATATTCTCAAATGCCTTGAGGGTTACATCCTGTAAATGCCCTCGTTGCGCGTCATAGCGGGAGAGGATCAGGGCATTAAATACGCTCTCTGCGTCGCGGGACTCCTGCGTCTTGCCCGGTCCATGGACAGCGTCGTTATAAAAAGGCTCCGCGCGGTTTCCAAGATTGACTCGCTTTATAACGCTGGCGAGCATCACCTGTTCCGGGTCAGAGAGCTTCTGCTCGCCCAGTGTTTGGCGCAAGCCTGGCCTGGCAAGGGCGTAGGGTACATTCGTGTGACACGAGATGCACAATGTTTCGTGGTCTTTGTGAGCAGGAGGCCAAGCCTGCCACCATATCTCGCGGCTGTCGAGATATTTCGCGGCTGCAGCTTTGTCCCAGGTTGTTTCGCCTGTCGTTTGAATTTTTCTATCGGCGGAATCTTTCGTCTTGTCCGTAGCGGCACATGCCGTCTTTGTCCCGCTCGCCAGAAGCAAGAGAATTTGAATTCCGACGAAGAATAACCGACCGCGCATGGATGCTTCTCGCTGTAATCTGAAACAACTCTGATGTGACGGGGCTGCTTGGAACTGGAGCTTACCAGATATCGGTTCGAAGAGTTCTATTTATTTGTACGAATGTGATCGTCAAGCACGACGTTGTACGACGATAAGGATCCATAATGGCGGCCATAACAAAACCTCACTTGGTCGGATCTCGCTTGCTTCCCGAATTAAAAAGATGTGAGAAGTCTTATGGTTACCGCCGGCATGGCCGATGTGTCTACTCGCCAGGCAATGGAGGCTGGTGTCGCCGGAGGCTTTCCGAAGCACAGTAGTCTCGAACAGCTGGCGATGGTAATCCATCTGGAATCTCAAAGTCTCAGAAAGATCCGTCAAGGCCGCCTTCCGGGAGGTGTTTCACAAAAGCAGGAGAACGCGCAGTCAACTTGGCAGAATTGCAATTGAAACTCATTCCTCTGACCGGCTGAAATACTGAGAAAACTACTCGAGCCTTCGTGAAATTCAGTCTCCGCTCACAGTTTCACCCAAGTATTCTCTACTCATCGAGACGTAGCCTTCGCGAGCAGTTTTCTTGCCGCGTTCCCGGTATAGTTCCTCGTCGCGGGGTTGCCAGGTATCTAGTCCATCTACGTACCGGTTGTACATGCAGAAGGCAGCAGCAATCAGAACGGTATCGTGAATCTCGACATCGATCGCGCCCAGCATACGTGCAGCTTCCACATCTGCGGCGGTGACATATTTGCCGCCCTTCTGCACTTTGGCCGCGACGACCAGCAACGCCTTCAACTTTTCTGAGATATCTGCGGATTGAAAATCGGCCTTTACTCTTTTCACCAAATCATGGTCATCGTTCAGGCAGGCCGCCGCAATTGAACCATGAACCGTCTGGCAGAAATAACAGTCGTTAAGGTAAGAGACATAAGTGGCAATCATCTCACGATCTCCCTGCGGTAATGAATTGGGCGCGTGAAGCAATGCTTCTACGAGTTCGTTAAGTGGCTTCGCCGTCTCGGGGCGAAAAGCCATCGCGCCGCGTATACCCTGCAATCCTTCAGGCAATTTGATGTGAGGCATCGTAAGTTCTCCTGGCTTCGAAGAAGCATACGCGCTGTCCCACTGTCATTGCAGGTGGAATTCTTTCTCCACCTTAAGACTGAAGACAGATGCCCACACGGTTTGTAGGATTCGCTTGAACCTCCCTCGCAACACTTGTTCCCAGCAGGCATTGCCTGCACACGGCCGCATACGGCCGCGTTTCATGATCTCGGAGTTTGACCTGATGCGCTTTTATGTCCGGCTTGGAGTGTCCTGCTATCTCCTGGCTTTCGCTTCACTCTTGCAAGCTCAATTACCCAGCGGGGCTATTAGCGGGATCGCCACGGATCCAAGTGGCAAGCTTGTGCAGGGCGCACATATAACGGCAGCCGATGAACGGCAGGGCGCGCTGCGTGAGAGCACCACCAATGCAGACGGCGTGTTTACGTTGTCGAACCTTGCTCCAGCCAGCTACACAGTTGTTCTGACGTCTGTGGGATTCTCCGAAGTTCGCTATAGCCACGTGCAGGTCGAAGCAGGAAAGACAGTCACCCTGGATACAACGATGAGCGTCGCCGGGCAGACGAATCGTATAGATGTGAGCAGCAACAGCAGCGAGGAAGTAGATTTGACTCAGTCCATGCTGCAGGGTCAGATACCCTCGAGGACGATCCAAAGCATACCGCTCAACGGTCGCAACTTCCTCGAGTTAGCCTTTCTTTTGCCCGGAAACAGGCCCGGACCCAATTTCGATCCGACAAAGACCAATACCATCGAGATCAGTTCCGCCGGTGGATTCGGACGCGGCGGCAATATCCTCGTAGATGGAGCCGATAACAACGACGAAGTAGTCGGCGGTACGCTGTCGAACTTCCCACAGGATTCAATCGCCGAGTTTCAGATTGCGACGGCTCGCTTTACGGCGGAGGTAGGGCGCTCCGGCAACAGTATTATCAACATCATCACGCGCTCAGGTGCGAACCAGATGCACGGTTCTGCATTCTTTTTTGAACGTAACCGGCATCTGCAGGGCCTTCCCGCCACTTTCGATCGTTCACAACCAGTGCCACGATTTGACCGTGAACAATTCGGCGGATCGATCGGCGGCCCGCTTTACAAAGATAAGGCCTTCTACTTCACGTCTACGGAATACCGCAACCAAAATGCCGCGATCCAGACCGGCACGCGAGTTTTCACAGGCTCGCCTTATGGAGGCTCTCCCTTCTACGGCTATATCATCAATACGGCCGCTCCAGCACCTCTGCGTGACCTGCTGCTTTCCAATCGCGTTGACTATCATCTGAATGAAAACAACATATTCGGCCTTCGCTATAGCTTCAACCGCTCGACTGATACAGCGCAGGCAACGGCAGCGCAGTCCACACCGTTCTCTACGGCGGCAGAAAGGCAGAATGCGCTGAACCGCTTCAACTCTGCGGCAGCGACGTGGAGCAGGGTCATCGGATCGAAGATGACAAATGCCCTGTCGGTTCATTACGACAATTTCTACAATGACATCCCTCCGTTTCCTGACAATGCCTCCACTACGAATCCCGAACTAAATCTCACTAATGAGTTGTTGTTTCCGGACCTGGCCGACGGCGCAAATTTCAATCTTCCGCAAGCAACCCACATGGACCGGTACCAGTTCCGCGACGCATTCACCGCCACTCTAGGTAGACATACCTTGCATGCCGGCGTCGAGTTCCAGCACTACCGGGTAAGCGGGCTTATCAACGTCTTCGGCAGCGGCTCGGTGATCCTGGTATCCGACTTCGGCTTCCAGGATCTGAATGGCGATGGCGTCGTGAACGACCTGGATATACCGGTTGCCGTTGGCATCCACAGCACAGCGCCAATTATTCCTGTGCCCATTCCAAAGATCACAAACAACTACACGGGGCTTTATACGCAGGATGACTGGCGCGTTTCCCCGCAGTTGACGCTCAACCTGGGCCTGCGATGGGAGTACGACTCTGATGCCACCGGACAGGGAGACGCCCACCAGCCGTGCCCATCCCTCACAAGCGTTCCGGACAAACCATGTACCTGGATGGCGAACGTCCTGCCATTGCATAAGGATCCGGACACGAAGAACTTTGGGCCGCGCGTCGGCTTTATTTATGACCCCTTCGGCCGCGGTAAGACGGTGCTGCGCGGTGGATATGGAATCTATTACGATCGAGTCATTCTTGAAGCGGGCTCAAAAGAGCTGGTGCAGAATGACCGCGCCCTGACGGTAACACAATATGGCGGCTCAAGCTGCGTGATTCCGGGCACAGGCGCACCGGCGACGCTGGATAATTGTTTCGCTCCCGGCGCGCGTTTCTCGCCTGACAGCCCAATGATCACAACGGCTTTTAGCGGCCCACATCAAACGGGGGGCGTCGGCATCGTCGCTCTCGGCCAGAGATCCCATCATCCGCTGTTTCAGCAAGCTTCTATCGGAACGCAGCAACAAATATCGAGCAACTGGTTAATAAGCGCCGACGGCCTGCATGTTTTCGGCCAGCGGCAGCTGATCGGCAGCCTCCTTCGTAGTACTACATCAACATCTCCATACATCCAGTGTCCGGGTGGAAATCAACTCTGCCTTATTACTGACCCATTGTCCGGAATTACGGATAGCGTGACCATCATTGATTCATCCGCAAAGAGCTGGTACGACGGGTTACTTGCGAGCGTGAGCAGGAGGACGGCTCGCATTGGTCCTGTTACCTACGACTTCAACATCAGCTATACGCTGTCGAAGACGTTCGACTACTCAGACGACGATCAACTCGAGAATGGCAATAAGGACGAGCAAGTGAATCTGGTGGAAGGTGCGGCCGGCCTGCGCAAAGAAAAGGGCTACGCTCTCACAGATGAACTTCATCGCATCACGCTCTATGGCGAGGCGAAGCTTCCTTACGGCTTCAGCTTCGCGCCGCTTTACACCTTCGGCTCCGGTGTGCCGGCAGATACTTTTCTCCCGGGAACAGCAAATATCTCCGGCGCATCAGGCTCGCGCATACCCATATTGCCGCGTAACGCCTTAGGCCGCGAGATCAAGAACAGTAATCAGCTAAACGCAGCTATTGATCACTGGAATGCGTTGCCATCCTGTCCCGGAGCCTACCCGTGCAACGCCGGTGGTCCCATAGCGCACGTTCCCGGAGGCATAAATTTCTTCAGTCCTTTCAGCTCGCTTGATCTGCGATTGAGAAAGGATTTTCGTTTCCAGGAGAGATGGACGCTGAGTCTCATCGGAGAAGGTTTCAACATGTTGAACGAAGTAAATGTGCGCGGTACCAGCAACGCAAACTTTGCCGGACGAAACATCTCGATCAGTCCGTTCGCGGCGAGCGCACCTGTGCAAACTAATTTCTTTCAAGCAGACACGATCGCGGGCGGTTTCTTCGGCTCCGGCGGTCCGCGCGCCTTTCAATTCGCTGCGAGATTGGAGTTTTAAACGATGTTGATACCCGAATATCAGCAGCTCGCGGAGCGGGATTTATCGACGCCTGTGCAAGCCGCAAATCTGCCTGTCGTCGATGAAACCAATGCGCCACCTGAAGTTGCACAGCTTTACGCCCGGTTTCGCGAAGTGTTTGGCCGCCCACAGATACCGGGGATCTTGCAATGTTTTGCGACACACCCGCCGCTGTTGGAACACATGATGGGCCTCGCGCAATCAATGCTTTTCACAGAGGGAGCTCTTGGGCGACTGCAAAAGGAAATGATTGCCACAGCGGTCTCTTCGCGTAATCGATGTGCTTACTGCGCCGATAGTCACGGGTTCTTCCTGCGCGTTCATGGAGGATCGCCGGAGTTGCTTGCGGCAGCGATGGCATGCAATACCGGTTCCCCCTCGTTCCATCCCGCGCAGAGTGCGCTGATCTGTTTCGTGCAAAAAATTACAGACGACTCGGCGTCCATCACCTCAGACGATATCGAAAAACTTCGCGCAATGGGTTGGACTGACCAGCAAATTGCGGAAGCCATCCACGTCGCGGCGCTCTTTGCCTGTTTTAATCGCGTCGTAAATGCGTTTGGCCTGCCATCTCAGGACCTTCTTGGCATATACGCTCCCAAATCTGAGAGCGTTGCGGGCGGAGGAAACCAATGAACGCTCGTACCACTCTTTTAGCGCCCGAGAACGAGAGCTCTATACGATATGCCGGTTGGCCCGTAGCTGTTGCGGCCTTCGTGGGGGTCATGACGAGCTTCGCGCCGATTGTGCCCTACACCTTCAGCCTATTCCTGACCCCGCTGCACGCGGCCTTTGGCTGGCAGAGAGAAGCCATGTCGGGAACGTTCGCTCTGGCTGCGATTACCGTCGCCCTGGTTTCTCCCGGAATCGGAATTCTGCTGGATCGCTTCGCGCCTCGCCGCATCATTTTGCCCTCGATCATCATTTTCGCGATAGCATTAGCTTCGCTCAGCACGCTCAGCTCAAATATCCACCGTTTCTATCTCACCTACTTCATACTAGGACTCGTCGCAAACGGCACGGCGCAATTCGCCTATACGCGAACCATTCTTACCTGGTTTCGCAAGCACAGGGGATTCGCACTGGCATTGATTCTCACCGGCAGCGGTACCGGTTCCATCCTGATTCCCCCTGTGACGCAATGGGTGATCGACCATCATGGATGGCGGGACGCTTATCTCACCCTTGGCTGTATCGCTCTGCTTGGACTACCGCTCACAGCGCTTCTCGTGCGAAACCGACCAATTCCCGTAGAGCGTTCAGACGAGAGCCTGGCATCAGGCGTGACCGTAGGCGCAGCGTTGAAAAGCGCGCCGTTCTGGATCCTCGCCACGATCATCATGCTCTCGGCATTCAGCGAAAATGGCTTGGTAACCAACATGGCCGCAATGCTGACGGAACGTAGTATTTCCGCTTCTGCCGCTGCCTTGGCACTCTCGGTTCGCGGCGGCGCAGGCATCATTGGTAGGCTTTGCACCGGCTTCCTCATCGATCGCTTCCCACCCCAGCGTATCCAGACCTGCATCCTTTTGATCTCCGCCGCGGGTACCCTGATTCTTGCTTTCGCGGGAACTTCGCCGATGGCTCTTGTCGGCGCTGCTCTGCTTGGCATTGGCCTTGGCAGCGAAGCGGACGTCGCTCCCTATCTGCTTGCGCGCTACTTTGGGCGTAAGCATTTTTCCGTGCTGTATGGTCTTACCTGGACGGCCTATGCTGTAGGTGGCGCAACTGGACCCATGGTGGTGGGACATCTTTACGACCGCGCAGGCCGTTATTTGCCAGTCTTCATCGTAGGCTTGGCCTGTGTTGCTCTTGCAGCAGCAATAATCAGCCTGTTCCTGCGCCGCGACTCGAACCACATAGACGGAGATCTTGAAAAACTGGCAGTAGCCGGAATCACATTGGAGGAATAAATATGTCACATATTGCACTGCCGGAAGAGATGCCTGGCATCACCGCCGGCTTCGCTTTTCGTCCTGAAACTGCCAGGCCGATGCGTGAACTCGCTCACATCCTGCTGCACACATCTGGGAATGAAGGATTTAGTTCGCGGGACAGGGAATTGATTGCTGCCTTCGTTTCGTCGCGAAATACTTGCTATTTCTGCCAGACGAGTCACGGAGCAGCTGCGAACCATCTCAACGATGGAAGCGTAGATCTCGTCGACGCCGTCTGCTCGGATTACAGAAGTGCGGAAATTTTGCCCAAGCTGAAAGCGCTGCTGGCCATCGCCGAGCAGGTCCAGATCGACGGGAAGAGGGTCACAAAGCAGTTGGTGGAAGAAGCACGGCAGCAAGGCGCAACAGACCTCGATATCCACGATACCGTTCTGATTGCCGCCGCCTTCTGTATGTACAACCGCTATGTGGATGGTCTGGGTACCTGGCAGCCGCGCGATAAGGCGATGTATGTCGAGATGGGTAAGAGGATGGCGGAAGAGGGATACGCCAGATAGATGTATCAGTTGGAAAGTTCGAAGGCGGCATTCTGAATTATCAGAATTCCATCTTGTAGGCGATGAAGGCAGTATCCTTCCGACAGGATCGTCTCGGAGCTTCCACTTGAAAGTCCATCTTGTTGACGGTACATACGAGTTATTCCGGCATTATTACGCTCTGCCTTCTGCGCGAGACTCGGACGGCCGCGAAGTTGCCGCCGTCCGAGGCGTTGTCGCGTCAGTGCTGGGCATGATGAGTGATGGTGTTACGCACATTGCTGTTGCGACCGACCATGTAATCGAGTCGTTTCGCAATGCACTGTGGCCGGCCTATAAAACCAGCGAGGGTATCGAACCAGATCTGTTAGCGCAGTTTCCATTGCTCGAAGAAGTTCTGTCAGCGGCAGGCATTGTTGTCTGGCCGATGGTGGAATTCGAAGCAGATGATGCTCTGGCAGCTGGGGCGGCCAGAGCCGCTCAAGATACACGTGTCGAGCAGGTAGTCATCTGCACTCCTGATAAGGATCTTGCTCAATGTGTACACGGCTCACGCATCGTCCAACTCAATCGCCGGACGAACGTAACGTATGACGAAGCCGGTGTAGTCGAAAAATTTGGGGTTTCGCCGATGTCGATTCCTGACTACCTGGCGCTGGTAGGCGACGCGGCCGATGGCTATCCAGGCCTGCCGGGCTGGGGTGCAAAGTCATCATCGGCAGTGCTTGCCAAATTTAAACATCTCGAATCCATCCCCAGCGACAGCGGCGAATGGAGGGTGAACGCCACAGGCGCAAGTGCTTTAGCGGCCACCCTTATAAGAGAAATGGATCGAGCATTGCTCTTTCGAAACCTTGCAACCCTTCGAACCGACATCCCACTATTTGAAAATGTGGATGAGATGCGATGGGCAGGTCCCACGCCGGCCTTCGTCCCCATCGCGGAACGATTGGACGCTGCTGTTCCCGGTAGTCGTCGGCCCTCAGGACGTAAGCTCCCGCGTCTATCGACCCGCCATTCCGGAACTCCGTGACATAAGAGAAAGCGCCGTAGAGATTTGGAAGACTCCTTCGGCGGCAACTCAATTTCGTGGAGATGCACGCTTGAATAAAAAATAAATGAAGTACGGATTCCAAGACTCTCTTAGACCGGCGACTTCTGCATATTTTGTCATTTATTGGCGTCCCCGACGGGATTCGAACCCGTGTTATCGCCGTGAAAGGACTTGGGGTGGCGGTAACTCATTGAAAATACAGGCTGCGGATGGCTCCCTAAATGACTTTCAGATATCCCTTGACGCCCGTTATTGGACGCCAATTGGACGCCAACTTCCTCCTCAGAATGCGCGTGTGTGCTTGTACGTCCATTCAGGTTGTTCGACTCTTCAGTTGTTCATGAATCATTACGAGTGGGGATTTGTTCACGCTAGGCAATTAAGCAGGAGTTCCACCATTCGCATACCTCGGCCGTAATAGCCCGGAAGGTGGTGAAGAACGCTGGCATTCTGGCGCCGCTGGTCATTTCGGAAGTGGTGAAGGACAGTGAGCAATGCTGGCGCTGGATACGGATCAGTTCGGTTGCAACGCCTCTTCTGTCTCAGGCTCTTTGGGCGACGCGGGTAAAAAGGTCGAGGGAAGAAGAGCGACAGCGCTGATAGACTTTTCAGATGGCTCAGGAAACCACTGCATTCCCAAATATCTGAACATAGATAGCAAAATCCTAGCAATGACATTGAGCAATCGACGCACTGGCGATCTCGTTGTCCCAACCGCTTCTCAATCAAGCTAAATGTGGGAGTTAGTCTATTTCAAAATCATGTACCCGGAGAAGCGGAAACAAAATCCTCCAAGAGATGGCATTCGGGTATCATTCGCTCTTATTCCCTGCCCTTATGCTCGTTTCGATCGGTCCAATAATGTGGGAGGGAATCATACAGCTGAAGAATGCTGACGCATGGAAATCGCAAGCTCGAACGTCAACTCGATAGAAGCGAGATTAGATCATGTCACATGCTGGATACCATCTGCACGCTTGGGTTATCATTTCCGAGAATTCTTTGGTGGTATCGGAGCTTACCAAGGCCGGATCGGATCGAATATGCTGTGCTACCATCCACTCATCCGGCTCGCCCACCTGCTTGAGCCGCGGAGGTCGAGATGAGTTCAACGACACGTCGTAGTTTCCTAAAAACAGGTCTTGCCGCAGGGGCCATGGCTGCAGTAGGAACTCTTCCACTGGGCGCCACCGGAAGTACCGCGACCGATACAGTGATGCTCGGCCGCTCCAGTGTGGGAGTGACGCGGCTGGCCTTCGGAACCGGGACGGACGGCGGTTCAGTGCAGGCCACTCTGGGACAACAGGAGTTTACGCGGCTCGTTCACTATGCATATGACCGCGGCATCCGCTTCTTCGAGACTGCTGAGGCGTACCAGACGCCGGCGATGCTGGGCGCGGCGCTGAAGGGCTTACCACGCGACAACTACTGCCTGATGAGCAAGGTCACTACGTTTCACTCAGGCATAGATCCTCAGACTAAGTTTGATGAGCTGCGGCGCACCTCGCAAACGGAGTACTTTGACATCATGCTGCTGCACTGGCAACACACACCTGATTGGCCGGAGACCACGAAACGCTGGCAGGACGGAATCCTCGAGGCGCAGCAAAGAAAGATCATCCGCACGCATGGCGCCTCGGTGCATGGACTGCCGGCACTGCGTCAGATGCCGGGCACCAAGTGGCTCGATGTGGGACTCATCCGTATCAATCACAACGGCGCGCGCATGGACGGACCGACTTACGAGGACACCAATCACCCCGACAATGTGAGCGAAGTGGTCGATCACATCCACCAGCTCAAGAAAGAAGGGCTCGGTGTGATCGGGATGAAGCTGTGCGGCGGAGGTCAATTCCAGAATAGCCACGACGACCGTGTGAAAGCGATGAGATTCGCTTTCAGGAATGCGGGCGTGGACTGTGCCACGATCGGATTCAAGAGCACGGGGGAGATCGACGAGGCCATCAACAACATGAATCTGGCGCTGGCGTAAACTTCCGCCAAAGGCCGCTCCAGTTCGACGGATCCGGAGCGGTTTGGCGATGATGCTAATATTCGGTCAAAATTTTCGCTGGACTCCAATGCCGACTCGACGCCGAGTCTCTATCGCATTCTCGATCAAAGTATTGGAGATCCCCTATGCATCAACCCCGAGGTTTACTTCGGGGCTTGCTGCGGCGGACTTTCGCTGGTCGGCGGCACAATTCCCTTGATTCGCAAGTAAGTCACCATGTTTCCGTAGTGCTCGTCCGTATGCGCCGTATTGAGCGAGAATAAAGCGATCTTCGCCACGTTGAAATTCATGAATTTCGTCATCTGGGCACCCTTGGCATCGGTCATGCCTTCAAACGCTGTATTGCAGTACGCAACGGCGTCCTTGAGCGCGGCTACGAGCTCGGCCTTTGAGGTCTTTGTTTTTTCTATGTCCTTCCCAGGATTCTCTGCACCCGTGGCCAGCGAGCAGAAGAAGTAATTTTCTTCGGCCTCATGACCGACCAGTTGACCAAAACTCCGAACCTCCGGTACTGGTTTGAACGAGTAGTTCTCTTCCGGCATTTTCTGAGCCGCACCAATGACCGCGTTGCTCACAAACCCATAGAGGCCTTTTTCGCTGGCGGTAATCGGATTCGCTGGTGGAGCGGCGGGCGATTGCCCGAATAAAGCAAGGGGAACAACCAACACTGCGGCAAACAAATAAGAATGTCTTCTACTCAAATGACACCTCCGGATGAAATCATGCCTCATCCCGGACAGGCTCGGAAAAGTAATGAGTCGAAGCGAATTACTCGTAAGACAGGCCGTTACCGAAATCGCTCTATCTTGAGTCGACTTGGATATCGAACCGGAATCGGCAACACATGGACAGAGCTGACAGCGCTAACCATCCGCCCATAAATGCGGACTAGCTGGCGACTATTTCATCTTGCGATTGATCCTCGAATTCTGGATTCGATTTCAGTGCTGCCAGAATGACGGCGGATGATTTCTGGATGACCTCCAGGCTTTCAGCCAAGAGCGAAGCGTTGCCGTGGCAGAGTGGATGTAGTCAGCCGATGCCGTTCCCGTCTCCAGCCCCACAGCTTTGCTCACCACGAACGCAATGGCTTCAGCCTCTGTCTCGCGGATGGTTTTTGTGGGTTGCGGCGTGACGCTCGGATTTGTGCAATATTTCGTGGCTGAGCTCATGCACAAGAGTCGAAAACTCCTCAGCCTTCGACTGCCCCGGAAGCAGAACGATCTTGCCGCCGTAGCTCATACCCATGGCCGGGGCAATGCGCTCGTTGAACTCAAGCTCGATGCCCTGAGCATTCATGAACTCGATCAACCGATCGCAGTTAACTCCTGCATCGCCGTTCACATGTGCATGCTCGGGAAGCTCCTTGCCTTCGGTCTGCAAAACATCGAAGACATAGGCGGCACGAAACCCAATCAGCACTAGGACATTCTGACGAGTCAAGTCTTTCTCGGCTTCTTCCTGCAGTTTGCGTTTGGTCCCCAACGATGGGAGCAAGAATGAGGATGCCTTTCTCGCCCTTCTTCACTCTGCGACCAAGCTGGTTCCATGTATAGAGTCCAGCCACGTGGGTTGCGTCCGGCCTCTGCCGTGCGATTTCGAGGATATTGCCGAAAGAGTACTTGTGAAAGCGACTCATGGCGGTGAGGTAGGCTGTGAGCGTTTCGCTATGTCCCTGCTCAAGCTGCTGGATGAGGTATTGCACGTTGGCGGTGATTATTTCTTTCACCGTCTGCCGTTGCGGTTGCTTCTGCCCCTCTTCCTTCCATTTTTTGCTCCTCGTCTGCCCGGTCGGGCGTTTTTGTTTCTCACCAGCGCAGCGAGACAAGAACGACTGAACGGAGCAGACAGGACAGAACGACGACGGGCCCGGCGTAGTTCCGAGAGGCAGGCGCGGCCAGTGACAAAGTGGTTCTTGAACTTTGGCGCGCAGTCGGCGCTCGCCCGAAGGGATGGCCCGAAGCGGCTGAGTGGAGGGAACGACGGGGATCGGCGAAGTGGCCGGAAGTTGCGTCAGCCACCTTGCACTTCGTTCTTTGAGCCGGTACAAGAACGCTATGCCGAAGAAGGTGCCAGCGGTTTCACGAAAAATAGGCTTCATCGAGACTATGGATTGCCTGCCGGTCTCGAAGCTTCCCGGAGGGAGTGGAATGGACCTACGAAATTTTATGTGGTCGACCACATAAAATTTCTTCTGTGGCGTCCCTACTTCTGTGGCGCTGGCAATTGGTTGTTGGTTAAAGAGCACGCGGATTTGGTTCCCAACGCCACATAATCCCTCTCAGAGGCTTCGTAGGAACTGCATGAGCGCTACATCTTCCTTCCAGCGTTTTGGAGGAACAGCCCCGCGGATCTCGCAAGTTGCGAGCGCCTTAGCCTTCATTTCCAGATCCACTTCCGCATAAAAATTTGTGGTGTTGACCGAGACGTGGCCCATCCAAGCGCGGATAGTATTGATATCGACGTCCGCGCGAAGAAGATGAGTGGCCGTTGTATGCCGAATCGCATGGAGACTCACGCGTTTGTTTGCTAGCGACGGCGTAGCATCCAACATATTTCGGATATACCTTTCGACCATCGTATGAATCCCAAAGCGCGTGATGGATTGACCACACCTGTTCAGGAACACGTGATCGGTCGGTGAACGGCTCGCAGTCAATGATGAAAGTTCAACCACAGTTTGACGCCAGAGTGGGCAGCGCCGAAGCTTGTTACCTTTGCCACGAAGCTGGACAGAGGAATGATAACGAGAAGAATTGGGCAGGAGGAGATCGGCGATTTTGACCTGTGCCGCCTCATCAGCTCTTGCGCCAGTGTTGTAGAGGAAGAGTAGAAGCGTACGGTCCTGCGTCCCTGCTCCGTCAATTGGTCAGGTGTATTCAACAACGCATCCATTTCCGGTTTGTCGAGATATGTAATAGTGGCCCGAGGCGCCCGCTTGGGTGGGATGGCGCGGAGTTGTCCGCACCACTCGATGTGTTCGGGACTGTTCAAGCCGATGTAGCGAGCCAAAGAGTGAATCGCAGCCAATCGTTGGTTCCGGGGTAGCGACCGCGCATTTGCGGGATTCCTCTAAATGCCGGAGAAACAGCCGTACCATTTCCGGAGACACGTCGGTCACCGAGATCCGATCGACCTCTTTCTGTACTTTTTGAGCTACGAACGGAAGTAGCAGACGAAGCGTGTCTCGATAGCTGCACTGTGTGTTTCGAGCCGGGTTGAGTTCGCTGACTAAGTATTCAAGCAAGAAGCGTCGGATCCATGGTCCAAGGAGGTTTGCGTTAGGCATCGCTGTCCTCCTGCATTGCGTAACGCTCGAATCGAAGGCTTGCCTCCCGCAGGAGATCGGGTGTCATGGTGAGATAAGTCTGTGTAGCCGCCAGCTGCGCATGTCCTATGTAGACTGACAGTCCAGGCAAAAGTTTCTGCACATCCTTGCCTTCTTGATACCACGCTATCAATCGATGAACAGCCGATGTGTGACGCAGGTCGTGAAGACGTGGCTGACGGCGGGAGCCGCCTTCCCGTCGCAGACCCGCATGCAGTCGGATTTGTTTGAAAGCCCTCTCAAACATGTGGATGGGGATCCGCTTCGAGTTCCGTCCAACAAAAAAAGGGGGGTCAGGGTTCCTGGAGGATGCATGACGGCAACCGGCATATTCGGAAAGCACTCTAAGCGTTGTTGGTCCAATACGCACCAGCCGGGTTTTGAAGAACTTCGAATCCCGGACTGTAAGGACGGCGCCCGAAAGATCGACATTGCCAATCGTCAGAGACAGCGCCTCTGATGTCCGCAATGCAGCGCCATACATGAGAAGAATAAGAGAACGC
The DNA here is from genome assembly GCF_009765985.1 of Acidobacterium sp. S8. Taxonomy (GTDB): domain Bacteria; phylum Acidobacteriota; class Terriglobia; order Terriglobales; family Acidobacteriaceae; genus Alloacidobacterium. The sequence continues at coordinate 166,323 of NZ_LMUM01000026.1, forward strand.
ATTGCAGCCGCATCAAGATCACTGCGGGGTCGACAGCATGATTCCGTTGAGCACAATATGCGCCGGAGTTCAGCGGACGAATAAATATAAGGCTGGAACGTCGGCGGTAGTTTCGGAATGACGAGCGGTAATGGAGACGTTGCGATAAATCCGCGACTGATGGCATACCGATAAAATCCGAGGAAGGCGTCGTGCCTCACACACCAACTGGTTGTGAGTGGACCTTTGCCAACGAGAAGGGCGTTCACTTTTTCTGGCAAGATATTTTTGATGTCGATGTCCGGTCCCATGGCCCGCCAAAAAGCCTTCAGTTGGCGGCCATTCACCTCGAATCGTTCACCCAGTGCTTTTCGGAAAGCTGCATATTGTTCGCAGATACTCTGGATTTTCATAGCAGCTCTCCCAGATCAAAGTCCGCCACTTGACGGAGCCGGATGAGATCCATCTTGGCGTAAATCCGGGTCGCCTCAAGGTCACCGTGGCCGAGATGATCGCCGATTTCCTTCACGACAGCCCTTGGTTAATCAGGCAGGTTGTACATGCGTGTCGCAAGGAGTGTGGCCCGTGGTACTTGATGGAGAGTTCTCGCTTTCGCAGTTGCCGATTCACGACGGACCGCATTGCGCCATTTGAGAGTGGGCAGATGGGCGCGCGCATCGTGAGAAAGACCTGCCGATGGGATGATTTCGGTCGCACTTCTTTGAGGTAGCGTATGATCGCTGTTCCGACGGACGCTTGCAGGGGAAACGCGTGACTTCCGGCTAGTTTGCTGCGAGTAAAAACTATTGTTTCCTGCTGCCAGTCAATGTCGGTAAGTTGTAAGCGAGCGACCTCTTTGGAGCGAACGCCATAGACGGCAAATAACATCAGAATTGCGTGAATCACGAATGGTGATTGGATGATTGCCGGCGGTGGCATCCAGGATTTCTTGCACAATGTCCCAGTCGGTCCCGAGGGGAGCGTCTCGTGCTGGAACACTCGCGGCGCCATAATCGAAGCGGCGATACCTACTGCGCAACAACCTCGCATTTCGGCGTATCGAAAGAATGAACGTACTGATGAAGCGTAGCTCCGAATGCTGATGCGAGCATAATGCTCTGCATTCACTTTCTGCACCAAAAGCGAATCGATATCAGAGACGGTGATCGTATAAGAAGCCGCTTTCCGTCAAGCAGTCGATCGAGGAATGGCCGCACAGAGTTGCAGCGATAAGGATCTTGCCGACTACCAGCGCCTCACGGCCGAAGGCAAACTTGGAGAGGCTGGGCAGAAGCTCGAAGAACTGAAGCGCACCATCGATAAGCTGAACACGCGTCAAAAATAGTTGTGTGGACAAGCCTTTGCCAGGGAGACCCCGATTCCCCAGGCGCGTTCGGGTGCAGTTGCCATAGTCACAAGTCTTAACAGCGCCTTTTTCAAGTTGCCGAAAACGCCGGCGGTCTCAACCGATGGACGCAACACTGGCTTGGAGTTTACTCGCTGGAGTTTCAAAGTCCAAAGTCTTGCGCGGGCGTTGATTGAGGCGCAGGGCTACCTTGTCGAGGTCGGCTTGGGAGTAGCCGGACAAGTCGGTTTTCCTGGGGAAATACTGTCGCAGTAGCCCGTTGGTGTTTTCGTTGGTGCCGCGTTGCCAGGGGCTCTGCGGATCACAGAAGTAGACGTTCACCTTCGTGGCCACGGTGAAGCTCTTGTGTTTGGCCATCTCCAACCCTCGGTCCCAGGTCAACGAGCGCCTCAGAGACGCGGGGAGTTTACGAACCTGCCGGGTGAGCGCATCCACTACGGTCGCTGTGTCCTTGCTGGGCACTTTGACCAGGATAGTGAAACGCGAATGTCGTTCCACCAGGGTTGCGATGTGACTGTTGCCGGTGCCGCTGAGCAGATCTCCCTCCCAATGACCAGGGATGGCACGATCTTCAATTTCTGCAGGCCTCTCGCTGATGGAGATGGCATCGACGATCTGACGCGGGACTGTCCGCCAGCTCGAGCGTGCACTGAGCGACGGATAGATCGCTTGGACCGCAGCTGTTGAATCAGTTCTTTTTTCAGCACCCCACGAGCCTGAATGAATAAGCTACGGTAGATAGTCTCGTGGGACACGCGCATGCTCTCGTTGCGGAGATACCGTCTCTTCAACCAACCTGAAATCTGTTCCGGCGACCAGTCCAGGATCAGTTTACTGGCCACGATCATCCGCAGCTTGCTGTGCTTGGCAAGCAGGCAGGCCTTGGGCCGTTGAGCTAACTTCCAGGCCCGATGATCGGCTTCACTGGCTCGATACAGCGGACGCCCGCCGTGACGCGCCACCTCCCGGCTCACCGTCGACGCAGCCCGCTGAAGTCCTCTGGCGATCTTCCGTATCGACGAACCGGAAGCAATGCCTCGTGAGATGTCTTCCCGTTCCGCCAACGTAAGCGATCGCAGAGAGCGCCGACGAACGGCTGGAACAATCCCGCCGTGCTGCGATAACAAGAACTGAATCGAGCCATGGTCCTTGCCAAAGGCGCGGCCAATCTCGTGCAATGACTCACCCGCCTTCCAGCGTCGCCAAATCTCAGCCTTCTGCTCCGCAGAAAGCCCATACCGTCTCCCTTGTCTCATCAACACCACCTCTAAGAAATGATCTAAATCAGATGATGTTGCATCCATCGGTTGAGACCGCCCCGGTTTTCGTCCAAGTGACGACATGGGCGTTTCTCGGTACCTGTCCGTTTGTGCAGTTGACGCTCTCTGTCATTGCAGTTTGCGATTTTGAAATCTTTCTATGACTTACTGCTCGCTCCGGAACACTTAAAATACGAAGCCCGATAGTCCTTTGTAGATCGCTTTATGGATTAGGTTCTCGACCATGTCTGCGATCACAATTCGGTGAGGTGTTCTGGCTTTTCTGATACCTGCAGGATACGATTGCGAAAACACTAGCTGCCCCCACATCCTGGCGCTAGGGCTATCACGCGGAGAATGATCATGTTTGTCTACTGAGGCAACAAATGCAGCATGTATTGCATCAAAAATTCGCGCCGTCGAGTATTTGGATCGCGAAGGAGCGATCCAAATACCTCTTATCCTACGTCATAATAGCAGCCTGATTGATGTGAATTGTGGGGGCCTGAAACCTATTGCCAAGCCGGCATAGGTTGAGGCAACGATACGGCGAGACTTGTATTTTAAACTGCGGTTTTGAGGGAGAATTCTGATGGCGTCTACGCCGAGGGCATTGGTCAATGTACACGGTACCGAGTTGCTGGAGAGCGATTCCCGCGAAATTTATAGGCAAAAAATTGCACGTATTACTCTCGATTCGATGGTGCAATTTGTAGGTTTGCTGGACGCCGAGGGCACGGTGCTGGAATCAACCAAGTCGCGCTCGATGCGGTGGGCATCACGCTGAGCGATGTTGAAGCAAAGCCGTTCTGGACTACATTTTGGTGGCAAGTTTCCGACGAGATCAACCTCGAACTCCAGGAATCGATACGCCGCGCCGCGCAGGGAGAATTCGTGCGATGGGACGCCGAGATCTATGGCCGCGCCGGCGGTAAAGAAACTATCGTGATTGACGCCTCTCTGGTGCCGGTAAGAGACGAGAATGGCAAAGTGGTATTCACCGCGGCTGAGGGGCGGGATATTACGGCAAAGAAGGCTTACGAGCGTGAGATCGCGCCGCAGCGTGAAGAGTTAGCGGAACTCGACAAGCTCAAGACGCGCTTCTTCGCTAACATCAGCCATGAATTTCGCACGCCTTTGACCCTAATGATGGGGCCGCTTGAAGATGCGGTCGCCGACAAAGTGAATATGTCAGCGGGAAACCACGGCACGTTATATAGGCTCATCTGGGACCTGCTGCAAAGGCTGCTGGCATTCCCAACAAGATCGGCTGGCACACTTTCGCCACTTTACTCAAAGCAAACGGCGAGGATGTGAAGACGGTGCAAGAGCTGCTCCGGCACGCCAACAGTACCGTCACGATGAACGTCTACGCACAGGGGGTCACCGAACTCAAGCGCCAAGCACATCACCGGATCGTGCGCATGGTCATCGGCCAGGAAAGCCGAGGAAATGGGGGAAATCGATAATGGATATTAACGGACGTCAATTTTTTTCGAAATGGTTTTCCTAAGTTATTGATTTAATTTGGCGTCCCCGACGGGATTCGAACCCGTGTTATCGCCGTGAAAGGGCGGTGTCCTAGGCCGGGCTAGACGACGGGGACGCAATTAAGATGGCCGCTTGATAAGCGCGCCGGGCAGGACCTTCCATCCTCAATTTATCAACCCAGAGGCTTTCTGTAAAGGCCCACGGTTTCATTGCTATCTGTAAACAAGATTGTCTTTGGGCAGATATTACTGGCGATGTTCTCGTTAATCTCAGCAATGACGCCAGGTCTTGGCGTATCGGAGAGGACAGTGCGTTATTCTGCAGTCCCATGCGCAGATTTAAATTTCTCGATTTGCTGACGATTGCTTTCGTGGTCGTTTTGCTGATTTCAAATCTCATTGCGCCGAAAATTTGCCAATTTGGTCCCTATGATCTGCCGATTATGCGGAATTTGGGACCCATTCGTGTGAGCGGAGCGCAATTGTTATTTCCCATCACTTATATATGTGGCGACATCTTTACCGAGGTGTATGGTTATGCCGCCTCGCGCCGAGCTATCTGGATGGGTTTCTTCGCCATGGGATTGCTTTCGGCAATAGGCGCAATTGCGGTGGCGCTCCCTCCGGCATCGGATTGGCATAACCAACAAGCTTTTGCGACTGTCTTTGGTGTAGTGCCGCGCTTCGCTGTTGCCAGTCTTGTGGCCTATTGGGCTGGCGAATTTACCAACTCTTATACGCTGGCTAAGCTGAAATTACTCACCAAAGGACGCTGGCTGTGGACGCGAACAATCGGTTCGACCGTCACAGGTCAGGCCGTCGATACCGCGATCGTAATCATCATTGCCTTCTGGGGCATTTCCTGGAATACGATAGGCAGCATTATTTTCTGGTCTTATCTCACAAAGGTTATTTATGAGACACTGGCTACGCCTCTTACATACGTTGTAGTTGCATGGCTGAAGAGGGTGGAAAACGTGGACACCTTTGATGTTTCCACCGATTTCAATCCTTTTTCACTAAGGGCTCGAGAAAATCACGCCCAAGCGGGTTGAATTTCTAAGTTTTTAATTATGAATAAGATAAAGCCTCTGCGTAAAACAGGCTACGCGTGAGACATACCTTCCTGGACCGGTTCGACTTACATTGAGCGCGTTTCGGCGAATTGTTTGAAGCATTTGCCGCGGCGAAACATCCAACAGTCACTCGCAGCTGAAACTGTTAAAAAGAAACACCCAATCGGTTATTTTCTGCTTATTTTCAAGCCGTTTTTTGGCGTTTCGTGATGGTTTCAGAGCCGGAATCGCTCCTTCTGGGGCAATTCTGGAGCGTGACGAGCTTCACCAATACATTCCGAGGCCTGGTCGTGTACCGTAAAAATCGATTTGCTATCAGTTCATTAGTTCTAGCGACGTTTCTCAGCGCATGCAGCAGCAAGCCCGCTCAGCAGGCAGGCGCGGAAGCCGGTGCTCCGCAGGCGATGCCTGTCCAAACCGTGACCGTGGCTCCTCAACCGGTTCCGGTCAGCGATGAGTATGTGTCGACGATCAAGTCACGGCGCTCGGCCACAATCATGCCGCAGGTGACGGGAAATCTGGTCCAGATCAGTGTCCGCTCCGGCGACCGCGTGAAGGCCGGTCAACTGCTCATGGTCATCGATCCGTTGAAGCAGGAAGCGACCGTCGCGACCCAGAAGTCGACCGAGCAACAAAAGTTGGCCGTTTTTGAGTACAACCAGGTCGAGGTCGAACGCCAGCGCAAACTGTTCGCTGCCGGTGTAACAAGCCGCGACACGCTCGATCAGGCCGAGCAGGCGTACAAGAATTCGAAGGCGGACTATGAATCGTCTACGGCTGCCAGCAAAAGCCAGGAAAATGAGCTCGCTTATTATCGAATCCGGGCTCCATTCGATGGAATCGTCGGCGATGTTCCGGTCCACGTAGGAGACTACGTCGCTTCCTCGACGCTGCTGACCACGGTGGATGAGAACCGTGACCTCGAGGCGTACATTTATATTCCTACGGAGCGCGCGGGCGAGGTACGGCGCGGTCTTGCGGTAGACATTCTGGACAACAGCGGGAAGCAGATCGAACGCACAGCCATTGACTTCATCTCCCCACAGGTGGATGACCAGCTCCAGGGGATTCTGGCGAAGGCGGCAGTGCATTCGCCGCTTCTGCGGACGGAGCAACTGGTCAAAGCGAAGGTGGTTTGGTCGACTGAGCCTGCCCCGACCGTTCCCGTGCTGGCGGTGACCCGCCTTGGCGGGCAGACGTTTGTGTATGTCGCCGAAAACAATAATGGAAAATACGTAGCCAAGCAGCGGGCAGTAAAGCTTGGAGACACGATTGGCAACGAGTACGCCGTGCAAGCCGGGTTAAATAACGGTGACAAAGTGATTGTCTCCGGCACGCAATTCCTGGTGGATGGCGCTCCTGTGCAGCCCCTGGGGTAATTGCTGTCGCGATTATTGGAATGCGAGTGAATGCCGGTTACCGCTTCATTCGCAAAGGACGATAACGTTTTGAGGACCCGCAACCGTTTTGGCTTCGCCTCGGATTGCGAAAGGATTTTCGCGTGGTAGATTTCTTCATTCACCGTCCCGTATTTGCAACAGTTTGCGCGCTGCTGATTATTCTCGGCGGTGCCGCTGTTATTCCGACTCTTCCGATCTCGCTCTATCCGGATCTCGCACCGCCGCAGGTGACGGTTACCAGCAACTATGTGGGCGCCAATTCGCAGGTCGTGGAGTCTGCCGTCACCATTCCGCTGGAGCAGCAGATCAACGGCGTCGAGGGAATGCACTACATCACCTCGACCAGTTCGAATGACGGCACCAGCAATATCAACGTCACCTTCAACACTGGATACGATCTCAATATCGCGGCTGTCGACGTGCAGAACCGCGTTGCGAGCGCACAGGGCCGCCTGCCGCAAGAAATCAAGAACACCGGTATTACGATTACGAAGGCGAATCCAAATTTCGTCTTTGCGGCGGGTTTTTATTCGCCTGACGGCAGCCTGTCGAACCAATACATTTCGAACTATCTCGATGTATACGTCAAAGATCCTCTGAAGAGAATTAAAGGCGTCGGCGATGTGGTCATCTTCGGAGAGCGCAAGTACGCCATGCGTATCTGGCTCGATCCTTCAAAGCTGGCTGCGCGCAACCTCACTGCAACAGACGTTATCAACGCCTTGCAGGAACAAAACGTCGAAATTCCTTCGGGTCAGCTGGGACGTCCACCAGCGCCCGCAACGCAGAATTTTCAGATCACCCTTCGAGTGATCGGCCGTCTTTCAGAGCCGCGCGAGTTCGAGCAGATTATTTTAAAGAACACTCCCAATGGCCTGGTGCAGTTGAAAGACGTGGGCCATGCGGAGCTTGGCGCAGAGACATACGATACCAATCTCGAATACAGCGGCCATGAGGCCATCGGTGTTGGTGTGCAGCAACTTTCAGATGCGAACGCGCTGGAGGTTGATAAGGCAGCCAAAGCTGCCCTTCTCAATTTGTCGAAATCGTTCCCGCCGGGAATTAAGTACGTCGTAGCCTTTGATACCACGACGGTCATCGGCGATTCGGTGAAGGAAGTGGTCTCAACTCTGGAAGAGGCGATTGTCATCGTTATCGCCGTGATTTTCCTCTTCCTGCTCGACTGGCGCGCCACCGTGATTCCTGCGATTACGATTCCCGTATCGCTGATCGGCACATTCGCCTTCATTAAGATGTTTGGGTTTTCCATCAATTCGCTGACGCTGTTCGGCATCACGCTGGCGACAGGGCTTGTCGTCGACGATGCCATCGTCGTCATCGAAAATGTACAGCGGCATATTTCGCTCGAACACTGCGATCCGCATAAAGCAACATCCGATGCGATGGGCGAAGTAACCAGCGCCGTCATCGCGACGTCGCTCGTGCTGATATCCGTGTTTGTGCCGGTGTCGTTCTTCCCCGGCACCACGGGTATTCTCTACAAGCAATTCGCATTGACGATCGCATTTGCCATCGCCATTTCAGCATTTAACGCGCTGACGCTTTCGCCAGCATTGGCTGCTCTCTTCCTGCGCGGAGAAGAAGAAAAATATAAGATGCTGGACTGGACGCGCATCAAGCCTCTCTCCCGCGGCTACTCCGCCTTTGCGCATGGAGTGGAATCGGTGATTATCTGGCTGGGCAGAACCTATGCTCGCGTTATTCACGTTGCGCTGCGTCTGCGCTATGTGCTGCTAGTGGTCTTCTTCGCCGGCCTTGCGGCGACAGTATTTGTCTATCGACATGTGCCTACGGGATTCATTCCCCAGGAAGATCAAAACTACCTGATCTGCGTAGTGCAGACACCGCCGGGCGCGTCGCTGAATTACACGACTGAACTTTCGCATCGTGCTGAGCAATTAATTCTTCAGGACAAGGACGTATTCGGAACGTTTGCCGTTCCGGGCTTCAGCCTCTCCGGAGGCAGCGCTCCAAACTACGGATTGATCTTCGTTCCGCTGAAGACTATCGATGAGCGGCGCGGTGCAGGGCATGGTGCTTCGGCCATTGTTGCCCGTCTTGCGCCTAAGCTCTTTCAGGTGCCGGGCGGCATCATCGCCATGTTCGAGCCTCCTGCAGTGCAGGGCATCGGCAGCTTCGGCGGCTTCCAGTTCCAATTGCAGGACCTGGGCAGAAATACGCTGCAGGACCTGGATCAAGTGGCGCACAAGATCGTTGCTGCCAGCCGTCAGCGTAAAGACCTTACAGGACTCTTCACCAGCTATACGGCGAACGATCCGCAGTTGCTGATCACGATTGACCGCGAAAAGACGAAAGCGATGGGCGTCCCCATCAGCGAAGTCACGAATGCTCTGGGCGTGTACATGGGCTCGGAATACATTAACGACTTCGACTTTAACAATCGCTCCTATCGCGTTTACATCCAGGCTGATCAGCCCTTCCGTATGAAGGTAAGCGACCTGCGGCAGTATTACGTTCGCACCAACGGCGGAGGAATGGTTCCGCTGGACAATGTGGTGAGAATCAGTGATGCAGCCGGCCCACAGGTGATCTATCACTTCAATCTTTTCCGCTCGGCAGAAATCGATGGCGCCGCCTCTCCGGGCTATAGCTCAAGCCAGGGATTGCAAGCAATGGAGGAACTAGCAAAGCAAAACATGCTTCAGGGCATGAGCTACACCTGGAGCGGGTTGGCACTCGAGGAAGTCGAGGCGCAGGGCAAGGCTGCCATCATCTTTGGATTGGGCATCATCGTCGTCTACCTGACGTTGGCCGCGCAGTACGAAAGCTTTGCGCTGCCATTCATCATTCTGCTGTCGGTTCCGATGGCGGTGCTGGGTGCACTCGAACTGATCTCATGGCGAGGTCTGGCGAACGACGTTTACGTGCAGATCGGTCTTGTGATGCTGATCGGACTAGCTGCGAAGAACGCCATTTTGATCGTAGAGTTTGCTGAGCAGCTGCGCGAACACGGACGCTCGATCATAGATGCAGCAATTGAAGCTGCGGAGTTGCGGTTGCGGCCCATTCTGATGACCTCCATCGCATTTATTCTCGGCGTGCTTCCGCTTTACTTCGCGTCGGGCGCGGGTGCACTCGGCAGGCACTCTGTGGGCACAGCGATTGTGGGCGGCATGATTGTATCCACGGTGCTGAACCTGATCTTCATTCCCGTGCTCTATGTCATCTTGAGCACAATCCTCACCAAGTTCAAACGGACGCGCCGAAAGGCCGAGGATTGCCTGGAAGTAGAAGAAGGCGCAGCCCTTTCCAGCTAGCCTCATCACCAATCCGAGGCAAGGGGAGTCGGCATCGCCGGCTCCCCTTGGTATTTGCCCACGTCATCATTTATTCTGTTGAAGCTCACCCTAATAAGCCGGGATGGCGGAACTGGCAGACGCAGCGGACTCAAAATCCGCCGAGGGCAACCTCGTGGGGGTTCAACCCCCCCTCCCGGCACCAAGATAACAAAGAATTTATACCGACATTGGCCTCTCAAAACGAGAGGCCAATTTTCGTTGGTGGCTGTTCTGGTGGCTGTTGATTGCTGCTGAATGTAGGAGTGGCTGTTTTGCCTGCTATTTGGCTTGCAATGAAGTGCAGAGAGTAGCATTCCCGGATTCCCAGAGCGTCGCCGAGGTCGGGTCGGAGTCAAGGCCGCGCATGAGCGCGCCGCTTCGCGGTCATAGAGCCTTGACACCGACTCCTGAACTTCGGCAGATCATCCCAACATCCGGGGAATGCCTTCTCCAAAGAAAGACTCCTACTTGGGGCCAGAGGCGATCCGTTCCACCACCGACAGTCGGTGAGCTGGCGACAGGTGGCTATACCGTGCCGACATCGTGATCGTTTTATGCCCGGCTGCTTCCTGAATCTCCTTGATGCTTGCTCCCGCCATTGCCAGCCATGAGCAAAATGTGTGGCGATTGCAATGCCACACATATTCGCTGATGCCCACTTCCTCAAGGCACGGTTGGAACCACGAACGAGTATCGAATCTGCCCTTGTTTCCTTCCCGAGGAAATACAGGATCGGAAGGATGTTGTCTTGGACGCTTGAGCGATTCGAGAGCCGCCATTGCATCGTAGTTCAGATGCACAGCCCGCGCCGAACCGTTCTTTGTCTTCGTGAGTTCGATTGTCTTGCGATCCAAATGCACTTGGGACCAGGTGCAGGAATACTGTTCACTGAGGCGCATTCCCGTATGAATGCTCACAACGAATTCGGCAATGTGTTCAGGGAAGCGTTTAGATATGGCTTTGTGAAGGCGGTCGTATTCTTCCCGGCTGAGGAAGCGCAGGCGGCCTGTGCCTTCCTTACGCTGGCGCACCAGGCGGGCGGGGTTCACCGTCACTTTGCCGTTGCGAACGCCCTCCCGATAGCAAAGGGAGACGAAAGCTTTATAGCGGTTGGCCGTAGCCGCTGTTTTACAGTGCTCACGAAGCCAGCGTTCCAGTTCTTGAGGGGATATATCTGCCGCATGACGAGCGCCGAGGGCCGTGCGGAGAATCTCTCCCTTGCTCTTGTAGTTTCGGTTGTCCTTGTGGTGTGCCACGAATTCCAGGGCATCGTCGATCAGGTCGCTCAGCGTCAAAACCTTACTGTTCCGCATCTCTGGCAGCTTGCGGCCCGCCACAGCGTCTGCCTTTCGAGATTGATACAGCTTGATAGCGTCCGACTTGCGCCCCACCTTTTCGCGGTGTCGCTTTCCGGCCGCATAGTAGTGAATCCACCAAATTCCACTTCCTACGGGATTCTCGTATATGCCTCGCATGAAGGGTTCCTTGATGGCTGTTATTTCGGATTCATTATATTGCGCTGTCCGATGATATAGCCATCAGATAATAGCCGTCAACCGGCCTATCAATTTGCGAACGAAAGCCACTTGTTTGTATGGATAAGTCGTTGGGCTGAGGAGCACTTGGTGTACAAGGGCTGAACTCAGCAGAAGCGGCTGATTCAGAGACATCCAAGGAGGCTCCTCGTGACCAGTATGAACTTCATCGGGTTGGACATCCACAAGAAGACGATCAGTTATTGCGTGAAGGACATCAGTGCCAAGGTGCAGTCGGAGGGCAAGATTCCGGCGACGCGGCAGGGCCTGCGGGAGTGGGTTGGGACGCTGGCGAAGCCCTGGACGGTGGCGATGGAAGCGACCATGTTTAACCTGCCGCCAGGCCCAGAGACTCGAGATGCAGCCGAAATCTCAGGACCACGACTCGGTGCAGAGCGAGTCGCGGTTCGGAACAGCACCAGGTGATGAGTTCCGCCTCGAATTTGGTGAACTCAAGCTGTTAAGCACTGAGTTCTTCGCATGATCCAGATCAGGCAGACGAAGGACGATCTTACAGCGAAGGGGCTTCTTATTTTTCTTGTGCATACGAGCGGCCTCCACGCCGCTTGCATGCTTGGAAGCGTACGTTCGACACTTTTCGACTGGTCAGGCGAGAATTGTCGGTGAGTGCACAGGCAATTTTGCATTAACCGACACGCTGTCAGTTTGCGACTCTAAATCGCGAGCGAGGTCTTTAACCTGCTGGAGAGCTGAGGATGTCGAGCGGGTGTAGGGCGAGGTTCCTGTTTGCGAGCGGAGTTTCGTGGTGACCGAATCGAAATGGAGCTAGTCTTTGGGGAAAAAGCGATTTGCCTGCATGAGTTCGGGAAGGTCGGAATCGGCGTGGCTGCAGTTCTTGAGCACCTTTCGGTAATGCCGCTCCGCGGCGGTGCGCAGACCTGCCTGCTGGGCGGAAACAGCGGCGCCGTATTGTTCTCTCAGGCGTCCGGGGGTGGATTTGAGGGATGATTCATAGGCTGCCAATGCGAACTTTGGCTGCTTTGCCAAAAGCAGCATGTCGCCAAGCATCTCCGACGCGGGAGCGATGGAGCCTGGGCTGACCGGTGATTTTTCGGTTGCGTCTTCCATGGCTGCGGCAGTTCTCATCTCTCGCAGGGCCGCATTGCAATCACCGTTGGCCCACTTGATCCAGGCGCTCACAATCTTCAATTGAACATTCACCTGATCCGCGTCGCTGTTGCCGGTCTTCGCGAGTGTGTCGCGCAGGGAAAGCAACGGTTGCAGTGCTGCCTGCGCCGTTTGAATGTTTCCGAGCCTTGATGCGCCAAGCGCACGGGCGAAATACAGAGTCGCGTGAGTCGAGGCATAGGCGTCCGTTGGGGCGGTTTGTGGAGGCAGGGGAAGGGCCGCGGCGGCGGGCCCACTGCTGACGCTCGATCCAATACCGTGCTGGTATCGCAGCGGTTGCGTATAGCCCGGCGTAGCGAGCCGCATCGCCACGCTCGACAACGGGAAGTTGCTGGGTGAGTTTGCGGGCTTCGGTGATGCGCCCGGTTTGCAGATACGCGTAGACCAGGTAATCCAGAGCGTGCAGCTCGTCGCCAGCCATCTTCTGTCTGCGCGCGCTGGCGGCCGAGGCCAGGTTTGAGGTGATGGAGTCGTCCCATAAACCGAGCCTGGTAAAGATGTGAGAAGGCATATGCAGAGCGTGAGGCGAGTCAGGGGCAATGTGGGAATATTGCTTTGCCGCATCCAGAGCGAGCGGAGCCAGCGCCGGATTATCGTCGGCGTGAATGATGTAGTGCGCAATACCTGGGTGTTGAGGCTGCTGCAGGCTGATCGGTGCGAGGATGAGGGTCGCCTTCTTCTGATTGGCGTAAGTCTTGTCCCTGGGCGAAGCATTCGCGATGAGAGACAGGGCATAAAAGATGGCAGCTTCGCTGTCGTGCGGATAGCGGGTATGCGGCAACTCCATGGCGGTCTCATAGCGTTTGGCTCGGATGCCGTGACTTTCTGAGCCGGCATTTTGATAGAAACTCTGAATAGCGGTCAAATAGTCGCGTTCCCTTTGAGTCTTCGGTCCCATCGACAAACCTTTTTGGGCGGCTTCGAGGCCGATCCTTAGATCGTCCTGAGTCGGCGGATCCCACAATTGGCGGTAGTGGCTCATCGCAATGCCCCACTCTGCCATGCTGCAACTGGGATCTTTGCTTAAGACGTCAGCAAATAACTGCTCTGACTTCTGATAGCCAAAGGAATGTAACGTCGCCACCGCCAGATTGAATTCGTCGCGCACCCTGGGACTGCATGAGGTGTCGAAGTGGACTGTTCCCATCCGGTCCGGCTGGTCCGACCCATGCTGGGGTGCAGATTCTATCGGGGCAGGTGTGACTGTCAAGAAGGCCAGAAGCCATGCGAAAATAAAGCCCAGCATAACCCGGGTCTCCTCAATCCATGGATCATAGTAGCTGGTCTCGCGCGTTTTGCACTGACGACTTCAAGGCAATGCACCCATTGAGCGAGAAGGCGATTATGCCATCAGACTCGCCATCCGTGGACCGCAGCGCACAATCAGCGGACCGCAGGACACGAATGGCGAATCGCTCTCGAACTGGAGCGCTCAGTAGTCTTCGTGCATGCGACGTAAGTTGTTCTGGTAGACAGTTGTGCCGACAGCTCGGCCCAAGCGAGCTCCCGCGTCCTGGTCGGTTCGAAAATGTATCCCACCGTAAACGCGAGCGTCGGAGATGTCGTCGGTGATCTGCTTGAAGGATCCGTAGTGCAACACAATGGTGGGAACCGCCGGGTTTGACAACGTAATCGCATGTCCAGCTTCGCCGTAAAGACGTCTCATGACCTCGGCTCCCGCACCGCTTAAGGTACCGTGGGCTGAGGGATAGCTCGGGAAACATGGGGCCGGGATGAATGGAACCCAGTTCGGATCAGCGTCGGTTTTCCGGTTGTCGTCCGTGTCACCCCCATGGATCGCGGTTTCGGGACGCCAGAAGTTGTAGTGGTACTTGTTGAGGAATGTGGTGACCGCGCCGTCGCTGAGCGCCATGTTGATCAGGGCAAAAGCCCGTGCGTTCTCAGACAGCGAATGCCAACCCTCTTGCGCGGAGACCTCCCTTGCGGCCTGATTGAATACCTGGGCTGGCGTGGAGGCCGCGTAGTAGAGCACGACATTAGCCCGATCTTGTGGCCGCTCCATGCTGTTGGCGCTGAAGCTCCCTACCGTCTTCACCTCGTTGTAGGTTTTCGCGTATTGGTTGCTGTCAAGCGCTGGTGGCGGATCGAGGAGAAACTCACCTGCACTCGGGATACCGAACGGGGTTACGTATTGCCAGTGAAAGAAGGTTCCGACCTTGATTCCATTGACGATTGGACAACTCGGCGTAGCCTGATAGTCGCCAGGAACGGCCGGCCCCGGTATCTTGAATTGCGCCGGCGAGGAGCCGTCGTTCGCACGAAGAGCGATCATGGCCAAAGCTGCGGCGTCGCCCGTCGCTATGCCGTCATTCTTGGCTTGACCGTCAGGTATAGAAGCCAGCGAGTTTGCGCGAGCGGTGTCGAGGGTGGACGCGCTGGCCGGGAAATAAGTACTGAGCACCCGATACGCAGCCTGGATGGCTGCTGCGTCGGGTGAAGCGCCATGGGGGGCGACGATGCTCCCAAGATACGGTCGATAGTCCCCGGTGATGGTGTTGACGGCTTCAAAGACAGCGAGTTGGACAATCGCTGCGTATCGGGCCTGGGCGTACGGGCTCTGGCCGTTCGTAATAGCTGTGTTTACCGCAATCAGGTTCCAGTCCAGAACCGCATCGGCCTTCGCGACCGCAGCCCCGAACAGCAGAGTCGCCATTAACATGCACACGCCAAAAGTCCTCTTCGTTGCGTCACCATGCATTCGTTTCATTGTGCTTCCTCCTGATTCTTCACTGGCTTTCGGTTAGTGGTGATCCGCATCTTCGCGGCAACGGAGGCTGTTGTCCATATCGGAGAGTGTGTCGCGGCGTTATGCTTTGTGTCGCTCTAAAGACAAGCGTGGGTTGCACTTGCGTCAGCCTCTGCCGATGTGGTGTAAAATCGCTCAGCTTCCATGGGGTGTGCCATGGCTTCCGAGCCAGCTGTAGTAGAGCAACCGATCCGGTTCGGTGAGGGCTACGAGGTTGACCTGCGTCCGCGGAGGCTCCGCCGTGGCATTCATGTGCTGAAGCTTGAGCGGATCCCGTTCGAGATCCTTCTCCTGCTGCTTGAGCACCGGGACGAGATTGTTACCCGGGATCAAATCGTTTCGAGGGTTTGGGGCCAAGGTGTCTTCCTGGATACCGACAACAGTATCCGGGGCGCGATCCGCAAGCTTCGCCAGGTCCTGAAGGATGACGCCGAGACCCCACGGTTCATACAGACTGTGACCGGGCAGGGGTATCGCTTCGTCGCGCTGGTTATTACTTCCAAAGAACCAAGCGCAGCTTCCGAACCAGAGGCAGCGGGTATTCCGACCAGCGACCGGGATTTCGTGTCGGAACTCGATAGCTGGTTACAAGCCCGAAGACTGCGTTTAGTCGAGCCAGACCAGGATCGCACGGCGAAAAAGACGACGAATGCCGGAACCGGACAGGCGAATCGTGAGTCCTACAAGTGGCTTTTCGTTGGAGCAGCCGCTTTGCTCTCAGTCGCATGCCTTCTGTCATTCCTGGTAGTTCAGGGCTGGCGACGAACATCGAACCCGCCCACACATTCCCAGGGCAAGATAGTCCTTGCTGTTCTGCCATTCGAAAACTTGAGTCGCGATCCCGACCAGGAGTTCTTCAGTGACGGTCTGACTGAAGAAATGATCGTCAAGACCGGAAAGCTAAATCGGGATCGACTCACCGTGGTATCCGGCAGTTCGGTTGCAAAGTACAAAGGCACCCATCTGACCGCGAAAAAGATCGGTAAAGAACTGAACGCGGACTATCTTCTCCAGGGCACCGTTCGCCGCTCGTCGGACCGTGTACGCATCACCGTCCAACTCGTCGAGGCTCAAAATCAGACAGACCTCTGGACCGAGAGTTACGACCGCGAACTCAAAGATCTGCTAGCTGTGCAGGACTCCGTCGTGCAAAGCATCGCGAGCCAAATACACATCGCTCTCACGGAAGAACAGAAAATACGTTTAGCAAATCCGCGGCAAATAAGACCTGAAGCATACGAGGCGTATTTGAAAGGTCGCTACCACTGGAACAAGCGATCAGCCGACGGCATGCAAAAGGCGGAGCATTATTTTCAGCAGGCCATTAACAGCGATCCAACCTTCGCCGCGGCATATTCCGGGCTGGCCGACTGCAACAGCGGACTTGCGTGGCACGGGTTCAAATCCCCAGCCGACGCGCTTCCGAAAGCGTACGCCGCCGCTCGCAAGGCGGTGGAGATCGACCCACAATCGGCGGAGGCCCACGCCTCCCTGGGCCTTGTGTTCAGCCATGGTTGGAATTGGTCCGGAGCCGAGGCCGAATTCAGGCGTGCTCTGGAGTTGGATCCTCAATATGCAAATGCGCACCACTGGTACGGAGACTATCTTTCCATTAAGAGCCGCCATGACGAGGCGCTTGCCGAAGCCAGCCGTGCACTGAAACTCGATCCACTTAATCTCATGATCAGCACATGGGTGGGACTGCGATACTATCAGGCGCGTGACTATTCCCGTGCAATCGAACAAGGCCGAAACTCTGTTGAGCAGGACTCGAACTTCGCAGCTGCACACCTTCTGCTAGGCGAGGGCTACGTTCAGGCAGGCTTGCGCAACGAAGGCATTAGTGAGCTGAAGCGGGCTGCGAGTCTGTCAGGCGGGAGCCCACTTTACACGGCCCAGGTCGCGGTTGCGCTTGCAGCGGCAGGGCGGAGGCGTGAAGCACTCCGAATCGCACACGAACTGGAGACACTCTCGAGGAAGCGTTACGTTTCGCCCTACGGGTTGGCTCAGATCTACGCAGCGTTGAAAAGCGATGAAGACACATTCAAATGGCTGCAAGCCGCATATCGCGATCACGCTATCTGGATGGAATACCTCGCCGTCGATCCGATCTTTGATCGCTATCGCTCCGACCATCGTTTTCAAGAGCTCCTCCAGCGAATCGACCTGCTCTGAGTTAGATTACGAAATCCCGATACTCCACCGCCAAACGTGGCCGTCTGCATCCAGTTACTTGTCGAAAGTAGACAAGCCAAGAAAGCAACAAGTCCTTCAGGCGACAAATAGGCTGCGAGAACAGCCTTTGTAGCTCTCGCCAGAATGGTACCTTCCGGGATATTAATTGTGTCTGGATGACGCTAGTGCTTTCCCAGATGCGCGCGTTGGTGAGCAGAGTGGAGCGGAAGCGACCACTTCCCGCGAGCCGACTTGTCTTTACTAATCAGGCCTCGAAGAGTGACTCGGCGATTTGGCGCTCGCTGAGGATTCCGAGGCACCTCAAATGCAGATCGCTGGACTGAATCCCGTTTGCGGGGACGAGCCAGAGAGTGACGAGCGGACAACAACTTCACCCGGGACTATGAGAATGCTTTTTCCGGGCCGAGCGTCAGCCGTACGTCTGGTCGGTGCTCTGTCCGACCTCGATAATATATCCGTCAGGATCGCGGATGTAGCAGCGGATCTCGCCGTACTTGGGGATCGGTGCCGTGATGAACTCCGCTCCTCGACTTTTCCATAATTCATAGCACGCTTGAATATC
Organism: Acidobacterium sp. S8; assembly: GCF_009765985.1. Lineage (GTDB taxonomy): Bacteria > Acidobacteriota > Terriglobia > Terriglobales > Acidobacteriaceae > Alloacidobacterium. The sequence continues at coordinate 184,422 of NZ_LMUM01000026.1, forward strand.
CGCAACACGGAAATTCATAAAGCTGTTGATGTGATTCGGGTCGGGGACGCTGAGCGTTACCGTCGGCTTATCCGGGGTCGGCCCGCCTCCAACGTTCAGAATCATCCAGATATTCGCAAGCTGAAGGTACCCAGGCGCGTTGCCGTCGCCTCTGCTCAGAATGCGCGCGCCGAAGACCTTCTCGTAGTAATCGAGCGATCGGTTGATGTCGCCCACGGTTAGAAAATGCGCGATGCTGATCCCCTCCTTCGGGGGCATCTCATAGCTCTTCTGATCGATTTGTACGCTGCTCATTTGACGACTCCATTCGGATAGATTTACCGGCAGGGGAAACCTGGAACCAGCCCAAACCTACCGGCTCACTTTTTCTTCTCGTTGAGTGCCTGTAGAAGAAGTTTCAGAACTGCTTCATCAGAGAACGGGTTCTGGCCCGAGATCAACTCTCGATCTTGAAGGGCGTAGCTCCCCCATGGAGCGACCACACTAACGTCGCCGCCCGCCGTACGCAAGGCGAAGTCCGGGTAAAACAGAACCTTACCACCAATCTCAAGCGGCTCCCGCTGCTGTTCTTCCGCCGTCGCAAAGATAGTCATCTTATATCCGGCATAGATCCAGCCTTGAGCCTTGGCGTGCGCTCCGGCGACATCGCCCGCTGCCAGCGCTGCGACGAACTCCCACGAATTCGGAAGAGCCGAGAGCAGTGAAATCGGGCCATGGCAGAGCACAGCCGTAGGCTTGGACGTTTCGTGAAAGTGTCTCAGCACGATGCCGGCATCGGGATCATCCAGAAGATCGATCATCGGGCCATGGCCGCCCGGAACGAAAACAGCGTCATATTGATCCAGGCCCGACGCGATGACATCCCTGATGCGAACTGGATCTCTGAGCCCAAGCAAGCCGTCGCGGAATAGCAGGTAGTCCTGCAGCTTGGCCGCGTCCCCGCCGAAAAAGCCGACGACCTCGGAATGGACATCCACCTGCGGCGTATTGCCGGTGGGGTTGGCGAAGGTGATTTCGTAGCCCTCCTTCATCAGGGCGCGAACCGGAACCGTCACTTCGTTGAGGTAGTAGCCGGCGCCGGTATAAATCTTGCCATCCTTCAAGGGCAAACCGCGACCGCTCGAGATCAATGCCAGGATTTTTCCTTTTGTTGCCATTTTGTTCTCCTTTTTGAAATCAGAACTGAGACTTGGGACAGACGGGACGCGCAAGCGCGGTTGATGTGAGTTATGCCCCGGGGAATCCGAACATCAGCCACGACTGATTGGCTACCCAATCCGGATATAGCGCCGTCATCTGATCGAACAACTCATGGTCGGATGTCGCAGTTTTCTGTAGCCGATCAAAATCCTGCAGGTAACGCTTGGTGTCCTGGATCGTCGAGGGAGAGTCGGGCGCGCCAGGCTTCTTATGACCGGCGACAACAATCGCCGGGTTCAGCGCTGCTAACCGGTCCAGCGCCGCAATCCAATTCTTTCGGCTGTCGGGGGTGGTGTCGCCGACGTACATGCGGCATTGGTTGTACACAACGTCGCCAGCGACGATCAGGCCGATCGACGGAACGTATAGAGACGTCGAATCGGGACAATCGGTGCGGCCCTGCTCGATGATGCGCAATTCGTGGCCTTCAAGCGTGAAGGTGTCGCCCTTATAGGGCTCGGGTCCAAGCAACTTCGTGGGCACTTGTCCTGGAAACATTCGGCGGGCTAACTGTTGCACTGGCGGAGACAAATACATCTGTATGCCCTCCACCGCCTTGGGCGTTGCGATCGCCCGAGCGCCTGGGAAACGGTCGAGCAGAACGCTCAAACCGTAGAAGTGGTCGAAATGCGCATGCGTTATATAGATGGTCTCCAGGTTCCGGTTATGCAGCGCAATCCAGTCCGCGAGCGCCTCGGCCTCAGCCACCGTGGTCATAGCGTCCACCAGTACCGCGTCGTACTCGCCGAAGATCAACGTCGACGTGGCCGGATCAAAGCCGAGCGGCTCACCGAAGGGCCTTGGCCGCTCGCCGACCATAGCCTTTCCCGGGGCGGTGAAAACGTTCACACTAAGCGTGTTCTTGGTGTCTTTCAGTCCAGTTGTCCCGTCCATTTTGTACTCCCTTTGATGTGAGAGCGAGGGGCCGTTCAAGCGAGACTAGCAGAAGGAGGATGAAGATTATCGTGCTCTGCTCCTATTCATAAAAAAATGATCGACGCCAACTAATGCAAGAGCGATTCCCAGTTAGCTGGCACCCTTCCTGCCGGGCCGGGAACGGGCTGGTTTTTCGGATGCGTATGCGGCGGAATCAACTCCACACCTTTGATCATCCCCTGCTTCTCGTAATCGAAGAACCAATCCTCACCCGGCTCGAAGCTGGCAATGATCGGATGCCCTGTCGCTGCCGCATGTTGGGATGCATGCTGGCTCGGAGAACTGTCACAGCAACCGATGTGCCCACACTCCGCGCACCGGCGGAGGTGAAACCACCAGCCTCCCGGTGACGCCAGACATTCCACACAGCCGGTGCCACTCGGTTTCGAAGCAGGGTTGATTCCGCGCACACCCTTTTTCATCTCCGATTCTCCCTTCGTGCCTCTGTTCGCAAAGCGTGTCGAGCCAAAAGAATCCGAGCTCTCGTCGCCAATGATACCTGTGAGCTGCGTTTCGATCACCGCTGGGCCTGCAAGAGTGGCGCAGAGCCAATGACCTCGCCTCACCAAAAGGTGGGCAACCTCCCGTCGATCCGAAGAGTGATTTACCGGAAAGTCAAACGCCTGCCATGAGCCGGTTCGAGCAAGACCTGAAGACGCCTTTCCCGTAATCCTTCTACAATTCGGGCAAGCCAATCGCCTCCTTGGCAAGACTGACAGATCGGCTAGCTATCGCGCAGCATGGAGGGTCAGATTGTGTATTGGGTTCGAACCATTAAAACGAAAGGCTATTTATGTCCGACAAGAAAACAGCAATCATAACTGGAGCCTCGGGGGGCATTGGCGCAGGTTTGATCGAGGGGTTTCTGAGAGAAGGTTATAACGTCGTCGGAACGTCTCGTGGAGCCGGTCGAGAGTTGACTGCTTCAGGAAGCCTGGTTCTCGTCAATGGTGATATAGGCAAGGAGCAAACGGCTGCCGATGCTGTCGAGGCAGCGATCAACAACTTCGGAGCCATCGATGTCCTGGTGAATAACGCTGGCATCTTCTTAACCAAGCCATTCACTGAGTTTACGACTGAGGATTTTGACGCCCTTGTCTCTACTAATCTGCTCGGATTCTTCTACATCACGCAGCGCACCGTGAAAGAGATGCTTAAACGGAAATCGGGGTGCGTTGTAAGCATCACTGCGGCGCTTGCCGATCGTCCAATCGCCGGCGAAAATGGCTCGATTTCGATGATGACGAAAGGTGGCTTGAATTCAGCAACCCAGAATCTCGCAATTGAGTATGCAAAAGATGGTATTCGCTTTAATGCCGTAGCCCCAGGCGTTGTGGATACACCAATGCACCGCAGTGATCCCAACGACTCGACGTTGCAGCCGACCATGCAAATGGCGACGGTGAAGGACGTTGTCGATGCAGTTCTTTACCTGGTACGGGCAGGTCACGTGAGCGGAGAGATTCTCCACGTGGATGGCGCCGCTCCGGCTCGTCGTTGGTAGGCCGGAAACGATATTGAATCGTCTTGCGGTGACGCCAACCACAGTCCGTCGTGACATCGAACTATGAACACACTGTTTGGCCACTGAAGCGAATTGGTTGCCGGTCTCCTGGAAATTGACTGGGCAAAGCTGTCCCGATGCACGAAGATAAAAGGATTCCAGCCGGGCGCTGGATTCGACGAGGTACGAATGGCCCGATTGCTCTCGGTAAATGTCGGTCTGCCGCGCGACGTAACATGGAACGGAAAAACTGTCCGAACCGCAATCTGGAAATCCCCGGTTACGGGACGGCGAATGGTGCGCAAGCTCGATATCGATGGTGACGGACAAGCCGATCTCTCGGGCCACGGTGGGGAGCAGCGCGCCGTTTTTGTTTATCAGATGGACTCTTATCACTATTGGGAACGCTTTCTCGGACGTAATGACTTTACCTTCGGCCAGTTCGGAGAGAACTTCACTGTTGAGGGACTTCCTGATAATGAGGTCTGCATCGGCGATCGATACCGCATTGGTGGTGCGATATTTGAAGTATCGCAGCCACGCGTGACGTGCTTTCGGGTCGGCATTCGCATGAATGAACCGCGGATGGCAGCCCTGCTCGTGGCACATCACAGACCAGGGTTCTACTTTCGCGTGTTGCAGGAGGGAGAAGCTGGCGCAGGCGATGACATTGTAAAAATTGCTGATGGTCCGGAGCGAACCACTGTGGCCGACGTTGACGCCCTCCTGTATCTGCCAGGACATTCCAGCGAGCAACTGCAACGCGCACTGCGGATTCCTGCACTTAGCAAAGGCTGGCAGAGTTCATTCCAGGCAATGCTCCAACAAGACTTGAGCTCAAAAACTACGGTGGGAAATCCAGGACTCGCCTATGAGGAACAAGCGCCAGCATGGCCAGGCTTTCGACAGATGCGAGTTGCGAATATTAATAAAGAAAGCGATAACGTAACTTCCTTCATTTTGTCGTCAATCGATGGGCAGCCTCTTCCTCTATGCCAGGCGGGTCAATTTGTTGTTTTAAGGCTGCTCGTCGATCCGGACAAACCGCCGGTTCTTCGCAGCTATTCGCTGTCTGATCTGCCTGCAACCGACCATTTCCGAATCAGCGTCAAGAGCGAATCGAACGGGATTGGAAGCTCATTTCTGTGCAATCATGCGCAAGAAGGCGATGTATTGGATGTTAGTGCACCGCGAGGAAACTTCACTCTGCGTCCAAGCCAGGGTCCTGTGGTTCTGCTGAGCGCTGGAGTGGGCGCAACACCCATGATGTCGATGCTGCACACACTCGCCGCCGAAGGATCGCAACGAGAAGTCTGGTGGATCTATGGAGCGCGCAATCGCGTCGACCATCCATTTGCAGAAGAATCGCGTGAATTACTGAAACAGCTCTCTCGCGGACGAGGATACATCGTATACAGCAGGCCTACTGCAACCGACCAGGTCGGGGCAGACTTCGATGCTCCCGGGCACATTGACACACCGTTGCTGGAAAGAATTGGCGTGTCACAGGGTAGTGACTTCTATCTGTGCGGCCCATCCTCCTTCTTGCAGAATATGCGCGACGGGCTACGAAACTGGGATGTGCTCGCCGGGAATGTGCACACGGAAATTTTCGGTTCCCTCGAGGCTATTACCCCTGGTATGGTGCAGGTTGATCACACTCCTCATCTGCCACAAGGGCCGCCTGGATCGGGCCCCCAAGTCTCATTCGCACGTAGCGGTATTACAGCCTCCTGGGATCCGAAATTCACGAGCTTGCTGGAACTCGCGGAAGCATGCGACGTTCCGGTCAGATGGTCGTGCCGGACCGGAGTCTGTCATACCTGCATGACCGGTCTGATCGCCGGATCGATTATTTATAACCCTGAGCCACTGGAGAGGCCCGCTTCCGGGAACGCGCTCGTATGCTGTTCCCAGCCAAACGGGGATGTCACTCTGGATCTTTAAAAGAGAAATGGGAGGAGTCCAATCATGCGTTCTGATATTGTGCCCGGCGGTATTTTCCCCGACTACGAACTGCCCGATCACACGGGCAAACTGCGCAAGCTCAGCGAGCTACAGGGCGACGACCCGCTAGTCCTTACGCTTGCGCGCGGCCACTATTGTCCAAAGGAGCACCAGCAGCACTTGGAACTCGCCGCGTTCTACCCGAAGATCGCAGTGGCGTACACTCAGGTCGCCACGATCGCTACCGACGATCACCATACTCTTCAGGAATTCCGTGCGTCGGTGGGAGCGGTGTGGCCCTTCCTTTCGGACCCCGACCGAAAGGTTCAGAAGGATCTCGACATCCAGGAGTACACCGACCCCGAGCACAATCCGATGATCCCGCATACACTCGTGCTCAAGCCGGGCCTTGTGATCTACAGCAGCTATAACGGCTACTGGTTCTGGGGCCGTCCATCGGTCATCGATCTTTGGCGCGATCTACGCGCTGTGACAAGCGAAATCCGCCCGGACTGGGATCTTTGTACTCCAGGGCTTCGCGAGGCATGGAATGCGGGTGACTTCTCGCGGTTCCACGGGTGGAACAAGCAGGCCAATGTGGAAGACTCCCCGATTGCAAGGAAGAAATAGCACAGCCACCAATTTCGATCTGCTGCAGTGTTGAATAGCTCTAGAGGTAAATCATGGCAGAGACATTAGAGACGAGAAACCCGATTTCACAAATGAATTTCCGATTCGCGCGCTTCCTGAGCGGAATGGTGCGGTGAAGCACTGAAGATCCCCCCGCTGCCTCTCGCGGTCGCCGACCATCCCGATATACAAAAACTATCCGCAAAGGGTCTTTTAGGCCCGCGGACTGCATGTGCGCCGGTTTGTCTGACATTCTCCGCCGTTCTCGCGAGTAACTTGGTCCTAGACGCCTGACTGTGCGCCGGTCCGTAACGCCTGTCTTCCGCAAGTTACGACCGTCCTTGTCACTGTAACGGCAGATGTCAACATTCCACCTGGACGAGTCGGCTTCTCGGACACCTGTTTTCTGCGAACCGGTCCAGATGTGGGATTAATTCCGCGGCTAACTATCTTCATTTGGAACTCTCCTTTGGCCGTCGCGGGTCGAGCGACCGGTTCAAGCCACCAGCAGGATCTTCCCGCTACCGCCTTGTTCCGCCTCTGCCTGAGCCTTGGCCGCTTCGCTGAGTGGCAGTCTCTCGCTGATCGGGATTACCAACTTGCCATCCCGCACCGCTGCCGCCATGAACTCGAGAGTCTTCCTGTCGAAATGCGAGAATACCGGCACCACCTTTACCGACGGGTACTTCGCGGCGTCCTGGGGAGCTCCGACCACCGAGGCAAACACCCCTCCAGGCTTGACCTTGGCGATCATTTTCCCCGCAGTTCTTCCGCCGACTGTATCCGCTACCGCATCGAGCGGCGAAAGACTCGCAATCACGTCGTCGTCGTCGGTTGCGACCATCTGATCCGCACCGATGGTCTTTGCCTGGTCCATTTGTTTCTGCAAAACCCCGGCGATCACAGTCGCCCCGCGATCCTTCGCAGTGAATACCGCCGAACGCCCGACATTTCCTACAGCGCCTACGACGAGAACCGTCTGGCCCGCTTGGATTCCCGTGGCTGAAAGGAGCTGGTTGCCGGTCACCGTCACCAGCGGCAGGGCCGCGGCCTGGATCAAATCGAGCCCCTTGGGGACCTTCGCCAGAACCGCGGCTTTCACGACACAGAGTTCGGCGTACGTATTGTCCGCCATGGCGAACACCTGGTCGCCGACGGAAAAGCCTTCCACTCCCGGCCCCAGCTTCGTCACGGTTCCGGCAAGGTCGACTCCGATCAGCCCCGGAAAAGTCATAGGATAGAAGTCTTTGGTTAATCCGGCGCGCCGCTTGTAGTCGATCGGATTCACGCTGGTGGCGGCGATCCGCACCAGCACCTCACCCGGACCCGGAGCCGGGTCAGGGTAATCCTCGAACTTCAGTACTTCAGGACCGCCATATTGGTGGACAACAATTGCTTTCATGATTCCTCTCCGAATTCGCATTAGTGAACAGTTGGATGAACTGGATTCGTTGGCGTGGACCCACTTTGCTGTGCAGACCGGTGCTGCTGCGGGTGCCCGATCTCGAGGACGATCTTGCCGGACTTGTGGGGTGCGCCAGCCAGCATGGCCTGCGCCCGGCGCGCCTCGGAAAATGGCAGGATTGAGCCCACACGCGCTGTGATTCTGCCCGCGTCAAACAAAGTTGTGAGCGTCCGCAGGCGTGCGGTGGTCACCTCAGCGTAGAAGAAAATAGCCCCCGCTGGCAGCGGCTGTGTGGAGACCGAGGTGACGAGCTTACCTCCAGGTTTCAACCGAGCAACGCAGCGCTGAAGCGTACTGCCCCCAACCGTGTCGAGGATGGAATCCACCTGCGGCGGGTCCTGCTCGAATGCTGGCTTGCTCGAGTCGACGATCGATTTCACGCCGAGGGAACGGAGCAGGTCTTCGTCGTCGAAACGGGCGATAGCAACGACGTGGATTCCTGTGCCTACGGCCATTTGTACGGCGTAGGCCCCGACGTTCCCGGCGGCTCCGACAATCATTACCGTTTGTCCGCGCGTCGCTTGTGCATACTCGAACAGCATTTGCCAGGCCGTCACCGCGATGACGGGAGCCGATGCAGCTTCCAGGTAATTCAGGGATTGCGGTTTGTGGGCGACCATCCCAGCCGTGGCCACGGCGAACTCAGCCTGGGCGCCACAGAACTGCGGGTTGGTGACGCCATAGACTTCGTCGCCCGACGCGAAGTCCGCAACGCCGGGCCCGACCTTTTCGACTACACCGGAGAGGTCCGAACCGAGGGTGAGCGGAGGTTGCGGACTGACCTTGCTGTTGCCTTCACGGATGAGAGCGTCCCATGGAGCGACACCGGCGGCCGCCACGCGCACCAGAATTTCGCCGGGGCCCGGCGACGGCACCGGAACATCCTCGACCACGACGACGTCGGGCGGGCCGAAGCTATGAATTCTGGCTGCTTTCACGACTCTTTCCTCCTTAGCGTGACGATGCGCGAGCACTCACTCCAATAAAGTAGGCCGGCGCGGTTCAACGCGTCTCATACGGGTGGAAGATGTAGTCCTTCGCCTTCACTGCTGTATGGCAGGCGTTGCCGCAGTCTGAGGGGCTTTTGGCATCGGGCGAGAACTTGCCCGATGGGGCATCGTAGTTGAACACCGCGTATCCCCACCCGCCCCCGTTTTTCGGAAATCGCTTGCTGTCTTTTTCCATGACGAAAACCTGGGCAAGGACATCTGCCACATCCACGTCGAAAGGGGCTTCCTTGCTCTTCTTCGGCTTCCACTGAATCTTCACGATTCTGGAGCCCTCCTGAAAAGGTTGGCCGTTGCCGGGAGTGCCGGCTTTGTATGCCTTGATCATGGCCGGATTGGCGACAATTATCTTGAGCACTTCGGTGGTCCGGGCGGGCCCGACGACAGCCCAATCCTCGTATCCTCTGAAGTCGGAGAACGCAATTCCACTCGGCGATTTCAGCGAATACTTGTCGTCCACGTTAACGGCCTTCGCGAGGGAAACGGCGAGTGCTGCCGCGGCTGTCGCGACGATGGTGATGCCGGCAATACGCTCCATGAAGGTTCGCGTATCTGTTTTCTGCTCCTGCTGCTTATGTGCGGCGGATCTCGTCGGAATTTCGGTCATGGTGTGTTCTCCCTCACAAAGACAATTTCATGGGTCCGATCAACGTGCATCTCGAATGGTTGCGATTAGGCCAGACGCGAGGACAGGAAACAATAGGACGAAGGTATCGAACGATACCTTCATATTGCTGGACGAAAAGAGTCTGCGTCAACGCGTTCGGCGTCGGATGACCTCTACGTCCGTAAGTCAAGGTCCAGCGCAGATCGTTTTACGCTGGAAGAGCCCGACGGGACAGTCTACGAAGACGGCTGCGACGAAATTGCTATCAAGTACGTAACTGCCGATATGAAGCTGCGCCGGGATGGCCTTCGAAGAAGCAGTGTAATGAGCTCCGGTGATTATCCAGCCTTCAACTTGCCTTGAAAATAGGTAATGGGAAACGCCGTAGTATTCACTGATTTCCAGTCAGGGACTTTCCACTTGGACGAGAAGTCGCCTTTCCGGAGAAAGTGGCCGACCGTCCAACTATTGCTAACAGGCCAATGCATTCAGCGAATAGGGCCCCGGTCCCGTAAAGCGCGCTTGTGGAAACGATCAATGGCACCCCTATTGGACCCTAATCGAACCCAAGACTTCTGCCTTCCTGACCTTTGCCCGAGGTCGCCAAAAAGCTAAAGCGTTCTTAAACCGAAGGTTAAATGGAATATTTGAAGGTACTTACGGAGACAGCTATTTGCGATCGGGGAAGTTGACGTAGCAGCGTTAGACCCATGTCCTCCGCCCAAGTGAGGCAGAGGACATGGATTCAATAAGGGAGCTGCTCGAAGAACGCTAACGCGGAGCGTCCTCTCCTACTTGACCAACTCCTGAGCGAACGCCTCGATCGTTGTCGGCCCGTGGAACGTCTCTGTTCCCGAATTGCCGAAGTGTATCCAGGCCGAGTTGAAGCACCTCACCATTTCGATATAGAGCCCTGTCCGATCATGGCGTACCCATCGCTTCCAAAACGTTCTGCCAGGCAGCTTCGGTTAATTGCACGCCCTTACCTGTGCCGTAAAGCAGGTCGGGACGCGTCTGCAAAGTGAGTTCTCAGGGGACCCTCTGCAGAGCACCGAAGAGGGGTGGACGAATTTGCGGAAATAGCGGCGCGCGCCTGCTAGGCACAGCGGGGGAACAGCGAAAAGGAGACCCACATGTACAATTCGTACCTGCGTTAGAACACAAAGATTAAGGGGTCTGGAAATGGCTGAGGAAACGATTTTAGAGAAGGCTGGTGTTGCTGTCGGAGTGGGGCTGGGAGTTGCGTCGAATGTAGCTGATGCCGTCAAGTCGGCGTTTGGATCTGCTGTGGATACCGTGACAGGGGTCCTGAGTCCAGCGCCCGCCAAATCCGCTGCAAAAAAAGCTGCGGCTCCCAAAAAGGCTACTAAGAAAGTGGCAATAAAGGGCGTTTCTAAGAAGGCGTTTGCCAAGAAAGCTGCTAAGAAGTCCGCTGTTAAGGCTGCTAAAAAGGTGGCTCAAAGAGCCATCAAAAAAGCAGCTCCGAAAAAGGCTGTGAAAACAGTTGCAGCTAAGAAAGCCCCGGCTAAGAAAGCCGTGAAGAAATCCGCAAAGAAGACTGCGAAAAAAGCCGCGAAGCGTCGGTAATAACTGTGAGGGCAAATGGCAAACGATAAGGCGAAGAAGAACGCCGCGAAGAAGATAGAAAAAGCGGTCCGGAAAGCTGTGAAGAAGGGTCTGACCGAGAACGCGGTCGACAAGGCCGTTTCACAGCTAAAGCTGCTCCGAAAAAACCCGTTGGTAAGGCTGCTGCGGCAGCTGATGCTCGGGAAGCCAAGACTGCCTGATATTTCGGAACTGCCGTCATCCCGGGTCTGCCAACTCGCGGATTTTCTCCCTCAACGCTTCAGTCTCTAGCGTGGACTCAGTGATTCGTACCGATCGGTCCGACAAAAACCTCAAGCGAGTCGAATACGAATTGCAGGGAGAATCCGCCGACGCTGTCGTGTCTGTCCTTCGTTCACTAAACAGGTGGTCGCAGGAACATCTCACTTCAAGTGCGCATACAAGCCCAGCCACCACACAAAAAGGGATATAGCGACTAAAGTATGTTGCTCCTAGGCGATCAGACGTCGAGCAGGAGAACGCGCCCTGGGCGCAGTAAAGGGGAAAGGTGCAGGAAGAGGGAACGAGCCTGTTAAGAAACTCGCCGATCGCTATTTTGTGGGGCTGGATTACTGACGAAAAGCCGACTTAGCACTACCAATCGAATGCGGGGTGCTTAAGCGATCAAGGCTTATGTATCTCGCACGCACAAGCTCTGATTGCGTTTCATCTCGACGACCTGTCTCAATACTTCATAGCGCTCAGATGTACGCACTCTCTCGGTTACCTCCAACAGCTCCTAAGTAGACAGAAGCTGTTGTTGCTTTGAGGCACTGGATCGGCCGGATCGCTTAGAGATTGCACTCTTCGGCAGTCGCGGAACAGCCTGGACGCCCGCCCAAAGCGTGGCGATCGTTTGCTCGACCACGAGAGTCTGGTCAGGCAGGTCTGGCACAACCCCTTGGATGACCATGAGTGTGGCGAGACCAAAGATTGAAAACCACCAAGTGTGAGCTACCACTATGTCATCCTTGCTTGGCAATCCTTCTTCCTTTGCAACATCGAAAAAGAGCTGCACGAAACGTTCGAACAACGGCGCGCCAAGGTCGTTGATGTATTGTCCGGCGCGGACGCCGTTGCGGTTCTCAGGCCCGAAGAAGACGTTACGGAACTGTTGTGGATGGGCAGTGCAGAATTGAATCAAGCCGCGTGAGGTCGCAAAAAGGCGCTCTTTCGATGCAAGATGTTTCACCGCGATTGCGTCGAAGTTCTGAACCATCAGACCGATCGTCTCGCTGCTCAACTCGGCAAGAATGTGCCATTTGTCGGGGAAATGCTGATAAATCACGGCGTGCGTATAGCCGATCTCTTTAGCGATCTCGCGAAGCGTCACGGCTTCGTAGCCGCGATCGGCAAACATTTTGCTGGCAGCCGCAAGGATTTCATCCCGCAACTTCTCCTTACGCTCTACCCGTCGACTTGGTGATGTGGATGTCACTTCCATAGCTTAGCTTCTCTTGTCGCATTTTTACGACCAAATGTCGATTTATAACCATTGGTGACAAACCAGCGATTATTTTGCGACCAATGGTTATCATTAGCTTCTAATCGTCAGGTCGCGTATTTGGATGGCGGCCCTATACGAGGCAAAAGGAGAATGCGATGAACGTTCTAGTGATTGGAGCAGCGGGCAAGAGCGGAGAAGCGCTGGTAAATGAGGCGTTGGCGGCTGGGCATAAGGTGACGGCTTTCGTGCGTGGTGCCGCGCGGTACAAGAAGGCGAACGTCAGAGTTGTTGCGGGCGACGTGCTGGACGCGGCCGCGGTCGACGTTGCAGTAGCCGGACAGGATGCGGTGATCGACGCACTGGGGGGCAAGACGCCGTGGAAAGTGACAACGATGGAAACGAGCGCGGCACACAATATTGTGGACGCGATGCGGCGCAGTGGCGTGCGGCGATTGCTGAAGATTTCGGTGGTCGGTGCGGGCGAGAGCGTCAAGAACGCTGGCTTTTTCAACGAACATCTGCTCATGCGGACGTTTCTGCGGGGTCTGCTGGTAGACAAGGCGGGCATGGAGGCCGAGATCGAAGGCAGCAATTTGGACTGGACGCTCGTGCGGCCGCCGATGTTGACCGACGGCGAGAAGACCGGCGTTGCCAGGGTGCTGAGCACGGAGGGCGGCGAGAAGGCGCACAAGATCGGGCGAGCCGATCTGGCAGCTTTCATGGTGCAGCAATTGGAAAGTGGTCTGTATGTGCGTCAGGCAGTGACGGTGACGACCACATAGCAAAACCGCGGGCGAGGATCAACCTCTCTAATCGAGGCGATCCAATCGGCCCCGTAAAGCCTGTAACGATGCGACAGACTGAGGAAGCCCACAGGATTAGCGGAGTGCTGGCTGCGAAACTCACAAGCTCTGGTACGTACCTCAGAGCACCAACTTCGTTCACGAAAGGATTGTTTATGTCGAACTTCCCCACACCGCTTGAAGAAGTCATTCATCACAACGTTGTTAAGAACAACAAAACAGGCGGCCCGGCGCTGGATATCGGGCCTATGCAGTTGCTGTGGAGGGCACTGGGAGAAAACACAGGCTACACGTTCTCTATTTTTGAAACCACGGTCGTGCCAGGCATGGGGATTCCCCTCCATAAGCATCCATTTGCAGAGTTTTTCTATGTGCTGGAAGGCACGCTATCAATTGGACGCTGGAACAGTCAGGGCGCCGCTGAGTGGGACGTGTATGAAGTCGGCGAGAGCCTGGTCGTACAACCCAATGCGCCTCACTCGTTCTTCAATAAGAGCGAGCGTCCGTGCCGCGTGCTGAGTGTGTCAACGTATCACCACGAGCGAATGATGAAGGATGCGGTGCATCCCGATGGCAGGACAGACTTCTTGCCCGCCCAACTCACTCAGGCCGACTTTGAGAAGTTGACCAGGTCCATGGAAAAGAACCAGACATATCTCGTCGCCAACCAGGCTTAGCGTGGGGCATCGCGACGCAAAAACGGGGGCTGCAAATACGGTCCCATCTCGCTGCAAGAACAACAAGGAGATAACGAGCATGTATTTAGTCATGGGCATTACTGGAAAAGTTGGTGGCGCCACCGCGCGGCATCTGCTGAAGCAAGGTAAACAGGTGCGGGCACTTGTGCGCGATCGCGAGAAGGCGGCGAAGTGGACAGACCAAGGCGTGGAGTTGGTCGAGGGAGACTGGAACGATTCGACGGCCATAGCGGCGGCACTCCAAGGTGTTGAGGGCGCGTTTGTGATGTTGCCTGTTGTATGGGCACCCTCGCCCGATTACAGAGAAGCAAAGAGCGTGATTGCGAACTATGTCGAGGCGCTGACCGGGGCAGTGCCTCCGCGGGTGATAGCGCTCTCGTCGATGGGCGCGAATAGAACGAGCGGGGGCGGAATGATCACGGCCTTATCACTCTTGGAGCAGGGCTTTCGCAACTTGCCATCTCCCGTTGCGTTTGCGCGCGCAGGCGGCTTTTTCGAAAACTTTCTTTTTGGCTTGCAGGCCGCCCAAGGCGGAACACTACCGGTCTTCTACAATCCTACAAACCGGAAATCGACAATGGTCGCCTCAGACGACATCGGCGCAGAGGTGGCAACCCTTCTGGCTGGGACTGCGTGGTCAGGGCATCGCGTCATCGAACTGGGTTCGATGGTAAGCGCGGATGAAGTGGCCGCACAATTGGGTGAAGTCCTGACGCTCGACGTAAAAGCCTTTGCGGTCCCGCGTGCAGGGTGGGCGGAAGCGTTCGAGAAGTTCGGCATCCCGAAGGGCCACACTGGGCCTGCCGAAGAAATGTACGAGAGCGTTAACGCGGGATGGATGGACCTCGGAGTCGCGGGTACGGAGCACGTAGCGGGTACGACGTCCGCACGCGATGTATTTGCGGCTGCACAGAACGCCGTCAGGGCGTAAGTCCGGGGGCAAGCTTAACCAGCCCGGTTCCTTTGGAAACTGCTGCGCTAACGTCAACGGACGGACCGGACGGCTGATCGTCCGGCTCCCCGCTGGCGAAAGGCCATCCCATCGTAACCGCAAGAAGAGGATCTTTTTACTATGAAAGCTGAACCAACAATAGATAAATCCGTGCAGGCAGGTCGAGCAACTCAAATAGCCGCGATGGTAACAACCGGCCTGGTCGCCTTCATGTGGGTGTACTTCGGAAGGCTATATCTAATTCACGATCCCGGCGAATGGAGGATCGCCAATCAGCAGCTCGGATACCCGCTCTATATCATCCCTCTGATTGGCATAACCCACCTCCTTGGTGGAGTGAGCCTTCTGATTCCCAATGTGCCTCGATTGACTGAGTGGGTCTATGCTGGTTTCGCGTTCACTCTTTTACTCGCGTTCTATTCACAACTGAATGACGGTAGCAGCACTTGGGATAAGTTTGATCCGATTCTCGTCATGGCGTTCGTCTTCGCTTCGTATGTATTGAGACGCTGCATGCGCGCAAACAGGTGGTCGATATGAAGAACACGCTCGGCGCAGTTTTGCTTTTTCCAGGCACGCCGCGCGCGGCACCATTAGTCTTGAGAAACGCGCTTCTCCTCATCGATCTTGACGGCGAGAAACGACTTGCCAGGATTCGTAAGGGACCGGTACTAATCTGGGTCAGTGAGCGCATCGGCGATTTAGCTTAAATCTAGGAACGCTCTGGCTAAATCACTGTTCTTCGCTCGTTTCGTAGTTGCAAATCCGCTTCGTCTGCCGTAGACCCCTCTCTTGTGATAGACACCTCCACGGCCGGTTACGCCAAAAACGCCTCTTCTGGTCACTGCAATCTTCACGGTCGTGCTTCTCGAAATCCATCCATTTCAGGACGGCAACGGTCGATTGAGCCGAATCTTGATGACTCTTCTGTTGCTCAGCGCAGGCTATTCCTACCTGCCGTACAGCTCACTAGAAAGCGTGATCGACCAAAGCAAAGAAGGCTATTATCTGGCCCTTCGCCAGACCTAGGTGCGTGTGAGGACGGATGCACCAAACTGGCAGCCATGGGTGATGTTTTTCCTTCGCGCGTTGCAACAACAAATGAAGCGGCTAGCTAAGAAAATCGAACGGGAAAAGATCATCATTGCGGCGTTGCCGGAACTGTCAGTGCGCATCATCGAGCACGTCCGCGAACACGGAAGAGTCACCATCAGCGACATCGTACGACTCACGGGTACGAGCCGAGACACATTGAAGCAACACTTCCTCCAGTTGGTCGCAGAAGGCCATCTTGCGCTCCACGGCAGCGGACGCGGCGCGTGGTAGGCATTGCCTTGAGGAAACGCCGGGCTCATCCACAGATTCAGTTGTCGCCCTTCGCGACGATTAGAAGGCTGGAGCACACGCAGCCTGACGCCGGCTCACTTGGCTAGAAAACAGGAACAACCTGAACCTCCCTCACCTCAAGGGAAACCTCACGTTTTCCCCGTCTCGATACCGATTACGGGTGTCCCGAAACTCCCTGTCTTATCTCACGGATCCCAGATATTTGTCGAGCCAGTTGAGCGATTCCTTTATCATCTCAGTTCGCGGTACGTCGTGTCCCGTGTCGTAAACCACGCGGCGCTTTTGCTCTGGGGGAGTTCCCAGCAGACGGAACATGGGCTCTTGAGAGATTTTGGGCGGCCACATGAAATCGAAACGGCCATTGAGCATTAAAATAGGTGCCTTCACATGTGGAGCGAAGTTGACTTGATCCACCTCCGGCAATAACTGTTGTAAAAAAAATCCTGGTGTTATGAGAATTAATGCCTTGAAGCGAGTTTCAACAGCGGGGAGGAGTCCCCCCATCGCCGCCCCCCAACTGTCACCCTCGTAGGCCAACGCATTGGGATTGATATCCTGGCGTGTCTCAAGGTAGTCGATCGACCGGCTAAGATCCTTGGACCAACAAATTACGTTGTCGCGATAAGTACTGCTGGTGTTTGGCCAGTAGATCGGCTTCTGTCCGCTGCCGCGTTCAAACGTCCCCTTGTAGATAGGGAATAGGACCGCTCGTCCACTTTTTATAATGAAATCGAAGTTTGGTAGAAAGAGCGGGACTCCTTCTGCGCTCGCTCGCATGTGAGCGGCAGTACCGTCGGGAAAGTACACGACGACTTGAAAAGGCGGTGACGCTCCTTTAGGCAGAAACAAATACGCGGTGACTCGCTCGCCGCCGTAAGCCGCGTCGAATGAGACCTTTTCCACCCTCCAATCTTCGGCCTGTTGCACGGATTCCACCTTCGCATGCAACGGCGTCTTGTCATAAGAATATTCGTTCTTGTATGCCCGGAAAAGTTGATCGGAAACAGGTTTTTCTGAGTCGAAATCTCGCAATTGAACTGTGATCGGAGCGGCGGCTGCTTCGGCGTCCTTACCAGTCGACTCATATTCCGCGCAACGAAATCCAAATCCACGGGACCGCTGGAAGGGTGAACGAGCGTCGGGAATGTTGAACATATAAGTAGGATCGTCCCAGGCGCCGCCCATGCTATAACGCCTGCCCGACGTCGTTTCGTTTGCGCACCACTCCTTCGCGTTGCCTGCCATATCGTAAGCGCCGCTCCAGCTCATGCCGTGGTAAGCGCCGACCTGCGAAGGCCCCTTCCCACTGAAGTTGCTGGCGGGTATCAGGCTGGAGCTGTCCATCGGGGATGCAGCAGCCGCCCAGTGATAAATGGTCGGAAGCGACTTGCCTACAAACTCAGCATATGCTTCAGCCTCGAACCAGCTCACACCGGTGACAGGATATTCGCCCCTCACCGTGCGAATATTCACCTCGTGTCCAGGTGGAAGGTCCTGGCCTGCTCGTTTTATCGACAAAGAGTTTCATCGCGTCGGCCCACGAAAGGACGCGTCCATCCTTTCGGAATTCGTGTTTCCAATACTCCTGCTTCTTGTAACCGCCCTGGTCCACAAAGCGTTTGAACTCGCAATTGGTGACTTCGAACTTGTCGATCCAGAACTTTCCAACCCGGACTGTAGGCAAGGCCTCAAAGCCTGCAATGCCTGCAATCCCCCACTGGGCGAGAGGGTCGTCCCCCCACTGGGCGAAAGAGTCGTCCCCCACAGATCCCTGGTCGAGCTCAACAGGAACCATTCCGCTGGGAGCCTTCCCATCCCTGTGCAGTGCCACCATGATCGGGCCGGACCGGAAGGTAGCGCGTTCGAGCGCCGTAAAGCCGTGCAATTCGAATTTCCAACTCGAATCCACAGCGGGAAACCTCCCTTTCAGGATGGGCGAGAGGCCGGCAAAATCCCATTGGGCGTTCGGCGCGTTGTAGTTCCTGCGGTAGACCGACGCACCCGGAGGGCTGGTGATGATGGAATCGGACCAGGAAATATCGGGCCAGAATCTGGCCAGGGTTGGATCAGCCGGAATGTATCGCTCGGCCTGAACAGCAAGTGCATAGGCTTCGCCAAGTTGGCCCCGTTCGATAAGTTTGCCGATCTGCGGTAAGGCCTGCTCCCTGGCCCATCTGACTTTGAAACTGTGGTGAATCCCCCAGCCAATGAAGCTCATGAAGGCTATGAGGACAATCAGCGCGGGGATTGCGACGCGGGGCTGCCTGCTTTGCCGGAACAGCACTCTCGGGTTAAGACCAATGGCAGGCGCTGAAATCAGTTCGGCGCAATTCTTGAGCTCTTGCTCAACCTCCGTCATGCTTGGATAGCGATCTTCGGGGCGCTTGCGTAAACAGCAACGAATGATTCGGTCCAGTGCATTCGGGACATCTTCATTCGGGGCATCTTCTACGAATTGGTCCAGCGGGCTGGGCTCCTCCCGCTCGACTGCTATCGATGTTTCACTCGTGGGCTTGCGCGGGAATGCTTTCTTTCCCGTGAACATCTCGTAGAGAACCGCGCCAAACGCAAATATGTCGCTACGGGCGTCCACCGGTTGACCGTGCAACTGCTCAGGAGACATGTACGGCAGCGTGCCAACTACCTGGACGTCAGCGGTAAGGCCTGCCAGGTTCTCTTCCGCAAACAAGATGGGTCGTTCGTACTTTGCCAGCCCGAAATCGAGCAAAATTGCCCCACTTTCGGTGAGCATGACGTTGCCCGGTTTAAGGTCGCGATGGACGATGCCTTTACGGTGTGCCGTGGCGAGTGCATCCGCAACCGCGATTGCGATCTTCAGGGCCTCGACCGTCGAGAGCCTGCCCCTCTGGATGCGCGCTGAAAGTGTCTCCCCCTCCAGGTACTCCATCGCGATGAATGCTCTCGCGGCATCTTCGGCAAAGTCATACACCCTGCAGATGCTTGCGTGATTCAAAGCAGAAGCAGTTTTCGCTTCGCGCAGAAATTGCTGCAGTGAGTCCCTATCTTCCGCTAGTTCCTTTGGCAACAGTTTCAGCGCAACCATTCGGTCGAGCAGCAAATCTTCGGCTTTGTAGACCTCACCCATACCTCCGGCAGCGATGAAGCTGACAATGCGGAACCGCTTAGCTAACACTTCACCGGGTGTGAGTCGTTCCAGGGGATTTGCGGCGGCGCGCCGAGGGTCAACAAAGGCCGGACTGGATAAGAAGCTTCCCAAACGAGGGTGCATGCCAAGCAGCCGGTGCACTTCGTCGCGGACCACTTCGTCGCGCTCGTTTTGTTCGAGAAAAGAGGCCCGCTGCGCGGGGCTGCATTCCAGCGCACTCTGGTACAGGTCTTTAACGAGTTCCCACTGTTTTACCGTCATCCCCATTGTCAGGCCTCAATTCGCCGTACAGCCAGACCTTCGCTACAGCCCAATCCCGTTTGACCGTGATCGGGGAGACGTTCAGAAAGCTGGAGGTTTCCTCGACGCTCAGGCCTCCAAAGAAGCGCAATTCAACGATGCGGCTTTGGCGCGGATCGAGCTTCGATAGACGGTCGAGAGCTTCGTCCAATCTCAACAGATCTTCGGAGTGTTCCGGGGTAAAAGCCAATGCTTCTTCCAGGGGCAGAATCACCTGGGTTCCGCCACGTTTCGCCCGCAGGTGGCGGCGGGCATGGTCGATCAGAATGCGCCTCATCAGTTGGGCAGCAGTCCCATAGAACTGGGCGCGGTTCTGCCAGTGGGGAGAATGCTGGCCAACCAGTTTGAGATAAGCTTCATGAACCAGAGCAGTGGTCTGCAGGGTATGCTCCGATCGCTCGCGCCGCATGTACCGGCGGGCCAGCTTTTTAAGCTGGTCATAGACCAAAGGAACAAGCTTTTCCTGTGCGGCCTGATTCCCGTTCGCTACTTCGATTAGCAGGGCCGTCACGTCGGGTTCCTGGACGCCTGCAGTGATAACTCAGCGAACCCGCGACATACTCGCGATCTGGTCCAAAGACGCCGAACTCACGGTTATCAACACTACTGCCACGGCGGGAAATTATATCGGCAACGGCGATCCGGAGGATCCCGCAACCTGCCCTACACCCTCGGGCGACACCTCCGCCGCCGGGAAACAAGGCACGCTGTGCACGTTCTTCAAGTATGTTGCCGGCGGGTTGCAGCCAGCCAATAAGTTTGTGTCGCTTTCCCCGGTGTACAAAACGAAGTATGTTCCTGTAAAGGACGGTGACAGCCAATGGAAATCATCGGTGTATTTCGAATGCCATTACTTCGACGTGTCATTGAATCCGGCCACTGGACAGCCGTTTTGGACGGCCAAGAGCCACGTAGACCTCAGCGGTGAAGCCAAAAAAATCAACGGGAAGTGGTTGTTGACCCGGGTCAGCTCGGCTACGGTTGGGATTCCGATTCCGTAGCAGGTTGCCTTCTGCGGAAGAGATGCCGGGACAGCATGCTTATCGCTGGAGTGATGCGATAGATGTGCTGTCCGTGCACCGCTTTTCGTCGACCAGCCTTTTGAGCGGCTCCAAAAAGCTTCGCTGTTCGTAGCCAATTAACGTCCGGCTTTCGTAGAACATAAAATGTCCAGTTTATTAAGTTCAAGTGGGCTAGTGGTTACCAATCCTGATTTCAACCGATGCCAACAGGCCAACGCACTCATCTATCCATTCAGATCGGTCTATGTCTTCGCCGAGTGGCCGTGTAACCGGCATCTCGGACACATGGCTGCACACATCTTCTCTCGCCAGTGTTCCGGGCCATCCCTGAGTAATCCATCTGGACTTCCCGTCGGCGTCGCTTCGGAAAGGAATGCGCCTGTACTCTGAGATGGTCTTCAGCGTAGCCAGTTCAGCACCGCGGTGCTTCGCACCGGAAGAAGATTGACACGTCATCCCCAAATGGGTGCTGTGGAGCGCCTGTCGATGCCGATTCGTTAACTTGTTTATTTGCTGTACTTGATGAATTCGCGTTCACGAATGTAAACATGCGCTCAGTCGGGCTAACGCGGGTACAAACTGTGCTCAGCTTACACAGTTATAGGAACTGCGCAGGGTTAAAGTGCATCGAAGCAGACACCAGAGATGTCCCGATAGGTGGTTCTGTTTATGGCTTCGCCTGACAGCAATCTGCAACAAGCTCCGACATCAGAAACGCCTGCCTCGACTACGAGCGAGCTTTCCCGTAGCAAATCAATAGCGACCAGGCTTACGGAAGGGGAGCTTGCCGAGGTCGAAGCGGCTGCTTCTCAAGCCGGGAAAAAGGTCGCCGAATGGCTCCGAGACACCGCTCTTGCTGCTATTCGCGCCCCGCGAGAAGTGCCCACGGATGCGGTTCTACTCGCCGAGATTATCGGGATACGGAGCCTAATGGTCAACCTATTTGCCCAGGCATCCAAGGGGCCTTTGACAGCGGAAGATATCCATAAAATGCGGGCGTATGCCGACTCGATAAAGGATCAGAAAGCTGCCGAAAACCTGTCTCAAAGACGCTCAAAGAGCACCGGCAATAGGGAGGTTTGAACCCCATGCGAAGAGCTGGATTCCGAAGGGGTTTCCCGCAGAATACTGCGCTCCTTGTGGGCTCTGTTCCAGTCTTCGTTTGGATCATCTTTGGGGTCTGGTTTCGGTGGGAATTGCCGCCGCTTCAGGCCTACTACTTGAAGATCTATTGGGAGTGCTCTAAGGGTGCTTCAAATGCCGGTAATACGTCCGAGATTCAGTGGCTTTACAAGTCTGCTTCCGGGAGGAAGAGTCTTCCTGTAATTCCGCACGATGTGGAGTTCAGCGGGGCTGGTTTCTTGCCCGTTGTGCTGTCACCTGCCGCACGTCAGGATGGTTGGACAAAACTGGTGAAGCTGCCTGCTCAGACTTGGCCTTCACCGGAATTAGAGGCGTTTTTCCAGCGGGACATCTATGACGGTAGAACCTTCTCGCAAGTGATCGCTCAGCCGATGCTTCTGGTTTACATTGTTCCCTTCATCTTCCTCTTCGGGGTGATCTATTTATGGCATGACATCGCGGAGGAATGGAGACAGCTTTACGCAGGACCCTTCCGGGACGATTTGATCTTCGATTTTCCGGTGCTTAAACAGCGCTTCATCGCCTCCTTCAATGAGTGGGAAGAAGGAAGGGATGCCTCGCTCAAAGCGAGGTCATCGAACTCAGGAAGAGATGCTGAACAAACCACCATCGAGAGGGCGAATACGAGTAGCTTCCAATCCATCGAAAGCTCTCTCTTGAGTACCGTGAAACCGATTGTTCAAGCAGCCTCTCCAGTGAAGCCAATACGTCGACTAATCTTTCCTGGAGCGCAAGCTCAACAGAACGGTGATAAAGCATCTCATCCGTGGGATGAGTCGCAGTGGATCGAGTAGTTGTCGACATCGCTTCGAGTGCGTGCTTCTACAACACAATACCTTCCGATATGCAGCCCAGATAAACGCTCTATTTGCTTCCGTGAAGACCGTGAATTCGTGTGCTCATTCGGCCATGGAGAGCGGTGCGATTCGGCTTCTAATCGGAGAGCTAATTCGAGAGTAATAGTGCTTTCATTCAATATCCATGCGGGTAAGAGCATCACTGTGTCTAAAAATAAATCTCAGAATTAGGCCCCACATTTCCACATTCGGAGTTACGCTATGCAGCAAGCAGTTGCGAGATTTTGCAAATTGTGTGTTGAGGCTTCTACGCATGTTGACTCTCTCAAGAGCGCTGTCGGCCAATCAAGCCCGCACATATCATGCGCGAGAGTTCACGTCTGAGAAGCAGAACTACTGGAGTCGTGATCATCCGGGACACAGTGAGTGGCAAGGAGAGCTTGCGCGTGAATGGGGTCTGCATGACTCCGTCGCCGATGAGGAGTTTGCGCGATTGAGCGAAGGGCAGCATCCAGTGAGCGCCGCGCAGCTCGTTAAGCATCAGCCAGCGAGAACCTATGACAACGAGTATGGCAAACAGATCACGAGTGCGGAACATCGCGCAGGTTGGGATGCTACGTTCTCTGCGCCAAAGTCTGTATCGGTGACGGCTCTTGTGGGTGGTGATGAGCATGTGCGTAATGCACATCGTGAAAGTGTTCGCGTTGCGCTGAACGAACTGGAACGCTACACGCAGGCTCGCATCGGCAATGTCCACGCGCCTGAGACGACTGGCAAGTTCGTCGCAGCAACCTTCGAGCATGACACCGCGCGGCCTGTCGATGGATATGCAGCACCTCAACTCCACACTCATGTGGTGATCTTCAACATCACAGAGCGCGATAACGGCCGGCCCCGCGCATTGCAGGAGCGCAGTCTCTTTCAGTCACAGCACTATGCGACGAGCGTATATCGCTCTGAGCTTGCCATGCGGCTGCAAGGTCTTGGCTACGAGGTAGAGCGGGGTCAGCATGGACAGCCAGAGATCAAGGGATATTCACAGGAATATTTGGAGGCATCAAGTCCTCGGCGTGCGCAGATCAAGGAGCATCTTCAGGAGATTGGGCGAGAAGGTGCAGGGGCCGCACAGATCGCAGCACACCGCACGAGAGACAGCAAAGACCTACTTTCGCGTGAAGAGGTGCTTGAACGGCATCGTGATCTTGCCGCAAAGTTTGGTAATCAACCGGATCACGTTGTAGCCCAGGCGCGGGAACGCGAGCACAAGGTCGAACAACAGCCCGAGAAAACCGCGCAGCAGTCAGTGACCTATTCACGCAACCATGTCTTCGAGCGGTCCGCTGTGCAGGATGAGCGGAGCATCTTGCAGGCAGCCATAGATCGCAGCATGGGCCAAGCGACGTACAGCCAAGTGCGACAAGAGTTCGAGCGGCGTGTGCGGAATGGAGAGTTCAGTAAGGTTGAGCGCTCCGATGGAAGAGCAGCACCGCAGTACACGACAGCCGAAATGGTTCGTTTGGAGCGAGAGATCGTCGGCCTTGTGAAGAACGGCAATGAAAGCCGATATGAGAGTTCCATGCTGATATCTCCAGTTCTGCGCATTCGCGTGGAAGATTCGCATCCAGAGTTGAGCAAGTCTCAGCTTGCCGCAGCCGATGAAATCTTCCTGGCGCGCGAAAAGATTGTTGGACTTGATGGTGTAGCAGGCGCAGGCAAGACGACTACTCTGTCGGTCATTCGTGAAGGCGTGGAAGCACAAGGCTACCGTGTCGCAGGATTCGCACCCACAAGTCGAGCCGCTCAGAAACTTGCTGAAGCTGGCATTACGACATCGACGCTTCAGCATCATTTGGCCAGAGGTGATCGACCCGATACAGGTGAGAAGCGCCTTTACGTGCTGGATGAGTCTTCTCTTGCGTCTACGAGGCAGATGCACAAGTTCCTTACGCACCTCCATCGGAATGATCGTGTATTGCTGGTCGGCGACGTGCGTCAGCATGAAGGTGTGGAGGCTGGCCGCCCCTTCGCGCAGCTTCAGGAAGCGGGTATGCACACGGTGAAGCTCGATGAGATTTTGCGACAGCGGGACCCTGAACTGAAAGAGGCAGTTGAGATGTTGGCACGCGGGCATGTCGCAGCAGCCATCGAAAGGCTCGACGCCCAGGACCGCGTTCAAGAGGTGATTGGGCGTGAAGCCCGAATCTCAGCAATAGCGCGAGAGTATGCAACTTCGCCGGAAAACACGCTTGTCGTGTCACCGGACAATCGCTCCCGTGCTGAGATCAATACTGTGATTCATAGAGAGCTACAGAAGCAAGGCATCGTTGACAAGCGGGAACACGCGATGCAGGTGCTTGTCCCACGGCAAGAGTTGACCGGGGCGGATCGCAGTTGGGCACAGCAGTATCAGCCCAACGATGTGCTGCACTATTCACGAACATCGAAGGAAACGGGCATAGGCAAGGGAGAGTACGCCCGTGTTGTTGCCGTGAGCGGCCAGGAGAACTTGCTTACAGTTCTGCGCAGCAACGGGGAGCAGACAATTTACGATCCGCGACGCCAGATGGGCGTCTCTGTGTATCGAGCTGAAGAGAAGACATTTTCAGTTGGTGATCGTATTCAATTCACGGCACCCAATCAAGCGCTGAAGATAGCCAACCGTGAGCTCGCCAGCATCGAGAACGTCGGCAAGAACGGTGCGATGCGACTGAGGCTCGATAGCGGGCGCAGTGTTGAGATGGGAGCGCATAGCTTTCCGCATATCGATCACGGCTACGCAGTCACGAGCCACTCCAGCCAGGGACAGACCGCTGACCGCGTGCTGATCCATGTGGACACCGAACTTGGAGCTAAGGACTTACTGAACCACCGGATGGCTTATGTTTCCATCTCGCGTGGACAGTGGGACGCGCAGATATTCACCAATGATCGCGACAAGCTGGTGCAGACCTTGAGCCACGATGTTTCGCACAAGAGCGCGCTCCAGCCGGAACAGGCTATCGCGGGTGCACAGAAGATCGGTCCAGAGTCCGAGCGTTTGATCGAGCGGAGCCTGGGGTACGGGTTGGGTTTGTAGGAAAAACGAGTTCTTATAGAGGAGCGAATGATGCAGCCATTCAACACCACGCAGAGGAAGCCACCAGCACGAGCCACAATTCCAGCCGAGGAGAAGCTGCTTGTCAGCCGAGGAGAGGCGGCTCAGCTTCTCTCGATCAGCCAGCGTGGCCTCGATTACCTGATTGCCAATCGAAAGGTGCCCATACGTCGGATAGGGGGCAGAGTGCTGATTCCGGTGGCAGACCTCCGCAAGTATGCGCGTGGGGATCATCCAGAACGTATCGTAGCTTAGTCATTGAGTCGGCCAGGAGGTCAAGCGCGAAACGAATTGCCTGCTGCGCCTATCGAGTTGATTGTTTCCGATCAGGAATCGGAATCTGGGGAGGACGACCTGATGCGATTGGTACTAATCTCCGACACGCACGGTCTCCATGATAAGGTTGGCCCGGTTCCAGCGGGAGATGTCCTCGTCCACGCCGGAGATTTCATGAACTCTGGTTTCGACGTACAGGATATTGTGTCGTTCAATCGCTGGCTGGGAGAGCAGGACTTCAGACACCGCGTAGTCTGCGCAGGAAACCACGATAGGTACTTTGAGAATGCTCCTCAACGCGCCCGAGAATTGCTGACCAATGCCACCTACCTGGAGAACACGGGTGCCACGCTTGACGGTGTTGCGTTCTGGGGCTCGCCATACACACCCGAATTTATGAACTGGGCCTACATGTACCAGCGTGGTTCAGGAGCACGACACTGGGAACTCATTCCTGACAGCCTCGACGTGCTGATTACACACGGCCCGCCACTGGGAATTCTCGATCAGACGGCTCCAGGCGAAGCACATTTGGGGTGCGCGGAACTGCTCGACGCGGTCAAAAGGAAGAAGCCACGAGTTCACATTTTCGGCCATATCCACGGTGGGGCTGGGACGTTTGAGAACAATGAGACTCGCTTTATCAATGCCGCATATCTGAACGAGCGTTACAAACCGCTTCCGCCTGCGGGAAAAATTCACATCGTCGATATCAGCTTGCAGAACCCTAGACGCGCTTCATAAAGTCCTATATATTGGCCTATATAAGGCCATAAGGCTTTATGTATGGAGCCTTATATGAGATCGAGTGTCTCGGATGTTCTCCCCCCCGCTGTCAGGCGGTCGTTGACCAAGTTCGGCAGCGATCTTGCAACCGCGCGGCGTAAGCGGGGACTGACAGTCCTTACCGTAGCCGAGCGAATGGGTGTTTCCAAAAACACTTACCTCCGCGCTGAAAAGGGAGACCCTGGAGTCGGTCTCGGCGTTTATGCGATGGCGCTCTTCGTCCTGGGCTTTGGCGATCCTCTGAGAAGCCTTATTGATGTGAGCCGCGATGATGTTGGCCTTCTTCTGGATGAAGAACGGCTGCCCAAGCGCGTGCGCATGAAGAAAGCACGGGTAACAAGGCCATGAAGCGCACCATTGACGTAGTGCTGGGAGATGGTCCGCAGATCGGCACTTTGCGTTATGACCTGCAGGGACGCCGCGAAAACGCCGCTTTCGAGTACGCAGCAGACTGGCTTGGCGATCGCGCGCGCTTCGCTCTCGGCCCGACGCTTCCGCTCCAGGGGGGACTACAATTCCATCGCAAATCCAAAGAGGGCTCTCCATTCCATGCCGCAGTTGCGGATACCGAGCCCGACGGGTGGGCCAAGCGTGTCATCATGCGCGATCACGTCAAACATAGACAGGAACTGCGACGTGAAGGAAAGGAAGCCGAGGCACAACCGCTCAATGCACTTGATTATTTGCTGGCTGTGGATGACATCAGCCGCGTCGGCGCGCTTCGTTTTCGCGACGAAGACAATGTGTTCCAGCGCGCGCACGGAGAAGGACGCCGGAAGGCTCCGCCATTCATCGAGCTTGGGCATTTGCTTAGCGCGTCGCGCGCCCTTGAGGCGAACAGAGAGACAGCTGCAGACCTGGCGTATTTGCGTGGGCGTGGCACATCACTTGGCGGAATGCGCCCCAAATGCACAGTTGTTGACGAAGATGGCGCACTTTCCATTGGCAAATTCCCGAGCATTACGGACGAGCGCGCCGTCACAAAGGGCGAAGTGCTCGCTCTCACCCTTGCCAAGCAGGCCGGAATCAATGCGGCTGCTGCGCGCATCGTAGAGAGCGAAAATCTGCCCGTGGCCCTGATTCGTCGTTTCGACCGGCGAGGCCGGGGAGATCGAATTATGTATATCTCCGCAGCGACAATGCTAGGTGTTGAAGTGACGGAAGCCGATAACCACACGTACACAGAGATCGTGGATGCAATCCGCGTACATGGGGCAGAAGTACAAACCGATATTGAAGAGCTATGGCGGCGTATCGCCTTCTCGATTCTGATTACGAATACTGACGACCATCTGCGCAATCACGGCTTCCTGCATGAAGACCGTGAATTCTGGCGGCTGTCGCCTGCCTTCGACATCAACCCGTCGCCCGAGCGCGTGCGCGAATTGAAGACATGGATCTCCGAGGATGTAGGCCCGGAGATGACCATAGACGCCCTTATGTCCGTGATCGCTTATTTTCGAATCAAGCCCGCAAGAGCCAAGGAAATATTGAGTGAAGTTGCTCACGCCGTGGACAACTGGCACGGAGCAGGACGCGGCCTTGGCATGAGTGACGAAGAGCTTGAGCCTTTTGCAGACGCCTTTGAACATTCCGAACGGGCGGCAGTGAGGAAAGCGATTTGACTTACGGTATGAAGGACCTGGGCCGAGTTTGGGCGTCGGCCAAGCGAAACCGCACAGCACAACTACGAGTTTGCGACCGAATGTAAAACCGCTGAGAACTCAAACACTTCCGGGTTGGAACAGCCACCAAACAGCCACTTGCGGTACAAACAGCCATTCGGAGTAAAATCCGCTGTGTATGGATCGCCGGATCACACCTCTCGGAACAGCCACCAGAAGATGAAATCGGATTTTCTGTCCGACGTGTTTTGAGCGCAGTTTTCACTAATTTTGAGGCAAAAATAGGTGGCTGTTTTGATGGCTGTTCGTTTCCAACTTTTCTGCTTTTGGCTGCGTCGCATTGCAACCTCAAACGTGCCTGTATCTGTATGTAAATAAGATGTTTGTTGCGATTTGTTGCGTCGCGATGCAACACCCTGCAAAGTGCCTAAAATCAGACTCAAAATCCGCCGACCGCAAGGTCGTGGGGGTTCGACCCCCCCCGCCACCAAGCATCTCTTTTATTTGCAATGATTTGCGAGCAGAGAAGCGACTTGATCCGACTTCGTCCGGTACAAATACGGTACAGTGCGCATCCTATTTAGTTTTAATAACTTGCGGGATTGTGGCGTTCTTGACCCATTTACTAGCCTACGTTCAGTTGGGATCCGCTTACGCTGAATTACGGTTTGCGTGGCGGATAAAGTGTC
Source organism: Acidobacterium sp. S8 (assembly GCF_009765985.1). GTDB lineage: Bacteria > Acidobacteriota > Terriglobia > Terriglobales > Acidobacteriaceae > Alloacidobacterium. The sequence goes on from NZ_LMUM01000026.1 coordinate 213,429, forward strand.
CGCGCGCGATCATTTACTTCAGACGTAAGAAAGTTGATTGGAATGGAAAGCGCGGAGTGAATTGCGGAGGCTACAGATTATCGTCTGTTCGAGGTGGCGGACACTATGGATTGGGACCAGAAACCCGAAACTGACTGGCCTATTCCAGCTACATGAGGGAGGTATTGAGTCGTTCCTGCTAGTCCGGCTCTGAATACGGAAAATGTTCGTCGATCGTTAGGCATAGACTCCTCCTTGCGGGAGCATCTGAAAGCGTAATGCTCAACTTGAACTCGGCGAGAGTGGCCAGGAAGCAGCTCCTAAAGTGGACGAAAATATTCAATGGATCAACCGGCAGATCGATCATTTGTCGGGCCTGAGGTTTCAGTGGCCATTATTTCCCGAGTGGCTTGAGAGGCGCTTTGAAACGGACACCGCGACACGGCGGTGTCGCCGACTGTGGTTGGAAGGACTGTTCGCGATCGGCATGTACAACCTTTTTCTTGTCGCGGATCACCTAGATTCACCTACTCCTGTTCGTTTCTGGCAGGCGCTGGTGTTGCGCCTTGGCCTGATCACGCCACTCGCGCTACTCGTGAACCTAAGCATGTTGAGAAGGCCGAAACCTATCATTCGAGAGGCCAGCATCGCCGCAGTCTCCTGTCTTGCTGGTCTTACCCACCTCTATCTCGAAGCCAACCAGAGCCCCGTAGCGTCAGCGCTGGCGCAGTTCGGGATGCTGGCAGTGATTGTCTTTACGAACACGGTGATGC
>NZ_LMUM01000026.1:214190-215598 GCF_009765985.1 Acidobacterium sp. S8
TGCCTTGGCGGCCACGGGAACCATGCTCGCCGGGGATATTACATTTCTAACAACGGATAGGCTTCTTTCTCACGATCAGAAGCTATTCGGATTTTGCCTGATCCTGGGTATCGCTGGTTCCGCGGTGATAGCTAATTACAGTTCAAACCGAGAAGAGCGTCTAAACTACCTGCTCTACTTGAGAGGAGAGATGCTCGCGGAAGATCTTCGCGATTCGAATCGAACGTTGACCCATATTGCCGAAGAGGACACTCTAACCGGTCTTCCAAACCGACTATCGTTTGAGACGCGATTTGAGCAGGATTGGAAAACGGCTGCCAGGGAGAGCGCCGCCCTGTCAATGATCATGGTAGACCTCGATGGTTTCAAAGTCGCCAACGATGAATATGGTCACGGATACGGCGACCTGGTCCTTCAGCGTATCGCGCAGCTGATCACAGCATCTCTACGAATGAAAAGCGACTTCGCTGCACGTTTAGGAGGAGATGAATTTGTCGTGCTCCTTCCATCGACAACGAATACTGCTGCAGTTCAGATCGCGGAACGCTTGAGACAACATGTCGAAGAGTCGAACATCTCGTCACTTGGGTTGTCTACCCCACAGGCTCTGGGCTCCAGACTGGTCACGGTATGCTGTGGAGTCGCAACTGCTTCTCCTACATCTGTCGAAGAAGAGCGACAGCACTTGCTGGAAGCGGCAGACAAAGCGCTCTATCAAGCGAAGAGGGAAGGCCGGAATTGCGTACGCTCATAGATCGACTGTTTGCAATCGATCGCTCACCGAGGCCTGCAAAAGCAGCGATTCTGGTGGAGACCTTTCTTCAAAAACGTTGGCTCCTCGAATCCTTGTATGAGCAGCATACCTACTTGAAACCTGCAGATTGGACATAGCGGCCACCCAAGGCGATTGGAACCAGAGTCCTGCGAAGTCAGGATTTCGGTAAATTGTTTCGTCACCCAGGCCAGCATGTCAGACGAGTTTCCCAAAACCCGTTTTCAGGCAGCTCCGATTGCCTAATCCTTCGACATTTTCAGAAATGAATCACACAGTGTAGTTAATAGATGCTTGGCCTAGGGTGAATGTTCTGGCCTTTGAGCCGGCTCTGGGAACTCAAGCGTGGCCAACGTGGCGGCGATGATCTGAACCTGATCAAGCCCGGCAAGAACTATGCCTAGCCGCTGGTCTTCTATGCAGACAACTACAACGGCGTTCCCATCCAAGCCGGACACGCATTCTGACCTACAAGCCAATCATCGACTGGGCCCCCGTCATCGCACCGAAAAACCTCACCTATACCAAGGCACTATGTTCCCGCAGCGGAACGAGTCGGCTTTGCCAGCGTTCGGCAACGAACAAGCAATTGGTCAAGGGTGGGTCGGTGGATTCGAAATTGGGTGGCTATTTCAA
>NZ_LMUM01000002.1:0-76145 GCF_009765985.1 Acidobacterium sp. S8
CCGGCAGACCGGGACCGTCACGATCAGCTGACCTTCGACATCATCAGCCCACCACCGAACCGGAGCCGACCAGCTCCGGTTTCCTTTGCTCCACAATACCCGGCAATCGCTCAGAATTGGCCTACAACAAGTCGAGGGGCTGTCTGGCAGGCAAACTCACGTCTACGCACCTAACAGCCCCATGAAAAACCATCCCCCAAATGTCACCTCGATGTCACCTCCCAGCCCTTCAGAAGCGGAACCGAGCCATGCATGGGAAATGACATGCGTGATTATTCAGCTATTTACAACGGCATACGCCACGATAAAGCTGCTTTCGGTAGGTTCGAATCCTCTCTCCCCGACCATTCTTTTTTGCAACTCACCTTCTGACCATCCTTACCATCCTCAGATCATTTGAATTTCCGCTATCTGACTTTTCGATAGTCCGCCGAGCGACTTTCTAACAGCAGATCTCATGATGCGTTGATGGATTCATCTGCACCAGTAGAGCCGCATAGCGATACATCAGTCATTCGTAGCGTATGATCCCCCACTACCTAGGCTTTCTTTTAATCACTATTCCGCATCCGAAACGCTAGGACATCGGGGCAGCACTCGAATCTGCTCTCGAAAGAGCAACGCAATTTTAGAGTCAGTGAAATTATCATGCCGACAAAGACGCCGGGGTCATCAGCGCGGAATTTTCTGCCAGAGCAACGGGATCTCGAATCCTTAAAAATCGCGTCCCAGCACTGCAAGGGCTGCGATCTTTATCTCAGAGGTACGCAGACTGTTTTCGGCGAAGGCCGCAAATCTTCGGCGATCCTGTTTGTCGGTGAGCAGCCGGGCGACCAGGAAGATCTGGCCGGAAAACCCTTCGTCGGGCCTGCCGGCCGATTGCTCGACGCCTGCATGGAAGAAGCCGGCATTGACCGAAATGCGGCTTATGTTACCAACGTCGTTAAGCACTTCAAGTGGGAACCGCGGGGTAAGCGGCGTATCCACAAAAAACCGAGCGTCCGGGAGGTAACGGCCTGTCGTCCCTGGCTGGATGCGGAAATCAAGGCAGTACGACCTAAGATGATTGTGTGCCTGGGAGCAACCGCGGCTCAGTCGCTGTTGGGATCAAGCTTTCGCGTGACACTGCACCGTGGAGAAGCGATGGAGGTTGCCGGATATCCTCCGATTGTGGCAACTGTACATCCGTCGTCGATTCTCCGCGCACGAACCGATGAAGATAGAGACCGGGAGCGAGCACTTTTTGTTGCCGACCTGGCAAACGTAGCAAAGACTCTAGCGAAATTGGTTAGACGCCGAGACTAAGCCACTGACCACTCTCATTTTGGCAGGGCGAAGGCAACATACATACCGCCGGATGGCGATTTCAGATCTTTACCACCTCCGGCCGCGATGACTACATACTGCCTGCCATTCATCTCGTAAGTCGCGGGAGTGGCATTCCCGGCAAACGGCAACGCCGCCTGCCAAAGCAGTTTTCCAGTGGTCTTGTCGAAGGCGCGAATCTGTTTGTCGTAGCTTGTAGCTGCGATAAATACCAACCCACCTGCGGTGATTACAGGACCGCCGTAATTTTCCGAACCGGTGTTCGCCATACCTTTGGCTGCAAGCTCCGGATATTCGCCCAGCGGAATCTTCCAGACATATTTGCCGGTATTCAGATCGATTGCGTTAAGCGTACCCCATGGCGGCGCGATAGCAGGGTATCCATCGGGATCGACAAATTTACGGTAGCCAGTGAAGCGGTATTTCTCCTCCGGCGCGCTGGCACTCTCCATTTCTCTTCGATCGCTAGTACCTCCGTGAAGCAGATAACCCATGAGGGCATCGAGCTGCTTATCGGAAAATTGTGGAAAGCCCGGCATCCTTCCCTGTCCGTGTTCAATGGTGTTGCGCATTTTCTCCTGGGTGAATCGATTTCCAATATCGATAAGAGAAGGATAAGCAGGTGGCGAGCCAGCACGATTGTCACCGTGGCAAATACTGCATTGCTGCTGATAGATTGCCTGTCCGCCCTGCTGTGCTGGCTTGTTCTCGATCAGGCCGCCAGTCCACGCCATCTCGTTCGCATTCACATAAAGAATGCCAGTCTCAGGATCGACCGCGGGGCCTCCCCATTCAGCGCCGCCATCGTAACCGGGGAAGACAACGGTCTGACGATCAAGACTGGACGGTACGAACTGACCTTCGCTGCGATAGGTGCGGAATTCACGCAGAGCCCAGGCGTGCGCTTCCGGCGTGCGCGTGGTAAGCATATCTTCGGTGAGTTGCTGCCGAGCATAAGGAGCAGGAAGCGTGGGCAGCGACTGCATTTCGGCTGCTGTCTCGCCCGGGATTGTGCTCGCTGGGTATTTTCGGGATTCGATGGGAAAGAGCGGCTCCCCATTGATGCGATTGAAGAGATAAACCCATCCCTGCTTGCTGGTTTGTGCGACGGCATCTATCTTCTTGCCATTGCGACTGACAGTGACAAGCGCGGGCGGCGAGGGAAAGTCACGGTCCCATAGATCATGGTGCACTGCCTGAAAATGCCAGAGCCTCTTGCCGGTTTCAGCGTCGAGCGCGAGCAAGGAGTTTGCAAAAAGATCGTCGCCGATCCGGTCGCCACCGTAAAAGTCGAAGGCCGCAGAACCCGTAGGCACGTAAACGATACCGCGCTTCGCATCGATCGCCATGCCCGCCCAGTTATTCGCAGCACCGCTATGCTGCCACGCATCTTTTGGCCAGGTTTCTGTGCCATATTCTCCGGGATGTGGAATGGTATGGAAGGACCAGCGCAGCTTACCGCTGCGGACATCGTAGGCGCGGATGTCTCCCGGTGGCGCCGGTAGCGTCTCCGGCTCACGACCGCCCACGATGATCAGGTCTTTGTAGATAATGCCAGGACTAGTCAGCGAAATCGAAACGGAGGATGGATCGCGCCCCAGATCTTCCCGAAGATCAATCCGACCATTTGTTCCAAATGACGAAATCGGCTGCCCTGTTTTCGCATCCAGTGCGTAAAGAAAGTTCATGACACCGGCGAGGATGCGACCGCTTTGCCCATCGGTCCAGAAAGCCAGTCCTCGTGCAGGCTGCGTTCCGACAACACCGCTGTCGAACTTCCATAGCAGCTTGCCGGTACCTGCATCGAGCGCAATTACTTTCTGCGAGGGTGTGTAAGTGTAAAGAACTCCACCTACGATGATAGGGCTCGATTGCATGCCACCCTTCTCGCCAGTGTCAAAGGTCCAGGCGACCTGTAGGTGTTGCACGTTTGTCCGGTTGATTTGCGCCAGGGGCGAGTAGTGGTCTTGTGCAGGCTGTCCGCCATAAACAGGCCATTGTTTCATTTCAGGTTGAGTGGAGCTGACCTGGCCTTTGGCAGACAAAACGGACGCTGCAAGCATAGCTGCAAGGAAAACAGTTTTCATCATTGAACTTGTGTGGCTTTAACGCTGGAAACCAGTAGACTGTGCGCGAACTTTTTATGTCAAGGGAGCACCCGAAATACTTCTTTTCTTTTCCTTCGCTTGCGGAGTAGCATCCTTGCGCATTCTCATGCAAGGCTGAACTGTTCTCTGCCTGGAGGCTCATCATGTCCCTACTTGTTCTTCTTTCTGCGCCCTTTCTAGCGGCTGCTCTTCTTCAACCCGCGCAAACACAAGCACCCACAGCTCCGGCTGCCCCAGCCACCACGCAGGCCAACCCAGTGAAACCTACTCCTGAATCGCAGGCGCATGCCAAGAAAATATGGAACTATGACTGCTCCATGTGCCACGGAGAAAAGGGCGATGGCAAAGGCGATGTCGCTGACCAGATGAAACTAACTATGCGCGATTACACCAAGCCTGACAGCCTCAAGGACATGACTGACGGCCAGATCTTCGACATAATTAAAAACGGAAAGGGTCAGATGCCGGGCGAAGAAGGCCGTGCCAAGCCGGACGACATCTGGAACCTCATCATTCTCATCCACAGTATGTCAAAAAAATAAAGCTCAGCTCTTGAGAAATGTTTCGAGTCTGGCAGCCTCTTTGTCATTCAGCCGGAACGTAGCCGCGGGTAGCACGCCGTCGATCTGGTCGGGACGACGTGCGCCCACGATCGCGGCAGTAATCGCAGGATGCCGCAGCGTCCAGGCGATGGCGACGACGCCCGGCTCAACGTTATGCTCATCGCCGATTTCGCGCAGCAGTTCCACCAGCTTGAGATTTTTCGAAAGCTTCGGCTCGTTGAAATTCGGACTGCGTTTGCGCCAGTCGTCCTCGGGCAAATTGTGGATGCGCTCTGCCGTCATCTTGCCGGTGAGCAAGCCGGAGACCATCGGCGAGTAGTTGATGACGCCGATATTGTTCTGTTCACAGAATGGCAGAATCTCCGTCTCGATATCTCGGCGCAACAGCGAATACGGCGGCTGCAAAGAAGTAATCGGCGCAATCTTCTGAATGCGTTTCATCTGTGCCACATTGAAGTTGGATACTCCGATATAGCGCACCTTCCCTTCTTCCTGAAAGCGCGCCAGGGTCTCCCATCCTTCTTCGATCTCATCTTCCGGATTCGGCCAGTGAATCTGATAAAGATCGATCGTATCGACGCGTAAGCGGCGCAGCGATTCCTCAATCTCCTCCTGGAGCGAACCTGCCTTCAGGCTGCGGTAGATCCGGCGGTCGGGGAACCAGCGCATAGAAGACTTGGTAAACACATATGGCTTATGCGATGAGTTTTTGAGCGCCTTTGCCACTACTTCTTCCGAGTGGCCGAGCCCATAGATGGCCGCCGTATCGATCCAGTTGATGCCGCTGTCCAGCGCTCGCTCGATAGTCTTAACCGATTCGTCATCGTCCTGCGCACCCCAGGCGAACTCCCAGTTGCCACCACCGATAGCCCACGCTCCATAGCCGATTGGGGTGAGATGAAGGTCGGAGTTGCCGAGTTGACGGATTTCAAACTTTGCCGGGGAAGAATTCTGTGTAGCCATAAGACTTAGGATGCCACGACAGGATAAATCGCTCCACAATCACTGTTAAGCTTCGATGAGGAATTGGCCGTCCCGCATAATCTGCTCCTCTTCCACCCAGATATTGAAGCGGAGACCGACGACGTCAATATGCGTAGTCGAGGTCCACTGGGCGCCGGTGTGTTCACCGTAGGGATTGCCGAATGCAATGTGTATCCCCGGAAATTTCTCGTCCTGCAAAATGTTGCCGATCATTTGTTTGACACCGATATTTGTACCGATCGCAAACTCGCCCACCCGGTCGGAGTTTTCGTCCGTATGCGTATAGGCCCAGAAATCGTCCCGCAATTGTTGATTTGCGGAATGACAGTCGACGATGCGATTGCCCTTGATCTCAATAGTCAACGGCGTAGCCTCGAGTAGTCCGTAACGGAAACAGAGATAATCACCCACGACTCCATCCACGACGAAGCTTCCATTCACTTCGCCGGGTGTTGTGAAAATTTCTCCGCCAGGAAGATTGCCCCACTTTTCGCGCGAGATGATGCCCGAAGTTTTGAGCCATTTGTACTCTGGATTCATTTCAGCGCGGATATCTGTTCCGGCTGCTGTCGTTGCGCGAATATAGCTGGCGCTTCGCACCTTTTCGATGATCTTTTGGCTAAGTCGGTCAACAAGCTGGAAATCAGCGCGCATACCCTCGCACATGATTTGCGGTGTGATATTTACCATGTGCGCATGGCGCATGTGCCGGCGATTTACTATCTCGGTCATCTGCATGCGAGAGCGCAATTCATTCGACTGTACCTGTACCGCAAAGATGCTGACATCCGAGCTCTCCATATCTTCGAGCACTGCACTCGGCATGCCTTTCAGGGGTCGTGGCGCTAGTTCTTCAAGAACAAATACATTCCAGCGACAGCCATTTTTCTCAAGCTCTTCCGCGATAGCCGCTGCGATGGGCACTGTCTCGCGATCGGTGATGAGCGTGACTTTTTCCTGAGGCTGAATACGAAGGCAAGCGGAGACAGCAGCGTGAGCACCGGGCACAAATTCAGCTGGGTACGACGTGCGAAGGAGAGCCTGGGATTGCGGTGGCAATGAGTCCGTCATTTCTGAAGCATCCCGCCTTGTCTGAGCTTCCAACCAGCCTATCGGAAAACTGCCGAAGTGGCGCCATCAGAAATCTGATAGATAAAAATATTTCCCGGATCAGCGCGTGAACTCTCGTCAAGCCCGGCAGCTGCCGTGCTGAAAACAGTACTCTTGCGCATCTTTCTCTGATCTGGTTTCGGAAACGCAGAAGTACGCGTTCGCCTTCAGACCGTCAGACGGGTGCAACACCGCGCGATATGGCGGCATCACTTTTAATATCAGGAGAGAGCATGGATCCCAAACTCATTATCGTAATCGCCGTGGTGATCGTGGCTCTGCTCGTCGGGATCTGGGCGGTGATGCGGAACAGGCGGCACCGCACGGTGGTCTTGCAGCAAAGCTTCGGTCCTGAATATGACCGCGTGGTGAAGGAGCAGGGCCCCGGCCGTGCGGAGATAATCCTAGAAGCAAGACAGAAGCGGGTGGAGAAATTCCATCTTCGTAGTCTTACCGTGGATGAACGCGAGCGCTTCATCAGTTCTTGGCGTTCTGTGCAATCACGTTTCGTAGATGATCCTGCAGGCGCAGTTGGCGAGGCTGATTTGCTGGTGACTCAATTAATGCAACTGCGTGGCTATCCCATGAGCGACTTTGATCAGCGCGCAGAGGACATTTCGGTTCACTATCCACGCGTTGTGGATAACTATCGAGCGGCTCGCGAAGTGGCTTTGCGGCATCAGCGCGGCGAGGCGACAACGGAAGATTTGCGCAACTCGATGATTTATTACCGTTCGCTCTTTGACGAGTTGTTGGAAACCAACACAGTACCCGTAAAACGAGAGGTGGCATAATGGCAGAGCTGAAACGACAGGAAGAAGACTTCTTTATGGATGATCCCGTCGAGACATCTGAGAATAATCAGCAACGAATCTATGCGGACGGCCAGGCAACCCTCAATGTGAATGCGCCGGTAAGCGGTGCTCCCATAGATCGCGCGCCCATTCCGTTTCCCGGACAAAATGTTTCATCTACTGACTTCTCTACTCCGCTATTCTCATCTTCTGAAGTTGAGGATCTACGTGGAAGATGGGGCGGGGTACAAGCTGGCTTTGTAGATGAACCGCGCCGCGCTGTGCAGGAAGCAGATCAACTGGTGGAAACAGTGGTCGAACAGCTCATCGCGAGCTTTGCAGGTGTACGCTCAGGATTGGAAAAGCAGTGGTCCGAAGGTGCGGACGTATCCACCGAGGAGTTGCGACTCGCTTTGCAGCAATATCGTTCTTTCTTCAGTCGCCTTCTGAGTATTTGATCTATTGCGAGCGCGGCGTCCCTAAATACCGCGCTCATAAATCATCCTTACCTACTCAACAAGTACTGCTTTATTTACATGTAAATGATCCAGCAAGTTTCTTGTTCCCGCTTCCAGCGTAGCTTGCTGACTGTGGATACGGACAAAGTGGACGTGTCATCTCTATTTTCGGCTTCGCTGTGCCTGTTTCACTTTCCAGATATTTCGTCGCGATAATGTTGGCTGGCGCGCTGCTGTCTTCTGTCCAATGAACCAATGCAGCGAATATATCGTGCTGCGGGTCATTTCTGGGCGCAGCTTCGTCCTGCCCAAATACCGTAGCTCCGGGGCCACCTCCGCAATGTTGCATTCCTGGAACCATGTAAAGGCGCAGCGATGCATCAGCTGTTTGATTTCCAACGGACTCAACCACGCTGTTGTAGTAATTGACGGTATTGAGTGGCGATATACCAGGATCGTTCCAACCGTGGTAAAAAATCAACTTCCCATGCGAGAGAAATGGTTTCAGGTCTGGATTCATTGCATCGAGTAGGTCTCCGGTCTTCTCATAGGCCAGCTTGAGTGCGTCATTGATATTGACATTCTTGGAGCTCCAATTTGCATCGTCGTACACCATGTTGGCGAAATACCCGGTGACAAAAAACGTGCCTGAGCTCTTTCCCTCCTCCGATCCCGTGATCCACGTGGCCCAGCCTCCGCGTCCTTCCTCGGCACCGGGCAAAGCCCCAGGAAAGATCAGTTTTCCCGTATCGTCATGCGTACCGGCATAAATCGCCTTCAGCGAGACGACTTGCGGCGCCGTCAAACAGGCATCCGATTCCTTGTCTTTACAGAGAAATACAGAAGGATCGAAGTGACACTCACGCGGATCGTTCAAAACGCCGTCGGCAACACCGTCCAGGGCGTCACACTTTGTCAGAACCGCTTTACTGATTGCCGGAATTTTTGCAGGGGGAATGTAACCCGGTCCATCGAGGACTTGCAGCAGCTTAAGCCCGCTGGTCAGCATGGGTGCCCACGCATTTGCAGGTGCTCCGGCAATAATACCGTCGTAATCGGCAGGAAAGCGCTGAGCTTCCATCAGCGCCTGCCTCCCGCCGTTGGAGCAGCTGGCGAAATACGAGCGTTTAGGGGCATCGCCATAAAACGCCTTTGTAATTGTTTTTGAATCTTCGGTCATCAGATGAACGGCGCGATAGCCGTAGTCAATCACTTTTTCAGGATGGCCTAGCGCCCACTGCGCGCCCTCCGTCGAATGTCCCGTATCGGTGCTCGCCGCGGCATAGCCCTGAGTGACAGCGGCAGCCAAACCCGAATAAGCAATGTATCCGGCAAATCCCCCGTTACCCAAGCCGCGAAATCGACCATTCCATCCCTTGGCCGGCAGCCAAACCTCAACCTTGATTTCCGAGTCTGCCGTCGGGGTCAACGTCGCGCGTACCCGGCAGAACACCGGCACGTTCTTATAAAGCGCAGGTACTTTTTCCCCAGGCTTGAGATTGGGCGGAATAAAGGTGCCAGCGGCCACAGACTCTGTAGCGGCGATTTTCCCATCGGAAAGCGTGACATTTTTTAGACTCGAACAGCTTCGTCCGGGCCCAACTGTATCAGCGGCAAAAGCGCTGGTGGCGAACAAGAAAACTGCAGGCAGGATCACAAGGAATGAGCGAAAACGCATGGCCGCTAGCGTCGCAGAATATCAGTGGCGTGGCAAGTAAAATTCCGCTCTCGTTACTCCGCTCTTGCAGTCATCCCGGAACCGGTCTTGCTGCATCTTTATCTTTAGTGAGGCGCAGATCGAATCTCTTTTGCTCGGTTTTCATCGGGCTGGCAGGGGCGCGGGTTTCGCGATTTCCTCCGCTTGTCGCCGGCGTAGGAGAATCGCGACAGCCGGCGGACCTCCCAATCTTTATTTTTAGAAAAGTCCTACCTGCGTCTCTTCTGCCATGTAATCAACAACTGCTTTCAGATCGTTAGTCTCTTCGAATTTGCGCAGCTGGCGATCAGCTCCTGTGCCCATCTCAAGAATTTTGCGGATATAAGCAATATCCTGATGACTGTCCAGTTCGTCGACGACATCGGCGATGAAGTCGAGGTATTCGAGAATCAAAGCGCGTTCATCGACCTCCATCTCCTTGCCGAAATCAATCAGCTTACCATCGAGTCCGTAGCGAACGGCGCGCCATTTATTCTCCATGACCAGGGCGCGAGAATACTGCCGGTAATCCTGATTATGCGAATGCAGTTGATGCAGCTTAGCCGCTGTAGCCTGTATCAGCGCAGCGATGGCCAGCGTTTCTTCTGCCCGCATGGGCAGATCGCAGATACGAACTTCAATCGTATTGAAAAAGGGATGAGGCCGAACGTCCCACCAGATTTTTTTTGCGTTATCTAGGCAGTTTGTTTTGATGAGCAAATTGACAAAGCCTTCGAATTCCGCATAGCTCGAAAAGGTATCCGGAATATTGGTACGCGGAAATTTATCGAAGACCTTCGCGCGATAGCTCTTCAGGCCCGTTTTCATCCCGCGCCAAAAGGGCGAGTTTGTTGAAAGCGCGAGAATGTGCGGCAGGAAATAGCGCATTGAATTCATCAAGCGGATCGCCGCTTCGCGGTCTTCTATGCCGACATGTACGTGAAGCCCGAAAATGAGGTTGGCACGCGCCACGTACTGCAGGTCTTCCACGACACGCATGTAGCGGGCGTCCGGATAAATTTCCTGTGCGCGCCAATCGGCAAACGGATGGGTCGCGCCTGCCACCAGCAGCAGGTTGTGCTCTCGCGCAAGTCCGATCATCTGGCGCCGCAGATCGAAAAGATCCTCGCGCGCTTCCTTGACCGTTTTGCAAATCATCGTGCCGACTTCAACGACAGACTGGTGCATCTCCGCTTTGACGCGTTCGGCGAGCCTGCGCTTGCCCTTCGCCAGCATCTCTGTCGCTATGTGCGAGCGCAAGTCGCGCGTTACTGGATCGACGGTCTGATATTCCTCTTCGATACCGATTGTGAATGAGGGCTTCATAGGCTACGCATCGCTCTTATCCATTTCGACTCCCTGCACACTCCAATGCTGGTGGAAGTGTAGACGCTTTTCGCGGAAAGATGCACCGGCGATCTACTAGGAAGATTTCGCGTCTTTCAATGCCTTCTTTTTCGCCGTGGCCTTCTTTTTGGATTTCTTCTTATCTAAATCTTTCGCCGCAGCACTGAGAAATGCTCCCCAATGGAATTCAGACGCCTTGGGCGATCCCTGGGCCTTCTTCACCGCCAAATCGGCTACAGTTTGTACAATCCACTCAAAATTTTCCTGACCAACCGAGTGCAGGTCGGCATCCGGCGCTGGATTCATGAAATCGATCGCATACGGAATACCGTCTTCCACCGCAAATTCAACCGTATTCAAGTCATAGCCCAGCGCCCTGCACAACGTTAGCGAATCTTTCTCAACCCGTTTTAGTAATTTCTTGTCATAGTCCGGCGGATCAAGCAAATACCGCTCATGGTGCGGACGCCGTGGATCATAAGGCATGACGTGGACCTTTTCCTGACCAACGACATAGCAGCGGAAGTATTCGTTAAATTTCACGGCTCCCTGCAGGGTCATGCAGAGGTCACGGCTCTGATCGTAAGCGCGGAAGAATTCTTCGCGGTTGTGAACATGATGCACGTCACGCCAGCCGCCTCCATCCACAGGCTTCAGGAAAGAGGGGAAGCCTACATAGTCGAAGATCGCGTCCCAGTTCAGCGGGTATTCCAGATTCCGCATCGAGCGCTCGGTCGTCCCCGGCGGGTAGTGTTTATGTGGCAGAACGACTGTTGGGGGCACTGCGACGCCAAGCTTTGCCGCCAGCGAATAGTTGAAAAACTTGTCATCCGCTGACCACCAGAATGGATTGTTAATGACTGCAGTTCCATTCAGGACCGCATGCTTGAGATAAGCGCGATAGAACGGAATATCGTGGGAGATGCGATCCACGATTACAGAATAATCCGGAGGCTTATCAAGCCGCACTCCGCCCAATTCCACGAATTCCGCAGAAATGCCCTCCAGATTCATTGAGTTGATTCTTTCCACCAGAGCACCCGGAAAGGTGTTTTCCATTCCGAAGAGAACGCCGATCTTTTTCATATCTGCAGCCTCGCTGGAGCGACTCTCATCGTCACCTTAGCTGAGAGAAAGGCTGCATGCAAAGAAAAGATTAGAAAAGACGGGAAACGAGCGTTTTTCGCCCGTTTCCCTGCCTAAGCATCCGCCTCGACAGAACGGATGTATTCAATGACGGCCTCACTCCAGCCATCGATGTGCGTCCACGCGCCATAGCCCACTCCATTGCGGTGGCTGGCTACGTTGACTACGTAACCGCGTCCATACTTCGACGCAGGCACGCGGTCGTAAGACTGCTCATCTGTGATCACGATGATGCGGTCGCCGCGGTCGCGCATTTCGTTCAGCGCGCGGCCTAGTTGCGTGCTCCCGTGCGGCTGGCTGTGCGCAATAGCATCGCGTAAGGCGAAGCCACGGCGCGCCGGCACTGCGCGAAGAGCATCCGAAAAGGTGTAAATACTCACATCTTCGGCAGTCTCGCGCAGCAACACGGCAAGCCCAGCGGCAGCATCCATACGCAGCATTTCGGAGCGACCAGAAAGCTTCGCATCCATGCTGCCGGAAACATCGACAAGCAAAATCGTCCTGCCTGTGAGACGCTTCTGCCCACTAAGGCTTGCGAACATCGCCTGCTCGATCCACGACTCCCACTGCGGAGCATGCCGCGCTGCAGCGATGAAGCGGAACGGCAGCACGCGCTCGACACGAACCACCTCGAGTGCATAACGCACCAGCTCCGGCTCAACGCCCGCAACCTGCATATTACGCAGGTTGCGAAGCAGCGCGAGTGCACCGAGGCGATTCTCCATCAGCATCGACTCCCATACTTCACGCTTGTGTTCGCCGCGCGAGAGGCGCACCTCCCACGTCTCAGGAGAAGGCAGCGTGCCCTCGACAAGCTGACGCCATATAAACGCCTGTTCCGCCGTGAGCGGCTTGGCGTGTGTGAGAAAGAGCACGTCGCGCAGCTTCACTGCACCTGCCCGGTCATACTTCGCCAGAGCATACGCATCGAAGCGTGTAAAGGCTGCGGCCATCCCCTTCTTCACCTGCGCCGACAAAGGCTGGCGGCCATCCTTCCAGTAAATGGCAAGGAACTCCGATAGCTCATCGGCACGCTGAATGACGCGAGCCAGCGTTTCGGCTACCAGTCCGCGATGCGTCGCATGGCGGGCCATCTCACGGACCAGCAACAGGGGAGCATGGCGCAACTTCATCCTCTCGCGCGCTTCGATGGCCAACGCCGCAACCGTCACCGCTTCCACCTGAGGAACAAGCGCAGCGATCCGCTCGGCGATGGTTTTACCATCTTCGTAAAACTGGTCCTCCCACAACATACAAGCCAAGACGGAGCGGCGCAACTGCGCTTCTGCGCTGATCACGACAGCGGGCGCGCCCTCATGCGTACGCAGGGACGTTCCGCTGAACCCGAGATGACTAAGTTTTAAAATATTCAGGCGCATGGTGCGCCTCCCTTTCAAGATGCCCGCTGATTGCTGCCCTGTTCGCAGTCCGGCATCTTATAAAAGGCCGGAACAGAGTCAAACGATATGGCTACTCACTGTCTTCCTCGATCTTGCTGACGATGACAGTCGCGTCGCCAAAGCCTGCGCGTGGATTGCTCTTCTTCACGTCGATGACGAAGGCTATCTTTTCCATCTCGTAGAGCGTCGGAGTGAGCTTGCAGAGGTAATCGCTGCAATCTCTTACTGCAAACGGCACCAGACGCGGAGCCTCGTAGTGAAAGCCGCAACGAATTTCCTCTTCGCTCTCGGAGTAGCCCAGCTGAACGTGCGCGTGGCGGCAGGTGCGGCAGAGCGACTCCTGACCGACAGCTGTGCCATTGCGCACAGTAAGGCTGATGCTCATGGCGTGTCTCCTTCACACGGTTCGGGGTTTAAGGTCGAAAGCAGGACCAAAAACGCTGTTAGTTATTGCATCTCCACTGGAGATGTGGTTCGCGCCAGGGAAAATCGTATGCGGGCTATGCGGAGTCGAACCGCACCCTTGCGGGTTTCCAGACAAGAAGTATCCGCACACTACACCACTGGCGCATGACTGCAATGCGAGGGAACGGTCGCTATTTGCGGAGTAGGTGTGTCAAGACGAAGTATCCGCGTGCTACACCACTCGCGATTGCAGGTGATTATTTATTGAGATCGGTTATCCGGACTCGGCAGAGGAACAACGCGCTGCGCTTAGACAGCGGTTGCGAGCAGAGGCCAGGACGAGCCGACGCGATCAATCGCTGGCTGCATCTGGTAACCGAATTGGAAGATGGTATTCATTGGCTTCCTCTGCTTGAGATACAGTGCCACAGGCGCAGGGAGATTTCAAGTGGAAATGCAAATAATTTTTGAATGTAACTATTACGGATACGAATAGGGGCAGCTCTTAAAGGTAGGTATTCATCATATGCGCCCATGTCGGCCAATCATGGCTATTCCACGTATCCCAGATGTAGAGATTGTGCGAAATCCTCTTTTCCCCGAGCAGCCGTGACAGATACTGGTTTTGACCCAGACAATGATCGTCCCATCCGGTAGCTAGAGCATAGGTATTCCGCCGATAGCGATCGAGATACCATGAATCCGACAAATTGGGCACGTAATGCGTGGGGGTATGGAAGTACACGTCGTTGTCATAATAGCCATGCAAAAAACCCGTCTGGTCAAAAGCGCCGCTCATTGATAGAAATCCGGTGAACTGGTCAGGGTGCCGCAACGCGATATCCACAGCATGAAAGCCGCCGAAGCTGCAACCGAGGCTGATGAGATGCGGATCGCGATTCTTGAGGCGCACCAGCGGAAGCACCTCCTCCATCACATAGCTCTCATACTGCACGTGCCGGGCAATACGCCAGCGCGGAGGCACATTCCGGTTGTACCAGCTCTCGCCATCCACACTGTCCAGGCAATAAAGCTGCAGTTCGCCACTCTCGACTTTATGCGCGATGGCGCCGACCAGACCGCGATCTTCAAACTCGTAAAAACGGCCCTGCGATGTAGGAAAAACGATCGCGGGTACGCCAGAATGGCCGAAGACCAGCAATTCCATGTCACGGCCAAGCCGCCAGGACCACCATTTATGGTATTCGCGATTCATCGTCTACTCACGTCCTGATACTGTAACAATACGGGAAGCGCGCATCTCAAGGCGAGGTCAAGCGGCGCTCGATGAAGAAACGTAGAGGAACCAGCGACAAGTTGGCAACAGAAATTCCAGATATCTCAACAATCGGTCCGATCATTGCGACGGCAACGCAGCCCGCACGCGTGACTCTGCACCCACGGTTTCACAGTCGCTTCCTGCCCAGCGACCGCGATATCACCGTGTATGTCCCTCGGCAATACGAAGAGCAGCCGGATAGGCATTTCCCCGTCCTTTATATGCACGACGGGCAGAACCTCTTCGATCCTTCTACCTCCTTCGTTCCCGGACGCACATGGCGCGTCGCGGAGACAGCTGACAACCTCATAAGCATCGGACAGTCGACGCCCCTCATCGTGGTTGGTATCGCCAATACAGGCGAGCACCGATTGGGAGAATATACGCACACTCCTGATCTGAAAAAGAATGGCGGCCAGGCCGATAAATACGGCAGACTTATCACCGAAGAGCTGATGCCTTTCATCCATAGTCGCTACCGCACGCTTTCGGGCAGTGAAAATACTGGAATGGCCGGATCGTCTCTTGGCGGCCTCGTGACGCTCTACCTGGGTCTTCGCTATCCGGATACCTTCGGCAGGCTCGGCATATTCTCGCCATCGGTCTGGTGGAATCACAAGAGCATCCTCGGCTACGTAAACGAGACCCGGCTTGAACATCGGCCGCGAATCTGGCTCGATGTCGGCGACATGGAAGGGCATCGCACGCTCGCTGACGCAGATCTTCTCGAACGGCGCCTGAAAGCAAACGGATGGCGGCCGGAAATCGACCTGCACTATGAACGTGTTGCTGGTGGCACACACGACGAAGCAGCCTGGGCCGAGCGGGTCGCTCCTATGTTGCGTTTTTTGTTCCCTCTTTCCTGAGATCCGCCGAGTTATTCATTGTTCCCCGCCCTCAATTGCCGCAAAATGAAGACGTCCTTTTTTCGATCCGAATGGCTCATCGTTTCCGGAAGATCGCAGCGATTTTCATCCTCTGTTCCAGCACACTGCCCTTCCACGGACAAAGCGCTCCCCCGTCTCCAAACAAGTCCTGGCATGACCCTGCCGAAGACGGTCTGACAAAGCAGCTGTCTTCTCTTCCTGAAGCGAAATACGACTTCGATCCGGAAAAAACCTATACCTTAGCCGAACTGGTCGATCTCGCAGAACAGCATAATCCCGAAACGCGGTTCGCCTGGCAGCAGGCGAAGACACGTGCAGCCGCTCTGGGTATAGCGCGGAGCGCCCTCTATCCAACGATTGCCGCGCTCGCTGTAGCCAACACGACACGCGTGCGTGTACTCTTGAATTCCGCATTTTATCGGCAGACCTACGGCTCGTTCTCTCCCGAGATTCATCTCGAATACCTGATCTTCGATTTCGGTGGACGAAGTGGCGCCATTGATACCGCGAAAGCAAATCTGCTGGCGGCCGATCTTGCTTTCAACGACACCCACCTGAAGATCATCTTCCAGGTCACATCCGCTTACTACCGCCTGTTAAACGCAATCGGCTTGCGCACAGCAGCAGAAATCAGCTTGAAAAATGCGCAGGCCGTAGAAGAAGATGCGCAGGCCAGGCTCGATCATGGCCTGGCCACAAAACCGGACTTGCTCGAGGCCACGGCTTCAACCGCGCAGGCACAGTACGATCTGCAATCTGCCATCGGCTCAGAAGAAATCGCCAGCGGAACACTGGCGACTGTCTTAGGCTTGCGACCCGACACCATCCTGCGCGTGCAAAATGTCGACGATCTGAAGATGCCCGGCGAACTTGCTGAGTCTCTCGATGCGGCCATCGACCGTGCTTTCCAGCAGCGTCCCGACTTAAAGCAACAGGTCGCTCGACTGCGGGCAGCCGACGCAACTATCAAGCAGGCGCGCTCAACATATTTTCCGTCGTTGAGCTTTAACGGAAACGGCGGTCTTAGCCATCAATATGGGCAACAGGATCAGGACTCGATCCTGCCGCCGGCTTACGCCACTGGAGAAATTTGGGATGTAAGTCTTGGCCTGAAGTGGACTCTGTTTGACGGAACACGCCGCGAGCACGAAATCGCTCAGGCCAAAGCTGAGAGGGCTGCGACACAGGCGGAAATCGATTCACTTCGCGACGAAATTGCCGATCAGGTATGGGCGGCATACTCCAACGTGAGAACCGCGTTCCGCCAGCAACAGGCGGCGGCGGCCCTGGTGGCTTCAGCCGATCAATCGTATTCGGCGGCACGGGAGTCCTACGGTTACGGTGTTCGCAATCTTCTCGACGTCGTAGCGGCGCAAAAGACTCTGGCCCAAGCCAGCGCAGAAGATGTGACTGCACGCACTCAATTATTGTTGCAGGTAGCCAACCTGGCATTTCGCACTGGCGATCTGCTTGCCGTACAACCGGCGAAAACTGGACCGTGATGGAGAAGAGAGGAAGACATTCGTGATCGCATTGCGTAAGCGAAGCGCGGCCATTGCAATTTCAGCCCTATTTGCCCTCCTTTGCGGATGCGGACGCGCGCCGTCATTCGATATACTCGGATCCTTTTTCCCTGCATGGCTCTTTTGTATCGCCGCAGGAATGCTGCTTGCGGCGGTGGCGTACTGGTTTTTTGTACGTCTGCAACTCGATAAGCAGATTAAGCCTACTATTCTTGTCTATCCCTGCATCGCTGCTTTCTTTGCTTTTACTCTCTGGCTGATTTTCTTCAGCTGAACTGAGGAATCTATGGCGCTCATCGAAACCGAAGAACAACGCCGCAGCGCCGGACGCTTTATCAGCCTCGCGTCTGTCCTATGCGCACTGATTACCGGCCTCCTGGTCATACATGCAACCAACAATAATCCACGGACTGACGACGCTGAGGTCTTTGCCAATTTCATCGGTGTGGCGCCGGTCGTAAGCGGTCCGATCATGAAGCTGAATGTCACTGACAATCAGCTGGTCAAACAGGGCGATTTGCTCTTCGATATCGATGAGCGGCCTTATGCATACGCGTTAGCACAAGCCAGATCCGATCGCTCTTCGCTCGAAGGCCGCATCGTCGACGAAAGTCGCACCATTGCGTCACAAGGCAGTGCTGTAGATGTAGCCAGGGCGAGCGCCCGCAGCGCGGAAGCAAACGTTGCCCGCGCGGCAGCCGCCGTCGATGAGGCGAAGGCTGATGTCGCCAACGCAAAAGCGGCGGTCGATCGTGCCGATGCTGAGCTGGCCTATGCCACCAACAATCTGCACCGCATTGAGCCGTTGCTGGCCAAGCAGTTCGTCACCGTAGACCAGATCGATCAGGCCCGCACTTTGCAGACCACGCGACAGCAGGCATCGCATCAGGCCCGCTCACAGCTTGCGTTATCCCAGGCCCGGCTCGAATCCGCAAATGCCCAATATCTACAGGCTCAGGCAATGCTCGAGCAGAGCCACCAGCAGGTACAGCAGGCTGCGCACGCCGTTACGACACTCGAACCTCTGACAGCGCAGCGCCCCGGCAGGAGTTCTGCCATCGACTTGGCACAATACAATTTCGAAAACTGCCGCTACATCGCGCCTTTTGATGGCCGCGTGACGAATCTCACCATCTCAGAGGGTGCATACGCTCACACAGGCCAACAGGTCTTTACGCTGATTGACACACGCACATGGTGGGTCGTCGCTAATTTCCGCGAAACCCAACTTCATCGCATCCGTCCTGGGATGAAGGCCGATGTCTATGTCCTGTCCCGCCCGAACATCCGTTTTTCCGGCGTGGTAGACAGCATCGGCTTTGGCGTGACACCCGACGCGGACATCGTTGGCCGCCTTTCGCAGGGGTTGCCCGATGTACAACGCACGCTCAACTGGGTGCACCTCGCTTCACGCTTCCCCGTGCGCGTCCGGATTGAAGCTGGTCCGAACGATATCTTCCGCCTCAGCGAATCAGCTGTCGTGATCATTCGCGGATCCGAAGCGCCTGCCACACGGAATTAGTATGGCCACAGCCACCGTTTCGCGCACGGACACTCGCACCTTTACCGCATGGTTTGCCGACTTCCTCAAAAGCGAGCTCGCGCCCTATCCCGGGCGGACCATTATGGTAGGACGGATGGTGATTGCCGCAACCATCACCATGATTCTTATCATGACCTTTCGCATCCCGGGCGGAGCGACTGGGCCACTCTATGCATTCCTCATCTCGCGCGAAAACCTTGGCTCGACCGCGAAATCCAGCTTCTACCTCCTCATCGCACTGGCACTCACCACCGTCTTCGTTCCCATCGGCGCGAGAATGTTCGCATCTACTCCGGAGACTCACTTTTTCTGGGAAGCAGCCAGCCTCTTCCTCATATTCTTTCTCATTCGCACGCTGACCAATTACACCATCGCCAGCGCCATCGGCCTGATTGGCACGAGCGCCATCGCGACGTGGTATCTCACCGGACCAGCAGAGCTCAACGTTGAGAGAACGCTGTGGCAGATATTGTCTCCTGCTGTCGGCGCGGCCGTTACCATCGTCGTCGAAGCGGTGTTTCATGCCTTTCACAGGGAAGACGAATTGATCACAGGCCTGAGGGTGAGGCTCGATGCGATGCAGCAACTGTTAATCTGCTACTCCGCTCGCGTTTCAGTATCGAGCGAAGTAGAACGCGAGCTGACGCAATACGCCATGGTCGGCGTGGGAGGATTGCGCAGACAACTCACGCGATCGAATTATCAGCCGCTCTATCGTGCTCAGATGCAGGCCGTTGTTTCTCTTGTTGGTCGCTCAATCGATTTCGCCGCCGCACTCATTCATGCACACCCGCAGATCTCTGCAGCCGACAGCCAGCTCGCCTCGTCCCTGGTACAACAATTGGCGGAAATTCAGAAGTGCCTGTTTACACATTGCAGTCCATCCCTCACCGAGGTCACAACACCTTCCGGCGCCACCTCTCTTTTGCGAGAGATGGAACAGATGGTTGCCCTCATTCCTCGCGTCATCGAAGGCACCGCATCCATCGAATCGTTCCGTATTCTCGCCCACGAGCCGGTCAGCGAAACTCCCGTTCTCGTTCGAGATGCATTTACGAATCCTGAGCACTTGCGCTTTGCACTAAGCGGATGCGTTGCCGGAATGCTGTGTTACATTCTTTACGTTTCGCTGGCATGGCCGGGGCTCTCCACTTCGGTCACCACATGCGTGTTGACGGCTCTCTCCACTGTCGGAGCTTCCCGTCAAAAGCAGATTCTGCGCATTGCTGGAGCGGTTATCGGCGGATTTATTTTCGGGCTTGGCGCTCAAATCTTCATCCTTCCCTACATTGACTCCATCACCGGATTTACGCTTCTCTTTGCAGGCGTTTCCATCGTCGCAGCCTGGATCGGCACTGCAAGCGCCCGCCTCTCCTATTGCGGACTGCAGATCGCATTGGCTTTCTATCTGATTCATGTAAATGACTTCACCATCCAGCTCTCGCTCTCGATTGCGCGTGACCGCGCACTTGGTGTCCTGCTGGGTATCGCGATGATGTGGCTCGTCTTCGATCGCCTGCAGCCCACGAGCGCGACTGGCGAAATGGTAGGAACATTTTCTAAAAACCTCCGCCTGCTCGCCGCGTTGACATTGCTCAACGCGCGCGAGCACAGCGCAGCAAGCATTATCACTATCCGTGGCCTTCGCGATCGAATCGCCACCAACTTTGCCACGGTGAACGCGCAGGCGGATGGCGTTCCTTTTGAATTGGGAGCCTTACGCAGCCAGCACATGGCTGCGCGCGACCGTATTCGCCGCTGGCAGGCCATGCTCAGAACTTTCTACATGCTCGAGCTGGCCCTGTTGCAATACCGCGCTTTCGCAACCGCCGAGAAGCCCTCTGAGGAAACGGTGGCGTGGCTCGAGGATTTCGATCAGTCCACTGCACGCGCGTTGGTCCAGATGGCTGACTATCTCGACATGCAGAATAGCCAGGAAATTCGCCCCCATTTGGAAATTGAGCGCCCCACTCCCATTTCCGGGCATGACACTGCAGTCAGAAACAGCAGTCTCTCCATGGCCAATGAGCTCGCGTCCATTCTCGCGCGGCTCCGTGATGAGATGCTCGCCACCCCGCTGTTCGCTCCCGAATAATGTCCAAGTAAGATAGAGTCTTGCAGCATGTTGCTACTCCGCGGCTTAATTCCCATGTTCATAAATGGCGCTGTCTCAGCGGTTCGAGCAGCCATAGGGAGCCTCGTCGAATACTAATGGGTAAGTAAGCTAGAGGAGGCACCTGCGGAGATCTGACGCATGACGATTCCGGACGATCAACTCGCCTCAAATCAGGACGCACAGTCAAACGAGCCAACGGCCGTTCAGGAGATTACCGCTGCCTATCGTCGCGACCTCGCTTTCCCAACGCTCACAGAAGAAATGGTTGGGCGATTGGAGGAATATGGCCGGGAAGAGGCGGTTGCGGCGAATGTGACCCTCTATACCCTCGGCGACCGTGAGACCGACATGTTTGTCATATTGGATGGAGGAATCGATGTCTTGTTGCCCTCCGCGGATGGAGGTCTCAAAATCTTCGCGCGTCATCGCAGGTTTGCTTTCAGTGGAGAGTTCAGTCTTTTGAATTCTCAAAGTGCTGTTGCAGAGGTGCGGACTGCGATGGAGAGTCGTCTGCTGCGAATATCGCGTAAAGAGCTTAGGCTGCTGATGCGTGCCGAAGGAGATATTGCCAATCTCATCGTGCAAGCGACGATTTGGCGGCGCATCGGTATCAATGCTGAATCATCTAGTGGCATTGTTCTGCGCGGCTTTCCAGGGGACGCGGATCTGACGACCCTGCAGCGCTTCTTCGTGCGCAACTATTATCCGCACAGAATTGAAGAAATTTCCCGAGACAACACTCTTGGAAAAAGCCCTCATGACTCGGACCTGCCAGCCGTAGCACTGCCGGATGGGCGTGTCCTCGTGCGTCCGACCATTACGGCTCTGGCAGATGAGTTGGGGATCACGGAACTTCCAGATTCGCAGACAATCTACGACGTAACTGTAGTGGGTGCAGGTCCAGCCGGCCTGGCAGCCGCCGTATACGGGGCGTCGGAAGGACTATCGACCATAGTGATCGAGGGAACGGCTCCCGGTGGACAAGCAGGCACAAGTTCAAAGATTGAAAATTACCTCGGCTTTCCGACTGGGGTCTCCGGCCAGCAACTCGCCAGCCGCGCCCACTTGCAGGCACTAAAATTTGGGGTACATTTTGCCATCTCTCGAGAGATAATTACGGCCCAGCAAATCGATGGAATTCACAAGCTCACGCTGGCCGGGGGAATGACCGTATGTTCGCGCGCCGTTGTCATAGCGACTGGCGCGCAATACCGGCGACTGGCCGTCGAGAACCACAGCGAGTTCGAAAATCGAGGAATTTACTATGCGGCGACGGCTATGGAGTCTCTGCTTTGTCGCCTGCGAGAGGTCATAGTTGTCGGAGGAGGAAACTCAGCCGGTCAAGCGGCCGTATTCCTGTCCGGAGTGGCGAAACACGTGCACCACATTGTCCGCGGCCCATCGCTCAAGAGCACCATGTCAGAGTATCTGATCTCACGTATTGAGAGATCTCCGCACATAACGCTCTATACAGATACCGAGATTAAGAAACTTGAGGGCGAGTCAGCCCTTGAGCTGGTTACTTGGACAAACCGCAAAACTGGCGAGACGACCACGAAGCCAATCAGCAGGGTCTTCGTCATGATTGGTGCGGAGCCGAATTCCGGCTGGCTCTACGGCACAGTGAAGCTGGATAAGACGGGGTTTGTTCTCACTGGAGGCCCCGATGGCTTCGAGAGCACGCCGTACGCAACCAGCGTCCCTGGCATGTATGCGGTGGGCGATGTACGGGCCAACTCAGTCAAGCGTGTTGCTTCAGCGGTGGGAGAAGGTTCAGTGGTCATCTCCGATGTTCACCGCTACCTTGCGGACCATCGCAACCATCTTGTCGCTCAACCAGATTCCACGCTTGCTGCGCTAAGAGAAGCAAGCGCGGCAAAGGGCGAATAGTATGCAGGAGGCTCCTTCGAATCTGTCCGCTCCCGGTGACGAGGAGATCGGTACCGCTCCCGGTAAAACTATTAGGAGAACCGGTGCCTCCACAATCGACTCTCAACCGGTGACCATTCAAACATACGACCGTCATCGACGATGCAGGCTGCGCTGTCGTAACAATTCTGCGGCCAAAGGTACGCCTGCCGGGCGTTCTCTCGATGGCCGCCGCCGGTCAGTGACTCCTCGGCTTGAATCCGTGCTCCATTGCCAGCATCACTGTTCCCGGTTGGTGTGCCTTTTGCGCTCGACCAAGGTGAACCACAGCCCCAAGAGTGAATCTTTTTTGGATAGATGACAATATTCCTGAATTGCGTTAACGGGCGATGACAGGAGAAAATTAGCCACTATCCCCACGCTGATGGAACATCGTACAATCGGAATGACGATACGTTATGCCCACCTCAGTCTGGCCCATAATCAATCGGCAGTGGAGGGTCTTGTAGCGTTCGGTAAGCGGAAGACAACTGACGCCAGAACTGACACTGGTGCTTAGAGCTAAACTTACCGCTGTAAGTCATTGGTCCTGAATGCGAAAGTGGCGGAATTGGCAGACGCACCAGACTTAGGATCTGGCGGGGAAACTCGTGGGGGTTCAAGTCCCCCCTTTCGCACCATCCTTCCAAACGCGATACCCTGAAAGCACCATGAATTCGACGCAGCAGACTCAACCGAAAATCAATCTCACCCAGGCCCCCGATTACCGTGAGAATTATTCCAACAGCGTACAGGTACGCGTAAGCGTTTGGGATTTTTTCCTTGCCTTCGGAATCGTGCACCAGGACTCGCCCGAGACCGTCAATATCCAGAACTCACAGGGCATTTACCTTAGCCCGCAGCAGGCAAAGGCGCTCTGGAATATCCTCAGCCAGAACATCGCGCAATATGAGCAGGCGTTTGGAGCCATTGCCCTGGAACCACAGCATCCTCTACCCATGCCGCAGGGACCAGTTCACTAGAGCCGGTCGTGTCCGCATCTCGTCTTTCATACTGGCTTGTCTTCCCCGCGATCTTTACTGCGGTCGTCCTCACACATCTTTCGTTGCTTCATTTGCCGTATTACTGGGATGAAGCTGGTTATTACATTCCGGCGGCCTATGATTTTTTTTGCACCGGCTCGCTGATTCCCTTCTCTACTCTGTCCAATGCACATCCGCCGCTGCCTTCCATCTATCTCGCCTTGTGGTGGAAGGCCTTTATATTTAGTCCTCTGGTAACGCGTCTTGCCATGTGTGCGGTATCTTCGCTCGCGCTGCTTGCCGTCTATCATCTTGCAGTTGTCGTCACGGAAAAGCGCAGGATTGCTTTCGCCGCCGTGATCCTTACCGCCCTCTATCCCGTGTGGTTCGCGCAAAGCTCGTTAGCACACGCAGATATATTCGCCGCTGCGGCGACATTATGGGCGCTGGTCTTCTTTTTCAAGAATCGCATGGGAGGCTGGGTCGTCTGCTTCTCACTCGCCGCGCTCTCGAAAGAAACTGCAATCGTTACGCCGCTGGCATTAGCAGCGTGGCAGTTCTGGCTGTGCTTTGCACCTACTAAAAGGACTTCGACGCGATCCAACATCAAAAAAATGGGCGCCCTGATGCTTCCCGTCGTACCGCTGGCCTGCTGGTACATTTATCACTGGCATCGCACCGGGTTTGTTTTCGGCAATCCGGAATATCTGCGTTACAATGCCACGGCAACACTCAGTCCGCTGCGGGTGCTGCTCGCCTTCGGCCATCGCATCCTGCACATCACTGCACATATGAATCTCTTCGTGCCAGTCCTGCTGACATTGGCCTGCATGATGCTTCCGCCGATCAAAGACAGGCAGCGCGTTCCTATCGATATACAGTTGCAGTTTGCCGTCGTCATCCTAGCCAACCTGTTGTTCTTTTCCGTGCTTGGCGGCGCCTTATTGACACGGTATCTTTTACCGCTTTATCCGCTGGTACTGCTTCTATGCGTCAGCACCTTCTATCGCAGGCTCCCACAGTGGCCGGCTCTCATCGCACTGAGCGCCATCGCGTTTATAGCCGGCCTATTTATCAACCCACCTTATCGGTTCGCGCCTGAAGATAATCTCGCCTACAGCAATGTGATCCGCCTGCATCAGGCTGCCATCCGCCAGATCGAGGCAAACTATCCTGACGCCACCGTACTAACGGCGTGGCCCGCGACGGACGAACTAAGCAAACCGGAGCTGGGATATGTCGCCACACCGATGCAGGTAGCAGCCATCGACAACTTCTCGATGCCGCAAATCGAAAACGCAGCACAGATACTTCAGCCCTATACGGTTGGTCTTATCTTTTCCACGAAATATGACCCGCCTCGCTTTTCCTTCAGCCTCGGTCGCCGCAATGAAGACCTCGATACACGTTTTTTTGATTTCCACCACGATCTCCCGCCGGAGATGATCGCCCGCCTGCTGGCAGGAAAAGTCGTCTGGCGAGTCGAACGGCAAGGTCAATGGGCCGCCGTATTGCACTTTGACCGCCCGCAGGTGGCGATGAATACAGAGCGCGATACGCCCGCGCTTCACTATAATCAGCCTTGAAGTGCGGCCTCATATTTCATTTCGCTCCAGCTTTTGCGTCCTGCTTCTTGCAGGCGCGCAGGTTATAACGGCTCAGCAGGCGCCCCCAGCCCCAGCCACCACTGCGTCACGCCCGCAGCCCGAAACTCCGGCCTCGGCATCGACGCAGACCATCGCCCATGGACGCCTCCTGCTTGTACTGCCTTTCGAGAATCACACAGGACAGCCCAATCTCGACTGGATCGGCCAGGCATTTCCCGAGATACTGAACCGTCGTATGGGTTCTGCCGGATTTCTGCCCATCAGCCGCTCCGACCGCCTCTACGCGCTCGATCACCTCGGATTACCGCTGAACTTCCAGCCATCGCGTGCCAGCGCTATCCGTCTCGCGCAAACGCTCGACGCCGACTATATCGTCTTCGGCTCTTACACCACGACCGGAGCCACTCTGAATACGACTGCCGAAGTTCTGGATGTGACCGATCTGAAGATCGGTGCGCCGCTCAATGAACAGGCCGATCTGACGCACCTGCTTGAAACGCTGAACAACATCGCCTGGAAAGTAACGCGGCAGCTCGATCCTGCCTATGCAGTGGCTGAGCAGACTTTTACCACTGCCGATTCCGAATTGCGCCTCGACGCTTTTGAAAATTATGTTCGCGGCCTCACCGAAGATTCCGCGAACGAACGCATTCGTCATCTGCGCGAAGCCATTCGCCTCAGCCCCCATTTTGATCCGGCATGGCTGGCGCTGGGCAAAGTCTATTTTGCGAGCCAGAATTATGAGCAGGCCGCCTCCACGCTGGGGCACCTGCAGAAAGACGATCCCAACGCACTTGAAGCCGACTTCTATCGCGGATTGGCCTTCTTTTACACCGGAAAATACATGGAGGCCGAAGACGCCTTCGCCTTCGACTCCACCCGCTTGCCGCTGCCCGAAGTCGTCAATAACCAGGGCGTAGCCGCAGCAAGGCGCGGCAAAGATGGAGCTCCGCTTTTCCAGCAAGCGATTACCGCCGATCCCAAAGATGTCGACTATCACTTCAACTTAGCCGTCGCCATGCGTCGCCGCGGCGATCTCGCGGGAGCTATCCGCGAAATCGACCAGGCAACAAAGCTGCGTTCGCAGGACACCGAAGCCGCGACCTTCGCTGTCACGCTGCATAATGAGCAGCAGAACCCGACTGCGGCCACAAAAGTAAATGCCTCGCTGACCACTCCCCAAAACGGCTCGCAAAATAATGGCCCTCTCGAACGGGTCAAGCGCACTTACAACGAAGCCAGCTTCCGCCAGGCAGCTTTTGAAATGGAGCAGGTTCAAACTCTGCGCCTCAGTGCACTGCCCCCGGCCGAGCGCGCCGCCGCGCTCACGAAAGAGGGCACACAATTCTTCAATCGTGGCCTTATCCTCGAAGCCGAGCGCCAATTCCAGGCGGCTTTAGCCGCAGATTCATCCTCCTCCGCCGCGCACGGAGGCCTCGCTGAGGTTCGCGAACGTAGTGGCGATCTCGAAGCCGCCCGGCAGGAAGCCCTAAAATCTCTGCAACTGCAACCCAATGTTCCGGCTCATCTCGTGCTCGCGCGCATGGACCTGCAGGCGAACCAATTAAGCTCAGCCGCCGGCGAAGTAAGCCAGGCTCTCCGAATCGAACCAACTAACGCAAATGCCCGCGGCATGAAGCAGGCGCTCGAACAGAAAGGCCAGCAAGTCCCATGAGCACATGGTGGCGCAGCACGATCCTCTTTCTCGCATGCGCCGCGGTTTTGCTTTCATCTCGCCCGCTGGCCGCCCAATCGCAATCCCCGCAAGTTGTCCTGCTCCGTTTGCATGACACCATTCAGCCAGTAAGCGAACAGTACATCAGCCGGGGGATCGCTCGCGCTGCCGATAGCCACGCCGATGCCGTACTCATCGAGCTCGACACGCCCGGCGGCCTGCTCGATTCCACACGGACCATGGTCGGCGACATTCTCACCTCGCCCGTGCCGGTAATCGTTTACGTTGCACCGTCGGGCAGCCGCGCCGGCTCCGCTGGCTTCTTTATCCTGGAGGCAGCTGACATCGCCGCCATGGCTCTCGGAACCAATGCAGGCGCGGCCCACCCTGTCATTGAAGGTGGAACCCTCGATCCCATCATGAAGCAGAAGCTCGAGAATGATACGACCGCATTCCTGCGCTCTTATGTTTCACGTCGCAACAGAAACACAGACGCGGCCCAGGATGCCGTGCTCAACTCGAAATCCTATACCGAGCACGAAGCCGAGCAGCTCAAGCTTATCGACCTCATAGCACCCAGCAACACAGCACTGCTCGATGCCGTCGACGGCCGGACCGTCACCCGTTTCGACGGTTCCACCTCGACGCTGCACACACGCGGCGCGCACATCGTTCCCGTCGACACCACTCTGCGCGAAGATATCCTCGATCGCCTGATGGATCCGAACCTCGCCGTACTGATCCTTGTCGTAGGCGGCCTGCTCGTCTATCTCGAATTCAATACGCCCGGCACCATCATCCCCGGCGCGCTGGGCACTCTGTTGGTCGTCCTGGCGCTCTTCGCTTTGAACCTGTTGCCGGTCCGCTATACCTCGCTTATGTTGCTGATTGCGGCCTTTGCGCTATTGCTCCTTGAAGCCAAATTCGCCAGCCATGGCGTGCTTACTACCGCGGGCATCATTTGCCTCGTCTTTGGAACGCTCACGCTCGTTGCTGGTCCTATTCCTGAGTTGCGCGTCAGCATGGCCACCGCCATCGGTACCGGCATTGCCTTCGGTGCGATCACTACATTCCTCGTCCGCATCGCCATTCGCGCGCGGCGAAACAAGGTCGTCACAGGAGCCGACGCTCTTATTGGATCGATCGCCATAGCCCAGCAGCCGCTCGAACCACGCGGACAGGTCATGGTGCATGGGGAACTGTGGTTTGCCGAATCACCCTCACCTATCGCCCCTGGAGAGCGCGTCCGCGTGCGCGCCGTTCGCAATCTTACGCTGTTGGTAGAGCGGATTCCCGACGGCCAGCCCAAAGCGATTTGAACGTCAAATCACAACTTCCGTGCGGTACAATCGCACCTCAGTGAGGCGTATATATGGGCATTCCAAGCCTGATCGTTATTGCCGTATTGGTTCTCTATCTGCTCAACTCCATCAAAATCCTGCGCGAATACGAACGCGGCGTCATTTTTCGCCTCGGGCGCGCCCTGCCTCAGCCTAAAGGACCAGGAATCATCCTCGTCTTTCGCCCATTTGATCAGATTGTGCGCGTATCCCTTCGGCAGGAAGTTCTCGAAGTCCCACCGCAGGATGTAATTACGCGCGACAACGTCACCATCAAGGTAAATGCCGTCATCACCTTGCGCGTGCTCGATCCTGCAAAAGCGGTGATCGAAGTCGCCAATTACGTCTACCAGACCTCGCAGTTCGCACAGACCACACTGCGCTCGGTTCTAGGTGAAGTCGAGCTCGACGGCCTGCTCTCGCATCGCGATGCGCTCAACCAGCGCATCCAGGCCATCATCGACCAGCGCACAGAACCGTGGGGCGTAAAAGTCGTGAGCGTGGAAGTAAAACAAGTGGATCTTCCTGAACAAATGCTACGCGCCATGGCAAAGCAGGCCGAAGCCGAACGTGAAAAGCGGTCGAAGATCATCAACGCCGAAGGCGAGTTCGGAGCGGCACAGCGTCTGGTTGAAGCCGCCAATCTGCTGGCGCAGCAACCCATCACGCTGCAGTTAAAGTATCTGCAGACTCTTACCGATATTGGTACGGAAAAGAATACGACCGTCATCTTTCCGCTGCCGATGGAATTCCTGTCGCTTATTCAGAAATTCACCGGCGTGCCAGCTGCGCCTGCGGCGCCCGCCAACCCTGAGGAACGTCCATGAGAAGTGTGATTGACGACGAGGAAGAAAAAACAGATTCCGAAATCACGCTGAATGCCACCACACTGCTCGGCATCTTCTTCGGACTGGTGCTTGTCTGCGGCGTCTTCTTTGGCTTCGGCTACTCGATTGGTCGCCGCGGCACAGATACGCCGAGCGCGTCCGCTCCCGCGGCATCATCCGCGACCGAAGATACTCCCACGCCTTCCGAGGCGAACGCGACAAAACCATCGGCGATGGAAAGTCTGCAGGCAGCCGAAAGCGATCAGCAGGATGCAAATACCGTCACTCAGTCCGTTAACGCAGAATCCACATCCAATAAGGCCTCGGCGCCGCAGGTAAGACCGGCCTTGCTCACACCATCCTCCGCCCCCAAGCCTTCGCCTGTATCAGCAACTCCGGCGGAAGCCAAACCTGCTTCCCTGCCTATAACCACCGCCGCAAACGAATCTATGCCGGCAGCGGGGAGCGCCTCCATCATGGTGCAGATTGCCGCGGTTACACATCAGGAAGACGCGAACGTTCTCATCTCAGCGCTGCGTCAGCGTGGTTACAGTGTTTCCGTTCGTAATGAACCGCAGGACAAACTGCTGCACATACAGATAGGACCATTCGCATCGCGTGACGCGGCTAAAGCTATGCGCTCTCGCCTCCAGGCCGATGGCTACAATGCCATCCTGAAGCAGTAGCACCCATCCTGAAATCATAATTCTGAGCGAAGCGCAAAGATTTGTTTTGCGCCCGGCGCGGATGCTCCGTCCTAAGCCTATTCAGCGGAGCTAGCTTTAGCTCCGCATCCACTCCGGCAGGCTTGAAGCAATCGACTGCCGCACCGCTGCCAGTAGCTGCTCGCGCGTTCCGTATTCACGCGGCCAAAGCGGTGGATGAAACTCAACATGTGCCGTGCCCGGGGTAATCTGCATGCTGCCCTTTTTCATCATGCTTTCGGTCCCCCAGATAGAAATCGGCACAATCGGCGTGCCCGTCTCCATCGCCAGATAAAACGGCCCCTTCTTGAATGGAAGCAGTCGCCCGTCGCGCGAGCGCGTCCCTTCCACAAAGGTCGTAACATGCAGGCCGGAGTCGATCACCTTCCGCGCTGTCGCGACACTTTCTATCGCGCTTTCGACGCGGCCATCTCGATCGACAGGAATAAAATTTCCCAGCCGCATCGCGTATCCCAGTAACGGAATCTTCATCAGCGAGCGCTTCAGGAAAACCGATGTGCGGCCCGGCAGCAGCGGCAGCAGCAGCGGCGGATCGAGATTCGAAATGTGGTTCGACATGAAGATATAGCGCTGCTTCGGATCAAGCCGCTCGCGCCCCTTCACATCAATTCGGATGCCGCCAATCTTCAGGCCGGTATTGGCGATCCACATAGCCCAGCGGTAAAGAAATGAGATGTCGCCGGTCAGCAGCGTCCAGGGCAGCCCAATCAACGCTGCAGGAAATCCAAGGACAAGGTAAGAAGCAAGAATCGCAATCGAAGAAAACATGACTACGAACGCACCAGCACGCGCTCTTCCAGGCGTTTCGGCAGCTTCTCATATATCCCGTCAAAGCCGCCATTAGAAAGAATCGCAACCACATCGCCAGCGCACAACTCCGCCACAATTGCGTTCACAATCGCATTCGCATCTGTATAAAGGGCTGCATCTTTGCCAGATGCTTTCAGTCCAGATACCACCGTCTCAGGATGCAGCCTCTCACTCTCTGCAATGCTCTCCTGTTTGAAGACACCTGCCAGCACAACACGGTCAGCCAGCGAAAGGCTCTCAATCAGTTCGCGTTCAAAAATATTGCGCCGCAGCGTATTCGATCTCGGCTCCAGAACTGCCCACAGGCGCGCATCCGGATACGCCCCGCGAAGTGCCCGCAGCGTCTCACGAATTGCGGTAGGATGATGTGCAAAATCATCAATAATCGTTACGCCATCGACGACAGCACGCACCTCCAGTCTGCGCTTCACGCTCTCGAACGTCGCCAGAGCTTGCTGAATCGCCGAAACCTCGACACCTTGTCCCGCCGCCAGCGCTGCTGCCGCCGTGGCATTCAGCGCATTGTGCTCACCCGCCATCGGCATCGTCAGCTCTGCCCACAACACACCATTGCGAAACACTTTCCATTGTGAGCGTCCACTGTGGAATTGCAAATCAGCAACCCGCCAGTCAGATTCGGCTAGAAACCCGTAACGCTCCACTTGGCAAAATGCTTTGCTCACGCATTCAGAAACATTCGCCGCCGCATCGAACGCAACCACGCACCCGCGCTGTGGCACCAGGTTCACCAGTCGCTTGAACGCTGTCTTTACCTGGTCGAGATCGCGATAAATATCCGCGTGATCGAACTCAACGTGAGTCAGGATGAGTGCATCTGGAAAGTAATGCATGAATTTCGGTCCTTTATCGAAGAAGGCCGTATCGTACTCATCCCCTTCCAGAATGAATGGTCTGCTTTCCCGCAGCTGAAAGCTCGTCTTGAAATTCTCCGCGACTCCGCCAACCAGAAAGGAGGGAGCAAGCTCTGGCCGCGTCTGCGACGCCACTTCGTAAATCCACGCCAGCATGCTTGTTGTCGTCGTCTTCCCATGCGTTCCCGCAACCACGAGCGATTCACGCTTTGCCAAAAACTCGGAGTGAATCACCGCCGCCAG
Organism: Acidobacterium sp. S8; assembly: GCF_009765985.1. Lineage (GTDB taxonomy): Bacteria > Acidobacteriota > Terriglobia > Terriglobales > Acidobacteriaceae > Alloacidobacterium. The sequence goes on from NZ_LMUM01000002.1 coordinate 31,676, forward strand.
CGATGTGAACGGAATCCGCTGATCGAGCACATACTCCAGCTCGACATTGCCGCGCGATATCGCATTGCCAATAATCACAAGATCAGGATGCGGCTTCAGGTTTTCCGGCGAGAACGGCTCAGCAATCGCAATATTCAAACTGCGCAGCAAATCAGACATCGGTGGATACGCCGCCTGGTCCGAGCCGGTCACCTGATGCCCTTTCAATTGCAACAACCCGGCGAGCGAAGCCATCGCCGTCCCGCAAATCCCAATCAAGTGAATGTGTTTCGTCTGCATTCCTTATTCAGCCTGCACGGCCGGCTCCAGATAACTGAGCACCGGCTCCTCTTCTAAATTCAATTCCGCATCGATCCCAAACGGCAGCGTCACGTTTCCGCGCGAGACATGTCCAGACCGCAACCCTATCGCAATCGGTCCATCAAACCAATCCAGCACGCGCAGAATCACCTGCTCAAGCAGATCCGGACTCGCTCCCGACGACGCGCACTCCAACATCTCGCCAAAGACAAATCCAGTCACGCCATCGAACTTGCCCGCCAGCACCATCTGCCGCAGCATGCGATCCACCTGATACGGCTTCGTTCCTACATCTTCCAGGAAAAGCAGCTTACCTTCCGTCTGCGGAGCGAATCGCGTTCCCAGCGACGACGTCAGAATGCTCAGGCATCCGCCGTATACAGTACCCTTCGCACGTCCGGGCTTGAGAATTCGTAAGCCTTCAGCCGCTCCCGCAGTCACAGCATCGCCATCGAGCGCCGCATCCAGGCTCGCATCATGCACGCCATCGTCAACCGCAAAATCTGCCGCCACCATCGGCCCATGAAAGGAAATCAATCCCAGCTCATCCAGCAACCATGTCTGTACCGCCGTTAGATCGCTGTATCCGAAAAACGGCTTGGGATTGTCGCGTATCAGATCAAGATCGATATCTTCCATCAGATAATTCGATCCGTAACCGCCACGGGTACAAAATATAGCGTGTACCTCCGAATCGGCGAAAGCCGCATGCAGATCAGCCAGTCGCTCTTCTGCTGTGCCGGAAAAATACGGCGCCAGTCGCCCCTGCGCATATCTGCCGAACTCGGCATCGTATCCTCGCGCACGCAGCGCCTCCATGCCGCGCGCCAGCCGTTCCGGTTTCGACGAACTTGCCGGAGCGATCACCGCAATGCGCGCATCTGGCGCAACTGCAGGAGGCTTCAGCATCCAAATGCCTCGCCCTTCGCAATCAATTCTGCTGGACCCGTCAGCAGAATTTCATTTTCTCCGCCCGTCCATTCCACACGCTGTTCGCCGCCCGGCGCTCGCACCAACAGATGGGCAGAGCCGCCCTTCTGCGAAATCGTAGCTACCGCCGTCGCGCAAGTTCCAGTCCCCGAAGAAGTCGTTGGCCCCACTCCACGCTCGAAGATACGAATCTCGATCTCATTCGTATCTATCACGCGCACAAATTCCACATTCGTCTGCTCAGGAAAATCCGGATGAAAGCAAATCTCGCGTCCAATCTCCTGCCAGCTTCGGCCTCGCACTCCAAACGCCGGATCACTCACAAATACAACAAAATGAGGATTGCCGGTTGAAACTACAACGCCATCCACGACTTCATTCCCAAGCCTTACGCCGTGCGAAGCAATCTTCGGCACACCCATGCGCGAAGCAATCTGGTAGCGCTCGCCTTCGGCATCCACAATACGGCACTCGCGCGGGCCGGCGTCAGTCTCAAACAGAACGGCCTCCCCATGACCGAACTTCTTCTCATGCGCCATCCACGCTGCCACGCAGCGCGTCCCGTTGCCGGAGATTTCAGCCACCGAACCATCCGCATTAAACAGTCGAATTTTTCCCGACCGTTCGCCAGTCCATTCCAGATACTCCACTCCGTCCGCGCCGACGCCTGTATTCCGCGCACACAGTTTCACCGCGATCTCCCGCTGCCGCTCCACACTTAACTGTGTCTGCTCTACGACCAGAAAATCGTTGCCGCACGCATGAGCCTTTACAAATCGAATCAATCGTCCTCCGGGTCGACAAACGTCAAAATCTGATCAATAGCCGGCGCAGCATTAAGGAATTTAAGCAGCCGCTCATGGCCTCTTCGTGATGCGGCAACGGAAAAAGACAAGCGGTTCAAGTCGCCAATCGTATTTCGCTCCAACTCAACAAGCCGGTGTTTGCCGTGGTCCATAGCGTTCAAAATCGACATGGATATCTCTTCGGGATCGCTGCCGCGTGCCTCGTAAAGCACAGAATAAATCTTCAGGTTCGACGTACGTTCCAGCAATCCCACGCCCTCGAGCGCTATCAATATAAGCGTGGCGGAAAATACCGCGGGAATATATAGTCCTGCCCCACACGCCATTCCCACAGAAGCTACCGCCCACACCGTAGCAGCGCTGGTCAGTCCGCTCACGCGATCGCGGTTGCGAATAATCAGACCCGCTCCAAGAAACCCAATACCCTGCACGATATTCGAAGCGATCTGCCCTTTATTCGTGCTGCTTGCTCCGGCCACGACTGAAGAAAGAAAAGTAAACAGCGCCGCACCAAAGCAGATAAGCAGATTCGTCCGCACACCTGAAGGCTTATGGTGATACTCGCGATCGATGCCGATAATGCCGCCAAGCAATGCCGCCAGCAGCAAACGTCCAGCCGCACCGCCCGTCAGCACCGCCTCCTGCAGACCGTCGAAGGTCAACATATGGCCTGGCTCTTCGAGTATCAGAAGAAGATTTGTCATCGCTGTTTGAGCGTGATGCTATCACTTTGCAAGGTAAATGCGCGCACACGGCTGGCCCGTGGAACAAATTACGTTAACCAGCGCCAGCCCTTCTGGATGCGCCGCCACTGCGGCCGCAATCGCATCGCCATCCGTCGTCACTACAATAGCCGCCGACTTCGCCGGATGCTCCAGCGCTCCCGGCCATTGATAGTAATCGCCTTCATTGATCGTGCGCTTCAACGGAATCCCAGCCTGCTGCAGCGCTCCAATATGCTCAGAGGTGTACATCAGGATCATTCCCTGGTCCGGTAGGATTTCTAACTGTCGAGCCAATGCCCGCTCAAATGGGATACGTGTATGCGCATTCGCCACCGCCTCCTGCAGAACTAACGGACGCGACCGTGCCAGAACCACGCCATCGATCACAATCAGCAGCAGCGCAGCGCCCACGGCCCAATCCGACGAACGCGGCCATCGTCTGCCGAGAAAATCATTTCCCCATGCCACCAGAAACGCCAGCGACAGCGCGAATACTGGAAGCATCTCCATCCCATACCGGGTGTTGTAAAAGGAGTGCGGCCACCACAGCGGAATAAAAATCGGTACCGATCCGTAAGCAATGGAATATGCGTAAAACGGCAGCGGGATCCACAGCAGCAGCGCCGCGACAATGTCTTCGCCGCGACGATGCAGCCACACCGCGATGGCTGTACCGGCGATCGAAAGCCAGAGCAGCACATTGTCAAAGTGCCGAGGCGCCGCACCCAGCTCCGCAGCCTTCAAAAAATACAGCGCAGCCACGCGCATGCTGTGCCAGCCCGGATAATGCGACGACCCCGGCTTCGTCGTGCGTATATCAATCGCCTTTGCCGAATATGGGCCGCGCATGAAATCCAGCGGATCGCCAAACTGCTTCGCGTTATACGCCAGCCAGAATGCCGGAGCCGCAATCAGCATGCCGGTGAATAAAACAAATGCGCCGCCCACAGGCTCCCGCAAATGCCGCCGTACGCTCCACAACGCTACCAGCCACGCGCATGCCGCATAGATCCATCCGTCATATCGCGTGAAAACTGCTGCTACCAGCACCAATCCGGCGATCACCAGCAGGCGTGAGGCACGTGTCTGCCTGCCACCTTTCACTGCCCGCGAGCACTCAGCGATCAGCAGCGCGCTCCAGATCATCTCTGCCAGAAAAAGTGGCTCGGTCATCGCCGTGGTCTGCATATAGAGCAGCCCCGGATTCAGCCCATAGAACGCCGCCGCCACAATAGCTGGAGCAGGGCGCAGCCAGAGCCGCGCCATTCTGTAGATACCCGCGCAGCCCAGCACATAACAGGTCATCGAAGGCCATGCGCCAGCCAGCCCCGTCTGCCACCAGGACATCTTCTGCACAAAGGGCAGCAAAAGCAGATGCGGCAGCGGCAGCCACACCGAACCAAGTTGCCGGAAACCCGGATTCAGTGAATCAAAGATACGCCGCGCGATATGCAGATGGGCCACGGCGTCGCCATACAGGAGTGCCATACCGCGCGGAAAGCAATACCCCAGCGCAATAAATGACAGTATCATCGCAACGCAGGCAACCAGCCTCGTCTCCTGCGGCAGAGAAGTCCGACGATGATCTTCTGTTTCAGTCAAGGTGCGATAACTCGCGGAAGAGGCCAAATCGCTGATCGATCTCCTCGCGCGTCAATGCCTGCAGACGTTCCGTGCCAAAGCGCTCCACTGCAAATGATCCCATCACGCCGCCGTAGAACATTGCCCGCTTGAACGCCGCCGGTGTGACATCTTTCTGCGATGCAAGATAACCAAAAAAGCCACCGGCAAATGAATCGCCCGCACCCGTCGGATCTACGACCTCGCTCAGCGGCAGCGCAGGCGCGCGGAACGGCACCGAAACACTCTTCGTCTCTCCCGGAAACATCCGATCGCTGAAGAATGCCGTCGCGCCATACTCTCCATGCTTTACCACCAGGCTCTTCGGCCCCGACGACAAGATTTTCTCCGCAGCCCGTACCAGGTTCGCGTCCTTCGCCAGCAACTTTGCTTCGCCGTCATTGATCAGCAAACCATCCAACCCCTTCAGGACCTTCTCCAGATTCTCCCGATGATCGTTGATCCAGTAATTCATCGTGTCGCCGCACACCAGCCGAACACGCGGCATCTGGCTGCGAACATTCGCCTGCAGAACAGGATCGATATTCGCCAGAAAAAGGAACTCTGAATCGGCGTAATCCGCAGGAATTTTCGGCGAAAACGTCTCAAATACATTCAACTGTGTCTCGTGCGTCTGCGCCTCGTTCAGATTCTGCAAATATGACCCGCGCCAGAAGAAGCTCTTACCTGAGCGATGCTCGATGCCGCGTGTATCCACTCCGCGCCGCTTCAACACATTCTCTTCTTCTGAGGTGAAGTCCTCGCCCACCACGGCGATCACGCGTACATCGGTAAAGTAGCTCGCAGCCAGGGAGAAATACGTCGCCGCTCCGCCCAGGCAGCGCTCTGCCTTGCCCGAAGGCGTCTCAATGCTGTCGAACGCAACACTTCCCACCACCAGAATCGCCATGTTTTTCCTGTCTCTACTTATTGAGATATTTACCGATCAGCAGATCGAGCTTTTCTTTTGTTTCTGCCGGAATGGCAGCTGGATTCGTGAGAATCGCATACTGTAGCGCCGATGCGCAGGCACAAGTGCGCTCCTTTGGCATCGCAGCCACGGCAGCGCGCACCACCTTCGCTGCATTCGCCGCATTCTGGTTCAGAACGGCAACAATCTGCTCCACTGTTACATCGTCATGGCCTTCGTGCCAGCAGTCGTAATCTGTCACCATCGCCATTGTCGCGTAGCAAATCTCCGCCTCGCGAGCCAGTTTCGCTTCCTGCAGATTGGTCATGCCAATTACGTCCGCGCCCCAGCTGCGATACAGGTTCGACTCAGCCCGCGTCGAAAACTGCGGCCCTTCCATGCACACATACGTCCCGCCAGCCTTGCCCACAACTTTTGAGGCAGAACAGCTGTCGAAGATTGCATTCGCCACGGTCGCACATACAGGATCGCCAAAAGCAACATGTCCAACAATGCCATTGCCGAAGAAGGTCGATGCACGGTGGAAAGTGCGGTCTATAAATTGATCGGGAACGACGAAATCCGTCGGCTTATGCTCTTCCTTGAGCGATCCAACTGCTGACACCGACAGAATTCGCTCCACGCCCAGTTTCTTCATTGCGTAGATATTTGCGCGAAAATTCAGCTCTGACGGCAGTAGCTTGTGTCCCCGCCCGTGCCGCGCCAAAAAGACCACTTTCCGCCCTTCCAGATCGCCCAGCACAAAGGCGTCGCTGGGCTCGCCAAATGGCGTCTCAATGCGCTCTTCACGCGTATTGGTCAGCCCAGGCATGGCATAAAGTCCACTGCCCCCGATGATTCCAATCTCTGCTTGCTGCAAACCAAACTCCATCGCATCTTCCGCGCCCGGAAGATTCTTAGGATGAAAAACAATGCGAAGAATTCAGTATAAATGCGGCGCTGCAGCCCGCATCAGGCCGCAGCCGGAAAAGAAGTGCACCATGCTCGCGCTTAACTCATGGGTTTCTCCCTTTGGTGCATGCCATGCCAGCTTCGCCGCCTGGCTGTCGTCGTCACTTCCCTGCGCGCCCATCACAAGAAATGCCAGCTTGCGCGCCGTCGTCAGATCGAAACTCTCACTCACAAACACCATCCGGCCGCTCGTTGTCAGCACAACCTGCCCTTCGTTGGTGTTATAAATCTGCTCGGTTCTGTCCGCTTCGTCATTGTTGTCGCGCGTTACGTTGGAATACTTTTTACCCAGCTCATCGGCATACAGTTTCGTAAATACCTGGGCCGCCTCCGGCGACTTCCACTGCGACAGGTAAAAGAGTCCCACCGAAGCTGTCGAATCCTTCTCGGCTTCCGTCTTAGCCTGCTTGCGCTGCACCGCATAATAGATTCCGCCGTCCCACGCCGGAGTCAGCGCCTGCGATACCTGTTGTCCTCCGAATAGTTCCGTCAGCATCCGCACGTCCAGCTCGCCCATCACGCCGATGTCGTAAGGCTCATAATTCGCATCCAGCAGGGGATGCACATCCGGCATCTGCAGCACTGGCACCTTGTGCTTCCGCATGTACGCGCGCGGATTCATAATCTCGAAACTCGAAGCCGGCGGCCGATCCAGCACACCGGCAAAAGCGCCCGTCTGCCCCTGATCCTTCAATACCGTCTGCTCAAACTTCAGCCCGTCCTGGTAGGGAAACAGCAGCGACTCCTTCAGCACCAGCGGAGCCCGCGCCAATACCGGTGAATCCGACGTGTCATCCGCATCCGCTAAATTATCCACAACATCCGGTGCCGTCAGCAGGCTCTTACCGGATGGAGCCAGCGCATAATCAAGATAGACGGCCATCGCCTGGCCTTCCAACACGGCCTCGCGCGCCGTATCTACCTCATCCGTCTGGATATGCTCGTTATCCTGCTTCACATTGTGTGACAGTTCTTCGCTCGTCCCGTCTTCCCACTTATCCAGGTCCACATGCTGGTCCTGCAAAGCGTGTGTCAATTCATGCGCCAGGACCGGCTTTTGGGTATCCGGAGTAGCCCAGTCCAACAGGTTCACTGTCTTCGTCTTGCTGTCGTAATAGGCTTCAATCTGCTCCTTCAGGAGTTGAAGCAAAAAAGGTCGCAGCTGAAAATCCCGATCCAGCAAGCCAAACTTCTTCAGCACAATCTCCGACCGCTCCATGCGCTTGGCGTCCTTGTCATCATTCATCTTCTCGACAAGATATTTCTCCACCGCCTCGCGGGTCGTCAGCTTGCGTTTCACTTCACGCTTAATCGGCAGTTTGCTGTCGTCAGAGGCAAATTTCAAAATCACGCCAACCGAGTTAAACAACTCTTTCGCCTGGGCGGGTGTAATGCGTGTAGCCGGTGGCGTTGTCTTCGGAAGGTTGGTGTCGGCAGGCGTTTGCGCGGCACCTGCTCCTACGACCGCCACCAGGACCAGGGCTAAATGCTTTATCTTCTTCATCTCAAACGTCATTTTCATCTCCAGCCCAGTTCCGTCTGGAAAGCTATAATTTCCTTATGAGCGAAATGCCGCAAGTTGCCGAGTCCGGACTCACGCCGCTGGCTGCCCTGGCGCCCGCATCTGACCTTCAGATGCACCTCGGACGGATTACGCCTCGCGCCTTCGCCGGCATCGAATCCGAATTTGCCTCGCTCGTCCATTCCTCTGCCGTGTATGACCTCGGATATTTCACCCGCATCCGCGTTACCGGAGAAGACCGCGTCCGCTGGCTGAACGGCATGGTCACCAATACAGTGCAGTCGCTTCCCCAGGGTTACGGCAACTATACCCTGATTCTGAACGCGCAGGGCCGTATTCAGGGGGATGGCTACATCTTCCGCGCTTCTGATGATCTGCTCCTTGAAACCGACCGCTCCCAGGCCGCTCGTCTTATCAGCCACCTTGACCACTTCATCATCATGGACGACGTGGAGCTACACGAATTAGACGCAGAACACACCATTCTTGGCTTGGCCGGTCCGCAAGCACCCGAAACTCTTAGCTCACTCGGGCTGCCTGTTCTGGAAATGCTGGCCTTCGCAGAGGCCACCTTACAGGAAATTCCCCTGATCATCGTTCGGGCCTACGGCGTTCTTGTGCCGCGCTTCGAGTTGTGGCTTGCCGCCGAACACGTCGCAGAAGCCTGGCGCATGCTCACCGAAGCCGGAGCCAAACCCGTCGGCTTTCAGGCGCTTGAGTCTCTTCGCATCCTCGAGGGCACGCCTCGTTATGGCGTCGATATAAGTGACCGCTACCTGCCCCAAGAGGTGAGCCAGGACCGCGCCTTGAACTTCAACAAGGGTTGCTATCTCGGGCAGGAGATCGTTGAGCGCATCCGTTCGCGCGCCACCGTGCACCGCACCCTGCGCCGGTTCGAACTTATCGGCGCGAAACCCGCTCCCGGCGCTGAATTGATCGCCGAAGGCGACGACAAACCAATCGGCGAAATCACTAGTGTCGCCCACTACGCGCTGCCCGGTCTCACCCGCACCTTCGCCCTCGGAATGGTGCGCGTCGAAGCCCTGGAGCGTAAAGCCAGCATGATTTACCCGGGAGGCAAAGCGATTCCGCTCGACGCACCTCCCGTATTGCCCTGACGAGAAGAGACTATGGACGAAAAACCACCTGAATTTACCGTGACCGACCGCCGCAAGTTCACCATCGAGGGAGATCCCCGCGAAGAAGCTGCAAGCTCCAAGCAGGAAGAATCTGCACGCGCAACCGACTCCTCCGCTCGCGTCATCACCATGCCTTCCCCGAAGCAGGAGGATGCGAAGCCGGTAGAAAAAGTGCAGCAGGCTCCGGTTGAAGAACTGCCTGTCGGCCCGTCAGCCGCAGAACATGCCGAGCAACATGCCGCCTACCAGCAATCGTCACGCGAGATCGACGACCTGCTGCGCCACGCCAATCCCGGCGTTGAGGCAACACCAGACACCACCTTCGAACACCTCGTCCAGTCCATTTATCTCTCCGCCGTCATGGCCATGGGTGCAGGCACGGAGGAAGGACAGCAGCCACGCATTGATATCGTCGGGGCGCGCCAGAGCATCGAGATGCTGTCCATTCTGTATGAGAAAACTAAAGGCAACCTGACCGATAAGGAACAGCGGCTATTGCAAAACGCACTCTTCGATCTCCGTATGATGTTCGTCGAGATCACCAACGCCATCGCCAAATCAGCCCAGCAGCCACCACCAAAGAAATAACAGGAAACGCTATCCCGTTTAGCAACAGCGATACAGTTCGTCATCCTGAGCGGAGCGTGAATCGCACCGTCTAACGACCTGCGGGTATCCCGTCCTTTGCGAAGCAAAGAACGGGATCATGACTCAATAAAACAAAATGCAGGCGACTCTTACTATCCTCGGCAGTGGCACCTCCATGGGCGTCCCCACGCTCGGATGCGAATGCCACGTCTGCACCTCCCCTGATCCGCGCGACCGCCGCCTGCGTACATCCGCCGCCATCCAATGGGAAGACCATTGCGTCCTCATCGACACCGGCCCTGACTTCCGCGAACAGGTTCTGCGCGAAAAAATTCGCCACATCGACGCCGTCCTCTACACCCACTCCCACGCTGACCACATCCTCGGCCTCGACGACTTGCGCCCCCTCACTTTTCATCATCCCGACGGCTACTTGCCACTTTATGCCGACGAATCCAGCGCCACTATCATCGAGAGAATCTTCGACTATACTTTCTCGACCGAATCGAAATACCCGACTCGCGCCCGCGTCCGCATGCACCGTCTCGAAGGCCAGGAGTCCGTCACCATTCACGGAGCCACTTTCCAGCGCGTGCCCCTCATCCACGGCGAGCAAGAGGTGGCAGGCTTCCGCTTCGGGAACGCTGCCTATCTCACCGACATGAACATCATTCCCGACGCCAGCCTGCCTCTGCTGCAAAACCTCGACGTCCTCATCATTGACGCGTTGCGCAAAAGGCCGCATCCCAGCCACGCCAATGTCGATCAGGCTCTTCATTGGATCGAACGCCTGCAACCGCGCCGCGCCTGGTTCACTCACATCTCGCACGACCTCCACCACGCCGACACCGAAAGCGAGCTGCCGCCCCTTATCCGCCTCGCCTACGATGGGCTGCGCATCCCGATCGAGCTATAACCATGCAAGTTTTCCGTGCTCTCGATGAAGTCCCCGCCAGCTACGGCCCCACCGTCATCGCCATCGGCAACTTTGACGGAGTCCATTGCGGTCACCGCTGGATCATCGAACACGCCCGCAACCACGCCAGTGCCCTCGGCGCAAAGTGCATCGCTGTCACCTTCGATCCGCATCCTGTCCGCATCCTGCGCCCCGATGTCGCGCCTAAGCTCATCACCCCCATGCCTGAGCGCCTGCGCCTGCTCGCAGAAACCGGCCTCGACGCTACGGTCATTCTGCCTTTCACCGAAGAGTTTTCCCACATGGCAGCCGAAACGTTTGCACGTGAGGTGCTCCATGACGGCCTGCATGCCGCAGAGGTTCACGAAGGCGATACCTTCCGCTTCGGATACCAGGCGCAGGCCGGAATTAAGGAACTCGGAGAGCTGGGCAGACAACTCGGATTCACCGTGGCGGCCCACCACACCCGCACCGTGCGCGGCATGCCAGTCTCAAGCAGCCAGATACGCCAGCGCATCGCCGGCGGAGAGATGACCGCCGCCCGGGCTCTGCTCGGACGCCCATTTTCCATCCTCTCCACCCCGGCGAAAGGCCGCGGCATCGGCACCCGTCTCACCGTGCCCACCATCAACCTCGCGCCTTATAGCGAACTGCTCCCCGCCAATGGCATCTATGTCACGCGTATCCGGATCGGCGATCACCCCGGCGCGCCCATCTTCAATGCCGTCACCAACGCCGGCAACCGTCCTACCTTCGGCGAGGATTCCTTCGCCGTCGAGTCCTATCTCTTCGACTATCAACCTATCGATCTCACGGATGAAACTCCGCTCGAACTTACCTTCCTCAAGCGCCTCCGCTCAGAGCAGCGCTTTCCTTCGCCCGAAACCCTGAAAGCCCAGATCCTGCGCGACGCCGCCTATGCGCTGCGCTACTTCCATCTCGCGCGGTTGCTCTCCAGGTAAACAGCAGCACTTGCCAATTCTCCTTCGGCGTTATTAATCTTTCTGCTGTTTTGCAAAGGCCCTCTGGGCCTTCATAGGACACCCCCATGCTCAGGACCATCCTCGTCCGTGCCACTCTTCTGATCGTCTTCTTCGCCGCCTTCACTCCGGCTCACGCCCAACAGACCGACATCAAACGCTACGAAATCTATTCCGGCTTCACCTATTTCGAAACGCCGACCTTCAACCTTGCCGAGCGCGGCTATCACCTCCAGGCCGGATACAACGCCAGGCGCTGGATGGGGATCGGCTTCGACTACTCCATCGTCACCGGGCACAATTCCCTCACCCCGAATCTCCTCACCACTCCGCTGCAGACGCAGATCGACGGCCTGCTGGCGCTGCTGAAGGCCGAAGGCGTCATCCCACCCAGCTACCAGCTCGCGGTTCCAACCGACAACACCACAGAGACCTACGCCGCCGGGCCACAGCTGGTTATCCGCCACTACATTCCCGTCACCATCTTCGTGCGGCCCTCGATCGGCGCCATCCACGAAACCGCCACGCCGCGCCCGACCGATCCGGTCGCGACCGCCATCGTCGCGGAGCTCGCGCCATCCGGGAAAAAGACCGACTGGACTGGGTTCTATGGATTCGGCGGAGGGTTTGACTGGAATGTTACGCCGCACTTTGGGCTGCGGGCGCAGGCCGATTTCGTCCACAATCATCTCTTCGACGATCTGCTCAAGGACGGCCGCTGGACGACCCGCGCCTCTATCGGCCCGGTCTTCCATTTCGGAAAGAACATAACGAAATAGGAGATGTGCGAGTACACATCTCCTATTCATTCAGCGTAAATATGCGGTCATTCTGAGCGCAGAATCGTCCTACCCAACCTTCTTCTTCCGCGAAACAGACTTTGCCGCTGCTGGAGCGGTCTCCCGCTGGGGAGCCTTCTTGCCCGCGGCTTCCTGCTCTTCCATGCTCTTCTTGAGCGCGTCCATCAGGTTGATCACCGGAGCCAGCCGTCTCTTCGGCTGCTTGTCGGACTTCGGAGCAAGTCCGGCTTCCTTCGTCTCGATCAGCGCCTCGACCCGCGTCTGATATTCGTCCTTGTACTGTTCCGGATCGAACTTCTCGGTAAGCTGCTTCATGAACTGCTCCGCCAGATCGATCTCGGCCTTCTGCAGCTTCAGATCCTCATCGCCCTGACCGTATTCGGCAATCTCGCGTACTTCTGCCGGATAGTACAACGTATGCAGAATCAGACCCTTATCATAAGGACGGATGAGCACAACCTGTTCCCGCTGATGCAGCGTCAGCTTGGCGATAGCGGCCAGCTTCAGGCTCTCCATGCCCTTCAGGATCAGCGAATAAGCGCGACGGCCCGGATCTTCCGCGACGGTGAAGTAAGAGGTCTGGTAGTAGATCGGATCTACATCGTCCTGCTTTACGAATTGCAGGATATCCATGGACTCCGACGATTCGGCCTCGAGTCCCTTCAGCTCGTCTTCGGTCACCTGGACATAGGTGTCCTTGTCCACCGCATAGCCCTTGGCAATCTCACTGCGTTCGACCACGCGCTCGCAGTGCGGGCAGAAGAGCTGCTGCTTCACGCGGGTTCCGCATTCCCTGTGAATCTGGTTGAAGCTCACATGCTGCTCGCGAGCCGCCACAAAGAGGCGAATGGGCACTGAAATCAAACCAAAGGAAACATAGCCTTTCCAAACCGTCGACGCCATAGAGACAGACCTCTCCTCTAAAAAGAGTTGAGATGAAATTCTGCCAGAACAAAGTTCCCAAACACCAGTAAAAACTGCACAAAAATATGTGCTTTTACGGCACCAGGACCAAAATTTACTGTCTTTTCGGGAAATTAACTGTCCGAAACGGGGGAGTTTCGGCCCATTTTCGTGCCATATGGAGCGCTATTTTTCGGCCTTATTAGGGCAGGCGCGCTTGACGGCTATCAGGCTTCAACGAGGGGGCCGACTTCTTCGCCTTCGGGGGTGAGTTCGAGGGTGCGGACGGGATGCAGATTGCCGATGTCGTCGTATTTGCTGCAGTTGGCGGAGGCGATCTGGAGTCCGTAGAGCAGCAGGCTGGCGCGCTTGGTGTCGATCTGGTTAGCAGCGAGGGCGCGGAGAATGTCGGTAATCACAAGCTGGATGGCGCTGCGGTCTTCGAGCATGGGCAGGGTGAGAGTCGTAGCGGCGGGAGCGGGTGCGGTGGCTCCGTTGGCGACGGCTTCGGCGGGCGTGATGGTGGATTGGCTGCGGCGAGTCTGAAGGTGAAAGTAGCAGAAGCGGTGTCCGCGGATGGCGATGGCTTCGCATTTTCTTCCGCTGGGACGAACGTGCTGGCACTCGTAGTCACTGACGGTCTGTCTGGCAGGCATGGGTATTCTCCCCCTCCCCCTGGGTGGGTGGGCTGGTTTTGTTTATTTTCAACGGTTTACGGGGGGATGATCCCCCGCTATGCTGCTGATTCTGCTTGGGTTAGGTCGGTTATAGTGTTTTCAATGACTTACGGAGGGTCCCCCGGTTTTCTCCTGGAAATGAAAAACGCCCGCGCTAGCGGGCGTTTGTTTTCTCTCTATTTCTATTTTAGCAGTTTGGGCGAAATAGACTGCCAAATTGTCCTCGATATTTACCTTTTAGAATGTGCGAGTTAGGAAATAATGAGGCTCAGGGGGCTTGACAGAAGAGGAAGCCGGGCTTGAAGGCCCACTCGTTGCGAGATGCTTATTCACCGGCCTAAAGGCCGGTGCTTCTACCGGGCGTCGCTCTCGCAACGCCTCCGGTTGCATCGAGCAGGTGCGATGTTCGTTGCGAAAATATGCATTTAACGCATCTTTAGAATTGTTTTTCGTGAAAAGCCGGGCCTGAAGGCCCCGTGGTGCGAGATGCCTATTCACCGGCCTAAAGGCCGGTGCTTCTACCCGGCGTTGCTCCGCAACGCTTTTGGTCATATCGAGCAGGTGTGGTATTTCGTTGCAGAAATGTGTATTTGACTCGAGGCTAAACGTCGTTTCTGCGCATCTTCGCCAACCCTAAGATAGTTCGTCTCTCTGTTGCGAATCCTCCGATCTACTCGATACGGTTTCCAGTGCCTCCCTTCAATTGCAGTATGGAGCGAAAAATGACAATTAGGAAAAAAGGTAGAAGCATCGGCCTTTAGGCCGATGAATTTGGACTGTGCCCTGAAGGGCTTTAGCCCTGGGGTTTCAGATGTTCGGGCGTAGGGTCGATGGGGAAGATATTTGCTGAGGAGTATCGGAAATCTTCCGGGCGTGCGCAGAGTTTGGCCCGGACGGGATTTTCGTGGATGTAGTTCACGTGGTTCGCGTAATCCTTCGCGTCTTCGATGCGGCGCTTGGTGAATCCACTTTGCCATGTGTCGCGTTTGGATTTGAGGCGGAAGGAGAATCCGCCCTTGATAAATTGCATGGCTTTTTCGATGGAGATGTCCGGCGCTGGCGTGATAAGCAGATGGATGTGGTCGGGCATGATGACGAAGGCGTGGACTTGATAGCGGTTTTTCGCGCGGTCTTCGTTGAAGAGCTTGAGTAGAAGTTCGGCGTTTGATTCGATCTGGAAGAGTCGGCGGCGGTTTGCGGTGACGGCAGTGATGAAGAAGGTTTTTAGTTCCTGCGGAGCGAGAGGCATTGGTTGGGAGTTTAGTTTGGTGCTGGATGGTTGGAAGATTACGTCGGTGTGGGAACGGCCCGGGCCTGAAGGCCCTTTTTGTGTTGCGGCTTATTCACCGGCCTAAAGGCCGGTGCTTCTACCCTGGCGTTGCGCCGCAACGCTTCTGGTGCGTCGGTCAGGTGTGATGTTGGTTGGCGAAGATGGACATTCGGCGCATCTTTAGAACACTTTTTGTGAAGCCCGGGTCCGGAAGATTCTCATGTACGGATATATGTTCACCGGCCTAAAGGCCGGTGCTTCTACCGGGCGTTGCCCTGCAACGCTCTTGGTCTTATTCAGCTGATCCGACATTCGAGCAGAAATGAAAACGCCCCAGTAAAAACTGGGGCGTTTTCGTTTGCCCCGCACGGCTAGTCCGCCGCCCGAGGCTTGGGTTTGTTTCTAGCTGCAGCCGCTGGTGCTGCCGCAGGACATGCAGCGGTAGCAGCTTCCGTTGCGGACCATGATGGCTCCGCAGGTGTGGCAGCTGGGGGCATCGCCCATGTCGTAGAGGTCCTTCATGGCATCGGCGGCGTGGTAGATGCCGCGGTCTTCCATCTTCAGTCCTTCTTCGGTGCTGGCGGCGAGGTTGGAGAGAATTCCGCCTTGCGGGGCGGAGGTGTAGCCCATGCCTTTTGGTTGTTGCGGCTGAAAGCTGCTTGCGCCTGTGGCACTCGATGCTTCGTATGGACTCCTCTCTTCGCTCGGAATGACGGCGGAGTTGGGAGTGGTGGCTGGACCTGCGGCGGGTGCGGCCAGTCCGGCGAAGAGCGAGAGCTGCTGGCCGGAGAGGAAGCGCAGCTGGATCCAGCGGAAGATGTAATCCATGATGGACTTGGCGTAGCCGATGTGCTCGTTGCCGGTCCAGCCGGAGGGCTCGAAGCGCGAGTGCGCGAACTTTTCGCACAGGACTTTGAGCGGCACTCCGTGTTGCAGGGCCAGTGACGTTGCGGTGGCGAAGCTGTCCATGAGGCCGGAGACGGTCGAGCCTTCCTTGGCCATCTTGATGAAGATTTCGCCGGGCTGCCCGTTGGGGTAGAGGCCGACGGTGATGTAGCCCTCGTGTCCGGCGATGCCGAATTTGTGGGTGAGTGAAGCGCGCTCTTCGGGCAGGCGGTGACGGATGGCCCTTGGCGGCGCATTGAGGTCCTGCTTATCCCACCCTTCGCTACGCTCAGAATGGGGCACCCGGGCGATGGAGGCGGTGAAGGCACTGGTGGCGTCGACGACGGACTTGGCCGTGATCTCGATTTTTTCTGAGAGCTTGGCTTCGAGGGTTTTGATGTCGGCTTCGGGCGCGGTCTTTCCGCTGGCCAGCGCGGCGAGGACGCGATCGGCGGCTGCGGTGACGGCGTCGTCCGCATTCTCTTTGGCGCTCTTGATGGCCTTGGCTCCCTTGCCGTCGGAGACGTTGAGGGGCTGCGCGCCCTTCGATCCGTCGCGGTAGATGGCGACGGCCTTGAGGCCCTGACGCCAGGACTCGGCGTAGGCTTCGGCAACGTCTTCGATGGTGCAGTCGTGTGGCAGGTTGACGGTCTTCGAGATGGCTCCGGAGAGGAAGGGCTGCGCGGCGGCCATCATTTTGACGTGGCCCATGTAGTTGATGGAGCGCGTGCCCTTGGCCGGCTTGAAGGAGCAGTCGAAGACAGCGAGGTGCTCGGGCTTGATGCCGGGCGCGCCTTCGATGGTGCCGGTCGCGTCAATGTAGCTGACGATGGCGTCGACCTGCGCATTGTTGTAGCCGAGCTTGAAGAGTGCGGCGGGCACGGTGTTGTTGACGATCTTGATCATGCCGCCGCCGACGAGCTTCTTGTACTTGACGAGGGCGAGGTCGGGCTCGATGCCGGTCGTGTCGCAGTCCATCATGAAGCCGATGGTGCCGGTGGGCGCGAGGACGGTAACCTGCGAGTTGCGATAGCCGTGCTTCTCGCCGTGGGTGAGCGCCTTGTCCCAGCAGTCTTTGCTGGCTTCTATCAGAGCGTCCAGTTGCGGCACTACGAAGTGTTCGGAGGTGCGCGCTTCGCGCGAACCGGGACGCAGCTTCGCTGCGGGTCCTTCGACTGCGCTTCCTTCGGTCGCTTCGCTCAGGATGACATTATGTTTTGATTTGCCGATCTTGTTGACTTCGGCGCGGTGCATGCGGATGACGTCGAGGAAGGGCTCGCGGTTGATGTAGTAGCCGGGGCAGGCTCCGCCTTCGTGGTTCGCAGAGGCGGTGAGCGGCGTGGCCGAGGCGAGCGCGGGGCAGCGTTCTGCGATGCGCGACGACTGCAGATAGGCCTCGCCGCACATGATGGCGGTGAGGGTGGCAGCGAAGTCGCGGCCGGCATCGGAGTCGTAGGGCAGGCCGAAGGCCATGAGCAGCGCGCCGAGGTTGGCGTAGCCGAGGCCGAGCGGACGGTAGTCGTGCGAGTTGCGCGCGATTGATTCGGTCGGGTAGCCGGAGTTGTCGACGAGGATCTCCATGGCGGTGATCATGACGTCGATGGCGGCGCGGTAGGCGGCGATGTCAAATGTGCCTGCTGCGGTTACGAATTTCAGAAGATTGAAGCTCGACAGGTTGCAGGCCGAGTTGTCGAGGAACATGTACTCGGAGCACGGGTTCGAGGCGTTGATGCGGGCCGTGTTCTTCGAGGTGTGCCACTTGTTGATAGTGGTGTCGTACTGCATGCCGGGGTCGCCGCACTGCCAGGTAGCTTCGGCGATCTTGTACATGATGTCGCGGGCCTTGCGGGTCTCGACGGACGCGTGGTCTTTCACCGTGTAGGTGGTGAACTCGCCGTCCTTCTCGTAGGCGCGCATGAACTCGTCGGTGACACGGACGGAGTTGTTGGCGTTCTGGAAGAAGATGCTGCTGTAGGCTTCGCTGTCGGGGCCGGACGAACCGTCGTAGCCCTCGCGCATGAGCGCCCAGGCCTTGGCTTCTTCCTTCATCTTGCATTCGACGAAGTCGAGGATGTCCGGATGGTCGACGTTGAGGATGACCATCTTGGCGGCGCGGCGGGTCTTGCCGCCGGACTTGATGACGCCCGCGAAGGCGTCGAAGCCGCGCATGAAGCTGAGTGGGCCGGAGGCGGTGCCGCCGCCCGACAATTGTTCCATCGATCCGCGCAGGGTGGAGAGATTGGTGCCGGTGCCCGATCCCCACTTGAAGAGCATGCCTTCGGTCTTGGCGAGGGTGAGAATGGAGTCGAGCGAGTCGTCGACGGCATTGATGAAGCAGGCCGAGCATTGCGGCTTACGGTAGCCGGTCACGGAGAATTCAATGGCGCAGGTGTGCTGGTTCCAGTGCCAGTTTTGCGCGTCGGAGTTGGGCTCGAGGCGGTCGCAACCCACGTTGAACCAGACGGGCGAGTTGAAGGCAGCCTTCTGGGTCACGAGCAGGTGCGCCAGCTCATCGTGGAAGATGGCGGCGTCTTCGGGCGTCGAGAAATAGCCTCCGGCGAGTCCCCAGTCACGGATGGTCTCAGCGACGCGGCCGATGAGCTGGCGGACGCCGGTTTCGCGCTCCGGAGTGTTCATCTGGCCGTGCAGGTACTTGCTGGCGACGATGTTGGTCGCGGTCATGGACCAGTCGATGGGCGTCTCGACGTCCTTCTGCTCGAAGATGCTCTTGCCGCTGGCATCCGTAATGGAGGCCGTCCGGCGCTCCCACTGGACTTCGTCGTAGGGCGAGATGCCAGGCTTCGAGAAAAATCGCTCGAATTTGAGGGCTGCGGTTTGGCTGGCGGCACCTTTCGCGGGCGCGGCGTTGGAGGCTGGGGAGCTGTTGATCTTCTTGGTGGCCTCGGCCATAGGAACTCCTTCCGGGGGTTGCGTATTTTGATGGTCTTGCTCGTTCCGGCAGCTAAAAGGGCCGGAAATGGGCGCTTAGCGCGCCACAAAATTTCTTAAAGCAAATCTGGAAAAGATCTGTCCGGGACTATTCGGGTACCGGGCTGACCCGTCGGCGTCGGTGCTTATGCCTGTTCGGGTTCATTGCCAGTACCTCGGTAAATATAAGAGCTGCAGGTGTGAAAGTAGCTCTGTTAATAGTGTGTGTCAAGCGCCAACCACAACATCTAGTATTTTAGATGTAAATAGGCTCTCTTTTAGTTCAATTTCGGGACTTTGCCTGTGGAGAACTCCGGAAGCGCTTGCGGGACGGGAAAACGAGCGCTGCGTAAAAGACTTCACTGATTGAAGCTATGCCTCGGGTGACCGCAGAACAAGGCGCAGAAGTGGTGCAAAGGGTGTGGACAGCTGTGGAAGTTGTGGGAATGAGGCCATTTACATATAGACCAGTGAGAATGGTCCCAGGGCTAAAGCCCTTTAGTGTGTTGTCCTGTATTTCACCGGGCTAAAACCCGATGCTTCTACCCTTTGAAAGCTACGCTGCATGAAATGCTTCCGTGTCTCCAAAAACATGGGCACACATATCCAGCGTGCTCTTTCTACCCCTTCATGTTCTTCAAGATGTGGCCTCTCCGGCCTCGACATCCTGGCGCTGATACCGAGAATCGCATCTATTAAAAAGTGTTGCTTTTGATGGATGTGCCGAGTCTGGCATGGCCGGAGCACTGGCCGTTTCTGCCTGTCCTCGAGAGGTTCGCCGTTGCCGTGTCGATTGGGCTGTTTGTCGGCGTGGAGCGCGAATTTAGCGGAAAGATGGGCACCAGGACATTCGGGCTGGTTGCCATTCTGGGCTGCGTGGCTGGTCTGGCCGGATCGCAGTTTATCTGGATGGCAACGGCGGTTCTGCTGCTTGTACTAGGGCTGATTAACTGGCGACGGCTTTCCGCGCACGATCATCTAGCGACTACAACCACTCTCAGCCTCAGCATTGTTGCCTTCTGCGCAGTGCTGTGCGGCATGGGGCACCTTTATACGCCGGTGCTGGCGGCGATTCTTTGTAATTCGCTGCTGGCATGGAAGCGGCCGATCCATGCGTTCACCACCGGACTGTCGCAACAGGAGGTGCGCTCGGCGATTCTGCTGGCGGCGCTCACCTTCATCGTGATGCCAGTGCTTCCGTCGCATCCGGTGGGGCCGGGGCATCTGGTCGATCCGCGATCGAACTGGGCGAGCGTCGTCATCATTGCCGGCATCGCGTTTATCAATTACATTCTGCTGCGCTCGCTGGGGCCGCGAGGAATGGAGCTCACTGCATTTTTTGGCGGCCTGATCAACAGCCGCAAAGTGATTGTCGAATTCATTATGCGAGCTCAGAGCAACAGCGAGATGCTGCTGCCAATCATCTTTCGCGGCGTGATGCTTGCGACCAGCGCGATGGCTATACGGAATGCGATCATCATCGCCGTGCTCTCTCACTCAAAGGAGGCGATCCTGTTATCGATTGCTCCGATGGGGCTTATGCTGCTGTTGAGCGTGGCGCTTTGGCGAAGCCATCCGGTGCTGGTGGATAACACTTCGCCCAAGCCGCTGACACTGGATTCGCCATTCAGTTTCTCTGCTGCGCTGAAGTTTGGCCTCGTGTTTCTTGCATTGAATGTGATTGGTGCTCTTGCGCAAAGAAACTTCGGGTCGGCAAGTTTTTATTTCGTGAGCGCGGCGGGCGGCCTGCTTTCGAGCGGGTCTTCCATCGCTTCGGCTGCGACACTGATTCGTCATGGTGAGCTGCCGCCAGCTACCGGAGTCAATGGTGTGGTGATCGCCAGTTTGACGAGCGTGCTGGTTAATATTCCTTTGCTGCGGCGATTACCTTCGACGGGAACGTACCGTTCGAAATTGACGTTCAGCCTTATCGGCATTGCTGCTGCAGGGGCGCTTGGGGTCACCGTGAATGCGATCTGGATACGCTTCCGATAATCGTTTTCTTTGCGGAAGCGGGATGCTCAGATGTTCTGAGACAGAGATGACGGGGTGAAAGATGCAGGACACTTATAATTTGCAGCGCTTTGTGGATGCTCAGGACTCTGTGTATGAGCAGGTGTGCGCGGAGTTACGCGCGGGACAGAAACGGAGCCATTGGATGTGGTTCATTTTTCCGCAGATTCAGGGCTTAGGGCAAAGTTCGATGGCGATTCGCTTCGCCATCTCCTCGCTCGATGAGGCGAAGGCATATTTGCAGCATCCGGTACTTGGGCCGCGGCTGAGGGAGTGCAGCGGGTTGGTTGCCGCTATTGAAGGCCATTCGATCGATGAGATTTTCGGATATCCGGATGACCTGAAACTGCACTCTTCCATGACTTTGTTTGCCAGGGCTGCTCCGGAAGACCCGGTATTCCAGGAAGTGTTGCAGAAATACTTCCACGGTGAGCCGGACCATCAGACACTAAAGCTTCTGAAGGTTTGATTTTTCGACAGACCGACTGCTGACCGGAATGTTTACGGTTACATGGTCTGGCGCTGAAAGCCCATATCGTGGAGCTGATAGACAAACGCGGTCATGGGCATATCGAAGATCTGGCCGGTGGTGAAATGCTTCTCTGCCTGATCCAGAATCTTATGCGGGATATTGATGATTTCCGCGAGATACTCGCGAAGATCCAGCCAGGGAATAAACTTCGTAGCCCAGCTCTGTTTTGGGCCGAGGTAGCGGCCTTCCCAGGCGATCGCCATGATGACACCCGGCTCGGTGGTGCGTTGAATACGGAGCTGTACTGTTACCAGCGTATCGGTTTCTTCGGCCATCAGGTTCATGACCGATAGTGCGGCGTACGGCTGAATCGTTTCGCAGCTACCTGGGTGCCACGACCACGGATTGGTATTGCGAGTGGGTGTTGACGAAGTCCGCCACGAAGGAACATTGCGGAACAACACGAAGACCCTGCTGGACGGCGTAGTCGAGTGCGGCCTTTGCGAGGGCCGTGCCCACGCCGCGACCACTGAGCGAAGACGGCACCTCGGTGTGGGTCAGGGTCATGGTCTTGTCGCGCATGAGGTAGTTGAGAAAGGCCGTCTTCGATCCCACTTCAACTTCGAAACGATGCTTCAGGGTGTTGTTGGTGATGTTCAACGTCATTGCTTGTATTATGCGGCCTTCCTGCGTTGCGGTGTTCGCCTGGCGCTCTTCGCCGGCTTTCCTTTTTCTTTCAAGCTCTGGCGCAGTGCATCCATCAGGTCGATGACCTTTCCTTTGGGAGTCTTCGGCTCTTCCTGCGGCAGGGGCTTGTTTTTCAGCTTGGCGTTGACGAGGGTGCGCACGGCGGTTTCGTACTCGTCCTTGTAATCGCTGAGCTTGAATTTCTCGGTATTGCTGGCGATGAGCTGGCGCGCGAGGGAGAGCTGTTTCGCGTCGACTGCGACGTCTTTGATGGAGGAGACGTAGTCTTTCGGGCTGCGCAATTCATTTTCAAAACGAAGTGTGTAGAGCATGAGGCCCTTTTGTTTCGGATCGGTGGGAGCGGCAAGGGCGACCAGATGTTCGCGGCCGCTGAAGGCAATTTTGCCGATGCCGATGGATTGAGTCTGCTCGAGAGCTTTGCGCATGATGGCGATGGCCTTGGCCTGGGCTTCGTCTTTGGGCGCTACGAAGTAAGGGCGATCGAAGAGCTCGGGTGGCAGCTCTTCTGCTTTAGCGAACTGCGCGATTTCCATGGTGGTCGCGGTGGGGATGCGCAGCTTCTTGAGCTCGTCGGGCTCGATCTGGATGTACTTCCCTTTTTTGTATTCGTAGCCTTTGACGATATCGGCAGCATTCACGGGCTCGTCGTCTGCAACGTTCTGGTGGTGAATGCGCTTGCCGGATTCGCGGTCGATCTGGTGGAACTCGACCTGGCGGGCGGAGTTGCTTGCCGGGAAGATTTTGACGGCGATGGAGACGAGTGAGATCTGAATCTGACCTGACCATGTGGGACGTGCCATCGGGAGCTCCTTGTCTTTGTCTGATTCAAGGAGTGGCGATTGGGCTGTCCGGGAAAGGCCCCGGGGCTGAAGCCTCTTTTCTTTTCGTGGCCGGTTCACCGGGCTAAAGCCCGGTGCTTCTTCCTGAAAAGCGTGACGTCTGAGAAGCCCCGGTCTCAAATCGAGAACTGGGGCACCCGCTCCGTGCTTTCATCGGATTCCGTGATGATGGGATTCAGGAACCAAGATGGTTGGGGATTCTTCGTCGCTTTGCTCCTCAGAATGACGGGGTTTATCACGAGAAGAACGGGTATATCACGCCTTATAGGAACGGGTGTATCGCGCCTTTGGAGAAATGATCGTAATCTGGGATGGCGGCAGACTGCTTCACAGAATGACGTTTTCATCTCCGCCGTGACGCTACACGTTCGCCGGGTGAAATTGAATCAGAAGATGGATGGCAAGCTAGCTATTCTGTTGAGGGAATGGCGTAGTAGCCTTTACGCGCCTGAACCTTTAGGCCGTCACCTTTGCAGGAGATATCGAGCTTGCGGTAGCTGCCGTCAAGCTTGTTATTGGTCGGCGTGTAGCTGGCGAGGTATTGGGTGCGCAGCTCGTCTTCGATCTGCTGGAAGGCGGCTTCCATCTTTTTGCCGTTGTTGCCGACATCGATCATGCGGCCGCCGGTTTCATCGGCCATTTTTTTCATGGCGGAGGCTCCGGTGTAGCCAATGTTCATGCCATAGCCGTATCTGCTGCTGTAGAAGCCGCGATCGGCAATGAGCAGCACATAAATGATGGTATTGGCCTTCTGCGCGGCTTCGATGGCATCCTGAATCTTGTAGCTGCTGCCCTGGTCTTCGCCGTCGGTGAGCAGGACGAGGGCCTTGCGGCCAGTCTCGGAGCGCATCTTGTCATTCGAGGCCTGGTAGACGGCGTCGTAGAGCAGAGTACCCTTGGGCGTGCCGCTTACGGGCACAGGCCCCTGGCCGATTCCGGGGACGCCACCACTGCCGCCGCCGACATTAATCTGCGCTTCGTCCATGGCTTTTTCGATCTGGCGCGGGCTGCTGGTGAAATCCTGCAACAGACTTATCTGCACATCGAAGGAGACGAGGAAGGCCTCGTCCTTCGAGCGCAGGATGCGCTTTACGAAAGCGCTGCCGGTCTGCTGCTCCATGGGCAGGACGTTCTGCTGGCTGCCGCTGGTATCGAGCATGATGCCAAGAGTCAGGGGCAGGTCGGATTCGGCGGAGAAGTTCTTGATCTTCTGCGGAGTTTTGTCTTCGATGATGTTGCAGTCGTCCTTCGTCAGGTTCGGGATGAGGCCGTTGTGCTTGTCGCGCACGGTGAAGTAGAGGCTGACGAGGTTGACGTTGACCTTGAGGGTGGTGGTGGCCCGGTCTTCCACCTGCGTCGTGTCCGGAGCATTGCTTTCGGGCGAGGCATCGGGCGATGGAGCTTCCTGCGCGAAGACGGTCAGCGCGGCGCTGGAGAGCAGAAGCAGGACGGGAATGATTTTGCGGAATCGCATATTTATGGTCGTTTTCGAGTATGCGCGATACATTTTCTGCAGGCTGGTCCCCCCGGTGCGTTGCTCTGGCGGTCGATGTTTCGAGCAATTCCTTCGCTTGCGCTCGGGATGACAAACCTTGTTCGCTAATCATTGGACGAGGAATTGGGTATAAAGGTCAATTCCTCCCGCTGGTGCGCGCAAAACGATCTGCCGCGTCAGTCTGGTAATCTTACAGTAGCTCAGACCGCTTTGGCGCGACTAACGAAACAGGGGTCGAGAGCATCTAAAAGCAATGAAATCTTCTGCCGCGCGCCAGACGGCAGTTGAATGTACGAAGTGGGCGGGGGTTTTTACGTGATGCAAGGTGCCTTGGCAGCAGTGCTGGCCTTTTTTATGCTGGGAGCGTTCCAGCAGCAACAGCAGAGTATTCCGGACGCGCCAGCGCCCCAGCCTGCCGGACCGGCTGGCCTTTCGAACCTGAAAGACCAGGTGACGCCGGGCAGCAGCACAGGCCGCGACGCGGTACAGAGTGCGCCAACACCAGGCGGCGTTCCGCCATCGCAATCTACTTCGTCTTCGGATACGCAATCGGCTCCGCAACAGGACAATACGCCGCAGCAGGAAGCTCCTGAGGTCCCCAAGCCCGGTGAGACGGGTGCCTACCTGATCCGCACCGGTATTACATATATCGATGTTCCGACTACAGTTCGCGATAAAAAGCATCAGCTGGTGGCTGGCCTGACGTGGCGGCAATTCAAGGTTTATGAGGATGGCCAACGGCAGAAAATCGCGTTCTTCTCGGTTGATCCGCTGCCTATTTCCACGGCTTTTGTTGTCGATCAGAGCCTGCCCTCGGATGTGATGAACAAGGTCAACCAGTCGATGTCGGCGGTAACGGGCGCGTTCACCCCTGCTGATTCCGTGGCGATTTTTGCTTATAACAGCAGCACGAGCATGATTACTGACTTTACCGGCGCGCAGGGCGCACGGCTTCCCGCCGCTTTCCAGAGGGCAAAATCTTCAGGCCGCGATATGGGCGTGGTTTCACCCGGCGGTCCGCTCGATAACGGGATGACCATCAATAACAAGCAGGTTGACCCGAACCTTGCGCCACAGCGCGGCAATGCCGGATTTATCGTGATCCCGAAGGAAGTGCATCCGCTCAACGATGCGATTCTGGCGGCAGCCAAGCAACTGGCGCAGCAGCCGAAGGGCCGCCGCCGTGTGCTGTATGTCATCAGCGATGGCAAGGAGTCGGGCAGCAAGGCTTCGTATAAGGAAGTGGTTCGCTACCTGCTGACGAATAATATTTCGGTTTACGGCACCTTGGTGGGTGATTCGGCGATGTGGGGTGTCGGCTATCTCGACAAGTGGCATATTCCGCTGCTGCCCACGATGCGCGACAACATTCTTCCGAAATATGCGCTTGCCACTGGCGGCGCGCTGGAATCGCAATTCTCTGAGAACGGCATTCAGAACAGCTTTGCCAAGATCACCGAATCGGTACGCGCGGCTTACACGCTGGGCTATTACAGCCACGCAGGCATGATGAGCGACAAGTTCCACAAGATCACGGTGAATGTAGAAGTGCCAAATCTGGATGTTACGGCCAAGGATGGGTATTATCCGTCGGCCTCCATGCAGCAATGACGATAACGAGCGGCGAGGCTTCAGGGCTTGCCCTGCTCGCCGCGGCAGTCTGGGGAACATCTGACTTTCTAGGCGGCATGGTGACGCGCAAAGCGTCGCCGGGCATCATTTTGCTGATCGCTCATGGCATTGGGCTGCTAGCTCTGCTGGCAATTCTGCTTGTTCACCCGATGGGCCTTCCTACGCTCTATACAGTGAAGTACGGCCTGATTGCGGGGCTGGCCGGCGGCATTGGACTGCTGGCGCTTTATAAGGCTCTCTCGCTGGGTTCCATGGGGCTGGTAGCTGCGCTTTCCGGCGTGATTACGGCATCGGTTCCGGTGCTGGTTTCCTTTTTCAGCGAGGGCAGGCCGTCGCTGCTGAAGCTCGCGGGTTTTGCGGTGGCAATTGTGGCGATCTGGCTGATTGCCTATACCCCGACGGCTGAGGTGCATCCGCACGGCCTTTGGCTGGCGGTTCTGGCGGGTATCTGCTTCGGGATTCTGCTGGTTTTCCTGCATATTGCGGGAAGAGACAGCGTGATGTGGGCGCTCACCTTCTCGCGTGTCGCTTCAGTTTCCTGCGCCGGGGTTTTGACGCTGATCACACTAAAAACCCTGCGCGCTCACGAGCCGGCGGAAGGGCCAGGTATTCAGTGGCGGGTGGTCTTGCCGCTGGCGGCTGCTGCGGGACTGCTCGATACCCTGGGGAACCTGCTCTATACGGCGTCCTCGCTTGCGGGACGGCTGGATGTGGCGGCGGTACTCTCGTCGCTTTATCCTGCTGGAACGATTCTGCTGGCAGCGTTGGTGCTGAAGGAGCGGGCGACGCGCAACCAGACTGCGGGAATGGCGCTGGCAATGCTTGCCGTCGCTATGATTTCAGCTTAGGATGGTAGCCAAGATTTCTGCGAGTGCCTTTCGATAGGGAAGTGCTCTGCAATTTCCCAATTGGGAAGTGTAACCCTTACGATTCCCATTCGTAACATGCAAGAGCAGAAATAGGTTATCTAAGGGTGACAATGCGGCTCTCCTATGATTACCATTGGATAATGCTTAACGCTCAGACCCCCGAGCGGACTCAGATACTTGCGGCACTGGAAAGGGACCTGGCGACAAAGAAAGATCAGCTCAATCTGCTGATTTCAATGTTCCATGGTATGCCGCGGATGTCTCGTTCCTATATTGTTCCGGTCTTTCGCTCCACGCGGCGAGAGATTGCGACGCTGCGGCGGCAGATTCGTGGCCTGCGGCACTATTGAGTTTCTTCCCTTCTTTCCGTTCTGAGGAAAATCCAATCATGCGAACCGGCAGGAACTTTCTTTCGCGCCAGAATCTCGGCACAAATCTCCTGATTGTTCTGCTGCTTTCTTTCGGGCTGGGCGCGGCGGCAGTTCTCTATACCGCGCTGGAACGGCTGCTGCTGCATGCGCTTCGCGTAGACCATCCGAAAACACTGGTTCGT
Source organism: Acidobacterium sp. S8 (assembly GCF_009765985.1). Lineage (GTDB taxonomy): Bacteria > Acidobacteriota > Terriglobia > Terriglobales > Acidobacteriaceae > Alloacidobacterium. The sequence continues at coordinate 59,128 of NZ_LMUM01000002.1, forward strand.
ATCGTCGAAAAGCGGCCGCCGATTACAAATTCGGCGTGGTTTTCATACAGCACGTATGAGGCGATTCGGCAGATGTGCGATCTGGGAGAGGTCGCGATCGAGGGCAATTTCGATACGGCTGTGACCACGAACAATACCGTCCAGCCGATTGTGGCCAGCATGGTATCCGGAAGCTACTTCTCCATACTGGGAGCTTTGGCAGAGACCGGGCGCACGTTGAATCAGGCCGATGAGAAGGCGCAGGCGGGCGTTCCCGTTGTCCTGAGCCATCGCTTCTGGGTCAGCGAATTTGGCGGGGCGGCTGCGGCGGTCGGGTCGACGCTCATGGTGCAGGGCCAGCCCTTCACGATTGTCGGCGTGATGCCGCAAAGTTTCTTTGGCACGAAGCTCGATGCCAGCCCGGATGTGTGGCTGCCTTTGTCGGCGCAGCCGCTACTTTCTACTACACCCTTGAATGCCAAGGAGCCGGATCGTTATTTTTCGATCTTTGCCCGCTTAAAGAATGGCGTGAATTTGGCTCAGGCGCAGGCGGAATTCACAGGAATTTACCGAGCGATCCAAAAAGCGAATAGCGATACAGATACGCAAAGACAGGGGCTGCTCGTGCCTATTGCCGAAGGCTCGTTCGCATTGCGAGAGCAGTTTGGCCGCGCGCTCACGCTGCTGTTGTGGGGATTGGCGGGGCTGCTGCTGATGGTGAGCGCGAGCATTGCGGGATTGTTGCTGGCGCGATCCGCTCGGCGTGAAAGCGATACGGCGGTGCGGCTTGCGCTCGGTGCGAGCCGTGCGCGCCTGATTCTGCAAGCACTCGGCGAATCCGCGGTGTTGGGATTGGTGGGTGCCTCTGGCGGTGTGATCGTTGCCTCGTTCCTGTTTGCGCCACTGCTCAAGAAGCTGCTTCCGGCAAGCCAGACTCCTCTGCCGGTGTCACTGGTTCCCGATCTGAAGATTGACCTGATGGCGGTCGCTCTGGCCTTCGGCATCAGCCTGATCTTCGGCGTGATTCCCGCATGGATGGCGTCGCGGACTACGCCGCAGCAGGCGCTGCGCAAAGGCTCTGCAACGCGGCGCTCCAGCCGGTTCAGCCGGAGCCTGATGATTCTTGAAACGGCGGTGACGCTGGTTCTGCTGATGGAAACCGGCTTGCTGATGCGGACCTTTTACGTGCTGCGACATACCAGCCCCGGCTTCGATGTGGAGCACCTTGTGAGTTTCACGCTGGACATGGGGCTAAGCGGGCGCGGGAAAAGCATAGCTCCCACTTTTCCGGAAGAGTTGCGACAACGAGTTGCGACGCTGCCGGGCGTGCGTGACGCGAGCCTCGCAAGCGCTCCGCTCATGCAGCGGATCGGGATGAAGACATCCGTGGCGCTGCCGGGACAGAAGATTCCTTCGCGGTCATTTCTGAATACCAGCCTGGACAACGTATCGAGTAGCTTTTTTACAACGCTCAGTATTCCTCTGCTCTCCGGCCGCAGCCTGGTGGAAGCCGACGCAGAGCGTTCCGCACCGACGCCGACCGTGATTAACGAGGCCTTTGCCAGAGCGATCTTTCCGGATCGCAATCCCATTGGCCAAACCTTTGGAATGGGCGAAGCTGAGAGTGTGGCCAAGGCTACAAATATTGTTGTGGGCGTGGCAGGAGATTCGAAGTACCGGTCGCTGCGGGAGGCGCTGCAGCCGATTTACTTCACGCCGATTGGGCAACGGAATGATTTCGGTTCGCAGTTTTATCTGTATGTCCGTACGAAGGGGTCGCCTTCGGCGGTGATCGGCGAGGCGCGTAAAATTCTTTTCGCTCTGGCGCCGCAACTTCCCTTTTCCCACGTCGCCACTATGCAGGAGCAGGTGAATGAATCGCTCTGGCAGGAGCGTCTGCTGACGACGCTTGCCGCGGTCTTCTCGATCGTTTCTATTTTGATGGCGGGAGCGGGGCTGTACGGGCTGCTGGCGTATGAAGCAAGCCGGAGAACACGTGAGTTCGGTATTCGTACGTCGGTAGGCGCTCAGAGGTGGGATAGCGGCGCGCTTATGGTTCGGGAGCTGATGGCGATTGTGCTTCCGGGGGTGGTGATAGGCGGGGCGGTCTGCCTGTTGCTCGCGCGTGTTGTTGCGGCGGTGCTTTACGGCGTGAAGCCGCTCGATGGGCTATCACTTATGGGGGCTTTGCTGGCGGTGCTGTTGATTGGCTCTGTTGCCGCATGGCAGCCGATGCGGCGGGCCATGCAGGTCGATCCTGCAATTGTTTTGCGGGATGAGTGATTCTCTGCCATAGAGCTCATTCGGCCATTCTGCAACCCACATCTCAGAAGCGAGATGTGGGGCAGCCGGCGTATCACCGATGTCCTTTGGAGTGGGAATGAAGCCGGTAGTGGGTCAGTTTTCAAACTACAACAACTATAGTTACCGAAATCCCCGTTTTGGGGGAAGAACTGGAAGTAGCTTTTGAATGCTCTTGATTGGCACAACGGGCGGCTATCTCGATGCCAAGGCCCTTGGCAGGAGCTTCCAGATAGCACTGCTCGAACTCAGCTCTTTGGGAAACAGAGTTGCCCCGTACGGCCCAGCGACGCTCGCAATCAGGCACAAGATCTGTTTCGTGGACCCAATAAACACGGACGGGTATCCCTGACTGGCTAGAAAGCGTCCGAATAACACCTCGGCTTCCGTGAAGCTCGGCGGTGGGTCACTTGCGAAGTCCGTCATTTTGAAATTATCTGTCAATACAGGCAAAGCAGACAGCACCAGTAACTGTATTGCTTACGAAACTAACCCAAAACAAAAAGCCTCAGCAAAATAGCTGGGGCTTTTTCGTTTGCCTTGGACGGCGAGTCCGCCGCCGAGGCATTGCTTTTGTGAGCAGGTTATTCGGCGGCCATTTCTTCGGCTTCGCCTTCCTGACGCATCATTTCGAGTTCGCGCTCGGCTTCCTCGAAGGCTGTCTTTACTTCCTCCTGGACCTTGGCTGCCGCTTCTTCCAGCTCGGGTGAGAGCGAGATGTTGCGGTAGTATTCCATGCCGGTTCCAGCCGGGATGAGACGGCCTACGATGACGTTCTCCTTGAGGCCGCGCAGGTTGTCGACGGCGCCGTTGATGGACGCCTCCGTCAGTACGCGCGTGGTCTCCTGGAAGCTGGCTGCCGAGATGAAGCTCTCGGTCGACAGCGACGCCTTGGTGATACCGAGCAGCAGCGGACGGCCAATGGCCGGACGCCCACCGTTCGAGATGACCCGATCGTTTTCGTTGCGGAAGCGGAACTTATCGACCTGCTGTTCGAGCAGGAAGTTGGTGTCGCCGACTTCCTCGATCTTCACCCAGCGCAGCATCTGGCGGACGATAGTCTCGATGTGCTTATCCGAGATGGCCACGCCCTGGAGACGGTAGACTTCCTGGATTTCGTTGACCAGGTAAGCCTGCAGCTCCTTTTCACCGAGCACGGCAAGAATGTCGTGCGGGTTGAGCGGTCCATCCATCAGCGGCTCGCCGGCGCGCAGGCGTTCACCTTCCTGCACGTTGACGTGGACGCCACGGGGCACCGAGTATTCCTTCTCCTCGCCGTTGTCAGCGGTGACGTAGATCTTACGCTGACCCTTCGAGACTTCACCGAACTTCACCACACCATCGATCTCGCTGATGATGGCGGTTTCGCGCGGCTTGCGGGCTTCGAAGAGTTCGACGACGCGGGGCAGACCGCCGGTGATGTCCTTCGTACGCGTGGTTTCGCGCGGGATCTTGGCAAGGACATCGCCAGGGAAGACTTCGTCGCCGTCCTGGATCATAAGGTGAGCGCGTGAAGGCATCAGATAACGCTTGTTGCCCTTCGCTCCCTTAATGATGATCGCAGGCTGACGCTTCTCATCGGGCGAATCGCCAACAACGAGACGCGAGAGGCCGGTGACTTCATCCACTTCTTCATGCAGGGTGATGCCTTCCTGCAAGTCCTTGAACTGGATGGTGCCGCCGATTTCGGTCAGGATGGCGAAGGTGTACGGATCCCACTCGGCCAGTGCCTGACCAAGCTGAACCTTCGCACCATCTTCAACCTTGAGCTTCGCGCCGTAAACGATCTGGTAGCGTTCCTTTTCACGGCCACGGTCATCGACCACAGCGATCGAACCGGAGCGGTTCATGGCAACCAGGTCGCCCTGCTTCGAGCGGACGGTGACCATGTTGATGAAGCGGACGGCACCGTTGTTCTTGGCATCGAGCTTCGACTGTTCCGAGACACGCGATGCGGTACCACCGATGTGGAAGGTACGCATCGTGAGCTGCGTTCCAGGTTCACCGATGGACTGTGCAGCGATGACGCCGACTGCTTCGCCAAGCTCAACCATCTTGCCGGAGCCGAGGTTGCGGCCGTAGCAGAGGATGCAGACGCCGCGCTTGGATTCGCAGGTAAGCACGGAGCGGATCTTGACGCGCTCGATGCCGGCTGCCTGAATCTGCGATGCGAGGTCTTCGTTGATCTCCTGGTTGATGTCGACGATGACGTTGCCTTCGAAGTCCTTGAGCTTTTCGAGCGAGACGCGACCGATGATACGGTCACGCAGCGGCTCGATGATCTCGCCGGATTCGACGATCGGAGTCACGTAGATGCCTTCGACGGTTCCGCAGGTCAGTTCGCTGACGATGACGTCCTGCGCCACGTCGACGAGACGACGGGTGAGGTAGCCGGAGTCAGCGGTCTTGAGAGCGGTATCGGCCAGACCCTTACGCGCGCCGTGCGTCGAGATGAAGTATTCGAGCACGGTGAGGCCTTCACGGAAGTTCGCCGTGATGGGCGTTTCGATGATTTCGCCTGACGGCTTGGCCATCAATCCACGCATGCCGGAAAGCTGACGAATCTGCTGCTTCGAACCACGAGCGCCGGAGTCGGCCATGATGTAGATCGGGTTCATGGCTCCTTCCTTGTCTGCGTTCTTCATGTTGTTGAACATTTCGTCAGCAACACGTTCGGTTACGGTCGACCAGAGCTGAATGACCTTGTTGTTGCGCTCACCGTTGGTGATGGCGCCGTCAAGGTACTGTTGCTGCACGGCAAAGCGCTGCTTTTCCGCTTCGCGCACGACGCCGTACTTCGTGTCGGGGATGACCATGTCATCGAGACCGACGGAGAGGCCGGAGCGTGTCGCGTACTGGAAGCCGAGTTCCTTGATGCGGTCGAGCATCTTGACCGTGACTTCAAGGCCGAGGTTCAGGTAGCAGTAGTTGACCAGCTGGCCGATGCCCTTCTTCTTGAGCAGGCCGTTGACGTAAGGCATGCCTTCGGGAAGCGCGTCGTTCAGGATGGCGCGGCCGACGGTCGTGGTGATGTACTGCTTGTCGTACTCGACCGGCTCGGTGTGCGTCAGATCCTGATCGTCGTATGCGGTGGTCATGTCGAGGACAGGACCGGTGTAGCGCAGACGGATCGGCGACAGGGTTTCGATTTCCTTAGCTTCAAGAGCCATGAGCACTTCTTCGGTGTTGGCGAAGACGCGGCCCTCACCCTTGGCGCCCTTCTTGGCCTTGGTCAGGTAGTACAGTCCGAGAACCATGTCCTGGGTAGGAACGGTGATCGGCTGACCTGACGCGGGCGACAGGATGTTGTGCGAAGCAAGCATGAGCACGCTGGCTTCCACCTGCGCTTCGGGCGACAGCGGGATATGCACGGCCATCTGGTCACCGTCGAAGTCCGCGTTGAAGGCGGTGCAGACGAGCGGGTGGATCTTAATGGCCTTGCCTTCGACCAGCACGGGCTCGAAAGCCTGGATGCCGAGGCGGTGCAGGGTTGGGGCGCGGTTCAAGAGCACCGGATGGTCCTTGATGACTTCTTCAAGGATGTCCCACACGATGGGCTCCTGCATTTCGACCATCTCTTTTGCCTGCTTGATGGTGGTGCAGTGGCCTGTCTGCTCAAGGCGGTGATAGATGAAGGGCTTGAAGAGTTCAAGCGCCATCTTCTTCGGCAGACCGCACTGGTGCAGTTTCAATTCTGGACCGACAACGATGACTGAACGGCCAGAGTAGTCAACGCGCTTACCGAGCAGGTTCTGACGGAAGCGGCCCTGCTTGCCCTTGAGGGTGTCGGAGAGCGACTTCAGCGGACGGTTGTTGGCGCCACGCAGCACGCGACCACGACGACCGTTATCGAAGAGCGCATCAACAGCTTCCTGCAGCATGCGCTTTTCGTTGCGCACGATGACCTCAGGCGCATGGAGATCCATGAGCTTCTTGAGGCGGTTGTTGCGGTTGATCACGCGACGATAGAGATCGTTGAGATCAGAGGTCGCAAAGCGGCCGCCATCGAGAGGCACCAGCGGGCGCAGCTCGGGCGGAATGACCGGGATCACGTCGAGAATCATCCACTGCGGCTTGTTGCCCGACTTGCGGAATGCCTCGACGACCTTGAGGCGCTTGGAGTACTTGAGGCGCTTCTGCAGCGAGGTTTCAACCTTCATGCGCTCACGCAGCTCGATGGCCAGCTCTTCGATCACGACGCGCTTGAGCAGCTCCTTGATGGCCTCGGCGCCCATCATGCCTTTGAAGCCGGAGGGGCGATACTGCTGGTCGAGTTCGCGGAAGCGGTTCTCGTCCTTGATGATCTCGCGCTCGCGGGTGGGCGAGTCGCCTGGATCGACGACAACGTAGCTCTCGAAGTAGAGGACCGATTCGAGGTCGCGCAGGGAGATATCGAGCAGGTGGCCGATACGCGACGGCAGGCCCTTGAAGAACCAGACGTGCGAGCAGGGCGAAGCGAGCTCGATGTGGCCGAGGCGCTCACGGCGAACCTTGGACAGTGTGACTTCAACGCCGCACTTGTCGCAGATGACGCCGCGGTGCTTCATGCGCTTGTATTTGCCGCAGAGACACTCCCAGTCAGTGACCGGGCCGAAGATGCGGGCGCAGAACAAGCCATCGCGCTCCGGCTTGAAGGTGCGGTAGTTGATGGTTTCAGGCTTCGTTACTTCGCCATGCGACCAGCTGCGAATCTTCTCGGGCGAAGCGAGCGAGATGCGGATAGCATCGAAATCCGTGATCGGGCTGGTTAATTCAAATGGGCTGGAACGGTACAAGGTGACCCTCCTTGAGTTCCGGGTACTTCTGTTTGGGGTGGCCTGTCGCTCCCGGCATGACAGATCCCATAATTCTGAAAAATCTCAATCAGCAGGTGAGGGCCGAAGCCCTCGCCTGTTTTGCCGCTTAGTCGGCGGCTGCGAATGTTGGCAGCGGCTGCTTCTTTGCGTCGTCGCCTACCTGCTTGATGAGTTCCACATCAAGGCAGAGCGCCTGCAGCTCGCGGATCAACACGTTGAACGATTCCGGCACGCCGGGCTCGATGGCTGCCTCACCCTTGACGATGGCCTCGTAAATCTTGGTACGGCCATAGACGTCATCGGACTTGGCGGTGAGCAGCTCCTGGAGGATGTAAGCGGCACCGTATGCTTCCAGTGCCCACACTTCCATTTCTCCGAAGCGCTGGCCACCGAACTGCGCCTTACCACCCAGCGGCTGCTGCGTGATGAGCGAGTACGGCCCGATGGAGCGAGCGTGGATCTTGTCGTCAACCAGGTGCGAGAGCTTGAGCATGTAGATGTAGCCCACGGTCGCCGGCTGTTCGAACTCTTCGCCGGTCATGCCGTCGAAGAGCGGTGTCTTGCCGGAGCTGGGAAGTCCAGCAGCAGCAAGCAACGCCTTGATCTCGGTTTCGCGCGCGCCGTCAAAGACCGCGGTGCCAAACCAGATACCCTTCTGCATGCCAAGACCAACGCGCCTGACCTGCTCGTCGTCCAGCTCAAGAAGCTGGCGCAGAGCGGCAGTGCCGGTGAAGCGCTCCTTGAAGACTTCACGAATCACATTGGCGTCCTGGTTCTGCTTGACGATCTCGGCAACCTGCGCGCCGAGTTCGTGTGCGGCCCAGCCAAGGTGCGTTTCGAGAATCTGACCGACGTTCATACGCGAAGGCACGCCCAGCGGATTGAGAACAATCTCCACCGGCTTGCCATCGGGCAGATACGGCATGTCTTCCTCAGGAAGGATGCGCGCGATGACGCCCTTGTTACCGTGGCGTCCGGCCATCTTGTCACCGACCGAGAGCTTACGCTTCATGGCGATGTAGACCTTGACCAGCTTGATGACGCCCGGAGAAAGCTCGTCGCCCTTCTGCAGCTTCGAGATCTTCTCGTTCGTGATCTTGCGCAGCACATCGATCTGACGCGAGGTCATTTCCTCGATCTCGTCGATCTGCTCATTCACGCGCGGATCCTTGTCGTTATAGCGGATGCGCTTGAGGTTCTTGGTCGAGATCAGCTCGATGGTGTCGCGGTCGAGGATCGCTCCCTTTACGAGGAGGCGCTTGTTGGTGCGCTCGTCATGCAGGTCGGCCAGAACTTCCTTGCTGCCGAGGATCGCTTCGAGGCGCTTCAAACGCTCGTCGGTGAGAATACGAATCTCATCGGCGAGGTTCTTTTCGAGCTTCGCAACCTGTTCGGCTTCGATCAGCTTGGCGCGCTCGTCCTTCTCCTGACCCTTACGGGAGAAGATGCGAACGTCAACCACCGTGCCTTCGATACCCGGAGGGCAGGTGAGCGATGCGTCGCGCACGTCGCCGGCCTTCTCACCGAAGATGGCGCGCAGCAGCTTCTCTTCCGGAGTGAGCTGCGTCTCGCCCTTGGGCGTGACCTTACCGACGAGAATGTCGTTGTGCTTGACCTTCGCGCCGATGCGGATGACACCGCTCTCGTCCAGATCGCGCAGTGCGCTCTCTGAGACGTTGGGGATGTCACGGGTGATCTCTTCCGGTCCAAGCTTCGTGTCGCGCGCTTCGATCTCGAACTCTTCGATGTGAACCGAGGTGTAGTAGTCCTCACGAACGAGCTTTTCCGAGATGAGGATCGCGTCCTCGAAGTTGTAACCGCGCCATGGCATGAAGGCCACGAGCACGTTGCGTCCGAGACCAAGCTCGCCCTGCTCCGTGCAAGGACCGTCAGCGATGACCTGACCCTTGAGTACGCGGTCGCCATGACGAACGATCGGCTTCTGGTTGATGCAGGTGTTCTGGTTCGAGCGCTTGAACTTGGTCAGCTGGTAAATGTCCGAACCAACTTCACGCGACAGCTGCGTCGGATGATGCTCGCCTTCGACGCGGATGATGATGCGCTCAGAGTCGACGGAGTCAACCACGCCATTACGACGGGCGAGAATGACGGCGCCGGAATCGCGGGCAGTGACGCCTTCCATGCCGGTTCCGACAAGCGGAGCTTCCGATACGAGCAGCGGCACCGACTGGCGTTGCATGTTGGCGCCCATCAGCGCGCGGTTCGCGTCGTCATGCTCAAGGAACGGCACGAGCGATGCAGCAACCGAGACAAGCTGCTTGGGGCTTACGTCAACGTAGTCCACTTCCTTGCGGTCGACGAGGACGAAGTTGCCTTGACGGCGGGCATTCACCAGCTCTTCGGTGATGTTGCCGTTCTCGTCAAGCTCGATGTTCGCCTGCGCGATGGTGTGACGATCTTCTTCCCACGCCGAGAGATAGAAGGAGAACGGATCGAAATCAATCGCGCGCTTCTTGTCCTTCTTCAGCTGGTTGTTCAGCTTGATCGCCTCGGACTTTTCGAGGTGATCACCGACACGCAGACCACTCTCACCGGCGTTGGTGACCTGAACGTAATCGAGCACGCGGTGATCGCGCACGCGACGATAGGGCGACTCGATGAAGCCGTATTCGTTGATGCGGGCAAAGCACGAGAGCGAGCTGATCAGGCCGATGTTCGGACCTTCCGGCGTCTCAATCGGGCAGATACGGCCGTAGTGCGTCGGGTGCACGTCGCGGACTTCGAATCCGGCGCGCTCACGCGAGAGACCGCCAGGCCCAAGGGCGGAGAGACGGCGCTTGTGCGTGATCTCCGACAGAGGGTTGGTCTGGTCCATGAACTGCGAGAGCTGCGAAGAACCGAAGAACTCGCGGATAGCAGCCATGACCGGCTTCGCGTTGATGAGGTCGTGCGGCATGGCCGTCGACATCTCCTGGTAAACGCTCATCTTTTCCTTGATGGCGCGTTCCATACGCACGAGGCCGATGCGGAACTGGTTCTCCATCAACTCACCGACGGCGCGCACACGGCGGTTGCCGAGGTGATCGATGTCGTCAACGATGCCGATGTTCTTGCGCAGCTTAAGCAGGTAGCGGATGGTTCCGTAGAAGTCTTCCGGCGTCAGCGTGCGCTTGTCGAGCTGGGTGGCGTCCTGGTTCTCATACAGCTTGATGTTGAACTTCAGACGGCCCACGCGCGAGAAGTCGTACTTGCGCGGATCGAAGAACATACCTTCGAAGAGCGCAGTCGCGGTATCGAGCGTCGGCGGATCGCCTGGGCGCAGCTTGCGGTAAATCTCGATCAACGCCTCTTCCGGCTTGCGGACGGAATCGCGGCGCAGGGTGTTGGTGATGATGTTGCCCACGTCGTCGCGATCGGGGAAGAAGACTTCGATGGTCGATACGCCGCTCTGCGCGATCTTGTGCAGCTTGTCAGCGGTCAGCTCCTGGTTGGCTTCGAGGAAGATTTCGCCCGTAGTCGTGTCGATCACGTCGGCTGCGGTGATGGCACCGTCCAGCTCGGAGGTTTCGATTTCGACTTCGGAAACCTTGTTCGCACGCAGAGCCTTCAGGATCGAAGGCGTGATCTTGCGGCCCGAGTGCGCAATCTCTTCACCCTTGACGGTGACGGCATGCGCAGGCTTCGCGCCCAGCAGATGCGTCGGCTTCTCAGCGCTCTCTTCGAGCTTCCAGAAGAGCTTCGCGTCCTTCACCGAGATCCTGTCGACGGTGTAGAAGGTCTTGAGAATCTCTTCGTCGGACTTGAGACCAAGCGCGCGCAGGAAGATGGTTCCGAGGAACTTGCGCTTGCGGTCGATGCGGACATAGAGCGTGTTCTTCTGGTCGTACTCGAACTCCACCCATGAGCCACGGTAAGGGATGATCTTGCCGAGGAAATAGGTGCGGTTGTTCGCCGTCTCAAAGAAGACGCCGGGCGAACGGTGCAGCTGCGAAACGATGACGCGCTCGGTGCCGTTGACGATGAAGGTGCCGTTCTGCGTCATCAGCGGAATGTCGCCGAAGAAGACTTCCTGCTCCTTGATGTCGCGAATGGTCTTGGCGCCGGTTTCTGCGTCCTTGTCGTAGATCGTCAGGCGCACGGTGACTTTAAGCGGAGCAGAGAAGGTCATGCCGCGCTCTTCGCACTCGGCCTGGTCGTACTTCAGCTGCAGGCTGACCGGGTCGCCGCACTTGTTGCAGAAGTCAGGCGTGTTCTTGTTGTAGGTGCCGCACTTGTGGCAGAGCACATCACCGGGATGGAACGGGTCGGTGATGACCATGGCTCCGCAGGTGACGCAGGCGGTGCGCAGGTGGTGCAGCCCTTTCAGGTGTCCGCACTTACATTCCCAGTTGCCGATCGAAAAGTCGACGAAATCAAGCTGCGAGATATTGCGAAAATCGGTGATGGGGAAGACCGAGGTGAAGACGGATTGCAATCCATTGTCTTCGCGCTCGGAAGGTAGCTTGTCCATCTGCAGAAAACGCTCATACGAACGGCGCTGCACTTCGATCAGGTTAGGGATTTGGATGGATGTAGGAATCTTGGAAAAATCGAGACGGCTGCGTAGGGCGCGGTTCTCGTTCGACATGCTTCACTCCTGGGGCTCGTAAACGCGAGGTTGAAAGACATGCTGTCCGAGTCATACAGCATGCCGGGGCTATTTCTTATCCTGCCGTATTCGCCCTCGCGCGAAGACGGCATGGTGTTTCTACCAAATGAACCTGCGAGCCGAAACGGAACGCACAGGAAGAAAACTCCGGAGCTTTCCACATCTCCGGCCTTGCAAAACCAGACAACCTCGCGGTACAAACTAACGTCAGAGCGAGTGCTGGATGACAACGACTGCTAGTGCAGCATGAGGCGGGGTGCCGGAGTAAGGCGTGGCTGATGGGAGTTCGGGAAGAAAAGAGACGAAACAAATGCCAAAAGCCCGTAGAGACAAGATGTCTTACGAGCGCCACAACCGGATTGTGCACTTGTTAAAAACAGAATGTTCGTTTCCCGCCGCTTCGCAAACTGCGTGTATGCCGCCCTACAGCCGATCCCAAGTTTCACATCTGCAAGTCCGCCGCATGCCCACAGATATGCCGACAATCATTGTGCCGAATCGCTCACTGCTAATACCGTAATTTTCAGGTAGAGTAAAATGACTGATTCTAAATAGATTACAGTACAACCTAATCAAGAATCTGCTCCAACCGCGCTTCCTTCACCGGCCATCCAGACAAAAGAAAGCCAAGCGGAACGCGCAATACTCATCATAGCGCGTTCCGCTTTGGCATGCAACTTGCCTTGTTGACAAATGAGCTTACTTTACTTCTACTGTTGCGACGCCGTCGAACTTCTTCTTAATGGCTTCCGCGTCTTCCTTGCTGATGTTTTCCTTCAGAGGCTTCGGAGCACCGTCAACCAGGTCCTTGGCTTCCTTCAGACCCAGCGAGGTGACTTCGCGTACGGCCTTGATGGTGTTGATCTTGTTCGCGCCCGCATCCTTGAGGATGACGGTGAACTCGGTCTGCTCAACAGCTGCAGGAGCTGCCGCACCTGCACCCGCACCGGCCACGACAACCGGAGCCGCCGCTGCTGCCGAAACGCCAAGACGCTCTTCGAGCTTCTTTACCAGGGCTGCTGCGTCCAGCAGGCTAAGCCCGACAATCTGATCTTCCAACTGCTGCAAATCCGCCATGATGTTCTCCACTTGAAACTAAAATTTTGTTTTACCCTCCGGAACGTTGCCGTCCCGGTTGCCGCTTGCCTGATTTGAGGTTTCCGTTGTGCCCAGACTTAGCACCCCTCAAGCCTTGCTTTGCGACGAATACTCTCAGCTTTCCGCCAATCGCCTGAGGGCGATTAGCTGGCGGCTACTTCTCCGCCTGAAACTTCTGGTTCCGACGTGGCCACTTCGGCCGCAGGGGCCGGCTCCGCGCTTACAGCCGCTTCTTCCACCGCTGCAGGCAGCTCTACGGCTTGCGCCTGCTCTACGGCAGGGGCTTCGCCCGCAGAAGCCTGCTCGCCGGCAAACTTGTTCTTCTCGACCGCCTGGTTGATGACAACCGCCAGGTCGCGGCCCGTCGCGTTGATGACGGTGGCCAGACGCTGCGCCGGAGCATTGATAAGGAAGAGCAGCTTTGCGAAGATCTCTTCTTTACCCGGCATGGTCGCCAGCTGCTTGACCTCATCGACGTTGATCACTTTGCCGTCGATGATGCCCAGCTTGAAGGTGAATTCTGCGTTCTCGCCCACCCAGGTTGCCAGCGCCTTGGCCAGGGCGACCGGGTCGCCGCTGGTGTAAGCGACGGACGAAACGCCTTTCAGCCCCTGCAGCGCAGCTTCGATCTGTGTGCCCTTTGCGGCACGGCCGGCAAGCTTGTTCTTGAGCACGCGGTAACGGCCGCCTGCAGCGCGAACGGTTTTGCGCAGCTCGAAATCCTGCGCGACGGTCAATTTGGCAAAGGTACCGATAATCGCGCTGGTCGAGCCCTCAAGCTCGTGCGCCAGCTGCGTAACCTTCTCTGCCTTTTTTGCTCTGGTCAATGCCATTGTTCTGAATCCTTACTGGCCACCACCTGCGGCGCATTGCGCTCATACAGACTGGCCGGAAACCTGAAATCTTATTCGCTTAACCCTTGGCAGCTGCGTCGGCAACTGCGCTGTCGAGCGAAATACCGGGGCCCATCGTTGAGCTGAGCGTCAAACCCTTGATGTATTTGCCCTTTGCCGCGGAAGGCTTGGCGCGCATGACACTCGTGATGACGGTCATCGCATTGTCCACCAGCTTCTCCGGCGGGAACGAAAGCTTGCCCACAGGAACGTGCACCAGGGCCGTCTTATCCGTGCGGAACTCAATCTTACCGGCCTTGATTTCCTTCACAGCCGCAGCCACATCGCTCGTTACCGTGCCCGTCTTGGGGTTCGGCATCAGGCCACGGGGACCAAGAACCTTACCGAGACGACCCACTGATTTCATCATGTCGGGCGTCGCGATCAAAGCATCAAAATCGGTCCAGCTTTCCTTCTGAATCCGCTCGACCAGCTCTTCGCCGCCGACAATGTCTGCGCCCGCCGCTTCGGCATCACGCTGACGGTCGCCAGTCGTAATGACGGCAACCTTCTTGGTCTTTCCCAGGCCGTGCGGAAGAACGACAGTGCCGCGCACCATCTGGTCTGCGTGCCGGGGATCGACACCAAGCCTGAACGTCAGATCGACAGTCTCATCAAACTTTGCAAATTTGATTTTCTGCAGGAGCGGTACCGCATCCTGGAGCGCGTAGGGACGTTTTTCAACAGCAGCGCGCGCCTTCGCAGTATTCTTGCTGACTTTCTTTGCCATGTATCCTCGTCTCCCACCGCACAGTCGATACTGCCTGCTGGCCGTGGTGTTGTTGACTGCGTCCTAAATTTAGACGCATCTTTGATTATGCCACAGATTAGCGCTTTTCCTACAGAAATGCGCTTCTATGTCGGCCTTTACGCCGTGATTTCGATACCCATCGAGCGCGCCGTGCCCTTGATGCTCTTGACCGCGGCTTCAACCGAAGCGGCATTCAGATCGGGCATCTTCTGCTTGGCGATGTCGAGTACCTGGGCTTCCGTCACCTTGCCGACCTTGTTCTTGTTCGGCGTGCCCGAACCCTTGGCCAAGTTCGCTGCCTTCTTGAGCAGCACGGCCGCCGGAGGCGTCTTGGTGATGAAAGTGAACGTGCGGTCGACGTAAACGGTGATGACAACGGGGATGATAAGGCCCGCCATCTCCTTGTTCTGCGTGCGCGCGTTGAACTGCTTGCAGAACTCCATGATGTTGACCTGCGCCTGACCGAGCGCCGGACCAACCGGGGGCGCTGGGGTGGCTTTACCGGCTTCAATCTGGAGCTTGACCTGAGTCTGTACTTTTTTTCCTGCTGGAGGCATTTCTAACGACCTTTCTTTACGGCGAGCTTTTCGCTCAGCCAGATTCTTGTCCTACAAACTTCTCGCGGAATGTGCCGCGCTTCCTAAGCGATCTTTTCAACCTTGCCGAATTCAAGCTCAACCGGAGTCGAGCGGCCAAAGATCGTCACCATCACCTTAAGCGTCTCGCGGTCTTCATTGACTTCATCTACGACGCCGTTAAAGTTGGCAAACGGCCCTTCGGTGATTCGCACCGACTCGTTCTTCTCGAACTTGATCTTGAGGCGCGGCTTCTCTTTCGAGACATCCGTGCGGAAGAGGATCGAGCTGACTTCTTCTTCGCTCAGCGCGACCGGCTTATCACCGGTGCCGAGAAAACCCGTGACCCGCGGCGTGTTCTTGATGACATGCCAGAGGTCATTGTCGAGGTCCATCTCAACCAGCACGTAGCCGGGCAGAAACACCCGCTCCACCGTGCGCTTTTTGCCGTTGACGATTTCCGTCACCGGTTCGGTTGGAATCATCACGCGGCCGATCCTGCTCTGCAGGCCGAAGGCCTGTACGCGGCTCTCAAGCGACTCGCGCACCTTGCGCTCAAAGCCCGAGTATGCGTGGATGATGTACCACTTGAAGCGCTCGCTGGCTGGAGGCGCAAGCTGTTCAGAACTCTCGCTGCCAGTGTTTCCGTCTTGAGTTTCTTCCGCCATGATTCCTTCTTCTGACATGATTACTGACCACCCAGCCAGTGCAGCAACCACTTCAATGCGCTGCCGAAAATCGAATCGACTACATAGAAGAACGCTGCGAAGACGAAGACCGTAATGATCACAACGAGCGTAGTCGACTGCACTTCGGAGCGCGAGGGCGTGACGACCTTGCGCATCTCGCCGCGCACGTCCTTGAGGAAGTCAGTGGTGCGCGCCCAGAGTGTTGCCACCTGATTCGTCGAGCTGCTTTTCTGCGGAGAGCTGGAACGCTCTTCACCGGTTGCCAGTGCTGCCTTCGCCATAACGCTTCCTTCTTTTACGCTTTCACAGCTTACGCTGCTTTTACGGCAACCCTTCAATGGCAGCGGGCTGCAAACTGCATTCTTCTCTGGCAGGGGCGCTCGGATTCGAACCGAGAAGTTCGGTTTTGGAGACCGACAGTTTAACCATTGAGCTTACGCCCCTGAGACTGACTGTCCGGGCATCCGCGCCCTTCCGGGCGCACCTGAAACAGTCCATTTGCTAGCTATTTCGTTTCTTTATGGTCTGTGTGCTTGCGGCAACGGCTGCAGAACTTCGAGAACTCAAGGCGGCCAGTGGTCGTCTTCTTGTTCTTCGTCGTCGAGTAGTTCCGTTCCTTGCACACGGGACACTGTAATGTCACAATTTCGCGCATTTCTTTATCCTAACCGATTGCCGGAAAGACTGCTCCGGCGATCTTTTCTTCTGCTGGAGCCGGGCCTGAAGGCCCTTGTGAATCCAGCGATATTTCCGAGGGCTAAAGCCCTCGGCTTCTACCTGTTGCAATTCTGCACTGAACTTCGTTCCCGCTCCAGACCTTGGCGCGCAAAGCGCGCGTCTGCCTGAACGACAGCCTGTCCTTAGTTCAAAATCTCAGTGATGGTGCCGGCGCCTACGGTGCGTCCGCCTTCACGAATCGCGAAGCGCAGACCCTTCTCCATCGCCACCGGAGTGTGCAGCTCGATCTCGAGTGCGATGTTGTCGCCCGGCATCACCATCTCCGTGCCTTCCGGCAGCTTCGCCGTTCCCGTCACATCCGTCGTGCGGAAGTAGAACTGCGGACGGTAGCCGTTGAAGAACGGAGTGTGACGTCCACCCTCTTCCTTCGACAGCACATAGATCTCGCCCTTGAACTTGGTGTGCGGCGTAATCGATCCCGGCTTCGCCAGAACCATGCCACGCTCCACGTCTTCCTTGGCGATGCCGCGCAGCAGAAGTCCCGCGTTGTCGCCGGCCAGACCTTCATCCAGCTGCTTCTTGAACATTTCAACGCCGGTCACAACCGTCTTGCGCGTCTCGCGGAAGCCTACGATCTCCGCTTCCTCGC
>NZ_LMUM01000002.1:76155-76409 GCF_009765985.1 Acidobacterium sp. S8
GCGCTCCACGTCTTCCTTGGCAATACCGCGCAGCAGAAGTCCCGCGTTGTCCCCGGCCAGACCTTCATCCAGCTGCTTCTTGAACATTTCGACGCCGGTCACAACCGTCTTGCGCGTCTCGCGGAAGCCTACGATCTCCGCTTCCTCGCCTACCTTCACCTTGCCGCGCTCGATACGGCCCGTCACGACTGTGCCACGGCCCGAGATCGAGAAGATGTCTTCCATCGGCATCAGGAAGGGCTGGTCGATCGCGC
>NZ_LMUM01000002.1:76419-78042 GCF_009765985.1 Acidobacterium sp. S8
CACCTTCACCTTGCCGCGCTCGATACGGCCCGTCACGACTGTGCCGCGGCCCGAGATCGAGAAGATGTCTTCCATCGGCATCAGGAAGGGCTGGTCGATCGCGCGTGCCGGTAGAGGAACATTGTCGTCCACTGCCTGCATCAGCTCGTCTACCTTTGCTTCCCACTGCGCTTCGCCGTTCAGGGCGCCCAGTGCTGAACCGCGAACCACCGGCACATCGTCGCCGGGGAAGTTGTACTTCGACAACAGCTCGCGCACTTCCATCTCGACCAGGTCGATCAGCTCAGGATCCTCAACCGCATCGCACTTGTTCAGGAAGACCACGATGTATGGCACGCCTACCTGGCGAGCCAGGAGAACGTGCTCCTTGGTCTGCGGCATTGGACCGTCGGTCGCTGCCACCACGAGAATTGCACCGTCCATCTGCGCTGCGCCCGTGATCATGTTCTTGATGTAGTCGGCGTGGCCCGGGCAATCGACGTGCGCATAGTGACGGTTCGCCGTCTCGTATTCCACGTGCGCCGTTGCGATCGTGATGCCGCGCTCCCGCTCCTCAGGCGCGTTGTCAATCGTGTCAAACGAGCGGAACTTGTTGTTCGGATTATGCTTCGACAACACCTTCGTGATCGCTGCCGTCAACGTCGTCTTCCCGTGATCGATATGTCCTATCGTCCCCACATTCACGTGCGGCTTCGACCGGTCAAATTTCTCCTTCGCCATTGCGAATTCTCCTCGTTTTACTCGGAGGGAAATGCGCCAATCTGGCGCTCCCATTCCGTTAATCCTGCTAATTTCACGTCCAGCGTCTCGTAGCTTTCGCAATACGCCAGCCGAAAATCTTCAAATGCCCTGCGCGAGGTCCACGCATCCAGCGTGAAATACCGCATGGGACGCTTGACGCTCTGCACCAATTCCACACCCAGAAACTCCGGAGACTTCCGGAAGAGCCGGGCCCAAATACCATCGGAGGCATACGCTTCGAGAAAGGCGGTCTCGCAGCCCTCACGCACCTCAAACTCCCACATCACTACGTAGACATTGGGCTCAGAGGCCTGCGCAAATGCAAACTCCTCAGTAATACGCGTACACCTTCAAATACTTCTGCCGCAGCTCCGGTGCAACATGCTCCACCAGCCCGAGATACATCTCACGCACCTGTCCACGGTCGGAATCGCCAAGCGCGCCGTAAAGCGCTGGCGTCTTCGCGCCGAGAAATCCATGCGCCAGAATTGCTTCAAACTGGCGGGCCCGCAGCCTTGCCCGCTCTATCTGACGAAGAAACTTTGCCGCATGCGCCGGAGCAAAAGCTTCCTGCAGCGCCTTTTCCACCTCGGCAAAAGTCTTTTCATCCTGTACCGGAAGAACTGCCTGCTCGAACATTATTGCTACGCGCTCCGCTTACTTAAAATTCTGGAGCGGGAGACGGGAATCGGACCCGCGACCAACAGCTTGGAAGGCTGTGACTCTACCACTGAGTTACTCCCGCAACCGCTTAGCTTTTAACCTCCAACTGTTAACTCCCAGCCGATTCCTGCCTGACGCAAGACGGCGGTCGCATTCAAACCGGCGACCGCACCCACACGCTAGAAGCTAATAGCCAGAAGCTAATAGCTGAATTTCTGG
>NZ_LMUM01000002.1:78052-136091 GCF_009765985.1 Acidobacterium sp. S8
TCCCTTGTTCCTCTCTCGTTGTGCTGCTAACTCTTTCCGGGCCCAACAAGGTCCGGCAATTTCTAAACTTTTACTTGCCCTGATTCCGACCGATGATCTCTTCCGAAATCATGCGCGGCGCTTCTTCATAGCGGGCAAACTGCATCGAGTACGAAGCGCGTCCCTGTGTCGATGAGCGGATATCGTTCACGTATCCGAACATCTCCTTCAGCGGAACCATCGCCTTGATCACCTGCGAACCACCCGAGTGCTCCATGCCCTCAATGCGGCCGCGGCGCGAGTTGATGTCGCCGATGATCGTGCCCATGTGCTCTTCCGGAACCGTGACTTCGACCGCCATCACCGGCTCAAGCAGTACCGGGCTTGCTTTCTTTGCGGCTTCCTTGAAGGCCATCGAACCGGCGATCTTAAACGCCATTTCGTTCGAGTCAACGTCGTGGTAGCTGCCGTCATAAAGCGTCGCCTTAACGTCAACCATCTCGTACCCGGCCAGCACGCCATTGTGCAAAGCCTCGCGGATACCCTGTTCCGTCGGCTTGATGTATTCCTTGGGAACCACGCCGCCGCGAATCGCGTCGACAAACAGGAAACCGGCACCTGGCTCGTTCGGCTCAAGGCGAATCTTGACATGCCCGTAGTTACCCGAACCACCCGTCTGGCGAATGTACTTGCCTTCTGCCTCAGCGAGCTTGCGGATCGTTTCACGGAAGGCCACTTTCGGCTCACCCACATTCGCTTCGACCTTGTGCTCACGCTTCATGCGATCGACAAGGATTTCGAGGTGCAACTCGCCCATGCCGCTGATGATCGTCTGACCTGAATCTTCGTCAGTGTGGACCTTGAACGTTGGGTCCTCGTCTGCCAGCCGCGCCAGCGCCAGGCCCATCTTCTCCTGGTCAGCCTTGGTCTTCGGCTCTACTGCAACGTGGATAACCGGTGCGGGAAAAGTGATCGCGCTGAGCGCAATCGGGTGCAGCGGGGTGCACAGCGTGTCGCCCGTCTTGAGTTCTTTCAGGCCAACGCAGGCGCAGATGTCACCGGCATAAATCTCAGTGATATCTTCACGCTTGTTGGCGTGCATCTTTACCAGACGGCCTACGCGCTCCGTCTTGCCGGTACGCGGATTCACGACGGTGTCACCCGTCTTGAGGACGCCCGAGTAGATACGGATAAAGCTCAGCTTGCCGAAGGGGTCGTTGATCAGCTTGAATGCCAGCGCTGAAAACGGCTCGTCATCTTTCGCTTCACGCTTCAGAATCACCGAAGGATCCGCAGGGTCGATACCTTCAACCGCAGGCACGTCAAGCGGGCTCGGCAGATAATCAACCACCGCATCGAGCAGCGTCTGCACACCCTTGTTCTTGAAAGCCGTTCCGCACATCACCGGGAAAACCTTCATGCCGATGGTCGCGTTACGTAGCGCCTTCTTCAACTCTTCCGGAGTCGGGGTTTCGCCTTCGAGGAACTTGTGCAGCATGTCGTCGTCATTCTCGGCGACCGTTTCGATCAGCTGCATACGGAAGGCTTCTGCCTTCTTCACGAGATCAGCCGGAATCTCTTCGATCGAGTACTTCGCACCCATCGTCTCGTCGTGCCAGACAATCGCGCGCATCTCGATGAGATCGACCACGCCCTTGAAATTTGCTTCAGCGCCAATCGGAATCTGGATCGCTACCGGACGCGCGCCGAGGCGCTTGCGGATCGTCTCGATCACATGCTCGAAATCGGCACCAGCCTTGTCCATCTTGTTGACGAAGCAAATGCGCGGAACCTTGTACTTGTCACCCTGCCGCCAGACGGTTTCGGTCTGCGGCTGCACACCCGACACGGAGTCAAACAACGCCACCGCGCTGTCAAGCACGCGCAGGGAACGCTCGACCTCAGCGGTGAAGTCGACGTGACCCGGCGTATCAATAATGTTGATACGGATGTTGTTCCAGGTGCAGGTCGTCGCAGCCGACGTGATGGTGATACCACGCTCCTGCTCCTGCTCCATGTAATCCATCGTCGCCGTGCCTTCATGCACTTCGCCGATGCGGTGCGTGATGCCCGTATAAAACAGGATGCGCTCGGTCGTCGTCGTCTTACCGGCGTCGATATGCGCCATGATTCCGATGTTCCGGCAACGATTTAGAGGTACTTGGCGAGCCACTGTATTTCTCTCTAGTTCTCTCAGGCTTAAGCAGCCCAAGGTTCAAAATTCCCAGGAACAATCTTTCGTTCCCGATACTTTTCATGCGCCGAAGGCGCGATTGCCCAGACGGCCAGTCCTACCAGCGGTAATGCGCGAAAGCCTTGTTGGCTTCAGCCATACGATGAACGTCTTCCTTCTTCTTCATCGCTGCACCGCGACCGTTGGCCGCATCGAGCAGCTCATTGGTCAGCTTGTCGATCATGCCCTTTTCGCCACGCGCACGGCCGTACGTTACCAGCCAGCGAATCGCCAGCGAGGTGCGACGCTCGGGGTTCACTTCGATCGGCACCTGGTAGTTGGCGCCCCCGACGCGGCGGGTCTTCACTTCGAGCAGCGGCTTGCAGTTTTCGACTGCCTTTTTGAAGAGCTTCAGCGCTTCCTCGCCACCCTTCTGCTCCAGGTTCGTCATGGCGGTGTAGAAGATGCCCTGGGCGGTCGATTTCTTGCCGCCCCACATCATCGAGTTGACAAACTTCGTGACCAGCGTTGAGCTGTAAACCGGATCGGCTGCAACTTCCCGCTTCGCAATGTGACCTTTTCTTGGCATAAACCTTTTAACCTTGCGTTTCTAAACTTTTAAGCAAATCACCTATCCGGAACGCCGCGAGGCGCGATGTCGGACAGCCAGTCTTATTTCTTCTTACCGGTTGCCGCAGCAGCGCCGGCCTTGGCGCGCTTCGCACCATACTTCGAGCGGCTCTGCGTACGCTTCACCACGCCGACCGAATCGAGCGTGCCGCGCACAATGTGATAACGCACACCTGGCAGATCCTTCACGCGGCCACCGCGGATCAGCACAATCGAGTGCTCCTGCAGGTTGTGGCCCTCGCCGGGAATGTACGAGGTGACTTCAATGCCATTGGTCAGACGGACACGGGCAACCTTGCGGAGTGCCGAGTTCGGCTTCTTTGGCGTCTGCGTGTAAACACGGGTGCAGACTCCGCGACGCTGAGGCGAACCCTGCAACGCAGGCGATGCCGTCTTATAGTTCGGCGCCGTGCGCCCTTTTCTCACGAGCTGACTGAATGTAGGCAAACCAAACTCCTTACCAACTCAAAACTCTTATCATTCAAACGCGGCACAACCGGCTCGCCTCAAGACAGAGCGGAATCCCGCAATCTGCCCAGACGAAGTCAACGGCTGCTTCGCGTCTGCACTGCTTCCTTACCAGACGAGAACCAGGACGGTGGCCGCACGTCGCTTCTCCCCGCAAAAATCAAGGGCAGAAGAAAGCCGACTCCGTTTCGCTGATTCCGGCCCACATAGCCTTCCAAGGTGGAAGGTGTCGCAGGCACCGATGCGATTCGCCCATCCCATGAGCCGGATGGGGTTCGCAGATTTTTTCTTCGCCAGCTCTTAGCTTTCCTGCCGGCTCATTCTGCGAAGCTCTTTGTGTCGTAACCACTCTTCAGGCTGTATGCACACGAAGAGCAGTCTCATGGAACCTTTTAAGAGTACCAAGTACGCTTATTTGAGTCAACAAACCACGCGAAAAATTCACATTTTTCGCGCATATTTCGTTGCTTCTGCTTCATTATGACATGGAAATCTGCCTTCTGATGCGCCTTGCATTCGCCAGCACGCATAATTTCAGCGAATTTACCCGCTAAACCCGGTCACAAACGCGGAAGCCCTTCTGCTACCATCCGGCATTATGTCCCTTCGCACCTTGATTGCTTCCCTTTCCTGTCTCTCAGTTGGCGCCCTCGCCCTCGCACAAGCTCCGGCAACGGCCGTGCCGGCCAAAGACCCACGCATCAGCCAGATCATCAGTCAGCTTGAGGCTGTTCGTGCGCCTCACCAGACGGCGCTTTCTCCCGATGGGCAGTGGGTCGCGTGGGTGGTGGGCAACAAGGGGGGCGGCTCGGAGGTCGATGCAGCCCCGCTCAGCAATCCTTCGGCTATCCATCGCGTAACCGCGTGCACGGGAGACGAAAAAGGCAGCGAGAACGAGATTGACTGGTCGCCCGATTCCAAAAAACTGGCCTTTTTCTCGAATTGCAACAGTGAGCACCAGCAGGGACTCTACATCGCCGAACCCGGCTCGAATACGTCAGCCCACAAGCTGACTACTTTCCACGGATACGCCGATGAGCCACAGTGGTCCCCTGACGGCAAGCAAATCGGTCTGCTTTACGTCGAAGGCGCGACGCGGCCCTCGGGAGCGCTGTCGGCGATGAAGCCACCCGCAGGTGTCATCGGCGTAGAAGGACTTGAAATCCAGCGCATCGCCGCTATCGACGCGGCTTCCGGCGAGTTGTCGCAGGTCTCACCCGCGAACCTGCACGTTTATGAGTTCAACTGGTCACCCGATGCAAAGAAACTTGCCTACGTGGCCGCGCCGCCTCCAGGTGAGAATAACTGGTGGGTAGCCAAACTTTACACGCAGCCATTTATGCCGGGTTCCAAAGCCGTTCTGGGTGGCCGCGCCGCCTTCGATCCCAGCGTATTGGTCGATCCAACCAGCGGCCACAGTCCCATCTTCGGCCTGCAACTCGCGGTTCCCCGCTGGTCGCCAGACGGCTCGCAAATCGCCTTTATTTCCGGCCTGATGTCCGATCAGGGCTCGACCGGAGGCGACATCTACCTCGTTCCTGCATCCGGAGGCGAGCCCAAAGACATTACCCCGAACCGCAAGACCAGCCCCGCATGGTTCCTGTGGGTAGATGACCACACCCTTGGCATCACGGAAATCACCGGCGGCTCGTCTCATCTCTTCGCCTATGACCTGAATAATCAGCAGGATATGGAGGACCACAGCCTCACGTTGCCGGAAGGCATCGGCTCCGGCCAGCAGGTGATGAGCCTCTCCGTTTCCGACACTGAGGACCATCAGATTGCCTTCATCAGCAGTTCGTTCGCCAAGCCGCCTGAGGTCTGGGCGGGCCCACTCGAAAATCTCAAACAGATCACCCATTACAACGACAACCTGAAGCCTGCCTGGGGTAAGGCCGAATCCGTCGAATGGCAGAATGACGGCTTCAACGTGCAGGGATGGCTCATCCAGCCCGCAAATTACGATCCGGGCAAGAAATATCCGCTCATTGTCATGGTCCACGGCGGCCCATCGGCGGCGGTCACGCCACGCTGGCCGGGAGCAGGCTTCGGCGGCGCTCCCTTTTCGGCGCTCGGCTACTTTGTTCTGGAACCGAACCCTCGCGGCAGCTATGGACAGGGCGAAAAATTCACCCAGGCCAACCGCAAAGACTTCGGCTATGGAGACTTGCGCGACATTCTTGCCGGCGTTGACTCAGTCACGAAGAAATATTCCATCGACCCGCAGCGCGTAGGCCTCACTGGCTGGAGCTACGGCGGATTCATGACCATGTTTGCTGTCACCCAGAGCAACCGCTTCCACGCGGCGGTTGCGGGAGCAGGCATCTCCAACTGGCAGAGCTATTATGGCGAGAATTCCATCGACCAGTGGATGATCCCGTTCTTCGGTGCGTCGGTCTATGACGACCCGGCAGTTTATTTCAAAAGCTCAGCCATCAACTTCATTCGGCGGGTGAAGACTCCGACGCTGGTTGTTGTGGGTGACCGCGACGGCGAATGTCCCATGCCGCAATCTTTTGAGTTCTGGCATGCGCTGCGTGATCAGCATGTGCCCACGCAGCTGGTTGTCTATCCAGGGGAAGGCCATCACTTTGCCACTCGCGATCACCAGATCGATGTGCTCGAGCGCTCGTTAAGCTGGTTTGAGCAATACATGCCGCCACAGTAGACAGCTTTGGGATTGATCCCATGTCTCAAAATCGAGACATGGGGCACCCGGCGGGGGCAGTGAAATCCGCGCCTATCTAAAGCCCCCGTCACTCTGAGCGCGTCGTCCGCGCGAAGAATCCAGAGAATGCTCGAGCATAAAAGTCACAGGCTTCCCGGTCGGATCTACGTAAAAATCCTGGCGTTCCTGATACCCGAAACGTTCTCTGGATTCTTCGCCTGCGGCTCAGAATGACGGCTATTTTTCAGGCCGGAATTCGCCAGATGGCTGACTATCACGAAGACTGAGCGGCAGTCGCCAGGTCCCGGTCCCGTACACCGATCAAGTAAAGCAGGCTGTCGAGTCCAAGCACCGACACTGCATGATCGGCACTCTGCCTCACCAGCGGCTTTGCCCGGAAGGCGATCCCCATTCCGGCGATTCCCAGCATCGGCAGATCGTTGGCGCCATCGCCGATCGCCACCACCTGCTCAAGCGAGATATTCTCCTGCCGCGCAATCTGGCGCAGCAGTTCGGCCTTGCGCGCGCCATCCACGATCTCGGTCGTGATCTCTCCTGTGACCGCGCCATCGACAATATCCAGCTCATTGGCAAAAACGTAGTCGATACCCAGGCGCTCCTGCAGGTGCCGTGCAAAGAACGTAAAGCCCCCCGAAAGAATCGCCGTTTTATAACCCAGCATCTTCAGTGTTCCGACCAACTGTTCTGCGCCTTCGACCAGCGGAATCGTGCCCAGCAACTCCCGTACTCTTTGCTCTTGAAGTCCACGTAGAAGCCCAACGCGCCGCCGAAAGCTTTCCTTGAAATCAATCTCTCCGCGCATGGCTGATTCGGTAATGTTCGCCACTTCGATGCCGACTCCGGCCATCTTTGCCAGTTCGTCAATCACCTCGCCGCAAATCAGCGTCGAGTCCATATCGAACGCGAAAAGGCGACGGTTACGGCGGAAAATGCTCTCCCGCTGAAAGGCAATATCGATCCGCATCTCGTGCGCCGTAGTCAGAAACTCGGCTCGCATGGCTGCCTCGGATCGCGCGCTCCCGCTCACCCGCAGTTCCACGCAGGCGTTGGCATCCGGAGCATGTGCCGCAAACGACAACCTTCCAGACATACGCTCGATGCGGTCCACATTCAGACCATGCTCATGGATGATTGCGCTCACCCGCGCCAGATGGCGTGCCGAAATAGCCCGCCCTAATACCGTGATAATGAAGCGGTCTTTGCCCTGCGCGGAGATCCAATGTTTGAGATCTTGTTTTGAAATAGCCGTAAACCGGACCTGCAGCTCCAGTTCGCGTGACTTCTCCACCAGCGCATTCTGCAGGCGAAGAAAAGCCTCATCGCGAGGAATCTCGATCAACAACCCGAGGGCAAGCGTTTCATGCACGACTGCCTGACCGATATCCAGCACGCAGGCATCGTAGCCAGCCAGAATCCCAGTCACTTCCGCAGTGAGTCCCGGCTGATCGCGGCCGGAGAAGTGAATCAGAACTATCTCATTCATCGATATAAAGAAACGGTCTTCTGCTAGCGTAACAGGCGCTCCGTGGTGCTTTTGCAGCCCGGGCCTGATCCGTAATACGAATTTTCCTGTTGACGCGATAGTAAGCCTATGCCAAAGTGTTGGGGCTGTCATGACAAGTACACAACAACCCGCAGTACTTTTCTGTCGCTGTTGATCTTTCCCAGGCTTTTCTGCCGACGTTACTAATCCGTTCAGTCCATCAGTATTGCGGTGCTTCAGCTGTCACTGCGTTCGCTGCCCCACGGGCGGGCGTACACACTCACACCTACCCACGAAATCAGGATGGAGTCTTCATGTTGCAGAAAGCAAATCCCTCAGTATGGGCCTGGATCAGTGGCGCATCCTTGGCATGCGCATTGCTCGCGGTTCCCGTTCTCCAAGCGCAATCGCGCATTGAAAGGCCAAAGGTAGCAGAGCTTTCCTCCGACCACGGCCCGATACAACCTTCGCAGCAACTCACCCTAACCGTGCATTTGAATATGCACAACGAAGCGGCCTTCAATCAGGCACTCGATGCTCTTTACACGCCCGGCTCACCTACCTACCATCAGTGGTTCAGCGATGCTGAGCTCGCCAGATATGCTCCGTCCCCGGCCGAGGTGGAAACTGTTAAGAAAGAACTTCAATCACATGGCCTTGCGGTTCTCTCTGTAAGCTCTGACAATCTCTCGATTCGTGCCCGCGGACCAGCTTCCGGAGTGGAAAGCGCCTTCCAGACGCAGATTCATGAATTTGAGCGCCAGGGCAAGGTTTTTCATGCGAACGTCACGCCCGCAGCATTGACTGGCCAGGCTGGAACGCTTGTTCATGGCGTAACCGGCCTCACAAGCTTCAACATGCGTCCCTTTATCAAGTATCAGATTGATCCGCATACAGGTAAGCCCCGCACAGCAGCCCAGCCGCTTGGAGGCAAGGTGAAGAACGCCGCTGGCGGGTTCTCTGCCATTGCTACCAATAAATGCTTCAGCAATCCGTCAACCGTGAATCTCACCACGGATGGCGCGTCTCTCCCCGTTGGCGTGTACTACGGCAACAATTACGACAACAGCCCACTGACCTGCGCCTGGACGCCTTCGCAGATCCAGACTCATTACGGTCTCAACGCGGCCTATAAGAAAGGTCTCGACGGCACCGGCCAGACCGTCGTCATTGTCGATGGTCCCACCGATGGCGCCCAGTTGACGGCCGATCTGGCGCAGTTCTCGACCCTTGCCGGATTGCCTGCAACCAACTCCTCCAACTTCACCGTTCTTTATCCGGACGGAAAACCTACACCCCTGGCGCTCGAAGTCGACAGCTGGCAGGATGAAGCCTCGCTCGATGTCCAATGGGTTCACTCCATCGCTCCCAATGCAAAAATCGTGATCGAGATCATGCCGTCGGAAGATTGGACGGAATTCGAATTCGCCATCGACTATGCCCGGCAGAACAAGCTCGGCAGCATCATCTCCAATAGCTACGGCTACCCGGAAGCCCTTTTCGGTGCCTACACTGTGAGCGGCTTTGAACAAGTGCTGAAGAAAGCCGCAGCGGCTGGCCTCGCTGTAAACTTCTCCAGCGGCGATGGCGGCGACGAAGGCACCGGCTCACCCAGCGGCGGCGGCCAGTCCTATCCGGCGACCTCTGCCTATGTGACCGCCATTGGCGGAACCAGCATCGGCATTCCTAACGGCACTTCGTCCGGAGCAGAAGTCGGCTGGGGAAACAACGGCGCCATCCTCTCCTTTGCAACGAATGACGTGCTCGATCCACCGCTCATGCTCGGCAACCTGGGCGGCTCGGGCGGCGGCGAGAGCACCTTTATTCCCAAGCCATCCTGGCAGAAATCCTTTACCGGCACTGGTCGGCAGGAACCGGATATCTCCGCCCTCGCCGATCCCTATACCGGGGTGGTCTTCGTCGAATATGGCGCGCCATATGCCGGGATCGGAGGCACCAGCCTGGCCTGCCCAATCTTCTCTGCTCTATGGGCGATTTCTGATCAGGCTGCCGGCAAAGCCCTCGGACAGGCTGCTCCGATGCTGCCGAAGCTGCCTGCCAATGCGATTAACGATGTCGTTCCTGTCAGCAGCCCGACGAATGTAGCAGGGATCGTCTTCGATTCAGCCGGCGCCACCTTCTACTCCTCTGACACGCTGCTGGCTCCGCTCTACACCACCACCCAGTACTTCAGCGCATTGTGGAATCTGGAGGGCGAATATGTAGATCTGAGCTTCGGTACCGATACTTCCCTGACCGTGACCAAGGGCTGGGACAACGTTACCGGATGGGGCGTCCCCAATGGGCTCTCCTTCATTAATGCGGTGGCCAAGGGGAAATAAGGCCTGAAACCGGCGTAAACCCCTAATCGCTGTGAGTTGTGGGGCGCCCTAAGGATCGACCAGGGTGCTCCATCTCTCGCAGCGACCGGGTGAAATCTGCCCGGCAATCCTTTGGAACGCCTCCCCGCCGCTTGCTGAAGTCTCTTCCAGCTTTTACACTCAAACTTCGAGACTATATCCTTGGAAAGACTCCCAGAGCACATCTGGCAGTGACAACCGTCTGCGTGGCGAGTCCATACAGACGGGGAGGTTTCATGCAGCGGTTTTTCGCCCTGATTGCTTTATTTGTACTTTCTATTCCGGTCGGCATCTCTATCGCGGGCTGTGGCGGCACCAACCCTAACAATTATTGCCTCAGCAGTGGATACGGCTATGGCGAGAAGGTCACTGACCTTGACCACATTACCCTCGGCCCCGCCTCGACTGGTATTTCGCTTTCATATGGGCAAACCGGACAGGTCAATCAGCCAGCAGGCTTCAATTGCAAGGGAGGCACCGTCAGCGTAGCCCACTGGGTTTACGGAACGACGAACCTCAATCTTGCTGACATCAATCCGTCGACGGGCGCCATCTGCGCCGGTACGTGGAATCGCCATAGCGCTTCCGGTATCCCGGATTTCACTATCTGCTCGCCGCCTGCTCAGGCCGGAGTTGCTCAGGTCACGGCAAGCGCCTCCTCCGTCACAAGCAATCCGGTGAGCATCTATGTGCACCCGCCCGTTACTGCGATCACCATCGGCTCGCAATCAGCCTGCGTTTCGCAAAATCAAACCCTGAATGCACCCGGAACTGATAATCCTCAGCCGCTGACGGCAACCACTCAGGTCTTCGGTCCTGACGGCGTGCTGATTCCGACATCCTATGTGGGCACGGTGACCTACACCCCGGTAGACTCGACGATCGTCACCATCAACAACACCAGCAACGGAACCACGGACACGGGTACCGACACCACCAGCACCGTGAACGGCCTCGCCACTGCACATTTGCCCGGCTCGACGGTCATTAACGCCAGCCTTTCCGGAACCACCTCGGCGGCGGGATACTTCTTCACCTGCCCGCCCACCAGCATCGCTCTCAATCTGAACGGTTCAACCGGCTTCCCGAATCCGGTAACGGTGAACGCCAGCAGCCCGCAAAACCTTACTGTCAACTCGCCCGATAAAAACGGCACCTCGTTGAGCGGCCTCACACTCGACTACACCTCAACTCAGCCTAAGCAGATCAGCGTAAGCAGCGCGGGCACCGTCACTCCGGCGTTCCCGACTACGACTGCCATCTCCGCTATCTGCCAGCCGGGCACCTGCAACCCTGCGCCGGTCAATATCATCGGGCAGCTGGGTACTGGCCTTCCTGTCACCAGCAACATCGTGCGGGTCAATACTCCGGGGCGCAGCAGCAGCAAGCTCTGGCTGTCTTCAACGCAGTCGTCCTATTTCACGCCGGTTGATCTCACCAGCACTGGCGCGCCCGTTCCCGTCAAGCTGCCGTATATTCCGAATTCCATGGTGCTCGACCAAAACGGCATCAACCTCTACTTCGGCAGCTATCACGAGTTGATGATTGTGAGCGCAACCACCAACACCCTGAGCAAGGAAGACATCAACGTGCCGGGTGTAGTGCTCGCCGTCTCGCCCGACAGCAGCACTGTTGTGATCAACGATCAGGTCAACCAGGTCATCTACCTCTACGGCCAGAGCAAAGGCACCTTCACCAGCATTGGCGGAGTTGCCACACACGCGCAGTATTCGCCTGACGGCAAGAACCTCTACATCGTCGGCCCCAATAACTTTTACGTCTACAACACGTCTACCGGCTGGCATAACTATCCGAATACCAATGGCGGATCGAACGTCTGCACCGCAACCCAGCTGAATAACAATGGCGATACTACGAAGTACGATCCCTTCTGCTCGCCTGACATCGCGGTAACGATTCCCAGTGTCAGCCCGTTTATCACCGGCTCAAACACGGCAGCTTACGGATTCTGCCCTAATACCACGTCGACTCCGATCGTCAACTACCCGCAGGCAGCAACCGTGGGCATCGCGGCCGACCACCTGGCTGCCACGAACGATGGCCTTCACATCCTCGGCGCAACCGCCAGCCCGGCGCAGATTGCCGATATATCAGTCAATGTGCCGATCGGGGCCTGCCCGGCGACGAATACCGGCATCAAGTATCAGCAGGGGTCCGGTTCGAATCCCGGCGATTACGCCATCAACACCACAGCTCTCGGCGTTGCACCTTCTGAAATCAATCAGGTTGTCACATCGCCGGACGCAACCATGTCCTTCGTGACCTACAACGCATCGAGCGCGAGCGGCGTGTTGCCGGCCTATAAGCCGTCGACAACCTTCGCCACGCCCGGTACGCTGTCGAACGTGCAGCTCTCCACCGGCGCACAGGCCCCGATCTCAGGAGCCTTCAGCCCCGACGATTCCACCTTCTTCGTGGGGACTTCGGGCGACAATCAGCTGCATCTCATTGATGTTCCTTCACTCACTGACACGCAGACGATCAATCCCAGGCTGCCTGCGTGCACGCAGATACCGGCCGCAGGAACTCCAACCTGCGATCCTACTGCTACAGTTCCGGTGCAATTCATCGCTGTGCAGCCGCGTACCACGACCTAATTCATTCCTTAGCCGCATCACAAAAGCCCGCAGCCATCCGCTGCGGGCTTTTTTTGCATGCCGTTCGCACGGTATTCATACTCCCTTCATCTTGCGTTCATAGTGCTGTCAGAGTTAACCTTTACCTTCTTTTTAGTTACGTCCTTATATCTACCCAGAGTTTGTGAGTGTCTTCTCGACGCGCTGTGCAAACCATACCTTTTTGATGAGGCCATTATGAAGAACTCTATCCCCCGGGCATGGTACCGTTACACCCTGCTCGTTGCTGCGGTTTTCTTCCTCAGCATTTCCCTTCTCGCTCAGGTCAATACGGCCAGTCTTTCCGGCCTTGTCACCGACCCGAGTGGCGCTGCCATTCCAAACGTAACCGTGAGAGCTACAAATCCAACAACCGGCTACGCCCGCGATGTCGTAACCGACAATTCCGGCTACTACACCTTTCAGAACCTGCCCATCGGCGAGTATTCCGTTCACGTGGAATCGCCGGGCTTCAGCACGACAGAAGAAAAAGTAACTCTGAATGTTGCAGAAAAGAGCAGGCGTGATTTCTCGCTCCAGGTCGGCTCCGCGCAGCAGACTGTTGAAGTGCAGGCGCAAAGCACCGGTCTTTCGCCCGATGACGCATCCATCGGAACCGTCGTCGATTCCCGCACTATCGAGCAGACCCCGCTCTATCTGCGCAACTGGGATGACCTGCTTCGCACCGTGCCCGGCGTGCAGATCAGCCGCTTCACCCAGCAGAGCGGCTCCACCTCTGCGGGACGTACTGGCGACTTCAACGTCAATGGCATCCATTCGCTGCAAAATAACTTTATCCTCGACGGCATCGACAACAACACTTTTTCGGAAAACGTGCAGGAATTGAGCACCGAATCCGCGCACCCCTCCGTGGACGTCATCGCCGAGTTCAACATCATCACCAATCCCTACTCAGCGGAATATGGCCGCGCGCCCGGCGCTGCCGTCTCGGTCAACACCAAGAGCGGCAACAACCAGTTCCACGGTCTCGCGTATGAATACGTCCGGAATCAGTATTTCGACGCCACCGACTTCATCACCAAGCAGCACAACCAGCCTAAAGCCGAAAATAACCAGAACCAGTTTGGCGGCAGCTTCGGCGGACCCGTCATCAAGAACAAGCTCTTCGGTTACTTCAATTACGAAGGCACCCGCATCAAGCAGGGCGTAAACCGTACCTCAACCGTGCCGCTCGACAACGAGCGCATCGGCGATTTCAGCCCCGCGACCAGCGCGCGTGTTGGCATCAAGTATCCAACCATCTACGATCCGCAGACGGGCCAGCCCTTTCCTAATAATCAAGTTCCGGCCGGACGCATCGACCCAGTTGTCGCCAGTCTCATCGCGCTCTTTCCCGAGCCGAATGTTGCTTCCAACGGTTCCTTTGCGGAGACCAACAACTACTTCCGCACCGGCGGCGTGGAGGATAACAACGACAGCTATAACGGCCGCGTCGATTGGACGCCTTCACAGAACAACAACGTCTTTGTCCGCTACAACTACTCCAACCGCTTCCGCTTCATTCCCGGCTACTTTGGCGGACTCGCCGACGGCAGCAGCACTTCAGCCTGGGGTCGTCAATATCTGAAGAACCACAGCCTCGTCATCGGCTGGACACACATCTTCAGCCCCAGCCTCGTCAATGACTTCCGCTTCGGCTGGGTTCGCAACTACTCCTTCGCCGAGCAGGATCCATTCGCGCTCACGCAATATGCAGGCGACTTTGTTCCCGGCATCCCCATCAATCCCGCAGTTGGCGGCGGCGTACCGCTTACTACCTTTGGCGGCTCCATTGGGTCCTTCATCGGTTCGCCCGACTTCCTGCCCAAGCAGCAGGTACCGCAGCAGTTCCAGTACAATGACACGCTCTCGCTCACGCACGGACGGCAAACCTACAAAATCGGTGCCTCGCTCTATGCGCCTATGCGCAATCTTTTCCAGGATGAGCCTGGTATGCGCGGCGATCTGACCTTCACCGGCATCTTCACCTGCCAGCGCAATTCATCCAGCCAGTGCGTTTCGAACACCGGCTTCCCTTATGCTGACGGATTGCTTGGCATGGTGCAAAGCAATCAGCTCACCAATGTCCACTTCGTCGATCAGCGTCTCTGGATGGCCTCCGGCTTCTTTGAAGATGACTGGAAAGCCACGCCGAAGCTCACACTCAACCTCGGCATCCGTTATGACTTTGCCACACCAGCCCTCAACGGTAAGGACCAGATGGCCAATTTCGATCCTGACTCTGGCTCGCTGGTCTTCGCTCGTTCCGGCGGTTTGGAGTCACGCGCACTGGTCAACACCAACTACAAGAACTTCGGCCCGCGCATCGGCTTCGCCTACTCGCCTGACCAGAAGACTGTTGTGCGCGGCGGATATGGAATCTACTACACAGTGCTTGAGCGCTACGGCAGCGAAGATCAGCTCTCGCTCAATCCGCCATTCCTCATCAACAAAACACAGTCTGCCGCATCCACCTCGACCACACCGGTCATGATCGCGCAGCAGGGCTTCCCATCCAACTACCTCGATCCTTCCACGATCGATCTCAACAACCTCACCGCATTTCACATCCGCTCTTTGAACCCCAACGACCCAACACCTTATGTCCAGCAGTGGAGTCTCGGCATTCAGCGCGCCATCGGCAACTCCTGGACTGCGGAAGTGGACTATGTCGGCACCAAGTCCACCCATCTCGACCTCATCCGTAACTACAACCAGCCCATGATCTCCGGCAACACTGTCGAGTCGACAACCGATCCCAATACCGGAAAGACCATCCCAGTCATTCCTTACTCCAACTTCGGCTTGATCGAATACACCGACCCGATCGGCTACGGCAACTATAACGGCCTGCAGGCCAGCCTCAAGCGTCGTTTCCAGAACGGCTTGAGCGTCCAGGCAGCCTACACCTATTCACACAGCCTCGACAACGCACCGGAAGAGCTCGAAACCAACTCCGGTGACGCCCCCAACGGACGCAATCCCGGCGCGTGGTATGGCAACAGCGACTTCGACATACGTAACCGCGTCGCCGTCAGCTATGTCTACGAGCTGCCCTTTGGCCACGGCAAGCCCATGCTGAACAGCGGACCTATGGCGTGGATCTTCGGAGACTTCCATACCTCCGGCGTCTACACCTTCTACTCCGGTCACCCGTTCACGGTGAATGCTGGCAGCACGCTGGCCAGCGCGCTCGATCCTTACGGATACGCGGTCGCCACGCCGTTCCTCATCGGCAAGCCCCATATGGTCGGCGATCCTTCCTGCTGGTACTACACCTCGGAAAATAGCGCATGTAAAACACTCGAGTCGAACCTGACCGATGCCTACCTGGCCCCGCCATCCGGCCAGTTCGGCAACAGCGGCCGCAACACCCTCATCGGTCCCCGCACCAACGTCTTCGATGCGGCCCTCATGCGTGAGATTCCCATCGAGCGCGTCAACATCGAGGCCCGCTGGGAAGTCTTCAACGTAACCAACACGCCGGAGTTCGGTCAGCCCGGCAACAACATCACCAGCAGCTCGGCGGGCAGCATCACTACGCTCTCCGGCGATCCGCGCGTCATGCAATTCGCATTGCGCATATCCTTCTAGCTGTAGCAACCTTGGGGTGCCCCATCCTTTCGCGCCTTTTTGCGAAAGGATGGGATCCCGATTCCTTGCACAAGCGATAATGATCCCTGATGCTGAAGCGTAAATTTTGCCGTCTCCTCGCTTACCTGCCGCTATTGTTCCCAGCTTCAAACCTCCTCTCACAATCCAAGCCCGACATCGTTCTTAAGGGCACCGTCCGCGGCAGCCAGAACAACTCATATGTCGAAGCGCCTTTCACCGTGCCCGAAGGAATTGCATCCATCACAGTTACATTTAGCTATACGGAGAAAGATCAGCACACCGCTCTCGATCTCGGCCTCTTCGATCCGGAGCGCTTTCGCGGCTGGAGCGGCGGCAATAAAAACCACTTTACTCTCAGCACCACCAATGCCACCCCGTCGTATCTTCCCGGCCCGCTTCCAGCCGGTCAATGGAAACTGATCATTGGCGTTCCGAACATTCGCGCGTCTGTAAATTCCAATTACGAAGCCGACATCTTCTTCACCCGCGACAATAACAACGCATCCTTTGCTGATGCTACGCTGCGCACCGGCCCGGCATGGTATCGCGGCGATCTGCACATGCACACTGCGCACAGCGATGGCAGCTGCCTGAGCCAGAGCGGCAAAAAAGTTCCCTGCCCCGTCTTCCTCACCGCAGAAACGGCATCGGAACGTGGCCTCGACTTCATCGCCGTCACCGATCACAACACCACCTCGCACTACGACGATCTCCGTGAGTTGCAGCCCTACTTCGACAAGCTTCTCTTTATTCCCGGCCGCGAAGTCACCACCTTCTGGGGACACGCCAATCTCTTCGGCCCGACGGACTTCGTCGACTTCCGCGTAGGCACTACGATTCCATCCATGCAGGCGCTCTTTGAAGAAGCGCATCGCATGCACGCCATTCTCTCCATCAATCATCCCAACGCGCCGACAGGCGAAATCTGCATGGGCTGCGGCTGGACGCCAAAAGAAGCCATCGACCCGCATCTCATCACCACCATTGAAGCCGTCAACGGCGGCGGGGAAGAAGGTAAATATTCAGGCATCAGCTTCTGGGAAAAATATTTGAGCCAGGGTTACCGCATCGTCGCCATTGGCGGTAGCGATAACCACAATGCACTGATTCCAGCAGGAACAAGAAGCGCCATCGGCAGCCCTACCACCGTCATCTATGCAAAT
Source organism: Acidobacterium sp. S8 (assembly GCF_009765985.1). Taxonomy (GTDB): domain Bacteria; phylum Acidobacteriota; class Terriglobia; order Terriglobales; family Acidobacteriaceae; genus Alloacidobacterium. The sequence continues at coordinate 95,249 of NZ_LMUM01000002.1, forward strand.
GATCTCTCAGTGGACTCCATCCTCGACGGCATCCGCAAAGGCCACGTCTTCATTGACCTCAGCGCCTCGCGCGACCGAGAGTTCGATATATCAGCCGAAGACGGCAATCGGAAAGCGATGATGGGCGACACGCTGCAAGCTCCCGACGGCTCGAGCATCCGCATCTCCGCGCGTGTCGCCGCATGCAGCGGGAATCAGCTGCGTTTCCTTCTCGATGGCCAGCCAGTCGCGTCGTTCAATTCCACAATCACGCAAGCCGATCAAACCCTTGCGCTCACATTGCCGGCCGATGGCAAACAACACTGGCTCCGCCCCGACATCGTCACGCCGGAAGGCAAACTGGTCCTGCTCGGCAACCCGATCTATCTCAACTATCAGGAAAAATAAAATGAGAAATAACGCTATCGCTCTGCAAGAGAAAAGCCACGCTATCGTTCTGAGCATGAAAAATAAGTTTGCCATCCTGTGCGAAGCGCGCAGCGCGCAATCGAAGGACCTGCATTTTCTCTCAATAACCGCAGCTCTTCTATTTGCCACACTTCTCATCACCCCGACACTCATAGCCCAAAATGCAGCTCACCCCGGCGCGCGCAGTGTCATGGACGCGCATAATTGCTATCCCTACTATGAGTGGTGGTCCGACCGCATCGACCGCGCTCTCTCCGCTGGTACACCACTCGCCATAGAGCAGGACCTCGCTTGGTATACCGACAAGAAAACCGGCAAGTCATGGTCGATCGTCACCCATAGCGCCGAAGGATCAGGCCATGAGCCGACGATGAAGCAGTATTTCTTCGAGCGCGTCCGGCCCATCATCGAACAGGCATTGCGTGACGGCAACCACGGCAACTGGCCGCTCATTACCCTCAACCTTGACTTCAAAACGGAGGAGCCAGACCATCTCCGCGCTGTCCTTGCATTGCTGAATGAATACCGCGATTGGCTTACCACCGCACCGCGCACCGCGAGCGATGCACCGCAAGCTCTCGACGTGAAACCGATCCTCGTACTTACCGGAGAATCTGACGCGCAACAAAAAGTCTTCTACGACGATGTCCCGGTTGGCAGCAAGCTCCTCGTCTTCGGCGCGGTACATACCAGCGAAAAAGATCCCATGGCCTCGCCCGAAGTTCTCGAACCATCGCGTGCCTCAAACTACCGCCGCTGGTGGAACAATCCCTGGGCCGTCGTCGAAGCTGGCGGACAGAATAAGGCCGGCGAGTGGACGAAGGAAGATAACCTGCGCCTCCGCTCACTCGTGGAACACGCGCATCAGAACGATCTCTGGATTCGCTTCTACACCCTCGACGGCGTCGACAACAAACAAGACCTGAGCTGCCACGGCTGGTTTTCAGGCTACAACTTCGGCTCGCTCACAGCAGCAGAAGCGCGCTGGCGCGCCGCTCTCGCCGCAGGCGTCGATTACATCGCCAGCGACCAGTACGAAGCCCTCAGCCAATTCGTCAAAGAAAACCAAAGTGTAGTCAAAGCTTCCGGCACCCGCTAAATCAAGTGCATAGGCTGCGTCCTCGCGGGCGAAAATGGATGCAGCCATGCCCCTTCTCGAATCAGCTCGCCTCCGAGTCTTCGAAGCTTTTGTTGAAAAAGCGGTCTGCAGCAGACCGCAAGAAGCAGCCCACCTGGCCACAGGCCGTCGCGGAGAGCTTGCCGCTTTCTTCTATCTCCGCCGCCACGGATACATCGTCGTAGCCCGCGGCTGGCGATCCGCTCGCCTGCGCGGCGACATCGATCTCATTGCGTGGGAAGGCGACACTCTCTGCTTCATCGAAGTAAAGACACGCACTACGCGCGAAGTAGCGACAGCCGAGGCCGCCGTCGATGAAGATAAGCGCCGAATCCTGCGTCGCCTTGCTGGTGCCTACATGCGTCAGTTACCAAACCGGGAGACACCCGCGCGCTTTGACATTCTCTCGATCTATTTTGAAAAAGAAAAAGCCGCGGAATTTGAATTATTCCGCGGCGCCTTCGACTGGTCTTAAATCAGATCTACTGTAAGCCGTCATTCTGAGGAACACAGCGACGAAGAATTCCTGTGATGCTGCGTCACGTAGTTCGCCTTTACTGAATTACCCCTGAGCGTCCTTGAACTCCTCATACCAGGCCATCTGAATCGCTTCCAGCTTTGACTCATTCGACTTCGCCGGATCATCTGCAAAGCCATCCAGTTCCGTGACGTACTTCAACAAATCAGTAAACCGCACTGTCAGCGGATCGAGCTCCGGAAACTTCTCTTGCAGCTGAATCCCAATCTCTTCAGCATCCGACCAAAGAATTTCGCGCGCCATTACTTCTCCTCCGCCAGAGCAAGTGGCTTGCCTTCGGAAACATAGTTCCGGTTCCACTTGGGAATCTCGACTACGTACGAACCCGGCCTGGTAATTACCGCCTGGCATCCGAGGCGCGAATTCAACTGCAGATCGGCAGCCATATCTAACCGATCCAGCTCATCGTCGTCGGCTTCGTTCAATCCCTCTTTGCCGTCCTTGATCCACAGATGGCAGGTCGTACATGCGCAAACTCCACCGCACGCGTGATCGAGAAAAATTTCATAATTCTCGGCCACATCGAGAAACGACATCGGCTGACCGTGATGGTCATACGGCATCGTGCCGAACTCAAATTCAACCGTCCTGCCCTCAGGCTGAAACGTCACTCGCACCATATTTGGCGCGGGCGGCTTACTCAAATCAATTTCCTGCTCTGTCTTCACGTCACTCATAAATGTTTATCCAAAATCCTGGGTGCCCCATCCTTTCGCGTTTTTGCGAAAGGGGTGGGATCGCATTCCACTAATCCTTGCTGATCTCCGCGGGCGCAAACGGATGCGGCGCCGTCGGTCCTTCACCCAGCTTATCGCCTGCCGAGTCCATCGTCTCGCCTTTAATCGCACTCGAAACCGCTGCGTCCATCATCAGCTCCGCGAACCGTCGCGTCGCCTTGTCCAGAGCCTCGGTGCCCGCACGCAGAGCCTTCAAATCATCGCCCTGCTTAAGCACAAAGAGCTCGTCTTTCAACAATGCAATCTGTCCACGCTCTTCGTCCGTCAACTGCTGCCACGCCGCGTTGCTCGGAGCCTTGTCGACCGCAGCCAGAATCGTGTCCGCTTCGTTGCGCGCTTCAATCAACTGCCGCTCCGCAAAGTCGGCCTCGGCGTTGTCGAACGAGTCGAGAATCATTGTCTCGACCTGCTCATCGGTCAATCCATACGTCGGCTTCACTTCGATTTCAGCTTCTTTACCCGAGCGCTGTTCGCGCGCCGAGACATGCAGAATTCCATTCGCATCGATCAGGAACTTCACCTCGATGCGCGGCAGCCCGGCGCTCATCGGTGGAATGCCTTTCAAGTCGAACCGCGCCAGCGACCGGCAATCCTTCGCCATTTCGCGCTCGCCCTGTACCACGTGAATCGCAACATTCGTCTGCCCATCGACGCCGGTCGTAAAGTGCTCCGTCGCCGAAGCCGGAATCGTCGAGTTGCGCTGGATAATCTTCGCCACTACTCCGCCCAGCGCTTCAATGCCGAGCGAAAGCGGAGTTACATCGAGCAGCAGCATATCTTCCGTCGCCTTGGAGCCGCCACCAAGAATATTCGCCTGCACCGCCGCACCCAGCGCTACTACCTCATCCGGATTCAGCTCTGTATGCGGCTTCTTCCCGCGTGCATGCAGATGAAAAACATCGTCGGTGAGTTGGCTCACAGAAGGTATCCGCGTCGATCCACCAACGAGCACAACTTCGTCAATCTGCTCCGGCGTCACGCCTGCATCTTTCAGCGCCTGCTTGCAGGGTTCAATCGTGCGATCGATTACCGGCTTGATGATCTGCTCGAAAGCCTCGCGCGGCAGTTCACGCTGATACCTTTCACCCGTAGGTAAATCTACGCTGATTCGCACCAGCGGCTCCGATGACAGAGCAATCTTCGCCGCAATCACTTCCTTGCGAATCGCCTGCACTGTCTCCGGACTGGTACGAACATCGATGCCAAGCTCGCCCTGAATATCATCAATCGCAATCGCAATCAGAAGGTTGTCGATGTCATCGCCGCCCAGATGCGTATCGCCATTCGTGGCAATGACCTCGAAAATCCCTTCATGCAGCTTCAGAATCGAAATATCAAAGGTGCCGCCGCCGAGATCGTAAACCGCAACGATGCCTTCCTTCTTGCGATCGAGCCCATATGCCAGCGCCGCCGCTGTCGGCTCATTGACGAGACGCAGCACTTCCAGCCCAGCCATGCGGCCCGCATCTTTCGTTGCTTGCCGCTGCGCATCGTTGAAATACGCAGGCACAGTGATGACAGCCTTCGTAACCGGTGCACCGAAGTACCGCTCAGCATTTTTCTTCAACTGCCGCAGTACGTAAGCCGAAATCTCAGGCGGAGTAAATTCTTCGCTGCCCAGCTTGATGCGCAGCACTTCGCCGGCCTGCAGATCATCCGCGAGGTGAAAAGGAAAGAGCTTCAACTCTTCGCGCACATCGTCTACGCCGCGCCCCATCAGCCGCTTCGCCGAATAGATTACGCGCTCCGGCGTCTCCACCAGGTACTGCCGCGCGCCATTGCCAACAACAAACTTTCGGGGGCCATCATTTGCCAGCGCAACTACCGAGGGCACAAGATTCAATCCATCTTCGCCGGGAATCACCACCGGCTGCTCGCCCTGCATAAACGCGACAAGCGAATTCGTCGTGCCTAAATCGATTCCAACAATGCGTTCGTCTTTGTTTTCGCTCACGACGCTGCACCAACCTTCTGCGCTCCCGCAGGAGGATTCAAAATGTATTGCGCCTCGCCCTTGCCAAAAGACCAGTCGGCCAGATCATTCTCCGAGAGCACCACCATCACGTTATCCGGAGATATCTCCGCGCGCTCCTCGAAGAGCCGTGCAATTTCGCGGTATAGTGCCTGCTTGACCTCGGTCGCGCGTCCGCGCCGCAGCGTGATGTGCACCAGCGCAAAATCATCCGTGCGCTGCACTCTCATAAAGCTCGGGTCCACGACCAGCTCGCCTTCAGCATGCGGCGTCAGCACAACAAAAAAATCATTCTCAGGAATGGAGATTGCGGCACGCATCGCGTCATAAGCAGCCTGCGGCAGCTTCTTGCGCTTCTCCGCCGCCATTTTGTCCGAAACTGAAATCCTAACCAGGGGCATCTCGTCCTTTCACCCAACGCTCTCACGCGCCTAATGCTTCATTTACATCGCGCACCAGATTCCGCACATACCTCCGGCGGTCGAGCAGCGCTACCATCTTGTTCTTCGCGTCCGCCTGCGATGCCTCATCGTCAGCATCCACAGCCGCGTCCCACTTCACCCACAACTTTTGCAGGTCAGAATCCGACTCCGCCAGCTGCCCTTCGAACTGCGTCTTCGCCTTTTCCAGATCACCGCGAAGCTGCGGATCGTCCTCGCCCATCTTCTGGTTCATCCGCATTTCTTCGAGCTGCATGTTTAGCTCGAAGACTTCTTCCAGCAGATCGGGCGGCATGCGCGATTCTTTCTTCGCGCCATTCTCGGATGCCCGGTCCTGTTCAATCTCCACACCCTCAAGCTTCAGCAAATACTCCGTGCGCGGAATCGCATTCTTCAACGTGCGATAGGCATCGTTCAAGAGCGAAGTCTGCTCCAGGCTCCACTGCTGCTCCCGTTCGCTCGCCCTCGCGTACACATCGGGATGCAGCTTACGGCTCAGCTTATAGAACGCTCGCTCCAGCGTCGACGTATCGAGCGCCAGCTTTCTCGGCAGCCCAAACACGTCGAAGTACGTAACATCAGCCGTCGGAGCCTGCACCTTGCCGCACGCAACGCAGAAGGGCGCGCCCGCAGCCAGTGCAGAGCCGCACGACCAGCAGGCCGCGCTCACGGATTGTTGCTCAGAAATTGGCATGTAAAAGTTTGAAGCCGCTCCAAAGAGCGGCTCTCATATCAGGAAAACGACGAACCACAGCCACAGGACTTCGTCGAGTTCGGATTGATGAAGTTGAAGCCCTGCCGCATCAGTGTCTCTTCATAATCCAGAACCATTCCATGCAGATAGATAAACGACTTCGGATCGACAAAAACACGTACATCGTCGAACTGGTACACGCGGTCCCGCTCTCGCGGCTGCGTATCGAAGCGAATGTTGTACGACAAGCCCGAGCAGCCGCCGCCCTGCACGCCCAGGCGCAGTCCGCCTTCGACGGGCGAAATGCCTTCCTTCGCCATCGCCACGCGGATGCGCTTAATTGCACGCTCCGTTACCTGCACGCCCTTTTGATTCGGCGCCAGGTTTTCGGCATTCAGAACTGTCAGCTCAGCACTCATCACTCTATCCAGTTACCATTGAAACGGGTGCCCCATCTTCGCGCCCGGCTTTTGGGCGCTAAGGTGGGGGTCGCATACTTCGTCCCACCGCCGCCCGCGACGGTTAAGACTACGATTCAGTTACTGTGCCGCTACTGTCTGAGCAGCTTCTGCCGTCTCGGCGACGCCATTCTTCTTCTTCCAGTCGCCAATTGCCGCGCGAATCGCATCCTCAGCCAGCACCGAGCAGTGAATCTTCACTGGAGGAAGCGAGAGCTCCTTCACAATGTCGGTGTTCTTGATCTCGAGCGCCTCAGAAACCGTCTTGCCCTTTACCCACTCGGTAGTAAGCGAGGACGAAGCAATCGCCGAACCGCAGCCGAAGGTCTTGAACTTGGCTTCTTCGATCACCTGCGTCTCCGGATTCACCTTGATCTGCAGGCGCATCACATCGCCACATTCCGGCGCGCCGACAAGTCCTGTGCCCACTTCCTGGCTGCTCTTGTCCATCTGTCCAACATTGCGCGGATTGTTGTAGTGGTCAATTACCTTATCGCTGTAAGCCATTATGTTCTCCTCTGATCCTGCTACTAAAACTCTGTTTCCCCGATCGAAACCGGGTGCCCCATGTTCGTCCACGAAGCAGACTAACGTGGGGTAGTTCGCACCTTAGTGCGCCGCCCACTGGATCTTCGTCAGGTCGATGCCTTCCTTCACCATCTCATACAGTGGCGACAACTCGCGCAACTTCTGCACGATATCGATCACCTTGTCGGACACATAATCCACTTCAGTCTCGGTGTTGAAGCGTCCCAACCCGAATCGAATCGAACTGTGTGCCACATCGTCGCCCAGTCCCAGAGCCTTCAATACATAAGATGGCTCAAGTGTCGCAGAGGTGCATGCCGAACCGCTCGAAACTGCAACATCGTTGATGCCCATCAGCAGCGATTCGCCCTCAACGTATACAAAACTCATGTTCAGGTTGCCCGGCAACCGGTGCTCCCAAGAGCCATTTACGTGAATGTAGTCGAGATGCGATTCGAGCTTCTTCTTCAGCTTGTCGCGCAGTCCGGAAAGGTATTTCGCCTCTTCCGCCATCTCCGCGCCGGCCAGCTGGCAGGCCTTGCCCAGTCCGACAATGCCCGGAACATTCAGCGTTCCCGACCGCATACCGCGCTCATGGCCGCCGCCGTTGATTTGCTCGGAAATCTGCACGCGCGGATTGCGACGGCGTACATAGAGCGCGCCGACACCCTTGGGTCCATAAATCTTGTGTCCGGAAAGCGACAACACATCAATGTTCATCGCGTTTACGTCGACCGGAACCTTGCCTACCGCCTGAACCGCGTCGGTGTGGAAGATCACGCCCTTTTCGCGGCAGAGCTTGCCAATCTCAGCCACCGGCTGAATCACGCCGATCTCGTTATTGGCGAACATGATCGACACCAGAATCGTCTTGTCGTCGATCGCCCGCTTCAGATCTTCAAGATCGATCAGCCCATCCGCCTTCACCGGCAGATAGGTCACACGGAAACCGGCCTTCTCCATCCGCTTACAGGTATCGAGCACTGCCTTGTGCTCCGTCACCTGCGTAATGATGTGATTGCCGCGCTCGCGATACATCTCGCCGATGCCCTTGATGGCAAGGTTGTTCGACTCAGTCGCCCCCGAGGTAAAAATAATCTCTTTCGCCGACGCGCCGATAAGCTTCGCAATCTGTTCGCGCGCAGTCTCTACGGCCTTCTCAGCTTCCCACCCAAAGGAGTGGTTGCGGCTCGCCGCATTCCCGAATATGCCAGTCAGATACGGCATCATTGCTTCCAACACCCGGGGATCGAGCGGCGTCGTCGCATGGTTGTCCATGTAAATCGGCAGCTTTACGCCTGCCGGCACGCTGATGTTTCCTGCTTCCACTACGCTGCTCATGTTTCTTTCTCCTAAAATCCTGCCGCTTATGTCGCCTGCAAAATCTTTTCGCCCGAAGTGGCGCGAATCGTTATCAGCTCGCGCACCGTCCGGCTCCGCCCCTCTTCCACCAGGTCGGAAATGTGAATGTTTTTCAGAACACTCGAAATCGTCTCATTTACACGGGCTAAGGGTTCTTTGATGGTGCAGCTGTTCGTCAGGTCGCAGTTTCCTTCATGCGTAAAGCACGAGGTAATGAACAGCGGCCCATCGATCGCAAAAATCACCTCAAAGGCCGATATCTTTCGCGGATCCTTCAGCAGCGAATAGCCGCCGTTCATCCCCGCATGCGACTTCACAATGCCCACCTTCGCCAGTCGCTGCAATATCTTGGCCAGCAGCTGCGCGGGAATGTGATACGCCTCGGCAATGTCCTTCGCGCTCAAAGCAGTCGCTTCCGGATGCTCCGCGATGTACTTCAGAGCCATCAGGCCATAATCCGCTTTTTTAGTAAGCCTCAGCATTTATCCATATTAGGGCAGTCCTACGCCCCACCTTACAAAACTTATACAAATCAAGTATACGACCGCTGGAGTCCGAATTCAAATCACCGTTGCCCTGATTCCATCTTTCCGGGAACTGCGGAAAATCGCGCCTCGTACTTTTTCCTGTAAGTTTTAATTCTTTCGCATTTGACATCAAACGCAACCCGGATACAATCTTGCCGATATCACCTGAATTTCCGACCCAGACACATCTCATGAATACGCCCTGCAAACACCCCAAGGTCCGCGTCGTAGCACGCGAAGAGGACGTGGAATACGTCGAATGCCTCGATTGCGGAGAAGTCTTCGACTCCAACGAATTCCAGGACATGGCCATCGAGGAGAGCGTCACCGACGAAGAAGAGTAGCAATCTCTATTTTCAGAAAAATCGTCATCCCCAAGGGTAATGCGAAGCAAGCTGAAGAGCCGCCGGGCTTCTCGAACTGAACGTGTGCCTTGGGTGTCCCCATCCTTTCGCCGCCCCGTTGCGAAAGGGCGGGAATGATCTACGTTCCCACTCTGAGCCGAACGAAGGGGCGAAATTAGCTGGCCGCTGCAGCTCCCGGCAAGCTCATCCGGCGCGCCACCTGCCACGCATAGTGGAACCCGGAGATCACTGTCAGCGCTACCGTGGCATTCAGCGACCAGTGCCGCACCCACAGCACCCACGCAGGCGCGTAGAAGCGGCTCAGCAGCGTCGTTACCAGTGCAAGGATCTGGAACAGCGTATTGCCCTTTCCGAAGATGCTGGGCCGGAAATCCCGCATACCCATGCCCGCATAAAGAATCGCCGCTACTACCATAATCCCCAAATCGCGCCCGAAGACCAGTACCGTCACTCGCCGTGAAATCAATCCCATATGGTGCAGCACCAGGAACAGCGTACTTAGCAGCAGCTTGTCGGCCACCGGATCGAGATATTGTCCCAGCCTGGTCCGCTGATGCAGCAACCGCGCCAGCAGCCCATCCAGCCCGTCAGTGATGCCGGCAATCACGAAGAGCGTAAACGCCGTCCGGTAATGACCATCGAGCACCGCCAGCACCAGGAAAGGAATGATGCACAGACGCAGAAAAGTCAGCTGATTCGGAGTGGCTCGAAAGGCGTTCATCGATACGCTGGCACGCTTGTGAACATAAATCTCAATCGCAAGAAGACTTGATGTTACAGGACTGCGAATCTGAAAACCAGACGTACGCACAGCGATGTGGCTCCAAGCAGTGTCATAGCGATACACCTCCAATCGCTGTCATTCTGAGCAACCGAAGAATCCAGGCAATATTTCATGTGGCAGTATGGAACAAAGTTTCCTGCGAGAAACTTGTTAGGTGAATTCTCCCGAGGGAACCTCGATGGATTCTTCGCTGCGCTCAGAATGACGTCGCTTTTCCCAGCCTGTGCCGTTCGCCACTTAGACCTTACTCCTTATTCCTTACTTCGCATTCGCGGAGTATCTTGGTTAGCGATGAAATACGCCTTGGGTTTTCTCGTCCTCGCCAGTTCAATCGCTTTAGCTCAGTCATCGCCGTCGCGCCCACCCATCACCGGAATCTCGCATATCGCCGTCTATGCAGCCGACGCCTCTGCCGCCCAGCACTACTACGTCGACATCGTTGGCTGCGAAAAAGGTCCCGACCCCGAGAATCCGCAGGGCGCCCGCTACTACGTCAACAGCACGCAGTTCGTGGAAGTCCTGCCGCTCGCAGACAAGTCTTCTCACAACCGCCTCGCCCACCTCGCCTACAAAACCGCGAACGCTGAAAAACTGCGCCTCTACCTCAAATCGAAGAGCGTCGAAGTTCCCGCATCGGTCGAAAAAGCCGGCGACGGCAGCCGCTGGTTCAATGTGAAAGATCCTGAAGGCAACACGGTGCAGTTCGTCCAGCCGCCTGCCCATCCTAAGGTAGTGAACGGAGCCAAGCTCGCCGGACATCACATCATCCACGTCGGCATGCTCGTCCGCGACCGCGAAAAAGAAGACACCTTCTATCGCGCGATCCTCGACTTCAAGCCCTACTGGTACGGCGGCATGAAGCCCGACAAGATCGACTGGGTCTCCCAGCAAACGCCCGAGAGTCACGACTGGCTTGAGTACATGCTCACTAGTGGTCCCTCCGGTGGCGGAATCCAGGATGTCTCGCAAAAGCAGCTCGGCGTCTTGAATCACTTCTCCATCGGCGTCGTAAACATGCAGCAAACCTACGACACGTTGAAAGCTGCCAACCGCCTATCCAGCCCCAACGACCACACCCAGATCGGCAAAGACGGCAAGTGGCAGCTCAACCTCTTCGACCCCGACGGCACGCGTCTCGAATATATGGAATTTTCCAACGTGCAGAAGCCGTGCTGCTCCGACTTCACCGCCCCTAACCCGTCGCCATCAGAAAGATAAGTTCTTGGACTACGCAAAAACCAAGGTGCCCCATCCTTTCGCGCACTTGCGAAAGGGTGGGATACGAATCAAAACTCGCACACCCAACACAAAAACTGGCAACTCGTAAATGAAATCGAGTACATTAACCCTCGACCCCATGCCAAACCGCAGAACATTCCTGAAATCGAGCCTCGCCGCCGCCGTCGCAGCAACCCCGCTTTCCGCCGCCTCCCTAAATGGCCAGATATCCGGAAATGTGTCCGGGACGCCAGCACCCACTCCGCGCAAAAACCGCATCCACCAGTCCGTCTCCCGCTGGTGCTACAAAGACATCCCACTCGACCAGCTCTGCCAGGCCTCCGCCCAGATGGGCCTCGTCGGCATCGACCTGCTCGAAATCAGCGAATGGAATGTCCCCGCCCGTTACGGCCTCATCTGCACGATGGGCTATTGCGGCGGAGGCACCATCCCCGACGCACTCAACCGCACCGAAAACCACGACGCTATCGAAGCCGCCTTCCGCAAGAACATCCCTCTCGCCGCCAAGGCCAAGGTTCCCAACGTCATCACTTTTTCCGGAAACCGCCGCGGCATGTCCGACGACGAGGGCGCTAAGAACACCATCATCGGCCTCAACCGCGTGAAGAAAATCGCTGAAGACAACGGCGTCACCATCAATCTGGAATTGCTGAACAGCAAGCGCAATCATCACGACTACATGGCCGACCACACAGCCTGGGGCGTGCGCGTTATGAGCGAGGTCAACTCACCCCACGTCAAGCTGCTCTACGACATCTACCATATGCAAATCATGGAAGGTGACCTCATTGCCACCATCAGCGAGAACATCCAATGGCTCGGCCACTTCCATACCGGAGGCGTACCCGGCCGCCACGAGCTCGACGATACGCAGGAAGTCCAGTGGGATGCCGTTATGCGAGGCATCGTCGCCACGAAATTCAATGGCTATGTAGCTCACGAATTCGTGCCTACCCGTGATCCATTAACCTCACTCCGGCAGGCTGTGGATCTCTGCGACGTCTAGCGGAGAGCTAGAGGTTGATGTCCATGCTGTTAGCCATATGCGTGATGATCTGGCTGAGCTTCGGCTTCATCTTTTCCGGAGCCACAGGCATAGCCAGATTCATTTCCTCGATGGCGGTCTCAAAATTACCGTCCGTGAGAGCCATCCGCGCCTTTTCCAGGTGTGCGGTCCAGCTGTTCGGGTTTTGCCTGATCTTTTCACGCATCAATTGCAGGTCTTCGTAGTGGGTTTTCTGAGATTCAGCGCTGCGATACGTCAGCCCCTCGTCTCGCACTGCAAACACCTCATCCCGTATTGCCTGGACCTCCTCAGCGCGCCCGATGGGAGTCCTGGCAATGTTTCTCCTTAACGCTCTGGACCACTCGGCATCATCCTGCATGAGGCCATCGCTGTACGGGGTCGCCACCTTTCCCGGAAACTCCGGTTGGCTGGTGAGCTCTTCACGTTCTGGTTGACTCTGTTCCGGAGGCTCCGCGGCCCGGCTTCGATCTTCTGTGCTTTTTGTCTTGTCAACCATCCGATATCGCCAGATCGACCCTGCCAGATACAAAAGTCCGCAGAACACACCGGCCACAGCCCACGGCCACAACGACCCGTTCTTTCCCGAAACCGCCGCATGAACCAGCGAAAACGGGCTACTTGCCTTCGGTTCATCCAACGCGGGCAAAGCTGCCTTCTCTCCGCCCGGCACAGCCTCCCGCGGCGAATCCTGACCATTCCTCAGCGCCTCGTGCCTTCTCTCATTTGCGATAGCCTCCACCAGGCTCTCCCGCTCCCGGCGCAGCCGGTCTGCCTCTCCGTTCCCGACACCTACAGCCTTTTGCGGAGACGTAGCCTGCTGCGTTTCTGCGACACCTGGGCGCAGCGCGGCTAATTGCCGCTGTATCTCGGCAATATTCTCCTTTTCCGTATCCACTTCGGGATATTCATCGGTGTAACGGGTGCGCAGATCATCTAGCCTCTTCTCTGCCACCGCAAGCTGCGATTCGAGCGCATGCCGCTGCTCGATGTTCGCGCTCGACGGATGCACGGGAGCTTCCGTCTTCTGCGGCACGCGTGCCTGCAACTGTTCAGCGTTCAGGGCTGAGAGCTTCTGGTCCACCGCGGCCATCTGCGCCTCTAAATCGCGTACATCGCGAGAGGGCCGGAAATGATGCCGTTTGTTTGCGGCAGCGGTCGCCGCTCCAGCCGGGGGAATCGACGGTGCGGCTTCGGTTTTCACTTGGGGTCTCCAGGCCAACAATAGATTCGCTGCGGCATTCGCTACCGCCGCCGAAAGTTTCTGGTCGCCGCCAGGATATCTCACCTGCAGAACATTAGCCGACGGTTCCTCCAGCTCCAGCCGCAATCGAACTTCCTCCGCATGGTCCGCCGCCCCCGCTTGTGCCGCAAGCTCCCGCAGCGCATCGTCGTTCAGAATCGAACGGGCAAACACGACCGCAGGCTCTCTCGCCTGCATGATTTCCGGCTCGACCTGAGGCGCAACAGCTCCGTCGAATGACAGAACCGCCGTCGCCGCCGCCTGATCGCGATTTCGTGACCAGATAGAAAATCCGCTTCCTATAACAACTGCAATACCTGCAGCGACAAGTTTCTGCCCAAAAGGTACGGCACGAAGTCCCCTGCGAATGCTCTTCTCGTGCATAACTCCCTCGATGTTCGTCGAAGTAGATAAGCAGATGAAAAAGTCTATCGAAGTGAAGCACGCGTCGTGGTGGTATCTGTGGTCCGCCCCGGGGTCCACCACAACGTGAAAACAGCTATCGTCCGGTCGTTTGTCGGCGTGCCTGCGACCTTGTAGTGACGAATTTCGATCTCTTGAGAAAAGCCCAGTCCCATCCGATAATGCAGGCTCCCATCCGCAAATGCGCCATGGTAGGACTGCTTCGTTACCGGATCGACACCTTGAATTCCATTTACGCTCGCGCGAATGTCGGCAACGCGATGAAAGGAGTGGCGAACTCCCGCCGCCCCTGTTCCCAGAAATACAGTATGTTCCAGAATACCGTCACTTAAACCCCGCCCACCGGACAAATAAAGGTCAGTAAATTGCGTCATTTTTACGTAAATTGCTGCCGTTCCCGTAAACTGTACGCGCTTTCCGCACGATGAGCCTGCCCCGTTCACTCCGCCCGAAATATTCAGGTTGGCGCGCGTACCCCAGGCATCGAGCCATCGAACCCCTGCACCGCCAATACTACAGTCCAGCGGACCTGTCTGGTGCTCCCCATTGCCATAAAGGCCAATTCCCGTAGTAGGAGTCAGCGCATGCAGATACTCCACCCGGGCCCGGGCCGTCTGCACAAAAAAATCGTCCGCGTTGTACTGCGTATAGGTGTGCGTCCCGCTGAAGTCCCAGTATGATCGCCGCGAATCCTCGTAACGAAGCTTTCCGCCTTCTTCGCCAGTCGTCACCCTGCCGGAATGCAGCCCGTACACGACCGTCTCCGCTGCGGGCACGCCTGAGTCGCCCACCTGCCGGAAATCGAGCGGAGCCACCACCCTGGCCGCATCCGTTCCATATGTACTCGTCGCACTGCCCTGCCATGTCCACCGGGGATTGAATTCGCCCGTTGCGCGTATCGCGGCGCGATTCAGGCCAACCAGATAATCCCCACCACCAACCTGGAAATCGGCGAGGCCTCCACCGTCTTCCGCCATAAACTGCCAGCGGCGGCGTTCGATAATGCCAGCCGCCGCACCCAATCCACCATAAGCCTTGCCCGGACCAGCATTAGGAAAGCTGAATCCGCTCAATCCGCCCAGTGTCATCTTGAACGTGGAAGGCGCATACTTCGGCAGTTCCACCGGCTGGTCGCTGCCTGGCTGCAGTCCCGAAACAATGGCGGCCGTATTCCATCGCTCGACCGTGCGGATATTTGCCCAGCAAGGAAACTCCGGCGTTCCCTGTTGCAAAGCTACGGATAAAGAATCGCCGCAACTGTTCAACGGTTCGGTGCTGGTCGTGCGCGGGTTGTCGCTGTTTGCCCTGTGGATTGCGTATGTGTGGCTCTCTCCACTGTCATCGGAGTGTTGCGCGGCCGCCTGCATCACCACACCGCTGATCAAAATCAAGGGCCAAAGAAGCAGGCCCTCCCTCTGAAATCTCATGGCACCACCACTGTGTCTCCGGGCGCCAGCTCCACGTTCTGCTGCGGGGCTTGCCCCTTCAGAACTTTCTCGTAATTCACGTTCTCCCGCGTCTTGTTGGCCGAACGCAGGACATACACTTGCTTCTGCTTTGCGAAATCCGTCAACCCGCCTGCACGCGCCACCAGCTGCACAACATTCATCGAGTCCATCAGCGGATAAGCGCCCGGCCGCTGCACTTCGCCGGTGATGTACACCATCCGGCTATGAATTTCCTGCACGGTGACCGTGACCCGCGGCTTATGCACATATTTCAACAGCCGTTCCGTCAGGTTCTGTTGCGCCGCTTCCGGTGTGAGACCGGCTACGTCGATCTCAGCCACCAGCGGCATCGAAATCTTGCCGTCAGGTCTTACAACTGCCGTCTCAGTAAACTGCGGCTCATCCCATACGGTGATATGCAAAACATCGCCTACCCCGATCTTGTAAGCCGAAGAAACTGGCACGACTGTTTTCACATCGCCGTCTGTGCTGCCTTTATCCGGACCCGCCTGCCCCGACTGAGCACAGCAATACTGCGCCACGGCGATCCATACGATCGCGAAGAGAATTACACCGCTTCCGCGCGAAAATAATCGCATGCTGAACGTTGTATGCTATGTCGATGGATTTTGGATGTGGGGTATTACCACAAATCTTTTACAGGTTTGGAATTGATTACCTTAGCTCTCACAAGCTGTTACTGAAGTGACCAATTGGGAGATTGCGGGATTGCCATCTACCAAACGCCTCTCATCCGTTGCGTAACGAATGAAAGCCTGTCAAGACTTTTCTTTCAATCATCTCATAAGCCGCATACAATGAGCTCTTTACAAGAGCGATGACTCCCAGAGAATTATGCCTTTTCCTGATATCCTGAACGGTGTACGGCAAAGATTTAAGTCGTCATCAAACGCCCGCGCATCATAAAACTGCAAAGTATTTCTGGAAGAATCCCTTATGAACGCAAAACGTAGTTTCGTGCTCGCTGCTTTATTGACGATTGCCGCTATCGCCGCGCAGGCGCAGACCCGCAACATCTACTCTGATACCGCCGATGCGCATCATGACGTTGCGCAGGCGCTGATCACAGCCCAGCACGAACACAAACGCGTCATTCTCGACTTTGGAGGAAACTGGTGCGGCGACTGCCAGGTGCTTGATATCTATCTCCATCAGGAGCCCAATCTCGATCTCCTCGAGAACAACTTCATTCTCGTTCACGTCAACATCGGTCGCTACGACCGCAATACTGACGTCGCAGAAAAATATCATGTGCCACTCAAAAAGGGCGTACCGGGATTGGCAGTCATCAACGCGCACGGCAAGTTGCTTTACAGCCAGGAAAATGGCGAATTTGAGGCGATGCGCAAAATGGATCCCGCCTCGGTCACGGAATTCCTGAATAAGTGGAAGCCCGCAAAGCGAGCCTGAGATTCTCTCATTTCCACACGAGCGTGACTTCATTTAGTCTCGACACGTATGCTGTTGTCCCTCTGGACAAGTCTTCGCCGCGCTGCATGGAGTTCCTTTCTCCACAACGCCTTCACCACCGGAAAGGCAGCGGCCTACTCTGGGATTCTGAGCCTCTTTCCCGCGATTCTTGTCGGCACTACGGTGCTGGCGCTCAGCCCTGAAATAGATACTCTGAACGATATTCGCTCAGCCTTCTACGACATTCTGCCGCCAGACACCATGGGCCTCGTGCAGAACTACTTCCAGATGAACCACGCGCGCTCCGTGCGGCTGATCTGGTCAGCGACTATCGTTGCCATCTTCGCCGCATCCGGCTTCATGCTCTCCATCATGGAAGGCTTCCGCCGCGCCTATCGCCTGCCCCGCGGCACCTGGAACTTCTGGCGCGAGCGCGCCGTTGCCTTCGGCCTGATTCCGATCACGCTGCTGCCGATGCTCTTCGCCACTCTGCTCATTGTCTTCGGTCACCAGATTGAGCGCTGGATGATCGAGAACTCCGATCACAGCTTTCGCCTGTACGTGCTCTTCTTCTGGCGCATGGTTCGCTGGATCATCGCCATGCTCACCAGCGTCGCCGTTCTCTCGGTGATCTACCACTTCGGCACGCCAAAAACACAGGACTGGCGGCGCGTCGTTCCCGGCGCAATTCTGGCAACGATCACCTGGTTTCTCATCACCATGCTGTATGGACTCTACGTCACCCGCTTCGCCGATTATTCCGTGGTCTACGGTTCCCTCGGCGCAGCTGTAGCTACCCTGGTGTGGCTCTACATGGTTTCCATTAGCATCCTCATCGGCGCCGAATTCAACGCGCAGATGTTCCCGCTCCACGACGATTTGTCTCCTCTCTCCGCAGACGATGAAGAAAATGCTTTGAGCAGCCGCAAAGCACAAGCAGTCTGACAGGTTAAAATAGGGCTGGAATCACGAAAATATTTGGGGGATGGATGAACTTTACGGTTGACGGCTCCGGCCAGGATCGCCGCGCCAAGATCGTAGGCACGCTTGGGCCTGCGTCTAGCAATGAAACAACTTTTCGAGAACTGGTTCGCGCCGGGCTCGATGTTGCAAGACTGAATTTCTCTCACGGCACTCAGCCGGAAAAGCTCAAGCTGATTGAAATGGTCCGCAAGGTCGCAGCGGCGGAAAAGAAACCAATCTGTATTTTGGGTGATCTGCAAGGTCCCAAAATCCGAACAGGCCACCTGAAGAATCGCATCCCGGTACAACTGAAAGCGGGCCAGCGCCTTACCATCACACCCCGCGACATCCCCGGCACCAGCGCCCTCATCAGCACCACCTTCCCAACACTCGCTGAAAACCTCGAATCCGGAGCACGCATCCTGCTCTCCGATGGACTCATTGAGCTCCGCGTAGTAGCTGTAAAGGGCGAAGATGTCGAATGCGATGTCATCAACGGTGGTCAGCTCGGTGAGCATAAGGGCATCAACCTGCCCGGCATCCCTGTCCGCGTGCCTTCGCTCACGGAAAAAGATGAGAAGGACCTCGAATTCGCCATCAAGGCTGGAGTCGATGCCATCGCCGTCTCTTTTGTACGCACTGCTGAAGACGTGCGCTTAGTAAAAGACCGCATCCGGCAACTCGGAGCCGACACCTGGGTCGTAGCCAAGCTTGAAAAGCCGCAGGCCATCGATAACCTCGAAAGCATTCTCGAGGTCACAGACGGCGTCATGGTCGCTCGTGGCGATCTCGGCGTAGAAATGCCGCCCGAGAAGGTCCCGGCCATCCAGAAGCACGTCATCCGGCGCGCTGCTGCGCACCGCAAGCCAGTGATTACGGCAACGCAGATGCTCGAATCGATGATCGAGAATCCGCGCCCCACGCGCGCTGAAGCCAGCGATGTCGCCAACGCCGTCTATGACGGAACCGATGCCGTTATGTTGTCGGCAGAAAGCGCTGCGGGTAAATATCCGGTCGAGGCGGTAAAGATGATGGCCAAGATCGTCATCGAAACCGAGTCTCAGCAACAGGAAGCTTCAATCCACAATGGTCAGCCGCGTCATATCCGGCTCTCCATTGCGGAAACCATCTGCGAATCGATGGCTCACGCGGCTGAAGATCTCGACCTGGCGGCCATTGCCGTATTCACTGAGACAGGAGCAACTGCACGGCAGCTCTCGAAGTACCACCCAAAGCCGCCCATTTACGCGCTCTCCAGCATCGACTCTGTCATTAATCGCATGACGCTGCTCTGGGGCGTCCACCCCGTCAAGTGCGCCAAGGCCCACACCGCCGAGGAAATGGTGGATATGGCGGAGGACATCCTGGAAAACGGCGGATACGCTCACCCACAGGATGTCGTCGGCATCGTTGCCGGAACCCGCACCAAGTCCGGCTCGACGAACTTCCTGCGCCTGCATGTTCTCGGCGATCGCCTGGCCGCTCTTCCCGAAGCCGCGGGCACGTCCGCGAAGAAAGCCGTTAAGACAAAGCCGAAGAAGGCAGCCGCAAAGACCACAACGAAGAGCAAAACGAAAAAACGCTAGCCCGGCGTTGGATCATTGTTCCTGTTGCTGATAGATCACCGTCATTCTGACGACCATAGGGAGGAAGAATCTCAAACTAAGCTGGCTTGAGATTCTTCCCCTTCGTTCCTCAGGGTCAGAATGACATTCCTCTCATGAGCATGGCGGTCCGAATCCATTTTCGGACCGCCATCCTTTTTGCACACACAGCATCGGTTTCGCACCTGCCGCAACCTGCTAAGGTGAATTTCAGATGGGACGCATCCGCATACTCTCCGACCAGGTTGCCAACCAGATCGCCGCCGGCGAAGTGGTCGACCGTCCCGCGTCCGTCGTTAAGGAACTGCTCGAAAACGCACTCGACGCAGGCGCAACACGCATACGCGTCGAGGTTGAAGCCGGAGGCCGCAAGCTCATCCGCATCGCCGACAACGGCCAGGGCATGATGCGTGATGACGCGCTGCTCGCCTTCGAGCGCCACGCCACCTCGAAGATCCGCTCCAGCGACGATCTGCTCTCCATTGCAACTCTCGGCTTTCGCGGTGAAGCGCTTCCCTCCATCGCATCCATCGCGCGCCTCGAAATGGAAACCCGTGCAGAAGATGAAGCTTCCGGCACACGGATCGAAATTGTCGGCGGCAAAGTCCTCCGCGTTGAAGATGCCGGTGTGCCTCCGGGAACAACCTTCATCATTCGCGATCTTTTCTTCAACACCCCGGCGCGACGCAAATTTCTCAAGTCGGAAACTACGGAGTTGTCACACGTAACTGCATTAGTTACGCATTATGCGTTGGCGCATCCTGACAAGCACTTCGAGCTGCACTCGGCCACGCATGCGCTGCTCATCGCTCCTCCGGTAAGAAAACCGGAAGAGCGCATCTTCCAGATCTTCGGCGCAGAGACGCTCAATCAGCTGCTCCCCATCGCAGCGGAGCGTGCCTTCGACCGCGCCGGACTGCCCGAGCCCCCGCCATGGAAGCGCGATGACGATTATGAGCCGCCCGATCCCGGCTTCCTGCGCATCAGCGGCTTTATTGCCAAGCCCGAGCTGCAGAAGCTGAATCGCAACTCGATCTACGTCTTCGTCAACCGCCGCCTCATCCGTGACCGCCTGATCCTGCATGCCGTTACCGAGGCCTATCGCAACATCATCCCGCCAACGTCCTTCCCCGTCATCCTTATGTTCATGGAGATGCCGCCGCACGAAGTCGACGTAAATGTTCATCCAGCCAAGACCGAGGTCCGCTTCCGCCAGCAGTCGGTCATTCACGACTTCATCCGCGACAGCATTCGAAACAAGCTCATCCTCGCACGGCCCGCAGCCGGATTTCTCGCTGCGCTTACTGCCAATCCGCACGCTACCCCGTCGCTGATGCCGGATGTATCGCCCATGCCCGGCGAGCCGGAACCAACTCAGCCACCAGCGATGCCTGAGTCCGAACCGCCACCATCTACCGAGCAGGCTGCTGTCTTCACACTCACGCCGTCGGAGCCGGCGCCACAGGAAATCAGCCTCCCCTTCGCCGAAGCGCTGCTGATGCAGGCTAACGGCGCATCATTACCGCAGCAGCATGCCTGCGACGCGCAAACACCTATGGAGGAAGCTCCTGCTCCGAGCCTGAATGCATTGGCATCTCTCAAGCCGCTGGGACAGCTGCGCGAATCTTTTATCCTCGCCGTGAACGACGAGGGCTTCTGGATCATCGACCAGCACGTAGCCCACGAACGCGTGCTGTTTGAAAAAATTCTGCGCGAGCGCGAAGTTGAGCGCGTACAGCACCAGCGCCTCCTCATGCCCCTGCTCATCGAGCTGTTGCCTCACCAGATGGTCCTCTTCGCCCGCATCTCCGAAGAGCTCAGGCGCAACGGCTTCGAGGTCGAGCCCTTCGGCCCGCGCACCATCGCCATCAAAGCCGCTCCTGTCGGGCTCGAAGGAAAAGAGCTGGAGCGCACCCTGATTGAAGTGCTCGAACAGGCCGAGCGCGAGAACCAGGCGCAGAATCTGGACACTTTGCGCTCCCGCATCGCCGCCTCCATCGCCTGCCACTCGGCCATCAAAGTCAACATGCCGCTCGACCCCGTCCGTATGGAATGGCTGCTCGCCGAGCTGGCCAAAACCGACCATCCCACCAGCTGTCCGCATGGCCGACCCATCGCATTGCGGTATTCTTGGAAAGACATCCAGCGGGCGTTCCACCGCATTTAGGCCCGCAAGAAGAAGGATTCTTTGACAACAGAGCAGCTCCAGGCAGCACGCGCCGAAAAATGGCGGCAAAAGGCAAACCCGATCCTCACCATTGAGGACGCAGAAACGTGGATCGACTCCACCGGCGTAAGCCTCTTTCTGCCACGCAAGACACAGATACAATCTCCTGCGCCATCGTTTACCGAAGCTATCCATGGCGAAACCAACGCGACCCCGCCACCGGCTGCGATCCAGACCGCATTCGAGATGGCCCGTCGCCTCCTGGCCGATCAAAAGGCTACTCCGCTCAACCTGCTCGGCACCGCTTCTGAACAGCCGGACTTCCTTGCGTCGGTCGAGGCATTGCCATACGTCTTCGCCCTGCGCGGCGATCGAGACTGGAAGCGCGGCCCGAGAGACAAATCTTCGCCGCTGGTCGTCGAAACCTGGAAGCTGCTCAAGCGCGAAGGCGCTCTGACCGCGATTGAATTGCAAAATCTGCTGGGACGCGAAGTGACCGAGGCCGCTGTGCTCCGTGCCCTCGGCGAGCTTTGGGGAGCGTTCCGCGTACTGCCTATCTATACCGAAGGCGAAGACACCGCCTGGGAGCTCTTCGAATCGCGCCACCAAAAAGCCATGCAAAGCGGTGGAGGCATGGCGCAGGCTACCGCACTGTCGGCTCTCATCTCGCTCTACCTCGATACGGTCATCGCCGCTACTTCGGACGAGATCGAGACTTTTCTATCTCCGCTCGCACCGCGGTCGCGTATTCGCGAAGTCGTGAGCGGACTCACCACCACGCGCCAGCTTCTCACTATCGCGCTCGGCACCCAGAGTCTGCTTCACATTGCGGGTGGATTGCCGGAGTTTCCTGAAATCGAAGCTGCGCCGGAAACTGCAGCCGCAGCGGAATCAGCCGATGCTGCTCCGCGTGAGCGCAGGCCCTTCACTCCGCGCCGCACGGAAGATCGCGGTCCGCGCCGCGAACGTCCAGCCTTCGGAGATCGCCCGGCAGCCCGCAAACCCGCTGCTGGCGGTTGGAAACGCCCCGGCTCCGCGGGGCCGCGTCGCGAATGGACGCCGCGTCCTGCCGAAAAGGAAGGCAGCGAGTCTCGTCCTCGCCGCACAGCAGCCGGAGAAGGCTTCCGTAAGCCATTTCGTCCGCGTACCGGCGAATCTGCTGGAGCACCGCGCAAGGAATGGAAGCCGCGCCGCGAAGGCGAAGGACCGCGTGAATTTCCGCCGCGCCGTCAGGCCGGTCAAGGCGGCGGATTTAAGAAGCCGTATCGCAGCCGCACAGAGGGCGCAGGGTTCGAGCGCCGCGAGGGCGGCAGCAGTGAAGGCCGTCGCGAATTCAAGCCGCGCCCATCAGGAGGATTCCGTCCTCGCCGCGAAGAAGGCAGCGAAGGCGCGAAGAAGCCCTTCGGCAATCGCACCGGCGACCGGCGACCAGGCAGTAAATTTGTCTCCCGTGAAGGCGGCGCTGCAAGGCCGCCACGCAAGGATTGGAAGCCGCGCCGCGAGGGCGAAGAGCGCTCCGAATTTCGACCACGCCGCGCCGAAGGCGGCGAGGGCGCACGCAGATCTTTCGGCAAACCTGCGGGTGACAGAAAACCCGCCGGCAGGTCGTTTTCGCGTGAGCGCGGCCCGGCTGGACCGCGCAAGGAATGGAAGCCACGCCGCGAAGGCGAAGAGCGCTCCGAGTTTCGGCCACGCCGCACCGAAGGCGGCGAGGGCGCACGCAAACCTTTCGGCAAACCGACCGGAGACAGAAAACCCGCTGGCAAGTCGTTTTCACGCGAGCGCGGCCCGGCTGGACCGCGTAAGGAATGGAAGCCGCGTCGGGAAGGCGAGGAGCATCGCGAATTTCGACCACGCCGCGCCGAAGGCGATGCAACCGAACGCCGTCCTTTCAAGCCCCGGCCAGCCGGCGGCAGCTTCCGTCCGCGGCGCGAAGAAGGTGCTCCCGGCGACAGACCGAAGTTCGGCGCAAAACGGCCTGCCACCCGCGAAGGCTTCGACCGCAAGAAGCCGCCGCAACGCGAGCGTGCGGCAGGCGAAGGCGCAGAACGTCCGAAGAAGTCCTTCTCCAGGCCAGCCAGCCAGGGCGGCAAGAGCTTCGGATTCAAAAAGAGCACGGGCAAGAAGTCGTCTTTCGGCGGCAAGCGTCCGGGCGGCAAGCGTCCGAATAACCGAAA
This sequence comes from Acidobacterium sp. S8, assembly GCF_009765985.1. Lineage (GTDB taxonomy): Bacteria > Acidobacteriota > Terriglobia > Terriglobales > Acidobacteriaceae > Alloacidobacterium. Next base: position 118,898 of record NZ_LMUM01000002.1, read on the forward strand.
AGGAAAGAAATCCGGCGAATGAGTGGAACCCGTCGCTTGATTGTGGCCATTGACGGTCCCGCGGGCGCAGGCAAAAGCACCGTGGCAAGCCGTCTGGCCGCCCGCTTTGGCCTGCTGAACCTCGAAACGGGCGCCATGTACCGCGCCTTCGCTCTGAAGGCTAACGAAAACAGCATCGATCCCGGAGATACCGTCGCTTTGGGGCAATTGGCCGCGCGCACCTCTATCACGCTCGAGCCGACCTCTTCCGGCAATCGCGTTCTGCTCGATGGAACCGACGTTACTACCCGCATCCGCGAAGCAGCCGTCACGCAGGCGGCATCGCTGGTCAGCGTGCATCCGCCCATCCGTCAATGGATGGTCAACCTCCAGCGCAAGCTCGGAGCAGATGGCGGGGTTGTCATGGAAGGTCGCGACATCGGGACTGTCGTCTTCCCCGATGCTGACCTGAAGATTTTTCTCGACGCCTCTCCGGAAGCACGCGGCGAGCGCCGCTATGAGCAATCCGGAAAATCATCTCCGCAGGAAATCATTCTCAGGGAAATCCGTGAGCGCGACGACCGCGACAGGAACCGGGCGCAGTCTCCATTGAGACCTGCACCCGATGCCGTCGTCATCGACTCCACCCATCTGACGCTCGAAGAAGTCGTCAGTCAGGCCGAAGCGCTGGTTACTGCTCGGTTGGCTGCGCCGGCGTAGCCGGAGCGGCCGGTGCGCGCAGGTGTTTCGGAGCTGTCGGCGTTGGCGGAGCCGGAGGCGCTGGTGGAGCAGCCAGCCCGCCTTTGCGGATTTGCAGATCGCCATGCCCGGTTGTCAATTCCAGATGCGGACCGCCGTTACCGACCTGCCCCTGCGCCGACTTCCGGTCGCCTGAATTGGTCATCGTCAGCGGAAAATCCGTGTGCAGATCCCCGTCGCCGTTCGAAGCAGTCACGGCGAAGCTTGCGTTTTCCGGCACCGTTACCGAGATGTCCCCTGTGCGATTGCTGATCTGGAGATTGCCCAGCGGCGTCGCCGTCGTAACGCTGATATCGCCGTTATTGTTCTCAATATGAGCATCCCCCCCAATCTGCGACAGATCCATGTCCTTTGAACGCGAAACGATGCGCATCGGCCCAGTCGCCTGGCTGATATTCAGATCGCCCGAGTCCATCGTCAGATCGCCCTGCAGCTTCGGAATCGTAAGATCCGTTCGGCTGGAGTGGAAATGGACTGCCGACCCGATCTGTTCCAGATGCGTATTGCCAAAGAACTCGCCATCAAGATTCACCTTGCCCTTAATGTCAGAGAGCGTCACATCACCCAGGTGGCCGTCCACTGTCACGTCGCCTGCAATCTGGTGAGCCGAAAGGTCGCCATGCTCCATCCGCGCGTGAACGTTGCTGCCCACATCGTCGAACTTCACGTCACCGTGTCCGGCCGTAACATCCGATCCGGCCTTCAATCCTTCTATGGTCACGTCACCGCGCCCGGCGTTGACGACCGTGCTTGCGTCGGACGGCAACTCCACCGTCAGGTCGACGCGGGCATTGTTTCTGCCCTCGACCGTCAGCACGGCATTCGCACCCGAATTCACCACCTTGGGCGCAATCACATCGAAAGTCTTCCGTGCTTCGTTATCCGATGAGCTATGCACAACCTGGTGCGCTCGCACCCGCATCTTGCCATCGCTCGAAGCGGTAATCGTCACATCGCCACGCGGATTCTGGATCTGCACAGCTGCATTCGGCGAGATGGCTTCTTCCTGTTGCACATCATTATCGTGCTCTTCGCCCATCATCGACCAGAAATCGTTGCCGTTGTCAGAGAACTGATCGCTCAACGGTCCCCACATGTGCGAAGCATGGGTGCCCCATCCGCCAAGCAGCAGAAGAAGAATCAGAAACCCGAAGCCTCCCATCGAGCGGCGCCCTGCATACGGATTGTTCCGGTCAAGGAAGTATTCGAGCAACAGAATCAAGCCGATGCCGATAAGCAACAGTGGCCACCACTGCGCATACCATCCCCAGAAACGTGCGGCGCTCAGCCGTCCCATTTCCATCAGCAGTGCCAGGATGCCGATCACGAGTAGAATCATCGGCCCCGCAATGGAAGGACGGTGATAGTAGCGCCAGTAATAGCGGCGGCTGCGAGCAGCTTCCTTCTGAGCGCGCCCCCATGCTTTCCACTGGTCGCGGTTGTCGCGCGGACTATAAGGCGGAGGTGATGCGGCCACGGCTTACCCCCTGTCCCCGGAATCCGGATGGATTGCCTTGTCTGTAGGAATCAAAGCGGTTGAGCCGGTGCTGGAAACTCCGGCGGCTGGCGGATAACCGGGATAGCCTTGCTGGGGGTAGCCCGGCGGCGGCTCCGCGTTGGCTAAAGCCGCGCGCTGTGCCAGTTTCAATACGCCCAGCACGATCAGATAAAGCGGCCAGCTGCGGCCAAAGCTCAGAATGTCCCACTGGTCGAGCAGCGCGGCCACGCCGAAGGTAAGCAGCATAGCCGGACCCTGGATGCGATGCAGGAAAATATACCTGTTCATTGCACACCTCCTGCTGGTGGGGCCGGCGGCGGGGTTTCCCGCGTGCGCCGAACCAGCATCCACACACCTACTACGATCACAATCAGAGGCCACCCACGGCCAATCCAGTCGAAGCGTAGGACACCCAGCGTGCTGAAGAGAAAGAGCATGCCCACGACAATCAGCACGATCGCTCCCACAGGCTCCGGCCTTCGACCCGGAAGATCAGGCGGCGGCATCGGAGGCGGCACTGGCGGCACCGGCATATATGGCTCGCCGCCGTACTGCTCTCCATACGACGCCGGAGGAGGCGGTGGCGGCGGATAAGCTCCGGGCGCCGGCGGTATCCCTGCAAAGGGAGCCGATCCTGTAAAAGGTGCTCCTCCTACATACGCCCCGGGTGGTTGTGCCGAGTAGGTGCGGTTAGGCACTCCCAGCCGCTGACTCAGCTCGTTCAATCCGAACGGATCAGGCAAGGGCAGGCCTTCGCGACGCGCTCTGGCTGTCTGGTAGGCATCGAACGCCTGATAAAAAACCCAGGCTGCGATGAAGATGCCGAACAGAGGGTGCTCATTCGTAATGGCAATCAGCACCACAAATACCAGCACATGAATCAACGCCTTGATGAACTGGCCGTTGTACATGGCTCCTACGCCGGGAATAAATCCAAGGCCCAAAGCCAATCCCGGGCTGGGTGACTCACCAAAGGGTGGCATAGCGGCGTTCGGCGATGGATTTGCCGTGGCGCCAGGAACTCCAAGCTTTGCTGCAAGGCAGGGTTCGCAATAGATGACGCCCGAAATCGAACGTACACACTGCGCGCAAAGCGGTTTGCCGCAATTCTGACAGTAAGCCGCAACGGGAAGATCGGGATGGTTTGCGCAGTTCATACCAAGCTCCTTTCTGCCTGGTCTGATTCTTGTTTCACTACCACTCCATGTACCTCTTTACTTCTTTCTTCGTGACCGACCCTGTGACCAGTCCTGGTGCAATCCAGGCTGGCCAGAACCGGCTCTCCCCACATCACGACTTTTGGTTCCACCGGGGCCTTTGGTACCTGCAGTTTGCCGCCATTTTTATGCGCGTCACCCTGCGGATTCTTCTGATCTTTCTCATCTTTGCGCGGCTGCGTATTCTGGTCCGTATTCACATCCTGGCGAAGCTCGCGCATCTTCGACTCCACTTCGTACACCAGGCGTAGATTCTCGTAGTAGCTCACCATCTGCTTCTTCGCGCCGTAGAACTGCCGCGCAATATTCATCTGCAGCGCCGCCGGCTTCAAGTCCGCCGCACGGAACGTATCGATGCGAATCCCAAGCAGGTTCAGGGTGAGTGCGATGGAGAAGAAGGCCATCGCTGCGGTCATCAGCATGCGCGCATCTTTGAGGCTGCGCCGCATGGTGAAATGGCCAATCGGCAGAGCCATCGGCTGTGCCGCCCCGGCCACCGCCAGTTGCGGCAGGGATGCACCGCTGGTGCGGTCCAGAATCTTTGATACCAGGTCGGCAGGAACTGGCGGTTCCTCCTGCAGAAACTGCATCCACTCCCGCCCTTGCTTTGCCTGCGCCAGCATCTCGGCGCACATTGGGCAGTCTTTTCCGTGGAGATGAAAAACGGCCTGATCTTCAGCCTTCAGGCTTCCATCCAGGGCATCGACCAGCAGTGCTTCCCATTCCTCGCACGGCATTTGCCCCTTTGGACTTTGTTGAAATGGATTATGCTCCGACATTTAAACCACCTGCCTTCCACTACGATCGAGAAGCCGTGCCAGTTCCGCTCTACCGCGGCTGATACGCGACTTCACAGTCCCTTCAGGAATTCGTAAAACCTGCGCGATTTCTTTGTAGTCCATGTCTTGCAGATCGCGCAGAATCACTGCTTCGCGCAGTTCAGGCGAGACTTTCGTCAATGCCTGCTGCACCATTTTTTGTAGTTCTTTTCTTGCCGCATGCTCGTGCGGTGTGGGTCGCGGATCGGAAAGCCTCTCCGCGATTTGCTGCTCATCATTCTCGTCCCAGCCGGCATCCATGGAATCGGTCACGCGCTGCTGTTTTGAGCGGCGGAAATGATCGACCAGAAGATTCCGGGTAAGAGTCGTAATCCATGTCTGGAAGCTGCCTCTGGCAAGATCGAATGTCGCCAGGTTTCCGTAAATCTTCAGAAAAGCTTCCTGGGCCAGGTCTTCGGCGTCATGCGGCGACCCGGTAAAGCGGTAGCAGAGCCCATAGACGCGGCGATGGTGTGCTTTGACCAGTTCCGTCCATGCCAGCGAATCGCCGTCTAGGCAGCGCTTCACTACCAATTGCCAGTCCGCTTCCAAATGCCTGTCCCCTGTCTTGTCTACCGACCGGCGTGTCCCGCTGGTATCTCCGGCACTTTGTGGTCGCTGCCAGGAATCAGGGAATTGTGACCGCGTCTGTACGCTTCTTGTTCCCGTTCTGGCGGCGCCCCACCCATTCCACGTTATGGTGCCGGCTGCGCTCATGCAACAGAATACGCAGAAAATTGCGATCCGGTTCCCTGCAATGGTTCACGATCTTTGTGAACCCGGCACGCCGCGATCCCAGGAGCCATGGAAGCTGATTTTTTCCGCTTTTAGCCATAAGGCTCTTTATTTAGAAGCCCGATAAGCAATTGCCCCGCCTCGATTTCCAAAGCTTCGATAAACTGGAGAAAACCTCACGCAGCACAACGCATTCATAACCAATTCCACCTTGAAATTTCTTGAGGAGTGCCTCGTAACAACAATGAAGTGGACGCGGGTATTCACATTCGTATGGATCACGGCCCTCTGCCTGCTGTATGCAGTACACCTGCTGCACCTGCGCGCCGATTTCCCCAATTTTTCTCCCTGGATGGATTACTCCAAATACACCGACGAGGGCTGGTATGGGAGCGCCGCCATCCGCCATTTCCTCAGCGGATCATGGCGCCTGCCCGGTGATTTCAATCCGGGAGCCGCGCTCCCGGTATGGCCGCTGCTCGAAGGCATCGTCTTCCGCTTTACCGGCGTCAGCCTGGTCGCCGCCCGCCTGCTCGTGCTCGTAGTCTTTGCCGGCAACCTGCTGCTGACCTACGCGCTCGTCCGGACGAACCACACCCGTACCATGGCGCTGCTGGGCGTCACACTCGTCGCTTCGAGCGCCTTCATCTTCGCCTTCAGCCGCCTAGCCATCCTCGAACCGCTCCTCGTCTTCTGGATGCTGCTCTCATGGCTGTTGACTCTGCGCTTGCCGAAAGCTCTGTCGGCGACCGCGCGCGGAATCATGCTCGCAGCCATCGGTTTCCTGATCTGCCTCGAAATCCTGACCAAGACTACCGCTATCTTCCTGCTTCCTGCGGGCATGTATCTGCTCTGGTATGCGGCCGCCTATCGAATCCGCGTCTTCATCCGGTACGCAGCAGCCGTAGGGACAGCCGCGATTCTTCCCTGGGCAGCCTATTTCTTCCTGATCGTGCGGCCACACTACCTTTCCGACTATCAGTATCTTTTTGCCGCGAACCGGTGGGACCTGCCGACTACCGCAGGCGGCTGGATCATGGCTTTCTGGTGGGCGCTTCACGGCTCTTTATGGATGGACGGGCTCATCTGCCTGCTCGCTGTGGCCCTACTGATTCTGTCTGTTGTGTGGCTACGAGGATTCTGGAAAAATCCCCTGTTTGTAGCTTCCCTTCTGGCTGCCGCCGGGTACATTTTCTTTACCGGATGGCACAACAATCCCCAGCCGCGCTATTACCTCGTCGTCGCGTTCCCCATCATTCTCATCGTCTGCGCGGGCACTGGCTTACTGCTGGCAAAGCATAAATGGGCGGGATTCGCAGCGATAGCTGTGATCCTGATCAGCATTGGGCTGAACCTGCGCATGATGGCTGGTTTCCTTCGTCATCCCGAGTACACCTTTGTAAATGCAGCGAACGGCGTGACGGACTATATCGACCAGCACCCCAACGGCAACCGCCTTCTGCTCTCGATCAGCGGATCGAACATCACTCTCATCAATCATCTGCCGTCGATCTGCGACGACTTCGGCACCTACGACCTGCCCTACCGCATTCACACATACCAGCCGGGATGGTACGCAGCCTGGAACGAGCTCGATCCAGGTACGCTTGAAGACCTGCAGACACAATATTCTCTGCAACAGGTCGCCGAGTTCCACGCTTTCGACGATTCCGACAGAAACGTCCTGATTCTCTACAAGCTTCTCCCTCTGCCGGCAAATAAGCAGCACTACCAGGCTGCGATGGAAGAAACAGCTAACGCCGGCAAATAAGCGACATTATTCAAGATTGAAATTGACAGTCTGACCAACCTGCAGTTCATGGGTCTTGATGGACCCGACCGGAAGCTCGAGCACATACATCGAGCTGGCATGGCCGCCATAAGAAGGACAGGTGTTTGCTTTACCTTTGCATGGGGGCGTGTCCGGAGAGAGTTCGACAATTCGATGGTTTTCGTCCATCCAGACGATATCGAGCCCGATCTTGCAGTCGTACATCCAGTAGGAATATGGAGCGGTCCGTTCGTGAATAAACAGCATGCCCCGCCCCTGTGGAAGGCTGCTTCGCTCCATCAGTCCAAACTCGCGCTCCGGTTCTATTTTCGCCAGCTCCACGTGTACGGTTGAGCCATCCGGCAGCATCACCAGCGTATTGGCAGCACGGGGCGCAACGTGAGGAATGACCGGTTCCTGCGCCAACACGCAATAGCCGGCGCAACTCAGCACCAGCCCTATAATTCCTGCAAGCCATCGTCTCTGCATAATCTGATTTTACGAGTCCAGCTTCAGAATGAGCATCGTCATGTCGTCATGCTGCGGCGCTCCTGCCGTAAACGCGTCTGCGGCCGCAAACAGATCGTCCAGCACCCCGTTGGCCGATTTTTTGATCGAAGCACGTGCGGCAATAATCATCCGCTCCTCACCCCACTCTTCGTCTTCGTGAGTCATCGCTTCGCTGATGCCATCCGTATAGAGCAGAAGCAGATCGCCGGGCGCGAGCATCATGGTTTGCTCCGTGTAAGGAGCGAACGGCAGCAAACCCACTACAGGACCATCCGCTTCCAGCCTGATGGTTTCTTCGCCACGCAGCACTACCGGCGGATTATGCCCGGCATTGACGCACTCAAGCCTGCGTGTCTCCGGATCATACGAAGCAAAGAAGAACGTCGCGTATCGATTCGAAGCCGAGGCCTCATAAACCAGCTGGTTGATCTTGTGCATGAGCTTGGCGAAATCGCGCGGACTGTCCAGCGTCACACCACGCAGCGATGCCCGTAGGCTCGCCATCAACAGCGCTGCCGATATGCCCTTCCCCGATACATCGCCCACCGCCAGCCCAACCCGGCCTTCCCCCAGATCGAGCACGTCATAATAGTCTCCGCCCACGCCCAGAGCCGGACGGCAGAAACCCGCAATCTTCGCGCCCGGAAGCACCGGCATCTCCTGCGGAAAGAGCCTCTCCTGCACCTCGCGCGCGATTTCCATCTCGCGGTTATTCCGTTCGCGCTGCGCCGCCTCATTCGCCAGCGACCGCGCCAGTTCGCTGACCTCCAGCGCCAGCCCTGTCTGCGACGCCAGCGCCTGCAGCAGCTTCAAATCTGCTGAAGAATAAGCTGCCTCCGATCGCTTCGGCCCCAGCGCCATTACGCCCATCATCCTGTTTCTACCCGGAAGCGGCAGCAACAGCTCGGCATTCAGCTTGTCGAGCGCATAGCGCTCCGCCGTTCCCGCCATCAGGTACCACGCATCCGGATCGTCCCGATAAAGCCGCGCCGGCTCATTCGAATTCGTCAGAAAACGAACCGTAGACGACTGCATCGGCAGAGTCAGCGTTCCCGACGCCGAGATGCCAATCGACTGCTGCAGCACAAAATACTCGCCCCGCTGCAGAAGCATCGCAATCTGGTCCACATGCAGCGTATCCACGATGCACCGTCCAACCGTTTCCAGCAGCGGACCCGTTTCCGTGTAGCGGCGTACTTCTTCGGCAAGCTCATTCAACACGCGCTCGGCATCGTAAGCCTCGCGAAAGAACCGCCGGTCAATCCACTGCTGCAGCCGCTTGCGCACGCCCACCCGCAGCACCAGCACGATTCCGAAAAAGATCATCGGACCGATAGCGTCCGAGAGCTGCGGCTGCTTCTTGCCAAACAGCGGCATCACCAGTTGCAGCGTAACCACCGCCACCAGCGCAAACTGCACTACCCACAGCGTCGCCTTTGCCAGTGCGTACCGCGCGCCCGTGCGCAGCAGGATGCGCACATCCATCGCGCGCTGCACCAGCACCACATAGACCAGAGTGAGTGGAGCAAACAGAAATACCGCCGCCGCAACATACTCAATCCAGAGATATCTCCTCATATCGCCGGTAATGCCGAACCGCGGCAGAACCACCACCGCCACCAGGAATGCCCCCATCCCGATGCTCATGCCCGTCGTCAGCACGCGGAGGCGACGACGAGCGTCTTCCGTAGAGGCGGACCGCAGCTTGTCCAGAGTTAGCGCCAGGTACAGCGCGATGCACATCAAATCCAGAAAATTCTCGATGCGCTCGGCCCAATCATCCAACTGAGCCAGAAGGGGCGCATTACCGGAACCAAAGCGGTCTCCATAAACAGCGGGCACCATCACCAGAGCACAAAGGATTAATGGAACCAGGATCAGCCACTTGATCCAGGGAAACCTCACGTCCCAACGCGAACGCTCCGGAAAATACATGCCAAAGAGCAACAGCGCCGGAATCGCCGCAAATTGCAGCACCTGAAACCATGTCTCCGCCAGCAGCGCCGCCAGACCCGTGGCAAACCCATGGTGATTCAGGAAAAGCACGCTGGGAAAGGTAGTAAGCAGAATCAACAGCAGCCATGCATTGCCTTCCTGCGGCTTGACCAGCACTACCCAGCCGCCCATCAGCAGGCACCCAAGCGCAACGGTGGAAAGAAATATCTCCTGAAAAATCAGTACCGTATTCGGAACGCCGGCGAGAACGGGCTTGTGCCGCACGAATGTAATCGTGGCCGTCCCGGAACTTCCATCGCTCCGTGTGAAGCCGACATCCATCATGTCGTCGGCGTGAGCGGTATTCACAATCTCATCCCACACGCGTGCCGAATAAGGAACGCCGTTCAGCGAATCCAGCTTCGCTCCCTCGGAAACCTTGGCCGCTTCCGCCTCCGGTTGCAGTCCGCGAATCACCCGGGTATCGGGATCGTAAGAAAATGGCGCCTGGACATGCCGGTCCGCATGCAGGATCGCCGTCCAGTGGTCCAGGGTCATGGACAACCAGTAGGTCACACCAGCCAATACATAAAGCCCCAGGAAAAAGCGCAGCAAATTGGGAGATAGTCGTTTGTTTTTCATTAATCCCTGGCCACCATAGTAACTGGCTTTCCCCAGCTTCTACGCACAGAAGCGTTCGACGGTTCTCTCTGGAGAGACTGCATTAAGAAATAGACGAAAGCTTTACGCGAAGGCACAAAGAAAAAGGCGGCTCGCAAGAGCCGCCTTTCTGCGCTAAAAACCTGCTTCCGTTAAAACTGGAAGCTTGCCTTGAGCTGGATGATACGCGGTGAAGCGTCGCCGCCCAGACCGTTTCCGAAGATGCTGGTCGGAGTGCTCACTACGCTGTTGATCTTGCCGAAGAGCGAGCTGGAGATGTCGCTTACCGGCTGCGCAAAGTTCGGATGGTTGAAGAGGTTAAAGAACTGCGCTCCCACATTGATAGAGGCGCCTTCCCAGTGAGGAACGGCAAATCCCTTCTGCGCTGCGAAGTCGCTGTCCACATAATGCGGGCCGAAGAACTGGTTGCGACGCTGCACATTGAAGCCCGTCGGCGAAGCAAATCCGCTGAGCTGGAGGCAGGGTGTTCCCTCGCCGGTAGCAACGTTTGCAACTGCGCTCGAGCTGCAGCTGTAAGAGGGTTGAGGACCAAGCTGCTGCGCGAAGGCCGGGCCATAGTAATTCTGACTCTGGAGAGCAGAAGCAAGGTTGTTGTCCGTGATGGAGTATGGGAAACCGGTGTGATAGAAGACGGTTCCGCTCAACTGCCACTTATCCGTAAGGAGATGCGGTCCACCCCAGTAAGGCAGCGTAATCAGGTAACTGCCTGTGATGTTGTGACGCACGTCATAATCCGAGTTCCCATAGTTCTGGCTGAAATCGTACGGATTGTTCGGGCTGCTGCTGTTGCCGGGATTGAATGGCAGGAATCCGCCATTCGAAATCTCGTCCAGTGCGTGGCTATAAGTGTAGTTGACCGTGATAGTCGTGTACTTTTCGCGATGCGTCGCCGTTGCGGTCAGACCGTTATAGTTAGAACTCGCAGCGCTGTGATAGATCTGCACCTGAGCAAACGAAGGTACCGGAGCAGTCGTAGGCAGCGTCCCGAAACCATAGGAGTTGGCGCTGTTGTTTACGACCGGCTCGTGATACCCGTGATTGCCGACATAGCCAATCGCAAGTGCCGTGTTGTATGGGAACTGGTGCTCAAGCTGGAAGCTCCACTCCTCATACTGCGGATACTGGACATCCTGCGCGCCGGAAACGAAGTTTGGCGCCGAAAAAGTCGGATTGGCCGCTGAGAGGCTGTCATAGCTGGCTCCCTGGCTGAAGCCAGTACGGAAGGCGGTTGCATTCGTCGAGGCGATCTGCGATCCGCTACCCGCAAGCGATGGGTCAATCAGCTGGTCAAAAACAGCGAACGAAGGCTCGGTCGGCGGGTTCGCGATCAGGCTGTCTGCCACTGTTCCTGGGAAGACATCAGCGAACATACCGAAGCCGCCGCGAACAACCGTGTTCGGCGAAAGGCTGTAGTTAAAGCCGATGCGCGGTTCCACCATAAAGGACTGATAGCTGTGGAAGGCTTGGTGCTGGTTAGCATTGATGTAGCTGTTGTACGGAGTTGAGGTATTCGGGCTCTGGCCGAAGAAGTCGCCGGACAGGTTGGCAATGACATTCTTCGTGCTGATGGGGTTCGAGTTGTGCTCGACACGAATACCAGCGGTGAGCTTGAGGTTTGGACGGATATTCCAGTCGTCTTCAACGTATCCACCAAGCTGGTAGAAGGCCAATGGCTGCGACTTGCTCAGCGGGAAGGCTTGCAGCGTCTCGAAGGCATAACCGTCGTTGTATGAGCCCACGCCATACATGTTAGCCAGCGACGGACCAAAGCCGACCAGCAGCGGAGCCGTCAGCTCCATCGGGTCATAGTCGCTGATGTCATCACGCTTGAACGAAGCGCCAACTTTGATCGTATGATTGCCGCGGCTGATGCTCAGATCGTCGAGGAAACCATACTGAGTGGCGTTGCGGCCATTCGGGAAATAACCGTACTGATTGAGCGTGGTGAGCGTGTCCGTGTGGCCATAATGAGGGTTTGTGGTTGGGGTACCGCTCGTATCCTCCGCATCGGAGAACTCGAAAGTGCCCGGAAACGCAGCAAGGTTCGCAGCCGGATCAGGTGCCTGAAAGATGGCGCGATAGTAAGAACCGTTGATAGACAGCTGGTTAATAATGTTGGGCGAGAAGGTGTGCGTCTCTGCCAGCTGGCCTTCATAAGAGGGCTGGTTGCTGGTCAGATTGAACAACGGGTTGATCGGATCGGTAAACGAGGGCTGGAAGCCTTTGTCCTGCTTATAGCGGACATACATTTTGTCGTTGTCGCCGATGTTCCAGTCCGCGCGTCCTGTCAGAATCCACTCGTTGGCGCCCGAGGACGCTGTCGAACGGAAGGTGTTGACATCCGGGTTAACTCCACCGTCATCGACAAACGGAACGACTCCCGCTGCGCCATTGGCGTTGTTATAAAGCGAGAACATGTTCTGGTAGAACGGCAGTTCACTCGGATTGTTGGCAGCTACCGACGTCAGAACTGAGCTCTGATAGGTAGCGCTGGGAATGTAAACTGCAGTATTGGTAGGGAAAACGACGCGTAAACCTTCGGTATTGACAAAGAAGAACAGCTTATCCTTCTTCACCGGGCCACCAATCGCGGCTGCCCACTGGTTGTCATTATCGAACGGGCGCTTCACACCCTGCTGATTATTGAAGTATTCGTTCGCATTCAGGCTGCTGCCGTTCCACCAGTAAACCATGTTGCCGTGGAAGCGGTTTGTGCCGGAGCGGGTGATCTCGTTCATCTGCGCGCCGCCCAGGCCACCGTACTGTGCGCTGTAGGCGTTGCTGATCACCGTCGCTTCGCTGATCTCGTTGTTACCGAGCAGAATGTTGGTCGCACCCGAGTTATTCACGTTGAAAAACGGATCGTTCTCGTCAGTGCCGTTTACGGTGAAATTGTTCGAGGTGGCTGGCAGGCCAAAGCTCGAAAAGTTACCGTAACCGAACATTCCATTCGTGGCCTGCGTCGTCGTATTCATGGTGGACCCGGGCGCAAGCTGTCCAAGGAAGGTGATGTCATTGCCGGGGTTCGGCATGCTCTGCACTTGGCGCTGGTCAAAATTGGTGGAGATATTTGCGTCTTCGGTGTGAATCAGGGGCAGGGCTTCCGCGCTGACCTCAACCGTCTGCGAGCTGCCGCCGAGAGACATCTTGAAGCTGCCCGCTGCGATGATTCCAGCCTGGACTGTCAATTTCTCCTCGGCATTCTGAAAACCAGAGGCGGTAACGGTAATCTGATATTGGCCGGGCTTAAGTAAAGAAACGCGATATGTACCGGCATCATTGGAAACCACGTTCTTGACTTCGCCGGTATCCAGACTTTTTACAGTTACGTTCGCGTTCGGTACTACCGCGCCGGAGGGATCTGTGATGGTTCCTGCAATGTCACCGGAAATTACCGACTGCGCAGATGCCGTCGATACTGAGATCACCGAAAACGTTCCAGGAACTAACAACAATGCTGCAAGGGCAAGCGCCCCGAGCCGAAGCCCAGAGTTAATCTTTTTCATGTTAACTCTTATAGCAACTGGCTGGCCGTATCAATATGCTAATAGACCATGCTGGCCAAATTCATAAGGTAGTAATACTAAAGTAGTTAACTATGGGCGAAAATTAGGTGTCATTAACGTTGCTTCCTTCTGCTACAAAACGGTGAAGGGAGAATATGATTTTTAGTATTTGGCTCCTCTTTCAGATTCACTCCACGATCCCAAAATAAGGTCGAAATCGAGCCGAAAAAGGCTACTTAGACCACTCTTTCTCGGCATTCCTCTTACAATCAGTCTGCATGTCAGGTCATCAACACATTTCAGAAAATATCCAGCGGGTCGAAGAACGAATCCTGACGGCCTGTCGGCAGGCGGGTCGGGAAAGAATCCACGTCAGGCTCATGGCCGTCTCTAAAACCCATCCCGCAGAGTTGCTGGCGGAAGCCTTTACAGCGGGATTAAGGCTCTTTGGAGAGAACAGGGTGCAGGAATTCCAGGAAAAAAAAGCCGCTTTGGATAATCTCCGGATACCGGTCGCCGATACCTTCACATCGGACCATCGGGCGGCCGTTCATCTGATCGGACATCTGCAGTCCAATAAAACAGCACGCGCCGCCGAAATCTTTTCCGCCGTCGATACGGTCGATTCTCTCAAGCTGGCTCAGCGGCTGAATGATGCTGCCGCGAGGGCTAAACGTCAGCTTTCAGCTCTGATTGAACTCAAATTGAGCGAAGAAGAGGCTAAAACCGGCCTCGAAGCGGATTCCAGTGAATTGGCAGAACTGCTGGAGCAATTGCCGGATCTCCACCACCTCCAGACGCGAGGGCTAATGACGGTCGCCCCCTTCGATGAGAATCCTGAGACGGCCCGGAAGTGCTTTCGCAAATTGCGCCAGTTGCGCGAAGAGTTGGCAGCGCGGTATCCGCGCCTCGATTTCAAGGAGCTTTCGATGGGCATGTCGGGCGATTTCGAAATCGCCATCGAAGAAGGATCGACGCTGGTGCGAATCGGCACCGCCATCTTCGGCGCACGCCCGAAACCCGCATGATCGAGCTGCGGGAGACCGTAAATGGAGTCAGCTTCATCGTTCGTGTGCAACCACGCGCCAGCCGCACGGCAATCACTGGGTTCGTAGGCGATACCCTCAAGCTGGCTCTGGCTGCGCCTCCAGTCGAAGGCAAGGCGAACGAAGCTCTGGTCCGCTTCTTTGCCGATCTGCTCGAGGTGCCACGCTCTGCCGTCGAGATTCTTAGCGGCGAGCAATCGCGCAATAAAGTCGTGCGTGTCAGCGGAGTCACGCCCAGTTGGGTGCAATCCCGCCTGACGACCTGACAGCTTTGCCCGTACACTGACGATTACGGATAAAAGATACCTATGAGCCATCTATACGCCGCAGTGATCGGCGCGATCGTCCTTACTCTGCTGATTGTTTCACTCACGCGTCTGGGAAAGGTAAAAACCAAGGCCGACTATCTGGTCGCTGGCCGATCATTGCCCGCCTTCGTGCTGGTCTTTACCCTGCTCTCTTCCTGGATTGGCTCCGGCTCCCTTCTCGGAGGCGCCGAGAATGCATACAACCACGGCTTCGTGGCCCTCTGGCAGGGCGGCGGCGGATGGGCGGGTCTGCTGCTCATCTACTTCATTGCGCCGCGCGCCCGTAAGTTCGCGCAGTACACCATCCCCGATCTGCTTGAAGCACGTTACAACCAGACAGCCCGCATCCTCGGCGTGATCGCCACATTATTCACCTACGCGGCAATCAGCAGCTATCAATTGATCGGCGGCGGCGATATTCTCAGCCTCATCTTCCCCACCGTCATCACTCCTGATCTGGGCAAATACATCATTGCGGCCTTCGTCATCGTCTTTACCGCGATTGCCGGCATGTCTTCCGTTGCTTATATGGATGTCGTCATCGGCATGCTGGCTACTATCACCATGCTGATCGCCCTTCCGGTGCTGATGCACTCGGTTGGCGGCTGGAGCGGATTTCACGCAGCCTTGCCCGCCTCGCACTTTACCGTACTCGGCGGAGACACACTCATCCACGCGCTGGAGCTGTTTTTCCCAACGTGCCTGTTGATGATGGGCAACCAGACGATGTACCAGAAATTCTTTTCCGCCAAGTCGGAGAAAGATGCGCGTGTTGCCGTCGTGGGATGGATCATCGGCACCGTGATTCTCGAGACAGTCATTGTGATCCTGGCAATGCTCGGCCATGTGCGCGCCATCGAAAATCATGCCTCGCCATTTCCACGTGAGATTCTGGCCTTCACTGCTCTGCATAATCTCCCAACGCTGCTGGGTGCGCTGTTGATGGGGGCCATATTCGCCAAGATTATTTCAACGGCAAACAACTATCTCTTTTCCGCCTCTACGAATCTGGTCAATGACATTTTTGCGCGATATATTGCGCCGGATGCCTCAAACAAACGCATCCTCATCGTTTCGCGCCTGATGGTGGTGCTGCTCGGCGTCTGGGCGCTGTACCAGGCAATGCACACGGGATCGGTTCTCAAGAAAACGCTCTACGCCTACACCATTTATTCAGCCGCGCTCACGCCAGTCATTCTCGCGGCCTTCTACTCGCGGCGTGTGAATGCAGCAGGCGCGGTCAGCGCCATCGGCGCCGGAACCTTCATTACTGTCTTCTGGGATTCGAGCTTCGTGCACAATCATCTGCCGGCCGTGTTAGCCCAGCGGGACGCAATTTTTCCCGCTCTGCTGATCGCGGTGCTCTGCCTGGTGATCGTAAGCGCATGCACCAAACCGCCGCGCAAAGAGCAGGTGGCAATCTTCTTCGGAGATAACGCATAAAAAGAGGCAGGCGACCTGGGTTTGGGTTACTAGTTCGCCTGCCCTTGGGTTGAGAGCATGGTTTCGGACCGCTCTTCCCGAAAAAAACTACGTTGTCTTATCGAGCATGGTCACAACATCGCTCCAAGGCGTTGGCCCTTCGTGCATCGCATACACGGAATCGACCTTCAGATGCTCCCGCTCCACAGCCTGCCTCACTTCATGCATTAGCTGCGGATCGTAAAGTGTCTTATCCGGATTCACGACGAGCGTATCGCTCGCATAGAGAAGACGACGCTCAGGGAAATAAACCATGTATTGCCGCTCCGTCGATGCGCCCCTCAGCGGATAAAGCTCCATGCGATTCGCGCCAGAGCCCAATTCCATCCTGCCGGAAACAATCTTCCACTCGGGCTTCTTCCGCGATCTCTCCAGCGCATCAGGGTTGATCGTATGAGGAGCAGCAATCATCCGGCTCAGAAGTGCCTGATTGAGATCGAGAATATAGACCGGAACTCCCTGCGATACGTCGAAGCGAATGCCCCCGACATGGGGCCACGAATCCGAAGTTGAGAGCACAGCCTTGACCTTGGCTCCCGGATATTTCTTCTGCACCTCTTTAAAGATGCCCTGCGTAAACGTGCTTGAAATCGGCGTTTCGAGAACGACAACGCCATCCGGCTGTCTTACGATGGTTGTGTTCCACGATCCCTGATAAAGATCGATGCCGTCCGCCAATTGTGTGCTCTGGTCGTTACGAAATGGCTGCTCCCATCCCTTTTGCTGCGCACTCTGTTGCGCGACCTTTGCGTCCATCGCAAAACTCTTGTCATCAACAGGCACATTGAATTGAATATCGAGAACCTGTGCAGATTGCCAGATCACGCCATTGCGTTCCGTGATCTCGTTTGTGGGATAGACAATGCCCTTTCCGTACTGCCAGTTGTCCCAATAAATGTGGATGAGCAGGTCTTCCGGAACGGAGAGAGACTATTCCCATGAAGAAACC
>NZ_LMUM01000004.1:0-170474 GCF_009765985.1 Acidobacterium sp. S8
GCGGAACCGATCCTCGTCCGAAGGGCACTATCGTGGCAGCTGTGAGCGGAACCGATCCCCGACCGAAGGGCACTATCGTGGCAGCTGTGAGCACACTGTCGTAACCGTCAAAGTCTGAATGAATTTCTACAAATCGCCTGCTGTAGAGACGCGAGCAGGATTAAGATCGTACCGTGGATCTGTCGGTATTAGACCGAATTTTATGGGCGGCTGGCTTTGCGGGGAACACTGTTCTCCTTTTTGTGCTGCTTTCCCGTAAACGTTGGAAGAGTTTTCCGGTATTTACCGCATGGATAGGGTTCAACAGCCTACGAACCGTAGCTCTATTTTTTATCTATCGTTACGGCAGCGACCGCTCGTACACATCCGCTTACTGGAGTGCTTCCTGCATCGATCTGGCCGTTCAACTTGGGATTATTTTTGAGATAGCGCGCAATGTATTAAAACCTGGTGGTCTCTGGATCCAGGATGCCAAAAAGATGTTTTCCCTCCTCGCGGTCGTCGGCGCAGCAGTCGCTGCGGTCATCGCATACTTTATAAAGCCGACTTTCACCATCCCGATAGGCTTCTGGATCGAAAAAGGGAATCTTTTTTCATCGATGCTGATCGTGGAACTCGTTGTTTCCATGATGTTTGCATCTAGCTATTTGGGGCTCGTTAAAAATAATCACGTCATGCGAATCGGTGAAGGATTGGCGGCATGGGCCGCTGTCGCCCTCCTCTCGGAGGGCGGTTATAGCCATTTTGTGGGTAGATGGCAGGGGAAGGCACTAGATTATTTCCGAACTTTTACCTATCTCTTTGTCACAATTTATTGGATAATTTCTTTATGGCGTCCGGAACCCGAACGTCGTACACTTGCTCCTAATATGCAGGCTTATCTCGATAACCTGCACCAGCAGTTGCAGTCAGAATTGACCAGCATACGTAAAATAGAGAAGCACTAAAGGCTGCCAATGGGATATCTCGCACTAGGTACGTTTGGAGTGGTTGCGGTTATTGCGCTGATTTATGCGCAAATCCGGTCACGCAAGCTGCTTTCTAAGGACTGGCAAACCCTGGTTTCTTCCATCGAGCCAATGCATATGCGCGGGCTCGAGCTGGTTGCGCTCGACCATCTGAATCCTGAAAAAAATCAGCTTCGCCTGGAACCGGATGAGATCTGGGGACTGATTGGTGGCTCAGAGGGGCTTCGTCGCATGGAGCACAATGCGGATCTCATGATCGCCTTGGCTGCTTACGTTCGCAACTGGAACTACGATCAATCTATTATTGTGGCCGAACGCATCCGCCATGATTCGCTTCTTTTGAAGCGTGCGGTTCGCCGGGTTCGCTGGGGAGCGCGTCTGCGCAGCGGCCGTCTGCGGGTTCCGTTCTACGTGCACCAAGCAGCAGCTTCGTACTATCTGATGACCAAGCGTCTCCTAGCACTTTACGAGACAAATCAGTACCTGCTTTATCCCGTTCTTGCAGAAGCTCTGTAACCTCAATCGAGGTTACAGGACTTTCCTGTCCTAGTTCGCCGCGGCAGCGGCTTCCAAAACAATCAATGATTCAGCATACGGCGCGCGTAATACGCCGCGCTCTGTAATGATGGCTGTCACATACTTTGCCGGTGTTACGTCGAATGCGGGATTCTCAATCCCTACACCGTGCGGCGTAAGCTGTTTTCCGGCATGGTGCGTCACTTCGATCTCGGCGCGCTGTTCAATCGGAATTTCATCTCCAGTCGGGGTAGCCAGGTCAATGGTCGACCACGGCGCGGCAACATAAAACGGAATACCGTGCTCTTTGGCCATAATGGCGACAGAGTACGTCCCGATCTTGTTCGCCACATCGCCGTTTGCTGCGATACGATCAGCACCCACAACAACCGCGTGGATTTTCCCCTGGCGCATCAGGCTTGCGGCCATATTGTCGCAAAGCACCGTCGTCGGAATGCCGTCGTGCATCAGCTCCCAAGCGGTAAGACGCGCCCCCTGCAGGAATGGGCGGGTTTCATCGGCATATACGTGAATAGCCTGACCCCGCTCGACAGCAGCGCGGATGACGCCTAGCGCGGTTCCATAGCCGCAGGTAGCGAGAGCGCCGGCATTGCAGTGTGTCAGCACACCGCCGGATTCTGGCAGAAGCTCTGCTCCATTCGCGCCCATGGACTTGCAGGCAGCAATGTCCTCGTCGTACATGACGAGCCCTTCCTTGATCAGCGCGTCGGCTACCGCCTTGCGGGTAATCCCAGCCTGTGCAGTCAATGCAGCAAAGCGATCCCGCATCCGGGCAATCGCCCAAAATAAATTCACGGCTGTCGGCCGCGTGGCTGCGAGTGTGTTGCAGATGGTATCGAATTCCTTGGCCAGCTCCGGGATGGTCGCGGCTTTGCTTTGCTTCACTCCAAGCGCAATGCCCATCGCGGCGGAAACGCCGATAGCGGGCGCGCCACGCACCACCATTGTCGTAATGACGTCAGCGACCTGCTGGTAGCTGGTGGCGAGCACATAAGTTTCTTCAAGCGGAAGCTTCGTCTGATCGAGGAAGCGTACGCCTTCCTGAGTCCATTCAAGTGTGGGAATCATGCTGTTTATAGTTTACAAGGACGCAGAACTAGATGCTGGTCAGGATGACGATCAGAGAATACGGCTTTACCGGCGTACGGTCCCGGAACCGGTCTTAATCCGTCTGTTTCGCAGCCACTTCGCCATCCCCAGCAGCGACAGCAGAAAGCCAAAGGGAAGGCACATCATGGCGACAATAAGCGCAAGCCAGCCGGAGTTTGTATGTGGCCCTTGTTTTCCAATTCCGCCGAATACAAAGTGAGCCAGCGCCGCAGCAAGGACGCCGGCAGCCAGAGTTCCGCCGCCCGATTGCAGTAGTTGCCGCGTTCCATCGCCCGATTCGGCTGGAATATTCAGCGGCTCATCACTCGTAAGGAGCGGCTGGTGTTCCGGCGATTGTTCGGTCACGAGCGGCATGGCTGAAAATTTACCTCAATGATGAAAAGCGTCGAATACTAACTTTTACCGCCATACCGCAAGCATGGCGTAGACGATCACTCCCGTCACAGATACGTAAAGCCAAATCGGATAAGTAAACCGGGCAATTTTCTTATGCTGAGGAAAGCGGCCTGTCAGCGAGAAGAAAAAGGTGATCAGGATCATCGGCAGTGCAACAACGGATAACAAAATATGGCTGATAAGGAGCGCAAGATAAGCCGTCCGTACCGGACCGTGACCGGGAAAGCGCATTTCTCCGTGCAGTGCGTGGTTGGTGATATACGTAACCAGAAAGAGCGATGAGAAGACAAAAGCCGTAATCATCGAGGCCCGGTGCGCGGGGATATTACGCTTGCGAATGTAGGAAAAGCCAACCACCAACGCTGCGGCGCTCATCGCATTAAAAAGCGCATTGAGCGCAGGCAGAAAGAGCAGGCGTGACGCATATTCCTGCGACGGCGGATGCACATAAACGAGCCACAACAGAAAGAGTGTAGCCACGGCGCTGATACCGATAATGGTTGCGATGGGTGTCCGGCTAGTCGTTTGTGTTGCTTCCATCTTCAGTTCTTTACCTCGGCGGTTAGGCAGCTGGTTTGTTGGTCCGGCGATTGACGATGGCCCATGAAGCGGCGAAGGTCAGCACGCAAAAAGCCAGTGTAACTGCCAGATTCATAGCAAGCGAAAACTCTGTCGCCTGCGCGGGAAAGAGAGCATTCCGCAGCGCATCGACCCCGTAAGTGAGCGGGTTGAGCCGCATGAGGATGCGCAGCCAGCCCGAAGCTCCACTGGCCGGAAAAAGCGCGCCCGAAAGCATCCATAAGGGCAGCAGGATCAGGTTCACGATAGCGTGGAAGGCCTGCGGCGAATCCATCGGCCACGCGATGGCGAAGCCGAGAGCCGTCAACTCGAAGCTGATCATCACAATGGCAGCGACGCTGACGGCAATGGCGGAGAGGCTCGGATGCACACCGATCAATGGCGTAAAGACGAGGAAGACAATTCCCTGAATCGAGGCGAGCGTGGCCCCGCCGAGCACTTTTCCCAGCACAATAGACGAGCGGCTCACCGGCGCAGCAAGAACCGAAAGTAGAAAGCCCTCGTTGCGATCCTGAATGAGCGACATCATGCTGAAGATCGCGGTGAAGAGGACAATCATCACCACGGCGCCAGGAAAAAAGTAGCCGAGGTATTCACCTGATCCGGCGCTGCCGCTATGAAAGCTGTGAGCGAAGCCAGAGCCAAGGACAAACCAAAAGAGAAGCGGAGACGCGATCACGCCGACCACGCGCGCCTTCTGGCGATAGAAGCGCACGATCTCGCGAAGCCAGAGCGTGTATGCGGGCGTCCAGATGCCGACTTTTCGCGGCTGATGAATCCGGGGAGCGGAAGCGGTTGCAACAACAGTAGCCATTACGCTGACTCCCTTTCCGTCCAGAAGCGATGGCCAGTGCGCTGGATGAAGACATCCTCCAGGCTGGGCTTGGCCACCGAGATGCCGTCCACGAGGCCGGGAAAGGCTTCAACCACTTCTGTAACGAACTTATGGCCTTGCTCATGCTCCAGCCGAACAGCATTTCCCAGCACCGACGGAGAGAGGATGAAGCGATTGGCAATTTTCTGCGAAAGAGCTTCTGCCGCTAATGCATCCGCAGTTTCAAACGTAACCACATCGCCGCCAATCTCTGACTTCAACTCAAGCGGCGATCCCAGCGCTACCAGTTTGCCTTCGTTCAGAATGGCCAGCCGGTCGCAATGCTCCGCCTCTTCCATCAAGTGTGTGGTCACAAGAATCGAGACGCCTTCTTCGTCGCGCAACATGCGCAGGTACTGCCACACATCGCGACGCGCACCAGGATCGAGGCCGGTAGAAGGCTCATCGAGCAGCAGAATCGAAGGTGAATGAATAAGACCCTTGGCCAGCTCGACTCGGCGCTGCATCCCGCCGGAGAGAGTTTCGACAGTGTCCTTTGCGCGGTCCGATAATCCAACGCGGGCCAGTACTTCTTCCATGCGGCGTTTCAGCGTAGCGCCCTTCAGACCATAAAGATGTCCCTGGTGCTTCAGATTCTCAGCGACGGTCAGTTTGATGTCGAGGCTTCGCGCCTGAAAGACGATGCCGGTCTGCTGGCGAACTTTATTCGGCTCACGCGCAGCGTCGAATCCCTGAAGATAAGCCTTGCCGCCGGTCGGCACCATCAACGTCGAGAGAATGCGGAAGAGCGTCGTCTTGCCGCTGCCGTTCGGTCCGAGTAAGCCGAAAATCTCCGCAGGCCGCACCTGGAACGTAAGATGGTCGAGCGCGGTCCTCTCTCCGTAATTGTGGCTCAGGTCGACGATGCTGATGGGCTGCAGCTCCCCGGCTTTGTTGCCGGTGAGGTTCTTAGGCGTTGGGGTTGATCGAATCACGGTTGCCATAGAAACTACTTTCCTGACGCGTTCAGCATGAGAACAATGAGCAGCACGGGCAGATAGATGACGCTGACCTTCAGCAGATCACGTGCATACATCTTCGACTCCACAATGCTGCGAGCGCGTGTGATGCGTCCAAAGCGGATGGTGTATCCCAGATAAACAAGGCCCAGCAACAGGGCGGTGACTCCATAAATCTTACCTGCGATGTGCAGATAGACGGGCAACAGGCTGACCGGGATCATCAGCACCGCGTACGTCAGCGCCTCAAGTACCGTGGACCAGCCGTCTGGCTGCACCACCGGCAGCATGCGAATGCCGGCGCGTCCGTAATCTTCTTTGTAAAGCCACGCAATGGCCATAAAGTGAGGGAACTGCCAGACAAAAAGAATGGCGAAGAGCGCAACCGCTGGCCACTCGATTGTGCCGCGCGCAGCCGTCCAACCCAGCAACGGAGGCATCGCTCCGGGAAAGGCCCCGATGAAAGTAGCGAGTGTGGTGTAGCGCTTGAGCGGCGTATATATCGCTACATAACTGAAAGCGGTGATCAGCGTCAGTGTTCCGGTGACGAGATTCGTCGCGTATGTAAGCCATACGGCCCCGGCGATCATGGCGGACATGCCTAGGATCAATCCGTGGGTCAGGCTGATGCGTCCGGAAGCAGCCGGACGCTGCGCCGTGCGGATCATCTTTGCATCCAGCTTGCGCTCCAGCACTTCGTTCAAGGCAGCGGAACCGGCGGAGACCAGACCGATCCCAAGCAACGCAGCAATCAAACCCGGTTGTACGCTGCTGATGCCGCTTCGCATCGATCCGAGATAAAAACCTGCCCACGCCGTCATCACGACAAGCGAAGTCACGCGAAATTTGAAGAGTTCAGCGTAATCCGCAATGCGCGAAGCGGTTTCGCCTGCGCGAAGATGGGGATGGCCGTCTCCCGCTGCCGCAACCGTGGAGCGTTCTTCGGTGACAGTAGCGGATAGGGCCGGCGGCGCCGACGCGGCTGGCGTCATTGGGCTACCCGGAATATGGGGAATTGTGCGGCTGGGACCACTCCCCATCATACCAAGCGAGAGGCGGCTGCGAGTTTTCCGCGAAAGTTTTTCAAATTTGGTTTAAATCTGAATAGAACTTACAGGTTTGGGCTCAGAGATGATTGGCTCGGACTTGACCGCATATTCGTTCAGCAGCACGGCAACGAGAACCGCCGTCGGTACCGCCACCATGGCGCCCACGATACCGTCGAAGGCAGACCCCAGCAACAGAGCTACGATCACAGCGAGACCAGGCAGATCGACGCTGGAGCGCATGATGCGCGGCGTAAGAAACGATGTTTCCACCTGCGCGTAGATCGCGTAAAAAATGACAATGCCGAGAACGCGCCCCCAGGAGTCGATAGCGGCCACAAGAATCGCGAGTGTGACGGTAACGATCGCTCCGGCGATGGGGATGATATTGAAGAGTCCCATCAACACCCCGAGCGCATAGGCATAACGAACATTGAGCGCGACGAAGAGAATGGTGCTGGAAACGCCGAGAATCAGCATCAGCGTGCCCTGGCCCAGTAGCCATTTGCCCATCCGGCGTTCCGCACGAGCCAGCGTCATATCAAGCCGCTGCCTCATGCCGACGGGGAAGAAACTCAGGACCCAGTGATATGCGTTCTCCCCTTCCAGCATGAAATAGACAGTGAGGATGATGGCCGTGATGATGTCGAAGAGCTTGTTCGCCCAATGACGGATCGAGAGCAGCATATAAGTGGCGAAATTTCCCGCAAAGTCCTGCAATTTCTCATTCAGGGTCGCCACATCCACCCTTTGCATTAACGGAATGCGGCGGACACGAGAGAGCAGTTGCGGCCCTCGTGTAGGCATTTCGTTAATGAATTCACGAATATCCCGCACGACGGGAGGAAGCGCGAAAACGGCGAAAAGCGTTATGCAGCCCGCAGCAACGAGGAAGAGAATACCGATAGCAGCGCCGCGCCCGGGACTCCACTTGCCGATGCGCAGCTTCATGATGCCGCCCAGCACAGGCATCAGCACAACAGCAAAGAGGGCGCTCACATACAGCAGCACCAGCACCTCGCGCACATACCAAGCGAGGTATAGGCCGATTGCTAGAGAAAATGTAAAAACGATATCGCTGCGTAAGCTCCGGCGTCGTGGGGCGAGCGTATCGGTCATGCGGGGATATTGTCCTTGAGCAGGGCGCTAACTGCGGTGAAAATCACCTGCGATGCTTCCTCGGTATTCAGGAACGCTGTTTCTACGGTCATGTGCGCACTTTCATAGTGCGGCAGGCGCGACTCGAAACGGGTCAGCAGACGCTCACGATCGTTCAACACCGGGCGAATTGCTGCTCCTGGCTGTTGTTCGCAGCGAGAAATTAATACTTCAAGTGGAGCTTTCAGGAAGATTATGCAGGTATCGGGTGCTCGGAGCAAAAGTTCGCGTGTAGCCGACGACTCCATAGCCCCGCCCCCCAGCGCCAGCACCAGCCGATCTTCATCCAGCAATTCCCGAATCAGATCCGCTTCCAGTCGGCGAAACTCCGCTTCACCGTACGTCGCAAACATCTCTGCAATCGAAGTGCCCATGCGCGATTCAAGCACATGGTCTACGTCCAGAAAACTCCACTGAAGCCGTGGCGCGAGCAATGCGCCGACACTTGATTTGCCGGCGCCCATAAATCCCACCAGGACGACCCGCGAGATGCTCGCTGGTAATTGGACCTTTATCTCCATGCGTTCTCTGCATTATAAGAACGCTTGACGCCGCAGGCTATGTTCGTTTGCCAGAGTGAACCGCAGTTTTGCTGTCCGCTCCATGATCGCTGCGGATCGCTGATTGAATGTTGTCCCAGACCACCGGGCTGGGATCGTGGATCGGCAATAGCAGTTTCGCCTGCGCTGCGATGTACTCCAGGTCCCTCACAAGCGCCGAGCAAGTCTCGCAGCCCTGCACATGCTCTTCCTGGCTTACGTTTGCGCCCGATTCGAACAGTTCAGGCAGTTTCTCTTGAAATTCCGCGCAATTCATTGATGTCCCATCTTGCAGGTTGCGTGCACTGCTCATGCAATCGACTCCTCTTTCCTCTGGCCGGAGCGGAGAAGATCGCGCAGCTTCATGCGCGCTTTGTGCAACTGCGACTTGCTGTTACCGATGGAGCAGCTCAGCATGTCCGCAATTTCGTTGTGTTCATAACCTTCCACGTCGTGCAGCACAAAAACTAGTCTGTAGCCGGGAGGCAGGTTTTCAACAGCGCGCTCCAGGGCGACACGGTCGATGGAGCCCGACAGAACGAGGTCGCGCTCTCCAATGTCTTTACGTGGGCCGTCATCCTGTGAAGGCTCCAGCGTCTCTTCCAGTGATACTTGCGGCAAGCCTTTCTTTCTCAGGTGCATGAGCACTACATTCACGGCGAGACGATGAAGCCACGTCGAGAATGCAGAATCACCGCGAAAGGTGCCGATCTTACGGTAAAGCTGAAGAAATGCTTCCTGGGTCAGGTCCTCGGCTTCCGCAACATTGCCCAGCATACGCAGGCAAAGGGAATAGACCCGACGTTTGTGTAGTGAATAAAGAATTTCGAATGAGTGCCCATCGCCAGCCTGGGCCTTTGCAATAGCCTCGGCTTCGCCTGCGATCGGGGGATTTCTGCGCATGTGTTGTATGGGTTTCTGTTCTTCCGTAGGTCTTGCGTTCATCCGCAGTCCGCCTGTCTTGAAAATTCCACGCTTTGCGTTTTCCGTCAATGGATTATCGGATTTCGTCTTTAGTGCAAGGTTCATGAAGAATCCGTTTCGTTGCAAACATTTTTAGGGCTGAAGGTAAGAAGGCGATCGCCCGCAAATGGTTGCCACCGCATATGGTTGCCGCTATGAGAACTTGGCTCGCTAAGAACCGATAAATCGTGCATAGAGGCTGCGCGCCTGTGTAATGTCCGTGGTGCCTTGGATCAGCGCTCGTCCATCGGCAAAAACGGTAATAATATAGGCGTCGCGCTCGAAACGCAGAAGCAGATTGTTGAAGCGAACCGTGCCGTGCGGCCGGAGCCTCGCTTCCATTTCAGCGAAATCGACGGGCCGATGATGCTCGTGAATCTGCACCGAGTTGCGGCCACAGAGAGTAATGTGAGGCCGGCCTTCGCCGCGTAAATGCGCGAAATCCCGCTGCTGGCAGACTTCGCAGTCCGCCCTCGGACGGCTGGCAGCAACCTCGGAACGCTCATTCGTCCACAGGTCAAACGACAGCAGGCTTCGTCGTAGCTTATCCTTCGCTCCCGTGAGCAGTTTGAGCGCCTCCGTTACCTCGATCGAGGCAGCAAGGTTCACGGCGGAATTAAGAATTCCAGCAGTATCGCAGGTTTCCACCGTGCCGCCCGGCGGTTTGGGAAAGATGCAGGCAAGGCAGGCGGTCTCTTCAGGAACGATATTCATGGTGACCGCATACGCGCCGATCGCCGCAGCATAGATCCAGGGTTTTTGCTGCTCCACCGCGTAGTCGTTGATAAGGTAGCGGGTTTCGAAGTTGTCGGTGGCATCGAGAACCAAGTCTGCGCCGGAAAGCAGTTCGTGAATATTTGCCGGGACAAGATCGGCAATCTGTGGCTTGACTGTTATTTCGCTGTTGAAAAGCATAATTTTGCGCCGCGCAGCCTCCGCCTTCGGCAAAGCCAAACGCGCATCCTCTTCATCGAAAAGCACCTGCCGCTGCAGGTTGCTCTCTTCCACAAAGTCCCGGTCGATCAGTGTGAGTGTACCCACGCCGGCACGGGCAAGCAGGCCGGCCGAAGCTGCACCCGTCGCTCCGCATCCTACAATCGCCACATGGGCTTTTTTGAGCTTTTGCTGTCCCTCCACGCCGATTCCGGGATATAAAATCTGACGTGAATACCTTTCGGCAACCTGTGCGGTCTGCATGGTTTCCCTTTCCTTGCTCGACATTTTAGTTATGTCCTCGGCTCTAAACGTCTCTGGTTAGTATAGAAAGTTGACGGCGCTTCCATCTTCGGGGAGGAAGTTTGCCGAAAGATGCAAGGCTGCATCCTAAAGCTCGGGGATCGAGGGTAGCGATTGGATTTTTGCTGCAAATTCTGGACTGGTATCTGGCGCAAAGCCGTTCGCGGAGCAGGCACCCTCGTTCTGGCCAGCCTGTCCGTTTGTTTTGCACAGGCTACGCAGCCACAGGCTCCTTCCGATGATCAGGTCCAGTACAGCACCCTGCGCAGCTGGGCGGGGCTGCAGGTGGAGGCGGTGCAATTCAAGGGAATTGACGATGAACGGCTTGCTCCGCTGCCCGATCAACTCGCGCAGCAGCCGCACCAGGCGCTCGACCCGATGAAAGTGCGCGAGAGTCTGCGGCGTCTATACGAGACCGGCCTCTACAAGGACATCTCCGTGGAAGGCGTGCGTCACGGAAACGCGGTGACGATCATTTTCACCGGCGCACCAAATTATTTTGTTGGCCGCGTGACCGTCAACGGAGTGAAGAGCGAACGCCTCTCCGGTGTCCTGGAGCGGGCGACGAGAATGAACGCAGGCACAATCTTCACCGACAGCAAATTGCTCGAAGCGCAGAAGCTTATTCAGCAGACTCTGGAGGGAAACGGTTACTACCAGGCAAAGATATTTGCCAGTACTACGGTTGACGACTCAAATTTTCAGGTAAGTGTCGCCTTTCAGATTGTGCAGGGTATGCAGGTGCGAGTTGGAAATGTCGCCGTGCGGGGCGACGGCGACATGACGGTCGAACAGTTTCGAAAGAAGGGCAAGCTAAAGGAGAACTCGAAGGTCAATCGCGATACGGTCAGCCGCGCACTGGGCCGCCTGCGGAAGAATTATCAGAAGAAGGACCGCCTTGAAGCCACTGTGAAGCTGGATTCGCGCGAGTATCAGCCGCCCGTAAATCATCTCGATTACGCCTTCACCACTCAAAGAGGCCCGCTCGTTCAAATTCTCGTAAATGGCGCCAATCTCAGCAAGGGAAAGATCAAGGATCTTGTGCCCGTCTACGAGGAAGGCACGGTCGATCAGGATCTGTTGAACGAAGGCGACCGCCGCATCCGCGATTACTTTCAGCGTGACGGCTACTTCGATGTGAAGGTCACGCATGAAGAGGCGAAGGTCGACCCACAGCATTCCATCATTACCTTCACCGTCACGCAGGGCGTAGTGCACAAGGTCGTCGCAGTAAATATTCGGGGGAACAAGTACTTCGACAACACTCTGATTCGTCAAAGATTGAGCGTCGAGAAGGCGACGGTAGTGTATCGGCATGGGCTTTACAGCCAGGCTCTCGGGCAGGCCGACGTGAACGCGATCGTCGCCCTTTATCAAAGCAACGGTTTCAGCAATGTGAAAGTGACACCGGAAGTGAAGGATATTGATACTGAGGGTGGAAAGCCTTTGAAAGAGGCCGAACTTAGCATTGACTACACCATCGATGAAGGCGTTCAGCAACGCATCGGCGCCTATGTCATCAATGGATCGGGCCAGATTCCACTGTCTACTCTTACCCCGCTGCTCAATACGCAGTCAGGCCAGCCCTATTCTTCGCTGAATATTGCACAGGATCGTGATGCAATCCTGACTTACTATTTAAGCCACGGCTTCGGCAAAGTAGAAGTAAATCTGACGCAGAGGCCGTCATCAGCGAATGCGAATCTTATCGATATAACCATGGATATCTCCGAGGGCGAGCAGGTCTTCGTCAATCGCGTGTTGATCTCGGGGTTGCATTACACCCGTCCTACAACGATCGAGGACCGCGTTCTGATCCATCCAGGCGATCCTCTCAATCAGACCGCGTTGCTCGACACGCAGCGTAAGCTTTACGACCTCACGCTCTTTAACCAGGTCAACACCGCCATTCAGAATCCGCAAGGCTACGAGCTGCGTAAAAATGTGCTGCTGCAATTCACCGAGGCCCGGCGCTGGGCCCTCAGCTATGGCTTCGGCTTTCAGGCTCAGACCGGAAACCCGCAGAGCAATTGCCTCAATCCGTCTTCGCTGATCGCACTGGGTATTGATCCCTCGACCTACCACTGCAGCCCGAACGGAAATACCGGCGTCACGCCGGCCGTGCTGTTCAATGTTTCACGCATCAACCTGCGCGGCACCGACAAGTCCATCTCGCTGAACACAACTTATGGCTCGCTCGAGCAGAGGGTACAGTTCATCTTCTCCAATCCCCATCTATTTAATAACCCTAAGTTCGATGCGATTCTTTCCGGCGGATACACGAATGCGCAGGATGTAACAACCTATGCATCGTCGCGCCTGGAGGGATCGGTTCGCGTGACCCATCACGTGAATAAGCCGAACACTCTGATCTATCTGTTCAGCTATCGCCGCGTAAAAGTCGATCCCAACAGCGTGCAGGTTGCGCCGGATGAAATTCCACTGGTCTCCGAACCGGTGCGCGTCGGCGGCCCCGGAATTACATGGATTCGCGACACACGCACGCCCACTCCTCTCGACGCCGTCAGCGGCACATACAACACAATTCAGGAATCGTGGGCTGATTCGCATTTTGGATCGGAGGCCGACTTTAACCGCTTCGACGCGACCAACTCCACTTTCTACCGCTTCGGCAACCTGAACAGGTGGGTCGTGGCTCGCAGTACACGATACGCCGCCGAGCGTTCTTACGGAGGAGAACAGTACCAGATGATTCCGCTGCCGGAACGGCTCTATGCCGGCGGCGCGCAATCACATCGCGGTTTCGGCATCAACGCCGCTGGACCGCGCGATTCGGTGACGGGCTTTCCAATCGGCGGAGCAGGCGCATTTATCAACAGTACCGAGCTTCGCATGCCCAACCCGACGCTGCCATACGTGGGCAACAGCCTCGGCTTCGTGCTCTTTCACGATATGGGGAACGTCTTTGAGAACGCCTCTGATATCTGGCCCAGCTTCGTCCGCGTGCAACAGCCCCATCGAGATACCTGTAAAGACCTGAGTCTGGCTGACCAGGAAGTTCCACATTCTGATTCCAGCACTGGCGGAGCCGGGACATGCAGCTTCAACTATTTTTCCCATGCCGTCGGATTAGGTGCACGCTACCACACGCCTATAGGGCCGGTACGTTTCGATTTCAGCTATAACCTGAATCCGCCGATTTATCCCATCATCTACGACTACTCCAATCCGACGAATCCGATTGAGAATCCGCATGTAGGACAGGCCGGCCATTTCAACTTCTTCTTCAGCATCGGGCAGGCATTCTGATGATGAGACGGATACAGATACGAAGAGCCTGGCTGCTTGCAGCATTCGGAATCTGCCTGTGCGGGCGTGTCCTGGCGCAAGCGCCTGCCAATACTGCGCCGCCGGCTTCCGGCGAGCAGCCGATCGTGCTCGATCGTGTCATCGCCCTCGTCAACGGGGATGTGTTGTTGGAGAGCGATGTGCATGAAGAGATGCGCCTCGTCGTTTTGCAGCCCATCATCGCTCCGCAAGGACAGAATACGAAGGAACGTGCCGCGCGCAGACTCATCACCCGCAATCTGATGCTGAGGCAGATGAGAGAGCAGCAGCAAATCAAATATGCCGTAACCGACGACGAAGTACACAAGAGCCTTGCCGAGCTCCGCGAAGATCTTCCGGCTTGCAAAAGCGCTAAATGCACCACCGACGAGGGCTGGCATGCATTTCTCAAGGCAAACTTACTGACTGAGGATGAAGTAGAAGCCTACTGGCGCCAGCGTCTTGAGATTCTCAAGTTCATCAACCTGCGGTTCGGCTCAAGCATCCGCATCTCGCGGCAGGACATGCAGAAGTATTATCAGGCGACCATTGTGCCGACCTTTGAAAAAGAGAAGCAGAAAGCGCCAACGCTCAACAGCGTCGCCCCGCGGATTCAGGAGATTCTGCTCCAGCAACAGGTGAATTCGATGCTGCATGACTGGCTGGAAAATCTGCGTGAGCAGGGCAGCGTGCAGATTCTCGATCCTGCTTACGGACAAAACAGCGGCTCTGACGATGAGGGTGGAGAGTGAGTACGCAGCCACTGCCGCCGCCCAGCGCGCCGCCAGCGCCCGCGCCAAAGAAGAAAGTGTGGCTGCGTGTGCTCGCAGTCGCATTTGTTGTTCTGCTTCTGCTGGTCGGCGGAATCATCTGGTATGCCTCTACGCAGCAGTTCCAGAATCTGGTGCGTGAAAAGCTGGTTTCGACCCTCGAGCAGGCCACCGGCGGACGCGTCGAACTCGGTGTATTCAAGTGGTCGATACGCCATCTTGCATTTGAGGCCGATGAATTGACGATCCACGGTCTCGAGGCGCCCGGCGAGATTCCTTATGCTCACGTCGACCGTATCTATGTCCGCATAAAAATACTCTCTTTCTTCAGTCCGAAGGTAGACCTGAATTACCTCGAAGCCGATCATCCAGTCATCCATCTCATCGTTTATCCGAATGGCTCGACGAATCAGCCCACTCCGAAAACCGAGAGTAGCGGCAAGCCGATAACGGACACGCTCTTTGATCTCAAGGTAGGCAGGACCGAAGTTCATAACGGCGTCGCCATCGTCAATCAACGCACAACACCTTTTAATCTCGCCGCCAATGATCTTGGCGTCGTCGTCACCTATGCTCCGCTGCGCGATCACTATCTGGCGACGGTGCATGCTGCCGACGTTGTAGCGCAGCAGGGAAAAGCGCCGCCACTGAATTCGCAGATTGATCTCTCCGTCGACATGGGCCGCAACACGCTCAACGTATCGCAGCTCAAGCTCCAGAGCGGATCGTCAGTCCTCACCGCAACAGCCGCCGTCAATGATTTCGCGAACCCGCAATGGAATCTGGCAGCGCAGGGAAAAATCGACGTACGTCAGGTGATGGCGCTGGCCCCCGTGGACGGAGTGGACCGCGGCATTGTCGATCTCAACTTAAAAGGGCAGGGAACACGGACGCAATTTGTTCTCTCCGGCCCAATCCATGTCTCTGGTGCCGGTTATCACGTTGACACCGTGCGCATCAGCGGTATCGACGTGGACACGCAATTGAACGCAACCGAAAAAGAACTCGCTCTCGCCAACATCCGAGCACGCATCCCACGCGGTGGTAACGTAACCGCCGAGCTGCGGCTCACTGACTGGCTTGGCACGGCTCTCGCACAGCCCGGCCAGCCGTCTACGCCGTCTGTCATGCGGGGTACCATCCGCGCAAAGTTCAGCGGCATTACGCTGCACACATTAATGGCCACCGTTGCGCCGCGCGAATATCAAGAGCTCGGCTTCGACACAATAGCGGTCGGCACCGGAGCGGTCGATTGGACCGGAGACGCCTCCGATCTATCCGCGCACGCCGCCGTTATTTTGTCGCCTTCAGCACGGACCCCCGCAAACGAGGTGCCGCTCACCGGAGTCGTAGACGCAACCTACTCTCAGAAGAACGGCAATGTGCAGATCAAGCAGCTGCAGGCGCACACGCCGGGTACGCAAGTGGACGTCTCCGGAGGCCTCGGTGTATACCCTGTCAGCCGCCCGTCGACACTGCAGGTAAATCTTGAGACGACCAATCTCGGTGAATTCGACGAAGCCCTTACAGCGTTAGGCGTCAGCTCGCAAGGAAAGAAGGGCGTGCAGGCGATTCCGCTGCATCTGCAGGGGCAGGCGCAATTTCACGGAACAGTATCCGGCAGTCTCGTAGACCCGGATGTAAAAGGCCACCTCGTCGCAAACAACTTCGACGTCGTGCTGCCTGCCGCAGAGCCCGCACCCGCTGTACAACAGGTGAGCGCGGCTCCTCCTGCGTCACCCACGCCGCCTGAGCAGCAGCCGACCGCGGCTCCAGTGGCTGCCGAGCGCACCATCCACTGGGATTCCCTCGTAGCCGATGCTGAATACTCATCGCGGCTGATCGCCATTCAGCAGGCTGTACTCACGCACGGCAAGACATCCATTCACGCTTCAGGGCAGGTGCAGGCGCACCATATCTCTGCGCATCACGAGGCATTCGACGAGGAATCGGCAATCAGTGCCGACGTACAGGTGCAGAATGCTGCGATCGATGAGGTTCTGGCTATGGCGGGCCAGAATATTCCAGTCACCGGAACGGTAAATCTGAATGCCCGCGCAGGAGGCCAGATCAACAATCTGAATGGCGGTGGCCATCTTTCCATTCAGGGAGGCCAGGCTTACGGCGAGCCCTATCACAGCCTGAATGTGGATCTGAAATTTGCTGGCGATGAAATCGCTATCGCAAAACTCACGTTCCTGCAGGATGGCGGCCGGATCACAGGCAGCGGCGGCTTCGGAACGCGCACAAAGCAGTTCCATTTCCAGGCCGATGGCAGCGACTTCGATCTTAGTCACACCGAGCACTTCAAAAGTGAGAAATACCCAATCACAGGCCAGCTTGTCTTTTCTGCAGAAGGTTCCGGAACCGCGCAGGCTCCGAACATCCAGGCCACAGCTCATCTGACAAAGATCACAGTAGGCAGTCAGCAGAATGGTGCTGTCGATCTTGAAGCCCACACCGACCACAACAATCTGCTCATGGCCGTAGCCGGACATCTGGGCACAGCATCGCTGCAGGTGAATGGACAGACGTCAATCTCAGGCGATTACACCGCACAGGCACGTGCATCGTTGACGAACCTCGACATCAATCCTTTTCTCGAAATGTTCAACGTGCAAGGGGTGAAAGGGCACTCGTCGATCTCCGGAGTCTTGACCGTGAGCGGACCGCTGAGCCAGCCGCGTCAACTGCAGGGCGACGTGCAGATCAGCCAGCTCTCGGTTGCGCTCGGCGGCATTCCACTCAAGAGCGACGGACCGCTGCATGCTCGGCTCACCAACGGCGTCATGCAGCTCGATCCGCTTCACATCACCGGCGACAACACCGATCTGCGTGTGCAGGGACGCGTCGGCATCTTCAGCACTAACCATCTCATCAACGCGCACACGCAAGGCTCAGTCAATTTAAAGCTGCTGCAGACGCTCGATTCGACCGTCACATCTTCCGGTGAGGTCACCTTCACCGTGGATGCAAGTGGCAGCACAGACCGCCCAGAGCTGACCGGGCAGATGCAGTTTGCAAATGGTGCCATGAGCATCGAAGACG
This sequence comes from Acidobacterium sp. S8, assembly GCF_009765985.1. Taxonomy (GTDB): domain Bacteria; phylum Acidobacteriota; class Terriglobia; order Terriglobales; family Acidobacteriaceae; genus Alloacidobacterium. The sequence continues at coordinate 17,472 of NZ_LMUM01000004.1, forward strand.
TTCCCAACGGCCTCAGCCAGCTGAATGGCACACTTATCTTCGATCAGGATCGCCTGCAGGTAAAAGATCTCACTGGAGTCACGGGCGGCGGCCACATCAGCATCACCGGCTTTATCACCTACCAGCAGGGAATCTATTCCGATCTCACAGCCACCGGAACCGATATCCGTATCCGCTATCCCGCCGGCATTAGTTCCATGATCAACACGAAGCTGCGTCTGCAGGGCACGCAGAACAGCCTTACACTCGGCGGCAGCGTTCTGTTGACGCGCTTTACCATCAGCCCGAATCTCGATTTCGCCAGCTTCGGCGGTCCCGCAAGCGGCGTGGCGCCTCCGCCTGATCCGAATGCCTTTTCAAATCGTGTGCGGCTGAATATCCACGTCACGTCTGCGCCTGAGCTCGATTTCCAGAACTCATTTGCCAAGCTCGCCGGAGACGTCGATATACGCGTGCACGGCACCGTCGCCCAGCCCACAGTGCTGGGACACATCAACGTCACCGAAGGTAGCGCCACATTTGCCGGAACGAAATATCAGCTGCAGCATGGCGATATTTATTTCAATAATCCTGTGCGCATCGAGCCGACCATCGACCTCGACGCCACGGCGCACGTCGAGGACTATGACATCACTATCGGGCTGCATGGAACACCCGACAACTTGTCGCCTAACTTCCGCTCTGAGCCGCCGCTGAGCCAGCAGGACATCTTCTCGCTCTTAGCCATGGGCCGCACGCAGGAGGAGCAACAGATTTACTCCATGCAGGCACAGCAGGCGGGCGTCAATACCTCGGCAGACGCTCTGCTCGGCGGCGCGCTCAATGCAACCATCAGCAGCCGGATTCAAAAATTATTCGGCGGTGGCAGCGTAAAAATCGATCCTTCCTGGGTCGGCTCGGTCGGCAACTCTACCGCGCGTATCACCGTCTCGCAGCAGGTCTCAAAAAATGCGACCCTCACCTACGCGACGAACATCAACTCAACCGCACAGCAATTGATCCAGGCCGAGGTCAACGTAACGTCGACAGTATCCGTTCTGGCGGTGCGCGATGAATCCGGTGTATTCAGTCTCTTGTTTAAAGTGCACAGACGTTACCGTTAGGCCACATCACTTTGTGCTGTCATTAAAAAATTTTCGAACCGCTACCGCAACCAAATGCGGGTAGAATGTGTCCGAGGAAACAGACGGCTGCTTTAAATCCTTTTTTGTTTGCGCAGCCAGGAGAGCAATAAATGAAAAATGTACTACGCAGTCTCACTCCTGTTTTCGTAGCTGCTTTGTTGGCGGTTTCGCCTGCGTTCATTCCCACCCCATCCACCATGGCCATCGCTCAGGATGCGGGCAAAGACAACCAGATACTGGCCGAAGTTCAAAACAAGGCGCTCAATAAGTCGAAATTCAAAGATGTAAAAGCGTCGGTCGAAAATGGGGTCGTGACACTCACCGGAACGGTAGATGTCTACGATACCAAAGCCGATGCCGACAAGCGTGCCCATCGCATCAAGAACGTGAAAGGCATCGAGAACAATATTGAAGTCGAAGGCCCTGAAATTCCTGATGCGGAATTGCAGGATAAGCTCGTAAGGGCAATTCAGTATGACCGCGTCGGCTATGGAACCACGGCTTTCAACGCAATTGGTGTGCAGGTGCAGAACGGCGTCGTAACCCTCGGTGGTCATGCCTACGGTCCAGTGGATGCCGATTCAGCCGTCGCCGTAGCCGCCAACACCAAGGGCGTGAAAGACGTCGTCAACGATATCCAGGTCGATCCGGTATCGCCGATGGATGATCGCAGCCGCATCGCGGTATACCGCGCAGTATACGGATTCCCCAGCCTGAATAAGTACGCCATCGATCCCGGCAAACCAATACGCATCTCGGTGCAGAACGGTAATGTCACGCTCTATGGCGTAGTCGACAGTCAGGCAGACAAGGACGCCGCTGGAATTCGTGCCAACTCTGTGCCTGGAGTCTTCAAGGTAACCAACAATCTCGTCGTCGCAAATCAGCCTGAGAAGAAATAGCCTGATTTGCATCGCTATCACAACGGCCTCGCTGCGGCGGGCCGTTTCTTTTGGCTTAAACTGTTAACAGGAGCTGTTACGAACAAAGATGGCACTGCTGCGAAGCGTCGGCACTACTCTTGAAATGATCAAGTGGGAGCATTCAATCTTTGCTCTCCCATTCGCCCTCACAGGTGCCATGCTGGCAGCCGGGGGCTGGCCTCGTTCGTTTCAGATTCTCTGGATCGTCGTCTGCATGGTCACAGCCCGGTCCGCGGCGATGGCCTTCAATCGCTGGGTCGATGCCGATCTCGACGCGGCGAATCCCCGCACCAGCATGCGCGCCATTCCCGCCGGACATCTCTCACGTGGCTTCGTCGCGGCCTTCACCATCTTCATGGCCGTGCTCTTCATCCTCGCGACTTCGCAGTTGAATCGCCTCGCGTTCTATCTTTCACCGCTGGCTCTCGCTATCGTATTGCTTTACTCCTATACCAAGCGCTTCACGCGCTGGTCGCATCTGTTTCTCGGCCTCGCGCTGGGCAGCGCTCCATCGGCCGCGTGGATCGCCATTCGTGGCACGCTCGATCCCCGCATTCTGGTGCTTACCGCTGCCGTATTATTCTGGGTCGCAGGTTTTGACGTGCTCTATGCCTGCCAGGACGCGGAGCATGACCGCGCTCACGGATTGAACAGCATTCCTTGTGCCATTGGAATTTCAGGAGCTTTCTGGGTTGCGCGCATCATGCACGCAGCCATGCTCGGATTGCTGCTGTGGCTCGTTCATCTCTTCGCACTGGGCCCCATCGCCCTCGTCGGCATAGCCTTGGTTGCCGCACTGCTGCTCTACGAGCACCTCATCGTTTCGCCAACCGACATGCGCCGTCTGAACGCAGCCTTCTTCACCATGAACGGCGTCATCTCCGTCGTCTTCTTTATTTTCGTAGCCGCCGCCTTGCTGATCCGGCGTTAACCTCCTGCCAAAAAGAAAAGCCCCGCATATAGCGGGGCTTTTTGAAACAGTAGGAACTATGCTGGTTTGCTGTGCCGGTCAATGTTCTCGTTGACGCGTTCCTTCATGTCCTGCACCTTGTTGGAAACGTGCTCCCGAGTATCATTTGCCTTGGCTTCCGCCTCGCGACGGTTGGCATCAGTATTATCCTTGGCAACTTCCTTGGCGTTGCCCCATGTCTCCTTCGCCGCGCCCTTTACCTGCTCGGCCAGGCCCTTGTTGGCCAGGTTCTGGTTGCCAACTGCTTCGCCGACTTTTTCCTTTACCTTGCCAGATGCTTGATCGAATTTTCCGCTTACCTGGTCCTTATTCATAACCACTCCATTGAGTAGAGTCTCAGTCGATGAAAAGGCTGAGACGGGTTAGCTTACAAATTGCCCGCGCGTCGTTAAACTACGGGGCGCCGTCCGCTGATCAGTTGGATCAACAACACAATCAGTGCCACAACCAACAGGATGTGGATATACCAGCCAATTGCGTGGAAACTCACCAGACCCACCAGCCACAACACCAACAGAATCACAAAAATTGTCCAAAGCATTCTCGTCGTTCTCCTTTGCCTTCGCTTGCTGCCTACCGCATGAAATAGCCCACGGTGTGATATGGTGCGCTTGACGCCTTTTGGGTTGCCGTGAAGAAAAAAGGTTTGGAGGAAAGTCAGCAGGATGCGGGTCGCAATACAAGGTGAACCAGGTTCGTTCAGCCACGAAGCAGCAGCAAAGCAATTTCCTGAGGCAACCATTTACCCCTGCACCTTATCGGCAGACGTCTTTCGTGCCCTCAATTCCAAAGAAGTCGACGCCGCCGTTATTCCCATCGAGAACAGCCTGGCTGGATCGGTCGTCGAGCACTACGATCTTCTTCTCGCACATGACGTAGCCGTTGCCAGCGAGACTCTCCTGCGTATCCGCCACAACCTCATCGCAGTACCCGGCACACAGCTGGCCGAACTCACACGCGCCTACTCGCATCCCGTCGCTCTTGCCCAGTGCCGCAGGTTTTTCAGCGAACATCCGGTTATCGAAGCTGTTCCTTTTTACGACACAGCCGGAAGTGCCAAGCACATCATCGAACAAGGCGACCGCAAAGCCGCCGCCATCGCCAGCGAACGCGCTGCGCACTACTATTCCGGCGAAATCCTCGCCGCCGGCATCGAAGACAATCCCGAGAACTACACACGCTTCTTCCAGATTCGCCGCCGTCAAGATGTGCTGCCCGACTCCAGGGCCGACAAAGTCAGTCTCGCCTTCACCGTCGAAAACCGCCCGGGAACACTCGTTTCCGCGCTCGAAGTCTTCGCCAGTCAGGGAACCAATCTCACCAAAATCGAGTCGCGTCCCGTTCAGGGAAAGCCCTGGCAATACGTCTTCTATGTCGATTTCCAGCTTTCAACCCAGACGCAGGCCGACAAGGCGCTCGATCTCTTACGCCAGCACTGTTCCATGGTGAAAGAGCTCGGACGATATCGCTCCGCTACACAAGCCGAATAATCTCGGTTCCCTTTCAACTTAGTACCGTTTCACGCCGATGAAAGTCCGGAAGGAACAGATGCGCGTCTCAGTTGCGTATCTGCATCCAAACTGGAAGAAACTGGCCTGAATCAAAATTTCTGCACGGCTAAAAATGTCCGCCGTCATTCTGACGACTAACGGGAGGAAGAATCTTGGCATGTTTCAGGGAAATCAGACCGAAGCCCCCGCGAAGGAACAAATAACTTCTTCTGTATCAATAGGTTTTTCTCTTAGAACCGGGATTTGCGACTTTCTACTGCATTTGTAATCAAATAGTTAAAATTAATTGCGATCAGATCATATAATCTGATAAGAAGGCACTCATGGCTAGCGACTTTCTCAGCGTCATTCATCCGAGCGACCCCAGGCAGCGCGAAGATCGCCCGGAAGGACGGGTTCTTCCCGTTCTCCCGGTGCGGGATACGGTTTTGTTCCCGCACGCCGTTCTTCCGCTCACGGTTGGCCGCGAGAGTTCCATCCAACTTATACAGTCGCTTGGCGAGGAAAAGACCATCGTTGTCGTCGCGCAGCGCGACGCGCATCTTGACACTCCCAAACCAGCTGATTTGCATGCTTACGGCACCTTGGCGACAGTGCACAAGGTAGTAAAGATGCCCAATCAGAGCCTCTTCGTCTTCACTGAAGGCACGGAGCGCGTCAAGCTGGGCGAATTTACACAGACTGAACCCTTCATGATCGCCAGCGTTGAGGCGATCCCTGAAACCCCGGCCGAAAAAGGACCGGAACTTGAAGCGTTGCAGCGCAACGTTCTCTCGCAGTTCCAGCAGATCGTCTCTGCATCTCCGACACTTTCCGACGAGCTTTCCACTATCGCTTCGCAGATGGATGACCCGGCGCGCCTTAGCGACTTCGTCGCCTCCTCGCTGCCGTTCCTCACCACTGCGGATCGTCAGGACCTGCTTGAGACCACCAACGTCATCACCCGTCTGGAGCGCCTCAACAAGCACCTGGTAAAAGAGCTCGAAGTCCAGCAGCTGCGCAACAAAATTCAGTCCGAAGTGCAGGATCAGGTGCAGCAATCGCAGCGTGACTACTACCTGCGCGAACAGCTCAAGGCCATCCAGAAGGAGCTCGGCGAACAGGACGAGGCCCAGAAGGACATCGAAGAGCTTCGCCAGAAGATCGAAGACGCCGGCATGCCGGAAGAGACAAAGAAAGAAGCGCTGAAAGAGCTCAGCCGCCTCTCGCGCATGTCTCCCATGGCCGCCGACTACTCGCTCACGCGCAACTACATCGAGTGGCTCGCCATTCTGCCGTGGGCAAAGTCTTCCGGTGAAGAAGTCGATATCTCCAAGGCAAAAGAAATCCTCGACGAGGATCACTACGACCTCAAGAAGGTGAAGGAGCGCATTCTCGATTACCTCGCCGTGCGTCGCCTCAAGCCTGACATGAAGGGACCTATCCTCTGCTTCGTCGGACCTCCAGGCGTCGGTAAAACATCGCTGGGCCGCAGCGTAGCCCGTGCCCTGGGACGCAAGTTCCAGCGCATCTCGCTTGGCGGCATGCATGACGAAGCCGAGCTTCGCGGACATCGCCGTACTTACATCGGCGCTCTGCCCGGCCAGATCATTCAGAACCTGCGTCGCGCAGGCACGAATGATCCCGTCTTCATGCTCGACGAGATCGACAAGCTGGGCCGCGATTTCCGTGGCGATCCAGCCTCGGCGCTGCTCGAAGTTCTCGACCCGGAACAGAACAACACGTTCCGCGACAACTACCTCGACCAGCCATTCGATCTGTCGAAGGTGCTCTTCATCTGCACAGCAAACATGCTGGACACGATGCCTGCACCATTGCTCGATCGTATGGAGATCATCGACCTGCAGGGCTATACCGAGGAAGAGAAGCGGCACATCGCACGTCGCTACCTCGTCCCTCGCCAGATCAAGGAGAACGGCATCACGGTCGAGAACATCGAGTTTCCTGACGAAGCCATCTCCTACATCGTGCGCCATTACACACGCGAAGCTGGCGTGCGTAAGCTTGAACAGTTGATCGGCACCGTCTGCCGCAAGCAGGCGCGCCGCATCGCGGAAGGCAAGACGGAGAAGCTCGTCGTCAACAAGGAAATCATTCACGAGTTCCTCGGCGGCATCAAAGTTCGCGTCGATACCGAGATAGCCGAGCGCACCCGGCGTCCGGGCGTGGCCGTAGGCCTTGCGTGGACACCGGCAGGCGGCGACGTGCTCTTCATCGAAGCAAACAAGATGAAGGGCAAGGGTGGATTCACCATGACCGGCCAGATTGGCGAAGTCATGCAGGAATCCATGCAGGCCGCCCTTACTTGGGTCCGTTCCAACGCAAAGTCGATTGGTCTAGAAGAGGACTTCATGAAGGACATCGACCTGCACATTCACGTTCCCGCAGGCGCGATCCCTAAAGACGGTCCTTCGGCAGGCGTGACTATGGCGACGGCGCTCATCTCTCTGCTGACTGATACTCCCGTGCATCCGTTGACCGCGATGACTGGTGAAATCACCCTCAGCGGCAATGTCCTGCCCGTTGGCGGTATCAAGGAGAAGTTCCTTGCCGCGAAACGTGCAGGCGTCAAGCAAGTCATCCTCCCGGCAGAGAACCGGCTGAACGTGGAAGAAGACCTGATGCCCGAGCAGATTGAAGGCGTAGCGATCCATTATGCCCGCCAGATCGAGGATGTCCTCAATGTGGCTCTGCCAAAGTCCAAACAGGAAGAGCAGAAGGACGAAGAGGAACGCGAAGAGATCCTCCAGCACGCCGACGCATAAAAAGACCCGTCAAGCCTGATGGGCAAAATTGCTAAGAATAGATACAGAAGGGCATAGGCATGACTCCGGTCATGCCCTTTCCTTTTTAGAGTCTCCCATCCAGCAGTGCCGTCATTCTGCGGAGCAAAGCGACGAAGAATCCAGAGGATGCAAAGAAGCGAATATCACTCCAGATATGGAGGCTTAAGAGGTTATTCCGATTCAAGCGCGAGCGAGAAGCGGGCGTGTTTAGGTTGAGGCCGGGTGCCGGGTGCCCCATCCTTTGCGAAGCAAAGGGTGGGATAGCAAAACAGCCTGAGCCAGAATGATGGGATACAAGATTTAAGGTGGAAGCGGCGGCCTTTAGCCCGGTGAAAAAAACTTCGTACCAAACAGGGAGGGATATTCCCTTTAGGTGTAATCACAAACCAGCAAAGTCAGATCGTCATCCTGCTCGACAGACCATGCCCGCACCCGAGCAAGAATCAGGTCTGCAGTCTGATCCGGACTAAACCCAGTGCATTCCCTCAGCAGCGCGCGAAGCCTCTCGCTGCCGAACTGCTCTTCTTTCGTGTCCTCGGCTTCGATGATGCCATCGGTATAAAGCACAATCCGGTCGCCCTTTCGTAGCTTGCAGGCAATCGACGTATAGACCGCGTGCGAAAACAACGCCAGCATGATGCCGTTTTCTTCAACCGTAGTCACCTCACCGTCGCGGATCAGCAACATCGGCGGATGGCCGGCGGCGGCATAGCGCAGTTCACCCGCCTCAGCATCCAGGTACACATACGCAGCGGTGACAAACTGGTTCTGCGTATTCCCGCAGAGAGTCGTATTCATTCCGGCCAGTAGTTCTGCCGGGTGCGCCGCATGTTCTTTCTGCGAAGTAGCAGCCAGCTTCACCATGGACGCGATCAGCGCCGCGGGCACCCCATGGCCGGAAACGTCGGCAATCAGCAACCCGGCTTTCCCATCCTGTACGGCGAGGAAGTCGTAGAAGTCACCGGCCACAGAAGTCATCGGCACATAGCGCGCCACCACTTTGAAGTGTGGCGAAACAGGAAACATTGGAGGAAGAATAGAAAGCTGGATGCGTTTGGCTACATCCAGTTCCTTATGCAGAGCGTTAAGCTGCTGATCACGCTCCACAGCACGCCGCGACGCCACATAGCCCAGGCAGCAAAGGAATATGGCAAAGCCATACGGTTCTACACGCGTATAAAAACCGAACGCGCCAACAATGTTGTTCCACAAAGCAAATGCGGCAAAGATGAGCAGACCGTTGCGAATTATGACGAAGTCTTTTGTATCCGCCTTGCGATCGCGGAGAAACGACTGCGCGATCAGGATAAGCAGAGCAACGATGAGGACACCATTGTTAATGTGTCGCAGAAGCAGTACTGACGCTCCCAGACTGTTGGCAACCAGCAGAGACAGCATAAGGACGGTAAAAACCGGAGTAAGTATCCGGCCTATCCGGCCAAGATATCCGCTTGCCTGAAAAAAGAAAAACCCCGGAATACTGACCAGGAAATCCTGGGCAACGATGAGGCGGAAAAAGAAATTCGAGGGCGGTACCATCATGGCCAGGAAATTCGACTGCACCCATAGGCGACCGCCATAGAGAATCGCGAATATCCCAAGCCAGAAAAGCAGTGCGTCGAATCTGCGTCGGATGGCGATAAATCCCAGCGCAATCAGTCCGACCGTCATAAAGGATGAACCCAAAAACAAATACAGCTCATCCCGATGAAAGATGTGGAGAACTTCGCTGGCTGTAAGTTGGGAATCGATCAGCAACATTGCAGAGGATGGTAAATCATCCTTTCACCGCTATCGAGAACGAGTGTGGTTATTCCGAGCCACAGGCGAAGAATCCCAGCGATGCGAGCTTCCGGTATCGCTGGGGATGGCAAGAAACAACTACGTTGTCGAAAGCTATGGATGCAGTTTCTTTTCCCGCAGCCAGACCACCAGCGCTTCAGGATCGTCGGTAATGATCGCATCGACCTTGGCATCGACCAGCGCCTGCCATTCCTCAGGAGTATCCGCGGTCCATGGAACAACCTGCAATCCGGCAGCATGCGCCGCAGCCACCTTTTCTGGCGTCACCAGGTGAAAATCCGGACTGATAATCTGAGCCTCCGTCTTCTTACCGATCGAGACAAAATCTTTATCGTGATCGGTGATGCCTATCATCTCGTCGCCTTTTGGATCGCCGACCAGCGCCGAAAGCCGGATCGAAGGATCGAGCTTCTTCATCGCCGCCAGCGTGCGGAAATCGAAGCTCTGCAGAATTACCCGAGACTGAAGCCCGTGCTTCTTCACCGCGTCGTCGATCAGCTTCACGAACACTTCCGGCGTCGGCGTCAGCTCCGGATGGCTGGGAAAGCTCTTCGTCTCCACGTTGAAATCAAACTTGCCCTGAGGCGCAAGATCGAGCACCTGGTCGAAGGTAGGAATCTTTGTTCCCGGCACCGCTTGCTGTTTTGGGAAGGCAGCCAGTGTCTTCGACCCGCAGTCATACTGTTCCACCTGCGCCAGCGTCAGCGTATGGATCGCCGTGTGCGGAGGCACCTCCGGTCCAACACAGACACGTTCGCCGGGGTGGTCAGGTGTGATGAAAGGGAAGTGAGAGACGACAAGAACATTGTCCTTGGTCACGGCAAGATCAAGCTCCAGCACGTCGGCGCCGTGCTGAATCCCATACTCAAACGCAGGAATCGTATTTTCGGGCCGAGCTGCACGTGATCCCCGGTGTCCATGGACCAGGATCGTCTGCGCGTTGGAAGTAAAAGCGATCAAGGAAGTAGCAAAGAGCCAAGTAAGAGTCCGCAACATAGCGCGAGTGTATTTTGTTCTTTAATGTGGGGTGTTGCAACTGGATGAAATCAATGAGGAAACCAGATCATAATCGGCTCGAATTTCTCCGTTAATATCAGAGTCAGCGAATGCTCACCATCGGCCATTCCACGCTGCCTATTGATATCTTTCTAGCCATCCTGAAGGAGAATGGCGTCGAGAGGCTGGTCGATATCCGTACCATCCCAAAATCGCGTCATAATCCGCAATTTGCGCAGGAAAACCTGCAAAAATCGCTCGAAAATGCGCAAATAAACTACTGTTGGCAAAAGAATTTGGGCGGCCTGCGGCATCCGCTCAAGGACTCCATCAATACCGGCTGGCGCAACTCAAGCTTTCGCGGTTACGCCGATTATCTGCAGACGCCAGAATTTTCCGCCGCCCTGGATGAGCTGCTCGCAGCCAGTCCGCATGAACAGACTACGGTGATGTGCGCGGAAGCCGTTCCGTGGCGCTGCCATCGTTCCCTCGTCGCTGATGCGCTGCTCGTGCGAGGCATTGTGGTTGAAGACATCTACTATGACACGAAGGGTCACAGTCGCCGCGAGCCGCATAAGCTGACCTCATTTGCGAGAGTGAAAGGAAAGCGACTCTGGTATCCGGCGGAGGACGATCTGTTTGCCGGGGTCGATATCTAAGCTCGCTTCAGGGTAAAATTCACTTCCATATGGCTGCTTCTGAACGCAAATCGCGCCGCTCTTACTGGTATTGGTTGCTTTTGCTCCCGGTTTTGGGACTGATGTTCCCCGGCATCTACGCGAGGTCGGCTCCGGTATTGTTTGGCTTTCCATTTTTTTACTGGTACCAGATGGCCTGGATTGTATTGACCGGGATTCTCACGGGAATTGTCTACCTGGCGACGCGCAATCGCGCCTGAAATAAGCCGGAATCTGTGAAGTTAACATCTGGATTACTCGCGCTGCACCATTTTTGGAGCTATACTTCTCCATAGATGGAGAGAACACATATTTCTCTCTTCGTCGGGGAGAAGGTTTCTGTGGCAAGTCATACCGGCAATCAGGCTCTTGCGTATCCGGCAACCATGTATGCACCGCCTGCTCTGCCCGATCTTTCACGGCCAGAGGAGCGCCGGCGTCTTTCGCCGGCTGCATTGCGGGCATTTTTCAATATCGTCGATCGCTGGAGCATACGCGACGAAGAGGCGATGCTGCTGCTCGGCGGCATTTCCAGCAGCGGTTATTACGAGCTGAAAAAGAAGCCGAATCGCGTCCTCGATCAGGATCGTTTGCAGCGGATTTCTTATCTGATCGGCATCTTCAAGGCACTCAATATTCTTTACAGCACCAGGCTGGCCGATGGCTGGGTGCAGCTGGCGAACAGCAATCCACTCTTTACGGGTCGCACGCCTCTCACATACATGCTTCAGGGCGGCACTCCGGCAATGGAGAGAATACGCAGTCTGCTGGATGCAAGACGCGGTGGTTAATAAGCTCACTCCCCCAAAATATGAGCAGGCCCAAAACAGAGAATCTGGTCAATCCGCGCGATCCTTCGGGTTTGCTGCCAGCCGTACGGGCGCAGATGGAAGCTCATCCCGAAGCCCCTGTCCAGGAAGATTTACAGGCAAGAGAGCAGTTGCCGCCAGTAACGCCGTTGCGGCGCTTCGATACTCACCGCCTGCTCCCGGCGAAGTACGGCTCCAATTATGAATCGGTGCTCACCCGCATCGCCGATAGCGATGAGCATCTGCAACAGATCTTCGAATTGGACAACGCTACGAATGCGCGTCTCGAAGCGGAAGAGAATCTACGCCCGGGCATCACGCAGCGCGAGCTGGTCTTCAACATTCCGCATTACCGCATTATCAATGCAGCCTTTACCCATGCCAATCCTCTGGGCGCACGCTTTTCTACGCCCGATCGTGGCGCATGGTATGCGGCCTTTGAACTTGCAACCTCAAAAGCTGAGGTCATGTTTCACAAGTCGGTGGAATTTGCCGAGGTGGACTGGAGAGAGCGCGAGATCTTGCAATACGACGAGTACCTGGCGGATTTCTCCGGCGGCTTCCACGATCTGCGTCCGGAGGCGCAGCCGGAAGATAGACGCGAGCGGTACACCGATTGCCTGGACCCGGCAAGCTATATCACTTCTCAGAAGCTGGCCGTCGAACTGCTGCATCAAGGTTCAATAGGCGTGATTTATCCCAGCGTCCGGAGGAATGGCGGAACGTGCATTGCCTGCTTCCGGCCGAGCGTGGTAGCCAATGTTCGTAAAGGGAATCGGTTTCGTATGACATGGACTCCGACTCGAACCGTCTTTGCCAAAGAAGGATTTTGAGCCGTAGTCCACGCATACGTAACGAGTGTTTATCTGGAGGTGGCGTCCGATCCATGCTGCTTTACCATCTTGTTATAAATACCAAGTAGCAGGAAGGGCGCTGCCCACTGGCCAACGAACAGAGCGTGATGTTCCTTGCCGCTGGCTTTAAAAATCAGTGAGGCGACCATGGATGCAATTGAAGCGCCAAGGAAAAGGCTACTGGGCGTCTTTGCTGAGTAGCGCTCCATGGCTGCTGTAAGTTGGTCTTCTGCGACTTCTCCGTGGTGCACGCGATAATCCGTCATCTTCAGTCTCCTTGAGGTCGTTACATATACGGAGATGCAAAGCAACAGCTCACATTCGTGCGGCGATGAAGTGTAGCTTCAGCCCATAAAAGATCGGACTGCAAATTTCCATGTTGCTACCACGCAAAAGTTCGTCCTGATTTGCCTAAAGTAAATTTTGGAAAAAGTTTCAGTATCGTTCCGAAACAAAGCCATTTAGTAAATCGTCTGTTGGTTATAGATGTGAGATTTTAGCTATTAATTACGCGATGACGTCCTTTATGGGCTTAGGATGTTCCTAGCCAACCTTCGCGATGTTTGATCGCATCCTTGCATGATGATCCATTTGGAGGTGTTTCGTGATCGATCGCTGTTTCAATCCGGCCTGCAGGAGAACGCTTGATTATTTGCGAGACGGGCGCGTGGTGCGCGTGATTCGCGGCAAAAACGAAGATGTATCCGTAGAGCATTACTGGTTGTGCGGGCCCTGCTATCTGACACACGATTTTGAGTTTCCCCCGGATGGCACAGTGAGCCTGAGAATGAGAACGAATGACAGCCACGAGGAATTCTTCCTGCGCGATGTGGTACTACCCGAGCGAAGACGAGGAAAAAGGCTTTCGGACACAAACCGAGCCAGTTTTGATGGAAAAGTAGCTTAAAGCGGCGGCCGCTTCGCGATTTCAAGCTGCCGATGGTCTGAACGCGGCCGCAGAGTAAACAAACACTTAGGACAATCAAAACCAACCTATAGCTGTTCCTTCCCATACTGATCCTCCATCGTTATTCCCAATTCCAGACCAATTTCGACCCGGATAATCCATTGTCTGTTTTCTTTCCTTGACAGCTTAGGAGAGGCAGCGTTACATTCCTAATCATCTTAGGAGGGATCGTGACTGACCAGGCTCAGCTTCTCCCCGGCACACTCGATTTGCTGATTTTGAAAGCCGTCTCTCTCGGTCCTCTGCATGGCTACGGAGTTCTCCTACGCATAGCGCAGATTTCTGCAGAGGCGCTACTGATTGAGCAGGGCGCTTTGTACCCGGCGCTTTTCCGGCTGGTGCGTCAGGGACTGCTGCAGGCAAGCTGGGGTGTTTCCGATAACAATCGCCGCGCCAAATTCTATGAGCTGACCACCGCAGGCCGGAAACGCTTGCAGGAGGAAACAGAAGGCTGGAACCGTCTTGCCGTTGCCATTGCCACCGCGCTCGCTGCGCAGCCGGAGGAGGTATGAGACTCACAAACCATCCGGCGCAGCGAGCTTTGTCTGTCAATCCTTTGACCCTGTTACGCGAGGAGTAAGCATGCGATTCATTGAATATCTTCGTTCTCTTAGTTCTACTTTGTTACGGCGTGGACGGATCAATGGCGAGATGGAAGAGGAGCTTCGCTCACACGTCCAGCACCGGGCCGATGATCTGGAGCGCTCCGGAATGCCTCGCGCTGAGGCGAAACGGCGTGCGCAAATCGAATTTGGCGGTCATGAACGATACCGGCAGGAAAGCCACGAATCACTTGCCGGCAATTATCTGGAAACCTTCTCGCAGGATGTGCGGCACAGCGTGCGCGTGCTGTGGAAGTCGCCCGGCTTCACGGCCGTCGCAGTGTTCACACTGGCACTCGGCATTGGCGCAAACGCAGTCGTGTTCAGTGTGATGAACGCGCTCATCCTGCGGCCGCTGAATGTGCCCAATCCGCAGAGCCTGTACATGCTGGAAAAGGGCAAAGACAATGTCCCGATGCAGTCGTATCCCGACTATGCGGACTTGCGTGACCGTAACCGCAATTTTGATGGAATAGCGGCCTACAGCATGTATCCAGCAGGATTGAATACGGGCAAGAACCCGTCAACGGTGTGGATTTATGAGGCGAGCGGGAATTATTTCGATGTGCTGGGCATCCAGCCCTATCTCGGACGCTTCTTTCATCGCGCCGATGAGCATGGTCCGAACAGCGCTCCATATGTCGTAATCAGCTTCAACTATTGGCGCAGCCATTTTCAGGGCGACGCAGGTGTGGTGGGCCGAGTCGTGCAACTGAACAAGCATCCCTTCACAATTCTTGGCGTAGCTCCTCCCAAATTTCGCGGGACCGAACTCTTTTTTTCTCCGGATCTGTGGGCAGAGATGATGAACCAAGAGCAGGTGGAAGGCTGGAATGCACTGACTGAGCGCGGTGCTCGAAGCATCTGCCTCATTGGACGATTAAAAGCAGGCATCACCCCCACACAGGCAGTGGCCGATCTGAATTCAATCGGCGCCGATCTCGCGAAGACCTACCCAAAAGACGATGCAGACGAAACTTTCGCGCTTACGCGTCCCGGATTAGTTGGTGATATGCTCGGTCGTCCGGTACGGGCATTTGTTACTGGTTTAATGCTGCTTGCAGGGCTTATTCTGCTCGCAGCCTGTGCGAATCTAGGCAGTCTGTTTGCCGCTCGCGCGGCAGATCGAGCGCGCGAAATTGCACTGCGCCTTGCGCTCGGATCGAGCCGCAAACGTGTGCTGCGCCAATTGCTGACCGAGGCAGTCATCATTGCCCTGACCGGTGGTGCTGCTGGCGTGGTCGGAGGCGTGGTGATTCTCCGCTGGCTGAGTACCTGGCAGCCGGTGCCGAATATGCCGATCAATGTGCCGGTCAATCCGGACGCAGCCGTGTATGTGGTTGCGCTGGTGCTGGCTTTGATCAGCGGGCTGCTCTTTGGCATCGTGCCAGTGCGTCAGGTGCTTCGCGCCAATCCCTATCAGATTGTCAAAGCCGGTTCTGCGAGTGGTGCAGGCCGGAGATTTACCGGCCGCGACCTGCTGCTGATTGTCCAGATCACCATCTGCGCCGTACTAGTGACATCTTCTCTTGTGGCCGTGCGCGGGCTTGTGCGTTCGCTGCATAGCAACTTCGGGTTTCAACCACAAAATGCAATGGTGGTGGATTCCGATCTGGGCATGGCCGGGTATAGTGGCGATGGGACGCAAGTCATGCAGAAGCGCATGATCCAGGCCATGCAGGCAATTCCCGGTGTCAGCTCTGCAGGAATGATTGAGCGTCCGCCCCTGGCGATGGGATGGAGCACTTCCATGGTCTTCAAAGACACCACAACGGATTTCAGAGTCTCAAATGCCGCTGCGGAGTCCATGATTTATCGCGTATCTCCGGAGTATTTCCAGGCCGCTGGCACAGCTCTCCTGAGAGGAAGCACCTTTACATGGCATGACGACAAGGACTCGCCACGTGTCGCCGTCGTGAATCGCGAATTCGCACGGCGGATTTTTGGTTCAGAGGCCAGTGCGTTGGGCGGATACTACAAAACGGTCGAAGGCACCCGCATCCACATTGTTGGCATTGTCGAGGACGGCAAATACAAGACTCTTACTGAAGATCCACAACCGGCTATGTTTTATCCAATTCTGCAATCTCCCACGAGTGCAAGCTGGCTGATAATTCGCTCGAACCGCGACCCGCACCAGCTAGCCATCACGATGGAAAAGACTTTGCGAGGTCTCGATCCGGGACTGCCATTCACCATCCGTACATGGAGCCGAGAGTTGGACAGCGCTCTCTTCGGCTCGCGTGTGGCGACGATTGCGCTGGGAGTATTGGGGGCACTCGGTGCGATGCTGGCGGTTACGGGTATCTTCGGAATGGCTGCTTATTCCGTGAGCAAACGCCTGCGTGAGCTTGGAATCCGGGTCGCCCTCGGCGCACAACGCAGTGAAGTGCTGGGAGCGGCACTTGGGAGGGCCTTCCGCCTCCTCGCGCTGGGCTCGATCGCTGGCCTTCTATTGGGAATGGCGGCGTCGAAAGTGCTGGCCTCGGTAGTTTACGAGGCTACGCCGCGCGATCCGCTCGTCCTGGGCGGCGTTGTGCTCATCATGTTGCTGCTGGGCTTGCTGGCTACATGGATTCCGGCACAACGCGCGCTGAGTGCCGATCCGCTGATGCTTTTACGCGAGGAATAGAACCCTGACAACCTGCTGCTCGTTTCGGCGTCTAAAAGATCAGTATTCTAGACGTTATGCAGGTGCGGGTTCTTTTGTTCGGAGTCTTGAAGGATATCTTACCGGCAGCGGCGAGCACCGTCGATCTGCCGGATGGCGCGACGGTAGACACTCTACTCGATTATTTTCGCGGAGAGAAACCGACTCGCGATGAGCTTTGGGACTCGCTGGCGGTTGCCGTCAATCATGATTATGCCCCGCGTACACTTGCCCTGTCCGATGGAGATGAAGTAGCGCTGCTGCCCCCTGTGAGCGGCGGCGCGCAGGCTTCCCATATCGCCCTGGTACGAGAGCCGATCCATGCTGAGTCACTCGTTGCAAATTTGAAACAGGGAGAGGATGGCGCGGTTGTCGTCTTTGACGGCATCGTGCGCAACAATACACGCGGCCGTCGCACTCTGCATCTCGTTTATGAAGCCTACGAAGAAATGGCTTTGAAGCAGATGCGAGAGCTTGCGCAGCAGGCGATTGAGCAATTCTCTGTCCGTGAGGTGTTTTTGGTGCACCGCCTCGGCAAGCTTGAAATAGGCGAGACGAGTGTGCTGATCGCCGTAGCCTCAGCACACCGCCCCGCGGCTTTTGATGCCTGTCGCTGGCTGATTGATACGCTCAAAAAGACGGTTCCAATTTGGAAGAAAGAACATTTTGAAGATGGAGCCGTGTGGGCCGATGGTGAGCCTTTTCCGGAAGAAATGAAAGGCGTGGCTGCTTCATGAGGCTTTTTCCCGCGGCGGCAGTTGCCTTCATCACTGCAGGTATTCTGAATGCGCAAACGTCTCCCCCCATTCGCGTCGATGTGAGGCTGGTAAATGTCTTCGTCAATGTGACGGATACGAACGGTTCGCCAGTAGGCGGCTTGACCAAGGATGACTTCACGTTGGCGGAAGATGGCCATCCCCAGAAAATATCTGTCTTCGAACGTCAATCGGAGATGCCGCTCTCCATCGTGCTGGCCATTGACACCAGCGGCAGCGTGAACAAAGATCTCCCCGTTGAGAAGCGTGCCGCACATAACTTTGTACATTCGCTATTGCGGCCCGTGGACCGGCTTGACCTGATCGATTTTTCTTCAGAGGTAAGGGAAGTAGTGCCCTTTACCAACAAGCTGAGCCGCATCGACTACGGAATTGAAAACCTGATGACCGGCCCCGCCACGGCGCTCTATGCAGCGGTGTATCTGGCATCACAAAGTCTCATCAGCCAGCAGGGGCGTAAGGTACTGGTGCTGATCTCTGACGGAAGCAACACGGTGAAGGGAACCGATTACGCCGATGCCCTGGAACAAGCAGTGCGCTCGGAAACAATGGTCTACAGCATCATCGATGTGCCTATTGCCGCCGATGCCGGACGCGATACGGGCGGAGAGCACGCGATGATTACGCTCTCACAGGAGACGGGCGGAAAATATTACTATGCCGACGCCGCGCACCTGGCCGAGGCCTTTCAGAAGGTTTCAGACGATCTCCGTACGCAGTATCTGCTGGCATACTACCCGGCGCATCGCATAGCAGATTCAGATTTCCGCACGATCGGCGTGACCGTCAAACAGCCTCCAAATATGCCTTATTCAGTGCGCCATCGCACCGGTTATTACGCGGCGTCCGGACAGTCGCTACAATGACTGTATGGCTATTCTCAGTTCCGCGCGCCGTCGTCAGAAGTCTCCTCCTCCCGGCGATACCGGGCAGGAAGCGTTGTATCTCCGTTTTCTGAGCGATAAGCAGGTGCCCGTAGCAGTAAAAATGCGTGACGGCGAGACCGTTACCGGATGGATTGAATACTTTGACGATCGTATGATCCGGCTGACGCGCGAAGGTAAGCCAAACCTCTTTATCTATAAGCATCAGATACGAACCATTACTGAGCAGGCAAGCCGCCATGGCGCACGAGCGAGGCAGGCGCGGAAAGAGGCTGCTCCAGAGGGAGAGGCCAAGTGAGCCGACTGCCTGCGGATATTCATCTGGAATTTGCCGCTCCCGCCGCCGCAATTGCGCTCGAAGCGGGAGCGTTGATTCGGGACTTCTATCACCGCGGAGTTGCCACCGAATACAAATCAGACGTCGATCTTGTCACCGAAGCGGACCGCTCCTCGGAGAAGCTGATCGGTGAGCGATTACGCGCCAGCTTTCCCGGGTTTGGCATCTACGGTGAAGAGGGAACACGAGACAGCCTCGATCAGGAATATCGCTGGTACGTCGATCCGCTGGATGGCACCACCAATTTTGCGCACCGGTTTCCGGTCTTCTGCGTTTCTCTCGGCTTGGAACATCGCCCAGCCGGCTTAGCTGCAAATGAAGATGGAACGCTGATCGCCGGAGTGATCTACGATCCCATGCGCGAGGAACTTTTCCTCACGGAGAAGGGTAAAGGCGCATTTCTCAACGGGAAGAAAATCCATGCCTCTCGCACCGATCATCTTGGCGAGAGCCTTTTGGCTACCGGATTCCCCAGCAGATCGCGCCACCAGAATCCGAATATCTATTTCTATCAGCAGATTACCCTCCGCTCGCATGGAGTGAGGCGGGCAGGGTCGGCGGCCCTCGATCTGGCATATACAGCCTGTGGCCGCTTCGATGCCTACTGGGAGTTCAATCTCAACCCATGGGACACATCCGCCGGGGCGCTGCTGGTGACGGAAGCTGGCGGCACGGTGACGACATTTGACGGCAGCCCGTTCAAGCTGGACAGCCGTGAAGTGCTGGCGACGAATGGAATGATCGATGGGGAAGTGATTGCCCTCTTTCAGGATATGTTCGCCGGACGCGACCTCGAGCCCATTCCGACACCGGGCGATTTCGCAGCGATGCGCGCCGAACGCGGACGATAGAAAAGTTTTGCTTTTTGCTCGCGGAGGCGTGTGGTCGGCTGCCTCACGCTGCTACAATAAATTCAATCACCTGCAATCGGAGAAGCTCTCATGGCATATGTAATTGCTGAACCCTGTATCGGCACGAAAGACACGGCTTGCGTGGATGCGTGCCCTGTTGACTGCATCCATCCCAAGAAAGACGAGACTCCCCATGCCGACCAGGAACAGCTCTTCATCGATCCGGTAGAGTGCATTGACTGCGGCGCGTGTGTTCCCGTCTGTCCCGTTTCGGCGATTTTCGCAGCTGACGATCTGCCCGAAAAGTGGCAGAACTACACCGAGAAGAACGCTACCTTTTTCGGTCGCTAAGTTCCAGCATTCCGCATGACGCGCAACCGCTCCGGTTGCGCGTTTGTCTTTTTGCCCTGCAATTTATCTCCTGAATAGCGCATCATAATTGCGAATATGCATTTGACCGGCGCGTGGATACTCATCATCTTTTCTCTCCTTGCGACAGCTGCGATGCTGTTGCTTCTGCACCTTACCAAGATCGGTTTTCTGGTTCATCAAACTATACCCGACAGGCCGCGCCGCCGCCTTTTTCTGGCATCAGTAAGTTTCTTTATTACGTTTGCCGGAGTTCGTCTTCTGGTCCGCTCGATTACGCACCACGTCGGCCCATTCGGATGGGTGATGGTCGACGGCCGTCACATTCATCATCTCGTCTGGGGAATCCTGCTCCTGCTGCTGGTTGGCTACTGCACTCTGGCCGAAGTGGGCACAGGAAACTCACCAACATCTATCTTCCTGAGCCGCCTGCTGTCGATTTTGTACGGTGTTGGCGCAGCTCTCACTCTCGACGAATTCGCCCTTTGGCTGAACCTGCAGGATGTTTATTGGTCGCGGCAGGGAAGAGAGAGCATCGATGCTGTGATCCTGTTCGGGGCAATCCTCGCAGCCGGAGCATGGGGCGCGCCACTCTTTAGCGCTTTAAATAGAAACAATCCTTTCAAGAGATTGAGATGATAGCTTGGTTATCTACATATCCGTGTTTTGGATCAAGATTTCAGCATTCCGTATGACGCGCAACCGCTCCGGTTGCGCGTTCGTCTTCGATCCCAGTTTTTACAGTCTCCGGGCCGTTTCCTAAGGCGTATCTGGAAATATTCTAGGGACAGCCACCAGGACAGCCATTCAAAAAATGGCCGACCTGCGGACCGATGACATCTTCGTGGCAATGTTTCTGCCACCATTCGAGACCTGCCTGGCGGTAATGTTCCAGTGCAACGAAATCGCGCGCGTACCGTCGCAGCAGCCCAGGCAGTTCTTTCCAATGATCGACCTGGATGACAGGAGAGTTGCGTAAAAACGGTTCGTCCGGCAGGCGATTTGTGATGACTAGACATCCGGCCCGAAGGCCCTCATACAGGCGATAGGTTTCCGCCATCGAGCCGCGCGGAGCCAAACAGATGCGACTGTTCATCATCTTCTTCGAATAGCTATTGAACTGAGCGGCTCGGCTGCTGGCATCAGCAGTACCGATATTATCGAGATCGATTTGCCACTCCGGATCGCGTTTGATCTCTTGCAGGGCACGCCATAGTTGCTTGCGCGCCTCTGCTTTCGATGTCGATACCCAGTAGCGGTAGGTAGTAGGAGGTACCTCGCTGACAAGTTCACCGGCAAAAAAAGAATCGAGCGTGCGGTCTTGCATTGCAATTTGCGGCAACTCCTCCTGACTGTGATAGCCCAGAGGAATAGTGCAAATGCGCAGAATGGAGTGAAGACGCGGGGGCCATTCCGGATGCGGCGTGTGCAGTGCCTGACGGGAGCGGTAATGCAGCATCCAATCACGCGCGTATTCGAAAGTCAGCACAGCATTGAGGCGGTTGATGGTCCATCGAGGCCGGAAGCCAAGGAATGGAATGAAATGAAGATTCCGCACGATGCCGCGCACATGCAGTGCATAGGAGGGAACCTTGCAGCGCTCCTCCTGCAGGAGAACGGCAACTACATGCGGACCATATTCAGGAAGCCTGACAGCATCTTTTGTAATGTAGAAATGAAGGGCGCGATCTTGAATACTTGGTTCAGCGAGTGAAAGCACCGCCAGCGGATAGCGCCACTCTGCCGGAAGGCTCGGATTCCATTGCGAGCCACCAGCTAGCTCAATGACAGGCCGATCAGATGTTGGCCACGCGGCGAAATATCGATGGGGTAAAAGCATCCGTTCGGTTCAGGCGCTGTACGGCATGGCTTGGAGCGCGATGCCTCGCGATCCGCATTTTTCCAACAGTTCTTGAATCGCCCGCTCGTACAGGACGGCCCCTCCACCCGCGACGGCACGCGCAGTCTCGCTGCTGTTCTTTGCAAGGTAGCTTCGTTCCTCTTCGTTTTCATAGAGGCGCAACAGAGAATCTGCGATCTGCTGATCATTGCGCGCGTCGACGATGATTCCGTCCTTCCCCTGGGTCAGTAACTCGGAGGCGCCGCAATTACGTGTGACGATACAGGGAACACCGTTGGCCATCGCTTCAAAGAGTGCCATCCCAAATCCGTCGTCCACACTAGAGAGCACAAAGGCGTCACAGCGTTGATAAAAGTCACTGATGTTCGGAACGTAATAGACAATCTCCACATTTGGCAATTCCTTTAGCAACTGTGCCAATGCAGGAAATTGTGAGAAGTCCGCGCTGCTTCGAATGAGAAGCTTTGCGTTTGGGAGTGCCAGCTTCCTCCAGGCACGTAATAGATAGAGATAGCCTTTCCGCCGCGGTTCGCCGCCGACGATACCGACAGTGAAAACATCATTCCGTTTTTCGCGGATAGTGCTGGGGATCGCGCACCGTCCGATGAGCGGCGCTTTCACCAACTTGCTTCGCAGTTCCGAAGGAAAGGTTCGCGCAGTGTAGTCAGACGGAACCAGAATGGCATCGGCCTCTTCGTATTCACGCAGCTGACGTTCACGGAACCATGCCGGTTGTTCCCGAAACATCGAACCTAGTGCCGCAGACTCTTCGCGGACGAGATCCTGCTGAAAATCAACATGCGGGCAGGCACGGTCAAGCACATAACGCGAATCGCGCTGTTTTGCCTTCAGGCCTGAATAAAGAGAAGTGGACGCTAGCCCGAAAAAAATATCCGAACGGGCACAAATTGCCGCAACGCTTTTGTCCCATAGCGCCACTTCCTGCAGCGCCATCCGGGCAGGAAAATTCCTGTGCAACAAACGTCCCAGGATGGTAAGTGGAGGAGGTACAAGGCGGGTGCGAGCTTCTTCAGACAAGCCTGGAAAGAACCGTCGCGGTGCACCGCTGTAGATCGTAACGGAGTGATGTTTTCTGATTAGGGTGTTGGCCAGCAGAGCGGAATGAAATGGCCTGAAGACAGAAATCACCACTCTCATATACACCAATATTATCAGATTGGTCATTGCCTAGAGCCAATGGAAGCGGCGCAACAACCAAAGAAGTCCCGCCGTGCAGCTTGCCATCAACGCCAACACGATTGCTAGTCCATAATGAGCTTCAGAGCCGGGCAGCCCTTTGACATTCATGCCGTAAATGCCCGAGAGCACGAGCGCCGGCAACGCGATGGTGCTGAGAACCGTAAGCACCTTCATGACCTGATTTGTTCTGTTAGCCACACTCGAGAGATAAACGTCGAGGCACCCGCTAAGCAGATCGCGAAGCATCTCTACCTGATCGAGATTCCGCGCGATGTGGTCATAAAGATCGCGCAGAAAAGGCCACATATCTTTTTTGATGTAGGGCGAATCCACGCGCTGCAGATGTGCCATCACATCGCGCGAGTGCACCAGGATTCGGCGAAGATTGATCAGGATGCGCTTAATGTCGAAGATGCGCGAGCGTGTATTAGGAGTCGCAGCCTCCATGGCGTCGTCTTCCAGTTCGTCAATGGTGTCACTGAAATGATCGAGCACCGGAAAATAGCTGTCGAACGTCGTGTCCATGATTCTGTAGTAGAGCTGATCTGCCCTGGCATGATTATTGCTTGCGCGCAGATGATCCATACGCTGTAGCGTGTCCACATCATTCGCTTCGATGACAGTGATCAGATAATCTTTGCCGAGAAAAAGATTGATATCATGCGCATCGATGCTGCCATCGGCAGTCAGTTCGATGCACTTGACGACGGTAAATAGATAGCTTTCGCCCTCTTCGATTTTCGCGCTTTCAATGCGCTGCCGGCAGTCTTCAATGTGTAGTGGATGCAGGTGATATTGCTCAGCCAGCTTATCCAGCTCAGGACTTGAAGGGTCAACGATATTGTGCCATTCCATGCTGTGAGGAATTGTACGGTCGGAAGGTTTTGGCTGCCAGCGCGTAAATGCAAAAGCACCGTTCGGCTGGCAGCCAACACTGTTTCTACTCGTAACGCAGCGTGGTTTGAGGATCGACTTTCGCTGCTCTGCGGGCAGGTATCCAACTTGCAAGCAGTGCAATCGATGCAAGAAAAATCGGAACCACGGTAAAGGTGAGGACGTCGTGTGGGCGAACTCCATAGAGAAAGCTGTTGAAGAGCTTTGCCACAGCAAGCGCGGCAGGCAGACCTATGATGAGGGCGATGAGAGTGAGCAACATCCCCTGGCGAAGGATGAGGCGCTGGATGGCTGCAAGCTGTGCGCCGAGAGCGATGCGGATTCCGATTTCGCGCGTACGACGGCTGACAGCGTAGCTCATTACACCATAGAGCCCGATGGAAGCGAGGACGAGTCCGATGAAGCCAAAGACTCCGAAAAGGGTTCCGGCGAGGCGGGGCAGGAACAGGGCGCTGCGGAGGTGGTCTTCCATTGTTTCAGCGTTATAGACGGCCATGGATGGGTCGAGGGCATGAATCTGCTGGTGTATGGCAGAGAAAAGGTTCGCCGTGTCGGCTTCGGAGTGGACGATGAGGGTGTAGCCCATAAAAGCGGGGTCGGTGCCGGTCGTCTGCGCAAGCGAACGGAAGAGAACTGGGCGTGTGTCTTCGCCGATGAAGCGTGACTTGATATTTCCGACAACGCCGATGACCTGATAGATATCACTGCCATCGCGGATGTGCTGGCCGATCGGGCTTTCGCCGGGAAAGAGCTTTTCAGCCAGGGCCTTATTGATGACGGCAACTTTTGGGCCTGTAGGGGATTCATTGGCGAAGTCGCGGCCCGCGATGCGGGGGATGCCGAGGGCTTCGAAGTACCCGGGCGTGGCCATATACATTTCGACGATGGGAGCCTGCTGTTTCGGATTCCCTTCGGCCACCATGCCGTCGCTGCGATTGCCGCCGGAGAGCGGGATGCTGTCAGTAGCAGCGGCAGAGATGACGCCGGGGAGGGTGGCGACGCTGTCGCGAAGCTGGGTTAGGAACTGCGTAGTCTTGTCGGGCGAATAGCCGTGGATGCGTGGATCGACGGAGACCATGAGGACATTGCGCGAACGGAAGCCGATATCGATGGTGGAAGCGTGTTCGAGGCTGCGCAGGAAGAGTCCTGTGGCAGAGAGCAGGATGATGGACATGGCGATCTGCGCGACGACGAGGACATTGCGCAGTGTGATGCGGCGACCGGGGCGCGCGAGCGCGTCTTCGCCTTTGAGGGCGCTGCTGAGTATGGGACGTGAAGCGATCCATGCGGGGATAAGGCCGAAGAGCAGGCCGGTGCCGACGCTGAGAACAAAGGTGTAGACGAGGACGCGCCAATCGACGGTGACGGCTGTGTCGAGGGGAATGGGTGCGGGAATGCGGAAGGCTGTGAGCGCGGACGTTGCCCAAAGCGAAAGCGCGGTGCCGACGAGCCCGCCGCCGACTGCGAGGATGACGCTTTCAAGAAGCATCTGGCGAAGGAGCAGCCTACGCGTGGCTCCGAGGGCGATGCGAACCGCCATTTCACGCTGACGGGCGGCAGCATGAGCGAGAAGCAGATTCACGACATTGGCGCAGGCGATGGCGAGGACAAGCAGAACGACGATGGAGAGTGCGGCAAGGAATAGCAGGATCGTAGATTTGTCGCGCGCGGGCAGGGAGCCGGCCCGGTCGAGATAGAAGCCATTGTCTTTATCGGTTGCGGGGTAAGCCTTGGCGAAGTTCTGTGCGAATGTTTTAAGTTCGTTGGCTGCCTGCGTTTGCGTGGTGCCTGCCTTGAGACGGCCGTTGACTGCGAGCCAGTGGTTCTGACGCCCTTGCCATACGGTCACAGTGTTGCCGAGGGTGCTGGGGGCGAGAGTTTCGATGTTGCCAAGCGGAACCCAATATTGTGGATCAAGGATGAGGTCGAGGCCGTGGAAGCCGGGAGATGCAACTCCGACGACAGTATATGGATGCCCGGAGAGCATGATGGCTTTGCCGATGATCGCTGGGTCGGAAGAGAAGCGTCGCTGCCAGAGGCGGTAGCCAAGTACGATGACCTGGGCGTGCTCCTCGCTTGGAAGGAAGCCGCGGCCGAGGGCCATGCGAAGCTGGGCTACGTCGAAGTAGTTTGCTGTGGCGGCTTGCCCCCAAAGGCGCTCGGGTTCACCTTTGCCGCCGATGGAGGCGGGCAGGAGTTCGTAGTAGGCGGCGAGGCCGGAGAAGGATTTTGCCTGGTCGCGCAGGTCCGTGTAAAGCGGCCAGGGAAAGTTGTTGCAGCACTCATTTTTGTCTGTGGTTTTCAGAGACAGTAGCGTGCTGGGATCGCCCACCGGTGGCGGAGTAAGCACGAAGTGGCTGACCATGGAAAAGATGGTGGAGTTGGCGGCGATGCCGAGCCCGATGGAGAGGACGACGGCGAGCACGAGACCAGGTGAACGGTAAAGACGCCGGAAAGTGTAGAACAGGTCCTGCCGCAGATTTGCCATGCTAGTCCTCTCTGTTGTTCGGATTACGTCTGTGGCAAACCCCAGGTTCCGTAAGAAATGTGGATTGAGGCATTTATTTCTTCATCTGGTCTGGTCGAATACGCGCAGCAAACAGAGCTCTTGCCTGCCTTCCATTATCATTATGAAATGGGCAGTATCTCCACAATGGAGAAACAGAGGATTCTATCCCGCCGCCAATTTCTCGGACTTTCCGGTCTGTCGATACTTGGCATGGGCCTCTACTCCGGCGAAATTGCGCGGCATGAGATCGATATTGTCCAGCGCACGATCCGGCTCGACGGTCTGCCGGATGCCTTTAAAGGTTTCCGCATTGTACAGATCTCCGATATTCATTATCAGAAGTTTACGGAAGAGTTTTTCCTCAAGCTTGTTCTGCATGACGTGAACGCGCTGAAAGCGGACCTCGTTCTCCTCACCGGCGACTTCATCAGCACCCCAAGGGAAAAAAGCGATATCCCGGTAACGTGGGCGTATGAATGTTCCGAGGTGCTGACGCGCATTGAGTGTCAGCAACGCTACGCCATCCTGGGAAACCACGATTGCGAGGTGAACGAGCCCGCAATTACGGATGCGCTGGAGACGCACCGCATCCCGGTGCTGAACAATAAAAGCGTTGCCCTGGAACGCGACGGTAAGCGTATCTGGCTTGCAGGACTCGCCGACTGGCTAAACGGCAAAGAGCGTCCGAATTACGAGAAGTCGATTCCAAAAGGTGTCAGGACCGACGGAAATCCGGTGATTCTGATGGCGCATGAACCAGATAGCGCCACTGAAGCGGTAAAGCACGGTGTCGATCTGATGCTTTCCGGGCACACGCATGGCGGACAGGTACGCATGCCATTTGTGCCGCCAGTCTATCTGCCTCCCATGGGCAAGAAGTACATCCAAGGGCATTTTCAGCTCGGCCCCATGCAGCTTTATGTCAACAGGGGCATCGGCACGGTTGGAGTACCCTTCCGACTCAACTGCCCGCCTGAAATCACTGTCCTTACATTGACATAGTCCTGCTCAAATTTCCTCCGGAGCTATGAAAGACGAGATTGCGCCAGCATCTTTTTCGTGGCGACGGTAATATTTTTCGCGCTCATTTATAATGAGATAGTTCCTGACACAGCCAGGAGAAGCCGTTTTTCGCTCAGCGGGAACGTCTGCAAAGCGCTCAGATTCGAGAAGGTCATTACCCATTCATGATTCGTTTTCTTCAGAAGGACAGCCGCGCGGTGAAGGCGATCTTCATCGTGATTATCTCCGTAGCCTGCATCACCATGGTCGTCACGCTGGTTCCCGGCATTTTCAGTGATCAGGTTTCCAGCGCGGATACATACGCGACCATTCACGGAAGCGGCGTCTTTGGCCGCATCTTCGGCTCCAGCGACGAAGTTTCCACGCAGGAAGTACAGCAGCTCGCGCAGCGCATGCTGCAGCGTCAACAGCTGCCCGATTTCGTTCTGCCTTTCATGATGCAGCGCGTAGGGCAGGGGCTGATTCAGCAGCACATTGAATTGCAGGAAGCGAACCGCCTTGGAGTGAAGGTGACGGACGAGGATATTCGCTCGTTCCTGCACACCGGCATGTGGGGACAGGTGCTCTTTCCGAATGGGAAGTATGTCGGCGACGCGCAATACGCCAGCCTGGTGTCGCAGAACTTCGGTCTTTCCCGCGAGCAGTTTGAAAACGAACTGAAGAAGGAAATTCAAGAAAACCGACTCCGTTCTTTCGTCACGGCTGGTATGACGGTTTCAGACCAACAGGTGCGCGAGTCATATCTGCAGCAGGGAACCAAGATCAAATTTGACTACGCCGTGATCAGCGCCGATGACCTGCGCAAGACGATCAACCCGTCTGATACAGAACTGCAGGCATTCTTCAAACAGAATGCGGCGCGTTACGCAAAGGCGATTCCCGAGACGCGCAAGATTCAGTACATTGCCTTCAATACTTCCAACCTTCCGGGCGGCGCTCCGCAGGTCACGGATGCAGAAGTGCAACAGTATTACAGCCAGCATCAGAAGGACTATCAGGTTGACGACCAGGTGAAGGTGCGCCACATCCTCATCAAGGTTGATCAGAATGCAGATCCGAAAGCCGATGCTGCTGCGAAGCAGAAGGCAGAGGACATTCTGAAGCAGCTGCACAATGGCGGCAACTTCGCCGATCTGGCTAAGAAGAATTCCGACGATCCGGGCAGCAAAGATCAGGGCGGTGAGCTTGGATTCCTCAAGCATGGCGTCACAGTGCCCGAGTTCGATAAGGCCGCCTTCGCGTTGCAGCCGGGACAAACCTCAGACCTGGTACGCACCAAGTTCGGCTATCATATCATTCAGACGGAAGAGAAGCAGACTGCTCACACGCGGCCTCTGGATGAAGTGAAGCAGACCATCGTATCTGTGCTGACACGCCAGAAGGAATCGGACGCGCAGCAGGCTTTCGGGCAGCAGCTGGCCAGCGAAGCGCAGAAGAACGGTCTGTCGCAGACTGCTACTGCGCATCACCTGCAAGTGACAACGACTGACTACATCGCGCAGAATGCGATTATCCCCACGCTTGCCGACGGTTCGCAGATGCTGACCACAGCTTTCACGGCCAAACAAGGCGCTGCTCCACAGGTTGCATCCACTGGCGACGGCTATGCCGTCTTCCAGGTAGAAGATGTGCATGCGGCACACGCCCCGTCCTTCGATGAATACAAGTCGCATATTCAGGATGATTTCCGCGACCAGCAACTGCCGCAGCTTCTGTCTCGCAAGACCAGTGAACTGGCTGACAAGGCCAAGGCAGAAAACGATCTTGCCAAAGCTGCCAAAGAGGTTGGCGCAACAGTAAAGAGCAGCGATCTGGTGGGCCGCGATGCACAGGTTCCTGACATCGGACAATTGGCTTCAACGGCTCCGCAGCTCTTCGATCTTAGTGTTGGACAGATCAGCAATGCGATTCAGGGTCAGCGTACGGGAGCGGTCGTCAAGCTCACTCAGAAGCAGCAGCCGACGCCGGATGAGGTTCAGAAGAATTTCGACCAGACACGCGATTCACTGTTAGATCAGAAGCGCGAAGAGATGTTTGCCGTCTTCGTCACCAACCTGACCGATAAGTACCAGAAGGAAGGCCGCATCAGCATCAGCAAGCGCGCGCAGCAGCCGGGGTTACCGGGAGCGCCCGGTGCTCCCGGAGCTCCAGGTGCTCCGCGGTCGTAACCAGATAGCAACAATGCAATGAGCAACCGGGGCTCGTGGTTTGGAATCTGTCGAATCACGGGCCTTTTTTTCTGGATGGGCGCGGGAAAATATTATGCCATTTGAGCGGTCTTCGGGATTGCTGCTGCACATCACTTCGCTGCCTTCCTATGGCGGTATCGGGGACCTTGGCCCGGCTGCATATGCATTCGCAGATTTTCTGGCTGCAGGAAAGCAACGGCTCTGGCAGGTGCTTCCACTTAGTCCTACAGGTTATGGCAATTCGCCATACGCCGCGCTCTCTGCATTTGCGGGAAATCCTCTGCTGATCAGCCTGGAAAAACTCTCCGAGTGGGGGTGGATCGCAGGCAGTCGAATTGCAGGATTACCTGGCCATTCAGGGAACATCCACTTTGAAGAAGTAGACAAGGTAAAGACGCCGCTGCTCGAAGAAGCAGCTCGCAATTTCCTCCATCATCATCAAGAGCCGGGCCTGAGCAAGCAATGGGTGCGCTTTGAAGGCTACTGCAAAGAGAACGCAACGTGGCTGAATGACTACGCGCGCTACAGCATGCTGCGCCGAAAATTCAACGGCGCCGGGTGGAACTCGTGGCCGCGCGAATATGCATATCGCGATGAAGGCGCCTTGTCCCGTCTCGAAAAAGAACAGGGAGAAGCGCTGGCCATCGAGCAGGTGATCCAGTTTGCTTTCGATGAGCAGTGGGTAGCCTTGCGGCAGTATTGCGCGGAACGCGATATTCACTTCATCGGCGATGTAGCCATCTTCGTAAACTATGACAGCGCCGACGTATGGACCCACCGCGATATCTTCGAGTTGAACGAGGATCTTTCGCCGGTTCGAGTTTCAGGCGTGCCACCGGATTATTTCAGCGAAACAGGACAACGCTGGGGCAATCCCATTTATCGCTGGGATGTGCTCGAATCCCGCGGCTTCGACTGGTGGGTAGATCGCATCCGCCGCGCGCATTCGCTCTACGATCTCATTCGTCTCGACCATTTCCGCGGCTTCGAGGCTTACTGGTCGATTCCTGCGGAAGACGAAACTGCGGTCAACGGTGAGTGGATCAAAGCTCCCGGAGCGGCGTTGTTTTCGAAGCTGCAGGAAGCGCTTGGAGAGCTGCCTTTCATCGCCGAAGATCTCGGACTCATCACCGACGAAGTGGATGCGATTCGCGAGCAGTTCCGTCTGCCGGGCATGAGGATTTTGCAGTTCGGATTTTCCAACCGCGGCGCACACAACTATCTCCCGCACCGTTATGAGAAAAATTCGGTGGTCTATACCGGCACTCATGACAATGACACGACGCGCGGATGGTGGGAGAATGGCGCTTCCGAAGCAGAAAAAGCGGCGGTAGAGGCTTACGTAAATACCGGCAACGAGGGCGCTGTATGGCCTCTCATCCGCGCGGCTGCCACTTCAGTGGCCGATATCTGCCTCTTTCCCGTCCAGGATGTGCTTGAACTCGGTTCGGAAGCCCGCATGAATGTGCCTTCGCGCCCCGAAGACAACTGGACCTGGCGCTGTCCTGAAGGAAAATTAATGAAAGACTTGGCAAAGCGGCTAGCAACGCTCTCAGAGGTCACTGATCGCGAACGCTTGCCCGATTCTGAAGAGGAATAGCCGAATCAGACTTTGCTCGTCAGCATCGCGACAGGGTATTTCGCGAAGATATCGCGTAGCTGCAGCCTGCCTGCCTCATCAGCCTGCAGTTCCTCACCGGTGAAGACGTTTGTAAAAGTCTTCGGGGTGTCAGCCGGCAGCGAGAGCATCGCTCTTCCCCATAGATCGCCTTCAAGGTTCTGCGGCTTTTCTTTTGACAGTGAGCAAGCGAAGCGGGGAACCACAACCAGAACCGCTTCTTTGGTCTTCTGATCCTGGCGCAAAAAAGCCAGGGCATTTTGCTGTCTTTCGACTTCGATGTTCAGCGGGATGTAATCTCCATGCCGAAAGAGCGAGTGCAGCTGGTTGCGCGTCGTCAGTGCCCGATGCATCGTCCACAATTTAATCCGCCCATCAGGCAGCGAGCGAAGAACTTCAGCGCACACGGATGCCGCGTCGTCGCGGTCGGCCGTCTCACGCAGCGCATTTAAAGTCTCTTCACGATACGCATAATCAACCGGCCGCCGGTTATCGGGATCGACAAGGCTGAGATCCCATAGATCTGTGCCCTGGTAAAAATCCGGAACTCCAGGCGAGGCAATTTTCAGTATGACCTGCGAAAGAGAATTGATAGCTCCGAAGAACTGTATCGGCCGCAAAAAAGTCTTCAACATCCCGACGAAACGGGTTTCGCGTGCCGATCCTTCGGGAATCAAAATCGAAGTGAGAAACTTATTGACGGCTTCAAGGTAAGCAGGATTCGGATTGATCCAGCTGACATTCACCTTCGCTTCACTGAATGCTTTCGCGCAGTATTGCTTCATTCGCTCGAGGAATTGTTGGCGATCTTCAAGCGTATTCATCTGCCAGGGCCACGCACCCACAATCGTCTGGTAGATGAAATATTCTTCGTTTGCATCCGGGGCAATGCGGCCATCGCTCAGCGTCTGCTTATACTGCGCATTGATGCGGACCCAGCGCCGTACGATGGAAGACCACTGCGTTGGTATTTCCGACAACACATTCAAACGGTTGCGTAGATCTTCGCTGCGCTTCGTGTCGTGTGTCGAAGTGCCAAGCATGGAGTCCGGCGACTTCTGCAGCCGGTCCTGATTGCTCGCATGAAAAAAATCAGCAGAGATGCCGAAAGCCTTCAGCGAACTGCCGACCTCATTGGAAGAAAGAAAGCGTGCGTAAACATAGAAGGCAGTATCTTCCACGCCCTTTGCCATCACCGGCCCGGTCAGTTGCTGAAACTTCAGCGCAAAATAAAGACGCGCCTGGTATTTCTCATCATCGCGGTCGCCAAGAAGAAGCGTGTTCTGCAGAAAGTCGAACGCCGAACCATCGATCTCCGGGTTGTAATACTTGGCGCGCCAGATAGCTTGGGCAATAAATGCAATATCGCGATCCGTGTAGTGTCCGCGATCATCGATGTATGTCCTGTAAACGGGAAAGCATGCAATGGTTTCACGAATCACGGTTTCCAGCATGTTCTCCGTGAAGTCCCGCGCGCGACGGTCCGCATTCGCTAACTGATGAAGCAGGTTCGTGAGCACGTACACTTCGCTCGAAAGCGATGTACGCATGATTTGCAGCTTAGACCGGTAGATGAGCTCACCGGGATCGACGCTGCGGCCAAGAATTTTCGCATATAAGGCGGTGAAATATTCTTCGTTCTGCGCCTGGATAAAAATATGGTTGGCAAGGTGGAGGAAATCGTATCCCGACGTTCCACGCACTGGCCACTCACGCGGAAGAGCTTCGCGAGGCTCCAGGATCTTCTCCACCACCGTGTAAAGCGGGCCTTCGCTGCGCGCCCAGTCATATCCTCGCAGCGTGTCCAGAATCTCAGTTTCGATGCCGTTCGGAGCGGCGGGCTCCTGGGTCGTTTCACCGAAACACTGGCTGGCCACATACAGCAATTGCAACCGAATCAGATACTGTCGAGGATTGAACATCCCGTCGCAGTGGTCTATGCGAAGGCCCGTGACCTGCTGTTTCGCCAGTAATCGGCGAACAAGGCAGTGGGTCTGCGCGAATGCCTGCGGATCTTCCATGCGCAGCCCTACCAGATCATTGACGTCGAAAAACCGCCGGTAATTGATCTCTTCCGACGAAGCGCGCCAATAAGCCAGCCTGTAGGGCTGTACTTCGAGCAGCGAATGCAGCAAGTCAAAGCTTCGCGGATCGCCTTCGGTTCCGTTGATGCGCTCGGCGGCAATCTGAAGCACAGGCTGCAATCCGGACGACAGCAGAGCCTTCTGCAGGCGCGGGCGAAGCTCAGACAATTGTTCACGGCGCTGTGCGGCGAGATTCGGATCGACTGTATCGTGAGGAGGAATATGCGCCAGTTCCTTCAACAGATCTCGAAAGGAAGACGGCACGCCGTCCTTTTCATCGGTCTCGGGTGGAAAGAGGATGGGAATGGTGCGCGGCGCAATAGGAAACGAATGATCGTAATAATCGATCCGTGCGCGGCCGTTCTCAAAGGCTACCTGAATCTTTTTCTGCTCAAGTTCTTCGCCGTAACTGTTGCCGAGGATGGGCAGCAGCAACTTGTTACGCATATCCGCTTCAAGCGGCTCCCAGTCAATGTCGAAAAAATTGGCATACTCTGAGGCCCGGCCATTCTCCAGAATATCCTGCCACCATACCGAATTGTTATCCACGCCCATGTGGTTCGGAACAATGTCAAGCAGCAGTCCCATCTGGTTTTCACGTAGAGCAGCGGAGAGCTGATTGAAGCCGGCTTCGCCTCCCAGCTCTGGATTCAGCCGGTCGTGTCGAATCACATCATAGCCATGCTGGCTTCCTGCGCGTGCTTCGAAGATCGGCGAGCTGTACATGTCGCTTATGCCAAGCTGCCGCAGATAGGCCAAAATCTTTTGCGCGTCGGCAAAAGTAAATTCCGAGTGCATTTGTAGGCGATAAGTCGAGATCGGCGCCCGCGCATCACTGCGCGCTACCTGCTGAATACACTCTTCCATTTTTTCCTCGGAGGCTGGTTGCGGTTTCCTGCGATTAGATGCGAAAGGAATAAAGCGGGTTTTCACGCGGTGCGACTTTACGAAAGCGCCTTCTCGCGCAGACAATAGGAGAAAGAAATTCGATTTCCGAGGAACCGATGCCCCTTTCCGGCGAAGCAATACGATTGATGAATTATGTCGACGATGTATCCGTTACACTGCGCCGCGTTCTTGCGCTCGCGCAAACACTGACACCAGAGGAGCGCAAGCGTGTCAGCGATTATCTTAAGAATGCTCAGCCGAACGTCGAATCCGTAATCGCTTCGCTGCAGGGCAAATAAACGCTATTCCCACCTTGCGCGAATCAAGGTGGGAATGCCTTCACATAGACAGCTTTTGAGGCTGTGCGAGCTTACTTTTGTGCGTCCGCCGCCGAGACGGCAGCTTCCGCAGCCTGGAAACCAATCTTCGAGTGGGTTCCATCGCAAAAGGGCTTCTTGGTAGAACCGCCGCACCGGCACAGCGAGAAAGCCGGCTTGCCGGTCAGATCCCATTCTTTGCCATCAGCATCCAGCAGTTTGCAAGGACCTTCCACGCGAAAGGGACCGTTCGGACGCACAGTGATTGTTACTTCGTTTTCAGACATTAGTTTTTACTCCGGAAAATGATGTAGCTCGACTCCGAGTGTAGCAAGCATTGGAGCTCAAGATCGCATAGGTGGGGATTCTCTCTTGCCGAGCTACGTAATTGCTGAGTATCTGCAGGCGCCGCGTGCTCACATCCAGATAAATCAAGAGCAGTTATTCTTAAGAATGCAGCACAAGCTCTGAGATGAAGACGCGTCTGGACAAACTATTGCTGGAGCGACAATTGGCTCCAACCCGGGAAAAGGCTCAGGCGCTCATAATCGCAGGCCGGGTTCTCGTCAACGAGCAAAAGGTAGAAAAGCCGGGAAGCAGTGTCACGGATGATGTAACGATCCGCATTCTCGGCGATGACCTGCGTTATGTAAGTCGTGGCGGCCTTAAACTCGAAGCCGCACTGCAACGCTGGCAGATCGGCCTGGCTGGACGCTTCTGTCTCGATGTGGGCGCCTCCACTGGAGGCTTCACTGATTGCATGCTGCAACATGGGGCAGCCCGCGTCCTGGCAGTGGATACCGGCTACGGACAGATCGCGCAGAAGCTGCGCAGCGACCCGCGCGTCACCCTCATGGAGCGCACGAATGCCCGACACATCGAGGCTGATGGCTTGCCGTCCGAAATCTCTTTTCTCGGTATGGACGTATCTTTCATCTCCGCGACACTAATTCTCCCGGCCGTCATTCCTGCCGCGTTCAAACAAGCAAATCTCAGCCATGAAGCCGTCGTGCTGGTGAAACCGCAGTTTGAAGCAGGCAGAGAGCATGTCGGCAAAGGTGGCATTGTGCGCGATCCGGCGGCGCACCAGCTGGCGATCGATAAAGTTCGCACCTGTGTCGAGTCACTTGGAGGCGAGGGAATCGAAATTTTAGATTCGCCAATACTTGGAGCCGAAGGGAACCGCGAGTTCCTTCTGTACGCCCGTTTTCCCAAAAGGGATGAATAACTCTAGCCGTCACGCATCCACAGTTCACTGCAACGGGTATGCGATTACACTGGAACCTGATGCGACGCATAGCCATCATTTCGAAGCCACAGAAAGAAGAGCTCGTCACGCTTTTGCCGGAGTTGATTCTCTGGCTCCGTGCACGCGGCTTTGAAGCCATTCTCGACCCCGTGAGTGCTAATTACGCTCATGAGGAACGCGTCGTACCGCGCGACAAGATGCCGGATCAAAATCCGGAGCTGGTCGTCGTTCTTGGCGGCGACGGGACGCTTCTTGCCGCTGCGCGCGTCTTTGCGAAGACAAGCATTCCTATTATGAGCGTAAACCTCGGCTCGCTAGGTTTCCTGACCGAGGTGCGTCTTGCCGATATCTACACCACGCTGGAAGGATGGTGCGATAACTGCTGCACCATCGAAAGCCGCGCCATGCTTCATAGCGAGCTTTGCCGCGACGGCAAGATCTACGCCGAGCATGAAGCGCTGAACGATGTGGTTTTGTCGAAAGGCTCCATCGCCCGCATGGTCAATTTCACCATCCGGCTCGATAACCAGTTGGTGGCATCCTTTCGCGCCGATGGCGTGATCGTTTCGACGCCGACCGGTTCTACCGCATATTCGTTGGCGGCCAATGGCCCTATCGTGGTGCCGGATGTCGATGCCCTCATCGTTTCTCCTGTGTGTCCCCATCTGCTTACTCTTAGACCGCTGGTCGTACGCGGCAATGCCAACCTGGCTTTGAGCATTGAAGGGATACCCGATCAGATGTATCTCACCGTAGATGGGCAGGAGGCGATACCCCTGAAGGTCGGAGATGAGCTGCATTGCCGCCGCTCGCAATACGGTGTGCGGTTGGTTCGTCTCGGCGCTGCCGGATTTTTTGACGTACTCCGGTCCAAGTTGAAATGGGGCGAGCGGTAGGGCATACAGCCATGAGTGCTGGATGCCTGCGACAAACAGCGTTAAAGTAAGAACAGATGCTCGAAGGTCTCCATCGCTTCGTCAGGAGCAACTATGGGCAGCCTATTTCGTCCTGATCCGCAACCGTCCCCGCGCGATTGGCGCACGCCGGCATACTCCCTGGCAGCGCATGCGATTGTTCTCGTGCCAATCCTGATTGGCTCTATGCGCTCGCATCACGCCGTCATTGTCAGGCCGGCTATGGCGGGCTCTGCGCCGCAGGTTTCCATGCTGGAGCTCAGCCAGAGCGCATTATCAGACGCGATTGAAGCCAGGCCTGCCGCCGCAAAAATGACATCTGCTTCGCATGCGCCTGTTCACCCGCGTGTCAAAGCCCCGGAAAAGCCTGCGCTCGCGCCTGAGCCGCAGCAGGCCCAGACGTCCCTTAACGCAAGCTCATCCGGAGGCCGCCCGAATCCTGGTATCACCGGTCCTGGAAACAGTGCGCAGAGCATGTATCCTGCTTATCCAACCCTCTCGCCGTCTCCGCCCGTGAAAGATCGAGCCCTGCTTCCGCAGGCAGACCAGAAAGTGATTATTGATGTAAACCTGGGAGCTGATGGAAAAGTGCAGCAGGCAACGCTGGTCAGCGGATTAGGAAACGCCCTCGACGGGATCGTGCTCGACACAGTCCGCGGATGGCAGTTTCATCCAGCCATGCTCAACGGCGGGCCAGTTCCTTCGAGCATCGAGCTGGTATTTCCTTTTAACCGGAATTACCCGCTCTCCGAATAATCCTCTTATTTTTTTGTGAGCTCTTCCAGCAGCACCTTCGCCTTCACAGCCAGGGTCTGAGCGCCATCAAGATCATTTTCCGCTAGCGCCTCCCTTGCTTTGGCCAGGAATACTCGTATCTGGGTTGAAGTGAGCTGCTCATTGGTGCTCAGTGTGCGATTGATCCCGTTCAGACCTTTTTCCGTGCTGTTGATCAACTGCTCGATATCGCCTCGGCCCGTGCTCACATTTCCGCTTGTTGAAGAGAGCTGTCCAATGGGGGAAGCATCCGGAGCAGGCCCGGTTGCGGCTTGCGTTTGAACCTTATCCGGTGTCGCGGTACTCGCCGTATCCGTGGTCGCAGGTTTGGTCGGGGCTGGTTTATGGTGGCTCGTCTTGCGTGGATGAGATTCCACAGCCGGCGCTGGCTGTGACTCCGCTACACCCACGTCTGGTGGGGGCGGTGGTGGCAACGCTGGCAGTGAAGGCACATGGGCCATATCCGCCGCGGGGGCGGTAGCCGGGGCCTGCGCCTGCGGCGGCGGGACAGAGTTCTGCTTATGCCGGCACCCGGACAGAAAAATAATAAATATGGCTGTCACCGCAATTAAGCGTGCGGTTTTCATCCCCAAGGCTCCTTAGCAGTCGCAGTGCCAGTTGCGGCCCCTGTTTCCAGATATCCGCGCAATTTTGATTCAGAAGGGTTAACGACTGGAATTTTTAATATGAATGTCGTTCCCTGGCCCACTTGTGATTTTACGTCAACCTGACCATTATGAAGCTGAATGATTCGATAGGTCATGGCAAGCCCAATGCCACTGCCCTCTTTTTTGGTCGTGAAATAAAGATTGAAGATTTTGGAGCGAATCTCGTCTGGAATCCCCTCTCCCTGGTCAGCGATGCTCAGTGCAGCCCACCGCGAATCCTCGCTGAGCCGGACGCTCAACTCTCCACCGGCTGCCATAGCCTGGGCCCCGTTCAGAACAACATTCAGCAATGCCTGCTTCATCAAATCAGCATCGACCTTCGCGATCACCGGATGCGGCGGTAGAGAGTTCACGACCCGCACGCCCTGTATCTCCAACTCTGCGGAAGCAAGCATCAGGACTCCGTTTACGATCGTCCGCAGGTCTTGATCCACAAGTCGGAGTTCCACCGGCCGCGAAAAATCCACGAGCGTCTGGACCACTCGGTCCAGTCGCTGAATCTCATTCCGGATCACATCCAGATGACGTATGGCGGGGGAATCCTGCGCGCTCATTTTATTGCGTAGCAACTCCAGATGCACGACAATTGCGTTAATCGGATTCTTTACCTCATGTCCAACGCCCGAGGTAAGCTGCCCAATCGCCGCCATACGGCGCGAAATCTCGAGTTCTGACTCGATCTCCTGGACCGACTCGATGTCGTGCAGGGTCAGCAGCGCGCCCAGTCCCTGCCGCTGCTGTGGTCCGCGATCGTCATGAATGAAGTCCAGCGAGACCTCGACCCGCCTTCCCGTCTCCGTGACGATTTCCTCCTGTACCAGCGCGATACTCCTGTCAAATGCCTCGCGCACCAGGCTTCCGAGAACGGTAGTATTGTCAAAAATCTCGTGTACGCCAGCTCCGAGAATGGTGTCCCGTTCCACATTCAAGAACCGCTCAACCGAATTGCTAACCAGTACCGCGCGCGCATCGTGCGTGAATAACATCATTCCATCCTGTAGGTTAGACAGGATTTGGTCAAGGTTTTCTTTAAGAGTGGCGAAAACCTCTTCCACGTTTCGCATGCGCCGTCCCAGGCGTTCAATCTTGTTCGAAACCTGCACGACCGTGTCTTTGGCATCCCCGGCTTCAACCTCTCCGGCAGGCTCCGGGCCAGGCTGTGATAACGCATCGAGCCGCTGGCTGATGATTTCGATCGGCCGCAGCGCGAGGTTGGAAACGAAGGCAGAAACAATGATTGTGGCGAATATCGTGATGCCGACAAGGCTGCCAGATTCATAGATCCACGGCAGGAAAGTGTTGCTCAGAAACGTAGTGCGAATCCCGATCCTGACATTTGCCAGAATCTGACCTTGTCGTTCCAATCCCAGCGAGATGTCATAGACGCGCGGTGGCCCGAATACCACCTCCAGCGTCTCGACTACCGACAATTTCCGAAGAGAGGCATACTTCGGACGAGAGGGCAGCACCTGCCCCTGTTGCGAAGGGTCCGTACTGATATACGCCCGATTTTCGGCGTCTGTAATCGAGATATCGAAGACGGTGGGCGAGTAGCTGATGACCGATTTCAGCAGCGCGTTGAGCCCGGCATCCTGCTGTATCGCAGTGGCCACGGCTTTATGCACCTGCACGGGGTCATTTGGATTAATCGCCATGTTGCGCGTGCCATTTTCAATCGCTTGCCGGGTGGCAAATTGAAGCTGGTGCGCGATGATATCCGTCGCGTTGTACGACTGCTCGATGTGCTCCTTCAGCAACTGGCTGAAATAGAGCCATGAAAGCACCGTAACGGTGACGAAGACCAGACAGGTGATCGCCACCACGAGTTTTGTTTTAAGCCGCATGCACTATTGGAAGGACGCCGGATTATTCGTTAACAACATCCGCACTGCTGGCGCTGCCATACTCCTTCAGCTTGTTATGCAGAGTTTTGAGGCTGATGCCAAGAATCTCCGCCGCCTTGGTCTTATTATTATGCGTCGATTCGAGGGTTTTCATGATGAGGCGACGCTCAGCTTCATCCACGGTCGTTCCCACCTCAACTTGCACCACATTCGCGTCACTCTCAGCCACGTGCCGTATAGGTTTACTTCCGA
The DNA here is from genome assembly GCF_009765985.1 of Acidobacterium sp. S8. Taxonomy (GTDB): domain Bacteria; phylum Acidobacteriota; class Terriglobia; order Terriglobales; family Acidobacteriaceae; genus Alloacidobacterium. The sequence goes on from NZ_LMUM01000004.1 coordinate 57,645, forward strand.
AGCCAGGAGGCAAATGGCGGGCATCGACATATCCATCGCTGCAAAGGACCACGGCCCGTTCGATGGTGTTGCGCAGTTCGCGGACATTGCCGGGCCAGTCGTAGGCCATCAGCCGCACCATCACATCTTCATTCACGCCCGCCACCTGACGTTCATGTTTTTCGTTCATATCCCGAAGCATCGAGTCCACAATCGCCGGAATATCTTCCTTGTGTTCGCGCAGCGGAGGCATATGGATATTGAAGACATTCAGCCGGTAATAAAGATCACCGCGCAGCTCGCCTGCCTCTACGGCATCTTCCGGTACCTTATTCGTAGCCGCCAGCACCCGGACATCAACCTCAGACTCAATCTTGCTGCCCAGTCGGCGCAGTTTGCGGTCCTCAAGAACCCGCAACAGTTTCGCCTGTGTGCCTACCGGCATCTCGCCGATTTCATCAAGCAACAGCGTGCCTTCCTCTGCAAGTTCAAAGCATCCAGCCCGACGCTCCAACGCTCCGGTAAACGCTCCTTTTTCATGCCCGAAGATCTCGCTTTCAATCAGTGTCTCCGGAATGGCCGCGCAGTTTACCGCGACGAAAGCCTTGTTTTTACGCGGGCTTAGATCATGCAATGTGCGCGCGACGAGTTCTTTGCCGGTTCCGCTCTCGCCTGTAATCAGGACAGACACGTTGCTCGTAGCCACCCGTTCGATCAGGCCAAAAAGCTCCTGCATTTTCTTTGAAGAGCCGACAAGCGGGCCAAGCACACCCGTATCGCGCAGCTTGCGTCGCGTGACTTCCAGCTCCTGCTGGGTTTCACGCTGACGACTGGCATTTGCCAGAATCGTCCGCAACCGATTGGGATCGATCGGCTTCTGGATGAAGTCGTACGCACCGATCTTCATCGCTTCGACGGCCTGCTCGATGCTGCCTTGCGCTGTGATGACAATAACCGCCTGATCCTGCTGCTTCATCTCACCGAGGCGTTCCAGCAGCTCCAGCCCGTCCATCCGTGGCATTTTCAGGTCCGTAAGCACGATTCCGGGCTGCCACGCCTGGGCGCGCTCCAAGCCCTCAAGCCCATCACGGGCGGTGTCAGTGCGGTACCCCCATCCTGAGACAAGCTCCGCGAGTCCAGTCAGGGCATTTTCTTCGTCTTCTACAATCAAGACTTTTTCTTGAATAGACATTCTTTCCTGCGAACAACTTCAATTTTGGGGACTTCTTCGTTTGTAACACGGCGATAGGACGATTGACTCGTGAATGAGCAACTATGGGACCAAACAATATAGGACAGCTGTATGTCAAATATGCTTGACATCAAAAAGCTTCAAATGTAAAGTGAGCTTGTCATCAGGGGGGACTCTTGTCAATTCTTTGTGCCAATCGGTTCACGCCACTTCAGCGCCGCTCTGTACAGCGGTTTGGTGGCATTATGCTGCTTACCGTTGCGACCAACTTTACAAATCTCAACCTTCCTAATTTTTTATTCGACATCTTTCCCGGTCTTCAGCAGACCCTTCTGCATCACCAGCATCCATCGCCAATATTGCTCGTATTATTTTCCGTTGTTGCCATGATCCCCGTGCTGTTAGCGATGTGGGTAGCGGGAAATTATCTTACCTCTGAGCCGGATGAATTTATACGAAGTCTCGTCATTCGAGCTTTGCTCTGGGGCTTTGCCTTCACCATGGCAGGCGTTGCGGTGGCCGGTGTTTTCATGAATCTCTACAACAGGCCTTTCCCCCTTACCATTCTCAGCGCAGATATCTTTTTCATCTCCTCGGCCCTGGCTCTTCGAATCTGCCTAAGGAGCTATCGGTGACAAACTGCCTGCGCGCTCTGCGGGCAGAGAGAAACTGGAGCCAGCTCGATCTCGCTGAAAAACTTGGTGTCTCCCGCCAATCCGTCAACGCCATTGAAACCGGGCGATTTGATCCCAGCCTCCCTCTGGCGTTTCGTCTCGCCAGACTTTTCAACCTTCCTATCGAGTCCATCTTTTCGGAATAAAGAATCCTGTGAAGAGGAGGGCGAAGGCAAGCTAGACTCTGTTCTCAATAAAGGACTGGACGAATCCATGACCCGGAATCAGCAGCCAGCTTTAACGCTCTTTGCCGCAGGCATGATTGGCCTCGGCATCATCGCTCTTATTTACGGGGATTTCGCCCTCGTCTGGCAGCCAGTCGCTCCCTGGGTTCCGGGCCGTACCGCTCTTGCTTACGCCTCCGGCGTCATCATGCTCTTCGGAGGTATCGGGCTACTCTTTGAGGCCACTGTAACGTGGTCGATTCGCATTCTCTTTCCATACCTCATTCTTTGGCTTTTGCTCAAAGCTCCAGCCTTGTTTGTAGCGCCTCTGATCGAAGGAGTCTGGCTGGGATTCGGAGAATTAGCCATTCTCATGGCTGGCGGATGGGTTCTCTTTGCCCGCCTGGGTGCGACGCCAGATGGTTCCGTTTTGAATTCCATCGGCGGTGAGAACGGGGTCCGCATGGCGCGCATTCTTTTCGCGCTTGCAATCCTCCCGATCGGACTCGCGCACATTATCTACGTGAAGGAAACAGCCGCACTGGTGCCGCCGTGGCTTCCGTTTCGGACGGGCTGGGCCTACATCACCGGTGTTGGCCAGATAGCCTGCGGGGCCGGCATACTGCTTTCGATTCTCCCGCGAGTCGCCGCCATGATCGAAGCCGGAATGATCAGCAGCTTCGCGCTCCTTGTCTGGGCTCCCGCGCTTGTGACCACGCCGAAGACACGTTTCTCAACCACAGCTTTCCTCATCTCATGGGCAATCGCCGCAGGCGCTTGGGTAGTAGCCTTTAACACTCCCGCCAAAAAATCTGTCCCGATAGCGCAGACGATACCAAGTCCTTCAAAATCCATTGCGTAGATCTGGTTTTTCAACAGGCTGCGGAAGGCTATAACTGTACCGTTTGTCACGGTTGCAGGATGTTGTAAAATAGGTGAAGCGAGTCCGACGTTCTTCCGTATCGTTCCTTGAGAAGCCCGGCCGCCTGAGCTTTGTTAGCGAGCTTCCCAGATTCAGCCTGGATATGAAAGCCCCAAGACATTGCAACGATATTGATGAGGAGACAGAGTTTCCATGGCTAAAATCGCCAAAACAGCAGACCGCAAGAAGGTAATGGACACGTCCAAGAGCACCGATTGTCCCAAGTGCAGCAAACCCACCCGCATCGTGAAGCGGGTCAAGGATCGCGAGCGCGGCATCCCCGGTGGCGTGTATATCTCCTGCTCGGCCTGCGATTTCTACGAAAAGCTTTAATTCGAGCACAATCAACCCATAAGAAGCCCGGCCATTCGTGGTCGGGCTTTTTCTTTTCTTGGGAATAGTGGTGATAAAGCAGAGCCGGAAATTTAACTACCTTTCCCTTTTGATTTCGTCAGTATGGGGGTGATCTGCGTCAATTCATCCGTTCCATGCGATGATGGTCGGCATTCCAATGCGAGGCGAGCGAGCGGCGTATGCTGACCGTTCTTCAGGATTTTCGATATTCAGTTCGGCAATGTATCAGGCACCCCGCCTTCACCTTTACTGCGGTACTCTCGCTGGGGCTGGGAATAGGCGCGACGACTGCCGTATTCAGCGTCATTTACGCCGCTTTGATGAATCCTTATCCGTATAAAGCAGCGGACCGCATAGTTCGGCTGGTCGTAAAAAGCAAAGCTGACGAAGACGGAATGATGAATCTGAATGGGCCGCAGGTCCGCACCCTGAGGCAGTCGCCTGCGGTGGAAAGCCTCATTGCCATGGATGACCGGTCGTTGTCTCTGACCGGAGGCGATTTCCCTGAAGATGTCGAGACGATTCTTATCACCTCGAACGGCTTTGATTTTCTGGGGATGCAACAACTGCTGGGCCGCGGCATCGAGCCTTCCGACGCGGTTGACGGGCAGGAACCCCAGCCGGTCGTGGTGTTGAGCTATAAGTTCTGGCAGCGGCATTTCATGGGGAATCCGGATGTAGTGGGGAAGACGCTGCAACTGAACCGAAAGAGTTATCGCATTATGGGCGTCGCCGCGCCGCGCTTTACCTGGTACAGCGCCGATGTTTACCTGCCGCTTGATCTGACGCAGAACCCGAAGCTGGCCTACATCGTAGATTTACGCATCAAGCCGGGCATTACCCGCGAAGCTGCCGACGCGGCACTGCAGCCATTAATGGAGCAGTTTGCGCGAGAGACGCCGAAGCAATTTCCGGAACATTTTCAGGTGGCTCTTGAAGGCCTGAACGACTGGGTGGTAAAGCGCATGGGGAAAACGCTGTATCTCCTCTTTGGCGGAGTGGCGTTGTTGCTTGCCATTGGGTGCGGCAATGTGTCGATTATGCTGCTGGCGCGCGGCACGGCGCGGCAACATGAACTGGCAGTGCGCGCGGCCATTGGAGCAAGTCGCGGAAGAATCGTGCGTCAATTGCTGACCGAGTCGCTGCTGCTTGCGCTTACTGGAGCTGCGATGGGTGTGCTCGTGGCCTACGGAGCAGTGGCGGCGATGAAGGCGATACTTCCTCAGTATTCTTTCGCGCCGGAAGTTGTTGTCCGCCGGCGCTGCAGCTTTCTAGGCCTGAGGTTGGCAAGGTCGTTCAGTCAGGCGTACGCACGATTGCCGGAACCGTTCACGGACGCAGGACGCATAGTGCGCTCATCTCCGGCCAGATTGCGTTGACGTTATTGCTACTGGCCAGAGCAGGCGCTGCGAGCGAGGGTTTCCTGCGGCTGCTGCACGCGCCGCTTGGCTACGACCCGCACAACGTTATTTCGATATGGGTTCCGTTTCACGAGAATTCGTATACGACCTGGGCAGCGCGGCTGGTTTACTTTGAACAGCTTCAGTCCAAATTGCGCGACGTGCCGGGCGTTACCATGACGGCTACCGCGACCAATGCCACGCCGCCGCAGGCGGGAGCGAATCTGCCATTCAGGCTTTTAGGCGAACCTGCGCTGGAAGAGCAGACGGCGCTGGTGAATCTGGTAGACCCGGAGTTCTTCCGTACGCTGCGCATCGCTGTCGAGCAGGGAAGAATCTGGAATGGAACGGAGAATCACAATGCTGCTCATCTCGCTGTCATCAATCAAACTATGGCGCATCTCTATTTTCCGAAAGGCGATGCCGTAGGCAAATCCATCAAAATTCCGAGTCTCGAAAACCAACCGCCAGAGAATCTTGCCGCTTCGGGAATAGCAGATTCGTGGCTGCAGATTGTGGGTGTGGTGGGAGACAGCCGCAATGATGGATTGCGCAATCCCATCCGGCCAGCCATCTTTGTGCCTTATACCTTCTACATGCCGGGAGCTACACAGATTCTCGTCTGATCAGAAGTGCCGCCGCTCACGCTGCTGCACCCGATCCGTCTGGCGCTCGCCTCACTGAATCCTGATCAACAAGCAGCGCGCGTAGTCTCCGACCTCGACCACTGGATCAGCGATCAACCAGAGTGGCGGCATGAACATTTGATCGCATGGCTGTTTTCCTCCTTTGCCATACTGGCTCTTGCTCTGGCTTCAATTGGACTTTACAGCGTGGTGTCCTATTCCGTGGAGCAGCGAATGAATGAGTTCGGCATCCGCATGGCGCTGGGCGCGCAGCGCATACATGTGATGAAAATCGTTTTTGCATCGATCGCAGCGAGTATTGGCGGCGGCGTTCTGGCCGACCTCATACTCACTCTGTCGTTGAATGCCTTTCTCTCCAGGTGGGTAGGAAGCAGGTTGCATGAGCCGGTCATGCTGCTGACGTGTGTTCTTCTGCTCGGGATGGTGGCGGCAATAGCTTGTTTTATGCCTGCTCGACGCGCCTCTCGCGTCGATCCGATGACTGCATTGCGCTGTGAATGACAGGCGCTATCCCCGAAGAATATTCAGAAACCGCTGTGAGCCCATATTGGCGTTGGGGAAGATTAGATTCATATCCCGCGCGCCGACCTGCTTGTAAGCCGTCTCGCCCAGCACCTGGCGAAAATCCGTAGTGACGGTTAGGTCGCGCCCTTCGTTCAGTTGCTCTGGAGCGAGTCCCGGCCAGCGTCCGTAGACTCGTCCGCCCTGAACCGGGCCGCCCATGACAAACATCACGTTGGCATGTCCGTGATCAGTGCCGCGTGTGCCGTTTTCGCGCGCAGTACGGCCAAATTCTGACATGGTGACGACGACAACATCTTCCGCCTGCGTTCCCATGTCGGTCCAAAATGCCGAGAGCGATTGGGAAAATTCGCGCAGCCTTTCCGCCAGCTGGCCGTTAACGCTGCCCTCGTTCTGATGATGGTCCCATCCGCCGATATCGGCAAAAGCCGCTTCAACACCCAGATTTGCCTTCAATAGCTGTGCGATCTGTTTCATGCTGTCGCCGAAAGCGCCTCTGGGATAATTCGCTCCCGGAGCTGGCATGTATCGATTCGGATCGGTTGCCTTCAACATCCTGACCGCCTCAAATGTCTCCTGCCCGGTGCCGCGAAGGGCTGTATCCACGGTCTGTGCGTAGATAGCTTCGAAACTTGCATTCGCAGAATCCGCGCCAGATCCGCCGCCCCTCAGCTGGAAGTCCCGCAGGTTATTCAACGCAATCGCGGGAACTCGTCCCTGCAGAGTGCGCGGCATCTGCGCGCTCAGTGCCACTGCGCGAAATGGAGTTTCACGCACGCGATGCGTTTCATCCTCCGCCTGCAGTGCGCGGTTCAGCCATCCATCTTCGGTGGCTTTAAATCCCGGCGTGCCGGATTCCATGAAATCCTGCGCATCGAAGTGCGAGCGCGTCATGTCCGGCGATCCGACAGCGTGGATGATAGCGAGATGCTTCTGATCCCACAGCGGCTTCAGACTTGCCATCGCCGGATGCAGCCCGAAAAAGCCATCCAGCTCGATGAGCTGTCCCTGAGGAATGGCAATCGTTGGCCGCATCTGGAAGTACGACGGCTCCGCATGAGGAATCACGATATTCAGCCCATCGGCGGCGCCACGCTGAAAAATAACGACCAGCTTCTTATGATTTGGCATGGCTGTCGTCGCCTGGGCCATCACGGCGCGGGTCAAAAAGCTGGGAATCGCAGCCGTGCCTACAAGAGCCATCGCTCCGCGTTTCATCAGTGCTCGACGTGTAATTGCCATTCTCTACCTCTTGTTCCTCATCGCCGCTGAAAATCAGGCGACCCCAGCAACAGTGCCGCTGCCAGGTCTGACGCGTTCATGGTGTTGTTGTGCGACGCAACCGGGACGAAGAGATCGCCGCGGTTTCCTGGACGGTTCTGCGCCATTGCCGGAACAGGCATCTGGCCGCCCTGAATCAAATCCATTTGCTTCATGACCGTCGTATGCGTGAGCGAACTCACTCGGCCATCCAGCAGCAGAGTCTCAAGCTGGGCTTCATTCTGCGAGGCATCGGGCTGTGAATTGGGGATGTCGACTTTTACACCCGGAATCCGGTTCGAGGTAAGCGCCAGCGCGAAATTCATACGTGCCAGCAACGCCTCCGTCCCCAGCCACGGATCGGCTTTCAATGAATATCCATTGGGCTGCTGCACGCCATACAACGGCATGCCCAATTGATTCAGCGAATTCGTCAGCGCCGTGGCATTCTCCACATCCGCATCGGTCGCCCGCAGCGACGATACCATAAATTCGAACGGCGTCTTCAGCTTTGCGCGGTAGGCATCCTGCGATGCAAACTCCGGCGAGAAGAACATGGTGCGCAGCACCTGGCGGATATCCCCATGCGATTTCAGAAAGCTCTTCGTCATATGATCCACCAGCGACTTCGGCGGATTGTCGCTCACGAACTGCATCGCCAACTGCGTCGAAAGAAAATGCGCCGTCGCGGGACTCGTAGCCAGCATATGCAGCACTTCTTCGCCCTCGGCTTCGCCATTCTCGCGGATCGTATGTCCGAGCACGGTCTTCGGTCCGGGCTCATGGCGGCGTTCGTTGAATTCAAACGTGTAACCGCCATTGGGCTTGCTGTCCACGCCCCAGCCGGTCAGCACTTTGGCAACTTCGGTGACATCTTTCTGCGTGTAGCCGCCATTGACGCCCAGCGTATGAAGCTCCATCAACTCACGCGCGTAGTTTTCATTCAACCCTGACGCAGCATTTTTGGCCTTGGGATTCGTTGCCGCCCGCATCGCGGCCAGCGAATGTGGCCCGATGCTCTGCTGGTTGTCGAGATACACCAGCATCGCCGGACTGTGAGCGACCGCCTTCAGTAGATATTCAAATTTCCCCATGGCATGCGGGCGAATCACGTCACGCTCATAGCTGGCCAGATACCACGGCTCTTCACCGTTTTTACGCAGATAAATATTGAAGTGATTGAACCAGAAGTCGGTCATCACTTCTTCCAGCTGGCGATTGCTGTAGATAGCCCGCAGCAGCTTCTCTTCCTGCAGTTCGCCCGCGACGACGCGGTTCACCTGCGCCAGCGCCAGCACAACCTCTTTCTGTTGAGGCGTCATTCCGTCCGCCAGTTGCTGGCGTTGTACCGGAGTCATCCTCTGCAGCAACGGCCGCACCGTTCCCGGTTCCATATACAGGAGCGTGTTCCAGCGCTGAGCCACAGGTTCACGCAGAAGAGCAGGAATATCAGTCGATGGGCTGGGTTTCGGGGTATCGATGGCATCGAGAGGTGGAGGCGCCATGTCGTCACCGGCCTTTCCCCCTTCAGCTTTCTTCTCCCGCTGCATTCTGTAATTGGCAAGCTCGTTGGAATAGATGGCCCGCTCTACCGGATCATTCGGCATGGCAATGCGGCCCGCATCCAGCTGCCGGATGACAGGGTTCGGCGGATATTTCCGGATCAGCTCTTCTGTACTGAGCTGCATCGCTGGGAGCATAGCCAATCTCGCGTTGAGGGTAGAGTTGTCGATCTTTTCCGGGTGCAGCTGGAGTTCGATCCAGCGCTTCCCGCCCATCTTTTCTACCTCAGCCACATCTCCGGGGCGAGGACCGAAGGTCAGCTGGTCCAAAACATGTTCTGCGCTCTCACGTTCCGTCAGGGGAGCTGGCTTTACCGCTCCGATGCATGGGGTCGTCGTACAGGCGACGCTCAACGCAAGGAAACCGGCGATATTCTTGGCAAGCCACGAGACGGTCATTGGATCATGGCCCCTGTTCACAGGGAGCTACCCTTCCAGACTGCTTTTCAAATACAAAGTTGCGCGCACGCCTGTTTTTTCAAAGGCTGTTACGTCTCAAAAGATCAAAAGAAGGAAATTGACAGTTGTTCTGCATTCCGTTATCTTCCCATAAACGATTTATGGAAGTAGCGAATGAGCGCTTTATTTCTGATCTGCCGCCGCATGTATCCTGCAAGTTTTGTAGGATCAGCAGTTTAAGGAAGCTGTCATGTCGGGAAATCTGAACGAACTTCTACTCCGGCTGAAGGCTATCTTCCGCAGGGGTCGTATGGATCGCGACATGGCGGATGAGCTGTCGTTCCATCAGGCGATGCTGCGTGAAAAATTGCTGCGTGAGGGAATGCCGCAGGGTGAGGTCGGTCGGGCGACCCGTCGTGCTTTTGGCAATGCAGATCGCTGGCATGAGCGCTTGCGCGAATTGTGGCAATTTCGTTCAATCGAAAATTTTGCACGGGATATCAGTTTCTCCGCACGCCTGCTGCGGAAATCGCCGGGCTTTACCGTAGTGGCGTTGCTGACGCTCGCCCTTGGAGTCGGCGCGAATACTACCGTCTTCTCCATGATCAATGCGCTCTTGCTGCGGCCTCTTCCCGTGCCACATAGCGAAAAATAAGCCATATTGCGAATGGAAGAAGGAGGTCCCGAAGCCGACTATTCCTTCTGCACGCCGTTCTTTCGCGGTTTAGAGAGCGGACAGGACGCCTTCGACAACGTCTTTGCCTTCAACGGCGATGAGCTGCAGGTTCGGGATTCGGGCGGCAATGAGACGGTGCACGGAATGCTGGTAAGCGGACAATTCTTTCCGGCTCTCGAAACCGCGCCGCTCATGGGCCGCTACCTCACCGCTGAAGATGATCGCGAAGGTGGCAGCCCCGAAGGACACGCAGTCGTCATCTCTGAGCATTTCTGGGAGAGCTGGTTTCATCGCGCTCCTGATGTCGTAGGACGCAAACTCGTCATCGCCAATGTGCCATTTACCGTCGTCGGTGTAATGCCTAAGCGGTTTATAGGAGCTGATCCGCTGCAGCGGCCTGAGATTTATGCTCCGCTGATAGCCGATCCGATCATCGATGCGCCGCGCAACCATATCGATGCCGGAACGCACGCCTGGTGGCTTACCGTGATGGCTCGATTGAAACCCGGCGTCAGCCTTGAGCAGGCGAACGCGGCGTTGCTCACGGTTTCCCGTCCGATCCTGCATGAAAGAGCCGCCAGCGACCCTGATTACATTGCAGATGAAGACAAGGCGCATTTTCATTTTGACGCCGAAAGCGGTTCCAGCGGATTCACCTTCGCACGATTCCTCTTTCGCAAGCCGTTGATAGCCATGCTGGCCATGTGCAGCGGCGTTCTTTTGCTGGCTTGCCTCAACCTGGCGAGCCTGCTCATGGCCCGAGGAGCGGCCCGTGAAAGGGAACTGGCCACTCGGTTGGCGATGGGCGCAATGAGGAGCCGCCTGGTGTGTCAACTCATGGTGGAAAGCTTGCTTCTTGCCCTTCTTGGCACAGCTGCAGGCCTGCTGCTGGCGCCATTTGTCAGCCGATCGCTTTCAGCTCTCCTCATCGGCGGAAATTCAATGATGCAGATCATGGCCGGCTCGGCGGGAGCGCAGATCGACACCTCCATCGACACGCACGTCTTCGCCTTCGCCGCGCTGATTGCGACGGTGTCCGCGTTGCTCATTGGCCTCGTACCTGCCCTGCAGGCCACCTCCGGCAATCTGAGCGACCACATCAAGAACGGCCAGCATGCAACCCAGGCCAACGAACGCCGCCGGACCAGAATCCTCTCGCGAACGCTTATGTCCTTCGAGGTGGCTCTGGCCCTGGTGCTGGTCATGTCGGCAGGACTTCTTGCGACCAGCCTGGTGCGTCTTTACAAATCAGGAGTTGGTTTCGAACCGCATGGCCTTATAAACATCGCGTTCAGCATGGACAAGCAGCCATTAGAAGGCGACGCGCTGATCTGCCTCTACCAGCAACTGGGCGACGGGCTGAGCCATCAACCCGGCGTAAAAAATGTGAGCTTTCAGTTTATTGTCCCGCTCTCGCACGGAGGCTGGAACAGAAGTTACGCGGCGCCCGGCAAGACGCCTCAAACTATATTCATGAACAGCGTAGCGCCGAATTATTTTCAGACCATGCGGATTCCTATGGTGACAGGTCGCGATTTTCGATGGGACGATACGGCGCCAGCAGGCATGAAAATCATCCTCAATGAATCGGCGGCAAAGCTGCTTTTTCCCGGACAGAACGCACTCGGTCAGCAGCTCACCCAAACCCAGCAGAAGACAACATTTGAGGTAATCGCCGTGGTCGGCGACACCAAATATAGAGATATGCGCGCACCCGCGCCGCCTGTTGGCTATGTGCCCATCGCCCAGGATGAGCAGCCGAAACCTTCGCTGAGCGCAGTAGTGCGAATCGATGGCCCGTCGGCTCCGCTGACTCAGCCGCCCGATCTCTGGCAGCAAGGCTGGCGCCGACCATTCCGGCTCCCGTCGTGACTTCGATGGATGATGTTGTGAACGGCTCGATGACAACGGAACGCCTGATGGCGCTCCTGTTTATGTTTTTCGCCGGCTGCGCTCTTCTTGTCACCGCCATCGGACTCTACGGGACCCTTGCCTACGCGACCGCCCGCCGTACCAGCGAAATCGGTGTTCGCATAGCACTCGGAGCGCCGCGAAGTGGGGTGCTGTCCATGATTTTCCGTGAAAAATCTCACCACCGCCGCAATCGGATCCTTCATCGGAATCCTCGCAGCGGTATGGATCTCAAAAGCGCTGACTGATTTTCTCTACCAGACGACTACGCTCGATCCGTGGATATTGACAGCTTCCATCACAGCGATCGGAGTCATAGCCAGCGCGGCTTCTTTGCTTCCAGCCATACGGGCTGCAGGAATCGAACCGATATCAGCGATCCGATACGAGTAGCCGATTACTCCATTTCGCGAAGAATATGACTGGCGGCATCCGCCGGGTCGGCGGCCTGGGTAATGGGGCGGCCAACAACCAGATAATCAGCCCCCGCGGCCAGCGCGGACGCGGGCGTTGCGATCCGCTTCTGATCGCCGATGGCAGCTCCTGCCGGTCGAATCCCGGGCGTGACGAGGGTCGAGGCGGGAAGAATTTTTCTCATTTGTGCAGCTTCCTCGGGGCTGCAGACCAATCCGGAAATTCCGGAGGAGGCGGCTATCTGAGCAAGAAGAAGCGCGTGCTCACCCGGAGTCGCAGAAATTCCGATGGTCGTCAGCTGTGCTGCATCCATGCTGGTGAGAACCGTAACCGCAAGCAAACGCGGCGGTTTAGGCACACCTGCCAAAGCTTCAGCGGCGGCTGTCAGCATGACCGGTCCGCCAGATGCATGGACGGTCAGCATGTCGGCTCCCAGCCGGGCAACGGAACGCATGGCTCCTGCCACCGTGTTCGGAATATCGTGCAATTTCAGGTCTAAAAAGACCGAAAAACCTCGCCTTTTGAGCGTTTCTACGACACTATTTCCCGTCGCTAAATACAGCTCCAGCCCAACCTTGAACCAGCGGCACTGCCCTTCGAGACGGTCCACGAGAGCGAGCGCCTGCGGGGCGTCGGGAAAATCGAGAGCAACAATAAGTTTTTCTGCTGGCTGGCGATTTGGATCGGGGCGGCCCTGCGCGGCGTCGCGCGCAGGGGCCTCCTGCGTTACATACTCAGAGGGAACCATATCGAAGACATTTTACGGCTTTGCCATCGCTGGCGTCAGCGGATAGCTCAACTGTGCCAGTTCTGTCTTCGAATTCACCAGATCCAGGCGCACGGGCGCCGTACCTCTGCTACTGAAACCAAGGAAGCGCGCAGCAGCATAAGAAAGATCGACTACACGATCTTGCGGCATAGGGCCGCGGTCGTTCACGCGCACCACAATAGCCTTGTGATTGCGCAGGTTAGTGACGCGGATCAACGAGCCTAATGGAAGGCTGCGATGGGCGCACGTCATCTGGTTCATGTCGAAATCCTCACCGCTTGCAGTCTGCTGTCCCTGGAAGTCTTCGCCGTACCACGAAGCGCGGCCAATCTGATACCAGTGGCGCTTCTTTTCAGCGTCGGCTTTGGCATTCAGTTTCTTGCCGGTTGCCTGATCGGGAATTGCGGGCGGTTGCGAGGCGGAGGCGGTTGGAACATGTGCCTTCAGTCCGAAGAGGCCCATCGCGGCAGCGAGGACAACTCCGGCATAGACCGAGAGCTTGGGAATGAGTCTGCCTTTATCAATGTCAGTTGCGATAGCGAACATAGTCCTCCTTTAAAAATTGTATGGAGGCAGAAAGCGTAAGTCAAACTATTATAACCATTTATTTTAGTTTTCCACTTGCCACAGCAGTAGCATTGTGGTAAATAATTTCAGCCGAACTGCCAACATGTTCTAGCACTTATGATGAAAGAACGATGAAAGAGGCAGCCTGCAAGCCCTCAAATTCGCAGCCAAATTCGGTTCCTGAGACGCCGATTGCTCTCACCATTGCAGGCTTCGACCCCTCTTCGAGCGCCGGAATCACCGCCGATCTGAAGGTCTTTGCCGCCCATGGAATCTATGGCATGGCCTGTATCACGGCGCTGACGGTTCAATCGACCCTGGGTGTTCAGCGGGTTGAGGCGGTCGCGCCAGCCACTATCCGCGAGACCCTGGACTGTCTGCGGGACGACGTTCTGCCAATGGGCGTTAAAATCGGCATGCTTGCCACCTCAGAAGCGGTCGGTGAGGTGGCGAATTTTCTTTCTCAGTCAGGAATCCATCGGTCGCGGGTGGTGCTCGATCCTGTTCTCCGCTCCAGCTCAGGCCGGGAATTGCTGAGTCCGGCAGGTATCGAACGCCTCCGTTCGGAGCTGCTGGCATTCGTCGGATGGGTGACGCCGAATCTCGACGAGCTGGCTGTTTTGACCGGAAACGAGACCCTGAATAGGGAATCGATTCCATCGGCAGCGGCAAAATTGCAGGGCATAGCAGCAGCGGCGGGAAATTCTGAACTCCATGTTCTTGTCACAGGCGGCCATTTGGAACGCCCGGACGACTTTCTTCTCAGTCCAGACGGACAGGCCACCTGGCTCGAAGGCGAGCACGTTGATACCGAAGCGACCCACGGGACGGGTTGCGCGCTCTCATCCGCGCTGCTATGCCAGCTGATCGCCGGAAAAAATCCGCTTGCAGCCGCGGAGGGGGCCAAGGCTTACGTCACCGCCGCGCTCAAGGCCGCATACAAAGTGGGCCGTGGCCGTGGACCGATGGACCATCTATATAAATGGGCTTCCAGGTAGCTTCCCGCTGCCTCAGCGCTCGGAAAGCTCGATCTGGATTCTCGTATTTTGGGGAAACGTGAGCTGTTTTCCTTTGGCGATCCAGCGTTTGTAGACCGACTTGCTCAGCGCATAGTAAGAGAAGCCCATGGCGACATTGCGGTTCGCCGTGGCCATAGTGGCGATACGGGCCATAAGGCCGAATCCGTTGCCGACTACGCCGTTTTTTACGACGTTGTCGTCGTCTCCAAGGGATGCGGAAGCGGCGAAAAGGCCCAGCACCAATGGCGCGATGTATTTATCGGGGCCGCCAGTCGCCTGTGCTCCACCTTCTGAATCAATCGCCACATTCTGTCCACGATTGGCCTCCGATGAGATCATGCGTCCGTGGATGGCATGATCGGCAGAGCGCTCTACCGGTTCAGGCTGCTGTGTGGCTGGAGCCGCCTGCGCGGTCTGGGATTGGGGAGTGTCGATGCGACGGAAGGTGAATCGCAACTTGCCATTGCGAGCGAACCAGCCGGCAGCCTTCGCTTGCAGAACCACGCCCTCGACATGCGTCCCCTCGGGCAATACAACCTCTTTCTTCGCGGAATCGAGAAGCGGCCTGGTCAGAACGGCATGGACGACCTCGCCCTGTTTCGCCGTCGCGGAGTTGAGATCTTCCGTCAGCCTGGCTTCGATGATGCCGGTCAGAGGGCCGCCGGTGTACGGCTCGATCGGCAAGGGGGCAGGCTGATTCTTTTGCTGCAAGGAGAGCGGTTCCGTGAGTACCGCGTCAAACTGGGTTCCGGGCCAGATGCGTTGCGGATGGTAAGGAAGCTGCGAATAGAGCAATCGCAATGTGCGGTCGGATTTTCCCGGCTTGGTGATCTGGTCAAGAGCATCCTGCTTGCGCTGCCGGAACTGATCTCCCGCCTGTTGCGTGAGGGAGCGCTTTTTGCCGGAGGACTTCATGCGAACTACAGTGCCGTCGCGCTCTTTGACCTGGGTGGAGATGGCTGCAACCCTGCCATCGGGCAGCGTGATCTGGTCAAAACGCAGCTCTGGCGTCGCCAGCGGAGTAAAGTCGCCGTTGAGGATGGCGTCGGTGCGAGTGCCACGATCGACTGGATGGGTGGCAAGGATTGATCCGGTGACGAGGGTGTTGATGGGCAGGACTTCATGATCGATCAGGTACACGGGTGCGATCAGGTGGCCTTCTATCTTAGTGCCAGTCTTGAGCAGGTAACGTTTATCGATCCGGACCCGCAACGGCACTCCAGCAGGAATATCGTTCTGCTGAGCCTGCGCCGCGGCGCCAAGAATACCCGTGAGCAGGCAGAGGGAGGCAATAGATTTTGGGTACATCTGCTCCTTGGATGGTCCAATCTGAAAATATAAAGGCCGGCAAATTCCAAGTTAGCAGTCACGCCTTAAGCCATCATGAAGGCAGGCTCATGGAGATGGAAGCGGCGTGTGCCAGGGATTTCAAGCGCTTTGGAATGAACTGCTAATAGGGTGCTTCCATGTCGACCTGCTCTTACCGGAAGTCTTTTTGGAATGGTCCGAAGTCATCCGCGCTATAAATCGAAGATCACGAAGGGATGCGGCTCTTTGCGCGCTCGCAATATGGGAAGGGCTACGTTATATACGCTCACCCCTGACTGCGATTTCGCGGTAAAGGTCCCATGGTGGGCATGTCCATGGAGAGCCAGCGTTGGCTTGTGCCGGTCGAGGGCTCGCGCCAGTCGGGAACTGCCAAGGAAAGGGAAGATGGGCTCGGGCTCTCCCGCGACAGTTTCCTGAATAGGAGCGTAGTGCGTGATCGCGACTTTTACCCGGGTCTGCAGTTGCGCCAGCCCGTAATCCAGCTTGATGGCTTCGCGCTCCGCGATTTCGACGAAGGTTTTAATGCCGCCCTCGCCAAACGGCATCAGCTCATAGGGTGCAAATCCTCCGCAGAATCCCTTCACCCCGGCAAAGCCTACCCCGTCTATCTCAAAACACTGGCCATCCAGCAGATGGATTCCCGCGACGCGCGCCATTCCCGCCAGTTCATCCTGGTGACCGCTCTCATGATCGTGGTTGCCGAGCACGGCGATAATCGGAACGTGTACATGCTCCAGAACGGAGAGGCATGCGCGCATCTCCTCAGGCAGACCGTGATTCGTCAGATCGCCGGCGATGACCAGAGCATCGGCGAGCTCATTGACCGCCAGAAACTGTCGAATATTCTCTTCACGCTGCTCGTCCTTGAAGTGGACATCGGCCACCGCCGCCAATCTCATTCCTTCTCCTTCTGTTTCGATTCGACAGCCTGCAGCAGAAACGGGTGATGCTCGCAATATTCCTTGTAAAGATCGCGCTCGCCCCATTCCTCTACATCAATGGCAAACATATTCGGGTCGATCAGCGTTCCGCGAAATGGCTCGTTTGCGGTGGGTTGCTGCATATGTTGCTCAAATCGATGCAACAGGCTGGACCATACCTGTCTTGGGACAAGATTTCGGTCGGAAGGATAAACATAAGCGAAGAAAATCAGGCTCCAGAGCAGCATCTCCCAATGCGGCTCAAGAAGCTCCTGCAGACGCTCCCAGTCCAGCTTTTTTGCACATGCGCGGATGAGATGAGCCACGTCTGCGCCGTCAAATCGTTCGCGGCGCGAAACGAAGATTTTTGATGCGATCATCTCTTCCGCGCCGAGCACGCTGCAGGGCACGCCGAAGACTTCATACGGCGTAGCGCGCTTCAGCCAAGTTTCGTCCACCACCAGGACCGCGTTGCCGAGGGCGGTAATCAGATCAACGAAATACTCTCCGCGAATTGCCTTCGCCAGCCACACAGGGTCCTTGATATAGGTCTCAAAGCCCATCTGCTCAAGACGCGCCAAAGCATCCGGCACCGATTTCGCTTCCAGCACCACGTCGAGATCCTTTGTGGTTCGCCAGATACCAGTGTGCTTGTGGAGAGCGAAGGCTCCCGCGATGGCATAAGGAATCCCCGCCTGCTGTAATGCCTCGAGGACACCTCGATAACAATCCCGGGCTGCAGGCAGAAATTCCGGCTCCGTGGAGGAACTTACAGGGAGTACCGGCTCATTCTCTTCATACTTCGCCATACGTTTGGGTGAGACGCAGGTTCGGCGGTGTTATGTCGCCTTGGACCGGAACGCTTTTTATCCCGCTATGGATTCGAGGCGAAGTCTTTCATTGGTGAAATTGCGATGCGTGATGGCTGCATCAAGACGACCGCCGCGCCAATCGCCGCAAACGAGCAGGCAATGCGATCCCCATCAGAGCAGCGAGCCCGATGTAGCAAATCGCAAAAATAATGAGCACGCTTGGCCCGATGACCAGGGCTTTCTTGATGGGAAAGATCAGCTTGACGCCATAGCCGATCAGCGCCGCAATCACCGCAGCCAGCCAGAGTCGAACCGAGCGCGAAGCGGATGAGGGAACGACGCCGATCTGTGCCTGCAACGCGCGACGCAGCAGAGTGTATTCGACCCACCCGGCCATGCCCGCCGAAAGCGTCAAGCCTGCGACTCCCCAGCGGTGGTCAATTCCAAGCAGCCTCGGCAGAGGCAGGGCAAAGAAATAGCCGAGCGCCAAGGTCAATGCCACGCGAATCAGCGCAAAATTCAACGGCGTGCGGGTATTGCGCAGGGCGTAAAACGCTGAAGAATACAGCCGCCCTGAAGTGGAAGCCAGCAAGCCAACGCCCGATCCAGCCAACACCCGCCAGACAATAACAACGTCGCCACCGCCGAAACGTCCAGAGCGGTAGATGGTTGAGACAATCATGTCGCCCAGAACGACGAAAGCGACCGCCGACGGAATCACGAAAAATGCAATGTTCTGCAGACCAGTGGACAAGCGTTGCCGAAGAGCCGCCGCGATTTCTTCCTGCGTGCCAATTTCGCTCGACATCGCGGGCAGTTCCGCAGCCGAGATCGCCATGCCAAAGAGGCTTACTGGAAGGGAATTCAGCGTCTGCGCGTAACCCAGCGCGGCGAACGCACCGACCGGGAGATAGCTCGAAAGCATGGAGTCGACGTAGGCACTGATCTGCACCACGCCACGGCTGACAAAGACAGGGAAAAAATTGCGAACCACCGTGCGCACGTGTTCAGTAGCCAGATGCAGCTTGAACCGCAGCGGCCACAGCAGGCGCAGAACCGTCGGCAATTGCACGGCGAACTGCAAGCCGCTGCCAATGACTGACCCGATAGCCGCCGAGACCGCCAGCTGCGCTTCATCCTGATGGCCGCCCTTCCACAGCAGGGCGACGATGATCGCCACGTTCCAGATCACCGGAGCGGCGTAGGAAAGAAAAAACTTGCGATGGCTGTTGAGAACTCCCAGGCACCACGCGGAAAAGACCAGCAGCGCGGCACCGGGAAAAAGGATACGGATAAGGCGAATCGTCAGCAGCCGCGTCTCGCCACGAAAACCGGGGGCGATGGCATCGAGCAGCCAGGGTGCCGCGAAGACTCCAAACAATACCAGCGCCGACGTAACCAGAAACAGGAGAGCAAAGATCGCCTCAGCGAGCTTCGCAGCGTCCTCATGGCGCTCCTCGGCACGCAGCCGCGCATAGACCGGAATAAACGACGCTGAGAGTACGCCTTCGCCAAAAAGATTCTGCAGAAAATTGGGAATGCGGAAGGCGGCACGAAAGGCGTCGGCGGCAGCGGAGTTCCCGAAGAAATGGGCAAAAGCGCGCTCGCGGACAAGCCCAACCAGCCGGCTGCTGAGAATACCCGCCGCCACGGCCACCGCCGAAGCGCGGGTAGAGAGTTTTTTGTGTGAAGTTGTCTCGCTCAAAAAATGATTATAAGGTGCGAGTTTTTATTGCGGGCGCACGCTATTCCGGCGCATCCGATTTCGGCGTTACATGAAGCGCATCTCCGACATGTCGAGCGGAGGTGCCAAGCGCATGTACCGTATTCCGATAGCTCTTCTCTAGAGCGTTAACCGGTTGACTCGTCCGCAACCGAGATGGCCGCAGTTGTGTTGTGACTGCTGTTTGCGAGCGCATCTTCCGTCGAACCGCTGACGGCGATCGCACCCTGAACCGGATGCCGTCCGGCATTGAACCACGCAATCTCTGAATCGGGCATCTGTTCAAGCCGTGCGATCGAATCAGCCGGGAAGTTCGAGCCGGCCATTTTGCCGGCAAGCGGCCAGCGGCTCGACATGATGAACGCCGAGCCGTTCATCGGATGACCAGTCTCGCCCAGGTTAATCACACGCGCTTGACGCAGAGGGATTCGGAGTCGGCTTGGATAGCTGCGATTGGATGCGTATTCTGTGCAAATGAGACATGAATGGCGAGGCAGAGACATGCGGTGATGATCAGGAAAATTGAAAGAGGGCGCACAGGATGGATTGAGTGACGATCTGGAACAGGCTTTGCTGGTGCAGTTCGCTCCGACTTTTATGCAGTGGGTTGGATGCGAGTCCCGGTTCTCGATAGGGGAGGCGCTTGATTCTTGCCGAATGGCGTGTTCAACAACGGACACGGCATGCTCAATAATGGACATCCAGAGAAAGCGGGCAGCCTATTTGTAGTCTTCTTATCAATGACTTAGGGAGACTACAACGCCTTTTTTGCTGGTCATAAAATTGCTCAATCAGACTGCGGAGTCGTGTATTTCAGGAGGACGTAATGGCGCATTTTGAGAGGATTCGGGATGTCATACATGGACCTTTGAGCCAGGACATGCTTCGTCAGCGGACGGATGCAGGCTGGCAGGTCATTTCGGTCGAGTGGCGGCGCGAGCTGCCGGGCGATGCTCCCGAGGGCAGTATCGACACTGAAGACGTTCCCTATGGACTGCGTCTTTCTGACGACTGCCTGCGACTGGAGATTGACCAGGAAGAGAACCGGGCGCTGCTGCAGATGATGGAGCTTCTGGTGCAGGATTTTCCATTCTCCAGCGTAGCCAGCGACCTGAATGAGAAGGGCTATCGCACGCGCGAGGGAAGGCTTTGGAGCCCCGTAACCGTCTTCAATATGCTGCCGCGGTTGATCGACGTAGGGCCGCGTGTTTTTTCAACCGAAGAATGGGATCGTCGCCGCGAGCGTTTCGCTGCCAGAGTCGGCTAGCGTCACTGAATTCCGCTCTCTCCTATCTCAAATAGGAGAGAGCCTATGACCCGGCAGGTCGATCTTCGGCAGGGCGCATAGAGAAATACTCATCCTGAAAGCCGTATCCTTGGACCTCTCACGGATACGGCTTTCTTTTGCGCATTCGAGTCATTATGAGTGCAGAACTTCGTCGTGATGTAGTTGCTAGCGATCAGCGGCTCTCACTTCTGCGATTGCCGCGGCCGGACGGAACGGGTGGTGGAGCGACAGATACCATCGGAGGCCACGCGTGATAGCAATCAGGTTGGCGCGGCCGTGAGCGGCGAGGCGAGAGAGAAGATATGCGATGTATTCTCTCCAGGGATGGTTTCCACTGGATGGCGCCAATCGCTTGTTGCGTATCCGGACCGATGGGGAACCAAAAGACAGCACCCGGGATGGAACCAGGGCTTGCCTTAGTATCTTCCACTTTTCTCGGCATGAGGACAGGAGGCTGAGATGCAACCAAAGCGAGTCCTTATTCTCCTGGAACATGACCTCAAGGGCTGAGCCAGAGAATCGCCGGAGCCAGCTCTGGCGTGCGGCGGTAAGGCTGGCGATTTCTCGTTCTACCTGGGGATGGAGTTGGCAACCAAACCATTCGCGGGCGTGATAAAACGCGATCACTTCAAAGGACCGCAGCGATGGAGAATGGGTGTCGCTCCAGCTCTGCCAGAAGGCATCGTTGTTTGCGTGAGAGTGAAGGAAGACGGCTAGCTCGCGAACGTGATGGACCACCCAGTCGTGAAGAAAGAGGTTGCGAAGAATGTGTAGTGCGAGATGACCAAGGTGGTCAACGGGGTTGAGGCACGGAAACGAGAGGCCGTCGACCTCTCGCATTATCCGGCGCTCCCAAAAGCGTGTGACTTGCGGGATACGGATTAGCGAGACGTCTTCGTTCCAGAGGCAGAAGTGCAGCTCGATTCCGAGGGGCATTTCTGGATCGAAGCGATTGCCTCTCCACTGCCAGCTGCCGAGCCGAACCAGCGCTGACACGTGATCCGCGCTCATGGTGGTCTTATCGTCGGAGATGTAGCCAATGGCCTGCAGCGCGGTTCGCGCGGCCTCGATGCTTTCTCGCGGGCAGAATATGTCGATATCGCTTTGGGCGCGGAAACCTGGTTTCGCAACATATTCCGGGGCCTGCGTGAAGCCTTTAATTACGATATGGTCGACACCTGCTTTGGCGAGCGCATCAGCAACCTCACGATAGATAGCTTTAACGGACTCGAAACGGAGTGCATTGTCGGCGAGGTTCGTATCGAGGCGCTTTACGACCCAGTGGGGAAAATCGTTGCCAGGTAGGAGCGCCAGGGGGAGTGTCAGATGCGAAATATCACAGAAGGCGAGGAGACTATGCCACTCATCATCGCTAAGCGATTTCAGGAGGGTCATGTCGGGCTTTTGTAAGTGAAGCGCGGTGAGAAGCGCTCTTACTTCGTGCGGGATATGCAGGAGCTCGATGGCAGTTTTGGGTGGATGGACAGCCATAGACCCTGGTTTCCTTTCTTTTAATGTGCAGAGCCGATCTGTTCGATGCCCGGTCCGCCCAGTCCCCTTGCACTGCCGATGCAAACACAACGAGACGAAACCACAAAATTGCCAAAGGTGGTTGTGGTACACGCATGTTTTCAGAGGCGATGTCGTCGTTCCAAAAAAACGATTATATGCGTCGGCATTCTGCCGCGTACGTTTGCTTTCGATGACACGCCAAAGTCAGGTAGTGTCATTAAACTCGCTCTCTGCTTGACCAAATAGGAGAGAGCGGCGTACTCTCCTATCTCAAATAGGAGAGACCTATGACCAGGCAGGTCGATCTTCCGCAGGGCGCATTAGAAATGCTCATCCTGAAAGCCGTATCCCTTGGGCCTCTCCACGGATACGGTATTCTTTTGCGTATTCAGCAGATTTCCGGCGAGCGGCTGGAGATTCTGCAGGGCTCGTTCTATACCGCCGTCTATCGCCTTGAGCGTAATGGCTGGATCGAAGGCGAGTGGGGCGAGTCGGAGAACAACCGCCGCGCCAAGTTCTACCGCCTGACCGCCACTGGAAAGCGCCAGCTGAAAACCGAGACGGCAAAATGGTCCGATATGACCAGCGTTGTCGCTGCCATCCTCCAAGCCGAGCCGGAGGAGATATGAGCATCCGGGCTACGCTGCGCTGCTGGTGGAAAGCTGTTGTGAATCGCAATCGCGTTCACAGTGAAGTCGATGAAGAGTTTCAGTTTCACATCGATGCTTACGTGCAGGACCTCGTCAGTCAGGGAATGACGCCTGAAGAAGCAGAGCGCAAAGCGCGTATCGAGCTTGGTCGGCCCGACACGCAGCACGAAAAATATAGAGATGCTATCGGCCTGCGAGCCTTCGACGAGTTGGGTGCCGACATTCGCTACGGTGCGCGTTCACTCTTCAAGAATCCGGGCTTTTCTGCGGTCGCCATTCTATCGCTGGCCCTCGGCATCGGCGCGACGACGGCGATGTTCAGCCTGATCTACGCAGTTCTCATACATCCCTTTCCTTATGCGGGTGCAGACCGCATCATGAATCCTGCGCTTGTCAACGAGGATCGTCCGGATGAGCGGCGCTGGTTCGCCATGTACCGATCGCAGTTCGAGACATTTGCGAAAGGTAAATCCATCGAAAGCCTGCTGGGATTTAGGGCTGTCAACACAGAGCTGACGGGCAACGATCTTCCCGAAGATGTCTCAGCGCTCTATGTGACGGAGAACGCTGGTACGTTCTTTGGCGTGAACCCCCTGCTTGGGCGTTCGCTGCAGCCTTCGGACGCTCAGGGCGGAGGGCAGCCTGTAGCTGTGTTGAATTACAAATTCTGGCAGCGCCATTTTCGTGGTGACCCGACAGTGATTGGTCGCTTCCTAAAGCTCGATAATGCGAATTACAACATCGTAGGCGTGATGCCGCGCGGGTTTGCTTTCAATGACACTACCGGCGTAGGCGATGTATATCTGCCCATAAGCCTTCTCCACGATACCGTGAACCCGCCCGTTCGTTGGCCGTATATTCCATGGGTCAAACTGAAAGCAGGCATTTCCCCAGTCGAGGCCAGCGCTGAGTTGAATGTGCTGGTGCACCAGTTCGCGAAGGAGAATCCGCACCCTTTTCCAAAGAAATTTCATCTGCAGCTTCAGCCCATCATCGTTCCTTATGAACAGAACACCGGTCACACGCTAACGCTACTGCTCGCCGGAGTTTTGCTGCTCCTCGCTATCGGGTGTGCCAACTGCTCCATTCTTCTGCTTGCGCGCGGCGAAGCCCGTCAACACGAGCTAGCGGTGCGTAGCGCCATTGGAGCCAGCCGCTGGAGAATCATTCGACAACTTTTGGTGGAAGCGATTGTCATCTCATTTTCCGGCGCGATACTGGGCGTAGCCGCTTCTTACTGGTTGGCGAACTTACCACTGCAGCTCTCGCCGAATTCTTTTCCGCCAGAATCGGTGATTCGCATCAACCTTCCTATCCTTGCGTTTTCTGTCGGACTGGCTCTTCTGTGTGGGTTGCTCTTCGGTTTGTTTCCGGCGCTGCGTTTGTCCCGTCCTGATCTGGCTCGCACCATGCAGGCAAGTCTTCGCCGGACTGCCGGGAATGGCAGCAAACGCAGGCTGAACATTCTCATCGCTGGCCAGATCGCTTTCACCTTGTTACTGCTGGCCACGGCAGGAACGGCGATCGGCGCATTTCTCCATCTCGGCAAAGTTTCGCTTGGTTATGATCCGGAAAACGTCATGGGGGCGGCATCGTGATGCACTGGAACAACCCCAATGACTGGAAGGGCATCGAGTCACGCGAAGGTCGAGCCGCCTTTGTCAGTCAAATTCGCCAGAAGATTGCGTCGATCCCCGGAGTCATCTCAGTCGCTGTGGGTACAGATTCTACCCCACCGTACAGCGGTATAGCGCGTCCTGTGGAAATTTTCGGCAGGACAAGCAGTCAGGTACAGGAGGCGCGTGTTCATCTCGTCAGCCCTGAATTCTTTTCGACGCTGCGAATTCCCCTGGCCGCCGGACGGCTCTGGGATCAAACAGAAAATGCTCGTGGCGATTCCGTTGCCATCGTGAATGAAGCCTTCGTGCAACAGTATTGGCCGAATGTAAATCCTCTCGGCCAGCAGTTTCGTATGCCCACACTGAAAGCGTCCGGATCGATAGAAAAGTCCTCTGAAGACAGCTTTGGCTGGCGGCAGGTGATAGGTGTCATTGCAGACCTGCGCAACGATGGTGTCGACCGGCCTGCCGTTCCCGCGGTGTATGTGCCATACACAACCTTCATGGCGCCATATGCTCAGTTCGACATACGCACGCAGGGCGAGCCGTTGGCATTGCTGCACTCCGTCAGGGAAGCTGTGCAAGCTGTCGCGCCCGATCAGCAGGTTTCCAATGGAGTGTCGGAGCTTAAAGATGACATCGAGCGCGATGCACAGTGGACCAGGCAGCGCCTCTTTTCCATTCTCTTCGGCTTCTTCTCCGGTATGGCGCTTATCCTTGCGCTTGTGGGGCTGTTCAGCGTCGTCTCTTACAGCGTCGCGCAAAGGACCTCCGAATTTGGCGTTCGCATAGCTCTCGGAGCCTCGCGACGGCATGTTTTATGGGTCGCGGCGCGCGTTGCTCTTCTGAGCGTCAGTACAGGCATTACGATAGGAATTCTGATCGATCTCTTTCTCGGGAAAATCCTGGCAAAGTGGATGGAAAACACGGGATTTGGCTCCCGCAGCCTTCTGGAAGCCACATTGCTGCTTTTCCTCTGTGCGATTGCCGCATGCCTGCTGCCTGCGCAGCGCGCCGCCTCCGTTCATCCGGTGGAAGCTTTACGTTACGAATAAGCTGAAGAAACGTCTGTCGTCCAAACCGGGGGTGATCTTCGTCTAAGATGACAGACGAATGATGTGGAGACGGACGCTCTCATACCTCGCCCTGCTGGGCGGGCTTTTATTCTCTTTCCCCCATGGGGCGTTTGCTGCTGCCGTGGATACCGATCCACTGAATCACGACCCGCAGGTGCGTGAAGCTTTTGACCGCTTCTACATCATGGATTACGACGGGGCGATCGCTGGTTTTCAAAAGGTGCAGAGCGCGCATCCTAACGACCCCATCGCAACCGACTATCTGCTGTACACCATGCTCTTCAAAGAGCTGTATCGTCTCGATCTGCTCGACACCACGTTTTACGCCAACGATGGCTTTCTCACCGGGCGACATACCGTCATTGAAGACACGCAGGTGCGCGATCAGCTCAGAGCACTGTCAGACAAAGCTGTCGGTCAGGCCACACAGCAACTCAAGGCCAACTCGAATGATATAAATGCGCTTTTTGCCCGTGGCTGGGCGAAGAGTCTTGAAGCGACCTATCTCGCCATGGTGGAGCGTGCGTTCAGTCCCGCGCTTAAGCTGGCAACGCAGGGACGCAGCGATCATGCTCAGGTTCTGAAGCTCGATCCGAATTATGTGGATGCCAAGCTGGTCGTCGGCAACTACGAATACGTCATCGGAGCGCTTCCGCTGCCGTTCAAGATTCTCATGGGATTTGTAGGCATCCACGGCTCGAAGGCGACAGGCCTGGAGATGCTGCACGATGCAGCCGCGCGCGGCGTCATCACATCCGTAGAAGCGCGTGTCTGTCTCATGCTCTTTCTTCGGCGGGAAGCAAAATATCAGGAAGCGCTGCAAATCTCACAATCGCTGCTCACGCAGTATCCCCGCGACTTTCTCTTCCATCTCGAAGCAGCCAACCTGCAGAAAGACGCAGGGCAGGGACTGACTGCGATTTCGACCTACCGCGAGGTAATAGCGCTGGCAAGAAAGCCGGGCTACTTTGTCACCACGCACCTCGAGCTGGTTTATTTCGGTCTGGGCGACAGCCTGCGAGGGCAGCGGCTTTACGCCGATGCGGTCGAAGCCTTCCGTGAGGGAGCCGTGCAGCCTACCACCAGCCCTGAACTGAAACGCCGCTGTCTGCTTGCAGCCGGAGAGGTCTACGATCTGATGCACGACCACGACAAGGCCACGCAGCAGTATCAGGCTGTCATAGACGCTGGAAGCGAATCAGTGCAGGCCGATGTGGCGCGCAAGTATACGAAGGCCGCATATACAGGAAAGTAGCCGCAAAATGATCTTGATGACTGGCGATGTCGGCATTGCGTAATAGAACGGGGATGATCATGCTGTGCCTTGCGCTGTTCGTCGGTCAGGCGCAGGCGGCAGAAAATTGGGTGCAGGTACGGACGCCGCATTTTGTGGTGACAACCAATGCGGGCGAGAAGCAGGGACGTCATATCGCCTCCCAGTTTGAGCAGATGCGGTGGGTCTTCCACACATTGTTTCCGAAGGCCGTCGTCGATCCGCCGGCTCCCATCGTTATCCTTGCGGTGAAGAATCAAAAAGATTTTCAAACACTTGAGCCCGAAGCTTATCTCGCGAAGGGGCAACTGCAGCTCGCGGGCTTTTTCCTTCGCGGTCCCGACAAGAATTACATCCTCGTTCGGCTCGACGCCTCAGGCGAGCATCCCTTTTCCACCGTCTATCACGAGTACACGCATCTGCTGAACAGCAAAGCCGAGGCATGGATGCCGATATGGCTCGATGAAGGATTAGCTGAATTTTTTCAGAATACCGAGATCGGCAACAAGCAGGTGACGCTGGGCGAGCCCAGTGCAGACGACATTCTTTTTCTCCGTCAGAACAGCACCATTCCGCTTCCGGTGCTGCTTAAGGTCGATCACGAATCGCCTTACTATCATCAGGAACAAAAGGGTTCTGTCTTTTACGCCGAATCGTGGGCGCTGACGCACTATCTGGAGATCAACGACTTCACCGCTCACACGCATCGGCTATCGGATTACTCAGAGCTCGTCCGCGGAGGAGAGGATTCGGTCACAGCGGCCGCAAAAGCATTCGGCGATCTGAAGCAGCTTCAAAACGCACTCTACGGATATATCCATCAGGGCAGTTACCAGCAATTCGTCATGCACAATAGCTCAGGATCAGTAGATGAAAACACCTTCACCGCCGTGCCCTTGTCTGCGAACGCAGCCGATGCGGTGCGCGCCGATTTTCTGGCATACGATGGCCGTGCGAAGGATGCCGAGACCCTCCTGGAACACATCTTGAGTGAAGATCCGAAGAATGGTCCGGCTCACGAGACGATGGGTTACCTGCAATTTCGCCGGGGCGATCTGAAGGCGGCCCGCGACGCATACGAGCAGGCGGTGCAGCTTGATTCGCAGAGCTATTTGGCGCACTACTACTACGCGGCCATTACCATTCAGCAGGGAAAAGTCGACCACCCCGAACAGGTGGAAGCCAGCTTGCGCGCTTCCATCAAGCTCAATCCGCAATTCGCGCCCGCATATGACAGCCTGGCAACCTTCTATGCCGCAAGGCAGGAAAAGCTAGAGGATGCTCATCTTCTCGAATTACAGGCAATCGCACTTGAGCCCGAGAATTTTAACTACCGCCTGAATACGGCATTGATATTGGAAGAGCAGCAGAAGTATTCCAATGCTGAGCATGTGCTGAACGCCGCACTACCCCTGGCGAAATCCGCGGCTGAGACCTCTGCTGTACAGATGCGGCTCAAAAACCTGCAGGATTACGAAGCTGCCGCTGCGCAGTCGCAGTCGTCTGCTGCCCCGGCTTCGTCGGTGGCAACGCAGGCGGTCGCCTTATCCCACCCGGCGGGAGATGCCGCACCTCGCCACCCGACCGAAACGCCGCATGGGCCTACCCTGACGGCCAAGGGCGTCATCCGCGAGGTGCAGTGCAGCGGAGCCGCCGCGTTTGAGTTGAAGGTAAAGGGTCAGAGCAGCCCGGTCAGCGTCTATACCAACAATTACTTCAAGCTGGATTTCAGGGCGGCCAACTTCACTCCAAAAGGCGAGATTCATCCCTGCAGCGATCTGGACGGCATGCGCGCCGAAGTGAAGTATTTTGCAACTGCGGACAAGACATCCGACGGTCAAATTGTTTCCATCGAACTCTGGAAATAGTGGAACCGCGCGGAACAAGATTGCGTAGAATCTGAAGGGGAAGAAAAGGAGCAGGCAAATGGCAGTATTTTGCAGCAACTGCGGCAAGTCACTTGGCGACGAGGCGCGTTTCTGTTCGGGATGTGGGCGACCGATCTATGCCACTCAGCCGCCTGTATTTGTGCAGACTCGGCTGATCCGTCCCCGTGAAGGACGCATGGTTGCCGGAGTGTGCCAGGGACTGGCAAACAATTATCACTGGGACGTGGTCTGGGTGCGTGTCATCACCGTGCTGGCGACCATCTTTTCCAGCGGAGCCGGGCTGATTGCTTACATCGTCTTCTGGCTGGTTATGCCGGAAGAACCGCTTGCGTTGCCACCTGTCACCACCTACACGCAGACAAACGGCAGCTAGTCTGTGTTTTATCGCTCCGGCGGTACAAAACTTTTCGCAGAAACCGTGGGTGAGGGGCAGGAGATCATCCTGCTCCACCCCACACCGGTGCATCATGCCTTCTGGCTGCCGGTAGCCGAGATGCTTGCTCAGCACTACCGTGTCATCCTGCCCGATCTACGCGGCCATGGCCAATCCGAAGCCGGAGAAGGCCCCATCACGGTAGAAAAAATCGCGGAAGATATTGAGCGCCTGATGAATGAGCTTGAGATCGGCAAAGCCATGTTTGCCGGATGCTCTGTCGGAGGCTACACACTCTACGAATTATGGCGGCGCATGCCCCAGCGCATCAGCGCGCTGGCCTTTTGCAGCAGCAGGCCGCAGGGTGATGCTGATGCCAACCGCGCAAAACGGCAGGAGTGGATCGAGATCATCCGCCAGCGCGGCGCCGGAGATTTTTTCGAGATCATGTTGAACAGCCTTATCGGGCCGACAGCGCGCAGCCGCTTCCCGCAGAAAATGAGCGAGGCGCGGGAGTGGATGCAAACCATGCGTCCCGAAGCAGTTATCGCCATGCAGCAGGGTCTCGCCGCCCGTCCTGATTCGGTGGCGACTGCGAGGACTATCCGCGTGCCCACATGCGTAGTGGCAGCAGCCGAAGACAGCGGCAGCACCGTCGAAGATATGAAGCTGCTGACCGAGCAGATTCGCAATGGAGGATACGGAGCAGAGTTCCATGTGCTGCCCGATGCCGGCCATTATGCCCCATGGGAGCAGCCGGAAACCGTTGGCCCGATCCTGCGCCGCTTTTTTGATTCAGTCGTTGGCTGACGGGGAACTTCAACGGGGTCTCCTGCGTACTGAAACCTTGAGGAGTGGCCATGTCACGTCGTTGGCTCTATCTGTGCTTCATCTTTTTGCTGGCAACGGTCTGCGCATCGCGTGCGCATGCGTCTACTGACCGCGTTTCCTTCCTGCACGACATTGTGGTCGACAACGGTGAGGAAGCCGATGACGCCGTATGCTTCCTCTGCTCTATCCGCGTCAACGGGGGCAAGGTGAATGGCGACGCCGTAGCCTTTCTCGGCAGTATTCATCTCGACGGCGAAATCAGCGGTGACGTTGTTTCATTCCTGGGAGAGGTATCACTGCGCGACCAGTCTCACATCGGCGGCGACTGCGTGGTCTTCGGTGGTCCGCTTCGCACAGACGGGCACGCCTCGATCGACGGAAGCCGGGTGAATTTCCCTTTCCTGCTGATCATGATGCCGTTCGTCATACTGGCATTGCTGATTTATGGAATCGTCTCGCTCTTCCGCCGCAGGCGCTACGCCGCTTATCCTATGCCGCCACCGCCCATGCGGTAATACAGCTAGCTGGACTCAAAATGGAAAGATAGTTAGGCTCGAAGCAATACTTCTTTTCATTTTGAGGCCGCTTGATTTCGACACGCCCCTTCGCCTATCCCGCCACTCAATCTCCGCTTGCCTGCGATGGCGTAGCGCTCGATGCGCTGGCTAAAAAGTACGGCACGCCCCTGTACGTCTATTCCGCCAATCAGATTCTTACCCGGCTGCAGCTCTTTCAAAAAGCATTTGAGACCATACCGCATCTCGTCTGCTATTCAGTGAAGGCCAACTCTGCGCTGGCTATTCTTAAGCTGCTCGACGCACATGGAGCAGGCTTTGACATCGTCTCCTGCGGCGAGCTGGAGCGTATTCTGCGCGTCAACCGCAAGGCTGCGCAGCGCGTCGTATTTTCCGGAGTAGGCAAGACCGCCGCTGAAATCGATCTCGCCCTTCGTTCCGGCATCCTCATCTTCAACGTGGAAAGCGCAGGCGAGCTCGACCTGCTGGCCGAGCGCACGAGCAAGCTGCGCAAACGCGCCCGCATCGCTCTGCGCGTCAATCCCGATGTTTTCGCCGAAACGCACCCATATATTTCTACAGGTCTGCGCGAGCACAAATTTGGAATCGATATTCGCCAGGCACGCACCGTTTATAAGACAGCCGCGAAGCAAAAATATCTCGATCCCGCCGGAGTCAGCGTGCACATCGGCTCGCAGATTCGCAGCACCGACCCTTTCGGCGCGGCAGCCGAAAGAGTGGCGCAACTTGTGCTTGATCTACGCAAGGATGGTCTGCCAATCAACTCCGTAGATGTAGGCGGCGGCCTTGGCATCGAATATCACAGCGATCACACTTTCGAACCCGAAGCAAAGATGCAGCAGTATGCTGACGCTCTGCTGAAGGCGCTCGGTCCCATCGAAGGACTTCAATTGCTGCTCGAACCGGGCCGCTTCATCGTGGCCCAGGCAGGTGCGCTGCTCACACGCGTTCTCTATGTAAAGAAAAACGGCGAGAAGACTTTCGTTGTAACCGACGCAGCCATGAACGATCTCATTCGTCCGGCGCTCTATCAGGCCTACCACGACATCGTTCCCGTAGTTCGCCGCAAAGGTGCTCGCAAAAAAGCCGTCGACGTGGTGGGACCGGTTTGCGAAACGGGAGATTTCTTCGCTCGCGACAGGGAACTGCCCGAACTGAAACCCGGAGAACTCGTCGCCATCCTCGACACCGGAGCCTACGGCCTTTCGCTCAGCTCAAACTACAATTCGCGTCCGCGACCGGCAGAAGTGCTGGTCGAAGGCAAACGCGCTCGTCTCATCCGTCGCCGCGAGACGATAGATGATCTGCTTGCAGCAGAGAAAATGTAGCCGGCGTCTTCCGCAAAGAAAGGATCTGTCTATTCGCCGCGCTCTGAATGACAATGCAGTGAGATTCTTCTGGAATTACTTCACGCCCTTCGCCGGATTCCAGGAGCCTTGTTCCTTGCGAATGTAGACAATCTGCCCGACGTGATAAGCGTTATGCGCGCCGATATGCGCAATCAGGGAAGCGTTGGCCGCGATTTTCTGGTCATCGGCTGCTTCCACGGCTTTCTCCCATTCGGTGAGCACTTCATCGAGCTGCTTGACCAGCTCCGGCCAGCTTTTGCTGTCAAAGCTGTTGAAAGTCTCATCGTTATTGCCGCTGAATTTTGGTAGGGGCTTGTCTTCAAATTGAGCCAGCGAATGCCGGTCCCAGAAAATCAGGTGCGCCGTCAGTTGTCCGATAGAGTGATTGTCTTTCCCGCTCTTCCAGCTTGCCTGTTCTGGCGTGATGCCCTCTACCGCAAGATTCGCTGGCGCAAACCAGTCCTCCTGGTTATGCGTCGTGCGTAGCTGTTCCAATAGCACTCCCTTCAGCGTTGTAGGTTTCGGGCTTGGCTGATTCTGGGCATAAGCACCGGATGCAAGCAACGCGGCAAGCAGACAGACGGCATATTTCATTTTGAACAGGTCTCCTCGAAAAATATCCTGCGCAAGCGTAGCTCCGAAAATAACAATCCTGCGGGTCTTCCGGTAAGGCGTTTGCGTACTGGGATAAGTAGTAGTTTTTCGTCTACAATCCGGTGGTCAGACCAGATAGTTCAAAAAAACATTGAAATACAGGAAGGATTTCCAAGGAATGCGGGTAATGCTCAAAAGTGCCGTGTGTGTGGCTCTGGCTGCTGCCAGCGCCGCTCTATTCGCTGCGGATGGACCAACAGTAAAAACCGACAAGGGAAAGGTGCAGGGCGCTGTAAGCACCGATGGACTGATACGCATCTTCAAAGGCATTCCCTATGCCGCGCCGCCCATCGGGCTGCTGCGCTGGACGCCTCCACAACCCGCGGCCAAGTGGCATGGCACGAAAGAGGCCACAGGCTTCGGCTCGCGCTGCATGCAGCTGCCAGTTTATGACGATATGGTCTTTCGCGATCCCGGCATAAGCGAGGACTGCCTGACCCTGAACGTCTGGACGCCGGCCAAAGACAAGAAGGCAAAGCTCCCGGTCATGGTCTGGATTTACGGCGGCGGTTTTGCCGGAGGCACCACCTCCGAGCCGCGCCAGGACGGCGAAAATCTCGCCCACAAAGGTGTAATCGTCGTATCCATGAACTACCGCCTCGGTATCTTCGGCTTCTTCGTGCATCCTGAATTGACCGCCGAATCGCCCCATCATGCCTCCGGCAATTACGGCCTCATGGACCAGACCGCCGCTCTTCGGTGGGTTCACCAGAACATCAAAAATTTCGGCGGCGATCCGAATAACGTGACCCTCTTCGGTGAGTCTGCCGGTTCCTTCTCGGTCAGCGCACAAATGGCTTCGCCGCTGGCGCAGGGCCTATTCGTTCGAGCTATCGGCGAGAGTGGCGGAGCTTTCAGCACGACGTTGCCTTTCGGGTCGCGTGAAGAACGCGAGCAGAGTGACCAGGAGGCCGTGGGAAAAAGTCTCGGCACAACTAAGCTCGCTGACCTGCGCGCCATGACCTCCGCACAGATCATAAAAGCGGCTATGCCGCAGGCCGACGGCAGCCGCGTTCGCTTTGGCCCCGACGTCGACGGATACTTTCTGCCGGAAAGCGTTCCCGCCATCTATGCGGCAGGTAAGCAGGCGCATCTTCCTTTAATCGCTGGATGGAACGCCGACGAAGGCGGAATTCCGCAGAAAACGCTCACCGTAGCTGAATTTCACGAAACGGCACAGAAGGATTTTGGCGACCAGGCCGACAAATTCGTCTCAGCCTACGGCGTCACCACTGACGACGAAGCCCTTGCCGCCGCCAAAGATTACGCCGGTGCCCGATTCATCGCCTATTCCACCTGGAAATGGCTTGACGCGCATGTAGCTACCGGAGGCCAGCCCGTCTACCGCTATCACTTTGAGCTGCCGTCGCCGGGAGACAAATTCCACACCGCTGGTACCACCTTCCATTCCGACGATATCGAGTATGTCTTCGGCAATCTTGATTCGCGGCAGGGCATGGTCGTCCGTCCTGAAGACCGCAAGATGTCGGAGATTATGCAGACCTACTGGACGAACTTCGCCAAAACCGGCGATCCGAACGGCGGCGAATTGCCAAAGTGGCCAACCTATAACCCGGCGGGCAACTGGCAGGTCATGCACCTGGCCATCCCTCCCGAGGCTCGTCCCGACACTCAGCGTGCCCGCTACGAATTTTTGCAGCAGGCGTGGCAGAAGGCCGGTCAATAGTTGGATATGACCGCAAACAGTAAAGGCTGCGCACAAGCGCAGCCTTTACTCGTATGGCAGAAGATCGGTTAGTTCTGAATCGAATGTGCGGAGGCCAGCGTATTGGTTTCTGCTATCGCAGAAGATTTGGGGCTCGGAGCCTCCAGGCTCTTACCCGCCGTAGTTGGCAGCGCATCCGAATGATCCGGGCCTAGTCCCAGCTTGATAAGAGCGCGAGAGTCGGGAGTAAGCTTGGTTTGCCAGCCGTGGTCGGACTGGAATTTCTGCATCGCGGACTGGGTTTCTGTGTCCCATTGCCCGGTGGGCTCGCCGCTAAGGTAGTTCTGTTTGATTAGGGCTGTCTGGATCTCACGTGCGCGATCGGTATCAATACCGCGCTGACCCTGCACCTTGTGAGATACGGTTTTCTTCTTACTGTGGCCGGATGTCGGCGTGCGATGGCTGCGTCCCGCAAATGCAGGGGTGACCAGCAACGCCGCAGTTAAAAGAGCGGTCTGGCAGGCTCGAACAAAAAGCATGCAGTGAAAACCTCATGGGGGACAAGATAGATCGACCTTTGTGTGAGGTTAAAGGCGATCTCTTTTAATTGCAAGTAAATCCGGCCCCGGCGCCTATTGTTTCTCTAGGCGCCGGGTACCAGTTTGGTACAGGTTCCGTTTACGGCAGCGTACCGCCCAACAGCGTGCCACCATCCTTTGGATGCTGCGGATCGACGATGTTGAAGACCACATCTGAACCGGATTTCAAGCCGGAGACGATGGTGTTGTATTCCGCCTTGTTATGCACCTGCTGCTTGTTAACCGACGTGATAACCATGCCTTCCGTGCCCGTCATGTTGATCTCGTCAGCGAACGAGCCCGGCTTCACGCCCTGGATCAGCACACCGTGCAGCGATGGAGGAGCGTTCGACGGCAGGTCAGTGACCGTGATGCCAAGCCTGCTCTGTGAGGCATCCGTGCCATTGTTCGGTGCGTTTTCTTCCTCATCGCCGCCACTCTGGCCGAGCGCCGCTTCCATTTTGGCGCGGTCAATAATCGATACCGTGGCCGTGGCTTGCTTGCCGTCGCGGAGATAGCCCAGTTCGACCGTGCTTCCCGGCTTGCGTGCCGAGATATCACCCACCAGATCGTCGCCATCCTTTACCGGACGCCCGTTGATCGTAGTGATCACATCGCCCGGCTTCAGACCGGCCTTGTCGGCAGGCATGCCCGGCTGTACACCGCGAACGATAACGCCATTCTTCACGCCATAGACGCGTTGTACCGCGCTCGAAATCGAGGGCTGGAATGTGATTCCAATGGAGCCGCGGACCACCTTATGTTCCGGTCCGATGATGGCGTTATAAACATCCACCACCGTGTTCGACGGCATGGC
Organism: Acidobacterium sp. S8; assembly: GCF_009765985.1. Lineage (GTDB taxonomy): Bacteria > Acidobacteriota > Terriglobia > Terriglobales > Acidobacteriaceae > Alloacidobacterium. The sequence goes on from NZ_LMUM01000004.1 coordinate 92,971, forward strand.
AAAGCCGATGCCCTGGTACCCGGCTGACTGCGTGAAGATCGCCGTATTCACGCCAACCACCTCGCCCGCCATGTTGACCAGCGGACCGCCGGAATTGCCGGGGTTAATGGCGGCATCCGTCTGGATGAAGTGCTGGAACTGGCCGCGCGCGCCCGGCTCAATGGTACGGTTCTTGGCGGAGACGATGCCGGCTGTGACCGTTCCGGTCTGTCCGAAGGGGCTGCCGATGGCAACTACCCAGTCTCCTACCTGCGCTCCTTCAGAATTGCCCAGCTTGACGGTTGGCAGCGGACGGTCTGCGTCAATCTTGATCACTGCAAGATCGGTCGCCTTATCTACGCCGATCACCTTCGCCGGATGGCCGGGGCCATTGCCATCGGGATCGTTGGCCAGCTTTACATAAATGCGGTCAGCTTTGTCCACGACGTGGTTATTGGTGACAATGTAGCCCTTCGGATCGACGATAAAGCCGGAGCCGAGTGCTTCGTGCGCCTGGTCATCAGGCTGCTGGTCAGGTCCCATGCCGAAGAAGCGGTTGAAAAAGTCCTGCATGCCGCCCTGGCCGCCTTGACCACCCTGACCCTGATCCTGGTTGTCGTCATCGTCGTCGCCCTGGCCGTTATCCGGAGGATTCTGTGGTGCCTGGCGGAAACGCTGGCCTCCGCGCTTGCGTCCCTGCTGCTGTTCCTTGGGTAGCGTCTCGGTGTTGATATTCACGACCGCCGGACCCACTTCTTTGGCAATCTTCGTAAAATCCGTGGACAAATCGCGTGGGGCGGGAACCTTCAGCGGTGCCGCATCCGAGCTGTCTACCTTTGTCTCCTGCCCGCGCACTCCGTGGGCTGCGATGGAGCCAATCAAAATTCCGGCCGAGAGCGTCGTCAGAATCGTAAAAGTAGTCGTAAGACGACGTACGCGAAGCCGTTCAAGCAGCGATTTCATTCGGGTCTAACCTCATGTCTTGGTTGGGAGCTAAAAAAGAACTGCCAGCGCAGCACCTGTCCATATCTCAGTATACCGAGGAACATGAAGCAGATGCCCAGCGGGTGGGCAAGTTTTGCTTTCTCTTCTCATGCAGTTAGACGCAGAAAACGGCCAGCGAGTCACATCCGCTCGCCGCGTCCAGTGTCTATGGAAGTGGAACCGCTTCATGCGCCGTGGGTTGTATGGCATTTGCCAGGAACTCCGTACACCCGATTCCGGCGAGAATCAGCAGCGCACCCGCGGACGCGCGCAGGCTCAGCCGCTCTCCCAGCACTACAAAGGATGTAAGCCACGCAAACACCGGTTCCAGTGCGATGATCAGCGCCGTATGGGTCGCCGGCAGAAACTGTTGTGCCCAGCTCTGCACCGTGAACGCCGCCGCTGTCGCCAGCAGAGCGGCAATCAATAGCGCGATCACCACCCGAGGCGTCCAGTGAATCCAGGGATGTTCAAACAGCGGCCCGCTCATCGCCATGAAGAGCGCGCAAAAGCCGATCTGCAGCATCGCCAGCTGCTTGTAATCAACACGCGGCAGCGTATGCGCCAGCGCCAGAACATGCAGCCCAAATCCAAGCGCGCAACCCAGCGTAAGAATATCGCCCAGGTTCACTGAGCTGAAATCGAACCCCGCGTGCGCCGGCGTAGTCAGCAGAACAATCCCCGCAAATGCCAGCAATGCGCCGGCATATGCATTCCATCGCGGAGCATGCGCTCCCGCGCGCCGCAAAAAAGGAATTGCTGAAAGCAGCGGTACCAAGACAACAACTAATCCTGTAATGAAGGCCGATTTCGAAGGAGTCGTCAGCCGCAACCCGGCCGTCTGAAACTGATAGCCCATCGTCAGGCAGAATCCGACGACGGCGCCACTCACCAGTGCACGCCTCGTCAGGTGTTTCCAGTGCGAACGGTAGACGACGGCAAGACATGAAAATGCCAGCGCCATGCGAATGAAATTGAAGAGCAGCGGGGAAACATCCCGCAGCGCATCTTTTATCAGGACAAAGGTCGCGCCCCAGATAAAAACCACGCTGATGAGCAGTAAGTGAGCACGCAGGGAGCGGGACATGAGGGAAGAGTAGCAGAGCAGAATTCAACAGCTGCGGGCAAATCTGCCAATCGTTGTAGCGGCGTACCTGGTCCGGCGAGAGAACCGGGTGCCCCAGGTTCGCGAAGCTAACCTGGGTCTTTTTCGATCGAATAGCAGGCGCTGTGAAAAATACGAGATGTATCGACAGAGAACCTGCTGCCGATACATCTCATACGATTAGCCGTGACTGAGGTCAGAGATTTTTCTGAATGACATTCAGCAGCGAATGGGGAGGATAGCCATCCTGGGAAAGCTCCCATATCATGATGCCGCCATAGTGCTTGCCTAGCCTGGTCTCCTTCGCCATCGTCGCTTCGCCCACATAGTAAAGGGGTATCCCGCCGTCCAGCGATCCACCGCTCACTACGTCGGTCTGCCATGCATCGGGATAGGCCGCGAGGACTGTACTGTATGTTTCCTCAATGTTGCCGTCGGCGCTCTGCGCAAAGAACGGCACACCGAGCGTCATGCGGTCCCTGGGCACATGCTTCTGTTCTGCGTAATACTGCATGGCTTCTTCGGCATCGGACAAATTCGAGTAATTCATCACATTAACAAAGTCGAACTGGTGAAGCGCTTCGTCGGGCATCGAGTCCTGCAGGTATTCCGCTACAGCAGCTGTGATGACTTTGTCTTGTGGGCGGAATTCATTGACGAGCGCTTTCACGAACGTGGCATAAGGCTCGCCCATATTATTGGGGTCTTCGATATCGAGATCCACACCATCGAGATTGTGCGCCCGAATGTATTTGTTGAGCGATTTCACCAGTGGCTTCGAAAGGCCCGCATTATAAAACTGCAGAATCTGTTGATCGCCGCCACCGCCGCCAATGGAAAGCACGACCTTTACATGATGGGAATGTGCCTTATCGACGAGGGTCTTAATATCTGCATCCGTCTGGCCGAGCGAAAAAGTCATATCGCTGCTCGTGGTGCATGTGCCGTTGCACCACGGAGGCAAACCAAACGCCAGATATAGATGAGTCATCTTTGTGAAGTCCAACGTCTGGGCAAAATCAGCATAGCTCCCGTCATAGTCAGGCAGATAGCCGACCAGCAGCGGTCTATGAGAGGGTCTGTGCCATGAGTCAAACGAGTCCTCACCCTCAGCAGCGTTGATAGCAGGGCTGCCTGCAGAGGTCGATGGGGAAGAAAGAGTGGAGGGGACAGCACCGCTCGACACATGTGCTGTTGCTGATGCGGAATTTGTAGGAGTGGAAAGCATGGTGCGGCCGGTACTACAGCCGCTTATTCCAACAGCGAGAGTCATCATCGCCGCTGTGCATACGGGCCATGATCGTGAAAATGTGAGCTTGCATATAGTGGGGTAGGTGGGCATCGTCAGTTCTCCAAACGCGTGGGGGTTGGATACGTCGGTTCAGTAGTGCCACTTCTCAACGAAGATTCACGGGCTTTGAATCAGCGACATAGTATCCGGAGACAGACTATGTTTGTCAACTTCAATTAGTAAGTTTCTAAGCTTCGAAGACAATCGCTTGTTTTCCGGAATAAAATCCAACCAAAAGATAGAGAATAAGACTACAAAGTCCATCCGATAAAACCGGGTGCCCCAGGTTCGCGAAGCTAACCTGGGGCTTTTCGATTTACAGACCAGAGAACACCAGCAACCTACCGCACCTTGATACCTGAAACATAAACAGTATTTCCACCCACCACAGTCCGCAGCACCTGCGTCTTCAAAATCTCGGCGGGAGCCACTACCGTAATGTCCCGATCGAGCACAACAAAATCGGCGTAGTATCCATTCGCCAGCTTACCCTTTTTGCTTTCGGCAAATTCTGCATACGCCGATCCCTGCGTGTATGCATCAATCGTCTGCCAGATATTCAGCTTCTGCTCTGGATGAAAACTCTGCGTTCCCGCTTCATTCATGCGCGTAATCGATGCGTACACGCCACGAAAAGGAGTGATCGGCTCGACCGGATAATCCGTCCCGAAGGCCAAGGGCACGCCTGCATCGAGAAACGACTTCCATGCATAGGCATATTTTGACCGCTCCGGCCCAAGCCTCTGCTCGGCCCAGTTCATATCGGTCAGCAAATGATTCGGCTGCATCGACGCAATTACACCCAATTGCTTGTAGCGAACAAAATCCGCCGGGTCGACTACCTGTGAATGCTCAATACGATTGCGCGGCACGGTGAGCGTGGCATGCACGACTCTGCGACCGCCGCTGCCTCCATGCATGTGTCCGACCTGCATCGTAGCTTGCAACGGGCCCGCACCTTGTGCAAAGGCAAAAGCATCGAGGGCCATGCTTACTGCACGGTCGCCTATCGCATGAAATCCCATCTGAAAACCACCCTGCGCCCGTTCCACGGCCATCTGGTTCAGCTTCTGCTGGTCATATCGCGGGATACCCGAATTTCCCGGGTCATCGCTATAAGGAGCTTTCATCGCTGCGGTGCGCGAGCCCAGCGAGCCATCCATAAAGCCCTTCAGCATCGTCGTGTGCAGCATCGGATCATCCGCCGGATGCGAAGCGCGATATTGATTCAGTTGATTGACCGTCAAATCGAACGGCATCCATTCGCTGACGCGGACAGGCAATTTGCCCTCACGCTCCAGCTGTTCGTAGACAAGAAAATCCTCATGATCCGAGAAGTCCTGCACCGAAGTCACACCATGCGCCGCAGCATCCGCCAGCGCCAACTCAACACCGCGACGCCTGAGCTTCGGCGTCGGCGGCGGAATATGCTTGTCAACCAGTGCCTGCGCCGTTTCGCGGATGATCCCCGTGGCCTCTCCATTCGAGTCGCGATCAATCTTCCCGCCCTGCGGATCAGGCGTTGCCTTCGTAATTCCGGCCGCAGCAAGCGCAGCCGAATTGGCAATCGCAATATGCCCATCCACTCGCACCAGGAACGCCGGGTGGCCATTCGTAGCCGCATCAAGATCGGCCCTCGTCGGCAGCGTCTTCGAAGCCCACAGCGTGTGGTCCCAGCCGCCGCCGGTAAGCCACGCCCCCGGAGCCGCCGTTTTCGCCGCAGCCTTTACTCGCTCCTGCATCTCTGCCAGCGATTGAGTGCCTGTTACATCTACCGAGAGCTTGATGCGCCCCGCATCGCCCAGATGAGCATGCGCATCGTTGAATCCCGGCATCACGAATGCGCCGCCCAGATCCACCATCTTGGTTGACGATGCCCGAAGCTTCTCCACCTCGGCGTCCGATCCCGCAGCGACCACCACTCCACCGCGAACAGCAATCGCTGAAACCCTTTGTGGCTGCGCCGATTCAAGATCGACACCGGTAAGAATGTTGCCATGGAAATAGATCGCGTCGACAGGAGCCGGCGTCTGCGCGGTCGCACAAACAGAGCCAGCTGAAATCAACAGTGCAGGGAAGAGAAGTAGAGTTCGTCTCACGAATCGCAGTCTAAGCTATTGCAGCTTGATAACGCGAAAAAACTCAGGCAGTACAGCAGGCCAGCAACAGAAGCAGAATCCGCCGCAGCCCCAACTCGCGTCCGCGAGCATCGTACCACTCGCCGCGCGTATGAATTCCGCCACCATCGCCACCCGCCCCCATGGAGAGCGCAGGCACGCCCAGAGATAACGGAATATTCGCGTCCGTCGACGCAATCCGCGGTTCCGTGCGAATCCCAAGGTGCCGGTCGACCGCCCGCAGATTTTCAAAAACTACAGCCTGTTCCGATAAAGCTCCGGCGGGCCGGTCGCCAATCGTCTCAACCGTGAACCGCAGAGCATGCTCTCGCGGTGCCTGCCTGTTCGCGTCGATGACCGCATCTTCTACTGCGCGGTGAATCTCCACCTCCAGCCGGATCAACTGCTCCGCATCCGTGGACCGCGCATCGAAACGTGCCGCAGCTCGTTCCGGAATCGCATTCACGGAAGTCCCACCCTCAATCGTCCCCACATTCAGCGTCGTGCGAGGCTTCGTGCTCAGCGTGAACTCGCCAAGCCGCGCAATTGCCCGGCTCAACACCACCACCGGATTCGGCCGCGCCGCATCCGTCCACGAATGGCCTCCCGGCCCGGTAATAGTCACCAGATACCGTCGGCTTCCCAATGCATGCGTCACCGCAACTTCATGCCCCGCGCCATCCAGCACCACGTGCGCGGCCACGCGCTCGCGCCACGGAGCCTGCTGGTAAAGGTGCCGCATGCCCCGCAGGTTGCCTTCACCTTCTTCGCCCACGTTGCCGATAAAGATCAAGTCGCGCGCCGGGCGAATCTGCGCCTGTCGCATCGCCGCCGCAATCGCCAGCAACGCCACCACACCCGCTCCGTTATCGCATGCGCCGGGAGCTGCCAGCCGCGAGCCGGTCAGCTGCGGAACAATCGGTGTCTCGGCTGGAAAGACAGTATCGATATGCGCGGAAAGCAATACGCAGCGATCTTCCGCTTCGCCATCGCCGCGATAGATGCCGATAGCATTGCCAATTCCATCGAGCCGCACATCTTCAAGTCCCAGGTCGCGAAACTTCTCGCTCAGCCACTCCGCCCTTGGCCTCTCGCCAAACGGGGGAGCAGCCACCGCCACCAGCTCCTGCTGCCAGCCCATAATCTGCTGTTCATGCAAATGCAGCCAGCCAAAGGCCTCATGCACCCGGCGAAACGCGGCAATCTGCCCGATGCGGGCAAACGCCGTAGCCGAAAATGCAGGTAAACCCGTGACAGCCATACGATTCAGCCTAGCATTTGCACTAATAATCCACCGAAACCAGAAACAATCCCCGAGCCGGAGCCGTAGCGCCCGCCGCCGTCCGCGACCGCGATTCCATAATCGTCTTCATCGATCCGGCGGCCACATGTCCACGCCCCACATCCAGAAAAGTCCCCACCAGATTCCGCACCATGTGGTGCAGAAATCCCGAGCCATGCACCCGATACACCAGCAGCTCGCCTGCCTCTTCCCATGAAGAAGCAAAAATCGTTCTCACCGTCGAAGCCCGCTCTTCCGAACTCATGCCACGCTGCGCCAGGTCAGGATCGTTCGCCGCAAACGAGACAAAATCATGTTCGCCTATTACCTCCGCAGCCGCTTCCCGCATCGCCGCCACATTCAGCGGCCAGTTCAGCGCATACACGTATCGCGATAACCACGGCGGGCAGATCTCCCCGCGAAAAATCCGGTACTCATACCGTTTGCCCACGGCGCTGTGCCGGGCGTGAAATTCCAGCGGAACCCTGACCGCCTCCAATACTCGAACCGAAGCAGGAAGCGCACGATTCAGCGCTCTTAGGAAATTCCCCTCCGGTATGGCTGCGGCCAGTGCAAAACTCGCTACCTGGCCCAGCGCGTGAACCCCGGCATCCGTCCGTCCGCTGCCCTGCGGCAGCATGCGTTCTCCGGTAATGCGTTCAATAGCCCCTGCTAGTGTCCCTTGAACGGTGATTCGGCCCGGTTGCACCTGCCAGCCGCAATAGTCTGTCCCGTCGTAGGTCAGCACTAATTTCCAGCCCGATTCGCCCTGTTTCCCGGCTTGTTGAAATTCTTCAATCATTTAGAGCGTCCAAGCGCGAGGATAAAACATCCAAAGGCTGCGATATACTCAGCTTTTCCTGTTCAAGGTGGAATTTTGCGTCTGTTTTCTAGGAGATGTCTGTCGAATCCACGGAACGAACGCCGGATGGGGCTCGTATAGACGAAAAAGTAACTCTGAAAGAAGTTACACAAAATGAACCTGCGCGCCGGTAAAAGTACCGGCACGCAAAGAGCGGGCAGAGCTTTGTCTCGAGACTGCTATGCCGCGTCTTTGGAATGATCGCTCAAGAGTCTTAGATGGAGAGGCGAATGGAATTTGTTAGCGAACGCCGCGAAGTATTGAAGCCGAAAGGCGCGTTCTTTTTGAAACTGCGGGCCACCACGGCCATTGCTATGATTCTGGCCAGCACGGCCCCCACCTGGGCCTTAGGCCAGCAGGCGCAGCCTGCACCTGCACAAGGTACGGTCCAGGCAAATCAGCAGCCTGTAGATCCTGCTCTGCAGGGATTGCCGCCGGAGCCTGCGCCGAACTTTACCCAGCCGCTCTACATGCGCCCCACCGGTCGCGATTTTTCCAGGCCACGCGGATATTGGCCGAATCCTATCGAGCCTTATAAGACAACAACAGTCCCGGCGTCCCGATTCACCAATTCCGTCCGGCTCACCGATCTGGTGAAGAACGGCAAGATTTACCTCAGCCTCAGCGACGCAGTCCTGCTGGCTCTTGAGAACAACTTCGACATTGCCATCCAGCGCATCAACCTGGACATTGCCGATACCGACATTTTGCGCGCCCACTCCGGAACTAATCTTCTTCTCGGTGTGAGCAGCGGCATAGTCGCCAACACGTTGGGTGGCTCAGGCCAGACCGTAACCGGCGGCGGTGGTCCCGGTGGAACCAGCACGGCATCGGGCGGCGCAGGAACAGGTGCCGGTGGTCAGGCGCTGACCACGAGCGGTACAGGTCCGGTACCGGAACCACTCGATCCTACCCTGACCGGCACCATCCAGCTCCAGCGGACGACCGTGCCGCAATCGAGCCCGGCATTCACCGGCACCCCGGCGCTGAACCAGAACCAGAACGAATACAACTTCGGCTACAACCAGGGATTCCTCACTGGCACAGACCTGAGCGTAACGTTCAACAACAATTACACGACCACCAACAATGCCTTTACCGCCTACAGCCCTCAGCTGCAATCGGTTTTCAACGCGCAGCTGACCCAGCATCTTTTGCAGGGCTTTGGATGGGGAGTCAATGGCCGATTTATCGCGCAGGCGAAAAACGACCGCCGCATCGCAGATTCGGCCTTCCGTTCGCAGCTGCTCTATACCGTCAATCAGGTGGAGAACATCTACTGGGGCCTGGTGAGCGCCTATGAAGATCTTCAGGCCAAGCAGCGCTCCCTTGAACAATCCTCCCAGCTGCTTTCCGATGACCGCAAACAATTGGAAATTGGAACACTGGCTCCCCTTGATGTCGTGAGCGCCAACAGCGCGGTGGAAACCGACAAGCAGGCGCTTATCACTTCGCAGAGCAACCTGGAATATCAACAGCTCGTCATGAAGCAGGCCATCTCCCGCAGTCTCGATGACCCGACTCTTGCGAATGCTCCGGTCATTCCGACCGATCGCGTAAGTCTGGTCCAGATGCCGGAAGAAAGTCAGTCTGCCGACGATCTGGTCCGCCTGGCCAATGCAAACAGCCCGGCGATTGAGCAGTCCATCATTACGCTCAAGAACGACGAGATCACGCTCAAAGGCGCGAAAAACGGTCTCTTGCCTGTCGTGGATGTCTATGCGTTTTATGGAGCTGCTGCGTTGGGCGGCTCGCAGAATCCGGGATGCGTAAACTTCGGCGCCACCGGCGAAACGTCATGCCCGCCAGGACAATATCCTACGGTCAACTACGGCAACACTTTCCAGAATTTATTCGACAGCAGCGGTCCGAACAAGGGTGTGGGATTCAATATCAGCGTTCCCATCCGCAACCGTTTCGCGCAATCGGTCCAGGCGCGTTCTGAGCTGGAATACCGTCAGGCACAGATGCGTTTGCAGCAGCTTTATGTGCAGACTCGCATGAACGTGGTGAATCAGCAGTTCGCCCTCACCAACGACCGCGCTTCTGTGCAATCGGCAATCGCCACCCGCGACTACGACCAGCAGAGCTTGGATTCCGAGCTGAAGAAGCTGCACCTCGGCGCCTCGACTACGGCTCTGGTGCTGCAACAGCAGCGCGCTCTCGCGATCGCGGAAAATACCGTGATTTCATCGACGGCGAAGTATGCCATTGACCGCGCCCAGCTCTCGCAGATTCTCGCCAGCACACTTGACCGTTACGGCATTAGCCTCGCCGAGGCTGCAACCGGAACGATCACCCAGCAGCCCACGATTCCTGGCCTCGAACCAGCCAAGAAGCTGCCGGAAGTGAATCTCCCGGGTCAACAGCAAAACCTGCAACAGCAGCAGCAACAGCCCGTTCCGGAACCGCAGAACGCACCACATCCACCGCCGATGCCTGAGCAGCCGCCAACAGCACCTGAGCAGCCGCCAACAGCACCTCAGCAGCCGCAATAAGCAGCGGTAAAACGCAAAGAAGGCCCGGTTGATCGCCGGGCCTTTGCTTTTTCCGCTGCAAATAAGAAAATCCGCTCTATCATTCGGAGCGGAGAAATTGCCGGAATGGCAACCTCAGTTATCACCGTAATACGCCCTCGTCCCCTTGCCACCATCGCAGGCGGTGGCCTTCTTGCCGGTCTTCTCGATGGCGCTCACGCCGTCATCTATTACAGCCTTATCTCCGGCATACCGGCACAAAATATCTTCCGCTACATTGCCAGCGGATTGTTCGGCATCCACGCCGCCATCAGCATGGGTTGGCCGGCAGTCGTTCTCGGCGTCCTGCTGCACTTCTCAATAGCGGTCGGAGCAGCCGCCGTCTACTATTTTTTCGCTTTGAAGGTGCCTTTCCTCATTCGCCAGCCTTTCCTTGCGGGCACGATCTTTGGGCTGGGTCTGTATGGCTTTATGTACTACGTGGTCATTCCGCTCTCCGCCGTCCCAAAGAATCCTCATCCGACCTTCTCCTGGGCCAACTTCGCCAGCGAGATATTTGCCCATGTCGTTATGGTCGGTATCCCCATCGCTCTCGTCGCCCGCCATTCTGCCTTGTCAAGCCCCCGCGAGCGGTTATGAGCATCTAATTGGCAGATTCCAGAAGGCTTAACGTCAAAATAAATTTGGCAGATAATTTCGCTGAATTTGCTATTCTGGATATAGGTAGTTTTTAGAAAGAAGCACCGGCGTTCAAGGTGGCGAAAGAGGCATACGCGAATGATGCCCACAGCCTTTGGACCCCTCGCTAAGTGTTTGAAAACACTAGAACGGCCTTAACCATTTTCTTATCAATGACTTAACGGGGGATGATCCCCCCGTAAGCTATTGAAAATAAACGAAATGGCGAAAGTAAGGGGGAGGGGGGTACTACCGCTCCGCCACCTGATCCAGCAGTTCATAAAATTCCGGAAATGAAATTGCCGCAGACTCAGCCCCGTTTATCACCGTATCGCCCGAGGCCTTAAGCGCCGCCACCGAAAAGGCCATCGCAATCCGGTGGTCGCCGCCCGAGTTAATCTCAGCCCCATGCAGAGTCTGGCCGCCCGGAACATCGAGGCCATCCTCGAACTCCTCAACCTCAGCGCCCATGGCGCGCAGGTTTGAAGCGACCAGCGCGATGCGGTCAGATTCCTTCACCCGCAGCTCTTTGGCATCGCGGATGCGTATGCCGTTCTGCGTATAGGGAGCAATCGCTGCCAGCACCGGCAGCTCGTCAATGAGCTGGGCCGAAAGCGCTCCGGAGATCGTCGTGCCGGTCAGCCCAGTGGACGGAGCATTCACCTGCACCGTTCCCACCAGCTCGCCGTTCTTTTCCTCAAGGTTGAGGACGCCAATGTGTGCGCCGAGAGCGGTCAGCACATCGAGCAGCGTCGCTCGCGTCGGATTCAGCCCAAGCGAATCGAAGACCAGGTTCGATCCGGGAAAGAGAGCAGCCGCGCAAAGAAAGAAGGCCGCGGAGGAAATGTCACCCGGAACCGCGGCTTCAATGGCCTGCAGATTCTGGCCACCCGCGATGCTGATCGAATCGGTCGTGCGCTCGATCTGTGCGCCAAAGGCGCGGAGTGCCAGCTCGCCGTGATCGCGAGTGCGTACGGATTCACGAACGACCGTCGTGCCTTCAGCCTGCAGTCCGGCTAAGAGGACAGCAGTCTTCACCTGCGCGCTGGGAACAGACGTGGTGTAGTCGATAGCCTTGAGATTGCCGCCGCGAATCGTCAGCGGTGCATGGCCGTCAGTGAGCGTAATCTCGGCGCCCATCTGCGAGATGGGCTTGCGAACGCGCTCCATCGGCCGCCGGCTCAGCGACTCGTCGCCGATCAGCGTATAAGTATGCGGCGTGGCGGCAAGCAGGCCGGTGAGCATGCGCATCGTCGAGCCGGAGTTGCCGCAGTCAAGCGGGGCAGCCGACGCTTGCAGAGCGCCGGTGCCGACGATCTCGATGATGCCGTCGTCCTTGCGCGTCACGGTGGCACCCACTGCGGCTGAGCAGCCGAGGCTGCTGGCGCAATCGGCTCCGGTCGAGAAGTTGGTCAGCTTCGTCGTCCCCGAAGCCAGCGCGCTCAACAGCGCGTAGCGGTGAGAGATGCTCTTATCCCCCGGCAGGCGGAGACTTCCGGCGATATTCAGCGCAGGCTTAACAATGCGTTCAGTTTTCGTGGCAAGCATTTCTTCTTATCGTAAATGAATCAGACGCGATCTTCCTCCACAGCCGTCATTCTGAGCGCGTAATCCGAGCGAAGAATCCAGATGGAGTTTCGAGCTGTGTAGTCTTCAGACTCTTCTGGCAGTGATGTCAGGTAGATCGGACGTACTTGCTAAGAGGAACAGCGTGGAAAAGTGGGGTGACATCTGTCGCAGCCGAGCATCGCATGGATTCTTCCCCTTCACTGCGTTCAGAGTCAGAATGACGGCCTCAAAACGGAGAGCACTCACAAAACGCGGAGAACCACCACAGTCTCGTCATCGAAGCGTTCGATGCCCTTTTGAAACTTACCGACCTCGTTGAAGATGATCTCGGCAATCTTCGATGCGGACTTGTGCTGATTCTTCTTGACGATGGTGACGAGTCGTTCATCACCGAACATATCACCAGCGGCGTTCTGGGCGTCGACGATGCCATCGGAGAAGAAGATGAGTGAGTCGCCCGGCTGCGTCGAGAGCGTGAACTCCTCATACTTCACATTCGGAAACATGCCGAGCGGGAAACCCTCAGCCCTGACTGTTTCGACATCGCCCTCGCGACAGAAGATCGGCTGCACAGCTCCAGCGTTGGCGATCTGCAGCGTCTGGTTTTCGTCGTTCCAGACTGAATAGAGCATGGTCACATACTGCGAATCAACGCGCCGTTCCTGCAACGCATCGTTGAGCGCCTTCAGCATCTCCGAGGGTGAAAGGTGCGCCGCGGCCTCAGAGCGCATAATGCCGCTGACCAGCGCGGCATACAGTGCCGCCGGAGCCGCCTTGCCGCTCACATCGCCCAGCATGATCGCGGTGCGGTTCGCGTCATACGGGATGAAGTCATAGAGGTCGCCGCCCAGAGTGCGGGCAGGCAGAAAGCGTGCCGAGAACTCAGCCCGCGTATGCTTGGGCTTGAACGGCGGAAGCAGACGCAATTGCACTTCGCGCGCCATCGCCAGATCGCTTTCCAGGCGCTGCTCCTGCTGCGCTACGCGCTGATAGAGCCGCGCGTTCTCGATCGAGATAGCAATCTGCGCGGCCAGCGTTGTCAGCGCCCGCTCATGGTCCTCGTTGAAGAAGTGTGCGCGCGTGTGCTCGATGTCGAGAATGCCGATGACCTTGCCCTTGTAGATCAGCGGCATGGCCATCTCTGAACGCGTCTCGGGATTGAACTTGTGGTAACGCGGATCTTTCCGCACGTCCGGTGCATGGATCAGTCGCCGCTCCGAAATTGCCGCTCCTACCAGTCCTCGATCGAGAGGCAGTTTCTCGCCCGGGTAAAACCGCTCGCCGAAGCGAATAGCGAACCGGTTTTCCAGCATGTGCTCACGTTCGTCCACGATCCAGATGGAGAACATCTGGTAGTCGATAATGCGGCGCAGCAATGTGCCGATGCGTTCGAAGAGGGATTCAAGGTCGAGGATCGAAGTCAGCTCGCGGCTGATCTCGTTCAGCACCTGCAGTGTTTGTGCCTGCCGCGAGACGCGCGTGTAGAGCCGGGCATTCTCGATCGCCTGGCCGATACGCGACGCGGTCAACCGAAGCAGGTGCAGATGTTCCGGCTGGAAGTAGTTCAGCTGCTCAGACTGGATATCGATCACGCCAATGACGCGGTTCTTGACGATCAGCGGAACTGCCAGCTCGGAACGGACATCAGGGTTGACGTTGATGTAGTTTGGCGACTGCCCAACGTCATTGATGAGCACAGCCTCGCGCGTCTGCGCCACTTGGCCAACGATGCCTTTACCCATGCGAATCCGCATGCGTTCGGCTTCCGGCGTATGGCCGATCTGGAATCGCATGCGCAGATCGTTGGTACGGTCATTCAGCAGCAGGATGGCGAAGATGCGGTAATCGATGACGGCACGAACCAGGTCAGCGGTCCGCTGCAGCAACGTCTGGAGATCGAGAGTAGTATTCAGCGCATCAGCGAGTCGGATCAGGAACTCGGTCTGCAACGGCTCCACGCGCACCTGAACCTGAGGCGTCCCGTCCTGCGAAGTAGGCCGGTAATCGCCCTCGAATGCCAAGTCAGAGCTTTCGCCAGAAGGACGGACCTCGGGACTGCTCTGCTCAGGTGTAGGTGGCGTTTTTGGGGTGCCTCGCTGTTGCTCTTTAGTCACGCAGCTCCTGGATGGCTCAGTGGATACACGAAGTGTAGACGAGCCATGATATCGCGGCCCAGCGACCTGTGATAATCATGTTCGGGTAGCGAAGCTGGTTCCCCTCACTTCGTCTGATTCAGCTCGTGCAGTATGTTGACGGAAGCGCTGGCTCCAATGCGGTTGGCTCCGGCATCGAGCATAGCCCGGGCATCAGCCAGTGTGCGAATACCGCCTGACGCCTTGACCCCGCAGCGCGATCCGGCAACGCCGCGCAGGAGCGCCACGTCTTCGGGAGTCGCTCCGCCAGTGGAAAAACCAGTGCTCGTCTTCAGGAAGTCAGTTCCGGCGAGGATGGCCAGTTCTGAGGCACGCAGCTTCTCCTCAACCGTGAGCAGGCAGGTTTCAAGGATCACCTTCACAATGGCGCCGGCATCATGCGCAACCTCGACAACGCCGCGGATATCCTGCTGGACGCGGTCATTCAAGCCGGATTTGAGCATGCCGATATTCAGCACCATGTCGAGATCGTGTGCGCCCAGCTTGACCAGCTCTACAGCTTCTTCGCGCTTGGAAACCGAAAGCGACGCCCCGAGTGGAAAGCCGAGCACCGTTCCTACCGGGACACCGCTCCCTGCGAGAGCGGTATGTGCCGTACTGACCCATGCCGGGTTTACCATTGCGCAGGCGAAACCATTCTGCGCCGCTTCCTCGCAGAGACGGATGACCTGTTCGCGCGTTGCCTCAGGTTTCAGCAGCGTGTGGTCGAAAACAGCGGCGAGAGCGTGGCTGCTCGAAAGTGTGTGATGGGTGAAAGCCCGGGAATCGAACGTCCCGTTGTCCTTCCTTACATCTTTCTCGTGTTCCAATATTGCTGCTTTGCTCATGGTGACGCTTACTCCAAGGTTTGCCTACTCCGGATAATCGGGAGGCATGAGACGGATATCGGGGAGACTCCGGAAACGCTCAGCATAGTCCATGCCATAACCGAGAACAAATTGATTGGGAATCTTGAAGCCTACATAGTCGGCCTCAATCTTTACCAGTCGCCGGGAAGGTTTGTCGAGCAGAGCGGCAATGCGCAGAGAGCGCGGGTTATGCTGCTGGAAGAGCTTCTGCAGAAATTCGAGCGTGAGGCCTGTATCGAGAATATCTTCCACAACGATGACGTGTTTGCCTTCAATGGGCTGGTCAATATCTTTGATGAGCTTTACCGCACCGCTGGTTTTCTGCCCCTTGCCGTAGCTGGATACCGCGACGAAATCAAAAGTGCAGTCGACCGAAATATTACGCGCGAGGTCAGCCAGGAAGATGGCCGCGCCTTTTAGTACGCCCAGCAGCACAATACTCTGTCCTGCGTAATCGCTGTCGATCTGCCGCCCTATTTCCGCGACGCGGTCGGCAATCTGCTGGCGGCTGAAAAGTACCTTCAGGTCGGGGGCAGGGACGTGCGTGCTCATTAGTTACTAGCATATCCTCAAAGGGGGCTGTGGACGCTATACTCGAAAAGGTAAGCAGTTCATGTATCCCTTTATTCATATTGGCCGTTTTTCAGTCGGCACCTTCGGAATCATGCTCTGGCTCGCGGCAGTTTGCGCTTGCTGGGTTCTCCATCGCAATTTTCGCCGCTGGGCGGTGGAAGCCGATGCTATCGGCATTGTGGCTGTCGCCACAGTTGCCGGCGTAGTGGGCGCGAAGCTCTGGCATGTTCTGGAGACTCCGCAACTGCTCATGCAGGATCCTGCCGGATTGCTTCTGGATCGCGCGGGATTTGCCTGGTTTGGCGGCCTGATCGCGGGCATCCTCACGCTTCTTCTGCAAAGCCGCAGCTCGGGATTGACCAAGCTAGGGATGCTGGATCTCGCCGCCCCAGCAGCAGCCATCGGTTACGGTGTCGGACGACTCGGCTGCCTGACCTCCGGCGACGGCGATTATGGTATTCCGACAAACCTGCCCTGGGGAATGAGTTTTCCGAATGGACTGGTTCCAACAACACAACGCGTACATCCAACGCCGATTTACGAGTTGATTGCAGCGCTGATTATCACGTGGATTTTGTGGCACCGCGGCCGACCGCAAGCCGCGAAGTCCGCTGGCGAGATTACCGGCGAATATCTTGTCTTAAGTGGCATTGCCCGCTTTCTGGTGGAGTTTATCCGAATCAATCCGAAAATCTACTGGGGCATGAGCAACGCGCAGATGGCCAGCATCGGCTCCATTCTCGCTGGAATCGCGCTGGTCCTCTGGGCTCATCGTACCGGCAGGTCGATTGTGCTGCCGCCTGTCGCTCAAGCCGTTTCTACAAAATAATGACTTATCCGCGAACCGCTGCGCGTATTTTCGGTAACCCGGAAACGGAAGCCTTCAGCTTTTCATTCGTGGCAATGACTCCTATCAGCTTCCGGGTAATTTCGTCGTCGGTTTCCGTGTTGTGCAGCAGACTTACGGGATAGCGCACGATAGCTTCGAGACCGGAATCAGTAAGTTGCAAGTGAGTCTTTGGTGTCAGCGGAGTAAACGGAATCTCAAATCGCTCATCGATATCCTGTTGCAGCCGTTCGAGCACGGATTTGTATCTCTCAAATACGCCTTCAATGACCTCCATCAACGCCTGTTCAACGACTGTGTAGTCGGCGGATGGATTCAGCTCAATCGCAATCTCATGCCAGGCGTAGCTCGCACCCGGAAGTTGACGGAACATGGGTGAGGTCGCCTGAAAGAGCACCGAATTGGAGAAGGTGACGACGCGCCCCGTTGGTCGGAGATCAATGCCGGTACCAGCCAGCTCAAGCAAATAAAAGCGTACGATGCCAACCTCGATAACATCGCCGGTAACGCCTGCGATGCTGATTCGGTCGCCGACGCGCAATCCATAACGCCCGATGAGGAAGAAATATGCGGCAACCGACAAAAGAATCGTCTGCAGTCCGACGGCAAGGCCCGCAGTGATGAATCCGGCAAAAGTGGCTAGCGCGCTGAACTCGCTAACGAAACCAAAAATGAAAACGAGTCCCATGAGAAAGCCGATCACAAAGCGGCGCACGATCAAGAGCTGCCTCCGCCTTCGCGTATCGGTGATGTATTTGAAACTTATCCGTTTCCATAGATTGGAAACTAACAGGAGAAAGCCCAGTACGCCGAGAATGAGGGAAACGCGAACGAGAACATCGCGTAGAAGAGCACCATATTCGTGCTTAATGGAGCCACGCCACTCAGTCATATTGGCCTTGGCCTCATTCAGAGAAAGAATCTCCTGGCTGAGCGGAACTTCAACCGCGGCGATCTGATCGAATTTCTGCGCGAGTACATCAAAATCCTGTTTTGTAGGCTCAGGAGCGCCGGGTTGGGGATTGTCTGCCTGAGCCGATAAGACACGTCCCTGATCAATCGTGGACCGCATCTTCGCTCGAAGCGGAGCCCGCATGGTGTTGACGAAATCCTGCAGTTGGTTCGTAGAAATGACAAGATTGTCCATCTGGCGCAGGGTTAATGACTGGACATAGAGCCTGTGAAGTTTTTCGAAGAGCCCCGATGGATCACTGGCCGTCTTCGCGGCAGCGGGAGCGGGTTGCTGGCTTTTTTTGTCGAATAGTTCTGGAATAGAACTCTTAAGCTGGGCGATGCTGGCCTGAAAGGTCGTTGTACCGGCTTGATTGCCGTCTCCGTTTCTTTGCATTCTCTGATCGGAAACGTTCATCAGTTGATTCAGTGAATTCAGCATCGAATTGCCGAGGTCAAGCTCTCCCTGCAACCGGTCTCGCTGATCTGTCAATTGCTGTCGATTGCGCCGCGGCGCGGATGCGATTTTGCTGTTCAACTGATCGATCTGCGCCTGGAGCTGAGCATCGCGATTGGTTGTGTCGGCGAGCAACTTCACCAGATTCTGTCGAGAGTTCGACGTCGTTTGCGGAAGCTCGTTCGGTAGAAGTGGAATCGCGCTTTCCGCGGACTGGAAAGCACGGCTAACAACATCGGCTCCGATGCGATTGGCGTTGCCCTGGTAGATCGTATCGGATGGCAGTCCCGCCGGCTGAATCTGCGTCCGGATATTTCGATACCAGGTGATTACGTTATTCAGGTGTTGGAGAATCTGCGTTTCTTCGAGCGGAGCCGCGGCTGGGCTTTTCTCCTGAGCAAAGTTCGTCGAAACGGAAGGAATGAATACAACGGCCGCAAGAATAACAGAGCAGCGGCGGATCAGGCGGCGTAGGGGAGGTCGGATTTGCATCTCCCTTAATCTTAGGTGAATTGATTTTCTGGTGCATCGGGACTGCCTTTTCCGGCGGAACTGCTTCTTAGTTGCATGGCAAGGAGAAAGATGAAAGGCACGATCAAAAAGCAAGCGTCTGCGTTGTTTATAGGTATTGCACTATTCTCAGTTGGCTGTTCGTCCAAGACCAAACCTACCAACGAAAACTTTACTGCAGGCTTAAATGCCTACTATGCGACTCATAACGACTGCCTTTTTTCATCGGCTTTGACCTTTCCTTATGAGGTAAGCCCAGGGCCGCAAGCAAAAGAAGATAAGCAGCGTATGGATGCCCTGACGGACGCGGGACTGATGAAGCGAACCGAGGATCGTAGTATTCACGTCGATGTCTACGCGCTTACACCGGCTGGTGAACGCGCCGCGGGACGCTTCTGCTATGGACACCGCCAAATTGCGACCGTGGACAGCTCGACGCCGCCTGAAAAGGTGAATGGCATGCTCCAGACGCATGTTACCTATCACTACACGATGATGGATGTGCCGGTTTGGGCGCGCACAGATGAGATGCTGAAGGCATTCCCCGACTTGGCAAAAGCGCTTTCAGGAGAGGCGACGGGCGAGAATACCCTCGCCAATGCAGGCGTGGGCTGGCAGGTCCCAAGTTAGCCTGAGCACGCCTCGATACTGTCAGGCACACAACAGCAATTGATCGTGCGCGGAAAAGAGCCGCCTGGTCACCAGGTGGCTCGATACGAAGCAGGTGAGCGCGGCAGCAGAGAATATCGTGGCGAGCACGACAAATTGATAGAGGGCTGCAAAGAGGGGCGATGCGCCCGAGAGCACCATGCCAGCCATAATTCCCGGAATCCAGACGATACCGAGTGAGCGAATGTTATCGATCGATGGAATCAGGCTGGCTCGAAGCGCAGATCTGAGGTAGAACAAGAGCGCTGTGTCGGTTGTGGCTCCCAAAGCCAGTGATGATTCAATTTCCCCGACATGCGATGTAACTTCGGCCCGCAATCGGTCAAGAAAAAGGGATTGCGTATTCATTGTGTTCGCGATGATCATGCTGCCGACCGGCACGAGCATAGTGATCTTCAGCGGGATCACTCCAAGCACAATCATGATGGCCAATATCAGACCTGCTCCGATGCAGATCGATGTCAGGGCCAGAGCAAATGCGTGCGGAATTTGTCGAGCACGTTTGCAGACGATGGTTGCAGCCGCCAGCATCATTGCAGTGAGCACAAACAGTGAAGTCCATTGTGGTCCACGCAGCATGAACGCGAGGATCGCTCCTACAGCGACGATCTGCACAATGCCTCGCAACTCGGCCAGAGGCAGTTCTTTCAGCAGCCCGGGAGCCCGGTTACGTGCCAACAACAGAACCGCGAGCGCCAGCAAGCCGGAGGCTGCGCACTCTGCGATTCCAAGAGCAAGCTGCGAGTGAAAAAAATAATTAAGCACGCAGCACCTCGGCGGTAGATCCATAGGCTGTCACCCGGCCGGAAGAGATCGAAAGGATCTTGTTAGCCATGGTGCGCGCCTGTTCCAGACTATGCGTCACCCAAACGCACGTGAGGTGTCGCTGTCGAATCAGCGACTCAAGCAAGACTTCAACGCTGCGACGTGTGTTTTCATCCAATGCCGAGGTTGGTTCGTCGAGCAGTAGAACTTCCGGTTCATTGGCGAGCGCGCGTGTGATGGCAACCCGTTGTGCTTCTCCCCCGGACAAAGTCAGCGCATCGCGGGATGCGAAACCGGCAAGATCGACCTGTGCTAGCAGTGCCTCAATTTCCGACTCAGAAAGATTTCGTCCCCACTGTTTTGGCCCAAACGCAACGTTTTCTGCAACCGTTCCGGGGAAGAGATAAGCGCGCTGCATCACCATGCCGATGCGCCGCCGCAATTCGCGCGGCGCTAGCATACGCGTATCCACACCCTGCAAATGCACAGCTCCACTCGTGGGTTCGTCGAGCCGATTCAGAAGACGCAGCAACGTGCTCTTGCCCGAACCACTGGGCCCAACCACGCCCAGCACTTCACCACGCTCCAGCTCGAAGTGCACGTCGCCGAGCAGCGACCGAGAAACCGGCGAAGGCAATGTCCTTCCAAGTTGAAAACAGCTGAGCATCATTTTCTTTCGTGAGTATAGCGGCAGAAATAACTATGAACCGGGACAAGTATGTCAGCTTAAGCGGCGATTAGTCCGGATGCGCAGGTTGTAAGGATTATTGGAAGCAGGTCAGCAGAACAAAAAGAAAAATCCAGAAAATACCCATGGCGTGCCAGTACCATGCGGCTACATCGACAACGATCTGGCGCATCTGCACACGACGCAGGAGAAAGAGCGCACAAAGCGCGATTCCTAGGGCGAGAATGCCGAGAACGAGATGGATGCCGTGGGTCGCCGTTATCAGATAGAAGAAATGACTGTTCTGTGTTGTCGTAAATGTCAGACCTTCAGAGGCGAGCTGACTCCAGGCGATCCACTGTCCTGCGAGGAACAGAGATCCAAGAGCTACTGTAGCGATGAGCCAGGGAGCCGCACGACGCACGGCCGGGCGACCCAGTCCCAGCCATTCTTCCATCACATCTACTTCATGAAAAAGATGCCGTCGGGCAATTTCAATGGTGAGACTGCTGAGCAATAGAACTGCGGTGTTGATCCAGAGAATGGGGGGAATTGTCAGCGGATGCCAATCCGAAACGTAATTCTCGCGAAGATCGAAATGTCCGGCGGTCTGATGCACAAAGAAGGCGCTGACCAGCGCGATAAAGAAAATCAAGTCGCCAGCTAATGCGCAAGAAAGGCCCAGCCGATAACGGGTTAGCAGTTCCCGCGGGCCGCGACGTCCACTGGGATGATTATCCCAGTTGTCGTCTCCTCCGCCCCCACCCGTAGGCCGCCTGTCAACCGGCGGTTTGCCGCCGATGCCAGTATCTTTACGCTCAATGTCTGTAGGTGTCCGGCTGAAGGTAGCGGGCATGCGCGAATCCCTCTCGGCTAACAGCTTACTCCTGTTCCGGGTCTTCAGCACACTGCGGAATAAAGTCCGGTAAATTTCTGTGAAAACCGTATTCATACGGTCCGCGACGGACGATGCAGCCTTCTGCGGGAGCCGCCCACTCGAGCGTGGTGGCGAGCCAGGGATTGTTTCCGGCTGACTGTCCTCGATGGGCGCTCCAGAAGAGGTTAATGAGGAAAAGGAGTTGTGCGCCAGCGAGCAGAAAAGCGGTGTGAGTGATGCCTGTTTGTAGAGGCAGAAACGAAGCCAGTGTCGAAGTGCTACCGGTGAGCTGGGCATAGTGGCGGGGCAGGCCGGCTAATCCCGCGAAGTGCATGGGGAAGAAAGTGCCATAGGCACCGATCAGGGATAGCCAGAAATGCCATTTTCCCAGACGCTCGTTCATGAGTCGTCCGGTCAGCAGTGGGAACCAGTAGTAGACCGCTGCGAAGAGCGAGAAGACTCCGGCCATGGCCATGATGAGATGGAAGTGGGCGACGACGAAGTACGTGTTGTGCAGGTAGGCGTCGAGGACGGGCTGGGCGAGGATGGGGCCGGTGAGTCCTCCGGCGATAAAGAACGAGAGGAAGCCGAGGGTGAAAAGCATCGGCGTGGGCAGCGGGTGGACACGGCTGTCCCGTCCGCGCCAGAGCATGGCCAGCCAACCGAGGACTTTGCCCGAACTAGGGATGGCAATGGCCATGGTCGTCAGGGCGAAGGCGGTTCCGGCATAGGGATTCATGCCGCTGACGAACATGTGATGCCCCCAAACGAGCAGGCCGAAGAAGCCGATAAGCAGCGTGGTTGTCACCATGAAGCGATAGCCGAAGACCGGCTTGCGAGTGAAGTTGGCCAGCAAGGACGAGGTCAGACCCATCGCGGGCAGGATGGCGATGTAAACCTCGGGGTGTCCGAAGAACCAGAAAAGATGCAGCCAGAGCATGGGCGATCCATTGGCGTGCGGATCGATGGCGAGGCCGTTGATGACTTCGCCCGACGGGATGAAAAAGCTGGTGGCGAGATGACGGTCGCTGAACAAGAGAACGACGGCTGCAAGCAGAATGCTGAAGGCGAAGAGGATCAAGATCGCCGTTACCAGCCATGACCAGACGGTGAGGGGCATACGCATCAGCATCATCCCTTGGCAGCGTTTGGCGATGATGGTGGTGAGCTGGTTGACTGCTCCGAGAATGGATGCGAGGCAGAAGACGCCGATGCTCACCAGCCACAGGTCCATACCTGCCGCTTGTCCCGGGCCTGCGGCGGCGATGGCGCTGAGGGGTGGGTAGTTGGTCCATCCGGAGATTGGAGCTCCTCCAATTACGAAGAAGGCTGCCAGCAAGACTGCCAGTGAGAGCGTTGTCAGCCAGAAGGATAGGGCGTTTAGCAGCGGGAAGGCCATGCGTCGCGCGCCGATTTGGGTTGGCAGGATCAGGCTGCCGAATCCGCTGACCGGCGCGGTGGTCAGGACGAAGAAGACCATCAGCGTGCCGTGCATGGTGACCAGCGCCAGATAGCCTTCCGGCGGAACCACTCCCCAGAAAGGGATCTTCCATCCGGGCGCAATGATGTGAATCCGCATGAAGAGCGACAGGATCGTGCCGATGGCGACGGCGACGAGCGAGAGCAGGAGGTAGTTGATGCCGATGGATCGGTGATCGGTGGTGAAGATTTTGCTTCTGCGTGCAACTTTTTTGTGCATTATTTGGCTCATTTTGTGGCTCCAAGGTGCTCTGGAGCGTGCTTTTTGAGCCATATTTCGTACTCATTTTCTGAAACTACCTGGAGGTGGGTCTGCATGCGAGCGTGGCCGGAGCCGCAGACCTGCGAGCAAAGGATGGGGTAGTCGCCCGGAGTGTCGGGGGTGAAGTGGATGTGCATTTCCATGCCGGGGACGGCGTTTTGCTTCACGCGCATGCCGGGGATGAAGAAGCCGTGGATGACGTCGATGCTGCGGATTCCTAGGTCGACTTCGTGGCCCGCCGGGAGTATGAGGATGCTCGATATGATGTCGTCGGCGCTATGTTCGTCGGTGCGGTCGACGCCGAGGGGGTTTCCTGCCGGAGCATTGATGAGTTCGGGGCGGGTGAGGCCGAAGGTGGCGTCGGCACCTGGGTAGCGGAAGTACCACTGGAACTGCTCTCCGGTGATTTCGACTTGCAAGGCGTTTGGTGCTGCGCCTTGGAAGCGGATGGTAGCCCAGAGTTTCTGGGCGCTGATCGCCATCCATGCGTAGAGAAGCGTGAGCCCAGCCAGCGGCAGGAATTTCCAGCGGAGTTGCGAGAGATCGTTACCGCTTTTCCTGGTGCGGAAGAGTGCGGCGATGAGGAAGATGTGGGCGAGTAAGAAGAGTGTGGTGAGCGCTGTCAAGTTCCACCACATCAGGTGGTCGATTGCCGCGCCGTGCAGGGCTCCATTGGGCGGCATCCACCAGATGTGGTCGGTCATAGAATCATTGTCGCTCAGTGGGGCTATTTGTGATGCATCATTGGACTTCCCAAGGCTAAAGCCCTGAGAAGTTCGCTCATTTTCACCGGCCTAAAGGCCGGTGCTTCTACCCAAAGACCAGGTTCTACTCTTCTACCTAAGGAGGGGATCTATCGATTCAGCGAGATTGGTTTTGTTGGGATCGGACGAGATCGACGAAGAAGCGATGGACGCGGCGGTCGGTGGATAGCTCCGGGTGGAATGTGGCGGCGAGAATGTTCTTTTGACGGACCAGGGTGGGAAAGCCGTCGCGTTCGGCGAGCACTTCTACTTCGGGGCCGGTTTTGATGATGCGCGGGGCGCGGATGTAGACCATTTCGAGCGGTCCGCCTTCGAGCTGCGTAGGAGCCTGGATGATGGCGCTGTCGAGCTGGCGGCCGTAGGCGTTGCGTTCTACAGTCGCATTGAGGACGGCGAGGCTTTCCTGCGAGGGGTTGCGCACCTCTTTTGCCAGCAGGATGCATCCGGCGCAGGTGCCGAAGGTCGGCTTCTGGCGGACGAAGCTCTGGAGGGCGTCGAGGAAGCGGTCGCGGGCAAGAAACTTGAGGAAGGTGGTCGATTCGCCGCCGGGGATGATGAGGCCATCGATGCTGGCCAGCTCTTCGGGCTTGCGGACGAGGATGGCTTCGGCTCCGGCATCGCGTAGGGCTGAGGCGTGGGCGTCGTAATCGCCCTGAATGGCGAGGACTCCGATGCGTGGCGGATTTTGCGTTTCGGCGGCCAGGGTACCCCTCCCCTATTTTGTACGGGGATTGTTTATTTTCAATAATTTACAGGAAATATTCTGTACGGAGATCGTTTATTTTCAATGGTTTAGTTTTATGCGGCTAAGCTGTTGAAAATAAAAGGTTCCTGTAAATCATTTGCAGAAGACTATTTTCAGAATCTTGTCTCTATATTCAGGATACCTGATTTGGGTGTAATACTCTGCCAATGGTTGTTGCGACGAATAAAATTTAACCGGCACCTTTAATGTGAACGCTTGCCGTGAGGTGCTCAGCGACTTGGTTAGGAAAACCCAGGTTAGCTTCGCGAACCTGGGGCACCCGTTTCTATGGATGTGGCTAGAGTGACGGATGGTTCGTGGGCAGGTGTCAAACTATGACCAGCCTGATTTGAGATTCTTCGCTGCGCTCAGAATGACGGATGGTGGATTTTGATGCGCTATGTAACCACATCCGAGTGCATGAGAATCCCACCCTTTCGCAGAATGCGCGAAAGGATGGGGCACCGGCGTCAATCGGTCGCGGTTTTTATATGGAAAATGAGGAGAAGCGCGGGGGCTAAAGCCCGTTCTGATACCGCTGGGGTTCACCGGCCTGAAGGCCGGTGCTTCTACCTGTTAGCCCGCGAATACTCTACCTGCCAATCCACGAATGCGTGGAGTGTAAAAGACTCAGCTTTTTGACAAGCTGAGCCTTTTGTTTTTGCGCGAAGCGGGATTGTCTGAACGGCCAGTTCACCAGCCGCGGGTTTGGAGGAGTTGTTCCTGGTCCAGGGTGGAGATGGCCAGACCCTTCATGGTTCCGGTTACTTGTTCGGAGGCTTCGGCTACTTTCTTGGGATCGTTGTAGTGGGTGGTTGCTATGACGATGGCGCGGGCGCGGGATACGGCTTCGGCGCGTTCGGCTGCGTCGTGTTCGACGTCGAGCGGGGTGGCGCGCTCCTTCATGAAGATGCCAGAGCCGACGAAGACGGTTTCTGCGCCGAGCTGCATCATGAGGGCTGCGTCGGCGGGGGTGGCGATGCCTCCGGCGGAGAAGTTGGGAACGGGAAGCTTGCCGGATTTTGCGACCATGCGGATGAGTTCGTAGGGCGCCTTATGTTCCTTTGCGGCGACGTAGAGCTCGTCGTCGCCGAGGACGGTGAGCGAGCGGATGTCGCGGACGATCTGGCGCATGTGCTTCACGGCGTGGACGACATCGCCGGTACCGGCTTCGCCCTTAGTGCGGATCATGGCTGCGCCTTCGGCGATGCGGCGGAGGGCTTCGCCGAGGTCGCGCGCGCCGCAGACGAAGGGCGTGGTGAAGGCGTGCTTGTCGATGTGGTTGGCCTCATCGGCGGGGGTGAGGACTTCGGACTCGTC
The DNA here is from genome assembly GCF_009765985.1 of Acidobacterium sp. S8. Classification (GTDB taxonomy): domain Bacteria; phylum Acidobacteriota; class Terriglobia; order Terriglobales; family Acidobacteriaceae; genus Alloacidobacterium. The sequence goes on from NZ_LMUM01000004.1 coordinate 119,202, forward strand.
GATGAAGTCGACGCCGATATCCTGCAGCACCTGGGCTTCGACGAAGTGGCCGATGCGGGCCTTGGCCATGACCGGGATGGAGACGGCGGCCATGATTTCCTTGATGAGCTTGGGGTTGGCCATGCGGGCGACCCCGCCTTCAGCGCGGATCATGGCGGGGACGCGCTCGAGGGCCATGACGGAGACTGCTCCGGCTTCTTCGGCAATGCGGGCCTGCTCTACGTTCATGACGTCCATAATGACGCCGCCTTTGAGCATTTCGGCGAGGCCGATTTTGAGGCGGAGGCCGGTGGATGTGGTGCCGTTCTGATTGCCGTTGTTTGCGTGCAGGTCTGCCATGGTGTTTCCCTCTCGACGGCTGCGCGAAGTGTTATATGAGAGCGCAGCTTAAATTCTTCGGAACACTTAAGTTTATACCGTTTCGGAGGGATCAGGGGATTGCTATCCCACCCTTTCGCAGAGAACGCGAAAGGATGAGCACCCAGTGTTTGCGCGTTGAAATAAGTGCTGGACTTCACTGGGGGATTGGCGAAGAATTCAGGCTCGATGTTTCTCTTTGCGGGTTGAGGGTTGCATTCAGAGGAGGACAGGGATGCCGAAGTATTTGATTGAGCGCGAGATTCCGGGAGCTGGGAAGATGTCTGCGGAACAACTCAAGGCGGTTTCGCAGACGTCGTGCGGTGTGCTGCGAAAGCTGGGGCCGGAGATTCAGTGGCTGCACAGTTATGTGACTGAGGACAAGATTTACTGCGTCTATATTGCACCGAGTGCGGATGTGGTACGAGAGCATGCGGTGCAGGGCGGATTTCCGGCGAACCGGATTTCACGGATTGAATCGATGATCGATCCGACGACTGCGGACGCGTAGTAGTTCTCCCACTTTAAGGTGTCTTAGTCGAGAAATTTGCGAGGATTAATATCGCTTGTTGGCGTCTTCTGGATTCTTCGCGCGAATGACTCGCTTCTATCATAAGTGCGGACGGCCTATTGTTGCCGGGAAGCGGATTTGAGAAGGATGCTGCGGTCGATGGCGATGAAGAGGGCTTTTCCCTGAGCCAACACTGTGCCTGCGCCGTCTTTGATTTCGGCTTCGCAGGAGTGTTTGCGGCCTTGATGCGAGAGGTGGCGACCGGTGATAGTAATCGGCTGCTCCAACGGTACCGGGCGAAGATAGTCGATCTCCATCTGGCGCGTCATGGCGGTGACGCCGTGCTGGCGGTTGGCTTTGCTCATGGCCTCGTCGAGCAGAGTGGCGATGATGCCGCCGTGGGCGTATCCGGGCGGACCTTCAAAGCTGCGAGCGAGGCTTGTATTGCAGATGATCTGTTGCTGATCGTCTACGAAAAACTTCAGGTGCAGACCGGAGTGGTTGGCTTCGCCGCAGCCGAAGCAGTTGTGCGGCGCGCCATGTGAGAGTGGTTTGACGCTCATGCCTGGCTCAGCGCGGAGAGGAAGATTTCGCGGTCGACATTGCCTCCGGTTAATACCACGCCAGCGCGCTTGTCCTTGAGGGCTTCGCGTTCCTTGAGCAGACCTGCAAGGCCTGCGGCGGCTGCGCCTTCGGCGATGTTGTGCGTGTCTTGATAGTAGACGCGCATGGCGGCGGCGATTTCTTCTTCGCTGACCGTGACGATGTGATCGACATTGGCGAGGATGAGGTCGAGCGCTTCGGGGACAGGAACGCGGCAGGAGAGACCGTCGGCAAGACGCGAGTTTGCGGCATGCGAGACGGGCTGCTTTTCGCGGAAGGAGAGGGCATAGGCGGGTGCTGCTTCGGCGACGACGCCGATGATTTTTGTTTTCGCGCCGAGAGCGTTACGAACGGAGACGACTCCGCAGATGGAGGAGCCCATGCCGATGGGCACGTAGACGGCGTCGAGTGCGGGTGCGGTGCTGAAGAGCTCGTAAGCATAGGTCGCGGTGCCGAGGACGAGCAGCGGGTGGAATGACGGGATCATGTGCAGGCCACGTGACTCGGCGAGTTCTCTGGCGTATTCGAGCGCAGCCTGGAAGTCGTCGCCATGCTCGATGAGTTCGCCTCCCAGGGATTGCATGGCCTGGTTTTTCTCGCGGCTGTTGCCGTGGGGTACGACGATGGTCGAGGTCAAGCCGAGACGAGTGGCGGCGAGGGCTACGCCTTGTCCGTGATTGCCGCGCGTGGCTGCGATGACGCCGGTGACTGCCGGGTGGTTCTGCTTCAGCCAATCCATATAGAGCATGGCCCCGCGGAGTTTGAAAGCTCCCACGGGAGAATGGTTTTCATGCTTGACCCAGACTTCGGCTCCGGCGCGTTTGTTCAGCAAGGGCCAGGTGTATTGCGGCGTGGGTAGCATAACGGTGCGGACAAGCTCGGTGGCGCGCTCGATTTCAGCGATAGTGGGCGTCTGCATGGGGAATGGATGTTGGTTGTTACGGGAAAGGTAACAAATTTTTGTTTCGGGATAATGGAGGTTGGTGTCAGGATCGGAGTCTTCGGTATCCCACCCTTCGCCTGCGGCTCAGAATGGGGCACCCAGGTTGAGCGATATAATCAGTGTAGTTATGGCGGATTTTGAAATATCGGATGTGCTGCAGTCTAAACCGGACGCGGCGCATGCATCGAAAACGTTTTACCTGGAGACCTTTGGCTGCCAGATGAATGTGCATGACTCGGAGAAAGTCATTGGCACGCTGACGCAGCAGGGCTACCACCAGGTAGATACGGAAGAGGCTGCGGATCTGATCCTCTATAACACCTGCTCGATTCGCGATAAGGCGGAGCAGAAGGTCTTCAATCGTCTCAATGACTACAAGAAGCTGGTGAAGCAGGGTAAGCGCTTTGGCGTGCTGGGCTGCGTGGCGCAGCAGGAGGGCGAGCAGATTTTCGAGCGCGCTCCTTATGTATCGCTGGTGTCGGGATCGGCTTCGTATCGCAAGCTGCCGGAGATGCTGGTTCGTTTAGAGCTGGGCGAGAAGAGGATTACCGGCCTGGACGACCGGCAAACGGAAGAGACATTTGAGACGGAGTTCACGGCTCGCAGCAATCAGCATCGCGGGTATATCACCATTATTGAAGGATGTGACAAGTTCTGTGCGTACTGCGTAGTTCCGTATACGCGTGGCAAAGAGCGCAGCCGCACTTCGACTTCGGTGCTGGCGGAAGCGCAACGCATGGCTGATAGCGGGTACACCGAAATTCAGCTGCTTGGGCAGAATGTGAATTCATACCGCGATACGGAAGGGAAGAAGTCTTTCGCGGAATTGCTGGCGGCGGTGGGTGAAATTCCCGGAATCCGGCGCGTGCGTTTTACGACCTCGCATCCGAGGGACTTTACGCGGGATATCGTTGAAGCGATCGATGCAGTGCCTACGCTGTGCGACCATGTGCATCTGCCGGTGCAGAGCGGATCGTCGGATGTGCTGCACATGATGCAGCGCGAATATACGAGGGACTGGTATCTGGAGCGCATCTCATGGATCAAGGCGGCGAAACGCAAGATCAGCATGACGACGGATATCATTGTCGGCTTTCCGGGAGAAACTCCGGCGGATTTTGAGCAGACGGTCACGCTGCTGCACGAGGTGCAGTATGACGGCGTTTTTGCTTTCAAGTATTCGCCGCGGCCCAATACTCCTGCGATCACGATGCCGGATTCGATTTCGGACGAGGTGAAATCGCAGCGGCTGCAGATATTGCTTGAGAGGCAGCGCGAGATTCAGCGATTCACCTACGAGAAACATGTAGGCGAAGTTCTTGAAGTAATGGTTGAAGGTCATAACCAGGCGCGCGGGCAGGTGATCGGCCGCACATCGCAGAACAAGACATTGAATTTCACCACTGGCCAGCCGATTCTTCCGGCGGGCGGAAGTTATTTGCCGGTGCGCGTGACAAAGAGTTTTCCGAATAGTCTGGTAGGCGAATCCGTCGCATAGGGGCGAATTGCATGGAAATCGAGATGAAAATCCGGGGCCTTATGGTCGATCCTGCTACGAATGCGCCGATCGTGATTTTGAAGGACGTACAGAGCGATACGGTGCTACCGATCTGGGTGGGCCTGTACGAGGCGAATTCGATCGCGCTCGAAGTGGAGAAGGCGACGACTCCGCGTCCGATGACGCACGATCTTCTGAAGAATCTTGTCCAGGGGCTGAACGCCACGATCCAACGCGTGGTTGTGACGGAGCTGAAGAATGACACGTTCTATGCCGTGTTGTGGCTGGAACAGGATGGTGAGCTTGTCACCATAGATTGCCGTCCTTCCGATGCATTGGCTTTGGCATTGCGCGCGGATTGTCCAATTTTTGTGGAAGAAGATGTGCTGCGTGTCGCCAAGGTGATTCCAAATCCTACAGACCAGGCGACGCAGGAAGAGCTGCGGCGCTGGCTGGAAAACCTCAACGACGAGGATCTCGGCCGTTACAAGATGTAGTTTGCACAAAAAGTTTGTTCGGGAGCGACAGCGCCTATGTACGGTGCGCACGTATGAGTTTACGCCGCATTGGAAAGCTATTTGCCGCTCAGAATTTCGGGCAGCTGGTAACAGTGCTGACGCAGTTATTGCTACCGCCCGCATTTCTTCATTCCTATGGTGTAAGTCTGTATGGCCAGTGGCTGGCGTTGACGGCTGCCGTGGCATATTTGACTACCTTCAATTACGGCCTGCAGACCTACACCAATATGCAGATGACAATCCACTACAACCGTGGGGAGGTGCAGGAGACCCGCGAGGTTCAGTCGGCCGGGTTGAGAATTCTATTCGCTGGGTTCTTCATTATTGGCGCGGCGCTGCTGGTTATATTTCTTATTCCGGTCAATGCGCTGTTGCATCTGACTATTCCGCAGCTTGCGGCGCAATGGACTCTCTACATTCTCGAATAAGCTCTATGAATTCTCCGAGCGCATTATTCTGCTGATGACGACGCCGATCACCTTTGGCTCCATGCTGGCGACTCCGCTGTTGTTACAGATTTGGCTGCACAAGGGCAATCTTTACGATCCGAGCGTCTGCCTGTTATTGGGACTCACTGTTTCTGTTCTCAGCATTAAGGAACATAAGTATCAGTTCCAGTTTTCGAGCAACCAGGTGCAAGCCATCTCGTACATGACGATTTTCTCCTATAGTCTTCAGCTGGCAATCGCCATTCCGGTGATGATGAGGTTTGGTCTGGCTGGCTACCTTGTGACGTGGCTTGGCAGCGAAATATTGCAGCTTTTCTACCTGCTTCGCCTGAACGCGAGACTTTTCGCTGACACCGCCAAGGTAGACCGGACACCGGTTTATCAGCTCTTCGGCTTCCTGGCGATCAGCAGTCTTGTTTTTCTCTGGCCGGTTTACCACATCGCGAGTTTTTCATACCTAGAGCAGGCCGCCATAGCCATTGTGGCGGCCAGCAGCGTGTGCTTGTCCTTGCAGTCTCCATATTGGTTATCCATGACCGCTTCCGCTGAATGCGGTTGATAGCGTCCAATGCCGAATGCGACACCTATATAACGAACCTGCGTCGAGACATATTCATAGATCGCCTGAATCTTCTCGTCGTCGGTCGTCTTGCCTTTGATAAGCTCGTCAGCTTTGGCCTTCAGCTCCGGCGTGGTGGCAGTCCGGTCTTTGGATAAGCCGCCAAACCATGCGCCCACTTCCTCCCAGCTTTTGAAAGTAGTCCACGCGATCGTAGGCTGAGGATCGGGATCTGGCTTTGGAGCATCCTTCTTGTCTTCCTTGGTGGGCGTTGGTTCCGGATGCGATGCTTTCCACCGATACACCTTCTTGTCGTTTTCTTCTGAAATGACAGGCTGCGCCTTAGGACTCAGAACAAGCGCATACTTATCCTTCGGAATGGACAACTCAACACTCTGATCCAGTACTACGGCATTTATTGTGAAATTCTCAGCTCCCCAGAACTGATTCGGAGCCTGTGGTTTTTCGATGTAAAAGCGAACCTGGTATTCCAGCGAGTCGCCCGGACTCAGCGATTTAACAGGAATCTGCTTCTCCTTCAAGTCGCTGTAAAAAGGAGCGATGCGCGAAACTTGCGACGGCATATCCTGCGCATCACCCGGCGGCGTCTCCACCACTGATCCGTCCTTTTTGCGAACGCGGAGATAGACGAGTTCGGGACGTTCATTGCCAGCCGCGTAGGGAATATCGATGACACCAAGCTGCCGTACGGCAGCGTCCGATTGGATGCGCGCAGCAAAGGTCAGGATTTTTTCGCCCGTCCCATCGGCGTTGTATTGATAGCTGGTCACCAGCTTGTCGAAGACCACCGATTCCCGCGAGTAGTCATAAGGTGCCTTGGCAAGTCTTACCCCGGCTGGCGGTGGCTCCGGTTTCGCTTGAGAAAAACCAGAGGTTGAGGCAACCGATACAACGAGAAACAAGGCAGAAAGAGAAGTCGAGCAGCGGAACATTGCTCTATTTATTACCGTAATGACTTCGCTCCGCGCCAGCAAATTCTCACCGTAGCGCAAATTTGTAACTCACAGCAAACAGCGAATATGATCGTGTGGAGAGTTGCTACGCGATTTTCGCAAAAAATTACCCAGTCAGAGTGATTTTTGGAGGAGAACAGAAAGATGCGAGTTGGTTTGCTTACAGGGGGCGGTGATTGTCCCGGACTGAATGCTGTGATTCACGCAGCGGTGAAAAAAGGCATTCTTCATTACGGCGATGAATTTGTCGGCTTCCTTGAAGGCTGGCGCGGCGTGCTGGATAACAACACCATCCCGCTCACGCTTGAATCGGTGGACGGCATTCTGGACCAGGGCGGCACCATTCTTCGCACCTCGCGCACAAATGTCCGCAAGATCGAAGGTGGCATTGAAAAGTGTGTAGCCACGCTCAAAGCGGCCAAAATTGATGCCCTGATTGCCATCGGCGGCGACGATACCCAATCCGTGACCAACGCCCTGATCCAGGCAGGCGTACCCGGTGTAGGCGTTCCCAAAACCATCGACAACGACCTATATGGCACCGATGCCTGCTTCGGCTTCGACACCGCCGTTTCCATCGCCACTGAAGCGATCGATCGCCTCCATACCACTGCCGAAGCGCACAACCGTGTCATCGTCTGCGAGGTCATGGGTCGCGATGCCGGTTGGATCGCCCTCACCGCAGGTGTCGCTGGCGGCGCTCATGTCGTTCTGGTCCCAGAAAAGCCGATTGATCTCGAACATGTTTGTGCGTTGCTCAAGTACAACCATGATCACGGCAAGAAATACGGCATCGTTGTGGTCGCCGAAGGCGCCAAGCTTCCAGGCGTGGGGCAGGCAATTTTGGGCTCAAAGGTTGATTCCTTCGGTCACGCTCGGCTGAGCGGTATCGCACAGGCACTCTCTGAAGCTATCGAGGAAAAGACCGGTTACGAGACCCGCTCGGTCAATCTCGGACACACGCAACGCGGTGGAACTCCAACCGCCTACGACCGCATGCTGGCTACCCGGTACGGGCTGGCGGCTATCGATCTGGTCCATCAAGGTAATTTTGGGCGTCTCGTCGTCCTCCGCGGGACCGAAATCAAGGACATTCCCATCGCTGAAGCCATCTCCAAAAACCGTACGGTAACGGAGAACTTCCTCGAAATTCTCAACGGCCTGGAACCCAAAGTCTAGAAGTGAAGCAAATGTTGATATTGAAAGGCTGGACTACATGTCCAGCTTTTTCTTTTGCTTACAGGAGAAATCGCATGTAATAGGTGATGTCGAACCGGTTTGGGAACCAGATTGGTTATCAGCTAAATAGATTTCAGATAAATAGCGGCAATAAGCGGATAAAAGCCAGTGATTTAAGGAAATTTCTTGAACAAACACTATAGAACGCGGTATAAGCACAGAGCCGGGTAAGTTGGCCTACCCGCACACTTGATTCCTGGGAGAGCCTTCCATGAAAGCAGCGACGCGCAATGAAGTTCGGGAAGTAATGGACATTCGACAGGCAGCCAGCTATCTCGGCATCAGCCCCGACACACTATACAAATACGCATCTGAAAGCTTTATTCCCGCATTCAAGCTCGGAAATCGCTGGCGCTTTAAGAAGTCCCGGCTCGATGACTGGATGGATCAGCAGTCGGGCGGGTCATATCAGGCGGAGACTAAGGAAGTGAAGCCACGCCAGCGTAAACCGGTTCGGGCCGCCCGTTAGGCACCCTCTATACGGCGAGCTTCGGCTTTTTCCCAAGCAGATATACCACCACGGCCAGCATCAGAACCGATCCCATCGCAGCAAGCCCGAGTACCCGCATGATGGCAACCGTATAACGCCCCTGGCTGGGCGTGTAGTTGCAGCAATAGAGCAGGATGAGGTCAGAAAGCGACCCAATTTTGTGATTGCTGGCCTCCACCAGCGCCAGCCGCACGTCACGCGACTGGTATTCAACGCCGGAAAGATACTTCGACATTCGGCCATCCGGAGTGGCGATCATAATGACGCTCGAATGAGCGAACTGGTTCATTTTGCCGTCCGGACCCGGTACGCGCACATAATGGAACCCAGTGGCCTGCGCCAGATCCGTGATAGCTGCCTGCTCTCCGGTAAGAAAATGAACACTGTCAGCGGAAGAGGAATCACCAAGCATCATCAGAAAATGCTGCTTGGCTTCGACAGAATCGGCAGGTGTGTCAGTGGGGTCAATGCTGGTGATGACAATTTCATAGTCACGCCCGAGATGCAGCCCGGTCTGTTTCAAGGCTGAACCCAGGCCATGCAGGACCTGCGGGCAAAGCATTCCGCACTTGTAATAGACAAGCGCCATGACAACCGGCCGATGTCCAAAATAACTTCCCAGCGCAACATCGTTGCCGTTTTCATCGCGAAAGTGATCGCCAAGTGGAAGAGAATGGTTAAGATTTTGATCGATACCTGCATTTTTTAGATAAGCCGGAGTAGATTGCGCGGAAGCGCCCAGCGGCTTATCGGCAGAATAGCTTTGCGCGTAAGAGCCAATGCAAAAAACAGAGCTTAGTGCGACGCTGAGGAATATCCGGAGCAGGTTCACATTTCAGAATACGCTGCTCCCCATCGTGGCGCACAACAATCGATGCCGGTTCAATCAAGAGCACCAGCATCGATTATCCCGGACTAGATGACGGTGATCTTACGCTTCCGGAGCCGATTGCGGTCGCAGCAACGGGAACAGGATCACATCGCGGATCGACCTGGCTCCGGTCAGGATCATCGTCAGGCGGTCGATGCCGATGCCTTCACCACCGGTGGGTGGCAGCCCATAAGAAAGAGCGCGAACGTAGTCCTCGTCCATCTGGTGGGCTTCGTCGTCACCGTGTTCGCGTTGGGTGAGCTGATCTTCAAAGCGCCTGCGCTGTTCTTCGGGATCGTTCAGCTCACTGAAGGCGTTACCTACTTCGAATCCGCCAATGTAGAACTCGAAGCGCTCAACCCAGTCAGGCTCGTCGGGCTTCTGCTTGGACAGAGGCGAGACGGCGAGAGGGAAGTCGTAAATGATCGTCGGCTGGATGAGATGATCTTCGGCAACAGTCTCAAAAATCGTGGCGATGGTTTTGCCGCGCGGCTCCCCGGGCTTGTACTCGATATGAATTTTTGCCGAACGCAGGCGCTCGACTAACGCTATGACAGATGCATCGCTGCTGAAGTTTTCGATAGCCGGCTTTTCCCCCGCTGCTTCCGGCCAGAATTCGACGATGGCCTCGCGCATCGAGAAACGCCGCCACTTACCGAGATCGATTTCATCACCGTTGAAGTGTGTGATGGTGGTGCCGTTTACTTCCGTCGCGACAGTGGCGATCAGCTCTTCCGTCAACTGCATCAGATCGTGATAGTTCGCGTATGCCTGATAGAACTCAAGCATCGTGAACTCGGGATTGTGCTGCGTCGAGATTCCTTCGTTGCGGAAGTTGCGATTGATCTCGTAGACGCGGTCGAGTCCGCCGACTACGAGGCGCTTGAGATAAAGCTCGGGCGCAATCCGCAGAAACAAGTTCATGTCGAGCGTGTTGTGATGCGTGACGAAGGGACGCGCAGCTGCGCCTCCGGCGATAGGCTGCATTATTGGCGTTTCGACTTCGATGTAACCGCGCGCGTCGAAGAAGTTGCGCATGGCCTTGAGAACCTGTGCGCGTTTGATGAAGACGCTACGGACGTTGATCTCGTCAGGGCCGCCTTCGTTGAGCGGCGTGTTCATAAAAAGATCGACGTAGCGCTGGCGGTACCGCAGTTCCACATCTGATAGGCCGTGATATTTCTCCGGCAGCGCCAGCATCGCCTTCGAGAGGAAGGTAATGGTCTGGACGTGAACCGACAACTCGCCGGTACGCGTACGGAAGAGATAACCCTTCACGCCGATGTGATCGCCGAGATCGAGCAGCTTATAGAGCTGGAAATTGTCTTCCCCTACATCATCCTTACGGACGTAAATTTGCAGGCGCTCACCGTTCTGTTGGAGATGGGCGAAGCCGGCTTTGCCCTGGCCGCGAATGGCCATCAGCCGCCCGGAGACGGAGACTTCTACGCGATTGGTTTCCAGCTCTTCCGCGGTAGTTTCGCGATATTTAGCCCAGATTTCCGGAATAGTGTCGGTCGAAACGTACTGGTTCGGGTAGGCCTGCTGGCCGAGAGCGGTGATCTGGTTCAGTTTGTCGCGGCGGAGAGCAAAAAGATTCCGCTCGAACTCGGATTCAAACACGTGGATGCCTCAAAAAACTTCAGATTGAATGGTTGTAAATTTCAGTATAGCGAGTCATGAAGTGAGCGGGTAAGCGAGCACGCGATTTGTGCTGACCTGTTTCCCCGGAAGGCACACTGACCTGTCGAATACCTGAAGTGATATAACAAGCTTCGATATGGCATTCAATAATCCACCGCCGAAGAAGCCCGGCGCAAAATCCGATGATGGTGGAATGTCCACCCTGCTTCGGGCGGAGAAGCTGACGCAGATTGCATTTATCTTGCCGGTGGCCGTTTTTATCGGATGGATATTGGGTGTGGCACTCGATAAGTGGCTTCACCAGCACTGGATTTATATCGCAGGGATCATCTTTGGAGCGGTCGCAGGATTTATTCAGATTTTCAGGCTGGTGTCTGAATCAGAGAAAGATATGAAATGACCGAGAGCAGTCAACCATTGTTCAGCTTCAGTGACGCTGATCTGAAAATCGCGCTTCGCCGCGCTACCCAGGGAACCGCGATTGCGGGGGTGGTACTGGCAATTGTGCTTACTGTGCTTCGCGGCTGGCAGACGGGCATTCTCCTGCTGGCTGGGGCTGTAATTTCGGTCACAGGACTATGGGAATGGCAGCGGTTGGTGGTGTTTATCAATGCGAAGCTGGATAAACAGCAGGGACCTGGTGCCGCCCGTGTCATGACGACGTTTTTTCTTCGGCTCTTATTCGCCGGGGGTATACTATATGTTAGTCTAAAGTGTTTGCATGGATCGGTTTACGCGCTTGTAGGCGGTTTGGGATTAGGTATTTTCTTTCTCACCGTGGAAGCTGTGCGCATGATTCGCTCCTAAAGACACATCCGTAGCAAATTACCTGACAGGGATTCATGCACAGCTTACTTCTCGCACTTACAGCTCTGCTTAACAATGCCTTCGGCGCGCCGGTGACTGCGCTGCTCTACAAGCTCGGTATTCATCCGCTTCATCCAAGAGCGCCGATCAGCAACGAATTTACGCTCGAATTAGTCGTCGGCGCGGTGATGGTGCTGTTCTTTATCGCAGTGCGGGCCACGCTCAACGTTGAGAAGCCGGGCAGTCTGCAGCACCTGGCGGAGATGGTGTACGATTTCGTCGACGAGCAGGCGCAGTCGGTGATGGCAGAGCACGGATACGAAAAGCATATTCCCTTCGTGACGACCATCCTGCTTTTCGTGCTGCTGTGCAACGTACTTGGATTGCTGCCGGGTATTCCGACGCCGACTGCGAGTACAGTTGTCCCGCTCGGCATCGCAGCGGTCACGTTCATTTATTTCAATTATCAGGGCGTGCGCGCCCAGGGACCGATCGGCTATTTCAAGCATTTTCTTGGCCCGGTCATCTGGATTTCGCCGCTCATGCTTCCGATTGAGATCATCTCGAACCTCACGCGCATCATGTCGCTTACGGTTCGTCTCTATGCCAACATGTTCGCCAGCGATCTGCTGACGCTCGTCTTCTTTTCGATGATCCCCGTCGGCATACCGGTGATCTTTCTCGCGCTGCACTTTGGCGTCGCTTTGATTCAGGCGTACGTCTTCATGCTGCTGACGATGATTTATCTCGCGGAAGCGACGGCAGTCGAGAGCCACTAATTTATGTTTCGAAGCCGAAGTTCTGCTTCCACTTCGGTGAAGCGGCCGTTAGCGTGAGGGGGCCAGCCCGGTGAGCCTCAACCACCCACTGACGGCATACTTTGAAGGAAGCAAGGAGAAATACAATGCGCAAACTGCAATATCTATTCATGACGCTGGCTGTGCTCTTCATGGCATCGCCTGCATTCGCACAGACTGGCGGTACCTCGGCCCCTAGCTGGGTTCCTATCGGCGCCGGTATCGGCATGGCCATTGCTTCCGGCCTTTGCGGCCTTGGACAGGGCCGTGTTGCCGGTTCAGCAGCGGAGGCCCTGGCTCGTAACCCCGGAGCACGCGCCGGTATTCAGCTGGTGCTGATTCTCGGCCTGGCGTTTATCGAGTCGCTCGCTCTCTTTACCCTGCTCATCATCTTCGCAGTGGTTAATAAGTAGTCGCAGTTTGCGGTATGGCAAATGGCCTCCGGTTCGCCGGGGGCCATTTGCTTTTTCACAGGCATTCCTGTGATTCGATTTTCATGTATGCCTTATGCGCATCCCATAAGATATGAGGCGCAGTTCATCTCATCTGATAAAAGACACGAAAGGAACGAACGATGGCAACAGCACAAACGAAAACAAGTGTATCGCTTGAGGACGCGCGCCGCATTATTGCCGCAGCAGAGAAAAAAGCGCAGGAGATCGGCCAGCCTATGAACATCGCCGTGGCCGATGAAGGCGCGAACCTCGTGGCCTTTATCCGTATGGAAGGCGCATGGCTTGGAAGCATCGATATCGCTCAGAAGAAGGCTTTTACTTCGCGCGCGTTTGATATCTCTACAAAAGATCTGGCGCAGCATTCGCAGAGTGGCAACCAGTTCTTTGGCATTCATGCTTCCAATAACGGTAAGGTCATGATCTTCGCAGGCGGCATCCCATTGAAGAGTGGCGACAAGGTTGTCGGAGCCATCGGCGTAAGCGGCGGTTCAGGTGATCAGGATCATGCAGTAGCAGAAGCAGGCGCAGCGGCGTTCTAGATTACAAGCCGCCAACCTACATAAGGAACGTAAACCAGCCAGATATTTACACGCAGTATGGAGGAACCATGGCCACGAATCGTGGTGTTGTCTATATGGGCCCCGGCAAGGTTGAGGTCCAGAACATTGATTATCCTAAGATGCAAACACCCCAGGGCATACCTATTGAGCATGGGGCTATCTTAAAAATCGTCTCAACAAATATATGTGGCTCCGACCAGCACATGGTACGCGGACGCACGACTGCGCCGAAGGGATTGACCCTCGGCCATGAAATCACCGGTGAGGTAATCGAGAAGGGAAAGGATGTTGAGTTCATCAATATCGGTGATCTTGTCTCCGTTCCCTTTAACATCGCGTGCGGCCGCTGTCGGGCCTGCCGCGAGCGACATACCGGTGTTTGCCTGAATGTGAATCCAAAGCAGCCAGGCGGCGCTTATGGCTACGTAGATATGGGTGGATGGGCCGGTGGGCAGGCGCAGTATGTGCTCGTTCCTTATGCCGATTTCAACTTGCTCAAATTTCCTGACAAGGACCAGGCAATGTCGAAGATCAAAGACCTGACTATGCTCTCCGATATTTTGCCCACGGGATATCACGGCGCCAAGTCGGCAGGTGTTGAGGTTGGCTCGATCGTCTACGTTGCCGGAGCCGGACCTGTTGGCCTTGCGGCGGCAGCCTCGGCTTATATTCTCGGTGCAGCTGTCATCATCGTAGGCGACAAGAACCAGGAGCGTCTGGCGCATGCGAAGAAAATGGGCTACGAAACGATTGACATCGGTAAGCATGACAATCTCTCCGAGCAGATTGAACAGATTGTTGGCGTGCCGGAAGTCGATGCGGCGATCGATGCTGTCGGATTCGAAGCCAGCGCGCATGGAGATCCCAACGAGGCGGCTCCCGCAAGCGTATTGAATGAGCTGATGGGCATTACGTTCGTAGCGGGCGGCATCGGTATTCCGGGCCTCTATGTTGTGGAAGATCCGGGCGCGCCGAATGAAGATGCAAAGAAGGGAATTCTGAAGATTCGCTTCGGCAAGGGTTGGTCGCGTTCATTGCATTTCCATACCGGGCAGGCGCCAGTGCTTCAGTACAATCGGCAGCTGATGCAGGCTATTCTGCATGACCGTTTGCCGATTGCGAAGATCGTAAACGCAACCATCATCAGCCTGGATAACGCGCCGGAAGGCTATGCCGATTTCGATAAGGGCGCAGCAAAGAAATATGTGCTCGATCCGAATGGATATCTGGCGAAGGCAGCTTAAATTAAGAAGGCCTCCAATCTCTGGTGGCCTTCTGTTTTGTCTTGAGAGTGATTCCGATCAACGAACCGCAAAATCGGCTCTGCACCCTTTATCTACCCATATTCCGCTGCGATCATAACCCCAGCTGTAGCCCTGCTTGCAAGGAGCGTCGCTGCGCTGCCTTACAAGGCGTACGCCGCCTCCGGTCGGCACGCGGCAGTAATTTCTGCCGCCATTGTCAGAGGAGCAGGTGATTACGCCACCTGGAGGGGGCGGAGGTCCACCGGGTCCTCCAGGTCCACCAGGAGGATAGCCCGGTCCCGGACCATACGCGGGAACTCTAGTGATGAAGTCTGCTCTGCAGCCTCGATCGACCCATATGCCGCGCTGATCGTAGCCCCAACTGTAGCCCTGCCGGCAAACAGCGTTGCTTCGCTGGTTCACCATGCGTACGCCGTATCGTGTGTCTGCGCGGCAATAGTGTCGGTTGCCGTCATCGGAGGCGCAAGTCAATCTCGGGCCGTCTCGATACGTTGTACCGCTCTGCGCATAAAGATGCGATGTGCAAGGCACCACGAAACTCGCGGCGAGAAGAATGAACTTCAGCATTCTCAAAATTTCCCTCCTCGAATCGAATAGGAAGCATATCCTGTATTCGCCTCAGCACCAAATCCGCTTTATGAAAGTTCATCAGTTGGGCGAGAAAAACCTCAAAGACGTTGTAACCGAATTGGGATTATGGGATCAAACGAAATGTGGCAGCGACGCGCACCTAAGAATAAAACACAGAGACTTTTACTGCTGTTCTAATGGGAAGTGAATGAATCAAGAAGTGCCAGAATCCATCCACACGTTGCAGAAGAACCGCAATGTTCGCTGGCTCGGATGGTCGAGCCTCCTCTTCGCATTCTTGCAAAGTGCATGCACCTTCGTGCTTGCGACAAGCAGTGTTCGCGTTCTTATAGGACTTAGTGCGCTTGCAGCGGCAGCAGGAACAAATGCTCCTGCAAAAGGCTTTCATCGGGATTCGATTCGTATCCCCATGATGATCTTTGCGCTCGTGGGAACGGTCATTACTTTGTACGGAGTCTGGCGGGTGCGAAGTCTGCGCCGCAGGCCGGCTTCGCAGTGGCGGGTACAGCCAGTAACCCCGAGACAAAAACGCTCTGAAAATTTTCAGATTGCGCTTTCGATCGTAACCTTGATCCTGCTTGCCCTTGAATGGTGGACACATTCGATGTTGCACCATCCCTTAAATTAACCCTCAGGCGGAATCGGGAGCTTCCGATGACAGCACGGCGTCGAGCCGCGCATGCAGCCGCTGGCTGAAGTCGACGGGCAATTCAAAGACACGGTCATCCGCCATCAAAATGATGATGTTGCGCGTGGAATCGAGCACGGCGGAACAGATTTCACAGTGAGCCAGATGCCGCTCCACATCGGCGCGCACTTCGGGATCGAGTGTCCCATCAATGTAGTCGGAGATGCGGTCCCATACATGTCGGCAGTTCAGAACCATGGCAACCTCCTTATAACTCCGCGCTTCTTTTCCGGCTTCCAGGCGACGCGCAATCGCGGAGCCAGCGCTTTTTGCAGAAGCAGGCGCGCGCGATGTAATCGGACCTTGACCAGTGAGATGGAAATCCCCAGCGCTTCGGCAGTTTCGTTCACGCTCAGCTCTTCCATATCACGCAAGATCACGACCTCGCGGAACGTAACCGGCAGCTCCGCTATTGCCTGTTGCATGAGTGAGCGCACCTCTTCGCGCTCCAATGCCTCCGAGGGAAGTTCACGCCAGTCGGTGAGCTGGGCCGGAGTGACAACACCATCGCCATAGTCAGTGCTGTCGAGTGAATCGAGGCTAGCCCTCTTTTCCGCACGCAGGCATGTGCGTGCTTCGTTAAGCGTGATAGCGAGGAGCCACGTGCTGAATCTGGCATCACCACGAAAGCTTGCCAGTTTGCGATAAGCTCGCAGGATAGCTTCCTGTGCTACGTCCTCGGCTTCCGTCTCATTCTTCAACAGCGCAAGGGCAGTATGGTAGACCTGTCGCTCGTAGGGACGGATGAGATCATGAAACTTTTCGCGTTCGCCAGAGAGAATAGCAGCGATAAGCGCGGTTTCGCGCTGTTGCTGTAGTTCTGCTCCGGGTGGTGAGGTAGTCATTGGCTAACGTTTGCGTCTGTGCGCGAAATAATGATCGAGCGAGAAGTAACCCGCGCCGAAGATGAGCACGATAAGCGATGCAAAAAGAAAGGTGAAGGGATCAGCAACATAGAATTTGCCGGGATTGCTCAGGATGGAGCTGAGAGCTTCACGGTCTGAAGCGACGTATGCGACAAACATGTTGCAGGCCAGCAATAGCCCTGTAAGGCGTGAGGCGAGTCCGACGATCAGCAATATACCGCCAAAGAATTCAAGAGACGCGATGGCCGGTGCCATGACTCCCGGAGCGGGAATATTAAGGCTGGCGAAAAAATCACGCACATGCGGAAGATTGTGCAGCTTACCCCAACCCGTCTGCGCAAATTGCCATCCCCAATAGAGCCGCACCAGCAACAGAAAAGGCGAATCCAGATGCGCTGCATAGTACTTGAAGCGGCAGTAAAAATAACTAAACCTGGATCCGATGGATGGCCTTGCGTTTATAACTTTGGGCTGCGTGCTCATGAGATTTTTGCCTTTCTTATCGAATGAACCAGCCGAGTGAAGACCAGGTTTGAAAAGCCGCTTGTAAAAAAGGCGCTCGCTCTTCTTCAGGAATTGCGCTCTCTGCAAATGCCATATCAATCGCTTCGCTGATGGTTTCGCCTGTCGAAAGCGTCGTAAGTAGCCGGTATTCTTCGCGATGGAGGCGTTTGTAATATACCGAGTTCTCGTGGCGATGCACGGCCAGATGAATTTCTTCAGGAGCCAGAGAGGCTATGTGACGCACTTTCCGATGCTTCCTGGAGATGCTGGCATTATTACTGCTGCCGTCGCTGCTGCCGCCTTCGCTGCGAACTTCGATAATCAGATCATCCACCGGATATCGTAATTCTAAAAAGCGGAGATAGGGCTGCAGTCGAAGCTGTGAGCCGTCGTGAAGCTCCGATAGATCGTCGGGGTCAATCAAAGGCTCAACAGCGGAATCGAATACCTCAATGTGCGCCCATTCCAGGCGAACCATGTCCATCGCGAGATTTTTGCGTGGCTCGATATGCTCCGGATGCTCAGTGAGCCATTGTTCGAGATGCGAACCGAGATTGCGCAATGTGAAGGATGCCGAAGGAAAATCTGTGAGATAGGCACGCATGAGCGTATCGAATTTCCTGCGTCCGACGATTGCCATCAATCCGGGAAAATCTTCTTCAAATGAAGAGTACAGCCGGAACCAGTATTGGCGGTTATAGATCTCAAGGCGCTCAAACGATGTAAGGCGATCATTCGGCTTAATCAAGGCATCCGCTTCTGCGGTGTTGGAGACTCCATTGCTGCGACGACGCGGCATCGTCTCCTGACGAGTCAATGGGTGCATGACGGCTGCAGCGACCCGGCGCTGTATTTCAAGAAGCTCGCTCATCGGGCGACCTCCGTAAGTTGCGGCACGGCGGGTTTGGCAGCAGCTTGCAGGAACTGGTTCGCTTTCAAGGCTTCTGCGTGGACTTCCTCAAATGAGGGAATGTTATCGTCCCACTCGAGCAGTGTTGCCGTTGGGCCGGCTCGCTCGATGGTGCGCGCGTACAGCTGCCAAACAGGCTCGAGCACGGGATGATCGTGCGTGTCGAGAATATACTTTTCAAACTTCGAGTGGCCGGCGATATGGATCTGCGCAATACGATCCGCGGGTACAGCGTTCACATAAGTGAACGGATCGAAGTTGTGATTTTGCGACGAGACATAAATGTTGTTCACATCGAGCAGGATGCCGCAGTCAGCCTTTTCGACCACCTCGTTGATAAATTCCCATTCCGTCATTTCAGAAGCGTGATATTCGGCGTAGCTGGAAACATTTTCGACAACTACTGGGATTTCAAGGAAGTCCTGCACATTGCGGATGCGGTCTGCCGTGATTTTTACTGCTTCCCAGGTGTAGGGCATGGGCAGCAGATCGTGTGTATAGCGTCCGTCAACAGAGCCCCAGCAAAGATGATCGCTGAGCCACGGAGTCTTTGTGCGCTTGACCAGCCGTTTTAGCTTTTTCAGATGCTCCGGATCGGGATTGCTGGCCGAGCCGAAGTACATGGAGACGCCATGCTGAACGACATTATATTGTTCGAGGATCTGATCGAGTACTTGAAGCGGACGGCCGCCGTCAACCATGTAGTTTTCCGAGATGATCTCGAACCAGTCGACAACCGGCTTCTCGCTCAGGATGTGATGGTAGTGCGGGATACGCAGGCCGATGCCGACGCCATATTCCGTGAAACTGTTAAAACGATTTGCAGGCACAGCGAGCTCCCTGAAAATGGAAAGGGCCACGCTGAACCACGCATGGCCCTCGTTGGAAACTACTTCGGCATCTTGGAGCCGTCAGTTGCGCAGCCGCCCTTGCCTTTGCAGCTGTTCTTCGCCTTGCAGCCGTTGTCGCTGCTCTTGCAGCCGCCTTGTCCTTTGCAATCATTCTTGCCCTTACAAGAGTGCTTGGTGGTGTCTTGCATTGAGCCGTTTGCAAATGACGCTTTGCCCACCTTCACCACTGACGTGGCGCTGGTTGACGAGGCTGCTGCCTGCATAGTTGCTGCACCGCCCAGCATGCCGGACACTGCCGCGGCAACCATTAAGGTCTTCATTGAGTGTTTCATCGTTGTCATTCCTCCGTAGATTTGCAAATCTAAGACCAGGCATTCACATGCCGGTGGGAGACTTGCTTCTGCCCATGAGACTATGGGACGAACAAAAGGTTACAGCATTTCATCCTGAATGCAACGGGAGACTGGAGAAATCCGCTGGGACGTTGGATTCATGATAAATACAGTGCTTTTTTATAGGATGAACAGCCATGAGTGAAGAGCAGAAACAGTCTTACGCGCACCATGCGCGACGTCAACCGGCGTTCCACTTTTTTCTGATTCCGGTACTCATTCTGAACTTTATTTTCGCGACTGTCTACGACGTGCGCCATCCGAGTCTTACAAGCACATGGATGGTGATTCTTGGCCTAGCCCTGCTTGTGCTGGCATTTCTCTCCCGCATGAACGCTGTAAAGGTGCAGGACCGCGTCATTCGGCTGGAAGAGAGATTGCGCCTCTCATTATTGCTGCCTGGCAACATGCAGCCGCGCATACTGGAGTTAACCGAGCGCCAGCTGATTGCGCTTCGCTTTGCTTCAGACGCAGAAATCCCCCGGCTTGTAGGAGAAACACTCCAGAATAACTTGGATTCGAAAGAGATAAAGAAGCGGATTCAGAACTGGCGTCCCGATCATTTCCGCATCTGAAAATCAGACTTGCTTGGCCTCAAGCTCTGCCCAGCGAGCATAGAGCGAATCCACCAGCGCACTGGCTTCTTCTGTCTGGGCAAGAGCCGCCTGCAGCCGAATCGAATCAATCGCAACCGTTGGATCTTCGAGAGCCGCCTTCTTGCGGGCGAGAGATTCTTCAGCTTCCGCGATCCGCTGTTCGATCTCCGACCACTCGCGCGCTTCGAGATACGAGAGCTTTTTCTTTGATGGCGCTGAAACGGATTTTCCGGCGGTCTTTGCCGCCAGTTCCTTCTGCGGCTTGCGTGATGCCAGCCACGACTCCCACTGCAGATAATCGGCAAAGCGCTCGGCGCCACCCACGCCGTCGAGACCCAGCACGACATTAGAAATGCGGTCGAGCATGTAGCGATCGTGCGTGACCAGCACCAATGCGCCGGGATATTCGAGCAGGCTTTCTTCCAGAATTTCGAGCGTCGCGATATCGAGGTCGTTGGTGGGCTCGTCGAGCAACAGAAGGTCCGCGGGCTGCAGCATGAGCTTCGCAATCAGTACCCGCGCTCTTTCACCGCCGCTTAGCCTGGAGACCGGCTGGTTCAATTGTTCGCCGGTAAAGAGAAAGCGAGACGCCCAGGATGCAACGTGAATCACGCGATCCTGATAGATGATGGAGTCGCCTTCGGGAGCAAGAGCGCGACGTAGCGTCAAAGTCTCATCCATCTGGCGATTCTGCTCGAAGTAGACAACCTTGAGCATGTTGGCGCGCTGAAGAGAGCCAGCATCTTCCTGCAACTCACCGCTGAGCAGACGCAGCAACGTCGTCTTGCCGCTTCCGTTGGGGCCAACCAGCCCGACGCGCATTCCCGCGGTGATGACGAAATTCAGCTTATCGAAGAGCCTCTTGTTTCCGGCGGAGTAATCGAGATCTTCAAGCGAGACCAGTCGCTTGGTCTGACGGTCCGTTGCCGTAAAGTCGATCGCCGCGGAACGTGTCTGCAGGCGGCCGCCAAGCTCGGTCAACTCGCCGATCAACTCGTTAGCGCGATCAATACGTGCCTTGGATTTTGTAGTGCGCGCCTTGGGTCCGCGACGCAGCCATTCCTTTTCAATGCGGACACGATTTTCGAGAGCGTCCTGGCGGCGGGACTGCGCGGCGAGGAACTCCTGCTTCATTTCTAAAAACTCACTGTAATTGCCGCTCACGCGCAGCAGGCCGTCAGGATATGCGCGGTTCAGCTCGGCCATCTGCGTAGTAACATTCTCAAGAAAATAGCGGTCGTGGCTGATAACCACGCAAGCGAAGGGCGCCGATTCGAGAATACTTTCCAGCCATTCGATCCCGGCCAGATCAAGATGATTTGTCGGCTCGTCGAGCAGCAACACGTCGGGCTTCTGCACAAGCGCTTCTATGATGGCGAGACGCTTACGCCAGCCCCCTGAAAATGTAACTGCTTCGGTTTCAAAATCGGCAAAACCTGCGCGTCCCAATGTTTCGCGGAGTCGGGCTTCCCACTCTGTTTCCGGAACTCCTGCGCGCTGCAACGCAGATTGAATGACTGTACGTACGGTGTCGCCTTCGGCGAATTCTGAATCCTGCGCTACGTAGCTCAGGCGTGTCAGCTTTCGCGCGGCCACCTCGCCGGAGTCGGGTTCGAGTTCGCCGGCAAGAATCTTCAGCAGTGTCGATTTTCCTGACCCGTTCGGACCGATGAGACCAATGCGGTCGCCTTCATCCACGGTGAAGGAAATGTCGCGAAAGAGAGAAGTCGCGCCGAATGCTTTCGAGATATCTTTTGCGTTGAGTATGAGCAAAGTGGCTTGATATTTTGACAATATTCCATCCCCCGCGCAGCGAAGGATGGGGCAACAAGGATTTGACGCTAACTTGATTCTGAGCACGGTGAAGAAACTGCTTCCACTTCACCACGCTCAGAATGACGAGCTACTTTAGAAGTTACTTTGCTGCTGCGGCAGCGGCCATGTATTCCTCGTAGGGGCCTTTGAAGTCTTCGATCTTCCCATCTTCAAAGTGCCAGATGCGTGTCCCCACTTCTTCGATCAAATCCTGATCATGCGTGACCAGTAATACGGTGCCCTCGTAGCGCTGCAGCGCGATATTCAGCGCGTTGATCGATTCGAGATCGAGGTGGTTCGTCGGCTCATCAAAGATGAGGATGTTCGGCTTCTGCAGCATCAGCTTGCAGAATAGAAGACGTGCCGCTTCGCCGCCCGAAAGAGCTGCAGTTGGCTTCAATCCTTCCTCGCCGCGGAAGAGCATCTGCCCGAGGATGCCGCGAATGTCTTCGGTCGTGGCCTTCGGATCGAACTGGTGCAGCCACTCGTTGACCGTCATGCCATGCTGGATGACTCCCGCGTGATCCTGCGGAAAGTAGCCGATCTGCGCTTCGTGTCCCCACTTCACAGTGCCTGCATCAAGATCGAAATCCTTTTCTGCGAGGTCCCGATCGTTCGCAAGCAGGGACTTGAGCATCGTCGTCTTGCCCTGGCCGTTGCGCCCGATAAGGCAGACCTTCTCGCCGCGCATGATCGATCCGGCAAAGCCGTCGATAACAACCTGATCGCCATACGTCTTGCGAATGCCTTCGACCTCGAGCGTGTGCTTGCCTGAGGGGCGCACCTGATCGAAACGGATGAACGGACGTTGAATGTTGGAACGCGCGAGGTCGTTCGTTTGCAGCCGCTCGACTTCTTTCTTGCGGCTGGTCACCTGGCTGGAACGTGTACCGGCAGAGAAGCGCGCGATGAACTCATTCAGCTGCGCAATTTTCTTTTCGCGCTGCTCGTTCTGCGCCTCCAGGCGTGAGCGTACCTGCGTCTTGGCCAGCACCATCTCGTCGTATCCACCGGTATAGGTGATGATCGTTTGATAATCGATATCCGCTGTGTGCGTGCAGACGCTGTTGAGGAAGTGGCGATCGTGCGAGATCGTGATCAGCGTGCCTTCAAAGCGCAGCAGAAATTCCTGCAGCCAGTGAATCGAATCGAGATCAAGGTGGTTCGTGGGCTCGTCGAGCAGCAGTGCCTGCGGATTGCCGAAGAGTGCCTGGGCCAGCAGCACGCGAACTTTCTGTCCGCCCTGCAGTTCGCTCATCTTGCGCTCGTGCAGTTCATCGGGGATGTCGAGCCCCTGCAAAAGGATCGCCGCATCGCTCTCGGCGGTATAACCGTCTTCTTCGCCGACAACACCTTCGAGCTCGCCGAGGCGCATGCCGTCATCGTCGGTCAACTCTGCTTTCGAGTAGATCGCGGAGCGCTCTTCCATTGCCGCCCACAGAGCTTTATTGCCCATGATGACCGTGTCGATAACGCGATAAGCATCGAAGGCATACTGGTCCTGGCGCAGTACTCCCAGCTTTTTCGGGCGTACAACCGAACCCTTCTGAGCATCCAGCTCGCCGGTAAGAACCTTCATGAAAGTCGATTTGCCCGCGCCGTTGGGCCCGGTGAGACCGTAACGACGGCCCGATGTGAATGTAACGGATACTTCCTCAAAGAGGACCTTCGATCCGTACCGCATGCTTACATTGCTGACTGAAATCATTGCCTGTCCTGTTGCTTAGACAGTGAACGCAATTCTCGCGACGAGCCTTTATGGCTGTTGCGTCCTCTGTGCTGAAATTTTCGAAATGATGGAGCGCCGTTGCGATGAACCTCAGGAAATGAGGCTAAAACCGCGACCCCATGTCACCGCCGTCTCTTCTATTTTACTAGAAAAAGTGCGAAATCAATACGTTGGTTGCCAATGCGGCTATGTAGGCCAGTACGCTCATGTATGCAAACTGCAGGGCGGGCCATCTCCAGCTGTTTGTCTCGCGTTTCACAATCGCCAGCGTCGAGGTGCACTGCATGGCAAAAGCGAAGAAAACAACCAGCGCCATCGCGCCCCCAAGCGTCAGGTCGTGGCGCAGCGCAGCCTGCAGGCTGAGCGATTGCGTCGCCGGATCGGCCCCATAGAGCGTGCCTAGCGTGCCTACGATGACTTCCCGCGCGATGACCGAACTGAGAAGTCCTATACCGATCTTCCAGTTGAAGCCCAGGGGCTTGATAATCGGCTCAATCCATTGGCCCACATGGCCGATAATGCTCTGCGGCAAATCCGCATGGAAAGGAATATGGCTCAAAACCCACAGCACCAGCGTGACACAAAGGATGACAGTGCCGGCCTGCTTTACAAACACTTTGCCACGGTCGATCAGCCGCAGGCTCAGCGAGCGCACTGTCGGTACGCGATACTGCGGCAGCTCCAGAATGAAAGGTGCCGACGACGCTTTAAGGATGGAAGATTTCAGCAGGCGAGCCGTAGCCAGCGCCGCCAGAAATCCGAGGACGTAAAGACTGAGCATCACGGCAGCCTGCAATCCGAAAAAGCTTCCGAGCAAGGGCTTGTTAGGGATAAACGCCGCAATCATCAGCATGTAAATCGGCAGCCGGGCCGAACACGTCATGAACGGCGCCACCAGAATGGTCGCAAAACGGTCGCGTTTATTCTCAATCGTCCGCGTGGCCATAATGGCTGGCACGGCGCAGGCGTAAGCGGAGAGCAGTGGAATGAATGCCTTGCCGTTGAGGCCAATCGCCCGCATGACGCGGTCAGCGATGAGAGCGGCACGGGCAAGATATCCGGAATCTTCAAGAACTCCGACAAACAGAAAAAGCAGCAATATCTGGGGCAGAAAAACCAGAACGGACGAAACGCCCTTCCATACGCCGTCAATCAGGAGCGATTCGAGCCAACCGTTTCCAAGGAGAAGGCCAACTTTACTGCCTGCGCCCGTCAGCACCGTCTGAAAGGCATTGCTGACGGGCAGGCCCACAGAAAATACGATCTGGAAAACACCGAAGACAACAGCGAGAAATAGCAGCGGTCCGGTGATGCGTCCCAACAGCACTGAATCAATCTTGCGCGTCCATTCAGACGAAAGCGGAGCTTTGTACTTTGTCCGCGTGCTGATACCGGTGGCCCACTGCCGGTAGGAGCGCGGATTACCCATCACGGGCAGCTCCAAACGCGGCTTGACCGTTACCGGTTCGCTTTTCTTATCGAGAAAATGCCGGATGGAGTCCAGCCCCGTACCGCGAGCGGCGCTGATCTTTGCTACCGGAACACCCAGTTCCCGGGCCAGCGCCAGCGTGTCTACCTCGCCGCCGCGTGTTTCCATTAGGTCGCTCATATTGAGCAGAACCAGCGTAGGCAGGCCCAGCGCAAGAATGGGAGCGGCCAGCATCAACTGTCGTTGCAGGTGCAGGGAATCGAGGACCAGCAGCACGGCATCAGGTACCGGCGCGCCTGGCATGCGGCCGTGAAGTACATCCACCGCCACGCGAGCATCTTCTGAGCTGGTGTTAAGACTGTAGATTCCCGGCAGATCGATCAGTGTCAGATCGCCGCGTCCTACGCCGCTGAGCTTTCCATAGTGTTGCTCGACGGTAACGCCGGGATAGTTTGCAACCTTCTGGCGAAGGCCGGTGAGGCGGTTGAAGAGCGTGGATTTGCCGGAATTCGGCGGTCCAACAAGGGCGACTGTCTGGATCTTCCCGGCGACCCGGGGTGTGGGTGCGATCTCGATCGTTGCAGTTGCGCAGCAGTCGCTCACCGTGAACCTTCCTCAAACTCCCGCACGGAAATCCACCGTGCCGTTTCACGCCGTAGCGCCACTTCCATGCCGTCTACTGCGTATACCGTCGGGTCGCCAGTTGGGGCGCGTCGAACGGCCAGGACCAGCGCTTCCGGAGTGAAACCCATGTGCATCAAATGATGCTGGACCTCATCGGGAAGCTTCAGCTCTTCAACAGTTGCCGTGTGCCCGATCTTCAGTTCACTTAACGCCTTCAAACTCACACTCTTCCAGCGGCAACCTGCCGAATCCGTGAATATTCCAATCCTTATCTCTTCATCATAACTCAAACTGCGACCTATTTAATCCTAGTTTATTTTGACGCTGGTTATCCGGATACGTCGATACAATGCCGGCATGAGATACGACGAATTTAGCGCTTCTTTAAAAGAGGATGAGCCGGCGCCAGACCTTCCTCCGCTTTTGCAGGCTTTATGGTGGGACGCGAAAGGGAACTGGGGACAGGCTCATGAAATCGCGCAAGAGATCGATTCACGAGACGCCGCCTGGGTTCATGCCTACCTGCATCGCAAAGAGGGCGATACGGCAAATGCCCAATATTGGTATAGCCTCGGCGGAGGCAAACTTTGCCAATCAGAAGTCGAGGTGGAGTGGCGGGAAATCGTCGAATCTCTTCTGGGAGAAGAATCGATCCCTGGTTGATTTTTGATATTTTTAAATCGATCTGCCGGGACTACAATCCATAAAACATTGCCTGATTCCAGAATAGATCTATGAACGAAAACGTGTTAGACAAGTCGGGCATCAGTGTGCTGGAGAGAGGTCAGGGAGAAAGTTTCTGGCTGATGGGCGACTTCTACGCCATCAAGACCACCTCGGCACAGACGGGCGGCGCTTACTCCATCGTCGAAATAGAATCTTTTCCCGGCAACGGTCCGCCGATGCACATCCACCGCCGCGAAGATGAGTGTTTCTACGTGGTCGAGGGAGCATTTTCTGTCATTGTGGGCGATCGAATCTATGACGTCGCCGATGGCGATTACGTTCGTGTCCCGCGAGACACGCCGCACACATACAAAAATGTTGGAGCGGTTCCGGGCAGAATTCTCGTCGTTCTGACGCCTGGCGGATTGGAACGGATGTGGGCCGGTCTTGGCCAGCCGGGCCGGTTGAACGAAAAACCGAGGATCGAAGACGACACCGTATTGCCTCGCCTGCTGACGCTCGCTCCCGATTTCGGTCTCGAAATCTGCACTTAATTGCGCTCAAAACAGCACAAAAGACGTTCAATTCCGGACATACGTGCACTGATTTTGGACACTTTCCATCCGAGCCATAGAACACGCCGCCCTGATTACAAAAGACTTAACCTCTCTGGCATTTGCCTAATCGGATGCTGCGACTACTATGGCAGGATCATCCACCATGCTTATCAATGACTTACGTTTTGCTTTTCGCCAGCTGTACAAAAATCCTGGGTATTCCGCTGCCATAATCCTCACACTTGCGCTCGGAATTGGAGTAAATACGGCAGTTTTCAGCATGGTAGATGGATTTATGCTGCGCAAATTGCCGTATCCGCAGCCGGAACGGATTGCAGCTCTGGTGCTCCATCGAGAAGGCACGAACCAACAGAGCGGAAAGCTCGTCCAGAGCGAGGCCGATAATCTGACGGGCGCTATCTGGCAGCTTCTCAAAGACAACATCAGCACGGTCACTTTGGCGTCCTATGGCGGCACAGGCGGTGTCAATCTGAAGGCTAACGCGGAAGCCGGCGGAGCCGTTCGCTATGTGCATGCCAGCCGCGTTTCAGCCCATTATTTCGACGTTTTAGGGATTCCACTCTATCAGGGCCGCAGCTTTAGCGAAACCGAAGATCGGCCGAATGGGCCGCCCGTGGCAGTTCTTACCTATGGTCTCTGGCAGTCCACATTTCATGGCAACAATCACCTGATAGGCAGGGCAATCGATCTCAAGGGCGAACCCTTTACCGTGGTCGGGATACTTCCGGAGAGTGCGGTTACTCCGAGCAACGCCGATCTCTTTATTCCACTGCAACCAGCAACGACGGGTGAATGCGGTGGAAAAAATTGTGGCATTCTCGCTCGGTTCAAGCCGGGCGCGGCATGGCAAGAGATAAATACGCAGCTCCGCAATATTCGGCTGCCCCACGCGTCAGAGATGGAGACGAAATATCACGGACGCGAATGGATTTACGCGCGCCCACTGCAACTCGCGTTAGCTGGCGAGATGCACGACAACCTGGCCATGCTGATGCTCGCTGTCAGCTTTATTCTGCTCATCGCCTGCGCAAATCTTGCCGGGCTGGCATTGGTGCGAGTCTCGCGTCGTACGCCGGAAATTGCCACTCGTCTCGCACTTGGTGCACAGTGTGTCGACGTGCTCCGGCAACTATGGATAGAGAACCTGGTACTTGCCGTGGCAGGCGCTGGAGCAGGATTATTTCTCGCGCTGCTGATTCTGAATGGGCTTCGTGGTTTCCTGCCAAACACGATGATTCCGATGGGGGGCTTTCATCTCGACGCGCGTGTACTGGCCTTTACTTTTGGTGTCACTTTAATTACGAGCCTGCTTTTCGGAGCTCTGCCAGCAATGCAGACACGCCGTGTGGATTTGCGCACTGCTATCGCCGCAGGCAGCAAGGCCGTGGCAGGCGGAACGGGCCGCGTACGCCAGTGGCTGATCGGTGCCGAGATTGCGCTTACGGTCATTCTCCTGACGGCTGCAGGGCTTCTGGTACGCACCCTGGTGCATCTGGAAACATTGCCGCCGGGGTTTAATCCATCCAATGTTATGGCCGCGAAGGTCTCGCTTAATGACGTTCGTTACCATGATGCATCTGCCTTCCGCTCGTTGCTGCAAAAGAGCATCACGGCAATCAAGCAGATTCCTGGGGTGGAGGATGCCGCGGTCGGCTTAAGCGCTCCGTATGAAGCGACATTAAATGACTACATTGTGATCGCTGACGGTAAACAAGCAGGCACTGGTGATTCGAGCAGTCTGTCCTACGTCACGACAGATTATTTTTCCACGCTGCAGATCCCGCTTCTGGCCGGACGATTGTTTTCAGACAGTGACAGCCCCACATCGGAGCCAGTGGCAATCGTTAACACATCGTTCGGAAGACATTTCTACAACGATCCGTCTCCTATCGGAAGACACTTTAAGTCAGGCGATTCGGTCTATACGATCGTCGGCATCATCGGTGATGTGCAGGACCAATCCAATGTGATCAGGGAAGCGCCGATTGGGACGGAGCCAATTTTCTACGTGCCAGCAACGCAGATTTCAGGAGCGTCTCTGCCAATCATTCACACCTTTATGCAACCATCGTGGATCGTTCGCACGCATGGACATGTTCAGGGGCTGACGGAATCGATGCAGAAGGCGCTGGCTGAGGCCGATCCTGACCTGCCTTTTTCCGGATTCTATTCGATGCAACAGATTTTGGATGAGCAGCTACAGATACAGCGAGTACAGGTTTTATTGCTGACTGTTCTTGGTTCGCTGGCGCTGGTGCTTTCTGCAATCGGCATTTATTCGCTGGTTTCGAATCTGGTGGTGCAGCGGACGCGCGAGATCGGTATCCGTATTGCGCTCGGATCGACGATTCGGGAGGCTATGGTGCACGTTGGCTCGTCAGGACTGGTGGCCGCGGGCGCGGGACTTGCTGCTGGTATCGCATTGTCTTTTGCGGCGTTGCGGGCGCTTTCCAGCCAGATTTATGGGATCAAAACCTACGACCCGATTACATTTGTCGCGGTTCTGTTGCTGCTCGCAGCCATTGCTATTTTTGCCAGTTTTGGTCCAACGCTTCGCATCAGCCGCATACAGCCTGCAGATACGCTGAGAGTCGAGTGACATGGCTCCAGCCTTACATATCATCCTGAACGCGAAAAACTCCTTTTTGTGTGCCGCTAGTTTCAAGAGTTCATCAGAGACGGAAACAATACAAAAACTTGTTTCAGAACGGCTACGCAAACCAATAGGAGCGCACGACATGCTCGCCGGTATTCGCTACGCATTCCGCCACCTTTGCAGCTTTCCCGGATTCACCCTGGAAACGTGGGTAAGCAGCATTTCTCTCTAAAGACCCATCCTATGTATTGAGCCTTGGTGTCGCCTTCGCGGCGGTAGTGCACTTCAGGGCCAGAACAGAGAATTTTTGTCGTAACGAAGTTTCAGTTCTTTTTCAATTCGTGCAAAGCAGGACGCACAAGCTACAAAACCCCAGGTATCAATCCGTAAGGAGGGTAAATGAATAGGAAACGCATATTAGCTGTGGCGATGAGCATGTCCCTTGCTCTGCCACTTTTTGGTCAGACAACAGAACAGCAGCGTATCAAAGACTCCGCACAGGTACTCAAGGAAATTCTCGCAACCCCCGACAAAGGCATTCCCAAGGATTTGCTGGATAAGTCTGAGTGCGTCGTAGTTTTCCCCTCGGTCAAAAAGGGTGCTTTTGTAGTTGGAGGAAGCTATGGACGCGGTGTTATCACTTGCCGCTCGGGCGAAGACTTCAAGGGTCAGTGGAGCGCTCCGGCTATGTATGCGCTTGAAGGTGCAAGTTTTGGTTTCCAGATCGGCGGTCAGGCTACCGACTTTGTGCTCCTGATCATGAATGAAGGCGGTGCGAAATCGGTCATGTCCAGCAAGGTAAAGCTGGGCGGAGATGCCTCGATTGCAGCGGGTCCGGTTGGCCGTAATACCAGCGCAGAAACCGACATTGTCATGAAGGCGCAGATTCTTTCCTGGTCGCGCGCGCGCGGCGTCTTCGCTGGTGTCTCGCTGGCTGGCTCTACGATGCGTTCGGATGGCGATGCCAATAAAAATCTGTACGGCGAGAGTCTGAGTGCTACGGACATCGTCCGAGATGGAAAGGTAAAGGCACCTTCGGCCGCAGATGGATTGTTGAAGATTCTCGACACAACTACTCCAAGGCAAGCCAGCTAATCATTGAATTGTTTGGATAAAGGCCCCACGAAACTGCGTGGGGTTTTTATTTTGCCTGCTCAGCTGAGCGAAGGCAGGCGGCCGGAGGCTCCAAACAAAAAGATACAGCCGACGGCAAAGCTGTATATCGCGCCTGCGACTGAGAGAAATTGATAAAACCACGGTCGACGCAGGCCGCTGCTAAATAAACCGCTTAATGCGGCAGTCATGGCGGTGTTCATGATGACCAGGCCTACGCCGAAAGCGAGTAATCCCAGGAGGCCGAGATAGGTGCCTCCAAGGCTTGCGGTCAGCAAAAAGAGCATTAGCTGGGTTGGAGTCTCTGCGCCAAGACCGTGCAGCACGCCGATGCCAAAGACCGAGGATCCGTTATAGCTCCAGGCGAAAGGTTCCGGCTGAGGGATATCTTTTTGGTAGACACGGCGAACGCGCCAGATTCCATGACGGAACGCATTGATGAGTAGGGCCCAACGGCTCTGCATGAGCTGATGAGAGTGCGAATGTTTTCGGCCCGAGTGACGCAGGAGATTTGCTACAACAAGAATTCCCAGAACGATGAGCGTCAGGCCGGTGAGCCGCTCTGCCCATCCATCAAGCTTCGCAGGAAGCGAAATGTGCAGCAGAATGACAAGTATCCCCAAGGCGATGACGGTAAAGGCGTGGCCCAGGGCGTACGTAACGCCGAGTCGTATGCCTTGTCGGCTCGTGCGCTGCACGGCAGTGATATCGGAGATAGCAGCAAGATGATCGTAGTCGAAGCCGTGCCGCAAACCAAGCAGCGCGCAGGAGCCAATCGCGAGTGCAAGTTTCCAATGCATCTGAGAACCAAGTGCAGTCTATCGTATTCGGAATTTCTCTGTACTAGCTCGCACTTTCGGCGATTCAGCCTGTGAGTCGGACGAGCTGCTCGGCTTCAATGCGCGGTCCGAGGATTGATACCTTGGGAATCTGCCCACGTGCCATGGCGACTTCATCGCAGCGATAGAGGCGCGGGCAGTTCTGGCAATCCTTGAAAATCTTGTCGGGAAGAGCGGCGCGATCTTCGACGACGCGAAAACCATAGCGAAAAAAGAAGTCGGGGATGCGCGTGAAGAGGCAGACGCAACCGATGCCGTGGTCTTCCGCTTCATCGAGCAGAGCGCTGAGAAGATTCGCCCCCGCTCCCTGGCCCTTCGCTTCTGGGCGGACGACGATCGATCTGACCTCAGCAAGATGCGGTCCATAAAGATGGAGCGCGCCACAGCCAAGAAAGACGCCCGAATCGCTCTCGGCTACTGTGAAATCGCGGACGTTTTCGCATATTTCGGCGAAGGCGCGGCGCAACAGTGTGCCGTCGCTTGAAAGACTGTTCACCAGTTCGTAAATGTTGGTCGCGTCCTGAAGGCGCGCTTTACGCACCAGCATGGGCCGCCTCCGCCGGTTTTCGGATGCCGAGGTCTACAGTACCGTAAGCCTTGACGAGCTTCTGAACGCGGGCTTCTGCATCTTTCAGCGCTTCGCGGACGCGATGCCGTGCCGTCCCGCCGACAACATCATGGCAATCGAGCGTAGCTTCGAGTGTGATTGCGGCAAAGAAATCGTCTTCGAATTCAGGGCCGAATTGTTTCAGCTCTTCAAGTGTCAGGTCGTTCAGCTCGCAACTCTTGTCGAGACAATAACGGACAGCGTTGCCGATCTTTTCGTGGGCCTTGCGGAAGGGAACTCCCTTGTAGACGAGGTAGGTCGCAGCCGCCATAGCATTCAGGAAGCCGTTCTCGCACGCGGCACGCATGCGGTCCTCGCGGAACTTGAGTGCAGAGGTAAACTTCGCCAGCAGATAGACAGTAAGATGCATCGCGCTGGTCGCTGCGAAGACCGGCTCCTGCGTCTCCTGCATGTCTTTGTTGTAGGCGAGCGGAAGCCCTTTGAGCTGCAACGTTACCGCCTGCGCCGCGCCGTTGACGCGGCCAACCTTGGCGCGGACCAGCTCGGTCAGATCAGGATTCTTCTTCTGTGGCATCGCGCTCGATCCTGTCGAGAATGCCTCAGGAAGATCGACGAAACCGAATTCAGCCGTAGCGAAGAGCGTGATCTCTTCGGCGAAGCGACTGGCATGCAGCGTCAGCAGGGTGAGCGCATGCAGGTATTCGAGCACGAAGTCGCGGTCGCTGGTTGCATCCATACTGTTCGCGGTGGGAGCGCTGAAAGCAAGCTCCTGCGAAGCGATAGTACGGTCGAGCGCCAGAGTTGCGCCCGCAATAGGCCCCGAACCGAGTGGAGAATAATTCAGACGCGCAATGCAGTCTTCAAGTCGCGAAGCATCACGCAGCAGCATCTCGACATAAGCGAGCAGCCAGTGTGCAATGAGAACAGGTTCGGCTCGCTGCAAATGTGTATACGAAGGCATCACGGCTTCTCCGGAAGCCTTCGCCAATTCGACAAGTGCTCGCGCCCACTCGCCGATGTTGGCGATGAGCATCCGCGAACGCAGACGAATGTACAAACGCAGGTCGGTCGCAATCTGCTCGTTGCGGCTGCGGCCGGTATGCAATTTGAGCCCGAGGTCGCCGATTGCTTCCACCAGCTTCATCTCGACGAAGTGGTGAATGTCTTCTGCGTTCGACGCTTCGTCCATCCACTGCTTCGCGTCTTCGGCCACGCCGTGCAACGCGATTGCGCTCAGAGCGTCTCCGATCGTAGATTGCTCTGCGTTGGTCAGGATGTCCGCTGCTTTCAGCGCAAGGGAATGCGCCTTGCTGGCAGCTACTTCTTCCTGAAGCAGCTGTCGGTCAAAGCCGAACGAACGTTGCCAGTGGTCGAAAGTTGGGTCGAGCGGCTCGCGAAAGCGGCCAGACCACATCTTGGCGTGCTGTTCGCTCATCAGTTCTCTTCGCCTTTCGTTATGCTCTCGTTTTTCGTCCCGCTGTTCAGTTGCGGCATCTCCGAGCCGTGGCTCAGTGTGATGAGGCCTGTCTGCGCGTATGTCATCAGCTTGGCGCGGGTGTCGGTGATGTCGAGATTGCGCATGGTGAGCTGGCCGATGCGGTCGCGCGGAGAAAAGGCCGACTCAGTCTTCTCCATGCTCAGGCGTTCGGGCGCAAAGGTGAGGTTGGGCGACTCGGTATTCAGAATCGAATAGTCGTTGCCTCGGCGCAGCTCGAGCGTGACCTCTCCGGTGATGGCGCTCGCCACCCAGCGCTGTGCGGACTCGCGGAGCATGATGGCCTGGGGATCGAACCAGCGTCCCTGGTAGAGCAGGCGGCCCAGCTTGCGGCCATTCTCGCGGTACTGCTCGATAGTGTCCTCGTTGTGAATGCCGGTGATGAGGCGCTCATAGGCGATGAAAAGCAGAGCCATGCCCGGAGCTTCATAAATGCCACGGCTCTTGGCCTCGATAATGCGGTTCTCAATCTGGTCGCTCATGCCCAGGCCGTGACGTCCGCCGATGCGGTTGGCTTCGAGCAGCAGCTCGACCGGATTCGAGAATGCGTTGCCATTCAATACGACAGGGAAGCCCTGTTCGAAGCGAACCGTTACCTCTTCGCGCCTGACATCCACATCGTCGCGCCAGAAGGCCGTTCCCATGATGGGCTCGACGATGCTGATGCTGCTCGAAAGCTGTTCGAGGTCTTTGGCTTCGTGCGTGGCGCCGAGAAGGTTGGAGTCGGTAGAGTAGGCCTTCTCAGCGGACATCTTGTAGCCGAAGCCGGACTTCTGCAGGAAGGCGGACATTTCGGCGCGGCCGCCAAGCTCATCGATGAAGAGCGGGTCGAGCCACGGCTTATAGACCTGCAGATCGGGATTGACGAGCAGCCCATAGCGATAGAAACGCTCGATGTCATTCCCCTTGAAGGTCGAGCCGTCGCCCCAGATGTTAACGCCATCTTCTTTCATGGCTGTGACCAGCATGGTGCCGGTAACAGCGCGTCCCAGAGGCGTGGTGTTGAAGTAGGTGATACCTGCAGTCGAGATGTGGAAGGCTCCGGACTGCAGCGCGGCGATGCCTTCGCGAACCAGCGGCCCGCGGCAATCGATGAGCCGCGCATTCTCCGCGCCGTACTCAAGGGCCTTGCGGGGGATGGCGTCGTAATCGGTTTCGTCCGGTTGGCCGAGATTGGCGGTGTAGGCATAGGGCAGCGCGCCTTTCTGCTTCATCCAGTGAAGCGCGGCGCTGGTATCAAGGCCGCCGGAAAAAGCGATACCGACTTTCTGCCCAACCGGCAGACTTTCAAGAATGACAGACATACAAAACCTCGGGTTCTTCGGTTGCTGTGATATTCGACCAGCCTGGGGCACCCACCACTTAGCGCAAAGAGGGGGAGACAAACTTACTTCACCTGCTTTGCCCCGCCCAGCAACATAAGCATCAATGCCTTCTGCGCGTGCATGCGGTTTTCCGCCTGATCAAAGACGACAGACTGCGGACCATCGAGAACTGCGTCCGTTACCTCTGCGTTGCGATGCGCCGGCAAGCAGTGCATGAAGACCGCATGCGGAGCGGCGTACGCCATCAATGTTTCATTTACCTGATATGACTTGAAGATCGGCGCGCGCTTCGTCGCTTCATGCTCAAAGCCCATGCTGGTGCATACATCGGTGTATATGGCATCCGCTCCGGTGACAGCGGCAACCGGATCGTTGACAAGTGTGATGTCGCTCCCGGTAATGTTTGCAATGGCGCGCGCCTGCGCCACAATATCTGCTTTAGGCGCATAGTTTTTAGGAGTACCAATGGTGCAGTGGGCGCCGAGCTGCGCCGCTGTGAGCATCAGCGAGTGGCACACGTTATTGCCGTCGCCGACATAAGCGAACCGAAAGCCTTTGAGCGAACCGAAGCGCTCCTCAAGCGTCATGAAATCCGCCAGCGCCTGGCATGGGTGTTCGAGATCGCTGAGAGCGTTGATGACAGGAACGCTCGCGTATTGCGCCATCTCGGTAATCGTTTCGTGGGCATACGTCCGCAGCACGATGAGAGAAACCCACCGTTCCAGATTGCGGGCAATGTCACCTAGTGACTCGCGCTCACCCAGAGGCGACTGCGTCTGATCCACGAAGATCGCCGAGCCGCCAACAGTATTGATTGCAGCCTCGAAGGTAAGCCGCGTGCGCAGTGACGACTTCTCGAAGAACATCACCATCTGTTTAGCATCGAGTGCGTGACGATAGTCTGACGGCTTGGCTTTTACTTTATGCGCCAGTTCAAGAATGCCAGCAACTTCTGCGGGTGTGAGATCGGTGATGGAGCAGAGATCCCGGCCCGTGAGCGATGCCGCCAGACCAGCCTCCTGCTCCAAAACTGCAAATGCTTTGCTAGCCAATGTGTGTTCCTCCGTTGGTGTGAGCGTGCTCACCCGCGGGTGCGGGGCTGTGCTCGGTGAAAATTTCGTCAAGCGCGGCGATGGCTTCATCGACATGCTGCTTTCCGAGAACAAATGGCGGCAGGAAGCGCAGCACCGTCTCGCTGGTGCGATTGATGAGAATATGCCGCTTCTGCATTTCGGCTAGAACGGTCTTTGCCAATTCTGCCGAATCAAGTTCTGCCGCGAGCATGAGGCCGAGGCCCCGCACCGCTGTGATGGCATTGTGCTTCTGCTTCAGTTCATTGAGCTTCTGCTGAAAGTAGCTGCCGATCTCGTTGATGTGATCGAGCAGTCTTTCTTTCTCAATTGTGTCGAATACTGCGATGCCGACTGCGCAGGCCAGCGGTCCGCCGCCGAAAGTCGTGCCGTGCATGCCCGGGTGAATCGCCTGCGCTACTTCCTCGGTGCAGAGCATGACGCCGAGCGGCAAGCCTCCGGCGATAGGCTTGGCAAGCGTCGTGATATCCGGCTGAATTCCGTAATGCTGGTAGGCAAACCATTTTCCGGTGCGGCCCAGTCCTGCCTGGATTTCGTCGGCGATCAACAGTGCGCCAGTAGATTGCGTCAGCTTACGTGCGGCTTCGAAGAACTCCTGCGATACAGGGTTGATGCCGCCTTCGCCCTGCACGACTTCGATGAGAATGGCGCAGACATCGGTGGAGAATTTCGTCTTCAGATCGGCAACATCGTTGAAGCGGACGAATTCTACGTTAGGCATGACCGGCGCGAAGGGCTCGCGATACTTTTCCTTGTGCGTCGCGGCAACTGCACCCATCGTGCGTCCATGGAAACTGTGCTCGAGCGCGAGAAACTTCGTTCCCAGCCGCTTGCCTTCGCTGCGCCTCATGCCTGCATAAGCGCGGGCCAGCTTTAGTGCTGCTTCATTGGCTTCAGTGCCGCTGTTGCTGAAGAAGGCGCGATCCATACCGCTGGCCTCGGTGAGGCGCAGCGCCAGCTCAGCCTGTCCTTCGTGGAAAAATAGATTTGAGGTGTGGATGAGTTTCTTGCTCTGCTCGGCGATCGTCTCGACAATAGCCGGATGTCCATAGCCCAGCGCGTTCACGCCGATGCCGCTCAGCAGATCGAGATAGCGGTCGCCATTTTCGTCGATGAGGTGAACGCCCTCTCCGCGCACGAAGAGAATGGGATTCCGCTCATAGGTTTGAAGCAGCAGTTTTGCTTCTGCCGCCTGAATTGCATCCAATTTCATTCTTTGATCTCCTATGCGACCATCACTTCGGTGCCGTGGGTAACGCGCGTGCTGCACAGGTCGGGCAGCACGCCTGCAAGTTCAGCGGGAAGAATGCGTACACGCTTGACGCCTTGCAGCAGCGCTTCGCGGCAGGCGCCAAGTTTCGGCAGCATGCCGCCGCTGATGACTGCGTCTTTCGTCAAGGCAGCGATTTTATCGATACTCAGCCAGCGCATCACTTCGCCGTCCGCACCGCGTACCCCCGGGACATCGGTGAGGAAGACCAGCGCATCGGCCTTGCAGGCTGCGGCGCAGGCCGCGGCCATCTCGTCGGCGTTGATATTGTAGTATTCGCCGTCGAAGCCGAGCGCAAGGCTCGACAATACCGGCACCGCGCCCATCTTCCAGATGGCCTCGAGCCATCGCGTGTCCGAAGCAACGATCTCGCCGACAAAGCCGAGATCAGGAGCCGTCCTCTTCTTACGCGCGCGGAAGATGAGTCCGTCGCCGCCGCACAATCCGACGGCAGACTGCCCATGTGCTCCGAGTGAGGCAACCAGCGATTTATTCACGGCGCCACTCAGGACCATCAGAGCGGTGTCGCGTGTTTCAGCATCGGTGACCCGCAGCCCGGCGATAAATTCGCTCTGCTTGCCAAGCTGTTTGAGAGTTTTCGTCAACTGCACGCCGCCGCCATGTACGAGGGCAACCTGGTTGCCGTCTTTCACCAGCTCGGCTATGGCTTTCGCGCAGCTCTCGCGCAGTGCAGGATTCTCCAGTGCGGCCCCGCCAAGTTTTACGACATATCTCATGCCAGACCTTCCGATTCGTTCCATCCGTACATTACGTTCAGGTTCTGCACCGCCTGTCCGGCAGCGCCCTTCAGCAGGTTGTCCAGGCAGGACACGATCACGCATAGTCGCCCATCGGCGGCCAGCTGGAAACCGATGTCGCAATAATTCGTGCGCACGGAATACTGAATCTGCGGAAGCTGTCCGGCAGGGAAGACCCTGACCAGCGGGCTATCCTTAAAGAAGTCGCGATAACAGGCTTCCACCTCCGCGGCCTTCTTCGGTTCTTTGAACGATACGTAGATCGTCGAAAGAATGCCGCGCGGAATCGGTAGCAGGTGCGGCGTAAAGATGATCTGCTCGGGTTGGAGCGCGAGCTGTTCCAGCAATTCGCCAGTGTGCCGGTGACCGAAGACGCCGTACGCAGAGAGGTTGTCCGCTGCATACATAAAGTGCGTTTTTGCTGAAGGAGCTTTACCCGCGCCGGAGACGCCGGATTTCGAATCGCTCACTATGCCACGGCTGAGATCGATCCAGTTCTTAGCAACCAGCGGCTTGAGCGCAAGAATGATCGAGGTGGAATAGCAACCGGGGTTGGCGACTAATGCCGCATCTTTAATCTCATCGCGGTGCAGCTCCGGCATGCCGTACACGCTCTTTGCCTGCGCAGCAACGGCGGTCGCAGTGCCTTCGTCTTCAAATTTATATACGGCGCGATTGCCGGCCTCGGTCAGCCGCCATGCTCCGCTCAAGTCGATGACACGAATCCCGCGCTCGATGGCCTCGGGAGCCAGAGTCCGCGACTGCTCGTGCGGAGTCGCCAGAAAGA
Organism: Acidobacterium sp. S8; assembly: GCF_009765985.1. Classification (GTDB taxonomy): domain Bacteria; phylum Acidobacteriota; class Terriglobia; order Terriglobales; family Acidobacteriaceae; genus Alloacidobacterium. The sequence continues at coordinate 157,823 of NZ_LMUM01000004.1, forward strand.
GCACATCGACGCCGCGCTTCTTCAACAGATCCCAGGAGAATGGCTGGATAGCGAGCGAGCGTGAGCCGTTATTATCCAGCAGATGCGGATGCAGTTCGGTAAGCGGTGTCGGAGAACCGGAGGCTTCCGCGCGCCCGAGGAATAAAGGCGGTACATCCTTGAGCCGTGGATGGTTCAGCAGCAGCCGCGCCAGCTCCATGCCGGCGTAGCCGCTCACTCCCAGTACCGCAGTTTGCAAAGTCTTTTTCATCCAATCATCTCTTCGAGGCGCGTGCGCAGCTGTGCTGCCCGTTTCTGATCCGGACAAATAATCAATACGGTGTCGTCACCTGCCAGAGTTCCAACCACCTCCGGCCAGTCTTCGCCATCGATACCCAGAGCAACAGCCTGTGCGCTGCCGCCGGTCGTAATCAGTACCAGCTGGTTCTGCGCCTGGTTGACCTTCAGTCCGAAGCTGCTCAACACGTCATGTACAGACGGAAGGTCATCCTCCTCAAACTGCCCATTTCCATTGCCATTCGGTAACGCGTATCCGTTTGGTCCCTTATATAAATGAAGTTCGTGAATATCGCGCGAAACCGTAGCCTGGGTCACGTCAAAACCGCGCCGGATGAGCTTGCGCCGCAGCTCTTCCTGATTGGAAATAACGGTTGAGCCTACCAGCTCACGAATTGCATTGTGTCTCTCTATTTTGCTCAAACTGAAAAACGCGGCCTGTATGCCGCGCCTCGCTTTGCATAAAAATACAATTCAATGTATAAATATACAGACGCAAATTGTCAAGAATGGTTGCAATCTTTTGCAATTTTAATTGCATCCGAAAATGTGCAAGTCTTCTGGCTTCAATTCATCCTCATTTTGATCTTAAAAAATTCTGGTGCTTGCCACGGAAAAGAGTCGTATAGTTACCTATGGGCTACATAACTTTTTTTGATTCGCCGGTGCCACCGGGGCGCCACGGTGTCTCTCCCGCCCCAGACCGCCCTTCATTGATCGATCCCCGTTTCGACCACGACTCCTGTGGAGTTGGCTTCGTCGCGACCCTGACCAATCAGCCCTCGCATGACATTCTTGACAAAGCACTCACCGCGCTAGCACGCCTGGCGCATCGTGGCGCCGTGGCCGCCGACGGCAAATCGAGCGACGGCATTGGTATCTGTACCGGCATTCCCCGTGAATTTCTGCTTGCCTCTACCGGCGTGACACTTGCACCCGACGCGCCTCTTGCCGTTGGTGTCGTCTTCTTTCCGCGAGATGTTGCCGAATCGCACGCAGAACTGGAACAGGTGCTCACCGATCAGAATTGCCAGGTGCTGGGATGGCGTGATGTGCCCACGCGCCCGGAAATCCTCGGTGAAATTGCTTTGTCCACGATGCCGGTGATCCGGCAGGTATTGATTACTTCGAAAGATACGGATCATCTGAACCGTCGCCTGTACTTAGCACGGAAGCAGTTTGAGCGCAGTGGAGCTCCGGGCTATGTTTGCTCACTTTCATCAACAACGATGATCTACAAGAGCATGTGCGCCGGACGGCTTTTGCCCGAGTTTTATCCCGATCTCGCCGATTCGCGTTTCGTGACCCCCTTTGCTGTCTTCCATCAACGGTATGCAACGAACGTTGCCCCTTCATGGGATCGTGCGCAACCCTTCCGCATGTTGTCCCACAATGGCGAAATCAACACTGTATGGGGTAACCGTGCGCGCATGGACGCCCGCGCCGCTACGCTTGCCGAAGAGCTGAAGCCGATCTTCTCGCCCGATGGCTCCGACTCGACCAGCCTCGATGAAGTGCTTGAGTTGCTGGCACACAATGGCCGGACGATTGCCGAGTCAGTACGCCTGTTGCTGCCGCCTGCGCAGGAAAAAGGTAACTCTGCATTTTTCGCATACAACGAAGACTGTCTCGAACCATGGGACGGCCCGGCTGCGCTTTCCTTTACGGACGGCCGTTTCGTAGGCGCCGCGCTTGATCGCAATGGTCTCCGGCCTTGTCGATTCTTCGTGACGGAAGACGATCTTGTAGTTGTCGGCTCAGAGGCCGGTCTGGTCGATTTGGATCCGGAAAAAGTGATTCACAGCGGTCGCCTCGGCCCCGGCGAAATGCTCGTTGCCGACATTCAGAAACACAAGCTCTACGAAAACGACCAACTGCTGGAAATTTTCGATCAGGCTGCTCCGCAGTACGAAAACCTGCTGGAAGAAACGACGCTCGATCCGAAAACACCGGTCGCTGCTCTCAATGCCTCCGACCTGTTGCGCCTTCAACTTGGATTCGGCTACACCCGCGAAGATGCACGCATGATCTTGCAGCCGATGGCCAGTGACGGTAAAGATGCCGTCTGGTCGATGGGCGACGATACGCCACTCGCGCCGTTGGCACGCACACCCAGACCCGTCTACGCGTACTTCCGCCAGCGTTTCGCGCAGGTCACGAATCCTCCTATCGATTCGCTGCGCGAAGCCATCGTGATTCAGCTGCACACACGTCTCGGCCCATGGCCCAGCCTCCTAAATAAGAAAGCGCACCTGCCCGGCCTTTCGCTGTCATCGCCGTTCCTGTCTCTCGGGCAGATTGAAGCGCTGCGGACACGTAAACATGGTCTCGCAGATGAGCTGCCGCTTGCAGTGCTCGACTGCGTCTTCAATCCAGCCTGCAACCTGGTGACGGCGATCGATGATCTCTGCGCCAAGGCCATCGATCTCGTGCGCGGTGGCGCGGCGATTCTGCTGCTCACCGACCGCATCTGCTCGCAGACTGCCATTCCGATTCCGATGGCTTTGGCAACGGGAGCCGTGCACCATGCGCTGATCCGCGCCGGTGAGCGCACTCGCGTGGGCCTCGCTGTCGAAGCCGGTGATTGCCGCGATCTGCATCATGGGGCGGTCCTACTCGGCATGGGTGCAGGTGCCGTATGCCCTTGGCTGGCGCTCGAAACCGCACGCTCGGTGAATGCCGAAAAAGGTGAAGAGAACCTGCTGCATGCCTTGGATGCGGGTCTCGCCAAGATCATGTCGAAGATGGGTATCTCGGTAGTGGACAGCTATCGCGGCGCGCATCTCTTCGACTCTATCGGTCTCAATGCCGAAGTCATTGACAAGTGCTTCTTCGGTACGCCTGCTCCGCTCAGTGGCGTTGGCTTTACCGAACTGGAAAAGCCTCTTCGCGAGCAATGGACCGCCAGCTTCAATGAAGATGCCGCTCCGGGAGATGCTCCGGGCGGTACGACAACGGCGGTCAAGGATCTGCCTGATTACGGCTGGGTTCGTTTCCGCAAGGCGGAGAAAGCCGAGCCTCACTCCTGGCAGCCGCAGACCGTGCGTCTTCTGCAAACCGTCGTCGGCACTGCTCGCAATGCCACCGCAGTCGCCGAGCCGGGACAGGCCTGGGCCGCATTCGCCACCATTGCAGTCGAAAAAGAGCCAGCTGTACTGCGCGATCTGCTGGAGTTCCGGCCTGCGGGTGCTCCACTGGCGATGGAACAGGTCGAGACCTCAGGCAATTTCTACAAGCGCTTCATTGCCAGTGCCATGTCTCTTGGTTCGCTCAGCCCTGAGGCGCACCAGACCATCACCGCAGCGATGAACATGCTCGGCGGCCGCTCAAATACAGGCGAGGGCGGAGAAGACCGCGCCGTTTACGACCCTAAAGGCGAGCTACCCCTGAATGGCGTGAATGTTCCGGCTCATCTGCTCAATAACAAGGTCAAGCAGGTAGCCTCGGCGCGCTTTGGCGTGACCGCCGAATACCTGATGAATGCTGAAGAGATCGAGATCAAGATCGCGCAAGGCTCGAAGCCCGGAGAGGGCGGTCAGTTGCCCGGTCACAAGGTCACGGAGCTGATCGCGCGCCTGCGCCACGCACAACCTGGTGTCCAGCTCATCAGCCCGCCGCCGCACCACGATATCTACTCGATTGAAGACCTTGCGCAATTAATCCACGATCTGCGCCGTGTCAATCCCAAGGCTGCCATCGGCGTAAAGCTCGTCTCTGAATTTGGGGTAGGTACAGTAGCCGCAGGCGTGGCCAAAGCGTATGCCGACTACATCGTCATCGCCGGTCATAACGGGGGAACCGGAGCGTCGCCACTTTCGAGCATCAAGTACGCGGGCAATCCGTGGGAGCTTGGACTCGCCGAGGCGCAACAAGTGCTCATCCAAAACGGGCTGCGTGGACGCGTTCGTCTCCGTACCGATGGCGGATTGCGTACGGCTCGCGATGTTCTCTTTGCCGCCATGCTCGGTGCGGACGAATTCGCTTTCGGCACCGCTGTTCTGGTCGCGCTCGGTTGCGATATGGCGCGACAGTGCCATCTCAATACCTGCCCCACGGGCATTGCCACACAACGTCCTGACCTCCGCGCAAAGTTCCGCGGTCGTCCCGAGCATCTGGTCAAGTTCTTCGAAGAGCTGGCACGCGATATTCAGGCGCTGCTGGCCAAGCTCGGCCTTCCGTCGCTTGAAGCAGCGATAGGTCGCACCGACCTGCTGGAACAGCTGCGTCACGACGGCGGCCTCGACCTTAAGCCTCTGCTGGCCGCTCCTGCAACCGGCATAGTCAGTTGGCAAGGCCAGCGCAATCTGAGACCCGAAGAGCATGCTCCCATCGACGACGCCTGGGTTGCCCCTGCGATTGCAGCTTACAAGGCTGGTGTTCCGTTCGAGATGGAAGCCAATGTCGTCAACGAAGATCGTACGCTCGGCGCACGACTTTCGGGCGAACTGGCTCTCTTGCAGGATTATGGCGTAGCTCCACAGGCGCCCCTGTCGTTCAAGCTGAAGGGCGTTGCCGGTCAATCATTTGGAGCCTTCGCTGTTCCGGGCCTGTCGCTTACGCTCGAAGGCCTTGCCAACGACTTCGTGGGCAAGGGACTCTGCGGCGGTGAGCTCATTCTTCGCGGACAGGGCCGCGCTGCCCGAGAAAGTGAGCGGCACGTCATCCTCGGCAACGTGGCCCTCTACGGCGCAACCGGCGGCACGCTCTTCGCTGCGGGGCGTGCTGGCGAGCGCTTCGCGGTGCGCAACTCTGGCGCCGTCACCGTTGTCGAAGGGGTGGGCGATCACGGCTGCGAGTATATGACTGGCGGACTGGTAGTTATCCTCGGCGATACCGGCATCAATTTCGGCGCTGGAATGACGGGCGGTCTGGCGTGGGTCTTCGATGAGGAAGACAAGTTCCTCAGCGAAGCTCGCTATCACTCTGACTTCCTGAACGCGGAAGGCTATGGCGCGCTCGACGAAGAGGCACAAGCCAGTATCCGGGATCTGATTGCGCTGCACGCGGAAAAAACCGGCAGCACCCGCGCACAATGGCTCCTCGCCGAATGGGACAATCTGGGTGAGCGGTTCATCCGGCTGACTCCGAAGAAGCAAGCATAGATAAGAGAAAAGCGCGCTCACATAAGGCGCGCTTTTCTTTTTCATTTCGAGAAAACGCTATCAGAGTCAACCCATGTGCGCCGTGGTGCGCGACAGAGAAGTTGCCAGTGTATGCGCCGGTAGAAAGACACGCGCGCAGGCGCCGGGAAACGCTGGATCATTGCTGTTTTGAAGGCGTATCGTCCCTCCATGTTTCTGAACGATACCCATCGTTACCCACAACCCGAGTCCGGTTCCTTGTTCGCCTTTTGTCGTGAAGAACGGTTGGAATAGTTTTTGCGATGCTTGTTCTGTGATTCCCGGACCGCTGTCGATAATTTCTACCGCGACGCCGGCACCGCGAAATTCTTCAGCTGGAATATCCGTCAACCTGATCAGCACGTTTCCATTGGGACGCGCCGCATCTACAGCATTCGTGATCAGGTTGGTAAAGACCTGGCGAAGCTCAGCAGGGAAGCCCTCGATTATGAATGTGCCCTCAAACTCCCGTTGTATATTTACGCCTTCAATCTGAATGCGCCGTTGGAGCAGTAGCAGAACGCCTTCGAGAAGATCGTTCAGGTCAATCTTGACGGGATCGTTAGGTTCTCGATAAAGATTCAGCATCGTACGGCTGATCTGGAGTGTGCGCTTCAACTCCTGCTCAGCCATATTCAGATATTCCCCCCTTCTTTCCGGGTTTTCTTCCCGTGAAATCAGGTAATGCAGGTTAGCCACGGAATCAAGCGGATTGTGGATCTCATGTGCAATGCTGGCCGCGAGCCTGCCGGCTACAGCCAGCTTTTCGCTTGCGATCAGAGCAGCTTCGCTCCTTCGCTGTTCAGTAACATCGCGAAAAACCAGCACAATTCCGACCAACACTCCGCTCTTGTCGAAGATCGGTGCAGCGCTGTCATCGATGATGTATTCGGCGCCCGTGCGCGAGAGTAGCGCCGTATGGTTCGCGAGTCCGATCACCTTGTTCAATCGGCGAACTTTCTCAACCGGATTTTCCGCTTCCTCGCGAGTCTGTTCATGAATGATGTGGAAGACCTGTTGCAGAGGCTTGCCTTCTGCTTCTGAGCGTGGCCATCCCGTAAGCTCTTCCGCCACCGGATTCATAAATTGGACCGCACTCTCCGCGCTGCATACGATCACCGCATCTCCGATAGATCGCAGAGTAGTGCGCAACCATTCTCGGCCTTCTTCAATTTCACGAAGCGAGCGTTGGTGAGCATTCGAGACCTGCCGCAGTCGCATGAGAGAAAAAAACGAGAGAGCAAATCCCGCCGCCAGGGTTCCAGCGATGATCAGGATGATTTCCTGACGCTCCATGTTGATGGCCTTCTGCAAGCGTTCTGCCCTCAGGCCATCTTCGGCATTGCCCATGGCTTTGATTGCTGCGCGCACCGCATTCATGAGGTCGGTGCCGCGATATGCTGCCGATTTGTCTGCGACAACAAACGGTTTGCCGATCGTGTCGTTGGCAAATCCGAGCCATAGCTGGTAACGATCCTTAATGTTGACCAGGTTTCCTATTTGCTGCGGATTATCGGAAACAAGCCCTTGCAACAGATCGAACTGGCCGCGAATCGATCCACTTCCCAGCCCGCTGCCGTTCAAGAGGGTTCGGTCACCCGTTAATTCGTAGCCGCGTAATGCAGTTTGCTGGTCAACAATATTGCGCTCAAGTTCTGCTATCTCGGCGCTCACGCGATCGCTATGGTCAAGCCAGCGTTGTGCATCCTGAGCACTGGAGACCTGCCACAGCAGCAGACCGGCCAAGGCTAAAAGTGTAAGCAGCGGTACAAAAAAGGCCTGTCTCAGAATCTGCTGGAATTGCTGAAAGGTCACCGGCTGCTCTCCGCAGCGACTCCCACAGTCGAAATGAGCAGCTGTAAGCGCTGAATCAGCGCGTCCGGGCCTTCTCCTTTAGATAGTGTCGCGTCGGCAAGCTTCAGGGCTTCCGGGGGTAGATCAACACATGCAGAATGAAGAAGAATAGGAATTTTGGGCTTAATGCTGCGCATTGCTGCTGCCACCTGGCTTCCATCCATGCCAGGCATAAGGTAATCGAGCAGGACAGCATGCACGGAATTGTGGGAAAAAATCGCCAATGCCGTTTGTCCATCCTGTGCGGTCAGTACCTGATAGCCCGCGACTTCAAGGACGGCCCGCCGAATCTGCAAACCCAAAGCCTCATCATCAACGCACAAAATCGTGAATGATGACATGATTACCCCTAATCTGTAACGCCAACAGTAAACCCAAAGCAGAAGGACGAAAATCTCAGAAACTGCAAGATAAGAATAACTTGGCGAAGTATAGCATTGAAGAATATTCCTGCAGAACGACTTAATGGTGGTCTTCGGGGATGTCCTCAAATTAACAGAACATTTGCATTCTCTTTGCCGTGATCGGATAGGCTGTAGATGAATATTTATGTCCTGCGGTCCTGCCGCGCGACGATTTCTTGAGGAAAAGCGGCTTGAATCAGATTGTATTTGTTCTCGAAGACGACACAGATATTTCCCGTCTTGTGCAGCATCACTTGGAAGCCGCCGGCTTTGCCGCCCGCGTATATGCAAGCCCAGCCAATATTCTTGGGGATGCGGAACGCCAAACGCCCGCTCTTTTTCTCTTGGATATTATGGTTCCGGGCGGCGATGGGCTTGATTTATGCCGCCGCCTGCGCAGCCACCCCGGATTGAGCACAGTACCTATCATCTTTTTGACCGCGCGCGCTGGAGAGAACGATCGGGTGCTTGGCCTTGAGCTCGGCGCTGACGACTACATCACCAAGCCGTTCGCTCCGCGGGAGCTGCTTGCTCGCGTCAAGGCAGTGTTACGCCGTTTCGAACGGCCTACCACGCCGACGGTCATTCAATTTGAAGAAGTTGTGATCGATGCAGGTGCGATGCAATTAAAGGTGCGCGGAGAGCTGACGACTACGACGGCGACCGAATTTCGACTCCTGGATTATCTCGCCCGTCATCCCGGCCGCGTTTTCAGCCGTGACCATCTGCTGGATGCCGTCTGGGGCGATGCGCGCTTTGTAACCCCGCGCTCAGTTGACGTATATGTGCGCCGCATCCGTGAGAAAATTGAGACAGACCCCGAGAACCCGAGATATCTGAAAACGGTGCGCGGCGCCGGATATCGTTTCGAGGTTCCACGGGCGGCGCAGTGATGTTTGCGCAATGAACGGGGCCTCACTTTGACAGGCAGGGTCTTTACAAAGCTTCTTCTATCGTTTGTTTTGGTGTTGCTGGTCGGCACTGCCATCCTTGATGTTTCCCTGCGGCCGATCGTGGAACATTCATTGCACGAGCAGCCGCACGCCACGCGAGACTTCATATTCGGATCGCTGCTGGCTTTAGCTGCTGCCACATTACTGGCGGCGTTTTTTGCCCGCCGGGTAGCGCAGCGCTTTGATCGCATCATGCTCTTTGCTAACCGCATTGCGGCAGGCGATCTCTCTGCGCGTCTGGAGGAAGACGAACTCGATGAACTTTCAGAAGTAGCCCACGCGCTGGATGCCACTGCCAGTCGTCTCGAGCAGAGTTTTCATGCGCTCGAAACCAGCCGGCGGGAACTGGCTGCATTGCTCGACAGCATGCAGGAAGCAGTGATTGCCGTGAACGAGCAGGGACAGGTTATCTGGTCGAACGCAGTCATGCATCGTATCTGCTCCGCTGCCGTGCGAGAAGGACGTCCGTTAGTGGAGCTTCTGCGTGATCCCGACGTATTGGCCTGCGTGGAAGGGGCATTGCAGAAGCGGGAAAACTTTAATGGCAAAGCGTTTACTGTAGCTCCGGGCCGCATCTTCGAGGTGAATGCGGCGCCTATGCCCGGCGGTGGCGCTGTCGCCGTTCTTCACGACGTGACAAGCGTCGAAAAGGCAGAGAAGACACGGCGTGACTTCGTCGCGAATGTCTCCCATGAGCTGCGCACACCCCTCACCTCCATCTCTGGTTATGTAGAGACGCTGCTGGATTCCCCCGAACAGGCCTCCCCGACGACACGCGAATTTCTTTCCATCATCCTCCGGAACGCCACTCGTATGAACCGGTTGACGGAGGATCTGCTGGCGTTGGCTAGCGTAGAGTCGGCCGACTACAAGCTGGCACTTCAGCCGATGCGCGCTTCGGCGATCGTCGAGGACGCCATTGATTCGCTTGCCGGAATGGTAATCGACTCGGCCGTCATGTTGGAGGCGGCCGAGAGTGTCGACACGCTCGTTCTGGCAGATCCCGATGCACTCAATCAGGTCTTCGGTAATCTGATCGAGAACGCAATGAAATACGGCAAATCCGGCAAACGTGTACAGGTCGGTGCCCGTCCACTCGAAGCGCAGAACATGGTCGAGTTCTTCGTCAGGGATTTTGGACAGGGAATCGCCTCAGAGCATTTGGACCGTATTTTTGAACGTTTTTATAGGGTCGACAAAGCCCGTTCCCGTGAATCAGGCGGCACCGGACTTGGGCTCGCCATTGTGAAGCACATTATTATGGCTCACGGAGGAATGATTCGCGCCGAAAGCGAATTGGGCGCGGGTGTGACATTTCTCTTCACCCTACCTTACGCACCGGAAAAGAAGGCAGTCTCGATACCTCCTACGGCAGTTCCTGAAGCGACAGTGTCCTGATCTAACCGCTCGACTGCGGCACATTTGGTCAGCCGCAGCATCGAGTGTTTGCCCGTAATTCACGCAATCGTAAAGTGGTTTTAACAATCCCCCCACAGAATCAAACTAGTTTTTCCGAGGGGGAAGAAGTGAAAAAAAGTACATTATTGACTGCTGCGCTCGTTTTGTGTGCAGCATCTGCAGGATTTGCCCAGAAGCTGAACGGCGCGGGAGCTACATTTCCGTATCCTATTTATTCAAAATGGTTTAGCGAATACAGCACGGCACATTCCGGAGTTCAGATCAATTACCAGCCGATTGGCAGTGGCGGGGGTATCCGTCAGGTCACAAGTGGCACGGTCGATTTCGGTGCCAGCGACGGCCCAATGAGCGATGAGCAGCTCAAGGCTTCAAAGGTAAAAATTCTGCATATTCCGACGGTTCTGGGAGCTGTAGTTCCGATCTACAACCTGCCCGGAGTTTCCGCTGAGCTGAAGTTTTCGCCCGATGTTCTGGCCGATATCTATCTCGGCAAGATCGGCAATTGGAATGATGCCCGCATTGCAAAAGACAATCCCGGCGTGAATCTGCCGAATTCGGACATTGTCGTCGTTCATCGCTCCGATGGCAGCGGAACTACCTATATCTTCACTGACTATCTTTCGAAGGTCAGTGCCGATTGGAAGAATTCGGTAGGTAAAAATACCGCAGTGCCGTGGCCTAAAGGAATTGGCGGCAAGGGTAACGAGGCCGTTGCCGGAATGGTCCGCCAGATGCCCGGTGCGATTGGATATGTCGAGCTTATCTATGCGATGCAGAACAAGATCTCGTTTGGTTATATCAGGAATGCGGCCGGGAATTGGGTAAAGGGAAGCATAGATGGTGTTACGGAAGCGGCGGCCACGGTGAAACAGATGCCGGCCGATTATCGCGTTTCGATTACAAACGCTCCCGGAGCAAATGCCTATCCCATTTCGAGCTTCACTTGGCTGCTGATTCCGGATCCTGCCGCAAACGGAGCCAATGGAAAGATCATCAAAGATTTCCTGACCTGGATGCTCGACCAGGGACAATCTGAAACCAGCGCTCTTTATTATGCTCCACTGCCGAAATCGGTTGCCGAAAAGGTTCGGACTACTGTCGGCCAGTTGAAGTAGACCATAACCTCAAAATGCGCGGAGCGGGTCACGGCCCGTTCTCGCGCATTTTGTCGTTATTACGTTACAATGGACGCCCAAAGCTGCGTTTATTGCCTTATTTTTCATAGCGTTTAACGTTCTATTCAAAATTGCCATTTAAGCTAATAGGTGTTGAATTCTAAAGTACAGGAAGCCCGCGTGTCCGGCCCGCCTCTAGAACTAACGCCAACGCCGGAGCCCTCATCGCTAGGGACTGAAAGCCCTGCTCCGTCCGAAATTCGGAAGTTTCTGACAAGCCGGGGAAGTTCGGCGATCAGCGACCGCGCTTTTCGTTGGATCATGCTGCTCTGCGCCCTGAGCATCTTTGCCATCGTCGCGCTGATTGCTGTGGAACTCGTAAAAAGCTCGCAGTTGACGATCTCGAAATTTGGGCTTAGCTTTTTCTTCAAGTCAGCGTGGGATCCGGTTAACGCCAACTTCGGTGCGCTGCCCTTCATCTTCGGGACCCTGACTTCTTCGTTTCTCGCATTGCTGCTGGCAGTGCCACTCGCAATCGGTGTTGCCATATTTCTCACGGAAATGTGTCCTAAAATTCTGAGAGGGCCGCTCTCCTTTCTGACCGAGCTGTTGGCTGCGATTCCCAGCGTTGTTTACGGTTTCTGGGCTATTTTTGTCCTCGTCCCTATCCTTCGTGAGCGAGTAAATCCGCTTCTGATCAAGGCATTAGGATGGACAGGTTTTTTCTCTGGCCCGAATTTTGGTATTGGACTGCTGGCAGCCGGGGTAATCCTGGCGATCATGATCCTGCCCATCATCTCGTCGTTAACGCGCGAGGTGATGACAGCCGTACCCCATACCCAGCGTGAGGCTGTGTTGGCCTTGGGAGCTACGCGCTGGGAGATGATCCGCATGGGGGTATTGCGCAACGCGCGCATTGGTATCGTCGGATCGGTCATTCTTGGACTGGGACGCGCATTGGGCGAAACGATGGCCGTGACTATGGTGATCGGGAATAGTCCGGTAATCGGAAAAAACCTGCTTGGACTGGGTTACAGCATGGCGAGCGTGATTGCCAACGAATTTAGCGAAGCCTCGGATGATATGTATCGAAGCGCGCTCATCGAGATTGGTCTCGCCCTCTTTCTTGTAACCATTGTGGTGAATGGGCTGGCGCGGCTGCTGGTCTGGGCGGTCACCCGTGGTGCACCACCCAGAGTGACTTAAGCAATTGAGAGAAAGAATGGCCACTCAATACAAAACGAGCAGAGCAAACCGCACCCGGCGTGTCATTGCCAATCATCTGGCAAGCGGCCTTGCTGTCCTCAGCACAATTCTTGTCATTGCTCCGCTCATTGCGATTTTTGTCTACCTGCTTTACAAGGGCGCCAGCTCTCTGAATTTTGATTTCTTCACTAAGGTTCCAGCGCCTGTAGGAGAAAAGGGCGGTGGTATGGCGAATGCTATCGTCGGATCAGGTGTCCTGCTGGCGGTAGGCAGTCTGATGGGCGTTCCCATTGGAATCGCCGCGG
>NZ_LMUM01000004.1:170526-205007 GCF_009765985.1 Acidobacterium sp. S8
GCCGATGTGCTGAACGGTGTGCCATCCATCGTGATGGGCATTTCTGTGTACTCGCTCATAGTGCTTCCGCAAAAAGGCTATTCTGCCCTGGCGGGCGGCGTAGCTCTCGGAATCATGATGGTTCCGACCATCACGCGCACCACGGAAGAGATGTTACTTATGGTGCCGAATGCAATCCGTGAAGCAGCGCTCGGATTAGGCGTGCCCAATTGGAGATCGGTGCTGGCCATCACCCTCAAGACTGCCTCACCGGGAATCATTACTGGATGCATGCTGGCTTTCGCGCGCGTGGCCGGCGAGACCGCTCCGCTGCTCTTCACTGCATTTGGCAATAATTTCTGGAGTACCAACCTTACTCAACCCATTGCCGCATTGCCGCTGCAGATTTACGTCTATGCCATCTCGCCGTACGATGAATGGCACCGGCTGGCTTGGGCAGGCGCCTTGGTTTTGATTGTGTTGATTGTGGTTTCTGTCGCTCTGGTGCGCTATGTGACCACGCGCGGCGTTTTGAAAGGGGCGAGTTAAGTGGGTGTCGGAATTGAAGTCTCGAATTTAAACGCCTGGTACAGCACGAACCATACGCTGCAGGATATCAACCTGCATATCCCGGCAAACCAGGCGACGGCGCTCATTGGCCCTTCCGGCTGCGGCAAGTCTACTTTTGTTCGCTGCATTAACCGCATGCACGAGACAAATCCGATCGCAAAAGTCACAGGAACTGTGCGTATCGGCGATATAGACGTCTATAAGGATGCTTCGCCGGTTGAAATTCGCCGCCGGATTGGCATGGTTTTTCAGAGGCCCAACCCATTTCCCACGATGTCGATTTACGACAACGTTGCGTCTGGTCTGCGCCTGAACGGGTTTCGCAATCGTCGTGTGCTGGACGAGGTGGTGGAACGTTCGCTGATTCAGGCCGCCCTCTTCGAAGAAGTGAAGAACGATCTGAAGAAGAAGTCTGGGGCGAGTCTCTCGGGTGGTCAGCAGCAGCGTCTCTGCATCGCGCGTGCGCTTGCGGTCGATCCCGAAGTTTTGCTGATGGACGAGCCGGCTTCAGCCCTCGATCCGGTTTCCACGGCAAAGATTGAAGATTTGATCTTCCAGCTAAAGTCGCAGTACACGATCGTGATTGTGACGCACAATATGCAGCAGGCAGCCCGTGTCGCCGAGCGTACCGGTTTCTTTTTGAATGGCAGGCTTGTCGAGTTTGATTCAACTCACAAGATTTTCACAAATCCCGGCGACAAGAGGACTGAAGATTACATCACGGGTAGATTCGGATGATGCGCGTTCGTTTTCACAAAAGCCTGGACGACCTGAAAGAAAAGCTGCTGATAGCCGCCGGCATGGCTGAACAGTCGATTCAGCGAGCGGTAGAAGCCTATCGCACGCGCGACCTCTCTATCTGCGATCTGGTCGACCGCAGCGAGTTGGCCATTAACCGTATGGAGCGCGAGATCGACCAGATGTCGCTTGATCTGCTGGCGATGGAACAACCGATGGCCATTGACCTGCGGTTCATTCTCGCCGTCATCAAGATCAACGCCGACGTCGAGCGTGTCGGCGATTCTGCGGTGAACATCATCGAGCGTGTTCGCGATCTGCAGGCATATCCGGTCGTCGATCTTCCCGTAGATATTCCCCGCATGGCAGGTATCGCCGCGGCTATGGTGCGTAAGGCTCTCCAATCGTTTATTGAGGCCGACGCCAAGATGGCAGAGTCGGTGCTTTCCATGGACGACAGCGTGGACAAGATGAATGAGACGATTCATTACGCGCTGCTGAATGTCATGCGCGAACAGCCGCAGTACACACCGCAGGCCCTCGATGCCTTGGTGATTGCGCGCAGTCTGGAGCGTGTCGCAGACCATGCCACAAACATCGCCGAGGATGTGATTTTCTGGGTTCAGGGATTCGATGTGCGCCACCATCTGAGCATGATCGATGGAGCCCGTGGTTGAAAGTTTGAAGCAGGTGCAGTTCGTCAGTCCTGGCGTACGCACCGATCGAGAATATGATTTCAGAGCGCTTCGAGAAGCTCTTGCAGGCGATCGAGAAATGCTCTCTGCCCACTGAGAATGCGTTGACGGGCTGCTTCTACTGAGAACCACTCCCACCTGTCCACCTCTGGAAATTCTTTCATCTGCCCGGAGCGGGGAGGCCATTCCATCGGGAATGTGTTGCTTTTTAGTCCCGCAGCATCACAGTTTCCTTCGAGCGCCCAAGCACTCACAATCTTGCCACCCGGCTGTTTGAGCTCGCCTAAGCTGACAAATGCTCCGTCGATCGCCACGCCGGTCTCTTCTTCGAATTCGCGTTTTGCGACCGCAATCGGGTCTTCCGCCTCAGCGTATTCGCCTTTAGGAATGGACCACGCTCCGATGTCTTTCTTCGCCCAGAACGGGCCTCCGGGATGAACCAGAAACACTTCAAGAAGACGATCAGTTCGTCGGTATAGCAATAGTCCGGCGCTGCGTTTAGGCATAACGAAGGATAACGTCTTGTCCGAAAAGTCATAGGGTCCATTCCCGTTTACCGGTAAGACCACAATGGTTAACGAGAGCGTCTGACGGGAACGAATCAGGAGATCAGCTTTTGACGCAACCGCTAAGCTTTTGATATAAAAACTTTAGGCAATAAGCCGCCCGCCAGATACTCCTCAGTAGCTCAATGGCAGAGCATTCGGCTGTTAACCGAAGGGTTGTAGGTTCGAGTCCTACCTGAGGAGCCAATTACATCAACAACTTAGGTTTCTCTCCTTTCGTTTTCTCCGTCGATACCGGGGAAAATACCGGGGACCCTGTCGGAGAATGCGCTTCCGGGCGGCTGATTGCTTCAACTGCGCCGCGCAGTTCATCCGTGTTGAAGTGACCGTACCGCGCAGCCATCTTGACCATCGTACTTGGCGACCAGCCAACGATCTTGGCTATCTTCGGAAGTGGCACTCCGCCGTCGATCATCCGGCTGATTGCTGTGTGTCTCAGGTCATGCGTACGCACCGCCAGCGGCTCGACTTCCTCTGTCTCTGGCGTGACTGAAAGCGTCTTGCCAGCCATCTTGCGCGCGGCTTCCAGGCTGTCTTCCAGCTCCCCATCGGCTTGTCTGGGTTTACCTCATAGAGTACGACCTGCCCGTTTTGGTAGCCCGCCTCGCCGTCAAGACCATACTTTTCTGTCGCGATCGAAGGCACATAAAAATTGCGAGGTCACTACGGCTCGGATTTATCTTCCTCGTGTCTACCTTGGTGGTACGGGGACAGACAGCGGATGCGAAGAAGGACGCGGACAGCTGCTATGTGAGGCAGGTGAAGAGCCTTCCGGGGAGTCACGATTTCGCGGCGGATTTTATTGAAGTCATTGCCACTGATCCCAGTCCTAAGAACAAGAATCACAATGTGGTGTGGGGTCTGACGGCGGACCTGAGTCGTGAGATTCCAGCGGAGGAGCGGGCACTGTACGTCTCCAAATCGGCCGATGGCGGGGAGTCGTGGACACAGGTAGCGCGAGTGGATTCGAGATATTTTGATGCAGGAATTGACGAGGGACTGCGTAACGGATTAAGTGTCGCGCCAGGTGGGGCGGAGTTTGTGATCACGACCCAGAAGGGGGCGTTCCAGATTCTCCCCCGGGCGAAGGCTTCGGATGCGATTGTGAGATATATCGCGGGGCCGCGCGTACCACATGACAGGCCGTGGATAAGCATTACGAAGAAGGAGGGGGATCCAGTAAGAGCGGCGGCGGCGAAGATGACAGCGGACGGGAAAAGGCTGATCGTGGGCTACGGCTACTTTGACATGAATCCGCAGATCCTCAGCTATCACAAGGGCGGCGGATCCTGGCTGATGGACGGACCGCTGGCGGACCTTCCGACTGATCTGGATATTCTCTCGATGCAATGGGACAAACCAGGGAAGGCGCATCCTGACTCACTGTACGTAGGAACGGGCGATCAGGTCTATCGGCTTGATCTTCACACGAAGAAGTGGACCCTTGTTCGCGGAGTGGAACAGGATTCGGCGATCCACGCGATCAGCACGGTGGGTGGCCTGCATCTGGCGGCATGCTGGGGAGTGTATG
Source organism: Acidobacterium sp. S8 (assembly GCF_009765985.1). Taxonomy (GTDB): domain Bacteria; phylum Acidobacteriota; class Terriglobia; order Terriglobales; family Acidobacteriaceae; genus Alloacidobacterium. Next base: position 174,606 of record NZ_LMUM01000004.1, read on the forward strand.
AACCGGTGAGCGCGGATGTCGTGGCAAGAGTAACAAATGCGGAGTTTGTCTATCACAGAGATGAAGATGAGACTGGGCCGAACATTCGCGCCTATGGGATTGAGGTTGATCCGGCGAGTCCAAATCGGCAGGTGGTAACTGCGCTTACTGGTGTCTACACCAGCAAGGATGGCGGCCTGAACTGGAAGAGGTTGAATGATCTTCCAGAGGGAGAATACAGGACGGCGCACTTCAATTCCGATGGGACGGTGATCGTGTCCGGGATGCCAGGGACATTTCTAGCGAATCCGTTTTCGAGTGGCTGTGGGCCTCATTTGAGGACAAGAGATTAGCTGCATTTTTAATCGTATGTAAGAAGAGAAAGGGGCAACGTGGAGAGAGAAAGCATTCGCTGGACGGCAAGCTTCCGATTAGCCGGTTTTTCGGCAACTTGCCGTGCGGGGGATTAATTGGTTTTCCGCGAAATGTGAATGCCGTTCAGCAATGAAATTACCCTTGCCCCTAAGGGGTATCTCAACGCCTGAAATCCGGAGTGGAGCACCTTTTCGTTCACCGCAGCAGACTGGTGCGGTCCGCACATAGATGCGAACCTGACGAACAGCCTGAAAGTCGGCTTTCGGCAGCTAGGCATGTTTCCGCTAACGCCGTTTTAGGGGAACCGCACTCAAAGGCTTCGATCTTTTGTCCTGACGTTTGCCAAGGCCGCGATGACGCAGAGTAGAACTTCGTTCCCGGCGATAGCATTTCTAAGCCGTAGGTCTTCTTCCCACGGCGCAACTTCCATCCTCCGTCCGTTCTCAAACGCAGCGTGGGAGCCAGCCGCTAACGAGGCTCTAAGAATCCGCGCTCTCGTGACGTGGGATCGGTATATCACCTTCGCAGTCGCAGCTCCAGTAATAAAGCCTATGGCAAACTTCAGTACTACAGCCTCGTGGAACAATCTCCCGCAGTGCACGCGCCGCACAAGACATTAGCCCTGTCGCAGTGGTGAGGGCTATGGAGCGTATGGAAGGATTAGCTGTCGAAATCAGGCGATAGCGCTCAAAACCACGCTTCGAATCCTCCGGTTTTGCAAAAGATGGGAGTATCCGAGTTAGCAGGCATCCGGATCGGCCCGACACGGTGTTTGACACTTCTAAGTTGCGGAGGAATAATCCTCTTCACGGCAGCACGAGCGCTTGAAAAGCGATGGAGACGGAGATGATCAGGACTTCTCTGGCTATATTTGTACTTCTCGTGGCACCGCTCTCTGCCGAGTCCTCCTCTGCGTTGCCTGGCTGTAAACCGCGGCCCGAAATTGCCAAGATCATCCACGAACAATTGGGATCAAATGAGTTTGACAAACTGAGCTTCGCCGACCAGGTCGCACGGCGGCGCAAAGTCCTGAGTGAGCTTATTGCAAGTTATCCGCGCGAGATCGATCCGCAAAAACGATTGATCTCTGCTACGCGTTACTGGGAAGATTCGGTGCAGCCGGGCAGTTTTGCCAGCTTACAGGAGCATTATCGTCAGCAGGTCAAAGAGCATCCAGAAGATCCCTTGACTTTGGATCTGGCCGCGAATGCTTTGATCGGGACGGACACGGCGGAGGCCATCCGCCTGCTTGAGGCCGCTAAAGCTGAGGCCCCTCAATTTGTCTGGCCTGATCTTGATCTGGCAGACATCTATACCAGCGGCAAATTCGCCGACAAACAAAAGTTCACCGATCACCTAACTGCATTCTGGATTGCTAGCCCTGGTGCAACAGATAGTATGGCTCGGTGGCTGCTGGTAAAGGACATTTCGCCAGTTGAGATCTGGTTGCTCTTTTAGAAAGGAGTGGTAGTAATACTGGTTTGTCCGCTTATCCCACTCCCAACCTGAACCACCGAAATTGCTCCGCCAATTATTCGGCTCATCTCGCCACAGATACCAATCTCGTTTGGGATTTTTACGCGAAGATCGACTTTCGACGAACCAGGGGTGCTTGTCGGAGGAATGATTGGGGACGAAATCGAGTATTACCTTAAGGCTTCGACGATGAGCTTCTTCGACAAGACGATCGAACTCCAGCATAGTCCCAAAAATTGGATCGATCCCGCAGTAATCAGCGACGTCGTATCCGAAATCGGCCATCGGAGACGGATAAATTGGTGCTACCCAGATAGAAGAGAATCTCGAACGGAAACATTGTTGGCATGATTAATGACCTTTGGTACAAGAATGCAGTCATCTATTGCCTCTCCGTCGCAACTTATATGGATGCAAATGGAGACGGCTGCGGCGATTTTCAAGGGTTGATGCGACGCCTGGATTATCTGCAAGGGTTGGGCGTCACCGCGATTTGGCTGATGCCATTTCAGCCGTCTCCGTGTAAGGACGACGGCTATGATATCGCGGACTACTACGGTGTCAATCCCCGCTATGGGACCCTTGGTGACTTTGTTGAATTCACGCGTGGTTGTCAACAACGCGGACTGCGTGTGCTGATCGATTTGGTGGTCAACCACACCTCTAATGAACATCCCTGGTTCCAGGCAGCGCGTCATGATCCCAAATCCAAATATCACGATTGGTATGTGTGGTCCAAAAAGAAGCCCGGGAATGCCGCTTCGGGAGTAGTGTTTCCCGGCGTACAGAAATCAACATGGGACTATGACGAGGTTGCTAAGGCTTATTACTTCCATCGGTTCTACGATTTTCAACCGGATCTCAATACTTCCAATCCTGAAGTTCAGGCTGAGATCCTCAAGATCATGGGTTTCTGGTTGCAATTGGGCGTTTCTGGCTTCCGCATGGACGCCATACCATTTGTCATTTCGCAAAAGGGCGCAAAGGTGGCCAAGCCAGAAGAACAATACGATATGCTGCGGACTTTTAGCCAGTTCCTGACCTGGAGAGAGGGAGAAGCAATCATCCTAGCCGAAGCGAATGTTCTTCCAGGTACCGACATGAAATACTTTGGCACTGCCGGTGAGCGCGTGCAGATGATGTTTAACTTCGAGGTGAATCAAAATCTCTTCTACGCCTTGGCCACCAGCGACTCTCGACCGCTCATTAAGGCGATGCGCTTGACGAAGAAGAGACCAGCTACGGCACAGTGGGGTCAATTTCTGAGAAATCATGATGAACTCGACCTCGGACGTTTGGAAGCCAAACAAAGAAAGGCGGTCTTTAATAAATTCGGCCCTGATCCGGACATGCAGCTGTACAACCGTGGCATTCGACGTCGACTCGCTCCGATGCTGCAGGATGATCGTCGCCGACTTGAACTCGCCTATAGTTTGATGATGACATTACCGGGCACACCCGTTATTCGATATGGCGATGAGATTGGAATGGGAGACAATCTCGCTCTGCCCGAGCGAAACTGTGCCCGAACGCCTATGCAATGGTCAACAGAGCCGCAGGCAGGCTTCACCAAGCGTGATCATCCTGTGTTGCCTGTTATTAGCGATGGCCCATACGGATTTCAACATGTAAACGTTGCAGATCAGCGACGGGATCCGAACTCACTTCTGAACTGGATGGAACGCATTATCCGCATGCGTAAAGAAGTTCCCGAGATTGGGTGGGGCGAATTTTCTTTTATTTCGGTAGGTACTCCAGAGGTCCTGGTGATGCACTACAGGTGGCGTAATAACTCCGTAGTTGGCGTGCATAACCTTAGCGGCGAACCGCGAGAGATTCGATTCTCGATTCAAGGTGAAGAAAAAAATTGCATATTGGCCAATCTTTTATCCAACGATCACAGTCAACCGGATTCAGGTGGCCGACACTCCATGCTACTTGAACCGTACGGCTATCGCTGGTTTAGGGTTTGTGGCTTGGATTACCTGCTCAAACGATCAGACATTTGAGACGCAATTTTCGCCAGTGGTGTTGGCGAAGGCAGCATGTCCCATCGCTTTCATCCATGGGTACCTGGGCTGTTTTCAACCCACGGTCCAAAAGCCAATGCCTAAGGTCGTGTCTTGAGCTCAGAAAGATCAAATATTTGCGAAGAGGAGTTTAGGAAGTATGAAGATTCTGATTGCCGCAATGCTGTGCTCCTGGACAATGGCATTGCCACCGCTTATCTCCCAGGCTCATGACCATGCCTCTATGGAGACTCTCGGCAGCGTCACTTTCAGTACATCCTGCAGCCCGCCGGTGCAATCGCAATTCAATCACGCGTTGACGCCGAGTCTCATTAAAATCCGCTGTGCATACCTAAATCAGGGTTAATAGCTCCCGTCCTTTTGTTTTACACTACCCGCGTTACTTCTGTGATCTGATGCGACCTCGTCGATTTAAGGATGGTTTAGGACCATTTGGGATGGATTCGGCCGTACGATTGTCGTGCATGGGTCGTATGACCATAAAGCTTTAATTCTGACCTCTTCGATGCTTTCAGAATGAAACCAAGTGGGGCGCGTAAATCAAACCTGCAAGATGTCACCTTCGCGCGCGACCATCTCATACAGCACCGGGTTGACGAAGAAGCCCAGGAAGAGCCGCGAGATCAAGCCGGCGACGATTACGATAGCAAAAGGCTTTTGCGTGTCTGAACCGATGCCGGTGGAAAGCGCCGCTGGCAGAAGTCCGAGACAGGCGACCAGGGCGGTCATCATGATAGGTCGCAGCCGCAGCAGCGAAGCCTCGCGGGTAGCAGTGCGAATGTCTTTGTTTTCCAAACGCAGCTTGTTGATATAGGAGACGAGGATGACAGCGGTTTCGACTGAAACTCCCATCAGCGCAAGCAGGCCAAGGGCTGATGAAACGCTGAACGGTGTATGCGTTAGCTTGAGCGCAATCAGCGCGCCTACCGGCTCTGTCAATACGACGCCGAGAGCGATGGTCACTGGAAATTTGAGATTGCCATAGAGTGCAAAGAGAATCATGAAAATGATCAGCAGGGCAAGCGGTCCGATCAACTCCATTTGGTGCTTTGCTTCGAGGAATTCGCCATACTCGCCTCCCCAAGTAAGCCGGTAGCCGGCGGGCAGGGATCTTGTAATGCTTTCTATCGCCCGCTGTCCATCCGCCACGGCTCCCTGCAGGTCGCGCCCCTCAATGCTGTACTGCACGCCGATGTAGCGTGAATTGTTTTCGCGATAGATGAAGGATGCGCCACTGGCTTCGTGAATATTCGAGAGTTCGCTGAGAGGAATCTGCTGGCCTGCGGGTGTTCCTACAAGCAGATTACCGATCTGCTGCGCATTCTCGCGAAACTCTGGCTTCATGCGCACGACAAGGTCGAATAGTTTTTCGCCTTGAATGACCTGTGTGGCAGCCTGGCCACCGACTGCCGCTTGCACAATCGCCTCGACATCAGCAACGTTGATACCGTAGCGAGCAATCTTATCGCGATCGACGTCGATCAGCAGGCTGGGCTGACCAAGCTCCCGTACCACTGTCAGTTCCGTGAAGCCAGGGACTTGCGAGAGACGGCGTTTGATATCGAGCGCTTTGCTCTGTAGAACGTTCAGATCGGAGCCATAAATCTTTACCGCGAGCGCACTCTTGAGCCCAGTCAACGCCTCATCAACGGCGTCTTCAGCAGGCTGGGTGTAGTTGAAGATGACTCCCGGAAACGCCTGCAACTGTTTCTGAATGTCCTCAGTCAGCTCTGTCTTGTTGTGGATTGCACTGGCCTTCCATGAAGCATCACTGTAAGGCTTCAGCCCTACGTAAAACTCATCATTGAAGAACCCTGTGGGATCGGTGCCATCATCAGGACGGCCAAGCTCGGAACCGACATCGGTGACCATTGGATACTTGCTCAACATCGCTCGAACCTGAGGCGAAAACTTGCTCGCTTCCTCGAACGAAACCGTATATGGCAAAGTTGCCCGCACCCATAGCGCGCCTTCATCGAGATGAGGCATGAATTCTCCTCCGATGAAAGGAACAAGCAAAAGCGTTGCAGCGAAGATTAAGAAGGCAGCGAACATCGTTATCTTCGGGTGGTCGAGGCACCATACAAGCTGACCCGCATATTTTTCTCGCACCCATTCAAAGGGTTTGTTGACGCGCTCGTGCACGCCTTTTTTGAACCAGTAGGCGCACATCACGGGAACAAATGTGAGCGTCAGGATCAAAGCCCCTATGAGCGCGATCGATACGGTGTCCGCCATGGGTTTGAATAGTTTTCCCGAAGGGCCGCTCAGCGCGTAGATGGGCAAATAGCCCGCAATAATGACGGCGACGGAATAGAAGATCGGACGATCAACGTCTTTTGCGGCAGCCAATATGACTTCGTGCAGGTTGTAGTCCTGGCCTTCGCGCATGCCCAGCTCGCGAAAGATGTTCTCCACCATCACCAGGGTGCCGTCAATTAGAATTCCGAAATCGATGGCTCCAATTGAGAGTAGGTTCGCTGCGACGCCTCGCGCATGCAGGAAAACAAAGGAAAAAAGCAAAGCCAGCGGAATGGTGAGCGCAACGATTACCGCGGCGCGAACGCTCACCAGGAAAAACATCAGGACTATGAGGACAAGCGCCATGCCCAGCAGCATGTTGTGCTCAACCGTGTCGATGGTCAGTTGCACCAGATCGCTGCGGTCGTAGTAAGGCTGCACTTTGATATCGGGCGGCAGAATCTGTTCGTTGAGCTGTCGGGTTTTCTCTTCGACACCCTTCAACACGTTCTGCGTTTGCTCGCCGCGCCGCATCATAATAACGCCTTCAACCGCGTCATCCGTTTTGTTAAAGCCGAATTCTCCTAAGCGCGGCGCATTCCCAATGGCCACATCGCCAATATCGCGAATACGTACCGGCACTCCGTTTTGGGTGCCAACTATGATGTCGCCGATGTCCGATGTATCGCGAACAAGCCCAAGGCCACGGACATAATAAAATTGGCCGCCTTGCGAATAGAAACCTCCTCCAGCATTGGAGTTGTTCACGGAAAGCTGTTGCAGCACGGTCGGCACCGTGATGTGGTATCCGTAGAGCCTCGCTGGATCAAGCAGCACCTGGTATTGCATGACGGTCCCACCGAAACCAGAATCATCCGCGACGCCTGGCACTTGTTTGTATTCGCGCTCGATAATCCAGTCTTCGTAAATCTTCAGTTCCTGTGGAGTGCGGTCAGGGCTCTGAATGACATATCGATAAACAAGTCCAGACGGACTGGCGAGTGGGGAAAGTGAAGGCGTTACGCCGGTTGGATATGTCACCTCGCTTAACCGCTGGAAAACGACCTGCCGCGCAAAATAGTCGTCGGTGCCTTCGTCGAATGTCAGGATGACGTCCGACAGTCCGTACAGAGAGATGGAGCGCATGACGGACATCTTTGGAACGCCATTCATTTCCACTTCGGTCGGTACAGTAACGAGACGCTCGATCTCCTCGGCCGCGTGTCCGGGCCACTGGGTGATGATTTCAACCATTGGTGGAGAAAGATCAGGATAGGCATCCACTGGCATGTGTTGGAATGAGATCGTGCCTCCGACAACGATAAACGCCACCATCAGCAGGATTAATAACCGCTGACGAAGGGCAAACTGGACGATGTGGTGAATCATTTCAAGCCGCCCTTCTCAATGTTGTAGCGAGTTAGCAAATTGAAGGAATAGGCTGCCGTCGCCCACAACCTTCTCCCCAATGGAAATACCCTGAAGAATTTGGGTTCGGCCACTCTGGTTTTCACCGATCTCCACATCGCGACGGCCGAACTGATTCGTTCCGATGACGACATACACGAACGGCTGGTTATTGTCGTCACGCAGAACGGAGGAGTCGGGCACGGCAATGGCATTCGAGATGGAACCCGCCGTCACAATGACGGTGCAATACATGTCCCTCTTCAATTTCTCGGCTGGATTGTCCACGACAATGCGTGCCTGCAGCGTCCTGGTGTTTGGATCGAGAGCAGGCGACACATAAGAAATTCGGCCGTGGAAACTGTCCGGATATGCGCTTGTTTGTACTACAACGTCATCTCCGCTGCGCACGGAAGCAAGATCCGATTGGTAGACATTCGCCAGAACCCACACCGTGCTGAGATCTGAAATGGTAAAGGCCTGCGTTTGTCCCGCCTGCACTACCTGGCCAAGCGAAACGAGACGCTCTACGACCTCTCCGCCGATGGGAGCAAGCACGGGGACCTGCGCCGAAGACGGAGCCTTCGCCAGATCAGCTGGATTCTTGATGCCGAGAATTTTCATTCCCTGGTCAGCTGCGTTCAAATCTGCCTGAGCCTGATTGCGGTCCGATTCGGCCTGTTCCAGATCGCGCTCGGCAATGGCGTGGTGTTGATACAGGTCCTGCGCGCGAGTGTAGTTTTTGTTCGCCAGGCGAAATGAGTCCGCCGCTTTCAAATAAGCGTCCAGCAATTGCGAATAATCGGGGCTACTCACTTCAAGCATGGGCTGGCTTGCTTTTACATGCTGTCCGGGCAATACGAGAATCCGGCTAACAGGCCCACCCACCTGTGTGATGACTGGCGTAGTCGCAAAAGCGTTGTATGCCACTGCTCCCGTAAGCCGGAGCGTGCGCGTCAACGTGGTGGGTTGAACAGCGACCACCTGCACGTGCGACATCTGGTCCTGGGGGATAGTGAAGAGCTGCGGGGTGGTCGCCTTTGAGGCTTTCGCCGAAAAAGACGTCATCTCGTTCGCTTGCTTGCGGTCGCTCGAGTTGCAGCCCATAAGCGCAAATACCGAAGTAAATAGGATCACAGTCTGAAGCCTGGATTTGCAGCGCGTGTTTCTTATGGTTGTCATGGCAAGCTCCTCGTTCCTACCGCCTGACGAAGCTGTTCAACCGCAAGCAGGTACGAAGCGAGTGCCTGACGATAGGAGAGCTGCGTATTTCGATAGCTGCGTTCCGCGTCAAGAAAATCAAGCAGACTCGCTGCGCCGTGCCGGTAAGCATATTCGCTTATGTCGCGAGACTGCTGCGCCGCGTCAAGATAACCCGAACGATAGAGGCCGACGATCTGGTCGTTCGAGCGCAGATTTTCAAAAGCGTCCCTCACATCTGTAAGAACTTGGCCGTTTGCAAATTTTTCCTGCTCCTGGGCTTGAGTGATGGCGTACCCGGTGCGCGCAATTTCTCCCTGGTTGCGATCGAAAATCGGCAGCTGGATCTGCCCGAACAGGGACACTGTGTTGTACGTGATGTGCGTGTAGTTGACCTGACCCGTAACATCCCGTTTGCCGATTGCCTTCTGCAGATCGTGCTGACTGTTGGCAGCAGCTACTCCCTGCTGCGCTGCCCTCAGGTCCGGCCGGTTCTGCAAGGCCTTGGCCTCAAAGTCTTCCCGGTTGCCCTTTACTGGCTGATAGTCGAATGCGCCCGCCACGTCATAGTCCGCCGTTATCGATTCATATCCGAGCATTTGCCGCAGATCCGAGAGCCCCTGAACTCTGGCAAGCTTCGCTGCCGATACGTCCGTCTGAAACTGAAGCATCTGCAGCTTTATTTTCAGCAGGTCGTCCTCGCTGATATCGCCAGCCTTGTACCGGGCTTCGGTGATGTCCATCGTGTTCTTAAAACTCTCAAAGTCTTGCGTGGCCAGCGCCAGAGTCGATTCCGCGAGTTCAACGTTAATGAACTGCGAGGCAACGCTGAAGGTAAGACTGCGCTCGTTATCGGTGACTTGGGAACGGGTTACAGCCGTCACATCCTTGGCTGCCTGCAGGCGGTGTTGTCGTTTCTTGCCGCGTTCGAACAGATAACTTACGCCCAGATCAAACTGAGCCGTGTCATCGATGTAATCTGCGCTGAATTCGTTCGGCTGGAAGATCGGCAGAAACTGTGCATCGCCGATCAATACCGGATTCGGGCGTAGATTTGCTGTGATTTCTTCCGCTTCGCTCTGCTGGATTGTGGTGCGCGCAGCCAGAATGTTGTGGTTGTGCACGAGCGCCATCTGAATGGCATCGTCCAGCGAAATCGTCACCGCTCCCGGTTTCTGCGCCAGCGTCTGTGCCTGCGGTGGTGATGGCGACGGGTTTTGCGCAGGCGTGGATTGCGCACCTGCGACTCCACGGAGAAATAGAGAGACTAGCAGCACTGGAAAACACAGACGTTCTGAACGCATAGGAAATCAGCCTTCTCAAGAGAGCAACAAATAGTGAGTCGTGCTGCAAGCAGCACGTAAGTAATGCGGCTGATTATGCGGGAGGGGCTCGAGCGAGTGTTTGCAGGATGGCAGGACGTGAACGGAAGCTAAAGCATTGAGGCTCCGGCCCATACCCTGCCGGAACGAGGATGAATAGACGCACGTTTGCCACAGGCAGTTCGGCTGCCTGATGGCTCATGTGGCAGATCGGGCAGGTCTCCGGCGAAGAACTAATGTGACGATGCCAGACTTCTCCGAACGTCGTCCCGATCACGAGCGCAAGAAGCGCTATCGGCAATACCATGCGACAGATTCGCTTTTGATCGGACATTCTTTTAAGAGCCGTGCAGAACCTTCCGGATATCTGGCTCTTGATACTACACCGTTATTCGACAATCCTCTGGAGAGCGACTCTGACAGAAGGCTCACGTCCAACGAGCACAACAGCTTGGATTAAACTCGCAGCCTCTGATCGCCGACCAGCTCAAGGAAGGTTGGGCGAGCCGATCAGGCAGAACGTCCATGATTTTCGTGGATTATGGTCACCAATTAACGAAAGATCCGATTTCCGTTATCAATCCAGCATTGGCGCGCAGGATGACCTACGTGAAAATTTCTGGAGCCTCGTCAAAACGATGATTCTCGGCTCGGTTGTTGAAACTGCTGGACCCTGCTTAGCCATAAGGTGAAGATCGCTTCCCCTTGACCCTTCGTGCGATTGGCAATCAGAAAGTGATACTTCTCCCTCGATTTAGAACCACACCATCCTTATGGGCTCTCGCAATTGCGTCTATGGATGACTAGAGAATTGGGCCCCTCTCCTTTGGTTCTCGGCATCTGGACCGTGATGCTTCCAATCCTGGGAGGCCGCACAACCCTAGAAGCGCTATCACCCCACCAAGCGTCAGCACAAAAGCGGTACCCGAATCGCGCTACGATGCCATCGCCGACGAAACGGCTGAACGTCATCGCGATGGAGGAGAGCATGTACCCCAGCGCTATTCGTTCCGCAGTCGTCCTTGCAACAGATCTGGCGGACAACATCGCTCACAGAGTGCGATGGCACGACGCTACAGTGTGGCGCAAGAATTAGGCTGTCAGCTTTTTCTGGAAATGCCGTTCGGTCATGCTTTGAGCGACCTCGTCCGCGAGAACCTGTCTGAGGTCGAGGCATATCCCGTCGTTCCCGGCGGCAGCATAGACAGGCTTCTCAAACGTGCTCAAAGCTGGAGTCGTTATCGCCACTTGCGGCGCTAGCTCGTCTGATTCTGGAGAAATGCCTTGACGGAGTTCTTATCAGAACACCACCGCGCAACAACCAACGACGAGCGCGACTTTGAAAAAGGGCTGGCATCACCCATTTTGCATCATTCCCATTTTATACATTCCAAAAGAGTTGGGAAATCGCCTGTAATCAGCGGCAGCGCACGACCAATACGCGACCATTCCCGAACCAAACAATGAGGGCGAACGCATCGCTCATGGGACTAGCATTTACACGCAGGCAGTCTTATCGCCCACTGGCGTATCGGCTAGTATCGACGGTCTTCGTCTGTCGGAAGCTTTTCCAGACTGGTTTTGCTAATACCTCAAATCAGGAAGTCTCGAAGTCTCGAAGTCTCGATTTAACCCGCCGCAGTTTGAATGCGTGGCCCGACCCGAATTATTTGCTCCAGAACAAAACTCCCCGAGTTTTATTTACAAAATGCTCGTGGTGACCAAAATTCATGAAGAAGTTATCCCGACGGACTGCCGCTTTTCGCTTGGCGAGGCTTCGTCACTCCTGTTTGGAATAATGTTCTCCCTAGCCAGATACTCGTCTTGATGAGTGCTATGGCCTGAAGTCAACAATTGAGACAGCGGTCTTCAGTAGATCACTTCGCGCCAGCCGATTTCACGGGAATGATCCGACATCGGTTGCGCGAGACAGAGGCCGAAGCCATTGCGTTCGTCGTGAGTAAAGCCGTAGGGCTGGATACCGGAACGGCATCGGCTGACTACATCCAGCTTTATCGGCAATGCATCGTTGTTGCTGAAAGCCTTGAAGCCATCCAAAAAGCATCCTCCGTTATTTTGGCAGCATTGGAGTCAAAGCCGGAATTCGACAATCAGGAACCGCAAGATGCAATGGCAGTCGCCAGCTAGTCCGCACCAACACCATGAGCGGGACGGTCAGAGGCCGTCCGCCCTCCTTATCCACCCGGCACCGAGAAACCCGCGCGTTATCGAAATGATGATGTTGATTTGGGGCTCGATAGCCATTTCACGACAGAGGGTGCAACGGAGTGTAGCGAACAAGAATATATTTTTGTGGTGTTACTTGCGGGAAGGGAATTTAGAACCCCACAATAACCCACATTAAGGATTGCCCCTCGTTACTTTCCAATACTTTTGGCTGCCAGCCGTTCCGCGTAAGTCGTTGATATTACGTTACAGATTGTTCTGTTAACCGAAGGGTTGTAGGTTCGAGTACTACCTGAGGGGCCAATTCTTTTCAAAGACTTACGACTCCGATAGACAGCGCGATGACCCCCTCAAAAATGTCCGATTGTGGGGACTTTTGTGGCAATCTACGTCAAAATCCTGCGTAATCACGTTCGATTTTGAGCACGTATGTTCCGCATTTTCGGCTCGCCCAAAGATTTCGGTAAGAGGTGGCGAATTCTGCGGTCTAGAACACATCTAGAGAGACGGGATCGCCAGAGCTTCCAGACTGGCCCGAAACAGTTTTAGTCCGAGAACTGTCGTTTGCATCCGTTGCAATCGTATCGATGAGATATTTTCCATCGCCATTCTCTTGCACCTGAATTGATGAGGATTGACCCACATTCACTCGAAACGTAGGAAGGGTATTGGGAGGAGATGTGTTCTCATCCGTCACGGAGACGAATAGATCTACGGTATCGTCGTTCGAAATTGAAATGCTGATCATAAGGAACTCCTTGGCTAGTTCAAAATTAGACCGCCCATCCTACCATACGTCTGCCTTCGCTAAACATTGCAAACAGGTCAAACCACACTTCTAATCTGCCTGTCGATGCGTACAGATTGCTGGCCGCGGTGACCGGGCTGGTCTCAACTGCGATGCGCGACAGCAGACCCCAGTACCCCTCGATAAATTTCAGGATCGAAAACATGGCCGGAGTATCCGTGTGAAATGTGACCAGCCGTTGTGTAAGGTGATACGAAAAGCAGCGGAATGCGCGTGCCGTTATCGAAGAAGTCGAGCGGCTGCCATGTGCTCAATCATGTCCGGCAAGCCACCCGACCTTTTTTCAGCATTAGCGGCAATAGGTGGCTACAGAACGGCTTTTAACATTTCAGTTTGGCTCTGTTGCTGATGTTGGCTGTAAATTGATTCGCCTTTCGACGAAATCCGTTACCAGCTGTTGAAAACCAAAAATCAATGTACTGCATCATAGATATTCGTTGCGACTTCCCCCATTTGAGTAGCGACCTCGGGGGAGGAGCGCTGCTCAAAAAGCGACGCCAGCGGGATTGATGATTCCGCTGGCGTTTGCATATTCACTCGCGAATCCGTGAAGTGCACGACGCGTTCATGCCCCGGCATCAATGCTATTTTCGCAAGCCTGAACATAGCCAAGGAATTTCTAAGCCGGAAATTCCAGTTTGCTCGATGCTACGGTACATGGTTTTTCGGAGCCGGGTGAACGAAACGCCAGTCGAATCTAAAACTGCAGATCGTACAATCAAGAAAATGTCCTACTGGTATCGGCGCGTCTTTCTGCTAGCCATCCCGCTGATTCTTTCCAATCTGACGCAGCCGCTGCTCTCCACAGTGGATACGATTCTCTCTGGCCATTTGCCGGGTGCGGCCGTACTCGGTGGAGTTGCCGTGGGAGGCATTCTTTTCAATTCAATCTATTGGACCTTCGGGTTCCTTCGTATGGCAACTACAGGGCTCGTCGCTCAGGCGCACGGAGCCGGTGATCAGGACAGGCTCATGCATCACTTCGGTCGGGCGCTGCTCACCGCTTGCCTGATCGGAGCCTTGATCCTCCTGATTCAAAAGCCGCTTATCTCTACCGCGTTGACGCTGCTTGGCGCTCACTCAGAAGTGCGCCAGGCTGCGTTGGTTTATTGCGGTATCCGGATCTGGTCGGCGCCGGCAGCGCTGGCGAATTACACCATCCTCGGATACCTGCTGGGTCGACAGCATGCGCGAACCGCTTTGCTTCTGCAAGCGACAATCAACATTGTCAACGTGGCTGTAGCTCTCACTCTGGTTCTGTGGCGACACTGGGGTGTTGCCGGCATCGCTACCGCAACAATGGCCGCGGAATGGACAGGATGCGTCATCGGTCTTGCGCTCATGCTTGCCAGTGGGGCGCGTGTCAGGCATCTGCGCTGGAACGAACTGATGGACGGCGCCAGCCTGCGCCGCCTCTTTGCTCTCAATCGCGACATTCTTCTTCGCACTCTGAGTCTGGTCGCCGCCTACGCGTGGTTTACGCGTACCGGAGCGCGCAGCGGAGATGCGATCCTGGCCGCAAACGCCGTTCTCATCAACTTTCTTTGGATAGCGGGTTACGGACTGGACGGATTTGCCAATGCCACTGAAGCGCTGGTGGGCGAAGCGATTGGCGCGCAGCGAGTGTCGGACTTTCGTGCCGTGCTAAAAGCCAGTTCGGTTTCAGCCTTTACTGTCGCTGGAGCAATCTCATTTTTGTATCTGATATTCGGGCGTCATATCATCGCTATTTTTACGAATCAGGGCGCCATTCGTTCACTTGCCGAGGAGTTTTTACCCTGGCTGATCGTGCTTCCTCTGGTAGCTGTCTGGAGTTTTCTGCTCGATGGTGTTTTCATCGGAGCCACTCGCGCTCAGGAACTCCGAGACAGCATGCTGATTTCCCTCATCGGATTTTTAGGCCTTGCTGTGGTTCTAACGGCGCGTTTCGGAAATCACGGTCTATGGTGCGCGATGCTGGCCTTTATGGCTTTGCGCGCAGCCACACTGGGACTTCGTCTCCCAGCAGTCGAACGAAAATCTTTTGTGATGTCTGAAGATCCAGTTGAGGCATAGCTGCCTGGATCAAAATCAGATCAAAGCCATGCAGGTGGAAGCGTTTACACTCTAAGAAAACAATGGTATTCAATGGACATGCAAAATTCCCGCTCTTCTGGTTCTGCTTTAGGTCTTTCTGCGCTGATATTAGCCTCTGCTTTGGGTGTCTGTGGAGTGCAGGCGCAAGAGCCTGTTACGGCTCGCACTCCCGCCACGCCGCTTGTGTTACATGATCCTTATTTCAGCGTCTGGTCATTCAATGATGCATTGACCGACGGTCCGACCCGTCATTGGACGGGAACTCATCAACAAATGTCGGGACTGGTGCGCATTGATGGAAAGACATTTCGATTTCTCGGTGACGATCGGGACACCACGGCACTGAAGCAGGTTTCGCGCGCGATATGGCCGACGCGGACGATCTACGATTTTGAAGATGCGGGAATCCACCTGACGCTGACATTCTTTACTCCGGCCTTGCCGCAGGACCTCGACATACTCTCTCGCCCCGTCACCTATGTAAGCTGGGACGTGCGTTCAACCGACGGCCAGCCGCATAACGTATCTGTGTACTTTGACGCAACCGCGCAACTGGCGACCAATACGGACGATGACACCGTCGTCTGGGGACGCGAGCGAGTTGGCGACATGCAAGCCCTTCGCATCGGAACAAATGCGCAGCCGGTGCTCGCAAAATCTGGCGACAATCTGCGCATCGATTGGGGATGGTTCTATCTGGCTGTTCCGCCGCAACCAGGAACAGAGACAGCGGCCAGCAATTGGGAAGCGCGCGAACAATTCGCTAAAGGTGGATCCTTACCGACAACGGACGACCTTGATATGCCGGCCGCGGTAAAGCACGGCCAACCGCTCCTCGCAGTTCGTTTCGACCTCGGCAGTGTTGGGAGTGCGACGGTTTCGCGCCGCGTGCTGTTGGCTTATGACGATCGTTTTTCCATCGAATATCTGAATCGGAAACTTCGAGCCTATTGGCGCCGCAATGGCATGACCACAGCGGAAATGCTGGAAAAGGCCGAGTCCGAAGAGTCGTCGCTGCGTACCAAAGCCGAAACCTTCGATAAAGAATTGGTAACCGACCTCACACAACAAGGTGGCTCGCACTACGCGCAACTGGCGACGCTCGCCTTTCGGCAGACGATAGCTGCACACAAACTGGTTACCGACGTAGACGGCAAGCCAATGCTTTTCTCGAAAGAGAACTTCAGCAACGGCTGCATCGATACGGTTGATGTCACGTATCCATCCGCGCCGTTCTTTCTGCTGCTGAATCCAAAATTGCTGCAGGCGCAGCTTGACCCCATGTTGGAATACGCGAGCCTGCCGCGCTGGCGCTGGCCCTTCGCGCCACATGATCTTGGTCAATATCCGCTCGCGAATGGACAAGTCTACGGCGGCGGCGAACGCACCGAGGAAGATCAGATGCCGGTGGAAGAGAGCGGCAATCTCATCATCCTTACCAATGCACTGGCGCACGCACAGGGCTCAGCCGCCTTCGCCGAAAAATACTGGCCTGTGTTGACGAAATGGGCCGAATATCTGAAGGAAAAAGGCCTGGACCCGGAAAATCAGCTCAGCACCGATGACTTTGCCGGCCATCTTCCTCACAATACGAATCTCTCCATCAAAGCCATCGACGCTTTAGGCAGCTACGCACAGCTGGCTGAAATGCTCGGCAAGAAACAGGAGGCAGCCGAGTACCGCAAACTCGCCCAACAGATGGCTGCCAAGTGGAAGGAGATGGCCGTTGATGGCGACCATTACAAGCTTGCCTTCGACCAGCAGGGAAGCTGGAGCCAGAAATACAACCTTGTATGGGATCGAGTGCTCGGCCTGCATCTCTTCTCGCCGCAGATTGTCGATCAGGAGATGGCCTTCTACCTCAAACATCAGAACGAGTTTGGACTGCCGCTCGATAATCGCAAAACCTATACCAAGCTCGATTGGATCGTGTGGACGGCGACACTCAGCGACAAGCAGAGTGACTTTATCGCGCTCACTGATCCGCTCTATAAATATATGACCGAATCACCGACACGCGTTCCCTTGAGTGACTGGTTTGAAACGACAGATGGACGCCAAGTCGGATTCCAGGCGCGCTCCGTCGTCGGCGGCGTTTACATGAAGATGCTCGCTGATCCCGCGATGTGGAAGAAGTGGGCAAGCATGGGCAAGTAAAACGATTCACACGCGCCTCCGGTTGCCGCGCTAAGATAGTAACGTTCGGAATCGGAGGTGTGGTGGTGAGCGAAACCAATCATGACAGACGTCAGTTTCTCAAAACGGGTGGGGCAGTAGCAGCCGCCCTGGTAACTGGCGCAGGCGCAACCCTCCCCGCTGCTGCGCGAACGCTGCCCGAGCTTCCTTCGAATCCCGTCACACCCAAAGCCATGCCGACGCGCAATCTTGGCCAGACCGGATATCGCGTCGGAGTCTTCAGCCTTGGCGGTCAGGCTGCTCTCGAGCGCGCGAATAACGAGGAGGTCTCCGTCGCCATCATCAACCGCGCTCTCGACCTCGGCGTGAACTACCTCGATACCTCGTCCATCTATGGTGGCCCTCCGCGCTGGAGCGAGCAATATCTCGGCAAGGTGATGAAGACCCGGCGCTCCGAGGCTTTTCTCGCAACCAAGACAAAAGAGCGTACCCGCGACGACTCCATGCGCATGATCGAAGAGTCGCTGAAGCTTCTCCAAACGGATTACGTCGATCTCTGGCAGCTTCATGACATCGGCACTATGACCGATGTGAACGAGGTCTTCGCCAAGGGTGGCGCGATGGAAGCGCTCATCGAAATGCACGACCAGAAGGTCGTTCGCAACCTTGGCATCACCGGCCATTATCGTCCCGACGCGCTCACGGAATGCATCCACCGCTATCCATTCGATACGATCCTGATGGCGCTCAACGCCGCTGATCCGCACCAGTTCAGCTTCCGGGACCAGCTCTTACCCCTCGCAGTCGAAAAGCAGATGGGCATCATCGGCATGAAGATTCCCGCGCGCGGACGTATCCTCTCAACCTGGACGCCTCCTCCCATCGAAGAGCAGAAGCATAGCTGGGAAGGCATGGTGCTTGCTCCGAGATCCGGTACCATCACTATGCGCGAAGCGCTGTACTACACGCTGTCTCATCCAGTCAGCACGGTTATCATTGGTTGCGATTCCGTAGCGCAACTGGAAGAAAATGTAGCTCTGGCGCGCGCGTATACGCCACTCAGCAACTCACAGATGGCCGCTCTCGAAGCGAAAACGGAGCCCGTAGCAAGCCAGTCTCTCTTCTTCCGCCATTATGACCGCGCTTAATGTAACTGTTATTGCGACAAAAATCAGAGGACGCATACTACGCCCACTTCTATTAAGCAGAGACGTCTAGCTCACGCAGTAGAAACGCATAGTCCATAGCAATTTCTTTCAGGTAGTCATAGCGTCCTGAAGCGCCACCATGCCCGGCAGTCATATTGGTGTGCAGCAGTAGCGAATTGTTATCCGTCTTCAGCGTACGCAGCTTTGCGACATACTTTGCTGGCTCCCAATACATCACCTGGCTGTCGTAGAGCGATGTTTTCACGAGCATCGCCGGATACGATTTTGCCTCAAGATTGTCGTAAGGCGAGTAGCCGAGCATGTAATCGAATGCTTCCTTTTCGTTCGGATTGCCCCATTCCTCATACTCGGGAACCGTGAGCGGCAGGGAAGCGTCCAGCATCGTATTCATCACGTCGACAAACGGCACATGCGAAATGACGGCGCGAAAGAGATCGGGACGCATATTTGTAACTGTGCCCATCAACAATCCACCGGCGCTGCCGCCTTCTATCGCAACTCGCGTCGGATCTCCGTAACCACTTGCTGTAAGGTGTTGTGCCACGGCAATGAAATCCGTAAACGTATTGAGCTTTTGCATCAACCGGCCGGCATCGTGCCATGGTTTACCCAGATCACCGCCTCCGCGAATATGCGCATAGGCAATCACGAAGCCGCGATCAAGCAAGCTCAGACGATTACTGTTAAAGCCGACCGGCAGCGAGTAACCATACGAACCGTAGCCATAGAGATAGAGCGGATTTTTT
This sequence comes from Acidobacterium sp. S8, assembly GCF_009765985.1. Lineage (GTDB taxonomy): Bacteria > Acidobacteriota > Terriglobia > Terriglobales > Acidobacteriaceae > Alloacidobacterium. The sequence goes on from NZ_LMUM01000004.1 coordinate 193,758, forward strand.
CCGCCCTCAAACCTGTCTTTGCGGTACACAACCGATACAGGGACCTTCACGCCGTCCGGCGCAACCGCAAACAGTCGTTCAGAGGCATATAGGGTGCGATCAAACTCGCCAGGCACCTCAAGCTGCTTGAGCAGCGTCGATTCTCCTGTCATCACGTCATACTCGTAGGCAGAGCTGGGTGTCACGAGCGATTGATACGCATAGCGAAACTTCGTTGTGTCGAAGACGCGATTGACATGCGGATGCGCGCTGTAAACCGGCTCGGGAAAAGCGATCTCCTGCACAGATTGGGTTTCGGTGCCGTCGCCTGCAAAGCGCAGCACGCGCATGTGCTCCAGGCCGTCGCGACGCTCACAAGCAACATAAAACTGAGCGAAAAGATCAACCTCTTCCAGCATCACTTCTGCGCGGTGTGGAATGACTTCCGTCCAGTTATCCGTATCCGGATTTTCTACCGGAGCAGTCACCAATCGAAAATTACGCCCGGTATCATTGGCGCGAATAAAGAACTTTCCGTTGCGATGATCAATGTAATACTCAATGTTTTCGCGTCGCTTCGCGATCAACCTGAATGTCGCATCCGGCGTCTCCGCATCCAGAAACCGCGCTTCACTCGTCGTGTGGCTGCCCGACTCCAGAACGATATATTTGTCATCACGTGTTCGACCTGCGCCGATGTTGAACCGTTCATCTGTCTCTTCGTAGACGAGCACGTCCTGCGCATGCGAAACACCCAGCGTATGCCGATAGAGTTGATACTGCCGCTTCTGTTCTTCATCCTCGACGGTATAGAAGATGGTCTTGTTATCTGCGGCCCAGACAACCGACCCGGTGCGCTCTACCTGTTCCGGCAGCACTTCACCAGTGCGCAGGTCCTTTACACGCAGCGTGTACTGTCGAAAGCCTTTATTGTCGAAGGAGTATGCCAGCAGGTTGCCGTCATCAGAAACGGTCATACCACCCAGCGCCATGAAGCTCTCGCCCTTTGCCAGCTCATTTACATCCAGAATTACACCTTCTGGTGCATCCAGCGAGTCTTGCTTGCGGCAGTAAATCGGATATTGCTGGCCTTCCTCGGTCCGCGTGTAGTACCAGTAATCGCCATCGCGGAAGGGAACCGAAATATCCGTCTCTTTGATGTGGCTCAGCATCTCTCGATAGAGAGTATCCTGCAGTTCCTTCGTCGGATCGAGCACAGCCGCGGTATAAGCATTCTCCGCTTCGAGATAGGCAATTGTTTCTGAACTTTCTTTATCGCGTAGCCATCCATAGTCGTCGACAAGCGTGTGTCCGTGCAGGGTGGTTTCGGTGCGGCGTGGTTTTGCTAAGGGGAAAGAAGATGAATCGGTTGCAATTGGCATACATCTCAAGAATAGTCTGCTGGCGCGACCCCGCCAAGAGAACACATCGCCAGCCCCGCCGCTATAGACGGTTTTTGCAATAGTGCTTACAGGGGCATCCTGCGAGAAGTCTCTCGCGATCCCACATTCTCACGCTTCACATCTTTGCAAAGGAGCAACGGTGTCTGAGGGCGGTACATCCTGAAGCCGAGACAGACTCCAAATAAAAATGAAACTATCAGTACCGTCGGAAAAGTAGGGATCATCGCAAAGCTCCTTCCAAAACTGACGCAGAGTTGCGTCACATATTTGGTGCTTTGCCGCCGAGAATCGTTTCGCAAAAGAAGAGCCCCGTCCGCAGGGAACGGGGCTTTTTCAGGCCTGAAGCTTAGATTAGTTGCTGTAGAGCAGCACGCCATCGGTGTTGCTGGGTTCGCCTTCTTTGCCAACGGGCCGATAGAAGAGCTGGTTGTTCTCCAGGTAGACCTCAAGGAAGGCGGGTCGATCCTGGATGTGTCCGGCGATCAGCGCCTCCGAGAGCGGGTCCTCTACATACCGTTGCAGAGCACGGCGTAACGGGCGTGCCCCATAAGTGCGGTCCACCAGCGTCTTTTCGAGGATCCATTTCTTGGCCTCCTCATTAACGGAGATGGTGATAGCCTTCTGCGCCAGGTTCGCGTTGAGCTGCTGTACCAGCAGTTCGAGAATCTGGATCAGGTCGCCATCCGAGAGCGCCTGGAAGATGATAATTTCATCCAATCGATTGAGGAATTCCGGATTGAACGTTCTCTTAACTTCGTTCTTCACCAGTTCCTCGATCTTGTCTACCACCAGGTCTTCGCGGTCGCTCTGGAAGCCAAGACCCTGCTTCCGTTGCAGATGCCGCGCCCCGATGTTCGAGGTCATGATGAGGATGGTGTTTTTGAAGTCAACCGTGTTGCCGAGGCCGTCCGTCAGCTGGCCATCTTCAAAGACCTGCAGCAGGATGTTGAAGACATCCGGATGCGCCTTCTCAATCTCATCCAGCAACACGACAGAGTATGGCGAACGCTTGACCCGTTCGGTCAACTGGCCGCCTTCCTCGTAGCCCACATATCCCGGAGGCGAACCAATCAACTTCGAGACAGAATGCTTCTCCATGAACTCCGACATATCGAAGCGTATGAGTGCCTTTTCCGAGCCGAATAGGAACTGCGCCAGCGTACGCGCCATTTCCGTCTTACCAACGCCCGTAGGTCCGAGGAAGAGGAACGACCCAATCGGACGATGCGGCGATTTCAGACCGGCGCGTGAGCGCCGAATCGCGCGGGCAAGCGCCGAAATGGCCTTCTCCTGCGAGATGACGCGCTTGTGCAGCTCTTCTTCCACACGCAGCAGCTTCTGGGTTTCTTCTTCCTTAATGGACGTAACCGGCACACCAGTCCACCGGCTTACGACATCCTCGATATCTTCACGCGAGACGATGCCGGCAGCTGAGTCATCGAGATGATACTTGTCACGCAGTCCGCGCAGGTTCTCGCGTTCCTTACGTTCTTCATCCGAGTAGAACCGCGCTTTTTCGAATTCGTGGTTCGCAATCGCTGAGTCCATGCGGTGCACAATGAACTTGATCCGCTTGTGCACTTCAGTGATTTCCTCGGGCAGGGAAGTCTGCCGCAGCTTCACCCGCGCGCCAGCCTCATCGATCAGGTCGATAGCCTTATCGGGCAGGAACCTGTCAGGGATGTAGCGATTCGAATGCGACACGGCAAAGATGATCGACTCATCGGTATAGCTGACCGCATGGAACTTCTCATAGCGGTCCTTGATACCCATGATGATCTTGATTGCGTCTTCCTCGTTCGGCGGTGGAACTTTCACCGCCTGGAAGCGGCGTTCAAGCGAGCGGTCCTTCTCGATCGACTTACGGTATTCCCCCGGCGTGGTCGCGCCGATGCATTGGATTTCGCCACGCGAAAGCGCTGGTTTGAGGATATTGGCCGCATCGAGCGAACCTTCTGCCGATCCAGCGCCAACCAGCGTATGCAACTCGTCGATAAAGATGATGGAGTTCTGGTTCTCCATCAGCTCTTTCATGATCGTCTTGAGCCGTTCTTCGAACTGGCCGCGATACTTTGTGCCTGCAACGATCAACGAGAGATCGAGAGCAAGCACCCGCTTATCGGCCAGGAAGCTGGGCACATCGCCATCAGCAATGCGCTGAGCCAGTCCCTCGACAATGGCCGTCTTGCCCACACCAGGTTCGCCGATGAGCACGGGATTATTCTTAGTGCGGCGGCACAGAATCTGAACCACGCGTTCCAGTTCCTGATCGCGCCCAACCAATGGATCGAGCTGGTTGTCCATGGCTGCCTGGGTCAGGTCGCGGGAAAATTCCGCCAGCAGGCTCGACTCGCGGTTGCGCTGCTGAGCCGGGGCCTTCTCCTGCGTCGCCCGGGCCAGTTCTTCGCGAATCGCGATCAGCTTCAGCCCGCGCTCATGCAGTATTTCTGCCGCAAAACTCTTCTCTTCGCGCAGAAGTCCCAGTAAAAGATGTTCCGTTCCAATGTGTTTATGCGAAAGCCGCTCGGCTTCTTCCGCCGCGTAGGCCAGGACGCGCTTGCATTCGTTGGAGAGAGGAAGATCGACCGAAGTCGAAACTTTCTCCCGGATGGTAGTATGCCCTTCAATCTGTTTCCGGATGGATTCTACTGACGCATGCGACCGTAGAAAGCGGTTGGTCAGCGCCTTGTCCTCACGCAACAGGCCGAGCAACAGGTGCTCGGTCTCAATGTACGGGGAGCCAAACTGGCTGGCCTCATACCGTGCAAAAAATATGACGCGACGTGCTTTTTCTGTATAGCGCTCGAACATGTTCCCCCTAAGAAGGCTGCTGCGGTTGTCGAATCTCGGACTTCGTCCAAACCCTTCTTTTATGAGGGTTTATTCGCAGACTGCATATACCTTCGTCCGTGCCGCCGCCATCAACCCACTTGAAAACTGGCCCGGTTGAGTGCGGCCTTTGGTCTGGGTGCTCTCGCATCCATCCCGCTTATCCGAAATAGCTGTGCCAGCTCTCTCGGTCGTAGTTCGATCCGCTCAGACCTCCTGCGGATGCAATTCTTCTACGCGACCCTTTTCGAGCCGCAGAACCCGGCTACATCGCCGCGCCAACGCCATATTGTGCGTGACAAGTATGGACGTCAGGTGATGGCTTTGATGCAGCCGCTCAATCAATCTAAAGACCAGATCGGCAGTTCCACCGTCAAGATCGCCCGTGGGCTCATCCGCCAATAACAGCTTTGGCTGCGTAACCAGTGCCCGGGCGAGTGAAACGCGCTGCTGTTCGCCACCGGAAAGCTCGCCGGCTCGATGATCAGTACGGTCCCCTAACTCCACTTGTTCCAGCCACTTCTGCGCGGATTTGCCGGCTTCGGCCTTCGATAGGCCTCTGGCAAGCAACGGCATCGCAACGTTTTCCAGCGCCGTAAATTCAGGCAGAAGATAGTGAAATTGCCAGACATAGCCGACTTCCCGGTTGCGGAAGGAGGAGGCCTGCTTGGTCGAAAGCGTTTTCAATGGGGTTGAGGCGCAGTATACGTCACCGCCGGAAGGAGTATCAAGAGCACCTAAAATGTGCAAAAGCGTGCTTTTTCCTGCCCCGGATTGCCCTACGATTGCCAGCAGATCGCCTTGCGCGACCTCAAAACTAAGTCCTTCAAACAGCACCAGCTTTCCGCGCCCTGTCGTGTACTCCTTGCGCAGGTTTTTGACCTGTACTAATGGATGCGCGCGTTCAGTGGAAGGGCTCAGACCAGAAATTGCCGTATTCCCGGAAGGCAGGCCTGAGCTGGTTGAGAAGGTTCCCATACTTACCTCTAACACTGTTGGACACCAAAAAGGAAGCGCTGGCTCGCACGTTTTTGTGTCAGCGAACAAAATGTTCCCGGCAGGTACACGCGCGTAGACGACTTTCAGTAGATAGTTGCAGGCGGCCTGCCAAACATTTCCATCAGTTCTTGCGAAATCTGAAGGAATCGGCAAATCTTCGTTTCGGCAGCAAAAACAAGGCTATTTTCATCGAATCGGAACCACAGGCATGCCTTGCAGGACAGCCAGCTCGCTCTGGACGCGCTGCCAGGCTTTTGTATTTTTTTTGGTAATGATGGGGGATTTTGGGTCCGAATAATACGCCAGAATGTCCCGTTTCAACCCAGAGGGCGCGGGTTGGTCCGGCTTCGCGGTAATGATCGTCAGCAGCTTTGCATATGTCTCATCTGTCAGGGGATAGCCGCCGGGCTGGACGATGTAGCCGGTATCCAGATCGCGATTATTCAGCTGTAAGGTCGCCTCCGGCGTCTGGGCAGGGAATTGATGCAAGCGCCCTAGAAGTTCGGCGTATAAGTCCAATGATCTGTTCACGCTGGCGACATATTTGCTTTCAGTCTCTTCAGTTGGGATTTTGATAGATAGATCGGAAGCTGGTCCAACTTTAGGCACAATGATGACGAAAAAAGCGAGCAAATGGGTGCCGATTCCTGCCTTTTTGCGCGTGTTTTGCCACCCATGGTTGTAGTCCGCCTCCTGGATGCGCTTATCCAGCTTCTGGAATTCCTCAGTATCCGGATCTGGGAGGAAATCATGTTGGTGAATCAGCACTTCGGCGTGCGCAAAATTTGGCAGGAAAGAGCGCACCGAGTGACGGTACGAGCTGATGACCGCTTTTCGGCGCTCGTTTCCCAGAATTATCTTCAAATGTATGCCATATGTTTCGTAAAACGCCCGATCCAAGAGCTCGACCGAGACCCGTAAGCCAATGTGGTTGAGATAGGCGGAGGGAGCGAAGTGTTTTTTCGTCAGCTGATCGATGTCAAATGCGAACTCAGTACGGACGTGGCCGTGCGGGCTTTCGTCGTAGGTAATGGAATGTCCATACCGCAAGGCAAGTTTCGGAAATTCGATGGCGGTCGATGGATTGACGGCATCCTGATGCCCCACACTGTCTCCAACGAAGTGAGATAGAGCTCCAAGAGCGAAGGCCAACTCGTTTACGTTTCGTGCATTGCGAATCAGGCTGGCGACGAAATCGCCGGTGCGGACGTAATGGGTGAGATTGCTGAACAGAGTGTTTCCGAACGGATAATAACCCGCATCCTGTATTTCGCAGCCGCCGTATGCGTAGGACTGCGCTACCCGCAGTTCTTCAGCGGTTGTATTGGGGTAGCGTGCGAGCAGGAGCGGTTTGATTGAAGGACCCCAGGCAAGATCGATGATCTGCTGGTGAGTAAGAACCGAATATGCGAGGCACTGGGAAAGCGTAAGAATCCAGATGAGCAAAGCGCAGGTGAGCGGGTAGAGACAATCTTGCGGTCGTGCAGACATTCGCTTATTCGAGGCCGATACAGCTTTTTGGGTTGTCCCATTATTCATAGCGCAACGCTTCGGCGGGAAGCACTTTTGCAGCAGAGCTGGAGGGGTACAGAGTGGCCAGCAAAGAGACTCCGAGCGAAACGAGCGAAACAATGACACCATCCATAGCCCGAGGAGCGAAGGGCAGGTAATCAATGGAATATACATCCGCCGACAACGGGAAGTGATAACGTGCCCCCGCCCAGGATATGGCGTAACCGAGAAGGAGACCGATGATGGTTCCCAAAATACTGATGAGGAAGCCTTGTATGAGGAAGATGCGCCGCACCTGACCGGGCTGCACGCCCAGCGACATCAGCACGGCGATGTCTTTCGTCTTCTCCATGACCATCATGGTGAGCGCGATGAGGATATTCAGTGCTGCCACGCATACTATCAAACCGATAACGATGAAGGTAACAATCTGCTCGAGTTTCAGTGCTTTGAAGAGCTCGCGGTTCTGTTCCATCCAGTTTGTGGTTTCAAATCCGGGACCTGCGGCCTGCTCGATCTCTTTACCGATGCGATCGGCGTGGTAAAGATTGTCGACCTTGAAAGCAATTTCAGAGACAACATCGGGCTCTCCGAAGAGATGCTGCGCATCGACCAGCCGGACAAATCCGAAGCCGGAATCGTACTGATAGAAGCCGGAATGGAAGATGCCTGCGATCTGAAAGCGCTGATATTTGGGAACAATTCCATAGGGAGTCAGCTCGCCTTGTGGACTGGTGACGTTTACTGTATCGCCAACCTTGGCATCAAGCGTGTTTGCCAGATCGTAGCCGATCACAATGGGTGGCGTGGCGTGGTTCGCCTCGTCTGTGGACGCAATATTGATTGGCTGCGAGAGCGGAACTGCGCTGCCCGATTTGATTTGCGAAAGCAGATCGCTGACACCGCGCTCTTCGTCCGGAATGATCCCTTTCAACTCCGCTCCGCCGGAAAGCGCGCCGCGCGAGATAAGAACCGGCTCGTAGAGACCGGGCGCGGCTGCGGTGACGTGGGGAAGCCTCCGCATGCGTTCCGTCAGCTCACGCCAGTTACGAATACCGTCACTCTGGACCCGCATGAGCATGACATGGGCGGTCGAGCTCAGCAACCGCTCGCGCAAGTCGTGGCTCATGCCATTCGTGATGGCAAGGGCGATGATCAGCGAAGCGACACCTACTGCGACTCCGGCGACCGAGATGGCGGTAATTACACCTACGACGGCCTGCCTTCGTTTCGCTCTTAAGTAGCGGGCTGCAACAAAGAGCTCGAATCTCACCGAACGACTGCTTTCGCCGCTGCTGCATTCTCGTAACGATCGAAGACGCGGACTGTAATCAAATGTTCGGTTGGATTGGCAGGCGGTTCCGCGCCCGCAGGCAACGGTTTAGGCTGCGCTTCGAAGTCGTAGTGTTCGGTGAGGGAATCCGACAGCTTGCCGACGGGTTCGACATATTGCCAGGGGCCTGCGTCGACCGAATACTCAGCGTGGCCTATTGGCGTTGCGCTATCTGTAGCTGTCAAAGTTACGCGAATTTTCCCGTTCAGGATGCGCGCTTCCATTGCCGAAAGCACGGGTGGCGTGGTGTCGATGAGAAATCGATCACTTACGCGCTCTGCGGTTAAGGCCTCGCCGGGATTATGAGAGGGCGCATCGCTGGCCACGATTTTCAATCGATAGGCGCCATCGGGCAGAGAGGTGGAATCGAAGGTATAGAACCGATCTGTAACCCTGGCCTTCAGCAGTTGCCAGTTGGTTTCGTTATCGCCGCGATAGAAGAGGTTGTAGACAATCTCATCTCCATTGTCGTCATGCGCGGCCCAGCGCGCCGTTACGGCAGACTTATCGCGGATGCCGGAGAGCGGCTCACGTCCGGACTCGCTATTAAGCTGCAGGATAGGATTCGGCTGCGCATTGAAGTTGATGGATATGTTTTGCGATGGTTGCCCCGACGGTTGCGCATTTACGCGCGCGCCCGGTACGACAGCAATGTCATCGATCACCGGAGCCATGTTCACTGGCAGGTAGTTAATGCCAACGGAACCGACGGTAGCACCGGGATGGAGTACAACTTTCCACTGCACAAAGCGCGAGCTTTCAAGCCCGAGCGGACCGTTATTGGAGGTAACTTTTTTCCAGTCGCTCCAGGCACGCTGCGGGTTTTCGATGTTGCCTGCGCGCGCATAGAGTTCATAGCCGGTAGAAGCTGCATCGACTTCAGCGCGGCCCCACTGCGCGAAGACTCCGGCATCGAAGACGTCGCTGAGATAAGTGCTCTCAGCAGATTGTGCGTGGCTCAAAAGATAGACTTTCCCGGTGTTCGCGGTGGCGACGTAAAGTCCGCGTGGGGAGTCGGCAAAGCACACGGCCTGCGAAGCTTCAAGATGCGCGATGTCTGCGTACTGACCGTCATCCGCGATGCGATAAATGCGTCCGCGATTGCCGGAGGCGGCAAGCAGGCCCTGCGGCGACCAGTGCAGGGCGTAAACGATGTCATCATGAGCTGACCAGATTTTGCTCGGAGCGCCGTGCGCGGGGATGGAGTAGACCTCTGAGCCATCGGGAATGACCGTATTACCGTTAAAAGCCTGCACCGAGCCGGGCTGCACGATTGTAATTGTGGCGGTGACGGATGGAATTCCCTGGACCGGCAGCGGAGGTAAAGGGCCGGGTCCTTTGCCTCCTACTGCGGAGGCGTAGATAGTGCCGTTATCCCCCACTGTCAGCGAGGTGATCTCGCGCTTGGGAGCGTCGTAGAGAATATAGCCTTTCCCGCTGTTGTCCACGCGATAGACGAGGCCGCTACCGTCCGATCCCGCGATCAGGTTTCCTGCCTTGTCGAAGGCGATGGTACGAATATGCTGCTCATCGCTTTTGAAAAAGAGGACTGGTTTTGAGTTAGCCTTTGAGACATCGACGCGATAGACCGCTGCCGGACCTCCGGTCGCGATGTAGAGCTGGCCGCTGCCGTCGAAGGCCAGATCCCAGATGTATTTCGGCTTTTCTTCTGTCTGTGTGGGATCGAAGACTACCTCGGCCTTACTCTCGTCGAGATCGGCAGCATCAGCGGGAATTTTGTAGACCTTGCCCGAAGGTAATGTCGCTGCGTATATCGACCCATCCTTGCCGACTCGGACGGCCTGCACGGAAAGATCCTTGCTCGAGAAGATTTTTGCAATCTTGCCGTCTGACGTGACCCGCAGAACTGTGGCTGGTGAACCGGTCGCGGCATAGGCGTTGCCTGCGCTGTCGGCGGCGATGGACCAAACGTAGGTCGATGGAGTGATAGCGATCTGTTTGCTTTCAGGGCCGGCTTCGAGGGTGCCGTCACTGCGAATGACTACGCCCTGGGGGGTGCCTTTTTCGAGGTCTTCGACGCGCTGCTGCGTCCAGATACGGGTACCCTGTGCTGTGGCAACGGAGGCGGTGAGGCAGAGGAAGATCAGGCTGGCGGGCAGGCGGCGCATCATCTGATGTTGAGTCTACTAAATCGGAGTCTGGAAACCCCCATATCCTGCGATTGGGCTTTGCCACGGGGTTCCGAATGGGTCTCGCCGGGCGGAAGGAGCGGGCCAGCCGGTTTGGCTGTGTTCGAGGAAAAAGCGCTCCAACTTTGGTCAAGAAAGGAGAGGTCCGAATATCTGGAATGGAATCGTTTCCACTTTTCGTTTCAGAGGAATATAATTCGACCCGTCTCTACCCGTTGTTCTGAGAAAGGCTACTGCCGAGGTAACGCGGGAATCAAGAGCAAGGAGATTTGCAGGTGAAGACTGGATTGGGTCGCGGTGTGGCATGGGGCACGATTTGCGCCACTGCGCTGTTTTTTTCCTCTGCTGTGCATGCGCAAGATGCGCAGGAAGTAGCACAGATTACTAAATCAATGCCCAGCGGAGCGCAGGAAGTTGTGCAACGACTTGGGGAGCTTGACCATTTACCCGCAGGCGAGTGGCGCTTTCACGCCGGCGATGTTGCGCACGGCGAGAGCACAGACCTCGATGATTCAAGCTGGCAGACAGTAAAGCCTGGCTTCGAGTCTTCGGGCGAAGCGGCATGGTTCCGGCGCTGGGTAGAAGTACCTAAGACGCTGCATGGCTACGACCTGACTGATACGCGTATCTGGTTCAGATTTGCCGCCGAAGCGAACGGCCCGATGCCGCAGATTATTTATTTCAACGGCAGCCGCGTGGCGCTGGGCGATGATCTGGAACCGATCGTACTGCTCGATCATGCCAAGCCGGGACAAAAAGTTCTGGTCGCTGTGAAGCTGCTGCAGACGGTCGATCAAAAGCGTTTCCACAACGCGCAATTCAAGATCGACTTCTCGGAGAGCCGTCCGAATCCTGACGATCTGCGCAAGGAGTTTCTCTCGGCCGCGTTGCTCGTTCCGAGCCTTTCGAAGAACCAGCAGGGTGACGAGGCTACGCTCGAGAAATCGATTCAGTCTGTCGATCTGAAGGCGCTCGATGGCGCCGATCAGTCGAAGTTTGACGCTTCGCTCAAGCAGTCGCAAAGCCAGCTTGAATCGCTGAAGCC
>NZ_LMUM01000001.1 GCF_009765985.1 Acidobacterium sp. S8
AAATCGCTCACAACCGCCGGTGTAGTGGCAGCCCCCTGTGAACGCCAGCATGTCATGGAGCGTCCACACAATAGGACATTGGAGTGATTGGAAGTCACGGATCGGAAACGTGCCAGCTCCGATAAAATGCAAATGGACTATGTTCGGCTTCAGTTCACTTATCCTGCGAAGAGTAAGGTTGGGAGCCCAGTTATTGCTCCAACTCACCCTAGCATGGCCGGGGTGCCACTTATTTGGAAGTTTATCGATGTTTTTCATGTAGCGAGCTAGAAACCTATCCAGTGGCCCGGATTGAAATGAGGGAGGCAATGTAGTCCCTTCGTCGAGTGCAAAGATGAGAGAATCTGTACCTAGATCTATTAGATTCTGGTGCAACCGCAGGGCTGCTCTTCCGGCACCTCCTTTTACGCTGTAAGACACATGCACAACCCGCATCTTATTTCCTCAACTGACCGCAATAACTCTGCAGCTTCGCAAAGTTTGACCTGACTTGTGTTACGCCCTTGACGAGCCTCTCAGCAGGGTTCGCGACATTTTTTCTTTCACTTTTCGGAAAAGCGAAGGGACGAAGACGCTCTTCTGCAGCTTCATGGTGCGAGTTTGCCAGCAGGTAATTTCAAGCGGATGGGTCAGGGGAAACGCCATTTTATCCGCTGGGATAGCCGCAATCGGATGCGGATTTGTAGTGTGCGTCGCGCCTTCTCCGAAGCCTATATTCTGGACCAGGTTTTTGGCTGGGAGGATGTTGAGCCAGTTTCGGCTCCAGCACGTGTAAGTCCATTGGTAATCCCAGGTATTCGGCCCGGTGCCATCATACATTCGGTCGAAAATACCTTCCCAGTAAGCTATAACGCTTTGGTTGGGAAAAAGCCTTTCCAACAGATCACCTCGCCTCGCTTCCGGCCAACCTTCCATGCGCTCGTCATATTGTTCCCAGGAACGACGCCATGTAGCCCAGCCCCATATCGGGACGAGCAAACTGAAATAATAGCTGCGCGGATAACGGAAACTGCCTTCATAGTTAAACCCCGCAATCAATCCGACGTGGTAGTTCTCGCGGTAGCGCTCCAGTAATTCTGTGCAGTATTGAAAGAAGCTTTGATCCGGCAGGCAATCATCTTCGAGAATGATTGCTTCCTCAACCAGCGAAAAGACCCAATTGAGACCTGAGATCACTCGTCTGCGGCAGCCCATATTCTCGGCAGCAAAGTTGGTATCTACCTTACAGGGCCAGTCAATCCTGGAAACAATCTGCCTCACCTCAGCGCAGCGTTCTGACTCTCCCAGACGGTCCAGTCGAGGCCCATCAGCAATCACTAGAAGTCGCGACGGACGAGCCTTTGCGATTGCTGCAAAGACGCGCCGCGTCGGCTCCGGGCGGTTAAAGACAATTAATACAACAGGCGTTGTCGTGTCCGGGATATCAGTCACGTTTTCCCCAAATTATTCCCATGTTGTTGCGCCGCGGTTTCAAGCGGATGATCCGAAATCCCAGACCGGAGAGCGCTTTTACAACCTGCCCCACGGATTCGCCGTTGTAGAGATGATATTCCATTCGGACGTTCTTGATCGAATCCCAGCAGTCGACAAGACAGAACATCTCCCATTCTGCTCCCTCACAATCCATCTTAAGCAGATCGACTGAGCCACCCAGTCGCTTGATAGCGGAGTCGAGAGAGATTTGCGCTATACTGCCGCTCCCATCTCCGCTTGGGCAAGTGCGTGCCATGTTGGAGACTGATGCGTCGTTCAGCGTTACCTGCCCAGTTCTTCCTCCGACTGCTTCTGGATAGGCCTTGATGCTAAGTTTATCGATATTTGCGCGAAGCACTGCTTGAATCCGAGGATTGGGTTCATACGCGTGGATGATTGCTTCGGGGTAGTATCCTCTGGCCGCGAGAGAAAAGAACCCCACGTTCGCTCCAATGTCGAGGATGGTTCGCACTGATCCAAGTGCGTGGCCAAGGCCATAAACGTTATAAATGAAACATTCAATGAAATCTGGGCCTACACCCGCCTCGTCTAGATAGTGCAAAGCTACTTTTTCTTTTACGACTCGTATTCGAGACGGCATCTTGAAGTTAGTTCCCCTGAAATAGGGAACACGAAATCTAAATCCATTTAAGGAGTTTTTCGGCATCCAGCGGATGAAACTCCAGGCGCGCCTAAAGTAATCAGTCAAGATCATATTGGCCACACGATATAATGGTGTTTGAGTCTGCTCCCGCGACTGTGATTTGCAATTGACGGAAACGTTTGAAGAGCCAAGATCTATCCATGCATGGCCTCTCGACGGTGCCGATTAGAATGAACTTAACCACCGACACCATCACAGCAGTGACGAGATCCGTAATGTCTGTATTGGCGGATACTCTTGGCAAGTGTTTTCTCAATATCGTTGTGAATCTGCTGAGTCGATCGGCTTAGGACCATAGAGCTGCGCAAGGCGGAAGATCATTCTTCCCATAAATTTTAGATGGTAGGAGCAACACACCCTGAATGCCGTGGATTCTCGATCTGGCAGCCTGATGCCCGGCGTCTTACATTCTCACATTCAGTCCAAATGGCGAGAACACTATCGCCCAGAACACAATCCATGCGTAATCGGCACCGAATGGGGACCCATAGCGGGTTACCGGTGGGCCTTCCACTTTTTTGAGAGCACAGCCTTGAAGCCGACGATGTCCCAGCGCCTGCTCGGCTACCAGTTGCTTCGGCTTGCGGTTCGACTGCCGGCAAAATCGTGGTTATACCCGAAGTGGAAACAGCATGAAATTCTAGATTGCTTAACGAAGGAGCTTCCGATAGTTGATTGATGCGATGTCTCTCCTTCTTCTGTGGCTGAACGCGATGTTTGGAGCGATAGTATCGTATCGCACAATCTCATTACACTGACTGTAGTTGGGCGAAGTCAGAATTACGTAGGGACTCATACACTGAGCGGATACCCTCTTCAAGAGAAATCCTATGCCGCCACCCTAATGCTCTCATGCGCGAGACATCCAATAGTTTGCGCGGTGTCCCATCTGGATGGGATGTGTCAAAGGTAAGATAACCCTCGTATTTTAACACGCGGCAGACTGTTTCTGCTAGCTCCTGGATGGACACATCCTCACCCGTACCGATGTTTATTAGAGGGGGCGCTTCTGCGAATAATAGAGATTCGTATGTTTGATCGGACAGATTCAAAAGGAAGATACAGGCTTCTGCCAGATCATCGCTGTATAACAGCTCTCGGCGAGGCGACCCCGTTCCCCACACGATGATAGCCTTGTCACCCCTGCCCTTAGCTTCTAATGTTTTCCGAATGAGCGCCGGAAGCACATGCGAGGTTTGCAGATCAAAATTGTCATCTGGTCCATAGAGATTAGTGGGCATTGCGGCTAAGAATTTGGTACCGTACTGGCGATTATAGGACCAGCACATCTCAATGCCCGCAATCTTGGCCAGCGCATAGGCACGATTCGTAGCCTCAAGTGGACCGGTCAGTAAATAGTCCTCGCGAATTGGTTGTGGGCAGAGTTTGGGATAGATGCAGCTCGATCCAAGAAAAAGTAGCCGTTTTACGTCGGCACAACGGCTCGCCTCAATAACGTTTGTTTGTATTTCTAAATTGTCGCGAATGAAGTCCGCAGGATACCTGTCATTTGCCAATATCCCGCCTACTCTAGCAGCCGCGAGGAATACATACTCGGGCTTGGTTTCTTCAAATAGGCTGTCAACCGCTCGGCTATCTCTCAGGTCGACCTCGGTGTGTGTGCGCAGGATCAGATTGTTGTATCCAGCACCTTCTAGTCCTCTGCGGATGGCCGAGCCTACGAGCCCACGATGCCCGGCCACAAAAATGCGGTTATATTTGTCCATCTATATTGTTCCCCATTCTCAGGACTCGTGAAAGTTATATGTCGAGAAACCGTGTTTTCGAACTAGCGCATCGCGTTGCGCTGCTTTCAAGTCTTCATCAGCCATCTCATGAACCAGATCTAAAAACGATATGGTTGGCTCCCACCCTAGCTGACGCTTCGCTTTAGAAGCATCGCCCAGCAACGTTTCCACTTCTGTAGGTCGGAAATAGCGAGGATCCACCGCAATAATTACCCTGCCGTCTTTGTCGTATGCACTTTCTTCTGTACCCGTTCCTGCCCAACGAAGGGACATTTCAAGATGCTCGGCTGCAGCATTAATAAAGTCTCTGACGCTATATTGCTGACCGGTCGCTATAACATAGTCTTGGGGAAATTCCTGCTGCAGCATTAGCCACATCATTTGAACGTAATCTCGCGCATGTCCCCAATCACGGAGTGCATCAATATTTCCAAGGTAGAGTGTGTCTTGCAATCCGACTTTGATCCGGGCGAGCGCGCGCGTAATTTTCCGTGTAACGAAAGTTTCACCGCGCAGCGGAGATTCGTGATTAAACAGAATTCCATTACAGGCAAATATCCCATATGCTTCGCGGTAATTGACTGTGATCCAATAGGCGTAAAGTTTTGCCGCTGCGTATGGTGACCGCGGATAAAAGGGTGTAGTCTCTTTTTGTGGAATTTCTTGAACCAAACCGTAGAGCTCTGACGTGGAGGCTTGGTAAAAGCGCGTTTTCTTTTCTAGACCAAGAATGCGAAGTGCTTCGAGGAGACGCAGTGTTCCAAGTGCGTCGGAGTTGGCCGTATATTCTGGTTCTTCAAACGAAACCCTCACATGGCTTTGAGCCGCAAGGTTGTATATCTCATCGGGTTGTACTTGTTGAATGATGTGAGTCAGGCTAGACGAATCGGTCATATCTCCATAGTGCAAAATAAGATGTCGGGTCTTGACATGCGGGTCTTCATACAGGTGATCGATACGGTTAGTATTGAATAATGAGCTCCTACGTTTCACACCATGAACTTGATAACCCTTAGCCAGTAGAAATTCTGCTAAGTATGCACCATCCTGCCCTGTGATACCCGTAATAATCGCCTTTTTCAAGCAGTTAACTCCTCGACCATCCCTAGAATACTTCTCCAATACCGGTTAACTGTGGCACGCAAATCAATCCATGCCAAACAAGTTACGCAAGCTCCGACTGTAATAAGGCGAGAACAAGATTCTAGATTCAAAGTGGTTGAACAAACGTAACAGCAACAACAATTTAGCCAGCACTATCGGCCCGCTGATGCTCCTAAGCGACCTGCGTCATAGGTTATCATATATACTCCAGTCCTCTGTGTACATCTATCCCAAGCGACCTTGCCGCTTCTGAACGCGGGCTCAAAGGTCGTCGCGTGGCATTCCTGAGTTCTAGGACTCGATTTGTTAGGCGGATGTGCAATCTGGGCAATTTGTGAAGTCTCCGGGACAAAAGCGCACTCCCGTCAGCGTCCGCGAGGCGACTGGGAGATGCGGGATATACCTAGAGTCTCCGTTACAGCATGGCGCCTTACAGCAGTTAAACTACCAGATAGCATGCGGGCAATCGATGCGCTGTCGCGGCGGTGGTTCCGTGGATAAACAGCAAGCCTCTAGGGCAAGTATCCTGCCAAAATCCGTTCAGCGCACTCTCGCCACGGGCTCTGCCCCAGCTTCGAAGATAACCCATCGAACAGCTCACCATTTTCCGGTGTCACAGCGGACAAGTGACGACGAATATGGAAGGCACTTCATAACGAGCCAGTCGTCGATTGCGGGAGCGCCACTTCTCACTCTCGGTTGATGCCCGCTCGCCTGGCGTACATCATTTTCGTCGCATCGGCAGAGCACGCATACTAGCCCATGGTGGAGTACAGCGCAAATCTGGCGGGTAATTCTTGATGATTTTTACGAAACCGCTAAACTGGGCATGGCGTATTTGCATACAAGCTAAAATTTATGGCGAGTTCTCTCCGGTCAACAAGTCACTCTACAGGACCATCGCGCACCAAGACCACAAAAGGGCTTTACCATTCCACGTCGTAGCAATCACAAATTGTCCCCTGCATACATGCATACGGCGCCAACGAGAGGCTCTCTGACGCGCAAGCCCTACTTCGGCTTAAAGCAAAGGCAGATCAGGGGTCTCCCAAAGAGCAATGCTTCCTCATGCTGAAATCGTTCACGACATGACCGAAATCGCCGGACAGGAACTGTCAGGCGGCATCAAGCATGCGCCAGACACGCTGAAAGCGGTCCAGGCGTACGCGCAGAAAATCCTCATGGCGTAGCGGAAGACACGTAAGCTTAAGAACGCAGAGATTCTCATGCGCCACACAGCATTTTCGCCTGAACGAAATCCTTTACAATGCTGCACTTGATGACGGGCGAACACTTGAGCTTACTCTGAAATAGCTCGATCAGTGCAATCCGAGCCGAAGTTGCAGGTCTTCAAGCACTGAATACACGAAGCACTTGAGTACGCGCAGGGCTAGATTTTTTTAAACCCGGAAAAACGTAGTTGACGTCTGAGCGGCATGAGTGGTCTTAAGCTCTTCTTAACTGATTCTCGAAGTGTTTGCTTCGCCCATTCGCGAAGACTCGCGCGCCGTGACAGCAAGTTCACAGTATCAATCTGCGATGACCACTTGACTGTGTAGTACGTCTGCTGCGGTACTGATTTGAAAATCTCACTCTGCCACAAACGGCGTGCTCTTACCATCAGATAGGTTGGCCGGCTGTTCGTAAACTCGACGCGACGCCCAAGTTTCTCAGGATCGTCAATGGAGTAACATGGGGCGCCATGATGCGTCTCGCAGACACTCATCTCTTCGACTTCGTATCCGTTCGGTTCGGAAAAAATACGCCAGTAAATGTCAGGACTGAACTGGTAGAAACCATGACCTGAAAAATTGTTGGCTGGAACGACTCCCAGGAAATGCCCGCCAACAGCAACCATTTCCATTGCGTTCTTAATCGCCTGTGGGAAGTTGAAGACGTGCTCAGTCGTCCCACCATCGAATATACAGGAGAATTTGCCCTTGAGAGTGTCAGGGACAGGCTCATTCAGATCGTGAACGATGGTCGCGCCCTCATAGTCGGAGAAATCCATCGATTCGATTTTATGAGCGCCCAATACTTCTAAAACAGGCTCGATGTAGCGGGATTCTTGCGCCCGTACTATCGCGGATTCAATATTGGCGATAGGAGAAAGAGTCTGCGCTAACTCTTTCTTTAAATGATCCGCCGATACGTGGCACCATTGGCGTCCCAGCATGAGAAAGTTCTCATATGAAGCAGTACTTCTGCTTCGTAGTAGCAGCCGAAGACCCTGTATGTCGACGCCCATCTCTTCAATACTCCCTCGTGTGTGATAGCGACGTGAAATTCCGGATCGTACTTCGAGACACCGGCAAAGGACACATGGACTTTCATCCCGTGCCCTTTGCCCACTTTTCGTAGGCCCGGAAAGTTTTATGAGATGGCAAACTTTAGGGTGTCCGCGCCCGCAACTTCGGGCTTCAGAACCGGAGTATCGCTCTTCATATAGTCACTTTACCTGCGGCAATCTCGTCCCGCGCAATCTTGACTGCTTTCCGCAAACGTGAGAGACGACCAGGGGGTGAGCCATTTTGCAGTTGGCGAGCGCGGCGCGCTGCCACAAGAACATAACGGAAAGTTGCTGTCGAACGACTGCCCCACACTCATTGACTCATTCCTCCAATGAAGAACTGCAACTCGTTAAAGTCTACGTTTCCGGATCGAGCAGCCCAAAGGCATTGAATATTGGTCGGACTCGCTCACCTGAATTTTCCTGCCTGCAACCTTCGGCCAGCTTCACCAGGCGATCTATATCTGGCGCCGCCTCTCGTGCCTCGCGATAAAATGCGTTCACTGGCAATGATGGCCAAAAGTTCCTCTTCGGCTAAGCAAGAATATCGTTGACGAGAATATATCTGTATTCGCGGTAATTCACAATCTCCGCCCTAGCCTTATCGCGAACAAATAAACAAACCTCAGCGGCCATGTTTGCTCTCCTTGGTCAGAATCCGCGGCCCAGACCTCCGAGACAACTCTGGGCTGATTCGCTCAAGAAGCACTTTGGATTGACCCGCTCATAGATGGATTCGGCAGCTGCATGAAGTGGGCGGGGCGCGCGCCACCTGCTCCGATCACTTGAAGAATTGGGACAATTCTAGCGCCCTGTCCAGCGCTTGTATTCTTCGCCGTCATGAGAAGATCCCATTCGGACGACTTCAAGCAGTACACTTGTTGAGAGTGGATGGTCGGCTGTACGGAAATACGTACCTACAGTCTTAGCTGTCTCCTGGCAAGAAATAGCCGCTACTCAGCTGATAGTATCGGCGCAGGCGGAGCGCTATTCACAGCGCGAAGAAAGCTATAGGGAGCGGGTATGATTGCGGGAGTCAAGCGTTCAACGGAATCTCTACTCTTCGCAACAGGTCCGTTTGTGGTCCTTCGCCAAACAAGAGGCGCTGAGATACGCGCTCTAATTAACAAATTAAGACCTTTGGATTGCGGATTCGATCTGATTCGAATTGGCGGCAATGGCGATGGCGGATATTTGGTCCCAAACGATCTTGAGGGCATTGAGTATTGCTTCTCTCCAGGTGTCAGCGTGATTGCCAATTTTGAAAATCAATTGGCCGATCGGAAGATCCACTCATTTCTTGCCGATTATTCTGTTGAAGCGCCGCCGATAGATCGGCCTGAATTCACTTTTGAGAAGAAATTTCTGGGGGCCTCCGATGGGGAGAGATTTATCACACTTTCATCCTGGAAGAATAAGTATCTCAAAGACTATGGGAAAGATTTGCTCTTGCAGATGGACATCGAGAGCTCAGAATACGCTGTGGTCCTCAGTACGCCCGAGGAGCTTCTCGATCAGTTCAGAATCATGATTATTGAATTCCACAGTTTGGAGAAAATGTTCGACCCTTTTGCTTTCAACCTGATCTCCAGTACATTCGACAAGCTCCTGAACCTATTTCACGTCGTGCACATCCATCCAAACAACTTTTCTGGACAGTTTAGGCGGGGTGACCTTGTGGTTCCTCGCAACATGGAATTCACACTGCTCAACAAGAAACGAGTGAGATCTACAAAACCTCAACTCCGATTTCCTCATCCGCTCGACGTCGATAATGTACCAAGAAGGACATTGGTATTGCCGAAATGCTGGTACTCAGGATCAACGAGAGACTAAGTATCCAGTTCTCCTACCGAACGCCGTACCTGCGCGAAGCGACTCGCACAGCGTATCTTCAACATCTCCTCTTCCAGGATTCATATCTGCTATCTCCGGCTCAGACCCGAGTTCTCTTCTTCCAACGAATCGGAGCCTCTAGGGTTTCGCTTACTTCCAGATCACAGAACTTGGCCCTCCGTGCGTTGCCTGGCTCACGCCGCCCACTCGCCTACTACTCAAATAGGGCTACTTCGTGCTTTTATTGACAGATAACCTTAAACGGCAGCCGGTCATACGCCAGAACCACGGGCAAGGACCGCCGAGGTAGAGCAAAGCTCAAGTCACTGTTGAGTCTACACAAATGTTGCAAATAATAATGCTGATGCAAGTTCATTTGGAGTGCGCAAAAGGATGATCCGTCATTTCATCGTGGAACGAAATGCATCGCCTCGTGAATGGGACCCCCAAAACCCCGACCCCAAACTTCCCAGAGATTGCCTGTATTTCGGCAAGGCACTTGTTGAGATGGAACAGCATCTGCAGGACGAAGAAATCAGTTGCTATCTCACGTGGGATAACGACTCGCTCCCGGAACTTGGACATCATGTTGTAGCGATTCTTATCGGCGAAGAGAGTGGATTGATTCCGCGCTACGCCCGGCATGTTCGGCTTGTAGCTCGGGTCATGGGTCGCCGCCCGTTCCTTGGGGTGCGTCGCTGGTCTCCCCTCAACCACCTCAAGGTGCTGCTAGCAGCGAAGCATCTACGAAACTGGATGTTTCATCTGCGCAGCTGGGTGCGCTACCAGATCCCACCGTCTTCTTGGCCACCGAAAGTTCACTCGAAGGCCAACATCGCTCATCTCCCTTGGGGATCTGCATCACTAGTCGAGGTGCCCGTGAAGAAGATGCAGGAGCGGAATCGGAACTACTATTTTTCTGGTGGAATAGCAGTTCGTTCAGACTTCAGTTATCGCAAGGTCATTTCCTCGCCTAAGATCCTAGCACGGCAGGCGCTCGTTGATGCAGTCGCGGCAATTGAAAAAAAGCATCCCCATCTCGTTTCGGGGCAGACGATTCGGGTTCACAAGCAGACTTCAACCGGTGAACTGTCTGACATTCGCGATTATGCTCAGCGCCTGATGGATTCGAAAGTGTGTCTCGCTCCCCGCGGGTCGGTTGCCGACACATGGCGCTTCTTCGAGGGTCTGAAGAGTGGTTGTGCTGTCATTACAAATCCCATGCCGGATGAGTGGTACTACCGTGGTGTGCCAGCGATTCAGATCGAAAGTTGGACTGAGTTGGAAGCCGTTCTACTTCCACTTCTTGCTGACGAAGCACGGTTGGAAGAAATGCACGTCCAGTCCTTGCGTTATTGGGATCAAGTGTGTGGAGAGAAAGCGCTCGGGAGATACCTCGCCCAAACAATCTCTGCGGCTCACTCTGACGAAGTGGATCCGCCCCTAATTCTTGAAGCTATGATCGGTACGATCCAGCCCGGGTGCCAGAGCACTTAAAACACGCAAGGACCTGATCAGTTTGAAGGGGTTCAATTGATCGTCTGTTCTATGATCTTTTGTGTGCCACAAAGTGACCTCCCCATTTACGGTTGTACCCCTGACCGACAGCGATTCAGCCGCAAGTTTCTTGTCAGTAATCCGGAGCCTTGACGAATTTTTTGCCCGGTCATCGGGTCAGAACCGCCAAAGAGACGCTCCATCTGCTCTGTTGCATTAAGTGAGAGAACGGCCTATGCCACTACCAAAGGTTCGACATCATGCGCCTGATTCGGCGCCGTCGTTGTCTCTTGTGCAAACCTAAAGTCGAGGGCGAAATCCAGCTCGTTAACAACTGTCAGTCAGGCATTGCCTCGCTGTTGTGTGACCGCACTAGTAAAGCGGCGGAACACACTATCGCTTTCCTTGACTTAGCCCGGCAGGTTTTCTTGATCCGGATTACACTCGTCACAGTCTACGCATTCCTGGTTCCCGAACTGGTCAAAGTCATCATTACGATGCCGATGGGCGACTCAATTGAGTTGATCGGGGAAGGCATTCGCAAAAATTGTAGGAAGAGTATTTCTCAACATGGCGTGATTACCGTTCACACCGACCGAAAGGTTGCTTGTTCCCGCAGTCTGCAGCCTGCAAGCAAAGCGCGATTCCCGCGCCGGATAAACATAACTTTTGCGTAACTATTTCTGAAATGATGAACTTGCACGTGACACTCTCTAGGGACAAGAGTGGAAATGACTTCAGCGGCGTTGAGTCGCTCCAAGCAAGTCAGTACCACTTCAATCGAGCAATTTTGACTTTCCGGGGCTCGGAGTGCGGTTGAAAGAGCCGCAAAAAAAAGCGGCGAGCGTAAAAATTACGATATCAGCAGATTACCAACCGCTTATGAACGGCAGCATTCAATTCGGGACCAAGAAATATTCATGGACCTTGTAGCAGAACACTGTCATCAGCTCAAAAGACAACTACAGGAAATTTTTCGACGGCAATTAGAATAAAGTCTATTTGTTGGCTGATGCAGTGCTGTATTCTTATGTTTCTATCCTTAAGTAGCGTACGTGAGTCCTTCAAGTCAGGTTAAAACTAACATTGGAGATATCCCATGCAAAGGAAAACGTTCGTTATTTATTCTGACGACCAGAAACGCATTCGCGCTGATTGGCGGCTGCGTCCATTCGCCGGAAGATCCTACAGTTGTAATGGCTCTGCTGGACGCAGGTGCTGCTGCGGCTCTCTTTTTGATGTCACGGATACGGTCGCGCAGAAATACGAAGTGAACTGAACATGGCTCCGCCGACAACTCTTCCGAATCGGCAGGCAGAATGGGCCAGCACACCCGGGGAAAAAGTCTCCTTGGACTGGCGGGTGTTGTCGGCGATTCTGCTCGTCGCAGCGATTGGGCTCTGGTGGATGCTTGGACCACAGGCGCAGATTCTGTGGAGCCTTTGGACCTCAAATGGTCTGGATTCCATCGGCGCCCTGATTCCTGTAGCATCCATAGTTCTTGCATACCGCGCTTGGCGCGGAAAGCAATGGAAGAAAGGGGGCACCTGGTGGGGGCTCGTTCTTTGTGCCGCGGTGCTTCTGCTGGTGTGGCTGATGAAGGAGCAGGGTGCTCCCCTTCTGGCATATCAACGCATAGGACTTCATCTGCTTCCGATTGGGTTGTTGGTCTTTCTCTATCTCAGCGGCGTGGTTCTGCTGTTTGGAGGATATGAAGCATACCGTGCGGCTTTTTTCCCGATATTCTTGATGCTGTTTCTGAACCCCGCCCCGAATTTTTTTACGCACTTTATTGATCTGCCTCTGCAGTATGCAGGAGCCCACACGGCACGCGCGTTTGCACAATTGATCGGCGTTCCGCTGGCGGTGGATGATTTGCGGCTGATGTTCTCGCCCGCCCTCGGCATGTTTATTGCTCCCGGATGCAACGGACTGCGTGGCGCAGTTGCCATGGGCCTTATGACGATGATCGCAGGACATCTGTATGGTCTGCCTCTGAGGCCGCGGGGAATTTATGTTGTCTCTGGTGTTGTGCTGGCCTATCTACTGAACCTGGTGCGGCTCTGCGGACTTGTGCTTTGCTACAAGGCTGCACTTGGCTTTGGTCTGCTTGCCCGGCATATGGAGGCGGCAGATTATTTTTTGGGAAGCATGGTCTTTTTCTCGGGTGCGATTTTTGTTTTTGTGGTGCCACGAAAATGGAAAATCTTCAAACAATCCGCAAGCTTGTACCGTTCGCGACTCTAGTGGTGGTGCTCGCAGGAGTACCTCATTTTCTGCTTGACCGGAAGCCGAGGGTCAACCAGACCGCAGGTCGTTCGTATGAATATCTGCTTCCTGAAGAGATTGGCCAGTTCCACGTGTTGAATCGATGGAAGAACGCGATTGAGCAGGGGGCGATTTATCAGGATCGGAACGCTAAGCAGGTTGTGCAGTTCGACATCAGGATTAATTCGCCGGGAAGTCATGACGGCCTAAGCTGCTACTTGGCGCGCGGCATGTCGCTTCAGAGCCTCCAATTCGAGCATTTGCAGACTGCTGATTCAACAGCGAATTTCGAGGTGGATTTCATTGGCGACCAATCGCTGAACGGCCTTGGTCATTCCGTTCTTTTTATTGCCTTGACGCAATGTGACGCCGAGGTGTGCACTCAGGTACCCGCTCCGCTGAGCACAGGACTTCAGGTGACATGGTTGCGACCCGCAAAGGTGGAAAACGATGTCGAGGATCCCAGAGTTGTACCGTTGTCGATTACATTTCAATCGTTCGATGCCGAAGGGCCGGATCAAGCACTGCTACAGTTTCGTGAGCTCATGTCGAATTTTAAGCTTGTTCCTCTGCGCGAGCTTTCTGTTGTGAATTGACATATCGGCTCGCCTCACGGCCGATCCGATTCGGCGAAAATCCTAAGTGTCATACATATCGCGATTAGTTGATTGTGCGTATCGAGAAAACGCGCAAAATTTACGAATCTGCCCAGACTCGGCATGTCTAGCAGCACCGCAGCTACCGAATTCCGTAACCTTCCGCCCTCAACGGAATCAGAGACCCACCCTCGGCGTATTTTTGAGGATGAAGCCCTCAGGGAATAGGCCGACAGCATCCGTAACCGAGGCGTTCTTCCGCCTCTACTTGTGCGGCCTTTTAAATGAACGGAGCTTCGAGATTGTTGCAAGAGCACGACGCTATCGCGAAGCCCAGGTGACAGAAGGCGATAGTGTGCGCGTTCGCATCGTCAATCTCACTGACGCGGAAGCACTGGAGGCACAGTTGATTCAAAGCCTTCAGCGTGATGATGTTCATCCGTTAGAGGAGGCGCGGGGTTCCGTGCTCTATTGAATGAAGTTCCATCTTCTTGAATGCCGGCGTTGCCGTCAATGACGCTGTTTTGGCACCCTGCCCTATGGTTCACTGTTTAGGAATATTGCGGCTTTGAGAACTCCGTATGGTCCCCTAGTTGTCGGTCGCGTGGGTCAATCCAAGCTGTCTTCCTCTTCGCGAGGATAGTTAAACTTTCGGACAGCGCCCGGAGGGTCACGATTTATTATGTCTGGAAACCCTTCTCCAACTTCGCGTTCGGATGCAGGATCTTCTTCAACCACGGATATTGAAATCTGGCGACGCAACTAACGAAAGCCCATGCTGGAAAGAATAATCTAGATCAAGAACGTCCGCAGACTCACAATTGTGCCGCGGTCGGCGACATCACATTTCGGCCCTGCACTAATATTTGCGGAAAACGCACGTGGCAAAATGATGCGCTGCGATATTCGCTGTTTAAAAACGACCCTGCGATCGTGATAGGCCGTTCGACTCTTGGCAGTACGAATCGCCGGGGATACAGTTCTGGAGCACTTATGGGCTTATCACCTTCCGCAAACGGCGGATGGACCGGAACGTCACCGGACATTGCCATTTTCGATAGCACATACATAAAAGAAAACGTGTACGCCGGAGATGCTGTCTATACAGAGCACCACCGCAATCTTTATCGCATAATCATTGGAGTCCAAGGCGTTGCTTTGGCCCCGCGGTAAATGATCTAGATGATCTGATTAGGAATAAGAACACGGAAATCAAAGCCGCATCCACACCGTTTCCGCCACACCTTTGCGCGTATCCTTCTTCAAAAGCCCTGCGTCACAGTCAGGGAAGTTGTTTGAGCTTTTGGGCAACACTGAAGACGCAATTCTTGAAATATTACGCGGCGTAGTTTCATGAGAGGCAGGAGAGATTAAGTCGAGTATTGCAGGAGGCATTTGCTGAGACGCCAAAGCCCAAGATCGGCGCAATAACGAGCTCGATGTCTCAATCAGGCGTTCGACAGGCGCATGTGAATCCTTTCAGCAACACTTGCCGGAACTGAATAGGTCGTGTGGGTCTCTCAACGGCCCATTCTCACTTTAATAACGTCCGGCTCATTGACCAGCATTTTTCGAATCGTCTCACACCCAAGAGACCACATCTCAGCGAGATCGCCAATTCTGTAATACTTCTCAAATGTGCCATCTGGAACCATAAACTCAATTGTCGTGCGATCCCATAGGTTTCAGCTTCTATAGGTTGTTCGCCCATACACTCTGGCTCTAAAAATGCCGTCAGAAGTAGGCAAAACCGTGTTTGTATTTGGCTAGCGGACGTTTTGTTTGCGATCAGAGTGTGATCGACAATGGTGAAATCCTGATCGCGCCAGGAATTGCCGATTTCCAAGCAACCTCCAGGTCTGACAGACCAACAGCTCCGATGATCGCCACCCCACTTCTCAGGCCATTCCAGAATCGCTCAGCGGCGTTGCGCTGAAGTTTGTGATGAAGCCAGCGTCCACGTCTCGACCAGGACGTGATCCGAAGTGACCAACAGCCCTCCAGACCTGAGAATTGCTTTGGCGCGAGCATTGCTGCGATCGGACGAATCTACCGCGGCATACCAGATCGATGTGTCGACAAATAGGTTCACAAGTATGCGAAAAATCAGCGACGCTGAGTCTTTCTGTTTCTCAATGCCTCAGCGATCATAGAATTCTTATCCCTAGCGATATCTGTCCCACCGGAATTGCCGGTATCGAAAATGCGATCGACTTCGATGCCGGTTTATTCAAATACGTTCCTTTGCAGTGTCCGCAGTTCAGTCCGGCACGTTTGGCCGGGCGTTTCAGGCGGTCGAGCATGTGCCTGTCTCGCATGCCTCCGTTGAGCCCGCGACCGACATTGTGATCTGAGGTAGGGAATATGAAGAAACTTTTCGCGTACCTCTTCCTGCGCTTGAGCAAGAGTTTCACAAGGGCGTCAGGGATGGGAACACTGCGCTCCTGATAGTTCTTCGGCTTGAACCCGAACTCATCCTTAGCTGTGACGCTGAGAGTCTTCGCGGACGGATTGAAGTCGGTCCACGCTGCGAAACCGAGTTCCTGATCGCGGAACCCCGTCAGTCGGAAAGTCTGGAACAGCTCATATTCCTCCTCGCCCGCCGCCTTCGAACAGCTTTTTCATCGGCTTTTGCTGATACAGGCGCGGCTGCCGCTCAGTGGTTCTTGGCCAACCACTCGCCTCCATCTTCACTTTGGCGCCATGTTTCCGGGCGAATGATAGTACGATCACACCTTTATCGGTGGCAGTCTTTCCGTTGAGACTTTTCTCGCGCTCCAGGTGACGCATGAAAGCGATGATGTCTTCACGCTTCACTGCCTCGATGTGCGAGACCCCGGCGAAGTCCACGAACTCATTCAGGGCGTTCCGATACTTTAGAAAGCTCTTGTGGCTGAGGACAGTATCTTTCAGGTAACGCTCAACAGCAGCGCGAAGCGTCTCTCCGCCGCTCTTGATCTGAGGCGCATCTCTACCTCCGCTCCCTCGGCACGGAGCGCTAGAACGTGGCTCTGAACGTGCAGAGCATCCATCGCCTGCCGCCAGTTCGAGCCAACTGACTTCAGCAAGCGCTTCTTTCCTTCCCACCATTCGATATAGTAGGGAGCCGTCTGTAACCTTCGTGGACTTGCCTCCGATGAGAACGTGATCCTGAACAAAGCGAAGGCCGTTACGCACGACAGGCGCAAACGTCCACGTACCATCGATCTTCACTTATCGCTTGAGATTGACTGATGGAGTCTTACCATGCCGGGTTTGCATAATTTTACCCACGAGCGAACTCCCCTCGATATTTTGCGGCTGCCGGGATATATAGTTCGCGGTGTGCTGATTCAGGAGTATCTACGAGTTCCCAGATAAATCTGTTTCCCGTTGACTACTATGCGCGCAACCCATCCAGTCCCCCGACTAGCCCTGTGAACGCCTTTGTATCCGCTGATTCCATCACGGTGTTTACGCTGATTGTGTTGTTGGTTCTGCTCGCGCGTTGCAATACGAAGATTAGAACGCCGATTGTCAAGCGTCCGGCTCGGCTCTTTATGTTCGCCTATTCTCGGATCGTCATGCGTCAGGCCAAGAATTTCCCGGTGCATTCTGATTTTGCGGCGTTTTCCGTTGATCGTTGCAGACCAACGAACGGCATAGTAGCTCTGCGTAAATTCTGACCACCGAGCACACCATTTGTGGCGATTGAGCCATACGTAGTCGTCGGCATCTACGATGGCACTTTGCCCCCTTAGAAAGGGGAATAGCGCGATAATCTTTCTGTAGGGATGTCATAGTCGCTCCAGTAAGCGATTAGGCTTTGTGCCGGGAGTTCGCGCTACCGAAAGCCCCGATAGTACCAAACCCTTAGTATCGATGGTATCTAGTTTCTGCTGTTTGTGTGTCGTAATTTGTCGCAGCGTGTCTTTAAGTCGGGAATGGCGATTGTGTTAACAGGGTCGGTTATTGGGATGTTTTGAACTTAAAAGTGTTTAAGTCCCCTGTTATCTGATGTTACTTAAATGGGATGGCGGAGAGGGAGGGATTCGAACCCCCGATACCCGTAAAGGTATGCCTGATTTCGAGTCAGGTGCATTCAACCGGGCTCTGCCACCTCTCCGTGGTTAACTTCCTTTATTTATATTATTTACATGATACTCGTGCAAGGCTTGTTTTGCTAGAAACGCAATGGTGTCCCTTTAGTTTCCTGAGTTAACCAGCTTGTCTACAGCCGATGCCTGATGCTCGGGAGCGAGATGGGAATAGCGCATGACCATTTGCAGCGTCCTGTGTTCGAGCAGCTCAGCCACGGTGCGCAGATCTACTCCGCCATCACCAGTCTACTGGCACATATGCCGGTTGCAATGCTAGGTATACCCTTCAATCTCGGCCTCGTCGAGAGCGGTGGAAAACCAGCCGCTGGATCCCTGAAGACTATCCCCGCTACGAACGGAGGGATAAACCGGGTCGTTCCCTCTGATCGTTCCAACACCATGCAACTGCGTCAGAGCTGCCAGTGCGATCTGCGCGGCAGTCATTTTGTAACTTCCTCAGGCATGACCAGGACAAGACAAAAGGCGCGTATATCGCCGGTCTCGCCTCAGCGTCGATCACTTTTTTAGCCCGCGTTTATGCGCGCTATCGCGAAATCGAAACTGATAAACAGACTGAAGATCTGCTTGCCTTGCAGCAGAAAATAAAAAGCTTATCGAAAAGCTGGCACGACTTTGACCGGCGGAAATAGTTTGCCGCTGTCTATTACCCAATTATTGACGGCCATCACGTGATGACGATTCGTCACTTTGGTGAAGAACCCATGACCTTCAACGTTCAGGATCGGATGGCCTTTCAAGTCTCTTTTGAAATGTTAAGTAATTCATGGAACGAGACCATTGTCTGCTCCAAGGTGGCAGGAGAGCTTCTCTTCGCACTAAATGTCTGGCGATTCGAAATGGGACAATGACGGAACGTCGAGCCGAGAGATATTGTTCGAAGAAATTCATCCTCGCTACCCCCGCGACGCCGAAGAGAACGTAGATTGGACGTTGGGCACTATAGATAATTCCGGTTTCACTCTGTCCACTGAAACGCCCGAAGAGACAATCAGCCGGCAGTTGCAGATGCGTGATCCCTCTGAACGCTAAAAGACGATTGGGAGTTCAGCCAATCAGCGCAGAGCACGCAATAGGACTGAGTTGCGATGGTAATCGAAGAATGCGCGCTGTCCGTGGCTGAAGCCGCCCACATTGACCGCGCGTTCGGTATCGATTCGCATTCGCCGCAAGGATTCGTTATGTGCCACAGGCGAGATTATCAGCCCTTCTTGCATCTTCAAAGCTGATGAAACCGCGGTCGGACAGGTGATCAATAGTCGGGGTAAGGAGGAGTCCGTTCTCTCCGTTCAGCCGTTCTTCGTTGCTTAAATCCCGCCACGGCTTGCAATGGCTCGCCCGCAGGTGAAGGGGGTTTTCAACCTTTGTCACACGGCAAAATCTCTCGATGCGCATGACGCGATCTTTGAATAGCGCCTGCCCTCTTCGCGCGACGGTCAGTGGATTGCAACATTCATGGCCATCTGCTCGTCGTACTTTCTGTCAGATCCCTTAAATTTTTCCACTGGAATACTTCTGTGCGTTTATTTCGATCTTCAATTCGGCAGCCTGCTGAAGATCAATACCTGCTTTGTCAACGAATCGAATGAGACAAAGAAGGATATCTTGCAAGCTCCTCCTGTGCCTTAGTTCGAATGTCCGGCTGCTGGAAGTCAGCCCATCCCTTTTCACCTCGTGACCAATGAAAGATCTAGAGCAATTCCGAGACTCCACGGCGAGGGCGGAGGCGAGATTCTTAGGCGTGTGAAACAGATCCCAATCGCGAGCAAATGCAAATGCCTGAAGGCAAATCGCAAGCTTTTTGTCGTCGATCACAAACTTCCCCTTCCAACCACTGGGCTTCGCCGTCCCAAGCCACTGGTGGTGTTCTTATTCACATGGGTACGCGCCGCGCGCGACGAAGATTACAAGCAGATCGTGGCAGGTAATCAAGGCTGGTCGCGTACCCGCGCAGCGAAGATGCATAGCATTCGAATGATCGCAGATGTGGACAAGATCAGCGTGTCGTGCGTGGGACCAAAGATATCCCGGAGCAAACAAGTATTTGTCGACATGGTCTGGAAGGTAGTTGGAGACCAGCAGAATCTTCATGCGTGATTTGATCGTGCTAACCCTCTGCGAGTCTTCGGTGCGGATGCTGGCAGCCGCGGCCATCTATCTCGCGAGCGCCAACATTTGGCTCTCAATCCATTCATAGGTCTTTGCCATACCATCTCTTAGGCGGATCGAAGGCTGCCATCCGAGAGAGTTGAGGATTTTCGTATTATCGCTGTTGCGTCCGTTCACTCCTTTAGGAGCGTCCAGCTTATATTTTCTTTCGAGCTTCACGCCTGCAATTTCTTCTACGATATCGACCAGCTGGTTGATCGTGACCAGTTCGTTGCTGCCGAGGTTCAACGGCTCGCGGATATCGCTTTCGAGAATTGCCTGAGTTCCCTTTGTGCAATCGTCGATATACATAAAGCTGCGTGTCTGGCGACCATCTCCCCAGATTTCGATTTCATGCCTTCCCGAGATCTTCGCCTGGATAACCTTGCGGCAAATGGCCGCCGGAGCTTTCTCCCTGCCTCCGTCATAGGTCCCGAGAGGTCCGTAGACATTGTGATAGCGCGCGACGCGCGTCTGCAATCCAAAATCTTCTTCAAAGTGGCGGCACATGCGCTCGCTGAAGAGCTTCTCCCATCCATAGCCGTCCTCTGGCATGGCTGGATAAGCGTCTTCCTCTTTCAAGGGCACAACATCAGCTGTCTTCTGCTTATCTCCGTTGTATACGCAGGCTGATGACGAATAGAAGAAGCGCTCCACGCCAGTGTCTTTGGCGGCCAAAAGCATATGCGTGTTAGTCAGTACACTCAACATGCAGAGCGCTTTATTATTTTCAATGAAGCCCATGCCCCCCATGTCGGCTGCGAGCTGAAACACCACGTCCATTCCCGCCGCGGCTGCATAGCAGTTATCCTTATTGCGCAAATCTAGAGAAAGATTCTCGACTGCCTCACTGGACTGATACCACGTATCGAACGGCTTTGCGTCGACTGCGCGCACGACATTCACGCCGTTGTTGAGGAGATCATGAACAAGGTGGCCTCCGATGAAGCCACCAGCGCCACAGACGAGCACCTTCTCGCTTGTTAACTTCATCCGTCACTCCAGGTAAAACATAAGCTTGAGCTGAGGGCTTTCGTTCTGCCTTCGAATTAAGTGCCAACCACGTCAAACAGAATGTCAATAAACCGCAGGTGTCGGGAGATTGAGTCAGTTTGCTTTTACAAAACAGCGAAGAATGACTTCGAGTTCTACAGGAATCTACTTACTTCTTAAAGGATGCATGTTATTCAAATAAATTGTGCGGCGGCGGATGATAGATCAAAGACCGCCGCGTTTTGAACATCCAAGTTTAGGGCAACTTCTGTAGCAAAGCCGAGTCCCGCTGATGGGCCGTTCCAGGCCTGCCGATGCTCAAATAAGTAAAGCCCTTTACAGCCATGGTGGCTGGGTCGAAGAGATTGCGCCCATCAATCACAACCGGATAGCGCAGCGTGTAGTGCAGACGATCCAGGTCGATCTCCGAAAACTCCTGCCAATCCGTCAGGATCAGCAACGCATCCGCGTCGCTTGCAGCTTCATAAGCGTCCTTTGCATATGAAAGAGCGCCGGACGGCGGCAGTACCTTTTTGGTGCGCTCGATGGCGAACGGGTCGTATGCCGAGATGAAGCAGCCTTCATTTAGCAGATCCGCAATGAGATCAATAGCAGGAGATTCGCGAATATCATCTGTCCCGCCCTTGAATGCCAGCCCCAGCACGCCCAGTTTTTTCCCTCGAAATGTCCAGAGTGCCGAGCGAACTTTTCGAAAGAATCGCTTCCTCTGTTCGGTATTGATTTTTTCCACTTCACGCAGCAATCCGAAATCGACGCCGATCTGCTCTGCCACATAGCGGAAGGCCGCTACGTCTTTTGGGAAACAGGACCCGCCGTAGCCAATGCCGGCTTTCAAAAATTTCGGGCCGATTCTGCCATCAGAACCAATCCCCTTGGAGACCTGTTCCACATCTGCACCGACCGCCTCGCAGATATTCGATACAACATTGATGAAGGAGATCTTCATCGCAAGAAAGGCATTGGATGCGTGCTTAATAAGCTCCGCCGCTTTCGTCGAAGTCTGCAGCAGAGGAGAAGGCTCCGTTGCGGAGCGCTCGCCTGGTACAGCGTTAACAGATTGATAATATCTGCCTGAATTCAGAGGCTCATAGACGGCCCGCAGGAGATTTCCAGCCCGCTCGCTGTCGACGCCGATAACAACTCGGTCCGCGTGCAAAAAGTCCACGACCGCTGTACCCTCGCGCAGAAACTCGGGATTCGAAGCAACATCGAACAGCTCTCGCGGCACGCCGTTGCGCTCAATCACACGGGTGATCCATTCATTGGTGTAGACCGGCACCGTGCTCTTCTCGACGATGACTTTATATTCAGTAATCGATCGCGCAATCTGACTTGCTACCGCATCCACATAAGACAAGTCTGCGCTGCCTGTCTGGCTCTGCGGCGTACCTACCGCAACAAAAATCACCTGGGCACGTTGAGTGGCGCTGTGCAGGTCCGTCGAAAACTCCACGGAAGTATTACGATGACGATCCAGAAGCTCGGGTAGATATTCTTCATGAATAGGAATTTTGCCGTCACGAAGCTGCGCAATTTTGGACTCGTCGTTATCCACGCAGATGACGCGATGTCCAATCTCCGCGAAGCAAACAGCTGCGACTAACCCAACATATCCTGACCCGACAACAGCAATAGTAATCTGTTCATTCATAAGTGATTTCCTCAAGTGGTTGGAGGAGCGGCTTTTACGCCTTCGATCTCTCGTTTCATTCCAATAGAGTTACATCTCTAGATTAACCGATAATTGCATGATTATCGTTGTTGGCAAGTGCGGATGTAGGCCGGTAATTTGCGTTGCATCACGCACAGTACCATCGAGTTGATATGCGGTCCGCGTAATCGTGGAAAACTGGTTGACCGTTGGGTCCATCGTTGTAGTTACAATGCTCGCCCCAAGGGCATCGTAAGGCAGCTGCCTTTCTGGTCTTGCCCACCCGGCTCTATCTGCTTGGCAAGGCAGAAGACATGAGAAAACCGGATAGGACCGCGCTGGACCACAATGTCCTAAAGCGTGATCACGCCAGCCGCGCCACCTGTCAACCCCGGAGCAAAGAGCATCCGATTGGTCGGGAGCATCCAGGTAAGGAGTCCAACGCTCAGCAGCAAAACGGAAGATCGATAAGATAACGACGCTGCGGTTTATGAACACTGGCTCCAAGACGCCGCGCATGCGACGAAGGACCTTCCCCCAAACGGTATGCTGCGAATTGATGGGTGTGTTCATTGGCAAATCTCGCCATCTGGGGGTCAAACAGCTATCTGCCTCAAAGATAACGGACATGTGTGGGTCGGTCAATCAAAACGAACGCCAGGTGTTTCTTTGTGTACGTAATAAAAAAGCTGAGCCAGCATTTGATCGCTGCTGGCTCGGCTTTTCTGTTGTGCGTTCTGTACGATCTAGTTGCCGTGTGGGTAGTCCACGCGTACTGCGAGGATTTCGTACGGCTTGATCGGTACCGTTACGTGACCGCCTGTGATCGTCAGAGGCGAGCCCTGTGGCTGTTCGAGCAGGTTGGTTTCAGTGGCGGCGGTAGCTCCGGCTGGTAACGCAATCTCCACGTCCGCCTGCTTCCCTGCCCACTCATACATGTGCAGAACCAGAGCATCGCTGTCTTCGGCCTTCTTCATCGCCGTCAACACCACGTTCTCAGGCTTGACGGAAACAAAGGAGTGCTCCAGAGGAAGCGAACCGGTGTGAGCTTCCACCTGCACCGCCTTCAGCTTGTAGTTGTATTCGTAACCGTGGCGGACCGTTAATGCCTGTTTCCAGTCTCCGGCATGCGGATACAACGCGAAAGTAAAGTGCTGGTGACCGCGATCTGCAACGGGATCGGGCCAGGTGGGCGAGCGCAGCAATGAAAGACGAAGCACATTGCCCGCGTCGTCGTAGCCGTACTTTGTGTTGTTCAAGAGGCTGAAGCCATGCTGTCCGTCGTTCTGGTCAGCCCAGCGCAGCGCCGGAACTTCAAACTGTGCCTTGTCCCAGCTGTTGTTGCGGGTAGTCGGGCGCTCAATGCTTCCGTACGGAATTTCATACGTCGCCTTGTCGCTCGTTACCGCCAACGGAAACGCCGCTTTCAAGAGGATGTGGTCTTCGTGCCAATCGATGTCGTTGACCACGTTGACTTCATCGGAGTTGGAGGCAAGCTGAATCTCTTGCACGAACTTCGATTTTGACCAATGGCGCGTCACACGAATCGAAGCCATTGCTGGTCCCTTTTCGACCAGCTCAACCGAATCGGCTTCGGTCAGCTTGGTCGGAGGAACATCCAGCGTGCCCGGATCGATATTCCACGCGTCGTAATCCTTCGGCGTGTCTTTGAATGCCTGCAGTTCATTGCCGCAAGCGCCCGAAGCCAGCGTCTCGAAGTTAGCTTTCTTATCGAAGAGGCTGGTGATGCAGCCGGTGGTTTTATCCACCGTCACGCGAACATCCGCGTTTTCGAGCGTCAGCCCATTCACCTTCAAATCGCTGGTGAAAGGCTTCGTGCCCGGAACCACATGCAGCACTTCATAGCCCATGGACGGCACATTCTTCGCCTCCACAAGCAGCTTGTATGAGTTAGTTTTTTCGTCCTTCGATACCTGAAGAGCAGGCAGAACATGCCCCTGAGCATCCAGAACCGAAAGGCCATTCGGAGCCGCATTCGGCATCTGCACATTCACTTCCACCGGTCCGGACCGCTCCCATGCCAGCGGATTAAACACCAGCACCGGAACTTCATTCGCACCCTTCACCGCCGAAGCAGTGTTGATCCGCGCCGAAATCATTTTCAGCGACTGATCGGAAATCGCCGAGGTCTCCAGCCGCGTCTTGTCGAACTGATCCTGCGCTTCCTTGTAGATGATTCCGATGCCCGAGCCCGCTGCGAGGTCATGGAAATCGTTAAACGTGATCGTCTTCCATGCATCCGTCAGCTGATCGTTGGGATAGGCCTTGCCATCAAGCCATGCCAGCGAAGCATACTTCTCGGCGTTGAGCGCCCATTCCTCGCTGTTGCGCATGTTGGCTTTGTGATTGGCCTGCGTTGTCTGCACGCCGCGGTGATACTCAAAGTACAGCTCGCTCTTCCATGTCGGAATCGCAATCTGCCCTTCAGCAGGAGTTTCCGGAGCCTTGTAGCCCTTCATGATTGAGAAGTAGTCCCACGTCGGCGACTCGGGAGAAACCTGCTTCTCCACAGTGCTGAAGAACGTCTGTGCCGTTCCGAATTTGTAATGCGGAATGACCTTATTCGGCTCAGCCCAATGGTTGCCCTCGTCCAGAACCGCGCGGGTTGGGCCGCCGCCGTGGTCGCCGATGCCATAAAGATCCATCATCTCGGTCATGCCTGGCGAGCGTTCCCGTGCCGTAGCCAGATCAGCCGACAAACGCACAGGATTCAGGTTGTTGTTCGCATAGTCATGCGGAAAATAAGCCAGCACCTTGCTGCCGTCCGGCGATTCCCACCAGAAAAGCTTGAACGGCAACTGGTTCGTATCGTTCCATGTCATCTTCTGGGTTACGAAATAATCCACGCCCGACTTCTTGTAGATCTGCGGCGTCTGCCAGTTGTACCCGAACGAATCCGGGTTCCAGCCAATCCGCACATCAACGCCATATTCCTTCTGGTAGAAGCGCTTGCCCAGCAGCAATGAACGCGCCTGCGACTCGCCATCCGGCAGGTTCAGATCAGGCTCGACCCACATGCCCCCGACCACTTCCCAGCGGCCTTCTTTAATGCGTTTCTTGATCTCGTCATTCATCGCCGGATACTTGTCGGCCATCCACTCGTTGTACTGCGCAGCGGATTGCGTATAGGTGTAATCCGGGTATTCATTCATCAACTGCAGTGCGGTTGAGAACGTACGCTTCACCACATCCACTGTCTCCGTCCACGGCCAGAGCCATGCGGCGTCGATATGGGAA
>NZ_LMUM01000006.1 GCF_009765985.1 Acidobacterium sp. S8
GTGGCAGAGTTAGTCTCGAAAACCCAGGAGGCTGC
This sequence comes from Acidobacterium sp. S8, assembly GCF_009765985.1. GTDB lineage: Bacteria > Acidobacteriota > Terriglobia > Terriglobales > Acidobacteriaceae > Alloacidobacterium. Next base: position 36 of record NZ_LMUM01000006.1, read on the forward strand.
ACTAAGTGGAAAGTACGAACTCTCAAGACGACGGCCCACTTTGATACCACCGCCCGGCATCCGGACTGGCTAGGCTCTGACAGTCCGGCCGTTCAAAAGCTGGCTCCGCAGCTGCCTGGCTGAGGTCACGTGGCAAGGTTTAACACAGCTGACTTCATTCATGACCCATCGATCTTGGTTCCTTTTTTCATAGCAATTCGACAGTACATCGATGCAATCGCTAGACAAAATCGACCAGTCGGAAGGTACATCATCGCGGCGGCAGGAGTAAATTAAAACGAATTAATGGTTGTGTCTGTCTGATCTTGTTACATATGCTGCGCAGGTCCTGACTGCGACGAAAGCGGCGACTGCACAGGAATTCGCTTTTCGGCGGCCGCAGCTTCGATTTCACTGTTGATTTCGGCCCCCAGGAGCAGCATAAACCCGGTGAGGTAGAACCAGGTGAGCAGGACGATGACCGCTCCGAGCGATCCATAAGTTATGGAAAAGTTATTGAAGAAGTATAGGTAGGCGCGCAGACCGAGGGAAGCCAAAAGCCAACCTACTATCCCTACAGCTCCTCCCGGAGTGAGCCAATGCCAGTGACGAGTCTTCAAGTCGGGAGCCCAGTAATAGATCACGGCAAATGAGAGGGCTAACAAAGCGGAAGCAAGAGACCAACCTAAAAGTCTCGTGAAGACGGCTGCGATGATCGCTAGAAATCGATTGTAAGGATGTTGAAGAGTTAAGGTGGCAAAATAATCGCCGCCAAGCAGGCAGACCAGGATAAGTGTGAAGATGATGGAGAGGATGATGGTGAGAGCGATCGCATATATGCGCGCTCTGAAATAAGATCGGGTGTCCTCAACTTTATAGACAACATTCAGCGTGTCCTGGATGGCGGAGATGCCGACAGAGGCAGACCAGATTGCAGCGATAAGACCAAATGTCATCTTGCCTGATGTGACTGCAGCGGTGGTCTCGTTGAAGGTCGCGAGCACGGTTCCCAGAGCTGCGGTCGGAATCACGAGTGCAAGGTAATTAAGTAGCTTCGTGTAGATCTGGTTAGCAGAACGGGCAGCAATACCGAGGATAGAACTGGCGCTCAACAGTGTAGGAAAGAGAGCGAAAAGGAAGTAGAAGCCAAGTTCGGCGGCGTGGCCGAATAGCCTGTCGGCCATCACAGATTTCCATGTTCGTTGTGCGATTACACGAACAGAGATTCCCCGAAGGTTCCAGAGTGATGAAAGAGGCGAGCAGGAGACAATCTCCCAGATGCGCTTCTGCCGCTGGCTGGTAGACGTGTTCGGAAGATGATCGGCACGGATGATTTGGGGGGCCTTAGATTGCCGTATTTGCGCACGATCGAACTGTCGGTATGGATGCTCAATCCAACCCAACTGGTGGTCTGACCGAGGATTGTCCGGTTCAGTTTCTTGATCTGTCCTTCGAGCGTCCCAAGACAGAAACGGGCGGCTAAGCAGCCCGTTCAGCTGTGCGAAATCAGCTATTTCTTTGCTTTCTCCTGGGATTTCTTATGTGCTGCATTCGTCAGTTCGTGCGCCTTCGTAGAATGTTCATGCGCCTTCTGCGAATGCTGATGTCCCTCATCGTGACTGCCCTTTTCGTAGAGTTCGGCAGCATTGCGATGCGATTTCGCTGCATTTTCGTGATGTTCCGCGGCTTGCTTATGTTCCTCGTGTGCCATAAATCTCCTTTATCGTGCGTATAATCGTCACTTATGTCATAGGAGTAGGAACGCGGACGCGCGGTTGCCGCCGGCTCAGGAATAGTTACCGTTTCGAACATATCCATTGGATCCAGGCAGCTAAAGTCTTTCCGCTCCACGTCCAGCGCACTGCGTGCCAGCCGCATGAATACCGCTCCGGCGAGCGTGCCTTGAAGCGGTGACCCCTGCGCCGCAAGCCCCAATTCCGGTTGATTTATGCTCGCGCGTTTGTTCCATAGGCCAGGGAAGCGTACCAATCCCCCCGGCCCTGAGGCGTGAGATCCATAAAGTGCCACACCGGCGCGAGCAAGTCGATGCCGCGCTCCTTGATTTCTGGCGCCATTCTCGGATGCGTAGTATAGAAATGCCGGACGGTATTGCCGGCATCTTTCGTGAAGACAGAGACGGCGGAATCCTGTTCGCCGCTGGCGTCTTCGCTGCCGAGATCGCACTTGAATGTATTCGATCCCGTGCTGAGCAAACGTACATCACTCCAGCCGCGTGCGCGTGCGTGATCGCGCAACGCTTGCGGATCCGCTGCCGCGACAACGGCAAAATCGATGTTCTGAGCGATTGCTGCGTCACACCATTGGCTCCGTCGATCCACATCGTGCACATCGGGCACGGCTTGACCTGTTTCTTGCCGTACATCAAGTGATAGATCACCAGGGGACGGCCCGCCGTCGTGAAAAGTTCGCTGAGCTTTACGGTGTGTATGGGCTCGTCGCCCTCGTCGAGGGCGATCGGCCCCTCGAGAAATTCGTAATCCTGCAAAGCTGGGCCTAGAGGTAACGCGCGCCTCAGCGCTGCCACTCTTTCGCAGTGCTGCATGAGTTCAATCTCCGCCAGGCGCAGCTCTTCGCGTTTTGCAAGATATTCTTCGGACTCACTCGTAAGATTCGTCTGCCGGTAGGTTCCGCTCTGGAATTCGTGGGTCATGTCGTACCTCCTAAGCCAGCCGGCACGCGCTCGCCCGGCAAATCTCATTGATTGGATGCGTGCACCGATATCGAACGATCATGACAGGAGTGCCTCACTCACCTTTCGATATCGAGACGAAGACAGCGTCTCCGAGGACAAATTATTTACTGCGAGTGATTACTGCGCGGAGCGGGAGGCTCTATCAGCCAATCGAAATCTGTAGATGTCCTGCGAAAACCTTTACGGCCTTTTATTGCGTGTCGCGCACATCTAAGATCCTTTGATCTACATCTACGCTAGACACCGGTATGAGTGTGCAGACGAAAGCAAGAAGGGAACTAATGCTTCCAAGGGAATTCTGCATACCGGGCGCGTGATCTGGCTTCGCGGCGACGCGGCGGAAGGGATTCTCAGCAACAAGTTTCAGCCTATGCGGACGGGATAGGAATGGTCCTCCTGGATTGACGCTTCATAAAACGCATAAAGTAAACCGATTAGGATGGTTGCCATAAGAAGCGCCACTGGCAAATCCTTTCGAGTGCTTATCATAGTCCAGCGTTCCATGGTCGGTGATGCTCAGTCAGGCCAATCGGCAGCATTATCCGTATATCCTCTGGAATGCCGCAAGTATGCCAACTTCCGTCACACTAGGGACTGATGCTCGGACTGATTTCGTTAGCGGAAACGCGCCGCAATCGTGGCATTATGGAACGTTAAATTTCGCGCCGACAACTATGCCGTCGCCCGTCGTCATAATGTCAATCTTGGAGATGTTGATTGCTTCACCATCTCTTCGTTTTATGGCGAACTTTGTAACCGTCTTCGTGCAGACGGATGAGCGAGCCTCACCATTCTCGCCAACGAAAAACGGTGCTGTCCCCTTCCCGCTCATGCAAAACATAATACTTACTGGACCGTGAAAATCGTCTGGTACAACCACTTTTGGATCGGCGACACAAGAAGCTCCAATCACCATTCCCAGAGTCACAAATCCGAAAGTCCACAGTCGATGTTTTAGGGTCATCCCGCGTTGATAATAGCAGACTTAGCCCGCAAGCAGTCTTATATTTAAGCGCGGAAGAACGGAGGGTCGAATTACAAATTACTTGTCACGCTTACTGATGAGTTTTGCTTCGAACCAAGGTATTCATATTGATTCGACTGACTAGCTATACTCAGATGGAACATAAATTGTTCAGGAATTCACTCTGGGGCGAGTACATTCCCAGAGATGGCAGGGTTGGGGCTCGTGCTATCGAAGGAACTTTCCGGTAAACAAAATCACTGGCTCTTCGCTAACGGAACTATGGCAGAAACCATCCTTGCGTTCGATTGGTCTTCTACTCAACTGGGTTCGATGGGGACGTGGGAGCCACGTCTTCGTTTTGCTCTCGATTCGATGCTTGGCTGCGCCTTCCCAGCGACCCTGCAATGGGGCAAGGAGCTAATACTCTTTTACAACGATGCCTATATAGAACTGATAGGTGACCACCATCCAGCAGCTCTTGGAAGGCCGATCCTCGATGTGTTTCCGGAGATTGGGGAAATCTACGAGCCGATGGCCAGGCGAGTGCTGGCCGGCGAAAGTATTGTGCTCAAAGACCAACGCTATCGCTACATACGACATGGTCGTCCAGAGGATCGCTGGTTCAACCTGTCGTACAGCCCCATCCATGCCGAAAAGGGGGCGGTTGTAGGCATCTTTGCCGTAGGCTTGGATACGACGCCAAGCGTGATTGCCGAGCACGCGCGATCCGAGGCCGAAGCCCGCTTGAAGCGGGTGCTGGAGACGGACGCGGTGGGTGTCATATTCTTCGACTACACAGGAAGAGTCGTCGAGGCGAACGATGTTTTCCTCCGCATGGTTGGCTACACTCGGGAGGAAATCTCCACTCAGAAAATCACATGGCGGACATTCACTCCTCCCGAGTGGGTCCAGATCAGTGAACAGCAGATGCAGAATTTCGCGAAGACGGGACGCATCGGACCGTACGAAAAAGAATACTTCCTAAAGGACGGAACGAGACGGTGGATGCTGTTTGCCGGCCGGGACCTTGGAGACGGAACCATCGCAGAATACTGCATAGACATCAGCGAGCGAAGGCGAGCTGAGGAGGCATCGCGTGCTAGCGAACAGCGCTTCCGGGCGCTAGTGCAAGCCACTGCGGATGTGGTGTATCAAATGAGTTCGGACTGGACAGAGATGCGACAGCTCCGTGGGCACGATTTTCTCGCAGACACTGCAGAGCCAGACCGGAACTGGTTACAGAAATATATCCATCCGGAAGATCATGCGCGGGTCCATGCCGCTGTTGAGGAAGCTATCCGCACAGAGGCCATCTTCCAATTGGAGCACCGCGTGGTGCAAGCTGATGGTTCGTTTGGGTGGACCGCTTCCCGCGCCGTTCCGCTAAGGAATGATAAGGGTGAAATTACAAGTTGGTTTGGCACGGCCAGCGATATTAGCCTGCGCAAGCGCACCGAAGAGGCCCTATTACGCAGTGAAAAGCTGGCCATGCTGGGACGCTTAGCTGCCACGATCGCGCATGAGATCAACAATCCACTGGAAGCAACAATCAACCTGCTTTATCTCATACAAACCAGCCATGGCCTTCCTGAAGACGTGCTCCAGAATGCCAGAGCCGCGGACGCGGAGTTGAAGAGAGTCGCACATATCACTCGACAGTCTCTTGGCTTCTACAGAGAGTCGAGCGGCCCTGTTTTTGTTTCTCTCTCCGAATTACTGGATTCCTCCATTGATCTACTGAAAGCTAAAATCACGATGAAGAACGCCATCATAAGCAGGGAGTGGAGCGGCGAACTCGTAGTCCGCGCGGTATCCGGCGAACTTCGCCAAGTCTTCTCCAACCTTATTGCCAACGCCATCGACGCAATGGAGCCCGGAGGACGCCTTCGGATTCGAGGGTCGGTACGCCAGTGTGTAAATTCCTCAACGGGACGATGCGTCCGCGTAACATTCGCTGACAGTGGACGCGGCATCAGCCCCGAATTTCGTACCTTAATTTTCGATCCATTTTTCAGTACCAAAGGGAGCTTCGGTACTGGTCTTGGTCTTTGGGTGACGAAACAACTCGTTGTAAAACATGGCGGAAGCATCCAAATGCGGAGCCGTTGTAACGCTACCCGATCCGGTACAGTGTTTAGCGTGATACTTCTCGAAGATTATGCGTCAGCTTGAACGTGGCGTCGCGCTGAATGCTGGATTCCCATTACGGCGGATATCGAATCCGGCTGCGGGCTGTGCTTCCTGCCGCAGAAAAACAAGCAAAACTGAGCGATTCCGACGTAGTGGCAGCTACGCGTAAATGCACCCGACGATCAAGACTCCTCCATTGAGAGGTCCTGATCGAAATGCTCGAAGACACCTTTTGGAGTGACCCTTGACAAAAACGAATCACGAGCACCACTAAACGGTGCCGCAATCTTTCCTCCTAGGAAAGGAACACTGCTCAAGGGCACGCTGAGTGTATGTATAAAATTCCGACGTGTCACATGTGTTGACCATGTGCCCTCTTACTTCAACATGCTGATCTGGAAAGTGACCTTTCCGATCAGGAACCGTCATTGCTCTCGTTACGCAAGAGAAACCCATTGATGCTGTACATCGTACAGTTCGCTCGTATGCGGATGTGAGTCGCCCCTATTTCCTTGGGGCACCCAAATGCTTTTGTTCCCAGAAATCACGTAAGGATAAGTATTATCTGGGTATTGGATTTCACCAAGATCTCAGTATGTACTCTTGCGGACTCGTGTTTAACTGACTGCCGTTAGCGTATAGAACGGATTGCGCCGAATCTTTGATTGAGTACCGAGTTTCGTGGAAATGCCGTACTTTGTCTGACTGTCAAACTAAGATTTATTGCATTTGCTTTGGTTGGATATCCTTTATGCTGTTTGACGGGACAAAGTAAGCCAATGGCTTGCATAGCTAAATCTTTCTGTGACATCCGAATCGTAGTCAATGGTGGATGCGCGTGGCGCGCCAGATAGACGTCGCCAAAGCCAATAATTGAAATGTCACCTGGCACTTCCAAATTCTTGGCTTCTATCGCTCGAAGCATCTTCAATGCCACAACATCGTTGGAGCAGACTATCGCCGTAAGAATGGTATCTCGCTCCAGTAGGTTTTCAAGAACTCTCAAGTCGTCACAATCATCTCTCACGATCCGGTTAGGGCGAACCTCTAATCCAATCTTGTTCATGGCGGCTAAAAAAGACGACGATGAAATCTCTGGAAAAGTGCTGTTAGGGTGCCCGCCTACAAAGGCTATTTCCCGATGGCCAAGAACTGCGAAATGCTGCACGGACCGGTCGGCAGCGTCCTTCAGGTCCAGGCAGATTGCATCAATTTGCGGATTCGTTTGCCTTGGTTGCAGAAGAATGAGTCGAATACCGTGCCGAAGAAAAGGATCAATGGGTAGCTGTTCGATGCTGTTGGTTAAGACCGCTACGCCCTCTACTCCGCGTTGGATCATCTGACGGATAAGGATGTCTGTTCCTCTGCTGGTCGCGTTTACCGTGCCAATGAGGAGATCGTAGCCATTTAAGAAGGCTGCATCTTCGAAGTGATGCATCAGATGAATGAAACTTGAACCGATCGATTCCGATATTATGAGCCCAAGCAGCTTACTGCGAGCAGAACTTAGCGACCGGGCATGGGAGTTTTGAACATAATCCAGTTTTTCGATTGCCCGCCAAACGCGCTTTCTCAATTTTGGAGAAACGCTTTCCTTACCATTAATGGTCCGCGAAACCGTTGCAGTCGAAACGCGTGCAGCCTTCGCCACGGAATGAATATCCACTCCATCCTTATTGAGACTGCGCTGTCTTGCCATCTTCGCTCCAAGTAAATGCAATGGTGTTTGCGAGGTAGACTGATTCAGTTCTGTGATCTTCTGGCGCGTTTGTGACCAAAAAATGAGGCGAATTCGGGAAGGAAAGTTATCATTAAATTCCTCCGCCTGAATTCGCCTCTGGGAGAGGTCAGAATTCGACTCTGAGAGTTAATTGCCCGTTTCGCGGACTGTTGTTTGTAGAACCCACTATGCCAAAGCCGCTATCGTACGGATTCCCATCCGGATTCCCAAAAACATGTCGATTAAAAGCGTTGAAGAACTCTGCGCGAAACTGAAGACCTATCCTTTCTGTAATCGGCGTTCTCTTGATGAGCCCGAAGTCTTCCTCCATGTAAGGAAAACTTCTATCATTTGATTGATACGCAGGCTTATTCCCAAAGCTGTAAGGAAGGCCAGAGGCAGCGGTCACATTGGCATTAGGATCGCTGAAAGCTGCCGGGTTGTACCAGATATTCTGACCTGGCACCGCGGGATTGAACGACTTGTTGCGACGAGCCGCTGACTGGATTTGCTGGCCAGCTACAAGATTCCAACGAATACAGTTGCTGAATCCTGGCACACCAGTTGCGCAACCAAAACCCAAAGGCTGTCCACTCTGGTAACGCTGAATGCCCGTGACGGACCATCCGCCGACAAAGTAATTCAGAACGTGGTTCTGGCTGAGAAAGGCCTTATTCTTTCCGAACGGCAAATCGTAAAGGTAGCTGACTACAAATATATGGGGCGTGTCCTCAGGCGAAACCCGCTTTCTCCGCCTTGAGATTGAATGGATTCTGGATATTGGCCGTATAAGCGCCGCCCAAGCTCCCTCCGATGATATTCCCGGTATCAGTGAGGATCTTTGACCAGGTATAAGATGCCAACAGATTCAGACCGTTATGGAAGCGCCGTTCAAGTTTGGCGGTCATCGCGTTATAGCTCAATTGGCCAAGGTTCTCGCCGTATGCTGCCGTATTGATGAAGGAATATTGGGGATAGGGTCGTAGGGACTGAGCGACAGTTCCAGTGAAGCCAGGATAAGGCAGGTTAGTGGCTTGATCGTTCAGCTTTGCACCCAAATTGAAATTGGAGGGATTGATGTTATTGACTGACAGCAGGTTTGATCCAAGGTGGGTACCACGAGAACCCAGATAACCAAGTGTAAGGATTAGGTCAGTTGCTACCTGCTGTTGCACGGTGGCACTCCAGGTTTGGTAGAAGCCAGGACGACCGAAGCCTCGCTGATTCCAGGGGATTGACTGATTGTTTAGTTGGGTTCGATCAAAGTTGACGGAGTTGCCCGTTGCGGGAACGCCGTACTGGCCAGGATTGACGATGCCTGGGCTGACCGTAGAAGAGGGATCAAGTAATTCAGCAGCGCCAAAAGGATTGGAAACGTTATTCAGTTGGCCGGTCAGCGAATACCCAGCTGGTATTCCGGCATAAATCTGCTGCCACTCGAAGATTCCGGCGTTAAGAACGTTGTATGTGGCCGAGAATACGCTCTTGTGGTCAAGCGATGACGGCGACCAGGTGAAGCCGACGCGCGGCTCAATATTCTTGTAATAAACGTTTACCCATCGGGAACTGAACCCGTCACGACCCGGTCCGCTGCCCGAGAAAACCAGCGCGCCATCGATTCCTGTGGCTGGATTGATGAAGTTTGGGTCAAATTGAGATCCGATGTTGTGTCCTTCTTTGAAAGGCAAATCGACATCGTAGCGAAGGCCAAGGGACAAATTCAGGTCGCGGTTGTATTTGAATTCGTCTTGAATATAGGTCGCATAATACTGGCCGACATTCCTTACCGTGACAAGGCTGTTCGTGCCATAGACATTCGCAACCTGGCCTAGAAGGAAGCTGGCAACGCCATTGCCGCTGGCCGACGAGGTACCCACGGTCGCAGCAGTCTGTTCTCTGCCGAAGGAGAAATTGCCGTTTGTCAGACTCACGAAACCCGATATAGACAACTCATATCGGTATTCGCCACCAATCGCGAAGTTGTGGCGACCTTTCGTCCAGGAGACACTGTCTCCGAAGTAATAAGAGTTATCAGAGATCTTGGAATTGTAGCCCTGGTTTGAGAGCGGCTCTATATTTCCGAAGCTTACCGTGCTGCCCTCGCTAATGCCGATACCAGGAAAAAGCGGACCGCTGCCTCCTGGAACTCCCAGCGTAGTCGGCCAGTCTTTTCCCTGCGTCGCAGTAATGAAGGCTTCCTTATTCAGCACCCGTGTATAGCCTATGAGCATGTGATTAAGGAGCCTGGGCGAGAAGATGTGATCATATCCGATGCGGACGATGTGTGTTGGCAGGTCTTGAAAGGTCAGAAAGCTGCTGAGCGGCAACTGCAGCAGACCTCCGATGTTATTGTTGCGCACATTATCGCGGACGTTGTATGAACCGAACACTTTGTTGTTCTGGCCAAAGGATTGATCGATACGGATGGTTTCTGCGGTGCTGATAATCGGATAACTTCCGGTGAAGTTGTAGTTATTTGTTAGATTGCCATTCGATGGTTTCGGAATATATTGCGAAATAGACTGGGCGACAGTGCTCAGCGGTCCCGTGATGACGTTGCCCGGATATGCGGTGCGGCATTGGGTGCCATCAGGCAAGGTGCGAGTCGTTGCCGGATTGAAAATCTGGCCCTGGTAAATTGTCGATCCGTCGCACGGGTTAATGCCGAGGGAGACGGTTGTCAGATTCTGGCTGAAATCGCCCGCAAGATTGGCTTGAGTAGGAATGGTGATCAGGTTCTGATAGCCCTGGTTTTGGCGGAACTGCTCCCATGCGAAGAAAAAGAACGTCTTGTTGCGTCCGTCATAGACTTTAGGTATCCAGATCGGACCACCAAGCAGAACTCCATAGTTGTTCTTCTTGTCTGCCGGAGTTTCGTTGCCAGCATTCGGTCCATTTTGGGCGCGGCTTAAGTTGTTGAACCAGGTGTTCGCGTCTAACGCCGTGTTACGAAAAAGTTCGAATGCCCCGCCATGAAAATCGTTCGTGCCCGACTTTGAGGAATAGCTTTGGACGCCCCCAGTAGTTCTGCCATACTGCGCGGGAATGCCGCCGACAAGCACTTTGAATTCGCCGGTAGCTTCAACGGACGGCAAAATTTCGTTAGCGAAACCATCACCAAAGCTCTCGACTTGAAGGCTCGCACCATCGAAAAGGATTTCGCTCCCGAACGCCTGGCCGCCAGAGACGCCACCTTCGAAGGTGCCCCCGTTTGTCCCCGTGCCATAGGTGGCGGGCGTCAGGAAAACAAAATCCTGCGAGTTACGAATGGCTGCACCGTTAGTTGACAGAGGAAGATCGAGCACCTGTCTTGGCGTGACGACAGTGCCGACATCCGAACTCTCAGTCTGCAACTGTGGTGCGTTCGCATTCACTTCGACAGTTTCAGTCGAGGAGCCGACCGTGAGCTGGATGTCGAGAGAGGTCGTGGATTGGATCTGGATGGCGACACCGGTCCGCTGCACGCTTTTAAAGCCAGGCGCCGCAGCAGTGATGTCATAGGATCCGACCACAAGCACTGGAAAGCGGTAATTGCCTGTCGGTGAGGCTGTTGTCTTGGAAGATTGACCGGTTGCGGCATTCGCTGCCGTCACGACCGCGTCGGCGACTGCATTGCCGGCAGGATCAGTTACTGTACCCGCCAATGCTCCCTCATTTGATTGTGCGTGGATCCGGCCTGGGGCTATGCCTAATGCCAAAAAAGCGGCGAATCTGAGAAAACGTTTGCTCATTCGAGCCGTACCTCCCGTGAAATTAGAGCTCTCGGCCGGAATCTTCTCGCTGAGATTCTAAGAAGATCTCAGTTCTCGATAACTTTATTGTTAACTTAACCGAAAGCTGGATCAGAATAAGTCGCAATCCATAGCCTGTCAAGGTCATTTTGCGGCTGATTTCACAATCCCCCTTTGGACGCCCTGATCGGATTCTCTAACGTGCCCCTAGGTTGCGTTGGCACGACAGGCCTCAAGTTCTTGAGACAATTCTCCGTGGCGGCAATTTTCTGCGATCGAAACATAGGCCAACATCGGGCTCAGCATCTATCGTTCCATCCGATCAGAGCAAATTCAGCACCTTTACTCGTGCCTGGTACTTCTTCCTGTCTGTGCGATATGCAGATCCTTGGCATCCGCTGTATATTTCGCTCATGGCGACTCGCATGAAAGACATTGCCAACGATCTCGGGCTGTCCGTGGTGACTATATCCAAAGTCCTTCGAAATCATCCGGATGTCGGCGAAGAGACAAGAGAACGCGTTCTCCGGCGTGTCAAGGAACTGAATTATCAACCGAACATTCTGGCGAGAAGCCTTGTGACGGGCCGCAGCTATCTCGTAGGCCTTGTTGTCCCTGACCTTCTCCACCCATTTTTCGCCGAAGTGGCCAAAGCATTGTCAACCGCAATTCAGAGCAAGGGATACTCACTCATTGTTTCCTCCTCAGAAGAAGATCCGGAGTTGGAACAGCGGGAAATTCGACAACTGCAGGCCCGCAGGCTCGACGCTATGGTGATCGCCTCGACTCGGACCGGTATCGCGGATTTCGATCAACTGCAAAAAGAGGAGGTGTTTGTCTTGATTGATCGCGACCTCCCCGGCCTTGCCGCAAACTATATTGGAATCGACGATGAAGCGGCGGGTCGAATTGCAACAAAACACCTGATTGACATCGGTTGCCGTCGTATTGCGCATATACGGGGACGCGAGAATAGTACCGGAGTTCGCCGCTTTGACGGATATCGCAAAACTCTCATTGCAAATGGACTGGAATACCGCGACGAGTACGTCATCGCTCGCAGCCGTGTGGATACTCAAAGCCTGGAACAGGGCGCAGAGGCTATGCGGCTTTTGCTGCACCGTAATCCGCGCCCGGACGGTGTCTTCTGCTACAACGATCCGCTCGCAATTGGTGCGATCCGATCCATCATGGACGCTGGACTAAGAATTCCCGAAGACATCGCTCTCATCGGTTGTGGCAACCTGCATTACGATGACTGTCTGCGTGTGCCGCTTTCAAGCATTGATCAACATAGCCAACAGATAGGCCAACGAGCGGCAGAATTGGTGTTGTCTCTGATTGAAGCCAAACAGAGGCCGCTCCCGCGCAGTTATATCCTAAATCCGGAGTTAGTGGTGCGCGCTTCCACTCGGCGGCTATAGGAATTTGCTATTTAAAAAGAGTTCCGAAGATCTTGATTTTCCGGTCTGCCTGACCTCCACGGTACAAGAACTTCCGAATCCAAGCCTGACCGTATTCTCCGAAACAACTCCGGCTCCGGATCTCTTGTTGCGGCAGCCAGATTTGCTTCAACCTCCGCAGCAGTAGACATACCTACGAGCGTGGTAGAGATGAGACGATGCGCCAGGCAGAATTGCAGCGCCAAGGCAGCAATATCGACTCCGTAGGTCTGCGTGCCCGGCAACGCACGTGAGTTGGTGATTGATACTCCTGAACCGTTTTGCAGGGCAATTGCCGCACCGCTGGCAGACTGTGCCTGACGTCCCTGAAAGCTGTCGATGGTGAGATCGTGGAAGTCTTCGACTCGGATGCCCTCGGAAAAGTAGTAGGGGACTGAATCAGCCCAATCGACTTGAACATCGCGCAGCCTTAGTCCGTTCACCAGCTTTGCATAGAAAGCGGGAACGTCGCTTTTGACGATGCCATCACGCGGAGTGAGAGCGGTCCAGCGCAGATCAAGATTGCCACCGATAGATTCGCTAAGCGACGGATCGGGAACGAGCATATGGATTTGGACTCCGCGGAATTCGACTCCGGTGATGGGTGTGCCTTTGCCGCCCCATAGGAGCACTCCGTTTTCTGTTTCGGCGGTAATGTTATTGAAAACTACGTTGCGCACGCGAACTCCGCACGGAAGGCTGGAGGCACATGGCTGCACTGCAATGTATATTGGCTCGGCCTTGCCCCACCAGCCGCCAGGAATGAGATGTGTCCTGATGACGATATTGGAGAATGTAATGTCTTCGGTAGGCCTGCTTTCCTGGCCTACATATCCGTTGGCAAATATGGCTATACCTCGATTCGTGTCCATACTGAGGCCGGTAAAGGTGCTCAGTTTCGTACTCTCCAGGCGAATGGCTGCCGACCGTGAGGAGATAGAGCAGTTGCTCACATTCACATGCTCGCTGCCTACGATGGCAAAGCCGTCATCGCCGGTATCGATATTGCAGTTGGAAATCCGTACGTGCTGGCACTTCATGCAGTCGATGCCGTCGTTGTTGGGAATCCTGGGATCGTTGAGGATCTGAATATCGGAGATCGCCGCGCCTTCTACATCCTGCAGGTGGAGCGTCCAATTCGGGGCTGACCGGAGCGTGATGCCATGCAGCATCACGTTCGCGCAATGGAAGAACACCATCATGGTTCCAGGGCGATGGTCTGGTTCGACGGGGCCGTATTCCATGCTGCTCATCGCAGCTTGAAACTTCGCCGGATTGCGTACGTACTGCTCCTCATAATCATTGCCTCCATGGGACATGCGCAGCGCCATGAAACTGTCGCCCTGACCATCGATTTCTCCTTGTCCATCAATGGAAATGTCTTCTGCATCCTTAGCTATGAGCATACCTAGCAATGTACCTTCGCCCGTAATATCGACCCCATAATTGCGAGCGAATCCGAAAGGTGGGCTAGGCAGGTAATCATTGATGTTATGGCTTCCCACTAGTGCGGCTCCGCTATCGAGCAGTAGATGAGTGTGGCTGTAGAGCTGCACCGTGCCAATAACGTATCGGCCGGCTGGAAAGTACACTGTGCCGCCCCCATTCTTCACACAGGCAGCAATAGCAGCAGAAACAGCCGTCGTATCGAGCGTGAGGCCGTCACCTTTCGCGCCAAAACTTCTGATGTTATAAAACTGTGCGGGCTGCGCAGATACACAGGTTGGCAATAAAAGAAAGATCAGCGCAAACAACAATTTCTTCAAAAGAAATTCCTCGTAAAATGCTCGACTCTTTATATTCTTATTTGCGCGCCACGCCAGTAATAGCTGTGTGGAAGAGCGCAGTCTCAGGCACTAGCCGCATTGACAATTCCGGTCCTTGCCAGAGCAGAAATGGATGATCCGAAGCGACGTCCGCATTCTCTATTTCTGGTTCCCGCATGATTTGAATGCGATGAAGCCCACGAGCAAGCGCTAGGCTCAAACGCACAGGCTGCACAGCATTCCCAGGTGAACCGCAGACCTGCGGACGCAGTACAGGGCTGTGAGCGCGCACACCATCGATCATGAGCGACGCTGTAGTGCTCGTCAGAAGAGTAAACGCGTATCCACCATCTGCAGGGACACGGATAAAACCTTCAACGCTTTTCTTATTCCCATCGACCGGTATCAGGCCCTGCTGAAGACTTCTATCGCCGTTCTCCTGTGCTGCGCGCAATGAATCGGAAATCACAACTATCTGCGAATACCATGCTTCTCTACCGATGCCATCGCTGCTATAAAGCAGTATGCGGAAGCTCCCACTGCCCTCGAGCAAGGTACCGTCTGCATCTGGAAAAGCATGTTTCACAGTCTGGCCTTCAGCTGTCGTTCCATCGCCAAACAACCATCGATAATGCAGATTGGACAGCCCACTGGCAGTGAACGTAATTTCCATGCCGGGACGCAGAAGCCCTGGCGTATAAGAAAATCCGATATCGAGATCATTCTTCTCGTACTGCGGGCTTTTCGCATCGTTCAGGACTTCGAGCGGCAATTCGCTGTCCTGATCTACTTCGCCCTGTCCCAGATTTACTCCCTGCAATGAAACTCCGGCAACATCCCCCTTCAAAGCTGACGGAACCATCCCTGGACCATTCATTGCCCAGATATGCGTGAAGGTCACGTCTCGGATTTTCGGGTTCGGCTGACGAAGCTGTGCCAGCGAATACCAATCTTCCAAACGGATGTTGTCGAAGTGGTAGCCAGAATGACTGCCTTTACCGCCAGGATCAGCCCATATTTCAAAGAGCGCAAACGGAATTCCGCAGCCTCCAAAGCCTGCATGAATCACATCCGAATTCCGCAGCGTAAAATTATGGCTGTCGAAAATTTTCCTCGGCCACCCCACTCGGACGACATTTGAAATGCTGGTAGAGAGAATGCTGTTGTCGATGGTGATGTTGCTAACCTCGTGGCCGGGTGTGGTCAGTGCTGCCTCGCTATAACCATCCCAGTTGCCATACATCGCGAAGATGTCGTCTGACGCTCGAAAGAATGAGTCTTGCACCAGCGTGTCGCCGCCACCCAGCCAGTCCATGCCGTCCTGGTTTGCGTTGCCGGGACAGTTGCCGATAATCTTCACATTGCGAAACGTGATCTGGCGCGAGTCTCGCATCTGAACCATCCATGTGCGGCTGCGCACAATGCCGGTAATACCCTCGATATCAATGTTGCGCGCATTGTCCATCACAATGACGTGCCAGTTCGGCTTGTGCATCCAGCCTTCATCGTGACTCGGGTTCTGAGGGCCATCGTAAATGATTGTGCCGCGTCCAGAGACATGCACATCGTGTACCTGCCAGATATTGAGTGAGCCGAAGATGACTGCTCCCGCCGCGAGGTAAATATTGTCGCCACTATGAGCGTCGATGTTTTCGCGGTGCACTCCCGGCCCGTAATAGCGCACATTTGAAGTCGCAGCAGTAATACCGGAGCGGTCAGCCGCATTGGCAAAGAGGAATAGCATCTCCGAGTCGCCGAAGTGCTCTCCCGGACGCGTAATGGATAGCTTCGTGGGTCCGTCAAGCGGGAATGTAATCGATGCTCCTTCGCGATGCGGGCGAATGCCGAGCCGCATTGGCTGAACTTCGACACCCGCGTCCCAGTAGTGTGTATCGCTCGCTGTCACCGTGATCTGTGCAGGACCGTCCAGATCGAAATTCAAAAGGTAGTAGCCGCCCGCTGCGTGCATCACCGGCGAATGGCTCGCGTTGACACTCACGATAAAGTGATTGGAGCTTACTTCTGCCGGAATTGGTGCAATCTTAGCATCCAATGCAGCGTAGGCGCGGAGGACAGGTACGTAAGCCAGCAACATACAACATAGACATAGCTGTCGAAATCTTTGGCGAGAAACAAAGCTGAATGGAAACAACAAACGAGAGGTTCGGGCGAACAATCGTGTAGCCTTCCTTATTATTGGAGATTCATTGGTTGGTTCTCTGCGGGTTTAAAGCTGTTGTCTCACGAATAGCAATCGTAGCGCTGACCAGCCGTGCATTGGCAAGAGCCTGTGCTTCGACAGTCGCCTTCTGAGCGCGAGCCGTATCGCCGCTCTTTCGATAAAGACGTGAAAGCTGGTAGTGGAGACTGCCATCTTTGTCGCTTGGAAGCGCCAGTTCCAATTGCTGAATAGCTGATGAAGTCTTTCCTTCCGCCGCATCTACGCGGCCCAGCAATCCATGTACTTGTGGTAACAAATCAGCTGGCGCGTCGAGGCATTTTTCCAGATATGATTTAGCCTCTGTATATTGATGGCTGGCTACTAAGGCCTCCGACATCATCAGATTCAGTTGTAAATCCTGTGGACGATCAGCGAGAGCAGCCTGTGCCAGCAATACAGCCTGTTCAGGATGCCCCTCTGACAACTGGATCGCAGCCATCCCCAATTGCGCCGCAGGATCATGTGAGTCGATGGCGAGTGCCTTAGCATACTCACTCATCGCGTTGTCAGGCTGGCATTGATGGCGGTAGAGATCGCCCACCATGTCGTAGGTTGCAGGTGAATGGGGCGCAAGATCTTCGAAATGAGAAAGCGCTGCGATTGCGCGGCGCTCATTCGCTTTTATCGACCAATAGAGAGCTTCAGAATTGTGGGCAGATTGCCGAAGTGCTTTTTCCGCCTGTAACGCGCTGCGTTCATAATCATTTGCCCAATAAGCGCATGAGACTGCTTGCGCTCAACACTCAGATCGTTCTCTCTCAGATATTTCTCCACAAATGGAAGCGCTATATGCGATGCTTCTTTACTCGTTACGAATGCTGTGTCCGCTGTCCAACTAAGGCCTGCAAGAGGACGCGTAACTACTCCGAAATCCAAGGGAGCAAGCTGGTCAATCAGCGCCAACCCGCCTGTCTCCTTAATCATCCATTGCATGTCAGAGGGTGTGGCTGCTGAATTTGCTAGTTCTAGTGAAATTCCCACTTCTGCGAACAGCTCAATCAATCGGACATGGGCAGAAGGATGCAATTCTGGATCGCGAAAGATTCTGATTCGCGGTGCTGCCTGACGGATGTCTACCTGCGTCTGACAGGCGAGATGATCGTCTCTGTGCATACATAGGACGAGCGGAGATTGCGCAACTTGTAATACGTTCCATAGGTCCCTATCTATGGGCATTGGAAGGACGGCGCAATCCAAAGAACCATGATTCAGTCGCTGCGGCGAATGCGTCGTATGCCCGCTCGAGAGTTGAATTCCGCATTCGGGAAAGAGCGCACCGTAGGCGGCGCGAAAAGCCTGAAGGAGAAGGGGATTTACAAAAGGGGAGAATCCGAGCTTGAATGGTGGTACATCTCCATTATGAATCGCGAGGGCAGTGATGACGATCTCACGGCGCTCCGCCAACACTTTTCGGGCCCAGTTAAGAATGAGTTGACCAGCAGGGGTGGGGGAAACTCCATCCCGTCCCCCGCGCACAAAGATCGGAAAACCTATGTCGTCTTCTAGCGCACGGATTTGTTGACTCACAGCAGGCTGCGAACGAAAGACGCGTTCCGCGCCTTTTGTAAAATTCTTCCCCTCGTGAATTGCTACGAGGTACTCAAGATGGCGGAAATCCACTGAATCCGACATAGCATTGATGCTCCGTGGCCAAAATGGCAAGACAGGAACCACATGAAACCGTAGACAGTTCAATCGTTCCTGTTTATGTAGCGAGCGTCAATTAGGAACCTCAGAGTATTCGTGAACATCTGTGTATCCGGAAACCTTTCAGTTCCTGCTTCCGAACGACGTCCATAAATAGAATCTTGGCTCTTATTGGTAAGAAGTATTGGACGTGAGTCTCTCTCCACTTCACTCTCGATGAAGTGGAGATGCCAATGGACGACAGATCTACAACACCTCCTTCTCTTGCTGATGTCGTGAGGTCGGAGGACCTTATCAGAAAGCCGCCAAAGAGATCACCCGAACTAGAACCGCTTCTTACCGCAGAAGATGTGGCGAAGCGTCTCAATGTCAGCACGGACTGGGTCTGGGATCACTCGTCGCGCAAGAAACCTCTTCTCCCCGTCATTCGCATGGGAGATGGAACACTCCGTTATCGTGCTAGCGGCATTGAGTTGTTCATCGATGAGCATGAGCGGCTGTCGGCACTTCGGCGGCGTGCCGTCTAGAATAGGAGTGCCCACTTCTTTCCCCCGCAGAAATTGAGGAATCGATGGGTAAATCGCATCAAGCAGGTTGGGTTTCGTTACGCGGGAAGCAGTGGTTCGGCTACTTCCGGCAAACGGTCCTCGATCCTGAAACCGGCGAGGAGCGAGTCAAGAAAGTTTGCGTCAAGCTCGCCCTCAAAACCAAAATGACCAAGCTCCAGGCGCGTGAAGCGCTGCGAGTAGAAGTCACCAAACGCACGGGTCAAAACCTTGGAGGGCGTGTCCTCAAGGACAGCTCTGTCACCTTCGAATGGTTTGTGCTCAATCGCTACTTTCCGCTTCGCAAGGGGACTGGCGGCCAGAAACGGCGAAAGAAAAGATTTCTCAGATTCAGCTCGATCTCGTAAATCGATTCGGAGCGTACCCGCTCGATTCGTTTGACAAGTTTGCGCTGCAGACACACCTGAACAGTCTTGCGGAGCGATACTCGCAGGACCGAGTGAAGCAGGCGCGCTCCTATCTGAAGTCCATCTTCGACGAAGCGATCGAGCAGGAATATCTGATGAAGGATCCAAGCCGGAAGCTCAGGATCCCTAAGAACCTCCGGCCTAAGGATAAGCAGGTGCTGAGTTGGGAACAGCTGTGGCTGATCCTGGCGAACGCAGGCAGACGGGATCGCCTGTTGCTCATGCTCGACATGACGGAGGCGCTTCGCCCCAGCGAGTTGTTCGCGCTGCGATGGAGATCCTTCGATGACCAGAACACGCTAACCCTGACTGAAACCGTCTATCGCAGGAAACTCAGGTCGTTCGGCAAAACACCCGGCAGTCTCACTAAAGTTCACCTGCCGAATGGTCTGGCGGATGAGCTGCTGCGCTGGAAGATGGAATGCAAGAAGGCCTCCTGTGAGAACGGCTCCTGTACGAAGCCGGAGCACCGGAAGGCGTCTTCGGAGGAGTTTATCTTCCCAAACGCCGACTGCGGATTCATGGATGCGGACAACTACCGTTTTCGGGTTCTGAAGCCGCTGGCGGAGTCATTGGGTGTCCCGAAGCTGAACTTCCAGGTCATGCGACGGACGATGGCGACGCAGGCGCAGAAGATGGGATCGGTCAAAGACATCCAGGCCCACCTCCGGCATTCACGGCCTGATACGACAGCCAACGAATACATGCAGGAGTTGCCAGATAGCGTACAGGCGATGGTCGGATCGGTGTATGCAATGTTGATGAAAGGAGGAGAAAATCAGTCTTCCGACGATTTGCCACAAAAAGCCGCAAACGCTTCGACCGTCACAGTGCCTAAGTTGTTGAAAGAATTGGTGGGCACAGCAGGATTCGAACCTACGACTTCCACCGTGTGAAGGTGGCACTCTACCGCTGAGTTATGCGCCCTTTCGGGAAGGAAAACCACACTTAGAGTATCATCCACGAACCGCTCTGCCAACATTCTGATCGAAGCGTCCGCTCCTCATGTATGTTCTTTCGCATCTGTTTACA
Organism: Acidobacterium sp. S8; assembly: GCF_009765985.1. GTDB lineage: Bacteria > Acidobacteriota > Terriglobia > Terriglobales > Acidobacteriaceae > Alloacidobacterium. Next base: position 20,357 of record NZ_LMUM01000006.1, read on the forward strand.
ATCAGGGAGACGATTGGATGATCGACCGCCGCCCAGATCCGTTTCCCGATGAAACCATCCACCCCTCTACTGACGAGGATGGTTTCCACGATGAAGCTCCTGGCGATTTTGACGATACCGATGCAGATGCCCCGGAAGACGATGCGGAAAACGAATCTTCCCCGCAACCTGAGGGACATTCCCGTGTTCGTACAGGTATGGCGACCATGGCTCTGGACCGGGTTTTAGACCGACCGTTGTTACAGGGTGTCCGCGCGGAAGTTGTAAGCGCCGAGCGCGTTTCCGACTGGAACGCTCTTACCGACGCGGAGATCATGCTGCGGGTGCGTGACGGCGACGATCAGGGCTTCAATTATCTGATCGAAAAATACCGTAAGCCTATCATCCATTTCATGTTCCGCATGGTTCACAACCAGGCTATTGCAGAGGAATTGGCACAGGAAGTTTTTCTAAGAGTCTATCGTTCGCGGCAGACCTATCGGGCTGAGGCCCGGTTTACGACTTGGCTCTACCGCATCGCCACGAATCTCGGCGTCAATTACGCCCGGGATACGAAACATGAGCGGGCCGCGCAAAACGTCTACCTCGACCAGCCTGATCCCGAAACTGGAACGACGCCGGACGTGGCCGACACAACGCCGTTGGTTGAGCAGGATCTGGTCCGCGATGAGCGCATGCACGCCATCCGCCAGCACGTTATGGCTTTGCCAGAGCGACAGAGGACGGCAGTCCTGATGCACAAGTATCAGGGTATGGACTATAAGCAAATCGGCGAAGTTTTAAAGCTGAGCGAGTCCGCCACCAAGTCGCTACTCTTTCGCGCCTATCAGACATTGCGCGAAAAGCTTAAAGATTTTGTTTAAGGTTTAAGTAATGAGGGAATTATGATCTGCCGGAAAATTAAAGCGAATCTTGCCGACCTGCTCCTGGACCCGGAGTCGGTTCCTGCTGAGGTGCGCAGCCACGTAAAAGACTGCACCGAATGCAGCAGGGAACTGGCTTCGCTCGAGGCGACCATGAACCTGATGGAAGATTGGCAGGCGCCCGAGCCGTCACAGTATTTCGATTCCAAGCTGGCTGTGCGCCTGCGTGAGGAGCAGCGCGCCGAGCCAGCCGGATTGGTCGAGCGCCTGCGCGCCCGCCTGCTCTTTAACAGCAATGTTCATCTCCGTCCCATCGCAGTCGGCGCTTTGGCGCTCCTGATTCTTATTGGCGGAGGCACCTACGCGGACTTGATGTCCTCGCATTCTGGAACTCCGGCCAAGACCTCGGCCACCGTCGAAGATCTTAAGTCGCTCGATGACAACGCACAGGTTTTCCAGCAGTTGAATGCTCTCGATCAGGGCGATCAGAATGATAACAGCGGCTCGTCAAACAACGATTTGTAAGACGGGTAATGAGAATGCAAACTTGCGCAGAGGCTACGGTATTTCCAGCAGATAGCACTGTCGCGTACAAATTAACAGACGAGCCTTGGAAACGATTATGCAAGTACGGAAACAGCACAGGACGGCGAGCCGCGGATCACGGGGCATGCGTACTCTTCTGTCTGTAGCCTTCACTCTTGCGCTCGCATTTCCGCCCGTCACTGCCTTTGCCGGACAGCACGGCTCGCATGCCGCGCCCGCGCCACATATGCAGCCGCCACCGCGTCCTTCTCAGCCGCACCAGCAACCGATGCCGCAGCAGCAGTTTCATCCCCAACCCGGATCCGAACAGCAGCACTTCAACACGCCCCAGCAGTATCGTGCCGGGCAGCCGGGACACCTGCCTGACTGGCTTAACAAGCATCAGAACATGACGCCGCAGCAGCGGGAAAACGCCCTTCGCCAGGAGCCCGGATTCAATCACCTGCCTCAGGAGCAGCAGCAGCGCCTCATCAATCGCATGCACCAGCTCAACAGCGCCCCGCCGGAGGAGCGTCAACGCATGCTGCAGCGCAATGAAATGTTCGAGCACCTCAACCCGGAGCAGAGAGCCGGTGTGCGGGGAGCTTCGCAGGCCTTCCACCAGATGCCTGCCGATCGTCAGACCGAAGTCCGCCGCGCCTTTCAGGATCTCCGCGGAGTTCCTCCCGATCAGCGCCAGTCCATTCTGAATTCAGCGCGCTTCCAGAACCAGTTCTCACCGCAGGAGCGCACCGTGCTCGGCAATATGCTCTCAGTTGAACCCTACCAGCAACATTCGCCGCAGCCGTAGTTCTATCCGCCTCATTCCAGAACGTTACTAACGCTCGCTCCTCACGCGAAAAGTCGTGTATAAGCCGCTCCCGCGGTGCTATAACCATGCGATATCCCCTCTGCTCTCAGGTCATTTGACACGGATTAGAAAGGCATCCATGAAGCTGTTGACCAAGTTCAATCTCATCCTGCTGGTTATTTTTGCCGCAGGAGGCGTCCTTATCTCCCAACTTGCCTATAGCTTCCTCATCGGCAACGCCCGTCGCGAGGTTTTAGAGGAGGCCCAGCTCATGATGGCCAGTGCCACATCTGTCCGCGACTATACGGCCAACGACCTCTCTCCGCTTCTGCAGCAGAATCCCAGGCACCGTGTCCATTTCCTCGCAGAAACCATCCCCTTCTACGGAGCTACCACTACCTTCAACAACCTCCGCAAATCCTATCCCGACTATGCATACAAGGAAGCCGCTCTCAATCCCACCAACCCCGAAGATCGCGCGTCCGACTGGGAAGCCGATATCATTCACGATTTACGCGATCACCCTAACGAAACGCAGAAAGTCGGCGAGCGCGAAACCCCCAATGGCGCCGCGCTCTACCTCGCCAATCCCATCAAAGTGAACCACGAATGTCTCGAATGTCACAGCACCCCATCGGCTGCGCCCACGGCGATGCTCGCCGTCTACGGAAACGCCAACGGCTTCGGCTGGAAGAACGATGAGATCGTGGGCGCGCAGATCATCTCTGTCCCCATGTCGGTCCCGATTGCCATTGCCGACCGCGCCTACCATCGCCTGCTGTTCTTTCTGATCCTCATCCTGGTCGTCACCATTCTTGCTCTCGACGCAGGGGTCTACTTCTTTGTCATCCGTCCGCTGAAACTCGTCTCCGATACCGCCGACCGGGTAAGCCGCGGCGAGAAAGATGTGCCTCCGATCAAGTTCAAAGGGAAAGATGAGATAGCCGTCGTCGCTTCGTCCTTCAATCGCATGCAAGTGAGTTTGACGAAGGCATTCAAGATGCTTGAAGAACAGTAATCGCGGGTGGGCCGCAAATAAACAAGCCGTCATTCTGAGGGCCAGAATGACGGCAGCCTGGTAAGTGCGAATCCATTCTAAAACCGGCAAGCCTTCAAAAATTTGGCTCGATCCGAGTCAGATTCAATCTCCTGGGAAACTCTTCCGCAAAGCTCCTCAACCGATGAGCACCGCTTCGCAGCCTGTTTCACAATCACTTCAGAGATCGGCCCGATATAAGCCGCCAGTTCTTTACTGATCTTTTCTATCTTTTGCGCGCCAAGCGCCTGCTTCTGAGTGGCGCTGGTGGTTGCAGAATCAGGCGCCGCCGCCGCGCCGTTTCCCGCCGCCCGAACCTCTCGCAAGCCCGTTGTATCGGCATTGACCGCTGCGCCCATATGCGGCCTCAGCGCACGAATCAGCACCTGTACGTCCGACTTCCAGCGGGCATGTGTCAGCTCTACCGCGTTCCTGTAATGCAACTCCTTCAGATCATCCGGAAGCTGTTCTGCCAACGGCATCCTCGCGCCGCGCACCAATACCGGAATCACCGGAATATCCCGCTTCAGCGCCGACGCCAGCTCGATTCGCACAAAGTCGTTTGCATTCTCCAGCCGCTTGTTACCCAGCGAATCTTTCGATTCCAGCCAGTCCCGCCCAATGAGCGCCAGCAAAACGCCGCAACTGGTCACGCTCTGATCGATTGCCTTTCTGAAATCTCGTCCCGGCTCAATCGCCGCCACATCCATAAATATCGAATCGTGATGAAAGTGTGAGGTCAGGTCATCGAACAGGCGGCCAGCTTCACCCTCCGAATCACTCCTTCGATAATTGATGAAAATAGAACTCAGAGTAGACCTCCAGAGGCAAAAAACCGCAAATCCAGAATCCGGAATCAGTGCCGATTCCTTATGAAAAAACTCAGGAATTGAGTGTACTCCGGCGCTTTGCACCCATTCAATCATTCTCGGAGTAAGCTCGGCTCGAGCGCGATAACTTGCCTCAACGCAAAAAATATGCGCCGCCACCAGCTATGGTGACGACGCATATTCTCCCTCCGACAAGAGGGATTGGGACCAAACCTACTCGGCCCGAAGAGCCTCCACCGGATTGACCGAAGCCGCGCGTCGCGCCGGAAGGAAACTGGCCAGCAGCGCTGCAACGCCCAGCACCATCGCTACGCCTGTCAACGTCGGTACATCCCACGACCGCACTCCGAAGAGCATCTTGTCCATCAACCTTGCCGCGGCAATTGAACAGACGAGTCCGGTCACAATTCCTGCTACTATCAGCCATCCTGCCTCTTTCAGAATCATGCGGTAGACGGTGCCGCGCTGCGCGCCCAGTGCAATGCGCACGCCAATCTCACGCGTCCTCTGGCTGACGGAATAAGCGATCACCCCATAAAGTCCTACCACGCTCAGCAGCAGCGCCAGAGCCGCGAAACCACCCACCAGCCACGCCGCCGAGCGATGCATGTACGCCGTCTGCGAGCTGTTGATCTGCTGCATCATTGTCGCCTCATCCCGTACGCCCAGGTTCGGATCGATCTGACGCACAGTCGCCGCCATCGCTGGAAGTAATGAGGCCGGATCCTGCCCGGCGTGCGCCACGATATACATCTCTGAGTCCGGGCCTTGCTTGAATGGGTAGTACACCGCCGGACGAATCTCCTGATCCAGCCCTCCCTCGCGAATATCGTCGACTATTCCTACAATCTGTCGCATTGATTTCGGATCGAGATCGGTATCGCCGATCATCTTGCCAATTGGATTTTCGCCCGGGAAAAATTGCTTCGCCAGAGTCTGATTGATGATGGCGACCTGTGCCGATGACGCGTCATCCGCCTCGGTAAAGAAGCGGCCTTGCATCAGCTTCGCCTGAATTGTCTTAAAGTAGCCGGCGCTTACCTCGCGCTCCGGAGCGTCGTTATGTTCACCGTGGTAGGGATGTCCCAGGATCCGGAACCATGTCGTGTTGCAGTTGCAACTCACCGGAACCATACTCGTCTGCCCCACGGACAAAACACCCGGCATGCTCGAAACCCGGTCCATCACACGCTGCGAAAGCGCAATCTGCTGCGTGTCTTTTGCATACGTCGCAGGCGGAGCGTCGATCCCCAGAGTCGCTAGATGCTCCGGCTCAAAATTCAAATCCACATGCAACAGTCGATAAAAGCTTTTGCCCAGCAGTCCGGCGCCTGCCAGCAGCACCATCGCAATCGCCAGCTCCAGTGCCACAAGATTCGAGCCCAGCCGCTTCCATGTCGTTCCCGCTGAGCTTCGTCCGCCCTCGGTGAGATCGTCGCGCAGCCGCGAAACCGAAAGCCGCAATGTCGGCGTGAGCGAAAACACCACGACGGCAAGCATCGCAAGCAGCAATGCAAAGCCCAGCACGTGAGCATGCAGCCCCACATTCCGCAGATAGGGCATGTTGTCCAGCATGTCGGTTGGGATCAACCGGATCAACAGCTGCATGGCTCCGTATGCGGCTGCAAGTCCGCAAAGGGTCGCTGCCGCCACAAGTGCCAGTCCTTCCGTCACAAACTGCCGCACCAGTCGTCCATGCGATGCTCCCAGTGCGCCGCGCACTGCCATCTCCCGTTTGCGGCTTTCCGCTCGCACCAGCAGCAGGCTGGCTACATTCACGCAGGCAATCAGTAAAAGCAGTGCTGCCCCGCCTAGCAGCACCAGCAGAATAGGGCGAATATCGCCGAGAATCGAATCGCTCAGCGTCATTACCAGCGCACCCTGTCCAAGGTTCGAGCCGGGATATTCCTTTTCGAGGCGCGCCGCAATCGTCTGCGTATCCGCCAGCGCCTGCTGAACGGTCACGCCGTCTTTCAGTCTTGCCACTGCAAACAGGTTGTGGCAGCTCCGCCTCTTCTCGCACGAATTTGGGTCGTGAATCGTCGTCCAGAACTCGGCGCCTCCGCGTGGCGCAAAGTGAAACTCACGCGGCAGCACTCCGATCACCGTGTAGGCGTTGTCATCCAGTGACACCGTCTGGCCGACAATATCCTTCTTGCCGCCGAAACGCTTCTGCCATGTGCTGTAAGGCAGTAGCACCGTGTGCGGAGCACCGGGCGTATCGTCGCTGAGATTGAAAACTCTCCCCAGTAACGGCCTGACGCCAAGCGTATGAAAAAAATTACCGCTCACCCGCACTGAAGGAATGGGCAGTACGCCTGCGGGCCCCTTCCACAGATAACTGGCAAAATTCCACGCATCCATTGAACTGAATACCTGGTTGTCCTTCCTCCAGTCCAGAAAATCCTCGTACGACAAATTGCAATGCGGGCAAAAGCTTGCAGTCTCGTACACCGCCGCCAGCCGCGAAGGATTTTCATAGGGAAGCGGTTTCAGCAGCGCCGCATCGACAAAAGTAAAGATGGCGATGCTCGCCGCCATTCCCAGCGTCAGTACCAGAACCGCGGTTATTGCAAAGCCCGGATTCCGGCGCAGCTGCCGTATCGCAAAACGAAAATCCTGCCAGATGCTCTCCATCTGGAAGCCCACCACTTCGTGACTCTGTTCCTTCAGCCGCGTGTCGTTGCCAAACTGCCGGCGCGCAGCTCGTTCTGCAGCGTCGTGGGCCAGCCCCTCCGATTGCATCTCGTTCACTGCCTGTTCGCGATGAAAAGCCATCTCTTCCTCCAACTCACTGCGAAAGCGGTCGCGGCGAAGAAGAATTTGCAATTTTCTGAAGAAACGCGTCATAGCGAGTTCCTGCCTGTCTGGGATACGGCGATCTGTGGACGTATGATTTCCAGCCCATCTACGATCTGATTCGTAGATATAGATTATCTATGGATAGATTGTCAATGATGAAGAAGAGCACCCAACTTAGTCAATGAGTTTCAATTAGGAACGGCAGTTTTTCACCATCGTGGATGCTCTCATCAGGGCAGCAGTGCAGGATTTGCCCTCTGCGCCAGATCCAGAGCCTGCTGTGGGAACCAGGCTCCCGCGATCGGATCGTCGAGGCCCCATAACGGATCGAAGACCGCTTGACCGGCACTGTTGGTTGGCCATCCCGGCTGCGAATACACCTGGTAGTCCCATGCCCGCGCCCCGCCGGCGGCATCACATGTGCCATCTGACTGGCCTGGTGTCTTTACCCATAGATAAGCGTCCAACAGCGGAACCTTTGTATTCGCAGTGGGATGAGTGCCCAACCCACGTGCCGGAGGATTGCACCAGTTGCCGTTAGTCAGTGTCTGGACTACCGAAACTGGCTGAGTATACGGAGCATTCGCGTAGATACTGGCGTCGAGCGGTCCCTGGCCATTGCGGCTGGTGTCGATAACGAAATGCGTCGTAGGTACGGCTATTCCCATGTTTTGCTGATACCACTCGTCGGTGTAGATCCAGGTTGCAATGTTGTCCGGATCGACTGTTCCGAGGGGCGAATAATATTGGCTCGCGCAGTACGAGTAATTGCCCAGTCGCCAGCCACCCTGCTCCGCATCTTGCCCGAACGCAATGCAATCGGAGACCCAGGTATCGTAGGTCGATTCGTAGTTGTTCAAATTGAAGTTCGATACGTTCGTGAAAAATCCCTGTGCCTGCTGAATGCCGGCCTGGACAAGCCGTTGCGCCATTATCGGCACCGCCTGCCAGTGACTATTGCCCGCGTCAAGGTAGACCAGTGTCTGCGGTCCGGTTTCTAGCGTAGTGACTGCATAGTTGATCTGCGTAAAGCGGTCAGCGGTCGCCTGTGCAATGTTTACCTTCGTAGGATCGTATCCGCAATCGCTGGGCAGGTCCGCCAGAGCGTCCGGCTCCAGGATGATCACCGCTTTCTTGCTGCCGATCGCCGCGGCAATTGCATCAATCCACGTCTCATAATCCGCAGTATTCTCCGCGCCGCCGGCCGAGTAGCTTCCGCAGTCGCGGCCGGGGATGTTGTAGAGCGTGAACACCGGTATGGCCCGCTCAAACGCTGCTTGCCGTAGAGTCGATGCCACGGTAGTGCTCACCTCGGCAGGCGTGCCGCTGGTGAGCCACACCGCCTGCGGGATCGTTTCCATCGCCGCGATGAGCAGGGCGTCCTTCAACTTACCCTGCCGGAGTAGACTCTCCACCTGCGGAACGGCTCCGCTGGGCGGTTCGGTGACAAAGAATCGAGTATTGGGCGGTAGAGTCTTCGACTGCCCGTGCGCCGCTGCGATTGATATCAGCAACAGTGCTATCGCTGTGACAAATCCGCGTAGAGTGCGCCAGTGAAGGTTCGAAGCGGGCATGTTGAGAACTCCTAGGGGTAGTCGCGTTCAGCTATCCGCCCACCTTATAGAGCGGCCCATTACGAGTTGTCAACTTTCGCAGCGACTGTAGCGCTCGAGCACATGTCCCGTACAAAAGGGAAGGGGTACCCCTGCAATCCACGAACTATTGCTTTAATAGGTTTCTGGCGATGAAGAGGGCATTTGCAGGCCGTTCTGCGAGTCGCCGCATGAAATACGGATACCACTCGGCACCGAAAGGAACGTAGATCCTCATCCGAAATCCCTCGCGTACCAGCGATTTCTGCAGATCGCGCCGGATTCCGTAGAGCATCTGGAACTCAAAACTCGCCGGATCAATGGCTTGTTGGCGAACGAACTTCTTTGTCGCGTCTATCATCTGCTCATCGTGCGTAGCCATGCCGTGGTAGACGCCGCTCGTTAGCAACTGCTGCATCAGCTTCACGTAGTTCGCATCTACGTCCTTTTTCTCCGGGAAAGCGAGATTGGCCGGCTCCTTATAAGCGCCTTTGCAAAGCCGGATACGAATCCCCTCAGCGGTCAGAGTGCGGATGTCGTCTTCGCTCCGGTACAGGTAAGACTGGATCACGATACCGACGTGACCGCGGTTCCCCGGGCGAGCATGTAGCCTGCGCACCATGTCGATGGTGGCCTGGGTATATTCGCTGCCCTCCATATCGACCCGGACAAAGGTATTTGCCGCCGCCGCATGATCGACCAGCTCGGCGACAATCTCCTCCGCTAAGCCCGGATCGAGGTCCATTCCCATCTGGGTCAGCTTCAGGCTGACATTGGCGTCAAGCTTGCGTGTCTGAATCGCATCGAGCAGCCGATGATAGATGTCAGCGGAGTGGTGTGCCTCGGCCGGGGTGGAGACGTTCTCGCCCAGGCTGTCCAGGGTGGAAGCGATGCCCGATTTCTGCAGCGACTCCGCCGAACGGAGAACCTCGTCGACCGTCATCCCGGCAACAAAGCGGGAGGACATACGGCGGCCCATGGCCGACCGTTCGGAAAAGTTTCGAAGGGTTGTATTACGGGACAAGGCAATAAAAGCAGAGCGCAGAATGGGCATATCTTCCTTGAAAATGGTCGAACTTATTATTTTCGCACAACAATACTCGAGCCTTGGAAGAGTCTCTTTCCAGATCGGCGTTAAGTGGCGATGAAAATTCATCGCGGTTTTATGAAGGCAAGTAACGAAAGCCATACAAACCGCATCAGAACTTTATAGATCAGAGTAGAGCTGCGGTTCTCCAAAAACCGCAGTGGTTCGCAAACAACAAATATGTGAACAGCACCTGAACGGTACGACCGTTGCAGGCGCAGTGGAGAATTCTCATGGTGAACAACTGCGCAAATCCTCAATGTGCCAAGCCTTTGCACTACCTCCGGGAGGGCCGAATCTTTGTATTCGAAGCTCAGACCGTATGCCGAGGCGGTGAGATGCCCGGTCATCATCTGGAACATTTCTGGTTGTGTGGAGACTGCTCCCGGATTTTCCGGATTGAGCGCGGAACCGATTCCGCCGCACGTTTGGTCCCTCGTTACACGCCACGCCTTCCTGTCAGACGCGAAACCAGGGAAGAGCCTGCCGCGACCACCGCGCTTGCTTCGTAACGCTGGCAGTCCAAAATCAAAAAGCGCCCTGTGAGGGGCGCTTTTTTGTGCAAAAATGCCTGTTGATTAACTTCGACTGACAGGAACTTCAGGCTTCAGATTTTTCACCGTCCGGCTATAAACTCCCGTAATTGCATTCCAGCGAATGTACAGTAATTCTTCCAACATCTTTATGCCATCTTTCAGATAGCTGATGCGGGACCGCTCATCGTGTCCCCACGTGACCGGAACCTCGCGGACTATATAACCGCGCTTGATCGCGATAAAGAGAATTTCGGGATCGAATCCCCAGCGCTCGATACGCTGCAGCCGAAAAACCGTCTGAGCCGCATCGCGCGTGAATGCCTTGAAGCCGCATTGCGTATCGGCGAACGGCAAACCCATGATCATACGTGTCACGGCATTGAAGCACCGGCCGAAAAAGCGCCGGTAAAGCGGCTGCTTGAGGGTCTGTCGTTTCCGCTCCAGCCACCGTGAACCGATCGCAATATCCGCGCCCTCGCGGATGGCCGCAAAGAGTCGTTCCGCCTCTTCCATCGGCGACGACAGATCAGCATCAGTAAACATCACGATGCCGCCGGAAGCCTCCAGCATTCCGTTGCGCACGCTGTAGCCCTTGCCGCGATTTCCGGGATTTTGAATGATCCGCAACGGAGGGTAGTCGGAGATGAACTTCGCGACAACATCTGCTGTATTATCGGTCGAACCATCGTTGACCACCAGCACTTCAGCGCTCCAGCTGCGTTCGCGAATGGTGCTCAGCACACTTTCCAGGGTGGCTCCTATCCGTGCGCTCTCGTTATAGGCAGGAATGACGATACTGTAATCAGGATTCACCCAGACAACCGTAATGCTTGAATTGAAGTGCTCTTACCCGTATCATACTCCTGCGCCAACAGCTAACTGCACAGCCAGAGTATCCATCCAAAGGGGCCTCAATCTTCGATAGCCAGCGCTGCTGATGTCCAGAAATCGAGACAAACATTTGGAGGATTGGAAGAAGACCATGCGCGTTGTGTCAGCAGAATGGTCGTCATGCCATCCTTTGGATCCACTCTCCATGACGTGCCGAGGCCGCCATTCCAGCCGAAGGTCCCGACATTCCCGGCAATATCGGTTCGCTTGGTGATGATAGATATACAGAAGCCCCAGCCATTGACATCAAAATAACCCGGCATAAGGCCTGAAATGGATTTTTGCTCCGGGGTTAGCTGGTCAGTTCTCATCAAATCAATCGACCGCTGGGACAGGATGCGGGGGCCACTGCGCTTGCCGGTACTCAGCATCATTTCGCTGAACGCGAAATAGTCGTCGACTGTAGAAACCAGGCCGCCAGATCCAGATGAGAAAGCTGGCGGGTGACTCCACTGACCACTTTCCGCGTCGTCAAAAACATCGAGCTTTGTTGTTTGCGGATTGAGCCAGTAGCTGGTTGCAAATCGGTTCATCTTTGCCGCAGGCACGCTGAAATCGGTGTCCTTCATTCCTAGCGGTCCAAAAATCCGTTCGCGAAGGAAGACCTCAAACGGCTGACCGGAGGCGCGCGCGACTAAAACGCTGAGAACATCGGCGCCTGTGTTATACATCCACATCTCGCCAGGCTGGTGCATGAGCGGCAGTGTTCCAAGGCGACGAATCCACTCGTCCGGAGCGGGCATAGATGCAGGAATTGGAGCTCCCATCCCGATCTGGAGTTCGTTTGCTGCTTTCAGAATTGGGCACGTGTCGGGCGATGTAAACACCAGGCCAAAACCCATGCGGAAAGTCAGTAGATCGCGGACAGTAATGGGCCGTTTTGCGGGCACGGTATCGTCGAGCTTTGCGTCGATTTTTTTCAAAACTCGACGATTGGCCAACTCAGGTAAAAGGCGTTCTACCGGTTCGTCTAGCCGCAGCGCACACTCTTCAACGAGGAGCATGGTGGCCGCAGCCGTAATTGGTTTTGTCATGGAAGCGATACGGAAGATGGTGTCGCGCTGCATCGGCGCATTGTCGCCGAGTTTCTTAACCCCGATCGTATTTACTTCGACTTGTCCGCGCCGGCTGACCAGACTGACGATTCCCGGTATCTCGCCATCGTCCACGTAACCGGTGAGAATGCCCGACATCCGGGTGAGTCCCCGTTGTGATAACCCGGCAGGAGGCAGCGTTTTCTTCGCCGTTTCAGGGCCGTTTCCGCTAACAGCAAACGCTTCGGCATTAGAGGGTGCCGCAACCGCAGCAGAGGCGGCAGCGACTTTTAGAAATGTACGTCGATCTACACCTGTCGTCATATGAGCCAGCCTTCGCTATATCTCTTCTGGAACAGGCAACAGCGCGCAAACGCCTGCTTTGTCTCTACGAGGGAAACCCTAGTGAACCGGTGGGCAAAAAGCAACTGCTTTTAAGCCGGATGTATTTCGATGATTCGGCACTTGATCCATTGTTGAGGAGAGAGTTTTCAAACTGGAAACCTGCCAATAACGGAAAAGGAAACGCTATATTTTGTTACTAGAATCCAGGAGGCTCTCACTCATACCAAGGGAAGTGCTAAACTCGCCGCTATGACAGATGAAAAACGCCGTTCGGCATGGTTCTGGATTTTTTTAGGCGGCGGGCTTTTTGTGGCCTTCATCGTAGTTGTGGGAGTACTCGCCTATTTCGCTGTGCAGGCCATGGGTGGCGGCACGAATTTCGGCTCGAATATCGGGGTAATCGATGTAGACGGGGTGATTCTTTCCGCTGACAGCACAGTCGATAATCTACGCAAATTTGAGCAGGACGACTCCATTAAGGCCATCATCCTGCATATTGACTCGCCCGGTGGCGGGGCAGCGGCCTCGCAGGAAATTTATAACGAAGTGCGACATATCCGCGATGAGAAGAAGAAGCCGATCATTGCGTCGATTGAGAGTGTAGGTGCCAGTGGCGCCTATTACATCGCTTCCGGAACCAATAAGATTTACGCCAACGATGCCAGCATTGTCGGATCCATCGGTGTCATTATGGAGTGGACCAATTATGGCGACCTGCTGAAGTGGGCGAAATTGAAGCCAGAAGTCCTGAAGGCCGGATCGTTGAAAGATGCCGGTTCACCCACTCGGGAGATGACTCCTGAAGAACGTGCCTACTTTCAGAGCCTCGTGGACAATATGCACACGCAGTTCATCAGGGACGTTTCGGCTGGTCGCACGATCAGCGTAGATAAGCTTACGCCGCTGGCGACCGGACAGGTCTGGACGGGCCAGCAAGCCTTGCCGCTGCATCTAATTGATAAACAAGGTGGTTTTCGCGATGCATTGTTAGACACGGCGAAACAGGTTGGAATTTCCGGTGAGCCAAGTGTGGTAAAACCGCCCAAAAAGAAGAATTCTATCCTCGATTTCATTACTTCGGATACGGATGATCTGTGGCCGAATCCCTCACGCCTCTTAGAAAAACACGCCGGCTTCTACTTTCTTTGGCGCTAAAGGTGAAATTTGTTGCATCTATTATGGTTAACAAGCGTAACCTAGGTACGGAGCAGAACTTGCCATGACCAAAGCAGACTTGGTGGAGGAAGTGACCCAACTCGGCGACCTGACGCGGCGCGATGGAGAGGTGATCGTAGATACTATCTTCGATTCCGTTATTCATGCTCTCAAGACAGGCGACAAGATAGAAATACGCGGTTTCGGCAGTTTCCGCATCCGGCAGCGCAAGCCCCGGATCGGCCGCAATCCTAAGACAGGCGCGAAAGTCGAAGTTCCGGCCAAACGCGTTCCTTATTTCAAGCCCAGCAAAGAATTACGGGATTTAGTCAATCCAAAAGATCCAGCTTCGGAACCTGCTTCCGAAAATGGTCCGGAGACACATTCGGCCTGAAAATCCAATGAGTTTTCAGTAGTGGGCATGGAGTTAACTCCATGCCTTTTTATTTGCGGATTCCGATGACGGAAAGGCTGCGGCCTGTAAAGCCGTGCTCTGCCCGATGGGAAAAGTAGCGGTCTGTCCTGCAGCTGGTGCAATCGCCCTGGATGAAGATGTTTTCCGCCTTAAGCCCGGCATCGACAAGTTGGCGGCGATTTGCTTCCACCAGATCCAGGTGCATGCTCGGTCCGAGATTGCTATGTCCTGGTGCCCGTGCTGTGAGAAAGAGCATCGGATACTTTTCCTTGACCGGATCGGAATCGTAGACCTCCGAGAACAGTTCCGGTGCATAGCGGAACTGAGACTCAAATTCTGACCGGACTTCGTCACCAACCGCATAACAACATGCACCGATGCCTGGACCGATCGCCGCGACGAGGTCTTCCGTGCGGCTGCTGAACTCGACACGCATTCGACCCACCCCGTGTTCGACAATGCGTTTGACGGTTCCGCGCCATCCCGCGTGGAAGGCAGCCACGGCACGTCTGCCTGGATCGGCAACGAGAACGGGAATGCAGTCGGCCGTCTGGATGCCCAGCAAAACGCCCGGCTCGTTTGTCATCAGGCCATCGCCTTTTCGGAAGGCATCCTCACCGGCATCCACAGGTGCTGCGCAGTGGATGATTGAAGAATGAATCTGCTGCAGCGTGACCAGTGGATGTGTATATCCAACAACTGCTGAAATAAAGAGCTCACGATTGGCGACTACGGTTTCCCTTTGATCCGAGGCGGTGAAACCCAGGTTCAATTCACTGGTTTGTTCGTCCTGACTGTAGAGCGTAGTTTTGCCGCCCCTGCGGGTGCTGAAGCCATGCATCAGCCACGGCAACCTAGACCAAGCAGGTATCTGTACGACTTCCAGTTTGGTCAGTGGGCGAGTATTTGGTATCACCATGCAGTTTCATTGTAGGGCACAAAAGCATAGGGCCCGCTTTCCAGCGGGCCCGCTTTAGAGGCATATAGGAAGGGAGCCAATGGGTAGTGTAACTGAGGTTCCGCTTACGCGGACAATTCAAGAATGTTACTCACAAGGTGAGAATACTGACTGAAGTTGCCTCTTGCTATTGGTTACTATGAACGCAAACACGGCTCCAAAAGTTGCCTGTCGATACTTTGATTTTCTTAAGATATTTGGTAAATCGATCAAGTTAGATTCAGAGTCGAGAATATCTACAATTAATGAACTTAGGTCTGCATCCTTTCGATTCGCTTCGCGTGCTCAATGCAGTTCCAAATTACGGCACGGATTTTCGAATTAAGAAGTTCTAATCGTAACGCTCAAAAATAATCTGTTTTCTCTGCCAGCCGAGTTCTGTCAGCTTGCTGCGATTGGCCGACACCATATCATTCAGTCCGCAGATGTAGGCGTGCACGTCGAAGCCTGCCGGCTCTGCTACGGTGATGACCGGAGCAGAATGATTTTGATTGGCGCGCGCCGTCACAATTTCTCCGACATGCTGCTGGACATAGCCGCGCAAACCCTCCCATCCCTCATGTGGACGGCTAAGCGTGGAAAGGTAGTGGAAGTTGTGCCGCTCGGCGGCCACTTTCTGGAAATACTTTTGATAATAGATTTCGGTTTCGTGGCGCGTTCCGTAGACTAGCCAGATGGTACGTCCCTGGCTGCGATCGTCGCCGCTTTCGGGGAAGAGCCATTCGACAAATCCACGCAAGGGCGCAATGCCGGTGCCGGTGGCGATGAAGATGGCATCTGTAAGCGGCTGTCGCAGAGTGAAGAGACCGTGAGGTCCATGGAACGGGATCGTTTGTCCGGGCTCAAGATCGCACAGCAGATTTGAGAAGAAGCCGCCTTCGACACGATTCACGCAGAGATCGAATTGGTTAGCGCGAGGCGCGGATGCGACGGAGTATGCGCGCGTCTGCGATTTGCCTCTTTCATCAACGGCGACGCAGGAAACAAACTGGCCGGGCGCGAAATCAAAATGCGAAAGCTCATCAATCGAGAATTCGAGATGGTAGCACTCTGCCGGAGCGGAGAGCATTAGCTTTTGCTGAAGCCGGGCAGTAAAGAGTGGTCTATCCAAAGTTGTAATCCTTTTCTTTTCAAATTATCGCTTGCGCGTCGCGGCAACAGCAATCGTGACGTGCGAGCGAAGTTCTTCTGGAAGAGGCTTGCAATATACTCAAATTCACAAGAAACCTGAACGACTTTTATGAGCACACAACCGCAAAAATACACCCGGAACAATCCATATATTTCGCGCATGCTCGTCAACGTATTGATGACGATGCCCGACTCAGAAAAACAGACACGTCATATTGAGCTGGAGCTTGAGCCGGGCATGGACTATACGCCGGGCGATGCTGTGGGCATTGTGCCGGAAAACCGCCCTTCGGAGGTAGCCGAGGTACTGGAGCGGCTCAACTTTAAGGGTGATGAGCGGGTGTTGGATCACTACAAGGTCGAGATCAGCCTGGAAGAAGCGCTGCGCACGCGCCTGGCGATCGGCAAGCTCACTCGGAGTTCTGTGAATGCGTACGCGAAGATTGCTCCGGGATCGGTGCCGCGGATCGAAGCTTTGAAGTCGCTGACGTTGCCGGAGAATCGCCCTGTAGCGGAGGAGTACGTCTGGGGCCGCGAGCTCATCGATCTGATTACGGAATATCCGGGCGGAATCACGGAGCCGCAACAGTTATTTACTGTGGTGGCGCGCCTTACTCCGCGCATGTATTCGATTGCCTCATCGCAAGCCTCTGTGAAAGATGCGGTGCATACGATCGTGCGCGTTGTCTACTATTCGAGCCATCAACGTGATAGGCAGGGGCTGTGTTCCGGTCACTTGGGGGAACGCGCACCCGAAGGCTCCGCGATGCCGATCTTTCTGCACGCGAACAACAACTTCCGTCTTCCGGAAAACACCGACACGCCGGTGATTATGGTAGGTCCGGGTACAGGAATCGCACCGTTCCGTGCGTTTCTGCAGCACCGCAAGGCACACGGCCACAAGGGCGACAACTGGCTTTTCTTCGGCGAGCAGCGCCGTGTCTCGGATTTTCTTTATCAGGAAGACCTGGAAGGAATGTTCAAGGACGGTATTCTGACGCGGTTCGATACGGCTTTTTCCCGCGACCAAGCGCACAAAATTTATGTACAAGACCGCATGCGGGAGAATGATGCGGAGCTATATCGCTGGCTGGAACGAGGAGCACATTTCTATGTGTGCGGCGACGCAAATCGCATGGCGAAAGATGTAGAGACCGCGCTGCTGGATGCCATTGCCAATGGAAAGAACTGCACGCCGGACGCGGCGCAGGAATATCTTGCCAATATGAAGAAGACGAGGCGCTATCAAACGGACGTTTATTAGGCACTTGTGCCAAGAGCGAACCAGGTCCTTCACCATATTCAGGGTTAGGGACGACAAGCTCTTCTCTTAGACTGACCGGTTCGCTATCAGCCTGGCTATGGGCTGGCGTTGCAGCCCTACTCGACGGTTACTGATTTGGCCAGATTGCGCGGCTGATCTACATCGCATCCTCGCCTCACAGCAATGTGGTAGGCGAGCAGCTGAAGCGGAACGACATCGAGAACGGGGAGCAGAAGTTCGGGGGCATGCGGCACATAAAGGACGTGATCGACGAGCTGACCAATCTCATCATCTCCTTCGATGGCAACGGCAATCACTTTACCCGAGCGGGCAGTAACTTCCTGAATATTCGACAGCGTTTTTTCATATCGCAGCTTTGAGTCGCGGTTGTTTTTGTCCTTGGTGGCCAGGACGACAACGGGTAGCGATTCATCGATGAGCGCGTTAGGCCCATGCTTCATCTCGCCCGCAGGATAGCCTTCGGCGTGAATGTAGGAGATTTCTTTGAGCTTGAGTGCGCCCTCGAGCGCGATAGGGTAGTGAATACCTCGTCCAAGAAAGAGAAAATCACTGGCGTTGGAATAGATCCGGGCAAGTTTTTCGCATTCACTATCAACAGTGCGGAGAATTTCTTCGACCTTGCCAGGAAGAAGTGTCAGCTCTTCAAGCAATGCGCGGCTTTCCTGTTCGTTGATCGTCTGGCGCGTTTGCGCGAGATGTACTGCGAAGAGGAAGAGCGCAACTAACTGGGCTGTGAAGGCTTTTGTGGAAGCGACGCCGATTTCGGGGCCAGCGTGGGTATAAATGGTGCCATGGGCTTCTCGCGCAATCATCGCACCTACAACATTGCAGATGGCGATGGTCTTCGAGCCTTTGGCGATCATCTCGCGCTGTGCAGCGAGCGTATCGGCGGTTTCGCCCGATTGCGTGATGAGGAGCCCGAGAGCCGTGGAGTCCGGAATGGGATCACGGTAACGATATTCGCTGGCGTAGTCGACTTCGACCGGCACGCGCGCGAGGCGCTCGATCATGAACTTACCCGCTGTTGCGGCGTGCCAGCTGGTTCCGCAAGCGGCGATATTTATTTTGGTGGCGTGGCGGAAGTCTTCATCGCTGATCTTCATCTCGCTGAGAAAAACTTTGCCAGTGTCGAGCGAGATGCGCCCAAGGGTCGTATCGCGGATAGCGCGCGGCTGCTCAAAGACTTCCTTGAGCATGAAGTGCTTGTAGCCGCCCTTTTCCGCCTGAATCGGGTCCCACTGAATGCGCTGTACCGGCCTCTCGATGATGTTGCCCTCAAAGTCTGTCAGGCAGACGCCAGATGGAGTGAGAATTGCCATGTCGCCATCTGCGAGAAAATACAGATTGCGCGTGTGATGCAAAATGCCGGGAACATCGGAGGCGACGAAATATTCGCCCTCGCCTAAACCGATCACGGCAGGCGGGCCGAAACGTGCCGCAACAATCTTGTCCGGTTCATCAGCGGAGATGACGACAATGGCGAAGGCGCCTGTCAGTCGAGCCACCGAACGGCGTATGGCTTCTTCGAGGGGCATCGTTTTTCCGGATTCGGCCGCAGATTTCAGCTCCTGCTCGATGAGGTGGGCGATGATTTCTGTATCAGTTTCAGTTACAAATTTGTGCCCTTCGGTGGTCAACTCATGCTTGAGAGCCAGGTAGTTCTCGACAATGCCGTTATGGACGACGACGATGCGACCGGAACAGTCGCGGTGTGGGTGGGCATTTTCTTCGGTGGGGCGGCCGTGAGTGGCCCACCGAGTATGGCCAATGCCATACGTTCCCGTGATAGGGCGGTCGTGCAGGACTTCTTCAAGTTTCTTCAGCTTGCCCGGGGCGCGGCGTAATTGCAGGCCGTCGCCATTGCCGCCGACTGCAATTCCAGCCGAATCGTAGCCGCGGTATTCGAGGCGTCGCAGGCCCTCAATAATGACCGGGACGACCTCCTTCTTGCCCACATAACCGACAATCCCACACATGCTCCGATTGTACGGCTAGTGTCAATATCGAAAGCTATGCGCCTTCTTCCAATTTGTAAGTGAACTCTTCAATAACGGGATTGGTTAAAACATCCTTCGCGATGCGCTCTACTTCCGCTTTGGCGGCTGCGGCATCGAGCGATCCGTCGAGTTCCAGGACAAAATATTTTCCCTGGCGTACGTCTTTCACGCCCTGGTACTGCATCTTCCTGAGTGCATTCTGGATGGTCTGGCCCTGGGGGTCAAGTACCGTCCTCTTGAGTGTCACGTAGACATGAGCCTTCATTATGCCCGATTATAAACGGTGCTTATACGGTCGCGGGTCTTGTTCCGGGATTCATAGAGATTGCGTACACTAGGAAGCGAATGGTTAATTATTTAGAACTACCGATTGGCGAGAAAGTGCCCGAGGTAATCAACGGCGTTATCGAGATTCCGTTCGAGGGCATTAACAAGTACGAGTACGACAAGCAGCTGCATGTCTTCCGGCTCGACCGCAACCTGTACTCTCCAGTGCACTATCCCGGAGATTACGGCTTCATCCCTTCGACATTGAGCGATGACGGCGATCCTCTCGACGTTCTGGTGCTGGTGGATGCCCCGAGCTTTCCCGGCTGCGTGATGCAGGTGCGTCCGATAGGTCTGCTCGAAATGCTCGATCAGGGTGTTCTGGACGAGAAGGTGCTTGCGGTGGGCAAGAACAATCCGCGCTACACCGATGTGTGGAATTATTCGGAGATCTATCCGCACATGCTCAAGGAAATTACGCATTTCTTCTCGATCTATAAAGATCTTGAGGGAAAACGTGTTGAAGTTCGTGGATGGCATGATGCTGCTTATGCGCGCGACCGTGTCCTGTATGCCGCGAGAAACTTTACAGAAAACAAAGAGAAAAAGCAGGCTGCTAAGAAGTAGCTCGGAAGAGTGCGAAAAGATTTGGCCCCGGATTGTCCGGGGCCAAATCTGTTATTGCGGTTGAGTTCTGGCAACCCGGGTAGGCTGGTTTTCTTCAGTCCCTACAGCCAGGTCCGGTTTTCCTGCAAATGAAATCGTTCCGGAGACGGCTTGCTTGAGCGGACCCTGCGTTATCTGCGATTGCCCAATCACAAGCTTCGTTTTCTCGATGGTGCCGTCGGCGCTCCAGTGGTCAAAATGCGGAGGAAGCGAGGCAGAGTCGAGCTTTCCATTCGTCCAATCCCAGTGAAATGTACCATGCGCGGAAGTGGCGAGGTCGCTGCGGGAGTATCCAGCAAGTTCTACGTGGGCGTTCGCACTTACTACGCCGGAAGTCGTGTCATCCTGCCCCAGACTGGTGAGCCCTCCGGCATTTGCATGGAGAAGCTGCGCGTCCAAACTGTATTTCGGGGCGCTTCCGGTTACATCCATCGTTCCAGTGGCATGAAGCAGGCCATTCAGCGCGTGTCCATCAATGGAGGTGAAACGAACATTGCGGCCTTCGATGTGAAGTGAGGTGCTGGCGTCATGGAGTGCCAGCGGACCGAGATTGAAAACGCCGGTATGGATGGTTCCGTTTAAAGCAGGCCACTGCACCTTGTTCCGGTCGAGACGGGCGAGTATCTGCTGCAGAAACTCGCCGTGTTCACCTGCGCCCATCAGCGTAGATTGCAGGGCGGCTGCATCAAGTTGCGGCGTCACAAGTGAAAATTCACGGATACAGGGATCTGCGCAGGGAATCGGCGTCGTAATCGAAAGAGTTGCCGGAAGCTTGTGAAAGACGATTGAAACCGGATTCCATACGATCTGAGCTGGAGTGAGGATGGCTTGTGCGGACGGAATTTCTACGGGATCCGGCAGGAATTGTGCTTGATAGCTCGCATTTCTGAGAGTAAAAGTGCCCTCGGCAACTGCAGCAGGCGGCGGGTTTCCGAAGATATTGGTCTGCGGCAGCCAAGGACCATGAACTGTAAGAGCGAAGCTTGCCTCTCCCTCCGGTGCCAGCGACGCGGCGGCATTTGTTAGGAGAGGCCCAAAGGTAGCAGCCAGGGGCTTTACACGTGCGATCGCCGCATCCCCGGTCAGGTGCAAGAGGAAGCTTTGGCGGGTGAAATCCCCGGAGAGTGAAAGTGGTCCGTCGCCGCCGAGACCTATATCGACATTTTCGAGATGGAGCGATGGGACGGTCGGCTTTTGCGGGGGTCTGGCCTTCGGGGATTTGTGCAAGGCCGGAGTGCCCGGTGTGCTGATGAGGTGCAGGGTGGGGAAGACAAGCGGTGCATCCATGCCTGACGTGCGAAGGGCCAAGCCGGTGATTGCGACATCTCCGTTCAGGGGGGCTACGGCTGCCCGATGCCACGAGAGGGTCCCCTGCATGGCGCCGGCGACCTTAGCTGAATCGGCGAAGCCGTTCCGGACAAGGCGAACGGCGGAAAGCGCGAAGCTGGCGGGAACATTCTCTATCCGAAGCGTGAGAGCGGGATCAGGATGCTCGATGTCTCCGATAGTCCC
Organism: Acidobacterium sp. S8; assembly: GCF_009765985.1. Taxonomy (GTDB): domain Bacteria; phylum Acidobacteriota; class Terriglobia; order Terriglobales; family Acidobacteriaceae; genus Alloacidobacterium. The sequence continues at coordinate 42,095 of NZ_LMUM01000006.1, forward strand.
AGTTAGGAGAAAGTGGCCGTTCTGTATGGGCCAGAGGCAGGTCAGATCCTCCACCGAGCGCGCATTGTGGCGGTAGCTGCCCTGGCATGTGGCGTCTACGTTAAAGGCATCAAGAGGCGCAAACTCCTGACGGTGCATTCCGGCGATTTGAATCCGTGTCTTGAACTGCGGGTTGAAAACATCTCCCTTAATGGTGCCGTCCATGGCTAGATTGCCGCGCCACCCGCTGTCTTCCCCTATCAGGAGCCGGCCAATCTGGCCGAGCGGCGCGTTAGACCACTCGGTCTCAAGATCGATCGGCATGTTTCCGAGAGCAGAGGCGCGGTGAATAGAGCCTTGAACGCGCACGGTTCCTGTATCCGAGAGGCCGAGGTCGATGTCTGTGCGGACGGGCTGCGCTTCGAGGCGGAGGCGCCACTCCTCGGGATTGGCGAGCCACATGGCGAAATCTGCGTTGAATAGGGAAAAAGGCTTCTTTTCGTTGCCGATTTTGAAATTTACACGGGCGCTGCTGGCTTCAATGTAGGGGAAGCGAGGAGCACTGCTGGCGCGACGTTGTCCGGTGGGGGCGTTAGGGATGCGCGATGCCTGCAGTAGAACTGTGCCGATATTCCAGCGGCCTTCATTGTTGCGGACGAGATTGAAGCTGGGCTGGTCGAGGCTGATCTGGCCGATTTCCAGGCGTCCACGCCATAAGGAGCTGAGGCGGATGGAGGCGGTGACACTCTGGGCCCGCAGGGTAGGCTCATCGCCGAAGGCGGGGTCTTCTTCAACGAGGAAGTCGCTGAGCTCGAGACCGGGAAGAGGCAGCAGGCGTAGCGTGACCGAGGACAGGTGCACGTGGCGGCCAAGCGCGCTGCCGACGGCGTCGGCGATACGACGCTGATAGCGGTTGATATTGATGAGCGGAGGCAGGATGAGAGCCACAGCCAGCAGGAACAGGGCGGTGAAGAGAATCCAGTATTTTTTTTGAGATTTGCGCGGGTTTTCGCTCATCGATTCCACTGCTGATTGAACATATCACTTGAGGATTTGAGAGGCAGGCCCCCTCTCCTGTTTTGACGGAGATTGTTTGTTTTCAGCAGGTTATGACATCATGCCTGTATGGACATCGTTTATTTTCAATGGTTTAGCGCGTAGACGTATTTTCCTGCTTTTCCCGCTACTTCCATTATAGCGGTTTAAGAGGTAATTTTCGGCACCTCCGCTCGTTCCGCAAATCATTCAATCTAAATAGCTTGTGTGGATGATTACGTCTGCGAGGGCTTGACAAAGAAATACCCATCTTCGCATTTGCGAAGATGGGTATTTTGTCTTGCGGACTACTTCACCAGGTGCAGTGTTCGATTCCAGCGGGTCTGGTCGAAGAAGTGGATGACGATGTGGAAGATAAAGCCGACGCGGTCAGCCATCGAGGTCTTGTCGATCTGGTCTTCCGGGGTGACAAAGGACCAATAGACGAGGAGGGGACGACCGACGATGTTTTCGCGCGGCACGAAACCCCAGTAACGGCTGTCGAGGCTGACGGGACGGTTGTCGCCCATGGCGAAGTAGTGGCCATCGGGGACAACCAGATCATCGCCCTGGATATGGCTCGGCAGGTCCACGGACCATTCGGCGGTTACGTCCGCCGCCTGTGAAGGCGGAACCGCAGGAAAATCATCACGATAGGGGAAGTATCCATCTTCGCCCGGCTTGGCGGCCAGAGGCTCGACCTGGGGCTGCCCGTTGAGGTAGACGGTTCCGTTGCGCAGATGAATGCGATCTCCGGGGATACCGACGACACGCTTGACGAGGAAAATGTGATCGCCGTTCGGCTCGGCTACAGGCTTGTAGAAGACGATGATGTCGCCGCGACGAATATTGCGGTAATGCTCAAAGAAGGCCCATTTTGCCGGAGGAGCAAGGGTCATGCGATCGACGAGGACGTGATCGCCGATGAGCAGAGTCTTCTCCATGGAGGCAGAAGGTATCTCAAAATTCTGGAAGATGAAGGTGAGAGCGAAGAGGCCCAGCACAAGCACGCTGCAGATGGAGGCGATGAACTCGAGAGGTGTTTCCTCGTGGTGAGCTTGTTTATTTTCCGACTGTTTTTCGAGAATCTGTTCCATATTTTAGTCTTGCTGCGGTAATTATTCAGTCTGAAATCCGCTGAATTTTCCAGGGCTAAAGCCCTCTTTGTCTTGTCTTGCATTCACCGGGCTAAAGCCCGGTGCTTCTACCTGAAAACCTTTGATATTCAAGTCGCGGCCAGAAGCCGATCCAATCAAATCTCCAGCTGACCTTTCACCACACCACGCGGAACATGCGGTCCCAGCGGGCGAAATCTACGATGCTGTTTACAGGGTCCTTATCGTGTCCGAGTCTATCATCCGGCAGGTCGGGAACACTTGTGGTAGATGGCTGGCGCAGCGAGAAGTAGATGACGAAGGGACGGCCCACGATGTTCTGTTGTGGCACGAAGCCCCAATAGCGACTATCGCGGCTATGGTTGCGGTTGTCGCCCAGAGCGAAATAGCGGCCGGGCGGGACGATCAGGTCACCGTTCTGGATGTCGTGACGCATTTCCATCCACCAATGGGTGTCGACGCCGGGATCTGTATAGAGCGTGGTGGGGAACTGGTCGCGAAAGTTGTCAGCGTACGAGGTTTCGTAGGCGGCGTAGGGCTCGTTTAGCTGCTGAGCATTAAGAAAGACAACGCCATCGTGAAGATGGACCCGGTCGCCGGGAATGGCTACGACGCGCTTGACGACGTGATCGGTTGGATCGAGCGGGAAGTGGAAGACGACGATATCGCCGCGTTTCACTGGCTCATAGGGGAGCACCCGTTTCCAGACACCGGCGGGAGCATAGATCATCTTGTTGACGAGGAGGAAGTCGCCGACGAGGAGTGTGTGCTCCATGGATTCCGATGGGATGCGAAAGGGCTGCACGATAAAAGTGAGTACGAAGAGGGCAAAGATAATGACTGAAAGCAGCGAGCGAACGGTATCGAGCACCGTGGGGTAGACAACATGATGCCGGTGAGGCGCGGGTAAAGCTGCAGGACGAATAGCAGCATAGGCAGCCACCGTGGTCTCTGCGACCACGGCGGGAGGGCTGACGACCGGGGTGGCAAGCGTCGGCTGAGGTTCACTCACCGGCTGTCTCCTTGACTACGGCTACTATGGTGGCAGCGGTCAGCTTTTCCATAGCGCGGCGGGCAGCTTCCTGCTCGGCTTTTTTCTTGGTGGTGCCCATGCCGCGTGCCAGGGCTTTGCCGGCCGTGCCGTTGTCGGCGACGCGGACTTCGACGGTGAAGCGCTTGCGATGGTCGGGGCCGCTCTCGCCTTTCACAATATAGACGGGCTGGCTGCCTTTATTGGCCTGCAGATACTCCTGCAGAGCGGATTTGTGGTCGCCAATGCTGCGGCCTTCGAGCAGCTCTTTCTGGAGATCCATAACGGATGGCTCAAGGACTTCGCGTTCGACGAAGGCCCGGGCAATTTCCAAGCCGGCATCGAGGTAGAGCGCTGCGATGACCGCTTCAATACCGTTGGCGAGCAGGGCGGATTTTTTGCGTCCACCGCTGCGCTCCTCGCCCTTGCCAAGGAGCAGGTACTTGCCCAGCTTGAGCCGCGCACCGACCTGCCCAAGATGTTTGCGGCTGACGAGGGCGGAACGCAGGCGGGTAAGCTCGCCTTCGCTGAGCTCGGGAAAGCGCTTGAAGAGGGATTCGGCCACCAGGAGGCCGATGACGGCGTCGCCGAGGAATTCGAGCTGCTCGTTGTCTTCCGGGGGCGCCTCGTCACCGGCGATTTCGGAGAGATGGTGCTCATGGGCGAGCGAGCTGTGGGTGAGGGCCTGGACAAGCAGGTGCTCCCGCTCGAACTTATGCCCGAGCGCGCGCTCCAGCGGTTGAAATGCCGGTTGCCCCATTTCCAATGCAGCCCTCTTTTACTGTAGACGATTTATTGGACGCTATTCAAAGCATTGAGGCTTAGAGCGGGCGTTCTTTCTGCCGAAAGAATGATTTTGGCGGGTGGGCTGCCGGGGCTATGTTGTTGACCCAGCTTTTCGGGGGGGGAAGCTGTGCCAGTCTTTATCGATGGGGAGCAGGCGCGGGAGGCTGTTGCTGGGCCTCCGGTTTGCTGTCGTCGCCTCCGTCCTGGTCCTGCTGGGCATGGTGTGGTGGTTCGAAGGGCTGCTGGATTCCTTTTTCGGCGGCCGCTTTAGTATCGGGCTGGCCGTCGCGGACGGTGAGAGCGGTTTTGTATTCGGTAACAGCCTCATCGCGTTCCTCGCGGATATCGTGGATGCGGCCCAGATAGATGTGTGACCAGGCGAGAAGACGGGGGTCTTTGGAGAGGCGAATGGTCTCATTGAAGTTCTTTTCGGCGTCGTCCATGCGGCCCTGCATGACGCTGGTGAGGGCGAGGATGTAGTCGGCTCGGCCGGGATCGGGCGTGTGCTCTTTGAGCGCTGTTTCCGCGAGTTGCTGCGCTCCGGCGGTGTCACCCTGATGCAGCCGGGAGAGCGCGAGGTCGAGCCCATGCTGGGCGTGGGTAGCGTGCCGGATGACGTCAGAGGAGCCTTCTTCTGCGAAATGGATATCGCGGGCGCGATGAGTCTGCTGATCGACATCCATGCCATAAACCATGGGGCCGATGGCTTCCTTGAGACTGTCCGGTGTGTGCTCGAAATTGATGAGCTGGTCGTAGAAATATTGTGTGAGGACGAAGCCGGCCGTCATGCTCCTGGTAACGGAGTCCTGGCGCACAGCGGCGATGCGCTGCAATGAAGCGTTATGCTTCTGTGTCTCGCGTTCAAGGTCGGCGCGGCGCACATCGGCGGGAATTTTGTATTCGGCAATGCCGGTATCCATAGTGCGCGCTTCGATGGCGCGGATGAGGCATTCGATGACGAGCGAGACGATGTCGCTGCGGTATTGAAAGTCGAGAGGCGCGTCACGCACGGCTTTGAGGATGGGCAGCAGGCGGTCCATGGACGAGGCGTGCGAGTAGAGCAGCGGCTCGATCATGTAGTGCAGATACGTGTGGCGAGCTTCCTGCATGCTGATAGTGCCATTGACGGGCGAGGCTACGACTACGTAGTCCGTTCCATAGACACGGGCATTCGTTTCAACCGGCGAGAGCATGGGTTCGAGCACGACAAGAAAACGGCTGCCGGCATAGGTGCTAGTCGGCATTTTCAGATAGACGTTCGTGCTGACAATCATCTTGGTCAGCGGATCGTGCAGCTTTTCGACCTGCTCTTCGTAGGCGGTGTGGTTGGCGAGCCAGACGAGGTGCAGCTGGGTGGCGTCGACGAAGCTGTGCAGGATGGGGAGGATGTCGTCGACCTGAGTGGAGTCGGGCGGCATGTCGTCCTGATCGACACTGAGGGCCAGCTCCGGTGGAGGCGTGAGGTAGAGGGCGAGCGAGACATACTGCGCGAGGTCGCGGCTGGCGTCTTCTGATAGGCGATGCTGGTTGACATAGACGCAGAGCTTGTCGCGTGCTTCGCGTGCGGCTTCAGACTGCTGTGTGACCTGGTTGACCTGGTCGCGCACGCGCTGGCGCACGGGGTCGGAGTCGGCGAGGCCATTGTCATAGCCGCAGGCGTTGAGGGCCACGGCGATATCGAAGAGCGCTTCGCTGGTCTGCAGGCTTACGGTTGGGCCTGCTGGATCGACGAGCGCGGGCGGCTTTTCCCGGCGCGGCGGTTGCTGCGGCGTTGGCAGTTTAGCGGTCTGCTGGGCGATGGCCGGATGAGCGGCGACAATGCCGGAAAGTAACAGGGAAGCGAGGACGGTTGGCGAACAGGCACTGAGGCGCAGGTTAAGGCAGAACGACATTGGTTGGAAACTCTTTCAAAAGTCTATTGAACGGTAATCGCCATGGTCAATCGCCGCTGGGTGCGAGAGCGGATTGGTTTAGGGAATTGTGGCCCCAGCGCTTGCGGGATATCCAGTAGAAAAATGGCCCGGCGATGGCGATGAGCAGGCCAAAAAGAAGAGCCGGCATGTGCGCCATGCGCTCGTCGCGGGCTGCGTACATAACGTATCCGATGAGAATGGCTGGTGGAATGCCGAGTGTGCAGGCCATGAAGAGGTTGCCGGCGCGGAAGGGACGCGGCAAATCCGGCTCCTTGAAACGAAGAACGGCGAGGGCGACGAATTCGAGAATGAGGCTGCTGCCATAGAGGATGAGGTCTATGGAAATCAGTTCCTCAAAGCGGAAGCCGAGCGCCACGGCCCAGGCAATGCCACAAGCTATGATTGCTGCCCAGGGAACGCCGCGCTTGTTGCGTAACGTAAGCCATTGTGGAAGCATGCCGTCCTGAGCGAGCACCATGGGCAGGCGGGTATAGGAAAGCACCAGCGCGTTGAACATTCCGAGTCCATTAAAGGTTCCGCAGAGGACGATCGCCCAGCCCAAGATAGGGCCGCCGAGCATGCGCCCGGCGTCGGTCCATGAGCCGGTGGAGAATTGCTGGACTGAGATGCCGGCATACGCGAGAGCCGCGACGGGCAGGATGTAAGAGACGGCGACGACGATGGCAGTCGTGATCATGGCGAGCGGGTAAGTACGGGCTGGATTTTCTACTTCACCTGCGATGGTCGAGGCATTGTCCCAGCCCATGTAATTCCAGAGGGCGACAATGACGGCGGTGCTGATGCTGCCTCCGCTGAAGGAACCGGCGGCGTGGCTCCAATGTGAGCCATGCAGGAGGCCGAGGATGATGAGCACGACGAAGGGGGCCATCAGGAGCACGAAGAGGGTCACAGAGCCTTTACCTATGGCAGGCGCTCCACACAAATTCCAAAGACAACACGCAATCACCAAGGCCAGTTCCCACCAGACACTGCGGGGTCCCGCTGTCCACGCGGGAAAAAGCTTCCCGAGATAGAGCACGAAGATGGTCGGGTAGATGGCCATGTCGAAGATGCTGGCCGTAAGCGAGAGCCACGCTTCCTGATATCCCCAGAAAGGACCCAGAGCGCGGCGCACCCAGACGTAGAATCCGCCTTCGGCAGGAATAGCGGCGGAGAGTTCGCCCAGCATGAGCGTAGTGGGAAAACTCCACAGAAAAGGAAAGAGCAATAAGATCAGAAGCGCTTTACCGTAGCCAGCACCGCCGAGAATATCTTCAATTCCGTAGGGGCCGCCGGAAACCATGAAATACGTCGCGGCAATAAGAGGGACAAGGCGCATACGTCGCGCGCGCGATTTCGATTTCGATAATGCGGCTGTGGCGGTGACTTCGGGTTCCTCCGGCGAGATAAGAGGATACTCGAAACTCTAAAGGAAACCAGGAAAAATTTTGCAAGAAAATATGACGGCCTTTCGAGCATGCGAAAGGCCGTCAAAGGGTCGGTGCAGGTGATTGTCAGGAAGCCTTGCGTTGAGGCGTTCCGCTGCCGGAAAGGAAGCCGGGATATGCGCGGGATAGCTCGCCGTAGACTCGTACACGTTGTCCGGCGCCATCTTCTCCCCGAACCGGTTCCAACGCCTCATAGCGGACCCGGCCACCATTGCGATGCAGGCATTGCTCGGCGTCTGTGATTCTGCCGGCTGTATTCACGGAGACAATAGCGCCGCCTCCCCGCAGCGAGTTGACAATGGAAGTAGCATGGGTGGAAGCAACGCCCATTCCGGCGAAAGCGCCTTCGAAAGCTGAGCCGGAGTAGTCGTAATCATTGGTGTCAGGATAGGTCGCCAGATGGCCTTCGCCAGTACCAAAGTTCATGCTGCTGTCATTGGCGATGCCTTCACGCTTGCTGTCTTTCTTCGTGTCGCTACTGAACACATTTTTCAGCTTTTCCCACCAGCTATTTTCTTCGGGAGATTCGTGGAAGCCACCTGTGGCAGGCAATGGATTGGCTACTGGGGTCGTTCCGACAGTGCTGGAGGAACGATGGTGAGGAATGTCTGAACCGGGGATGGGACCGGGGCGGCCTGCGCCGCTGATGACGCTGCCGGAGCCGGTGGAAAGGCCGGACGGCGTAACCGCACGTGTATCGGATGCTGGACCTGAACCGACAGTATCCGAATCCATCGCGGTGTGGACGGCGCTGCTGCCGACTCCTCCTGTTTCTCCTGCACCCGCTGTTGTTCCAGTGGAGCTGCCGCTGCGAAATGCAGCGCCAATCTGACGGGCTTCAAAGCCTTCTGCGAGCAGATCGTCGATGGCCCGCTGGGCATCTGCTCCGTTGGAAAAGTACGCAATTACGACATCCTGCTGTGGTGTGGTGGAGCGTGTTTCGGGAACCATAAAACGAAACCTCCGCTTTCTGATGTAAGGCTCTACGAAGCGTCCTTATTAAATACGATGCCCGGTGATTTTGTTCGGGTATCCGCGAAAATAGAAAAGAATCCACCATTGAAATGGTTGTCTTATGTTGCGGTGCGCTTGCGGAGATAGGCGAGACTCGAGGCGGGCCATGCTAAACTACTGAAAGAAATTGCGGAGAGATGGCCGAGTGGCTGAAGGCGGCGGTTTGCTAAACCGTTATAGGGTCAAAAGCTCTATCGGGGGTTCGAATCCCCCTCTCTCCGCCAGATTCCTAAATCTAAATCACTTACAACCTATTGAATTGTTGAGGCACCAAAGACCGACAAGGGCTCTAGTGTCCCATTAGTGTCCGCTTGAGCTTGCCCTACCGCTGCGATGTGATTCTCTAGCTTTGTCATCGCGCTGCGGACATCTGCTGCGGCTGTCTTGATGTAGTAGGGTGCCGTTGTGCTTACGTTCGCATGACGAAGAATTCGTTGAATCACCATATCCGACACACCCAGATGGTAGAGATTGCTCCCAAGGCCATGCCTGGCTGCGTGCAAGCCATGCCACTCGGGAATGCGGTAGTCCCGCTTGTATTCGTGATCTGCCTTCTGATGAGCTGTCTGAGGGTTCCCGCAATGCCCGCAGCGGTTCAGTGGTGGGAAGATGAGCCGATTCGTTAGGCTGACGATGGCGAGTGGCTTTCCCTTCGCATTGGCAAAGATCGGGCCAGTTTGAGGATTACCGCAGCGAAGCCGATGCATTTCGAGCCCGCAGCATCCCCGGCAAATTCCCCGGTATTTCCGCTCGCCGCTTGCCGTGGAGAAAGATCTGGTACCTGGCAGATTCAACCTCGCCCAGTTGCGACAACACTGGGCGAGGTTGAGCCTTAATCTTCCATCTGCCTAGGGAATAACCGACTTCTAAAGCGTAACGTCGAACACGAAGCTCGAGGTAGATGCATCGCTCGGGAGGTTTTCGATTCCATCGACCTGGAAGGTGGAGCGCGATACTTCTTTCTCTTTGCCGCCAAAGTCGACTGCCCGTGCCCCAAAGGCGATGACCAGACCTGTGTCAGCTGAAGGGGCACTAGGCAATGACCAGGCAAATGGGATTGTAAAGGTGCAGGTTGCTGTGCCCGCACCCGTACGTCTGGCAAAGCCGTTGGCGGTTTCAAGTCCGCCTGCCACCAAGCCGGAATCCGTGTCGAGTTCGCCGCCAACAAACAACGCCGAGCAGTGATATAAAGTACCCGGCCTGAAGTTACTGGCGATCTTGATGTTAATCGTTACATTGACGGTACCAGTGTAGGACGGGGCGCTGGTGCTCGCAATGGGGGTTGCCTTGTTTTGCGTGCCGGTAGCGCTAATCATGCCGTGTTCGGCGTCGTAGCTAAAAGTCATGCCGGCGGGAGCCTGATTCGTCCGTGTGTGAGGCGGGGCGGGTATTGCGTTTTGGGCTTGCGCAGTAGTGAGCGATGCCGCACAGAGAGCGAGTGCGAATAACGTTGGGGGAAACCGCATTTTTAGACTCCGTTTCTCTAGGGGGATTTGGCCAGCCCGCTGCCAGCCAGAAAACGAGCGTTCCATACAGTCGGAAATTTAGCAATCATTTATCGGGCCAATTGCGATTCGAGATTGACTACATTGAAATGGCTTTCTGCAAAATCCGCGCGTCCTAAAGCTCCTCGGAATCTAAGTGGATTTACCTCAGTTCCTTCGAAACATCGGTCGATGGCATGCTTTGCAACGCCAAGGATACCCTCCCTGCTCCCTAACTACATCAGAAGATCATTCGGAAGTATCTGCGCCGCTGATCAACCCCTCAATCGTTTCCGGGTCACATCGGCGGCCTGGGGATGGTGCTGATGATCTGGGTTAGACATTGCCCGTCCATATTCGCCTCGATAGACTGGCGAGCCTTTCATAGGCTAGATCAGTGTGATATTTCATGGTCTCCAGCACAATCCGTTCATCGGTCGAGTTGGCCCATCTTGTGGGAGGCGGCCAAGCACAGATTCCGATGATGGATTTCATGTGCTCTCCGTCACCGCGAAACAAGGAGCGGCTTACGCGTCTTCTGCAGAGCCTTTGCATGGGAAAAGGATTCCTTTTGGAGTCGGGAAGGTCTTATCACTACTACGGTACGCGGATTTTTGCAGAAGTTGAATGGAGAGCTTTCCTAGGCAAATGTCTTCTGATGTCAGGTTGTGCCGATGAAAGGTACATCGGGCACCAACTGGTCAATGGATTTTGCGTGCTCCGGCTTTCATCAGGAAGGATCAAGAATCGAGTGCCGACTATAGTTGCGGAAATTTCTGCTGCGGAAAATTGACAACCAGTCTCCTGATCGAACCGTCGCCGTCCTTTAATTCCAGTGCGGGAAAGGTCGGGCGGTAGAGAAAAAGAGGCTCGAGGGGCGAGGACGAGAGCGACAGCAACCATTTCGAGTGTCCCGAGCGATGTCCTGTAACTGACGATTGAGGTCGCATTGGCTGCCCTCACGGGGGCCAGCACGACTGTAAGCGGTTGAAATCATGTAAGGACAGCGAGAGAAAGAGAATTGCTAAACCGTTCTAGGGTCAAAAGCTCTATCGGGGGTTCGAATCCCCCTCTCTCCGCCAGAAACAAGACTGAACCCAGACCTTGTGGACTCCCGCGTGATTTCTGCTGAACCCCTGTCGTTTTAGACCATCCGTTCTCGCAATATCGAATATTCGTACCCAGAATCCAAGAGCGAAATCGTCAGCTATTGGCCGGAGCGTCTCATGCCTTCGCTGATTACCTTCGTAACTGGCTAGCGGGAAAACTGGAATCATGGATCAGTGCATCTTTATGCGAAATGTTCCTATTCCGCAGAGACCGCGAATCAGACGTGAGAAATCACCTCCTACTTCAAGTTATTTGGCAGGCCTCTTGGACCCGCTGTTCTGTGGCGCTGGAAATCTTATCGATTTAAGTTTTTCGCGCATGAGTGATGTGGTGATTGTGCATGCCGGAGAGTCGGGAATGGATGGGCATTTTCGGGAGGCGCTCAGCGTGGCGCTGGAAGATCTGCTACGTCATCGCCGTGAATGCCCGAAGTGTTCGCAATTTTTTCAACCGCGAACCTGATTCGCGCGGTTACTTAGGGACATAGACCCCAATCGGTATTTTCTGACGACAGATTTCTTACCCCGCCAGAAAATGAGACAATCCTGCGCCATCGTTCATCGCGTACAAAAATTCTGGCATGAGCCATTCCATAATTGCGACGGGATCGGTGCGAGTGTGCCTATCGATAGCTTCTGCCTAAGAGCGGGCGGCCCAGAAGGCTTCGGGGATAGTCTCACAGGGCGGGGCGGACTGTACGGCCTGGGCGAGGCTCACGACCACGGCGTCGGGGCGAACCATGCTGAATCGCTCATGCAGTATGTCGCTGTCTTCGCTGGTTCCCCATAAACCAATGAGAATACGGTTGTCTGGGAGACGCTCGCGGATACGAGAAGTGAGCTCACGAGCGTGTACGAATGCAAATGGCGGGAGTGCTGAAATGCAGATCGTCGTAGAAGGTTCTTCTGCCAGGCGGTCAAGAACTTCCGGCGTAAGCGTCGAGGAATGGAGGACTATGGTCTTGTGTCCACGATGCTCCAGGAGCTGGGCGAGCATGGTGGCAGCAATTTCATCGGCCTGATCGCTTGAAGAAATGCAAACGACCGGGCAGATCTTGTGAGTATCGAGGCTGCCTTCTGATGCCTCCTCGGATGAGGTCTCAGACGAGGGCGAACGGTATGAGCTGAGTTCAGCGATTAATTCCGTTGCGCTCTGGAAGAGAAACGCGGTTCGGGATTCATCGAGAAAGCCCTTGTGACGATCTTGTTCGGCAAGGGCAAGCGCAGGGAGAACAACATCATCGTAGAGAGCGACGAGCTTGTGATCTTCAAGGAAGTGATCGGCAATGCGCCGGGCTTCGGTTTGATCCAACGCAAGGAGGCGCTCATAAAAATGTGCTTCCGGTGTAAGTTGGGCCTCGTCGCCCAGGAGAATGTGCAGGAAGGACATCTGTGGCACATAGCGCCCCATGACGATGAGGCAGACGGTGAGGGGGGTGGAGAGGATCAATCCTGGAATGCCCCATAGAAGCGTCCACACCATTGCGGTTGTTACTAGCGCGAGCGCTGATATGCCGGTATGGCTTCCGTATAACCAGGGCTCAATGAAGTTGCTTACAGCTATCTCCAGAACAACAAACAAGAGCAGTACAAAAAAGGGCGGCCACCAGCCGGGGAAGACGGCAAAGGCAAAGCCGATGGGAAGCGCTCCGCCGATAGCCATGCCCGCGTAGGGCACCATGCGAAGGAGGCCCAGTATGACTCCCCATAAAGTCGCGTTGGGAACGTGCAGCAGAAACAGGCCCACGCCGAAGACAAGTCCGTAGCTCGCGTTGATGAGCACGTTCATGAGCAGATATTTGCTGACGCGGCGGGCGGCATCATTCAGAGCCTGCGTCATAACATTCAGGCGACCCATGCCGGCAAGCAACAAAAGCCGGTTGCGCAGGTCTTCGCGCTTGATGAGCATATAAATGGTGAAGACAATGACCATTCCAAGCATGCCAAGCGGCTTGAGGATTGGTCTTAGCAGCTGTTGCGCATAAGCCCTGTTGCTGATGGGTGGTTGTACGAGAATGACGGGAGCGGGATTCGGATTCGTCTGCTCTTTCTGCCGTTCCAACTCGCGCTCACGACGCGTGAGCGACTTGCCTGATTCCGGCGTGGGAAGGGGCTGAGGCGCGGGTGTTCCGGAGAGATCCTGAGCCAAAATTTTGACTCCCCGAAGCGCATTGCCGAGCGGGCCCGTAGTGGGTGCGTGGATAGTAGCGAGTTTTTCGTCGATATTCTGTTGATAGCTGGGCAGATCGCTGGCCACATCGATCAATTGGCGCGCTACAACCCAACCAACTATAAGCAGGAATGAAGTAGCCAGTAATACGACCAGCACGACCGAGGGTACGCGCGGTACGCGCAGGCGCTCCAGCTGAATGACAGCAGGGGCCAGCAGGAAGTTAAGCGTGAGGGCCATCGCAAACGGGATGAATAAATCCCGAGCGAAATAAAGAGTCAGGAGAACCAGACCCAATACCAGAATCGGCTCGTTGCTGAGCCATCCTCGTCTGTTCTTACTGACACTGCCAGTGCTGAGATCGAAGCCGTTCAAATGCTGATGCCTTGCATGTAGATTGTTGGACCAGGTTGCGGCTGGAGTATAGCGCAACACTCGGTCAGATGCACGGTAAACGGATTTTGACTGGATGGAGAATTACGACGACCGGCTGGGCGTAAAAAAGGCTTCCTGGCGGAAGCCTTTTTCGCCGCGGAGTGTTACTTGCTTGCGGTTACGCTGTGACTTTGAGCAATCTGTTCAATCGCCTGTAAGTGCTGCGAGATAACTGTGGAACCCTGCTGCGTCGCTTGTTTCAAAGCAGGATTCTGAGTGGTTTGGGCCTCATCTTTAAAGTCGTTGAGGTCTTTCTTGTGATCTTTCACCATTGCCTGGATATAGGCTTCGTCAAACTGAGGGCCGGATAGAGCCTGGAGCTTTGTCATCAACTCCTTGTCCTTTTTCGAAGGTCCATCGGGCGGTTTTACGCCAAGCTGCTGAGCTATGGGCTTCATCTGTTCGCCAAGCTGGGTATGGTCCTGCACCATTTTTTGACCAAACTGCTTCACGTCTTCGCTTTGCGACTTTTGCTGAGCGAGCTGACCTAGTTGAATCTCGGCTTCGCCGCCTTCAAGAGCCTTCTTCACGAATGCTCGATCGGCCATGTTCTGCTGCATTCCATTCGCAGCTGGATTACCGGTCGCGTCGGCCTGGGACTGTTGCTGCATTTGAGTTTGAGGCGATTGCTGTTGTTGCATGCTGCCGCCACTGGCGCCCCCAGATGGAGCTTGCGCGAAAGCCGTCGCGCTTGCGAGCAGCATGGAAGCTGAGCCTAACAAGAGTTTGCTGCAGATTCGTTTCGAAATCATGGGAGATTTACCTTTCCTGAAAGATTTGGGAATTGCAGCGTTCATTCATTATCCCTATAGAGGAATGCTTTTCGGGATTGAGAAGTTGCCTGCAGGAGCTCGGGATGAACTGTGCGCCATCACACGCAGATATTGGGCCTCGCGATAACCTTATAATTTTCTGTTGTTTGCGCCGAAGGAAGCCTTTAAGCTTGCGACAATGATGCTTTCTCGAATTTCTTTGCTTGTTTTGGCTGCGGCATTTGCGCTTCCAGATTTCGCTCAACAACCGGCAGCTGCTACTGCCTCCGCGGCGCCGAGTGCTCCTCACGGCATGACACTGGACGATCTTTTTCGCTTCCAGGATGTGGGGGATCCGGAAGTTTCGCCTGATGGGAAATGGGTTGCCTATACGGTAAGCACTATCGATACGACTGCCGACAAGCGCCTGACGGATATCTGGATGGTGAACTGGGATGGCTCGCAGGATATTCGACTGACCTATGCCGATGCGGAGTCATCGAGCACTCCGCGATGGAGTCCGGATGGGAAATATATTTCCTTTACATCAGGGCGACCGGGTAAGACCAAAGGCTCGCAGGTGTGGGTTCTGGACCGACGTGGTGGCGAGGCCCGCCAGCTTACCGATGTGAAGAATCATCTGTCGTTCTATGCATGGTCTCCTGATGCGAAAAAGTTGTTACTGAGCATTGCAGAAGACAAAGACGCTGAAGCAAAGGAAAAGGATAAGGACAAGGAGAAAGAAAAACCGAAGCCGATCGTGATCGATCGCTACCACTTCAAACAGGATATCGAGGGCTATATTTCGTCGGAGACGACGCCGACGCTGCTCTACCTGTTCGATGTGGAGACGCACAAGCTGGAAAAGCTGACGACAGATACGAAATACAACGAAGAGAATCCCACCTGGTCGCCTGATGGGACGCAGATCGCGTATGTGAGCAATCATAATGTCGATCCGGATCGGACGACGAATACGGATGTATTTGTCGTCGACGCCAAACTGAACAGCGCACCGAGGAAGCTGACAACCTTCAACGGGCCGGATGGCGGCCACATGGCGTGGAGTCCGGACAGCAAGCTGATTGCGTATCTGCACGGCAGCGAGCCGAAATATCTGGAATATAACCAGAGCCAGTTGGCGGTGGTTCCGGCAGCAGGCGGAGAGCCGCGGGTACTGACGGCGAAGCTGGATCGAGCGGTCTCGTCGCCGATTTTTGCGGCGGATGGGCAATCTGTAACTGTATTAGTTACGGATGACAGGTCGGAATATCCGGCAGCAGTTTCCTTGAGCGACGGCACGGTGAAGCGATTAGTAGACACGCCTGGTACCGTGATGCGGCAGGATGCCGCTGCCGGCCATACCGCAATGGTGTGGACGACTGATACAGCACCGGGCGAGGTGTATGCCTTCGATGATGGAAAGCTGCGTAAGCTGACAACGCACAACGATGCGTTGCTGGCTCAGCTGAAGCTGGGTGAGACTCGCGATTTGCAGGCAAAAACCAAAGATGGCGCAGATGTGCATGCGTTGCTGACGTTGCCGGTGGGCTACCAGGCTGGGCAAAAGTTTCCAATGCTGTTACGGATTCATGGTGGCCCGGATGCGCAGGACGCACATGCATTTGTAACGGAGCGGCAGCTTTTTGCCGCGCGTGGATATGCCGTACTGAATGTGAACTACCGTGGCAGCGCCGGACGCAGCGCAGCTTACCAGCAGATTATTTTTGCGGACTGGGGCGATAAGGAAGTCATCGACCTGCTGGCGTGCGTCGACGAGGCGGTAAAAGAAGGCGTAGCTGATCCGGACCGGCTGGGTGTCGGCGGCTGGAGTTACGGCGGCATCTCTACGGACTACACGATTGCCAGCACCAATCGCTTCAAGGCAGCGATCAGCGGTGCGGGCATGGGTAATCCGCTGGGATTCTATGGAGTGGATCAGTACATCGTTCAATACGATCAGGAACTCGGTCCACCGTGGAAGGCTCTCGATACCTACTTGAAGCTGGGCTATCCGCTGCTGCATGCGGACCGGATTCATACGCCTACGCTTTTCATGGGAGGCGATAAGGACTTCAATGTACCTCTGGTTGGTGGTGAGCAGATGTACCAGGCACTTCGCAGCTTAAATGTGCCTACTGAGCTGGTGGTGTATCCGGGACAGTTTCATGGATTCACGCGGCCCAGCTTTATTCGTGACCGGTATCAAAGATATTTTGCCTGGTATGACAAGTACCTGATGCCTGCGAGTGGTACCAAGAAGTAATTCTGATCTCGGATTCTGGATCCCATCCTTTCGCAAAATGCGCGAAAGGATGGGGCACTCCATTGCATGCTCGTCGACGCAGAGAAGCGTATCTTCGCTCCCGCGCAGGGACGACAACTTTGTAAGTTGTGGCTGCTGCGGGAAACAGCATGGAGATGCTACCCTCAAGGGTGATCTCCGACATGCAGGAAAATTCTCAAAACACACAGATTGTGACGGAAACGCTTGTGCCGGGAACACGCTTTGTGCGCGCGTGTTTGCGTAAGCCGGTGGACCGGACACCCGTATGGTTTTTGCGTCAGGCTGGACGCTATATGCCGGAGTATCAGGCGGTGCGGAAGCATCATTCTTTACTCGAAATTTGTAAGAAGCCGGAACTGGCGGCAGAGGTGACGATCACCGCGGCAGAAAAGCTGGACGTAGATGCGGCGATAATTTTTGCCGATCTGCTGTTGCCTTTTACGCCGATGGGGCTTGATTTTGAGTTTCAGGCGGGCGAGGGTCCGGTGGTCCACAAGCCGGTACGTACGCCAGAAGACGTGGCGCGACTGCGCACGGATCGAGCTTCTGAACTGGGGTACGTGGCCGAGGCTATTTCGAAAGTGGTATCGCATTTCAAGGATCGCATCGGCATCATCGGATTCTGCGGCGCCCCATTTACGCTCGCGAGCTACATGATCGAAGGCGGCAGCTCGCGTAATTATGTGGCAACAAAGACGATGATGTATCGCCAGCCGGATGCGTGGCGGCTGTTGCTGGAGAAGCTCGTTACCGTGCTGCGCGAATATGCGCGGCAGCAGGTAGAAGCCGGCGCGGATGTGATCCAGATATTCGACAGCTGGGTGGGTGTGCTGAGCGTTGAGGATTATCGCGACTTCGTGCTGCCGATTACGAAGACGCTGATCCGTGAGGTGCAGTCGCTGGGCGTGCCGGTGATTTACTTCGGTGTGGAGACGGCGAGTCTTCTGCTCGCGATGCGCGAGACGGGGGCAGATGTTCTGGGGCTGGACTGGCGAACGCCGCTTGGAGAAACGTGGAAGTCGCTTGATTACTCCTGCGCGGTGCAGGGCAATCTCGATCCGATTACGCTGTTTGCCGAGCCAGAGTTGATTCGGGAACGGGTGGAGCAGATCCTTACCCAGGCCGGTGGACGTGCGGGGCATATCTTCAACCTGGGGCATGGCATTGTGCCCGGCACACCGGTCGAGAACGTGCAGCACGTGGTGCGGTTTGTACGGGAGCTATCGGCTGGGGTGAAGCGTGGCTGAACGGCTGGCAGTGCTTCTGCTGGCGCATGGCACGCCGGATGCGCTGGATGAGATTCCTGCCTACCTGAGCAATGTGACAGGCGGGCGGGCGATGCCGGATGCGGTGATCGAGGAGATACGGCACCGGTATTCGCTGATCGGGACGAGTCCGCTGACGCGATTGACGCTGGAGCAGGGGCGGCTCCTGGGTGCGGAGCTGGATGTTCCGGTTTACGTGGGCATGCGCAACTGGAAGCCTTACATCAAGGACACGGTGGAGCAGATGATTGGGGACGGTATCACTGCCGTCGTAGTGATCTGCATGGCTCCGCAGAACTCGCGTACCAGCGTTGGCCTATATAAGCGCGCGGTGCTGGCGGCTGCGGGTGAGCGGCTGCGGATCGACTTCGTGGAAGGATGGGCGGATCATCCGCTGCTGGCGAAGGCATTTGCCGAGAAGCTGCGGCCTTTGTGGCAAAGTCTTTCGGGCGAAGTGGGTTCTTCGGTTCCAGTGCTGTTTACTGCACATAGCGTTCCTTGCCGAACGATTCAGACGGCGCTTGCGAGCGATGGAGCGCCGGCGCAGAATCCGGATCCTTACGCAGTGGATGCGAAGCACACGGCCGAGACAGTAGCCGACTGCGGTCCCGGGTTGAAGGAGTGGTATTTCGCCTTCCAGAGTCAGGGGATGTCAGGCGGTCCGTGGATTGGGCCGACGGTAGAAGAGACACTCAGGGCATTGCATGAGGAAGGACACAAGGTGGTGCTCATCGATCCGATTGGGTTCCTGTGTGACCATGTGGAGATTCTCTATGACATTGATATCGCCTTCCGCGAGTACGGCAGGAATCTTGGACTTCGCGTCGAGAGGCCGCAGTCGCTCAACGCTTCACCAGTGCTGATTGCGGCGCTCGCCGATATCGCGCGGCGCGGCCTGGCGCGGCTTTCGCAGCCATGAAGGTGGCTGTGATCGGCGGCGGCATAGCCGGTGTCTCGGCGGCATACGAGCTGGCTCGCGCGGGTGTTGACTTTACGCTGTATGAGGCTTCGCATCGGCTGGGCGGGATTATCGAGACGGTGCGGCGCGATGGCTTCGTGATTGAGTGCGGTCCTGATTCGTGGGTGACCGAGAAGCCCTGGGCGCGTGAACTGGCTGTTGAGCTGGGGCTGGAGAGCGAGATCATTCCGTCGAATGACCAGCAGCGTCGGACCTACATTGTGCAAAGCGGGGAAATGGTAGCGATGCCGGATGGTATGCGCATGATGGTTCCTACGCAATGGGAGCCGCTGCTCAGCTCGCCCTTGTTCAGTGCTGAAGCGAAGCGGGATTATTTGCGCGAGCCGGATCAGGCTGACGAGTTGAAGGCTGCTGTTCCAGAAAGCGACGAGTCAGTAGCGAGCTTTGTTCGGCGGCACTTTGGCGACGAGGTCGCTGCCACGATTGCCGCTCCTTTGCTCTCCGGGGTCTTTGGCGGGAGCGTGGAGCGGCTGAGCGTGCGCGCTGTGATGCCTGCGTTTGTGAAGATGGAGCGCGAACAAGGAAGCCTGATCCAAGCCATGAGAAAGGTGGCGCAGGAATCAAGCGCGGCGGTTTTTACTACGCTCAAATCGGGTTTAGGGACGCTGGTCGATTGCATGGTTGCGACGCTGCCTGCTGCGTCGGTAAGATTGGGCGATGCTGTCGCGGGAATCGCTCGCAGTGGCAAAAATTGGCAGATTTCCGCCTCTTCCGGAGCTACTGAGTTCGATGCGGTGCTGGTTGCTACCCCGGCGGATGTGACGCGCGGGCTGCTTGCGCCGCTCGATGCTGGCTGCGATGAGTTGCTGGCGATGGAGGCTTCTTCGGCGATTGTGGTCGCGCTGGCCTTTGCGCCGGAGGCTGCGGCAACGCTGCGGATTCCGCATGGATTTGGGTTTCTTGTGCCGCAGAGTTTTGAACGCGAGGCTGAGCCGCAGCTGCTGGCTTGTACTTTTGTCGATCAGAAATTTGCGCATCGTGCTCCGCGTGATGGGGTACTGTTGCGGGCATTTTTCGGCGGCGAAGCCGCTCCGCGTTTACTGGATTCGCCGGATGATGGGTTGGTCGAGCTGGCGCGGCAGCAGCTCTCCGCATTGCTGGGATCTTTGCCGGAGGCTTCGTTTTCCGTCGTACGGCGTTGGCCGCGTTCCTTGCCTCAGTATGCCGTGGGACATCTGGAGCGGATGGCTCGGCTGGAAGAGCGGCTGCGGGGCCTGCCGGGGCTCAAATTGATTGGGAATGCCTATTACGGAGTTGGACTTCCGGACCTGATTCGGCAGGGGCGTGCGGCTGTACGCGGGTTGGTATTCCCCTCCCTCCTTTCTCGATGAATGGAATGCAACATACCCGTCAATCGGTACCTATGCAACCCTTGCACTAAATCGTTTTATCAATTAAAAAAGAATGCGCACATGAATCGCATGCTCAACGTTCTCTTTCTGCTCGCCGCCCTCGGCGCCGCTCCAGCGCAAACAACCAACGGCAATGGAGCCTTTGCCACCGGACACTACCGCAACCTCTTCGCCGAAGCCGGCCACTCTAAAAAACAAATCCAGACCAAGATCGACGCCGCCTACCAGCAGCTCTTCCACGGCGACTCGCAAACCCAATCCGTCTACTTCGCCACCGGCAAAAACGCGAACGGCCCGCTCGCCTACATCACCGACTGGAACAACCACGATGTCCGCACCGAAGGCATGTCCTACGGCATGATGATCTCGGTCCAGCTCAACCACAAAGCGGAATTCGACGCGCTCTGGAACTGGGCCAAGACCTACATGTACATCAGCGACCCCAAACATCCGTCCTACGGATACTTCTCCTGGTCCTCGAAAACCGACGGCACCCCCAACGAAGAAACTCCCGCCCCTGACGGCGAAGAATACTTTGTCATGTCGCTTTACTTCGCATCCGCGAGATGGGGCAACGGCAGCGGCATCTACAACTACAAGCAGCAGGCCGACCAGCTTCTCACCAACATGCGTCACCGCGAAATCATCAGCGGGCCCACAAAATTCGGCTCGCGCACCGTCGGCCCCGAAACCGAAGAAACCCACAAGATGGTCCGCTTTGTCCCCGGCGTCGAGCGCGGCAACTTCACAGATCCCTCCTACCACCTGCCAGCCTTCTACGAACTCTGGGCACGCTGGGGTCCGCCGGCGGACCGCCAGTTTTGGGCCGAAGCCGCCGAAGCCAGCCGCAAGTTCTTCGCCCAGACCACCAACCTCGAAACCGGTCTCGCGCCTGACTACGCGAATTTCGACGGAACGCCCATGCAGACTCGCTTCCCGCAATCCGCCATCTTCGGCTACGACGCCTTTCGCGTAGCCAGCAACTGGTCTGTCGACTGGTCATGGTGGCAGAAAGCCCCCGAAGAACAGACCCTCAGCGACCGCATCCAGAATTTTTTCCTCTCTCAGGGCATCGACACCTATGGCGATCAGTACACCCTCGACGGCAAAGAACTTGAGAAGACACATGCACCTGGACTCGTCGCCACTAACGCCGTCGCCAGCCTCGCCGCCACCGGCCCACAGGCAAAGCAATTCGTAGACGCCCTATGGAACGCGCCGATCCCTTCCGGCCAGTTCCGCTACTACGACGGCATGCTCTACCTCATGAGCCTCATGCACGTCAGCGGCAACTTCCGCATCTGGACGCCGAAGCAATAGAGCAGTTTGCCATTCTGAGATGTATCGAATCGCATGAACGGATGCCCCAGGTTCGCGAAGCTAGCCTAGGTGCTTTCCACCCCATGTCATCACAAAATCGGGTGCCGCATCTTTCGCGCACTTTGTGAAAGGGTGGGAAAGAATATCAACACCCTGTACTCATCAAATCCAGAACCCTACTCAATCGGCTCGTTTCCCGCATGTACCGCCGACTCCTTCGGACGATCCTTAACCCCGACTCCCGGTACCACCCAAACCACAGTCACTAGCGCATTGATCGCCAGCGAGAGCCATGGCTTATAAAACGCCACCGCAATCGATATCAGATAAATCGCGTGGCTCACGCCATGCTTCCACAGCTCTGACTCGTCGCTCCGCCGCAGCGACCCGGCATACCATTGCCGCCGCATCACCGCCCACCGCAGCGCAAAGAAGGCAGCCCCCGCCGTCAGCATCGTCAGGTCATAGAGCAATGTGGTAAAGGAATCGAAGTTTTTCTCATCCAGGTAGTCCACAAAGAAAGGAATCAGCGAAAGCACAAAGAGAAACGCCAGATTCGACCACAGCACTAGGTAATCGATGCTTTCAGCCCTGTGTACCAGCTCATGATGATTGATCCAGTAAATCCCCACCATGAGAAAACTCAACAGGTAAATCGCCAGCCGCGGCGCAATCGACCACAAGCCTGCCCAGCCGTTCTCATGCGGAACATGCAGCTCCAGCACCATGATCGTGATGATCACGGCAATCACGCCATCGGAAAAAGCCTCCAGCCGCGAAGACGTCATCTGAGAATTGGATTCGCCCCCAGCCATCTCAACGTTCTAGCAGTAATCAAAGAGAAGCGCCACAAACTAGGTACGTGCGAAAAGGCTCACTTTAAAAGCAGCGTAGCCGAATGCCGAGTGGGACTGACAAACATTCATCGACTAGAGGTTCAGAAACACTGGCATTTAGCCCGGTGAGTAGCAACGCGAAAAAGGCTTCGGCCCGTGGCAGACCGCGCCCCAAAAGAAAATCAAAAAATACTTGCAATGTACTAGTCAACTAGTACATTATGTATCCGGATGAAAGCAGCCACCCAACCCGAAGCCTTCGCCTTCCGCTTCGATCCCCACAGCGGAGTGCCCGTCTTCCGCCAGATCATCGATCAGGTGCAGGCCGGCATCGCCGCCGGTACGTTGCAATATGGCGATCAGCTTCCCACCGTGCGTCAGACCGCCGTCGACCTTGCCATCAACCCCAACACCGTCCTGCGCGCCTACCGCGAGATGGAAATCCGTGGCATCGTCGACACGCAGCAGGGCACCGGGACCTTCATCGCCAGCAGAAAGATCGAGCAGTCCAAAGCCGAGCGCGAGCGCGCACTCGCGCAGCTCACCAGCGAGTTCGTCTCCCGCGCCGGAGCCGGCGGCTTTACCCTGCAGGACCTGATGGACGCTCTGCGTGAATTTCAATCAGAAGCCGGACGAAAGAGGAAATAGTCATGAGAAGATTTGGTCACTTCAGCACCGTCGGTTTTGCAGTCTTCGCCATTTCGCTCGTTGCCGGAGCCGTCGCTACCGCGCTCACCAGTCACGCGACCTTTTTCTTCGCGGGCCTCGTCATCGGCACCTATTTTCTATACGCGATCAAGGTCGTTAACCAGTGGGAGCGCGTAGCCGTGCTGCGCTTCGGTCGCTACAAAGGACTGCGTGGCCCCGGTGTCTTCCTTATCATCCCCGTCATCGATTCGCTTAGCCGCTACGTCGATCAGCGCATCCGCCTGGCCACCGTCAACGCCGAATCCACCCTCACGCGCGACACTGTCCCCGTCGACGTGGACGCCATCGTCTTCTGGCTTGTATGGAACGCGGAAAAATCCATCCTCGAAGTCGAAGACTTCGTCGAAGCCATCACCCTCAGCGCGCATACCGCGCTGCGCGAATCCATCGGACGCCACCAGCTCGCACAGATGATCACCGACCGCGAATCGCTCGGCGCCGAGTTGCAGAAAATTCTCGACGCAAAGACCACAGCTTGGGGCATCACCGTGCAGTCCGTAGAAATCCGCGACGTGCGCATCCCCACCGGCCTGCAGAACGCCATGTCGCAGCAGGCACAGGCGGAACGCGAGCGCCAGGCGCGCGTCATCCTGGGCGAAGCCGAAGTGCAGGTCTCCGAGCAGTTCGCGCAAGCCGCACTCGCCTATGCCGACAACCCCGTCGCCCTGCATCTCCGCGCCATGAATATGCTCTACGAGGCCATTCGCGACAAAGGCTCAACTGTCATCGTGCCGTCGTCTGCCGTAGAAACCATGGGCCTCGGCGGAATGCTGGGAGTGACATCGATCGCAAAGCAACAGTAAGACAGGAGCAACCTTCAACGAGCAACAAGGTGGAAGCACCGGGCTTCAGCCCGGTGAGTACGACACGAAAACGAATGGGCTCTCGCCCTGACTCACCATCCGCGGTGAAAGGAGAAACAGTTGAAGACACTCTATCTAGGCTCCCTTCTCCTGCTGATGACCGCAAGCACTTTGCGTGGTCAGAACGGTCCCGACTCCTCTGCGCACTCCGCGCAATTCATCACCGTCGAAAAAGACGTCAAGCTCGAAGTTCTCGACTGGGGCGGCACAGGACGCGCGCTCATCTTCCTTTCAGGCCTCGGAAACACAGCGCACATTTTCGATCAGCTCGCACCTACATTCACCGCCAAATACCACGTCTACGGCATCACTCGCCGCGGTTACGGCAATTCCAGCAAGCCCGCGCCCGCAGTTGCCAACTACACCGCCGACCGCCTCGGCGATGACGTGCTGGCAGTGATCGCCGCTCTCAATCCGAACCGCCCCGTATTAGTCGGCCACTCTATCGCTGGCGAAGAGCTGAGCTCCATCGCCAGCCGCCACCCGGAAAAAATCGCAGGGCTTATCTATCTCGATGCCGCCGCACCATTCGCTTTCTATGACCGCACCCGCGGAGATTGGATGCTCGACCTGCTTGCTCTCAAGCAACAGATCGACGCATTGCAGGCAGGCGCGGTCATTGATCAAAAGCTGGTGCAGCAGATGTTGGTCAGCACGGCGAGCCTCCAAAGAAATTTACAGGAGCTGAATCAACGGCTGGCCCTCATGCCTCCTCCCGCTCCACCTCCACCTCCGCCGATTGGCCTGGCCATCCGTTTCGGCGAACAGAAGTACACGCACATTCCCGTCCCCACACTCGCCATCTTCGCCTGCCCGCATAATTTCGATCCCATGTTTCGGACGGCCTCTGACGCGAAAAACGCGATGATCGCTAACGATCGCGCTAGCTGTACCGCGCAATCCGAGGCCTTTCAGGCAGGCGTGCCCTCCGCACATGTGGTCCGCCTGCCAAACGCCGATCACTATGTCTTTTATTCGAATGAGGCCGAGGTCCTCCGAGAGATGAATCTCTTTCTCGAGAAGCTGCCTGCCTCCTAAGGAGCAACCATGAAACACAAACTCGCACTTTGTCTCGCCAGCGTTGTCTTACTGGCAACCATCTCCGCAAGAGCCGACAATCTAACCGTCGCCGGTGTCTGGAGAGCCACCTTGCACGACCTGCCATGCATCGAGCTAACCGTCCACGAAGATCAAGGAAATTTAAGCGGCACCATCGTCTTCGACCTGCTCGTGCTTGAGAATGGCGTGTGGCATGTCCGCAGCGCTGACCGCGTCGATCTTATCCATCCGCGCGTCGAAGGCAACTACTTCGTCTTCGAAGTAGTGCACGCCAAAAAGCACAACTCTGCCGACCCGGCAGACCAGGAGCTGAAGACATTCCGCATGGAACTAGCCGGGAGCAACAAAGGAATCTTCCGCAACGCCATCGAAGGCCAGGATCTGACCTTGCAGCGAAGCGATCACTGAACTGGCTCAGGGGCCATTTCTAAAGGCTTGCCGACCTCCCAATGGTGACCAAATGGGTCTACGAGGCGTCCCACGCGCCAACCGTAAGGCTGATCGTCGACCGGCCAGACAATGGTGGCTCCTGCCGCAACCGCCTTCGCAAACATGGCATCCGGATCATCGACCACCATCACCATCCGCACCGTTCCGCCGCCCAGCGTCTCCGGACTGAAATTTGAGTGTTCAGGCGACTCATCCGCCAGCCAGAACTCGCTTCCACCGACTGACAACTGCGCCACCACCGCGCCATTGTCTTCCAGGAGAAACAATTCCGCCGCCCCGAACGCGGTCTTGTAAAACTCAACCGCCTTGGCCCCATTTTTCACCGACAGCATTGGAGCAATCGTCGTCTTCTTACCAGGGTCAGTCATGCGAACATCCTAGCCCTGAAAATCCGTGAAGGACCAACATTTCGAGTCGATCAGGAAGCCGACCCAGGTTAGCTTCGCGAACCTGGGGCACCCGTCTCTGACTATGATCTGCGCTTGGGTGGAAATATTCAGGCGGAGGCGGTTGCGGTTGCGATAGCAGCTGATTTGAGCCACGCTTCCATCTGATCGTGGCCGACGAGGCCGGCTTGCTGGTGGACGAGTTTGCCTCCGGCGAAGACGGCGAAATTGGGGATTCCGCGCACGTTGTAGCGGGCGGCGAGTTGCTGGTTACGGTCGGAATCGACTTTGAGCACGATAGCTTGCCCGGCGAGATCGGCGGCGGTGCGTGCGACTTCGGGCGCAGCCATGCGGCAGGGGCCGCACCATTCGGCCCAGAAATCGACGAGGACGGGAACGCGGGCGTTCTGGATGATGTCGTCGAAGAGGGCGGTATCAGCAGCCAGGGGCTCGTTAACGGGCGGCAGTGCATTTTTGCAGGCGCCGCAGCGGCCTGTGTCAGCTAAATGAGCACTAGGAATGCGGTTTTTCTGGTCGCAATTGGGGCAAGAACGGATGACGGACATGGGAAGGCTCCTTCTTTCAGCCTGCCAATTAGATGATGGGTGGGGCTGTAGCGATTGGCGAATTATTTGTCCTGTGCTGCGGAAATGCGGCGTATGCTTGTGGCCATGCAAGCCACTGATCCAAGCTGGTCGAAGATTCTTACGGCAGTTTTGGGGGTGCTGGGATTCGTTCTCTCCTGCTACAACTACCTGCGACAAAAGCGTAAGGACAAAGAAGAAGAGCAGAACCAACTGTGGGCGGTACGCGGGGAGTTTAATGAGCGTCGGCAGGAAGCAATTCTACTGATAATGACAATTCAGGTATCGGTGGAAGGAAATCTGAAGGCGCTCAAGGATGTTTCAGACGACGCGAAGAGTAACGGCCGCGCCGATGTGGTGGAGAAGTTGAAGATCCCATTGCAGGAAGCGGAGAAGAATGTGACAGAGATTGCGGATATGGTGCAGATCATTCTGTCTTCCGTACCACCTGCAGGAACCTCCGCTGCTGATGTTCAGGGCCTGATGGCAAGCTACGACGAGAAAGTGCTTGTGGGCTTGAAGATGCGCAGTACCCGCATCGAGGAGCACGTGAAGAAGGTGAACACCGTTGTAGAACTCGCAAGGCAGGCGATTGGTCCAAGCTGAACCGATAAGGGCGCATCTGAAGGGTAATCAGCGGAAGCCGAGCAGCATCGCGCGGATGATAGTATCGAATCGATTTTTGAGGGTCGATTCCTGTGTGCTCTAAGCTCCTAGCCTTTTTTCTTCTGATCAGCGGAACACTCCTTTATGCCCAGGCGCCAGCATGGATGCCTGATATGACACAACAACAGACTTATACTCTCCATCGCTCGTCGAGCCGCGAAGCGACCGGTGGAAATGCGGATTATCGGACGGTCACGCCGGGGCAGGAACTAACTGTGCTCGATGAAGACGGACCGGGAATGATTTCGCACATCTGGTTCACGCTGGCAGACAGAGAGCCGTATTTCATGAAGCGCGTGGTGCTACGCATTTACTGGGATGGGGAAGAGTCGCCCAGTGTGGAGACGCCGATTGGCGATTTCTTCGGGCAGGGTACTGGTGACACGGTGCCGTGGCAGTCGGAGGTGCTGACGGTGTCGCACGATCACGCGATGAATAGTTACTTTCCCATGCCATTCGCGCGCCATGTGAAGATCACGATCACGAATGAAGGCAAGGAATCGCTGGGAAGCCTGTACTGGAATATCGATTACCGGACGGGTATTCAGGTGCCGAAGGGTACGCTTTATTTCCATGCACAGTACAGGCAGGCAAATCCGAACAAGGGATGGACGGGCGAGTGGTACGAGAATGGCGATCCGATGGTCAACTATAGGCGCAATCCTGATGGCAAAGACAACTACGTGTGGATGGATGCGCAGGGGCATGGGCAGTTTGTAGGTGTGACCATGTCGATTTTGCAAAATCAGGATGGCTGGTGGGGCGAAGGCGACGATATGTTCTTCATCGATGGCTCTGCTTTGCCGACGTTTATCGGGACCGGATCAGAGGATTATTTCCTCGGTGCGTGGGACTTTGGCGGGGCGGCTTACAGTCTGCCTCTGAATGGCGCTCCACTCGTTGGCAAGGAAGAGGCAGGAAGCCGGTGGAGTGTCTACCGCTTCCATCTGGATTCGCCGATTCCGTTTGCGAAGTCATTCAAGGCGACGATTGAGCACGGGCATGCGAACCATCGCTCGGATAGTTTTTCTTCGGTGGCCTACTGGTACCAGGCTGAGCCTCATGCTGCGTTTCCTCCGTTGCCTCCAGTGGATGATCGAATTCCTACATTGCAGTTTGTGGGGGGCCCCGGGAATTCAAAGGGCCCTTATTCGCCGGGAAGCTTGACGCCTCGGTAAAGGTGTGTGCTTCGCGCGGGCTGGGCGCAGTTCGCTGGGGTCCTTGACTATGCTCAAAATGACGGTGGGAGAAAAACCCCAGGTTAGCTTCGCGAACCTGGGGCACCCATTAGCGCACTCGCTTGCTTTCTTCATCAGTGCGTGAAGGATGGGGGACGTTCTGCTGATGGCTGGCCGCGCTGTTTGTTGGGTTGCGGGCTTAGCTTGAACTCGATCTTTGAGGTGCTTTTGTTTAGGTCGGACAAGGAAAGCCATGACGTTTTGTTTTCTTTGCCGTTGATGAGGACTTGCTGGACGTAGGGACCGGTTCCTTCGGCGTGGATGGCGAGGATGCGGCCGTCTCCGAAGCGAACGGTTGCCGATGGAAACATGGGTGTGCCGACGAGCAGGCCGCCGATTCCGGGGATGCCGGGGTAGAGGCCGAGGGCGTTCCAGACGTAGACGCCGGAGGTGGCGCCGAGGTCGTCGTTGCCGGGAATGCCATCGGATTTGGTATTAAAGGTCTGCTGCTCGACGCGGGTGACGACGCTTTGGGTCTTCCACGGCTCTCCCGCGAAGACATACGCGTAGGGCGTGACGAAGTCTGGTTCATTGGCCATGTTGAAGCAGGGTTCACCCCAGCAGATGAGCTTCGAGAAAAACTTGTCGAGACGCGGTGTGGTAGAGCTGTCGCCGCCGATGCGCTTGATGAGCTCGGGGTAATCGAAGGGGATCATGAAGGTGTACTGATAGGTGTTGCCTTCTTCGAAGCCGTTCTGATCTGTGGATACCGGCGCGTTGGGGCGCTTGGGCAGAGACTTGTCGGCGTCAAAGCCCTGCAGCCATGTGCCATCGGAATTCTTCGGGCGGATCCAACGCGTTTCCGGATCGAAGAGATTTTTCCAGTTCTGTGATTGCTTGAGAAATTTTTCGTAGCTGGCGGTATCGACGAGATTGCGAGCCAACTGTGCGATGGCGAAGTCGTCGCTCGCGTATTCGAGGGTGCGCGAAGCTGCGCTAGGGTCTTTATCGATGGGAACGTAGCCGAGTTTCAGATAATCGTCGAGATAGGGACGCTCTTCACCGTTGTGCGGACCTTTGCCGGGCTCGGATGCAGCTTTAATCATGTACTTGAGGGCGGTCTCCGCGTCAAAATTGTGCACGCCGAAGGCATAGGCATCGGATAACAGGACGGCGGGCGAGTCGCCATTCATCACATAGGTGACATCATTGGCAGCAGGCCACCGCGGGAGCTGGCCGCTTTGTTCGGCATCGTTGACGAGCGACTGCATCATGTCGCCGACGCGCGCGGGGACGAGCAGCGATTGCAGCTGGATGGTGTTGCGGTAGATATCCCAGTCAGAGAAGTTGGCGTATTGCGCTTTTTGCTTTGTGGCCGCCAGCGAACGAACTTTCCAGTCGAAACCGGTGTAGTCGCCGTTGTCGTCGCTGAAGAGATTGGGCGCGAGCAGCATGTGGTAGAGGCCGGTGTAGAAGATGGTGCGCTGATCGGGTGTACCGCCTTCGACTTCAACCTGATCGAGGAGCTTCGTCCACGTATCGCGGGCGTGGTTTCGAATGTCATCGAAGTTCCAGCCAGGCAGTTCCTTGTTGAGATTGGCGAGGGCATTGGCCTCACTGACGTAGGAGATCCCGATCTTCAGTTGAACTTGGTTGCGGTTGCCGAAATCGAGCCATGCGCCGGTGTGCTTGCCCGAGGCTTCCCGTTGGTTCTTCTGGATGGCGTCGCCGTTCCAGGTGGAGAAGTTTTGGAAGGGCTGCTCGAACTTTGCCGCGAAGTAGAGAGTGTAGCGAGTAGGTGAGCCGCAGAAGCCGCCAGAAGTGGTGGATCCGGTGATGGCGTTGTCGCCTTCAATTTTGATTTGATTGCCGTCATGCTCCCGGCCGACGGGCGGGAGTGTGTTGACGTGGACATCGGAGTTGGCGCTGCCTCCGGAATTGACAAGCAGGCGAGCCGGCTTGCCTTGCGGAAAACTGATGCGGGCGATGCCGGCGCGGTCAGTGACGGTGAGTGCGACTGCAATGCCGTTGTCGAGTGTCACCGAGTAGTAGCCGGGATGGGCTTCTTCATGGGAGTGATTGAAGGCCTGCGCATAGGTATCGATCGCGGTTGCGGGCGAGGCCGACAAATCCTCGGTTAGCGGCAGGATGGGGATGTCGCCATAGAGCGGACATCCGGCGCCGCTCAGGTGAGTCATGCCGAAGCCGTAGATTTTTTTCTTGTTGTAGAAATACCAGCCATTGTCGCCGGTGTCTGGACTCCACTGCACCATGCCGAAGGGAAGGGATGCGCCGGGGAAAGTGTTGCCGTCGCCGGAGGTTCCGATGATGGGGTTTACGGCGTCATAGGAAGATTGCATCTGTGCCGAGGCGGGGAGAACTGTAGCGAGCAGCGACAGAACAAGAACGTTGAACAAACAGGACATGCCGTCTCCTGTGTCATAAAAGTCCTGATCACTTTAGCAGAGCAGAGCTGCCTGAGGCGGGATGGTCATCTTGAGGACACCATCGATGGCGCGCTTCCATTATGTGTGTTGTGAAAATGGAGCATTGTCAGCCCTTGTGAGCTGCGCTTGCTTTGCATCTGAGCAGAAGAGAACGAACCGAGGAGGAATATGACAAAGCTGAACGAGGACGCTTACAAGAAGATTGACGAGTTGGTGAAAGATATTCGAATTGCAATGCTGACGACGCTGGGACCGGATGGTGTGCTGCACAGCCGTCCCATGGCAACGCAGGAGAAGACATTCGAAGGTACTTTGTGGTTTTTGACGCGCGAGGATTCGGGGAAGGTCTTCGATATTGCTCAGGATAGCCAGGTCGCTTTGACTTATGTAGATGGCAAGCACGCATTTGTGTCATTGAATGGGCGCGCATCGGTAACGCGGGATCGAAAGAAGATCGAGGAGCTCTGGAACCCGATGTACAAGGCGTGGTTTCCGGAAGGAAAGGATGATCCGGAGATTTCAGTGTTGCGGGTTGATGTGGATACGGCTGAGTACTGGGAAGCTCCGTCGAACGCGATCCTGCGAAACTTCCAGATACTCAAGGCTGCAGTCACCCACGGCTCATCGCCTGTGGGTGAGCATGACAAGGTCGCATTGAACTAGGCAGCGTTACTGCTGCGGGGGTTGCTGCTGAGGTTGGCTCTGCTGCGGCTGTTGCGGATCCTGCGGCGGGGGGGCCTGACCATGCGGTGGTGGCGGTGGTGTTGGCCGGTGCGAGAGCTTGAATCCGGTGCGAATGACGTAGAAGTTCTGCTGCGGCAGGTCGGCTTCCAGAAGCTGGCCATCGGGTGAGTAGAAAATCTCGATGGTGATGGCGTTCTGCAGGCTGACGGCGGCGCTTACATACTTCACCGGTACGGATTGGCCGTTGAGATGGCCCTGCTGGTCAGGTTGCGGCGTTAATTTGACGGGGACGAGGAAACCGTTCTCTTTGGGGATAAGCGCCCAGGAGTTTGCCGGATTGCGCATGGCTATCCGTGCCAGTACTGTATAACCGGCAGGGTCGAGATCGGTGAGCAGAGCAGTGTTTTGATCGCGGTCTACGGTGTTGGATTGCTTTGTTCCGTTGGCAGAGATGTCGAGCTTGAACTGGCGGCCGGTGAGATCAGAAGTTGCGTTGAAGCTGACGGCTTTACCACTGACGACTCCGCTGAGCTGGTCGGTGATGAGATTGAGATTGCGGTCGAGCTTCTGCGTGTTGGAGAAGGCATAGCTGAACTTGTCCTCGGTCATCTTGCCGGTGGAAGTGAGGATGTATTTATTCGGCGCGTTCTGGACGGTGTAGCTGGCGGAGCCTAGGTTTTTACCGTTCTGCTCGATGGTGTAATTGACCGTACCGGGAACGAGTGCGGTCTGCGCGAAAGACGTGGATGCGGTCAGGGCAGCGGCGCAGAGAAAAAGTTTCAAACGGTTCATTCTGGAGCGTTTCCTCCTATGTCCGGTTCAACACGGGTTTTTGGGGAAAGTCGTGTGATGTGATGACGTGTTGAGAAGAAAACCCAGGTTAGCTTCGCGAACCTGTGGCACCCGCGCTTAATCACTTATTCACGCGGCAGGCGGAAGGAAAATACCCCACCCCTAGCTTTGCGAGGTGGGGTATTTATGTTCACCAATTTATTTCAAAATTACTTCTGGGCCTGGTCGAAGCGCTTGTTGATCTCGTCCCAGTTGACAGTGTTCCACCATGCGGCGAGATAGTCAGGGCGCTTGTTCTGGTACTTGAGGTAATAGGCATGCTCCCATACGTCGTTGCCGAGAATGGGGAATTGACCCTGCGAGAGCGGTGAATCCTGGTTGGCGGTGGTGGTGATTTTGAGCTTGCCGCCATCCCAGAGAAGCCAGCCCCAGCCGGAGCCGAACTGCTTTGCCGTGGTTTCGTTGAACTGCTTCTTGAAGGCTTCGAAATCGCCGAAGTCTTTCTTGATCTGCTCGGCAATGCGGCCTGTAGGTTCACCGCCGCCGCCCGGCTTCATGACCGTCCAGAACATGGTGTGGTTGACATGGCCGCCGCCATTATTGCGGACTGCGGTGCGAACATCTTCCGGAACGCTGTTCAGATTGCGCAATAGGTCTTCGGCGGTGTGTTTGGTGAGGTCAGGGTGCTTCTCGATGGCCGCGTTGAGATTGGTGACGTAAGCCTGGTGATGTTTGTCGTGGTGCAGCTTCATCGTGGCTTCGTCGATGTGGGGCTCGAGAGCGGCGTAATCATACGGTAGGGGTGGGACTTCGTGTGCCAAAGCTTTCCTCCTGGTCTTGTGGTCGAAATGACCGTGGATGTCTTGGGTGTCAGATCACCCTTTGTTCTGCGTCCTCAATCATAAGGGATGCGGCGAGTTGATGTTTGGGTGCTGGAGAGTTGTGAGGGAAATTTAATTTTCTGGTGAAGATGAGGATGAGGGCAGGGGACATAAAGAAATCAGAGATTTCCGCTGCGCTTCGCTTGGCGCCAGGATGACAAGCTTGAATCAGAGCTTGCGGTACATGACGAAGGCATCGACGTAGCCTTGCGTGGGATGGTGGAAGGCTTCGGGCAGGCGGCCAACAATTTCAAAGCGGAATTTCTGCCACAGGTGGAGGGCACGCTCATTGGTGCTGATAACGATGTTGAATTGCATGCCGCGGAAGCCACGTTCGCGGGCGCGGTCGAGAGAGTGGGCGCACATGGCGCTCGCG
Source organism: Acidobacterium sp. S8 (assembly GCF_009765985.1). Taxonomy (GTDB): domain Bacteria; phylum Acidobacteriota; class Terriglobia; order Terriglobales; family Acidobacteriaceae; genus Alloacidobacterium. The sequence goes on from NZ_LMUM01000006.1 coordinate 75,478, forward strand.
ATGCCGCGGCCTGTGGCCCAAGGTGCGGTCATGTATCCGCAATTGGCAATGTGGCTACCACCGCCCTGCTGATTTGCTCTCAGATAGTAGCTGCCAAGGATTTGTCCGTCTTCTTCGATGACAAAGACTTCATGGCTGGATGAATACCAGTACGCAAGGGCCTGCTCACGAGTGAGATCTCGTGCGAGTGTGTAAGTTTCTCCGGCACGTGTGGTCGGCTCGAGAATGTTCCAGACTCCGTCTGCATCGTTCATCGTTGAGGGCCGAATCTGTGTCATCTCTTCAGGATAGCCATCTGATGGTGCGGTGAGCGCATCTCTTCTGTTTTCGATACACTGCGATTAGGTGTTCTGAGATTTTGCGATACGGATGCAAATGAGCGCAGGTCCTTCGGCTGCGCACCTTCGGTCGCTTCCCTCAGAATGACGATGTTTTCACGATGGTTGCGGAGAATGCGCGAGCACCTCTGCCCCGGACACAAGGTGAGCGGCTGTGCCGTTACTTGCCACCAAAGACTGCTAGAGATTTTCTGCGTTTGGGTCGTTCACGCATAACTCGTCGGCAACTTTTGCGCACAGCCGGGGCTTCCGGAATGCTGGTCCTGGGTGCGCCTGCCATCGGCGCGGCCGAAGGATTGCAGAATCAGCCGCAGGCTCCCCAGGTAAAGCCGGGACAGGAGCCGCAAACCGAAGAGCAATCGGCACAACAGTATCAGCGAGGCGCGGGCGTCTACATCAACCGGCCGCTGACGCAGGTGTCCAAGCAGGCTGATGCGCTGCTCGATGAGCTGGAAGGGCGCGGCTGCGATTTCTTTTACAACGAAGCGAGCCCGAAGACGGGATTGGTGCGGGACCGCGCTCCGGCGGTAGGACGCTCGCTGAGCCGCGTGGCCAGCATTGCTGCAACCGGCTTCGGGCTCACGGCGATGTGTATTGCTGCGAAGCGGAATTATCTGCCGAAGCTGCAGTGCGAGGCTCGCGTCGAGAAGACGCTGGCGTTTCTGCTGGAAGACTGCCCGCACGAGCATGGCTTTCTCTATCATTTCATTGACATTGAGAGTGGCCAGAGAATGTTCGGCAGCGAGCTGTCATCGATTGATACGGCACTTCTGCTGTGCGGCGTGATGACCTGCCGCCAATATTTTTCCGGGAATACACGCATCGAAGCACTGGCGACAACTTTTTACCGGCGTATTGACTGGGACTGGATGCTGAACGGTGGTACGACGCTCTCGATGGGCTGGCTGCCTGACCAGGGATTCCTGAATCACCGTTGGGACATCTACGCTGAGCTGATGACGATGTATCTGCTGGCGATCGGATCACCGACACATCCGGTGAAGCCGGAGACGTGGAATGCACTGCAGCGGCCCTTGGTGCAGTTTGGCGGCATCGATTACATTAGCGGGCTGGCTCCCCTGTTTATTCATCAGTATGCGCATGCGTGGTGCGATTATCGCGACCAGCGCGACCTGCACACGAATTACTTCACGAATTCGATTGCTGCCACGCGAGTGCACCAACTATGGTGCATGACGCTGGGAGCGAAGTTTCCATGGATCGATCAGGACCTCTGGGGAATCACTGCTTCAGATTCACGCGAAGGATACCGGGTGTGGGGTGGGCCACCAGCGATGGGGCCTCTGGATGGTACGGTCGTGCCGTCGGCGTGTGCGGGCTCACTACCCTTTCTTCCGGCGGAGTGCTCACATGTGCTGCTGACGATGCGGCAGAAGTTTGGCGAGAAGGTCTGGACGCGGTATGGATTTGTCGATGCCTTCAATCCCAAGGGAAACTGGTATGCGCAGGATATTCTCGGGATCGATCAGGGCGTCAGCGTGTTAATGGCGGAGAATCTGCGGTCGGGTTTTGTGTGGGAGCAGTTTATGAAAAACCGTGAGGTGGGTCATGCGATGCGACAGGTGCAGTTCTACCCCGATCCGGAGGCGAATTCGCAGGTGTTGTAATTCACTCTTTCGCGAAGTGCGCAAAAAGATGGGAAACCCTTTTTGTGATGACGTGGGTTGAAAGAACACCCAGGTTAGCTGTGGGAACTTGGGGCACCCGGCGGTTGGGTTTCCGATGATGAGACTCTGAATTTTGACGCTTTTTCATGTAACTGGAGTAAAGTGCTGATTCGCCGCAAAAGGGAGAACGGACTGCTATGACGGTGCTGGCACCGCAGTATAAGTGGCTGGATGGGCAGGGAGTGGCGTTTGGCGCACCGGGTTTGTCTCCGCGCTGGACTTCGAGCGCGAAGGACACGGTGGGCACAGCTTATTCTGCGTCGAGCCGGGCATGGTACACGGTTTCGCATGGCATTCTGAACGAGGTCTACTATCCGACCATTGACAGGGCGCAGATTCGCGACATGCAATTGCTGGTCACCGATGGGGAGACATTCTGTCACGAAGAACGGCGCGATCTGGAGCACGAGTTCGAATATATCGATGCCGATTCGCTCGCCGTAATGGTTCGTAATAGCGACCGCGCGGGTCGCTACACGATCATCAAGAAAATCATCAACGATCCGCATTATCCCGTGGTCCTGACGCATGTATGGATCGAAGGGGATAAGGAGTTGCTGGACCGGCTGAAGGTGTATGTTCTGCTATCGCCTCATATTGAGGGCGGCGGCTCAAATAACAATGCCCGTATTGCTGAAGTGGCGGGCGAGCGGGTAGCGCTGGGGTGGAAGAACCACACATCGATTGCCCTGACAACCGATTGCGGATTCGAGCGCATGAGCTGCGGCTATGTGGGCGCAAGCGACGGGTGGCAGGACCTGCGCGACAACTTCAAGATGGACTGGGAGTTTGGCTCGGCGCTCGACGGCAATGTCGCCATCATGGGCGAAGTCAAATTGCACCGTATCCAGGACTTCACAATAGCGCTGGGATTTGGCGACGGCTATCATGCAGCGCTCTCGGCCGCGATGGGCGCCTTGTCGAAGCCTTTCGATGAGCATCTGAAGCGATTTATCGAGCAGTGGCATCGCGCGGCGAGTCCGCATGAGCTGGCGGTTGGCTCGACGGATGGCGGGCGGCTGATGCAGATCAGCCACAACACGATTTTGGCGCATGAAGATAAGACCTACGGGGGCGCATTTATCGCGTCGGCTTCGATTCCTTGGGGATATGCGAAGGGCGATGACGATCTCGGGGGCTATCACTTGGTGTGGACGCGCGACATGGTGCAGAGCGCGACGGCACTTCTGGCTTGCAACCGCGTAGAGACGGCGCGACGCGCTCTGGTGTATCTGGCATGCACGCAGAAGCCGGATGGGAGTTTTGCGCAGAATTTCTGGATTGACGGGACGCCTTACTGGACCGGGTTGCAGTTGGACGAGGTCGCGTTTCCGATCATGCTGGCGTGGCGGCTGTGGAAGCAGGACGGATTGGGCAAATTCGACGTCTTCCCGTTTGTGGAGCGCGCGGCGGGCTTTCTCGTGCGATATGCGCCGGTGACGCAGCAGGAGCGTTGGGAGGAATGTGCCGGATATTCGCCTTCGACGCTGGCGGCGGTGATCGCGGGGCTCATTTGCGCGGCAGACTTGGCGCGGGCACACAATTCGCCGGAACTGGCGCAATTTCTGGAAGAGCATGCGGACTGGATTGAGAGCCACCTGGAAGACTGGACCGTGACCAATGATGGCGTGCTGCTGCCGGAAGTAAAACGCCACTATATGCGCGTTCGTCCGCCGGAATGCGGAGATCCGTATGCGCACGAGGAGTGCGGCGAGGAGACGATTCGCATTGCCAACCGCGAACCGGGCGAGCAATACGAATTCGAGGCGCGCGAGGTCATTGATGCTGGTTTTCTGGAACTAGTGCGCTATGGCGTGCGGTCCGCAGACGATCCTCTGATTGTGGATTCACTGAAGGTCGTGGATGCGGTGCTGAAACGGGATACTCCGAAGGGGCCGTGCTGGCGGCGCTACAACCACGATGGATATGGGCAGAGGAAAGATGGCGGTCCTTACCTAGGGTATGGGCAGGGGCGTGTGTGGCCACTGCTGACAGGCGAGCGGGCTCACTATGAGTTGGCTGCGGGGCGTGATGTAAGGCCACTGATTAGAACGATCGAGCAATTTGCCTCAACCGGTGGCATGCTGCCGGAGCAGATATGGGATGAGCCCGATCGGAACGGGCTGGTCTTTGGCGAACCGGCAGGGGCGGCGATGCCGCTCGTCTGGGCACATGCGGAGTATCTAAAACTGCTGCGCTCGGTCACAGATGGGAGGGTTTTTGATCGCATCTCGGTAGTAGAGCAGCGCTATGCGGGTAGAAAAGTTACAAGCAAGATAGAGGTTTTCAAGATGCGGCGGCCATTGCGCCGCATCTCTGCGGGCAAGACGCTGCGCATTACGGCGCATAGCCGCTTTAAAGTTCTGTGGACGACGGACGGGTGGACCACTCAGCAGACGACAGAGAGTTCGACGGTGGGTTACGCCGGGTCATTTGCCGACATACGAACCGGTGGGGAGCAAACGGGCGCAGTTTCGTTTACTCTTTATTGGATAGAGGAAAACCGGTGGGAGGGGCGAAATTTTGATGTCGCCATCGAAACCGGTGCCTGAACTGCGCGTGTTTAAACCGGTATTCTGGTAGGGATAGACCTGTTATCCGGTGACGGAGATGGATGTAACAGCGACCGGGAGATCCTTCCGCTTCACCTCATTCAGCGTCAGGATGACAAGTTATTCAACTACTAACTTTTGGTGCACTACGGGCTTCAATACTGCGCCTACTCAACGGATCGAAAAATTTCTTGGAGCGTGAAACAATTATGAGCGATATAGATCAGCTTTCGATAAATGCACTTCGTTTTCTTGCGGTAGATGCCGTCGACAAGGCCAATAGCGGCCATCCGGGCGCGCCGCTGGGCGATGCGCCGATTGCGTATCTGCTCTTCCACAAATACATGCGGCACAATCCGAAGAACTCGCATTGGTCGAACCGCGACCGGTTTGTGCTCTCGAATGGACATGCTTCAGCTCTGCTGTATGGCGTGCTGCACCTCTCCGGCTATGACGTGACCATTCACGATCTGGAAAACTTCCGCCAGTGGGGTTCGCGGACGCCGGGACACCCGGAGCGCGGCGATACTGACGGCGTAGAAGTGACGACCGGACCGCTGGGCCAGGGTTTTGCGATGGCCGTGGGACTGGCGGCGGCGGAGAAGCATCTGGCGGCGGTGTATAACCAGCCCGATTTCGACGTTGTCGATCACTACACGTATGGAATCTGCGGCGATGGCGACCTGATGGAAGGCGTTTCGCATGAGGCAGCTTCGCTGGCTGGGACACTGGGTCTGGGCAAGCTGATCTTCTTCTACGACGACAATCTGATTTCGCTGGACGGTCCGACCGAACTGTCGTTTACCGAAGACGTGGAGAAGCGCTTTGAGGCCTACCACTGGCATGTGCAGAAGGTGGCAGACGGCAACGACCTTGTGGCGATCTCGAAGGCGATTGAAGCGGCAAAGGCGGTTACGGATAAGCCTTCCCTTATCGCTGTGCGCACGGTGATCGGTTATGGTAGCCCGCTGGCAGGCACAAACAAGGTGCACGGCGAGGCTCTGAAGCCGGCAGAGGCAGCGGAGACGAAGAAGAATCTTGGCTGGCCGGAGGACAAGTTCTTTTATGTGCCGGATGAAGCGCAGAAGAACTGGGACACTATCAAGGAAAGTGGAGCGAAGTACGAGCAGGAATGGAATGCACTTTTTGCTGAGTACAAGAAGAAATTCCCTGAGCTGGCTGCCGAGTTTGAGCGTACGCAGGCAGGCAAGCTGAAGGATGGATGGGAGAAGTCGCTGCCTACCTTCGCTGCTGATTCGAAGCCACAGGCGACACGCAATGCAGGCAACGTGATCATGAACGCCTTTGCCAAGGACGTTCCGGAGCTGATTGGCGGCGCTGCCGACCTGACAGCCTCGACGAAGACGATCCTGAAGGATGGCGGCAACTTCCACGTCGATCCCAAGGGGCGGAATATCTGGTTCGGCGTGCGCGAATTCGGCATGTGCGCGATGGTCAACGGCATGGCGGCGCATGGCGGGCTGATTCCGTATGGCTCGACCTTCTTCACCTTCAGTGACTACTGCAAGCCGGCGTTGCGCCTGGCAGCGATCATGCACACGCAATCACTCTTCATCTTTACCCACGATTCGATTGCATTGGGCGAAGACGGCCCGACGCACCAGCCGATTGAGCAATTGATGATGCTGCGCGCGGTACCGCATCTGACGGATTTCCGTCCGGCGGATGCGAACGAAACGTCGGCCGCTTGGCGGCTGGCGCTTGAACGCAAGAGCCCCTCGTTCATGGCGCTTTCGCGGCAGGATCTGCCGATTCTCGACCCTGGCAAGCACGACATTTACGAAGGCGTAAAACACGGCGCTTACATTGTGGAGCAGGGCAGCGATTCGCCCGATCTGCTGATTGTGGCGACGGGCGCCGAATTGTGGCCTTCCCTTGAAGCTGCGGCAGAACTGAAGAAGCAGGGGTTGACGGTGCGGGTGGTTTCGATGCCGAGCTGGAGAATTTTTGAAGAGCAGAGCTCCGAATACAAGGCGTCGGTCTTTCCGGATCACCTGCCCAAGCTGGCTGTGGAGGCGGGCAGTCCGATTGGCTGGTGGAAGTATGTTGGACGGCACGGCGACGTGATCGGCCTTGAACGCTTTGGCGCTTCGGCCCCGGGCAAGAAGGCGCTCGAAGAGCTGGGCTACAGCGTGAGCAACATTGCAAGCCGTGCGAAGGCTCTGCTCGAGAGTGCGCGGAAATCGGAAGCTGCGCTGGCGGGGAAGTAAGTCTATGAAGCTGGTGATTGCAGCCGATCATGCGGGTTTCCCGCTGAAGGAAGAGGTTCGCGGCTATCTGGAGCGCCTAGGTCATGAGGTTACAGACCTGGGCGCTTACAACGCCGAGCCCTCGGATTATCCGGATTTTGCCGAGGCCGTTGGCAAGGCGCTGGCCGCAGGTCGCGCGGAACGCGGTATTTTGATCTGCGGAAGCGGTGTGGGCGTAAATGTAGCGGCGAACAAGATGCCGGGCATCCGCGCAAGCATGTGCCACGATACGTATTCTGCGCATCAGGGTGTCGAACACGACGATATGAATGTGCTGGTGCTCGGAGCGAGGATTATCGGCTCCGCTCTTGCCTTCGATCTTGTGTCGGCGTACCTGAATGCGCGCTTTCAAAAACAGGAAGACCGCTTCGTGCGTAGGCTGAACAAGATAAAAGCAATTGAAGCGCGCAATATGCCGGAAGCGGCGAAGCTTGAAGGTAATTCCGCCAAGTAAAT
>NZ_LMUM01000008.1 GCF_009765985.1 Acidobacterium sp. S8
ATAAATGTGGATGAGCAGGTCTTCCGGAACGGAGAGAGACTATTCCCATGAAGAAACCAGCGCAGCACCCCATCGCTGAAGGCCCACGCAGACAGGCCAGGGTTGAGATCACCGCCTCTGGACTACGCAAGAGCCGTACATAGCGTTCTACGAACAAGCGGCCTAAAGATGGCCCTGTTTACCCGTTGCGACGACACCGTGTTCCGATGACTGCGTGCGCGTTTTGGTCTTCCAAGGCCGACCGATAAATAGCAGCATCGACTCTCCTCTCGAACCCCAACCGGCACCGAGCTTGCATCAAGACAGCTTATCCAGAGTGCGAATAGAAACCCGGTGGAGAGCAACGAAACCAGAGCAACAACAAAAGCAAAAGCCCTGTGAAGGAAAAACAAAGAACTAACCCTTGACACCAGTGACCTGCTCATAGAAAACGCCCTTAGCGTCAGCGATCAGTCGGTAAAGACATTGCGGCGAGTTTCGCCTCTATGTAACCTCGCCGGGGTGCCCATGTCTCGCTTTTGAGACATGGCATTCTCAGGTAGAAGCACCGGGCTTTAAGCCCGGTGAAAAACAGCGAGCCTGAGGGGGCTTCAGCCCCGGTTTCCTTCGCCCGTAAAATCGCATGCCGTGCAACCGAGCCTGCCTGAAATGGCTGTCAAGAAAAATTTCATTGCGCTGTGGCTAAGGCATTGATAACGATTACTAATCGTTACAACGACAATTGGCAGAGAATTACACCCGAAAAAGCTACACTGAATAAGAAGGGGAAAATCCCAGTCCTCTCCACAATGCAAGTGGACCCCCGGCTAAGTGATTGAAAACACTAGAATCAACCTAACCGGAACAAAATCAATGGTTTAGCAGGGGATGATCCCCCGCTAAACTATTGAAAACAAAAGAAACCGAAGCGAAAGGTAGGGGGGAGGGGGGTAGCCCCCCGGGCGTCACCCCTGCGGAGCCTTGGGAACCTGCTGCAACAGCCGTTTCCAGGTCTTCAGGTTTCGGCGATGACTCCGCTTCAGGTCTTCGAGAATACGTTCAAAGTCGGTGTGTCCATGCAGGTGATTCCATGCCGGATTCTTGGCAAACCAGGGATAATTTTCGTTCCCCAGGTAGATCGCACGCCGCAGCCAATGCAGCGCTTCGCTCTCGTCGCCCTCGACGGCGAAGTAGGTAGCCAGCCGATAGGCCATCTCGCTGTCGGCCTCGGCCGCCGAAATCGAGTCCTCCGTAATCAGTGAAGCAGCCCGTTTGCGCTCGCCGATCTGGACGTAGCACATCGCAATCGTCGGATAGGCGATGCGCATACTGTCGTCATCGCGGATCACCGATTCCAGCATCTCAATCGCCTGCCGCAAATCACCCAGCCGCATGCGCTGATAGGCAAGCGACGTGCGCAGCAGCGGATGCTTCGGCTCCAGCGTCAGCCCCTTTTCCAGCTCGTCGGCAGCAAGCTCCAGCTGGTTCTGGTACTGGTACACGCGCGCGCGATGGTTGTAGATCACAGGCGCATTCGACGGATTCAGCTTGAGCGACTCGTTGAATTGATCGAGCGCCTCTTCATACACGCCGTCGAGCCGCAGCGTGATGCCTGCAACCATGTGTACATTCCAGTCGTTCGAAGAGGTGCGCAGCAGGTGTTCAATGCCGTGACGCGCGCTCTCCTTTTCGCCGCGCGAGAGCAGCATGTACACGCGGTAAAGATTCGCTTCCACCGAACCGGGATCGAGCTCGAGTGCCTGGTCGAAGGCGCGCCGCGCCGCCATCACGTGCATGTGGCCGCCAAATCCATGCCGCACATACTGCAGATGCGTGATACCAAGTCCGCTCCATGCCGCAGCGTAAGCCGGCGTCAGCTGCGTGACCCTGTCGAACAATTCGCGCGCCCGATCAAGATCGACTTTGCTGCCCGTGCGCTGCATGAACGACGAGAGCATCGCTCGAGCCTGCAGGTACTCTTCCGATATCTCTTCGGTAAGCGTAGTGCGCGGCGCTCCATTGCGAACATTGGTCTGCGCAATCTGGCCGCTTCCCTGCAGCGACGCAAAGACCTCGTTGCAGATCTCCGTCTGCACCGCAACCAGGTCGAACGAAGGAACGCTGATCGCGCCGCCACCGCTCACGCTCTGTCGCGAAACGTCGAGCAGCTGCCAGTTCAGATCGAAGCCCTTTTCCGAACGCATGAAGTTTCCCGCCAGCACCCAGCGCACCAGAAGCTTCTGGCCAATCTCCAGCGGATCGAGCTGCGCCAATGGAAGGTGCATCAGCGCGCTCGACGGCCTGACGACGAGCGACGACATGCGCGAGATGCGTGCGGCAATGGCATCGGCCAGAGCAAAGCCATAGAGCGGCGTCACTTCCGAAGGCCCGAAGTTCTGGAACGGCAGCACGACAATGGTGTTCTGCTTCTCCTGCGTATCCGCCGACTCGCGGAAGCGCTCCGCCAGCATCGAAAGTAGTCCCGTGGTCCGCTTCTCGTCGTTCGGACCGGAAACTGGCAGCTGCGCCGCAGCCTCACCCGGAATAATGCCGGTCTCGATCTGCAGTGCCTTCATGATCGTCTTCAGCGCTTCCCGTACCTCGGCAGCGCTGGCATAACGCTCCGCCGGATTCTTCTGCAGGCAGCACAGAATTACCGAGCTAAGCTCCGGCGGTACCTCCGGGCAGCACTGCTCGAGCGAAGGCGGATCGATAAACTGGATAGCGCGAATACTCTGGAACTCATCCGCATCGGGCCGTGCAAACGGATGACGTCCGCTGACCAGCTCATAAAGGATCACACCCAGCGCCCAGATGTCGCTCTGCACGCTGCTCTGCCCGGTCACAAACTGCTCCGGAGCCATGTAGCCGATGGTGCCGCCACGCGCCGTATAGGTTGCAGCCACCGGTCCCGTCTTTCGCCGCGAACCCTTCGAGGGATCGAACTCCGCTTCCTCAGGATTCAACCGTCGCGCCAGACCGAAGTCCAGAATCTTCACCAGGCCGCCGTCGGTCAGAATGGCATTCGCCGGCTTCAGGTCGCGGTGAAAGATGCCCAGCACGTGGGCCGCGCTTAAACCATCCGCAATCTGGATGCCGACCGAAAGTGTAAGCTGCATGCTGGCCGGGCCCTTGGCAATGATCTTGTCCAGCGACTGCCCCGGCACGTACTGCATCACGATGAAGGCCTCTTCGCCTTCTTCACCGACTTCATAAATGGCGCAGACATTGGGATGTTCGATCGCCGAGGCCATGCGAGCCTCCCGCAGAACCGTCGTCCTCATCTGTTCGAGCGTCAGCGCGCCGCGCTTCAGGATCTTGAGGACCACCGGCCGCATCAGCAGCGTGTCATTGGCAAGATAAACGACACCACTGCCACCCGCCCCAAGCCGCCGTACCAGCTCATAATGATGAATCGTGCGATGCTTCATCTATTGCTAGTGTAGTCGCTGAGGTATTGAGAAGGCGTTAAGATCCGGATCGTGTCGGCACTTATGTTCCACAACGGGATTTAGTGTGCATCCAGCTCGATCTTGCCCTTTGCGGCTGGCGGACGCTTCAAAAAGAAGACCATCGGAATCAGCAGCAGGATAACGCCGGACAGCATGCGAAACTGATCCATATATGCGAGCAGGCTCGATTGCTGCAAGAGTTGCCGATATACGAGTGCCATCCCCGCATAATGAGCGTTGGCAACATTTCCTCCCAGAGATTGCCCTGCTGCCGACGCTGCCTGCACCGCCGGCAGATCGGCCGGTGTCAGATGCGAGACCAGCATCGTCTGATGCAGCTGTGCCGTCCTTTGCAGCATGGTGCTGGAAAGCGCAATGCCAATGCTACCGCCTTCATTCCTTACCAGCGCATAAATGCCGGCGGCATTGCCGCTCTGTTCACGTGGCAGGAAGCGAAACATAATAGTGCTGAGCGGGACAGTCGTGAACCCGACGCCGAGCACCTGCAGCGTGCGCGGCCATATCAGGTCCGCCTCGCCGATCTGCAGGTTCATATGTGACATCCACCAGGAGCCGGTCATGATGGTCACAAGGCCGATGACAATCATCCGTCGCGCATCCAGGCCACGGCTCAGCATCCATCCCACAAACGGAACCTCGATGATGGTGGCGATTCCGGAAGGCGACATGGCAATGCCCGCAGTGGTGGCATCATAGCCCATCATCTCCTGCATAAACTGCGGCAGCAGAAACGTCGTGGCATAAAGCACCGTGTAAAGACCAAGCACGATCATGCAGCAGAAAAGGAAATTGCGCTCGCCGAGCAGGCGCAGATTGACGATGGGATTCTTCTGGCGCAGTTCCCAGAAGACAGCGAAGAGCAGCGCGCCTATCCCTAAAATGGTTAATGTCGCGATGAAGTGCGAGCCAAACCAATCCAGTTCCTGGCCGCGATCCAGAACAACCTCAACTGATGCGAGGCCGATACTCACCAGACTCAGGCCTACCAAGTCCACCGAGAGCGGCTTTCCCTTTCGTTCCTTGCGCTGCTTGAGCATGTAGGGGGGATCCTGCAGCACCATACGCGTCGCCAGCACGCACGCCACTCCAACAGGAATGTTGATATAGAAGATCCATCGCCACGAATAGTTATCGGTAATCCAGCCGCCAAGCGTAGGGCCGAGCACCGGTGCACAGAGAATCGCCACGGTGTACACCGCCATGGCCATGCCGCGGTTCTCGATAGAAAATGTATCCGCCAGAATGGCTTGTACCGAGGGCTGCAAACCGCCTCCGGCCAGTCCCTGCAGAACGCGAAAGACCACGAGAATACCCAGCGTAGGCGCCAGTCCGCAAACAGCGGAGAACAACGTGAACAGCATGACGCAGCCGAGGTAATAGCGCTTGCGACCGATAACGCTTGATATCCATCCGCTGATCGGCAGCACGATCGCATTCGCCACCAGGTAGCTGGTCAAAACCCATGTGCTCTCATCCTGAGAAGCCGACAAGCTGCCTGCGATATGCGGCAAAGCCACATTGGCAATCGATGTATCCAGCACTTCCATAAAAGTGCCGATCGTGACGACGAGCGCAACCGCCCACGGATTGAAAATCCGCACCGGCTTCGCAACCGGCGACGGCTCGTCCGGTTCGAAGAGCGGTACGGATTCGCTCAGCGGTTCTTCGGCTTCTTCAATCAATGACTCTACAGGCATAATTATGACTAATGGGTCATTTCATGAGATGTTTAAGATAGTCGCAGGGATTCAAGCAAAGCGAATGGCAAAAGCGACGACAAACCGGAAAAAGGTGCTGACGGATTTCAGGCGCGCAGAGATTCTCGCTGCGGCCATGACCGTATTCGGCAAAAAAGGCTTCGAGGCCGCGCGCATGGACGATGTGGCGCAGCAGGCTGGCATCGCCAAGGGAACACTGTATCTTTACTTTCAGTCGAAACGGGACATTTACACCTCCGCCGTGCAACATGCGGGCGCGCATCTTCAGACACTTTCAGCGCAATGCGTGCGAAAAGGCAGCAATCTTCAAGAAAAGCTGGAAGGATTTATCGCGGCCAGGCTGGAATTCTGGGGAGAAAACCGCGACCTGCACCGCATGCTTCTGACTGTCGGCCGCGAAGCCGCCCATCATAAACAGACTTTGGCGCTGCAGCGGGCTTCGATGGACGCGTTGTCGCAGATATTCAGCGAGGCAGCAGTGGCTGGCGAAATTCCAGAGCAGCCTTTCGAGCAGGTCGCCTGGGCAGCCCTCGATATCATCCGCGGCGCGAATGAGCGGCGATTTTTCGGCGTCACAAAAGCCGAGCCGCATGTAGAAATCGGAACGCTTGTGCAGTTGGTTCTGAAAACAGTCCGGGCGTGAGACTGCCTCAGTGACCGCCGTGCCCGCGGCCTCCGAGCGGCCGATTCGTACCCTCAATCGGTTTTGCGGCGATCCGCTTATCGTTGGCGCGACCCAGCAGAAACATCGCCACACCAAAGACAAACATCACCACACCCCAGATAAGGTTGATATTCATGCCAGCGGAGCGCTCATAGATGACGCTTCCACGCGTAAAGAGTCCGAACAGGCTCATGATTACGCCTACGATCAGAAACATCAGGCCCATTGGGACTCGCAGATCCAGATTCATATTTCATCGCTCCTTTCCTAGCGGAAGATCAGATTCAACGCAATCAGCAGTGCAATCAAGCCGACTGCGATAACTTTCGGTCGCGCATACCATGCCATGTGGTGTTCGACCGGCTTAGGTGTAAGCGAATAAACGAGTCCCACCAACTCCGGCTCAGGCCGCGGTTTGGTCAACAGGCTGATGATGACGGTGAGAATAAAGTTGATGGAAAACGCCCAGATCGCCGTCCAGAAATTCTGCGCCATCTCGCTCGGATACGAATGCACCACGGCAATCCATCCGCCGTGAATGCCGCGATTCGCGTCCGCAGGCAGCGTCAGGCCGTGATGAATAATCGCCGCGACCGTGCCACTCACCAGGCCGGTAAAGGCCGCATGACCCGTCGTCCGCTTCCAGAACATGCCTAACAGAAACGTAGCAAACAGCGGCGCATTCACAAAGGAGAAGACAAGCTGCAGCGTATCCATAATATTGTTGAAGGACGTCGCCGCATAAGCCGTCGCCATCGATAGCAATATCCCACCGACAGTGGCCCATCGCCCCATCTTCAGGTAATGCGAATCGCTTGCATTTTTGTGGATGTAGGACTGGTACAGATCGTAGGTCCAGACAGTATTGAAGGCCGTTACATTGCCCGCCATGCCGGACATAAAACTAGCCAGGAGGGCCGTCAAACCCAGGCCGAGAATGCCGGTCGGAAAATAGTAAAGCAGCATATTTGGAATGGCGAGATCGTAATCGAGCAGCGGATTGCCGTGCTCATCGGTCATCACCTTTCCTGTAACCGGATTCACCTTGGCGGGAATCAGTCCCTTGTTATATTTCGTCGGATCGGAAAGATCGTTTGCCGCCGGCTGCTTCGCGGTCGTATTCAGTGTCGGCGCGGCCTGCATCATCGCATGCTGTGTAACAGCGGGAGTGGCGATGGCAATCAATCCAGGCAGGATCACCAGGAACGGAAAGAACATCTTCGGAATAGCCGCAATGAGCGGAACGCGTCGCGCCGACTCTTCTGAATCGGAGGCCATTGCAGTCTGAATCACGAGAAAGTCGGTGCACCAGTAGCCAAAGGAAAGAACAAACGCCAGCCCCATCGAAAGGCCGAACCACTCCACACCTAACGGATTATTATGGGCATTCGTCATCCCCCGCCAGGAGTGCGTATAAGCAACCGGCAGTGCGGCCTTCAATCCATTCCATCCGCCAACATTCTTCAGGCCCACCCACACCAGCGGCAGAAATCCCGCAACGATCAGAAAGAACTGCAGAACCTCGTTGTAGATCGCGCTGGTGAGTCCGCCCAGAAAGATGTATCCAAGTACGATGATCGCCGAAAGAATAATCGCGAAATGGAAGATCCATCCCAGCGGCAAATTGAACTTCAAAAAGAGCGAATCGAAGACATGCAATGTCTGGATCAACCGCGCCATCGCATACATCGAGATTCCGGAAGAAAACACGGTCATCACGGCAAAAGAGCACGCGTTGTAGGCTCGCGTCTTTTCATCAAAACGCAGTCGCAGAAACTCCGGCACGGAACGGGCCTTCGAGCCGTAATAGAAAGGCATCATGAAGACGCCGACGAAAATCATCGCCGGGATAGCGCCAATCCAGTAAAAGTGACTGGTGGCGATGCCATACTTGGCTCCCGATGCGCCCATGCCGATTACTTCCTGCGCGCCCAGGTTCGCGGAGATGAACGCTAATCCGCAGATCCATGCGGGCAACGAACGCCCAGCCTGGAAAAAGTCTTTACTGGTGCGCATGTAACGCTTGAGTGCGAAGCCGATGCCAAGCACAAAAGCGAAATACAGCAGCATGATGAGCCAATCGATGAGTGTCAGGTTCACGTTGCTCTTTTAATTCCCTTCCCTGAAAAAAATACACCTTGCCAGCACACGTACATCTCACGATATCTTCTCAACAATGAAAATGGAGATGTGCAATCCAATTTGTCTTAGCGGAGAAGCCGCGCAGTCAAGCCTCTACCGCAATGTACGCGTTTTCATTAGGAACGTCCAGCACAACAAATAGAATCGCTCCATGCTGTAATTTTCGTTTCAGGAGATGCGGCTTGCTTTCATTTTTTCCTGGGTTTCGCTCAAACTTCTTTGCGGCCGTGGTCCTTATCGTCGCGACCACTGGCTGCAATACCGTTCAGACAACTATTCCTCCGGCTCCGTCGCACACTATCGGATTCATGACGGATTTCGATGTACGCGACGACGCCATCGGCATATGCAAGGCAGTCATGGATGGCATCGCACCCGGCGTGCGTGTCATCGATATCACGCATCAGGTCACGCCATACGACATTGCTGAAGGAGCGCGGTTTCTCGCCGGCTCTGCTCCTTATTTCCAGAAGGACGCAATTTTCGTTGTCGTAATCGACCCAACTGTGGGCAGTAGCCGCAAGGCAATCATCGCGAAATCCAAAGTCGGCCAGTATTTTGTGCTTCCGGACAACGGTTTACTGACGCTGGTTCAGGACCGGGACGGAATCGAAGCCGCGCGAGAAATCATAAATCCGCAATGGATGATTGGCGCAAAGCTCTCGTCTACCTTTCATGGCCGAGATATTTTTTCGCCTGCAGGCGCGCATCTGGCGCGTGGTGATGACTGGACGGAAGCTGGTCCAGCGCTCGACGTCTCGAAGCTCGTGCGGCTGGATATTCACTACGCAACCACCGATGATAAGGGACTGCACGGACAGGTCATCGGGACCGACGGGCCGTTCGGGAACCTGGTATTAAACGTGCCCGCTCCAACTTTCGACAAACTTGGCTATCAAATTGGCGACCTCGTGCCCGTCACTCTCGACGGCCATAAATATCAATTCCCATTCGTGAAAACATTTAGCGATGTTCCTGTAGGCAAGCCGCTCTTCTACATCGATTCGCGCGGCCGGCTGAGCCTGGGAATCAATCAACGAAATTTTTCCGAGACCTACAAGGTAAAACCGTCGGCTGATCTATCTATTCCAGCAAAGCATTGACGTTACTTGCGAGAGCGATGCCGGCCGCGCTCTCACAGTGATATATAAGGTTGAGTCATCACTCTCATGCGGCGAAGCATTTCCAGCTGGCGGCCATTGTTACTTACAGTTGCAATCCTGATTACCCTCATGGCTGTGATAGCCCGCGCCGAGCAGAACCCTGATGCCCCATGCGCCAAATGCCACCAACAAATTTATGACAGCTACGAGCGCACCCCGATGGCGCGCGCCAGTGGCCTTGCTGTTGATGGAGTAATCCCCGCCGACTTTGTTCACGCCCCATCCGGCATCCATTACCGGCTCTTTCTTAAAGACGATCGAGCGTGGCTCACCTATCAACGCATCAGCGATTCCTCCCTACGCTCTCTCGATGGAAAACAGGAATTGCTTTATTACCTGGGCTCAGGAAGGCGCGGGCGCACCTATCTCTTCCAGCAGGAAAGCTACTGGTTCGAAATTCCGGTGAACTGGTACGCGAAGAAAAAGACATGGGACATGGCTCCCAACTACCTTCAGGCAAAGGAAATGCCGTTCACGCTGCCGGTTGATCCCGGATGCCTGCGCTGTCACGCCAGTGGCGTACAGCCGTCTCTTCCCGGCGCGAGGAATCATTTCAGCGCAGCGCCGTTCGCGCATGGAGGCATTCAATGCGAATCCTGCCACGGAGATGCCTCTGCGCATTTGGCACAAAACGGAAGGGCGCCGATCCTCAATCCAGACAAGCTGGATGCCGTGCGCCGCGACTCCATTTGCCTGCAATGTCATCTTGAAGGCGAAGTCTCCATTCCCCGGGCTGGTCACACGCTCACAACATATCAGCCCGGCGATAATCTCTTCGATCACGTGGCATACTTTGTTCACAAGCAGCAAGGCGGCATGCCTGGCCGAGCCACAAGTCAATGGGAAGCACTTCTGCAAAGCCAGTGCAAACGGAAGAGCGGCGATCGGCTCACCTGTACCACCTGTCACGATCCGCACAACTCATCTGCACCCGCGGAGCGCGTCAGCTACTATCGCAGCAAGTGCCTCACTTGCCACAGCGGATCGGCCTTCGCCACACAGCATCATCCTGAAAATCCTGATTGCACTTCCTGTCACATGCCGCAGCAATCAACTGCAGACATCGCGCACGAGCAGGCCACAGATCATCGCATTCCACGAGTTCCTGATCTTACGGTGAAGGATGCCGCCGCAATCTCGAAAGAGTTGACCACGATCAACAATCAACCCGCCACTCCGCGCGAATTTGGGCTGGCCTATGCGCAAATTGCACAGCACGGTGACCAGTTTGCTCACTCTGAAGCACTCCGTTTCCTGAAAGCTGCGGAAACATCCATCGACAACGGATCGCCTGACCCCGAACTGCACACCCAGCTTGGATTTCTAGAGCAAACCTCGGGCGACAAAATACAGGCAGTGCGCGAGTATGAGGCAGCTCTCCGAGACGATCCGCCGAACAGCACGGCGGCAGGCGACCTCGCCGTTCTCAAAATCCAGTCAGGCGATACGGTCGGCGCCGTGCGTCTCTGGCAATCGGTCTTCAGCCACGATCCCTCACAGCTTGCGGCCGGATATGATCTCGCCGTAACCCAATGCTCGTTGGGCGATGCGGTTGCATCGCATCAGACACTTACCCGACTCCTGCAGTTTTCTCCTGACAATCTCCGCGTCCGCCAATTCTTGTCTGCTATTACCGATGGCTCAGCACGCTGCGGGAGCAACCGCTGATAATGCTCTTGATAATGAGCTAATTGATACTGTCCCTCCTACCGCTTTCTTGACAACAGCCGATACCGCTGACTATATTCTTGGGTCCAAGGCAACGCACCTCTGACCTGATCGGTAATTCAGCAGCGGCAAAAGACCGCTCCTGCTTGTTGTACTTAGCTGTTTACCGGCTTCATACGAAATAAAGAGACCTGCTCTCTTTCTATCGCCTTCCCTAAGTCCCTCGGTGAAGGGACCGAGACGATATGAGGAGCGCCGAGTAAGAAACAGTTGTACGGCTTTTCGGGAGACCACAAAATGATGAAACGCATATGCAAGGCCCTTGCCTGCGGCTTGGGTGCTGTGCTGTTCGCATCCATTCCTCACACATCTTTTGCACAGGCCATCTACGGTTCCATTTATGGAACCGTGACTGACAACACCGGTGCCGTCGTTCCAAATGCGACCATAACCGTGACCGATGAAGCCAAAGGCACTTCCGTCACAGTAACAGCGAACGAATCGGGTTTATACAGAGCCGAACACCTCATCCCCGACCTCTACGAAGTGAAGGTGGAAGCGTCAGGATTCGCAACTTTCGACGCCCAGCATATTCAGATCTATGCGGATACCTCTCCGAAAGTCGACGCGCAGTTGACAGTCGGTGGCTCGAGCCAGACCGTAACCGTCAACGCCGACTCTATTCCTGTGCTGAAGACAGACCGTGCCGACGTATCGACAGTTTTCAGCACACAGACTGTCTCAGACCTGCCGTTGGCAAATCGCAACTTCACCAGCCTTCAGCTGTTGCTGCCGGGCGCACAGGCACTCAGCTGGTCGCACGCCGCAGATGAAAACCCTCAGGGCAGCCAGCAGATCCAGATCGATGGACAAGCCTTTGGCGGCGTTGCATATGAGCTGGACGGCACAGACAATCAGGATCCGATCCTTGGCATCATCGTCGTCAATCCTGCACTCGATGCTGTAACAGAAGCGAAAATCGCCACGCAGAACTTCGACGCCGAGTTCGGCAAGGCTGTTTCGGCCGTAGTCACGGCGCAAACCAAATCAGGATCGAACAGCTTTCACGGAAGCGCCTTCGATTATCGCCAGAGCAACGCGAACCTGGCCCGCGATCCTTTTACGCAGTTCGCGCCAAATCCGGTCACAGGCGATTTTATCCCCGGCGGACTTTACAACCAGTTTGGCGGCTCCATTGGCGGACCTATCATCAAGGACCGTGTTTTCTTCTTCGGTGATTATCAAGGCGTTCGGCAGAAGCTCGGCAGTTCGGCAATCATGACCGTTCCGTCCGCACACCTGATCTCGACATGTCTCGGAGAAGCAGCTCCTTACGCCGGCGGTGTCCAAGGCTGCGATTTCAGCGAATATCAGGCGGCGCTCGCACCGGGATCTAATTCCACGCAACCGCTTATCTATGACGCAAGTGGCACGCCTTATCCCAATAGCGTGATTCCCGCCGGTCAGCTTTCACAGCCGGCCCTTAACTTGTTGAAGTTGCTGCAGCCATATACCCCAAATTCCTCCGGTAACTTCAATGGGCTGCAAGCTAACTATGCCGGCAGCGGCACCGGAATCTTTAACAACGATCAGTGGGACGAGCGTGCGGATTGGCAGGCAAGCGGCAAAGTTCACGTCTTTGAACGCTTCAGCCGTTTCACCGACACCCTAAGTGGTGGAACGCTGTTCGGCCCCGCTGGGGGCGCAGGTTTCGGACTCAATGGTTTCGGCGGCACATCCACGGGCGCAAATGACAGTCTGGCAACAGGCGCCGATGTTGCTATCAGCCCAAGCCTGCTCACTGATTTCCGTCTCGGCTACTACCGCTATAACATCGTTACCGGCAAGTACGACCAGGGCGAGCCATTCGCACAGAATCTCGGCATCCCGGGTTTGAACTTCGGCGACCGGTTCACCTCCGGAGCGTCCGGCTTCAATATCACCGACGTGGGATCGACAGCGGGCAACTTCAACCAGAATCCCAGCAACCCGCAGAGTCAGGGCGCGCAATATGGATCTGGTCTAAACATCACACGCTGCAACTGCCCCACGACCGAAAAAGAAGATCAGTTCCAGGGCGTGAATAACTGGACGAAACTCTTCGGCAACCACTCACTCAAAATGGGTGCAGACTTCCGTTATGCCCGCAATCTCCGTGTTCCGAGCGACACCGATCGCGCCGGACTTCTCGGCTTCGGCAACGGTCCTACTTCCAATAACGGCAGCGGCGGCCTGGGCTTTGCCACCTTCGTTCTTGGCGATGTAACAGCCTTCGGACGGTACATTCAAAACGGCGATATTCCGGGATCATTGAACGCTAAAGAATTCCAGAAACGTCTCTTCTTCTACGGTCAGGACACCTGGCGCGCGTCGAGCAAACTCACAATCAACTATGGATTGCGCTGGGAGCTATATTTCCCGGAAACGGTGAACGGTCCAGCTCACGGCGGTCTGATGCAGCTGAACGATGGCTTTCTTCGTGTCGGGGATGTGGGTGGCGTCGCGAGCAATATGAATTGGGACCCTTCCTGGAAGGCATTATCTCCGCGCATTGGACTCGCTTACCAGCTTGATCCTAAGACAGTCCTTCGCGCTGGATATGGCCGCAGCTTCGACCTTGGCGTCTTCGGCTCCATCTTTGGACATACCGTCACACAGAACCTCCCAGTTCTGGCAAACCAAAGCGTAAATGCGACTGGCGGACTAAAATCGGCAGCATTCACTCTTTCGCAGGGACCGCCAGCCTACGCCTTCCCGGCTATCCCCTCTTCTGGCCTGCTGCCGGCGCCAGGTTACCTGGTAAGCCCCAAGGCTCGGCCCAATCCGTTACGACTGCCGACCATCGACGCGTGGAATTTCAGTATCCAGCGCTCCATTACGCCCACTCTATCCGCCACGGTCGCCTACGTAGCGAATAAAGGCACGCACACTCTCAGTGCCGGAGACGGAAACAGCACCAACCCAAACGAAGCTGGTATTTTCCTGCCCGCTCAATACAGTCTGAATGGAAGCCCGCTGCACTATGATGGCAGCGCCTCCTCCGGCGTTTCGGCAGATGGCGCAACCAGCAACAGCACCTTATTAACCCGCTATTACGCGGGATCACTGGCAGCCTGCCAGGATGCCACTTATATAGCTCAACTGCAGGCTTATCAGGCTGCCAACCCTGGAGCATTTCCAACCGCCGTTCAACCTGGACAATGCGGATGGACAAACGGAATCCAATACAACGGAGACGACCAGGACACTCACTTCAATGCTCTGCAGGTGACGATCGATAAACAATTCGGCCGCGGCCTGCAGTTCAACGCCAATTACGCATGGCAGCGCGCTTACAACTGGAACTCCAGCTTCGTGACGTGGGATCGTTCGGCTGTGAAAGGCCGCGACGATACGCTCCGCGAGCAGCAGCTGGTCTTCTACGGTCTTTACCAGCTACCCTTTGGACGCAATCAACTCTTCGCTTCGCACGTAAGCGGATGGGCGGATGCGATCATCGGCGGCTGGCAACTCAGTCCTATCCTGACCCTGTCTACAGGTCTTCCGTATACGCTCACCTACTCTGAATGCGGAAGTAACGTCCCAGGCGACGCGCCATGCTATCCGAATGGTAAAGGTGAATACTTTCAGACTCACCTGCAGAGTTACGATCCTGTGGCTCACAATCGCAAGTTCTTTGACCCCATCGTTCTCGGCCAAAATGGAATTACCAATCCAGGCCTGGATACGATCGGCAACATGGGCCGGAACAGCAAATTCGGACCCGGCTACTTCGGCACAGATATGGCTCTTCAGAAGAACTTCCCGATTCATGAGAGCCTCTTCGCGCAATTCCGCATTGACGCTTATAACGTCTTCAACCACATCAACGCAGGCTACAACGCAGGTCAAACGGTTCCCGTGGACTCTGGAACGCAATACATCACCCAGGGCCAGGGCGTAGGCGGTTCTTCTACTCCGCGTAAGCTGCAACTCTCGGCTCGCATTCAGTTCTAGCGGGTTTGCAAGTACCGAAAGAAGGGGAGCAGATTGCTCCCCTTCTTTCTTGCGGTACACTTTCCGCATATCAGTCTATGGATAAGTTTTCTCTTCTGTGTTTTCTCATCCTCTGTGCTTCGCAGATGGGAGCACAGACTACGGTCACACCAGACAGCCTGAACCATGCGCAGGAGCTGCTTTCGCAGGGCAAATTGGATCAATCTCTGGCCGTATTGAATTCCCTTGCGAGCCATGACCCGGAACCGGCAGGAACGGAGCGCATGCGCGGTTTCATCTATTATCAGCAGAACAATTTTGCCGAGGCAGATACAGCTTTTGCCAAAGCCCTCACGCAAAATCCAAACGACACAGAAGCTATGCAGCTTCGCGGGGTAACCCTTTTCCGCATGGGCCGCGCCGCGCAGGCCATACCACTGCTTGAGCAGGCACACGCATCTGTAGCGACGGTCAACATTGATCCAAATTATGTGCTCGCAGTCTCCTACCTTCAGGTAAAGCGTTACGACGACGCCCGCCGCTCTTTCGCAGCGCAATATGATTTCAACCCTGATTCAGCGCCTGCCTATCTGCTCGCGGCGCGCATGTGTTTTCACCAGGAATATCTGCCGCCCGCTGAAGAATTCGCCAACAAAGCTCTGGCTTTGAACCACTCGCTTCCACTAGCCCATCTGCTCCTGGGAGAGATCATGCTGGCAAAAGGAGACTCAGCAAATTCCATCGCCGAATTCAAAAAAGAGCAGGAGATCGACCCTCTGAATGGTGAAATATACGATCGCCTCGGCGATGCGTATATCCGCAACGGGCAATATGATGAGGCACAGCACGCTCTCAATCGCGCCGTATTGCTGGAGCCCAATGCAACCGGCCCCTATATTCTGCTCGGCAAGGTTCTTCTTAATCAGCAGAATCCAGTCATGGCCGGCATGTACCTTGAACGCGCATTGCATATGGACCCTGCCAACTACATTCCGCATGCTCTTCTCGCTCAGGTCTATCGACTAGAGGGCCGCAAAGAAGATGCCGCGCATGAATTTCAGATCGCAGAAAAACTGCAGTCTGCCAGCCCTGCTACACCTGCCGCGCCAGATAAATAAATGCTGCGACGTGACCTCTCCATCCTCTACGCTCTTGTTTCTGTCTTCACCGGCAGCGTATTGGCGCAGCAGAATCCCAGTCGCATGCAGCAGGCCGATGCAGCCTTTCGCGCCGGATATGCCGCCGCAACCAGCGGCAATCTTGAGAAAGCGAGAGAGCAGTTTCAGCTTGTCGTACAGCTCGCACCGCAAATCGAAGAAGGACACAGCGCATTGGGTAGCGTGCTTTATCAACAACGTGATTACTCCGCATCCATACGTGAGCTCGAAAAAGCGTTAAGCATCAAGCCTTCAGATATACCCGCACAGGAAAATCTGGCCTTTGCCTACTGCCAGACGGGCGCGTATCAAAAAGCGCTGCTGCTCTTTGACAGTCTTGAAAAAAATAGCGCCAACCCGGCGTCTGCTGACGTACTGGCGGCTCACGCACGCGCTCTTGCCGCAACTGGCCAGCTGCCCCTCGCCATTACCAAAATGCAGGCCGCCATCGCTGCTTCACCGCAAAACGCCCCGCTCTACGATCAGCTTGGCTCACTCTATGCCCAGGCGCAGAACTCAACCTCTGCTCAAGATGCCTTTAGCCGCGCGCTTCAATTGGATCCTAGTCTTGCCTCAGCCCATCTTCACTTGGGAATCATTTTTTCCAGCGAGCAGCAAACATCCGAAGCACTGCGAGAGCTGACGACGGCCGCGCAACTGGCTCCCAAAGATGCCACTACGCAGCTTGAGCTAGGAAAAGCTCTGGCAGCAGCGAATCAGGACAATGAGGCAATGCCACATTTCAAAGAGGCGCTTGCCTTTGATCCGACTCTCATCGAAGCCACCGAGCAGCTGGCCATGGCTCTGCAACGCGAAGGCCAGGAACAAGAATCGATTCCGCTCTTCGAGAAAGTCGTCACCACGCAGCCACAAAATGCCTCTGCCCTTACCAATCTCGGATTGGCCCTCGTGCAGACTGGAAAATCGAAAGAAGCACTTCCCTACTACCAGCGCGCCCTCGCAGTGACCCCGAAAGATCCCACTGCACATCAGGATTTAGGTGTCGCTTACTTACAGGCAAGCGATATCGATGATGCCATCCGCGAATTTCAAACCGGTCTCACGCTGGCTCCCGACAGCCCGCAGCTTCATTACAATCTCGGCCTCGCCTACAAGCTTAAAGACGATCTGCCACATGCCATCAGCGAACTGGAAACAGCAGCGAAACTCGATCCCACATCACCCGATCCGCCCTATACCCTCGGCATCCTCTATATGCAGCAGGGAAGCTTTGATCAGTCTGCTGCTCAACTCCGTAAAGCTTTGGAACTGCGCCCTCAGAACGGCGATGGCTGGGCCACACTGGGCAGTGTCTACAAGCAACAGGCAAAGTACGATGACGCAGCCATAGCACTGCGCAAAGCCGTCGAACTATTACCAAATCAGCCCGGACCGCACATCACACTGGCCAGCGTATTGCAGGAACAAGGCAAGAAAGATGAAGCAGCAGCGGAGCGCAGGGCGGCAGCTGATCTGACCCGAGTCGCTGTCAATCGCCAGCGCGCAACCTTCGCCACCAATACCGGCAACTCTTTACTCCAAAAAGGTGATATCACTGGAGCCATCGCGCGCTACCAGGAAGCCATCAGCAGCGATGCAGCCTACGCCGACGCCCACCGTCAACTGGCCGCAGCCTACGAACGCCAGGGCCGCGCGGAAGACGCAAAAGCAGAAAACTCCAAGGCCGCAGCATTGGCTTCGCCTGCTCATCCCTAGCGGTGTATTCTCAATCTTTCCGATGAATCGTCGCCGCTTTCTTCAATCTCTCAGCCGCACCGCGCTCGTTTTGCCGTTCTCTGACGTGCTGCAGTTGGCGACGCCACCATGGAAGCGCACCCCTCTGATGCAGCAAGCCCAGAGCGGCATGGAGCGCTCCTACGAAGCCAAACAAGTTCCGCCACCACCCGGACCGCACTCCCCCATCGAAGCCACACCTCTCGGCGTGCAGTTCATCGATGTCGCAACCCAGTCCGGCCTCAACTCTAAAACCATCTACGGAGGAGAAGGCAAAAATAAATACCTCCTCGAAACCACTGGCTGCGGCGTCGCCTTTTACGACTACGACAACGACGGCTGGCTCGACATTTTCCTCGTCAATGGCTGGCGGCTGGAAGGCTTCGCCAAAGGACAGGAGCCAACCTGTCATCTCTTCAGAAACAATCGCGACGGAACCTTTACCGACGTTACCGCAAAAGCTGGCCTCGCCCGCAGCGGCTGGGGACAAGGCTGCTGCATCGGCGACTACAACAACGATGGCCACGACGATCTTTTCGTCACTTACTATGGCCAAAATGCCCTCTTTCATAACAACGGTGACGGTACCTTCACCGATGTCTCCGCAAAAGCCGGGCTGATGCAAAGTAAGCAACGCTGGAATTCAGGCTGTGCCTTCCTCGATTACGACCGCGACGGACATCTCGACCTCTTCGTCGCTAACTACATCGATCTCGATTTGAAGACTGCGCCCACGCCGGAATCCGGTCCATGCACTTACAAAGGCATTCTCGTCGCATGCGGCCCTCCCGGCCTTGCACCGGGAAAGAACATTCTCTATCACAACAACGGCAACGGAACCTTCACCGACGTCTCAGAGAAATCCGGCATTTGGACGACGACTGGCAATTACGCTCTCGGCGTCGCTGTCGCCGATCTCGACAACGACGGCTGGCCGGATATCTACGTCGCTAACGATTCCACCTCGGCGACTCTCTACCAGAACCAGAAGGACGGCACCTTCAGAGACATCGGCATCGAGGCGGGTGCCGCCCTCTCGCCCGACGGCAAGCCGCAGGCCGGCATGGGCGTCACTATCGGTGACTACAATCGCGACGGCAACCTTGACGTCGCCAAGACCAACTTTGCCGGTGATACCGATTCCCTCTACAAAAACCTCGGAGACGGCAACTTTGAAGACGAAACCTATCTTTCCGGACTCGGCCTTAACACCCGCTATCTCGGATGGGGCATCGGCTTCTTCGATATGGATAACGACGGCTGGCTCGACCTGCTCGTCGCCAATGGTCACGTCTATCCCGAAGTCAGCACTTCCAAAACCGAAGCTCCTTACGCCGAACATAAATATCTCTACCGTAATCTGCGCAACGGACGCTATGAAGACGTCACCAGCAAAGGCGGATCGGGTATCACGGCCACTGTTCCCGCCCGTGGCTGCGCCTTCGGAGATTACGACAATGACGGCGACGTGGATGTGGTCGTCAATTGCGTCAATGTCCTCCCGCAACTTCTACGCTGCGATTCAGAGTGGAAGCGCAACTGGATCAAGGTAAAGGTCATCGGCACCAAATCCAATCGCACCGGCATTGGCGCACGCGTAAAGGTAGTAGCAAAAACCGTCCCAGAGGCCCAGCAACCGCTGCTTCAGGTCGACGAAGTACGCAGCGGAGGCAGCTACTACTCGCAGAATGACTTGCGTCTCCACTTCGGCCTCGATCAGGCAAAGATTGTCGATCTTCTCGAGATCCGCTGGCCTTCCGGCCAGGTAGATACCTTCAAGAATTTAGAGGTAAATAGGCTCTATACGGTAGAAGAAGGCAGCAAAATGCCCAAATCTGAGGTGCTGCAGGGCATCATAAAGGCCTGAATCGATCAATTTCGAGGCCTTTCTTGACTCACTCAGACCGAACCGATACCCTTAAAGTGATGATTCATTCCTCAATTCCGGTAATCTGTTGCGGGTGTTGTCCCGCTTTCGCCGGACTCTGAGTGAATGATCCTTTAACGACCAGATTCACAAAGAGCCCGCGTATCAGCCCAGCCTGATGACGCGGGTTTTTTATTTCTCCCTATACAGGTAAACCGAATGGCCGAGATAACCGCCCCCAAAGAGACCAAAGCGCAGAAGATGGAGCGCCTCAAAATCGAGAAAAATCCCTGGGAAGCCTTCAACGAAGTGCGCGAATTCGCGCGCCAGGGACGCGCCAGCGTTGTTCCCGAGTGGGCTTCTGCCTACTTCAAGTGGTGGGGCGTCTACACTCAGGGCGACGGCATCGGCGCAGTCGGCGGCAAGGGCGGCGAAGGTCTCGCCACCGAATACTTCATGATGCGCATCGGCATTCCCAACGGCATCATCACTTCCAGCCAGTTGCGCGTCATCGCCGACATCACCCGCAAGCACGCTCGCAACCTGGCTGACATCACCGTTCGCCAGAACATCCAGCTTCACTGGCTCACGATCGAATCTCTGCCGGAAGTTGTCGATGCGCTCGACGCCATCGGCCTTTCTCCCAAGGGAGCTTGCGGCGATGTGGTCCGCAATGTGACGGGCTGCCCGCTCGCCGGTGTCGCACACGACGAAATCCTCGATTCCTCCGCGCTGGCAGTAGAGGTGGCGCATGATCTCACCGCCAATCCCGACTTCTACAACCTGCCACGTAAGTTCAAGATCTCCATCTCCGGCTGCTCCGTCTGGTGCAACTATCCGGAGATCAATGATGTGGCGCTCACCGGCGTCCGTCGCGGCGACGAGGTCGGCTACTCGCTGCGCGTCGGCGGCGGCCTCTCGAACGAGCCGCATCTCGCCGTTAAACTCGATGCATTCATCAAGCCGGAGCAGGCTTTTGACGTCGTCCGCCGCGTGGCTGAGATCTTCCGCGATCAGCAAGGTCTGCGGGAAAGCCGCGACCGCGCCCGGCTGAAGTACCTTTTCATGCGCGAAGGCTGGACTCCGGAAAGCTTCCTCAAAGAACTCGAGTCGCGCCTCGGTTACAAGCTCGATCCCGGCGTCGAAGAGAACGCTCCCGAAGATATTCTCCGCGATCACGCCGGCATTCACCGCCAGCGGCAGGATGGCCTGAGCTACGTCGGAGCCTCTGTCCTACGCGGACGCCTCAGCGGCGATCAGCTCGCGGCGGCAGCTGACCTTGCCGAGCGCTACGGAGCCGGTCAGTTGCGCGCCACCATCATGCAGAACCTGATCTTCATCGACGTTCCGACAGAAAAAGCGGGCGACCTTGCCAGCGAGATCGAGAAGATCGGTCTGCGCGTCGAAGGCTCGACTTTCTGGCGCGGCGCCATTGCCTGCACCGGCACCGAGTTCTGCAAACTTGCCATCACCGAGACCAAGGGCTTTGCCCGCTGGCTGGTCGAAGAGCTTGAAGAGCGCGTCCCGCAATTCAACGAGCAGCTGAAGCTGCACGTCACCGGGTGCCCCAATGGCTGCGGCCAGCACTGGATCGCGGACATCGGCCTCGAAGGCAAGAAGGTGAAGCAGGACGGCAAGATGGTCGACGCCTACTACTTCTGCGTCGGCGGTGCCGTCGGCAAATATGCCGCCGTTGCCCGTCCTGTCGGCTATCGCGTTCCGGCAACCGAAGTTCCGATTGCGCTCGAACGTCTTCTCCGTACGTATCTCGTAGAACGCAAGCCCGAAGACAACCTTCGCACCTACTTCGGACGCCATTCGGAAGCGGAAATTCGCGACCGCCTCTCCGGAGCGCATCTGGAAGCCGTCGAGCGTGACGTGCCTTCCGGCCGGGTGCCTCACGGAGTCGCCGGATGAGCCTTTTCCCCATCTTCTTCAAGCTCGACGGCCGGCCCTGCCTGGTCGTCGGAGCCGGAGAAATTGCGGAATCGAAAATCCACAGCCTGCTGACGGCAGACGCCCAAGTTACCGTGGTCGCACCCGAAGCCAAGCCGGATCTGGTCGAGCTGGCGCAGGCGGGCCGCTTCGCCTGGCACCAACGCGAATTCGCTCCCGACGATCTGGAGGGCATCTTCCTAGTAGTTGCTGCCACCAATGTCCCCGAAGTGAATGCGGGTATTTTCCGCGAAGCCCGGAAGCGCAATATCATCTGCAATTCGGTCGATGACCCGCCGAATTGCGACTTTTATTTCCCATCCATCGTCAGGCGCGGCGATCTGCAAATCGCCATCTCCACGGCTGGTGAAAGCCCGGCGTTGGCGCAGCAATTACGCAAGGAAATCGACGAGCAGCTTCCCCAAGATCTCGGCCCATGGCTCAAGGCTCTGGGCGAACTGCGCCGGGAAATCCTGGCTTCCATGCCTGCGGGCGAACCGCGCAAACAGCTTCTTCATGAACTCGCGCAACGGCAAGTATGCGAGCTGGAAGAATGTCCTTCCCGGCAGTTAGCGAAGAGAGCATTTCCTTCGACCGCTGGGTGAGGGGCATACCCTCCCCCTCGCTAAACTACTGAAAAATATAGTGTTGTTTTGGAATCAAGATAAGTGTTTGATTTCAATCAACTTGCAGCTACGTGTTTGATTCCACTCAGTTTCATTCCGATTACCTGGGGAAGACTTCAACCTCCGAGAATAGTTTGAGATTCTTCGCCTTCGGCTCAGAATGACGGCTCTATTTGGGGTCGCATTGAATCAGGCGGGATGCCCGTTTTGTGCCCCAGTTCGTTTTCTGCCCCTATTTTTAGTATAGGTTTTTTGAGGGTAATTCCCTGCCAATATTTGTTGTAACGATTTTATTTTGAGCGGATTTGCCGGGTACTAAAGTGCTGCATTCAGTGAAAAATAGGGGAAGTAGACCTTTCGCTGCCTGCGGATGGCAAACTTTTCCCATCTGTATACACAGTTCCTAAGACTGCTCGCGACGATTTGCTTCTTACGGCAGGATTACGCATCTATAGTTGAGTGGGGTTGGCTTATGTTTCCTTACTCTTGTACGATAAAGATGAGGGTGATGAGGGGCCTTTTATCATAGCCATCCCAAATCATCCGAGAGGGCAAAGACTAGAAAACAATGCCTCCAACACACAAAGACTACTATGCCACGCTCGGCATAAAGAAAACGGCCACACCCGACGAAATCCGCAAGGCCTTCCGCAAAGCTGCGCGCAAGTACCATCCCGATGTCAATCCGAACGACAAAAAGGCTGAGGAGAAGTTCAAAGAGATCTCCGAGGCCAACGACATACTGAGCGACGAAAAAAAGCGCAAAATCTACGATCAATTCGGCTTCTACTCCGACCAGATTGACCCTGCGACGGCAGCCGCGGCTCGCGCCGGGCAGGGCAGTGGCGCTCGCGGACAGGGACAGGAAGTTCCCTTTGATTTCGGCGGCTTTGACTTCTCCGACTTCGCTCCCTCCGGCGGGCGGCAGCCGGGAAATGCACAATCCGGCGGATGGGGCGGTTTCCGCGACATTTTTTCCGGCATGTTTTCGCCGGAAGGTCGCCGTCAGCAGGGGCCTGAACCTGGGACTGACCTCGAATACCAGGCCTCGATCGATTTCTGGACGGCGATTCGGGGGGGCACGACTCGCCTCGACATTCAACACCAGGAGATCTGCCCAACCTGCAAAGGGAAAGCCACCGTGGGCGGTCCACATACCTGCCCCGAGTGTCACGGCTCCGGCCAGGTGCAGCAGATGGGCGGCCGCATGAAGTTCAACATCCAGTGCCCGCGTTGCGGCGGTTCGGGCAAAGTACAGGATCCCTGCCCGACCTGTCACGGACAGGGCACGGTTGCGCGCACCGAGCACATCGATTTCCGGATCAAGCCGGGCACTCGCGACGGCCAGCGTATTCGCCTGGCGGGGAAAGGCAATGCCGGCATCAACGGCGGCTCACCGGGCGATCTCTACCTCATCATCAAGACGGGCACACATCCGGTCTTCACCCGGCAAGGGGACGACATTCACATCACCGTACCTGTGACGGTTACTGAGGCGGCGCTGGGCGCTAAGATCGAGGTCCCAACCATCGACGGTCGTGCGCAACTGAAGATTCCACCGGCAACGCAGTCCGGCCAGAAGCTTCGCATGCGCGAGCGCGGAGTTCCATCAGCAACACGCGAGGGCGTGCGCGGCGATGAAATCGTAACCGTTGAGATCACGGTTCCCCAGGTACAGGACGAGCGTTCAAAAGAAATTTTGCGGGAGTTTGCCAAGCTCAATCCTGATGATCCGCGAACGACGATCTGGAGCAAGCTGTAGTGTCAGAAGATACCCAAATTCGCGACGACGCAAACGAGCTGCTGAACATCTCCGTCAACTACGCACGCCGCATGCTGCGGAGATACGGCGAGTTCGGGCCGTTCGCTTTTTCGCTCGACGAGAAGCGTGAGTTGGTGAACGAAACCACGCCGCGTAAAGACTTGCCGCCCGATCCTGCATTGCTGCTCGAACTTTTGCAGCAGCAGATCACCGAGCGCAGCCACAAGAAAGAGATTATCGCCGCGGCAACGGCAGCCAACGTCTCCTTGAGCAAGCCTTCTGCGGAAGGTTTTACCGATGCCCTGCTGGTTGAGATCGAGCACCAAAATGGGTACTGTGTAAAAGCTTTTGTACCCTACAGAATAGGTGGAGGACAGCTCTTCCGGCTTTTGCCGCGGCATATCCGCTTTGGAGCAGCCCAGATACAGGACGGAGTGGCGCGATTCTTCGCGCAATAAGAATCCATGCCCACGAAACGCAAGTCAAAAGGCGCTTATATGATCTCGGCAGTAGCCGAGATGTACGGTATTCATCCGCAAACCCTTCGTCTCTATGAGCGCGAAGGATTGCTGAAGCCCTCGCGCACCGAAGGAAACACGCGCCTCTACACCGATGAAGACCTTGAGCGCCTGGAATTTATTCTGAATCTCGCGCGCGACCTCGGCGTGAATATTGCCGGTATCGCCATCATTCTGCAGATGCGCGAGCGCATGGAAGAGATGAACCGCCAGATGACGGGCTTCGTCGAATACGTCCGCAGCGAAATGCTGAGCCGCATGCAGCATGGCTTTCAGCAGGGATCGGCCATGGTGCCATTGCGGCGGCCGGTAGTTGTCGTTCCTCAAGGGAAGACTAAGCGCCAGTACCAACCTCCTTCCTAAAGATCAGGCCGCATCGCGGGATGCGCCTGTATATGTTGCGGCTCATCCCCGATCTTCATCAAGAATTCACATGCCATACGTTTCCTTGCGTGAATATGGATGATCCAGGCTCTCTGTAGCGTAGCCTGCTGATTGCGATTTTCATCGAGTCATCGTATGTTGGCAGGTACGGCTCGAAAGTCTTTCCCTGGTCGAATGCTGACCGTCCGTTGTCCCCTACACTCGACGCACGAGGAGGATGTACCGTGACCGAAGCCCTTTCCCCCGAACTCCTGAACAAGATGAATGCCTATTGGCGCGCAGCCAATTATTTGTCAGTCGGGCAAATTTTTCTCAAAGACAATCCGCTGCTTGAACGTCCCCTGACGATGGACGACATCAAGCCTCGTCTGCTGGGACACTGGGGAACAACACCCGGGCTGAATTTTATTTACGTCCACCTGAACCGCATCATTGTGAAGAACGACATCAACATGATCTACATCATCGGCCCCGGTCACGGCGGACCCGGTATTGTAGCCAACACCTATCTTGAAGGTTCGTATACAGAAATTTACCCGCACATTGAGCAGAACGAGGACGGCATCAAGCGCCTCTTCCGCCAATTCTCCTGGCCTTATGGCATTCCCAGCCACGTCGCACCGGAGACGCCTGGCTCCATCCACGAGGGCGGCGAACTCGGCTACTCACTGCTGCATGCTTATGGCGCGGCACTCGACAATCCCGATCTGTTTGTCGCCTGCATCGTCGGCGATGGCGAATCGGAAACCGGCCCCTGCGCGACAAGCTGGCATTCGAACAAATTTCTCAATCCCATCACTGACGGCGCAGTGCTGCCAATTCTGCACCTTAACGGTTACAAAATCGCGAATCCCACGGTGCTGGCGCGCATTCCGGAGAGTGAGCTGGAATCGCTGATGCGGGGGTATGGCTACAATCCCTACTTCATCGAGGGCAGCGATCCCGACACTATGCACCAGCAGATGGCCGCGTTGCTCGACAAGGTGTATGCGGAGATCAAAGCCATCCAGAAGAACGCGCGTGACAAAAATGACGCAACACGCCCAGCGTGGCCGATGATTGTGATGAAGACGCTCAAAGGCTGGACCGGACCCAAAGAAGTAGACGGCAAGCCGGTAGAAGGAACGTGGCGCGCGCACCAGGTACCCTTCGCGACTGTTCGCGGCAATCCGGAACACCTGAAGCTGCTACAAGAGTGGATGTCCAGTTACAAGCCGCAGGAACTCTTCGACGAAAAGGGCGCCTTTCGCGACGAGTTCGCCGAGATTGCGCCGAAGGGGCGCTTGCGTATGGGGATGAATCCGCACGCGAATGGCGGACTTCTTATGCAGCCGCTGGAACTGCCGGACTTCTGCGACTACGAAGTAAAGATCAAGGAGCACGGCGGCACGGACGCCGAAGCGACGCGCGTACTCGGATACTTTCTACGCGACGTGATGAAGGCGAACCTGAAAAGCAAAAATTTTCGTGTCTTTGGTCCCGACGAAACTGCCTCCAATCGTCTGGAAGCTATTTATGAAGCGTCGCAAAAGCGCTGGATCGCAGAGACGCTGCCGGTCGATGAAAACCTGCAGCCCGATGGCCGCGTGATGGAAGTCTTAAGCGAGCATATGTGCCAGGGATGGCTCGAAGGCTACCTGCTGACAGGTCGCCACGGCTTCTTTTCTTCGTATGAAGCATTCATCCATATTGTCGATTCCATGTTTAACCAGCACGCAAAATGGCTGAAGGTCACGAATGGATTGCCGTGGAGGAAGCCGATTGCATCCCTCAATTACCTGCTATCCTCACACGTCTGGCGGCAGGATCACAATGGTTTCACGCACCAGGATCCAGGCTTCATCGACCATGTTGCGAATAAGAAATCGGATGTCGTGCGAATCTATCTGCCTCCCGATGCAAACACGCTGCTCTCCGTTGGAAGCCACTGCCTGCGCAGCCGCCAGTATGTGAACCTCATCATCGCGGGCAAGCAGCCTGCTCCGGTGTGGCTCACGATGGACGAGGCTATTCGGCACTGTACCGCCGGGCTTGGCATCTGGGAATGGGCGAGCAATGACGGCGGCGATCCTGATGTGGTGATGGCGTGTGCCGGCGATGTGCCGACCCTCGAAACAATGGCCGCGGTTTCACTGCTGCGCGAGCACATTCCTGACCTGAAGATTCGAGTCATCAACGTCGTTGATCTGATGACGCTGCAGCCAATCTCAGAGCATCCGCATGGGCTTCCTGATGAAGATTTCGATCGCATGTTCACGGAAGACAAGCCGGTGATCTTCGCCTTTCATGGCTATCCGACGCTGGTTCACCGCCTCACATATCGCAGAGCAAATCACGGCAACATTCACGTGCGCGGCTATAAGGAAGAGGGCACGACCACTACGCCCTTCGATATGTGCGTATTGAATGATATGGACCGCTTCACCCTCGCGCTCGATGCTGTGCGCCGCGTGCCGCGCCTGCGCCAGTTGACCGACGCAGCGGAGCAGAAATTTTCCGAGATGCGACAGAAGCATAAGCTTTACGTTTCAGAATATGGTGAAGACCTGCCCGAGGTTCGCAACTGGACGTGGACGGGAAGCGGTAAAGGAGCGACAAGCGAAGACACGGGCGGCGACAACGCATGAAGCCGGTATTTGTCGTCAACAGCGGCTCATCTTCGTTGAAGTTTGGCATCTTTGTCGAACGAGATGGAGATGAGCATGCCATCATTCGCGGCAATGCCGATGCGATTGGCAGCGACAATGGCAAGCTCGAAGTCGAGGACGCGGCGGGGAAGGTTCTTCTCCGCGAGACACAGCGCTTCGAATCGCAGCAAGACGCACTCAGCCGCATCACTAAAAAACTTGCGGAACTCAAGTACGATGCGCCGGCAGGCATCGGTCATCGCATCGTGCATGGCGGGCCGCGCCTGATCGCCCATCAGCAGATCACAGACGAAGTGCTCTCCGCTCTCGAAGAAGCCGTGCATTTTGCGCCGCTGCATATTCCTGCTGCGATCGCTCTCGTCCGCCATATGGAAACGCTCTTCCCCGGCGTGCCGCAGTTTGCCTGCTTCGACACCGCCTTTCACCAGACAATGCCGGAAGCTGCGTATCACTTCGCTATTCCGGAAAAGTATTCCGCCCAGGGCTTGCGGCGCTATGGATTTCACGGCTTGTCGTATGCGTCGATCGTGCGCGCGCTGGGTAAGGACATTCCGCAAAAAACAGTAGCTGCACATCTCGGCAGCGGAGCCAGCCTCGCTGCCATTGCGGATGGCAAGTCCGTCGACACCAGCATGGGCCTGACGCCAACTGGCGGTATCCCTATGGGTACGCGCCCAGGCGATCTCGATCCCGGCGTGCCGCTCTTTCTCATGCGCTATCAGAAGCTCGATGCAGACAAGCTCGAATCGCTGTTGAACAATGATTGCGGACTGAAGGCACTCGGCGGCACCAACGATATGCGCAAATTGCAGACTGCTGCGAATACTGGCGATCGGAGCGCGCAGCTTGCCATCGAAGTCTTCTGCCGCTCAATTGCAAAGACGATTGCATCGTTTGCTGCCGTGCTCGGCGGCCTCGAACTGCTCGTCTTCGCCGGCGGCATAGGGGAACACAGCGCCGAGGTACGAGCCAATGTTTGTCAGCGGCTGCGTTTCCTCGGCGTGACGCTGGATGCAGAGCGGAATCGTACATCCGCCCCTGTGATTTCTGAGGACACAAGCGCGGTCGCTATTCGCATTGTGCCCAGTGAGGAAGAAAAACAGATTGCCCGCGAGTGTAGGGCGCTGCTTTCGTAATTCTCAGATCCTGATAAAGATTTTCTTCTTGTAAAGAATCAGCGCAGGGATAAAACAGATCGCGACGATAGCCAACGACCAGCACAGCGACGCCAGCGACGGATCAGGAATGTGTGCGAAGACATTCGCATAGATGATCTGCCCGAGGGATTTGCCGCCGATGTGAACATCTCCAAAGAGCGAAGGTAATAGCTCGGAGAAGACGTAGATCGCAATTGCATTCGAACCGAAGACGATCCAGGGGAAGGTCCATCCGCGCTTCCATTGCTTGATTTCAATCAGCCAGTAAGAGATGGAAAGCCCGAGCAGGGAGCAGCCCGCAGCAAAAAGGACGTACGAACTGGTCCAAAGTTTCTTGTTGATGGGGAACCAGTGTCCCCAGATCTTGCCGAGCAGCAGCCCTGCAATGGCAGCTGCAAAGAGACCGATAAATTTTGTTTGCTCGCTTTTCTTCGCGCGCAGCCATATTGCCGTCAGCATGCCGAGCAGCGCTGTTCCCAGCGCAGGAAGATTGCTCAGCAGGCCCTCAGGGTCACGCGTGCCTTCATACAGTCTGCCTGGGAAAATGTGCCGGTCAAGATAAGCGACCCAGTTCGCGTCTTTATCCAATAGCGGAATATCGCGTGTCGGCAGACCATATCCCGGCACTGGAATCCAGCGCATGATGATCCAGTAGCTCACCAGCGCTGCCACGATGACCGTAACAATGGTGGCGACCTCGCGGCCACGGCTCCACAGGTAAATCACACTGGCAATGAAGAGGCAGACAGCGAAGCGCTGCAACACGCCGTAGATGCGCAGATGAGCCAGATGGAAAAACGGAAAACCGTTGACCACCAATCCCAGGGCGAACAGAATCGCCGATCGGCGCAGAGCGTGAAGCAGGAGTGATGTTCGCGACGTGCCTTTGGCCAGCCGTGACTCGAACGAGAAGACCAGCGAAATGCCGGCTACAAATAAAAACGTGGGGAAAACAAGATCGGTTGGCGTCCAGCCATTCCAGAGCGAATGCTTAAGTGGCCAGTAGGCGAAACGCTCATCGCCATTGTTGTTTACCAGGATCATGAAGGCAATGGTGATGCCGCGAAGCACGTCAAGCGAGGCAAGGCGTGTCTTAACGCCGGAAACGGAAGGGTTAGTAACTGTAGTAGCCGTCATAGTGGATATGACGGCTACTGTAACGCGTTAAGCCGATTTGCGAAAGAGGCTATTTACCTAATCCAGGCCGGTCGTCCGCGGTCTCGGCTCGTGAGGCGCTGACTTATTTCTGCCCTGAAGGTTAAATTTTCTCGTCGTCATTGAGCCGGAAGCCCAAATGCACGCGATGATGCAGAGAAGAATGACGCCGCCGATCACACCCACAATTGCCATAATCTTCCCTCCTGATCATTGGAGGGGATGAGCAATAGCAATGGTTGCCGCAGTTAAAAATCGTCGTGGAAGGCAACCTCTCCTTCCACTGCCACCTGGTAAGCGGAAACGCGGCGCTCGAAGAAGTTGGTGAGCTCCTGCACATCCTGCAATTCCATGAACGGAAAGGGATTTTTCGAGCCGAAGATCGGTTTGATGCCCAATCGCTGCAGACGCGAATCTGCCACATACTGCAGGTATTCGCGCATATCACGCGGGGACAATCCGGCAACGCCGCGGGAAAGCAGATCTTCCGCGAACTGTGTCTCGCAATCCACTGCTTCCGAAATCATGGCGATGACCTGCCGCTCCATCTCGGCGTCGAACAGTTCCGGATGCTGCCCGCGTACTGTGTTCACAACCTCAAAGGCAAATTCGAGATGGCAGCTCTCATCGCGAAAAACCCAATTCGTGCCTGCGGCCAGTCCGTGCAGCAGACCGCGTGAACGCAAAAAATAGACATAGGCAAACGCGGCAAAGAAAAACAGCCCTTCGATGCAGCCAGCGAAGCAGATCAGGTTCAGCAGAAACTGTTTCCGGTGCTCGACCGTCTCGAGCGCATCCAGCTGCTGAATCGAATCCATCCACTTCATGCAGAACTGTGCTTTTTTCGAAATGGAAGGAATAGTTTCTACTGCCGCGAAGGCCTCAGCGCGTGCCGCGGGATCGGGAATATAGTTATCGAGCAGCGTGAGATAAAACTGCACGTGCACTGCCTCTTCATAAAGCTGGCGTGAGAGATAAAGCCGCGCCTCGGGCGAGTTGATGTGCTTATAGAGATTCAGCACAAGGTTGTTCGACACAATCGAGTCGCCGGTGGCAAAGAAAGCTACGAGACGCTGAATGAGGTGCGTTTCCGCAGGCGTAAGCCGCGAGCGCAGATCGGATAAGTCGGTCTGGAAATCAACCTCTTCCACGGTCCATGTATTGCGAATGCCGTCCTTGAACATCTCAAAGAAAATGGGATAGCGCATCGGCCGCAGCGTGAGGCACAGGCCTGGGTCAAGAATCGAGTCAGGCACTTTTACGGATGATTCAGACATTAGAATTCTCCTCTACTGGCAGGCTTCGCAGCTTTCAGGGTTATCGAGTGAGCAGGCGACTGCCGACATGCTCTGTACTACCGTCGTCTTGGCAATACGCGTCGCCGGACGTGAACGCAGATAATATGTTGTCTTCACGCCGCTCTTCCAGGCATGCATGTACATGGAGCTGAGCCTTCCGATATTTGGCGACTCAGCAAAAAGGTTCAGCGACTGGCTCTGGTCGATCCATGCGCCGCGCTCAGCTGCCATATCGATGATGGCGCGCATGGGCAGCTCCCACACGGTGCGATAGATTCTACGTACTGCCTCAGGCAGCTCCCCAATTCCCTGCACCGAGCCTTCCGCCAACTTAATGCGCGTCCGCATCTCTTCGACCCACAGCCCAAGCCGCTTCAACTCATCAACAAGGTACCGGTTTAACTGTAGAAATTCTCCGGAGAGCGTCTCGCGCTTGAAAAGGTTCGAGATCTGCGGCTCGATGCATTCATAGCAGCCGACGATGGAAGCGATGGTCGCCGTCGGCGCGATGGCAATCAGCAGTGAATTCCGCAGACCGTGTCTTGCGATGCGTTCTTTCAACGCGTTCCAGCGAGAGGTGTCGGCAGGAACAATCTTCCACAGATCAAACTGCAACTCGCCCTTCGCTATGCGCGTGTCCGCGAATGCCGGATGCGCTCCATCCTTCTCCGCCAGATCACAGGAGGCACAGAGCGCGTGGTAGTAAATCTCTTCCTGAATCCGGGTCGAAAGCGCGCGCGCTTCCGGTGAATCGAACGCAAGCCCAAGCTGGAAGAAAACATCCTGCAGGCCCATAACACCAAGGCCCACAGGCCGCCAGCGATTGTTTGCCGATGCTGCCTGATCGACCGGGTAATAGTTGATGTCGATCACGCGATCGAGCATCGGCACAGCCGTGCGCACTGTGCGCGCGAGCTTGGCAAAATCAAACTTGCCATTGGCTACGTGCCGGGCCAGATTCACCGAGCCGAGATTGCAGACCGCTGTCTCAGCGGAGGACGTCACCTCGGTGATTTCCGTGCACAAATTCGAGAGATGCACGACGTTGCCATCTACGCCCGTCTGGTTGCACTTCAGATTCGTCGTGTCTTTGAAGGTCATCCAGCCGTTGCCGGTCTCCGCCAGCGTGCGCATCATGCGCGCGTACAGATCGCGCGCTTTCACCTGTTTCAAATAGAGTTTTTCCGCCTCGGCAGCCTCATAGGCCTTCGCAAATGCATCGCCGTAAAGATCGGTAAGGTGTGGCACTTCCTTGGGATCGAAGAGCGACCAGATGCCGTCTTCGTCCACGCGCCGCATGAACAGGTCCGGAATCCAGTTGGCCAGATTGAGATTGTAGGTACGCCGCGCCTGGTCGCCGGTGTTGTCGCGCAGCTCAAGGAACTGTTCTATGTCGGCGTGCCACGGCTCCAGATAGACGCAGCATGCGCCCTTGCGCTTGCCGCCCTGGT
Organism: Acidobacterium sp. S8; assembly: GCF_009765985.1. GTDB lineage: Bacteria > Acidobacteriota > Terriglobia > Terriglobales > Acidobacteriaceae > Alloacidobacterium. The sequence goes on from NZ_LMUM01000008.1 coordinate 32,475, forward strand.
TCACCGCGGCAACCGACGCATCGAGCGTATGAAGCCACGGCACAATGCCATTCGACAATCCATTCGTCGCGCGAATCAGCGAGCCTTCCGACCGCACGCGATGAAAGGCCAGCCCGATGCCGCCGGAAAACTTCGAAAGCAACGCCACCTGTTTGTAGGTGTCATAGATCGACTCCAGCGAGTCCTTCGGCGAATCGATCAGGTAGCAGGAAGACATCTGCGTATGCCGCGTGCCGGAATTGAACAACGTCGGCGAGCTCGGCATGTAATCGTGCGCCGCGAGCAGCCGGTAAAAATCAATGGCCTCATTCACCGTCAGCGCCAGCCCGCAGGAAACACGCAGGAAAAAATATTGCGGGGTCTCAATCACTTTGCGCGTAATCGGATGCCGCAAAAGATAGCGGTCATACACCGTGCGCAACCCAAAATATTCAAAGCGGTCAGAGAAGCCCTCATCGATAGCATTGTTCAGCTTGCGTGCATTGTCGCTCACGAACTGAGCCGTAGCTCTGCCGATCAGCGACTCCTGCTGTCCCAGCTCAATCGACTGCGAGAACGAATAGATATTCTGGCCAGCTACTTCCTTCACGATGGTCGCCAGCAGCAGGCGCGCGGCGAGCTTCGAATACTCCGGCTCTTCCGCGATCAACGACGCTGACGTCTGAATCGAGATCGAATCCAGCTCGCGCGTGGTGGCGCCGTTATACAGGCCGCCGATGGTGCGACTGGCCACGCGCATCGGGTCCACATGCGACAGACCCGAGCAGCATCGCTGCACCGCGCGCACAATTTTGTTTACATCCACAACCTCGACCGAGCCGTTGCGCTTTCGCACTTGCATCTGCGGAACCGGTTCGGGGAGGGGAAAATCGGGAGCAAGATCAGCGAGTGTGGTCTGCAAATCGGACACGGAAACGACCTTTCCGCCCCGCAGGAAAAAGTGAAAGGAAATGACGAAGAAAGACCATCATCACCCGGCACTCCCCTCGGAGGCGCATGAGCGTATCTCTGTGGCAGGTCTTCGGACTTGCAGGCCGTACCTCCTACTTGCCTCCGCTTCCCAGTCCGTGGCCGAACCAGTGCGTATTGAATGAGGCTTTCGTTCCTGCTTACCGCTGCGGGGCAGCTCCGGATTTGCACCGGATTCCCTTTTCAGCCCGGCGAGTTACCGTCGGGCACCACAAAGTAAAACGACTATATCCTGTGTTTTTCTTTTAAGTCAACCCAAGATGATGGGCTACCTGTGCAAAAAGGGGCCTGGCTCCCTAACTGGAACGACGTATCCCTCGCGCATCCTGCAGGTCGATATCGAGGATCAATTGCTGATATACGAGATCGTTGATCTGGTTTGAATCCAGTAATTGCGCCGCGGTGTGCCGCTCCACATTTCGCGCCGCTCTCGCAATCTCCAGGTAACGGGATGCCTGGCTAGAAATTTCTTCCCTGCCTCCCGCATCCTGTGGATTTCTCAGAAGTGCGAGCCGCCGCTTATAGGCACGTTCCAATGCATTGAAAACCTCCTTCGACCCGGGTGATTTTTCCTTTTCTGTCTGCACATAGTGGAGGGCATCGCTCAGCATCTTCTTCAGAGCTGCCTGTCCTTCAACATTTTCTACGTCGCCCTGTGCGAGCCCCAGTTTGCGAATAATGAATGGAAATGTCAGTCCCTGAAACACCAGCGTGACAAGGATCACGCAGAACGTAAAGAAGATGATGATGTTGCGAGCCGGAAATGGATCGCCATTCCTTAACTCCTCCGGCAATGAGACGGCCGCCGCCAGCGCGATTACGCCGCGCATGCCGCCCCATGCCACAGCAAACAGGTGACGCCTGTCGATATTTGGCTGCCTGCTTCGAGAGATCCATCCGCGAAGCCTCTGTCCTACCCACGCTCCGGGAAAGACCCAGACAAAACGCAGCGCAATTACGATGAGGCTCACCATCAGCCCGCCTGCAATCAGTTGCCGAAGCCCCAATCCCTTGATACCAGCCAGCACATTCGATATCTGCATCCCCAACAGCAAAAAAACCACGCCATTCAGAATGAAATCGACCGTATTCCAAACCGCCGGCGATTCCAGCCGCGCTCCAAGCGAGAGCAACCGCGTTTGACGATGCCCGAGATAGAGCCCGCACGCAACCGTCGCCATTACACCGGAAGCATGCAGCCGTTCGGCCAGCAAATAGACTACGTACGGAGTCATCAGCGTCATCGTCAGTTCAATCTGCGACGCTTCGATACGCAAAATCAGCTTCGAGAGCAGCCACGCAACCCCCAGCCCGATCGCCAGGCCGCCAATCGAGAGATACAGCAGCTTTTCAACTGCTCCAAGTACAGAAGGCGCTCGCCCATCGAGAATGATGTTGACGGCAAAGCTCAGCGCCAGCAGTCCGCTTGCATCGTTGATGAGGCTCTCGCCCTCCAGAATGTCCACGATGCGGCCAGGAATGCCGAGCCTGCGCGCAATATTGCCTGCCGCCAGCGCATCGGTGGTAGAAACGACAGCGCCCAGCACTAATCCCGTCTGCAGGGTGAGCTGCGAGAAAAAGAAATGCGCAGCAAACCCAACGCCGATCACCGTGAAAGCCACAAGCCCGAAGGCCAGCGAAAGAATACTGAACATGTTCTCGCGCATGTCTCGCCACGACGAGTTATGCGCAGAAGCAAATACCAGCGGCGGAAGCACCACCAGAAAAACGAAATCGGGACGCAGGACAATATCGGGCACGGGCGGCAGAAAACTCAGTACCAGCCCACCCAGCACAAAGACAATCGGATACGGCTGCCCGATGCGCCGCGCCAGCGCTGCCAGCACGACCACAAAGACCAGCAACAGCAGCATCAAGAGCTCAAGATGATGGATATCGTCTGTCATCTGCCCCTCAAACTATCAGAATTTTTAAGAAGTCGTTGCCCCAGCACAAAGTTGCTCCACCTGACGGACAACGTGAAGCGCTGACTTGAGTTGCGCCATTCCGATCTTCTTTTCAAATTGCTTCTGCATCTGGTCGAAGGTGCGGACTGCCTGCATGGCGCACCTTCGACCCTGCGGCTTCAATACAAGCTGAATACTCCGTCCGTCTTCCGGATCGATACGCCGCTTCAGCAATCCGCGCGCCTCCAGCGAGGAGATGCAATTGCTGATATTGCCACGCCCGGTCGAGAATGTTTCCGCCAGCCGCGACGGCTTCACCGCCCGCGGCTCCTCGAACAAGATCGAGACCAGCACCAGCGCTTCAAAAAATGTAATCTCGCTCGGCCCGAGTATCCGAAGCAACTCAGTATCGAGCTTGCGAGACGCGCGGTAGATCTCAAAGAGCGGGGATTCCTCCAGAAAAGCTTCGATGCGCATGCTTTGAGTCTATCCGATTAGTTCAATCAATGAACTATTCGATTCATGGCTAAACTAGCGTTGTGATCTACTGAGAACGCCTTGATGATGGCTCTCATGAAATTCTTTTGGCCTCTATTGTGCGGCCTTGCATGTTTTGGTCCGGTCATGGCGCAGGAGCCTTCCGAAACAATTGCTCCTGCGAAAACTACCGTTGTTGTCCTCGGCAGTCCCGCTCCCGTCACGCTCGGCGAATCCAATCGCTCTGTCGTGCTCATGAATACACAGGAGCACCCGCTTGCTTTCCAGACGGTCGAAGACCGGCTCCGCACCGATGCCTCCACATACATCGAGCAGCGCGGAGCCGGAGGTGCGCAGGCCGATATCTCGATTCGCGGCTCGTCCTTCGCGCAGACGCTTGTCCTCATCAATGGTCTCCGCGTCAACGATGCGCAAACCGCGCATCATAACCTCGACCTTCCCGTTCCCATGGACGCGATGAGCAATATCGAAATCCTGCACGGCTCCGGTTCTACGCTTTACGGTTCAGACGCGATGGGCGGCGTCATCGACTTCATCACCGCCGCGCCGCAAGCAACTTCGCTTCGCCTGCGCAGTGGCGTCGGCAGCTTCGGAGAAAACGATCAGGCCGCTACGGCCTCCATCGCACGCAAGACGTGGTCAGAGCTGCTCTCCGGCGAGCGCAACTTTTCCACTGGCTTCATGCCCGACCGCGACTATCGCAACGAAAACGGCAGCTCCGAAACACGCTGGAAAACGGCTCTCGGTGAGAGCGACATTCTTCTCGCGGGCAGCGATCGCGCCTTCGGAGCCGACCAGTTTTACGGCAACTACAATTCATGGGAGCGCACCAAAGGATGGTTCGCCTCCATGCGCCAGGAGCTGGACGATAAAACCAGTGCCGCTTTCGGCTACCGCCGCCACACAGACAACTTCATACTGCTGCGCGATAATCCATCTTTGTACGCGAATCAACACATCGACCAGAGCTGGCAGGGAGCGCTCCGCCGCAGAGAACACTTCGGCGCAAGAAGCTCGCTCTTCTACGGGCTCGAAGGTGACGGCGACTCCATCGACAGCAACAACCTCGGCAAGCATGCGCGCAACTGGGGCGCAGGTTACCTCGACGCTGATCTGCAATGGAAAAACATCTCACTCACCGCCGGCCTGCGCCAGGAGATCATCAGCGGCGGCTATCATGCTACCAGTCCCACACTCGCAGCCAGCTACTGGCTCGGCAGCAATGTGAAATTACGTGCTGCGCTCGGATACGGCTTCCGCCTGCCGACTTATACCGATCTCTATTACAGCGATCCTTCCACCATCGGCAATCCCAACTTGAAGCCGGAATCCGCATGGAACTATGAAGCAGGCATGGACTGGTTCGCGGGATCGAAGTCGTATCTGTCGCTCACAGGTTTCTATTCGCGTCAGCACGATACCATCGACTACGTGCGGCCCAACGCGAACAGCCCGTGGCAGGCTAGCAATCTCACCAACCTTCGCTATGCAGGCGTCGAAAGCGCGTGGACATGGCAGCCTTCCAACCGCCAGCAGATCAAGCTCGCGTGGACATTCCTTTCCGGTGCGCAGCAGGCTTTGCACGGCCTGCAGTCCGAATACGTCTTCAACTATCCCGTCAACAACGCCGTCTTTGAATGGACTGTCGAGCCCATCCATGGCTACATGCTGCACAACCGCGTCGGCGTTACGCAGCGCTATGAACAGACTGCTTACCCGGTATGGAATGCCGCCATCGCCCGAGAGCGCGGGTATGTCCGCCCTTATCTGCAAATGTCGAACCTCAGCAACACAGGCTACGAGGAAATCGTAGACGTGCCAATGCCGGGACGCAGCTTCACCGGAGGCATCGAGATCATGCTCAGCCGCGCCGCAAAGTAGCCTTGGGTTATTTCCCTGATCGTGTATCCTCGAAAAAGAGAAACGTCATTCTGAGCGTAGCGAAGAATCTCCAACCAAATTGATTTAAGATTCTTCCTCCCTTCAGTCGTCAGAATGACGGACAACCTATCGCTATAGGGAGAGATGATCAAGCGTCAGCGGGCAGCACTTCAAACGGACGCATCATCTCGTTGTCTTCATGCTCGAGCACGTGACAATGCCACACATAGCGCCCGGCGTATCCCTCGAATGGAACAATGATGCGCGTCACCATGCCCGGATCGGCGCGCACCGTATCCTTCCATCCCATCTCATTCGCATCCGACATCACCACCGGACCGGTGAAACGCAGCTCGCCTTTTTCCTGAAAATGAAACGTGTCGAAGCGCCTACGATCGAGCACCTGGAAGCGAACCAGATGCAGATGAATCGGATGCGAGTCGTCGGTCAGATTCACCAGCTCCCAGATCTCTGTCGTATGCAGCACCGGCTTTTCCGTAATCGGAGCATGCCACGGAGTATTGTTCAGCAGCATGCCCATGGAGCGCTGAACGTCATCCATCCGCTCATCGAGTGTCAGCCTTCGCGTCTTCACCGCGCTCGATTCGGCCAGCCGTTCAAACTGGTGCAGCTTCTCAGGAACTGCGCCGCGTTCACCCGCCGCATTCTTCCCTACACGAAATTGCAATATAGAGAAGCTGTCGCTCACCCACTCCACCTGTTCGCCCGCCATCGCGCTGAAGTCGATCAGAATGTCGGCGCGCTCGGCAGGCGCCATCGCCAGCCGCTTCATCTTCACCGGAGCAGTCAACAGACCCTGATCGGAACCAATCTGATAAAACTCCGCGCCATTCGCCAGTGAAAAGCGGAAGAAGCGGCCATTCGATCCATTCATCACGCGGAAGCGATATAGCCGCGGCTCCACATCGCAATACGGCAGCAGCTTTCCATTTGCCAGAATCGCGTTGCCGAAAACCTCCGGCACCCAAACCTCACCCTTCTTTTCCGATACCGGATACTCGAGCTGCCCATCCGTCTTCAGCATGCGGTCACAGATCAGCAGCGGAATCTCATACTTTCCGCCCGGCAGTGCGTACACATCCTCGCGCGCGTCGCGCAGAATGACCAGTCCCATCATCCCCGCATACGTATTGAGCCGATTAATCCCCATCGTATGGTCGTGATAGAAGAGCAGCGCCGCATGTTGCAGCGAAGGATAGAAGCATGTCTGCGATTTTCCCGGCACGATCCAATCTTCCGGATAGCCATCGCTCTCCGCCGGGGTCCGTCCGCCATGCAGATGAATCACCGCCCGCGCCTCGGGCACATCCTTGCCTGCTCCATGCAGTGAATGATCGATCGGCAGAAAATGCTGCGCAGGCAACTGGTTCTGCCATTCCACGATCATGCTCTTCGCACACTGCGTCTCCAACGTTAGTCCCGGGAAATTGCCGCCGACCGTCCACATCCGTGTAGACGGCAAGTCGCGATGTATTTTCACCATCGCTTCTTTTATCGCCATGCGGTAATACGGCAGTTGCTCCCTCGCATCTTCCGGATTCGCGCGCATTCCCACAGGCCGCGCAATCGCAGGAATCGGCAACGGATCGACAAACGCCTGCAGCGTCGAAGGATCAAGAGAACCAGCTTTCGCTGAAGAACCAGTCAGGCCCATCGCAGCGTCTGCCATCACCAAACTGCCAGCCGCCAGAAACTTTCGTCGTGTAATCAAATCGCCCTCAAAGAGAAAAGGGTAGCAGCGTCAGCCGCTACCCTACGTAAAGAAAACAGCTATTTACCAACGACCATCGTGGCCGTAACCACCATCATGATCATGGCCGCCGCCCTGATCAAAATTCACCAGGCCGCTATTTGGATCCAGCAGATACAAACCGCGGTTCTGAGCATTCCGGAAATCGAACATGCCGTTCAGCGTGCCAGCAATCGCATCGAAGGAGCCTTCAATGCGCTGTCCGCCAAGCCAGTTGTCTTCGATAAAGCGGGTGATCGAACTCTGGTCGGTCGTCGTGTGATCGACATAGTTCTTTCTTGCGTAAGGCGAGATCACCATCAGCGGAAGACGCGGACCATAACCGCAGCGTCCCTGCACGTGCTGCCCATTCGGGCCGTCCAACGCAGAGGTCGTGCCGTTGCCGCATAGCCCCGTGCCATTCAGCGCATCCGCAGCCGTTGTCGACTGGTTTACGATCGGGCTCATCTGATGGTCATACCAACCGTCCGAATCGTCATACGCAATCACTACTGCCGTCGAGGTCCATTCCGGCCGCTGCTGCAGGAAGTTGATCACCTGCACCACAAAGGTCTGCTCATCGATCGGATCAGAGTAGCCGGCATGCGCATCCTGGTAGCCGGGAGCCTTCAGGAAGCTGACCGAAGGCATATTGCCCGCACGCACTGCGTCGTAGAAATCGTCGGTGTCGTACTGGTGATTTGCCTGGTCGGTCTGGCCGATCCGCCGCACCGAGGTAGGACGAAGATGCTTCGGGTTCCAGGTCGACTTGTAATACTGGAATGGCTGGTGGTGCGGAATGTAGTCAGCCTTTGGGCTGTTGGTGATCGTCGAGGTGTGCGAGCGCTTGCAACCCGTCGTACCGTTCGAGTTCGTCTTCGTCAGATCAAATCCGCCCTCGAAAAATCCCCACGTAATACCCTTCGCATTCAGCAGGTCGCCTACATTCTGTCCGCCAAATTGAATGAGCGCACCGGTCGTTGTCGAACAGACATCGCCAATCGGATCGGCATCGCTGATCAGTGTATAGCCGCCAGCGCCGTCTTCAATGACATCTCCGCCTGCATTGCTCTGGTCGCTGATGCCGTTCGTCTGACCGGAGATCAGATTGATCGCGCCCGGAGTCGAAGGCCCGAAGTTTGTGTCATACGAGTTGTCGCTCAAAGCGTAACGCTGCGCATAATTCCAGAGAGCTGTGACCGTATTGCCATCGTAGTAGCCCATCACCAGGCCATTTGTCGCCTGTCCGCTTGGCGGAGGTCCCGGCGTACCCGTGTACTGCGGGAAGGAATCCATCAGGCCACCGTGGAAAGCCTGCTGTTCCGGCATGTAGTCGTGATCCTGGTCGGCAGTCGCAGCCTGTGAGCGATCAAGCCGGAAGGGATTGCTGGCTCCGCTGCCATTGCCCGTGGTGTTCAAAAGATTTGGATTATTAAAAAGCAGCGCGTCCGTATAGCCGTTCACTCGCGGCGTCTCGGGAGCAGCCACAAAGCGGGGCTCGTGTGCGGGATTCAGAGCATTTGGATAGGTCCCGAAGTAGTGGTCAAATGAGATGTTTTCGCCAAAGATTACAACAAGATGCTTGATCGGGGTGGCCGTTTCGCCCTCCCGCTGCGCGGTCGCCGCAACGGGGAAAGCTATCTGGCTCGAGACCAGCAACGCTGCCAATGAGGTGGCAACAAGCTTTTGCATGCGTCATTCCTCCAATGCCAGAAAGGGGATTTTTTCTGGGCATCTCTCTGGCTAAATGACGTGCATGTAAGCCGCTTTACGATACGGTTACAACCCGATAAATTAATGTTCTACCGTCGCGGGGAAAACATTCGAGGAGCAGGCCCTCGCGTCTCGCTCTCACCATCCCACACCTAATCCTGCTATACTTAGTCGTTGGGAACCGCATGCCGCCGCGCTCTGCCGCTGCGCCTGAAAACGCATCCCTCGCTTACAATCAGGATTGAAAGGAAGATTTATCTGTGCTGATGATTCGTTTGGCGCGTTTTGGCGCCCGCAAGCAGCCGTATTACCGTGTTGTGGTTATTGAAAAGGACCGCGCCCGCAATGGCCGTTCCATCGAAGTAGTCGGAACCTACAACCCACGTACTAACCCCGCCACTGTCGATCTCAAGCGTGAGCGCATCGACTACTGGACCAGCAAGGGCGCCCAGTTGTCCGATACCGTCGGAAAGCTGCTCAAGAATGCTTCCGCTGCCCCAGCTGCCTAAGCGCGTCACATCCGGAAGTCACCAGTTCTCACTAAAAAGTAACCTCTTATTCTTTGAGCGAGTTACCTCTTTGGAGTTCCGGAAGTAATACCAAAACAGGGCACCAGAAAATACTGTCATCCCTCTTCGGGTTGCTGTTAGTATTGGCCAACCCGCGAGACAGTACGCACGACTCAGGGGGGGTTGAATGACGCAAGAGCAGATGCCGGACAACATGCAGGAACTTGTCACCGAGATCGCCAAAGCGCTGGTGGATGAACCGAGCGCAGTCGAGGTCGAAGCCGTGGAACGCGAAGAAAGTACCGTTCTCCGCCTTCGGGTGGCACCCGGTGATGTGGGCAAAGTAATTGGAAAACAGGGACGAACGGCGCGCTCGATGCGCACGATTCTTGGCGCTGTCAGCATGAAGCACCACCACCGTTACACGCTCGATATTCTAGAAGAACACGGGGAAAAACAGGCATCCGGCGAGTAATCCTACCGCCGGGCCTCCCTTCCATTTTCTGAATCCCAGGCTGTCTGAACGCGGCGACCACGGTTTTCTGCCTGTTCTCTCCTGTCCCGATTCATTTCTCCTTCGTAAAATCAAACGAGAGAAATCGAATGACCAGCACACAACCTGACTCCGACTGGATACTCGTCGCGCGCCTCATTCGTCCCCAGGGACGTAACGGCGAGTTGCTCGCCGACATTCTTACCGACTTCCCCGAGCGATTTGCCGAGCGCTCCAGCCTCACCCTGCTGCACTCCAACGGAAAAACCCCGCCGCGCACGGTCACCCTTGAAAATCATTGGCTGCACAAAGGCCGCATCGTCCTCAAATTCGCCGGTATTGACTCCATTTCCGACGCGGAAACTCTGCGCGGGCTTGACGTCGCCATTGCCCGCAGTCAGCGTGCCCCACTTGAAGAAGACGCCGTCTACATTGACGACCTGATAGGCTGCCACGTCATCGATCTCAGCCAGGGAAACCGTGACATCGGAGCTGTCACCGACGTAGACCGTGACACTACCAGCACCCCGCTGCTCGTCATCGGCAAAACCGGCAGTAAAGACGAGGTGCTGATCCCTTTCGCCAAAGCGTGGCTGCACAAGATTGATCTTGATCAGAAGCGCCTCGAAATGTCTCTCCCCAATGGCCTGCTCACTATCAACGCGCCGCTGACCAGTGAAGAACGGTAGTGGGCCAGACATCTGGCCCACTACCTGAAGAACAGCAGGGTTGACCTGACAGAAATTGTCATCCTGTAGGCTGCATTGGTCGGCATGACATGGGTGTCCCATTTTTTCGCGTTCTTTGCGAAGGGTCGGAAGCAGAAATCCACTTTATCTATAAACTTGAAGATGGCGCATGCAGTTCGACATCATCACCATATTTCCGGACTTCTTTTCGAGCATCCTCTCTCACGGGGTGCTCAAGCGGGCCCTTGCTTCGAACCTGCTCAGCGTCCAAACTCACAATCTTCGCGATTTCACGCAGGACCGCCATCGCACCGTAGACGACCGCCCCTTCGGCGGCGGCGAAGGCATGGTCCTCAAACCGGAGCCGCTGGCCGCAGCTATCGAATCACTAAATATTGCGCCCAAGGCCGAGCGCGACCCACAAAAAGAAACCATCATCCTGCTCTCGGCCCAAGGCGCGCGGTTTACCCAGTCCACGGCCCGCGAACTCGCTAAACTCGACCGCATCGCCCTCATTTGCGGACGCTACGAAGGTGTGGACGAGCGCGTCAACCAGCTTTTCTGCGATCGCGAACTCTCGATCGGTGACTATGTACTCTCCGGCGGCGAGCTTGGAGCCGCCATCATTCTCGACGCCACCATGCGCCTCATCCCCGGGGCTCTCGGCAATGAGGCTTCGAGCGCCTACGAGAGCTTTGGCCAGCCCGATACCGCCTTCCCTGAAAACGAAGACGGGCCGCCCCGCTCCACTCACGGATCGGGTGGGTTGCTGGACTATCCCCATTTCACCCGGCCGCCGGAATTTCGTGGCCTCGCCGTGCCCGAAGTCCTCAGTAGCGGCAACCACGACCTGATCCGGCGCTGGCGTCGCGAACAGGCCCTTGAAAAAACCTGGCGCAACCGCCCCGATCTCCTTGAAGGTGCAGACTTAACGAGTGAAGACCGTAAATTTCTGAGAACTCTTAAATGAGGCGCATTTTATGCGCATTAACGACTTTAAAGTGCACCTAAACGACACCAAAATGAGCAAAATCACCCGCTTTCATGTAAACTAAAAGTTCTGAATTCATAAGCAGGAAAGAACAATGTCTATTCATCCAGTCATGCAGCGCCTTGCCGAGAAATTGAACCGCACGGACCTGCCTCCCTTCGTCGCCGGCGACACAGTGCGCGTGCAAGTCAAGATTAAAGAAGGCGATAAAGAGCGCCTCCAGGCTTTTGAAGGCATCGTAATTGCCCGCAAAAATGGAGCACAGGGCAGCTTCACCGTCCGCAAAATGAGCTTCGGCCAGGGTGTCGAGCGCATCTTCCCCTTCAATTCCAAGGTTATCGACAAGGTCGAAAAGATCCGCTCGGCCCGCGTTCGCCGCGCCAAGCTCTTCTACCTCCGCGGCCTCCGCGGCAAAGCCGCCCGCCTTAAAGAAGTCGAGCGCACCTAAGTCCTCCCAACTATTCAAAAGCAAACGCCCCGGCCTTGGCCGGGGCGTTTGTGCGTCTACGCGATAAATTTCCCGCTCCTCAAACGCCGTCAATCCTGAGCGAAGCGACCGAAGGAAGCGCAGTCGAAGGACCGCAAGAACGGTGTCGTGCGCCGTTTGTCCTTGCGCTGCAAGGACCTCGTCTTAAAGCTTCATAACGCCTAAAAAATTATTCATGGAAAATCTAACTCGATGATGATAAAATCGACTAGTTTAATCAACCAGTCTAATTCTATGCGCCAGATTCAGGCTTCCGAAGCGAAAACGCACCTCCCTGAGCTACTTGATGAAGTAGAACGCGGAGCTACGCTCATCATCACCCGCCATGGCAAACCCATCGCCCGACTGGTTCCGGAAACCGACCATCGCCAGTCAGAAATCGATGGAGCCGTGACAAGAATGCAGGCGCGCAGACATCGCGCTCCCCGTATCAAGCTGCAGGAGCTGCTTGCCGCTCGTGAAACAGGGCGGAAACACTAGTGCCGTTTGTATTGGACGCATCCGTAACTGCCAGTTGGGCATTCCGTGACGAGCAACATCCGCACGCCGATCTGGCATTGGAACGCATACGAACCGATCAGGCCTTTGCTCCAACTCTCTGGTGGTTTGAAGTGCGTAACATTCTCATCGTGAGTGAGCGGCGCAAGCGCCTCAGCGAGGCTGAAACCGCAGCATTTCTGCGAGATCTCGCAACCTTCGGTATCAATTTGGATATCGTTCCTGAAACAAACGAAGTTCTCCGCGTGGCCCGCGCGCATCAACTCTCTGTCTACGATGCGGCTTATCTGGAACTTGCGTTAAGGATGGACACTCCTCTCGCCACGCTCGACATAGACCTTGTTCGGGCCGCCCGCGTCGAGTCCGTTCGCATCGTCGGAGAAAATGCTTAGCTGATAAATAAAAGAGATGCGAAAGCGCCCTCCCGGTAGAAGCCGGGGACTTTAGTCTCCAGACAAAACCGGGTCAAAGACGGCGTGCCTTGCCGTCGCAGGCCGTTCGTGGAGGCGCAGCCGAAAACGATTTATCCGCCGGGAGTCTTCTAAGTAGGAGGACCCTGAAATTAACCCAGCAATGCTTCAATATCCTTCTTCTCCCGCACAATCGACAACCGGTTCGGAATTTTGGTCGGATTGCACACCGTTACTCCGCCTTTCGGACACAGATCCATGCAGGGCACGTTTATGACGTGAAGTATTTGGAAAGGATGTTCTTTATTGTGCCTCTTAACCGTCTTCTTCAGCTTTGATAGAGTCCGCATGCCTTTTTCACCCTTCAGCTTCTTCTGGCATTTGCGGCAGGCAAGGACAAGCCGTCCTTCCCACGGCACCTGATAGGTTTGTGGTTGGTTGTCATCCCTCCTGAATTGGATGCTGATTTTTTAGAACTGTCATTGCCAACCCCCATTCCTACCAATGGGTTCACACCAGCGCGAACCACACCTAGCCAACAAAAATGCCCCGGCCATGACCGGAGCATTCTAATGAAGCACGAAACTAGTGATTCAATAGCTCAGGAATTACTTCTGCATTCTCAAAGACAGTGGACACGGTAAGATCCCGCCATTTCGCAGCCTCTTCCGCGCGTGCAGTCTCTGCCTGCTGCACCCGCTTCTCCGCATCGACGCCCAGGATGAGCCGGACAGGCACCGTGTCGCTGTTAGCAAGCTGGACAATCAGCTCAGCGATTTTGCGCGGGTCGCCTTCCTGCCGCCCTTCAATGCTTTGCAGCAGCTTCAGGATCGGCCCCACCGTCGGCTGGTAATCCGGCAGTAGTTCTGGAGCGTTCCCACGTGCGCGCCGCGCCCAGTTCGTGCGGATACCGCCTGGTTCCAGCGTGCAGACCTTCACTCCTAGCGGCGCCACTTCCATCGCCACGGCATCACTGAAGCCGCCCACCGCCCACTTGGCAGCGTGGTACGGAGAGTTGCCCGCAATCGCCAGCCGCCCTCCGATCGAGGAGATCTGAAAGATGTGCCCGCTCTTCTGCTTACGCATCACCGGAATGGCCGCGCGCGTCGTGTACACCACTCCGTAGAAGCACGTATCCACGACCGCCTTGAAGTCCTCCGCGCTCATCTGCTCGAACGGTGCAAATTCGCCGTAACCCGCATTATTGACCAGCACATCCAGTCTCCCGAATGTGTCTACCGACATCTGTACAGCAGCCTTTGCCGCCGCTTCATCGCGCACTTCGAGCGTTACCGGCTTCACCCGGTCCTTGTATTGCTCGACCAGCGGAGCCAGCTCCTCCGTCCTGCGCGCACCCGCGACGACGCTGTCGCCCGCCGCCAGGGCTGCCTCAGCAATATCGCGTCCCAACCCATTTCCGCTTCCCGTAATCAACCAGACTTTCGCCATCGAAAAATCCTCCTGCAAATTCGATTCTAAAATGAGCGAGCAGATGCTCATTTATTTGGGAGAAATATTCACCCCAGCGCTTTCCACAGCACCTTGAACGTCCGCTTGATCAGTTCTTCCCGCTGCTTCGGCGCTTTTGCAATAAAATCCATGGCAGCTTCCTGCATGGCCGCCATGGTCGCCGCTGCAAATCCTGCCGGAAGTCCGCGCAGCGCTGCGCCTTTTTCCAGCTCTTGCAACGTAGCATCCACTGCGCCGCGTTTGGTGGCCGTGCGCGAACGGGTTTCCGAGGTAATCACGTCAGAAATATGCAGCTGCATCGAAGCCTTGCGCTTCGCCGGAAAGGCGATCGCCCAATCTAGATAGCCTGCCCAGATATGCCACGCCCGGCGCTGCAAACTTCCCTTATGCGGAAAGTCGGCATTAATTCTGTCGTAGACCTCATTTTTCAGCTCGAGATACAACTCATTCAGAAGCTCGTCTTTATTTACGAAATAGGTGAAGAGCGTCCCCTCGGCGAGACCCGCGCGTTGAGCGATCTTCGCAATCGGCGCGCCAAGGCCGCCTTCGGCAATCTCCTGCGCGGTAGCCTGAAGAATCGCACTGCGTTTTTCGGGGCTTCTAAGTCGTGCCATCATCTAGCAAAGAATACAGCCATTTTCGGATTACCCTCGTGCAGGTACAAGATTTCCACCGCCATCCACGCCTCATCCAGCGATAAACTCAACGTAATGCCCCGTGCACCGAAATTTATTCTGGAAGCGGAGAGCCAGGAGGAAGAGACCCTCTCCGCCGCCACCAGAAAAATGCGCATGCTGCGCTCGCTCGTCTGCGGCAACAGGCATGAGAAGGCTGCGCGCGCCCAGGGCTTCACTCTCATCGCAGGCGTCGATGAAGTAGGCCGAGGCTCTCTCTTCGGTTGCGTTGTTGCCGCCGCCGTTATTCTGCCGGAGAATACCCGCATTCGCGGCCTGCGCGATTCCAAACAGCTCTTGCGCGAGGATCGCGAGCGCCTCGCGAAAATCGTCGAGCAAAAAGCCATTGCCATCGCCATCGAAGAGATCGATGCCGCCACGATCGACCGCATCAACATCTACCAGGCGTCGAAGCTGGCCATGACACAGGCCGTGCTCAAGCTGACGCCCGCACCCGACCACCTGCTCATCGACGCGCTCCGTCTCAACCATCCCTGCGCGCAGACCAGCATCATCTATGGCGACTCGCTCTCCATCTCCATCGCCGCCGCATCCGTCGTCGCCAAGGTCTACCGTGACCAGAAGATGCGCGAGTTTCATGACCAATATCCTGAATACGGCCTGGCCTCGCACAAGGGTTACAGCACACCGGTGCATCTCGCAGCTCTTGAAAAATACGGTCCCACTCCGCTCCATCGCAAGAGCTTTCGCCCGGTCGCGCAAACCTCGCTACCCTGGGACACTCCGCCGCAAGTTGAGATCATCGACGTGCCGGTCGATGCACTCCCCGCCTGATTCGCAACGTTATCTTCGTCCCCTCGCGAAGCAAAACCGTCCTTCGCAACGAAAATTCGTTGAAACAACCATCCACGATCTCCGTTAAACTGAAAGCCAGTAACCAAGGAGCACTATTTGTCATACCGCATGATGTGCCTCACCGCGCATCCCGACGACGAGAGCGGAGCCTTTGGCGGCGCGCTGCTCATGGCGCACGAAAAGAGTATTGAAACAAGCGTCGTCTGCCTCACTGACGGAGCCGCAGGCAGCTTTCGCGGCAGCGCCAAAAGCGCAGAAGAATTGGCTGCATTACGCCGCGATGAGTTCTGCGCGGCTGGCAAACTCCTCGGACTTACCCACGCGGAAGTGCTTGATTACCCTGACGGTAAGCTCGATCAGCAGAACTTCTCCGAGCTTGCCAGTCTTCTGGTGGGAAAAATTCGTCACTACCGCCCTCAGGTTGTGCTCACCTTTGGCGGAGACGGCGGCGTCAATCTTCACCGCGACCACACCATCATCTCGCTTGCCGCCACTGCCGCTTTCCACTGGGCGGGGCGCGCGCAACTCTTTCCCGAAGCTGGCGCAGCTTACGCTCCGCAGAAGCTGTATTATGCCAACACGCCCTTCGTCTCCGTCTACAACTCCGATGAAGGCGCAACCGCCGCTATCGTTCCTTATTCGCTCAGCCTTGAACTGGGCAAATGGAAAGAGCGCAAGATCGACGCTTTCAAACTGCATACCACGCAACACGGCGTGCTCGAACGCGTCCGCGACTTCATCGACAAGCACATGGACAATGAGCGCTACCTCCTGGCTGCTGCTCGCAATCCGCGCCCGTTAGCGGAAGACGACGCTCTCTTTGCCGGAGTCGTAGAAGACTAACTTCTGAACGAATCAGAGAATCGTGACCTTTTTAAATTTGCTATGGGAAGGTTGTTGGCCTTCACAATTTCTGTCGGCATTAAAGCCGACTTGAGAGACAATCGCGAACATGAAGACTGTTCGCTTTGCCTTCCTGCTGATTCTTGGCTGTTCGTGTGCAACGGGGCTTGCACAGCAAGTTCCTTCTGCCGTTACCACCGATCCTCCTGTTGACAAGCAAAATCCAGCTGCAATGGAGAGCTTCCAGTTGCCCAGCCATGGATCGCAGCTGAATGCGCTCATGTATATTGCCGCTGGTGCGGAGCCGCATCCGACCGTCATTTTGCTGCATGGCTTTCCGGGAAATGAAAGAAATCTCGACCTGGCGCAGGCTATCCGACGCGCAGGCTGGAACGTGCTGTACTTCAACTATCGCGGGGCATGGGGATCGCCGGGAGATTTTTCCTTCAGTCATTGCATGGAGGACGTAGCCGCAGCGGTTGCCTATCTGCGCGAGCCTGCCAATGCGACCCTGTTGCGCGTCGATGCGAAACGGATTGTGCTCATCGGGCACAGCATGGGCGGATTTATGACCGTGGCTGGCGGGGCGCATGATGCAGGCGTCGAGGCCATCGGCGTCATCTCGCCGGGAAACATGGGCGAGATCGCCACAGCCATGGTGAAGGGCTACGGAGAGAGCGCAGCGCCATCGAAGATGGCCGCCATGCTGGCCAAAGAAGGAATCGCTCCGCTGCATGGCTGCACTTCGGAAAGCCTGGCGCAGGAGGCGATCGCGCATCGGGCAGAGTGGAGCTATGAGGGGTATGCCCGGACACTGGCGACACGGCCCGTGCTCGTCATCAGCTCCGATGATGGATTGGCGGCGCAGGCGACCTTATTTGCCGAGACACTTCGCAAGGATGGCAACACGAAGGTAACGGATCTCCGCCTGGCGACAGACCACGCCTATTCTGACAAGCGCATTGCCCTGGAGTCGGCTGTGTTGTCGTGGCTTGCGGCATTGCCGACTACCGCCGCCCACTGATGGTGAAAAGTCTGGGCCGTACTGACAGAAATAAAAACGGCACAGCCTTGGCTGTGCCGTCTGTTGACACGGGATGAAATTTACGCGCGAGAGAGGTATGCGCCTTCGGCGGTATCGACGCGGATTTTTTCGCCCTCATTGATGAAGGGAGGCACCTGCACAATCAAGCCTGTCTCGGTCTTTGCTGGCTTGGTGACGGAGGAAGCGGTGGCCGATTTGAGACCTGGCTCCGTCTCTACGATGGTGAGCTCGACCGTCTGCGGCAGTTCAATGCCAACGGGCACGCCGTCAAAGAAGGACACAGTGATCTGAAGATTCGGCGTGAGGTATTCGACGGCATCACCCAGCGTGTCGTGCTTGAGGTGAGTCTGCTCGTAGTTCTCGGTGTTCATGAAGTAGTAGTCATCGCCGTCGTTGTAGAGGAATTCCATGGCGATTTCATCGACGACCACACGATCGATCGCGTCGGCGGAGCGGAAGCGGTGCTCAAACATGGCGCCAGAGCGCAGGTTGCGCAGCTTTGCCTGAATGAAGGCGCGCAGGTTGCCGGGCGTGCGGTGCTCGACCGAGAAAACGGCATGCAGCTCGTTGTTGTGCTTAATGATCATGCCCGGACGCATTTGTGTGGCGGGAATCGCCATAAAACAACTCCTTACTCTTGTGGTTCTGGGATTTTACAGATGCTGGCGCTCGCGGCCAGGCGGGAAACTCTCTCCAATAGAAGATTGTAGCGTTTTCTCTGCATCGGAGCCAGTTGCGACGGCGCAAGGCTGGAATTCAGAATTCTGCGGCCCGCTGCACCATGCGATATCCTTGAATGTTTGCAACAATGAAACGTTAGGCTCAGCGGAAGTCGATCGACGAGCCACTAAGGACGATGCATGATTATCGGAGTACCGAAGGAAGTCAAAGATCACGAAAGTCGCGTAGGCATTACACCGGCAGGCGTAAAGGCGCTTACTGAGACAGGACACAAGGTTCTCGTCGAAACTCACGCGGGCGAGCTTTCCGCATTCACCGACGATGAGTATCAGTCGGCAGGCGCGGAGATTGTCGGCTCGGCACACAATGTGTGGGGCAACGCGGACATGGTGGTGAAAGTCAAAGAACCAGTTGAGAAAGAGTATGGTTTCTTCCGCGAAGGGCTGGTGCTCTTTACATACCTGCATCTTGCGCCTGTTCCTGATCTCACCGAGCAGCTGCTTACGAAGAAAGTGATCGGCATTGCTTATGAGACGATTCGCGACCAGGCCGGAACACTGCCGCTGTTGACGCCAATGTCTGAAGTTGCCGGACGCATGTCGGTGCAGGTCGGCGCTTCTTATCTCGAAAAGGAAAAAGGCGGCCGCGGTGTTCTGCTTGGCGGCGTCCCCGGCGTGCCTCCTGCCAATGTCTGCATCATCGGCGGCGGCATCGTCGGCACTAACGCTGCGAAGATCGCAGTGGGCATGGGCGCGAAGGTCACGATTGTTGATCTGAACCTGAACCGCCTGCGCGAACTCGACGATATCTTCAATGGCAAGCTTTTCACCCTGGCGTCGAACTCGTATAACGTGACGCGCGCGGTACAGGAAGCCGACCTGGTGATTGGAGGCGTGTTGATTCCGGGTGCAGCGGCTCCGAAGATCGTGACCAAAGAGATGGTCGCAAAGATGAAGAAAGGCGCGGTAATCGTAGATGTGGCCATCGACCAGGGCGGATGCATTGAAACGGCGCGGCCTACGACGCACAGCAATCCTGCTTACGAAGTGAATGGCGTGGTGCATTACTGCGTCACCAACATGCCGGCTGCGGTGCCGAATACTTCGACGCTGGCGCTGACGAACGCAACGTTCCCTTATGT
The DNA here is from genome assembly GCF_009765985.1 of Acidobacterium sp. S8. GTDB lineage: Bacteria > Acidobacteriota > Terriglobia > Terriglobales > Acidobacteriaceae > Alloacidobacterium. The sequence continues at coordinate 51,940 of NZ_LMUM01000008.1, forward strand.
TCTGCGGCTTGCGCAGCGCGGTGCCAAGGCTGCGATTCTTGAAAATGACGGCATCCGCGATGGCGTGAACACCTACGAGGGGACTCTTACATGCGAGCCTGTTGCGGTATCGCAGAAGAAACCCTGGAAGCCCGTACGAGAGCTGCTGGCATAAAACGAGGCGTGGCTTGGGGCCACGCCTTTTACTTTTCTGTCACTATTTACCGCCACCGGCTAAGCCGCCAATGAGCGCACCGAAACCCGCAGCCACACCGATGAACCCGGCAGTACGCTTCTCTTTTTCTTTTTTCCGCGAGCTCCGCCGCGCCTCTGAATCGTCCGGGCGATAGAAGTTACGAGTTGTGCTGGCGCTCACTTCTGCATAGCATGCGCTACAAAACGCCTATAATCTTTGAGATCGGAGTTCGCATGCCCATCATGAAGAACAAGCGCGTTACCATCGCCGTACTTGGAGCCATCTCGCTTGTCCTTCTCCTGGTGTTGGCATCACTTAATGCATTCAAGCTGAATTTTCTCTATCCCCATAGCGTCGCGGCTATTTTTCTATTTACTACGCTCTCAGTTGTTGTCTTCCTGCTTTTCCTGCTCCTGCTTGTGCTGCTTTCGCGCAACATCCTCAAAATCTATGCCGACCGCCGCAGCCGCGTGCTGGGATCGAGGCTCCGCTCCCGTCTTTTGGTCGGCGCACTGGTGCTCTCATTCGCCCCTGCGGCATTCATGTTTTTCTTCAGCTTTGGGCTGATGAACCGTTCGATCGACCGGTGGTTCTCGCAGCCAGTCTCCGAACTGCGCGAAGATTCCACCCGCATCGCCCTTGAGCTCTCTCACTATGTCACTCAGAACGCTCGCGCAGAGGCTGAGTCCCTCGCGCGCTCTGAAGCAATTGCTTTGAATTACCAGGCTGAAAATACAAATGCGCTGTTGGATGAGATTCGCACCCACCGCATTACCCTGCAGGGCGGCTTTGCTGTGCTCTATCGCGACAATGCAGCGATCGTACAGTATCAGATGCCCCATCCAGAGGGCGCAGTAAAGATACGTACATGGTTGGATGACAATGCAAGGGTGACAGTGCACGAGGAACCATTGATCGAGATTGTGCATAAGGCGGCCCAGCGCACGGATGAGCCAGTGCTTACGATCGGCGATACGGATTACGCCCTGGGCACCGCCACCACCTCGGGCGGCGGAGTCGTCGTTGTTGGCCTGCCACTTCCATCGGGTCTCAGTGCGACCGTGGCCGACGTTCGCGCGGGTACGCAGCAATACTGGGCCGTCTACCGCGAACGGCGCAGCATCCGCAGCACATACCTGCTGTTACTTCTGCTGCTCACAACGCTCACGTTTTTTGCCAGCAGCTGGCTGGCCTGGTTCTTTTCCAAGCAGATTACGCGGCCACTTGAAAATCTGGCAGAAGCAATGGACGGAATTGCTGCCGGGCGTTACGAGCAGCGCGTTACGATATCCGCAACGGAGGAGCTGGGCGAGCTGCTACAGGCATTCAACCATATGGCTGCCGATCTTGAGCAGAGTCGTATGATCGCAGAGCAATCCACGGCGCAGCTGTTTGAAGCAAATGCAACGCTGGAGGAGCGCCGCCGCGAACTCGAGACGATTCTCGAAACCATTCCCGGCGGCGTAGTCACCCTTGATGCGGCGTTGCATATTTCACAGGCAAACCAGGCTTTCGCCGACCTGCTGCCTCCGGGCACATTGCAGCCTCTGCAGGGTGTTCCACTCACCGCTGTTGTGCCTGAGGATGTGGGCAGCGAGTTGATGCTGCTGGCACGCCGCGCAAGGCGAATGGGCGTGGCTGCAACAGAATTTGATATCCGCCACCCGAAAGGCAAATTAAATCTTTCCGCCACCATGGCCATGCTGCCCCTGGGCGAAAAACGCCGCGGCTTCATACTTGTGCTGGAAGATGTAAGCGAATTTTTGCAGGCGCAGCGTCAGCTCGCATGGAAAGAGGTGGCGCAGCGCGTCGCGCATGAAATTAAAAATCCGCTCACGCCGATTGCTCTTTCTGCCGCACGCATCAAGCGGCACGTCGATCGCAATGCGCCAGAGTCGCCGGATGTCATCCGCTCCTGCAGTGACGTAATCCTTGGCTCAGTGGAAACATTGCGAACGCTGGTCGATCAGTTTGCGGCACTCGCACAATTTCCAACGGCGCATCCTAAACCTGCGGACCTCAATTTGATTGTCGAGAACGCCTTGCGTCTGTTTGAGGATCGACTTGAAAACATCCGGGTAGACAAGCATCTTGCGTCGAAGATCCCGCTTGTAATGGCAGATGCTGAAGCGATGAAACGCGCCGTCGCGAATCTCATCGACAACGCAGCCGAAGCCATGCAGGATAGTGGCCTGCGTGTGCTCTCGATCGAAACCGCGCTCACCGATCACCACGAGATGGCCGAGGTTATCATCAGCGACACCGGCCACGGACTCACCGACGATGCTCGCGAGCGTCTCTTTCTTCCCTACTTCTCAACCAAACAACGCGGTACTGGACTGGGTCTTGCGATCGCGGCAAAGATCGTTCAAGATCACCAGGGTGCCATTCGGGCTGAGCAGAACTCCCCGTCGGGCGCTCGATTTATTATCGAACTGCCGCTCGCGGCGAACGGCAATGGCACTGGCGATGCATGGCCCTCTGTGGTGAATAAGGCGGCCCGATGAACCACATATTGGTGGTAGATGACGAAGCCGATATCCGCAAACTGCTGGAAGAGATTTTTCGCGAAGAAGAATATGCGGTCGCCAGCACTGGGACCGGGAACGAAGCGCTGGTGCTGCTCCGCGACGTAAGCTACGATGTGATGCTGCTCGACATTTGGCTGCCCGACCGTGATGGTCTGGACGTGCTGAATGAAATTCGTTCGCTCGATACCGAAAACAAGCCCGAGGTCATCATCATTTCCGGACATGGCACGATTGAAACGGCGGTGCGTGCCACCAAGTTAGGCGCTTTCGATTTTCTGGAAAAGCCACTTTCGCTCGAACGCACGCTCATCGTCGTTAAGAACGCAATTGAGGCCCGACGGCTTCGCGTCGAAAATCTCGAATACAAACGCCAACTTGCGCTGCAAACGCCGATCACAGGCGAGAGTGTTCCCGCTAAAGCCCTGCGCCAGCAGATCAGGCTCATGGCGCCCACCAATGGTCGCGTGCTTATCTTCGGCGAATCGGGCAGCGGCAAGGAACTGATTGCGCGTGCCATTCACGCAGAAAGCCAGCGCCGCGAACGCGTCTTTGTTGAGCTGAATTGCGCCGCGATTCCCGAGGACTACATCGAGAGCGAGCTATTCGGCTATCGCAACAGCGCTATACCTGGCGGCCCGACCGAGAAGCGCGGCACCTTCGAACGCGCGGATGGCGGTACGCTATTCCTCGATGAAGTAGGCGACATGAGCCTTAAAACTCAGGCCAAAGTATTGCGCGCTCTCGATGAACAACGGTTTACGCCGGTTGGAGCGGTACACGCCATGAGTGTGGACGTTCGCGTGATCGCCGCCACAAATAAGAATCTCGAAGAAGAAATTGCCAAGGGAAACTTTCGCGAGGACCTTTTCTATCGCTTGAATGTCATTCCGTTTTACGTGCCGCCTCTGCGCGACCGCAAGGAAGACATTTCACTCCTGGCGCGTGATTTCCTCCGCGGCTTTGGCCGCGAATACGGTCGGCCTCGCGTCGAGCTCGCTGAAGACGCGATCGAACTACTCAAGCAGTACCATTGGCCGGGAAATGTTCGGGAGCTGAAGAACCTGATCGAACGTATCCTGATCCTCAATCCGCAGGCGCCGCGAATTGAGCGTAAACATCTCCCTATGCTCGTGCATCGCGGCGCAAGCAAGCATAGCGAAGATTTCAGCACGCTGCACCAGGCGCGCGAAGCATACGAGCGCGACTACATTTTGAAGAAGATCGATGAGTGTCACGGCAACATAAGCCGCGCTGCAGAATCACTTGGCCTCGAACGCAGCCATCTCTACAGAAAAATGCGAACACTCGGCATCAGCGTCCGGGAATAGTCTTCTGACTGAATAGTTGTCATCCTGACATCAAGAAGAAAGTCTTCATTCTGAGCGCGTACCTCGAGAAGAGTGCATGAGATCGTTTCGTCTCGATACACTCTTGCCGGCGTTTCACACTAAACGGTTGCGCGAACAGCATTTCACCGAAAGGATCTTTACATGGGAGGAAATAGACGATAGTTATCCTCCCCGCCCGCATCCCATGGATTCTTCGCTTCGCTCAGAATGACGACTCTATGGGGATCGATAACAAATTGACTCTATTTTTCTTCTTTTCGTTCGCCCAGCTCTTCCAGCTGTTTGCGCCAATCAAGCGATTCCACAAAGCCGCGCCGTTCACGCCAATTTTCTTCGACAATCACATGCAACTCAAGAAAAACCTGCGTTCCCAGAAGCGATTCGATTTCCTTACGGGCGTTCGTACCAATGCTCTTTAACTTGCTTCCGCCCTTGCCGATCAGAATCGCCTTCTGCCCGGCACGCTCGCAGTAAATTGCCGCAGCGATGCGCGTCACCGGCTTCTTATCATGCGGCTGGGGCTCTTCAAATCGCTCAATGACCACCGCCGAGGCATAAGGAACTTCTTCGCCCGTCTCCTGCAGAATGCGTTCGCGGATCAATTCAGCCACCAGAAATCTTTCAGGCTGATCCGTATATTGATCTTTGGGAAAATAGCGCTCACGTTCGGGCAGATACTCGACCAGCTTTTCAACCAGCCGCTCCAATCCATCACCTTTGCGCGCTGAAATTGGAAACACTTCGGCAAATGGATGCAGCGCGCTCAGCTGCGCAATCAGCGGCGCAAGCGTTTCCCTCGTGACAAGATCTATCTTGTTAATCACCAGAAACACAGGACAGTCGAGCTTCTTGAGCAGTTCGAAAACGAAAGCATCTTCACTGGCTCCGCGCTTTTTTTCGTCATTCTCTGACAACTCCAAACGCCGCGTCGCATCCACCATGACCAGAACCACGTCGCGACTTTCGAGCGCATCGTGAACCTCCTGCATCATGCGCCGGTCCAGCCACGATCCCGGCTTATGCACGCCTGGTGTATCTACAAAGACAATTTGCGCCGCCGAGTGCTTCCCCTTGCGCGCTGCAACCTCTACAACACCGTGAATACGGGTACGCGTCGTTTGCGGCTTGCTGGTGACGATCGCCACCTTTTCGCCCACGAGCGCGTTCAACAGCGTGGATTTTCCGGCATTCGGCCGTCCGAGAATAGATACGAATCCAGATCGCAAAAGTTACTTCCTCGCCTGTTTCGTATTGCCGCCTGTTTCTTCCACGGCTTCGTCAAGCATCGAATACAGCTTATTGAAGTCAGAGACCTGCGTAGCATTCGTGACTCCGTGTTTGTCAGTCACTACCCACACGGTGGGCGTCTGGTGCACGCCAAGCCTGATACCCAAGTCATAATCCGCCTTCACCTCGGCCGCCAGCTTGCCTTGCGGGTCGACGGCAAACGGCATCGCCATGCCATGATCCTTGGCAAATTTATCGGTAAAGTTGCGCAGATCGTCCGGTGTTTCAATGCTCGCCTGGTTAGCGAAGACGGCATCGCGGTAATCGCCGCCCAGCTTCTCGGATTTCGTATCGAACCAGCGGGCATTCACTGCCGCCTGCGTGCTCCAGCGATGATACTGAATGGGAAAGTCATGCCGTTCCCACGGAATGTGGTATTTCGCCGCGGCGTCTTTCAGCACCGGGTTCTCGTGCGCGCAGCTCGGACATTCAAGATCGGAAAACTCAATCATCGCCACCTTCGCTCCCGGCGGAGGCTTCAAACCGCTCTGCCCATGGGCCGCTGAAACAATCAGGGCTGCTGCGCCCATCCATGCAAAAAACGCTCGTGACATAAAAACTCTCATTCTCTTAAATTCTATCGCGTCGCCCAGCAGGGCGCGTCCAGATATTAGACTGGAACTAACTTCTATGCGTTATCTCATCGCGCTGCTCGCTATCGCTGGAATCGTAGCTTCTACCCTTGCGCTTCGTATCCACTACTCCATGGACGCGCCACCATGCGACATCAACGCGCACTGGGATTGCGGCATCGTCAATCACAGCCGCTATTCGGTCATCCACGGAATTCCTGTGGCCGCAATCGGCATCGTGGGCTACGCAGCCATCGCACTCTTTGCACTTACCCGCCGTTATTGGCTGACGCTGGCTGCTTCTATCGTTGGTCTGGCCTTCGCACTTTATCTCACAAATATTGAAGCACGCATCCTGCAGATCTGGTGCCTTTATTGCGTCATCTCGCAGACCATCATCGCGGTCATTACATTGCTCTCGATCGCAGCGGTCATCGGCCTACGCAAGGCTAAATCGTAGGGATGTGCTCCTCTCTGCGTGAAACGCGCAGACTCTCAATGCGCCTGTCTGTTGACGCGAGCACCTCAAAGCGCAGGCCATCTTCTTCAATGACTTCGCCCTGCATGGGAATTCTGCCGGCAACCTCGCTTACCAGGCCGGCAACTGTTGTTGCTTCATAGTCCTCGGGCCGTTCCCAGTGGTCACCGAATAGGTCTTCCAGCCGCTCAAGTTCGAGATTTCCCGGTACCAGCCATGCCCCATCTGCATCGCGCTTAGGAGTTTCGAGCTCATCCTCTTCGTGCTCATCCGCAATGGAACCGACGATCTCTTCAAGCAAGTCTTCAATCGTCACCAGTCCTGCAACGCCGCCGTATTCGTCGATGACGATGCGCATGTGCTGTTTCTCGCGCTGCATCTCGCGAAGCAATTCATTTACCTTCTTCGTTTCGGGCACAAAGGCGGCAACCCGCTGGATACTCGCAACTGTGCGTGTGCGCGCAGCTTCGTCAGACACTCGCAGCAAATCATGCGCAAATGCGATACCGGAAATGTGATCCAGCGTACCCTCGTAGACGGGCACGCGCGATACCGGGTGCTTTTCGATCAGAAGCAGCAATTCTTCGAGCGTCGCTGAACCCGGAATGGCAATTACCTCCGGACGCGGCGTCATCACCTCGCGCACCACCTTGTCGCCGAATTCGACCGCCGAACGCACGAGTTCCCGGTCGCCCTCTTCGATGATTCCTTCTTCTTCGCCAGCTTCGATCAGCGCGTCGACTGCCTCTGCTGTCGAGTCTTCTTCTTCCGGTTTTGGCGACTCCGCCAGGGCTGCAATCGAAAGCAAGAATCCGAGGAACAGTGTTACCGGCAACACCAGGTAAAACAGAGACCGCAGCAGCCAGCGCGTACGCGCCACCCACAATCCGCGGGTGCGCGTGAAGAAAACAAAGGGCAGCAGGCGGTTAAAGATGACGATGACCAGCACTACGCCCAGAACGGCCTGCCCGATCTCGCCGAGTGTGGGGCGATCCGTAATGGACGGGCGGTCAAAAAGCAGCATGCCGAAAATCAGCGTCAGGCATGCCAACGCCAATTGCGACAGCACTGCAGCCGATAGCATCACGTGCTCGCGGTTCAGACCCAGCCTTGGTTCTACAAGCTGTTCCCATGCGTCGATATTTTCCTGGAACTCGCGGGAAAGAAATTTCCCCATCTCGGAGTAGAGCCGGTCGACATAGGACGCCAGCGTTAATACCACCAGCAGGAGAAAGATGAATATGGCAGCTTCCACGTTCATTGCGCGCGGCTCCGGGCTTTTTTCACCGCACTATTCTTCGCTATTTTGGCACTGCTGCGTTGAATCAGACCCACCGGCAATCCAAGCTGCTTTCGCAATTCGTTTTCCTTGTCGGCCATCTCGCCGTCGTCCGTTTCGTGGTCGTAACCCGAAAGATGCAGCAATCCATGCAGCATCAATATCTTCACTTCTACCTGCAAGGGATGACCGTGCTCTTCTGCCTGCTTATGCGCAGTGTCAAGCGAGATCGCCAGATCCCCCGCCTGCTTCTTCGCCGCGCTGGGATGTTCCGCATCCACCGGGAAAGACAGCACGTCAGTCGCCTTATTCTTGCCTCGATAATCCCTGTTTAGCTCGCGGACGGTTTTGTCTGTTCCCAGCAGTACCGACACCTCTCCGCGCAGTTTGGCCGCCGATATAGCTTTCGACAGAAAGCCGCGCAGTTCGCGCATGTTCAAAGCGGAGTGATGAGACGAAGTCGCGGAGTCTGGGTCAGTCACGATCATGCAAAACGAGGAGGACACTTGAGTCCTCCTCTCTTTGATGGTATCAAGTTCTACTATTGAGGTTTGGCGACAGGTCTCGCTTCGTCCGTTTCCGGCATCGAGAGCGGAAGCTCCTGCTGCGCCCGGCCGAAGCCGTCATAGGCACGAATGATGCGCTGCACCAAGTGGTGTCGCACTACATCGCCGTCTTCAAATCGAATAAAGCGAATTCCATCCACGCCATCGAGGATATTCATCGCTTCCACCAGTCCGGACTTTCGCGGATTCGGCAGATCGATCTGAGTTACGTCGCCTGTAATGACCGCTTTGGCGTTGTTTCCAAGACGCGTGAGCAACATCTTCATCTGCTCGCTGGTCGTGTTCTGAGCCTCGTCCATGATGATGAAGGCGTCGTTGAGCGTGCGCCCGCGCATAAAGGCCAGCGGTGCCACTTCAATCACGTTCCGCTCCAGCATCTTGTCCACACGCTCCGGCTCCAGCAAGTCATATAGCGCGTCATAGAGGGGACGCAGATATGGATCGACCTTCTCCTGCAAGCTACCAGGAAGAAAACCGAGCCGCTCGCCTGCTTCCACCGCCGGACGCACCAGCACGATTCTGCTGACTTTCTTTGCCAGAAGCGCAGCCGCTGCCATCGCCACGGCAAGATACGTCTTCCCGGTACCGGCCGGCCCGATCCCGAAAACCATGTCCGTCTGTTCAATCGCCTCGACATAATGTCGCTGGTTGAGCGAGCGCGGCTGCACCATGCGCTTGATGCCCGCTGAGCGCTGCTTGCCGCTTTCAGCAAGACTGCGCAGCGTCACCGCCGGATCTGCCACCACAAGCTTCAGCATCCCATGGAGTTCCCCGTTGTGCAGGTTCGCTCCATTACGGCGCAGGTACTCATAGTCGCTGAAGACGCGTTCCACGCGAGCAAGGCTCTCCTGCGAGCCTTCCACATGCAAAGCATCTGATTTGAGGTCGATACGCACATGGAGAGCATCCTCCATGAGTCTCAGGTTTTCATCGCGGGTCCCGAACAGGGGCTCAAGATTCGGCGTGATTTCCAGCGCTTTTTTCATCAAGCGGAGAAATGACCTCCCAGGCAGGCTGCAGACACAGCCACCATGTGTAATTGGGTTGACGGAGATGGGGGGACGACAGGAAACAGCGTAGTTGCCACCACACCTATTGGATGCGGTGAGGAAAGCAACGGATTGGCCATTTGCACCAAATCTATGCCGTTTATGGGGTCAGAGTAGCGCCGCTCCGGCCCCGCGTCAATGCCCATTCCATAAAATTATGGCAAAGCCGTATCGAAGTGGTTCCCTGCAAGGTTCTATTGCGCCTGAAATTTACTTTGCCGCTCCCACAGGCTGCAACTTTGCCGCCAGATAGGTCTGTAGTACCGCTTGAAACTTTGCCAGCCATGCCGGATGCGCAGGCCACGCCGGCCCACTCACGAGGTTGCCGTCCACGATGGCATCGGTCATCGCCACCTCGACGTATTCCCCGCCCGCCAACTGTACCTCAGGAGCACAGGCCGGATAGGCACTCACCCGCCGCCCCTTGACGACACCTGCCGCAGCCAGCAACTGTGCCGCGTGGCATATTGCCGCTATCGGCTTCTTCTCATCGGCAAAATACCGCACAATTTCCAACACTTTCTCGTTCAGCCGAAGATATTCCGGCGCCCGGCCGCCCGGAATCACCAGCCCGTCATAATCCTCGACATTGATATCTGCAAACGTCGCATTCAACGCAAAATTATGCCCGCGCTTCTCCGAATAGGTCTGGTCGCCTTCAAAATCGTGGATCGCCGTACGCACAATCTGACCAGCCTTCTTGTCCGGACAGACTGCATGCACGGTGTGTCCGACCATCTGCAGCGCCTGAAACGGCACCATGATCTCGTAATCCTCAACGTAATCGCCCGCCAGCAGCAACAATTTTCCGGTAGCCATCGTCCACTCCTCCATGTCTGAGACTTCATTTTAGAATGGAGAACCGACGACAACGATTCCCTCTGTTCCCGGAAAACCTTGCAACTTGTCGTCCTGAGCGAAGGCAGTGAGAGTCGCAAGGCTCGCATTTCTCATCTACACAAGTGAAGCGTCTCAAGGAAAAGGAGCAACAAATGCCGCAGACCCAAGCCATCTCCGCCGCAGCCGCCGGAACTTTCACCATTGGTGGCGACCTCACCGTTAACCGCCTGGGCTATGGGGCGATGCGCATCACCGGCCCCGGCATCTGGGGACCGCCGAAAGATAAAGCTGCGGCGCTCGCCACACTCCGCCGCGCCGTCGAACTCGGTGTGAACTTCATGGACACGGCTGATTCCTATGGCCCCGCAACCTCCGAGGAACTCATCGCCGAAGCCCTTTATCCCTACCCGGCCGGCTTCGTCATCGCCACCAAGGGTGGATGGGAGCGCCCCGGTCCCGGCCAGTGGACCCACAATGCCAGTCCTAAACACCTTACGGAGGCACTCGAAGGAAGCCTCAAACGCCTCCGCGTGGACCGCATTGATGTTCACCAGTTGCACGCTCCCGACAATGCTGTTTCGTTCGAGGCCTCCGTCGAGACACTCGCCAAGCTGCGCGAACAGGGCAAGATTCGCCATGTCGGCCTCTCAAACGTCACTCGCGAGCATATCGAGCGCGCCCGCAAGATCGTCCCCATCGTCTCTATCCAGAACCGCTACAGCTTCGCTGACCGCGAATCGGACTACATCGTCGAATATTGCGAGCAGAACAACCTTGCCTTCCTGCCATGGGCCCCTCTTGGTCAGGCAAAGAAAGCCCACGAAGTTGTCGAGAAAGTGGCCACGGAACTGAAGGCAACACCGCTTCAGGTGGCTCTGGCATGGCTGCTCAAGCGATCGAAGGTCATCATCCCCATCCCCGGAACATCGTCTGCAGAGCATCTTGAAGAAAATATTGCAGCTGCGGGTCTCGAGCTTCCGGAAGCCTCGTACAAGGAGCTAGCGGCCGTCGAGCCTCCGCCAGCCAGCCTGCGCGGATAGGCGAAAATCCAGGAGAGTTATGTCGCTTTATTTGAGCGACTTACTCAAATTATTCGATGTCTTCGGATATGGACGAGAGATTCTATGGGTCGATAGCCTGACATGCTGGGTCCGCGATCGTTCTTGCAATCCTCAGCCATCGAGCTTACTTTTAAAGCATGCAGTTCAGCACCTTCAGCCCGATGTGTTCGATGTGTATGTGTTGCCATCCACGTGGGCGCGGAGGACTATGCTGCTGATCATCGCAATCAACTAGCGTAAAAGTTCTCAAAAGAGCGGCCCACGAGCATATCGTGGGCCGCTTTGTTTTTGCACATCCTACACACGAAACGGAAGGACCTGAACATGAAGTCACAACGCTACGCAGTTATTACCAGCCGCACACGCTCCGTCACTCGCCTGGGGTGGAAGTCTCCCTCGACGGCCGAGACATTTTGCGGCATCTGCATGCGTGGCGTAATTTCGCCTGAATTGGGGGCTGTCTGCTCATCCTGTGGGGGTGAAGTGTTGCGGACATTCGAAGTCTTCGACGGCGGCCAGCCTCTTCGGCCTGCACAGCGCAGCGCTTCGCCTACTGCTTTTTCTGTGGAACAGCCTGGCTGGGCTGTCTCGTCTTAGGCGATACATCCGCCAGCTGTCAGCCTGGGTAGGCCGGCACCTGCCCAGGCTTGAATTTACCTACGCCAGTAGACTGAAAGCTCAGGCGGCCATCATTTCCTTGCTCATCATCTTGCAGGATTCGGCGCATCTCCTGCACATTTCTGCGCAACGCATCATCATCTCGTCTTTGCCTGCCATCTGCTCGCACATGGCTGCACAACTCATGCACATCTCTGCGCACATCGAACACACTTTGCCGCACATCGGCGACATGCGCATCATGCAACGCATAGCCATCTGACACATATCCATGCAGTCTTCCATCATGCACATCATCTCCATCGTCATGGAGCCCTTCTTAACACTCATCATCATGGTTTCCATGCACATCGACATGCACATGGAGCAGTCATCCATACATCGCTGCATCGAAGGCGTACGTTCCATCATTCCCTGCATTTTCGTTTCTCCCGAATTGGTGTGATCTGGAGATCCGGCAATCTCACGGCTACCAGCTTACTCCAGAGAGACGATGAGGTGCTCCCGGAACAATCTCGACGGCGTGGGAAGGATGTTAACTTCTTTGATGATCAGAAAAGTCGGGCTTTTAATCTTTCGCCATCCTGAGCGGAGTGCGTAATCAATCGCAAGACTGCATGAACTTCGAAGTTGGAAAGCTGCATACAATAGCCACAAGATGCTCCGACCATTTCCTCTCCTCGCGCTCGCAATAATCTTCACTCTTACAGCTCCCGCACAAGAGCCGAAGCCACTCTCCTATGACTGCCATCGCACAACAACGCCGATCGTGATCGACGGAGATCTGGACGATCCTGCATGGAACAGCGCGCCATGGAGCTCCGACTTCGTCGACATTGAAGGATCAGCCAAGCCCACGCCGCGCTTCCATACACGAATGAAGATGCTCTACGACGACAAGTATCTCTATATCGCAGCCGAGCTTGAAGAGCCGAATGTCACCGGCACTCTCACCCAGCACGACTCCGTCATATTCCACGACAATGACTTCGAGGTTTTCATCAAGCCGCTCCCCGAGACGGAAAGCTACTATGAGTTCGAAATGAACGCACTCAACACCGGCTGGGACCTCTTCCTTAATAAGCCTTACAACCAGAATGGCAAAGCCGATAACAGCTGGGACATCCTCGGCCTCAAAACCGCCGTCGCCGTACAGGGAACGCTCAACAATTCAGGCGACACCGACAAAGGATGGACGCTCGAAATCGCTTATCCACTTACGGCCTTCAACTCTCGCCAGACGGTGCCGCAGCCGCAGCCAGGAACAACATGGCGTATCAACTTCAGCCGCGTCGAATGGAAGTCAGGTAACCCGAAGGAAGACAACTGGGTCTGGTCGCCGCAGGGTGTCATCAACATGCATGTACCTGATCGCTGGGGCTATTTACATTTTCGTTAAAATATCCGTTGACGATATATCCGCTACAGATATATATTTCCGACATGTCGTCGACTGCTTCGGCATCGCCGGAAAAGCATCTGCCGCTCACCCCAGCCGTCTTCGCTATTCTGCTTGCGCTTGTTGACGGCGAAAAGCACGGTTACGCCATCATGCAGGAGGCGCGCCAGCACACGACCATGGGCCCGGGCACCCTCTACGGCTCTATTGACCGTCTACTGGCCAGCGGCCTGGTGCGCGAAACCGGCATATCCGAAGATGAGCGACGCCGCTACTATGCGCTTACTGCTCTGGGAAAACGCGTCATCATGGCAGAAACGCAGAGGCTTGAGCGCGCTATCCAACTGGCGCGTCGCAAAGGGATCAAGGCGTCGGAGGCAAAAGCATGAAGCTCTCGGAACGCATCGTACTCTCGCTCTATCGCATCGAACTCCATCTTTATCCGGGTAAATTTCGCCGGCGCTACGCCCCGGAAATGCTGGAAGCAGCGCAACTCTCCTACAGCGAATCCAGATCGCCGCTGCTGTTCTCTCTCTCTCTTGCCATCGATGGCATCGTTGGTGCCACGCGGGAACATCTGCGGACTGCCACGACCTCGGTGCCGTCGATGGCAGTCATCACTATGCTGCTCACTTTCTCTCTCGTCGCGGTATCTGTCTTCCATCAACAGATTTTGCGTCGTGGCGCAGATCGAGCGCCTCAGCAAATCGTCTCCAGTCTTAAAGCGCACGCTTCTTCCATCGAAGAAGCGACCATCCTGCAGGCTGCCGCTCCAGCCGAGATCGCCAGCCCCGCGTGGCTGGAATCACAGTCGCCTTTTACCGCTATTTACAACGCTCAAGGAGACGTCGTCTCCGCCAATGCCACATTGCATGGAGCGCTGCCACAGCCTCCGCGCGGTATCTTCAAGCGTATGCGCGACAGCGGCCTCTATAAAGTCACATGGCAGCCTGAGTCGGGAATTCGCGTTGCGCTCGTTGGCGAACCCGCTGCTTCAGGACAATTTTTAGTTGCCGGACAAAGCCTCATCAAAGCCGAGACGAGGATAAGCCGTTTCGATCACATCCTGCTTTGGATCTGGGCAATGGAACTCTTTGGCATGCTACTGCTCTATCAAGTCAGAAGAGCAAAGGGTACTTCTTTGCCATCCTGAATGAAGCGAATGAAACCAACTTCAACACGCAACAAAATGTTGCATGTTGAACAAAACAGAGTAGCTTTATTTCCACAATAAATACGCCATTTCCACAGCACAAAATTTCTCAGACCCTCTTGCATTCTTTTTGAGCGGGAGTATGCTTCATTTCAACGGAAGAGAGATCTTCCAGAAGGAGAGAGAAGACAAGGAGCTATCGCGAGATCCGGCAACGGAACTCACAGGGCAATCAGGCAACTGAAGGCTCTCGGATGGATCTAAGAAAGCTCTCACAGCAGACGGAGCAACGGCAAGTACGGGGAGCGCGGGCCGCAAGGTTCGCAGGCCTCGAACAGGTCCGAAGTGAGAATCGGTTGTGATCTGGAAGCCGAACCAGAGCTTCTAAAAATCGGAAAATGAAGGGGCGAGATCCCGCAAGGGAAATCGCCCCTTCGCTTTTGTAGCTGTCACCATCCTGAGCGAAGCACCGGCCCCAATGATTGGTGAATCCGATGCGCATATCCTGGAATCCTTAATAACCCGGAGAATATAAGTCAGGGGGAATCCATGGGCCGACGCTTCGCCGAAATCGCCTTTACTCCGCTCGTCAAAGAACAGCAGAAGAAGCATGGCAGCCGGCGACAGTACGAGCGTGTCGAGCAGTCCATCATTGCAGGCAGCGAACTCGGCCCCGATGAGCAGGAGTTCATTCGCACACGCGACGGCTTCTATATGGCGTCAGTCAGCGAATCCGGCTGGCCCTATATCCAATACCGCGGTGGCTCCAAGGGCTTTTTGCGCATGCTCGATGAGCAGACTCTTGGCTTCGCCGACCTGCGCGGCAACAAGCAGTACATCAGCCTCGGAAACCTACAGCACGACGACCGCATCGCCCTCTTCCTGATGGATTACCCGTCGCAAAGCAGACTCAAAATCCTTGGCCACGCAGAATTTCACGAGGACGACGCATCGGCGAAAGAACTGATCGAGACGCTGCGCGTGCCGGAAGAAAAAACGCCCGCCGAACGCGCCATATTGATCCACGTCGAAGCCTTCGACTGGAACTGTCCGCAGCACATCACGCCGCGCTACACACAGGAAGAGTTGGCCACGATCCTCGAACCCATGCGCCTCCGCCTTGAAGCGCTGGAAAAGGAAAATGCCCTTCTGCGCGATAAAGCGAACGATATAGCCTGAGTTCAAGGAGCATCCGCGAAGATTACTCACTGCAAATATTGCTGCCATTCTTCACCTTCTGCGATTCGCTTCAGTAATACAAAGCGCCTCCGCAAAAGGCCGCGAATGTGCGGTACGAGAAAACCCCGGCCAACCATGCGTCCGGCAAACCCGAACGGCATGCTGAAACGCACTTCGTCCTGAAGTAGTACTGTGCCATCGCCCCGATCCTCAAAATGATGATCGTGCTCAAAGCTGGCGAAGCGTCCAGCAATCATGCTGTCGCGGAAAAACACAGGAGGCTCAAACGGTTCGATCAGGCTTTCATGGAATTGCGGTATGCCCAGTTGCCAGCCCTCCCACCGCACCGTATCCCCCCGAAGCACAAGCCCTGACGTACGCCCTTTTACCGGATGCATACCCAGTTCCATCTCGACGATTGCCAGACTTGTCGAAAGCAGGAAGCAGCGATCGATGGGAGCTCGCACCACAATTTCGTCGCACAAGGTAAAGACATGCTCCATGACCCAAATCATACGGATACAGAACATGAAACCGGAGCTAAGGCGACGTTGGCTTTGGAAGGATGAAATTCCGGTTTGTTGGAACTATTCCTTTGCGTTACGATGTTGCCGGTCCTGAATCAGAGCAAAAGGCGCATGCCGGTGGCTTAAAGATCAGGCGTTCGAATTAAATTCTAGGAGACCACATGGCCGACGACGAGATTTTGAAGAACCAAACCACCATTCTCGAAAATCAGAAAACCATCCTCGATAATCAGGAAACCATCAAGCAGAATCAGAAAACGCTGGACGAGATCCTGTCGAATCAAAAAAACATTCTCACAAATCAGACGGAAATCCTGGCGAATCAGAAAGAAATTCTGGCCGCGATCAAGCACTGATTCCCCCATGCGAAAGCTTGCCTAAATCCTCAAAAACCCATACACTTATACTTTGTGGGGGATGTGGCTAGTGTGTCTCTTCTGCCTGCATCCCATTCCCAAAGGAAAGTTAAGGATTCACCATGGCAAACCATGTTTCATCGTTGAAGCGCGCCCGTCAGACCGAGAGAAAGACTGCGGTGAACCGCGCCAACAAGAGCCGCATCCGCGGTAGCCTGCGCCTCCTGCGCGACGCCATCGCCAAGGGCGACGTTACTGCCGTCAATGAGCAGTTCAAGCAGACCGTCTCCGCCCTCGACAAGAGCGTACAGAAGGGCGTACTCCACGACAACACCGCTTCGCGCTACAAGAGCCGTCTTGCTGCTCGCGTGAAGGCTGTTTCCGTGAAGAAAACCGCTTGATTTCTTAGACTTACGACAAAAGGCCGGAGAATCTCCGGCCTTTTTCTTTTGCCGCGTCTTCGCCCTCTCACTTCCCTTGAACAACTACTTTTTCTCGCAATCCTCGACCGGATGCTCGCGCCACGGGCAATGGCGGCAGCCCGACTGGCAGCAGTAACCGCGCCTGCGGTGGTAGGCCTCGGTGAAGACCAGGTACGGCCCGTCCATGTAGAAATCTTCGCCTTCGACAAGCGGCTCGCAGGAATCAGGCGGTGGGAGGCTGTTGCCCATAACCTGATTCTGCCAGAGACAGCGGCAACAACGATACCAGCCGATCCCGCTCGGCCTCCGGATCAACCGACGAGCCCTTGAGCGGCGTAAGCACTGTCTCATCCAGCGTCACCCGGTTTCCGGCGACAGCAGCAGTTCGATCACCGGGAATTACTGTCCCAACCAGGTTCAGCGGATCGGCAGCCGCTACCGTAACGGACTCCATTCTTAAGCCGCCCCTGCGAGCTTCGCGCAACGAATCGAGCGCCTGCGGCAGCGCGAACTGTTCGCCGCCAAAGCCGGAGACGAAGCGCCCGCCGCGAACCTCGCCACGAGCTTCCATGCGCCGGAAAATGCCCAGCAATTCCCGCCAACGCGAAACAGTCGTCTCGTGCTCAAGAAGATCGCGGAAGACCACGCCATACCGGGCAAGCAGCATCCTGCACGCCGATTCGATTTCAGCCTCACGACGGAGAATGGCTTCAGCGCCCGATTGTTCCTGAAGAGCGCGGAAGAGGCTCCAGCGGCCCGCCGCCTGCTTAGCCCGTCCGCGTGTACCGGAGGTCTGCTTGCGGCGTGGATCGATCAGCATGCGCAGGCTGTCGAAGCCATCCGCCGTAACAAGCCCTGCCGCCACCAATTCCCAAAGCGCCAGGTCAAGCTCGGCGGCCGGAACACCCAGCATTCGCACCATATCGCCCGCAAACATCGCGCCTCCCGAAGACAGCAGGCTACGGACACGCCCGGCCAGTTCGCTAAGACAGACGGTAAGACACGTCTCCGGAATCTTCCGTTCAGAGAGGCACAGGTCCATCCACAACGCTTCTTCGCGCACAAAAAAAGAAACAGGAGCCATGCTGGTAGGTACTACGCGCCGCGGCCCTCCCGACTCAATAGAATGGAAAGCGGGATGCGGCGAAATGCGCCCCCATCCGACCACGCCGGAAAGACAAAGCGCATCGAGCCATCGCGGATCGTATCCCGCAACGCGCTGCGGCAGTATCGACCGCTCCCACTCGATCGCCGGCGCTTCGAAACCTTCGAGGCCACGCAGAGCTTCAAGCAATCCAGCCTCACCCGAAAGCTGCGTGTTGGGGGCAACGTGCTGCCATCGCAGCAGCCACTGCATAAAGACTGAAGGCGTAACCGGTTCGACCTGCTTGCGCAGCGCGACCAGTGTTCTCTTATGAATACGCTGCAGAAGCCGGCGTTCGCACCACTCAACATCTTCATCAGCAGGTGCACTGCCATAGCCTTCAAACACGCCGCGCAGAATCGTCCCTGTCATTTCCAGGCGAAGCATTTGCTTCCAGACTTCTCGTGGAGCGACACCGAGTTTATCGCCAAGTGAGCGCGAAGACACGGGGCCAAGAATTGCCATCCAGCCTTGAATAGTCTTGCGCACAATCTCATCTGTATCTGTAATCGCTACAGATACAAATGGCAAAGCATCGGCGATATGTGTTTCCGGCCAGAGGCGACGCAGCCACTCCGCCCGCTCCGCCGCGCAGAGATAAGCGCGCTCGCCCACCATCGCGAGAGCAGCTCGACCCTGCGATTCAAGCCGCGAAAAGAAGATATCCCAGTCGCGCGCAAAGGGATGAGCCAAAAGATCTGCGGGCACCAGCACGAGCGCGCACAGCAGATCATGCAGCTCGTGTTCGTCGCGGATATCGGGCCATATCTCTTCGCGGATGGCCGCAATGGCTTCGGGCGACAGTCTTCCCGCATCGCCAAGCAGACTATCCGGCAGCACGCCGCGCAGGCTCACAGCACGGGCACGGCGCTCTTCCAGCGGAGCGTCGTCAAGAAACGCATACGGATTCGCATTCAGCATCTCGTGCGCGAAATGCGAAGGCGTTGCCGTATCGACCGCCACGCATCGAATTTTTCCCGAGTGCATGCCGACGAGCACCTGCTTCAATCCTTCAAGATCCATCGCCTCGCCCAGCACATCTTTCATCACTTCGCGTACGAGCGGATGATTGGGAATCTCAATATCGCCTTCGATATTCTCCTGGCAGGCAGCGACCTGCGGAAAAACGCTTGCCAGCAGATCGTCGGCGCGTGTGCGCTGAATTTGGGGCGGAATTTTCTTTCCATTCCTGAAGCGCAATAGCTGCAGGCTGCGGCCCGCATCCCACTTCCAGCGAGCTTTGAAAATCGGCGAGGTCAGCGAAGCCTGCTGCAGCAATTCGGTCACGGTCTGTTGCGTGAGGAATTGAAAGACATCGCTCAGTGGAAAGCTGTGCTGTTCTGCCAGCGAGATGTTCAAGCCATTATCAGTTGCTGCAGCCTGTAACTCAAAATTGAAGCCACGGCAGAAGCGCTTGCGCAGCGCCAATCCCCATGCCTTATTGATGCGTCCGCCAAACGGCGCGTGAAGGACCAGTTGCATGCCTCCGCCTTCATCAAAAAAGCGCTCGGCAACAATCGTCGTCAGCGTCGGCACCGTACCCAGAATGGCGCGGCCCGCAGCTATGTAGCCAATCAGTTGCTCTGCGCCGGAATCGCATAGCCCGCACTCTTCTTTGAGCCACGCAGCCGTTTCTGCGATCTCAGGATTCGACTGACTGATGTAACCGGGCAGAACATTCTGCGTGCGACTGTCCAGCTCTTGGCGCAACTCGGAAATAAATTGTGACAACTCGATCGTGCGTTGCGGCGCTTCGCCGCGCCAGAACGGCACCGTCGGCGGCTGCCCGTGCGCATCTTCCACCAGCACGCGTCCGGCGCTTTCCACCCGCTGAATGCGCCAGCTTGTGTTGCCGAGAAGGATGATGTCGCCGGCAGAGGACTCGACAGCGAAATCTTCATCCAGCGTCGCGATTTGTACGCCTTCCGGCTCTGCGATGACGGCAAACAGCGCAGTGTCCGGGATGGCGCCGCCATTCGATATGGCAGTCGTTCGTGCTCCGCGGCGCGCCTGAATGCGGCCATGCACACGATCGCGCAGCAGATAGGAACCGTACCGTCCGCGGCTTGCCTCGATGCCATCCGTGAGCAGACACAGCGATTCCTCAAATTCCTCTTGCGTCAGATCGCGATATGGCTGGGCGCGACGGAATACTTTGAAAAGCGCGGCCTCTTCCCACGGCTCGGCGGCACAGGCAGCAACAATCTGCTGCATCAGAACGTCCGTGGGCTTCGATGGAATTTCGAGCTTATCAAGCACGCCAGACCGCATGGCGCGAATGAGCGCGGCCTGCTCCATCAGGTCATCGCGCGTGGTGGCGAAGAAGCGACCTTTCGGAATTGCGCCGCGCCAGTGACCGGCGCGCCCCACCCGCTGCATGGCAACAGCAATCGCGCGCGGCGAATTGATCTGGCAGACCAGGTCGACATTGCCGATATCGATTCCGAGTTCAAGGGAGGCGGTCGCCACCAGTATGCGAATCTCACCCTGCTTTAACTTTCTCTCTGACTCCAGGCGTAGCTTGCGCGAGAGGCTGCCGTGATGCGCAGCGACGTTTTCCTCGCCCAGCAATTCGCTGAGACGAAACGCCAGACGCTCGACCAGCTTGCGCGTGTTTACAAAGACCAGCGTGGAGCGATGTTCCAGCGCAAGCTGCGCCAGACGCTGGTAGATGCTGTCCCATATCGCATTGCTTGCGACCGCGCCCAGCTCCTCAGCCGGAATTTCGATGGCTACATCAAGCTTGCGGCGCTGCCCGACCTGCACAATCTCAACCGGATGCTCAAGACCGCCACGCAGAAAATCGCCGACCAGCTCGATAGGATTCTGTGTAGCCGACAATCCAATGCGCTGCGGCGGCGTGCCGTGTGCCGTGACCCAATCACCGACGCAGAGCCGATTCTCGCCGCATACCAGCGCATCCAATCGTTCCAATGTCAGAGCCAGGTGCGCACCCCGCTTGTCGTCTGCCATGGCGTGAATTTCATCGACAATCACAGTCCGCACATGGCGCAGATTGTTACGGCTCTTTTCTGCCGTCAGCAGAATGTAAAGCGACTCAGGCGTAGTGACGAGGATATGCGGCGGCTGCTTGAGCATGCGCTGGCGTTCGGCAGGCAGCGTATCGCCGGTACGGACGGCGGTGCGAATCTGTGGAGAAAGATAGCCTCGTTCCAGCGCAAGTTGCTGAATCTCCTTGAGCGGCATTTCCAGATTCTTCTGCACGTCATTTGAAAGCGCCTTGAGCGGCGAGACGTAAACCACTTCTGTTTCAGAACCGAGCCCGCCCTCGAGCGCCTTGCGAATAATCTGATCGATGCAGATGAGAAAAGCGGCGAGCGTCTTGCCGGATCCGGTTGGCGCGGAAATAAGAACCGGCTTTCCATCGAGAATATGCGGCCAGCCCTGTTCCTGCGGTTCGGTGGGAGTGCCGAAACGGCGTACAAACCACTCCTGCACCACCGGGTGCGCCCAGGCAAGACTCGCGGGAACAGACAACGATTCCATTTGCATATTCTAACGCCGCTTTCGTCTCTTCTTCGCCCGAAGGTGATCGCTACAATGCGAATATGACCACGCATAATTTGTCGGCGGAAGAACGCGCGCGACGTATCAGGCTGATTCTTTTCGATGTTGACGGTGTTTTGACCGATGGCGGCATCTGGCTCTTTCCAGCGCCGGCGGCAAATCTTTCCACCGCGGCCCATGCTCAGGAGATGGAAGCAAAAGGCGGTTTCGCCATCCACTCGGCCACCATGATCGAAGCGAAGGGCTTTAACGCGCAAGATGGCTCCGGGGTTTCCCTCGCGCGGCTCGGTGGAATGAAGTGCGGCATCATCACCAAGCGCATTTCTGAAGCGGTGGCTCTGCGCGCTCGTGACCTGCGGCTCGAATACGTCTACCTTGGCCAGGAATTCAAGCTGAAAGCAGTGCGCGAAATCATGGAAAAGGAATCCATCACGCTCGACGAAATTGCCTACGTTGGCGATGACGTGATCGACCTGCCAGTGATGCGCGTCTGCGGATTAGCCGTCGCCGTTGCCAACGCGCGCAAGCAGGTCAAACAAGCAGCGCATTACATTACACAGAGCACCGGCGGCCATGGCGCAGCGCGTGATGCCGTTGAGTTCATCCTTGAAGCAAAAGGAATTCTCGATGAAGTGATCGAGAAATATATCGAAGAGCGTAGTCCCTCGATATAAAAGTAAAACGTCACTCTGAGTCACAGGCGAAGAATCTCAAACCATCTTGATTTGAGATTCCCCTCCCTTCGGTCGTCAGAATGACGTCATCACGGGATAAATCTTACGCCTTCGCCGCGTCTACTTTTTCTGTGTCAAGCGCAAGCTCTTCAAATGCCTTCTGCGCACGCTTGGCGTCGAATTTGCCGTCGCGTGCCAGCTTTGAGAGCGTTGCCGCGACAATGGACTCGGCGTTGACCTCAAAGTGGCTGCGAAGATGCTCGCGGTTATCGCTGCGCCCAAAGCCATCCGTACCCAGCGTCACCAGGCGGTTTGTAAGCCACGGTGAAAGCTGATCGGCAATGACTTTCATGTAGTCCGACGCGGCGATGATGGGACCCTTCGTGCCCTTGAGAGCCTGCATGATATACGGCGTCTTCTCCGCTTCTGCCGGATGCAGCCGGTTCCAGCGTTCGATCGAAAGTGCTTCGCGGCGCAACTCGTTGTAGCTGGTCACGCTCCACACATCGGTCTGCACGCCATACTTCTCAGCAAGAATCTGCTGCGCGCGCACCGTCTCGTTCAGGATTGGACCGCTGCCAAAGAGCTGCGCATCGGCTTTGCCCTTGATCGCGCCCTTGAACTTATAAATGCCGCGCAGGATGCCTTCGCGCACGCCCTCGGACATCTCCGGCATGGGGTAGTCTTCGTTGTACATGGTGATGTAGTAGAAGACCGATTCATTCTCCTGATACATGCGGCGAATGCCGTCCTGAAGAATGACCGCCAGCTCGTAAACGAATGCAGGATCGTAACTCACGCAGGTAGGCACGGTGCTCGCCAGCACATGGCTGTGACCATCCTGGTGCTGCAGACCCTCGCCGAGCATGGTGGTGCGTCCGGCGGTGCCGCCCATCAGGAAGCCTTTGCCACGCGAATCCGCGAAGGCCCAGACCATGTCACCGATCCGCTGGAAGCCGAACATCGAGTAGTACATGTAGAACGGAATCGCAGGCACACGATAATTTGAATACGCAGTTCCAGCCGCAGTGAATGAAGCCATCGAACCGGCTTCCGTAATTCCCTCTTCCAGAATCTGCCCATCCTGCTCTTCGCGGTAGTAAAGCAGCATGTCCAGATCGTGCGGCTTATACTTCTGTCCTTCCGCCGCGTAGATGCCAACCTGCCGAATCGCCGACTCAAGACCGAATGTGCGGCCTTCATCAGGAACGATCGGCACTACCAGCTTACCGAATTCCGGGTCCTTGAGCAGATGCCGCAGAATGCTGACAAAGCCCATCGTCGTCGATACGGCGCGGCCTTTCGATCCAGCGGTCCATTCGCTGTAATAATCTAGCTCTGGCGCCTTGAACTTCAGCTCCGGCGTCTCGCGCTTGGGCATGTATCCGCCAAGGGCCTTGCGGCGCTCATGCAGATACTGGATCTCCGGCGCATCATCGGCAGGCTTGTACGGCGTGCCGTGCTTGGCCGCCTCTTCCGGCACAGGAATATCGAAGCGCTTCACAAATGTCGTCAGCGCCTCGTCGGTCATCTTCTTTTCCTGATGCGCTGCGTTGCGGGCTTCCGTCGTGCCCATGCCGTAACCCTTGACCGTCTTTGCCAGAATCACCGTCGGGCCACCGCGGTGCTCAGTCGCCCGTTTGTAAGCGTTGTAAATCTTCACCGGGTCGTGGCCGCCGCGATGCAACCGCGCCAGCTGTTCATCGGTCATGTCAGCGACCAGCTCCAACAGCTCTGGATATTTGCCGAAGAACTCCCGTCGCAGATAGGCACCCCCCTTGGCCTTGAATGCCTGGTACTCGCCATCGACGCACTCTTCCATGCGCTTCAGCAGCAGGCCTTTATGGTCGCGCTCAAACAGCGCATCCCAATCCGAACCCCAGACCACCTTAATAACATTCCAGCCCGCGCCGCGGAAAACTCCTTCGAGCTCATCGATGATGCGCTTATTACCGCGCACCGGCCCGTCAAGACGCTGCAGGTTGCAGTTAATGACGAACACCAGATTGTCGAGCTTCTCGCGCGATGCCACAGTGATCGCGCCGAGTGTATCGACCTCATCCGTCTCGCCATCGCCAACAAACGCCCAAACCTTGCGCGGCGTCTTCTCAATCAGGCTCCGGTTTTCGAGATAGCGCATGAACCGCGCCTGATAAATCGCATTCAACGGTCCAATTCCCATCGAAACCGTCGGGAAACGCCAGAAATGCGGCATCAGCCAGGGGTGCGGATACGACGAAAGTCCCGGCTTGTCCCGCAGCTCATGGCGGAAATTCTTGAGATGATCGTCGGTCAGGCGGCCTTCAAGATAAGCGCGCGCATACACGCCCGGCGAAGCATGGCCCTGAAAATAAATAAAGTCGCCCGGCTGATCGCCATAGCTCGCATGGAAGAAATGGTTAAAGCCCACTTCGAGCAGCGTAGCCAGCGACGAATACGTCGAAATATGGCCGCCAATGCCGGCATCTTTCTTGTTCTGGCCATGCACCATCGCCATCGCATTCCAGCGAAGCAGACTCTCGAGGCGGCGCTCCATCTGGCGATCGCCAGGGTACGGCACTTCATCATGTTTGGGGATGGTATTGAGGTAGGGAGTTCTGATTTCGCCGGGGGTATTCACGCCTGCTTCGCGTGCTCGCTGCCGGAGGACCTCCATCAGCTCTGCCGCCTGCTCCGGGCCTTCTTCGACAACAATCTGATCGAAGGCCTCAATCCATTCCGCAACTTCTTCCGTAAAGTCCGCCTGGGCGGGAATTGCCAGTTTCATAGCCATAGGATTCATTTCTCTGGAGTATGCGAGGCTCAGATTCATCTTGGAAATTCAGGGTCCGCAGTAAAGGAAAACGGTTTACTGCAGGATTCCGGCGACAGCCCCGAAGCCACACACTTCACCACTAATTTTCGCAGAATATCTGCCGCTGCGCCACGCGCTCACCGTGCCGCAACGGTAAAGTGTAGCGCAGATACCCGAATTCCGGGCAACCAGCTATACCGGCCGAATGGATTCATGCGCCTCCCGAAGCCACACCGCGCTTCAGAAGCAAGGTCTCCGCCGCCGGAAGATTCGCTAGGACGTTTACGATGCGCTCTGCGCCATGCCCGTCGCCATATGGATTCGCCATACCCTCAAGCGATCGCCGGAAACTCTCTCTTCTGGCCTCGATAATCTTCTTCAGGATGCACTCCGCTTCAGCTTCGGTGTCGAGCACGTTCGCCGCACGTTCTCTTCCCTGCTGCCGTATGCCCACATTCACCGTCGGCAATGCAAACGATCCTGTCTCCATAATGCCGCTGCTCGAATTGCCCACCATCACCCTCACATGCTTGAGCAGGCTCCAATACGTCACCGCAGGCAGATTCACAAAAAGCCGTCCGTGGCCCCGCATTTTTAGAAAAGCCTGCGTACGCTCAATCAGTTCGCGGCTGCCTGCATCCGCATTGGGATAGCAAAATAGAAGCTGTTCGTCGATCTGCCCGAGCGCCGTAAACAGTGCCTCCGCTTCGCGTGTCGTATCGCGCAGAATCGTCACCGGATGATACGCAATCAGAACCGTAGACGTATCGAGATCGAGGCCCAGCTTCTGTTCCAATTCCTCCTTCGATAACAACTGGCTGCGTCGCATGTGATCGAGTGAAGGCGCACCAGCATGATGCACGCGCCACGGCTCTTCTCCCATGCTGATCACGCGCTCACGAGCGGTTTCCGTCGACGTGAAATGAATGTGGCTCATCTTCGTGAGCGCGTTGCGCACAGCATCGTCAATCGCTCCCTCGCTGATCTCGCCGCCTTCGATATGCGCTATGGGGATACGCAACGCAAGCGCCACCGACGCAGGCGCCAGCATCTCGTATCTGTCAGCAATCAGCAGCAGCAGATCGGGCCGCATTTGGCCGAGCGCATCAGCAAGAGAAAGCACGCCCATACCGATGCTCTTGGCCATGCCCACATCCGTGTCCGAACTGAGCAGGCATTCCAGCTTTGCCGCAATCGGAAAGCCATCCGCTTCAATCTCACGCACCGTGCTTCCAAACTCAGGCGAGAGGTGTGAGGCCATTACGATCACTTTCAAATCCACATTCGGATGCGCCTGCAGCTCCTTCAAAGGCCAGTAGAGGTGGCTGTAGTCGGCGCGTGACGTGGTAACCACCGCGATCGTCCGCTTCATCGGCACTCCCCAGCCGCAATCTTCAATTGCGATAAAAGCTTTGGACCAGGTTGGTATTCCGGAACCGCTGCTGAAACTGCCCGCAGCAGGCCTTTAAGATCACGCTTTACTATGGACGCGGACGTCTGCTCGATGATGGCGTTTATCTTCTCCCCAGAAAGAGCCGGGCTGCTCACTTTCCGCAGTGGGCCTTCAAAGGTTTCCACAACTAATTCTCTGGCGGAGATCATCTCTTCCCGCAGTTTGTCGCCGGAACGAAGTTCAGTAAACTCGATCCCGCTTGCCGAGCCTTCCCGTTCGATCAGAAATCGCGCCAGTTCTGCAATGTGCCGCGCCGTTCCTGCTTCTGAAATAAGCACCGCTGCCCTTTCCTCATGAAGCAACGCAGAAAGTAGCAGTGAAACAGCTTCGTCCAGCGCCAGAAAATACCGCGCAGCCTCTGGATGCGTAACAGTCAGAGCGCATCCACCTTCCATCTGCTTCAGAAATTGAGGAACCACGCTGCCCGATGTGCCCAGCACATTGCCAAGGCGCACCGCCTTCGTCCGCGTGTCACTACCATTGGCGAGAACGATAAGTTCGGCCATTCTCTTGGTCGCGCCCATGATGCTCGCTGCATCCACAGCCTTATCCGTCGACAGCAGAATCAACTGCTCAGAGCCATGACGTGATGCGGTTTTGGCCACACTGCACGTCCCGATGGCGTTCGTACGCGCCGCCGTAAATGGATTCTGCTCCATAAGCGGAACATGCTTGCAGGCTGCCGCGTGGAAGACGATTTGAGGCCGATGATCTGAAAATATTTCGTTCAACAGTGGCTCGTCGCAAATGTCGCCAACAACACACGTGCGCGAAACTCCCCGCAGGCCATCATCCAGATCGAAGATTCCTTTCTCTGAAGAATCGAGCACGATCAGATGCTCGATCGGAAGCTGCCCACACTGCATCGCTAACGCCGAGCCAATCGATCCGCCCGCGCCGGTAATGAGAACGCGCCGGCCTTTCGTCGCTGTCTCAATTGCTTTGGTATCTATGGATATCGCGGGTCGATCAAGAAATTGCGCCCACTCTCGAAAAGTATTCTGCATCATTGTTAAAACGAAATAGTGCCGCTTTTGGCCTTTCTATAATTGATTCTATGAGCGTGGCCCTCCTTCCGGCTGTCGAACAGCTGGTTCTCTTGCGTCAAAAGAAAATTTCTCCTCTCGAATTAGTGAATGAGCACATTGCTCGCATCGAGCGGCTGAATCCAACCCTCAAGGCCTTGGTCGATTTCGATGCGGAGCGCGCGAGAGAGCAGGCCAGCCACGTGGGCAGCGGGCAACTCGCCGGATTACCCCTGACAGTCAAGGCCTCGATCGCAGTGAAAGGCTACAAATGCGAAATCGGCAGCCTGCTTCAGCGCGGAGATATTCCGAACCAAGACGCCGAAGCTGTTGCGCGATTGCGTCGCGCCGGTGCCGTCATTCTAGGGACTACGAATTGTCCCGAGTTTCTAATGGCCTATGAGACAGACAATCTGCTCTATGGAAAGACTAACAATCCCTGGGATCTGACGCGCACCGCTGGCGGCTCCAGCGGCGGCGAGGCAGCCGCCATTGCAGCCGGACTATCGGCGGGCGGACTCGGCAGTGACAGTGGCGGCTCTGTGCGCGAGCCAGCACACTTCAGCGGCATCTGCGCTCTCAAACCTACCTCCGCGCGCGTCCCCTCTCTGGGACATCTGCCGCCGTGTGTTGGGCCGTTTTCGTTTCTCGGCGCAATCGGACCTATGGCCCGCACCATCGCCGATGTGAAACTGCTCTTTCAGGCGGTCTCCGGTCAGTCTTCTATCGATCCAGCGGGCGCTCCAGTCGGCTTGCGAGAGATATCTCCGGCCGAGGCGAAGCAGGCCCGTATTGGCTGGTTTGAAGACGATGGGCTTGTGCCGGTCACACCGGAAACTCGACGCGCCGTCCGCGACGCCGCTGCTGCGCTCGAGCGTCAGGGTTTCAAGGTGGCTCACTTTCGTCCCTCGGCGCTGGAGGCAGCACGCAGGCTATGGCATATCTTCTTCGTTCAATGCGGAGCCATGTTTTACGCGTCCACCATCGCCGGGCGCGAGAGCGAGCTTAGCCCTACATTCCAAGGCTTTCTTGATATCGCCGCGGCAGAATCGCCTTTGACCGCGGAATCTCTCCTGAAAGCATGGGCGGAAAGCGACCTCGTACGAAGCCAGCTTCTGGAGGAGATGCAGGAGTTTCCACTGCTTTTGTTGCCGGTCTGCTCCATTCCGGCCTTTCGGCACGGCGAACGCTCTTGGCTGGTCGAAAACCGCGAGGTGCCATACCTCGACACCATGCGCTACACGCAGTGGTTCAATCTGCTCGGCGGTCCGGCTGCCGTTGTGCCCGTCGGCCGCTCAGACAACGGACTTCCTATCGGCGTACAGATCGCCGGGCGCCCCTTCCACGACGAACTGGTCCTCACCGTAGCTGCCGCAATCGAGAGCGGATTCGGCTATCAGCCTCCCCCACTTTCCTGACCGGTTTTCCTAGTTGTAGATATAGACCGCTGTCATTCTAACGACCGAGGGAGGAAGAATCTCGAGCAGTTTCACCTAAAACATAGCCTCTGAAATTTCAGTAATTTAGCAAAAGATCGTAGGGCGGCCAGTTGCCTTCCCTACTTCGTAATCGGTTGTGATTGGGTCGGTTCATACTCAAACTGGAACCGCTGCTTGCGATCCCCGGATTCAAAGCGATTATTCCAGTTCAACTGGTACCGTACGGAGCCGGAGTCTTCCGGGTAGCGCTCACTTGCCGGGTACGGATATTTGCTCATCTGGTGGAATGGCATCTCTGCCACGGTGAAAGGCATTGCTTCATAAAAGTCCATGTCTTTCACAAATCCGTTGGCATAGAAGAAATAGTCGCGCTTCCAGCCCGCTGGCAACGGCGGTAGTTTTGCGTCGCTGAATTCGGCGTCAATCTCTTCCCCGCTTCCGAAAATGACGTAGTGATTGTCCGCTCCTCCGAGCAACGGGGTAACGTCGCCATATTTCGTATAGCTTCCTCGCTGCCACTGGAACGGCCCCGTGGCGCTGATGTGGTCATAGTGGTACGTCAGGTCACCGGGCGTTTCGCGGTCGACCTGTTGTGGATACCCGCGAAACGCAAGATGCGCTGTCGCCAGGTGCAGCTCGGTCTGCCGCGCAGCTGTCGCTTCATCGGGGCCGTTATCGAGCAGAACCTGATCCCAGTAGATCTGCAGGTTTGTCTTGATGCGGATACGCCGCGTGCCTACGGGCAGCTTGTGGCTCAGATCGACGACGATGGTGCGCGGAAGCCCCGCGGGGAAGCCCATATCGTCGATGATGCGCTTCCAGCTGCCATCCGGCATCTGTGCTTCAATATAGGGCGAAATAGGCTGCAAACCCGCCTGCCATGCGGCATACATTGAGCTGGCGCTGAAGTATTCAATAAAGCCGTGCATGAAAAGGCGCAGCGGATTCTGTGAAGACCACTCGCCAAGATCGAGCGTGAGCGTGTGCATGTTGGCATAGCCCGCATATTTAAGGTTGGTGAAATCGCGGACGTACTTGTGGTCCCGTTTAGAAAGCAGATCAAGCACATCGCGCCCTTGGTTGTCCCACGCTCCGGCGACTTCACGCGTCTGAGGAGAAGCAACCACGGCACTGCCTGAAGCAAAAGGAGGCTCATCAAGAAAGCGCTCGTCGGGATAGACTTCCGTTCCCGCCGGATGATCGACGGCAATAAGGCGAAGTTGATCGATGTAATTGATCTCTTCCATCGGCTCGCCAAAGCGCAGACTGAAATAGCCGTTGCGCGCCTTCAGCTGTGAACCATCCACCTTCACCCACTCGTCGGGATCGGCTCTGTTCGTCGATGTCGGCGAAACCCAGTGCCCGACAACAGCAGCACCAATCACATCGGAGACAAACTGATATTTGATCCCATCCCAGGCAAAGAGCACCGGGCATGAACTACCACGCCGGTCGAGTTCAAGGAGGGAAACCGGCTTACTCGCAGCCACATCAAGCTCATCCTGCGGCACCCCGGTCGGCCACAGCAGCCGCACGACGTCGGCAGTATCCGATTGCCCGAGGCCGGCAATGATCTCCGTTGAGCCTTGGCTCAGGTATCCGCTGCCGCCAGCTACTTCAAACTTCTGCACGTGGCCGTCGGAAAAGACTTCGACCTTGGTGCCAATTGCGGACTTGTTATCTGCCAGCCCGGCAAGCGTAATCCGCAGAGAATGATTGCGATTACCCCCTTGGTTGTGCAGGACAATCGGCGGTGCGTTAAGTTGCGTTACGATGAGGTCGGCTGCGCCATCGCCATCCACGTCGGCGGCAATCACGGAACGGGGATTGTCGAGGTTCACCTTGTCGAGACCGACGGCACTGCTCACGTCTTCTAACCCTTTATCGCCGAGGTTGCGCCAGACATGGAGGCTCGGACCGTTTGCTGTATCAACGATGGCGGCGAGGTCGATCCAGCCATCATTGTCGATATCGATGGCTGTCACGCCCCATGCCCTGGTAGCACCGCTAATAGGTAGTGAAACTCGCTCGAAGCGCTTGCCCTCTACATTGCGCCAAAGACTGACGCCGGGAGCGCCAGAGTGGGTGACAGCAACATCCATCCACCCGTCCTTGTTGAAGTCGAAGATCGATATGCCGCGAGTCGGAGACAAATCGGCATCCACGGAAAGCGGAACAGCTTTGAAAGCACCTTCCCGCTGGTTCTCGTAAACCGTCGGAGCGCTTCCATCGCCCGTCACCACCAGATCGATGGCCCGGTCGTTATTGATATCGGAGAGAGTAGCACCAGTCGTCCGTGTAGTACCGCCGAGCCCAGTCGGTCCTGTCCACTCGGTAAATGTGGAATCGCCGTTATTCCTCCAGAGTATGTTCGCGCCTTTTCCGGACTCAAGCGGAGAGCCAGTCACGAATAGATCGAGATCGCCATCATGATCGAAGTCGACAAAAGTCAGCCCGGCAGGATGATTGAGTGAATCAATGCCGACAGTCTTCGTCACGTCGGCAAATTTTCCCTGGCCGAGATTGTGATAAAGAATGACGCGGTCGCTCAACGAGACAGCGAGGTCAGACTTTCCATCGTTGTCGTAATCGCCGACAGCGCATGCGATGCCGTGTCCACTGGCTGTAAGCCCGGTCTGCTGGCCGGGAATTTCCTCCAGCGAGCCATTTTGCTGAACTTTATAGGTGCGAATCGCGTTTTCGCCATTCGCCATAACGACTATATATTTCTCGCCAGCAGTTTCGCCGGGAAGAACGCAGGCGCCTCCTCCAGGTGCGTTGTCTTTTGCGGGCTGAGCCGTCGGGGAGGCGGCTGCCTTACCCTCCGGCACAAAGCTGACTGGTATCATCGGTCCCACCGGCTCAAGCGGTGCAAGCATGTCCTGAACGGTGGCGTATCGGCCTTGTTCGCCGTAGGTAACAGTGAGAGGGGTACCGATTTTTGTCTGCGTGATTTTTTGAAAACGCCGAAGGTGCTCGCGCGCCTCTGGGACTTTGCCCGATCTCTGCAACGCACTTGCCAGCCCGAATTGTGCAGAAGCATGCAGCGGCTTGAGTTTTAAGGCAGTTTCGAAGCTCTCAATCGCATGATCATAATCTTTCAGATTGAGATACAGCGTGCCCAAATAGTAGTAGCTGTCTGCATCGTCGGGATCGAGCTTGATAGCGTGCTTAAATTCCTCAATGGCTAGTGTGGGATTGTCGCCGGTAAAGTGCGTGAGGCCGAGCGTGTACCAGATCCGAATGTTGTTCGAATCAACAGCAGCCGCCTGCTTGAGCGCCGCTTCCGCCTCAGGCAGTTTGCGCAGGTAAAGTTGCGCAATGCCTTCGTTCAGCATGGGAATGGCGGAAGACGGATCTGCCTTATGTGCGGCTTCAAACTTCGCCAATGCTTTTTCCATCAATTGTTGGTTCATGAGCGCGACACCGGTATTGTTGAGCTTCGCGGCTATGACCGAATTATGCTGCGAATCGGGCGTCAACGCGTGCAACCCAATCGCTGAGATCAGGCTCAATGAAAGAAATGCTGAGACGCGAAAAAATTTCGGTAATCTGCGTGGCGCTTTGACTTCAGAATTGCGCGAGAGGTTCAGTAACATTGGCGCCTTTGATTATAGAAGACGCGCCAGACGAAGATCGATGAGCGTAAACTGTGGCTAATATCAACGTTTCCGAGGTTGCAGTGCAGCAATACGTCGAAAGAGTTGTCGATCTCATCGAGCCCGAAGCAAACCAGATATATAACCTTTCCATCGAAGAAGCGCAGCGGTTGCTGCTTGAAAAGCCGGATGCGATGCTCGGGGTGGAGGGTTCATTCGCGCTGATTGCGCGCGCGGGTAAGACAGTTAAAATGGCTCGTTCGCTCGACCGACCATTGCGGTATTTTCTTGCGAAACGATCCGAAGGACCGGTGCTAATTGTCGCTTCGCGCATTGACACCATCTACGATTGGCTGAAAACGGAAGGTTTGGAAGGTCAGTTTCATCCCAGCTACACACGTATGGTGCCCGCGCATCATGTAGTAGAAATTCAGCTTGTCGGCTGCCCAGATCCCGATCCGGTTTATACGCGCTTTTTCACGCCGGAACTGGCCACGCTACCTCCGGATCTGGATCGCATTGGCGAACTTTATATTGCTGCACTCGCCGAAGAAATTTCGCAATGGCTCGAACGCATTCCGTCCAATGAGCCAATCGGTGTTTGCTTTTCCGGTGGCATTGACAGCGGAAGCGTTTTTCTTACGGCTTATCACGTGATGAAAAAACGCGCCCTGCATTTGGGCCGCCTGAAAGCCTTCGTTCTCGATCTCGGCAATGGGCCGGACGTTGCTCAGGCTCGGTCGTTTTTAGAGGCGCTCGATCTTGGACTTTTTCTTGAAACGATCGAGACCAATTCCGACTCACTCGATGCCCAGCAAACGATCCGCATCGTTGAAGATTACAAGCCGCTCGATATCGAATCGGCGACCATGGCGCTCGCGCTCTGCAAGGGCATCCGCGGACGATATCCCGACTGGCGCTACCTGCTGGATGGCGACGGTGGGGATGAGAATCTGAAAGACTACCCGATCGAAGAGAATCCCGAGCTTACGATTCGGAGCGTTGTTCACAACCGCATGCTCTACCAGGAAGGCTGGGGCGTGGGGAAAATTAAGCATTCCCTGACATATAGCGGCGGGTTGAGCCGCTCGTATACACGCACATATGCACCATCGCATTATTATGGGTTTTCGGGATTCAGTCCATACACCAGGCCAAATGTCCTCGCTGTTGCAGAAGCAATTCCGTTCATCAAACTGACAAATTACAGCGTGGAACGCCTTTACGAATTAAAGGGAGAGATTGTTTCGCGCGGAGTTGCCAAACTGACCGGAATGAAGATGCCTGTCTTTCCAAAGCGTCGCTTCCAGCATGGAGCTTTGTCCGTCGATACACTACGTAAGAAACTGCCGTTCCGCGAGGCCGAGTACAGGAAGCAGTTTCTCTCTCTCTACCAGTGATGACACAGATATCTCAATATCCAGCGCGCGCTATTGAGCGCGACCGCTGGGTCATGGCGCAGCGGTCAGAGCGCAATGCTCTCGATCCTCATCGGCCATATGCTTTTTTTGTAGAAGAAGAACGATCCGCTACGGGAACAGTTCTACCTGTCGCGACTGTACTTCTAACAAATCGCGAATGCCCATGGCGCTGCGTAATGTGCGATCTGTGGCGCAATACGCTGACCGAAACAGTTCCGCAAGGAGCGATCCCGGCGCAGATTCGTTATGCGTTGGCACAACTGCCGCCTTCGCGTCAGATCAAGCTCTACAACAACGGCAGTTTTTTTGACAGGAATGCGATTCCGGCTGAAGACCACGCAGCAATTGCCGAGTGCGTTCGATCATTTGAACGTGTGATCGTAGAAAGCCACCCGGCGCTTGTTGGAGATTCTTGTCTGCGCTTTCGAGATCTATTGCCGAACAAACTTGAAGTAGCAATGGGCTTAGAGACCGCGCATCCAGAGCTTCTGGAGCGATTGAACAAACGGCTGACACTCGATCAATTTTCCCGCGCTGCCGAGTTTCTGCGTAGCAATAACATCGATCTCCGAGTCTTCATCCTTGTGCAGCCCCCATTCATGCCGGCAGAGGAAGCGCTTATCTGGGCACAACGCTCACTTGATTTTGCCTTTCACTGCGGAGCTACCGCTGCAACGCTGATTCCTACGCGCGGTGGCAACGGAGCCATGGAAACACTCACCAGACAAGGTGACTTTTCTACACCGCCGCTGGAAACGCTCGAATCGGCTATTGAGTATGGCATTGAGCTCGCTCGAGGCCGCGTCTTTTCCGACCTTTGGGACATTGAGCGAAAACAGGATGGGTGCATCTGCTTTGCCGCTCGTACAGTGCGCCTGCACCAGATGAATCTGGCACAGAACATCACGCCCCGAGTAATCTGCGAGCAGTGCAAGGGGCGTAGTTGAACCGCGTGTACGACATTGCTGTTGTTGGCTCGGGCTTTGCTGGTTCCATCACCGCCATGATCGCAAAACGGCTCGGTCTGTCGGTTGTGCTTTTGGAACGCGGCAGGCATCCCCGCTTTATGATCGGGGAGTCATCCACGCCGCTTTCCAATTTGCTTCTCGAAGAATTGGCCATCCGTTACGATTTGCCTGCGATTCGACCACTGACAAAGTGGGGGAGTTGGCAGCAGCACTACCCACAGGTCGCATGTGGATTAAAACGCGGTTTTACTTTTTACAATCATGCGCTCGGATGCCCTGATATTCCTGATCCGACGCGACGTAATCAGCTTCTCGTCGCCGCCAGTCCGCATGACGGCATTGCCGACACACACTGGTATCGCGCGGATTTGGATGCTTTCCTTGTCGATGAAGCGCAAAACATTGGCGTGGAGTACGTCGATGGTATCAAGCTGGATAGCTATACTGCTCTCGACGGATGGGCTGAGTTGGCAGGCGCAAAAGATGGCCGCAGTACTGCTATTCGCGCCAGATTTGTAGTGGATGCCACGGGACCGCGAGGATTTCTCCATCGAGTGCTGAATCTATCGGAAGCAACCCTGACCGATTATCCATTGACGGAGGCACTGTATAGCCATTTTTCCAGCGTCGACCGCCTACGACCGCATGCAACAAGTTCCGAGGTCCCGCCTTATCCTGTCGAAGATGCAGCAGTGCATCATGTGTTCGACGGCGGTTGGATATGGATGCTGAGGTTCAATAATGGTGTCACCAGCGCCGGCGTCGCGGCCACACACCAGCTTGCTGCCAAACTGAGCCTGAAAGATGGAGCGACTGCATGGCACCGATTGCTGCAGCTCATTCCATCACTCGAGAAGCAGTTCATTGGAGCAAAAGCAGAGCAGCAATTTACCCATGTAAAGCGACTCTCGTTTATGAGCAGCGATATTCAAAGGGAGCGCTGGGCCATGCTTCCGTCTGCTGCGGGTTTTGTTGATCCACTTCTTTCGACCGGCTTTCCGCTTACGCTTCTCGGGATCAGTCGGCTCGCCGATATGTTGCAGCACGACTGGCAATCACCGCGCTTCGATGAGCGCATGAAAACATATGCGAGACAGACATCGCAGGAAATCGAGGCTACAGCGCGCCTGGTCTCGGCCCTCTACGCGAACATGAATAACTTTCCTGTTTTTACTGCGCTCTCGCTCTTGTATTTCGCTGCGGCAAGTTTTTCTGAAACGGCAAGACGCTTAGAAAAACCAGAACTGGCATCGTCGTTCCTTCTGTGCGATCATCCGACGTTTGGTCCCAGATGTAAAGAATTGCTGGCACGGGCAAGACAAGTGGAAACTCGGATGGATGCCGACGCATTGATCATTGATGTAATGCACGCTATCGAACCGCTGGATGTGGCTGGTCTTTGCAGGCAAGACCGCGACAACTGGTACCCCGTCGATGCGGAAGATCTCTTCCGCGGAGCTTCCAAAGTGAATGCAACTCGCGACGACATTGAGCGACTGTTGCAGCGTTACCGTTTTTACATTTAAGGATGTGACGGCGGCCCAGAGAACAAAATAGGTTCCGAAGTAGTCACGCCCTTTCCTTCCTGAACCGTGATGAACCGGTTGGGCTTGATGTTCGTAACCGTCTCTTTCTTTCCACTGGGCCAGATAATTTCAAGGCTCACGGCCCTGTTTTCATCTGGTTTGCCAAGGCCGAAGGTCAGCGGCAGTTCGCTTTGCGAGAGGTAGCTG
>NZ_LMUM01000011.1 GCF_009765985.1 Acidobacterium sp. S8
AATGAGCCAGAAGCATCCGCATGGTCACGTGCTCTTTGCCGCTGCCGTGTTCGCTGCCGATGATAAAGCCGGGAAGAATTTCGCCGAGCGGCATATCGAGATCGAGGATGCCGCGATCAAAAAGCAGCATGGCAGCCGAGGTTGTGGCAAATACCTTGGTGACGCTTGCGAGGTCGAAGAGTGTTTCTGTTGCGACCGCGGGCGAATCGTTTTCGTATGTGAAATGACCGACAGCATCGAGCGCTAAAACCTGACCCTGCATCAGAACGCCGTAAGCTGCACCGGGAAAGGCGTGATCGACAACTGCCTGCTTGAGAATGGCATGCGCCGCAGCAAAGCGGTCGCGTTGATTGGCGTTAGAGAGCTGCAAAGTCATAGCCATGCGGTCCGAGTGCAGTTATAGTAAGCGAAATTATGACAAGAATGCGGGCACTGACAGCAATCTTTGCGGCAATCATCTTTTCTCATATGCTGTATGCGCAGGAAGATACGACGCTCGAAGCACAACTACAGGCAATCGCGCAGACACACCATGGACACGTGACGCTATTTGCGCACGACCTGAAAAGCGGGAAAACCGCTGCAATGAACGCCGATACGCCGGCGCCCACGGCCTCCGTCATCAAGCTTACTGTGCTGTTTGAAGCGCTCAAGCAGATTCAGGAAGGTAAAGCCCACTTCGACGACAGGTTGACCTTGACGAAGGAGAACCAGGTGGAAGGCTCGGGAGTGTTTATGTTTTTTGATACTCCACAGACTTTCACTCTGAAAGATGTGCTGACCATGATGGTAATCGTGAGCGACAACACCGCTACGAATCTGGCAATTGATCACCTGGGATTGAAAAATATCGACGACCGCATTCAATGGCTGGGCCTAAAAAATACGTGGCTATACAAGAAAGTGTCGCTTCCCCCGGTCGGTCCTATGCCTGCTGATCAAAAACAGTTCGGCTTAGGAAAAACGACTGCGCGTGAAATGGCTGAGGTGATGGAACGGTTTGCGACCTGCAACCTGAATGCACCGGGAAACGTCGCGAAACCTACAGCGGACGACGAGAAGTTGTGCGATGCGGCCATGCATATGCTTAAGAATCAGTTCTATCGGAACAGCATTCCGAGATATCTGGAAACTCTGGACTCGACCGAAGGCGAATCGAAGATAGCCAACAAAACAGGCGCGTTGGATAAGGTTCGCAATGATGTTGGCGTAGTTTTTGCAAAGAATGGTCCGGTCATTATCTCAATGTTCACCTATGAAAATGAGGATGAAAGCTGGACTCCGGATAATCAGGCCGAAGTATTGATGGCGAAGCTCGCTCACACGATTGTGGACCGTTGGGAATAACTCACCACTTGGCAGACGGTTACGTCTAAAATAATAAAAGGTTTTCCGGAAGATCGTATCTTCGCGGAGCAATAGGCGGAGCATGCTCAAATATAGGCATGGGTGGGTAATGGCGGCTGGACTGCTGGCTTGCACTGCGATTGCGCAGCAGCCGATTCAACCATCGAGTCAGCCAGCCAATGCAGCCACTTCGGCACCTTCCACGGCAAGTGCGGTAGAAGTTCCCGAAGGCACTAAAGTTCTTCTCGCGCTGAAATCGGGAGTCAATACCAAGACAGCGAATCCCGGAGACAGCGTCTATCTTTTATCGAGCTTCCCTGTGGTGGCCAATGGAAGGGTTGCAATCCCTGCCGGAGTTTACGTGCAGGGCGTCATCGATCAGGTGACGCGTCCCGGCCGCGTAAAGGGGCGTGCTTCCGTCCGTATGCATTTCACCTCCATGATCTTTCCTAATGGGTCGGTGGTGGATATTCCTGGGATAGTGAACAGCGTACCCGGCTCGGATGGGGCGAAAGTCAAAGACGAAGGCGAGATTCAACAGCCATCCAATAAGGGCAAGGACCTGGGAACGGTGGCTGGCGGAGCTATCAGTGGCGCAACCATCGGTTCGGTTGCCGGAGGGGTTTCTGGTCATCCGGGTGCTGGTGCAGGATATGGCGCTCTTGCGGGAGGAGCGGCAGGGCTGATCTACACGCTTTTTACCCGTGGTGACGATGTGGTCCTGACCACTGGACAGACTGTAGAGATGGTATTGCAGCGACCCCTGACGCTTACGCAAGCGAACCTTGCAGGTCCGGATGTTGCTGGACAGACAGCTGTTGTACCATCGGCTCAACGGCCGATGGCCAAACCAAAGACGAACATTTTATGCCCGCTTGGCGGCCTGGGATGTTCATAAAAAGTGTTGATGAACGAAGATAGCAGTCAGACAGAGATAAAGAGCAATAAGCGCTCACATTTGCAGTTATGGATACGCGACTTCGTCATTTCCGTAGTGGCGTCGTTCTTCATTATTACCTTCCTCTATCAGCCGGTGAAGGTCGAAGGCACCAGCATGCAGCCGGAACTGCGCGACCAGGATCGTCTTTTCGTCAATAAATTCGCCTACAATTTCGAGAAAATCTCGCGCGACGATGTGGTTGTTTTTTACTATCCGCGAGATACGACGAAGAGCTATATCAAACGCGTGATTGCGCTGCCGGGAGACAACATCCGCATTGAGGATGGCCGAGTGTATGTGAATAGCCATCGAGTGGATGAGGATTACGTGCCCAGTCAATTTCGCGATACCCGCTCCATGGCAGACATGGTCGTGCCGCAGGGCGAGTACTTTGTGATGGGAGATCACCGCTCTATTTCCAGCGACAGCCGTGACTTTGGACCGGTGACCCGGAAACTGATCTACGGCAAGGCGGCTTTTATATATTGGCCTGCGGACAATATGGGCGTGGTGCATTAGCAAAACGAGCTTTATTTTGAAGCGCTGCATTCTTTGCGCATCAATGCCCATTCTTCGCACTGCTTGCCGTTGGGAAATGTGCAGATACCGATCTGGCCACCGCCGTCTTTTGCGGTTTCAATTTTGAGCGTTCCGCCTTGTTTTGTGCAATTCACCGATGCCGGATTTTGCAGGCCAGCTGTTGGCGGCGT
Organism: Acidobacterium sp. S8; assembly: GCF_009765985.1. GTDB lineage: Bacteria > Acidobacteriota > Terriglobia > Terriglobales > Acidobacteriaceae > Alloacidobacterium. The sequence goes on from NZ_LMUM01000011.1 coordinate 2,998, forward strand.
GCCGATGAGCTTGAGCGTAAAATTCTGCTTCGAATCGATGGGCTTCATCTCATGATCGAGCTGTTGCAACGTATCGTCATCAACGCGCAGATAATATTGTGTGCTTTCGGGTTTGTCGGGATCGAGCTGATAGACGGTTGCATCCGGATGGTCCGGCCTCCCGCGCAGAACCGTCCATATTCCGTAGCTGGTAAAGCTTCCGCGATCAATATATTTCAAGTGCTGCCGATAAATCGCGTGGGTAAAGTCATTTGCCGATTTTTGATAAAGCGTGAGCGTGGTGATAATGCCGCTACAGTCGGCACATGGGGTCGTACCCTGCCATGTTCCGAACACATGCATGGACTTTGTCTCAGCAGCATAGCGCGACTGTTGTGGATCTTTCGTTTGAGCTGGCGCGACAGACACAAACGCAAATATCATGCATGTGAAGAAGCTTTTCAGCCTGAACGGCATAAAATCTCCTGGCCGCAAGAATATCGCGGTATAGCCAGGAAAACCGCTTCAAAACCTGCTAAAATCTATTGAATCCACTCCATGGAGAAGCGATGCAGGCGATCCTTGCGCTCGAAGACGGGCGCATCTTCCGCGGCGAGGGCTACGGCGCCAAAGGCGAATGCTACGGCGAAGTTGTTTTCAATACATCGTTAACTGGCTATCAGGAAATTTTCACCGATCCTTCCTATGCTGGCCAGATTGTCGTTTTAACGAATCCACAGATTGGTAACTACGGCACTAACGCCGCTGATAACGAAGCCAATAAACCCTATATCGAAGGCCTGGTTACACGCGAGTTTTCGCCCATCAGCTCCAACTGGCGTTCGCAACTGGTAGCTGACGAATATCTTGAGCGCTTCAATATTCCGGTAATCTCGGAGATCGACACCCGCGCACTGGTACGGCATTTACGTACGCATGGCGTGATGCGTGGCGTTATCTCGTCGATTGAGACAAATTCAGACCTGCTGGTGCAGAAGGCACGCTCGATTCGCAAGATGGATGGCACGGATCTTGCCAGTGTAGTCACTACCAAGACGCGCTACGAGTGGGAGCCGGAGATCGATCCGCTCAATCCGGAAGAAAAACCCGTACCTGCTGATCTGCATGTTGTTGCCTACGATTACGGAATCAAGAAAAATATTCTGCGCATGCTCTCGAAAGAGGGCTGCCGCGTGACCGTGGTTCCCGCGCAGACTTCCGCAGAAGACGTGCTTGCAATGAATCCCGACGGCATCTTTCTCTCAAACGGTCCCGGCGATCCTGAACCTCTGGGCTACGCGCAGGATACGATCAAGGAGTTAGCGGGGAAGAAGCCGATCTTCGGTATCTGCCTGGGCCATCAGCTAATTGGCCTGGCGCTTGGAGGCAAGACTTTCAAGCTGAAATTCGGGCATCACGGCGGCAATCATCCGGTGCAGCAGACCGAAAACGGCAAAGTAGAGATCACGAGCCAGAACCACAACTATGCCGTCGATGCAGCTTCCATCAATCAGGAAGAAGTAGAGCTGACGCACGTGAATCTGAACGACAATACCGTCGAAGGGCTGCGCCACAAGTCGCTGCCTCTTTTCAGCGTGCAGTATCACCCGGAAGCGAGTCCCGGTCCACACGATTCACACTATCTCTTTCGCGATTTCAGGAAGATGATGGAGGAATTTAAGAAGTGAAGCGGTGGGCTTTACTTCTTTTTTCCATAGCCTTTCTTTCTCGGGATGTTCTTTTTTCTGAAACGGTTTATCCGAAACCCCTTAAAGTAAGGCAGATTTGCGGGCAAGTCGTGGTTGCCAATCGACATCTTGAGCTTCGTAAAGAGCCACAGGGAACAGCTATTGCAGACGCAATATCCAGTAGCGATGGCTCATTTGCTTTCTGGAAAATTCAGGCCGGCAATTATTGGTTAGCGATACCAGGCTTGACGACGCAGGATGTGTATCCACTTACCTTGATTAGGCCAGTTAAGACAACAGTTTGCGGACGTCGACTTTTCGTGAATATCACGAAAGGGATGGATTCATCTCTAATGGTCAGTTTTTCTGAACTAGGAAGACAATAGGGATGTTTTGAAGGGCACGGCTTCAACCGCGCCGTAAGACAAAAGATTAGGAAATAAATAGATGCCACGCAGGAATGACATCACCAAGATTCTCGTGATCGGCTCGGGGCCGATCGTCATCGGCCAGTCCGCCGAGTTCGACTACTCCGGCACGCAGGCGTGTAAGGCGCTAAAGCAGGAGGGTTATGAAGTGGTGCTGGTGAACTCGAACCCGGCCACCATCATGACCGATCCGGAACTCGCTGATCGCACATACATCGAGCCGCTTACGAAAGAGTACATCGAAGAAATTATCCGCATTGAGCTTCAGATGCTCAAAGACGAGGGGCGCACCGGAAAGTTCGCTCTGCTGCCGACTGTAGGCGGACAGACGGCTCTCAATCTCGCTGTCGATCTCGCTGACGCGGGCATTCTTGATAAATACGGCGTCGAGCTGATCGGCGCGAAGCTGGAGGCCATTAAGAAGGCGGAAGATCGCCTTCTCTTCAAAGACGCGATGACGAGGATCGGGCTCGATCTGCCGAAGTCCGCACTGGTAAACAACATCCGCGATGGCCTGGAGTTTGCCACGAAGATCGGTTTCCCAGTTATTATCCGCCCTTCCTTCACGCTTGGCGGCTCAGGTGGCGGCATCGCCTACAACCGCGAAGAGTTGATGGAAATTCTTGCGCGAGGCCTTGATCTTTCTCCGGTCCATGAGTGCCTCATTGAAGAGTCAGTGCTTGGCTGGAAAGAGTACGAGCTTGAGGTCGTGCGCGACCTCGCAGATAACGTCATCATCATCTGCTCCATCGAAAACATGGACCCGATGGGTGTTCACACTGGCGATTCGATTACTGTGGCGCCTGCACAGACGCTCACGGATCGCGAATACCAGAGGATGCGTACTGCGGCGATCGCCGTCATCCGCGAGATCGGCGTTGAAACAGGCGGCTCGAACGTACAGTTCGCTGTGCACCCTGCAACTGGTCGCATGACCGTGATCGAGATGAATCCGCGTGTCTCGCGGTCTTCAGCGCTTGCGTCCAAAGCGACCGGTTTTCCTATCGCGAAGATCGCGGCAAAGCTTGCGGTAGGCTACACGCTCGACGAAATTCCGAACGACATCACCAAGATGACCCCGGCATGCTTTGAGCCGACCATCGATTACGTCGTCACCAAAATCCCGAAATGGCAGTTCGAAAAATTCGCGGGCGCCGACGAAAACCTTGGCCCTCAGATGAAGTCGGTCGGCGAGGTGATGGCAATCGGCCGTACCTTCAAGGAATCGCTGATGAAGGCGGTGCGTTCGCTCGAAACAGGTAAGAAAACTGGTTCTGAGGTTCTCGATCCGCGTCGTCTGACGCAGATGCTTGTGACGCCGAAACCGGGCCGTCTCGATTACATCCGTTTTGCTTTTCGCCGCGGCATGAGCGTGCGCGAAGTAGCGCGTATGACATCGATGGATCCCTGGTTCCTCTACCACATTAAGGAAGTGACCGACACGATTGCCGCGCTGGCAGAGGTGAGCGCTGAAAATGTATCACCCGAGCAGCTGCGGAAGGCGAAGCGCCAGGGTGTTTCTGACGAACGCATCGCTGATGTGTGGGGCCTGCCGGGGCATGAAGGTATCGCGCAGGTTCGCGAGTTGCGGCATCGTCATGGAGTCAAACCGATCTTCAAGCTCGTCGATACCTGTGCCGCAGAGTTCGAGAGCATGACGCCGTATCTCTACTCAAGTTACGACGAGGAAGATGAAGCCGCGCCTACTGCGAAGCGCAAAGTCATCATCCTTGGCAGCGGGCCCAACCGTATCGGGCAGGGTATTGAATTCGATTACTGCTGCTGCCATGCTGCCTTCGCACTGAAGGAAGACGATTACGAGACGATCATGGTGAACTGCAATCCCGAGACCGTCTCGACCGACTATGACACCAGCGATCGCCTTTACTTCGAGCCGTTAACGCTCGAAGATGTGCTTGCCATCTACGAGCATGAGTCTTCGGGCGGCGCGGAAGTAGGCATGATTGTCCAGTTTGGCGGCCAGACGCCGTTGAATCTTGCGCTGCGGTTGAAAGCCGCAGGTGTACCGATTCTCGGAACATCGCCGGAATCGATCGATCTGGCAGAAGATCGCAAGAGCTTCGGCAAGCTGCTTGAGGATCTCGATGTCCCACAGCCGCCGGGCGCCATGGCGACCAGCGTCGAGGAAGCGATTGCTGGTGCAGAGCGCATCGGCTATCCCGTACTTGTGCGGCCTTCGTATGTGCTCGGCGGACGTGCCATGGTGATTGCCTATGACAGCGCTGCCGTTTCTCACTACATGCACGAGGCGGTTGAGTATTCCCAGGAGCGTCCGGTACTGATCGACCACTTCCTGGAAGATGCGGTCGAAGTGGATGTGGATGCGCTTTGCGACGGGGACGACGTGATCATCGCCGGCATCATGCAGCACATTGAAGAAGCCGGTATCCACTCCGGCGATTCATCCTGCGTACTTCCTGCCGTCGATCTCTCTCCTGCTGTCCTCGACACTATCCGAACGTATACGCGGAAACTAGCACGGGCGCTGAACGTAATCGGACTCGTCAACCTGCAATTTGCTATCCAGCGCGATAAGGTTTTCGTTATCGAAGTCAATCCGCGTGCTTCACGCACTGTTCCTTATGTTTCAAAGGCGACAGGCGTACCGTTGGCAAAGATTGCGTCACGCTTGATGACTGGCCGCAAGCTGCGTGAACTGTTGCCGGAGCAGGTGAAGAGCGGGAAGGATCTCGAAACCGGTACACATTACTTTGTGAAATCGCCGGTATTTCCCTGGAATAAGTTTCCTGGCGTCGATACCGTGCTTGGGCCGGAGATGAAATCGACAGGCGAAGTGATGGGTGTGGCTGACAACTTCGGCGAAGCTTTCGCCAAGGCGCAACTTTCGGCAGGCCTGCATCTTCCGTTGAAGGGTACGGTCTTTCTCAGCGTCAATGACCGCGATAAGCAGGGCGTTGTCGAGCTGGCGCGCCAGTATGTCGAGTTGGGCTTTCATCTCGTCGCTACGGAAGGTACCGCCAACGTTATTGAACAGGCAGGCATGATTGTCGATCGCGTCTATAAGGTGAAGGAAGGGCGTCCGAATGTCGTGGACTTCATCAAGGGGGAGCGCATTCAGCTGATCCTGAATACACCGCATGGACAGGATCCTTTCTTTGACGAAAAGGCGATCCGCCGCGCCGCCGTTCTGCAGCGCATCCCGACGATCACGACGATCGCCGCAGCCCGCGCGGCTGCGGAGGGTATCCAGGCATTGCAGAAGCACACTACTACGGTGAATGCTTTGCAGCATCTGCATGCTCAACAGGAAGCTGCAAACAGGCTATAAGCCATCAGAACACTTCAAGCCCGGTCGCGCGACCGGGCTTTTCTTTTATTCGTATGCTAAGGTGAGCATCGGGAGTCATAGCATTCGCATGAAGTGGTACGGTCTTGTCTTCGCTGCAGCAATTTGTTTTCCCACCTTCGCGCAGAACGCTGCAGCTCCGCCCGTTACGGCCGCGCAGGGATTGGAGCAATTAAAAAATCGCCAGCCGCAGCAGGCATTGGCCACATTTCAGCAGCTTTTACAGGCGAATCCTAACGACGTAGCCCTGAACTTATATGCTGCCGGAGCCGCACTTGATTTGTATCAGGGGCAACTGGCCGTGCAGTACGCGGAAAAGGCTCGCCAGCTCGACACGAATAACTGGAAGGTTCACACGACTCTGGTTGTTGCCTATGCGATCGCAGGCCGCGTTTCCGAGCGCGATGCTGAACGCGAAGTGCTGCGCAAGTTTCACGCAGATCCGAAGGCGCAGGATGCCATGCAGTCGAACGGCTTCCTTATCGACATGTTTCCCGTGAAGCAATATCGTGTCGAAGCGGTTGAATACTTTCAGCCGATGGGGAAATTCCATATCTACTATCGATTCTTGATTCGCAACCGGGATGGCAGGCGTGTATGGACCATCAGCGATGAGAGTAACGACTTCGATGAAAAATCATGGGAGCAGGCGCATGCTCAACAAGCGACTGCCGGTGAGCGGCAGTTTCAAATGGTCGGTGAAGGGACTGATGCGCATGTGGATTACCGCATGTTTTCCGGCAAGCCAGCCTATGATTCGGTGAAAGCACAGGTATTGCAAATTTTGAATGCCCAGACCGCGCCATTTCCAGGAGAGACACAATAAGGATCGGCTTTCGGCCACCGCGAACGTTTAGAAGACTCGGCGTTCTGCGCGGTCGGAATATCCGTCGTATTTCTGGAATTCAGATCTCCCGATCCACGATCTCGCATGCCTTAAAATAAACGTATGCTGCTCGAAGGCATTTTCTCTGCTGTAACCACACCGTTCTATCCGGATGGACGTCTCTATCTCCGTAAGCTTGAACATAATATTGGCCGTTATTCGCGTACTCCTATTGCGGGGCTTGTGGTGCTTGGGTCCACAGGCGAAGCAGTGATGCTCGGAGATGAAGAGACGCGTGAAGTGCTGCGCACGGCGCGAGAATCGGGATCCGCGGAGAAAGTTCTGCTCGCTGGAGTATCACGCGAAAGCGCGCTCGAAACGTTGAAGCTGGCCGAGTTTGCTGCAGAGCAGAACTACGATGCGGTGCTGGTGCGCACGCCGAACTACTATAGCCCGCAGATGCGCACGCTTGAAATGCTTACCTACTTCCGCGTCATCGCCGATCGCTCGCCGCTGCCGGTGGTTTTGTACAACATTCCGAAGTTCACGCACTACGATTTGCAGATTGAAGTGATTGCCGAACTCGCGCAGCATCCGAACATTATTGGCCTCAAGGATTCAAGCGGCAACGTTGCGCATCTTGCGAAGATCGTCGAGGTCACACGCTCTGCGCCAAAGCGTACAACTGCCGTAACGAATGTCTTCACTGCATTTACAAGTCGCATGTTGCTCGACCAGCCATTGGAGGCATCTACCTTTATCTCTGCAGATACTCTTGGCACAAGTGCCACGGCGGTTGCTGTTCCACCGCCCAGGCCGAAAATTGCCACCCGTACGAAAGAAGTCGGCTTCCAGGTGCTGAGCGGTGCTGCGAATCAGCTAAAAGAGTCGCTCGACTCCGGAGCTACCGGCGGAGTTCTTGCTTTCGCTGCATTTGCTCCCCAGGCGTGTCAGGAAATCTACACGGCCTGGAAGGAGAATGATCCTAAGCTGGCTGCGGATAAGCAGCAGCGCATTGTTGAAGCATCGCAGTCTGTGGTGAATCAATATGGCATCTCGGGTGTGAAGTTCGCCTGCGATCTGAATGGTTATTACGGCGGTCGTCCGCGCATTCCATTACTTCCTCTCAGTGGGGAAGAGCAGATTTATGTCACGCAATTATTAGCCGATGTGCGCCACTAGAATTCGCTGATAACTTCTTTTTATTCCAGCGAGATACCATTCAAATGTGGATACTCGCCACTCAGTGGCGATATTTCCCATTGAGGTACGTGAGGCGCAGAATTCCGCTCCTGACTCGCTATAATAAAGGGTGAAAGATCGCATCTTTCCACCTCCACTCGAAGGGAACATCGCCCAATGGCGACAGGAGACGTTGCGCTAGGCCATCAGGCTGCAGGCGCAAGCGTACACGACGCTTCCAAACGTGTTGTTAATGATTTCAGCATCCAGGTAGCCACAGTCAACGGCTCAGGCTCGCAGTCCGCCAACATTATTCTGCTCAAGAGCATCTTTGGCATGGGAATTCCGGTCAGCGGTAAGAACCTCTTTCCGTCGAATATCGCCGGCCTGCCCACCTGGTACACCATTCGCGCCAGCAAAAATGGCTACGTTGCCCGTAAGAAAGAAATCGATGTTCTGATTGCGATGAATCCGGAGACAGCGAAGGACGATATCCTTTCGCTGCCCGCAGGCGCTGTCGCGATTTATGAAGACGCAGCGAACCTCGCACAGTATCGCAACGATGTCATCTGGTATCCAGTTCCTTTTGATAAGTTGACCGCCGCAGTCTGTCCGGAAGCGCGTCTGCGTAAGCTGGTCAAGAACATGATTTACGTCGGCGTCGCCGCCAGGCTGCTGTCGTTCGATATGACGGCAGTCGAAGCTGCCCTGCGTCGCCAGTTCGCCAAGAAGCAGAAGGCTGCTGATCTGAACTGGGCCGCCGTGCAGGCTGGCTACAACTATGCAAGCGAATCGCTGACGAAGCACGATCCTTACGTCCTCGAGCGCATGCATGCCACCGATGGCAAGATCATCATCGACGGCAACGCGGCTGCTGCTTTAGGCGCACTTTTCGCGGGCGTCACTGTCGTGACTTGGTATCCGATCACGCCGTCTTCGTCCGTCGTCGAACAGCTCATCGATTACTTGAAGAAATACCGTATCGAACCTGATGGCAAAGCCACCTTCGCCGTCGTGCAGGCGGAGGATGAACTCGCTGCCGTCGGTATGGTGCTTGGCGCTGGTTGGGCAGGCGCCCGTTCCATGACCGCAACCTCCGGTCCCGGAATTTCGCTCATGGCGGAATTCGCAGGTCTCGGCTATTTCACCGAGTTGCCTGGAGTCATCTTTGACATTCAGCGTGTCGGCCCCTCCACAGGTCTACCTACGCGCACCGCGCAGGCCGATATACTCTCCATCGCCTATCTTTCGCACGGCGACACCAAGCACGTCATGCTGCTTCCCGGCAACGTGAAGGAGTGCTTTGAATTCGGTACTGCAGCCTTCGATTTAGCAGAGCGCCTGCAGACTCCCGTCTTCGTTGTCAGCGATCTCGATCTCGGCATGAACAACTGGATGTCCGAACCATTCGACTATCCGGAGAAGCCGCTCGACCGCGGCAAGGTGCTCACCGCTGAAGATCTGAAGCGTCTCGGCGAGTTTGCCCGCTATAAGGATGTCGATGGCGATGCGATTCCGTATCGTACGCTCCCCGGCACCGACCACCCCAAGGCCGCCTACTTCACGCGTGGCAGCGGACACAATGAGAAGGCGCAGTACACCGAGCGTCCAGATGATTACCAGAACCTGATGGAGCGCCTGAACCGCAAGTTTGAGACAGCGCGCACGCTTGTTCCGCACCCCGTCGTTGTGCAAACAGGGAAGTCGAAGGTTGGCATCATTGCCTTCGGTACTTCCGACTTCGCAGTGCTCGAAAGCCGCGACCAGCTCAAGAAGGAATACGGCGTCGAGACGGATTACCTCCGCATCCGCGCCTTCCCCTTCACGAAGGAAGTGCATGAGTTCGTCACTTCGCACGATCGCATCTACATCGTCGAGCAGAACCGCGACGCACAGCTGCAGAGCCTGTTGAAGCTCGATCTGCCTGCGGAAGACGCGGTGAAGCTGCGTTCCATCCGTCACTTCAACGGCCTGCCAATCGACGCGCGTTCCGTCACCGATGAGTTCGTGCTGCAGGAGGGAATTTAATCATGGCAACAACGACAGCAACTCCCGCCCCGCCACCAGCACCGAAGGTGAACCGCCTCGGTTTGCCGATCCTCGATTATCGCGGCGGCAAGACCACGCTCTGCGCTGGCTGTGGACACAATGCCATCTCCGAGCGCATCATCGACGCGCTTTATGAGATGGGCGTTCAGCCTGAACGCGTCATGAAGCTTTCCGGGATCGGTTGTTCTTCCAAGAGCCCGGCCTACTTCCTGTCGCGCGCCCACAGCTTCAACAGCGTTCATGGCCGCATGCCCGCAGTCGCCACCGGCGCGCTGCTGGCCAACAAAACCATGACGGCGCTTGGCGTTTCTGGTGACGGTGATACGGCTTCGATCGGCATGGGGCAGTTCGTCCACCTCATGCGCCGCAACCTGCCGCTGATCTACATCATTGAAGACAATGGCGTGTACGGTTTGACCAAGGGCCAGTTCTCGGCTACCGCCGACATTGGCTCGAAGCTCAAGACCGGCGTCGTGAACGATCTTCCCGCCATCGATACCTGCACGCTCGCCATCCAGCTTGGCGCAACCTTTGTGGGTCGCTCCTTCTCCGGTGATAAGAAGCAGCTCCTCGCCATGTTGAAGGCAGCACTCGCGCACAAAGGCACGGTGATGCTCGATGTCATCTCACCCTGCGTCACCTTCAACGACCACGAAGGCTCGACCAAGAGCTACAAGTACATGCAGGAACACGAAGAGGCCATCACCGAAGTTGGTTTTGTGCCGCACTTCGAAGACATTGCCATCGACTACGACGAAGGCTCGACCTACGACGTGAAAATGCACGATGGTTCGCACCTGCGTTTGCGTAAGCTGCAGGAAGACTATGACCCGACCAGCCGCGTGACCGCAGTGAAGGCACTGATGGAAGCGCACGAGAAGGGCGAGGTTCTTACAGGTGTCTTCTACATCGACACCGAGAAGCCAAGCTTCACTAGCCTGCTCAATCTCGTCGATGAGCCACTTGCAACCCTTCCGCAGGAGCGCACGCGCCCCTCGAAGCAGGCGCTCGATGAGATCATGAATCGCTTGAAATAGTTGTCATGTTAATCACGAAGCCCCGCAACTTGCGGGGCTTTTCTATATGCGGATTGGCAACAATTCAGCGGCTGCCATAAACAGGCACGGCGGCACCGTGAACTGCCGAGCTGTCGTCACTGCAAAGAAAGAGAATGACGCGGGCGAGTTCTTCAGGCTTCGGCCAGGAGCTGAAGTCGGCATCCGGCATGGCTGCGCGGTTCGCTGGGGTATCGATAATGCTCGGAAGAATTGAATTGACGCGAACACCCGTTCCCATAAGATCAGCGGCCAGACAGTCCATGAGCGCCACAGCGGCTGCTTTCGATGACGCATAGGCCGATGCTCCTGCAGCGTGATCGATAGCCGCTTTCGCAGCGACATTCACGATAGCTCCCATGCCCTTGTTTCAGCATCGCCGGAACAACGGCACGCGAAAGTGCAAAGCCTGACCGTAGGTTCAGTTGCAACATCTGGTCGAAGACCTTTGCATCCATCTCCCAAAGCTTCAGACCGCCAGCGTAACCACCGACGGTATTCGCCAATGCATCCAGTTTGCCGTGTTTTTGCAGCGTATCATCCACCAACGCGCTAACTGCCACTTCGTCGGTCACGTCTACCTTGTGCCCATCAAGCCTGGAAGAATGTTCTTGTGCAGCGTCTTTCAGTGCATCGAGCTCGCTCTGCTTTTGATAAGTAACAACGACGTCGGCACCTTCCTTCAAAAATGCCAAAGTGACAGCACGTCCCAGACCGCCCGTTCCACCGCTGACGAGAACCACTTTGCCCGCAAATCTCTGGCTCATCTTTCCTCCAAAATAAACTGCTCAATGTCTGCTCGTGCTCTCACTGTAAAGCTTCGCTGGCAGAAAGTCTTTAAGCAGCTCTCGGAGTGATCTCAGAAGCCCTTACGGATGAAAAACTCTCCGAAAAGATTCAACAGGCCATCGGCGCCTAGATTGAAGCCGATGGTTTTCGCCATGACGTCGTTACGCTCCAGTTCCGGTACGCCGAGTTTGGGATAGTACATTTCCTTGGCCATAAAAGCTGCGCCCACGGTTCCCGCCAGCAGCGGAATATTGACAAACTTACGCCCTGAGTCCGTGTGGCCCACTACGAGACTGGTAAAGGCGTTCCCCATGCGGGTGCTACCTGAATGTCCGGAACCAAGCGGTATATAGCGTGGATCCATTCCGAAGGTTGCAGGAAGCGCGAAATTGGCGAGAAACTGCTGCGTCTCAGATTCGCTGAAACCGCCAATAAATCTGCGCTCGTGGTAGCGGACATCGCCTTCCAGATTGTCACGCCATGCCTGGACATCTTTTCCATACTGTACAAAGATCGCGTCGAAGGCCAACGCCTCTTCTTCGGTCGTGATGTTTGGCACAGGCGGCTGGGCGGGCTGATCGGGAATGTCGGGCATGCCTGCGATCAGGGCGCCCTGAATAAAGTTGCGCAATCCCCATGTGCTGCGAACCCAATAGAAAAATTTGCCGCCAACCGAGAGTGGATAATAAGAATCTTCGGTTGCCTCGCCCTGAGAGGTGTACATCTCGATATCGGGCTTGATGGCTGAACGGACGAGCTCCCGGCCTACATTCGTCGCCAGGTCTCCGGCGAGGCTGTAGCCGGTATAGCGCCAGACAAATTGCCCGGTCTGCAATTGGGGCACGTCAAATTCTTTTGCGTAAACAGATTTGCCGAGATAGGCCGCAGCGATTGTGCCGCCAATCTTGGAGTAATTGGGAGCCAGTCTGCCGTTGTCGCTGCGGGTCACGACGATTGCGCTTACCGCATGCCACATTCTCTGGCTGAAGCTGCCGTCTATGTAGGCGGAAACGTAGCGAGGATCCTGTCGCAGCGCTACAGGAAGGACAAAATTGCTGAGCAACTGGCGGGTTTCTGCCGTCGTCAATCCCACCGCAAAGCGGCGTCCGCGATAGCGTAACTCGTCTTCGCTGGAGCGCCGCCATGTGTCCATGGCATCCCCGTAAGCATCCATCGCATTGGCATAATTCTGCACGCCATCGATGGTGATAGTCGCCGGTGGCTGGGGCTGCTCCGGCGCAGAAGGCAGATTGGGAATCCCAGCAACAAACCCGGCCTCCAGAAAATTGCGGAAGGAGCCGGTGCTGCGTACGGCGTATCTGAGCTTCATACCCCAGGTAATGGTCGTGACCGGCATCGCCGGACGGTAATTGTGCGGAACGGGCTTGTTTGGTGTATTTTCGGCCACGTTTGGCGACGGAGCAGACGGCAGGTTGTCATCTTCTGCTTGTGCAGATCGGCAACTTGCTCCGCAACATACACATAGCAGGATGATGAACGGCAATAAGCACTTCATCCTGGTACCTCAACGCTTTAAGGGAGATATCGGTGTGGTTCGGATTTAAGAATAGCCGAAACTAACCAGACGGGTAACAAAATCCTGGTTACTTTTGGGGATTACCTAACATTCTGTCGATCTGATGGATTTTTATTTATGGGAAGAAAAAGAAGGTAAAGTTCGCTGCGGGATAAAAAATCACCTGAAATATTCGGTTTTCAAGTCAGTTTTTTCTTTGCGTACTTCTTCGATGGCGTTGTTCAGATCGGTTTCGATCATCGTTTCTGCAGACGGAAAGTTATCGGCCTTCAAGTTGGCTTGGTTAATTGCGGAGGCAAGCTCCCCGAGAGGTTTATCGACCGCCTGCCATGCCCGGGGAGAGATATGTGAATCTGCTTTCATAGCGAGGATTGTGCCTTCGCTCACTCCCAGACCCTGTAACTCTGCCTTTAGATTGCCTGGAGTAGTGTGATAGCTCTGTGAAATTTGTATCAGCTGGGCGACGCCTTTTAGCTGCATCAGAAGCTGACTAAGTCGTTGATCCAGCTGGTCATAAGCGCTCAGTGTGTCCTTCAATTCGGCTTGTCGCGTCGCTAAGTCTGCCTTTTTCATCTCCAGATCACCGTTTGCCTTGATGGTGAAATAGGCTGTACCAAAGGCTGTCCCCGCAGCGATCAGAGCCGATACAAGGGAACTGCCGAGCAACATGCCGACCATGGATGGGCGATCCGATTTGACGGCATCTTTGATCTCATCCAGCCATGTTGCTGGAATGTTGGACGGCAGGGAGACAGGCGACACAGTGACGGTGCCAGTAGGAGGCGGCGATCCTGCAGGCGGGGTGCCCATACCGCCTCCGGAGGTGGTGTTCATTCGTTAGTCCTGTGGATGAACTGCCTGTGGATGCTGTTCATCCATCGTGACTCTCATGCCGAATTTAGCGTTCGAGCAGAGAATAGTGCCGTCTTTGCAAACCACGCATGATGGAGGCGGTTCGAGCGCTTTGGGATCTTTGCAGGAGGCAATTGGTTTTGCAACAGCGGTAGCTTCGTTTGTGTCGTTCGTTTTTTTCATCGCGTCCTGCGCGGATGCGAGGTAGTCCTCGAGCGAATGAAATCGAATTTTTTCTGTAGTATTTATAGGGATCGCTGCTGTTTTCTCTCCAGTATCGGTGAAGGCGAACAGGGAGCCAGTGCCGGACTCCTTCAACTGACTGGCGATTTTAGTCTTTACGGTGGGAGACAGTGTCGCCTTCTCGGTCGACTGGGACCATCCGCTGGAGAGAGAGAGCGTCAGCAGGAAGGAAATACAAAAGAGAGCTTTTGCCGACATGCGCATGCGTCCTCAACAATCAGAGCCCTTTGAGCTAGAAGGCTGATCTTACCTCGAGGCAACTCTAAATCCAAGCCGGATCTCACAGAAATTAGTTCCCATCCGCTTCTTTCCTCAAACGAGGAAGGCCCCGCATTTTTGCGGGGCCTTCCTGCGCCGTAACAGCGCCTTTCCTTGGACAGCAAGTTCTTAGTACATGCCTTCCATGCCGCCGCCGTGGCCGCCTGCCGGAGCAGCAGACTTAGGCTCGGGGATCTCCGAGACCATAGCTTCGGTGGTCAGCATCAGGCCGGCAATGGAGGCCGCGTTCTGCAGGGCAGTGCGCGTTACCTTCGTCGGGTCGATGACGCCAGCCTTCACCAGGTCTTCGTACTCCCCGGTTCCAGCGTTGTAGCCATAGTTGGATTCCTTGGATTCGTGGATCTTGCCCACAACCACGGCACCCTCTTCGCCGGCATTGGCGACGATCTGGCGCAGCGGCTCTTCGATGGCGCGACGGACGATCTGTGCACCGATCTTCTCGTCACCTTGCAGCGTCTTCACAAGCTCGTCCACATCCTTCGCGGAGCGAACCAGGGCCACACCACCACCCGGGACAATGCCTTCTTCCACGGCAGCGCGGGTTGCGTGCATCGCGTCTTCCACGCGGGCCTTCTTCTCCTTCATCTCGGTTTCGGTAGCCGCACCGACCTTGATGACGGCGACGCCGCCGACCAGCTTCGCAAGACGCTCCTGGAGCTTCTCGCGGTCGTAGTCGGAAGTGGTCTTTTCGACCTGGTTGCGGATTTCCTTCACGCGGCCTTCGATGGCCTTGGACTCGCCGCGGCCTTCGATGATGGTGGTGTTGTCCTTGTCGATGGTGACGCGCTTCGCCTTGCCCAGGTCTTCGATCTTGAGGTTCTCAAGCTTCAAGCCGAGGTCTTCGGTGATCGCGTTGCCGCCGGTCAGGATAGCGATATCTCCCAGCATGGCCTTGCGACGGTCGCCAAAGCCGGGAGCCTTGACGGCAGCCACGTTCAGCGTGCCGCGCAGCTTGTTGACCACGAGCGTCGCCAGCGCTTCGCCATCCACGTCTTCTGCGATGATGACGAGCGGCTTACCCTGACGGGCAACCTGCTCGAGCAGAGGCAGAAGGTCCTTCATCGAGCTGATCTTCTTCTCGTAGATCAGGATGTAGGGATCTTCGAGCACTGCTTCCATGCGGTCCGGATCGGTGACGAAGTAGGGGCTCAGGTAGCCGCGATCGAACTGCATACCTTCGACGACATCGAGCAGCGTTTCGAGGGTCTTCGACTCTTCAACGGTGATGACGCCGTCCTTGCCGACCTTCTTCATCGCTTCGGCAATGATGTTACCGATGGTCGAGTCAGAATTGGCAGAGATGGTGCCGACCTGGGCAATCATTTCGCCCGAAACCGGCTTCGAGAGCTTCGAGAGAGCGCCGCCTGTGACGACACCGTTCTCATCTCGCTTGCCGTTGATCGCTTCGACAGCCTTGTCGATGCCGCGCTTCAGCGCCATCGGGTTTGCACCCGCGGCAACCGTCTTCACGCCTTCGCGATAGATGGCCTGTGCAAGCACGGTTGCGGTGGTGGTTCCGTCACCGGCAACGTCCGAGGTCTTCGATGCAACTTCGCGCACCATCTGTGCGCCCATGTTTTCGAGCGAATCCCTCAGCTCGATTTCCTTGGCTACGGTTACGCCGTCCTTGGTGATGGTGGGCGAACCGAATTTCTTTTCAATGACGACGTTGCGGCCCTTGGGACCGAGCGTCACCTTGACAGCGTCAGCCAGAGTGTTCACGCCGCGCAGAATCGCCTGGCGGGAATCTTCTCCGTGCAGAATTTGCTTTGCCATTTCCAATTCTCCTTACATCGCGGAGCCTGTGGCTCCGTATGAAATTCACGAATCCGGGTATCCCAGGTTCGCGAATCTAACCTGGGTGGAAGTTACTTCTTCAAGATGCCGAGGACTTCTTCCTCACGCATGATGAGGAATTCTTCGCCATCGATCTTGATTTCGGTGCCGGAATACTTGCCGAAGAGGACGCGGTCGCCAGACTTTACATCGAGCGGGAAAACCTTGCCTTCGTCGTTGGACTTACCCTTGCCGACGGCGATCACTTCGCCTTCCTGCGGCTTTTCTTTGGCAGTGTCCGGAATGATGATTCCGCCACGAACGGTCTCGCCCTCGTCCACTCGGCGAACCAAGATGCGGTCGTGCAGCGGAGTAAAGGTAGTGGCTACAGTTGCAGTTGCCATTGCGGTGTTTCTCCTTCGCGCGAGAATCTCTCGCGGTTTTTGAATGCTGAAATCAGGATGTTTTACTGCGAAATTGAGGAGCTTTAAGTGCCAAAACGACTCATTTCGGGGCTTTAGCACTTTCACTCTTTGATTGCTAATGTAGGGAAGTCAGGAGACGTTTGTCAAGTCGCCTCTATGAAATATGAGTCAATCACGCTCATATGTTAAGGCAATATTACATAAAGTACGAAACCTTACTGGTCATCACCCCATCTAATGATTGTGTAGACAGGTAATCTGCCGAAAATCCATTCAAAGATAGTGGTTTTAGAGGCTATTTCGTTTCGTAATAGCGCTATTTTTCTATTGATTTTTGGAGAAAATATACCTAAAATAAAAGAGTTTGTGACTTCTCGGCGAGTCTGCAGGTTGCTGGTATCCCCGTCTTCGCCGGAGTTTCTGTACGTCACCTAACTTGCTAGGGGTAATCAAAAAAATATGGCAAAACGTCGTGGCAATCCCAATTGGGGTAAACCGGAGCCTATAGGTCCGGTCGTACCCACTGTAACTTCCTTCGAACAGGTCGTGAAGGAATATAAGCTGACCCCGGATCAGTATGTGCGCTCCACCCGGCTGCGTGAATGGGCGCGGCGTAATCGCAACTCGAAATATATTCCTGAGGCGCTGCTGGAAGCATGGGGCTTTGAGATCGAATCGACCTTGTAAGCCAGGCTTGAATGAGTAAACAGAAACGCCGCCCGAATGGGCGGCGTTCCTGCGTTCAGGAGATTTTTCAGCCAGTTTTTCAGTATGAGTTGGCCGATTTGCGTGGAATTCGCTGCGCTTCTAAAAAAATACGCCGGCTGTCCAAATCCCCAATCTCCGCGCGTCATGGTAGTAGCTACAATTCAACGCGGAGGTTTCTCCATGCAATATCTGTTACTCCTCTACTCAAACGAAGCCGGAAGCACTGACCCCAGCCCAACAGCAGCAGGGGTACGCGGCTTATATGTCGTATACCGAAGCCCTGAAGAGCGCAGGTGCTTATATTGGCAGTAATCGCCTGCAACCGGTCTCAACAGCAACCACCGTCCGAACCGGGGACGGGAAATCACAGGTGCTCGACGGGCCCTATGTGGATTCGAAAGAGCAACTTGGCGGCTACTATCTGATCCAAGCAGCGGATCTCGACGCAGCGCTCGCCTGGGCAGCCCGTTGCCCCGGTGCAGGCCATGGCACGATTGAAGTTCGGCCGGTATGGGAAATGTCGGCCGCGCAGTACGTCTAACGCACTCTTGCGGCAAAAGGGGGCACGGTATTAGAAATGCCGGGCCCTGATTTGCCATATTTCAAATTAGGCTGCACGAAAGAGAATTGGGACAGCGTGCCGTCATCGCTCTCTGGGAAAATTGCGAATGTTTCGTACCGATGAGCCTCAAATCCGGCAAGAGCCTGCCAACGCCCATAGCACCGCAGAAGCAGTTGCGCGCCGGAGTTATGGCAAGCTGGTCGCTTTTCTGGCGGCACGCACGCACGATGTAGCGGCTGCGGAGGATGCGCTCTCGGAAGCTTTTGCATCAGCCCTGGCCGATTGGTCGCGGAACGGCTGTCCGGCAAACCCGGAAGCATGGCTTCTGACGGTGGCCCGCCGCAAATTCATCGACATGACGCGGCGGCAGCACAGCAAGGATGCAGTCGATCTTTACCTCCAACAGATTGGCGAGATACTCGCAGACATCCCCGCAGACAGCGAAATCCCCGACCGCCGTCTCGCGCTGATCTTCGCATGCGCGCACCCTGCCATTGACGCCGCCGTTCGCGCGCCACTCATCCTGCAGGTTCTGCTCGGACTCGACGCCGCAGCCATTGCCTCCGCTTTTCTCATGTCGCCTACGGCCATGAGTAAACGGCTCGTCCGCGCCAAGAGTAAAATCCGCGAAGCCGGAATCCCATTTCGCATTCCTGAAAGGGAAGAGCTTCCTGATCGTTTGGATACCGTGCTCGAAGCCATCTATGCCGCTTTCGCCGAAGGATGGAGCGACGCTGCGGGTACCGATGCCGCGCGCCGCGATCTTGCGGAAGAAGCTATCTTCCTCTGCCGCATGGTCATCGAGCTACTGCCATCCGAGCCGGAAGCGCTGGGCCTGCTCGCTCTTATGCTTTATGCCCAGGCCCGCCGCCTGGCACGGCGCAGCGGGTGCGATGAATACATTCCGCTCACCGCGCAGGACCCGATTCTCTGGGACCTCGAGATGATTGGCGAAGCCGAGGAGATGCTTATGCGCGCCAGCACTATGGGCGTCATCGGGCGCTATCAGCTGGAAGCCGCCATCCAGTCAGCCCATGTCGAGCGGCGTGCGATGGGCGGTACGAACTGGGAAGCGATCCTGCAGCTGTACGATACGCTCTTTTCGCTCATGCACTCTCCCGTCGTCGCCATCAATCGTGCTCTTGCGATCGCGGAAGCACAAGGAGCGGAAGCTGGCCTCAAAGCTCTGCAGGATGTGGCTGAGGATGAGCGCCTCGCTGAATATCAGCCATACTGGGCGGCGCGCGCCGAACTGCTGGCTAGAACTGGCGCGCATTGCGACGCCCATCACGCCTACGAGGTCGCCATCGGCCTCGAACGCGATCCTTCCATCCGCCGTTTCCTAACGCGCCGCCAGTCAAAACTTCAGTTTTGAAATCAATCCTCCGTAGCATTTTTCAATAACAAACCTCCGTCATTCCGACAACCGCAGGAAGTAGGAATCCCAAGCCACGCTGGTTAGAGATTCGTCGCCTTCGGTTCAGAATGACGGCTTTTGGTCTGGATTACCTCAGAGGAATTCGCTCTATTTCTGTGGCGCAGCCGCGTAACGATGCAACTGCGGACCGACAACGTTGGAGAATCTATAGTTCTCCCTGCGGTCGTCATCAATGGTCCAGAACATGGCTCCGATCATGCCGGGATAGCCTTTCGGCTGCAGGAGTTTGTATCTGGTTCCGGCAGGAGCTTTGCCGGTAATGATGTAGTCCATTGCCTGGCTGACGGTGGCCGGCATGACGTCACCGGTGAGAAATCCCACAGCTACTTTGTTGGCTGGCAGCGGAGGAAAGACTTGGTTTGGATCGCCTCCTGCGGGGAATCCGTGCAGGAGAAGCTCAGTCATGGCGGCGTGGTAATCGACGGACCCCGGCTGGTAGATTTCGCCATCGAGACCCTGGAGTGGCGGGGTGTTGTAGTCCTGCACGTCTACAAAGGAAAGAATGTCATGAAGAGCGTAGACGATCGGCAGATAAGAGCCGAACTGACCGCCGTAGCTAGGATAGCCGGATGGAATCTGCGTGCCTTCGGGGACGAGACTGATCATGAAACCGGGACCGAAGTGATCGTGCAGCTGACGCAGTGCCGAGATCAGGTTGACGATGGAAGGGGTGGTGGGATGGCGAAAGTCGGCGTCTCCGGGTGCGATGGAAAGCGAAGGGCTTTCAAAGTCGATATCGATGCCGTCGAAGCCGTACTCGCTGACGATGCTGGTGACAGAAGAGACGAAGTTGGGAACACGCGCTGGATCGGCAAGAGTAAAGTTCTGACCGCCGCCGCCGAGCGAGATGATGACTTTTCTGCCCTGGCTCTTGAGGCTCGCGATGTCGGCCTTGAACTCAGCTGGCTCGAGGCCGGCGGGGGTGTGGAATTGCAGAGTGCCTTCGGGAGCGTTGTGATCCGGCGTTGCGAAGGCGACGATAACGACATCCCATTGCGGGGAGATCTCGCGAGGCGGAAAATCAGCTCGACCGTAGCCCTCCCAGTATCCGATGAGCTCATGACCGTTTGGAGAGCCCTTGGATGGAATGGCCGAGACTGAAGGCGTAAAGGGCGCGGACTCTTCAGAGCGTGGACGGCGTGCGGGACAGGGTTGCGCAGCCGCAGTGAGTGCATGCGGGTCGGGGAAACTATATGTGTTGCCCAGGTTTGATCCGTTGCCAAGATACCAGGGGAGCAGAGCGACATTCTGCAGGTGGTAGCTCATTTTTCCGGCACTGATTGCGAACGGTTTCGATGAGGGAAAATTGTTTTTCAGATTTGTGTTGGTTGGTTCCAGTAGAAAGTATCTGGAAGCGACGCTGGTGCCGCCGCAACTCCCGCCATCTCCCGGATGCATCGAGGCGGGACGCAGCCAGCGTGGAAAAATATTCCCTTGCGATTTTGCGTCGTGACCTTCGCTCTCAATGAACGGGTCGTACAGCGGATCATGAATAAACTCGGCAAGCTGTTGCGTGAGCGGCTGCACATCTCTGTCCGTGACAACAGCAGGCGCGTCGTGAATATAAGAGCTAAGAACAAACGAATTTCCAGTAGCCGGGTCGACACCATGGGTTCCCCACGAGCAGCAGACGGTGGCATCTCCTAAGGCGTAGTAGGTGGTGTTATGCGTTACTGCTATGACGAGCTTGCCGTCCTGCTTTGGAATCTGTTTGAAGAGCTCGCGCTGAAGGAACTCCAGGTCGACGACAGCGACGTGCGTGCCGGTCTTCTTCGAAGAGAGAATGTAGCCGTAGCCGGTAGGGATGGTGATTTCGACGGCTTTTACTTCGGGCTTGCCGAGGAGGGTATGCCAGTTTTTGGCAGCTGGGAAGGTGGTGCGCAGTATGGCATCGGCATATTGCGTTTTGCCCGCGGCGGCGAAAGGAAAGTCAGAGTAAATCGGCGAATGGAGGATGCTGGCTACGTCTGACGTCGCGTCCATGGTGAAAGGCTTGCCGTCGATTTTTCTTGATTCGAAGGCGAGCTTGACCGGAACAAGCACGGTGGGGACGGTAGTACTTTTTCCGGCTGACGGGTCCTGGCCGAAAAGCGTATAGGAATTTCCGCTGCCAGTGTATTGGAAGAACGGCACGGTGCCCTGCGCGTGAGTGGTAGCACTGAAAAGAACGATGAGAAAGAGCAGGCAGATGAACTTGGCTCGCATAACCAGCTTCGCAACCTCTGTGATGGGGTAATAAGTATGCAGCCAGCATCTTTCATACGGGCCGGAAGAGCAAGTAGGCAGTTACCACTGGCGAATAAGAGCAGGGTGGCGGACAATAGATGTATGGCTGCAAAAGCTCTTTTTACCGATGTTCCGGGCGCGATTGAAGAGATCAAGGCTGGCCGCATGATCGTGGTTGTCGATGATGAGGACCGCGAGAATGAAGGTGATCTGACTCTCGCCGCCGAGTTCGTTACGCCGGAAGCGATTAACTTCATGGCGAAGCATGGTCGAGGCCTGATTTGCCTGACACTGACCGAGGATCGCGCCGATTATCTGCGCCTGGGGCCGATGACGCAGCAGAACTCATCGCGCTTTGGTACGGCGTTTACCGAGACGATCGAGGCACGGGAAGGTGTCACCACCGGCATCTCGGCTCATGACCGGGCGCATACGATTAAGGTTGCGATCAATCCGGCTTCGACGGCGAATGATCTTGCACGGCCTGGACATATCTTTCCATTGCGCGCGCGGAAAGGCGGCGTGCTGGTGCGCGCCGGGCAGACGGAGGCTTCAGTCGATCTTGCTCGCATGGCCGGGCTTATTCCTGCGGGCGTGATATGCGAAATCATGAAAGATGATGGCACGATGGCACGTGTGCCGGATCTGGTCGACTTCTGCGAGCAGCACGGAATGAAAATACTGACGGTTGCGGAATTGATTCGCTACCGGTTGCAGAATGAGCGATACATTGTTCGCGTTGCTGAGAGCGAAATGCCGACGCCTTATGGCGACTTCCGCATGATTGCGTATGAGAGCGAAGTGAATGGCGGCGAGAGTCACATCGCGTTGGTGAAGGGTGATGTGAGCAGAGGCGATAAACCGGTATTGGTGCGCGTACATTCGCACTGCCTTGCGGGAGATGTTTTCGGGGCCACATCGTGCGACTGTCACGGCATTATGCAGCGCTCGCTCAAAGCGATAGCAGATGCGGGACGCGGTGCGCTGATCTATTTGCACAACACCAGCCGCGGCTTTGATATCGATCGCTCCATCGCGCCGCATCGCATCATCCTGCACCGGGAATCTCGATCGCGTGAAGGGCACGATGATCGCCATCAACGGACGCTTCGCCAGGTTGGACTCGGAGGCCAGATTCTGGCTGACCTCGGCATTCACAAGGTGAGGTTACTGTCGAATACGCCGACGCATGTTCCTGCGTTGCAGGGTTTCGATGTGGAGATCGTGGAACAGGTGGCGATTCCCGAAGCTGAAATCGCAGCGCTGGAAAGCAACTAAGAGATTATTCCGCTCGCAGCGATTGCATAGGATCGACCGATGCGGCACGCAGCGCAGGCCAGAAGCTGGCGAGCGCTGCTGTCGCGCTGAGAACGGCAATTGCGGTAAGCATTGAGAAGACATCTGTGCCGCGTACACCGAAGAGCAGAGTTCGGATCATGCGACCAGCGATCATAGAGAGCGCGATCCCGGGAATTCCACCGAAAAGAAGTACGCGCACCGCCTGTGCCATAACCATGCGAATAATGTTTGTGCGGGTAGCGCCCAGAGCCATGCGGACGCCGATCTCGCTGGTGCTGCGTGTTACGCGGAAGGACAGGACACCGTAGATTCCGACAGCAGCCAGCGCCAATGCGAGAGCGCCGAAGATGGATGTCAGCCTGACGAGAAGATGCTCGGTGGTGACGGTTCTGTCATAAGCGGTCGCGAGCGAGTGGATTTCCGTTATAGGCATTTGCGGATCGATTGCGAGGAGCGCGCGGTGCACCGAGCTTGCTACTGGAAGCGGTTCCCCGCTGGTTCGGATTGCAATACTGTTTACGTTGTAATCGGTCTGAGCTATGGGCTGATAGAAAATCGGCGGTGGCGTAGAGCGGAGATCATCGACGCGGGCATCGCTCACAACTCCGATGATGGTGAATTGCGCGTCTGCTGGAGGCGGTCCAAAGCCGACTTTCTGCCCCAGTGGATTCGTGTCTCCGAAGAGTTTCTTCGCCAGTGATTGATTCACGAGCGCAACGGATAGCGAACTGGCTCGATCGCCATTATCAAACTCCCGACCCTTCACAACTGGAATGCCAAGCGTACGAAAATATCCACTGCCTACGTTGTCCTGATGAGACTGCATGGCGCTTTCGCTTAGTTCGGGATGCCCGGCGACGTGGATGACGCTGTTCCAGAGGCACCCAGGCGGAAGACACATATCGAGCGCGGCTGACCGCACGCCAGGAATCGATTGCACGCTCTCAAGTATTTGTGGCGAGGGCACGCACACGCGGTTGTGTGTATCCAGCGCGATGGAAGGCGAATCGCACCGTGAGAATGTGCTGGCGGTCAAAACCGGTATCTACGTGATTAAGGTTGACCAGTGTTCGAGCAAACATGGAGGCGAGCGCAAGCAGAAGCAACGACAACGCAACCTGAGAAGAAAGCAGGATGTTCGAGAATGCTCCGCTTGGAGATTGCGTCAGTGTTCGATGGCTTCGTGCGGCGCTCGCGAGGTCCATACGCGTGATTGCAAAAGACGGGATAAACGCGAAGGCGAAGAATGTAAGAGCCAGCAGCGCAGCGATGAAGCTGTAGACATCGGCTGAAAGATTCAGGTCCAGCGGAATCGGCTCGGCTCCCGGCGACGCCCAGCGCAGCAGAATGGGTCCTGTTATGACGGCTATGATCACCGCCGTCACACCGCCGATGAAGGTGAGCAGCCCGCTTTCCACCAGAAGTTGTTGTAGGATTCGGCCGCGACCTGCACCGAGCGATGCTCGCACTCCGAATTCATGTGTATGTGCGATGAGCCGCGAGCGCTGCAGATTTGCAAGATTGATGCAGGCGATGAGCAATACAGCGGCAACCATCATCATAAGAACGGTGACAGGCTGTGAATAACGATCGAACACTACGCTCTCACTTTGAGCGAGCGGATGCAGCGTGAAGGGAACTGCCTTGTTAGCTGCGCGCTTTTCTTCGGGCGCGAAGCGAGCGGCGAGATCAAGATCAGGCTGGAAGGCATGCGTCCACGCCGCTATTGCCGACGATTCCAAGCCACGAGGTACTCGCGCAATGAGCGTGAGCCAGAAAAGTGCTTCCTGGTGCCGATAAGGCGCGGACAGGCTTACACCGCTGCCGTAGCCAAGCGAATCGAAGGGTGCGGCATAGCGCACGTCCTTTTGTGCTTCGAGCGGCAGCCAGAGATCAGGCACTTCACCGGGGATCACGCCGCTGAATTGCTTTGGCGCGACGCCGATGATCACGACGGGTGCTCCATTGATAAGCAGGGACTTGCCGATGATCGCAGGATCAGAGGCGAAATGCTGTTGCCAGAATCCAAAGCGCAGAACCGCGTGCCATGCGCCGCCAGTTGGAGCTGAGTCGCTGTTCAGGAGAAATCGTCCGCGAGTGGGGAGAACTTCAAGCGTAGAAAAGAAATTGGTTGAGACCAACTGCATCCTCGCCGTATCGATCCCGCTGCTGCCGTTCGAAAAGACATTACACTCCGCTACGGAGGTGTGCGCAGCGATGTCGGCTTGTCTGATGGATGCGGATCTCAGGCGGTCAAAAGCTGGGCCGGAGTAGAGCCATGCTGCATCGTTGGGTGTGCTGATCGAGCGCAGCTGGTACATCTCTTTGGCATTTGGAACGGACAGTGTTGGGAAGACCACGGCCCGCATGAGGTTAAAGATCGCAGCATTGGCTCCGATGCCGAGAGCAATCGTAATGATTACGGTGACCGAAAAGCCGGGAGCTTTTGCGAGTTGCCGCAGCCCGTATTTCAAGTCGGCCCAAAAAGATTCCAGCCGCCGCCATTGCCACAGCTCGTGGCTGCGCTCTTCGATCAGGGTTGCATTGCCGAACTTCTTTTTCGCCGCGTGCTCCGCGTCTTTGCGATTCATGCCTTCATGAATGAGCGCTTCCACTGTTTCATCGAGGTGATGACGAATTTCTTCTGAAAGATCGGCATAGATGTGCCGGCGCGAGAATAGTTGTCGCAGCCACCCCATTATTCGCCTCTCAAGGTGAGCATGGGATCAATGGAGGCAGCTCGCCGGGCAGGAGCCCAGGCGGCGATGAGTGCAAGGATGATCATCAGCAGCGGAACCGCGCAAAATGTAAGTGGATCGAAGGGGCTTACCTGGAAGAGGAAATTCCGCAGAAGGCTGGCCGACACGATTGCTCCGGCGAGGCCGGTGATGGATCCGGCAATGGAGAGTAGCAGGCTCTGTTTCACTACAGCTTGCACGATTTGCCAGCGCGGCGCGCCAAGCGCAATGCGTATGCCGATCTCACGACGACGCCAGCTGACTACGTAGGCGATGAGACTGTAGACGCCGACTGATCCTACGCCTACAGCCAGCGCGCCGAAGCCGAGAAGAAGAATGGCGAGAGAGCGAGGAGTTGAAGCAGAGGCAGCGACGACTTCGCCCAGCGAACGGACATGAGTAACCGGCACGAGAGGATCCAACTCTGCGGCAGCTCTGCGTAATCCACTGGTCAATTGTGTTGCTGGAAGATGAGAGCGCAGCAGGATCGTCATCTGTGGTTGCTCATTGCTTCTCGTCATAGGCAGATAAACTTCTTCATCGAAATTGCTGGCCAGGCTATCGTGATGCGTGTTGCTGACGACGCCGACGACGATAGAAGCGGCGTTGAGATCGAGTGTCGCCGGTGTTGGTTCATCGGCGACCTCGATAATGTGCTTTCCGATGGGATCCTGATTTGGCCAGAGAGACCGAGCCATTTTTTGATTAATGACTATAGCGCGGCTTGCCCCGGACTGATCGGAATCTGTCAGCAGGCGACCGCGAAGAAGCCGGAGACCGATCGTCTGAAAATAATTCGTCGAAATGATACGGCCTGCAGCTTGTCCGGCAATCTGCCTGGGGCTACGCGGATTGCCTTCGGAGTCGTAGACATAATTCAGGTCTGAGCCTGTCATAGGCAATTTGTCTACAAGGGCGACATCTTCTGTTCTAGCGATGGTGTGCGCCTTCTGCTCAAGTTGCTGGAAGAAGCTGTGACAATAGCCTGACTGTTTGCAGGCGGAGGAATCGAGCGATACCTCCGCGGTGAGAATCTGCTCTGTGCGAAAGCCAGGATTTACACGCGACAGGCTGTAGAGACTGTGAAGCATCAATCCGGCTGCGGTGATGACGACAACGGATAAGCCAATCTGTCCAACAACCAGCAACATGGAGAGCTTGTACTGCGATCCTTTACCTGCCACGCTGATGCCGCCAGAACGCAGTGCGCTTTGCAGATGCGGAGACGCCATCTTGATTGCCGGGACGAGGCCGAAGATGACACCTGTCAATACAGATGCAATTGCGGCAAACAGAAAGACGTCCCAGTGCATAGCGATATCGGCGACGCGGGGCGTGTCGGCGGGAAGAAGCCTGGTGAGCACTCGAAGGCTCAAGGATGCTGCGGAAAGACCTGCGATGCCAGCGAGGATACCGAGGAGAATGCTTTCCACTAAAAGCTGTCGAACAATGCGCCATCCGGAGGCGCCCAGTGCGCCGCGAATTGCCATCTCGCGCTCGCGCGACACGGCGCGGGCCAGCATAAGGTTGGCGACGTTCGCACAGGCAATGAGCAGGATGAGTCCGACAGCGCCGAACAAGAGTAAAAGTCGCGGACCTGTATCGCCGATGACGGAATCAAGCAAAGGAGTTACGGTGGTGTCTGCTTCCCAGCTGTCGGGCATGACCCACGGAAAGAGCGGCAACAAATGAGGATGGAGGCGACGAAGTTCGGCCTGAGCCGCTGCGGGAGTAACTCCATCTCTGAGACGGCCAATTGAGCGGTTGCCGAAATCCTTCCACGGATCAAAGGTGTCTCCACCCTTGAAGGAAATAGGGATGACAAACTGTGTATCTGTGTATGGAAAATTGATTCCGGCTGGCATAACGCCGATGATCTTTCGCGAGATGCCATCGATACGGATAGTTTGGCCGATCACCTGTGGATTACCTGCGAAACGCTGCTGCCAGTATCCGTAATTCAGGACAGTTACCAGATTCTGGCCGGCGATTGCGTTGTCAGGAGAAAAAAAGCTGCCGAGTGCGGGATGAATATCCAGCGTGTCAAACGCATTGACCATGACAGACGATCCAAAAACGCGTTCTGCCGCATCTTTGTCTTCGATATTGGATTCTGCATGCGGTCCGTATCCGGTGATAGAAGTGAAGGACTCAGCGCGGTTCTGCAACTCACGAATCCATCCCTTAGGAAAGACGCCGGAGATGCGCATCAAGCGCTCCTGCTGCGGGAAGGGCAATGGCCGCAGCATGATCGAATCTATGAGCGTAAAGATGGCGGTGTTGGCGCCGATGCCAAGAGCCAAAGTGGTGACTGCCATGATCGTAAATGCGCGATAGCGTCCGATCTGACGCAGGCCGAACCTGACGTCTGCCCACAGGGAGTTCATGGCTGGCCACTGCCACGCTTCGCGTCCGTGCTCTTCGAGAAGCGTTACGTTACCAAATTCTCTTCGTGCCTGGTGTTCTGCGTCCGAGCGACTCATTCCTTCGGCGACGAGGAACTCTACTTTTTCATCTAGATGCTGACGAATTTCTTCCGACAGATCGTTGTAAATACGGCGACGGGAAAAGAGTTTTTGGAACCAAGGCATGTCAGCTCTCCTTCTCTGCATTATGACTCGGCCGGCGTCAGAACAAGACTGATGCCTTCGAGCATCTGCTCAAATCTTGAAACTTCGTGTTCCAGGTGCTTTACTCCGGCTGGCGTGATCTTGTAGACCCGCACGCGGCGATTCGTAGCGGACGTTTGCCAGTCCGCTTTTAGCAGGCCGGCTTTCAAAAGACGCTGTAATGCCGGATAGAGCGAGCCTTCTTCGACTTGTAGCAGGTCATTCGAGCGCTGTTTGATGTGCTGTACGAGCGCGTAGCCATGCATAGGCTGGCGGCGCACGGATTGGAGAATCATCATCTCCAGCGCACCGGGGAAGAGATCACGAGGGTCGGAAGTTTTTCGTGGAGTCATAGACTATGCTCGAACAGGCATAGAGTAAAACAGTATCAATCGCGAAGTCAACCTTTCTTCGAAAATTGCAAACTCATATGAAAATTAGACGTTCGCGGTGTCTTTTGATCCGGGCATGGGAAACCCATTCAGCAGCTTGGTGGAGGAGAGCTCGGATTGTAACTGTTGAATGTTTTGGAATTGGATGGCGTTAAGACCCACCTGGCGTGCGCCCTCAATGTTCTCGAGCTTGTCATCGAGGAAAAGAGCTTCCGCCGGAGGGATGCCGAGTTTCTCGCAAGTGTAGAGATAAATGGCGGGGTCGGGCTTGGCGATGCCCAGCTCGCAGGACCACGTGTGATGATGGAAATCGCCGAGCCAGGCGAACTCCTGCCGCATGTAGCTGAGAGTTTCTTCGCCCATATTAGAGAGGATGCCGATCCGCATTCCTGATTCGGCGAGTGCTTTGGCCCACGCGAGCATAGGCTCGTTGATGGTGCACCACATGAGGACATCATTTTCAATGAGGCGTTCGATATCTGTGGCTGTCAATTCAACGGCGGCGTCAGAACCAAATTGCTGCCAGTACGTGCGGCCATTGAGCTTGCCCATGTCGTAGGCATGCCGGTGGGTCCAGTAATGGCTGTCGAATGTGCTGCGGTCGAGTCCGGTGATGGTGAGTAGGTTGTTAAGCGCGGTTGGATCCTGTGGATGGCTTAACACCATTCCGTAATCGAAAATGACAGCACGAATCTGCATGCACACTCCTTTCCATTCATTATGAGGGAATGGCCCGTAAGTGTGCTCACGATGCCTGTGAAAAGATATGGGCATGAGTGCTCGACAGCGTTTTTCCACGCGTACAGGATGGGAGACAGCCGAGACGGAATTGTCACGCGCATTACGGGAGCGTAGAGAAGCGGGACTGCCGATTTCCGATCTCACCGCTTCAAATCCGACGCGCTGTGGCTTTGCCTATGATACAGAAGCGATACTGTCGCCCCTGGTTACTGGTGGGACTCTAGGCTATGATCCGAATCCGCAGGGCATCTTAAGCGCGCGTGAGGCTGTGTGCGGCTACTACCGCGATCACGGCGCTATTGTCGATCCTGCGCAGCTCTTTCTCACCACCAGCACGAGTGAGGCGTACAGCTTTCTTTTTCGCCTGCTTTGCGATGCCGGCGATGAAGTACTGATCGCGCAGCCGAGTTATCCTCTCTTCGACTTTCTGGCTGTGCTCGACGATGTGAAACTCGCGCCGTATTCACTTTTTTACGATCACGGCTGGCACCTTGATTTAGAGGCAGTACGGCAGCGCATTACTTCGCGGACGCGAGCCATTGCTCTCGTGCATCCAAACAATCCCACCGGGCATTTCACAAAATTGTCTGAGCGTCGTCATTTAGAAGAGCTATGCCGTGAGCATGGGCTGGCGCTGATTGTCGATGAGGTTTTTCTCGATTATCCGCTGATGGAAAGTGAGCGGAGTTTTGCCAGAGGTCCGCACCCGGTGCTCACATTCGTGTTGAGCGGAATGAGCAAGATTGCCGGACTGCCACAGATGAAGGCGGCTTGGATTGCTGCCCTCGGCCCTGATTCTGAATTGAGAGAAGCATCGGCCCGGTTGGAATTAATCGCAGACACGTTTCTCTCTATGAATGCTCCGGTGCAGAGCGCACTGCCTTATTGGCTTCAGCATCGCGGCTCCATACAGCAGCAGATTCAGAAGCGAGTTGCTGGGAATCTAACATTGCTTGATGAATTGCTCTCGGGGCAGAGTATGGTGACCCGCCTGGTGACAGAAGCCGGATGGTATGCCGTGCTGCGGGTTCCAGCGGTGCAAAGTGATGAAGAACTGGCCATTGAATTAATTCGTAAACATGGCGTTTCCGTGCAGCCGGGATACTTCTTCGGATTCTCCGGAGAAGTATGGCTGGTAGTAAGTTTGCTTCCGCCTGAGCAGGAATTTCAGGATGGCATGGAGGCAATTCTTCGCGTTAGCAATGGCGTTGAGATCTAAATGATTGGAAATTGAGCGCAAAGAAAACGGCTATTAATTTTGCAGGAAGGGATTGGATTCGCGCTCCTCGCCGATAGTTGTAGTTGCACCGTGGCCGGGAATGACGTGCGTCTCATCTGGCAGCGTGAGTACTCGGTCGTGGAGTGACCGGATGATTTGCTTGAAGTCTCCGCCGGGAAGATCGGTGCGACCTATGGAGCCGGCAAAAAGTGTGTCCCCGGCGATGAGCAGATTCAGCGGAGCGAAATGCAGACAGATACTTCCGGGTGTGTGGCCGGGGGTGTGTAAAACCTGCGCAGGATAGTTTTCAAGACCGATGATGAGCTGGTCTTCGGCGCTGGCATCGGGTGGGGCAACTTCAGGCGTCTCGATACCAAGCCATCCTGCCTGCATCTCCATCATCTGCAGCAAAGGCAAATCGTTCTGGTTGAGCAGAATAGGTGCTCCGGTCTGTTGCTTGAGCTTGAGAGCACCGCCCACATGGTCGATGTGTGCGTGCGTGACCACGATCTGTTTCAGTTTTAGTCCATGCTTATTCAGACGGGCGCTGATCTGTGGAATATTGTCGCCGGGATCGATGACCATGGCTTCGTGGGTTGTCTCGTCCGCCAGAATGGTGCAGTTGCATTGGAGCGGCCCGACGGGAAATGTTTCGAGGATCATAAATTGATTGTCAGCGAAGCTGCCCAAAAAGCGCAAAATGCGTCACAATAAGTCGCTATGGCAATTCGCAAAGAATGGACGGAATGGCATTTGACGCCACGCGGCTGGGAGCGCGGCGCCTCGCGGGTACACGGAGAGGGCAACACATGGGTCGAGGAGCCGACCGACCGGGTGGTGAGCTTTGTGTATCAGGAACTGCAAGCGGAAGATTCACCGGAAATGAAGCGATGGTGCGAGGAGACATGGCGGTCAAAGAAGGCCGACAATGCCGATCAGCTTCTGAAACAGTATGGGCCTGCGCCGGAAAAGCTATAGGCTATGCGAGGGTGACTTTACCGGTTGTAATGTCATAAACTCCAGCGACTACTTTCAATTTATTTTCTTTCACCAACGGCGCGATGACGGGTGAGGCTTCCCTCAGAAGCCTCGCCTGAATTTCGGCGTTGGCCCTTGTCACCGCAGCCAGGTCCGGGCCTGCCTGGTCGATTGCGGGCTGAATATGAGGAAACAGGCCGCTAATCTGGCCCGGAACGTCCTTGCCTTGAATGGCAGCCTTTACTGCGCCGCAGCCTGAATGTCCCAAAACGAGGATCACCTCGGTTCCCAATACAGCCGCGCCATATTCGAGGCTGGCGATAATTTCTGGTGTGATGACGTTGCCAGCGACGCGAGCCACAAAGATGTGGCCGATGGTCTGATCGAAAATCAGTTCGACGGGCACGCGGGAATCGGCGCAAGCAAGAACGGCGGCGAAGGGCTCTTGCTTTTCCGCATTGTGTTCTTTGAGGATTTTGAGGTCGTTTTCAAAGCTGGTCATCCGCCCGGCGACGAAGCGTTCGTTGCCGTCCATCAATGCTTTCAGCGCTTCGTCTGGAGTGAGCGCGCTTTGTGCGTAGAGCGCAGGGGCTGGCAAGAAATTGAATGAGGCGGCAGCAACCAGACTCGCTGCTGCTGTTCCGAGGAACCTACGACGGGAAATTGCAGCTGGAGTTGTGGCTGATGCTTGAGTGATGTGCTTCTGCGGATGCAAGGAATCCATGTTCGCTCCTGACGCTGCATTGGAACAACAGGATACACCGGCAAACTACACACTTTTTATTTTGCAAGAGGCTTTACGACTGTGCCCCCTTTCATTACCCAGGAGACATGCTCCATGACGGTGATGTCAGAAAGCGGATCACCGGAGACAGCGACCAGGTCGGCATACTTACCCGGCTCGATTGTGCCCATGTCCTTGTCGAGTGAAAGCAGCGTGGCGCTATTGATTGTGGCCGCCTGCAACGCTTCGAGCGGCGTCATGCCGCCACGGACAAGTGCACCAAACTCCTTTGATACCGACTCGTCTACGTCGGCGTCATCCACGCCGTATGCGATCTTCAGGTGATACTTGAGCGCCAGTTTGAAGGCTGGTCCTTGTTGTTTCACGATTTCGATGCCTTTGTCCATGCTTCGCGGATCGCGTCCTTTGGAAAGACCGGTTTCAATATCGTGCTGAAAACAGTAAAGCGTGGGTACAAGCCATGTTCCGCGCTGAGACATCATCTGAGCACCCTCGTCGTCGAGAAGCGTGCCGTGTTCGATCGAGTCGACTCCGGCACGTACTGCGGCCTTGATGCCGACTGTACCTTCAGCGTGCGCCATAACCTTTCGTCCGGCGCGATGGGCTACTTCGACAGCTCGAGCCATCTGGTCCTCGCTCAGCTCCTGCACGCGATAGTCGCTGATCGGGTCCATCACGCCACCGGTGGCCATGAGCTTGATCCAGTCGGCGCCATATTTGATATCGCGGCGCACGATGCGGCTTACATCGTCGACGGTGTCGACAGTGTTGGGCTGCCCGAGGCCTGGTTTATCGGGCGAGAGCAGGTCGGCGTCTCCGTGGCCGCCGGTGACGGAAACAAAGCTACCCGCTGCGACGATGCGGGGTCCGGTGATCAGACCCTTCGCCACTCCCTCACGAAGCGCGAACTGCGGGTAGGAGGGGTATTCTTCGCCTGCATCGCGGACGGCAGTGAATCCATGCGAAAGCCAGATCTGCAGATTAGCTACGCCGCGCACTGTGGCTTGGGGTGCCGAGGTCATTAGATATGAGCCTGCGGCTTGCGTCGTGGGATTGGAGAGGATATGGGCGTGGCAATCGATCAGGCCGGGGACAATCGTGTATTGGCTCATGTCGATGACTGCGTCACCTTTAGGCGCGCTGGTCACGACGGCTTTGATGCGCTCGCCTTCGATCACGACGTAAGCGTCTTTGGTTACCTGGCCGCTGCGTACATCAATGAGGCGGCCTGCGTGTACGGCGATCTCCTTTGACGAATTTGGTTGCGCCTGCGCAGTAAGACAGGCAAAGAGACAAAGAACAGGCAGACGACGCAGACGAGGATCAAAGCGCACGGAAAAGTCCTTGAATGAATATTTGATCGGATGGTAACAGAGCGGGTGGGAGGAAATAGAAAAGGCAGGCTCGAGGCCTGCCTTTTTTCAACACAAGATGAAACTATTTCTTTGCTGGAACGGATTGCGTCGCGGGAGTGCCTTCAAGGACGGAGTGACCGCCACTGCGCTTCTGCATAAGGATGGTGAGGCCGATGGAGGTAAGCATGAAGAGGATTGCGCACCACGTTGTGAGCCGCGTCAGCAAATTGGCTGCTCCCCGCGGTCCGAAGGCTGTCTGCGAACCCTGCCCGCCGAATGCTCCAGCAAGATCGGCGCTTTTGCCCTGCTGCAGGAGTACGACGATGACGAGGAAGACACAGACGATGACGTGGAGAACTAGAATTAGATAAAACATGGGCGGCTTTCTTCAGAAACCTCACAAATAGGTAGGATGTTTTTTTGGTGCGGAAGGGGGGACTTGAACCCCCATGCCTCTCGGCGCCACCCCCTCAAGATGGTGTGTCTGCCAATTTCACCACTTCCGCACTCGATGAAACGATGTCCTCTTAAAAGTATAGCAAAGCGGACGGGTTATGAAAAACCGCGTCTAGAAGTGAACTTGCAGTTCTGCAAAAGTCGTCAGTTCAAGAAAATGTTGTCCGTATTTCGCTTCATCTACGGTTTCGTGTTCGAGTACCCAGGTGTGGGGGTGGCGGATGTAGATGGCATGCAAACCAGCTGCGAGGGCGGGATTAATGTCCGATTTTGGGCTATTGCCAATCATCCAGGTGGAGTGCGGCTGCAGTTCGTATTTACGGCACACGGAATAATAGGCGTCGGGATTTTTCTCCCTAGGAATTTCGACGGAGGTGAAGTGCTGCGCAAGGCCGGAACGCGCGAACTTGTCAGCCTGTTCAAGCTCATTGCCTTTTGTCATCAGGATCAACCGATGGCGTGAGGCCAGCAAAGGCAATATGGCAGCGACGCCGGGAAGTAGTTCAATTTCCTGCTCGCGGATGGACTGAGAAAAACTCACGATGCGCTGATGTTTTTCAGGCGTAATCGGTTCGGTGCTTAACCGTTCAAAACATGTCACCAGCGAGTGCTGGAAGCTCGATACGCCATAGCCCCGTTCCCGGACTGTTTCACGCTCTACTTCATTCAGCATGGCGCGGACTTCTTCGCGCGTGTAAGCGTGATGATCGAGATAGGAGATGAAAGACGCTATGGCACGTTCAAAGTAGACGTTGTTTTCCCATAAGGTGTCATCCGCATCAAGGAGCAGCGTCTGGCCAGGATTGAAGCGTAAACTCATGGTACTTTCAGGGTAACAAATCGCGGCGTTGCGGCATGAATTGACGTTCTTTCCGCGCCGTATGCTATTG
This sequence comes from Acidobacterium sp. S8, assembly GCF_009765985.1. Taxonomy (GTDB): domain Bacteria; phylum Acidobacteriota; class Terriglobia; order Terriglobales; family Acidobacteriaceae; genus Alloacidobacterium. Next base: position 37,790 of record NZ_LMUM01000011.1, read on the forward strand.
TGCCAGCGCTTTTGCGATTGCTTTCTCCGCGAGGGGCGCCATCACGTGATAGCCAGAATCGTTCGGATGCAGGCCGTCGTCGGCCAGTTCCTGTTTCATCATGCCGTGGTCATCTACCATGGCGCCGAAATAGTCCAGGTAGACGAGGTTGTTCTGTGCACAATAGTTCTGCATCCACTGATTGACTTGGCGAATCTTTTCCGGAGACCGTTGCAGGAACATATTCAACCGCTCGGGAAAATAATTGTGAATCGGCGTGACGGAAGCCAAGACAACCCGAATGGAGTGGGCGCGGGCCAGCTCCGCCAGTGAGGTCAAATTCGCTTCCGTCTCCTCTACAGTCATCGGTCCTGTGTTACCGGCGATGTCGTTAGTGCCAGCAAGAATGACAACGACTTTCGGCGCAAGGTCAATCACATCCTGCCGGAATCGAATCAGCATCTGCGGGGTGGTTTGGCCACCAATGCCGCGGTTGATGTAGCCCTTGTCAGGAAAATAGCGATCCAGCTTCCAGGCGTCTGTGATGGAGTCGCCGAAAAAGATTACGCGATTTGCTTGCGGAGCCGCGGACTTGAGTTGATCGTTCGCTGCGCGGTAACGATTCAACTCCCCGAAGTCACTCATGAATGTCGGAATGCGGCTTTCGCGCCAGTGTTCAAGGCTGAGAACAGCTTGAGCCGCGGGATCGTCAGAGGATGCGGAGTTGGTTTGCTGCGTTTGCGCGGAGCAAATTGTGCCAGAGGAGAGAATTCCCATCAGAAAGAAGCAGGCCGATTTACGCATGAACACCAAATTATCACTCAGCGGAAAAGTACTTCCAGCATCGTGCAATCATCGTTTGCCGGTGTTGATCCGCAGAAGGTCTGCAGGGACTGGACAACACCTTCGAGGTTGCGTTTCGTCTCGAATGCTTTCTCCAGTCGCGCCTCACCAAAAAATTCGCCTGTCGCATCTTCCGCTTCGGTCACTCCATCCGTCACGAGAAAGATGCGCATGCCTCGTTCCACCTGGGCTGTGCCCGCATGAAAGGTCGCCCAGTCGATCAGGCCCACCGGCATGTCTGATTCCGGCAATTGCTCGACAGTGTTTCCGCATAGCAGGGGACGGGGATGCCCACAATTGATGTAGTCCAGCCTGCCCGTTTCGCTCAGTTTCACGATACACATCGTCGCGTATTTGCCGACGCTCTTGGCGCAAAGGTATTGATTCACAGCAAATGCGACAGACTCCAGAGACTGCCCCGCCTTGAGCTGAGAATAAATGAGTCCCTGAAGAGTGGAGGCCAGAATGGCAGCTGAAACACCTTTTCCGGAAACGTCAGCGATGACAAAGTACGTATGCCCCTCATCGACGATCACATCGTAGAAATCGCCCCCGATCTCTTTGCAGGGAACCGACTGCGCTGAAATACTGAGGTAAGGAAGATCGGGCATCTGAACTGCCATCAGGCTCTGCTGGATGCTCCCGGCGATATTCAGTTCCTCACGGTACCGCCTCGCATGTTCCTCCGCAATCGCCAACTGGGCGTTGTCAATCAGCGCCGCTGCTTCCGACGCTATCGTTCGCAGAAGCTCATTATCCACCTGAGTCAGGCTGCCTGCCTGAATCCGGCTGTCGAGATAGAGCACGCCTAGGATGTCATTTTTTGCCTGTTCTGTGCCTGGTTGTTTGCGACGGCTACGCAGGGGAATGCAGACGATAGATCGAATGTTCTGCGCGATCATGCTCTTCGAGCGGGCTGCGATATCCGCCTTTAGCGTGTCGGTAATGATGAACTCGCCGGTGGCCTGCAATGCCTGTTGAATGGCGCTATGGGAAAGCGTTGAATCATCGGTTAACGGCTCACCCTTGTTGCTGCGCCCGGTTGTAAGCTTTAATTTCCCCTCTGAGTCGCCGAGGAAAAAATATCCGCGCTCCGCCTTCGTAAGATCGAGTGTCGTCTCAACCAGGCAGGCAAGAATTTCGTCGACCGCGCCTACTGTGTTTAATCGGCGTGCTGCCTCCAGAAACCAGCGCAGCTTCTCCAGATCGCTTCCGGCGGCCGATGGCGACGGAAGATGTACCAGAAGCTGGCGAATGGTCGAGGTAGAGACTTTATCTTTCGGGTCAAACTGCAATTTTGGGCCTTCGAGCGAGCCAAAATGCACCACATCCTGCGGTGCCAGACGGTGCCGTTGTACCCGCATCCCGTTCACAAAGGTGCCATGCCGACTGCCTTTGTCGAGAACGAAATACTCTCCATTTTCATGAAGAATTTCCGCATGCTGACGGGAAACGAAGACATTCTCAAGCACGAGGTCTCGATCAGGCAGCCGTCCAATCGTAAAGGGCGAGTGATGAATGGCGCCGCTCGTCTGTTGGGTGCCGTCCGTTAGGACGTATGAAGTAAAAGAATTTGATTCCATGTCCCGCTATCCGGTCCTGTGCAGCGGAGCGAGGGACAATGAGACCAACAGGGACGCTCCATCTGTTCTGCAGCCGATTATACAAATATCTGAAAGCTCTTATTCATAGTGCTCCGAACGCCGATTCCGTCACTCCGTGGACGAGGGGACACTGCTCCACTGGCGCACCGTAGCAAAATTTGTAACAGAAAGGTTGACAAACCCTATAGAGCACGCGCATCCTGACTCGTTTTCTCAATAGTTGTATGCCTCCCTGGCCTGGTAGCTCCGTGCTGCCAGGCCCTCTTTTTACCTGCGGGCGCCAGACTCCTATAATTTCGAGTGATGGCATCGAGCGAAAAGAACCAAAGGCCGCTGGAAGCAGGTATTGTCACGGACTTCCATGATCGCATGAGCTACGCGGGATATTTATGCCTGGATGGCCTGCTCGCCCAACAAAAGCCATTATCCAATCCTCAACATCATGACGAAATGCTGTTCATTATTCAGCATCAGGTTTCGGAGCTTTGGATCAAACAGCTCATTCATGAGCTGACTGCGGCTATCCACCACGTGCAGCATGACCAGCTCGATCCCTGCTTCAAAATATTGTCGCGCGCGAAGCTGATTCAGATGCAGCTATTCGACCAATGGGCGGTGCTTGAGACGCTCACGCCTTCTGAATATATGGAGTTTCGCAGCGTGCTGGGCCACGCTTCCGGGTTCCAGTCATATCAGTACCGCAAGCTGGAATTCCTGCTGGGGAATAAGAACCGTGATGCGATTAAGGTTTTCGCGGATTTTCCGGCGATACACGACGATTTACTCGCAGTGCTGGAGGTGCCGAGTCTTTACGACGAGTTCCTTCGGCATCTGAAGCGGCGGGGCCTCGCTGTGCCAAATGAGTGCGTTGAAAGGGACTGGGCTGAGCCCTACCAGAAGAACGAAGCGCTGGTTAGCGTGTTGCGAGAGATCTACGAGCGACCGCGCGAGCAATGGGATGCCTACGAAATGTGTGAAAAGCTGGTGGATGTGGAGGAGTATTTCCAGCTCTGGCGGTTTCGTCACATGAAGACGGTTGAGCGAATCATCGGCTTTCGCACTGGAACGGGGGGCTCTTCAGGCGTGGGATTTTTGAGGCAGGCGCTGGAGCTGACATTTTTCCCGGAGCTGTTTGCCGTGCGTACGGGGCTGAAGCAGCGGTGAACACATCGATCGAGGAAGCCATCCACAAGCTTGCTGGGACGCCGCTCGACGAGCAAAACGTGCAGCAACACATCGCGCCGCTCTTTTCCCGCGTGCGGGCAAAAGACCGAATTTACCTGGCGAACCACTCGCTTGGAAGGCCGCTCGATCAAATGGCGGACGATGTTCGCGAGGCGACGGCTCTGTGGGAATCGAAACTTGGGGATGCCTGGGACGAATGGCTGGCTGAACAGGAAGCATTTCGGGCGCGTCTGGCAACACTTATAAGAGCTCCGCGCGTCGATTGCATTGTTCCGAAAACTTCTGCCGGCCAGGGGTTGCGTACCGTCCTAAATGCGCTTCCGGGACGACCCCGCGTCTTGAGCACACGGGGCGAGTTCGACTCCATTGATCTGCTTTTAAAGCACTATGCTTCGCTTGGGCGGATCGAGATGCGGTGGGTTGAGGCAGATGCGACCGGCACATTTCATGTAGGTCAGCTCATCGAGCAGTTGCGAACGGGTATTGATCTGGTTGTGATTTCGCAGGTGATGTTTATGGACGGCCAGATCATTCATCATCTCGCAACTCTCGCGGATGCTTGCCACGCAGCCGGCGCTAAGCTCTTGGTCGATGCATATCATGCCATCGGTGTAATCCCGGTCGATGTGGCGGAGATGCGCGCTGATTTCGTGATTGGAGGCAGCTATAAATACCTGCGCGGTGGTCCGGGGGCTTGCTTCCTGTATCTTTCGCCGGATGTCCTGAACAGTGATCTGAGGCCGCTTGATACCGGATGGTTTGCCCGCGAGAATACCTTTGGCTACGAACGGCATGATCCGCCGCTGCTACGTGCAGGGGGAGATGCATTTCTGGAAGCAACGCCGCCCGTGCTGACCTATTACCAGGCGAGAAGCGGCCAGCAATTTACGTTATCCGTCGGCGTAGATCGATTGCGCGTGTATGGGCGTGAGCTGCTATCGAGACTGAAAGAGTATCTGCGGGATGCAGGAGTAAAAGCGATCGGTGGCGATGACGATCACGGCGCGTTTCTTGCAATTCCTCTGGAGGGCGCTGCAGATATTGCTGCAAAACTCGCCGAGCGCGGCGTTATTGCCGACGCTCGCGGGGATTGGCTGCGCCTTTGTCCCGATTGTCTGACGCGAGACGAGGAGCTTCGAGCCGCTTCGTCTGCGCTCGGCGAACTTCTGAAGCGTCAAGGTGCAAATCGTCTGCAATCGGAAGCAGTGGCGGATGAAAAATAGAGGCCGATAAGGGGCAGGTTTCGCAGCGAGCTTTCCCTTTGCAGTGGCGCTTGCCGAGTTCAACGATCAGCGCGTGGAATTCGTTGTAATGTTGTGCGCGGGTATTGGCGTCGTCTTCGACAAATGCGTTCAATGCGATCTGCTGTATTTCTGCGTAGCGCGCCTTTTCATGGAGCAACCCATGGCGAGTGACCAATCGGCGCAAATACTCGTCTACGACCATCACTGGATGATCGAGCGCATAGAGCAAAATGGCGTCAGCAGTCTCCGGGCCGACACCTGGCAAAGCAAGTAGCTGGTTGCGGACTGACTCTGTGGGATTTGCGGCGAGCTGCGCGAGCGATCCATCGTGTTCCCGGTCAAGAAAAGCGATGAAGGTTTTGATGGCTGCGGCTTTACGCAGCATAAATCCTGAGGGCCGGATCAGAATCCGCAGCTCTTCTTCGGAAACACCCCGCAGGCCTTCGAGGTGAAGAAGGTTTTCAGCCTTTAGATTTTTGATAGACAGCTCCACCCCTCGCCAGGAGGTGTTCTGAGTGAGATACGCGCCGACCACGACTTCGAGTGGAGTTTCGCCGGGCCACCAATGCTGAGGGCCATATGTGTCGGCAAGGGTCGCGTACATCTGGCCGAGCAGGGAAGAGGAGCGACTCATTCTGGGCCTGGATTTTGTAGCTGGAGCTTCCAGCCAAGCAATTTGGCCTTCAGTGCCTCCCCTTCTGCTTCAGGAATCATGCCCTTATTCTGATAAAGGATGGAGAGACTGGTGTGCGCCAGCACATCTTCGGGATCGATCTCAGACAAGCGGTGCGCGACACGAATCGCCTCGTCCAGTTCGCCGGCATCCTTGAGTGCGCGGATTAAGCCATGCATGGCGTCAAGCATGGAGGGATCGTCAGCGAGGCACGAACGAAAAGCAGCAATGGCGCCGTTCAAATCACCATCGGCAACTTTCTCAATCGCATCGTAATACTTGTCTTCGGCAGAGAGCATGATTGCTATATCCATGATATCTCTCATTCAGAGCGCAAGGAGCAAAGATGACAGGCATTACAGGGATAGCCAAAGCACATACGGAATATCTCTTCTTTCATACGAAAAAGCGCCGGGAGATTGTCCCTATCACGGCACAACTCGAAGAAATCGTTGGGCGCAGCGGTATTCGCGATGGCTTCTGTTTTGTCTCAGCCATGCACATTACGGCAGCTATCTACGTCAATGATCTGGAGAATGGCCTGATTGCGGACATCGAAGAGTGGCTGGAGAAGCTGGCGCCTGCACGACCTGATTATCGGCATCACCGGACAGGAGAAGATAACGCCGACGCTCACCTCAAGGCATTGCTGCTGCATCACGAGGTCACGCTGCCCGTTACCGAGGGTCGTCTCGATCTCGGCACGTGGCAGCAAATCTTTTATGCCGAGTTCGATGGTCAGCGCCGCAAGCGGGTTATCGTGAAACTGCTGGGGGTGGCGTAGCCGCTGCGCGTTCCGCCATGGCTGCGGCGGGAATCGCCGCGGTGACGGCTTCAGGACGGGCTGCCGGAAGATGGATAACCGGGCGCGGAGTGGTTGTGACATGCGGTAGAACAATGATGTCAACCCGGCGGTTTTGCGCGCGGCCATCGGCTGTCGAGTTAGTCGTTGTTGGATGAAACTCAGCATAGCCGGAGGCGGAAAGCCGCCCGGGCGAGAAGCGATGCCCGATGATAAAAAGCTTTGCCATGTGCGTGGCCCGCGAAGTCGAAAGCTCCCAGTTGGAATCGAATTGCTCGGTGTGAATGGGAACGTTGTCTGTGTGTCCTTCAATCCTTATGTCGTAAGGCGTGGCGCGTAAAGCCTCGGCAATCTCACCTAAAGTCGCGATCGAACCCGGATGCGGTGTATCAGAGCCGCTCTCGTAAAAGCCTGCTTCTCTCAGGGAGATGATGAGGCCATCACGGCCAATCCGCAGCGCGACCGTATGTCGGGCGATCTGATTCGAAAGCAAGCCCTCCAGGTGTTTCTTGATCTTCTCGAAATCCTGCTGCACTTCCGGGGATGCGAGCATCTGGTCGCCAAGTACGACATTGAGCGGAGTTGCGACGGTATCCTCTGATGACGCCGGCGAGCCCGTATCATTCTGCGACGGCTTGCTTTCCTTTATCGTGCTTGGAGACTGAAACAATCCCAGCGCCTTGAATGCGGAATTGATTGAAGCAGCTGCCTGGGCCTGTTTTTTCTGGTCGGCCTTTGACGTGGCATACATCACAACGAAAAAAGCAAAGAGCAACGTAATGAAGTCGGCATAGGATACGAGCCAGCGCTCATGGTTTGCATGTTGTTTCTCCTTGCGCCGTCTCATGCCGTCTGTCCTTCAGCCTTCTTCGGTTGTTGCTGCTGCGATGCTTCGAGAAAGCTCTGCAGCTTGACTTCGATCATGCGGGGATTCATTCCTTCGAGGATGGAGACGACGCCTTCGAGCGTCATCTCTTTAATGCGCTGCTCTTCGTTCAGACGGAAGCGCAGCTTGCCTGCAGAAGGAAGGAACAGGATGTTCGCCGTGCCAACCCCGTAGATAGTGGCGACAAAGGCTACCGCGATGCCGCGTCCTACTTCGTCGATATGATCAAGGTGCTGCATGACCTGGATCAGTCCGAGGACTGCGCCGATGATGCCGATCGTCGGAGCGAAGCCACCGGCCGATTCGAAGACCGATGGAATTGCCTCTTCGCGCTGCGCATGGTTATCAATCTGCAGTTCCATGATCTTGCGCAGCTCAGCCGGTTCGGTGCCGTCTACGGCGAGCGTGAGCGCTTGTTTCAGAAAAGGATCGGATATGGTCGGCAGGTCCTGGTCGAGAGAAACGATACCGCTGCGACGCGCCTTATTGGCGAAGCTCAACAGCAGTTTGATGGTCGCGTCGCTGTCGATTTTCTTCGAAAAAAATACGCTCGCCAGCCGCTTGAATGCGGCTCCCACCGTTGCCAGTGGAAACTGCAGCATCACCGCTCCCAGCGTTCCGCCAAGAACGATCATCGCTGCCGTAGGCTGCAGAACCTGCCCTACATGCCCGCCTTCGATCAAAAGGCCGGCCAAAATTCCAGCCAGCGTAACAATCACTCCACCAAAGCTGCTTTTGTCCATGATGTCTCTTCCGTTCTGAGAACTTATCCTGCTTTTTACGACTCGCTCCTGCGCCTGCGCAGCTGCAGCGCTTCTGCGGATCCATCGGGCAATTCTGCCTGCTCGGCAACAAAGGCACGTAGAGCGGAGGCCCCGGAGGCGATGCTTCCGAGCTCGGTCAGACTGCTATCTGCGGCCTGTCTCATCACGTGCACAAGAAGAGCGGCGCGATACGAGGAGACCCGGCGCACCACCTCCTCGCATGGTTCCAGCACAACAATCTTTTCTCCGTGAATCAGCGTCAGTGTCGTATCCGGGGACGATTCCACATATTTGATGAGGTCGGAATTAACGACCATCCTTTGTCCATTCAGCCGCGTAAGTTCAATCATGGCCGCAAAGCCTCCAGCAATCTGGTGAACTTATCGGCAGAACACCGGAAACATTGACTTGGGCTGCACGGTCCCGGCGAATGTACGCACGTTGCATGCCAAATCCCTCGATCAACCGGCTGCTTGCGTAAAGTGCATTTTCCCCGCGCCGATGAAGGCTGTGGGTAACGTGGTTCCTGTGGAAACGGTGACCCGGTTCTGAACATCGCGTTCTTCTAACCGATCAGGCACCCGAAACGGGCAACCCATTTCAATGCACAGAGGAGCACAACGATATGTCACTGGGTGTCCTGAATAACATCTCCGCCATCTACGCGGAGAATAACCTGAACCAGACGCAGTCAAGCTTGCAGAATGTGTTGACGCAGCTTTCGTCCGGTTCGCGCATCAACTCCGGCGCAGATGATGCCGACGGTCTCTCGCTTGCGAACGGCTTGCAGGCAAACTCCACAGCGCTCGCGCAGTCTGCTACAAATGCCAGTGAAGGCGTAGGCCTGCTGCAGGTTGCTGACGGCGCGCTTTCCCAGGTGACCAGCCTGCTCAACCGTGCTGTGACACTGGCAACGGAATCGTCAAACGGCACGTTGAACTCGGCGCAGCTGCAGGCTGCAAACCAGGAATATGACTCCATCCTGGCCGAAATTAACAGCATCGGCGCAACGACCACATACAACGGCCAACAGGTCTTTGGCGGTGGCGGAGTGCAGATCTTCACCGGCGACTCCACAACGAACGGTTCTTCGACGGATACCCTGAACGTCGCTGCATTGTCGAGCAACTCGGTGGGAGATACCGGCGGTACCGTTCAATATACCGCCGCTGGCGGCAACGTGTATAAGAGTGCAGCGCAGGATCCGACAGGTACTTATACCGGCTCTCTTGTCTTCCAGGAAGGCGCGACGGGCACACCAGTAACGGTGAGCCTCGATACGGCTGGAGACACGATTTCTCAGATTGCCACGAAAATTAACCAGGCCAATATCAGTGGAGTCTCGGCCAGCGTGGTCAGCGATGGCTCGAGCGATGGCAAATATTATCTTGAAGTCAAAGAAAACGGGGCCAATCTGCAGAGCTTCACCGCTGCCGGTGCCAACGATGCTGCGGTAGCTGCGGGTACTGCAACGGCGCTGGCATTCGCTGCCCCAACTGCGGGGACCAGCGGTATCACCTATACAGCCGGCACCTCGGTGAACCTGTCAACCACCAATCTGACAACCGGTGCTCAGGCGGCCTTGACCAGCATCAACAGTGCGACCTCGGCCGTGGCTGCACAGCGCGGTTACATCGGTTCGCAGATCAACACGCTGAATGCAATCTCCAATGTGGAAACCACCCAGCAGGAGAACGTAACCTCAGCACAAAACGCCGTTCAGGCAACGGACTACGCTTCGGCAACCTCGGATATGTCTAAGTACGAGATCCTGAGCCAGACCGGCATCAGCGCGCTCGCACAGGCGAATAGCACGGAGCAGTTGGTAACCAAGCTGCTTCAGTAGTACCGAAAAGCGAATTAGAAAACAACAGGGAGCCTCTCAGGCTCCCTGTTGTTTTCTGAGAGCAGATTAATGCGTCAGCCGGCAAAGGGCCTGTCGATTGCACGCTGATGATGACATTGCTCTAGTAAGTTCAAGTTTAGCCAGGAAGGGACGATAACGGCATTATGGGAACGGTAGGACTTTCATTTGGATCGCCGACAGGTGGCGCAGGCTTCGATGTGACTTCGACGGTCAATCAGATCGTATCGAACATGCAAGCCATAGAAACTCCATGGAAGAGTCAGCTCACCACACTGCAATCGCAGGATTCGGCACTGACCGGTATCGGCACAGACCTCAGTTCGCTTTCGACAGCGATGCAATCGCTGACCAATTTCGAAGGTGTTTTGGCGGAAAAGCAAGGTTCAAGTTCCGATACCAGCCTCCTGCAGCTGACCTCCGCATCTACATCGGCGATTGCCGGAACTCATACCGTGGTGGTGCAGTCACTGGCGACAACGTCCTCTTATGTAAGCGGCACGATTGCCAATGCGGGCGATACACTTAGTGGCAACCTGGAGATCAATGGAAAGACCATTACCATCGACTCCTCGAACAACACGTTTTCTTCCTTGGCCAGCACGATCAATTCCGGCAGCTATGGCCTGACGGCAAACGTTATCACCGATTCGTCCGGTACGCGGCTCTCTCTGGTGAGCCAAACCAGCGGCGCAAGCGGAGCCATCTCCGTCACCAGCAATCTGAGCGACACCAGCACATCATCCTCGGTTAATTTTTCGCAGACGCAACCAGGTGCGGACGCACAACTGACAGTCGATGGCGTCTTGGTCGCGAGCTCCTCCAATACGGTGACGAATGCGATTCAGGGGGTGACTTTTCAGCTGCTCAGCGCAAATAAGGATGAAAGCATTCAGGTGGAAATCACAAACGACAACACCGACGTAGAAACCGCGCTGAATACTTTTGTCACCGACTACAACAAAGTCCTGCAGGACCTGAACACGCAGGAAGGGAGCGATTCGAATGGTAATCCGGAGCCATTGTTCGGAAACCCGACGATCGCGCTGTTGCAGCAATCTCTCCAGTCGGCTTTGACGTTTGTGCAGCCCTCCAACACAGTAGCTTCCAGTTCCTCAGTCGGCTCATCGGATGCATTGTCTGGCAAGATACTCATCGGTGTGGGAGGCGGCTCGCAGGAGGAGATTGACATTCCTGATAACTCGAGCATGGCTGATGTGGCCGCCGCCATCAACAGCGCCAATATCGGCGTGACCGCTGCAATTATCACATCGGGTAATAACGCAATTTTGAGCCTGACAAATGCAACGAGCGGTTCTTCCGGCGCGATCAGCGTGGACGCGAGTGGTTTGACGGATACTTCTACCGGCAACGCTGTCACGTTTGGGTCGGCGCAGTCGAATACCGTCACATCCATCACGCAACTTGGAGTATCGGTGAACAATGACGGCACGCTTACGCTTGACACCGATGCGCTGGACAGTCTGCTGAACAGCAATTATCAGGGTGTGGTCAATTTTCTCCAGCCCAGCGGAAACTACACATCGTTTGGCGGAAACTTTACCAATATTCTGGACAATCTTGGCAGCAGCGCTCCCAGCGGGGCCATTTATCTTGCCCTCCAGGAAGATTCCCAGGTAGAGACGCAGCTCAACACAAATATCAGCAATGAAGAAACCATTATCACCGCGCAGAAAGCGCAGTTGACGACTGAGCTTACCCAGGCCAATTACACACTGACTGAGATTCCTCAGCAGCTGGAGCAGATCAACGAGATGTACAGTGCCATTACCGGCTACAACGAAGGTCAAAACGGCTAGCGCATGCAGAATAAAAATTACCAGCAGCAATCGATAGCCGGGAAAAACAGCGTGGAACTAATCGTGGCTCTTTACGATGGCATGGTACGTTTTCTGAACCGCGCCATCGAAGCTACAGAGGCTGGCGATGTGCATGAGCGTCGTATTGCCGTGAAGCGCGTGCTCGATATTCTGATGCACCTGCAGTCGCGGCTGCGAATGGATGTGGGGGGCCCGGCGAAGACTCTGGCGGAGTTCTATGCCGCAGTATTCGCCTTGTGCCTGGAGGGATCGCGGCTTGCTTCAGCCGACCGGTTCCGCGAGGCTATCCGATGCATCTTGAACGTACGTGAAGCATGGCAACAGGTGGCGCGGGAGTCTGAACTGACGGTGCAGCCAGTGCTTCCCCCGGCTCCAAAGCAGGCTGCGCGTGGGATTGTAGCAACGGAATCGTCCACCTGGACGGCTTAGCCCGCTACAGAGAGCTCTTCTTCAAGCAGTTGTTTCTGGAAGAGGTTGGCATAGTGGCCATTGCGCTCGAGTAATTCGTCGTGCGTACCCAGTTCGGAGATACGGCCATCAATCAACACCGCAATTTGATCAGCATGTCGCACAGTCGAAATACGGTGTGAGATGAGGATCGTGGTGCGTCCCTGCATGACATTCTGCAACTCTTCGAGAATGCGCTCCTCCGTGTAGGTATCCACGCTGGCGAGCGAATCATCGAGAATAAGAATACGAGGATCGCGAAGCACCGCTCTGGCCAATGCCGAGCGCTGCTTCTGCCCTCCGGATAGCGTCAAACCGCGTTCACCCACAACTGTTTCGAAGCCGTGAGGGAATTCTTCAAATTCCTTACGGATATGCGCAATCTCCGCAGCGCGTTTTACCTCGTCTTCCGTAGCGTTCCGGCAGCCGAAGGCGATGTTACCGCGGATAGTTTCGCTGAAGAGAAATGTTTCCTGCGGCACGAAGCCGATGTTGGCGCGAAGCACATCGAGCGGATAGTCGGGAAGAGGACGGCAATCGAGCAGGATGCTTCCCGACGGCGCATCGTAGATGCGAGCTATGAGACTAACCAGCGTCGATTTGCCGGAGCCGGTCGGACCTACGACCGCGAGGCTGCTGCCTGCTGGAATCTTCAACGAGACATGATGCAGAACTTCATGCTGCTCATAAGCAAAGTTGAGATTACGAAATTCGATTTCTCCGCGCAGTTTGATATCCGCAGGGATGGATGAATCGGCATCCCGATCGTCGATGGACGGCTCAGCCTTCAGTAATTCGTCGATGCGCGTTACGGACGCAGTTCCGCGCTGGAAGATATTTACGACCCATCCCAACGCGATCACCGGCCAGGTAAGCATCATCATGTAGGTGCTGAAGGCGACGAAATCGCCCACGCTGATACGATGCGAAAGCACCTCATGACCGCCCACGAGCAACGTGATGGCCATCGCCAACCCAAGAATAAATTCGAGCGTCGGCCACAACATGCCCATCAGCTGGACCAGACGCAAGGCTCGGCGAATATATTCCTTGTTCGACTTTTCAAATGCTGCGATCTGGGCTTCTTCCTGCGCAAAGGCACGTACCAGGCGCGCTCCGGAAAAGTTTTCCTGCGCCTGCGCCGAGATATCAGAAAACATCGCCTGGATGCGCTCGAAGCGCTCATGAATCTTGCGCCCCATAGCCTGCACCAGAACGCTCGCAAGCGGGAGAGGCACAAGCGCCACTAATGTCAGGAAAGGGCTGATCTTCAACAGAAAGAACAGCGCACCAACAGAGAAAAGAATCGTGTTGGCGCTATACATAATCGCCGGACCCAGCAGCATCCGAACGGCATTGAGGTCGTTCGTCATGCGAGCCATAATGTCGCCGGTGCGATGCTGCTGATAGTACGCAGCAGCCTGCTTTTCGAGCTGCAGAAAGAGGTCATTGCGAAGATCGAATTCAATCTCGCGGGAAATGCCGATGATGATCCAGCGCGTGAGAAAGAGAAAAACGCCTTTGGCCAGAGAGACGATGACAAGTAGACCTGCATACATCCAGATCTTTCGTTCCGTGACACCCTGGTTCAGGTCGTCGATGGCGATACGAATCACCTGCGGAAAAAAGATCCAGATCAGGTTACTGAGGACAACCGACACGCCTCCCCAGAAAAAGCTGCGCCGATAGCGGCGCATGTAGGGGTAGAGTGGCTGCAGTCGTTTGAACATGTGTTTATCTCTTCTATCTGATTCCTTCACGCATCGAAAGTCGCATCAAGTTGGAGTGCGCAGCAGCAGATAACTGCCCGCAAGTCCGAAAAGCACATCCGGCGACCAGGCTGCAAGAAATGCGGGGAGCATGTTCACGTTTCCCATTGCTTCGAACATGCCATCCACAAACAGGTACGCAATCGCCATCCCGATAGCGATGGCAATGCCGGTCAGCGACCCGCGCCTGCCCATGGAAAGAGCGAAGGGAACCGCCAACACCGCCATGACGAGCGTGATGAGTGGATATGCAATTTTGCGATTAAGTTGAACACGCAAGCCCATGGTATCGAAGCCGCTCTGCCGCATATCGCGGATATACCGCTGCAGTTCATTGAAGCTCATTTCCTGGGACGGGCGTATCTCCTTCTTGAAATACTGCGGCGCTTCTACGATCTCGGGAAAGGTGCTGACTTCAAAATTTCGGTAACTTGTAATCTCGGTTCCGCTGAAGGTTCGCTCCCATCCATGATCGAATATCCAGCGATGAATCTGAGGATCCCAATGCGCTCCGGCGGCGAAGATACGTTTTGAGAGTGAAAAGGTTACCGGATCAAATTCGAAGACAGTGATGTTGGCGAAGCGATCATTGTCCGGATCGAAAAATTCGTAATAAAAGATGCGTCCGGGCTTGCCCTGCTGCTGCATCCCGAACATCCATTTCCGATCCGGCCGCAGATAAGTCTGCGCTGGCCTTCCCTTAATGACGTTATGCAGCGCTTCCTGTTTGCGATTTGCGGAAGGTAGATAAATCTCGTCGAAGACGAAGAGAGAAACGGAAAGAACAGACGCAATCACAAAAATTGGGACGATGATGCGATAAAGGCTGATGCCGGTAGCCTTCATCGCGGTCAGCTCGTTCGTGCGGTTCAACCCGCCAAATACGACCAAAACCGCAATCAATACGCCTAGCGGCGTAATCGCATAGATCATGCCTGGTGTAAGGTTAAAAAGATATTCGCCGACGACGGTGAGCGGAGTCTGATTGCGGATGATGTCGCCCAGAAGCTCAAAAAACGTGAAGACGAGCATGAGCATGACAAATGCCGTCAGCACAAGAACCAGAGTCGAAAGAAATTGGCGAATGACATACTCATCAAGGATGAGCGGAAACCTGCTGCGAACGTATCTCTTGGAGACGTTACGTTCCACCGTTGCAGCAGTCTCCAATGTGCTGGAACTTTTCTTCCACCGAAACCACGAGCTCACCGAAGTAACAGCAGCCAGGGCCGCGCCGCCTGTGGACATTTGACGGAGAAAAAAGACGCCGCAGATGCTGAAGAGAATGTTCGCCATCCATACACCGGCAAACACGGGCAGCTTATCCTGCCGGGCGAGCGCCACACCCATGTTGGAAATGAAGTAGTAGAGGAAGACGAGCAGAATGGTAAGGACAAAACCCGCGCCCTTGCCGCCGCGCTTGGATGATATCCCTAGCGGGACGCCTACCAGCATGAGCACGACGCATGCAGCCGGATACGCATAGCGGCGGTGTAGCTCGATTAGAAACCATCTGCCGCCTGGTCCGTGCGCGCGCCCCAGAAGCTCTTTATTCGACATCGCCTGGATAGGCGCATCGCTGTGGCCCAAACGTGTATCAGACGTAGATGTCGTCTCCAGCGGGAGATCCGTCTGTGCAAAGGTTGATACATCGTACTGGTCCGGCTGATCAGAAGCAGTCTGGTGCTGCGTCCCATTTCGCAGCCGCATGATGAGCGTCTGGTTATCTGTGCTGGCGACGGTAGCTCCTTCAGCTGTCGTCACCTTTGGCGATACTGGATCGGTCAGGTCGGCCAGGAAAACATCCTGCCAGCGCGCCGCGCCCGTTCCGGCACGAACGTTCTCCACATAGAGCACGACGTTCTTCAGGTCTTCGTAGAAGACGCGCGGCTGTATTTCATAAGTTGCCTGCGTATTCTGAAGCTGGTCTTTAATTCTGAGAAGTTCAGCAGACGCCCTGGGCGCAAAATACAGGGTATTCGCAATGCCGGCACTCAGAGCCATGATTACGAAAATCGACACAATCCCAACAAACCGCCAGACACCCATTCCAGAGGCGCGCATGGCCGTAATTTCGCTGTCCGCCGCCAGCCGGCTCAATCCAAGCAGAATCCCGACGAGCACAGCCATCGGTATGACGACGGTGAACATGTTCGGCAACATCAGCAGAAAAATTTCTGCTACAGCGCTGCTTGACGTGCTGTTCCGAACCGCAATCTCCAACAGCGGTCCCAGTTCTTTCATGAAAAGGACAAAGGTAAAGAGCGCGCCGCCCAATAGTGCGTGCGTGAGCACTTCTTTCAGAATGTAGCGGGTCAAAATGCGCACAAATAACGTCCCGCTACCAGTTTACAGGCTCTAGCGGGAATGCTTGTAAACAAGATCGAGCAGTTCGTCGTACATAGCCTCGGCGCTCTCGGAGCCCTTCTTGATGGCATCGGTGGCACAGTGCTGCAGATGATTGCGCATCAGGTGGCGGCTGGTGCCTCGCAGAGCTTCCTGCACCGAGGAAATCTGGACCAGGATGTCGGCACAATAGCGCTCCTGCTCTACCATTTTCTCCAGCCCGCGAATCTGCCCGGCAATCCGCGCCAGCCGCCGCAGCGTGGCCGCTTTGATCTCCGGATCGACACTGGCAGCCTTGCGTTCATCTCCGCAGGCACAGTTCACCGCTGTCATTTTTTTTGCGCTCATATTTTCGAACTCCGCAGTCTCAGGCTATTACTCAGCACGCTAACTGAACTTAAGGCCATCGCGGCGCTGGCGATCACCGGACTCAAGAAGATTCCAAGCACCGGATATAAGGCTCCCGCAGCTACAGGAATCCCGACAACGTTATAGCCGAGTGCCCAGCCCAGATTTTGACGCATCACGTGCACCGTCTGACGCGCAAGCCGAATCGCGTCCACGATTTGCTGCGGCTCGCCGCGCAGCAGGATCGCGTCACCAGCTTCCCGTGCGAGATCCGTGCCTGTGCCGATAGCCAGTCCCGCATCGGCCTGCGCAAGCGCCGCCGCATCGTTGATGCCGTCCCCGACCATTGCCACCTTCCGGCCTTCCGACTGCAACTCACGAATTGCAGCAAGCTTTGCTTCGGGTAGCAATTCCGCTTTCACTTGATCGATTCCCGCTGCCTGAGCAATGTGTTGTGCAGCCTGCATATTGTCGCCGGTAAGTATCATCGTCTTCACGCCAAGAGCGTGAAGCTCATGCATCGCTTCTTTTGCGCCGGAACGTAGAGCATCCTCGGCTTCCAGATGGCCGCAATATTTACCGTCCACGGCAATATGCAGAATTGTGGCCGTCGCATTTGAATTGATCGTAGAAGGCAGCGCGATGCCCAAATCGAGCATCAAGGCCGCATTTCCAGCTGCAACCGAATGCCGATCGACCACACCGGTAATGCCTTTGCCGGGTATCGCACGCAGTTCGCTTGCCGTGGAGAGAGCGATGCCATCACTCAGTGCCTTCTGCAACACGGCATGAGCCAAAGGGTGTTCCGACTGGCGCTCCAGAGATGCGGCGATGGAAAGCACCTCTGTGGCACTCCACTCGCTGGCGGGCACTACGGTCGTAATCTGAGGCTTGCCGGTAGTGAGCGTACCTGTTTTGTCCAGAACGACTGTATCCACATGCGCTAAACACTCAACACTTTCGCCGCCTTTGAAGAGAATGCCCATCCGCGCTCCGCGTCCGATGGCGACAGTGAGAGCCGCCGGGACAGCGAGTCCCATTGCGCATGGGCACGCAATGACCAGCACGGTGACAGCCACGGCAAAAGCTCGACTGACGCCCTCTGCCGGATCGAGCCATACCCACAAAACAAATGTCAGCACTGCCAGCGCTAGTACGATCGGCACGAAAATGGCGCTCACTCGATCCGCCAATTGCTGCATCGGAGCCTTCGCACTCTGTGCGTCTTCCATAAGGCGCAGCATCTGTCCTAATACACTGTCCGCGCCAATGGATGTTGCCCGGTACGTGAGCGCGCCATCGTAATTCACCGATCCGCCAATGAGTCTGTCACCTGGATTTCTCGGCACCGGCCTCGCTTCCCCCGTCACCAGAGATTCATCGACGCTGCTTGTGCCCGTTACGACCACGCCGTCTACGGGAATACGCTCGCCGGGACGCACCAGAACGGTATCGCCCGACTGGACGGAGGCGAGCGGAATCTCGACTTCGCTGCTATCTCGCAGAACACGCGCAGTCTCCGGCTGCATCTTTGCAAAAGCCTCAAGCGCATCGAGCGTCCTGTGTTTTGCGCGCGCCTCCAGCCATTTGCCCAGGAGCAGGAAGCCGAGAATCAGCAAAATCGATTCGTAGTAGAGCTCTGGCCGCAGACCATGCCGTGTGAACACCTGCGGATCGATCGTCGCGGCGGCGGAATAGAGAAAAGCCGAGATCGTACCCAGGGAAACCAGCGTGTTCATGTTGCTTGTTCCATGCCTTGCTGCTTTAAACGCACCACGGTAGATCGGCCACCCCGCCCAGAACATGCCGATGAGCGTCATCAAAAGCAGCGTGTAAGCAAGTACGAAGTGTGGAATCTGGTAGAGCCACGGAAAAATGCTCATCATCACGCGGTCGAACGCGCTGCCGCGGCCATGCATAAGGGGCATCGATAAAAGCATTGCCACCCCTCCGCCAGCGACAGTCGCAAAGGCCCTTGTCTTCAACGTGCCTGCATCGCTGGCATCGTTGTGATCATGCATGGGAGCGGCATCTTCGGCTGGCAAAGCAGCGTCATATCCCGCTTCTCGCACCGCGTCAATGAGCTCTTCAGGCTGCGCGATTGCGGGATCGAACGTAATGCGCGCCCGGTGATTCATGAGATTTACTTGAGCAGCGCTTACACCCGGAGTTTCTCGTAATGCACGCTCCACATGGACCTGGCACGCGGCACAACTCATCCCCGTTACCGGCAGCGTGATTGTTTTGGAGTCGTTGGCCATTTATTCCTCCACGTGTGCGGAGAAGCCAGCTTTGGCGATCGAAACAAGGAGCGCTGGCGTGGATCCGGCATCGAGAACTTCCATGCGCGCCGCGCCGATACGGACTTCCTGTACCTCGGCACCCTCTACTCTCTGCAGCGCCTGCGTGACACGGCGCACGCACGCTCCACAGTGCATCCCATCAATTCTCAGCGTAATTGCGCTCATGGATATACCCCCTACCCCTATTATGCGCCTACTGCAATAAAAGATGCAATTTTGCGGGGCAGATTATGATCTACGGGACAAAACGGTAACCCACGCCGCGAACAGTCTTCAGATACGTAGGGTTGGTAGGATCATCTTCAATATAGCGCCGCAGCCGGACGACGAAGTTGTCGATTGCGCGGGTATCCGTGTCCTCGCGTACGCGCCAAACCTGCTCCAACAGCTCTTTGCGGGAGATGATGCGCCCCTGGTTTCGTACCAGGTAACGAAGAAAGTCAGCCTCCATCAGCGTGAGGTGCACGCGTTTTTCCGGCCCAGTCAATTCGAGCGATTCGAAATCAATACAGCGCCCGCCAAATTCAAATTTCGAAACCTCATCAGGTCTCTGCTCAGTTGGCGCGACAGGCGCGTGCCATGCCATCCGTCGCAGCAATCCATGCAGCCTCGCCATAAGAATAGAGAGATCGAAGGGCTTCGCCAGATAGTCATCCGCGCCCGCAGCAAAGCCTTTCAGTACATCTTCAGGTCGCCCACGCGCCGTCAACATGAGAATCGGAACAAAATTTTGCTGTTCACGTAACTCAGTTGCAACCGCAAAGCCGTCTTTTCCCGGAAGCATCACATCCAGCAATACAGCGTCAAACGCTGCCCCATTTGCCGATAAAGCAGAAAGAGCGCTCTCTCCGTCGCCTGCAATCTCAACATCAAAGCCTTCGGCCTGCAGATTGAAAAATAGTCCCTGCGCTAGATGAGTCTCATCTTCGACTATAAGAATGCGGGTTGACTTTGATGACATGGATCCTCAGTTCAGCTGTGTCTGCGCTGTTTTCGTAAGAAGGCGCGGCAACTGTAAGCGAATCGTAGTGCCCCGGCCTTCTCCGGCGCTCTGTGCAATGGCGTCGCCACCATGTTGGCGCGCAATGGTGCGAACAAGAAAGAGCCCCAGGCCTGTTCCCTTGGTCTTCAGCACGTTGCGGTGCGGTACGCGATAAAAGCGTTTGAAGATTCGCTTCAAGTGTGCGGGAGGTATCCCGATGCCTTCGTCGGAAACACTCAACACAATCCACGCATCGCTGTCGATCTTAAGAGAAATACGCACTTGCAGGCCGTCTGGAGAATACTTCACGGCATTGCCCAGAATATTTTCTATCGCTGTCTGCAAATCATCAGGATTACCACGCACCAGCAGCGGTGCCGCACCGGAATCGTCCTCAAGTTGAATGGTCTCCGGCGCCAGATGGTGTCGCAGCCGGGTCGTTTCGATACATTGCCGCACCAGCAGGCGCATGTCGACTTCAGTCTGGATTCGGTTGCGCGCGCTTTGGCCAACCTCACCTGCCTTCAGCACCTGTTCGACAGTCGCGATCAGCCGGTCACTATCGGCCAGCATAATTTCATAAAACTGCTGCCGCTGTTCTTCGCTTAGGGCTCGACGCTGAAGTGTTTCTAGGTAAAGGCGGATCGAGGCAATCGGCGTCTTCAGTTCGTGTGTAACGGCATTCAGAAAACTGTCGTGACGCTCGTTGCGGCGCACCTCGCGCACCAGAAAGATCGTGTTCAGCACCAGCCCCGCGATCAGCAGCATGAAGAAGGGAATGCCGACCACCATCGGCCACACACGCCGCCAGTTCAGAATGATCCACCCAACGTTGAGCGTAATGGCAACACCCACCATGCACACGCCAAGTGTGACGAAGAGGATCATGGCCGGTCTGCGTTGCGTAATGCGCATGACGATAAAGTGAAATGCCCGCTCAGACTATTGAGAGCGGGCAAATTTCAGGTTTGAACTCTATTTTATGCTGCGCCGGCAGGCCGGGGATCCTGGGGATCGTACTGGGCGATCTTGATGTCGCGCGCAAGGCCAAGCTGTTTCAATACCCAGATACCGTAGTAGTTGGGATCGAACTCATACCACTTCAGTCCATGCCGCGCCGATACCGGATGCGCGTGATGGTTATTGTGCCAGCCTTCTCCGCCGGTCAATAGCGCTACCCACCAGTTGTTGCGCGACTCATCGCGGGTAGGAAAGCGTCGCGATCCCCACATGTGCGTCGCTGAGTTTACCAGCCAGGTGGAATGTAACCCGAGCGTAACGCGCAGGAAGATGCCCCATAAAACCCACTTCCAACCGCCTATTGCGAGCAACCCGAGACCCACCAGAGTCAGTGGAACCCAGTGGTATTTGCTAAGCCAGACATGGAAACGATCTTTCGTAAGATCAGGAGCATAACGCCCCAACATCACCGTCTGCGCATGCAGCGATTCGCCGCTAAGAATCCAACCCAGATGTGCCCACCATCCGCCTTCAGTCGGAGTGTGCGGGTCGCCAGTCTTGTCGCTGAGTTGATGATGAACACGGTGCGTTGCCACCCAGAATATCGGGCCGCCCTCAAGCGAAAGCGTGCCGCATACGGCCAGAAAATACTCGATCCATTTCGGCGTTTTGTAGCCGCGATGCGTCAGCAGCCGGTGGTATCCCATGCCAATGCCCATGTTGATGGCGAAGATGTAGAGAACCACGGCAGTCAGAAAAGCGCCCCATGAGAAAAAGAAGAGCGCGGCTATCGCGCCGATGTGGAAGGCCACCATGAAGACGGCGGTAATCCAGCTCGTCTTGCCGCCCTGCGCTGCACGGCCTAGTGTAGGGACGTCGGGCTTCGGGACATAACGCTGAGGGGCTTTCCCGGCCTCGGCTTGGAGCGGTTCTTCCAGCAATTCAACGGGCATTGGGATGGAGTATCCTTCTCGGAAAAATGTTCCTGTTTCAACCGTACCAGTGCCCTGAATGGCCGCCTGTAAGACTTTTGTAATGTTGAAATGATAAAGTTTCGGCTTATCGACATGAACCGCATATTCGCTCTCACTCCTTTGGTCATCTCGATCTTTTCCTCGGGCGCCACGGCCGTTTCGCAGACCCTCCCGCTGCCGACCAGTAAAAAAATCATTGAGCCTGTACCTGGTTCGCCGCAGCGATTAAACAGCCTGCCCATGGCGATGGCCTGGTCGCCGGATCATCGCTATTTGGCGCTCGTAAATGCCGGTTTCGGCACGGTCGAGTCGAAGTACCAGCAATCCCTCGCCATTCTCGATACGCAGACGGGAAACCTTGCCGATTTTCCCGACGCGCGAACCGATGTAGGCGCGCCCCAGACGCTCTACAACGGAGTGGCCTTCAGTTCTGACGGGTCCCATGTGTATGCCAGCATGGATTCGCTTTCGCAGCCGGAAGGCGGCGATGAGCGACATACCGGCAATGCCATTGTCGTTTATCGATTCACTGGCAGCGCGCTTTCGCCCGAGCGCCTTATCCCCATCCCGCTGCAAAAGCTCGCGGCTGGCCATACGCAGAACCATCTCAACAAGGCCGTCCCTGACGGCATGGCGATTACGGCACCGGCCGGGCTGGCCATCATTGCTGGTAAAGGCGGTAACGATCAGATATTGGTCGCTGATGAATTCTCCGACGATGTGTTGCTGATCGATGCTTCCACCGGCAAGACAATCACGCGTTTCGATCTGGCTACAAATCCCACAGTGCCCTCGCAGTATCCAATCGCCGTAACCGTCAGTCGCGACAATCGCCGCGCCTTCGTTGCACTGTGGAATGGCTCAGCCGTAGCCGAGCTCGATCTCTCATCAGGCAAAGTCGCGCAGACCTTACCACTTTTGCCGCCCGACCTTCCAACCTCGCCAGGCTCGCATCCAACAGCGTTCGTCTTCAGCCATGATGAGAAGATGCTTTACGTCCCGCTGGCGAATCGCGATGCCGTCGCTGCTGTCCATCTGAATGGTGCGCGCATGCAGTTGGCTGGAATCTTCAACGCCCAGCTGCCCGGCCAGCGCTACTTTGGCGCCATGCCGGATGCGGTTGCGCTCTCAGCAGATGACAGCACTCTTTATGCCGCCAACTCCGGTTCCGATGCGGTCGCTGTCTTTTCGACACACAACCTAAAGCCCAAATCCGCAGCGCAGCCCACCGGCTTCATTCCCACCGAGTGGTATCCGACAGCGCTGGCAATGAAGGGAAACACCCTTTACGTAGCTACTGCTAAAGGCAAGGGCACCGGCCCCAATGCCGATCCGCAACCGCAACCCGCAAATCCTTCGGCGAACCAATCGCAGCGCATGCGTCGTCCGCACACTTATATAGGCACGCTGTTGCATGGCTCGCTGGCCACTGTTGATCTGGCAACAGCGCAGCGTGAGCTGCCGCAACTCACTTCAGAAGTAGTGGCAAGCAACATGATGCAGGCCGCGGCTCAGCATATCCAGTTTCAGAGCGGTGCGAACCCCATCCATCATGTGATCTACATCATCAAAGAGAATCGCACCTACGATCAGATATTTGGTGACCTCGGCGCTGGTAACGGCGATCCGTCCCTCACCATGTATGGGCGCAGCATTACGCCAAACCTGCATAAACTGGCGCTGCAATTCGGAGTGCTCGATAACTTTTATGACTCGGGCGAGGTTTCAGGTGACGGTCATGTCTGGTCGAATGCCGCCATCAGCAGCGATTACACAGAAAAGACCTGGCAGCAATCGTATCGGGGAAATGCGCGCGTCTACGATTTTGAAGGTGTCGTCGAGCACGGATATCCGCTGACGGAAGGCATTCCCGACATCAACGAGCCAGCCAGCAGTTACATCTGGACAAATCTCGCACGTCACGGCAAGACCCTCTACCACTTTGGCGAGTACATAGCGACCACGTTTTGTGGCGAAGCCGCTGAAGCTCCGATCGAAAAGTCACCTCTTGCAGGCACTCCTGAGCCAGCGCCGAAGCATTGCAAAGTAGCTGCCATCCAAAAAGGACAGCCGATTCCCACCAATTACGGCGGCGGAGTCAGCCCCTATCCCTGGGCAATTCCTCTCATCTCCGAAAATGTAGCGACCAAGCCTGAATTGAAAGGGCACTTCGATCCGTTGTTCCCGGACTTCAACCTGAAATTCCCCGACCAGCTTCGAGTGGAGGAATTCCTTACGCATTTTCGCAGTTGGGAGGCTGATCGCCAGCAAGGCCACGACACCATGCCGCAGTTCGTTATGCTGCGATTAGCAAACGACCACACAGCCGGCACCACACCCGGCTCCCCAACCCCGCAGGCTTCCGTCTCGGATAATGATCTCGCCGTAGGTCGAGCAGTCGAAGCCATCTCGCATAGTAAATTCTGGGATGACACTGCCTTCTTTATTCTTGAAGATGACGCGCAGGACGGCGCCGATCACGTGGATGCGCATCGCAGCATCGCTCTGGTCGTCAGCAAGTATTCGCCGAAGTCAGCCCAGCCGACAGTGGACTCGACCTTCTGTACGACCGTTAGCTTTCTGCACACCATGGAAGACCTGCTCGGCCTTCCTCCGATGAATAACAATGACGCTTTCTCTCCACTCATCGCTTCGCTTTTCGCCGGAAGTGGCGATCAGCCGGTGTATGACGCGGACTACACCAATCGAGACAACGGGTTAATTTATACCGCCAATACGCCGAAATCTCCGGGCGCAAAGGAATCGAGCAAGATGGATTTCACGCACGAAGATCGCGCCGATGCGCGTAAGCTGAACGTCATTTTATGGCGCGAAGCCATGGGCGATAAGCCCGTTCCCTGGATGGTGTTGCATCCTCATGGGTCGCACAAAGATGATGACGACGACTAAGGCTTAACGGTGCACGGAGACAGGACTGCGGGCGAAGTGGATAAATTCAGGGATTAGACAACTGATTGGTGAGCCTGGGGTAGTGACAGGAGCCTCAGGCCATTCCGGTGTAATCGGTGTCGGATGACCCGTCAGATACGGAGGGGATAGGTTGCCGGGAGTTGAAAATGTGAGCGCAGTTGCGTCCGGCGACCTTGGCATTGGCTAATGCGCGTTCAGCCTCGCGAAGGACGATCAATGGCGAACGTCCTCGGCTGCTGGCGATGCCGATACTTGCGGTCACACTGAAAACATCACGGTGAATGTGGTACGGCTTTTCCAGAATCCAGCCCTGCAGCCTCTCTGCCATGGCTTCCGCCTGTTCAGCTGTGCAACCTGGTAATCCGATGAGAAATTCGTCCTCGCCGCACCGTCCCAGAATGTCGTAACTCCGCAAATATCGCTTTAGCCGTTGGGAAAATTCACGCAAAACGGCATCTCCCGTACCGTAGCCGAATTCGATATTGATCTCAGAGAACTTATCGAGATCGATCATCATCAGCGTCAGCGGTGTGCGCATACGCTGGACACGGTCCGTTTCCTGGAAAAGAAGGCGCATCATCGCTTCCCGGTTCAGCAAGCCGGTCAGAGTGTCATGGGAAGCATAAAAGCGCACCGCGTCCATTTGCGACTGGAGTTCGTGGTAAAGATGACGGACTCTTTCTGCGGCACGCAGGCGAATCAGCAGCTCTGTTTCGTTGATAGGTTTCAGCAGAAAGTCATCCACCCCGGCGCCGGTCGCCATCTCGATCTTGTCCGGGTCGGGAGTGCCGCTCATCAGCATCAGCCAAAGCGCATCCTGCCGTGCCCGTCGCCGCGTCTCGGAGATGACCTCGAAGCCCTTCATCGACGGCAAATCATAGTCAAGAATCGCCATCGCCGGGGCATCCGGGCCGTTCAGACGTTTGAATGCGGCCACGCCATCGCCTAACACTTCTACCTTGTAATTCCACCGCTCCAGCAGGACGCGCAAGGACGAGGCCGTCGCCGGGTGAGCGTCTGCCAGCAGAATAGTTATGGGTTTTTCCAGCAACACGGGCATTGAAAGACGCTCCCTCATACGTTATCGGGGATTCGCGGAATTTATTTAGGGTGAGGATCGGATCAAATTCGCAAAAATTTTCTCGAAATCAAAAAAAGTTGTTGCAATTTTCCCAAAACAGGTAAAAACTACGCGCATACGTACAATCGGAAAAGCCTAACGG
Source organism: Acidobacterium sp. S8 (assembly GCF_009765985.1). GTDB lineage: Bacteria > Acidobacteriota > Terriglobia > Terriglobales > Acidobacteriaceae > Alloacidobacterium. The sequence continues at coordinate 63,758 of NZ_LMUM01000011.1, forward strand.
GCGTATACTAAAAACAATCAATAGCAAGGCGTAATCCAGAGAGCCACGTGAGAATTACGGAACTCGCGGGTATCTTAGGAAAATGCTCCCAGTAAACCCTCTAGACACTGGAGTGAGCTATGGCTTTCGCAGTAACGACCACGCACGCTATACCGCAGAAGTTACTTCCTGCCCGGATTCAGATCTCGCGTAACCGGTTGACGATTTGCGTCCATTGCTTCCAGGTTATCGGACGCGCAAAGACTCCGGCCGAGACCCGACTGTTGGAAGCGCAGCATGTCTGTAAGGAAAAACTGGACGATCAACGTCCGGCAGCAGCCCTCCCCTTCAACTAAAAGGCCAATTTTTGTTAAAAAACCGCGCCAATTTGGCGCGGTTTTTGCGTGTTTAAGGGCGATTTTTTGCTCAATAATCGACGTGCATTCGCACGCTTGGCACCCAAACCGGGCCACGATCGCGGTTATACCCGGGATTGTCGATATGACTCAGCCCAAGGGCGAAGAAGAGGCCGCTTTTCACATGCCAGTTGTAGTAGCTCTCGACAATGTTTTCCCGTCCGTAGTCAAGTCGGCCATCGCCCAGCAGGAAGCCTAAACCCCCATATTTCAGATAGTTCTGATGGTCCTGCTTGATCGCGTTGGACACGAATGCGACGCCGATTTTGTCGTTCTGCCGATGCCAGTCCGTGCCGCGAAGGTCTCCGCCTACGGTTACACTCTGATCGACCTCGGTGTAGGCAAAGGATTCGTGCTGGCCTTCGTTCCAGCCAAAGCGGCTGAAAATACGCAAATTTTGTGTGATTTCCTGCTCGTTATTCCACCCAAAACCGTACTTTACGGCGCCAAAATGCTCGTGTTTTGTGATCTCTGGAGTGGCGTCTGTGCCGTCAAGATAGGCATCGACTGCTTCCCGGTACGTTCCCATATGGGCGTGATTCACGTAACTCAGAATGCGGGTGGTGCCTTTGCGGCCGGGAAGAAGCGAGTGCCGAAGCTCGAACTCCATGTTTTGGCCGCTGGCTCGCGAAAATGCCCAGTCGAGGTCGATACCGTTGGCGACGGTTGGCATGGCGGCAAGACCATAGCGGGCGCTCCAGTTCCGGTCGTCGTATTCCGCTGTTGCCGCGACGGTATAGCCGCGGGTGTCTGCGGCATAGTCCCATGCGCCATTATTGTCGATGGTCCAGTTGGTGAATTGCAGGTGACTGTCACTGCCGATGGAATTGATGTCGAAGACATCAGGCATGCTCATCTTGCCGATGCGGAACTCCAACCGGCGCACTGGAACCTTGCTGGCAAGGGATAGGAAGCTGCGATCGGAATCCGTGGTCTCGTCGGTGAAGCCGATGGTCTGGTGAATCTCGCCGCGAGCCAGATACGGTGTAGAGCCGAGGTTCGGATTGCGTACGACATCGAGATTGGTGAAGCCGGCCAGACCAAGCGCCTGGCTGAGCCCGCGTCCGCCCGTACTCTCCACATCGACAATAAAATCCGTGTTGTAGCGCGTGTTGCGATGAGGCTGGTAGCCGAGAAAAAGTGTACCGACGAGCGATGTCTTGTATTCGCCAGCCCCGTGGAAGCTGTTCTGGCCCTGATAGGGCGAATGAAATGAAGGATGAGCCTGAAAAATGATGTTGCTCTGACCGGATATCCACCATTGCGTCGTATCGCTGTGCGGAAAGACCGTATTATCGGGTTCCTTTTGTGCTTCTGCATTCTGGCGCGCCGCTGCGTCGGCTCCGGAAATGGGCAGAACGAGTTGTGGCGTGGGCGCCGAAGGAAGGAGCGCAGGAGATTGCGCGCTCGCGTAAGGCGAGCAGAGCGTCAGGCAAAGGATGGCTGTCAACTTGCGCAAAACTTCTCCAGCTGAAGGAATGGATGAAAGGTATCAGAGCTAAATTTTGACCTGCGACTGTTGCAGGAGCGTTACAGAAAAGATGCGTACAACGGCTCTTAGGATGTTGTATCATACCCCCCTAGGATATGCTGAGGAAAAATCATGTGCGCTGTTGACCGGGTGGATCGGGAGAAGCAGAAGCTTGTAGCCCGCATAAGACGCATTCGTGGACAAGTCGATGCGATCGAGCGATCGCTGACAAACGGTGATGATTGCGCGGATGTACTGATGCTGCTGGCGAATGTGCGCGGCGGTATCAACAGCCTGATGGGAGAGGTGATGGAGGACCATATTCGCCTGCACATGCTGACGGAAAAGAGTGCGCATCCGCCTACGGAGCTGGCCGAGGATCTGATCGATCTGATCCGGGCCTATTTGAAGTGAACATAATCACGCGGATTTTTCCAGATTGCGGTCGAGTTGAAGCGGACTTGTTAATGGGTACGCTTAAGCGGGGTGATGGCTTGAGGTATCCGATAAATTGTGATGCTGCCAGCCTCGTTGTCTGCCGTGATTAGATCGTTTTTGCCCTTTCCAATCAGATCGGCGATGACCACCGACCCCCAGCCGCTCGGTGCCGCCTGAGAAGTCTCGGCAAATTGTCCGCGATCCTGATTCTCAAATGTGAGCAAATTCCTGCTGGATGCGCATAGAACCGCGATATCGTGAAGTCCATTTCCTTCGAGATCGCCAGCGGCGACGCTGGCTGCGCCTCGGCAACCTGTCAGGTGGAGAGGTGAGGTCGGCATGGGCCGAAAACCGCCCTTTCCATCGCCGAGCAGGACCGTGACGGCGATCTGCGCATCGTTGGCCACGTCGCGGTCATAGGGAATGACGATGAGATCGGGATTGCCGTCATGGTTGATGTCGTCGATAGTGACCTGCCAGGGCTTTGCTCCTGCGGGGAAGGGCGAACCCGCGGCAGGATGAAGTCCCCCTTTTCCGTCTCCCAAAAGAATGGAAACGGTATCGTCGTCCAGATTCGTGGTGACGACGTCGGGATTGCCGTCATGATTAAAGTCGGCGGAACGTAAACGCTCATAAGGCCGCCGGCCGACAGCAAAGAATTTACCGGGCGTGCGAAGGCTCCCGCTGCCATCGCCAAGAAGAAGCTCGATCTGATTATCCGCCCAACTATCAGTGACGACATCGGGAATGCCGTCTCCATTGAAGTCAGCCACCGCGATCCCGTGCGGGTGCGGATTGGAGTGGACATTGACCGGCGAACCTGAAGCGGGATGAAATGCACCCTTGCCGTCACCCAGGAGAATCGTTAGATATGGCGATTGCGTGTTGACGATGACCAGATCCGGATTCCCGTCTCGATTCATATCGGCGATCACAATGTCGTTTGGCAGATGACCGGCTTGAAACGGCGAGCCGGGGGCGGGGTGGAAACTATCATTTCCGTCGTTAAGAAGCACGGTCACGGTGCCGTCTTCATTCCCAACGACGATATCTGGTCTGCCGTCGTGATTTAAGTCTCCTATAGCAATGCACTTTGGGCTTTTGCCTGTCGGGTAGGAGAACACGCGTCGCGGAACAGGGGACGCAGCGGAATAGAGAAAGAACGCGAAGAGCAGGAAACGTGGCAGGATCATGCGCGGCTCCTCCCGAATACTATGACGGTGCCGAACGATAGATTAGTTGATTAGCGTATGTGGAAACGGACTCGCTTCAACTAGTGACGCAGGGATTCTATGGCCTGCGTGAGCGTGACTGACAGGTTTTCCTGCTGCGTATCGCTCAGTTTGCGACCAGAGGATGTGAGGTAGAAAACGTCAATGGCAACCTCACCTTCGGTATCGATCAACGCAACTTCGATGTTGCACTGGGCTTCGGCGAAGGTACGGGCAAGCTCGCGCAAAAGACCGGGAGTATCCTGCGCGACGACTTGCACGAGCGTGCTGTGGGATGAAGACGTGTTGTCGAAAGCGATGCGTGTTTCCACATGCACTTTGGCATGATTGCGACGGTTGGCGTGGCTGCGGGCGCGCAGGAGCGACTCGATCGGAACATGTCGAGAAATGACATCGCGAATGTTCTTGAGGAAGCGATCAACTTCGGTGGGATTCAGCTCAAGAGTCTGAAACGGATCAGTGAACTGGAAGGTGTCGAGAATGAGGCCGGCGGCGTTTGAGAAAGCGTCGGCCTTGACGATGTTCATGCCCCAGGCGGAAAGAATTCCGGCCATATCGGCAAAGAGCATAGGACGATCCGCCGTGATGAGCGTGATCTCGCTCAGCTGGCGCACGGTGCGGAAGGCGAGCTGAGCAGGCTCGACGGAAAGATCGAGAGCCATCTTGAAGTGATTGCGAATCTGCTCGGGCAGCCGCGTCTGCAGGTAACGTTGCGGCAGCCCTTCGAGGAAAGATTTCAGCTCTTCACTGCGGTCGGGCGTGAGAGCGACGATGCGGTTCAACAGACCTGTATCGGATTCAACGTGATAACGCTCTTCATCAACGCTACGGTCGAGGAAGTTCGATGTTGCGATGTAAAGCTGCCAAAGGTTCTCAGCTTTCCACGGTGTAAGCGCCTCTGGTGCAACCGCTTTGATATCGGCATACGTCAGCAGACAGAGCATCTTGAGCTGCGCGTGGCTGCCTACTTTTTCCCCGAAGGCGCGTATGCTTTCAGGATCAAAAATATCGCGACGCAGTGCAGCTGACATTTCCAGGTGATTGCGAATGATGCGGCGTACGGTCTCGCGCTCTTCGGGGTCGAATTCGAGCCGGGCAAAGAGGCTTTCCGCCAACTCGACGCTCTGCGCGCAGTGGTCTCCGGCGCGTCGCGCTTTACCCGTGTCATGCATGAGCAAAGCCAGCAGGAAGAGATCGAGACGGTCGATCTCCGGCAGTAGTGTGGCGAAACGCTTCTCCCATTCCTGTGCCGGCTGGCGCAATGCGTGTACGTTGTCGATCACCAGAAAGGTGTGCTCGTCTACCGTGTAGCGATGATAAGAGTCGCGGATAACGAGTGCGTCGATGCCGTGGAATTCGGGAATGACGAGTTCGAGAACGCCTAAAGCATGCATGGTGCGCAGTGCATGTGCGGCATGCGGACCGATAAGAATGTCGCGCAGGCAATTCCACAGGAACGGGCCTTCGGGCATTTGCACGGCGAGTACAGGCAGAGCTTCGGCGATGCGGTCTTCGGCGTTCTGGCTGAGCTTGTAGCCGTGGGCAGCGACCATGCCGAAGATTCGCAGGACGCTGTCGGCATCGCTGACGGTGGAGGATTCATCGAGATCGAGGCGGCCCTGTTCCAGGAAAAAATCTGTACCGGGAACCGGCGTGCGCTTACGTCGAAACTGCTTATAAAACGAGCGGCGCGCAGGCGGCACATCGTCCATCAGCAGGGAAGTGCGGCGGAAGATGGTGCGTGCATGCCGGTAATAGGTACGCATCCAGTACGCGGGATCGGCTGAGCCGCGGGTCTCGAGGCCGATGCTCTGCTCGGCGGCTTCATCCTGCGCATGCCAATCGAGGGTGTTGTCGTCGCGTCCGCAGCGGTAGTGGAGGAAACATCGTGCAGCGGCGAGAAAGTCGAATGCTGTTTCGAGGTCGTTATGAACGGTGAAGAAGGAATTGGTCGTGGTTTTTGGCCAGGTCTTCTGCGCCTGCAGAGAGAACAGCAGGTTGAGCCACTGGGAGAGATGATAATCGCGCAGGCCGCCGGGACATTCCTTGATATTTGGTTCAAGGTGAAAAATGGTATTGCCATATTTTGAGTGCCGTGCACGCGCCATTTCGGCCAGATTTTGCACAATCGTATTCCATTCGCGCAGGGCGAGTGCGGGAAGCAGCTCATTTTCCAGACGGCGGTAGAGCGCATAGTCGCCGCATAGATAGCGGCGGTCGAGGAGCGAGACGATAAATTCGAGATTGTCAGGGTCTACGCGATCGATCTCTTTATAGATGCGGGTCGTCGGACTCGCGCGCAGACCGATGTCCCACATGGATTGCGTGCAGGTGCGAATGAGGTCGTGACAATCCCGCTCTGCTCTCTCGGTGGCGCATACAAAAAGCACGTCGATGTCGGAGTGAGGAAAGAGCTCCTTGCGTCCGAAGCCTCCCGTCGCAATGAGAGCAATATTGGCCGCCTCCGATTGATCCTCCAGGAGCGCCGTCCACAACTGACGGAGAATTTTATCGACCAGAGTGGAGCGGCGACGAATGGACGCTGAGCCGTCGCCGGAGCGCTCGAAGGTAAGGCGCAGGTCGGCTGATTCTTTTTGATACAGGTCCCGCATTCGCGGGAGAGATAGCGGCTCAGGCGTCATGCGGCTTCAAAGTGTAGTTCGTGGTTGCGAAATCACTGTCGTGATTTCTGTCTACGTATTCTGCGAAAGGACGGGTACCGAGTGTTACAGGGCCGAAGGGCCGCGTTCGTCATTGCGAATGCGGATTGCCTCATCGATTTTCGAGAGAAAAATTTTGCCGTCGCCGATTTTGCCGCTGCGCGCCGAGGAAAGAATCGCCTGCACAGCTTTTTCGACCAGTTCGTCGGGAACGACCATTTCAATCTTGATTTTTGGCAAGAGGTCAACGGTATATTCGCGCCCGCGATAGAACTCGGTGTGACCCTTCTGGCGACCGTGGCCACGTGCTTCCAGGATCGTCATGCCTTCAATTCCAACTTCGAGCAGGGCATCTTTGACTGCATCGAGCTTCGACGGCTGAATTACTGCTTCAATCTTCTGCATAGTGTCGTCTCAAGTGTTTCAGGGTAACAGGTTATGCCACGTTAAGAGGCGAAATCATAACCTTCTTCGCCGTGCTGCGTGAGATCGAGTCCTTCGACTTCATCCTCGCGCGAAACACGCAGGCCGACCGTAAGGTCTACAAGCTTTAAAAGGATCAAAGTGCCGACGATGGAGATGATCCAGGCAAGTGCGATGCCGACAAGTTGATTGAGCACCTGATGCCAGTTACCGTCGACGGCTCCGGATGGCAGCGCGTTGCCCTGGGCGTCTTTGAAGATGGGGTTGATGGCACTGGAGGCGAAGACCCCGGTGAGCACAGCTCCAAGAGTTCCGCCGGCACCATGGACGCCGAAGGCGTCGAGCGAGTCGTCATATCCAAACCAGTTCTTGACCTTGATGACCATGAAGTAGCAGAAGATGCCGGAGAGCAGTCCGATGACGATGGCCGACATCGGTTTCACGAAGCCGGCTGCTGGAGTGATGGCGACGAGTCCCGCGACTGCTCCGGAGATGCCACCCAGAGCGCTGGGCTTGCCGTTGCGGATCCATTCGGCGAGCATCCAGCTGAGGGCGGCGCCCGCGGCTCCAAAGTGCGTATTCACGAATGCGCTGGTGGCCAGAGGTCCAGAGCTGAGCGCGCTGCCTGCGTTGAATCCGAACCAGCCCACCCAGAGAAGGCAGGCTCCGATGAAGCTGAGCACAACCGAGTGCGGCGGCATAGCTTCTTTGGGGTAGCCGACACGCTTTCCGAGATAAAGGGCGCAGACCAGAGCCGAGACGCCTGATGTGACGTGAACGACCGTGCCGCCTGCGAAATCAAGGGTAGGAAAGCGACCGCCCAGGGAGGCGTTCAGCAGGCCGCCCTTGCCCCAGACCATATGCGCCATAGGCGAGTACACCAAGATCGACCAGAGAATGAGAAAGAGGGCCATCGCGCTGAATTTCATGCGCTCGGCAAAGGCTCCGGTAATGAGGGCGGGGGTGATGATCGCAAACATCAGCTGATAGATCATGAAGGTCTGGATCGGGATGGTTGCGGAGTAATCCGAATCCGGGGTGAGGCCGACGCCGCGCAGAAAGATGTGGTGCAGGCCGCCGATGAAGCTGGTGCCGGAGTCGAACGCCAGGCTGTAGGTGATGAGCGCCCAGAGTATGGTGATGATGGCCATCATGGCGAAGCTCTGCATCATGGTTCCGAGCACATTTTTCTTGCGCACGAGACCGCCGTAAAAGAGGGCCAGGCCGGGACCGGTCATCATCAACACCAGAGCTGAGCTGACGAGCATCCAGGCATTGTCGGCAGAAGACTGGGCAGCGGTGACCTGGGTCTGGAGTTTGGCGAGCTGGTCGGCAGTAGATGCGCCTGCGGGCGTTTGCGAGAAGGCTGGGAAAAGACTGCCACTACATAAAGCCAATACCAAAAGCAGCTTCACAATGCGAGAGTACATATCACTCCATCCGGCTTGTTTGAAATAGACCAGTTCCCGCCGATATTGCACCGGGAGATTAGAACCTTTGTGTGCGAACGATAAGCAAAAGCGAGGCACGTGGATAGCGCGCTGTGCCACGAAATTTTTCTGAATGTGTTGCAGTTACTTTTACATATTTCATGAAAATCGCAAACTGCATTTTTTAACGAATTGTGAAGAAGCGGTTTTCGCGCCGTCGTAGGGAGCAAGACGGTAAAAAGTGGCTCCGTTTCCTGTAAATAAGAGAAAGCGGAGGTATAGTAGTAGACATGAGTGAATTGGCGCGTGACCGGTATCTGTTCGGATCGTTGGAAAGCAGCGCGAAGAACCGCGAAAAACTGCAGGAAGTCAGCTACGGATACGATCAGCCGGATGGCGTTTTTCTCACTTCGCTGGATGCCGCGATTAACTGGATCCGCAAGAGTTCTGTGTGGCCGATGACTTTTGGCCTGGCGTGCTGCGCTATCGAGATGATGTCAATGGGAGCTTCCCGCTTCGATGTTGCCCGATTTGGCGCGGAGGTCTTTCGCCCCTCACCACGGCAATCCGATCTGATGGTGATTGCAGGCCGCGTGTCGCAGAAGATGGCGCCCGTAATCCAGCGCCTCTACGAGCAAATGCCAGAGCCGAAATGGGTAATCTCGATGGGAGCTTGCGCAACTTCCGGCGGTGTCTTTAACAACTATGCCCTTGTTCAGGGCGTCAATCAGGTTATTCCTGTCGACGTGTACGTGCCCGGATGCCCGCCACGTCCAGAGCAGTTGATCTACGCAATCACTCTTCTGCAAGAGAAGATTCAGCGGGAGCGGGGTAGTCTAAAACGCGTTTTGAACTTGCAATAACTGAAAAGATTCAATAATTTAGATTTGCACGAGCAGCATTAAGAGCAGATCATTCTACGCATTGTGTGGAACAGGTCTACCAAGTGGCTGTACTGTCAAGAATCATTCCGGTTTCTTCTAGTAACTGGAAAGGTGCTTATACGGCAGAGGGCCTATTTTCAGGCAACTTGTTGAAGAATTTGTGCTCTAACGTTACAAACGTGTGGTAATTTTTAATACCGTCGCAGTTTCGTCACTGGCATTGCGGTTCTGAATTTTCCGGGACGCTTGTCAGGCCTGATTTTTGGTTCAGCGTGACTTTTTAAAAAGTATGGTTTCGGAGGATAGACGCATGCAATCTCGTCCGTTAAGTTCCGTGAGCCGAATTCTGCTAGTTGGTTGTGCCGTGGGACTCGGAGCTTCGAGTCTTTTCGGGCAGAGTTCGACTCCAGCGCCGGCTGCCCCGGCTCAGCAACCAGTGTCCCGCATCGACGTATTTACGGGCTATTCCTACATTGCTCCTCACGGAACAGTGAATACGCCGCAACCGGATGGAACGACTTTCAGCGACCGGTACTCCTCGGTAGATCTCGGTGCCATTGGCAGCGTCGCATACTACTTCAACCGCTATTTTGGTGGTCAGGTAGAGTTTGGCGCACATCCTGATGGCCGAAATGATTCGGCGTACACGATTCAGGGTGGACCGATCTTCCGTTATCCCACCTCGGAGGGCATTACACCATTTGTTCACGCGCTTGCGGGTGCGGTGAAGCTTGGCGGCCCAAATGCTGAACCTTATGCCTACCATGTCACCACCTGGGGTCCAGCCCTTACGGTTGGCGGCGGCTTAGATTACAACCTGCCATTCTGGAATCATCATTTGGCTCTGCGTCTTTTCCAGGCTGATTACGAATATTGGCACGCTAACTTTGGCCCGCAACCTACAAGTGGTGGTCGCGCCAACGTCGACAGCGCGCGGCTCAGCACCGGTATTGTTTGGAAATTCGGCAATATCATTCCGCCTCCGCCGGTCCAGTACACCTGCTCGGCTAACCCGGCTACGGTATATCCTGGCGACCCAATCACCATTACTGGCACTGCTACCAACCTGAATCCCAAAAAGACGGCTACTTACAGCTGGTCCGGACAGGGTGTGACGGTCAAGGGCGATACGGCCACGGCCAATGTGGACTCTACTGGTCTGCAGCCTGGTAGCTATACCGTTACTGGCCATGTAAGCGAAGGTCAGAAGGTCGGCCAGTTCGCAGATTGCACAGCGAACTTCACAGTCAAGCAATATGAGCCGCCAACGGTTAGCTGCTCGGTCAATCCATCGAGCGTGAACCCCGGAGACAGCTCCACCATCACCGCAACTGGCGTCAGCCCTCAGAACCGTCCGCTAACCTATAGCTACACGGCATCTACTGGTTCCATCAGCGGCACCGGCAACACTGCGACACTGTCTACGGCGGGTGCGCCTGCAGGCACGATCACAGTGACGGCCAACGTCTCTGACGATAAGGGCCAGACTGCTTCCGGCACTTGCTCGGTAACGATCAATGCTCCGGCAGCTCCGGCACCGAAGACGCAGACGCTCTGCTCGATCAACTTTGATCGTGACAAGCGTCGTCCAGCTCGCGTTGACAACGAAGCCAAGGCCTGCCTCGATGATGTAGCGCTCAACGCGCAGCGCTCATCCGATGCCTCGGTCGTGGTAGTTGGCAACTCGACGGCAGAGGAACAGGCACCGCCGAAGGGCAAGAAGAAGCATGCAGCGACACCAGAGAACCTGGCGGCACAGCGTGCAGTCAACACGAAGGACTACCTGGTTAAGGAGAAGGGCATTGATGCCAGCCGTATCCAGGTCCGTACAGGCACCGCAGGCGCGAAGGAAGTGGAAAACTACCTCGTCCCGGCCGGCGCAACCTTCGACACAGACGTGCAGGGCACGACTGCAGTCGATGAGTCCACAGTGAAGGCCCAGCCCCGCAAGGCGCTTGGTACCAAACACCACGCGAAGAAGAAGTAAACCAAGTACGAAAGCGTGGTATTCCAGAAAGGCCAGCCGGGAAACCGGCTGGCCTTTACTTTTCGGGCTAGTCTGCATCGAATACAGGAGATAAACGCTGGCGAAATAACCGTTCGAGCGAATAGATTGTTAGCAGGACATTATGAAAAGCAAGCTACGGCAGGTTGGTCTCTTTGGAATTTGCATTTTTGCCGGGTTCTCTGGTCTCAATACCTTTGGTGAAAACCTTAACTGGATACCGGTAGGACCAAATGGCGGAGATGCGCGAAGTTTTGCCGTCGATCCGGCTGATTCGCAACATCTTTACATGGGCACTTTAACGAGTTGGATCTATCAGTCCACAGACGGCGGCAATAATTGGAAGCGGCTCTCAAAGCTCGGCGACGCTGATGATCTGGTCGTCGATAGTCTTCTGTCTGACTCAGCAGATTCAAAGACACTTTTTGCCGGTGTCTGGCAGGTCGACAAGCCTGCAGGCGGTATTTACATCAGCCATGACGGTGGAACGAGCTGGGCTGCAAGCCATGATATGGATGGGCAATCTGTACGCGCGCTGGCACAATCGTCGTCGAATCCAAAGATTCTGGTTGCCGGAACACTCAAAGGCGTATACCGGAGCGAAGATAAGGGGCTGCACTGGAAGGAGATAAGCCCTCCGGAGAACGCTGAAATTCATGAAGTCGAGTCGATTGCGATCGACCCATACCATCCCGAAGTGATCTATGCCGGCACCTGGCATCTTCCCTGGAAGACGAACGATGGGGGGGCCAGTTGGCACACCATCAAGCAGGGACTGATCGACGATTCCGATGTTTTTTCGATCATTATCGACCCGACCCGGCCAACTGTGGTTTATACAAGCGCATGCTCCGGTATCTACCGCAGTGAAAATGCGGGAGAACTTTATCGCAAGGTGCAAGGAATTCCTTCGACGGCGCGCCGCACGCGCGTACTGATGCAGGACCCATCCAACCGGAAAATAGTCTACGCTGGAACGACAGAAGGCCTCTACCGTACCTTGGATGACGGTGTGAACTGGTCCCGAATCACCGGGCCCGACGTTATCATTAACGACATCTACGTCAACCCTAAAGATCCACAACATGTACTGCTGGCCACGGATCGCAGCGGCGTCCTGCAAAGCAACGACGGAGGCACGACATTTACCGCGTCCAATGGAGGCTTCTCACAGCGCCAGGTTGCCTCAATTCTGGCCGATGCAAAACACGCGGGTACGATCTATGCGGGTGTAGTGAACGACAAAGTATATGGCGGGGTTTTTGCCACCGAAGATAGTGGAAAGACGTGGCAACAGCGCAGCCAGGGACTAGAGGGCCGCGACGTCTTTGCTCTTGCCCAGAGCGACGACGGCACGCTGCTGGCAGGAACGAGCCACGGTATCTTTCGTTGGAATGGAGCGGCGTGGACGCAGGACGGCAACCTGGTTACTTATACGGAAAAGGCCACATACAAAGTTACTCGCGGAAAGAAAACGAAGTCGGTCACACACGTTGCTCACCCGGGAAGCCCTATCGACTCGCGCGTGAGCGATATCAACACCGCCAGCTCAGTCTGGTTTGCTGCTGCCTCGGATGGAGTGTATCGGAGCGAAAATCAGGGGGCAGTCTGGACCGGGCCAGTGTTGAAGGGCGACAACTATCGTTACGTTTCAGCCAAGGATAATGTAGTGGTCGCGGCCAATCATCGGCAGTTGATGGTTTCGAATGACAGCGGTGTGACGTGGCACGAGATCACGCTTCCATCGAAGCTCTCCTATGTGCAGGCAGTGACGACGGCGCCGAAAGGCAGTCTCTGGGCTGGAGGGCGCGAAGGCCTGTTCTACAGCGAAGATCAGGGGCAAAGCTGGCAACAGCTGTCGACTCTTCCTCTGGCCGATATCAATGGTCTGCACTATAACCAGGAGATGGGACGCATCATAGTTACCTCCTGGCGTTCCACGCTGATTTTCGCCATAGATGAGAGCAGTAAGACATGGAAATGGTGGAATACTGGCTGGACAGTACGTTCAGTCCGGTCGTTGAATGGTCGTCTTGTAGCCGCTTCTCTCTACAATGGAGTTGTCGTGCAGCCTCAAACAGAAGAAGCTGCAGCAACGACTGCGGCCAGCGGCAAAGGTGCGCAGCCATAAGCATCCGCGAACTGTGATCAAACTGAGAACGTTTCAATCAACAGACCTGGAGACTCTGTACAGGATCGACCAGGTCTGTTTCCCACTGGGCATCGCTTATTCTAAAAGCGAATTGCGCTATTACCTCTGGCATCCCAAGGCCTTCACTGCGGTTGCTGAAGGCCCCGAAGGGATTGCCGGTTTCTGCACGGGCCAATCCTATCTGAAGGATGGCACTCGGGCGGGGCACATTATCACGATCGATGTGCTGCCGGAGGCGCGCAGGCAGGGAACGGGCCGCCTTCTCTTTTGCGCCGTCGAGGAGCATTTTCGCAAAGAAGCTGTCGATTCCATACATCTGGAAGTGGCCACTGATAATGAGGCAGCGCAGAAATTTTACAGCGCTATGGGATATGAGCGAATCGGTCGAATACCTGGCTATTACAACGGCAAGCTCGATGCAGTCGTGATGGAAAAGTTGTTTAGTGGAGAGTAGCGGCAGCTACTGCCGCGATCAACGCGGTTTTTTTGTCGTCCGTGATCGAGCCGGACGCCTTCCACAAAACCTGTCCACCCTTATCAACGAGGACGGCAACCGCCTGCTTTTCACCTTGAATCTCTAACGATTGGCGAAACTGCTGTTTGTTGACGTAAAGAGGAACGATCCAATGCCAGGTTTCTGGATCGGTTTCAACGCTGCGAAGTGAGGAATTGTCCCACCAGCGAAAGATCATGTTTTCCTGGTTTGAGACAGGCATCTTGTAATAGCGGAACTGAAAATTCATATGCTGAAGAGCCTGCGCCTCAGGCATCCAGCTTTCTATTTGATTGCTCTGTTCAGGCTCAAACGAGATCAAAAGCAGATTTACCTGGCCTTCAAATCCCGAGGGCAGAGTTATTTTTACTTTATCGAGGCTCTCTGTGGTGGTATCTGGAAACAATAGGGTGCTTGACGCATCTCTCTGCTGGGATGCGCGCGAAAAAGGCAGGAAAAAGAAGCAGAGACCCAGGAGAAAAAGCAATCGGGTGCGCTGGAGCAATCGGGAAACCTTAATCTACTGAATTATGAACTGTTCTTCTTGAGGCATAGTATCAGTGCGGCAAACTTGCGCGCTTGAGAAAGTTTAGCCGATGTGACTAGCTGAAAATTCAGCGCTTCGTCAGGCGATGGTCGCTCCCCATTCAGTCGGACTCAAATCGCGAACATGTTGCGAAAAAAGCCAGTGATGGCCGTCAAGATCCTCGACGCCGTATTGACGTTCTCCATAAATAGTCTCATGCAGGTCTTCTACGATTTTCGCACCTGTGGATTGCACTCTTGCGAAATGCGTATCCACGTCGTCCACAAAGATGGTGAGCGATTGCGTTCCACAACCAAGCTGTTTCGGAGTGCCGTGGCTGTCAGCCTGTTTGAGCATGAGGCAGGCCTTTCCCGCATACACTTGGGCACCGCTTACCGGCTCGCCGTATCGGTAGTGCTCTCTGAATCCAAATACGCGAGTGAGCCACGCGATAGCCGCGGTGATATCTGCATACATGACGTGAGGCAGCACGGTATCTATGGGCAGCGATCGGTTCGCGGTCATGCGAATCATTCTATGACGGCTCCTCACGGCACAAGGCCTGATTGCGATGAAAGCGCGCGAAGCTGCGCCAAGCCGGGGCATCTGTGACGGGATCACAACTCCTGACGCAAGCATTGGATTATCATAAGAGTGATGACTGCAGAGACGGCGTTTCCAATGGAGCGGCGGCCATTTGCCACCGACGATGCAAGACTTCAGCCGATTGCCGAGAAAGTATTCTCCGGCGAAAGGCTGAGCTTTGATGATGGTGTGGCTTTGTATCGCTCGCCGGATATTCTGGCTGTGGGTTGGCTGGCAAATTCCGTACGCGAAAAGCTGCACGGCAACATAGCATATTTCAACGTCAACCGACATATCAATCCCACGAATGTATGCGTGGCTGCCTGCCGTCTGTGTGCCTTTGGCCGCAAGAAGGATGCGCCGGGCTCGTACACCATGGCGCTCGAACAGGCGTACGAAACGGCTGCTTCCGGTTACAGCGAGGCTGTCACTGAATTTCACATTGTCGGTGGCCTGCATCCCGATCTCCCGCTCGAATACTTTATCGACCTTGTGAGTGGATTGAAGGAGCGATTCCCGCAGGTGCATATCAAGGCGTTCACAATGGTCGAGATCGCCTTCTTTGCCCGCCGTGCCAAGCTTTCTATCAAGGAGACCCTGGAGAAGCTGCGGGATGCGGGTGTTGACTCGATGCCGGGCGGTGGAGCAGAGATCTTTGCAGACCGCGTGAGGCACATCATCTGCGATCACAAGATCGATGGCGATGAATGGCTCGATACGGCGCGGATTGCGCATCAGATCGGGTTGAAGTCGAATGCCACGATGCTTTACGGCCACATTGAAAACGAGGAAGACCGCGTGGACCACCTGCTGCGCCTGCGCGCGTTGCAGGATGAGACGCATGGCTTCCAGACCTTCATTCCTTTGGCATTTCATCCGGACAACACGCCGCTGGAGCACCTGCCGCGCACGACCGGTCTCACCGATATCAAACAGATTGCCGTGAGCCGTCTGCTGCTCGACAACTTCCCACACATCAAGGCTTATTGGCAAATGATGACGGCGAAGATTGCGCAGATTTCGCTACGTTTTGGCGCGGACGATATCGATGGAACGGTGATCGAGGAAAAGATCTACCACGATGCGGGCGCGACAACGCCACAAGGCATGCGGCGGCAGGATCTCATGCGACTCATCCGCGAAGCCGGACGCGAACCGTTTGAGCGCGACACGCTATATCGCACGGTAACGCGGACCGAAGACACGTTTACGGTCGCAGTCTAACGGCCGGTTTTTATTGACAGGCTTCCGACGGCTGCTTCTGCAAAGGAACCAGTGGTTCAGGCTCAGCAAGCAGCTGGATCGATGAGGGGGCCTGAGGGGGCATCGTCTTTCGTTCGGCTGCCGCCTTGGCGCGTTCTGCCCGCTGCTTGCGTACCTCCCGTACAGCCACAAGTACCAGTCCGGCAAAGGTTGCGATCAATAAGCTGATCGCCGGCCAGCCGTGCAACTGCGGAACTTCGTTGTAAAGTAGCGCTAATCCCACGAAAACGAAGAAAACATGCGCGCAAAAGACGTGTAAAGACGCTTTTCCGAGCGTGCGGAACGGCTCGATATTAACGACGGGCAGAATGTATCGCCGCAACCAGTAGAAAACAATGGTGAATGTCACCAGGTTGATGACCCGCAGCGGGCCAATCTGCCACTTGTCGAGTTTCATGCCAAGCGCCTGCTGGGTCAGGTGTGGTCCCAGCCACTCATGGCGTATCCCGATAAAAAACAGGCAGATCATCGCACAAATGGCCACAACGTAGCCGGGAATGCGCTTGAGGGGAACGTCGTCCTGAGCGGATTTCGCGCCTAGCCACAGGCCCACGATCCAGACAGCCTGCCATGCGAAAAGATTGAAGGCGCCGGTTTCCTGAAGAGGGATAGGCAGATGTGTGACGCGGACGATGATGTTATGCACCAGGTCCCGCAGGCCGAATTGCGCAAATAGCCAGAAAACACCGCTGACGCCCAGGATTCTGCCCCACCCCCGCCGCGCCGCTGAAGATAAAACGATCGGCGTGAAAAAGAGGAAGATGACGTACATCGGCAGAATGTCGAGCAACGGCGGGCAATAGAGCAGCAGCACCGAGCCCACAATCGCCACAACCGGGTGCGCGAGATAGAAATCCAGCAGATTGTTGATCGCCGCCCGATGGGTGGTCACGGCATACGCGGCAGCCACAGTAAAAGCCAGAGCCAGCATCAACAGGTGATAGGCATAAACCCGCAGCGATCGCTTCCAGAGCTTTGCGCGCACCGCCAGACCATCTGACTCAGCCTGCCTGATGTAGACGCGGCTGACGAGCAATGCGGAAAGAAAGACAAAACCTTCCGCAGAAGAGACAAAACCGATCGGCTGGTTCACAAAATCGCTAAAACGGGTGGGAAGATGCGTCAACGTCATCCAGACGAGGAACAGGCCTCGGAGCGCATCAAGCTCGGGTCGTCTCTGCGGTTTGGGAAAATGCGCATTCAGCACGGAGTACTCAATTTGTGGGTGCTTCTCATTAGAACCCCATGCCGGTGAATGGGTTGCGCGGAGGAAGGAGGATCGCTTGATGGCCGCGAAAGTGGCGATGAATTTTTTCTCGATCTAAAGAATCTTTATATCAAGGTTTATGAAAACAGATGAAAAACGCAATTCGGATGGAATTCACCTCTGGCTGGTGCTTTGGAAGGCTTTCCGGTCTGTAGAAGCGCATGCCCACCGCCATATCTCTGAGTTCGGCCTGGGTTTGAGCGACTTCGGAGTGCTGGAAGTGCTGATGCACAAGGGACCGCAGACCGTGAAAGAGCTTGGAGCAAAGGTGATGCTCACCAGCGGTTCCATGACGGCAGCACTGGACCGGCTAGAGCGCCGTGATCTGATCGAGCGCACGGGGGATAAAGGAGATCGCCGGGTACGTGTAATCAAGCTGACGAGAGCGGGTGCTGCGCTGATTCGGGAAAGCTTTGAAGATCACAAGCAGGCGATGGAAGAGGCAGTGGCTGGCATTGGAGAGGAAGACCGTCGGGTGGCAATCGATCTGTTGCGGCGCATTGGTTTGCATGCCGTCGCACAACTCGAAAGCGCAGACAAAAATGTGGCCGTGAAGAACGGCAGAAAGAAGTAAAAAGGGGAAAAGACAATGACTGATTTAAAGAAAGTACTGAATGTTTATGGACCGGGATCGAATCACTGGGTTGGCGATGGTTTTCCCGTTCGCAATATGTTTCCGTCGAATGGTTTGAATGCCGAGATTAATCCGTTTCTAATGCTGGATTACGCGGGTCCATCGTATTTTGAGCCATCGAAGAAGTCCCACGGAGTTGGCGAGCATCCGCATCGCGGATTCGAAACGGTGACGATCGCCTACCAGGGAGCGGTGTCGCATCGCGATTCGGCCGGGAGCTCCGGCATCATCTTTCCCGGTGATGTGCAGTGGATGACAGCTGCGTCCGGTGTCGTGCATGAGGAGATGCACGAGAAGGAATTTGCGAAGAATGGCGGAACCTTCGAGATGATTCAGCTCTGGGTAAACCTGCCGAAAGAGATCAAGATGTCGGCACCTCGCTACCAGGGAATCACGAAGGAGCAGATTTCTACGGTTGATCTCGGCAACGGTTCCTATGCGAGAGTGATTGCCGGTGAGATGCGCGGCGTGCAGGGGGCTGCGACAACTTACACGCAACTGAACCTCTTTGATCTACGCCTGACAGCGGGCACCAAAGTGGAGTTGCAGATTCCCGACGGGCACAACAGTGCCATTTTTGTTTTGAAGGGCGATGTGACGCTGAACGACGCTACCTCGATCAAAGGCGAAGCGCGCATTGCCACACTTAGCCCGGAAGGCGATCGGATTGTGCTGGAGGCGAAGGAAGATTCGACGATTCTGGTGTTGAGCGGCGAACCGATCAACGAGCCTGTCTCTAGTTATGGTCCGTTCGTGATGAATACGACGAGATTATGCAGGCTGTGCGCGATTATAACGACGGCAAGATGGGGCATCTTGCATAAAAGGAATGCGCCGTCATTCTGAGAATCACAGCTGGATTGGCTGTGTACGAGATTCTTCGCTGCGCTCAGAATGACGGCTTTTTATTTTCAGTCGAATCTATTAATAAGCCGGGATACCGGTCACACTCTGACCGATGATGAGGGTGTGAATATCGTGAGTGCCCTCGTAGGTCTTTACCGACTCAAGATTCATCATGTGGCGCATGATCGGGTAATCGTCGGTGATGCCATTGCCGCCGAGAATATCGCGGGCCATGCGTGCACATTCGAGCGCCATCCAAACATTGTTGCGTTTGGCCATGGAGATATGCTCGAAACTGACCTTGCCTTCATCTTTCATGCGCCCTACTTGTAGAGACAGCAGCTGCGCCTTGCTGATCTCCGAAATCATCCATGTCAGCTTTTCCTGAACGAGTTGATGGCTGGCGATGGGCTGGTCGCGGAACTGCTTACGCAGCAACGAATATTGGAGTGCGGTGTCGTAACAGGACATCGCAGCCCCGATCGCTCCCCAGCTGATGCCGTAGCGTGCCTGGTTCAGGCACATGAGCGGCGACTTAAGGCCGCCGGTGCCGGGCATAAGATTTTTCGCTGGAACATGCACGTCCTGCAGCGAGAGCCCTGATGTCACCGACGCGCGCAGAGACCACTTTCCATGCACGTCATAGGCCGAGAAGCCGGGACGGTCGGTCTCGACCAGGAAGCCGCGCACGCGATCGTCTTCGTCTTCTACTTTCGCCCAGATGACCGCTACATCGGAAATTGTGCCCGAGGTGATCCACATCTTTTCGCCGTTCAGAACATACTCGTCGCCGACTTTGCGGGCGCGGGTGCGCATGCCGCCGGGATTCGACCCGAAGTCAGGCTCGGTCAATCCAAAGCATCCGAGCTTTTCGCCTTTTGCCAGCAGCGGAAGCCAATAATCTTTTTGCTCGTCTGAGCCGAATGTGAAGATCGGATACATGACCAGGGCCGACTGCACGCTAACGAAGCTGCGTACACCGGAATCTCCGCGTTCAAACTCCTGCATCACCAAACCGTATTCCACGTTCGACATGCCGGCGCAACCGTAGCCGTGCAGATTCGCGCCGAAGAAGCCAAGTTCGCCCATCTGGGGAACCAGTTCGCGTGGGAAACGGCCTTCGCGGTTGCATTCCTCGATGATGGGAATGAGATTATCTTCAATGAACTGGCGGGCGGTGTCGCGCGAGAGGCGCTCGTCTTCGTTGAGAAGTGCGTCGAAGCCGATAAAGTCGACTCCCTTGAACTTAAATGCCATTGTGACTGATTGCTCCGTTCTGAGGCTCAAACAATTCAGACTAGCAGAGCGGCAAGACGCTGAGCAAAACCGCCTCTCGGCTCGTTGATCTCGAAGGGCTTAACACTGCAAGCGGCTGTTATTTGTGGGCCATCGTTTCGAGTGAAGGCCGACCGTTCGTCGAACGCAACCAAAGCTCAATCGCAATGGTGTTGATGGAGAACCCGATCCAGAAAGCAATGCCAAAGAAATGTCGCGGAGTGAGATGGGTGAGGGAGCTGGTTGCAAAAAAGATTCCCATGACAGGCCTTGTCGTCGCGATGCCGAGCAGAATTGCAACAGCTCGCGTCATCCATTGCTGCCTTAGGATCGCTTCACCCTGTCTCCAATAAAGCCAGGCGCGGATAAGCGCAAAAAGGAAAAGAGTGTTGAAGAACAAAACAGCAGAGCGCTCGATCCAGCCGCCTACAGAGTAAGTGCTCATTGCATAAGCGGTGATGCCGACGATGACGCCGAGAGGAAAGAGCAGGCGCATAAGCCACGTCGCATGGGCAAAACGCGGAAAATAAGAGAGCGCGAGCAACAGAACAAATGCCAGAGCCGGCAGAATATGCGCCAGAGTCAATGCGGTATGCGAGGCGAAAGCTGCATCGAGGCCGGCCATTTGTGGCGGCCCGGACTGCGACGGATGAAGAAGCGCTACCACGCGCCGTAGAACCACAGCCACCGCGATGAAAATACAGATCCAGAACCCAATTCGCATAGCGGCGGGGAAACTACGCGCCTGCGGAAAGATACCGACTTTGGGTTCTGAAATGGAGCCTGAGTGCATTTACAAATCCCTCGATGCAGGCAGAATAATATTTAATTTTACAAATTGTAAAGTTAAATCTTTAACGCTAATATTCAGATTGTGAAGAAGGCAAAAGTACTGCCATGCAAGCGGCCCTACTCGCTGGGCAAACGGCTGGAATTGTCCGATAAAAAAAAGGCCAGGATATTGGCGGCTGCGCGTTTGCTACTGGAAAAAGACGGATTTCTGGCGCTTACTTTAGAGATTTTGGCGGGCGAAAGCGGCGTCACGAGGCAAACTGTTCACAATCTCTTTGGATCGAAGACAGGGGTACTCGAAGCGCTGTTTGATCAGATCGCCTTTAGCAGCGGCATGGAGCAGATGCGCAACGTGATGCAGCAGCCTGATCCTGACACCATGCTCGACGGATTTATCGGCGTTTTCAGTGCATTTTGGACGAAGAACAGGCTACTTTTCCGTCGTATTCATGGAATTGCCGCCATCGATCCGGAATTCGGCAGCGTACTTCTGGCGCGCAATCAGAGACGCCTTAGCGCAGCAACCCGGATTCTTAGTGTTCGGAGTTCGAAGACCGGGGAGAACTTCGCGGAGCAAACAGCACAAAGAGTCGCCGTCCTGCATGCTTTGAGTTCATTTGAGTTTTTCGATGCTCTCGCCGAAAGCTGCGGCAGCGCTGATCAGGCAGCTCGGCTGCTTCCTGGGCTCGTGAAGAAAGCTCTTGGTATGTAGCTCGTTTGGCCAGGCTAAGAAAGATATTCCTTCAAGAAGGGATCGTCAGAATGCACGAGTTCGTGCGTCGATCCATCAAAGACCAGCTTTCCTTCGTTCAGGACCAGAAAACTTGTCTGTGGATCGGATTGTCCTTCTGGCAGAGGCTCCATTTTATTTGCTTCACGATTGAAGCGATGCGATGCCAGAACGAAGGCGTCCTGTAGACGATGTGTGACCAGCAGGGAACTGGTGTGGTACACATCACGCTGCTTAATGACCAGCTCAATGATGGTGGTGGAGGTGATAGGGTCAAGGCCGCCGGTGGGCGAGTCGTAGAGAAGCAGATCGGGACGGCTGACGATAGCGCGCGCAATGGCAACGCGACGCCGCATGCCTCCTGAAAGCTCGGAAGGAAACTTATCGAGCGTATGTTCCAGTTCGACAAAGCGAAGTGCCTCGACCACGCGCTGATTGATTTCTTCTTCCGGTATGCGCTCCTCTATCAGGCGATAAGCGACATTATCCCGGACGGTGAGCGAGTCAAAGAGCGCGCCTTCCTGAAAGACGATACCGATACGCCCGCGCAGCGCGAAAAGCTGCTGTTCCGGCATGCTGCTGATCTCTTCGCCGAAAACGGTAATGCGGCCTGTGTCGGGGCGCATCAGTCCATCGGCCATCTTGAGCAGCACGCTTTTACCGACGCCGGCTGGTCCAAGCAAAACGCGCGTCTCGCCCGGTTTAACGGTGAACGAGATGTCATCGAGTACCGATTTGCCTTCAAAGCCGATCGAGACATGCTCAAACACGACAGCAGGTTCATCATCGGTGCGCTGGGGGATTTCCGGAGCAACGGCAGCCTGGCTCATATGCAGTCTTACCTTCCGAAGATTCCAATCATGAAACGGCTGATAACGAAATCGGAAGCAATGATGAGGACGGAAGAGACAACGACAGCCTGTGTCGTCGAACGGCCCACGCCCTGCGTGCCGCCGCGCGTTGTCATGCCGTAGTAGCAGCCAATGGTTGCGATAATGAGTCCGAAGATGAGCGGCTTGACCATGCCCTGTACCAGATCGGCGTAACGCAGCGATTGATAGGCGTTGTGGAAGTATTGAGAGCTGTCTTGTCCCAACAAAAAGACGGATACAGCCGCGCCGCCAAGTATGCCGATCGCGTCAGAAATAATGGTCAGGAAAAAAAGCATGACGACAGTGGCGACGATGCGCGGCATGACCAGCTTCTTGAGCGGATCGGTGCCTAGAGCGCGCATGGCATCAATTTGTTCTGTCACCATCATAGAGCCGAGTTCGCTGGCCATGCCCGAAGCGTTGCGACCCGAGACCATGAGACTGGTGAGAACGGGCCCCAGCTCTTTAATCATCGAAAAGCTGACTAGCTGCCCCGTGACTGCCGCCGCTCCGAATTGCGCGAGTGTGGAGGCAGATTGAAGAGCCAGCACGCCACCGGTAAAGAAGCCGGTGAGGATGACGATGGGAATCGATCCAACGCCAATGATGTCGGCCTGTGTGAAGATATCGGCGCCATAAAAAGGGCGCCGAAAGAGATTACTGAGAGCGCGGCCTGAGATCAGTGCATATTCCTGCACTGCGGTGACACCTTTTTTTGCGGCTCGATCCAGAGTAGCTATGGCCATGTTCAATTTATTCGCTTAAATGTGCGGGCGCGGCTTGCGGCTCACAGAGTGAGGGTACCATACGGGGCTTAGGCTAGCCTCCGCACTCTTATTCCTTCACCCGCTTCTTGATTTCAATATTCAGGCGTTTGATTTTCTGATTGAGGGTGGAAAGCGGAATGCGGAATTGCTCCGCCGCCTCGGTCTGGTTCCAGTTGCAGCGTTCCAGCTTATCGACGATGATACGCTTCTCGATGTCTTCGATGATGTCGAAGAGCGATGCATTCGGATTGTGCTCGAGCAGGCTCGAAGAGTAGCTGCGTCCCGTAAGGTGCCCTGGCAGCAGATCAGAGTGGATGGTTTGATTCGAAGACAAAACAACGCCGCGCTCGATGACATTTTCAAGCTCACGCACATTGCCCGGCCAGTCGTAATCGATGAGGGAGCGGATGGCGTCAGGTGAAAGCGAGCGGAGCGGCAAATTGTTCTCGTCCGAATAGCGCTTGAGGAAGTGCGTCGCCAGCAGAGGAATGTCTTCGCGGCGGTTGCGCAACGGCGGCAGGTCGACGGTGATGACATTGAGACGATAGTAGAGATCCTCGCGAAACTTGCCTTCGCGCACAGCCTGGCGCAGGTCGACATTGGTCGCGGTGATGATGCGCACATCGACCTGGATCTCCTGTGTGCCGCCAAGTTGCATGAAGCGGCGGTCCTGCAGCACACGCAGAATCTTCGCCTGCGTGTCCATGCCCATGGTGGCAATTTCATCGAGAAAGAGCGTTCCGCCGTTGGCGACCTCGAAGAGCCCCTTCTTTGTGGCAATGGCCGAGGTAAAAGAGCCTTTGATGTGGCCGAAGAGCGTCGATTCGAGCAGCTCCGAGGGCATGGCGCCAGTGTTAACCGGTACGAAGGGCTTGTCGCGACGCGGCGAGTTTGCATGTAGCGCCTTGGCGATCAGTTCTTTGCCGGTGCCGCTCTCGCCTTGAATGAGGATGGTAGAGCGGCTGGGCGCGACCTGCGCGACCAGATCGAAGATGCGCAGCATGGGATCGCTCTTGCCTACGATGTTTTCAAAGTTGTAACGCTGCTTGAGTGCTCGCTTGAGCTGAACATTTTCTTCTTCCGCGTGATAGCGGGCAATAGCCGAACGGATGTCAGCGAGAAGCTTTTCGTTATCCCAAGGCTTCTGAACAAAATTCTGCGCGCCGGTGCGGATCGCCTCGACGACGTTATCCACGGTTCCATAGGCGGTGATCATGATGACCGGCAGCTCCGGATGGCGCTCGCGTATGAGTTGCAGAATCTCGAGACCGTTCTTGCCGGGGAGCGCGAGATCGAGAAGTACGAGATCATAGCTGGCGTGATCGATGCGATCGAGGCCTGCGTCGCCTTCAGGCGCAGTTTCTATGGTGTAGCCTTCGAGCGTGAGCAATGTTTCCAGCGATTCACGGATCGCCGCTTCATCATCAATGATCAGGATGCGGTGCGCAGGTTCTGAATGGGAAGATGCGAGAGAGTGTGGGGCTGTTAGTGTGCCTTCAGACATGCGCAGGTTTCCTTAACATGGGGAATTCAAGCAGGAACGTCGTGCCGGTGCCAACCTGGCTTTCGACGTGAATCTTTCCGGCATGTTCCTGGATAATGCCGTAGGTGACAGCTAGACCCAGGCCGGTGCCGCGGCGTTCGCCTTGTTTGGGAGCGCTCTTTGTGGTGAAAAAAGGATCGTAAATTCGCTGCAGGTTCTCGGGTGTAATGCCGGAACCGCTGTCAGTAATCGAGACTGCTATATGGCCGTTGCTTTCCGTGGCGATGTGCAGCGTTCCGCCACCAGTCATCGCGTCCTTGGCGTTCAGGAATAAATTGAGGAACACCTGTTGCAGCTTACCTGCATTGCCGAGAATGGGCGGGAGGTTCGGGGCAAGTTCCATCATGGCGCTGACTTGCGCCGTCTTGAACTGGTGCTCAAGCAGCGACAATGTTTCGCGAATGATGGCGTTCAGGTCTGTCTCGCGGAACTCGGTGCTGCTGGTGCGCGAGAAATTGAGCAAACTATTGACGATCTCTGAGGCGCGGAATGTCTGCGTGGTGATCTTTTCGAGCAGAGGCGAAAGGCGCTCGTCTCCCCGCAGCTGCTTAGTCAGCATCTGGGTGTAGGAGGAGATGACTGCGAGCGGTGTATTGACTTCGTGCGCCACTCCGGCGGCGAGCAACCCGATCGAGGATAGCTTCTCGGCCTGGCTCAGCTGCGACTCCAGTTCCGTGCGCTCGGTGATGTCGTCGAGAAGAATGATACGGCCCACGGTGACGAAATGGCGCGAGATCAGAGGCGCTACCGCAATATTGGCGGTGCGGGCTTCGCCTTCGCGCATTTCCAGCCGGAATTTATAGAAATTATGCACACCCGGCTCATCCTTGACGCGCTGAAACTCCTGCATGAAGGATGGCGGAAAGATCTCGGAAAGATGCTTTCCTAATGCTTCCCGGCGTGGCAGAGCGCAGAAGACTTCCATCTGCGCGTTCCAGCTTTCGATACGATCCTCGAGATCAATGGCCAGGATGCCGACGTTGATGGATTCGACGATGTTCTCGTTGAATTCCTTCAGGCGCTCATATTCAGAGATTTTTTGTTCGAGGCTTTGATAAAGGCGGGCATTCTGGATAGCGATACCGATGTAGGATGCCAGCGATTCGAGCAACTCCATATCTTCGCTCGAAAGGAAATCCCCATCAGTGGTGCGGCCGAGGCCGATGACGGCAATTGTCCGGTCCTGCAGTCTACAAGGCAGGTAATAGTTGAGGTCGAGTGCCGCGGTCGTGCCGCGTTCAGTATCGGTAAGGTGGAGCGCCTGCTGCGGATTTTCAAGGAAGATATGCGAACCGGCACCGGGCTGGTCGAAATCAAAAAAACGAAGATTGAGCGGCTCTTTCCCTTCCAGAACAGATGGCTGCAATCCATGACCCGCCGCGAGGTGGTAGGCTCCGTTTGGTTCTGCCAGAAAAACGGCCACACGCGAGACGAGCAGCGTATGCGGCAGCCGTTCCACAATCGAGCGGAGCAGCGCGCTCAGATCGGTCTGTGAGCTGAGTCCTCTACCAAATTCGATCAGCGTTTCGCGGTAATCGTAGCGCTTGCGGTCGAAGAGTCGATCCACACGGTCCTGAATACCGCGCTTCAAAGGATCGAAGAGCTGCGCGGTGATAATGATGGCTATAATGAGGCCCCAGGTTCCGGCGCTGGGCAACTGCTTGCGGACGACCTCTCCGGCGAGGGCAACGAGGCCGAAATAGAAGGCAACAAGTGTGGCAGTCGCAAGCGTGTAGGAGACGCCGCGTTTGAAGATCAGGTCTGTGTCCATCAGCCGGTAGCGGATGATGGCCCAACTGAATGTCAGCGGCAGAAAAACCAATGCTAAAACCGCGACCTTGGTGAGCAGGTCTGGAACCTGCCAGTCCGCCATATAAGGAATGGCTGACAGGACAGTAAACGGAGTGACGGCCAGCAGCGTGCCCCGGGTAAGCCATTTCAACTGCTGACGGCGCAACGGCTGGTCTTCCTGGCGATAGCGGACGAAGAAGAGGATGGCCGAAAGAACGTAATAGAGGGCCTGGTAGCCGACCGTAATCTGGTCGAGGCGGTGCTGCAAGAGCGCAGTTGCCGACCAGAACTGCATGGCAAAAAGCTGCAGGGCAATGACCAGGCAGCCAGGCAGATAGGTGAAGACAATGAGCCAGCGGTGAACGCGGCGGCGCTCAGAAAAAACTTCGGCAAAGTGTAGGAACAGCGCAGGTTGTAGTGCGCCTGCGATGATGTTTCCCCAGAAAATGACCTGATCGAGCGCGTTCAGCTTGCCCGTGTACTTGAAGGCATATAGAACGAAAGAAGCAAGGCAGAAAATGTAAAAGTGAGTCGCATGCTGCGCCGTCCAGCGTCGGAAAAGGACATAGAGTCCTATGCCCAGATAGACCAACGCAATGAGGCGGAACCCCTGGTTGTTACTCCGGTCGAGCGGCGCAAGAATCAGCGGTACTTCCGGCAGCTTTACCCCGGAACGGATCACAGTGTAGTGGATAGTGCCGTAGGCGCCAGTGAGAAGCATTTGCCGAGCCAGGGAAGCGGAGCGTGCAAGAGGCCGGTCATTGGCCTGAACGAGCAGATCTCCGGCCTTAATTCCGGCGCGTTCTGCAGGGCTGTTCGACAGCACTCGCTGGGCCTGCAATCCGCCGTCGGCTTCCGTCCACCAGACGCCGTCGGTGGGCAGGGGATAATTATTTTCCTGGATGTAATTGAAGGTGGCAAAAATACCCGCGGCTACAGTGAAAAAGGCCAGCAGTAGAACTGTAATCCGGGTTTGCAGCGACCTTTCCATGTGTGTTCAGCGAGGATGAGACGGGTACGTTGAGTTTCTAAGCAAATCCATTGCCAAGATGGCAGTTGAAGGACATGCCGCTTGTACGACCAGTATACCTTTGATTCGGCGCAGGATACAGAATTTCGTGTGGGCAGAAATTACACATGTAACGAGAGTTAGCGCTGCGCAGATGAATTTTTCAATATCTTTCTATGGAAAATTGTATTATTCAGGCTTGGCTGGAAACGTTGTCATTGCGCCTTTTTAATTGCCGAAGCATCTATTTAGGCCAGCTTTTCTTCTTAAAAATTGTTTAATATTGTGTGAATTTGGCGAATTTTGAGCGCATTTAAGAGAGGATAAACGATGGCTTTGGCGACATGGATGCTGGCCGAAAGCCCGACCATTGAGGAATTGGCTTTGCCGGTGGATGACCACCGGATGTATTACCTCCGGGCGGGAAATGGTCCTGCGCTTATCCTGCTGCATGGTCTGCTCGGATCGGCCGAGGCTTGGTATCCTTGTATCCCGAAATTGGCAGAAAATTCGACTGTTTACGCGCCGGACGCTTTGGGCATCGGAAAGTCGGAGCGTGTTCCTGATCTGGATGCGAGCCTCACGGCGCATGTGGACCGCGTAGAGAAGTTTCTCCGCAAAGCAGGCATTGAAAAGGCGGATTTTGTCGGCACCTCGCACGGCGGGGCAGTGGCTATGATGATGGCTGCGCGGTATCCGCATCGGGTACGCAGTCTGCTTCTCCATGCCCCTGCGAACCCTTTTTCGACCGCTTCCGACCCGTTAGTCCACTTTTACCGGTCGCCTCTGGGACATTGGTTCGCGCAGCAGGTTCCGTATCTGCCCGAAAAATTGCAAGAACTGGCGCTCGGCCGGATGTACGGGAATAGTCAACTGGTTCGCCATGACGTGCTGCAGCGTTACATGAACTCGCTGCGGGTTCCCGGTACCGTCCAGCATGTGATGAACATGATCGACGGCTGGTTCGAAAACATGAAAACGCTGGCGGCCGCACTGGACGGGATGCAGAAGGTACCCGCGTTACTGCTTTGGGGCACCCGGGACAGGGCGGTCACGTTGGAATCCGGTCGCGTGCTCGAAAAGAAGCTGGGCGCAGAAATGGTTATCCTGCCGGGGGTAGGTCACCTGCCACACGACGAAGCGCCGCTTACCTTTGCGGATGCGATCAATGAATTCCTGCACAAGCTCAACCGCTGCGGTCAACCATCGGGACCGAAGCTCGTACAGCGTTATTAGGTTTCAGTGAGAATGATCTTCGGCCTTATTCGGCCGGGTCGCCCAGAGAATTCCTACGATAAAAATTGTTGCAAACGAGCCGATCGCCAAGAGTGCCATCATTTCTCCGTGTAACTTGCGTTAGCAGTGCGAGTTAAATTGCATTTTCGAGTAAGTTAAGAGCCTATCAAAAGACTCTCCAATGCGTCGAGTCCGTTTCTGGCGGCCGCAATTTGAGCAGATTTCACGCACGGGATATTGTTTTGAAAATCAGAAATGAACTTCAGCGAACGGCGAGAAGAATTCGCAGGTCGCGAAGGTTGTTCTCGGTGGGGCCGGTGACGATTGTGTCGCCCAGAGCGCTGAAGAGTGGGCAGCTATCAAAGCGGGCGAGATTTGACTCGGGGTCGAAATGGTATGCGCGCGCGCGTGCGATTGTGGTGGTATCAGCAGTGGCGCCGGCAGCCGGGCTGTTGCCGTCGATTCCATCCGAACCGGCGCTGAAAACGGCGAGAGGCTGATTTTCATACTTTGCCAGATCGAAGGCTGACGCGAGTACGAACTGCTGGTTGCGACCACCGCAGCCGGGCTGAGGTCCGAGTTGCACCGTCACTTCGCCGCTCGATAAAAGGCAGAGGCGCGGATGCTCGGCGCGCAACTCGTGAAAGCGTTTGAGCAGATAACGGGAGGCGTCGGCGTAGTCCCAGTCGTCGCAGGTATTGTCGATAACGACGCGGAAGCTGAGTTCTCGGGCGCGGTCCCGCGCTGCATTTACGAAATCGTGGTTTGAAAGCAGAGTGTCAAACTGCGAGTGCGCGAATGCCGCGTCCGCTCCTGTGCTGTGTGTTTCTGCAGATATCTCGGGAGACAGTGATTCAAAGTAGTCGCGCACGGCGGCTGGAAATTTTTCCAGCAGATGATAACGCTGGAGAATCTCGGCGCAATCCATCGTCGTAGATTGATCGGGCAAGGTGGGAGAGGACGCGACGGCGCCGAGGTCTTTAAGCGGAACGTCAGCGAGGAGCAGCGATAGCTTTTCCGCGTCGGGCGCTGCCAGAGCAAGCCTGCCGCCTTTGACGGCGGAGAAGTATTTGCGCACCGTATTGATTTCAGTAATGGTCGCGCCCGAGGCGATGAGCGTTTCGTGAAATGCGATGGTGTCATCGAGCGAAATCTTCGGATTACGCGGCAGCTCCATCATGGCGGAGCCGCCTCCGCTGATGAGAAAAAATACAAAGGTATCTTTGCGCGCGCGTTTCAACAACTTCAACGTAGCTTCCGCGGCGGCAAATGAATCCTCGTTCGGTAAGGGGTGGCCGCCGGTAAAGTAGCGTATGCGCCAGTTGCGCTTTTTGGGCGATGTGGGTGCGGAACAAACGCCACGTATGTGAAGCTTTTTCGGTAAACGCTCGAGCAATGCGTTGAGCATGCTCATGCCTGCTTTACCGAAAGAGATCACAAAGATCTTCTTGTACCGGTCCAGTGGAATGGAAACTGGTTTCAGCGCAGTGGAGGGATGTCGGATCAGAGTGGTGCCATCGAAATGAAGGTGGCGATCAAAGGCTTTGCCGATATCGCAGGCGTCGAGCGCATGGTGAAAGATGTCCTGCGCTGCCGTGTGCAGTTGTTCGAGTTGTGTCGCCGCGTCAGAGGACATGGAAGTGGGTTTGCAGCCAGTTGCGCATCGAAGACTGTACGCGATCCAGTTTACCTATGAAGAAGTGCTCCGCATCATCGACCCATACCACTTCTTTTGGCTCAGCAGCTGTATGCAGGACCTCCTGCAACTGTTTCTTTGGCCCAAACTGATCGTTTGTGCCGCTAATGAAAAGCTTTGGCTGCCGGCAGGAAGCGAGAAATTTGTAGTGATAATCGCGGCCTTCGGCGTGGACTGGCAATCCGAGCGCGATCATTCCTTTGACGCGATCATCGCCACAGCAAGCACGCAGGCTCATGGCTGCTCCGAAGGAAAATCCTGCCGACAGGATGGGGAGCTGAAATTCCCGCGTGAGCCAGTCGAGCGCTGCGCGCACATCCTCCTGCTCGCCGCGTCCGTCATCGTGTGAACCCTCGCTTAATCCAGTGCCGCGAAAATTGAATCGCAATACCGGGAGGCCGAGCGACTGGAAGACCTTCATGGCGTGATAGACGACTTTGTTGTGCATGGTGCCGCCGCCAAGCGGATGCGGGTGGCATACGAGTGCGGCATAGGGTGCATTGGCAGCGCCAGCATTGAGAATCGCTTCGAGCCTGCCTGCAGGTCCATACAGATCTTCGATGGTGCGGAGCACGGCGGAACCGGAAGAAATCGTAGACATCGTTCTTAAACATTGTAGCGGTTCTGTTCCCGTGGGCTCTGGGGTATCCTGAGACACAATGACGCTCGATCCGATTCAACTGACGCGGCGCCTGATCGATATCGAATCGATTACGTACAACGAAGGCGCGGTAGGTACATTTCTCGCGGAGTTTCTGGCCGGGCGCGGTTTCGCTGTAGAACTCACGCCGGTAAAACAGCACGCCGAAAGCCGGTCAACGACTGAGCGTTTTAACGTGTATGCCGGATCGCCAGGCGAGACGCCGGATGTTGTTTTCTCGACGCATCTGGATACGGTTCCCCCTTTCATTCCAAGCAGCGAGGATGAGACTTACATCTATGGACGCGGCGCGTGCGACGCGAAGGGCATTATCGCGGCCCAGGTGGCGGCGGCTGAGCGTCTTCGAGATGCCGGCGTTAAAGTCGGCCTGCTCTTTGTTGTCGGTGAAGAGCGTGATTCCGCCGGCGCAAAGATTGCGAATGAGCAACCAAAGGGCAGCCGATTTCTGATCAATGGAGAGCCGACGGACAATCGGCTCGCGATCGCCTCCAAGGGCGCGTTACGGGTGATGATTCAGGCGAAGGGCAAGATGGCGCATTCGGCATATCCCGAACTTGGCGAGAGTGCGACGCATAAGTTAGTCGAGGTGCTGAACCGGTTGCTGAATATTCCGCTGCCGGTTGTGAAAGATATAGGCCCGAGTACATTGAATATCGGCTTGCTCGAAGGAGGGCGGGCGACGAATGTCATCGCCGACCACGCGGAGGCACAGTTGCTGATCCGTTTAGTTGG
Organism: Acidobacterium sp. S8; assembly: GCF_009765985.1. Lineage (GTDB taxonomy): Bacteria > Acidobacteriota > Terriglobia > Terriglobales > Acidobacteriaceae > Alloacidobacterium. The sequence goes on from NZ_LMUM01000011.1 coordinate 95,566, forward strand.
TCCGTCAGAGGAGACGCGTAAGGCGATTCTGGATGCCGCCGAAGGTTTGGCCGAAGTCGACTTTACCCTGGAGATTCCATTCATCCAGATGAGGCAGATCGATGGGTTGCCGAAAATGGTAGCTGCGTTTACCAGCGATGTTCCTGCGCTTATAAACTGGGGCGAGCCTGTGCTGCTGGGCCCGGGATCGATTCACGTAGCGCATACGCCGCATGAAAAGCTTGCCAAGCAGGAGCTTTGGGATGCGATTGATCTCTATGAGCAAGTTGCGATTCGCCTGGTGAGGTGACACCATGACGCGCTGGCGGCAGTGGGGCAAAGCGACGCGGGCCACTATGCTGGGCTGGGCGGTGGCTTTCCTGCTGACATCGCCGATCCAGGTGATCCAGGTGATTCGCAGTAGCGGGCATGATCTTCAGCTGATTCTGGCTGCGCTTGGTTTTGGGCTTTTCTTGTGGCTCGTGCTCACGCTCGCCGGCGTTCTTGTCGTCTGGCTTTGTGTTGTTTCTCCTATCGCACTTCTATGTTCCCGGGAGTGGCTGCTGCGGCATCGGTGCTGGGTCATTGCCGCGGCGATTGTTGCCGGGGTTCTGGCTGCCTGTTACATCTCTCATCTTTGGCTGTCTTTCGATCATGCTGGGGCCGGCACTATGAATTACTGGGCCGGGGTATGCTTTGCCGTCATCTTTCCCGGTGTGACGGTGTATCGGTATCTGCGCAGGCTGACTCCGCCATCCTAAGTGACGGTGTGGGCGGTTTTCGTCCGCATGCCGGCAGGCGATAGACTTTGAGAGATGAGTTCATACAATTCGCTCGAACATGCGGCATCTTCTTATCTGCGCTCTGCGATGCACCAGCCGGTGCGGTGGCATGAGTGGTCGACGGAGGCTTTCGCGCTGGCCGCGGAGGAAGACAAGCCTGTGCTTCTCGATATCGGCGCGGTGTGGTGCCATTGGTGTCATGTCATGGACCGCGAATCATATGAGGATGCCTCGCTGGCCGAGGTTATCAACGAGCACTTTGTCGCCGTAAAAGTGGATCGCGATGAGCGGCCAGATGTGGACAGCCGCTACCAGGCGGCGGTGCAGGCGATGAGTGGGCAGGGAGGATGGCCGCTGACGGCGATTCTCACTCCTGATGGCAGGCCGTTCTTCGGCGGCACATATTTTCCGCGAGACGACCGGTATGGCAGACCAGGCTTTGAGCGCGTGCTGCGTACGCTGGCCGATGTGTGGAAGAGCAAGCGTGGCGATGCGCTTGAAACTGCTGGCAGTGTGCTGGCGGCGATCGAGCATGGTGAAAGCTTCTCTGGGCGCGGCGGCTCGCTCGGGCTGGAATTGATCGACAAGCTGGCGGCGAGCGCGGTGAACCAGTTCGACCCGAGGAATGGCGGATTTGGCACCCAGCCAAAATTTCCGCATCCGGCGGCACTCGATCTGTTGATCGATCTCGCTTCCCGCACTGGCAATGAAGCGGCGAAGCAGGCTGCCGCTGTGACTCTGAGCAAGATGGCCGCCGGTGGGATCTACGATCATCTCGGCGGCGGGTTCCATCGCTACTCGGTGGATGACCGCTGGGTGGTGCCGCATTTCGAGAAGATGCTTTATGACAATGCGGAGCTGCTGAAGAACTATGTGCATGCCTTTCAGTCGTTCGTCGATCCGGAGTTTGCGCGCGTTGCCAAGGACATCGTGCGCTGGATGGATGAGTGGCTTACGGATCGGGAGCTGGGCGGCTTCTATGCTTCGCAGGATGCCGATGTTTCTCTGGATGACGATGGGGACTACTTTACTTGGACACTTGAAGAAGCTGCGGCTGTTTTGACGGAGAACGAGATGGCTGTCGCCGGATTGTTTTTCGATATCGGCGAGATGGGCGACATGCACCACAATCCGAAGAAGAATGTGCTGCATGTGAAATACACGGTGGATGAGGTTGCGCAGCGGCTCTCACGTAGCGTAGATGAAGTACGGCGTGATCTGGAGTCGGCAAAGAAAAAATTGTATGCGGCGCGGTTGCTGAGAACGACTCCGTTTGTGGATAAGACCATCTATACGAGCTGGAACGCACTCGCCGTTTCTGCCTACTTAGAGGCGTCTCAGGTGTTGCAATTGGCTGCTCCGCGGGATTTTGCGCTGAAGACGCTGGATCGCATTCTCCGCGAAGGCTGGAGCACTGAGGTAGGACTGGCGCATGTGATTGCTTATTCGGATCAGCAGCAGGCGCGACAACGGGTGGCCGGCGTTCTGGACGACTACGCGTTTCTGGTGCATGCCTGCGTGGATGCATGGCAGGCTACCGGGGAGATGCGTTACTACAACGTCGCGATGGAGCTTGGCGATGCGATGGTGGCTCGTTTCTACGATGCTACTGGCGGCGGATTCTTCGATACCGAGACTCCGACCGGCGAGGTGCTTGGCGCTCTGGTTGCGCGCCGCAAGCCGCTGCAGGATACTCCGACTCCGGCGGGTAATCCGTCAGCTGCGGCTGCACTACTGCGGCTGGAGGCGCTGAGCGGGCGGGAGGATTTTCGCGAGAAGGCTGAGGATACGCTGGAGCATTTTGGCGGCATTGTTGAGCACTTCGGCCTGTATGCCGGGACGTATGGGCTGGCACTGGCGCGACTGCTGCTGGCTCCGGTGCAGGTTGTGGTGATCGGGAGCGACGAGCATGCTCCGCAATTGGCAGCCATGGCTACGGCGCGTTACGCGGTGAACAAGAGCGTCATTGCCTTGCGACGTGAACAGGTGCTGGCCGAGAATCTTCCTCCGGTGCTGGCCGAGACGCTGCCCGCGTTACCTATGTTGCGAGAGCAGGGAAGTTTCGCGGTTGTCTGCCAAGGCAATAGCTGCCAGCCTCCTACCCGGAATGCTGAGGAATTGTTGCGGGAGCTCAGCGGGGTCTGAGCCTTCTTCTGCTTGGACGGAGATTGTTTATTTTCAGCGGTTTACATCGGTGCATGTAAACCGCTAAGTAAATAGTCGCGTTTTTTTGCATCTCTATCCAGGATGGCAAATTGAAGCGTAATGCTCTTTTCATTGGTCGTTGTAACGAATATTATTCGGCTTCCTTCTGGAATGACGGTACCGCTAAGGATTTCACTAGCTTGCAGGACTGAAAGAAGCAGGCCTTGCTGTGCAAGGCTTCGCACGGACTTGTCCGTGCGGGTCCTTCGACTTCGTGCTTCGCACTCCGCTCAGAATGACGGTTCTTGAGCGCGCAATGGGTTGCGTGCCCGGGATGATCGCGAGAGTATTACATGCCTTCGCCGGTAAAGGGGTTGATCTCGTTTGGTTTGGCGGTGGTGGGGTCGATGGCCACGACTTTGGATCCGGCTTCGGTAATTTGCAGGCTGGTGGGGCCTTTTGAGCCATAGACGCGGAGAGGATCGCCGGGGAGCATTCCGTGTTCGGCGAGGGCGATGCGGATGCGTCGCTGGGTTTCGCGCATGGCGGCCCATTGCTGGTCAGCCTTGGTCTTGAGCTGTACGGGATAGATGACCTGCGAGCCTTTGATGTTATCAACGCCAAGCAGAACCGGATCACTAATGAAGACGTCTTTGTAGGCAGGATCATTGCGGACGCCCAGTGCTACTTCCTTGAGCAGAGCGAGCACTTCGTCGGGGCTGGCGGAAAAATCGACCGAGACATTAATCGTGGCGACGGAGTAGTCGCGAGTAAGATTGGCGACGGTGGTGATCTGGGAATTGGGTATGACGTACAGTGTTCCGTCGCCGTCGCGCACGGTAGTTTTACGCAGAGAGAGCGATTCGACAATACCAGTGAGGCCGGCGAGACGGACCTTGTCGCCGACGTTGTACTGGTCTTCGACAAGAATGAGGACGCCGTTGAGGCAATCTTTTACTATTGTCTGCGCAGCAAGGCCGATGGCAACGCCGGCGACTCCGGCGCTGGCGAGTAGTGGCTCAAGTTTAAAACCGAGCAGCGGCAGCACTTCGAGAGCGGCGAGGAAGACGATGAAACCGATGCCGGTGGCGCGAATGACGGACGTGAGCGTCCGCACCTGCGCGAGCCGCGCGCCGCTGGCGGAATGGCGTTCGGTGACGCGTACGATGCGGTGTGTAATGGCTTTGAGGACGCGGACCATGATCCAGGCAAAGACAGCGGTGACGGCGATTTTCGGGAGTACCCGGTAGGCGAAGTCCAATACGTCGTTGAAGAACTTGGCGTCGAGCCGGGAGAGAGGTCCACCGGGAGCGGGAAACGAGAGTGCAAAATGCATATACATAATGACCATAACCACTGTTTCTATAATGATCTGATGCGATGTTTCGATGCGAGTCTGTACTGGCTCCGATTGCTTGCCGTGGTGATAATTTTCGGTGGCGCCCTTTCCTCAACGCAGGCCCAGGTCCAGCCACAGCCCGTTCCGGCGCCACGCATTCCGGGCTCGCCTGCACAGGCTCCCAATTCCAGCGATGAAAACGATCAAGACCCGATGGCGCACCGCGCCATGGTGCAACAGGCGCAAAGACGAAATGAGCTTCGACAGCAGGATATCGTGAAGGATACCGATAAGCTATTTTCACTGGCGCAGGAGTTGAAGACCGAGGTGGATAAAAGCAATAAAAATGAGATGTCAGTCTCAGTAATCAAGAAGGCAGAGGAAATTGAGAAGCTGGCAAAGTCAGTGAAGGAAAAGATGAAGGGAAACTAGCTGCCTGAATTTTGCTTCGCCAGACGGAAGACGGATCGTATGATGTTTCGATAACCCGGGAACAGTTACGGTTGTTGCAGTGGCTTGTTGTGATCACACTCTCAACGGAGGTCGCATGTCAGCAGAAACACTCAGCAACACTCTCAAACGTGGAACCGGGCTGGCGATTGTCTGGGCCCTAGTTCTGATTCTTTGCGGCATTATCTCTCTTGCATTGCCAATCATGGCTGGAATCAGTGTGGCCATCGTCATTTCCATCCTGATTATGATTTCGGGTGTCATTCATTTGACGACTGCCGCAGTAGCCGGAAGCCTGGGTGGTTATCTCTGGCGGACGCTGGTCGGGATTGCTTACATCGTCGGCGGCGTCTGGCTTTTCATGCATCCGGTTCTGGGACTGGTGTCATTCACGCTGGTGCTCGGCCTCATCTTCCTGATCGAAAGCGTGTTTGCGATCATCAGTTACTTCCCGATGCGGAGCGTAGGCGGTTCGTCGTGGCTGCTTTTCGACGGCATTATCACCTTCATCCTGGCGTCTCTTGTCCTTGCTCATTGGCCTTCGAGCTCAGCCTGGGCAATTGCGACGATTGTCGGCGTGAACCTGATTCTCAGCGGCGTTTCGCGGTTGATGGCGCAGTTTGCGCTGCGGCGCGTTGCCGGAGCGCTTGCGTAAGAGCGCGTGAGTTGCGGACATTTTGTGATCTGCCTATAAGAGGGCAAGACGTTGCGGGCATTGGCCGATACGCAACGCAATCTTCATCAAACTGGCGTAGGATGTTCCGTTGACCTAACAGAAACAACAGGAGCATCCTCACATGGCCACTGCTACCACCACCGTTCTCGCCAAAGCTGTTACAGGCGGCAGTTTCCTCATTGAAGAACGCCAGCCAGCCGATGTTTTTACGCCTGAAGATTTTTCTGACGAACAGAGACAGATTGCCGAAACCGCGGCGCAATTTGCGGCGAATGAAGTCCTTCCCGCCGCAGATGAGATTGAAGCGAAACATTTTGATGTGACGCGTGGCCTGCTGAAAAAAGCCGGTGACCTGGGATTGATGGCGGTCGATGTTCCGGAAGAGTATGGTGGGCTGGCGATGGATAAGGTGACGTCGGCGATTATTGCGGACCGGATGTCGGTGCTGGCCAGCTTTTCAGTTGCCTTCAGTGCACATGTCGGCATCGGTACGCTGCCTATTGTCTGGTATGGGACGGACGCGCAGAAGGAGAAGTATCTTCCGAAGCTGGCGAGCGGCGAGTGGATCGCGGCTTACGCGCTGTCGGAGGCGTCGTCCGGTTCCGATGCGATGAATATTCGGACGCGTGCTGTGCTCTCGGAAGACGGCAAGCACCATGTTCTGAACGGCGAGAAGATGTGGATTACGAACGCGGGCTTTGCCGATCTTTACACGGTATTCGCAAAGATTGCCGATCCCAACGATCCTGAATCGAAGAGTGCGAAGATGTCGGCGTTTTTGATTGAGCGCAATACGCCGGGGCTGACGGTGGGCGCGGAGGAGCACAAGCTGGGGATACGCGGGTCGTCGACCTGTCCGCTAATTCTGTCTGACTGCACGGTGCCTGTCGAAAACCTGCTGGGCGAAGCAGGGAAGGGACATCACATTGCGTTCAACATTCTCAACATTGGACGCTTCAAGCTGGGAGCGGCCTGCGTGGGCGGCGCTCGGACTTCTCTGGCTAACGGCATCAAGTATGCGAAAGAGCGCAAGGCTTTTGGGAAGTCGATTGGCGAGTTTGGGCTGATTCAGCAGAAGCTTGCAGATTCGACGGCGCGCATTTTTGTGGGCGAGGCGATGACATACCGGACGGTGGGCATGATCGATGCTGCGTTGGCTTCGATCCCGGAGGGTGAGGCGCACAACTCGCGTGAGATACAGAAGCGCATTGAGGAATACGCGGTGGAGTGCTCGATTCTGAAGGTGTGGGGATCGGAGATGCTGGATGCGGTGGTGGATCATGTTGTCCAGATCTACGCGGGGTACGGCTATGTGGAGGAATATCCGGCAGAGCGGGCGTACAGGGACTCGCGCATCAATCGAATTTTTGAAGGAACGAACGAGATCAACCGGCTTATTATTACCGGTTTTCTGATGAAGCGGGCGATGACGGGACAGGTGCCGCTGCTGGCCGCGATCAAGCAGCTAATGGATGAAGTGATGTCGCCGCCTTCGCCAAATTTTGATGATGCGGCGGAGGACGCGCTTGGGCGTGAAGCTGCGATGCTTGTGAACGCGAAGAAGCTGACACTTCTGGCTGCGGGAGCTGCAAGCCAGAAGTACATGAACTCGCTTGCGGACCAGCAGGAAATTATGGCCGATCTGGCGGATATGCTGATGGAGATTTACGCGGTGGAGTCGGCGATTTTGCGGGCGCGTAAGATGGGCAGCCATGCTGCGGCGATTGCGGCGACACAATACTACGCCGCGCATGCAATGACGATTCTTGAACCGGCGGCACGACGGGTACTGGCTGCGGTAGCCGAGGGCGATATGCTGCGGACGCAGCTGGCGATTCTGCGGCGGCTGGTGAAACATGAGCCGGCGGATACGATCGCGATTGGCCGCGAACTGGCTCGAACTGCGCTCGATGCGGGAAAATATCCGCTCTGAGCATTAGTCGATTGCGTAAGTGCTGACGATGGTGTCGACGATGTGGCGTCCAATGGCCAAGGAGGCAGTGGCTGCTGGCGAAGGGACATTGCAGACATGAACGATGCCATCGGTGTAGGCGAAGCGAAAATCATCAACCAATTTGCCGTCGATATCGAGAGCCTGAGCGCGGACACCTGAGCCGCCGGGTACCAGGTCGTCTCCGGTTAGTTCCGGCATGAGACGCTGCAGTGCGCGGACGAAGGCGGCCTTGCTCCAGGAGCGATTGTATTCCCCGACAGACGTGCGCCAGTATTTTGCGGCCATGATCCAGAATCCGGGGAAAGTGACACTCTCAAATAAGTCGCGCGGCCGGAAGGATGTCTTCGAATAGCCTTCGCGCTTGAGGGCGAGGACGGCGTTGGGACCTGCTTCTACGCCGCCTCCGATGCGCCGGGTGAAGTGCACGCCGAGGAAGGGAAATCGCGGATCGGGTACCGGGTAGATGAGGCCCTTGACGTAGTGATGCTTTTCCGGGGCGAGGTCGTAGTATTCGCCGCGAAACGGGATGATGGCGAGATCGAGCTTGGCATTTGCTAGGCGGCTGATGCGATCGCTGTGCAGACCGGCGCAGTTGATGACGAGATCGGCTTCGACCGGGCCTTGTGTAGTTTCGACGATGGTGCTGCTGCCGTTTCGTTTGAGGCCGGTGACTTCGTGCGAGAGGCGGATTGTCCCACCGGCGGCGGTAATGAGTTCGGCGTATTTCTGTGCGACGCGGGAGTAATCGACGATGCCGGTGCTGGGAACGTGGATACCCTGAATTCCGGCAGCATGCGGCTCTATCTCGCGAATCTCGCCGGCGTGGAGCATACGGAGGCCTTCGAGGCCATTGCCTTGGCCGCGGAGGTAAAGCTCCTTGAGACGGGGCAGCTCGTCATCGCTGGTCGCGACAATGACTTTACCGCAGATTTCATAGGGGATTTCGTTCTGCTGGCAAAAATTGATCATCGCCTTTGCGCCCTCGACGCAGAGAAGGGCTTTGAGGCTGCCGGGCTTGTAGTAGATGCCGGAGTGGATAACACCGCTGTTGTGGCTGGTCTGATGACGCGCTACGGCTGCTTCCTTTTCGATGATGCTGAGGGCGATGCCGGGAAAGCGGCGCGTGAGTTCAAGGCCGGTTGCGAGTCCGACGATTCCGCCGCCAATGATGGCAATTGTGTTTGGTGCCTTAGGCATAGGTTTGTAACAGCAACAGGCTCAAATAGAGGGAGGATTTATTCGGAAGCGGCGCGCAAGGTGGTGCCATTTGGCCGCTGGCTCGGGCTTCGGAGCGGCGTCGGGCCAGCCTTCTGGCTCTTCTTGAGCCATTCGGTGGCCAGCTGCTCTGCTTCGAGGAGCTGCTCCATGGTAAGCGCTTTGCCTACGCTCTTGCTGGTGCGGGAAATCTGATGGCCTGCGATGAGATACCACTTATAAGCCTGGATGAGGTCTTTTGCGTCAGTGCGGCGGGTCCAGTAGTAGCGGGCGAGCTCAAGCTGCGCGGCGGGCACGCCCTGCTCGGCAGCGCGTTCGTATCCGACGAGGATGGAGGCGTTCTGCAGATCCTTACCCGCGTCTGTGGGGGCAGGCTCAGAAGGACTGGTGCGGCTGAGCGTCATAAACAACAGTTCCACGCGGCTGGAGACGCCGAGCTTGTCGTAGACGCGGAAGAGGTAGTTCTTGACGGTGTGTTCGCTTAGAGTGAGCTGCTTTGCGATTTCGCGATTGGTTAAGCCCTGGGCGACACAGGTGACAACTTCCATCTCGCGTTTCGAGAGCTGGTCAATGCTCTGGGCGAGCGCGGCTGAGGGATTGGGAGAGGTAGCCAGAGCTTCGACGACGAGGCCCATCTGTTCGCTGTTCGCCCATATCTGGCCCTGGTGGACTCGCCTGATGCATTTGCTGAGGGTTTCGATCGAATCCTGCCGGCTGAGAACGCCGCGAGCTCCAGCGCGAAAGGCGCCGAGGACGGATTCGGAGCGGGAAGTGTCCAGCAAAAGGACAGCGCGAAGATTCGGGTGCGAGGAGTGCAGTTGCCTCAGAATCTCGAAACCGCTGTCGGGCTGGCCGTTCAGGTCGGAACTGACAAGGAGAACATCGGCGCCCGGTAAATCAATCCGCGAGACAAGTTCCTGCGCATCGGTGCTGATCACTTCCAGATCGCCGTCGCGTCTGAGCGCGTCGGCGAGGAGCTGAGTGTGCAGCCGAGTGTCGTCGGCTACGAAAACCCGGATCGATATCTCTGCAGTCCTTGCGGACGTGATTCTACTCATGAAACCTCGATACCACTTCAGACAGATTCGCGGGGGAGTTGGGTGATGCCGGGATCAAACTGAGGTTGCATCATACAACTCATGGGAGACGAATGTTTCCACCCTCCACCAGATCGTGCAATCAAGACGAATGATTGCGGATGTGTCAAAAAGCTGCATGATGCATTCATCATCACATGTGGCAAGAGGTAAGTCTATATATTTTGCGGCAAATACACGGATTTCCAGAACGTAAAATTGTATGAAAAATTGAGCATGATGCGTAGAAAAACATTGTTTTCATACGTCTATAGGTTCGCGGCAGCCGTGTTGATAATGATTTCGGCGATGCGATTGATGAGAATATCGTCTCTAAGTCATATTCCTCCAGAGACAAGCTAAAAGTTTCTATTCAAGTGGAGACATGCGGCCACTGAGATGATATGCCTCTTGCAGCCTTTTGCACCCACTTGTAAGCTGGGTCTCACTTAGGGCACTGGCTGTGCAAACAGCTGCCTACCCCCTGCCCGAGTTCCCCCGTACTTCTTGCTGGATCTGTTGCGGCGATGGTATGTCCACTGGCTGCATTCGAAAATCACGCATACTGAGCTATTCAGGATTGCGTCGTTTTGCCGAAGTTATAAGGGTCATGAAGATGTGACTCAGAGGGCGAAGCTGTATGTCTGCGCCGAAAGTACTGATTGCTGATCGAATTTAGGTCAGCCCTGGCGAGCAACGAACACGGGTCCTGGTCGCACTATCAAGCAATGCTGAAGTTAAGAGTCATCAAGATGTGACTCAGAGGGCGAAGCTACGCATATGTAGCCGCGCTGATCGAAAACAGTACAGATCGGCGGCGATCCGACATTGGCAAGCCGCATTGTTCGTTGTAGATAAATTTTTTACTGGGAACAGCCAAGAGAGGGAAAACAGATGAGCACCAATCAGCAGGTGTGGGGGTTTCCAGATTCGGCTGCCGCAGTCGGCAAAGATATCGACAACTGGTACGCGGTGATGACGCGAGCGCGACACGAGAAGGTCGTGGCCCAACGGCTAGAAGAGAAGGGTGTACATACTTTTTTGCCGACCGTCACTGAAGTGCATCGATGGCGCGACCGCAAGAAGGCCGTAGAGCTTCCCTTATTCAGTTGTTATCTATTTGTAAAGCTGATGCCCAGCAATGAAGAGCGCCAACGGGTGCTGCGGGTGGACAGCGTATTAGGTTTTGTGGGGAATGCAATCGGAGGATCGCCGATTCCAGACGAACAGATTGACGCTGTTCGGATCGTGGTGAATGGGCAGGTACCTTATTCAGATCATCCTTATCTCGAAGTGGGCCAGCGTGTGCGTATCCACAGCGGCGCCCTGAATGGCATGGAAGGCATACTCGTATCGCGCAAGGGTGATCGCAAGCTGATCATTTCTGTGGATGCGATGCAGAGATCCCTCGCCGTCCAAATCGACGGTTACGACGTCGAACCAATCTAAAACTTCTTTCAATCCATTGATTACTTCTAACAGTCAGGGCCTATTTGTGAAAAAAACTATCGACGCAGCACGGCTTCTTGTCGTGAGTCACGACTCGGCCGTTCTACGTCCACTCGGGCTTCTCGGCGAATCGAACTGCTGGCATTTTGAAAATGCCGCGAGCGTATGGGAAGCGATGGAGCGGGTGCAATCGGCAACAGCGCCCGACCTGCTCCTGCTTGATTTGCCTCCCGGGGATGAAGACGGACTGCATATTCTGCGCTGGCTGCGACGGCTACGGCCGGAACTGCCGGTGATCCTGATCGGCCATCCGGAAGACGACAGCCGGAAACAGGAAGCCATCCGTATGGGCGCATGGGACTATCTGATCCGCCCTTTCGATGAACGACAGTTGGAAATGACGATCTGGCACCATCTTTCTCAATCGCGTGAAGATTTCGAGCCCGATATCACTAGCGATGATGTAGAACTCGTGGGCGAAGACAATTTCTTTATCGGAATCAGCCCGGTGATGCGGAAGCTGCGCGCGCAGGCCGCTCTGCTGGCTGGTGCGAACGTGCCGGTTTTGATTCTGGGTGAGAGCGGCAGCGGCAAAGAGACGACAGGCCGGCTGATCCATAAACTATCAGTACGGTCCGCCTTCGAATTTGCAAAGGTAAATTGCGCAGCATTACCCGGCGAACTTCTGGAGCGCGAGCTTTTCGGATATCAGCGGGACGGCGTAAGCAAGACGGGCAAGCTCGAGCTTTGCGAAAAGGGCGCGATTCTGCTGAACGAAATTACAGAAATGCCGATGGAGTTGCAGGCAAACCTGTTACAGGTGCTGACGCAGAAGCGGTTTACGCGGCCGGGAAGCCACACGCAAATCGACGTGGATATTCGCATCATGGCCTCAAGCACGGTAAATATCGAACGCGCCATTTCCGAAAAGAGACTCCGTGAGGATCTTTACTACAGACTGAGCGCTTACACGATTCATGTGCCGCCGCTGCGCGACCGGCGCGACGAGCTTACGCTGTTGTCTCGCCATTTTATGCATCATCTTGCCCGGCACTACGGAGTGGCTCCGCGGGATTTTGCGCCAGCCATTCTTGATGCCTGCCAGACCTATGCATGGCCCGGGAATCTCCGCGAACTGGAGAATTTCGTCAAGCGCTATATGGTTGCGGGCGATACGGAACTGGCGTTTGAAAATCTTCATGCCGATGGCAATGGAAAGAGCCACAACGGTACAAATGGCCACACGAATTCGTCGTCGCGGGATGCACACCTCCGCGAGAACGGAAACGGTTCGGATTCATTGAAGTCTCTGGTTCAGGGCATCAAGCTCGAGGCCGAGAAAAACGCAATCGCCGCAGCGCTGGAGAAGACGGGATGGAACCGAAAGGCCGCCGCCCGGCTACTCAAGGTTAGCTATCGGACACTCTTGTACAAGATCGAGCAGTACCAGATGCGAGCAACCGACTCCTCTACACTTCTGGGCCGTCCAGGGCTCCGGAGCAGCAGGGGGATCGGGCTTGGATTCCGCGGCGATGACAGGAAGGAATAACCAGGGTCACGGAAATACAGGCACGCTTTCCGGATCATCGACAGGATTTCCGTTATGAGAAACAGAGCTTTTCACCGTTCGATCGCAATCAGCTTCGGATTCATACTTCTCGCTGCTGCGCTGCTGGCGCAGACGCCAGCTCCGAATCAGAGCGATAAACAGTTGAACGCAACGGCTGCCGGAGTTGCGCAGCCGATGGCGTCGGCCGCGAATCAACCGCACGATAACACCTTCATCATCGGCAACGACGACGTTTTGTCGATCAACGTGTGGAAGGAGCCGGATATTTCGCGCTCCATTCCGGTGCGTTCGGATGGAAAGATTTCTCTGCCGCTTGTAGGCGAGGTGCAGGCTACTGGCCGAACCCCGCTGCAGCTGGAGACTGAGATCGCCGGCAAGCTTAAAGCTTACATTGCGGTCCCCGAAGTCACCGTCATGGTGCAGCAGATCAACAGCGAAAAGTTCAACATCCTGGGACAGGTAGTAAAGCCGGGAGCATATCCGCTGACAAATGGATCGACGATTCTGGATGCGATTGCGACGGCCGGCGGCTTCCGCGACTTTGCCAAGAAAAAAGGTGTCTACGTTCTGCGCCAAGGGGGTGGCTCTGGTGAGGAGCATCTGGCTTTCAACTACAACGATGTGATCAAGGGTAAGAATCTTGAGCAGAACGTGAAGCTGAAGGCGGGTGACACCATTATCGTGCCGTGAGGGTTGAGCTTATGTTTTCACGAATCTATTTAAGCCTGTTTTTACTCGCGGCGATTCCAGTGCAATCTCAAGTTGCGCCGAGCGCTACGGGAGCTGCGGCAGGCGACGCAAGCATGCAGACTCCTCCTCCGGTCAGCGACGATAGTTATCCGACAGAAGTTGGCGCGGAAACACGCTCTAATTATCTGAACGCAGGGCTAACTGTAACCAGCGGTTATGTCAGCAACGTAGCGGTGGGCGCCAGCGAAAAACCGGTGGGTGATATGGCCTCCTCGATTCGGCCTACGATCTCGCTGGATCAAACAACTTCGCGGCTGCACCAGGCATTTACTTACAGCCCCGGATTTACTTTTTATAACAAAACAAGCGAACTGAACCAGGCGGACCAAGACCTCGCTGCGAACATGCAGTATCGGTTCAGTCCACACATCACGGGCAGTGTGCACGAGGAATTCAGGAAAAGCTCCAACGCCTTCAGCTACGGGATCGATCCTTCTGGTGTTTCGGGCTCGGCACAAACGCCACAGTCTGCCATTGTGGCCCCGGTTGGAGATCAGCTTACAAATGTGACGAGCGCCCAGCTTACTTACCAGTATTCGAGAAATGAGATGCTCGGCGGATCGGGAATCTTCTCAATTCTGCGCTATGGCGATTCAAGCCAGCTTCCGGGATTTTCTGATTCCGATTGGAAGTCGGGGTCGGCCTTTTATTCTCGCCGTTTGTCAACGGGACAATATCTCGGGGCGACGTATCAATATTCAAATATTGTTGCTTCTTCACCTGTCTCTTTAAATGGCGTTAATACAACAGTGGAGGGCACGACACAAACGCAGTCGATGCTGTTCTTTTTTACGACGTACTTCAATCGGAGCGTTTCGCTGTCGGTCTCGGGTGGACCGCAACATTCAGATATCACTCAAGCACCGCTGCCTGACGAGAAGTCCTGGTCGCCGGCCGTATTGACGAGCCTGGGCTGGCAGACGCGCCATACGAGTCTAGCCGCAGGATATACGCACGTGACAACTGCAGGCGGGGGGCTGATGGGAGCCTACCACGCAGACAGTGCAAATCTGGCGGCCCGCTGGCAGCTATCGCGGACGTGGACTTTTGCCGCAAGCGGGAGTTACATGAATACGAGCAATATAAGCAAAGCGGTCGAGAGCTCGAATCCGAGTGGGCATACACTTACAGGCACGATAAGCGCGCAACATCCACTTGGTGAAAAGTTCCGCATGGAACTTGGGTACACGCGTCTGCATCAGAGCTACGACAGCATCGCTTATATCGCCAACACACCTGATGTAAGCCACGTTTACTTTTCATTGTCCTATCAATTCACAAAGCCGTTGGGTAGATAACCATGGAAGTCTCCGAAGAGCCGAAAACACAACCGTTTGATCTGCAGAAATATGTGGATATCGCGCGTCGACGCCACATGTTTTTCCTTCTGCCGCTGCTGATGGCATGGCTTGCGGTGTGGTGCATCGGATGGGTTTTGCCATCGACATATAAGTCGAGCACGCTGATTCTGGTGGAACCACCAACGATGCCGAAGGAATATGTGAAGCCGAATGTGGGCGAAGATCTGCAGGACCGGCTGGCGAGTATCTCGCAACAGATCTTGAGCCGTACGCGGCTGCTGCTGATCATCGACCGACTGGACCTGTACAGCACGGGCCGCAAGAAGATGTCTCCGGATGACAAGGTTAACCGGATGCGGAAGGATATTGATATCGAGTTGGTGCGTGACGCGCAGGACAACCAGATAACGGCGTTCAAGATTTCTTATACGGCGCGCAATGGGAGAATCGCGCAGCAGGTAACGGGAGAGCTGAGCGACCTGTATATCAACGCGAACCTGGCAGTTCGGCAGCACGAATCGGAAGGCACGACAAATTTTCTGGAAAGCCAGTTAGACCAGGCCCGGGTGGCTCTTGCACAACAGGAAGAAGAGATTCGACAGTACAAAGGACAGCATGTAGGAGAATTACCTGGCCAGCAGGCGGCAAATCTGCAGATTCTGAGCGGATTGCAGGCGCAGCTTGGAAATGAGCAGGAGGCGCTTGGCACTGCTCAACAGCAGCGCATTTATCTACAGAGCCTGATCAGCCAATACCGCACGCTGCAAGGCGGAGGCAAGGCTGGAGATGGAAGTCCGACGAGGCTACCAGTTATCGAAGCTGAGCTCGATCGACTGAGGGCCCAACTTGCAGATCTGAGTGCTCACTATACCGATCAGTATCCGGATATTCGGAACCTGAAAGTGCAGATCGCAAAGACGGAAAAGGTCAGAGCTGATCTCATTGCTGAGTTGCATAAGCAAAGTACGGCCCCTCAGGCAGATGGCGGAGCGGGAGCTCATGATTTGGCCGACGCAACGCAGAACCCGGCACTCCTCCAGATGCAGGGACAACTGCACGCAAACCAGATGGAAATTGGAAACCGTGAAAGGGCGGTCGTAGATCTGAAGAATAAGATAGGCGACTACCAGGTTCGGTTGAATCAAGAACCGATTCGCGAGCAGCAAATGGCGGATCTGACGCGTGGATATGACCAATCAAAAGCCAACTACGACGAGTTGTTGAAAAAGAAGAATGAGTCGCAGATGGCGACCAGCATGGAGCAGCTCGAGCAAGGAGAGCGCTTCAGAGTGCTCGATCCTCCGAGTCTGCCGCTAAAGCCTGATTTCCCAAACCGCCTGAAGTTCTGCGTAATGGGAGTCGGCGCAGGTATGATGTTCGGGCTGATCGTCGCAGGCGGCCTTGAATTTATTGACGATCGCATCTACAGCGAAAAAGAAATCAAGAACCTGCTGCCCACGGCGGTCATATCTGAAATTCCGGAAATTGCCAGTCCAGGCGATGAGCGGAAGAGCAAAACGCGGGCGGTAATAGGGTGGGGTACGGCGGGGCTTGTCTTCGTGGTGATTCTTGCCGGATCCGCATTTAACTATCTTCACAGCTGATCTGTAGTGTTCTGCCAATGTATAAAACTTTTTTCAATCTGACCCGAAACCCGTTCGAGCTGACTCCCGACCCGAGGTTTCTCTTTTCCACGCGTCGACATGATGAGGCGCTCGCAGCCCTCTATTATGGAGTGCGCCGGCATAAAGGCTTTGTGGTTGTAACGGGCGAAGTGGGCACGGGAAAGACTTTATTGCTTCGGTGCCTGCTGCAGCTACTGCAACAAAGCAAAGATGTAGCGTACGCGTATCTGTTCAATAGCCTTCTATCTCCAACAGAATTCCTGCAGTACATCCTTGCTGATTTCGGACTTCCTTCTTCAGGCAAAAACAAGAGTGAGATGCTGTTTGATCTGAGCCAGTTTTTGATTGCGCGCGGACAGAAGAAGCTAAGCACGGTTCTGATTGTGGATGAGGCGCATCATCTTTCCGCAGAAATACTCGAAGAGGTCCGACTGCTGACGAATCTGGAAACAGCGGAAGATAAGTTGCTGCAGATTGTGCTGGTAGGGCAGCCGGAGCTGGACGAAAAACTGGATTCCACCGGATTACGCCAGCTGAAGCAGAGAATTGCGATTCGGGCACGGCTCGATCCTCTGAGTGAAAGCGAAGCGAGAGGTTACATCGAACGGCGTCTGCGAATTGCGGGAGCCGACGACCAGGCCAGCACGATCTTCTCGCCAACAGCCATTACTGCTATCTACCATCACTCGCGTGGCTTTCCACGACTGATTAACACGATCTGTGAGAATGCACTGATTACCGGGTATGCGAGAGAAATGCGGAGTATTTCCCCGGACGTCATTGAGGATGTAGCCACCGATCTGTGCCTGGGTGTGGTTCGGCCGAATGCCGGTCACAAGACGGACGGGCATAGCGAGGTTGATATACAGAGAGCTATCAACGCTCTTCTGGACCTTTACACGTTACACGAATCAGATACGAATACACCGGAAGTACGTACCAGCGAGCGAAAATGAGCCGTATATTTGACGCACTACAAAAATCGGAAATGGAGCGGGCTGGCAGCGGCGCGTCCACACTGTCTGCGGCCGCAGACCTGTTGCAGGTCGTCGAGCGCCAGTCTGTCTCAGCATGGGAAGTGGAGAAGAAAACGCAGCCCTCGATTGCTGTTGAGGAGCGGAGTGCCGTAGCGCTGCTGGATGAGACTCCTGATATCTTCTCGCAGTTTCCGGCTCTTGAAGTGTCAATCACTCCTCAGAGCCAGCTGGTGTCGCTCACCGACAACGGAAGCCTCGCGGCGGAAAAATTTCGTTTCCTCGGCGTTCGGCTTCGGCATCTACAGCGGGAGCGCACGCTCAAGAAGGTTTTGATCACCAGCACGGTTCCCCATGAAGGCAAGAGCATGGTCGCTGCCAACCTGGCATTTATGCTCGCCCGGAAGAAGAACCAGAAAGTTCTACTAATTGATGGGGATTTGCGGCGTCCTTCTTTAGCGCAGTTGTTCGGGACCAAGCCGACACCTGGAATCTGCGAGTGGCTGCAGGAAGAGCACAATTCTCTGGGAAACATTTACCACCTGGAAAAACTGGATTTGTGGTATCTGCCGGCGGGAACACCTTCTACTAACCCGTTGGAGTTGCTGCAATCATCCAAGCTTACCGCTCTGATGGAGCGGCTAAATTCGATGTTTGATTGGGTTGTCATCGACTCGCCACCGGTCCTGCCTTTAGCGGACACGAGTGTGTGGTCGCGGATAGCGGATGGAGTTCTTCTGGTAACACGCCAAGGGACCACGCAAAAGAAGCAACTCATAAAAGGGATCGAAGCACTCGATCAACATAAACTTATCGGAACGCTATTGAATTCTTCCCGTAGCTCATCGCACAGCGATTACTACTATGGATATGGCTCGCCGCCAGTGGATGCGTCTGCTCACCGGTAGCATACATCTCCGCCGCTCTTATCACCCCCTCCCAAAGTTAGACAACGGCTGCGTCAATCCATCCAAGCTACTCGGGTTCGACAGAACACCGATCCACACATTTCTCGACCATTCAACGTAGCCGGTTTTTCCTCCCCGCCACTTCTTTCATAGCCATCGAGCCGTTTAAGGCCCGGCCCCGGCCTATTCGGCGATCACAACTGAGGCAAGGAGAAGGTTCAGTGACATTACTGAGTTCAATCGAGGAAACAAAAGCACGCACGTCGTCGGCTGAGCCGCCCATCGATCGCTCAGCTCTGAATCAGGACGCATTTCGCCGCATGATCGCAATTGAGCGCAAGCGAACGGAGCGTTCCGGCAAACCCTTCCTGCTGATGCTTCTGGATGGTGGGAACCGCCATGAATCCACCCGCATGCAAAAGGCACTCGATACCATGCTGGTAGCATTGCAGGCAGCTACGCGAGAGACCGATGTGATCGGTTGGTATCAGGACCAGACCATTGTGGGAGCTATCTTCACAGGACTGGTGATCGACGACAAAGCCTCGATCCTCAATACGATTCTCACCCGGGTAAGCATTGCGCTAAGGGATAAGCTGACGTTTGAGCAGTTCAACCAGGTGAGCATTTCCTTCCATTTTTTCCCTGAAGAATGGGATGAGGATATGTCTGGGAGGCCAAGTAATGACGCTTTGTATCCCGACCTTTCGCAGCACGATCAGCGCAAGCGGGCTTTGCTGAATATAAAGCGTCTGATGGACATCGCGGGCAGCCTGCTGACTTTGATCGTGTGCCTTCCGGTGTTACTCGCCATTGCCCTTGCGGTGAAGCTTTCTTCGAGAGGGCCCGTGTTCTTCCGGCAACAACGTGTTGGTCAACACGGAAAATGCTTTACCTTTCTAAAATTCCGTTCGATGTATATCAACAATGACCACACCGCGCACAAGGAATACATGACGAAGATGATTGTGGGTGATGCGGCTGAACCCCTACACGGAAAAGGGGAAAAGGTATACAAGATCACGAACGATAAGAGAATCACCTCGGTCGGAAAGTTTCTGCGCAGAAGCAGCCTTGATGAGCTTCCACAATTTCTGAATGTACTCGCAGGTGACATGTCCCTGGTCGGTCCCCGCCCCGCAATTCCATACGAAGTTGCTTCCTACCAGACATGGCATCGCCGCCGCGTGCTTGAAGTAAAGCCCGGCATTACAGGACTGTGGCAGGTGAATGGCAGAAACCGCATCAAGTTTGATGAAATGGTTCGCCTCGATCTGCAGTACGCCAAGGCATGGTCCCCCTGGCTGGATATCAAAATTCTGGTGCGCACGCCTGGTGCAGTCCTAAAAGGGGCTTACTAGAAGGACTAAGTCATTTTGGCGAACACATAGTTATTCGTTCAAGGGCCCATCTGATTTCGAGTAGTAGATACTCAACAGTTTTAAAAATTTTGGAA
The DNA here is from genome assembly GCF_009765985.1 of Acidobacterium sp. S8. Taxonomy (GTDB): domain Bacteria; phylum Acidobacteriota; class Terriglobia; order Terriglobales; family Acidobacteriaceae; genus Alloacidobacterium. Next base: position 115,215 of record NZ_LMUM01000011.1, read on the forward strand.
GAACGGTAGATCATCGTGAACTTCGGTGTTATAGGTTACGGCTACTGGGGGCCGAATATCGTAAGGAATCTTGCCAGCCTAGAAGATTCCCGCGTGCTTGCGATCGCAGATGCAAGTCCAACAGCGCGGAAACGCGCACAAAAAGCGTATCCGGAAATTCATGTGACCTCGGACGCTTCAGAAGTGACCTCGTCTCCTGAGATCGACGTTGTCGCAGTCATTACACCCGTCTGGACGCACTATGAGCTGGCCAAAGCTGCTCTCGAAAATGGAAAGCACGTCTTTGTCGAGAAGCCGTTTACCAGCAATACCGCTCAAGGCGAAGATCTGATTAATCTCGCGCGGCGAAAGAACCTGAAGATCATGGTCGATCATACGTTCCTGTTCACTGGAGCGGTGAAGAAGATTTCACAGCTTATGGATGAAGGAACGCTGGGAAAGCTCTATTACTATGACTCTACCCGTGTGAACCTCGGTCTGTTTCAGCATGACATCAACGTGCTATGGGACCTGGCTCCGCATGACCTCTCGATCATGGACCACCTGATCAACGGCAGCCCGGAAGCCGTGGTAGCGACGGGCCAAAATCACCTGAATGGGCACGAAGACGTCGCCTACATGACGCTGTACTTTCCCGAAAAGGTGATTGCTCATGTGAATGTCAATTGGCTTTCTCCGGTGAAAGTTCGTACCACATTGATCGGTGGCGAGAAGCGGATGCTTGTCTGGAACGATCTGGAAGCCGATGAAAAAGTAAAGGTATATGACAAGGGCGTAGATATCAGGAATCGTGAAGGTGTTTACGAATTGCTGGTGAACTATCGCTCTGGTGATATGTGGTCTCCGCAGTTGGAGCAGGTGGAGGCGTTAAAGCAGGAACTCACCTATTTCGTAGATTGCATCTCGAGCGGCGAAGAGCCGTTTAATAACGGCTGTGCCGGGCTGAGGGTCGTCAAGATGCTGGAAGCCGCCACCGAATCGCTGCGACAGAAGGGCACCTTGGTTTATCTCTAGATCTCCCCTTCCACTCATTCGTACTTATTGTTAAAGGAGCAGCTGAAATGCAGACTGTAGTGGTAATGGGTAAAGGCGACCTGGCGATCAAGGTAGCCAACTGGTTCCTGCAATCAGAGAAATACAAACTGACCGCCGTTGTTCCGGTTATGCCAGAGCCTAAGTGGACGCAGTCACTGGCTGAGTGGAGCAGAGCAAACGGCATCCCGGTCATCGAATCCGGCCATTACAAAGACCTGCCGCAACTCGGAGCCGGTGAGCCGATTGACCTTGCGGTATCAGTCTTCTATGACAAGATCATCAAAGCGTGGTTCATCGACCGGTGTAAGAGAATCATCAATCTTCACAATGGACCGCTTCCTAAGTACCGCGGTGTCTCTCCTATCAATTGGGCGCTGAAGAACGAAGAGCTCGAGCATGGTGTGACCATCCACGAGATCACGCCGGGGATCGATGACGGACCAATCATTGGTCAGGTGAAGTACTCCATTTACCCGGCCTTCGATGAGGTCATTGATGTATACCGGCGCGCTCTGGAATACGCATGGACGCTGTTCCAGCAAACCGCTCCTATGCTCGACAAGATTGAAGCGCGTGAGCAAAAGCATGAGGAAGCGAGTTATTACAGCAAGCTGGATAATCCTCTACTGGGTGAACGCAGCGAATTCACCCGCCAGGCAGAACCGGTACACGCTGCGCACTGATGAAACGCGGAGAAGTCTGAAATATAAAAACGGTTTCGATTTTTCACCATGGAGCAAAAATGAATAATGCAACGCAAATCCCGTTCCTTGATCTGATCACGCCGCATGCTGAACTCGAGGGCGAGTTGGTCGAAGTGTTCAAAGGTGTACTGAAGAACGCAGGTTTCATCGGCGGTCCCTTGGTCGAAGAATTTGAAAATACATTTGCTGCTTTCTGTGATGCGCGCCACTCCGTTGCCGTAAGCAGCGGAACCGATGCACTGCGCTTTGCGCTCATGGCGTGTGGAGTTGAGAATGGCGATGTGGTCGTAACCGTTCCGCATACTTTCATCGCAACCACGGAGGCCATCTCGCAGGCAGGTGCTCTTCCGGAATTCGTGGATATCGACGAACGCACCTACAATATGTCGCCGGAGATGTTGCGCCGTTATCTGGATCAGCAGTGTGTGCGTGATAGCGCCGGCAAGCTGATCAGCGTGAGAAGCGGGCGTCCGGTCACTGCAATTGTTCCGGTCCACATCTACGGTCAGATGGCTGACATGGATGCGATCCTTCAACTGGCTGAGGAATACGGCCTGGTTGTAGTGGAAGATGCGTGCCAGGCTCATGGCGCCGAATACTTCTCTGAGAAGTTCAATTGCTGGATGAAGGCCGGCTCGGTTGGCCAGGCCGCGGCATTCAGTTTTTATCCGGGAAAGAATCTCGGAGCGTGTGGTGAAGCTGGTGCAGTCACGACGAATGACGATGAAGTAGCGGCTACGATCAAGATGTTGCGCGATCACGGCCAGGCCAGAAAGTACCACCATAATGTGGAAGGCTATAACGGGCGCCTGGATGCATTACAGGCTGGATTGCTACAGGCGAAGCTGGCTCATCTGGCGAAATGGAATGCACTCCGGCGGGATCGCGCTGCGGAATACAACCGTATCCTCGGGGATATCGAGGCCATCACTCTTCCCTATGAGCCGTCATGGTCACACGCTGTATATCACCTGTACGTGATTCGTACTTCCGATCGTGATGCCCTGGTGAACCACATGAATCTTGCAGGTATCGGCACGGGGATTCACTATCCGATTCCTCTGCATATGCAGAAGGCCTACGTATCGCTTGGATACAGCCCGGAAGACTTTCCCGTTGCGAGAATGGTAGCCGCCGAAATCGCTTCTCTTCCGATGTTCCCTCAGCTCACCGCCGAGCAACAGGCACGTGTAGCAGACGAGCTCGTGGCATTTGCCGCTAAATCCGAATCAGCTTTGGTGACGAAAGCAGGCGATGCTGGCGAGATTGATCCTGCTCTGTTGCAAACGGTTGGCGGCAATGGACGCGGTGCTTCGCGGAGCCGGTAATCGCTTCGTGTCGTGTGTGTTCAACAACTTCAGCAACTAACCTCCCTCTACTGTGACCTCTGAAATCATGGCAGCAACTTCAAACTATGTATTGATTACACCTGCGCGGAATGAAGCTCAATTCATCGGATTGACGCTTCAGTCCATGGTGGAGCAAACGCATCGCCCATTGAAATGGGTGATAGTCAGCGATGGTTCCACCGATGGTACGGACGAGATCGTTCGGAAATACGTTGCAGACTATTCGTGGATCGAGCTGCTGCGCATGCCAGACCGCAAAGAGAGACACTTTGCGGGTAAGGCACATGCCTTCAACGCCGGATACGAGCGAGTGAAAGACCTCGATTTCGATGTAATCGGCAACCTGGATGCGGACGTATCTTTCGATGCGGACCACTTTGAATCACTGATTGCGCGGTTCGCTGAGTACCCGCAGGTCGGCGTTCTCGGTGCTCCATTCCGGGAAGGAAATTATCAGTACGATTACCGATTTACCAGTGTCGATAGTGTTTGGGGCGGTTGCCAGCTCTTCCGCCGCGAATGTTTCGAGATGATCGGCGGGTACGCTCCGCTCGAGAGTGGTGGAGTGGATTTGGTTGCCGTGGTGACCGCTCGGATGAAGGGATGGCAGAGCCGAACATACTTCGGCAAAGTCTGCATACATCATCGCCAGATGAACAGCGCTATGAACAAGGGTCTGAAGCTCAAGTTCAAGTGGGGAGAGAAAGATTACCGCCTTGGCAGTCATCCGGTATGGCATATCTTCCGGTGCGCCTATCAGATGAAGTATTCGCCGTACATCGTCGGTGGTGCTTTGATGCTGGCTGGATACTACTACGCTGCAATCACTCGTTGTCCACGGTCGGTTTCTGCGGAGTTCATCGATTTTCGCGGGAAAGAACAGATGAATCGCTTGAAGAGATTTATTGCTCGTAAACCCCAGATTGCGGAAGGTGCAGTTTCACCGCAGATGGCGGCTCGTCCAAGCTCGAGCGGAGGTGGCCTGTGAGATTGATCCATCAAGGCGTGAACAGTGCACGCGCGGGCGTTCGCTCAGCTCTTCGCAGTGTATTGAGCCAGGAGCGGCGCACGGAACTGAAGCGGCTCCAGGGATTGGCGCGGAAACGTTGCGCACCGGTTCTGTCGCTAGTTCATGGGACCTTTACTACTGAGGAATTGATTGCGGATTTGTCGCGTCGACTGCCGGCCGATTTCGAAATCCTCATGGTTCATAGTTCGTTCGATGGATTTCTTCCCATGTATAAGGGCACGGCGAAAGAACTTCTCGCGGCCCTGATCGATTTCTGCGGACCTAACCGAACGCTGGTCATGCCTTCATTTGTTATGGGTGGCCGCACCTATGATTCGTCGGCTTATTTTCGTACGCACCCATTTGATGTCCGGCGCACTCCTTCGGAAGTCGGGTTGATTGCAGAAATCTTTCGCAGGACGCCTAACGTATTACGGAGCCTGCACCCGACTTGTAGTGTCTGCGCTCTCGGGCCACTGGCGAAGGAGATAACCACCGGTCACCACCTATCAGAAACGGGCCTCAGCCCGGATAGCCCCTTCGGAGTGATGACACGTGGCCGCACGGCGATTCTCGGCTTGGGTGTGGAATACTATCGCTGTCTAACGCATGCCCACACGGCCGGCCACCAGATGGGCGAAGCCTTCCCCATCAAATTTTCCAATCCGTTTACGCAGGTCACTCTTATCGACTACGACGGCAGCCGTTTTGAATACAGATTGGGACTGCCTGACCGGACCAAAAAATTAGATCTGACGATTATCTGGTCCTTGCTCTCTGCAAATGAGTTGATGGAATGGCGCTATCACGGAATTCCCATGTTCCTGATTCCGAGCGCGGGAGTTTTGACAGATCGTTTGATTGAAGCTGCACACCGCGGAATCACGATTTACGGAAAAGCCTAGACTGAGGCATTTCAGGCGAACGGAAGAAACTGATATGAGCGAGATGAAAGATAAGCCGAACGCACGGCGCGTGCTGCTGACCGGCGATACAACGCTGGAGCCACTCGGTCGGCTGCTTGAGCGCAACCAGGAAGCGCCGGCTGTGGTCACTTCGGCAGCACCATACGGGCAGGTGTTTCAGATTCTGCTGGATGCGAATCATTCCGCTTGGACGTTTCAGCCTAACGTGCTTGTTGTATGGACTGCGGCGCACATTACGCTTCCTTCAGTCGGAAAGCTGATTCGCTTCGAAGGCGAATCGCCTGCTGCGGCTTACGAAGCCGCCATTGCAGAGGCCGAACAATTCGCCGATTCCGTCCTTCGTGCAGCGGATCGCGTTGATATGGTACTGGTGCCTACGTGGGTAATCCCCACTTACGAGCGGTGGGTGCAAACGCTCGCATGGCGGCAGGGAATTGGCGTTGCGAATCTCATTGCCAGGCTGAACCTCCTACTCGCAGAGAAATTTGCCGCGCACCACAACATCGTTCTGCTCGACGCCGCATATTGGCAGGCAAGCCTGACCCGTTCGGCATACGATCCGCGCATGTATGCCTTCGCCAAGATACTGTACTCACAGCAGCTCTTTGAAAAAGCTGCAGCAGAGATGAAGGCGATCCTGAGAGGATCCTTGGGGCAGACGAAAAAGGTAGTCGTTTGCGATCTCGACAATACACTGTGGGGCGGCGTAGTGGGAGACGACGGCTCGCACAACATCAAGCTTGGCGCGCCAGATCCGGTAGGCGAATGCTTTTCTGCCTTTCAGCTGGTACTTAAGGGGCTCCGTTCTCGTGGCATTATGCTCGCGATCTCGAGCAAAAACGACGAAGCGTATGCACTGTCAGTAATTGAAGAGCATCCGGCGATGGTTCTGCGCAAGAGCGACTTTGTTGCGTGGCGAATCAACTGGAGAGATAAAGCGGAGAACTTGCTAAGCCTTGCCGAAGAATTGAATCTGGGTCTTGACTCGTTTGTGTTCCTCGATGACAGCCCGCAGGAACGGGAGCAGATAAGGCAGGTTCTTCCGCAGGTATACACTCCGGATTTACCATCATCTCCCGCCGATTACGCATCGTTTCTTTCGACACTCAGTTGCTTTGAAACTTCGAGTATCGGTAAGGAAGATTTAGAGCGAACAACCATGTATCGGGCCGAGCGCGGCCGCAAGGAAGCTCTCGATCTTAGCGGTGATGTAGAGAATTGGTTGAATTCGCTGCAGATTAAAGTGCAGGCGGCTCCGTTATGTCGGGATAGCCTGCCGCGGGCGGCACAACTGCTGAATAAGACGAACCAGTTCAATCTAAGCCTTCGTCGTTTGGACGAGAAGAGCCTCTGGGATTGGGCAGAACAACCAAGCAACGCCGCGTATACCTTCGATGTCTCCGATCGATTCGGCAACTTCGGTCTTACCGGCCTGGCCAGTCTTTCACTCACTGGGTCCGAAGCAAGAATCGTTGACTTTGTGATGAGCTGCCGAGTGATGGGCAAGAAGGTAGAAGAGGCGCTGCTTGGGTACACGCTGGCGCAGGCGAAAGCTGCGGGAGCGGAGCGCATTATGGCACCGCCGGTTGATGGCCCACGAAATGGCCCGGCCAAAGATTTCTTTGCAAGCAAGTTTTCCAGTGTCGAAAGCGGTGCGATCGATCCGGGCCGAGTTGTCATTCCACCCCAAATCAACCTGATGGAGGAACGCTGAAGCAAAAATCAGCGAATGTTCTATGGAAGAAGTAATCGCAATTCTGAATGAAATACGGCCTGCGCAGAATTTCTCGAACGCGGAGAATTTCTTCGACCAGGGCATGCTGGATTCACTTGACCTAACGGCGCTGGTAGCCGCACTTGAGACCCATTACGACGTATTTATCGACGTTGATGAAATCGCGCCCGATAATTTCAGCAACCTATTGGCAATCAAGGCTATTCTCGCCCGCAAAGGCGTGAGCGTTTAAGCGCAACTCCGCGAGTTATGACCTATCAACAGCCACATATCTCCGTCTGCATCTGCACCTATAAGCGTCCGGAGTTGCTTAGGCGCGCGCTCGAAGCTGCCTGCATGCAACGCAAAGATGATCTGTTCACCTTCACTATCGTGGTCGTTGATAACGATAAAAATGAGAGTGGACGAGAGATTGCTGCGCAAATGGCATTAGAATGCCGTGTGCCTATCAACTATGTTGTTGAAGCTCGGCAAGGTATCGCTCTAGCACGCAATAAGGCTGTCGAGAGCGCCACGGGGAATTTCGTAGCTTTCATGGATGATGATGAGCTTCCGATTCAGGAGTGGCTGCTGACATTATTCAAAACGCTTCAGGGCTGCGAAGCCGATGGTGTTCTGGGTCCTGTGGATCCTCATTTCGACGAAGATACCCCACAATGGATTATTGAGGGCGGGTTCTATTCGCGGCCAAGCCATCCAACCGGAATGAAACTTGCGTGGAGAAATTGCCGGACCGGCAATGTGCTGTTAAAACGCGAACTCTTCGCCACTGACGAGCAGCCATTTAATCCGGAGTGCTTGTCAGGCGAAGACCAGGATTTTTTCCGAAGAAAGATTGAAAAAGGGCATCAGTTCATATGGTGTCATGAAGCCACCATTTATGAAGTGGTGCCTGCTGTTCGCTGGAAACGCAGCTTTCTCATTCGCCGGGCGTTGTTCCGTGGCATCTTTGCACAACGGAACCATGGGCTCCAGCCGTTGCGGCTGCTGCAAGCGGTTGTGTCCGCGCCGGTATATGCATTAGCTTTGCCGATTGCTTTCATTTTCGGACAGGCAAAGTTCATGACATGCGTTTTCAAGTTGTCATATCACATGGGCCGATTGTTCGCTGTCGTCGGCCTGAATCCAATTCGACAGCGCTACGTTACGGAATAGCGATAGAACTGTCGTCATGCGGAGAGATCGCCGTTGGTAAGGCAGCGGCCAGCTTGCTGGCTGCGATGGGAAACCATCCGGAGGTTCGAATCCTACCTCTCTCCGCCAAATTTTCGAGAAGTACTAGATCGAGGACTCAGGTTATCAGGCATGAAAGTGAGCAATAAGGAAATCAGAGTAAGCGGGCGTTGGCTGAAGATCGCTCGCCTGGATGCTGACAAGTATCAGTTCCTCGAAGATGCTGGATCATTTATTGAGGAGCTGCGTAAGGCCAGAGTGAAAGCTGACATTTTTACCTTCATGCAGGGCTTACCCTCGACAGAGCCCAAATACAAATTTCCAATGGAATGGGACAATTTTGCTGCGATTCCTATTTCCACATTCGAAAACTGGTGGATGAAGCAGATTGGATTCAAGGCGAGAAACAAAGCCAAGCAGGCCGAGAAAAAGGGTGTTGTGATTCGTGAAGTGCCGTTCAATGACGAGCTTGTTCATGGGATATGGGAAATCTACAATGAATCGCCGATTCGCCAAGGCCGACGGTTTGCACATTACGGCAAAGACTTTGCCACCGTCTATAAGGAAGAAGCTACTTATCTTGATAGCAGTGTCTTCATCGGTGCGTACCTCGAAGAGAAACTTATCGGCTTTGTGAAGCTGGTGAGCGATGAGAGCCGCACTCAGGCCGGGTTGATGAACATTGTCTCTCTCATCCAGCAGCGGGACAAGGCTCCCACGAATGCGTTGGTGGCGCGCGCTGTTCGCTCCTGCGCAGAGCGTGGAATTCCTTTTCTGGTGTATTCGAACTTCGACTACGGCAAAAAGCAGCAGGACAGCCTCAGAGATTTCAAAGAACGCAACGCTTTCCAGCGCATGGATGTGCCACGCTACTATGTTCCGCTAACGCAGCTTGGCGCTGCTGCTGTCCGTCTCGGATTGCAGCACCGGCTCACAGACTATATTCCGGAATCGGTTGCGTCGCGTCTGCGTGAATATCGCGAAGCATGGTACAACCGCAGGTTCGAAACAGCCACGGAGGCTTCGTAGAGCTGATCATGCCTGGAATCGTTGGAATTATTACAAAAAAGTCGCGTGCTTGGGCGGAGCCGCAGCTGCAGAAGATGGTAGCTACCATGCGTCACGAATCCTTTTATACAGAAGGAACCTGGGCGAATGAAGCCGCGGGAATTTATATTGGCTGGGTTGCGCGCAAGAATTCTTTTGCAGATGTAATGCCGATCTACAATGAGCAGAACGATAAGATTCTCTTCTTTTCCGGGGAGGAATATCCCGATCCCGATGTTTATGCGCAGCTGAAGCAGCGCGGTCACTCATTCGAGACCAGAAGCGCAGCATATCTCGTTCATCTTGCGGAAGAAGATTTGTCGTTTCCTCGCAGCCTGAACGGTAAGTTTCAGGGACTGCTCATCGATTCTACCTCTGGAACCGCCACGCTCTTTAACGATCGCTTCGGCATGCATCGGTTGTACTATCATGAGTCACCGGAAGCCTTCTATTTCGCCGCCGAAGCGAAATCCATTCTTGCTGTGCGCCGGGAACTGCGCACGCCAAATCAGCAAAGTCTTGGTGAGTTCGTAGCTTGTGGTTGTGTGCTTGAAGACCGCACACTCTTCCAGGACATTCATGTGCTGCCAACGGCTTCAGCATGGGTTTTCCGAAACGGCGCTCTACAGAACAAAGGGAAATACTTCGAGCCGTCAGAATGGGAAAACCAAGGGCCTCTTGAACCGGAAGCCTACTACAGGCAGCTGCAGGAAGTGTTCTCGCGCAATTTGCCGCGCTACTTTGGCGGCGACGAGAAGGTCGGGGTTTCGCTGACAGGCGGTCTCGACACACGCATGATTATGGCGTGGTGGAAAGCTGCTCCGGAATCGCTGCCTACATATACGTTTGGCGGCCCATACCGTGAATGCCAGGACGTGATCATTGCCCGAAAAGTGGCGGAAGCATGCGGGCAGCCTTATCAGGTGATACCGCTGGGCAGTGAGTTTCTCTCGCGGTTTGCACACTATGCTGAGCGCGCCGTCTACCTGGCTGATGGATGCGTGACTGTACAGCGGTCTGCTGATCTCTATGCGAACGAGCTAGCCGCACAAATTGCCCCCATAAGAATGACTGGCAACTATGGCAGCGAAATCCTGCGGCGGCTGCGAGCATTCAAGCCAACAGCGCCAGCGAGTGGACTCTTTCAGCCGGAATTTCTTTCGCATGTCGACCGCGCGAAGGATACCTTCCATCGGCTCTCTCAAGGACACGCAGTTACCTTCACTGCCTTTCGTCAGGCTCCGTGGTATCAGTATGGATTGCTTTCGCTTGAGCAAACGCAGCTTTCGCTGAGGTCGCCGTTCCTCGATAACGATCTTGTTCAGACAGCGTTCAGGGCGCCTAAATCGGAGATCGTAAAGAGCGATATCTTCGAAGACAACAGCGACTGCGGACGATTGATCGCTGACGGAAGTGCGGCTTTGCACCGCATTCCGACAGATCGCGGGCTTGGCGTTGGTGGCGGCGTATTATCGCGCATGTCGCGAGGCGTGCTAGAGTTCACCTTTAAAGCGGAATACGCTTATGACTATGGGATGCCGCAGTGGATGGCTCGCATCGATCATGCGCTGTCGCGTCTGCACCTGGAGCATCTCTTCCTGGGACGTCATAAGTTCTGCCACTTTCGCGTGTGGTATCGGGATGCTCTCTCCTCCTATGTTAAGGAGATGCTCTTAGATTCGCGCACACTGTCGCGGCCATATGTTCAGCGCAAGACGGTGGAGGCGATGGTGAGCGGCCACCTCAAGGGAAATCGCAATTACACGACAGAGATTCATAGGTTACTTACCCTTGAACTTCAGCATCGGCTGTTTCTCGATGCGCAATAAGTCACATAGCAGATCACATCGCACATGCCAACATTTACTCTAGCCGCGTCTCTGACCTTCAGCTTCTTTTTGATCTGGCGCGATTGCCGCAGACGTAAGACAGTAAGCGCGAGAGTATGGGTTCCCACCATGCTGATATTGATACTGGGCTCGCGGCCTGCATCCATATGGGCTTCGGGAGGTACGATTCATGCCAGCACGGAGATGGCCAACGACGTTGCGACAAGCAGTATCGATCAGATGTTTTATTTCTCTGTGCTGGCGAGTTCGCTTATTTTGGCGTCGCGGAAGGGTTTCAAGTGGGGCAAGCTTTTTGCAAGTAATCCTGCAATCATGCTTTTCTATCTCTACTTCGCAATCAGCATCATGTGGTCGAGCGATCCGATAGGTTCAACAAAAAGAATTATCAAGGACTTCGGTCTGCTATTCGTGATCGCGGTCGTTCTTTCTGAAAAGGAACCGCTGCAGGCGATGCGAGCTATTTATGTTCGCTGCGGGTTTCTGCTGCTTCCACTCTCGATCGTATTCATCAAATATTTTCCTGTATACGGCCGGTCCTACGGCATCGCGGGAGATGTAATGCTTACGGGCGTGACGACACAGAAGAACTCCCTTGGCGAAATAGTACTGATCTTCACGCTGTTCATGGTCTGGGATTACCTTGAATCGCGGCCTCCCGGAGCAAAGTTCAGGATCGGGAAGATCCCGTGGGAAATTGTAATCCTGCTTGTGATTGGCGCGCAGCTGCTGAACCTCTCGCAGAGTAAGACGGCTTTGATGTGTACGCTGGTTGGAACGTTGTTAATCTGCCGCAGCGGTTGGCTGATGTCCAAGCCCATTAATATCGCGATATTGGGAGCCACGCTCTTCGTCCCGTACTTTGTATTCTTTGCTGAGCAGTTTGCCTCCATACTCGGACCGCTGACAGAAGCCATGGGCCGCAACCTGACTTTCACGGGGCGAACAGATATCTGGAAGCACATTTCGCTTAACACCGTAAATCCCATTATCGGTTCAGGTTATTGGAACTTCTGGGGCGGGCCGGGCGGATACGCGGTGAACGAGTCTATGCACGCCATCATTCCCAATGCTCATAACGGGTATGTGGATCTCTTTCTCGACGGAGGGATTACCGGGCTGTGCATACTGGTCATCATGCTGACGGCCTGCGGTTATAACATCATGAGCCACCTGGGGCCGGGCCGTGACAAGACTCACTATCATCGCGCCAGATTTGCATTTCTGATCGTTGCGATTATCTACAACATCTCAGAATCGACGTTTGCCCGCATGGGACCAATCTGGTTTACGACGCTGATGATGCTAGTCGAATTTCCACTGCCGAAGGTCAGCCTACGTAAAGCCCAACCTGCGATTGTGCAACGCGAGAAGATGCCAGATGTACATACGGAATCGATGTTAGTCGCCCGCTAACTGAAATCACAGAACCCGTTACGAGCCTAAATGAGACAGTGGTCAACATCCCGGTGGGTTGGAGTGAGTGTCGCATTAATCGCACTCCATTTTATTGTTCTTTTTGCCATCAGCAACGCTTTCACCACGCATGCTTCTTCCGCCTACAATCAAAATGGCGTTACAGATGGGTACGATCAACTAGCCGATAATCTCCTTCACGGGCATGGTTATCGCTTCTATCCGCAAACTGCTCTTACTATGATGCGGGAGCCTGGTTTTCCCGTGTTTCTGGCGGGACTGGGTCTTCTGTTTGGGCCTGCATTTACAGTCATCAAGATAGCCAATGTACTGATGGCCTTCGCCACAGCAGGACTCCTGGCGCTACTTTGCCGGAGACTATGGGACGATTTGCTTGTCTCATATATAGCTCCGATCCTGTTTTTGCTGCACCCCGGAGTTTTGCTGGCCGAGTGCCGCGGCGGCCTGGAAATTCTCTACGGGTTATTGACGACCCTACTTGTGCTCTTGCTTTACAAGTGCCTGGAAAACGGCAAGTGGGGAAGCTATATCCTGGCCGGATCTGTTCTTGGGATCACAGTGTTGGTGAGAAGCGTTCCCATGTTCTTCCCGCTCTTCTGGGGAGTTTATCTACTTGTCGGCGAAAGACGCCGTTCGTCGGCTGCTGCGACAGTCCGCAACACGGCCATCATGATTCTTTTCATGTTTGCCTTTCTCTCGCCTTGGATTATCCGCAACTACTCCTTGACGAAGAAGTTTGTTCCGACTGCGAGTGTCATGGGCGTGTCTGCTCACGCCGGCCAGTATATTGATACCCACCTATTCAGCGGAAAGCCTTGGTGGCTTTTAGATCGCGAAGCAGCGAGAGAACGCGCTCAGTTGGCAACAGATGCGGGATTTCACTTCGAAGACGATTTTTACTATCAGACCTTCTATCAGAGTCCGGACGAGCTGAAGTTTTCGAAATTCCTGTTGAATCGGGTTGTAGGTGAGTACCGGCAGCATCCTCTGCTTTTTGTGAAGTGTGTGAGTCTGAATCTCGTGAATTTCTGGATTGCCGGCAAAACATGGCTCGCCACTGCCATCAACCTGTTGGTGCAATTGCCATATCTCGTATTGGGCTTTTTGGGGCTCAGGATCGCGATCAGAAGAAGATTAGGAAAGATTGTGGCTCCTCTGCTTCTCTTCATGGCATATACGATCGCGGTGTATGCGCCAATTCTCGCCCAGGCGAGATACAGCATTCCGCTGATTCCATTCGTATCAATTTTCGCAGCGATTTATCTGTGCGGTTTGCTGGGTAAGACAAGCACCGAAGAGCAGCTAGACACGACCGTCGCGTCCGCAGGAGTGATGGACGACCGTGGTCGTATTGCGGATGAGGAAGATGATCAGGTTTTAGTAGCGCAGTCGCGTGCCGGCAAGGAGAGTTACATGGACTTAAGACCGTTAGCTGGAGTGGAGGACGAAAACCCAAACCAGCGAAACGATGTTCAGATTTCGTTTGTTATCCCAGCCTACAACGAACAGAATCGGCTACCTCGAACGGTACTTGAGACCATCGGCTGGTGTTCGGCACAGAAGCTCGACTACGAAATCGTTATTGCGGACGACGGCAGCCAGGACGAAACTCTGAAACTGGCGCGTCTTTTTGAGGCTCGCGATAGCAGAGTACGCGCGCTCGCGTGCCCACATATGGGGAAGGGCTCAGCTGTGCGCATGGGAATGCTCAACGCGCGTGGCCGTTACATCCTGTTCATGGATGCTGATGGAGCAACACCACTGGATGAGACCATCAAGCTGTTGAGCGCGCTTGAATCGGGCTATGATGTTGCCATCGGATCGAGAGCTCTCCACGGCGAGAGCGAAGTGAAAGTGCAGACTTCGATTCATCGTAGAATCATCGGTCGTGTATTCGCGTTCTTCGTCAATCTGTTTGCGATTCAAGGTATTGCCGATACACAGTGCGGCTTCAAGATGTTTAGCCACGGAGCGGCGATGGAGATCTTTTCCCGCCAGAAGACGCTTGGTTTTGCCTTCGATGTCGAAGCGCTCTTTATCGCACGGCAGCTGTCTCTAAGTGTCTGCGAGGTTCCGGTGAATTGGGTTGCACAGCCTGGATCGAAAGTAAATCTCGTCTCCGACTCGATTCGTATGCTGTGGGACATATCCCGCATCCGCTGGCAACATTTACGGTTTAAACATAATGTCAGCCTCTCAAGCCGCGCAGTAGAAATGGCCCGCAAATAGCTTTACCCTTCGATTATTCTCGTGCTCTTCAATTCTCTACAATTTGCGATCTTCTTCCCGATTGTGGTCGGAGGATATTTCCTTCTGTCCCAGCGATGGAGGGTGCCATGGTTACTGGCTGCCAGTTGCCTGTTCTACATGGCTTTCATTCCTTCCTACATCCTGATTCTGCTGGTCACGATTCTTATCGATTACTTCGCGGGAATCTATATCGAGCGGATGGAAGGTCACGGAAGGAAGACACTGCTGTGGGTGAGTATTCTGTCCACCTGCACGGTACTCTTCATCTTCAAATATTACGGTTTCTTCGTCGGCAGCTTTGTGAGTGTGGTCCAGTTGCTGGGCTGGAACCTGCCCCGGCCAGTCCTGTCTATCATCCTGCCGATCGGGCTGTCATTCCACACCTTCCAGAGCCTTAGCTATGTCATTGAGGTGTATAGAGGAAATCAGCGTGCAGAACGTAACTTTCTTGTGTATGCGACGTATGTCATGTTCTTCCCGCAGCTGGTTGCCGGACCGATTGAACGGCCACAGAATCTGTTGCATCAATTCAGAGACTGGCATGAGTTTTCTTATGTGAATGTGACGGCCGGGCTCAAAAGGATGGCTTGGGGTTTCTTTAAGAAGCTTGTTGTCGCGGACCGGCTCGCGCTCTACGTGAATGACGTATATACGTATCCGCGTGCCTATAACGGTCTGCAATTAACCATCGCCACTGTCTTCTTTGCCTATCAGATCTACTGCGACTTCTCCGGATACTCCGATATCGCAATTGGGGCGGCGCAGGTTCTAGGCTTCCGGCTGATGGAGAATTTCAGAACTCCGTACTACTCATTGTCCACTTCGGAATTCTGGCGGCGCTGGCATATCTCGCTCTCTACGTGGTTCAAGGACTACGTATATGTTCCCCTCGGCGGAAGCCGAGTGCGAAAGAACCGGCATATTTTCAATCTGCTGGTCACCTTTGGCGTCAGCGGTCTATGGCATGGAGCGAACTGGACCTATGTGATCTGGGGGCTGCTGAATGGCTTCTATCTCGTATTTGGATGGCTTACCAAAGAATGGAGAGACCGGCTCTTTGCTCTCTTTGGATTGCAGGAAGATACACGCATCCGCAAGGTGATCATGCTAGCCAGTACAGTGGTTTTGACCTGTTTCGCATGGATCGTCTTCCGTGCCCGGAATATTGGCGACGCCGCTTACGTGTTCACACATTTGGGAAGCGGCTGGAATTTCCATCAGATTGCAACCGAGCAGTTCCTGCTTCGTCAGATGCCCGTGGCGATTGCATCCATTCTCGTGCTTGAAATCGGCCAGCTCTGGGGCAGAGCGGTCTCAGTGCCAAACCTGATACAGAAGTTGCCGCTTCCGGCACGATGGACGCTGTATGCGTCCCTGGTAATGACAGTGGTGATGTTTGGAATTTACAAAAAGACGCAATTCATCTACTTCCAATTCTAAAAATATGCTTCTGCAAAAATCAGCGAGATCCGGTCAGCTTCTGTCGCCGAAAACTTATTCGGCGGTCATGGAGCGGCAGTATGCCGTGTCTGATGAGCTTGAGTTGGCTCCCGTCGACGGATCTGTGGACCCTGATCAGGTACAGCATCGATTCTCGGGAGTGCTTCGCCTTGCCTGTTTCTTTGGCATGATTCTTGTGTTGTTCTTCCTGATGAACGCGATGATCACCAGTGGGCTCCGGCGAACGAAAACTTCAGCCTTCGGTTCCTGGAACCAGGTCATGGAAGGCAAGGTGAATGCGGATATCGTCGTAGTCGGCTCATCAAGAGCGTCGGTTCAATACGACCCGCGTACCATTGAGGCGGTAACGGGACACAGTGCTTACAATCTCGGGATCAATGGAACACAAACGGATATGCAGGTCGCCTTTTTCAAGGCTTATCTCGAACATAATCGCAAGCCCCATACCGTCCTCTTCAATCTGGATGCCTTCGCCTTTGTAACTTCTCATGAGGTATTCAACCCGGCGCAGTATATGCCTTACCTCTATGACCGGGCGCTTTACGATGCGTTGCGCAAGATCAATCCGGAAATATGGAAGAGCCGGTATCTGCCTTTGTATGGCTATGTCGTAGAGGACATGAATTACACATGGGTGCACGGTATCGAGGCTTTCTTTGGGCATTCCCCAGCAGAAGATTATTTTCTAGGATTCAATCCGCGCTATCGAAGCTGGTCGAGCGATTTTGAAAGATATCAAGCCGCCAATCCTAAAAAAGTGAGCTTTGATATTGAGCCAGCCGGAGTTGCCGATGTCGAAGACCTGATCCAGGTATGCAAAAAGAACGGCATCGATTTGATATTCATCTACTCGCCTGAATACAAGCAGATGCAGATGATGACGAGCAACCGCGCAGAAATATTCGATCATTTCCGGAAATTTACCGAACAATACAATATTCCCATGTGGGACTACAGCGACTGGCCACACGACAGTGATACCAGCTTCTTCTACAACTCGCAGCATTTGAACGCCACCGGTGCCGCAGCTTTCTCGCTCGATGTCGCTGACCGTCTCCGGCAATATCTCACCGCACAGTAGAAGAAACGTAACCAACATGTTATTAAGTCATAGCTGGAAGCGCGCGGGAAATTACTATAGGAGAAATTCCGCCAAGCTTGTTTTTAGACGTCCGCTGGATGTTCGCACGCCGGATCCGATCATATCCTTTACATTCGATGATTTTCCTCGTGCAGCATTGCTGACGGCCGGAAGAATCTTGCAAGACTACGGCGCGGCGGGTACGTACTATGTTGCCTTGGGTTTACTGGGCGGAGATTCTCCGTCGGGACCGATATGCGTAAAAGACGATTTGATTAATCTTCTGCAGCAGGGCCATGAGCTTGGCTGCCACACCTTTGCCCATTGCCATTCCTGGAACACGCCGTCGGACAAGTTTGAAGCGTCCGTCCTCAAGAACAAGAGCGTTCTTGAAGAACTTATTCCGGGAGCAGAGTTTCGGTCGATCTCTTATCCCATCAGCGAGCCGCGTCCGCTGACAAAGCGCAATATTGCGCAGCACTTTTCCTGCTGCCGCGCTGGAGGTCAAACATTCAATGCTGGAACCGCTGACCTCAATCAGCTTTCTTCTTTTTTCCTGGAGCAAAGCAGAGGGCGCATACAGACGGTGAAGGATTTGATTGACCGCAATCGTGAAGAGCTAGGCTGGCTTATCTTTGCAACACACGACGTGGAATCAAATCCCAGTCCGTATGGATGCACGCCGGAGTTTTTTGAGCAGGTAGTACAGTATGCAGCGGAATCAGGCGCGCGAATCCTGCCGGTGGCCAAAGCTCTGGATACAATTCGCGGTGTCAGTGCAGATGTGATTCGACAAACACACAGGCAAGCGGAGACCTCTGAAAATCGCCGCTTGCCTGTATCCAATTAGTGGACGACGACCGAGGTCGCTCCGGTGGGAGCTGCGGGTGCAGCAGCAGGTGTGCTGGTCGCACCCGATCCATAGCATGCACTTGCATCAAAGGTGAGTGCTGACCCGGTGCCATCCGGGAGACCCTTCATGACGCTGAGGTAGCAGTTCATTGCCGGTATTGCGTTGACGTGTCCAGCCCAGGCGGTATTGACAGTATCTCCAGCGTAAGAGGCGCCGACGATAGCTGCATTGCCTGATTGATGACCACTTGCATTGAGGGTTCCGGCAACCAGGCCGACGTTGCCGTTACTTACATCGGGGCCGATCGCTGGAAACGGAGTGGATGAGGAATACCAGCTCGGACGAGATGAGTAGTAGTACGAGGGCGGAAAGTTAGTGCTCGGACTTGCGAGCGCCTGATATACGGAAGCTGACTCAGCGCGCTCATCTGCGGTGCAGGCGGAGATGGGCGTTTTGGTAGCGGTGCACTCGAGCACAGCGTTGTTTGCAACATCGTAGTTGCCCCAACGCATAGTAGTTGCGGCGACGATCGGGTCTCCGGCAATAGGAGGTGAAACGCCTCCATTGCCTGAACCAATCAACCAGATCGTGTTGTTAACGAAAGCAGAAGGCCCAGCTAGATCCTGATAGAGCGTGTGGATACCGGGAGTGCCCAGCACGTTCGCTGTCCAGTTGCCATAGCGATTGTATGAAAGGACGTCAGCAGCACTACTGTTAAAGATCGAAGGATCCGTTCCACACTGTCCATTCGAACATGATTCCCAGCCGGTAAAGAAATTACGATGCCAGGTCTGCGAAAGATGCGTTCCGTGGACCTGATCCTGCACGGCCTGATACATCACATTTGATTCATACAGGTTGAAGTCGCAGCCATCGGAGTGACAATCTTCCAGGTTGCCAAACATGAAGCTGTCGCCGGTATAAGCATCGACTCCGAAGTTATATCCGATGACCGAACCAATCTCGGTGCCGTTTCCAATTGTGCAAACGCGAACCTGCTGACAGATATTGTTTGCGATGACATGGAATGCCCCGGTGTGGTTGTAGCAGGATGGATCGGATGCGGTTGAGTTTTGCCCGGCGTTGTAGCAGTAAGTGGATTCAACATCGCCATGCACGTCCTGAGTCAGGTAAACACCGATGCTGTAGGGATTAAGGATGGCTACATTCTTTACCCATGGGTATGCAGTGTTGTAGAACGAAATTCCTGACGTCGAGTTTGTGGCGCCTCCGTCGATGACCATGTTGCGCACGCCAAGATACTGCGATAGCTGGACAAGATAGACCTGAGGAGTTTGTCCGGAAGAGTAGTTCGGGTGGAGGATCGGTTCGGCCAGCGTCAGAGTCGAGGCACCTCCCTTACCGCAGGATGGATTGCAGGAAGATACGATATGCCACTCGGCCTGAAAGCGTTCGGGACGAGCGAGGCCGGAATCAGGACCATTTTCCGAACAGCCTGTCCCGGAAGGATCGTATTTATCGCCACAGACGAAGTAGTTGCCGTTATCTTTTGCCGAACCGGAGCATGGTGAACCGGAATAGCCGGTGTCGCACTGATCAAGGATGACGGCTGTCGAGCCGGCAGTGATCGATTGGTTGCAACCGCTTCCGATGGTGAGTGAACTAGACCCTTGCGAAAAGCCATCGGTCGCAGTGCAGACAGCTGCAAGATTGGCTGCCGGATAGGTGGTGTCAGCGCTTTGAAATCCTATGAGCGCCGATCCGTTGCCACCCTGGCAAGTAGCAGCGCCAGAGAAGACAAGCTTGGTGAGGTTCGATCCGGCGGTACCGGAACCTCTGAGTTCTACGTTGTTATAGCCGTGCAGACACAAGCCGTCGGACAGATAGAACGTCCCTGGTCCGAGCAGCACATACTTGCTCTTGCCGTTCGCTTTGGCTAAAGCATCAGCGATTCCGCAAGATTCAGCTGTTACTGGACTCCCACTCGATCCGCAGGCGGAAATGGTTGATCCCGATTGAGGCCAATTGTCTGAAGGTAAGGCTCCTTTACTGCTATATCCAGGAATGCCTGCGTAGTCTTGCCAGTCGGCGGCGCGGCTAGGCGCCAGAACACCAGACCAGGATTGGCCGACTGCTGCTACTGAAAAAGACAAAAATGCAATGAATGACGCTAAAGCGAAGACAAAAAAAGTACGCTTAGGAAGCAAAATTTCCTCCCGGCTGGGGGTGATTTGGGGTGTATGAACAAGTGTACCCGTCAGATGACTTTGGTTACAACCGATGGAACTATAGTCATCTTGACTAAAGAGTAGTTACCAGCTAGGCACGGTGAAATTTGAGGTCTTCGTGCATATTACTCCGCGATCCCAAAGAGACCAAATAAGAAGTTCAGACTGACGCAAATAATTCGCAAAATATTCATGTCCATTCAGACCGATTCAACCATAATTGCTAGTAATCTCTGTCCCTATATTTTGAATAACTTTCCCAGATTGTTAAACTTGCCGATAAAACCTAATCCGAACCGGTTGAAGAATCTCCCGGGGGGGCGATGATGAAGTCCTTTGATAGTGTGGGCTCTTTCCGCTCTCCCGTAGAAGAAGGAGACTCGAAATTTGTTCGGTTGGCAGTACGCAGCGCCGGCATGACTCTGTTCTCGAGCGGAATGGGGCTCGTGGTTCAGATCGTCTCCACAGTCGTTTTGGCCAGGTTGATCACTCCCAGGGACTTCGGGCTGGTAACCATGGTTACAACGCTCAGCCTTCTTCTGGTCAACTTCGGATATAACGGGTTGACGGAAGCCATTGTGCAGAAGGAAGAGCTGACGCGTCCGCAGGCGAGCACGCTTTTCTGGGTAAACGCAGGCTCCGGACTTCTGCTGACCGTAGCGTTCTCTGCTGCTGGATCGTTAATTGCCGGGTTCTATCACGAGCCTGTTCTGCGAACGATTACAGTTGGCATCTCGCTTTCGATCGTTGTTACCGGCATTTCGGTGGTGCCTTTAGCGTTGCTTAAGCGGGGGATGAGATTCTCCGAAGTATCGGTGAACGACATCGTGGCGCGTTTGATCGCTGTAACTGTATCGATCGCGTTAGCGTTCATGGGCTGGGGTTATTGGGCCCTTGTAGCCGGTATCGTCGTTCTTCCGGTCAGCACCGCAACGGGAGCGTTCTTATTATGTCGCTGGTTGCCTGGCTTGCCGCGTCAGGCTGCGGATGTCCGCCATACTCTGCGTTTCGCTCTGCACGCTTATGGAAGTTTCTGCGTAAATTATTTTTCGCGCAACACCGACAACCTGCTCGTTGGCTGGCGGTTTAAGGCGCAGGCGCTGGGATTTTATAAAAAGGCATTTGATCTTTTTGCGCTCTCAACAACGCAGCTGATGTCGTCTCTTACTGTGGTCGTACTGGCTACGCTTAGCCGCGTTCGGCCCGGCTCCGATCAATATCGGCGCTATCTCTTCGGCGCACTGACGGTTGTTGCCTTCATGGGAATGGGCATGGCTGCTTGCCTTACGGTGGAAGGCAGGGACCTGATTCGTGTGCTGTTGGGAACGAAGTGGAGCGAATCCGGAAATATATTTACCTACTTTGCGCCCGGGATAGGGATTATGACCATCTATGCGACGCATACCTGGATCCATCTATCCATAGGAAGAGCCGACCGCTGGTTTCGCTGGACGATCGTCGAGTTTATTGTGACCTTCCTGCTGTTCCTGATCGCTCTGCATTGGGGGCCAAGAGGCATAGCCGTTGCATGGACCGTGTCGATCTGGTTGCTTACAATTCCGGCATTCTGGTATGCGGGCCGGCCCATTGGTCTCCGGGTGGGAAGCATAGTCGCGGCACTGTGGAGATATATTGCCGCATCTCTGATCACCGTGGTCGCGACGATGGCTCTGTTACGTCTGGCGCCGTCCTTCGCATATATGCCTGGAACACATGGCGCGATGTGCCGCCTGGCGATCATCTCCAGTTGGATCAGCCTTTTATATCTCGGTACTTTGGTGCTTTTGCACGGCGGATTGGCTCCGTTGTCTCAGATGTTTGCACTGGCGCTTGAGATGCTTCCAAGGTCACGAGCAATGGCAAGTGAAGACTCCTCCCTTATTGCCCAAATTTCAGAGGAGCACACCGTGGAAACCGTTGATCAGCAGATGCCCGGCAAACAAAACTATATGCCGCTGGTCTCCATACTCATTCCTGCTTATAACGCTCAGAAATGGATCGCAGACACCATCCAATCGGCTCTGGCGCAGACATGGCCGCACGTCGAAATTATCGTTGTGGACGATGGATCGAAGGACCAGACGCTTGAGATCGCCAGACAGTTTGAAGCTAACGGCGTGCGCGTGATCTCGCAAAAGAATCAGGGAGCGGCGGCATCACGAAACAATGCCTTTGCTCAAAGTACGGGGGATTACATTCAGTGGCTGGACGCGGACGATCTGCTCGCTCCCGACAAGATTGCTTTGCAGCTGGAAGTCGTGAAGCAGGGGGCTGGCCCGGAGATTCTGCTTTCCTCGGAGTGGGGAAGCTTTATGTATCGGCCTTATCGCGCGCAGTTCACACCCACCGCGCTGTGGCATGATCTTTCTCGCGTGGAGTGGCTGTTGCGCAAAATGGAGCAGAACATCTTCATGCAGACGAGCACCTGGCTCGTAAGCCGTAAGCTCACCGAAGCGGCAGGCCTCTGGGACACGCGTCTGCTGGGCGATGATGATGGAGAATACTTCTGCCGTGTCCTCCTGGAGAGCGAAGGTGTACGCTTTGTGCCGGGCTCGAAGGTTTTCTATCGCACTTTCAAGTTCGACAGCTTGAGCCATGTGGGCCGGTCCACAGCGAAGATCGAGGCACACTGGCTCGCCATGCAGCTGCACATTCAGTATTTGCGCTCACTGGAGGAGAGTCCAAGAGTGAAAGCTGCCTGCCTGCAGTTTCTGCGCGACTCGTTGATGTACTTTTATCCAGAGCAGCATAGGATTCTCGAAATGGCGGAACAGATCGCGGCCGAATCGGGTTTCGAGCTCGGCGCTCCGACTCTCTCGTGGAAGTATGTCTGGATCGAGAAACTCTTTGGGTGGGATCGGGTCAAGCCGGTGCAGCAACTTGTTCGCAAGCTCCGATGGCGGCTCGAAGGTTATTTCGATAAAGCCCTCTTCGTTCTTGAGGGCCGCCATGCGAGATAGCGTGAACACAGAAAAATTCATCATGACGAAAACCACGGGAAGAAGCACGAACTTTTTTCTGGTTGCAGTTATTGTCTTTGCATTTGCCCTTCGGCTGTCGGTAACGTTTGCGACTAGCAGCTATCGCGTTGTTGAGGACGATACGGATCACTTCGGATTTGGCTGGGAGATGGGCAGAGTAGCCCGCTCGATTGACGAAGGAAAAGGTTTTGCGTCTCCCCTTCCACTGCCGACGGGCCCCACGGCTATCGTCGGTCCAGTCTATCCAGTGCTGCTGGCGGGGATTTTCAAGCTGTTCGGAGTGTATTCGACGAGCTCGGCCATCGCGGTTCGCATCATGCAAAGTGCGTTTGCCAGTTTGACCTGCCTGTTTCTTTATCTCTGCGGACGGGATGCGGTCGGGGAATCCACGGGAAAACTCGCAGCTTTGTTATGGGCAGTCTTCCCATTGAATATTTTCTTTACCTCCGCGAAAGTCTGGGAGACCTCGCTCTCCGGTTTGCTGGTCGCAGCGCTGCTCTGGACCATGCTTCCATTACGCGATTCTTTATCGATAGCGCGCTGGTCGGCTACGGGCGCACTTCTGGCGATCGCGGGACTAACGAACACATCGCTCGTTGTTCTTATACTGCCCTTTGCAATCGCCGCATTGTGGAGAAGCCGCGCGCGAGTTTTACTTCCGGCGTGCCTCGGCGCGCTAACCTGCCTGGTTCTGGTTTCGCCGTGGTTAATGCGGAATTACCATCAGTTCGGCAAAGTGATGTTGCGTTCCAATTTTCCACTCGAGTTTCGTATCGGCAACAATGAGTTCTCATACGGACAGAAAATTGAGGCGCTGCATCCGTCCAACACTCCCTCCATCAATCAGCATTGGCAGGAAGTTGGCGAATCGCAGTTTATGGAAGAAGAGCGTGTTGCAAACGCCCAGTATCTGAGCACGCATCACGGCAGGTTTGCCTTCTCTACTGTCAATCGAATCGTAAATTATTGGACCGGTGCCTGGATTAAGCCGATCGAAGGCTTCGCTAACAGCTGGCCGGTCATCATCTCCACATCGGCTCTCACCCTGCTCGGACTGTTAGGAATTGGCCAGATGTTCAGGCGCGGCATACCGGCCGCCGCTATGTTTGGGGGATGCCTGCTGATTTATCCGGTAGCTTATTACCTCACCACCAGCCAGCCGCGTTTCTACCACGCGATGACGCCATTGCTTATAATGGCAACGTCATACTGGATGGTCAATATTCTCTCCCAAATTCGACTGCGCGCGACTGCGCAGCAAAAACCATCCACGGCGACAGCAGTCTAATCCCCCGAATCGTTCCTCGGCATAAGTTTGCCGATAAAGAAATCTGCGGCGCGGATAGGACCCCTTCGTGCCATAGCGAAAGGAATTTGTTTTGAAAATCAGTATCTTCGGATTGGGATATGTCGGAACTGTTTCGGCAGGATGCCTGGCAAATGAGGGACACGAGGTCATTGGAGTCGATCCGGTTGGCACCAAGGTTGAGCTGATCAATCGCGGTCAGTCGCCGATTATTGAAGCCGAGATCGGCGAAATTATTGCAGCAGCCTCCAGGGCGGGGCTGCTCCGGGCCACGGACGATTCGATTCGCGCCATCTGCCAGACGGAGCTGTCATTCGTCTGCGTAGGCACTCCAAGCCAGGCGAACGGGAATCTTGATCTGCGATACATTCGTCGCATCTGCGAGCAGATTGGCGAAGCTCTGAGAGAAAAAGTTGCGCGACACACTATCGTGATTCGCAGCACTATACTTCCGGGCACGATGCGCAAAGTTGTCATACCAACACTCGAAGAATTTTCCGGCAAGAAGGCCGGCATCGATTTCGGGGTCTGCAATAATCCCGAATTTCTGCGTGAAGGCTCTGCTGTAAAGGACTTCCGCTGCCCGCCGAAAACGGTGATTGGCGAATTGGATCGCCGAAGCGGCGACATGCTGGCGGCATTGTATGAACATCTCGACGCGCCGCTGATTCGGACAGAAATCGAAACGGCCGAGATGGTGAAGTATGTGGATAACAGCTGGCATGCGTTGAAGGTCGGCTATGCCAATGAGATTGGAAATCTTTGCAAGTCGTTTGGCATCGATGGACATGCCGTGATGGATATCTTCTGCCAGGATCGAAAACTCAACATCTCGCCGGCTTACCTCAAGCCCGGTTTCGCGTTCGGTGGTTCCTGCCTGCCGAAGGATTTGCGAGCCCTCTCGTACCAGGCAAAGATGCACGACCTTCAGCTGCCGATCCTCACATCCATTCTGCCCAGCAACGAATTACAGATCGCACGCGGCCTGCAGCTGATTAAGGATAAGGGGCATACGCGGGTCGGCATCCTGGGCTTCAGCTTCAAGGCAGGGACGGATGACTTGCGCGAGAGCCCGCTGATTGAAGTGATTGAGCACCTGATCGGCAAGGGTTACGATCTGCGCATTTATGACAAAAACGTGAAACTCGCCTGCCTTGTCGGAGCCAATCGCGATTTCATCCTCAATCGCATTCCCCATATCTCCAAGCTGATGGTGCATGATATGGCCGATGTGCTGGATCATGCGGAAACGGTTGTTATCGGTAATAAGGATCCGGACTTCGAAAACGTTCCGCACCGCTTGCGTGACGGACAAATGCTTGTAGATTTTGTAAGAATCAGCGAGGAGAGGAGCAGCAATGGCAAGTATGACGGTATCTGCTGGTGATGTGGTGACGGCGCCGAATGCGGGCGCTGCAGTGAAAGCACAAATCCATGAGTCGATCCAAAGGCTCACAGGCTGGCTCGAAGAAAACGACTATCGAGGCTACGATACATTCGACGGCCTGAGCGCAAAATATGTGCGGCCACTCACTTTTGAGAATGAATTTCTAAGGACTGCCCTGCTGCAGGGAGTACGGCGTTTTCCCGTCAACCTGCGTCCGTTGCTCGGCGTGGAGAAGAGCCGTTCGACTAAAGGAATGGGCTTTCTGGCGCGTGGCTTCATCCGTCTCCACAAGGCGACAGGCGATCCACAGTGGACCGAAAAAGCCAAGTCAGCCTTGCAATGGCTGACGGAGCATCAGGCCGAGGGGTACAGCGGAGCGTGCTGGGGCAATCACTTCGATTACCAGTCGCGTACGTTTTACCTGCCCAAGAACACGCCCACCATCGTGTGGACGTCGCTTATCGGCCATGCATTTCTTGACGGTTACGAGTACTTCCATGATGTCAGTTATTTGAAGACGGCGATCAGCGCCTGCGAGCACATCGTAAATGACCTGAATAAGACTGCGCACGGCAACGGTGTCTGCATTAGCTACATTCCCGGCCGGATCAGCGAAGTGCATAATGCGAACACGCTCGGAGCCAGCCTGCTGGCCCGTACCTATTCGCATGCCCACGACGACTCATACCGGGATCTGGCGCAGAAGGCCATCCGCTACACGGCGCAACATCAGAGGGCGGATTCGTCGTGGTATTACGGGGAGAATGAGAATCTTCACTGGGTCGACAATTTTCATACCGCCTATGTGCTGGACTGCTTCAAGCACTATGCCCACGGCACCGGAGACGACCGTTTCCAGCAGAACATGATGAATGGCTACGCCTACTGGAAGAAAATATTCTTTCTCGAGGACGGAACTCCGCGTTACTATGACCACAAAACACTTCCCCTCGACATTCAGTGCTCCTCCCAGGCAATTGACACATTGGTTTTCTTTCATGATCTCGATCCTGAAAGCCTGCCGCTCGCTGTGAAAGTCGCACAATGGACCATAACCAACATGCAGGACCGTTCCGGATATTTTTACTATCGCCGCTATTCACCGTGGCTGGTGAATAAAACACCGACTTTGCACTGGGGCCAGGCGACTATGCTGAGCGCCCTCGCGGGGCTTTACCGACTTTTGTAGTCAACGAAAATCAAATGAACAGAAAAATTCTCATTATCGTAGAAAATCTGCCTGTACCGTTCGACGGCCGCGTTTGGAAAGAGGCGTGCGCACTGCATGAGAACGGCTACGAGGTAAGCGTGCTAAGCCCGCGCGTCAAGGGCTATACCCAAAAATATGAACTGCTTGATGGCGTGCATATCTATCGCCATCCAATGCCGAAGGAAGGCAACACGCCGCTCGGATACCTGTGGGAGTATGGCTGGGCTTTCCTGTGGGAGTTTCTTTACAGCTGGTGGATCTTCTTCACGCGCGGCTTCCAGGTGATTCAGGGCTGCAACCCACCGGACAACATCTTTCTGGTAGCGCTCCCATTCAAATTGTTCGGAGTGAAATACATCTTCGATCATCATGACGCGAACCCGGAACTCTACCATTCCAAGTACGAGCGCAAGGACATCTTCTATAAGTCGCAAGTTTGGCTGGAGAAGCTGACCTTTGCCTGCAGCGACGTAGCGATGACAACGAACGAGAGCTATAAGTCGATTGCTGTCGGCCGCGGTGGTCTCGATCCAAAGGATGTCTTTGTAGTCCGCAACGGGCCTGATCTCAATACGTTCAAACCTGTGCCGTCCGTTCCAGCACTCAAATATGGCAAGCCATACCTTGTCGGGTATGTTGGCACCATGAGCATCCAGGAGGGCCTGGACATTCTGGTGGATGTTGCCCAGCACCTCAAGAATCAAGGACGGCTGGATGTGCATTTTACCTGTGTCGGCGGCGGCCCCGGACTGGCAGGACTTCGCCAGATGGTAAAGGACAAGGGACTCGAAGATACGGTAAATTTTACGGGAAGAGTTCCCGACCAGCAATTACTCGATGTGTTGTCGACTGCAGATGTCTGTGTGAATCCCGACAGGCCGTGCGAGATGAATGACATTTCCACGATGATCAAAATCATGGAATATATGGCGCTCGGAAAACCTATCGTTCAATTTGATCTGAAAGAAGGACGAGTGAGTGCGGACGAAGCATCTCTCTATTGCGGTCACGATGACCTGATCGGAAGCTTCGCTGAAAAGATTCTCTGGTTGCTCGAACGTCCGGAAGAACGGGAAAGAATGGGCGCTATAGGACGCAAACGAGTGGAGGAGCGGCTGGCATGGGAATATTCAGTCGAAAATCTTCTAGCTGCTTACGAGCGGGCCTTCGCAAAGAGGAAACGCCAAATGATTCCGCTGGATAGCCGTGTTGGTACACAAGCCTCTGAAGCCAGTGCTTCGCTGAATCAAGGCACTTTCCATTCATAGAAGAACAACATCCGGTCGCAGCACTTCTCCTTCAAAATTGTTTGAATAAAAAATGGCCAGCCTTTTTGGAGAAAGAAATATGAGCAAATCTTCTGTCGTCATCATCGGGGCCGGCCCCTACGGTCTCTCGCTTGCGGCGCATCTCAAGGCTGTGGGCATCGAGCATCGCGTATTCGGGCGTCCCATGCATACCTGGATGACGCAGATGCCGCAGGGCATGTGTCTTAAGTCAGAAGGATTTGCGTCGTCGCTTTATGAGCCACGCGGCCAGTTCACGCTTGCGCAGTATTGCCGCGAACGCAAAATCCCATATGCTGACAGCGGCCTGCCCGTTCGTATCGAGACCTTCGTCGAATATGGGCTGGAGTTTCAACGGCGCTTCGTTCCCGGCCTTGAAGACCGAATGGTCATGTCGGTGGATCAGGCAGACAATGGGTTCAGCATTCTTCTTGATAATGGCGAAGAAGTCATCGCTGACAAGGTTGTTGTTGCAGCGGGAATCAGCCACTTCGCGCATGTGCCGCCAGTCCTTGCTGGACTGCCTGAAGAGGCGTTGACCCACAGCTCCAGTCACGCCGATCTCAGCAAATTCCGTGGCAAGGAAGTAGCGATCATTGGAGCAGGCGCGTCGGCTCTTGATCTGGCTGCACTTCTTCATCAAGCGGGGGCCTCGGTGCAGGTGATCGCTCGCAAATCTGCGATCCGCTTTCATAATCCGCCAAGTAAGAAACCGAGAACGTTGTTCGAGCGCGCATCATCCCCGGCGACGGGGATTGGCGCCGGCTGGAAGCTATTCTTCTGCGTAAATACTCCGTGGGCTTTTCGCTGGTTACCTGAGAATACCCGCCTGAAAGCGGTAAAGAATATTCTCGGTCCTGCACCGGGATGGTTCATCAAGGAGCAGGTGGTGGGAAAGATGCCTCTTCACCTTGGTATGAGTCTGAAGTCAGCTTACGTTGACAAGAGTCGCGTTCAGATCGACCTCATCGATAGCGACGGGAAGCCGACTCACTTAGCGGTCGATCATGTGATCGCCGCAACCGGATATAAAGTTGATCTGCAACGCCTGCAGTTTCTCTCGCCGGAGATACAAGGGAGCATTCAGTCGGTCGAGAAAACTCCAGTCCTCTCTTCGAATTTTATGTCGTCGGTTCCAGGTCTGTATTTTGTTGGAACCTCAGCGGCGAACACCTTTGGGCCTCTGATGCGCTTCGCATTCGGTGCGGGCTTCGCAGCGCAGCGCGTGTGCGCGCATCTGGCAACGGCAGCTTCGCAAGAAACAACGCGGGAAGAGTCCCCGACTCTTGAAACAATGGAAAACGAAAAAGTAGCTATCCGCTGATTTCTTAACAATCCTGTAACCTTATTTCACCTGAGGGTGTCATTCCATTTTGCATCCCCAATTTACGAATGTGGAAAGCCAGTCTTCTCCAGCGCCCAGAATTCTGCTGACCGATACAGATCGCCGTCCTTACGCCGCAAGGCTGGCTCTCGAGTTCGCCAGGTCCGGATGCGAGGTCTATATTGTCTGCTCGATGTACGGTCACCCTGCGTTGAAAACGACGGCTGTACGTAAAAGCTATCGTTACAGCGCGCTTTCTCCGCGGCGATCGCTTATGCGCGCCGTGGCGGACAGCCGCCCGGATCTCATTGTTCCGTGCGACGACCGAGGTGTGCGGCATCTTCATGAATTGTGGCAGTGGGTCAGCACGCAGCGCGAAACAGCTGGCGATCTAGCTGAGCTTATCGAACGGTCTTTGGGTTCATCTGTAAGTTTTGCTACAGCATCCTCGCGCTATGATCTTTTGCAACTGGCAGCAGCCGACGGCTTCCCTGTCCCGCAAACTGCCGCCATCCGGACACCGGAAGACCTGAAAGCATGGCAAGAAAATCAGGCGTTCCCATGGTTGCTGAAAGCGGATGAAACTTGGGGCGGACGAGGTGTGCGCATTGTTTCGAACGAAGAAGAAGCTGCGCAATTCTTTCTCGATGTGAGCCGTCCATTTCGTCTCAAGCGAGCGATAAAACGGATGTGCATCAACCGTGATCCGTTCTGGTTTCAACCGTGGTGGCGAAGCCGTAAGCCCGCGGTGATTGCGCAAGCTTATATCGAGGGCAGGCCCGCAAACTGCGGCGTGTTGTGCTGGCAGGGCGAGGTACTCGCGGGTATCGCTGTGGAAGTGGTGAGCACGGTAGGGGCTACAGGTCCGGCAAGCATCGTTCGCGTCGTTGATGGTCCCATGATGCTCGATTGCGCCCGGAGCCTAGCCAGCTGCCTGCGCTTATCAGGCTTTTTCGGATTGGACTTTATGATTGAAGAAGGCAGCGGCAAGCCTTATTTGATCGAGATGAACCCGAGAAGTACTCCGGTTTGTCATCTACGGTTAGGTGCCGGTAGGGATATGATTAGCGCGTTGTGCGCAAAGTTGACAGGGAAGCAGATGGTGGATGAGCCGCCAGTAACGGAAAACGATATGATCGCTTATTTCCCGCAAGCCTGGGCCTGCGAGAACGCTCTCTTGCAATCCTGCTTTCAGGATATTCCTCGCGACGAACCGGATTTGATTAAAGAATTTTTGTCGCCATGGCCTGAGCGCAGTTTTCTATTTCAGCTGAACCATAGCCTGCATCGCACAAAGGTATCGTCTGCTTCGACCTTTCACACGCACATACCCGGGTAAGAGATGATATTTCGTGAAACCAGAATTGCTGGTGTTTTTGAAATCGAGATTGAAAGACATAAGGATGAGCGAGGGTTCTTTGCCCGTTCCTGGTGTAAGAACGAATTTCAAGAGAACGGATTGAATTCAGCGTTAGCGCAGTGCAACATTTCATACAATGTCCGCAAGGGCACGTTGCGAGGCATGCATCTACAGACGGAACCTCATGGTGAAGCCAAGCTTATTCGCTGCATTGCTGGAGCGATCTACGATGTTGCCATCGATTTAAGACCGCATTCTTCGAGCTACAGGCAATGGACGGGAGTGGAATTGAGCGCCGGTAACCGAAAGATGTTGTACATCCCGGAAGGCTGCGCTCACGGATTCCTGACATTGGCAGACGACACAGAAATTTTTTATCAAATGTCGGAGTTTTACCATCCGGAGTCATCCCGCGGCGTTCGCTGGAATGACCCCGTCTTTCAAGTGAAGTGGCCCGAGGCGGTCGAGGTCATCTCCGAACGCGATCGCACCTATCCGGATTTCGTGGAGTAAATGAAAACTTCTCTCGACACCTCCCGACAAGGCGATCTGGCTACCGGCGATGATCTGTATGGCTTCGCGAAGGAACTTTATCCGATCTGCAGAAGCATTACCGGTGATGGGCTTCGCGAGACGCTTCGACGTATTCAAAAAAAAATTCCGCTCGAACTACATGAAGTGCCAAGCGGCACGGATGTCTTCGATTGGACCGTCCCTAAAGAATGGAATATTCGAGATGCCTATATCAAGAATTCTTCCGGCGCAAGAGTTGTAGATTTTCATCAGAGCAATCTTCACGTTTTGAATTACAGCACCTCCGTTCGCGCCAACATGACGCTGGACGAACTGCGGCCTCATTTCTTTACGATTCCCGAACATCCCGACTGGATTCCGTATCGCACCTCTTATTACAAGGAGCAGTGGGGGTTCTGCCTGACGCATAACCAGCTGGCGGCGCTCGAAGAGGGCGAGTATGAAGTTTGTATCGATTCGACCTTAGAAGACGGGCACCTTACTTACGGCGAATGTTATCTTCCCGGAGAATCAGAAGAAGAAGTTCTGATTTCGACACACGCATGTCATCCGTCACTTGCTAACGACAACCTGTCTGGTATTACGGTAGCCACGCACCTGGCGCAATACCTCGCCGGAAGAAAATTGCGATATTCCTACCGCTTTCTGTTTATCCCTGGAACAATCGGGGCCGTTACATGGCTCGCGCGCAATCATGAAATGACCGGCCGGATCCGCCATGGTCTGGTATTGACCGGGATTGGAGACCGCGGCGGATTTCATTACAAAAAGAGCCGGCGCGGAACCGCCGAAGTCGATCGCGCTGCAGCTCATGCTTTAGGACATTCTGGTGAAGAATCCGAGCTCCTGGAATACTCGCCTTATGGATATGATGAGCGGCAATATTGCTCACCGGGCTTCAATCTCCCTGTTGGTTGTCTGATGCGTAGCGTGTGGGGAACGTTTCCCGAATATCACACATCGGCAGACAATCTTGATTTCATTCAGCCCGAGTCGCTGGCTGCCTCTCTTCGTCTTTGCACTTCGATTGTGGATATCCTCGAAAGTAACCGCAGATATCTAAATCAAAATCCTTTTTGCGAGCCCCAGCTGGGAAAACGAAATCTCTATCGCTCCACCGGCGGAGAGTCAATCGGGAAGGAAATCAATGCCAGGCTTTGGGTTTTGAACCTCTCGGATGGAGAGCACTCTCTGCTCGATATTGCAGAGCGTTCAGCGCTGCCGTTCCCGGTAATCAGCGCTGCTGCCAAAGTTCTTTGCGAAGCAGGATTACTGGCTCTAACAGGTGTGTAACATATTGCAAAGATATTCACTGAATTAACGCTTGCCATAAGTTGTTGTCAAAGGTATTATCAGTCTTCCCCCTCATCTCCTCCAGTTCCATCCCCCAGCATCGTTTCCCGTAGTTGCATGCGATCCGCACGTTAGTCCGGGCCAAAGTCTATTTTTTTCCGAAGAGGGATGCTCCATGAAGGTGCTGTTGACCGGCCATCAAGGCTATATCGGTGCTGTGGCCGCGCCCGTTTTAAGCTCTGCTGGCCACGAAGTAATCGGCCTCGATTCAAATCTGTATGAGGGAAGCGACTTTGGCGAAAAGGCTGCTCCCATCCCCGAGATACGCCGCGATCTCCGCGACCTGAAGCCATCGGATCTTGCCGGCTTTGATGCCGTCGTGCATCTGGCTGCGCTCTCAAATGATCCGCTGGGCAATCTCAACTCCACTCTTACCTATGACATCAATCATCTTGCATCGGTACGCCTTGCCGAGTTGGCGAAGGAAGCCGGAGTCGAGCGGTTTGTCTTCTCGTCGTCCTGCAGCACGTATGGAGCAGCTGGAGATGAGTTTCTGGACGAGACGGCGTCTCTGAATCCGGTAACGCCCTATGGTGAGTCCAAAGTTCTTGTAGAGCGTGATGTCAGACCGCTCGCCGATGAATCTTTCAGCCCCACCTATCTGCGGAATGCAACTGCGTATGGTGTCTCTCCGAGGCTACGCCTGGATATTGTTTTGAACGATCTGGTAGCGTCAGCTCACACAACGGGAAAGATTTATATTAAGAGTGATGGCACGCCGTGGCGGCCCATTGTTCATATTCGCGACATCATTGCCGCGATCGCTGTTGTGCTCGATGCACCGAGGGAAGCCATTCACAACGAGACCTTCAACGTCGGTCTCACCTTCGAGAACTATCGCATCAGCGAACTCGCGGACATCGTAGCCGAGGTTGTTCCCGGCTGCACTATCGAATACGCGCCCGACGGCGGCCCCGATAAGCGCTGCTATCGCGTCAATTGCGACAAAATCAGCCGTATGCTTCCAGCATTTCAGCCGCAATGGAATGCGCGGAAAGGTGCGCAGGAGCTTTACGACGCTTATCGCGCCTCGAACCTTACTCTTGCCGACGTGGAGCAAAAACGCTATACGCGCATCGCGCATATCCAGCAGTTGATGCGCGAAGGGCGGATTGACAATTCTCTGCAATGGACAGAAGCAGTTGTCGCCTGAGTCCAGCCGCAAACCTGGAGAACCGAAAGAATATCTATGGCCACAATGACAATTGCCGCTGAAACTCCGCAAGATGCGGTTGCCACCAGTCCCTGCCGATTCTGCGGGAGCACTCTTGAGCACACGTTTGTTGATCTGGGAATGTCGCCGCTCTGCGAGAGCTATCCTGCGCCAGCCGATCTCAATCGCGGCGAAGTGTATTTCCCGCTGCACGTTTACGTGTGTGAGAAATGTTTTCTCGTTCAGCTGGATGAATATGAGACGCCGGAAAAAATCTTCAGCGACTATGCCTACTTCTCTTCGTATTCCGATTCGTGGCTGAAACATGCCGATACTTACTGCGGCCGCATGCAATCCCGCTTCGGGCTGAATCAGGACAGCTTCGTCGTAGAAGTGGCAAGCAACGACGGCTATCTTCTGCAGTATTTTGTTCAGCGCAATGTGCCGGTATTAGGAATCGAGCCGGCCGCGAACGTTGCTAAAGTTGCCGTGGAGAAAGGTGTGCCGTCACTCGTCGAGTTCTTCGGCACGCGCATCGCTTCAAAGCTCGCAGACGAAGGTCGGCAGGCGGATCTGGTTCTCGGCAACAACGTGCTGGCCCAGGTTCCCGACCTGAATGATTTTGTCGAAGGCCTGAAGATTTTGTTGAAACCAGAGGGGGTACTTACGCTTGAGTTCCCGCATCTGTTGAAGCTGATCGAGCATAACGAGTTCGATACCATCTATCACGAGCACTTCTCGTATTTCTCGCTGCTGACGACGATCAAAATCATGGAGGCGCACGGTCTCAAAGTCTTCGATGTCGAAGAACTGGCATCGCATGGTGGATCGCTCCGCGTATTCGCTTGCAGGGCGGAAGCAGAAACTCATTCAGTGGAAGCGAATGTCGCCCGCGTACTCGCCGCTGAAGAGAACGCTGGCCTCGATTCTGTCGCGAGTTACAGCGGCTTCGCTCAACAGGTGAAAGAAACGAAGTTAGCGCTGCTTGAATTCCTTATCAGTGCAGCCCGCGAAGGCAAGACTGTCGCGGGTTATGGAGCGCCGGGAAAGAGCGCGACCCTGTTGCATTATTGCGGCATTGGCAAAGACCTGATCAGCTACACCGTGGACCGCAGTCCCTACAAGCAGGGACGCTTCCTGCCGGGCACGCACATCCCGATCTATCACCCTGACCGCATCCGCGAAACACAACCGGATTATGTGGTTATTCTGCCCTGGAATCTCAAGAACGAAATCGTCGAGCAGTTGCAGTATATCCGCGCATGGGGCGGGCAGTTTGTAGTCCCCATCCCGCGGGCGGCCATTCTCTAATCAGGAGAGGAAGCGATCATGAAAGTAGTTCTGTTTTGTGGCGGATCGGGTATGCGCCTCCGCGGATATGCTGACGACGTTCCCAAGCCGATGGTGACCATCGGCACGCGTCCCATTCTCTGGCATCTGATGAAGTACTACGCTCACTTTGGGCACAAAGACTTCATCATCTGCCTCGGATATAAGGGCAACGTCATCAAGGATTATTTCCTGCATTATGACGAAGCCGTATCGAATGATTTTGTCTGGTCGCAGGGTGGCCGACACATTGAGTATGTGAATCGCGATATCGACGACTGGACAATCACCTTCGTTGAAACAGGTGCCAATGCCAATATTGGCGAGCGCCTGAAGGCAGTCGAAGGATATCTTCAGGGCGAAGAGATGTTTCTCGCAAATTATGGCGACGGTCTCAGCGACGTGGCTCTTCCTGAGATGATTGAGAACTTCCAAAACAGCACCGCCGTCGCATCTCTGCTGCTGGTGCAGCCGACTGCCAGCTTCGACATCGTGAATGTCGGAGAGGGTGGATTGGTGAAAGATGTCCAGGCATTGACGCGCACCGACATATGGATCAATGGCGGCTTCTTTGTCATGCGCAAGGAAATCTTTGACCACATTCAACCCGGCGAGGAGCTCGTTCGCGAGCCGTTCCAGCGGCTGATCGATAAGCAGGCACTGCTGGCGTATCACTGTCCGGGATTCTGGCAGTGCATGGACACCTTTAAAGATAAGCAGCACTTGGAAGAGCTCAACATTGGCAAGGCGCCCTGGAAGGTCTGGAAGAAAATTTCTACTCCGGCCGCGAATGAGCCGAAGGTGATCGCGTCCGGCATATGATCTCTTTGAACTTCGATCAAAAAGCAGGGAAGCCGCTGAAGGTTCTTTGTATTGGTGCTCATTCCGACGATATCGAGATCGGATGCGGCGGCACGATCCTGCAATTGGCGGAACGTTATTCGGAAGTCGAGTTTCACTGGGCGGTATTCAGCGCTATCGGTGTTCGCGAGTCGGAGGCGCAGCATGCAGCCTCGTTGTTTGCAGGCCAACGCTTAAAGGGCCAGTTGTTGAAAAGTTTTCAAGATGGATTTATGCCGTTTGCCGGCGCCGATGTAAAGGCCGTCTTCGAGCAAGAGTTAAAGAACATTTCTCCTGATCTGATTTTTACTCATAACAGAAATGATGCTCATCAGGACCATCGCTTGTTATCGCAGTTGGCCTGGAACACATTTCGCAGCCATCTGATTCTCGAATACGAGATACCGAAATACGATGGCGACATGGGGCAGCCGAATTGTTTTGTACCGCTCACACCGGAAGGCGCTGCAAAGAAAGTGCAGTTCCTCATGGAAGCCTTCCAGTCGCAGCGAACGAAGCACTGGTTCGACGAATCGACATTTCAGGCGCTCATGCGTCTGCGCGGTATGGAATGCAATGCTCCCAGCGGATACGCTGAGGCGTTTTACGGGCGAAAGCTGACGCTATGAAAGACCTGAAAGAAAAAACAATTCGCGGTGGCTTCGCGCGGGTCTTGGCGCAAGTGGCAAGCTTCGGGCTCCGTATCGGCTCGCTGATGCTGCTGGCGCGTATGCTGTCGCCGCAGGATTTCGGGCTCGTCGGCATGGTTACAGCATTCACCGGCATTCTGAATCTTTT
>NZ_LMUM01000012.1 GCF_009765985.1 Acidobacterium sp. S8
CCCTGCGAGCATTGACGGCGAACAAGCCTTTCTGGCACGACTGGGTTGCCTCGGTGAAGCAGTTCAACATGCGGCGCTGGAACGATGGCGACGACTTTCTGGTGAATTATGTAGGCCACCCATTGCAGGGCGGCGTGGGCGCATTCATCGAGATCCAAAACTCACCCACGCAGTCGCGCATTCGTTGGAATGAGCCGGGCTACTGGGATTCACGCTGGCGAGCGCTGCTCTGGACGACTCTCTACAGCACGCATTCGGAGATATCGCCGTTTGGCGAAGCCGGGATAGGCAACGAGGGCGGCTACACGTACGACGTCAAGTGCATTCTGCATTGCAATACGACGACGGATCCGCCGAGCGGCAAGTACACCAACAATACTGGATGGGTCGATTTCATCGTGACGCCCAGCGTGGGCATGTTGTGGGTCTTCGCGGAAGATTTTATCGACAAGGACATCAGCGACCGCATTGCCGAACACGCCGGGCCCAATGCCTGGTATCCGAAGATCATTCGCGGCTCGCTCAACCCCTCACGTACCTTTGCCAACATGCTGCGTGGCCGCAATCCCTGGTATCGCGACTATAACTATCCTGTTTATGGCGACGGACCCGGCATTCACTTCACCAAGCTGGACGACGCAACGGGCGACTACGCCACCGATGGCGATCGTCCATGGCCGCACATACAAATTGCGCCGTTCTTCCGTGGATATTCGACTACGGTGACGACCGCCGACTGCACCTATTGCAAACGCATGGTCAACGGAGGTGGCGCCCAGGTCTCGGCGCATCTGTGGCGTTGGCTCTATGCGGATACGGAGGTGAGCCGCTATCCGGGGGCGAGTCCGCATCCATCTGACCGCGCCGGGGGCGATCTTGTTACTGGCTATTTTGGATTTCGCGGAGGCGTGAACACGCCAAATTACGCGTTGAATCTTTCGATTCGTCCGGGATTTTTGCAGTTTAACGATGCTTATATGACAAGCCCGGACGAGAACAATCCAAATCCTGAAACGGGCACGATTACGCATTTTGCCTGGAACTTTATGCTTGCGGGCGATTACAAATTAAGCCGCAATGTGGCCATTCGGGCCGGGGTGGAAGAGACGATCGTACGCTATCGGCACG
The DNA here is from genome assembly GCF_009765985.1 of Acidobacterium sp. S8. Classification (GTDB taxonomy): domain Bacteria; phylum Acidobacteriota; class Terriglobia; order Terriglobales; family Acidobacteriaceae; genus Alloacidobacterium. Next base: position 1,129 of record NZ_LMUM01000012.1, read on the forward strand.
CTTGCTATGACGCGTCGGGAATTGGAACGCCGTATCCGCTCAGGTGGCTGATTCAGGGAACGGAATGCTCGGAGGTTCCGGGCATCGGCAAGCCTCCGTATCTTACGTGGCTTTCGCACGAAGATTTCGTGAATCGCGGAAGCTGGGGGTACCAGATTGGTCCAGTGTTCAGCTTCTGAATATTTACTCTGCTGTTTTCAATTCGATGGAAACCAGATTATGCACTGATCTGGCAGGCCGCTTGTCTTCAGTGACAACCAGTTTGAAGGGTCCTGATTTCGCGTCGAGCGGATTGCCATTCATGGTGTCGGCTACGAGGATGTCGCCGGGATGGAGATCCGGTTCCGCTTCGGCCAGTGCGAGCACAGCTTTGTAGTTGTCGGAGCCGGTGGCGATGATGTATTCGGAGAGTGCTTTTCCGTGTACGTCGTGTCCGGTAGGAGCGCCGACTTGCTTCAGCAATTCGATCAGAGGCACGCCGGAGTAGGTTTCGTCGGCGTTGGTATGCGGATTGTGGACCGTGACTGTCTTGTGTGGAAGAGGCTTCAGGGCGTCGATTGAGACGGTTGTCTGCTGGCTGCCGTTCTGTATTTTCAGCGATGTTTGTGCCTGTAATGCGATACCAGCAAAAAGACAGACGAGAAATAAGAAACGAGCGGGTATTTGCAAGTGCATCCTCCACACAACTTTGCTCTCCATCATACAAAGACGGTCAAGACTGTTGCAGGACGCCAAGTCCTCGTATACTAGAAGCATGTCCATCGTGCGCAACATCGCGGCCATCAGCAAGGGAATGAGCATTACGTTCAAGGAGATGTTTCAGCCGACCGAGGTTGAGAACTATCCGGACGGTCCCGGTCCGACACGCGGCGCAGTGCTGCAGGAGCGTTTTCGCGGTGCTCATGTGCTGCAGCGTGATGAGAACGGCCTGGAAAAGTGCGTAGCCTGCTTTCTGTGTGCAGCGGCCTGTCCTTCGAATTGCATTTACATCGAGGCGGCTGAGAACACAGCGGAAAATCGCATCTCCAGTTCTGAGCGCTATGCCAAGGTCTATAACATCGATTACAACCGCTGCATTTTCTGCGGCTATTGTGTCGAGGCCTGCCCAACGGATGCCATTACGCACGGGCATGGATTTGAGCTGGCCAGCCTGAACGCGACCAACCTTGTCATGCGCAAAGAAGACATGCTGGTACCGTCCGTTGGGATGCCGGGTGAACTGGCTGCCCACTCCGATTCGATCAAATAAGCAGCGGCAACCGGCAACGATGCTTACCTGAAAGACCTTGTTCAGGCGCACATATGCTGAGTAGGCTCATTTGTAGCCAAAATATCTCGCCCGGTCAGATTGTGACTCTGGTATGCTACGCGACGTGACCTCCACAAAACCTGTCGTTCTGCATATTTGCGCTCGCGAGTTGATTCGCGAGCTGCGGGACAGCATTCTTCGTATGCAAGGTTACGAAGTCGTTTCACCCTTTCGATCATTGAAGGCGAAGATATGTGCGCCGGCAAGACGTTTGATCTGATTCTGGTTGACGTTGAGGGAGACGGTCGCGTGCCGCAGGCTGAGAAGCTCTGCGAAGAGGTCAAGCACAGGCATCCTGAGCAGAAGATTGCATTTGTTTGTAATTATCGAGTTTCGAAAGAAAGCAGTTGCCCGGACGAAATTATTCACAGCGACTTCAATCCCGAAGCGATGGTTCAGGGAGTGAAGGAACTTCTAGACTGAGAAACAGATTCTGTTGCCTTAGAGTGGCGCATACTCGACACAGAACAGGTAAAAGCGCGGCTTAGAAGCCGCGCTTTTTTGTTGGAGTATCTGTTTAGCGGGGTGTGACGTCGAGCGTCAGCACTTCAAACGGCGCCAGCTGAAACTCGTGCGGACTCTTTGCGCGCAGTTCGATCGCTGGTTTCGAAGCGTCGTCTTTCCATGGGCTTTTCGCGTCATAAGACTGCGAGGCTCCTGGTGGCAATTCGAAGGCGCTCTGCAGGTCAACCCGAATGCTTTGGGGCTTGTCGCTCGGATTGCGCAGTACGAGAATGCCTTTCCTGGGTGACCATGAGGCCCAGCCATAGACTTCGAGCCATGCGGGATCGCCGCCGACCCAGTGCGTGTCTTTCAACACGTCCATGTTGGAGCGAGACCACTTTGCGGCTTCGGCGAGATCGTCCCAGTTCTGCCCAGAGAGCAATGAAGGAGTGATGTACATCTCCTGCAACTGCGTCCCGTTGCCGAAATAGTCGCGTACCTCGTTGCGGAAATCGTTGCCGGGATCCTTTGACAGCTGCTTGTGGCGCTGCGCATAGATGATGCCGTGCAACATGAGCGAATTAAGGGGATAGAGCGGTCCACCTTTTACGATCTCGTCGTAGGTGTCGGCGTCGCGGTAGGTGATCCAGCGCTCGCGATAGGAGCCGACGCCGGCGAAGCTGTCATCTTCACCGCCGCGCCAGATGGAGTCGGCGTACAGAAGCCAGAAGGGTGAGGGGTAGGTGCCGGTGGTGAGATTGATATAGATGTCCGGCTTGGCTTCGCGCAGCTCACCGATGAGATGAATGGCTGCGGAGAAGTCGCTGTCGAAGGCGCTGCCGCGGAAGACGGAGTTTGCGTTGCCGGTTCCATCGAACTTGAATTGATTGACGCCGTATTTGCGGATCATCTCAAGAGCGATATCGCGGAAACGCGCGTAATACTTGGGTCCGGAGAGTGCGAAGCCGCCATCGACGATCTCATAGCCTGCTTCTTTGCCGAGCTGTACGCGCTCTTTTTTGGGGCCGTCGTAGCCGCCCCATGGAGACATCCATATACCGGGCGCTGCGCCGTATTTGTTTGCGGCTTCGCGCACCGGAGTGAATCCTTCAGGGAAGCCCTTGTTAAAGCTCCACAGCGAGGCATGATTGTCCCAGCCGTCGTCGAAGAGGAATGAGTCGAGGGTGACGCCGCGCTTCTCGTGCAGCTCATGTCCGAAGGTGTTGATGCGATCGAGCACGCCTGTCTGGTCATAGGCGTTGAAGTAGCCGAGGTCGTACCAGGAGTTGTAGTGCAGGAAAGTGCGATAGGGATGGGCGCGCTCGCGCTCGATGTAAGTGAGGAAGTCGCGGCGGAGCTGGCCAGTGTGCGTGGTTCCGATAACGGACGAATAGGTGACAGACTGGCCCGCTTTGAGAGGGAGATCGCGGTCCATGTAAGCGGTGGCGCGATTTTCAACTACTTTGCTGTCGGAGAGCGGATGTTCGAAGCCGATATAGATATTTCCGGAGACGATGGGCGAGCCTTTGACGGAGCCGACAATACGCGCGCCGGGCAGATCGACATCGACGAGCTGAACGCGATTGATGGGCAGATCGTTTGCGCCCGCGGTGATGGAGAGAAACTGGCGCACATAGCTCGATCCATCGCGCAGGACCACTATCCAGGTGGCGTGCAGGTTGCCATCGACGCTGGTCAGGGCGAGCGTGCATTGTTCGCCGGGCAGGCGGTCGGAGTAGCGGGAGGCGTTTGGATCCGGCGTGAGCTCGGTCATCTTCGGCTCGCCGTCTACGCGCAGGTTGGCTGCGTTGTAGATGGTGCCGTCCTTGAGCAGGATGGCAAAGGGATCGGAAAACTGGACGGTGGTATTGTGCAGCTTTTCTGAGACGGTGAGGTCGGCAAGCTTGCCATCTTCAATTTTCCAGGCTGCGTCGATGACGTGATCGGCAAGCTTATAACTGCTGCCGTGAACGGAGGCGACGGCTTTGCCGGCGTCCTGTGCATGGGCAGTGAAAAAGCCAAATGAAGCAAAGACAAACAGGGCGGCAGAGGCGCGCAAAGGAGCTTTGCGCGCTTTTTTCACTTCTGTCATTTTTCCGTCCTTCCGGCAGGAGAATAGATTTTTACGTGCGAGACGACGCGGCTGATGGCTCCGTCGCTGGGCGTATCCGGCGTGATGCCATTCTCGATGGCAAAAAAGAGCGCAAGAAGCTGGCCGACGATGATATCGACCACCGGCAGATACGCGTCGGGAAAACGTCTTGGCGTGTCCAGCGTGAGCAGATATTTTGTCAGCTTTTGAATGCGGTCGTTGAGGCGGGGAGCCACGACGAGGATTTCGCCGGCGAGCTTTTTCTCTCGAATTTCTTCGAGAAGGTCCAATTCGTAGGGCAGGCGATCTTCATCATTGGAAAGAAACGCTATGACCAGGGTCTCCTTATTAAGGAACGACATGGGGCCATGACGCAGGCCTAAAAAGGATTCTGCAAGCGTGGGAAGTTTGCCGCCGTTGAGTTCAAGCACTTTCAGGGACGATTCCTGTGCCGTGGCCTGCAATGCACCTGTGCCCAAAAGGCAGACTCGCTGGAACGCCTTTGGGGCCAGTTCTGCTGCCATATTTGCTGCCACCGGCAGCAGGACGTCGCCGATTGCGGCCATTTTCCGGACAGCAGCTTCGTACTCGCCCGTGTCATGGATGGAAGCCAGATATTGGCCTGTCAGCACCATATTTGAGAACGAACTGGTCATGGCGAGGCCGCGATCGTTGACCACATCGTCGAGCGTGATGGTGAAAATCCCGGGAAATTTCGCCATCGATCCGGATTCGTTGCAGGTGATGAGGAGATGACGGATTTGTTTCGGATAGCGATCGAGGGCGAGCTGGAGGAGCGCGATGCCCTCAGAACTCTCTCCGGAGCGCGAAAAGGAGACCAAAAGGTACTGTTTTTCTGCCAGGATGTGATCGTCGAGGTTCGTCAACAGCTCGGTGCTGGGGATGGCGGCTACGTTCGTGCGCCACTTCAAAGACAGCAGACGGGTCAACGTGCGGCCGATGTAGTCAGAAGTTCCAGCTCCTGCAAGTATCACATTTGGCGGAGTTTGAGACCCGGGAGCAACACCGCAATCCTGAAGAAATTCACGGATACGGTCAGCGGCGGCATCAAGACGGCGGAGGGTGCCGCGCCAGGTTTCCGGTTGCTGTTGAATTTCATGCGGCGTGTCGGTAAGACCGCGAGCGGTTTTCTCGGAATCAGGCAGAATAAGCAGCGCAGAGAGTGCGTCCTGCAAGGGAGTAGCTCCTTCCATAATTGGCACTTGATTGTATTACACCGATTCATAAGCGTAATCAAGTGAAATAAATCGACAGAATAAAAATATGCTTAATAATTTAAGGCTTGCTTAGGGGAATCCATAGTCTTTGGATGCAAAAAGCCCTTATAAATTGCACAAAATAAGGGAATTTAAGTCAAACGGGTAAGACAATCCGATCGGCCTTGACGAAGGTACTTGATTCTTTTTAACTATTTCTTTCTTTCTTTTTTTGTGAAATGGGTATTGTTCGATATATTTCGGAATATCAGATAAAACCCAGATGACGGGCAATGGTTCATTTTGACAGCCTGCCTCGGACAAGCGGCGACACATTTACCGGCTCGATCAATGTTGGCCAGTATTTTTACAATGAGATTTATCTTTGATGGCGTTTCGATGGGCACGTTCGATCCGGCGGAAGGCGCACCGAGCCCGATGCTATCGGCGACTTCAACGTGCAGGTAGACGCGATGGCGCGCGATATGACGGCGGCGGAACGATTGGCGGCCCGATTTTCATTCCGAAGATTTATGACGGGCGGAACAAAGTCCTTGTAATGGATGGTCGCGTTACGATTACATGCAGGCCAAGATTACCCCGCAGGGGGCCAAAGGCTTCAATGTGTTGGCGGCATATACATGGTCGAAGACAATGACGAACGCGATTCAAGGAACTTTCCGATAAAGCGCCAAAAGTACGAAGATGAGGGTTTCTACCTTCACTACGCATCGCATACAATCAGACACTTGATGGATTTCCTGGAAACGTAAGGAAAAAACTGTGCCGCGCAAATCAAAACATATTGAGCAGGATTCGATGCTGATCGAGGAACGGCGTCAGCATATTCTCGGGCTGGTACAGAGCCATGGCCGCGTGCTGGTGAACGAGCTGTCAGAAAACCTGGGCATCTCGCAGATCACGATACGCAAAGACCTCGACTACCTGCAATCCAAGGGGCTGGTGCAGCGCACGCATGGTGGCGCGCTGCCGTTGTCGGCCGGCGCGATGTTCGATCCGTCGCTGCAGGAGAAGATGCGCCAGCACTCACACGAGAAGCAGCGCATTGCTAACGCGGCTGCGAAACTGGTGCAGGAAGGCCAATGCGTCATGCTTGATTCGGGCACGACGACGACGGTCGTTGCCCAGGCACTGCGCCGCTTTGGGCATCTCACGGTGATTACGAATGCCATCAACATTGCCGCTGATCTTGCCGGTACGGACTTCGACGTGATTCTGACTGGCGGCACGCTACGTAAGAATTCATTCTCGCTGGTGGGTCCGCTAGCTGAGGATGTGCTTGAAGAGATGCACGCCGACATTCTGTTTCTTGGTGTGGATGGGTTTGATCTGGAGATTGGGTTGACGACGCCGAACGTTCTGGAATCGCGCGTGAATCGCGCCATGGTGAAGGCGGCGAAACGGGTGGTTGTCGTTTGCGACTCGACAAAGTTTCATCGGCGGAGTCTTTCGCGGATTGTTCCGCCGGCTAGCGTGCACTGCATTGTTACGGATAAAGCGTTGGCCGAGACGGATGTGGAAGTGCTGCGCGGGCACGATATTGAAGTCATCCTGGTCTGAAGCTATCCAGGAGGTTATTGAAACTTAAAAAGTATTTTGTTTCGCTTTCAATCTTTTATTGACTTTTACTTTCCTTTTGTGAGGAAATGCCTGTACATCCTTTCTTCCCAGTGACCACTGAATGTTTGATATCACCATTGCAGGCGAAATAAATCTGGACCTGATCCTCTATGGTCTGCCGCAGGAAATGCCGGTGGAACGAGAGCTGCTGGCCTCAGGGTTTGAGGCGACGCTAGGCAGCTCGTCGGCGATTCTGGCACATAACCTTGCCGTGCTCGGTGCGAAAGTTGGATTCGTGACCCGCGCAGGCACCGATGATTTAGGCAAGGTGGCGCTGGAGCGATTGAAAGAGAGCGGAGCGGACGTGACGCATGCAACTTTCGATTCAGCGAAGCCGACGGGAGTGACCGTGCTGCTGCCCCATGGCAAGGAGCGGCACATTCTTACCTATCTGGGCACGATGAGCGAGATGACAGCCGCGGATCTCGATCTTGAGTATCTGAAATCATCACGGCACTTTCATTTGTCTTCGCTGTTCTTGCAGCGGGGTTTGGCGCCCGATCTGCCAAACCTGTTTCGTGAATTGAAGCGGGCCGGTCTTACGATTTCGTTGGATACAAATGACGATCCTGATGACCAGTGGGGCGGGGTGCTCGACGAGCTGCTTGGCTTGATTGATGTGCTGTTGCCGAACGAGGCGGAACTCTGCCGCATCGCGCATAAAGAGACAATCGAGGATGCGCTGGAAGTGCTTTCCGCGCGGGTTCCTTGCGTGGCGGTGAAATGCGGGGCGCGCGGATCCTTTGTGCTTCAGGGCGGGAAGAAGATTGAGGCCGCTCCGGTAAATGTAACTCCGGTAGATACAATTGGCGCGGGCGACAGCTACAACGCCGGATTTTTATCGGCATGGCTACGTGGGCTGCCTCTGGACGTTTGTGCGCGCGCAGGCAATGTCACGGGAGCGCTTTCTACGCTGCGCTCGGGTGGTACCGAGGCGTTTCGAGACCGCGAGCTTGTGAGCTCATTCTTGAAAGAGAATCAATTTCCTGTGGCCACAGTCGAAGCAGGCGCGCGATGAACTTTGCTCCTATCGATTGGATCATCGTTGTTGTTTATCTCGCCGTCTCGATGCTGATTGGCCTGCTGGGACGCAGATATGTGGGCAACACGGCGCACTTTCTTGTAGCGGGCCGGGAGCTAGGCACGTATATCGGCATTGCGACGCTGGCGGCGACGGAGATCGGCACCATCACCTTCATGTACAACAGCGAGCTTGGGTATCGCTATGGCTTCGCTGCTTTTGCCGCCGCGCTTATCTCCGGCATCGCGATGATATTTGTGGGCCGGACGGGCTTTGTGATCAGCAGATTGCGCGAGCTGCGGCTGATGACCGTTCCGGAATATTTCGAGGTGAAGTACAGCCGCGGATTGCGCATTGTTACCGGCATCCTGGTGGCGCTGGGCGGCATTTTGAACATGGGCGTCTTCCTCAAGGTGGAGGGCGAATTCCTGACCGTGATCAGCGGCATGAACCAGAAATACCTGGTGGCTACGATGATCGCGATTCTGCTGCTGGAGCTGGTGTATACCACGGTCGGCGGCATGATCTCGATCGTGATTACGGACTACCTGCAATATGTTCTGCTTTCGATTGCAACCATCATTATTACGATTTATGCCATTCATTTTGCGGGATGGCACACGATGGTATCGAAGGTCGAGACGGTGATGGGCAGCAGCGGGTTCAATCCGATCACGGCCCCAAAATTTGGATGGAGTTTTCTCATCTGGCAGCTGCTGCTGTGGCTTGCGATCCATACCTGCTGGCAGACAACGGCAATGCGCATGTTTTCGACCAAGAGCCCTGAGATTTCAAAGCGCGTGATGACGTGGACGGGTTTTATTTTCCTCGGTCGCGGCATGCTGCCGATGTTGTGGGGAATTGCAGCGCTGGCCTTGCTGGGGCATGGAGCGTTGGTTGGCGGTGTGCCTGAGCCGATCATTCATGGTCATGCGCTTGCGCCGATCGATGCCATGCCGGCGATGCTTTCGATGCTGCTGGGACCGGGGATTCGCGGCATTGTTGTAGCGGGCATGCTGGCGGCAACGATGTCGGTAAACAGCTCGTACTTGCTCGGATGGAGCGCGGTGATCTCGCAGGATATTGTTGGACCTTTGAGAAAGCAGATGGGGCGCCCTCCGCTGCTGGATTCGACGCAATTGCTCATCAATCGCATCTGTAACTTTGCCGTGGGCGTGTTCCTTATCTTCTGGGGATTGCTCTATACGCCGCCGGGCGCGGTGTATCTGTATCTGAATATTACGGGCACGATCTTCCTTGCCGGCGCGTTTGTGTGCGTGATTGGCGGACTGTATTGGAAGCGAGCCAATCTCACCGGCGGATACTGCGCGATGCTGCTGGGAGCAGCAGGCGCGATTATTCCGTTCTTCTTCCTGCATAAGAGTGAGAGCTTTGCCGGTTTTGCCTCATTCGGACTGGCTGCGCTTGGATTGCTGGCGGGGTCGTTGTTTGGGCGGAAGTCGAGGACGGCAACGGGCGAGATGGCGATTGCCAACGGAGAAAGCCGATGAACGCGTGGCTCGATTTCTGGGCGGTATGGCTGGTGCTTGCGAGCGTGGCTTTTGCGGTTATCACGCTGATTGTAGCCGTGAAGGGATTTCAGGATCTGCGCGCGATGTTCGCAGGCCTCAAGGCAAATAGAGAGAAGTGAGCGATGAGCACCGACGATAAATTTGTTGCCATGGTGACTGCGAAGGCGAAGGTCGATCTTCCGCTCAGCGACTTTCAGCCGAAGTCGATGGTGGTGAGCGAAGAACATTCGATCGAGAAGGCACGCTTTTCAGTCATCGATTATCACAATCATCTCGACGCGCTTGATCCGCGGGATGTGCTGCGGATTATGGACGCGTGCGGAATCGAGAAGGTCGTCAATATCACGATGAAGACCGGCGATGAGGCGCTTCGGATGATCGATAAGTTTCATTCCGCGTCTGACCGGTTTACCACTATTGGCTGGATGGACTGGTCGGATGTGACGCATCCTGATTTCGTGCAGCGGACGCTGGAACGGCTGGAAAAGCTGGTCGAGCGTGGTGCGCAAGGGATCAAGTTCTGGAAAGATCTTGGGCTGGGCGTGCGCGATGTGAACGGAGATTTATTGCGCGTGGATGACGAGCGGCTCGCACCTATCTTCGATAAGGCTGGAGAGCTTCGGATTCCGGTAATGTTCCATACTGCCGACCCGGACGCGTTCTTTCTGCCTATCGATGCGCAGAATGAGCGATACGAGGAATTGGCAGCGCATCCGGACTGGGGATTTTACGGATCGCATTATTCGAAGCCACAATTGCTCGATCAGCGCGACAGCGTGATTGCACGGCACCCAAAGACAACATTCGTTGCGGCGCACGTGGCTGAGAGCGGCGAGAATCTTGCGCGCGTGACGAAACTGCTGGAGACGCATCCGAATCTCTACATCGATATCAGCGCGCGCGCTTCTGAACTGGGGCGGCAACCATATGCGGCGCGGGAGCTGTTCCTGCGGTTTGCGGATCGCATTCTCTTTGGATCGGATTTATTGCCTGAAGAATCGATGTACCGACTTTATTTCCGGTTTCTGGAAACAGCGGATGAGTATTTTGAATATCCATCGCACGCTTCGCGCCAGGGGCGGTGGAATATTTATGGGCTGTACCTTCCGGACGACGTGCTTCGCAAAGTCTATAGGGAAAACGCACTTCAGCTGCTGCGATAGGGAACCAAAGTAAAAAGAGCTGTCATCCTGAGACGTACAACTTCAGGATGACAGCTCTTTTTACTTGCAGCTGATCTGGTCAGCTCGCTTTCTTGATTTTCACGTGCCGGGGTTCATATTGCTTATATTCGGCGCGCAATGCCGCTTCGCTCATCGGCTTTTCGTGCAGCAATAATTCCGTGGCCTGCAACTGAGGGTTGGCGTGGAACCATTGCTGCGCCTTATCGTCATCCAGCAGATTCAGTAATGCGAGCAGAGCCATACCTTGGTGATGCGCCATCCATTCACGCACAAGCTGTGGCTCGCGTTTCGATTGCGTATAGTCGATCGCCTCATAGAAGCCGTAGGCGCCGACCCAGCCGTTCGCTGCCATGCGGCGCAAATTGCGAAGAGCTTCGACTGAATCGACTCCTAGTGCGAGAAGTGTCGAGTAGGGTGAGACGACCGGACCAGCAGTGGCGTCCCACTTGAGCGCGATTTGAGGGATGCCGAACGCTTGATAATGATAGTGCCCGGCATCATCCGTCTGGGCATAGCCGGATTCCGAGATGCCCCAGAGGATGCGGTTTTCACGTGCGAAGGCACGCTGTATCTGTACGTGTGCCGCGAGGGTACGCGATACCAGAGTGTCTGGATAGCTGCGCATCCACAGAGAAGGCATCAGGTATTCGAACATGGTGCCGGTCCACGAGATCAACACAGAGCGGCCGAAGGCCATCGTGTGAGTGCGGCCAAGCTTGAACCATAGCTGCTGCGGCACGTCTCCCTTGGCAATGGCCACGAAGGCGGCAATGCGAGCCTCGGAAGCAAGCAGGTCATAGCATGCAGCGTGCAATTTTTTAGGCTCCACTTCATAACCGATCGAAAGCAGCATACGACCCTTCTGCAAGAGAAAGGTGAAGTCCATTTCATCTACGAGGCGATAGGCTTCTTCCGATACGGCGTTCAAGCTCTTTGTGAGCTGGAGCAATTTTTCCCGCGCCTGCGGCAACAGCGAACGGAGCTTTTCGCCAAGAACAACGTTCGCGTCGTTCTCGCGTGTCGCCCATGCCCTAGCCAGCCGCTGATCCAACTGAGTGGCAAAATCTACGGCGGATTCCAGAGCTGGGTACAGGACCTCATCACGCATGTTGAGCTGTGCGATATCCCGCAGCGGCGCAAATTCCGGCAGAAGCCACGGCATGTAGTTGCGCAGAAGGTCGGTAATTGCTGAAATGCGCTGCTTCACCTCGGCGGCCCACCATGCTGCTTCCCCCTCCAGCGTCTCGTCTGTAAAGGACGAGCTTTCATGTTCGAGTAGCCATGCAATCCAGATGTCAAAGGAACTTCCGGAGGGCGGCGGAGAGAAGGAGGTCTTCTTGTTAAGCGAGGGTATATGTAACTTCAAGAGTTGCCAATTGACCTGCAGGCCGTCAAAGAGCCGACGCGAAATCAGAGGCTCTTTCAACAAAAACAGCGGACCCATTCGCAGCGTGTAAAGCGAAGCTGCGAGATTTCCGCTATCGACCGAAGAAACCGTGATGGGCTTGAGGGGTTCCAAGGTATGTGTGTTGTACCAGTTATAGAGGTGGCCGCGGGCCTTCTCAAGCCGCGCCATGGTAGCGAAGCTGGAGTGGGTGAGAGTTGCAAATTCCGGCATCGTAAGGAAGCCGAACTCACATGCCGCCTGGCGTGCGTTGAGGAGAAGCCCGAGGTTCGTGGGCGAAACACGCGCCGCTTCAAAGAGACCTTCTTCTTCCACGTTGTCGGGAATGAGATAGTTGTGCGTCTTACCGCCGAACTGATAGAAGTAGCGCCAGATGCGTAATGCGTGCTGCCGCAGGAACGTATCTTCATCGGTTGTGAGCTTCTGCCGCTGATCGCGCGGGGCGTGATTGAGCCAGAGAGTGATGCCGCCGGAGAATCCCCACAAGACCAGAACGGGCGTAGCCACCAGAAGGGATTTTGGATCGATGGCGAGAATGATGACGGCGAGAATAATTGCAAAGATCGGAGTGATGGCGAGGTAGCGGTCTACCGGCGTAGTGCGGCCTGTAGAGCTTTCCGCTTCGGCTGCTGTTTCCCATTCAAGCAGACGCTGGCCAGTGATGAAGCGGCGCACCAGCGAGCGAACGATGGCGTCGATCGACAGCATCGTTTGATGCGGCAGAAAAGTGAGATTGAGCAGCGTGATAAACGCGCCCTGCAGAAAACCGGTGACTGCTTCGCGCATGGCGCCCTGCTGCTCGCTTGATAGAGCACGTCCCACGCTGAAGAGCAACTGAACGAACGTCGGCAGGAACATCAGGAGCAGCGTAGTGAGCGTCCAGTAGAGCGGGCCGCCGGGCAGCCCGAGCCAGCCAGCCACGAGCAGAGCCATGGTGAGAGGGTCTACCAGGGAGCGGCGCAGATTATCAAAAATCTTCCAGCGCGAAATCGTCGAAATGGGATTACGAACGTATCGCCCGGACTCGTCCGGCACACGTGCGAGAAGCCACTGCACAATCTGCCAATCGCCGCGCACCCAGCGATGTTTGCGGCGGGTGTATGCCGAGTAGTGCGATGGGTAATCGTCGATGACTTCGATATCCGTTGCCAGGCCGGCGCGCGCGTATGCGCCTTCGATGAGGTCATGGCTCAGCAGGGAATTGCGCGGGAAGCGACGATCGAGAACGGAGTGCAGCGTGGTCGCTTCATAAATGCCTTTGCCGGTGAAGATACCTTCGCCGTAAAGATCCTGATATGTGTCAGAGATGGCTCGCGTGTAAATATCGAAGCCGGTCTGCCCGGAATAAATGGATGCCAGGCGCGAGCGCGACGCTGAATGCACACTGACTCCAACGCGCGGCTGCAGAATGCCGTAGCCGTCGGTGACGATTCGCTTTTCAGGGTCAATGATGGCTCGGTTGAGAGGATGCGCCATTGCTCCGACCATGGCGTTGGCCGAGCCACGCGGCAGTTGCGTGTCGGAATCGAGCGTGATGATGTATTGCACGCGCTTCAATATGTCCAGATTGCCAACTTTGACTGGAAAAGCATCGAATACGCCGACCAACAGCTTGTTCAGATCGAGAAGCTTTCCGCGCTTGCGCTCCCAGCCCATCCACACGCCCTGCCTCGCATTGAAGATGCGGTGGCGGTGGAGCAGGAAGAAAGTCCCACCCTTTGCGGAAGCGTAACGCTTATTGAGCGTATTGATGAGCTGTATTGCGAGATCAACGAGGGGATCGGTGTCGTTTTCGCGTGGCCGCGTGATCGAATCTGGAAGATCGGTGAGTAATACAAAGTGGAGATTCGGATCAGGGTTCGCGAGGTAGCGTACTTCGAGTTCCTGCACCAGCTCGCGTGTCTGCTTTTCATTCGCGAGTAAAGTCGGCACAACTACAAGCGTTGAATATTCCCGAGGAATACCATCGCTGAAATCAAGCTTTGGCAGCGCACGAGCTTTGTAGAGCGATGTGACCGTGTTGTTCACGAGGTCAACCGCACCCTGTGTTACCGGGAGCAGCATAAGAATGAAAGCTACAGCAAGGCCGCCGAAGATTGCGTAATTTGGAACCAGCGGCAGCAGGATCACTGCGATCAACAGGACCGTGAGAACTTCGATGGATCCGATGTAAAAATCATCGGCGTTGTGCTGAATCGCAAGCCGCAGACGGTCAATCCATCGAGGGCGGTAGCCAACGCGCCTTGCCAGAGCGGGAAAGCCCTTATCGATGAGGTAGTAGCCGATATGGATGCGGCGCATGTGCAGGCGCACGTCCGCCGTAGGATGCTGCTCGGCAGCTCGCGCCATGTCGAGTGCGGCAGCGGCGACTTGCGATTCAGTTCCCTCGGAGTAGCGAGCAATATCTGCGACTGCCTTACGATATTGTTGGCGGCTTTCAAAATCCATTCGGTCGTAGGTGCGCGCCGGATCCTGCTGCAGGATCGGCTCAAACGATATAAGTTGCTGCAGAATGGTGGCCCAGTCCGCGTATCCGATATCGCGCACACTCTTAATGCGCAGACGCAGAATGTCTGCCGATCCCGCTGCGGTAGAACCAGGCGAATGCAGGCGCGCACTTGACTGTGTGAGAATCCACTCGAGCAGCAGGAATTTGAGCATGGTTGGAATAGCCCATAGCTCTTCCAGTTCCAAAGGATCGACTTTCTGCGCTGCTTCGGTAAAGGCTAAAAATGCTTCCGGCGACCAGCGGGAATCGGCGGCGTCCAGATAGGCCGCGGAAAGCGCTGAAGCACGTGGTTCTTCTTCCTGATTGGAAATAATGCGCGGCAGGCGCTGCGCCTTACGGCGAATGGATGCCGCTTCCAGAAGCACTCCTCGCAGCAGACGTGGATTCTCTCGTATTTCCAACAGCGGGTCGGCATCTTCCGTTGACTTCGGGTCAATTGCGTCTACTTCCGCGGAAAGAAGATCGAGAGCTTCTCGCGCAGCCTCAACGCGTGTGGCAAAGCTGCCTTTACCGCCGGGCTGGTGGTTTACCTGCCATTCGGAAGCAGCCGCGCGCGCAGCGACCTGGAGCGGCTCGACAGCGATAGGCTGTTCTTCTTCCGTGGATGGAACTTCAATAGGGGACTGATCTGCCATGAGTCTTTCCGTTACCGGTAACTTGCTGCCTGCATTTCGAACATTTCGGCGTAGCGTCCGCCGAGTGCCATCAGCTGCTGGTGATTGCCTTCTTCCACCAGTCTTCCGCCTTCGAGCACGACGATACGATCGGCCATGCGCACAGTGGAAAAGCGATGCGAAATAAGCAGAGCCATTTTGTTTTCAGTTAATTCTGCAAAACGTTCGAAGACTTCGAGTTCGCTCTTTGCATCGAGCGCCGCTGTCGGCTCGTCGAGAATCAGTAGTTGTGCGTCGCGCAGATAAGCGCGCGCAAGCGCAACCTTTTGCCATTCTCCACCGGACAGGTCGACGCCGCCCTCAAACCGGCGGCCGAGGACCTGGTCGTAGCCATGCTGCAGCTTGCTGACAACACCTGCTGCGAGGCTTTTTTGCGCCGCGCTTTCGATCTCCGCTTCCGTGTGCGGAATTTCTACGCGGCCAATCGAGATATTCTCACGCGCGGTCATTTCGTAGCGCATGAAGTCCTGAAAGATGACGCCGATTTCCTTGTGCAGGTCTTCGAGCGAGTACTCGCGCAGATCCACGCCATCAAGGAGAATTTCTCCCTCGCTCGGATCGTAAAGACGGGTGATGAGCTTAACTACGGTGGTCTTGCCCTGTCCGTTTTCGCCGATGAGAGCGATACGTTCACCCGGATGCAATGTGAAGTTGAACTCCTTGAGCACCCTCCGTTCCGTGCCGGGATAGGTGAACGAGACGTTGCGAAACTCAAAACCCTTTCGAATCGGACGTGGTGCGGGAAGGGCATTGGGCTTCGACTGTACTGTCGCCTTCATTTCGAAGAACGCAATCAGGTCCGTGAGGAACAAAGCCTGATCGGCGATGCCGGAGGCGGTGGAGAATACCTGCTGCAGGTTCGAACTCGCCTGCACAATCGCATTGGTGATGAAGTAGAACGTGCCGATGTTGTAGAAGCCGTGCACAGCCCGCCAGATCACATATGCGTAGGAGCCGTAGTAGCCGAGCGTACCGAGAATGCCAAGCAGGCCGCCGCCAATCAGCTTCTTGCGAGAGAGCGCGACGTTTTCGTTATATATATGTTCGGAGAGCGCGGCGAAGCGGTTCGTCAGGTATTCATTCAGATTAAAGAGCTTCAGCTCTTTCGCGGCTTCCTTGCTGCCGCCTATCTGGCGCAGATAGTCCATCTGGCGCTTGGCTGGAGTCTGTCGAAAATTCTTCGCGTATCCAAGGAAGGCGAAGTGCGTTTCACCAAGAAACGACGGGATTACGCCCAGAGCCAGCAACACCATCAACCACGGCGAGTAGTAAAGCAGGGTTCCGGTGAAGATCAAAGTCGTAATGATCTGCTGATAGAGGCGGCCCATCTGCTGAATCAGCACTAATCGATCCGTGGCCTGCACGCGGGCACGTTCCAGCCGATCGTAAAAGACAGGATCTTCGTACGTCGTCAGATCGAGTTGCGCTGCCTGGCGCATGACCTCAATGCTCACGTGGTGCGTGTAGCGATCGGCGAGCAGAGAGTCAAAATAGTCGATCATGCGCGTGAGGAGGCCGGTCAGAACAGCAAGTCCGACTTCAAGGCCTACGATCCACCAGAAATGAGACGGCAAGCCCTGGTGACGAAGAACATGTTCGACACCATTGATGATCGATGCGGCGACCCTGGCAATTGCCCATGGCATAAACGCCACGATGACGCGCAGAATCAAGCCCCAAGTGACGACTACCGGTCCTGATTTCCAAAGAATCTTGAGGACTGGGGGGACATTTTTCAGCGCACGAATACGGTCGCCCCACGCATTTTGTGGGCTTTGGTTCTGGCTCTGGTTCATGGGTCAGGTACCTGCCTCATCCCGTAGCTCTCAGCAGAGGTGAATGGCAACGTGAGAGACGAAGTATACAACTCTGATGCAAACCGCTGTGCAGACGTTGTTTAGCGTGAGTCATCCCGGGTTTTGCCAGCAGGTTTCCCACCTGTCGGCACGGGTTTTAGCGGGCTATTCACGGTATATTCGCACGTTTTTAACACTGGCTTGGGAAGCTTGTAAACGGATTTAGCCGAATTCTCAAGCCTTGGCACAGCGCCCCCGCATCCGGCGGCTTGAGTCCAGGTGTGTATGCCTCCTGGCGACTGAATTCGCTCGACCCAGACTCGTTTGATCGTTGTCACGAAGGAACCCGTAGTACATGAGAGGCCAAATGAACATGCAATTGAAAGCGCTGGCAGGGCTTGTGCTGGCATCGGCACTGGTTGCCGGACATGCACAGACCGCCACCACCACGAAGGCTCACCGGACGAAGAAAGCCGTTCCGGCGAAGCCGTCGGTGGAGTCGCAGATTGAATCGCTTCGACAGGAAATGAATTCCCAGATCCAGTCATTGAAGCAGCAGCTTTCCGACCGTGACGCGCAACTACAGCAGGCACAAACGGCCGCGTCGCAGGCGCAGGCGGCCGCTGTTCAGGCGCAGCAGGCAGCCCAGTCGCAACAGGCTGCCGTTACGGACAACACACAGGCAGTCAACTCGCTGCAAAGCTCGGTGGCCGATCTTAAAACCAATTCTCAATCTATTGTGAGCACCGTGCAGGATCAGCAGGCGCAGGTGAAGAAGCAGATCGAGCATCCTGACGTTTTGCACTTCAAGGGTATTACCCTTTCGCCGACCGGCAGCTTTATTGAAGCTGCGACCGTCTATCGCAATCGCGCCACTGGTTCGGACATCAACACTCCGTTCAGCGCGATTCCATTGGAGGGCTCGGATAACGCCGCTATGAGCGAGTTCTTTGGTTCGGGCCGCCAATCGCGCCTGGCATTGCTGGCAGAAGGCAAGCTCACCGACTGGACACTGCGCGGCTACTACGAAATGGATTGGCTCGGCACTGGCGTGACCTCGAATAATAACGAGAGCAACAGTTATGTGCTGCGTCAGCGTCAATTGTGGGCTCAGGCTGAATCGCAGAGCGGCTGGATATTCACTGCCGGTCAGCAGTGGTCCCTGGCAACACAAAACAGGACAGGTATCGTGAATCGCACGGAATTACTACCGCAAACCATTGATCCCGCGTATAACGCAGGTTTCGTATGGGAACGTCAGTATGGCGCGCGCATCGTGAAGAATTTCCACAATGGTCTCTGGGCTGGTATCTCGGTTGAAAATCCGCAGTCTCTGACTCCAAGCTGCCAGGCTACCGGAACGACTTCTTCGGGGTCCGCCCTTGCCTGCGCGAATAACTACCTCATTGGTTCGACTGGTACCGGCGGCGGTCTCTACAACGGGGCCGGCGGTCCGGGCGCAACCTCTTCTTCGCCGCTTACGACCTATTCCTACAACCTGGCGCCGGATCTCTTTGCCAAGGTTGTTTACGAGAAGCCGGGCTTTGGGCACTATGAGGTCTTCGGTGTTACTCGTTTCTTCCGCAACCGCGTCTACCCGGATGCCACCTCCACAACAGTTCCAACGGGAACCGGAGCATATAACGATGCAACGGTTGGCGGCGGCATCGGCGGCAGCGCTTATGTCCCTGCTACCAAATACTTCGATTTGGGCCTCAGCGGACTCTGGGGCGATGGTGTGAACAGATACGGAGGAACACAGCTGCCGGATATGACCATTCGTCCTGACGGCCAGTTGGCCTTGTTGCATGGCTTCTCGGCTCTGAGCACGGCGGTCTTTCATGCTTCGCCGCGTCTCGACGTCTACTTCAATTACGGCGGCGACTATGCTTCCCGTACCTACTTCCCCACGCAGAATGGCACGGTTGGTTATGGCTCGCCATTCATCAAGGACAGCGGATGCGGGATCGAACTGGCTCCTGGAACTGCGCCGCAGGTTGGCTACCAGCCCACCGCTCCGGCGAACTGCGGAAGCCCAAGCAAGGATGTTCAGGAATTTACCCTGGGTTACTGGTATGACTTTTACAAGGGCGATAGGGGTCGCTTCCGTCAGGGCATCCAGTACAGCTACTTTGAGCGCTATGGCTGGTCTGGTGTAGGCGGCACTCCGAAGGGTAACGACAATGTCTTCGAGACATCGTTCCGTTATTACATGCCGTAATCGATACGTAAACTAAACAAAAGGGCCTCCGCACAGGATGCCCTTTTTGATTTCGAGGCGTGGTAGAGAAACTTGCCATCGCCGCAATCAATTTTCAATAACCAGCAGTATTCAATGGTTTAATGATCCATGCGTCTATCTGCTCGTCGGGGTTATCTTGGCCTGGTAGTCCTTTGTCTCTGGGTGTTTGTTTGCGGTTGCAATTCGCAAACCGCGAGTACACTGCCAGCGCAACAACAGAGCACTTCCGTGGATGCAGGCGCGGTATCTGCGCGCTTGCGCGAGATCGCAGCAAGCGGAAAGCTGGCCGATCTGCACTGGCCTCACTTTTCTGATTATCGGCTGCATTTTCAGCACATCTATGACGCGTCGAACTTTGCTCCGGTGTGGCTGCATGACGGCAAGCCTACTCCGCAGGCAATGGCTGTGATCCAGGCGCTAGAGGCCAGCCAGCAGAAGGGACTGAATCCGGACGACTATGATGCGTCGCGCTGGTCGGAGCGTCTGCAAGCTTTGAACACTTCTGTCACACCGGACACACTGGCGAGGTTCGACGCGGCGCTTACGGTGGGCGCCATGCGATATATTTCCGATCTGCATATCGGCCGGGTGAATCCCAGGCATTTCAATTTCGGCATCGATATCGAACAGAATAAGTACGATCTTCCCCAGTTTGTGAGCACGAAGGTTGTCCCTGCAATCAACGTCCAGGCCGTTCTCGATGGCGTGGAACCGCCATACAATGGCTATAAGCACACGGAAGACGCCCTGCACCGCTACCAGCAGCTTGCCGCCCAAGGCGACGGGCCAATCGTGCCCGATGTCACGAAGACGATCGCTCCCGGAGATACTTATCCCGGAGTCAGCCAGCTTACGCAACGTCTGCGGCTCTTTGGCGATCTTCATCCTGACACGGTAGTCGATGCGAATGCACCGACTTATTCGGGCGCTCTGGTAGAAGGCGTCAAGACTTTTCAGTCTCGCCACGGTCTGGCGGTCACCGGCAAGGTTGATAAGGCCACCATCAGGCAGATCAATACGCCACTCGCCACCCGTATTCGTCAGTTACAGGATGCACTGGAGCGCTGGCGGTGGCTGCCGCCTCAATTTCCTCAGCCTCCGGTCGTAGCCAATATTCCCGAATTCATTTTGCGTGCTTTTGGTCCCAATCAGAAGGTTGCGCTGGAGATGAATGTCGTGGTCGGCAAGGCTCTTCGCACACAGACCCCCATCTTTGCGAAGGACATGAAATACATCGTCTTCCGGCCTTACTGGAATGTTCCAACTTCGATTCTGCGTGCAGAGATCATTCCCGGAATCACCAAAGACCGGAGCTACATCAGCAAAAAGAATTTCGAAGTCACAGATTTCAGCGGGAAAGTCATTACAGACGGCGCGGTTGGCGATGATGTTTTAGCGCAATTGCGTGCCGGAAAGTTAACGGTCCGGCAAAAGCCCGGTCCGAAGAATTCGCTTGGGCTGGTGAAATTCCTCTTTCCCAATGAGTACAGCGTCTACCTGCACAGCACGCCCGCTCCGCAGCTCTTTTCACAGTCACGACGCGATTTCAGCCACGGATGCGTTCGCGTGGAGAAACCCGCGGAACTGGCCGCTTACCTGCTGCGTAATCAGCCGCCGTGGACGCTGGACAAGGTGCAGGAAGCCATGCAGTCAGGTCCGGACAACCAGCAGGTGAACCTTACGACGCCGGTTCCGGTGCTGATCCTGTATGTGACTGCGGTGGTGGAAGAGGATGGCTCGGTGCACTTCTTTAACGACATCTATGGATACGATCAGAAACTGGAAGAGGTGCTGGCCAAGGGCCAGCCGTATCCAGGATGATCTACCAGCGGCGGACCCGACCCACATCAACGTGGACAAAATCAGATGAGGCGTAATAGCCGACTCCGCCGCGCTGCATGGCGAGCGCCGCGTCACGGACCTGTGCAGTGGGCACGCCGGGAATGCGGATATCGATGGCTTTAGCTTCCATATGCTGGCTGTGCAGGGCGACTCCGTGCCCATGTTCACGCAGCCAGTTATTGCTCCAGGGCGTGCGGTAGCCGCAAACGATGTCGATTTCGCCATTCGGATGGCCGAGCCGCGCCATGAGGTCGTGCAAGAGATCGAATTCTTTCACGTCGTAATCTTTTTCGTCGCCAGTGCGGTGATCGCGCAGAAACTGATCGAGTTGGGCCACGCCGTCAGGCAGGTAATGATCACCAACACGGTAGACAACATCGATGTGCTGGCCAGTGTGCAGATGGTACAGGCGAAGGCGGTACTGTTCGGCGCTGGTTGGTGTATCTCCACTAGCAGCACGCGCGGAAGAACCGGCAAGCAGAGCAAGCGCAGCTAGAGCTCCGCTTAAAAGAATTTTCTGAAATCGCATAAGACAAAACCTTTGCTCATTATAAATGGGCATTTGCAAATTCGATTTCGATTACTAGTATTTTCAATAGCTTACGGATGCCTGCATTGGAACGTGTCCCAAAATGGTGATCGGGGCCACTCTATTCCTCCAGATACCCCCACCAGGAATCCGATACCTGTGCTCCCAGGTCATTTGAAATGCGGACGGCAGCGTCTTCCACCTGCTTCATCAATCCGGCGAGGTAATCGCGTGAGCGGGAGACGGCGGCAACACCGATGGTCGCCGATTGCCAGGTGACGGCTTCATCCAGTTCGGCTACCGAGATGTTGAATCCATGCTTAAGCTTTTCTTTCAGGCTGCGCACGACCTGACGCCGGTCCTTGAGGGAGTGGGCATTTTCAATACGGAGTTCAAGTGTGAGAGCGGCTACAGCCATGTGGTCACGCTACCAGATGTGCTTCATATTGTTTGGTGAACGGCCTGACGCAAAGTTGTGGCCTCCTGTCCTATGTGGCCTTGTTCGTTGGATATCTCAGCCTAAGCTGATGGAGCAAGACTCAAGGAGCCAGTAACGAATGTTTCGTCAGCTGAAAGCAGTTGGCAGTGTCTTTCTATTTTCACTTTGCTGCCTTTCCTATACCAGAGCGATGGAAACTCCCGGATGTGAGGGCTCCACGCCGAAGCAATGTATTGTGCAGGTTCTGGATGCGATGGGTGGTGAGCAGAAGTTACGGTCTGTTCACAGCATGCAACTCGAGATCGTTTCGCACAAAGCGCTCACGGAGCAATCGTACCGTCAGGACCCGTTCATCACTGCCTACAAACGCAGCAAGAGTACGATCGATTTTGCGGGCAGCCGCGTTCGCACGGAAGCACATCTCACCTGGCCTGAATCCGATCCTCACCAGTCGGAGATAGAAAGCACTCTTATTGCCACGCCTTCCGGCGGCGTTTATCACACGGCGCAGGGAGACGCGCCATGTTCGCTGGGGGATATTGACGATACGCAGCGGTTGTTCTCGCTTAGTCCTTTGCGGCTTCTGCTGACGGCGTTGCAGGCGGGCGAGCTTCATTATGAAGAGCCTGAGACTTTGCGCTCTACCGATCACACTGTGGTCGCATTTACATGGAATAAGACTCCAGTCCGCATTCTGGTGAATCGCTACAACCACTTGCCGGACGCAGTTGAAACCACCGTGCAACTGCATGACTTCTGGTTCTATTGGGGGGACGTGAAGCAGCGCGTTTCTATGAGCAGGTCACTGGTGTCAAGGGTTAGTTCTTTGTTTTTCCTTCACAGGGC
>NZ_LMUM01000013.1 GCF_009765985.1 Acidobacterium sp. S8
TTCATGGGAATAGTCTCTCTCCGTTCCGGAAGACCTGCTCATCCACATTTATCAGGACCTGAGAGCCAATATGTTTCAGGTTGCGGCTGCCGCGATCTTGAAATCATTTCTGTGTATGCGAGACAATCGCTGAGGTATCGCGATTGTGATCATACGGGCAATCCGAAAGGCTGGATAACGCAAGATGGATAAAGATGACGCTCTTGCGCTGGTGGAACGCTTGGCAGTTGAAGTGCCAAAGATCGCCAGGGTTTACACGAATGGTGCGTGGACCGAAGCGGTATATCAGAGCCTTACAGACTTCAAGCAAGAGAAGGGATGGAAGATCTTCTCGTCCGTCAAATGTTATCTCGGCGAGTATCACTGTGACTTCATGCTCTTCGAGGATGGCTACGGATGTCGACTCGCCTGCGAGTCTCAGTGGCAAACGTTCAGATCTAATGCCAACGAGTTGAAGTGGGCTTTTGACAAGCTGCGTGGCGTCAAGTCAGATGTGAAGCTGTTCGTTTTCGAGGGACCCGACACGTGGAAAGACGATATCCGCGAGTATCTGGAGGACTACGCGCAACTCGATCCGGTCGAGACCTTCGTGTTCATGCGTTGGAACTACAAACAATGGGAATGCTCTTGGTGGAAACCATCGGTGGCTGGAGTACAGACGGAAGCATTCAATCCCATTGCGTTTTTAGGGCAACGGATACCGTAATGGTGCTTTTGGCACACATTGGTGGTAACAATTCGCTCAAGCACGAAACGAGCTATCGGGAAGTCGGCATATAGGAAGTGGTCATCAGATGATGAGAAGTGCGTTTATGAGGACTACGCGGCATACTCCCCTTTAGGATTTATTGATGCCGCAATCCCCGATCTACGAATTCACATATCTCGGATGCATTCACTGAGCACGATTGGTGACGCCAGCTCGATGCCGAACTTCAAACAAGAGCCGGCTTACCGAGAACTTGACGAACGCGGGCTAACGGCATTCCCGAATCCGGGTGCCTCCGCATTGGGTGAGTTTTTTATTCGGTTAGATCGCAGATGGATGGGGAATCCATTCGAACGTGGATTCCAAGAGCTCATTCCCATTTCCCGAGCCGCAGCTCGACCAGGTTCACTCTCAGCCTTTACGGGTGCGGGTGCCCAACCCATGCATACAGATGCGGCCTACTTCGCGAGCCCTCCACGTTATATAGTTTTCGAGTGTCTTAACCCCGGAGAGGTCTCTTGCAGAACGGAAGTGTGGGTGACAAACCAGGCAAAATTGCTTGAGGAGGCCGCGCCTTCTGACTGATCCTAAATGGGTGTTCCTAGGGGGAGGGCGGTCGAGATTTTACTCTCCCGTGTTGGATACGGTACTAGGGATAGCAAGAATTCGCTTCGATCCGTGCTGCATGTCAGTAGCTTACGGAGACGAAGCAGGGCTAGGTGAGGTTTCCAGACTTCTCGCCAGCTATACCCGACGCGTATCTTTCGAATGGACATTAGGAGCGTTTGTGGTAATCGACAACTGGCGCTGCATGCATGCCCGAGGGAGTGGGGGAGAATCCGCTCCATCACGTCGGCTGCGCCGGTGGTATCTTGGAGCGCAAAATGGATTGGGCATCTGATTCCCTCTACAACAAGGCGAAGTTATTCGCGCAGCGGGCGCATAACGAACCAGTCAACTCTGCGTTGTTTGCTTTCTGGATGAGCTTGTCTCTTGAGCTTCTGGCGCGTTCTGCCCTATCCCAGATCCATCCCGTATTGCTTGCCGATCCTAAGGAGCCCGACAATCTTCAGTATGCCTTCGGAATCGAACCAAAGGGGATACCGAAGTCGATTGCGGCAAAGGCAATTTTTGCGAGATGTAGCGTATTCGTCAAGGACTTCACTGACAAAATGTCCGGTCACTGTCTGATTGTTGCAGACCGGCGAAACTCCGAGCTTCATACAGGTGCAGCGGCATTTGAAGGCATTGACAATGCCAAATGGCTTCCGGCAACTTATGAAGTCATTCAGGTTCTACTCGCTCATCTTGATAGGGATTTCAGAGACTTTCTTGGAGATCATGGTCAAGTTGCGCTCGAAGTTATCAAGGATCGGCGCGACACAATCAAAAAGGAAGTCCACGACAAACTGTCCGCCGCGAAGAAGGCTTACGAAGAGCTCAGTCCTGAAGAAAAACTTGATCGAGACACTATGGCATACGCAGCAATAACTTCCTGGATGCAGGGGACAAAGCTACGTCGCGAATGTTCGTGTCCGGCGTGTCAAAAAGTCGCAGTTTTGGGTGGAGAGACTGTAAGTCGAAGCCCAGTTAAGATCGACGAGGATGATAATGTTATCCGCCGTGAAGTCCGCGTTCTTCCGAATAGGCTCCGGTGCGCCTATTGCGGGCTTTCTCTCGTCAGCTACCAAGAATTGAAGGAGGCTGAGCTAGGCGGAATCTACACCATCGCGGAGGAGGAAGATCCCATAGAGTACTTTGGTATTGAACCGGAGGACTACATTGACGTTGAGGATGTGGTTCGTCGCTATGGCGAAGATATGGAGGCGGGATATCGGAACGAGTAGCGCCTCAGACCAGACGCACGATTCTATCAAACGTCCCGACGTATAAACTCGAGTCAAACAAGGTTCTCGCGGATCGGACTTTTTAGACAACCGCAATCCTCCCAATGGGTCAAGACTGCCAATTAGTGCTGTGAAGTTGCATAGCGGAAGCCACCTGCGATTCTCCCCACGCGCAAGCCACCCCGTTTCAATCTTGTCAAGTAGCAAACTGAATTGAGACTCTGGAAATAGCTGATTTCATTAAACAATCGTGACAACAATGAATGTCAGAGTATTATGCCTCAAAAAGCTAAAATGGAAGTAGGAGCCAAACAATTAAGAGTGAAGCCCGAGCCAAATGAGACCCCCTCGTAAGTGATTGAAAACACTATAAACAGCCTAAACCGCTTCGTTTCAACCACTTAGCGGGGGATGATCCCCCGCTAAGTGGTTGAAAAATAAAGAAACTAGAAGCTACATAGGGAGGAGGGGGAGGGGGGTAGGCCCCGGTAATCCCCTCACCGCAACTGGATGGGAGCAGCCAGCTTGAAGTTCACCACCGATTCCGCCGGAATGGTGATGTCCTTGTTGCCGGTAAAAGCAGCGATTCCGGTCCCGGCGCCCGCGCCAGCCAGTCCGCCCACCAGCAAACCCACTCCGCCCGTGGCAACACCGCCGATCAGCATGCCCAACCCGGCGCCGCCGCCGATAAAGGCTGCGGAGCGCTTGCCTTTGCCTTTTTTCGTGCGCGTCAGGCTGCCGGTATCGATGCGGTAATGCTGCCCATTCAGGTTAAGGCTGGTGAGTGTCAGCTGGATGTAGGACTTGCCTTTGAAGTGGCCGCGTTTGTGCGCGCTCACCACCATGCCCTCAGCCGTCGCGCCGGAAGGAATGACTGTACTTCCATCTACCTGGACCGGATTGACAATCGTACCTGTGAAAGGCTGCCCAGCCTGCGCATGCTTCACGTTGATCGTCTGGCTCATGCGGATACTGAGGACGGTTCCCGCCGGAACCTCAGGCAGCGCCGGAGCGGGCGCGGTAGCATTCGTCGCCTGTTGCGGCGAAACCGGCTGGTCCGGTGTGGGCGTGACCGCTCCGGACGTGGGTGAGGAAGCCGCTGAAGACGGGGCCGGCGTGCCGGCAGGTGCGGGCTGGCTCGGTGCCGTCGACGGATTCGCCGGGGCTGCCGCCGCGCTTTGCGCCTGGTCAGGCGAGGCAGGCTGGGTCGAAGCCGAAGTCGATGCGGGCGGTTTCTCCGCGTCCGAAGGATTTTTGTGGCATCCCGCAATCAACGAAACTGCCAGCAAAAGTGCGATCTGCGCATGATTTTTCATCTTTATCGTTCTCCTTACGCTGCTCGAATGCCCTCATTCAGATGCAATGCCCGGACAATCAGGCGGTCCGGCTTGCCTCCTCCGCGCCTCTCCACGATACGATGTTTAGTTACGTATTTTCATTCAGTGAGGCAAGTTTTTATGTCGACAACGCTCTCCCAGCGTCCGCAGCTCAGGCACTTAACCGCTCAACTCGACGACCTGAAACAGCGCGGCACCTACTTCAGGCTCCGCGTGCTCGACGATGCGCAGGCCCCCGTCTGCACCTACGACGGCAAGAAAGTCATCAACCTCGCCTCCAATAACTACCTCGGCCTCTGCGATCACCCCAAGCTGCGCGAAGCCGCCATCGAAGCGACGAAAACGTACGGAGTCGGCTCCGGCGCGGTGCGCACCATCGCCGGAACCATGAAGATCCATATGGAGCTGGAAGAGAAGATCGCCGCCTTCAAGAATGTCGAAGCTTGCGTCGTCTTCCAGAGCGGATTCACCGCCAACGCCGGAACCGTCTCGTCGATCCTCGGCAAGGAAGACTTCATCATCTCCGACGAGCTGAACCACGCCAGCATCATCGACGGCGCGCGTCTTTCCCGCGCGAAGATCAAGGTCTTCCGCCACAAGGATGTAGCCCACGCCGAGGAGATATTGAAGGAGATCGCAAATGAGCCCGGACACAAGCTCATCATCACCGATGGCGTCTTCTCCATGGATGGC
Organism: Acidobacterium sp. S8; assembly: GCF_009765985.1. Taxonomy (GTDB): domain Bacteria; phylum Acidobacteriota; class Terriglobia; order Terriglobales; family Acidobacteriaceae; genus Alloacidobacterium. Next base: position 4,587 of record NZ_LMUM01000013.1, read on the forward strand.
GACATCGGCCCGGTCGACAAGCTCAGCGACCTCGCCGACAAATACGGCGCCATCATGATGGTCGACGACGCCCACGCCTCCGGCGTACTCGGACGCAACGGACGAGGCTCCATCGACCACTTCAACTGCCACGGCCGCGTCGACATTCAGGTTGGCACGCTCTCAAAGGCCATCGGTGCCCTCGGCGGCTACGTCTGCGGAAGCCGCGACCTCATCGACTACCTCTACCACCGCGCCCGCCCATTCCTCTTCTCGACATCCCATCCGCCATCTGTCACGGCCACCTGCATTGCAGCCTTCGACCTGCTGGAGAATGAGCCGGAGCGTATCGAGCGCCTATGGGACAACACCCGCTACTTCAAGTCTGAGCTGGGCCGTGTTGGCTTCGACATCGGCGGCGTAACAACGCCCGCGAGCGAAACCCCCATCACCCCCATCATCATCGGTGACGGCAAGAAGACCATGGAGTTCTCGAAGGCGCTCTTCGACGCAGGCGTGATGGCCACCGGCATCGCCTTCCCCACCGTTGCCGAGGGCAAAGCACGCATCCGCACCATCATGACGAGCGAACACACGAAGGAGCAGTTAGATCAGGCGCTGCAGACACTGGAAACAGTAGCGAAGAAATTGGGGATTCTGGGATAGCGCAATCAGAAATGAATTTTTGCTCTGCTGAATCGCGCGGATTTGCAGCTATCTCTTTTTAAGCAAATCCGCGCACACAATGTGAGGCCGATTAAGCCCCTGGATTGTAGTAGAAGTGCTCGTGCACAATTTTGCCGTCCTTAACGGTATACAGTCCCATTTCAGCCAATTTGAAACGTTTGCCGGAAGGCTTGTGGGTAACGTCATATTTGAATTCGACGGCAAACTGGTCTTCACCGATGAACGGCCCGTTGGCGTCTCCGCTGTGGACCTCGTGATTATCCATCCACCACTTGTTCTTGCCGCGAATCGCTTCGATGCCTTTCGTTTCGGCAGGCATCTCCGGGCCGCTGGCTGACTCGACACTGACGATATCGTCGGCGTAATACTTATCAACGGCTTCCAGGTTTTTGCCTTCGCGGCACAGCTTGACCAGGTCATTGGCAATATCGGCAATCGACATATTTCCTCTTTGCATCCGGAAGTATCCGGCGAACCGCTGAAGTCTAGCACACGCATGTGAAATTCAGAGGTGCGGATCGACGCGACGCGCTGCGCGCTGGAGAGCTTTAGCCGCTATCTGGATCAACGATGATGTTTGCATTCCTTATCGTGCCTGTCGCAGTTCATAATGCAGCATGGCTTTTTCCGTAGAGCAGCTGGACCACATCGTCCTGACCGTTGCCAATATTCATGCCACCACTGACTTCTATACAGAAGTCCTCGGCATGGATATAGCAACTTTCAACGGTCGCACCGCCCTCAAATTTGGCGACCAGAAAATCAATCTTCATCAGCGTGGACACGAATTCGACCCGAAAGCAGCCCGCCCGACGCCCGGCTCGGCCGACCTATGCTTCGTCACGCTCACGCCACTCGAAGAGGTTATGGAATATCTGGACGCACTGAAGGTACACGTTGAAGAAGGTCCGGTCGAGCGCACGGGAGCAATTGGCAAGCTATCTTCGATATACATACGAGATCCAGACCACAACCTGATCGAGATTTCGAATTACATCTAACCGCTATTGGTATAGTGAAACGGAATCTGCCTGAAATTCCCGGATTGGCGCGGAATATCGTTGCAGTTAAGCGAATGACTGTCTCGATTCGCCGCCCCATTGAACCGCCTTATGCCCGAATTCCAGCGGTTTGGCTCAATTATTTTGACGATCAAGTTGCACTGAAGCCTTTCCTTTCTCGATAAGCCTATAATGTTGGGCCAAAGGCCGTCCGGTCTGGACACCGCCCTGTGTGGCATGCCAATGCTGACGGATGAACTGGCTGCGAGTCACGAAACTCCCAGGCGCCCGGCCCCAATGCCTGATGGTCCGTCCCATCCATCTGGACTTAGTTCCAGGAGGAGGCCGTTATGAATCGACGCCGCTTGTTTTCCCTTCCGGCGCTCGTTACTCTCACCGGCGCGTTCACTCTGGGAGCACTGGCGCAAACACCGAATTCATTCCTAGCTGCTATTGGAAGCTATGCTCAACAGTCTCCAGTGCGAGGCATGGAGGACCAACCGCACTTTTCTGTCGGACCGGAGATGCAGGGAGACATCATGATGGCGCACCAGCGCTACGTCGCTGCGTTGGACGCTTATCGCCAATGTCCGCCAGATTCAGCCGTGCTGTGGAACAAGATGGGAATAGCAAATCACCATATGTTTAACCTGCGCGAAGCCGAGAAAGATTATGAGAAGGCCCTCAAGCTGAATCCCAGCTATCCCGAAGCATGGAATAACCTCGGCGCCGTCTACTATGGGCAAAAACTCTATCACGATGCAGAGAAGGCCTATAAGAAAGCAATCAAGCTCAATACCAAATCAGCGATGTTCTACAGCAACTTAGGCACGGCTTACCTCGCCGAGCATAAGTATAAGAAAGGCGCAGAGTCTTATCGCACGGCACTGTCTCTCGACCCGAATGTCTTCGAAGCTGATCCTGCCAGCCGTATCTCTGAGATGGGGCCGACGCATGAAATGGCAACCCTCAACTATCTTCTGGCAAAAACCTATGCAGAGGCAGGCCGCAAAAACGAGGCTCTGATTTATCTGCGCAAGGCTATTGATGAAGGGTATGCCGACCGCAAGAAGATACAGGAAGAGAAAGAGTTCGCCATCTTGCGCGATGTGCCGGAGTTTCAGCGCATGATGTCAGACAAGCGTGAATAACGAGGCCCGTATAGAGCTTAAAGTGCCGAAATCTCCACCTTTTGGTGGAGTATGCACTCGTGCGATGGATGTGTAGTATTCGTGGTAGTCCCCAAGGATGCCCATTCATCGCCATTTCTGGTGCGCAGCTCTTCTTCTGCTGGCCACACTCCACGCAGTTGCGCTGGACCCGCATTATCCGTTGCAGCATTACGGCTTCCAATCATGGCAAGCCGATGACGGGCTCCCGCAGAACACAGTACATACAGTGCTGCAGACACGAGACGGCTATATCTGGCTTGGGACCGAAGCTGGACTGGTCCGCTTCGATGGTGTGCAGTTTACCGTTTTCGACAAGAAAAGCTCGCCCCTGCTCGGCAGCGATCTGATCAGCAGCTTGCTGGAAGATCGAAACGGCACACTGTGGATTGGCACTTCCGGTGGTCTTACGCGTCTCGAACGGGGTGAGTTTCATACTTTCACCGCGCATGACGGATTACCCGCTGTCTCTGTCCTGTCACTCCATTTGAGTCGCGACGGAAGCTTGTGGGCTTTGACGGCTGCGGGGCTTGCGAAATACGCTGAAGGGCGTTTTCAGCCAGTCGCCGTGCCGCAGGGGTTGTCAGATGACAGCGCGGTTGCAGAAACACCAGATGGCTCGCTGTGGGTGAACTCAGGCAATAGCCTCATGAGAGTGGATGTGCAAAAACTGTCTGCACAGACCGTGTCTACTTTCACTGATCAGATCGAGACGCTGGCCGCTGATTCGCACGGGACGTTCTGGATTGGGCTTTCTGGCGGTTTGAAACGTGTTTCGCAAAATGGGAAGCCGATCTATGTTCCTTCGTTAGAAACGCTGAGAACGGATGTCACCGCACTTTTGAGTGCGACCGATGGGCGCCTCTGGATTGGCACAGCAAACGGAGTCGCTGTATTTGACGGTAATAACGCGCATTTCTTTACGCAGCGCGATGGCCTGCCTGGCAATCGCGTTCTCAAGCTATTTGAAGATCGTGAACATGCTATCTGGACTGCTACAAATCACGGAATTGCGCGCGTTGCGGACGGACGTGTCTCTGCACTGGCTTCGAAAGAAGGACTCTCCACCGATCAAGTGTTGTCTTTCTTTGAAGATCGCGAAGGAAGCCTCTGGCTGGGAACAGAATCGGGCGGCCTTTCCATTCTGCGCGACCGCAAATTTACCACCTACACAACCGACGACGGACTGACAGATGAACTCGTACGGTCAGTATTTCAGGAGCGCAATGGCGCGATGCTGATCGGCACGAATGGCGGTGGGGTCAATCAATGGATGTCGAGCCGGTTTTCCAGTCTTGCACCCTCTGGTCATCTATCGAGCAACGTGGTGCTTGCGCTGACCGATGATCCGGACGGAAATCTCTGGATCGGTACACCTGATGGATTGAATCGCGTAAAAGGTAACCAGACGACTGTGTTTACCTCGGCGGATGGGCTTGCTGATGATTTTGTACGGTCGCTCTATACCGATCGCAGCGGAGCCGTTTGGATAGGAACACGTCGTGGTTTGTCTCGCTATAAAGACGGGGCATTTACCTCCTATGCGGCAACAGATGGATTAGGCAATGATCTGGTGGGCGCGATCCTTCAGGACAAAGACGGAAGTATGTGGATCGGTACACTCGGTGGGTTATCTCACTTCACACACGGGAAGTTCCAAAACTTTTCTACACAGCAGGGGCTTTCAAGTGACATTATTACCGCTCTTCATCAGGATGCGGATGGAAATCTCTGGATTGGGACGAGCGGCGGCGGCCTCAGCGTGCGGCATAACGGGAAATTCGTCAGCTTGCCTCCAGATAAAACCGGCCTGCCGGAAGATATCTACGGGATTCTCGACGATGGACAAGGAAACCTCTGGCTCGGATCCAAGAAAGGCATTTTCCGAGCGAGCAAGAATAAATTACTTATGCTGGCGACAGGAAATATCGACACGATCTCGCCTGATGTGTTCGGCACCGCAGATGGTATGCGCATCAGTGAATGCAGTAGCGGTGGTCATCCAGCGGCGTGGAGGGCAAAAGATGGCTCTCTGTGGTTTGCGACATTGCGCGGTGTTTCCACCGTCGACCCGGCGCACATGCCGGTGAATCGTGTAGCTCCTCTGGTCGCGATGGAACAGGTGTCTGTGGATGAGACTGCAATACCGCTGCAACGCGATGCGAAGTTCGGACCCGGTCACACTCGATTTGCATTCCAGTATGCGGGATTAAGTTTTGTAGTTCCGCAAAAGGTTCGCTTCCGCTACAAGCTGGAAGGACTGGACCGCGAATGGGTGGATGCCGGCACGCGTCGGATAGCTTATTACACAAATATTCCGCCGGGGCGGCACACCTTTCGCGTGATGGCGTGCAACAACGATGGGGTATGGAGCGAGCAGGCTGCTGCATTTAGTTTTCAGCTGAAGCCGCGGTTCTATCAAACTTATTGGTTCTATATTGCCGTGCTGCTCTGTCTGGCCGTGTTGACATATGAAGCGTACCGATGGAGAGTGCGTAGCGTGGAATCACGGTTCAGCGCCGTGCTTGCAGAACGCAATCGGATTGCGCGCGAAATTCACGACACGTTGGCACAGGGCTTTGTAGCTGTATCCGTACAGATTGAGGTTGTGTCCCGTCTGCTGAATACGTCAACAGATGCTGCACGCATCCACCTCGAACAGGCACGAAAATTAACTCAGGAATCGCTGGCAGAAGCGCGCAGCTCGATCTGGAATTTGCGCTCGCAGCCTGCGGCGCAGAATGATCTGCCAGCCAGACTGACAGACGCGGTTGCGCGCATTACAGCCAATACCGATGTTCAGGCTCGCGTGCAAGTGAGCGGAACCTTCAGGCCGCTTAATCCGAACATGGAAGCTGAACTTCTACGCATAGGGCAGGAGGCCATGACAAATATTGTCCGGCATGCGGAGGCTCGTCATGCCGACGTGACGTTGCTGTTTCAAGAGAATCGGCTACGCATGACGATTCAGGATGATGGTCGCGGCTTTGAAGGCAGCCCCGAAGAATATCGGAAGAATGGACACTTTGGAATCACCGGAATGCGGGAGCGTGCAGAGCAAATCGGAGCGCGCTTTACCGTGACTAGCAAGCAAGATGAAGGAACTGCAATCCAAGTCGAAGTACCGTTGTAAGAAGGAAGAACATGTCTGAATCGATCCAAATTATGGTGGTCGACGATCACCACATCGTGCGACAGGGCTTAGTGGCTCTTATCGCAACCATGCCGGACATGAAGGTAGTTGCTGAAGCTGCCGATGGCATGCAAGCGATCGAGTTGCATCGTAGGTACCGTCCTGACATTACACTCATGGATCTGCGTCTACCGCATAAGAATGGCGTGGAAGCCATCGCACAAATCCGCACAGAGTTTCCGACGGCCCGCATCATTGTGCTGACAACTTTCGACGGAGATGAAGATATTTATCGCGCGTTGCAGGCGGGCGCCAAAGGCTATCTGTTGAAGGGCATGACCGCCGATGAGCTGACACAAGCCATTCGCACAGTTCATTCCGGCAAATCACGCATTCCTGCTGTCGTGGCGGAGCGTCTCGCTGAGCGCATGGGTGGACCTTCACTCACGAGCCGTGAGCTGGACGTATTGAAACGCATTGTTGGCGGACGCAGCAACAAAGAGATTGCCAGCGATCTCTTCATCTCAGAAGCGACAGTCAAGACTCATATCAACAGCATTCTTAGCAAGTTGGGCGTGAGCGACCGAACGCAGGCTGCAACCACGGCGCTACAACGGGGGATCGTTCACCTTGACTAAAATCTCAGCTCGAAAAAATCTGTTGCTTGCTTTTTGTGTATCGCTTGCTGTCCTCTGCCCATTGGTTGCGCAGGAAGCCAAATCCGGAGCCTGGCGGTCCGCAACGGACGCGGAATTGAAATCGCTCATTCCGGCACGCGCCCCCGTAATACAGGAGCGCATTGAAACAGAGTTGCGTACCGCATCCGGGATTACCAACAGCAAAGGAAAATTCGTGGCGGGAGTGGTCCTGATTACCGCAGGCTACTCGGCAGAAGGCAAGTATTCCCACTTCTTCATCGCACAGGTCCCCTTAAAGATCGGTACCATGCGGCTGAATGCAGGCGAATATCTGATTGGCTGGAAGCACAACGAAGACTCGTTAACGGTGAATTTCTACGAAGCTATGAGCGGGAAATTTCTGGGAAGTGTTGAGGCAGTGAAGAACGAAAGCGTTACGCGAGTAGAGTCATTCCGGATATGGCCCCCGGGGGACAAATCCGTCATACAAATTGGACGTTTTACGTTTTCTTATCAGTTAGAGAACTAAGAGATCGAGGCCGGATATATAAGCATCCGGCCTCGATCTTCTCGCTATGGCTGAGGGAGGACCAGCACTTCCACTCCAGATGCGGCATCGTGGTTGTGAAAGACCATCTCAGTGGCCTTCTTGAAGTCTTCCGGTTTTGCGTTGGGAATGTCGGTGAAAGTCTGCGGGTTGCGATCTGTAAGCGGAAACCACGAGCTCTGCACCTGCACCATGATGCGGTGTCCTTTGCGGAAGGTGTGATTGAGATCAGGCATGGTGAAGTCCACTTCCGCCATCTTTCCCGGCGTAAAGGCTTCTGGCTTCTCCCAGCTATTGCGGAATTTGCCTCGCATCGGCTCGCCGCGAAGCAATTGCTGATAGCCGCCCATATGAAGCGGGGGCGCATCCAGAACGCGCTTTCCTGCATGATTATCCTCTTCAGGATCGGGATAGTCAGCGGGATAAACGTCAATCAGTTTCACAACGAAATCTGAATCCGTGCCTGTGGTTGCTACTTTTAGCTTGGGCGAGATCGGGCCGGCAATGGTTACATCTTCCGTCAGTGGATCTGTTTGATAAGTGAGAACGTCCGTGCGGGTGGATGCGAACCGCTGATCATCGACCATATACCGCTGAGGAACGGTGTCTGTTGTGTATCCGACAAAAGGCACGGGATGCGCGGGATCGCTGACGTATTCATCCGAGCCTTCTTTTTCAGAAGGAGGATCGAATGAGAGCTTCCCACCAGCGTGAAGATAGAGCGTCTTCGCTTTTGCGGGCGCGGGAGGCCATGTGTCATAGGTGCGCCATGCGTTCGTACCAGTTTCGAAGACATAGGCCTTTGGCATCGGCGAGCCCTTGCCTTTCAGGTAATACTCGAAGAACGGGAACTGAATGCTTCTGCGAAAAAATTCGCCGGTCTTCGCGTTGAACTGCGCATCGCCAAGATGATCCCCACTGCCGCGGGCCCAGCCGCCATGCACCCACGGACCTTCGACCAGGGTCGTCGTAGTTCCGGGATTGAATTTATTAATTGCGTAGAAGGTCTTGTAGGGTCCGGATAGATCCTCCGCGTCGAACCATCCACCGACAACCAGCACCGCACATTTCACATTTTTCATGTGCTGGGAGAGATCGCGTGCCTTCCAGTAATCGTCGTAAGTGGTGTGATACATCTGATCGTTATAAAGCGGATTGGAACCCTTCAGATATAGCTTGTCGAGGTTCGAGGTAGGCCCGGCATGCAGATAAAAATCGTACACATTCGGTGTGCCCATATCGAAGGGCACTTCATGCTTCGGCAGCGATGGCTCATCAAATGGCTTGAAAAAGGTGTAGAAGCCGAAATTCGCATCCAGCATAAACGCCCCGCCATGGTAGGCGTCGTCACCCATAAAGAGATCTGTCATCGGCGCTTGCGGTGACGCGGCCTTGATGGACGGATGCGAATCGATAATGCTGGCCGAAGTGTAGAAGCCTGGATAGGATATGCCCCATATTCCTGCTTTGCCGTTGTTGTTGGCCACATGCTTCAGCAGGAATTCCATCGTGTCGTACATGTCAGAGCTGTCGTCTACATCTTGCGGCGATTTTTTATCGTCAATGTGGGGGTGCATCTCGACGAACTTACCCTCGGAAAGATACCGTCCGCGCACATCCTGATAGACGAAGATGTACCCCGACTTCTCAAATTCGTCAGAGGGGCCGAGGGCTTTCTTATACTGGTCTTCACCGTAAGGAGCGACACTGTAGGGCGTCCGGTCAACCATGAACGGATACTGCTGCGAAGTGTCTTTGGGAACATACACCGATGTGAAGAGGTGAACACCGTCGCGCATGGGAATGCGATATTCGTACTTTGTGTAATGCGCCTTGACGTAATCTTCTTCAGGTGCGGGCTTTTCCTGCGCAAAAGAACCAGTCGCGAATGCGCCAGTACAGGCGCACAACAGTATTCCGAGTAGACTGCCTTTCCTCATAAAACCTCGATTGAAAGAGTGGAGAAAAACAGTCTACTTGATCACCGCTTAAATAGCTTTCTTTATATCGATACGCTTATTCGGCCCTCTGCCCGGGGGTGACCTTTCCAGAACGCCAACGCCTTACTATTTGCACAGATTTCAGGGTTTCTGTGCCGTTCCAAGACGGAAGCGGTTCGCCAGTTCAAACTCGTTTCGGAGTTCCGGGGTCTTGAGATGTTCACGCAGATGCGTCAATCGTTGCTCAAGCGCGAGCAGCGTAGCTGCTACTGCTTCTGAGTTGGTATGCGCAATGTCACGCCACATGGAATACGGACTCGCTCCCAGCCTTGTCATCTCCCGCAAGGCGCGGCCGCCTATGGCGCGTAAATCTTCGTCATCTGGAAATTTGTCTTCGAGCAGCGCGCTCAGAGCGGTTGAAACAAACTGCGGAAGATGGCTCACCCAGGCACAAAGCTCATCATGCCGTGCGGGTTCAAGGTCGAGTGCCCTACACCCGAATCTCTGTACCCACTTTCGCCACTCGGATACATTCTCGCGTGCCACGGGCGACATGTTACTGCTGTCAGGACACTCGGTGAACAGCCATACCGCATCACGAAACAAATTCGCATCGGCATGAGCCGCACCGCTTACTTCCTTGCCCGCCATTGGATGCCCGGGGAGGAAGCCGGGCTTATCCGGCTCGTTGTAACACCCAGCAGCTTGGCGGCATAGAACAGCCTTCACGCTGCCTACGTCAGTGACAAGCTGGTTCGCTTTGAGAATCGGGGCGAGCTGAGCCAACCATTCCAGGATGCTGAAGACCGGGCCACTGAGTATCACCAGATCGCACTCGACAGCGGCGGTCAGCGGCTCTTCAGCAATGACGTGGACGGCACCACGGCTCAAAGCAATCGCCGCCTGCGCCGGATCTCGATCCCATCCGACAATCGTTCCTTCAAAGCCCTTCTCGCACAGCGCCATTCCCACCGAGCTGCCAATCAGCCCTGTACCGAGAATGGCGATGCGTTCGATTGGCATATTTACCCGATAGTCCTCTCAACAGCCGAGGCTATCATGCGCAGCTCCTGCATCAACTTTGCGAACTGCTCCGGAAAGAGTGTCTGCGCGCCATCGGAAACTGCTTTATCCGGGTTTGGGTGCACTTCGATCAATAAGCCGTCAGCGCCCGCGGCCACCGCTGCGCGCGCCATCGCCGGAACCTTGTCGCGTAAACCCACGCCATGCGAAGGATCGCCGAGCATTGGCAGATGCGAGAGCTTCTTGATTACCGGAATGGCTGAAATATCCATGGTGTTCCGCGTATACGTTTCAAAAGTTCGGATGCCGCGTTCGCACAACATCACTTCGTAATTGCCGCCGGAAAGAATGTACTCAGCCGAGAGCAGCAGCTCTTCAATGGTAGCTGCAATACCGCGTTTCAGCAGCACAGGTTTGCGGATGGCCCCAAGTTCGCGCAGCAGGTTGAAGTTCTGCATGTTGCGCGCACCAACCTGGAAAACATCGACATATGGCAGCATCAACTCTATCTGCGAAATTTCCATCACTTCGCTGATGATGAGTAGTCCCGTGGCATCGCCGACTTCGCGCAACAGTTTGAGCCCATCAAGACCCATGCCCTGAAAGGAATACGGCGAACTGCGTGGCTTGAAAGCACCGCCGCGAAGGAATTTAGCGCCTGCTGCCTTTACTTTTTCTGCGGCGGCGAAGATCTGCTCGCGGCCTTCCACTGAGCAAGGCCCAGCCATTACAACTACTTCGTTTCCGCCTACAGTAACTCCATTGGGGAAACGAATGATCGTGCCCTCAGGGCGAAAACCGCGGCCAGCCAGCTTGTAGGGAGACGAGATGCGATAGGCCTCGGCAACTCCGGAGAGCACCTCGAAATCTTTTACATCGAAAGCAGCCGGCGTTCCAACACCGGCAAGAATAGTTTGAATGGCGCCCGTAGTGCGATGAACTTTGAAGCCAAGCTCTAAAAGTCGTTCCGTAATGTTTTGTATCTGCTCTTCTGTAGCATGCTCCTGCATGGCAACGATCATGATTGCTTTCCTGTCTCCCCTGTTGCTGCGTCCTGCTTCTGAGCAGACGCGGATTTCTGTGAGGCTAACTCATCTGACTGCAGCGCTCGCATCACGTCGATAATGCGTTCATAGATATGCACCAGCTCAATGTCGGGCAGGGGTCCCTTATTGGCTGCGCGCACTCGCTCGAAGATCGTGCGCTCACGGTTGGGCTCATACACAGGCAGACTTGTGGCCTCTTTCAGCTTGCCAATGGCTTGCGCCGCAACGGCGCGCTCGCTCAGAAGCGCCACAATCTGAAGGTCGATAGCATCAATTTTCTTACGCCAGTCTGCAATGTCCATGTATGTCCCTTCCACCGAGCGCGTGAATGCAAGTCTACGCCGGAGTTGAATTTGCCTGGAATCTTGTAACGGAATTAACGGGCCAGCGCCACAGGTTGACGCAGGCCCTTGATAAATCGCGCAATCGAGCTCGGCGCTTCTTCGCGCGTTGACTGTTCGATCAAGGATACGATTGCGCTACCGATGACGGCCGCGTCCGCGAATTCTCCCACGGCGGCGAAATGTTCAGCGTTCGATACGCCAAAGCCGACAGCTATGGGAAGATCGGTAAACTTGCGCAGGCGTTGAACTAGTTGCTCAGCGTCAGATGCAAGCTTTTGCTGTGTGCCCGTGATGCCTGTACGCGAAATGGCGTAAACGAAGCCTTGGGATGCCTGCGCAATGCGCTGGAGGCGATCATCCGGACTGGTTGGCGCAGCAAGGAAAATTGGCGCAAGCTGATAACGGTGCAGATGCACGAGATAATCATCAGCCTCTTCGACGATCATGTCAGTAATCAACACGCCATCGACACCTGCTTCTTTTGCCGCAGCGCAGAAGCGATCAAGCCCGAAACGCAACACAGGATTGAAGTAGGAAAAAATCACGAGGCCAGCATCCGGCCGCTCGCGGCGCAGGTCAGCCGCCAGGGCGAGCACATCAGAGAGGGTCGTTCCACCCTTCACGGCTCGCTCGCTGGCTCGTTGAATCACGGGGCCATCTGCCAGCGGATCGCTGAAGGGCACGCCTAGTTCGAGCACATCTGCGCCCGCGTCAATAGCTGCCAGCGCAATCTCGCGAGTTGTCGGCAGATCGGGATCGCCAGCCGTGAAATAGGCCACCAGTCCCGGCTTGCTCTGAAAACGAATCGGCATAACTCTAAGCGCCCTTAAGATTCAGTTCGCGCGAGAGGATGCCCATGTCTTTATCACCGCGCCCTGAGATATTGATTATTAGTATGTCATGACGTGAAAGTGTTGGCGCAAGCTTGATGCATTCGGCTACCGCGTGCGCGCTCTCAAGTGCAGGCAGAATTCCTTCTGTGCGCGCCAGAGTTACAGTTGCCTTCAACGCTTCGTCATCGGTCGCAGAGGTGTATGTGGCCCGGCCGGAATCATGCAGCATAGCGTGTTCGGGACCAATCGAAGCGTAGTCGAGTCCGGCTGACACGGAATGTGTCAAAGCTATTTGCCCGGCGTCGTCCTGCAGTACATAAGAAAAAGTTCCCTGCAGCACGCCCGGCGAGCCGCCCTGGAAACGCGCCGCATGCTCACCAAGCACCGCCCCGCGGCCACCCGCTTCAACCCCAATCAGACGGACATCTTTGTCTTGGATAAATTCATAAAAAGCACCAATGGCATTCGAGCCTCCACCAACGCAGGCAATTACAGTGTCTGGCAGCCGGCCTTCTTTTTCGAGAATTTGCGCCCTTGCCTCTTTACTGATGACACGATGAAAATCGCGCACCATCATCGGATAAGGATGCGCGCCGAGCACACTGCCTAACAAATAATGCGTGGTGCGAACATTCGTGACCCAGTCTCGCATCGCCTCGTTAATCGCGTCTTTCAATGTGCGCGAACCAGAGCTGACGCCATGCACCTCGGCACCTAACAGCCGCATGCGATAGACATTCAACTCCTGCCGCCGCATGTCTTCTTCGCCCATGTAGACGACGCACTCGAAACCAAAGAGAGCACAGACCGTTGCCGTTGCTACGCCATGTTGGCCAGCTCCGGTTTCGGCAATAATACGCTTCTTGCCCATGCGCTTGGCCAACAGTCCTTGGCCGATGCAGTTGTTGATCTTGTGCGCACCGGTGTGAAGCAGATCTTCACGCTTGAGATAAATCTTCGCGCCACCAAGCTGCTCTGTCAGGCGCGAGGCAAAGTAAAGTGGCGTGGGACGGCCGACATAATCACGCAGCAGAGAGTCCAGCTCCGCATGAAAAGCAGGATCGGCCTGAGCCTGATCGTAGGCCAGCTCTAGCTCCTGAAGCGCAGCCATCAGCGTCTCAGGCACGTAGCGCCCACCATAGGCACCAAATCGGCCGGTTGCGTTTATCGCTGGATGTGTCGCCGTGCTCATATCGATTACCCTTGTCCTTTCAGCTTACGCCCTCAACCTTATAGGATGCGATTCTAGCCGCCTGAACAAATGCTCGCACGCGTTGAGGGTCTTTCTTTCCGGGCACAGATTCAACGCCGCTGGCTACATCCACGCCCCAGGGCTCCAGCGTGCGAATGGCTTCCGCAACGTTATCCGGACTCAAGCCGCCGGCCGCGATCAGTCGTAGCTGTGACGCTGCATCGAGAAAGCTGCTGCGCGCTGCCTGCCAATCGAAGCGCATGCCCGTGCCGCCAACGGCGGTCGCCGTGCGCGAATCAATCAGCACACCATCAACGACGTCGTCTTTCGGCAACGTTTGCAGTTGGGTTTCCAGATTCTGCGCGTAGTGAATCACGCGCAGAATTCGAAGCGTCGACCCAAAATGCTCGCGCAATTTTGCTGCAAGCAGCGCGTCGTTCCCAGCGTGCAGTTGCACGCCGCTCAGACCGCCCTCTTTTACACTGTGCACGATTTCTTCAAAACTCGCATCGACAAATACGCCAATTTTCTCGACAGCATTGGGAAGGTGTTTCGTAATGCTGGTCACCTGTGCAACGTTGACCCTTCGCGGACTCGCAGCAAAAACAAAGCCGACAGCATCCGCTCCGGCATCTACCGCAAGCAACGCGTCTTCAAGGTTGGTGTTGGCGCAAATTTTGACCCACATGGTCTTATACCCGAGTCGCAAATGGTTGCAGTAGATTGGCCAGGGCCTCGCCCGGTGAGGGTTGGCGCATCAACGATTCACCGACTAGAAATGCGTGAAATCCAGCGGACCGCAGCCGTTGAATGTCCTCGGCTGTATGGATTCCGCTCTCCGCCACACGGACCGCATCGCGAGGCAGGCTCGCAGCAAGATCGACGGAATTTTCCAGTCTGACTTCAAATGTCTTAAGGTTGCGGTTGTTCACACCATAGGCATCGCAGCCCAGATCAAGCACGCGCTCCAGTTCTTCTGCCGAATGCACCTCGCACAGTACATTGAGTTCATAACGATGGGCAGCGTCATTCAGACTTTTCAGTTCGGCATCAGTCAGCGCCGCAACAATCAACAAAATTGCATCTGCACAATGTGCTCGCGCCTCGGCGATCTGGTACTCGTCCACCATAAAATCTTTGCGCAAGCAGGGAATCGTAACCGAGGCTGAAGCAATTTCCAGATTCTCGAGGCTACCCTGGAAGAACGGCTCGTCTGTCAGCACAGACAAAGCGGTTGCACCCGCGCCAGCCAGCTCCGAGGCGAGGCTCCGCACATGAAATTCAGGCCGAATGAGCCCTTTCGAAGGCGAAGCCTTCTTGAGTTCAGCAATGATGGCAGGCGCCTCCTGAGCCCTCGCATGCAATGCGCGAGCAAACCCGCGCGGTTTATGCTGCGCGGCACGCTGCTCCAGTTCGCGGAGAGGCACACGCCGCTTTCGTTCAACGACTGTCTCTCGAGTTTTGGCAAGAATGCGTTCTAGATGCACGAAAATTCCAGTCAAAATAGCTACATATAGTATAGCTTTCAGAAAAGGACTCACCGCTATGCCCTGGTTCTCCTGCAAGGCTTCGTTGCCTCTATTCCTCCTTGCCACATCGATCTCTGCTTTTGCTGCAACGCCAATCACGATTACAGCCGATCTGTCTGAGGCACCGAGAAAACTATGGCATGCGGACATCACAATTCCAGTGCAGCCAGGCCCCCTCACGCTGACAGCGGTCAAGTGGGTACCCGGCAACCATCGTCCCACGGGACCGATTTCCGATCTAACCGGGATCGTCTTCCGCGCGAACGGGCAAGTACTCACCTGGCGGCGGGATGATGTTGATCTCTATGCCTTCCATCTCACCGTGCCCCAGGGAGTTTCGACATTGCAGGTGCATGTCGATGCGATCGTAACGGCCCGGGTCTCCGACAAGCTCGCCATGCTGGAGTGGGAAAAGTTTCTGCTCTATCCCACCGGCGTTCCGGTGCGTGAGATTCAGATTCAGCCTTCCGTCAAAGTTCCCTCCGGCTGGGGTGTGGGTACGGCGCTTACGCCTACCGGAACGGAGGGAAGCACTACGCATTTCGCTCCTGTCACCGTGGAAATGCTCGAAGATTCACCTGTCCTTACAGGACAATACTTCAAAGAAATTCCTCTGGCTGCAGATGTCACGCCAAAGCACTTTCTAGACGTGGCCGGCGATGCGCCGGAAGATGTTGAACTGCGCCCGCAATTCCTCGCTTCGCTCAACAATCTCGTTCACGAAGCAGGAGCGATGTACAGTTCGCATCATTACAACAGTTACCATTTCCTGCTGACGCTATCGGATTATGCGGGCGGCGAGGGACTGGAACATCACCAGTCATCCGACAATGGCGTCGGCGAAAAAGGCTTTGCTAACGATCAGCACGCCATGTTGGATGGAGACCTGCTGGCACATGAGTTCACGCACTCCTGGAACGGCAAATATCGCCGTCCGGCAGGATTAGCAACGCCTGATTACGCCACGCCAATGCAGGGCCAGTTGCTGTGGGTGTATGAAGGCATGACGCAGTATCTTGGCAACGTTCTCGCTGCTCGTTCCGGCTTGCTTACTCCCGCGCAGTACCGCGAGGCGCTCGCATATTCTGCGGCAAACCTGGATAACAAACCTGGTCGGACCTGGCGTAACACTGAAGATACAGCCGTCGCCGCTTCTATTCTTCGCGGTGGAAACCCGGCATGGTCAAACTGGCGTCGCGGTCAGGATTATTACGACGAAGGCGAGCTTCTCTGGCTGGATGTTGATACTACAATCCGCCAGCTTACACACGATCAGAAATCATTGCACGACTTCCTCGTATTGTTCGTGGGCAATGGCCTCGACACAGGGCCGATAGTTGTCCCATATACCTTTGATGATGTGGCGAAAACGCTCAACAAAGTCGTCCCAAATGACTGGGCTGCTTTTCTTCACGAGCGCATTACGACCCTCAACCCTCACGCCAATCTCGCCGGCATTGAACGTGGCGGCTATAAGCTGATCTACACAGACAAACCCACCAGCTACGAACAAGCGATGCTCTCAATCAGCGGCAACATTGATGCCTGGTTCTCAGCCGGCCTGCGCCTGCGTCACGACGGAACAATCGCTGACGTACGCATCTACTCCGCAGCGGATGAAGCGAAGCTCGCTCCCGGCGAAAAGATCATTGCAGTAAACGGACGAGCCTTCTCTCCGGAAATACTCCACGATGCCATCAAAAGCGCAAAAGGAAGCACCGAACCGATTCACCTGATCGTTCAGTCGGATACATATATCTATCAAATCAGCCTGAATTACCATGAAGGCGACAAGTATCCGGCGTTCCAACGGGTTGAGGGAACACCAGCAGTCCTGGATGAGATTATTCAATCCATGATTTCGAATAAGACAGCTCCAGCCGGCAGAAAGCCTTAAAGAGGAGTTGTTGCACGCGATCAATGCGGCTCAAGGCATTGGCCGATTCCGTACTTGTCGGCCAAGAACCTTCGCAAAGCGATAGGAAGAACCGCAGCTAGCTCCTGCCACGTCAGGAGGTTCAATCTGCACCTCAGTTCCATCGGCCTCACAGCCCGAATGATGTCATACCAGGCTTCTATTAAATCAGGCCGGCGATGATCACAAAAAACACAGAATGAACGCCCTTCTCCATAGGCAGCGAGAACATTTCGTAATAATTGACAGGACAGGAGCAAGCCGCTCGACGAAGGTAATAGATCTTCATCGAATACTTCTCTGAAATCGCGATAACGCTCCATGCAAGAGAAAGCGCATTTCTGGAAATCTGCTTCGGTGAGCTTCGCTTCGACCAGGAGGTCTCCAAGTTTCATATCGACCTCCGTTCGGTCGAATTTACCCGTTTTGAGAGGAATGCGAGGCTTATAGCCAAATATTGCCCTTACGCCGTCGTCCACCCCGAGCAGCGCCAGGACTCCTCGATTTGCTGCCAATTCGGGATAACAAAAAATATTCATCAGGAGTGCATCCGAACTGGTGGCGCAATCGAGCTCCCGCCAGCGTCGATCCATCTTCGGTAACGAAGTTCGCGCAGTCGTATGGACCTTATTCAGCCTCCGGCTCCAGCTTGGATCCGCACAAATTGCGTTATAGGACTCTGAAATAAAATTTCCGTGACGATTATCTTCGTCGGGCGGATACACAATCGATGGCATCTGGCCGTACGAGAGTTCATGCGACAGCCGGTTTTCCGTCGCATATCTCCGATTGCTCTCATTGAGTTCCCGACGAAGAGCTGCAGCATAGCAACGCATGTGAGTAACGCTGTTGACTGGATCGCTGACGCTGTCTGCGTCATCCGATTCGATTTCCTGAGAAAAACCTCTGACTACTCGTCTCATGGGACTTATGCGACTGAACTTCAAGCTGGCTGTGGGCTTGAGCGAGGCATCTTCGCCTTATGTTCGCTATAAAATTACACGCGTCATTCCCTCGCGTCAATGCCCACCCTGAGCGCTCTAAAAATCCGTACTCTTGGAGGTAGTCCCACCACAATCCCGCTAAGCCCGCTATCCTGGCGTTGCAGATAAACGCTACGTGGTCAGCTTCAGATGAAAATCTTGGATTTGTTTCTGATTTGGTGCCGAAGAAGGGACTCGAACCCCCACACCCTTGCGAGTACATGGACCTGAACCATGCGCGTCTGCCAATTCCGCCACTTCGGCACGGGAAGAAGTCCAGCGCGAACGGCTGGACGAGCAGTAATTCCTAGGGTACTTTGTCGTTAAAATTGTGTCAACGCAGCGACTCAACTTCGCACCCGATAGAATTGAGCCTGCACAGGACATCCCCTCAGGACAAATGCATTCATGACTCAACAAAATAATGCAACGCTCATTCCCGCCGATACTGCAACTCAACTTCGCCGTCTTTCACACGACCTGAGCAACGCACTCGAGGTCATTCTGCAGACCAGCTACCTGCTTGGCACAGTAAATCTGGATGACAACGGGCGGCAGTGGCACCAGATGCTCGATCAGGGAGTGCAGCAGGCGACGAGCATCAATCGCGACCTTCGCGAATTTCTTCGCGCTCACAGTGAAAACGCCGCCGGGTAAGATCCCGACGGCGTTGTATAGAAGAAAATATTAGGCCAGCTTTGCGTCCAGAGTGACCTCGGTATTTCCTTTGAAGAGCCGCGAAATCGGGCAGCCGTTCTTGGCATTCTGCGCTGCCGTCTCAAAAGCAGATTCAGTTGCGCCCGGAACCTTCGCCCGCGTTGTCAGGTGGATGGCCGTAATCGTAAACCCGGCATCCGTCTTTTCGAATTTGACCGACGCTGTTGTTTCCAGCGATTCGGGCGTCAGATTCGCATTTCCCAGCTGTGCGCTTAATGCCATGGTGAAACATCCAGCATGTGCAGCGGCAATCAGTTCTTCCGGATTCGTTCCGATTCCATCTTCGAATCGTGTGCTGAAAGAGTATTGTGTCTCCTTCAAAACTCCGCTCTGCGAGGAAATGGTGCCTTTGCCTTCCTTCAAGCCGCCCTTCCAGACGGCGCTTGCCGTACGCTCCATAATTGCTCCTTTCGGGGAAAAGTCTCCGCGTTGCTACGTGCGCCTTTTCTTCAGTGCAGCTTCGAGCATATCAATCCAACTCAGCCGAGTCGAATGAGTATCCCGGGAGCACAATGCCGTGAAAGGGAGTGCCTTAGTTCTTGAAAATTTGATTTAATGTTCTGGTGTACATGCAAGCGCCAAACGCGGATGAAACTCCTGCCGGGCTGCAGGGCGACAGTGAACCGAAGCATCATTCCGTATACTGCCCTAACTGCTCGACGCAGTTGAGCAGCCACCGCTGTAAGCTGGTATGCAATCATTGCGGTTATTACCTCAGTTGCGCAGACTATTACTGATCCAAGGTCTGCTTCTCCGCCGCAACTTTACGTCGTAGTTGTTCGTTTTTATCCAGAAGCTCTACTACCAGCGATTGAAGGTACAAATTACTGGCCTCAAGCTCGTTGACTCGTTCCTGCATGTCCACAGCATTCTCTCCCTTCGCCGCAAGCCTCCGGTAGTCAGAATTTTCCGCGGACGTCGGCTCAAATGGATTCAATTCCCTTGGCGGCAGCATCGATAATCTCCGCAATTTTGCTCACCTGTTCTTTCGTAAGGTCCCCCTGGGCAAACCGCAGCTTCAGGGCAAGTTTGAAATTGTGCATTGCGCGCATGATCTGAGGCGAGCGGCCACGGCCAAACGCTGATCCGATCTGCTCAATCCGCGAAAAAATCGCTTCGACCTGCGCCTTATGTGCCTTCAGCTCCTCCATCCCAGCTTCGGTAATGGCATACAGCTTCTTGGCGCCATCCGTTGTGCTGACAGTGGCAAAGCCTTCCTCTTCCAGCATCGTCAGCGTCGGATAAACTACGCCGGGGCTGGGGGCATAAACGCCGGATAGCTTTTCTCCGATAGCCTTGATGATCTCGTAGCCATAACTCGGCTTCTCTGTAATCAGTTGCAGAATCACAAAGCGCAGCTCACCATTATCAAAAAGGCGTCCACTCATCTCTCCGCCAAAGCGATGTCCCTGTCGGCCCCAGAGGTCGCCCATTTCCGCAAAAAAACCATGCCGGCCGCCGCGGAAGTGCTTTCCATAGTGCGATCTACCCCCGCACCCCTCATCATTGTTTCTGTGTCCGAACATATTTAATTCCTTTCATGGACTTATTTAGATATATCTAAAAATATATCTAATATCTAAAGGGGTCAAACTATTTTAGATATATCTTAGTAAATTAAAGGCAACCGCTTATTCCACTAACCCGTCTTACATGAAATGATTCAACGTATCGATTATTGGAGAGGATTCACTGGCGGGTTCCTGGCCGGAGTAGCGATCGGGACACTGATCTATTTATCTCAAGACCTGACGAGCAAAATCACAGAGGAAGATGCCGATTTTTTCGCGGCAGAGTCGGCTGGACCAAGCGGCGTTCCGGCAGAAGTTGAGGAATTTCAGCTTCCCCTCCGCAAACGCGCTTAGTTTTAGCTGAATTGGCGACCCGATTTTAGGCTCACGGAGCGGCGTATTTCCGTCTTTTCTACGGCATTATGCTGCACTAATTCGCCCTCCAGCAGATAATAGCCTTCATCCTCTTTCGTTTTTCCGGGACCACGCACAATGGTCCCTTGAAACGAATACCAGATTCCATGTATCTGGCGGGTTGCAAAACGAAGTTCCTGGCCATGCATGGATGTCTGGTCGAAGAAGAAGGTCAGGGGAGTTCCGCTGTCGCTTTCGCCGTCTCCCTGACGTGAGATATAACCGCTCAAGTCGCCAAACTGCATCGTAATCTCGACCGCTTCGCCCGGATGGCCAAGCATATATTCGCCGGACGCGTCCTCGGGGATGAGCGAATTCGTTCTGGCCTTTTTCACCACAATGGGACGATCCGAAGTATCCGGATCGCCTCTGTGGTGCAGTGCCGGCTCGGTACTACTCTGGCCTATCAGGGGCGGCCAGGAAAGGAGCATTAGGAGAGCCACTCCTTCCCATAACGTCCGCTGCCTCATCTCATCTCCTGAATTTTCACTGGCTCTTTTTTCGAGCGGCCTCAAATTCATCGCCAGGCTGCCAGCCGACGCTCTTCGGCGACGACGACGCTTCCCACCCAAGTATGAACCCGAACTGCGCCATTCTGGCATTGCCTCGAAAATCCATTCCGGCGTTATATTCATCCGAAGGCTGGTGGTATCGGTGAGCGACGAAATCTTCCATCTGCTGCTTTCCCCACTCCGGCGTATGCCCTTCGAAAGTGGTGCCTTGGCCAATGGAGAAGGCTGGAACGCCGACGCGCGCGAAACTGAAGTGATCGGAACGATAGTAGTGCCCTGCTCCGGGAAATTGATCCGTCTCAATCGTCAGCTGGAACGCCTGGGCCATCTTCTCCACTTCGGGATAAAACGTCGTACGCTCGGCTCCATTTACATCGGTCGCAGTGGGAATACCGATGGGATTCAACATGTCATAGTTCAAATCGAGAGCGATCTGCGAAGCCGCTACCGGTGGATGCATGCCGAGCCATTGCGATCCCAATAGTCCCTGCTCCTCTGCCGTGACCGCAGAAAAATAGACGCTATGGGGAGGATGCACTTGCGACCATGCTCGCGCCATCTCAAGCAATATGCCGCAACCGGTGCCATTGTCGGCGGCTCCGTTATAAATCTGATCGCCCTTCGCGTCATGATCGATGCCGAGATGATCGTAATGCGCGGAATAAAGCACCGCCTGCCCCGGCTGCGCTCCCGGCACTTCCGCGATCACGTTGTCTGACTGGTAGCGGCGAACTTTGCTGACAATGTGCGCCTTGAAACGTACTGGCAGCTCTACGGCATGGAAGCCGGGTTTGCCGGCGGCTTCAATCATGGCATCCACATTGCCCTGTCCGGCGGCGGTGAGCAGCTTCTGCGCTACATCGTGCTGGATCCAGCTCGCGGCCTTCAATGTTGCCGTGGGATCACCCTGCAGGTACGACTTCTCGATCGCCTGAGAATCGCGCACAACGTGCCACGGATAACTGGCGAGATCGGTCCGATGGATAATGAGCACACCTAAAGCACCCTGTCGCGATGCTTCCTCGTATTTGTAGGTCCAGCGGCCGTAATACGTCATTGTCTTGCCTTTGAAGAAGCTCTCGTCGGTCGAAGGCGGCTCATTCACAATGACCAGCAGTATCTTCCCCTTTACATCGACACCGGCGTAGTCATTCCAGTGGTATTCCGGAGCATTAATGCCATACCCGACAAAAACGATGGGAGCGTCTATCTCTGCCGATTCCAGTCCAGTCTGATCCTTGGCGACAAAGTCTTCTCCATAAGCAATTGAAATGGGCTGGCCGCTTTTCGGAACGAATGCGGCTGTGGTCTGGTCTTCCACAGTATGCACAGCATAGAGCGGAACCTTTTGGAAATAGCTGCCGTTGTCACCTGCGGGCTTCAAACCCTCAAGCGCAAATTGCGTCGCAATGTAATCCGCAGCAATTTCAGCTCCGCGTTGTCCAGGACCGCGCCCTTCCAGCAGGTCGCTCGATAGAAAGCGCACATGGGCTCGTATCCTCTCCGCATCAATGCTCGACGCCGCCCGCTGGGCGTCCTGCGGCACGCCGGCGATGGCGGGAACCTGCGTCTGGCTGAAAATGGCAGTGGCAGAACAGAGGACAATGAGAGAAACCCCGGCGAGGCGAAACGGTCGAAACATTCCTGCTCCTGAAATCGATGTAGTTTCCTATTTTGCTACAGAGGCTGTCGAAGTTCGTCAGTAAAAACTTGCTTCACAAGCTCTCAGCATCATCCAGCCTGAATTTTGTGGTTTCATTCCACCGCGCTACCGCCTCAGAGATGGGTGGCGAAGCGAATCCCGGCGAAACCAGATCGACGATCGACTGCGGCGGAATATTCCCATTTCTGCTGCGAAAGAGCCCCTTTACCCACGCCAAAGCGGCAAGACCGTGCTTCGAGTGAAATCTCTGCTCCATGTAGAACCACTTCTCGTCCCAGCAAAGGGTGCGGGTTCTCAGCTCGAAGACTGCAAAAAGATCCAGGGATCGGCGATAGGTGATATCCACAGACCCGACGAGCGGTATCCAGCGGGCTTTCAACGCATGGGTGAGAAGTCCGTTGACCGCCAGCATATGGATACGGCCGTAATCCATACAGCTGAGATATCTCGAATTGTTGAGATGAAAATTGAAGTCGATGTCGTTCGGCCAAACGCGCATACGGACGCAATCCTCGTCGAGAAGGCCAATACGCGGAAGCGGACGAATGCGCTGACGCACGGTCAACAGCGGAATGCGGACGAAGCTATTGATGTGCGCCATCAGTGTCTTGGGAGAGTCTATCGTGTCCAAGGTTGGCACACCGAATCGACCTCCGGTAACTGAAAACGATTACCAGTTTGTACCTCTTTAGAAACGAATCGGGGATTGGCGGCCCTAAGGGATGAGGTTAGAGTCTAAACATTGAGTAGCACTTGGGGGAGGGCTACACAGTTGTAACGCCCGTGGACATAACGGTCCACGGGCGTTTTACATTTTGCGCTCTATTTTTAGTGCTTCTTGAAATACTGCACTTCCCGCTCGTGCTGCTTTGCCTTTTCCAACGAAGCAAAGGTGCCCAGATTGCGCCGCTTGCCAGTGGACGCATCCTTTTTGCGGGAATAGAGCCTGTATTCACCGGATTTGAGTTTGCGAATCATATCTGCATGGATGCCGGTGAGGCCAATGTGGGTTTTCGCCCTAACCAGAGTGCTCCCCCGACAAGAATCAGGCCGGTTGCCAGCAGCTGTGCGCTGGAGATGGCTCCTCCGAACAAAAACGTGCGATCTCCGCGATAAAAATCCAGAAAAAACAGCATGACCCCGTAGACGAAGAAAAACCCGCCTGCTAGATCGCCGTCCTGACGCCTGCGAGGAAGCCACACGAGCAAGAAAACAAAGAGCAGACTGAGAAAAAGCGCTTCATAAATCTGCACCGGGTGTAGGCGCACTCCAATCGGGGTGCCGGACCAAAGTGTCGCAAGCCGGTGCCTGTAAATCACGCCCCAGGGCTTTATAGTGGAAACGCCATAGTCCGACCCGGCCAGGAAAGCTCCAAGACTGTGGA
Organism: Acidobacterium sp. S8; assembly: GCF_009765985.1. Taxonomy (GTDB): domain Bacteria; phylum Acidobacteriota; class Terriglobia; order Terriglobales; family Acidobacteriaceae; genus Alloacidobacterium. The sequence continues at coordinate 28,747 of NZ_LMUM01000013.1, forward strand.
TTGCGAGAAAAAGCGCGGCCGCAGGGACCACGCAATCGAGCGTGCGAAGAATCGGCAATCCAGCGGAAAGCATGTATACGAGACACACCAAGGCCGCCATCAGCACACCGCCATAAAAGACCCCGTGGCTTCGGATCGTCACCAGACCCAATATCCAGAACGGATGAGCCAGAAAATCTTGCAGGTGAAAGAGTGCCAGCAACAGTCGTGAGCCAAGCAGTGCGGTGAAAATTCCCAGCAGGCTCAGATTCCAGATTTTATTTGGATCAAGATTCAGGCGCCGCGCCGTGTCCGAGGCCAGCACAAGAGCTGCGACCAATGCAATGGCCGCGAAAACTCCGTAAGTAGGAATGGCAACATGGCCGAACTGGAAAAGGCGTGGATACAAGCGGATTCTTGCTTTATTGCGTGCTGGCTCACGATTCAGCCCTCAGCCAGAGTAACGATTCGTTTGCAAAGCAAAACCGACCCGCGGGGCCGTGGAACGATGCGTCGGTGAACCCGTCCTAAGACGGTGGGAACTCTCCGCGGCTCTTTAGGCATTCCGAACTGGCGGACACTGCACACCGAGCCGATTTGTCGAGTCGAGCTCCCTGTTCAATGAATGTAGGTTCAACCGACGATTATCGCATCCACCTGCTTTGCAGGCCGGTTCTATTTTGGATGCTAGCGGCAGATGGCGAGGATTGCAAGTCGCGTCCGGAAGCACATTGTAACCAGAAGACTTAAGTCGCTTAACTGATCTTCCGTTCTTCGCTCAGCACAGCATCCAGCAGGCCGTTGAGACGGCTGGCACGGTCACGCACGTTTTCCTTCTGCGCCCCCATCAGCGAGTTATAGCGCTGTTCGAGCGAGGCCAGCTCGTCGGCGATATTCAGCGCGGCCAGCACGGCAACACGCAGCGAATCCACGGACTTGCCCTGCACCGCCACCGCGCGCATCTTCGTATCGACAACATCGGCGAGCTGGTGGATATACTCCGGGTCCTGTCCACGCAGCCGATAGGTCTGGTCGTAGATGTCTACCGTGACAAACTGCGTGGCGTCGATGTTTTCATTCTGAGAATCGGCCATAGGTACTGCTTCTCCTGTTCGATAAATCTCAGGCAGAAATTTCGTCCAGCTGGTTCAACAGGCGCTCTACGCGCTGACGTACGGCTTCGCGCTCCTGCTCAAAGGTCTTGACCTGCTCCTGCACTGCCGTCAGTTGTGCGGATTGCTCGTCAAGAAGTTGCTGCAAGGTTGCAGAATTCTGCTCGGCGGTGGCGCGCGCTTCGCGCTCTTTTTTGAGCAGCTCGACCGTGCGCAATACCCGTTGTTCGAGTGCGCTGAGATCATCGGCAGCAAGATTCAGTTCAGCATCATGGAGTGCTAGGGTGGACATCGAAATACCTCATTTACCGGAGAAAATTCAAGCGTTCTTCGCGCAGTATAGCTGGTTTCGCATAGAGGAAAATGCCAGAAAACCCGAGAATACAAGAAAGCGCAACCAGTTTGTTACACAGAGCGCGTTTGTCTTGAGTGGATAGCTTTGAAATGTGTAAGTTGCTTTGCCGGTCTCACAAGAAAGATGACCACGAAAAGAGTGAGCCGCCATTTCAGAATAACGGCGACTCATAACAAGAAAAAGTAAGAGAGCGATCAGCCGCGCAATTTTCCACCCAGCTTTTCCACGGCCGTCACCACCCGCTGCGCATAATTTTGCAATTCTTCTTCCTGCAGCGTGCGATCCGTAGCCTGAAAGACCGTTCGCAGCAAAAGAGAAATATGACCGGCAGGAACGAGCTTCGAGTCCTTGTCGCTGAGAATTTCCCCGACTTCAAAGTTCTGTAGCTCAGGAATTCCCAGCGCGCTAAGCGCTTCGGCTACCCGCGCCCATGGTGTGGTCTCGCTGAGGATGAAGGAGAAATCACGCCGCACAGCCTGGAAGCGCGACAACTCGCGTACGACAGGCTGCCGCAGATTCTGCCGGTATAGACGATCAACGTAAATTTCACCAACAAAAACTAACTGCTTCAGCTTGCGCCGTTGAGCCTCCGCCGGATGAAGCTGGCCAAAGTATCCAACAGTGGCACCATCGATCACTGCGCGGGCCGAGCGGCCAGGATGCAGCCATGCCGGCATCAGTCCCGAGTCCGACGGAAAGCGGTCGAAATAGATCGACTTCGAAGAGAATTTGCCTAGTAGTGCTTCGATGCTGCCCTTCATGTCGTAGAAGTCGAGCTCACGCGATGGCTGGTGCGGCCCTTCAAGTGGCAGCTTGCCAGTGGCGCCAATCGAGAGTGACGGCTTTTCCTCAACTCTGTCTGTGGAACCGTGGAATACCGTACCCAATTCGAAGAGCATCACGTCTTCCATGTCACGGTTCAGGTTGAGCGCAAGCATCCCGAGCATTCCCGAGGCCAGGGAAGGCCGCAGCATGCCAGCCTCTTCGCTCAGCGGATTGCCAAGCGGGACTGCAGAGTTCGGCTGAGGTGCAAATGCGGCTGCGTCTGCTGCGGAGCAGAACGTGCTGGAAACAGCCTCTGTCCAGCCAAGACCGCGCAACGTGGTGCGGATGGTCGATTCTTTTTCTGCCCACGGCAGCTCGACAACTGCGCCTTCAAATGACGGCAGCGTGTTCTGAAAACGGTTATAGCCGTAGACGCGCGCGATCTCTTCAATCAGATCGATCTCGCGTTCCAGGTCAAGACGCCAGCTGGGCAGTTTGACCGGGTATTCCACAACGTTCGCAATGGGCGAAGAAACCGCGCGCGATGGATCGAGATTCTTTTCCACGGATGAAGTAACCACCGTTGCGTCTGCGCTCACCTCGCAGCCAAGCCCAGTGAGAATGGCTTTGGCGGCCGAAGCGGTGATCCCTTTCCTATCTTCGGTCGCACCCAGAATGCGCTGCGCTTCACTTACCGCAAAGGCGATTGCCGGACGCTTCGCCGTTCGACGTTCCGCCTCTGGAATGACGATATCCACAAAGTCGCCTCCGATTTCGCCGCCAGCTTCGAGAATGATACTGCTGACCAACGCCGATGCTACTGGTGGCGCATTGAAATCCGCTCCTCGTTCAAAGCGGTGCGAGGCATCAGTATGCAGCAGATGGCGCTTCGAGCTGCGACGCACGGTGCCAGGATCGAACCATGCCGCTTCAACGAGAATGTTCGTCGTCTCGGGCGTAATCATCGTGTCCCAGCCGCCCATCACACCGGCGATGGCGAGCGCCTTCTTTTCGTCAGCTACAACGAGATCGTCGGGATCAAGCGTGCGGTCTATTCCGTCGAGAGTCTTGAGCTTTTCACCCTTGCGCGCGCGGCGCAGCAGGATGCCGCCTTCTACCTTATCCAGATCAAACGCATGCGTCGGATGGCCCATTGCCATGGTGACGAAGTTTGTAGCGTCCACAGCGTTAGAAATGAGCTTCTGTTCGAGCAGGTGGAAGCGCTCCGCCACAATGCCGGTCGATTGCGTGATCTTCACGTTGCGCAGCACGCGGGCGGTGAAGCGCCCGCAAAGCTCAGGAGCTTCAATCTTGATCGGATACGGCTTTAGTGCTGGCGTCGCTTGCGGGAGTGTCGGATGAAGCGGGTTCAACTTCAGGCCATAGATCGTCGCCGCTTCACGCGCAATGCCGTAATGATTCATCGCATCTACGCGATTCGTCGTGATGTCCATCTCAAAGAGCGAGCCATCCGCTCCAAGATCAAACACACCTTCAACAGCAATGCCGCGCAGGGTCAAATCATCAGCGAGCTGGCGATCGGTGACATTAAATTGCGGCAGATACGAGCGGAGCCATTTGGAAAGAATCTTCATGCGAACTGCTCCAGAAAGCGCGCATCACCGGAATACAACAAGCTGATGTCACTGATGCCATACTTCATCATGGCAATGCGATCGACACCCATGCCGAAGGCGAAGCCACTAATCTTCTTCGGATCGTAGGCAGGCTGTTTCTGCTGCACAAATCCAAAGACCGCAGGGTCGACCATGCCACAGCCCAGCAGCTCAATCCAGCCCGAGTGCTTACACTTGCGACAGCCCTTGCCGCCGCAGAAAGGACAGCTGATCTGCACGTCGGCGCTCGGCTCGGTGAAAGGGAAAAACGACGGAAAGAAACGCGTCTTCACGCTGGAGCCGAAAAACTCCTTCATGGCATGATCGAGCGTGCCCTTCAGGTCAGAGAATGTGACATCGATATCGACGCAGAGACCTTCAATCTGATGAAAGATCGGCGAGTGCGTGGCATCGGCTGCATCGTTGCGATGCACCTTGCCCGGGATGACGATGCGCACCGGAGGCGGCTGTTGTTCCATCGTCCGGATCTGCACAGGCGAGGTATGCGTGCGCATCAACAGGCGGTCACGCAACGGCTTGCGCTCCTGATTAGCCACGACCAGCGTGTCTTGCGTGTCGCGTGCTGGATGCCCCGGCGGAAAGTTCAGCGATTCGAAGTTGTAGAAATCCGTCTCAACCTCAGGTCCGACGCCGACCGAGTAGCCCATGCGCTGGAAGACCGCGACCATTTCGTGCATTGTCTTGATCAGCGGGTGTTCGGCGCCAAGAGCGCGATGTGTGCCCGGCAGCGTAATGTCGATGGCTTCAGCGTCGAGCGCATTCTGGCTACTTGCGCCGGTGGCGCTTTCGAGACGCGATTCAATCTGTGCCTTGAGCTGATTGAATCGCTGCCCGATAAGCTTTTTCGCCTCAACGGGCGCGGATTTAAGCCACGCATCGCTAATCGACTTGAGACGGCCCTGCTTGCGGCCCAGCCAGTGCAGGCGAAATGCCTCAACGGCTTCGGCAGACGTAAGCGATTGCGCTGAGGCCTCTACCTCATGCGCCAATGCGGCAAACGCCTGGTCTAATGCGGCTTCGCTATAGCCGCCTAAGGATGGAATGGCTTCTTGCGACATGATCTCTTTGAGGATAAATCAGGCGAAGGCACGAGTATGTCCGCGCCTCCGATTCAGCTCTAGGGAAACAGCACGATCTTGCTGGCCTCGCCGCTCTTGAGCAGGTCCATGCCTTTGGCAAAATCCTTCATCGGAAGGCGGTGTGTAATCACCGGCGACAGATCGAGCTTGCCCGTCTTCAATAGAGCTTCCATCTGATACCAGGTCTCGTACATCTTTCGTCCATTAATACCTTGAACAATCGCGCCCTTGAAGATGATGTCATTGGCAAAGTCGATTTCAACCGGCTTCGACGGAATACCCAGCAGTGAAACTCGACCTCCCGTGCGCAGAATGCGAAAGCCCTGGCGCATGGCATCCGGATGACCCGACATCTCAAGCACCACATCGACACCAACGCCATTCGTCTGTTCTTGAATCAATGTCAGCACGTCATCCTTTGCAGGATTCAGAGCTTCATTTGCTCCCATTTGTTTCGCAAGAGCACGACGATGCTCATTGACTTCGAGCGCATAGACGGAAGCTGCACCACAGGCCTGCGCCACGGCGATGGCAAATAACCCGATAGGTCCGCAGCCGATCACGGCGACGGTCTTCGCCGCAATGTCTCCTGCGAGAACCGTGTGAACCGCATTTCCCAGCGGATCAAGGATCGATGCGTACTCGCACGGGAGTGCTGGATCAAGCTTCCAGATATTCGTCTCTGGGATGGTTACAAATTCAGCGAATGCGCCGTCGGCATCGACGCCGATGATCTTCACATACTGACAGATATGCGCCTGCCCGGTTCGGCACTGCAGACATTTACCGCAGGCCACATGCATTTCCGCGGAGACGAAATCGCCTTCTTTCACTGTGGTTACATCCTTGCCCACAGCGGCGACTACGCCGCAGAACTCGTGGCCGGGAATAAGCGGCGGCTGAATGCGTCCCTGCGCCCACTGGTCCCAGTTATAGATATGCAGATCGGTGCCGCACACAGAGGCAGCTTCCACTTTCACCAGTACATCAGAAGGTCCAAAAGTGGGTACCGGTACCTCCCGCATTTCGATTCCGGCTTTCGCCTCAGGCTTTACGATCGCCTGCATCGTTTGTGACATGCTTTCACTCCATCTCGCAAAACATTTCAGTGTACCAAGCTATTGGTGAAACAGCCTGGATTGCATTGGCAATCAACAGACCGCTTCTTCCACCATCCCGATAGCCTTTTGTCTGATCCGCTGCTCATCGCCAAAGCCATGCAGCCAGTACATTTCCGGCTCCCGTCGAAACCAAGTCAGCTGGCGCTTGGCATAGTTGCGGTGCCCTTGCTGCGCGAGCGCAATCGCGTCGGTCTCGCGCAGATCTCCGCTTAATAACGATCGCGCCTGTTTATATCCCAACGAGTCGAAGGGTCGCGCCTCGCCATACTTTTCCAGCAGCAAGCGCGTCTCCTCCACCAGCCCATTCTGGAACATTTCCGCAGCACGCCTATTAATGCGCTGATACAGACAGTCGCGGTCCGGCTCAAGTCCGACGCGCAGAATGCGAAAGCCCTTGAGCGCATCGCGCCCCTGCTCCCATACCTGCGACATTGGCTGTTTGGCAGCAATACAAACCTCAAGCGCGCGGATTAGCTTAGGCTTGTCGTTCGGATGAATACGCTCAGCGGATTTCGGATCGAGCCGCATCAGGACTTTGTAGAGCCAACCGGGACCGCGCCGCTTGTCGCTTAACTTCAGCCGCTCGCGCAGTGATTCGGATCTCTGCGGTCCGGCGAAGAGTCCATCGACGAGAGCACGGAGATAAAGCCCCGTTCCTCCAGTAATGATCGGTAGGTGCCCTCGCGCAACGATCGCCGAGAGCGCAGCACGGGCGTCGCGGCTATAGTCGCCTGCGGTGTAGTTCTCCGTCGGATCGACAACATCGATCAGGTGGTGGGGCAGCCGCTCACGATCCGCCTTATCCGGCTTAGCGGTGCCGATCTCCATATCGCGATACACAGCGACCGAATCGCAGCTTACGATTTCCCCGCCAAAGCGCTCTGCCAGATGCAACGACAGCGATGTCTTGCCGCTGGCTGTCGGTCCGGCCAGCACGATCACAAGAGGTTCTACCAAACGTGCCACCATCCCTGAGGAAAGATGGTATGCGCCGGGGCGCGCAGCAGTGCGATGCCCAGCAGCACGGCGGCAATCAGAAGCAGGCCGACGATCTGCCGCTTGCGGTATGCGTGCGCGTTACTCATCCCCGGGCTTGATGTTGTAAAGGAAATAGAACCGCAGTTCGAGATATGGACCTTTGAACTGCTTGGGCAGCGGAGGATAAGGCGACGCTCCTGTGATGCCGCCCCATGCGGCGTGATCGAGCGCTACATCTCCTGAAGGGAATTCAAGAATCATCTGCTTCACGCTGCCGTCGGCCAGGATGCGGAAACGAATACCGACCTTGCCCTGTTTCATCAGCGGAGGCCGCGCCGACTCAGGAATAATCGGCCACCAGGAGCGCTCTGTATCGTAGATCACGCGACGGATATAGGGGCCGAAATCGACGCCCATCGTGTCGCTGAGAATATCGACGGCGCCACTCGTACCTGGATGCTGCGAGGGCGCGTTCTGTCCCATATCGCCGCCCCCGCCAATCGGGCCCGGCTGCATTGCATTTCGTGCTGCCTGCTGGATTGCCTGAGCCGCTGTTGTTGCTCCCGTATTAAAGTTCGGCTGCGTGGGTGCGGGCTTTGGAGCTTCCATTTGCGCTTGCTGCTGCGTCTGCAACGGCTGTGTGGGCCGCTGCTGCGGCATGGGCTGCGGTGGGGGTGGTGTCTGCTGCGCCTGTTGTGGCGCCGCAGGTTGCGGGGCCTGTCCTATTTGCGGCGCCGGCTGTGGAGCCGGAGCAGGCGGTCCGGCACGCTTCATGGCTTCAAGTTCCCGCAGAGTCTTCTTATCCAGTGTTGGATTTTTCGACTGAGCTGTGCGGTTTTTGTCCGAAATAACGTCCGATTGCTTCGGTTTTGCCTGCTTTAATGCATCTGGCGGCAGATCGAGATAGGTCAGCTCTTTTTCACGCTGCTTCAGAATTGAAGATGGATCGACGACGCGGACATGGCGGTTCCAGACATATTTCGGTCCATAAAGCAGGAGCCAGAAAATGATCATGTGGACAATGATCGAAATCCAGAAAAACTCGCGGCGCCGTGCGCGCGAACGCTCGTCCTCCAGATCGTCCATGACCTGCAACAATTCGTGGCGTTCAAGGGTTTCGTATCTTGCGCGTTTCGGATTCCGCGGCGGCTCGGGTGGCGCGCCAACAGGACTGGTTGGGACTTCAGTGATGGGCATTCGAGGACGGTTTCAGACCGCTGACGCTGGCTCTGGGACAGCTTTTATTCTCTCACAGACGGGGGAAACCTTATGTATTCAGACGTTCCCGGGAAGAAAAAGTTCTGCCTTCTGATTCATTTGCATTGCCTTTGTCGTGCCGACATTACAATCAAAAGTAATGTTTACGGCAGCCGTCATTACAGTCAGCGACTCCTGTTATCAGGGCAAACGCGTCGATCTTTCCGGGCCGGCCGTAGAGAAAATCCTTGCCGCCAGCGGCTTCGAAGTTGTTGAAAGGCTGACGATTCCGGACGATCAGCCGGCCATCGAAGATGCTTTACGGGACTGCGCCAGCCGTCATGATTTTGTCGTCACAACCGGTGGCACCGGTATTGCTCCGCGTGACGTCACTCCTGAATCTACACGGAATGTGTGCGAACGGCTGCTCGACGGCATTCCTGAAGTCATGCGGGCCGAAGGCCGCCGAGAGACAGAATACGCTGCGCTGAGCCGGGCTCTGTGCGGCACCGTGGGGCGGTCTCTCATTCTGAACCTGCCGGGAAGTCCGCGTGGCGCTGCCACTTCCCTTACCGCAGTCCTTCCGCTGATCTCACACGCTCTGACGCTGCTCGGCGGGACGGAGACGCCGCATCTGGAGCCGGAAGAAAAGACGGCCGGATGAGACACTGGAAACAGGAAAGTACACAAAGATCTTGAAACATCTCTCAGCCCTATTTCTGAAATTCAGCACCTGGCTTTTCGCCTTTCTCAAGCCGCTCGGCTTCTGGGGCGCGGGCGCTATCGCTCTGCTCGATTCGAGCAGCATCCCGATGCCAATGGACATCCTCATCTCGGGATATGTATGGGAGGACCGGCATCACTTTTTCCTTTACTGCCTCATGGCCGCTGTCGGCTCCTCCATTGGAGGGCTTCTACCCTTTTACCTGGGACGCGCCGGTGGCGAACTGTTTCTCCTGAAGCGTGTGGACCGCGCGCGTTATGAGCAGCTTAGAGACCGTTTTGAACGACAGGAATTCATCGCCTTATTCATTCCGTCGATGATGCCTCCGCCGACTCCGTGGAAGCTCTTTGTCTTCGGAGCCGGAGTCTTTGAGATGAAGGTCCGGGATTTTCTTGCCGCCGTCTTTCTCGGCAGATTGGTACGATTCACCGTCGAAGGACTGCTGGTTCTCTACTACGGTCCAGAGATTGTCACCGTCGTTCATGACCTGATGAAACGGCACCTGGTGATGTTGCTGGTTGGTATTGGAGCGGCGCTGGGACTGTTGGTTTTCTTTGCCGTCCGCAAGGGAATGAGCAAGCGGCGGACGGGCGAATTCGAGAACTAGCCCTCCGTCTAAATCCTGAATCCGGAGAAGTTGCCTCGTCAACAAGGCATGGATGCACAGCAGTCGTCACGCTCGGGCAGACGTGATTAACGCGTGCGACGCCGCCAGAAGGACGGGAGTCGCTTCATCCGCCGAGAACATCTGTGAACTGACGAAGGCGCCGTTGATGAGCAGCGACAACTGCGCTGACAGTTCATCGGGACGCTTCGCGCGAAGACGTTCGGCAAGAGATCTCAGCCGTCGCCTCAATTCTTTTTTGTGCGCAGTTGCGACCGCGCGAGCGGGATGATCCAGGGCAGGAAACTCCGCGGCGACATTGAGCTGCGGGCACCCGCGATAGTTTGGCCGGCTAACGCGTTCTCCGATCCATTTTAGTTGCGCTTCGAGTTCGGCCTCGGGGTCGGAAAGATGGCCCTGCGTCGTGTTGTCCCAGCACCGCCAGAAGTCCTCGTCTTCACGATGAAGAAACGCGGCAATCAGGTCATCCTTGGTTCGAAAATGACGATAGAGGCTGGTTTTGGCAACGCCGGCTTCTTCCACGATGAGGTCAACGCCTACAGCACGCACGCCGTGGCGATAAAAGAGAGCGGATGCTGTTTCGAGGATGCGTTCTCTTACATCCACCGCGCTGTGGAGCGGACTGGCTGTGTCGGCCACTGCACTATTTCGCATTCGAGAACCCTCCTGATCGGATTCTTTAGCAGATATTCTTTCACGCTACAGACCTGTTTGTATTATATAAGAAACAGACAGGTCTGTATCGCTGGAAGATAGATGACTGTACGAAATAGAATAAGCTCTGAATCGGGGCGTTTCGTCACTGTATTTGGAGCTTCGGGTCACACAGGGCGTTTCGTCGTGGCGGAGCTGCGGCGGCGCGGATTCACACCAATCCCAATTGGCCGCGATGCGGGGCGGCTGGCCGCGTCTGGTTTTCAAGAGCTGGGCATGGAGAGCAGGACCGCGAATATTGAAGACCCGGCATCGCTCGATCGGGCTCTCGTAGGCGGGGCTGCGGTGATCAATTGCGCAGGGCCGTTTCTCGACACGGCGCAGCCCCTGATTGAGGCGGCGCTGCGTGCGGGCATGCACTATCTGGATGTAACTGCCGAACAGCCCAGCGCGCTTGCCACCTTCGAGCGATTTGCCGCATCGGCGCGGGAGGCCAAAATCGTTGTTGTCCCCGCGATGGGCTTTTATGGCGGTCTTGGCGACCTTCTGGCCACGGCTGCCATGGGAGACTGGAAGTCGGCCGATGAAATCCGCATTGGGATCGCTCTGGATAGCTGGCGGCCAACGTTGGGGACGCGGCTCACCGGGCAGCGGAACACCGCTCCACGGCTTGTCATCACCGATGGCAAACTGACACCGCTCGGCAATCCGGCGCCGACATCCTCATGGGCGTTTCCTGAACCATTCGGCGCTCAGGATGTGATGGAACTGCCATTGACGGAAAGTATCGTGATCGGCCGCCACCTGCGGGTGTCTCATCTCCATAACTACATCAACCTGGCGCCGCTCCGCGATCTTCGCGATTCCACCACACCTCCGCCCGAAGCGGCTGACGAGACGGGACGCTCGGCCCAGATCTTTTTGGTAGACGTGATCGTTCGAAATGGAATGGAGACACGCCGCGCGATTGCGCGGGGCCGCGACATTTATGCCTTCACGGCACCGCTGGTCGTCGAAGCCACTCAGCGCATACTCGATGGCAGTGCTAAGGGCGTCGGAGTACTCGCACCGGGTGAGATGTTCGATGCGCCAAGTTTCTTACGCGCCCTTGCTCCGGAGCTGACCTTCGAAAGGTTGGGCGCCAAGCGATAACGGCAGTGGGCTGATACAGGTTCCGTATGCCGGATCGTGGAAGATGATCAGGGCGATTCTTGCGTATCGCCCTGATCATTTAGGCTGCTTTGTCGCTATGCATTTCCCCATTATGACCGCGGAACTGGCGTACCAGCGCGGGCAAACCGAAGGCCAATCCGGCAACGAGGCCGGTGGAGATCAGGTCATTGCGGTAGAAGGGTAATCCGGCTGCGTAAGCGGTCATGAGGCCGCTGAAGGTGTGGGGATAGAAGCCGCGCAGCAGCGTCCAGCTGGCGAAGTTGCTTGCCAGGAAAAACGACGTCGATGAGAGCAAGACGGCTGCGGCGACACGTCCGACGGAGCGGTGATCACGCAGGAGCAGATGGCCGAGGACGACCACGGCTGCATACCATGCCCAGGTGATGAGGTAGTCCTGCGCCGCGAAGGGATAGCTGTAGACGTAAACGGTCATGTAGTAGTCGAGCGCTGCAAGAGCGATGACTGGCAGAGCAGCCTGACGCAGCGAACGGCGCGCGCCGAAGAAGAGCAGTGAGCCCCCGATGGCGGTAAAGTTCAGCCAGCTGTGATGCGAGGCCACGGTGACGCGGCTCAGAATTGCAAACAGGACCAGAAGATACGCAGACATCTTTCTCACCTCGGCAGGACTTGAGAAAGCTATTATTTCACGTTCACGTCCCAACCATCATCGTACAGGGCGGTAAATCAATCCGATAGAAATGCCCACAGCAATCCACTCGATCAAATAAGCTACGGCCTGTTCGACTGTAAGTTTGAGGCCGATGTTCAGGTTGACGTAATTGTGGATGACGAAAGCGCAGACGGCAAAGATGCCGATGAGCAGACCAAAACGCGCGCCTTCGATGAAGCCTGATCCGCCTTGATAGATCATTGCGTAGAGAATGGCCAGGACAAGGATTCCGACAAAGATGGCGACCATGCCGTAGGGCATCACGCTCTTGATACCTTCCTCTGAGCGATATACGGCAGGGTATTTGCGGAACTCGCGAACCAGGAACGGCATAACGGCAAAGGTAAGAAAGCCGATGACGAAGTAAGCGGCGGTCGCGCCCAAGGCCGCAAGAACAATACGTGAGTAGTTCATGAGCGGTACCTCCCCAGCTCTTGCTGGCAGGAAGAGATTTTAATCAGAACCAGCGGAGCATGGCACCTGAAATATCTCGTGCTAATTTATTTCTGCTCCTTTCCGCTCATGAACATGCCTTCGATCTCCTGCTGAGGGCCGACGTACACCCAGCCCGAGAGGACGGATTCACTCGGTTTCTGGGAAAAGATTGGATAGTCGAATCGCAGATCGCGGAATTGCACAGTGTGCCAGTCCTGATTGGGTGGATCGATGTTGTAGCCGGGAGGCGTGATCGGACCCTTATCTTCGACGACGGGCCAGCTTGCCCAATCGAGATAGACCCGGCCCAGCCAGGAGCACTTGGCGGCGAGGGTAGCCATGGTCACTGGCGGCTTGTAGAAGACATCTCCCTCAGAGTCGGTCTCGACCTGATCGGAGCGGGTATGCACGGTGGCACTCTGGTAGTAGTCAGGCGTCTCTATGACGGCATGCCATAAAAATGGGTTGATCGGCTCGGGCTCGGCGGCGACACGCAGAATGGGTGCGCTGGTTACGCCCGTATTTCGGACGAGGCTGAGGGCATGGGCGTGTTCGGCATTGCGCACCGCATAGAGAAGCGCCACGAAGACAAGCGCGCCGATGGCCCATCCCCGACCGCGAAACTGGACGCGTTTGGCTCCGATCTCACGGTCGGCGAGACCGAAGAGCCAGGGCATGACGAGGGCGAGCAATAGCGCGACAAGAAGCAGAGGCTCGATAATGAAGACGATATCCCACGAGTACCAGCGCGGATTAAACGGAAAGAACGGCCGGATACCATAGTTATTGGTGAAGTCGAGCAGGAGATGACTGAGATCCGCGATGAGAGCGAAGCACCAGAGCAGCTGCCATCGAATGGGAGCTTTGGTTGGCTTGCCCCTGGCTTTATGGATGAGCCAGACGACAATGACCGTGACCAGCGCGATGACAGGAGCTGCGATGAAAGTGTGCGTGATGCCGCGATGATGCTGGAAACCCGCGACGGGGCCGCGAAAGGCTCCTACAACATCAAGGTCGGGCGCTTCGGCGGCCAAGGTCATGGCCAGCGTGGCATAGGCGGTTTTTCGATTGAAGCCAGCGCGACCGAGGCAAGCTCCGGTAAGGAAGTGGGTGACGGGATCCATAGGCTCGAAGCCAACGTAACATATCGAGCTGGACGTCTTAGCGGAGAGCTTATCGAGCGCGAAAAAAAGCAGGCGTCAGGCCAGGCAGCTGCGAATATCCTCTCTGAGCTGAAGAACGACGGGGCTTTTTTATTCGTTACATGACGAGCGCCACGCGTTCCAGCTGAGACTGCATGCAATCGACAGAGCAGCCGGAGCCTTCGAGGCGCAGAAGAACCTCGGAGACCAGGTCCGATTTAACACCGTATCCGTGCGCGGAAAGGAAGGCTGTGACCATTTCCGCGGACTGCCAGGAGTCGAGGCCCGACTGCATCAGTTCCTGGCGCAAACGGGTCAGTTCTGCCGTGGAAAACTTTTCGATTCTTTCCGGATTCGGCATGATTGCTCCTCTGGCTGTTTAGAGATGGAAACGCTACCAAGCGAGTTGTATCACAGCCTTTTTCGATATCAACCTGTCTCTTTGGTAATGAAAGCACGGAAGCAATAAACACTTCCGTGCCACGAATTTCATTACCGCGCGAGAACTGCGTCGGGCTTCTCGACCGTCTGCTGGACCCGCTCTTCCGGAAAGTAGGCGTTGACCACGTACTGCTCGAGCATGCGCTGCGTGTTGAAGAACGAACCGTTGAGGGCAATGGTGGAACGCATGATGCGTCTCCACTGCTGCGGCTGGCTATAAAAGAGCGGTAGCAGGACACGTTCAAGGTGATCGTAGAGCGAACCGGCTTCATCGGCCTCGTCATCGTTGTCTTCGATAGCCCATCCGGTGACGCCCTCGATCCAGCCTTCGATCCACCAGCCATCAAGAATGCTGAGGCTAGGTACTCCGTTGAGCGCTGCCTTCATGCCACTGGTTCCAGAGGCTTCATAGGGCCGCTTGGGGGTATTGAGCCAGACGTCAACGCCGCTGGTCAGCAGCGCACCCAGCTCCCATTCGTAATTTTCGAGATAGATAATGCGAATCGCATCGGAATTGAGCTCTTTCGCCAGCTCGATGACGTGGCGAATCTTTGCCTTGCCAGGCTCGTCGGCGGGATGAGCCTTACCGCTGTAGAGAATCTGCAGGCCGCCCTGTTCGTGGGCGCAACGGACGAGGCGTTCAGGGTCTGTGAAGAGGAGATCTGCACGCTTGTACGTCGCGGCACGGCGGGCAAAGCCGATGGTGAAGACGTCGGCCTTCAAAGTGATTCCGGTGCGCTGCGCGACCGTGTCGATGAGGAGTTGCTTTGCCTGGGTATGAGCGCTTTCGATCTCCTCCTCGGAAATGTCGATGGCATAGCGAAGGGTGACGTTATCCTGCCGCCAGCGGGGCATGTGGCGGTCGAAGATGCTCTGGAAAGGTGCGGAAGTCCAGGTCGCTGCGTGTACGCCGTTGGTGATGGCGCTGATGTTGTACTCCGGAAACATTTCCCGGGAGACCTTGCCGTGCTGCATGGCTACGCCGTTCACAAATCGCGAGAAACGGAGGGCGATGTAAGTCATATTCAGCAGGCCTTCGTGCGTGCAGTCTTTCTTCTCAAGAAAAGAGGTGCGCTTATCGCCCAGAATACGGTGGGCCTGTTCGAGCGAGAAGCGATCGTGGCCGGCAGGCACGGGCGTATGCGTAGTGAAGACGCACTTCTGGCGGACGACGGCGATATCCTGATCGTTGGCTGTGGCCAGCGGCTGACCCTGTAACTGGTCTTCAAGCAGCGCCAGTGTAAGCAACGCGGCGTGACCCTCGTTCATGTGATAGACGGCAGCCTTGTAGTCCAGAGCGTCAAGGATTCGCACGCCGCCAATACCGAGGATGATTTCCTGACGGAGGCGATAGTCGCTATCGCCACCGTAAAGCCGATCCGTGAGGACGCGGTCGCGGGGGTCATTCTGGTCGAGGTCGGCATCGAGAAAATAGATCGCGATGCTGTGGCCGGTGACGCCGTGAAGGTCATAACGCCAGGCCCGAACTGCTACCGGGCGGCCTTCGATTTCGATGGTGATGACAGGCGCTTCCGGTGAGAGCCTCTCCTCGATATTCCAAGGCTGCGGCTCTTCGGTCTGAACGCCATTTGCATCGAGGTACTGGCGGAAATAGCCTTTGCGATGTGCCAGGGTTACAGCTGCCAGAGGCAGCCCCATGTCGGCAGCAGAACGCAGTGTGTCGCCGGCGAGGACGCCCAGTCCACCGCTGTAGGTAGGCATGTCCGGAGCTACTGCAATTTCCATGGAAAAGTAAGCAATGCGAGAGTTCTCGCTACAGGAAGAGATAGTAGTCAACAGGCTCATTCAACTCATTTCCCTGCGCACGCAACGGCCGATGAAAAGCCCGCTGACCGACAAGGGCGGCGCAGATGCAGTTGCCTTCGCCGGTCTTCTGAAGATAATTCGGCGTGGCAACCATGGGGATAGTGAAATCTTAACGGCGCACTTGCAATCTGAGTGAGGGAAATTTCCTCAGCTTATTACTTCGGGTTCAATTCGTGCCTGAATGTTCCACTTTGTGTGCGCCTGCCGACGCGCGGCTCATATAGATTTCGGGGCGGATACTTGTTTCTTTTTCATAGCCCTCCGCGATCCGGGAAGCAAACTGTTCGGCATAAATGGACTCCACCAGATTGACCGTGCAACCTCCAAATCCTCCGCCGGTGAGACGAGCGCCAATACAGCCTTCCAGTGGCAGGGCGAGCTGCACCATGATGTCGGCTTCGGGGCAGCTTGCCTCGAAATCGTCGCGATAGCTGGCGTGGGCTTCGGCCATCAGGCGGCCCAGTGTCTTCAGATCGCCGGCTTCAAGAGCATCGGCTGCGGCTACGGTGCGGACGTTTTCGGTCACGATGTGGCGGCAGCGCTTGAGCACGTTCGCGGGCATCTCGTGACCCCAGCGGTCAAGGTCTTCCATAGTAGCGTCCCGCAGAAAACGAATCTCGGGGCGGTGGCTATGGAGAATTGCTGTGCCTTCTTCCACTTCGGCGCGGCGGATTCCGTATTCGCCGCCGGCGTGCGAATGCTTGACCATGGTGTTGCAGATGACCAGGCTGAGGTGCTTTGGGATGGGAGCGAGGCGGAAATCGAGGCTGCGGCAATCGAGCAGCAGGGCTGAATCGGCGGCACCGCAGCAGGAGACGAACTGATCCATAATGCCGCAGGGCGCGCCGACGTAGTCGTTTTCAGCACGCTGGCAGAGCAGGGCGATCTTCGGCAACGGCAGGGTGGTTCGGGCAAGGTGCAGCATGGCCAGCATAGTGGCTACTTCAATCGATGCCGAAGAGCTGAGGCCAGCACCCAGGGGAACATTGCCTTCGAGCGTCAGGTGAAAGCCGGGAACGTTAATACCTTCCTGCTGCAGGATGGAAACGACGCCGAAGGGATAATCGCTCCAATGATGTGAACCCTGAGTGCCGATGTCTTGCATCTTGCGCTCGATTGTCTGGCCAAAATTTCTGGACAAAATTGTGCCATTCGCATCGTTGCTGGGCGAGATGGCAGCGACGGTGGCAAAGTCGATCGCTGCAGGCATGACGAAACCGTCTGCATAATCGGTATGCTCGCCGATGAGATTGACGCGACCCGGCGCGATGAAGACCGCGGGCTCATGGCCAAACCTTTCCTTATGGATTTTTCTGATACCGTTTACATCCAACATTCGCGCCAATCCCTTGCCAAAAAATTAAAAACCCGTGTTTACGATACACCACTTACCTGCAATTCGAGCGTCCAGTTATCTTCTGACTGTGGAGAAAGCCGGCGGGCACGGCCTTCCTGCATGGCTGTGGCGAGAGAATCGCCCTGAGCGGTGCATGGCTCAAGGGCAACGCAGTGCTGACGAACGCTCTGGTGCTCGGGCCAGCCGCCATAACAGAGCCATAATCCCAGATACGGAAGCTGCTTCGGATCGAATTGGAAGGCCACGCGGCGATTCAGGCGCTTGCGCTCAATCGCGCACCAGCCTTCGGCTGGAGAGTGCGTGAACAGCTTGTCTCCGATGCCATCTTCCGCGCCGCCAGCGATGCTGAGGTCGATGGCTTGTCTTGGGATCGTTGTTTGCGGCCATGTATGCTGCGTTCCCTGCTGGCCGAGGCGATTCTGGCCTGAGCCTTCGACTATGACGTCGGTCACGGAAGAAGGGAGAACGATGAGGTCGCCCTTCTCGACAGCAAATCCGGGGTGGGCTGACCAGAGATATTCCACCGAATCAGAGCCGCGGTTGCACACGCTGTAAGAGACACGGAGACGATTGTCGTCCAGCCGCAGGGTTTTGCGAAAGCTGAGCGGCAGGCTGAAGCCTTCGGCTGAAAGCGTGACTTCGCTGCCGCTTTGCGAGTCCACTACCCAGGGCACTTGCCAGAAATCGCCGTGATCAGGGACTACGACTTTGCCGGATGCGGTTTGCACTTCACAGCCTGCGACGGAAGGCAGGCATTCGTCCCATCCGCTGGCGTCGCCTGCGTCGAAATTCAAGTATCGAGTGCGCGGAGCATAGGGGCGGAGAGGTTGCTGCAGCAGTTCTTCGTTTTCGGGCAGGATTTGGATCGATCCGATTTTACCGCCAAGCGATGGCAGGACGGTCACGCGCAGAGCATGGCTTTCAAGTATCAGCTGCTCTATCGACGGATGGGATGACGCGCTGTCTCTCAACTTGTCCGATCCTGATTTTGCTGCCGCCGCTGTCATTTCCACCGGATATGACTCCTTCCGAATGTATGCGCTTTCATCAGGGATAACAGAAACTCCCTGCCAACAGCAATAGTCTGTTCAGCCTGTGCGCCGTATTCTTCAAATCTTTACGAGACCGGATTGATTAAACGTAAGTCTCGTCGATGTAACACCAGCGCCAGTCTTCGCCGCGCTCGGCCGATTGCATGATGGGGTGCTGGGTGGCATGGAAATGCGCTGTCGCGTGGCGATTCTTCGACGAGTCGCAGCAGCCGACGTGGCCGCATTCGAGGCACATACGCAGGTGCACCCAGCTGTCGCCTGTCTTCAGGCACTCTTCGCAGCCCTTGCTGCCGGGCTTTACCTTCTTTACGTGGTCTTTGACGTGAGTACAGGCTGTTTGCGGCATTTCATCTCCATGATTTGCGATTAGACGCTCTTTGCTAATCCACGCTTCGCCTGGATTTCAATGTACACGTTGATGAGGGAGAGCGCAGCCGGGGTGACGCCGGGGATGCGGCTCGCCTGCCCGATGGTCTGGGGACGGACGCGCAGGAGCTTCTCCTGCATCTCGCGGGAGAGGCCGCTGACGTTCTTGTAGTCGAACCAGTCGGGGATGGCACGCTCTTCGGCCTTCTTGAGCTTCTCGATGGCCTTCTTCTGTTGGTCGAGATAGCCGGAGTATTTGATCTCGGTTTCGACGGATTTGAGCTCGTTGCGGACTTGCGCGGATAAGACCGGGCCTGAAGGCCCTTTTTCGGTGGCCGCTGGATTCACCGGCCTAAAGGCCGGTGCTTCTATCGAGCCTTGCTGCGCAAGACTTACGGAAACTGCAGGTTCCTCGACTGCGCCGCTATACGGCTTCGCTCGGAATGACAATTCGTCAGCGTTTGCGAGCCAAGCGGCGAAGAGCGTGCTCTCGGAGGCGGTCAGTTCTTCGCGGATCACCGGGAAGAGCAGATCGATGGTCACTTCAGGGCGCTTGAGCAGTTGCGCATAGGTCTGCCCGGCGATGTTGCCTAGTTGCCCGGCAAGTTCAGGCAGGAGCGCTTGCAGGCGTTCGACGTTGGTCTTCTTCGTAGCGAGAAGCTTTTCCAGCGCTACGGCGCGGGCTTGCTTCTGCTCGTAGTCGGTCCAGGCTTCATCGGCGATGAGGCCGAGGCGGCGGCCGTGCGGCGTGAGGCGGCGGTCGGCGTTGTCGATGCGGAGATGGAGGCGGAACTCTGCGCGCGAGGTGAACATGCGGTAGGGCTCGTTGGTGCCCTTGCTGATGAGGTCGTCGATGAGGATGCCGGTGTAGGCTTCGGTGCGGTCGAGGGTGAATGGCGCTTCGCCCTTGACATAAAGGGCGGCGTTGATTCCGGCCATCAGGCCCTGGCAGGCGGCTTCTTCATAGCCGGAGGTTCCGTTGATCTGTCCGGCAAGATAGAGGCCTTGGAACTGCTTTACGCGCAGGCTCCGGTCGAGTTCGGTAGGGTCGATGGCGTCGTACTCAATGGCGTAGCCGGGGCGCAGCATCTCGGCGTTCTCGAGGCCGGGAATGGAGTGGACGATCTCCCACTGGACTTCCATCGGCAGCGAGGTGGACATGCCGTTGACGTAGACTTCGTGCGTGTTGAGGCCTTCGGGTTCGAGGAAGAACTGGTGCTGCTCCTTGTCGGGGAACTTGACGACTTTGTCCTCGATCGAGGGGCAGTAGCGCGGGCCGGTCGCGGTGATCTGGCCGGAGTACATGGGCGAACGCATGACGTTCTCGCGGATCAAACGTAGCGTTTCCGGCGTTGTGTGCGCGATATGGCAGGAGATCTGGCGCTGCTTGATCTCTTTGGTGCGGAAGCTGAAGGGCGTCGGATCTTTGTCTCCAGGCTGCTCTTCGAACTGCTTCCAGTTAATCGTGCGGCCGTCGAGACGCGGCGGTGTTCCGGTCTTCAGGCGGCAGCCGCGCAGGCCGAGGCGCTTCAGTGCTTCGCCTAACAGGACCGATGGCGGTTCGCCGCTTCGGCCTGCGGGGTAGTTCTCTTCGCCGCAGTGGATGAGGCCGTTGAGGAATGTTCCGGTGGTGATCACGACTGCGCCTGCGTGCACGATGCGGTTGTCGCGGAGTTTTACGCCGATGATGCGGAGTGAAGGATGCGCTTCGCGCAACTGAGACGCAGCTTGCGCTGCGGGTCCTTCGACTGCGACGCGCTCATGCGCGTCTCCGCTCAGGATGACATCGGTTGGTGGAACTGCAGGTCCCTCCGCTTCGGTCGGGATGACAATTCCGTTTATTCCATCTGCATTTGCGGGAGCGAAAACAACATCCGCGACTTCGGCTTGTTTGATGAACAAATTTGGCTGCGATTCGAGCATTTCGCGCATTTTTACGCGGTATTGCTGCTTGTCGCATTGCGCTCGGGGCGACCATACGGCCGGGCCGCGGGAGGTGTTCAGCAGGCGGAACTGGATGCCGACCGCATCCGCCATTTCGCCCATGATGCCGCCCAAAGCGTCGACTTCGCGGACGAGATGGCCTTTGGCAATGCCGCCGATGGCGGGGTTGCAGGACATCTGCGCGATGAGGTCGAGGTTCAGCGTGAACAGGGCTGTGCGCAGGCCCATGCGGGCCGCCGCCATGGCCGCTTCGCAGCCGGCGTGTCCGGCTCCGACGACGACTACATCGTACTGTTCGGTGAATGGCATAACTGTCCAGCTTTATTCTAGCTGGTTGGTGGTGTCGGCGGGGTGACTACCCCCTCCCCCTCCGGGGGATCTATCTTTTGTGTATTTTCAAACACTTAGCGGGGCATCATCCCCCGCTATCCCACTGATATGACGTGGTTTAGATGGTTTCTAGTGTTTTCAATCACTTAGCGGGGGTCTGCGTCCCAAATATTCCCGGGCCTGAAGGCCCTTTTGAAATTGTCTTGGTCACCGGGCTAAAGCCCGGTGCTTCTACCCGGTCTTGCCTTCGTCACCAAACTAACGCCCGTGCTTCTCACTAGACCAAAGCCCAAGTGTTTCCACCTGTTCTTACGTTTGTTGCCGGGCTAAAGGCCGATGCTTCCACCCTGTTTATTGGTCCTATATTCAGGATATCAATTTTGTGCGAAATACTCTGCCAAGTTTTTTACGGCGGTAAGTGATTTTATGCGTTTCACTTAGGCGATTTATGAGGCGCACAGGGGGCTTGACAAGAAATTTCACAAATCTGCCCGGACCTAACTTCGTGGAGGCGATGCCGGGATTTTTATTGCAAAGAAAATGCGGCAGCCGAAGCTGCCGCATGGTTGGAGAGCGTTTCAGCGACTAGAACTCAAAGCGCACGGCTACCTGCACCTGACGCGGGCTGTATGCGTAGTTGCTGTTTACGTTTGTTACCGATGCAAACGATGGGTTGTAGGTCAGCGGAGTGGTGTAAGTCTGCGGACCGGTGTAACCCTTGGCCGAGACGGCCGGCGTGGAGCTGCCGAACGTGTAACCAAGAGTGTTCACGCTGGTCGTATTCTCGTGATTGAAGACGTTGAAGCACTCCGCGATGAGCTGCAGGGTGTACTTTTCGTGGAATTGGATATCCTTCTGACCGCGAAGGTCGAAGACCTCGGCACGGCGATAGTTGAAGGTATTTCTGCCTAAGACAGGGATATAGGCCGGGCTTCCACCCGCTCCATTCCATCCGGTACTGGGTGAAGTGCCGTTGGGGTAGCTGCTGGTCGTCAGGCTGTAAGGAAGTCCATTCTGCAACTGAACGAGCGGATTGAGTCTCCAACCATCGAGCAGATAGCTCTCCCAACCCTGGAACTGGTTCGGATACTTTACGACAGCGTAAGCCACGAAACGATTGGGAACGTTGAAGTTGGAGTTTCCATATTGCGAGGCTTCGCTGGAGTTGGGATCGAGCGGCTGATTCGCGGATGCCTGCGTGGACTGGTTCTGGTTGAAGTCCAGTGAGTGCGACCAGGTGTAGCTGGCATCGAAGGTCACGTAGCGCGAGGTCTGGTTGTTGATCTCGGCCACGAGAGCGTTGTAGCTGGCGTTAATGTTGCTGACCACGTCTGTAATTGCGGCGAAGTTCGGATTGGCATAGCCGTTGTAGACCTTTGCCGCATAGGTGCTTCCACAAGCCAGAGGTCCGCAGCTGCCATTGCTGGCGGCCTGAATCGTGTAATTGACCGTGGTGTAGCCATCGCCATTGTTGGTGTTGTTGTCAGGGGCAGCCGTGTTGACCAGATTGGTGTTCACGAAGTTGGTCAGCTCGCGGCTCTGCGTGCCGAGATAGCTCAGTGAGAATACCGTCTGCGGCCCGAACTGCTGCTGCAGGGTCAGGTCATACTCCATGGCCTGCGGATTCTGCAGATGCTTGTCGAGATACTGAACGCTGGCTGCGGCGAGGGCCGTCGGCGAGTAGTTGGAAGGAAGAATCGATGGGAACTGCGGGCCAGCCTGGTAGTTTCTGAAGCTCGAAGAGAACTGAGCGTTCGGTGAGCCTGTCTGAGAGTAGGCGGTGAGCAGGATCGCGTTGGGGATGCGGCCGTAGTACATGCCGAAGCCACCGCGTAGTACGGTTGTGCCTTTTCCGTAGACGTTCCAAGCGAAGCCGGCACGCGGGCCGAAGTTATTTTTGTCATCCGGATGCTGGAGCATCTCCGGAATCGAAGTATAGGACCCGACGGGTTGCTGCAGGTTTTTGTAAGGACCCGGGATGCTCTGGAAGTCATAACGCAACCCGAGGTTAAGCGTGAGGTTCGGCAGAATCTTCCAGTCATCCTGCCCGAAGAAGCCGTAATCGACGGTGCTCAGGTTGAAGGTGGACTGGCCGAAGTTCTGACTGAAGGACGAGTAGCAAGGCAGCGTTCCGACGTTGTACTCGTTGGCGCTCGATCCGCAGGTGCCGCTCGGCTTGGCCTGGTCGGCAAAGAAGTTGCCCAGATATGTATAGGTGAAATCGCCGTTCGGGCTGCTTGCGGCAAGACCCAGACTGTTAATGAGATCGAAATTGTGGACGACGTCGACACCGAACTTGAGCGAGTGCTGATTACGAATCCAGCTCACAGTGTCGGCAATCTGCCACTTGCGCTCGTCAGGATACGCGGGACGGAACGCGTAGTACTGGACGCCGCTGCTGAAGCCGTTCGAGCTTTGCAGAGAGATGGTGGGAGGCAAGCCCTGGAAGGAGGTTGAGTTCACGAACTGTGCATCATAGGCGCTGACAGGCTGTGAGTTTTCATCGTTCAACTCGCGGCCATACTGATAGCGAAGCTCGTTAGCGATGGTTGGAGTCAGCACCGAATCAAGCTTAGCCAGACCGTAGTCGAGCTTTACGAAGTCGTTGCCGAAACCATCGATGCCGTAGGTGTTTGTGGCCTGGGTCTGCACGCCGCCGGGTGAATCCCAGCGCAAGCGGTTGTAGATGAAGCTGGCGTGATTCTTTCCGTTGATCTGCCAGTCAATCTTCGGCATGTTGATGGTCTGGTCGCCGGTGCGGTGCACGGGGCCGAGGTTTGTGGCGACTGCGGCGAGGTCAGTGTTGTAGAGGCTGACGGCGGCCGAGTAGCTCGACAGGCCAAGACGCGCCTGGAGTACGCAAGCCTGTGCATCGACGGGGTTCGAAGGAGCAGTCTTGCCTTGCGAGGAGATGATGGTGGCGCAGTCATAGCCGCCGGGAATATTTGGATCGGGCGCCTGAAAGAATGCGCCGGGATTGGAAGCTACTGCAGTGCCGGGGAAGTTACGGCGATAGCCGTCATAGGCGTAGAACCAGAAGAGCTTGTCCTTGATGAGCGGACCGCCCACGCCAAGGCCCCACTGCTTACGCCAGTCTTTCGGCTTGTACTGAATGGTGTTGGTGGTGCCGCTAGCTGCGTCGAAAGTGGTCAGCTTGGTGAAGGGGTTCTTCGCGCCCCAGTCATTGTCGCGGTCATAGAAGTAAAGCTGACCGTGAATCTGGTTTGTGCCGCTCTTGGTGACGGAGTTGATGACACCGCCGAGGGCGCGTCCATATTCGGCGGAGTAGACGCCGGTGTTTACCTGGAACTCCTGCACGGCAACCTGCGGCGTGGAGTAGCCTTCACGGGTGCGGCCACGCTCTTCAGAGAAGTAAGCCTGATTGTCGTCGGCGCCATCGATCTGGACATTATTCAGCAACGGGCTGATGCCGCGAATGCTGAGAAGTCCGAAGCCGTTTGAATCGGCTACGACACCCGGCGTCAACAGCGTGAGATCGGACCAGCGGCGGCCGTTGATGGGCAGGTTGTTGATGGTGGTCAGAGACAGATTGGAAGAAAAGTCAGGCGATTCGGTGTTGATGATGGGCGCTGCGCCGGAGACGGTGACGGTGCTCGAAACAGCGCCTACGGTCAGATGCGGCTGCAGGGTGGTGAGCTGGCCGACACCTACGACGACCGAAGTCAGGCGGAGATCATTGAATCCTGACGCGGAAACGGAGACGGTGTAGGTGCCGGGCGGCAGAAGCGGGGCCTTGAAGTAGCCGCTTTCATCTGCGGTTACGTCGAATTCGGCATTGGTGCCGTCGTTGTGAATCTTGACGGCGGCATTGCTGACGACTGAGCTGTTGGCATCGAGGACTGTGCCTGCGATTGCGCCTTCTGTGGTGCTTTGCGCTGAGACCGCGATGGTTGCGGCGAAGGCAAGGCAGAGCACAAGGGTGAGGCGACGCCAGAAACGTTGCATCATGTCTGACACTCCTTAAAAAGTAAAACTTTTGCGTTCTTGAACGCCCTTCTGAGAAGGCGTACCTGTGTGCCGCATTCCGACGCTCAAAGGGGAGAAGGTTGAGCATAATAAGCCGGGAGCAGCCAGTATTAGATTCCCATGGATACGTTACAACTTTATAAACGGGTCTCTTCTTTGTTCTTTGTTCCATAAAGATAGCAAGCTTTCGTACATGCAGGTAAAGCAGGATTTATTTCTTCGCGCATTTTCGGGCTGTTCACTTATGGACATCGCTCTGCATTTCCAGACAACCGGTTCGCTGGATTCTCGAAAAAGAACTGTTAATCGACTGAAAAGAATACGGTAAGATCGCATCAACTGCGGCGTTCAGCTGCAGATTCCGCCATTCATCGAGTGCTCTATGGGAACCCTTTCTCTTGATTTGAAATTTGCTCTTCGCCAGCTGCGCAAGAGTCCCGGCTTTACCGTAACGGCTGTGCTCATGCTGGCCTTCGGTATTGGGGCGACGACGGCGATCTTTTCGATTGTGAATGGCGTGCTGCTGCGGCCGCTGCCCTTTCCGGAGCCGGACCGCCTGGTGGTGCTCGCCGATAAGCTTCAGGGCTTCCACGTAAATAATGGCAACAGTGAAGTGGGAGTGACCGCTCCGGATATTCGTGCGTACACGCGCGATACACATTCATTCGAGAGCATGGGCGGATACCAGTTTGCGTCCTATGAGTTGTCGGGCTCGGGCGAACCGGCTTTCCTGACCGGTGCCCGCATGACGGCGGGCGTCTTTCCGGCCTTGCGCGTGGCGCCTTTGATGGGCCGTTTTTTTACGGTGCAGGAGGATGAGCAGAACCAGCAGGTGGTGATGCTGAGCTATTCCGTGTGGCAGGAGCGTTTCCATGGGGATCCGCATATTCTGGGCACGAAAGTTCTGCTGGATCGAAAGCCATATGTGGTGATTGGCGTAATGCCGCGGAATTTTGAGTTTCCGCTACAGGCCGGTCAGTTGAACCGTGTACAGCTCTGGGTGCCGATGAGCTTTCAGCAGGACGAACTTACGCGCGGAGCTGCTTCATGGAGCTACCAGACGGTAGGGCGGCTGCGGCATGGGGTCACTGCGGCGCAGGCACAGAGCGATGCGGAGCGGGTGGCGCAGGACATTATGCGGAGCTATCCGGCGTTTATGGCGAGTCTGCGTATCAGTTCGTCGGTGCGTCCGTTGCATGAAGAGACGATAGAAGACGCTAAACCGCTGGTGCGGACATTATTTCTGGCGGTCGCGGTGGTGCTGCTGATTGCATGCGCGAACCTGGCAGGGTTGCTGCTTGTGCGGGCGATTCGCAGGCAGCGCGAGATGGCGGTGCGGCAGGCGCTGGGCGCTCCGGCATCGGCGCTGGTGCGGCAGACTTTGATGGAGAGCCTGCTGTTGAGCGTGAGCGGTGGCGTGCTGGGAGTTGTGCTGGCAGGAGTGGCGCTGCAGCTGGGCAAAGGATTGCTGCCGGAGAGTCTGCCGCGCATCGATGAGATCGGGTTGGACTGGATGGTGGTTGTATTTGCGCTCGGCCTGGCGATTTTGACGGGAGTGCTGTGCGGGCTGGCTCCGGCATTTGCGGCGTTGCGCACGAATGTAAACGAGACGCTGAAAGAGGGCGGACGCAGCGGATCGGCGGGCGGCGTCCATGCGCGTTTGCGCTCGGCACTGGTGGTGGCGGAGATTGCAGTTGCGCTGGTGCTGCTTACCGCGTCCGGGCTGCTGTTGCGCAGCTTTGAGAAGATGCGCGCGGTGAATCTTGGCTACGATCCTGAGCATGTGACGACTGCTTCGTATTCCCTGCCGCAGAAACAGTATTCGACGCAGGCGCAGGTGGACACTTTCGATAAGGAGTTGCTGCGGAGGATGCGGCAGATTCCGGGGGCGAAATATGCGGCGCTGGTCAGCATGCTACCCGCGTCGAACCACAATAACAATCAGGCTTTTATTCCCGAAGGATATGTGCCGCAGGGCAATAATCTGAATCTGGCCACGAGCGCGGTGGTAGTGGGCGATTACTTCGAGAGTATGGGCATTCCGCTGGTGCGGGGGAGGTTCTTTACCGAAGCGGACCAAGCGACGACGCAGCTGGTGGTCATTGTGAACCGTAAACTTGCCGACCATTACTGGCCGGGGCAAAGCCCCGTCGGCAAGCGGCTGCACATTGGCACGCAGGATATGCAGATGCCGTGGCTGACGATTGTGGGCGAGGTGGACGATGTGAAGCTGAGCTCGCCGGACGAAGAGACGAAGGCCCAGTTTTATTTTCCGGTGACACAAATGGAAACGGATATTGGCTCGCTTGCTTCACCCAATGATCTCAATGGCAATGGCGGTTACCTCGTACTGCGCAGCATGCTTCCGCCGGAGCACATGGAGAATGCACTGCGGCAGACGGTGCAGTCGATCGATCCGCAACTACCCCTGACAGAAGTGCAGACGATGGTGCAGGCGGTTTCGGAAAGCGAAGCGCCGCGACGCTTCAACACTGCGGTGATCACGAGCTTTGCCTTTGCGGCGGTGGTGCTGGCGGTGCTCGGCATCTACAGCGTAATCGCCTTCTCTGTGGCCTCGCGTGTATCGGAGATGGCTATTCGGATGGCGCTTGGATCGCAGCGTTCAGGGATTATCCAGCTGGTGCTCATTTCTGCCGGAAAGCTGGCTGCGATTGGCTGCGTGATTGGATTGTTGGGCGCTGCGGGGGCTTCAGGACTGCTGAGGTCTTTCCTCTTCAATGTCAGCCCGTTCGATCCGATGGTGATGATCCTGGCTGCGTTGTGCGTGCTGGTGCTTGCGCTGGCGGCATCGGCATTACCAGCGATGCGGGCGGCGGCCATCGATCCGATGAAGGCTCTGCGCTCGGAGTAAAAGTCATCTCCTCTTGCATTCCCATAGGAGTCGTGCCATGATTCCTATGGCGAACCAAGAGGAGTAGAAGCATGGGCGAAAAAGCCGACGTCTGGCAAGGCACGCTGGCGTTGATGGTTTTGAAGACGCTGGAGACGATGGGCGCGCAGCACGGATATGGCATTGCGCGACGCATTGAGCAGGTGAGCGACAATCAGCTGTCGTTGAATTATGGAACCCTATACCCGGCGCTGTTGAAGCTGGAGCAGGAGGGAGCCATCGCCTCGGAGTGGGGCGTCTCAGAAAACAACCGTAAGGCAAAGTTCTACAAGCTGACGCGCGCCGGCAGAAAGCAGCTGGAGCGCGAAGCGAAAGGCTGGGAGCAGACCAAGGCGATTGTTGCGCGCTTTCTTTCGCCGGCCGAGGAGGCGTGATGCGAAAGCTGAGAGCCTTGTGGATGCGGCTGCGCGGCATGTTTGCTGGTGCGGCAGCGGAGGACGAACTTTCTGCTGAGCTGGAAAGTCATCTCCAGATGCACATCGAGGACAACCTGCGCTCCGGCATGACAGCGGAGGAAGCGCGGCGGCAGGCGCTGATTCAGCTCGGCGGTTTCGAACAATCCAAGCAGGCCTACCGCGAGCGGCGGGGACTGCCGTGGTTAGAAACACTGGGGCAGGATCTTCGATTCGGGATGCGCGTCTTGCGCAAGAGTCCCGGCTTTACGACGATTGCCGTGCTGACGCTTGCGCTGGGTATCGGCGCGAATACGGCAATCTTCTCCGTAGTGAAGGCTGTGTTGCTGGCTCCGCTGCCTTACAAAGATCCGGGGCGGATTGTCGCGGTGTGGACCGCGAACGCCGCGCGAGGCGGTCAGCCGCTACCAAGCACAGCCGCTGATTTCGCTATCTGGAAGCAGCGAAGCGGTGTCTTCGAAGATCTGGCGCCATCGTACGACAACGAGATGACATTGACCGGACAGGGCGCGCCGCAATTTTTGATTGGGTATGCGGTCGCAGCGAATTATCTTCGGATTCTCGGCGTCGCTCCACAGATCGGGCGGCTCTATACCGATCAGGAAGACAGGCCTGGCGGTCCCAAAGTGGTGCTGTTGAGCGATCACCTGTGGAGGACTACATTTCATTCCGACCCAAACATCACGGGCAGGGCGATCACGCTGGACGGACGGTCTTATACCGCGTTGGGCGTGATGCCGCGCGGATTCAACTATCCGCAGTCGGTTGAGATATGGATACCGAGCGCCATCGAACCTTCGGCCTTTGACGATTTCAATCACACGTATGTGCGCATCCTTGGGCGGCTCAAGCCGAACGTGACTTTGGCACAGGCGCAGGTGGCGGTCAATGCGCTTGAAGCACAAGTAGCCAGCGCGCATCCGGACACGGACAGCGGTAATCGTGTTGTCCTCGTCCCGTTGCGAGAGCAGTTGAATGGAGACATTCGCAAACCGCTGCTGATTCTTATGGGCGCGGTTGGACTTGTGCTGTTGATTGCCTGTGCGAACACGGCAGGCCTGGCGCTGGCGCGCAATGCTGAGCGGCAGAGAGAAATCTCAGTCCGGCTCGCGCTGGGAGCGACTCGTAAGCGATTGCTGCGGCAATTTGCAACAGAAAGCTGCCTCTTGGCGACGATTGGCGGTGGACTCGGGATATTGCTGGCAATGGCAGGATCACATTTCCTGCTGACACTTTTCCCGAACGATGTATCGAACCTGAATATTCCGACTGTGACCAGCATTCCGATCGATCGCGGCGTGATTTTATTTGCGTTCACGGTGACTGTCGCTGCTGCGCTTTTGTTCGGAACAGCGCCGGTACTGCGCGCGCTGCAGGTGGAAGCGGATGGCGTGATGAAAGAATCTGGACGCGGAATGACGGCGAGCCGCCGCTCGAACCGGCTGCGGAGTGCCGTTGTTGTCTGCGAGATCGCTTTATCCCTGATGCTGCTGACTGGCGCAGGGCTGGTCGTTGCGAGTTTTCAGAAGGTCGTAAATGCGGACCTTGGATTTCAGCCGGATCACCTTCTCTCCTTAGAGTTGTTTCTGCCGCCGGATCGCTATCCGCGCGAAGATCGGACGAGAACGCGCACATTTGTGGAACAAGTTGTGAAAAAGCTGGAGACGACGCCGGGTGTTGCATCGGCTGCAGCTACGAATTACCTGCCGCTGAGCGGCTTCTGGGGCACAACGAATTTTCTGCTTCGCGGACAGGCGCAGCCGAAGGATGGGCAGGCTCCGGAAGCGGACAATCGCACGATCACGCCGAATTATTTGCGCACTATGAAGATTCCGCTATTAAGTGGACGCGACTTTACCGACGCTGATCGCGATGGGACCATGCACGTCGCGATGATTAACCAGACATTCGCGAAGCAGTATTTCAAGGACAAAGACCCGGTGGGCCAGGAACTGAACCTGGGAAGCATGGAGCAGCCCAACTGGTGCGTCATCGTAGGCGTGACCGGCGACGTGAAGGCGTTCGGGCAGGATCAGCCAACGCATGCAGATATATACCAGCCATTCGATCAGCAGCCATATCCGATTGTTGCTTTCACGCTTCGTACGCGAACAGATCCGGCGGCGATGGTGAAGGCTGCCGAACAGGTTTTGTGGAGCGTCGATCCCGAACTGCCTGTGTTCAAGGCTATACCGATGGAGCTGCTGGCCGATCAGAGCTTGGCCGTGCGTCGCGCAAGCTCAGTGCTGATTCTGGCGTTCTCTGTGCTCGCGCTGGTGCTGGCATGCATTGGGATTTACGGAGTCATGGCTTATGCAGTGGCACAGCGCACGCAGGAAATTGGCGTAAGGATGGCGTTTGGAGCGCGGCGTTCGGATGTATTGCGGCTGATCATGAGTTTTGGCGCGAGGCTGGCGCTGTTGGGCATAGCTATTGGGCTGGCTGGCGCGTTGGGATTCACTCGCTTGCTTGCGAGCCTGTTGTTCGAAGTCAATGCGATGGACCCGGTGATATTTTCTGCTGCCGCAGCTTTGCTGGTACTGATTTTGATCTTTGCATGCTATGTACCGGCGCGGCGTGCGGCCTCAATTCAACCGACAGAAGCGCTGCGCGCTGAATAGGAGGCGTGATGAAGAAGCTCAGAGCGCTATGGATGCGACTTGGTGGTGTCTTCAGCGCTCGCCAGGAGAACGACGAGTTCGATGCGGAGATTGCAAGCCATCTGCAGATGCACATCGATGACAACCTGCGCGCTGGGATGCCTCCGGCGCTGGCGCGGCGCGATGCGCTGGTGAAGCTGGGAGGTGTGGAGCAGACGCGGCAGGCGTACCGCGAACGGCGGGGACTGCCGTGGCTAGAAACACTGGGACAGGACCTTCGCTTCGGGCTGCGTGTCTTGCGGAAGAGTCCTGGCTTTACGACGATTGCCGTGCTGACGCTTGCGCTGGGTATCGGCGCGAATACGACGATCTTCTCGATCGTGAATGCGGTACTGCTGAATCCGCTGCCGTTTCCGCGCGCGGAGCAGCTGGTGGTGCTGCACGAACGCAAGCCTAACTTCGATCACGGCTCGATATCGTATCCAAACTTTCTCGACTGGCGGCAGGATAATCACACGTTTTCGTCGATGGCGACCTCGCGCGGATATTACTTCAGCCTCACAGGAGCGGGGCCGGCGGAGCAGCTCGACGGTCAATTCATGACCTCGGATTTCTTCGAGACCCTGCAAGTCAAGCCGATGCTGGGGCGAACGTTTACCCGGGCGGAAGAGCAGCCAGGCGCGGCTCCGGTAGTGTTGATCAGCCAGGGGCTGTGGCAACGGAAATTTGGCTCGTCGCCGGATGTGCTGGGAAAAGGGATTGCTCTCGAAGGAAGGGCCTACACCATTGTTGGAGTGATTCCGGCGAGCTTTCATTTCTCCGGCGGGATTCTGCCCAGCCGGGATGTTTACGTGCCGATGGGGCAGTGGGCGAATCCATCGCTCACGGATCGCGCTTCTGGAATGGGAATGCGCGGAATTGCCAGGTTGAAGCCCGGAGTGACCATCGAGCAGGCCAATGCCGATATGGAGCGGGTGACGCGGGATCTCGAATTGGCCTATCCCGCTGCGGATAAGGGCATCGGGGCAAAACTGGTTCCCTTGAAAGAACAGATGGTGGGGGATGTGCGGCCTTTCCTGCTGGTTCTGCTGGTGGCGGTGGGATTAGTGTTGTTGATTGCCTGCGTGAACGTTGCCAGCTTGATGCTGGCGCGCTCGACGGGACGGATGCGGGAGTTCGCTGTACGCACGGCGTTGGGAGCGAGCCGCAAGCGGGTGATTCGGCAACTGCTGACTGAGAGCCTGCTTGTCGCTGCTGCTGCCGGTGTGCTGGGACTTGGACTGTCAGTCGCGGGTACACATGCCGGACTCAAACTTCTGCCGGAGGCCCTGCCGCGCGGAGAAGAGATTGGCATGGATTTGCATGTCCTGCTCTTCACCATGACAGTTTCGCTGCTGGCTGGCGTGGTGTTTGGATGGATGCCGGCACTGAAGACATCGCAGGCCGATCCGCAATCGGCGCTTAAAGAAGGCGGGCGCGGGATGAGCGGGATACGCCATCGGGCGCAGAGCATTTTTGTTGCTGCGGAGATGGCGATGGCGCTGGTGCTGCTGATTGGCGCGGGCCTGATGCTGCGCAGCCTGACGCGGCTCTGGAATGTCGATCCCGGCTTCGATCCGCACCAGGTGCTGACCTTTGGCTACACACTTCCGCCTTCACTACTGCACAGCAGCCCCGATGCCATTCGCGCCGCATACCATGAATTCGAGGAGAGGCTGACGGCGACGCCGGGAGTGAGAGCGGTTTCGCAGTCGTGGGGCAGCCTTCCCATGAGCGACGAAGATGACGAGGATATGTTCTGGATGGCAGGGCAGCCGAAGCCAGCCGACGACAGCGGGATGAACTGGGCGCTCACCTATGTTGTCAGTCCCGATTACCTGAAGATGATGAAGATCCCTCTGCGGCGCGGGCGTTTTTTCAATACCCATGACGATATGAGATCGCCAATGGTAGCTGTGATCGATGATGCATTTGCCCACAAGTTTTTTCCGAATGAAGACCCCATCGGCAAACGGATTGTATTGAAGAGCGGCGCACGCGAAGTAGAAATTGTCGGCATTATTGGGCATGTGAAGCAGTGGGGGCTGGATACAGACGACACGTATCCACTACGCGCGGAGCTATATTCGCCGTGGACGCAGGTACAGGATAGCTTTGTGCAGCGTGCTCCATCGGGAATCAGCGCGGTCGTGCAATTCAACGGCTCCGCAGCGAACGCATCTGCCACAATTCGGCGGGCCATCGGGCAGATGAGCAATGAACAAATCATTTATGACATGCAGACGATGGAAAGCCTCATCTCAGACTCGCTGGCACAACAACGCTTTGTGATGATCCTGTTGGGGACATTTGCTGCCGTGGCCCTGCTGCTCGCCAGCGTGGGTATTTATGGGGTGATTGCCTACGTGGCAGGACAGCGCACGCAGGAGATTGGCGTGCGGATGGCTCTGGGTGCGCAGCGAACGGACGTGGTGCGCATGGTGCTGCTGGAAGGGATGCGGCCTGCCCTCTTCGGGATCGTGGTGGGAGCGGTTGCGGCGATAGGGTTAACACGATTCCTGGTGAAGATGCTTTACGGCGTCAGCCCGACGGATCCTCTGATTTTTTCCGGCCTTGCGCTGATGCTGGCACTGGTTGCGGTGGCGGCATGTTATCTGCCGGCACGGCGTGCGGCTTCGGTCGATCCCATGCAGGCCCTGCGCGCTGAATAGGAGGGCGTGATGAAGAAGCTGAGAGTGTTATGGATGCGGCTTGGCGGTGTTTTCAGCGTTCGCCAGGAGAACGACGAATTCGATGCGGAGATTGCGAGTCATCTACAGATGCACATTGATGACAACCAGCGCGCTGGAATGAGTCCGGTTGAGGCGCGGCGCGATGCACTGGTGAAGCTGGGAGGCGTGGAGCAGACGCGGCAGGCGTATCGCGAGCGGCGAGGACTGCCGTGGATGGAGACGCTGGCGCAGGATTTTCGCTTTGCGCTGCGCATGCTGGCGAAGAGCCCTGGTTTTACTGCGGTGGCGATTGCGACGCTGGCGCTCGGCGTGGGCGCGAATACCGCACTGTTTTCCGTCGTGAATGGCGTACTGCTTCATCCTTTGCCGTATCCGCATGCGGAGGAGCTGGTGACGGTGCATGCCAGCAAGCAGAACTTCGCCGAAGGATCGATTTCGTATCTCAATTTTCGCGATTGGCAGCGCGATAACACGACGCTGGCGGCACTGGCGGTTTCGCGCGGCACAGGATTCAGCCTGACTGGCATGGGCGATGCGGAAGAGATGCGGGGCGAGCTGGTGTCGTCGGATTTCTTTCCGCTGCTGGGCGTGAAGCCGGTGATTGGGCGGCTGTTTGCTCCGCACGAGGATGAGATAGGACGCGAGCCGTTGGCGATGATCAGCGAAGGCTTCTGGCAGCGGAAATTTGGATCGCGGCCCGATGCTTTGGGCAAAGTGCTGACGCTGGACGGGCGTAACTACACGATTGTCGGAGTGCTGCCTGCGAATTTCAGCCTTGCGGTCGGGAATTTTCGCGCGGCGGATATCTACGTGCCGATTGGGCAGTTTCGCAATCCGGCGCTGAATGAGCGGGCGGCTGGACTGGGTATTCATGGTATTGCGCGGCTTAAGCCGCGGGTGACGTTTGAGCAGGCGCAGGCCGATATGCAGCAGGTTTCCGAGCGGCTGGAGCGGGAATATCCGGAAGAAGATAAGGACATTCGCGCGAAGCTGATTCCTTTTCAATATGCGATGGTGCGCGATGTGAAGCCACTGCTACTGATTCTGATGGGCGCGGTGGGCTTTGTGCTGCTGATTGCATGCGTCAATATTGCCAACCTGTTGCTGGTGCGGTCGAATGCGCGGGCGCAGGAATTTGCACTGCGTTCGGCGCTGGGCGCGAGGCGCGGGCGGCTGCTACGCCAGCTGTTGACGGAGAGCCTGATGCTCTCGCTTGCGGGAGGACTGCTCGGGCTGCTGCTGGCCTCGTGGGGGACGCGGGTCATCCTGCAGCTGCTGCCGCAGGCAATGCCGCGTGCGGCTGATGTGCATATGAGCGGGACAGTGCTTGGCTTTACGCTGCTGGTTTCTCTGGCGGCTGGGACCCTCTTTGGACTGATGCCGGGGCTGAAGCTCTTCCGGCAGGATTTGCAGGGCGCGCTGAAAGATGGCGGACGCGGCACCAGCGGAGCACGGCAGAGAACGCAGAACTGGCTGGTGATCTTCCAGATGGCGACGACGCTGGTGCTGCTGGCTGGGGCGGGGCTGATGATTCGGAGCCTGGAAAAACTTTCGCGGGTGGATACCGGCTTCCAGCCGCATGGCGTGATGACGTTTGGGATGGAAGCTTCGCCTTCACTGATGGGAGCAGGGCAGGATGCAACGCGGGCGTATCTACGCGAGGCCCATGCGAGGATCGCGGCCGCTCCCGGTGTGGAGGCGGTGTCGTTCTCGTGGGCGGCGCTGCCGATGAACTCGGATGACGAACAGCTTTTCTGGCTTGAGGGCGAGCCGAAGCCGCAGAACGAGAATGCGATGCACTGGGCGATTCGCTACCTGGTAGAGCCGGGATACCTGAAGGCGATGGGTATTCCGCTGCTGAAGGGACGCTTTCTTGCAGAGGGCGATGACGAACATGCGCCGCGCGCCGTGGTGATCGACGATGTGTTTGCGAAGAAGTTTTTCGGCAATGAGGATCCGATCGGCAAGCGCGTGTTTCTGGAGCAATTTGATGATGCGGCCACGGTGGTTGGCGTGGTGGGGCATGTGAACCAGTGGGGACTTGATAACGATGCTGTCAATCCGCTGCGGGCGGAACTGTACCAGGCGATGATGCAGATGCCGGAGCAGCAGCTGGGCCTGGTGCCGATGGGCATGGATGTTGTTGTTCGTTCGAAGTACGACCCGACTACGGCTTTTCAGGGCGTGCGCAAAGCGATTACGCAGATGAATCACGAGCAGGTGGTCTATAACCCGCAGACGATGGATTCTGTGATTGGAGATACGCTGGCTGGACGGCGGTTCTCGATGATTCTGCTGGCTGCGTTTGCCGGAACGGCGCTGCTACTGGCGAGCATTGGGATGTATGGGGTGATCTCGTACCTGGTGGCGCAGCATGCGCGCGAGATTGGAGTGCGGATGGCTCTGGGGGCTGACCGGGGAGATGTTTTTCGCTGGGTGCTGACGCGTGGCGGCAGGTTGGCGGCATGGGGAGCGCTGACCGGGGTGGTAGCGGCGCTCGGGCTGACGCAGGTGATGGCGCGCTTCTCATCGCTGCTTTATGGGGTACATGCCTACGACCCGTGGACGCTGGCGGGAGTGATCCTATTATTGATGGCTGTGGCGCTGGCGGCGTGCTATCTGCCGGCCCGAAGGGCGATGCGCATCGATCCCATGCGGGTTCTGCGGACCGAATAAGCGGATGGAAAATTGGTGCGTCTAACAGGTGCGCCGGGCGCCGGTTCGGATCTGCGCATCGCCGTTTTTGCGCCGCGCAGATACAATTGGGTATTAAGAAGAAATCCCGCTGAAAAGAGCAGAGAACCGGACGAATGAGTTTGCAGTCAAACAGAAACATCAGTAAGAAGTTCATCACCGCCATCAGGCAGGGGTCGTATTTAGCCGCCGTTCTTGCTCTTCTTCTCGTTCTGCCGCAAGGCTATGGCCAGACTGTCGGTACTCGCACGGCGCTCCGCGTCAGCTCAACGGATGGAAAGACGACGCTGAGCGTGACGGTGAAGAATCCCTCGGGCGAAGCCGTGACGGATGGCAGCGTGAGCTTTATGAGCGGCGGCGTATCTCTGGGGTCGGCCTTTGTTGAAAACGGAGCCGCTACGCTGACTTTGGACAAGCTGCCTGCCAACACCAAACAGATCACCGCGGTATATTTGGGCAGCGACCAATATGCGGCGTCCGCGTCGGGCAGCGAGCAGGTGCAGGCAAATGCCACGACGGCTCCGCCTGACTTTTCGATTGCTGCGAATCCTACATCGCTGTCATTGAATGCCGGCGAGTATGGGACCTCGATTTTGACGGTGACTCCCGAGAATGGCTTTTCCCAGTCAGTGACGCTCTCGCTTTCCGGGCTGCCGATTGCGACGACGAAGACCTTCACTCCGCAGGTAGTGGTTCCTTCGTCAGGCACTTTGACCAGTACATTGCAGATTCAGACGACGGCCAATTCGACATCCACGTCGGCTAGCAATGAAGCCGTTGCCAGGCATCTCGCACATGCCATTCTCTTTCCCGGCGTTATGGCACTGGCGGGAATTGGAGCTTTCAGGAAGCGGCACAGCGGCGTATTTCGCATGCTGGGTATTGCCCTGTTGCTGCTGGCCAGCGTTTCTGGACTGACGGCCTGTTCGCAGCGGTATAGCTATCTACACCATCCACCGACGGCGAATACGGGGACTCCGCTCGGCTCGTATCCGATCACGATCACGGCTTATTCCAACAATGGCGGAGAAGTGACCAGCCATTCGCTGGCATTCACTCTAGTAGTGAAGTAGCTTTACCCGGCGATCGCCGCGGCCAGTTTTTCGATGACGGAGATGTTCGCGATCAATTCCTGCGGCAGCTGATGCCGCGAAGCAAGATAGGCGGGAGCGTTCCAGGAGACCTGGACGTTCCCGTTTTTGTCTTCCGCGATAAGGATTTTCAGCGGCAAATCGATGGCGATGCTCGGCATAGCCAGCATCAATGGGGTGCCGGCCTTGGGGCTGCCGAAGATGACGAGCTTCGTGGACGGCATCTGGAATCCGGCTTTTGCTGCTTCCCCGCTGTGGTCGACGA
Source organism: Acidobacterium sp. S8 (assembly GCF_009765985.1). Classification (GTDB taxonomy): domain Bacteria; phylum Acidobacteriota; class Terriglobia; order Terriglobales; family Acidobacteriaceae; genus Alloacidobacterium. Next base: position 66,403 of record NZ_LMUM01000013.1, read on the forward strand.
TGGCGAAGATCTGAATTCCCTTTTCATGAAGCACTTGCTCGAGGCGCGCTACGGTTTCATCGACGGAATGGCGGCTGGGGATGGAGACAACTCCATTGGTATCTGGCATGACATACTCTCCGAACCGCCATTGTACTTGGCGCTTATGACGCGGTCGTGAGAGCGGCCAGAGTCTTCTCCAGGCTTGCTTCATCTTCGATGCTCAGGGCCTTCTGGCTGCGGTCGATCTGGCGCAGCAAACCAGAGAGAACTTTGCCGGGGCCGACCTCGATATAGTGCGTTGGCTGCTGTTCGATGAGAAGACGCATCGATTCGACCCAGCGGACGGATCCTGTGACCTGGCGGATGAGTGCGTCGCGTAGCTGATCTGCGCTCGTGGTCAGGGCCGCGTCGATGTTGGTGATGACGGGGATGGCTGCATTGGAGAAGCTGAGTGCGTACAGGTCATGGGCGAGGCGGTCCTGCGCGGGCTGCATGAGGGCGCAGTGGAAGGGCGCGCTGACGGCGAGCATGATGACTCGCTTGGCGCCAGCATTTTGTGCCAGGGCGCCGGCCTTTTCGACCCCGGCGACGGTGCCGGAAATGACTGTCTGCTCGGGCGAGTTGAGGTTGGCGGCAGAGACGACTACGCCGGTTTCCGCTGCTCCTCTCGCGCAGATTTCGATGACGGCCTCGGAGCTCATGCCGAGGACGGCGGCCATGGCGCCTTCGCCTGCCGGGACGGCTTCCTGCATGTATCGGCCGCGGTTGCGTACCGTTTTGACCGCGTCGGCAAAGGAGAGGACGCCTGCGGCAACGTTGGCCGAGTATTCGCCGAGGGAATGTCCGGCGACGAAGCTGGGTTGGATGCCCTTTTCGGCCAGCACGCGCTGCGCGGCGATCGATGCGGTGAAGATGGCGGGCTGCGTGAACTCGGTCAGCTTGAGCTGTTCTTCAGGGCCTTCAAAACAAAGCTTCGAGAGGGAAAATCCGAGAACCTCGTCGGCTTCGTCGAAGGTTTGCCGGGCGACGGGGAATTTTTCGGAGAGGTCGCGGCCCATGCCTACGGCCTGCGAGCCCTGTCCGGGAAAGAGGAATGCGAGCTTGGTTTCACTCATGTCTTGGGTATTTCAAATGATTCTGCAGGCTGATGCAAGGTAGTTCGATTCCTAGCCCCAGTCTCTCCTGTTTTGTACCGGAATCGCTTTTTTCAGTGGCTTAAGGGTTTTGTCGTAAAGGCAGGTCTTGCTTCCGCAAGACTTCGCACGAACGTTGTTCGTGCGGGTCCATTCGACTGCGTGCTTCGCGCTCCGCTCAGGATGACGGCATGTTTGGAGGCGCACTTCTCGCTTAGGATGACGGCGCGATGTGGGTGCTCTTCGTATTACTTGCTCGGCTCAGGATGACGGCGTGTCTGAAGTGCTCTTCGCTTTCTGGATAACGGCGCGATGTGGGTGGCCGTCACACTCTGGGACGGCATCTGGGTATGACGGCGCATTTGGGGATTTTCAGGTGCTGTAACTCAGGTTTTAGCGACAATTTCGCGTCTTTAACGGCGATTTCAGGGCAAATGGGAAGGCCCCGTTTTCCGCAAAGAAAACGGGGCCTTCATCTGCAAGCAGCCTGTAAGCCGAATTTTGTCGAGGACGGTCATTCCTCTAGGCGACGCATTGCTGCGGCGCTCAAGCGACCTACCCGAAGGTTTCCGCTCCACTTTGCGGGCAAGCCCGCCAGTCTGGAGGACCCACGTTGACGCGCCGGGCAGGCACGCCGCGCGGCTATCTGGGTCTCGCCGCGCATCCCTCCCTATTTGGTCTTGCTCCGTGTGGGGTTTACCCTGCCTCCGACGTTACCGCCGGAGCGGTGCGCTCTTACCGCACCTTTTCACCCTTACCTTGCGTCTTGCGACGTAGGCGGTATCTTCTCTGTGGCACTTGCCGTCTCGGAGCCTTGACGCTCCGATCCCGGACGTTATCCGGCACACTGCCCTACGGAGTTCGGACTTTCCTCTCCTGAAATGCGCGAACGCATTTCAGCAGCGACCGCCCAGCTGCTTGCTTGGTTCTATGGTATCGCAATGGCGGATTCGAGCTACTACAATCCCACATCTCAAAATCGAGATGTGGGGCACCCGTCTACTGACCTCATGATCGGATGAACAAAAGGCCCCATCAGTATCGGCTACGTTCCAACAATGAACGGGTTACTATAGCACTTAGTGCTATAGTACAAAGATGGGGCAGAATCCTTCCGAGGGGTTTTCGGTTTATAAGAGCAAACCCTTTGCCCGATTCGTCAAGAAGGCGCGTATTACCGATTCCGATCTTTGGAGAACTGCTCGGCTGGCAAACGAAGGCGTAATCGATGCTGATCTCGGCGGCGGAGTCGTCAAGCAGCGTATCGCTCGCTCCGGTGAAGGCAAGTCAGGCGGGTCACGCTCGATCATTCTCTTCAGGAAGAATGACCGCGCCGTTTATGTTTATGGCTTTGAGAAAAAGGACATTGCCAATATCAAGCCTGACGAGTTGGAGGCCTTCCGAGAGCTGGCTAAGGTGATCCTTGGATACACCAAAGCGGAGATCCAAAGCGCGTCGAAGACGGAGCGCTCATTAAGGTAGAAAAACCGGAGGTGGATAACAATGTCTAAAAAATATCGCAGCAAGATCATGGCTGCCATTCATGAGACGGCGGTTGATCTGCACAGAGTCGGCGGCATGGATAAAAAGACCATGCGCAAGTTCGACGCGCTGTGCCTGACGCCGATTCAGGCAATGACCCCGAAGAAGATTCGTGCTCTACGTACTCGCGAAAAAGCCAGCCAGACTGTCTTCGCAGCCTATTTGAATGTGACGCCCAGTCTGGTCAGCAAATGGGAACGTGGTGAGAAACATCCACAAGGCGCATCGCTTAAGCTGCTTTCTCTCGTAGAGAAAAAAGGGTTGGAGGCTGTGGCATAACGACTCACATCTCAAAATCGAGATGTAGGGTACCGCAGCATAACTATCTCACCTTTCAAATTGAAATGTGGGTACCCAATATGGAGAGCCTTTCGATGTTTAGCTCGATGGAAGCACTTCGTCAAGAATTTGGTCTCGACAGATCACAGACTATTGAAGAGTCGATTGCAGAATTGACACGACGCCGCGCGGCTATACATCCAGACAAAATGGGCGGAAATTTTGTGAGCCCTGCCGCTGAGGCACATTATATGCGGCTGTCTGAAGCATTAGAGTATTCGAGAAATCAGAACCCAACACAGCTCGTGCTGTCGCAAACTGTTGAGATAGATGGCCTGACTACCTTAGTGAAATCACTCCAAAACACAGTAGAACAATTAAGACTTGATGCTCCAAAACAACATCAAATGAAAGAGGATATCAAAAGAGAATTAGCTAACTCCCATCGAACTCTCCGAATTAGTACTGCAACATTTGCAACTATGTGTGCCACAATCCTAGGCTTTTCTGAGAAGTTACCATCCAACCCTATACTTGCCCCCATCGCTAGAAGTGCGTGGGCTAAAGACTGTCTTCTCTTCCTCTTTCTATTCTCAGGAATTGCTTTTTTTCTAACTTGGCTTAATGAGAACCGCTCGAGAAACATCATGCAGTATTTGCTCTCGGACCGCGGTCTCTCGACAATAATGTTTTGGTGCCTAAATTCTGGACATGACGAAGAACCTAAGACCGAAATTACCAAACAGCAGATCATTAGTCATATTCTCGAAATTGGTAAATCTTGGCACAAATCTAAACCGATCAGAATTCTGAAAAGTTGGTTCAGGGTACGGATATCACATGACTTTGCCGAAGGCATTGCCGCTAGTCAATTAGCTATCCTTTAGAACGTGGAGTCATCAATGTCTCTCGAATGAAAGGAATTGAACGCCTTTACACCATAGATGAATCCTGCGCGAGAGAAATTATTGAGAACCGAGACGGTCCGTATCATCCCAGACTCTGGTAGTTCCAAGTCGGCTGTGGGTACGGATACTTTGAACTTTTTCGGATGACTAACTTCATCTCACCGCTCCGATCTTCTCTCTAATACAATCTAATCTTTCGGCCTTCATCGACTAGGCCTTACAACCTGCCAGCCAACAAGCGTATCTTTCATCGTGGAGGTGGGAGATGGAGAAGGAAATCATTGGACAGGGTGCGAAGCCGGGGAAGAGTCACGAGGATGTGCAGTGGCTTGATCTGGAGTCGATGGCTCGCGTGCAGCTCACCTCAGAGGATCCGTCATTTCCGATAGAGAATGCGTTGAGCACGAATCCGGAGCGCAATGAGATGGGGTGGCGCGCTGCTGCTGCCGGGCCGCAGACGATTGTGCTGGTGTTTACGGTGCCGACGCATCTGCGGCGGATATTTGCGCACTTTATTGAGCGCGAAACGGAGCGGGGGCAGGAGTTTGTGCTGCGCTACTCCTCTGCAAAGGAAACGGATCGCGAGATTGTGCGCCAGCAGTGGACTTTCAGTCCGACGGGATCGGCGCAGGAGATTGAGGATTACGCCGTCGATCTGGATGGCGTGACGAAGCTTGAGCTGGTGATCGATCCTGATCGCGGGCGCGGGCAGAGCCTGGCGACGCTCAACGCGCTGCGGCTGGCTTAACGGCTATTTTCTACAGCGACGGTTCGCTTTCGGCTCGATGGACTCCAATCCCATATCTCAAATGTGAGGGCCCTTCGGACTTGCAGACTTACCTACATCTCAGAATCGAGATGTGGGGCACCCGCAGCTTTCAGCTCGATGAATTTTTACCCCATGTCTTAAGACCTTTGGCCTTGCAGACTTACCCACATCTCAAAATCGAGATGTGGGGCACCCGCGGCTTTCGGCTCGATGGATTTTCCATCCTATGTCTCAAAATCGGTACCCTTCGGCCTGTGCCTGGCTTCGCTTATCTATTTGTGGCTCTCTTTGGATTTATCTTCGATGAGTTTCTTGGTCAGCAGGACGAGGCCGAGGAGCTGCGTCCATTCGGAGACGATGTTGCCGACGACCTGTCCCCATTTTCCTTCGGAGTCCATTTTGACGTAGAGGAAAACCCATGCGGCTCCGGTGATGGCGAGAAAGATGGTGAGCGAGTGGTTCCGGACAATCTGGAAGAGCCGGTCGTGCCATTGACCCTTCGGCTGGTTGCTCTCGGCTGAGCCTATTTCATAGAAATATTTTGTCGCGATGACGGTGAGAACTACGCCGGACCAGTCGGCAATAGTGTTGCCGAAGAAAGAGCCCCAGAGCGTGCTGGGATCGCCGTAGATGTAAAGGACGATCCATAAGAGCAGGATGCTGACTGCGGCCGTGCCGAGGGCGTGGTGCTTGAGGAAGCTCTTCTTTTTTCTGGCCATTTCTGCCACCCATCTGAAACTGTTCGCGAGAATTGGTTAACGAACAGTCAGATGCATGGTAAGCGACAATGTGAACGCCGGAGCGGCTGCTCCGGCGTGGCATCATTTAGCGAAGTGCAGTTGACGAAGCCTAGTGAGTTGCTGAGGCTACAACGACCGAAGCGATAACTCCAGTGGCGACGGCGGCGAGAACGTAATTTCCGTCTACCTCGCGCCATTCATAGCCATGGGGCGGCTCGTGGAGGTGATATTGGTGGTAGTCGACTCTTTCGCCACGATTCCAATCTTCATTGTGCATTTTGTAGCCCTTTTTCCACTCATCGTGGTGGACATATGCATGATTGTCGTGGTGATCGTCGTGATGGTCATCGGGGCGATCCTGAGAGAAAGCAACACCTGCCGGAGAAAGAAGTGCAGCGAGCATGGTAAGAGCAGCAACTCTGCGAATAGGGTTCATGAAACCTCCTGAAGCTTTGATGTCGCTTGTAAACGGCAACGTTGTGTTGGCAGAGGTTTTTGAAGGGAAATTATCTGCGATGAGCGATGCTTTTTTCTTAAGCTACTGGGATCGTTGCTGATAGCTTTCTAAAAAAATATTGGGATGCCGACAATACTTTTTTGGCATGCGCTGGTGTTTCGGAAAATTATGGGAGCGAGCGGCGCATGATTTGATCTGGATGTTACATGATGTTTGCGAGAGTAAAAATGACTTTCCGACTGGGTCTTCAGTCATGGAATCGCAACATGATCGTCACATGATCGCAACAAGCGGGGAATAGGCTGGCACCCGCGATTCCTGTTATGGGAATCGGGAGAGGTGAATCCCCCTATGAGCTCAGACCGTCGTACTTTTCTCAAGCTTTTAACAATCAGTGCAGCTTCGGCAGCTTTTCCTGCGAGCATCAGCCGCGCGCTTTCGATTCCGGCGCACCATCGCACGGGCACGATTGAGGATGTGGAGCATGTCGTCTTCATGATGCAGGAGAACCGCTCGTTCGATCACTACTTCGGCACGCTGCGCGGCGTGCGCGGCTTTGGCGATCCGCGGACGATCAAGCTGCCTTCAGGCAAGAGCGTGTGGTATCAGCCGGACGCGACAAATCCGGATGGCTATGTGCTGCCCTTTCATCCGGGCGCGCCGAACCTTGGGCTGCAGTTTCTGCAGGACCTGGCGCATGACTGGACGACGACGCATGGGGCATGGAATGACGGCAAGTATGACCAGTGGGTTCCGCAAAAAGGCACAACTACGATGGCGCACCTGACGCGCAGCGATATTCCGTTTCACTATGCGTTGGCGGATGCCTTTACTGTCTGCGATGCGTATCACTGCTCGCTGCTGGGGCCAACCGATCCGAACCGGTATCACATGTGGACGGGCTGGGCGGGCAATGATGGCAATGGCGGTGGTCCGGTGATCGATAACGCCGAAGCTGGGTACGACTGGTCGACCTATCCGGAGCTGCTGCAGAAGGCCGGCGTCTCGTGGAAGATTTATCAGGATCAAGGGCAAGGTCTGGACGCCGCGCATTTCTGGGGATGGGGAGATGATGCGTATATCGGGAACTATGGCGATAATTCGCTGCTCTATTTCCATCAGTATCAGAACGCACCGGACTTGAGTCCACTGGCACAGAAGGCGCGGACGGGAACGAACATTTCGAAGAGTGGAACGCTGTTCGATATCTTTCGCCAGGATGTGATGAACTATGCTCTGCCGCAGGTGTCGTGGGTAGTAGCGCCGGAGGCTTACACGGAGCATCCGAACTGGCCGGCGAATTACGGCGCATGGTATGTGTCGCAGGTACTGGATGCGTTGACGGCGAATCCGGAGGCGTGGAGCAAGACGGTCTTCTTCTTCATGTTCGATGAGAATGATGGCTTCTTCGATCACATGGTGCCACCGACTCCGCCGCAGTCGCGGACGGAGGGCATTTCGACAGGACACGACGAACGAGCTGTTCGCCGGGAATGGGGAGTATCCTGCCGGGCCTTATGGATTGGGTGTGCGGGTGCCGATGATTGTGATCTCACCGTGGAGCAAAGGCGGATGGGTGAACTCCGAGGTCTTCGATCACACTTCGCTGATTCGTTTTATTGACCGGCGATTTGGCAGGCAGTATCCCGGGCATTACGGAGTCGAATATTACGACGTGGCGGCGCGCGGTGGCAGGCGATCTTACGTCGGCGTTTAACTTTGCCTCGCCGAATGATGCGAAGGTTCCACTGCCGAGCACGGCAGCATATCAGCCACCGGATGATAATCGGCATCCGGATTACATTCCTGCGCCGCCGAGCGACCAGGCGCTTCCGGCGCAGGAGCCGGGCGTGCGGCCTGCTCGTGCGCTGCCTTATGAGCTGCACGTAGAGGCGGACGTGAACTCGCAAGCTCCGGTTGAGCTTCGCTTCCGCAATACGGGCAAGGCTGCGGCGGTATTCCATGTGCGATCGGGCGATCGCAAGACGGGGCCGTGGACATATACGGTTGGCGTGCGCGATGAGGTCTCGGATCACTTTGGGGTGCGTGGCGACGCTTCGTATGATCTTTCGGTCTATGGAGCGAATGGTTTTCTGCGTACTTTTACTGGAGGCGCGAACAGCGCGAAGCTGAAGGTGAAAGCGATTTACGACGTGGAATCAGAGGGCATCGCGCTGGAGATTCGTAACGAAGGGCGAGGCGACGAGAAGGTTCGCATTGTGGATGCCTACTCAGGCAAGACGGTGACGCAGCGATTGGAAGGACATGAGACTTTCACGCACTACTGGCCGCTGAAGAGGTTTTCCGGATGGTACGACCTTACGGTGACGGTGGAATCCGATGCGACCTTCCAGCGCCAGCTTGCGGGGCATGTCGAGACGGGATGCGACAGTGTCACCGATCCGATGATCGGTGCGGCGGCTGCCCAGCCTGTTGTCGCGTAGGAAAGCTTCTTAACACCATAACCCTGTGGCCTTCATGTACTTATCGCACGGAGGCCTTTTTGTTGCTTCCCGGTCGATATAACGAGCGCGATTTCGCGGGCCAAGTATGATTGGAGCTACTAAAAGGCCATCGACTTCGTGGAGAAAAAATGACTGCCGGCAACGAAACAAAGAAGCGCTGCACGTGGGCGGAGACGGATCCATTGCTGCAGCAGTACCACGATGAAGAGTGGGGCGTGCCGGAATATGACAGCCGCGCACTTTGGGAATTGCTGATGCTGGAAGGGTTTCAGGCGGGCATTTCGTGGCTGACTGTTCTGAGAAAGCGCGAGGCTTTCCGCAAGGGATTTCGCCAGTTCGACCCGGCGAAGGTGGCACGTTTTACCGAAGCGGATATTTCAAGATTGCTGAATGATGAAGGCATCATTCGTTCCCGGGCAAAGATTGAAGCCACCATCACCGGGGCGCAGATCTTTCTCGATATGAAAAAGTCCGGAGAGGATTTCGCTACGTTCCTCTGGGGCATGGCCGGCGGCAAGCCGATCCAGACGCAGGGTCCGAGGCCGGTGCAGACGGAGCTTTCGGTAGAGATGTCGAAAGAACTGAAGAAGCGCGGCTTCAAATTTGTGGGACCGGTGATTGTGTATGCGTTCATGCAGGCTGCCGGGATTGTGAACGACCATAGCGAAGAGTGCTTTCGCCGCAAAGCTGTAACGAAATTGAAGCGCGGCACACTATAAAAGCGACAGCTTGACCTGCAATCCAATCTGGGTAAAACAGCTGGGAATAGGTCCGCTCACAAACACTTCGGAAGACCCATTTCAAGTCCGACGGGAGAACGTTGCCGTGATAGAAGTGCCTTTGCCCGCAGCTCATTGAAAAGATGATCCCCAATGGCTCATACAACCATGCAGATGCGGCAGGAAACAAGTGCGGAGCTTCTTTCTGCTTTTGCATATATACTGAGACTCTCAAAGGCCAACATCGTGTCGGTTTCTTTTCTCCCCATGATCGACACGGTAAGTAAACCCTGCGGCGTTCACGTTCGACCTGGCGAACCGCATGAAAAGCAAACGACCTGATCCATCAGGAAATGAAAGGCCGACTTATATTGGCCCAGCTGCAGCAGTCAGCAGCTCAAGCGATAATCTGCGCTTTCCGCCCGATTCATCCATCCCTTCCAGTGCTCCGACGTTCGCAGGAGCCGGGCCTTCTCCCGCTGGGTTGCATGTCACTGGTGCGAACTCGGAGGCTGATAACTTTTCAGGCAATTCCGGCTTCGATGACGTGGCGCTGGAGCCGAATACAGTTCTGGCGCAACGCTATGAAATTCTTGAGCTCCTGGGCAGGGGTGGCATGGGCGCGGTCTATAAAGCAGCTGACCGCGAACTGGATCGACTGGTAGCGCTCAAAGTTATTCGCACCGACCTCGCTCGAAATCCGGCCATCGTGGATCGTTTTAAGCAGGAGCTGCGACTCTCCCACCGGGTGACTCATAAGAACGTTATCCGAATGTATGACCTTGGCGAAGATGCGGGGGTCAAGTTCATCACCATGGAGTATGTTGATGGCCACGATCTGAGCTCTCTGATCCGGGCAAGAGGTAAGTTCCCGCCGGAAGAGACAGTCGACATTCTTCAGCAGATATGCCTGGCGTTGGAGGCTGCCCACGCCGTCGATATATTGCATCGGGACCTGAAGCCGCAGAACATCATGGTCGAAGACACGGGACGGGTTCTCGTGATGGATTTCGGCCTGGCGCGCACGATCGAAGGCAATGGGATGACCCAGACCGGCGCCTTTGTAGGGACGATGGAATATATGTCTCCCGAGCAGGCTCTGGGCAAAAATCTGGACCAGCGCTCTGATCTCTTTGCGCTGGGATTAATCTGCTACGAAATGCTTACGGGCAAAATGCCCTTTCACGCCGACAGCGCTCTCGCCAGCCTGATTAAACGCACGCAACAGCGAGCGGATCCCGTTACAAGTTGTGATCCTTCCATTCCATCCGCACTGAGCGGAATCGTCAGCAAATGCCTGGAAAGCGACCCGAAATTACGCTATGAAAGCGCTACGGCAATCCTGGAGGACCTGAAAACCTGGAAGGGCAAGCGCGCGGCTACAAATCTCAGGTTTTATGCCAATGTCCATTCCGCGGGACTGAGTGGCCTCTGGATCGCTATCGCCATCGGCATTCTCGTGGTTGCATTGGGAGTTACAGGATTTTTTGTAGGAAAAAGATTCTTAGGTGCGAAAGCGACACAGTCTGTATCAGGCACACCAATTTCACTGGCCATCATGCCTTTCTACAATGCTTCGGCTGATACCAGTTTGGATTGGCTTAGTTCGAGCTTCGCCGATATGCTCAGCAGCGACATCGGTCAATCGAATCAAGTTCATTTGGTCTCCCCTGACCGGTTGCACCAGATACTTCAAGATCTGAGGATATCCGGCCGATCACAGGTGGATGTGGCGACCATACGGCGTCTCGCCGAGTTTGCAAATGCGGATACCGTAATTTTCGGGCAGTTTGCAAAGGCTGGGGATCAGATACGGATCGATACGACGATTTTAGATCTGGCGCATGATTCCAGGATCACGCTGAAAACAGAGGTTCCCAATGAAAAAGAACTGCTCGGATCCGTGGACAAATTGGCGAGCGATATTCGGGATCGCCTGGCGGTAAATCCAGACACGTTGAAGGAATTGAAAGCGCATGTGCAACGGCCTTCCACTACGTCTATCGAAGCGTTGCGCGCATACAACAATGGATTGCAATTAGCCCGGCAGGGAAACAAGCTGGAGGCGCTCCAGCAGTTCGAAGCAGCGACGAATGACGATCCAAGCTTTGCCTTGGCTTTCTCAAAGTTAGGAGAAACCTATTCGGATCTTGGTCATGACGATCTTGCGGAGAAAGCGTCGAGACGAGCCGTTGAGTTAAGCGACAATCTGCCGACGCAGGAAAAATATCTGATTGACGCAAGCCAGGCCCGCATCACAAAGGACACACCGAAGGCGATTGCAGCGTATGAAGGTCTCGCCAAAGTGACTCCTGAGGATACAGACGTTCAGTTTGCGCTCGCACGACTCTATGAACAGGCTAGTAACTTCCCCGCCGCCAGGCAGCATTTGGCAAATGTGTTATCGCGAGATCCGAAGAATGCTGAAGCTCTGCTGGCGAGTGGACGGGTGGAAATTAAGGCCGACAACCCTCAGGGTGGTCTGGATTTCCTGACGCGCGCGCTTAGTCTGGCGATCCAACTGGACAATCTGGAAGTGAAGGCGGCAATCCTCCAGGCTTCAGGAATTGCCTACGGCATGCTCAATAAGCCGGCGGATGCCCTCAATAATTATGAGGAATCTCTGGCGATCAAGAAGCAGATTGGTGACAAACGAGGGCTTGCGGCAAGCCTTGAAGAGATTGCCTCCATCCAGGACTCAACGGGACATCCTGATGCGGCGCTGGCCAGCTACAAAGAAGCACTTTCTACTCGTCAAGAAATTGGAGACAAGGAGGGTATCGGCAATACTCTCATCGACACGGGCGCTTTTTATCACGACCATGGCAAACCCGATGAGGCGTTGAAGTTTTTTACGGATGCACTTCAGATAGAGCGTGATCTTGGAGACGAATACAAGCAGGCGCTGTGCCTGAACCATATCGGAAGCATTCGAGCGGATATGGGCAATTATCAGGATGCCTTGACTTACCTCGAACAGGCCTATCAGCTTCGTCAAAAATTGAATGTTCCTGAAGATATGGCCGAGTCGCTGCACAATCTTGCGGAAACCAATACCAAACTTGGGCAGTATGACAAGGCGCTTGAACAATACGTTAAGGCAATAGAAATTCGCCGCACGATCAACGACCAGCGAGGGGTTGCTCTTGAGTCGGACAGCATGGCTATGATCTTCGCCGAACAGGGCCGCTATGGCGCAGCCTTGAGCGCAATGCAGGATGCCCTGAAGATATTCAAGCAGACGAAGGAGATGACATACTTCACGGCTGAAATCACTGGCCGATGGGGCGATCTGCTGGCCCAGGTCGGGCGAGGCGACGAAGGCCGCCAGAATATCGAAGATGCATTGAACATCGCGCACCAGATCAAGAACGATGGTGCAACGTCCATGGCAACGAACTGGATGGGTGATGTGAGCTTCTACAAGGGCTACTTTGACGTCGCCCGGCAGCAATACGATCATGCTCTTCAGATTGCTTCGAAGGCGTCGCACCGGGAACAGATTCTGGTGTCAAAAGTAAATAAGGCAAAAACAGATGTGATCCAGGGACGCGGATCGAATATTGCGCCGCTGAAGAAGTTGGCCGAGGATGCAGACTCGCTGGGCCTGAAGGCGCTCTCCGTCGAATGTTCAGTCAATCTGGGCGCGGCCATGATCGAGGCGAAGGATTACAACGGGGCACATCAGCAACTTGACCTTAGCCTGGCAAGAGCGGAGAAGCTGGGATTACGCATTCTTCAAGCTAAGGCGCATTATCTGCTGGCGACTCTGCTGGTGAAGAGTGGACAAGGTAAAGAGGCAACGCCGCATTATCGCGAAGTGGTTCGTATATTAGAGGGCATCAGCAAAGAAGATGGTACGGGGCGGGTGTTGGAGCGCGCCGACCTTCAGGGTGTCTACCGGGATTCCGTGAAGTCCTTTCAGGGCGCGAATTAATGAGCCATATCCGGCGATAGACGATTAACAAGCGCGAGCCATGCTGGTCCGGCAATCATCATCTGATTCTGACTACTTACCGGTTCCCGAAAGCGGCACCTGCTGTTGTCCTCCCTGGGTATTGTCCATTACTTTGATGTAGGCCGTGCGTAACCCTCTGCCTGCAGGCTTGAACGCGACGTTAATCGTGCAACTATGACCAGCTGCGAGTGATGCAGGGCATGTATTCGTCGACGAGAAGTCGCCGGCATTTAACCCAGCCACGCCAATATTGGAAATAAGCAGCGGTGTTGCCCCGGTGTTAATAAGCTGCAGGGATGTCTGACTGGTAACTCCAACACTTTGTGTCCCGAAATCGAAAGAAGAGGGTTTGACGGTAGCCTGCGGATTTATCGTGGTTGCCGACAAGGTTACCAATTGCGGCGCGCCATAGGCATTGTCCATAACTTTCAGTATCGCCGTTTGCGGCGTATAGATCGGCCCCGCCACAAAGTTCACGTAGATATTGCAGGATTTGCCTACCGCCAGACTCTTCGGGCACAGGTTAAGGGCAACGAATTCGATGGAATTTCCGCCACCAACATCGGAAAGAATCGGTCCATTCACCGTCATCGTCGAGCTACCGATATTCGTCAACGTGAGTGTCTGCGTATTGATTGTCCCAACATAGACAATGCCAAAATTCAGATTCGAGGCCGACAACTTTGCCACAGGTCCGGCGTTCACAATCTGCTGGATATTGGCTGACGATCCGACGAAATTGCCGTCTCCCGTATAGGTGATCGTAATCGTTCGCGGGCCGGATGTTACGAAGGTTAGCGAACAGCCGCCCACTCCCGCATTCACTGTTCCATTACATCCCGGGTCACCACTCACACTCGAAACGACGGTATAGCTGCCGGTGGGCTTGCCATTCCCGGTTACGGTAAACGATATCGACACCGGTGTTCCGAGCAAGGATGGATTAGGTGTATCAGCAACAATCGTTGTTGTTGAAGCGGCCTTGATCGCAAGTGTCGATTGGGTGGCGGTCGCTGCCAGGTAATTCGTGTCTGCCGGCCACGCAGCAGTGAGGTTACAACTGCCTGTACCGCTCGTCATAGTTACCGTGTTTCCCAGGATCGTACAAGAGCCGGTCGCAGTTATCGTTGCGGTGGTGCTCGCGTTCGTGCTGGCTGAGACAACGAAGGACGAGTTGAAGGCTGCCGTCGCAGGAGCGCCTGTGAACGCCACAGTTGCGGTGGCAGGATTGATGGTGAAGCTGCCGCCGATCGTTGCCGCCTGGAAAATACTTTGAGATTCGTACGTTACTGTCAGCTGGTGATTGCCAGCGCTCAGCCCTGTCAAAGTAAACGTGGCCGATCCGTTCGAGAGTGGCTGGATTAGCGGCGCGCCATCATCAACCGTGAGAGATATATTCCCTGTCGGCGTCCCATTTGGAGAGCTGGCCAATACAGTTACAACTTCAGTTTGGCTATAAGGCGCTGAGGGTGCCTGGATGACGAGCGTAGTAGGCGCTGCCGTGACAGATGTGACCACGAAGTCTGAGAAGTTTTTTGTTTTACCCGTTGTTGTGCCGTCTATACGCTGAGGCACATAAGCGGAGAATACGTTCTGCACATTATTGGATGTGAGATAACCACCGCTTGCGTTTCCACTCACTGCGCTGGAGAAAGTAAAGGTGTTGGGAATATTTGGATTGGCCATCAGGACGGTGACCGTGCCATTGAAGGCGCTTGGGCCTCCTCCATTCACAACACTGTTTGCGACTGTGACTGTCTGCCCTTGAGCAACTGAGCACTCTCCAGTGCATGTGACCGTAGCGGTCTGTCCGTCACCACTGATAGTAGCTATTTGACTGAAGAGAGGATCTCCCTGAAGGAAACCGGGTGACGTCGGCTGAACGGAATTGTTATACGCGGACTTAATAGCAATAGGATTATCGGGATCGGTAGTGGAGGGGCATGGAACGACGGTGCTGGTGCCGTGTGTGACGCATGAGACTGAATATGCAATACAGTTTCCGCCGGTCTCGTCATAGACCTGGCATTGAGAGCCCACAAATGGACCGCCGGAAATCAGACTTGAAAAGAAGGTCGGCGTAATCGTGTTTGCGGTAACGATCATATCGATACCGGCAGTCGAAGGGCCGCCGACCGGATAGGTAACGGTGTATACATGACTGCCAAACGGAAATGTTGTTGGCTGACCCGGAGGGCTGAGCGGCTGTTGCTGTGTGGTTGGAGAGTGTGGAGTAAATGTCCAGGCCATCAGCTCATGCAGTTCGAACTCTGCACCGGTGGCGGATGTAAACCCGACATACGCGCTGTCGTTCGCGGTCCCACTGTTCATGAGATTGAGATTGGCCGAAATGTCGTAGGTTCCCGACAGCACAGGTGTGGAACCAGGCGCCGGGGTGTGAGTTCCAGCAACGAATGTCGGATCGACAAATATCTGCAGCAGGTTTGGGACGGTCTCCGTCGGTCCACTGTATACAATGACGACCTCGTGCACTTTACCATCCGCCAGCGTGATAGGGAGCGAACTATTGATCGCTGGTTGTGCAACATTCCCAGACTTAAGACTTACCAGGCAGGATCCGGTATGATCCGGCGAGTTCGGCAGGCCTGCGCCACAATTTTGCACAGCAATGTGATTGTCGTTCGTAGTATCCGGAGAAATATCGAACGGGTCCCAGTCGTTGCGATAAGTATCCAGTTCAATGGCAAGGCTGTTATCGATGCCGCCGTACCCAATGCAACCGCCAACTGCGCCCACTGCATTTGGCCCGGATCCAGCGCCTGTACAGGCAGCGCTATCGGGACTGGTCCCGCCCGCGGCGTTCTGCGAATTCTGGACAACAAATGCGATTCCATCCGCGGTGCCAGAGCTGTTGGGGTTTTGGGTCATCTTGAAGGCGAAATAGGAAGTGAAGCCGTTCGAGACCTTTTGGGGGACCGAAAACCACATGCTTGCGAATTTATAAAACGTAGATGGGATTTGTTGGACGGCGTAATGAGTGCTCTGGATAGGAGGATTGTCAGTCGTAACAGGATCGATAATAGCGGGGTATATATCGCTTAAGAAGCTGGGACTGCTTTGTTGCCCATTGCCGTCATTAAAGCAAAATAACGGGTTGGGAGTAACCAGCACCGCGTGAGCCGGATCCACGCATGCGTAGCTGGCGTCATTGCTCGCTTGAGGGATGTCGAAGTCGTAGTAGGTGACTTCCTGTGAAAATGCTGGAGAAGCAAAAGCCAGCAATATCGTGAAAAACGATCCCCAGATAAGAATGCGCCGCCAACCATACGATGCCATATTTATTCCCCTTCGAGCCGCCAGACGGAAGGTGGAATTACACCGAAGCCGGGGCTAAGACGTTATAGGATCAGGCTTTGACAGGGGGTTTCACGAGCATGAGGGTGCTCAACATAGTTTTGGATGGCATGCCTGAAACTGCCTAACTTTAGTCAAGGCACCCGGTTGAAGTCAACTCTTTTCATCGAGATATCACTGCGTTTCCCCCCGCTTTCACCTTTACCGAACGCGCATATCTCTGACTTGACTAAGGTTTCATACGGTTAGATCGGCTCTATGCCTGACAGTACGAAGAAATGTCGTGAAGTCCGCACGACGACTCTTTACCACGTATGCTTAAGACAGGTCTTAGATATTCTTCCTCGCCTTCGGCTGTCCAAGCTCCGCTCCAGACGAGCACCTTCCATGTAAATCAACAGGATGACCGGAGCCACTATGAGCCTCATTAAGAAGTCTGACGTACAAAACTATCGTGCTGAGCGGCGAAAGAAATCCGTGTTTCCATTCGCCCCCACGAGTCAGCCGGACGCCACAGGCTACTCGGGAGACCAGCTTCACGCTGCGAAAGTGAATGAATCCCCGGTAGACACGTCGACAGTCAAAAAGCCGCAAGCGTGAACACGCATGCGATGTTCCTGCGCACGGGCTGTGTGCTGCCCGATGGACTTGATCTGATCCAGGAAAAGTTTAGCGGAACATGGATGTCGATAAAGAACACAGTGGCCACGGCTCTGGATGCAAAGGTCAGAAACGCCGGTTGGCATTTCATGTGGCTGGATGATGCCTATGCTCGTTTCGGCTTCGGTCGTACAGCAGCATCGGCCATCGATAACGCGGTAACTCGCGCCCTGGACCAGGTCAAGGGCAGGTTCAATGCCGCAGAACTTGATACGGTAAGCGTCTCAAAATATCCGGGCTTTCAGATTGCCAGGATCACGCTTCGCTCTCGACAGATACAACAACAGGTATCCCTCAGCCTGATTGACGAGATGACAATTCGGCAACTTGCCGCGGTATAGCTTTTCGATCCGGCAGTCTTCAAAAACCTGGCTGGGACCGGACAGGTCACGACTCACACATTCGGTCAAGTAGTGCGTGCTGCTCTTACGATCCCTGAAAGCAGGAAACTATGTCGCTCCCGGAAATGATTCGCAATGAAGAATTAAGCGGATACTTATCTCCCTCCGCCGCGAAAGCCGCATCGCTATCTCTGCCGACACGCATGGCTTTCATCGGAAATTATCTGCCACGACAATGCGGGATCGCTACATTCACCACAGACCTCTGCACCGCAATAGCGGATGAATATGGCAGCGGCCAGCTATTCGCCATTCCAGTCAACGATCCGGAATCAAGCTATCAATATCCCGAACGGGTACGGATAGAGATCGCTCAGGAAGATTGCGCCTCCTACGAGCGGGCGGCTGAATTCCTCAATTTCAATGGAAACGACCTGGTCTGCATGCAGCACGAATACGGCATTTTTGGAGGCATCGCAGGTAGTCACATACTGCTGCTGCTCCGCAAATTAAAAATGCCGCTAGTGACAACGCTTCATACCGTTCTCCGTCAGCCTGATTCCAGCCAGCGCGCGGTGCTTGAAGAAATCGCTGACCTTTCGGATCGATTAATCGTGATGAGCGAACACGCAGCATCACTCCTGCACGAGGTGTATGCTGTGTCGCGCGAAAAAATCGACATAATCCCGCACGGTGTGCCCGACCTTCCATTCATGGATCCAAATTATTTCAAGGATCTATTTGGCACTCAGGGAAATTCGGTATTGCTTACTTTCGGCCTTCTGTCCCCGAATAAAGGAATTGAAAACGTGATTCGCGCGATGCCGGCGATCCTGGCAAAGCACGAGAACCTTGTCTACATCGTATCCGGAGCTACGCATCCGCATATCAGGCGGCGAGAGGGCGAAAGATACAGGGAAGAGCTCCAGGCGTTAGCTGAGCAATGTGACGTTTCATCGCACATCATCTTTAACAATCGCTTTGTGAGCAACCAGGAGTTGATCGAGCACGTCGGCGCCGCAGACATCTATATCACTCCTTATCGTCAGGAAGCCCAGGTTGTTTCCGGCACATTGGCCATCGCGCTCGGAGCGGGTAAAGCAATTATCTCCACTCCGTATTGGCATGCCAAAGAGCTTCTTGCCGATGGCCGTGGAGTCATCGTTCCGTTTGACGATCCCGATTCCATCGCAGCAGCGACGATCAAATTACTGGATAACGATGCCGAGCGGCATTCCATGAGAAAACGCGCGTATCTTTACTCTCGTGGCACGACGTGGCAAAAGACGGCGCGGGCTTACATGGCCAGCTTCCAACGCGCTCGCGTCGAACGGATGTTGCGCCCTCGAGCCGTTTTGCAGGACACTTTTGCAACAAAGACGACCGACACATTGCCAACGCTGGATACTTCGCATTTATTAGCCATGACGGATGACACGGGAATGTTGCAGCATGCCATCTTCTCCCTGCCGAACTGTCTTGAGGGTTATACGACGGATGACAACGCGCGTGCACTCATCGTCGCGACTTCGCTCAATGGCTCGCTCTTATCGGAGCAATACGGGTGCGCACCGCTGTCCGCGCGATATCTGGCCTTTCTGTGGCTTGCCTTTCATGAAAAGGCGGGACGGTTCAGAAACTTCCTCAGCTACGACCGTAAATGGCAAGAGGAAATCGGTTCCGAGGACAGTCACGGGCGTGCCTTATGGGCGTTGGGAACAGTGTTGGGCCGTTCAGAAGACGCCGGTTTAAGAGGTGCGGCCGGCAGGCTCTTCGAGGCCGCGCTTCCAGCCACCCTGACATTTACCAGCCCGCGGGCCTGGGCGTTTTCGGTGCTGGGCATGCAGGCATATCTGGACTGGTTCCCCGGCGATAGAGTGGTTCAGGGAACTCGCAATCTGCTCGCCAACCGGCTGCTGGATATTTATGACCGCGCTCGTTCAGAAACGTGGCTGTGGTTTGAGAAGAGCCTCTCTTACTCGAATGCAAGGTTGTCGCAGGCGCTCATCGTCACCGGCTGGCGAAGCGAGAATCAAAGAATGATGGAAGCGGGGTACGAGTCCCTGCGCTGGCTTGTCGCCGCGCAACACCGCAGCGAAGAAGATATTTTCGTCCCGATAGGATCGAGAGGATTTTTCACTGAGAGCGGCGAAAAGGCCCGCTTCGATCAGCAACCAGTGGAAGCCTGTGCCACCATCTCGGCCTGCCTGCAGGCATACCGCCTGACAGACGAAAAGTTCTGGCTCAACGAGGCATCGTGCGCCTTCCGCTGGTTTCTTGGAGAGAACGATCTACAGGTTCCCCTTTATGACGCTGTAACCGGCGGCTGTAAAGATGGACTTCATCCAGACCGCGTCAATGAGAATCAGGGGGCTGAATCAACCCTCTCGTTCCTGATGTCGCTGCTCGAAATGCAAAACCTGGCAACTCCCGCGAAAGAAAACCGCGATCAGGAAATGAGTGTTTGTCTTTGAATCCAATTATGCTTCCGTCCACATCGCCAGAAACCCTCACTTTTGAACGGCAGGATCCGCAAGTGCCCACTGATAGCTCTCTGTTTGTACGCCATCCGTCGAATCCGATCCTCAGCCGTCTGGATTGGCCATATCCAATCAACAGTGTCTTCAATGCAGGCGTGACGCAGCTCCCCGATGGAGACACTTTATTACTTTGCCGTGTTGAAGACCGGCGAGGAATATCGCACCTCTGCGCTGCGCGCTCTGCGAATGGAATCGACGGCTGGCGTATTGATGCTGAACCCACATTGATGGGAAACCCTGCAGAATATCCGGAAGAGATCTGGGGCATCGAAGACCCGCGCATTACTTATGTTCCAGAATTGGAGCAGTATGCCGTGGCCTACACTTCCTATGCTCGCGGCGGTCCAGGCGTCTCGCTTGCACTGACGAAAGACTTCCGGACATTTGCGCGATATGGCGTGATCATGTCGCCCGAAAACAAAGATGCTGCGCTGCTGCCGCGGAGAATTGGAGGCTTCTGGGCATTGATTCACCGGCCTGTGACGACACTCGGCGCACACATGTGGATTTCATATTCGCCAGATCTGCAACACTGGGGCAGCCACAAAGTGATGCTTGAAGCGCGACGCGGTGCGTGGTGGGATGCAAACAAGATCGGGCTTTGCTCACCGCCAATCGAAACTGCAAAAGGCTGGCTGACGATCTATCACGGTGTGCGGCAGACGGCATCAGGCAGCATCTACCGGTTAGGCCTTGCTTTGTTCGACCTGGAGAATCCACATATCTGTTTGCTGAGAGGCGACTCCTGGATGTTTGGGCCCGAAGCTCCCTACGAACGGGGAGGCGATGTGAATGATGTCGTATTTCCCTGCGGACAAACCATTGGATCAGATGGAGACACCATTCGTCTTTACTATGGAGCAGGCGACTCGTGCGTCGCGATGGCGACCGGCAGCGTCCGCGCTCTCCTGTCTTGGTTGGACCTCAATTCCAGTCAGGAATTTTGAATTGGTTTTTTAGCGTGCCCGTCATCGCATTGGAAAGAGCGAGCTGAGTGAGTTCTGCAGAAATAAACTGGCCGAGCAGTATTCCCCGGATACTTTGGATCCGCCAGAGTTGTCCCCGCTGTAGCTCGATCGAATTCCAAACGGCCGATTCGCAGTCCCTGGATCGGCTTCTCGCGCTACTTGCGTTGTCTCCGATTCGCTGTGCCAATTGTTGGCGACGTTACTATCGCTTTGGAAAACAGAAAAGCTGATCTAACGTAACTGCTGAGAATTTACTCTGCCGACGCAGCTACGCAAGATGATTTCGGACAACTCCCTATGACCACTTCCTAGACACCTTTGGTGGGAGCCAGCGGCAAGTTCACCCTGACGCGCTTACGTCCGCGATTGGGAGCGAGCAGGCGCATCGTGATCCAGAACGCCGGCACAAGAAAGACGGTCGAGCCAAAGACCCACATGAAGGCTCCGGCGGCGACCTGATCATTAAGCGCGCTGATGCCCAGCGGATTCGTCTGCATAACGTAGCTAGGATAGACGGGCCGCCCAGCAAAGCAGAGGAAGGCGGAAAGTCCGGTGTTAATCAGGTCGGATGTCAGGATGTAGGGAATCAGCATCCAGCTTAGGTTGCGATTTCGAGTGGGCCAGGGACGCAGTATGGGCCACCAGAACAAGATGCTGGTGAAGAAAAAGCAGGCGTGCTCGACGTTATGCCAGTTCTCCGAACGCAGCGCCAGCTCATACGCTCCAGGAACATGCCATCCGATGTAGGCGATATTCATGGCCAGCCATGCGGGCTTCATGCTCGTGAGAAATCGGCCGACCTTTTTAAGCCAGTGCAGGCGGAACAGTGGCCCGAGCACACCGCGAATTACGATTCGCGGCAATCCACGCAGCAGCGGAACCTGCGGGGCGCTCAGCAACAACAGCGGCGGCGCGACCGACATGAAGAGAAAATGCTGCACCATGTGTGCAGAGAGCAGCCGGCCATCCAGGGTGTCGAAGGGCGAAGCGACAGCCACGAAGAGCGCGGACAAGCCGCCGAGAAAGCAGACCAGTCTCCACTCTGGAAACTGCTCCGGGCGCGTCCTCCCAATCAGAAGCCATCCCCGCAAATAGACGAGCGCTGCCAGAAGCAGCGCCAGCGTCGTCAGGGGAGGAATCTCCCAGTTGAGAAGGACGGATTGAAATCCAGGAGACATCAATATGATTATTTCAAGCCGCCATCCTGAAGAGCAATGCGACCAGGAATCTCGGCGATCCTGTTTCCACCGGCAGCACCGAGATTCTTCGTTCGCTCAGAATCCCGAACTAGGGTTGAGCAGCCTGGGGCGCGGCATTCTGCGCCTTTTGCAGTTCTCGTGAGGCGTCGACCGCGCCGGGCTGGTTCGCAGGCTTCAGCGTTTCGAGGAAATGCACCAGTGCAGTCACTTCGGGCGGACTAAGAGTCTTACCGTAGGCCGGCATGTTACCGCCGCCCTGAAGAACCTGCCGGATCAACTGGTCTTCCGTCAGACGCGTTGCGACTGTATCGAGTGCCGGACCGCGTTGTCCGCCCACTCCGTCAACCGAGTGGCAGTTGCGGCATTGCTTGGCCTGGAAGACCACCGCACCCTGTCGTTCGAGCGGTGTCTCACTATGAACCAACTTTGGCGGAACCGGATCCCCGCTCCACGCGTCCATAATGGGACTCCACGGCGTGAAGGTAGCCAGATGGGTAAAGGTAGCCCACGAAACCGCCACCGTCACCAGCACGAGCACAGCGACCGGGCGGCGGTGCCAGCTCTTTTCGCCTTCGCCCGCAACCAGCGGCAGCGCCAGCAGAATGCAGATGCCGATCACCGGAGCGATGAGCACAAACGGTGTTTCGAGATTTGGCGGCAAGTAAGACAGCACTGCATAGAGCCAGAGGAAGAAGAAATCCGGCTTGGGCGCGGTTTGGATGATGGTAGGGTCAGGCTGGCCACTCGGACCATAAGGGCCGAAGACGAAGGCACAGATAGCGACCGCAGCCAGAATTGCAGCGGAGAAGAACAGGTCCTTCCAGAAGGCGTCGGGAACGAACGGAACGCCATCCTTGTGTGCCAGTTCGTTGTATTCCTGAATGTATGTGTTGCGGCGCACAACGCGGCCGGGCATCGGCCACTCGTTGATGCCAAGCTTCAGAACCATCCAGACGTGCAGGCCGGTGAAGACCAGCATCGCACCCGGAATAACAAAAACGTGCAGGGCGAAGAATCGCGAGAGCGTAGCCCCCCCAATGAATGGGCCACCAAGCATCAGGTTCACCAGCGGGCCGCCGATCAGCGGCACGCGACTGGCGATCGAAGCGCCGATGCCGAGACCCCAGTAGGCGTCCTGATCGAAGCGCAGCACCTGCCCGGTGAAGGCCATGCCCAAAGTCATGAGCAGCAGGAAGACGCCCAGGATCCACGTCAGCTCACGGGGAAATTTATACGCGCCAAAGATAAAGACCTGCGCCATGTGGATGAGCACGACGGCAACCATGAAATTCGATCCCCAGCCGTGCATAGCGCGCAGGAACCAGCCAAGCTGCAGCTGGTGATTCAACATATCGAGGCTTTTCCACGCCTCGCTTCCGGAAGGCACATAGACGAGCGCCAGCAGGATGCCGGTCGCAATCTGCAGCATCAGCAGCGTCATTGCAGCGCTGCCGAAGACATACCACCAGCTCGCCGTGCTCTTCGGGACCGGATGCAGAACCGCTTCTTTTACTGGAGCTTCGAGCTGCAGGCGCATCTCGAACCAGTTGTAGAGTTTCTTTATCCGAGACATGGCGACTTCCCTTTCCCAGTAATCGTCACAAGCCTGGCCTGGTCGGCCAGCGTTGGCATGAGGCCGGCGTTGATCTGCAGTTCATTGTTCACGAGCTTGTAGTCATAAGTGAACAAGCCGCGCTCCGGAGGACCGGATGCCCGCTCGCCGTCGGCATAATACACACCGCCATGGCATGGGCACATGAACAGCTCAGACTGCGGGAACCACCGCACCGGACAGCCAAGATGCGCGCAATTGATGGCAAAAACCTGAAACTTGTCCGCGCCCGTGCGGCGCACCCAGCAGGGCGTCTTCGCGGTTTCGCCATCCTGCGGATTCTTGAACGGGTTGATGAACTCAGTCAGCCGCGTCTGCCCTTCCGGGAACTGGCTCAGGCTGCCAAGCGAGATCCACTGATTGTAGGCGCCCTTTTTCTTAACCGGAGACAGCAGATACCCGATGACCGGCACGGTGATCGCAGCGGCGACAATGCCGTTGAACACGAATCCGATGGTCATCAGCAGCGTTCGCCGCGTTACCTTTTTCTCTTCACTCATAAGCTTCCTCTACTGCTGCGACGGATAAGTCTGGCCCGGCGTCTTCTGCCGCTGGCTGGCGATCCATGCGACCAGGTCAGTCACTTCCTGATCGCTCATCGGGTGCCCGGATTTCGCGTTGCGCCAGTCCGGATGTCCAAGGTCAGGTCGCCCGGCAATGATGAGCGCGCGCATCGCCTGATCGCTGACCAGCGCCAGATAGGAACCGTCAGTAACCGAGCTTGGCTTTGCTGCCTTATCGCTCTGTGCGCCGGTCGTATGGCAGCTGGCGCAGTACGTTGTAAATGCCTGCTGGCCGTGAGCAGCGTCGCCCTGTTTGCTGGCGGCATAAGGCGGCACATCGATACCGTTCAGAAGCCCTGCTTTATACCAGTGCGAACGCATGCCCTGGACCAATATATTGACCTGCTCATCGGTGAGCGCGCCACCTGCGCTTTTGGCGAAGGACGGCATCAGCGTGCCTTGTTCGCCATTCGAGATCACATCCCGCAACGTCTTCTCGTCAACGATTGCCTGGTATTCAGGATTGGCCAGCGCGATGGCGACGCCATGCTGGCCGTCAGCGCCGTGGCAACCCGAGCAATTCTGTGAATAGAGCCGCGAAAAGTCCTTATTATCTTCCGGCCGATTATCTTCGGAGCCATGCGGTCTCCCGGAGAACTGCTGGCAACCGAGTGTAGCCAGGCCGCAAAGAAGGAGAATGCTGCCATAAAATCCACGTGCGAGCATCAGTGGCGATCCTCTCCTTCTCCCGAATGCAGACCTGAAGCTTCAATGCCCATGCGCAGAACGAAGGGCATGGATTGGCCGGTGCGAATCTTGCCCTGGCGCGCGACCACGAATCCGGCAACCATCCCGAAAGCGACCTGTGAAACCACGAACCATCCCCAGGCGATGCGGTCATCGAGCACCGGATTGATGATGCCAAGCGTCGAGTGCAACAAACCTGTCCAAAGCAATGGAGCAATGATGCCGCCAAGCACAATCGGATGGCGCGGCAACATGGGAAGCATGGCACCATAGAGCAGTCCGACCAGTACGCTTGTTGCGATATGAATGATGGTGGCGACAATCAGTCCCTGAATGTGGAAGGCGGCAATGTCCTGCGTGGTCGGATTGCTCCAGTTAGCAACGCCGGCACCACCCAGCAGGTTTACCGGATACCAGATGCTGTGATGGCTCAGGATTCCGTACAACAGCGCGGGAAAGATCATGGCGATACCGCCTGCGATACCGCCCTTGATACCCGAAAGAATCGGATAGGTTTCCACCGGAAGGTGTGCACGATGCTCTTCGCTGATCTCGATGCGGGTGACGTGCGTACGGGTGGAAGCGATAGTGATGTCGTGCGCCTCGACCGGAAGATCCTCGTGCGCTTCATGCGGCAGTACCTGGCGAAACCAGCCAACGGCGGACGTAACAAAAAACACCGCGCCGAGAATGCTGACGATCATGTTGGTTACGAATCCGGCGAAGATCAACGTAACGCCGAAGGCCATCACGATGGGCCACGCCGTTGGCGCGGGCAGGTGAATCGTCTCACCGTGCGGGCTTGAATTGGATTGCTCGTGCGTTTCCATGTCTCTCTCGCTAGCGGCCCAAAATGTAAACGACAGTGAAGACGATGATCCACACTGCATCGACAAAGTGCCAGTACAAGGCCAGAATTTGTATGCGCTCGGCGTGCTCCTGGCGAACATGACCAGTCACGGTAAACAGGAGCACTGTAAGCAGTGCGATCAATCCGATGATGACGTGCGAAGCGTGCAACCCGACGAGCGAATAAAACGTAGTACCGAAGAGGTTGGTGCTGATGGTCAACCCATCCTCATAGATGAGCTTGTGCCATTCCACGCCGGTTCCGGCGAGGAAGATCGCGCCAAGAACAAACGTCAGCCCCCACCATAGACCAAAGCTCTTTACCTTGCCGCGCTCAATGGCGTGCTCCGAGAGCCAGATGGTCAGGCTGCTTGACAACAGGCAGATGGAGTTGAAGATGGGAATCTCCAGCACCTGCCTCGGCGTCGGCCCATAGAGGCTTTTGCCGATGTTATAGATGTAGGCCACCACGAAGATGGTGAAGATGGCCGATTCGGCAATGATGACGCAGAACATCGCCACGCGCCCTTTTGAAGGCTGGGTAAATGCATGTTCCGGTTCTTGTACTAGTGCAATTGTGCTCATTGCTTCAACACCCTCACTCATACTTCCAGTCCGGATCTTCCGGATGTTTCAAATCCCACAGCGGACGGCGGCTCGTCACCACCGGATCGGTCGCAAAGTTGTATGCCGGGGGCGGCGAGGCGGCGGCCCATTCCAGGGTCCATGCATCCCACGGGTCGTTGCCTGCCTCTTTGCCTTTGAAATAAGACCAGACAAGATTGACAGCAAACACCAGCACAGCGACTGCCTGGATAAGACCGCCAATGGAGATGATCATGTTCAGTGTTCCCCAGCCACGGTTTGCCTCGTAGGTATAGATCGAGCGCGGCATGCCCAACAGGCCGGGAATATGCATCAGGTCGAAGGTGATGTGGAAGCCGATGACGAATAGCCAGAAATGCCACTTGCCCAGCGTCTCGCTCAGCATGCGTCCCGTAACCTTGGGATACCAGTAGTAAATTCCGGCAAAGATGCAGAAGACGATCCCGCCCACCAAAACATAGTGGAAGTGTGCAATCACAAAATAAGAGTTATGCAGCTGCCAGTCCCACGGCGCAACCGACAACATGATGCCGGTAAGACCGGCGAGCAGAAACTGGACCAGAAAGCCGGTGCAGAACAGCATGGGCGTCGCGAATCGGATCTTGCCGCCCCACATCGTAGCGATCCAGTTGAAAATCTTGATGCCGGTCGGAATACCGACCAGCATGGTCGAGAGCACGAAGAAGGCATTGCCCACCGACGTCATGCCGATGGTGAACATGTGGTGCGCCCATACCCCGAGGCTCACAAAAGCAATCGCCACCGAAGCTGCGGCCATCGCCGGATATCCGAAGATCGCCTTACGCGAGAAGACTGGAATGACCTCATTCGCGATCGCAAATGCAGGCAGCACCAGGACGTACACTTCAGGATGTCCGAAGATCCAGAAGAAGTGCGCCCATACTACGGCAGAGCCGCCGGCCTGCGTGTCAAAGAAATGGCCGCCAAGATAGCGGTCGATCAGCAGCATGATCTGTGCTGCAGTCAACGGAGTAATCGTGATGAGGGCCAACGCCGAAGTCACTACATTCAGCCAAACAAAAAGCGGCAGCCGCATCAGCGTCATGCCCTTGCAGCGCATGCAAAGTGCTGTAGCGACGACATTCACCGACGCGCCGATGGTGCCGAAGCCTGTGACGATCAGTGACAGCGCCCAATAATCCGTGCTGTGGCCCGGAGTGAAGGCGCGCGATGTCAGCGGAGCATAAGCCCACCAACCCACGTCCGGCGCATTGCCCTGTCCATATAGACCGCCGCCGCCGATGAAGCTGTAATAAAGAAGCAGGCCGCCAAAGAAGGTAAGCCAGAAGCTGAGCGCATTAAGCCGCGGAAACGCCATGTCGCGCGCGCCGATCATCAGGGGAATCAGGTAGTTTGCGAATCCAAAGATGTAAGTCATGCCCACGAGAAAGACCATCGTGGTTCCGTGCATGGTGAAGAGGCGGTTAAAGACCTGCGGCGAGATGAAGTGCAGGTTCGGCTGCATCAGCTGGATGCGGATGAGAATGGCCTCAACTCCACCCACAAGCAGAAAAAAGATGGAGTAAAGCATATAGAGGATGCCGAGCTTCTTGTGATCGACGGTGGTCACCCAACTATGCAGCCACTCAAGAATGGCGGCCTGCGACCAGCGTTGCCGCGGGGCTTCCGCCAGCGAGCCAGGCATCGGATATGTTGAGTCTGCCATCTTCGATTTCGCTCCCTCGTCAAACAAATAAATGCGCGCAACTTTTAGCGCAGTGTGGCCAGATACGCAGTGACCTGGTCGAGCTGCTGATCGCTCAATTGCATGGCGGGCATCAAAGATCCCGGCTTGTATGTATCCGGATTGCGGGTCCACTCACGCAGGTTTTCCGGGGTATTCGTCGTCGCCCCTGACGCCAGCGTGTCGCGGCTCATCAGGTGTGTCAGGTCAGGCCCGAAGCGACCAGTCGCCGCTGTTCCAGTAACCGTGTGGCAATTCATGCAGGCTTGAGTCTCGAAGACATGGCGCCCTTCCGCAACGCGATCATCGGAGACAGCTGGCTGCTGCTGGTTCTTGACCCATGCCGCAAATTGCTCCGGCGTATCAACATAAACACGCAGCAGCATCTTGGCATGCTGCACGCCGCAGAACTGTCCGCACTGCCCGACATACAGGCCGGGATGCTGCGGATCGATCCACAGATTGTTGACGTGGTTGGGAATCAGATCGATTTTGCCCGACAGTTGAGGCACCCAGAAGCTGTGCATTACATCGGCGGAGAGCAGCGTAAGAAAAGTTGGCTTAGGATCCTGCGGGCTACTCAGCGGCACATGGAGCTCATTCACGGCGCGAATGCCGAGCTTGGGATAATTGAATTCCCACCAGAACTGGTGGCCGACGACGGTAACATCGAGCGCCGACTTCGGTTTCGGCGCGTCCTGGATCGCGAAAATCATGCGCGCCGTCGTCAGAAAGAGAACGACGACAATAAGGACCGGGATGACAGTCCAGGCAAGCTCAACCTGCGTCGATCCATAGATCTGCGCCGGCTCGCTGACATCGTCCTGCCCGTGCTGCCGAAAGCGGAAAATGACATATGCAATCAGCCCAGCGACAGTTACAAAAATTCCACCAGTGATGGCGAGAACAAAAAGGGATAACTCGTAAATGGAACTTGCAGGCGTGGACGCGGGCGCGAAGATGCTGGGCGTGGAGAGCGGGCCCTCGGCAAACAAAGCATGCGATGCAAGAAACACTGCGAGCAGACACAGGCTCCTGGCAGCACAATTGACGCACCTAAAGCATTTTGCGAGCATCGTTTCTTAATTCCTTCGCCGCGCCAGACGGCGGATTCGGCAATCAGAGCGAATGACAAGTAATGGGGCTTAGGTGTACTAGAAGCGCGATTCTAGCACAGTTCGTGAAGCCGTGCCCCGAAAGGCAGGCCGTCAACTATGGTCCAAAGCAGATACGGTCAACGTCATATGCAAGCACGGCGTGACCAGCTATTCCCTATGTTATCAGCAGATCGGGCTCTTGTGCGCCTGCGCGGCTCGTAGCGTAAAAAAACTTATCTCGACATGATGCGAGGTACCACAGCAGTGATGCAGCTTGCAGCATTGACTTCTGTATATGAGTTCAAACGCAATTTATAAAACGCTCAGGGCCACCATTCCATTGACTTATTCGATGGCTGTCATGGGTACTCGAATCGAAGCCCGATAGCGATCGCCGCGATAACGTGAGCACGCTGCTTCGACCGGCGTTTCCTGGGTCGTCATGATCACCCGCGTAATCGAGAGCACGCTCGCCTTCCGCGGAACCGTTAACAGCGCCGCTTCTTCCGTAGTAGCAGGCAGCGCTTCGATGACCTCATCGGCATATCCCACGCGTACGCCATAGCGTTCACGCAGAGTCTGATAGAGCGAGTGCTTTGCGAAGTCGATGCGGTCGAGGCCCGGAAACTGCTTCAATGGAATGTAAGAATCTTCAATCGCCATGGGAATGCCATCTGCGAGGCGCAGACGGCGCAGATGCAGCACCTTGTCATCGCCATTCAACTTCAGCCGCTGCGTCAGCTCTTCCGTCGCTGCGACCACTGCCTGCTCTAACAGCTTCGAGCTGGGCTTCATGCCACGTTGCCTCATGTCCTCGGTAAAACCCTGCAGGTGCATGATGTTTTTTTCAAGCTTCGGACGCGTCACAAAGGTGCCGCGTCCTTTTTCGCTGAACGCATAGCCGCTGGTCTTCAACCCGTGCAGCGCCTGGCGCGCAGTCATGCGGCTCACCTGGTAGTGACGAGAGAGCTCTTCCTCTGAGGCGAGCGGGTCGCCTTCAGAGAGCTCGCCAGATTGAATCTTTTCCATCAGCGCGCGCTGAATCTGGAAGTAAAGCGGTATAAATCCGTTCTTGTCCAGCGGATGAAATGTTGCTTCATTACGTGTACGGCTCTTCGGCACCTTCACTCCTCAATCCTGGGAAATTCCATCCGGCCGTCCAAAAACTTTGCTTCGCAAACGATCTTCTGCTGCGTCAGCCATTCAAAGACTACAGATCATCGTTTAACATGCTTTCAAAACCGGCAGTTCTAATTATGACAACATCCGTGATATTCCCGGCCAGCTTAAAAAATAAACTCATCGTCTCCTGCCAAGCACTTCCTGGCGATCCGCTCGAAGACGACGACACGCTTCGTCGCATTGCTCTTGCCGTCGTTCGCGGTGGCGCTGCAGGTCTGCGCGCTAACGGCGCCAGTTGTATCGCTGGTATTCGTAAAGAAACGCAACTGCCTATCATCGGAATATCGAAACGATATGAAGGAACGGAAGCGCATATCACGCCTGATTTCGCGTCCGCGCAGGCCATTTCTGATGCAGGAGCCGATATCATCGGCGTGGATTGCAGCGCGCGGCGACCACCCTCTTCTGAGCCGTGGCCGGATCTTGTCACCCGCGTCCGGCAGGAGCTGAAACGTCCGGTTCTGGCCGATATCGCAACCTTCGACGAAGCTCGCGCCGCCGAGCAGGCCGGAGCCGATGCGGTGGCCACCACTATGTTTGGATATACGCCTGCAACCGCCGGGCAACGCCATGTGAACTGGAATCTCGTCGCCCAGCTCGCTAAGAGCATAACGGTTCCCGTTGTTGTGGAGGGCCACGTCCGGCATCCGGAAGACGTCCGCCGCGCCCTGGAACTCGGCGCCTATGCCGTCGTGGTAGGAGCCGCAATTACGCAGCCCGGAGCCATTACACAGAGCTTCACTGCCGTCATACCGAACTGATTCAAAACGTAAGCGCGGGCAACGCGATACGGAGGCGGCCCATCCCGCCTCACTCAAGCTATCGCAATCCGTTGCCCTTTTCATACGAAATCCCTCTCCTGCGCGCTCTCTTATGCCGCCTATAGTTTTTTCTTCTTCCCGTAACTTTTCTCTTGCTAGCTAGTACAGTTGTCTATACATTATGTCCAACCTGAAAGCCAGTCCATTTTTAGATGCATCAGGAAAATACAGTCCGCGCCGCACAGCGGGCGCAGTTCCGCAGCGGCATCTCTATTAATCCTTTCCTTAGTCGGAGGTCCCAACCATGCGTGCACGCAACGCTCTATTCAGTTGTCTGTTGCTGCTGCTGTGCGGCTCTATTTCGCTTGCCCAGACGATTACCGGTTCAGTCACCGGCACCGTCACGGACCCAAGCGGAGCAGCCGTCAGCGGAGCTACAGTCACCGCGATCAATACCGCAACCGGCGTCACAGCGCCTACCCAGACCAACAACTCAGGCGTTTATACGCTGCGTTTTCTTCCTATCGGGCAGTACAAAGTAACGGTTGAGGTGTCGGGCTTCGACAAGTCCACCACGGCCCCATTCGCCCTTGAAGTCGCGCAGGAAGCCCGTATCGACGTCAAGCTCACTGTCGGCCAGGTAAGCCAAAACGTAATGGTTACCGGCTCAGCACCAATTCTGAACACGGAAAATCCCACAACCGGCGACACCATTACGGCGGAAACAGCTACCGAAGTTCCGCTGCAGGCGCGCAACTTCTCATCGCTGACCTCGCTGGTGGCAGGCGCCATTGCAACCAGTCCGTCATCACAGAACATGGTCACGCGCTCCAGCTATAACGGCGGCTATTTTCAGAATGGCAACCGCGAACAGACAAATAACTACACTCTGGACGGCGCCGATATCAACGAAACGATCGACAACTATATCGGTTATAGCCCGAACGTCGACGCCATCGGCGAAATGAAGATCATCACCGGAGACGCTACTGCCGAATATGGCAATGCGAACGGCGGCCAGATCGTCATGGTCACCAAAAGCGGCACCAATCGTTTTCACGGGAATGCTTTTGAGTTCCTCGAAAACCAGGACCTGAATGCGAATAGCTGGAGCAATAAGCACACCTCTGGAACTCCGGCTCCTGTAAACCCGTTCAACCGGAATATGTTCGGCGGAACTCTAGGCGGCCCGATCAAGCGGGACAAACTGTTCTTCTTTATCGATTACCAGGGCGCCAGGCAAAATACTAATTCGACAACCTTCTACAATGTTCCTACTCCAGCCATGCGTAATGGAGATGTGCCTATCCAGGTAGCGGTTGACGGACAGGGAAATCCTCTTTATCAAATAACGCATTTTGACGTGACCAATTCCGCTGCGCAGTTCCTCTTAGCGAACGCGTCCATCTATCCGAATGAAACCATTCCGGGGAACGACACGACTGTCAATCTGGTTGGCGGAGGTTCTGCTGCCAATCCGAATAGAAATTTTTTCGGGGCAGAAAAGCAATTTGTCCAGAACGACCAGGGCGATGCAAAAGTTGACTGGCAGATTCGGCAGAACGATCTCGTTTCGGGCCGCTTCACCATGGGGCGCGAGTACGACGGCAACAGCACCGTCAGCATCCCCACCGAAATTCCCACCAACAATGCCAACCCCTATACAGGATTTATCGTCAACTGGACACACACCTTTTCCTCCAGCGTAGTCAGTGAAGCGCGCGCCGGTTTTGGACGGGCCCGGTATACCGGATTCCCTGTTGACATCGGCGGTAATTTTGGACTGACCGGAAACCAGAAGCTGGGTATTCCCGGAACGCAGGGCTTCCCGGGCTTTAGCCAGTTCAACTTTTCCGGTGGAGTCAACGTGGGCGACATCGGTTCCAGCGGTGTCGCATCGGACAGTATCGCCAACACCTTTACCTATGGTGACAACGTAAGCTGGCAGCTTGGAAAGCACACCATCAAGTTTGGCGGCCAGGCCCTTCGATACCAGCAAAACCGCTACTACTCTGGAAATAACGGTGCCCTTGGATATTTCACCTACACCGGCAATTTCAGCGGCATGAATGGCTATGAAGGATCCGGTTGGGCGGATTTCCTGCAGGATAATGCGTTTACCTATGGCCAGGGCGAAAGTACGGCCAGCCGCTGGGGCCAGAGGCAATGGCGCGATGCAGTCTTTTTCCAGGACGACTGGAAGGTAATGCCTAATTTGACTCTCAACCTGGGCTTGCGCTGGGAATATGATCAGCCCATTTACGAGGTAAATAACAAGCAGCTCAACCTCAATATCTACACCGGCCAGGTCAGCTATGCCGGAGTCGACGGAGCCAGCCGGGCGCTTTATAACTCCTATTGGGGCGGCTTTATGCCTCGCGTTGGCTTTGCTTTCTCGCCCGATAGCTTCCACGATCGCTTTGTTGTTCGCGGCGGATACGCTATCACAAACTTCATGGAAGGAACGGGCGCCAACCTCCGTCTTCCTCTGAATCCGCCCTTCTTCCTTGACGAGCAGGCAAACTATCTCGGTAGCGGGCCGGCATTCAAGACAGAAAACGGCTTCCCCCGCCCAGCCGATGCAGCAACCCTCTCCGGGAACGTCCGGGCATGGCAACCAAACCTGAAACCTGCCCTTATTCAGCAGTTCAACCTGACCACTGAATATCAGTTGAGCAACGATACTTCCATCGTTGCCGCCTACCTGGGACAAGTAGGAGACCATCTGGTCGATCCGCGCGAAGGAAACCAGGCAAAATGCGCTGGCTGCCCCTTGCCGGTATCCAGTCTGCCCGGCCTCGGCCTCGTATCGGTAGTCAGCTATACGGAGTCGGAAGCAGTATCGAATTACAACGCGTTGCAGGTAACAGCACGTAAACGGGCCAGCAATGGCTTGGAGTTACTGGCGAACTACACCTACAGCAAGTCGCTTTCGAATAATCTCGGCTACTATGGCGGCAATGGCGTTGCCTCTCAGAGCGCTTATTGGCAGGACGCCTACAATGGGGGCGGGGACTACGGTCCAGCGTTCTTCGATGCAACGAACATTTTCTCGATCTCTGGCTATTACGATCTGCCCATTGGCCGCGGAAAAATGTTCGGTTCGAACATGAATCGCATTGAAGACCTCGCCGTCGGAGGCTGGAAGGTGGGATTCGTTTCCAGCCTGCACTCCGGCTTCCCCGTAACTATCACTTCCACGCAGGAGTACTTCGTCAACCAGCGTGCCACTCGCGCCAATCACTATCGTCCACTGAAGATTACCAATCAATCCACCGACCACTGGTTTGGCACCGATCCGTCAGAAGTTTATTGCGCCAGCGATACGGACAACGGCGTCTGCGCCTACGGCCAGGAGTCATCGACCGGTTTCGGCACGGCACGCGTCGGGTCGGAACGTGCACCCAGCTATAAAGACTTCGACATGGCAGCAAGCAAGAGCTTTGCAATCACCGAAAACAACAGGCTTGAATTCCGTGCTGATTTCTTTAACCTGCTGAATACCGTCAGCTTAGGCTCGCCAGACCAGGGAGCGGATGACACGACCTTCGGCCTCATCAATGGTACAAACTCAACGGAACGCCAAATCCAGCTTGCGCTGAAATATACGTTCTAAAACAAATGATCTCTCCTTCGGAAGCGCGGACTTTCATCCGCGCTCCCTTTTTCTTTGCCATGGAACCTCTCTAGTTGTACATACAGGTTTAATTGAGAGACAATAATGCAGTACTGAGGAGATGGATCGTCGCATGCCGCAATCTGACACACGCACTTTTCCGCACGCCATGTTGCGTGAGATCTACGAGCAGCCGGAAGCCCTGGCAGCGACCATTCGCAACTACGTCACCGATGGCTCACTCAACCCCGAAGCCTTTGCGGCGGTCGCCGAGGCGCTGCGCGGACATCAGCGCGTCGTCATCGCGGCCAGCGGCTCAAGCCGTCACGCCGGGCTCGCAGGCGAGATCATGCTCGAAGATTTGGCCGGGTTGACCGTCGATGTCGAATACGCCAGCGAATACTGTTATCGCTCGACCCACACCCTGCAGGATCCCGGCGTCATCGTCATCTCGCAGTCAGGCGAAACAGCAGACACGCTCGCAGCGCTGCGTGAAGGCAAATCGCGCGGACTCGCTACCGTTGCCATCACAAACAATGCCATGTCTACCATGGCGCGCGAAGCCGACGCCTCCCTTCCCACATTTGCAGGCAAAGAAAAAGCTATTCCCGCGACCAAGAGCTTTACCACACAGCTAGTCGTGCTTTACCTGCTTACTCTTTCAATGGCCCGTTTGCGCGGCAGAATGACGGCTCATTCCGTTTCGACCCTGATTGAACAATTGGAAAAATTGCCGGCGCTGCTCGAAGGCGCTCTCCCCGCGTGGGAAAAACAATTGCACGCGGTGGCGGAACACACTCGCAACGCTCGCGGCTTCCTATATCTCGGACGTGGCATTCACTACGCCATGGCGCGCGAGGGCGCACTCAAGCTGAAGGAATCCGCTTACGTGCAGGCCGAAGGCTATCCCGCTGGTGAATTGAAGCATGGGCCCAACGCGCTCGTCAGCAAAGACGCGCCGCTGGTGATGATCGCCACGCAGGACCGGAACGATCCGGACTCTATCCTGCGATATGAAAAAACCGTGCAGTTGATGCGCGACATGCAAGCGCAGGGCGCGGAGATCGTTGCGCTCGCATCCGAGGGCGATACCGAAGTGCCACAGCTTGCGCACACCACCATCCATGTACCCGACGCCAGCGAGTATCTTCTGACTATTCTCGAAGTCGTTCCGCTGCAGCTATTGGCATACTTCACCGCTATCCTTCGCGGAATCGATGTAGACAGCCCCCGCAACCTGGTGAAGGCTGTCGTACAGGAATAGCTAGAACGGCATACGTGCAGTGAACACGAGCCCGTGGTTGAAGGTATGGAACTCTGACGTTGCGATCTGGATACCCGCGCCCAGCGTAACGCCGATGCGCTTGTGCAGCCGGTAACGTGACACGATGCCCGGCGAGACGAAGTTCTGAATTTTACCGTCATTGGGTCCGCCCTTATAGAAGGTGGTATTGAATTCCACCTCAGGCCACCAGTGCTCATCGGTTTTCATTTGCAGAGCTGTATTCCACGCGATCGGGCGCCCCAGCTTATCGGTGTTTGCTACCGGCAGGGTCGCTCCAAGTGTGGATTGCACATCAAATGGACCGACGCCCTTACCCACTGCAAGTGTCGGCGTGACCGAAGCGTCCGTAACGCCGTTGCTGTAACTTCCCGTTGGAATGCTTCCGCCCAGAAACGCTGTGATAATCGCGCTCTTATGCTCTTCATTGCTCGCATAGAAGCGGTATTTCAGCAGAAATGTCGTATCCCCGAAGCCATCCTTACCCGTGCGCGTATTGTGCTGAATATAGGGCGGCACATTGAAGATCAGCTCGATTCTGCGCGCCGGAATCAGTTCCAGCCCTTTGCCATTCCCATAATTCCAGGTATCGGTATGCGTTGGCGTAATTTGACGTAGAAAGTCGGTGCGGAATTCCTGTTCCAGGCGCGGCGTCACCGTAACCAGCGGCGTGACCCAGCGCGGCTGCTCGGCCTGGGTACGGTTTACGCGGTCCTGCCAACGGTCGACAAAAGACTGAGCGTGCGCCGACGAAAGGCCGGCCGCAAGGGCGGTAACGATAAGCACAGGTGAAAGCAGGGATGTGGCTGTACGCACGCAGTGGTCTCCAAAAGATATATATACGTTTCTTATCTTATAAATTCGTTATTTATCTACTATAAATGGCGATTCAAACGAGACCCGAATTACTGAGTCGAAAAATGGCGAACAGCCTGCGCAATCGCGGGTTTGAATGGCATGCTAGTGTCATTGCATCCTCTTCCTTTTGTTATCCGTCTAAGTAAGGGCACGGGAAGAGGTCAGACCACAAACCGCATCGCAAATTTAAGGAATACAGCCATGCCAAAACAGCGCGATCCAGAGGTTTTGGACCAAAACCCTTTAGATCAGAAAAAAGATGAGAATGGGGAGCAGCCGCTCTTCGGCAGATTTTCCCGGCGCTCCTTTCTGTCTCAGCTCGGGGCCGCCAGCATCGCCGCGACAACGACGACTTTAGCGCATGCAGCACCAACGCAGGCACCCGCAGAAGCCGCGACAGAGAAGGCCGTTCCCGGAGCAGTTCCCATAACGTTGAAGATCAACGGCCAGACGCACAAAGTTATGCTCGAGCCCCGAGTTACCCTTCTCGATGCGCTGCGCGAACAATTGCAGATGCCGGGCACAAAGAAGGGCTGCGACCACGGCCAGTGCGGGGCATGCACCGTCCACGTCAATGGGCGCCGTGTGAACTCCTGCCTGAGCTTTGCCATCATGCACCAGGGAGACGAGATCACCACTATCGAAGGTCTCGCGCAGAACGGCGAGCTGCATCCTGTGCAGGCAGCGTTTATTGAGCACGACGGCTTCCAGTGCGGCTACTGTACGCCTGGACAGATCATGTCCGCTTCGGCATTGCTTAAGGAACCCATCGGCAAAGAAGATGCGGACGTCCGCGAAGCCATGGCAGGCAACATCTGCCGCTGCGGAGCCTATACCAACATCGTTGCCGCCGTGCAGCAGGTGCGGCGCACGGCCTGATTCAGAGAAGGACACCATGCAGAGCTTTCGTTACAGCCAGCCAAAATCCGTGGATGCGGCAGTTTCCGGAATCAGTCAAAGCGGCAAGTTCATCGCCGGCGGTACTACGCTCGTCGATCTGATGAAGCTCAATGTCGAGAAGCCTGCGGCCATCGTAGATATCAACGGGCTTCCACTTGATCGTATCGAGTCAGCCCCCGGTGGCGGGCTCAAGATAGGCGCGCTCGTCCGCAACAGCGACCTCGCCTGGAACACGGATGTAAAGCAAAACTATCCGGTCCTGTCAGAAGCATTGCTCGCCGGGGCCTCACCGCAACTGCGAAACATGGCCACTACCGGCGGCAACATTCTTCAACGCACGCGTTGTTACTACTTTCGCGATACAAACTATAAGTGCAATAAGCGCGAGCCCGGCTCCGGATGCTCAGCCATCGACGGCTTCCATCGCATCCATGCCATCCTCGGAACCAGCGAACACTGCATCGCCACGCATCCTTCCGATATGGCCGTCGCGATGATGGCGCTCGAAGCGACGGTACATACGCGCGGCGCGAAGGACGAACGCAGTATCGCGCTGAATGATTTTTACCTTGTTCCCGGAACAACTCCTGACAAGGAAAACGTTCTGGAGCCGGGAGAGCTCATCACCTATGTCACGCTCCCTGCACTACCTCAAGGCACGCGGTCGCATTATCTCAAGCTGCGTGATCGCGCCTCCTATGAATTCGCTCTGGCATCAGCAGCAGTGGTAGTACGTGTCTCGGGTGGAAAAATCGAATATGCTCGCGTGGCACTCGGAGGTGTCGGCACAAAACCGTGGCGCTCCAAAGAAGCTGAAGAGGCGCTGCACGGACGCGAAGCCAGTGAACACACCTTCCGCGCCGCGGCGGAAGCCGCGCTGAAACCCGCTAAACCTCTGCGCGACAACGCCTTCAAAGTAGAGCTGGCGAAGCGCGCCATCGTTCGCACTCTGCAAGTGACCACGCAAACAGCCTGAGAGGGAAGCAGCAGTATGAGTACATCCGTCATTGGAGCAGCAGTATCGAGGATTGACGGTAAGTTGAAGGTCACCGGAGCTGCACGTTACGCCGTCGATCATCCGATGGATCAGATCGCCTACGGTGTCGGTATCCACAGCACGATCGCGAATGGCGCCATCGCACGCATCGACACCTCGGCAGCCGAGAGCATGCCCGGCGTCATCGCTGTGCTGCATCACGGCAACACTGATCCGCTCTTTCGCCCGGCCAACCCGTTCGAACACGATAGCCGCGCTGGCGAAAGCCGACCGCCATTTGAAGATGACAAGGTCTACTATTACGGGCAATTCGTAGCGCTGGTGGTTGCAAATACATTCGAGCAGGCGCAAGATGCTGCCACCCGCGTGAAAATTGAATATCAGGAAGTAAAGCCGCTCGTGCGTCTCTCCGATGCTCCGCCACCCTCCGGCGCGCCGGCGCGCAACTATAAACGTGGCGATCCCGACGGGTCATTCAAAAGCGCACCTGTACAGATCGATTTCACCTATACCACGCCAGCGGAAACACACAACCCGATGGAGATGCACGGCACCATTGCCGTGTGGAACGGCAATAAAGTCACGCTCTATGAGACGACTCAGGGTGTCGTCAACCATCAGCACGTCATGTCCGAAATGATCGGCGTTCCGCTCGAAGACGTTCATGTCATTTCGCCTTTCTGCGGATCCGGTTTCGGCGGCAAGCTTTTTCCCTGGCCTCATTCGATGCTGGCGGCAATAGCTGCGCGCAAGGTAGAGCGTCCGGTGAAGGTCTCCGTTCCTCGCAGCCTGATGTTCACCACCGTCGGGCACAGGCCATTCACGCAGCAGCGCGTCCGCATCGGAGCCACGAAAGACGGCAAGCTTGTTTCTCTGCAGCATGATGTTGTCACGCCCAGTTCCATCATCGATGCCTACGCCGAAAACTGCA
Source organism: Acidobacterium sp. S8 (assembly GCF_009765985.1). Taxonomy (GTDB): domain Bacteria; phylum Acidobacteriota; class Terriglobia; order Terriglobales; family Acidobacteriaceae; genus Alloacidobacterium. The sequence continues at coordinate 106,024 of NZ_LMUM01000013.1, forward strand.
CCGAGCCAACCCCTGTGCTCTATAGCTGCGCCAATGTATCCGCGCAGCAACATGTGGTGCACCTGAATATTGGTACGCCTACACCGATGCGCGGCCCAGGCACCACGCCCGGCCTCTTTGCGATTGAATCGGCGATGGATGACCTGGCAATCAAGTTAAATCTCGATCCGCTTGACCTGCGCCTGCGCAACTATGCAGAGATGGACGAGAGCAGCAACAAACCTTTTTCCAGCAAGCACCTGCGCGAGGCATACCAGAAGGGAGCTGAGCGTTTCGGATGGAGCCGTCGCAATCCCAAAGTTGGTTCGATGCGTGACGGCGATCTCATCCTCGGCTGGGGCATGGCAAGCTGCACCTGGCCTGCTGGGCGTGGCTCTGCGGAGGTACGTGTTCGCCTGAATGCTGACGGCACAGCGCGTGCTTCGAGCGCGACGCAGGATATCGGAACCGGGACTTACACTATCTTCGCCCAGGTTGTCTCTGAGAAGACCGGCATTCCGGTTGAGAAAGTAGATGTCGTCCTCGGCGATTCTTCATTGCCACCCGGTCCCATGTCCGGCGGCTCTACCGGAAACGCTTCGGTGCTTCCGGCAATCGCGGCAGCCGCGGAGGATGCTGTAAACACACTGAAAGGCGTAGCCGTAAAGACAGAAGGCTCGCCCTTCTTTAACGCCGATGCCAAGACACTCAACCTGACTGGCGGACGCCTGCACACGCAGGATAAATCTCCAGACAGTGGCGTTCCCTTTGGCGAAATTCTCAAGATGCGGCGACTCGCCGGTATTGAAGGACAAGCGAAGACCAGCCCCGATGAAAATTCGCATAAGCTATCCAGTCATACCTTCGGCGCACAGTTCTGTGAAGTCACCTGGGACCCGGGCATTGCGCGGCTGCGAGTCTCGCGTTGGGTCACTGTCATGGATGCTGGCCGAATCATCAATCACAAGACGGCGCGCAATCAGATTCTCGGAGGAGTCGTCATGGGCATTGGCATGGGCCTCTTCGAAGAAACCCGTTACGACCAACGCAACGGAAAGCCACTCAATAATAATTTTGCCGATTACATCGTTTCTACGAACGCCGATATTCCGGAACTGGACTGCATTTTTGTCGAGTACCCAGACCTGAACCTCAACGAATACGGCGCTCGCGGCGTCGGTGAAATCGGCCTCACCGGAGTCGCGTCCGCGCTCACCATGGCCGTCCATCACGCAACTGGCGTGCGTGTGCGCGATCTTCCCATTCGCATCGAGCAACTACTGGCTTAACGCATGTCTGAGCTGCAACAGATCGTCTCCCTCTGGCGCGCAGCCAAAGCGCGGCAGGAAGAGGTGCGCCTTGCAACGGTGGTGCGTGTGGAAGGCTCATCGTACCGCAAGCCCGGAGCGCGTATGCTGATCACGCGCAGTGGCCAACGCGCCGGAACCATCAGCGGCGGCTGCCTCGAAGCCGAGGTGCAAAAGAAGGCATGGTGGCTCACGGAAAACGGTCCTACCATCCAGCGCTACAGCAGCTTCTTCGATGACGACTCGCCCATCCCCTACGGGTTAGGCTGCGGCGGCACTGTGTATGTCCTTCTGGAACGGGGCGAGCCTGCCCACGCCGTGCTGAACGCGCTCGACGCCAGCCTCTGCTCTCGTGCACAGTTTGTAATCGTTACGGATACAGATCAAGCCGGTACCATATGGATCCAAAAAGCGGATGGGGAACAGTCGTTCTCTGCAGATAATCTTCTCCAGCCCGAAGCGGCTAGTCTCGCCCGACGGGCCGCGCGGGAACGGCAATCTTTTTACGCGAAAAATCTATTCGTGGAATTCAAAGCTCCGCCCTCTGCGCTCACCATCTTCGGCGCAGGCGACGATGCCAAGCCGCTCGTGGGATTTGCTAACCAGCTTGGCTGGCATGTCACCATCGCCGACGGGCGCTCGCATCTGGCACATGCTGAGCGCTTTCCACGCGCAGATCGCCTGGTGCTTCTCGATTACGAGGCGAGTGAGCCTTTACGAGAGCTGCGTATCGATTCCGAAGATGCCTTCGTCCTGTTGACCCATGGTTACGAACAGGACCGCACGCTTCTAAGCGAACTTCTTCCCTGCAAGCCCAGATATCTCGGCGTCTTAGGACCGCGTCAGCGCACTGAACGCCTTATCGCTGAAGTCGCGCCACTAATCGGCCAATCGCCGGAAGAGTGCATGTCTTCTCTGCACGCGCCGATCGGATTCGACATTGGCGCACATGCGCCCGAGACCATCGCCCTCTCGATCATTACGGAGATCGTCGCCGTGTTGAACGGTCGTGACGGCGCATCCTTAAAGAAGAGCAAGCAAATCCACGCGCAACTGCACCATGTCTAAGAACTGCGCCGCGATAGTGCTAGCCGCGGGCGCATCGACACGACTCGGGCAACCCAAACAACTGCTCAGGCTCAACGAAGAAAGCCTGCTGCGTCGCTCAGTGCGACTCGCAGCAGAAGCAGACTGCTCTCCGATTTTCGTGGTGCTTGGTTTTGAATCTATGCGGATGAAGCAGGAGCTGCAAGACCTCGACATCGAACCTGTCATCAATTCTGACTGGAAATCCGGCATGGGGTCCTCATTGCGTTGCGGAATCGAGGCCCTGATCCGGGAAATTCCAGCGCCGCAAAGGGTCCTGCTGCTGCTCTGCGATCAAATAAAGCTTTCTTCAGAAATCCTCTCGCAGTTGCTACTGGCGAGCGAAGAGTCCAGCGGACACATCATCGCATCCAGATACGCGGAAAGACTCGGCGTCCCGGCGATTTTCCCGAACCGCTTCTATGCCGATCTCCTGCACGTGGAAGGCGATCAGGGCGCGCGCACCGTCATTCAACAGCACGCGCATCAGGTGATAGCGATCGACTTTCCCAACGGAGCGATCGATATCGACACCGCCCTCGATCTCAAACACCTTACTGCTTCCTGAAATATCGCGGATCTCGTCCATTCACCCAGGGGTCGTACTGAGCCGCGAACCGCATCCGATCTGCTGTCGGTGGATGACTATACGTCCACCATTCGATGAACGGATTTGGCGAAGGATCATCCAGCCATATCTCACCCAGCCGCTGAAAATCTTCTGTCGCCACCTGTTGTGGATTCGCGACGAGACCATGAATTACTTCCTGCCCGTATACATCGGCTTCATGCTCAATCGTTCGGCTGAAGATATTTCCTAAAGGATCACCGGCAAAATTCAGCACCGTCATTAGAAGCAGAACCAATCCCACGGAAGCCCAGTCATCCACTGACCGGATACGCCAAACATCTCCATTGCGGAAAACAAGCCATCGCAGCAGCCGGTACGCAATCCAGTAAAAGACAAAGATCAGCAACGCAACAAAGAGCAGCCCCTTCACAATATGTCGCAGCACGTAATGCCCTTGCTCGTGCCCATAGATGAAAAGAATCTCGTCGCTCGACGCAAGCTTCAGCGTGTTGTCCCAAACCACGACGCGCTTCGACGAGCCGAAACCTGTCACATAAGCGTTGATGCCGGTGAATTTCGCGCTCGCATCCATCACGAACATACGCGACGGAGGAATGTTGATGCCGCCACGCGCCGCCACCTCTTCAAGCCGAGCCACCAGTGCGGGATCGCGCGCCTCGAGCGACGAAAAATGATCGAACAGCGGATCGATAAAAATAGGTACAGCAAAAATGCCGAAGATCTCAACCGGCAGCGTAATCAACCAGAACCACAGCCACCAGTGCCGTGGCGAACACCGCATCAGGGCGTACAGCGATGACAGCGCTACCGTTCCGAAGAGAATCAACAACAGAGAAGCAAGTGTCCAGTCGCCAAGCCAGCTCAGCCAGTGCTGCACTGACAATCCATAATGCACGGAAACCGCATGCGAGATCGCAGCGACGGGAAGTCCGATCAACGATAACAGCACCAGCCACGACGGCGCAACCACCAGGCCCTGTATCCAGGCTTTGTTGCTTATAGAGATAGTCCAGTCAGCAATGAGCCTGCCAACACGAAGCCGCATCAGCAGCCATAGAACAAGACATGTCCACGCGACGCCGCCGAAATAAAGAGCCGCGCGCGCATGATTCAGATGAATGGCTCGATCGAGCTTGTCAGGAGGAAGCGTATAGACGGAAGAAACGACGGAGTGCAGCGCCCCAGCCTGCGTCTGAAAGAAAGATATCAACATGTTGAAGCGTGCCTCAATAGCGTCTCAATCAAGCCGGACCAGGTACGCTTCGCCTTCCTCAGGCTTCAACTCTTTTGCAATCTCCGTGGCGCGGCCTTTGTCGTCATTCTGCGGGCGAATCCTTACCCAATGACCCGTCGGGCCGGTAAATTCGATCACATTTGCAGTGTGATATTTGTGCTCGAGATGCTCTTCGAGCTTCATCGCCTCTTTCTCTTTGCTGAATGCGCCGATCTGCACGCACCAGCGTCCGCCTTCATCAATCGGTTTCGGCGCGGCGTACACATCGATGCGCACCTGCGCGGTTCCTGGCCTCCAAACGCCGACGACTTTCGCTGATGCAACAGAAAGATCGAGCACACGGTTCGGAACAAAAGGCCCGCGGTCGGTAATCCGCATCACCGCCGATTGTCCCGTACCAAGATTCGTCACACGAATCAGCGATCCCATCGGCAGCGTACGGTGCGCAGCCGAGATCGCATTCTGGTCAAATACCTGTCCATTCGCGCCGCGATGATTGTGATATGGCGGCCCATACCAGCTGGCCAGTCCTGTTTCGCTGTAGATCGGTGCATGCGCAGCAACAAAAGCTTCGTCTGTTGATTCAGCGGGTGCCTCTGCCACTGCAGGCGGAGCGCCCTCAGACGGAGGCGACGCGTGGCCAGCAATCGGCGGCGCAGGAGCGCGCATGACCGGAGGGGGCGGAGTATATGCTGCCTGCTGTTTGTGTCCGCAACCGACAGCCAATATCAGTCCAGTTAGAGCCACTCCCGCAATCAGCTTCTCATTCATCTTCATCTGTTTTCGCTATCTCCGCTCAAGATGATCGGCAAGCTTTCGCAGTTGCTCGGCGGCCACACGCAGCGCCTCTGAGGAGTTCTGCCTCACCTTCGGCACAACCTCATCGTTCAGATAAGCAATCACCCTGCGCACGTCCTCTTCCACACGCGGAGCCGCATTGTTGATATGCTCATCAACCTTACGGCCAAACTCTTCAAATGGATTGCTGCTCGGCATCTGCGCACCCCTATGCACCTTTCAGTGTGCTTTTCATGGTACCGCAGGGTCAATGGCACTTCTGCATAAGGTGCCTAAGCCGTTACCGTGTAGGCAGCCATACATCCTTATGCTTTGTGGACACGTCTAAGTGGCAGGTTCTCAAACATTAGATTAACGAGGCTGCTAGGAGACCTCCTTCTTCATGTATGTAAAATCCTTTTTTTTTCGCGTGAGCATCTCAGTGTTGCTTGCGCTTTCTGCCATACCCGCTGTTTGTCAACAGACCGCCGTTCCTGACGCTCCAACGCCGAATCAGCCCATAAACAACTCCCCCGCCGCTGTCGAAAAAAGACGGTGGACCGACGTGGTCGAAGTCCCAGGTGAAAAGGTGCCGCGTCTCACAGTCGGCGACAAACTTCTTTTTCCGATCCACGAAGAACTCCGGCTCGCAGGCTGGTTTCCTACGTTTGTTAGCTCGGGTTGGAGTCAATTGAGAGACAATGACCCCCGCTATGGCGTAGATTCGGGCGCCTACGGCCAGCGCCTTGGCGCGGCTGCCATCCGCGACCTCAGCATGCGTACTTTTTCTGATGGCGTCCTTCCCGCGCTGCTGCATGAAGACCCGCGCTACTACCGCATGGCCAATGGAACCATTGTCCATCGCGGCCTCTATGCGGCCTCGCGTGCCATCGTCGGTCCGCGAGATTCCGGTAAAATCACATTCAACACCTCCGTGGTGGTGGGGCACGCTATGGCTTCCGCTTTGACCATGGCCTACTATCCCGACAAGAGCGCGAACGGCACCGTCGTCATGGAAACATGGGGATTCTCACTGC
>NZ_LMUM01000014.1 GCF_009765985.1 Acidobacterium sp. S8
ATATGCCGGAAGCGGCGAAGCTTGAAGGTAATTCCGCCAAGTAAATCAACGAACATAACGAAGCACTGCAGGGCGCAAGGACGGCGATGACAACCATCACTACCATTTTGTGGGATGTTGGCGGAGTGTTGTTAACCAATGGCTGGGACCACAAGGAGCGCGCTGCGGTGCTTTCGCGTTTTGGGGTAGACCACGATGCATTTGAACAGCGGCATCCAGAGGCAAATGACAGCTGGGAAAAAGGTCTGCTGACGATAGAAGAGTACCTGGAAAAGACGGTCTTTTATAACCCGCGCAGTTTTTCCGCCGGCGATTTTATCGAGGCAATGAAGGAAGAATCGAAGTTGCTGGACGACAGCGCGCTCGGAATCGTCGGCTCGCTTGCGCCATCTGACTCTTTAGTGCTGGGAATGCTGAATAACGAAGCGCGCGAACTGAACGATTACCGGATTGCCCAGTTTAAGCTGCGGGATTATTTCAAGATTTTTCTGAGTTCCTGCTATGTTGGGTTGCGCAAGCCGGATGAGTGCATTTTCGAACTGGCGCTGGATGTGCTGCAATGCGATGCGCAGGAGATTGCGTTTGTGGATGATCGCGCGGGAAATGTAGAGGCTGCGAATGCGGTAGGTATGCGCGGGATTCAGTACATGGGTTCAGAGCAGTTAAAGGGTGAGCTGGAACGTTTGGGTGTGTCAGTTAGATAGTTGAACGTGATACGTAAGATACCTATATTCAATTCGCGAAAGCAGGGCGCCCCTTAAGCCGGTACCCGACGATCAGGTTGTTTAAAAGATTCGGAGGAAGCACATGGAACTTGGCATTATTGGACTGGGAAAAATGGGCGGCAACATGGCCGAGCGGCTGCGCGCGGCAGGCCACAAAGTGGTTGGCTTTGACTTTAACGCAGAAGCGGTGAAGCGGCTTACAGATGTGGGTTCCGTGGGTGTCTCGTCGCTCGAAGACCTGGTGAAGAATCTTTCCGCTCCGCGCGCGATCTGGATCATGGTACCCTCGGGCGATCCGGTGGACCAGACGATTGCCAAGTTGAAGCCGCTGATGCAGAAGGGCGATACTTTTATCGACGGCGGCAACTCGAACTACAAGGATTCGCAACGACGCCATGCGGCATTGACTGCCGAGGGCTTTCATTTTGTCGATGTGGGGACGTCGGGTGGCGTGTGGGGCCTGAAAGAAGGCTACAGCATGATGATCGGCGGCGATAAGGAGCCGGTTGAGCGGCTGACTCCGATTTTTGAAGCACTGGCTCCGGCGAAGGACAAAGGCTGGGGACATGTCGGGCCTGCGGGTGCAGGGCATTTCGTAAAGATGGTGCACAACGGTATCGAGTACGGCATGATGCAGGCATACGCGGAAGGCTTCTCGATCATGAAGGCAAAAGAGCCGTTGGATCTCGATCTGGCACAGATTTCTGAGATATGGCGGTACGGCAGCGTCGTGCGCTCCTGGCTTCTAGACCTGACGGCGGAAGCTCTGAAGAAAAATCCCACCCTTGATGGGCTGGAAGCGTATGTAGCGGATTCGGGCGAGGGGCGCTGGACGGTATTTGAGGCGATTGACCTGAATGTGTCGGCGCCAGTGATTACAGAATCACTGATTCGCCGCATTCGTTCGCGCGAGCAGAATAACTTTACCGACCGCATGCTGGCGATCCAGCGTAATGCGTTCGGCGGCCACGCAGTCAAGAAAGATTAATCGGGAGGCGTTATGGCGACGACAGAAGTAAGAATTGCTGCAGAGAGCGTGAAGGCGGCAACGCCACGGAGCGAACGTATCCCTGAGCCAGCCGTTGTGGTGATCTTTGGGGCGTCCGGCGACCTGACAAAACGTAAATTGCTGCCGGCGCTCTTTCATCTTGAGCAGCAGGGATTGCTGCCGGCGGAGTTTTCCATTGTCGGCGTAGCGCGACGTGATCTGAAGGGCGCTTTTGCCGCCGATATGAAGGACGGCATTCTAAAGTTCGGCGGCGGCAAGGAAGGTGATAGCAGTATCGATTCATTCATCGATAAAGTTGAGTACCATGCGATGAACTTCGATGACGACGCCGGATATGCGGAGTTGAAGTCGCTGCTCGAAAAAATAGACAAGGAGCGCGGCACCGAGGGCAACAGGCTGTTTTACCTTGCGGTCGCGCCGGAGTATTTCGCCGACATTATCAACCGGCTGGGCGCGCATGGCATGGCGCATCCCGATAAAGGCTATGCCCGCGTCATTATCGAGAAGCCGTTCGGGCACGACCTGGAATCGGCGAAAAAGCTGAACGATGATGTGAACAAGGTCTTCGACGAAGAGCAGATCTTCCGCATCGATCACTATCTCGGTAAAGAGACAGTGCAGAATATCCTGGTCTTCCGCTTTGCCAACGGCATCTTCGAGCCAATCTGGAATCAGAATTACATTGATCACATTCAGATCACCGCGGCTGAGAGTATTGGCATTGAAGGCCGCGGGCCGTTCTATGAAAAGGCCGGAACGCTGCGCGATGTGGTGCAGAACCATGTGATGGAGTTGCTCTCATTTGTAGCGATGGAGCCTCCCGTTTCATTTGAGGCAAACTCCATTCGCGGCGAGAAAGTAAAAGTGTGGCGCTCGATCAAGGCGATTCCGATCGAGAACACGGTGCGCGGCCAGTATGCGCTGGGCACTGTAGATGGCCAGCAGGTGCAGGGCTATCGCGAGGAAGATCGCGTTGATCCGAATTCAACGACAGAGACGTTTACGGCTTTGAAGCTCGAGATGGAAAACTGGCGCTGGGCCGGCGTTCCGATTTATCTGCGCGCGGGGAAGAGAATGGCGAAGCGGGTCACGGAAATCGTGATTCAGTTTAAACAACCGCCGTTGTTACTTTTTGACCGCTTAGGCGGGCCGTGCAATGAGATTCAGCCGAACCGGCTGATCATGCGCATACAACCGGATGAAGGTATCTCTCTGCGGTTCGGTGCGAAGGTGCCGGGACCGGAGACGAATGTCTGTCCGGTAGTCATGGATTTCCAGTATGCAACTGCGTTCGGGGTGAACTCGGCCAACGGCTATGAGCGCCTGCTGCTTGATGCGATGCTAGGCGATCAAACCCTGTTTGCGCACCGCGATGGTGTTGAGGCAACCTGGGCTTTGTATACTCCGGTTCTGGAAGCGTGGGCGAAGTCGAAGCCACGGGATTTCCCGAATTACACGAGCGGCTCGTGGGGACCGAAGGCTGCCGATGGGCTCATCGGACGCGACGGGCGGAAGTGGCATAACGGCGGGGCTTAGAAGCGGGCAAATCGATGGGGAAGAACATAGCGGTTGAATATCGGGTATACGACGGGGCAGATGCGCTGGCTCATGCTGCGGCGGAGTATTTTCTGGAAACGGCGCAGAAGAGCGTCGCGGCGAAGAGTATAGCGCGGATTGCCGTCTCAGGCGGCAGCACGCCAAAGCGTACTTTTGGGTTACTGGCGGACCCGCAACGGGAGTTTTTGAGTGCGATGCCTTGGCAGCAACTGGAACTCTTCTTTGTGGACGAGCGCACGGTGCCTCCAACAGATAAAGACAGCAACTATCGCATGACTCGCGAGGCGATGCTAGAGAAAGTTCCGCTGAATCCACAACAGGTAGTACGCATTGAAGGGGAGTTGCCTCCCGAAGAAGCGGCGGCTCGCTACGAGTCGGCCATTCGCAACCAGTTCAAGCTGGAAGGCGCAGAGGTTCCCCGCTTTGATGTGTTGCAGCTGGGCATGGGGGATGATGGGCACACGGCTTCGATCTTTCCGCATACCGATGCTATTCATGAACTTGGACGGATCGTGTATGCCAACCATGTTCCGCAGAAAGACACATGGCGCATCACTCTCACGTGGCCGGTCATCAATGAGGCGAGCGAGGTATTTTTCCTGATCGGTGGCAAGGATAAAGCGGAACCACTGCGGCGTGTTTTGCAGGGGCCGTATGATCCGGAGACGTTGCCGTCGCAACTGATTCAGCCAAAAAATGGCAGGCTCTTATTTTTACTCGATAAGGATGCGGCATCTTTGTTGCCTGCTCCGAATGCCGAGGGAGTTGGAAGACTGGAGATTGCGCGATGATTCTCGCCGGGGATGTGGGCGGAACGAAGGTCCACTTGGCGTTGTATGGATTTCAGAATGGCGAACTGACGCATGTTCGTGACGAAAAATTCCCCGCGCAAGAGTATTCGGGGCTCGACGTTGTTACGAAGAAATTTCTCGATGAAAGCGGCAATCCGGAAGTGACGGCCGCCTGCTTCGGGGTGCCCGGTCCGGTGCGTCATGGACGGCTTAAGCTGACTAATCTTCCATGGATTTTGGACTGCGCCGAATTATCGAAGGGCCTGCAGATTCGGCATCTCTTTCTTATCAACGATCTGGAGGCGAATGGGTACGGCATCGCCGAATTGCATTCGGATCAAATCCACGTCCTGAGTGAAGGCGATCCGAGTGCGGTGGGGAATCGCGGGCTGGTTTCTGCGGGCACCGGGCTGGGTGAAGCAATCCTCGTCTGGAACGGCAAGATGCATGTGCCAATGGCTTCCGAAGGCGGCCATTGCGACTTTGCTCCGCGTAATGAGATGGAGATCGATCTGTTACGTTATCTTCAGAAGCAGCTCAATGGCCGCGTGAGTTTTGAGCGCGTGGTTTCTGGCATAGGACTGAAGAATATCTATGCTTTCCTGCGCGATGACAAGGGAATGGAAGAACCATCGTGGCTGAAGGAACGGATGCTCAATGAAGATCCGAATGCCGTGATCGGCGAATTGGGTGAAAATGGATCCAATGAGCTGTGCGCCCGCACACTTGATATTTTTGTTTCCTCTTACGGTGCAGAGGCGGGCAATCTTGCGCTGAAGGTACTTTCCGTAGGCGGTCTCTATCTTGGCGGCGGTATTGCTCCTAAAATTTTGGGAAAGATGAAGGAAGGGGCTTTCATGAAGGCATTCACCGATAAGGGACGCTTGAGTGAATTGCTGGTTCATACGCCGGTACGCATCATTCTGGAGAGCCGCGCGGCGTTGATGGGCGCCGCTGCTTATGCGGAAGCGCGCGCCGCTGAGATGAGTGGGCAGTCTGTTCGGGCAGCTTCGATGCAGTTTTCCTGAATCGTCTTCCTTCCACAGGAGTCTTGTTAAGAGGAGAGTGAATGAAAGCGGTTCGATTCCCGAGGCATTTGCTGTTGGCCATATTGCTTTCCGTCATCGTTCTTACGCCTAAACTGGCAATGGCGCACGCTGTTCTGGTTGCTTCCACCCCATCGGCGCATGCGTCCATTCGGGGACCCGAGATTACTGTCCAACTCAAATTCAATTCGCGTATTGATGGAGAGCACTCACGTCTGTATCTGGTGGATTCAACAGGAAAGTCTCAGACGCTGACGCTTACACCACAAAGTGCCCCGGATATACTTGCAGCCCAGAGCGTGAAGGTAAGCGCGGGCGGATACACGATCCGCTGGCAGGCTCTGGCAAGTGACGGGCACATAACTCGCGGGGAAATTCCGTTTGTCGTTCAATAATTTGCTTTGATCTGGCTACTCAAAGACTTCGACCTGCTTTCTGTTTTACTCCGCGCCATTACGCTGGCACTGGAGGCATTTACGCTGGGCGGCGTGGCATTTCTGCTGCTGGCCGCAGTGCCTGCCCGTATCGGCGATGCGTCTCTGGCCAAGCTTCGGTCGGTGACTGGCTGGGCAGCGCTCGCGCTCGGACTTACCCAGATAGCCTCGATGGCGACCAGCGTTGCCATTCTCATCGGCGGCTCAGGATTTAGTCTTCGCGATATCGTTACGGCCGATTTCTTTTTTATGGGCGCATTGCTGGCAGTAAGCGCGTTTGCCCTTTTTCTGTTGATGCGAAGCTCTTCCCGCGCAGCTCTTTCTGTTTCACTGCTGTTTGCGTTCCTGGTGATGATTGCCTCAGTCGGCATGAGCCACGCCGCGGCGCGGATGGATCATAGATTATTGTTGCTGACGCTGACCGCTCTGCATCACCTCGGCACTGCATCATGGATTGGTGCTATGCCGTTTCTGCTGATCGCTTTGCGGAATGAAACCGATCAGGCAAAAGGCGCAAACTATACGCGACGCTTTTCCCGCATGGCGATCGTGTCCGTGTCGCTGCTCGTACTGGGTGGCATAGGCATGGCTATCTTCTATGTCGGCTCATGGCAGGGCGTATATGGTACGACATACGGCGTGATGATACTGGCGAAGGTTTACCTGCTGCTAGTGATTCTTGGGATGGGCGCGGGTAATTTTTTTCTTGTCCGGCAGATGGGACGAGCACCGGTACCGTTGCTGGTGAGGCTGCGTCGCTTCAGCGAGGCTGAGATAGGGCTTGGCTTCACCGCGATTCTTGCTGCGGCTTCTCTTACCTCACAGCCACCGGCTGTGGATTTGCAACAGGATCGTTTGACCAGCCACGAAATTATGCAACGTATGCGCTGGGAGCAGCCTCGACTCGAGAGCCCCCCGCTGAAGGCTCTTGTGCCACCCGGTTCAATTCAGGTGGCAGTGCAAGCCGCAGTTTTCGGCGCTGGTAGCGAAAACGATGCGAATGACCGCGCATGGAGCGAGTACAACCATCACTGGGCCGGATTGATTGTGCTCTGCGCAGGATTACTGGCGCTGCTGGCACGGTGGAGGCGATTTAAATGGGCACAGCATTGGCCCCTTTTGTTTATTGGCCTTGCCGTATTTATTGTCCTGCGGGCAGATCCTGAAAACTGGCCGCTTGGCCCGAGATCGTTCTGGGCTAGCTTCTCTGCCCCGGACGTTCTGCAGCACCGTCTTTATGCTTTGCTGATCACAGGCTTTGCCATCTTTGAATGGGCAGTCGAAACCGGACGGCTCACCACGCGCCGGGCATCTTATGTATTTCCCTTGATGTGCGCCGCAGGAGCAGCGCTTTTGCTGACGCATCAACATTCGCTCGGCAATGTGAAGGAAGAGATGCTGGCGGAGATGAGCCACACGCCGATTGCGCTGCTGGGCGCCACTGCGGGCTGGAGTCGGTGGCTGGAGCTGCGACTTCCCGGAAAGCGCGACTCGAAAATCGCCTCATATATCTGGCCTGTATGCCTGATTTTAGTAGGAATTGTATTGCTGGACTACCGGGAGTCCTAGGCTCCATAACACCCCGTTTCTGCGTTTGCGATATGTTAAAGACAGTGCTTTTAAGGGAATTCCTCTGAAAGCGCACCTTTTTCCAGTTAAGGAAGTCTATGTCGCAATCTACTTGTATCACCCGAGGATTTGTGTGGTGTGCAGCTGCATGCCTCGCTCTCGGGACTTTTTTTGTTCAGAATAGCCATGCGCAGCGCCTGCCGGATACGGTACGCCCGGAACATTACATACTGGTGCTTACGCCCGATCTGAAGGCCGCAACTTTTACTGGCAGCGAGAAAATCGATGTGCAGATTCAGACACCCGCCGATTCCATTACATTGAATGCCGCTGAAATCAAGTTCCGGAGCGTAAAGGCTACGGTGAAGGGCAAGACGCTGGAAGCAGCTGTTACCGAAGATGCTGACAAACAGCAGGCGAGCTTCAACTTTCACCAGCAACTGCCTGCAGGCAAGCTGACGCTCGAGATCGAGTACACCGGCATCCTGAACAACGAGTTGCGCGGGTTTTATCTATCGAAGACGGCAAAGCGCAATTATGCGGTGACGCAGTTTGAGCCGACCGATGCGCGCCGGGCCTTCCCATCATTTGATGAACCAGCATTCAAGGCAAGCTACGACGTGACGCTGGTTGTGGACAAGGGCGATACGGCCATCTCCAATACCAACATTGTTTCCGATACAGCTGGGCCGGGAGCTGACAAGCATACGATTCACTTTGCTCCGACGCCGAAGATGTCCTCGTACCTTGTGGCTTTCCTGGTCGGCGATTTCCAGTGCACTTCAGGCGAGAGTGATGGCGTGCCGATTCGTGGCTGCGCGACTCCCGACAAGGTTGAGCTTGCAAAGTACGCGGTAAAGGCAGCCGAGTTCGTGCTGCACTACTACGACACCTATTTCGGCATTAAGTATCCGATGCCCAAGCTGGACATGATTGCCATTCCCGACTTCGAAGCGGGCGCTATGGAGAATTTCGGGGCAATCACCTACCGCGAGACTGACCTGTTGATCGACGAGAAGACTGGCTCGGTTGGCGGGAAGAAGAACGTCGCTGAAGTAGTTGCACATGAGATGGCGCACCAGTGGTTTGGCGACATGGTGACGATGCAGTGGTGGAACAACATCTGGCTCAACGAGGGCTTTGCCACCTGGATGGAGAATAAGCCGGTGGCGGCATGGCATCCGGAGTGGAATATTCCGCAGGATGTTGCACAGGGTCTGAACGGCACCCTGAACCTTGACGCGCAGCGTGTGACTCGCACCATTCGCGCTACGGCTGATACACCGGACCAGATCAATCAGATGTTCGATGGCATATCGTACGGCAAAGCCGGCGCGGTTCTGCTGATGGTTGAAAATTATCTGGGTGAAGAGACCTTCCGCAAAGGCGTGCACAACTATCTGGCAGCGCATATGTATGGCAATGCGACGGCGGAGGATTTCTGGGGAGCGCAAACAGCGACGAGCCACAAACCTGTCGACAAGATCATGGAAAGCTTTGTGGCCCAGCCCGGTGTGCCGATCCTGACGTTCGGTAATCCGCAGGGCAGCAGCGTTTCCGTAAACCAGCAGCGTTTCTTTCTGAGCCCGAGTGCGAAGTCGCCGACTGCTCAGTCATGGACGCTGCCCGTGTGCATGAAGACCAGCGAAAGCAAAGGGGAGTGTGAAGTTATCTCCTCAGCACAGCAGTCGTTGAAGTATCCGCAGGCGCCATTTTTCTTCGCGAACGCCGAAGGGAAAGGCTACTACCGAAGCACATATCCGGCAGACGTTTACGCAAAGATCGTGAACAAAGTAGAAACCGGACTGATAGCGGAAGAGCGCATCAGTCTGCTGGGCGATGTGTGGGCGCAAGTGCGCGCAGACAAGATGGCAGTAGGCGACTATCTGAATCTTGTGACGGCGGTGAAGGATGATTCAAACTCGGCTGTCATTCGCACGGCGCTTGGCGCGGTTAGCACTGTAGATCGTCAGATCGCTGCAACCGACGATGAGCGTGAGGCGCTCGCAACATGGGTACGCAAGAACTTCAAGCCGGCGTATGAAAAATTAGGTGAGGCGTCAGATAGCGACACTCCGGAAAAGAAGGAGCTGCGGGCATCGCTATTTGGCTTCCTAGGCACAATCGGAAACGACGCTGACGTAATTGCACAGGCAAAGCAGATGGCAGATAAATATCTCACCGATCCTTCATCGGTGGAAGCGACCATTGGCCAGACAGCTACGGGCGTCGCTGCCATCCATGGAGACGCAGCATTCTTTGATCGTTTGCAGAAAACGTTTGAGACGAGTGACAATCCACAACTTCAGGAGACGGCACTCCGTCTCTTGGCCCAGTTTAAGGATCAGTCGCTCGAACGCCGCGCGTTGGACTACACGGTTTCCGGCAAGGTGAGGAACCAAGATTCTGCCATCCAGTTGTTGATTATGCTGCAGGGTCGCGATACCAGCGATCAGGCGTGGCAGTATATCCAGCAGAACTGGGATAAAGTGCAGGCTCAACTGACGACCTCTATGGGATCGTATCTCGTAGGGGGAACCGGAAGCTTCTGCAGTGCCGATGTACGCGATCAGGTTCAGAGCTTCTTCTCGACGCACAAAGTGCCGGCGTCGGAGCGAGCGCTGGTTCGGGCCAAAGACCAGATCAACGATTGCATTGAATTGCGAAGCGATCAGGAGCCGAAGCTGAAGGAATGGATAGCTGCGCAGAAGTAATAGCCACTAAATGAAAAGGCCGGAGCTTGTCTCCGGCCTTTTTTTATTATGCAAGATGGCTGGTGCTATACACGCGGGAGATAGCGCGCAGGATTTGCCGAGTCGGCAGCGAATCGGGATCAACGGCGAAAAACGCTTCTCCAATGCGCCGCGCCTGTGGCCGATAGAACCAGCGACTGAAGAGACAGAGATGGTCGGCGATGGTTTGCCCTGTTGGTTTTGATTTTGCTGCTGGCGTCATCAATGCAGTCAGTGCGTTTTGCAGACGCTCTTCAAGCACATTGCGCGACGCGACTTGTACCGCTACGCCCTCTGCCGAAAGCGGGACCGCTTCGACTGCCGTAGGCTGCACGTATAGCGAAGTCGATCCCGATTGTTCGTTGTGAAGGCGCATGCCTTGTACAGAATAGTAGACCGGGCCGAGAATGACGCCTCGTGTCAGCAGGAAGCAGGCGACGCCTTCTTCTTCAAAGGACGGTTGTATGATCAGGGCCGTCAGCTTCGATAGCTGGTGAACTGCGGCAGGTAGCAAGGCAATCACCGCTTGCACTTTCAGTAATCGCGCATGGGCCTGAGCTGCTTTTTCAAATTCCATTTCGGTCGAAGCGGTATCCCGCTCCGCCGTGATTTTTGCGATGAGGCTGGCTCCACGCGTTTCAAGAAACGCCCGCACGCTAGCGGCTTCTTCCTCATAGCGCTCGTCACTGCAGCCTTTGAAACAAGGCGCCAGGCACATCTTCATCTCAGAGTAGATGCAGCCGGGAAATGCGGGATTGGGATGCAGATCTTCGTGGCAACGGCGCAGCTCGAAGAGGTTGAGCATCTCGTCGCAGAATTTTTCTGCTGAAACGCGTGAGGGGAATGCTCCAAACAGATCATCGAGCGCCAATTTTGTAATTTTCCCGGTTGCATATACGCGGGGATAGGCGTTGTCGCTGCTCATCCGCAGCAGCGACGGAGAATGTAGATGCATGCGCTTGCGCGTAGCGTCGCCGAAAATCTGCATGGACGCGGCGTAGAGCCGAAGTGCTGATTCAAAATCTGAACCTGTAGGCGTGTATTCTATGCGCGCAATCTTTTCCGTGAGGCGCAGGCGTTTTGACTGCGTCGGACGCGCGTCGAGAAAGCGCGCGAGGCGGCGCTTGAGATCTGGTGTTCGGCTCAGGTATGGTTCAGCGCGTTCGTCGGCGGCGAACAGGGCAAAGATACCCGATTGGGCTGGAATCTGCGCGAGGGCCGGCGCTGGATTGGCGGGATCGAAGGCGATGGAGTGGGCGAGCATCGAAGGTTATTGGTAAAGCGGGCTGATATGTCCCTATCGTATTTCCCCGCTCTTGAACCTATTATTCTCCAGCGATGGTCATGCCGTCGATGCGCAGAGTGGGAGAAGCTACAGAGCCGCGAAAATCAAGATCGTTGCCGATAGCTGTGATGTTGCGGAACATGTCTTTGAGATTACCGGCAACGGTCACTTCCTGTACTGGGTAGGTCAGCTCGCCGTTCTCGATCCATAGCCCGGAGGCGCCACGCGAGTAATCGCCTGTGACCATGTTGACTCCCTGGCCGAGAAGCTCCGTGACGTAGAAGCCACTCTCGACTTCCCGCAAAATTTCTTCAGGCGACAGCTTGCCTGCTTCAAGATAGAGATTGCCACTACTGATACCAGGATTACCTGCGAGTCCTCGAACAGCATTGCCGGTGCTTTGCATGTTGAGCTTGCGCGCGGTGTAGGTATTCAGCAGGTAGGTTTTGAGAACGCCGTTTTCGACGATGACTTTACGGCGCGTTGGCAGGCCCTCGCCGTCGAATGGTGAGGAACCGTATCCACCGACAATCGTTCCGTCATCAATCACATTGATCGATTCGGCCGCCACCTGCTCCCCAAGTTTTCCGGTAAAGAAAGATGCGCCGCGATAGATGCTGTCTCCGTTGGCTGCTTCGAAGATCGCTCCAATGAGCGAGCGTGCAATTTCCGGTGCAAAAACAATTGGGGCTCGCTGCGTTGGAATGCGGCGTCCGTCAAGCCGTCTCAAAGTACGGCGCGCAGCTTCGGCCCCTACAGATTCCGGCGAGTCCAGTTTGCCGAGCATTCGTGCTGTGGAATACCAGTAATCGCGTTGCATTTCGCCATTCTTGCTCATGGCGATAGGGCTCGTCGAAACGGAGCAATAGGAAGAGAGGTATTCGCCAACGAAGCCGCGGGAATTAGCAAATACTTTGCGGCCAGTGGCTGCATCGAAGGTGCCCCCATCGCTATTCTGGATGCGGGTATCGGCGGACATGGCCGCAGCTTCGCAGCGGCGGGCATATTCGATGCGCTCGGCGGTCGGAAGCGAGTAAACGTCGTCGTGATAAAGATTGAGATCGAAGTCGACCTGGCCGAATTCGGCGGCATCGGCTAGTCCTACGAAAGGATCTTCCGATGTAACACTGGCCAATCCGAGAGCGCCTGAGATGAGGTGACGGATGCCGTCTTCTGTGAAGTCGCTGGAAGATGTGCTGGCGACGCGCTGACCGACGAAGACACGCAGGCCGATGCCGCGTGAGCCCGATTCTTTCAGCGTTTCCACCTCGCCAAGACGGACTGTAGTTGAGAACTCGTCGCCTTCGCGGATGACAACTTCTGCGTCGGTCGCTCCGGCTTTGCGTGCTTGTGTAACGATGTCGGTTGCTAGTTGCTGGAGGTCAGTGGTGGCTTCAGTTGTCAGACTGCTCATTTATGCTTTTCTCATCTGGTTCAATCGGGTTCGCAGCGAGACGCTTTACCCCGTCAAAATGGTTACCTAAAGAACAGCCAGGATTTTTCTTCTTATGCTCTGCTCTGTCAGGCATTGCTTCATCTGCCGATCGACGAAAGAGCCCAACGGCTCCCTTGCATTCAGGGCACCGCAGGCGTGGCTCAGCCAGCTTGAGTGCATCGGCTGCAAAGATGGTTTGCCAGGCGTAGCCGCGCTCTCCATTAGGAAGCATCACGAATTGTTTTACATCTACTGTTCTCATCTATTACTGTCCAGTACCACCGACCGTCATGCGGTCAAGTTTTATTGTAGGCATGCCAACGCCGACGGGAACACTCTGGCCGTCTTTGCCACAGGTGCCAACACCTTCATCGAGTTGGAGGTCATGGCCAATCATCGAGACGTATTTCAATGCTTCGGGGCCGTTACCGATAAGCGTAGCATCGCGCACTGGCGCCGTGATCTTGCCGTCTTCGATCAGATACGCCTCTGATGCGCTGAAGACAAACTTGCCGCTGGTAATATCGACCGAGCCTCCGCCAAAGTTCACCGCATAGAGTCCTCGTTTGACGCTGCGTAAAATATCTTCCGGAGCGTCATCGCCAGCGAGCATATAGGTATTGGTCATACGGGGCATCGGAATTTGCTGATAGCTTTCACGGCGTCCGTTGCCAGTGTGAGGCATGTTCATGAGGCGCGCGGAGAGCTTATCGCTTAAATAGCCTTTGAGGATGCCGTTTTCGATGAGCACAGTTTCCTGCGTGGGCGAGCCTTCATCGTCGACATTTAATGAACCGCGACGGGAAGGCATGGTGCCGTTGTCGACGACTGTGACCTTTGAGCTGGCGACCTGACGACCGATGAGTCCGGCGAATGCCGAGGTTTTTTTGCGGTTGAAATCAGCTTCGAGCCCGTGCCCCACAGCTTCATGCAACAGCACCCCAGGCCAGCCGGGTCCGAGCACAACTTCCATTTCTCCGGCAGGTGCGGCGACAGCGCCGAGTTGTAGAATGGCCGTACGTGCGGCTTCCGTGGCGAAGTGCTCCGGTGTTTTTTCGCTAAGGAAATAGCTGATATCAACGCGGCCGCCGCCGCCGCCAGTGCCGCGAGTCGTCTGCTGACCGTCGTTGGCGAGAACAAAGACATTCAAACGCGCGAGCGGCTGAGTGTCGCTCGCATAAGTGCCGTCAGAGGCAGCGATAAGAATGCGTTTCAGCTCATCCGAGTAACTGGCGCGTACCTGCTTGATGCGCGTGTCGTAGGCCCGAGCCGAGCGATCGGCACGCATGACGAGATTAAGCTTGGTGTTGAGATCGGAGTCAAGATCGGCTGCGGGGATCGGATAGAGATTCGGCGACTGCGTTTCGGTGAACCCGGCAACGGGTTGCCTGGCAGGACCGCTGGCGATAAGCGCGGCAGTACGCGCGGCGTGCAAAAGGCGGTCGGCCGAAAGATTATCGGTATAGGCATAGCCAGTCCGTTCACCGGAAACAACACGGATGCCGCAACCCGCGCTCACGCCCTGGCTGGCCGATTTGACCAGCGATTCGTCGATTCCAATCGAGGTGGCGGAGACCGATTCGAAAAACAGGTCGGCGTAGTCACCTCCCGCGGAAAGCGCTTCGCCCAGGCAGCGCTCAAGCAGGCGTTCGGAAAGGCCGAATTTTTCAAAGAAATAGCGTTGGTGACCAGTAGATGTCGTCATGAAAAACCTGCTTATTAGATGAGACGAAGCGTTTCTCCGATTCTACGCTGGTTTTCTGCTCTACCCCTGCAATTAAGAAGGGGCTAACGGGAAAGGTTCCTGCTGCGATTTCAACAGCTGCACAGCGAATGAGTCTTGCTAGGATCACGGCATGAAGAAACTGATTGTCCTGTCCTTGGTGCTGTTGTTCTCCGCCTCTGCGTTTGCGCAGCCGCATCATCATCACCACCATCATCGGCATCATCATCGCTCACGATAACGCGGGCAGGCCGCGTGCCTGCCTGATGTTTCTGTGATATTTTTCGCCTATGAACGAAGACCTTCGTTATCCCGTTGGTGACTTTGCAGGCCCTGTCGAGCAGGACCCGCAGCAACGTCATTCCAACATCTCCATTCTTGCTGCCTTGCCCGAAAATCTCCGTTCCGCCGTCCTTGGGCTGACTGACCAGCAGCTCGATACGTCTTATCGCGAGGGTGGATGGACGGTTCGCCAGTTGGTGCACCACGTTGCCGACAGCCATATCAACGCATATGTGCGTACACGCCGTGCGCTAACCGAAGATTGGCCGCTGGTGAGCGCCTACGACGAAAAGCTGTGGGCTGAGCTACCGGATGCGACTACGTTGCCGATTGAAGTTTCACTGCATCTGCTGGAGCCGCTGCACCGCCGCTGGGTGGCGCTGTTCGAGTCTTTGACTGAGGAGCAATGGCAGCGCGGCTATGTGCACTCTGAAAACGGACGCCAGAAGCTGGCCGAGGTCATTCAAGCCTATGCGTGGCACTGCCGGCACCATGTGGCGCATGTTACCGAATTGCGGAAGCGCATGGGCTGGTAGGCGAAAATGCTTGCCTGTTCGTGAGTGAGCCAGCATAGTTTCCCTCATGCCCCTTGCAAAGATCGAAACTCCTGCAATCGAGCTCGCGTGCATGCTGGAGGCGTTTCTGGCCGAGCATCCGGGTGCTGCGGTGCTTGAAGACGGACGTGTCATCTTCGAGATGCAGGCTGCACATTATTCGATCTCCTCTGAGCATGGCCGTTGCGTGATGCATATCTGGTCAGAAGACCGTAACATGGTGCGTACAGTCACAGATGTCAGCGCACGCAAGAATACGATCCGCATCGAGACGCGGCGTTTTGGGCAAAGCAATCCGCAGTCGCTGCAGCTAGTTCCTGATCGTGATACACGAACCCCTACCACGCGAGAGGCTACGCGGAAAAAATATTTGCGCCTACTTGAGCGCGTGTTAACGCGTGCTTTTCCTGATCTCAGTCTCGATAGTCTAGGGAATGCGATCGACCTGGAACATAGCTTCGGACCTGCATATGCGCGCGGAACACTGGTTCGCGGACAGAAAGCCTGGGCAGTGATTGCGGTCAATGGCGAGGAGACACAGGCAACCGTCGATGGCGCGTTGACGCTGGGGATTCTGTGGCTGGCATACTGCCGCGAGCACAGTGGCGGAAGACGCGTTTTTGAAGGCCTGAAAGTGATCGTACCCGCCGGTGCAGCTGCGGTAACTCGCGGACGCATGGCATGGTTGAATCCGGCGCTCGCCAAGTGGGAATTGTATGAACTGGACGAGCGCTGCGAGACGCTGGACACTTCACAAGTAGGCGATGAGGGGAATCTCGATATCAGGTTGGTGCACAACTTCAGCCACGATCGTGGGATCGAACGATCGCAGCAGGCCATTGATCATTTGCTCGGCTTGTTGCCTGGTGGAATGAAATCACGGACGGAAGTCCGTGCGCTCAGCTCCACTGAGATCAGCTTCCGCCTGTATGGGCTGGAGTTTGCGCGCATCCGGCATGGAGTGACGGCGGGATCGTTTTCACGGCAGGACGCGATCACCTTTGGCGCAGGTGTACACGAGACTCCGCTGACAGATGAGACGGAAGACTTATTCCGTGATCTGATCCGGCGAGTGTGTGACGGGCGTGCTCCGGAAGGAAATGTACGTAACCCGCTGTATCGTTTGCAGCCGGAGCGCTGGTTAGAATCGGAATTGAAACGCGGCCTTGCGGAGCTGGAGCCTACGATTCGAGAGGATTTTGTTTATACACAGGTGCCTGCATTTGCGGGTGGCGATCGCGGAATGATTGATCTGCTCAGCGTGACTCGTTCCGGACGGCTGATGGTTTTGGAGCTGAAAGCCGACGATGATTTGCATCTTCCTCTCCAAGGGCTGGATTATTGGCTGCGGGTCCGGCAGGTACATGCGGCGGGCGAGCTGCAGAAGCATGGCTATTTTGCTGGCGTTGAAGTGTCGAAGGCTCCGCCGCTGCTGCTGCTGGTTGCGCCTGCTCTGAGGATTCATCCGGCCAATGAGATGGTGCTGCGGTATTTGAAACTGGAAGTGGAGTGGATGCTGGTGGCTCTGGACGAGCACTGGCGGAAGCGGCGAAGGGTTATTTTTCGTAAGAGGAATGCCAGCCTTGTGAGCTCCACACTTTGAAAAGACGTGCTTTAGTCCGCTGCGTACCCTGCGGTCGGCTCTTGCGGAACGGTCGGCTCGAAGAATCGCTCGACTGCGCCTAGAACGGCTTCGCCAGTCTTTGACTCATAGATCGATTTGCGAAGCGCGGCTCCGCCCGGCACGCCATGCGTAAACCAGGAGGCAAACTGCTTCATCTTGCCCTGCGCTTCCGGATTACCTTCATCTAAAAGCATCTGGAAATAAGTGCGGATCATGCGGTAGCGGTCGAGGTCGGAGGGCTCGTCGTAGCGGCCTGTTGCTGTGTATTGCGCGATCTGGCGAAAAATCCAAGGATTTGCCGGGGCGGCTCGGCCAATCATCACTGCATCGCAGTTTGTTTTTGCTACTAAGGCGCAGGCGTCTTCCGGAGTGCGAACGTCACCGTTGCCGATGACGGGGATGCTGACGGCGTCCTTGACTTCAGCGATGTGTTCCCAGCGCGCCTGACCGGAGTATCCCTGCTCACGCGTCCTTGCGTGGAGCGCAACCGCCTGGAGACCGCTTTCCTGCGCCAGCTTTGCCAACTCGACACAGATAATGTGATTGTCGTTCCATCCGAGACGGAACTTGACGGTAAAGGGAATCGTCACTGCAGCACGAACTGTTTTGAAAATCTCTGCAATCAGCGGGAGATCGCGCAGCAAACCGCTGCCTCCATTGCACGCAACGACGCGCTTCGCCGGGCAGCCCAAGTTGAGATCGACCATGTCGAAGCCAGTCTGTTCGACGATACGGGCGGCGTCGGCCAGCGTGGCTGGATTCGAGCCGAAAAGTTGGGCCGAAATGGGGTGTTCGTCTTCGTAAAAGGTCAGGTAGCGCTTGCGCTTCGATTCGCGCATGCGCGAGAGGCCATCCGCCGAGGTGAATTCGGTCATGATGAGGCCGCAGCCTGACTGATGGTTGCTGATCGCCGTGTCAACGGACGAAGTTGCTGCAGCATCGGCTGAAAAGACGCTGGCATTGCGGATGAAGCGACGGAAGACGGTGTCGGTAACTCCCGCCATGGGCGCTAACACCGTCGCCGGGGCAACCGTAACATTGCCGATTTGGACAGACGCAGGGACGCGCACACCGTCGGGCATGGCGTGTTCCTGCGGATTGTCCCAATGCTTTTTCATCCTTTGGCTAACACAGCAAAGCCTCCGGCTGGCGGAGGCTTTTGCTTAACACGAATCGAAGGCTCCGTTTACTTGGCAGCCGTCTCCGCTTTCGCGTACTTGCGACGGAAGCGCTCGATGCGGCCTGCCGTATCAACCAGCTTTTGCTTGCCAGTAAAGAACGGATGGCAGGCGGAGCAGATTTCTACGTGAATGTCGCCCTTGTGGGTGGAGCGGGTGGCAAAATTGTTGCCGCACGCGCACATAACCCGGATTTCGTTATAGCTTGGATGAATACCCTGCTTTGGCATAGCTCTCTAAAACCTTTCCCTGCAATCCTTCCATTCTAATCCCATTTTGCGCTCTTGGCAATGGCCGCATAAGTCATTCATATATCTTCAGTTAACCGGCAATCTTAGTCGTCTAAAATGCCATTATCCGGTTTGATTGTAGCGTGAGCCTGCCTTTAGTCCGATCTTGGATGCCGGCATCCACTCCTGGTCGCGGACTTCTGCTCCACGACGAAGGCCGGTACTCTGTGAAACGGACTGCGGCAAGAGTAAACGGTTCACTGAACTCATAGCCTGGGCTGCAAACTCGGGAGCCAGATTGGAGAGCCGTGCAGCGAGTATCGCCTGAGGCGTAATGGCAATCTCCGTCGTTTCTGAAATCACAGCGCGTGCGATTTTGCGCGCCGCGTGACTCGCACTCGTAGAAACGATCGGCAATGTGGCCGCCAGGCTAAACCACCGATACTCTCTAGGTGCGTCTCCGGAAAAGAGCGCGTTCAGATGGGATCCTGTCCGCATCAACCCTGGACATACGGTGAGGACATGAATTCCCTTTGCGCGAAGCTCGGCATGCAGACCTTCTGAAAAACCGACGGCGGCAAATTTACTTGCCGTATAGGGAAGCATATGCGGTACGGCGACCTTCCCGCCAATGGAGGTTATATTTACGATGATTCCGCTTCGACGGCCCAACATCTGAGGAAGCGCTGCGAGGGAACAGTGGAGTCCGGAGAAAAAATTGGCATCCATGACATCGTGAAAGTTTTGGACGGTTTGGTTTTCCACCGGGCCAACGGTAATCACGCCTGCGTTATTGATGAGAATATCGATCTGGCCAAAATGCTCGGTCGCACGTTGGATGAGGTACTCGGCTTCTTCTGCTTTACGCAAATCGGCAGGCACCACGAGGACGTACGATGCGGGGATCACTCTTCTTTCGAGAAGAAGCTGGCGGGAACGCTCAAGTTCTTTTTCATCGCGGGCTGTCAGCACAAGCTTTGCGCCGCGGCGTCCGAACTCTTCGGCCATTGCGAGACCCAGTCCACGGGATGATCCTGTAATCAGCACTACTTTATCCAGTAAGCTCTTTGCTTTCCTTCGGCGCATCATGCGAGATAGCGTCACCATTGTTGTTCCTGCGCATAGGAGGCCGGCGCCGGCCAGAGTCGCTCCGCAAACGAATGCTGCTTTTCTGATATTCATCAAAACCTCACAATAGGGTTCTGCTTATTGAGATGCGTGCAACCAGCTACTCCAGCGGTGAAGGCGTTCATCAAGGCCTATTTTGAAGGCTAGAAAGGTTGCCCTGGCTCGCAGCTGAGTATTGGTTCGGATTGTGTTGCACCTATATGAAAACCCTTTTCATAGAAAACAACAACAAGCTTGGACTATCAGACGCAAATCGATTATCTTTTGTCCGACAAAGATAAGCCCGCCGAATCTCAGCCCGAGCTTCCTTCAGACTGATTGGCGAGCGTTTGAAGTTGGGCCACTGAATCCGCGTCCCGAAAGGGGGCGTTCGGCTATGAAGCTTCCTCTTCGCGTTTGTCGGCTGGCAGTTGTCTCAGCTGTTTTTGTGTCTATGTATTTCTGTTCTTATGACACAGGCGCAGCACAAGACAATTCACCATCACCACGCCCTGATATCCATTTCGCTGGCGACCAGCAGGTCGAGGGAGTGATTATTCCCGGTCCGTTGCGATCGTTTCTGCGCATGGGGGGCATCAGCCAGAAGATTGGTCCTGAAGACGTGTTGCCGTTGTTGGCACGAAATGTCTATCTCCACGGCTATGAAAGCGGGGTGGAAACGGAGTTTCTGCGGCTGCTGGATCGATACGTGCATCAGGCGCGAGAGCTTCAGGTACTTGCCAGCTCAAACGGGACAATTCACGTAGCAAATTGCACCGACGCGACTCAGTTGCTTCAAATTCTTGGCTATCAGTTTCGGCAGGGATGTGGGCAGAAAGGCTCATTTTTGAGTACGGCAAGTCCTGAAAGAGCTTTTCTGACTATCGACTCAGGATTTCCCCTCACCCTTCTTGAAGAAGACCTTCGGAAAGGTGTTCCGTTTTCCTATTCTTTTCCATCGACGCGGGTTCCTATTCTGTTTCATGAAAGCGACTGGATTGGAGTCAGCTCCTGGAAGAAGAAAAACGGAGGAGATGTAGTAGACGTGCTCATTCACGAGCCGTCGATAGCCCGCCTTTACTCAGCTATGGCAAGGATGGATATCGAAACAGGCGATGCACTGCGGACATCCCCAGGGCTGAGAAAATTGCTTCCTTATGGGCCGGTACTGGATTTCTATGGAAGCCAGATAGCGATTCAGGCGGGGCATGTGATGGTGCCTGGCGGTTCTGACGCAGAACGAGGTTGGAAAGATCTCGTGGGCGTCAGCCTCGATTCGCCAGGAGATTTTGTCATGCACCTGGTGGCGAAAGACGGCGGTTGGATGGCGGTTTATTTCGACGCGCTGTCACGTGTCAACAAGACACAGCAAATACATCTCACCCAAGGCGCTCGCCTGAAGCGCCTTTACGAAGCTTTTCAATCGGATGGGCCCAATCCTGCTGCAACGAAAGGAGTATTTGCAAAGGGTTCAGAGCTGTTGATTCTGTATACCCGACTTGAATGGACGTCGACTGGCGGACCTTATGTGCCGGGAAATCTGGATGTGTGGAAGGAAATTTTTAATCGCAAGCCGGATTCCAAACTCGCTCGAGACTGGGCTAAGCGTTCCCGCGACTGGCGAAGCTCGGAGCAACTGCTTGAGGGTGTAGTCGCTCTTTGCCGTGAAGAGACAGACAGCGGGCCGCCGCAGATGTACTTGCTGCTGACAGAAATAGACAGCAAGCGGCCTGCCGACAAGCGACTCGCTGACGGAACCGTACGCATGGTCGCAAATACATTCGCGCAATTTAATAGTTGGTACACCATATTCGCGGAATTTCCAGAGCTGGATGATGCCTCCATCAGCAGCTTCGTGAACGTGGCGGAGGGGATCGACAAGATCTCAAACCAGCCTCTACGCAGCAATACGCTTGGATCTTTTCAGGCTAACGTTGGAATCTGGCAGATTCTTGCGCGGCAGGGTGAAATTCCACCGGCTGAGATGAACGCGTCGTGGCAGAAAGTTGTTGAGCCGTTCGCGAAGATTTCATCTTCTCCTCAACTCTTTGACGCGGCCCGCAGTTCACTGGGGGCCGCGGTGCTTGGTGCGACAGGCAAGAAGGAATATTCACAATCGGATGTTGTTTCCCTGCTGACAGGACCCGCCCAGCAAGAGGCGGATGGCCGGCGTGTGCATCAAGAGATGGCTGCGAAAATTCTCAATGTTATGGATGACCAGCGGCTTGCTTCCCTCGACACGCTATTCGCTCTGAACGATGGCCTACACGAGTTGGCGCAGGGGAAGGGCGACAGCGATAGGATGCTTTCACTTGCCAGTCAGCTTCGCGACTTTGAGCTACCCCGCCCTATTTTTACCAAAAGTGAAAAAATTCAATGGTCACCAGCCGTATACAGCAGCCGTCATGCAGAACTGCAGGCAAAGACCGATTTAGCAAAATTGATTAAGGCGTCTGCTTCTCCATCGCAGTTGGAAACAGCCCGCGGTCAACTCGCGCCTTTCTTCCGCGATACGCTGGTGGGTTTCAACTATGCCTACTATGAACCTCCCGATGCACAGATCCTGCACAATAACCCGCTGTTCGTCCGCTCGCATGATTTCGCGGGTGTAACGATCATCGGCGCAGCACAATTATGGGGACCGCCCGATTTAATCGGAGTGGGTACGCCTGCCGGAGGCGGTGCATATCTGATGGGATCCCTTGCCGATCTTCCTTATGTATTGGCATCGACGGAGGAAGATTTTATCGCTCCCGAAAATGTGCAGGCTCTGGTTTGGAAAGAAATGGTGCCCGATCTCCTCGTCAGCGGAACGCTGCCGCGCTGGTGGAAGGTTAGCCCGAGTGAGCTTCACGCTGTCACCCTTTATCAGAAATCAGGGGAAGAGCTTTTATTGGCTTCTGTGAAAGACCCTGCGATGCGAAAAAATATAATCAACATACTCGCGGATAGAATGACTCCCCGGCGTTTGGAGCAGGTTGATCGCGCCATTCAGCGTCGAGACGTATTGATGGTGATGCAACCTCCTCTGCTTCCCGCCGATACGTTTTACCTTGCGTCGGAATATCGCAGAAGATTTCCCGATGCGGCTGCTCTGGCAGGTCCGGCGAGTCAGGAACTGAGTGATTTGTGCCGCAAAGATCCTGCGGATACAAATGCGGAAAACATATCGAAAGATTTCGGTGTGCCTCGCCCGACGCTGACACGAAGTTATTCTCGCGAGTTGCTTAACCTTAAACCGTTTCCTGTATTTGGCGGGTATTCCTATCGGCTCTTCGGTGAATCCTGGGATTCAAGCAATCTCTACTGGGCGCGGCTGGCAGATGAGATGGGCTATTCACCTGTGATGTTGAATCGTCTCGCTCCTGAGTTGACTGGCAGGATGGCAGCCAAGATTTTTGCAACAGATCTTGATGATTGGCCTGCAGTGTTGCAGGCCATGCGGGAGACGGGTGACGAATTTCGAAAAGGCAAGCTTAGCTCACAGCAGGTAGCGAATCTCGGCGTACCCAGATAACAGGAGCACTATGGCAAGAAAATATCTCCTATTCTGCAGTTTATTGTTGATTCTTTTCTTCTGTAATGACGCAGGCGGCCGATTGGGACTTGCCCAAGATGAAACATCACGGATCCGCGTGGACGTTGTATTAGTGCAATTGAATGTTGCCGTGACTGATCACAAAGGCCATTACATCACCGGTCTTCGTCCTGAAGATTTTGTTATCACCGAAGATAAGCTTCCGGAAAAAATTGCTACCTTCGAAGAAGGCAGTGAGCCTATTCGTAAACTGATCGATGTACCTCCTTCTGCAAGCAGTGGGCCCTCTCAGTCAAGGCTAAGCTCGACACCACAACCAGAGCAGCCTTCATCTACGGGAGATGCAGCAAAGCCGGCGTCTCCTCTTGCCGGAGCCAATGTCTTCATTCTCTTCGATACAAGCAACTACATGTACCGGGGATTTGTGTTCGCGCAGGATTCGATTGCGGACTTTATCCGGTCGCTGGATGGCGTGAATAAGATTGCCTTTTACTCATATAGCCGCAATCTGTCGCGCGCTACTCCGCTCACCTCGGACTGGGATCAGGTTTTAGGCGGAGTCCGCAGCACTGTCGCAGGAGACGACGCAGCTCTTTATAACGGCCTGTTATTAACGGTAAAAGATGCAGCTCAGCTTAGAGGGCGGAAGGCCATCGTTGTGTTTTCTAACGGTCCGGATAACGCAAGTTCCGTTCCACCGGAAGATGTTGCTGAGCTGGCACAATCCACCGGAACGATTATCTATATGGTAAGCACGCAGCTGGCGCAATCTGATCCAATTTCTACTGCAGTATTCGACCGTATGAGCAAGGCGACGGGCGGTAAGGCATACTTTTCCAGAAACTGGGGAGATGAGAAGAAAGCTTTCGCCGCAATTCGTGATGATCTCGCGCATCTGTATTCTCTCAGCTACTATCCGCAGTTAAATTCGAATCGCGGGTGGCGTGCTATCACGGTGAAACTGGTGGGGAAAGATTTACAGAAGTACCACGTGCGTACTCGGGATGGCTATCGTTTAAGGCAGACAGCTCAGTGAAGAAAGCCCTTTCGAGATATGTTGTCACAAGACAGAGCAAGCAGGCTTCCGCAAAATCACAGAAGCCTGTTCTCTTATCAAGCCTGGGTAGCGATGGAAGATGCTTGACGTTGCTGCCAGTTGCCTCGAGTGAAATCGGGGAACTTCACCGGTGCGCTTCCTTGTTCAACTGACAATCGGCTTAAGGGACCTGGCGCCGACCACGCGGCCGCATCGTAAACATCCATGTCTGGCGCGATACCCTCGCGCATACACTGTAACAAGCGATATAGCATGATGTAATCCATTCCGCCGTGGCCACCTAACTTCTGCGCTATCTCGCCTTCTTCCCTCCAAAGAGGATGTTGGTACTGCTTATAGGGATCGATGCTGCCCCATGCCTCGCCTCCCGGCTGGCCGTCAAAATAAATACGCGGCGGATAATCGGCGAAGACGCCTTTCGTACCAGCGATGGTGTTAATGCGATCGTACGGATGCGGATTCGAAACGTCGTGCTTAACGGTAATCGTCAAACCTTTGGAGGTCTTGATAAGCGACGTATTCATATCGCCGGTAACGTAGTGCTCTGCCCATTTGGGGTCTGACTGCGATACGTGCGCTTTACGATAAGCCTCGAGCCCTCGCTGAGGTGTGCTCATCGAGACGATGTAGTCGAATCTGTCGCCTCGTTGAATGCTCAGATAATTTGCGACAGGACCCAGCCCGTGTGTGGGATACAGATTGCCATCGCGTTCGGTATGTATTGCGCGGCGCCAAAGGCCTTCACCCTGATTGGAAAAAAGTTCTTCGCGCAGATCGTGGATGTATGCGCCTTCTCCATAGAGCAAATCGCCGAACATTCCAGCATGAAC
Source organism: Acidobacterium sp. S8 (assembly GCF_009765985.1). Classification (GTDB taxonomy): domain Bacteria; phylum Acidobacteriota; class Terriglobia; order Terriglobales; family Acidobacteriaceae; genus Alloacidobacterium. Next base: position 24,707 of record NZ_LMUM01000014.1, read on the forward strand.
CATACGCAAAATCAGGGTTTCGTTGTAACCGTAGCAGCAGTTCTCAAGCATCATGCAGTGCCGGCGTGTCTGCTCCGAAGTATTCACGAGCTTCCAACAGTCGTCGATCGTCGTCGCTGCGGGTACCTCCACGGCTGCGTGTTTGCCGTGTTTCATTGTGGCAACTGCCATCTCCACGTGCCATTTCCAGGGAGTGGCAATAATCACAAGGTTGAGATCGTCGCGTGCCACCAGAGATTCAAAGGCGTGGTCGCCGCTCGTATAGAGCGTCGGTGTCTTTTGTCCCGCTTTTTCTACGAGCGACTGCGCATGAGCGGCCTTCTCCTGCACAACATCGCAGATTGCGATGATCTGGGCATCTGCAGCTAATAAATTGTGAAGAAGGCTTGTGCCTCGGCCTCCCACGCCAATGATGCCAATCTTCGGATTAACACGCTCAAACGGCACATCGATCATCGTTGTTTTCAGATCTTTCTTCTCGGGTTCGCTTTTGTTTTCCGCCTTGGCCGAGTAAGAAAGTCCCAGTCCTGCTGCACCCATGGTACCCAGGCGAATAAAACCGCGTCGCGAAACATCGCCCAGCATGTCCTTCATTTCATCTGTCATCGCACATCCTGCATTTTTGAATTGGTGTTTCAGTAATAGAACTTTAATCCAAATTGAATCTGGCGCGGTGCGCGCGCCGCGGTTACATATCCAAAGGTGGTTGAGCCAAGTACCGTCGCATTATTGCTGTTCTGTGGCCCCGGAGCTGCGAAGAGAAAATTCGCATGGTTGAGCATGTTATAAAATTCTGCGCGGAATTCGAAGTGGCGATCTTCGCTGATCGGGAAATCTTTCAGAATTGAAGCGTCCCAATTTTCGACCCCTGGACCACGTAACGTGTTCAATCCAACATTGCCGAATGACCCTTGCTGTGGATCTTGAAATGCACACGTGTTGAAGAACGTTCCTGTCATGCAGGGCTTTCCATTGGCCTTTTGCCCGGGTACAACATCCGGTCGTTGCTGACCGTCGGAGTTCGCAAAATTTGCATTCGCATCGGTCACCGTGAACCATGTTCCGGAAGATAGAGTGACGATGCCTGAGGTTTGCCAGTCGCCGATGATCAGATTGGTGAACGTGTTTACATCCGAAGCGAAGTGCTGTTTGTGTCCGAAAGGTAGATCCCAGGTATAGCTGGAGACAAAGCGATGCCGTACATCGAAGTCGAGATTGCCATATTCCCACTCCGGATGTTTGCTCCAGCGGAAGCTATCATTGTTTTGTGCTCCGAGATTTGCATTCGATGAATCACCTAGCGCATGGCTATAGGTGTAATTGACCAACGCCGTAACCCCACCGCGGAATCGGTGCTGCAGCTTCGTTTGCAGTGCGTCGTAGACTGAAAAGCCTTCCGAGTTGAGATAGCTGATAGCGGCATCTATATACGAAAACGGGCGACGTGGAGCGTAAGGAGCGGAAGCATCGGCACTGGGGGCGGCTTGGTTTATGTTCGTAAAGGTATAAAGCTTCGTTGCTTTGGATCCTACGTATGCCACTTCAAACAAAGTGTCTTGTCCCAGTTGGTATTGAACGGTTCCATGCCACTGCATAGAGTAGGGCGTGCGCAGGTTCAATTGCAGTGAAAACAGGTTCGGTGTATTCGGATCGCTGAGAGAGGTAGAAGGGAAGCCATCCGACAACTTCAGCAGTCCGGGCACGGAGCAATCCAGAGCGCTGCCTGCATAAGCAGATTGGCTGCAGGGTGCCGTAAAACTTTGACTGGAAAAATAGGGAGGATTAAATCCAGGACTGGGATTGCTGTACGGCCCGTTTTCATCGCCGTTGAAGAAGACGCCATAGGCTCCGCGAAAGACCAGCTTTGGAGTGATCTGATAAGCGAGTCCCAGACGTGGAGCAAGATTGTTGAAGTCCGTATTGATCAACTTGTCTGACGCCGCATGATTCACGGGCAGGATCTGAGCGAGAGTGGGTGTCAGGCTCACATCGCTGTTATGTGGAATATCGAGGTAGCCCGTAACTGGATTGAAATTCGCCTGCGCGTTGTGCCGCTCCGTAATTGGAGAAAAGAACTCATAGCGGATACCGGCATTGATAGAAAGTTTCGGCGTCACGCGCCAATCGTCCTGGAGAAAGAGCGAGTACACCTTGCGGAAATAATCAACATTGTTCAGGTTGTTGATGTTTCCCCCGTCAGCCTGTCCAGTCAGCATGGAGGCAAAACCGCTGCCGCCCGTGCCCTGTGCCGCGGGGTTGTCAAGATACTGTGTGCCAAAGCTGAGCGAGCCACGCGGCGAGGCGGGCTGATAGATAGTGAATTCTTCCGGCCTGTATTCTCCGCCAAATTTCCAGTTGTGATTTCCAAGGATCAACGTGAAGGTATCGGACACGCTGTAGGTATTCTGGATTTCATTTGATGGAAGATAGGTGGGGCTGCCCAGCGTTGACATGTCGTTAAAACTCAATTGCGGCAATCCGCCGTTATCCGTGCCTGCCTCATAAGGCACGCCTGGAAAACCCACTGATCCCGATACATCCTGGTCGTAATTGAACTGGAAGCGACTCGAATGGAGACGGTTATAGCCGAGGCGTAATTCATTTACCTTCTTGGGCGAGAAAATATGCGTCTCACTTGCAGCAATACTATAGCCGTTATTTTCTTCGATGCCGGAGAAGAAGCCGCCACCATCTGCTATGCCGGGGAAAGGCCCGGGAATCGTAGCCGGCTGCCGGCTCATACTGAAGCGATAGAAGGCATTGTCATTAGGCGTGATGACCTGATCGACCCGCACATCGCCTTGATTTCGGTCACGGCTGAGAACAGGGTTCGAAACGTAGTTGTAGCCTGCGGCATTTGCGTTTGGCGCTGGGTATAACGCTGCGAGCGCCAGTCCGAGGGAATCGATCTTGTTGGAAGGAAGTACATTCGATGGTGTCCCGTCAGCGTTATATGAGAAGGGAAAACCGCAGTAGCCGGTAGAGCTGGAAGCGCTGGCCTGTGTCCGCGTCGTATCAAACAATTCGCCTGAATAAGTGGGCCTACCGTTGCAATCGTTAGCGCCGGTCGGAGAAGTCAGATCGAGTTGGTTGCTGAAGTCACCCATCCGTTGCGCATCTGTTGGTACAAGCGAAGTAAATGTCTGTCCCTGGCTCACTCGCAACCCCTCATAGTCCACAAAAAAGAAGAGCCGGTTGCGCAGGATCGGGCCACCGAGGGTAGCTCCAAACTGGTTCTGATGATACGGCGGCAGCGTCGTATCGTAATAATTGCGTGCGTCGAACATCTGGTTACGCACGAACTCATATAAAACGCCGTGAAACTTGTTCGTACCGCTCTTAATTGTGGCATTAACGACGGCGCCCGTCGCACGCCCAAACTCCGCAGCATAGGAGTTCGTCTCGACACGAAATTCCTGCAGTGCATCTACTGAAGGCATCACGACATAGTTGGCTTCATTCAAGAGATCGGGCAGATTGGAGTTGTTGTCGATGCCATCAAGTAGGAAATTATTTTGCAGTGAGCGCGCGCCGTTTGCGCTGAATCCGTATCCATTTTCGTCGCGTGCGCCTGGCTCACTCACTGTGACTCCTGCCGTCAACTGTGCCAGCTGCACCGGATTTCTTCCGTTGAGTGCAAGCGTCACCATGGTAGTGCTATCGACAAGCTGGCTGCGTTCCGATGTGTCGGATTCAAGTAATGGAGTCGATTCGGTCACTTGAACAGTTTGCGTGACCTGGCCAGGTTGGAGGGAAACGTCGAGTCTTTGTCGCTGCTGTACATCGAGCGTAAAGGGCGCAATCTCTGAGGTCTTAAAGCCGGTTGCAGTAACTGACACACGATAAGTTCCGATACGCACCGGACTAATGGTCCAGTCGCCAGTTTGATTGCTCGTCGCGTGATAGATGTAATTTGTGTCGATATTTACAGCTTCAACGCGCGCGCCTGCAACAATCGCGCCAGAGCTGTCCGTGACTTGCCCTGTGATGGAAGCCGTATCTTTCTGGGCTAAAACAACAGGAGCCAGGAAAAGGGGAAGGAGAGATGCAATCGCACTTCGACATAGGCGGATCATCGGAATAATCTTTCCTTTCACGCTGAATCACGACGATTGGCATTACGAATAGTGGCGAATTATTTCGTGTAGTACCGGAGTGTAGGGGGTATATCTTTCGGCTGTCAACAAAAACCGCACATCAATGCGTTCATTTATGGCTCATATTCGCAGGATTAATAGTTCATCGCTGTAGACTTGTGTGAATCAGGATTTTGCTTGTAGAAAATTCAGGATTTCAGTACGATCGTTCGAAATTCAAAATGGCGGTGTTCGTAATAAAGCGAAATGCCTATTTGAGTTTCGTGAGCATTTGCTCATGGAGGTGAAGATGTCGTCCGCGATCCAGGCAGAGTATTCTCAGGCCAGTTTTGTTCCGGCTCCGGCAGCGTCCGCAGTGCAGGCTCCGAAGCGCAATGTCGCGGTGGATGCCTATCGCGGGCTGGTAATGCTGCTCATGATGGGTGAGGTGATGAACTTCGCCAAAGTCGCACAAGCCTATCCGGGAAGTTTGTTCTGGAGGATACTCGCCTACAACCAGACGCACGTGCAGTGGGCAGGGCTGGGTCTGCACGACATGATTCAGCCGTCATTCACGTTCCTGGTAGGAGTGGCTCTCCCGTATTCCACTTATAGTCGTATGCGCAAAGGGCAGACATTTGGCCGTTTGCTTTTGCACACGATATGGCGAAGCCTGCTTCTGATTGCGCTCGGGATTTTCCTCCGCTCCATAGACAGCACCCAAACTTATTTCACTTTTGAGGACACCCTGACGCAGATTGGCCTGGGCTACACATTTGCCTTCCTGCTGGCATTCTGCCGTCCCAAATGGCAGTGGGCTGCATTCGCCGCCATTCTTTTCTGTTACTGGCTGGCATGGGCTCTCTATCCTGCACCGGGTCCGCACTTTGATTACGCCGCAGTAGGTGTTCCCGCCGACTGGCATCATAATTTCACCGGCTTTGCGTCACATTGGAACAAAAACAGCAATCTCGGACAGGCCTTTGATCTCTGGTTTCTGAACCTTTTTCCGCGCATCTCGCCATTTGCTTTTAATGATGGCGGCTACCTTACTTTGAGCTTCATCCCGACTTTGGGGACGATGTTGCTGGGCCTGTTTGCCGGGCAGTGGTTTCGAGCTTCCGCTCCAAAGATCCCGCTGCGGCGGTTTCTTATTGCGGGATTAATTTTGTTTTGCGCGGGTTTGCTGCTGCACTTTACGGGCGTTTGCCCCATCGTAAAGCGTGTATGGACACCAAGTTGGACCCTTTTCAGTGGCGGGATATGCTTCTTCTTTCTGGTGGCATTTTCCTGGATTATTGACGTAAAAGATCACCCAAAATGGGCATTTCCGCTGGTAGTTGTTGGCATGAACTCCATTGCTGCGTACCTGATTGCGCATCTTTGGGAGAACTTTATTATCAGTAGTCTTCACATCAATCTGGGCTATCGAGTTTTTCAGGTCTTCGGTTCAGGGCTGGAGCCGCTGATGCTCGGCATCACCGTGATGATTCTCTACTGGCTTGTCCTGTTCTGGATGTATCGGAACAAGATCTTCCTTCGGATCTAGCTGGCATACTCAAGGGTAATTTCACGAGCTTTTAAGGCCAGTCCCTGTCTATGAGATCTACTAAGGGTAGCTATTTTTCCATGCTGAACGATAAGCCCTTCGTTTCGAAGAGAATGGCACCATTTTCGAGAGAAACGCAACTAAATCGAAAGAGATAGTAATAAAACGCTTGCTAAAAGAAAAATAATGTGACTATACTTCGTCAACTCGACCCCGCTGTTCAAGGGAAAATCTGGCTTCGATCTACATCTTTTTCGGAGGCTCCACATGTTGTCGTTATTCCATAGCAGGCTATGTCGTTCTGGCCGCGTCCCTGCTTTCATTGTCGTTTTCCTATTCGCGCTCATTTCCTTTCCGGCATTGCGAGCTCAGACGCTCAATGCAACTTTGCGGGGAACTATAACCGATAATTCAGGCGCCGTGGTTGCCGGAGCTCAGATCACGCTTCTCGAGCCGGCCACGGGACAGACTATCCGCCAGGCCAGTTCTCTTTCGAGCGGCGATTTTGAGTTCGATGAAATCAAGCCGGGCACCTATGAACTACGCTGTAACGCCACTGGATTCAAGGTCTTTGTGGCGCAAAACATCGTTCTCGACAGCGGACAGGTGCGGCGCCTGGATGCGCAGCTTGCTCTCGGGCAAGCGGTAGAACAAGTGACAGTTTCCGCAGGCGCTTCTGTCATATCCACGGAATCGCCGACAATTTCGGACATGTTCACGGCCAAGCAGCATGACCAATCGCCGCAGGTTACGATTTACCCGAGTACCTGGTATCAGTTGACGACGCTAGCCGGCGTGCAGGGCGGTACCTATCCTCCGGTAGCAGATGGAGAGGTGCAGTCGCAGCAGACCCAAACTTTTGACGGCATTGCGAATGACCTGCAAGGCATACAGAACAATAACGCCAACTTTTTCGAGCAGGTTTCAGCCACAGTGTTCAATGCTCCAGCGGAAAGCCCGGTTCCTGTTCAGATCAGCCAGGTGACGAAACGCGGACAGAACGCGTTTCATGGAAAAGCCACGTATCGCATCTATGATTCGGTCTTCAATGCCGCTGGCTATTTTGACACAGGCAAGACTCCTTATCTCCAGCACGAATGGGATCTGGAAGCGTCCGGGCCTATATGGAAAGACCACACTTTCTTTTACGGAGCGTGGTTTGCACAGCGTATTCCGCTGGGAACGTTTGTGACCGCGAATGTCCCGACGACCCCCTGGCGTAATGGCGTATTTTCGAGCACTATCATCGACCCGTCTACCGGTTTACCTTTTGCAAACAATACGATTCCTGCAAATCGCATTAGCTCGGTTTCGGCGGCAGTTCAAAGTCAATACTTGCCGGCCCCCAACGTAGATACGAATACGCCCGTTAATAACTATGCATTTACCTTCCCCTTCAATAGCGATCTTTATCGCGGCGATTGGCCGATCGTGCGCATCGATCACAACCTGACGAAGAGCAATTCATTATTCGTGCGCTGGCTAATGCGGCAGACGCCCTATGTGCTGAATAACGGGCTCCCAGGTCTCATCTGGACACGCGCAAGAAAGCACCAGCAATGGGCGGCAGGCGATACCCAGATCTTTTCTCCTACGCTCGTGAACAACTTCCGGTTTGGATATTCGACGGATTACATCATCGATGGCCAAAATGAGGCGGGGCAGACTCCACCTGACGGCAGCAAAGTCCTTTCTTCCATAGGGCTGGAGGGTTCGAATCCAAGCCAACTCACTGGTCAGGGTTTTCCGGAAATGGACATTGCCGGTCTCACCTCTCTGAGCGATGTTTCTGGTGGCGTGAAAGCCGATAACCACATACTTACGTTCAACGACAGTATTGACTGGCAACTCGGGCAGCACTCAGTGAAGTTCGGCGGCAGCATTCAACATTACAGTAATTTCTATGGCGTTGTGCCAAACTACGGGACCTTTACATTTGACGGATCGATTACCGGCAATTCCTACGCCGACTTTCTGCTTGGGCTGCCGCAGGAAAGCCAACGCGTAAACCCGCTCGGTAACCAGTCACAGACGCTGAATGAGTATGGTCTTTATGCCGAAGACTCATTCAAGGTTTCACGCAAGCTAACACTGACCTATGGAATGCGGTGGGACCTATATGGGACACCAAGCTCCGACAGCCACCTGATGTATAACTGGGATCCGACTAGCGGGAATGTTATCGTCGATCCCAAAGCCATAGCCTCGGTTAGCCCACTGTATCCCTCCGCCATTACTGTTGTGCCTGGAAATGTTCAGGCGATTGCGGACAAGAGCAATTTTGTTCCTCGCATTGGTGTGGCATACGCGCTTACCGATCACTCTGTTATTCGCGGCGGCTATGGCATCTTCACGTCGCGCTTCGACAGTGCTGGAGCCTTCAACAATTTCCTGCCGATCAATCCGCAACTTGGGTCTACCGGACCATTTTCGATTAGCGAGATTTATCAGAATGTGGTCAGTCCCGGAACGACTCCATTGCTTTCCTTCCCGAATCCCTATCCATCCAGCACGGCCAGCGCGAGTGTGCCGAGCCAAAGTGTCAACGGGTATCCTCGCGATCTGAGTCACGGGCATATCCATCAATACAGCCTTAGCTATGAGGAAGAGATCGCCCATATTGGGCTCCGTGCCTCCTACCTTGGCTCTGTGGGCACCGGGTTGAACTATTTAGTGAACGTTAATGTTCCGCATCCAAGCACAACCCCGTTTACCGCTGGTAGCAGGCCGTATCCGCAGTTTTTCTCTACTAACCTGCTTCGATTTGACGGCGGAACGAGGTTTAACTCGCTTCAGCTCGAGGCGAAACGAAGAGTAGGAAGCCTAACTTTCAACGGAAGCTACTCTTACACGGAAAGCCTCGCTAACTATCTCGATACAGAAAATCCGTATGACGTGCTGAGCCATTGGGCAAACGATGGCCAAACGCGTCGGAACTATGCGTCAGCGAACATGGTCTGGGCACTGCCGTTCGGAAAAGGGCAGCGTTATCTCTCAGACAGCGGTAATACGATGGACCGCATTGTTGGAGGATGGTCGACGAGCGTCGCGACGTTCCTTGCTTCTGGTCTAGGCTTCTCGCCGGCATTCACTGGAACTGACCCATCGAATACTGGAACATTCGGTGGATTGCCCGATCTGGTTGGAAACCCAAACAGCGTTCCTGGTGGAAAAAACTACAACAACTGGTTCAACACATCCGCGTTTGCGGTTCCACAGGATGGTCACTTCGGCGATGCCCGTCCGAATAGCCTGGAAGGCCAGCACCTTTATCAAACTCACCTTTCTTTGACCAAGTCAGTCGCTATCACGGATCGCATTCACTTCAACTTCATGACGCAGATGTCGAACCTCTTCAATCATCCGCAGTTTTTAAACCCGAGCGGAAATATCTCCGTACCAGGCGGAAATCAATTTACAAGCCAATACGGAACTTTCGACTCACTTGAAAGTGGACAGGTTCGACAAATCACATTCCTTGGAGGGTTCACTTTCTAGCTTGATTGGAAGTGAATCGATCCAATCTTTCGCAATGGGCCCGTTACTTCCGGGCCTCATTTTCTTTGTGAAGAACAGGATGCGTTCCTTACTTTCCTAAATGTGTATCGAAGAAATGCGCCATGATCTCATCGGCCTCGTGCGATTCGGGCAGATCGACGTCGTTCCAGAAAGCGTGGGGCAATGCTTCGAAAACCACCAGTTGCGCATCGGCACCGGCACGCAGGAAGGCACGATGCAGGATTGTGGTTCCGCTCAATAAAAGATCGCGGCCACTGGTGATAAAGAGCGTTGGAGGCATGCCCTTCAGGTCGGCGTACAAGGGCGATAGAACCGGATCTTTGGGATTCGTTGTGCCGACGTATTCGGGGTCGTGCGCGCCTTCAAGGACTGGAGGAGATAGATAACCTGACAAACCACGAAGGGCGTACATGGATTGCGAATCACCCGCGAGACTGAAGTCTCCCAGCCCGGAGAAGATACCGAGCGCTCCGGGAAGCGGCAATCCCAGTTGCTTTAGTTTGACTGCGGTTTCTGCGGTCAGGATCGCGCCTGCTGAGGTTCCATAAAGCGCAATATTCTGCGGCTTATAGGTCTTGAGCAGTTCTTTGTAGACTGCGACCGTATCCTCGACGGAGGCCGGAAACGGGTGCTCGGGAGCGAGCCGATAGAGGACGGCAATGACCTTTGTCTGCGTGAGATTGGCGATGGGAATGGTCTCGGTCAGCGAGCCTGAATCGGAATTGAAGCCGCCACCGTGCACATTGATGAGCACGCGACTGTTCTTGCCGTTGCCGGTGACCGGAGGTGTGATGATTCTCACCGGCACTCCTCCGATTACGCCGGACGCGATAGTTGCGGGATAGGCTTGCCGGTATGCTTCGCCCGCCTTTGCCTGCCAGGTATCGGTTTTGGCGCGCCGGTCGGCGAGAGACTCAGCTGTTGGTCCGTCGGAGACAGGCTGCGCGAGACTCTTCTGTGCCTCCGGACTGATGGTTTTTGGTACGGGCACGATGCGCGAGACATGCGCTGTTCCCTGTGCGTCTATGAAGCTGGCATTTGACTGCGGGGCATTCGCGGACGTGGTCTGAGCCAGCGATGTTCCGGCCAAAGCTGCAGCAGATAAAACAACAATCATGTTGAAGTTCTTCATGCAGGCAATAGAACACAGGTGGGCGCAGGAAGTCGAGTGAGTCTATGCGAACCTATGGCAAGAAAGGTATGGTCTATTCTGATACGTCATTCGAATGACGGGAGATCTGAATCTGACCTGTGTGAGGAGCGCGTTACTGCATGTCGAAAATAAATCGGCGAGATCTTGCTAAAGGACTGACTGCGGCAGGCATTACGGCTGCGAACCTTGGAAGAGGAACGATGGCTTCTTCTCAAATCCTGAAGGCATCAAGTGAGCAGACTCTAAGTTGGAATGAAGTTTTTCCTGGCATATGGAAGACGACACTTGGAACTCCGGAAGTCCATACTGCCGTAAGTATGCGTTCGGTTCGTCCCGCCGCGGAGGCAATGCGCGCGCTGCCGAGTGTTTCCAATCCTCCTCTTTCAAATTTGCGCGGCAGGATAACGGCGCGGGGTTGTCAAATTTCCATTCCATTAGCCTCGGACGAATTAATGTATGGTTTCGGGTTGCAGCTGCTTTCCTTTCAGCAGCGAGGAAAGAAGAGAATTGTACGGGTGAATGCGGACCCAAAAGGAGATTCCGGAGATTCACACGCGCCGGTGCCGTTCTATGTCACGACTCACGGATACGGTGTTCTGATCGATACGCTGCGCCATGCCCAGTTCTACTGCGGCGAAGCACATCCGAAGCCAGTTGAGCCGACGACGAATCAACATTCAGTTGTGAATACTCCACAGGATGCTGGAGGAAAAGGTATTGCGACTTCAAGTGAAGTGTTGGTAGAAGTGCCTCGAACCGCGGGAGTGGATGCGTATCTCTTCGCCGGGCCAACGATGCAGCAGGCTGTGCAGCGCTATATTTTGTTTTCTGGTGGCGGCGTCGTTCCGCCGGAGTGGGGGCTGGGCTTTTGGTATCGAGCCGAGTTGCATGCCGATCAGGCAGCCGTGCTTGCCCTTGCCCGGGAATTCCGTGAAAGCAAGATGCCTTGCGATGTGATCGGTCTGGAGCCCGGCTGGCAGACTCACGCTTATTCCTGCAGTTTCGCGTGGGATCAGAATCGGTTTCCTGATCCAAAGCAATTTGTGAAGGAGGCCGAGCAACTAGGCTATCGAGTGAACCTGTGGGAACATGCATTCACGCATCCGTCATCGCCGGTATTTTCTCAGCTCGTGCCATATGCAGGCGATTTTGCGGTGTGGGAAGGACTAGTGCCTGATTTCGCTGGCGAACAGGCGAGAGAGATTTTCGGAAGCTATCATGGCGAGCACCTGATAGATATCGGGATTTCCGGATTCAAGCTGGACGAGTGCGACAATTCAGATTTCACCGACGGTTGGTCTTTCCCCGACATGAGCAGCTTTCCCTCCGGTCTGGATGGAGAGCAGATGCATGCGATTTTCGGCCTCAAATACCAGCAGACAATCTGGCGGCAATTTCAGCAGAGACAGCGTCCGACCTATAACCTCGTCCGGTCGAGTGGAGCGTTGGCAGCGCCTTATCCGTTTGTCTTGTATAGCGACCTTTACGATCACCGGCAGTTTGTTCGCGGCGTGGTGAATTGCGGATTTTCCGGACTGCTTTGGTGCCCCGAAGTTCGCGATGCGGCGAGCGAAGAAGATTTGATTCGACGCCTGCAGAGTGTCGTGTTTTCTCCGCTCGCCATGGTGAACGCGTGGTACATCAAGAATCCGCCATGGAAGCAACTCAACAGAGAGCTGAATAACTCAGGGCAGCTGGCGGAGAACTGGAAGGAACTCGAGGCCCGCTGCCGTGAGATTATCGGGTGGCGCATGCAGCTTGTGCCTTATCTTCTTGGCGCTTTCCGGCGATATGCCGAGAATGGAACGCCTCCGTTTCGAGCGCTTGTTCTTGATTATCCGGATGATAAGAACCTTCAGACGATTGACGACGCATACATGATGGGAGATCGTATGTTGGTCGCCCCTCTATTTGCGGGTGAGGCGGCTCGGAAAATTGTTCTGCCGCAGGGCAAGTGGCATGATTTCTGGACGGGAGAGCTTGTGCTGTCGGATTCCACATTCGAGGTGCCCGCCTCGGCCGACAAAATACCGGTGTTTGTGAAATCTGGATCTGTGATTCCTATTGCAGGTGTAGGCGCCTCAACGGGCGATCCGGGCAGCCACGAACTGACGGTGCAGATTTACGGCGACGGTCATATTTCATGGCGTGCGCAGGAAGAGGCCAGTGAGATAGAGCTTTCATGGGACGCGACACGGGCTGTGGGGAACATTCGCGGCAACGGAAGGTATCGTGTGAAGCAGTGGAAGCCTATGGGCTAGAAGCTGCTCTGGATTGGGTTCCATAAGCCCAATAGGAGTCTGATAATCCTTCGTTAAGAATATCGAGCATGTATTTCGAATTCTTTGCTCGGGAACATTCGATGTCTAAAACTCTAAGTTAGCTGACGAGAATGCGAAGGAAGTGCCCGTGTCCAACCGGACACTCCCTTCAAAGTTGGCATGTCATACGTCCAAGCCTAATTTCTTATATTTCTTCAAGTTCCAAGTTGTCATCACTCATGCCTAGCGAGCGGCTTCCATGGTTTGTGGAGGTTCTGTGCGGCCAAGTGTGTCGTAAAGTGGAGCCGCTGGCTTGATCGCAGGAACGTCCTCGGCAACTGACACAGCCAGGATGCGGATTTTATCGTCATTCGGAAGTGTCAGATTTCGCGCGCCTGCGGGAAGATCGATGGAATACGCGAAGAGATAAGAGTACTGATAAGGCTCATTGAGTCCATCGGGGGTGTGGTGGTGTGAGACATACCATGCAAGGCTCGCGGGTTTGACGTAGCCTGCCATGAGACCGACGTAGTCCTCAGGATAGCGCGGTGATGGGACGCGTGCTTCCCGCTCCTGTTCGTCAGGCGGCGGCCAGGGTGCATGATTTGCTGAGATCGCCCAGTTGCGTTCCTGTTGATTTTTCCAGATCCGGGTATCCCATTGCCCGATGAATCCGTTCCACGCCTGGATATTTAGATCAGCCGTCCTGCTGTCAGCTCGGAATGTAGCATTTCGATCGCCGTCAGCAGAGGTCGCCAGAATGAAAATCCGATTGTAGTTGCCGGCTGGTAGCGCAAGATTTTGTCCTTTGGCAATGACGGCGTTTGCCTTGCCAGTTCCGGCTGTAGCAAGTTGGAACTGTACGCCGTTGTAGTCGATATGTGAGGGAAGCATCTCGGCGGGCAGAGCATCGCCTTTACCGTCGATACCGCTGCTCGCCGTTTTCGTGTCGTCGTTGCTGGCGACGGCGAGATCGTAGTCTAACCGCACAGGCTGAGATTGCAAGGCAGCCAGATGCATGGGGGATTTACCAAGCTGCAATGCAAATGTTCGGGGCTGATATGCACTGAACGATGTGACCAGATCCCCCCCGCTCACATTGGCCTTTCCTACCGGTTGTTCCTGCGCGTTGACTTCGCGCGCAGAAGTGACGGGACCGGCGAAGGAAACGCGCACATCGGGCGCGGCTTTGCCGTCGAGTTCGACCATGCGAAGAATGATTTCATCGCTGCCCTCGGATTTCTTGAGCGCTAAGACGCGGACACGTGAATTATTCAGATGGAAAAGGGAAAAGCTCTTGCCAAGTGAGCCCGGGTGAGGCGTAGTTTCGAACGCAATGAGGGGATCGTTCAGGCGATATCCTTGCCAATCGGTCTGGGCCTCCCGCCAATCTCCGGAGTGGCCCGCCAATGCAAAGACGAATTCATGATGGCCCCAATCCTGATTGGACTGATCCGTGTATCCCTGGGGTCTGCCATTTGCCGGGGGCATGCCAGGAGAACGGAGAAGAGTCAGGCGAATTGTATTGTCATTCGGTTTGTCGGAGCCATTCTTACAGTCAGTGAGAATCGTTGTACCAAAGCTACCGCTCTTGTCCGTGATATCAATCCAGCGATGTGAAGCGACTTCAAACTGACGTTCATGTGCGTTTTGTCGCCGAATTGTGCCCACATCCCAGTTGTAAGTGGCTTCAGAATTTGAGGCTGCGAGAGGAATGGTTGCCTTCAGATTTGCGGAGAGTGTGCGCCAATCGATCGCATTGGCAAACTCTACACGGTTGCCTGCATCGCCAGCTGAAAGGCTGATCGTCTGCACAAATTTTGAGTGCTCTCCTTCACGCGTTACTTCAATTGAGACCCGTACCGGTCCTTTCTCTTTTATGCGAATCTGCGCGGGGCCACCAATATAGGCACGTGGGGGTGCCTGCTCCTGATCGAAATCCATATTCCACGCTGGATACATTGCAGGTGCGTCGTTGGAGATCGCAAGTCTAATCGGTGCTGACAATAACTCTTTGTTGAGGCTCTTATCAAAAATACTGGAGACGTCGCCATCTGGGTCGATCTGAACCCGATAGCGGGCATTTTCCAAGGTGGAATTTGTTACTTTTAACTCGCGACTCGCATTGTATTTTTCTGCTGGCAACACATGGTAGACGCTGTATCCCACGGAGGGGGTTTTTGCGAGGAAGAGCACGTTGTCGTCTTCTAACTGCGCTGGTATCTCTTTTCCTTCCGGATCGATCACCCGCGCTGCTTTAGGTGTGCCGCCAGAAAAGCTCACGCTTGCTTCGACCAGATCTTCTCGCGCGATGCTGAGTGGGTTGTAAACAATGATGGGCGTGCCTTTGCCTTCGCTATCGAGCTGCGACGCGATGGCGGCGCTGGCACTGGTCAAGACCGTTGCGAATTGATTTGCGGCGATGATGTCATCGTTCCAAGCAAACTCGTAGGCTCGCGGTGTTGCCGTCCCGGCGGCAGTGTCATGAAAGTGCCCTCCAAGTTCGAGCATCCAGGCATCATTTAACCGCTTCTGCGGATAGGCAGGTCCGCCCATCCATTGCGCTGCAACGGAGGCTTTTTCAGCAGCGTCTGCCAGGTTTTCGTTCTGGATGATCCAGCGCTTGTGGTAGGCCTGCGATGTCAATGACCCGGCTGAATGGTTTATAAGCTCAAGATCCCCCTTGTATTGCGGCATGCGGGAGGACATGTCCGGCGTAATGGTGTTGAACATCTGATCGGCGGTAGACTCGATCACGTGCACCGGTCCGTCGCCGACTTGTACTTCGGATCCAGAGGGCGTCGAGGCCGATTCGATGTTCCTCAAAAAGTTGGGCTGCGGCGGAGGAGGCAATATGGTTTTGCTTTTTGTAACGATGGCTTCGAGCAGCTTGACTGTCGATTCCTGGGTTGCTCCTCCGATATCACCGGTGCCTACATAATGATAGTCGGCATAGATGCCGGTTACTTTGCCATTCAGATCAATTCGTTTTACCCAATCCTGTTCCCAGGGTCTGGGGCGTTCGAGAAAGCGCAGTTGCTGCGCTGTGAGTTTCGCTTTTTCCTCGGCTGTTAATTGTGGCATCGGTGGAGGCGGCCCCGGGTCTTTGCTGAGATCGGTGAAAACGTTACTGCCATAGCCGCCGGGATTGAGAGCTGCAAGTACCGTTTCGCCGTCGGGGCCGACCCATAGTCCTACATTGAACGGAATACCTTCGGGCGTTTGTTCGGGTGAGTCAGGCCCACCTACTTTCGGGGAAGGTTGCCACGCAGCGCTGAGTTTTTGGGTTGAAAAGCCCTTTACTCCGGCATGTGTGAGGATACTTGGCAATGATGCGGGGAAGCCGAAGCAATCGGGCAGCATGTATTCGTTGCTAGCCTTGCCGAATTCGTCGCGGAAGAACGTATTGCCGTAAAGTATCTGGCGAAAGATCCCTTCGGCGCTGGGTAGATTGACGTCGCCTTCTTCCACTGACGAGCCAGCTGGAAACCAGCGGCCTGCAGCGACGTATTTCTTGATACGCGCATAGTCGTCAGGGAAGTATTCCTTCATCAGGCGATAACGGTTCGCACCAGTCCAATTGAACACATAGTGAGGGTACTTATCCATGTAATCAAAGTTGACGCGCATTGTCTTGAGCAGATATTCGCTGATAGTTTGTGGAAACTCCCAGCGCCATTGCGTGTCCAAGTGCGCATATGGAACGACATATAAGGTGGGATCCCTGGAGATGTCCGGCGACTGCATAGTCTGCCCTTGAGCGCCGGTTAGTAACAGCAACGTGATTGGCAATGCCAGAAAACGGCCAGACTGCATACGCTTCAATATGGCATGAACGGAGGTACGATACTTTGTCATTCGCCTCTCTCGACCTAAGGGCAGCGGCCTAATCTTGTTAGAAGCGGCCCTTTCAAAATTTTGCGCGCTTTGAAGGCGCGGTGTTCCGCTGGTTCGAACCAACTGCTTGGCAGGACAGGAGGGATTCCCGCGCGATGCTTAAGCTGCCCGGGTAGCCGCCGACTTCCGGGAGTTTGCAAAGGCGACGGCGCGCTCCTACTTGAATGGTGTTTGTTGATGGTGGGCTTTCCGGTAACTTTATCAAGATGCGATGAAGTTGGAGTAAACAGCGAGGCACATTATCTCTCGATTGGTATCGTTTCCACCGCGTGAAAATCCTAAGAGTGAGACGTTCGAGTTGTCAAGATAATTTTCGTGCTGTAGATGCCGAGGTAGACTTCTATGAGCATTAGATGTCGAGGCGTACTCGAGAATTTCGAAGGTGATCCATAAGCGCAATGTCTGGGGTCGTGACCGAAAATATAACAGGAAGATGAAGGATTTCGTGTCCATGACTGATAGAGAACGAATGGAAGTTTTCGACGATGACCTTAAAAAGTTTGAAGTTTTCGGAGCTACCCCGCTACCGAATCCCGATACGCAAGGTTATGCCGAAAACAATGGAGCGCGGATCTGGTATGCCGGCTATGGCTCAGGCTTTCCGGTGATTTTGCTGCATGGGGGGCTGGGTCACAGCGGCAACTGGGGCTACCAGCTTCCGGAGCTGACAGGAGCGGGTTATCGCGGCATTTTAGTGGATAGCCGTGGCCATGGGCGGAGCTCGCGTGATGGGCAACCATATTCTTATGAACTGATGGCATCCGATGTCCTTGCGGTGATGGACGTATTACATATCGATAAGGCTGCTCTGATCGGCTGGAGTGATGGTGCATGTACAAGTTTGGTCGTTGCTGGAAAAGCTCCCGCGCGAATTGCTGGTGTACTTTTCTTTGCCTGCAATATGGATCCGAGCGGTGTAAAAGAGATTATTTTCGAAGCCGATTCAGCGCTTGGTCGTTGCTTTGCCCGGCATACGAACGATTACGCCCAGCTTTCAGCCACGCCAGACCAATTCAAGGCATTCGTTGACGCAGTGAGCCTGATGCAGAAAACGCAACCAAATTATTCCGTAGATGATTTGGCTGAGATTAGTGTCCCTGTGACTGTGGTGCAAAGCGAGAATGATGAATTCATCAAGGGAGAACATGCCGCCTATCTCGCAAGAACTATTCCTCATGCGGAGCTTGTGATGCTGGACGGCGTCAGTCATTTCGCTCCTCTGCAGAGACCGCAGAAGTTTAATGCTGCAATGCTTGCATTTTTGCGCAAACTTCGGTTGTCTTCCCTTCCCAGAGTACCGACAACTCAGAGAATGAATACGCCGTAAGGTAATTCAGGCAGACTTAAGAAAGGCTTGAGACAATATCTTCAAGGTGCTAGATATGCGCGTACTTCTGATCGAAGATGAGCAGCGGCTCGCTGAGAACATTGTTGCTGCTTTGCGCGAAACCGGATTGGCGGTGGACTACGCACTTGACGGAGAAGCAGGCTCGCACCTCGCGGAGCAAGGTGTTTATGACGCTATCGTGCTCGATCTGATGCTTCCCGGTAAGAGTGGTCAGCGTGTTCTCCGAGACCTGCGTCGAGAAAAGATTCACACTCCTGTTCTGATTCTCACAGCACAGGAAGGTAAGGAATCCATAGTAAGTTTGCTGAATGCGGGAGCGGATGACTATCTCAGCAAACCTTTCGATCTTGGGGAGCTTCTTGCGCGGATCAAAGCTCTCATACGTCGTGCAAAGGGTGTCTCCAATCCGATCCTGATGGTATCGGATGTGGAGCTGAACACTGTTCAGCAGACGGTTCGGAGGCGCGGGCAACTCCTCGATCTGTCACCAACGGAGTACCGTATTCTCGAATATCTTATCCATCGACCCCGCGCCATTGTTTCCAAGCAGGAGTTGCTGGAACATCTCTATGACTTCGATTGGGAGCATCATTCCAACGTGATCGAAGCACACGTTTCAAACCTTCGCAGGAAGCTGAACATCGCGGGCACTGAGCCGTTGATCGAGACGCTGCGCCATCGCGGATACCGTCTCCGCGATGAGATCGCTGTGCTATGAGAAAATCCCTGTCCATCACTCGAAGGCTTACCGTTACGGTACTCGCTTTAGAGTTTTTATCTGCGATGGCTTTGATTGGCGCGATCACGATACACGAATGGCATGTGCAGTTGAAAGCCTTCGATTCGTCTCTCGAAGCAAGTGCTGAGTCACTCATGGGCGCGGTTCAGGATGCAGAAGATGAAGGCGATAATGTGATGCTCGATATGCGCGGAGTGCATCTCGGGAAAAATGCCATCTTTCGCGTTAAAGACGAGCGAGGCAGAGTGCTTGGCTCCGCGGGTGAGCCCCCATCCCTGGAGTTGCCTTCGTCGTCCGAGCATGTTTTTCACAACATGGATATAAGCGGCCGAAGTTATCGGTTCTTCGTCCTTCACGGCCTTCGGATCGTAGACCCGGGTGAGCCGAATGGTGGAACTCCCCACAGCATCACGATCATTTATGGAACTCCGATCGGACATGTTTGGCACGAAGTAATTGAGTCGATTCGTTTCTTTGCAATCGCGACAGCTGTGTTGCTGGGTGTAACCGCCCTCATCATGGCGTGGTCGGTAAGGGCCGTGTTGTCACCCGTTAACGAGCTTGCTCGTGAAGCGGAACGCATAACTGCACGCGATTGGCATTTTGATGCTCCCAGGAGCGCGAAGGAAACGGTCGAGTTACGACCACTTGCAGCGGCTCTCGAAGCAGCGCTCGCACGTTTGCAGGGCTCATTTGATCAGCAGAGGCGATTCACGAATGATGCTGCTCACGAACTAAAGACGGACGTTGCAATCGTCAAGTCGTCTCTACAACTGTTATCCATGCGCAAGCGCACAGTCGAAGAATACGGTCAGGGACTGGCGCTGAGTCTGGATGACTTCACGCGTCTGGAGATGACGGTACAGAAGATGCTCACTCTAGCGCGACTGGAGCAACAGCCCATAGAGAACAGCCGTTCAGGCACTGAATTTCAGTACTGTTCTTTGCGGGATGTAATTGAGGATGCGATCCATCAAAGCAAGCCCTTGGCTGAGTTGAAGGCGATTTCCGTGGTTTTCGAGTGCGTCGCTGATGCCAAAGTGCCAATCGATAACCGCGACGCGCTTCTCCTGTGCTCGAACATTCTGCTGAATGCGCTACAGCATAGCCCTAATGGGACTACCGTACGAATTGCTATGACTGTCAATGAGGAAGCATGGCTAACTGTCGAGGACCAGGGGGAAGGCGTTTCGGATGAGGATCGTGCTCATGTCTTCGAGCCTTTCTACCGGGGCGATCCCTCGCGAAGCAGAAGAAGTGGGGGAACCGGGCTGGGGCTTTCCATCTGCAAGGCCATCTGTGAACGAGCGGGCGGTTCGATCGAAATCGAAAACCGAGTAGTGGGCGGAGCATTAGTTACGGTGAAATTGCCAGTGAAGCCTTCAGTATCTATTCGTAGCTCTTCAGCGCTGCTTAAGGCACAATAGCCACACTGAAGAGACCGGCGGTCATGCCGAGTTCATGCAGGAGTTCATCATGTGTTCTCACCTACGCCCGTACCAAGGAGCAGTAGCCGCGATTCTTCTTTCTATTGCAGCGGCATCCGCTGCGCAGACTTACCATATTGCCGATCGATGGAAGCTTGGCGGTCAGGGCGGCTGGGACTACCTGCTAAGCGACGACGCAACACAACGTCTTTATATTACGCACAACTCGCGAGTCGAGGTCGTGGATACGGCCACCGGTAAGCCCATTGGCGCAATTACAGGACTTCAGAGCACGCATGGCGTGGCGCTCAACCCTGATGGAAAAACTGGTTACATCAGTGATGGCGCTGGGAATGCGATCGTCGTCTTCAATCGCACAGATCTCAGCGTCCAAGGCAAAATTCCGGCCGGCACGAACCCCGACGGCATCACATTCGAGCCGATGACGAAAACGGTCTGGGCGTTCAATGGGCGGAGCAAAAATGTCTCGGTACTGGATACTGCCTCCAATACAGTAGTTGCCACTGTACCGTTGCCTGGGAAGCCGGAGTTTCCTCAGGCAGACGGGCAAGGAGCAGTTTTCGACAATATCGAGGACAAGAATGAAATCGTAAAGCTGGATGCTGCTAGTCACACGATCGTCGCGACATGGCCGTTACAAGACTGTGAGTATCCCTCAGGTATGGCGATCGATCGCACTCGACATCGGCTTTTTTCCGTATGTGACGGCGGTAAAATGGCCATTATCGACTACACCACGGGAAAACAGTTGGGATTGGCTACGATTGGTGATTCACCTGATGCCGCAGGCTTCGACGCAAAGCATGATTTAGCGTTTTCTTCCAATGGCGATGGCACACTCACAGTTGTCAATACAGCAAAGTCAGGCTTCCCGGTTCAGCAGACATTGAACACAGCCAAAGGTGCACGAACGATGGCGTTCGACACTTCTACCGGACGCATTTACCTGGTAACTGCGCAGTTTGGAGCGGCACCCCCAGCAACCGCAGCCTCGCCACATCCCCGCCCGAGCGTCGTGCCGGATAGCTTCGAGATTATCGTTGTGGAGCAATAATTATTGAAGAGCCGTGCTAAAAGAAGGCCTGCAATCGTAGATCGCGGGCCTTCTTTCATGTTGCCTGAAATTTAGATCGAGTAAGTAGGTAGTACACCACCGGCGTGACTAGGAGGCTCAGCGCCATTGAGATGACGAGGCCGCCTATTACAGCGATGGCTAGCGGCTGAAGCATCTGCGATCCAGAGCCGAGCGCGAACGCGAGTGGCAGCATGCCACAGATTGCCGCGGATGCGGTCATAACAATAGGGCGCAGTCGTCGTTGTGCGGCATGCATCATCGCTTCGCTTGCTGAGGCGCCTTCATGGCGGTATCGCTCATCGGCGTCGAGAAGCAGTATGCCGTTCTTTGCCACAATGCCGATGACCATAATGAGCCCCATAAATGACGCGACGTTAAATGTCGTTCCGGTAACGAGCAGGGCAAAGACTACGCCTGCGATAGAAAGTACGGACGAGGTGAGAATGGCAAGTGGTGCAGACAAATTGCGGAACTCGACTAATAGCACGCCGAAGACGAGCGCAAGAGAAAGAACGAGAACCCTCAGTAATTCTTGAAAAGATTGCTGCTGCTCCTGGTACGTACCGCCATATTCGATCCTCATTGTGGGCGGAAGATGCATTGCGCTGACGGTTTTCTTCACTTTTGCAATCGCGGTTCCAAGATCAGAACCCTCAAGCCTTGCCGTAACCGTAATGAGTTGCTGCAGGTTCTCGCGTTTGATTTCATTCTGTGGAGGAAGTTGCGTCACCTGTGCCAGAGCTCCCAGCGTTGCCAGCCGTCCGGTAGAGCTGTTGAAGACCGTATTCTGAATCGTATCCAGAGATTGGCGTGTCTCATCTCCGAGGCGGACGCGAATTGTGTAAGGCCTTCCATTTGCAATCAGCGGGTCGGTGGTCGTCACACCGTCCAGGATCGATGTTGCGTCTTCAGCGATCTCTGAGGGAGTGAAGCCCATTCGCCCAGCTACAACGGGATCGATCTGAAAGTTCGTGGCTGGGCCGCTGATTGTATTGGCGATTCCATTCTCAACATCGACGACGCCGTTAATCTTGCTGATGGCATCACCGATACGGGGACCGAGATTCGCCAGCAGGGCAGGATCGTTGGCGAACACCTTGATCTGAATTGGTTCAGGTGCATTCGAGAGATCTCCAATCATGTCCTGAAGGACTTGTGTGAACTCGACATCAAGCTGCGGCTCAGTTTTTTTGATCTGGGCGCGGGCATCGGCAATGACTTCGTCGATGCCTCGATCGCGCTCACCCTTCAACTTTACCGTCATGTCTCCGGTATTGGCTTCAGTGACCGCTGCCAATCCCATCTGCAAGCCGGTTCGCCGCGAAGTGCTTTCGACCTCGGGCATATTGTGAAGGATTCGCTCCACATGATCCAGCGTACGGTTTGTCTCGGAAAGTGAGCTGCCAGCAGGCATAATGTAGTCGAGAATGAACCCACCCTCGTCCATCTCTGGAAGAAGATCTGATCCAAGCGTCCGGTAGGAAAACCAGCTTCCGAGAATCAAAAGCACGCAGAGGCCCAGCAACATGAACGGCCGATGCAGCGACCAGCCGAGAGCGCGTTCATGCCAATGCAGCACTTTAGACATGACGCGTCCGTGATGCTCATGAGATTTGCCGATTGTATCTCTGCGATCGCGCAGGAAAACAAGGCTGAGCGCCGGGGTCCAAGTGACGGCGAGAAGCAGTGAGATGAGCAGCGCGATTGTCATCGTGATGGCAAGAGCGCGGAAGAAGCTTCCTGTGACGCCGGTGACTGAGATCAGCGGAAGAAAGACAACGACAGGCGTGACGGTCGATCCGATGAGCGGCACGGCGATCTCACGGAGGGCTAAGCGAGCCGCGTTGGCGCGAGTCTCTCCGCTGTCTCGGTGCAGGACAATATTTTCTACAACAACGATCGCATCATCGATTACAAGGCCGATAGCGGCGGCGAGTCCGCCGAGCGTCATGAGATTGAAGCTCTCTCCAATGGCCCACAGAAAGAGAATAGTGATAGCAACTGTTACAGGAATGACCAGGCCGGCGACAACCGAGGAAGTCCAGTCGCCCAGGAATAGAAATAAAATAATGCACGCTAAGAGAAGTCCGATGAGGATGGCATCGCGGACGCTGCGAATACTTTCGCGCACAAGCTCTGACTGATCATAGTAGGGTTCGAGTCGAACACCTGCAGGAAGGGTCTTTTTGAGCTGCTGAACTTGTGTTGTAACGGAATCAGCGACGGCCACCGTGTTGCTGGAAGGCTGCCGGGTTACGTTCAGAAGAACGGACGCACGGCCGTCCGCGGTGACTGCGGTATATGTCGGCAGCACGCCTGGTAGGACGGTGGCTACGTCTGAGACACGGACGGCCGCTCCGCTTGTTGCCGTCTTCACAACCAGATGACCCAGCTGGTCGGAATCATGCGCCTGAGCTCCTACAAGCCCGAGGATCAACTGATGATTTGCTTCATAGAGTCCTGGCGAATCGATGATGTTCGACGCCTGCACCGAGTTTACGAGATCGAGAATTGTAACGCCCGCAGTCTGCATCCGCGCCATGTTCGGCACGATGTGGAACTCCGGTACCTTGCCACCTTGCACAGTGATAGTGCTCACACCAGGTACCCGGTTCAGCGGGGGCTTGAGTTGATAGGTAGCCAGCTCCCAAAGCTGCGTTTGCGAAAGCCGGTCAGAGGTAAGGCTATAACCAAGAATCGGAAAGGTGGCGAAAGTGAGTCGGTTGGTGGTGATAGTCGCGGTATTAGGAAGGGTCTGACGTACCTTGCTTATGGCTGCATCTACCAACTGAAGCGTTCGGTACATATCGACGCTCCAATCGAAGAAGAGACTGATTTCGGCCGAGCCTCGGCTCGTTGTAGACCGCACGGTGACCAGGCCAGGAACCGAGTTGATTGCATCTTCAATCGGTTTAGTGATCGTCACCTGCATCTGCTCGACGGGCATTACACCGTTGTCGACACCGATCACGACGCGTGGGAAGTTCGTTTCGGGAAAAACTGAAATTGGGACCTGCCTCGCCGCATAAATACCAGCGAGCGAGAGCACGATGAGGAAGAAAAAGATCGGACCTCGATAGCGGACTAGCCAGAAGGCGCGCTCAACGCGCAGCGGGGGAGTCTGCTCCATCACTTCGTCTCTCCCCCTGCCTTATCGTTGTCGTCCTCAGCCTTGCCGACCTTCACCTTTGTTCCGTCATCAAGACCGTACGCACCTGTTGTGATGACAGTTTCCGCTCCGCTCAATCCTTGTGTGATCTGAGCGTCTTGGCCGTCATTGATTCCCAGCTGCACATCTTTCTTGTGAGCGGTACCATCCGCACCCACCACCATCACGAATTTCGACCCATCCTGTAGCGTAAGCACCGCGGACAATGGCACTTTAATAGCGTCGGTGACCGCTCTCCCTTTAATTGAGGCTCTGACCGGAGTGCCGGCCTTGTACCTTCCAGCGTTATTGTCGATATGGAGCCACACTTCCACCGTTGTGCTTCCTGGATCAAGAGCTGGGCTGACAAGGGAAATCTTTGCCGGGACAGCCTCGTCCACTCCTGGAACCAATATGGAAGCATCGTCTCCCACGCTCAATCGTTGCGCGACGGTTTGCGATAAATGGACCTTTGCGAGCAGCGCAGAGGTATCCATTACTGTGATTAGAGAACTGCCTGAGTTGGCTGTTTCACCGGCAAAGAGAGGCCGGTCTGTAACGACCCCTGTGATTGGACTCCGGATCTCGGAATATGAGACCTGAGTCTCTGAGGCAACGTATTTGCCTTTGGCAGAAGTAAGTTGGCCCTGCGCCTGCCGAAGCGTAGCGGCCCGGCTTACCACCTTTAAAGAATCCAAATGATTTTGCGCCACGTCATATGCGGCCTGTGTTTGCACCAAGGCTGCCACGGCCGTATCGTAGTCCCTTCCAGCGATCGCGCCTTCGGCAAGTAACTTCTGCCGCGCAGTCACAATTTGATGCTGCAGGTCAAGCTGGGCCTTCGCCTGCGCTACATCCAACTCTGCCTTGCGATAATCTTCCAACACCTGCACTTTCGTCTGCATGTCGAAAGACGCCTGTGCGGCTACGTATTGCCCCTGGTTGTCAAGCGCTTGAGCAGCGAGATCACGGTTCTCAAGCACCGCGAGCAGTTGTCCTTTCTTCACCCTGGAGCCACGCTGTACATAGAAGGCACGGACTGGAGCTGTAATTTTAGGAGAAATCGCAGCCTGTGCCAGCGGAGATAAAACCGCATCGGCCATAATGTGTTCGGATATCTCTCCGATCTCCGGACGTTCCGCCTGCACCGTCACAAGAGTTGTCGCCTCGGCATCGTTCGGTTTCCTGCATGCCTGAGTAAACAACGCGCAAAGAAATACGGCCGTAAGCTTAATTTCACGTCGATGGATTATTGATTGCCGAAAAAAAGTCACCTTGCGCTCACATTGTTCCCGTCAGTATTTGCAATCCCGCTAAAGCTGTCTCGTAGCGAACTACACCATCTGCCTGTGCAGTTTCAGAGGAGAGGTAGGCGTTTTGCGCGTCTACAACTTCAAGTGCTGTTGATTCGCCGGCCACATAACGGAGCTTAGTCAGTCGCAGGCTCTCTGCCGCTGTGTGGACGCTCTCATCGAGGAGGCCTAACTGATCTCGCGACGCCGACGCCTCAGCATAAGCTTCTTCGAGCGTTGCGATGAGTCTCTTCTGCGTTGCTGTCAGCGTGACCTTTGCGACATCGCGGCGAATCTCGCTTTGCTTCACGCGCTTCTCGGTTGAGAACCAATCCCATACCGGAATGTCGAGCGTTCCGCTGATCGAGTATCCCAGGTTGCGTACATCGTCAGGCCCGCGCTTTGCGAACTGCGGCGCATCAATACCGTAGTTGAAGTTCAAAGAAAGATCGGGCAGATAGGCCGCCTTAGACGATGTGACCTGCGCATTGCTGGCCTGTACATCCGCCAGTGCGCTTCGTATCTCAGGATTATTGTTAGAAGCAAGGGTCGTCACCTCATTCTTCGTTGGAAGGATCGGCGGCGCTTCCGCTGCTTCAGTAGAATAGGGAGTTCGCGGATCGGGAAAGAGAAGTACAGCAAGCTCCAGCCTCGCCTTGTCCGCCGCCAACGTTGCGTCACTGAGATCGCGTTGTCGTTGTTGTTGCTGCAACTGGGACTTGACCACGTCAGCATGGGCAACTTCCCGTGCAGTTTCGCGTTTCTGCGTCAGCTCAGTAAATGTTTGCGCTTCGTGAAAGGCTTGTGTAAGAAGACGCTGTTTTATTTCAAAAGCTGATACCGAGTAGTACAGGCTGACAACCGTCGACACCAGTCCTCGTCGTGCCACTTCCATCTCCGCAGAAGCGCGCGCGGCATTCGCAGACGCCACCTGCGCTTCTGCGAATTGCTTCAAGCCCACCGTTTCAGTGATCGACGCCTGACTGGTGTACTCATGAACCGCGTTATTTGCAATAAAAACCGGAGACGATTGCGTTCCAACCTGACCACCTTGATTCGTCTGCCCGTTAGGCTGCGTATAGAGAACCTGGTTGTGATAGGTAACAGTAGGCAACATTGCCGCTTTCGCGAGATAGCGATCGGTTGCTGCCAGCTTCTGTGCCGCAAGAGCATTCGCAAAGACCGGCTCGTTCTGTTGCGCCCGGCGGATGGCTTCGGACAAGGAGACTACTGCTGCACGATCGGGAGGCGATCCTACCTGAGCTCCTGCTGTACTCAGGAGGATAGCAACTGCTGCAGCGAGATTATGCCAACTCCGATCCGTCCAGTGCATGTATTGCAGACTAGATATCGAACCTTAAGGTTTACTGAAGTGCAAGGCGACGATACATTGTAAAACGCGGTAGACAGAGTCGGACGGGCGAGTTCTTCTTTAGCGTTCACGGTGAGTCAAGCTTTCACAGTGACTGCTCGCTCAGCTTTCCTGACCGCAAAATCTGCGGCAAATCGCGATTGGCCACCAGCGGCCGCGCGATGGAAACAGCATTCTGTGTAATTCTCCTCGATGACTTTTCGGATTACACGGGCATCCTGGTATCCGCCTGTGTTGATAGTCGGCACATTCACGTTCTGGTTCACCGCTTTGTGATGATATTTTTTGGTGCGCTCCCAGAGCGCTGAAAAGATGGGACGGAGAAAGCGAGCGAAAGAGACGGTTCTTTACCGTAGGTCGCGAAACTGAAGCGGTTCGAAGATAACACCAACTTCCATCAATCAGACCGTCCTCTTGTCGGTCCGCTTTTCGGGCCACAGTATCGTTGAACTGATTTGGGCCGTGGAATAGCGATTGCTTAACGGCAAACTGAACTGCTTTCGACGGTGAAAAGGCATGTGCGCTTAATGTTTGGGGCAGCGAGTTTCGTGCGTTGTCCGGGCAATGCCGACCGTGAGGTATAAACGGAGCCAGTAAGAGCCGCTAGAATTCCCATGTCAGTAAAATTCTGCGGGATTCGTGCTCTCAACGCTGGTTTGGAACGACTGGGATCATCAAGTTGTTTGTGGCAGAAATGCCAACGATTTCAGAATACCCTGCAGAAGCAAACCAAGCATGGCTTTTCTCAACGGCCGCGGCTGAATCGTATCAGATGCGGCCGAGTAGAGGATGGGATTGATTATGGAACAGACCTGGCGCTGGTTCGGGCCAAATGACCGAGTCACACTGCGAGACGCGCGCGAGGCAGGCGCGGAGGCCGTCGTTACGGCTTTACACGAAGTTCCGGCTGGCCAGGTGTGGCCTGTCGAGCTTATTAGACGGCGGCAGGCGGAGATTGAAGCGGCAGGGTTTCGCTGGAGCGTCGTTGAAAGCCTCGATGTGACCGAGGCGATCAAGATGCGTGCGCCCGGATGGCAGAGCGATACAGAGAATTTCAAGCAGTCATTGCGAAACCTGGCTACATGTGGCATCCGCACTGTGGCTTACAACTGGATGCCTCTCTTCAGCTGGATGCGAACACATCTTCACGCGCCAGCGCCGGGCGGTGGCCTTACGACACGCTTCGATGCAATGGCATTTGCAGCGTTCGATATCTATATGCTGAAACGTAAAGGTGCGGAAGATGAGTGGGGCGAAGAGCTGAGTCGTACCGCCAATTCTTATCTGCAGGCAATCACGGCGAGGGAGCGGGAAGCACTGCAGGAAACAATTCTGCACGGGCTGCCAGGTGGCAATGGAAGCTACACGTTGCAGCAAGTCCGCGAACTGCTGGCCCGATATGCGGACATGCGCAGAACAAGCTTCCGCGAAAATGCCGGCGAGTTTTTGCGATCCGTATGCCCCGTGGCCGCTGAACTCAGTGTGAAGTTGTGCATACATCCAGACGATCCACCGCGATCGCTGCTTGGCCTGCCGCGAATTGTAAGCACGGCCGACGATTTGGAGTGGCTTATGGGTCAGTCGGAAGTAGATGCGAATGCGATTACCTTCTGCACAGGAGCGCTGGGCGTCAGGGATGACAACGATCTGCTTGCGATGGTGCGCTGTTTCGCTCCGCGAATTGCATTCTTTCACCTGAGATCTACGCAACGAGAGAATATGCTGAAAAACGCAAAAGGCCAATCGATGGAGAGCTTTTTTGAAGCAGCACACCTTGAGGGCGATGCGGATCTTATCGGAATAGTCGCAGAGATCGTGAAAGAGGAACGCAGGCGTATCGCAGTAGGAGAAGATGCCCGGATCCCTTTTCGCGCCGACCATGGTCAGGAACTTCTGAATGACCGGGAGCGAAGGGCGGCTCCAGCTTATCCAGCGGTTGGAAGGCTACGCGGACTCGCCGAACTTCGTGGCGCCATGCGCATGGCGGAACATCTGATGAGGGAAGTTGGCCAAAACCGTCGTAACGACGCCGATCGATAGTATGACCTTGTGCAGGCACTGAACGCTCGTGGTGCCTTCCTCGCGGCGAGCGCGGCCATTCCGCAGATGAAACATGGAGGTTCCATCGTATTGGTGTCGTCCGTTCAGGCGATTGCCTGCCAGAATAGCGTCGCGGCCTATGCAGCGAGCAAAGGCATATTGGAAGCCCTCACACGCGCCATGGCAGTGGATCACGCAAAAGACAATATTCGCGTGAACTCTGTGATGCCAGGTACCGTCGATACACCGATGGTGCGTACCTCTGCCGATTTACTCCGCGGTGACGCGCCCCTGGAAGAGCTGCTGCAGGAATGGGGCAGCTATCACCCGATGCAACGGGTAGCGCAGCCGGAGGAGGTAGCACAAGTCATTTCTTTCTTGTTAAGCGATGAGGCGTCTTTCCTGACGGGATCTTCCTATCGTGTAGACGGAGGATTGCTGGCGCAATTGCCTGTGCGGTTAAAGCCGAAACCGATTTGAGGGAAAGCCAGCGACACCCACCTGCATGCTGAATAGGGCGCCCCCGATTTCGCCCTCGTGCTCATCGTGTGCAATTGCAGAGGTGATATAGAGAATTTTGAGATCGGGACGGCCAAAGGCGAAGGCATCTGCGTGTCGCTCCCTATGAACACCTCAAACCGATGAAATAACGTATCCTGAAAAACTGGCCAGATTGAGATCAAAAAGACAGTTTGAGCGCCAATTGCACGAGGCGAGGATTGTTCACTGTGGAATTTACTGAACCGAATCCGAGAGCGCTCACGTCGTTCACGGGCAGACCGAACTGTGCGTGATTGAAGAGATTGAAGAACTCGGCGCGGAAATTCAAACCCATTTCCTTCTCTTTGTAGCTCAGCGCGAACTGCTTGATAACGGAGAAGTCCGTGTTGACGAAATCAGGCCCAATGGCCGGGACACGCGACGCATTTCCCAATTGGCCGACGGGGGGCGCAACATAGCAGGATGCATTGATCCACTGCAGCTTGCTGTGGCTCGCGTTGCTTTGGTCGCAACCAGCAACCCAGCTAGGCCGGTTCCAATTGTTTCCATTGCCGCCGTTCTGGAAGAAGGAGCCGGACTGGTTACTACTGTCGATTAGTGGAACAGGAAATCCGGAAGAGATCCGTTGGATAAGAGTGACCTGGAAGCCGCCAAGAAGGGTATTGGTCATTGGATTCCAATCACTCCCAAACTGCTTGCCTCGGCCGAAGGGCAGATCGTAAATGATGCTGCCCGTGAAGCTGTTATTGAGATTAATCTGCGACAAACCCCAATCAAGGTTTTGCCAGTTTGGAAGAGGGAAATATGGCGCGCTCAGCAGAGAACCCAGGCCGTCGGATAACCCGTTGTCAAACGTATGAGACCAGGTGTAAGCCAACAGAGCGTAGAGGCCGTACTTCGATGTCTTAGTTTCTGCCTTGACTTGGAGTGAGTCATAGTTTGTCTTGCCCACATCGCCGAAGAGTGAGATGGTGTCGCCGGTGCCATAGGGTGGCACGTAAGGATCGCCACTGGGAAGGCAGCCGAGCGTGTAGGAGGATACTGTGCCGCAGGCAGACGGACTTCTAGTGTTGAGGTTATTGCCGGCTACCAGGATGTGCGTGCCGCGGGAACCGGCATAGCCAGCGGTGAGTACAAGATTGCCGACCGTCTGGCGCTCAATGTTGAGGTTGAATTGCTGAACACGACCCATCTTGAAATCCGTGGGCTGGGTATAGAACGAGCCAGTAAAACTGCCAGCAGTGGGGGGCGAGGTGATCGCCTGAAATCCGCTGGAGAGACTGATGCCGGAGGGCGTTTGTCCGAGTACGGTAGCACAGTACGAGGTGGCAAAAGCGCAGCCAGCGGAAGCGAAGGCGTCGGATTCGCCGAGGAAGGGCGGGTTCTGCCACAGACCCTGAGCGCCCTGGCTCCAAGCCGAGTCGTGGTAGAAGGCGTAGCCGGCACGGAGTACCGTCTTGTCACTGCCGAAGACCTTCCAGGTGGCGCCAATGCGAGGTTCGAGGGCTGTCCAATCCATATTGACGCCTGCCGACCCACTCACGCCATTTTGATTTGCCACGAGAAGCTGTCCGGTTGCGGGAACGTAGTTAGCCAAGCGTCCATGGGCTTCGGTGATCGGAGTGGTCATGTCCCAGGCCAGGCCAAGGTTGAGGGTAAGACCGGATGTGACCCTCCAATTGTCCTCGAAAAAAGGCCGGTAGATGGACCAGCGTCGCCCAGTGACAGGACCATTGAAAGTCTGGTCATGAATGGCCAGCCCCGTAATACCGAGCAAAAAATCAGCCTGCGGATTGCCGCCGATATTTGCGCTGTTAAGGCCAGTAAAATTACCGCCATTGCCGATAATCCAAAAGCCATCCTGGAAAGCCTCTGTTCCCACGTTCATTTGATTGCGGCGAAAGTCGAGTCCCATCCTGAAGTCATGCCTATTATGGATGAGATCGAGTGAGTTTCTGAACGAGAAGATGTTCGTGCCCCCTTGGAACGGTGAGTAGCCGCGATCGCCGATCGCCCAATAGCCGCCCGCGACGATGGTCGACACCAGTCCGCAGCTGTATGCGCCGGGAAGGCAAGTAGTGCCGTCGGGACATCCGAGGTTGGCATTGGGAATGCCGCCAGGCACGATGGTCGCGGAGGCGCAGGTCCCCGTACCGTACGAAGTAATGTAGTCAAAGATGCGGTTGTAGCCGAAACTGGCCTGGTTGACCATCGATGAAGAAAACACGTGGGTCTCGCCGATGGCGACGTTGCGCGCATGGTTGATAATGCGCTGGTTACTGCCGAAGGCGTTCGCTTCGGCGAATCCCGGTGAGCCGCCCGGCACAAATGAGTATGCCTGGTCGTAGCTGAAACGGCCGAAGGCGGTGTCCTTACCGGAAAACGTTTGATCCATGCGAGTATCGAACTTCGTTTCGTCCAGCTCGCGCACCGGCTCATTGATGTAGTTGTAGCCGGAGTTGGAGTTGTTGGCGTTCGGCGCGGGATACAGGTTCATCATGGCCTGTCCTATGTTGTTGATCAGGCCGGATGGAATCTTGTTACACGGAGTGCCCCGAGTCTGGCTTCCATCGGGGTTGGAAGGCAGAGGATTTCCCGCGCCATCGCATTGAAAATACACATTTGGAAAGGTGGTGGGACTGGTGGATGCGCCAATCATATTCGGGTTGACGATTGCGAGACCGGAAACAGGATTGCCGAAGGCGTCGGCGGAGAAATCGCCGGTACGCATGGCCAGTGAAGGTACCAGACCTGTAAAGGCGATGCCGTGACGCTGATATTTCTGTTCGCCATCGACGAAGAAAAAGGTCTTGTTCTTACGAATGGGTCCGCCGACGGCTCCTCCAAACTGGTTCAGATTGAACTTTTCCGCGGAGGTGGCAAAGTAGCTCTTTGCATCGAGATCGGTATTGCGCACAAATTCGAAGAGAGACCCGTGAATGTTGTTGGATCCTGATTTTGTGGTGACCAGCACGGTGGGTCCGGCCCGGGTGCCAAATTCAGCAGAGTAGGTGTAGGTCAAAACCTTGAATTCCTGGATGTCATCGATCGAGGAGAAGATGGCGATACCACCTGCGGTCAACTCGTTATTGTCGACGCCATCCAGCAGCCAGTCCGTGCTGTTGGGACGGGAACCGCCGACCGATAGCGAAAAGGGCCCGCGTGCGGCCACCTCACTACTGGCCGCGGAGGTGGAGAAGCTGTTGGGGTTGGTTTCTGCCGTAGCGCCGGCAGTGAGCGTGGCGAGTTGAACGAAATCGCGACCATTCAAGGGGAGCTGCGACACCTCCTGCGAAGTGATGACCTGGCCGAGAGATGAATTGGCAGTCTCGACCGCTACCGCGTCACCAGAAACTGCCACCGTAGTGACTACTGTAGCTGGTACAAGCGAGAAATTGAGTTCGCGAACTTCATCGATCTGGAGTCGCAGATCTTTGGACTCAGCACTTTGAAAGCCCGTTGCATCGACGCGCAACGTGAAGATCCCGATAGGTAGTAAAGGAATCAGATAGTGTCCCGCACTATCCGTCTTCCCGTCTCGCGCCAAGCCGGTTTCCTGAGAAGTGGCGGTGACGGTTACTCCAGGAACACCCGATCCGGATTTATCAAGGACATTTCCAGAAAAACTTCCAGTAGCTTGGCCATGCATGGCCGGAGAGATCAATATCGCGAGTATGCAGAAAGTCGCGAGAACCAATATCTTGTGGGATTTTGTATCGACTGCGCCTTCTAACGATTTCGCACACTTCGTGCCAACATCGTGCGGTTCATGTCAAACCCCTTTCGACCAATAGGCTAAGGTGGTTCTTGCATCGACTGCGCTGCGCTGAGTTACTAGACTTTAAGAATTAGCCAGTCGAAAGTCAACGCAAGTTTTGGCTGACCATCAAGACATGGTGGCATTCATAGGACTGTTACCGTAAACACAACCCATCGTGAGTCGAAAGCCTTGGCTGGGGAAGGCAATCGTCCCACTATCGATATCGATTAGTCGCCCTTTATGGAACGGTGAATTGTCTGATGGGCAGGCGGAAGTATTTCTGAGCAGGCGATAACCTAACTCGTGCTTTTACGACAGCTCCTATATAGGGCGACGCCGACTTAGCTTTCCCGACACAACGCCGCTTGAACGATATTTTCGCTTAGTGTTGGAATGGGCGAGATTATGCAGCCTGAGAAAACCATAACAACTTTAGATTGTTTTGGTTGCGGGGAGGATTTGAACCCACGACTTTGGGTTACGAGTGTACAGATGAGCTGTAACTAATTGAAACTAGAGGCACAAGGGCGCACCAGATACTCGCGGTAAGGAGCTCCGGCGGCGCCGGCGCACTCTGCGCTACCGGAAGCTGCTGGTCCGGCAGAATGTTCAGTTGAAGAACAAGATTGCAAAAATATGCATCATCCCGCACCCTCCGAGCGCGGCACGAAGATTTCTCGCTTTTCCCTTGACCTTACTTATCATGGATGGCCAAGATACCGGTTTTATGACCAAGCGACGAGAAGCGCGCTTCACAGGACTCGTCACTTTCCATCTTGAGCGAAGCACAAAGCTCAACTTGCGCCTTCGCCAAGTTGAGGCTATGACACACCTGATACGCACCAAATCGGGCTACTTGGGGCTTAGGCCGATGGTTCGCGTTCCGAGTATTTTGGGAGAGCTTGAGACGGTGCCCGATACGGCCGCATGTTGCAGATTGGAACCGTGCTCACGCTCGGGTGAAAGTTGATAGGAATGCCCCGCTTGCAATTTGCACACTAAAATTCCGTCAGCATTCGGAGTAACTAAGGTTGTTGTGCCGTCGTTGGAAGCCATGACTACGGCTTGACCGGGCCACGGATTACGTATCTTCATATCTGCCGCTTTTACGGCTTCAACTCCGAATGTAATGATCTTTCCCTGGCGTATCTGTAAATGGATTCGTTGGCCGTGGCGCACGACTACCGTACCATCAGCATCCCAGTCTCTTGGCCACGCCGGGAGAATGCGGACAAGCCCGTCATAATCCTGTACCAGGCCATTTTGCAGCGCATCTGCAACCACTCCAACCTGTTCTACATAAAATTCGGGAGGACCGTAAAGTTGGGCAAGACCTGATGGATAAAGCTGATAGCGTTCTGTTATTGCCTCAAGCGCCGATTTCATTTCATACCCCAACCCGAGGCGCGCCGCCTGCACAGGGTCGGCGCTCCAATCGGCTGCCGATTTGTTTGGCCGGTGCATATAGGTGTTCACCCCGATGGAATGAAGAGGGCCATCATCTCCGATGAGTGAATATGGCCATACTGGTTCCAGTCCAATGTTTTCCTCATTGTGAGCGATGGCATCTGGATAATAGGAATTCGCGATCACTGCTCCGGAACGATTGTGCTCCGACTTTGAGAGCAGTTTATTTTCACCAGACATGACGAGAGGAAAATCCGGTAAATAGGACAATGCTTTCTTAACGGCTTCAACGGTCTCATCTTCTCTACCCAGAGTAGCCGCGGCTTGAATCAGCACCGGGAACAGAGCATGCATTGCTGCTACGTCCGTAGTGGGGTTGCGAACATCCCAGTTTGATTCGTGTGCATTAGAAGGATACGTGTAGAGCCTTCCATCGCTGTCTCGATGTGCGTATGCCAGCAGGAACTGCGCTGCATTCCGCATTAAAGGATAATGCGATTCGAGAAAGCTCAAATCATCCGTATAAAGATATTGCTGCCATACCCAGAAGGCGATTTCAGCGCCCGTCGAAATAGTACGAGCGTTGTAATAAGGCTGGCCATAGGCGGTGCAATTGATACCCTCAGCCTTCAGCCAGGCTTCAGTTTCATATCCGGCACCGTTGAAGCGCATCGTCTCAGGAACGCATATCCCAGGAAGTCCGTTCATGTGCTCGCGTGTCCAATGTGCAATCGCATCCATGTTGTCGTTGTACAGATTGAAATATGGCTCATTAAACTGTGCCAGCCCTGCGCCGAGATTCGCCGAAACTTGCATGCGCAAATTCCAATGCCAGTATGCGGACGGTCCCCAGTGGTGATTGTCGCCAAAGGAGGAAAACAAATCTCCAACCCCCGCCTGCGAACCGGGAAAGCGGTCGCGGCTTTCAGCAGCAGTGGTGAAAAGATCAATCATGCGAAGATTTTCGAAATATTCCGCATGGTGATCAGGTGAAGACAATTTGAGAAGCGCCGCCGAAGCCCAGAAAGAATGCCACCACTCGCGATGATCCTCAGGGGTGAGCAAGAGTGCCTTGTTCAGAATTGCAGAAGCGGTACCCAGGGCATCGCCTCCGCGCCACTCCGGAGCAGCAACCAGAACGCGAAAGGTGCCGTCGCTCTTTGGCCGAAATGTGATCTTCACTGCCAGAGAGCCATCAAGTGACGCGTGGACTTCACGCCCATCGACTCGCATTGCGCTCAAAGAACCAAACGTAAGTCCGCTGGCACCCATCTCGTTTGTATCCCGCCATGTTTCTGCGATTACGCCCAACTGATCTGAGGCGGTCACAGTCGGACTTCTTCCCGCCCACAGTTTGAGCTCAGCTGTCTGCGGTTGGTTTGCGTCTGCGCCTTTCACCTCAACCACCATGACATCTTCTGCCTCATCGACATATGTAGTGGCTGTAATTCCCGCACCATGCTCCTCAAACTCGCCGTTATACAAATTAAGCCGCCCGGAATAGTCGGTCGCCTCAATAAGTTTTTTGAGTCCAGGAATGGATACTTGCCCCGGGGACAAGCGAAGAGGCCATGTGTCTTCGCGGTTCACCTGTGCTGTATAACCATCCTGCGACCAGACACCAAGACCAAGACGTCCATTTCCCAGAGGCATCGCTTCTTTTGGATCGGAATTGGGGCGTTGCAGAACAATGTCGGACCGGCCAACTACGCTCGGCACATCCACCTGAAAACGGCCGTTGCTCCATGCTGATGTTGTAGTTTCTGAGGCTAGGGGTTGTCTTTCCTGGCAGAATCCGTACAACGAAATGACAGTGACGGCAATTGTCCCGAGAGTTTTTCTTTTGATCATCTCAGCTACTATACAAAGTCGATATTTTGAAACTCCACATCCTATCTCAAATGGTTCGCCTTCTCTCGATTCAACAAGCAGCCGTTTCAGATACAAATCAGGTCAGGACTTGAGAAAAGAGTCATTCGAAGAATTCACTATGATTTGATTCTCGAAGCGGATGTTTCGAGGAAGGTGAAATCGGGAACTTTAAGTCGGCGGTAGTCATATCGCCTTCCCATTATCACGACCATTCCCGTGGAAGCGGCGAACCCCTTGCGACTTGCCAAACTCCGCAAATAGAATGCGGTCACCGCTGGGATTCCCGGAAGGATGGTACTCATCGGCCTGAAGGGAATAACCAATGAGAGGGACAAAACGGCTTGGCGTGCTTCTTGTAGTGGTCAGTGGGATGGCAATCGCGTATGTCTTCGGTATCAGGAATGCCTCCGCGGGATCGTCGTCCATCATTGGCGAGCAGTCTGAAGTTCTCAGTTCGATCCCGATCAAGTTCGACCGACTGGATGCATCCATCGACCGAATCATTCCCGCGGATGCGAGGCTGGAAAAGATTGCCGATGGCTTCACCTGGGTAGAGGGTCCGGTATGGGTGAAGGACAGTCTCTTCTTCGCAGAGATTCCCAGCGATAGCATCCGCAAGTGGACTCCCGGCACCGGCGTGAGCACATTTCTTAAGCCGAGCGGGTACCAGGGCACTGCGCCCTACGGCGGTCCGGAACCGGGCTCCAACGGCATGACGCTGGATCATCGCGGCCGCCTCACGGTCGCCGGACATGCGCAGCGCAATGTCTACAGGTTCGAGTCACTGGATCCGAAGGGGCCCATCACCGTTCTTGCGGACTCCTACCAGGGAAAGAAACTCAACAGCCCGAATGATCTCGTTTACAAGTCGGACGGTTCGCTGTATTTCACCGATCCCCCTTACGGTCTGCGCACGCAGAAGGACAGCGATCTCGAGAAACAGCTGAAGGTGAACGGAGTCTATCGCATCCCGCACGCATTGGAGCAGCATCCCGGTGCGCCGCCCGCGCGCGCCGAACTGCAGCTTCTGATTAGCGACCTGACCCGCCCAAACGGGATCGCATTCTCGCCTGACGAGAAGTATTTGTATGTGAACAACTCCGAACCGAAGAAGATTTGGATGCGTTATCGTGTGCAGCCGGATGGAACGCTCACTGAGCCCAGGCTGCTCTACGATGCAACGGCGGACGCGCGCCCCGGCGCACCGGATGGCATGAAGGTGGACCAAGAGGGCAACATCTACAGCGCTGGGCCGGGTGGGGTTTGGATTCTATCGCCTGAAGGTAAGCCGCTGGCAACGATCCTCATCCCGGAAAAGACGGCTAACGTCGCATGGGCAGGCCCGGATCGCCGGACCCTTTACATCGCTGCGAGCAGCAGCCTCTATCGCGTGCATCTCAACATTTCGGGAGCGCCATTAATCCAGGCCCGCTGAGAGCGTCGCCGATGTGCGAGCCGCAACTTGAGCGGAATTCGCTCCTATCGCTTATGGTGACCGCTGCCTGATTCGCCGACGATACCCCAGAGAGGCTAACACTGCACAAAGCTGATTCGATCCGAACCGAAACCGCAGAAACGGATCACCTTCAAAATGAAGGTGAGTCCTTTCGTTCCGGCATGCTCTCCTCGGAGAGTCCACTGAACCGGGCGATTGCGCGCGCTCTGAGAAGATTGGGCCCCGTCCTGATCTTGATGTACGTGGTCTCTTTCCTAGATCGGGCAAACGTCGGATTTGCAAAGCAGGCATTGGCGGCGTCGGCTGGAATTTCGGAAAGAGCATATGCGCTGGGCGCCGGGTTATTCTTCATCAGCTATTCGTTGTGCGGATTCCCGAGTAACCTGATCCTCCACAGGATCGGTGCCAAGCTCTGGATGGCATTGCTCATGGTCTGCTGGGGCACTGTGTCGATGGCCACCATGTTTGTGAATGGCGCCACGTCCTTTTACCTGCTGCGCACGTTGCTGGGCGTCATGGAAGCAGGATTTTTTCCAGGTGTCATCCTTTACCTGACTTACTGGTTCCCCGGTCGCGCGCGCGGACAGATTCTCGGTCTCTTCTATTTGGGTGTTCCTCTCGCGTTGATCGTTGGAGGTCCAGTTTCGGGGATGTTGCTCACTCTGCCTGCAAAGAGCGGGCTTCAGGGGTGGCAGTGGATGTTTCTCGTGGAGGGATTCATCGCGGTGGGCCTGGGAGCGGTGGCGTTTTGTTACCTGGAGAATCGGCCTGTCGACGCTCGGTGGCTCCCCGACGACGAGAAACGCGCGCTCAATGAAGAATTGAGACGCGAGGAGCAGCATCGGCGATCGACTGGACCTGCGGATATCCTTCCCATGCTGCGCGATGGACGCGTGCTCCGATTCCTGCTGATCTATGGGCTCATTCAGATGAGTACTTATGGAGCGGTTTTCTATCTTCCGGCCGAGGTCTCGGCGTTACTGCACAGACCTGCCGGCCCCGTAGTCGGATGGGTATCGGCAATCCCCTGGATATGCGCGCTCGTCGCTGTCTATTTTCTACCCCGCGCCGCCGATCAATTGAGGAAACATCGCCAACTGGCAGCTTTGGCGATGCTAGTTGCCGGCTGTGCAAGCCTGGTGTTTCCCACGGCCGGACCTGGCGCGGCTTTGGTTGCACTTTCGATCGCCGTTTCCGGGTTCATTGCGGTGCAGCCGCTCTTCTGGACGTTCCCCACGGGCTATCTCTCCGACCGCGCTGCGGCTGGGGGCATTGCCCTTATCGGAATGGGGAACCTGGGCGGATTTATCGCCCCCAATGTGAAAGTCTGGGCCGATGAGTATTTCGCGTCTCCGAGCGCCGGGTTATACCTCTTGGCTGGAATTACGCTTCTGAACGCGTGGTTGATTGCTGCGATCAGGGATCCCGTGTCTCGACAGACAGAAGCGCCGTAGATCACACAAAGTTGAATCGCCGCACTTAGATCACGTCTTCGCCCACGGTCGGAGATGCGCGCCCTCGGATACGCGGACTGTTCTTGACAGTTAGGATGGCATGATCCGAGCGCTCGCTTCGTGATTAGATAGACGGCAGGACTACGTTCCGTTGCACCCGTCTCTGACAAAGATCGTTGTGGCATGGAGCAAACAGGCCGTTTCCACCAAAGAAGGGTGGGTATTCGCCAACCGGTGACAAATCGACCGTATCACCCGACCGAGATCAGGTTGCGTCACCTTCGGCCCTCTGGTTGCTGTGTGG
Source organism: Acidobacterium sp. S8 (assembly GCF_009765985.1). Taxonomy (GTDB): domain Bacteria; phylum Acidobacteriota; class Terriglobia; order Terriglobales; family Acidobacteriaceae; genus Alloacidobacterium. The sequence goes on from NZ_LMUM01000014.1 coordinate 64,378, forward strand.
TTCCGTGTCCTACCTGCGGTGCTGCAGTCGGAATCTGATGCTGGCAAGGTGCGCCCACGGCGAACGCCAAGCGAGTTCTCATCCACGATGCGCGCAAGGTTGCGGCTGGGAAGTTCGGAACTATCGGTTGGCACACATTCCGCCACACATACCGTTCATGGCTGGATGAGACCGGAGCTTCCGATGAGGGTGCAGCGGGAGTTAACGAGGCATGCCGATTCAGATGACGATGAGTATCTATGGACAGGCCATGTCGTCATCGAAGCTAGAAGCGAACGGGAAGGTCGTCGAAATGGTGGTCAAGCCAATTGCAGCGAGCGCCTGAAATCGGCGGGTTTTCTTATTGGGAATTTATGGGAGTTCGTCCGAAGGAAGCAGGCTTCGTAACTGATTGAAAGGATTGGTTGCGGGGGTAGGATTTGAACCTACGACCGAGCGTACAGATGAGCGGTAACTAATTGAAACTAGAGGCACAGGTGGCACCCTGAAACCTCTAAAGTAGCGACAGGGAACTCTTATTGGGGGTCGAAAAGGGGTCGAAACATTGGGATTTCGAGCCCACCAAAAAATGGACCTCGACGTTGTTACGCGGGCAAGTCAAGCTGTCTGGCTTGCTCGACGTTGGAGCAAACGCTTGTCCGGATAGCCATTTTGAACGAGGTTGCTCTAGCGATGAGCTGAGCATAGTGGTTGCTCGCCAAGCAAAGGACGCACGGTTGTTCGCGGCTCTTTCACTATCACGTGTTTTCCCGGTCGCTTTCCTTAAAACGGGGCGGTCTCAACCGATGGACGCAACACTGGCTTGGAGTTTACTCGCTGGAGTTTCAA
>NZ_LMUM01000015.1 GCF_009765985.1 Acidobacterium sp. S8
GACCTTTCAAGAACGAATTGGACGCGGAAAAAAAATGCGTGGAGTAGTGTGGAGTTCACCCTCGTGAGCCCTAGCAACTGGCTCGCGGACGAAGCGCGCCGCAGCAGCCTCATGGCCGACCAAAATGTAATGGTGATTCCAAATGGGATCGATTTGAATTGCTTCATTCCTCTGGACAGGCAGGATGCTCGTAAGACGGTCGGTCCGTCGAACGACAAATTCGTCATCGCCTTCGGAGCTGCTTCTCCAATGGATGCCCGAAAGGGTCTCGATCTGCTCTGGGAAGCTCTGCAGGGCTTCAACAAGCGTATAGGGGAGGGGAATTGCGAATTGCTCGTCTTCGGTTCGGGGAGCTGGAATCCACCAGGTTCGTCCATACCGATCCGCAACGTTGGAATGATTGACGATGATCGAAAGCTTGCGCTTTTGTACTCGGCAGCCAATGCATTCTGCGCACCGTCACGCGAAGAAAATCTGGCCAACATGGCGCTCGAATCGCTGGGGTGCGGAACTCCGGTGCTGGCATTCAATATCGGCGGATTTCCCGATATCATCGATCATCGGCGAACCGGATATCTCGCAAACCCATTTGACGTTAAGAGCTTGACGGACGGATTGGAATTTCTGTATTCGAGTCACCTGGCAGGCGAAGATGGCAGGGCCGCTTGCCGCGAGAGAGCAGAGCGTCTCTATAACGGAAGAACCAATGCAAATCGTTACATCGATTTGTACAACATCCTAAGTTCAGGAAATATCGACCGAGCCGCAGCCTCCTATGTTCTGCGCTGACATCGGTAGCTGAAAGAAATATCGAGCCCGTTGAATGGACGCCTCAAGCCGTAACTCGTGGGGTTTGCCGCCCCGCGAGAATTGACCAGCAGATTATCTACGCAGATCCGGGTTTTGCCTTCTGGCTCCCGATTTTGCGCAACTCGGGATGATAGACTTCAATATACTTTTCAGCGTTAAAGCTGGAGTTTGCCGGAGCCTGTGATGAAAAGTCACGATGCCTGATGAATATACATGATATTCCCAACTTTTATGCCTACTTGTTTGCCAGGAAGAAGTTTTACCGCTTCAACCGAATATTGTTCAATCTTTCATTGCGCGGCTTAGGCATCTTAAATTACAAAAACGATATTGTTAGCGGTGAAAGACGCTTTTTGGAACGACAACTCCAGAAGGTTATTGAGCCGATTGTCCTTGATGTTGGCGCCAATGTTGGGGCTTATTCATGCGCTGTATTAAGCTCGAATTCGCGCGCTAAAGTTTTTGCCTTCGAACCCCACCCGAACACCTTTAAGCGTTTGTCAGAGAGAGTGGTTCCGCTCGGTATACGAGTGTTCAACGTGGCCTGCGGCAGCGCTACGGGTTCGATGACGCTTTACGACTATGGTTTTGGGGGTACCGAACATGCTTCGCTATACCAGGAGGTAATTGAAGAATTGCACAACCAGCAGCCGAATCGCCATGACGTAGAGGTCATAGATCTCGACTCATTTACCACGGAACATCAGATCGATCACATCGATTTATTAAAGATCGACGCTGAAGGCCACGAATTGCAGGTGCTGCAAGGGGCTGAAGGCTTGATACGACGTCAACGTGTGCGAGCAATTCATTTCGAATTCAACGAGATGAATGTGGTGAGCCGCACGTTTCTTCGCGACTACTACAAAGCTCTTCCGAAATACAAACTGTATCGGATGCTTCGCGATGGCCTTATAGCATTTCCTGATAAGTATTCACCGACGTTTTCTGAGATTTTTGCGTTTCAGAATATCGTTGCGATTCCTCGTCAATCTATACAAGGAAACAGCGAGCTTTAGGGATGGCGGAGAGGGGAGGATTCGGGCCCGATATGCGTAAAGGTATGCCTGGTGTCATCATCGCTGCATATACGAGCCAAAAGAGCTACAGCTTCGATTTCTCGTACCTGCTCGTAGCGCTCCGCATCAGCTACGTGCGTCTGTCGCCGATCATCCGCCACCAAAAATAAATGTTTGGTCTGGCGTCCGCTATGGCTCTAAAGACCCGCCGGGTGGTTTCAGTCCGGTTGAAAACCAGAAAGGCAACAGGAGTTTCAAGCTGCGTCATTCGTTGTCCTTCGAAGGACTGTAAGAGGCAAGAGCCAGAATCGCAGATAAGCCCCGGTCTTCATTCGGAAGATGTGCCGTGTGCGAGGATCGACCGCATCAGCTAAATAGGCAGCAACGCCTTGCGCCACCAGAGTAGCCATTGCGGACCCGATTATTCCATAGCGAGGAATCCAGAGCAGATTCAGGCCCACATTGACTATTGCGCCCAAAGCGCTTCGTTGCAGCGAAGAGATGGTGAGATTTTCCTGGACATATTGCTGGCCGCTTACGCAACCCACAAAAACAAATACGCCTGTCCAGATATGGACGGAAAGTACTCGAGCGGCAGGGGCGTATTGCGAGCCATAGAGCAATCGCACCATGAGAGGACCAGCGATTTGTGTGGCCAATGCCACAAGCACGCTAACCAGGACCATGGAGTCGTAGAGTTGTTGGAGGCGTGCCTTGTACTTCTCCGGATCCTCTTCGCGCTGCCTGAGTAGGCGCGGCATCACACTGACGCATACGATCATCGGTATCATATACCAGATCTCAGACAACCGGACCGCTGCAGTGTATTGGCCCACTGCTTCCTTGGAAGCCATTTTGCCCAACAGGATCTGATCCGTGCGCATGTAGATCAGCCCAAGCATACTGGATATCAGAAGTGGCCAACTCTCATTCAGGAGTGCCAATGCGTGGGTGAGCACGAAGTTCCAACTAGGCATGGCCTTGCGAAAATACAAAAACGAAACGCCAAGACCGAGTTCGGCAAAGAGCACTTCCAGTGCCGCGATCGATCCGAAGACCAGCAGGGAAGCATGAGCAAACAATGCTGCTATTCGGGCGAGGCTGCCAAGAAGAAAGGCTGCGTTCCGCGGGATGACTGAGAGGCGGGAACGTGTGTTGGCTTGGAAAAAATAATCAATAACATCGAGGCTTGTTGAGATATATGCGACCGATAAGAGAGTTACGAGGATGCCGACGGTTCGATCGCCTGGGCTCAGAATCATAGCCGTCAGGACGGCGGCCACAGCTGTCACAATACCGGCGACAAACTTCAACAGAAACGAAGTGCCGAGAATCTGGTCCTCGTGTTCCGGGTGTAACGCCACGTCGCGGATCACCAGATAGTCAAGCCCAAGGTTTGACGCCATATTCCAAAGCGCAGCAATGGCCGTTGCGTAACCTAGCGTGCCGAACTGGTCGGGTCCGAGGTAGCGAGCTACGGTGGTTCCAACAGCCACACCACCTACCATACGCAGAACGCGGTCGCCACTTAGCCAGCCGATATTGCTGAGCGACTCGCGAAGTCCCCTGCGACGTCGAATTGTCTCGAGTACACTCATGCGATGTGAAGAGGTACCTCCAGTATCTCTCATGGAGGCTACTTAAACATTTGGAAAAGCCACCACTGTCGATTAAGCCTCGATTTGGCTGGAGACGTATAGCAATTAGGCTTTCGTTACAATGGGTTAGTGGATATCGGCCGCGAATTCTTTACGTACGGTTCCATGCTACACTCCGTACATGTATCTCGACGGGCGGCGGGTCCCCCAATTCTTACTGGCTCGGCTATGTGCTTTGGGGATATTTAGTGCCGATAGTGTCGGCATTCTTTACGTCGTGGAGCGCCATTTATTAGTGATAGCGTTGGTGATGGCCGTCTTGGTCGCCCCAGTTCTTTCTGCTGCCCAGATGTCCGGGCCCGTTGTCACCTCAGGCGAGTCGCAAGCGATTGCACCTTCAAGGTCGTCCGCGACAGGTTCAGGGTCTGCAGCGACTTCGGCACCAGGATTGACCGACGCACCTATCTCGCCCGGTGAAGTTGTCCACGTAGAAGTATTTAGAAGCCCAGACTTTTCGACTGTTACGCGCGTCTCGCAAACCGGAGACATAGCATTTCCCGTGCTCGGAATCCTTCATATCGCCGGTCTATCCAGCGCAGAAACATCCGACCTGGTCAGCAAGGTGCTTAAGGACAACCATTTGATGTTGGATCCGCATGTACTCGTAACGGTGGATTCCACATCGACCGGAATTACGGTTCTCGGCGAAGTGCGAAACCCTGGTATCTTCACCCCTCCTGGGAAACATCAACTCTCCGATATCATCTCCCTGGCCGGCGGCTTGACCGTTAATACAGGCAAGCTCATCGAAATCTCAAACGCCGATGCTCCGCAACAGAAAACCCTGGTTCCCTGGGATCCAACGATGCGCAAGACCAGCAATTACGATCGCCCAGTGTACCCTGGGCAAACAGTTCTGGTGCGTCCCTGCGGCTTTATCTATGTTGGAGGAAATGTCGCAAAACCTGGCGCATACGCAACATGCTTTTTCTCCTTATCTCGACTGTCGCAGGTAATTGCGCAAGCTGGAGGAACGGTACCGCTTACAAGTCTCAGCAGGACCATCTTGATCCGAACAAAAGCAGACGGATCAAGAGTAATTATTCAGCTTGACTTGGACCGCATTTTCAAAGCTAAAGATGGTGATCCAGTAGTCCAAGAAGGGGATATCGTATACGTTCCAGCTAGTGCGCTCAAGGCAAACCTCAAACAGTTGACTCAATACGCGTTTGGTCTTGGTACGACCCTTCTCTACGTGTACCACTAGAACTCGGCGTTGCGGAGATAACAGCCCCATTCGTACCGCAAGTCTTTACAGAATCGCATGCGCAATCCTGAAAGAAGTATGAAGATTAGCATCGTGACACTATCTTTCAATCAGAAGCGCTATCTGCAGGACGCCATAGAGTCTGTTCTCCAGCAGAACCACCCTGACGTGGAGTACATCGTCGTGGATCCCGGATCGACGGATGGGAGCAGGGAAGAAATTGAAAGCTACGGCACCAGAATCGCCTGCAAAATCTTCGAACCAGACGAGGGTGCAGCAGATGGTCTAAACAAAGGCTTTCGTAAAGCTACAGGCGCGGTGTATGGATTCCTCAATGCTGACGACCTGTTGATGCCTCTGGCTCTCAGCCGTGTTGCGTCGTTCTTCCAATCGAATCCGCAATGTGACCTGGTCATGGGTAATGGGTTCATCATAGACGCGGACGGCGCACCGAAGCGTCATATTCGGGCGCGAGATTTCACGGTGAGGCGGTATCTCCATGGGGGAACGCGCTGGTTGCAGCAATCAACTTTCTTTCGGGCCAAAGCCTTTGCCCAGTCTCCGAGATTCAATATTGATAACCGCACCTGCTGGGATGGCGAATTGTTTGTATCCATGGCGAAGCAGGGCGCAGCGGTAGCATATCTAGAAGCTGACCTGGCCAAATTTCGTATCCACAGTGAGTCGATTTCAGGATCCGGATCGGGGAACGAACGATACAAAGCTGACCGTATGCGAATCTTCGAACAGCTTTTGGGTAGGAAGTGGAGCTCAATCGATGAACTTTGGCGATTTTTGTACAGGGGAGAAGGCGTGGTTCTACGGGCCTGGGATTGGCCGCGGACTCTGGCAGCGAGAGACGATCAAGGTTTCTGAATGAGAATAGCAGTTCTATGGACCCGTTTATCAGGTTATTTGAATGCTTGTCTGAAAGAGCTTCACAGCCGTTCTCAGGTTGAATTATTCGTTACCCACCAAGTGCCCGCTACAGTTGCACCCTTCGAGGAGGAGCAGGTTGCTTGGATCAAAAACCGCTTGACCTGGCGCTCGCAAGCAGATCTGGCAGGTCTCAATGAACGGCTTTGGTCGTTTTCCCCTGAGATTCTGGTTGTTAGCGGATGGGCAATCCCTAGATACCGTCAGGCTCTCAAGGAAAACAGGGGAAGGTGCTTCCGCATCATGACCATGGATAATTGTTGGCTAGCGACACCACGGCAGTGGTTCGCCACCATGATCGCGCGAGCCTATCTTCAGCCGCTTGCAGATGCAGTCTGGTTACCTGGTGAACGGCAGGCGATCTTCGCCAGAAAACTAGGTTTTGTCCAGCGAGCAATACTCGGCGGCTTGTACTCCTGTGACCAAGTTGATCTTGAAGCAATGCACGTTCTGCGGGTTCAAGAGGGCCGCCATGTGCCGCGACAATTTCTTTTCGTAGGGCGATTTGTGCCGGAAAAGGGAATTGATACTCTCGTCCGGGCCTATCAAGACTACCACGCCAAATCTGCGGAACCTTGGCCGCTAGTCTGCTGTGGTGCAGGACCATTGCTCTCTCGACTCGAAGGCCAACCCGGTATCACGGTCGAGGGTTTTTTGCAGCCGCAGGCCCTGCGGGCGAAGTTTGGGGCTTCAGGATGTCTTGTTTTACCCAGCGAATTCGAGCCGTGGGCTGTTGTGGTTCACGAGGCTACCTCAGCCGGCCTCCTCGTCCTCGCGTCCGATAAAGTAGGCTCCGTTGTGCACCTTGTCCAAGATAAGTGGAATGGCTATGTATTTGACAGCAATGACGTCAAGGGCCTGTCTTCACTGATGACGCGCATAGAACACATGAACGATCGAGAGCGTGATGCCATGTCACGAGCAAGCAATCTTCTCTCCAAGCAGTTCTCCCCCACGCGGTGGGCCGACACTTTACTACAAGCCGGCGACAGAGGCAGGACCTTGGAGAAAACGTGCGTTCCCTTTACAGCTGGAAGACACCCTGAGTAGTGGGTAGGTGTTTAGTTCCGGCATTTGATGGTGCCTTCTAATCCACAGACTTCTCCGAGCGACACAAGACTTTCGACGGTCTAATGGCCTACGGATCCATCTGCAAATCCTAGTGGAAAGAACCGGATCAATTTGCTCACGATCCTTTCCATCAAGTGCCAGGACTGAATAGGTAGGCAATCATATACAATTGACACCATTCCCTAGGTACTCGCTGGTAGCTGTGCTTGCGTCACCAAATACCAGCCTAACAAGGACTGCGGGTAAACGCGAAGATCCCGGGAGGCGAACGGAAGTGCTCTTTGATCGCCGACGGAGCTCCGCCTTAGAATCGATCCTAAGTCCCGACGAGGAACATGAACCAATCGCTTGTCACAGAACCAATTCTTACTTCAGCTGATACGGAGACCGACGTTCAGCGAGCCGGGGTGTCTGCCGGATGGCGCGAAGAGGAGCCACTCGGCAATTTCATTCAGCTCGTCAAGAAGCGCGGGTGGCTGGTCATCGCGGCATCGTTGATTGGTCTTGTTTGTGGGACCACGGCGAATCTGATCCTACAGAAGCAATATACGGCAAGGGCAAGCATTGAGGTCACGCCGGATATCTCCGGCCAATTTCGATTGGAACAGGTGACGGGCGGGGAGGGAGCCGGTGTTGACAGTGTAAAGATAGACACTGAGATTGCAATCCTGAAGAGTCCGACATTGCTGCTGGAGACGATCAAATCACTCCAATTGAATAAGAATCCCGATTTTTGCCAAGTAAAGGCCGGGGTTCCATGGGATCTCTCGAAACCGGCTATCCGCTCAGCATTGATTTCCATTCTTTCCGGGAGTCTCGATATTACCCGCCAAGGCCACACAAACATCATTGAGATTCGCGTCACGTCTAATCGCCCTGACCTGGCATCGCTGATCGCTAATACTCTGATCGACAACTACATCGCACATAGCTTCAAGGACAGCTACACGGCGACCGAGCAAGTATCACGGTGGCTGGGTTCCCAATTGGGCGGAATCCAAGAGCGTCTGCAACAGAGTCAAGAGCGTATGCTATCTCTTCAGAGAGACATTGGTGTTGTTGGCCTGGAGGACCAGACTCATAGTGTGCTGCTGGCCAATCTGGAGGAACTGAATAAGAACCTTGCGGATGCTCAGGAAGATCGCCTGCTTAAGGAGGCACGACTAAAGTCGCTTCAGGAGTCACCGCCGGCAATCATTGCCGAGATTACTGGACAGAATCCGGCGTTGCAATCTACGAAGCAACGTCTCGTTCAACTTCAGGCCGAATACACCTCGCTCATTCAGACTTACGGTCCAGCCTATGCCCCCATCAAGGAGGTAAGTGCTCAGATTGATGAACTGCAGAAGCTTATGGCTCAGGATGAATCTGCGGAGATATCGCGGATGAAGAAAGAGTTCGAGGCGGCTCAGGCAAATGAGAACATGGTCCGTAAGGCTTTAGAGGAACAAGAGCAAAAAGCCTACGGCCTCAATTCTAAAGCCCTGCAATACCTGCTCGCGAAAAGGGAGTACGAAGCAAATAGAACGTTATATGATGGATTGCAGGAGAGGTTGCAAGAGGCAGGCATTGTAGCAGGTCTTCATTCGACGGCGATCCATGTCGTAGACAATGCCGACACGCCAGCCTATCCAAGCCGGCCTCGTACGAATCTCAACATGGTGGCGGGATTAGGAGGAGGACTCCTCCTTGGAATTGCACTGGCAGTACTTCTTGAGACCCTCGACACGAACCTGAAAACCATTACTGAGATCGAACAGACTCTGCAGCTCCCTGTACTAGCTGCAGTTCCTAAGATCGATCCAAATGAGTTGTCGCCTGCAAGCCTTCTTGCGCACAGCGAGATTGGCGGTTCCGGATCTTGGTCTAAGATTGCCGAAGCGTTGCGCGGCTTGCGTACCTCCGTAATGCTATCCAGTCCTGGAGCACCGCCGAAGGTTCTAATGATTACAAGTACGTTTCCGGCCGAAGGGAAGAGCGTGATTGCCATTCTTGGATCGATCATCTTCTCTCTGAACGGACCTCGTGTCCTGTTGATTGATGCGGATATGCGTCGACCTACGGCTCATCTCCGTTTTCATATCAGTAACCGTATTGGCCTTTCATCCGTTCTTTCCGGAAAGGCCACGCTGAAAGAGGCCATTCAATCTTGGGAGGCGCATCCAAACTTTCACATTCTCTCTTCGGGTCCTATACCGCCTCTGCCGTCTGAACTTCTCGGGTCAAACCAGATGCGGGATCTGCTCGAACAGGCACGGTCCCAGTACGATTTCGTTTTTATAGATACTCCTCCGGTACTCGCTGTCACGGATGCAACGATCCTAGCTGGTCTCGCAGATTGCGCGATTCTTGTCGTTCGCTATGGCCAAGCGCGTCGCCATGTTGTGTCGCGAACGGTTGAGCTACTTGAACGATCTAGGGCCCACATGCTGGGTGTCGTGGTGAATTTGGTAGACTTTCGCTCTCCCGAATATGCCGAGTACTATGGTCGTAAGTATAACGACTACTATGGCGAGAGGACCGAACAACGAGATACTTAAGGCAATCACATGTCAATCGATTTTTGGTCCTGGACTTGGATCATTGTATGTGGGATCCCGTATACCTCTTTCTCCAGCATGGTCCATGCGTTGGGCTACCTGAGATAGCATGACAGCAGCGACGAGAACTTTGATTCGGCATAGAAAATCATCAAGCCGTGACGCCGCGTCACTTGCAGCTGATTTTCTATGCTTTCTCACAGGCCTTGCCTCCTGCTTTGTGTTCCACCTCGTTGGTGACCTCCCAGGCAGCGAGCTGGTTTTGATCCCTTTCATTCCAATTCTGTTCGCTTTGCATCCGGAAAGGGTATCCCAAAAGAGCCTGAGGCCCGTTTTTCTGCTTATGGGGCTGTGGCTGCTCGGCCAGGTGATCAGCGACACATATCGCCACACTGAGATTACAGACTGGCTTCGAGGCGACGCCAGAATCGTCTTTTTCTTCCTAGACACAATCGGCCTTGCATCTTTGTTGGCGAGGAATGAACGCCGCAAGGGCTTATTCATTTTTGCCTACGCAGTCGGAACTATTCTTCAGGTAAAAATCCAACCGACGCCGTACATGCAGGTGGCACCCTGGAAATTTGGATACTCGTACGGTGTCACCCTTCTGGCAACCCTCGCCAGCTGCTATTTCTATGCGCGCCGCCGCTACCGATCTGCCTCTGTGATTCTCCTTGGAATGGCCGCCCTGCACCTAATCATGAACTTCCGCTCCCCGATGTTGATACTTTTGATCACTGTATTCATTCTATTTCCAATTCTCCCGGAACGTATCGGACGACATCGCATCCTTCCACAACAAGGAAGCCTGGCGCGCGCATTCATGCTGGTTGTTCTCGTGCTGACAGCAGGGGGGCTTGCCGGTATTGCCCTCTCGCGCATCGCGGGGGCTGGGTTTCTCGGTGAGCAAGCCCAACTGAAGCAGCAGGCGCAATCATCAGGCAAGTTTGGTGTTTTGATCGGTGGTCGTTCTGAAATCCTTGTTTCTGCACGCGCGGTGCTGGATAGCCCGATTCTTGGCCACGGATCTTATGCAAAGGATATGAGGTATGTAGAAATGCTCAACGATCTTCGCATAACATACGGGTATAGCGATGAGGAGGCGGAAGTGGACGACGCAGACGAATCGGCCCTGATTCCGACCCACTCACATCTGATGGGAGCATGGGTGGAAGCTGGGATACTTGGAGCCGTCGTCTGGTGCTATATTTTGCTCTTGACAATGAAAAGCATCCTCAAAATTACATTGCACCCGCCAGCGCTAGCACCGCTATATTCGTTCATGTTGATCGGTACTGTATGGAGTGTTCTGTTTTCCCCTTTTGGGCTTACAGGCCGAATACTTCTGGCTTTTCTCTTGGTCGTGATGTCCGATCTAAGTCAAGGCTCCTCACCATCTGTCCTGAGGAGAGCAAGACAGTCTGTCCGCGTTTTCCGCGTGGATGCGAGACGGGGTTGGGTACGAATATAACCTAGAGCAAGAGTTTATTTCGAACTGAGATGTGGATTCGGTTGGTGCCGGAATTACCGGCATGTTTCGAGCGAATGTAACTCAAGTGACGGTCTCTCCAGCAACAAGTCTGAGTAAGACGGCTCAGGAGCATAGATTCAACCACAGTCGTGCGGTGGAAATGTGGTAAACGCGAAGCGTTTTCCAAGGCGGCTTCATCGCTGTTCAATTCCACGGCTGTGTAGCGCTGCGAATTCTTGCCGGGGTTCGATCATCGAGCGTTGAGTGTGGACGGTGATGGTTGTAATCGTGGTGCCACAAGGCCAGCTTGCGGCGAGCATCGGCCAGCGTGAAGAAGACCTCCACGTTCAGGCACTCGTCGCGCAGTCGTCCGTTGAAGCTCTTGAAGTAGCCGTTTTCGACCGGGCGCCCCGGCCGGATGAAATCCAGGTGCACTCGGTTCTGATAAGCCCAGAGATCCGTCGCTCTGCTCGCGAACTCGGTTCCATTATCGAAAGGCCTCAGAGCTTTTTTGCGACGATCTCCTGAAGGATATGCCGATCGAGGCTCAGGTCGGCCACCAGCCGCTTCAGCTTCCCGTTCTCCTCGCGCAACTGACGAAGCTCACGCAATTCGCTCAGGGCCCAGCCCCGCATACTTCTTCTTCCACAGGCAAAAATGTCAGCTGGCTGATGCCATGCATTCCGGCAAACCTCAACCACCGTTTCGCCTGACTCTGCTTCCCGCAGCACCGCAGAATCGCCTCTTCGCTGTGTCCCGCTTCTCCATTCGTTGGCTTCCTCTCTCTGCTTCAGGGAACCGCGACAGGTTGCGATCTCTCAACTTCCCGACGGTCTAGTTTTTGGGTTTTGGGTCATCCTTGTGCACTCACTTAGCTGTATAGTATTCTTGGTCTAGTAATTGATTTCTGAAGATTCACGATTAACTGGTTGATTGAAAATAGAAGAAATCGTGTCCGGCAATAGCATAGAATTGTAACGTGATTCGAAACTTTGCTTAGCATTAGCACGCATACGAATGCGGTCCACTTCGCTCAACGCAAGCCAGCAACGTATCAAAGAAATCGTACCCTCAAGTGTGTCGCTTTCGACAAGACCCGCTCCGTCTTCCTGAACCTCTGCGAAAATATTGACCTTGTCCGACATTAGAACAGGCAGGCCGCACGCAAGGGCTTCGGCGACGGCGATGCCGAAATTTTCCTGATGTGATGGCAGAATAAAGGCGTCCGCTTCGTAGAAGGCCCCCCATTTTGCATCGCCAGAAAGCATCCCTGGCCAGTGTATACGGTGACCGACACTTAATTGCTGTGCTCTTGCTTCTAGTTTAACCCGCCAGCCCTTTTGATCAGGTCCCGCAACCACAAGTTGTAATCCGGCATTGTTTGAGGCAGCTTGAGCAAATGCATCGATCAGCAAATCGCACCCCTTTTTAGGGTGGATTCGACCAAGAAACAACAAAAAGCGTTTACCAGCGAGGGCAGGGCAGAGTCGAAGAAATTCTTCTCTCTGAATGCCTGGGTCGCCGGTTGGTCCTGAGGTTCCATAAGGAACAACCTGACCGTGCCAATGGTGCAGCCAGAAGCTCTTCTCCGCTAAGCGCTGTTCTGCCTCTGAGGTAAACAAAACTCGAGTCGCATTTCGCAGAAGTCGGTACTCGACCAACAACCAATAGATCCACTTTTTCATGTGCTTCAGCGGATATTTAGCCTTGAACCATGGGTCGAGCATTCCATGAGTGAATACCGCGTAACGATGGCGCCCGTGGAATGCTCTCCACGCTGCCAGCCCGTGATATTGCCATAGCCCATTCACAACAATGCCATCAAATCGCGATGCATTTTGTCTCAGCCAAGGCAGTAAGCGCGGAGTGTAGCCATAAACACCGAATGCAGGCCCCTGTGGCCATACCGGGAAGGGCAAGGACGCAAGAAATGGAGCCCGAGGATCATCAAGTGTGGTGATCTCAACTTCATGTCCTGCATGAAGATAGCCTTCAGCGAGGCGTCGCATTCCTTCAGCGGGGCCTCCAGTGGTTGGATCAAGTGATGGTAAAACATGAAGAATGCGCATGGACCCTAAAGAAATAGTTGGAGAAGTCTGTAATAAAACTGCGTACTAGGGAAGAACTGAGTGCTGATTACTGATTCAGCTGTGGCTTCATTTGCAGATTTAGTATTTTCCCGTCAGGCATGCACCGTTGCGCGATCGCTGCTATTGTGGCCGGTGCACTGTTGATCGTCGTTGGCGTTGCAAAAGTCCATTTGTCTATTGTGCCATCTGGCCATGTTATCGTGGCATTTCTTGCGTTGGAGACGACATTCGGAAGCGGGTCTTGCTTGTGATGCGGATATAACAGGACTCTGAACTTGGGTTCAATCGTCCGGGCCGCTGCGCTGAGACGGATTTCCGGCCCATGTCCCGCGTCGTACTCTTTGTTATCAGGCCGCACAAATTGAAATACGCTAGCGCTTAGGCTAGCTTCCTGGGGGTTGAGAACCTGAAATAGCATCTGCGGGGGGGTGCTATCCATAGCCCTCACACGCCACCCAGTCGGTAAGGATGGAAGGCTGGCAAAACGAATCATCGGATAGCTTGGTGGGATGGAAAGCTGATTAGAGGCTACTGCATCAAAAGTTGACGGCGCAATGAGTAGCGCTGCATATGCAACTTGTTCGTCATGGGGCTCAGATAATTCGAAAGAATGCTCTCCTGGCGACAAGATAAAGTCTGGAGCATTTTGACTTGGCGTGATCGGTTGCCAGTGCATCTGCGAATTGTCGCCTGCTTTCGCAAAAAAACGTATTGGATTGCTTCCGTCAATACGAATAGATCCACCCCAAGTCCAGAAAGTCCAGTAGTCCCGTCCAGCAAGCAGCCAAAGGCGATAGTGTCCAGCCTGAGGAAGCTTGAAGGTCGTCTTAAGCGCTTGGCGCTTGTTTCCATCCACAGCCGGATCAATTGCCACATTGGCCCCACTATCGGTTGGGACGAGCACAGCCCGATGTGCGTCCATAGGCACGAAAGTGTTTCCCAAAGGCGTGAGGCTCATCCAGGCATATTCGTGGGGAGCGAGATCCTTCTGAATATCGTCAATGATCATCGCATATGCATGTGTCCCTCGTACGAGTACTGCCGTCCGTTTTGCCTTCTTGACTGCGTTATAGGGCGTAGACGCAATACCTCCTATCATGACCGCGCCCGGCACCTGTTGTGCCTGCCAGCTATAAGCATCCTTTGCATCGCCAGTCACACCCGTCGCCCATCCAGCGTCTTCGTAGTCAATTACATTGCCTCTTTCCGGGAAGAAGCCTTCAGCATGACCATCAATGAACACAAGATTGTGGAATATGTCCTGGGGAAACCATCCACCACCATCAACAATCCACAGGCGTCCGCTGCCAGCCAATGAAAAAGAATCTCGATCAGCATGCGCATGGCCCCCAACACCTACGGGATCACTCTGAAATTCCAGATACATGCCGTCCGAGGTCCAGTCTGTTCGGGCATATACAAGACCATTAGTCACGAAGTAACGCGTTAGAGGTAACGCCGGAATTGATTCAGGCCTTGGCTCTTCGACAGGTGTTGCCCACAGAGCTTGAGTCATGTCGCTCGGTGGGCCGTTATGATTTTGGATGTAGCTGGCATAAACCCAGTGCATAACGGGATTATTTGGCCACGCCAGATTCAGTAGATAATAGATCTCACCTGCTCCCGGCATCAAATCCCGCGTGTCCTGTAGCGCATTGAAGTCTCCATGTGCCCATGGAAACATGTCATAGGCCCACCATAATGGGACGTTTTTTAAATGTGGATCCTCCAGTGCCAAATCGCCCCGTCGAGCCATGGCGTCGAGAAGAAGAGCGCCGTTTGACATGCCATATGAAAAATACCAAATGCTTTCGACCGGTGCGCCTTCACTGCCGATACCGTAGTGCAGGAAGTCTTTTAGGCTTGAGGCTGCACTTTGATACCACTGTGCGTTGTAACCAGGCTCACCTTCGATCGCCAGGGCGCTGGTTCCAATTGCACCACAAGCAAAACCCACCCAATTGAAAGTGCGGCTTTCTTGGGCGTTTGGCTCAAATCCCCAAGCTTCGCCGGACAGCTCACTGGCATACTCATTCAGGGCAGCAACGAGCCATTTCCGTACGCTCTGGCGTTGCGACTGCGACAAATGGTTATAGAGCCAGTCGTATCCGAAGGCTATGCCAGGCAAGTTTCTTGAAAAATCGAGCTTCGATGTGATCGGAACCCGCTCCACATAGATCATCAGGGCTTGCGAGACAACATCCATCAATTTTTGATCCTGGAGGACGTAAGCTGCGAACGAACCTTCCCGGATCCCGCCTGAGATGACCTCGAGTTCGTTTTCTAAGGCTGGCTCGCCGCCGTTGAGCTTGGCGACTAGATTTGCAACCTTTGAATTGGTGTCAGCAAAACCCTGCGCCGCGCGTTGAGCCGCCATGAATCCAACGAGTGCCGGTCCATTTCTAGTTCTCTGTTCCAGTTCAGGAAGTTCAGAGGGGGAGAAGATGATTCTTGGGTGAATTCCTGGGGCGGGAGGCTTCACAAAGCCATATTTCTCTTGTGCCGGGCTTGAGATGCTATGACAAAAGATCAGGACAGATATAGCAAGCCTCAGTTGTCGCAGCATCGTGGTTTTTCCCTCCAGGGGTGAGTCTCCCTAAAAATATGACATATCGGGTTAATTGTGACCAGCCCTGTAGGCCCCGCACTTTTACGGCAAAGCAACCGCCTTCAATGATCTAAGATCATTCCCTTTGATTTCTTCCTACACGTAATCGTCGGAACTCCTCCTTCATAAGATGCTTACACACTCATGAGATTAAGCGGGCACTATGGTTCCTCATACCAGATGGCTCGCGACTGAACGAGTGCCTGTTCTGCTTCGGAATTCTTGAGCCAGTTGTGATGTTAGTCCTCGGCGTTGCCGCGAAGAAGAAGCGATTTTCTGTAGAGCAGACAGTGGCGGTGATGAAGCGGGCCGAAGCTGGGGTTCCTATGGCCGAGTTGGATCCGGAAGGTAGGGCATGTGCTGTACTTAGATAACGAGATCCACAGAGTGGACACGTCTCAGGCTGGACGGCGATCACCCTTGCGCTGGTTGGAGGAACCGACTTCCGGCCCTATTTCCGCTAGATCGAAGAACACAGAGTCATCCTTCAGACTCTGATCTTCCTCACGGATCTCTGTGGAATATTTCCATCGAACCACCCTATCCCGTCCTCTGGCATCGACGGAAACGCGTCCTACCCCTTCGGGAAGTCGTCCCGATGGAAAATGCTTAAGCACTTGCTGCAATAACGTGGATAGTGTGGCGTCAGAAGGGCGAGGAAGGGATTCGCCACCCGGTCCGTCCACAAGTTTGATAAGGAGGTATCTTTGACAAGACCATTCGTATTTTTACCGCCGGCTTCCCCATCGGCAACCCTGGGCCTGGAGGATGGGCAGCGCATCATTTGGATCACTCGAAAAGGACAGTACTAGAAAATCGTACAACTGAATTGCGGAAATGGAACTCCTGGCGACGCTCGAGGCCCTGCCCTCTTTCCATGAACCATTGAAGGTAGCACTCTTCTCGGATTCAGAACTATTGATCAAAGGCATGCAACGTCTGGCCGCAAAATGGGCGAGCGGCTAAAGCGTCCTTTTCTGCGTTTTAGTTTCTATTTCCCTATCCGGATCATTTCAATCGCGAACGATCGGAAGAAGCGCACAATCATTTGAGGAATGCACATTGAATATCCAATGAACACTCCCCAAAGCGATGGCGGTGACTTGTTTCTGCGGCTATGCGGCGTCTGTTACCAGCGATAGATGGTCAGGTCATCCAGATATACGACTGGGGTTCCGCCGGAACCGAGTCCGTCGACCTGGAAGTTGGTCAGAATGGTCGGCGCCCAGCCGAGTGCAAACGCAGAATATACGGTGGCATTGATTTGCTGCTGAACTCCGTCCAGCCATACAGATTTATATGTGACATAACCGGAGTCGGTACGCGAATAGCTGACCTGGATATGATGCCAGGCGTTCTTGCTCCAGTTCTTCAAATTGCAGGAAGCCTTTGTGTTGACCCACGAATCGACAGGCTTCTGAGCCGAGCCCTTATTCATCGTGTAATCCCAGGTGCCCGAGTAGCCATCACATTGGAAACCGAAGATCACGGTTTGACCGTTGGGCATGACCTGATTCATATCCATTTCCAGGTTAGCCATTGTGGAAGTCGAACTCGTAAGGTACACCCATCCGTCATAGATGAAATTTGTGGCGTTTACGTCATCTCCAAAGGAAGCGGAGTAGAGCTCGCCACCATAGTTCTTAAAAGTGGTGGAGAACACACGCGCCTGGCCGCTTTTCGATGGCGAGCCTGTAAGGCCTGTATAGCCGGTGGCACTTCCGGAACCGGTGCCTGAATCGAAAACTGCCTTCCAATTACCTAATGTCTGAATGCTGCCCACGCTGGTTGCATTTGAGGGAATGGCAGGACCATCGGCCGCTCCCGTAACGTTTACGGCGACATCTGTAACGCATACCGCGCCTTTTGCACCCCAAGCCTTGACATGTACCGTATGCGAGCCGGTGCCAGAGCTGATCTGCGCGTTCATGGAACTGTTGTAAATGATCGTCGTGCTACTGCTATTGTCGAGCGAATATCCCATAGCGGATACATTCTGCGACGAGCAGTTAGCGGCGATTGCCGATAAGGTAAAAGGCGACTGGACCTGATTTCCGCTGCTCGGGCTGCTGATGACGACTCCGGCCGCAGCGGGAAGTACTGAGGCCACCAGGAGTGAAAAGGTAAGGGGGAGATTTCTGCGAATATTCAAGAGAAATTACCTTATTCAAATTTGGTTGAAGCTGTGGGTAACACCGCCTGAAATTCCGCATCTTATGCGTAGCTCACAAAAGAAGCTTCAGACTGGACTTCGAGCAAAAACGCCAGGGGCTCTGCTGACACAGTGTTCCTGGCCTTGATTTACGACACACGTGTGCGTTTCGGTCTACAGACGTAGTAGGCACGCGCAGGGTTCGAGTCGAAGCCTTGTTTTGGGCGGATTGGCGAAGCTTTATACGCCAGGCATCCGGATCTGATTTAGTTCACCCGGTTTCCACATCCTGTCCAAATCGAGGTTCCGATCGAAGACTTACAAGTGGGATTTGCTAAGAGGCATACTACACGTTTCGATCAGCAAGAACAGCCCTTTTTCAAAGGAAAATCAAAAAAAAATCGCATCTCAGACATCCTTTTTCCTAACTGTGCAAATAGCACCTAAATGGCCCGAAAGAAATACATTTAGCTGTAATAATTACATTCAATTTGAGAGTGTTTTCCTCTTATGGGTCAACCTTTTGGGGTGTGAGAACATTCATTCCAAGCCTAAAGCCACAAGACATTCTGTAAATTCCAAAACGTCTATAATCCGCAAATGAGGACGACCGCTGGGACGATTTCAGTCCGTCTTCGGCACCAGACTGCAGGTGCCTCAGCGGGGAGTGGTTAGAAATGAAAAAGACGAGTGGCGGTGCATCAGATGTGGTTGCTGCCGGGCAGCGCCGGCGGACGGGCACACAGAATGGACACAGCATGCAGACCCAGGAAACGGTCGCAGATCTGAGTGTCATCCTATCAAGCTTGCAGTCTATGCAGGAAGGCGATTTTTCAGTCCGCCTGCCAGGTTCATGGACAGGATTGCCGGGCAAGATCGCCGACACCTTCAACAATATAGTGGCGGCCAATGAGCAGATGGCTCTGGAGCTGAAGCGCGTGGGCCAGGCTGTAGGTAAAGAGGGGCGCATCCGCGAGCGAACGCTCCTTCGCGAACCCAAGGGTTCCTGGGGCCAGATGCAAACCTCGATGAATACACTTGTCGATGATCTTCTCCGTCCGACCACCGAAATTACTCGAGCGATCGCGGCTGTAGCTGAGGGAGATCTCAGCGAGAAAGTTCGCATGGATGTGGATGGAAGGCCGCTGGAAGGGGAATTCCTCCGCTCCGCCAATATTGTGAACACCATGATTCAGCAGTTGAGCGTGTTCACATCAGAGGTGACGCGCGTAGCTCGCGAGGTGGGAACCGAGGGCAAGCTGGGCGGCCAGGCAAACGTGCCGGGTGTAGCAGGTACCTGGAAGGACCTGACAGACTCGGTCAACTCCATGGCTGGAAACCTCACAGCGCAGGTCCGCAATATCGCGGAAGTAGCCACCGCCGTAGCGAGCGGTGATTTGTCCCGCAAGATTACGGTCGATGTGCGCGGCGAAATTCTACAGCTCAAAGAAGCGATTAACTCGATGGTGGATCAGCTGCGCTCCTTCGCCTCGGAGGTGACGCGCGTAGCTCGCGAAGTGGGAACTGACGGCAAACTTGGCGGTCAGGCTGTGGTTCCGGGTGTGGCAGGCACGTGGAAAGATCTGACCGACTCGGTCAACGCAATGGCCGGAAACCTCACTGCCCAGGTCCGCAATATCGCAGAAGTAACGACGGCCGTGGCTCGCGGCGATTTGTCGCGCAAGATTACCGTAGACGTAAAGGGAGAGATTCTGGAGCTGAAGGAAACCATCAACACCATGGTGGATCAGCTCAATGCTTTTGCCGGCGAAGTGACGCGCGTGGCGCGCGAAGTAGGAACCGAAGGCAAGCTGGGCGGCCAGGCGAATGTGCCGGGCGTGGCCGGTACCTGGAAAGACCTTACCGACAACGTAAACTTTATGGCCAGCAACCTGACTGGCCAGGTCCGTAACATCGCGGAAGTAGCCACCGCCATTGCCAACGGCAATCTGTCGCGCAAAATCACAGTCGACGTCCGCGGCGAAATTCTCCAATTAAAAGAAACGCTGAATACGATGGTGGACCAGCTGAACCGCTTTGCCGGCGAAGTGACGCGTGTAGCCCGTGAAGTGGGAACGGAAGGACGTCTTGGCGGCCAGGCAAACGTGCCGGGAGTTGCCGGAACGTGGAAGGATCTCACGGATTCGGTGAATTCCATGGCTGGAAACCTCACCGCCCAGGTCCGAAATATTGCAGAAGTAACGACAGCCGTGGCGCGCGGAGACTTGTCCCGCAAGATTACGGTTGACGTAAAGGGCGAAATTCTTGAGCTGAAGAACACTATTAACACGATGGTGGATCAGCTGAATGCGTTCGCCAGCGAAGTAACCCGTGTGGCACGTGAAGTGGGCACGGAGGGCAAGCTCGCAGGCCAGGCGCAGGTATCAGGCGTTGCTGGCACATGGAAAGACCTCACAGACAATGTGAACTTCATGGCAGGTAATCTTACCGCGCAGGTCCGCAACATTGCCGAGGTGGCGACAGCTGTAGCCCGCGGCGATTTGTCGCGCAAGATTACGGTGGATGTGCGCGGAGAGATCCTCGAGCTGAAGGACACCATTAATACGATGGTGGACCAGCTCCGCTCCTTCGCTTCGGAAGTAACGCGCGTGGCACGCGAGGTCGGCACAGATGGAAAGCTCGGCGGCCAGGCTGCAGTGCCCGGTGTGGCTGGAACATGGAAGGATTTGACAGACTCGGTCAACTCCATGGCGAGCAACCTGACCAACCAGGTCCGAAACATTGCGGAAGTAGCGACGGCCATTGCGAATGGGGATCTTTCCAAAAAGATCACTGTAAGCGTCAGCGGCGAAATCTTCCTGCTGAAGGAAACCATCAACACGATGGTGGACCAGCTGAATGCATTCGCCGGCGAAGTGACCCGCGTGGCACGCGAAGTCGGCAGCGAAGGACGGCTCGGTGGGCAGGCTCACGTGCCAGGAGTGGCCGGCACGTGGAAGGATCTTACAGACTCAGTCAACTCCATGGCCGGAAACCTCACGGCGCAGGTGCGAAATATTGCAGAAGTCACGACAGCAGTGGCTCGCGGTGACCTGTCGCGAAAAATTACGGTCGATGTAAAGGGCGAAATTCTGGAGTTAAAAGACACCATCAATACGATGGTGGACCAGTTGAACGCCTTCGCAGCCGAAGTGACGCGCGTTGCCCGCGAAGTAGGAACGGAAGGCAAGCTCGGCGGCCAAGCGCAGGTGCCCGGTGTCGCAGGCACCTGGAAGGATCTCACCGACAATGTGAACGTCATGGCCAGCAACCTGACTGGCCAGGTGCGCGGAATCGTAAAGGTAGTGACGGCCGTCGCTAACGGTGTTCTCACGCAGAAGCTCACGGTGAACGCGAAGGGCGAAGTCGCTGCACTGGCGGATACGATCAATAACATGACCGACACGCTGGCGACATTTGCCGACCAGGTAACTACAGTTGCTCGCGAAGTCGGTGTAGAAGGACGCCTCGGCGGCCAGGCGAACGTGCCCGGAGCCTCTGGTACGTGGAAAGACCTTGTCGATAACGTTAATTTGCTTGCTGACAACCTCACGAACCAGGTGCGCGCCATCGCGGAGGTTGCGACGGCCGTCACGAAAGGTGATCTCACGCGCTCCATTCAGGTGGAGGCGCGCGGCGAAGTCTCGGAGCTGAAAGACAACATCAACACGATGATCAACAACCTCCGTCTCACCACGGAGCGCAACACCGAGCAGGATTGGCTGAAGACCAATCTTGCCCGCTTTACCAGTATGTTGCAGGGACAGCGCGATCTTACGGCGGTGGGACGCATGCTGCTCTCAGAGCTGGCTCCGCTTGTGAATGCGCAACAGGGACTGATCTATCAGATGGCTTCGGAAGAATCCAATGCGATGGTTCTGCTCTCGGCGTATGCAAGCACGCCCGATGGCCATCTGCAACACATACAAACAGGGGACGGCCTGATCGGCCAGTGCGCGGTCGAGAAACGGCGCATGTTGATTACTGATCTGCCATCGCATACACAACCCATTCGCTCAGGTCTGTTTGAAGCTGTGCCCAGCAATGTGATTGTGCTTCCAGTGTTGTTTGAAGATCAGGTCAAAGCTGTTATCGAGCTGGCGACGCTCAGCACATTTACTGCCTCGCATCTCGCCTTTCTTGAACAGCTCACCTCCAGCATCGGCATCGTGCTGAACAGCATTGAAGTAACGATGCAGACGGAAGCCTTGTTGAAACAATCTCAGCAACTCGCTACCGAACTGCAATCGCAGAAAAAAGAGCTCCAACAGACAAACGAACAGCTTGCGCAAAAGGCGCAGCAGCTAGCCGAACAAAACGTAGAAGTCGAACGCAAGAATGAACAGATTGAGCAGGCACGCCGGGCGCTCGAAGAGAAAGCAAAGGAACTGGCTCTCACCTCGAAGTACAAGTCAGAGTTCCTTGCCAATATGTCTCACGAACTGCGCACTCCTCTTAACAGTATCCTGGTGCTGGGACAACAGCTCAGCGACAATCCGGATGGCAATCTTTCGCCGAAGCAGACCGAGTTTGCGCGTACGATTCATGGAGCTGGGACCGACCTTCTGAACCTGATCAGCGACATTCTCGATCTCTCCAAAATTGAGTCGGGGACGGTTTCGATTGAAGCCGAGGAAGTTTTCTTTGCCAGCCTGCTCGATATGATTGCCAGGCCCTTCCGGCATGAGGCAGAGAACAGAAAACTTTCGTTCGATCTGCATACCGATCCGTATCTCAGCCGTAGCCTGGTGACGGATTCAAAGCGTCTGCAGCAGGTGCTAAAGAATCTGCTGTCGAACGCATTCAAGTTCACTGAGCAGGGTGGTGTCCGGCTGTCCGTATTCCGTGCCGAGAACGGCTGGAGTGAAGGACATCATATTCTAAGCAGCGCCGGTGCAGTTATAGCTTTCCAGGTCAACGACACAGGTATCGGCATTCCGCAGGAGAAACAGAAGATTATCTTCGAGGCATTCCAACAGGCAGATGCAGGTACGAGCCGCAAGTACGGCGGCACCGGATTAGGATTGGCCATCAGCCGTGAGCTTACGTCGCTCCTGGGCGGTGAAATTCAATTGAGGAGTATTTCGGGCAAGGGAAGCACATTCACCCTGTACCTGCCACAAGCGTATGTTGCCCCTGTTAGCGCAGCCGGCGCTTCTGCCACCGAGATACTTCATACCTCCTCGGTAAATGTGCTGCAGCCGCCGGCAGTCATGCAAATGGAGCGGCCCCTGGAGGAGATTGAAGATGATCGCAATCGGCTTGAGCCTGGAGACGCAGTATTGCTGATTGTGGAAGACGATCCGCATTATGCTCGCATCCTGCGGGATCTTGCGCGCGACAACGGTTTCAGGGTTCTAGTTGCTTTGCGCGGTGCGGACGCACTGACGCTGGCGCGGGAATTCCTGCCCACCGCTGTATCGCTCGACGTCTTCCTGCCCGACATGCTGGGCTGGACCGTGCTCAACCATCTCAAGCAGGAGCCCGGCATGCGGCATATTCCGGTGCAGATGCTTACGATCGACGGAGACCGCCATCATGGGTTATCGCGCGGCGCATTCTCTTTCGTAAGCAAGCCGACCACTACTGAGGGGCTGACTGCGGCGTTGACGAGAATCAAGGAATTCTCTACTTCGCGGCGTAAGCGTCTGCTGGTAGTGGAGGACAATCCGGCAGAACAATTGAGCATTCGATCTCTGCTCGACTATGACGACATCGATGTGACCGTTGTATCGACAGGTCAGGATGCGCTGTCTGCGCTTTCCGAAGAGCGATTCGATTGCGTTGTGCTTGACCTTCGCCTGCCTGACATGACGGGTCTCGATCTTCTGGAACAATTGCGGGACACACCCTCGCTGAACGAGGTTCCGGTGGTGGTATTTACCGGCAAGGAACTCTCGTCGGAAGAGGACGCCAAATTGCATAAGCTTGCGCGTAGCGTCGTGATCAAAGGTGTTGAGTCTCCGGAACGCCTGCTCGACGAAACCGCTCTGTTCCTGCATCGAATTGTGAGCGATCTGCCTCCGGAGAAGCAACGATTGCTCGACCGTTTGCATCGATCTGATGATGCACTTCTAGAAAAGAAAGTTCTGGTCATCGATGACGATGTGCGCAATATTTTTGCCCTGAGCAGCGTATTGGAAAGGCGGGGCATGGCCGTTCTCGCCGCCAGCACCGGTCGCGAGGCGATTGAGACTCTGGAGTCCACTCCCGATATCGCGATCGCGCTGATGGACATTATGATGCCGGAGATGGATGGATACGAGACGATGCGGGTGATCCGCCAGAACCCTGCTTTACGTCGCCTGCCAATCATTGCGCTGACGGCGAAGGCGATGAAGGGTGACCGTGAAAAGTGCCTGGAGGCCGGGGCTTCAGAATATCTCGCGAAACCGGTGAATACTGATCAACTACTGGCTGTTTTGCGTATGTGGCTCCACAGGTAGGAAGCACACTTTATTATGATGTCGATGAACCCTATTGGTGGACGGTGGAAGTCACCCATGGAACCTGCGAAATCTAATGGCTCGGAAGACACGAACGACCGGGTCAACATTCTCCTTGTTGATGACCAGCCTGCGAAATTGTTAAGTTACGAGGCTATCCTCGGCGATCTGGACGCAAATCTCATCAAGGCTTCTTCCGGTACGGAAGCGCTCGAACATCTTCTGAAGCACGACATTGCCGTCGTACTGGCCGATGTGAGCATGCCGGGAATCGACGGCTTTCAGCTTGCCGACATGATCCGCGAACATCCGCGTTTCCAAAAGACGGCCATCCTGTTTATTTCGGCGATCCATCTCTCCGATATCGACCGCATTAAAGGCTATCAGCGCGGCGCCGTGGACTATCTTTCCGTGCCCATCGTGCCCGAAGTATTACGCGCAAAAGTAGGTGTCTTTGCGGAACTGCATCGAAGCCGCCGTGCTCTTGAAGCTCTGAATCGGAACCTCGAACAGCGTGTAACCGATCGAACGGAAGAGCTGCGGGAACGGGCGGATCTGCTTGACTTGGCATCCGAAGCAATCATGGTGCGGGATATGAATGGCGTGGTTCTGTTCTGGAATTCCGGGGCAGAGACCCTCTATGGCTGGACCCGCGAGGACGTGATCGGACAGGATCTTCACACGATTTTGTCCACCCGCTTTCCTGTTCCAGTGAGCGACATTGAATCGTCACTCTTAAAGACCGGACGATGGGAGGGAAACCTTGTTCAATTCACTCGCGACGGCAGAGAAGTAACAGTAGCGTGCCGCAAGGCTCTCAGGAATGAGAGAGCAGGAGCGCCGGGAGTCATCCTGGAGATCAGCCGCGATATGACCGAGAGATTGCGCGCCGAAGATGCGCTGCGAAACGCAGAGAAACTAGCTGCGATGGGCAGGGTAGCGGGCATCATCGCGCACGAAATCAATAACCCCCTGGAAGCGATTCTCAATATATTCCATCTGCTGCGTGGCCACGTAGCGCTGAATGAAGAAGCGGCTGACTATACCCGTCTGGCAGAACAGGAACTGCTACGCGTAGTACATATTGTGAAGCACACGTTGAGCTTTTATCGCGAGTCTCAGCAGCCCGTTGCGGTTTCTATTACGGAGGTGCTCGACAATATCCTCGAACTGCAATCCAGGACCTTGCATCTCCAGGGGATTTCCATAGAGAGGCGTTTTCTTACGGATGCCACCATTCAGGGATTCCCCGGTGAACTGAGACAGGTCTTTATGAACCTCATCGTGAACGCCACACACGCTATGCCTGATGGCGGACGGTTGCGCATTACAGTCCGCAGACGTGTGGATCCGAAGACTCATCTCCGCGGAATGGCTGTTTCTGTCTGCGATACCGGCACCGGAATAAAACGCGAACACATCCGGCAATTATTTGAGCCCTTTTTCAGTACCAAGTCGGCGAAGGGCACAGGCCTTGGCTTATGGGTCAGCAAGGGAATTGTTCAGAAATACGATGGCGCGATCGAATGCCGTAGCATATCCTACCGAGATGGAAACGCCACGTGCTTCCGCGTTGTATTCCCCAGACATATTTCCATGCGGCAGATACACTCGGATGCGGCCTATAGCGCTCAGGAAAGCTAAGGCCGATAGAAGTTGATATGAGCGAACGAAAGTTTGTGATTTTGTGCGTGGACGATGAGCCGGTTTCACTCCTGGTACGGTCGCGAGTGCTGGAAAAGGCCGGGCATGAGGTGATCACCGCAAGTTCCGGATCCGATGCGCTCAAGACTCTCCGATCAACCCCTGTAGATCTGGTTCTCACTGATCTGCTTATGCCGACTATGACCGGGATTGAACTTACACGTAACATCAAAAAAGAGCATCCCAGCCTTCCCGTTGTTATGTTTTCAGGGGTAAATGAACTTCCACAGGAAGAATTCCACGCCGATCTTTTTCTGAGCAAACTTGAAGGACCACAGATCCTCTGCGAAAAAATTGCCGAGGTTCTACATCGATCCGAGTATGCCAGGAACCATCCCTAACCAACCAATCGCCTATAAGAAATATTGCTGTATTCTGCCTCAAGTCTGTTCTTCTCAAGCCTCTCCTTAGGTCTTTTTATGCATCAAACAATGCGTCAAGCCTGTTTTGATTCAGCAAGAGGAGATAAGAACGACATGCAATCCAAATACCGGCGTCGCAGTGTGCCACACACATTGCTACTTGCCTTTGCCGGTGCATTGCTTACTGCCGCCGCTGCACACGGTGATACCTGTACTACTCAATCACAAATTCCTGTAGCGCAGAGAGAAACCATCGCAGGCGCCGCTCGAACCATCGTCAATGAAGCACAGGGCGGAGATATCCAGGGTATTCGCGCAAAGACCATGCCCACGGTCGCAGCCGACTTTACCGGTATCGCCAACTCCATTGAGGCGCTGAAACCGGCGTTGCAAAGTGCCACCATCACGGTAAATACGCTTTACCTGCTGGATGCTCAGAGCGCAGCAGGTGCGCAGGGAAATACTTTTTATTGCAGTCCGCCGGCGTCGACCATGACCGTGGTACTCAATTTTTCTGCTCTGCCCTCAGGAAAATATGCTATCGCGATCCTGCATGCTACCGGCGTAGCGAAGCCGCAACAGGTTGCTCTGGTGCTTTCGCAGGGTGATGGCGGCCAGTGGCAGCTTGCAGGATTTTTCAGCAAGCCGATGCTGGAGTCCGGCCATGACGGAATCTGGTACTGGACGCAGGCTCGCCAATTCGCCGCGAAAAAGATGGATCTGGATGCCTGGTATTACTACCAGACGGCCGCTGGTCTTCTACAGCCTGCGGATTTCCTTTCGAGCCCGAATCTGGACAAATTGAGGCGGGAAGCCGATCAGGTACATCCCGGCGATTTACCCGAAGGGAAGTCGATGACATTGGCTTCGGGCGGTAATTCGTTCGAAGTGACGGGAATCTACATGAGCAGCGAGTTGGGTAGTTTTGATCTTGCGGTTCACTACACTCCGACCGCTGCGCAAGCTGCTCAGTTACGTGATCCTGTTGCAGCCAGGCAGCAGGCAGTGGACCTGATGAAGGCTATACTTGCTGTCCATCCCGAATTGCGCGAAGCCTTCCACGGTATCTGGGTGCATGCGGATTCAGGGAATGCTTCGATTTTTGCCCTTGAATTATCTATGGACCAGATCACGGGTTCGCATCCGACCGCTTAAGTGGACGACTCTGCGTTCGGTAAGTTGGGAAAGAAAAACGAAGTAAAACAAATGGCGGGTAAGACAGGATAATTCCTGTCTTACTCGCCATTTCTAGCTTGCTTTTGCCCGGGAATAATCAAGAGGCAGATGTGCGAGAGCATGACCAAGAATCTGACGCTGCACATCGGGAATAGGCATAGGATCTATCACGGTGATGCTGCCTGCCAGCCTGCATAGATCCAGATACGATTCACGGCAGGTAATGAGGAAGTCAAGCGGGTATTCAGGCTTGCGAGCCCGCGCCTGGACAGGATCGGCGTCAAGAAAATATCCGACGTCCGGCTTCGGGACGAAGCTCAGAATGAACTTGGCGTACGCTCGGGAGATTGGATTACCGAGTTTCAGGTTCGCCAGCTCGTCATAGGCGTACCGATCGAAGACGACAAAGTCCGCACCTGAGCTGAGTGACTTTTTTACGACATGCCGCAATGAAACGGCATCGACAAAGTAGAGGAAATATCTCACCAGCGTCATCGGTGCTGATTGTACGTTCTTATCTCTGCGGTTCACCGGAGCATCAGGTCTGCCGACACCTTTTTCACCCTTGAATAAAGTATGGCCGGTGGTTTCGCGTACGCCTTTCAATCTCGCAACTTCATCCCAGAAGGGAATGACCCGAACCTTGAGCCCGGCATCTCTCAAGTACTCACAGAGCACCTCTATCTGAGTACTCTTGCCAGCGCCATCAATTCCGGAAAACGACACGAACCTGGCCTGCAATTTGCTTTTTTTCCTATTCGTCATCTTTCTCCTAGTGAGGTTCGCTGGGACTTG
This sequence comes from Acidobacterium sp. S8, assembly GCF_009765985.1. Classification (GTDB taxonomy): domain Bacteria; phylum Acidobacteriota; class Terriglobia; order Terriglobales; family Acidobacteriaceae; genus Alloacidobacterium. The sequence continues at coordinate 28,046 of NZ_LMUM01000015.1, forward strand.
CTTTTGAAAGTGCGACTACTGTTCCTACAGCGATACATGCACCGATAACGATTCCAGTCTTGATCAAAATGGACCGGGTCCGTTTCTGCTTCGCCGGAGCGATTGCTGCGCCAGCCGGACGCGAGGCTGCCACGCCTGTTGTCTTTTCATAAGGCGCTGCCGCCGTTCCAACAGGAGCAGGGTTGTTCTGCTGTTGCGCATCCGGGCTTTGGCCAGTCGGGCTGCTCTGTGTTGTAGCCGGACTGGTCGATTGCGACTGGGGTGCGTCTATGCTTGATTTTGTCGCTCCGCTATCAGTAGATTGCAGTTTGACAGGAGCCGTGGATGGATCCGTTTGTTGAACAGATGACTGCAGCGGCAATGCGGCAGCCGTACGAGCAAGGGGCAGAGTCAAAAATAATACAAGGCAACCGGCAGTCTGCCGCCGTAGCCAATTACTAGCGTTCTTCATGATTTCCTCGAAATGCATCGTCACAAATTGGTATCAAAGTGACTGCATCAAACTGTCGTCTAGGCTGCACTTTCGGTCCCAAAGCCCGAAGGCTCAGCTGCAATCGCGGGTGAAAATGTGCCGGCCGTAAGACGGCCAAAGCTGGTTACTGCTTCAGCCGGTGTATGAAAAACTTCAAAGAGCCGACTTACACCAGAAGTTGTCAGCATGGCTGCGACTTTAGAAGGTACCGCCGCGAGCTTGATGTCGCCATTGCGCTTAATCGCTTCTTCCAGACAGCAGATAAGCAGGTAGATGACCGTATTGTCCATTTGGCGCATATGGCTGCAATCCAGAACAAGACGAGGACGCTCTACTTTCATAGCAGTCTTTATTCCATCTAAAAATGCGCGTGTTTGCTTCAAACTCAGATCTTGTGGAAATTGTTTCAGCATTACCGCAGATATTTTTCTCATTTCCTACCCCTTGATTCTGGTCTTTTGCTTCTCTTGTTTTAACTGCGAATGGTTTTTATTCATCTTTCTCGTTATCCGAAACTTTGCAATACGCGTGCAAGCTCCTTGCCCGGATTGCGGACTATATGTCGTAAGAGGTTTTTTCCATACCGAAAGAGGGTCGCCGGGTTCGTTTTGTACCAGCAGCACTCGGTCATGCGCGGCGACATCCCGCACAGAAAACGGAGACTCTCCATCTGGTCGGGGGTCGCAAGCACGGCGGACACAAAGCGATGGTTTCCATCAAGAATCGTCAAAGGCTCATTTTCATTGAGTCCGATGAGGATGACCGCGCCCATATCGTTGCTTCGTTGGGTGAGGCTCTTGCTGATGCTTGCAATCTTGTCCAGGAATGGACCCTGCGATTCCTTTTGCATGGTCTGCAGCCGTTCGGCCACCTCGAGAATCGAGAAATTGCCTCTGGCTATCTTTCTCCACTGAGCTCTCGGAAAAACTTTGATTTGATGCAGACATGACTTTCGCACTTCTACTTCATACCACTCTGTTTCCTGTGGTATTTCATTCCACAGAGAGCGGTGGCGAAGGAAGAAAAGAGCGCGCCGTTTGGCATTCTCGCGGGCATCGTCCAGGTTTGGATTGATTACGATTTCGCGTAGAGTTTCTCTATAGTCGGCAAAGACCGGACTATGAAAATCCGTTCGGAGAAACTCTGAAATCACCTCATCTTCTGAGACGTGGCGCATTACTCTTACGGACTGGTAATTTTCGCGCGGCAAGTTATTTTTTGACCTCACAATTAAATCGATCAGGAACGGTATAGCAACAAGAACGAACAGAACGCTCATCAGTATGAGCTGCACAAGAATGACCTGCTGCAGCGAGGAGTGGTACCGGCAAAGACCCAGAATAAGAACACCACTGAACGCCAGCTGTACCCAGCTTGTGTTTGCAATCTTGTATGACATTTCGTAGGTGATGATCACGACGCTGAGCGAATAGATCACAGTCGTGATGGCATATAAAGCCAACAGGTAGGGGAAGCCGAACTTCCCATCGAGCTCAAAGCCAGAACCAAAAAACACGGTCCAGACGACGGCCGGCGTGACACGCAGCGCCAAAGCCAATACGGAGCCAATGCCGAGAACTAGCAGCAGCGACGTGCTGATAACTTTAGTATTCTTTCGCTCTTCGTCGCTCGTACCTGCCACAATCGGAAACATCGTGTTTACGACCGCGGAGGAAAAAGCAAAGATCACCCGGCCCACCATGGCAATGGCCGCATACAGGCCTGCCTCTCGGGACTCAAAGAAATGTTTTACCAGAACGATGTCGCAGTTGTTGATCAGCACCTGTCCCGCGAAAAATACTATGCCTTGCAGAACTTCGCGAACTGCCCGCATAAAGTGAACAGGATTTGGAGCGGGAGCAGCAAGCTTCGACGCTGCGGCAAAGTAGGCAACGGCCACGGCGGCGGCGTTGGCCGCGATGACTCCTCGCACGCCAAAGCCTAAAAGGATAAGAGTAAGAGAGCCGCCAAACCGGACGACCCCTTCTAGTACGAGATTGGTGGCAAGGCGACGAAAACCGTAAGCGCCCTGAATGTAACCCCTACGGCTGCCTAAAGGAACATAGAAGGCAGCTCCGATGGCGAGGAGCGCGACGAGATCTGATCCCGGGAGATGCAGGTAACCTGCAATCCCTTTTTGAAAAACGAACAAGAGCAGAGCAACGACAATGCCACAGCCCCAAGCGGCTCTATGAAGATCTCGATAGGCGGCACTCTTGCCTTTCTGCGTTTCCTGCTGGGCCACCACCTTCGCGGTGACAATCTGAAATGAGAGCGTGATCGCGGAAATCAGAGTGAGCAGGGTATAAACGACGGTGGCATGCCCGAAACCAGTCGGTCCCAGGAACCTTGCTACCGCCATGTTATAAGCGAGATTGATTGCAGTGGTTAACCCCGAACCAGAAAGCAATACGATAGTTCCTGACAAAATACGGGCTTGCAGTGTTTTTGCTTTCTGGATCTGGCCATTTACCAAGGGTCGAGGACTCCAATTTCAAAAGGCGGGGGAAGTTTTAATAAGATCAGCGCATTTTGCTGTTTATATCTTTCTTAAACAGCGAGATGGCGACACTTGTTACGATGCAAATTGGCCCAATAATGCTGCTTGAATTGATGAAATGGAAGCTTTATGCGTCGGATGCAACAACCATAAACCCGATTAGAACTTCTAAAAACTAATAAACTTTTATGTTCGATCGCTTAAGCGCTGCATTACTTTGCTTTTTCCTGCTGCCCCATGGATGCTCAAATCCTGGATCGCGCCAGAACCTCAGGCTGAAGTACCGTGCTACAGGCACGTCTCCCGAAATACTGGCACTCTATGAACCCTGGTTTGGACATCCCAAGCATATCTCTGTTGGCTATTCATCGCATGACCCCAAGGTGATCGAAAAGCAAATCCACAAGGCCAAGGACATGGGAATCTCGGCCTTCATTGTGGATTGGTATGGTGATCGCGAGCCCTTCATTGATGAAAGTTACAAGTTGATGCAAACTATTGCCGCCAAAAAGAAGCTCCAGGTTGCAATGTTGTATGACGAAACCGACGAAGAAGAAGGCGCTACGGATGAGGCTATCGCAGATTTCAGAACCTTTCGCGATACTTATCTGGCCCAAAATGCGCCTGGACGCGAAGCATATCTCACTTATCAAGGCCGTCCAGTGATCTTTATTTTCCCGAAGGGGAATCATACGGACTGGAACAAAGTGCGCTCTGAAGTCAATAAGTGGAATCCTGCACCCATTCTGATTACAGAAAACTTACCCGACAAGTACATGAATGCCTTCGATGGATTTTATGCCTGGGTACAGCCTGGAAGTAAGGGCTGGTCTGCAGACGGGAGTAATTGGGGGGAGGACTACCTGAATAACTTCTACGATGTCATGCGGTCAAAGCACCCAGACAAGATTGTAGTCGGGGGAGCCTGGTCAAGCTTCGATGACAGCAAAGCATCATGGGGGTTAAATCGTCATATATCTGCGCGCTGCGGACAAACCTTTACTGATACCTTTAACTATTGGAAGAAGTATTTCTCTGCAGATGACCCAATTCCATTCATTCTTGTAGAGACTTGGAATGACTACGAAGAAGGGACTGCAGTTGAACCGGGAATTCCAACCTGCAAAGATCAGCCGCAAGCTATCCCTGCACACTAACCAAAACTAGAACTTTCACCGCGGCCATAACTTTCGGCGCTTATGGTTCTATGCCGGCAATCGTATTCGATTGCCGGTTTCGCCGTTATGCTACCCGTGCAATCTTGTCTGAAAACTCTTCCTCGAAGCTAAGTTCACCCTCAACTGCCAACGCATCAGAGGTATAGATTTTGTTGATGATCGAGAGGGGCCGACGCCGTACTTCGTCATGAACGCGTCCGAGGTACTCGCCCAGTACTCCTAAGCACAGGAACATGAAGCTTCCGAGCAGAAAGATTGCAGAAGTCACGCCAAAGCCGACAGCATCGATCTGGTTCTTCGAGAAAATCGCCAGAAGACCAAGCACGAAAACCGTCAGGCAAGAGATGGCAGACATCAGGAAGCAGAGCCGAAGCGGTTTATAGCTGAAGCTCGTAATAGCGTCCATTGCATACTTGATCCGGCTGATGAACGAAAGCTTGCCCTCGCCAGCAGCGCGATCGTGCCGGTCGTAGTAGACCACTCCAGTTTTATATCCAACCCACGCCCGGATGCCGGGCAGATACCGGTTGATTTCGCCCATGGAATTCATCGAATCAACCGCTTGACGATCCATGAGGCCGAAAATGCCCGCATTCAGTGGAATTGGGTAATCGGAGAGGGCTCCAAGAACGCGGTAAAACATCGGGAAGAGCAGGGCAAGAACCTTGCGAGATTCCTGACGGCTCCGGCGCACCGCGGTCACAACCTGAGCTCCGTCTTTCCACGCCTGTATCAATTGAGGTACGACTTCCGGTGGATCCTGAAAATCACCGTCCATGAGAACGACTGCGTCGCCGCTTGCTACCTTAAGCCCCGCGGAGATTGCTCCCATATGACCCCAGTTGCGCGAAAGATCTGCGACCACCACATGCGGATCGTTGGCCTGAAGTTCCTGCAAGAGAGAAAGTGAGGAATCGCGGGAGCCATCATTGACATAAACAACCTCCCACTCTTCGTGAGTTGTGTCTAGTGCATTTGCAATCGCCTGGTGAAACGGGAAAATATTTTCTTCTTCGTTGAAGATAGGAACAACTACAGAAATCATTTTTTGTACTCCTTGGGTCTGTTCAGTAATCAACAACGCTTGCTTTGTACTTATTTTTCTTGCCGGCTGTGCTTGGGGAATCACAGCCTTGTACGTTCTCTTACTAAAATTGGATTTCGAACGTTACTGAGAATCCGCCTGAAAAAGACGAACTCTCCACCTTGCCTCAGCGGGAGTGAGAACGACAACGTACCGAGCATGCACCCGCTGCGTGGTTAAAACTTTGTCGTGATCGAGAACCTGGGTATCGTAATCCACGTTATCGATCAGCTGAATGGATAGACCCTCGGGAGAGTAAAAGACTATCTGAATGTCGTGCGCGCGATCCTGGTATCTGGTACGAATTCCCAGGCTCGCCTGCTGTTGAATTGTGGCTGCAAGCTTGTCGTGCGCGGTTCCCACGAAGTCGGGATCAAGCAAAGCAGCATTGTTTTGATCGAGCGCTGTATGCAAACTCTGCCATGACTGGAGGTAGTCACGAATGACGGCACTTTGAGTTTGCCCTTGAAGCTGCCTCGGCCCTTGAAAATTAGTGGGTTGCACATGTACTGAAACTTGATCATCGCCAAAGGCGAAGGAAGCTGTCAATACTATTGTTGCGGCGAGAATATGTTTGATCATAACTATCCTCCCCACCGAATCTCATTGCCCATCACAATTCCGCTGGCGGCTGAGATCTTCGCACCGCGGCGAGCAGGTAATTCCACTTGAGCGATTCCACGCTTGAGTGGAACGTCCACCGTCGACTGATTACCGTTATACGTCTCTGTGAAGGTTACGATTGTTCCGTCAGGTATCGCATTTCCGCCGCAGTCCCGTACCGGATCAGTCTGCAAAGCAATATTTTGTCCCGCCGGGCGTGCTGTAATTCTGAGCGAGCACGGGTCGCCGGGAACCTGCTGAATGATGCGCTCGCTGGAAACACCGCCGGCATTCGCCACAAACTTCGCTGCGCCTTCCTTAGCGCCGGAATTCATCTCTGTCCATGCGGCTCCGTCGCGTGTCGTTACTGTGCGGGCTTGCACAGGACTGGAGAGATTTGAAAGGGCAAACGATATCGGCAAGGGCTTTGTCACCAGGTTCTGATATGCATCGAAAACATAAACTGCCCCCGTTATTCCATTCTGCAAACTGACTGGAAGACGGGAAGGTTTTGCAAGGAAGCTTAAAGTTGCTGGCTTGCTCGACGATAAGACATCAAATGCACCATTTTCGGTTGCCTCTCCTGCCGCAAGAATTACCAGGTAGTGACCAGAGTTATAGAGAGTGCCTGCGGGAAAGGTTACTGTTTCTCCTAATTGCACGTCACGACGTAACGCCTGAGCAGGACTAACGATATACAGAACGCCTTTACCAGTGCCGGTGGTTTGAATGGAGAAGGCGCTGCCAGCCTCGACACTCGTCGGCACCTTGATACCGGAGCCTTGAGCGCGAGCAGCTGGCATCAAGAGCGCAGCGAACCCTCCGAGGAGAAATGCGAGTCGCAACCTCATTGCATACTCCCTGCGCTGTAGGTAGTGGTGAAAGCCCGTTCGCTGCTCACTTTTCTTGCGAGGTCTTCTGGTACCGTGATGCGGAAGGGAACCGGAGTTTGTGGCTGGAGTGCGCGGTCGATATATTGATCCGCAACCCAGACGAGCTGCCCTGACTTGTCGTAGAAGGTACCCAGGACATGGGCAATGTTCACTACCTGTCCACTCTGGTTCACCAACTGGCCTGTAAGCGACGCGCCCGGCGCCGGGTTGAACTGCTGGTCCTGGATTGCAATCACCGGATCTGCCGAAGCGGAAACCAGAGACGCTGAAGGATCCATACGCACGCTGCTTACATCCGACAGCGACACGTTGTGAAAGGTGATGAGGAAGGGCGTGACCTGCTTTGGAAGAAGGAGATGGGCGATCTTGTCGAAACTGCCTTCGCTCGCGATGACAGAGCCGTTCTTAGCCAGGAGTGTCGCCTTCACCGAGACGTGAGCAGGCACGATATCTTCGTTGAGAAGCTCGCCCATGATCACTACGCCATCGGCGCGCTCGACGGGGTGCATATCGACGATGCGTACATGAGGTGCCTCAACATCCTGGGCGCCCCAATCATCGCCGGCGCCGCGGTAGATTACATCCCAACGCAGGTAGTTGACTGGGATGACCTGCGGGGGAACGCGTGTTTCCTTTACAATCGGCCACTGAACTTGCCAGCGGTCGCCGTTCTTAACAACGTGCAGGTCGCGGGTCTCGGGAAAAGTACCCACTACCGTTGACCAGTGCAGCCGGAGTTGCACTTCAGCTTCGTTCGCGCTGGAATGCAGCGGGCGCAGATCGAAGTTCTCCAGTGTTGCATAGGTGCGAAGGCTGAGACGGTTTCCAGTCAGGTCTTGTTGAAATTCGGGCTGCGTAAACTCAGCCTTATTCGCAAGGCTGGAATATGCTTTTCCCCAGTCCCGGCGGCCAATATCCTGTGCAAGGTTGGTTACTGCCGCTTCGGGTGTTGACGAAGATTGAAGCAGATTTCCACCACCCGCCAGCGCCAATGCGGCTGCATTCGGCCAAAGGGTTCCGATTACGATCAGCGCGACAGTCGCACCGGCGATCAATATCGCTAGAAGTTTTCCTTTATTCACGATACCAGCCTCCCGGATGCAATGTCGTCGTGGGTGATGGCATCTTGGTCCGTCGGATTTTCCTGCCACCGTTTATCTGGAATCAGCACGATCAACAGCGCCAGAAGGCTGCTGCCGAAAGGCAGAATTCCCCACATCAGACCCTGCCAGTGAGGCGGCATCTGCGCCGCGTTCAGCGGAGTTGCCGGCGGTACGCCATCCTTCATCCACACGGCGATCGTATTATCTTCGAGGTCGTCCACGTGACGCCATCCGGCGAAGGAAAGCAGTGGCTCGTAATAGGGATCCTTGAGGAACACCCACTTCAGCCCGTACTTATCCGCGTGACCTAAGATCGCCGTCAGCGCATCGGTTCCTTGTTTGCCGAAGTACTTTGAGCTGGTCAGTGCCCCTGCTCCATGCTCGGTCAGCTCTGGAAGCATGCGGCCTGAATTCCACTCACCATCGACGCTGCCTGCATCCGTCAATACGGCCAGGCGTGCGATTTTATTGCCGAAGCCGAGCGTGACGTACCGATAGTTGTCGTGCCCGTCGCGGTTCAGCCATGCGGCCACAGAGTCAACTTGGAAGTTCGACGCGTCAGCCGGGTGATACACGACCCAGGCAACTGACAGTCCACAAGTCAATGTTGCCGCCACACTCAGTCCAATGACCGCCCGCATGCGGAATCGATCAATCAGTTCAGAAGCCAGCAACCCGACGAAGGGGAGGGCAAGCAGGGTCGCCCAGTAGCTGAATCGCTCCATGGTCAACACTTCATACGCGCGACCGAGCACAAGATGCCCAACCGGCGTAGTACCGCCGAGACCAACCAGCATCGCAACCCAGAAGCCGAGCAGCAGGGGCCGCAGCCGCACTGAAATGGCGCCGCGCCAGATGATGAACGGTATGGCGAGTACCAGGGCTCCGTAAGGAATGATGAAGTAGTTCAGCCCCCACTCCGGACTTAAAATATAGTTAGCGCGGCTGGGATGCGGAATCGGAGTCTGCGTGACCGGATAGTGAATCAGCGCGATCCAGAAAGGCAGCAGCACAAGCGCAATTCCGGCACCTACTACGACTGCGATCGAAACAGTGCGAGCGATGAAAGAAGGAGTTGAGGTGGGTTCACCCTCATTACGGTCAATCAACACCAGCGCCAGAACCGGCAGGGCAAAAAAGAATGAGCCGAAGAGAAGCGTCGCGTGGTGGGCCGCCGCAGCAGCGACGAAGAGTACGCTGCCCTTCAGGAATGACCGCCAGCTGCCGTGTCGCACCCAGTCGAAGAGATAGGGAAGAGCATTAAGATAAATCGGAGCGGCCGAGGTCGTTCCAAGCTGGCCTGCGGAATATACCAGAAAGCTTTCGGAACCGAGAAAAACGCTTGCTAATGCAGCATAGGATGCCGCGCGCGGGCTGACCCACAGAAGCGAGAAGCGGTATACACCAACAACGAGTAGCAGAATGGCAGCAAACTGGACCGCCATGTAGGCCATATCCAGGCCCGTAATATGCGAGATCAGAGCCACCCACTGCTGAGGAAGCGGAGGATATGTGGCCTGTGAAAATCCCGCGTACCATTTTGTGTTCCAGGGATCAAACCAGTGATGAACGTAGTGCGATGCGAAGAAAATATGAAAATTTGTGTCATATGACTTCAAAGGAAGTTTCATGAGCAGCAAAGGCAGATGTACCGCACATGCAGCCAACATAATGAAAGTCATTGACAATGGTGGGGTAACGGGTGTGGCAGACAAGGTTTTACGCAAAGTTTTTTATCTCTCGAAAATGCATTGGATTCTATTTCACCCGTATATGGTTGTTTGCAAACCATGCTCAACTGGATAGAGATCACACTTTTGACTTCACGATATTGAAAAGTATCTCAATCTATGTGCGGCAATGAAGCCAACACTCTGAGCATTTTTGGAATCAAATGGGCTTGAACTTTGAATATTTGAACAAGTAAGAAGTTCCACAGGTGAATCGTTGATTGCAAGGTTTAGCTATTTAAAGGGCGTACTTACGTTCTCCCTTATTGTTGCACTGTCTTGGCCACTCGGAGCGCAAACTTACCAGGTAGGACCCGACTCAAAGGCAACGCCTAAGAGCTCGGCCGGTCAGGCGCAGCAGCAGCCAGATGGCCAGTCTCTGGGCTGGGGATCGAACATTCAAAATGCGCGCCTCGCACGGGCTGCCCAGCTGGCTCTCCAGCGCGGCGACCACGCGCAGGCTGTGGAATATGCTCAGCGCGCCGCACAGGCAGCTCCAAGCGATCCTCAGCTATGGTTCCTGCTGGGTTACGCGGCTCGGCTCGATAGCAAGACGCAGTTGGCAATCGACGCTTACAATCACGGCCTTCACTTGAATCCATCGTCCCTGGAAGGCCTTTCCGGCCTGGCTCAGACCTACAACGTTATGGGCCGCACAGAGGATGCTGAGCGGCTGCTGAAACAGGTGCTTGCTGCCGATCCGCGGCGCAAGGATGACGCGCTGCTCCTTGGCGACATCTACATGAGGTCCAGCGATTACACTTCCGCCCTCGATTGGCTGGGCAAAGCCGAGCGAATGGAGCCTTCGGCGCGGTCTGAGTTGTTGATGGCGCTTTCCTATCAGCATCTCAAGCAAATGGACATGGCAAATCGCTACCTGGAACTGGCCAAGCGCCACGCGCCCGATAATCCGGAAGTACAGCGTTCGCTCGCAGGATATTACCGAGAGACAGGCAATTATTCCGCTGCAATTGCATCGTTGAAGGCGATCAAAAATCCCAAGCCGGACGTTACGGCAGAACTCGCGTATACCTATCAGCTCGATGGCAAACTGGACCAGGCTGCTGCAATTTATGCGCAGGCCGCAAATGCGATGCCGCGTGATCTAGGCCTCCAGCTTTCTGCCGCGCAAGCAGCTGTTGCAGCAGGGTCGATCGATCATGCTGATTCTTTCCTGAAACGCGCGGAAGTAATCGATGCTGATTACTATCGTTTGCACGCGATTCGCGGACAGATTGCCCAAATCCAGGAACGCGATCCTGACGCCGTTCGCGAATACAGCGTTGCCATTGCTCACCTACCGGCTTCGCCGGTCGAAGGGCAGCTCTACGGTATTCAGCTGCACATGGATTTAATGCAGCTTTACAAGAATCTCAACGAGACCAATGAGGCGCAGCAAAACCTCGAAATCGCCAAAACTGAAATCGGAAAAATAGACGATCGCGGACCGGGAAGAGGACAGTTCCTCCGTCTTCGCGCTCTCATCAAAATGAACGATGGTCAGCTCGATAGCGCATTGAGTGATATGAATGAAGCTCTCGCGCTCAATTCCGGCGATCTCAACAATCTGCAGCTCGATGGCGATTTGCTGATGAAGATGGGCCGCACGGAGCAGGCAATCTCGGCTTACAAACAGATTCTTACAGCAGACAAGAACAACCGCTTCGCTCTTACTTCACTCGGCTATGCTTCACGCGCCGCGGGTCGTGACGAGGATGCTATAAAATATTTCCAGCAACTCGCCAGAGCCTATCCTACGCTATACGTCCCCTACCTTGCTCTTGGAGATATGTACACCGCACATCGGGAGTTTGCGAAAGCTGAAGCCCTCTATAAAAAGAGCTTTGCACTGGCTCCCAAAAACGTAGCCATCGTCACCGGCGGGATGAATGCCGCAATCGAAGCGCATAATACCGATCTCGCTGGAGTGTGGTTAGGCCGCTCGACTGATGACATGCAGCACGATCCGCACTTCATGCGTGAAAAGGAAAGATATCTCCGGTTCAAGGGCAACTACGAAGAATCTGCAAAGATCGGCAGGGAAGCCATTCAAGCATTGCCTAAAGACCGCGATGTTGTGGTCTATCTCGGGTACGATCTCCTGAATCTGAATCAGTACGATGAGTTGCTGACCCTTACAGATAAATACAGGAATGTCTTTCCACAGGAACCCGATATTCCTCTCCTCGCCGGCTACGTGCACAAGCACCAGGGCGAGTCCGAATTGGCGAAGCAAGACTTCACAGAAGCACTGAATCGCGATCCCAATGTCGTGACCGCGTATGTCAACCGTGGCTATATGCTGAACGATTTGCATCAGCCTGCGGATGCAGCTTCAGACTTCGAAGCGGCAATCAAGCGCGAGCCGAAAAACGGCGAAGCGCATCTTGGACTCGCATATGCGAACCTCGATATGCATAAATCGCAAGCTGCGGTGAAGGAATCCGAGCTAGCCGAGGCGGAGATGGGCGATTCGCTGCCTCTCCATCTGATTCGCGCAACGGCATATGCCCGCGAAGGTATGCTATCCAAGGCTGCGGACGAATATCAGGTGGCCTTGAAATTCTCGCCGCACGATGGTTCGCTTTATCTGGCCCTGGCGGGAGTGCACTACTCGCAGCGCGAATATCATCAGTCCATCGACGATCTTCAGACGGCGCAGAGGCTCTTGCCTGACGATCCTAAGATCTACGCTCTGCTTGCGCGTTCCTATGCGGAGTTGCCGGACAAAGACCAGACGCTCCACTATGTCGAGCTCGCCGAGCAGCATGCGCAGCCTGACGCGAAAGATCCCGACTCGCGGCCGAGTGCCATCTACATCTCTACCGGCCAGGCTCTAAGCACCGTTGGAGATCAGCATGGAGCGATGGATCGCTTCAGCAAGGCACTCACTGCAGCAGGCAGCAACCGCGTCGGCGTGCGTCTTGCGATTGCGCAGTTAATGGCTATGCAGGGCAATGCCGACGATGCGAAACGACAGATCGCGCTCGCACAGATGGAAGCTCAGACGGGAGACACGTCAGCCCCCTCGGCTGATCAATATATTGCAGCGGCGGATGTATTCCGCAGTCTGCACGAATACGACTTGTCTCAAAACTATCTTGATCGAGCCCAGGCCGCAGGCGCTCCCGATGCCTCCGTAAGAATCGGCATGGCAAATAACTATCTCGCAGTCGGCGACACCGCCAGGGCTAAAGGTGAGCTCGCTGCAATTCCTGATAACGATGAGAGCGCAGAGAGTTACCAGTACCTGATGGCAAAGGCAAACATCTTTCGCCAGGAACATCAGGGAGCGCAGGCGTTGACTGCTTTCGCCGAGGCAACCAACGCCGCGGGCGAGGATCAATCTGCTGAGCAGAACCTGCTCTCCGCGGGTGCAGACGAGGGATTGCGTATCAATCCGACCCTCAGCGTGCTCACCAACTTCTCCATCGATCCAATCTACGAAGATACGACAGTGTATGTTCTGGACTCCAAGCTCGATGCCCCGACGCCAATCGCAAGCAATGAAAGCAGCCTGCTTCCACCGCCGCGCTCGTCGCTGCAAACACAGTGGACAGGCGCCTATCACCTTCATCTCGGCGAAATGGCTCCCGCTGCGGGTGGCTTCGTTCAGATTCGACATGCAAACGGTCAGATCTCGGTACCGAGCACGAATACCATCGTGAATCGAAGCACGACCGACTATACGTTCAACTTCGGCGTAAGTCCCACGGTTCACTTCGGATCGAATGTGCTGACCTTCAATCCCGGCATTCAGGGAACAATTCGCAGGGACTCGGAATCACCTGTCGAGATGGATCAGAATCTTCTGCGCGAGTTTGTATATGCAAGCACCAGCTCATTCTTCAATGCAGTCTCTGTCAGCGGATATTTCATTCATGAATCAGGCCCCTTTACGGAAAGCGATCAGCACTCGCAGGCGTTGACAGGTGCGGTTGATTTTCGCGTGGGTTCGCCCTGGGGTAAAACGGCTCTTGTGACCGGCTGGGGTGCGAATCATCAGGAATACTCGCCGCAGAATTATAAGAACTACTACACCTCGTCTTACATCGGTCTTGAACGCAGGTTCGGAGATCGGCTGAATGTGCGGGCTGTGGCGGAAGATTTGCGCGCATGGCGCGTCTTCGGAGATAACTCCGCTATTGCGCAGAACCTCCGCCCAAGCGGTACCGTTGATTTCACTCCATCCCGCAGTTGGGACGTGCAGGGCAGCTTCGCTTACTCGAGCACGCGAGGGTTCCACGTATACGACGCAATGCAGAGCGGGTTTTCAGTCTCGTATGCAAGACCGTTCCATCGCAAATTTAACGCTGAAGATGGGGAAGTATCCCTTCAATATCCCATTCGTTTCTCGGCAGGCATGCAAGACGAGAGCTTCTTCAATTTTCCCGGAGCACATAGCCAGCAATTCCGGCCATACGTAAGCATTACGTTGTTTTAAGACTTCTGAGAGCAGGGGCCTGATGAAAATCTGTTTAGTTGCGACATTCCCCCCCAGTGGACGCCAGTTAAATGAATACGCGCTACATATCGCGCGGGAATTGCAAAACAATCCCGATGTGAGCCTGACCATTCTTGCCGATGAATTGACGGATTATGAATTCGCCACGGATGGCAACGGCCAATCGATCAATGCTAAGGAACAACCTGAGTTGCCCGGGTTCAATGTCATCCGTTGCTGGAAGTTCAACAGCCTGGCTACACCCATGCGGCTGTTAAACACCATTCGCGAGTTAAAGCCAGATATTGTGTGGTTCAATCTCGTTTTTTCCAGCTTCGCGACGCCCGATAATCCGCTGGCTGCGTTTGCGGGTCTTTCAGCGCCCGCACTTACACGTTCTTCCGGCTTCTACACGCACGTCACTTTGCATCACATTATCGAGCATATCGATTTTGCGGCAGCCGGTGTACGCAGAGAGAAACTCTATCGCATGGGAACGAACGTGGCTACCAAAGCCCTGTTGAAGGCGAATTCCGTTTCTGTCCTGCTGTCCGGGTATCGCCGCACGCTCATGGAAAAGTATGCAGCACAAAACGTCCTGCTGGGAACTCATGGAACGCTGACATCCGTTCCGACACCTCCGGACTTCTCCAAGCGTGGCAATCCTGAAGTTCGCATCCTGGCAATCGGACATTGGGGAACTTATAAGCGTCTGGAAACGCTGATGGAGGCCTTTCCTGCCGTTCTGGAAGCGGTTCCGAATGCGAAACTCATCATCGCCGGCGCCAATCATCACACTAAGGCTGGCTATTGGGAATCGATACGCGAAGCACAGCCCGCACATCTGCCCATTGAATTCCGCGGCTATGTTCCCGAAGACGATATTCCAGAGCTGATGCAGTCTACATCGCTTCTCGTTCTGCCATACGATTCTGCAACCGGCTCCAGCGGACCGGCCCATCAGGCCTGCGAATATGGAATACCAGTCGTCTCTGCCGATCTCCACGACTTCCGTGAGATGGCGGAGGACGAACACATGTCGATCCGCTTCTATAAGAAAGGTGACTCCGAAGATCTGGCCAGCCAGATGATTTCCATCTTGAATTCGGCGGAAACTCTGTGGCAAATGTCGGAACAGAACTACGCTGCTGGAATACAGATGACGATGGCCAGTGTTGTCAGAAATTATCTTCGCTGGTTTGAACTTAATAAATACAAGCGATCCATTGGACGTCACGGCTCGCTTCGGCGTCGTGGACGCCATTGGTTTCGTTCCCGTTCTACAAAGTGGCAAGACTCTTTGCATGAAGGACGCAACTCCCAAGACAAAGATGGCGCAGGAGCGCACTTTGAATTGGAAGTTGCCGACACAATGACACCAGCGCTGGAATCGGCACTCCTCCATGCCCGGCTTGGAAATCAAGCTGATGTAGAACGTCCTGCTGGCGATGGCTACAAGACAAATCCGGTACTCGAAACAGATTTTTAATTTTTGGGCGAAATTGCCCTTTTACTTTGGATTCGCTCTGCCTGAAGATGAGCAGCTTTAACCGTAAAACTACGCGATAGCTGCGTGCGTGAATGTGAGAAGGAGAACACCCTTGACGACCTTATTCTTTCCCCGATCTATTAGCCGATTTCGTACCTCAGTGTCTTTGGTCGCGGCGCTTTTGTTCGGTGTTGTGCTAGTAGGATGTGGCACTGACCATCAAGAGGGAGTGACTCCGCCATCTGCGCCCACTGTCAGTATCACTTCCAGTGCCACTACGATAGCGCCTGGACAGTCGGCGACTTTATCGGTAACAGCTACGAATGCATCGCAGGTCGTCGTCGCCGGAACCGATGGCAGCTCCTATACGCTGCCGGCCAACGGGGGATCACAGGTCGTCACGCCCACTGCCACGACGACCTATACGGCAACGGCAAGCGGTAACGGAATGTCAGCCACCGCGCTTACGAAAATTACGATCTCAGCGTCGCCCGCCCCAACGGTTGCAATCACGGCTAGTCCCGCCAGCATTGCACCCGGAGATTCTTCCGTTTTAACCGTGACGGCAGCAAACGCCACGCAGGTGACGATCTCTGGATCGGACGGTTCCTCATACAGTCTGCCTGCAACTGGCGGCACGCAATCTGTCACACCCACGGCAACCGCTACTTATACTGCAACTGCTACGGGAGCAGGTGGAAGTACCACGGCAACTGCTACCGTAACCGTTACTGCGACCCCTCCTCCTGGAACTCCAACAGTCACCATTACACCGAGTCCAACAGCGGTCACGCCTGGCCAATCGTCTACGCTCACCGTAACTGCAACCAACTCCACGCAAGTCACAATCGCCGGTTCCGATGGCAGTTCCTATACTCTTCAACCGACTGGCGGCACGCAATTGGTGACGCCGATGACGACGACTACCTATACCGCGACAGCAACCGGCGCGGGTGGAACCGTTACGGCAAAAGCCACAGTTACAGTCACGCCGAATCCACCCCCTACCGTTATTATTTCGGCGAATCCCACTGCCATCACGCAGGGAAGCTCATCGCTTCTTACTGTCACTGCTACCAATGCAACGCAGGTGACGATTACCGGTTCGGATAAGAGCTCCTACACGCTGCCAGGAACCGGCGGAGCACAGCCGGTTTCACCCGCAGCGACAACGACCTATACCGCCACCGCGACCGGACCGGGTGGAACCATTACTGCTACCGCTACGGTTACTGTTACGCCCAATCCAATTCCAACGGTCACAATGACCGCTAGCCCGGCGTCAGTCACGGCAGGGAACTCATCCACACTGACAGTTAGTTCTGCCAATGCTACGACGGTGACGATTACAGGCAATGATGGCAGCAGCTATACTCTGGCTTCTGCAAACGGCGCTCAGGCGGTGACACCGGCAAAAACAACGACTTATACAGCGACTGCCACTGGTCCAGGCGGATCAGCCAACGCTACAGCGACAGTCACTGTAACGCCCGACCCGATTCCGACTGTGAATATCACAGCTAACCCGACGACGATTATCGCGGGCAATACCTCTACCCTTACCATCACCGCTACGAATGCCACTCAGGTGACTGTAGCCGGTTCCGATGGAACCTCCTATAGCATCCCCACGAGCGGAGGATCGCAACCAGTCACGCCGGCAAAGACCACTATCTATACCGCTACCGCAACCGGCGCTGGAGGAAGTGTCACAAACAGCACGACTGTGACCGTTACGCCTGCTGGCACCGTTCAGTCGATTGATCACGTCGTCTTCATGCTCCAGGAAAACCATACCTTTGATAATTACTTCGGTATGCTCAATCCCTATCGCAAATCCAACAACTACTACAAAGGCGATGACGGCAAGGAATACGACGTAGATGGTATCGATGACAAACTGACCACAATAAGCAATGTCAACGATGAAGGCACATCCTATGCGCTCTTCAAGTTGAAGAGCACCTGCGTCGATGACATGAGCTCAGACTGGTTAGCCAGCTTTGGAGATGTAAACCGCTATAACTTCCTGACCGACCGCCCGATCGTCATGGATGGCTTCGTGCATAACGCTGAAGGCTATGCCACGAGCTGCAAGAATTCGACCTCATGCTCGGGTACTTTCACTGATACTGCAGGCCAGCGCTCGATGGGCTATTACGATGAAGGCTACTTGAACTACTACTACTACATGGCCTCGCAGTTCGCCCTCTCAGATCGTTGGTTCTCACCCATCGCCAGCAAGAGCATTGATAACCGCATTGCAACGTTTACCGGAGGTACCACCCAGGGATTGGTAAAAGATCCGGGAGGCGACGACCACCTGACCAGCCAACTTGCCATCACCACCATCTTCGAGAAATTGGATAACGCGAAAGTGTCCTGGAAGATTTATTACACGGTCACGCAGGGCTTCTGTCTCGACCAGGATGACTGCACAGGTGGTCCGAGCGCCAGATATCCCGCAACTGACTTCTCGAATCTCTCTTATTCATATCAATACCTGCACGAAAACACTCCAGATCAGCCGTGCGTGGCGCCGACCGTACCTTCGAGCGCAGTGGGAGACGATACGAATTCTTTCTGCATCGATACGGATCACATAGCGCCACTATCGCAGTACTACAGCGATGTGAATAACGGAACATTGCCTAGCTTCGCTTTCATTGAAGCAGGCTATGGAAATAACGACGAGCATCCCGGCTCCGGGCAATCCGTACTCATGGGACAAGCGCAGGTGGCGAATATAGTGAATACCTTCATGAAGAGTCCTTCATGGAAGGATTCTGTTTTCTTCCTCAGCTACGATGAAGGCGGTGGTCCGTACGAACACGTACCGCCGGTCCCTAACCATTCCAACGACAACACCAGTGCTTCGCTCGGAACGATTCCGGATATCTCGGGAATTACGGTAAGTCCGGATACCTACAAACCGTGTATTCCAACCGGAGCAGCCGACGACCCTTCCAGGACGCACTGCGACCTATCAGCCATCGACCCGGGAGCCAACTCAGGCGATGCAGCAGCGCAACAGGGCTTCGCCGCGCAACTCGGCTTCCGTCTGCCGAACATAGTGATCTCTCCGTTCACACGACGTCATTATGTTTCGCATATTCCCATGGATCATACCGCCGTGATCAAATTCGTCGAAAACCGGTTTATCGGCTCTTCGGCGCACCTGACCGCTCGTGACGCCGCGCAACCCGCTTTGCTCGATTTCTTCGACTTCGACAATATTCCGTGGGCCACGCCGCCTGCACCGCCTACACCAGTTACTGCAGAGTCGTTGGGTACCGATCCATGCACACCAACCAGCATGGGCCCGTAGGAAAGTGAGTTTTGCGAGGAGCAAACATGTCTGACTCTGATCTGTCTTCGATCCTGTTCGCCCTCCTGCTTCTCGCAGGGTTGTCGCAGCTGCTCGGTTACTTTTTCGTAAAGCTGCGGCAGCCTAAAGTGATTGGCGAGATTCTAGCCGGCGTCGTGCTTGGGCCAGCGTTACTCGGGCGCATTCCGTTCATTGCCCATACCCTGCAAAACGCAGACAAAGGTCATATCCTCACCTTTATCTATTGGCTTGGACTGCTGCTGTTGATGTTTCTTTCCGGAGCTGAAGTACGACAGCTCTTCAGTCGCGACGAGCGACGTGAGGTAGGCTGGCTCACGATTGTAGGCACAGGCTTGCCGTTTCTGCTCGCACTTGTCATGGGTCCGCGTTTAATTCGCCCCTCGCTGGCCGGTCCTCACGGAAATACCATCTCGCTCATCATCGTTCTTGCCGTCGGCGTCGCAGTCACATCGGTCCCGGTAGTTTCGAAGATATTTACAGACCTTAAAATTCTCCATACCCGCTTTGCTCGACTCGTTCTGGGTGTAGCAGTACTCGAAGACATCGTATTGTGGCTGGCACTTGCCGTGGCTACTGCCATGGCAGGTAAAACCGCTCTCAATCTGCGGCAGATGTCATTCCATCTGATCGCCACTGCCGTCTTTTTCGCACTTGGACTAACGCTCCTTCCGCGAGCCATCAAGCGCATCAACAAAGCGCCTGCGAACGTTCTCGCAAAGCACTCGCCCGTTGGCTATGCACTTGCTGTGCTTCTCGGATACTGTGTGATTGCCGGCGCATTGAACGTAAGCCTGGTATTCGCCGCATTCCTTGCCGGCTTCGCAGTAGTACATAAAAAGCGCCGACTCTTTGCTGATGCGCTCGATGCGATCGGCAAAGTGTCCTTCGCATTCTTTATCCCGGTCTACTTCGCGATCGTAGGGCTAAAGCTCGATCTCATCCGCGGATTCTCGTGGAAGATGGTCGCTGCCTTTATTCTCGGTAGCTGCATCATCAAGATTCTCTCGGTATCTCTGGCCGGACGTCTCGCTGGCTTTCGAGGTCTGGATCTCATCAACCTGGCCATCACCACGAATGCGCGCGGCGGACCGGGCATCGTACTTGCAAGCGTGGCATTCGATGCAGGTATTATCAGCGCGAAGTTCTATACGACGCTGGTACTTGCCGCTGTTCTTACTTCGCAACTGGCTGGCGCATGGCTGGACTACATCTTGCGTAAAGGCTTGCCCCTGCTCAGTTCCACGTCAGAATCCGAACAGCAAACTGCTTCTATCGAAGATCACGCACCCGTTGTGTGAGGGTTAGATGACTTCGTAAGGCCGCATCATGTCGTTGTCTTCGTGCTCCAGCATGTGGCAGTGGAAGACATATTTGCCTGTATAGCCTTCGAATCGGGCAAGGATGGTAAGCACGTCGCGCGGATTGACGATCGCGGTGTCTTTCCATCCCGCTTCATTTGCCTCCGGAGGCCTGGGAATTCCAATAGGCTCGAGCACTCCGCGTGTGAATGCAGCGGTATTGAATCCCTGGCGATGTAAGACCTGAAATTGCACCAGGTGTAGATGCATGGGGTGAGCGTCATCGGTCGTATTGATAAACCGCCATTTCTCCACCGTCCCAAGCTTCACCGACTCCGTAACCGGGTCATCGTATCCCTTGTTGTTAATGCGTATACCTTTAGTTTGCCCCTGTTCATCGAGCCACTCGGAGAGAACAAAATCGCGCGTAATGACGGATGCCTTCTCGTCCAGTCTGCTGAAATCAAACTCGCTTGGCATGCTGAAAGACCTGCCATTCTCCGACTTCTTACGGGTCACCCGGAATTGCATCAGCTCATACAGCGATGGATGCTCCTTGACGAGCATGCTCCATCCCGGAAATGGAGCCCCGGCATCGTTCGACAGCGTCACTGTCTTGTCTTCCAGGCCAGAAAAATCGACGATCAGATCGGCACGTTCTGCCGGTCCCAATAGCAGCTTCGTCAGCGCCGCTGGCTTTGGTAGAAAACCACCGTCCGTTCCAATCTGGTGAAAGGTGACAAGTGAAGGAATATCCGTGGGACGCTTTGCAAGGTTGAGCGATAGATTGAAAAAACGCGAATTCGCGCCATTCAGCAAACGCAGGCGATACAGCCGTGGCTCAACTTCCAGATAGGGATAGATCGCCCCATTCACGACAGGTAATTCACCAAAGAACTCCGGCCCCCAAACTCCTGGAGGAAGCGCCTGGCCAACTTCACCTGTCGGTGCATAAACGAGTTGTCCATGCTCATCGAGAGTACGGTCCTGCAATAGAAGAGGAATTTCGTAATCACCCGAGGGCAGATTCATTCTGCGCTCCTGATCGTCGTGCAGCAGATAGAACCCCGAAAGCCCTGCGTACACATTCAAACGCGTTATTCCCACGGCGTGGTCGTGATACCACAATGTGGCTGCCTGCTGATTGTTCTCGTAAAAGTAACGTGCCGACGACCCGGGCGTAAACCACTTCTCCGGCAGTCCATCGAATTCCGACCGCGTCCGCGCGCCATGCAGATGAGGAACCGTGCGCACCTCGGGAGCTGGCGGCATAGCGCCGTGAATATGAGTATCCACTTTGAAAATATGAGTGGCTGGCAGCCGATTTTCCCACTCGACTTCAATAGCTCGACCCCGCGTCGCTTCAATAATCGGGCCAGGGTATTGACCCTCAAACCCCCAGCAATGCGTCGGCGGCAGTTGTGAATGCATCTGTGATGTGCATTCCATCATGCGGATGATGTATAGATCCTTGTCCTTGCGCGTCTCACGGGGAGCTACGCGCTTTAATAGCGGTAGTGGATCGATATAGCGCGAAACCGAGACATGAGCCTGATGCAGTGCCTCAGCGCCTATTCCTTCGCAGTGGAAAATATTTGTCCCAGCCAGAGCTGATGCAGACGTGGCGCACAGCCTGAGAAATTCGCGCCTGTTTTTCAGATACAATTCGCCCTCAGCATTCCCGCTCACTTATAAGTGACCTGGTTCGGGTAGACCCGGACAGGCGCTATGAGTCAACTTCTATAGTTTCCCTCATGCGTGCTGGATCAGTCGACTGAGATGTCGCTTGCTACGTAACGTTCGCCATCAAAGTTGGCAGTTACCTTCACGTGTGTCCCTTCGCGAAAATCGCGGCTGACGGGAAAACGGGCGGGGTCGAAAGTGATGGAGTAATTCTTCTGATCACCCGCATCGGCGATGGCAAGCCGGCCTGCGTGAACGTCGAAGTAGGTGATACTTCCGGTGAACACAAATGACGAGCCGGGTGCTGCAAGCACTGAAATGCGCTTTGCAATGCCGCGACCATCGCTGCCCGATTGGAAATTAATCGAAACCAGAGTGCCTTTTATAAGAGATGCTGCACTGCCGCTTTCTGAGACGGCCGCCGCTTGCCCGACATTCGTAACCATCATTCCCGCAGGCACCTGCACTTTGATCGGCTGATGAGAGAGCGTATCGCGCACCGTCAATTCTTCCTTTTGCGGATCATAGCCAACTACTTGCGCCTGCATCTCGCCTTCAGGCGTCTGCGAAAGAATATGAATGCTCACCGCAAACACGGATGTTCCATCCAATGTCGTTTGGATAGAGGCATGGTCTTCCGGGCTAAGGTCGCGCAGGGAAATCTTCTTTCCATCCCGGAATGCCTGGGTGCGCTCATCAAAGAAAATCTTCATCGAGTGGCCGCCGAATACTTTCAGCGTTAGCTGATCGCGAACAGGATCAACGGTGCGGATCGCTCCGCCAATCACGGTGCTCTTTCCTTTCGGCATCATGGGCAGAGACGGCAGACTCGCAACGTTAGATGACGAGGTGGAAGGTATTGAGATGGGCTGCGCGACTGCCCCCTGCGCCGGCTTAACACCGGTAGAGGCCAGTTGAGCAATTACGACACTTTTCAAAATAGCTACTGCTAATACACAACCCATGCGACTTGAACCTTATTCTATAAATATTTTCGGCAGTTATTAGATGTGGAGGACATCCATATAGTCGCCTGACAATTGCTTAAAAGTCTTTTTTCTATAATTACAGTTCTCATGTTCCCGGATTCGGGCAACGAATTTTCTTTTCTTGGTATCGAATGTAAGGTGCGCCTCTCCTCCGGCCTAAGACATACAAGGTGAATAAATCACGAAAATGAGTGTGGAATCCAAAAAATGGCTCGCGATAGCTGCGCTTACAACAATTTTTTGCAGCGGAAATATATGGGCGCGCGATATACAGCTCATGCTTCCCAGGCATAGTGAGCTTACTCCTGTACAACGTCTCAATCGAGAAGGCGTCAGCGCAGTGAGAAATCATCAGTACGACAAAGCTGAAGCGATCTTCTACAAAGCATATCTGTACGATCCTGCCGATCCTTTCACTCTGAACAATCTCGGGTACATCTCCGAGCTGCAGGGCGAACTGGAACGTGCTCAGAAATTTTATTCTCTGGCATCGCAACAGGGAAGCAACGCATTCATTGATACCAGTAGTGCAAAATCGCTCGAAGGTAAGCCCATGATGGAAGCTCTCAACGGCATACAGGACATGCCGATGAGGGTAAACCGCATGAACATCCAGGCGATTGATCTATTGCAGCAGGGACGAAATTCTGAGGCTCAGCAGCTTCTCCAGAAAGCTCTTTCGCTCGACTCAAACAATCCTTTCACGCAGAACAATCTTGGCGTTGCCGAGGAAGGACTTGGAAACTTTGAGCAGGCATTGAAGTATTACGATCAGGCATCCGGATCGTCCTCTTCCGACGTGGTCGTCGTCACCCTGAATCGGTCATGGCGCGGAAAGCCAGCCAGTGAGATGGCAACAGAAAATGCGCGGAAACTGACGGCGCGCATGCAAAAACTGGATGTACCCGAGGCACGTGCAGCATTGCTCGCATTTCGTGGCGTGTCCGCGATAAACAGAAATGATTGGAGCACCGCTCGAAAGGATTTTCTTGAGGCTTACTCCCTCAATCCCTACAGTGCGTTCTCGCTCAATAATCTTGGTTATGTGTCCGAAAGAGATGGCGACATGGAAACCGCAGCCTTCTTTTATGACAGAGCCCGTAAAGCAGATAACGCCAATGCCCGTATCGGTTTGGCAAGTCAGAGCTCGGCACAGGGAAAACATCTCCTTGCTGTAGCCGCTGACAGCGGGGAACAGGTGGACGGCGAAATAGATCGCTACACACAAAGCCGCCGCCAGCTCACAGAGCCCGTACAGTTAAAACGCCGCGAGGACAGCACATCGCAGCCCAATGTTCCACCTTCATCCCCCGTTCCCCACCAATGATGAAAAGGATTGTTGCTAAATATGCCTAAGGCCGTCGCCGTTCCCCATCCATCGCAGGAGTCCATGCGTAAGCTGTCTCGTCTGTTGCTGTCACCCTATGACGGCCTGACATCCCCAACAGGCCTTTACTCAGAATTCGCCCAGATCAGCCGGGAAGAATTCGATGATCTCGTTGCCCTTGCAAACTCCAACCACGTAATTGTGCGCGGCATGGAAATCTTTCTGCAGATAATGAATGATGCGAAAGATAACCTCCGTTCGCAGTGGGCTGGCGAAGCACTTGCGACGGAGAAGGCTCGCATCCAGAAAGCAATCCCGTTTCTCCACAAGATCTGTGAGACCTTCGACGACCACGGCTATGACGTAACTGTCATCAAGTCTCTTGATCACTGGCCCGACCTTGGAAGCGATCTCGACCTCTACACCAACACAACTCCGGAAAAAGTCTGCGCAATGATGAAATCTCGCTTCCACGCGACCATCGCATCGCGCAGCTGGGGTGATCGTCTGGCGCGCAAGTGGAACTTTGAAATTCCGGGTTTGCCGGAAGCAGTTGAAATCCACATGGGCCGCCTCGGCCAGACCGGCGAGCAAATCGCAATTGCCGCCAACATTGCCCAATATTCCAGAACCGTGGAAGTTGACAATCTCTCTTTTCGCGTGACTTCCATCTCAGATCGTCTCATGATCTCCACGCTGCAGCGTATGTATCGCCACTTCTACTTCAGACTCTGTGACATCGTCGACAGCGCCAGCCTGGTAGAGAGCGGCGCCATCGATTACGAGAATCTGCGCCGTGCCGCAACAACGGCGGGCATATGGGAAGGCGTGGCTACCTACCTGTTAATCGTGTCCGATTACGTAAAGCAATACCGCGGTACAGGTCTCGATCTGCCGCAGATCGTCAAGGCCTCTGCGCGTTTCGGTGCGGACCCTGTCTATTACAAGCGTGATTTCATCCGGGTGCCGATCATGCCGCATTCTGTTGGTCTTTACAGCACGCAACTTACCGGTTTGCTGCGTAAGAGGGAATTGCAGAGCAGCGCCCGTCTTGGTTTACTGCCATGGCTTGCCACCGCGGCAGTTGTCGGACAAAAGATCACCGGAAGCGACAAAGGTATCTGGTAACCGCAAGGCCTCATCCACAGCTAGTGCAAGTAGTGCATCAGTATTCATCAAGGAGGTGCCGGGCTTCGGTCTCGGCATTATAAAAATATGAGCAATCTCGGATTAACGAGTGCCGATTTGCAATTCAGCGGCTCAAATGCCGCAGCCATTGAGGCTCCCAGCATTCTGCTTGAAACTGATACTTCTGTCTGGTCATCGTTGCTTTCAAACCTCGGAGACGCATTTTCTTTCAAGAAGCAGCCGCCTCTTGAACTCACCTCGACACCAATTGCAGTCGCCGATCCAATGGCGGTCAAGCGCAGTCCCGCGTCGAGCGCCGTCTCTTTTGTTCTTCATGCGGGAATTATCTCTCTGATCGCATGGCTGACATTGGTTGCGCACAACCACGTCGTCGTGCAACCGCAGGTAAAGGTCACGCCTGTCGACATCTCGCCCTTCATTCCCATTACCATGCCCGCTGCTAAAGCGATGGGCGGCGGTGGTGGTGGTGGAGTTCATTCGGTAGTGCAGGCCAGCAAAGGCCATCTTCCCCCAATTGAAAAAGTGCAGACCGCACCTCCGCAGTTGCTCGTGGTCGATCACCCGAAGCTTGCTGCTCAACAGGCAGTGGCTATGCCGCAGGCAGTAAAGCTTCCTGACAGCAACATGCCAAACATCGGCGTTACCCAGTCGACGCAGGTTGCGCTCGCTTCACAAGGCTCCGGTAGTGGTTCTGGATTCGGCCAAGGCTTGGGCGGCGGCATCGGCTCTGGTCACGGCAGCGGCATCGGACCGGGCAGTGGCGGTGGCTACGGCGGCGGTGTTATGAGCGTTG
Organism: Acidobacterium sp. S8; assembly: GCF_009765985.1. Lineage (GTDB taxonomy): Bacteria > Acidobacteriota > Terriglobia > Terriglobales > Acidobacteriaceae > Alloacidobacterium. The sequence continues at coordinate 54,130 of NZ_LMUM01000015.1, forward strand.
GCGGTGGAGTCGCTGCTCCGCAGGTTCTTCATTCTGTCGATCCGGAATTTACCGATGAAGCTCGCCGCGCAAGGTACGAAGGAGCTGTCTCTATTCGGCTGATCGTTGACACCAACGGCAACCCGCAGAATATCGAAGTCGTTCGTCATCTCGGTATGGGCCTGGACGAGAAAGCCATCGAAGCCGTTCGGCAGTATAAGTTCAAGCCGGCAATTTACCAAGGACATCCGGTTGCCGTACGAATGGTAGTCGATGTAGCCTTCCACCTGTACTGAGTTCGACTCCTTCTTAAAGACCGCTCCGCAGGAAAGCAAAGATGTTGCTCTCCTGCAGAGCGGTTCTCTTCTGCGGGATGCCTTTCATAATCGAAGTTCTGCGTCGCCTAACTACAAACAACCGGATAAAAGCTCTTTCACGATCTGATTACATTCCATCTCACTAGGAAGAAGAGCCGTCATTCTGAGCCGCAGGCGAAGAATCTCCGACAATGTTTACCTTCGAGACTTCACAAGCCGAAGAGCGAAGGTCTGACATAAATCGCGACAGGAGAATAGAAGGGTAGATGCTTTTAGAACGGGTCGTCGTCGGCTCATTTAAAGCCCTGCCTGCCGTAGCGAGAGGAGAGCGTTACTCACACTCTCCTCTCGCAAGGAACTAGCCTCAGTTCTGAGGTGCAGCAGCGGGATCCGTCGGGGTAGTCGTCACCACGCCGTTCAAATTGTTGGCACTGTTCACGCTCTTTCCTTGCATTTGCGAAGGATAGTAGCCCTTGCGCGTTCTCGCGATCAGCTTGCCACGCTTAGGCCCTGCCGCTTCCACGCGTACAGTTCGATAGCCGCCCAGATTAGCTGCCTTTGTCGAGTGGTAGCCAATCGTGTACTGGTTGCGAATATCGGTGGCGACCTCTGCCGCAATCGCATTCACATCTTCCAGCGAGCGAGGGAAGTAGGCAATTCCACCCGTCTCCCGCGACAGCGTCTCCAGGGCATCTCTCGCGTGCTGCGTTTTTTCCTTATTATCGTTTCCGAACAGCAGCCCGATCGAATAAACCACCGGGCCGCCAAGATTCTGCACACGCCGGACAGCCTGCTGCAGATCCAGTCTCGATGCGTTGTCCTCGCCATCGGTGATGATCAGAATGACCTGCTTCGGACGTTTCGCATGGCCGGAAAGCTGATCGGCCGAGGCCACCACCGCGTCATAGATCGCTGTCGTGCCCCTGGAATCAACGTGAGAAAGTCCACGCTGTAACTGAGCTACATCGGAAGTGAAATCCTGATCAATGTAGGCGTTATCCGAAAAGTTTACGACGAATGCCTCATCCGCACTGTTTGAAGCTCTCATCAAATCCAGCGCTGCAGCATTCACAGCTGCGCGTTTATCACGCATGGAACCGGAGTTATCGATAAGAATTCCCAGCGAAACTGGAAGATCCTGGTGCTGAAACGAAGCAATTGTCTGCGGAACGTCGTCTTCCCAAACCTTAAAGTCACCGCGGTTGAGATCGCGAACCATCTGTCCCTTTTCATCCACAACCGTGACACTGAGGAGTACCTCGTTCACATCTTCGTGAAGCGTATAGATATCCCCCTGCTTGTGGCTCTCTTTCGCCTGAGTCTCGATCTTCAATGTGGCGGGGTTTATGGGGGCGTTATCAGCGGAATCCGGCGAAAGAATCGGATCGCGATCGAGCCCCAGATCCGGCTGGCTCTCGGGCTTCGTGGGATTTGGCGTGACTGTCGCACTCGGTGCAGACTGTGTCTGGCCAAAACAAGGCAAGTAACTACCGCAGAGCAGAACCAGGATGACAGAAGAAATACAGAAAATGCGAACTCTCAAAAAAAACCTTCCAAGTGTAAAACCAATCGATTCTTTTACTTTGTGCATAGAAACAAACTTACTAATTAGGCTTTCGATTACCGGTTCTGGCATGGATTTATATCGGTAAATTAGATGTCAACCAGTAGATAAATGTTTTCTCCTGATGCAAGAACGTGGACTTTATTTGGCAGTGAGGTGACCACTTTACTCCGAAGGTCCCGCCACCATGGCGCGCCACTACCACATCGGACAGTTTCGCTCATGACCCACGCATCGCGTTACATCAACGCAGCAAAGCAATATCCGACCATCCGGCAAGTAGAGAAGCCGCCAGAACTCTGGTCTTCGACGCATCCGGCTGCAAGTCATTATTAAAGGCCAAGGTTCTGATAAGCATCGATACGGTAAAGCCAATTTCGGCCAGCGCGCTTGCGCCTGCAACTGCAAAGGTCGACAAAAAGGCTGTTGAGCGTCTCTTAACAAGAGAACACGCCAGTCAAGGGTTTTCTTTGTTTTCGTTACACTGGAACATCCCGGCTCGCATCCTACTTCTGGTTAGTTCATGCACGAAACTATCACTTGGCACTATTAAAAAGGAGAAGTCATGGCTGAATCGAAGAAATGCGCCAACCCTGCCTGTAGCTGCGTCGCGGCCGACGGCGAAAAATTTTGCAGCGCTCATTGCGAAGGATTGAAAGGCTCTGTGGAAGTTCTATGTCAGTGCGGTCATCCGTCCTGCCGCGGTGATGCTCTCGAGGCTTGATCTCTGGCATCCAGCAGGCCGCCGGCGATCATTTAGATTTCCGGCGCAAGCCTGTCATTGAACGTATGCGAAGGAAAAATCATGCATGACACTCAAGAGATCGACAAGCCGAAAAGTGTAAAGCAGATCTGCGGATTTCTGCTTACCGCATTGATCGCAGTCTTGATTGTGGTAGTTCTTGTGCTGCTTATGTTTACCCATCACGCGCCAGTACTGCGGCAGTGAGAAAGTATAGCCACTGGCGGCCATCTTAAGCCCGGCGGCGAGCCTTCCGAGCCCATTCATGGAAATCGAACGATAGCCTACCTTGAAAAATGTCTGCCGGCAGGTACCGGCGTCTTTCCCGACACAACGGACACTCAACGACAATCCAGGAATCCGGCATTGTCTCCACCGGGGCTGCGATATTCTCCCGGCAGCGTTTGCAGGTGATCACGAAGGGATGCAGGTGCGGCGTCGGACCATGAAATGACATACCCCATTCTAGCGAATAAAAGGCGAATATCATCTGTGGATTCGCCTTTATTCGCATGCCAAAATTTAGTCTCACCGTCCACGGTCATTGAGACATAAATCCCAGCCGCGCAAGTTTCGCCAGGCGTTGGGCTAACGGCGTGGACACGTCGGGTGTTAATCCGAACGCAACCGAGCAGATAAAACAATCCTTGACATGATCAAACTGCGCCGTCATGGCAGTCTGGCGCAAACTTATGACTGCTTTCAAAGCTTCGAACCATTCGGTGCGGCTCGCTTCGTCGGAAGCTTTAGTTAGCCCGTAGTTAGTGGATACTTCGATCGTCTGTGCCTCGGAATGCCGATGGTTCAGAGCAAACCCGGAAGGACAAAGCTTATATTCGTTCCCGCTGTGCAATGGATCAGGGAGCGCACAATCCTTCAGCAGGGAATAGGTGCGTTCAGAAGATGACATGGAAACTCGCCTTTTCTTGGGGGAGGAGAGGGAGGACTTCAATATTGCATGAATCGGCGCAGAAGCGTTAATTACGAGGGTAACCTGGAGAAAAGGTTCGTTCTATTGACAACACCGGCAAAATGCAAAACGCCAGTGAACGGTAAGTTCACTGGCGTCACAACTCAGTAGCCCTCCCCCAAGTGCTACTCAATGAATTGACTGTACCTCTAGTAGACTGCGCTGCCTAGTGACTCTTTAGTTCCAAAGCAATAACTTGTTGTAACCATAAATTGATTACTTCGCGGGCGGGCCGTCTATAGATGTGCTGCTACCGTGCGATTCAGGAATGCGGCGAAGCTATGCCACGCGGGTGTCATTCCAATCGGGACAGCAAAGGCTCCAATCGCGAAGGTCAATGGTGCTGCCCACATTGTGGAACGGTGAATCCGGTGTAGCGAGACAAGGTCATAGACAACCGCCAGGAGCACCAGAATCCCAAGGCCGGTTACCGCGCCCGCGGCGGGTGCAAGACCGATCTGACTCCACGGAAAGCGGCCGAACGCGGCTTCTGTGAGCCCGACCGTAGCGAAAAGTATCAGGCGTTTGTGCGAGTCCGGCTTGCGGCGCGTTTGCCACGCAGCGAAAATGATGACCGCAAAACAGATGATACCCAGCAGCGGAATTGCGAGCGAGACCGCCGGATCGAGCGGCCCGATCGAGACGCCTCGATGCAGCGCATCAAGCGCTGCAATGAGTCCGAGAATCACCATCACTGGCGGCAGGTAGAATGCAATCGTGCCAAGCGACCGGTGCCATGACACACGCCGCACTGAAATCAGGGCTGACTGCACGAGGTAAAGAATCATCCATAGAGTGAAAGCCGCTCCGTGAAAATGCAGAATAGGACTGGGCAATGGAGCACGCAGCATTCCGGCACGGAAATAGGTTGGTGAAAAGCCGATAAATACAACAATGCAGAGCAGGATCGCCATTCCGCCAAAGAAAATGCGGTCTATCCTGCGATTGACGGGTCGATAAAGATGTCGCTGGGGCAAAGAATCCGGCTGAGCAAACGCCTCTGTTGCCATAATCGTTCTCCTGAAATGGGCGGGGGCGGAATCTGCTCTGCGGAACGCAGTGAATGAAACAGAAACCTTATCCGCGCAGCCTATCACGTGGACACTAAAGGAAAAAGCTATTTTTCGTTGTCGACAAATCTATCGCCGCACAATCTCAGCAGGTAGATAGATAGTCAAGGTGGAACAAGGCCAGACCGGCACCGCATTATATGCGGCCCAGCAGTCACAAAAGAGTACAATAGAGGTTACGCACCCCCTGCCCTTTGGCCTGTAGACTTTCCCCCTCCGCCTCCAAGCCTTTCGCTAGCTCACGTACTAATCACAGTAGATCGGAGCTTCACTCATGCGATCCGAACAAATTTATCGCGCCCTTGCTCAAGGACACAATCGTTTCCAAATCTGTCAACTTGTCTCGAAGGGAGTGAGGGTAAGCCATAAAACGGGAACGCGATTTGAAGACTCCATCTCGGACGTCCTCGATCTTCTGACGCCGCGGTACAACATGCCCGCCAAGCTTCCTCCCGCTGTGAAGTGATATTTCAAGAGCCGTTCCATTCAATATCGGTTCAAATCGAATACGCGACCTAAAGACAGCGCATCTGATGCCATTCATCTGCATCCGCCCATGTCTCGTTTCTGAGACATGGGGATTATCTCTCCGCAATGTCTTCTAAATACCCCAAAAACTTAACGCACGTCCGTCATTTAACAGCTATATTATTCAATGGCGTTAGGCTGTCGCCTGCCCATCCCGATCGAAGCTGAAGGACTTCGAGATGAGTGAAAGCATCTTCCCGCCTGGATATCTTCGCAATCGGCTGATTGGTAGCCTGTCTCTTGCGCTCCTCGTATACGGGTCGATATCCCTCAGCGTCATCATGTCGCAGAACTGGCGATGGCATGTCGGATCCGGTTTACCTGTCTGGAAAGAACACGGAACTTACGGTACAGGCATCGCCCTCACTATCGGAGTCCTGCTGTCTCTTGTCGCGCTGGCAGTGGACCCATGCACGTGACTGGGCTCTCATCTCTCTCTGCTTAGGAATCATCGCCGTATGCATCCTGAGCCTGTGGATCTTCCTGCTTTAGATATCTCCGCATCTCTCTGCGCTGCATCTCAGGAGAAGCGCGCCACGTATAAAACCTGCGTGATAGTCTTATGGACCAAGGTTTCAGAAGAGGCATTCCTTGAAACTGTATTGTCTGTTGCCCGCCGCTCGTCTTGCCAGCACTAGTATGGCCGCTCAATCAAAGCCACGTTTCAGCCAGAGGTGACGGATGGGGATTTTGCTGGCATTCTTGCCATTCTTCGTATATTTCGTCGCCGTAAGGCTCTTCGGAATCATGATCGCGCTAACGTCCGCCACCATCGTCTCCGCCATCATGCTGATGCGCGACGCCCTCAACAGCAGACGCTCGGTCAAAATACTGGAAGTCGGTACCGTGCTCCTATTCGGAGGACTCGCAGCCTACGTCTACTTCAAAGGAGGGTACTGGCCTATAGCGGCCGTACGTCTTCGCGTCGATATAGGATTGCTCCTGATCGTTCTCGTCTCGATTGCCTTGCGCTGGCCATTCACTCTGCAGTACGCGCGCGAACAGGTAGCCAGAGAATATTGGACGAGCGATGGATTCGTCCGCACAAATTACATCATTACAGCCGTCTGGGGCGCTGCCTTTGCCCTCATGGTCATCGCCGATCTGCTCCTGCTCTACGCAACGAACCTGCCGCGCTGGATTGGCGTTGTAGTCACTATCGCAGCACTTTTGGGTGCATTCCGCTTTACCGAGTGGTATCCGAAACGCCAGCGCAGTTCATAACGGCTAAGCCGCTAAATTCCGATTAGACTTCTCCGCACCCGCATGCTTCAATGCCCACGCAATAAGCGCGAATTGCAACGGAATCCGTGCCCAGAGCGCCCACTTCGGTATCTCCGGGAACCGCTCCGCATGATGCAGCATAAAAATATGAACATCGAAATAGCCGACGAGCATCGCAGCAATCGAAAGCGCAGCGGTTCTTCTGGTCGCAGGCACCAGCAGCCCCACACCACCCGCAATTTCAGCCGCGCCGGTTAGCTGAACCCAGGCTCCCGGATCAGTATAGTGGTCCGGCATAATGTGGACATAAAAAGGCGTGTGCCAAAAATGGTTCACGCCGCCTGCAATGTAGAACAGCGATTGGCCAATCAGAGATATTTGGGATAGCCGCATATTGGTTGGATGCGGAAAATCTATCTACATTTCCTGACCTAAGATGGTCTTATCCGAGCACGTAAACCCGCAGCATCCACCATACGAGAAACAGTGAGACAATGGCCGCGATGATGTGGCCTATCCATTGACCCGGTGTCTCCGGTTTTCCCAACCTGAACATGCAGACATCCTAGCACCCGCACGTCAGTATGCGCGCGCACCGTGTCTTGCCTCTCGTGTTCCCCGATTTTTCGCTGAGAAGTAAACAAATAACTCCTGCAGACGATAGAGAAGAAAGTTTCACCGTTATGAGAAGAGTGGGCTACAAGCTATAGATAAAACATCACTTACAAATTAATTTCTGTTGACTCAGGCAAGTTGTTGCCATATCTTTAACTTACTCCCACAACATCTCAGTCTTAGGAAGAGTCCATTGAACATTGACCTGGACGCTCTCTGCGATACGTGCAAGCCGCTCACGCCTTACACGCGTTTTCGCCTCGATACTCTCGTCAACCTGCTCCAGGGGAGCGGTTACGACATGCATACGGAGTGCCCTCGCGCCGTTGCCGCCCACCTGTCTGCCTCGTTAACTATGCCGGAGGGAGAACTGAATCCCTATAACGTGGACCGGGCCATCGAAATGATCCGGAAATTTGAGATCAACAGGGAAGACTTAGACACGCGCCTTGAGGCTCTCGTCCAATAAGCTTGCGGTTGGTTGCAGTAACGGCTATCAAATAAAGTTGCAGTAGAGTCACCATCTGTTTCATCCCTCGCCTCAAACATCCGATTGCACCATTGCCTTCCATCAAGTCTTCGCGCGATTAGGGTTTTACGAAAGGCTTTGAATGTTTGGCCCGACTGATCCAACACCGATAATCCCGCCTATCTATCTTCAATCTTCTGACACCTTCAGCGGCGACTTCGGATGGCTATCCATGGCTATAACTAGCATTTTGCTTGCTTTGTTGGTCTCGATAACTGTCTTGTACATCAACGTGCAATTAATGAAACTCGTAAAAAAGTTAAACTTATAAGTCGTCAAAGTATCTCGAAAAAAAGTTGATCAAGCCCCAAGCTTGCTTAGAAGCCGGTGCGAGTCACCCTTGAAGAGTATTTCCAACGGCAGTCTTGGCCTACTCTTGTAAAATCAACTTCGGGCGATATGGGAGTCCTCAATGGCCAATAGATACGGAGAAGCAGCGCTCATGGCGGCCCGGCGAGAATCTTCTGCCAACACCGATCCGGTAGCTCGATGGGAGAGCGCGATGAAGACACTCTACCCGACCAGTCCGACGGCGCGGAAGAAGAGCAGCCCACGTGGAGCTTTTCTCGGACTGTGCGAAGAGGGATTGGTTAAGGGCATTCCAGCGGGTAACTATGCAGCATCGAAGGACGATAAGGCCTATGCGGTGCGTGCTGCAGCATTACTAATCGAAGGAATGCAGCGCTGGTCCATAAGCGAATTGTGGCGGGCAGTCGCGAATGATACTGGAAAACCGCATAATAGCCAGATGGACATTGTCCTGGCGCTATGGAAGAACGGTCTCATCGTCCACAAATCATAATCAACAATCAACCGCATTTTAGAGAGTCGGCGACCGAGCTTTTTGGACTTTATCACCAATTGATAAAGGAATTGATTCGCCAGGACAGAACTACTTATTGTTCGCTGTTTCGGCCTCCACCCAATATGCGTTGCGAGCCCTCAACAGAAGCTCCGGTCTGTCCTTAAGACTTAATTTCAGAGCATGGAATCCAGAGTGTGGCAATTGTGGACGAAAGCTCAGGACATAGTAGTTTGGTACGTCATGCGAGATAGCTACCAGGTGCCTATTGAGCGTGTTTGCGTCCTTGAAGGTGAAGTACTCGCCGCCCGTTAGTTGCGCGACGGATTCGGGCACATTGCGCGCGAGTCCGTCCTTTGCGGCGATATACATCATCCGAGCCAGTCGCAACGGCGGGAGTAGATCACTGGCGCAGTCCAACGCCTGCACGCTACGCTTTCCGTGGGCATCCGGATCGGCATCGGGGTCGTGGCTCATGCAACCACCCGGGGAATATGGCTCGTCCGAGTACGGACTTCCGCCCGGCCTGGGCAGCTCTGACGTCTGATGTTTCAGCGCCGATTTCGTACTAGAAAAGCCGAAACTATAGATCGAGGTATTTGTGTCGTCGACGGCGCGTATAGCGTTCTCGAAGCTCGTTTGGCTACCGATATCGATCGTCTCGCTGAATAACACAACGGCACGGCGATAGGCCGGCGGTTGCTTGGACAAAAGATTGATGCCGAAATTGAGCGCGTCAAGAATGGCTGCGCCCGGATCACCTTCGTGAAGGTTGGTAATCGTTTTGGCTGCCGCATCCGTATCGGCGATAAAATCCTGTTCGAGATGAGGCATGCTGTCGAAACTAACTACCGCAACACGATGTGGCACGTTGCCGATGATGGCATCGAGCACCGCCTCGAGATCGCGGTAGTCGTGCAGGTGTGACGCTCCCTGACCGCCGGTCTGTACGATGACCGCCAATGCCAGAGGTTGCGAGTCGGTATCGGACTCGAGTTGCAACGACTGCGGAACCCCGTCATCGGTGAGAACGAAATCGTCGGCGTTGAGCGAGAAGACAATCTCGCCAGCCTTGGTCTTCACCAGGGCTGGCACCATTACTAAATTCGACCGCACGGTGATAGCCGGGATTTCCATGCCAGCCAATGACTGTGCACTAGCCGTTGCAACGGCTAGTAAAATCATGCTCAACACAGGGGTTGCGATTGCGGAAAGCATATTCATTAGACGCAGCACCGAGTCAATGCGGGCGACGGTCGAATCCAAATTTCCAACTTGTCATTGCTGGATGAGTTTCCGTACAGTGATCTACATCTGTAGAAATGAAGCAGCAAATCAGACAGAAGTTTTCTAACGTGAATGTTTTCGCGTCCCTGAGACGTACCAGATCACCCCAAGAAAAGCTGCTATTTTAATCCTGGAGTTTGACACGAATCGTGCAATTCACTTTTTCTCCGTAAGTGGCATGTACTGATCTCGCAGTTGCGTCTGGCGGCTTACCATGGGCACGGCTTCACCATCAATGAACACCTGCTTGACAGAAGTTCGGACATCCAGCGGGTCGCCATTTGCTACGACGACATTCGCAGTTTTACCCACATCAAGCGATCCCAGAGAGTCCGCTAACCCAAACATCTCGGCCGGATTCAGAGTAATCGCCTTAAGCGCCTCATCATAGGGCAGTCCATAAGCGACCGCGTAACCCGCCGCATAAGGAAGATTGCGAACATCACCCGATCCGCCCAGCGATGAGAATGCAATCTTCACGCCGCGCTTCCGTAATTCTGCCGGCAGTGAGTAAACGGCATCGTACCGTTCATCCGGTCGCGGAGCGTCATAGATCGGTCCAACAATGACTGGCACATGATAGGAAGCAATTTCATCCAATATGTCCTGCGCATGGGTGACATGATTGAGAATCACCTTCAGGTTGAACTCTTTCGCAATTCCCATGGCGACTTCCACTTCGTAGCTTTCGTATGCGCTCAACACCACAGGCTTCTCGCCCTTGATATACGGCAGTAACGCTTCGAGCTTTAGATCTCGCTTGGGTTGGGGTCCCTTGTGATCTGGTTTTGCCGCCCCTTCTTGCTCAACCGCATATGTTTGCGCATCCAAAAAGACCTGTCTGATCTGTGCGGCGAGCCCCATGCGTGTCGTCGGAAATTTAGAGGGTCCTTCGTAGTTCGCCTTCCTGCGCACGCTTCCTTCGAAATTCATCGCCAGCGCAATATCACGACCAAGCAGCATGGCGTCGCGGTCGCGTCCATAAAGCTGGATTGCTGCGTCCTGGCCGGCAACTGAGTCCTGCGATGCCGGCGCTATGATGGCATTGGTGATGCCGTTGAGCCGGGCCACTGGAATGTGCACTGTCTCTGCGTGAAACGCATCGGATACATGCATGTGCGGCATGATCTCGTCGCTCGGCTCAGCCAGGTCATTGCTGTTCGCGTCCGAGGCGACTTCCGTGAGGCCCAGATGTGTCTCCGCATCGAAGAGTCCCGGATACACCGTCATCCCCTTCGCATCGAAAACCTGTGCGCCGGCGGGTACCTTCGTCGAGGCGGCCGCCCCAACCGCAACAATCTTGCCACCGGACATAACCACGACGCCGTTCTCGATCGTGCCATGCGTAATCGTCAGTAACTTGCCGCCGACAATGGCGATCGTCTTGGCCAGAGCCAGCGCAGTGTTATTGGGACCTGCCTGCGCTGCACAGATTCCAACCCACGGCAGCCAAGAAAGCAAAAATCCTGTGACCACGAATCCCCGCTTCATTGGCCGTCTCCCTCTTCGTCATCCGAGCCACTGAAACCCGCCTCGTGCATCACGCCATGAAAGTGCGTCGTTCCCAGACCCTGCAGTAAGCTGTCAAAGAAGAGATCGCCGTCGATATACACCTTCTCCGCACGCGCATAGGTCGAGAGTGGATCAGTATTCCAGATGACGACATCCGCATCTTTGCCCGTATCGAGGGAACCGACGCGGTCATCGACACCAATAATCCACGCCGCATTGAGCGTGATCATCTTCAGCGCTTCTTCTTCCGTCGCGCCGCCGTAGTGAATCATCTTTCCCGCTTCCTGATTCAGCCGCCGCACATAATCGTTGGAGTCGCTCTTCAACGCCACGCGCACGCCTTCGCGCATGCTCATCACCGCGTTCCACGGGATTGCGTCCCAAGCCTCATCCTTGAATCCCCACCAGTCGGCAAAGGTCGCAATGCCTGTGCCAGTCGGCGCGATCTTATCGCCCACCTTGTACATCTCCAGCGCGTGATGAAAAGCTCGAATCTTGTAGCCATATTCCTTCGCGATGGCTTCTTCGGTCAGAAATTCGTCGGCACGGTAGCAGTGAATCTGAACATACAACTTGCCGCGCAGCACATCGGCCAGCGCTTCAAGTTTCAGATCTTTCTTTGGCGCAACCGCGTCTTTATCGCCCTTCGCCACCTTGGCGTTGTACGCATCCCATGAAGCCATGTAGGCTTTCGCGTCTTCAAAGGCCTGCCTCATCACTTCGAAGTTGCCCATGCGCGTCGAAGGCAATTCGTTGCGCCGTCCATAGACGCGTTTCGGATTCTCGCCGCTGGCAAACTTGATCGAGCGGGGCGCATTGGGAAAGAGCATCGCATCGCGCGAGAAGCCGAACTTGTTTTTGATGACTACAGCTTGCCCGCCAATCATGTTAGCCGAGCCATGCAGCAGTAGCTCCGTCGTCACCCCGCCTGCGAGCGCGTGATACAGCGCCATGTCGCTGTTATCGAAGGCGTCAATCATCATCATTGATGGCGTCACCGGGCTGGTCGCCTCGTTTACGTCGTCGCCCAGAGCGGAATGCGAATGCGGGTCGATGATTCCCGGTGTCACATATTTACCGGTCCCGTCAACCACTATGGCGCTTGTCGGAGCATCAACCGAAGTCCCTGTACCGGCAATCTTGCCATTGTGCAGCCACACGCTTCCGTGCTCAATCGTCCCATGCGTTACCGTCATCACGGTCGCATTCTTGATGACGATGTCAGCGGGCGGAGCGCTTTCCGACATCTGCGCGAGAAGAAGGCTAAGAGGAGAAATCAGCGTCGAAGCTGCAATAAGCTTCCTACAGCCGCGTTGCACGGAGGCGATAGCAAACATTAGATTTTGTCTCCGGAGGAGCGTTTTAATAGATGTGCATGATCGTAGCATTAACCGGCCATTCCGGATGATGAATACAAGGCGCGGCCAGGCTTTTAATTCCTGACTACGCTCTCTTCGTCACGCACCAGCAGTGCGACGGAGCCGTCGGGATTCAAATTACCTCCCAATTCGGTATGCAGAGCCGAACGAGTGATCGCTGGTTCTGATTCTTCGTTTTTCGAGGTTTCAATTTTCCTCAAACCAGGGAACGGCTTTCTCCTCTAAACTCACATATACGCATGATCCAGCCTCTTCGCCGGTGGTCCGGTGTTCCACTCTTCCTGGCTCTCGCAGCGGGTCTTATCGCCTTCGTAGTGCAATCGGGCGAGTTAGGATCCGCCGACACACAACATCGACTCCAATCCGCTCACTCCTTTTGGACTACGGAGCCGCCCGTATTTCAGCAGGAGTTTCCCGAGTTCGGCGTGCATGGACGCGGAGGCCGCCTGCAGAGCTGGTATGGTATCGGCCAGTCACTGCTCATGCTGCCTGCAGATGTAGTTGGTACGTACGTAGAGCGTCTTCCCGTATTCGCTGACTACACCGGAAACGACCCTAGCGTACGCAACATCATCGTTAGTTACAGCACAAACATCCTTATCAGCATTCTGACCTCGCTGGTTTGTTTCCGATTCCTGCGACAACTGGGCTTTAAGGAAAAGCATGCAGCCGCGGGCGTTCTGGCCCTGCTGCTGTCTACCACGCACCTGCATTACACGCAGAACATGATGGAGAACAACTACATCTTTCTGTTGACGCTGACCGGCTTCTCTTATCAATACCTATGGTTACGCAGTGGTAGTCGACGCGCACTCCTGTTTGGTTCGGGCGCTTTTGGGCTCAATCTGCTGACCCGGCTCACTACCGGGATGGACCTGTTGGCAGGAGCCCTTTTCCTGTTGCTTGTCTCGTGGTTCCAGGGAATTCGGGGACGAACGCTGTGGAGTCAATGTCGTACCTGTGTTGCAATCGCTCTGCCGGTTTATGCGTTTTTTGGATTGATCGATCGCTTACACCAGTACTATCGTTTTGGATCGTTCTTCAATACCTATGTGGCTGTGCTTGCTCGCGAAGCCCGGCAACGAAATCCATCTCTGCCTGCCAGCTATCCATTCGAAACCCCATTCCATATCGGTTTTTTGGGGCCGTTACTCGCGCCAGAGAAGTCAATTTTTCTCTTCGATCCTCTACTGATTCTCACAATTTTGCTCGCCGTCGTTGCCTGGAAACGGTTCAGTCCAGCCGTTAAGGCATACCAAATCACACTTTGTATCCTGTTGTTTGCGTATATCAGCTTCTACGCTCGCTATACGGTGTGGAGCGGTGACTTTGCATGGGGCGATCGCTACGTCTCAACTACCATAGAGCTCGCGACCTTACTTGCGGTTCCGTTGCTGTTACGTTATCGCAAAGAAATTGGACGCACAGTTTGGGCAGCAGGAATCGCGCTCTTAGCGATCAGCACAGTGATTCAGATCGCATCGTTAGCCTTCTGGTTACCACTCGAAATTTACCAGATGGAGACGCTCGGTCACCCAACCTTTGTGATTGCCCTGCGCCTGCGGAACATCATTGCTTTCGCGTTCGGAAAAATGGATGCCTGGGGGCTGAGTAATCACGCCATGACTGAAGACCCATGGGACTACGTCCACATCACCACGTGGAATTTTCTGCCGTTTCTCTTGAAGCGGGCAGGCGTGGCGCCTGCGAAGATTGTGCGCTTGGCATTCGTGGTATGGAGCGCAGGGCTGGCAGCGTTAGCGATCATTCTTTGGCGGCTCCGCCGAGAGACTGCGCAACTTGATTAGTGCATTATCCTTTTGTTGATGGCTTAGGCGTGAAAGCCGCTCTCATCGCCGGACAAGATGAAATCCGTTTCCTACCACGTCTGCAATCCCGCATAGACTGAGTGTAAGAGCGTCCCTTCTGTGTCGTCGCCCGTGACATCCCAGAACATCGCGCCTCCCAGGTGCGCAGCGCGAATATATAGAGCTTTGGTAAACACGGTGACGTCGTCATCGTAGGAGTAAAACGTCTGCGTCGACGGGCTGTAGATCCAGTGCGCCATCCCGCTCAATGGATCGTAGTAGCTGTTGAAGCCTGTGAGCGTTTTGAGTACGTTATAGTTGGCCTGGTCGTCAGGCGCGCCTCCCGTTGCCGACTGATACAGTCCGTGGTTCTTCGCCGGAACGCCCACCCATCCATGTCCGTAGAAGGGAATACCGGCATTGATCTTTTGTGCCGGTACGCCGGCCTTCAAGTACGCGGTAACTGCGCCAGCCATGCTGTTCCCCTTATCTGCAGCAATCGGATCATTCGGTGCAGTGAATAGCGGTGCTGCGTGATCGGCGTAATTATTCCACGCGCCATTCAGGTCATAGGTCATCAGGTTGACGAAGGTGAGCGACTTCTGAATCTCTCCCAGTTGAATCAGCGAATAGTCGTCTTGACCGGCGGGCGCGGCAATACTCAGGTCATACTGCTTATGAGTTACGGCAGTCATGGCGTCGAGTTGGCGGCGAAACTCCTGCATCAGCAGCGTAAAGTTTTCTGTATCGTTCGGGCTGTAAGAGCAGGTATTGCCGCAGGCGCCCGGATACTCCCAGTCGATGTCGATTCCGTCAAATACACCAGCCTGGGTGACGCTATAATCCAGCGGATCGCTGAAATTCCCGGCGATAAAAGTCTGAACGCAGGAAGACACAAAGGCTTTCCGCGAGGCATCGGTGCTTGCAGCAGCGGAAAACCCGGCTGACCACGACCATCCACCAATTGAAATCAGCACCCGCAGATTGGGATATTTTTTCTTCAGCTTGAGAAGCTGGTTGAAGTTGCCTTGTAGTCCATTCGTATTGGGATCGGCTACACCGTCGACACTGTCTGCCGCGCTTACCGGCACTTCATAATCAGCCCACGGATCGCCCAGCTGACATGTGCCTGCCCCAGGTGAGTCCGGTGCGGGAAGGTTGGAGAACGCATAAAGGATGTGGGTGAGCTGTTTTGCCGATCCATTGACCGCCAGGTTTTTTGGATAGTAGCCGCTGTAAATCATCCATTCAGGCAGATAACCTACCATTCGAGGATGTTCAGGGCTGGAGGGCCGATGTTGTCCCTGCGAACTGACGGAAGCCAATGCGAAAAGGCTCAGGACAAAGATGACGGCGACTGGGGGCATTTTCATGAATCACCTCGAAGCCATAGTCCGGATAAATTCCGCAGCCAATCTATTTGCGCTGTCAGCTCAAGTCAAGAACATTCTCCTCAAGGCCGAATATCGGTCAGCTCGCACCTTAGGTGCGTTCGGATGTTTGAATGTCAAATCTGGCTCCGCTAGTAGTGATAACCGTTTGGAGAACTAAGCAATCTTCATCACTTCCCAGGCGCGATATCCTGCCCTTGATCGCTGGATCCCTGCGGAATGACAGGCAGCGTGATCGCAGATGGATGCTCGCTGTCATGGATAATAGTCTGCCGCGCGGTATGCCATTTTGCGCTCGTGCCGAAGGGATCACCAGTATTTGGATTGGGGGCAAATTGAGGGAAGTCGCTCGAAGAAATCTCTAAGCGAATTTTGTGGCCACGCAGGAAGAGATTGCTGGTTGGCCATACATTAATTTTGTACTGGTAAATCTTGCCCGGCTCGATGGGCGATGCTTGCGACAGAGAGTCGCGAAAGCGGGTCGCTTGAATGCCGTCATTCAGGTTCACCGCTGTGCCGTCGGGAAAAACATCGACCAGCTTCGCTGTAAAGTCGGTGTCGGATGCAGAAGAACTTGCATACAGCGTGACGGTTATCGGTCCCGTTACCTCAAGAGGGGCAGCTAACGGCTGGCTCGAGTAAACAAGTATGTCGCTTCGCTGCTCTATCGCGGATTGATCGAACTGTCCTTGCGGGCCGGTTGTCCAGGAGCAGCAGGAGTGGCCGCCAACACTTGGGACCGGATTAGATGGGTCGTAGAGGAACTCATCAGATGCCGCGTTCGTTGTAACCGCTCCATTCAATTCTCCGCTGCTGCTGCTCGCTCCAGGAAGCGTCGTGCTCAACGCGCCATCGCCCATCACTGATGCGGCGTGCCCGCTACTCGTCAGATACCATTTCTGATATTGCGTACCTCGCAGTGGCCATTCTGTAGATGTATGCCATTTGTTCTCACCCATCTCAAAGTAGTCCACGCGAGGACCGGTGCTCACGCCGTTGTCTTTGCCTTTGAGGAAATGGTCGAACCATGCGAGCATCAGCTCATTGACGGGGCTATTGGCGACAGGGCCAATCGCTTTGAGACGCGGACTCACAGGACTGTCTGGCCGTCCCCATCCGAGATGCTCCCAGGGCCCAATCACGATGCGCTGATTTGTCCGCGCCAACTCATTCGCGCCATGCTTGCGCATTCCGGTAAAGTTTCGCAGTGAACCGTTGAGAAACGCGTCGTACCATCCGTCGAAAGCGAGGACCGGCACATTGACTTTGTCGTATCTCGACTCTATGCTGAAAGCCCTCCAATAAGCGTCATTTGAAGGATGCTTGATTGCATCGAAGAAATAAGGGGCTACTGCGGGATCACCTGACTGAAACGGCGGGAATTGATCGTATGGCAGGAACTGCATCCACTTTGCGATATCTTTGCCGTCCTCGCGCAGCCTGGCGCTTAACTTTGCGTCTCCGCGATTAGCAGCTGCAGAACTGACAATGGTTTCCATCATCCAGTTCTCGATAAAGGCCAGGCGGAAGGCGCCATCCTCGTAAGTCCAACCGTCATAGTAGTCAGAAGCAGTATTGGAGGGGACAATCGTCTTCAGCGAAGGTGGCGTGGCCGTCGCCGCAAGCCACTGCGTCGCGCCTACATAGGAGGATCCATACATTCCAACCTTGCCGTTGGAACCCGGCAGGTGGGCTGCCCATTCCACTGAGTCATAGCCATCGTCGCGGTCGTTTGCGTACTCATAAAAAATTCCCTGGGACGCATACTGTCCGCGAATATCCTGAATCACGACTAAGTAGCAATGAGAAGCGAACCAGCTCGGCGTCTGAAAGCGCGATGGCTGTATCTGCGCCGCGGTTTTTCCATACTGAGTACGCATCAGGATTACCGGCACAAGCTCCTTCGTCGCGGGCCGATACACATCGGCCTTAAGAATGACCCCGTCCCGCATACGCGCAGGCACATCTGCCTCTTTGGTGACGGCGCATGGTCCCTCGCCTCCAGAAGGCGGCCAGGAGGGAAGAGCGGCGGCGGAGCCAGTCAGTGCTACCGATAGAAGCAGTGAGATGAAATACACTCTAATGCGCATGGTGATCGACTTCCTGTGTGACGATCTTGAAGCAGAATCTCGCGAGTGTTCCGACATCTATGCTCAGAGATATATCTCTATGGTTTGGATATCTTTGTAGTTGATCGTATCGCCGGGTTCGAGGGCAAGCTTATGAGATTCGAAAAAATCCGATAGGCGCCGGGCACTCCCAATGGAAGCTCCCGGTAAAACGCATACGCGGTATATACATAAGCGCCTGCCCCATATTTCGCGAAGAGCATGCCGCCCTTTTGCGGGTCCTGGCCCGGATCATGCGTCTCAAGAATAGCTGCGTAGTGCGAATCCCACGACTGCATAAATTTCGATCCGCGTTCTTCGATCCAACCTTCAAAGTCTGTGGCGGTGATCTTATTCGGCCACGAGAGGACTGGGCTGGATGGATCCAGGAGAGCGACAGTGGACTTCTCGTCGGTGACTTCTTCGGGATCAGACGTCATCGTATAGGGATAAGGCCCGAAGTTGTGATCGAACTCAGGTGTCTGATATTGCACGATTACGACACCGCCGTTTTTCACATATTCCAGCAGTCGTCCGTTGTAAGTCACTAAATCGTTGCGCACGGCATATGCGCGAATGCCGACCACAATGACGTTGTACTTACCTAGGTCACCGCCTGCAAGGTCGTCTTGATTTAGAAAGCGTACATGCACGCCTAGGTTCTCGAGCGACTTGGGCACATCATCGCCGCTTCCCTCGATATAACCGACTTGAAGATTGGGGGCGACCTTTACGTTGGTTCCCGTTGTTTTGTAATCAGCTGCGCGATAGAGAAAGTAGGGTCTCAGGCCCGAGTATCCTGTTTCAACATAGCCCTCTTTATAGTTGTGATTGTCATAGCTCGCTACCGCCGTAAGCTTATAGGGTTGCTCTGCCAGATGGCTGGGAAACACACGAAACGTGACAATCTGTTCTTCTCCATCTTTCGCCAGAGTGAAATTGGATGTCGCCGGTTCCGATCGCCAGCCAGAAGGTATTTCCAGGTGAAGAGCTCCTTGCGCTGGTCCTTTCACATTGCTGTGAATTCTTACGCTTACTGGGAAAGAAGTCTTATCCAGAGGCACAATTCCGGCGCTTTGTAACATGGTTACTGAGATTGCCGGACCTACCGGCATTGGATGGAAGACGATCCCAGGTCCGACTTCACGTTGAATGGTTTGCACCACTTCTCTAACGCGTATTTTCACACCCTGATAAGACACATTGACCCATGCCTCCAGCGGATATGGGGCGAGCGCCATGCCCCGATATTGCGGATCGCGCAGATCGTAATAAGGCTGCTCGATACTGGGGAGTTCGAAATACGGTCTCGTATACCCTGCGTCTTCCGGTACATGGACGTCGAAAACCGCGTCAAACGTGCTGTCGCCGCTGAGTGATGCGGATGTGGAACCTCTTGCTTGAAGTCCCCATCCCTGAGTGCCGGAGGATTTCAATTCGACGCCGTCGATCTTGATGGGCAGCGGACCGGATTCCGCAACATGTACCTTAACAGGGAAGTTCTGGCCCGGGATCGCCATGGCGAAGCTCGGGGGCTCGCCAAAAAAGCGCGCAAACATGCCCGTCGGGGGATGCGCAGGCGTGATATTTGCCGCCACGGAAAGACCGAGAGACAGTACGAGAGCATCATTAAATTGGTCTTGCTTTACCTTCAACTCATGCAGCACATCGTATTTCGCGCGCTCTGAGAGGCTGCTGTTCTTAACTGCCTCAGTAAGATCGTCTGTCGCCTTTAGTCCTTTGGCCAGCGTGTCTGCAATCTTGCCGGGATCATTGACCGAATAGGTGTTGATCGCTTCCTCAACCAGCCCATTGATCGCGTTGAGACCTTGCGTCAGGAATGCGTGATCTTCGCCCTGAGCCAAATCTCCGATTCCCGGCAGTGTTGTGTCTATGCCGTCGAAGAACGACTTCTCCTCATCTTTCGCGGAAATGCGCGATCCAAAGCGGTGGTAAGGTGAACTGTCTGGCCCCGCAGGTGGAATTGCAGCGCCTTCGTTCTGTGATTTCTGAAAGCCAAGACCTTCACGTGAGATCTGCAGATAGTTCAATCCGCTCGCGCTGCTGTAAGTGCCAGTCGGGATCTCTACCGTCGCGCTGACCGCTCCGGCCTCGAACTTGCCTGAAATATAGTTCTGTACGCCAGCAGGCTGCCAGCGATGAGTTGCATAGTCATAGAGACCTTTTGGCGAGAGCGTGTCCTTTTCAAGCGAGAAGGGAACGCGTGCATATTCTTTCAGCGGATTCCAGGGTTGGAGGCCGTCTTTAATCTGATCCGGAAAGACCGTCGGATCACCTGCAGCTTTGAAGACCTCCTGCGCAAAGAGACCTGCGGTTGCGTGGTTTCCGTGTCCGTCCGACGGACCGCCTACGAAGACAGACGTGATCACCAACGGGCGCTCAATGCGAACGGCACGCACAACGTCATAGAAGATACGATCGTGGCCCCACTTCTGTAGCGCCTCGTCGAGTGTCTTCGAGAAGCCGTAATCTGTCGCAATCGAAAAATACTGATCGACGCAATAGTAGCGGTCGGCCTGAAGCAACTCCTCGGTGCGTACCAGTCCCAGCGCGTCCCATAGATCAGACGACATGACATTGGCGCCACCCTCACCTCGATTCAGTGTCACGAGCGAGACGCGCGCGCCTAATGAGCGCGAAGTATAAGCCAGCGTTCCACCATCTTCGTCGTCCGGATGAGCGGTCACCATCAACATGCTCGCGCGCGTATGAAGTTTTTGTAGCACTTCCGAGAGTGCTGCAGCGCCACGATTCTCAGGGATTGGGCGATGATCCAGGCGTGCGCCGCCTTGTACCGGACACGGAACCTCAGCGAACGCGTTTTGAACCAGCAGACTGCATGCCACTGATACCGCCCAAAACATGAGAACGGGCCTGATTCTTCGGGTCATATCCACCTATTTCTTTTCCGGCCCTCTCTATTCGCTGCCGCTTTACGACAAGGCCTGTATCAAAAACGCATCTCCACACTCGCGTTCTCAAAAGTAAAATTTTCCTGCCAATTGAACTTCACGCGGATCTGTCACCGTCGCCGTGCTCTTGCCGAACGCTCCCGGTGAAGAGGTGCTTGCGGAAGGATTAGCGAAGTTGGGATGGTTGAACGTATTGAAGAACTCGCCGCGGAATTCAAACCGCATACTTTCTCGAATTGGAAAGCTCTTGAATAAGCTCATATCCACATTTTGAATTCCAGGTCCGTGAAACATACGTGGACGGCAGGTGCCGAAGTTTCCGGGAGCCGGCTGAGTAAAGGCTGCAGGATTAATGAAGAATCCCGAGGAAAGACTTCCGGCGTAATCCTTTGGATTCGTGGAAGCTCCGGCAAAAGGATCGCCTGTGCAGTCCGGATAGGACTGATGACTGGGACCAGTGAAACTCGCATCCGGGGCGGTCACATCAAACGGGATACCGGTCTGGAAGCTCACGATCGTATTGAACTGCCAGTGACCGAGAAGGCGCGAGGCGAGGCTGTCGTGATTCAACACCCAGCCTCCCTGACCAATAGGCAGTTCCCACATGGCATTTCCTACAAACCGGTTGCGAACATCCTGCGGTGAGTTGCTGAACTCGTGGCTGTAATCGTAGGCATTTTGCGGGAACGCGGTGCCGGTCAGGTTGTCTACATAGTTCGCCAGATTATGCGACCACGTATAGCTGATCTGATACATCAGGCGATTTGTTAACTGGCGCTTCAAACTGACTTCGAGCGCTTCGAAGTCTGTGATGCCGTCGTTGGTTCCGAGTTCCAGAAATGCGTGCTGGCCCGCTCCCTGTACCGACTGACTGATGGTGTTCAGGTTGGGGTAAGGGAACGTAATCACCGGTTGCGTGCCGCTATATCCGGTCAGCACGCCTTGGTTCGCATTCCGAAGACGATTCATCTTGCGTCCCCAGTTTCCAACCCACGTAAGGTTCAGGACCGTGTTGTTGCTCACCTGCAGTTGCGGTCCAAAACTTGCCTGCTCAATGTAACTTGTGCGCTCGTTCGGATCCTGCGCCCTGATCTGCAATTGCGGCAGGTCGATGCCGAGTGCCTTCAATTGTTCGGACGGGAAGCCGTTCTTCAATTGAAAAACAGGTGTGGTGCTTCCAAGCTGTTGAGAGACAGCATCGTTAATCAAAAAAGGAGGATTCAGTTGCAGCATCGCCTCCGACCCGATTCGATTTACGAATTGATGGAAGATGCCGAATCCGCCGCGGAAAACCAGCGGTGGGGAAGCGTGATAAGCGAAGCCGAAGCGAGGAGCAAAATTTAGATTGTCCGGGTGAATGAGCGTACGGCCATACACGCCGTTGTCTCCGTTTGCGGTAATGATCTGTCCGCCATTGTCGGGGCTGAAGTTCGACGTTTCGTCCTTGCGATTTAACCAGAAGGGCGGGTACAACTCATACCGAAGACCATAATTGATAGTGAAGTTTGGTGTGACGCGCCAGGTGTCCTGACCATACACCGAGTTGCCTCGGATGTAGTTGTTGACCTCCAGAGCGTTCTCGTAGATGGCCTCAGTTACGTCTCCCAGGAGAAAGTCGGCGGGCGCAAATCCTGGGGTATTTGTATAGATTCCTTCAGTAAGAATCGCGCCCTGAGGTGCTTCAAGGTCGAAAAAGTTCAGCGAGTTCTCGTGGTACTCATAGCCAAACTGCATGCTGTGGTTGCCCTTAAGAAGGTAGACGTCATCGACAAACTGCCACACCTGCGCGACCTGAAACTGTGGCCGGTAGATAGATGATCCAAGCGTCGTCAGGCCAAAAACATACATGGGGGGAAGGCCAGCGGTTTCGGGAGTGACTGGGATGCCAGTCAGGCCGAATTGCGGTGCTGCGGATTCCCCAAGCGTCAGCCCGATCGGATCGCTATGCGAGTAATCGCGCAGAAATCCGAAGTGAGCCGAATTGACCAGCGCAGAAGAAGGCGTGTAGGTCCAGCCCAGTGCGACCGACTGGTCGTGGAGAATGTACTGGGTCGAAAAGTCGCCGTTTCCGGCCAGCGGATTTGCCGTCCAAAGCGGCGATTGATAGTTAGACCAGTCATAGCTGTAGCGCCCGAAAATCGCGTTGTGCTTGTTCAGGGTGTGGTCGACACGCCCGGTCGCGATCTGGGTATTTGTCGGCACCGATGTCACAAACTGGTAGTTGGGTGCTCCGGTATAAGCCGTCCCAATGTTCGGATCGGGATAAAGAGCAAAAAGCTGCGCTGCGACCGGATCGATGCAGCTTGGCTTGATGACGTTATTCACGATGCAACCAGTCTGGCCATCGGCTACCGCTTGTAGATTGTAGGTTGCCGATAAGGCGCTGAAGTCACCCGATTTCATCGCCGGGGTGGGCACAGTCGAGTAGACGGTCTGGGCCTGGCTGCTGAGCAAACCCTGATAAGCCGCGAAAAAGAAGGTACGGTCATGAATGATCGGACCGCCAATTGTCGCGCCGAACTGATTCTGATCGAAATGACCCTTGGGTGTCGCCGTATAGTTGTTGAAGTAGGTATTCGCATCGAGTGAGCTGTTTCGCAGGTAGTCCCAGACATCACCGTGGAATTTATTGGTGCCCGACTTTGTCGAGGCATTGACTACCGCTCCGGCCGATGTGCCGAATTCAGTCGAATAGGTTCTTGTCTGTATGCGAAATTCCTGCAGCGCATCCGGTGGGGGCGCAACCGCCTGTACGGACTGCTCCTGCAGATTCTCTGATCCTGTATTGTTGTCAATGCCGTCAAGGGAGAAGTAGTTTTGCAGTTCCAGATTTCCGTTGGCGCTGAACCGTCCCTGGGCCGGATTGGCTACCTCCGCATCCGGGTTGTGATAAACGCCCGGTTCCAGGAGCGCGAGTTGATCGTAGTTGCGCCCATTCAGCGGTAAATCATTGATCTGCCTGCTGTCGATCACGCCTCCAACGTCCGCCGTCTGCGTCTGCAATCCCTGCACAGTGGCAACAACAACTAGCTCCTGCTGCAGATCGCCGACTTTCAGTGCAAAGTCAACCTGCGCCCGGGTCTGCACATTGATAGGCACGGCCTCCTGCACTTCGGATGAATAGCCGTTAGACGATGCTTTCACTCGATAGACGCCGGGGATAAGCGCGAGAGCCTGATAGGTGCCATCGGAATTCGTCAGCACGGAAGTAGTGACATTCGTCGCGTTATTGGTAATCTCGATCCGCGCGCCGACCACCACTCCACCACTTGCATCGCGGACTGTTCCCACAATCGAGCCCGTGTCGATCTGGCCGAATGCATGTGCTAAAAAGACGAGCGCAAATGCAATTCCGAAGAGCGTGCGCTTGCCATAGCTATGTGGATACGCCTCTGAGAATGCACCATTGGGTAGCATTGAACTGCCTCCTGAAAATTTGGGCTTTCGTATCGTTTTTGGACGGACGTCTAAATGCCGTTAACGATTGAGGAACATCGCGAGACGATCTTGTCGAAGCACAACCATTCGGTTTGGCCGACCATACGCGGAACACTCCATGTTCTCTGGACTGCATGAAAGTGGTTGACCAGAAAGTTACGTTAGCATTTACGAAAGCGCAAGAACTTATTAGAGGCAAGCCGCATATTTTCAGTTGGAGTGACTCTGGGATGTAAATTGCATCAGCGCTCGAACGAGTTTCAGGCAAGTATGATTAGCTGGAAGCGGGGAATGACATCTCCGATCCCATCTGTTTGAAGAGTAAAGTTGAAATTCAAACGTAAAGCACTATTCAGGCGTAAATGACCTTTATGGCGACTTGGAAGATACCACGATGAATGGCTCGCGGCTGCAACCGGTAGTGGCTGCCTCCACCCACCACGACCGGCTCCCACAACTGGAGCGGGGAGTCGGTCTCTGGGGTGCCATATCGGCAAATGTCCTGAACATGGTCGGTATCGGCCCATTCCTCACTATCCCTCTTGTGCTCGCCGCGATGGGTGGTCCGCAAGCCATGCTGGGCTGGATTCTCGGCGCCCTGATTGCACTTTGCGATGGATTGGTTTGGGCTGAACTCGGCTCGGCCATGCCGCAATCCGGTGGACCGTACCACTATCTGCTGGAAGCTTTTGGTCCGCGGAGCTTTGGCCGCATGCTCAGCTTTCTCTTTCTCTGGCAGACCATGCTGGTTGGACCGCTTTCGATCGCGTCCGGCGCAGTAGGGTTTACGCAGTATGCGAAATATCTCGTGCCGTCGATTCACGGATGGCAGTTTCCGGTACTTGCGGCTGTGGTGTGCTTGCTCAATACCGTCCTGCTTCTGCGCAGAATCCGTACGATTGGTGGACTCTCTGTCATCATCGCGGTCATTGTTTTAGGAACCGGTGGCTGGATTCTGCTGAGCGGCCTGTTACATTTTCATGCCGCGCTTGCGTTCGACTTTCCCGCCCATGCGTTTGTACTCTCGCACGGTTTCTTCACCGGACTCGGCGCGGCCACGCTCATCGCGCTTTACGACTACGGCGGCTATTTCAACGTCTGCCTGATCGGCGGAGAAGTGCGTGACCCGCGCAGGACAATCCCGCGCTCCATCCTTATCAGCATCGGCCTGGTAGCTGTGTTGTATCTCGCCATGAATGTTTCTATCCTGGGCGTCGTTCCCTGGCGCGAGGCGATGCATTCCGATGCGATCGTCGCCATGTTCATGGAGCGAATCTATGGCGTGATGGGAGCCAGGCTGGTCTCTGTTCTGATTCTGATTGCGACCTTCGGCTCCGTTTTTGCCGTGCTCCTCGGATACTCCAGGGTTCCATACGCAGCAGCCGTGGACGGGCGCTTCTTTTCAGTTTTCTCGCGGCTCCATGCAAAGGGGCAATATCCCATCATTGCCGTGTGGACGATGGGTCTGCTGTCGGCCGTGGCCTGCATCTTCAGCCTCGCCGATCTGATCAGCACGCTCATCGTCGTCCAAACTATGCTGCAGTTCATCGCGCAATGTGTTGCAGTATTTCTTCTGCGAAAACATTCCAGAAGCGACCCTTCGTCTTATCGCATGCCGTTCTTTCCGCTGCCTGCATTCGTGGCATTATTTGGCTGGATCTATATCGTTGTGACCAGCGGCGCGCGCTACATTGAAATAGGTGCGCTATTAATTGTGGTAGGTATCGCCGCATTTCTTCTGCGGTCGTACCGGGCACATGAATGGCCTTTCGGGGTTGCATGAAAAAACTGTGGGATGTTGCTGTGGCAGGCGAGATTTTCGCCGACCATGTGTTTGCTGGCTTCGAAAGATGGCCGCAGCCCGGCGAGGAACTTTTTACCGACTGTTATGTGCGCGAAGTAGGCGGGGGCGCTGCCATCACAGCGTGCGCACTTGCGCGCCTGGGACGCCAGGTTGCACTCTTTGCCGTGGGGGGTCGAGGAGATACGTGGATTGAGGATCGCCTGCGCAGCTTCGGCGTCATCGTCGAAGATCTTAGGCTGGTCGAAGAGGGAACGGCGGTCACCGTGAGCCTGTCTACCCGCGAGGATCGATCTTTCTTCACGTGGCCGGGCGCAAACCGGCAACTGGCGGAACACCTTCGAAATCCTGAAACGCAGGCCCGTATGGCTCAGTCCAGGCATGTGCATTTTGCCGTTGCTCTCGAGCGCGAACTGGCGCAGGAACTTTTCCCTCCGCTGAAACAAGCCGGTTGCACGATCTCCATCGATCCCGGCCATCATCCAAATTGGCTTAAAAATCCAGAAAACTGGCGCACATGCGGCGAAGTCGACTTCTTCCTGCCGAACGAAAAAGAAGGGCAGATCATGACAGGTCAAGAGTCCCCCGAGTCGATTCTTCGGGAACTGGCATCTGCGGATATTCGTGGAGTCGTCCTGAAACTCGGCAGTGACGGAGCGGCTGCCCTGGTGAATGACCGGACGTTTCAAGCACGCCCCTTCGCGATTGAAGTCGTGGATACGACCGGCGCGGGAGATGCCTTCGATGCTGGCCTCATCGATGCTTTCCTCGATAGTCGCCCGTTGCCTTCAGCAATCGAGCAGGGCTGTCTCTGCGGATCTCTTTCTACGCGTCAGGCCGGCGCAATCAGCGCCCTTCCGAGGCGAGAGGAACTGGAACTCTATCATGACAAACTCAAGCAATCTTAAGCTCGCATTGATCGGCGGTGGAGGCGTACGCACGCCGCTCGTTATCTTTGGCATCAACGAGTCAGCGCGTCTCCTCGGAGCTGAAGAACTCGCGTTGTACGATCCCGATTCCGAACGGGTAAGCATCATGGCCGAGTTGGGCCGTGCGATTGTTGCCAAAGAGGGAGGCCGCCTGCGCATTCGCGTCGCCGCCTCGGCAGAAGATGCGGTAGCTGATGCCAGCTTTGTACTGAGCAGTATCCGCGTTGGCGGCATCGGCTCCCGCGCACAGGATGAGCGCACGGCGTTGACTCATGGATATCCCGGACAGGAAACTACCGGACCAGGCGGAGTGGCGATGGGACTACGCACCGTTGGACCTACGCTCGAATATGCGCGCCTGGTGGAAAAGCGAAGTCCGAATGCGTGGTTCATCAACTTTACAAATCCCGCTGGATTGATCACGCAGGCAATCTCTCACTACACCGGAGTTCGCGTCATCGGCATCTGCGACACTCCGGAAGAACTCTTTCATCGCATCGCAGGGGCGCTGGGCGTTTCTTCCAAACGCGTGCGTTGCGACTACCTCGGCCTCAATCATCTGGGCTGGGTGAGGCGCGTACTTCTCGACGGAGTGGATGTGCTGGGAGATCTCCTCGCTGATGACGCAGCACTCGATCAGCTTTATCACGCGAGCCTCTTCGATCACGAATTGCTGCGCTGCCTTGGAATGCTCCCGACCGAATATCTCTACTTTTATTACTGCCGGAGCCGGGCATTGACCAATCAGCGAGCAGCCGGAACCACGCGGGGTGAGGAGGTGAGCCGCCTGAATGACCAGCTCATTGCCGACCTTGCGAATCATCTGCAAGCCGGCAATCCAAATGAGGCTCTGTCTCTCTACACCAGCTATCTGAACCAGCGCTCCGGCTCCTATATGAAGCTGGAGGCGAGTGCGGGATCGGCATTTGATAAAAGCAACATGCTGGAAGAGGACCCATTTCGCGCCGCGACCGGTTACCACCGTATCGCGCTCGATGTGATGAAAGCCCTGCGTGGACTCGAGTCTCAAAGGCTCATCGTCAATGTGCCGAACCACGGTGCGATCGCAGAAATCGCAGACGCGGACATCGTAGAGGTTCCGTGTACTATCGCCAACAATTCAATTCAGCCCGAGGCGTGCGGAACGCTCCCCGAAGCTGTGCGCGGATTGGTGCTTGCAGTCAAGGCTTATGAGCGCGCGGCGATTGAGGCTGCCGTATCGGGATCGACCATGCTCGCACGCAAAGCCATGCTGCTCTATCCCCCGATCGGAGAATGGGAGCCCACGCAAGGCTTATTGAACGATATGATGCAGCACAACCCCAGCCTGCAGTATTTCCACGCCTGTTCGCACGATGAAACGACGTGAAGCACCAGGCGGACTTAAAGTCTAGTAGGTATTTGTTTTTTCCAATTCGTCGAGAGAATACGGCGAAGCGTTTTGCTGAAACCATTCCATAAGAGAAGCTTCATCCACAGATCCCCATTCTGCCAGAAGAACTGAGAGCTTTTCGATGAGCGGTCCATCTTTTTTGATCAGACGCGAAGCCAGCTTATAGCCTATCCGTGCGAATGCATTAGTCTCTTGAACTGACGCGACCAGATTCCACGCAACAGCGGTCTCGCGAGAATCTTCGGATGCCGCCATATCGGCCTTCATCTCTGCGCGGAGGTCATCAGTGATATTCTCAAGATGTTCTTGATCTATAAGACCTCCGACGTAAACAAGAGCAAAACTTCGATGGATTAATTTTTCGTCGTCGCGATAGGCTTCTCTCGCTTGCTTCCAATCGCAAACTACGCCTCCGTGCGCATTCGAGATTGCGTCCAGCGCAATTCGTTCGACACGGAAACCCGCGCGTAGCGCGACGATGGCGTGAGCAGCAAGATGTCTGGCTGTACGGGACCGTTGCTCTGATTCTTTAACGACATTTGGGGGAGACGTCATGTCGGAATCCTCTTGCTGAACAGGTTACAGTCTTTCTGCTCCAGATCGAGCAGATGCGCTTTCGTTTCGAGGCCACCTGCGAAGCCCGTAAGTTTTCCGGACGACCCAATCACGCGATGACAAGGCACGATAATTGATATTGGATTTCTTCCGTTCGCTGCTCCAACGGCCCGTGTCGCACGCGGGTTCCCGAGCTGTTTCGCAAGCTGTCCATAGCTTCTTGTCTCGCCGAATGGTATCGCGAGCAAAGCCTCCCATACATCTTTCTGAAATCGACTGCCTTGCATATCGAGAGCAATGGAGAACTCTTTTCGTTTTCCAGCGAAGTATTCTCGCAGCTGGCCTTCTGTTTTAACAAGAATAGGATGTTGCTCGTCCTCAACCAGATCGTCGAGGCGCACACGGTGTGGCCGGTCGTTTTCCCATAAGATGGCGGCCAGACCTTTGTCGCTTGCGACGAGTTTCAGCTTTCCTACCGGCGATTCCATTATTTTCCAGGCGAGACTCATAGTCGTATCCCCTCTCGTTCGAATTAACTTGGAACATACGGGCGGCTTCCGCCCGCAGCCCAAAGGTGCTGCGCCGCGTAGGCACGCCATGGCCGCCATGATTCAGCGCGGCTCAAGAGATTTGCAGGCGTCGTTTTTTCTCCCTCTATAAAAGCCGCACCGCGGAGCAGTCCAATATCAGTGACCGGGAAAGCGTCCATCTCGCGGATAGCGCGCAGCGCAATATACTGTGCCGTCCATTCGCCGATACCGCGAATAGACCGCAACCGTGCAACTGTCTCTTCGATATTGCCAAAGGGACGAAAGAGATTCGGATCGCCAAATGCCGCCTCAGCTACTGCCTTCAATGCCGACAAACGAGCAGCCGGCATGCCCACCCCAAGCGAGGCAGCCGAGGCCAGCCGCTTCGATGTAGGAAACACGTGTGACAAATCGTGATGGATGAGAAAAGACTTCGGAACAGCGCGGCCGTGGAGAGCGACAAGTTTACCCGCCAATTGGCGTGCAGCGGCAACGCTGATTTGCTGGCCCAGGACTGCGCGTATTGCGGTTTCAAAACCATCCCAACCGCCGGGAGCTCGCAACCCGGGACGCTGCGCCACGAGCGGAGCAAGCACCGGATCGCCGGAGAGATGAGCGTCGATCGTTTCGATATCAGCTCCGAGATCGAAGACCCGTCGCACCCTGGTGACGATGGCTGGGAGCGACCTGACATCCGGAAAGCAGATCCTGACACCGAGACTTTGCCGATGCGGAAGATGCCTCACCTCGATGCTGCCGAATGTTCCGTCCACGTCAACAGTACGCAGATAACGCTCATCCTCCACAACTTCTAGGCCCGGAATCGCGCGCGCCCGCAGGAAGTCGAGCATACAGTCCCAGTCATATGGCGGACGGTAGCGAAGTTGAAGCACACCACATCCTTCTCCGCATCCTTTGCAGCGTTCTTCCTGCGCAAAGCGCTGGGAGCGCGATGGAACAGATCGCGAAATGTTTCGTTAAATCGTCGTAAGCTGCCGAATCCAGCGGCCATCGCAACCTCAGTCATCGGCATGCGGGTTTCATGAATAAGCTGCTTCGCGAAAAGCACGCGGCGGGTCTGCGCAACCGAGATCGGAGACGCTCCCAGATGCTGCAGGAACAAGCGTCGTAATTGACGCTCGCCCAATCCCAAACGTCCGGCCAGTTTTTCAACGCCGTTTCCATCGCCATCCAGGGCGCCTTCTGCGATAAGCGCCAGCGCACGAGAAACCGTATTCGAAGTTCCACGCCATGAAGCCAGATCGGGAGCCGTCTCCGGTCGACAGCGAAGGCATGGTCGAAAACCTGCGTCCTGCGCAGCCGCAGCCGAGCCGAAAAAATTGCAGTTCTGAAACTTCGCTGTACGTGCCGGACATATAGGGCGACAGTAGATACCTGTCGATGTAACCCCGACGAAGATCAGGCCGTCAAAACGCGCGTCTCGGCTCTGCAAAGCGCGATAACCAACTTCACGAGCGGGCAGTTCCATGTTTCAATCTTCGCACTTGCTAAAAGATTAACTGGCGGTTTTCGGACATGAATGGTTGGTGCGCCATGCACCCGCCGAATGAAATACCCGTCGATGTCGCCCTGACTTTAGATCTGGGCCACCGCCATCTGGACGATATAATTTGCTATCAATATCCCATCTGTGCTGATCGACAGGCCCAAAGCTGGTATGCGGACG
Organism: Acidobacterium sp. S8; assembly: GCF_009765985.1. Lineage (GTDB taxonomy): Bacteria > Acidobacteriota > Terriglobia > Terriglobales > Acidobacteriaceae > Alloacidobacterium. The sequence goes on from NZ_LMUM01000015.1 coordinate 85,221, forward strand.
AAACGTCTCTGGAGTAAGCCCCTCACTCTTTTCAATGCCGTCCTTGCTCGACGCCCTCGCACGGCAACCCCAATCGCCATCACCAGTCACGCCCGATTCTTCGCCGCAGCCGAATGCGCTCTGGACGATTTCTACATCTTCGACGGCATCCCCGATACCTCCGGCACAATCCTCGACTTCACCTTCAGCTACATCAACCCTAACGCCGAGCGTCGACTCGGCATGCCTCGGGAAACCCTCTACGGCAAAATCCTCACTGAAGTTCGGCCCTTCATGATCGAATCCGGCCTCATTCACAAATACCGTGAGGTCGTCCGCACCGGAACTCCCTACACCTGCGAAGTCTACATCGATGACGAAATGATCAAGGCCACCTGGCTCAACGTCCAGGTCGTCAGGCTCGGCAACAACAGCATCGCCGTCACCAGCCGCGACGTCACCGAGCACCGCCGCCGCTCCGATCACATCCACTATCTTGCCCATCACGACCATCTCACCGGCCTCGCCAATCGCATGCTGCTCCACGAGCGTCTCCGCCAGGCTGTCCTCCGCGCACAGAACCACGGCCAGAAGGTCGCAGTCCTCCTCATTGACATTGACCACTTCAAACAGATCAACGACTCACTCGGCCACGCCGACGGCGATGTCCTCCTCGCCACTGTAGGGCAGCGTCTGCTCTCCTCCGTGCGCGAGTCCGACACAGTAGCGCGCATGGGTGGAGACGAGTTTGTCATTATCATGCCCGAATTCCGCACCCTGCAGGACATCATGCACTGCGGCCAACAGATTATCCGCAACACCGTGCAGCCTGTTGAGATCAGCGGACGAAACATAAGCCTGATCCTCAGCGTCGGCGTCTCCGTCTTTCCCGAAGACGGCTGCACCGCCGAAGAGCTTCTCCGCAACGCCGACGCCGCCATGTACAACGTGAAAGACACAGGCCGCAATAACCTACAAACCTTCGACGAAAGACTTCTGCCCGCACGCCGCACAACCGCCTGAGCTGCCCTCTATGCGGCGCTACGAGGCCGAATCTCCGATAGAGCCTGCGTCTTCGCCAACCTCAGGCCATAGTCATTCTGAAGCAGTTTGGATAGAAGCATCATTAGGCAGAAAGCATTAGGAAGAAGCATTATGTAAAAGCATAAGGTAGAAGCACCGGGCTTCAGCCCGGTGAATAAGCGCAGAAATATATGGGGGCTTTAGCCCCGGCACACTTCAAACCTTTCGCTGCCGATCAGATCCCAAACCCAACGAAATCTCTTAAAGAGATTTGTCATCCCGGCCGAAGCGGAGGGACCTGCAGTTTTCTTCCAGCCCAAAATATATGGGTACCCATGTCTCGCTTCTGAGACACGGGACTGCTCTATCCCACATCTTTACAATGTGAAGTCCCCAACGCAAAAACTGGGCCACCCGCCAGTTCTAATATCGCTGTCACACCTTATCCACATCACGATAAAACGCCGTCATTCTGACGACCGAAGGTAGGAAGAATCTCAAGCCAAGCTGGGTCGCCGATTCTTTCGCCATGAGAAATAAACTTCTTTTAGAATTATTGTGGGACTAACTGATGAGATGCTGAAACGAACGCATCCCGGAACGTCTTCGTGACGCTAAAAGTATTTGGCGTAAGGCCATATTAGACAGTATGAGGAAATTTGGTGGATCGTTTTCAGGCTCTCGTAATCTTGGCAGTGGTTTTTCTTTCAACAATTGGATCCGCAGCAAGCCAACCCCTTGATTCCGAATTGAATGCTCGACTGGTGGGAAAACCTCTGTATCTGCGAGGATTTTGGTCTGCCGACAGATTAGACTTCGATGGGACAGGAAAGCTTCTGAATAAATCGCCGGTTGGCCCAATTACGCTTAGCGGCGTGGACGTGAAAAGCGTAGCGCTTCAAGGCAATTCGCTCATTATTCATGGGAACCGAGTGACGCTCGTGGCAACGGAGGATGGAAAACAGGGATTAGAAAGAAAGATGATCTCCTCGACAACTCAGATCTGGCCGTCATTTCGACATGGCGACAAGAGCAATTTTCATGCCTCTGAGGAGGTCCAGATTACCGTGCAGAAAGATTCTAGAGAAACTTTTGACACGGCTCTCGCTAACATTTTCGCAGATGGATTAGAGCAACTTGCAACATCGGTGCCGCCCTATTGGAAGTGTTATGCAGCGAATTACTTTGTGCCACCTGCGATCAGTGAAGATGCAGAAAAGAAAGTGAACCAGTGTGTCAACGTGATGGCCAACGGAAGTGACGAGGATGAGGATGCGCAACATGCCTACTCGGTTGGCGGTTCAGTGTTACCTCCGACAGCGACCGTTTACACGTCACCCAAATATTCAGGAATTGCTGGCGAATTAATGGTGAGTGGCTCCGTTGTAGTACATATGAGGATCGGCATCGATGGTATACCCGTAGGTTTGCAAGTGGTGCGAGCCATCGGCGCTGGTCTGGATGAGGAGGCATTATATGCGGCTTCTCAAGATCGATTTAAACCGGCTACTCGGGACGGAATCGCAGTCCCAGTGAATATCAACATTGCCTTTCGTTTTGCATTACACCAATAAGCTCATAGGATACGTTTGAGCTTGTATTGAAAACAGAGGGGTTGAGCTGTTGCTTAATAGTTTCGCGTGTAGAAAGTGAGAGCTACAGCGTTCGAACGTTCAGATTATCGAAATGAAATAAGAGAATTTCTATGGCGGAGAGAGTGGGATTCGAACCCACGTTAGAGTTTCCCCTAAACACGCTTTCCAAGCGTGCGCCTTCAGCCACTCGGCCATCTCTCCAGTAGGAAGGTTCTTACTAAAGTTAACACATTCGACCCGCTCGAATCTCTCACGCGCGCGGCGGAGAGAGAGTGGGATTCGAACCGACGTTAAGAACTTCCCGAATACCCTTTTCTTCCGCCCGCTATTCACCATCTCACCCATCCACCCCGCATTCGCTACACTGGCAGGATGCCCGTCCACACTGAAAAAACACGATGGAAGAGCGAATTGCGTTCGCTGCTCGCGCTTGCCATCCCAGTCGTTTTCTCTGAGCTGGGATGGATGTCCATGTCCATCGTGGACACCATCATGGTGGGCCGTCTCAGCGCCGAAGCCATCGGCGCCGTCGGCATGGGCAACGCACTCTATTACGCGCCCGCGCTCTTCGGCATCGGCATTCTGCTCGGGCTCGATACGCTCGTCTCGCAGGCCTATGGACGCGGCGACTTAGACGAATGTCATCGCTGGCTCTCGCAGGGCGTCTACATCGCGCTCATCTTCACGCCCTTTCTCATGCTCTTTCTCTGGGCCGCGCCGCTGGTCTTCCCGTATCTCGGCACCAACCCCACTGTCAGCGCGCAGACCACGCAGTACCTGCGCATGCTCAACTGGGGCACTTTACCGTTGCTCCTCTACGCCGCCTTCCGCCGCTATCTTCAAGGAGTCAAGCGCGTCGGTCCCGTCACCTTCGCGCTCATCTCCGCCAACCTTATCAACTGGGTAGGGAACTGGGCGCTCATTTACGGCCATCTCGGACTGCCGGCCATGGGCGTACGCGGATCGGCGCTTTCCACCTGCCTCGCCCGCGTCTACATGGCAGGCGTGCTCATCTTCGCTGCCTGGAAAAACGAAGCCGGACGCGGCCACTCGCTCTTCGAACACTGGCCAGGAATCGCCCTCGAGCGTATCCGCAGCCTGATGAAGCTCGGTGTTCCCGCCGCCGGACAGATCGTCATGGAAGTCGGAGCCTTCGGCGCAGCCACCGTCATGGCCGCGCGCCTTGCCCCGGCAGCGTTAGCCGCACATCAAATCGCGCTCAACTGCGCCGCATTTTCTTATATGGTCCCGCTGGGAACATCGGCAGCCGCAGCCGTCGCTGTCGGCCACGCCGTCGGTGCCGGAGACGGCCCATGCGCCCGCCGCGCCGGATGGCTCGCCCTGATGCTCGGCGTCAGCTTCATGGCCTGCTCCGCCGTCGTCTTCCTCGTCGCACCGCACGCTATCCTCATCATCTATACCAATCAGGCTGACGTAGTGCGCATGGGCATTCCGCTACTGGCAATGGCCGCCGCCTTCTCGATCTTTGACGGCATCCAGACCATCTCCACCGGAGCGCTCCGCGGCCTCGGAGAAACCCGCGTGCCCATGCTGGCGAACTTCGCCGGCTACTGGATCTTCGGCCTCCCGCTCGGCTACGTCCTCTGCTTCTGGCACGGGAAGGGAATCATCGGCCTATGGACCGGCCTTACCTTGGCTCTCATCTTCATTTCCCTCGTACTTCTCTTCCAATGGTGGCGCGACTCCTCCAAGCTGCAATCGACTCTCTAACCGGCCGTCATCCTGAGCGCAGCGGAGTCGAAGCGACCTGCGGTTTTCTTTTATAAAGCGTTGCAAAGCAACGCTGGGTAGAAGCACCGGCCTTCAGGCCGGTGAATAGAACAAGCCCGCAAAAAGGGGCTTTAGCCCCGGGCTTGCCGAGAACCTGTCAATAAATAATTTATATTTACCATCGTAAATAGCTGAAAAATAGATGCAATCGTGACAACGACAATTGGCAGAGAATTACCCCTGAAAAGGTTAAAATAAAACTATCAGAGCAAACATTCAGCGCTGAAGAGGACCCCCTGCTAAGTGATTGAAAACCCTAGAACCGATCTAACCCAAGCAGAATCAATAGGATAGCGGGGGATGATACCCCGCTAAGTCGTTGAAAACATTAGAAAAGAGAGACAATTGGGAGGGGGAGGGGGTATCCACCTACCCGACGCTCCCAACCGCCTCGGGTTCCCGAACAGGAATGTCCTGATCCTTCTCCTTAAATGTGAAGAAGAAAGCCACCAGCACCACCGCCGAGCAGGCCCCGGCAACAAACCAGATCGACCGCCAGTCATGCGTGGCAATTGCCGAAGTCGAAGGTAGCGTGTACCGGTCAACCACATATCCCGACAGCCACGATCCCACCAGCATGCCGGCTCCATAAGTAATGAGCGTAATCAACCCCTGGGCAGCCGCCCGCAACGCCAGCGGCGACTTGCGATCGACATAAATCTGCCCTGTGACAAAGAAAAAGTCATAGCAGATGCCGTGCAGTAGAATTCCAAGCCACAACATCCACATGCCACTGCCTGCATTGCCGAAGGCAAACAACGCGTAGCGCAGCGCCCATGCCGACATGCCAGAAATCAGCATGTATTTGACGCCAAGCCGCCGGAAAAACCACGGAATAAGCAGCATGCAGAAGAGCTCGGACATCTGTCCACCCGTCATCTTGCCGGCAGCGTTATGCACTCCAGCCTCATTGAGGAAGAGATTGGTAAACGCGTAGTAGAACTGCAGCGGAATACAGATCAGGAACGAAGCCAGCGCGAAGATGGCAAACGAGCGGTCCTTAAAGAGCCGCATGGTCTCGACCGGAAAGATATCTTTCGCGGTAAACGCCGTCGACTTGGCCAGCGGCGGAGTATCCGGAAGCGTGAGGCTGTAAATAGCCATCAGAAGGGAAGCCGCAGCTGCGAGACGCATGGGCATCGACGTAGCCTCCAGCCGCAGGCTGCCGATTAGGAGTCCAGCGCAAATCCAGCCAGCCGTTCCCAGTACCCGGATCGGTCCGAACTCAATCTTAGGGTCGCGCATCTGGCGAAAGGCTAACGAATTGGTCAGAGCCATGGTAGGCATGTAGCACAGGGCGTACAGCAGCACCAGGACATAGACCGGACCAAAAGTAGTCTGCGATGAGGCAAAGAATAGAAGGACCGCACCCAGAAGGTGAAGCGCCGCCAGAACCTTCTGGGCAGCAAAAAGCCGGTCGGCGATGAGCCCGACAAAGAAAGGAGAGACGACAGCCCCAACCGCGGTAGTCCCGGCTACCAGCCCGATCTCGCCACCGGAAAAATGCAGTGTGCGTCCCAGCCAGGTGCCGACGGTGACATACCAGCCGCCCCAGATAAAGTATTCAAGAAACATCATCAGGGCGAGCCGGATTTTCATGCAGGTGGCATCCTCGTGAAGCTGGAAATTTTCATCTCCGATCATACACAAGCAGGTGGACGCCTGAACGCGGTTTAAGCGCTTAGTGGAATATCGGGCTTAACAGGTGTTTTTTCAAGGAGATCGCCTTAAGAAATTGAAGTATTCAATACAGAACGAATCGCTGGACACGAGTTTTTGTCAGGCAGAGTAGGATAGATCGCAAGAAAGACTCGATAAAGGTCGCCCCTCGCTTGCCCCCGGCCTCGCCCCCCGCTAGTTTACGTCCGATAACGGATATTCTGTTAAGTGAGGTAGCTTACCAGAATACCCTTCCATAGAGCTTATAGAGATACTTCTTGCTAATCATGTATCGCCGCATGTCAGACGGCGAGGAAACGATATACCTCAAGTGATAGATCCGCCGCAGCGCTCCATGCACTTTCCGCTGCGCCAGCATGTCTAAGCAAAGTTCGGCAACGCGGTGGAAGCGCACTTCTTCTGAGAACCATTTCTCCCATTCGGCGCGCGCCCGCTGACCCATTTCCGCCGCGCGAGGCTTCAACCGCTCCAGCAGTGCCGGTATTTCTGCGACATCCTTCTCGGGCACGAAAACCGCGAAAGCATCCCAGTCGACGCCCTCGTTTGGGATCCATTCGTCAGCAAGAATGATGCAGGCCCGGCCCGTCTTCATGGAATCATAGAGCCGGATACTTCCGGGTCCGCGTCCGCGCGGGCACAGGCTGAAATTCGGTAGCTTTCCTTTGCGCTATCCAATACATAAATATCTGGCCTTTGATAGCTACAAATCTGCTCACGAACGGGATGGGTATCGCTGGAACCAACGAAGCCCGCGAGATATTTTTCGTTTCCGTCTATTGGACGGTGATCGACCAGCGGATTTTCCGGGAGAAGATAAAAGCCAGTCCGTGTGTGTTCCGGCGAATAGTGTTTTTTGCGCAGCGACGCGAACACCCCCGGAATCGTGGGACGTAAATGATCCGCTGAATCGAAGAGAAAGCTCTTCTCTGGATATTTGCGATACAGAGGATGTGCACGAACTCTCTCCGAAAAGTCGCCACATGTCCCCATAGCGACGTAGAGGATGATGTCTGCCTCTTCGTAGTCGTTAGTCAGGGAGTGTATTTTGAAACGGTCCTGAGCCGCGCTGGCCCTTAGAGCACGGACGGCGAACTGCTTATTCTCATCGTATTCCAGTAGATCGTCATCGACCGACAAGATCGAGATTCTCGCCATGCGTCGAAGTTAGCACAAGTATCCAGCTTGCCAAAACAATAAGGCCCACAAAAGCGGGCCATATTAATCGATTAAACGCCGATAACAGCGCACAGTTCCTTCACTGCTTCAGCGCTCTTCTTGAGTGCTGCGTCTTCTTCGGCGGTCAGCTTGATCTCGATGATCTGCTCCAGGCCGCGTGCGCCCAGTTTGCATGGAACGCCGACATAGAGACCGTCGATTCCATACTCGCCCTGGAGATAGGCTGCGCATGGCAGGATTTTCTTTTTATCCTTGAGAATGGCTTCGACCATCTCCACTGCCGCTGCCGAAGGCGCATAATATGCGCTGCCGGTTTTGAGGTGCTTGACGATCTCGGCGCCGCCGTCACGGGTGCGTTGCACCAGCGCTTCCAGCTTCGTCGGCTCGATCAACTCGGTAATCGGGATTCCGGCGACCGTCGAATAACGCGGCAGCGGAACCATGGTGTCGCCGTGTCCGCCGAGCACAAAAGCGGTCACATTTTCGACTGAAACCTTCAGTTCTTCCGCGATAAAGGTACGGAAACGGGCCGAATCGAGCACGCCGGCCATTCCGATGACACGCTCACGGTTGAACTTGGCCTGCTTGAATGCAGCCTGTGCCATGGCATCGAGTGGATTGGAGACGATAATAAGGATGCAGTTGGGCGACGCTGCCGTAACCTTGCTGACCACGTCGGACATGATCTTGTAGTTGGTCTGCAGCAGGTCGTCGCGGCTCATACCGGGCTTGCGCGGAATGCCCGCCGTAATCACTACGATGTCAGAATTGGCCGTGTCAGCGTAATCGTTGGTTCCGGTGATCTGGCAGTCACGCTTTTCAATGGGCATGGCTTCGAGCAGATCGAGGCCCTTGCCTTGCGGGATACCCTCGACTACGTCGATCAGAACTACGTCGGCGAGTTCCTTCGAGGCGATCCAGTGCGCCGCCGTGGCGCCTACATTTCCCGCACCTACAATTGTTACCTTCTTACGCATACTTCTCCTTCTCTATGAACTATTGTCGCATTGAGCGCAGCGAAGGATACTGTTCGCTGCGCCCCAGGGAGACTGCTTCCCTACATGTTCCCGATCATCCGAGTTGCAAATTCGCTGGTTTTGACTTTGGTTGCGCCCTGCATCTGGCGCTCGAAATCGTAGGTCACATACTTCTGCTGAATCGTCTTCTCCATAGACGACTCGATCAGCTTTGCAGCCTCATGCCAGCCAAGAAATTCAAAGAGCATCACACCGGAAAGAATCACCGAGCCGGGATTGATGACGTCCTTATCGGCGTATTTTGGAGCGGTACCGTGCGTAGCCTCGAAGACCGCAAAACCGTCGCCAATATTGGCTCCGGGTGCAATGCCGAGGCCGCCAACCTGCGCCGCGCAGGCGTCGGAGATGTAGTCGCCATTGAGGTTCGGGCAGGCCAGGACGCTATATTCGTCGGGCCGGATGATGACCTGCTGGAAGATGGAGTCGGCGATGCGGTCGTTGATAAGAATCTTCTTCTTCCACTGACCACTGCCGTGCGACTTGCCGATCGAATCGAGCACGCCCTTGATCTCGGCGTACAGTTCTTTGCGAAAGTCTTCAGAACCGAACTCCAGTCCCGGCTCGATGAGCGCAGCATTTTGCTCGACGGTGAGATTCGGATTCGTTTCGTGGTTGCCGAGAATCCAACTCTCGCGTTCGGTCACGATTGCGTCGCGGAACTCATCGACTGCAACCTCATAGCCCCACTCCCGGAATGCGCCTTCCGTGAACTTCTGAATGTTGCCCTTATGCACGAGTGTGACTGACTTGCGGTTGTTCTCGATCGCGTGTTTGATCGCATAGCGCACAAGACGCTTGGTGCCGGTAATGGAGATGGGCTTGATGCCGACGCCTGAATCTTCGCGGACCTTCTTCTTGCCGCCCTTCAGCATGTCGTTATTCAGGAAGTCGATCAGTTTTTTCGCCTCGGCAGTTCCCTCTTTGAATTCAATGCCGGCGTACACGTCTTCAGTGTTTTCGCGGAAGATGACAACGTCGAGCTTTTCCGGATACTTCACCGGGCTGGGCACGCCCTGGTAATACTTCACCGGACGCACGCAGGAATAGAGATCAAGAATTTGACGTAGCGCCACGTTCAGCGAGCGGATACCTCCGCCGACTGGCGTCGTCAGCGGCCCCTTGATCGAGACACGCAGATCACGCGCGGCGTTGACCGTATCGTCAGGCAGCCAGTTCTTGAATTCGCGGAATGCCTTTTCGCCCGCGTAAACCTCAAACCACTTGACCGAGCGCTTGCCGCCGTAAGCTTTCTCTACAGCAGCATCAAACACGCGTTGCGATGCACGCCAGATGTCGCGTCCGGTGCCGTCGCCCTCAATAAAAGGAATGATCGGGTGATCTGGCACGTCGTACTTCCCGTTTGCATACTGAATCGGCTCGCCATCGGTGGGCAGAGCTTTCCCGTTATACGTCGTCTGCATGTGTCTGGATATCTCCCAGCTGGATAAGAAATGAGGACCGCAAGATTTAATTCCCTTTGAGGCTAACACCCGCTGAAGACGAGTGGCAATTGAGCCTTCTATTTAGCAATATCGCGTGCGGCGCGGTGATGGCCATGCTTACGACAGAATTTTCAACGCACAGCGGTAAAGGCGTTTAGCAACAGCTTTTTTTGGGCGAAAATTTCGCTTTATTTGCGACAAAGTATTTCCCGGCGATTACAATTCCTCGTGGAATCGATACCACTTTTATGACATCTATGACATCGCTTAAAAAACTCGCCTTCCTGGTCGCCAGCTTTTTCATTCCAGCCGTCAGCTTTGCGCAGTCGCAGCCGGCGCCCCTGCGCGTTGCCATCTACGGGCTCGAACATGGCCACATCGGAGGATTTTTTCATCAGTTTCCGAATCAACACGACGTGGAACTGGTGGGCATCGTCGAAGCAGACAAAGCTTTAGCTGATCGATATCAACAGCAGTTCCATCTTGATTCAAGCCTCTTCTACACGTCGCTCGATCAGATGGTAAGCGCCCGTCATCCTCAGGCACTCCTCGTCTATACCTCTGTAGGCGATCATCGCAAAGTGATCGAACAGGCAGCGCAGCATGGATTGAGCGTGATGGTGGAAAAGCCGCTGACCATCTCACTCGACGACGCGCTCGCCATCCGCCGCGCTGCGCGTGCGCACCATATTCAGGTGTTGGTGAATTATGAGACCACTTGGTATTCCAGCAATCGTGCGGTCTATGACCTCATTAACCAGGGCAAGCTTGGAGATGTGCGAAAAGTCGTTGTGCACGATGGCCACGAGGGCCCGAAAGAGATCGGCGTGCAGCCTGAATTTCTAAAGTGGCTTACGGATCCGGCAACAAATGGTGCGGGAGCTCTCTATGATTTTGGCTGCTACGGCGCTGACCTGATGACCTGGTGGATGCATGGCAAAGCACCGATCAGCGTGACAGCCGTCGCTCAAACGAATAAGCCTGAAACCTATCCGCGAGTAGATGACGACGCAACCATCATTCTCCAATATCCAGGAGCACAGGCTGTCCTCATGCCGTCATGGGACTGGAGCTTCGCCCGCAAGGATTCTGAAATCTACGGAAACAAAGGTTATGCCATCACCGTTGGACTCACAAAACTGCGTCTTCGTTTTGTTGGCGAGAAGCAGGATAGTGAAACCACTGCAGAACCTCTGACGGCCCCACAAGATACTTCCCTCCACTATCTGGCAGCCGTAATGCAGGGCACGTTGAAGCCCGACGGCGATCTCACCTCGCTGGATACAAACATGATCGTGATGCAGATTCTGGACGCGGCGCGCGAGTCGGTCCGCACCGGGCGGACCGTCAAGCTCAAGCCGTTACCGGAAAATTAAACGATCTGCTGGACACGCTTCGCAGCGGCATCATATACGCTGCTGGCCGTGTCAAACGCATCTTCGACCGCGCCCTTGCTGACCTTATAGGCCTTATTGGCGCGGTCGCTGATCGTGTCAGCGGTGTCCTTAACGTAATCACCCGCATCTTCAAGCCTGCGGCGCACCTGTTTTCTGGTTTTTTCGCCTGCCTGCGGAGCGTATAAGAGCGCTACTGCTGCGCCTGCCACTACCCCAATGGTAAATACCGCCCAAAATTTCGCTGGATTCATGATTTCGCTCCTTGGAATGAGTCTACTTGCAATGAGATACGCGATCCGCCAAAGAGGTTGCTGGTAGACCGCCGGGGAGCGGTTCGCGTCTATTAAAATAAACTAGTTAGGACGCTATCCGCGCAAGAGCCGGAACTGGCAGTAAGCAGATCACGAATGACGAATTGTTTTTTCCCCCTTAGCACCAGCCCTTGTACTTCCCTCCATCTTCTCCCCTTCCTCACCGGATGCAGTCGATGAACGAGAGACCGACCGCCCTCATTATCGGCGCGGGCCCCGCAGGTTTGACTGCTGCGCTCGAGTTTCTCCGTCGCTCGGATATTCGCCCTATCGTGCTTGAAGCAAGCCAGGAAATCGGCGGGATCTCGCGCACGGTGCGTTACAAGGGCAACCGCATGGATATCGGCGGCCACCGCTTCTTCTCTAAATCTGACCGCGTCATGAACTGGTGGACAGAGTTGATGCCGGTCAGTGCCGAAGAAAACGGTGATGGCGAGCATGCGATTCGTTATCAGAATAAGGAGCGCAAGGTCGCAACTGCCGAGGCTGGCTCCGACTCTGATCTCGTCATGCTGGTGCGACAACGCAAGAGCCGCATCTATTTTCTGCGTACATTTTTTGATTATCCGCTCAGCCTCAGCGGCAGGACGCTCCACCAGCTCGGCACGTGGCGCATGCTCAGGATCGGAACCAGCTACATTCGCGCAAGACTGTTTCCCCGCAAGCAGGAGGTTACGCTCGAAGACTTCCTCATCAATCGCTTCGGCGAAGAGTTGTATCGTACCTTCTTCAAGTCCTATACGGAAAAGGTCTGGGGAGTTCCCTGTGATCACATCAGCGCCGAATGGGGAGCGCAACGCATTAAAGGTCTTTCGCTGCGCTCGGCCCTGGCGCACTTCTTTCAGAAGGCTTTCAGCCGCAAGCAGGCGTCAGATATTGCGCAGAAGGAAACTGAAACTTCCCTTATCGAAAAATTTCTCTACCCTAAATACGGCCCTGGCCAGCTTTGGGAGTATGTAGCTGAGTTAGTTACACAAAAGGGAGGCTGCGTTCAGCTTGGCTGGCGCGTCAATCGCCTGCATGTCGAGAATGATCGCGTGGTTGCAGTTGAAGCAGCGAATGCTGCTGGTGAGACGCGCCGCTTTGCCGCCGATTATGTCTTCTCGACGATGCCGATACGCGAGCTGATCCGCAGCCTTGATGTCTCCGTGCCAGAGGAAATTCAAGCCATCAGCGACGGCCTTGTCTATCGCGATTTTCTCACCGTCGGCTTATTGGTGAATAAGCTTTCCGTGACTGAGCCCGATGGCTCGCCGCTCAAAGACACCTGGATTTATATTCAGGAGCCTGACGTGCAGGTAGGAAGGCTGCAGATATTCAACAACTGGAGTCCATATCTTGTGGCCGATCCGGACAAGATGTGGATCGGCCTTGAATACTTCTGCTATGACACAGATGAGCTATGGCACATGCGCGATGAAGAGATTAAGAAATTTGCCATCGCGGAAATAGAAAAGATCGGAATTCTGAAATCGGAAGATGTGCTCGATGCTCACGTCGTTCGCGTGCCTAAGACCTACCCTGCTTATTTCGGAACCTACGACCGCTTCGATGAAATCATTCGTTATATGGATCGATTCGAGAACCTGTTCCTGGTAGGCCGCAATGGCATGCACAAGTACAACAATCAGGACCACTCCATGCTGACGGCAATGACTGCGGTGGACAACATTATTGCCGGAAACATGGATAAGCATGAACTGTGGGAGATCAACACTGAGCAGGAATATCACGAAGAAAAGTGACCTGCCGTTTCTTGTTCCGGAAAAGAGAAGCTGTTCCCGCAGAAGGTACGCTTCTCTCCAGCTATAAAAGTCACTCTCCCAGTAGTAATCGCTGCGTACTGAACGCACGCCCTGTAGATCCGTCACATTCGATAAGAGTAGCCGCCATTCTCGGATCGCCCTTGGCTGCTTCAAATTTCGCGGGCATGCCGGTAAGAAATCGCTGAAGTACCAGCTCTTTCTCAACGCCGATGATGCTGTCATACGGTCCGCTCATGCCCACATCTGTTTGGTACGCAGTGCCGCCGGGCAGCACACGATCGTCGGCAGTAGGCACATGCGTATGTGTTCCCAGTACAGCGGTCACGCGGCCATCCAGATACCATCCAAGCGCAGCCTTCTCCGAGGTCGCTTCGGCGTGAACATCCACCAGAATTACCTTCGCAGTAATCTGTTTCAGCATCGCATCCACCACGCGAAATGGATCATCGCTCGACGCCATAAACACGCGTCCCTGCAGATTGATGACCGCGTACTCCTGTCCTGAAGCGAGCTGGCCCTGATAAAAGCCATGCCCCGGCGTTCCGGCTACATAGTTCGCCGGCCGTATCACTCGACGCGGACGCTCGTGGCTGTCCGCAGGCACAGACTGCATGTATTCAATAATCTCGCGCTTGTCCCACACATGGTTGCCCGTGGTCAGCACATGCGCTCCCAGATCGAACAGCTCCTCGGCGATCACAGGCGTAAGTCCAAAGCCGCCCGCTGCATTCTCGCCATTAATGATGACCAGATCAACTTCGCGCTGCTCGATCACATGGCGTACGTGTTCCCGCACAATGCGCCGCCCGGCGCTTCCAAAAACGTCTCCTACAAAAAGAATCCGCAAAACACCTTCCTCACTAGATAAGAAATTTTGATGCTAGCACGAGGCCAATGTGAATACGTGACTGTTGCAGGCGCAAATGCCTGTTTTGCGATTCGGATTCGAGAAAACCTATGGTAGCGTGGCAGTATGGCCGTCAATACCCGATTCGCAACCGGCGTCCACGCCTTGCTTCTGCTCGCTGCCGAACCGGATGTACTGCAGACCTCAGAAGATGTGGCACGCAAGCTCAACACAAACCCGGTCGTCATCCGGCGTGTTTTTTCTTTGCTGCAACAGGCCGAGCTGGTGGAAAGCCAGAAGGGGCCAAGCGGTGGTTCGCGTCTTGCGCGTTCGGCCCGGGACATCACTCTGGCCGATATTTACCGCGCGCTCGATCCGGGAGATATTTTCCATACAGCATCGGCTTCCGCTACCTCTACTAATAAATTAAGCCATGCATTGCAGCAGGCGCTGAAAGACGCACAGAAAGCCCTTGAAAAAGAGCTTGATCAAACAAGCCTGAACCAGCTCGTCAAAAAGTCCGGCAAAAAAGACAAGCACTGAGCCACTTCCCTGCTTGCGCTTTTATAACTGAGCAATACTTAGCAGGTTGCCGTCCGGGTCCTGGAACCAGGCGATTTTCGCGCCTCCCGGAGCCTCCCACACGCCGTCGTCATCCTGTGACACGTGCGAATACTTCTCCGTGCGCACACCGGCAGCGGCCAGTGCGCGCACTGTCGCTGAAGCGTCCGCCACCTGCCAGCCCAGAACTGTATGCGGCTGCGGATTCACCTCTTTCACCGGCGTCACCCGCAGCATGATGCCGCCAACATCGAAAGCCAGCGCAAAGCCGTCTTCGTGCAGCAGGGTTAAACCCAGCGTGTCGCGATAAAAAGCGCGCGCTTTATCAGCATCGCTTACGCCCACAAACGCCATGATCTTTTCATGTCCCAGCATGGTCACCCCAATCTTTCCTGGATGAGTGTAGACCAGAATCATAAAAGCGGCGTAGGCTGAAGAAATTCTGTTCAGACCCTCATGGCTCTGCTCACCTTTCTCTACGCCTCGGTAGTGTTTCTGAGCGCGTTTCTACTTTTCCTCGTACAGCCCATCGTTGCCAGGCAGCTCTTACCGGTGCTCGGCGGATCGTCGGCGGTATGGAGCACCTGCCTCGTCTTTTTTCAGACGGCTCTGCTGCTCGGCTATTTTTATGCGGATCGAGTCGCCACCCGGCTGCGCCCGCGGCATCAGGCAATCACGCATGTCATCCTGCTCGCCGCTGCCCTGGCCTCGCTTGGAATGCATATACGCCCCAGCGCATGGGCGGCCACATGGCATCCCATGCTTACCGTTCTCGGTCTGTTGGGCCTGATTATCGGACTGCCATACTTTGCCCTCTCCGCAACCACCCCGCTTCTGCAGTCCTGGTATACCCGCAGCTTCCACGCGGACCGGCCCTACCGCCTTTTCTCGCTCTCGAACGCAGGCGCGCTGCTCGCCCTCCTGCTTTATCCGGTGTGGGTCGAGCCGCATCTTGCCCTCAGGATGCAGACACGCCTCTGGTCAAGCGGCTTTTTTCTCTTTGCCGTGCTCTGCGGCGGTATCGCCTGGAGCATCCGCCAGACACTGCCCGACCACCGCCTTCCACTGCCGGAGGCTGAACCTCCGAAGGAAGCGATTTCTCCGCAGCGCCGATTGCTCTGGCTTCTGCTGCCCGGATGCGCCTCACTCCTGCTCTGTGCCTTCACCAATCACCTCAGCCAGAATGTCGCCGCCATTCCCCTGCTTTGGATTCTGCCGCTCTCCGCCTATCTGCTCAGCTTCATCATCGCCTTCCACTCCCCGACCGCCTATCCGCGCTGGTTTATGCTGCGGCTTACAGCCTGCACCCTCGGCATCCTTGGCTATCTCGTGCACGACGTGCACGGAACCCTGCCAGTTCCAATTTCCGTTCCGCTCTATTGCTCATGCCTGTTCGTGCTCTGTTTCTTCTTTCATGGCGAGCTCTATCGCCTGCGCCCGGCAGCCGCCTCGGCGACTGATTTTTACCTTTCCCTCTCGCTCGGCTCCGCCCTGGGATCGCTCTTTGTCGGAATCCTTGCTCCGAACATCTTCCGCGCTAACTATGAGTTGGCCATCGGCCTCGTCCTTGCCGCTGTCCTGGCACTCGTTGTCAGCTGGAACTTCGGCTTTATGGCTCGGATATTCTGGAGCGCCGGAGCTATCGCATTGATCTGGGTGGGAATGGCGCAGGCGCGCGCCTGGCGACAGGACGCTCTTCTACAGCTGCGCAGCTTTTACGGAACGCTGCGCGTTACGCAAACCCATTGGCCGCCGGAAGCCGACACCACGCGCACCCTTTACCACGGCACCATTCAGCATGGAGCCCAGTTCTTCGGCAATGGCATGCGCATGCAGCCGGCATCCTACTACGCGCCATTCTCCGGCGTCGGACTCGCGTTGCGCCTCTGCTGCGAAGGCAAGCCACGTCATGTCGGCATCGTCGGCCTGGGCGCGGGAGCATTAGCCTCCTACGGGCAGCCGGGCGACACCTTTCGTTTCTATGAGATCGACCCGCTCGTCGAGCGTATTGCGCGCAGCCTGTTCACTTACTTGCGTGAAACCCCGGCCCAGACCAGCGTCGTTCTCGGCGATGCCCGCTTTTCGATCAGCCGCGAGCAGGGTCCTCCGTTCGATGTACTGATCGTCGATGCCTTTTCCGGCGACGCCGTCCCCATACACCTGCTCACGCAGCAGGCTTTGCAGCTTTATCGCAGGCACCTTACGCCGGACGGCATCATTGCCTTCCACGCATCCAGCCAATATCTCAACCTGGAACCGGTCATCGCGCGCGAGGCGCAACAGGCAGGCATGCGCGCCATCATCGTCCATTCCAAAGCTGATCTGTATCACGGCATCTTCATTGCCGATTGGATCCTGCTGACCAACAACCAGCGATTTCTCACTCAGCCTAAAGTCACGCAGGCCAGCCAGCCTCTGCTGCCCCGCCCCGGAATCGACCTCTGGACGGACGACTACTCGAGCGTCCTGCCGATCTTGAAATGGCAGCTGCTTCCCTACTGAGGCTGCGAATCAGGAATGACCGTCGGTGGAGGAGGCGCGGGAATCACCTTTACAGGCGGAGGCGGCGCATCCGGCATGATTCTCACTTCCGGCTCCTTCGCCACACGAATCTGCTTTGCCTGCGGTAGCGGCCTCGGCGCGATGGCCTTTGCCTCCGGCGGCGGCTGTGCCGGAATTGCCTGAAGCGCCGGGGTAGGAGATTGGGGAATCACGTCGGCCTGAGGATGAGAGGCAGGAATCACTTTCACCGGTGGCGGCGGCGCTGCAATGGGCGACCCCGTAGGCGGCGGAGTATCTGCTACCTCTACCGGAGGAGTAAAGGAATGGGTATCGGCCGAGGCGTTCACGATGCGGCCGGCCTTGTCGTAATTCACGCTCCAGGCCGTATACTGCGTCGGAGAAATGGGCGCCGCGAAACGGACCTCCTCGCCTGCGCCGTCGAGTGTCGCGCGCAGCATGGGCGACGAAGTCGGAATCAGGCGCAAATCCACTTCGGGACGATTCGGTATCTGCGGCTGCGCTCCGGTCATTTCGGCGTAACAAACGGAAAGCAGAAGCCACTGCCCGCTTACCTGGCTGTTCGCCTGCGCCACGTCCGCAGGCACCATCTGGTTGAACAATTGAAAATTCCGGGGATTCTTAGCGGCAGGCGTAAATTGAGTCGCGCCATGCGTCAACACCGGCACGATGCGAACGCGCCCCGCGCTGCGCGGAACCAGCGCCACAAAAAGCGAGTCTGCCCCTGCCGCATCTTTGCTTGAATAGCGCAGCATCAGCGAATCCGGCATCAGCGGGCACACTGACTGCTCATAGCTCCAGTCATTGCTCTTCATCTCATAGCCGTAGAATGTCGCCGCTGCCAGCAATTCCTGGTTGCGTGCGTTGAGAAGCGCCGCGTCCTCAGCCTTCATCTCTGCGGAAGAACGATGTTCCAGCAAAAGATACAGCAGCTTTTCCTGTGCCGGATCGCCATATACCGGAGTCACCTGCGCGGTCAGCGGCGAGCGCAAAAACAGGAAGGCTACAGCGAGTGCAAACCCGGCAAATCTCATCGGCTCCTCGTGATCACCCTTCTATCCTACAGACAACAAAGGCAGCCCGTGAAGGCTGCCCTTGCTGTTTATAGGTTTGTCCAGCTGTTATCCCTGTGTGTGGTGATGCGTGGTGGTTGCCGGACGCTTCGCCGGGGTCTTCTTCGCGGGCGCCTCGCCATCCTTCAGGATGATCATAGCCGGGTTCTGCGTGTAGGAATCGAACGTGCCAACGTAGGTTGCGTTCGTGCCAGCAGTAGGAATGTCCTTGAGCGGGGTCTTCATATTGATCGTGAAGTCCGCTTTTTGCGACTGCTTGGCATCGTCGGAAACTGCAAGCTGCACGCTGTCGGCAGTTGCCGAAACCACAGTTCCCGGCACTTCCGCCGTCACGTCTTTCAGAACATCCCAGACTTTGCCCGCGTCTTCAGGCGTACCGTTGGCAAGGATGAATTCCTTGTCAGCCAGCGCCAGCGTCTTCAGGTCAGGAGTGCTCGTCACAGCCTGGTGTGCCAGATCCTGTGGCGAAGGCGGTGGCGGAGCTGCAACCGGCTTATAGGAATCCGGCGGGAAGAGATTAGCCTTGGCAAGCTGCTGAATGTCCGAATATCCGTCCGGATTTGCCATGCAGGTGGCATTCGTCGTTGCGCAGTGGTACTTCTTGTACCAGTACTCGGCGGCCTTTTCGATCTGGTCCTTGTAGCCTGCGGGAGCGAATTGCGCAGCGCGAGTCAGGAACCAGACGCCGTTCACAAGATCCTTTGGATCTTGCTGTACATAGGCGTTACCGAGGTTATAAGTCGCCAGCAGGCCAGGGCCCGACTGGGTCTGCGTCGGATCGGTGTATGCCTTCAGCTCAGCCGTATAGGCATCGATTGCGGCCTTGTAATCCTTCTTGGAGTTTGCATCCGCAGCAATGGCGCCTTCAAAGATCGGCGTCGTCGCAGCCTTCAGCTTCTGGTAATCGGCATCGGAAAGCGCCGGAGGCTTGGGAGCAGCCAGGGCCTGCTTGGCCTTGGCAGAAGCGTCATCCAGCTTGGAGGGGTCTTTCTGCTCCATGTAAACCACGATGGTGAGAGCCCGCAGGCTGTTTGGATTCACCTGCAGCAGACGGTTCGCGGCATCGAGTTCCTTGTCGCCCTGCCCAGCTTGTTCGTAGGCCGCCATCAGCTGTTCCAGCATCTCTTCCTTCACCACGCTGTTCGGATACTGCTGGAGGAACTGCTCGACCGCCTGAGCCTTTGCCGCTGGAGAAGATTGCCCCACGGCGTTAGTGTAAGCGTTATATTCAGCCGGATCTTTAATCGTGATCTGGCCGGATTGTGCACCCTGAGTTTGGCCATCATCCAACGCCAGGGCAGCAGGCAGACAAAATGCAGCGCCGGTGGCTACTGCCAACACGGAAGCAACGACGACTTTCTTCATTCAACGCTCCTAGGAAAATTCCTGAATAATTGCTCGATGCGGATTGGAGGGTGCTCCAATCGCATTGAAACATACCAGACCGCTCTTCCGGAAATGTTCATCTGTTCAATGCGGTTGTGCTGAATTATAGAAACCAGCAGCTATCAGTGACAAGTAATCGGTTTTTACAATTCCGTCAATGCGAAAATGTGATGCCATAACCCACCAAACGGTTGACCTCGTATTTTCTGTAGATATGAAGACACCGCACCCGCATCAAAAGTGCCTGAGAACGCAAAGGGAGAGAGAACACAATGGAGCTTACAAGTCAGGTAGCAGTCGTTACCGGAGCCGCGCGCGGCATCGGCGAAGCCATCAGCAAACGCCTCGCCTCGATGGGAGCGACGGTCATTCTGGCGGCCCGCGATATCACCCGGCTTGAGCGTATACACAATGAAATTACGGCTTCTGGCGGTTCAGCGCAAATCGCCCAGCTCGACCTTCTCGATGAACAGTCCATCGCAAAACTCGGGGAGCTATTGCAAACCGCCCATCATCGCTGCGACATCCTCGTCAATAACGCAGGCGTCGGCGTCCCCAGGAAACTCCTGCATGAGCTTCCTGTCAGCGAGTGGGATCAGATCATAGGGACAAATCTGCGCGGCGCCTACCTCATGATCCGGGCCGTTGCCCCGCTCATGATTGACGCCAAATTCGGCCACATCATAAATATTTCCTCTCTCGCCGGACACGTTCCCCTGCCTAATGGAGCCGCCTATGCCGCCTCCAAGTGGGGCTTGAATGGGCTGACCTATTCCGTCGCGGAAGAACTGCGCCCACACAACATACGCGTCTCCGTCATCGCACCAGGTTCTACGAATACGCACTTTGAAGGCCGCGGCGACAAGAAGGACCCCAACAAAAAAATTCAGCCCAATGACGTTGCCCACGTAGTAGCCATGCTGGTCACACAGGCTCCGCAGTCCTTTGTCAGCGAGGTGCTACTGCGTCCCACGCAGAAACCCTGATTGCGCCACCGAAGATATTCACGCCACCCAACGAAATTTAACTGGCCGTCATTCTGCCCTGAGTGCCTCGACCGGATTCACCGCCGCCGCTCTCCGCGCCGGAAGATAACTGGCCAGCAGCGCCGCCACAGCCAGCACCACAGAGACGCCAATCAGCGTCGGCGCATCCCACGCACGCACGCCGAACAGCAGCTTCCGCATCAGCATCGTCACCGCCAGCGAAACAACCACGCCGCCGCCAATCCCAATCACGGTAAGCCGCCCCGCTTCCCACATCACCAGTCGATACACTGACCCGCGCTGCGCGCCCAACGCCATACGCACACCAATCTCACGCGTCCGCTGGCTCACCGAATACGCGATGACGCCATACAATCCCACCACGCCCAGCAGCAGCGCCAACGCAGCAAAGCCACCCGTCAGCCACGCCGCCGAGCGATGGAGATAAGCCGACGGAGAGTCATGGATGCGCTCCTGCATCGTCGCCGCGCCGAACGCCGCAATCGTCGGATCGATCTGGTGAATGATCGAAGTCAGCGCAGGAAGAATCGACCGCTCATCCTGTGAAGTGCGCACCACGAGAGAGAAGAAGGTCGCAGGGCCCTGGTTATACGGAACATACATGGCGCTGCGCGAAGCGGCGTCCAACTGCCCTTCCTGCAGATCCTTGACCACGCCAACAATTTCGACGTGCTGATCGCCATCGCCTAAGCTGATCGCCATGCCCACAGGATTCTCGCCACGAAAATACTGGGTTGCCATCGCCTCGTTGATGATGACAACTTCCGGTTTCGATTTATCCTCATCCTCTGCAAAGTAGCGCCCGCGCAACAGCTGCGCCTGCAGCGTTGAGAAATACCCGGAGCTCACCTTTCGGATGGCAACTTCCATATGCTCGCCGTGGGATGGGTGCCCTACTATCTGGAATCCGGTTGTCCCATCGCCATCCCCAATAGGCAAAGTGGTGGAAAGCCCCGCCGATTTCACTCCCGGCAACGCTGAGATCCGGCTGATCATCTGCCGCTCCAGCGCAATCCTCTGCTCATCTTTCTGGTAGGTGTTGGGTTGTGCGCCAACCGTCAGCATGGCTAGATGATCGGACTGTAACCCGATATCCACATGCAGCAGCCGGTAAAAGCTCTGCCCCAGCAGCCCGGCGCCTACCAGCAGCACCATCGCAGTCGTCAGCTCAATCACCACCAGGTTCGAGCCGAAGCGCCGCCACATCGTGCTCGCATGTCCACGTCCGCCCTCCGTCAACCCTTCGCGCATCTCAGCCCATGACAACTGCAGCGCCGGAGTCAGCGAGAACAGCACCGCCGCCATCGCCGAAATGGCGAAAGCGAACAGCAGCACCCGCGCATTCAATCCAAGTCCCTGTAGATACGGCATAGTGGCCATCATGTCTTTCGGAATGTAGTGGGCAAAAAGATGCATTCCCCAGTACGCAGCCGTCAGGCCCAGCACGCTTCCCGTCGCCACCAGCACCAGCCCTTCGGTTACGAATTGACGGATCAGCCGCATCCGCGACGCGCCAAGCGCTCCCCGCACAGCGATCTCGCGCCTCCGGCTCTCAGAGCGCACCAGCAGCAGGCTTGCCACATTCACCGTGGCAATCAACAGCAGCAGCGCTACGCCGCTCAGCAGCACCAGCAGAACCGGCCTGATGTCGCCAACAATTACCTCGCTCATCGGCAGCATGAATGCCTTCTGGTCGCGGTTTGAATCCGGATATTGCCGCGCCAGCTGATCGGCAATCCCTTTGATATTCGCAAAGGCTGCGTTAAAGGAAATCCCGTCCTTCAGCCGCGCCACTCCGAAAAATCCATGACAACCCCGGCAATCACTGATGAAATCCTGCAGGGTCGTCCAGTAGTCCGCAGGCTCCGCCGGAGCGAAATGAAAATCGCGCGGCAGCACGCCGATAATCGTGTTCGGCTTGCCGTCGAGAATCACCGTCTGCCCCAGAATATCTTTCCGTCCGCCATAGTGCCGCAGCCACGCGGAGTAGCTCAACAAAACAGCACGCGGCGAATTTTTCTGATCTTCGCCCTGACGAAAATCCCGGCCAAGCACCGGAACAACCCCGAGCGTGCGAAAGAATCCATCGCTCACACGCGCGCCAACCGCCTGTTCCGTTCCGGTTGAAGTGCTCCGCATGAAGCCATACGGCGCGTAAACATCCAGCGACTGGAACACCTTGTTCTCCCGCTTCCAGTCCACATAATCCGGATAGGAAAGATGAAAGCGCGGCCCCAGCGGTATGCTCTCAAACAGCACTACCAGCCGGTTCGGATTTTTGTACGGCAGCGGCTTAATCAGCGCCGCATCCACAAAACCGAAAATGGCAACGCTGGCCCCAATGCCAAGAGTAAGAATCAGAATCGCAGTAGCAGCGAAGCCCGGGTTCTTCCGCAGTTGCCGCAACGCAAAGCGAAAATCCTGCAGCGCTCCCTCAAACCAGAATCCGACCGTCTCATGAGCCTGATCCCGTAGCTGCGCATCATTCCCAAATCGCCGATTCGCTGCATGTCGGGCATCCTCAGCTTTCATGCCATCGGCTAGAAATTCTTTCTCCGCTTCCTCCCGGTGAAAGCTCATCTCTTCCTCCAGTTCACGGTTGAACTGTTCGCGACGAACGAGAACCATCAATTTCCGCAACTTCCGACTGGCCAGACTCATGCCATTCCAACTTTCTATCTATCCGATAGCCCGATAATTCCCCTACAAAAAGCCCGGGTGGCCCATCCTTTCGCGCCATTTGCGAAAGGGTGGGAGCCTAAGCGTCCTGCAGTACCCGCCCAATTGCCGCAATCATCACTTCAAACTGCGAAAGCTCTTCGCCCAGCTGTTTCCGTCCTTCAGGAGTGAGCGTGTAATACCGCGCTCGCCGGTTCGTTTCGGTCTTCTTCCACTCCGCCTTCACCCATCCCTGCAGCAACAACCGCTGCAGCGCCGGATACAACGATCCTTCTTCCACCGTCAGCACATCTTCAGACAGCCGCTTGATGGACTGCGCGATCCCATAGCCATGCAGCGGCGCCCGCGTCAGTGTTTTCAGGATCAGCATGTCCAGGGTTCCAGGAAGCAATTCAGATTTCTTAGGCATGACTAAATATATAGACTATCTATGGATAGATCGTCAATGGTATTCCTGAGTGTGTGGTTGCGCCGAAGTGCGCTCAAAATGCACCTGAATCGACACGTAAGTAACCGAAATATGCCTTGTTTTCCGCTTCTCCGACGCTCACAATAAGAGATCTCTGGCAACATTCTCCGCGACAAATCCTCGTCTAACGAGAGCAGGTAATCCTGCTTTTTGAGACAATGTCTGTGGAGCAGGTCTATTTGTGGAATTAAGGACGCCTTATCCACAAGATGTTGGGGTCGCAACGTTGATTCCGCTGCCCCCACAAGGCTAAAGTCTCAACTGAAGAAGCCTGTTCGCGCACCTCCCGATGTTTTTTTCAAAGGAGTAAAAACCCGCATGCTGAAACTAAAAAAAATCCAGATCCTGGGCTTCAAATCCTTTTGCGACCGCACGGAGGTGGTCCTGCCCGGCGAGGGCATTGCCGTCGTCGTGGGACCGAACGGCTGCGGCAAGTCCAACATTCTGGATGGCGTGACCTGGGTGCTGGGCGAGCAGAGCGCGAAGAGCCTGCGCGGCGGCAAAATGGAGGACGTCATCTTTGCCGGAACTCGCGATCGCAAGCCTCTGGGCATGGCCGAGGTGTCGATCACACTTATTGATCCCGACGCCTATGCCGGGGGGCCTCTTTTGGACGAGCCGGAAATCGTCATCGAAAACGAGTTCGATACTGACTGGGATGAAGAAAAGCTGCGCGAGCAGCGCGCTGCTGAAGTCGAAGAAATTATTGCCGAATCGCAGCCGGGTCAGGTCATCGAAGGCGAAACGGCTGCTGTGCCTGAGACACAAACCGCGGAAAGCGAAGCAGGCGATGCGGCAGGCAACAACGTTGTTCTCAAGATTCGCCGCCGCAAGTTCCGCAAGACGCCGCAGCAGGGCGAAATCATCGTTACGCGCCGTCTCTTCCGCACCGGCGACAGTGAATACCTGCTGAACGGCAAGCTTTGCCGCCTGCGCGATATTCAGGACATCTTCATGGGTACCGGCCTCGGCCCCGAGTCTTACGCCATCATCGGGCAGGAGCGCATCGGGCAACTTCTCAGCTCGAAGCCGCACGATCGCCGCGCCATCATCGAAGAGGCGGCTGGCATTACCCGCTTCAAGACCAAGAAGCGTCTCGCAGAACTGCGTCTTGAACAGGCGAAGCAGAACCTCGCCCGTGTCAATGACATCTTCGAGGAAGTCACCCGCCAGATGGCCTCGCTCAAGCGGCAGGCGGCCAAAGCCGAGCGCTATGCCGCCCTGCGTGACGAAATGCGCGCACGCCTGCGCATTGTGCTGGCAAGCAAAATTTCGCTGATGGATGCCGAACACGCAAAGCACGAAGAGGAGATCGCTTACCTTACCCGGAAGATCGATGAACATAGCGCACAGATAGAAACGCTCGATGCCGAACACACCGAGGGCATGCAGCGCGGCTATGAACTTGATGCCGCCGCAAAAGAATCTTCAACACGCGCCAGCCAGAGCGCCGTCGAATTGGAACGCGCCACTTCGCGCCAGAATGCGAACCAGGAGAGGATCGCTGAATTACAGGCGCGTGCAGAGGCCAGCACCACCGAACTCGAACAGGCAAAGCAGCAATTCGAAGCGACTAAGGCCGAGCGCGAATCGAATAAAGCATTCCTCGAGAATGCCGCTGCCGAGGCGGAGAACTTTCGCCAGCAGGCGCAGGCAAAGCATCAGCAGGCGCGCGATGCCGTGCAGGCTGTAACCGCGGCGGAGCAGCGCACTGAGGCGGCGCGCCGCCAGGCAATGCAACTGATGCAGCAGGTCAGCCAGACTCGCAACCAGACGACACAGGCGGAGGAATCGCTGGCCTCGCTTGATCGCGATGCCCAGCGTCTTGCCGGTGAAATGGATTCGGTCAAGCGCGACCTTGAATCTCTGGGCGCCGAGCGTGGACAAGTCTCGATGAAATTCGAGTCTGTGACTGAAACTCTGAAGCGCCTTGAAGCAGAGATTGGCACGCTCCGCAGCGAGATTTCGGCAAAGCGCACGGCAGAAGCGGAAGCGAAGAAGCGTGGCGATCAGCTGCGCGCCGAGCACGCCACGCTGACAGGCCGCCGTAATTCTCTCGATGGCCTCATCCGCGAGCACAGCTATTCCACTGATACTGTGCGTAAGCTTCTCCGCTCCAACTCGCTTGGTGGCGGCCTCGCACCCGTCGGCACGCTCGCCGACTTTCTCGAAGTCACCGGCCAGCATGAAAATGTCGTCGACGAATTCCTGCGCGATGAGCTGAACTATATCGTGGTCAAGAGCTGGGACGCAGCACATGAAGGCATGCGCCTGCTCAAGGGGGATGTGAATGGCCGTGCGACATTCCTCGTCCACCCGGAAGATTCTCAGGCAAAATTTTCCTTCGCGGGCGATGGCATTGCCAATCACTATGAGCAGACACAAGGCGTGGTGCCGCTAAAGAACTGCATCCGCGTACTCGATGGCTTCGGCAAGTCGCTCGAGGTCATTTTGCCCAAGCTGCGCGATGGATATGTAACCCCGGATAACGAAACGGCACGTGGTCTTGCCCTCGAAAATCCGAATGCATTCTTCCTTGCTCCTTCAGGCGAGTGCTTCCACAATGTGACAGTCACCGGCGGCAAGCCCAGTGCAGCCGGTCCGCTGGCTCTGAAGCGCGACCTGCGCGAAACGCAGCAGAAGCTGGAAGCGGTAGAAAAAGAGTTAGGCCAGGCGGATATCGCCGCCGCTTCCCTTGCCCGTGATATCGCGGAGCTGAGCCGGCAGCTCGATATCCAAACGGAAGAGCGTCGCAATGCCGAGCGCGAGAGCGCCAACCAGAGTGCTGCGTTGCGCCAGATGGATTCCGAAGTCCAGCGCCTGGAGCGCCGCCTGCAGGAATGGAACCTGCAAAGCGAGCGCAACAAAGACCAGCGCAATGCGAAACAAGCATTCATCGAAGAGAAGCGCGAAGAGATCGAGCGCCGCGAATCTGAACGCATCGCAGCGGAAAAATCTATCGAAGAGATTCAGAAGCAGGTCGAAGATCTGCGGCGCACACGTGAAGCCGCGCAACAGGAAGCAGCGCAGATGTCCGCTGAGCTTGCCGGGCTCGAAGAACGCAGGCGTGGGGCTGAAGCAGCATTTACGCGCATCGACCGCATGCACGGCGACTTGGAGCGGCGCGTCACCCAGCTTGAGCAGCAGCTGGCGGCAGCTATCAGCGAGCAGCAGCAGCGCGCGCAGGAAAACGAGCACCTGGCTGTGCGGCGCGAAGAGCTGGCGATGGTCCGCGAACAGGCGCAGCAGGAAGTATCCCGTTTGAGTGAAGAAGCAAAGGCGCTGCGTGCAACGCTCGCTGAAACCGAGCAAAAGCTGAAGATGCTGCGCGCCGAAACTGACGCCATGCGCGAGACCCGCAGTCAGCATAGCTCGAGCGACGCCACTCTTACTGCCGACACCAAGCATCTCGAAGAAACCTGCGTGAATGACCTGGGCATAGAAGCCATCGCGCTGCGCGAAGACACCGAGATTGCGCGCATTGAAGGCGAAGTGCTTACTGAAGAGGACGAGGCCTGCCGCGGATTCAAACAGAAGCTGGAATCGATGGGGCCGGTTAACATGATGGCACTCGAAGAGTACAAGGAGACCGAGCAGCGTCATCAGTTCCTCGAAACGCAGCGCAAAGACTTATTGGATTCCATCGAAAATACGCAGGCTACGATCAAGGAAATCGACGAGATCTCGCGGACAAAGTTCGACGAAGCTTTCGTTCACATCAACGAAAACTTCAGCACAACCTTCTCGCGACTCTTTGGCGGCGGACAGGCATTTATGCGTCTTACCGATGAAGAGAACAGCGCCGACAGCGGCGTCGATATCGTGGCACAGCCGCCGGGCAAGAAACTGCAGAATGTCTTCCTGCTCTCGGGCGGCGAAAAAGCGCTGACAGCTCTCTCCCTGCTGATGGGCATCTTCCAATATCAGCCGAGCCCGTTCTGTGTACTCGATGAAGTCGATGCGCCACTTGACGAGACCAACGTAGGCCGCCTGGCAGATATGTTGCGCAGCATGGCCACCGATACGCAGTTCGTGATGGTGACGCACTCGAAGCGCATGATGACAGCCGCCGATCTGATTTACGGCGTGACCATGCAGGAGCCCGGCGTCTCAAAGATCGTGAGCGTGCGGCTGGGTGGCCAGGAGCAGCGACGCGCCACCGCGTAATCGGCGACCGGCAACATGATTCCGAGCAGGCAAAACCTTCGCAACGTGAAGGTCGCTGAGAAATATTTTCCCGCTTCAGTCATCGACAGCAAAGCACCGAGAATTTGCTTTTCGTTACCTTTCGAAGAACTTTGTTTGAATAGGGCTCGATAACAAATTGTTTTGCGAACGATTTTTTCTTCAAGCGAACCGTTCTCTATTGACAGTCGCGCATGCGTCGTGACAGTACGTTACATCGTTACATTCTTCGATCCCACCGACGCGTTGACAAACGATGCCAAGAGAAGCAGAATCAACTTTCAGCCTCTCTACGAAAGGTACGACCCCCTTGCCAGCTCTTCTCGAAACAGAATTCGGTGATCTTGTTTTGCACGCGCGCGGCAAGGTGCGCGACTTGTACTCAGTAGGCGAGTTTTTACTCTTAGTGGCGACTGACCGCATTTCTGCATTCGATCATGTGCTTGCCACGGGCATTCCCGGCAAAGGGAAAGTCCTGACCCAGATTTCTCTTTTCTGGTTTGATTTTTTAAAGGACGTTGTTCCCAATCACCTGATCATCGCGGATGTGAATCTCTATCCCCGTGAACTGCGCGATCATGCCGACGATCTGCGCGACCGCTCCATGCTCGTGAAACGCGCGCAGATGTTCCCCGCAGAATGCGTGGTTCGCGGATACCTCTCCGGATCGGGCTGGAAGGACTATCAGGCCACCGGCGCAGTGTGCGGCATTGCTCTGCCGAAAGGCCTGCGCGAATCAGACAAATTGCCGGAGCCGATTTTTACGCCCGCCACCAAGAGTCTGCACGGCAAGCACGATGAAAATATTTCCTTCGATGAAATGGTCGCGCTCGTGGGCGCGAGGTCGGCGGAAACTCTCCGTGATTTAAGCCTGCAAATCTACAACAAAGCATCTGCTCATGCGGAAAGCTGCGGATTGATCCTCGCCGATACAAAATTTGAATTTGGTACAACGGCGGAAGGCATCATACTTGCCGATGAAGTGTTGACGCCCGACTCATCACGCTTCTGGCCGCGCGATGGATATGCACCTGGCGGAGCGCAGCCTTCGTTCGATAAGCAGTTTGTGCGCGACTACCTTGAGAGCATTCACTGGAACAAGCAGGCCCCCGCTCCCGGCTTGCCGGAAGATGTAGTGAAAAAGACACAACAGAAATATCTGCAGGCGTACGAGCTGCTCACTGGAAAATCGTTGTCGCTTTAGAAGCAAGAGGTAGTGGACCGGGCATGGCACTGATAGATTGGGCGATCGTCATTATCCTGATCGTTACTGTACTGAGCGCGGCCAAGCATGGATTTTTTGTAGAGGCATTCTCGCTTGCGGGTGTGATTCTGGGCCTGATGCTGGCGAGCTGGAATTATCAAAAGGTTCTCCCCTGGCTGGATAGCTGGGTGCATTCGCCGGGAGTAGCGGAAGCAATCGCGTTCATCGCGATAGCAATTGCAGTAATGGTGCTGGCCGGGCTTGCAGGGCGGTTGATCCGCTGGTCAGTCCGGTCCATTGGTCTGGGATGGGCGGA
The DNA here is from genome assembly GCF_009765985.1 of Acidobacterium sp. S8. Taxonomy (GTDB): domain Bacteria; phylum Acidobacteriota; class Terriglobia; order Terriglobales; family Acidobacteriaceae; genus Alloacidobacterium. The sequence continues at coordinate 114,665 of NZ_LMUM01000015.1, forward strand.
CCGCTTTTTCGGCGCTGTCTTCGGCCTGGTAAAAGGCTGTGTACTGGTAACGCTGGGGGTAATGGCGATTTCCGCATTTCTTCCCCACGTGACCTGGATGGAGCAATCAAAATTTGCGCCGTATTTTTTATCGGCGGCGCATGATGCGTCTGTGGTAACTCCCGCAGAACTCGGTGAACGCATACGGGAAGGTGTGAAAGTGATTCGCGATGCGCAGCCGGACTGGCTGAAACCGCATGCGGTAGTTGACTTTGGGCCCTTGCAACAAATGAACATACAACCGGGAAAATACCCGGAATGAGAGAGAGGATTTTGTGAAACGCGAACTGGAAACCCTTGTGTCAGCAATGCATGCCGGCGGTATTACCTACAACGAAGCCGTCCGCGAATTCAAGCGCCGCTACCTGCTTGCCGTGCTTGCGCATCATAAGGGAAATCAGTGTAAGGCCGCTAAAGAGCTGGGCATGCACCGCAATACGCTCAGCCGTACCATTGCCGAACTCGACATCGATCCTATGCAGGTCCGCCACGGACTGAAGCGCCCGCCCCGCAGTGAGCGCCCTGTTTTTGAAGTAAAACAAGCCGTGCGCTAATGTCCACACTCGCAGGACTCGTGGTCGCTGCTTTATCCTTAAAGCAGCGACTACCAAAGCGAGTGAATGAGTGAGTTCAATCTCCATTGAAACAGTTTTAGCGGAAGCTGCTGAAGGCACTCCGCGCATATATATTCGGGACGGCTTTCACTGGGATCAGCAGAAAGCCTATCTCTTCGACATTGACGGCACGCTGCTACGTAGCCGCGACCGCATCCACTACGAATCGTTCTTCGATGCGGTGCGTGATGTGATGGGCCGCGAGCTCGTGCTCGACGGCGTCACGCTCAGCGGCAACACCGATCCCGGCATCCTGTACGATGCCTTCCGTCTTGCCGAGCTCGATCCGGAACACTGGCAGCCGCGCCTCGAAGATATTCTGGAGCACATGCGCACGACGGTTGCAGCGCAACGCGACCGGATGAACCTCGTCAAGATGCCCGGCGTCGACGAGATGCTGGCATACCTGCATTCCAAAGGCGCGGCCCTCGGCGTAGGTACCGGCAATCTTGAATCGATTGGCTGGCTCAAGCTGGAGGTGCTTGGCGTGCGCCACTGGTTTAGCTTTGGCGGCTTCAGCGACCAATTCCCTCTTCGCGCGGATATGATCGCCGACACTATCAGGCAGGCGCGAGCGATTGCCGGTCCCGATGCGTCAGTCTGTGTGGTGGGTGATACTCCAGCAGACATTGCCGCGGCCAAGGCCAACGAATTGCCGACGATTGCCGTCGCGACCGGCCACTATTCCTTCGACGATCTGATGGAGCACAAGCCGGAGGTCTGTGTCAGCAACATGGCTGCGTTGCTTGCACACGGCGTATGATCTGTCCTCGTGGCACTGCCGTCTTTCTAAGTGCTCTCCTCGCAGTTTCTCCTGGCCTTCAGGCGCAAACCGCAGCAGCAGCATCGCAGACACAGACGACGCCCCCTGAAGCTCACAAACTCGCATCCGAGCACCAGAGAGATGAGGCGTCGAACGCATTTCTGGAAGGAGCGAAAGCTCTCGACAAGAATGATCTGCGCGAGGCGGAGAAGCAGTTCAACCGCGCCGTCAAGCTGGATCCCGGCAATCCTCAATACTCAAATGCGCTGGCAATCACCAGGGAGCACCATCTAACCCAGCTCGTACAGGATGCCAGCAAGCAGCGCCTGCTTGGGCACGATGACGCTGCGCGAGCCATGCTGGCCGAGGCATACCTCATCGATCCTAAGAATCCAGTCGTGGAGCAGCACATCGATGAGTTGGCGCGTGATGCGGAACGGAACGAGAATGCGATCGTAATGCCGGCAACTGAAGATGCTGCGCCACCTGTGCGCCTTGCGCCTGCCACAGGCGGACAAAGTTTTCACCTTCGCAGTCCTGAGTCCGAGGTGTTGCGCCAGGTGCTAACCGCTTACGGCATATCTCCCATGTTCGATACATCGGTCAAAAGCCAGATGGTACGCTTCGACGCCGACAATGTGGACTTCACCCAGGCCGCAGAAATGCTGAAGATGTCGACCGATACCTTCTTCGTGCCACTCGATGAGAAGCGAGTGCTGGTCGCTCTCGATACCAAGGATAACCGCGCCAAATATGAGCGGCAGGTGATGGAAACCATCTACCTGCCCGGTCTCAGCTCAACCGAGATGAGCGATATGGGCAACGTAGCGCGGAATGTCTTTGAGGCGCAACAGGCGACCATCCAGGCGGAAAGACACACGCTCACCATTCGCGCACCGCAGACTCGCATCGACGCGCTGAATCACACTCTTACTGATATGCTCAATGGCCGCAGTCAGGTGCTGCTCGAACTGCGTCTCTTTGAGCTTGCACAAACACGGACGACGAATATCGGCGCCCAGCTTCCGAATCAGACGACCATTTTCAACGTACCGACCGAAGTCAACCAGATCATCCAGAATAACCAGAGCGCGGTGCAGCAGATCATCGCCGCCGGCCTCGCAAACTCCGGAGATGACATCGCCATCGTAGCCATCCTCATTGCCTCCGGACTGGTCACTGGGACGGTGTTCAATGAACCGTTTGCGCTCTTCGGCGGCGGCATTACGGCAAGCGGCCTCACGCTCAATCAAGGCGCCACCGCCAATCTCAGCCTCAATTCTTCCGACACCCGTCTGCTCGATAATATTCAACTGCGCGTGCAGGATCAGGAAGACGCAATGATCCGCAGCGGATCGCGTTACCCGATTATCACTTCTACTTATTCCAATCTTGCGGGAACATCCCTGAGCATCCCGGGCGTCTCGCAGGCTGGCTTATCCAGCGAGCTTTCAAGCCTCGGCATTAGTTCCGCCGCGCTGCAAAGCTCCCTGAACCAGACCATACCGCAGGTGCAGTATCAGGACCTCGGCTTAACGCTGAAAGCCACGCCTCATGTTCAGCAAAACAAAGATGTCGCGATAAAAATCGACTTCAAAATTGATGCGCTGAGCGGTCAGACGGCGAATGGCAACCCCATCCTCGATACGCAGCAATATACCGGCACCGTAACGCTACCAAAGGGTGAGAGCGCCATGGTCGTCAGCAATCTCACCCGGCAACAGACGGCAGCCGTCACTGGCATTCCCGGCTTGAGCGAGCTTCCCGGCTTCCAGTCAACTACCAACAAGGAAAGCGACGTGGATGTGTCGAAGCTCGTCATTCTCATTACGCCGCATATCGTGAGACTGAGTCACACAAAACCGGCAAGCCAGCTGGTCATGCTGCCCGTACACCCCTGACAGCGCTAAACAGCAAAGCCGTCATTCCGCATTGCAAGTGAAGAACAAATGCAATCAGAATGACGGCTTCATTTAAGAGTTATTTCTTGAAGCTAAATTACTTATCGTCCTGCGACTGGAACTGCACAATCGCCTTGAGCGTTTCATATGGTAGGCCACCGAGCGGAAGTCCGCGGCCATTCACATAAAGCGTCGGCGTCTCGTTCACGTTGAGGCTCTCGGCCAGCTTGATCGAAGCATCGACGCTCGCTTTTGCTTCCGCTGTCAAAGCGCATGCGCCGACTTTCGCCGCGTCCGCTCCCGCCTTTGTGGCCGCATCGTTCAAAGTTGCGTCTGAGGTCTGCGGAGTCAGCGCCTGCTGGTTATTGAACACCAGGTCCGCGAACTTGAAGAACGCATCGTTGCCATTCTGTTTCGCCACGCACTCGCTGTAGAGCGCAGCCTTCAACGCCTCCGAGTGAATTGACGTCAGCGGCAGATTCTCAAAGACGTAATGCGCGTTGGGAAAGTCCTGCAGCAGCTGTTGGATCGTTGGCTGGGCTGCCTTGCAATGCGGACACTGGAAATCTGCAAACTCCACCAGCATCAGACCTTTCGAAGCTGGTCCGCGCGAAGGCCCATTGGCTTCTGCCTGGAGCGTCTTATGCGCCGCGTCAAATGGACGTGGGCCGAACGGCATCACTTCCGTCGATATGAGATGCTGGCCATCGGGCGTGGTAAAAAACTGCAGCGATCCAATCTGCTGCGGATTCTTCTTCTGTGCTGCCAGAACCGTGACCTTATTCACGCCCGGTGCAGATGTCTTCTGAATCGCCTGTATCTGCCATACGCGGTCCGTGTCATATCCCCATAGCTGATGCAGAAACGCATCGACCTCCTGTTTCGACGGTGTGCTTGCCGTGAAATTCTTCGGGTCTACGGGCGGAAACTGCGGTATTCCCGGCACAGGAGCAGCTGCAGCACTGGGCGCTGACGGCACCTCTTCTGTTTGTGCATGTAGTAGTGAAGCGGCCATCGCTGTGAGAGCAACCGCAAAAAGAGTGTTACGAATTGAATTGCAAAAATGCATCGAATTCCTTTCTGCCGAAGCAGTGAGTCTTGAAATCTATACCTGAACTTTTACCGCGATAGGAAAGCGCCTGCCCGGTCCAAATGCTTTCATCGTTACCTTCAGCACCGGCGCTGCCTGCTGGCGCTTGTATTCGCTGCGTTCCACTAGTTTGACAACCTTACGCACCAGCTGGATATCTACCTTCTGCTTTGCGGCAATCTCTTCCGGCGTCTCGTAGCGCTCGACATACGCTTCCAGAATCGGATCAAGCACTTCATACGGAGGCAGTGAGTCGGTGTCCTTCTGGTTAGGCCGCAGCTCAGCCGATGGGGGCTTTTCGAGAATCGCAAAAGGAATACGCTCGCCCTCGCGATTGGCAAAGCGGCAGAGATCGTAGACCCGCGTCTTTACCAGGTCGCCGATTACTGCCAGTGCGCCGACCATATCGCCGTAGAGCGTGCAATAGCCAACCGACATCTCCGATTTATTGCCGGTTGTCAGCACCAGCGCATTGAATTTATTTGATAGCGCCATCAGCAGGTTGCCGCGAATGCGCGACTGGATATTTTCTTCCGTAATATCCGGTTTAAGCCCCGCAAAAAGCGGATCGAGCACCTTCCCGTACCCTGCGAATAAGTCGCTGATCGAAATCATTTCGAAGCGAATTCCGAGATTCTCTGCAAGATGGCGGCTGTCATCGACCGAACCCGTCGACGAATATGGGCTGGGCATTCCGACACCTGTCACGTTCTCCTTGCCCAGCGCATCTACGGCGATCGCTGCCGCCAGCGCCGAGTCGATACCGCCGCTCAAGCCGATCAGCACCTTCGAGAAGCCGCACTTGCGAACGTAGTCCCGCGTTCCCAGAACCAGCGCGTTGTAGATGGCCTCATCCACATTCTCCGTCTGGTAATGGACATCGCCGGTGCGTGATGCAAAATCGCAAAAGATCAAATCCTCTTCAAACGATTTCGCCTGTGCCAGTATCGACCCATCCGCATTGATCGCCAAACTCGATCCATCAAAGATCAGGCTGTCGTTACCACCCACCTGGTTCACCATCACCACAGGCGTGCGGTGATGCCGCGCAATCGCCGCCAGCATTTCCTTGCGCGTTTTGCGCTTGCCCCGCCAGTAAGGCGATGCCGAAATGTTCAGGATGAGATCGCCGCCCTCGCGCATCAACTCCTCTACCGGGTCAACCCCATAGAGCCGCTTATGCCAGAAGTTCTTATCGTTCCATGCATCTTCGCAGATAGTGAGCGCCGCGCGTTTGCCGCAGAAGTGGACAAGATGCTGTTTCTCTGCCGGAGCAAAATATCGCTGCTCATCAAATACGTCATAGAAAGGCAGCAGCATCTTCGATTGAGCGAAGGCGATCTCGCCGCCACGCAGAAGCGCCGCCGAATTCATGACGCGCTTTCCCGTTCCCGCCGGCGCATGCGTTACATAGCCGACGATGCTGGCTATGTTCAGGTCAGCCGTAGCCTGGGCAACTTCGGCAATCGCCTCTTCCGAGCGTGCAATAAATGACGGTTTATCGAGAAAATCGGCAGGAGGATATCCGCAGACGGCAAGTTCGGGAAAGAGCACCAGGTCGGCCTTCCCATCCGCCGCCCTGCGCGTGAAATCGAGAATCTTCTCTACATTTCCGGTGAAATCCCCGATAGTGGGATTGATCTGAGCGAGCGCAATCTTCACACTTTTAGTGTAACAACCTTACCTGTTTACTTTCTCCCACGTAAGCTGCACAGCTACCACGCCCTTGCCTGACCGAATGGGCGGGGTGCGCAGCGTCATCTTATCGCCTTCGCGCGTGTGGTAGCGGAGCTGCGCCGTTCCCAGCCAGTTGGGGAACAGACTTACTTCCACATGATGCGTCACCGTGTCGCCCTCGACCGTGTAAGGTCCGGCATAAGCGATGTAATCCCGCTTCCGGCTTGTATTTTTTGCCCTCGGTTTTGTCGACCTTATGTCTGCGCCCTGCCGGGCTGAGATTGCCGCTCATGTAGCCTTCAGCGGAATAGAGCAGATAGCCCACGACGTGGTCGCCCCATGGCTTTTCCACCGTACCATTTTCATGCAGAAAGGAATAGTCGATCAGCTTCCAGGTGCCAATGAAATCAGCCGCTGTCGTATGCAAAACTTTTGTCGCTCCCTTTTTTGTCGCTTTCATAGTTATGCTTCCGGCAAAACAAGGGCATCAAGTTCTAGAAACTGACGCACAATCTCATCGTCACACTTTTCCATCTCCTCCATGGTGCCGAAAAAGTGTGCCTTCGCTTGGTGAAGAAACAGGACGCGGTCTGCAAGCTTCTTGGCGAACCTCATGTCATGTGTCACAACAATGCTGGTGAGATGCAGCTGGTGCTTCAGCTTTTGAATCAGGTCGCCGAGCAGCCGCGCAATCAGCGGGTCGACCATCGTCGTCGGCTCGTCGTAAAGAATCGCATCAGGCTGCGCTGATAAAGCACGCGCAATGGCTACCGACCGTTTCATTCCCGTCGACAAGTCAGACGGCAGCAAGTCCTTCATGCCTGCAACGCCCACCATTTCCAGAAGGCCATTGACGATCTGCTGGATCTGATCCTCCATCAACTCGCCGCGCTCGCGCAAAGGAAAGGCCACATTCTCGCCGACGCTCAGTGAATCAAAGAGCGCCCCGTTCTGAAAGACCATCGTAACTTTTCGCCGGACGGCCTGCATCTGCTCCTCGGAATACCCGCAGATATTTTGCCCAGCGACCAGAATCTGGCCGGAATCCGGCTTCAAAAACCCCATGATCTGCTGTAGTGAAACCGACTTGCCAACGCCGCTGCGCCCAAGGATGCAGAGCGTCTCGCCTGGCAGCACAAAGAAGCTCACCTGATCCAGCACAACCAGGTCGCCAAAGGATTTCGACACCTTTTCGAAGGCGATATATGGCTCTTGCTTCGACCCGTTTCTCTTCTCATCAACGACGATGATAGGTACTGTGCTCAATGCTGGCGGAATCTCCTTCCCATCAGAGTATCAGGCTCGCAGCCGGGCAAAATCCGCCGGCGTATTCACGTTTTGAAACCAGCGATAAAGCGGAGATCGTACCGGCCAATCTGCACATGCAGCCACTGCCTCCACGCCGAAAACATCTATCTCCCGCGCACTGGCAGCCGTCTCAACAGTCCGCATCACCTTGTAATCGCCACCCGCAATCGCACGGCGAATGCCTCCGAGCAGGCTTCGGCTATAAACCGCGCACAGTGGCTGCGGCCGGCCTGCGAACGAAGGAATTGTAGCCTCCGCCGCAGTAATACCAACACGTTCCTTGAGATAACGCAGAAAAATAACCGGCAGCAGCGGCAGATCGACGGGTAGAAAAACATTCCACTCGCTGCCCGTCGCAGCGAGTGCAGCCTCCATGCCGCCCAGCGGACCGCAATCCGGATGCAGGTCCTCGATCACCGGCGCGTATGTGGCAAGATCGGCGCGCGTTCCTACGATATACGGCTCCAGTTCGGCCTCGCGCAACAGACCGACCGCATGTTCTACCAAGGGGCGCCCGTTGTAATGAAGCAGCGCCTTATCGCGGCCCATGCGGGTGCTGCGTCCGCCTGCCAGAACAAAACCGTTCACTTCCCTACTTCTTCAAAGAAGGTAATGATCGATTCGATGCCGCGATAGAAATTCGCTAAATGAAATTTCTCGTTCGGCGCATGCAGGTTATCGTCAGGAAGACCGAAGCCCATCAGCACCGTCGGAATTTTGAGATGCCGCTCGAAATCTCCGACAATAGGAATCGATCCGCCACCGCGAATGAAGACGGTCTCTTTGTTCCAGACCTGTTTCAAAGCCACCGTCGCAGCTCGGATATACGCATTGTCAGTACCCACCACAATCGGATCGCCCGAATGGATGAGCCGCACATCGAGCTCAATCCCGGCAGGCTTCAGCGACTCCACATAGCTCTTGTACTGCGCAAAGGCTTCCTGCGGCTCCATGTCAGGCACCAGCCGCATGGAAACCTTCGCCACCGCCTTTGCCGGAATCACCGTCTTTGCGCCCGCTCCAGTAAAGCCGCCCGGCATGCCATGCACATCGAGCGTTGGCCGCGCCCATGTGCGTTCAATCACTGAGTATCCTGGCTCGCCCGTCAGTTGCGTAGAACCAACTTCAGTGTTGCGGTAATACTCTTCGTCGAATGGAAGATTGCGCCAAGCTTTCAATTCATCCGGGCTCGGCTTCTGTACCCTGTCATAGAAGCCGGGAATCAGAATTTGCCCGTCCTTATCCTTGAGCTGCGCAATAATTTGCGCGAGCGCCACAAAAGGATTCGGCGCCGCCCCTCCATAAATCCCGGAATGCAGATCCGTCTTCGCTCCGCGCGCTTCAATCTCCGTATAGATCATGCCGCGCAGACCCACACACACCGTCGGCAGCTCCGGCGCAAACATCTCCGTGTCTGAGACCAGCGCAAAATCGGCCTTCAGCTGCTCCGGATGCTCGCGCACAAATTTCGCGATCGACTCGCCGCCCACTTCCTCTTCGCCTTCCAGAATTACGCGAATATTCAGCGGCAGCTTGCCGTCATGCGCAGCAAAGAGCGACTCCAGCGCCTTCACATGCATATACATCTGGCCCTTATCGTCCACCGCTCCGCGCGCATAGATGTTGCCATCCCGCTCCGTCGGCTCAAACGGAGGCGACAACCATTCGTCGAGCGGATCGGGGGGCTGCACATCGTAATGCCCATAGCAAAGGCAGGTAGGCTTACCATCGGCATGCAGCCAATCGCCGTAAACCAGCGGATGCCCCGCGCCTTCGATCAGCCGCACATTCTCCATACCGATGCGCTTCAATTCAGCCACCAGGGCTTCCGCAGCACGACGCACATCGCCCTTATGCTCCGGCAACGTCGAAACGGAAGGAATCCGCAAAAGCGTCTTCAGTTCTTCTACAAAGCGCGGATATTCCTTGCGCGCATATTCAACCGCAGTCGGCATTATGACTCCTTGATTGCAAACACCGAAGTATATCTCTACGAATGGACCGCTCGCCGCGAACGCGTCCTCCACACAACCGTCAACACGGCCAAGAGCAATAGATGCGCCACCAGCGCACCTGCGAAATCGATGCCGACATCGGAAACTTTGCTCGTGCGCCCCGGCAGCAGCGACTGATGCCACTCATCCCAGGAAGCCAGCACCAGCGTGCACAGCAGTGCCAGTGAAGCCGCCATGGCAAAATGCTTTTGGGCGCTTCCTGCTTTCTCGGCAAGGGTCGCACGCCAGCCCTCGAAGAAACCCAGGCTTACCAGCCCGTAGCCCACAAAATGCCCGATCTTGCGAATCCAGTGGTGAATTACCGCCCAGTGCTCCGGGGTCACGGGGCCAAAGAGTTTTGTCCAGATCGGCAGCAGCCAGCGGCTCGTATTCGACGCTGACATCGTCCCCGTCGACTCGATCATTATCACGGCGATACCGATCAGCGCTGGTATCCAGTGCAGCAGCTTGCGTCTTTTTGTCATCTGTCTCGCTTTGGAATCGAAGTTGTGTCAGTACCGGGCCACACTGGGATCGACCGATGCAGCCCACGCATCAATGCCGCCACGGAGGGATTGCGCCTGTTCAAATCCCTGGTTCCGCAGCCAGACGGCCACGTTCATGGATCGCACGCCATGATGGCAGATGGTCACGATATGCGCATCCGGGTCCAGTTCGTGGTTGGCGCGGCTGGGCACATCGCCCATGGGCATCAGCGTACTGCCTTCAATGCGGGCAATCGCAAATTCCCCCGGCTCTCGAACATCCAGCAACACAGTACGCTCCCGCTCCGGCCCCGCGATGATCGCGGCCAGCTGCGACGCAGTAATTTCATAATCAAGCATGTTTTCAGAATATTGTATCGGACGTCGAGATCGCGCCGCTGAAGGTAGGGAGTAGTTGCGGGGCGCGTCCCCCATCCTTTCGCGTTCTCTGCGAAAGGGTGGGAGCGAATCATGTCAACGTAATCGGCGATCTAGGAGTGCGGCGTAGAACCGCTCGCCACATATTGCTGGGGAGCCGATCCACTCGTCCCCTGTGGAGACGGAGACGATGTAGTTGTAGTTGTAGTTGTAGTTGTAGTCGGCATCGGAGGCGCTGGCTTCTGCTGATCGGAATCCTTCCCCATGCCTGTCGGGAACTGCACCGGCTGCATCGTAGGACGGTCTTTCTGGTCATCCGTCGGCAGCGTTTCCCCGGGCTTCCGTAACGAAGGCGGAGCCTGCGGAGCCGTTTGCTTGGCCGCTTCCGCAGGATCTTCATCGCCCAGCTTCACGATGTGAACATTCGGATCGGCCACCGTATTCCAGTAGTTGCCCATTTCATTGTCTGCGCGAATTACCGGAGGCTTACCCACCTCAGCAGTCTCTACGCGGATCACGCGGTTACCGTTGATGCGCACAAATTCGACCGGCTTCGGAGCTTCGCCGTAGATCCATTCCTCAAACGGCATCTGCCCTTCCTGCTCGCGAACCTTCTGCTGCGGTGTTCCCATCGCATGGATCACCATCTCTGTGCTCATTCCCACCAGCACATGATGATCGAGAATGGCCTGCTTCAGCATTGGCGGCAACGTATCGGTATACGCCACAGTAGGAGATTTCACGCCGAATCCCAGCACCGGCGCCAGCAACGCCTCTACCTGCTGGCCGGAAACATCCGGCACGTCATGCGCAAAAACCAGCGTGATGCGTGAACCCACCGGTTCCTGCCCACTATCCTGCGCAATCGGCGTCGTGTAGTTTGGGTCGGTCCCCAGCGAGATATGCCGCATCCATTTGTGCTTATGATCCGGGCCGCCGTTCAACAGGAAAACAATCTTGTTTTCCTTGATGCTCACGTCCGTAATGATGCAGCGGTCCCCCGGCTTTGCTGAAGTGCCATGTTCGTTCAATTCATTGATGTAATCAGAACCTGTCGGCTGCATATCGCCGTTTGCGTGCAGCGTCACACCCTTGCTCGCCAGCGGCAACGGACGCATGGCAAAGCCATGTTCCGCTGTCAGGAATCGAATTAATTCCTGGCGTCCACGCGGAGTCAGTGGCTCTGAAGGAAGATCGACATGAGTCGGATGGAACTCGAGATAGTGCCCTCCGATTTGCTCAGGGCCGACTGTGAACACCTGAGACATAGCAGTCATCGTAGGGAAAAACATCAGAGCTGCCGCAGCTACCGCAACTCGCAACGGGCTGTGGCGTCTCGCGCCTTGTGTTGCGAACCCCTGCATCATGAGGCCCTCAAATCGTTATGACCATAAGCATGGTCCGATTCAATGCAGTTTGCAAGAGCCATAAGGCCAGCCGTGCATGAATTGTTTTGAAGTGGGAAAAAGAAATGTGCGGGATATTTATTCGGGGAGCTGGTCGCCGGCCGTCTCCCTGTCTTCCTGCCGCTCGGCAACAGCGCCAGTCGCGCCGTTGAACAACCCCTGCACCGGCAGTATCTGCACCAACTTCGGCTCTGACGGAGTGACCGCAGCCGCAGGCCCCATAGCCGCCTCGTGCTGTCGCCGCGCCATCGCGTCCACATCCACCGGAATGCCGCCCGGCACAATCACCGGCTGGGCATATTTATACGCATAATCCCGCGTGACCTTGATCAAAATAACCATCAGCACCGGTAGCACAATCACAGCAATGGCGCTGCCTTCCGGCCCATAACTGCCCCCCGTAAACCAGATCGGACCCCGTGCCCTCGACGTTACCACCGGATTGAAGATCGTCAGTCCGCTGACCGGCAACCCGAAAATCAGTCCCATGCTGGCATTCCAGCCAAAATGGAAGCCCCACGAGAGCCACAGTGCCCGCGTTCTCAGATAAGCAATCGAGAGCAGCCAGCCGGCAAATACGGTCACCAGCGTACTCGCCGCCGTAGCGTTCGGATTGAGCACATGCATGGAAGCGAAAAGCAGCGACATTACCAGCGTGGCCAATGTTGGGCCCATCGCATCGATCAGCCGCTGGAAAGGATATCCTCGGAATGCAACTTCTTCCGTCAGCGCCGCCAGTGCCAGGGTCAGAATGTTTACAAACAGCAGAAAAAACTGGTGCCCATTCGTCCAGAAACTGACAATCAGTCCGCCGAAGAGCGCCATGGGCAACGCACAGGCGACCACTCCGCTCCAGCCCAAGGCTATGCCTAATACGGCTTCGCGCTTCCAGCCCTCACGGCGGATCAGACCCATCGCCTTCAGCGGTTCTCGCTGCGACTGCCCTGCATAACCCATCGCCGCATAACCAACCAGCAACAGAAACAGCAGCATGAGACTGCTGACCGGAAGAAGCCAGTCGGCAGAACTCAATCCATTCGCCGCGCGCAGAGATATCTGCTGCGCAAAAGCAAAATAGATGGCGGCAAGAGCAAACCAGCTAAAGGAGCGCAGGCGTCCCGGAGACTTCATAGGCTCACCATGAAAAATCTCCCCGCGTATGACTCACTGAGAACAATCATTATGTCGTATAAAATTGCGCGATATTGCGGAATTTCTCATAGCGCCGCTGCAGCATTTCTTCGAGTGGCAGCGCCTTTATTTCGTTAAAGTGCCACCTTAGCTTTTCGTCGATAAGTTGTGCAGCCTCTTCGGGATTCGCCTGTGCGCCGCCCACCGGTTCCGGCACAATATCATCCACGCAGCCGAGCGATTTTACATCCTGCGCCGTAACCTTCAGCGCCTCAGCCGCCTGTGCCCGCTTGCTCGCGTCGCGCCACATGATCGAAGCGCAGCCCTCCGGCGAGATCACCGAATAGATGGCATTTTCCAGAATCAGCACCCGATCGGCAACCGCCAGCGCCAGCGCGCCGCCCGAACCGCCTTCGCCCGTGATCGTCGCAATCAGCGGAACGCGCAGCCGTGACATCTCGATCAGGTTCCGTGCAATCGCCTCCGCCTGGCCGCGCTCTTCCGCGCCAATGCCGGGATTTGCGCCCGCAAGGTCGATGAATGTGAAGACTGGACGCCCGAACTTCTCCGCAATCTTCATCGCTCGCAGCGCCTTGCGATAGCCCTCGGGATCGGGTGAGCCGAACTTCCGTTCGATACGCTCCTTCACCGTGCGACCCTTCAGGTTGCCGATGACCATGACCTCTTCGCCATGAAATCGTGCCATGCCGCACGCCATCGCCGCATCGTCGCCGAAGGCGCGGTCGCCGTGAATCTCGCTGAAGTCGGTGAATATACTTTCGATAAAGTCCATCGGATACGGTCGCTGCGAATGCCGTGCCAGCTCCGTTTTCACCCACGCCGCAGGCGTGGCCTCAGCCACCGCCTGCACCTGCTCTAAATTGCCTGCCTGCTCAGTCATAGACGCTGCAAGTCTTACTGTTTGATTGTATGGATTCATCTGCAACTAGACAAACATGCTGTCACTATCCTGCTTCTCAAGCATGAGGAGAGAATCTGCATGCCCTCAATCCAAACTCGGTCCCTTGAAATTTGCTATGACGAGGGTGGCCCTCAAGACGGCTTCCCTGTTCTGTTGCTTCATGGCTGGCCGGATACTGCCCGCGGATGGGCTCCAGTCGCCGCGCTTCTCCAGGCCGCCGGATTCAAAACTGTCGCGCCCTGTTTACGCGGTTCTCTTCCTACCCGGTTTCTCTCCGAAAGCATACCGCGCTACGCAGGCGGCGAAGCGCTCGCGCAGGATGCCATCGATCTGGCCGACGCTTTGAAGTGGAAGCACTTCGCCGTTGTGGGTCACGATTGGGGAGCACGCGCCGCCTACATCACGGCTGCTCTCTTCCCCGAGCGGATAACAGCAATCACAGCCCTCGCGCTTGCCTATCAGCCGCGCGGGTTTTTTAAAGTCCCGGAGTTTCCCCAATCCATGCGCTTCTGGTACCAGTGGTTTCAATGTATCGACGGCGGCGTGGAAGCCGTAGGCAAGGATCCCGTCGGATTCGCGCGCATCCAGTGGGAAACATGGAGCCCGCCGGGTTGGTACACCGAAGAAGAATTTCTAACGACAACAGAGAATTTCATCCATCTAGACTGGATCGCAACCACGCTCAATGGATACAGGCTGCGCTGGCTGCCACAGGAGCCGCGAGATCCATCCTTTGAACCTTTACGACGCAGATTGAGCGAAATAGAGAAAATATCCGTTCCCACCTTAATGATTCAAGGTGGCTCAGACTTCTGCGATAGCCCAAAAGAATCTGAAGGCCAGGAAAAATATTTCACCGGCGGATATCGGCGTATCGTCATCGACGGAGCAGGACATTTCGTTCATCGCGAAGCTCCGCAGGCAGTTGCCGAAGCCGTGATAGTGCATCTGGCCCATTGAGGGTGGGCGATCAATCCAGCGTCTGCACCATGCCTCGGCCCAGCAACTCTTCCGCGCGATCTACAAACCCGCGGTCAGCGCCAACCGTCACGCCCATAGGCTCCAGCATCACGCAGAACTCGCCCTTCTGTTCGAGATTCAACATCAGTTTCCCCGGCCCCGGAGACGCAGCAATCATTTGCCGCAGTTGCGTTAATGTCGCTTCGCTCGCCCGCTCCAACGGCACACGGATACGAATATTCTGCGGTAGCCGCACCTTCACATCTTCCAGCGCCTGGATCGACATCACCGCAAGCTTCGGCGCGGCATCTTCTTCAGCGCGCAACTGTCCGCGCACAATCACCGGAACCTCGATCTTCAGCGTCTCTTTCAGCCGCTCATAGTCTTTTGGGAAACAGATTAGGTCGATCTTCCCCGAAGCATCTTCGAGCGCCGCCTGCGCATACAGCTCGCCAGAGCGCTTCGACCTCGCCACCTTCAAGCCGACAATCACACCCGCAATCGCTGTATCCGGCTCCGGAGCCTGCCCACGCCGCACCGGACTCGGAGATGGCTTGGTTTCCATCGCCGTCGCCGTGTCGATCACGCCCGGCAGATTCCGCAGCTTCTCCGCATACTTGTCCAGCGGATGCCCCGAGACAAAAAACCCAAGCACTTCCTTCTCAAACTGCAACCGCTGGTGTTCATCCCAATCAGGAATATTCGGCAGATCATCAGCCTTCGCAACCGTTGCCGGATGATCGTCGAAAATTCCGAAAAGTCCATGCTGCCCCGACTCAAGATCGCGCTGTGTCTTCTGCGCACGCTCCATAGCTTTGTCCACGGAAGCAGCCAACGCTGACCGGCGCCCGAACGAATCCAGCGCTCCGGCCTTGATCAGAGATTCGATCACGCGTTTGTTCATCAACCGCAGATCGACCTTCTCGCAGAACTCCCAGAACGAAGCGAATGTCTTCTTCTGCTCCGCCAGTTCATTGCGCGCAGCCAGGATGGAATCAATCGCATTGCGCCCAACGTTCTTAATCGCCGTCAATCCAAAGCGAATCGCCTTGCCGTGCGGCGTAAAATCCGCATCGCTGAAGAGCACATCCGGCGGCTCCACTCGAATCTCCATCTCGCGGCATTCCTTGATGTACTTGACAACGTTCTCCGGCTTTGAAATTTCCGAGGTCAGCAGCGCTGCCATAAACTCCACCGGAAAATGCGTCTTCAGATAGGCCGTGTGATACGCGAGCAGCGCATACGCCGCCGAGTGCGACTTGTTAAAGCCATATCCGGCAAACTGCTCCATCAGGTCGAAGACCTTGGCCACCGTATCTTTCGGAAACTTATTCGCAGCAGCGCCAGTAACAAATCGCTCACGCTGCTTCGTCATCTCCTCAAGATTTTTCTTGCCCATCGCGCGCCGCAGCAGGTCGGCTTCGCCCAGCGAGTAGCCCGCGACCGCGTTAGCAATCTGCATTACCTGTTCCTGGTAGACGATGACGCCCAGCGTCTCCTTGAGAATCGTCTCCATCGGCGGAAGATCGTATTCCACTTTTCTGCGGCCCCACTTGCGCTCGATGAAGTCGTCAATCATGCCGCCCTGGATCGGCCCCGGACGATACAGCGCATTCAAAGCCGTCAGGTCTTCCACCGACGTCGGCTTATACCGTCGCAGCACATCGCGCATGCCTCCCGATTCGAACTGAAACACACCGGAAGTCAGCGCCCGATGGAAGACCTGCTCATACGTCAACTGGTCATCCAGCGGAATCGTCGCCATATCAACCACTTCATCGCGATTGCGCTTTATGAGCTTCAGACAATCATCGATGACCGTCAGTGTGGTCAGCCCAAGGAAGTCCATCTTGAGCAGACCCATTTTTTCGACCGCCTTCATGTCATAAGCGGTCACAATTTCATCGTTCTTGCTGCGCACCACCGGAACCAGATCCGTCAGCGGACGCGGCGCGATCACTACGCCGGCCGCATGCACACCAGCGCCGCGCACCAGCCCCTCAAGCTTCTTCGCCGTGTCAATCAGCTCGCGCACCTGGGTATTTGTGTCGTAAGCCTCCTGCAGCGGCGGCGAATCCTTTAGAGCCTGCTCAATCGTCACGCCAATCGTCGTCGGCACCAGCTTGGCAATGCGGTCCACGTCGCCGTATGGCATATCGAGAGCGCGGCCTACGTCCTTGATCGCCGCCTTCGCCGCCATCGTGTTGAACGTGATGATCTGCGCCACCTGCTCGCGCCCGTACTTTCGCGTGACGTAATCAATCACCTCGCCGCGCCGGTTCATATCGAAATCGATATCGATATCCGGCATCGAGATGCGCTCAGGATTCAGAAAGCGTTCAAACAGCAGTGCATTCTGCAGCGGATCGATATCCGTGATCCCCATCACGTAGCTCACCAGGGATCCTGCCGCCGACCCACGCCCCGGTCCCACCGGAATATTTTGCTCCCGCGCATAGCGAATAAAGTCCCACACGATCAGGAAGTAGCCGGGAAACTTCATCTGCTTGATGATCGAAAGCTCCCGCTCCAGCCGTGCCTCGTAATCCACGATCGGCTGCCGCAGCAGCCCGCGATCCTGCAGGTGACGAATGGAAGTATCCAGTCGCTTTCGAAATCCCTCACGGCAGACCTGCTCAAAATAGCTGTCGATCGTATGTCCCGCAGGAACCGCAAACTCCGGAAACGGATTGTCTACCTTGCTCAGCTTCATGTTGCAGCGCTCGGCAAACTGCATCGTGCGGTTCACCACTTGCGGAGCATGCGAGAACAGCTTCTCCATCTCCGCAGCCGTCTTCACATAAAACTGATCGGAATCGAACTTGAACCGCTTCGGATCGTGAATCGACGAGGCCGTCTGCACACAGAGCAGCACTTCATGCGCATGCGAATCGTCTTCGCAGAGATAGTGGCTGTCATTGGTCGCCACCAGCGGAATGTCCAGTTCCTTTTCCAATCGGAACAGGTCCGCATGAATCTTCTTCTCAAGTTCCAGCCCTTGGTCCTGAATCTCGAGGAAGAAATTTCCTTTGCCGAAAATATCCTGATACTGAGCCGCCGTCGAACGCGCCGCCTCGTACTTCCCTGCCATCAGGTTTTCGCAAAGCTCACCCGCCAGGCAACCGGAAAACCCAACTAATCCCTCCGAGTGTTCCGCCAGATATTTCTTGCTGATGCGAGGCTTGCGATAAAAACCATGCAGCGAAGACTCCGACGTAATCCGCACCAGGTTGCGGTAGCCTTCTTCGCTCTCCGCCAGCACCAGCAGGTGGTTGTAGTCATCGCCCTGCGGATCAGCGCGATGATCATCCTTTTTGCAGATATAAAGCTCACAGCCCAGAATTGGCTTGATGCCACGTTTCTTCGCCGCGTCGAAAAAATGCACCGCCCCATAAATATTGCCGTGATCAGTAATGGCAACCGCGCTTTGGCCAATATCGGCCACGCGGTTGACCAGCTTGTCCACGTCGCACGCCCCGTCGAGCAGCGAGTAATCGGTATGCAGGTGCAGATGGGTAAATTCAGCCATGGGATATGGCTATTTTAGTTCCGCAGCGAGCTCCAGTTCAGGCGAAGCAAAAGCGCAAGGATCAAATGAGGTGAGGAAAAGCAGTGCCGAAATTGGTGCAAGATCAAACCGGCAGATATTTCCGCCATTCCTCCGACTCGGCTACCTGCTTGATGAAGGCATTCCGCTCACGCAGAAAACAGCGAAGATATTCCTTCAGCACGAGAGCTTCAGCAATTTTCCCCAGCACCGGAACAGGCGCGGCAAATTCCAGATTGTCTTTCATCACTGTGCAGTTGCCTTCCGGCCTGAAAAAATGCCGATGCCGAAAGCTGCGAAAGACGCCGGACACCATCGCATCCTCAAAGAATGTGGGAGCCGCATAAGCAGTTATTTCGCTTGTGTGCCGCAACATAATGCCGAAATGCCTGCCGCTCCACGTAACGCACTCACCCAGTCCGATAACCCCTGAGGTTATACCATCAATTGCGCGCTCTCGGGTCTGCGCAGTACTGTCCTGATGAAGATCGATATTGAGTGATAAATAGAAACAGCGTTCAACCGGAGCATCAATGTGAGTGTGCTCGACGATTGAGACCATTTATCTGCGAAGCAGCTTCCCGATCTCGCCGACTTCAAACGAAATCCCGCGCCCAGCCTCGTCAAAGCGATCGCGGGTCACTAACTGCTTGTTTTCATAGCGGGAGAAGCTGCCATCCTCGGGATCAATCACCCAGATCTGCGGAATGCCCATAGCCGCATAGTCTTCGAGCTTGTGCTTCAACCGCTTGACCGTATCCTCAGGCGACAGCACCTCAAACACGGCAAGGGGAGCATGAGTAGTGATCTGCTCAACCGGAGCAGAAGAATCGAGAACAGCCACGTCAGGAACGCGAAAGCGAGATGCTGCAGCTTGAACTCGCAACTCTGGAAGAACGGTTATATTCCATTCCCGGCTATGCTGAAAAAACCAGACAACTATCGCTGCCCGCCAAGCTGCATGGTCCCGTTCGCCCACCGGACGCTCCTCGATCTCGCCGTCCACATACTCCGCATCCGGCTCGTAGGAAGACCGCAGATATACCTCAATTGGCACATGTGTTGAAGTCGCCATTCAGTCCTCCTATATCTCAGAATATCGCTGCCCGTCTCGATTCCGAAAGCAAAAAGCGGCGCACCCTAAAAGGTACGCCGCAATATTTCCTGTTTAGAAATTCCTAGTCGTAATACTCCAGCCCAAGATGCGTGATCAAATCCTCACCCATAATGTGCCGCAACGTATTCTTCAGCTTCATCGATTGAATAAACAAATCATGCTCCGGATACAGTCCTTCCGCCGTCATCGGTGACTTGAAGTAGAAGCTTAGCCATTCCTGAATCCCGCGATGCTTCAATTCCGGAGTACGCTGCGCCAGATCGAGGAACAACACGAGATCGAGAGCAAGCGGTGCCGCCAGTATCGAATCACGACAAAGGAAATCGACCTTGATCTGCATCGGATAGCCAAGCCATCCAAAGATATCAATGTTATCCCAACCCTCTTTATTATCACCACGTGGCGGGTAATAGTTAATCCGGACCTTGTGATAAATGTCCTTATAGAGATCAGGATAAAGCTCCGGCTGCAAAATGAAATCCAGCACGCCCAGCTTCGATTCTTCCTTCGTCTTGAACGACTCCGGATCGTCCAGCACCTCGCCGTCGCGGTTGCCGAGAATGTTTGTTGAGTACCAGCCTGCGACCCCAAGCATGCGCGTCTTGAAGGCCGGGGCCAACACCGTCTTCATGAAGGTCTGTCCGGTTTTGAAGTCCTTGCCGCAGATCGGCGCGCCCGTCAACTTGGAAAGCTGCTGCATGCAAGGCAGATCGACCGTAAGATTCGGCGCGCCGTTTGCGAACGGAACACCTTCCTTCAACGCGGCATAGGCATAAATCTGCGAAGGCGCAATATTTGGATCGTCGTCGACTAACCCTTTTTCGAATGCCTCAATCGTCTGGTGCACAACCGAAGGCTCAAGAAAGATTTCCGTCGACCCGCACCAGATCACCACTACGCGATCTACCTGCGCCTTGAATGCCTGAATATCCGAACGAATTTGCTGCGCCAGGTCGCACTTGCTCTTGCCCTGCTTCACGTGCGTGCCATTCAGCCGCTTCACATAGTGCTGATCAAAGACCGCAGGCAGCGGCTTGATGCTCTCAAGAAAAGGCTTCATCGTCTTCAGGTGGTCGCGATCAAGAACTGCCGCGTGCTCTGCAGCCTCATACATGTCTTCCGGGAAAATATCCCACCCGGTGAAGACCACATCGTTCAAATCTGCGAGAGGAGCGAAGTCTTTAATCAGCGGGCTGCGCCCATCCGTGCGCTTGCCCAATCGAATCGTCCCCATCTGCGTCAGCGACCCAATCGGCTTTGCCAGTCCCTTGCGAACCGCTTCAACTCCGGCGATCAGAGTCGTGGCCACCGACCCCATTCCTACCGTCATCACTCCCAGCCTTCCCGTCGCCGGCTGGACCTTTGAATCTGCAGCAGCCTTCTGGCCGCCGTCTTGAGGCGTAGACATTCCTTACGTCGTCCTTCTTTCAAATAAAGATGGTTGGCTGTTCAAACTATGTAGTCTCTGCTCCCAAGGCATGCTTTGGCAAATTCCACATCTCAAATGGTAATTTCCATGGTGCGAATGGTGAGAGCGTGCAGTAGTTCGATCTGTTTGTTCTACACTTCCTCAGGCCGCACGCGGTTCTTCCAGTGGGTCCATACAAACCACACCACTCCAATCACAAGCACAATTTCTACCGCCAGATGGAAGCGATGAAATGCAGCTTTAAAGCGTGGATCCGTCTCCCATGCCTGCCCCAGCTTCATCCCCACATACGCCAGTGCATAGCACCACGGCCAGGATCCTACAAACGTATAAAGGTGGAAGCGTAGCTGCGGCATTTTTGCAATGCCTGCAGGCAAGGCAATAAAGGTGCGAACCACCGGCAGCAGCCGACCTACGAAAACCGTAATCCCGCCGTAGCGATTGAAAAAGTGCTCTGCGCGATCAAGGTCATGATGGTTCAGCAGCACAAAGCGGCCATATTTCTCAATAAACGGCCGTCCACCCAGCGCGCCAATCCAGTAAGCCAGCAGCGATCCGAGATTGCAGCCAAGAGCGCCCGCCGTCGCTACCCAGATCAGCTTCAATTGGCCCGTATGCACCAGGTAGCCGGAAAACGGCATGATGATCTCCGACGGCAGTGGAATGCACGTCGATTCGATCGCCATCAAAAGCGCGATTCCCACATATCCTGAACTGGAAATGGTGGCGATGATAAAAGAGGCGAGAACGGCCAGGATTTTTTCGGTCATTCAGGTTGAGTATACCTGCCCCGCATCTAATCTCTATGCCCCGACTCCCGAGCCAATGCGAGCCCAGGGGCTGGCGCCGCTCTGCCTATCATCGATCGCACCGGTGCGACGGCAAACAGGACTGCGTTGCGGTGTGCCCTTTCGATGTCTTTGCCATGCAGCGAATCACCGCGCTCGACCTCTGCCATGCTGCCCGTGCCGCCTCGCAAAGCACACAAGCTGGTTGGCAAATGGCAGGCATTCACCGTGAAGCCGGAAGCCTGCCACGCCTGCAATCTCTGCGTCGTAGGCCTGCCCCGAAGACGCCATCCGGCTAGTCAGGATGGGCAACACCCAGGAATAAGTTTTCGTCTACTACTTTATTTTGGCTGGCCTTAACGAGATCCATCGCTTTCCTGTAAAACATCCCTATGCCCGTTAAGAAAGCCGCGCCTCTTAAGCCTGCAAAACAATCCAATATGAACGCAGCTCTCGCCAAGTCTGCGGGCAAATCTCTTGCGAAATCCCCTACGGAAGCCAAAGAACATTTCGACCCGAAGCGCGACCTCGATCCTGCCCGCGTCGCGGAAATCCTGAAGATTCTCGCTGCTACCTACCCCAATGCCGAGTGCGCCCTGCACCACCGCAACGCCTGGGAATTGCTCGTCGCGACCATCCTTTCCGCGCAATGCACCGATGTCCGCGTCAACATCGTCACGCCCGAACTTTTCCGCCAGTTCCCCACACCGAAAGCCATGTCGGAGGCCTCGCTCCCGGCCATCGAAGAGCTCATTCGCTCGACAGGCTTTTATCGCAATAAGGCGAAATCCATCCTTGGAGCAGCGAAAAAGATCACCGAAGAATTCAAGGGCAAGGTCCCGTGCACTCTCGCCGAGCTGACCACCGTTCCCGGAGCCGCCCGCAAGACAGCCAATGTTGTTTTAGGGGTCGCCTATGGCCTCGCCGAGGGCGTTGTAGTGGACACGCACGTCCTGCGCATCTCGCGCCGCCTGCACCTGACACAGGCCACCGAGCCCAAACAAGTCGAGCAGGATTTAATGAAGATTATTCCCAAGGACCACTGGATTGCCTACTCGCACGAAATCATCCATCACGGCCGCCAGGTCTGCATCGCCCGCAAACCGAAATGCGTGGAATGCCCACTTGAAAAGGTCTGCAACTCAGCCGACAAGACGTGGTCAAGCCACTAGCCTGCACCAACGTGGCAAGTAGGTAGAAGCACCGGGCTTTAGCCCGGTGAATATAGCAGGAATGAAACGGGCTTCAGCCCTGGTTCAAATCAGTGCGGCTGCGCGCTGTCGTCCGAAGGCTTCGGAGCCTCATCCTCGCCGCCGCGCTGCGAATCATTGTGCTTCTCGTAGATCGAATACTGGTGTCCAGGAGGCAGCATCTTCACCGCAATCTCCTTCGTCGTCGTGTCCGCCACGTAATCGGCGCCATATGTCTGGAAGCCATGCGCAATAATCTGCAGCCGGACCGTATCGCCAACCGGAATCACATCCAGCTCAGCCTTGCCCTCTTCGTTCGTCTTCAACTCCATGTTGCCGCCGTCTTTACCATCTTTATCGATAGGGTGAAAGACCACGCCGGCATTCTCTACCGGCTTGCCCGTCGAGCCCTTCGTCACAATCACGGTAATCTTGCAGGTTGGCGGAGGCGGCGTATATTTACGCCCGCGCTTTTCCGTCTGCGCTGAAAGCAGAAGCGGAACAGCAATAAAAAGACCTAACGACGATACAGCAACACGGCGCAGCATAGAACCCGGAGAAATCAAAGAAGCCATTCCTCGATTGTAAGCAAATCTCAGGTTTCGAGGAAACAGGGAGAATTCACTCTCCCCGACACTCGTTATTTCATTTCCTTGCCCAGTGCAAGCCGAAGCCCGATGCGCACGTTATACGGCAGCGACGGATATCCAATCGGCCCAGTATGCTGATTGCTCGTCGCATTTTCCATCTGCCCGTATATTCCCAGCCAGCGGTTTACCTGGTAGAC
Source organism: Acidobacterium sp. S8 (assembly GCF_009765985.1). Classification (GTDB taxonomy): domain Bacteria; phylum Acidobacteriota; class Terriglobia; order Terriglobales; family Acidobacteriaceae; genus Alloacidobacterium. Next base: position 138,191 of record NZ_LMUM01000015.1, read on the forward strand.
CCCGCCAAGATCGAGCTTGGTAAATCCGTAATCGAGATTCCGGTTCGGCAGCAGCAGCGAATTGCCAAAGTTGGCATCGCTGTTGCCCAGAAACGTCGAGTCATCGCTGCCGCTTGAAAACGCGGCATTGCCCACCACCGTCCACTGCTTTCCGGTATAGGTCCCCGTAATAAATCCCGTATGCGGAGGCCGATGAAATGGTCGCGCTCCCCGCAACGGCGAGTACACGCCGATCGGAATATTTGCAAAATTGGAATCCGTATTGTAGGTCGGCCCAACAGCATCGGAAGTAAACGACTGCTGCACTACCGAATCAAGATAGGTATAGCCGCCACGAAAGAAGATGCTCTTGCCAAGCCCGTATTGCACTTCGCTCTCAAATCCCTGTGCGCGAAACGCCAGAGAATTGAGCGTCGGATTGAAGTACGAGGCCTGCAGCAGCCCCAGCAACTCCTGCTGCTCATCCGGCGAAAGATTCGGCAGCAGCTGTACTGCCTGGTTGCTCGGAACTGTCTCGATCTGGTTGCCGAATTCATTATGGAAATAAGTCACCCGAAACAGCAGACGCTCGCTGAAAAAACTCTGTTCAACACCGCCGTCGTAGCTGCGCGAGCGCTCCGCGCCAATCGGTTGAATTCCATATTGCGCAACCGCCTGCTGCCCGCCGTACTGGTAAAGAAAGTCATAGAGCGAGCTGAACTGATCGTTCAGATTCGGCTCCTTGACGCCCTTCGCAAAGTTGAATATCAGCTTCGTCCCGCGAAAATGCCCCGCGCCCGGGCGCACCACGTAATATGACAATCCAACACGCGGCGTTCCTTCCGTTCCGTAGAGCTGGTTCTTCTCAATCCCGCCGCCAAGCGAGTAAAACACCCGGTTCCAGAAGTCGCCGCCCACCTGCAGCATGTAGTCGTAATTGCTGCGCTCCAGGGTGTCGTTCGTGTAGCCCGGATAGCGATCCGCGCCGCGCTCGTTCTCATAGCGGAAACCGGCAATCGCCAGCAGGTGCGGCGTGAACTGGTAATCCGTCTGCCCATAAATGTTGTCGCGGTTCGACACCAGCTCCGACACAATCGGATACGTCACGCCATAGTTGTCATAGTTCAGAATGGCTTGCCCGCTAACCGAATATCCATTCCCGCCCTTGATCGTGACCGGCAGGCCAAGATAAATCCCGTCGTCTACATCATGAATACCCGTAGGCGACCACTGCGCATACTGCTCACGCTTCCGCGCCAGTCCATAGCGCGCCAGCCCATGCCATCGATCGGAGAAGTTATGATCGATCGAGCCCGCGAGAAAAATATTCTGGTTCGACTGCTTCGCATCATTAGCAATCTGGTAGAAGTCGTACGCGTTCGGCGATCCCGTTGCAATATCGGCGTTGCGCGCGCTTACGCGAAGCGTCGTTGCCGAAGACCACGCATAGCCCAGGTTCGCGGTCTCCACGATGTTGTGGTATTCGCTGCTTGGAATCGAGTTCTTCGTCTGCAAATCGTTGAAGCCGCCGTAGTAATCGAAGCTGCGATGCGTGCCGCCAAGCTGCACCTGGTTGCGATACGTCCCGAAATTCCCCGCGTCGCCCTCATACAGCAGCGATGGAAACGGCGTCGATCCACGCGGCGTACTGAAGCTGACCACACCCGCCGCGGCATCCGATCCATACAGAACGCTGTTCGGCCCGCGATACGCCTCCACATTCGATACGCCGGTCGTTGCAATCGTGGACAAGTCAAACGTTCCGCCCACATCTTCAATCGGCACACCATCGAAAAGAATCTTGTTCGCGTCCGAGTTTCCGCCGCGCACAAAGACGCTCGCCAAGCCGCCGCGCTGCCCCGTCTGCACCACGTTAGTGCCGGGCACCTGTCGCATCGCATCCACCAGATCGGTGCGATTGATAAAGTCTGTCTTCGTGAGATTAGTAATCGACGCGCTCAATTGCCCCTGCGGCAGCGGTGTTCCCGTAGCCGTCACAACAACCGACTGGCGCACCCACTCCGGCTCAAGCACAATGTTCTGATCTACTCCGTCCAGCGCCCCGCCATAAAAGCTCTGCGTCGCAAGTTGACGAAAAGAATCGCCGCCCGCAAGGACGTAAAAACGTCCTGAGGCCGCGCTGGAAAGCTGATAGGTGCCGTCATTCTGAGTCCTGGAGGCAACAACCACCTTGCCATCCTGAATCAGGGAGATATTCGCACTGGCAATAGGTCGTCCGAGCGAATCGGTCACGCGGCCTCGAACCACTACGGCATGAATGGGAGCACTGGCAAACAACAGGCAAGCAGAAAACAGGGCAATGCGGCTCACTGGCCGCTTTTTCTTACTCATAGATCCTCCGTCCCCCTCGGAACGCGGTTGGTCGACTTCATAGCAGTGAGACCGGTCTCCTGACTTGCGCGCTGCCCGGCCGCCTTCCCGGATCTCTCCAGTGGCCTTCAGGTCTGGCATGCACTGCGCATCTTCTGAAATGACAGACGCGCAGTATCGCGCTTACAGTTGCGGGGCAGTGACGGATTCCCACCGTCTTCCCGAGCATCTCCTGCGTTGAACGTTCTAATAGTTATGCGGAAATGCAGCCAGCAATCCGCATGCAGTCAAAAAATGGTGACTCCGGGAGGATTTGAACTTCCGACCTGCGGTTAAGGAAACCGTCCTAGGTCACTTCGCATAGAATAGCAGAGCTCTGCATGGAGTCACTATGCGGCTTGTTTTAAGTCTCTCACCGCGAAAACTGATTGTTGATCGAAGTTTCTCGACCTGGTCGGCTCGCAGGACAAGAAATGTCCTCGGTCGGGAAAATACTCATTCTGGTGACATCAGATTGCGTTTGTTTTATCCAAATCATGAAGCGATTTCGAATGAATAAAAGAGAGTAAGCAGTGAGTGCTTCTCAACCTTTACTCCTTCTTTCTTAAGCGTTCTTTGCCAATATCTTCGTAAAATAAAATGTCATCGTCGTCGATCCTGTGTTCACAATCCCGTGCAGCACGTTCGCCTCGGCGTACATCATGTCGCCTGCCGTCACCTGCGTCGCGACACTGTCCACTTCGATCTCTCCGGTTCCAGCCGTGACGATCACGAATTCTTCTTCAGGGTGACGGTGAGGCGGATGCGGCCTGGAGCCAGGCTCAAGCGTCACGACCCCGGTTGCCACCGCTGCCAGTTGCCTTGTGGGACCGTTGAAATGCACTCTCGCTTTGGCTCCGGGGCTGTTTCCCTCCGTCGAAAGATCTGCACCTTTCACGACCGAACTCTTGAGAGGTGGACCAGTTTGCAGCGTATCGACGTGAGTGATCTGCTGCGGTGCCTGCATAAAAGCACTGGGAAGTGCAGCACAGTAAGTAAGGAAATCTCTTCGATCTAACATATCTGGCCCCTTTTCCTACGAAAATATTGTCAGGCGTCAGAAGATATCAATCCAGATCGACGACAGAGAGCGTCACCTGCTTCAGGCCCGTAACCATATTCAGAAGGCTAACACCGGCCGTTTGAAGAGGTGCCTCTATGAATGAAATTACCACCGCCTTCTCAGCCGTTTCTTCGGCCCCGATGTATGTGACGGCATAAATACCGCCTGTTTTTTCTTGTATAAGCTCATCAAGGCACGCGCTTTCCAAATACCGAAAAAGCTGGTGTGCGTTAGCATGTTAGAAACATTGACCGTACCGCGTCGTCGCCGGATTTTAGGATTCGAATCCAGCGAAGCAAAAGTTAGCCTGCGGCCGAAAACATCAATGCGTATGAGAATGCACGATGGTTGGGCCTGTTAATTTCATGAACGGACAAACGCTCACAGCACGGACCAAAACCTTGATTACCGGCGACAGTGAGTTGGCGGGCCGCATACGCGCGTACAAATGGTCGGAAACACCTCTTGGACCGATTGAAGACTGGTCCGAGACGCTGCTCGCGACCGTGAACCTGATGCTGCATTCGCCATTTCCGACGATTCTGTCGTGGGGACCGGAGATGGTCTTCTTGTACAACGACGCGGCCATTTCTACTTTGACGGTGAAGCACCCGAGCGCCCTGGGCGGTCTGTATCGAGATGTCTTCCATGAGGCATGGGACCTGGTGAGCGGCGATCTTGAAGCCTGTTTCTATCGCGGTGAGACGGCCGTACGGGATAACATGTTCATCCCCATCCTCTTTAATGGTGCTCTCGAAGACCATTATTGGAGCTACTCCCTCATCCCGGTTTACGAGAATGGCGCAATCGCTGGCGTTTACGACGCCTTTCGCAACACCACCGAAATCGTGATGGGGGCGCGACGTCTTCTCGAAAGCGAAACCCGGCTGAAAATGGCAACGGAGGTTGCCCGGCTCGGAGTCTTCGCATGGCACCCGGTCGAAGACCGTGTGAATTGGGAAAACGATCTGATCTACGAGATCTTCGGACGGAAACCCGAGGATGGTCCGATCAATGGCACTATGTTCTTCAACGAGGTCGTCCATCCTGATTGCCGGGAGGCCTTCAGGCGTGCGATAGAGTCGACTTTACAAAACGGAGAAGCATTCGATTTTGAGGCCATGATCTGTCTACTGGATAGGACGTTTCGTTGGATCGAGGTGAAAGGACACCTTCAATCCAGGACCGAAGGCGGGACAGGACAAATTCTCGGTACTGTACGCGATATTACGGAGATCAAGCGAAGCGAGCAGATATTGCGAGAGAACTTCAAACACCTTGGCGAACTCGCAGCCATTGTCGAATCCTCCGAAGACGTGATTTTGAGCAAGGATCTCAACGGCATCATTACAAGCTGGAATGCTGCAGCCACTCGTCTTTTCGGCTATTCGGCGGAAGAAATGATTGGAGTCTCGATTCTCAAGCTCATTCCGGCCGATCTTCATTCTGATGAAAAGACAATTATGGAGAGTATTCGTGCCGGATGCCGCATCGAGCACTTTGAAACCAAGCGTCTCACGAAGAGCGGTCAGTTGCTCGATGTCTCTCTTACCATCTCTCCGGTAAGAGATGAACACGGCAGGGTGATCGGGGCGTCCAAGATTTTGCGGGATGTTTCGATGCGCCGGCGGATCGAGCAATCCTTGTTGCAGGCCGAAAAGATTGCAGCGACCGGACGAATGGCGGCGACGATCGCCCATGAAATCAACAACCCTCTAGAAGCTGTGATGACTTTGATGTATCTTCTTCGTCCGATGATTGCCGACCCCGTAGGTATCAATTACTTTGAGTCCGTCGAGACTGAACTCGGGCGTGTCTCGCACATAGCCAAACAAACTCTTGGTTATTACCGCGAACACACAGCCGCAAGCAGCATCTCCCTTTCAGAGATCGCTCTCCATGCCATCACGATCTATGAGCCGAGGTGCATTGCCAGCGGCATTGAGATTAGAAAAACACTCAATTCATCGAGAAAAATCGTACTGCGTCGCGGAGAGATGATGCAGGTCGTTTCAAACCTCATCATGAACTCGATTTACGCCATGCCGGCGGGCGGTGTTTTGTCCATCTCCATCAAGGATACGATGGAGTCTCGAGATGGCATCATCCTGACCATTCGGGACAATGGCGCCGGAATAGCGGAGGCTGATCTGCCAAGAGTATTCGAAGCTTTCTTCACCACTCGCAGCACCGTGGGAACAGGCATCGGCTTATTTGTCGCGAAGCAGTTTGTTGAAGGCCACGGAGGCCAGATTCAGATTGAAAGCATCCGGGACACAGAAGAGCACGGTACGACCGTTCGCGTCTTTCTGCCAATATCGACAACCTATGACTCCTCTGGCAATGTTGTCCGCTCCAGGGATTGAACGGGCAGCAAAATACGAAAGACCGTTCCGCTCCTGCCGAAAACACTGCTGCTCCGATATCGAATTGTTCCACCGTGACCGTGAACGATCTCTTTTACAATCCAGAGACCAAGTCCGTTTCCCTCAGATTTATTACTCTTGAAAGAATCGAAGAGCGTCCTGCGCATCGACTCTGGGATCCCAGCTCCATTGTCCGCAATCGTGATGATGGCATTGTATGGATGCGTGACGACACGTACATGTAGTTTCCCGGAATGTGGCAACGCCTCGATGGAGTTGAGTAGAAGATTCGTAATCGCCTGGAAGATTTCACCCTTTTTTACGCAGGCCAATGCTGCCTCCGAAGACCGCGTCTGAACGTTGATTCTCTTTTTTGCAATCTGCTCGTGATGAAGGCGAAGAGCCGAATTAGCCAGATCGACCAAATCGATCTCCTTTGCTTCCATATCCAGGCGAATGAAGGAGAGGCTTCTGCCGGTAATCTCGCCAAGACTACGCAATTGACTGTCCGCCTCGTCCAGATAGTCAACGTTCTGAAGTGGGGACGCGGCAAAGGTCCTAGCCAGAAAGATGAGGTTGGTCAGTGCTGCCAGACGATTATTGACTTCATGCATGGTCGCGCCGACCAGTCTGCCTGCCATGGCAAGCTGATGGTATCGGCGGAGATTTTCTTCACAGGCTTTGAGCTTTTGACCTTCGTCGTCAAAGGAACCGCGAGGAGGAGAGGCCGAGTCCATGTCTATCTGAGGAGAGTGGAGGAATAAAGGTTGGCCCTCGAAATTCGTTTGAGCCTTTACACCCTAAACACGGGTTGTGCCAGACAAATATTCGGCCCGGCGCATTCAAACTCGGAGCTTTGCCAGAAGGTCTGCGGGGTGGACGGGTTTGGACAGTAGATCGAAGTCGTAACCCTCCGAGCGAGCCTCTTCGAGAAGGTCTGCGGTTGAAGCCTGCCCAGAAAAGAGCAGGACCTTGCATTCAGGTTGAGTTCTACGGAAATGAATGGCCAACTCAACGCCGGTCATTCCAGGCATCATGACATCGCTAATAAGGAGAGCCGAAGTCAGCTCGGCGCTGGCGGCAAGGGCCTTCTCCGGTGATCGAAAGCACTTGCCCGAAAGCCAGCTTGATTCAGGATGAGGACAAGGGTTTAGGCGATCACCGCTTCATCCCTCTACGATGAAGGCGACACGATTTGTGTCCGGCACCTGGTCTCCTTATCTCTGTACCCAGATCTCTGTATCCAGGATATTCCGTGCGAGATACAGAGCCTATCGGCCATAGGAGACCATGCGGATTTATCGTTTGTTTACAAATATCAAATGACAACTGCGGTCTTTCGATCAAACCCAAAGGCGGGGTTGAATGATTGATTATATGGTGACCCCGGGAAGATTCGAACTTCCGACCTGCGGTTTAGGAAACCGTCCAAGGGCACATGCATAGAGTAGCAGAGTGCCGCATGGTGTCCGTATGTGGCTTATTTTGAGCCTCTTACCTCGAACGCATTTTGCATGGAGATGCAGGAAATTGCTCAAAAGTACAATTCAAACTGACACCAGAACTGACACCAACTTTTCCGTCGGGCCTGCGGTTTTTAAGTTTTTGGATAACATCGTAGTCTATGATAAATGAGCTTAAGCCAGCTTGACCCCAAGTTCACGTCCACCAGACATTTATCGTGATGAAGCATAATTTGGCCAAACTAATGTCTGTACCTAAAATTTGTGCCCGAAATCGGTGCGGTTTACATTCGTCTAGTGCTGCAATTGCAGTATGAAGCTACTGCAATCTAGCATTAATCTCCATAAATCGACTTCGGAGAAGCTATTTCTCCACTAGCAAACTGTCGCAGATCACCTGAAGAAACCGCTCACAAACTAGCCCCTACTATATCTGCGAATGGAAGCACTACCGAGCTTATCTAGCCTAATAGACGGATGCGAGCGTGAACTTTCTCCACGGCTAACCAAGGTATTTCTAATTGATCTCTTGACCCGCTGCTGGGTGAGGGGCGGTCAAAAAAGCACTTTATAGTCCTCAACCCTGGACTATGCAAGAATGTGTGGTGGCTGGCCCCGCAAAGTAAGCATCGCCTTCGTCTGTTGGATCAAATTCGCAGCGCTGAGCAACCAAGCCGGGAATTGGATTGGATCGAGAAAAGAAACTCGCCAAACATACGAAATCTCGCACGTCTCCGGATCGAGCGATGCGCCTTTGATGGAGGATTTTTCTAAATCAATAACTATGAATCTCAAGAGATCCTCGGCCGGACCTGCAACCCGCAAATGTCTCGACCATTCAAAGCCGGGAATGTTCCGAAACGCATGACTCTCGAAGAGATGGAGGGACGTTCCCTAAGCCCTAGTCCATATATCCAATTTTCTTCAGCTGATCATCCCAATCAGATGGAAGCGCTACGGCTTCTCCCTTTGGCAGGGTGCCGGCATATTGAATGAGATTGAGAAGCATCCGATCCGCCACAGGATGCTGATCAATGTGCTCGAGCATAGGAAAGCTGTTCACGATAAACGCGCCTGCATGGAACGAATATTTGCCCAGTAGGACCCCAGATGCATAACCACCCGGCGCGGTATATCCTGCTGCGAACGCAGCAGCTATTACTTCGTCTGGCGTATCCTGACCGTCAAATACGTAGCTCGGCAGAACCGATCCAAAATAATACCAATCGAGGATGCCATTGGCTTCGATTCCTTCAAAGACCGGATGTGGTTTCGCTACACACTCCTTGTGATAAAGAAAGTCGCTAAATTTATAGATGCGGCCCTTCTTCGTCAGAGGAAGCCAAGCCGCATTCTCTTTTTCGCGAGCGAATGCCAGTGGGGACAAGAAGATTACAGTAGATCCGGTCGCGATATCTCTGGCTAGAGATGTCCATTGACTCGCTGTAGATTGATTTTGCGGAATATCGCCAACAAGAATGACTTTATGTTTTTGCAGTGGCGCAGCACTCGTAAAGGAAACGGAAGCTACACCGTGTGCGTTGAGCCATGTCTCCACATCGCGCGGAATTCCCAACGTGACAACATCCTGGTGCAAATGCGGCAGCGATGCGGGATCCGAGATATAGAACCGGCATGATGTCTCTGGCGGAGCAACTCCCTTCTGTATCGAGGGAATGAGCTTATAGCTGCCAGCCGGGCCGTGTATGGTAGCGCTTTCTTTCATCACAGGTATGGCAAGCGGTGGATTTTCCGCCGCCTTGTCAGGGATGGAGATTACCGCCTGTTTGTCCCATGCCATTCCTTTCGGGCCCCACACTCTGAATGTCGCACTGTAATTGCCCGCCTGCAGCACGTCTTCGTTGGCGAGCACAGCTTCCAGCGTTATCGGACGGCCAGCGTAGGTATGGGTTGGCTCTACAAATAGACACCAGCGCACTGGTGCCCATCCATCTCGCATCACATCGAATATGCCGGGCTTCCAGTCTCTCCAGAAACGCCAGACGCCTTCTCCGACCAGTGCATGATCGAGCATTCCGGTCAAATTGAAACCACAGATGTTAGGGTTAGAGCGAATCAGATTGAATCCCAATAAACGATGTTGCCCCATCTTCTTCTGGCTCATCTCCAACAACGTTTCTGGATAGGGGTAAACGACGTCCATGCCAAAACGAGACCAATCGGCAGTAAAGTGGTCGGCCATGTACCGCACCAGAACGAAATCCTCAGCATCTTCGGGAATGTCCGCCTGCTCATACATTCGGAGCTCGTGAATGACATTCATCATGCTTCCGATTCCATATTCGGAAAGAAACACCGGCTTGCTGCCTTTACCCAGATCCCGCATCATCTGGTTGGTTTCCTGTGTTTGCGGAACATTCGGATAAAGGTGAAAGTCTCCGGAACCTAATCCGGAGGGATATTTCATCGCGACGGAGGCCATCCCGGCCTCTTCTTTTCCCCACACATATTCCCAGGATGAGCTGTCCGGGTTGCTTGTCGAGCCGATGTCAAGGTGCCCGTCGAACCGTCCGCTCGAGAGAAGAACAAGACGCGTCGAGTCCAGTGAGCGGACGAGCGGCAGCGCACCCACGGCTTCGCGAAACACCGGACCGTCTTCCGTCTCATTTAATAAACCCCATATGGTAAGACTGGGATGGTTGCGATCGCGAATGATCATTTCGCGCACAGAGTTTTCATAGCGCCGTTTCATTTGCGGTGAATCTTTAAGCAGCCAGCTTCCCTGGGATTCTTCATAGACCATGAGTCCCAACTCGTCGCATAAATCAAGTTGATAGGGATAGGCGACGCCGGCTAAAAAGCGAACGGTATTAAATCCTGATGCCTTGGCATACAACAGATCACGTCTGAGAAGGTCCGTGTAGCCATCCGGCGGAATCACCACTCCAAATGGCACATGGTTTCCCCCATGTGTACAGCGTAGAAACAAGCGTTTGCCGTTCAGGTGAAAATAGCCATTTACCAAACGAAAATCTCGAAAGCCGAAAGCTGTTGTGATTGCATGAGACCCCTCTAACGCATCGGATTCAATCCGCAGATGAAGACGGTATAGCCAAGGATTGTCAAGATCCCAAAGCTGATGTTTCTTGATGCTCATTTCATGATGAGCAATGGTCGTTCCCGTCGGAACATCCAGCGTGATCGTATCGATGGAGTCGGCATCGCCCAGAACATCCTGCGTTACGGTAAAGTGGAGCCGCGCGGAGACCGGCTTACTGGATTCATTCGTTACCTCTGCCTCGAGCCGGATGTCTCCTGTCTTCCAATCTGCCCTCACATAAATATCGGACAGGTGGAACGCCGGCACGAAAAGAAGCTCCACCGATGCAATGATGCCGCCGTAGTCAAATGTCATTCCATTTGAGTAGTTCACGACCTTGTTGTGGTGTGGCGTTTCCAGAAGCAGAATGCCATCAATCGCTGTATCGTCAGGATTCAAAACACGCACAGCTAGCCGGTTGCTTTGCTCCGGACGAATAGTTTCCGTTACATCTAATGCAAATGGGGTCTCTCCGCCTTCGTGCATGCCGACGTGTGCTCCATTCAGCCAGACGTCTGCTAGGTAATCCACGGCATGAAAGCGAAGGAGATACCTTCCTTCTTTCCACGGATTGCGCTGTGGCTCGAACTCAAGCCAATACCAGGCTACGCCGTGATATTTAGGATACGACTGCTGAATGATCGACGGAATGCGTGTCGCCTTGGCATTTGCCTGAGGACTTTGGAACCAAGCTGCACTTCTTCCTACATTCTCGGGATCTATAGCCATCGACCAGCCCTCGTCGAGCGGCATGATCAACTCTTGCACTGCGGAAACTCTATTAGCTTGCGCCCCCGTTTTGACAAGTGCGGCGGCATCCAACGGATTTAGAAATGGAACTGCTGTGCCAAGTCCTGCACCCAGTTGGCCTGTAATCTTCAAAAACTGCCGACGCTGCATCTTGCCACCTCCAAACTTGAATTGCATTACGAATCGAATCCATGGCTCAATACTGCACCCGCGGATCTCCTCGTGCAATAGTCCGCTTCTCTTGGTCCGATTTGTTGCACATCCACTGACACAAGTTGAGCCGGGCACGCCACCTGGGACCGTGTGCCGCCAGATAAAGTAGTCCTTGAAGAAACGAGGAAAATTAGCTAATACTCCCCACAAGCCTTAGTCTAAATATCCAATTTCTTTGAGCTTGATATCAAAGTCTGCCGGAAGTGCTGCGGGCTTTACTTGGGACACGGTGTCCGCATAGCGAATGAGATTCAGAAGCAGGCGATCCGCTACCGGATGCTTATCGATGTGCTCAAGGACTGGAAAACTGTTCACAACAAACTGGCCCGCACCAAATAAATAAGCGCCCAGCAGGATCCCGGAGGCATAGCCACCCGGAGTTGAATACCCTGCAGCAAATGCCGCTGCAATCACGTCGTGTGGAGTATCCTGGCCGTCAAATAAATAGGAGGGCAGAACCGGTCCGAAATAATACCAATCGAGGATACCGTTGGCTTCCAGTCCTTCAAACACCTGGTGGGGCTTGGCCACACACTCCTTGTGATAAAGCCAATCGTGGAATCTATAAACTCTCCCCTTGTTCGCTAGGGGCAGCCATGCCGAAGTCTTTTCATCACGTGCAAATACTAATGGAGAGAGAAAGATAACAGTCGATCCGGTCGCCATGTGCTTCGCAAGTGATCTCCACTCACTCGTTGTAGGCTTGCCAGATGGGATGTCCCCCACAAGGATGACATCCCGCTTCTCAGTCGGCTCACCTGCAAATGGTCTCGCACTGACTCCGTGAGACTTGAGCCAAGTTTCAACGTCATGCGAAACACCAAGCGTCACTATATCTTGCTGTAAAAACGGCAACGACGTAGGGTCTGAGATATAGAACCGGCATGACGTTTCCGGAGGAGCAACCCCCTTTTTTATTGAAGGGACGAGCTCATATCTTCCGGCTGGACCATGTATGACAGCCTCTTCTTTCATTACCGGTAGGGCAAACGGGGTATCTTCGGATGTCTTGTCAGGGATGGAGATTACAGCTGGTTTATCCCAGGCGATCCCGTTTGGCCCCCACACTCGGAATGTTGCAGGATAACTGCCCGCCTGCAGCGCATCTTCGTTGGCGAGAACAGCTTCCAACGTAATCGGGCGCCCCGCATAGGTATGCATTGGCTCTACAAAAAGGCACCAGCGCACAGGTGCCCATCCATCCCGCATCGCATCGAACATTCCGGGCTTCCAATCGCGCCAGAATCGCCAGACGCCCTCTCCGGTCATGGCATGATCGAGCATTCCCGTAAGGTTAAATCCACAAATCTTTGGGTTCGAGCGAATCAGATTGAATCCGAGCAGACGATGTTGAGCCATTTTCTTCTGGCTCATCTCCAAGAGTATTTCCGGATAAGGATAAGCTGCATCCATGCCGAAACGGATCCAATCCGCTGAAAGCTTTTCAGCCATGGATTGCATGAGGACAAAGTCCTCGGCATTTTCAGGAATACCGGCCTGCTCGTACATCCTGAGTTCGTGAATGACGTTCATCATGCTGCCGATTCCGTATTCAGAGAGAAAAATCGGCTTGCTGTCTTCACCCAAAGTTCGCATCATCTGGTTCCTTTCCTGGGTCTGCGGAACAGTGGGATAAAGGTGGAAATCTCCGGAACCTGATCCGGACGCGAAATAGGCCATAGCAACGTGCCCGGCTCCGGGCTGTTCTTTTCCCCATACGTATTCCCATGTCGAGTTCTTTGGATTACTTGCCGAGCCAATCTCAAGATGACCGTCAAATCGCCCACTTGAGAGCAGTACGAGGCGCGTGTCATCCAGAGAACGGACAAGAGGAAGACAAGCCTCAGCCTCACGAAAGACCGGGCCTTCTCCCGTCTCGTTCAACAATCCCCAAATGGCGACGCTTGGATGATTACGATCGCGCACGATCATTTCGCGCAAGGAGTCTTCATAGCGTCTCTTCATTTGCGGTGAATCTTTGAGCAGCCAGCTTCCCGACGATTCCTCATAAACAAGCAGGCCAAGTTCATCGCACAAATCAAGTTGATAGGGTAATGCGACGCCTGATAGGAAACGAATGGCATTAAATCCAGAGGCTTTGGCATACAGCAAATCTCGCCGGAGAAGATCAGCATACCCATCTGGCGGAATCACCTGTCCAAACGGAACATGGTTTCCAGTGTGTGTGCAGCGTAAGAACCTACGCTTGCCATTCAGGCGAAAATAACCATTGACGAGACGAAAGTCTCGAAATCCGAATGAGGTTGAAACCTCATGGGTCCCTTCCGCGCCGTCGGAATCGATCCAAAGGTGAAGGCGGTACAGATATGGATCGTCGAGATCCCAAAGGTGATGATTCTTGATATTCATTTCGTGATGGGCAGCCGTACTCCCAACCGGAGCCTTGAACGCGATGGCATCTGTCGAGTGAGAGTCACCTGTGGCCTCTGATATCACGGAAAAATGCAGGCCTGCGGAGATCGGCTTCCCAGAATCGTTATGCACAGTCGCCCGGACGCGGAGATTTCCCGTCTGCCAGTCGGGGCTTACACAAATATCGGACAGATGAAAGGCAGGCACGAAAAGAAGTTCGACCGGCTCGATGATGCCGCCATAGTCGTAAAAGTTTCCGTTCGCGAAGTTTACGACCTTGTTGCGATGCGGGGTTTCGGCAAGCATGATACCGTCTATCGGCAGATCGTCGGGATTCAAAACGCGCACTGCGAGCTTGTTGTTCCGGTCAGGATGCAGCGTATCCGTTACATCGAATACAAAAGGCGTTTCGCCACCTTCGTGCGTACCTACATGCTTTCCATTCAACCAAACATCGGCCAGGTAATCCACGGCATGAAAGCGAAGCAGATACCTGCCCCTGGTCCATGGATTGCGCTGTGGTTTGAACTCAAGCCAATACCAGGCCAAACCGTGATACCTGGGGTACGCCTGCTGAATTGTCGATGGAATGGGCACTTCTTTTGCACTTGGTTGGGCCTGCTGGAACCAGGCGTTGTTTCTGCCAACATTGTCGGGATCGATGCTAATCGACCATCCCTCGTTGAGCGGCATTACCAGGCCTCGTGCTACGGAACTTTTGTTCGGGTCATGCGTCCTGGTTGTAGCAAGCGATTCAGAGGCAAATGGTCCGAACAGCGGAACGGCTGTCCCAAGGCCAGCCCCAAATTGGCCCGTGACTTTCAAAAATCGACGGCGATGCATCACTCTGCCCTCCTGATGATCGTGAATCGCGTTTCTCTATCCGGTCTCGAATGCGGCTCGCTTCGATCAAGTGAGTCGGCGTTTAGTCCAGCAGGTTCGGATCTACACCACGCTCTTCGCCTGCACGATATAGACTTGCGAGAACTGCTGCCGGCAATGGAATGCCATTTCTAAGGCAATCTTCTCTTCTTTCCCATTCAATCTCACCGGGCACATAGATGCGATCAGAGCCTTTCGCTTTCGGTGCCTGGCGAAGTTGCCGGATCAAGCTATCGACTCGCTGCTGAAAGCTTTCCACGGGCAGTAAGGCTCCTACATTGATTGCAATAAAACCCTGGCCGAGGGACGCTTTCTCACCAGGCGTAAAGACCCAACTCTTCAATTCCCCAAGCAAACCTGCCCCCGTCATCAGGCCTGCCAGGACCTCGACAAGAATCGCAATTCCGTAGCCTTTATGGCCTGCCATCGGCATCATGGATCCAGTTGCGGGCCAATTGCTGAGATCGTTCGTCGGCAAGCCGTCCGTATCGGTAATCCAGTTCAGCGGTATGGACTGGCCCTGTGTCTTCATCGCCGTGATCTTGCCATAGGCAACCGCGCTCAGAGCAATATCAAGAAGTATCGGACGCTCCTTTCCCGCGGGCACAGCATATGCCAGAGGGTTGTTACCGATGGTGTGCCCTCGGGTGCCTGGAATCGTCATGTTCGGATCAGCATTGCTCATCGCAATCCCGATCACGTTTTGATCGGCCGCCAGGTTTGCATAGTATCCCGCTTCGCCAAAGTGACTTCCGTTTCGCACACCAGTCCAGGCAATGGTGCAGGTTCTCGCTTTCTCGATGGCAAGGTTCATGGCCATGCAGCAACTCGGCATTCCCCTGCCGGAACGGCCGTCAATGATTGCCCAGGATGGCCCCTCAGAGAGAACCTCGGGCTGCGCCGAACGATCAATTCCACCTGCCTGTAAGGCATGCGTATAATTCAGCAGCGCACCGGTGCCATGTGAAAATGTTCCCCAGGTATCAGTCATTACCAGGACGTCAGCAGTCGTCTTTGCGTTAGCCGTCGTTAAACCGGCCTTCATAAGAACTTCGACACAGAAACTGTTCAGCTTCTGGACCGCAATACGTCTGTCGCCACTCGTTTTTTTGCTCATTTGTGGAGATAGTCAAGGTCGTTGCGCGTTCGGAACATAATCGACCCCGAACCTGGCGGCCGACTCATCACGAAAATTCGAAATAAGAGACATGAGAGCAGTCGTTCCTCCATCAAGAACCAGTGTTTGTCCCACCATAAAAGCAGATTCTTCAGAGCAGAGAAACGCAGCCAGCAGCGCTACATCGCGTGGGATACCATAACGTGCAACTGGAACCGAGTCATATGCACCCTGTTTCGCTCCGTCTTCCGTCAGCCCGGGAATTGCCCTGAAGTGGTTCTCAACTGAAATCCATCCTGGTGCGATTGCATTGACGCGAACTCCTTTATGAGCCAGTTCCACAGCCAACGCCCTGGT
Source organism: Acidobacterium sp. S8 (assembly GCF_009765985.1). Classification (GTDB taxonomy): domain Bacteria; phylum Acidobacteriota; class Terriglobia; order Terriglobales; family Acidobacteriaceae; genus Alloacidobacterium. The sequence goes on from NZ_LMUM01000015.1 coordinate 154,185, forward strand.
CTGAGCGATGATGGCGCCCTTAGTTGCCGCGTAAAGGGAATGTTCCGGCGCACCTTGCAGACCGTGTATCGACGAAATGTTGCAGATGGTTCCACCTTCATGTTTCATCATGTTCTCAACGATATTCTGCGTCACGAAATACGGCGCACGGACGTTCACATTAAACAGAGTGTCGAACTGTTCAGACAGCACTGCTAAGAAGGGACAATTAAAGGTAATGCCCGCATTATTGACAAGGCAGTCGATAACTCCCATCGCATCGATGGCCTGAGCAGCGAGAGACTGAGCCTGACCAAGGTCATTGAAGTCCGCACCAATCACTATCGCCCTGCGTCCCAGTGCTTTTATCTCTTCAGCGTGTTTCAAGGCGTTACTCTGATGGTGGCAGTAGTGAAGCACTACGTCCGCGCCTTGTCGTGCAAACTCAACCGCTATCTCGCATCCAATGCCAATGTCGGAACCGGTCACGAGGGCCTTTTTACCTTCAAGCTTCCGCTGCTTACTCATAGTTTTTCTTTTCCCGTCTACAGGTCACTATCGTGTTGTCTACGCGATAGTTCACCCGTCTGCAGGGGCCATATGATTCACTGAGAAAAGCAGCACGGCTAAGATTTCCGGGAGTGGCGGCATCACAGATCATTGAGACTAAATACAGCCTTTACAAATGGCGCTGTCCACCTCTTTCAACGTATTGAACAGAATTGGGTTCAGCTACGGAGTCAGGTCTATTTCCACGCCGATCTAAGAAGTAATCGGCTTCCCCTTCACCTTCCGGGCGGATATATGGTGCTAGCGAAGCGCTTCGGGTAATCCATTTCCGCATTTCGCTGTTCAATACGCTGAAATTGATTGACACTCGCTGTGGTGAACCCTAAAAGGGGGTATCAATGAACGCTTTAACAGCGCGGAAGCGTACGGAACTTGACAGCGCTATCTCACTCTTATGTCTTTTTGGCTCGTAACTGTAATCCCGCATACATCTTTGAACCACGTTGCGAAAATTTGCTTTGCGATCGGTCAGATAAGGATTTGTGAATACACGTGAATAACATCGCAGGATTCGTCTTAACCTTGGTCGCAGGTGCAAGTGTCGGTGTCAGCATGTGGCCGCTGAAGTGGGCAAGGATATGGAAATGGGAGAACTTCTGGCTCTTCTATTCAATCTTCGCCTTGATAATTGCCCCTTTTGTTCTAGCCTTTTCAGTTCTTCCTCACTTAAGTACTGTCTATTCATCACTTACCTTGAATGAGATACTCTGGCCTTTTTTCCTTGGTTTCCTCTGGGGAATCGCACAGCTGGGAGCGGGAATCTGTGTACATCGCCTCGGGATTGGAGTTGCTGGAGCAGTATTAAATGGGACGGGTGCGGCATTCGGAACGATTATTCCGTTACTCGGATTGCACCATGAGGCCATCTTTCAAATAAGCGGCATCCTCATCCTAAGTGGAGTGGGAATGCTTTTGGTCGGTGCGACCTTTTGTGGCAGAAGCGGATACCTGCGGGAGGTTGAGGCCCGGAAGCTCGGCGCCGGAGCAGGATTTGGAAGAGAAGAGGCTGCGATGCGGCAGTCATCGTATTCCTCGTCTGCCTACCTGTTGACGCTTGCCATCTGCATTGGCTCGGGAGTACTGTCTTCGCTTCTAAATATTGCGCTTGCCTACGGAGGACATATCATGAAGGTGGCCGAAGGACAAGGAGGCCAGGTCTCGTGGACTCCATTCGCGGTGTGGCCTATCGCGCTCCTGGGCGGCTCCATTGCAAATATAGGTTATGCGGTGTACCTGATCTCCAGAAACAAGACTTGGGGAAACTTTAATAGCAAGTTCTTTAAAGAGCTGTTCAATCCCGTTCTAGCTGGCTGTCTTTGGATGGCGGGAATCGCACTATATAGCAGTGGTACCACATATCTTGGAAGTCTCGGAGTATCTATCGGATTTGCGATCTACATGATCAGCATGGTCGTGAGTGGGCAGATCACCGGCCTGGCAACGGGTGAATGGCGGCTGATGACCCCGAAGGCGTATACCCCGCTGCTTGTAGGTGTGGGCCTTCTGATACTCGCAGTAGTAGCGATCAGTCTCTCGAGGTCTTACTCGGTTTAGGATGGCATCCGCCGACGATATTTCACAGCCATGACGATATCCTCATCAGAAAAAGGGTTCGATCCACAGCAAGACAAGGTCGCCACCATATCTCTGTATCGCAAGACGGTGCCATGTGTCTCGACGGCGTCTTCTATTGTTCAAGAGCTGCCTTAAAATAAATGTAGAGCGCCAGAATGGAACGATTGTCCAGATCAGTTCAGTGATCGGAGTGGTTCCCGCAGGTCTCCAATGTGCCTACACAGCAGCCAAAGCGGGGCGTCATCGATTTCACTCGCTCCCAGACGGCACCAAGTCCCTTTTCTATAATTGGAAGCAAATCAAAAAGCCAATAGGCTTTTGACCACATACCATTCGGTAGGAGCGGCAGCACCGCAGGCATTCACCGCCGCGCTTCTATATCTCGTGTCTGATGGATGCGAAGTACGCGAAAAGAGATAGCCTGCCCGAAGCAGAGCTACCTAATGCCTGAATCACACTACTGGGGCGGATCATGAGACCACAACATCTTTCATTGGCAACGGAACTTATTTGCCGCTGTTACATCCTCAGCAAAGACATCGCCTCACGAGGGAACCCTCGCTTCTGCCGTCTCGATTGAAGACATTCTCCGCTACGAAAGCCCGGGCGCGCGGCATTCACGCCTTATCAAGCAGGAGTGTTTAACTATCTGGCAAGCGTTATTGAAAAAGAACAAGTGGTGTTCGATGCCCAATGCTGCAAACCGGGATCCCGCCTATTTCAGAAACCCGGATACGTTGAGACTGGCAGGCAAAAGTTTGGCCACATCGCTTTCGATTCACGTATCCATTTTTGTGTTGGCGCGATCCTTTCCCGACCAGAAGGTCAAATTGTATTTGACGCTCTAAGGGATAACGCCCCGAGCATGCGACTTGTTCACAACGTGCCTGCCTGGGATTTTAAAAAACTAATTCGCGAATGCTAAAGGCGTTACCCGTTCTATTTAATTAGCTCTCCGTTCTCCTTTCGAACGATTGATTGGTTCACGCTATCGCGGAATTTATAGGAACCAGATCGGTCAAGGCTGAGTTCTCGTCGCCCCCAAGAATCGTAGCTGACTCGACAAAGTAAAGTGTGCCATCCTAGCCCCAAGTTAAAAAAGATACTTGAGACTAAACTGAATCAACCTAGGATCCGCGGCACTCGTGATCTGCCCGAACGAAGGGGAGTTTACTGTGTTGCTTGGATTAGAAAAGCGCACCTGATTCAGCACGTTGTAGAACTCTGCCCGGAACTGGAGGCTTCCCAGGCGGTCACTGACGAGAAAATTCTTCAGGACCGAAAGGTCTGAGTTAAACTGTGCTGGTCCTCGCAGTAGGTTTCGAGTTGAATCGCCAACTCTGCCGATCGGATTTACTTGAAATGCGCTGACGTTAAACCACTCCTGAACTCGCTCGGGACGGGACCGACCGCTCGAAAGGTTGGGATTTCCGATTAGGTCAGCCCGGTCCTGATTCTCCCCGTTCAGCGAATTGTTCACACCGGAGAAGATGGTATAGGGTGCGCCGCTGGTGAGCCTAGTAATTCCCGATACTTCCCATCCGCCAGTAACCTGCTCTAACACGCGGCCTGCATGGCCCATTAGCGGATCGGGAACTTGATAGATATACGACAGCGCGAAAACGTTGGTAAGATCAAAATCCGAAACTCCTCGCTGTCCGCGGAGATTGTTAAAAGGATCCTGCGCGTTAATGCTGCCGTCAGCAAAGGTGGATACTGTATCAATCGACTTCGACCAGGTATACGCGGCCGTAAAGGACAGGCCACGGCGCAGGCGGTACTCTGCACTAGCCTCGAGAGCGTTGAAATTGGCTCTACCTATACTCTGGGACTCGCGGATCTGGGCAAAAGTAGGAGCATAGATTCTCCGGCTGTTTACGTTGCCAGTTGTCGAGAGTGGATTGCCGTCGCCGTCGACTCCTGGAATATAGAGCGCGGGGTTACGCTGGACACTCTGGGTTAGCCGTTCGCTTGTTTTCCCTGCATATGCGATGTCTAACACGAAATTTTCTGACAGCTGTTGTTGAAAATCGGCTGTCCACGCTTGAACTAGCGGCTGCCGGTAAAATGCATTTTGCGAAACCACAGCTACTGGATAGTAATAAGTCGGGTCTTGCATCTGATAGGCGCGATAAGGAATTGGATTGGGAAAACCCAGCTCGGTATTCACTACGCCTCCGGGAGGGGCGTTATAAGTGTCAAAGAGGATGAAGGGCTGGTTCTGATTCAACTGTCCGGTAAGGTCGGGGATACTAACAGAGTGAAAAACACCATACGCCATGCGGACCGCGCTCTTTGCGTTGCCCCGAACGTCCCAGGCCAGCCCCACGCGGGGTTCGAAGTCCTTCCGGTCGGTGTCAACTACTCCCCGGGGAATACCGGCATCGTGAATATAAACGAGTCCAGTCGGTGCGCCTGGATAGACCGTGGACTGCTGGCCAGGACGAAAGACGGCTTTTCCATCATGGCCATTTGGCGTGGGACCGATCACGCCGTCAGTAATGTCCGGAGTCTGGAGGAAGTAACGAAACCCCAAGTTCAAGGTCAACCGCGGCGTAACCCGCCAGTCGTCCTGAAAATACCCGCCGAACAACCAGTGAAGAACCTCCTGCCCACCGAAAGACGTCCGAGTGTAGCTGTTCGGACGACCGACCAGGAAGTCGGCCATAGTGCTCCCTGTGAGAAATCCGTCGAATGAATACTGGCCTTCCGTTCCGCAGCAATGCGCGATGATAGCCGTGCTCAGCTTCTCCAGGTCCCCGCCGAATTTGAACGAGTGCTGGCCCCGTATCCAGGTCAGGTTATCTGATGCCTGCCGGCTGATACTATTTTCGTAGATACCGCACAAACCCGCAGCCAGAGTAAAATCCCCGGCGACGTTCATCGTCGGATTGTAGGGGGGATTCAGCGGATCGCGAATAAAGCTGATCGAACCCAGATCTTTCAGGTCCATCTGGGGATTGGTGCATGTCTGAGGTTCTTTGAGTCGGGCATAGGAAACTCGGGCATAATTCAACAAGGAAGGAGTGAAGGCGTAAGTAAAAGTTCCTGTGAACAACGATGAATTGTTACTGGCAATGAGGTGCTCATAATTAGGAATGGAGTTGCCGTTCGGTAAAGAGTCCTCGCGTCCTGTGCGATCGGTCAGCAACGTAAAACTCAGCGAATCCTTCTGCGTAATGTGGCCGTCCGCCTTTGCCACGAACTGGTCGGTATTGACGTGAATAGGCCCAAGAAAAGTAACTTTGCCGTCCGACGACTGCGGAATTGGGATATTAAAGTTATTCAGAACGTTCTGGACGACCGGATCGAAGCGGGTGGGACTAATGAAATATTCTCCCTGCCCGCTGGGCGCAATTGGTTGCCCGGTGGTGGGATCGTTTATTGGCGTCGGGAAATAGCCGTTTCGCTCCGCCGCAGTTGGCAAAAAGGACGTTGCGATGTCCTGTTGAGCGATACGCAAACCTTGGTATGATCCAAACCAGAATAACCTGTTCTTAATAGCCGGCCCTCCAGCCGTGAACCCAAACTGGTTCTGGTCTAACTTCGCCGGGCTTCCTATTAGAAAATAATTTCTCGCATTCAGTTTGTCATTTCTCAGAAATTCCCAGGCAGCGCCATGGATTTGATTCGTACCGGACTTGATCACAGTGTTAAAGATCGAACCTGAGTTCCGGCCATACTCGGCTGGAAAGTTATTGGTAATGAGTTTGAATTCCGCAAGAGCGTCGGGAGACGGGAGGTTAAGCCCATTGTTTTGGTACCCTCCGGCATAAGTAGCTCCATCAACCTGAAACTGAGTCTCATTGGTGCGGGATCCGTTGACAGACAGGGTTGAGCCGCCTCGCCACGTGAAAACCGCCGGAGCGGTGATCTGCGTAACCCCAGCCACGAGGCTGGCAAGTTGAGTCGCATTTCTTCCGTTCAGAGGAATTTGCTCAATGGTTCTTGAATCAATCACCGCACCTAGAGCGGAAGCCCGAGTGTCAATCGTTGGTGCTTCTCCCGTGACTATAGCTGTTTCCGTAACTGCACCCACTGCCATTTTGACATCGACGCGGATATTATCATTTACCTGTAGCACAATCCCGCGCTGCAGGAATTTCCGGAATCCTTGCACTTCAACCGCAACGGCATATCTATCGCCAATAGGGAGAAGCGGAAACAGATAGCTACCCGTCGCATCGGTCGTGGCCGTGTGAGAGAGGCCAGTCGCTTCGTTAGTAGTGATAACCACTGCTCCGGCGAGTGGTGCTCCGTTAGGATCGGATACTATACCCAAAATCGTCGCGGTGATGTTTTGGCCAGTCATCATTGCCGTTGGCAGCAACGTGAATAGCAAGCAAACAGATACAAGTAGAATCGCGTGCCGGCCTGAACGCATGGAGTACTCCCTTTCCATGTCGAAAAGATATTTGCTCTTTGACTTGGACTGGATAGATTGAAGTCCTCTGCAACGCGCACCGAAGGGTGACGCGAAGATATACAGGTTCTAAGGCCGTCGATAGGCACTGTCAATGCATTTCAACCCATTGAACAGTAATCTCCACTCATTTAATTAGGACAATCTGTTTGCTACAGGGGTGCCAGTCAAAACATGAAATTTATGTTCACGCCGTCAGTGATATCCCAATGCACTAATTGATGATTTTCATTCCACGAGTTATTGGTGAAAACCACTACAAATGTGAAGTCGTTCGAAGAGGCGTCGACGGCAATTTGGATAACAGCAGGAAAATAAGCGGGTAAATTGTGCGCCCGATTCAAGGCACGGGGCATCCATTCAAAGACATAGCCGTTTTAGTTGTTAGAGGGGGAGTATCCGTTGACTTCGGCTATTGAACGAAGACTTCAATCACGTATATGCGAAGATCAGCTGCGATCGAGTGGTTTCACATTGTGGCGCGTAAGTCTCATCAGGGTAACCTGTGATAGACAATAACTTGAGAACTCGGCTTTTCCGGCATCGATACAGTTAGGCCAACTGATGTGAGCTCCGCACCTGAATGGGTTTCACTGGATTGCGTATCGAGGTTAGTGATGGTGTATTTTGAGTCATGATCTAACCCGTGCAGTGGCAGCCGTACCTCTGTGGTGGCGCTATTCTCGCGCCGGAATGCTTGTACGAAACCCTCTCCCTTCTCCTGATTATCGAACTGCCATGCCATCCAGGCATCATTCGTGGGGCTGTAAGGGAGAAGCGGATAATAGTCTCTCAGCATATCGGGGGCAACGCTGCGCCACTGCGCGACGGCTTTTCGCATCCAGTCGTAATCCAGGTCAGTTCTCCGCATATCCCAGGCGAGATAAATCTGAGGCGACCATGCACTACGAAAAACATAATTATCGCGCGAAAGGTCAGGGCCGCCGGAGTAAGGAACCCAAAAAGCCAACCCGAAACCAATGTTCTGGTTCCCGATAGGGTCATCGTTATAGTCACTGCGATGCATGGGAACAGCACGACGCAATGTTTCTAAATCGTCGCGTCTTCCGCCCGATGCGCACGTGTCGATCATTAAATTCGGGTGCCTCTTTTTCAATTCGTCGAGATATCCCAGAAACCCCTCGACATAACGGATCTCCGTGATTCCCTGACGGTCCGGAGCGTCATTGTTCCTCCAAAATGCCAGTGGCTCGATATTGAAATCGATGCGATAGACGTCAATTCCTTGTTCAGTAATGTAGCGGTCGAGCAGATCCACGATCCATTGCTGCACAGCGGGAAGGCCAAGGTTGAGTAACCTATTTCCACCCTTCTCATGCAAGGGGTCGGTGAGCAGCCAATCGGGATGCTCTTTCCAGAGGGTACTGTCGTGATTTACCCGCTCCAGCTCAAACCAGACAATGGTCTGTAATTCCATACTGTGGGCCAGATCGGTAATCGGCCGCAGGCCCTTAGGAAATCGCTGCGGGTCGATCTTCCAGGTTCCTGTGTTCACCCACGAGCCATTGTTGACGTACCAACCCGCGTCCATCCACCAGAAGTCAAGCTTGATGCCGGCGGCTCGATAGCGATTGATAAAGAGTTTCTGATTTTCTTCATTCCCCTCAACCATAACGTTGGTCCAGTACGCACTGGTACCCGCCAGATGAGGCTGGATTGTTCCGTCGGAAAAGTTCGGCATATTATAAGCAAGCATCCATTTACGCCAGAGATTTTGTCCGTGAATCCAATCGCCATTCCAGAACAAAAGCGCAACCAGGGGAGAGCGCACTTTTTCTCCAGGATGAAGCTTGAAGTGCGTGAGTTCCTGGCCTGCCTGCAGACGTACCGTGCGGCCGCTGTCGCGAATGAAATCCGCATCCCATTGGCCGGGCCAGCCGAGCCCAACAATAATACCTTTCTGCTGCTCTTCGAGATTGAAATAGCACATCGCCTTATCCGTCGGACGCCCTCCGGAAGTCGCAAGATGCAAGGTGCTGCCTTTAGTCAATTCCGTCTGGAATGGTTCAAAATCCGTCGCTTGTGAAGGACTGCCCCGGAAGTGATGAAGATTGAATTCACCATAGTCCCGTCGTTCAAAACTGGTATCGATAGCGCGGATCTTCTCGAGGATTGGAGTATCGGCAGATCCTGAGTTCTCGAAGTAAACCGTCCACTCTATAACCGGATAGTCGCGATAGCTCTTGCCTATCCAGGTCACAATAAGACCGGTATCAGGATCACTGAAGCTTATCTGGTACTCTACGCGGTCGTTATCCAGAGCCTTCGTACTGCTAGTCTTCTTCCATAGCTTCAGCAATTCGCTGGAGGGTCTTCCTCCATATACGAACGAAAATGGAGGTTCCTGATCCGGACCTGCGACGGCCTGGCCAACTGGCAGTTCCCCCAAAGAGAGTTGACTGCCGTCCTGTAGCACAACTTTCGCATTGGCCCAGACCGCTTCCCTGCACCATTGATGACCGGCGGCATTCCGTAGCGTGAAGAAATTTGCTCCCTCCAGATCTACATGGATTGGAAGGGGGGCCTTCCCCACTTCGAGTGTTTGACTTTGAAACACGACTTTGTGATCGACCTGGACCAGAAACTCCTGCTGCTGATTGCTACCACCACATTGATTCGAGCGTCCGTCGAGACCGATGATGGCGTCCAGACTCTTCGCCGGAGCGGTCAGATGCACCGACACTGCCTCCGCATTCCCCATATAGAGTCCCGATGCATAATCATTTGTGTTGATTCGCAGAGCTCGTCCGAAATGGCTGTTCTTCTGGAAATCCTGCGCAAAGCCCATATTCTCAAAGCCCGTATAGTACGCTTCGACAACTAGGAAGCTTTCCGGCGCATCTGGCTTCATCTCACCGGTAAACTTCATGGTCGCCCAACGGTCGGCTCGCTGTAGCTCGGGTTTCTGTACCGTAACTCCAAAGCACACCATGAGCGAGAGGGTTAATATGGAGAAGAGACCGAACCCTGACCGTGCAACATTATTCATCATTCTCCTTTGGTCTGAGCGAAACTTTACGAGGCTTTCCGAGATGAGAGCTTGATTACAGAACGCAACAGTGTACCTTTACTTCCAGTTCAGGCTATTGAATCTAAACTGACACTGAAGCCTTAAACTTTCTACAAAGAGCGCTAAACAAATCTAAGCCTCTGTCTCTCTAACCATAACGGCATAACGGTCGCCAATGGTTCTATGGCCGTCAGTAGCTACTGTCAATGCAATTCAATCCATTGAACAGGAACTTCCATTGCTCATATGCGACGATCCATCACAAGAAAAAAGCTTCATACTCGCAATGTTGAATCGCCTTTCATCGTGGATTAATTCTGTGTGAAAATTGCACGGTCCCGTGAAACTCTTTTCAGAATGTAATGAACTCTATATATCCCATGTTTTAGTTCAAACTATTGAATTCTATTGACAGTCCAATGCATGACGCAGCCACATAGACAAGCCGGCAGCATGAAGTAGTCAGCAAACTTGGCTGTCCTTGCTTAAGAAATCGATCGCCTTGAGAAACTGCATATGATCAAAAAATGCATGGCTCTAGCCGCGATCAGAAACAACCGATGCATCAGGAATAGCAATCAATGAACCGTCGTAGATTTATTTGCTCCTTTCTCGGTACAACGTCACTTATCCCTCTAAGTGGTGTTTATCCACTGCTTGCGGGCAAGGCCTACGCTGATGCAGTTCCAACGCTGCCGTCACCGACGGCCGATCAGCTTGCATGGCAGGATCTGGAAATAGGAATGTTCATCCATTTCGCGCCGAATACCTGGCAGGATAAGGAACTAGATGATCTCTCTACGCCACTGTCACAAATCAACCCCGAGCTTCTAGACACAGATCAATGGGTAGCCAGCGCCATGGACCTCGGCGCGAAATACATCGTCTTTGTGGCAAAGCATGTCGGCGGCTTCTGCATGTGGCAGACGGATACAACCGACTACGGCATACGTAAGACATCCTGGCGTGGCGGCCATGGCGATGTATTGGCCGATCTTGCTGGGTCTTGCCGCAAAGTTGGCATGAAGTTCGGTGTATATATTTCTCCGCGCGACGACAAGTTCGGAGCAGGAGGCGGCGGACGCTGTAAGACTCCCGAAAAACAGAATGCCTACAATATCATCTATCGCCAGCAACTGACTGAGATCCTCTCCCGTTATGGCGAGATGTTTGAGGTATGGTTCGACGGCTCAAATGTCGTTCACATATCCGACATACTTAAGAAGTATGCGCCTCATGCAATGATTTACGAATCGGGGCCGAATGCAACCATCCGTGGCGTTGGCAATGAAGAAGGCTTTGCCGTCTACCCGGCATGGAATACGGTAACCACTGCGGATGCGAAAACAGGTGGAGAAACAGCATTACACGGAGACCCCAATGGAAGTGTGTGGCTCCCGAATGAGGCGCATGTGTCCATCCTGCGACCAGACTGGTTTTGGAGCACGACAAACGAGAACTACTTGCTCTCGCTGGACACGCTACTGGATATCTATTACCGCACAAATGGGCGAGGTGCGCAGCTCATTGTGAATGTTCCGCCAGACAACAAAGGGCTGATCCCCGACTCGTACCGAGCACGCATGCGGGAATTCCGTAGCGAGATCCAACGCAGATTCGGACATAGCGTGGCAGAGACGTCCGGATCAGGCGATTCAATTTCGCTTCCGCTGCCCAACAATACTCGAATCGATCATGTGATCATGCAGGAGAACTGCGCCTCAGGAGAACGTGTTCGAGGCTATCGCGTGGAAGCTCAGAGCAAAGAAGAATGGAAGGTCCTGGGAACCGGCTCAGCAATCGGACATAAGCGAATCCAACCTGTCGAGCCAACTATGGCGGGGGCGATAAGACTGGTTATAACTGAAAGCGCTGGTCGACCCGAAATTCGACGGCTGGCCGTATTTAACACAAATTCTCTACCGCCATCCACATGGAATGCCGACACTAAGGTACCGGCATGATGAAGTTGGTGTATGAGGAAAGCGCTCAAAATGAAGAATCCAAGGGGGCATCAGGTGGAGACTCCGAGATCACTTATGAAGCGTTACAACATACCTAAGACCGATCTGTCGGTTTCATCCCTCTGCTACGGTGTGATGCGCTTCGGCGCCAGAGTCCACGGCGCAGACATGCACGAGCTTTATCGAGTTTACTGTGAGGTCGGCGGCAATTTCTTTGATACCGCGCACTCTTATGCCTGTTGGTACCCGAACGGGGACGGCTGCAGCGAACGCTCACTAGGCGAATGTCTCCGCAAATTTGGTAATCGAAACGAGGTCGTAATCAGCACGAAGGGTGCGCTTCCCGGTCAAGGAAAGGTTTATCCTCGTCCCGATGACTGCATGACGGCAGAGGTGATCGCCTCCGATATCACGACAAGTCTGGAGCGATTACAGATCGACCAGATCGATCTCTACACTCTCCATCGTGATGACGTGCGACACGCTGCGGGGGAGATCATCGAAATACTCAACGCCGAGATTGCGCGCGGACGTATTCGTTATATCGGGGCGAGCAATTGGACGGCGGAGCGTCTGGCCGAAGCCAATTCTTATGCTGCGGAGCATTCGCTGCATGGTTTTGTAGCTTCATCTCCGCAATGGAATTTAGGGCGAGCTAATCACAATCCGATTGGATGGGACGGTCAGTTCGATTCCACAGCGCATATGATGACCGAGGAGGACATCGCATGGCATCGCCAAACCCAGGTGGCGGTGATGCCATGGACTCCCACAGCGTACGGTTTTTTCGATGGAGCCACAGGACGGAATCCCGAATCCTTCGATAATCCGGAGAACCGGGAACGACGGGAACGCGCGCGAAAACTAGCGGAGGAACTGAACGCAACCGCGAATCAGGTCGCTATGGCGTATCTTTTAGCCTATGATTTTCCAGTCTTCCCGATTTTGGGCACAACAAATATGGCTCATCTCGTCGACTCACTCGGGGCGGATCCTCTTTCGCTCAGTCCGAAGCAGCGGGACTGGCTGCTCACAGGTCGGGCCTGATCGTTAGTCATAAAGTGGACGGTCGGTAATTGAATACCCTCCATCGACTACCAGAGAAGCTCCCGTAACGAAATCAGATCCGGCACCAGCTAGAAATACCGCTGCGCCCACCATATCATCCGGCTTGCCCCAACGACCTGCAGGTGTTTTCCGGCGTATAAAATCAAAGCTGGGAGAGCTCTTTAAATGCTGGGTCATCTCTGTCTCGCAAAAGCCCGGCAGAATCGCATTTACCTGAATGTTGTGAACACCTAGCTCCACCGCCATGGATCGCGTCAAACCCACAATTCCGTGCTTCGTAGCTCCGTAGGCAACGCCATTGGGAACACCGGCCAGGGAATACACCGAGCCGATGTTAATGATCTTGCCGCCCTTTTCCGCAGCCTTCATCGCGCGTGCCGCGTGCTTGGAACACAAGAATGCGCCGGTGAGATTGACATGCACAGTCGCCTCCCATACTTCCAGGGGAAGATCTGTGACAACTGACCGCTTGCCTAAGCCCGCGTTATTGATCAATATGTTGAGTCCGCCGAACTTCTCCACTACCTGCGCAATAGTTTGCTCGACAGCGTTCTCATCATAGACTTCCATCGATACCACAAGATCCGGCGAATTAGGCCCTTTGGGGATCGCTGCATTCTTTTCAGGATTGCGTCCCGTGACGATTACCTGTGCACCAGCTTGTTTCAAACCCTGCGCCATCGCCAGCCCCAGGCCGCCATTGCCTCCGGTAACAAGAACTGTCTTTCCTTGAAGCGAAAATAAATTGGGTGTCATAATCTCCTTCAATTCGACAGTGCGACTGCCCGGTCCGCTGAACCTACTCGTTGATGATAAGAGGGGACAATTCACTCTCCGTAGAGTAGTCTTGACCATCAGCTTTCGACGAAGTGTTCAATCTAATGAATATTATCTAAAGCAATCCTGTCACTCTTGGGATATCAGAGGACCTCATGAAATTGATCAGCAGAAGAAAAAGCCGCTAGAGGAGGGCCAACCTGAACGCGACGCGATAGGATTGCACCATGAAGCCCATTGAGTAAAGAAGTCGCCCAGTAAGATAATTTTAGTGCGGCCCAAGCGGACCACCCAGCCCGGATTAACTTAATAATTTCTTAGTGAAGCTGACAGGTTCATAGATGCACGTTGTCATAACAATGAAGCGTAGCAAATCGTTGTGCGCTGAAGGGGAATCCGACAGAGGTAAAATCAGGATGATCGCGCAGAAAACGAAAAACTCCTCGGCTAAGGCCGCTCTTTGCTCGCGCGGCACTCCCGCAAGCAGATAACAGGATTCACACTCGACATCTCCAGATAGGACTGATGAACAAGAAGTGAATGCTTACGCTTTTGTTGCGAAGCACTCATCCCGCTGGGATAGGTGGCCCAAACGACGCTTTTCCCTCGGTGTAGTACAGCTCGAATCCGCTAATCGTGAATGGCTTGCCTCGCGGTAAATAGATGCGCACGTAACGCGCGCGAAATGCCGGCACAGTCCGTGCCACACGCGTCATAGGGATTCCATAGTAATGTTCGAGCGGATCGCTGGCACTGCTAACGGTGTCCACGTCTGTCCAGTGAAATCTTTCGTCGCTCTTCTGCAGAGTAAAGCTGGTCACACGGTATGGTGGATTCGCGGTCTGCGAACAGACGACGTAGTTGTCGATCATGTACGTCTGCTCCAGATCCACTTCCAGCCAGTCGTCACCTGTGGAGAGCTTGTCATCCGCGTGAATACTAAAAGAAGTGTTCAGATCTCCATCTACAGCATAGAAAGGGCAATAGCTGGAAACTAATACCTTGGAGCGCGCACATTTATGCCGTGCCAGATCGCGCGCGCTCGGTCTATTTGGCTGCCATACCGGCGGTACGCTTTTCATGTATGTAATAACCGGGTCCCAGACTACTTTGCGATCCTCATCAGGCCTCGTGCGATCGCCGTTGTCGCTAACTATGAAGCTTAGGTCGTCTCCCTGAATGAGGGTCAGCTCAACATCATATGGGCTATTCGTAGTTGAGGTCGCCTCTCTGGGCCAGACAATTTCATCGTTCTTGTAGATGCGAGCCGTCATTCCTACGGGGCATGCTGCAGTCCCCTCGATGCGCACGGTGCCACAGTGTGGCACGGCCCATGTACGCACAGCATCCGAATCGCCGGTGATTGCAAAGTCCGGACCGATCCTGCAGCCTCCGCTTCCTGACCAATAAAATTTAGGATGATCCTCATCTACCGTAAAGGCCAGGTCGGTCAGCTTTGATCCTGTGCCCTGTCGATAATGCCAGTTGTTCTTGCCCATGAGTCCCGAGAAACCGGCGGAAGCTTTGTAGCTCTCTGATGAAAATTCGAATGCCACATGGCTGATGGTTGTGCCGGACGACTTGGTATGCTTTTTGCCCGTGGCCGCAATCCTGATGCTGTGCCGGGTCTGAGGCGATAGGTTTTTTCTGATATAAAGAAACTGCTCCCAGGAAGTGCTGCGAGGACTGTAGCAATCCACTTCCCCTGCAAAGATTCCGTCGATGTAGACATTCGCCTTTCCGCTTGCGGGTGAATGCAGGGCGCGCCAGTAAATCTCTGTTCCTTCAAAGAAAAATTCCGCAGTGCTGTTTGGTGAAGCAGCCTCCTTTGCCCTTCCTTCGTACGAATCTCGCTCGTTGCGCTCCTTCCAATCGCCTGCATACTTCACCTCCGAATGCATACAGCCTACGATTCGAGTCTTGCGCCCCAATGTCGGATCGGATGACTCAGGGTGTGGCTCAAAAAGGAAACGAGGTTGCAGATCAACGACGCTCGTCTGTCCCTTCGTCAGCGTGAAATCAAGGCGCTGAAAATCATTCTCTGCAAAATAGGTATAGAGACGGAAACCGTCAGCGCAGGTACGCGCGACATCAGTGCCGTCATTGTTGATGAGGTTCATGAATCCGAACATGGCTTCCTGGCAATGTCCCCAAACCCAATCCTGCTTACCCAGATCAGTGCAGCAGCCGATACAAATGCCATCGATATTCTCGCCAACCGGAGGATCCTGGTTTGCCGTGAACATGCATATGTATTTTTCCAGTACGGTGGAATACGTGATGCCCCAGAAGTGACTTGGCGCAACGATAGACGATTTGCCGCCGAGAGCAGACTCTGTCCACTCGCCTTGGTAGAAGTAGGTCCACTTGCCTGGCGCCATCTTGTCACGTGTGGCGCACCTCGCAACACGGCTGTTCCAACGCATGCCACGAGTTGACCATGGAGCCCACCCTTCATCCGGGAAAATATAGAAATATCCGCCGCGCTCGTCTGCATAAAAGCCGAAATCGGCTACACCGATGCCATAACTGGCCCCCGAAAACTTAAAGAAGTCGTAAGGATAGTAATAGGTCTCCGACGTGACGATATCGCCCTCATACCGCCACGTCCGGCCTTTATCCATGCTCGTTGCCAAGGCGATCTTCCGCGAAAACGGATAACTTCGCCGCGGACCATCGTGCTCTATGTGCATAGGGGCATAGAGTTTCTTCTCCTGCTCGTCATACCACATGCCGCCAAGAAACCAGCATGAGCTCATGCCATCAGGATAGATTCCATCCTCGTCTCGGGACATGTGATCGATATCTGGTCCTTTGTAGCGCGCCATAGTACCGAGGTTGATGATCCACTGACTGCGGAATTCCCATATCTCGTCATCCATGCGGATGAAAACTTGGCAGTTGTCGGGATTAAGCTGATGCGAGAAATCCAGGCCTGACGGCTTGGGCATAGGCGAGAGCTTTGCAGAATAAGAGAAGGGTAGAACTACCTCTCCGGCCGCATATTCAAAGCTGGCTTTTGGAAGCGGCGTCTTCGCGGCCTCCTTCTTATCCGGAAAGAGTGTGTGTGGCAACGCCAAAGCCGCGCCGGCTCTCCCGCTTCGTAACAGGAACTCGCGCCGTGAAAGCCCGAAGTCAAAGGTTGATCCGTCGTCGCTCATCCCGTCAGTCCGCCGCCTCGCAGCAAGATAATGACCCTGTAAATCAGCAGAATAGGAGTGTCAAACGTTCAATATATTGATCTGGCTTCATATCCAGAAGCAGGCAATTCAATGTACGAGTCACATTGCTTTCACTGGATTCGAGAGGCGACCGATGCCGTCAATTTCGACAACAACCTCGTCTCCATCATGAAGAAATACGGGAGGATTATGAGCGAAGCCAACGCCATGCGGGGTGCCGGTGCTGATCAAGTCTCCGGGGTAGAGAGTGACGCCGCGTGAGATGAAGGCAATGAGCTCTCGAACACCAAAGATCATCTTGCTGGTATTCGAGTTCTGGAGCAAGCGTCCGTTTACCGTGCAACGGATGGGCAACACCTGCGGGTCGGGTATTTCCGTCTTGGTCACGAGGTAGGGTCCAAATGGTCCAAATGTGTCCTGACTTTTGGCTCGCACCCATTGGCCGTCGCCGCGCTGGAAGTCGCGCGCGCTCACATCATTCATGCAAGTATAGCCTGCCACATAATCCAGCGCCGTTTCGGCAGAGACGCTGCGGCAACGGCGGCCAATCACGACTGCTAGTTCGGCCTCATAGTCTACTTCCGTTGTATCCGGGGGGAGAACAATTGGGGCATGATTCTCTGACGCCGCATTGACCCACTTCGCGAAGAAGACCGGTTGCTGCGGCAGCGGAGTCTTGCTTTCCTCAACATGGTCTTTATAGTTGAGGCCGACACAAAGAATATTTCGTGGAGCATAGAGTTGAGTGAAAGCTACTTGATTCTCGGGACGGATATATTTCTGAATATCCGGGTGACTGAGAATGGAACTGGCCTGCGACTCCATCTCAGCAAAGCTACCATCTGATGCCAACGCTTCCTGCAGCGTGAGCGGCAGAGCTGGTTTTCTCTTTTGTGACAACTTTTCAGTTTCTGAAAAAATCACGATGCCAGCATCAACTTTTGCGGCAAGCCGGGGTCCATCCGGAGTTGTAACTGAAAGCAATTTCATTGCAGTTCCTTCACCTGTGAGAGGGTTTCATTCTTGAAGCAAGGGGTCCAGTCACTGGTATGGCCAGACGAGTGCACCTTCGGGACGAACACCCAATAGAAAATCTCTGGCTGATTCAGCAGCCTTTATTTGCAAAGACTCAACAGAGCGGGTGGATACAGAGGCAGCATGACTCGTCAGAATCACATTCGGCAGGCCACGTAACACGCTGCTCGCAGGCAATGGCTCTTCTTCGAAGACGTCCAGGCCAGCACCAAGCACGCGCCCGCTTTGCAGTGCTCCAATAAGATGCGGCTCACAAATGATTTGCCCACGCGAAGTGTTCACGATGATGACGCCCCGTTTCATGGCGCTGATTGCGGCCTCATCAATCAGATGCGTCGTTTCTTTCACGAGCGGGCAATGTAGCGAGATGATATTCGCGTTTGCGAGCAGTTCTTTCAGCTCCAGACTCTGAACACCACGTTCTTCAAACACTTCGGGCTTCACGTAAGGATCAGCGGCAGCCATGTTAAACCCGAAGACCTTGGCCTTGTCAGCAACACGGCGTGCGATGGCACCGAATCCTACAAGCCCCAAAGTGAGGTCTGTAAACGCGGGAATCGGGAGCAGTGGAGCAACACCCCATTCGCCGTGCGCAATTCTATAGTGGTCATGCGGAATGCGGCGAGCCAGGCTCAGGATCATGGTCACCGCGTGGTTCGATACTTCTTCAATGCAATAGGTAGGTATATTGGCAACGCCAATGCGAAGATCTTTTGCTGCATCGAGATCGATATTATTGACGCCAATCCCGTAGCGCACAACTCCTCGGAGCTTAGGCAGACTACCGAGAACGTGCCGAGTGATTGGAGCCCACTGAACCAGTAATACATCTGCATCAGCGCAGCGATCAATCACTTCATCTTCATTCCTACAACCGGGCTGCACCTCTTCCAGTTCAAATCCTGCTGACTCTAATACTCCCTTTTGCAAATCAATGGATGGGAAGAGATGATCGCTAATGACGGCTCGCATCTTCGAGTGACCTTTCACACATGGTCAAGAAGGTAACGAACCATATCGAAATCTTCTACTCATTTCAATTAGCTGAACCTATAGCGCTGAGCAGAGCAGAAGCCTCGCTGCGCTGGCGACTGCGTCCCTCGGTCCAGTGAAGGCCCAAAGCTGGGATACGTCGTCGCAACTGGAGAGTCCGCTTGTGCCACCAATCGCCGGAGCATGATATTCCAGCTCCGAAAATGCTCCTAGATTGCTGTCGATATTGCACGCCTGCACCGCAGCACCTGCAGGCATTGGCGAGTTCCACGGCATGTCAAGATATTTAGCCGAAGGATTCACAGCAATATTGCGAATGACAAGAGAGGCGTTCCGACCATCAGTGCGCAAGTAGCCGACACGACCAGCAAGGCAGAGGGAAGAGACGCCTATTTTATTTTCTCCTTCGGCTCGCATCTTGTAACGGATGTATTGATCGGTTACTTCCAGATCTTCGTCGGCGATTGTTCCCATGAAATGTACTACTGAAGCTCGCGAAAAGGTGGGAATGATGAGATCGCCCCCATGCGGAAGTTGCAGCAGGCTCCAGAGGTTAAGCTCGACCGGTCCTGTGCTCTCAAATATCTCTAAGCGCGTTTGAAGGGTGAAGCCGGCATACTCCAACTGAGAAAAAGTGCCTGCATCCACTTCACGCAGCGGGTCGAGCGCCGCGCTAATACGCTTCGTGATTCGCATCCGAGCGGTGTCTTTTGAGCGTGAGAGCCTGGAGGTAAAAGTATTCGTCAGCGCCAGCTCTCTATTTTCGGTGGTTAGCTCATAGGTGCCTGGATCGAACTCGCGCGGCTGAAAGTAGGTATCGAACGAAGGGAAATTAGGGATGAAGAAATCTACTTCGGGAGAGAGCCAGGTGCGATCTCCGCCTGAATTGTGCCAGCTGGAGCTTTGATAAAAAGCGCGTGCAGAGTCAACAGCTTCGAGCGCAGGATGCGTCCAGAAGAAATTTTTGTCGGAGGCCGACGTAAACAATCCAAGAATTCGCCCCCCATATGGCAGTGCAAGAATTCTGCTGCCATCGGAACTGGTCCACATTGTTGGAGCCTTATCGATACCGGTGAGCGTGTCAATCAGGTGAGTGATCATGCGGGTTTCTGAAACAGAAGCTCCTCCCCCGGTTTCATCAGAACTGCTTTCGTATCCGAAGCAAGGCGCGAACAGAGATCGAGAAATCTAGCGGGATCGCCGTTCTGCTCAACAAACATCCAGAAGTGCGTAGGAATCACGACGTCCGGCATGGCCAGCGCGGTGAGCGCAGCGGCATCACCAGCATTCATATTCCCAAACGCTCCATTGATGCAGGGCAGCAGGACATGAGGCTTCATTGCGAGAGCAGGCTTGAACTCATCGATACGAAGAGCTGTGTCGCCGGTGTGATAGACGCGGATGCCATCAAAATCGATGACAACGCCCAGAGCGTCCGGCGCCAGCTCCCCGTGATCGGCATAGACCGCGTGGACCTCGATGTCGCCAAAGCACAGCGATTTTCCCTCTTCCAGCAGATGGCAGCGTTCGGCCGGAATCTCCTGCTTCTGGAATTCCTTCATGCACTCAATTGGCCCTGCAAAGTGGATGCGCTCATTCCTGGCCAAAGCTGGGAGTGCGTCCGTATCCATGTGGTCAAGATGTTCGTGCGTGCAAATGATCAGGTCGGCAGCCACCTCATCGAGCGCGATGGGAGAGGCCATCATGCGCTTAAATCCGACCAGGCGCTCGACAACATCTGTGAGATAGGGATCGACGAAGACGACTTGATTCTTACTAGTCTTGAAGGCGAAACCAGCCTGGCAGAGCCAATAGATTGCCAGATGATTGTCGGGAACAATGCGCGTCGCAATCGTCTGGCTTAAGCTTGTCATCATTTATTTGCCTCGCGTCCCTGCATCAACATTCCATAACAACTGATACGGATTTTCGATCGCCTCCGCTACTTGACTCAAGAATTGAGCTGCAATCGCTCCGTCTACAATACGGTGATCCACAGAGAGATTGAGAATAAGCGTGGTAGTCACAGTGAGTGCGTTGTCAACGACCCAGGGCCGCTTCTTTAGCTGTCCCACGGCAAGAATGAATGTCTGGCCCGGAGTAATAATTCCTTCAAAACGATCGATGCGATACATGCCGAGATTACTGAGAGTGCCTGAGGCTCCCTCCAGATCTTCAAAGGTTAATCTGCCCTCGCGAGCTTTTTGTGTAGCCTTGACGCGCGATTGAGCTAGCTGCTCCATGGGTAACGTATCGACACTTTTGAGGACTGGCGCAACGACTCCACGGTCCGTGGCCACTGCCATTGCAAGCGTTGCTTCTAACAATCGCTGCGGCGCGCCATTTTCCGAGAGAGCGTTCATCTCCGGAGTCTGCACCAAACCTATTGAAAGTGCCTTCAAGAGCAGATCTGTATATGTGAGCTTAACGCCGGCAACTTGCTCAATCCGTACCCTGAGATTTTCATATAGAGCAACCAAATGCTGTGCGTCGACCTCGACAGAGACGGAGAAGGCTGGGATCGTATTGATGCTCTCAACCATTCTATCGGCGATCAGCTGACGTCGCCTTGCATTTCCATCGACGATCGGCTCTTTCGAAACACGTTGCTGCGGTAACGCTGCCTCTACATCCGCTGCGACAATCCTCCCATACGGTCCACTGCCTTTGACGATGCCAAGATCGATACCACCCGCTGCAGCCAGCTTTTTCGCCCGAGGAGATGCAAGTATGCGTCCTTCTCGTATGTTCGGTCTTGCGCCAGCCTCGGGTACTCTTACCCGTAAAGACTGTTCTTTCTCCGATGGCATTGGCTTCTCTTGCTTAGCATCCGCTGCCGCTGCAGGCGACTCAGCGTGCGCCTCGGGCTCGTCTCCATCGACAATGATGTGCGTCAACACAGTGCCAACGGGGACTGTGATTCCAGCATCGATGAGAATCTTTCCCAGAATGCCGTCCGTGGGCGACTCCACATCCATGTCAACCTTGTCCGTCGCAACCGCTAGGATGATCTCATCTTTATTTACCGAGTCACCTGGCTTTTTGATCCATGTGCTGACGCTCCCCTCAGTCATCGTGAGGCCCAGCTGCGGCATGACAATCTCAACACTCATTCAGGGCGATCTCCAGTTCCGTTCCCGTTGCAGCTACCCGGGGAGACTTAAATCTTTTTCCCGACCAAGTCAGCGACTTCGCTGACAATACGATCTACCGACGGCACCAGGTATGCATCGGTCGATGGACTGAAAGTGTGCGGCGTGGGACGTGTGCAGATCCGAAGTATCGGCGCATCCAACTCATCCAGAGCCTCACCCGCGACCAGTGCCGCCACTTCCGCAGACACTCCGCAACTTGCATACGCTTCATCGACAATCGCCAGCCTGCCTGTCTTGGCAACTGAGGCGAAGATTGTCTCCTTGTCCAAAGGAACCAGCGTGCGAAGGTCGATGACTTCAACCGATATTCCGCTCTCAGTAAGCTTGGCAGCCGCATCGAGTGATCGCTGCACCATCATCCCAAGCGTAACCAGGGTTACGTGCTTACCGGCGCGCGCAATGCGTGCTTCTCCAAACGGGATCAGGTACTCCTCTTCCGGTACGTGGCCCTTGGTATTGTACAGTCCCTTGTGCTCGATAAACATGACCGGATTCTCATCTCGCAATGCAGTCTTGATGAGGCCCTTCACATCAGCGGGAGCAGAGGGCACCGCAACCTTGAGGCCGGGAATGTGCGCGAAGAACGACCAGAAAGTGTGGGAATGATGTGGTCCAGTGCTGCGTACGCCTCCACCCGCAGCGCGCAATAGCATGGGAACCTTATATCGACCATTTGAGATGTAGTGAATTGTGGATGCCTGCTGGACGATCTCGCCCATCGCTTCGAGGGTAAAGTCGAGGAAGACAATGTCGATAATGGGGTGGCTGCCGGCAAGTGCGGCTCCCACTCCCATGCCGGCCTGTGCCCGTTCAGCGATGGGCGTATCGCGCACGCGCTCTTCGCCGAATTCTTCCCACAGCCCACGGCTTTGCTGGAAGTTTCCGCCACGCGGACCAATTCCCTGGCCGATATAAAAGATGTCGGGATTACGCCGCATCTCTTCGCGAACCCCTTCTACCCCTGCCTGCGCATAGGTGATGATTCGCTCTGCCTGGCGTGAGGGCGTTTCGGAAGCACTGGAAATTAGAGTTGTTGTCTCAGACATGAATAGCTTCCCCGCTCGTCGTTCCTGATTCGTCGTTCCTAGTTCGTCAGTCAGCCGCTGGATTGAAGTAAACGTGATCGAGTGCCGTCTCGTTTTTTTCTAGAGGGCTCGAAAGCGCGAACTCAGCCGCGTCCTCAAGCTCTCCCTTGATGTCAACATCGATCTGCTTGAATTCCTGCTCCGATGCAAGTTTGGCAGCGATGGCGTCGTCATGCAATTTTTGAATCGGATCGCGCGCCTTCCATGCTGCGATTTCTTCCTTGGTCCGATAAGCAACGCCCGGATCGCCCTCATGATGACCGAACCAACGGTAGGTAAGGCATTCAATCAGGGTCGGACCCTCGCCCCTGCGCGCCCGCGCAACCGCTTCGCCCGTCTTCTCGTAGACCTCAAGGACATTATTTCCATCAACCTGAACTCCAGGAATGCCATAGGCAGCAGCACGGCTGGCAATGTTGGTATTTTTTGTCGCCTTTGCGAACGGCATCTCTGTCGCGTACATATTGTTTTCGCAAACAAAGATGACAGGAATATCCCAGGTCGCTGCCATGTTCAGGCCTTCATGAAAGGCGCCGTTATTGGAGCCACCGTCACCGAAGAAAGCAACCGCAACCTGATCCCCGCCTTTGAGCTTTGCGCTCAACCCCGCGCCGGTAGCGATCAGAATTCCCGGAGGAACAACACCGTTTGAGCCCAGGAATCCTACCGTAGGATCATAGAGATGCATCGTGCCGCCACGACCACCGGAGCACCCTGTCACCACGCCCATGAGCTCAGCCATGGCGTCCCGGGCCGAGATTCCCTTGGCCAAAGCATGGCCGTGCCCGCGATGCGTGCTGGCCACATAGTCATCCTTGCGTAGCTGGCCGCATACTCCAGTGGCTACCGCTTCTTCGCCGATGTATACATGAATGAATCCCGGCATTCTGCCGCTGCGAAAGACCTCTTTCGCCTTCAACTCGAACTCCCGGATCAACACCATGGTCCGGTATAGCCTCAGGACTAGTTCCTTGCTGTGCTTTCCTATCGACGTGCTATCTGCTGTTGAAGCCCGCGCCATAATCTATGCCCCAATCAATTGGTAAACAAGCTTTCTAAATACGATGAACGTTTTGTAGTTAGCTAAAAGCGAATTCGTATTCAAGCTTCAAAGTATTTCGAAAGACCGATCGTTAAGACTGCAAGTATCAACAACCCTACGCCTACAGCGAAAGAAATGTAGGTCCTCGGCTTCATCAAGCGCCATTCCCCGGTAACCAATCCAGTGAACTGGCCACTAACGATCATTGTGATCATAAAGACGGCAAAGCCGATGGAAACGCCGAGGCTTCCCAGATAGGTCGTCCCGCTGCTGTAAAGCGCAATTCCCGCCATCCACAAGCATGCCGCTAAAGCAGGGTAAAACACCTCCGGGAAAAATCCGATGCGGAAATTCCCCCACGTCTTATTCTTCGAGAGCAGATACACGGCATAGCCGATGTTCGCCAGCGATCCGCCCAGCAGGGCGATTGGCCACACCGCAAAGGGAGTCCAAGACGGCTGGCCGCCCTGTTGCTCCGCGAGCTTCATGATATGACCGCTATAAGCGAGAGCAATATTGAGCAGTGAAGACAACACGCCCGAGCCAATTGCAATACCGAGAGTAAAGATATAGGCCCTCGCCGAATAAGAAGCCTGACGCATGGCTGCCTGTTCTTCACCAAAGCCCGCTCCTCCACGCTGCCTTGCCTCAATCTCCCGCAGGTATCCGCTCCAGCCGCAAAACGCCGCGCCTGCCAGCATCATGACGACGCCGGCAACGATCAACGTGCCGCTCGTCCGTAGCAACGCATCGCGATGTAGAGACAACAGAGGAATGATCGTTCCGAAGGCGGCACCAGTTCCGTTCAGTACCGCGCCTGCCACTCCAATACCGAGCCGATGTACACAGATGCCCGCACCTAGCTGGGCAAATCCCCACAGAACCCCCATAAACAAGGGCCAGAGAATTTCACTCAATGCGAGGGATGAATATACGTTGCTGAGATTTGGTAGAACCGCGAATGCCAGGCCGAATGGAACGACGATGAGAGAAAAGATTGCGTAATAGAACCAGAAATTTTCCCATTTCCAGGCTCTGGCCCACTTTAAAGGCCACATGCTGATGCCTACACTTGCACCCGCGATCAGGGTTAAAGAAAATCCAAATATGTTATTCACGAATACTCACAGCCCACTGATTTGCCGCTGAAGGAAGGCCGGTTGAGCATGATAGACATCCCTCGTTTCGACCTTGGCTCATCGTTTCCTTCTTGTAGAGTTGGAACCTACGAGTGTCAATCAATTTCAGCCTATTGAACAAGACTAGACAGGACGGGCGATTGAATATTCTCTAACCTGTTCATAGCAAACGCGAATGGAGTGTAGGTGAAAGATTTGTGCTTGTAACTGCGAGCGAAAGCTGCTATATCATGCCCGCAAAGATGTGCGCCAGTGAGGGAAATCAGAAATGACTCCGCGTCCCGATAAAGGATTGAATCAAGCTTCCGCACTGACCCGGCTGGCAAAGGAAATGGGGCCTATTCGGACCGAGGACTTGACCGAAAACGTGGTCAGTCAACTTAAGGCAAGCATTCTCCGAGGAGTAATCAAGCCAGGTGAACGCCTTCCCCCAGAACGCGAATTGGCAGCTCTCTTGAAGATCTCACGAGGCTCTCTTCGCCAAGCATTAAAGGCCTTGCAGATCATGGGCGTTCTGGAGGTCATCCACGGCTCCGGCACTTATCTCGCGGATGCAGCCGAAGCGGTCCTCCGCGATCCTGAAGATCTGCTCGTTCCCTCACGCGGGCACTCTTTTGCTGAGATGTATGAGGCCAGGCGCGCCATGGAGGCTGAATCTGCCGCCTCGGCAGCCTTGCGCGCTACCGAGCAGGATCTGCAGAAGATGCATTCTGAAATTGAAGCGATGCGTAAGTCGCTGACCAACACGCGCCGGTTTATCGAGCGCGACAAGGCATTTCACCACCACATTGCAGTCGCGTCAGGAAACAGCGTTTTTATCTGGTTCATCGAGCTGCTGCAAAAAGTGCTTGCCCAAGGCCAGTTAATCCACGCTCGCTCGGAACGGATGCATATCCTCGTCGATGAACATTTGCGGATTCTGAATGCGATTGAGACTCGCGAGCCCGATGCTGCGCGCAACGAAATGCTCTCTCATTTAACCCTAAGCAAGGCCTATACCGATCAGGAAACAGGTTTTGAGTTACGTGTTATTCCGCCGGGCCGCTAAGGCCAGAGAAAACAAGGAGAAGAATGAAGCTAGCGGATCAAATCGCCTCGAAGAGTGTAAGCGCAGGACATGTGTCCTGCTGGTGGCTGGGTGGATCGGGGTTTGCCTTCAAGGCGCCAAACGGCGCCGTTGTTTACATCGACCCCTATCTTTCAAATTCAGTAAAGACGATTTTCGGCGCAGACCGGGCCTTTCCACCGCCAGTTTCGCCGGAGGATGTTAGGGCAGATGCGGTCGTATCAACCCATTGGCACGAAGATCACCTCGACCCGGGCTCGATTCCTGTGATCTCGCAGAACAACCCTGAAGCCCTGTTCATCATGCCTCCCAGCGCTTCGGCCCATGCGTTGAGCTGGGGTCTGAATCGTGAACATGTCATCAAGCTTCAGCATGGACAAACCAAGACGGTGAAAGACATCACCGTTGAAGCAACGCCCGCGCGCCACGAGGCAGGGATTCCAGGCTGGGAAGTACCGGACGCCATGGGTGTGCTGCTGCAAATCGGTGATATTACGATTTACCACTGCGGAGATACCGAATACGACGTTCGGCTAAGGCGCCTTAAATCGCGGAAGCCGACCGCTGCTCTACTCTGCATCAACGGCGTCAGCGGCAACATGGATGCCCACGAAGCGGCGTTGCTCGCCTGGCACCTGGGTGCATCTGTCGTCATTCCCATTCATCACCACCTCTGGGCCAGCAATACTGGAACTGCTGAAGAGACGCTTGACCCGACGCTATTTACCGGGACATATGCCCGTCTCGGCGGTAAAGGAAAAGCGATCATTCCCCAGCTCGGAGCAGAGATCGACCTGACGACTTAAGTATGTGAATCCAATTCACGTTCAATACACTGAAACTCGTTGACAATGCTATCCTGCAACTCTAAAAGCGATACTGACCATGGATCTAAGACCATGATCGGATCGCATGAAAATAGTTAAAGTTGAAACCATCTGGTTTGAGGCGGTTCCGGAAGCGATCTGGCGCGAGCGCGAGCCTCACGCACGCCAGGCATTGCCCAATAATTTATGGGTCCGCCTGTATACCGACGACGGACTGATTGGCCTGGGAGAAACATACTATCTTCCCCGTGCGGTCAGTGCGATCATCCACGACCTCTTCGCTCCCCTTCTGATCGGCCGCGACGCCTTCGATACGGAGAACCACTGGAACAATCTGTTCTCTGTAATCAATTTTTGCGGATTCGCTGGTGCGGAGCTGCGGGCTATCTCAGCAATTGACGTAGCGCTGTGGGATTTAGTCGGCCAACATCTGCAACAACCTATCTACAACGTATTAGGTGGTCGCAATCGCGATCGCATCCCCGTCTATAACACCTGCGTAGGATCCGGACGATACGCTGACTACACAGCGTGGACCCAGGGGAAGGCTGGGGAGCTTGCCAAAGACCTGCTAAACCAGGGCATCACTGCGATGAAACTGTGGCCCTTCGATCAATTTGGCAACACTGTCGCCGGCCCTGATAAACCACGGGAAAAGGTCTCGATCTGGGGGCAGGAGACGGCAGCGGGACCACTGGCGCATTCGATCAGTAGCGCCGAGTTGAAAAAAGGTCTTGGCATTATTGAAGACATCCGAAATAAATGTGGCGACACAATGGCGATTGCCATTGAGGGACATGCCCGATGGGACCTTCCCTGCTCGATTCAGATTGCACGAGCGCTTGAGCCCTATAACGTCCTGTGGCTTGAGGAGATTATGCCACCAGACAATATCGATGCATTCGTGCGGCTGAAGGCGGCGACTTCGGTTCGCATCTGTCAGAGCGAGCGCGCGTTCACCCGCTTCAGGTTTCGCGAATACGTCGAGAAGAATGCGGCCGACATCATCATGCCGGATCTTTCCTGGGGCGGCGGCTTTACCGAGACGCGTAAGGTCTGCAGTCTCGCCGACACCTATTACCTGCCGATCACGTTACATGACACCATCGGCCCTGTCGCGCTTTGCGCGGCGCTGCATCTGATGCTGCACATCCCGAATGCGATGATCCAGGAAATCGTACGAGGTTACATCGATAGCTGGTACAAGGATGTCTTGGACGAACCGTTCCTGCTGGAAGACGGCCACCTGCGTTTAAATGGCAAGCCTGGCCTTGGAATGGCGCTTCGGAGCGACTTCACTTCGCGGCCTGGAGCACAGGTCACCATCACCACCGAAGACGATCTGAAGAGGTGGTAAGAGTGCGCCCCTTCAAAGCAATGTTCACAGGCGACTACCTCGATGAATCCGGGCAGATGAGAGGTCAGGACATCGGCGTCGATGCTCTCAACGCCACTGGATTTATCGAGACTGGCTTCCTGCTCGACCAGAAACCGACGCAAGGTGACTCGACCTATTGGGACCGTTTGTACTCGCTGGAAATTACCGCGGAGCACATTGCCAATGCCAACGCGATTGTGATCATAAGGCCATGGCTGAAGGCCGAAGCTTTTTCCAAAGGTGCCGAGAACCTGATCGTGATCGCACGAGCAGGTGCAGGTTACGACAAGATCGATACCAAGGCCTGCACGAAAAACAACGTAGTCGTCTTCAATGCTCCTGATAGTCTCACCCATTCCACTGCCTCGGCGGCATTTACGTTCATGCTTGCGTTGGCAAAGAGGCTTCCGCAGCAGGAAGCTGTTCTTAGAAGCGGCCGCTGGGACAGGCAGTCCGAGATATACGGTGATGACTTGATCGGAAAAACACTTGGTATTATCGGCCTCGGCAAAACAGGCCTGGAGCTTGCCCGCCTCGCGGCACCTTTTCACATGAAGATTCTTGCTTACTCGCCACGCGCTGATCGGTTTGCCGCCGAAGCCTTGGGTGTCGAACTGGTATCCAATCTCGAAACGCTGCTTTCTGTTTCTGATTTTGTGAGCCTGCATTGCAGACTGGAAAAACATACTAGGGGCTTGCTGGATGCTCAAAGGCTGAAGCTACTGAAACCGACCGCATACCTCATCAATGTGGCGCGCGGAGAGATCATTGATGAAGAAGCCCTGGTGAAAGTCCTTCAGGAGAATGCAATTGCGGGAGCTGGCCTGGATGTCTTCGATACGGAGCCTCTTCCGCCCTCGAGTTGCCTTCTCGCGCTCGATAACGTCATCCTTACGCCGCACTGGCTTCCCAGTACGCGCCGCGCAGCGCAGGCAACCAGGGAAGTGATCGTTCAGAACCTGATCCGTGTAGCGACCGGGCAGATACCGCAAAACATATTAAACCCGGAAGTGCTGGGCCAGCCTGAGTTTCGGCAGAAGCTCGCTCAATTTGAAGAGAATCGGCACAATGGCTGATGCAGGCCCAATGCCACCAGATGAGGAAGAGCAAAGATTATGAGCGAGGAACTTAGGTTAGTCGGTAAAAAAGCACTCGTGACAGGAGCCGATACCGGCATTGGCCGAGAGATCGCGATCGAGTTTGCAAGGAATGGCGCAGATGTCGTCCTCCACTACAGCCATCACGAGCAAGGGGCCAGCAGCGCAGTCGAAGAGATCAAGGCGTTGGGGCGGAAAGCCGTCGCAATCGGCGCGGACTTTAACGATCTTCAACAGGCGTTATCCCTTGCCAAAGGCGCCATCGCCGCCCTAGGCGCCATCAACTGCCTCGTCAATAATGCGGGCGTCACTTTTAACTGCCCCTATGCGGAGATGCAACCTGCGCAGTTTGACACGCTCTTCAACGTGAATGTGCGTGCACCTTACTTCATCACCCAGAAGATCGTCGCTGACATGATGAGGCATGGAGGCGGCGCGATTTGTAATATTTCATCGATCCACGGATTGCAGGGAGCCCCGGAACACTCGGCGTACGCAGCCACGAAGGGCGCCATCATAGCCCAGACAAGGGCATTGGCTGTAGAACTCGCCCACCATGGCATTCGAGTCAATGCGATTGCACCCGGATGGATCACCGTAGAAAACTATTTCAGTGCAATTCCTGGATTTTCGGAAGCCGAAGCAAAGAAAAGTGCTTTTAACTCCGTACCCGCAGCGCGTTATGGAGTACCGCACGACATCGCCGCCCTCGCAGTGCTTCTGTGTGGTGACGATGCCAGCTTCATTGTAGGACAGACGATCGTTGTAGACGGTGGAACGACGGCTCTTATGTCTTTGATTTCGAACTTCCGGGAGAAGTCGTCCGCACGATTCGGCGCCCGCTATCTTGGGAAGGACGCGCGCGAGTGACAAGAATAGCGATTGCACATGCGATCTCCAAAACACAACGAGAAAGAAGTGAATGCAAAACAATATCAAGGTCGATCATCTGACCCGATTCTGCGAGGACGTCCTTCTCAAAGAGGGCTTGCGGCCGAGCGACGCCACGACGATTGCTGATGTTCTGGTGATGACGGATACCTGGGGAACCTTCTCCCACGGTACCGGCGCGCTGTTGAACTATGTTCATGCTATGCGGGCCGGCGGCATCGAATCGTCGGTCACTCCTGAGATCGTAGCCGAGGGGCCTTCATGGGCTGTCATCGACGGCCATGCAGGCATGGCGATGTCGAGTTGTAGCGTGGCGATGAACCTAGCGATTGAAAAGGCACGCTCCTGCACGATTGCCTGGGTTGGTGTGAGAAACAGCAGCCACTTTGGCGCAGCGGGCTATTACGCAAACATGGCAGCACAGAAAAAGATGATCGGGATCGCGATGAGCGCTGCAGATCCCAACATGGTCATTCCCGGCGCGCGTGGACACGTCATCGGGAACAATCCGCTCGCATATGCCGTTCCTGCAGGCAAAGAGCATCCCATCCTTCTCGACATCGCGCTCAGTGCCAGTGCATTCGGAAAAATTATGGGAATGAAAACCAGCGGGAAACCAATCCCGCAAAACTGGGTAACAGATGACGACGGGCTGGCAACGACCAGTCTTGAAAATTGGCCCGCCACAGGATCGATGATGCCGATGGCAGGGCACAAAGGCTATGGCCTCGCGATCCTTGTAGAGGTTCTGACTGGCTTGCTGGTGGGCGGCTCCACGCTTGCAGAGATGAAGAGCTGGGTGAACAATCCCACGGAGAAGGCCAATCTCGGACAGGCTTTCATTGCCATCAACGCAGGCACAATCCTTCCCTTCCAGAACTTTGAACAACGGGTAGAGGAGATGATTCAGCAGTTGCGCGGCGCACCGAAGGCAAAGGGATCAGATCGCATTTTTGTGCCGGGCGAGATCGAGTGGGAAAATCGAGAGAACGCTCTGCAGCATGGAGTTCCCTTGCCGGATGCTGTCATGGCATCGTTGCATCGCGCCGGTGAGGAATGTGGCATTGATCCGGCCATCCTTCATCAATGACTTGTCATCCTGAGCGAAGTCGAGGAGCTGCAGTTTGCGGTATCGCATAGGGTTCACCGTAGACGTATTCGGGCGAAGAGTTGTTGCAGTAAGAACTGCACAAAGTGCAAGTCCCTACGCTCCGCGCTACGGACCAGGATGGCAAAGAAACCGGCAGAAGTGAGGGCGGGTACGGAACCAGACCCGCGCAGCAAGAGAGGCAAACATGATGCAGCGTCGTGGATTTTTAAAGATTGCCGGTCGCCTCGGCGCTGGCATTGGCGTGGCCAGTCCACTGTTTGGACAGTTAGCCGGAGCCGGACAAGCGGACACGGATACTGCACGGCCTCAGGAATTGATCCGGGCCCTCGACAAAGGTTGGTCCATTGCGACTGATCCGAATAATGTCGGCCGGGAGCAGTCCTGGTTCCAGGAGGCCCGGTCCAACGCCAAGGCCACTCCGGTGCCATCCATCATCCAGGAGCTTTATCCTGCCTATCACGGTGTTGCCTGGTATTGGGTGGACTTCAAGGCCAACACAAATCCATTTGCAAAGGGGCGAACGCTGCTTCGCTTCCAGGCCGTCGACTATCTGGCGGATGTGTGGCTCAATGGCCATCATGTGGGCTCGCATGAAGGAGGTGAAACACCATTCGTCCTGGACGTAACCGATATCGTTCGCCCTGATCAGAGCAACAAGCTTGCCGTAAGAGTTCTGAACCCGGATGATCGCAGCATTGATGGAATTGTCCTGAAAGAGACGCCTCACCGGAATAAAGTCGTCAAATTCTCGAACGGCAGCCTCTATGATTTCGGAGGCATTCTTCAACCTGTTGAGCTTGCTTATGTGCCTGCTGTTCGCATCTCGAACCTGCATATCGTTCCGGACTGGAAGACGGGCGATGTCGCCATCCGGATTACCGTGCAGAATGCCTTATCTAAATCCGTCCGTGCTACTTTGCAACTGCTGGTTTCGCAGGATGCAGGTCAAACCGTATTGCAGGACACGCTGAAGACTACGATCGCAGCCGGCGAATCGCAGGTAAGCCATCAGATCACGTTCAAGCAGTTCAGGCTGTGGGATCTTGATACTCCTAACCTCTATCAGCTTCAAGTGACGCTCGATTCCGCTGACATGGACGGCTCATTTGCGATCGCGGATACCTTCGGCTTCCGCGATTTTCGACTCGTCAATGGATACTTCCGCCTGAATGGACGACGCCTCTTTCTCCGCTGCACACACACCGGCAATCACGTTCCTTTTCGCCAGGTGATTCCGCCGGATGGATATGAGGACATGCTGCGGCGTGATCTTCTCTACGCCAAGGCTTCGGGATTTAATACGGTTCGCTTTATTTCCGGCGTCGCCTATCCCTACCAGTTAGACCTGTGCGATGAGCTTGGTCTCATGGTGTACCAGGAATCATCCGCGAGCTGGTTGCTGAAGGATTCGCCAAGGATGAAAACCCTTTACGAAAACTCTGTGCGCGAGATGATTGTGCGTGATCGCAATCACCCCAGCGTAACGATCTGGGGCATGCTGAATGAAACGGAAGACGGGCCCGTCTCGCGTGAAGGTCAGGCAGCTCTACCTTTTGTAAGGACTCTCGACGATTCAAGGCTGGTGCTCTATTCCAGCGGACGCTTCGACGGACGTCTCGATACCGGCTCAGCGAGCAATCCGAAGACGAACGAGTGGGAGCACGTGTGGGGAAAGGAAGCGCCAGGAGCAAGCCGCGTCGCCATGGTTTCTCCCTCCGGACCTGGCATCGGCGATTTTCATCTCTACCCGAAGGTTCCCCAGACGCAGGAAACAAATCACATGATGCGCACTCTGGGTGAAGGCGGCAAACCTGTTTTCCTCTCTGAGTACGGCATTGGCAGCATGATGAATGTTCTTCACGAGCTACGCATGTATGAGCAGGCCGGAATACCGGAAAATGCCGAAGACCTCGTACTGGTGCGATCGATGGCGGAACACCTTGTCGCGGACTGGGCGCGACTCGGAATGGACACAGCTTACCCTTTTCCCGAGACTCTTCTGGAGATGAGTCAGGAAATGATGGGCCGCCATCGACTGCTGGGCTTTAACCTGATCCGCTCCAACCCCCTGATCTGCGGCTTCAATCTAACGGGAATGCTGGATCATGCCCTGACGGGTGAAGGTATCTGGCGCTTCTGGCGGGATTGGAAGCCAGGACTCTTCGATGTAATGCGAGATGGATGGGCACCCGTTCGCTGGTGTCTCTTTGTCGAGCCTGCACATACCTATCTTGGCCGGCCGCTGACGCTTGAAGCCGTCCTGGCGAACGAAGATGCCATTCGCCCCGGCGAATATTCGGCGCAGTTTCGCATATGGGGTCCGCAAGGCACAGCCTGGAAAAAACAGACCGTCATCTCCATTCCAGATAACAAGAGCACCGACGGACCGCTGGCCGTTCCGGTCATGAAAGAGTCGGTCGCCCTTGAAGGTCCTGCCGGCACCTATGAGCTCGTTCCCTACATAGAAAAAGGAATCGCACCTCCGGAGACGTCATGGCAGTTCTATCTTTCCGACCCGGCCGCGCTTCCAAAGCTGAACAAACAGGTGATCACCTGGGGCATTCCAAAGAACGTAGAAGACTGGCTGCAAAGCCGCGGTGCGAACGTGCTGCCGCTTGCAAACCCTGCGCCTGGGAAGCGCTATCTCATCCTTGTTGGCGATGTCTCGAAGGAACAAGCCTCCGCAAAAGCGTGGAGAACCATCGCGGAGCGATCAGCCGCTGGCTCGACAGTCATTTTCCTTTCTCCCAAAGCCTTTGCTTGCGGCGAACAATCCTCTGCGCAGCTGCCTCTAGTCAAAAAAGGTCGCATCTATGAATTCAACGACTGGCTCTATCACAAGGAATGTGTAGGGAAGCCGCATCCAGTATTTGACGGTTTGCAGCACCGCGGGATTCTTAACTGGTATTACTGGGCCCCTGTCCTGCCGACCTATCTCTTTGATGGGCAAGATACGCCCGACGAGGTGATGGCAGCGGCCTTCGCTGCCGGATATTCAACACCTGGCGGCTATGCCTCCGGGGTGCTGCTCGGCTCATATAAATTTGGAGCGGGAAACTTTGTCCTGAACAGCTTTCACATCCTCGAACACATTGATGTTCACCCCGCCGCCGATCGCCTGCTGCTGAATCTTATCCATCACTACGGTCAACTTTCAATTGGTCCGGCAGTTGCGCTTCCACCTGACTTTGAGACACGCTTAAAGGAAATTGGCTACGTGGACTGATTGCAGCTCGACCCACATTCTATGGCTTCACTTTCGGTAGCTTTGCTATCTCCTCCATCGCCAGTTGACGAACCGCGTCGGGACCCAGCTCCGCAGCGCGGCGAAGATTTGCTTCAGCTTTTCTGATGTCTCCCGCAGCTGCAAAGGCAAGCGCCAACCTCAGATATCGCGATCCGTCGGGAGGGGGTGAAAGCTGAATGGATAGTTGTAGCTCACTGATAGCGATCGATGTCTGGCCGCGCTTCAGCGCTACCAATCCCAGGACTTCGTGTGCACTGGACTGCATTTGCTGCTTCTGAGCGGCCCATTGCTCCAAAGACGTTTGCCGTGGAGGCTTCGTTTTCTCAATTCCCTCCAGCGCTCGGTGGGCATAGTCTTCGGCGAGCGCAGGCAGGTGCGCATCGGGAGGGTCTTGAAAGATGCGGTTGGCAATGGCGGGAGCGAGCGCCATAAGAGTATTCAAGTTGTCAGGCTGGCTCTTCAATGCCAATTGCCCGGAAGAAAGCATCGCTGGAAAATCACCGAGCTGTTCGTAGGCGTGCATCTGGTATTGATACGCCGTCCCCAGCAGCTCAGAGCCCGAAAATTGGGCAGCGAATGCATCCACATCCGCGACGATTGCCTGTGGGGAGGTGTCGGTGATGAACTTGAGATACTGGTCAAGTTCCTGCTGCGTTCTTGCCTGTGGCGCCTGCGATCGGCTGGAGAGCGGACCAAATTGCCCCGCAAGCAATGTCGAATGGCCGATGCCTGCGGCCATCACGACCGAAAGCAGCCATTTCGAGAGCCTATTCCGGACCATAGACCGTGTTCAATGTCTGAAATAGTTTCAGCTCGGCATTAGCGGAGGCGGTATCTCCCGATTTTCGATAAAGCCGGAAGAGAAGATATCGAACGGCCGCATGATTCGGATCCTGCGATGCGGCGATATGGGCTTCTTTGATCCCCGAAGCTATCTCTCCAGCTTGCTCATACATCTTTGCGAGGATGAAGTGATGAGAAGGCTCATCCGGCTCAATTTCAACCGCTTTCTTTGCATAAAGCAGCGCTTCGTTGAGAGCGGCGGTTGCGTCGATGCGCGCCATACCCTGATAAGGCCATCCGAAAGCCTGCCCATTCTCTTCCACCAGGTGGATCGATTTCAAGTAAGACTCGCGCGCCCCTGTCGAATCTCCGGAAAGTTCAAGACAATAGCCTTGCTGATAAAGACTCTTCCAGTCCGATGGATTGAGACGCACCGCTTCACGAAAGTAAGCTAATGCCCCTCCAACATCGGATTGAATTGACAGACGGTAGAGGCCCAAATAGTAAGCAGGCGCAAAGTCATTTGGGTCCTGTCGAGAGGCCAATTTCATCTGCTCCTCAAACAATGCAAACTGATTGAGATCGTAATAGGCCAGGCCAAGTCCTTCATGCAGCAAAGGACGATCGAGACCGAGCTTTTCTGCGACGCGCAGGGCCTGAACTGCACCAATCGGCTTGTGCAATTGAAAGCTGGCAATTCCCTGCCAGTAGAAAACACTTGGATCCACCGAATGCGTCGCGATGAGGCTTTGCGTCAGCTCCAAAAGCTCAGTCCAGTGTTTTCTCTTCACTAAACCTGCGATGGCGGACTGGTAACCGATCGGACCTGAAGCGGCGTTGGGGAGATTCAACGGACGCGCCAAGCTCGAAGGTGCATCGATTGACGGCTGTTGCGCGAAAGCCTGATTCGCCCGCAACAAGGTAATAACGCTGCAGCAAACCATTAGGGTGAGGCAGGCGTATCTTTGCACCGAAACCATTCGGAGTTCAATCTTCCCATAGTTGCCTTGATCCATGCTATTACAAGTAACTAGTGTGGAGGTGCGATTTGCCCCGGCGGGTTCGTGATGTCATTCTGGTTCATCTGTTTTTGCGCTCTCTGCTGCGTCTCTTCCGATGCTTCTTTCTGCAGCCGTCCAAAGATCAAGTCTTCCGATTGTGCCTCTGCGGTCAGGTTTGCCTTGCGATATGCGCGGGCTAACTGAAAGTGCACTGTCACATTATCCGGGTTCAGAGAACTCGCCTTCTTGAGATCTTCTATTGCCTCCTGCGGCTTGTTTAGCGCAAGCAGTGCGCGCCCGCGAACGACAAAAGCTTCTGCGTTATCAGGCTGAAGTTCCAGTGAACGGTTGACCAGCTTGAATGCCTCATCTGGATTTTCCTCCACCAAGATTCCTGCTTCTTCACGCGCAGCCTTAGCGTCATACGGATTCAGTTCCAGCGCGCGTTTATAGGCTGTCAATGCCTCAGTCGGATTGCCACTAGCTACCAAGGAATGTCCGTAGTGATAGTACAGCTCAGGATTCTCCGGCGCCCTGTCAATCGCCAACTTGTAATGCTCGGCTGCATCCGCATAAATCTGCCTTGCCTCGGAAGCTTTTCCCAGCAGCAGTTCCAGCAGGTAGGAATCAGGTGCAACTCTTTGAATATGACCGAAAGCCGACTCTGCGAGCACCGAATATAGCGAACCTAGCGTGTAGAGCGCTTCTTGGTCGTCAGGGTTTTGCTGACGAATCTGCTCCAGAAGCGCCTGGGCGCCCTTCAAATCGCCAAGTTCAATCAGACTGCGGGCGAGAAATAACTTGATATTTTCATCCGCAGGAGCAAGCTGCTTGGCTCGCGTCAACTCGCGGCGGGCATCTTGAAAATTGCCTCTCTGATAATAGGAGAAGCCCAGTAGAGCTCGCGGAGAAACGAGGTTGGGCTCGATCTCGCATGCCCGCTTCAGGGCCTTGATCGCCTCGTCCAACTGCATCGTCCGATAGTAAAGAGATCCAATGTTGTTGTAGCCCGCTGCCATATTGGGCTGGAGGCGAAGAATCTCCTGGTACCTCTGGATAGCATCGTCCAAGTGACCGGAGGCCTCGTCTGCCTTGGCCTCGGCATGAAGCTGCTGAACATCAAGTTGCTGAGCTCGACTATCGCCCTGTTGAGGCCGCGCGGGGACAGCGCAGACGCCACCTACCAGAAACAACGCCGTCCAGCATCGCCAAACACACTTCATTCCCATTGTCCCAACTATCGACAAATTCTACTGTATGGCACATTCGGCAAATAGTCATACGGCCCTCAAACGCAAATCTCCACACCTAAGAGAGCATGTGGAGATTGCGTCAGTGCGGGTAAGCAAAGGTCAAAAATCGACTCGTGCTCCAAACTGAATCACGCGAGGTGAGTTTGCCTGGGAACCGATCTTGCCGAATCCGCCACTCGTCACATCGCTGAAATTCATATCTGGCAGGCCGAAAGCGACCCGATTGAAAGCGTTGAAGAAGTCGGCTCGTAGCTCGAAATTGACGCCTTCGTGCAGCTTGGTTCTTTTGATCGCCGAGATGTTTTCGTTGTATAGAGCAAACGAGCGAAGCTGTGGCAGGGTTGGAGGTGCATTGCCCAAAGCGAATGCGCCCGCATCGCTGAAAGCAGCCGAGTTCACATAGTAGTCAGTGAATGGATTGAAATTGCTCGATTTACCCTTCTGGGTTACGTTCGGCACCAGGTTTGGACGTGATTGCCCGTTAAAAATTGGGTTGGGACTTCCACCGCTGATTGGCAGAGGCGCTCCAGCATTGTAGGAGGCGACTCCGGCAACGCCCCATCCGCCGCTGAACACTCCCACGATGCCACCCTTGTTCAGATATGGCTTCCCGGGGCCGATCGGCAGTTCATAAGAGCCGGCGATAGAGAGGGCATGAGGACCGCCGCCACCATTCACATTGGCTCCGAGTACCTGGCGTTCACGCCTGCGTTGTGCGGTATCCAGTGGCATCGCGAAGAATGGCGAGAACTGATCAAGCCCATCTGTGATCGACTTAGACCAGGTGTAACTGACCAGGAGGGTCATTCCACTTGAGTAGTCCTTCTGCGCTCTCATCTGCAATGAATGGTAGTTAGAGTGCCCCGGCGTCTGCGTCTTTGCGTTGATGGTGAGGAACTGCGGGAACGGCCGCAGCGCCTGTTGCACTGTTCCTGTAAAGCCTGGATAAGGAGATGTAATTCCAGCGGCCGCAGCTTGAGGCGAATTAACATCCGCATTGAGCACTGGACCGAGGCTGAGGTATTGCGCGGGAACCTGGTTCTCATTGAGGAGGTTGGCTCCAATTCTCACGTTGCTGCTGCCAACGTAGCTGGTCTCAAAAGCGACTCTCCAAGGCAGTTCACGCTCGACGGTCAGGCTCCAGCTCATGGAGTAGCCATTTTTTCCATCGATCTTCTGCATATAGTCGAGCGTCTGGTTATTGGCCAGATCCCTGGTGCGAGGTGGAGCGTTTCCTACCGGAGGCAGTCCCACATCCCAGTTTGGTCTCAGTCCCACCGGCGGAGAAATTCCGTTATCCGGGCTGATGAGCGTGTCCTGATATTGGAAGCCGGTCAGATAACTAGCAGCAATATCCGGTCCCATCAAAGTACTTGCGCCGCCGCGAAGGCTGGCCATTCCATACCCGCCGCGAACAACAGTTTTACCGTCGAGACGGTAGGCAAAGCCGATACGCGGCTGCCAGCTGCCGAAATAGGTGTCTGCGATTTGCTTCTTGCACAGAGATGCGCCACCACCCCCAATGCAGGAACCGCCCTGCTGTCCGGTGTACACGATCGAGCCGGGAAGGTTACCCGCACCCGGATTCGGAACCGTTGGATCGAAGGTCGAGAACTGATCCTTCGGATCGGTTACCGGTACACTGTAATCCCATCTTAGGCCTGCGTTAATAGTGAGCCGGGGACTGACCTTGAAGTCGTCCTGTACATAAAATGCGCGGTATCCTGTTCTGACCAGGCGGTTGTTGGCGACGCCGGTGCGGCTTGCCTGGTTTAGCGTGCCCAGGAAGAAGCTGGCGAAGCCATAACCGAGAGAGCCAAAGTTAGGCGAGTTGGGAAGTGAAGTCGTTCCATTCTCAAAGGTGTATGTACCGATATTGACTGCGAACGCATCGCGTTCATCTTCCCAGCGAAGCTCCGTTCCGAAGCTAAGACCGTGCCGTCCCTTCTGCCACTTGAAGTTATCGGCAAAGAAGATGCAGGGCCAGCAGCCGCCGCTGTTCTGGTTGTTGTCGAGGCCAGCGCCAAAGGTTGGCATCCCCTGAATGGCCAACGCCGGATACGGAAGCCCCGGAGTGGCGATCGGGCTGGTGAAGTCCGCGGGAACGAGTGGAAAGAAGACGCGCTTGCCTTCCGTATATTGGACGGAGAAGCCCGTCTGGTTGTAGATGTTCGACGTGAAATTCTGGTCCAGGGTAAGACGTGGTTCCCACGCCTCCGAATTGAAGTTGTTTCCGCTCCCGAGAGGACCGGGGAAAACCGGCGACGTCGGAGAGACGCCATTGTTGTGATAATACGAACCATGAAGCACCAGCTTGGATGAGATGTTGTGATCCATCTTTACGATCCAGTACGAATTGTTGATCGGTGCGCTAGGTGCACTGACCACGGCATTGTTGACGACACCCGGCAGTGTGGCACTTGGCATCAAGCCGATGTACTGCGCACTGGTAGCGCTCAACCTTGACGTCGGAATCATGTTATTCGGAAAGGGATCGCGCGTGAGGCCGCCGGCTCCATCTGGACGTGTCGTGGCTGGATCGTAGATTGGGAACGGCAACTCCGAGAAGTCTCCGTTCTTCATTCTGTCCGTAGGCAGTGTCGTCAGCGAGGTGGAGACGCCACCGCGGAACTTATACCAATCCATCAGGAAGAAGAAGAAAGTCTTGTCTTTGCCATCATAGATCTTGGGAATCCAAACCGGCCCACCAACTTTAAAGCCGAATTCATGCTGCTTCTCGGTGCCGGCGGTTGGTGAAAAATATCCCTTGGAATCGAAGATGTTGTTACGCAAATATTCCCACGCGCCACCATGAAGGCGATTGGTTCCACTTTGTATATGGAAGTTCAAGAACCCTGACGACCGGCCATATTGCGCGGAGTAGGCGTTCGTAGTGATGGCATATTCTTCGATCGCGTCGACAGGAGGAGTAATGCCTTCCTGTCTTCCACCACCATCAGCGTTCATGTAAGGAATTCCATCGTAGTAGAAATCCTGGCTGAAGTCGGGTGCTCCGTTGATGCGCGCCGAAAATGTATTGCCGGATACGCCGGGCGCCAGCGTCAGAAAAGCATCATCTGCACGTGGGCCGTTCGATATCTGCACAGGAAGCTTGGCCAGAGTTTGCGCCGACAGCAAGACGCTGCGGTCGCCCTTGTCCTCGGTGATCGCAATCGTGTGCGCTTCAACCGTCACGGTCTGCGAAGTCTGGCCGGGCTTCATCTGGATGTTGATGACCGTACCCTGCCCGACGCCAACCTGTATGCCCTGCCGGACCTCC
Source organism: Acidobacterium sp. S8 (assembly GCF_009765985.1). Classification (GTDB taxonomy): domain Bacteria; phylum Acidobacteriota; class Terriglobia; order Terriglobales; family Acidobacteriaceae; genus Alloacidobacterium. The sequence goes on from NZ_LMUM01000015.1 coordinate 195,137, forward strand.
GTGTTGAAACCGTCTCGATCCACCTTGACGTTGTACACGCCTACCGGAAGATTGAAGACGGTGTAGCCTCCATCTTCTCGAGTGGTGAGCGTCTCGATCTTGTTGGTCGCCGTATTGGTGACGGTAACGTTAGCTCCGGATATGACGGCATCCGACGAGTCGGTAACTGTCCCTTGAATCGAACCTGTCGCGTTTCCTTGTGCGTGAGCGGAACTCAGCGCACAGAGTAAGAAGGCAAACAGACCGCTCATTAATAGAAGATTTTTAGCCCCGCAAACGCTGCGCATAACATATACCTCCAAACATCTTTTCCAATCAATTCAACGCCGGCCCGCCCTGCACTTAAATCAATCTCAAATCGATTTGTTTATAGCGCGGATAAAGAACACGCGGAAAGGCCATGAGAGGAGCTTCTAGTGGATGGGTAAATCACTGTCAAGGGAGTTCAATACCCTGAACTAAAGCTTCCCCGCTTATCAAGGTCAAATGAGCTGCAACTTTGATTAAAGAGTTTCTCGCATACGCCGGGCAGCCTGTTTTAGATGCAAATCAGTAGGGCACTCACAGGCAGGCTGTCTAACAAACTCCGTTCGAGGTATTTATGTTCAGCCAGCAGAACGACGAATTGACCATCTTCGAGCAGGTGATGTCTCGTTGAATGGCACTCCTGGCTGAGGCGGCTAATGCCATGAAAGATGGGGAAAGCCATTATCGCTGCGATCTCAATGCGTACTTCACAATCCAGACGCGCAAACTTTGCGATGCGCGCAGTTGTTGCTGCTTTGATTTTCGCTACAGCACTGCCTGCTGTTCATGGCGACTCGTCTGCCGCGCGAAGCACAGCGGAGCAGTGGATCAGTGCAAAGTTTGAGAACAAACAGACGAGGCTAGCTGAGGGATACCTTCTTCCTCAGCTTAGGTCCGGCGTACTTGAGAAACGAGCGAGAAAGGGTTTTCCGCTGCAGATCGGGGGCCACGTCTACCAACGTGGCTTCCACTCTCCATCTACCGGAACAATTACGGTTCACATGCCATCCGCAGCTTCATCGTTCGATGCGGTGATCGGCGTCGACAGCAACGATCTCAGCTACTATTCGCCGAAGGGACGAGGACATGCCATCGTCACAGTCGAATCCACTGGCAAAGAACTGTTCCGATCGCGGCCCATGTCTGAAGGTCAGGATGGGGTCCAAGTGCATGTGCCGTTGAAAGGGATCGAAGAGTTTACGCTGCAGATCAAAGGCACGAAAGAGGATGTTCCGTGGGACCAGATCACCTTCGCCAATGCTGCCGTAGTCTTGAGCGACGGAAAGACTCTTCAGCTGGATGAGCTGCCGGTCGGCCCCTTGGCCGCACAGCCGGATACCACTCCACCATTCTCATTCGTCTACGATGGTCTCTCTTCACGGGAATTTCTGAAAAACTGGGAATTGACCAGAAGCTCGCGGCATGTCGACGAGTTTCGGACCGAGAATACGCAGACCTACAAGGATCCGGCGACAGGATTAGAGCTGCGGGTTGTCGAGACGACATACCAAGATTTCCCGACAGTGGAATGGGTCTTGTATTTCAAGAACGACAGCAGTAAAGCGTCGCCAATCATCGAAAATATTCAGGCACTCGATACTCGCTTTGAGCGAAACGGTGAAGGTGAATTTGTTCTGCATCACAGCAAGGGCGCTCCCGCTACACGAAATGACTACGAGCCCTACGACACAGCGATGCCGCAGAACTCTGAACAGCGCCTGAGCGCCTTCGGCGGACGCCCCACCAACAAAGACCTTTCGTACTTTAATCTTGCCTGGCCAGATGAAGGCGTAATTTTGTCGGTCGGATGGCCCGGTCAATGGGCAGCCGTCCTAAAGCGTGACGCCACGAACAGCATTCAGGTATCTGCCGGCCAGGAGCTCACACACTTCAGCCTGTTGCCGGGTGAGGAAGTCCGCACTCCGCTCATCGTTATGCAATTCTGGAATGGTGATTGGCTCGATGCGCAGAATACCTGGCGGCACTGGATGCTGGCGCACAACGTACCACGTCCAAACGGAAAACTGCCACCACCACAAATGGCTGGAAATACGTCGCGCGAATTCGTCGAAATGACAGAAGCCACAGACAAGGATGAGATTCAATTCATCGATTTGTATAAGGCAGCCGGCCTGAATCCTGACTATTTCTGGATGGATGCCGGATGGTATCCAAATAACGGCTCATGGGTAAACACCGGCACGTGGGAAGTGGATACTAAACGTTTCCCACATGGCCTTCGGTCGGTCAGCGATCATGGCCACGCCGTAGGAGTCAAGACGATTGTCTGGTTTGAGCCTGAGCGGGTGACCAAGGGCAGCTGGCTTTATGAGAATCACTCGGAGTGGCTATTGAAGCCTCCGCCAAATCCGGGTGATCAACTCTACGAGAACGAGTGGAGACTATTTAACTTTGGCGACCCGGCTGCGCGTCAATGGATGACGCAGCATGTCAGTCAGTTTATTACCGATCAGGGCATTGATCTATACCGGCAGGACTTCAACATGGATCCAGTTAACTTCTGGCGCGCCAACGATGCACCAGACAGGCAAGGTATCACGGAGATACGTTATGTCACCGGCTATCTGGCTTATTGGGATGAGCTAAGGCGGCGACATCCCGGAATGCTGATTGATTCCTGTGCCAGCGGAGGACGCCGCAACGACATCGAGACACTTCGTCGCGCAGTGCCACTTACTCGGAGTGACTACCTGCTTGAACCCGCCGAGCCTATCAGCCAGCAGGCACAAACATATGGCATGGCATTGTGGATTCCATATTTTGGAACTGGCGTGAGTGGTACCGATGCTTACAAATTTCGCAGCCAGATGACCCCGGCAATCGTTACGGGCTGGGACCTGCGCCGCAAAGACTTGGACGTGGCAACGATTCGCAACCTGGTTGAACAGTGGAGAGCTATTGCGGGAGACTACATGGGAGATTTTTATCCGCTTACATCTTATTCGTTGGAAAAGGATGTATGGGCTGCCATGCAATTCGGCCAACCGGATGCGACCCGCGGTTTCATGCTCGCCTACCGTCGCTCGGGTAGCGCGTATGAAAAGGCCGTCTTCAAGCTTCATGGGTTGAAATCCGATAGCAATTATGAAGTCATCAATCTCGACACGAAGGAAAAGCAGATAAAATCCGGGCTTGATTTAATGACTGTCGGCGTTTCCGTAGAACTGAAGGAGGCGCCTGAGAGTGCTTTGTTGACCTATCACCTCCTCGGGAGCCAATGACAAATGCTTGACTCTAAATACTCACGCGATTGGAGAAGCCGTTGTCGTTGATTGGGATCGATATAGGCACGTCGTTCATCAAGGGCGCAATCCTGGATTTGAAGACGTGTCGCTATGAACATGTACTCAGGCTCCCTTTTCCTGATCCCCTTCCGCTGAAGGATTCATTTCGTTGTGAATTTGATGCCCAGGAAATACTGAGCGCAGTTGGCTCTATGATTCGTCAGCTGGCAAGTGCCGACCCAGCCTGCGACGGCATTGTGATGTGTACGCAGATGGCGTCGATGGTCCTGACAAACGACGCTGGCGAAGCTCTATCGAATTGCATCGGATGGCGCGATCAGAGAGCGTCAATGCCTCATCCTTCAAAGAAGGGCTCCTATCACGACGTTATTAGGAGCCACATCACAACTGAGCAGCGCGCAGATCTGGGAAATGAATTGCCCGTGGGCGCTCCTGCGTGCTTTCTCTTTTGGATGAAAGAAAACGGTCAGTTGAAATCAAACGTCTTACCTGTAACTTTGGCCGACTTCATCTTGGCTAATATTTGTAAAACTCGTCCCACGGTGGATGCAACAAACGCACTGTCGTATGGCCTGTTGAACCTCGATACCCTGGAGTGGCACCAGGACGTCATTCGGCAACTCGGCCTTGGCGATGTGCGCTGGCCTGTCATCGTAAACGACGGCCAAATGGTGGGACGGATGAGTCTCGGTGGCCGCGATATTCCCTGTTATGCACCGGTCGGGGATTATCAATGCGCGCTGGTTGGAGCGATGGTGAGCACAAGTGAACTATCGCTCAACATTTCAACGGGCTCCCAAGTCAGCAGAATTACAAACCATCTCGAAAAGGGCGACTACCAGTCTAGACCGTTCTTTGAAAAGAAGTTTGTTAACACACTCTCTCATCTTCCCGCGGGTCGCGCGCTTAATATCCTTGTCGACCTGCTGACGCAGATTGGGCGTCAGACGCACGGCACGGTTCAGGATTCCTGGAATTACATCGCGGAAGCCGCTTTGATGGCTGATGATAGCGATCTCGGCGTCACGACTACTTTCTTCCCTGGACCCTGCGGAAGTCGGGGAAACATCTTAAATATCGGCGAACGAAATTTAACCGTCGGGACACTGTTCCGCGCTGCGTTCATGAATATGACCGAAAACTACTATGAATGCGCACTTAGGATATGGCCCGATTGCTCCTGGGAAAACCTGGTTGTCTCAGGCGGCCTTGGCCGCAAACTCCTTCAACTACGCCAGATGATCAAGCACCGCTTCCAATCTGAAATCCGCCTTTGCCAAGTGGAAGAGGACACGTTGCTGGGGCTGATGATTCTGGCCATGGTATTCAGCGGTCATGCTGGATCACTTGAAGCGGCCATGCAGAAGGTTTTAAAGTTCAGCAATATCGATATCGAATAAATTTACGGAGAGACAAGATAATGCAGGGAAAGACGACCCACCGGCAAACGAAAGACGATGTTTTATCCGCGATCCGAAAGCATCGGCTTGTGCCGGTTGTTCGAGTTGCATCCCGCGAGCAGGCTCTCTGCGCCGCCGAAGGCATCGTAAGCGCGAAGTTTCCGCTGATCGAGATTACGATGACAGTTCCTGGCGCTATCGACATCATCGCGGAGCTGTCGGCACGCTATGAATGCCAGTTGATTGTGGGCGCTGGGACTGTGCTTGAAGCTGCAACCTGCGAGTCTGCGCTGCGTGCCGGTGCTGGCTTCATCGTAAGTCCGTCCTTCGATGCTGCGGTGATTCGTACTGCAAATGATCACGACACTGTCTGTATCGCAGGGGGTCTCACTACGACTGAGATCGTCGCAGCCCGGCAAGCCGGAGCCGATATGGTGAAGGTATTTCCCTGCGGCCTAGTTGGTGGTCCACGATATATTCGTGCATTGAAAGGACCGCTTCCTGACATTCAGTTAATCCCGTCCTCGGGAGTGAATCTGGAAACTGCCGCTGAATTTCTTGAAAGTGGATCAACCGCGGTGGCCGTTGGTGAGCCCATTTTTCAAAAACGCGCGCTCGAAGCGGGGGATTTCGAGGTTATTGGAAAAAACGCTACCCGCTTCATCGAGATATGCACCATACAATAAGTGGTCGCATCTCACACAGCTTCAAAAATAAGTAGCTCCGACGTAAGCGCGCCCTCTAGCCGTACCAGGATGCCCTGTTCCATCAATGTGAATGCATCGACTGTAGTAGATCTGCCTGAATTATCGAATGTCACCTTGTAATGTTTGGAGACATCCAGGCCACGCGGATGAAGACGATATTCCGGTTGCGTCGGCATCGAGAGCTGGAACAACGCGCAGATCGAGCGGCCCTGGTCCTCCGATCCCATCTCCAGAACCCCCCAGCCGTGTGGCTCCAATCCACTTACTGTCGGCGTGTGGTGATAAATTTGGCTCGTACTGATGAAGGAACGTACGAAGTTCTTGTAAATGTCGATCCAATGCTTCGTGCGTTGCATGAATATTGGATTCACCTGCGCGCCGATGGGGTATAAGAAGCCAAATTTCGGCTCCATAAAGAGCAGCAGGCGTGACTGAAAATCGAAATCAGCAGCAGTTTGACCATCCTGCCCTCCCAACAAACGGTCAACATACTCCGGAGGCAGCGCCATCGTCATCCCATTCGTGATCATGAAAGAACGCGGAGCAATCTGCCAGTCGGTGGCGTCCGTGTGGTTGAAGCGTCTCACCATACCGATATCCGTACGCGCTCCACCGCCCGCACAGTTTTCGAAAATCACTTTTGGGAATCGAGCACGTAACCGATCGTAGACTCCGTAAACCGTCTCATAGTATCGCCAGTATCCGTTCTCCACGAAGCCATCGTTAACACGCCTGATTCCCCTTCCAGGATCGGTGTTGTAATCCAGCCGGAAGAAGTCCAGCTCATTTTCTTCGATAACACGGACGATTTGAGACTCCATCCACTTCGCAGCTTCCGGATTTGTGAGATCGAGCAATCCGCCCATCTCACGTTTGCCGTCGTAGTTCATCGCCAGCCAGTCAGGATGCTCTTTAGCGATTCGGCTGGATGCTCCTACACGTTCTGCGTCCATCCACAGACCCCACAGCATGCCTCCTGCGTGCGCACGATCGCGGAATGGCTTGATTCCCTCCGGGAAGCGCTGACGGTTCACCTCCCAGTCGCCTACCGTCTTCCACCAGTCACCCCCAGGTGCCGCATACCAGCTTGCATCGATGAAGAATACTTCCGCGCCAACCTCAATAGCTACGTCGATGGCATGATTCACCTGTTCGGTCGTGATCTCGATCTCCGGGCCGATACCTGATTCGATCCAGCTTCTACGCTCTCGCGCAGGTCCCATGAAGACACTGCGCCGCAGATGCGTGTGCATCGATTGAACAGCGTTGTCCAGATCGCCGTACACCATTCCGAGATGAACTTCCGGCGTGCTCACTGTCTCCTTTGGCGCAATCACGCGGAGAGGCGCTGGGGCGCTGGGACCAGCCGCAAAGGTGAGTGCGGCCGCTTCACCGTCCTTACCACTCTCAGGATTGAGATCGAATTCAAAGGCGTATCCTCCGGTCCAGGCTATCTGGCCGATGAAGAATTCTCCCGTTGCGTTATTGCGGAGCATGAAGATGGGGTGCCGCCACTGGTCTCGCATATAGCGGCCATCGATCCTATATCCCGCCTTGGGCATTTCATGCCACTGCAAGTCACCTTCTCCACCCCATCGCGTGTTCTCGAAGTAGCCGAGCGAATACAATGGTTGATCTGTACCGCTGAGGCTCGATCGCCAGCGATCGCTCTTTCGCAACACACCACTCCATGAGCAGACAGAAGCTAGGGCTGCTGGCTGCGAAGCTGTGTTTGTGACTTCGAGCCAACGAGTTATGATCGGCGTTCCATCCAGCTTGGTATGCACCTTAAGGGTGACCGGACGGACGGTATGGATCAGGGTTATGGTGGATTGGGTAAAACCCTCGGAAGTAGTGGTCTTCTCCAGGCCTCCCCACTTCCAGTCCGTGGCTAAGGACTGGCCATCAATCTCCAGCCGAAATGCTTCCGGCGCACGATACTCGCCTGGATTGAGGCGGCCATCATAGAAGTTGATAAAGCCGGCGCCATTCCATCCTCTGCCCACAAGCTGGCCATTCATGAATGACTCTTCGTACACAACCCAGTTGGTGCGATAGCTGATGGTGGGAGTATCCCCCTCAATAAGGAGCACATCTGACCATGTCGAATCGGCAGCGGTGCGTGGGACCCTGATCGGCTGTGACGCTGGCTGAGGCCTGCGGACCGCGTCCTGAGGGATAGCATTTGCGGCCGCTAAAGGAGAGGTTGCGCCAAGAGCTTCACGACCTACCAATAGACCTGCGTAGCTTGCGAGCAAAACTTTTCCTGCGTCTCTTCTTGAGAGATTCGCCATATCACGCTCCTGGAATATTCGGGATTTTCATTAGGAATGACGCAGGTCGGCCATAGAGCTGGACGCGTGCGCTTTCAAAAGACGGGGAGAAATCAGTGCATTTTCCGGACACAGTGTTCGGAATGGTGTATGTCGAGAGATAGCTTTTGACATAGAGGCTGTCGTACACGATGACAAAGGCCACCAGCACCATATGCGCTGAAGTTTTATTTAATCGCACTCCATCGTCAAGTCGCAGTTCACGGTATAGAACATAAGACTACAGTCGTGAACTGTGTGATTGACCGTTTCGCCTTATCTATATTCAGTATCCCGATATCTGCAACGCGATATCACGAGCGGCCCGAATCATTTCCTTGCCCAGCTCAGCAAACCGGGTATGAGGAATCTTATCGAGCGATCCGCGGACCGAGATGCAGGTCATCACATTTCCCAGCGGATCCAGGATCGGAGCGGCAACCGCTCTTACCCCATGAACCTGCTCTTCATCGTTGATCGCATATCCTCGTACCCGAACCTCTGCCAGCTGCGCCTTCAGTGCATCAAGAGAGATGGTAGTTTTGGAGGTGTATTGCGCCAGTTCTCTTCGCAGGAAGAGCCGATTCAGTTCTTCATTCGAGCAACCCGATAGCAGCGCCTTTCCTTGAGCCGTGCAGTGCAGGTCGAGATGCCTGCCTACCCATGCGCCTCCTCCGACATCCTGAAAGGCATTCGCTCTTCCAATAATGACGGCCTCAGCACCCTTCATAATGGCAGCTGTAGCCGTCAGGTTCACTCTCGCGGCTACTTCTCGCAGATAAGGTATCGTCAACGCACTTAGATCTACCTCAGCCCTGGACTGACTGGCAATCCCTGTCAGACTCAAACCCAGCGAATGCCGTCCATTTGTCATTCTCTGTACGTATCCTCTAGTCGAAAGGGTATAGATCAAATAGTGCGCCGTACTTTTGGGGATCTCAAGCTTCCGGCTCAGCTCAGAGAGTGTGAGCCCATTGCGCGATACTGCGAGTAGTTCTAGGAGATTCATGGCTCGATCGACTGCTGGTAAACGAAAGTGTCGGCTATCTCTGGTTTTGACTGTCGTTCTTACGCTAAGCTCGCTCGTTACTGGGCACATATGTTGTCTCCCTGAGATTCGAAACTCACAGTTCTAGCTGTTCGATTTATCGTTGATCTTGTAACCAAGGGCCGTGAGCAAGGAGATGAGTTCGGCATGGTAGCGGCCGTCTAAAGGCTGAACCGGCAACTCCGGCTCACCTACAGGGGGGCCTATCAGATTTAGGGTTGTCTTCATTACGCTGAACCAGTGCGGACCCTCTCCTTTTTTCGAATACGCCGCAAATTGCAGTCGCATCAGCCTGGAGAGCGGCACCCATTGCTTCCGCGCTTCGATCAGGTCACGTTTTATTGCCAAAGTCTCATAGAGTGTCTGCGCTGCTCGTGGAACGATGCTGGGAATACCTGAAATCCATCCGTGCGCACCGTGGGAAAGTCCTTCAAATGCAACGGAGTCGATTCCGCAATAAACCTTGAGCGCTCCGTTCGAGTCCTGAAGAAGCTCGCAGATGCGATCCGCTTCCGGATTGGACATTTTTACTGCCGCAATGGCGCCCTCATCAAACAAAGTGAGTAGCTGGTCGGTCTTGAGATCGACGCAGGTGAGAGGAATATTGTGGTAAAGAACTATGGGTATATCTACCGCCTCGGCAATCCGCCGATAATGATCCATCGTCTGCTCGGGCGAGGGGGCCATATAGTAGGGCGGCACAATGAGAAGAGCATTGGCACCGGCGGCTTCGGCATGTTTGGACAGTTCAATCGTTGCGCGCGTGCTGTAATGATGTGTGCCCGCCCATACAGGAAGACGCGAATCATTCGCGCGGATCACTGCCTCAAGAACGCGTTTGCGATCCTCAAGCTCTAAAGCTGTGAATTCACCGGAGCTGCCGAGCGGAGAGAGGCCCTGCGCGCCTTCCTGAATAAGCCAGTCGACATGCGGCTTAATTCGATCGAATTCAATCTTTCCGTCTGGAGAAAATGGAGTGACTGAAGATGCCACTGTTCCTGCTGGCAGAGCACGGTTGGAAGAAGATGCTAGCCCTGAAGAAATGGGCTCTGTTGCTGCTGACATTTGATTCGCCTCTTAATCTAAGTCCCTAACTACACAATTGGTTCAATGGGCGAACCATAGCACCACTAAAAGTCGGTCGTCAAATGATTCCGGCGATGAGGGGAAGTACTTCTAAGATTGCAGGCAACGCCCAGCCTAAAGGTACTCGAGTCGATATTTTCGGAGGGCAATTGGAATCAGAAAAGAGGTTTAAAGAGAACGAGTTAGTTGTTCATCCTGCGAGTTTTGTGAAGCCTTTTTTGGCGCGTTAGCCCCGATGGTTCAGCTCGCAAAAGTCGTTCAACATATTGAACACTTCAAAAAAGAGCCTTTTCGCGCCGCTGCCAGGGCTAGAGCCCATACAGCTTGAGCTTAAAATGTCACCGCGAGAGTGTGTAGCATCCTCGAATTTGGCTTCTCTATGTCCCAATCCGGACGTTCGTCTTTCAGCTGAAGTTCCGGCATTCTTTCGATCACTGTGCGGAATACGACCTGCGCTTCAGCCCGGGCAAGGGCAGCGCCGACGCAGAAATGAATTCCGTTGCCGAAGGCGATATGTCGGCTCTTCTGCCGTTGAATGTCGAAGCAGTCAGGATCGCTGAAATAAGCCGGGTCGCGATTCGCGGAATTAAGCATTTGAAAGACCATCTGCCCCGCTTGAATCGGCCTTCCACCCAGTTCCGTATCTTCTTTCATCAAGCGAGGCTGCCTGGCCACCGGGCTTTCGTAACGAAGAATCTCTTCGATCGCTGTTCCGAGCAACGACGAGTCGTTCTTCAGGTGCTGCCACTGGTCGTGGTGGCGTAACAACAGATACAGACCATTTCCAATCAGTGAAGTAGTTGTTTCATGGCCGGCAACCAGGAGGGTGATGCAGGTGTTCAACAACTCTGGCTCGGAAAGCCGCTCCCCCTCCGACTCCGCTAACACCAGCTTGGTTATGAGATCCTCGCGTGGTTGACGTCGCCTCTCTACCACCAGTTGCGACAGGTAAGCCTTGATCTCAATCAGCGCAGTCTGAGAGCGATCGAGGATGTGCTCGCCTGGCTTGTTGACTCCCTGGAATGCCAGGAGCGAGTCGGCCCACTTCTTGAACAAATGTTGATCGGCAGCAGGAGTCCCTAGTATCTCTGCAAGTACGCTGAATGGTAGAACGATCGCGAGATCCGCGATGATGTCCATCTCGCGTTTATCTTGTACCCTGTCGAGCGCCTCATTCACGATCTGCTGGATGCGTGGCCGCATCGCCTCTACCACCGTTACCGTGAGAGCCTTAGTTACCAACGAACGGAGCCGCGTATGATCGGGCGGATCGGAATGCAGGAGCCCTTTTGTGCGGTAATGATCTTCAAAGGGTTTGAATTTTGCACGCGTTTCAGCAGGTAGGTATTCCACCGCACGCGCGAGGCGTCCCTCATTTGAATAGCGGCAGACATCGCGAAAAGTAGTGATGATATCGTCGTATCGGGTGACGATCCAACCACCAATTGAATCGCTCCAATGCACGGGGTCTTCTTCACGCAGCCGATTCAGAATCGGATACGGGTCATAGAGAAATTCCTTCGATACCAGCGATTTATCCAGTTCAGAGATCGAGAGTTGCGCGATTGACATAATTTTCAATTCTAAGCTTCAGAAACAGGGGAAAGTATTTGAACAAGAATGATCTACAACTCGTTCAGCCTAATGAACGGTTATTTACAGTCGTTGTGCCGCAGATGTTGTCTATAGGCAGACTTCAGCACGCTGAATCAGGCAATGCCACGATTCACGCGCAGATAGTGCTGCTCATAACAAAAATCGAATGATCAATACACTCGCGTTACTTTTGCTCGCTGGAATGGCCGCAGGACAACAGACGGATTGGGCCAAGGGATGGATCGACGCCTTTCGCAATTCGAAAACGGCGCCCGTGCACGTTGTAGTGTTAAGCGATAGCACCGCACACGTTGACCAGACCAATGGCGTGGGATATGGCCCAGAAAAACGCGTCAATCTCTGGCCAAATCAACTGCTGACGGCTCTTGGAGCCACCGCGCCGGGCAGATCTAACGGCACCGGCCTGCTTACGCTGGAAGCGAATGCCGGGCGCTTCGATACCGACGTCTGGCACATATCCGAGCCATACACATTCAATTCGTCCATCGGACCATTTCAGCCCAATATCGGCAGAGGCGGAACGATTCCGGCAAATGGTGGCACCGTGCGTCTCAATCCGCATGTAGAGGCGTCCCTCTCCGGCCAGACTGGCGACAGCCTCTGGATCTATTGGGCGTCATGCCCGGACAGTGCCGCTTTCACAGTAGAAGTAGACGGAGTGTCAGCTGGCAGCTTCGGCGGCGATAGCTCAAGTGCCTGCGTCGCAAAACGGACTCGCGTTTTTCACGGATCGCTGGGAGATCACAAGGCTACGGTGAAAGCCGGTAGTGGCAACGCTTATCTTTACGCTGCTGAATGGCAGACTGTACAGGCCGGCATTGCCGTCGACAATCTTGCAGTAGGAGGTGCGACAACGACATTTTACAATAGCTCAGACAAGCTGGCCTTCGTGCATGCGATCCCAAATGTCGGCCTCGTAATCATCGCCCTCGGCATCAATGACTTTGCGCATGATCTTTCACTCGATGCTTACAGGCAGGGCCTCTCGACGATCATCGAGGACCTGCACAAAAGCTCTCCGAAGACATCGATCCTCGTTGTCAGCCAGTATCAAGTGTTGAGCGACACGATGCGTAATCCATCAGGCTTATCTCAATCGCAATACAGTGAGCTAGCGCGCCAGACTGCCGAGCACTACAAGGTCGGATATCTCGACCTCGGCGATGCTTGGAAATCATTCTCCATCGTAAACCAAAGCGGCGTTCTCACCTCGGACAAAGTTCATCCATCCGATGCGGGCGGACAACAGATTGCTCGACAGATCGAGCGTGTGATCGTAGATGAACTGGGATTGAGTCATTAACTCATCTAGAAACTAGATCTACAGGCCTTCAGAAAACACTGGCTATTCTGTGTTCAATAGACCGAAATTTCTTGACTCCTGCATAGCCTCTTTAGAAAAGTGGTTGTTCGAAACTTTTGGCTACTGGAAGGTAGAGATCGTGACTTCGAAGATTGCGGTGACTCATCCTACTTTGATAGACGTGGCCGGAAAAGAACGTCAGCTGCCCTTTCTGATTGAGGCGCACCCTGAATCCGCCCACACACCATTGAACGAGCTTCTCGATTGGATTACAGAAACCACGCCGTGGCGAGAAGAACAGCTTCACCGCGTTGGAGCAATCCTGTTCCGTGGATTCACGGCCATCCGCACTGCCGAAGATTTTGCCGGAATAGCTCAGAGGATGGCTCCGGAACTTCTGGACTACTCAGGCGGCACCACCCCGCGCAGCGCCGTTACTGGAAAGATTGTCACCTCCACCGATGCACCACGCCACGTCGTGATCGGTTTACATCAGGAGATGAGCTACTTGGCTCCGACTGAGGAATTTCCCGATCCAACGCCGGATAAGGTAATGTTCTTTTGCGCAACTGCGCCCGGCGGAGGAGGCACGACACCCATTGCTGACATGCGAGCGGTGTATAGAAGACTTCCCCCTGAATTGGTGGAGCGGTTCGAAAGCAAAGGCGGACTCATCCTCCATCGAAAGCTACCTACGCACAAGCGCTACGGCTTTGAGGTAACGTGGACGACGGCGTTCGGTACCTCGGATCAGGCAGAGATGGAACGCATTGCCAAGAAAAATGGATGGCCCATGTCATGGGGAAAGGATGGCGGCCTGGAAGTGACACACGGTCCGTCACCTGTAGTGAAAAAGCACCGAGTGACCGGCGAAAAAATCTGGTTCAATCAAGCGCATCTGCTACACAAATCTGTCGCTCCGTGGACATCCGCATGGCTTGGCCCCAGTGCACTTGAGCGAATGAAAGCCAGGGTAATGGAGCCATTCATTCGTGATCGTTTTTATTATCACTCGACATTTGCAGATGGTTCCGAGATATCCGAGAAGGACCTCGACACGATTCGGAGTGTAATTGCGGAAGAGATGGTCCTTTTTGATTGGCAAAGAGGCGATGTGCTTCTCATCGATAATAAGCTGGTCTCGCATGGGAGGCAGCCTTACAGGCCGCCGCGGACGATCTACGCAGCCCTGCTCGCAGATCGACCCCGGCGTCCGGCTGCATAACAACTTTTGACTGAAGGAAAATTCTTTGAGAGTAAAGCTGGAAGGTAAATTTGCACTAGTTACCGGTGCCGCTCGCGGCATTGGTGAAGCGATCGCTAACACGCTTGCTGCCAATGGGGCACGCGTTGCATATGCAGATGTTGATTTCGAAACCGCAAAAAAGACGGCTGCTAAAGTACCTGGTTCACTACCCATAGCCGTGGATATCAGTAGCGAATCGAGCGTCGAGTCTGCGATGACCGAAGTAGTGAAGGAATTTGGACGTGTCGATATCCTGGTTAACAATGCCGGTGTTAACACTGCAAAATACCGCGTGAACATTGACCAATTTCCGCTTGATGAGTGGGAACGGATCGTCAAGATCGATCTCACTGGCACCTATCTTGTCAGCCGTGCAGCCTCACGCATCATGATGCAGCAGCGTGAGGGCCGTATCGTCAACATCTCTTCCGTGTTGGGCGTCATTCCAGCGCGTTTGCAGTGTGCCTTCACCTCAGCCAAGGCCGGTGTTGTCCACCTCACGCGCACGTTAGCAATCGAGCTGGGCGAATACGGAATTCTGGTTAACTGTGTTGCGCCTGGATCTACTTTGACGGAAGGCACCCAGCAACTCTTCTATAGCAATAACGCGGCGGAAAAAGACCGCGCTAATCGCCTACTGAGCCACGTGCCTCTTGGACGAGCGGGAACCGTACAGGAAATGGCCAATGCAGTGCTCTTCTTTGTGGCTCCGGACAGCAGCTACATTACGGGTCAGACGCTCTGCGTAGACGGTGGATGGAGCGCCGGGGGTTTCTTCCGCGACTTCTAGTGAAATGGTTGAAGATGGAAAAGTCATTTGAAATTTTGTCTGATGAGTTTCAGAGAATCTTAGGCCCTTCGCCCGAGCTCACTCTTCTTTCTTCAGACTTAAAATTTGCCGAGGGCGTTTGCTGGGTTGAACGTCAGAACTGTTTGATCGTCAGCGACTTCTTGAATGACCGGATCGTAAAGTGGTCGCCACAGCACGGGATGGGGATCTTTCGCCAACCAGCGGCCACGGCGAATGGAAACACCGTTGACCGAGAGGGTCGCGTCATCTCGTGCTTAACGCGTGGCCGCTCGGTTGTGCGCGAAGAGCTGGACGGATCGTTGACCACCATCGCAGATCGCTACCAGGGCAGGCGATTGACCTCCCCTAACGATGTCATCGTGAGGTCGGACGGAAGTATCTGGTTTACCGATCCGGATTACGGCTTTCTTGTTCCTGATTTTGGCCACGGCGACAAGCCGGAGCAAGATCGAAATCGTGTCTATCGAGTCGTACCTGATACAGGCGAAATAAGCGTTGTGTCCGAGGATTTCGATAAGCCCAATGGCTTGGCGTTCTCTCCGGACGAATCGGTGCTCTATGTGGGAGATACCGGGCGCACGCACGGAGAATTTCGGCCACATCAATTGATGGCCTTTAACGTGGTAAATGAAGGCACCGCGCTTGCCAATCCCAGGCTCTTTACCGTGATCGAGCCGTGGGTACCCGATGGCTTCAGGCTGGATGTAGACGGGAATCTTTACGTGACCACGGGAGACGGCGTGCAGGTCTTCGATCAGCATGGGAATCTGCTGGGCAAGATTCTTACACCACAGGTAGCGGCAAATTGTTCGTTTGGCATGTCAGATAACCAGACTCTTTTCATTGGAGCGAGCAACTCAATCTGGAGTATCAAGCTCAATACATCTGGAGCAAACAGCACCCTTTGGCAATGACGGCAGCCAGCTTCTGGCTCGGTCTTCTAAACTCTCAGACGAGGCGGCTGCAATGTCGAATCGGTACAGCAAATGGCTCGTCGTTGCATTGCTCTGGATGGTGGCATGCCTGAATTACATGGACCGGATGGCGGTCTTTGCCATCTTTCCTATACTTCAGCGAGAGATGCACCTGTCAAATGTTTCGCTGGCGATGCTCGGGTCAGTCTTCCTCTGGATGTATGGACTTTGCTCACCACTGGGTGGATATTTAGGTGACCGTTTCCCACGTAAGCCGGTGATCCTCTGCAGTCTTCTCATTTTCAGCGCTGTCACGCTGGCGAATGGAACAGCGCAAAGTCAGATACAGCTCCTCACACTGCGCGTTCTGCTCGGTATCTCAGAAGCATTATTTCTCCCGGCCGCCGTTGCGCACATTGCTAGCTTTCATTCCAATTCGACGCGGTCACTGGCAAATGCGCTCGTTCTTACCGGACTACCAGCGGGTGCAGGGCTCGGCGGTTTCTACAGCGGATTCATGGCCGAGCACTTCTCATGGAGGATCGGCTTCTACCTTCTTGGAGTCTTCGGCTTCTTGCTGTGCCTTGTTCTTTGGATTTTGCTTCCGACCGGAAACGCCGCAACAACACAAATAGATACAAATACGGATGACCTATCTCCAAAAATCTCTGTTCTTGGGAAGATGGCGGGCGTTCTGCACAATCGCGCCAGCGCGTGCCTTATCTTCATGGCCTTCGCTTTGTCGCTGAGCAGTTGGCCGTCAGGATCGTGGCTACCAACTTATTTTTACGAACGTTTCCACATGAGCCTTACCCGGGCAGGCTTCATCCTGGCGCTCATAACCTATATTCCGGCGATTGCAGGGGGCCTTTTTGGCGGGCTGCTCGCCGACCGCTTTGCAAAGAAAGATGCGAATGGTCGAATCTCGGTGCAGATCGCCGCGCTGACCTTCATGGCTCCGACGATGCTTGCCGTCGGCTTTCTATCGTCTGTACAGGTTCTCAGTGCGAACCTTCTGCTCTATTCGTTTGCCAGAGGGTCGCTCGAAGTCAATTCCATGCCGATCTTCAGCAGCCGGTTACCAAGCGACAGATGGGCCACGGCCTACGGTCTCTATAATCTCTCCGGCACAATCGCAGGCAGCATTGGCATCCTCTTCGTCGGCTACTTTAAGACAGCCTGGGGTATTGGCATGAGCCTCTCGTGCATGTCGCTGCTCCTGTTTGCAGCAATATGGGTAATGAGGGCTGCCCGCGATACTTCAAGCCAAGTGTCCCTGTCTGCCGCTACTGATGTGGCTCAGTGAATGTGTATCACTACAAAGACCGAATGAGCTGTCGGTGGCATTCCGAACGCGCGAAACCGACAGGCTTGACCAAACAAAGAGGTCATATTATTCTGGTCATATTAGCCAGGAGGTTGTCATGCAAAAAATGGCTGCCGCACAATTCAAGGCTCAATGTCTAGCTGTGATGGATCAGGTGTCGCAAAGCGGTCGCGCCGTTGTGATCACCAAGCATGGCAAGCCTGTAGTGAAGTTGGTTCCAGCAAACGAAGGGGAGGACG
Source organism: Acidobacterium sp. S8 (assembly GCF_009765985.1). Taxonomy (GTDB): domain Bacteria; phylum Acidobacteriota; class Terriglobia; order Terriglobales; family Acidobacteriaceae; genus Alloacidobacterium. Next base: position 212,440 of record NZ_LMUM01000015.1, read on the forward strand.
AGATCTTCGGAGCTTTGGCAGGCATCGCCAGAATTGTGGGCGATATTGAGAACACTGTTCCGGCCAAAGATTGGGGAGTGGAGTGATTCTTCTCGATACACATATTCTTATCTGGCTCCTGATCGCTCCCGAAAACCTCTCACCAAAAGCAAAGAAAGCGATTCTAGCGGCCCGCAAATCCGGGCCGCTTGCTCTTTCTGCCATCAGCCTGTGGGAAATTGCATGGCTGGCGGAGAACAAGAGAATAAACATCGATGTGAGCGTCGATTCCTTTGTCAAAAAATGCGCTTCTTATGTGCAGGTTCTCGCAATCACTCAGGAGATTGCGGTTCGTTCTGTTCAATTTCCAAAATCCTACCCGAGCGATCCGCAGGACAGAATTATCGGTGCTACCGCGATTGTTGAAGGCATTCGCCTTTTGACTCATGACAAAATGATCTTGAGATCGGACCTGATTCCGCTCGCACTGTAACGCTGAATATAAAGTCGTATGCCCCGCCAAGATAATTAACGTACTGCTGGCATCGGGGTACCCTTGAACTGTCATTCGCGTTCAACACCAGGATAATTATCTGCACGCCGCTTGGTTGCGCTAGTATCGACATGGATCTGCGTCCTTCGCCAGCTTCATCGCAAAACAGGTGCCTGGATCGCCAGGTTCGTATTCTTAAAGTAGAGCTTTCGCCGGAGGCGGTATGTCTTTTGGCGGAAGACGAAGATCAACTGATACGCCTTATTGCTCATAATCCCAAAAACGATCGTTAATGACCAAGTCTTCGCAGCTCGAACGGATAGGAAAGTTCGTTCGCACGCGATATGGCCTGGCGGCCGATGAATGCCTCTATTTCTTGAGGTCGAGCGTACTGATGCTTCCGACTTTCAGCAAACGCTCTGGATCGACGGATGCAAATTGGGAAACAATCGTCTTCTCTATGCGAAGAGTCCCGTAGTAGCGAACTCGATCGCCGCCCTGCTCATTCATCTGGAAGAGCATACCGGAAAGCTATCGCACGCCTACTTCAAGTGGAAAGAGGGCAATCCTGTCGCTAATATCCTGGGTTTCATTTTTCTCGGCGAAGGAGACATAGCTCCGCTGGTCCATGAAGTCTTAAGACGCGCCATTGCTGACCCCCAGCACCGTCCTATCATTCACGTTAGCTAATGGGTGACAAAACGACGTCGGCAGATCTATTGCTGGGATTACCACAGCAATAGGACCCGCCATTGTCGAACGGAGCAGCACTGGAAACCTATGCATTCATTCCGGCGCCAGAGAAATACCTAATGAGCAGTTAGCATCCTGGCAGCATTAATGAGCGCGATATGAGATAGGGCCTGCGGAAAGTTTCCCATGAATCGGCCGTGATCCGGATCGTACTCCTCGGACAATAAGCCCACATCATTCCGCAGACTGATCAATTTTTCAAAAAGTCTCTCTGCATCACCCCAGCGTCCGGCTCCGCTGAGATTTTGAACCATCCAGAAAGAACAAGCTATGAAGGCCGATTCGCGACCTTTGCGAGAATTTGGCGAAAGACGATAAATGAATCCATCTTTGCTTAGTTTCTTCTGAATGACATCCATCGTGCTCTTGACACGCTCATCGTTGAACGGAAGAAAGCCAGAGATCGGCAGAAGCAACACCGAGGCGTCCAGGACATTCGCATCGAAGGCCTGCACAAAACTTCCTAACTTCCGGTTGAATCCTCTCCTGCATATCTGTCGATGCAAACGTTCGCTCGCCACTTTCCATTCTTTAGACTTTTTTTCGTTCGTGATTTCTACCCCGTGATGAAGAGTGAGCCACGCCATAGCCTTTGAATAGATGTAATGCTTCTTCTGATTTCGTTGTTCCCAAAGTCCGGACGCAGGAAGATGCCAGATAGATGCGACGTATTCCATGAGGTCGCGTTGCAAACGGAAAATTCGTTGATCCAGACGTATACCAGCGCGTTTCATGCTTATGATCGCATCCGAGATTTCACCGTATACGTCGAGCTGCAGCTGTTCCGAAGCATCATTTCCCATCCGCACCGGCTGGGACTTTCGATATCCCTGCAGCCATGGAAGCTCGAGTTCCGGCAGATGTCGTTCGCCCCGCATCCCATACATGATTTGCAGGTCTCTTGCATTGCTGCCAACGGCCTGAAGAAGCCAGTCCTGCCAGGCCCGGGCCTCGTCGTGATAGCCCACCGAGAGTAATGTTTCAAGTGTGAAAGCAGCGTCTCGAAGCCAGCAATAACGATAATCCCAGTTTCGGTCTCCGCCGATTCGTTCAGGCAGAGAGGTAGTCGGAGCCGCAACGATACCACCCGTAGGCCGGTAGGTAAGCGCCTTGAGCGTAATCAGCGACCGCTCCACGGCTTCCCGCCACTCTCCCTCATATGTATTTAAGCCGCACCATTCCGACCAGAATCGTTCCGTTTGCTGCAAGGCCTTTCGCACATTGATTCGACGCGGAGGACTCTCTTGAGCTCGGGCATGGGTCAGAACGAAAGATCGGTATTCCCCTTGGGTCAACTTGAACTCGGCTGAGGCAATCTCGTTTTTCGTTCGTATCGGTTGTTGAGTGCGCAGATAAGCGACACCGGTGCCGGCAGCTGCTGCCCAGGCATTTCTTTCCCGGGCGCCAGTCCATGGAATCGTGCGTCCATAGTCGAAACGAACACAGAGTTCCATCTGAACTGTCACTTTGCCCGCGAGACACTTTGCGATCCTCACAATATCTGAATGCGTCTCACGCAACGGCATGAAATCGGTAACCAGGAGAGTGCCTGACGCCGTCTCGAAACGAGTCTCAAGAATCAGCGTATGTTCGCGATACCGCCGTGTAATTCTTTTGCAGCTATCCTTTGGCGCAAGCAGCCACCTGCCATTCTGATCTGTTCCGATAAGCGCGGCGAAACAGGCTGGAGATGAAAAGTCCGGCCAGCACAACCAGTCGATCGATCCGTTCTTTCCTACAAGCGCCGCTGTCTCACAATCGCCAATCAGCGCATAATCTTCGATCGCAAGAGCCACGCGGGCTATCCTCACTTATCCCTAACGCTTTCGGTAACTTTAGATGCGATCCAGCTCTTCTCCGCCTGCATCTAACGCATTGTAAGCATCACGGTGGAGGCGCAGGATGCCGCAAACACTCAATGTAGTGATCACGGGAGCTTCAGCCGGATTGGGACGAGCCATTGCTCATGAATTCGGCAAAACGGGCGCCCGGGTCGGATTGATTTCGCGTGATCTATCAGCGCTGGAAGCGACAGCGGTGGAAGTTGAACGTCTCGGAGGAACAGCGGCCACATATGCGGCTGATGTGAGCGACGACCAGGCTGGCGAGGCGGCCGCGTCGTCCTTCGAAGAACGGCTCGGCCCGATTGACATCTGGATCAACAATGCAATGGTTTCTGTATTCTCCCCGGTCAAGGAGATGGAAGCAGCCGAGTTCCGACGCGTCACCGAGGTGAACTATCTTGGATACGTCCATGGCACGCTTGCCGCATTGAGGCGAATGCTTCCGCGGAATCGAGGCCGAATCATCCAGGTTGGATCGGCCTTGGCCGTAAGAAGCATACCTCTGCAATCCGCGTATTGCGCCACTAAACATGCTATCGTCGGTTTCACTGATTCGCTGCGCTGCGAGCTCATTCACGACAACAGCAACATAAAAGCGATCGTCGTTCAGATGCCGGCGATGAATACTCCACAATTTACCTGGGTAAAGAGCCGGCTTCCGCGTTTGCCGCAGCCAGTCCCTCCCATTTACGAACCCGAAGTAGGCGCCAGGGTGATTCTGCACGCCGCTCTCACCTCATCGCCGCGGCGCGAATACTGGGTCGGCGGGTCAACGGTCAAAGCCATCTTGGGGCAAAAGATTTTTCCGGGCATATTGGATTTCTATCTCGGAAAGACAGGCTACAATGCGCAGCAGCGCGAGGAGCAAGACTCTCCCGATCGGCTGAACAATGTGTGGCATCCCGTTCCAACTACGCTCGGAGCGCATGGGCCATTTGATACGAAGTCCCGGCCGTTCAGCCTTGAGGCACAGGTATCAAAGCATCGTGGTTGGTTCCTTTTGGGATGCGGAGTGATCGGGGTCGCGATTTGCGCAAAGAAGCTGCTCGCTCGTTAGGCGATCCTGGGGTTTCCTTTGAACTTGGTATAAGGCGGGGAGAGATCGTACCGGATGCCCGGTTCGGTTAGATCTCGACGATTCGAGAAGAAAATATTGTCCCCTTGCTTGATCAGATAATCTGCTGTGCGTGCGGCGAGAGCCTGTATCGTGAGACCAGGATTAGCGGAGCCCTGCGTCGGCAAAATGCTGCCATCACAGACAAATAGATTCGGAATATCGTGCGTACGGCCGAACTTGTCGACGACCGAAGTGGATGGATCGCTTCCCATCCGCGAGGCACCTACCAGGTGAGCGAACCTCGATTCCTGCACAACCTGCTTCGCTCCCGCAGCCCACATAATTTCCATCACCTTATTTTTTCCAAACTCAATCAACTTCTTGTCATTGTCGTGAAGAGTGAAGGTCACCTTCGCGACCGGCAAACCATGTCGGTCTTTCTCCTCCGCCAATTCGACGCGATTTTCCTCCCACGGAAGGATTTCGCCCAGGACGCCGAGCGTTGCCCAGTGGTTGTAGTCCATCATGACGCGACGCATACCCCAACCCCATGCTCCTATGGCTGCGACCATCTGTTTCGCAAACGCAACCGGAAGCGGTCCGACCGTCTGAACTGCAAAGCCGCGGGCGAATCCACGACGCGGATCGGTTTCGTAGAATTCTTCGCTCAGGGCGTGCGCGGGTGGCGCTTTGTAAAGTCGAATGAGCTCTTCGAATCGGCCAGCGACGACATCGCCGGCCTGTGCCATCAGATATTTGCCGAGCGTCCCGCTCGAGTTCGCGAGACCGTGGCGATGGCCAGGACATGCGGAGTTAAGAAGCAATCTCGGCGTCTCAATCGCATATCCGGAGACGATGACAGCCCGGGATCGCTGAAAGTGTTCTTTCCCTTCGCGATCGAAGTAGAAGACACCGTCCACCCGGCCATCCTCACGCAGACTGACTCGGGAAGCCATCGCATGCGCGCGAATCTCAGCGCCATGAGAAATGGCATCGGGAACATGTGTGATGAGCGTACTGGCCTTCGCGCCCACCTTGCACCCTTGGATACAGAAGCCGCGATAGATGCAGTGAGGCCGATCGCCATGCGAAGCGGAGAGAATTGCGACCGGTCCGCCAGCAACTGATCGAATACCGAGATTTGTGCAACCTCGCACCAGCACGTCGCCAACTCCACCAAGCGGATGGGGGCCATAAGGGTGGCCATGCGGATCGCCCCATGGAAACCACGCCGGACCAGCAACAGGAATTTCACGCTCCAGTAGCTCGTAATAGGGCTTCAGGTCCCAATAAGACATGGGCCAATCGACGCCAACGCCGTCTTCGGAATACACGCGAAAATCCGAAGGATGAAAGCGCGGCGCGAAGGCAGCCCAATGAACGGAACCGCCCCCGACTCCTTTGCCGCTGTTGTTTGCGCCAAGTGCAAGAGGGTGCGTTCCGCCGGTGATGCGCAGATCGTTCCAGTACAGCTCATACGAACCTTTTTCGTCGCTGACCCAATCCTTCTCTGTATCCCAGAATGGGCCCGCTTCCAACCCGACCACGCGAAAACCTGCCCGCGCAAGCCGCTGCACCAATACCCCACCGGCGCTGCCCACGCCGACAATGCAATAGTCGACAGTCTCATTTTCTTTAAATCGACGCATCGGTGAGGGGAGCGTCTGCATTGGGCCGAGGCGGTGCGGCATCAGTGGCTTCCTCCATGACCGTGCAGCGATCCATGTTCAGGAGGCGCACTATCTTCCTCTAACTCCGATAGCGAATCGACGGGAGCATTCCATTCGGAGCGCTGTTCGTCTTTCTCCCAAGGCTCTGGCAGACCGTTCTCAAGCCGCATGTATCCCCGCGGATATGCAGGACCACCAAAGCCGATTTCATCCCATGCCCAGGGATGCGAATAATAAGCCGTGATGCAGTCTTCCATGAGCATCGCCCAGAAGCGATGTACGGGCATCCGTTGCCATATCGAATTTTCCGGCTCAGGCTTCCCATCATGCAGGGATTTCAGAATCAGCTCTTGCCGGTGCACGCTGAGATCAGGAAAAGATTCGCGAAAGCGTTCCTGCGCCATCTCTTCAATCGCTTGGATCGCGAGTTTATATGCCTCCTGATCTGGCGGCATATCTTCATAGCGAAAGCCATTCAGTGAGTTCTTGTGAAGCCGTTCGTCGAGAATAGAGAGAATCGGAATTGTACGTCCCTCGGTTCGATCGTCCTGGGGCATCACCCGGTCAACCACCGCAGCGAGGAGTGCCGCCTGCTCTTGCGAAAAGAAGCGGATAGCCAGGGTCTGCTCGACACGTTTGGTGACTAGTGTTCTCGTTGCCTCTTCCCAGTTTTTCTTCTGAGCCATAGTGCTGTATCCGGCGTAATATCCCGGTTGGCTGAGATCGCGCTGCTCCCCGCCAGTTGCTTTATAAGGAAAGGACTTCCGGCTCATTTTCGCTCCCTGCGCAGCAGACTGGCCATGATCCCGAGAAATCCGCAGGCCGCGAACAGCAGCGGGGCAAAGATCGGAGGCCCATAAAGAATGTTATAAAGCGGCTTCTTGACTCCACCGGGCCGACGCACAATGCCGCGTGCGTGATAGAAAAACCCGACAGCTCCATCCGCGAGGGCAAGAGCAGAGACGGCGGGCAAAACAGTATTCGCGATTCGCCGGCTCTTCACGGCTCCCAGTCCCGAAGCCATCAACAATGGCGTCAACAAAACAGGTGTCCATTGGGCTTTGTAGCGAAAGTTCGTCTTGTAATGCGAATAGAGTGCTTCAAAGCCGCTGAAGAATGCCCATAACACTGTCAATGCAGACAGATGCTTCTGGAATCTTCCATAGCGCAGGTCGCTTCTCCAGTCGGAGTTTCCCCCTTCATGCCAGGAAGCAAGAAGTCCTCGCACATCGTGAAGATCTTCCTCCCGCCGCAGATACGAGGCCATCAGGCCAAGATAGGCGCTCGTTCCGAAGAGCAAAGGAGCAAAGATCGGTGGCCCCATGACAATGTTCGTGACAGGAAGGCTCCAACCTCCGGGCTTTCGCGCGACACCACGCACGTGAAAGAAAAACCCAACAATGCCATCAGCGAGAGTAACGATGCTCACCCAACGTAGAACCGTGCGAGCAGCCAGACGGTTGAAAGCTCCTGACAATCCGGCGCAGGCCAGTGCTCCGCTCAGCATTACCGGCGTATACATCACCGGATTGCTGTAGCTGCCTTTGTAATGCTCATACCCAACTTCGAGGCCGCTAGCGACACTGGTCGCGGCAACGATCAGACAGAGGCTGCGTTGAAAGCAGCCTTCGCGCAGATGCTCGAGCGCTGTCGTTGCAGCTGTAGAAAACGGAGCGGGTAAATTACGATTCGCACTCCGCTCCAGTGCGGTAGTCAGAATGAAAGTCACGCCCTCAGCTCCAGCCGTTTAACATTCGCGGATCGTTCGCGGTGAGATGAGAGATTGTCATCGAAGTGAGACCAAACCTCGGCCATTGCGGCATGTTGTTGAAGATCGGCTGACTCAGGTCGAAGATCATGTATTTCTCCAGGTAACGAATTGCTCCGCATCGCAATGCTTGAAGATGAGACCCATACCGAGCCGTGATCGATCCGGCTTCAACTCGCCATCTCTGGGTGGAATGAATCCATCGAAAAACATCTTTTCAATACGGGCATGATCGTGGAAGTACTCGACGTGGCGAAACTTTGGAACTACACAACCGACGTGCATGTGAAGTGAAGGCGCGCAATGCGCGGACATGGGACACCCGAAACTTGCTGCGACGGCAGCTCCTTCCAGAAAGCCGGTAAATCCTTTGCACCGCGTCGCATCTAGTTGCAGTACATCCACCGCTTCTGCCTCAAGCATCCTGCGAAAATATAACGAGTCGTATCCATATTCCCCGGCTGCAATCTCCATAGCGCCTGGAGCACCATCACGCACTCGCCGAAGGCCATTGAGATCATCAGAGCTGACCGGTTCTTCGAACCATGTAACGTTGAAATCCTCGAACTTCTCCGCAAAAGCAATCGCCTGTCGTGCGTTGTAAGCTCCGTTCGCGTCCACAAATAGATTCGTAGATGGTCCCGCCGCTTCGCGAGCGGCGCGAACCCTCTCCAAATCTGCAGACGGTTCTGCGCCAATTTTCATTTTTACGTTCTTCAAACCTTCCATGACCCAGCCGGACAACTGTGCAGCCAATTGCTGGTTGCTGTAAGTGGTGAATCCCCCGCTCCCGTAAGCAACAACGCTTGTATGCGCGGTGCCAAAAAGATCGACGAGAGAAGAACCTATTAGCTTGGCTTTTAGATCCCAGAGCGCTATGTCCAGCGCCGAGATCGCCATGGATGCAATGCCTCGGCTACCGTCGTTTCGCACCTGCTGCAGCATGGATGCATGAAGACTTGGAATGTCTAGCGCCGACCTATGCAACAGATATTTGCCTGCAAGCTGATCAGCCACGAACGCGGTGGCTTTATTGCCGTATGTGTACCCAAGTCCGAACTGGTTGGCTGCATGAATTTCGCAGACAATAAGCGTCGTCGAATCCCATCGTAAGGTGCCGTCACCTTCAGGAGCATCGGTCGGTATCGTATAGGCGTAAACATCCACCTTCTCTACGGAAATTTCCGACAGTGTCATACTCAGGACAGCTCCTCAGTGCATGCGGTTATAAGCGTCTCATTGCGTAATTACACGAGTTCGCGAACCTTATCATGCGCATTCGTCAGCGCTATTTTCATGCGGTTCGGTTCGCCGCGCATCAACGCCTCAGCCAGCTTGAGGGCCTGGGATGCCTTGATCTTTGCCGGCATCGGAGGGGTGAATTCATCAACAACTGCCTCAATCAGAACAGGACCGGGACGTCCCACGACACTATCGAGTTGAGCGCCGCAGGTCGCCGGGTCTTCAATCTGGATGGCCTCGATTCCGGCGCCACGCGCGATCGTTACAAAATCCGCAGGGTAGAGATCGCAGGCATATTCAGGATTTCCGAGGAATACCATCTGTTCCCACTTGATCTGTCCCAAAGTATTGTTCTTGATCACGATGATCTTGATGTTGAGCTTGTACGCTGCGACGGTAATCAGCTCGCCCAGCAGCATGCTTAGCCCACCATCGCCAATAATGCAATAGACTGGCCGCTCAGGATATGCGACCGCCGCGGCGATCGCATAGGGCAGGCCGCATGCCATGGTTGCAAGATTTCCCGAACAGCTATGCTTCTGTCCTCGCAAGGCAGGCACGTAACGCGCCCACCAGGTTGTGATCGTTCCGGAATCAGAAGTAACAATTGCATTCGACGGAATACGCTTCCCCAGCTCCCAGCCCACTACCTGAGGTTTCATCGGCTTGTCCGGACGTGTTCCGCGCTCCTCCATGAGCTTCTGCCACTCTGCTTTGGCCTTCTGAGCTTTCTCAAGAAAGCCCTTATCATGCTTCTCCAGAAGAGGAAGAAGTGCGCGGATTGTATTCTTCGCATCCCCAACCAAGCCAACATCCGCGGGGTGACGAAGACTGATTCGCTGTGGATCGATATCAATCTGTACACATTTGACTGACCCTGGCTCGGGCAGAAATTCGATATACGGGAACGATGTTCCAACCATTAGAAACGTGTCGCACCCTTCTATGGCGTCTTGCGAAGGTTCGGTTCCAAGCAGACCAATTCCACCCGTGGTGTATGGGCTGTCATCCGGCACCGCAGCTTTACCGAGAAGCGCTTTGATGATCGGCGCACCGAGCGTCTCTGCGAGTTCTTCAAGTTCTTGAGTGGCGTGTAATGCGCCTTGACCAGCCAGAATCGCGATCTTTTTTCCACGGTTGAGAATATCCGCGGCATGCTCCAACTCGATTCGTGCTGGTATCTGCTCGAAGTAAGCCGGGACTGCCGATGTATGGTGAACAGGGTTCCGCTCCGACCGGCCTTTCTTAATCTCCTGCACCTGCACGTCCACCGGAATCGTAATGTGAGCCACACCACGGTGGGACAGTGCTGTCCGTATCGCTAGATCGGCTACGCTTTCCATGTGCGCGCCGCTCATGATCCGCTCGTTATAGACAGCGACATCGATGAAAAGCTTATCGAGCGCCACGTCCTGCTGAGTAAAGGTGCCGATTAGATCACTATGCTGCAGTCCCGTAATCGCGAGGACTGGCGCGTGGTCCATCTTCGCGTCATACAGCCCGTTAAGAAGATGAATGCCTCCCGGACCGGAAGTCGCAATACACACTCCCAGCTTGCCGGTGAACTTCGCGTAGGCACAGGCCATAAAAGCCGCCGCCTCTTCATGACGAACATGAATGAACCGGATCCGCTCCTGCTGTTTGCGGAGAGCTTCAAAAACTCCATTGATGCCATCGCCCGGCAGACCAAACACAGTATCAACGCCCCACGCGAGGAGCCGTTCTACAAGTACGTCGGACGCATCAATCATTTTTATCTCCGGAAACGGAATGGTCTTTCGTGGCTGGACACACAAGCTTGGACGCGCATTTGTTCGCCGGGGTTTTACGTCCGAACAGATGAGCAGACGAGACAACCTCCATGACATAGATCTGAAGGCTGAATGAAACACATCTTCCGCCGTTCGCGTCCAAAACGTCGAGAGAGCTATACGCGTGCGAAAATTCCAGGGTGTGAACCGCGAGTCTTCGCTTTCTCTCAAGCAAGGCAGGTATCATACAGAATCATACAAAACCAATACATAGAGAGTTATGACCAGGACGCATTGCTGTTTTGGTCATGAATTATCTCTACTGAAAGATCAAAATTCATTTTTCCCGTAGAAGCAGCGATTGCTCTGATGAGCGCCAGGCACTTTAGCACTCGCGATCAAAGTCTGTAGTTGGAGAGCGTTCGAATACGCATGCGAAAGCGCTGTGTTGTCGAAGACAACCCAAACGTTACTTCCGACAACGGCCTTCGTATAACCATGTAGAGATTCTCGATGAGATTGCCACCCCTCACAATCAGGTCATCGCTCTGATCGTTATTGAAGACAACACCTGGAAACAGCTGCAAATAGCGCGAGAAATCTCCATTGCATTTGACGCCAGTACACCTACCACAATCGCCAACCGTGTATTGACCATATTGCCTCCACCTTGCTCTTATCGGCGGCGATGGGCAATGCAGTTGATTAGAAAGTGCCAACAACCGGGATTAGAGAAGTTTCACTTGGGGGTCCTTAATGCCTTAAAAAGCGACAGAGCCGCTGCGGCGGGTTCTTCCGCTTAATGACTCGGAGATACGGTTTATCGTTGCTTTGAAAATGGCTGTTCGTCGGGTGCCTAGAGTCAAACAACCACTTTACGATGAAAGACATCGTTTCTCCTGTGCGACATAATGAAATATTCGACGCTTGCTACTAGGCCGCAACCACAGGAGGGAGCCGCGCAAAATCAAACGCACGCGGCGCAGCGCGAAAGTTGGCAACCGCGGTTTAGCTGCTCAACCCTTCACAGCACATCCGCATACGCGCTTATACAACTATTCGTTCCGGATGATCGCCGCGTGCGTACTTTCGCAGATCGGCCAGGGGAATCAGAACCCTTCCACCAATCCTTCTGGTCGGCAACCGCCGGTTGGCAATCAGGTAATCCAATGCGCGTTGGCTGATGGACAGTAACTGGGCGGCCTCTTCCCTGCTTACCAGCAGCTTTGCATCTGGCGCGACGGTGACTCGTGTCGGTGGCCTTTTATGTGCGCTGTCGTTTGCCTGCATTCTGTGCTCCTGAGTAGAAATTAAGTTGCGTTTACCTTGCGAATTTATATCCCCAGACCTAAACCAATGCCCTGTTCCAGGCCGTATGCTGGTGATGGAGCAACCTTCTGTTGCATGGAAACAATCGCCTGTTCCGGCTTGTAGGCGCTCTGATGCGAAACGTCACGGGACAGAACTTGTGACAACTTATCCTTATCGTTTGTGAAAATCTGTGCGTCCCACTGGCTGCGCGAAATTGAGACATAGGCCATACGGTTATTCAGCAAGTCCTTTGCGCCGAGCTCAGTGTCTACATGAATCAACACGCGCTCCGCAGTCTGTCCCTGGCTGGAATAACTTGTCATGGCATAACCGTGGTCAAGGTGCGGAAAACGCTGTGAGTCAAAATTCACGCTGCGCCCAACGTCCAGCTTCAACCACATCGTGCCATCCTGTGCTATGTTCTCCACCATTCCCAACTCACGATTCGCGATCTTCAACTCCTGATTGGGTGCGGTGAACTGAACGCGGTCGCCAATCGAAAACACCTTTTCCTGCTTACGGTATACGGAGACGCCCATCTGACGGTGAGGATCGTATGTCGTCTGCTCGCCATTGGCTCGCAGAACGGTCAGCGTATTTTCCTGGGGATGGACGGCGATCACGCGAGCATATTCTCCCTTTCCAATGCCGGTCTCCTTCGATGCCCGTGAATAGCGCAGGATGTCATCGACCTGATACTGCTGCGCCCAACTACGGTCTGCGCCGGTCATCTCCTGGCGCGGCACAAGCATTTGCATAGAATTCTCTTGTTTGCTTATTGCACCGCGCGACTGCAGTTCCTTATGAATCTGCTGGTTGATCTCGCTACGTGAGCGGTTGTCCGGTGAGACAACCAGCGTGCTTTCCGGCGATGAGGCATACTCGCGCGCAATCGTTGCAATGCGATCCCCGCGCTCCCTGACTTCATGCACGCGCCCCTGTCGGTCCAGACTTTCGACAGCGGCTCTAACCTGCCCACGCGCTAGTTGTTCGACGGCCTGTTTTAACTCCGGATCACGCTGGCGAACAATCTCATCCAGCTTCACCGTGCGCATTCCCGCGTCCTGAAGCTGTGCGAAGGGGCGGCCTGCTTCGACAGCTTCATGCTGGCGGGTATCTCCAACCAGGAGAACGCGGTCATTCCGATGGAGACGCGTCACAAACTCGTGCATCTGGCGCGTGGAGGCAAGCGACGATTCATCGAGCACAAAGAGTCTCTTCTCGCCTGTGTCCAGTTGTTCTCCCCGAACAAGATGGTGCTGAAGAGTCGAGGTCTTCATGCCGACCTCGGAGAGCTTCTGTGCGGCGCGTGATGTCGGAGCAAATCCTTCAACCACGTACCCCTGTGCCTCTACTCCTTCCCGGATCACAGCCAGCGTTGTTGTCTTGCCTGCACCGGCGACGCCGTCCAGACCGATAATCTTTTCGCGACTTAAGAAAATTTCATCGACCGCACCAAGCTGTGCTTTGCTCAACTCCGGGTGTTGGTCTTCGATTCGTATTCGCAATGGAGGCGAAACGAGCATGGAATTTTCAAAGCCGCGTAGATTGCCTTGCTGCATGGAACCAACAATCTCCCGCTCCAGACGAACCATCTCAGCCGTCGTATACTGCGGTCCAGCTCTGCCGTCCATACGCTCCACACGGCGAAACTCGCCTCGAATGACTCTCTGCTCAAATTCCTGCCTTACCTGGTTGTAGGTGGCTTCTCCCATACTGCGGTCGATTGCAGCTTGCAGGATCGTTCGCTCATCCTGCACTGCCGAACGCTCAAAGACATGATTGCGCGAGTATGTGATCGATTGCTGTGCAGTCTTATCAATCCGCGGCCTGTGGCGCTGTGCTTGTTCTCTCGCTTGCGAAACAACCTGGTCCGGCTGATTGCCGAACTTTGCAGCGAGTTCACAATGTCGGTGCAACACCTCTTCACGCGAGAGCAGGTCTTTGCCATCCCTTGTGCGATGAGCGGCAACCTGCGCCGCACCAGCACCGTCTCTGCCTATGTCCTGCAAATGCTCTTTGATTTGTGCCCGGCGCAGACTCGATGCATCCAGATACTCTCGCGTATAACCTTTGATGTCCGGCTGCCCATACTCTCCACGCTCTATTTCATAACCGAGTCTTTGTAACCGCATGGCGAGCTCTGAGCGATACACGCTGGTCGCGTATTGTTGGGACTGGAAGAGACTGCGTTCCTGCAATGCGCGAGTTTGACCATTCCCACGTTCCGTCACGTTGAAGATGACGGCGTGCGTATGAAGCTGCGGAGCAGCATAACCATTAACGGGCCGAGCTGTATCGTGCTCAAAAGTAGCAGCAACAAGCTTTCCAGTCGTCTCAGGCGCATGGATATTGCCGATGCGCGCTTGCGTATAGCGCTCCAATTCGTGCAATGCCACACGAACACTCTCACGATGCGCTTCGCGCACACGCTCATCACCACCTACGAGCGCAGTGAGAGAAATCGACTTCGGCGCAGAGAATGTTGCATCCCATCCGGCGCGGTGCTCTGCGCTCGTGATCTGCTTGCCATATTCATTTTCGTAGGTTCTGGCGGGTTGATGCTTGACCAGCTGTGCGGCACTCTCGTGATGCTGTCCTTCGCTCAGTCGTGCAAAGTGCTCATCTCTGACTACGCCTTGTAAACCCCATTTACGGGCAAGCTCTCCTTGCCACTCGCTATGTCCTTGCTGGTCGCGACTCCAGTAGTTTTGCTTCTCTGAAGTGAACTCGCGCGCATGATATGTGCGGGCCTGAGTTGCAGACAGCGCTTTGGAAATAGTCAACATGCGCAACAGCCTCGCTACATGAGCAGCAGAATCTCGCAACTGCTTGCTGCATAGCGTAACTCTATTTGCGGAAAAAAGGGGCGCATATCTGAAAAATATTTTCTATGAAGGAATTGCGAATACCCGCATGAACATTGATTGAAGCTCACATCGCGTTCAGATTAAGGGGTCAATTGAGACGTCTATCGCAAGGCTATTAGAAGTGAATGAGTGAGGCACATACCTGGTTTGAAGCGAGGGGAATTGGGGTGGGATTGCTGCCTTATATACGAGTCTTTATCCGGGGCGATGAGACTCTCTTCGAGAGGTCGAATGCGTCAGTCAATCCACTGCGACTCGTGCCACGGTTTCGACTGTTCTTTGGCATCGTGAGCGGATGCTCTTCCGGGGAAGATCGAGCGCGTTCGTGGCTCTTCTAGGAAGCTTGAAAGGTGCCGCTTCTCACCCGTTAATGGACCCCCTTTTACCTGTTGAACCGTACCCGGATTGACTGGGGCATTAGGGATCGTTTTGATAGCGGAATCGTCTCGTTCGAGCTGGGCTTTCTCGATCACTATTCGTCGCCCAATCCACGACCGAATCTGCTTGGCAAATTGGTTCCAAATCTCCGCCAGATTGAAGGTCAATTCCGACCCCGAAACCTCCTCACGAAGCCTGTTCCATTCGATCCCCAATTCTCTCTTCATCATGAACGCGACATAGAGCACAAGGAAGGGCGCACTGCATGCATAAAGGAGCGGCTCGGCTATCACTTGACGAACGCTCCGATGGCCATAGAAGTCCTCCTCTAAGAACACTTCCAACTTGGCGGAATTGACTGCTTCCCGACGGCTCTTCACCAGGCTGAGCCACCCACGTTCGCGGGCCGAAGAAGAGAGCTCAAGAGACAGGCTCCACGGCCTTTCAGAGGTCACGTCCACGTCGATAACGGGCTCACTCTTCCGCCCCGGAGCCGCCTTGAACAGCCACACGATTTGGGTGGTGCTTCTAGGCTGTTTTGCGCCCTCCAAACTCTCCCAATACGCCGACAAATAGTACCTCTCAAGGGGTTGAAGTTCCCACCTGAACCACACCCCGAAGATGAGTAATGGAATAGTCGGAAGCAGGGCCAAAAGCAGGGCAATTCGCCACGGAAACACGGCGCGAAAGCGCAGCCATTGCATGGTGGATTCTCCGCCTATCTCGTGTTGCTTTGCAGCCGCTTTTGGGCCAGGAATTCCTGCGCCTTATGCTCCTTAATGGAGTCTGCATGTGCAGACATTTTGCGCAGGTCTTCGACGCTTATCGGACCCTCGGATGCTCGGGCAAACAGGTTCAGCATCAGAGAACGCATCCCCAGGATCTCAGCCAGCAAGATCGAATCGGTCAGCTCTTGTGAGGAGCGCGCCTGTGTCAGTGCGGCATCGCGAAGCCATTCTGCCAGCTTCTTCCCGGCTGTCGCCACAGCAGATTCCACCTCGCCAAACTCCGCCTCCGTAAGCCTTGTAGCGACGGATTTTGCACGGTACGTCCCCTTTAGCGGACTGGCGGGAGCCGCTGACGGAACTGTCGGTTGCTTGATATCAGAAGAAGCCATGAGAAAGGGCCTCGCGCGGGAATTCCGGTTGCAAGGCTTGGATGCGTGCAACACAGCAGCAGTTTCAACAATTGCTTTTAGCTAAGGTGTCCACACATGAAACACCACATCGCCTCCAGCAGCAAACCGCAATGTTTACGTGCGTAAACCGTAAATCGCAATTAGCTCAAACAAAACGCGTTAACGATTACGCCTACAAGGCAGCTCTGCAGTTCCCTTTTGGGGATGACGTGTCACCATCCATCCGCTGCGGAGCAGCGCGGCCGTCTTGCACGACCGGATGCTCTACGCTTGGGCAACGGCGGCAGACGGCCTGCATGGGACTCCACCGCTCGCTACGGTATAGCAAAAGTTCCGAGATGTATCGGGCCATTCACGTTATTAATGGATTAAATTCAAAATCTATTAGCTCAGGTGTTGTTTTTCGATTGTTTTGAATTACCACTGGCCTGCTCGGCTGAATTTGCACCAGTCCTGAGTGATAGAGACTGAGTATAAGGAGCTGGGCCATGGCAAGAAAGAGGCACACGCCTGACCAGGCGTGAAGCTGTTGCGGCAAATTGAAGTGGGTCTAGCGAACGGGAAGACGGTGAATCAGGGCTGCAAGGAAGCAGCGATCACGCACAGAAGTACTACCGACGGCGCTGTGCAGTGGATGTCGCGGGCAAGAAGACGCATCTACGCGCCTAGCCGTATCAGACAGATTCAATCGACAACGACTTGATCGAGTCGCCTGACGGCAGCCTGATTCAGGGCGGGAGCAAAGTGCGCGTAGCGTCCCGTCATAGCTAGGCTCTGATGTCCTGCCAGATATTGAACCGTACGTAAGTCAACCCCAGCCTGCACCAATCGGGTTATGAACGTATGACGAAGGGAGTGCCAGGTGAAGTCCTCGATCTTGGCTTCTTTTACCGCGCTCTCGAAAGCTTTCTTGATGTCTATGATCGGCCGCTTCTTGTATCGATCTGACCGGAAGATCCGGTCGTCATCAGGACGGTTTTTGTACAAATCCTGGATCACCGTGAAGCAGGTTTCATTCATTGTTATCTCGCGCGACCGGTTGTTTTTGGGATGGGGAACGATAATCACTTTGCGGCTCATGTCTACATCGGTCCATCTCAACCCGAACTGTTCCGACTTCCGCAGTCCGGTGTGCAAGGCAAAGACCAACGCCGGTATGTGCCCAGGACAACGACGTGCGATCACCGCTTTGAGGCTAATCTCCTCCTCGGGCCTGAGATACCGTATGCGGCCGTCGCCTTCATTTCTGTGCTCGACTGACCGGACCGGATTGCGGCTGACCTTGTCGCTGCGGAGGGCAAGCTGATAAGCCTTACTCAGAACGCTCTTGTACCGGTTCTTGGTAGCTGGGCTCCACCGGGGGTGGCTGCTGAGCCAGTCGTCGATTTCTTTGGGTTTCACCGTGTCGGCGGCACGATTGCCCAATTCTTTGATGATCAAATCCATCCGCCCTGTGAAGGTGCGAAGATCCCGCTTGTCATGGTCCTTGTACCACTGCTTCGCCTCCTCTCCAAGTTCGGCAATGGTGATTGGCCGTTGTCGCAGGTTGCTTGGAAGTTTTATGCCGGCACGGACTTCCGCCTTCCGTTTCTGGTACAGCGCAACCGCATCGGAACGGCGTCCAACCTTTTCGCGACGGATCTTGCCAGCCTCAGTAAAGCGAATCCACCAGATGCCACTTCCCGGTTCCCGCTCGTATACCCCTCTGACCTTGGATGGAGTCTTTTTCTCGGCCATACGCGCACTCAAAGCAGCAGTCTAGCACAACTGACACCATAACTGACACCAAGCACTTTCGAAAGCATTTCTATTTATGTAACTTGTTGATTCCATGGTGACCCCGGGAAGATTCGAACTTCCGACCTGCGGTTTAGGAAACCGTCGCTCTATCCACCTGAGCTACGGGGCCACTTCCGACATTTTAACCTGTTGCAAACAGAAGCATGAAAAGGAATCGGCCCCATCCGTGTCAATAACCCTTTGAAAACTTTGTCCCCATCCGGCTGATTCCCCACGATAATCGTGCCAACAATATTTGGCAGAATATATAGACCAAATTCGCTATTCTGAATATAGAAGGCTTGTTCTTTACGAACGTCATTTCGACCCTGAGAACGAAGCGGAAGAATCTCAAAACCAAGCCAGCGAGAAAAATCACTCTAAAACAGCGACGATCCCCGCTAAGTAATTGAAAACGCTAGAACCGAACTAACCCGAGCAAAATCAATTACATAGCGGGGGATCATCCTCCGCTATGCTATTGGAAAACAAAAGAAAGCCGGGTCGCAGTGGGGGAGGGGGCCCGTCCCGCCTATGGCACCTGCAGAGGCCGCATTCCCTGCATCGGGAAAAGCCCTGTTGGTCCGTTTTCTTCCAGCGCCGGCTGCGGCCGGAAGAGATAACGCACATAGAATCCGCCGCGATTGCTCGCATAATCGCGCGTGTTATTGAAGCTCAGGAAACCGCCGACATACCAGTGCTCCGCGATGGCATAAGCGCCCTCGCCTTCAAAGCTGTAATTCGCGCTCACGCTGGTATTTTCCGGGTAGTACGGATTGTTCCTCGCATACTGAAGCGTCGGATCGAGTGGATAATACGGAGTCGAGTTCTCCTGGAATGCCTGCAGGCCGAAGCTTCCCGTCGCGCGATAGTGGAACCGTGGTCCGCGATGCCCCTCAAATGTGATCGGCACGCCGCCCAGCATATACGCCGCCGGGCTGAAGTATCCGCCCTGCCCGTAAGTGAAGTAGCGCAAGTTGTGATCGTAGTGCATGCCGAAAAAGTTCATGCCCACAACCAGCCGTCCGTATTCGGGACGATGCAGAACCTCCCAGTAAGCGCCTGCATCTCCGTCAATACGCGTATTGTCCTCAACGTGGCGCCCGGTAATATACTGGCCGCCTCCCTGGATGTACCAGCCGGATTGCGCATCGCCGAATGCCAGCTGCAGCTCGCCCGCATTCGTCATCACGCCGCCCCAGGTGTTGCCGATATAGGTGTCGCTCTTGCTGCCCAGGTCGCGTAGGCCCGCATAAGAGAGCTGCGTATCGGTAACCGGATCGCGCGAGAAGGTCAGCGTGAAGTGCGACGTCGGCGGATGCACATAGATGCCGCCGAGCACATTCGCCACCAGGAAGCCGCTCGGTGTGTACCCAAGATTGGCAGCGAACGACGCCGTCCGCAGCTGGAACTCGCCGCCGATACCGGCAGCGGACTGCAGGTACGGCAGTGAGTCAGCAGGCAGAGTTCCCTGCTGAAAGGTTTCCGTGCTCGTAGCCGTGCCCGAGTCGAGCAGTACAGGCCGTGTAATGATCGTGCCGCGCACGCCCGGACCGAGCATGCTTGATGCTTCAATCTGCCCCGTGTAGGCAGCAAGACGGTCATAACCTGGCTGGCCGCTGCGATAGTCCACTACCGCCGCTCCGCCGGTCCACGGACTACCCGCGCCCCGCAGGATCTCGAGTTGTTCCTCGACCTGCTCGCGCTCAGTTTTCACTCGCACCACCGGCATGCCCGATCCGGTCAGCGGAGGCAGAACCGGCGTCTCGACCTTCGCCGTCTCTCTGGCCGTGTACGGCGCAGGGATGGAGTTCGTCTCATCGGGAGCCTGCGGAGGCGTGACCGGCGGCAGCCCCGTATCCTGGGATATCTGCCCATTCATCTGCCGGATTGCTGCCTGCAGCCGATTCGCGGGATTCGCATCGTTCGCATCGACAAACGGTCTCGCGTTCGACGTCGGCTCAAAGGAAGCTTGTCGCGGTGAAGACGAAACAGCAGATTGAACCGGAGCACGCATCGGAGCAGGCGCAATGTAGTCAACCGATGACGAAACCTCCTGCTGCTCGACTGTGACAGCATGATGACGCTGGCTTCGCACCGGCGGAACATATGCTACCTCAGGTGGAGTGATTTCCGCAGTTGAAGCGCGTTCCGTTTCTACCGGAGCAGTCTCAGCCGGAGTGCCGCCGGCATCGGCAAAGTCGCCGAGCGTCGGTGTATTCACCGGCGGAGCCTCCTGCCACGAAGCCGCCGCGCGATCTCCCTCGACCGCAGGATCAAGCGGACCGCCACTGTTCTGGCTCACTCGTCCTGCCGGAGCCAGCAACTGCATCAGCTGCTGCGTCGGAGATAATCCACCCGGCTGGCCCGTATCGCCCGGCTGCGTAAACATCAGCCCCGGCGACGATGGCCCCATGGCATCGAGCGCCGCACGATAGTAAGCCGCTGCGCGATCCTGATTGCCGCGCGCCTGCTCATACTGAGCAGCGAGCTTCAAAATCTGAGGATCCGTCTTGTACTGGTCCAGCGCCGCCTCAAGCCATGTCTGCGCCTGCTTCATATCGCGAGCAGCCATCGCCGCGCCGATCGCTCCCTGGTACTGAGGCAGCGTCGCATGGGTCATATCGCGTGAAGCATAGATAGCGACTGCCTGCTTCGGCTGCCCCGCCTTCATGTAGAGACCAGCAAGAGCGCCCGAAACATCCGGATTATCCGGAAACGCCTGCAACGCCGCAGCCAGGATCGCCAGCGCACGCCGTTGATCCCCCGCAGCTAACGCGCTGTTCGCGCGGCGAACGCTCCACGAAGCCCACAGTTGATTGAACTGCACTTGCTGCTCGTCGGTCATGTCCGGCGAGTTCGCCAGGTTAGACACCAGCGCATACAGTTGACGATCATTGCCGGCATTCAGCAGAACCCATCCATATTGGATCTGCGTATCCACCGGCATATCGGCTCCGCGGTCGCGATAGATCTGCGCCAGCTGAGCAAAGCTCCGCAGCGCCGCCTGATTCTGCTTGGCGCCGGACTGAATCGACGCCAGCGTCTGCAGATACGCCGGATCGCCTTCGAGCCGTAGACGTACCGACTCCGGCATCGCCGCAATCCTCCGCAGCGCCTCGCGGTCCTGGTTCTGCTGGTGCAACGCATTCAGCACGCCGCGCCATGCTGCGAGGTTTTCGGGATCAGCATCCAGTTGCTTGCGATAGATCGCGTATGCCTTCTGCGGCTCGTTCTCTGCCGCGTAGATATCCGCAAGCTGCAACTCGATGCCGGCCTGCGGCGGAGGCGCAACCGTCAGTGCGCGCTCCAGATACTTCCGCGCCCGATCCCACTGATGCTCGGTCTGGTAAATGGAACCTACCAGCACAAGGAACGACGGATCGTTCTGCTCACTATCGATCACCGTCTTCGGCATGCCGCTGATCGAAGCCAGCGCCTCTTGATCCCGGCCCAGTTGATGTTGCGCTGCAATCAGTGCGCGCCATGCGCCGGCATTTTCTGGATCCTGCGCCACTACCTGGCGATAAAGCTGCAGCGCCGGCTCATACTTCTTGGCAGTCATCAGCAGATTCGCATACTGCATCTGCTTATCGACCGGCAGATCGCGCCCCTGGTTCGGAAATGGCAGTGACAGCGCCCGCTCCACCGTGCGGTCCGCATCTGCCTTGCGTCCCAGGCTGGAATAGTCCTGCGCCAGGAGCCGCAGGAATTCGGGATCGTTATCCAGATGCGCATGGACATCCTTCGGCATACGGCTGTTCGTCTGCAGCGCACCCTGCGCGTCGTTCGACATGGACTGTGCTATGAAGAGACCGCGCCATGCCGGCTCCCGCCCCGGCGCCAACCGCACTGCGCGTTGGAAAGAGTCCACCGCTTCGGCGTAGCTCCCAGCCTTCATCTGCGCGCCGCCCAATCCCTCCAGCGCATCGGGACTCGTCGGCTTCTGAGCTAATGCTCCTCGATACGACTCGATCGCAGCCTCCGTGTCACCCGACTGCATCTTGTTGCCGGCATCTCCCATCTGCTGCCAGAACCGCGAAGTGGCAATCGAGCTATCCAGCCCTTTCGCTCCCTCTGCGCGGGCGCGCTCGAAGTAGGTCAACGCATGTCCAAAGTCCTGCTGCTTCATGTACACGTAGCCCAAACCACTAAGGGCTCGCGGATTGTTTGGCTGCTTGGCCAGCAGCCCCTGGAAGCGCTGCGTTGCCTCATCCAGCCTTCCCGCGTTGAGTGCGCGATAGGCTGCTGCTTCAGCCGAGTCCACAACCGGCGCGGGTGCTGTAGGAGCATTGGTCGCAGTCGCCGGCGTACCCGCTTCAGTCTTCCCCGCGCTGGCATTCCACGCCTGCGCCTGGGCTAAAGCCGTCTGAGCGGAAGCCACGTCGCTGTACTTCTGCAGGAGAGCAATTCCCTCCGCACGCGTCTTCGGATCGTAGGTAAGAATACGTCCCAGTGTGATGGCATATCTCGAATCCGCAGGAAACTGGTTCGCCAGCTTCCGTAATCCGGCAATGGCATGAGGACGGTCTTCCGGAATCGCAGACTCCGTGTCGTAATATGCCAGCGCGTAATTCCCCGCCGGGGGTATGTCGCCAAACGCTTCGCGGTAGAGCCGCATCGCATCCGCATAACGGCCCGACGCAGCTAGTTGCCCCGCCTGCCGCAGACGCTCGTTCCGCGACTGCCCGCCCGATATGGCCTGAACCTTCGCCGCCTCATCCGCGCTGCCGCCCGCGGCCCTGAAGCGCTGAAGATATCCCGCCGCCTCATCGGCTTTTCCCAGCTGCATATCGGCTTTGGCAATCCCGAGCAGTGCTTCGCGGTTATTGACATCAGCCAGCAGCACCTGCTGCCAGGTCTGTACCGCCATGTCCAGATGGCCGCCGGCAGCCAGAGACGCCGCCCTCTTCAGCAGCACCTGTTGCGCGGAGGTCTGCGTCTGCGCGGGACAGGAAATGGCAAATCCAATCGCACAGACGGCCAGAAGCAGAAGTCTGCGGCACGCATTGCGGTTTAATTTTTCCATTGAACCCTCAGCTTTCCATCCGGAGCAAATCGAAATCGTCCGTCCTGCCATCCCAGCGCAAATAACGCCAGGTTCTGGTCGTAATATCGGGGCGGATGCGCCAGAAGCCCCGTAACGGAATCGAACTGTGCGAGCACGTTACGCAGCTGGAAGGTTGCCGCATCCGCGTCTCCTTCTGTAACAAGAAACGGCACCATCGCAGCCGCAAATCCCGGCGGAGCCTTCTCACTCGCAATACTTCCATCGGGATTCACCGACTCTGGAGGTGACATATGCGCCTCCACATATCGCTGCATGGGCTTCAATATCTGCAGCAGCTGGGTACTTTCTTCGACCTCTCCGGGACTCATTCCCGCCCACAGATACACGCGGATAGCGTCATAGCTGCCGCGTGCCGTCCTGGTATCTCCGGGCGCGCTGACCGGAGCAAATCCTGTGCCCAATGTGTACTCGACCCAGTCCATCGCAAACCCGGAAGGGCTGGCCTTTCCCATCCATATGGGAAAGGCATCCAGAATCTGCTTCCATGGACCCCGCTTATCGACCCTGTTTGCAGCCAGTAGCAAGGGCACAGGCGTATAGCTTGGATTCAGCAGCCATCGTGTGTTGAACCAGTGGAACCCCACATTGCCGGGCAACAATACCTTGGTCAGGTTCGGCAAGGTAGCCGTTTCATCTTCTGCAATCAGCGCAAGCATCGCTGCCCCCGCATTGCTGTACTGTTGTACGGCCCAAAGGTCGCCTGCTTCGATCAGATCGTAGGCGGTCCATAAGTCGGCATCAGAGGCCGAATTCGGGTCAAGTACACCCCATGAGCCATCTGGCTTCGCGCCCCAGCTCCAGGCCGGCAGGTTTTTGGAGAGATCGCCTTTTGCAAGGTTTCCCTCAGTCCACGAGCGAAGCCGTTCAAACATCGCCCTGTCATTCGCAACCAGGGCGAAGAACATAGCATAACTCTGCCCTTCTGACGTAGTCATCGAATTTCTGTCCGGATCGATAACCCGCCCTTCCGGCTTCACAAAATACGCCACGTAGTGATTCCAGAAAGGCCAGGAAGATGAAGCCGCTCCCGACATCTGGCATCCTGCCAGCACAGCGAGCAGCACTAACCAGCGTTTCACGGCTTTTGCGTTCCCAGGCGCTCTGCTACTCTGCGGTCCAGGCGCGCTCGCGTCCAGGGCACGACAAATAACCCAAGCACAAATGTCAGCACGACCACCATCCAGGGATAGGTTCGCAGCCAGTACCGGATCCGCGACCACCATGGCAGATAACCGACGTGGTAAAAGCGATCACCCAGCCGGTACGAACTAAAATCCTGCCCGTGCAGAACGCTCACCGACTCGCTGACGGCGCTCGAGGTAGTTGCTTTCTGTAGCGCATTAATAAACGGGCCCATCGTCTGATCATTGCGGAATGTGATAGCGACGACGGATCTGTTTGAAGACCAGGGCGACTCGATGCCCTGGACCAGCGCCTCGGGAAATTCGCCCAGGCTCTGAAGAAGTCCTTTCCGCTGCTGCGCCTGGTTCACCTTCCACCACCACTTGGGACGCATCTGGGAAACCTGCCACCAGGCATGCTCCACCAGGGAGAAAAAGCCGCCCGTATCGCTGACGGAATACCCCTGATCCTGCACCTGAACCAATAGCTGCGGATTCAGTTGCTGAAACGCCGGTTGATCGGCTTGCGTGCCCAGAACTAGGTAATCGGCGTCTGCTCCCAGGAGCGACGAGTCTCCTACCGTCAAGCGTAGCGCCGGATAACCGGTCTGTTGTCCAAAATGACCGAGCAACGCTAGATACACGCCAATCTCATCAGGCGATGATCGTTGCGGCAGAATGATCCTCGTCTGCGAAAGATCGGCAAAACGCGTAAACGGGAAGCCGGCATTCGAGAAAAGTTCCAGGTTCGGCATCGATGCCCAGTGGTCGATCCCGCGAATGTCGAGGTATGAGCTACGCAGGATTGCACCCTGTAGATTGATAGGCGCCGTATCCTGGCAATTACCGGTCTTCGCCATCTGGAAATAAAAATTAAACAGGAAGGTATTGGCGAAGGGCCGCATGTTCACCAGCGGTACGGCGGCATCATAGCTCAGCGTCTTCCGGTTCACTTCTGCATGAGGCATCGGAAGCTGATCCACCAGAGATCCGTTGCTGGTGATCCGCAGGGTCGATCCGTTGGCAAGTGGAATCGCGTTATAGCGATAATCCATGTGCAACAGTAAGTTCTGCTTGTCGCCGTAGTAGAGATCGGGCGGCACCCGCAGATAAACCGGCAAAGGCCCCGAACCGTCGCTCTGCAATTCAGCGTTGGCGGAATAATCCCAGAATGGTGAGAGCCGCTCGGTGCTCATCCACAACGGAGCATCATCAGCTTTCCGCGCTTCGGGAAGCTGATATTCCGGAACATGCACGATATTTCCCTGCAGCATCGCGTTTCCGGTGGCTAAGGACCGCGCCGCAGTCAGAAGCTCATCGCCATTGTCCCCGGCAATAATTAGGACCTTCCCATAAGGATCGGAAGGATTCGTCCGCACGGCAACCGTGGGACCATCTTCAGTCAACTGAATGCCAGCCGGCACCTCGCTGCGGTTCTGCACGAACACCACAACATTGCCCTTGGGCAGCGTGCCTACCGATACCGGAAATGTGAGTGGCCTGGACTTCGCAAGAATTCCGAACCACGAGGCCACAATCCCGCCAGCCTGCAGTGATTCACGGCTCGGCTGCACGCTTGCAAATGCAAACGGAATCGCTGCCGAAGAACTTCCAAGTGCTCCGTCATAAAACGGGAGCGGCAGCATCTTTAAATCATCGACAAGCTGCAACAGCGAGCCTGAAACCTCGATACTCGACGTATTATCTACGCGGCCCCACAGCACTGTGTTTGCCGGATCCTCGCATTTCTGCGTGTAGTGGCCCACAAACTCAAGGGTCAGCACGTTATTGCGAACCAGTAATTCCGCGGGCAAAGGAATATCCGCCGTCAGCGGTGCCTGCACATCGGCCACTTTTTCCGGAATCGGAAGCGTCGCGACCAGTGTGCCATTCATCAGAACGCTCAGATGGCTCATCTGCGGAATCAATCCCGGAGAAAACCCGTAATGCAGATGAAGCTTCGCCTCTTGCACTACGTCGGTCTGTGGCAAGGCAAACGGAATATCGCGGGATGCCGCGACACCCCGGAAGAGGATACCGGATGGGATTCCGATATCATTCAGCGTAAACGTCGATGAAAAAGAGCCGGGCGCAGGTGCTGTCGCTGATAACTGCGGAGCAGCTTTGCCACTCTTCTTTTGTGCAAGCGACGGCACGCAGGCTCCGGCAAGCAGCGCCAGCAGCAGTATCGCCGTCGTCGCGCTTGCGGTTGCCGGCGCATCCGCGCTCTTCCGCTTCGGAATCAGCACTCCCAATGCGTACCCCACTCCTCGCACGGACAAACGCATGAGTTGCAAGAAGCTGAGCCACGGCTTGTCAGCCACGCGTCGCTCGCTACGGCTTAGCCAGGAATCGGCGCGCGAGTAGAGAACGAGCGTCAATAACTCTTCTTCGTGCAGTGACAGTTCCTCGTACTTGACGCGAAGAGCGGTGCCGCTTCCATCTACCACGGTTGCGGGAAAATTCGTCCGTTCCCGCCTTACTGGGTAAATAACAGTTACAGCGGTATTGGGAGGAAGGCTCAGCGGTTGTTCCAGATTGACGGAAGCTCCGCCGCGCGAGAGATTCACCGACTCGCCGAAAATGCTTCTTCCATCCGGCAGCACAATCTCTACCGGCATATGCAGATCGATGCGCACATCAGAACGCACCTGCTTCGATTCGCGAGCTACGGCATTCGCTGTGCCGACAATCACCATATTGAAAAGTATCCAGAAAGTGTTCATCGCGATCGTTCCCGGATGATCCGCATTCCAGTAGAAGAAGCGGATCGGCGCAATGATCAGGCCGGCAATATTCAGCAGCAGAAGAGCTACATAAGGACGCGCAATGCGCGCATCGAAGTAGCTCTTTTGCACAATGCCGCCCTTGGCCGTCACATTGAATTTTCCGAGCTTCGGATTGATGAGTGCGAGCAAGGTTGGACCGAGAATGTAGGGCGCAAGAACCGTCTCATACACCTCGTTCCAGAAGGCATACCGGTATTTGCCCTGAATTCGCAGGTTGGTTACGTTTGAAAGGAAAAGATGCGGCATGGCGTACATCAGGATCGCTATCCACGAGCCAGGAATATTGATGCACCCAAGCAGCATATAAACGAGCGGGGCGGTAAGAAAAATCAGGCGCGGCACCGCGTAGAAAAAGTGCGCCATCGCATTGAAGTAGCACAGTCGCTGCGGCCACTTCAATCCTGGAACAAAGAGTGGATTGTCGGTCCGCAGAACCTGCACCATGCCGCGTGCCCAGCGAATCCGCTGGCCCACGTGGCTGGAAAGACTCTCCGTCGCCAGTCCCGCCGCCTGGGGAATATTAATGTATGCCGTATTCCAGCCGCGGGTCTGCATGCGGAGCGAGGTATGCGCGTCTTCCGTCACCGTCTCCGTAGCAATGCCGCCGATCTGTTCAATCGCGTCGCGCCTCAGAATGGCGCACGAGCCGCAGAAAAACGTCGCATTCCACAGGTCATTGCCATCCTGGATCACGCCATAAAACAACTCGCCCTCATTGGGCACCGTGAACTGCCGGAGATTCTTCTCAAACGGGTCAGGCGAATAAAAATAGTGTGGCGTCTGCAGCATTCCTAATTCGCGCTCTTTCAAAAACCAGCCCAGCGTCACCTGCAGAAAGCTGCGCGTGGGCACGTGATCGCAATCGAAAATTGCAACATAGGGTGACTTGAGCAGCTTGAGCGCATGATTGATATTGCCGGCCTTGGCATGCTTGTTGTCAGGCCGCGTCACATACCCAACGTGCGCCTCTTCGCAGAACTTACGAAACTCTTCCCGCCTGCCATCATCCAGCACATAGACATGCAGCTTGTCCTCGGGATAATCGATATTAGTCGCGCCGAAAATCGTCGAGCGTACCACCGACAGCGGCTCATTATAGGTGGGGATCAGCACGTCCACTTCGGGCCATTCGTCGACCTCCCGGGGCATCGGATAAGGCGGCCGGCGCAGGGGACGAATCGTCTGGATGTAGCCCAGAAACAGAATGATGAACGCGTAGGCCTCCGCTGAAAAAAGCAGGAGCACGAAAAAAGTATTAACGATATTCAGCTTCTGCGTAGTTCCTGTAACAGCACCCGTTACAGTCACAATTCGCCAGTACGCATATCGCGCCGTGGCTAGCATCGAGGCGAACATCAACGCCAGCGTTACCAGTTCAGAATCTGAGATCCGGTGGATCACAAAAGCGAGCACAATTGTCAGCAGAGCGAGAACGCCCTGCTCCGCCCATCCGAAATCAAGCGTCACGCATTCAAACGCGAAAAAAAGTAGGATGGCATAGACGGCAATGCGTGCAGTACCGGCCCAGAAGCTGCCGTGCATTCCCAGGGTTTCCCATTTCCCTACGAGCCTTCTCACTGCTCACTCCAGCGAACTGCCGACTTCTTCTCCGTGTCAGGCACTGGCATTCTCTCGCGCAGCCAGAAGGCAAGCTGCAGATAATCCTGCGTCACGCCTGCCGTCGGGGTGTGATCCGCCACCGTCATTCTCGCGGCAATCGCGTTGGAAATCTCTTCGCCATACTGGATGCTGATCGGCAGGACCCGTTCGCCGCACTGCCGCTCCACTAACGCCCTCGCCTGCTGATCGACCGGATGTTGCGGATCAAACTCATTGAAGACATAAAAGACTTCCGGCACGTTGTGGCCTGCTTTTTTCATAGCAGCAAACGACGCTTCGATACGCGACACGGTCAGGAGCGAATTGAGATCGGAGAGCAGCGGCACCAGTACAGCGCCGCACAATTCGAATATCTCAGGCAGCAGGCCCATCGTCGCTGGGCCCAGATCGAAAATCGTGCGTTCGGCGCGATGCATCGCCTGTACAACGCCGTTCTCCAGCCACTCCCTTGTCACATCATCCGCGCCGAAGATCTGCAGCGGCGGATAACTCGGCTCCGGTGAAACAAAGGTACGCAATCCTTCTCGAAGGTCGGTTGCGCCGAAGTAAAACGGCAGCAGCCCGCTTCCCGAAGCATCTACCAGGAGCACTCGCTCTTTTAGCGCACAAAGAATTCTGCCCAGGTTCGCGCAAAGGGTGGTTTTGCCCACTCCACCAGCCAGCGAGTAGATCGCCATTGCCGTGGATCTCCGTTCGTGCGGCTCACGTTCTGCCGGGCGGATCCCCTTCGGGGTCGTAGGAGCCTCTTTGGGAGCAGGTATTCGCAATGCTGCGGGTATTTCCATCGGCATCAGGGGAGGAGGCAATTCGCTCTCGACGGGTGGCAGGATCGATAAAGGAATCTCAACCGCCTGCGCAACAGTTTCAATGCTCTGCGCCGGACCGGCGGCAGCCTCGACAGGCTCCGCGGCGGCGTGCATGGCTGAAGCCGTGTGCCTATGCTGTCGGGAAAAATCACGATATGGAACGTCCTCTACCCTCGCCCACGAGTAGAGATGTGCCACATCCTTTGCCAGATCGTCCTCCGCCTGACGAGGTTCCGGCTTCATATCGTCACGATTTGTCATCAGCTCAATATCTCAATATTTAACAAAGCGACCTGCACCGAACGTAATACACAAATATCCTATGCGGTGACCGGAGTAACCACAGAATGCGCCAAAAGTAACAGACGCTTTAAATATGCACAACTAGGGAAAGGAAAAGAAGACACCGGAATCGCAAATAGCAAGTAGCTACCGCTGAAAGGTTTAACAACATGTTGTTTTCATTTTTGTTCCCCGATCATACTACTGATTTCCTCGTCTCCCCTAGCACATAATGAAAGCGCATACCCAAAGCCAACCGTTGCCCGTTTTCTCATCTCTCATTCCCCGAGGATCCATCCCGAAAAGCTCCATGATGCCTTTAACTCATTCATTCATCTGGTTGGTATCCATCGTCGGCATCATCCTCATGCTGATCCGGCCAAAGAAGATTCCTGAGGTCTGGTGGGTTTGCGGCGCGGCCGTGATCCTCATCGTCTGCCGCCTTATCCCCTACAAAATTGCCGGGCATGCCGTCGCCGAAGGTACAGATGTATACCTGTTTCTAACCGGAATGATGCTCCTTGCCGAACTAGCTAAGAGCCATGGCGTCTTTGACTGGCTCGCCGTCAAGGCTACGCAGAAGGCGAATGGATCGGCCCGCAGGCTTTTCTCCCTGATCTATGGCGTCGGTATTCTGGTAACAGTGTTTCTTTCCAATGACGCGACCGCCGTCGTGCTCACCCCGGCTGTGCTGGCGGCGGTAAGGAAATCAAAAGCAGAGCCGCTTCCCTACCTCTTCAGCTGTGCCTTTATTGCCAACGCCGCAAGCTTTGTCCTGCCCATCTCAAATCCAGCCAACCTGGTCGTCTTCCGTCAGGATTTGCCACCGCTCGGCCACTGGCTGCGGGTCTTCCTTTTCGCGTCAATTGTTTCCATTTTTGTCACTTATGTGACGCTGCGCTGGTGTTGCCGTCATGAGATTCGAGACAGAATCGAAAGTGATATTCCTGACGGAGAACTCTCCGCCTCCGGCAAATTCACCATCATCGGCCTCGGGCTTGTAGCTGCGGTGTTGCTCGTCGCATCCGCGTTTGGCAGAGATCTGGGATTGCCTACCTGCGTCGTCTCTGTACTGATGACCGCCGTCATCTGCGCAAAGGAAAAATCCTCTCCGCTTCCCCTGTTTCGGGAAATCTCATGGAGCGTTCTCCCTCTCGTCGCCGGTCTGTTCGTTCTCGTCGAAGCCATCAATCAGGCAGGAGCGCTGCATCTTTCGCAGGAATTGCTGCATGCTGCCCAAACTCTACGTCCTGCAATCGGCCTGCTTGCGGCTTCTTTCAGCGTCGGCGTCGGAACCAACCTGATCAACAATCTCCCTCTCGGCCTGATTGCAGGAACCAGTCTGCATCAATCGCACATCGTGGGAGCTTTGCGGAATGCCATTCTGATTGGCATCGACCTCGGACCCAATCTCTCAGTTACCGGCTCGCTCGCTACCATTCTCTGGCTCATAGCTATTCGTAAAGAAGGACTGCATGTCAGCGCCTGGAAGTTTTTTAGAACTGGAATGCTGGTCATGCCAGTAGCGTTGATTCTCGCGGTACTTTCCATAACTGCGACATCCTGAACACCATCTGCGAGTAGAGTATCGCAGTCAAATCTCGCGCAAATAACTGAAATCGTGAGATTTAGAACGATTCTTTCATTTTCGATCTCATGTGGTCGGATGACAAACGCGATACCTCAGACAACCTCAGCTTTATTAGTAGTGTTCTGTATGGACAATCCTGTCATCCAAGGAGTACCTGTACGACTCTGAAACTATGCGAAGACAATCTCGATTTTCCCATGTGCACTATCTCCTCGCTTTATTTTGCTTGGCCACATCTTCATTCTCGTCGGCGCAGGTAGCTCCGGCAACGCAGGGCGGTGGTGGAGGCCTTCATGTTTTCGGCGAGTTTACGGTAGGAAAGCCAAATTACGGCACCGAATATCTACTTGGCCCTTCACTTGGCGGCTATCTGCAGATCACACGATGGCTCGGAGGAGAGGCTCGCGGCTCGATCCTGAAATGGGGACCTTCGCCATTTCATCAGGACACAGCCCTCATCGGCCCGCGCGTACAGTTCCCGGTGCATCGCTTCGCGCCTTACGGCGCTTTCGACATAGGCGTAGCGCACGTCACTTATCCGCCTGAGCCTGGCAAGCTTACCTCAGTAAATAAACTTGGCTGGGAGATGGCGACTGGAGTCGACTACCATTTAACCCGCCGCATCGACCTGCGCCTCTTCGATTTCACTTATGGCAAAATTTATCTCCTGCAAAACGGCCTGAATCCGAAAACCTATAGCTCTGGAGTTGTCTTTAGCCTATTCTGAGAAAACTTGGGTCTCAGTCCCCGAGGACCCGATAACTCCGTGTTTTTATTGCCCAAAAGCCCTTTCGAGAAATTTCACAATGCGCTGCCGACCATCGAAACCATGCCACGGCTCCGGGCTCGGATTGCCGAAGATTCCTCCTGCAAGTGGCCCATGGTCCTCACGCGGATAGCGAACCAGCTCCGCGGTCACGCCCATCTGGCGTAGGGCGCGGTACATCTCCAGGCTCTGTCCCAATGGGTCGGTAACATCACTGTCCCCCTGCAACAGAAGAAACGGCGTCTTCGCATTCGCTACTCCGGAAATCGGACTCTGCTTCCACGCATCAGCATCGTGCTCCCATGGCTTGCCATAGAACCAGCGGTCATACCAGGAACCGCTCTCCGTGCCGTATTCACTGAACTGATCGATCACAGGAGCGCCGCTGATAATCGCCTTGAAGCAATCCGTCTTCCCTTCCGCAAATCCGGCCATTTCCCCGCCGTAGCTGTAACCCATCAGCGCCAACTTATCGGCATCGACTGAAAAGTGAGCAATGACCGCATCCACTCCGGTCATAATGTCGCGAAAATCTGCGCCGCCCAGGTCATTCTTATTCGCCGCAGCGAAAGCAGCGCCATACCCGGTACTCCCACGAGGATTCGGACGGAAGACCGCCCATCCGTGTCCCAGTAAAAACGGAACGAGCGGCGAATAACTGTCTTCCCATGCTCCCGTCGGGCCGCCGTGCACATCCACAATCAGTGGCACCTTGCGGTCTTTCGCCTGCGGAGGCAGATAGAGCAGCCCTTCCAGCGTCTGCCCCTCGTTCTGCCACTGCACAAGCTGAGAAGGCGTTTCCGTCCACTTCGCCGGAATCGCCGACGGAGTATTCAGAGGATGACCCGCATGATCCAGCTTCTCCGCAAAAAAGAGTGTGAGCGGTGCCGTGCTGCCGGTGCCGATCCAAACCCATCCGTTATGCCGCGTATTGGTGTTTAAACCCGTAGTAACTGGCGTGTTGAATTTGAGCGCCTCCGGCGTTCCATCCCCAAAGCGCGCAACTAAAACCCGAGTTCCGTTCTGCACCGATTGCAACACCTTGCCATCGACAGCAATCGGTCCTTCGTGTCCGATCGTTCCTTTGTAATCGCGGCTGAGATTTTTAACCGCGCCGTCACCAGTCGTAAAGACGTAGAGATCGTCGTACCCCGGAGGCGCATCCTGCTCGGCCTGCGCGTGATAATAAATTCTCTTTCCATCATCCGACCATGCCGCCTGCGAGACCGTCGCCACAATCTGCTTTATTTCCTGAGGATGCTCCGTATCATTCGTAGCTAACAGCCACGCAGCCTTCGCAGGACCAAGGTCGCCTGCGTTGTTCGGCTTCTCCGTTATTACCAGAAACTTGTCCGACTGCGGCTTCCACGCCACCGACTCCACATCCGGATCGACCGCCGTCCGCGTCAACTTTCCTGTAGCAGTGTCGAAAAGATAGAGCCGCGAGCCATGTGGATCATGATCCACCCACTCCGCATCAGCCTTCTCCGTCTCCTGCTTCTTTTCTCCTGGAGTCTGCGGATCGTGCGCAACCGCCGCAATCCACTTTCCATCCGGAGAAACATAGAACTTCTCCACGTCAATAGGCAGAGCATCTTTTTTCGCCTCTGCTTTTTCCTTGCTCGGCGGAATCGCATCCGGCTCCGACGATGCATCGACCGTCGGCTCAATCTTCATGTCATACGGATGCGCCTCGCCGCCCTCCATCGGCAGACGATAAAGCTGCGTATGCTCGCCACGCTTTGCCAGAAAGAGAATCGCGCTGCCATCCGACAGCCACTCGCCGTTATGCTCTCCGCGTTTATCCGACTCCGGTGAGTAAGTGAGCTGACGCGCCGCATTCTGCTTGATATCGACCAGCCACAAATGGCTGTGGCCGCCACCTGCCGTCGCATCCGCGACCTGTACCAGTACGCTGTCCCCATCCGGCGCAAGCCGAGGCTGGCTCAGCGAGCGCGTATGCCTCAAATCCTCATTCGTGGGAAAGCGTGTCTCCTGAGCCAGAACAGTTGTCGTTGAAACGGCAGCAGCCAGAGTAAAAAGCAGAGCGATGGTGCGCATGTCACTGAGCATATCGTGAGCACAATCTTGACAACAGATGTATGTGACTCCCTGTACACTCCCTTAGGCATTCACATATCCGGTTTATGAATACACCGTCACAATCCGCGGGTACACAGCCTTCCTTGTGGGCATCCATCCGCGAAGCTCTGCGCGGCTCGCATCAGGACTACACCACAGGCAGCCTCAACCGCGCCATTCTTCTGCTTGCGATTCCCATGGTCCTCGAAATGGTGCTGGAATCGCTCTTCGCGGTAGTCGATGTCTTCTGGGTCGGGCGTCTAGGCGCAAATGCGGTAGCCACCGTTGGACTCACTGAATCGCTGCTCTCGCTGGTCTTCGCCGTCGGCATCGGCCTTGCCATGTCCACCACTGCTATGGTCGCTCGCCGCATCGGAGAAAAAGATCCGGAAGACGCCGCCATCGCCGGAGTTCAAGCAATTTTTCTCGGCCTGCTAGTCTCCCTGTCGATTGGGATTCCCTGCTTCATCTTTGCGCCCGATCTCTTACGCCTCATGGGTGCGACGCCTGACATCATCGCCACCGGCTCCGGCTACGCCCGCATCGCCCTCGGTGGTTGCGGCGCTATCGTCATGCTCTTCCTCAACAACGCCATCTTTCGCGGAGCAGGCGACGCCGCCATCGCCATGCGGTTGTTATGGGTCTCGAACATCATCAACCTTATCCTCGACCCATGCCTTATCTTCGGCCTCGGACCATTCCCGAAACTCGGCGTCACCGGAGCTGCACTGGCAACCATGACGGGCCGCAGCATCGGCGTTCTTTACCAGTTCTACCGGCTGCTCAAAGGCACGGAGCGCATCCACGTTCTGGCGCGGCACATCCGTCTAAACGTCGCCGTGCTGTGGCGACTGGTGCGCGTCTCCGCCACCGGCATCCTGCAATTCGCCATCGCGCACACCAGCTGGATCGGACTCGTTCGCATCATCTCTTATTTCGGAGCCAGCGCACTCGCCGGCTACACCGTCGCCATCCGCATCCTCATCTTCATCATTCTGCCGTCATGGGGTCTCAGCAACGCGGCGGCAACGCTCGTCGGCCAGAACCTCGGGGCCAAACATCCCGATCGCGCAGAGAAATCCGTGTGGCGCACCGGCCTATATAACGTCATCTTCCTCGGAAGCATCGGCGTCTTCTTCATCTTCTTCGCCACGCCTGCCGTGCGCCTCTTCATTCAGGACCCCGCCGTTGTCCCCATCGCTGCGACCGCGTTGCGCATCCTGAGCTGCGGCAACATTGGCTACGCCTACGCCATGGTCATGCTGCAGTCCTTCAACGGCGCAGGCGATACCATCACGCCCACCATCGTCAACTTCTTCGGCTTCTGGGTCTTTCAGATTCCCCTAGCGCTATGGCTCTCGTTTCATATGCAGATGCACGAGCACGGCGTCTTCCTCGCCATCGTTCTATCGGAATGCGCCATCGCCGGAGCCAGCGTCATCCTCTTCCGTAGAGGACGCTGGAAGCAGCAGAAGATCTAGGGCCACCGCCTTTACACTGGAAATATGTGGCAGAACACGCAGCAGCAGATCCCCGCTCACAAGATCAAGCTCATCGTTTTCGATCTCGACGGCACGCTCATCGATTCGCGCAGAGACCTGGCAAACTCCATCAACGCCATGCTGACCGAATTCGGCCGCCAGCCGCTGCCCGAAGAGATCATCGCCGAATACATCGGCGATGGCGCAAACATGCTCGTGCGCCGGGCCCTCGGCGATCCAGCCGACGAGCCGCTGATCGACAGTGCCTTGAACTCGTTCCTCAATCACTACCGTATCCACAAGCTCGACTACACCTATGTCTACGAAGGCGTCTTCGAAGCGCTCGAAGCCCTGAAGGCCGGCCGTCAGATGGCCGTGCTCACCAACAAGCCTGTCATTCCCGCGCAGGCCATCTGCGACGCTCTCAAATTAACCCCGTACTTCTTCCGCATCTACGGCGGCAACAGCTTCCCGACCAAAAAGCCCGATCCCGAAGGACTGACCACTCTCATCCGCGAAGCCGGAGTGCTGCCCGAAGAAACCGTTATGGTCGGTGATTCGGACGTCGACATCCTCACCGCGAGACGCGCAAAAACCTGGGCTCTGGGCTGCCGTTATGGTCTTTCGTCGCATACCGTGGAAACCATACCATCCGATTATTTGGCTGATTTTCCAAAAGACTGGATTTCTGCTCTGGATACTGCGAATATAAATTCATAGCAGCTTTTCACCGGCGGAAACGTCTATTTAAAATCCGGTGATGGCGCTTACCCCTGGTTCGACCACTGGCAACTTCTGCAAGTTTTTATTTTCGCCTGAAGGAGACTCAGCCTTGCTGCGCACTGCCTTTCTCTCTGCTCTTCTTGTCTGCCCTGCCGCCTGTGCTTTTGCAGTCGACGCGCCCGCCGCCCCCGCAGCCAGCTCCTCTGTCGCAACCATAAACGGCACCGTCACCGATACCACCGGAGCCATCATCCCCGGCGCTCAGGTGCAGTTGACCGACGCCACCGGAGCCGTGCTCTCGACCGCGACCACCGACCCCTCCGGTAGCTTCCGCATTCAGCCTCCGCGTCAGGGCGATTATTCGCTCACAGTAAACCTTCAGGGTTTCCAGACCTCCTCGCAGCAGATTCACGTCGGAGCCACCGCCGGAACTCCGGTCGCTTTCGCCCTCTCGATTGCAGAAGCCGTCACGCAGGTAGAAGTCAACGCTAGCTCCAACGTCGACTTGACCGCCTCTGACGCAAATGGCGATACCGCCGTCATGAGTTCCGACGATCTCAAAGCCATGCCGGTCTTCGACAACGACTACGTGACCGCCATGAGCAGCTTCCTCGACTCCGGTGAAGGATCGACCGCTGGCACTGGCCTCATGGTCGATGGCGTCGAAGCCAACCGCGCCATGATTTCGCCCTCCGCCGTGCAGGAAGTCCACATCAATCAGGACCCTTATTCCGCGCAGTATTACCGCCCCGGCCGCGGTCAGCTTGAGATCATCACCAAGCAGGCAGCCGATTCCTATCACGGCCAGCTCAACTTCCTCTTCCGCGACGCATCCCTGAACGCGCAAAATGCCTTCGCGCCCAGCAAGCCACCCGAGCAGCGCCGCATCTATGAAGGCAATGTCACCGGCCCGCTCTGGCACGCAAAGAATTCAGCATTCCTCTTCTCCTTCAACCGTGCAGAAGAAGATCTGAGCGCCACCGTCAACGCAACCGTCGCGCCCACGCAGGACAACCCCGACGGCATCTTCAACGAAAACGTCCCCGCGCCCACCCGCGATACGGAATTCTCTCTGCGCGTCGGCCACCAGTTCAGCGATGAGAATTCGGCATCGGTCATGTACGCCTTTCAGGACGCCACCAACCGTAATCAGGGTGTCGGCAACCAGACGCTCCCCGAAGCCGGATACAACACTGAAACCCGTGAAGATGACGTCATCTTGCACGACGACTACATCGTCTCGCCCTCCATCCTGAATCAGGCTTCCATCGTGCTCGAGCGCAGCTACGATCCCACTTCGAATGTCGTTGATCAACCCCGAGTCACCGTGCAGGGCAATTTCACTGGCGGAAGCGCTCAGAACGCGCAGGATCGCACCGAATACAACCTCCGCGCCAACGAAATGGTCTCGTGGACCAAGGGTCCGCACAATCTCAAGTTCGGCATCAACCTGCCGCACATGAGCCGCCGCGTGCTTGAAGACCACACGAACAACGCTGGCAGCTACACCTACGGCCCAACCTATGCAGCCGACGGCACCCTGCTCGCCACCGCCATCCAGAACTATCAGGCAGGCATTCCCTCCGGATTCTCAATCCAGCAGGGTCAGACGCGCTTCGTCTATCACCAGCAGGAAGTCGGTGGCTTCATTCAGGATCAGATCAAGCTTTCGCCCATCTTCTCGCTGACTCCCGGCCTCCGCTACGACTGGCAAAATTTTCCCGGCAACGATACGAACAATTTCTCTCCGCGCCTCTCCTTCGCCCTCGTGCTCGATAAGGAACACGAGATGGTCGTGCGTGGCGGCGGCGGCATCTACTACGACCGCACCGGTTCAGGCCCCATCTCCGACCTCGCGCGTTACGAATACGCCAACCTGCGCCTGCTGCAGCTTTCCTCGAACCAACAGCCGCTCTGCAACCCCATTGAAGATTGCGCCGACCTCAACACGCTGCCGCCTTCGCTCGTCGAGCGCGCTCCAAACTTAAAAACGCCCTACCAGATCAACTACGGAATCTCCATCGATCGCAAAGTTGGCGAAAAGGGCACGCTCTCCATCGGCGGACGCATAAATCGCGGCGTTAATCTCTATCGCTCCGTCGATATCAACGCGCCCACAGCCCCTGATTACTCTGTACGGCCCGATGCCGACGTCGCGCAGCTCCGTCAGATCCAATCCGAAGGCAATCAGAATGGCAGCGCACTCGACGTCAACTACCGAGGCCGCCTCAACAAGCGCTTCACCGGCTTCGCCTGGTATACCTGGAGCCATTACGGCAACAACACCAGCGGCATCTACTGGTTCCCCCAGAACCAGTACGCACCCAATGCCGAGTGGGGTCCGGCTGACTGGGATCAGCGGCAGCACTTCGGCCTCTACGGCATGATCAACCCCGATCACCTTCTGAACCTGGGAATCGGCGTCTTCACCAACACCGGCAAGCCCTGGACCGTCACCACCGGCGAAGATTCCTACGGCACCAACCTCTTCAACGCCCGCCCGGACGACGTACCCCGCAACTCCGAAATCGGCCCCGATTACACCGACCTCGACCTCCGCTGGGGATACGACTTCAAGCTTCACCCCAAAGAAGTAGACAAGAGCCCGACCCTCGGTGTCTCCGCCTCCGCCTTCAACGTCCTGAATCACGAAAACGGCTCATTCGTCGATACAGTAGAAGGAAGCGAAGACTTCGGCCAGGTCACCAGCGCCTATCCAGCACGCCGCATGCAACTCGCCATGCGCTTTAACTTCTAATCTGTTTTTTTGGATGGGAGTGTCGGATTTTCAGGATGGCGAGCATCGACAGGCCCACTCAAGCGCCGTCATCCCGAGCAAAGTCGAAGAACCTGTCCTGAGCCGGCCGAAGGAACCCGCACAAACAAAGTTCGTGCGAAGTCGGTGCCCACATCTCATAGATATGGGATCACATGCGTCACAGCTGTTGATACTCAATCATCGCCCTATCGTTCTGATCCTTAAGTGCCGTCATCCTGAGCGAAGTCGAAGGACCCGCACGAACAAAGTTCGTGCGAAGGCCTTGCTTGGGCAAGGCCCTTAAAAACCGCGTAGAGCAAGTAGCCTATATCTAGCGGAATGTGGCATTACATACATCGAAACTGTTATCACTTCGTCATTCTGAGCCGCAGGCGAAGAATCTCCAACCCACCCCGCACCTCGAAACACTCTCCAGGCTAAGAAAAAGGGTGGAAGCACCAGGCTCAGCCCGGTGAATGAGTCAAACCAAACAAGGGGGCTTTAGCCCCGGGCCACCAGGAAAACTTTGTCAAGCCCCCAAAATACAAAATTCCTCGCAAATTACTGATTTAAAACGAAATATTCTTCGAAAAACTTGGCAGAGTATTTCCCCTGAAAAAGCTACAATAGAAATAGAGCAAAGGGCCCGCCTTCATCGGCGGGCTTTCTCTTTATGAATCAAACACTTGTAAACAATTAGAATAAAATCAGACACTTACAGTCAATTGAAAGACTCAACCTTTATTTTGATGAAGATAGAGGAGGGCCCCCCACCCCCCAACGAACAATCCGCAGAGCTTCCATTACCATGAGAAGTTGAGGGCTCAATGGATTTTCAGCTGGTAAGCGACTACAAGCCGCGAGGCGATCAGGGACGGGCGATAGAAGAGCTCATTTCCGGCATCAATGCCGGAGAAAAGCACCAAGTGCTGCTCGGTGTTACCGGATCAGGCAAGACCTTCACGATGGCGAAGATCATCGAGGAACTGAACCGCCCGGCGCTGATTCTGGCGCACAATAAGACGCTTGCGGCGCAGCTTTATCACGAATTTAAGCAGTTTTTCCCCTCGAATGCGGTCGAATATTTCGTCTCTTATTACGACTATTACCAGCCCGAAGCCTACATTCCGGCTGGCGACCTATATATAGAGAAGGAAGCGACCATCAACGAAGAGCTGGATAAGCTGCGGCTTTCTGCCACGCGGTCCCTCTTCGAGCGGCGTGACGCCATCATCGTCTCCTCCGTCTCCTGCATCTACGGCCTCGGCGATCCGGATGCCTACTACGGCATGCTGCTGCTGCTCGAAAAAGGCCAGCGCGTGCGGCGTGAGGACATCACCCGCAAGCTGGTGGAAATTCTCTACGAGCGCAATGACGCAGACTTCCGCCGCGGAACTTTCCGGGTGCGCGGTGACGTGATCGAGGTCTTCCCTACTTATGACGAAAACGCCTACCGCATCGAGCTCTTCGGCGACGAAGTCGAGTCGCTCGCGCAGATCGATCCGCTCTTCGGCACAGTAAAGCAGAAATTCGCCCGCCTGCCCATCTACCCGAAGAGCCACTACGTAGTGAAGCCGGAGAAGAAAAACGGCGCCATCGCCTCCATCCTCGAAGAACTGGAGTGGTGGGAAAAAGATCTGGAATCGCAGGGAAGACTGGTCGAGTCGCAGCGTATCCACCAGCGGACGCGATTCGATCTGGAGATGATCAAGTCCGTCGGATACTGCCATGGCATCGAGAACTACTCTCGACACTTCTCCGGACGCCTGCCCGGCGAGCCTCCGCCGACGCTGCTCGATTACTTCCCGCGCGATTTCCTGCTCTTTATCGATGAATCGCACGCAACCGTGCCGCAGTTGCACGGCATGTGGCACGGCGACCGCTCACGCAAGCAGAATCTTGTGGACTATGGCTTCCGCTTGCCTTCGGCAACGGACAATCGTCCGCTGAGATTTGAAGAATTTGAAGTTCGCACCAACCAGCTGGTATATGTCTCCGCGACGCCGGGACCATATGAGCTGACTAAATCTGCCGGAGTCGTAGTCGAACAGATCATTCGACCTACGGGATTAATCGATCCTGAAGTCGAGATTCGTCCGGTACGCGGACAGATCGACGATCTGCTGGCCGAGATTCGTGATCGCGCCGCAAAGAATGAACGCGTACTGGTAACGACACTGACCAAGCGTATGGCGGAAGATCTTGCCGGGTACTACACCGAAGTCGGCGTCCGCTGTCGCTACATGCACTCGGAGATCGAGACACTGGAGCGCGTGCGGCTGCTGCGCGATCTGCGCAAAGGCGAGTATGACGTGCTCATCGGCATTAACCTGCTGCGCGAAGGCCTCGATCTACCGGAGGTTTCACTGGTAGCGATTCTCGACGCGGACAAGGAAGGCTTCCTGCGCTCCGCCGGATCGCTGATTCAGACGATGGGGCGAGCTGCGCGGCACGTCAGCGGCCGTGCGATTCTGTATGCCGACCGCATTACCGACTCGATGAAGCAGGCGATGGATGAGACTTCACGACGGCGCGAAGTACAGCGCGCATATAACGAAGAGCACGGCATCACGCCGACTTCAGTCATTCGCCCGACCGACATGTCGCTGGCGCAGATTCTGAAGGCCGACTACGCCGACCTGACCGAACAAGCCGATGACATGCCGGAGTTCAAATCGCAGACGGAACTTGACATTTATATAGGCAAGCTGGAAACCGAGATGCGCGAGGCCGCCAAGCAATTCGAATTTGAAAAGGCAGCCAAACTGCGCGATACCGTGAAGGAATTGCGCACGAAGGAGTTTATCTTTGGCTAAACGCTGCGGCTAAACCACAGCGATGTGAACTGGCCGGAAGCCTCCATAAAAATAGCGAACCATTATAGTAAGAAACCATGAACACTGATTCTTCGCGTAATTCGCAGCAGAACGTATCCAGAAACAGGTTCGAGTTCGAGGAAGGTGGACAGACTGCGTATCTCGAATTCGAAGTTGACGGGCATGGATGGATGACCCTATGGCATACCGAAGTACCGTCGCAGCTGCGCGGTCGCGGGATTGCAGGAATGCTGGCGCAGACAGCGTTCGAATATGCACGGGAAAATAAGCTGAAGGTCGACGTGATTTGTCCGGTGGCGCTTGACTATGTACAGAAGCACCCGGAGTTCAAGGATTTGATCGGAAAGTAAAACACGAGTCCCCAAAACGGTGTCATTCTGAGCGCATCCGCGCGAAGAATCAAGGAGGTACAGGTAGCGTCAAGCAATTACCAGCTTCCCGGTAAAACCTTCGCCTAGAAACCTTGCGCTTGATTGCATTCCGCATCACTTTGGATTCTTCGTCTCCGCTCAGAATGAAAACACTATTGCTACCCTACCGTGGCTGCGGACCGTTTTCCTGCGGTACATCCTGACCTTCGTTGGGAAATGGCCAATCTTTGTTGATCAGAATTTCGCGCTCGCGCTGCTCCTTGGGCACTTTATTCACCTTGAGATTCTCAAGGAAATGCACTCCCGATTTTCCAGCGACTGCAATGTCGACATCTCCATCCTTGTCGAGATCTTCGGCGATGAACTGAGTGCCCGCGCCTGCAGTTCCGTTGACGGAAATGGCGTAACGCGTAAACTGACCAGTCTTGCGGTCGATCTTGTAGTAATAGATAACGAGCGGGTCGTAAGATCCGGGATCGTTGCCGTTGTGTCCGCGATAGCGCTTTCCTGCGATCAGCTCCGGTTCGCCGTCGCCGTCGATGTCGGCAAGCCTGAGGGCATGTACCTGTGAGAAGGATTCGTCAATGGTGTGCTGCACCCATTTGCGA
This sequence comes from Acidobacterium sp. S8, assembly GCF_009765985.1. GTDB lineage: Bacteria > Acidobacteriota > Terriglobia > Terriglobales > Acidobacteriaceae > Alloacidobacterium. Next base: position 255,379 of record NZ_LMUM01000015.1, read on the forward strand.
TCGGCGCCGCTTCCCTGCTGCTCCATCCAATAGAGGCCGTAGCTATGGCCGCGACCATAGATGATGTCCATCTTGCCGTCGTTGTTGACGTCATAACCGATGATGGGGAAGCCGGTTTCGCCGAGGTTCCAGTCCGGGTGCCATTTCCACTGGTCGTGATCGGCGTCCACATTTTCAAGCCAGCCTGTAGGCGTGAGGATGTCAGCTTTACCGTCGCCATTCACGTCGGCAACGCCCGTGCCATGACCATCCTGCTCTTTGCCCATCACATGATGGACCTTCGGTTGAGCACCGGAAAAGTCCACCCAAATGATTCCGGAGTGGTTGTAATGAGCGAGTACGATATCGGGCTTGCCATCACCGTTGATGTCGGCCATCCATGTGCCTTCTGTATCGAAGCTGTCGGTAATGAAATGGCGCTCCCACATCACGCCAGGCTTCTTCGGATTCTCATACCACCACAGCCCGTTACTGATCCAGCCGGCTGTCACTACATCGGGCGCGCCATCATGATTCACGTCGACCGTCCACTCGCCGCAATCGGAGACGAACTCATCGTGGGTACCGACGGTGCGGTACTGGTGCCGTTTCCACTCGCCGCCGTTCGGGCCCGGATTTTCGTACCAGTAGGCTCCGCTGAGGATGTCGGGGTAGCCGTCGCCGTTCATATCGAGCGTGGTGATGCCTTCGGCATGGTCGGTGCCAAGGCGGTGCGAGAAAAACGTGGCCTGAGGCACTCCGAAGGGACCATTGCCGGGCTCTGTCTTACGGTCGCCCTGTGCAAAAGCAGTTACGCTGAGCATAGTAAAACTTGAGAAAGCAACGAAGCAGATAAAGTTTTTCGTCATATGTTTCCAGGAGTTACTTCAGTAGATAGAGCTTCATATTCCGGAAGAATACTTCTGCGCCTTCCGATTGAAAGAGAATTTTGCCGCTGGAAGGAAATGCGTCCGTGCCTTCATTCACCAGCTTGCCATTTACGTATTGCTTTACGTGACCGTTCTGATTGACAAGCTCTACGACGTTCCATTCGCGATGTGGTTTTTCAGCTTCATTCACGGGATCGCGATAGCCGATGATGTTCTTCTACGGGCCTTTATTGAAGCGATCGATCTTGAGCGCGCTGCCCGGAGGGCCAGTGACACGCTTGCCATCTTTTCCGGTAAGCGCCGCACCATCGGTCATCCAGAAATCGCCGGTACAGCCTTCGTTGATCTGGAATTCAACCGAGCGCGGCCATACTTTCTGATCACCCTGAATGTTGTAGAGGATGCCGCTGTCGCGGGCCTGCCCTTCACGCGGTGCGAATGTTCCCTCACCCCATTTGAACTCGGCTCTCAGATAGTAATTCTGGTATTCCGTTTTTGTGATGATGTAGCCCATCTCCTTGCCGGAGACGTGAACGACGCGTGCTCCACTCGAAAGACATGGTCGGGATCGCTGTTCAGTCCTTTGCTCTTGATCAAGGTATCGAAGCCGTTCAGATCGTGACCATCAAAGAGCACGACAGCGGGACCGTGGGCAGGAATGTCTTTGGTTGCGGAAAAGCCAACAGCTGCAGAAAGAAAAGATGCAAGGGCGAGAAATAAACCAAATTTTCGTCTTCGATTTTGGCAGATCAAAATCAATTTCCTTTCACGAAATCCGCGCAAGCAGCCGAGTGTACCAGTCAGAAAGATTTCATCCAACCCATGTTGGGTAAATAACATAAGTCCAGCCGTCGTTTGCCGCGGGCGAAACGGGGTGCGACAATAAAATGTTCACCGGACGTTTCATAGTGGATCGGTTCTGCTAAACACATCTATGCCTGCATTTGGAAGCTTCGCTCTCCTGCTAGCGCTGGCCCTCAGCGGCTACAACCTTCTTGCGGGCGCAATTGCGCTGCGCCAACTGGCGACCGGATCGCGTGGCCGCGTCTCTCCAGAGCGGCTTGCGGAAACTGCCCGCCGCGCGGGAATCGGCAGCTTTTTCGCAGTTACGAGCGCAGCGTTTGCCTTGGTGTGGGCTGCGTTTGCGAACGATTTTTCGGTCTCTTACATCCTGCACCACTCGAACCGTGCCCTCCCGGGAGCGTATAAATTTGCGGCACTGTGGTCAGGACAGGAAGGCTCGCTGCTGTTGTGGGCGTGGCTGCTGGCGGCTTACGGTTTTGTGCTGCGGGCACGGCATAAAGTCGATGTGAAGCTGACGGCGTACGCCTCGACAATTCTTTCCGGGATACAGATTTTCTTTTTACTGCTGCTGAATTTTGCCGCACCGCCGTTCGCGCTGGTGGCGGGAACGATTCCGCAGGACGGCTTCGGATTAAATCCTCTGTTGCAGTATCCGGAAATGGTCATTCACCCGCCGATGCTCTACCTGGGATATGTGGGCTTTGCCGTGCCGTTTGCCTTTGCGCTGGGCGCGCTGATGATGCGGTACCCGGGCGATAAGTGGATCCACATTACGCGGCGCTGGACGATGGTAGCGTGGCTGTTTTTAACCTGCGGCATCTTCCTCGGCGCGCACTGGGCGTATTCGGTACTCGGTTGGGGCGGCTATTGGGGCTGGGATCCGGTCGAAAATGCTTCGCTGATGCCGTGGCTTACCGGCACTGCGTTTCTGCATTCGGTCATGATGCAGGAGAAGCGCGGCATGATGAAGAACTGGAATGTGTGGCTGATCTTTTCAACCTTCGCGCTGTCGATTCTGGGGACGCTGCTGACGCGATCGGGATTGGTGAGCTCCGTACATGCGTTTGCACAGTCGTCGATTGGCACGTGGTTCTGGGCGTTCCTGGTGATTGTGCTGGTGGTTTGCCTGTTCACGTTTATTCTGCAGCGCGACCATTTGAAGAGCGAGCACAAACTGGAGTCGCTGGTTTCACGCGAATCGAGTTTTCTCTTTAATAACCTGGTGCTGCTGGCGGCCTGCTTCACCGTTCTCTGGGGCACTCTCTTCCCTGTCATTTCAGAATATGTACAGGGAAACAAAGTCACAGTCAGCGCGCCTTTTTATAATCGCGTGGCGGTGCCTATCGGGTTGTTCCTGTTATTTCTTACCGGTATCGGCCCGATCCTCGCATGGCGCAGCACCTCTTTCAAAAGCATTCGCAAGAACTTTATCCTGCCGGCGGTGGCAGCTCTGGTGACTGCGATTGTGCTGGTCGCTTGCGGCGTTTACCCCCTGAAAGATCAGGGTACGTTCTATTCGCTCATGGCATGGTCGCTGGGGGCGCTGGTGGTTACGGCTGTCGGGTCTGAATTTCTGCGCGGCGCAGGCGTGATTTCGCGGCATACCGGGCAGAATATTTTCGCCTCGATGATTCAGCTCACGCGCCGTAATACCCGCCGTTATGGCGGATATATCATTCACTTCGGCGTGGTCGTAATCTTTATCGGCCTCGCGGGTTCGGCCTTCGATCGGAGCGTCGAACAAGAACTGAACTTTAAGCAGAGCATGACGATGGGGCCGTACCGTCTTGTCTGCCAGGATTACTCGCAGGATACAAATCCGAATTACGACACGGAATACGCAATCCTCGATGTCTACCGCGGCGATAAAAAAATTACGCAGCTTGCCCCGGAGAAACGCTTCTATCAGGCAAGCCAGACGACTTCGACGATTGTCGCCAATCATTCCACTCTTGCGTGGGATTTATATGTGATCTACGCAGGCAAGGATCCGGACAGTGGACAGCCGATCATCAAGGTATTTCTGAATCCGCTGGTTGCGTGGATATGGATTGGCGTGGTGATTGTGATTATCGGAACTTTCGTTGCGCTAACTCCGAATATGACCGCGGCCTATGCTGCCAGCCGCAGCCGCCTGCCTGTGAGGGAAACTCCGGAAATGGCTGTAAGTAAGGGCGGCGATTGATGCGGAAGCTGTTTCGTTTTTCGCAGCTGGGGCTCCTGGTTTTGCTCGCAATCTTCACCATGGGATCAGCGGACACGGCTGTTCGCTACAACGATCTTGGGCACAAGATGATGTGCGTATGCGGTTGCGGGCAAATTTTGATTGAGTGCAATCACCTGGGCTGCCCTGACTCCGATGGAGAACTTGCTGAACTGCGCACGGCACTGAGCCAGGGCAAGGGCGACACGGAGATTCTGGAGGCTTTTCAGGCAAAATATGGTCCGACAGTGCTGGCCGCTCCCATGCTGACGAAGTTCAACATCATAGCCTGGGTTGTGCCGCCGCTTGTACTGCTGCTCGGCATTGGCGGCACGATTGCACTGGTAAGAAAGTGGAGGCTGCGCACGGTCGCTATGCCCGCTGCGTCCAATGTGCGTGGCTTTGATCGCATCCGCGACCAGATTCGGAAGGAGACTGAACTATGAGTACGATTGCCTGTGGGCTGCTTCTGATCGCCATTTTTATCTATGTCTTCTATCCCGACCGCCATCCAGAGGCGCAGATTCAGAAGACGCGGCTCGATTTCCTGCGCGAGCGCAAAGAGGTTTTGTATGACAATCTACGCGATCTGAACTTCGAGTACCGTGCCGGCAAATATCCCGAAGAAGATTACGCTGCGCAGCGAGCTGCGCTTGAAAATGAGGCAGCTGAAATTATGGCCGAAATGGATTTGCTGGAGCGGCAGACTCTTCATAGTGCATGAGCATAAGATACCTTCGCATTGGTAACCAGCCGGTGTGGTGTGGCACATATTTAGAAAGCATTTGGAAAACTATTCATGACATTGATTTCACGTTTGCGTCTTGGCGTTGCAGCGCTTGGTATCTTTGCGGCTTCTCTACCCGCGCTCGCTGCCACTGTAACCGGAACTGTTACGAACAAAACGATCGGTAAGCCTGCAGCCGGGGATGATGTGGTGCTGATCGCTTTCGGTCAGGGCATGCAGGAGGCGGGACGCACCAAAACGGACGCCAAGGGGCATTACTCCATCGATGTGCCCGATAAGGGCATGCACCTGATCCGCGTTGACCACGAAAAGGCTACTTATTTTCAACCGGTGCCGCCCGGTACGACAACCGCGGATGTCGATGTTTACGATGTTCTGGCCAAGGTAGAGGGTGTCAGCACCGAAGCGAACGTAATGCGCATCGAGACCGATCCTCAGGGGCTGCACGTTATCGAGAATTATTTCGTCAAAAACGAGTCGAATCCGCCGAAAACGCAGTTTAGTCCGCGCGCATATGAGATTTTCCTGCCGCCGGACGCACGCATTGAAGGCTCAGCGGCCATGGGCCCCGGAGGCATGCCGGTATCCTCGTCTCCCGTTCCTACAGGCGAGAAGGGTTACTATGCTTTCGTCTTCCCGGTACGTCCGGGCGAAACCCGTTTCCAGGTGAGCTATCATCTGCCCTACAACGGTAGCTTTAATTTCACGCCGAAGGTTTCGCTGCCAACCCAAAATGTCGCAGTTATGCTGCCAAAAAGCATGAAGTTTGCGAGTTCCGGATCGACTGCATTCCAGCCCATCAATGATGGATCCGACGCGCAGACCTTCCTGACCAGAAACGTCTCCCCGTCGCAGGCGCTGGCTTTTTCGGTTTCCGGAACGGGCTCGATGCCTCGCGAGGCACAGGGACAGGGTGAGCAAGCGCCATCGGGGCCTGAGGCCGGTGAGACTTCCGCGGCCAACGACACGCGTCCCGGCGGCGGATTGGGCAATCCCATCGACACGCCGGACCCTTTGAATAAGTACAAGTGGTGGATTTTGAGCGGCCTGGCACTTGTCTTGGCTGCAGCGGCCGCATTTCTGCTGCGGGCAAAGCCTGAACCTGTTACTGCGCCTTTATCACCGACGATGCCAGCCACCATCAGGACTGCGTCAACCCTGCCGTCGGATCTGTTGACCGCGCTCAAAGAAGAATTATTTGCGCTGGAGACCGAGCGGCTGGAAGGCAAGCTCAGCGAGCAGGAATACGCTGAACAAAAGGCCGCACTGGAGACGGTGCTCCGTCGTGCTCTGGCGCGTCAGGCAGTCGCCAGCTGATTTTCAGGCTTAAATAACAAATTTGCGCTGCTCGTCAGAAGCCGAAGAACTTCTCGCGCAGCGCATCCTCATATTCCTTCTTTGCTTCCTTTGCCAGGGTGCGGGCATCCTCTTCACGAAAGTGTGCAGATTCCCACTTGTCGATTTCAGCGACAGAATGGTCGCCTGAGGCAAGTGCTTCTTCGTCGCGGATGGCAGAAATCCATACCTCGACTGCGGCTTTGTAATTGGACTGGAGCTGATCTAACTCTTGCGTATCGTCGTTCATCATTCTTCTCCGCGACGGCCAGACTAGCGGGAGTTTATGAACAGATGATTGCAATTATTGGACTAAATTCTTCTACTGAACGGTGAAATTAGCTCCCACGACCACACCGTCGCCAGTGGTGACCAGTTGCATATCCGGAGCAGATAACGACGTGCCATTTGCCCGCTTGAGGGCAAATTTGGTGAGAGATTTTTCGCAAAGGCCGGAACTGCCGTGTCCCATGGAATCCACCTGGATTGGAGGATTTCCCGACGCGCGTTCACAAAAAGAAATATGAATGGCCCCATGGTAGTCATTTGGCACAACAATGCCCGGGTCGGAGGCACAAGCAGCAGCGGCGCCTGCCAGCACTGGGATAGCGAGGAGCAGCCGGAAAGTTGTCTTATTCATCGTTCGTGGGCCTATGGTTTCCTTTAGATTTGTTTAGTTTACTGCGTCGCCACTCTAAACACTATAAAACGAGAAGGTCTGAAATTCATCGCTTACCGCCGCTAAAAATTTCCGCAGCCAGTAAGCGATACAATCGTCTTTCAGATCACTCATGGCTTATCAGGTTCTAGCTAGAAAATATCGTCCCCAGCGCTTCAGCGATGTAGTGGGACAGGAGCACGTCACCCGTACCCTGCTCAACGCCCTCGAACAAGGGCGCATCGCTCATGGCTATATCTTCAGCGGCCACCGCGGCATCGGTAAAACGACTATCGCCCGCATTCTGGCCATGGCGCTCAACTGTCGGACAGCTATCGGATCTGCTGAGCGACCCACGCCAGAACCCTGCGGTGTCTGCGATTCGTGCACGGAAATCAGGGCCGGGAATGCCGTCGATGTGATCGAAATCGACGCGGCCACCAATCGCGGCATTGATGAGATTCGTGAGCTGAGAGACGCGGCCCGCTACCGTCCTGCACGTGACAAGTACAAGATTTACATCCTTGATGAGGCGCACCAGATCACCGATGCGGCCTTCAACGCCCTGCTGAAGACGCTCGAAGAGCCGCCAGACCATGTTGTCTTCATGATGGCCACGACACAGCCGGAGGATTTTCCGCAAACAATTCGCTCTCGTTGCCAGCACTTCAGCTTTCACGCGGTAAAGTTTGACGACATCCTGGGACAGCTACGCGCCATCGCGGCTCATGAAGGGGTCGCTGCTGATGAGGCCGCGCTGGCTCTGCTTGCTGAAGCCGGGGATGGATCGATGCGAGATGCTCTGTCGATCATGGACCAGGCGATTGCCTCCGCTCCATTGATCGATGGCAAAGCAAAGCTCGATGCAGCACAGATTCTGGAGCTGATGGGCACTGTTCCCAATACTGTCTTCGAGCGCTTGATGGAGGCGATCAGCGAGAACCAGACGGCCCCGGTCATCGCTGAGATGAATCGGTTGCTTGACGCGGGAAATAGCCCATCGGCGCTGGCCCGACAATTTGTGCGGTACCTGCGCAATGTGCTCATGGCGCGCATTGCGGGTGTGGATTCCGAACTGCTGCAGATTTCAACCGATGAGCGTGCGCGTGCGGCAAGGTCTGCGGCTCTGTTTGCTGAAGAGGATCTGACGCGCTTTCTGCAGGTCATGCTGCGAACCTTCGACGAATTGAATTACAGGCAGGAGCAACGTTTCCATCTGGAACTGGGACTGGTAAAGCTGGTGCATCTGCAACGTCTGCTGCCAGTCGAAGAACTGCTGAGCCAAATGCCTGCCGGAGGCATAAGGCCCACAACTGGTGGAGGAGCACTACCGAAGCCCTCGCCAACTGCTCCGGTCAGGACTGCCGAGCCTGTCCGTGCTCCGGAACCGGCAAAACCGGTGTTTTCTCCTTTTGAAGCGGACCGTAACCGGAAAATTACCAGTGACACCGGGTTAACGGTGAAGTCGCAATTGGCAGCGCCTGAACCGGAAATGTCCGCTCCTGCCCCGGCGCCCGCACGAACGCTCACTCCGCTTGAAGTTACGGCCAAAGCGGTGGAAACGGCAACCCTCAAGGTTCCAGTCGCTACCGTCGTTGAAATGCCGATGGAAGCAACCGAAGGCGCCCTGGCGCTCGCGACCGAGCCGCGCGTAGAGATAACTCCGCAGCAGAATGGCGACCTCGACAGAATTCGCGAGGCGGTCTGTACTGCGCTCGAGCAGAATGGTCACAATACCGCAGCTGTTCTGCTGGATTCCGGCAAGTGGGCGCTGGAAGGCGACACGATTCGCGTTGAAGTAGGCATTAAGAAAACGATGCTGGGCCTTACTATGAATGTCGATGCGGATAAGATTGCAAGGAACACCCTGCGGTCCTCTGGAGTACAACAAAAGTTGTTAGTTGTTCCCGGCGAAGGTGCCGCGTCGAGTGCTCCGGCAAAATCGCGGTCGGCAGCCAGTGGATCGGTGCAAGCTGCTGCGCTTGAAAATCCGCTGGTAAAGCAGGCCATGGATCTATTTTCCGCGGAAGTGCGAAGCGTGCTCGATTTACGCGATAAAAATTGACAGGCCGTTTTACCTGCTCTGAGCGCAAGGGCGGCTATTTTGAGGTTTGAAATATGAATCCACTGAAAATTCAGGAAATGCTGGCGCAGGCCAAGCAAATGCAGGAACAGATGCAGGAGAAACTCGGCCAGACTGTGGTCGAAGCCTCTTCCGGTGGCGGCGCTGTCACGGTCAAGATGAACGGCCAGAAGCAGGTGCTGAAAGTCACAATCGATCCGAGTGCCGTCTCCAGCCTCAGCGGAAACGCTGCTGACGTCGAGATGCTTGAAGACCTGGTTGCTGCGGCTTTCAATGAAGCGGGAAGACGTGCCGACGAAGCTATCAAATCGAGTGCCTCTGCGATGCTGGGAGGCTTGAACCTTCCCCCGGGCCTGTTCTGAATCTCTTCTTGAGTTCCTCACCGAAAAACGGCCTGCGAAACAGTTTGCGCCTGAATGAAACGATGCCCTGTAAATCTTCCAGATTTCTTGTTGACTCTCCGCTAACGGGAGACCTTAAAACTGAGCCGTGTTCAAGATTGGCGAGTTTTCCGCTCTAACGCGCATCTCGATCAAGACGCTCCGTTACTACGACGAGACAGGATTGCTGCGTCCGGCACACGTCGATAGTGCGACAGGATACCGCTACTATTCCGCCCAGCAATTGCCGAGGCTACATAGGATATTGGCCCTGAAAGATCTCGGCTTTTCGCTCGATCAAATCGGCATGGCGCTCCAGTCCACCATTACGCTACAGGAGTTACGCGGCATGGTTACGCTTCGGAGGACAGAGCAGGAAAATCATGTGCGTGAAGAACAGGAACGACTCGCGCGTCTCGAAACACTGATCAAATTCATGGAACAGGAGTCAAAGATGAGTGCAGATATAGTCATCAAGGAAGTTGGCCCCGAGTGGATCGTATCGGTTCGAGAAACCATTGCAAATTATCCATCGGTCGGCGCGCTTTATCCGGAGGTCATCAACCAGACCGGCGGCACCTGTGCGGCAGGCATGCCCGTCGCGATCTGGCACGACATGGAACATAAGGAAAAAGACGTCGATGCCGAAGCCGGTTTCTTCATCAAGGAGGCTTTGCCTTCACATGGAACCGCAAGGATGTATCAACTGGACGGCGCTACCGTCGCCAGCTACATGCACCATGGAGCCTTCAATCGGCTGGATGAGGCATACCAGAACGTCATGCGCTGGGTCGAGGCGAATCATTACCGCGTTGCCGGACCATTCCGCGAGCTCTACCACTATTGCACGCAACCGGTTCGTCAGGACGATGACTCGTATGTGACTGAGATTCAGGTACCGGTCGCGAAGACTGCCTGAGGATTGCGAAACGTGGCAAAGCGCGCTGAATCCTGCTAAAAACAGCGAAGAGGTATTGTTTTGTCACGTTTTGCAGAACCCATGGCGCGACTGATTGAAGAACTGCGTAAGCTGCCCGGCATCGGATCAAAGAATGCGCAGCGGCTTGCCTTCCACGTCCTTCGGTCGAGCAACGATGATGCCGAAGCACTTGCTGACGCGATCCGCACCCTGAAAGCCCAGCTGCGGCTCTGCTCCGTTTGCAACAACATCACCGATGTCGATCCCTGTGTCTACTGCGCCAGCCCCACCCGCAACCAGCGGCTGGTTTGCGTAGTCGAGGAGCCGACGAACATCGCCACGATTGAAAAAACCCGCAGCTACAACGGTGTTTTTCATGTGCTGCACGGCACGCTGTCTCCGCTGCACGGCGTGGGTCCCGAACATCTGCGTACCGGAAATTTGCTCGCTCGCGTTTCCCGCGGCGATGTAGACGAAGTAATCCTGGCAACTTCCCCTACCGTGGAAGGCGAAGCGACCGCAGGCTACCTGGCGGAGGTGTTGCGCCCGGCCCGGATACGCGTGACGCGCATTGCGACGGGCGTGCCTGCCGGCAGCGATATTGAATATGCCGATGAAGTGACGATGTCGCGCGCGCTCGAAGGTCGGCGGGAGATGTAGACAGAGCCCAACAGGTGATGTTTTCTGTGTCGAGCCCTGTATTAGGTATTTTTTTAACCGCGGAGCTTTGCCAGCAGATCCTGCGGATGGACTGGCTTCGCGAGAATTTCAAACTCGTGGCCCTGGGTACGGGCGCGGTCGAGCAAATCTGCTGTAGCCGCCTGGCCGGAAAAGAGCAGGATCTTGCATGAGGGCAAGATGCTGCGAATGGTAATAGCTGCATCGATGCCGTTCAGGTCGGTCATAATGACGTCGCTGATCAGCATGTCCGGCTTCAGGGTTTTGGCGGTTTCCACCGCTTTTTCGCCGCTATACACGGCCGTCGCTTCAAACCCGCTTTGATTCAGGATGATGGCAAGGGTATCGGCAATGACGCGTTCGTCATCGGCCACCAGAACTTTTGGCTTCGCCTGATTGTTGTCTTGCATTTTTTCCGACTCTCTCTATCTCCGGTAAGGTAAAACGAATTGCGGTACTCCTGCGAGGCAAAAAGTTGCCGCCAAGTGGTAGGCAGATGTTTGTGGTCCGCAAAAAACTACTACTAGGATGATACGCTGTGTGCAGGAGGATGCTTCATTCTCCTGTAATCCTATCCACTTAGACAAATGGGTGCAGCATTTGAGCACCTGGCAAACCGGAATGCCTGGTGAGGGTTTGCCCGTTCAGAGGTTGTTAACACATGTAGACGGAGCAGGGGATGACAGAGGCGATTATTCGAGCGCAGCAGGTAGAAAAGTTCTATGCCCAGCCGAGCGAGAACCGCATCCAGGTCATTGCTCCCACCGATCTCTCCATTGCTCCCGGCGAAATCGTCGCTTTACTGGGACCATCGGGTTCAGGAAAATCCACGCTTTTGCGAATGCTTTCCGGCTTGTCGAAGCCCTCCGGTGGAAAAGTCTTCTGGCACGAAAAGCCGATCGACACGGTACAAATCCACGTCTCTATCGTCTTTCAGAGCTTTGCATTGTTCCCTTGGTTGACTGTCCTTGAAAATGTGGAAGCCCCGCTTAAAGCAAAGGGAATAGAGGCCGAAGAGCGCAGGGCGCGCAGCCTGAAAATTTTGGACACAGTAGGACTGGATGGCTTTGCAGCCGCGTATCCCAAGGAGCTTTCCGGCGGCATGCGGCAGCGCGTAGGCTTCGCACGCGCGTTGGTCGTCGAGCCCGAAGTGCTGTTCATGGACGAGCCATTTTCCGCCCTCGACGTCTTGACGGCGGAGAACCTTCGCAGTGAACTGCTGGAGCTTTGGCAGAAGAAGACGATTCCGACCCAGGCCATCTTCATCGTCACACACAACATTGAAGAAGCCGTACTTCTGGCTGATCGCATCATCGTGCTCGGTCGCAATCCCGGTCACGTGCGTACGGATTTCAAGGTTGGCCTGCCGCAGCCGCGTGACCGGAAAAGCGCTGCCTTCACCAAGCTCGTCGATTATATTTACACGGTTTTAACAAGGCCGGATGTGACGCCCGACGTACCGCGTCTGCATACCGATGGCCGTCATGTCCGCGACCAGCGTCAGATGCGCTACGAAATGCTGCCGCATGCGCGTCCTGGCGGCATTGCAGGTCTGCTTGAAATCATCATCGACTTTAGCGGACATACCGATGTCTATCGCCTGGCCGACGAGCTGGCCTTTGAGATCGACGACCTGCTGCCGATCGTGGATGCCGCACAATTACTCGGCTTTCTTATGGTGGAGGAAGGTGACGTATCGATCACGCCCGCAGGGCGCGAATATGCCGAATCCGAAATTCTGAAACAGAAGGAACTCTTCCGCGCCGCTGCAACCGAACACGTTCTATTGTTGCGCCAGATCAACCGCGCTCTGAACAATAAGACAGACCACACCGTTCCGGAAGAATTCTTCCTCGACATGCTCGACGAGCAATTCAGCGAAGAAGAGACGCAGCGCCAGCTCGAAACAGCCATCAACTGGGGCCGGTATGCGGAGCTCTTCGACTTTGACGCGGCACGTCGGCGCTTTATCCTGCCGGAAACGGAAGAGACTGCAGCCAGCATCCAGGAGAGCTCGGAATCATGAAAGTGCGTTATACGCTCTCGCGCTCCCTGGTCATCGATCGCTCCTGGCCATTTTTTCTTGATCTGACGGTTGCCATGGGCCTGCTCGCCGGGTTCTACGCCGTTCTGCAGATCGCACGATACTGGCTCAGCGGGCCGGTGCCCGAGGTGGTGATTTCGCAATCGCCCCGCATGCTGCCGCTTTATGCCTTTTATTCTGTGGTGCGCATCGGAGTAGCGTACCTGCTGAGCCTGCTCTTCGCCGTGGGCTATGGATATGTGGCAGCCTATCACCGGCGGGTCGAAACCCTGATGATCGCCACGCTCGATATTCTCCAGTCGATACCGGTGCTCAGTTTTCTGCCTGGAGTCATGCTGGCTATGATGTCGCTGATTCCCAGCCGGCAGCTCGGAATTGAGTTCGGCGCAATCCTGCTGATTTTTACCGGGCAGGTGTGGAACATGGCCTTCAGCTTCTATACCTCGCTCAAGAGCATTCCTCGAGAGCTGCACGAGGCATGCACGATCAATCGCTTTTCGCGCTGGCAGCGTTTCTGGCAGCTCGAGCTTCCCTATTCCACGATTGGCCTTGTGTGGAACTCGATGGTATCCGTCGCGGGCGGCTGGTTCTTTCTCATGGTCTGCGAAATGTTCCCTGTGGGCAACCGCAATTTTCGGCTGCCGGGACTCGGCTCGTATCTGCAGACCGCGGCATCAACAGGAAATAGCCTGGCAATGATCTATGGACTCAGTACGATGATTGCAATCATCGTATTGACGGATCAGCTGATCTGGCGTCCAATCATCGACTGGTCGGATAAGTTCAAATTTGAAAATGTCGAAGCAGCGGAGAGGGTTACTTCTCCGGTTCTCGCTGCCCTCCGCCAATCGAATGTCCTGGGTATCCTGCATCAGCGGACCTTTGCACCTTTCAGCGAATATATTTACCACCTTATTTCAAGGCGGCAGCAGCGGCACGAAGCGGAAGACAAAGTAGAAAAAAGCAAGATGAGCAGTACTGTAATAGCCGTCATCTTTGCCGTTCTGATTGCAGGACTCATTTGCTTTGCAGCATTCAAGGCAATTCTGCTGCTGCGACATATTCCCGGCTCGGACTTTGGAAATCTTCTCGCAGGCGCGGGCGCGACATTTTTTCGGGTGAATGTGTCCCTTCTGTTCGCAGCGGCCTGGACGATTCCCGCAGGTGTCGCCATCGGCTTCAATCCAAAGCTGGCGCGGATTGCCCAACCATTGGCCCAGATTGCGGCATCGTTCCCCGCGACCGCCCTCTTCCCTGTCATTCTGCTCGCATTGATGAAATTAGGCGCAGGACTTGGCATCGGCTCCATCGTTCTCATGATGCTGGGTACTCAGTGGTACATTCTGTTCAACGTGATCGCAGGGGCCATGGCCATTCCTTCAGACCTGCGTGAGGTCGCTCGTCTCTTCCACTTCACAAGTATGCAGCGCTGGACCACGGTAATACTGCCCGGTATCTTTCCGTTTTTGATCACCGGACTTGTGACTGCCTCGGGCGGCGCGTGGAATGCCTCCATCATTGCGGAATATTTTCATCTGAAAGATCAAACTCTCCACACTCTCGGCCTGGGGGCACAGATCAGCGCGGCGAGCGATTCCGGCAATTTCCCGGTTTTATTGCTCGCGACGATTATCATGGCTTTAATGGTTGTCACGATTAACCGCCTTGTATGGCGTCCTCTCTATAAACTTGCAGAGACAAAATACCGCCTGGAAGGCTGAAAATCGTCGAAATGCAGCCAGAAGATAAATCAAGAGCATCCGATGCCAGGTAACGTATCCGGGATGAAAGAACGAACAAGCCGTCCACTCTTCTCTGCCCTGCTGGTCGGGGGAATTCTCATTGTCACGATCAATGCTGTGCTGGCGTTGCGTGCGGTCGGCACGCTCGCAAACAATGAGTCCTGGGTAGCCCACACCTGGCAGGTGCTGAATACTGTCGAACGCGTGATGGGATCGCTGAAGGATAGCGAGACCGGCATGCGCGGCTATCTCATCACCGGTGAGGAGGCTTACCTAGCCCCTTACACCACGGCACAAAAAGAATTACCTCAGGAGTTAAATCAGCTGCAGAGTCTGACTTCCGACAATCCCCAACAGCAGGATCGCATTGTACTGATGCGACAAGTCGTGGCCAAACGACTACAGGCCCTGGAGGGAGGCATTGAAGAGCGCCGCCGCGGCAAAACAGAATCGAGCCGTCTGCTTGGGTTCGTCGGTACGGGCAAGGAAGAGATGGACCAGCTGCGCGGAATCGCTTCCGCGATGCAACTCACGGAACAAGACCTTCTCAAAGCGCGTGTAGGCTCTGCGAATACGGCCCGTCAGAGGGCTTTGGCAACCATGATTGGCGCCAGCGCTCTTGATATCATCTTGCTCATTTTGCTCTTTCTAAATCTGAACCATGAGCGCGAGCTGCGAAAGAAGGCAGACGATGCGGCTGAGCGTCTACAGGAGCTGCAATCTATCAGCGATGCCGCGCTGACGCGGCTGACATTTGCGGAGCTGAGTGAGGAATTATTGGAGCGGCTGCGCACAGTAACGCGTGCGGACGGCGTGGTGCTATGCATGTGGCACGACGGAGAGATCGAAGCAACCGCTGCAAATGGAATCACGATTACTCCAGGCCGACGCATCCGACTCAGCCCGGATGATCCTGTCTATCGAGCCGTGACTTCCAATCACGTCATCACACTGACCGGGACTGAAAGCAAACATATTTCGATCGAGGGCTTCAGCGGCGAGATGCAAGCGGCGCTGGTACTACCGTTGACGATCGGAGACCGGGTCCTCGGCGTCCTGATGGCAGGGCTGCGAAAGGCAGACGCCTTTAAGGACACGGACGAGAAACTTTTATCGGTGGTCGCGGACCGTATCGCCCTCTCGATCGATCGCGCGAATATCTACGAAGCGGAACGCGACGCGCGTAAGCAGGCTGAAGTCAGCGCTGCAGAAGTTCGTACCTTAAACGAGGAGTTGGAAACGCGCGTTCGCATTCGCACCGCAGAGCTGGAAGCGGCAAATCGGGAACTGGAAGCGTTCAGCTATTCGGTATCCCACGACCTGCGCGCTCCCTTACGCAGCGTCGACGGCATCAGCGTGGCGCTCGAAGAGGACTATGGTGAGGAATTGACTGCGGAAGCGCGTGATTTTTTGCGCCGCATTCGAGCCGGCGTTCAGAAAATGGGACAACTCATCGACGCGCTTCTGCAACTTTCGCGCATTACCAGGGCGGAACTGACACGCGAAGACGTCGACGTTTCGGCCCTTACGGAGGAAGTGGTCGCCGACCTGCGTCAGCAAAACCCCGAGCGCAATTTAACCTTCCACATACAGCCCGAAATGCACGCCGACGCAGATATACGCTTGTTACGAGTGGCGCTGGAAAATCTCCTGGGGAATGCCGTAAAGTTTACAGCTAAGAATGACACCGCCCTCATCGAGGTGGGTCGCGATAATAGCACAGGAGCCTTTTTCGTCCGCGACAATGGCGCCGGCTTCGATATGCAATACGCAACAAAACTGTTTACCGCCTTTCAGCGGCTTCATGGGGATCGGGATTTTAAGGGGTCAGGAATTGGCCTGGCTACGGTATCTCGCGTCATCCGAAGACACGGTGGCAAAACCTGGGCGGAAGGTTCCCCGAATGTGGGCGCAACTTTCAGCTTTACGTTAGCATAGGAGAGATATGCCTGAGTCCCAACGCACAATCCTGCTGGTGGAAGATGATCCCGACCATGAGCTCCTGACGATTCGCGCTTTGCGTAAGTCAAACATTGCAAATGAAATTATGGTGGCTCGCGATGGCGAAGAAGCTATTGCGGCGCTCTTTCCGGAAGCAGAAAATGTTCCCACGCCGCAAGTCATCCTCCTCGACCTTAAACTTCCCAAGGTGGATGGACTTGAAGTACTTCGCCGGATTCGTGAGAGCGAACGCACGCGCATGCTTCCCGTCGTTATTCTCACTTCTTCCGATGAGGAAAGCGATATCGTACGCAGCTACAAACTTGGCGTGAATAGCTACATCCGGAAACCTGTGAACTTTACCGAATTTGCTGAAGCTACCCGACAGCTTGGCATGTACTGGCTGGTTTTGAACGAATGTCCGCCGAGCAACTAACAGGCAAACTTCTGCGCGTGCTGCTGGTGGAAGACAACGCGGAGGACGCGTTTCTTCTTGAACGCCACCTGCGCCGCGCAGGTTATGCTCCACAAGTGACGCGAGTCGAAACGGCTCAGTCCATGACTGAAGCGCTGGAGCAACTGGCAGAAGATTGGGACCTGATCCTCGCCGATTACAGCCTCCCCGCCTTCAGTGCGCCGGAAGCGCTCCGCCTCCTCAAAAATACCTTTTACGATATTCCCTTCATCGTGATGTCAGGCGCTGTATCGGAGGAGACGGCCGTCGCCGCCATGCGCGCCGGCGCACACGACTACGTTTCCAAACAGAATCTCGCGCGTCTAGTTCCCGCCCTTGAACGCGAAATTAATGAGGCCGAGGAACGCCGCCGCAAGCGGGCCGCGGAACGAGCACTTCGCGTCAGCGAGGAGCGCTTCCATCGCCTGGTGGAAGCAATGCCGCTGGCAATGCTGATCAGCGATATGAATGGACAGGTCATCTACGCGAATGAAGGCGTAGAACGGCTTCTTGGTTACTCCCCGCAGGAGATTCAAAGCGGCACCGTCAAGCTCGAAAGAATTTTCTCCATAGAGTGCGCTGATACAGCAAGTTCCCTTCTGAATACATGGTCCTCCGGTCAGGGAGCGACTTACGAGGTCGATTGCCTGCGGCGGGATGGTACGGCGGTTCCGGTGCTGATCGGTGCCGCAGTCTTGAATCCCGAGGTCCAGCATAAGAATCGGCAGATAGCCGCCTTTCTTGCCGATTTGACCGAGCAAAAGCGCAGCCACCAGGTTCTTCGCAATACGGAAAAGCTGGCTGCCGCGGGACGCCTCGCCGCCTCTGTAGCCCACGAAATCAACAATCCACTGGAAGCAATTACGAACTGCATCTATTTGCTGAGCCAATGCAATCTCGATGACACAGCTAGTCAGTATGTCAAGCTTGCACAACACGAGCTGAACCGCGTAACGCATATCACTACGCAGACGCTGCGTTTTTATCGCCAGAGCACCCGCGCGACCGAGACGAATGTACATGACCTGTTTGAGACGGTACTCGCTCTTTACGACATTCGCATGCGTGCGCAAAATATCGAGACTATCCGTGAGTTTGGTAACGTCCCGAATATCATCGCTTACGACGGAGAGATTCGGCAGGTGTTGGCCAATCTCATCGGCAACGCCATCGACGCAATGCAGGCCAGTGGCGGAACCCTGATCCTTCGTACCCGGATGGGACGGAATTGGCGAGATGGATATCCAGGGATCGTTATCTCTGTGGCTGATACCGGCGCAGGCATGAGCCGCGCAACCCGCGACCGCATCTTTGAGCCATTCTTTTCCACGAAAGGTATTACCGGTACTGGCCTCGGATTGTGGATCAGCAGCGAGATTGTCGCTAAACATAGTGGATTCGTGCAGGTGCGTTCGCGCCAGCATGCCCCTCACGGTACTGTTTTTCGCCTGTTCCTACCACTCCGTCCCGTCGCGGACCATACGCCGCACGAAGAAGCCGAGTTACGGGCCTCGGCATAGAGCGAACCGCATGAAAGCCGCATCGTCACTGGTTCGGCTCGTTTCCTGGAACGATGAGATTGCGCGACAGCACTCCCAGGAAATTTCCCAGCTCGGTTATCGCGTAGAAGCATCTTCGCTTCACGGAACCAGTGCCTACATCACTCACTTCAGCAGCCTGAGCCCGGCGATAGTGCTCATCGATCTCGATCGGCTGCCTTCACACGGACGCGAGGTTGCCATCGTCCTGCGCAGGAGCAAAACCACGCGGCATATTCCGATCGTCTTTGCAGGTGGTCTGGAAGAAAAGGTCGCGCGGCTGCATTCCGAACTTCCAGATGCCGTCTTTACCTCATGGAAACAGGTTAAAAAAGCCCTCAAACAGGCGATTACCTCGCCGCCCATCGCCCCCGTTCATCCCGTGCCTCACATGCAGAGATGGAGTCATTCCAGCCTGACGCGAAAGCTTGGTATCTTCGAAAAGATGGACATAGCACTTATCGGAGATATGGATGGCGAGATCGCGGAAATCATCGGTGAATTGCCCGAAGATGCGGTTCTCGGATCGCGTATTACCGAGACAACCCGGCTGGTTTTATACGTAGCGCATTCATTACGAGAAACGCTGGCTGAGGTCCATCACGCCCAGGCGCATTTACCTGAAGGGGCTTCATTCTGGATCATCCACCGTAAGAGTGCGGCGAAGCAGCGAAGCGATTTCAACCAGAATGACGTCCGCGAAGCTGGCCTTGACGGAGGCTTTGTCGATTACAAGGTTTGCTCTGTCAATTCGCAATGGTCAGGCCTGAAATTCGCGCGCAAGAAGCGATAAAACGCTGCTGAGCAACATTTTTGTTCCCATTCGCCTCTGATAGTTGGAACCCAAAATCAATCCAGAAGAAAGAGATATTGGAATATGCCGACGACGCTTCTTCCCGGTAAGCCTTACCCTCTTGGTGCAAAGTGGGACGGAACAGGCGTAAATTTCGCACTTTATTCTGAACTCGCTGAAGGGGTCGAACTTTGTCTCTTCAATGAAGAAGGCGCGGAAATAGAAAAAATCCCCCTGACAGAGACTACAGCCTTCGTCTGGCATGGCTATTTGCCAGGCGTACAGCCGGGGCAGAGATATGGGTACCGGGTACACGGACCCTGGCAACCGGAAAAAGGTCTCCGGTTCAACGCATCCAAGCTTCTGGTCGATCCGTATGCGCAGGCCGTGGCCGGCCGCGTGGATTGGACACAGGCCATTTTCCCCTACTCTTTTGGCGGCAGCGATGCGGACCTCAACCGCGATGACCGCGACAGCGCCCCGGGTATTCCGAAGAGTATTGTCGTCAATCCATACTTCGACTGGGAACAGGACCGCCCGCTCCGTACGCCGCTTGTCGATTCCATCATCTATGAGACACATGTGCGCGGCTTCAGCATCCAGAACCCGGACGTGCCGGAGTTTCTCCGTGGCACCTACGCCGGACTAGCTTCGCCCGCGAGTCTGCGCCATCTGACCCGTCTCGGCGTGACTGCTGTGGAATTGATGCCTGTACACCACTTCGTCAACGACAGTCATCTGGTTGAGCAGGGTCTCAGCAACTATTGGGGCTACAACACTCTCTCTTACTTTGCGCCTCACGGCAGGTACTGCTCCACCGGGGACACCGGCAACCAGGTCGCTGAATTCAAGGCGATGGTCAAGACGCTGCATCGCGAAGGCATCGAGGTCATCCTCGACGTGGTCTACAACCACACTGCCGAAGGCAATCACATGGGACCGATGCTCTCGTATAAAGGCATCGACAATCTCACCTATTACCGCACGCTGGCGGATAATCCGCGCTACTACATGGATTACACCGGTACCGGCAACAGCCTCAATGTCCGCAATCCGCAGGTCTTGAAGCTGATTATGGATTCGCTGCGTTACTGGGTATTGGAGATGCACGTGGACGGCTTCCGCTTCGATCTGGCGGCGACGCTTGCCCGCGAACTGCATGACGTGGACAGGCTGAGCGGATTCTTCGACATCATCCATCAGGATCCGACGCTGGCGGACGTCAAGCTGATTGCCGAGCCGTGGGATGTAGGCGAAGGCGGCTATCAGGTCGGCAACTTCCCTGTTCAGTGGGCAGAATGGAATGGCAAATACCGCGACACAGTCCGACGCTACTGGAAGGGCGATGACGGACAGCTTTCCGATGTCGGTTATCGTCTTACCGGCTCGAGCGATCTCTATCAGCATGACGGCAGACGCCCGTACGCTTCCATCAACTTCGTGACTGCGCACGACGGCTTCACGCTACGCGATCTGGTCAGCTACAACGACAAGCACAACGAGGCGAATGGCGAGAACAACCAGGACGGCGCGAACGATAACGCTTCCTGGAACATGGGTGCCGAGGGGCCGACCGATAACCCCGAGATCAAGCATGCGCGTGAGCGGCAGATGCGCAACTTTCTCTCCACGCTTCTGCTATCGCAGGGTGTGCCTATGATCTCCGGCGGTGACGAGATGGGGCGCACACAGAACGGCAACAATAATGCCTACTGCCAGGACAATGAGATCAGCTGGTACAACTGGAG
Organism: Acidobacterium sp. S8; assembly: GCF_009765985.1. GTDB lineage: Bacteria > Acidobacteriota > Terriglobia > Terriglobales > Acidobacteriaceae > Alloacidobacterium. The sequence continues at coordinate 276,316 of NZ_LMUM01000015.1, forward strand.
TCCGTCAGAGGAAAAGGAACTGCTGATTGACTTCACTTCCCGCCTGATTGATCTGCGCAAGCGTCATCCTAACCTTCGCCGCCGCAAGTTCTTCCAGGATCGCGTCATTCACAATTCCGCCGCACGCGATATCGCATGGTTCGGAACCGATGGCAAGGAGCTCAACGAGAACGCATGGAATTCCGGCTGGGTCCGCACTCTCGGCATGATGCTGAACGGGGCAACGCTCGCAGCGACCGATCAGCTCGGCAATAAGATTACGGATCACTCCTTCCTGTTTCTCCTGAATGCGCATCATGAGCCGGTCAACTTCCAGTTGCCGCCTACGCCGCAGGATGGGATATGGCAGTGCATCCTGAACACGAATCATGTGGAGACGCCATTCAAAAGATCCACTGCTCGACGCAGGGTGCGCCTTGAAGGGCGCTCGCTCATTCTGCTGATGGAACGCGAGAAGCAGAAGCCAACTCTCGTGGAACGGGCTGAGCTTGCAGAGGAAGCGGCCTTGGATAGAGAATGAGTACGTTCCTCACCTATAAGGATTTGCAACCGTGACAGATACAATCCGCGCCGGAGTCATCGGCTTCGGCCTTGCTGGCCGCATCTTTCATACGGCCGTGATTGCGGCTACACCTGGGCTCGAGCTTGCGGCCATCGTGCAGCGTAAAGGCGACGAGGCCGCAAAAGCCTATCCAGAGGCGACCATCTATCGCTCGATCGAGGAACTGTTGGCCGACGAGAGCATCCGGCTTGTAGTTGTCGGTACGCCGAGCTTCTCTCATTTCGAGGTAGCGGAACAATGCCTGCGCGCGGGTAAAGATGTAGTTGTCGATAAGCCGTTTACGCTCACATCGGATGAGGCGGCGCATCTGATCCAGTTAGCGCGCCAGAAGAAGAGGCTTTTGACCGTCTATCAGAACCGCCGCTGGGATGGTGACTTCAAGACTGTTAAAACCCTGCTGGCGAGCGAAAAACTAGGCTGTTTGGCTGCATTTGAGTCGCATTATGACCGCTTCCGTCCGCAGCCGCGGCTGCAGGTTTGGCGCGAGAACGGCGGTCCAGGCGGAGGAACGCTCTTCGACCTGGGCTCGCACCTGATCGACCAGGCACTGACGCTTTTCGGCAAGCCGGAAAGCATCTTCGCCAGCGTCCGTAAAGAACGTGAGAACGCCACGGTCGACGATGCGTTTGATCTCGCGCTCTTTTATCCGAAACTCACCGTATATCTCCGCGCTTCGAACCTGACCTGCAAGCTGGGAGCGCGCTTCACGTTGCACGGCACTCAAGGCAGCTTCATCAAGTTCGGCATCGATCCGCAGGAGGATGCGCTGAAAGCCGGAGCAACCTTCGATAGCCTGGGCTTCGGCGACGAGCCCGAAGAGGCCTGGGGCAAACTCTATGTTGAGAATGCCGCGCCGCAATCTATTCCGACTGAAACCGGCGATTACCGCGGCCTTTATGCCAACGTGCGCGATGCCTTGCTCGGCGTCGGCGAGCTCGAGGTAAAGCCGGAGCAGGCCTGGCGCACGACGCGCCTGATCGAACTGGCTCGGGAAAGCAGCAGCCAGGGTCGCGCACTTCCTGTCGATTTAAGCAACGAACCATAAAAAAAGCGGCAGCCGGAGTAAATACGCGGCTGCCGTGGGAGGCGAGTCACATGCCTGCGACTCGTCAAGGAAACTGAACCCTTTATCGGGTGCTTCCGTGGACGTTATCTTTTCAGCGAAAGTCTCAATTCACTAGTGATTTATCCAAATCAAAAGAGATTTTTGGCGAACGCAGGAGGCGGCTTACCCCCTCACCCCCCTCTCAGCTGTCCCTTTTTACCTGTTTTCAATCACTTAGCGGGGAATCATCCCCTACTATACTTATGATTTTAAAAGGCTTAACTGCTTTCTAGTGTTTTCAATGACTTAGCATGGGATCTATGTAGCATTCTTCCTAGAGGCAAACAACGACGCTGAACTCTTCTTCCTATTTCCAGTTTAGCTTTTTTACCCGATATTCTCTGACAATCATTGTTACAACAAATGCATCGAAGAATCAATTACATGCAACGTTCTCCAAACTTTTTACCTCTTGACAGCCATTTCTACTCGGCGCGGAGCACTTTGATCGGATCTGTGTTCGTAGCGCGGTAGGCTGGCAGCATAGCTGCAGAAACAGCGGCCAGCAGCAGCACGGCTACGCTGATGCCGATTGCTAATGGATCTGCCGGGTTCGTCTCATAGAGCATGCTCTGCATGGTGCGCGTAATGAAAGCGGCAAGAACCAGACCAGCCCCCAGTCCGCAGGCCACCGGAAGCATCGCCTGTCGCACGATCAGCTTCACCAATTCTGCTTTACCTGCGCCCAGAGCGATGCGAATGCCCATCTCCTGCGCGCGCCGCGAAACGGAGTAGGAAAGCACCCCATAGATTCCGAGCAACGCCAGAGACAACGCAGCGATGCCGAAAGACGATAACAGCATGGTCTGAAAACGTTCGAGCGCGACTGAATCGCTGATCTGCTCGTCCATCGACTTCAGAATGGGAATGGCGACTTGCGGATCGATGTTCCATATCTCGCGGTGTATAGCTGGTGCCAGCGCCTGAGTTGGCGACGAACTGCGGATAAGAAACACCACGTGCCATGGAGGAGATGTCCAGAAGGGAAGGTATACGGTGTTGACGACCTGCTTCAAGTTGTTGATGCGCGCGTCGGCCACTACGCCAACCACGGTGAGCTTCCCTGATCCGTCGCCGAAGGATTGCATTTCCCTTCCGACAGGATTTTCTCCGGGCCATGCCTCGCGCGCGGCGCTCTCTGAGATCACGACCCGGTCAGGATGCGCTTTGTCGTCCTTAGTCAGATAGCGGCCCGTCATCAACGGAACCTGCATCAAGGAGAAATAATCTGGACTTACCCAGCGTACGTTTACCTTCGGCTCCTGTCCCGGAGGCACAGGGTGATCTGCGCGTTGGATACCATCGACCCAGGTGTCGCCAGTCATTGGCAGTTCGCTGGTGATGGCCGCAGACTGAACGCCGGGCAACTGCCGCATACGCTGCAGCGAACGCTCGATAAAGCTGATCTTCGCGGCATCGGAGTCTTTTTGGGTATCGCCATACTGCGGCGCGTAGAGATCCACCTGTGCGACGGTGACATGGCTGGCATTGAAGCCGCGGCCCTGATCGAGTACGCGCGCAAAGCTGCGTATGACCAAGGCAGTCACGATGAGAAGCACAACGGTGCAGGCTACTTCCGTGGCTACGAGCACATTTCGCGTAGTTGCGCCCTGACGCGTATTGGCTGCGCGCGAGGTGTTGCTCTGCATCGCCTGCTGCGGCTGCACGCGCAGAGAGCGCAGTGCAGGCAAAGTTCCGAAGAGAAGCGCCGTTAAAATGGCCACCGAAGCAGCGAACACCAGGACGATCCAGTTCACATGCACTTCCTGCATACGAGGCAGATTGCCTGGCGCAATTTGCAGAAGCAGCTTTACGCCTGCTTCTGCAAGAAAGATGCCGACGCCGCCACCGGCAATCGCCAGAACCAGACTCTCGGCAAGGCTGGACTGAAATAGCCTTCTCTTGTTTGCGCCCAATGCGGTGCGGACGGCGATTTCATGCTCACGGGAGACGGCACGCGCCAATTGCAGGTTCGCCAGATTGACGCAGGCGATCAGCAGAACCGCGCCGACAGCAGCGAAAAGCAGCCAGAGCGCGGTGCTGACACCGCCGGTGATGTCTTTGGCAAATGGCTGGACGGCAATGCCCAGGTGTACGGGCAGGTGCGCCGATAAGGTGTGTGCCTGCTGCAATCCCTGAAGCTCAGCCTGCACCTGAGCGATGGCGACGCCGGGCTTCAGCCGCGCGATCATTTTGTAGTTGTAGTTGAAGACATCGTTCTTGAGAGTGTTTTGGCCGGGGATAAGTGGCTCAAGGAATGCATAGCCCCCTTCACTGCCCGACAAGCTTGCCGGCATGTTGGAGCCCAGAGAGATATTTGGAAACCGGAACGACTGCGGGAGCACGCCAATAATGGTCTTCGACTCCCCGTTTAACCGAATTGATTTGCCGACCGCAGCCGCATCACCTTGAAAGAATTTTTGCCATGTTTCATAGCTGAGGAGAACTACGTCACCGTTACGGCCCGGGGCAGTTTCGTCGGAGGTGAAGTTTCTCCCGAAGACAGGTTGGACGCCAAGCACGGAAAGGAAACTCGACGAGACGGAGAGTCCGGTGACAATCTGCGGATGGCCACCATCGGTAGAGAGACTTTCATTGTGGTCCTGAAAGATGGCGGCGTCTTCAAGCGTCCGGGAGTCGGCCTTGAGGCGCGTGTAGTGCAGATAATTGACGGGGAGGGCTGGATACTGGTTCTGCATCTCCTGCAAGGTTTCGCGCACGACGATGAGTTGGCCGGGATTGTGGAATGCGAAGGGGTTGAGCAGAACGGCTCGCACCACGCTGAAGACAGCTGTGACCGCGCCGACGCCAAGGGCGAGAGTGACGATAGCGGTCAGAGCAAACCCAGGGGATTTGCGCAGATTGCGAATGGCGTGACGAAGATCCTGCAGGAATGGGCGTGTCATCGAGGCCCTCGTTGAGCTGAGAGCATTCTGGATGCCATACCAGCAAATCTACAGCCGCTTGATTTCACGATCTTTGACGCGCTTCGCTGAGCAGGAACTTCATAGACACGTCCGCAAGCGGACGGTCCGTGTCCGAAGTTGAACATCTACGGAAGTTAGAAACACGTATCGCGTCGACACGCAAAACCCGAAGGCTGCGTCGGGACGGGCATTTCCCGCTCCAGATGCTTTCAGCTTGCGGTATTTGAGGTTTCTAGTGGCCGTGATAATTGCGCAAGAGTTCGGCTGCGGAAAAAGCAACGAGCCATAATCCTGCGACAAGCGAGCCGATGGTCATCACCCATCTGCGAGCTTTGTGCTCGTCGGGGTGGAGCGACCGTTTTTGACGGGTGAAGAAGTGATGGCCCAGAAGACCGATTCCAAGAAGGATAACGCCGATAATAAGGGTAGTTGTTGCCATGGCGAATCAATCTACTCTTCCAATGCAACGTTTGTGAAGCAGGAAATTTGACAAGCTTTCAAAAATATATTGTCAATGCTTCCCGGGCGGCCAAACTCTTGTGAGATTGATACTTATGGCTGGCAAAGTTCTTTCCATCCGATAAAAAATTATCCCAGTATGCGGAATTCATCCGGCGTTACACTGGTATTTAAATTTTTCCATCAAGGACCGGGAATGAAGCTGTTTCGCTGGCTGTGGGCTGCGGCTACCGTCGGATTGCTTGCTGAGGCATTTCGCGTGGCCATGTTTGTTGTTCCTGCAGATGAGGCTCAGGGCGATATCTTTCGCATCTTCTTCTACCACTTCCCGTCCGCGATGATGACGTTCCTGTTTTTCTTCGTCAGCTTTATCGCGTCGATTGTTTATCTGGTATCGCGCAACAGCAACCCGGTTCGAGCGATGAAAGCCGATGCGATGGCGCTAGCCAATGCCGAGGTGGGAGTTGTTTTCTGCACGGTCGTGCTTATTACCGGACCGCTCTGGGCGCGTCCCGTATGGGGCATCTGGTGGACCTGGGATGAGCGGCTGACCTCGACACTGGTTCTCTATCTCATTTATGTCGCTTATCTGTTGCTGCGGCGCTTTGCTGCCGGTCCGCAGATGCAGACGCTGGCGGCGGTGATGGCCATTTTTGGCTATGTTGACGTGCCGATCGTTTACTTTTCGACCCGCTGGTGGAGAACGCAGCACCCGGCACCGGTTTTTGGCGGAGGAGCGAACTCGGGAGTGGATCCCCGCATGATGCCTGCCGTCTGGTGGAATCTGGCGGCGTGGCTGGCGTGGGGCATTTTGATTGCGAGCTTCCGTTATGCGGTCGCGCTGAGGGATCAGTTGAAAGAACAAAAAGAAGCGCTGCGGGCGCTGGAAGTGACAGGTTAAGACTATGGATCCGATGTTTCATCGACACCTTGTGCTGGCTTATACCGCGACCTGGGTTATTCAGCTTGGATATCTGGCTTATGTTGCCTTGAAATGGCGTGCCGGGCGGCGTTAGCTTCGCCCTTAAGACGAAGTAAGAAAGAAAGGTCCGGGGCTGAAGCTCCTCGCTCTTACTGAACTTATTCACCGGGCTAAAGCCCGGTGCTTCTACCCAAAAACACGCTCTCAGAGGCTCCGTTCTCGCATCGATCAGACGCTCGATGACGAAGGATGAAGAGCCCGGGCTGAAGCCCCTTGCTCTTCGCTGAACTTATTCACCGGGCTGAAACCCGGTGCTTCTACCCAAAACACGCTCTCAGAGGCTCCGCTCTCGCATCGATCAGACGCACTGTTTAGATTATTTCGCGCACATGCTGAAGCCGATCCCGGCTTTTCGCCGCAGCATTTGTTGACCGCGCGCCTTACGCTCCCGGGAGCGCCTGATCGCCTCCACTCACTTTCACGATCTTTGAAAAATATCTGAACGCCCCGCGTCCTCGCGCCGTCTTTGCGTGTGAATGGGAGCGGTGAGCCAGCTTGGCAAAGCAAGATGAAGCGGAATTCGCTGCATGCGTCGAGCGCTGTTCCCGCTTTGTCTTTCGCGTGGCCTACGCGGTGCTGCGCAATTCCCATGACGCCGAGGATGTGGTGCAGGAAGTCTTTCTGAAGCTTTATCGCAACGGAGCATGGCGCGGCATGCGCGAGGAGAAGGCTTATTTTGCACGGGTCGCGTGGCGGTCTGCCGTTGACCGGCTGCCCAAACACGCTGGCGCATCGATGGAAGAGATGGAGATCGCGTCCGAGTTGCCGAATCCGGAGCAGATGGCGCTCGATGCTGATTGGCAGAAGAAAGTGCACCGCCTGATGGATACGTTGCCGGAAGAGTTTCGCCAGCCTCTTGCCCTCTCGACGATTGAGGAGCTGACATCGGGCGAGATTGCCCGGATCATGGAGATTCCGGAAGGTACCGTGCGCACGCGCATTCTGCGCGCAAGACAGTTGCTGCGAAAAAAGCTGGCGACGCTGGAAGGGAGAAGCTATGCAGCGAAACAAATCTGAGTTCGAGCGGGCACTTGCCTCCTATGCCGATCCGGCTGAGGCGGGGCATGCGGGCGTGCTTACGGCGCGGGTGATGGCTGCGGTGGAGGCGCGAGGTCAGCGGCGTGCGTGGTTCTTAAGGCTCGGCTTCGCTATACCGGTATTGGCCTGCCTGCTGCTGACGGTATCTGTGCTGCGACCCCATGCCAAATCTGCAGTGAAGACGGCGGCTCTGAAGCCAGCATATGAATCGGCGCCTGCAACGCCTCTGGTCCCGCATGCCAAGCCTCACGTGGAGAAAGCGGGAATACGGATCAACCCGAAGCGGTCGCACCCGTTGCCTAAGCTCGATCAGTTCCCTGCTGCCGATTCGCTGAGCGAGCAGGAGCGCCGGCTGGTGAGCTTCGCTACACATGCGCCGCCAGTCGAGCAAAGCGACATCGCCCAGGCGCAGGAACAAGGCGGCAAACCTCTCCATATTGCCGATCTGGATATACCACCGATTACGCATATTACTCAGCCATAACCCATAAGGAGCGAACGTGAAAAAAACGATTCTATTTTGCCTCATACTGGCCTTCACCGCAGGAACACCGCGGCTTTTCGCTCAGGAAAATACCGGGAAAGTGCCCGACTCTCCGCCACATTTCTTCCATTTGCTGTTTACGGTCGAGGAGGTTGGTGACAGCGGGAAGATTGTGAACAGCCGTTCATATTCGACGACCATCTCGGATCACAGCTATAACCAGATTCGCACCGGCACCAAAGTACCGGTCAAGTCGAGTGATAAGGGCGATATTCAATATATAGACGTGGGAGTCAGCGTGGACTGCCGGGATGCCCATGAAGTAAACGGCAAATTTTCTGCGGGGATCACGGCGGATATCAGCAGCATTGCCGCCGATGCGGAAACCGCGAGCCAGCCGCCGATCCTGCGTCAGAATCGCTGGCAGGCGAACTCACTGATACCGATGGGAAAGCCGACGGTCATTTTTTCTTCAGACAATCTGCAGGGAAAAGGAAAGCTCCAGGTGGAGCTGACGGCGACCATTCTTGAATAGAAAAAGGCAACGAGGAAGCCTGTCGGCATCCTCGTTGTCCGAGGAGGGTTTGCTGCTATTGAAGAAGCGGAGCACCTTTGGAAAGTGTTGCCTCTCTCTAAGCGAAGACAACTTTTCGGAAAAAAAGTTTCGGCAGGTTTGAAATTTTCTTTAGAAGATTTTTTGGGACGCTTTAAATCGCAACGCCGAGCAGTTCGCTCATCTCTTCATACAAAAAACCATAGCCGGGACGATAGGGTTGCACCCATTTGCCATCGATGACGAACTGGGGGATGGCGCGTTTGCCGACATTGCGAACCACTTCCTCTGCCGCTCCCGGGGTTGATTCGATGTCAACTTCAAGATAGGCAATGTTGTGTTTCTCGAGGAAACGCTTGGCTTCGCGGCAGTCGCGGCACCAGTTCGCGGTGTAGAGCAAAATCGGCATGGGAGACATAATACCGGGCCGCACATACGTTTGGCAGCCCGGTTTTTTAGATGGCTTTTTAGCCGCCCAGGGTAAATACGACGTTGATAGTTGTTTCTACCGCAACCGGCTCGCCATTGAGCATGAAGGGGCGGTAGCGGGCGCGTTGGATAGCCTCAGAAGCCGCGAATTGCAACATCGGCGGCCCGCTGACGATGTGCAACTGCTCTATGGCTCCCTGCTTTGAAATTATGGCCTGGACTACGACCGTCCCCTGGATTCGTGCAGCCCTTGCAATTGCCGGATAGACGGGTTGGATGGGCGTAAGCAACTGGCCAGTGGCGACGCCAGAGGAGACATGGACGGGCCCTTTCGCTGGGGCTGGCTTTACGACGGCAGGAGCTGGCGAGCCCAGAGAACTGAAGAGGCCACCCTCCTGGCCTGAAGCGGATCTGCCGAGGCCTGTATCGACTGCGGCAGGTGGCGCGTCGGTAACATTCATTGCGGCGTGTTGTGGAATGAGAGTTGGAGCTGCCAGCGGATTGTCGATCATGACGATCTGCTGATGTGTGGCGAGTGCCTCAGTACGTTGAGGCAGGCTCGCCGGGGATGGCGGCACAGGCGGCGCGGTGAGCAGCATGGTGAGGGCGTGATCGGGCAAACTAGCCGGATGTAGAAATGGATAGATAGCCAGAGCGGCGAGCAGCGCCGCCTGGAGGACGAATGAGCCGATAGCAAAATACCGGCTGCGCGTGCGAATGCGGCCGGTCGATTCCGTGAGACTGTCTTCAAACATAGTGACTCCAAACCAATCGAGAGTTGGTGAGCGAGACACCTGCCGCTATAGACACCTTTGCAGAGGCGCGTGTTCCCTTGCTTTGCAATTTATGATGGGCCTGTGACAGCCGACGAATTGAAGAAGCTCCTCATATTGGAAGCGCATCCATGCGAAGGCGGATGGTTTGCCGAAACCTGGCGCTCAGAAGAAGCGATTCCGAAATCAGCGCTGCCGGAACGGTATCCGGCTGCGCGATCGGCGGGCACGGCCATCTATTACCTGCTTGAGCCGCATACATTTTCCGAGCTGCACCGGCTGGCTTCCGATGAGATATTCCATTTCTATCTTGGCGACCCAGTGGAGATGCTGCAGCTATGGCCGGATGGCAGTGTGCGGACGGAGATTCTCGGCCACGATCTGTCAGCCGGTATGCGTGTGCAGCTTACCGTGCCGAAGTATGTCTGGCAGGGATCGCGTTTGCTTCCCGGAGGAAGTTTCGCACTGCTCGGATGTACGGTGGGTCCGGGATTTGATTATGCGGATTACGAATCGGGAAAACGCATTGAGCTGATACGGGAGTATCCGGACGCGGAAGAGATGATTCGTGTCCTTACGCATGATTGAGTAACGCCGTTCATTTCAAGATATTGGGCACGCTGCTTTTTGCTTTCCCACCCTTTCGCCAACAGCGCGAAAGGATGAGGTACCCGACTGATTGAGTAACGCCGTCGTTTCAAGACTTGGGCACGGTGCTTTTTTGCTTTCCCACCCTTTCGCTAACAGCGCGAAAGGATGGGGCACCCGAGATGATTGGCTCGAAGGGTGGTTTTTGTATCTTTTTCAGTTACAAATCTCTTCGAGAGCGGAAAAATTCTTTTAGGATTGTTCCGCACTCTTCCGAAAGAACGCCGGAAGTCACCGGCATTTTGTGATTCAGTTTTGGATGATTCAGCACTTCGAGCACAGAGCCTGCGGCTCCGGCCTTGGGGTCGGCTGCTCCGTAAACCAGTCGGGCGAGACGCGCGTGGATCATCGCTCCGGAGCACATGGCGCATGGCTCCAGCGTGACATATAGCTCGCAGTTGAGCAGGCGGTAATTTCCGACTACATATGCAGCGGCCCGCATGGCGACGATTTCGGCGTGTGCGGTGGGATCTACGTCGCGCAGCACACGGTTCTGGCCGTGGGCGATGACCTCGCCGTTGAGGACGATTACGGCTCCTATGGGGACTTCGCCGGCGGCGGCAGCGAAACGCGCCTCTTCGAGTGCAGCCTGCATGAAAATTTCATCCTGCATAGTCATTATGCTAACGTCTCCGCATGCGTCGCGTTCTTTATTCCCTTGCCTGCTCCCTTGACGGCTATATTGCACGTCCGGATCACTCGGCTGACTGGCTGCTGGACGACCAGGATTACGGGTTGAAGGAGTTTTTCGCGAGCGTCGATGCAGCGTTGATCGGTCGTAAGACACACGACTTCATGGTCAGGCATGGACAGTCGGCGATGCCGGGGATGCCAAACTATGTTTTTTCCCGCAATCCTTCGCCCCCTGCATACGAGGGCGTTCACTGGGTTAACGAGGAACCGGCTGCGCTGGTGAAGAAACTGAAAATGCAGTCGGGAAAAGACATCTGGCTGGTGGGCGGTTCTTACCTCGCACAGAGCTTTTTTAATGCGAGTCTGATTGATGAGGTTTCGCTTGCGATCATGCCAATTCTTCTGGGAGACGGTATTCGGCTCTTTCCGAAAATGGCCGCTGAAAGATCACTGCGGCTAATCGAGGAAAAGAGCTACTCGAGCGGCGTGGTCGCCCTGCGGTATGACTGCTCTGGCAGCTCTTCATAAATTTCCCCCCAGGCCACAGACTCCGTCCATTTCCTATTAAAATGAAACAGAAGAGTTTCTGGCTGAGAAGGACTGAATCGGTGTAGAGAGCGGCTCCCGCGCGCAGCATAATTCGACCGTGTCCTGCGGTCAGATTAAAGATACGACTCCATTAAAATTTAACGCGCTGTTCAAACGGCGGGCAATGCTATGTGCTTTCGAGCGCATAGAGTAGGAAAAGAGAGGTTGTTGGATGGATCAAGACCGGTGGGTTCTGCTCATCGCGAGTGAAGTTGGCGGGACCGATTCAGTTTCGGACCGCGCCATGGAGCGCCTGATTGAGGCGATCGAAAAGGAAAACTATCGCGTGGTGCGAACCTCAACCCCGGAAGACGGGCTGGCGCTGGTGAATTCCGATCCGTCGGAAAGCGCCGTGCTGCTGGACTGGGATCTTGCGGAGAACAATCAATTCGATGAGCGCGCCGCGCTGCGCATTATCCGTGCCGTGCGCCGCCGCAACAAGAAGCTGCCGATCTTCCTCATCGCTGACCGCACGCTGGTAAGCGAGCTGCCGCTGGAAGTGGTGAAGCAGGTGCACGAGTACATCCACCTCTTCGGCGATACTCCGGCGTTTATTGCGAACCGCGTTGACTTCGCCGTCGAGCGCTATCACGAGCAGCTGCTGCCGCCGTATTTTCGCGAACTGGTGAAGTATACGGATCAGGGCGCGTATTCGTGGGACGCTCCGGGACACATGGGGGGCGTGGCCTTCCTGAAACATCCTGTCGGGATGGAGTTTCACAAGTTTTTCGGCGAGAACCTGATGCGCTCGGACCTGGGCATTTCGACCTCGCAGCTTGGCTCGTGGCTGGACCACATCGGGCCTCCAGCCGAGTCGGAACGGAATGCGGCGCGCATCTTCGGCGCAGACTGGACGCTCTACGTTCTGAATGGCTCTTCGACTTCGAATCAGATTGTCGGGCATGGTGTGATTGCACAGGATGAGATGGTGCTGGCCGATCTGAATTGCCACAAGTCCATCTGCCACTCGCTGACGGTCACGGGCGCGCGGCCTGTGTACTTTAAGCCCACGCGTAATGGCTTCGGCATGATCGGCCTGGTTCCGCTGTCGCAGTTTCAGCCGGAGAATATTCAGGCGTTGCTCGCCAAGAGTCCATTCACAGCCGGAGCTGCATCGAAAGAACCCGGCTACGCAGTAGTTACCAACTCTACTTATGACGGCTTTTGCTATCACGTGGACAGCGTGGTGGAACAGCTGGCGAAGAGCGTACCTCGCGTGCATTTTGACGAAGCATGGTATGCGTATGCGAAATTTCATCCACTATATCGTGGACGCTTCGCGATGGATGTACCGGACGAGATGCCGAATCGTCCACTGCTCTTCGCTACACAATCGACCCACAAGATGCTGCCCGCGTTCTCGATGGCGTCGATGATTCACATCAAGCTGAGTCCGCGAGCCCCGCTTGAGTTCGACCAGTTCAACGAGTCGTTCATGATGCACGGCACGACTTCGCCCTTCTATCCGATGATTGCCTCGATTGATGTGGCGACGGCTATGATGGATGAGCCTGCGGGTTCAACACTGATGACGGAGACGATTCAGGATGCGATCAGCTTTCGCAAGGCGATGGCTTCGGTTGCTCACCGTTTGAAGGCGGAAGAGGGCGGCGGGTGGTTCTTTGGCATGTTCCAGCCGGACACGGTGAGAGATGCGGCAAGCGGCGAGACATTCCGCTTTGAAGATGCTCCGGACAGCCTGCTGGCGCAGTCTTCACAATGCTGGACCCTGAAGCAGGGCGAGACGTGGCACGGCTTCCGCGATGAAGATATCGCTGATGACTACGTGCTGCTCGACCCGACGAAGGTAACGATTCTGACGCCGGGCATCGACGCGCAGGGGCGCATGGCGGAGTGGGGAATTCCCGCATCGATCCTGACCGCATTTCTCGATGCGCGTCGTGTAGAGATTGCCCGCACTGGCGATTACACGATCCTGACGCTCTTTTCAGTCGGCACCAGTAAAGGCAAGTGGGGAAGCCTGCTGGAGACGCTGTTCGAATTCCGTCGTCTCTACGATCAGGAGGCGTCGCTGAGCGAAGCGTTGCCGCAGCTGGTGGCGAAGTATCCGGAGCGCTATGGAACCACGGACCTGAAGCAACTGAGCGAAGAGATGCACGCGGCCATGAAGGAGCTGAATCTTCCGGGCCTGTTGCAGGAGGCTTTCGACGTCGAGGCAAATCCGGTGATGACGCCGGCGCAGGCTTATCAGAAGCTGATTCGCGAAGGCACGGAGAAAGTACGCCTGACGGAGATGGCCGGGCGCATTCCCGCGGTGATGCTGGTTCCGTATCCGCCGGGAATTCCGATCAGCATGCCGGGCGAGCGACTGGGCGACGCGAATAGCGCGGTCATTCGCTTTCTGCTGGCGCAGGAAGAGTTCAGCAAGCGCTTTCCCGGCTTCGAGCGCGAGGTCCACGGCATCGAAGTCGATCCGGAAGGCAACTTCTGGATGCGCGGTGTAATCGAGATGCCGGGCAAGAAGACCAACGGCAAAGCGAAGCCGCGTACGCATCCGTCGTCGCGCGCTGCCAAGACATCGTTATAAAAGCGGAGACGGCCTCTTCCTAGTCATACCGAAGAGGCCGTTGTCTTTTCTGCTCGTCTACAGTAAGTGAGAGATAGTCAGGTACAATCGCTCCCTACGTTGGCGAGGAGGGTTGCGCATGCTCGAAACGCAGCGGGTGAGGTTGAATTATCTGGCGATCCTGGTGGCGGCGCTGGTGTATTTCGCGGTGCAGGCGGTCTGGTTCACCATCTTCATGCGGGAATGGCTGGCCGGAATCGGCAAAACCATGGAAGAGCTGCACCATCAGGGCACAATCGTCGTGTTGGCATACTTGATCGCGTTCGTGGGAGCATTGGTGATGGCTGCTGCTCTCTCATGGTTCACGCAGATCTCCGGCAAACAAACGATCCTGCGGGGCATCCTGATCGGCATCGCTGCTTGGATCGGATTCGTGCTGACTACCTGGTCGGCAGAGTATGCGTTTGAAGGAAAAGGGCTGCATATTCTCGCGGTCAACACGGGAATCTCGTTAATCGGCATGGTGCTGATGGGCGCAATTGTAGGCGGCTGGAAGGCGAAATTAGCCACGGTGACGGTTTAGCCATGGATGCCTTCACACCCACCACTATCGCAGCACTCGTGATCGCGGCCAGCTTTGCTGCGGGACTGAACGTCTACGCTACTCTGCTCACGCTTGGGTTGTTGGCGCGGGCACACTGGGTCGAGTTGCCTGTCGGACTCGATATGCTGACGCACTGGTGGTTGATCGCGGTTTGTGGCTTCATGTTTGCCGTTGAATTTGTCGCGGACAAGATTCCCGCCTTCGACATGATCTGGAACGCGCTCCATACCTTTGTCCGCGTCCCGGTCGCTGCGCTGCTGGCGTACCACGCGAGCGAGCAGCTCTCGCCCGAGATGCAGGTGCTTGCTGCCATCGCCGGCGCCGGCATTGCCATGGTGGCGCACAGTTCAAAGACTGCGGTGCGCGCGGCGGTGACGCCCAGCCCGGAACCCATATCGAATATGGTGCTCAGCACCGGCGAGGACCTTCTTGCCGTCGGCGTCACGTGGCTGGCGACCAGGCATCCACTCATTGCCGCCGGGATCGCCGGTGGCTTCCTGCTGTTGGCAGTCGTCACCGTTCATTGGCTGGCAAAGTACATTCGCAGAATGTGGACCCAGCCGAAAGCGGCTGATAGTTTAAGCTGACGAAAGCGCGATGACACATCAGCCATTCAATTTGACGGTTGCCATGACAGGAGCCAGCGGAGCCGTCTTCGGCCAGCACCTGCTGCAGGCGCTGCATGTGGATCCACGGGTTTCGCAAATCCATTTTGTTGCATCAGAGAGCGCGCTGCGGGTGCTCGCCGAGGAACTGCACTTCAGCGGGCGCAATGCGCTGGTGGAGAAGCTGCTGGGCCATCCCTCGAATAAGATTCATCAGCATGCCGAGGCTGATATCGGTGCATCGATTGCCAGCGGCAGCTACCCGTCCGGGGGGATGATTATTCTGCCTTGCAGTATGGGTACGCTTGCGGGCATCGCGAACGGACTCGCGCAGAACCTGATCGAGCGCGCCGCAGATGTATGCCTGAAGGAGCGCCGCCCGCTTGTGCTGTGCGTGCGGGAAACGCCCTTTAATAAAATTCACCTGCGCAACATGTCGCTTGCCGCCGATGCCGGGGCGACGATCTTCCCGGTCATTCCGGCCTTCTATAACCATCCCATCGATTCCACCGAAATGGCGAAGCAGTTTGCCGCGCGCGTGCTTGCCCATCTCGGTCTGCCGCAGCAGGAAGCGTATGTGTGGAAGCCGGATATTTAGATCTGGGCTGCCTCCTGCCATTGTTTTGGTGACTCGGTTGCGGGTAGAAATCTGGAAACATAGTGAAGCAATAAACTGGGGTTTAACGGCTTCGGCAGAAACGCATTTGCCCCGGCCTCGAAAACCTTTTCCGCCTCCAGCCGCGCTCCCCGTTCGGCCATCATGATGATCGGCAGCGCCGCATGCGCCGACATCGCGCGGAGGCGCTCCACTACAACTAGTCCGCTGCCTGCCGGGAGGCTGAGATCGACGATCATCAGATCGGGATTGTGCCTGCGTGCCTCGGTGACCGCAGCGATCGCGTCGAATGCGAAGTAGACTGCGCAAGGTGTTGACGAAAGTATTTTGAAAATCGCCTGGCACATCCGGGGATCACTATCCACTACAAGAATCCGTCTCATCGTTCCGTCCTTCACGGCTTTGCCGTTGCCCAGTTCATCGGTCGGACAAAAGATGAGACGAGTGTCAATTTGTGCACTTTTTTGGCGGGTTTTCTTAACGGATTCTAAGGCTGAATGCCTTTTCGATGACTGCGACGGTGAAGGGCGCTACGCGATAGATGCTGTGTGCGTTCAACTCCTCGCGGCTTGCCCATCGGCCCGCGGCCGCATCGGAGGCGCAACATAAAGTGCCACCGGTGACGCGGCAGAGGTAATCGACCAGCACGTAATGGAAGCGAACGAGGCCGGCTTCATCGTGAACAATACGGTCGAAGACCTCGGCGATCTGCACTGGTTCCACTTCGAGACCGGTTTCTTCGAGCACCTCGCGGCGAATTCCCTGCTCCAGTGTTTCACCAAGCTCCAGCGCGCCTCCGGGGAGAGACCACTCGCCCTTTAATGGCTCCTGTCCGCGCTGGATGAGCAGGATCTGATTTTCGTCGTTGAAGATGATTGCCCCGACTCCAACGATGGGGGCCTCAGAATATTCGCGGCGCATCTGTCCTACTCCTCCTGTTTTGTACGGAGAATGGTTAGTTTCCGTGATTCGTGTAATGGCCAGCAAGAAGTAAAGAATGGAATTTGCGAGCCAAATGAGAGGCGCGAAAGGCAAAAACTACCTGAGACTGAGATGGTAGATCACACGAATCCATACTTTATCAGAGAGAGTGAGCCATAAAAACCCCCCACCGATCGAACACACGACCGACCAGAAAAGCGAGAGGGGAACCTGCAGAAGTCCCCGATAAGCCCAGGAGCCTCTCCATACCACCCAGACAATCGGAATTTGCATCGCCCAGAAAAGATCACAAACGACATCGCTCGCCGTGCGTACCCGCGCGGATTGTTCGGGTGTCATCAGGAAGTCGGCGCGCATGCCTAGGAGTACCATGAAGGCCGCGGCTAATCCTGACGCGATGAGCACCAATACCAGAAGCACGATCCGGGTTCGTGTCGGCATAATCTTGGATGGTAATCCCAAAAACATCAGAATGGCAGTTGTAGCTTAAGGTTTCATTTGTCGTAGAGCTTGAGGAGTTATCTGTCGTTGGCGTGATCGGGCTCAGGCCTGACCGATGACGAGACTGTCGCGCGTGATGGAGCTGGAGATTCTTCGCTGCGCTCAGAATGACGTTCCGTAAAACTAGTTCCGTAAACTATAAGGCCCTTTGGCGTTAGCATGGGAGCGTTAGTCGTTAAAACTTCATTGGCTTGCCAAACTCTTCGGCGAAGACGGTGCGAGCCATGCTGAAGCGGCCTCCCTGGAACTTATCGTTGCCCTTCAGACGTCCGATAGCCAACAATGCGACGACGTGATAGCTGAGGGGCAGCTTCAACACTTCTCGCACCTTCTCCTGCTCGAAGCCTTCCATCGGGGCGGTGTCATAGCCGAGAACTTCGGCCATCAGCATCATGCTGGTGAAAGCGATCATGACGTGGCGGTTGAGCCACATGGGAAAATCGGGATGGTTGGAGAGGTAATTGGGAATATTGACCTTGGCCAGCTCGGCATAGTTCTCGGGCATGCCGCCGTCGCGCCCGAGTCTCAGCATTTCTTCGAGATCGCCGCTGCGCCAGCCGTCTGCATCGCCACAGGCAACAATAACGGCGGATGCTTCCTCCACCTTGGCCTGATTGAAGCTGGCTCCCCGCAGGCGGCGCTTCTGTTCCGATGAGCGAACCACGACGAAACGCCACGGCTGCATGTTGTAGCCGCTGGGGGCCTGTAAACCTGCTTCCACAATCTTCCTCAGGTCATCGGCTGAAATGGGGGAGCCATCGAAGCTGGGCGTAGCGCGCCGCTGCGCAATCGCCTGGGACAAAGTTTTCTCCATTACATTCGCCATCCGTCAAAAACTTCTTTCTTGAGGTTTATCGTCGCTCTTCTTGTTTTACTGAATTTGGCTCATGGGGAGTTCATTTGCATAGGGTTGCTGATTTTCTGCCTGAGCGTAAACCCATAACCCGTGGAAAGCTTCCCGCAACTCAGGATGCTGGGTCAACAATGCCTTCATCACATCGACGTTGCGGCTTCGCGTTGCAACTGGATCAGAAACGCTGTCTGTTTTGTAGTTCACCACAAGGTCAAGGCCACCCAGAGAGCCATCCGTGCGCAGGCTGGTAATTTCATAGGTCTGACCATTGGATGCGAGAGCCATGGGCTCGGCACCAGAAAGCCCGTAGGGGCGAACAGCATCCATTTCCTTCTGCAGCTTTTCCAGATTCGGGCTGGAGATGAAATCGACTGGCGTAAGCAGGTAAACCGCAGTTTGATAATAGAAATAGGCGTTCCATTGCTGCTTCTTCGCGGCATAGGCGCGCGCCTGCGTCCAGTACCAGACGCCGTCGTGTCCGCCTGAAGTAAGTGGCCGCACGAAAAAACCGGCGAGCTTCCATTGCGCGCTTCCAGCCGGATCATTGGCCAGGATCATGGAGAGCTGCTGCGGCTGCTTTACGCCTGATGCATGGGTCACGGCCAGAGCGTAGTCTCCCGGCGGAAGCTGCGGGATGGAAACGGTAATAAGCAGCTGTGAGCCGGGAACGCTGCAAAAAAACTGCGTGTCCGCTGGCGATTTGAGGTCGGTTGCGCGCAGGCTGTAAATCGACTCGATGGTGATGGCGCCGCCCTGCAGCAGCGGATTTACCGACTGGATGGTCCCAGCGATTCCGTCGAAATTTGCGGCTACACTGGCGATCGTATTCGCCTTTACTCCCGCCGCGTTACCGGACTGCACATCGGCGGTAATTGTATGCACTGCCTGCACATACGCGGTGCGCTGCGCTTCCGTCATCTGCGATTGAGTGGTGCAGGTGACGGCGTGGGCGATTCCGCCGAAGGGCAATGCAGCAACGAGCAATAACGAGGACCAGCGATTCATAATGAAACCGATAATTACCTGCCGCGCGCTCCACTGAATTCTGCTTCTGAAGACGGGCGCGCTAAATTTTTCGTGAGCAATTCGAAGCCACTGCTAGTCTAGTACATAGAAGTGTGCGATTTGAACGGTGCGCTTCGCCAGGGTTTCCATGCGGTCACAGGCAAAAGCCGGAATTCTTTTATTGGGTTTCATCACTGCAACCATAGCAGAAGCGCAGACTGCGCCCAGGCAGCCATTGCACAAGAACACGGCAGCCAAGCCTGCGGCGGCGATTGCACCTGCGCCGCAGCCTGTTCCGCAGTCTTCCCTCTCGCTGCTGGATCAGCCGGCGAAACCTGCCTCGGTAGAAACCGTGGCGGGGAAACTTTCCATCCAGGCTGACAACGCGAGCCTTCCGGCGATTCTTCACGAGATATCGACACAGACTGGCATGACCGTCGAAGGCTCACCGCGCGACCAGCGCATCTTCGGCACCTATGGTCCTGCGGCGCCGCGCGAAGTTCTGTCAGCGCTGCTGGACGGGCTTGGCTACAACGTGATGATGCTGGGCTCGCTTAGCACCGGGGTACCCAGGCAGCTTGTGATCTCGTCACGTACCGGCGGCCCGGCGAATAATGCATCGAGAAACACGGCTCCCGTGCAGCAGAACACGAACCAGAATGAAGATCAGGACGACTCAGTTCCGGACCAGCCGGATAGTTCGCCCCAACCTCCGCGGCCTGAGCCGAATCCTCAGGAACCCGGTCCGATTCCGGATCAACAACCGCCATCGCAGCCCGGACAGGTAAAGACGCCGGAACAGATGCTGCAGGAATTGCAGCAGTTGCGGCGGCAGCAGCAGCCGCAGGCAAATCCACAATAGAAAAGGCCGCCAATGGCGGCCTTCTTTGTTTTCGTCAAAAAATAAATAGTGTTATACGACGCGGGCGATCCCCGGCTTAGGCTGCAGAGCCCGTACTGCATAAGAGCGGGCGTGCATTTTCAATGCCGCAAAGGCTACGCGGCAGATTCCGTAAGCCGACAGTACTCCAAAAGCAAGCGCAGCCACCGCCGCGCAAACCAACATCAACAAATTCAGTGCGTCCTGCATCCTCAAATTCTTTTCCGGCAGCCGCTTGTGTGGCCCTGTGCGGCATACCTGTGCTCTATTTCGAGCAGTCGCTTACTACGATGCTCATTCTCGCAGAAAAAGGGCGCGAATTGACCCGCTTTTCTGTTGCCAACTAAGATACCTATAGGGTTCTTGTTCCGATTCTGAACGGCTGTCAGCGCATTTGCAAGGGTTCCTGCCTTCCGCATCTGCAAGTTTTCCCCAGAATTTCATTCTGCATGTCGATCACACACATTACCGTGCGCGGTGCGCGCCAGCACAATCTTCGTGACATCAACGTTCAGATTCCGCGCAACACGCTGACCGTTGTCACCGGCCTTTCCGGTTCCGGCAAATCCTCGCTCGCCTTCGATACGATTTACGCTGAAGGCCAGCGCCGCTATGTGGAAACCTTATCGGCATATGCGCGGCAATTCTTAGATCAAATCGAGCGCCCGGACGTGGATTCGATTGAGGGGCTGAGTCCGGCGATCTCGATTGAGCAGAAGACGACGAGCCGCAGCCCGCGCTCGACAGTAGGCACGATCACCGAAATTTACGATTACCTGCGGCTGCTCTATGCCTCGGTGGGCGTGCCGCACTGCCCTAACTGCGGACGGCCGATTTCGCGCCAGACGCATGAGCAGATTGTGGAACGCATTCTCTCGCTGGCCGCGGGCGAGCGCGTTACGATTTACGCGCCAGTGGTGCGCGGGCGCAAGGGTGAGTTCAAAGACCTGCTCGATGAGTTGGACCAGCAGGGCTTTCGCGCGCGCATTGATGGCGAGCTGCGCGATCTGGCTGAGACGATCAACCTGGAAAAGCGCAAGAATCACACCATTGAAGCGGTGATTGACCGCATCGTGCTGAAACCTGGAATCGAGAAACGGCTTACCGAATCTGTGGCGAAGGCGCTGCAGATGGCCAATGGGCTGGTGCTGGTTGGAATCTCTGGCGGCACTGAGCAGCTTTATTCTTCGTCGATGGCTTGCCCGGATTGCGGGCTCGATGTGCCCAAGCTGGAACCGCGCAGCTTTTCGTTCAACAGCACGTATGGCGCTTGCCCGGAGTGTCATGGGCTGGGCAGCATTTACGATTTCGATCCGGCAAAGGTCATCACCGACTGGTCGAAGCCACTGCTCGATGGCGGACTTGGGCCGGGCTCGGCGTCGCAGTATCTGCTCAAGCTGATTCAGCTGGCGGCGACACGCTACAAGATCGATTTGAAAAAGCCGTTTGAGCAGCTTCCGCAAAAGCAGCAGGATATTCTGCTGCATGGGCCGGGTAAGACTGAGGCACCGCGAACCGGCTTTCATGGCATCCTCGCATATTTGCGGGACGCGGTGGAGGAGTCGAAATCGGATACCTACCGCGAGTGGATGCTGAATTACATGTCGGCTTCGACCTGCCCGGTTTGTAAGGGCAGGCGTCTGCGTCCGGAATCGCTGGCGGTCAAAGTCGGCGGTCTGTCGATTGCGGATTTCACGGCGCTATCGCTGCGGCGTTCAGTGGATGCCGCGCGTGGTCTGCAGTTTTCACAACGCGAGGCGATGATTGCAGAGCGGCTTCGGCGTGAAGTGGTCGAGCGGCTGGAGTTTTTGAATGCCGTGGGGCTGGGGTATATTTCACTGGACCGCAGCGCTGCGACGCTTTCGGGCGGCGAGGGACAGCGCATTCGGCTGGCAACGCAGATTGGCTCGCGCCTGCGTGGTGTGCTCTACGTGCTGGACGAGCCTTCGATTGGTTTGCACCAGCGAGACAATCTGCGGCTCATTCGCGCGCTCGAATCATTGCGCAATCTTGGCAACACGGTGCTCGTCGTCGAGCATGATGAAGACACGATCCGCCATGCCGACTATGTGCTCGATCTTGGACCCGGGGCAGGTAAGCTGGGCGGCCATGTGGTGGCAGAAGGTACGCCGGAGCAAATTATGAGCTCGGCGAATTCCCTGACCGGGCGTTATCTCGCGGGCGATGTAAAGATTCTTCATCGCTTTGAACCGCGCTCCACCAATGGCAAGTGGATTACGGTAGAAGGCGCGCGCAGCCACAACCTGCGCAACGTGACGGCGAAGTTTCCGCTGGGCGTGATGACGGTGGTGACGGGCGTCTCGGGCTCAGGAAAAAGCACGCTGGTAAATGACATTCTTTATCGCGCGCTGGCCAAACAGCTTTACGGCTCGCGTGAGGAACCCGGCGAACATGGACGCATCACCGGCTTCGAAAATATCGATAAAGCAATACGTATCGATCAGTCACCGATCGGTCGCACGCCGCGCTCGAATCCGGCGACATATACCGGCGTCTTTTCCGCTATACGCGATCTCTTCGCCATGCTGCCGGAGTCGCGCGAGCGCGGGTACAAGCCGGGACGCTTTTCCTTCAATGTCGCGGGTGGGCGCTGCGAGGCATGTCAGGGTGAAGGCCAGCGGCGTATCGAGATGAACTTTCTGCCGGATGTGTATGTGCAGTGCGAAATCTGTAACGGCCGCCGTTACAATCAGGAAACACTGGCAGTAAAGTTTAATGGCTATTCCATTGCCGATGTGCTCGATCTCTCGATTGAGGACGCGCTGCCGGTGCTCACCGATATTCCGCAGGTGCGGCAGAAACTGCAAACGCTGGTGGATGTCGGACTCGGCTATATTCATCTTGGGCAGGCAGCGACGACGCTGAGCGGCGGTGAGGCGCAGCGCATGAAGCTGGCGAGGGAGTTGTCGAAGCGGCAGACCGGGCGCACGCTTTATCTGCTGGACGAGCCGACGACAGGCCTCCACTTCGACGACGTGCGCAAGCTGCTCGAAGTGCTGCATCGCCTCACTGATCTGGGTAATACGATCATCATCATCGAGCACAATCTGGATGTGATTCGCAATGCCGATTGGATCATTGACCTTGGACCCGAAGGCGGCGAAGATGGTGGACAGGTTATCGCCACAGGAACGCCGGAACAGGTTTCGCGCGTTAACGGCTCGTATACAGGAGAATTTCTGAGCCGGTATTATGCGGAGCATCAGATTGCCCTTGAACCGGAATTGACGCCGGCGAAGAATGGCAATGCGGCTCCGAAAAAACGCAAGACGGTAAAGAAAGAAATGATTCAGTGACGCTCGATCCTATTTCGCTGACGCCTGTTCCGCCAACGGCGGAGCCGTCCGCGCCTGAATTTTTTTATCCTGAAGAGCCACCGCCTCCGGCATCTGAACTTCCTCACCTGGGCCATGCAGTGCTTTTCTTTGTGCTGGCGCTGCCGATGCTCTTTATCGGCGAAGGCTTGAGCTTATTTCTGGCGAAGCAGTCTCACCTGTTCGGCCAGAAGGACTACCACGCGCTTGCCCAGATGATGGGCACGGACGCACGGCTGGCAATTCCGGTACAAACCTTTACCTACCTGCTCACCGCGTTGGCTGCGATGGTTATTTTCCCCGCCCTATGGCGGCGTCCCTTTGCTGAGGGCATCCATTGGAATGCGGATGCAGCCCGAACGCGTTTGCTCTGGTTGGTGGCGCTGGGATTAGGGCTGGGCTTCGGGATCTCTCTGCTTGGCAACTATCTGCCTATGCCGAAAGATCCGCCGATTATGGAAGACATGATGGGCTCGCAGCTTGGCGCGTGGATGATGCTCTTCTTCGGTATCACTTTCGCTCCAATGCTGGAGGAGCTGGCCTTTCGCGGCTTTCTGTTGCCGGGATTCATTCACGCATTTCGCTGGCTGATACGACGCGAAATACTTTCGGCGGAATCATTCTCATGGATGACGGTTCCATTGTCCGTCTTATTGACGACGATTCCCTTTGCACTGCTGCACGCGACGCAAGTCTCGCGCGCCTGGGCACCGTTGCTGTTGATTGGCGTCGTGAGTGCCGCGCTCTGCGTGGTGCGGCTGCGCCTGCAGTCGCTGGCAGCCAGCACCGTGGTACATGCCGCGTATAACTTCACGCTCTTTGCCGGGCTTTTGCTGCAGACGGAAGGTTTTCGGCACCTGGAGCGGTTGAACAGCTAAAATGGCTTTGCGCAAACGTTGCGCAAACATCTATGACTGCCATCGCCGCCGCTCGCACTGTTTCTCTGAAGGAAAGTTCTGCCTCCGCTCCAGCTTTCAACAGGCTGTTCTCGCTCGATGTCTTCCGCGGGATGGCCGTGGCGGGCATGATTCTCGTCACCGATCCCGGAACTTATAGCGCTGTTTACTGGCCGCTGCTGCATGCACAGTGGAACGGCGCGACGCCGACCGACATGATCTTTCCCGGATTTCTCTTCGCCGTGGGCATCGCCATCACACTATCGTTTGCTGGGCGGATCGAGCGTGGCGCGAACCGTGCGATGCTGGCCACGCATGTTCTACGGCGCAGCGCGATCATCTTCCTGCTCGGGCTCATCGTCAACGGCTTCCCCGATTACAATCTGCACACGATTCGCATTCCCGGCGTGCTGCAGCGCATTGCGCTCTGCTATCTCGCTGGAGCACTGCTGTACCTGGCGCTCAGCGGTGGACGGTCGAACTCCATCAAGCGCACAGGGATTGTCGGCGGCGTTGCGGCTGCGCTTCTCGCAGGGTACTGGGCGCTGTTGAAGCTGGTTCCCGTTCGCGGTTTCGGCGCAGGCCGTCTGGATTCGCTCGGCAATCTTCCGGCGTATGTTGACCGCGCTGTCTTCGGCACGAATCATATGTGGGCGTATGGAACGACACCCGGCTACGGCGTCACTTTCGACCCGGAGGGCCTGCTGTCTACACTGCCCGCGATTGCAACGCTGCTCATCGGCGTGATCGCCGGCGAGTGGCTGCGTTCGAAAAATCCGGCAGGCCGCAAAGCGCTCCTCATGGCGGCAGCCGGATGCGTTCTGCTGGTCGCAAGTCTTGCGCTAAATCCGCTATTCCCGATCAACAAGAAAATCTGGACGAGCACTTTTGCGCTGCTCAGCGGCGGCGTCAGCCTGCTTGCCTTCTCGCTGCTCTACTACGTGCTCGATATCAAACGCTGGCGCGAGTGGAGCACGCCATTTTTAACTTTCGGCACGAATGCAATTCTCGCCTTCGCGCTCTCGAATGTGATGACTACTTTGACGGATCGCATACATATCAACGCTGGCGGCTCCGCTATCACCCTGCACCAGTGGGGTTATCAATACGGATTCGCCACCGGGCTTGCGCCGGTGCATGCGTCGCTTGCCTACGCAATCTTCATTGTGCTGATCAATCTTGCTCTGATCTATCCGCTGTATCGCAAGCGCATTTTTCTGCGAGTATGAAGATTCTCTCAATGTCCGAGATCGTCTGCCGAAGGGCCGAACATTCCTGGGATGGGTGCATTGAGCAGGCGCAGGTATACGCCGAGCTGCGCGCGATGATGAATGAGATGGTTGAGGACGACCAGCCGAAGAGCCATTGCCCTGGGCAGTTGTGTGATGGTCTTATCGCCGAGCTTAACGGCCCATTCGCCGGCGAGCTGATCTTCGGTAACGGATCGCAGCGCCGCTTCCGCCTCGGCACTGCACGTCGCAAATCGCTCCAGAGCTTCTGCCTTTGATGTCGCCGTGAACGGTACATAGCCAAGAGGCCGTACCAGCACGTCTGTATAGAGAATGGATGTAACGCGATCCGGGATATCTGATACATGCCCGGCGAGTCGGCCGAGCGGCATCGACTTTTCGTGTGGCTTCCAATTGAAATCGCCGTCTGGAATGCTTTCGAGCATTCTGCCGGTTTTCTTCATCTCCTGATTGAATTCCACGCGATAGAGTTCAAGAAATGTCATGCTGTTTGAGCCTTTCCCGAGCATTTTGGAACAGTCTACAATCAGACTTGATGACCACCAACTATCGCGACGCGCTTCTGCATCTGTTGTCACGCATCTCTTTCAAGCTGGGTGAATTCAAGCTCTCTTCCGGTGGCACCAGCGATTACTACATTGACTGTCGGACTACGACGCTGCACGCCGAAGGCGGCCGTCTGACCGGGCTCGCGCTTCTGGAATTGTTGCATGAGAAGAAGATCAAGCCCGCCGCGGTTGGCGGATTGACGATGGGCGCGGACCCGATCGTCTCGAACGTGGCAACGGCAAGCGCGTGGTATGCGCAGGAGCATCACGGCGCGCAATTGATTCATGGCTTCCTGGTGCGCAAAACGGAAAAGGCGCACGGGACCGGGCGGAAGATTGAAGGCTTCTTTGAAAAAGACGCGCCGGTGTTGATTGTGGACGATGTCTGCACGACCGGTGCTTCAACGATTACAGCGATTGAGGCGGCTCGTGAATCAGGAATGAATGTGATTGCTGTGGCCTGCCTGGTGGAGCGCGAAGAAGCCAAAGGCCGTGCTGCCGTGGAAGCCGCGGCGCAGGGTGCGCCGTTCTTTTCGCTGTACACGGCAAATGATGTGCGCGCGGCACACGTTAAGCAGCTGGCTCTTTAGAGCATTTTTCCCGTAGCTATAGATCGCCGTCATTCTGACGACCGAAGGAAGGAAGAATCTCAAATCGAGACCGTTGGGGATTCTTCCCCTTCGTTCCTCAGGATCAGAATGACGGCTTTCATGCTTTTACATCGAAGATTTGTTTTTAGCCGCAAAAACAAAGAGCGAATGAGTTGAACTCATTCGCTCCTGCTTGCGATTATTGCCGCTGTTACTGCTGCTGCTGAGGAGAGTTGACCTGTCCTTCCTGGGGCAGTTTCACTGTTCCGGTCGCTTGCGCGGTGGTCTGCGATCCATTCTGACCGGTCATGTTCGACAGCATCTGAATCTCTACACGGCGATTCTGCGCGCGGCCGCTGGCAGAGCTATTCGGAGCTACTTCCTTATCCTCGCCGATGCCGATCAGATAAAAGCGATGCGGCGGCACGTTGTACTTCGACGCCAGATACTGCACCACCGACTGCGCACGACGCTGACTGAGGTTGTAGTTGTAATTGGCGTCGCCGGTGGAATCCGTTCCGCCAGTGACGGCGAGAATGTAGCTCTTCTGTGAATTAAGCTGGCCTGCAAAGTCGTCAAGCTTCTGCTTGTCGGCGCGGGTCAGATCAGCTTTATCAAAAGCGAAGTTGACCTGCGCATCCGCGATTTGTTTGTAGTTGTCCAGATTACCGACCACGCTGGATAAAGAGTCGGCGCGGTTGACTGCGTCCTGCGCGGTCTGATTCGCCTGGGATGCGGCTGATCCGGCACTCTGCGCGGCCTGGTTTGCCTGATTCGCGCTGCTCTGCGCCTGCTGAATACCTGCCTGCGCACGCTGGTCTACGTCATGAATATTGCGGTTGTTGGTCGCGGTAGCGTCGTCCAACTCGTTCGTCTTTTGAATCACCGGCGTGGTCTGGCTGCGCACATAATTTTTGGTGGAACATCCACTCACCAAAAGCAGTGACAGCGCTCCAACGGCGGAAACTGATTGCAAAGTCATTCTGCTGGCACGAGTCATCGTAATTCACTCCATTTCATCTATGAGCAGATCCTGGTTCAAATTGAGGGGAACAAGCATGTCTTTCCCCTCTTACGATTCCATAAATGAGCAAGCCCGTTGCCAAACCTCGAATGTTTTACAAATCGCATGAATTGAGTTGTTTAACGGTGAATTAAGCCAGTAAATGCACAGGGTAGGCTAGAGAAATCGAGTAGGTTTTACTCGGTTCGTGCAATTCGCGGCAGCCTGAGGCGAAGAAAAGGTAAACTAAGAATAAGCCGCTCATGGACTTACAGGAGAAAATTCGCACTCTGCCGACGCGGCCCGGAGTGTATCTGTACAAGAATGCCGACGGCGAAGTGATCTATGTCGGCAAGGCCAAGAATCTTCGTTCACGCGTGCGTTCCTACCTGCTGGAAGCGTCACAGGCCAACGCCAAAACCGGCTCGCTGATGCGTGAAGCTATCGATCTCGATTACATCCTGGTCGATAACGAACACGAAGCGCTGGCGCTTGAAAACAATCTCATCAAGCAGCGCAAGCCACGCTTCAACATTCTGCTGCGCGACGACAAGACCTACCCCTACGTGAAGCTGACACTCGGCGATCGCTATCCGAAGGTCTTTGTCACGCGGCGCCTGCGCAGGGATGGCAGCGCCTATTACGGGCCTTATTTCCCGGGCAATCTCGCGCATCGCATCGTCGATTTAATTCATCGCAGCTTCTTGATCCCGAGCTGCAAGGTCGATCTCTCGCGCTATCATCCGCGCCCGTGCCTGCAGTACTACATCAAGCGCTGCCTGGGACCGTGCGTGGAGGGTTTGACCACTCCGGAGGCGTACCGCGAGGCTGTGCGCGACACGCAGCTGTTTCTTGAAGGACGCAGTGCCGAACTGGGCCGGTCGCTCGAAGAACGGATGCAGGTGGCTGCCATGAGCGAACAGTTTGAGCTTGCGGCAAAGTATCGCGACCTGCTGCGCACGGTTTCTGATCTACAGGAGAAGCAGCGCATCGCATCGACGGAAAACGATGACGCCGACGTCTTCGGTTACCACTTCGAGAACCAGATGCTGGCGGTGAATCTCTTCCACATGCGTGGAGGCAAGATTGTCGATCGCCGCGAATTTTTCTGGGAGGACCTGCCTGAGCTTCTGGAAGTGGATGAAGAAAATTCTGTTCCCGCGAATGGCTCGGCTGGGTTTGAAGCAGACGCGTTCTTTTCTGCCTTGCTCAAGCAGCTTTATATCGATCAGCAATATGTGCCGCGCGCGATCTATGTCCCTGTCGATTTCTCAGATCGCGCAGCTCTCGCCGATCTTCTGAGCACACAGACGCGCCGCAGGATTGAGCTGGCTGTTCCGCAGCGTGGCGATCGGCGATCACTGGTGGATCTGGTTGGGCAGAACGCCAAGCAGAGCTTCGATCAGCGATTCCGCACATTGCAACCGAGCCAAAAGATCATCCAAGAAGCGCTGCAGGATGTTCTGGTGCTGCCGGAACTGCCGCGCCGCATCGAGTGTTTTGACATCTCGCACATTCAGGGTGCGGAGACGGTCGCATCGATGGTGGTGTGGGAAGACGGCGCGATGAAAAAATCCGACTACCGCAAGTTCCAGATCAAGAGCGTGACGGGTGTCGATGATTTTGCGTCGATGCGCGAAGTGGTCACGCGCCGGTATAAGCGCATCGCGGAAGAAAATAAGCCGATGCCCAGCTTAATCCTGATCGACGGCGGACTCGGCCAGCTGCATGCGGCAGCGGGTGCTCTGGAAGAGTTGGGATTCACCAGCCAGCCGCTGGCTTCGATTGCCAAGCGCGAAGAGATTATCTACCTCTACGGGCAGGAAGACGATCCCATCGTGCTGGATCGGAGATCGCCGGTATTGCACCTGATACAGCGGATTCGTGATGAGTCGCACCGCTTTGCCATCAGCTATCATCGCAAGCGTCGCGAGATGCGCGACCGCGATTCGGAGCTGCTCAATATTCCTGGTGTCGGCGCGCGAACCCGCACACGCCTGTTGGAACACTTCGGCAGCCTGCGCAGCGTGCAGAGCGCCGATCTTGAAGCGCTGACTGCGGTCGTATCTCGTAAGACTGCGGAAGAGATTCATGCGCATTTTCACGCAGAGACTACGGCGACGACAGGCCCGTTGCCGATCCTGAACAACAATACATAAGTTCTTTTGGAACTTTCGCGGTAAGCCGGCGTAGTGCATGCTGTATACGCAATGGAAATTACACCGTCTATCCCTGCCCGCGCGAGGCTGCGCTCGATTCTCTGGCTCAGCCTTGTCTTCGCGGCGCTGAAGCTGGCTATCCAGATTGTGGGCAATATTCTTGCGCAGCATGCCGGCTACGGCATCTTTCGCGACGAGTTGTACTACGTGGTTTGCGGGCAGCGTCTTGCTTTTGGCTATGTCGATCAGCCACCGCTGGTTGCGTTGCAGGCGCGTATTACGGAGATGCTCTTCGGCCATGACACGATGTGGACGCTGCGGCTCATCTCCGGCATAGCGGGAGCGGCCAAGGTCTTTCTAACTGGCCTGCTGGTCTCGACGCTTGGCGGCGGACGCCGGGCGGCGGCGCTGGCCATGCTCGCGGTAATCACGGGGGGCGTTTATCTCGGCATCGACAGCTATCTCTCGATGAATTCCTTCGATCCGGTTTTCTGGATGCTGTGCGCGCTGGCGCTCATCCGCATCGCGCAGTCTGGTTCGCCGCAAGGGATTCGCAACTGGTGGATCGTGTTCGGTCTGAGCGCTGGCCTCGCATTTGAGAACAAGGATTCCATCGTATTTTTTCTGATTGCGATGCTGGCAGCCCTGCTGCTGACCCCACAGCGCCGCATCCTGGCCAATCGCTGGTTCGCTGTCGCTGTGGCATTGATTGTCGTGGTGGCGCTCCCGAATTTTCTCTGGCAGGTGCATTATCACTTCCCTACTCTCGAATGGCTGCGCAGGGTGCAGGCCACAGGTAAGGATGTAAAGCTGCCGCCGCTGCCGTTTATCTTCGGGCAAGTCATGATGCTCACGCCGCATAATGTCCTCCTGTGGCTCACAGGGATGCTCTGGTTTCTGATTGCTAAGCGGGCACGCGGGCTGCGGTTTCTCGGCGTTTTCTATGTTCTTTTTCTCGCGCTGATGATGGTTCTACACGCGAAGGACTACTACCTCGCGCCAGCTTATCCCGTCTTCTTCGCAGCCGGAGCCGTAGTATGGTCTGGATGGGCAGATCATGTTCGCTGGCGTAATGCGCTTATCAGCGCTTATGCGGCAATACTTGTCATCGGGCTGGTTGCTTTCTTCCCATTTTCGGTTCCGGTGCTGCCTCCGCAGCAATGGATCGCCTATGCGCAAAAGCTGCACTTTGCACCGCACGATTCAGAGGTAGAGAAGGACAAGCCGCTGCTGCCGCAGTTTTATGCTGACCGCTTCGGATGGCAGGAGCTCGCAGAGAAAGCCGGGCGCATCTATAACGCTCTGCCTCCCAATGAGCGCGCCATCACCGGCGTCTTCGGCCAGAACTATGGCGATGCGGGAGCTATCGATATCCTCGGCCACAAATACGGCTTGCCCTACGCCATCAGCGGGCACCAGAACTACTGGATCTGGGGGCCACGCAGCTACACAGGCGAGGAGATGATCATCATCACCGATGCGACTCCGGAGGAGATGAGCCGCTTTTACGCCTCATGCGAGATCAAGGATCGCATGGATAATCCCTGGTCGATGCCTTATGAGCATCGTCCGATTTATTTATGCCGTGGCAGAAAGGCGACTTATCAGGCAGACTGGAAAGAACTCAAGCTCTATCATTAAAGCGACTTCTATCAGGTACTGATTACGTTTAGGGCGTCATTCTGAGCCGCAGGCGAGGAATCCCCAGCCAGCATGGCTTAAGATTCTTCCTCCCTTCGGTCGTCAGAATGACGGCTGTATATACCTGGCAGAAAATTGCTATAGGAGTTCCGCTCGTTGCCTTCAACGCAGGAAGCCACGCAAACACCCGATCTGCCCCGCGTCCTCGGCGCATCGCATGCCACGGCAATTGTCGTAGGCACCATCATCGGCAGCGGTATTTTTCTTGTACCGCATGAGATGATCCGTGCCGTCGGCAGCTCCAGCCTGCTTTACCTGGCCTGGATTGTCGGCGGCCTGCTCTCGCTCTTTGGTGCGATGACCTACGCCGAGCTGGGGGCGATGATGCCCTACGCAGGCGGCGAGTATGTGTATATCCGCAGGGCTTATGGCGATCTGCCAGCTTTTCTCTACATGTGGACGTGGTTTGCCGTAGCCAAGCCCGCCTCCATTGCCAGCGTTACCAGTGGACTTGCGCGCACGCTGGCCATCTTCGGCGTCTTTGCATGGCTGGAAAAGCCGGTCTTTCATGGCTCAAACGTTCTTTACTGGTCGCAGCTCTTTGCTATTGCCGCAACCTGGCTGATTACCGGACTCAATTATCTCGGCATTAAAAAAGCAGGCGACTTCCAACTCTTCTTTACCTGGCTGAAGGGCATTTTGATCGTCGTGATTGCGATCTTCTGTTTCAGCTCGCATACCGGATCGCTGGCGAATTTCAAAACTTCGTTTACCGGAGCGCAGGGCGGCTTCAGCGGATTTATGGTGGCCATGATCGCCGTGCTCTGGGCCTATGACGGCTGGAACGATCTGACCATGGTCGCAGGCGAAGTCAAGCGACCCGAGCGTAGCCTGCCGATCGCGCTCATCGCCGGGCTCTTCATCGTTGGCGCTCTGTATATGGCAACTAATGCCGCCATTCAGTACATCCTGCCCGCGGCTCAGATCGCTGCGTCTCCCCGTCCGGCAGTTGCTGCCATGGCGATCGTTTCCGGACATGGCGGAGCCATCCTAGTTTCAGCAGCGATGGCGCTGAGCATATTTGTCACTCTCAACGGCACAATTATGTCCGGCGCACGTGTTCCTTTTGCAGCCGCTCGCGACCAGCTCTTTTTTCGCAGCATTGCGCATATCCATCCGCGATTCCAGAGCCCATCCGTTTCGCTGATTGTCCAGGCTGTGCTCAGTACGTTGTTGCTGCTCGTGGTCGGCAGATTTCAACAGCTTTTCGAGCTTGCCATCTTTGCCGAATGGCTCTTTTACATGATTACGGCGACGACGATCTTTGTGTATCGCAAGCGCCAGCCGGATGCGCCGCGGCCTTATCGGGTGTGGGGTTATCCGGTGCTTCCGGCGCTCTTCGTGGCCGCTTCGGCTGTGCTACTGTATTTTTCCTATAAGGAAAATCTGCAGAATTCGCTCATCGGGACAGCCATCATTGCAGCCGGGATCCCGCTTTTTTGGTGGATTCGAAAACGATATGCGGGAGCAGCAACACTATCGCTTTAAACGAGGATTCCTCCCGTTGGTCGTCAGAATGACAGCCGCTTTTACCTGCTAAAAGACTCTGTTAGCTTCTGCGACGCGCTACTTCTTCATATACTGCAACGTACTCAACCGCAGGCTTTGTCCAGGAGTAGTCCACTGCCATGCCGTTACGCATCAGCGTTTGCCATGTTTCTTTATCCCGAAAGACGCCTAATGCCCGCTGCACTGCTTTCAGATAGTCATCAGCATAGTAGTTGGCGAACTTGAAGCCGGTGCCGGTCTGCGCCTCAGGATTCCACTCTTCCACGGTATCTTCGAGGCCGCCCGTCGCTCGCACCACGGGCACCGTACCATAGCGAAGGCTGTAAATCTGGTTCAAGCCGCACGGCTCGTAACGCGAAGGCATCAGGTATATATCTGAACCCGCGAGCACTTTGTGGGCCAGCGTCTCGTCATAGGCGATGCGAACAGAAATTTTCTCAGGAAAGCGTTCATCGAGCGAGCGGAAGAGATTTTCATAATAAGGCTCGCCGGTTCCCAGCACGATGAGAAAAATATTCTCGTGGACCAGCCGTTCGATGATCTGCGCCGTAAGATCAAAACCCTTCTGCGTGGCCAGCCGGGAGACCATACCGAGTACCACGGCGTCCTCGTTCACATGCGAGGCTCCAAAAGCGTGTAGCAGGTCTTTTTTGCATTCCGCCTTACCGCTGAGATCGGCAGGCGTGTAATGCGCGGCGATCTTGCCGTCGCTTTCCGGATCCCATTTGCTGTAATCGACTCCATTCAAAATGCCGCGTAGATCGCTCCCACGCTTCTGCAGCGTGCTCTCCAGACCGTTGCCGTACTCCGGCGTCTGAATCTCCTTTGCATAGGTGTGGCTCACCGTCGTGAGCATGTCGGAGTACACCACGCCACCCTTGAGAAAATTGAAGGTGTTGTAAAACTCCAGCTTGTCCATGGTGAAGATCTCCCACGGCAGCAGTAATTTCTTCGTTGTCTCAGGTGGAAACCAACCTTGGTATCCCGCGTTGTGAATGGTCAACACGGTTCCGGCATTGCGCAGCGCCGGGTCGAAATAATAGATGGTTCGCAGGTATACCGGCAGCATCGCTGCCTGCCAGTCGTGCACGTGAAAGACATCCGGCACGCCGAGTTCTTTGCTTGCTTCGAGCACTGAGCGGCAGAAGAGTCCGAAGCGCTCCCAGTTATCCAGATAGTCGCCAGCCGCCGTCGAGTACACGCCTTCACGATCGAAAAGCTCAGGGCAGTCGATAAAGTAGTACTGCACACCATCGATTTTGCCGCCATCCACAACCGCTACGAAGCGGTTGTAGTCTTCAAATGGAATAGTGATGCTGGATATG
This sequence comes from Acidobacterium sp. S8, assembly GCF_009765985.1. GTDB lineage: Bacteria > Acidobacteriota > Terriglobia > Terriglobales > Acidobacteriaceae > Alloacidobacterium. The sequence goes on from NZ_LMUM01000015.1 coordinate 310,346, forward strand.
GCTATCTTCTTTTCCGGGAAATGGCTCTGCACCTGGCGAAAGAAGGGGATATATACGGTGACCTGGTGACCGCTCTTCGCCACCTCTTTCGGAAGTGAACCAACCACGTCGGCTAAACCGCCGGTCTTTATAAATGGCACGCATTCCGATGCGGCGAAAACAATGTGCATGTGGGTAATCGCTCCCTTAATTTGTCCGTATCATGCTTAAAGAAGCCAGCAGCTCCAGCACGATTGTCTCATTGTCAGTGATCAACTTAAATAAGATGCCGCAGAAAGCAAAATTAGGTCAGAACTTTCTTGTCGATCCCAGCGCTCGCATACGCATCGTAGAAGCGCTTGGCGATATCTCGCAAAAAACTGTTGTCGAAATTGGTCCGGGCAAAGCTGCCATCACTGAACTGCTGGCGCAAAGAGCGCGCAAGTTGATTGCAGTGGAACTCGACCGCGAGCTTGCACCATTGCTCAGCGAGAAGTTCACCGATGCCCCGGTAGAGATTATCGAGCAGGACATTCTCACCGTCGACCTTGCTGCATTGCGCGGAAGCAGCGAAGACAAGCTGCTCGTCGTCGGCAATCTTCCTTACTACATCACGTCGGATATCCTGCTGCATCTTTTCCGCTACCACGACGCAATCTCGCGCGCTGTCGTGATGATGCAGCGCGAAGTGGGAGACCGCGTCGCCGCTGCGCCGGGATCGAGCGATTACGGGTCGCTATCGGCCACGACGCAGCTCTACGCCAAAGTAGAGGATCTTCTGACGCTGCCGCCGAATGCCTTCTCGCCCCCGCCGAAGGTCCATTCCAGCGTGCTGCGGTTGACCTTCGCCCCGCGTTTTGAAGAGCTGCATGTCGATCCCCAGGGCTTCATCGCATTTCTCCGTCAATGCTTCGCGCAGAAGCGCAAGACGCTGGCGAATAATCTGCGGGCTGCAGGCGTTGAAGCGGCTCGTATCAGCGCCGCTGCGGCCAGCGCAGGAATCTCGCCCCTGGCGCGCGCGGAAGCGTTGCCGCTGGAGGCGATGGCAAAGCTGTACCGATCACTCAAATAAAAAGGCTGCCGCAACTCTTGATGCGGCAGCCTTCCTGCTTACAGACTTCACTGGCTGGCTTTAGTGAACATGAGCTCCACCACCGCCGCTGGCCACCGCACCGGAAGATGCCGAAGCGCCGGAGAACGACGGAGCAGAAGAAGCGTGAGCACCCGACGACATGGACGAAGTTGACGATGAGCTGCTGCTCATCATCGCGCCGCTGCTGCTGGGAGCTGCGTGATAGGTCGGCGGAGCCGAAAAATGCGGAGGAGCAGCAAAAGTACTCCGCGGCATCCCGGATGAAAGCGTACTGCGCGGCTGATTCGCCACGGGCAGCGCTCCGGACGACAAGGATAAGCCGTGGCCGCCCTGTACGGGCATCGCTCCCGAATGAGCGATCGGCGGCATGGCAGATCCTGAAGCTACGCGGAAGCTTTCACCCAGTGGTCCCGTCGTTCTCGGCTGCACTGATGTTTCGATCGGCTGGAGCGTCTTGCCTTCAAATTTGAAGTGAGTTGCCACCGGCTTTTCGCCGCCGACTGTGCGGTATTGAAACTTGCCGGGATCACGGTTGACTGGAATCAATCTTTCGGCGGGCAGTCTCGGTTCAGGCCCGCGAACCGGCGAACCCGGACGCTTTGGGCAGGTATATTTTCGCGGAACGTTCCACACGGCTGCTGTCGGATACCAGCCATTTCCGTAGGCTCCGTATCCGCAATTGCCGGGGAACCACATCCAGCCCGGACCACCGTTGAAATAGTTCCACGCGCCGCAGTGGTACGGCATCCAGCCCCAGGGATTGTTCGATATCCAGGTATATCCGGATGACGGATAGTAGCCCCAGTAGCCAGAAGCAAAAGGATCCCAGCCTGCGCCTACGCCCGCGGGCATCCAGCCCATTCCGTAGCCGGGCATGCTATACCAGTTGCCGTAGTAATCGAGATCGTTCCACGCCGGATCATTGGGGCTTCCGGTCAGCGAGCGCGCCATGGTTGCCCTCGCACCGATCTGGCCAACAATCTTGTCACGGTCGGCATTCCACAGATCCCCGGTATCCGGCGCTACTGACTGCGCGACTTCATGGCGGGAGGAATCGGTCGTGTCCAGCGTGACCGTCTGGTTTTTAGCTACCTCTACACCGTTTTCATCGCCTGTCTCCACATGCACCGAGCCGCGCATTACGGCAAGCTTGACCGGATTTTGATTGATATTGACACGAAAGATCGTATCTTTGGTGGTCGTTACTTTGTATGGGCCAAACTGTACGCCGTAGGTGCCGCCGCGATTATTGAATTCGTAATAGGTAAGGCCTGTGACCGGCTGAAGGCGGGTGATAGTGTTGCCGTCGCTGGAGCGCTGTAACTGCGTGAAGTTGATGGCGCTGTTGGGGGTAGCGCGGGCCACACTGCCGTCTTCAAACTGGATTTCTACGCGGCCATCGTCGCCCGTCTTGATGTGCATGCCCTGCGTTACCGGCATATTGACATGCGCCTGATCGAAAACGACGCCTTTGTCATCCAGTAACTGGACCGTGCCTTCCACATGGCTGATACGGACCGCGCGGACGTTGTTGGTTCCTTGTGAAAATGTAACGGGGGCGAGAACAGATGCGAGAAGCAGGTGAAAGATGAGACGAGACTTCGAACCATCCAGGTGCCGCATGCGACACCTCCTTCCAGACCCTTGGTTTGCCAAATAATTAGATCACTTCAACCACGCCATAGTCTCTACTTTTTGTGAAACTGTTTTAACTACATCCAGACGCGCCTGTAAAAGCCAAAGTTGCAAAAGATTTCAGCCTGCGCCGCCGCTCCCGCCGAGCAATTGACGCGCCCGGCTGCGGGCCCGTTCCATCACCTGCTCGTCGGCGATAATCGCCTGCAACTGTGGAGCGATATTCTGCACCTGCTGTGCCCTGCCTGCTTTCACCGCGTCCTGAAGCGACTCGAGCTCAGCATCCAGGCTTAACCGGCTGTGCTCATGCTCCACTGTCAACCGCCGTCCCTCTTCCAGAGTGAAAGCCACGGCGATCAGGTCATCGGAAATCTTCATGATCTGCTGGTCGCGTGACCAGTTAAAGGTACAGGCCCCGTCTCCATCCGACCCTGCATATTGGAGAGCCTTCTTCCCCGTAAAAGCCACTTTTACCTTGGTGCTTTCGCAGGCGACATTGAAATAATTATGCGAACGCGCCGTCTTAAACAGCAGGCTGCGCAGCGGCTCCTCAATTTTGATATCGGAACTGAAAGGTTGCGGCATCACACCTTCCGCGTCCGGGGGAGGTGCATTTCCCGGCTGTGACTTGAAGTGGCCGGTACCGTCTTCGCCGATGTCGATCACGTAGCTTGCAGGCTGCAGGTTTGGATTGTCAAAAACAAATCGAATCCGTGCCGTTTTGCTTTGCGCGCCGACAATCAGCGCACTTCCTGCCAGACCAAAAAACGCCAACCAGGCGAAGATTTTCCTCATCGTTCAGCGACCGATCCTCTGTAGTGTCAATGTCTGTGCGGTGTGTATGTGGCAAATGGCTATGGCCAGCGCGTCGGCAGCATCGGCAGGCTCCGGCCTGCAATCCAGTTGCAGCAGCCGGGCCACCATAAACTGAACCTGCTCCTTTTGCGCCAATCCGTAGCCCACCACAGTCGATTTGATGGTGAGAGGGGCGTATTCGGCTACAGAAAGATTGGCAGTGGCCGCAGCCAGCAGCGCCACACCGCGCACCTGGCCAAGTTTCAACGCAGACTTCGCGTTGACCGAATAAAATACCTCTTCAATCGCGACGACATCCGGCTGATGTGCAGCTATCAGCTGATTCAATTCAGCATAAAGCAGCGCCAGCCGCTCTGAAAGCGGCTGCTTCTTCGGCAAGCGAATGCCGCCACATCCCAGCGAAACCAGCCGCGGCTCACGAAGGGCATCATCCCACTCGACGACGCCATAGCCGGTACATTCTGTCCCGCAATCGATGCCGAAAACTCGCATTCAGGATGAGTGTAGCTGATGCGGAGTTGAGAGAAACAGGATCATGCGGCTTCTGCCTCGTATTCCGTTCGTGGCTGGCGTATCCTTCGCTTTTTCAAGGAGAACAACGAGTGTCGGACAAGCCTATAGGCATATGGCGAGACGCAGACGGCGTCCGCTGGAGACACCTGGGCAATGGAAAGCACGAGCGGGTAGACTGAGCTGCTCATCTCGCAGATGCAGGCAGCGTTTACCCGGCAGCGGTCTATCCGCTCGCAGATACAGAAGCAGCAGTCATGCGAGCGGTCCCGCCATTTTCTTTCCTGACTATTCAGTTCGAAGCGCCTTCACCGGATCAATGGAAGCAGCACGCCGCGCCGGGATGATACTGGCGATCAGCGCACATATGCCCAGGGCAAGAATGGAACCCGAAAGCACAACCGGATCCCAGCTCTTCACCTGGTAAAGTTGCGCGGCGATCAAGTGGCCACAGCCGATCGAAATAGGGATGCCAACCGCCAGCCCAATCACAATCTGTAAGAATGCTCCGCGCAGCACCAATTTGACGATATTGTTGCGGTCCGCGCCCAGCGCCATTCTCACGCCGATCTCGCTCGTCCGCCGCTCGACGGTGTAGGCAGTCACGCCATAGAGTCCCACCGCCGCCAGAATCAGCGCCAGAACCCCGAAAAGTCCCGTCATCTGCGCCACGGCGCGCTGCTGGTCAAAATTCGAATCCACATGCTCTTCCATCGTCTGGATGTCGAGCAGCGTCAGGTTGGGATCGACGTCGCTGAGAATCTGGCGAACCTGCGGCTCCAGCCCTTCCATGCTTCCGTGCAGCTTGACGACCGCGCCCTCGATGTAGTGTGTGCTGTCGTCAATCGATTGCATCAGCGGTGCGTCATAATGCACGCGCTGCGCCAGCGGCACAAAGAAGATCGGTCGCGGAGGTTCGGTGCCGTACAGGCTGCCCCACATGTACTTCGCATTACGCACCACACCGACGATTTTGTACGTAGCGCCGTACTGCGGCAAGTCCAGACCGAAATACGAGCCCAGCGGTTCTTCGCCGGGCTTGAAGAATCTCTTCACAAACGTTTCGTCGACCACCGCCACGTTCTGTGTTGAAGCCGTGTCCTCTTCCGTGAGGCCACGTCCTCGCACGATATGCTGACCCAGCGTCTGGAAATAGGAGGGTGCGACATGATCCCACGAGGAACCGATGTCCTCATTCATGTTCGGCATCCCATGTCCCTGGCGAATTACAATCTCGCCCCAGTTGTCCTGCAACGGAGCATAGAGAGCCAGCGCGGCACTTTCCACGCCGGGAATATGCGCAAGTCTGTCTTGCAGCTCGCGGTACATGGCGTCGAGTTTTGGCACCGGATACGACGAGAAAGGTCCGGTCAGGCTGATCAACGCCCGGTGATTGGTATCGTATCCAAGCTCCTGATGCTGCATCTTCTGCAGGCTGCGCGTCAGCAGACCGGCGCCAGCCAGCAGAACCACAGACAGCGTAGCCTGAACGATGACCAGAATTTTCTGTGAAAGCGAGGACCGATCGTGCGTGCTGCGGTTTGCGCCGCGCAATGCCTCTGCCGGATCAGCATGCGAAGCAAACCATGCCGGAGCGGTCCCGAATAATATGCCCGTCAGCAGCGATAAGCCAAAGGCAAAGCCCAGTATCGGCCACGATGGAGCAGCGTCGATCGGAACATACTTCGCTCCGCGAAAGATCAGCGCCACGATCACCTTCACGCCCAGATACGCAATGGCCAGTCCCGCCAATCCGCCAAAGACAGAAAGCACCAGGCTCTCCGTGAGCGATTGACGAATCAGCCGCTGCCGCGATGCGCCCAGCGCGAGACGGACCGAGGTCTGTGCGCGCCGCGCGGCACCTCGCGCCAGCAACAGATTGGCAATATTAGCGCAGGCGATCAAAAGAACCAGGACACAGACGGTAAGAAGAATCCGCAGATTTTCCCCGTAGTTCTCCTTCATGGTCGCCACGCCGGTGCCTGCCGGAACAATCTTGATGTTTTGCTTCGGCAGCATGGCTTTGATTCCAGCCATCCACTCCGGCGGCATGCCGCTTTCGTTCACAATCCACTGCCGCAGCAGATTCGTCAGCCGGCTCGGCGTACCGCCAATAGCCGCACCCGGCTTCACGCGCCCGATGACCCGCAGCCAGGCCGGAAATTTGTGCAGCAGCGAGTTGCTGCCTCGATAGAGAGGCTCCTGCTGAATGGGAAGGTAGACTTCCGGTGGATCACTACGCAGCGTTTCGCCATAAAATCCCGGAGGTGTTATTCCCACAATTGTGAACGGATGCCCGTCGAGGATAAATGAAGCCCCAACGATCTTGGGATCTGCCCCATACTGCTCCTGCCACGCCCGATAACTCAGCATGGCCGCCGGAGACGATGAGGGCAGATCATCGGAGGCGATAATGGTCCGCCCCACGAACGCGCTTACTCCAAAGGTAGAAAAATAATTGCCGCTGATAAATTCGCCGCGCAGAGGCTTGGCCATGCGATCGCTCTCGCCCTTGCGCGCGCTTATGGTCGATCCACCCGCCTGAAATGCAGCCAATTCAGAAAATTCGGGCGTATTTTCCTTCATACGGAGATAAAAAGGGTACGAAAACATGCCCCAGTTTTCCTGTGGGCTGCCTTCCACGCAGCAATCGTTGCCAGCGCCAATGCGGTACAGGCTTGAGGGGTCGACCACCGGCAGCGATCTCAGCATGACCGTATGGATCAGCGAAAAAATTGCGGTCGTCGCGCCAATTCCGAGCGCTAACGTGAGCATCGCTGTAAGCGTAAACACAGGCGATAGCCGCATCTGGCGCAGCGCGTAGGAAATGTCTTGGCGAAGAGTTTGCATGAAAAATCCTCTTATTGCCTTACGTGCATGCAGGCTGCCATGTTCCCGAAGATCATAAATTGCGCTAGATGAGCTAATTACAGGCAATACTTAATCTAAATGTGTTCATTTTTGGACGGCAATGTCCGCAAATGAACACATTCATACACTACTTCGCAAAGGAAAATAACCGGCTCAGCAGACCTTTTGGGCGCGGTTCCCGATCGTCGTAAAGTCCGGTCATCTCAGGCTGCGATGGGAAAGGTGCGCCCTCGAAAGCCGCGCGTGGATTCGAGACGCAGAGACGCTCAGCTGTTTCTTTTCCGTATTTGTTCGCGATCACCTTGTAAGCTTCGCTGATCACCGGCGGCCGGGAGGTGAGATTATGTGCGTCGCTCGCAATGAAGTGGACCCAGTTCTTGTCGAGATAATCGAAAGCCATTGCCTGCGCGGTACGTCCAAAACGCCCGGTGAGCGACGAGGCCGTTACCTGCACCAGGCAGCCGCCGCGAAGCCAATCGATCATGCGGCGCGGGTGCCTCTGGATCGTCTGATTGCGCTCCGGATGCGTGATGATGGGATGCAATCCAGCGACTTTCATCTCGTAGAACGTCTCGGTCATACTCGGCGGAATCACCAGGTCGGCAAATTCCACCAATAGATAGTCTTTCTGGTTGAGCGTGTACTTGGTCCGATTTTCAAGGCAGTCTTCGATGTTATCGAACGACAGATGAAAGTCGCAGCCCAAACCCAGAGTGACCTGTCCGTTCACATGCTGTCGCAGTTCTTCCAGCAATTGTCGGTTGACAGCTGGGTCGAAATGATAGCGGTGGTTGGCATGGGGAGTGCAGACGATGTGCGTAATGCCATCCTCTGCAGCCATCTTTACCATCGCGACCGAGGTTTCTATATCCGTGGAGCCGTCATCTAGTCCAAAAAGCAAATGGTGATGAATATCGATCATTTACTGTCCACTTCCCCTAACGAGCAGCAACTTCCTGAACTGCCGGGGACCGGCTTTCATTTTGCTGAAGTGCTAAGACCATAGATGCAAAAATCCTGTACCCATCAGCTGAACCGAGCAGGCTTTCCGAAGAACGGTCCGGATGCGGCATCATTCCGAGTACATTCCGGCCTTCGTTCAAAATGCCGGCAATATTGCCAAGCGATCCGTTCGGGTTCGCTTCCGGAGAAATCTCGCCCTGCGCCGTCGAATAGCGGAAAACGATCCGGTCGTCACGTTCAAGCGCGGCCAGCGTCTCCGCGTCGCAAACGTAGTTGCCGTCCATGTGTCCGATGGGAATTTTCAGTACTTCACCCTTTTTCAGCGTGCCGGTAAAGGGCGTATTGGTCGTTTCCGTGCGGAGATAAACCTGCCTACAGATATATTTCAGCCCGGCGTTGCGCATCAACGCACCTGGCAGAAGTCCCGCTTCTGTAAGGATTTGGAAGCCGTTACAGATTCCCAGCACCACGCCGCCATCTGCCGCGAATTTCTTCACCGACTGCATCACCGGCGAAAAGCGCGCAATCGCTCCGGTGCGGAGATAGTCGCCGTAGGCAAAGCCGCCCGGCACGAGAATGGCGTCACAATTCTCCAGGTTCGGCGAGTCGTGCCAGAGCATCGTCACCGGCTGTTTGGCGATTTCGGAAATGACGTTGTAGGTATCGTGGTCGCAGTTGGAACCGGGAAAGACGAGAACACCGAATTTCATACTTCTAGGCTAGCAGTTTTGGCCCGGATTCGCCTCGAATTCCTCATCAATAAGGAGTTACAGTTGCGATGCCTTCGCAAGGACTTTGATGGCCCGCAGGATGAGGCAATTCTGGCCTCGCCATATCCGAATGGTTCCCACGGAAAAGACAATCCTTTGCCAGAAGTGATGAATCTAAAGCATACTTGGGGACACTCATGGGCAGCTTTGATCTGAAGACGAGCGGACGCACGGCGGGAACTGCCCTGGTGAACTGGTGGCGGGCCGTCTCGATCGAAGCTTTGTGTGTTGCCGTCATGTGGCTGATCGGTCTGTGGCTCCTGCATGTGCCGCTCTTCGCCGTCTGGGCGCTGCTGGGTGGCCTCATGACCTTCATTCCTAACTTCGGCGGCGTCATCGCCCTCATCGGTCCGGTCTTCTGCATTCTCGTAACCGGAAAAGACCTGGAGCGCCTCGGTTTCGTTCTCGGTCTCTACGCCGTCATTGTGGTTGTGGACCAGCTATTGTTGCAGCCTGCCCTGATGAAGCGCTCGGCAAGAGTTCCCATCTGGGCATCGATCTTCGCCCCGATCGTGCTCGGCATTATCATCCCCTTTTGGGGAGTGCTGCTTGCTCCGCCGCTGCTTGCAGTGGTCTACGCCTTTCGAAAACCGAAGCCGAAACAACAGCCCCAGGCGCTGCCGCCGCTTCGATAATTCGCACTCATATCCACTTCATTCTGAGCGGCGAAGAATCGCTGAGATATTTCAGGCCATTCAATAAGCGATAGGGTAGATCTCTAAAAATCAAGGCTCGATCTGAACGAGTTCGGCGATCGCGCCATCGGGAAAATCTTCACGCACCATGACGCGCGGAACCTCTTCGCTTGCCAGCACCTGGTAGGTCTCCGCGCCGGTGCTCTTCTCAATGCGGTAAGCTACTCGATAAGCGGCAAAAGTTCCAGCCGGAACCTGCACCCGTTCCACCGGCCCGACGTGCGCCACCGCTTTACTGATCCTCGTCCAGGGATCGTAGACTTCGAATCGGAAATCATTCCCCGCTTCGAGATCGCTCGCTATCACGGCCGCCCAGTCGATTCGCTGATCGACCACATTCACCGGCACAGCGTCGTCAATCGCACGAGCGGGTGAAGTTCTTCGAGCAGCCGCAAAGCCGGTCACGTGTCCATCACTGTATTTAAGGTCGAATGATTGCTTCCGCCCTTCTTTCCCTCCAAACGAAAGATTGGCAGAGACAGGGCGAAACTGAGCCGTGGCTACCGATTCCCAGCTCTGATCGAAGGCGCCCGTAATGTTCGCAGAAAATGCGAAGTTCCCTTCTGCGTTCGTTTGAATGGCGATGCGGCTTTGCCCTTCTTCTTTCCCGCCGCTCATCGTTCGATAAATAAAAGTTCCGGTCTTCAGCCGATGAGCATCGGAGCCGACTCCTCCGTCCTGAGCCGCCAGCGAAAAGAAGCCTGCACCCACGCACGCGATGATCCCGGCATATTTCGAAAATTTCCATGAAAACCTGAACATAAAAGGAAAATAACAAAGCACCGACGCAGAATCATTTTTGATTCAGTGATTTGAGCCGTGCTGACTGCGTCGCGCATCTAGTTGTGCATGGAATACAGACAGCTAGGTTATTCAGGACTGAAGGTGTCTGCGCTCAGCTTTGGCGCAGCAACCTTTGGTGGCGGCAACGAATTTTTCAAAGCATGGGGTTCGACGGATGTGGCCGAAGCCAAACACCTCGTCGACCTGTGTCTGGATGCGGGTGTCAACCTCTTCGACGTAGCAAATGTCTACTCGACCGGCTTAGCTGAAGAAGTGCTGGGCAAGGCCATAGAAGGCAAGCGCGACAAGCTGCTCATCTCTACCAAAGCCACTTTCAAGATGGGCGACGGCCCCAACGATCTCGGCTCCTCCCGCTACCACCTCATCCAGCAATGCGAAGCCAGCCTCAAGCGCCTCGGTACCGACTACATCGACATCTACCACATGCATGCCTTCGACGCGACAACGCCCATCGAAGAGACCCTCGACACACTGAACACGCTCGTGCATCAGGGCAAGGTCCGCTACATCGCCTGCTCCAATTTCTCCGGCTGGCACCTGATGAAGTCCCTCGCCATCTCCGAGCGCTACGGCTGGTCGCGCTACGTCGCGCACCAGGTCTACTACTCGCTCGTAGGCCGCGAATACGAGTGGGAGCTGATGCCCCTCGGCGTCGATCAGCGCGTCTCTGCCCTTGTCTGGAGCCCGCTTGGATGGGGCCGCCTTACCGGAAAAATTCGCCGCGGCCATCCGCTGCCCGAAACCAGCCGTCTGCACAAGACCTCCGAGCAAGGCCCGCCGGTTGCAGATGAATACCTCTACAACGTAGTCGACGCACTCGACGCCATCGCCAAGGAAACCGGTAAAAGCATCCCGCAGGTCGCACTGAACTGGCTGCTTCAGCGGCCTACCGTCGCCAGCGTCATCGTCGGCGCACGTAATGAAGAGCAGTTAAAGCAGAATCTCGCCGCCGCTGACTGGAATCTCACACCCGAGCAAGTCACGAAACTGGATGAAGCCAGCGCTGTAACTCCGATCTATCCCTACTGGCACCAGTTGCAATTCTCCGACCGTAACCCAACCGCCGTGCCCCTAAAGAAGTAATCATCCGATATAGCGTGGCGGTCCCACCGCCACGCTAGACTAATTTCGATTTTCCGCGTCAAAATAAATATCTGCACGTAACCGGGCCTTCTTCGCGAGGTGTTTTTATGAATCGCAAGCTTCTCTGGTCGTTGTGCACGCTGGCAACAGTACTCGCCGTATCCTTTTCCGCCTTCGCCGTCCGGGTCGGTAGGCCCGCGCCCGATTTCACCGGGACAGACACCAACGGCAAAACTCACAAGCTCTCCGAGTACCACGGCAAATACGTCGTCCTCGAATGGACGAACAACGGTTGCCCCTTCACGCAGAAACACTACGAGAGCGGCAACATGCAGGCGCTGCAAAAAGAATGGACAGCTAAGGGAGTCGTATGGCTCACGGTGCTTTCCTCCGCGCAGGGTGAACAGGGATACATGACCGGCGTCGAAGAGAATGCCTACATCAAGAAGGAAAACGCTGCGCCCACCGCCGCGCTGCTCGATCCAAGCGGCATCATCGGCCACGAATATGAGGCCAGGACAACGCCGCACATGTTCGTCATCGATCCATCGGGCAAGATCATCTACGCCGGAGCCATTGACGATCACGCGACGACGGACCCGAGCGACATCAAGTCCTCAAAGAATTACATCTCCGCAGCACTGACAGAGTCCATGTCCGGCCAGCCGGTAGCAACGTCATTCACGCGTCCCTATGGATGCTCAGTGAAGTACAGCGGCGCTGAATAGATCGTTTCCCGTCATATAAAAGTGCGCCGTCATTCTGACGACCGGAGGGAGGAAGAATCCATGCAAATTCTTCCCTGCTGCACTCATTTGCAAGTTCCTCGCAGATAATAAGAAATTTGCTCGAAAACTCCCGGACAAAAAAATAGGTCCAGCACGCACATGGATTCTTCGCTGCGCTCAGAATGACGGTTGCCTTGAGATTTGTTCACGAGCGGTCGAAAGGGTGGGATACCAGAAAACTTCAGAGATAATTTGTCAACCTGAAAATCAGCGCTTCTCTTCCTTGATACGCCGAATCTCCTCCATCCGTTGCGAAAGCAGTTTCTCGCGCCCTTCCGCCGTCGGATGATAGTAAGTCCGCCCGCGCAGACTCTCCGGCAGGCATTCCATATCAGCCACGCGCCCGGCCTCATCGTGCGCATATTTATAGCCCTTGCCGTAATCGAGAGCCTTCATCAATCCCGTCGGAGCATTCCGCAGATGCAACGGCACCGGCTCAGCCCGTGTCGTCTCGATATCCGACAACACCTCGCCATAAGCCGTATAAAGCGCATTCGACTTCGGAGCCAGTGCCAGATATGCCACCGCCTGCGCCAGCGCCAGGTCGCCCTCCGGCGAGCCCAGAAAATCCATCGCGTCCCGCGCCGACAAGCAGAGATTCAGCGCCTCCGGTGAAGCCAGCCCGATATCTTCGACCGCCATGCGAATCACGCGCCGCGCCACATACATCGGGTCTTCGCCCGACTGCAGCACGCGCCCCAGCCAGTAGAGCGAAGCATCGGCATCGCTGTTGCGCACCGACTTATGCAGCGCCGAAATCAGGTTGTAGTGCTCTTCACCCTTCTTGTCGTAGAGCAGAACCCGCTGCTGCAACGCCTCGGTCGCAAGCTCTTTCGTAATGCGGCTCTTCGCCGACTGCGCCAGCCGAGCCGCCACCTCCAGCCCATTGAGACCGTTGCGAGCATCGCCGTTGGCATAGCCAGCCAGCATCTCCAGCGCGTCGTCATCCGCCGCAACATGCAGCGACCCCAACCCACGCTCTTCATCATTGAGCGCCCGCTCAAGCAGCGCGCGAATCTGCTCATCCGTCAGCGCCTTCAGCGTGTAAACCCGGCACCGCGACAGCAGCGCCGAAATAATCTCAAACGAAGGATTCTCCGTCGTAGCGCCAATCAGGCGAATCGTGCCGCGCTCGACGTAAGGCAGAAACGCATCCTGCTGCGCCTTATTGAAGCGATGAATCTCATCCACAAACAGGATCGTCCGCGAGCCATACGTCGAAGCCTTCTCCGCATCGGCCATCACCTGCTTGATCTCTTTAATGCCGGAGAGCACGGCGGAAAACTCAATGAAGCTTGCCTTCGTCGTCTCCGCAATAATCTTCGCCAGCGTGGTCTTTCCTACACCCGGAGGTCCCCAGAAGATCATCGACGAAGCATCGTCGCGCTCAATCTGCACGCGCAGCGGCTTGCCCGGCCCGATCAGGTGCTCCTGCCCCACATACTCATCGAGCGTGCGCGGACGCATCCGCTCCGCCAGCGGCGCTGTCTTCGAAACCGTTTTCAAATCGGGAGTACTGCCAAAGAGACTCATCGTGCTGTGTTAGATGATGGCAGATTCCCCATGGAATCCGCTATCCACATCCCTACTGCTGTCCCGAAGGCTTGGGAATCGCGACATCCGTCGCAATCGGCTTGCCGAAATTCGGCGTTCCATCCGCATTCCAGGTAAAGGGCTGAATCCGCGGCGAGCGATGCCCTCCGCACCCCTGCTGCGACTCCGGATTCGCATGATAGATAATCCAATCCTGCTTCCCGTCCGGCGATTTGAAAAATCCGTTATGCCCCGGCCCAAAAACATGCGCTTCGCGGTCCTGCTTGAAAAATGGATGGTCGTACTTCGTCCACGACGCCGGATTCAGCAGATCAGCCCCCGACTTCGCCCGCACCACGCCCAGCTCGTAATAGTCGGTCCAGCAGGCAGATCCTGAGTAAACGAGAAAAATATCGTCGCCATGCTGCAATATCTCCGGCCCCTCGTTCACATTCACATGCGGCATCTCCGGGCGGTCCAGCAGATCGCCCACATGCTCCCATGGATACTTCGGATACGACAGCATCACCCGCTTCGAATCGACCGTCCACGGATTCTTCAGGTGCGCAAGATAGATGCGCTGCTCGCCATCGGTATCGCCTTCCCATCCCGACCAGACAATATACTTCTTGCCCCTGTCTTCAAAGACGGTCGCATCGATCGCCCACTTGTCCGTCGCGTCCCCCACCTTCCCTTTGAAGACCCACTCGCCCTCCAGCGGATCGCTGGCCGAGTTCTCCAGCACATAAATCCGGTGCGACTCATTCTTCCCCTCGTCGGCGGCGAAATAGATGTACCACTTGCCGTCAAAAATATGCAGTTCCGGCGCCCAGATGTCATGCGAATACGGTCCCGTCGCCGGAGCCTTCCATACCATCTTCTTTTCCGCATGGGCCAGGTCGGTGATGTCCCGCGTCTTCCAGATCGTCAGGTTGCTGCCCATCGAGTTCATGTAGTAATAGAAGCCATCGCGCGAAATCACCCACGGATCAGGCCCGCTCGGCAACAACGGATTGTGAAACGTATTCTCCTGCGCCCCGCAAACTCCCCACGCCAGCAGAATCGAAAACCCGGCAATCAGCAACCGCCCGAAACACCCTTTCATCGCGCCCCTCGCATCCAGTAACTCCCGTAGCCTACCATTTTTGTAAGCGCTTCCACTACAGTCATCATCTGACCCTGAACTTAGCGAAGAGGAGGGGTGCGAAGATCTGGGTGGCCCATCCTGAGCGCAGCGAAGGGTGTGGAGACCGTTTTGCGAAGGGTAAGAGATCCGGGTGTCTGGGTGCCCCATCCTTTCGCGTAGTTTGCGAAAGGGTGGGAGAGCTACTCACCCGCGCTGCCGCGAAGCCTCATACAGCAGCACACTCGCCGCAATCGCGGCATTCAACGACTCAACCGGTCCCGGACAAGGAATCGTCACCCGCGCATCGCAAGCAGCAACCAACTGCGCAGAAAGCCCGGCGCCCTCATTCCCGATAAACAGCGCAACCGGCCCGATCAAATCCACTTCCTGCGCCGCAACACCTCGATCCACCACCGTAGCCAGCGACCGAACCCCACGCGATCGAAGCATCCCAAACAACTCCGACACGTCAGCACTTACTACCGGAAGCCGAAACGCCGACCCCGACGAAGCCCGCAGCGCCTTAGCATTCCACACGCTCACCGTTCCCGGCAGCGCCACCACGCCACTAGCCCCAAAAGCCTCAGCTGAGCGAACGATCGTCCCCAGATTCCCAGGGTTCTGCAATCCCGCAGCCACCAGAACCAGCGGCGCAGCCCCACGCAGTACATCTTCCAGAGAAAACGCCGGAGCCGCGACCAACGCCGCAATTCCCTGCGGCGATTCCGTCGTCACCGCGCTCGCAAACACATCCGCAGGCAATTCCAGAATCTCGGCATCCTCCGCCAGCCCTAATCCCCCAAGCAGCTCAAGCGAACCGCTGCGAATAAACACCGTCTCCACCCGAAGCCCGCTCCGCAGCGCCTCTTCCATCAGGTGCAGGCCCTCGACCGCAATCAGTCCCGACGCGGTCTTTTCGCTTTTCTTCAGCGCCGCCCGCAAATCTTTTACGCGCGCATTCTGCCGGCTTTGTACAATGCGAATATGCGCGTGGTTTGAAGCCTCTTGCATGGGTGTGATTCTACCGTGACCATGCCTTTGCTTCCCTCTGTCACGCAAGCTGAGATTTGAAGAGGAGTTGCCTTGTCTGCGGAGATTTTGCGCATTCACCCGGACGAACCCGAGCCGGAACGTATCGAATATGTCGTCTCCTGTCTGCGCACCGGCAAAGTAGTCGGCATGCCAACGGACACCTTCTATGGCCTCGCCGTTGACCCCGTCAACCTGCGTGCCGTCGAGCGCATTTATGAGATCAAGAGCCGCCTCAAACACAAACCGCTCTCTCTGCTCATCGGCAACCTGAATCAGGCCTACGAGCTCGGCCGCGATCTCGACACCAGCTTCGACCGCCTTGCAGAACGCTTCTGGCCCGGCCCGCTCACGCTCATCGTCAAAGCCAGTTCGCGCCTGCCGTTGCGCGTTACCGCCAATACCGGCAACGTAGCGCTCCGTATCCCGGACGCTGTGATCCCCCGCACTGTCGCCGATGCCTTCGGATTGCCGATTACCGCCACGTCAGCCAACCTGCAGGGCGCGCCCGAGTGTACTTACGCCGCAGGCGTGCGCGACCAGCTCGGCGACCGTATTCCCCTGATCATTGACGGCGGCCCGACAGGACGCAGTCTGCCCACCACCATCGTCGATCTCTCCGGTGGAGACGGACGCTGGCAGATCCTGCGAGAAGGCGCGATCGCCACCCACGAAATTGCCTTAGCGCTTCATCCCTGACCTCGATGATCGTGCCTGACACCAACCTGGGAAAAGCCAGTCCCGGCAAGCGGCTCCTGCTCAGTCTCGTTCTCATCATTCTGGCAGCCGGGGTCGCGTGGATAGCGTGGGTCTACGGACAGATTCGCTACTATGCCGAGCGCGACGAAGCGCGCACAGCCAGTGCCATCGCTGTCTTCGGCGCAGCCGAGTATGATGGTCGGCCGTCGCCGGTGCTTCGCGCCCGTCTCGACCATGCCCTCGATCTTTACAGTAAAGACCTCGCCCCCATGGTCATCACACTGGGCGGCGCGGATGAGGGCGATCAGCACTCAGAAGGCGGCGTAGGCCATGACTATCTGCTCGCCCACGGAGTTCCCGAGGCCGGCATTATCGCGGAAACGCAAAGCAACAACACCGCGCAATCCGCAGCACGCCTCTCAGTCATCGCACGAACTAACCACCTCAACAGCATCATCGTCATCAGCGATGGAACCCACCTCTTCCGCATCCACGCCCTATGCGAAAAAAACGGACTTACCGTCTACACCTCGCCGCGACCGGAGACACGCAGCCTCGACTGGCAGACCTCGCTCTCACGCATAGCGCACGAAATCATCAGCTATACCGCCTTTCGCCTTCATCTGCACTAATTGAGAAAGTATGGGCAGAAGCCGTCTGGCCCCATTTCAGCATTCCTACCCGCACGCGAAGTTCTAATCTCTTGAAGGGACAAAAGTGAATCTCTTCTTAAGCTGCAGAAATGGCTTTTCAAAAAACCGATAGGAAAGCACAGCCACCAAAATAGTAAGTGCCAGCGTGATTACAGTTCCCAGGGCATCTCTCCAGTAGGAGAGATGCAGCGTTAGGCTCAGTTCGGTCAGTCTTACTTTCCAAACGTGAAAGACCATAAAGAGTACAAAGGCATGAAAGATATATAGCCCGTAAGAAATGCGTCCCAGATAAACAGCAGCTTTGGGAAGGTATTTTGCTGAGGTCCCCAGCAGGGCGAGAAAAAGCAGTATCGTTCCCGCCAGAACAAAAGCCCATCCGGTAAGCGATCCCAGCGCATTTGCAGGATGAGGATTGTCTGCTTCTACGCCAAATTTGAGAAAAGCGATGAGCCCGCAACTGATCGCAGCGACAAAGATAATGGCTCTAAAAATCAGATTGAGCTCAGGAAGACGTCCGCGAAGCAAAAGTGACAGCAGGGTGCCTGCGGCAAAGAATTGGAACTGGACGAAGCTGTTTGTCCATTGACTGCTGAAGCCCGCCGAAGGATGTTGCGCGTAGAGAAAGATCGCCAGATAAGCGACTACGAGCAGGCCGATACAAATAGCTATCAGGCCGCGACGACGGCCATAGCGCGCAATCAATGGGATCGTGAGATAGAACTGCTCCTCAACAGAAATACTCCAGAGCGGATTGACTGGATATGCGTTTAACCAGCCATATTTGCAGATGTACCAGTTGCCGGAGAAAAGCGTGAATGCCAGCCATGAACCAGGAGTGGTGATTCCTGCATGCGGGACGAAACGCGTTAACGCAGCCAGCCCGAAGAAGGCTGCAAAATAAAGCGGCCATATCCGCAGAACGCGCCGCGTGTAGAACGCCTTCAGATGCACTTTGCCTGTCTGCTGCTGTTCACGGGTCAGCAACTCGGTAATCAAAAAGGCGCTGAGCAGGAAAAAGACAGGGACGCCGAAGACCCCGATCAGGCTCAGGTTATAACGCCACGGATGGATATGACTGTCTATAGGCGCGAGATCCATGCGATGAGTAAAAAACACCAGTAGGAAAGCAATCAGGCGCAGGACATCTAATTCAGGCCGATAGTATCGATGGATCATTCCAAATGAGTCCGAGCCAAGGCTGTATTCATTTATTGCAGGAACTCCGCTCAGGGATTGCTGTCAGCAGCCGGACGGCTTTACAGTGCAACTTTGAGCACCCATGCGGATTGCTGGCGTAAATTTTCCGGAAGATCCGGAAGACTTATGACGGTTCCATGATGGCTCGACTTGAATTTCAATGGCGTCGCATCACCAAGCAGTGTCGCGCCCTTGACCCCAACGATATCTTTCAATTCAAAACTGGACTCAGGCCAGCGAGGCAAAATGGCGTATAAATCATTCCCTTTTGACGTGAAAAGCGCTTCGACTCCGGCCTTCCCCGGCTCAGGCTTCACCGCCAATTTCGAGACGTCGTACGCGCTGTCATACTCGCCGTTGTAATTTGCTTTGGGAACCTCGCCAGCACTCCACTGCCGCGTTGTTTTCCATGGCTTCGTCCCATAGATCGCATCGCCATTGATTTTCATCCAGCTGCCAATCTGACTGAGGCGCTCTTCCATGATGACCGGAATGGTCCCATCCGCGGCAGGACCAATATCGAGCAAAAGATTTCCCCCGCGGCTCACCGTGTCGGCCAGCATAATTACCAGCTCCTGTCCCGTGTGATAGCCATCGAGTCGCTCTGCCCGGTTCAGTCCAAAACTTACGCCCATGCCTCTGTTCTCTTCCCATGGATGGTCCGAAATGCTCATGCCCGATGTATATTCCGTTGTCCAATAGCCGCCATGTTTGTGACGCGTATCTTTGCCCCAGCGATCGTTGATCACAACTTCGTCTTTTACCGGCGACTCGTTGAAAAGCCACGCCAGCAGCTCAGGGCTGTGCCACTCGGAGGAAGGTATTTCCCATTCGCCGTCACTGAAAATGATGGATGGCTTGTAGCGTGTGACCAGATCTTTGAATTGAGGAAACATGTGTTCTCTGACGAAGCGTTGCCTGTCAGACAGCCACAAAGGGTTGTACCACTCATAGAGCGAATAGTAATAACCCATGCGAACGTTCTTGCTCCGCACTGCATCGGTAAGATCGCCTAAAACATCGCGCCGAGGACCGGTCTCAACCGCATTCCATGGTCGTCCCCAGCCTGACGATGCTTCCTTGCTGGGCCACAGAGCGAAGCCCTCATGATGCTTCGAAGTGAGCGCGACATACTTCGCGCCTGAGCCCTCCAGGACATTGGCCCAGTGATCCGGATCGAATAGCTCAGCCCTGAATTGCGGTGCGAAGTTTTGATAGGGATAATCGGCGCCATACCATTTCTTGTGAAATTCCCACGTACCTTTTTCTATCGCATCCGCCTTGGGATTGTTCTTTCCTTCCGTCATCTGGTGCCAATACCACTCGGCGTAAGCCAGTTTGCCGGGAATGACCGGAGCATAGGCCGGAACTGAATACACGCCCCAATGAATGAAGATGCCGAACTTGTCGTGAGTAAACCACGCAGGCGTGGGGCGCGAGTCAATGCTTTCCCAGGTTGGCTGATATGTCTGCGCATACAGAGGACGTCCCATCGATTGCATTCCCGCAGCAATGCCAGCCGCTCCCGCCATCTTGATAAAACTACGTCTGTCCAGCCTGGATTTCATCCCCGGTATTCGCTCGTACATAGGCCCTCAATCTCTCAATATCGATCAGATCAACGCAATACGAATTCAAAGGGTATAAGCACAGCTTGTCAAGAACATTTTCATAAGCGAACGAATCTTTTCATTTTCGATTCATCGCGTCTGTAGTGAAGTCGCCTTATAAAGCTGCTCACTGAATGGCACGCATTAGCGCTTGCCGCGAGGATCATATTGGAAGCACTGCTCGATCGGCACACCAAGCACGCTTGCCACTTTGAACGCAGTCTCCAGGGAAGGCGAATACTTGTCCTGCTCAATCGCAATCACTGTCTGCCTTGTGACGCCGACTCGATCCGCGAGTTCCTGCTGCGTCATCTCCCGAAGAGCCCGCAGTTCTCGAATCTGATTTCGTATGGCGGGCATCAGAGCGCTCTCCGGTAAGCCACAATCTGCGCGGCCGTTTTCGTGATATCCGCGATGACCAGCATGCCAAAGAAGACACTCAGAAAATGGAGTCCGACCATGCGGTTATCCAGCCGAAGATGGCCGACTGCCGCGTGAAACCACAACATGCCCAGCCCGAGCACCATGAGCGATGCAATCGTCAGGTAACCCGCACGATACCCTCGCAGCTCAATCAAACGATCCCGCTCATCCGTAACACGATTGCGCGTGAAGGCAGCAATCACTGATTGCAGAATGATCTGCAGCACGATAATCCCGATAATCATGCCCGCTACCTTGTTGACGGAGTTTTGCTGGTGCAGGAAAAAATAAGGGCCGTACACAATGAGCTCCGCCGCTAGCGACGCGTAAAGAGACTTCTCTCGGTAGGAAAGATTTGTCATCATGGCAAACTGCTCCAGTGTCAAAAATATTTGACACTGCAAAACATAGCCCTACACTCGACGCATGTCAAATATTTTTTACACAGGGTATTTATTCCTCCCAATCCTGCTCGATGGGAAGACCGATGCTAAGACGCGCATCATTGACGGCGCCGCGCAAGAACGAAGTTTTGCCTGCAGTATATCGAGGCATATCGTCGCCATACGCGGCCGCAAGTTCCATCTTCAAGGCCTCGTAGGCACGCGCTACCTCTGGATACTGAATCAGCCAGTCGCGAAGCAGTAACTCGTTCTTGATCGGCCAGGTCGGGCAGACAGCCAGGTGCAGATGGAAGGCGGGACCTGCTTCTTCCGCTTCCTTGCGGAAGAAGCGCCGCCTGAAGAAGCCTGCATCGATTTTTCGATACCCTGTAACTGTAAGGCGATGACCAAGCGCGTCCGCCTCATCAAGCGAGAACACAGGCGCCATCATGTCGATAATGGGTTTCGCGCTGAGCCCAGGGACAGCCGTGCTCCCAAAGTGTTGAAGCTGATCCGCAACATGGCCCAGCAGCGGCCGCAGACGCTCACGCTCGTACAGGAATTGCTCCGCCCAAACGGGATCCGAAGGTACGACGTGAACATGGCCGAGCGCCCGTCTCGCATATTCTGTATCGTGCATGCCATTAGTGTAAGTCGTTCTGTTCATGTCAGATAGCAGCGGCATGGATGGAGGCGACATCTCTGCCGCGTCAGAGCGATGAGTGACTCTGAGATTTTTTACTGCTTAAACAGGCGGCTGAAAATAATCTTCTTCCCATAGCCATTCGAGTGGAGTACTATTTTTTCGCATAGTCATTCTAGTGGAGCGAACCTACTTGGTTATGAAACGACCGCCGGACGCCGGAGATATTCTGCAAGGCACGCTCGACATGCTGATTCTTCGCACCCTGCTGATGGGACCAGCACATGGTCACGCGATCACCGAAGTCATTGAGCATACTTCTGAGAATGCTCTGGAAGTTGAACAGGGTTCGCTCTATCCCGCGCTCCATCGGCTGGAAGATCGGGGTTTGGTTTCGTCGCAATGGGGCGTCAGCGAGAACAACCGCAGGGCAAAGTTTTACACACTCACAAGTAAGGGCAGGAAGGAACTCAGTGCAGCTACCGGGCGCTGGCATAGGATGACTCGCGCCATTGGTCTGATTCTGGGTGAATCGCACGAATAAGGCAGGAGGAAATGCAGATGAGCTTCCGGCGTTTCACAAACCGCACCAGCAAAGATCAAGATCTCGCTGAAGAAATCGATTCCCATCTCGCTCATTCACAGGATGCACATGCGGCACGTGGCCTTTCTTCGGAAGAAGCCCGTCGACAGGCCTACGTGCGCTTCGGAAATCCGCGCTCGACGCGTGAGCATGTGTGGCGTTATCGTTCTCTTCCCTGGCTGGAAGATTTATGGCGCGATCTGCGCTTCGCGTTGCGGGGACTGAGCAAGACACCGGGATTCACCATCATCGCCATTCTTGTGATTGCTGTCGGCATCGGCGTAAACACTGCGGTCTTTTCAGTCATCAACGCTGTACTGCTCAAGCTGCTTACGTACCCGGATCCGCAGTCACTGGTGCAGATGAGGAACACGGGCCCGCAGGGATCGTTTCCCGGAGCGAATATTCCAAAGTTCAATATCTGGCATCAGCAGACCAGTGTTTTTCAGCAGGTCGCGGCCTACGACTTCGGTGGAGCAGGGCTCAATATCACCGGCGGCGATCATCCGGAACAGGTACAGGGCATTCACGTCTCTGCTGACTACTTCTCTCTCTTCGGCGCTCCGATTGTGGCAGGACGCACCTTCACTTCAGCTGAGGACAGCCCGCACGGTGGACACGTCACTGTACTGAGCTACGGTCTCTGGAAGAGTCGCTATGGAGCTGACCCGAAGGTCGTCGGCACTACGATCCAGCTTGATGGCCAGCCTTATCTTATTGTCGGAGTGATTGACCGTCGGTTTGTGACCGATACCCCGGCGGATCTCTGGGTCCCTTTTCAGTTCGATATGAACTCGCAGGACATGGCGCATTACTTCACCGTGTCTGCGCGCCTCAAGCCGGGCGTCACCCTGCCGCAGGTCAACGCGCAACTGCGTCTCGCTGCGGATGAGTATCGGCGTATCTACGGAAAAGACTCTCTCCCGGCCAATAGCGGATTCGGTGTTGCCTCACTGCAGGAAGCGACCATCGGAGACACTCGCTTTCCGCTTCTTGTTTTGCTTGGAGCCGTGGGCTTCGTTCTTCTCATCGCCTGTGCCAATGTGGCGAACCTGCTGCTGGCGAGAGCCTCGTCGAGAAAGCGTGAGTTTGCCACGCGTGCCGCTCTTGGCGCGGGACGCAGTCAGATCATTCGCCAATTGCTGACCGAAAGCCTGACGCTCTCGCTCGTTGGCGGAGCGCTTGGTCTCATTCTTGGATTTGCAGGCGTTCGCTTTTTGCTCAGCATCAACCCGGGCAATATTCCTCGCATCGGCGAAGATGGTTCTGCCGTCACACTCGACATCAACATTCTGCTCTTTACGCTCGGCATTTCTCTTCTCACCGGAATCTTCTTCGGCCTGCTCCCAGCTATCAGCGCCTCCCAACCGAATCTGGCAGCTACGCTCAACGAAAACGGCAGCCGTTCCGGTATCGGTTTTCGCAGTGGCAAGCTTCGCTCCGCGCTTGTGATTGGAGAAATGGCTCTCACTCTTGTGCTCGTCATTGGAGCAGCGCTGCTCATCCGCACGTTCCTGAAGTTGCAGGCCGTCGATACTGGCTTCGCCACGCACAATGTCATTAGTATGGCAATGTCTATGAGCGGCGATCGATTCCAGAAAACGGCTCCTGTCGCTCTGGTCGTTCGCGATGGCACAGATCGCGCGCTCGCCGTTCCTGGTGTCGTCGATGTGGGCGTGTCCAATTGCCTGCCCATGGCTGGCGGATTCGGCATGAGTTTCGATGTCGTAGGCCGGCCCAAAGGAAATTCGCCTTTCGCTGGAGGCGCAGGCTTCTATTCCATTTCTTGGCGTTACTTCAATGCACTCAAAATTCCATTGCTGCGCGGGCGCAGTTTCACCGAGCAGGATAATGGAGCCGCGCCGAACGTTGTCATCATCAATCAGGCGATGGCCCGCCAGTACTGGCCCAAAGGCGATCCGCTTAAGGATCGAATCCAGATCGGACCCGGTGCCGGCCCAGCCTTTGCTGAAGGTCCGCGTCAGGTCGTCGGCATCGTGGGAGACACGCACGATGGTGGACCGAATCGCGATCCCTTTCCCATGATGTACATTCCGTTGGCACAGATGCCGGACCTCGAAACTGCTCTCAATTCACGAGTCGCACCGCTCTGGTGGATCATTCGTAGTCAGGTCGACCCGCGCACTCTTTCGTCTTCAATCACTGCTGCTCTTCGCGACGCCAGTGGCGGGCTGCCCGTTGCGCACATCCGCACAATGGACGAGATTGAAGCGCGCAATACTGCGCGTCAACGCTTCAACATGCTGCTTCTCACTATCTTCGGATTTGCTGGCTTGCTCATGGCCGCCATCGGCGTCTATGGAGTCATGTCCTACTCCGTGCAACAGCGAACGCAGGAACTCGGTGTTCGCATGGCGCTTGGCGCGCAGGCTTCGAGTCTTCGCAACATGGTCATCAGGCAGGGTATGGCGCTCACGCTGATTGGAGTGCTGATCGGCACAGGCGGGGCCTTCTGGCTGACGCGCTTTCTGGCGAGCTTCCTCTTCGGCGTAAAGACCTTGGACCCGATCGCGTTTATCGTTACGCCTCTCTTGCTGGCGGCGGTCGCGCTGTCCTCCATCTGGATTCCCGCAAAACGGGCTACTCGCGTGGATCCGATGACAGCACTTCGGCTTGAATGAAGAACTCTCATATTCGGTATCGTGCTATCCGCAGGCTGGATCGTTCTGCGCCAGATAATCGCGGTCGAATCTGCCTGCTTAAAAGCTCATCATTCATCTTAAGTACAAACATGCTCTTGACACTTCATTTGCCAAAGCTCACACTGGCATAGTCTAACTATGTCAGTGGAGAACAAGCATGTCCCGCGATGAAATTCCCCCAGGCACTTTATATCTCTTGATTCTCAAGACCCTCGCTGTTCGCAAGAAACTCCACGGTTACGAGATCGCCGAATTCATCGAGCAGCAATCGGAAGACGTCCTCCAGGTAGAGGAAGGCTCGCTCTACCCGGCGCTCCAGCGCATGCTCATGAAAGGTTGGGTCGTCGCAGAGTGGGGTGTCACCGCCGGCAATCGCCGTGCCCGCTACTACACTCTGACTGCAGATGGAAAAAAGCAACTCGCACTCGAACTCAGCAAATTCCAGCGCATCATGGGCGCGGTTACAAAGGTTGTTCAACCGGCTTAGGAGAAACTCATGGGTCTGCCAGGAGAACTCAAACGGCGCATCCAGATGCTCTTCCACCGCGAACAGTTCCGTCGCGATCTTGAAGAAGAAATGCGTCTCCATCTCGATCTTCGCCGTCAGCAGCAACTCGACCGCGGCCTTTCTCCTGTGGAAGCCGCTCGCGCAGCCCATCTCAAGTTCGGCAACACCACACGTATTAAGGAGAGAAGTCTTATGGCCTGGGGATCGGAAACACTGGAGAGCTTCTTCAGCGACATCGTCTACGGCGCTCGCGCACTTTTTCGCAGTCCTGCGCTCACCGTCGTCGCGCTCTTGTCATTGGCCCTGGGTATCGGCGCGAACACCGCCATCTTCAGCCTTCTCGACGCGGTCCTTCTGCGCTCACTCCCCGTCAAAGATCCCCAGCAACTCGTTCTGCTTGGTAGAGGAAACTCCAGCGGCATCGGCGACAACTTTGTCAGCACGGAGCTCTATTCATACCCCTTCTACCGTCAGCTCCAACAAAAGAACGCTGTCTTTTCCGGTGTCGCAGCCATCTTCAGCATGACCGACGACGTGCATGGGTTCGTTCTCAACAATGAAGGCGAATCTAACACCGACTCCCAACTGATGCACGTCAATCTCGTCTCCGGCACCTACTTCCCTATGCTCGGTGTACGGGCACAGCTTGGCCGCACGCTCAATGAGGCCGATGACAGCTCAGAGGGCGATCATCCAGTCGTCGTTCTCAGCCACGGCTTCTGGAAACGCTCTCTTGCCAGCGACCCCAATGTGCTCAATCGCAAAATCAAACTCGGCACCACTATCTTCACGATTGTCGGCGTTGCGCATCGAGAATTCTTTGGCACCAGTGTCGGCGAATCCCCTGATATGTGGGTGCCCATGTCCATGACCAAATCCGTTCCCCCCGGATGGGACGCCTACAACAAGAACTTCGTCCAGTCTATGAACGTGATAGGGCGCCTCAAACCTGACGTTTCTCTGGCTCAGGCCACTACTAACGTCAACCTGTTGCTGCAGCAGATCACACGCGGCTTTTCTGATGCCGTCCTGAGCCAGAAAAATCTGAATAAACTCAGCAAGACGCATGTGCCGCTGACCCCCATGGCCAACGGCCTCTCATCGATTCGCCAGGAATTTTCCGAGCCTCTGCAAATACTCATGGCCGTCGTCGCACTCGTTCTCCTGATTGCCTGCGCGAACATCGCCAATCTTCTTCTCGCCCGCTCCACCGCCCGAGCTCGTGAACTCGCCGTCCGTCAGGCTCTCGGAGCACGCCGCAGCCGGCTTATCCGCCAGCTTCTTACCGAGAGCCTCGTCCTCGCTCTTGCCGGCGGCATGCTGGGTATCGGATTCGCCGTCGTCGCCAACCGATTTCTTCTTCGTATGGTCTCCGACGGTTTCGAAACCTTACCGCTCGACATCGGCCTCAACCTGCGCCTGCTCGGTTTCACCTTTGCAGTGACCGTGACAACCGCAATTCTCTTCGGCACCATACCGGCCTTCCGCGCCACTCGCCTTCACCTCACCGACTCGCTCAAGGACGGCCGTGGACCGGGCGGTGCGAGAGCCAAAAATCCTCTCGCCAAAGTTCTTGTTGTCTCCCAGGTGGCTCTATCCCTCGTCCTCATGGTGGGCGCGGGGCTTTTCCTCCGTAGCCTCGTCAACCTCAATCACATTGACCCAGGCTTCAATCGCGAAAACGTCCTTCGCCTTCAGGTCGAGACCGACGTCACCGGCTATAAAGAAGACGACCCGCGCCTTAACGCTCTCTTTCAGCAGATCGAGTCTCGTGTCAGTGCATTGCCGGGGGTCAAAGCCGCAAGCTTCTCCTCCTTCACCTTTCATGAGGGCAGCTGGAGTGACGCCATTTTCGTCTCTGGCATGCCAAACAACGAGAACATCGAGGTGCATCAGAATGTCGTCGGCAATGGCTACTTCGACACCATGCAGATTCCCCTCATCGCTGGACGCACCTTCTCGACAGCCGATACCGCAACCTCGCAACGCGTGGCCGTCATCAGCGAGCACATCGCAAAAACACTCTTCCCGCCCGGCAATCCCGTTGGACACCACTTTGGCCTCGGAGACAACAAGCCCGAGCATGATTTCGAAGTCATCGGCATAGTCAAAGACGCAAAATTCGATTCATTGCAGGAGAACTCGGAGAACGTCAACTATCTCTCATACCTGCAGCGCCCGTGGAACTTTGGCGACTTCGAGGTCCGTTACTCCGGCGACTTCAGCAACATCTCCGCATCGGTGCAACAGGCCATCAAGTCCATCAACCATAACGTACGCATCTCGCACGTCACCACTCTCGATGACCAGGTCGCACGCACCGTGACGAACCAGCGTTTGGTAGCGCAGCTCTCGACCTTCTTCGGTCTGCTCGCCGTCTTTCTTTCCGCCATCGGCATCTATGGCCTGATGTCCTACGTAGTCAGCCGCCGCACCAATGAAATAGGAATTCGCATGGCCTTAGGCGCAGCTAGATCCAATGTAAGCTGGCTGGTCTTGCGCGAAATCCTGCTTCTGGTGGCAATTGGAATCGCCATTGGCATTCCCGTGGCTCTCGCGGCAGACCGCCTCGTAGCAAACATGCTCGTCGGCTTCAA
Organism: Acidobacterium sp. S8; assembly: GCF_009765985.1. Taxonomy (GTDB): domain Bacteria; phylum Acidobacteriota; class Terriglobia; order Terriglobales; family Acidobacteriaceae; genus Alloacidobacterium. The sequence goes on from NZ_LMUM01000015.1 coordinate 338,000, forward strand.
AGGCGCAGACCCCGTAAGTCTCACCGCAGCCGTCGTTCTTTTACTGTTGGTAACCTCAGCCGCCGGATATTTCCCCGCAAAGAGGGCCTCCATGGTCGATCCGATGGAAGCCCTGCGCTATGAATAAGTCTGGTTCGAGAATCTTCGACATATGCTGTCAAGCCATTTTTTACCATGCCGGCCGTAAGCCATTGCTTTAAAACAATATTCGTTTGCACAATCATTGACAGAGAGTTATGCCTCAAAAGATTAAACTTAAATAAGGAAAACAGAACTATAAGGTCCACGTTCATTAGCGGGCCCCCCGCTAAGTGATTGAAAATACTAGGAACGACCTAAGTCTATTAGAATCAGGGGAATAGCGGGGGATGCTCCCCCGCTATCTTATTGAAAACAAAAGAAATGAAGAAATTAGGAGGGGGGAGGGGGTCAGAGCCCCAGGCCGCCATCCACGCTCAGAATCTGCCCGGTAATGAAGTGCGGTCCGGTAGCGAAAAACATCACCGCCGCCGCCACATCCTCCGGAGTACCGTTCCGTTTCATCGGAGTTTTGTGCGCAAAATGCTCGTAATCGGTGGAAACTTCCCCATTTACGATCATTCCCGGAGCTACGCAGTTCACGCTGATCTCCGGCGCAAACGCCTTCGACATCGTCTGCGTCAGCATATGCAGCGCGGCCTTCGAGGTGCAGTAGTGCCCATGTGTCGGCCAGGGATGCAGGCCGCCAAGTGAGCCGATATTGATAATGCGTCCGCGAGTAGACTTCAAATGAGGATGTGCAGCCTTGGCCGTGAGAAAAGGTCCGCGCGTGTTCGTCTCGAACATGGCATCCCACTGCGCCACGGTGATCTGTTCGAGAACCGCCGTTTCAAAGACGCCGGCGTTGTTCACCAGCAGGTCGAGCTGCCCGAAATGCTCAACCACTTCGGCAACGGCAGCTTCCACGCACTGCGGATCGCGCACATCGCAATGCACCGCCAGCGCCCTTCCACCAAAGGTTTCGAGTTCCGCGACTGTTTTCTGCGCCTCGGCTTCGGAATCACGGTAGGTAATAGCAACACTGGCTCCTGCTTTTGCCAGTGTTAACGCCAATACGCGTCCGATGCGCTTTGCCGCGCCTGTGACAAGGGCAACCTTGCCCTGTAAACTATCCATACACTTGATTTTACCTGCCTGCAGAGGAGTCCACTCCCGCGGCGCAAAGATGCGTCCACAGGCATTCGGTTCGGATGGCTTGCAACCCGATAGCGGTCCAACCTCATCTCATACATTGCTCCGAGGCCGTAATATGATTCCCCTGCTGTCCCGTTTCGCTTCCATTGGTCTTGCTGGCAGCATGTTCGTCGTGTGGCCATTCACCACTGGATGTGCCCACTCTGCCCATTCCTCCGCCCTGCGCGGTGGAGCGCCGGTCATGCTCGACGAAGACGGACCGCATCGCGAAGGCACCAATCCGAATGCCCCTTATCTCATGGCTGCATCGGCAACTCCGCAACTGGCACACCGATCGGATACCTACACCAGCGGTGTAAATCCCTGCGATGGCAAGAGCCTGACCGTGACCGAAATCGAGGCCTCGGTCAATGGGAAGTTTCACGCCGTAAAGCTGGCCTTCGACAATGACGGACTCACGCCCTGCCGTATCGGCGGTTATCCCGCGATCACCCTGCTCGACCAGACCGGCACGCCGGTAGCGAATCTGGTTGTGGACCGCGTCACCCTGTCGACGATGAGCGCCCAGCTGACTCCGGGCCCCGTACCTGCCGTTACCACCCCGAAGCCCGACGCCCAGATCGTCATCGCCCCACGCGGCCAAGCCTGGTTTGAGGTAGGCTGGTCTACCGGCGAGGGCTGCCCGGTCGTATCGCGCATCAGCGTCTCCGCTCCCGGCTCGAGTGAGAACCTCACGGTCAACCACCCCCTGACGGTATGCGAAGGCCGGGTGCAGATCACCACCCTCCACTCCGACCAGGACAGCGACTAAGTCAACGCCCGGACGGCGGCTTCGACAAGCCCGTCGATATCATGCGGATCGGCTTCAGCCGCTGGTTCCCATCCATATTGGCGCAAAGTAGCCGAAGTAACTGGCCCAATGGAGATGGCTCGCGAAGCAGCTTGCGGAATAGTTTTGCCAGCACTCTGAAGTAGCTGAAAAAAATTCGCCACTGTGGAAGAGCTTGTGAATGTCACCGCGTCGGGAAGCGTCGTGTCCGGCCTGAAAATAGCCTGCACTCTCTCACTCGACTCGGCCGGAATGATGGTTCGATAGGCATCCACAACATCGACACTTGCGCCGCATCGACGCAGTTCGTCGGGAATCACATCACGCGCAACGGCTGCTCGTGCCAGCAGGATTCTGGTTCCTGCTTCATGCTCGCGCAATGCGTCCACAAGTGATTCAGCAACATACTCGGAAGGAACCAGATTGACCGAAAATCCAGCCTCGCGCAGCGCCGCCGAAGTTGCCGAGCCAACAGCTGCGATCTGAAGATCGGGAAATCCCGCCGGGCTCAAGCTCAGCAACCGCATTCTCTCAATCAGCACTCGAACCGTATTCGCGCTGGTGACAATGAGCCATGCATAATGCCGCAGCTGACGCAGCGCAGCGTCCATCGGCTCATAGGATTCCGGAGGAATAATCTCAATCGTAGGCAGCTCGATGACCCGCGCGCCGAGCGTTTCCAGTTCCCTGCTGAGACGACTTGCCTGTTGCCGCGTACGCGTAACGACGATCGTCTTGCCTGCAAGCGGCAGGCCACTCACAACTGAACAGCTCCCTCAACGGAAGCCAGGATCTCGCGCGCACCCTGCTCCAGCAATCGCCTGGCAAGACGCTGCCCAAGGGCTTCAGCGCTCAACTCGTGCTGATGCTCAAGCTCCGCACGCACCATCGCTGATCCATCGGGATTCGCAACCACGCCGGTTACGATATAGCCCTCCGATGATGGCTCGCAGTAGACACCGATAGGAACATGGCATCCTCCGCCGAGTTCCGCCAACGCAGCACGCTCAACGGTCACGGCAAAGCGGCTGGCAGTGTCGTCCAGGAAGGCAATCGCGGCCTGCGTCTCTGCATCATCGACACGTGTCTCGATAGCCAGAGCGCCCTGTCCCGGAGCCGGGCAGAGAATGAGCGGCGAGAAGCGCTCGCGTATCCATTCGGTGCGCCCCAGCCGTTCGAGCCCTGCTGCGGCCAGCACTATGGCGTCGACTGCGCCCTCGCTCAGCTTGCGGAGACGTGTATCGACATTGCCACGAAACTCTACCAGCTCAATATCCTGACGCTGTGCCCTAAGCTGCGACTGCCGTCGAAGGCTGCTGGTTCCGATACGCGAGCCTGAGGGCAACGCTGCGAAGGATTCGTGTTGGACGGACACAAAGGCGTCGCGCGGATCAACGCGCGGAGGAATTACAGCAATCGCAAATGGAGGAGCAATCTCGGTCGGAAGGTCTTTGAGGCTGTGCACTGCGAGGTCGATCCGGTTCTCGAAAAGCGCCTCTTCAATCTCCTTGGTGAACATGCCTTTGGTTCCAACCTTGTTGAAGGCCACATTCTGCAGAGCATCGCCTGTGGTGCGGATGATCTCGATACTTACTTCGTGTCCCTGACGGCGCAGCGCATCGGCAATATGGTTGGCCTGCCATATTGCAAGCTGCGAGCCCCTGGAGCCGATACGGATCACGAGCGGACCTTCTGATTGCCGGCAGCAACTGTCTCTTCTACAGCGGCAACGGACCGGTTCTCACCCGGCTGCGTTGCCTTCTGTTCCGGCTCCGAAGGCAGGTTGAAGACCGACCGCATGATTTCCAGCACGACCGTATCCGCTTCAAGCGCCGCGGTCTTGATGGCCTGCATCGGCATGTGAAGAAACTTGTTCATCAACCCACGCGTCAGCGCTTCGACGGTAGCCTGCTGTTCGGGAGTAAGAGATTGCAGACGGCTCTGCGCGCGACGCAGCTCAGTCTGGCGGATCTCCTCTGCGCTCTGTTGCAGATCGACGATCATGGGCGCGGCATTCAGCGCCTGTATACGCCGCTGGAATCGCAACACTTCTTCGGCAATGATCGCCTCGGCCAGCTGAGCCTCGCGCGAACGATCAGCCATATGCGAGATGGCGACCGACTGCAGATCGTCGATGTCATAGAGAAAGACACCGTCCACACGATTGATCTTGGGATCTATATCGCGCGGTACGGCAATGTCGATGAAGAACATGGGACGATTGCGCCGCTTGTGCAGGAATTGCTGCCCGTGCTCGCGGCGAAAGATAGGCTGCTGTGACCCCGTCGAGGTGATGATGATGTCGGCCTGATCGGCGGTTGCGTGCAGGTCGTCGAAACGAATAGCGCGCCCCTGGAACTTCTGCGCCAGTCGCACCGCCCGGTCGTAGGTGCGATTCGCGACGACGATGGAATCGGCTCCCTGCTGCATCAGATGCCGCGCTGCCAGCTCACTCATCTTGCCCGCGCCGACCAGCATCACGCTTTTGCCTTCGAGCGAACCGAATATTTTCTTCGCCAGATCGACGGCGACCGAGGCAATCGAAACGGAGGAGCTGCCAATCTGCGTCTCGTTGCGGACCTTCTTAGCGACAGTGAAGGTAGACTGCAGCAGCCTTTCAAGATGGCTTTGCACCGCGCCCACTTCACGGGCCGCCGCGTAGGATTCCTTCACCTGGCCAAGAATCTGCGGCTCGCCGACCACCATGGAATCGAGACTGGCAGCGACACGGAAGAGATGCTGGACCGCGTCGGATTCGCGGTACTCATAGGTGTGAGGACGCAGCGATGTGGTTTCAATACCGAGGTACTTCTGCAGAAACCCGAGCAGGTCGGGGCTGGCGGATTCATGACATGCCAGCAACTCCACCCGGTTGCAGGTGGAGAGGATCATCGCCTCATGTACGCCGGGAAAGGCCATCAACGCACGGGTAGCTTCGCTCAGGCGCTCGGTCGTGATGGCCAACTGCTCGCGCAGCTCCACGGGAGCTGTCTTATGATTCACGCCCGTGAGCAGAAGCTTCATTGCGCCGAGAACCTGTGCACCGAACTGAGTAGATTTGCCGCCCACACGCACAGCATGACAACAAAGACGGCGCTTGAGAGATACACCGCGCGCTTTCCGCGCAATCCAGTAGAGCGCCGGACAAAAAGCATGACCACATACAGCAGCCACATCACGAAAGAGAGCACCACTTTCGGGTCGAGAAAGTAGGCAGCCCCTACGTGCTCCTGTGCGATGAATGAACCGATAAGCAAACCGCCGGTCATGCAATAGAAGCCAAGCACCAATGTCGTCTGCGCGATCTGGTCCATGGTGTCGAGAGGCGGCAACCATTCGAGAAACTTGGGCGAGTGCCGGTGCTTGAGGCGTCGCTCCTGGGCAAGGTAAAAGAGACTGGCGAGCAGGCTAAAGGTCAGAGCCGCGTAAGCAGCCAGGAGCAGCGTGACATGAATGACAATCCATCCACTACGCACCATGGAAGACGGAAAAGTGTATTTATCCGGCCCGATAGCAGGTACGAGGATAAACAGAAAGGCGAGCGGCAGCGCGAATACGCCGAAAGAAATGGTGCGGTACCGAAGCCATATCAGCATGAATGCAGTCACGATCAGCAGCGAAAGCGTCGATTGCACTTCATGCATACCAACAGGCATAAGGTGGTGCGTCACCGCCAACATTTCGACGAAGGCCACGACATGGAAAAGCCATCCACTCAAAGTAAGAGGCAGGCATACACGCCGCCAGCCCGGACGGTCTCCGAGTACGGCCGGCAGCGCGGAGACGCTTGCCAGTCCGTAGAGCACAGCCGCAACTCTAAGCCATAGCAGGTACATGCAATCCTTCGGGATGACGGCGTAAGGATTAAGTATATCGTTCCCCGTGCAGCTTGTCTGGCTGTGGATGCACGTGGCTGCTTGATACGATATGCTGGCCTTTCCCGTGCCTGATATTTCTGTCCAATCTGTAGAAACAGCGCAGACGCCGCTTATGCGCCAATATGCAGCGGCCAAGCAGCAACATCCTGACGCCCTGCTGTTCTTTCGTCTCGGTGATTTCTATGAGCTGTTTTTTGAAGATGCACACACCGCCTCGCGTGAGTTGCAAATAACGCTGACTGCGCGCGACAAGGAGCGCGCGGTACCGATGTGCGGCGTTCCCTATCATGCAGCAGAAGGATATATAGCCCGGCTGCTGCGAAAGGGCTATCGCATCGCCATCTGCGAGCAGATGGAAGACCCCAAACTCACAAAGAAAATTGTTCGCCGTGAAGTAACTCGCGTGCTGACGCCTGGAACAGCGCTCGATTCTTCACTCAGCTCAGAACAGAATAACTTTCTCGCTTCCCTGTTTTTTGGCGAAAACATCGCGGCCCTGGCGCTGCTCGATCTCTCGACGGGAGATTTTCGAGCTGCCGAATTCAGTGGTCCACAGGCAGCGTCTCTCTGCTTCGATGAACTGCAAAAAGCCTCTGCCAGCGAGGTGCTTTTCGCCGGTACGAATCCGATGTTGGCGCATAAGGCTGAATTGCCTGCCACATTCGACCGGATCAAGACGAAAACACCTCTGGAAGATTGGGTTTTCACCCGGGATTATGCCGTGCCCCTGCTGGAACGGCAGCTTGGGGCGGCGTCGCTTGACGGTTTTGGGCTCTCGCAGCACCCTGCGGCTGCCATCGCTGCGGGAGCCATCCTGCACTATGCGCAAAACACCCAGCGTGGCGAGCTAGGGCACATTGACAGCATTCGATTTTATGAGCGAGCCGAGCATCTGCAACTGGACCAGGTGACGGTAAGAAATCTTGAGCTGATCGAACCAATTTTCAGCGATTCAGGATCGAACGCCACGCTCTTTCACACGCTGGATGCCTGTCAGACGCCGATGGGCAAACGCCTGTTACGAGCATCCATTCTGCGCCCGTTGTTCGATGAACCCTGTATAAATCAACGGTACGAAGCAGTCGATCATCTACGGCACGATCTGATTCTTCGTGAGGAAATTCGCAAAGCCCTCGGCGGCATTCTCGATCTGGAGCGATTACTGGCGCGTATTTCGCTGGACAGTGCGGGCCCGCGCGATCTGCTGGCTTTGTCGGCTTCTCTGCAATATCTTCCGCAGCTTCAGCGAACCTTGGCGCAGATCGAAATTCCACTCTGGCGGCATGTAGCCGCGCGTCTCGATCCACTGGAAGAGCTCTGCACAAAACTCCAGCGGGCGATCCAGCCCTCGCCGCCGCTGACGCTGGCAGAAGGGGGAGTGATAGCGGCGGGGATCGATGCCGAACTCGATGAATTGCGTACTCTCAGCCAGAGCGGTCGGCAATCCATCGCCGCCATCGAAGAGCGGGAACGCGCGCGCACCGGGATCGGTTCGTTGAAGGTACGATTTAACTCCGTCTTTGGCTATTACATCGAGATCACGAAGTCGAATCTCGCCCATGTTCCGTCGGACTACGAGCGTAAACAGACACTGGTCAATGCCGAGCGCTTCACCACGCCAGAACTGAAGGATTACGAAACAAAAATTCTCACCGCCCACGAACGGTCTGTAGAGATTGAAAAGCGAATCTTCGGGGAGTTGCGTCGCAGCGTGCTCGATGATGCCAGCCGGATTCGCAAGACCGGAAGCGCCGTTGCAGAGGCAGACCTTTTGGCGAATTTTGCGCACCTCGCGGCATTGAGGAATTATGTACGCCCGCAGCTTGTGCAGGACACATTGCTGGAACTGGCGGGCGCTCGGCATCCAGTGATCGAGTGCCTGATGGAAGACGCCGGAGAGGGCCGTTTTGTACCGAATGACCTTTATCTCGATGTAGAAGCTTCAGCCATTTTGCTGCTTACCGGGCCAAATATGGGCGGAAAATCAACCTACCTGCGGCAGGCGGCAATGCTGGTCATCATGGCGCAGATGGGCTGTTTTGTCCCCTCAGCCAGCATGCGCTATGGCCTGGTTGACCGCGTCTATACTCGCATCGGAGCCAGCGATAATGTCGCGCGGGGCCGTTCCACCTTCATGGTCGAGATGACCGAGACAGCGACGATCCTGAACACGGCTACGGCGCGTTCGCTGATTCTGCTGGATGAGATGGGACGCGGCACAGCTACTTTTGATGGCTTGTCGCTGGCATGGGCTACGCTTGAGTATCTGCACGCGCATATTGGTGCGCGCACCCTCTTCGCCACGCACTATCACGAGCTCACGATGTTGGCAGAACAGCTCGATCACCTTAAAAATTTGAGCGTAGCGGTGAAGGATACCCCGAAGGGCATCTTTTTTCTGCATTCCATTGAGCCGGGACCCGCCAGCAAAAGTTATGGCATCGATGTTGCCCGACTTGCAGGGCTGCCGCCGCAGGTCATTCAGCGGGCTCGGCAAGTGTTGAAGCAGCATGAGCGATCTGAGCGTCACAACGTAGCCGCTGAAACCGAAGCTCCGCTGCAGCTCACCATGTTTACGCCGCTTTCCCAACGCATCCTGGACCGCCTGCAGGAGACGGATATCAATTCGCTTACTCCCTTGCAAGCCTTGAATCTGCTTGAAGAGCTACAGAGCGAAATCGCGTCATCTCAAGGCGGCAAAGCATGAGCATCACCCTTCGGCGACAGGTTGGACAACTCATCATTGCCGGTCTGGAAGGCCCCCGGCTGACGGCAATGGAGCGCACATGGCTGAAACTTATACGCCCCAGCGGCGTCATTCTTTTTCGCCGCAATGTAGAGGAGGCTAATCAGACGGCGCAACTGCTACGTGACGTAACCGAGATTACCGTCGAACCAATGTTTCGCTGCGTCGATCTTGAGGGCGGCCTTGTCGATCGCTTGCGGGATGTGATCGCTCCCATGCCGCCACCCGCTGCCGTCTTCGCTACCGGTAAACCATCTCTATTCAAGAAACAAGGCAGCCTGATCGGGCAGGAAGCGCGTATGCTGGGCTTCAATACCGTTTTCGCTCCTGTGCTTGATTTGGCCCTTCCAGCGTCAAGCGACGTGATGAGGACGCGAGCCGTATCTCCTGACCCTACGGAAGTGGCAGCTTATGGATCAGCTTTTCTGGAGGGGCTTGCTGCCCAGAATATTGTCGGCTGCGGGAAGCATTTCCCTGGGCTCGGCGGCGGTAATCTGGATTCGCATCATGCCATGCCGGTCATTAATCGTTCATTCGAAGTGATGTGGCGAGAGGATCTCGTTCCCTTTCGTTTATTGGCGGCCCAGTTACCGATGGTCATGGTTTCGCATGCTTCCTATCCTCAGGCAGCTAAAGAAAAAACGCCCGCTTCCATATCTTCTTTCTGGATGAAGAAGATATTGCGGGAAAAGTTACGTTTTCGTGGGCTTATTATCTCCGACGATATGGAAATGGGAGGGATTCTCACGCAGTGCTCCATTGAAGAAGCCGCAATCGAATCCGTCGCATCGGGCATGGACCTCATCGAAATATGCAAAGACCCGGAGCTCGTTTTACGTGCCTATGAAGCTTTGCTCTCCGAGGCTGAATCTTCGATATCCTTTCGCCGTATTGTGCATGGGGCCGAAGTTCGAATCCGGCGATTCAAGACGCGGCCACCTATCCTAAGGATTCCGACGCTGCCGCGCAAGACTGCGATTCATAAACTGGCACTGGAAGTGAACAGATTTGCAGAGAAATAATGGCGCGGCGGCGGGGATTTATCAGGCAACTCACATAGGGCGCTTCACATCACAGCCAACAGTCATTTTGTCACCGTGATGGTTGCATTTCCACCGAATATAGGGTACTTAAGTAACTACTGAATCCGTCAATTTCTCCGCCGCCGCGACGGATCTAAATCCATACACTGATACCAGTTGTTTTCATTTTGTACTAACTTTCAGTAGAACATTCGGTGTATACTTGCGCTGATAACAGTTCAATTTTATCGACTTATCGAACGGCTGCTAGTCCTTTCTGCTTTACCCCGCGGAGAGACTGTCCGGGGGTACTCGCAACCGGAATATGCAGCGCCACAAGAAAGCATTCATCCAGGCGTACTGAGCGGAAGTGAGTTTGCTGTATCCGATGGCAGGGTTATATCGGCAGCTTAACTGATAACGGATCGGTATCGAGACAAACCTTCTTTTAACCGGGTTCCCAGACCATGGCCACATCAGAATTTATTCGCAGAAATGTTCCATCCGGACAGCCCGCCCATTCGGCTACCAAGAATCGCCGAGTGACCGGTCCAGCCTTTGCATCGAAACTCCTGCAGATGGCCGGTGACGTGGTAATTATTTCCCTGGCATTTCTTATTGCGATCGGGCTCAAGATCTTCTTCTTTTCTGACGGGGTCGATAAGGTGCCGATTCATTCGGCGGCGATTGCTCCGATTTATCTAGGTTTCTTTGGATGGTTCCTTTTTTCCCTGATCATCCTTTCGGAACACCACGGGCTTTATGGCCCCATTCCTTCGGCAAATGGTGGGCGTGATCTTCGGTTAACCGTTCAGGCTTCGTTGACGGCGGGACTTCTTCTCTGCGGCGGCCTTTATCTTGCGCACTGGGAGATGGCTTCCCGCGCCGTCGTTTTGCTGCTCATCAGCACTACCGCCATCAGTCTTTGCATCTGGCGAACAGTTATCCGTTTCACTCGTCATCGCAATTTCGAAAAGGGCGTGCATACCCGTAATGTTGTCATCCTTGGCACAAATTACCTGGGACAGGCTCTCGGACAGCATATCTCCAACAATTACCGTCTTGGCTATAAGTTTCTGGGGTATGTCTCTCCGTGGGAATCTGCCAACGAGCAGGATGTGCAGGTGTCTGACAGGCTGGGCACTTTGTCGCAGTTACGGCAGCTAACACGGCTTCATTTTATTGATGAAGTCGTGATCACTCACGCTCTTCCTAGCGAGAAGACCATTCGTCTGATCGAGGAGGCGCGGGAATTGGGTATTGATATCCGTGCGGTTTCCGGTTTGTATGGAGATCTTTCCGCAAATGGAACAATTGAATATCTCGGCTTGTATCCGATCACCGCACTGCATCGCAGTCAGTCCAGAACTTTCTCAGTTTTTTTCAAGCGCGTTTTCGATATTGTCTTTTCACTGTCGATGCTGGTCGCCATTACGCCCTTGATGCTCATCATCGCGCTTGCAGTACGGCTTGATAGCCCGGGGCCGATTTTTTACGTCTCCGAGCGAGTCGGCAGACGCGGTCACTCGTTCTTCTGCTTCAAATTCCGTACCATGGTCAAAGATGCGGAAACGAGAAAACGTGAGCTGGCGGCACTGAACGAGCGCGACGGCATCCTCTTCAAGGTATCCAATGATCCGCGCGTGACCCGCGTTGGACGCATTCTCCGGAAGTACAGTCTGGATGAGCTACCACAATTCTTTAATGTCCTCCTTGGCGAGATGAGCGTAGTAGGTCCGCGTCCTCCGATTGCCAGCGAAGTTGAAAAGTACGAACTGGAACACTTCCGCCGTCTGGAAGTGACACCGGGCCTGACCGGCCTCTGGCAGGTTCATGCGCGCCAGGACTCTTCCTTTGCGAAGTACATTGAGCTTGATACTGCTTACGTTGAAAACTGGAGTTTCTGGCTTGATGTAAAAATTCTTTTGCGCACTGCCAATGTCGTGGTTCGCGGGACCGGCGCTTAATTCCGAATTCTGCAACGACTTTTCGGTCCCCAGATTTACTCTGGGGACCTTTCTCATTGAGCGATAGGTTGAGGCAGCACTCCATCTTTTACAAACATCTGCCTGATTCCTCGCAAAGCCTGTCGGGTGCGTTCTTCGTTTTCAATGAGAGAGAATCTTACATGACCGTCTCCAAACTCACCGAAGCCGATACCGGGGCTGACGGCAACCTTCGCATCCCTAAGCAGCCTGGTCGAAAACTCGAGTGAGCCCAACGATCGGTATTGTTCGGGAATAGGTGCCCATACGAACATCGTGGCCTTTGGCAGCGGCACATGCCAGCCTAGTTTATTCAGTCCGTTTACAAGAACGTCACGCCGTCTCCGATAGTTCTCACAAATTTCCTGAACGCATTCCTGTGGTCCTTCGAGAGCAAGAATAGAAGCAACCTGTACCGGCGTAAATGTCCCGTAATCGAAGTAGCTTTTGATGCGGGCAAGAGCTCCAACCAGTTTCTTGTTACCGACCATGAAGCCTACACGCCAGCCAGGCATGTTATAGCTCTTGGAAAGAGTGAAGAACTCGACCGCGATATCCTTGGCACCGGGAATCTGGAGAATCGATGGAGCCTTATATCCGTCAAAGCAGATGTCGGCGTAGGCGAGATCGTGTACCAAATAGATGCTGTGCTCTTTGCAAAGAGCAACGACACGTTCGAAAAAGGTGAGATCTGCGCACTGGGTGGTTGGGTTCGCGGGAAAATTCAGAATCAGCATCTTGGGCCGCGGATACATGAGCGGAATCGTGCGCTCTAACTCCGACAAGAATGCTTCCGTATCGTGAATAGCTACGCTCTGAATGTTCGCGCCGGCGATCACAGGCCCGTAGATATGGATGGGATAGCTTGGGTTGGGCACAACTACCACATCGCCCTGATCGAGGGTAGCAAGGCACAGGTGTGCGATCCCCTCTTTTGAGCCGATCGTGGCAATCGCTTCCGTCTCCGGATCGAGCGCAATGTCATAGCGGCGCTGGTACCAGTTGCAGATCGCCTTTCTCAGGCGGGGAATGCCGCGTGACAGTGAATACCTGTGCGTGTCCGGCTTACGCGCGGCTTCGATCATCTTGTCCACGATGTGCTGGGGCGTCGCACCATCAGGATTGCCCATGCCAAAGTCGATGATGTCTTCGCCGCGATGCCGCGCCGCCGTTTTCAGCTCTGTGGTTATGTTGAATACATAGGCGGGCAGCCTTTTAAGTCTTGAAAATTCTTCCACGCGGTTCAGTCCTCTGCACTTCTTGATCGCTGTCTCCCACTATAGAAGATGCGCAGAGAATTTTCCCGCAGAGATCGCTATCCGTTGAGTGCCTCCTGCAAGCGGTCGCTGTAGCTCCGGCTGACGCGAAGGGATGTCCCGTCTTTGAGACGAAGCAGACAATCGCGATTTGCCAGAGCCTGCATTTCCGCAATGCGATCAAGACGGACAATGGTGGATCGATGGATGCGAACGAACGTCGATGCATCGAGTCTCCGCTCGAGGATGTGCAAGGGCTCACGCAGCAGATGAGTTTTGCCGTTCACATGCAATGCGGCGTAGTCGCCTTGCGCCTCGATCCATTCCACTTCGTTTGCGGTAACGAAGAAGATACGCCGACCGTTGCGTATGGCGAACCGCTGTGGACCTGTCGTCCCACGGCGCGAATGCAGATCGGAAAGTAAAGACTCCAGCCGGTCGCCCAGAGTGTTGTCCTGCTCCATTTGCAATACGCGTTGCACACGCTCCAATGCCTCGTTAAAGCGCTCGTCATCGATCGGCTTCAGCAGATAATCGCTCGCATGTACGTCGAACGCGCGTAGTGCGTACTGATCAAATGCGGTAAGAAAGATCACGGCGGGACGCTCTTCAATCGGAAGGTTCTCCAACATCTCGAAGCCATCCATCTCCGGCATCTGCACATCGAGAAATATGAGTTGCGGATGATGCTCGGCGATGGCAATCAAGGCATCTTCCCCGTTTCCGCATTCGGCAACTACATCAAACTGCGGATAAGGCCGTAAGCGGGAAACAATTCCTCTGCGAGCGAGAGGTTCGTCGTCAATCACTATAGTTTTGTAAGTCATGGCGCTCCATTCTCTATATTTTTTGCACCGACAGTTTCCATTGGCGCGACATATGTGTGAAATGGAATTCTGATCATTACTTTGCAGACATCTTCTGCGGAAAAGTCGATGCTGAACTGGTGGGCATCGCCATACAGTTGTTGCAGACGAGTGCGAATGTTGGTCAGCCCAATGCCATAGGTGCATGGCTTTCCATTGAGCGGCACTAACTGGTTTCTTACCTGGATCACAAGGTTCTCGTTTTCACGAAATGCGGCGATGAATAGCTCGCCACCCTCGCGTCGCTTCGCAATACCGTGACGCACAGCGTTTTCTACAAGCGGCTGAAGTAGCAACCGTGGAACACCCGATTCAAGCAGCGCGGAATCGGTCTCTTCGATTACGGTAAGCCTCTCGCCGAGCCTTGTTTTCTCAATCTCCAGATACAGACGGGTGATGTCGAGTTCATCGCGTAAAGGGCTTTCATAGCTGCCCTCATTGTCCAGCGTGGCGCGGAAGAAGTCTGCAAGCCTGGCGATCATGCGGTTGGCAGTGGCAGTATCGCGCTCGTACACCAGGGTAGAAATGGAATTGAGGGTATTAAAAAGGAAATGCGGGTGGATTTGATATTGGAGTGCCTTCAATTCCGCCTGGTGTACCAATGACTCAAGCCGCAGCAGGCGGGCGCGCTCTTCCGACTGCGCTCCATAGTGCTTGATGCCGAAATACAGGGCGCTCCAAAGCGCGAGCATGAATGTTGGACTGAGCGCATTGGCGAAAATATAAGGCCATTGAAATTTTTCCCATTGCGGCATCAGATATTTGGCTTCGATCCACAAAAGAATCGTTCCGCAAATCAGTCCCAACAGATAGCAGGTTAAGGCTATAACGCGTAATACACTGACCCACGGCGTCTGCCTTCGCCAAAGACGGCGGCAGACAATATGCAACGGAAAACTGGCCAGAAAGCATACACCGCAGAAAACCAGCCGGTACAGCATATCGCCGCGAAGCTCTTTTGACGGCAGATAGCTAAGCAGAACGACACAAAAATAGACTGCCCAACCGCCAACCTGAAGCTGCCAGAACGACGGCAGCCGATGCTCTTCGGAGATTTTCACACTGAGGTATGTTAACGGGAAAATGGCACAACAGGCACTGTCGTCCGTCGCAAAACTGGCACGGATGGCGGCGCCTACGCAGCGGCTCAAAGCTGAAAATTATCTAAGAGATACAGCTGATGTGCGGCAGGCCGGATTTCCCGGCCTGAGAGGTACTAAGGACGATAGTAGACAGGTCCGTAGTAGGGATAAGGATAGCCGTACGGATAGCCATAATAATAAGGCCGTGGAGCCATGTAGACCGGTCTGCGCTGCAGTGTCGGCTGCTGCGGAGCCGAAGCCTGTAGCCGTTGTGCTTCCTGATACGAGACAGGAGTCACGGTCACTGGAGCCGCGAGGTGGAAGCTCAGGAGAGCTTCTGGGGGAACAATTACCTGAGGACCTTTCGTTGCCGCAGAAGCAGCAAGCCCGGTTGCGCCGCCTGCTACTGCGCCAACCGCCGCGCCGGGGCCACCGCCGAAGATCGCCCCGATCATAGCGCCCACTGCTGCTCCCCCAGCGGTATTTGCGGTCGAATATCCACCCTTGCCGGGAGTTTCGCTGGTCCATGCGTCGGTCGTTAGCGAATAGGTCTGTCCACCCAGGTTGAGAGAAGTGATCTGTAGCTGCAATCCCGACTTTCCAGCCAGATCGCCAGGCTTCTTCACCCCTGTGACCTGTCCAGTTAGAACTGCTCCCCGCGGAATGGCTAATGTACTGCCCTGATAAACATTATTGGCAACCGTGGCCTGGAAGAATGTGCCTGCCTGCAGCTTGTGTGCATCGAGTGGTTCGCTGGTGCGGACATTCAGCAGAGTTCCTGCGGCGAGCGTAACTGGTTCTGCCGGCTGCTGAGAGTAGCCGAGCTGTGAATTATTCGTCTGAGGCTGTTGCGCAGGTGGATAGCTCGGCTGGTTTTCAGCCGTATCAGGATTCGAGACACCTTGGTCGTACGGCGGAGGCGGAGGCGTTTGCTCGTCGGCCTGCTGGTCTCCACCAGATGTTGGCTGCTGCGCCGGTGTAGCGCCGACAGTTAGGTTATTTTCGACGGAACGCACTCCACTCACCCCCGCTGCAATCTGCTGGGCAAGATGCTTGGTGGAGTTATCCTGCACCGTCCCTGAGAGCGTCACTTCGCCCATGATAGTGGCCGCCGTAATCTGCTGGCTCTGCAACTGTGGCGATTGCGCCAGTGCGACTGCGACATCGGTCTGGATATCGGCGTCGGTCCGCACTACTGCCTGTGAAGCTTGCGGAGCAGCAAAGGCAGGAAATTCACACAACGACGAACCAAGGAAAGTCAGGCAAAAAACAGCCGCGCCGGTAAGTAACCGTGGGCTTCTATTTCTGGCAAAGGAATTCATCATAACCGCACCCTAATCGCGCATATGCGGCCTCAAAGTGAGGTAAAGGCGCAGATGCGTATTGTTTTTATAGACACAGTCTCGCCGAAAAAGTTACGGGCTGGCCGCAGCCAGCCCTGGCTTGAAAATATAAAAGTTTTACCCTCTAAGCTTCTTATATTCGTCGATGAGTGTGCTGGTCGAGCTGTCGTGCTTGCCGACAATTTTGCCCTCCAACTCGGTAATGATGTTCTTGGCCAGAACCTTGCCAAGTTCCACGCCCCACTGGTCAAAGGAATCGATCTGCCAGATGGCACCCTGTGTAAAGACGCTGTGCTCATACAGGGCGACAAGCTTGCCCAGAACTTCGGGCGTGAGTATCTCAATCAGGATGGTATTCGACGGCCGGTTTCCTTCAAAAACGCGGTGCGGAACCAGCCAGTTTGGAGTTCCCTCAGCCTTAACCTGTTCTGCGGTTTTACCGAAGGCGAGCGCCTCACCCTGCGCGAAAACATTCGCCATCAGCAGATCGTGATGATCACCTAACGGATTCAATGTCTTCCCAAAACCTATGAAATCACAGGGGATAAGCTTCGTTCCTTGATGAATAAGCTGGTAGAAAGAGTGTTGACCATTTGTTCCCGGCTCACCCCAGAAGATGGGACCGGTTTCGTAATCAACATGATCGCCGCTGAGAGTGACGTGTTTGCCATTGCTCTCCATGGTGAGCTGCTGCAGGTAAGCGGGAAACCGCTTCAGATACTGGTCATACGGCAGGACGGCAACAGTCTGAGCGTCGAAAAAGTCGTTGTACCAGACGGACAATAAGCCCATCAGGACAGGAAGATTCTTCTCGAACGGAGCAGTGCGGAAATGCTCGTCCATTTCATGGAAGCCTGCCAGCAGCTTCCTGAAATTTTCTGGTCCGACAGCAATCATGGTGGAGAGACCAATGGCCGAATCCATCGAGTAACGGCCGCCGACCCAATCCCAGAAGCCGAACATATTTGCTGTATCGATGCCGAACTTTGAAACCTCTGCCGCGTTGGTGGAAACAGCTACGAAATGCTTCGCGATTGCCTTCTCGTCACCCAGCTTTTTCAGGCTCCACTCACGGGCAGTATGCGCGTTGGTCATCGTTTCAAGAGTGGTAAAGGTCTTCGACGAGATAATGAAGAGCGTCTCTTCGGGATCAAGATCAATCGTCGCTTCGGCAAAGTCAGTTCCGTCTACATTCGAGACGAAGCGGAAGACCATATCACGCTGGCTGTAATGGCGCAGGGCTTCATAGGCCATGACCGGACCCAGATCTGAGCCGCCGATGCCGATATTGACGACGTTCTTAATTCGCTTGCTGGTGTGGCCAAGCCACGCACCACTTCGAACGCGATCGGCAAAGGCCGACATGCGATCCAGAACTTCATGCACCTCAGGAACTACGTTCTTACCGTCTACGAGAATCGTCGCATCTTTTGGAGCGCGCAGTGCTACGTGCAGCACGGCGCGGTTCTCGGTGATGTTGATCTTTTCTCCGCGAAACATCGCGTCGATGCGACCGCGCAGATCGCTCTCGTCTGCCAGTTTGAACAAAAGCTTCAGAGTCTCGTCTGTGATGCGATTCTTTGAGTAATCCAGATAGATACCGAGGGCATCGACAGCAAGGCGCTCGCCGCGACCGGAGTCGTCGGCAAACAAAGTGCGCAGCTGGACATCCTTGATCTGTCCGTAGTGCGATGTGAGAGCCTTCCACGCAGAAAGCTGTGTAAGCGGAACTGCCTTTTCCGTAGTAGCCATGACGCTCCTTCTTCCTCAGCGACTTAGATTCTGCCACACCGCAGCAGGCAGCGGGTAGCGCATAACCAGCCTTAACTCAGGCTATTCATTGCAAATTGACGCGCCGCTTCCAACAACTTTGACACCGATTCCTTTGAGCACGATTCCGAGTAGATGCGCAGCAGCGGCTCCGTCCCGGAGGCACGAAGCAGCAGCCATGTTTCCGCAGCATTCGGTTTGGTTTGTGCTTCAGGGTTATTCAAGAAAAACTTGATGCCGTCGAGGGTTTCGACACGATCTACCGGCATGCCTGCAAATTCTTTCACGCCGGAGCGAGCCTTGGCGATGGTGGCGTTCTTCAAATCATCGTTGATATGTAAATCGATGCGCCCGTACTGATGTTCGCCATACTCTTCCTGAAGGCGTGCCACCAGCTGGCCCAACGTCTTGCCCTCCTCCGCCATCACGTTGGCAATCAGGAGTGCATTCAGCAGGCCATCGCGCTCAGGCAGATGTCGCTTAATGCCGATGCCACCAGATTCCTCGCCGCCTATCAGGATGTCTTTTTCCAGCATCAGATCGCACACATATTTAAAGCCGATTCCGTGCTCGTACAGTTTGCGTCCATAGCGTTTGCAGATGCGGTCAAGCATTTTGGTGGTGTTGAAGGCGCGTGTGACATCGCCCGGCCACTTCTTGCGCTCCAGCAACCATTGCAGGAGAACAGCAAAAATCTTGTGCGGATCGACAAAGTTGCCGTGCTCATCTACGGCGCCAATGCGGTCTGCATCGCCATCTGTCACGAGTCCAGCCTGGCACTTTTCCGCCACCACTGTTTCCTGCATGGCCCGTATGTGAGGTTCGATGGGCTCAGGATTGATGCCGGGAAAAAGCGGATCGACATTGGCGCGAATTTCGACGAAATCGACGCCAATTTTTGTAAAGATACCCGCTAACACTCCTCGACCGGCGCCATACATACAGTCGATTCCGAACTTCAGGCCGGATTTGCTGATGAGATCGAGGTCGGCAAAGCGTGAAATCGCTTCGATGTAAGGAGTCTGAAAATCGACAGTCTCGATCTTCGCTGGGGTCGCAGCTTCGGGCAACGGCTTTCCGAGATAGCCTTCAATTTCGGTGATGATGGACGGCTTTCCAGATCCGCCGTAGTAAGCCTTGTACTTCACTCCATTCCACTGATACGGGTTATGGCTTGAAGTAATCATCACCCCACCAGCGGCGCCATGCGCGCGCACTCCGTAGGAAAGCGCCGGCGTCGGCGTAATGCGGTCGGCAATTTTCACGCGGATGCCTGCCGCCGCGAGAACTTCTGCCACAGCGTTCGCGAAAGCGTGCGAACCGAAACGAGTGTCGTAGCCTATGCAGACACCTTCGCCCGGGTCCTTCTTCGAAAGTACATAATTGCCAATGGCTGTCGCGGCGGCTCGTACATTATCAAAGGTAAAATCGTCGGCAATAATGCCGCGCCAGCCGTCCGTGCCAAACTTAATCGCAGTTGCATTTCCCATGTGTTTGCTTCTTCTTCTCCGGAAAACTTAGATGAGTTCTTCGCGCCCATTCGCGGCGAGCTGTTTCACAATTTTTCCGACATCCTGGGAATGGTGGCGGGTGGTAACCAGAATCGCATCATCTGTCTCAACGACTACGAGATCTTTCACGCCGACCAGTGCAACGAATTTACCTGGGCTGAATATGTAATTACCCTCTGCATCGATTGCCATGCTTCCGGCACACTCTGCGACGTTCTCATGCTGGTCGACGTGCTGCGCCTGCTCCATCTGGTGCTCGTAGAGTGCAGCCCACGAGCCAAGGTCGTTCCAGCCGAAATTTGCCGGCAGGCAATAGAGATTCGAGCGGTGCTCACCTTTGGCCGAGCGAGGCTCAAGCACCGCATAGTCAACGCTGATGTTTTCGCACTGCGGATAAAGCCTCTCGAATACGCTGCGAAACTCAGGCGTTCCATACGCAGCCGCAATTTCTTCCAGAATCGGCGCTGTCTCCGAGAGGTGTTCGCGGATGGCATCCGCAAGAGTGCGCGCGCTCCACACAAAAATGCCACTGTTCCAGTGATAATTTCCTGCCGTTACAAACTCTTCAGCGCGCTCCTGATTCGGTTTCTCGGTAAAGCGGCGGACACGCATCGAACCATCATCGAGCGTATCGCCCGTCTCGATATAGCCATAGCCAGTTTCAGCACGAGTCGGCGTCACGCCGAGCACAACCATATTCTCGCCGGCAGCTGCAATTTTGATTGCATCTTCGAGGACAGCTAGAAATGCCGCTTCATCGCCGATCACATGATCTGAGGGAAAAATGCCCAACACCGCGTCCGGATTGATCCTCTCGATAAGAAACGCAGCCAACCCGGCGGCGGGCGCAGTATTGCGCGCGGCCGGCTCGCAGACCACATGATCTTTGGGAACCAGGTCAAGCTGATCGCAGATCGTTGGTGAAAGCAGGTCGTTGGTGATGATCCAAACATCGTCGCGTTTTGCCAGCGGCGCGAGACGGTCCACAGTACGCTGAATCATCGTGCGCTCGCCGTCGAGCGCGAGCACTTGCTTCGCACGGGCTCGGCGACTGCGTGGCCAGAAACGCGTCCCACTGCCTCCGGCCAGAATGATCGGTCGAAAATCGGCTGATTGGGGCATGATCCTCCAGGATCTTTAGGCGAATTGCGGCAGAATGCGAATGATTTCGGCACCTGCTTGTGCTTCGATGCTCCAGTTCCCTGCTTCAGCAGGAATAACGGCCAGTTGGCAGCGATCGAGAGAAATAGGCTCAAAGCCTTCCCCCGTTATCGTCGCATTCCCGTTCGCGATAAAGAACATCTGCACTACGTCTGCCGATGCATTGTCTGCGTCTGGTAGAGCATCCTTCCAGCGCTCAATGCGGAAATATTTCTGATCGATGAGGACAGCGTAGCCATTCACAGTCTTGGCAGCCTTCTTGCCCGCGTCGGTCGAGAGCCGCGTTGCTTCGATGGATTTATCGATATGCAGCTCACGCGGACGCCCGTAATCATACATTCGATATGTCAAATCGCTGGTCTGCTGTGTCTCCAGCAGGACCGCGCCGGGCCCGATGGCATGCACCGTGCCGGCATCGACGAAGATCATGTCGCCTTTATTCACTGGAACATGATTCAGCAGTTCTTCGAGGGTTTCATCTTGAATCGCCGCCCTGACCTGGTCTGGCGTTGTTCCGGGCGTGATGCCAAGCGCAACCTCAGCTCCGGGCTGAGCGTCGAGGGCATACCAGCACTCTGTTTTGCCGCGCGGTTCCCCGTATTTCTGTGCCATCACATCATCCGGATGCACCTGCACGCTCAACTTCTCTTTGGGGAAAAGAATCTTGATCAGCAGCGGAAACTCTTCCCCGCCATGGCTCTTACCGAGGAGTGCCTCGCCCTGTTCAGCTGTGATTTTGTTAAGTGGCTGACCCGTCAGGGGTCCGGTCTCTGCGGCGCACATTTCGCCGGTGAGCCAGACTTCGCCGATCGGCTCGCCTTCTGTCTTGTAATCAAACCAGGGTGAAAGATCGTGGAACCCCCAGATGCGGGTCCGGAAATATGGAGCAAGTCTGAATGGTCTTAAGGCCTGCATGTATCTCCAGTATGCCTGATTTTGCGCCACTTACACAGTGTTGCGTAGAGAGGCTACGATAGAAGAGACATGGCTCGTTATCTCGTAACCGGCTGCGCCGGATTTCTCGGCTCCTGGATTAGCCAGGCGCTTCTGGAACGCGGAGAAATTGTCCGCGGCTTTGACAACTTCGAAACAGGCCTCAAGAAGAATCTTGCGGAAATCAACGGCAGATTGGACTTCGTAGAAGGAGATCTTCGCGACGCCGATGCCATCGCACGCGCTTGTGAAGGCGTTGATTATGTTCTGCATCAGGCTGCGTTGCCGTCTGTACCACGTTCGGTGAAAGATCCCCGCACCAGCCACACGGCAAATGTTGACGGGACCTTTAACCTGCTCGAAGGCGCACGCGCGGCCGGAGTCAAGCGCATCGTCTATGCTGCTTCCTCTTCCGCTTACGGCAATCAGCCGGGATTTCCTCGTAAAGAAACAATGGTTCCCATGCCGATTGCGCCGTATCCGGTGCAGAAGCTTGCGGGAGAACTTTACATGCGCAGCTACTGGCAGGTTTACGGACTTGAGACGGTTTGCCTGCGCTACTTCAACATCTTCGGTCCGCGACAGGTTCCCGACTCTCCTTATAGCGGCGTGATGGCAAAATTCGCTCTGCTCATGCTCAGCGGGGAGCAGCCAACCATTTTCGGGGATGGCGAACAGGGACGCGATTTCACCTACGTCGCAAATGCTGTCTCTGCCAATCTATTGGCTATGGAAGCACCGGCGGAGAAAGTCGCAGGTAGAGTCTTCAACATTGCCTGCGGTGAGCGCCACACGCTGAACGAGACCTACAAAATTCTCGCCGAGCTGGCCGGTTTCACTCAACCAGCGCTTTACGGACCTGAACGAACTGGCGATATTCAGAATTCGCTTGCCGATATCACGGCTGCGCAGGACGCATTCGGCTATAAACCGCTCATCGGCTTCGAAGAAGGACTTCGCCGTACTGTGGATTGGTACAAGCAGCAAATGAAAGAGGCCGTTCCTCAGAACAGCCTCGCATAAATGTAATGATGGAAGTTTCAATCAAGAAGATGGCATCCGACGGATGCCATCTTCTTTACACATAATTCAGAGTTAGTCCGTCTATTGGCCCGCCTCGACCAGCTTCCGCAGGGGATCAAGGACGGTAAACCGAACAAGCCCCTGCGGCTTCTGTGCAGCATCCAATACCGCAAGGCTATTCTGCTTCCAATCCGCTTGAGACCCATTTCCGCCAGCCAGACGAGCTACTGCCTCCGAGCCAATCTGGGCGAGTTGGGCAAACTGCTGAGCCCTGCCGGTGGTGGCATCCTCCGCGAGCAAAGGCGATGCAGCAACCTGCTGTTGCACTTTCGGCGCTGCGGCTGTCCAGGAAGAGAAAATGTTCTCAAGCTGGTGCCGCTCCGCCTCGTGCTGCGAAGGATTCTGAAGGAACGCGTTCACCAGCACCTCTAAATCATGGCGTGAGGGGGGATCGGGACGAACCGCATCCACAAGATGATTGAGCGGGGTAAGCTGCGAAGTATGCTGTCCCTGGTAGCGATTGCCAAAGCTCACCGGTTGCAGAACAGAAGCAAAGACACGCAAGGCATCGATATCTTTCGTGCCTGTCAAAGCGCGGAGGCCTACATCTTCATGGGTAATGTGCGTCAAACCAAATGCCTCCAGCCGCACCGATACGACAGCGAGCCGGCGATACATATCATCCACGTCGCGCACATTCTCCGGAGACCAGAAGCGCTCAGCAATTACGGCCGTGCGAGGCCAGATACGCGAGTCGATCGTACCTTCGTTGATCTGCTCGCCCCACATGCACACTTCCCCCCCGAGGATGAGTGTGCGTTGCTCCGGCGTCAGATCAGAAGTCGACGGCAGCGGATCTGCCAGGTAATGCTCTTCCGCCGACTTCATCGCATCCAGATAATACGGAGCAGATAAAATCCCTTGGTATCCCTGCTTCGCGCTTGCTCCGAGTGATTCCTCGCCGCGCCATGACTGAATCATGACATCCTTCGGCAAGGCCGGGTTCAAGACTTCATCCCACCCAATCATGTGCCGATGATGCTTCTCGAGAATCTTCAGCAAATGCTGATTAAAGTAAGCCTGCAGTGCGGCAGGATCTTTTAGATCGTGCTTCTGCATGAACTCTACGATTTTTGGATTCTGCTTCCATTGCACGCCTTTGGTTTCATCGCCGCCAATATGCAGATATGGATCGGGAAAGATAGTCGTCATCTCACCGATGAAGTTGTCGAGGAATTTGTAAACGCTGTCGCGCGTCGGATCCATGGCTTCGTCGCTGATGCCGAATTCACGCCGAACCTGATATGGACCGGACCCGCTGGAGATTTCCGGATAGCCGACGAACCAGCTCACACTGTGTCCCGGCATATCGAATTCAGGCACCACGCGGATACCGCGCGCCCGCGCGTAGGCCACCACTTCCTTCGCCTGATCCTGCGTGTAGTACAGACCGTCTGAGCCCATACCCGTCAGCTTGGGATAAATCTTGCTCTCAATGCGGAAACCCTGATCTTCGGTCAGGTGCCAATGCAGGACATTCAGCTTCACGGCTGCCATGCCGTCAAGGGTGCGCTCGATTACGCTCACGGGCTCGAAGTGGCGTCCGCAATCAATCAACAGACCGCGCCAGCGAAAACGCGGAGTATCTTCAATGCTCACCGCGGGCAGAATGTATCCGGAACCGGAAACCTGAACGAGTTGCAGCAGCGTCTCCATTCCACGCAATGCGCCAACGACAGTATTCGCCTGTAGCTTTACGCCGTTGGCAGCCACATTCAACGAATACGATTCGTCTTCATCGACAGACTGGACCATTTCGCCCGCGCCCTTTACTTCAATAACTAGCGAAGCTCCTGCAGAGTCCTTCTGAATGGCTTTTGAGATGGGCACGCCGGTCTGATATTCCAGCCGATGCAGCATTCGTCCAATGCCGGCATCCAATCGTTCATCGCGGAATTGCGGAGCAGCCACCGTGAACGAGGAAGTCAGCGCAAAGCTGCCCTGCCCTGCGGTAAACTTTGCCGGTTCAGGCATAAGGGTGTTGGTAAACGTCGGCTGCGTGGTTTGCGCACTCATACCGATTGCAGAAAACAGAACTACACTACAAGCCAAGGCTGAACAAAATGCAGACCGCAATTGCGTAGTCTCCAAAGATGGATTATGTTCCGAGGCATTAGAATAGCAATCGAAATGCAGCGTGTGCTTATTTCTTTCGTTTTATTTTTCTTTTCAACGTTTCTTTACGCGCAGGCGATCCCAGCGCTTCAATACGCCAGCCTTGGTGACCTGAGGCTGGAGAATGGCGCCGTTATCCACGATTGCAGGATCGGTTATCGCACGCTTGGCATTCTGAACGCGGCAAAGTCCAATGCAGTCCTCGTTCCAGCGTGGTTTACGGGTGGCAGCGGTGATGTGACTATGGGCCTGGGGCCGGGGTCTTATATAGACACCTCGAAGTACTTCGTCATCGCCGTCGATCCTCTCGGCAACGGGATTTCCAGCTCTCCCTCTAACAGTGCGACCCAGCACGGTACCGACTTCCCGCAGTTCTCCATCCGCGATATGGTCGAATCCGAGTATCGGTTCGTGACCGAGACGCTGCACCTCGAACACCTGCATGCCGTCATGGGCATATCGATGGGCGGACTGCAGACCTTTCAGTGGATGGTGAGTCATCCCGATTTCATGGATGTGGCGGTTCCTATCGTTGGAACACCACAGATGAGCTCTTATGACCTGCTGCTCTGGAACACGGAACTGAAGGCGCTCGAAAGCGATCCTGCTTACAACCACGGCAAGTATACGCAGAGGCCGGCGCTGTCGCTGGTTGCGCTTATTCACAATATGAACCTGTCCACGCCGAACTTTCGCGCCAATCACACCACGCGTGAGGGCTTCCAACAATATTTCGAGCAGATCGTAACCGATGGCGACCGCTTCTTCGATGCCAATGATTACCTGCGCCAACTACAGGCGCTGATCGGGCATGACATTGCACATGGAGGACCGATCTTCGAAGCCGCGAATAAGGTGAAGGCGAAGGTGCTTATCGTGACGGCGACGCAGGATCATATGGTGAATTCCCTTCCGCCGCTGGGCTTCGCCAAGCTGATCCACGCGCAGACATTGCTGCTCGAATCAGACTGTGGGCACATGTCGCCCGGTTGTGAAACCGCCAGGATGAACCCGGTGGTGGAGCGATTTCTGGAGCAGAAGCAGAACTAAAGAACGTTGATTCCGTCGTTTCCAACGTGCGCCGGCGTTTCCTTCTTACGCAGGACTTCCAAGCCGGCGCGCAGGCCATTGAGCACACCCGATACCTGCTTGAGAGGAGTGGATATTCCGTGCTGCACAGCAGCGGTAGCCTGAGTGAGTCCATCGAGGACGGCGGTTGCCATCTCGTCGACCCGCGTTACCTGAGTTTCGGCAACGTCAGTAACATGAGACATCGTCTTGTTAAGATGCTCGGCTTGCGTGCGAATCACCTCGCTAGCGACAACCAGGTTGGACGTAGCCACCTTAATCTTGGGGGATATGTCCTCAAGCAGATTTCGCGAGTGGGATAGTGCAGGTATTAAATGCTGTTTCAGCTGGTCTGACAGGTCATGAACCTTGTTGGTGGCCTTCCTCAAGGCAATGAACATGCCGAGCAGAACGAAGGCCTGGATCAGGACGCCAACCGAGGTGAAAGCAGTAAAGATGATTAATACGATTTGCGGATTCTGCATGCTCTTGCCTCGCCGTCCGGTTGGCGTTCCTTTCGATTGGATTACAGCTGCGTCGGGTCCTGAGGGGGAATCGATTCTGTAGTCGTCTTGTACGCGGTGCGACCGGCATCCACCGCAGCAGATACACGCTCACCCTGCTCGTTGACGAACTGTTTGCCTTGGCTCACCAGGTCGTTTATCTGGGACTTCCCACGCTCTACGTATTCCTTGCCGCGATCCACATATTCGCTCACCTGGGTACGGCCGCGATCGACGTAAACGTTCACCTGATCGGCAGCTTCACGTCCGCGTTGCTTGATAAACTCTGTGCCTTCGCGCGCGCTGCTGGCCAGTTCCTCACGTGTTTCCCGGCCTGCTTTAGGGGCGTACAGTACGCCTAATAGCGCACCGAGTCCGAGACCCGCCAGAAACCAACTGAAACCACCTGACTGTTTCTCATCCGACATATCTTTTTCTCCTTCGCTGGCAAACGGATACTACCAGATATTAGAACCTTTATGGTTCTATTTCGTCATATCAGACAGTGAGATGCCGCGTTTATCCTTCGCGCTGCCACTGCGTTAGGAATGAAGCGGCAACAGGAAGAAAGATTCGGAGATAATGAAGAGGTTATGAGAACGATTCCTACCAGCACACGACTCGTGCAAGCGGCAGTACTCTCTGCTGCGCTGCTATTCGGAGCAGGCTGCAAGAAAGAAACAGCGCAACAACCGGCGCGGACAGATCAACAAATCACCGGCGATGTTCAGGCAAAAATATCGGGCGAAAGCGCTCTGAATGGACAGAATATTCAGGTCGCTGTACAGAACGGCATCGCCACTCTTTCCGGCGCGGCCAATGATGATGCCTCGCGCGCGCTGGCCGGAAATGATGCCGGCAGCGTGGATGGGGTGAAAACTGTCGTAAATAATTTGACGGTTCAGCCTCCACAGCAGGCTGCGGCTTCAGTGGCGGCTGCTCCGGCTCCCGTTCCGGAGAAGAAGCGTGAACCTGAGCGGCATAAGGAGAAGCAGGTAGCTGAAGCGACGCCTCCTCCGCCTCCCGCACCAGCGCCAGCTCCCGCCCCGGTACAGCAGGCGGCTCCGGTTCCACCGCCGCCACCTCCGCCGCCGCCGCAACCAGTAGCGAAGACGGTCACAATTCCTGCGGGCACGATCATTCCGGTGCGCATTACGGATGCGCTTAGCAGCAAGGATGCACAGGCGAACCAGACCTTCCATGCGTCACTGGCAGGCGATCTGGTTGCCGATGGCATGGTTGCCGTTTCGCACGGAGCCAATATCGTTGGCCGTATAGTGGACGCGAAAGATGCGGCTCACTTCAAGGGCAGTTCCCTGCTCTCGATTGAGCTCACTCAGATCGATACTCAGAGCCGCCAGATTCCAGTCGTGACTGAACCCTATTCCCGCGAGGGCAATGCGCGCGGCAAGAATACTGCCGTGAAGACCGGCGGTGGTGCAGCGCTTGGAGCGATCATCGGTGCGCTGGCGGGCGGCGGCAAGGGTGCCGCTATCGGCGCAGTTGCTGGAGGCGGCGCTGGAGCTGGCGTGAACGCCGTTACTCGTGGACAGCAGGTGGAGATTCAGCCGGAAACGCTGATCAACTTCAAGCTGCAGTCACCGATTACGGTGACGACCTCGCATAAGGTGGGAGCCGTTCGCTCGTTCGATGACAACAGCAACAGCAGCAGTCCGGAATTGCAGCAGCGTCCACCGCAGTAAGCCATCCCTTAACTTTGTAAATTCCTTATTTTCAAGAATTTAGCGGAGCACGATCCCGCTAAATTCTTGATTCCAGGGAATTTATGTTTCTCTAATGTTTTCAATAATTTAAGAGAGCGGCTTTGGCCGTTTTGTGGCGCAAGGAAAATTGCTCTATATCCAGAGTAGCAATTTAGGCGGTAATTCTCTGCCAAACTTCGCAGGAAATAAATCGCTTGTTTTGTTTGGTTTATAACGGATTCTTAAAGTCGGGGGGGGGCTTGACAGGGTTATCGGTTCGCCGGTGAATTTTATAGCCGGGCCTTGAAGGCCCTTCGTCTTTTTTTTGTTAATTCACCGCCGACGGTTCTAGCCCTTCGGGCCCACGCCCTGTCTTATACGCTTTCTATGAAAACCCAGGTTAACTTCGCGAACCCGGGGCACCCGCTGTGATTAAAAACCGATAGAAGAAGGCCACGATGTAACTGCCTTCGAGCTCACGCGATGCTGCGTATGATTTCCATGAAAACCCAGGTTAGCTTCGCGAACCTGGGGCACCCGGTACTCCTAATTCATTCAGTATTACTGGTACTTGGGCCGGGTAAGAAACCTGGAGTTTCTTACCCGCTTTCTCGTGCTTATTGGGTTACTGTGACGGTGACAGCTGCAGATGTCGAACCCGTGTAGTTGGTATCTCCGGCGTAGACGGCCGTGATGCTGGTACTTCCGGTTCCACCACCACCGCCGCTGCCGCCACCACCACTACTGGAGCTAGGGCTGCTGCCGCAGGCGATGACGTTCGACATCAGTAAGGCGAAGATTGCCAGGCCGAGGATCGCGCGCCAGCTGCGGCGACGCGCCGGGACGGTGAAGAGGAAGAGGCAGGCTACAGCGAGGCCGCCCGAGAGCTTCCATGAAAAGGCGCTGTGATCTACCTTGGCTACTTTCACAGAGCTGGTGATCTGGCTTGCCGGGATTTGCAGGCTGTACAAGGCTGCGACCGTACTGCCCTGACCCGATGTATTGGAGACAAAACCAGTCGCGGACGCGGTCTGCACGGTTCCCAGAACGGTGGTGCCGTTCTTGAAGGTTACCGTTCCCGTGGGGGCAAGGCCGATGCTATCGGTATTGACCTGGGCCTGCAGCGTGACGGTTGAAGAGGTCGAAGTCTGGGTGGCCTGGGCGACTGTGGTTGTCGCACCCTGCGTGAATTTGATCGCCAATCCGCTGGCCGAGCTTGACTGATAGCTCGGGTCGCCGGAATAGGCAGCGGAGATGCTATGCGATGCGACTGAAAACGACTGATTCTGGTAGTACCAGTTGTCGTAGACTGCTGCTCCGCCGTTGGCAATTGGTACGCTGATGGGATTGCCGGGCTGATTGTTGTATGTAAGATTGCCTGCCGAATCGGAGAAGCTAATGCTTCCGGTAGCAGAGGTATTTGAATTCGACGCTCCTATCGGCTGGGCGTTGATGGATGTCGCAGATCCATACGGGATCGTGGCGCCAGCGCAAGCTGGTGCAGACTGATCATAGTCATTGCAAATCGTGTTGAAGCTCTTGGGGTCATAGACATAAGCACCTAATGAAATCGAACTCTGTTCGGGCGTGATGTTGACCGCAATCGGCGTCGTGGATTTGCTGCCGGCATGGTTCACGTCGCCGCCATAGTAGGCGTAGACGTTATACGTGCCGCCGGGAAGATCACCCGTCTGTCCGCTGGCGGTACCGTTGGACAGTGTCAAAAATTCGCCGGGAAGCGCGCCGTTGTTTGTCAGACCGCTGTCATTGATGATGCTTACATCACCGTCCGGCGTACCGTTGGTGCTGGTAACAGTGGAAGAGAAGGTCAGGTTGGTTCCATGCACGACTGAATTGCCGCTGGTAAAGCCGGTAATCTGCAAGGTTGTCGTGGTGGGATAGATGCTGGCTTTGGTCCAGTTCGCGACCAGTTGCGATACATCCACGCTGCCGAGACCGCTGGCCGCGTCATAACCGGTTCCGGTGTTGTAGCCGGTCAGGAAGCCATTCGTTCCGCAATCTGTACTTCCGGATGTGCAGACTACCGAATTATTGCCGGTGGTGGTGTCGTGGAAGATCTTTGAGTAAAGTGCCGGCTGGTTCGCCAGGTTGTAAAGAACATTGTTGGCCTGCCCGAGACGGATGCCACCCTGCGACTGCGATACAAGAGCCAGCATTGCTGCGAAGGCAGGCGCTGCGGCCGATGTGCCTCCTACACCCGTAAACGTGCTGCTGCTTCCCAACTGACCATTCGTTAATTGGCAGTCGGTGTAGGTCGATCCATCGGAGGCGGGGAAAGAGACACTGTCAGCGCAGACGACCCAGGTGGCTCCGTAAGTCTCGTCGGAGGCGAAGAGGGAGACGTCGGGAACGGCACGGGTGGCTGCTGCACCGCCAAAGATCGAACTGGGCACCACTCCTCCAGCCTGGAATGGCGGCTGTGGATAGCCGGAGCCTGTCGTGCAAAAGATGTTTCCATTCGCATCTGTCGTGGAATCGGTGCAACTGCTGACGCCTCCGCCTGCACCGACGATGTTGGTGTTTCCATTGCTGTCTTTGCTAGCCGTGTTGGCGCTGAGGAGGGCATTCGTTACCGTCGAATCGTTCCAAGGTGTTTCTGGAATGTAACCCTTCGCGGTGAGATAGAAATTGGAGGCACTGTTTGTAGTATCGACGTACTGAGCGAAGCCGGTAGCGGTGCCGAGAACGTCGAAGTCGGTTCCTCCGACTGCGATGTTATAGGGTGTAGACGCAAGGCCGCTGATGGCCAAACCGTTCGTCGCCGTGGTGACGCTGTTCTCGTCGTCACAGCCTGCCGATCCGCTGTCACCCGTGGAGGCGGTGACGCTGATGCCCTGGGCGGCGGCCTGCTCCCATGCATTGAGGATCTGCTGATTGCCGCTGGTACCCTGGGCAGCTTCGCAGGCGCCGAAGCTGACGTTCAGGATGCTGACATTGTTGTCGTCAAGAGCGCGGTAGATGGCGAGAAAGAGGCCTGACTGGAAGTCTGTATCGGCAGCGGTATAGAAATTCACCTTCGCGCCGGGAGCGATGCCGCCGGAGACTTCGAGATCGAGGAGAGCCTCAATGGCGTCGCCGGTGATGCCGGGGTCGTTGCCATCGACGATGATGCTGGGCTGGTTTCCGCCGTAAGACGATGGCAGGAAGGCAGCGCGGTAGTTGGTGATGTCGGAGGGGGTGATGTTGGAATCGCCTGCGATGCCGATGGTGATGCCGGTTCCGTCATAGGTTTTGCCGCCGACCAAGGACGAGCTTGCCGACGAATAATTACCATTCAGGGTTGAGTTCGGCGTGTCATAGATGGTAGCTGCGTCTGCCGCGTCAACGAAGAGGTAATTGTTGCCGTTACTGTCGCTCAAAGTCAGGTCAGGCCTGATGTTCTTCGATTCCGGATCGTAATGCGCCTTGGTTTTGGTGATGGCGCCACGGCGGGGGCGGAAGTCGTTCAGCGGTGCGATGCCGCCGATGACCGGGGCGAGGGCGGCGGGAATCTGCGGGTCGGTCGCGTTGGCGAAGTGGGTTTCGCCGTTGATCACATATTTATGGATGGAGGTGTGGAAGGCCTGTTGAATCTGAGCGATGTTTCCGGAGAAGATGACGACGTTGTGGGCCTGCGGCACCTTATCTACGGTAAAGCCCTGGGACTGCAGCCAGGCGGCGACCGTGTTCAGGTCGGTGTCGCTGACACCGTACTGCTGACCAAACTGGACCGGGGTGAGCCATTTACGGTAATTAGCCGAGTGGGGGTTTTGCAGGTCGCCGAGGTATTGCTTCAGGCCGTTCTCCTGCGCGTCGCTGCGCTTGAGCACCAGCATGATGCGTCCGGTAGCCATGGAAGCCGGAGCCGCGCCCTGATCGTACCTGGCTTGCGCGAGCGGGTGTACGTTGTGCTGCAGTGTAACGCGGTTGTCAGGATTGATCACCTGAGTAATACGGGTGGGGACGATAGCCTGCGTGTCGTTCTGAGCAAGGGCCGAGGCAGTGAAGGCAAAAAGCCCAGCGGCGGCTAGTGCGGCCAGCCGGGAGACGACGGTGCGAGGCTTTGGATTTGTATCGAACATGGCCATCCTATAAAGGTTCGAACTGTTTGTCTGGATTGATTGTCCAGAATACCTGACGCTTGCCAATGATATTCCCGCATACAGCGAATTACATTCCCGAGCAGTATATCCGGACAGGGTGCCGCGCCTAAGTCAAATGGGTCCGGGACCCGGTGCCGCGGGCGCTCCTGGGGGTGAAGCAGGAGGATATCGGACTGGTAAACCGCTAGCATGCTGTGACTGCGCATACATGTAGACAGAAATTGGCTGGATTTGTTTCGCTGGGTGGAAAAATTCATTGTAACTGTTGCTGCTGTCCTGAGAGATCGTCGCTTCCGATGAGACGCGGGAACGCACTATATTAGGGGCGCAATCGACGCAGGCGATGGAAGGCTAACAGGAAGCCGGTGACTGAAAGCAAGATTGCTCCCGAGGCGGTAGACGTCGCCAGGGTTTCGCCCCACCAGCCGCCAGCTTCCCCAGTATGGATGAAGCGCACCCAGCTACGCCAGCGCTGACCACGGCTTAATCCGTCAAATGAAACTCGACGGAGAACACGGCCAGTGGTGGCGTCGACGAAGACCTGCTCACGCTTCTCCGGATGTCCACCTTCGCTGCGGTCTACGGTAATATTCAGCTCGCCTGCATTTGCGGGTAGCCTTAAACTGGCGCTTTGCCAGCTCTCCCCATGGCTCGTTGCCTGCGTAAAGGCTTCGTCGAGATTCCCCGGTATTGGGCTTGCTCCGTTTCCGTGGCGATGTGAATTTTCTCTGACCGCATTGCGCACCGGCATTGGGCTGCCGGCGAGCCGGAAGAGCAGCGCATTCGCCCATGGATAGGCCATGATTACGCCTGTGACCACAAGCACCGCGAGCGGCAATCCAAGCCAGAGACCGGTGACCTTGTGCCAGTTGTAATTGCGGGCACGCCCGCGGACGTCGAATCGCGGCACGGCGCCAGTGCGGAAAGTAGTCCCGGTCCAGCGCGACGGTATCCATAGAGTCGCGCCAGAAACGAGCAGAAAGAGAAACAAGAGAGTGACGGCGCCTTTGACGGCGGTTGCGACAGCGTGATGTGCCTCGCTTAATCCGAACCAGCGATGCAGCGCAGTTACTTGTAGAAAGAAAGCGCGGGCGCGTGGAGACATCGGCCCCTGCACTGCGCCTGAAAATGCATCTGCGAAAAATACTTCGCGATTTGCTGTCTGCAGTTCAACTGGCGACACCGGATCGGGATGGACGGTGATCATTTCAACGCGAGCATGAGCAGCCGATTCGGTTTCTGAGATCAACTTAGCGAGCGGCATGCGGACGGCATCTGCGGAAGCCGGGGCGGCTTTGTAATTTTGCTTGTCGATTGCGTTCAGTATCGGCCGTTCATAGGCGATCAATATGCCTGTAATGGAAAAGTAGACGACCAGGATGCCAATCAGAACCCCAGTGCAAAGGTGCATCCAGAAGAGTATTCGCCGCACGCCTTCTACACCTCTGCCCACTGGCGCAGAAGATTATGGTAGATACCTGTCAGCTGCACGGCGACGGCGCTGGTGGGCATATCGCGGTTTACAGTCTGCGTGGCATTATCGAGATCGAAGAGTAGGGTACGCTGCGCGTCGCTGCGAATCATGCTCTGAATCCAGAAGAAGGAACTTACGCGGCGACCGCGAGTGATTGACTCGACACGGTGCAGGCTGGAAGAGGGATAGAGCACCATGTGGCCCAGCGGCAGCTTGACCGTGTGCACGCCGTAGGTATCCTCAATGACTAGCTCTCCGCCATCATAGTCCTCGGGAGGCGTAAGGAAGAGGGTGGCCGAGAGATCGCTGCGCACGCGGTGCGAACTTCCTTTTACGTGCCGGATTGCATTGTCGACATGAATGCCGAATCTCTGGCCGGTACTGTAACTGTTAAAGAGCGGTGGAAAGACTTTCATAGGTAGCGCGGCGGAAATAAAAAGAGGATTCTGTCCCAGCGCCTGCAGAATCATGTCGCCCAAACGCTGAGCCACCGGACTATCTTCCGGCAGCTGCATGTTGTCTTTGGCGAGCGCCGATTGGTGGCCCGCGGTCACGCGTCCGTCCACCCAGTCGGCTTCGGCGAGCAACTGCCGTGCCTGTGCGACCTGTGTCGCGTCGAGAACGTTTGGAATTGTAATCAACATCGTTTCGTATACCTTTCAACAGGGACAGCCGCCGCGATGCAGCGCCGTCCCTCATCGACAACCAGCTAGAATTTGAAGTTAAGCCCGAAGAGTCCTGATGTTCCGGCGCCCGGCACGATATGTGCCGGATGGATCTCGTCGATGTAGTTGCGATTGGCTAGGTTGAAAACGTTCGCCTGCAACGATACGTGCTCACCGAGCGAATAGCTGCCCATCGCGTTGAATATCCAGTAGCTGGGTACTTGCTTAATCAGTCCAGTGGTGGGATCGAGGGGCGCGGTCGAGCTCGCGGTGCGGCTATCGACAAAATTGCCGCCCAGCCCCATCACCCAGCGGCTTGTCGGCTGATAGGTTGTCCACAGGTTGAACAGATTATCGGGAACATTGGCGAGCTTATAGCCAACCGATTGCGGATAATACTGCGAGTCCACCACCTCACTGTGCATGTAGGTATAGCTGGAGAGCACGCGCCACTGACTGTTGATGCGGCCAGTTACGGCGAGCTCGGCTCCATCTACGCGTTGTGTTCCAGCAAGGACATACAAGAGCGAGTTCGTTGGCGATGCCTCGCGTGCGTTGTCCTTCGTCGTGCGGAAAAGATCTGCGCGCAGCGATAAGCGCGATTGATTGAAGTCCCACTTTGTGCCGGCTTCGTAGGAACGGTTGAACTCGGGCGCCAGATTCGCGGTTCCGGTGCCGGCAGGGCCGACGGTGAGCGAAAGCGTTTCCGCCGAAGGATTCCACGAGGTGCCGTAGTCGAAGTAAATGCTGCCGTTCTCGCGCGGCTTGTAGACAACGGCTCCGCGCCAGCTCGGCTTGCGGTCCAGCCGCGAGGGATAGGTAATGGTGGGAGCGCCCTGTATGACGGGGCCGTCGGCTCCGGCCTGCTTGGGAGTGGGATACGAGATGCTCTTTTCATCTGTATTGAAACGGTCAAAGCGTGCGCCGCCGGTCAGCTCCCAATGCTGCCCGAGCTGCATCGTCTCCAACAGATAAATTCCGTAACTTGTGGAGGTGGCATGCACATCGCTGGATGGCGCTGCCGTACCGGCGAAGGATTGGTCTTCATCCGGACGCAACAGGTTAGCTGTAGGAACCGTGTTGATCGTCTGTCCGGCAGCGTTCACATAATTAAAGGTTGGACGTCTCGGATCGGAGGTTTCGCGGCCGCCTTCCGCCCCAATCACAGCGACATGCTTCATTCCGAAGGTGGTTGCGTGGATGGTAGCGTCAAGTTGATCCCACAAAAAGCTCTCGTTACTGTAGACCGCAATTTGATTGCGGTTCACGCTTACCTGGTCCGGCGGCGTCGTTGGTGTAATCGATCCAGAGGTCGCATTATTCACCTGTGGTTCGGTAATACGGGCGTGGCGTTCGCTGTTGGCATAGCGAAT
The DNA here is from genome assembly GCF_009765985.1 of Acidobacterium sp. S8. Taxonomy (GTDB): domain Bacteria; phylum Acidobacteriota; class Terriglobia; order Terriglobales; family Acidobacteriaceae; genus Alloacidobacterium. The sequence goes on from NZ_LMUM01000015.1 coordinate 373,642, forward strand.
GCTGTTTCGCAATGTAGCCCAGCCATCGATATCGTGCTCGGCCTTGATGGTTCCCATGTTGACGTCAGTGTCGAGAAAATTGCCATCGCGGAAGCCATAATAGTTGTGCCTCGGAACCTGCGCCGGATGGTTGAAATACCAGGGGATACCATAGTCAGGAATATCGTTCTCATTGAAATGGAAGTAACTGGCTCGCAGCCGATTCGATGTTCCCAGACCCAGCGCAAATTCAGGAGCAATTCCGAAACGCTTATTCTCGGTTACATCGCGCTCGGCTACGTTAGAGTCGTGTGCCATCACGTTCAGGCGCAGAGCGGCTCCCTTGCCCAGCTTCGGCAGAGGCTCATTGATATCGGCCGTAAAGCGGCGTGTTATGTCTGTGCCGAGATCGCCCTCGGCAACAATGAACGGGTGCAGTTCCGGTGATTTGGACTCCTGATTGATCACGCCGCCGGTTGAACCGCGGCCGAAGGTCACGGAAGATGGCCCCTCCAGCACTTCTACAGATTCATAATTAAATGGATCACGGTAATAAGAGCCAAAATCCCGCATGCCATCCAAGAAAATATCGTTGCGTGCCGTGAATCCGCGCAGAGTTAGATTGTCTCCCTGTGAGCCACCTTCGCCTGCTGCCAGGCTTATGCCCGGCGCATTGCGCAAGGCGTCGCGCAGCGTTGTCGCACCCTGATCCTGCATTGTCTGTTTCGAGATAACGGAGATGGATTGCGGCGTATCGAGCAGTGGCATGGGATAGCGATCCAGCTCAATCTGCGGGGGCGCATTCTGTGCAGTAACTACGACATCTTCGTTATTTCTTAAGGCTATCGTGATGCTTCCATTTCCTCCACCGATCGAGGACAGTCCTGTTCCGGTGAGAATCAGGGTCATTGCCTGGCTATCGCTGTAAAGGCCGCTTACTCCCGGCGACCGGAAGCCGGCAACCGTTTCCGGTGGAATGGCAAGCGTGACCGACAATCCTGTGACCCGCTCGTATGCGGCAACGGCTACATCCAAAGAGCCCGCCGGGATATTGAAGCGGCGCACTGTGAGGTTTTTTTCTGTCGCCTGTTTCGGGTCCGCGGGCAGCGCGGGGCTGTTCTGTTGAGGAGCAGGTCGGGCAAAGGCAACAGCCGCATATGCAGTGACCGTTCCCAACGCGAGCCAACGGCTGGCTGAACGGCTGCGGCGTCGACGGCGCAAGCCGGCATCGCGTGTTTGAAAATGACTCTTTGGATGGTCCATCGCGAGATCTCCATCTGCCAGCTGTTGTCATCGCGCAGACATGGGCTGCGGAAGCTGCTGACAATGTTGAAGGCGGAGCCGCGAAAACCTATAGTAATAGGCATCTGCAGTCCACTAGGCCTGTAGTAAGCGCCAGCCTCGCAACTCCGCCAAGAGTCACAAGCGAGGTCTGGCGCAAAATATAACAACCTAAATCGCCTCGTGCGTGACAGCTCGATATGCGATTGTTTCGGTCCTATATCAATCTACGACCAAAATTGTCGGATTACAAGACCAGTACGTGGATTTCTTGTAGCGATTAATAACCTGTGGGCTCTGGACGACTATTCCGATGGATTCGACATGGATGGAGGAGCATCTTCGGGCGCACTTCCCCATTCGAGGTTTGGTTTATCGGTCATTTCGAGGATCAGAGTGCCGCCATTCGAGATATCTGCATGCTCAAACCATGCTTTTTTGAGCGTTTTTCCGTTTAATTGAGCCGATTGGATGTACTTATTGCGATCAGATACGTGATTTGCGATCACATTAAAGGTCTTTCCATTGCCCAAGCGAATGACGCTTTTAGCAAAGATGGGGCTTCCAATCTCATATTCCGGGCTGCCAGGGCAAACCGGATAGAAACCGAGGGCGCTGAGAACATACCAGGATGAAGTTGCGCCGCCGTCATCATCACCCGGAATGCCGAGCGGCCCGTCACCGTACCAGATGTCCATCAGCTGCCGCACGCGTCGCTGCGTCTTCCACGGCTGACCGGAGAAGTCATATAGATAAGGAATGTGGAAGCTTGGCTCGTTGCCTTGCGCGTAGAGGCCGACAAGTCCGGTTGCATCCGGGAACTGGTCGAGGAAGTGGAACTTGGAAGTTCCGTATTGCTCTACAAAAAGCTGATCAAGCTTCTTGTTAAACGAATCGCGGCCTCCCATCAATTGAATCAGGCCTGCAACGTCATGCTGCACATTGAAGGTGTAAATCCATGAGTCCACCTCGGTGAAATAGGCACGAGCGCCTTGTCCTCCGCCGAGCTTCGGGTCGAAGTCTGCGACCCACTGGCCGTCCGCACTCTTCGGGGCCATAAATCCAATGTCGCGGTTGAAGACGACTTGGTAATTGTGGGCCAGCCTGGTGAAATACGCCTCGTCGGACTGTTTGCCGAGCGCCTTTGCGAGCTGGGCCACGCACCAATCGTCATAGGCGTTCTCGAGAGTGACAGAAACGGCTTGCCGCCGCTCGCCCGTCACCTGCGGCTCGGTTTCAGCTTCGTCCTTTGCCAAGGCGGGGAAAAATCCCTTCTCGAAATATGTCTTGTCGAGGCTTGTCAGCGGACCGCGTCGCCATGGCAGCATGGTGGCCTCGGTCGCGTTCTTTCGCATTGCGGCGTAAGCAAGGTTGAGATCGAAGTCGCGATATCCTTTTGCGTAAGCGTCGGCAATCAGCGAGGCGGCGTGATGGCCGATCATGACCTCCTGATCGCCGGCGACGGAAGGAAAGGAAGGCAGCCAGCCGCTCTGCTCATACATGCGCAGATAGGAGCGGATCATATCCTGCTGCTGGTTTGCATCGAGAAGCATCTGTAGAGGATGCAGAGAACGGTACGTGTCCCAAAGACCATCATCGATATAGAAATCGTGACCCTCGGCGTTGTGGACGGCATGATCGTATCCGCTGAAGTATTTGCCGTCTTCGGTGATGTCCGTCATGCGCCCAAGAGAGCGGTAAAGGGCGGTGTAGAAGATGGTGCGCTGCTTTTCACTTCCGCCCTGTACGTCCACGGCGCCGAGGGCCTTGTTCCATACTGAGCGGGTGTCGGCTTTGACTTGATCGAAGTTCCATCCTGGAATCTCGCGCTGGAGGTTGCGATGGGCCTGCTCCATGCTGATGTAGGAAATACCGATGCGAACTTCAATTTTTTCGCCTGATTTTGTATTCGTATCGGTTACAAATCCCAGATCGTCTCCGGAGCGCTTTGCTACGCTGGCAAGATCGCTTCCCTGCCAGGTCGAATAAGAAGCAAAAGGCCGGGAGAACTCTGCGTAGAAATATTCCCTCGTTTCACCGGCATTCCCTGAGAGTTCACCGACGGGGCCGACGATCTTCTCGCTGCCCTCGACTGCGTTGTTGCCGATGACATTAAGTTCGGCGTGATCTTTCATGCTCAGAACCAGGTGAGCATGATCGGTTGCAGGGAATGTGAAGCGGTAAAAGGCGGCCTGCCGGATGGCCGTCAGTTCGGCCGTGATGTTCCAACTTTGAAGATCAGCGGCATAGTAATACGGAGTCGAGGTTTCAAAGTCATGATCGAAATCAGAGGCATAATCTTCTGGATGAACGCTCTTGTCTCCAACAGATGCCATCAGCATTGCCGCACCCGCGGGAAAACCATAGATTTTATCGGCGAGATAGCGGTCGGTGATGCCGGGTGTGGTGACCGGAGCGAGTCTGGCCATGCCGTGCGGATATTGAACGTAGGGGATAGTAGCGGTCAGCAGTTGGCCAATGCCTCCTATATTCGGAGAGACAAAATCCACGGGTTCTTTCGTGTGCTGCGCTTTCAGGTATGAACCGCAGAGGAGAACCATCGCCAAAACGAGAAATCTATGCACATGTTTCATGGTTCGTATCATACTTTCCATTTCAGTTTTTCCTGAGTGATCGCTGGTGGGCTGGCGACGCAGGTGGAATATCTTCACGGGTGTTGCCTCCGAGATCCTGACACGGCAAGCGTCATTGCATGTTCGAAAATATCGTCGATATAGGCGTCTGACAATAGTGCTTCGGCTGACGAAAGAGCTTGTTGACGCGTAATTCATCCCCCGGGTATTTGAAGACACAGTAGAGTCTTGGTATGAGCTGCGCGCCCATGCCGTGCAAAGAAGTCTCTTTTCACCCGACGGGGACGACGAGTGTGGAACCATCTCGCGCAAAGTGGGTGCTTGCTGCGACCGTTCTCGGATCGAGCATGGAGTTCATTGATGGAACAGTCGTGAATGTGGCTCTCCCGAGCCTTCAGAGGTCGTTCGGCGCGACCGGAACACAAGTGCAGTGGGTTGTGGAGGCCTATGCGCTCTTTCTCTCCTCCTTGCTATTGGTTGGTGGTTCCCTCGGAGACCGCTTCGGGCTGAGGAAAACCTTCCTCACAGGTGTCGCCATCTTTGCAGCTGCTTCGATATGGTGCGGAGTATCGCCGAGCGTTTCTCAGCTCGTGGTTTCCCGTTGCCTGCAGGGGGTTGGCGGTGCGTTGCTTGTGCCGAATAGCCTCGCACTGTTGAGCGCCAACTTTACTGGCGCAGAACGTGGGCGCGCGATAGGAGCATGGTCGGGATTCGCATCAATGATGACGGCTCTTGGACCTATCGTCGGCGGATGGATGGTGCAGCATGGCTCGTGGCGATGGGTATTTTTTCTAAATGCTCCCCTTGCTTTGACGACGATCTGGATCACACTCAGCAAAATTCCAGGTTTGCCATCGCCGCCGCCCCAGAAAAGTGGAATAGATATAAAAGGCGCTGCATTAGCAACTGCGGGCCTGAGTGGATTGACATTCTCCCTAATGGAGTGGTCTACGGGGCACATAACCGTACGTCTTCTGGGCCTTCTAGGTATCGCGCTATTAGTGGCTTTCGTTTTTGTCGAACGTAGAGCTATTTCGCCCATGATGCCAGTGGAACTTTTTCGCAGCCGCACCTTCAGTGGTGCGAATCTCCTTACCTTCTTTCTATACGCCGCGCTTGCAGGAACGCTGTTCTATCTTCCAATGAACCTGATTCAGGTGCAGGGCTATACACCTACGCAGGCGGGAGCCGCTATGTTTCCGCTTGTTCTAATCATGTTCCTGCTGTCGCGATGGGCGGGAGGGCTACTCGGGCGCTACGGAGCGCGAAGGCCGCTGATCGTCGGCCCGCTTATCACGGCTGCCGGATACGCCTTATTGGCCAGGCCGGGCGTTGGTGGATCGTATTGGATAACGTATTTTCCGGCCATGATCATGCTCGGCCTCGGTATGACCATTAGCGTCGCGCCCCTAACCACAGTAGTCATGAGCGCTGTTCCTCAAGGGAAAACAGGCGCTGCATCAGGGGTCAACAATGCAGTATCGCAAACGGCAGCGCTGCTCGCTCTGGCCATCAGCGCGCCCCTGTTTCTTCAACGATTCTCTATGGAGCTTACGCAACAACTCAGCATAGCTGCGGTAGCGCCAGCAGTTGTCGAGCAGGTTCAGCAACAGAAGCGGCGCCTCGGAGCGATTCAGACCGAAGATACGAAGGCAAAGTTCGCAGTTGATGAAGCCTTTGTTGGGGGATTTCGTTTGATAGCGCTACTTGCGAGCGCCGCGGCTGTGTCCGCTGGCATCACTGCCGCATTTACCCTTCGCCAGATTGAACCTGACGATGGTCGACCAGTATGAAAATGCCTGCACTCACCGACTAGCGGTGGCCAGATTGATCCGAATCTCCGCAGGATTGACCAATTCTTTGGGTACCAAAGAAGCTTCGCAGGTTTCACTGGGCTGCTGCTCGTGGCTCTCGGGGATTTGGCGAGTCTATGCGACCTTGCCGACGCCCCATGCCTTCGCCAAGGCAAGCACTGGATCCAAATTTTCTTCTGCGGTTTTGCTCGGCTTATCTTGCCGGTCCGTTTGAAGACGCACTTGCTGCGGGCCCACATAAATCGGCTGCTGTTTTTCTGCCATTATCTTTTGACCTTTAATAATCGGTTGATGCTGGTTCCATTCACGCTCGACATTGGGATGAGTCGCTGTACGTTTAAGGTTGTGCGCTGATCAGATAAGTCGGGCGCCCGGTCGGAATCACGAGCAGCGCAGCCACGTTATGCTGTATCTCATGATCCGCACTGTCGCTGTCCAAGGCTACCGATCACTGCGCGATTTATTGCTGCCGCTCGGACAGCTGAGCGTGATCACCGGTGCGAATGGAAGCGGAAAGTCCAGTGTTTATCGCTCATTGCGGCTGCTGGCCGACGCTGCGCTGAATTCGGTCGTGGCTTCGCTGGCCCGCGAAGGCGGCCTCCAGTCGACCTTCTGGGCTGGCCCGGAGACTATCGCGCGGGGCGTTCGTCAGGGAACTTATGCGGTGGAACCTCTCGCAAACCGAAAGGTTGCGAGTCTTAAACTCGGCTTTGGCGGCGACACCTACGGGTACAGCATTGACCTGGGCTACCCTCCGCCGCCTCCACCGGCGACAATGTTTGAGCTCGATCCACATGTGAAGCGTGAGTGCATCTGGCATGGGCCGGTCTACAGGAAAGCTTCGGCTCTCGTAGATCGCAGAAACAACTTCGTCTGGCTCGCCACGACGCGCGATGAGGAACCGGTGATGCTGACGCAGCACCTATCTGACACTGACAGTATGCTTGCCAGCGTGGCCGACCCGCAGCGGGCTCCGGAGATGGTGGCAGTTCGCGAAGCTGTTCGTGGCTGGCGCTTCTATGATCATTTCCGTACCGATTCTGACTCGCCTGCGCGTGCTGCTCAGATCGGCACTTTTACCCCTGTACTCCACCATGACGGCAGCAATCTCGCAGCAGCCCTTCAGACGATTCTCGAGATTCGATCAGACGAAGCACTCGCTACGACTCTTGAAGACGCCTTCCCAGGCAGCCAGCTTTCAGTGGAAGTGCAAAATGGACGTTTCGAACTGCAGTTGAGGCAACACGGATTGCTTCGGCCGCTTTCCGCAGCCGAGTTGTCGGATGGAACGCTGAGGTACCTTCTATGGGTTGCTGCCCTGCTGACTCCGCGCCCGCCAGAACTCATGGTGCTGAACGAGCCGGAAACCAGCCTGCATCCGGACCTTCTTCCGGCACTCGCGAGGCTGATCCTCGCCGCAGCGAATAACACGCAGATCATTGTGGTTTCGCATGCGCCGCTGCTCATCGAGGAACTGATGACCGCGCCTCTTTGCACTCGCCTCCATCTGCTGAAGGATTTTGGAGAAACGAAGCTGGAGGGCTCGACTCTATTCAACACACCGAAATGGAATTGGCCTGCCCGGTAGGATCTTCGCCGATGACGTTATCCTCGTTCGCCTTCACGCCGTCCAATGCTGCACGAGATTCGGTGTTCAGGCTTTCTTTAGAGGCTACGACGATCGACTTATACCCCGGCGGTCTGGGCTGCGCGACGACGAAGGGCAGCTAGTAGATTATTTCTTAAGCGACCGCCGAACGCCTGCAATTCATCCATCCGTGGGGTCAACCCTGGCGCCGGCAAACCAAGCACAAATCGGAAACTGCAGAGCGCAAGTATCAAACGAACCAGAGCAGCGGTGAGGAGAGCAAAGCTCGCACCCAGAACACCCCATCTTGGAACAAGGAGCAGGAGCAGCGGGAGAGAGAGAATAAGCCCGCTCGACTGGAGTATCGTAACGAGTCCCGGCCTTCCAAGCGCCATGTAAGCTCGGGTCAAGACGAGAGTCGCACCCGTCAAAATAACCTCTGCTATCAGAATATTCAGGATTGCTGTCGCGCCACGGTATTCGCGACCGTACAGCAATGAGAGCAGAATAGGTCCGAGCGCGGCCACAGCCACGCCGCAAATCGCAGTGAGAAGCGTGCTGATACGTATCGCGCGTCCGGTCATTGCGATCAGTTCTTTCGGCTGTAGTGAGACTGCCTTTGGAAATAATACCGAGGCGACAGCCTGATGGATCACGTTCAATGTTCTGGATAAACTCAGAGCGACAACGTATGTACCCATCGCGTCCGGATTAAGTAGATGGACGACGATTGCCTGGTCAGCGTACAGAGATAGTGTTCCGCAAATATCCACCCCATACGAACGGGCTCCGTAGTTGAGCAGCTTACCAGCCGCGTCAATGATATGGACGGGCGGGTTCCGAAAATTATGGCGCAAACGGAAAAGAAGAAATATGCAGGACGGAATGCCGCTAACTATGTAGGCACAAGCAGCGCTGACAGGAGTCAGAATGTGGGTAAGCTGTAAGGCGATCAGCCCAACAAAAGCCAGCAACGGCGACATGCAAAGGGCGAGGCTCGACGCAAAAAAATCATTCTCTGCTTCACATGCTGCGCGCGCATTGGCGATCAACAGAACGATGAAAGCGTTGAACATGAACAACCGCGCGATTTGCACGATATGAGGAGAGTATTGGGAAAGCCAAAACGGAATGCCAATCATGCCCGTGAGCATGGCCAGCGCTCCCAGAAGAATGGTCAGCGGCAAGGATGCCCACAGAAGATTTGTTTTGTTTTGTGGCTCAGCCCGACTCCAAAAAATCAAAGAGCTTGGAAGTCCAAAAGTCATCAGGCTGCCCAGAAAATTTGGCCACACTCCGAGCGCGGCGAGTTCGCCACGACCGGCAGGGTGCAGCGCACGAGCGGTAATGATTCCTGTTCCCGCGTTGATGAGAACAAAGAGGATTCGGCCGCCCGCGGATTGCATCACAGCGGCCAAGCCGCTCGATGGCTTAGTTGCCATCGCTGCCTGCTTTCGGAAGCACACCTGCGTTCTCAAGCGGCGTCATCGCGATCGCTCCGAACATCCAAATGATGCTTCCTGTCACCCCTAACATGACGCTGCCAAGAAGCAGCTGTGAGATCAATCCGATGCTGATGCAAGCCGCGATCACTTCTGTTGTCGCGCGTTCAGCCCCGGAGCGCCACCCATTCCAGGCCAATAAACCAAGCGCAGCGAGATAAACAGCTCCGCCAACCCACCCCAACGACAAGGCTATCTCCCAAAACCCGCTATCTCGGGTGCCTAGCGCGGTCTTTCCTGCAAAATTAGCCTCCATCGTTCCCAGTCCAGTACCAAAGGGTTCTTGGCTAGCATAAGTAATCATCTGCTCGTGGCCGCTCTGGCGGTCCTGATAGCTAGTGTCGTCCTTCATATCGGTAAAGGATGAAAAACGGTTCTGCACGTTTTCCCGGATTGGCTCGATTACCATGGCACAGCTAATACACACCAACATAAGCGCAGCAGCCACGCTCAGCCGAGTTATATATTTCTTCTCGCGAAAGGCCAGCAGGATAAGCGCGAGTATGATTGCCGCCCATGCTGACCGAACAGAAGAAAGCAGGAGCGTCGCACACCCGGCGGCTCCCGCAAGCATGACCAGCACGCCTCGCTGGCTCAATAACAACATAAGGCCAGCAACCAAAGTGAACGCAAGCGCGCCCGGTCCATTCATGGTACTGAACACCCGTATGCCGAAAGGCTCGGGGTTGCCGATTGAACTCATCTTCGACTCAACCATCCAGAGGACGTCCCAACGAGGAGCTAGAAAGTATTGGATAACTCCGTAGACCCCCATCATGAGAACACCCCAGCAAAATGTGGATCGTAGCGATTGCAAGAGTGCTTCCCGACGATCCGCATCTCTGAATTCAGAAAAGACGAAAAAACCGAACACGATTGGTGTGAACCATCCAAGAGAAGACATCAGGAGAATCTTCTTCGGAATGCAAAGAAACCCGACACCTAACCCATAGAGCACACTCGCAAATGCGAGAACAAATGGAAAACTGGAAGGCAGCTTCCAAATGTCGCGCCGTTGAAATATGACGGGTAAACATACAAGAGATGCAAGAAACGGCGCGGCTACAATCGGATTACCTTCCGCGAAGCCGCTCCGATAGTCGACAAGGCGGCGAAGAAAACAGGCCAAAAACCAGAGCCACCAGATAAAACTGACATATGTAACCGGCGCTCTGCGATAGAGCATGTATGCGATTCCTGTGGCCAATACAGGAATCAGATAACGGCCCAGCGTTCCACCCAGCAGCACCAGCACCAACGTCAACACTGTGAAACCACCAATAAGAAAGCGGGGCTGAAACGCAGCAGTATCGAGTTCATCGTGAGGGAGCGGCACGTTGTCGAGCGTACTGTCGCTTATACTCATTCGCTTACTCTTGCCCCCATTTCAATGTCGTCATTGACAATTTCTAATGGCTTCGACAGGTGGGCAGATGTAACCTTTCTATACTGACTGCACCATTGCGCGATATAGCGCTCCTTCGAAAAGATATGTTTCACGTTGCGGATGGCAACCTCTCCATATCGCTCGCGCAGCGAAGGGTCCATCGCCAACCGGATCATCGTGTTCACGAGAGCTTTATGATCACCCACCGGCAGGATCTCCCCGTCCACGCGATGATGGACTATTTCTGCAGGACCGCCGCAATCTGTTGCTATGACGGCTTTGCCCAGCATCATTGCCTCAATGAGTACGAGTGCAAATGGTTCCACCTCTGAATTGAGAACAAACAAATCCATCGTTTGTATGAGTGCCGGAACATCTGACCTCTGTCCCAGGAACCGTACGGACTTACCTAACTGTAACTTTGCAACCTCCTGCTCTAACCTTTGCAAATATTCATGATCCTTGTTGAAAAGAGATGCGCCAATGATTAGTAGAACGGCTTCGGGGACAGTTGAACGCACGTCTGCAAAAGCGCGGATCAACCCAAGTTGTCCTTTTCGAGGAGAGACCTGGCCCACCATGCCAATTACAAAAGATTTGGGTACGATCACTAATTCTTTTCGCTTTTCGTCGCGTAGTTCTGGACTGCGATGGAATCTGGTCATATCGATGCCGTTGTGGATAACGACAACGTGGCGACCTCGTGAAGTAAAAGGTCGCAAAGTATATGCAGCCGCTTTGCTGCAGGCTACTATATGAACCCGTCGTGACGAATGTGCAAGCAAGCGAATAAGCGTCGTCAGAGGATGCGACGGGAGAATATCGTGAGAATGCCAGATCACTGGTACACGTGTACCAATTGTCGCAACTGTGGCGACGATGCCTGCGCGAACAGTATTTGCCTGAACAATGTCGGGGGATAGCGCCTTAACTTTTTTCCTGAAGGCGTACAACACGCCGGCGATGGAAAGCAAGTAATTCAAGAACAATAAAGGATTGTAAGTAAACCGTGCCCGGATCTGATTACATGTGATTACTGGAACTCCTAAATCCGCGGCGTCATTCCGCAGCGTACCTTCCGCTGGGCAAACCAATATCAACTCAAAAGACCCACGTGGCAAATTGGCTAGAGACAAAAGAAGCATCTTCTCTGCTCCGCTGACAATTCCCGTGTGGTTGTAAAACAAGGTTCGCATTATGCTTAGTCCCGCCTCGACAACGTTGTTTATAGATTGACTGCGGCGCTGGCTATGTTGCTTCAGCTGCCTTCTGCAAGACACAGAGCGGCACCTGGAGGCAGTGCTTTCTCCGAATCAGGTAACGGGTGCAAGACCATCTCCTCGATTCAAAGCGCCGTCTGAGCCATCTGTCGTAAAACACCCATTAATAGAGTGGAAAATACGTGCCAACACTGACCCAGTGAACGTAATCAGAAATCTTGCTAACTGTATTTTTTGGAACCACCAAAAGATCGCCGGGCTTGAGCATTACGTCTTCGTCGAGTTCCGGATGCTTCGGATTCATCAGCTTCTTGATATTCAAAATGCGTGTGCTGGCAGTATCTCCGTCAGCTCTGCGAAAGAGGATCACCTGAGAATGTTTTGCGCTATCTTTGAATCCTCCTGCCATCGCGATTGCGTCAATGGCACTAATCGTCCCGTGCATCTCAAATTTTCCGGGCGAACTTACCTGCCCAACAACTGTATAGCTGGGCTTCACAAAGTTGCTGAGTGTAAGTGAAATCTCCGGTTGATTCAGCCGCGTATTTAGCTGCGCCAAGATACTGGTGCGAGCCTCCTCAAGCGTCAGGCCGCCAATTTTGACCGAGCCAACCAGTTTAACGGTTGTCACCCCATCCGGTTGTATGGTTAACGATTCGTCATACTCCGGTGTATAGCGATAGCTCAGTTGCAGTTGATCACTTGGCTGAATCCGATAAGGCTGATCCCTTGTCAGTAGCTGCGTCCGCGCAACATAAAGCTGGCTAGCAATCAACATAAACAAACACAATTTCTTGATCATCTTTGTCTCCATTCACGACCTCCCCGTCTACGCCGCCATTGCGGAAGTCGAATTAACGTTATGGTCGACGGGCCGCGGCGAGTTGAGATGCTCTCGAACGCGAACGCAGAGGTAGGCCACCATAAGGGAAAACAATAATCCGATAGTCAAATCGAGGGGCACCACCGGGGACACAGGCTCCAACTGGAAGGTAGGTGTTTCTATAAGAGAAACATCTGTGATCCGCTTTTGATCTAACGACTCAGCAATACGAGCCTCTTCACGTCTCTTGGAATAAAGAAGATAGTTGTCCTCGTCCTCTTTCACGGTACGAACCAGTTGCTCATTTTCAGTTGCGGATGCAGCGAGTTTGGACATCTGGTCCTTGTACCCCTGCACAAATGTCATCATTTGTGACCGCCTGGCCTCAAGCCCGGCCAGTGTAACCTTGGAAACGACCAGATTTTTTTCTGCGTCTTCATGTATCTGGTTGAGGTCGCTAACCTGTTCGATGCTAGAGTGCTCGGTGACGCTATTGAGCGTATTCTTTGTATCTGCTATCTCTTTATCCAACTCAACCACAAATCGGTCGTCCGGCCGAAATTTTGTAATCATCTCGGTACGACGATTCTCTAGTTCGGCGAGCATGGCGCTGAGCTGAGCGATAAGCCCTGATTGCGGACTCGTTCTTATCTCCGAGGTCACCCGCTGATTCATTCCCGTTAATACAGATTCGGCTGCTTGAACGCGCTTCTTGTACTCGGACTCTTGCGCCTCGGTATCATCTAGCGACGCTTGAGCCTCTATCGTCCTCTGCGCGAGGGGATCTTTTTCGTCCGGATCCGCGAGTGCAGAATGATTTTGACGGAAGATGCGCAGTTGCTCTTCAGATTGCGCCAACCGATTTGCGTATACATTCGCCTGCTCATCAAAAAATTTCAATGATCCGGGCGTTGCATGTGCTTTCAAGTGTTCCCCCAGGTACACTTCAGCAAGATTCTTCAGAATCGTATTTGCTTGCGCAGGACTTTTTGCCCGGTACGAGACAGAGATGATCTCCGACTTCTTCACCGCTTCGATATCGAGACGATGCGCAAGACCGTGAACAGCTCTATCAACATCTAGTTCCTGATTTTGTCCAGCAGATTTGCCAGACGTCTTCAGTAAGCCAGATCTAAGCACGACCTGTTGCAACACATCTCGACTCTTTAATAATTCGATCTCCGAATTGATTCGAATTTCAGCAAGCTCCTGATATTGCGTCCCATTCTTATCCTCGCTCGGGCTGATAATCAGGTCCTGCCGGCCAGTGTTCACGAGCAGCTTCATCTCCGATTCATATTTCGGAGGAAGCAACATCACTACTGCGGCGATTAACACAAACGTAATCGTGAAAGCGACGAAGAATAGCTTTCGGTGTTTCTTTATTCGATATAGCACCACAGCGTTCGGGTGATTAAGTCCGTTGGAAATACTCATCTAGGGTGCCCCTTCAAGAGATACCTATGTATTGTTCCCATCTTCCAGGCTATGAAACGCTTCCCGGAATAAATTGATCCTCGGTCGCGGTATGCGAGCCACGAACACTAGAGGATACGATCGCTAGGCCGACATAACACGGCACATAAGCTTGGGTCAGTAATACTTGAACGCGTCCTCAGTGGGCAGTAACTCTGGGGTGAGGTCCGCTCATGCACCAAAGGTCAGGTGCTGTATTCAGGGTTAGAGTAGCATACAAATATTACGCGTCAAGATTTATTGATCACTTTTAGCCGCGATATAAATTAATAGTTCTTAATTCAGCACATATCGATTCACTCTTTGAATACTGTAATCAACACGGTAACGTGCTTTACTTTCGCTTTTAGGTATCACACTCCGCGTTCTATTAAGTTGCATTCTTGTGAAAAGCCAGGCATATCTGGATGCTGAACATCGGATGTTGCCTCGCTAACAGCCTCATAAGATATTTTTATTCGTCGCAATAGCTAGTCGAATAATGAAGTATCGATGCCGGCTAACCCGTTCGAGGCTAACGACCTGGGTGAAAACAACGCGTCTTACAAATCTGCGTCGTGGTTACGCAGCATTAGTGAGTAGATGATTCTGTGGGGTTGCTTTGTCTATTTTTATTGTTGCGCACAAGAAAACCTGTGCTATGGTCATAGTCAATTACCAAATGTCCGGTAACGATGCGTTCGCACCGCAGACTCGAGACAACCATAAAAACGTAATGTGTACGGTCACGATGATCTGCACAATGCGTTGTCTCTAATACAACTGCTCTTCACAATGCTCGGCGACGCTATTCTGATAACGCTATAAAGCAGATTGCATACACCAAGGTTACTTTTACAGCTAGGGTCATGAGGCACGCTATAGATCCGGCTGCAACGAGGAAGCAATGGACGAGCACAATCTACTAGTGCGAACTTGCAGTTCGCCAGAGCTAATGCGCAAGGTCGAACGGATGTCGAGCAAACAATGTTGAAGACATATCCGGTCACTTACTCTCACGCATAAACTACCGAGTCGCCGTTATACCTCGATCGACCAACGTCCTGATGACGAACAGGACATGAGACAACAATTGAACAGGTAAGTTCATTCGTGCGTGCAGCTTCTGTGAGCAACGCTCGGATGGATGCAGGAGAGACACTTTTGAGCCGACAAAAGCCACGTACGCTAATTACTGTTCTCGACAGCCTCGCCGCGTTGACATTAGCCGTTTCTGCGGTCGTGTGGGCTAATCAGCTGTACATGCCTCCTGGAACCTTCGCAGAATTCCTCGCAATGCGTATTACTCTTCTCAACGCTCTCTTCGCAATTGTTTTTGCCGTCTGTTGGGCGGAATGTTCGGAAGCTTTTGGCTTATTTCAGAACACCTTTACTGAATGGATCCGCCCCGCGCTTCGTGCCGCAGCGTGCAGTGGTGTGATGACGTTGCTGCTGGCTCTTTATCTTCTGTTTCGTCGATCTGCAGATCCGGTAGCTACGATGCTTCCCGCTTTCTTTGTGTCTGCCTTTATCTACCAGCTAGTACGGTTGCTGATCTCTAATCCTGGATTGCGCTCGAAAAGACGCGAACCGGAAAAGATTCTGATCTTAGGCAGTGGCCGTCGCGCGATAAAAGCCTGGAAAGAATTGCGTGTGCAGTATCACCGAACGAAACAGTTGGTCGGATTTGTAGATAATCGCGATCCTCGCTCGTTTTCATCTGAGATTGCGACGCGTTATGTCTGTGACGTAGATCGACTTTCAGACTACTTATTGCGCAATGTGATTGACGAGCTAATCATCGCCGTTCCCATGCGCTCCTGTTATGACTTGGCGCAGCGGGCCGTCGCTATAGCGGAAGCCGCCGGAGTGCGAGTTGTGACCCTGAATGACACCTATGGTCTCAACTTTAGTCGTGGATTACGCGCACGCACGCCCCTCTTCGTTGAGCTAGTGCCTAAAGACGAAAAGCTTATTGCCGCTGAAGCCTTGAAGCGCTCACTCGATGTTGTGATTGCAATCATCTGCATCGCATTCACTTTACCTATTTGTGCTGTTATCGCTGTCGCTATCAAACTTACGAGTCCGGGACCGATTTTGTTTGTTCAAGACCGGTACGGATACCGAAGGCGCCTGTTTCCGATGTGCAAATTCCGCAGTATGGTGTCTAACGCACCGGAACTAATGGCTTCGTTAGAGAGCCAGAATGAGGCGGGCGGTCCTATTTTCAAGATCACAAATGATCCTCGAATTACGTCGATAGGCCGATTTATTCGGCGTACATCGCTGGATGAACTGCCACAACTGTGGAACGTTTTAAGCGGCGATATGTCGCTGGTCGGACCTCGCCCCATGAGCGTACGAGATGTATCGCTCTTCACAGAAACACAATTGATGCGCCGCTTCAGTGTACGGCCTGGAATCACGGGAATATGGCAGGTTTCGGGACGAAGTGCTCTGAGCTTTGAGCAATGGATGGCGCTTGATTTTACTTACCTGGATGAATGGTCTCTTTCCCTTGATTTTAAGATCCTTGCCCGGACCGTACCCGCGGTATTAAAGCGTTCTGGTGCGGCGTGATATTGCAGGAGGCATGATGCGTATTGCAGTAGTACATGATTACTTTACCCAGTTGGGCGGCGCGGAGAAGGTTGCTGAGGAAATCGTTCGTATGCTGCCGCAAGCCGTGCTTCACTCGACGGTAGCTCTACCCAACTGTATGCCACACGGTCTCGCGGATGTCCCGGTAATTACATCCTGGATGCAGCATCTTCCCGGCATTCAGCAGTTCTACCGGTTCTATTTTCTTCTTTATCCCTTGGCTGTTCGTTCGCTCGACCTGTCTCAGTATGACCTGGTGATCTCGAGTTCCTCCGGCTACGTTAAGGGAGTATGCACCAGCCGCGATGCGCTGCATGTCTGTTATTGCCACACACCGATGCGTTGGGTCTGGAGTTTCGATAGCTATTCGGAGCGCGAATCCTTTAGTTCCGGACAGCGGCTGTTACTGCGCAGTCTGATCCACGGATTACGCGCCTGGGACATGGGAGCGTCCAGGCAGCCTGACCATTTTATTGCTAATTCGCGCGCCGTCGCCGCCAGAATCTCTCGCGCCTACGGTCGGCATGCTGAGGTAATACATCCGCCGATCGACCTCAACCGCTTCGCCATTTCCGACGAACAATCAGACTATTATCTGGTCCTCGCACGACTCGTTTCTTACAAGCGTATTGATCTGGCCATCCAGGCGTGCAATCTGCTTCGACGGCGACTCCTGGTGATTGGCGACGGCCCCGACCGCGCCCGTCTCACTGCGCTGGCCGGACCCACGGTCAGCATTCTCGGCCGGCTCTCGGATCGCGATGTTCAGTATCATGCCGCGCGTTGCCGGGCGCTTCTTTTCCCTGGCGAAGAGGACTTCGGCATGGCTCCCCTCGAGATCGCCGCCGCCGGTCGACCCACGATTGCATACCGCGCCGGTGGCGCGATGGAAACAATCATTGAGGATGTCACCGGCGTGTTCTTTGATAGGCAGGAGCCGGAAGATCTAGCCGCTGCAATCGAGCGCTGCGAAACAATCAAATGGTCCGAACAAATTATCCGCAGCCATGCCAAAGGTTTTGGCGTAGACGTATTTCAGATGCGCATGCGCGCCTTCCTCACAAAGATAGGAGCACGCGTGCGCGATAGCTCGCCAATATCTCTCAACCTGGAAGAAAGAACTGCATGAGAGCTCAACCTCGCAGTCTATTTCTTTCGTTTCCGACGATGCCCCTTACCGATTGGCTGCCGAGCGGAGATGGCCTGGTTGCATAC
>NZ_LMUM01000016.1 GCF_009765985.1 Acidobacterium sp. S8
TCGAATGCAGAACCATGAAAAGCGTTGCTGCCGGATTTAGTCTGAGCCGTGACAAGTCCAGCGACGGCCTTGCCGAATTCGGCGTCATAATTCTGCGATGTGACCTTCATCTCAGAGACCGAATCCAGGTTCGGATTAATGACGGCTACACCGTTGATAGGTTCCTGATTGTCCGTACCATCCAGCTCATATCCTGTGGCGAAAGGCAGTTGGCCGTTCACTTCGATCGACTGGCTCCGCTGCGGATTGCCACTGCCTTCGCCTGGCCCCCAGCCGATATACGTTGTGCCGGGCGTCAGCAACTCAAAAGCGGTAAAGTTGCGGTTCAGATTAGGCAGGTTTTCTACAGCCCGCGTGTTCAGAATCGTGCTCACTTCGGCGCGATCTGTCTCCAGGAGACCGGGTGATGCACTCACGGTTACGGTGTTGGAGACTGAACCGACTGAAAGCTGCAGGTCCACCTTTGGGGCTGTATCTGCATAGACGACCACATTATCTGCTGAGCTTTTATTGAACCCGGTTACTTCCACCTCTACACGATAGGTATCGGGAATAAGGTGCTGAACCGTATACGAGCCACTTTCATTCGTCTGAACACTGACTTTTGTCCCTTTGCTTATATCGGTGACGGTAACGGTCGCCCCCGGGACAAGAGCGCCCGTATTATCTGTGATTATTCCAAAAATTGAGCCGTAGACTGCCTGCGCACCTAATGGTAGGACACTAGCAAATGAACAAAGCATCAACACCAGCGCGAGCAGGTAGCTGCTCACACGGTCTCTCCTGATAAATGGGCGATTGCGCCTCTTTAATGTATTTCCCCATTGCATACTGCCTCCTAAAAACTACAACCTATATTCGGATTTCGAATCCCCATTGCCTCATTGCATTTGCGCTTGCTAATGAGGAGCAGTCCACCTGATCGCTGGAGCTGGTATCTGCAACCCAGTGATCGGCGGCTTCTTATGAACAGCTACCCTCCACAGATCATGTACTTCTTACACAACCCAAGAAGTATCCCCAGTCGCATAGACGGATGACAATCTTTTTACGGTGATTTGACCCGTCAATTCCCGTGTGAAACAATTCCAGACAGGAAACGGTGGCGGTGCATAAGGCTTTTAAAATCAGCGATAAAGGCTTAGAAGATGAGCGATGGGCTCTAATCGAGCGAATTGCTGCCAGCCGGCACCTGAAGTCCTCTGCACGTCTCTGTGAATTCCTTTTTTACACGGCGGATTGCGCCCTTCGAGACGCTCCTGAAGAGGCTACCGAGCAGCAGATCGGTATCAAAATCTTCCATCGCCATCCTGGCTACAATTCCAGCGAGGACAGTATCGTTCGGACGCACGCTCGCTTGCTGCGTCAAAAGCTCGCCGCGTACTTCGCCGAGGAGGGGGTAGGCGAAGAGATTATTGTTGAGATCCCGAAGGGGCACTATCTTCCGGTCTTTCACGCGAAATCAGAGCCAGTTTCAGCTGAATTGCTGTCGGTTCAGGAAAAATCCTTACCCGTTCTAGTGCCTCCAGCGCCTAGTAAAACACTTCGCGGGTGGACATTTTTCTTGCTGATATTCGCCTCTCTACTCGCAGCTGGTGCGCTCCTGCTCTGGCGGCCCTGGGCGCGTCCAAGCATTTCGCAATCGCCTGTGGAGAAATTCTGGCGCCCCTTCTTCTCTGAAGATCCCCCACTCGTGATCTTTAGCAACGCTCTCTTTATAGGGGATTCGACGAATGGCCTGCGCTACGCTCCGCCGCAGGAGCGGCAGAACGCGGCGACGACAGACGATTATGTGGACACCTACACCGGGATCGGCGAGCTGGCGTCGGTATATGCGCTAACAACCCTGTTCGACGCGCATGGCTCCCATTTCATTCTCAAGCGCAGCCAGCTGATGACTTGGGACGAAGCTAAGACAAAGAATTTGATCTTTATCGGGTCTGTCGCCGAAAATCCCTCCCTACGGGTCCTGGAGTCGACGACAGACTTTACGATGATGGCGCAGCCGGGAATTGCAGGTTTGGTCAATCATCATCCCAAACCCGGCGAGCCCCCAATATACTCAAGGCCCGAACGGCCTCTCACGAAAGATTATGCGATCCTCGCGCTACTCCCTGGAGTGCAACCTGGGAAACGCATGCTAATCTTCAGCGGATTGACCACCTTTGGAACACAAGCCGCTGTCGATTATGTTTGCCGTCCGGATAGCACGGCAGAACTGCTGCGACAAATTACCGGACCTAAAGGCGAAATTCGGCCATTCGAGGCGGTGCTCGAAACAACCATTGGTGGTGGTGTTCCCTTGCAGACACGTCTGGTAACAATCCGTGTCCATTGATTTACCCCAAAAACTCATTCGATGGGCTGTAGCTTAAGCTGATTTTCGACGTGGATCTTTGAGGCCATCTCCATCTCTTGTTTCGCTTCATCCTCCTGACCGACTTTTCGATAGGCCTGAGCAAGCAGCGTGTGGGTGATAAAGTTTGCTGGGTCCATTTTCTCCGCATGCTTCAGGTACATAATGGAGCTCACCGGATCCTGCCTGCGCAGCAGCACCTTACCCATTTGGATAAACGACCCTGTGCTGGACGTATCGAGCGAGATGGCTTTTGTCAGCGCTTCTTGCGCGTCCTGAAGTCTGTCCGTCCGCGTGTAAACGTCTCCCAACCGGTCGTAGACGGGCGCATAACCAGGATTCAACAGACGCTCCTTTTCAAACTCCTGCAATGCGTGATCCACATCCGACTTGAAAAGATAGACCTCACCAAGCAGGAAGTGCGCCAATGGAAGATTCGGTGCGAGCTGAAGAGCTTTTTGTGCTTGTATCGCCGCGAACTCTTCGAGGTTCGCCCGCTGGAGCATAGAGCCCAATAACAGATAGGCGGCGCCGGAGTCTGGGTTCACTTTGAATCCAGTCGCAAATGCTCGGCGTGCGTCATCGTAACGCTGTGCGTTCATGTAGCAAAGGCCAAGCACATAATTGGCGTCAGCATTTGAATTGGGAGTCCATTCACGCACCCGTTCGAGATAAGGAATCGCGTCGGCTGGGCGGCCGAGACGATAAAGTGTGAGACCCTGCATCTGCACTGACTCAGCATCGGACGAATCTTCCTGGATGGCGGCAGCGAATGCGCGCTGAGCTTCTAACAGCTTGCCGGTCCGATAGTATGCGATTCCCAGCTCGTGCTGCAGTCCCTTGACTGGTGGATGGATAGCAGCCAGCTTCTGAAGCAGTGCGATAGCTTCCGCCTGTTGACCTTGTTCCAGATCCTTGTGCGCCAATGCAAGAGACTGTTGAGTAGTATCGGCGGGTGAGGAGGATTGGCCACTGGCTGAGGGGACTACGACGAGCAAAAAGGCAAAAAGCGGTACGATACGCATGACACTTGTAGCATACTGCGAGATCAGAAATGATAAGTGCTTGATGCGCTGCCCATCCCAGATCAGAATCCGGATCGCAAGTCATTTCGCCGCTACGGCAATTTTATACGTTCTTCTCATTGTCTCTGTAACAACATCCATCGGACAGACACAGCGAAGCAGGCTCGTGAGGGCGCCGGTTCATCCATATGCCGCGAGCGATAGTCACCCCGGACCGGCTTGGTTCGCAAATGTCGCTCCGGAAGCCGGGCTGACCATGCAGAACGTGAACGGAGATGCAGCTTCCAAAAAGTACATCATCGAAACGACAGGCAGCGGCGTTGCCATTCTCGACTATGACCGCGACGGCTGGCCTGACATTCTCCTGCTCAATGGCCGCACTCTCGACGGAGAACCGTCTCCGGTGGTGCACCCTACCAATCATCTCTATCGTAACAATCACGATGGCACTTTTAAAGATGTGACCGCAGAGTCAGGATTGACTGCATCTGGATGGGCGCAGGGTGTCTGCGTCGGAGACTATGACAACGACGGTTACAACGATCTTTACATTACCTACTATGGCAAAAACCGGCTTTACCATAACGAGCGGAATGGAGCCTTCAAAGAGGTAGCAGGTCCAACTGGTGTATCTGGCAATGGCGAAGCCTGGGGAACCGGCTGTGCCTTCGTAGATTACGATCGGGATGGCAAGCTTGATCTGATGGTGGCGAACTACGTTCAACTGGATCTCAAGTCGCTGCCAAAGCCCGGCGAAGGTCTTACCTGTATATGGAAAGGAACGCCGGTGATGTGTGGACCACGCGGTCTTCCTTTCACAACGAACATTCTCTATCACAATCTGGACGGCAAGAAGTTTGAAGATGTGAGTCGAGCCAGCGGCATTACC
The DNA here is from genome assembly GCF_009765985.1 of Acidobacterium sp. S8. Taxonomy (GTDB): domain Bacteria; phylum Acidobacteriota; class Terriglobia; order Terriglobales; family Acidobacteriaceae; genus Alloacidobacterium. Next base: position 4,271 of record NZ_LMUM01000016.1, read on the forward strand.
AAAACCAATGGACACTACTGTTTTAGCGTCTCCACACTTGACTACAATCGCGATGGCTGGCCCGATATCTATGTGGCATGCGACAGCACACCCAGTATTCTCTACCGCAACAATAAGGACGGCACCTTTACCGATGTAGCCCCTGATGCCGGTGTAGGCTATGACGAAGACGGCCGTGAGCAGGCAGGTATGGGAACGGCCATAGGAGATTACGACGGTGATGGTTGGCCAGATGTCTTCAAGACCAATTTCTCGGACGACACCTCGTCGCTCTATCACAACAACGGGGATGGGACATTTACGGCAGCTATCGCAGACGCAGGACTTGGCCTCAATACGCAGTATCTCGGCTGGGGCACCATGTTTTTGGATGTGGACAACAGCGGCCTTCTTGACATTATTATTGCCAATGGCCATGTTTATCCCCAAGTAGATTACGCGCACTTAGGCTCGTCGTATCGAGAGCCTCGCCTCCTCTATCAAAATCTGGGAAACGGGAAGTTCAAAGACATTAGCAAGAACGCAGGCCCTGGTTGCACGGAGCTCGCGCCCAGTCGTGGGCTGGCAGTAGCTGATCTCTGGAACGACGGTCGTCTTTCCGCGGTGATTAACAACATCGATGAAAAACCAATGCTGCTGGTTAACCTCGTGTCCAATAGTAACCACTGGCTAGGCGTCTTTACGCAAGGTACGCGCTCCAATCGTGACGGAATTGGAACACAGGTTACCGTGGTTGCGGGCGGGCGAAAATGGCTCCAGGAAGTACGTAGTGGGTCGAGCTATATTTCCAGCAGCGATCTTCGCCTGCACTTCGGATTGGGACCGATCACAACGATCGATCATATTGAGGTGCTGTGGCCCAGTGGGATGACTGAACACTTCACCGTCAATGGCGTTGACCGGTTCGTCACCCTTGTCGAAGGTGCTGGCTCACAGAAACCAGCCGATCAGTAACATGCTATCGACTTTTCTGCAGAGAGAGAACTTGACTCCGAGGCGAGCCTTGAGGTCTAACGCATAATTCCGGTTCAGAATGGCAACGAAGCGCCAACGCACTCAGCTTCGGGATGGGCCTGTGATCGCGACTCTGCTCTGGGCGGATGACCACCGCCCAAAATCTTCGCCGAGCCTCCCCTCCTTAAGGAGCGATTGTATCGAGAGGATAAAACGGAATGCGAGGACTAAAAATGAGCAGCCAGCTTCCCGACTGTCCTCATGGAATGCGTCACCGGACTCAACCTATTGGCGGATGATCGGTAAACCTCACGTTTGAGACGGCTAAGGCTGGATCTGCGGCAGTCTGAGGGGCCGTATGAGTGCAATTCCATTCCCTCGCACCTGAGTCCCCGATGAGCGGAATCCGCGAAAAATGACCCAAGATTCGGCTACTTTCTCATTGCCCACCGGTCGGATCGGCTATGCCTCTGGCAAGTTGCCGAAAGGCCGGCTTCTCGAAAAATGGGTGCCATATCCGAAATTGCATTCTTAATTTGCCATTGGTCGTATGAAGGGATCCTACCAAGGACCTAGGTAGTTCTATTCGCTGTGAGGAATTGCGCCTCGCTGCGTCTGGGCGCTAGCATCGACATCTATATGGATCTGAGTGCGAAAGTTTCTATTTTAGGACTGGGTATCATGGGCGCGGCGATGGCCCGTAGCGCTGCTCGCGGTGGTTTGGATACCACGGCATGGGATCGGTCGCCCGGCCGCGCCTCCGGTCTTGCTTCCGGCAATCTCCGGATTGCACCCTTGGTTCGCGATGCGGTTCAGGATGCGGATGTCGTCGTCACAATGGTGTCGAACGCCGATGCGGTGCTGAGCATCATGACGGAGCGAGAGGGCCTTGCGGCCATGAAGCCAGGCGCGGTTTGGATACAGATGTCGACAATTGGGGTCGAGGGGACGGAACGCGCCTGGCGCCTGGCCGGCACACGACCCGAGATCGGGTTTCTGGATGCGCCGGTTTCGGGCAGCAAAGCTGCGGCCGAACAAGGGAAACTGGTCATTCTTGCGTCAGGCGACCAAGGTCGCGCGGGCGCGACAGCACAGCCATTCTTCGATGCGATCGCTGCGCAGACACATTGGCTCGGCGATGTGGGACAGGGAACCCGCATGAAACTCCTGTTCAACGCATGGATAGCCGTCCTCATGGAGGGAGTCGCGGAAGTGTCTATACTTGGCGATGCACTCGGGATCGATCTGGGTCGTTTCACGTCACTGGTCTCAGGTGGTCCCCTGGTTCCGGCATGGGCCGTGGCTAAATTGCAGAAGATAAAAGAAGGGCGCACCGCGGAAACGGAATTTCCGCTTCGTTGGGCGCACAAGGATGTTCAGCTAGCACTCGCAGCAGCAGGAGAAGAGCGTGCCCGGCTCCCGATTCTCAGCAAGATCGACGCTATCTGGGCAGAAGCCGAGCCCGGCTTCGGAGCAGACGATCTTAGCGCTATCTACCTGGCACTTAGTAATGGAGTTAAACGATGACTATCTCATCAACCCTTCCGAAGGTTATGAAAGCTGCGGTTGTGGATGCGGCGGGGCCCCCCGAAGCCATTCACATCAAAGATGTGCCCGTACCCGCACTACCGGCTAACCACGTCCTTATCGCGCTCGAGTTTGTGGGTGTGGGCATATGGGACGCTCAGCAGCGCGCAGGATCCTGGGGATCGGTCAAACCAGGAACAATCATGGGTGCAGACGGGAGCGGAACCATTGCTGCCGTTGGCAGCCATGTGACAAAGTTCCACGTCGGCGATCGCGTTTACTCTTACAGCTACGGCTACGGCAGCGGCGGATTCTACGCGCAATATGTCAGCGTTCCGGCTGACAGGGTAGCTGCCGTTCCCGCACATCTGGAGATGAAGATCGCAGGGGGAATGCCGTGCATTGCATTGACAGCTCAATCCGGCCTGGAAACCCTGAAAGCGACTCGCGCTCAAACCTTATTAGTATTCGGCGCGAGTGGCGGCGTCGGTTCCTGCGCGGTTTGGCTTGGCAGCGAGAAAGGGGCAACGGTCGTGGGCACAGCGCGACCCGACGCACAAGAGTATGTTCGGTCGCTGGGAGCTGCGCACACCGTCGATCCAAATTCCGCGGAACGCGAGGGCGTAATCAAGCGCGCGGCCAAGGACGGGTTCGACGCTGCCCTGGTCACGGCCAATAGTGACGCGTTAGCTTATTTCTTTTCGCATCTGAAGCCTAAAGCGCCGATTGCCTTTCCGAATGGCGTTGAGCCCAAACCACACCTCAGCGGCCATCCGGTTTCAGCATTCGATGGTGCGATGTCGCATGAAGCGTTCGAAAGGCTGAACGCAGCAATCAGTACAAAGACCCTACCGCTGCGGGTCCAGGTCTTTTCATTCAAAGATGTGGCCGCAGCTCATCGCAGGATCGAAGAAGGGCACGTCGTCGGAAAGATTGTCCTGCACATCAATTTATAGACTTGTCCGCGCGCGGTGCCGCGGGGTCCATAAGTCCACATTATCCAGTATGACCTCGTCAATGTAGCACCAGCCCCAATCCTCACCGGGCTCGAAGGAACGCATGATGGGATGGCTGGTGCGATGGAAATGTTTGGTGGCGTGTTTGCCGGGGGACTGGTCGCAACAGCCGACATGGCCGCACTCCAGGCATAAGCGAAGGTGAACCCAGTACCCTCCCGTCTTTAAGCACTCTTCACAGCCTTCGGGAGTACGAGGGGACACTGGTCGAATCTGGTTTAAATGAGAGCAGGCTGACATGGTTTTCTTCCTTTCAGTGGCCGGCTAAATAACGGTGGACAAACGTAACAGCCATTGCGCCTTCGCCGACAGCCGAGGCGCATCGTTTGACAGACCCATGGCGAACATCGCCGGCGGCAAACATTCCGGGAAAGCTGGTTTCCAAAAAGTAGGGTTCGCGGTCGAGCGACCATGTGCTGCCGAAACTACTGTCCCGACGCAAATCCGGACCGGTAACGAGATAACATTGTTCGTCACGCACCAAGCCGGCTTCTGCGGCCCAGTTCGTATTGGGAAGACCGCCGAGACATAGAAAAAGCCAGCACGCGTTGATCGTTTCCTGCCGCCCGGTCAAATTATCGATGAGGGTAATGGCTTCCAAGTGGTCGTCGCCATGCAGCTCAACGACTTCAGTATGCGGTCTCACCTCGATCTTAGGCGAGCTCAATATACGATCGATCAAATACTGCGAGAGCGTTTCCTTCAGGCCGTCTCCACGAATCAGGATGTAGACCCTTCGGGCATAGCGGGAAAAGTGTATGGCCGCTTGTCCAGCGGAGTTGCCGCCACCAACCACAAAGACCTCCTGGCTGCTGCACAGCTCCGCCTCGCTGGTACCGGCGCCATAGAAGACACCCGCGCCGCGCAGCCGTTCTTCGTTCCAGAGGTTGAGGCGGCGGTACTCAACCCCCGAGGCGCAGATCGCGGCGTGCATCACAAAGCTAGTGCCATCCGCCAGGTGGCCGATCGAATTTCCGGGCACGAGCTCGGCACGCACACCCTCATGCAGCAGAAGAATTTCTGCTCCAAAGCGATTGGCCTGATCGCGGGCACGTTTCGCGAGGTCAGAGCCGCTAATGCCCTCAGGAAATCCCAGGTAATTCTCAATTCTCGAGCTGGTACCCGCCTGTCCTCCTACGGCGTAGCGCTCGATCAGAAGGGTTTTGAGGCCCTCGGATGCGCCATAGACTGCAGCACTAAGCCCGGCAGGGCCGCCGCCCAGGATGGCCAGATCGTACTCTGCGCTGGATGGCTTTTGGAACCATCCTAACTTCTCCGCGATCTGGCGAATGGTAGGACTCTCCAGCCTCGCGCCGTCGGGAAAGAGGCAAACCGGCAGGCGCTGATCGTGGAGATTGTTGACCTGGGCCAACTCCCGCGCCTGCTGATCAGAGGTCAGCTCGATCCATTCGAAAGGAACATTGCTGCGGTATAGAAAATCACGCAGGCTGTAACTGGCGGACGAACCGTGGATGCCTAGAAGCTGTAACCGAAACGGATGTTGAAGAGTGGACGCACTCATTTTATTTGCCTCACAGGTCTACAACATCGGAAGCCTAGCAGGACGCGGACCCAGGGGAAAGGCCTTGTCGATGCGGGCGATGTCTGCTGTAGACAAGTGGAAATCTCCGGCACCCGCATTCTCCGCGGCGTGCTCGGGAGTTGAAGCTTTGGGAATGGTAAAGAGTCCGGGGCGGTGCACGAGGAACTGGAGCGCAACCTGGCGCGGGGTGGCATGCTGCAGTTCGGCTATTTCGCGCAACACCCGCCCGCCCTGCGAGTGTGGCGCCGGGAATGCTCCATGGCCCAGTGGGCTGTATCCCACCACAGCCACTTTGTATTGCTGACACCAGGGAATGACAGCATGTTCAATGGCCCGCTCCTGAAGGTGATAAAGGACTTGGTTACAGGCGGGCAGATCTTCGCCGACGATGCTCCGGATTTCCTCCAGATCGTCGACGTCGAAATTGCTCACACCCCAGGAGAGTATTTTCCCTTCGTCACGCAACTGCTCGAAGGCGGCAACCGTTTCTTCCAGCGGATGGCGCCCACGCCAGTGCAGCAGGTAGCAATCCAAGTGGTTGGTCTTGAGGCGAAGCAGAGATTGCTCACACGCCCTGATGGTTGTGTGCCGCCCGGCGTTCTGAGGAAGAACTTTTGACACCAGAAACACTTCGTCGCGCCGCCCGGCAACTGCCTGGCCAACCAGCCTTTCGGCAGCTCCCGAGCCGTACATCTCAGCGGTATCAATGTGCTTCATGCCCCTATCGAGGCCAAGGCGCAAAGCGGAGATGACTGACGCAGGGTCTTCAATTTCTTCGTACCAGGTGCCTTGGCCGATCACAGCGACCTGACGATGAGTGGACCCGAAGTAACGCTGTTCCATTGCTGCACTCCAAAAGAGGGTGGGGGCGGCGTTCAACCCCCACTCTACCAAGGCAAATCAAGACTAGGCCGCTGGTTTTAAGATAACTTTCGTCCACCCATTGTCGCGCGCGTCGAAATGTTGGTAGGCCATGGGTGCTTGCTCCAGAGGCAAACGATGCGAAATGATCCAGGACGGTTTTGCCCGTCCGGCGTGAATCAGATTGCGCAGGTGCCGGTTGTAGTGCTTGATGTTGGCTTGCCCGGTGCCGATCGACTGTCCTTTGAACCAGAAGAGCCCCATGTCAAAAGCGATCTCACCTTGCTTGGCGAGCTGGTCGGCACCGCCAGGATCCTTGGGCAGGAAAATGCCGACGACACCGATTCCGCCGGTGAAGCGTACCGAGCCTACAAGATTATTCATAGTGAGATTGGGTATTTCGCGGCCGTGTGGCTCGTGACATTGATAGCCCACGCATTCACAACCTCTGTCGGCGCCCTCTCCGCGGGTTTGCGCTAACACCTGTTCCACGGGGGAAGCTTTTGAGTCGTCGATGGGAATACAACCGATCTTTTCTGCCAGGGCAAGCCTGTCGGGATGGCGATCGACGACCATGACCTTACTGGCGCCCTGGATCATCGCAGACAAGGCGGCCATCAAACCAACCGGGCCGGCACCATAAATCACAATGGAATCGCCGGGTTGGAGACCTGCAAGGCGGGTGCAGTGCCAACCGGTGGGAAATATATCGGACAGAAATGCATAATCGTCCTGCTTTTCCCGGGCGTCCTCAGGAAGGCGCAAGCAGTTGAAGTCGCCGTAGGGGACGCGGAGGTATTCCGCTTGTCCGCCTGGAAAAGGCCCCATGCCGGCAAAGCCATAAGCAGCCCCGGCCATTCCTGGATAAACAGTGAGGCAAAATGCGGTAAGACCTGCTTCACAGTTTTTGCAGAAGCCACAACCGATGTTAAATGGCAGGCTGACCTGATCACCTTTTTTGATGCGGCTGATTCCAGGACCTACCTCGACGACTTCACCGGTGTTCTCGTGACCGAAAACGCCTCCCGGTTTGAAATCGGTCCGGCCCTCGTACATATGCAGGTCAGAGCCGCAAATGTTGGTGGTGGTGATCTTGACGACCACATCGTTGGGCTGCTCAATTCTGGCGTCAGGAACATTTTTCACGCTGACGTCGCGGGGTCCGTTGTAAACGACTGCTTTCATGGTCCTCTCCTCTGATACATGTCTGTTGCTTGAAGTGTCATGCAAGCTGCTGGTTCCTGATGCGGGGGCCGGCAGTGCCCGGAAGCCATGAGATAACAACCGAACCCGTGACGATGGCGGGAGCTCACCTGACTGTGTTCGTGCGCCTGTGCCTCTGTGGCTAATTTCAATCCACTCAAAGGGCGCCTGAGCTCCAACTCCGGATTATTCGAGTGCTAACGCCATCTCTCATCCACGTGCGGCTTCGGCTCCTCACCGCGCTCTTGCGCGAGCGTGAGGTAATCGATGTAGCCTATCGCGCCCCCGCCGTAATAAGTGGCGGGATCATCTGCATTGAGATGGGCGTGCTGGCGAAACCTGTTCGGCAGATCCGGATTGGCCAGAAACTTGCGCCCAAATCCAATCAGGTCCGCTCGACCTTCCTTAAGCCAGCTCTCTGCTGTGTCGTGGTTGAAGCCGCCTGTGATGATCAAGGGGCCGCGGAATTTCTTGCGCATCAGATCCAGCATCCGGATAGCACGGGGATCAGGCTCCATTTTTTTTTCAAATTCAGCAATCGCCGGATTGACGAGGTGCAGGTAGGCTAGCCGGTACTCACTGAGCTTTTTCGCAACGCAGCCGAAGGTTTTTTCGGGGTCCTGGTCGCATATGTCGTTGAACGTACCCAGCGGAGAAAGCCGTACCCCGACGCGATCAGCGCCCCAGACTCCGATGATCGCCTCCACCACCTCAAGGAGAAGCCTCGCGCGGTTTTCGACGGATCCGCCGTACGCATCGGCACGCTGGTTGGTGCCGGAGTTGAGAAACTGGTCAAGAAGATAGCCGTTTGCTGCGTGAATCTCGATGCCGTCGACGCCGGCCTCCAGCGCATTCTTGGCTCCACGCACATATTGCTTCACGATGTAAGGAATTTCCTCCGTCTCCAACGCACGCGGAGTTACGAAGGGGACCAGCTCTCCCTCGCCGCTTTCATTTTCGATAAACGCCATTCCCTTGGGTTTAATGGCGGAGGGCGCCACGGGCAGCATGCCGTCAGGCTGCAGCGACGGGTGAGAGATGCGTCCAACATGCCACAGCTGCATGAAGATCGAGCCGCCGCCCTTGTGCACCGCTTCGGCGACGAGCCGCCAGCCTTCCACCTGATCAAGGCTGTGGATGCCTGGTGTCCACGCATAGCCTTGTCCCTGCTGAGAGACCTGGGTCGCTTCCGAAACGATGAGAGCGGCTGAGCTGCGCTGAGCGTAGTAGAGGGCATTCATTGGAGAAGGCACATTCCCGGGTTGGCGAGCGCGCGACCGAGTGAGCGGCGCCATGAGCATGCGGTGCGGAAGTTTGTAGCGACCAAGTTGGAAGGGCTGGAATAGAGTTTCCGTAACGGCTTGCTGCTGCTCCATGCTGTTCTCAAGCACCGCTGTTGGTGCCGATGGGGCACCGTTCTTGGTCGAGCTCGATTCCACGACATCCGCGACGTCCGCACTGCGTGATTGCGTAATCGCCTCAGTTGCTGCCACTAATAGTGCGGTGGTGGCGCCGCGCGAAAGATAGAGATGATGCCGGAATTCGCTTAGAAGAGTATCGAAGGCACACAGGGAGGATGACCCTATTCGCGTCTCAAACGCGGTGGTAATTTCCGTTGTCGCTTTGGCAGTCCGCGACCCGTGCAGGAATGTTGCGGCTTTGTCATCTACTTCGCGATTTGTTCCACGGCGGGCGGCGAGGCCTATGTTCGCCATTTGTTATCTCCTTCACGATTTTTCCTGGCACCATTCGCTTAAAGCATGTTTCATACAGGGGTCTGCGGCCTGGGCACTGCTTGAAGCTGCCTTGGTTGCGATTCTGGCTCGTGACCGTGCACGCACGAGGTTTACGAAACACGATGCAACGTGATCTCTTGCAATGTTTGTTCTTGCAGCACATAGCCCTCGGTCCGATGGCTGAGACGCGCGTCTGTGCGCTCGTCCTTCCGCTTCTCTTTACGGAGGGACATCGTTTCGAGGGAGTACGGCAACTGCTTCCCACAATCCAAACACACTTCGCAGGTGCGGCCGGAACGGGTGAAGGGGCGGCTCAGGTTGCGGTGCCGACAGCCCAAGATGCAATCGAACGCTCGCCACAGGATGCGGGTCACGGCGCTTCTCCAGGTGATTCTTCTTTACTCTTTCAGGCCCTTCATGAGCAATTTCTACTTTGAGAATGCTAGCGCTCACACATCGGCAAAAACAATTCTTCGTGAGGAGGAAGAAAGGTTAAGCAAGGAGTCTCAAGCTTCACTCGGACGTGGGCAGCATTCGGCCATACGACCATTTCCGTATACGCGAGAATGACCTGCGTATAGATTGGCTACTCCGCTCTGTCCCGCGAAACCTGCACCGCAGGAACCAGTCCCCCACCGCCCGTTCTACTACCAAAGTCCTACTTAGTCATTCGCTACTGGATAGAACTGTGTCTAAGCACGCATACTCACTCAAAAATCGTGCTAGAGACGAATTGTTTCAAGCACACAAGGTGGCTAACATCACCGAGCAGTGACTCAACTAGCGGGTCTTTGGTTGTGATTGTGTTGTAGAGCTGGATGCCAACTCAAGCTGAGTCAATTGTGAGGGCAAAGAAGGATCGTTATGAGACAACCAATCTATATCTACGGGCGTTGGATTGCGATCTTCATCGCATCCTGTCTGGTGTTGATTGCGGGCTGCAGCTCCAGTAATACAGCTGCCAACGCCCCGCAAGCAAAACCGCAGACTCAGGCACAATCCCAACCGAACTTCGAGCAGCAGCGACAGGCTGCCGAAAAGCAGGCTAGCCCCGAAGTTGAGAAAGAGCGGCAAAGCGCCAAAGACCAGACAGACCAGTCACTCGATCAGGATGCGGTAGCTGCGATTGATCAAACGAGGTCTGCGATCGATGCAATCGCGGCGAATAAGAAGAGTGATGCGCTTGCTGCTATCGAGGCGGCCACGGGGAAGATCAATATTCTGCTGGCTCGCAACGCGGCTGCAGCACTGATTCCGGTGGCGTCCGAAGTCGATGTCATCGATACTGCGCCGCTCGACGAGAAAGCTATCCAGACGCTGGACCACGGCGTTTCCGATGCGGTAAAAGCCAAGGATTACCCCACCGCACGGCTCATTCTCTATTCGCTGATGAGCGAGATTCGTGTCCGCATCTACAATCTACCTCTCGCCACCTATCCCACGGCTCTCAAGGACGCGGCTCGCCTTCTAGATCAGGGGCAGAATGACCAGGCAAGCCAGACTCTTCTGACTGCGCTCAACACTCTGACTGTAATTGAAAAAGTTACACCGATCCCTGTTGTGCTTGCGCGGGCAGCGATTATGGCAGCAGAAGACCAGAAACAGAAGGACAAGAATGTGGCGCAAACGCTACTGGCGACAGCCAGGAACCAGCTTCAGCGCGCCCAAGACCTTGGCTATGTGGCGGGTGCTCCTGAATATGCCGCCTTGAATACCAACATTGCGCAACTCGAGAAGGAATTAAAAGGCAATGGAGATACCAGCTCACTTTTTTCCACGCTGAAAGACGAGTTGTCCTCGCTCTTCAACCGGCAGTCAGCTCCGGAGCGGCGCTAAAATGCCAGGCCCGATTTTTGCAGTCGAACACGCGGAAAGGAGATAAATATGTCAATTTCACCCAAGGTAGTTCGCAGCCTGTTGGCGATCGCTATATTCGCTTCCACAGCGCTTTTGCCACCCGTCCTCAGATCGGTTACCCGGAAGCCGCCCAATGCTGAGGTCGCAGCCCAACTTGATACCGCGAAGGACGAGGCCTTTGAACTCGCACGCGATGCGGATGATATGACCTCTCTCCTCCGCAATGACGTAAGCTGGCAATCGCATGCCGAGATGCTGAATCGGATTAAGGACCACGTAAACAACATGGGAAAGATTCTGGAAAAGCTGCAGAGCGAGCGCGATGAGGCTTCACCCTGGCAACAGCAGGCGATTGATCGCATGGTCCCCTTGCTCAAAGAGATAGCTAACAATACGACTGCGGCTATCGAGCAATTGAACAAAAGCCAGCTTCGCCCCGTCTCGGGTGACTACAAGGACTATCTTCTACAAAATGCGGAGACAGCCCACCAATTGGCGGACATAATTTCCTCCTACGAAAAGTATGACCGCACGCGGACCAAGCTCGAGGAACTCCAGGACAAGATTGAGCCGCCCACGAACTAAAACGTCGCAGCCATATTGAATTTGCAATCAACTGCAGATGATCTCGCTTCGATGTCTCGCGATTCCGCGATTGGATCTTAGCGTGCCGAAACGGCAGAAAGATCATGAGTGAAAACAAGTTGGATCGATACAACCCAGACCAGGAGGTCTCACCATGAAGCTTCATCAGAGGATGTCATTGACAGTGGCTCTTGCCGTTGTCTTCTTTTCGATTCCAGCGTTGGCGCAGAAAGTGGAGACCGACTATGACCACTCCGTCAACTTTACCCAATATCACACATACTCCTGGGGACGTGTCCATGCCACGGATCCTCTATTTGAGTCTCGTATCCGTGATGCAGTAGACCGTGACCTTCAAGCGAAAGGGTGGCAGCAGGTGCCATCCGGCGGAGACGTTACGATAACGGCCGTGTTGGTGAAAAAAGATAAGGCCGAATACACCACTTTTTATGACGGCTTAGGAGGAGGTTGGAGATGGCATGGCTGGGGAACTGGAATGGCGACGACGACCGTCGAAAGCATTCCGGTCGGAACCCTGGTCGTCGATATCTATGACACTAGCTCACAACATCTCGTGTGGCGCGGCCTGGCACACGACCAGCTTTCTGATAAGCCGGAAAAAGACACCAAGAAGCTCGAAAAGGCAGTGGATAAGATGTTCGAAAAATTGCCACCTCGATCCTCGTAGTCACTGTATCCGAAGTGGGCGCCGTCAGAATATCTCAAGCTGATGGCGCACCTCCGGAAAACATGTGCCGCCATTCACAAGGCACAAAGGAGGAAGTCTTGAATGCAGTAGCTACCAATACAAGCTCAAAAGGGTGGTCCATCTTTTTGGGAGCCCTGCTTCTTCTGGCTGGACTATTGGCTATCGGCGTGCCGTTCTTTGCCGGTATTGCAGCCAGCATCTTCTTTGGATGGCTGGTCCTGTTCGCTGGTGTTGCACATCTGGTTTACGCGTGGTCAGAGCGCGGAGCCGGTGCCATTATCTGGCAGATTCTTATCGGGCTCGTATATGTGATCGCCGGTCTCTACATGCTGATTTTGCCTGTTGCCGGAGCAATTGCGCTCACGCTTGTGCTTGCTTTCTATATCGCGGCTGAGGGAGTCTTCGAGCTCGTCATTTTCTCTCTCCTTCGCCGGCTGCGAGGAGCGGGTTGGTTCCTCGTAGATGGTCTGGTCTCGTTACTGCTCGCCGGCATCATCCTCTTCCATTGGCCATCGAGTTCACTATGGGCCGTGGGCACGTTGGTCGGGATCAGTTTGCTATTTAGCGGCATCGCAAGACTAACGTTGCGAATGGGTCAGCGATCGCTGTGAAAGGAGGAAGTTCACGATGAGAACCGTCCACACACATAACATCCTTTTCGCCATAGGAATTCTAATGGTTCTCGTCCTACTCCAATTGCCGCTGGCAGGATATGTCACGAGGCCGGAGAGTCAGCAGTTGACGCAGCTTCTCTCCGATGCAAGCGACGAAGCCCTTGAATTGGCCGACGATGCTAATGAGACCAAGGTGCTTATTTTAAATGATGAAAATTGGGTGACGCATGCGCTGATGCTGGCCAAGGTCAAGGGACACGTGGACAATTTGGCTCTTATCATCGAGAAATTGAATAAAGCCCAGAAGTCGGGTTCTGAATTGCAGGAACAGGCGGTAAAACAAATGCTGCCTCTGGTGAAGGAATTATCAGCCAACACAACAGCTGCAATCAACTATCTGAACCAGAACAAGACCCGCCCTACCTCCGAGACATATACACAATATCTGCAGAAGAATGCAGATACGGCCCGCCAACTCTCTTCCATCATCTCTTCCTTGCTCGAATACCAAAAGAGCATGGCGGAAATTGAAAAGCTAAGAGATAAGCTCGGTGTTTCCGGAGCGCCAACGCCATGAATCAAAACAGCGGTCACTCCCGGGCGGTGCTTTTCTCCGCACGTCCTCGATTAATCGATGAAACACAAGGGATGGACGCCGCCGCATGATCTATTCTTACCGGTTCAAAATTTGATGAAGGGAGACACAATGAACGACGCTCAGGTACGAGTATGGATTCGTATGCCCCGACAAGCCGACGGCAGGTTTCTTATCAAAAGCGGACGCAAAGACAGTTTGCCCAATGCTCAAAGAGAACGTTCAGACGAAACAAGCAGATCTGACGCAATGCTCCTGAACGCATTCGATCACTTTCTCGGATGGATCGGTAAGATGCTTTTCACATGCGCGTTGCTGCCGGCTTGTCTGGCACTGATGCTTGTGTCTCTCCCTGTAATCTCGTCGGCGCAGCCGGTGGCATTGACTCCGCCACAATTGGACCAATTGGTATCGCGGATTGCACTCTACCCGGACCCGTTGCTCGCTCAGGTGCTCACTGCGTCGACATATTGGACCGAGATTCCCGAAGCTGCAACGTGGGCTGATCAACACAGTTATCTCAAAGGCGACGCGTTGGCTCAGGCCATTCAGGCCGACCATTTGCAGTGGGATCCGAGCATTCTCGGCCTGCTGCCATTTCCATCAGTTCTGGACATGATGGCGCGCGATCCAGGATGGACCGAGCAGCTCGGCAACGCGGTTCTGACGCAGGATGCCGATGTCATGGATGCTGTGCAACGGATGCGCCAGCGGGCGAGAGGCTATGGATATCTGGCAACCAACGGGTACGTCAACGTCGTTTCGGACGGAGGATATATCCAGATCCTGCCTGTCGAGCCGAACGTGCTTTACGTACCCTCATACGATCCGCTCGTCGTCTTCGCCCCGCCGCGGCCGGGTTTCGCCCTTGCAGGTGCTATTCGCTTCGGTCCTGGAATCACCATTGGCGCAGCATTCGGGGGATGGGGATGGTGGCTCGGTTCGGGATTCATCTGGCCTTCCCACACGATTCTCATCGATCGCCGTCCATGGACTCGAGTGTGGGTTAACCGAGTCGGATACGTTCATCCTTATGTACGCCCATGGGTACGCCCTGTTGGACCGCGGGTGGAAGTTCATCGGCTGAGAAGGTAACAGCGGACGCCCAGCATTCGGATGATGCGAAACCATTGCGCAGGAAGTCTGGGTAATGGCCGCGAGCGCATATTGTTCTCCTGAACTCTGGGCCACAATGAAAAGGAGACACCATGGAAGGCATGCAAGAGCTGATACGGATTCGAGTGCCGCTGCAAGTCGGCAGCGAACTTCGCATCAAGAATAGCGGCGAGATCAGTCTAGGAACCCCGGAGCTGGAGCGCACAAAAACCGCGACGGCAGTTGATGCAGTTCTCTTGTACCACTTCGATCAGCGGTCAGGCGAGCACGTCATATGTTTGCTTGATCCGGTGGCGGACCACAAACACTATCGCGCTTGATCGGTATCGCATCCGAGAAGATTTCCGTCTCGAAGGGAAAGCTTTACCCGTTTGATCAGCACTTTCGACGGTGTCAATCATGGGAGACCATCTCGAGACATAGCCTTGTTTCATGTAAACGAGTATCATGATCTCGATCGATCGCTGGTTACATGGGACCAAGCACTAGGTTCCGCTGAAGCCAAGGGGGCTGAAGCGATGACCTGTAAGAGCTCGTTTCGCATTCCCTCTCCATCTGGAATGTTAAGCAGATGGAGGCGGCATACGCACACTCTGCAATCTTTTCTGGCTCTTTTGGATGTCTACGTCACACTATTCCGAGGACGAGGTTGAACCACGACGGGTGATCTTTTATCAATCGGCGGTTTCTATCGCGATTAGTCTGTAGCAGTGTCCTTGGTCGCGGAGCAAGTAAAATGCCGCGAGGTGCACGATGCCAGTCCTAAAGGCGTTTTTCTCGTCTGGCCCATTCATGCCTCATGGGTACTGCTATATGTGGGACCCAGGCCTGGTGTGGTTGCATGTTATCTCAGACTCTCTGATTGCGTTGTCTTACCTTTCCATTCCATTCACACTCGGGTACTTTGTTCGCAAGCGTAGAGATCTTCCATTTCACTGGATGTTTGTCTGCTTTGGCATTTTCATCCTTGCCTGCGGTGCAACACACGCAATGGAGGTGTGGACTCTGTGGCATGCGGACTACTGGGTGTCCGCATCGATCAAGGCCATCACTGCCATGGCTTCCGTACCTACTGCCATCTTACTTTTGAAGCTGGTTCCTCACGCCGTCGCATTGCCGAGTCCCGCGGCACTACGGCTTGAAATCGCTAAACGGAGCCGTGCAGAAAAAGAGCTGAGTTTGGCAAAGGCGGAACTGCAACGACGGGTCGAGAAAAGGACAGCGGAGCTCAGGAAAGTCAATGAAGACCTGCTCCTCGAGATCGATCAACGCAGGCGCATAGAGCAAACGCTTAGGAACAGCGAAGGGCAGCTCCGGCTAGCGCAGGAAGCCTCAGGATTGGGTGTGTGGGACTGGAATCCCCGCATGGACATTGCTGTATGGTCCGATCAGCACTTTCAAATTTTTGGTCTTAAGCCAAGCGGACAGACGTTCGACGAAATAAGCTTTATTTCGCTGATTTATCCCGAGGATCGCGCGGCCGTGAAACTGGCTATTCGCGAAGCACTTCGACCGGGCGGAGAATTTGATGTCGAGTATCGGATTCAGAGACAGGATGGTCAACTTCGCTGGGTGCTGAGCCAAGGGCTGACCCATTGCGACAGCGCAGGCGAACCTTTCCGGATGATCGGTGTGACTCTAGATGTTACTGAGCGCAGGCAGGCTGCCGAAGAACTGCGTCGAAGCGAAGAGCGATTTCGCCTTTTAGTGGAAGGTACCGCAGACTACGCTATTTTCATGCTGGACCCGGCAGGATTCGTTACCAGCTGGAATAGCGGAGCGGAGCGTATCAAAGGATACCAGGCGCAGGAGATTATCGGACAACACTTCTCCTGTTTTTATTGTGACGAAGATTTGCGTAAGGGCAGGCCAGCGAAGGCCCTGCGAGAAGCAGCCACGGCAGGCAGGTTCGAAGAAGACGGGTGTTGGCTCCGTAAAGATGGATCGCGCTTCCAGGCAAATGCGATTCTCACCGCATTGCACGACCAGAACGAAGAGTTGATTGGTTTCGCCAAGATTACGCGGGATCTGACGGAAAGCCGACGGGCGGATCAGGCTGTTCAGGAAGCTCAGGCAGAACTGGCGTGGGTCATCAGAATGTCTACTATGAGCGAGTTGACCGCTTCGATTGCGCATGAAATTAACCAACCGCTTACTGCAATCGTCAACAATGCCAACGCGAGCAGGCGGATTCTGGCTAACGCCGCACCGGATCTCGGGGAGGTGCAACAGGCGGTGACCGATATTGCGGAAGCAGGAACACGGGCAGCAGAAATCATTTCACGCATCCGCGAATTGCTCAAGAAAAGTGTTCCGGAGAAGACGCCGTTGGATATGAATCAGTTGATTCATGAGGTGGTGGCCTTTATCCCGGGCATACTGGAAAAGCAACATATTTCCATGGAGATGGAATTGTGGGCTGCACTTCCACCAGTAATGGGCGACAGAGTGCAGATGCAGCAGGTTCTGCTGAACCTGATCATGAACGGTATCGAAGCAATGACCACAATTTTAGACCGCCCGCGAGTTCTGGTGATCCGCTCCGACGCGCGCGAATCCGGCCTGGAGGTCGCCGTGCAGGATTCCGGCACCGGGCTTGATCCCCGGCATATCGACCAATTATTCCATACATTCTTTACAACGAAAATAAACGGAATGGGCATGGGTTTGTCCATCAGCCGCTCGATCATTGAGGCGCACAGCGGCCGGTTGTGGGCCAGCAATGATCCCACAACCCACGGGGCGACTTTTCGCTTTTCCTTGCCGGCTATGGCATAGGCGTATGCGATGAACGAAACGCCTCCAACTGTGTTTGTCGTGGACGACGAGCCTTCGGTTTGTGTTTCTCTTAAGAGACTGCTACGCTCGGTTGGCATTGAGGCCCAGACTTTCTCATCAGCACAGGAATTTCTGCGCTGCGTGCGTCCCAATGCTCCGGGGTGCCTGGTCCTTGACGTTCGCCTTCCCGGACTAAGCGGACTGGATCTTCAGAAGGAGCTTGCTGCTGAGAAGATAGCTCTTCCAATTGTTTTTATCACTGGCCATGGTGACATTCCGATGTCCGTTCGAGCCATGAAGGCCGGCGCGATTGAGTTCCTCATCAAGCCCTTCCGCGAACAGGATCTGCTGGAAGCAATCCAGCGCGGGATCGAACAAAGCCACATCCTGAGACGACGCAGCGCTGAAATGCGCATATTGCAACAGCGCTATGCATTGCTGACACCCCGTGAGCGAGAGGTCTTCCCTTGCGTGACGAGCGGTTTGTTGAATAAGCAGATAGCCGCGCAGCTAGGAGCAAGCGAGAAGACCATCAAGGTTCATCGCGGTCAGGTTATGCAGAAGATGAAAGCGGTATCATTGGCTGATCTGATCCACATGGCCGAGAAGCTTGGCCTCCACGCCAATTGATCCCAGTCTTATGGGACCAAGATCCAATAGACAAGCCGCACTACCAGCGCTACGCTCCATTCATAGAAGCAAGTGAGGCGAATGAGTTTACGACCCGCGGGTACGCAAGACAATCGGCGGGCCTCTTCTCGATCGATCACTGGGATCCGGATTTATTAGCCAACACGAGTTCAGGCTCAAGGAGGGGAGCCATGGCTGAGACTACACACATAGCGATCGTGGATGACGACCTATGGATGCGCAGGTCCCTTGAAAGGCTCCTCAAGTCCGCTGGATTACGGGCTGAAAGTTTCGCTTCGGCAGAGGACTACGTTGTCGCCGGCAGTCACGAAGGGATTGGCTGCATCATTCTGGACATAGGACTGCCTGGCATGAGCGGATTTGAGCTGCAACGCCGCCTGGCAGCAGAACACAACGGATTACCGGTAGTATTTGTTTCGGCGCGCGACGAACCAGAGGTACGACACGAGGCTGCACAGGCAGGAGCGGTTGCTTTCCTTGGCAAGCCGTTCGAAGATAATGCACTGCTAAACGCTGTTCACATAGCCCTCAAGTTAGCGAAAAGACGAACACAGTGACGTCTTCGTGCTTTGTATCTGCATTCGCGCAGGTGCAGTGAGTTCGAGTTTTCCAATGAAGTCTGCCACTTTGCGATGTGTCCTAAGGACCACCGCCAAAAGGCAAAATCGGCAAAACGCTGGAGGATTCACGTGTCGACTACAAATAAAATCATTGCTGATCATGGGGAAGTCTCGGAACTCCCCGCAAACCATATACGGTGTTGATCGCAGATGAGCATCCGATCGTACGCGAGGGATTGGCAACGCTGATCAACCGCACGTTTGACATGCAGGTCGTCGCTGAGGCGTCCAATGGTCAGGAAGCAGTGGAGAAATATGCTGCACAGTCTCCTAACATTGCTCTCCTTGAATTGAGATTGCCGATCATGAATGGCGTGGAGACAGTCATGTCCATTTGCGCGAAAGAGCCGGCTGCGCGTCTCATCGTTTTTACGACATGTCAGGGTGAGGAAGATATCTATCGAGCGCTGAAGGCGGGCGCTTATGGATATCTTTTCAAGAATACATCGCTCAATGAGCTCGTCGAATGTATTCGCGCCGTGGCGCAAGGCAAGAGGTGGATTCCTCCCGCAGTCGCGGCCCAGCTAGGAAAGAGAGTCGCCGACCGCGGGCTGACGTTTAGGGAAACGGAAGTTCTCCGAGCGGTTACCAACGGCAAAAGCAACAAGGAGATCGGCGCGCTGCTGGATATAAGTGAAGCGACGGTGAAGGTACACATGACGCATATTCTGGAGAAGCTCAATGTGACCGGACGCACGGAAGCGATCAATGTAGCGTTCAGACGGGGCCTCGTGCATATGGATCCAGTTGCGGCCGCGTGATGAGCTAGATGTTTAGTCCCGGCATTTGATGGTGCATTCCAGTCCAGAGATGGAAGTAGGCACTATGAGCGAGGTCCACACGAAGGCGCCCCTACGACAGAGGCGGTCCGTCGAGCGCTACGATAGAGTCAAGAGAGCCTAAGAACGCTGGTTTGCCGCCGTGGAATCAACCTGAGACGGTGGCGGATCCAGCACGGTTGGGAGGCCAATCTCTCAGCACGGAAACAATCAAGCATCTGGGAACAACAGGTTCTCCCCGGATATTGTGATGTGGCGGCGATTGGTTGCAGATACGAAGCCGCAGGCTTCGTATTTGCATCGAAAAACAAAACCCCACTCGCGAAGGAAAATGTCTGGCGTCGAAACATTCTTCCCAGATTGTCAAAGATTCGATTGGAATGGGCCAATTTCCAAGTGATGCGGCGCACGCATGCCAGCATCATGAAGGAATTGGGGGTCGATCCCAAATGGGTAGCTGACCAGCTAGGACACAGCTTGGATGTAAGCCAGAACGTGTACACACAGGTCTCGGTAAAACAAAGACTTGAGGCAGTACAGCAGCTGGAAACAGCCTTAGTCATGTAATTGGTGTTCAAATGGTGTTCAAAACGATTTCAGGATTCGGTGGAATGTTGCAAGCTCTTGATTCAAATGGAGCGGGAGACCGGGATCGAACCGGCGACATTCAGCTTGGGAAGCTGACGTTCTGCCACTGAACTACTCCCGCCCTACATAATCAATAATTCGCGGCTTCATCGCCTCATTGCTATCAAATCTCATTATCAAATTTGAGCAACGAGCCTGTAGCGGGGGCTTCGGGCCAAGGAAAATTAACTCCTGGCGCCGAATCCGATATTGCAAAGCGTACCCAGAGTATCGCTCAAACGCCGCATAAGAATCAAATGCTAATCACGCACAATGACAAGTGGACATTCGTGTTGGTCTACTTCGACAAAGATTCTAAAAGATACTAAAGGAAGGATCAGATAGTGTTCGGCCCTGGGGGCAACCAGTTGTTGAAATCAAGAACGCCTATATTTTTTTCTTCCCCGAGAAATCCTCTCCTGAGTTTGCGGCGCGCAGGTTTTTGCTCTTCCCTTTGTTGACGATCCCAACCCGATGAATTCAACGAGACGACGGCACCTATGCGATAAATGCACCGCGTGGCCACTCCCGATACCATAGGTTGAAAGGTGAAGAAGCCGATGTCCTCGAATGAAACCGCTGCCCCCGGCAGCACGCATCCAGCGGGCCAGCATCGCCGCAACTCCCTGAACCAGGTCACGCTGAGCGTATCCGCACCCTGATCTCGCTGGCGCCGGTCGGGACCCTGTCGACGCTCTCCTGCAAGCATCCTGGATTTCCCTTTGGATCTCTCATGCCCTTTGCGCTCGACCTGGCGGGCCGTCCGCTCTTTCTGATCAGCAATATGGCCATGCATACGCAGAATCTGAAGTCCGATCCGCGATGCAGCCTCTTCATCGGACCGGCGAATTCCGATGGAGATCCACTTGGAACTGCACGCGCGACGTTGGTCGGAGTTGCTGAATCTGTGTCAGCAAGCGATTCAGCTTCCATTCGAGAGATTTACCTTGCTCGTCATGGGAATAGCCGTTACTGGGTCGACTTCGCTGACTTCAGTTTCTTCCGGCTCCAGCCTGTCGATCTTTACTATGTGGGTGGTTTTGGCGTGATGGGGTGGGTCGGAGCCAGAGACTACGAAGATGCCGCCCCTGATCCACTGGCTCAGGCCGCAGCCGGAATCCTTACGCACATGAACGCTGACCATGTTGATTCGATGATCCTCCTGGCACGTTTTCATGCTGGGCTCGAAGCGACAGAAGCGACCATGACTTCGGTCGATCGACTGGGTTTCACTCTTCGATTGAAGACGCATGAGGGAATGAAAGCCGTTCGCATCAACTTTCCCCAAGAGATAGATACCCCTATGAAGACTCGGACAGCGCTGGTTGAGATGGTCCGTAAGGCCCGGCAATAACTGCAATAGGTTTCCGTCTGGATGCATCGCAGGAGCTTGGGAGAGAGTAGGTCACCACAATTCCACGCGCTCCAATGTGGAGGCCTTCGCCGATAATCGGTACATACCTTCTCCTTCTCCGCCACAAAATCACATCTCCGTTGTTTTGTGAGAACCATATGCCAAGTGCGCTTCCTCAATCTTTTCTGCCATACGCCCGTTACAGGGAACCGGTGAACGCGCGCATCATAGTCCACGTCTTCTGTTAACAGCCTTGACTCCCGCACCGCGGAGTTCGGTGTTTTTGCAAATAGAAATATCTGCGCAATCAGCACAGCGAACACTGAAAATATTCGCATAGAGCCTCATACAGGCGAGACTTGAGAGACGCTGTAGTGCGTCTGCCTACATAATCCATGCAATCGACAATTACTCATTTAGCCTTAGTTCAAACAGAAAATCTCGGATTACCTGAAAGTACTTGTCCTTTCATCTCTGGGTGTTCCAAACTGCCCCAGCGGCCACGAGCCCACGGCACGTCCAACCAGACTCAGGGCGATCCGAACTTCTGATCGAGAGACGAGATCGCGGAAGACCTCATCCTCTGCGCCTTCTTCCGTCAAGCTGCTGATAGCCTTGCCGTCCAGAGGTGGACGACGAGTCCATAGCAAGACGCTATTTTCATTTCGATCCGGATGCCACACCTTCTGGAAAGAGGTCGCGGTGTTCGCGCAAAGGAAGCAGCACGCTTGCTGAAATGTCGCCGGAAAATGTAAGCCTTGCGCAAAGTGCGGCGGCCATCTCAAGAAAGGCCCTGCGGCTGAACAATGTCACATTGTCTCAGGAATATCTAGATGGATTGCTTCACGCGATGAGCGAATCAGGACGAGATGTGACGATTTGACCGGAGACGCCGGTTTCTCTTCGCTCCGCCCGACGACTCCTGACGACAAACTCAGCGAATATCCAACACGTTCCGATCGCCGTCAGGTTGTAGACTGCACCACCCCATGCAATCTGGCTGTGCGGCTGAATAAACACTGGTGGTATTTCTACAGCCGCCTCAAACACCAACAGCATCAGGGCAAGAAGCCTGGCAGCGAATACATCTTGAATGCCGCAAACAATGGCAGTCCCAGCCAGCAGGAAAGCGATGCCGGTCAGCACTATCCAAAAGGATGCAAACGGCACCCAATGCGGGACGAAGCGTGCGTAAGCATGAAGATTGATGAGGTGCCCTAGACCGAAGGTAATCGGAGGCAGCCCTAACATCCAACGACCGGCAATCACTGCTCTCCTTCGCCATTCCGAATCGAGTGACTGGGTCGCGGAGTAGACGATGGCTGCCGGGGCGACTAAGAGAATCTGTGCAGCGACACCGCCCAGGACGAAAACTACGACACCAATTCGAAGACCAAACGCATGAGTCGCAGTGTAGAACCGGGGCAGCCAGAACAGGGCAAAGATAAGGTAGATCATGGCTGATCCCACTGCTCCCGCCCGTGCGGTACGTCGCCATAAGATTCCCATGCCAGCCGCAACCAGCCAGATACCGGCGAGATAT
The DNA here is from genome assembly GCF_009765985.1 of Acidobacterium sp. S8. Taxonomy (GTDB): domain Bacteria; phylum Acidobacteriota; class Terriglobia; order Terriglobales; family Acidobacteriaceae; genus Alloacidobacterium. The sequence goes on from NZ_LMUM01000016.1 coordinate 26,939, forward strand.
GCAAATACGCGTACGCCAGGAATATGCTGGCCGAAGGATTGTATCGGTTGATGGGAGGCCTCGAATTCCCCCCAAACAATATTCAGGATCCCGGTAACGACTGTTGCCAAGCCATAGAACCACATGCCTACTCTCATCCGCATAATCTCCTTTGCACGGCCCAACCTCAGCCTTGGCAGAAAGCTGAGAACAGCCACGCTCTGACGTCAGAACTCACAGTATGGAGCGGCATTGGTACATTGAATAGAGCCATTTTGCGCTAATATCGTTAGACCAAGAAAAATCACGTGTCGAAAACCGTCAGCTCGTTCGAACTCACTCTCAATAGCCGTCCGCAGCACCAGACTTTAACAACGTGGTTGTATGGAGAACTGCGACTTGCCATTCTTGTAGGTCGGCTTGGGCCTGGCACGAGACTACCGGCCTCCCGAGACTTCGCCAGCCAGTACGGCCTCTCACGTGGAACAGTTGTCAGCGTTCTCGAACGTCTGCAAGCTGAGGGATACGTATCCAGTCGTGTTGGATTAGGTACGTGGGTAAATCACATAGCCGCACCTCCGCCAACCCAGCGGATGACATCGACTCCTCCGGCTTACATTCGTCGTGTCATTTCGGCATACGTCCAGCCAAAGCCATTCGTCGACTTAGCTTTTCCAGAGGGCGTCCGCCCGTTTAGGATCGGGAATCCAGCCACCAACGAATTCCCATCCGAGATCTGGGGACGTATAGCGGCAAACCGGGCACGAAACTTCAGGTCATGGCTGAAGACAGAAGCTGATCGGCGTGGCTATCGGCCATTACGCGACGCGATTGCCGAGTATTTGCGCACGTCTCGCGGCGTGCGATGCAGTTCGGAACAGATCATGATCGTTTCTGGGATACAACAAGCGCTGGACCTGTTGGCACGCTTTCTTCTGAAACCGCGGGACCCGATATGGATGGAGGATCCTGGATATTTCGGAGCCAGCATCGCGTTCGGCAATGTGGGGGCAAGAATCATCGGTGTGCCGGTAGACGAAGAAGGCCTGTCTGTCTCTGCCGGAATGAAAATTTGTCCGCGTGCCAAGGGCGTCTATCTGACGCCCGCTCACCAGTTTCCGCTGGGTGTCACAATGTCCCTGGAACGACGGATGGCCGTTCTTAGCTGGGCTTCACGTTCTGGCGCCTTTGTGATTGAGGATGATTACGACAGTGAGTACCGCTTCGAGGGACAGCCGGTGCCCGCCTTGCAAAGCCTTGATAATCATTCAAATGTGATCTTCATCGGATCATTCAGCAAGACACTGTTTCCATCCTTACGCTTGGGTTACGTAGTGCTGCCTCCGTCATTAGCTGATTATTTCCTGGCCTTCCGTTATCAAACAGATTTTCGGAATTCGACCTTCGACCAGGCAGTCCTCTGCGACTTCATCGTGGATGGACATTTGGCACGCCATCTGCGACGCATGCGTAATCTGTATGCCGGCCGCCTCGCGGCATTGATCGAAGGGAGCAAGCAACATCTAAGTGGCTTGCTTGAACTTTCCGAAGTCAGGGCCGGGCTCTACACTATCGGGTTTCTCAAAAACGGGATGACTTCACGGCAAGCGGAGAAGCTGGCGGCGGCCCAGGGAATTGAAGTTCTCGCCCTTGACCGATTTACCTTGAGACGTCCTGACCCGAAGGGACTGCTTCTGGGCTTTGCTGGCTACGATAAGCCTGCGATTTGGGAAGGCTTGATTCGACTCGCCAAGGCATTGAGTTAACCAGAGCCTCGTGGCCCATCGATTCTGAGCAGAGAGTGCCATCGCCTGCTGGTGAAACCAGCCGAATTTTACTAGATGGTAATTTTCAGCGCTTTGCCCGTTTGCAAAATCGCCCGATATACCCTCGGTCCGGCTCGGTAGAAAAGTTAGGTATCTGCTTAAAAAGCGCCCTTCATCATTTCATTTTGCTGTGGAGAAGCAGGCAAATCACTAAATTCACCAATACATTTTCTCCGGCTGCTAGAATCAGCGCGTTAGAAAAACGTGAAGTATTACATATACATTTCGGACGCCCAGGTAGATGTGCTTTTTTCACAGCTGCGGGGAGCTCTCAAGAAGAGGGTGACGGTCGGGTCCAAGATCGATACGAATCTCTTTGGCGCGTGGGAATCCGCTGAGACCAAAACTGAAGAGAGCCGTATAGCGCGACTCGAAACCGTACTCGAATACATTCGCGGATCTGGGGAGGTAGGCACGGTAGATGAGCCAAATGAATATTTTGAAGGCTCATTAGAGATGAAATGGAGTGACTGTATTCTTGATCGATCCTTTCTGGCATATTTTGGGGCGGAGACAAAGCAAACGATCCTCGGTTTAGGTGGTCCCGTCCGTAACCTGATAGGAAATACGACGGGGGCCGCGTTCCCTATGAGCGTCTCGACGCCAGCTGTGCTTCATTTCTTGTCGGTCTACCTTGATACGCAGAAGAATGATTTGGCCCACACCTCGGTTATGGATGCACCAGAAGAGTTGAGATATTCGACGCGGCATGCTTTGCGGTCCATCTATGGTCCGAATCAGCAGCTTGAGTTCTTTGCTAGACGGCTGGCCTACTGGCCTGCCAAGACAAAACCGCCAGGTGAATCCGATTTCCCCAATGTCCTCGTTGGAACACCGCTTTACGTGGCTATGGCAACCGATAGAACCAGCTTTTTCTAATCACCGCAAATACTGATGGAGGTCGCCGCCTACGATCTCGTGAGACTTTTCAGCCAGTGGGTTCCACCAGCCGTGGCTGGTGAAAACTCGATACTCATGAGAGCGGCATGATTTTTTTGGGATGGAAAATGGTCAGCCGTTCCCGGCGAATCGCTTATAGAGCCTTCTGACGCGGCGTTATTTTGGACGTTGTCTCACATCTGAGTTTTCAATACCCACAGGTCGCCCGTTCAATAAGCGATGTTCTCATCCGCAATCTTGGCAGTGTGAATGAACCAAGGATTTTCCTCTCCCCGAGTTAATTTCCCCATCGGCGCCGGAAACCGCTACTATGTTCCAAAGTTTTCGAGGCGGTCGTGAGACGCGACGGGGAAGACAAGATGAGATTATTGATTTGCGCAATCTGCCTGGTTGTTTTGTCCACAGTTGCAGCGCCTTCAACCGCGCAGGATTCTGCCCAAGCCCAAGAGCAGACTGCCTGGACGGTATTGAACACTGGCCTTAAGGACAACAGCACTGACGTGCGCGCAATAGCGGCCCACGTACTTGGCGAGCTCAACGGCAATGCAAAGGCCAAAGATGCCGCAATTTCTGCCTTGAAGAACGACAAGCAGGCCGTGGTGCGAGCCGCTGCGGCTCAATCACTTGGAGAGATGGGAGCGAAAGACGCAATTGCGGACTTACACGCGACCTTTCAGGACACGGACCCGTTGGTTATCATCGCCGCCGCACACTCGCTCATCGAGCTGGGTGACAACTCGGGATACAACGTGTATTACGCAGTCCTTACCGGAGGGCAGAAGACCGGCCAAAGCCTGACCGAGCAGCAGAAGAAAATGCTCAAAGATCCAAAGAAGATGGCGGCTCTCGGCGTACAGGCGGGCATCGGGTTTATACCATTCGGCGGCCTTGCCATGGGCGGATATAAATTGCTCACCCGCGACGATACCTCACCGGTGCTGGCTGCGGCAGCTCTGATGCTGGCCAAAGACCCTGATCCAAAGAGCGGAAAAGCGCTGGCCGAGGCATCGGCCAACAAGGACAAATGGCTCGTCCGCGCCGCCGCATTCGATGCAATTGCCAGGCGCGGAGATCCGGCATTGCTGGACGCGGCTGAGGCCGGCCTCCAGGACGACAAGGACCAGGTAAAGATTTCAGCTGCTGCAGCGGTAATTCGCCTGCACGACATTCAGATGCAGCCGAAGCCCGAACCCCAAAAACCCGCTTCCAAAAAGCCGAAGAAATAGCCCCAATCTCGTTTTTGCCGGAGACTTCTCCACGGGAATTGTGGCTTGGGATCGTCTATATGTAGACACATTTCGGAGAAGAAACAGGCGCCGCGCAATGATATGCGTGTGAACTCATGTGGGCGCAGGCGATGATTCATCCCTTGACTCGGCGCTTCTCCCGAGCGCCCGATGGCCTGAAGGGTTCTGTGGACAGCGCGGGGTACCCGTCAACCACATTCAAGGAGAGGTGTACACTCGCTGCATTACCCAAGCGCGGCAAGTTCAGGTAATTAATTGCTCACATAGGGGGTTCGACGATGCAGGTTTCTGATGACCACCTTCGGGGAAGAACAGTAATTGCGGCTGACGGGCAAGCGATCGGCGAAGTTGCTGCTCTGTTTATTGACACCTCCACGTGGATTATCGCCGCGCTCCAGATCAAATTGAATAAGTCGGCCGCTGAGCAGATCGGTGCTGCCCGGGGCCTGCTCCGCGCTGCTACGCTCGAGTTACCTGTACGACTGGTCCAGTCAGTAGCGGACGCTGTCCTCCTGTCCGTTCCGACGCTAGAACTGCGGCAGACTTTTCCGGACACCGACGACCAGCACGAGGAAAAGTCTTAACTCCTGAAGTGGTCCGCAGCCTTCCCTGAGAGTTGTTGATCGGAGATCCTAAGCTGGCCCCCGGGAGCACGCAGTCGCCCCTCCTGATTCCGCTCGTAGACTTCTCTTTGCGATCTCTTGTGTCTAGAGTTGCAAGCCTGCCATAGCCGGAAGGCGTCCGATCCAGAACATGAACAATAGTTATAATATGGCATCCGCGCGGCCACTTTTGTTTGGAATGCGTAAGACATATCGATGGAAAGTAGGCTGTCGCCCCGTTGTTGCCTAAATGATCGCAGGATCGGGTTAGCGGTCACAACGGATACTGCTAACTCAGACAAAGATAAGCGTGTCATAACGCTAGAGTTGTGATTGGTCGCAAACGATTCAAATATCTCGCGAGCAGCGGGAATCGATGAGACAGGTTCTAGTGGAGGAAACGATGTTTGATGTTGAGGGCAGAACGCTCATAAAGCGGATACCGCAACAGGAGCGCAGTCAAGCCCGCTTCGAAACAGTGTTGAAAGCCGCTCTTCATCTTTTCGCGGCGCGCGGATATGAAAGTACCTCCATGCGAGAAATCGCGCGCGAAGCAGGGATGCCGATCGCCACTGTCTACCAATATTTCCCGATGAAACTGGCTATCGTGCGCGAGATGTGGACCCGCTATACCTCAACGATTACGGAGACTCTCACAAAGGAGATTCACAAATTTCTGGACAACAGCACGGATGATTCGAGCCACCTGAATCACGTCATTATTGACAAGATGGCTGACCTCCAAGCGTCCAATCCCGCGTTCATCGAGATATGGAGCTGCGTAACTGCATCGATGGAGCTGCGCGCACTCAACGTGGAAGACACTCTTCATAATGCACGTAGCATTGCGGATGCTCTGCGGCTGAGGCACCCTGAATGCGATGCGAGCGCCCTCTTCGATCGCGCCTTGATCGCGATCGAAGCTGCCAGCGCTACCACCAGGCTTGCTCTTACTCTTCCAGAGCCGCACCGTGCTCGTGTCCTTCGTTCGCTGACGACCGCACTCTCGGTGCTTCTCGACCCGAAGACTCTGGAGGCCAGCAAAGTTTTGTCACCAGAGAAGAAAAGACCTCGCGGAGACGGCGGCCGCAACGCCCGCACGAATGGGAAGGCTCGCCCTGCAAAGAAACGGGCAAAGCACTTGTGACCTCCATAGCTTGCAAGGTTATGTCAAAGAAGCCGGCACCCGCGGACGTTCTGCCTCGTGCAGACTGACCGCATAATAAAGCCCGAGAGCCACCAGGTTAAACGCGAGGACTACGATGCCTACAGACGGCGCACCAAATACATCGTTCAAATTCGCCGACAAACCGGGTCCCAGCCCATTGCCGAGTGTTACCAGGCTTGTCCCAGCGGCAACTACGCGTCCAGTCCGATCAAGGCTGGCGGCCAAACCCAGTTGGCAGATAACCGAGGACAGGTTCGTGATCGATTGCAAAACATTGGCCGCGACAAATATCCAGTGGACCGTAATCACACTGATAAGAAGAATTGAGATGGCATTCAACGCGATCAAAACGAACAATGAATAGAACCTTCCCAGCCGACCACTTATCCAGGCGGATGCCACAGCGCCGAGTAGCAGCAGGAGAGTGGCGACGGAGAGCAGAATCCCAATCGCGTGGCTACTAAAGCCGGCGCGCGCGCCGAAGGTTTCCTCCAAACTCCAGAATGCGCCCTGCCCTAGCTGTGTGAGAAAGATCGCTGCGACCACGAACACAGCGGTTGAATTAAATGACGACTTTAATTGTTGCTGACCAGAGTCCGGTCTGCTGGATACTGACGGCAGGCGCCTCAATAGGTAGGTGCCGCTCATGGCGACCAGCAAAAGGCAGAGATATGGACCGCGGTATCCAAGCCTGTCAACCATATAAGGCAACACCGCAAGCCAGATTGCAGCGTTCACGATCGAAGCAATCGTCACAATGGCAATCAGCTTTTCCCGCTCAACTCCTCGCGACAAGACACTCGTTGCTTCGGCTCCCACAATACCTGCGCCTATTCCGGCAGCGAGGCGTGTTGCAAAAAGCATTGGCACCGCAGGAGAGACAAGCGTAACCGCTGTGCCCGCAATCGCGAGAGCGCCACCGAACAATGCCCGGTGTCTGCCGCCCCAGCGTCTGAAGGAATGGCCGTGGAAGAATGCGGTCAAATATATGGTTGTGAACGCCGAAACGGCCAACTCCATGCTTAATAACAATCCAGAGGCCCTGTCGGACAAGCCTGCCTTAGCCTGGAGAGTACTCATCAAGGCGGGCATGAGGAAAAGACTTGTCGTGGCAATCAGCTGCGACCCGATCGCAGGCAGCACGATCATTCGGTCCCGCCTACTTGGCAAGATGTTTCTCAACATGACTCCATGCAAGGTTTTGTAAGGCGGGATAACGCACCTATAACATGACTAGTGATCATGTATTAGAAGATGGCGGATGAGACGCTGTCAATCGAAACGATTCAAAGCTTTCCTCCCTTTAACTAGTTCGCCGGAAGGGTGCGTGTCAATAGGGATCGAGCATTGACAAACATGACTATTGCTCATATTCTTGCTTGAGAAGCCGAGGATTCGCAAAGCTTGCAGGATTGGGTTCAGAATTGGGTGGACCAGCGGTCTTATCAAACAGACCCACGCCGAAGTCTACGTGCGCCAGGAGAGGCCGTGGCGACAAAACGCCATAAACGATTTGTACTTGCGGTTGACCTGGGGACGTCTGCGTGCAAATGCGCATTGGTGTCGCTCGAAGGGGCTGTCCATAAATGGAGTTCTCGCTCCATCCCCCTGCATATTGTCGATGGAATTGGGGCGGAGCAGGCGCCCGAAGACTGGTGGAACGCCTTTGTCAGCGCAGCTCGCGAGCTGATTGCCACACTGCCTGAGGTCCAGGGAGAAATTGCAGCTATTTGCTGTTCCTGTCAGGGCGAATGTACGGTTCCGGTTGATAAGAACGGCCTGCCGCTCCATCGTGCCATGTTGTGGTTTGACATGCGCGGACGTGACGCGATCCGCCGAAGAGCCGCGGGCCGGATCTTCTCGGTGGCCGGCTATGATCCGATCAAGCTGTTTCGCTGGATCAGGCGCTCAGGCGGTGCGCCGTCGCTCTCAGGGAAAGATTCACTGGGGCATATGGCCTTCATCCAGAACTCCTGGCCAGAGATTTATGGCCGGACGCATAAATTTCTAAATGCGCTCGACTATATGAACTTGCGACTTACAGGCAGGTTCGTTGCTACCGCGGATTCCATTCTGACTTCCTGGGTCACTGACAATCGCAATGTCGACCGTATCCGCTACGACCGGAAGCTGGTCGCACAGTCGGGCATTGCGATGGATAAGCTTCCGGATATTGTCTCTTGCACGGAAGTGCTCGGCCCATTGTGCGATGCGGCTGCAAGGGAACTGGGGCTGCCGCAAAATACGCCCGTGGTAGCTGGCGCAGTGGATAATTCTGCTGCTGCGATTGGATCCGGCGCGGTTCGCGACGGAGAAGCGCACCTTTATATCGGTACGTCTTCATGGATTGGCATGCACGTTCCTTTCAAGAAGACAGACCCGTTTGCGCAGATCGCATCTGTACCGTGCGCGGTCAAGGGTCGGTACCTGGCGGTTGCTCTCCAGTCATCGGCTGGTTCTAACTTGTCTTTCCTCTGCGACAAGATACTTTTCCATGAAGACGGGCTCGGCGTTGAACGGCCAGAGAATGCTTATTCCGCGATAGACCGAATGGCCGCGAGTGCGCCAGCGGGCGCCCGCGGCTTGCTTTATGCTCCCTGGCTTTGTGGAGAACGCAGCCCGGTTGATGACCCTACCTTGCGAGCAGGTCTCTTGAACATGTCACTTCAGCACTCGCGCGAAGACGTAGTCCGGGCATTCCTTGAGGGTGTTGCCTTCAACACGCGTTGGATGGCGGTTCCATTAAATCGCTTTCTAGGGAAGGCGCTCGATCAAATCACGATGGTTGGCGGGGGAGCGACTTCCGACGTCTGGTGCCAGATCTTCGCCGATGTCTTAGGCATTCCGGTTCGACAGCCAGAAGCTCCTATTCAGGCAAACGCTATCGGCGCAGCACTGATTGCCGGCGTGGGAATCGGAGCCCTTTCCTACGACGACATACCGGGCCTGATTCGCATCCGCCGCACCTACTTGCCCGACGCGGAAAGGCAAGCCCTGTACAAGGAAAGCTTCGAGACTTTCAAATTTGCCTACCGGCGCCTGGCGCCCTTTTATCGCCGATTGAATTCAGAGAAGAGAGCCCATCCATGACTTTCGAACAAGCGCGCCACGAGGTTGTTTCGACCTGTCTGTTGTTGGCAGACAAAGGATACCTGGCTGGGACAGGCGGGAACGTTGCCTGCCGAATCGATGACGCCCATTTCGCCATTACTCCCTCGGCCACGGATTATTACGCAATGCTTCCGGAAGACATTTGCGTGCTCCGTTTAGACAATCTGCGTCAGGTTGCAGGAGCTCGTCGGCCCTCTGTCGAACTTAGACTGCATGCCAATATCCTGCGCGCGCGGCACGATTGCGACGCCAGCATTCACACGCATCAGCCGATTGCCAGCGCCTATACCTTGCTGGGTCGTGATCTCAGAATTGAAGAACCGCATCGCCGGACCCTTCTTGGGCCGAAGGCTGTGCTTGTCGGCTATGCGCCTTCTGGTACGAGTTGGCTGGCTTCGAAACTCGGCAAGACACTTCGGCCCGAGATCCATGCCTATCTCATGCGCAACCATGGCGTTGTATGCTGCGGCGCGACGCTCGGCGAGGTTGTAGCTAGAGTGGAAGCGCTGGAGGCGGAGTGTACGAATTTCTTTCGCGACGTAATCAACAGCCGAATGAGCCGGAGTCTCGAGCCAAATTTGTCCGCAGTCCTCAGACAGTTGGACGGCGCCGCGGAAACAGAGTTCGCGCAATGAATCTCACTGCCGACCCGATGACATTCGCCAACAGTAGCGCTGCGTCCTCTTCTTATGGCATTTCGGAATGGCCAGATACCAACGCCTTATACGAGCGTCTTGCGGCACTGTTGCGTCAGCCGATTCGCCCGATTCGCCGGGAAAATATGGAGGGTGTCCTCAGGTATTTCTCGGAACGATGCACTCTTTCGCAGCGGCTCTCCGAGAACGCATCGCGAGTTATTCCAGGCGGTATTCAACATAACCTTGCGTTCAACTATCCGTTTCCGCTGGCTGTGTCCGAAGCAAACGGAGCATATCTCACCGACGTAGATGGTAACCGCTATATTGATTTCCTGAAGGCAGGGGGACCGACCCTACTTGGTTCGAATGACGCAAGAGTCCGGCAGCAGGTCCAGGAGTTGCTGGAATCCTGCGGCCCGGTAACCGGCCTCCTGCACGAATATGAAATCAAGCTGGCCGAACTGGTATGTCAGGCGCTGCCGTCGATTGAGATGTTCAGGATGCTGGGCTCGGGAACGGAAGCTGTGATGGCGGCGCTTCGTCTGGCCCGTGCGTACACAGGACGGAAGCGGGTGATCAAGATCGGGGGCGCGTATCACGGCTGGAGCGATCAGATGGTCTATGGCATGCGGATTCCAGGTACTGGCCGTCGCGAGGCCATGGGCATACCGCGATCATCCACGGCTTACATCCAGGAGCGATTTCCGAATGATCTGGATCGACTGCGTCGAACGCTGCAACTGAATCGGCTTCGCGGGGGGACTGCGGCCATCATCGTAGAGCCGTTGGGTCCGGAGAGCGGTACCCGACCTGTCACGCGCGACTTCAATTATCAGCTGCAGGGTCTCTGCCGGGAATTCGGCGCGCTGCTGATCTTCGATGAGGTTGTCACTGGATTTCGGGTTGGCATGGGAGGCGCACAAGGCTATTTCGGAGTGAATCCGGACATTACCGTATTAGGTAAATGCCTGACCGGCGGTTATCCGATGGCGGGCGGCATCGGTGGCAGGCGCGATGTGATGATGCTGCTGGCCGGCGGTATCGGAACGGCGTCGAAGCGCGCCTTTGTGGGAGGGACGCTTTCGGCTAATCCTCTCTCGTGCGCTGCGGGTTATTTTGCCATTCAAGAAATGCAGCGGACCAACGCTGCAGTGAATGCCGGGCGTGCAGGTGATCGGTTGCGACGAGGGCTTGAGGAAATCATCACGCGTCTGGAGCTGCCGTATGTTGCCTACAACATGGGTTCGATTGTTCATCTCCAGACCTCGGGCGTGATGCTGATGAGCATGCGCAATCCACTTAAGGTAATGAAAGAGGCAGGGCCACGCAGACACATGATGGAAGAGATGGGAGCGGCGTTCAGCGCGCATGGGATCGTGACTTTGGCGGGTAGTCGCATCTATACCGGGCTGGCTGACACGGACGCGGTCATCGACGATGCGCTGAACCGCTTCGAAGATGTGCTGAAACTCGTTTAGGGGTAATCGCAATGCAGACACAACTCGAAGAGCAATTGGTGGAGGGCTGCCGCCGTCTTGCCCGCAAAGAATTCCTGAATAATTCGGCAGACAGCTTCTCCCTGCGAATACCCGGACAGGCACAGATGATGCTGATATCCGGTAGCGAGGACTGGCGTCAGGCGGAGCCCGCCGATATTCGTGTTATTCACTTTTCCGCGAAAGACGACTTGAGCATGCTCCACGCATGGATCTATCAGGAACGCAGCGATGTGGGCGCAATTGCGATCACATGTCCGAAATGGGTGCGACTGCTTGCCAATTCTGGTAGCCCTCTGCCGCCGATCTTCGATGAGCAGGTGAGACATATCGGTTCATCCGGCTTCCTGAAGAGCGATGAACCCATGCGCGAAGAATGTGTCAGGCAAATGTTCCGGCGCGGAGGCAATGCCGTGCTCTTCGGCGAGCGCCTGCTGTGCCTGGGTATGACTTGCGATCGCGTACTCTTCAATACAGAGCTTTACGAAAAATGTGCGCAGGCATATGTGATAGCGCGAGTATGTAAAGGACGAATCAGCCATATTCCGTTCTGGGTGCGCATGATTGCGAATCGACGCTTATTAAAGGACGAGGCTACTGCAGCGGCAAGTTATCGTGATGGCCGCGTTCCTCAAGAAATAACTGCATACTGAGTGCGGACTGCGATAAGGCGGCACTCCGTTACATAAGATAATCGACGCTCATATGTAATTATCCTCTGGAGTGGGCCTTCAAAATGAGTGCCTGCTTCTTATCAACGCAAGATAAGTTACTTTTTGGTATTACTACTGCCTAGGTGCCGCGTGGTTCAAACCCCAAGATCATTTGCCGACCCCAAAAAAATTATTCAAACTTTAATTTTGACTTGTAATACGAGCAATGCTCATATACCTTAAACAAGTTTAAGGGGTGAGCTTTTGCAGTACCGGTTTTGGCGTTTCCTTCCACTGATTCTGTTCTTGGCTACGATTGAAGTGACCGCGCAATCGGTCCAGTCCACAATTCTTGGCACGGTCAAAGATCAAGGCGGCGCGCTCGTCGTTGCTGCGCAAGTCGTCATCATCGATGCGGACACGGGACGTTCGGCAAACTATGCCAGCGACAACAGCGGCGATTTTCAGGCGCCAGATCTGTCTCCGGGCAGATATGAGGTACGGGTATCCAAGGCTGGCTTCCAGAGCAAATTAATCTCTGACTTAACGCTGGCAGCGCGACAGCAGTTGCGCGTCGACGTAACTCTGGCTGTTGGAGCAGCGCAGCAGGAAGTCACGGTAGATGCAGGTACCGTCGGAGCCATCGAGACGGAAACCCCCTCGATTGCATCTACGCTGAACACGCAGAGTGTCATGAGTCTGCCATCGAACTATCGCGCCAGCGGAAGCACCAGCCCGCTTAATATGGTTCAGGCACTTCCCGGTGTGCAATCCGATAATGGCCTCAATTTTTCGGTGCAGGGAGGACAGCCATTCCAGACGGAAACCTCTGTTGATGGCATTTCTACGCAGAACGTGACGAGCAACACGCCACTCTCGGACGCATTTCCGTCGACCGAGTCCATCGCGGAGATGCGAGTTGACGGCGTTAGCAATAATGCCGAGTTCGGGCAGGCGGGCGAGATCACCACTGTGACCAAGGGCGGAACCAATCAGCTGCATGGGTCACTTTTCTGGTATCACCAGAACCGTGCATTTGATGCAGTCGCGTATGGCACGCCTGTCGATCCTGCGACGGGAAAAGTCGAGAGGCCGGAGAAGATCGGCAATGACTTTGGTGCGAGTGCTGGTGGTCCTCTGGATATCCCGAACCTGTACAGCGGGCACGACAAGACTTTCTTTTTCGGAGACTATGAGGGATTTCATTTTCCCAAGCAGTCGACGATCCAGGATCTGGTCCCGACGCAGTCTATGCTGGCAGGAGATTTCAGCCAGGAGATTCCGTTTGATCCATCCAATCCATCAACGTGGCTCTTCAATCCTTCGAACGGCGGGATTTATCAAAACAACGTCGTAACGCCGGTCAATGCTTCGGCTCAGCCGTTCCTGAGTCTCTTTCCCGCACCGAATGTCAGCAACTATCAGACGGTTACTGAAGCGGAAGCCGGCTTGGGTTATAACTACGCCGCGAATCGGGACAGCAGTTACCAATCGAACCAATTCGACGCTCGCATCGACCACCGGTTTAGCCAGAAACTTCAGGGCTTTGCGAGATACACATTTAAGAACATCACGAGTCTGGCTCCGCAGGACCTGAACATACCCTCGGTTACTGATTTCGACGACTATCGGATTCTGGCCAGCTCTCTTGTCTATAGCTTTACGCCGAACCTGCTTAACGAGTTTCGCTTCGGATTTACCGACGAGAGAAACGGGATGCGGAACCAACTCAATGGTGGGCCATACACGGCGGCGGCTGGATTTCAGCCGGTTGGTCCGAACTATCCGGTGAATGGCATGGCGGCCATCTATTTCCCCAACCTCACGATGGTGAAGGCCGGCAATCTGAATAATACGTCGCAAAGTCATCTGTTCCAATATGCGGACAATCTAACCTGGACCAAGGGAACACATACGACAAAATATGGGTTTGATATCCGTACGATGCAGTCGATCACTACGCTCGGGAGTTACGGGCTCAATAATGTCTCGGTGTTTGCTTTTACCGGCCAAGTTACCGGTGCGTTGCTTGCGAATAGCGGTGCAGCGCAGTTTGCGGACTATCTCTCCGGAGCCCCTGTAGAGACGCAGTATTACACGCTGATTCCCGAGAACGATGGCAGATCGATCTACTACGGCGGCTTCGCGCAGGACCAGTGGAATGTCAGGCCGAATCTGACGGTGTCCTATGGTTTGCGCTATGAGTACCATCCGGCGTATCACGACGCAAATGGAGCGATCGGAAACTTTGATCCCGGTACTCCCGGCACCGGCTCGATCATCTATCCTGCCGGCCACCAGAATCTTCTCGACCCGTCTTTTCTTGCCACTTTCGACGGTTGCGGATACGGCCCGTCGAGCACTCCCTATGCGCAATGCACGCCTGTGCTCTCCAACAGCGAGGCTCATCTGCCGAGCAGTTTGCGCCATTCGCAAAAAGATCGTCTCCTTCCGCGCTTTGGACTTGCATGGCGTCCCTTCAATGATGACAAAACCGCGGTACGCGCCGGCTTCGGCGTTTACAACACAACATTGCTGGGCAGCATCTTCTTTGCGATGACCGACTCGTTGCAGGCTGCGACGCTCAGCTTTCAAAATTCGATGACGCCGAATGGTCTGGCGTACATGTGGCCGCAGACAAGCCCGGGCACTGGATTGAGTACTCCGGTTTACGGCTCTTCAAGTTTCAACACGGCCGACAAAATCGACTGGAAAGACCCCTATTCCATGCAGTGGAACGTGTCCATCGACCGCCAATTTCAGGGCAATATTGGTACGCGCATTTCCTACATTGCGATGAAGACGGACGATCTGGTATGGACTCCAGACTTGAATGCCATGTCCTATTCGAGTACCACCCCGACCCTGCAGCGTCCGCTTACGGATCGTCCCTTTCCGAATTGGGGCGCTATAAACTCCCATCTTCCCGGTGCGCAGGCAAACTACGAATCGCTGCAAACGGAGGCGAACCACCGAACCCGGAGCGGCTTTACTTTCGATTCAGCCTACACATGGGCCAAGAATCTAGCAGATAACGTGGGTACGGGCGCTTCAGGCTTCCAGTCGGAAAATGGCGGCAATTCCAGTCAGTCAACGTATCTGTACAATCGCAAAATCGACTACGGCGATGTAAATGGAACACGCCGTCACCGCTGGATCAACACTGGCGTATATGAGCTCCCCGTCGGCCGCGGTCGCAAGTTCGCCGCAGACGCGAACCGTTTTGAGGATGCGATGGTTGGCGGATGGCAATTGAGCAGCATCTTTCTCTGGCAGACGGGGCCTTACCTCACCCCCTACATTCCCGGGAGTGACGCCGATCCTTCGGGTACAGGGTCAGGCATTCTGTACGGAAGCGATCAACGTCCTGACATTGTAGGCAAGGTTCGTCCTGCTCATCAGAACAGGAATCAGTGGGTCAATCCTCAGGCTTTCGCTTGCCCAAGCAACAGTGGCTATACCGCCAGCTCTTATGCCGGTAATGCCTGTGGTGTCGGCGTGACCTCGAATCCCATCGGGCGTTTCGGCAATGCAAGTATCGGAGATATCGAGGGACCGGGAACGGCGAATTGGTCTGCTGGCGCAAATAAAAGAATTGCGATTACTGAGAGGGTCCAATTGCGCTCGGAAGTCACGTTCACGAATGTGTTGAACCACACGAATCTGAGCGATCCTCTACTCGACATCACGAATCCAAATTTCGGCAAGATCACTTCAGCGCGCGGGTCGGACTTTGGCGGCAACCGCACTGGCCAGATCTCAATGCGGCTTGAATTTTAACTGGCATTTTTGAAGGATTACTATGCTCACTCGCCCTCGTCTACAGAACTTACAGCTGCTTCCAGGAAAAATGGTTCGCCTCGCTTGTGGCGTGCTGACCCTCATCGCCTTGCCTCTTGCGAGCTATGCGCAGTCTACTTCGAAGCCAATTCCCAGCATTGAGAAGCAGGGGGAACACTTCCGGCTTCTCGTGGACGGCAGTCCTTATCTGATGCTCGGGGGGCAGCTTCACAACTCCGACACTTCAAATGCCGACGATCTCAACAAGGCACTCGATGTCCTTGCGGGCTGGCATGCCAATACGGCCGAGGTCCCCATCTATTGGGAAGCGATCGAGCCGAAACAAGGGCAGTTCGACTTTAGCTCCGTTGATCTTGCTATCCAGGCGGCGCGTAAGCGCGAGCTGCACCTTGTTTTCTTATGGTTCGGCACCTGGAAGAACGGCGAAAGCCACTACGTGCCCGAATGGGTGAAGCGCGATAAGCAGAAGTTCACCCGAGTACAGGGGTCACGAGGCGAGGAGACGGAGATCATTTCTCCGCTTTGCCGTGCTGCCATGGAAGCTGACACGCATGCATTCTCAGCTCTCATGCAACACATAAAGAGCGTCGACGAGGCACAGCGCACCGTCCTGATGATGCAGGTAGAAAACGAGCCTGGACTCTTTGGAACCGATCGCGACTACTCCGAAGCCTCTAACCATCTTTTCGATGGACCGGTGCCAAAGGAGTTGCTCAGCTTCCTCGAGAGCCATCGCCAGCAACTTTCAGCGGCCATGGCTGCTGTATGGAATCAATCGCCAAAGTCGGGTAGCTGGAAACAGGTCTTCGGAGAACTCGCGCCGGAAGCATTCAGCGGATGGCTTGTGTCGAATTACGTCAATACCGTCGCAACTGCCGGTAAGCATGAGTACCCGCTGCCCATGTACGTGAATGTCTGGCTGATCGAAGGCGTCGAGCGCCCCGGCAGATGGCCGAGCGGTGGCGCAACGGTGAATGTGCTCGACATTTGGAAAGCAGCAGCGCCCGGCATTGACATTCTCGCGCCGGACATCTACTACCCCAAGTTCTACGATGTTGCAGCGCAATACACTCGTCCTGACAATCCGCTCCTCGTGCCGGAGACGAACTTCAATCCATACTTTGTTGCCTTTGCCTACACCACTTTTGGTCATTTCAATGGAATCGGATTCAGCCCCTTTGGGATTGACGACGTGCAGAAGGGAGGAGCCCCAGCAGCAATTGGCTCGCTATTTGAGGATGCGTACGGCGTCCTCCGCCCCATGCTCCCGCTTATCGCCCGTTACCAATACACCGGCAAGCTCCACCCCATCCTGCAGGGACTGGCAAATGGCGAGGACTGGAAAGAGTCCATCCGCGTTGGGGATCGGCTGGCTGCGAATATCGATTTCACCGCTACGTTCGATCCCGCGAAAGGCAGGGCCTGCGGCATGATCATCGAACTCGCGCCAGACGACTTCGTCGTGATGGGCACGGGTTTCGATGTCACATTCCGCGAAATGGAAGGGCCGCTGCGCGACGCCCAGCTCATCTCCATTGAAGAGGGCACATTTCAAGGCGACCATTGGATGCCGTCCCGCCGCCTCAACGGCGACGAAAGACACGTGTCGTTGCCTGACAAGTCCACAATATTGCGAGTACGAGTTGCGCGATAGCGCAGCGTGGAATTCTTGAATCTAAATAGAAGTGGGCCCGGTTATTGTGAACAAGGTGCGAGTGTTGGTCGCTGACGATCATGAAGGAATTCTGACAAGGGTACGAAAGGTACTGGATCGAGAATTTGACATAGTTGGTGTTGTCAACAACGGACGGGATGCCCTTGCGGAGATGCGGCGTCTCGATCCTGAGGTACTGGTAATCGACATCTCTATGCCTATTCTTGACGGATTGCGTGCAGTATCCCTGTTGGGCGACAATCGTCGAGCCAAAGTGGTGTTCTTGACGCTTTATAACGACCGCGCTTTCGTTGCAGCCGCATTCTCCGCCGGTGCGTCTGCCTACGTCCTTAAGTCGGACCTTGCGGCGGACCTCGCTCCTGCTATACGCGCTGCGCTGCAGGGGCACAGATACGTTTCACGGTCTATAGCGTCAATGAATAGCAGCGAGGCGCCATAGTCAAAGGAAATTCCGTGGGAAACCAGGAGAATACCGTTCCCATTCAGCCGGCGCTTCGAGAGGTCTTCGACCATCAGCAACGTGCGTTTCGCCAATATGGTCCTCTTGGATACGCGAAGCGGATGGAAGCTCTGGATACGCTACTGCAGACCGTTTTCAAGTACGAAGACATTCTGCTAGAGGCAGTGAACATAGACTTCGGTCAGCGCTCAGCCTCAGAGACTCGGATCCTCGAAATTTTTCCCGTGGTGGATGAAATCCGGTTTGTGAAGCGCAATCTCCATCGCTGGATGCAGATGCGCACCGTCTCGGTCAACTGGCAGTTCCTGCCCAGTCGCGGAAAGATCGTTTATCAACCTCTCGGTGTCGTAGGCGTCATCGGGGCATGGAACTATCCAGTTCTACTAACCCTGTCTCCGCTCGTGAACGCGCTCGCTGCCGGCAATCATGTCATGATCAAGCCGTCTGAACTGGCGCCGTCGACCGCCACCGCCATACAGCAGATGGTTAGCGAAGCCTTTCCTGAGGAGTACGTCTCAGTCATCACAGGAGACAAGAACGTAGCTCAGATCTTCGCTACGTTGCCCTTCGATCACATCCTCTACACCGGCTCAGACCGCGTCGGTAGGCTCGTTATGAAAGCGGCAGCGGAAAATCTTACGCCTGTCACACTCGAATTGGGCGGGAAGTCGCCTGCTCTGGTGCATGAGTCGTACTCCACAGCAATTGCCGCTGATCGAATATGCTCGGCAAAATTCTGGAATGCCGGACAGACTTGCGTGGCTCCTGACTACGCACTTGTGTCTTCCAGCAAAGTGGACGAATTTGTTCGCGACTGCCAGAAGGTAATCTCCAGGCGGTTTCCGCGCCCCAGCTGTAACGGCGACTACACCCACATGATTAGCCCAGCTGCCTGGCGTCGCATGCGGGACCTGGTGGATGATGCCGAATGTGCGGGTGCGCAGATCGTCCGGCCTGGTTCGGCGAATGAGACCTTCACAGCTGAGAATCGCGTCTATCCTCCCACGCTGGTTCTTGGAGCCGAAGGCTCGATGCGGGTGATGCAAGAGGAGATCTTCGGGCCAATTCTTCCCATCGTGACCTATTCGTCATTTGACGAAGCGATCGCATTTATCAACACTCGCCCCCGCCCTCTTGCGCTCTACTATTTCGACCGTGACAGTCCCCGAATCAAGAAAGTTTTGGAGCAAACAGTATCAGGTGGCGTGACGATCAATGACTGCATTTTCCACCTGCCCCAGCACACGCTTCCTTTTGGAGGAGTCGGTCCGAGTGGCATGGGCGCATATCACGGCTTCGACGGGTTTGCGACATTTTCAAAAAAGAAGGGTGTTTTGCTCCAAAACACCCTCGTCGGATCAATCCTCTCGCGAGCATTTAAGCCGCCGTATACCTCGCGGTCGGATCGGATGATTGCATTCCTGCTCAAACGGAACAAACTACGTTCCACCCCAAGGTTCACATTGGCGAGGAAGAAACAAGGGCATTCATAACACTCATGCAATTTGCGCACTCCCGCTCATATATCAGCTTGTTGGAAGTAGTGATTTCAAACTCGGTTATACAGAAGATGTGGGAGTGGTAATCTTTCGATAAACTACAGCCCTTGATCGAATACAGAGAGGAACGTCCTTCCTTCTTTTCAGACTACGGCGCAGTCTCACTCTAAGCAGAATGCCGGAGGAAGATGTTCTTGGTAGACGATGGTAAATATGGATCGACGCACTTTTCTGCAGAGCGCCGCAGCCGCGGCGCTTACCGTAACGGCAGCTCAGCCGGCAACGGCGTTTGCGACAACGACACAGAAGATGATCGGTATTCAGGTGGGAGCTGTCTCCTTTGCCGATGAGGGAACGGAGAAAGTGTTGGATGAGCTTCAGCAGGATGCTTTGATCAATACGCTTTTTCTGGCGACCTTCACCTACGGGCGCGGCATCGTCGGTCGACAGCTATCCGGTCAACCGCTGCCCGACCACGGCAAACAAGAATACGACACGAGCACATTCTACGGTGGAAATTACGCCACGATTCATCCGCAGTTCTACAGGAACACCACCTTCAAGGGCACCCGCGCACCCGATCTTGGCGATTACGATGTGCTCGAAGCGATCCTGCCGTCCACCAGAAAACGCGGCATCAAAACCATATGCTGGTTTGAAGATGCGTTCCGCGAGGATATTCCAGGCATCGACCAACTACAGGAGAAGGATTTATTGGGCAAGCCGGCAACAACGCTTTGCTTTAACAATCCGAATTACCGAAACTTTCTCCTGGGCATCGTGGAAGATTGGGCCCGCTCCTATGACATCGACGGTATTATGTGGTGCTCGGAGCGCCAGGGTGCATTTTCCGAGGCACTCGGTGCGAGCCAGGAAGGGGGAGCGTCGAACCCCCGCCAGGTGTGCTGCTTTTGCAATTACTGTAAGGCAAAGGCGAGACAACGCGGCATCAGTCCTGAGCGTGCTGAAGAAGCGTTTCTCGAATTGGCGAAGTTCGTGGATTCAGGCCGTAAAGGGCAACGACCAGTCGACGGTTACTATGTCGAGCTTTGGGCTTATGTTGCGCTACCCCGAACTTCTCGCATGGGAAATGCTTTGGACGGACAGTCTTCGCGAGACCTATGCGGCCATCTATAAGCACGTCAAGGATGTGAATCCATCTCTGGGTGTGGGATGGCATATTTGTTCAACCAATTCTTTTAATCCGATTTATCGCGCGGAGCAGGATCTGGCTGCGATAGCGCCAGTATCCGACTTTTTGAAGATCGTGATGTATCACAACTGCGCTGGCGAACGAATGGCGGGTTACATTGACAGTGTGCATCAGACACTTTACGGGGACGTGCCAAAGCAGCAACTGCTGGAATTCCATTACCGCGTGTTGGGTTACCAGGAAAAGAGTCTGGCTGAGATCCCATTCGCCGGTCTGTCGGCGGATTACGTATATCGTGAGACCAAACGTTCACGCGCGGGGCTTAAGGGAGCCAAGACCCAGTTGTGGCCAGGCATTGACATCGACATTCCAACAGAACCCGGTCATAGCAAGTGCACGCCTGACGGCACCAGGGATGCGGTTGTTGCGGCTTTCCGCGGCGGGGCCGACGGGGTCATTCTCTCAAGGAAGTATTCCGAGATGAAATTAGCCAATCTAAGGGGCGCTCGCCTGGCGTTGCATGATCTGGGTCTGGCCTGAAAGATGACTTGAGAAAAAATTCATAACTGCTATGGTTTCAATTCCACCGAGCCCATGTCGTACCACCCGCCCGTCTGTCGCCCTCGAATTGCCAACGCGATGGCAGGCTTACTAGTCCTTGGGTCTAGCAGGGCCACAAGAAAACGATAGGTACCAGCCGGCAAATCGGGGGATATTCGAAGTGATTGGTCTACAACTGCGTCTCCGGGGAGCCACTTTGTGACATCTGCGGGAACTTGCAGGACAATCTTGTCGTTGTCAGACTCTAATTCCACGGCCAGCCGATATTCCTTATAGATAGGAGCAACTCCGGCGTTCAGCCACCACATGTGAATCGGCATCTCCGTACCGACTGTGACCTTAGCCGGATATTCGAGACGCCGAAGAATAAACCGGTATCCCATGTGTCTCTCAAAGTCTTCAAACCGGTCTTTCCATTCGGAGGGGAGCGGAGACGATTTCACATTGAGGGAGCTGATGTGCCAGCGCAGCGCCTGGTCCAGGATATAGGTCACGTCAAATCCATCTCTCTTCCAACTCGATGGTGTGCCACAGGTTCTAGTGATACTGGAGCATGCTGCCAAACATCCTGAATGCCGGCTCGAACCACCTGTTGTGGATATACATCCAGCATCTCCGGAGACGGTGCACGCATGTCCCCGAGGCAATCCAACCGCCAGCCGGTGCCGTGCTGCGTTCCGTAGGCCAGCGCTTCGGGCTCATCAAAGTTCATCAACAATGTTGTCTTGTGAAAGCTCTTGAGCCAGATATCGATGAGCGGTCGTTGGGCAGAGAAGTCGGGCATATAGTTACTCCAGCCCTCTCCCCAATAGCCAACAGAAGATATATCGACGCTGTCGAGGGTAGCGTTGCCATCGTATCGGCGTCCGGCTTCGGCGACTAACTCGCCCCAGAATTTGAGATACAACGGATCGCTAAAGTCCGTTTGCCAGATATCTCCGTCCTTATCAGTCGACTTATTGGCCCGCCGTGCCCCTGAGTTACGGTACCAGTCGGGAAGGGGATCACGGTCCGAGTACGGCATCAACCGAATGGCCAACGTCTGATGGTGTTCTCGCGCTTCCTCAAGAGCTAAGTCGATAATGTCCCAGCGGAATTTGCCATGTTCCGGTTCGAGGGTACTCCAGTACCATCGCAGGTAGGCAATCGACGTATCCGGGAAGTTGGGCTTGCTGGACGTGTCGGGCAGCTTCGTAACAGGACCGCGTTCTGACCAGACGAAAGGACCGTTTAGCTCGTGGCCGTTGAACCGCTGAAATGTCGTAATGCCCATCCCGGGATTGACAAGCACATCGTTGATTTCAACCGGGCGGACAATGACGGTGTCATTTTGAGCGTATCCCTGAATCGTTACAGCGAAGAGGAGCAAGGCGCACAAACCAATATGTTGGTTCATAAGAACTCGTTTTAGGGATGTGACGGAGGACAGCCATATTCTTCGTGGTTGCCCGTAGAAGTGTGAAGGCGTAATTCAGAGAAAACGCTCGTTAAGTAACCGAGATGTTGAGCAATCGAGCAGCATTCTGGTTATAAATCTTACGCAAAATCGAATCGGGCAGATCTACTCCGGATATTCGCCAGCGCCCCTGAGGAGGTATCGGCGCTGGAGCGTAATCGAAGTATTCATCATCTGTTTCCAGGAAGCGAAAGTAGATTTCGTACAGGCTGTCATTGAAAACCTGCTGTGGGAATTTTTCTCCTTGTGGAGTCGCATCCGTCCCAAAGAGGATGCGGTCCTGGTACTTGTCGAAGAACTTACGCGTGGCCCGCGGCTGCCGCCCGAGCTCATTGAGACGAGCCGCGATGTCCACGTTCATGTTTGGGTAGCGATCGAGGTTTTCCGCAACGTTCGCCAGGTCCTCCGCGAGGTTTCCGACGTGCAACGCAACGAAGTTAGTCCTGGGATGCCGTGCAAAGACTCGATTTCGTGCTTGCAGTAGTTCGTCATTCGATGGGAACCTGGGCCCCGCGAAGGACCAATCAGGATGATTGCTGAGTTCCTCATAACGCTCATTGAATCGGTCTGTAGGCCTGAAGAATGCCAGCGGATCGGACACATGGATCGCAACCGGCATCTGCAGGCCGACACATGTCTCCCACATCGGATCAAAGCGAGGGTCATCCACCTTGACCAGGTTGCCTGTGGTGGTTTGCTCACTCAAATACAGGCCGAGTGTCTTCAAAATCTTCAGGCCACAAGCACCTGCTTGATGCGCGCTAAGAATGGCATCCGCCTGCAACTGAGCGTAATTCGGCTCTTGAAAGAGGTTATAGGATGGTTCGGTGAAGGTATAAAAGCGTGTCGGGAAGCTCTTGTCGTATTGAGAGACTGCGCCTTGCAGCCCGGCGCCGAAACCGCCGGTGAGGTTGGTTAAAGCAAGAATATTCTTGCGTTCCATTACGGCGAGCATCTCTTTCGGCGGACCGGCGATAACCCGTTCCGCTCCGAGGGCGACACCATTGACTGTGTGAGCGGAATGGGTAAGATGCGTGTGGAAATCGATGACAGGGTATCTGGCTCTCGCCACGTGCGTTTCCTGCAGGCGGAGCATGCTTGCCGGTTCGTAGTTCGCTAACGCAAGGGGCTCATTCTCGCCCTCCTTTTGCGCCTTATCTACCCGCGAATCGCCGGCAAATTCACTGCCCCACAGCCTTCCCAAACCTCCAGACAAGATGCTCATGCCGGTGGCGGACAATACCTTTCGACGGCTGATCCAGGTCATTCCATTCATCCTTTCTCTACCTCGCTGGGGTTGCATGTGGGACGCGTTCCCACCAATCGCCTCTGCGATATCCACCAGGAAATCCCTTGAGAGGGAAAGCGTGTGCTCGCGATCGCAACAGTTATTCACTTGGACAAACAATTGCCTCTGTCTCAGGAAGCAGGAATAAGAAACTCGCTTGAGCATTCGTCCCAGAAGGTTTCGATTGGTTCCAATTATGGGATCGTGCGTAATATATGACAATGAACCGAAGGATGCAAACGGAAAGTGGGGACAATTCTCACTGCGGTGGAGCAAGCCAAAGCGGATGTGGGGGTTACAAATGCTTTCACAGCGTGCGCCGAAATTGGCCTGGGCTCTGTAGGAAGAGAGGCATTCCTCTGATCGTGTTCGTGTGCCTTCGAATGGATAGCTCTCGATAACAACAAACTCCGACTCTCATCGAACAGATGAGTGCTACGCAAGGATCAGGTTGCAACCCTAAGAGCGCAGCGCAGCCCGCGTTGATGCAGCTCATTCAGATCGTTCCGGATCGTGACTGCCGAGAAGATTCTCGGGCAATGCGCTTACATAACGACCGCTGTCGATATTCGTTTTTCGCTTTTGCGCCAAGAACGATGGGTTGGGGAACCTTTTTTCTTGACATGCAAATTAAAAGCAACTAAATACGACACTACGTAACAAAAGAGAACGTGAATCGGAAATCTCAGTCCGGGGCGCATTACTATGAGATCTTTCATTTGGTTCCGAATTATTATCCTCATCATTCTGTGTATTTGCTGCTTCCCGCTCTGCTCCAACGCGCAGTCGAACGAACAGGGGCAAGTGCGCGGCACCGTGTCTGATTCCTCAGGGGCAGTTATTCCCCATGCTGCCGTTACTTTGACGGATACCGGTACCAACGTCTCGCAAAGGACGGTGTCCAATGATCACGGGCTCTATGTCTTTACTGCGCTGCCCGCGTCCAATTACCGCATGCTGATCGAAGCACCAGGCTTCGGGCCGGTGGAGAAGCCAGGAATCGTTCTCGCCGTCAATCAACAAACAACGTTGAACATTACCTTGGTGCCCGCCGCCGCGAACACAAGCGTGACCGTAGAATCGGTGCCGGTTCTCCTTGATGCTGACAACGCCACACTGGGAACAGACATCGGCGAAAAGTATCTGACCCAGGTACCGCTTGCAAACCGCGATCCCTTCGGACTCGCCTTCCTCGCCGCCGGCGTCACTGAAAGCGCTGGCTCCGGTATCAACGACTCGTATCCCGCTGGAACAAATTTCGTTTCTAATGGGCAAAGAAATTCCACTGCCGAAATTCGCCTCGACGGCACGCTCACCACCGCCCCGGAGCAGGGAGAGGGCGGTACGTCGAATATCTATTACCAGGCTACGGTCGAGGCCTTGCAGGAAGTAAAAGTCCAGAACAACAGCTTTTCCGCGGAGTACGGCAACAACGGCGGCACCGTGATTGATGAGGTCATGAAGTCTGGGACGAACTCACTACACGGTAGCGCGTACGAGTTCAATCAGAATGCCATCTTTGACGCGCGCGATTATTTCAACAGCGGCCCGAAACCAGGCCACTCGCAGAATCAGTTTGGCGCTTCGATCGGCGGTCCGATTGTCAAAAACAAAACGTTCTTTTTTGCAGATCTTGAGACCGTCATCTCCAGCAACCCCGTGAATATCGTTGCCACCGTTCCAACTGCTGCGCAGATCGGCGGTGATTTTTCCCAGGCAATGACCTATGACCAGGATGGTAATCCGGTCCAGAATCAGATCTTTGATCCGTTCCAGATCGACCCAGCTTCCTACACTCGGCCCGCGTATGCAAACAACGTGATCCCTGGCTCGGAAATCGATCCGGTTGGACAGGCGATTCTCAAGTTATATCCACAACCCAACACCACTGGCGACGCCGTCTCGGGTGCGAATAACTATAGAAATGTCATTCTATCGACGTCAAAAACCGTACAATTCGATATCAAAGTCGACCAGCATTTCAGCGATAAGTCCACTCTCTCAGGCCGCTATAGCAACGTCTTTTCAAATGGTTCGACCCCCACAGTCTTTGGAGACGGCGAGTTCAACGACGGAACTGCGTATACGGAGCGGGTCTTTAATGATGGAGTGATCTATTCCTATACGCCCACCGCGCATACGCTGTGGACCGTCACTGCCGGGTTGGATCGTGTGTCGTCACCCAGTACCTCGAACTATCCAAGCCCCACCTCGGTCGGCTTTCCCAGCTATCTTGAACAGAATGGCATTGTGCGCATGCCCTCCATCATCATGCCGGAATCACCCTGGACATCGATCTACGATCAGTGTTGTGTCGACACAAAATTTGCCCACACGTTGGTCAATTACTCTTCCGCCTTCTCCTGGACGAAAGGGCAACAGACACTCAAGTTCGGTGGCGAGCAGCGGCTCTTTTATAACAACTTTTTCCAGCCTAATTATCCGAATGGATACTTCAGCTTTGATCAAGATGTTACAGCGCAGGTCCCCTACGACACGGATAACGGAATACAAGGGAACTCTTTCGCCGGCCTGTTGCTGGGCTACGGAGATTCAGGAAGTATCAACGTTACGCAATCCGTGGCCGATAAGTCCAAAGAGACCGGCTTCTATTTTCAGGATGACTGGCGTGTCAATCAGAAATTGACTCTCAACCTGGGGATGCGCTACGAGTGGAGCAGCCCATACACCGAGCGCCACAACAATTCACAGTTCAGCGACTTCACCAGCGGTAGCGGCATTGGCGTTGCCGGGATCAGCGGCAATCTTCCAGGCACAACCATCTTTGCCACCAGCGACAAGCGAAGCGTACCAGCGGATTGGAACAATGTCGCTCCGCGTCTCGGTTTTGCCTATCTGGTGAATGACAAGCTCGCTATACGCGGAGGTGCCGGTATCTACTACGGCATGAGTGTCGCGACAAATTACCAATATCCCGGGACCGCCTTTACCGCCAGCCCTGCTGTCTTCTTCACCAAGGATGGCTATTTAACTCGGTCGGCCACACTCGAGAATCCTTTCCCCTCTGGCATCGAGCAACCGCAAGGGACCAAGTACGGCAAACTCGCTGAGTGGGGACTTTCCAATGGCAATAATCTCGATACTGGCACCGCCAGGAATGCGGAGATCTACCAATGGAACTTAGGTGTTCAACAGGCGTTCCCGGACAATGTCGTGGTCGGCATCAACTACTCGGCGAATCACAGCACGCACCTTCCCTGGGGCGGCTATAGCAGCACCAACAATCGCAACTTCATTCCTTCTGCAATCCGGCAGCAATACACGAGTGAAGACTTAAACAACCTTGTGAACAACCCGTTCCAGAGTCTTTTCAGCGGACCAGGCGCCATCTTCAACGAACCGGAATCGCGCTATGGCGATCCTCAACTGCCGCTACTCAACCTACTGCGCCCGTATCCGCAATTTGACGGAGTCTTTCAGGGCCTGCCGCGACTCGTCGCCGCCTCGTGGTACAACGCCTTGCAGGTCGTCTTTCAAAAGCGGGCAGGGCGCTATATCAATCTGGAAGGCAACTACACGTGGTCGAAGAATACGGACAACTCGTCCACCGGCTTTAATGCGTTTGTCGGCACCTTGAACAACGGAAATCCGCAGGAGTTGGATAATCTCAAGGCCGAATGGTCGGTGAGCGCGAATGACGCGACCAATCGCTTTGTACTGGCCGCTGTGCTGCAACTGCCGATAGGCCGCGGATCCCTGATCGGCCCGAACATGAATCGCTTCTTGAATACCCTCGTTGGTGGCTGGCAACTTACGACCCTCACCACCTTTCAAACCGGACAACCACTCGACATTACGATGAGCAATGGCCGCATTGCAGACGGCAACCAGCGACCGAATGTTACCTGCGGTCCAAGTCAGCCGCTGACCACCGGCATTAGTATTCATAAGGCTGCGGAGTATGGCATGCCTTATATCAACGCAAACTGTTTCGCCGATCCCGGTGACCAGCAGGCTGGCAGTGCTCCGCGCTATTTCTCTCAGCTCCGCAGTGATGGCATCCACAACACCGATATAAGCGTGGAACGAATTTACAAGCTTGGCGATCGAGCTGGTCATCTGGAGTTTCACGGAGAATGCCTGAACTGCACTAATACAGAGCGATTCGGGCTCCCAGACTACGGCTATGGGGATTCGACCTTCGGCATTATCTCCAGTACCGCGGGCGGGGCGCTGCCCAGGAACATGCAACTTGGCGTCAGGTACGAATTCTAATCACCCGTTGGTTCCAGTACCTGCCGGTGTGAAAGGCATGTGATCCAAATGATTCACCGCGCGAGCAGGAAAGCACGGCTCTTTTTACTCCTCTCGGGCGCCGCGCTTTTGTCGACCCCCAGATCGCTTCCGGCTCAGCAGCCCGACCGAGCCTGGTTGCAGAAGGTGCGCATCGCCGCTTACCCGTTGACCCCCAAAAATGCAGAACAGATTGTCCAGCAGGCACAGGCCAGCGGCGTCTACGGAATTGAAGTGGATAATGACATCCCTGGCCGATACGAGAGCCTTTGGAATCCCAGCGAAAAGCTAGAGGCCATCCGTCTTGTCGCCGCTGCGGCCCATCGCGTAAACAATAAGGCGTTCGTCTATATTGCGGGATTCGAATGTATTTCCGCCCATGCGGACAGCCCGCATACCCTGGCCAAAGAGCACCCGCAGTGGTTGCAGCGCAAGCTTTCCGGCGAGCCGGCTGTTTTTGATACCAAGGCCGCGTTTTGGATAGCCAAAGGGGAAGAGGACGTGTGGGTCAGTCCGTATGCAGCGGATTGGCGCAAGATGTACATGGAGCGCATCCGCCAGATCGCAGCTACCGGCATCGATGGCATTTATGTCGACATCCCCTACTGGATGACCCACTTCACCGGATGGGAAGATAGCTGGGCGAGCTTCGATGACAATACAGTCGCGGCGTTCCGGGCACAAACTGGTCTCGATGCGCGCAAGGACATAAAGCTGGGAGATACTGCTGATCCAGGCTTTCGCAAGTGGGTCGAATTCCGCATTCAGACCATCACCGACTTTCTTGCGGAGATTCTCAGCAACGCCGTCGCTGTCAACCCGTCGATATCGCTTATCCCTGAGATCTATCCTGGTATCGAAGCGGAGGCACCTCGGGTTGGCGCGGATGTCTACCAACTTTATCCGCAGGTTGACGCGATTGCCCATGAATACGAATTCGGCGAGAGTGAAGATCACACGGCAGCCTCGCGCACCCCTCTGGATTGGTTTCAATATCAGATTGGCATTCGTAGCTTTCGTGCTTTCGCCGGCGACAAGCCGACATGGATCCTCAACTACTCATGGGATGGGGCGGCCCATGTGGCCCCCCGGGATGCCATGCTCAATCTGGCCATGTCGGAGTTAATGGCGGGGGCGAATTTTTGGGATGCAAAAGGGCATGTTATGTCCGGCTCGAATGACCTGGCGACGCGCATCGAGATCTTCAAATGGGTTGCCGCTCATGAGGATATCTTCGGTGTGCACCGCGAACCTACCGGTGAGGTCGGCGTGTACTTCTCCGACACCACGCGGAACTTCTATCCCCGAGACTTTGTCGCTTCGTATCGAGGTGTGCTGCTGCTTTTGCTGCGGAATCACATCCAGTTCAGAATTGTGACCCCGCGAACCGTGAATAGCTTTGATCGACAGGTACTCATTCTTCCTGACGTCCGTGTCATGAGCGATGCAGAATCAAACGCCATACACCGATTTTCTGCGCACGGTGGCCGAGTGATCATGACTGGCCAGGCTGAAGCAAAGTTGAACGATTTGAGCAACGCAGTTCGGTATCCTGATGCTCCAGAGCGCGCGTACTTAAAAAATGCGGAGACGGACTTCAGCAGCCCCGATTCCCCATGGGCGATCGATTTCCTCCGTTCCCTCCATCTCTCCGACAAGGTCGAAGTCACGGCATCACGAAACCTCGTAGCTCACGTCGCAACGATCGGCAGGCGTCAGTTCATATTCCTCGCGAACTTCGATGGCCTGAAGGCCGGCGAGGTAGCGACGCCGCGCACACAACACGATATACAGATTACGTTGCAAGCGCCCCCGGGTACGCAACTCCACATCCTTCCATTCCTGGGAGTTGAGTCGAGGATCTCCGGAAAGCAACGGGGCGGCCAGATGCGGTTTACGCTTCCATCCGTCGAACGAGGGGCGATCGCATGGATCAACTGATTAACCTCAAAACTTCACGGCGCCAGGTGTAAATAGACTCCTTCCTATTTTGTTTGGTAGCAGCCGATGTCTATGTTTCCGGATTTGACGCGCGGTGAGCCTTCAAGATCCAGTTCTCCCACCGGCACTTTGTCGGACGTGCCAGCAGCAATCGCGGGAGAATCTGATCGCAGATGAAAATCCTTGGGAGCATCAACAAAATGCGGATCCAGAAAACGGGAATGACGGTCATTCCCCGTTGACTGAACATAGTTGTCGAATCCTGTCATAGCGGCGGAAGACGCTCCCCATTTGCTCGCCTTTGATCCGGAGGCGCAGTAATAAAGGTTGTGATCGACAATGACGGGCGGCTGGCTTTTATTAGTCTGCGATTTGTTCACCGTGAGAAGGCAGCGGGGCCCCGCGTAGACTATGTTGTTGACAAAAATATTGTCCGTCATGTTCCACTGCATCTGGAATTCACCAGATCCTGTGCCCGACGTATCGTTGTCGTAGAGCGTGTTGTTAACCACGGTGCAATGCTCTGTGTGTCCGCGCTCAGGCGCATAACCTCCGATGGAAACACCGGCGGTATGGCCGTGATAGATAAGGTTATTTCGTGCAGTGATGTAACTGGTGGCGCGGTCCTTGTGCTCACTGGCCAGTTCGATTCCAAAATCCACATCATGGATGACATTCTGTTCGATCAGGACTCTGGTGCCACCGTCTACGTAAATACCATCGGAAGATTCATCATTGCCATATGCCGGATTGCCGCGCGATGTAATGTTGTAAACCAGATTGCCGCTCACCACTCCGTCGCGCGCCTGGTCAACTGCTGGGTCGGGAGCGGTGCGCTCGAAACCGATGACGTCGATTCCGATGTTGTTGTTGTCGTGGACAACATTGCGCGTAATGCGGAAGTTCGTGACGTTCCCATTCACTACGAGCGATTCGCTTGAACCGGTCTTGAGATGATGCACTTCGTTGCCGTCTATGACCAGTTCACTAATAGGGGTCTTGGAGTCGGTACCGTATACAGCAATGCCAAACGCGTTGGCTCCGTGCCCCGGACCATCGCGCCCGTCAAACGTCTGCTCAATATGATGGACGTTATTCTTTAGCAGTTCTATATGGGATCCGGCACCCATAACACTGATGCCCAATGGAGTGAGCTGATGTTCGGCGGTGCGGTAGTTGCGAATTTCAAAGCCTTCAACCCTGACGTAACTCTTGTTGTGAATAGTCAATATCGCGCTTCTGCCATTGGGAGTAAGACCCTCTGCGTCGAGGACAGCCCTCTCTCCGGGATAGCTTCGAAAAGTAATGTATCCATCCGTGGGGTTGCCTGATGCGCTGATGGTTACGCGCTCTTCGTAAATTCCACCTCGCACATTGACGGTACTACCCGCGCGCACAGTATCTGCGGCATGTTGAATGGTGCGCCAAGGTGACGTTTGTGTGCCGGGATTCAAATCATTCCCGGTATTCGATACGTAGAAGGAGGAGCTGGATTGGCCAAAGGCTCCGGATACGCACACCGATAACATAATAAGGGACAGAAATTTCACGCTCGTCCTCTCAAGAACACACAACGCCAGTTTGTAAGACTGTTCATTGCGGCTGCGCCTCTATAAGCAAATTGCCGGTGAATTCGATCGGCAGATGCGCGTTGTGTCCTGACACTATCCCCAGGCTTTTTCCTGTAAGGTAGTCCACGACACTGTAGTTCCGGTCTTCGAGGCCGCGCAGTTCGACTGCCCCTTTCCACTGTTTTGCAAAAAAGGCGTAATACATGGTCCGGTCTTTGCGGATGACATGCGTCTCCGGCAGATCGAAGCCGATGTCATAGAGCTGCCCCAGATATTGTCCTTTGGACAACATCTTTTCCCGATAGATGCGAAGCCATTTTTCAAATTCCTTCTCGCGCTCAGGAGTCAGATCGGATTTGCCGTGCTTTGTGACTAAAGACGGAAGAACAAACTGCGTTCCCACGACGCCTCCTACTCCCACAGTGGACGCAAAGTCATTGCCGCCATCGCTGAGTTCGACGTGATCGCCGAAGAATGGAACGTTGTCTCCCATCAGGGCCTTTAACGTTTTAGCCTTGGAGCGAACCTGAAAGGAACTTTCCGGGTCGGAAGCCACCGACATATTGAAGTGCGGCATGGTGAAAAAAGAGTACGCCGTGCCGCAGGGGCAGAATTCCACTAGCGCCCCAGGTTTTACAGACTGTGCGGTATCGTAGATTGCGCGAAAGAAATCCGGCAGAGCTTCGACCGAATCCTCCGGTTGCGCATGATGGTGAGCATGGTTATAGCAGGCCGGAACTCCGTTCATGTCCTGACCATCTAGCTTCAGTCCGTCAAATCCCCAATCGACCAATATCTTTTTGACCAATGCCTTGTGGTACTCCACGACGCGGTGATCCGCTGGACACAAATAGTAGGAGTTCCACCAGGAAACTTTTCTCCTGGATCCGTCGCGATTCAACAACTCGTAGTCGGGATGATCCCGCAGCAATTGCGAGCCTGGCACCGCGCTGAGCGGTGACCACCAGAGCTGGGCCTTGAATCCTTCCTGGTGAATACGGTCAACCAGGGCCTTCATGTCTGCGTCTCCATGTGGGAATTTCTTGGGATCAAGCGCCCAATCGCCCACATTGTTCTGCCAACCGTCGTCAAGAGTGACCCACTTAAATCCCAGTCGCTTCGCCGTCGGAAGTGTGTCGTACACCTGCTTAGGCTGAACGGATCGGCCATATCCCCATGCGCACCAAATGGCGCCGAAAGCGGCATCGGGAGCTGTCGCCATTTGGAAACCTTCTTTCGTCATGAAGCGCCGATAGTCGACGAGCGCGCGGAAGTAGTCTCCCTGGTGGACGGCGACGAAGGTGCGAAAAGTATGAAAACTTTCGCCGGGGCTTAATGAGATGGCTTTGGCGAAACGTACGGCGATTTCAGCGTGTAGAGCATCGGGCATCGATACAGGCAAGGAAACGAGCTTCGGCCGCGGCTCGACGTGTCCCACAGCTATTCCAACGTCCCGCCGCCAGACATCGACTATCGGCGTGCCGCCCCCATAGTCGCTGGCATTCATGCCTTGATAATTTTCCTGTCGAAAATTGGTGTGAAGCGGTACGACCCAGTTGGGACGTTTCTCGTAGGAGCCACTCTGGTAAGACCAGAAAGCTTGCCCGCCCACACCGGATTGGGCGCTCACCGTGTATGAGTTGTTGGTCCAACTTTTGATCACGAGCTTCGAGGTTCCGGTATTGGTGTACTGGACATCAAAGAACGCCATCGCGGGAAAGTCGTTGTATATCGTGACGGAGACCCTCTTTGTGAGGGCGCCTGCCTTTCCCTCCACGGTGAGCCGCTCGCCTTCACCGAAAGCGTCTTTTGTGTGCTCGTGTGTTTGCGAGGTCAGAAGGAATCCGGTCCAGAGCTTATCGGCGGTTGTCACAGTCTCAGAAGCCGTGAATGGCCCCAACACGGTTTCCTTCTTATCGAAACAGGCAACCACCCGGCTGCGCAGGTGGTTGTCGAACTCAATGCGGACCTTGCCGCCTTGAATTCGAGGATTACCGCCGGGTACATCCGTCGCTGCTGCGAATGAAGAAACTGCAAACACACTGACGAAAACAATCCAAAGCCTGGCTGCCGCCACTGATTTCAATCTTCGGAACAGGTCATTGTCAGATTGCAAAATCACAATTTTCGGTGAACGCACAGGATTGTCCTTGACTACAGCCAACAATGTAAAGAAAGATGTAACGAAATAAAGCGTAAGAGCTTGTAATACAAGGAAAGACACGCATAGTCAATGGATTTTGGATCGACAGAGATGGGCAGGTATGCATCTTGTATGCGTGGATGTGGATTGTATTCTCGCCATCTTTCGGAACCCGCTGATAACCTTTTAAACAGCTTTTATCAAGAGGTCATTGAAGGATTTAACGCCTGTGCTGGAAAACGAAAGTAAAACCCTATAAACAGTAATATTTCGACAGTTTGCTGAAAGATGTAAATTTCCTATTGAAATTGGAGTTCCAGGACATTCGGTCGAATGTATTCGAACCATAGGTGAGGAAATCACTCCAAATGCAACGTAGAGACTTTCTAAAGAGCACTGTCGCTGCTGCGGTAGCTGCAGAACTTGGAATGGGTAAAGCGCAGGCCAAAGTGCCCGCTCACAATTGGGGAAAGTTCGACTATGGCTCCGGGCCTCAGGTGACGGATCGGCTCAATCAAGGCCCGTTCCCTCAATATCCACCGGATGCGGTTATCCCCACTGACGATGTGGTGATGACTACTACTCCATCGGAAGGCGCCGTGCCGAACTATGGCATGGGACTCGTCACCTATATCACAGCAGACAGTGGCACCGAGGAAATCAAATCAGACAATATTCCGCAAGCAATTGAGGATTTAGCTCGTTTTCCATTAGGCCAGCAGCTTTACATCCGTCCGACGTGGAGGGAAGTGCAGCCGAGGCCCGGGCGCCTGGAGTTGCCCGATTATGTGAAGCTGGTTTTTGAAGCGGCGAAGAAAAACAACAAGCGTGTCGGATTGCGGATTCAGATGTCCGCTCCTGACTACACGCACGAAGCAGCCCTGCCAGATTTTGTTCTCGATAAAGTGCCGAAAGTAAATCTCGTTGTTAGCGATCAAGAAAGCAGCGCGGACGGGAAAAGGTTTTTGGAGAATCCGCACTCGCGTTATCAACCCCGGTTTGACCATCCTTTTTTCCAGCAGGCATTCAAAGAACTGGTTGAACAATTGGCAGCGGAATTCAATGGCAACCCGCTCATCGAATTTATCGACACCTTTATGTACGGCTTCTGGGGCGAGGGGCACACGTGGCCATTCGCCAACAATCCTTTCCCAAACTACCAGACAGCAGAGCGGACCTGGATGAATATGCTCGAAGTCCAACTCGAGCACTTTTCGAAGACTCCTTTGCTCACCAATACGCAACCGGACTTCAGCCGGGTTGGTAATTCAGAACTGCTGGACCGCACGGTCCGCAGCAACAATTGGATTCGAAGTGACACAATCTTTATCGAGAACGAGCAGATTGAAGCGCTCAGCAATCGGCCGCCCTGGATTGCCGCATTACTCGAGCAAGGGCTTCCCGGGAAACCTCCTGATCCGGGCGCGGCATATGAAGGGATATCTCCGGCAGAAAACATGATTGCTCATGTGATCGATGTCGGGGCGAATTACTTTTCGCTCTGGAACTTTCACCAGATCAATGCAAAGAATCTGATGAGCTACTACCAGGCTTATCCGGCAGCGTTCGACCGAATTAGTCGCCGGATTGGGTATCGGGTGAGGCCGTCTTTTATCTGGAGCTATAGGGACGACAGTTATCAAGGGTTGATTATCGGTTTCGCAAATGACGGCATCGCGGGTGTACCAGGTGTATTGAGAGTAACTGTGGAGAGCCAGGACGGAAAGGTACTCAAGAGCGGTTGTCTGGACGCCGGTTATCCGTTGCCGGGCAAGATTCGGCAGGCACAGTTCGTGCTTCCGAACGTCGTAGATTGGAAAGGATTGAAACTTAGAGCTGAGATTGAGGTAAAGGGAATGCGCTATCCCGTGCGGTGGGCTTGTCACCAGAAGCTGAACGATGATGGCTCGCTCACACTGCGTCCCAACCTCCGTCGGCAGGTCTAGGCTACGATTGCTCTGATCCAAGAGACGCTCGTCTTAGCTACCTTTGCAGTCGCGTGGCGGAGCATGCATTTACGCCGAATCTTGACGCTCACCGCAAGGTAAACAACGATTCCGAAAAAAGGGATCGCTGGTTTGGGAAAATTCTCACGATTATTGTGAATAATCATTGACTTATGACGAGGCTGTTATCACCGATCTGAAATGAATCAGGCAGCAGTTACGAAGCGAGCCTGTCGGACGTACTTCACTGCAGCAAATCTGAAGGACGAAATGAGAAATCAATGAAGCCGTTTCACCGATTGGGGGCATTGCTCTTTACATTTTCGGTCGTAATTTCAGCGTTAGCGCAAGCCGGCACTCCAAGGCTGATCGACGTTCATATACATTACAACGGCGAGCCAGGTGTTTTGGAGAAGCTTCTCGTTAAGTTGAACGCCGTCGATGGAATGGCAATATTGCTGACAACGCCTCAAGGATTGCCTGAGGCAACTAGATTTATCCGAGAGCACCCGGATCGTTTCGTCGGGTTTGGAGATGTGAAATTAGACGACGTGAACGTCCTGGATGAGATCGACAGATTTCATCAGGCAGGCTTTCGTGGCTTAGGCGAAATTACCTCTACACTGAAGAACTACGATGACCGTTCCTACTGGCCTATCTATGATCGTGCCGACAGATACCACATGCTTCTTCTCTTCCATACAGGTATTGTCAACCGACTACACCCAGAACAGCCAGCTGACATCAGTTTCGACCGAAGTCGCGTGACTCGTCTTGATCTGATCGCGCGGCACTGGCCGAAGCTGACGATTATCGGCGCTCATCTTGGAAATCCTGATTATGCCGAAGCAGCCGAAATTGGTAGATGGGATCCAAATCTATATTTTGATGTTTCGGGAACGACTCTTCTCAAGAAGAAGAACGACTACCGTTTCTTCCAGTCGATTTTCTGGTGGAGCGGTCTCGTCAGTCCTCATACACCGAAGAACGGGGCGAACGCCTTTGAGAAGCTCGTCTTCGGTTCGGATGTCTTCAATGGAGAACTTGATGAGTTCGATGGTGCGTTGTCGCGTTATCACGCCATGCTGGATGCGTGTGAGGTTCCGCAGAAGTCACAGGAGGAGATTTTCTCTGGAACGATGTGGAACATTCTTCAACAGCAGGCAAGGGAAATGGCGGCAGATAGGCAGTAACAAACGAGACGCTTCAGTGATCATGCTTCATTGGCGGCAGGATTCTGACTCTGCCAGCTGGGGAACAAACCTGCTCTCCTGACCGATTCAAAGCGAGGCACGATATGCGGCGAGTACATCTCGAAGTGAAGTGGCAGTTAGCATGGACATTCTTGCTCGTATATGCCGCAGCGGCGGTATGCGGATGTAAAGCACGGCCTGCAGCGCCAGCTACATCCTCTTTAGCCACAGAGGCTCCGGTGACCGGGCCGTTTTCCACCCAGGAGCTCCAGCAATTCGCCGCACTCGATCCCATCGATACACATACTCACGTTTATCAGAGCTCACCTGAATTGGTCGCATTGCTTGAGCGGCTGAATCTCCATATTCTCGACATCGTCGTGGCGCGCGATCCCGATCAGAAGTCGCTGGATGAAGAGCGGCGGCAGGTTTGGGGCTTTGTGAATGTCAGCCACGGATATGCAACTATGTGCACGACATTCGATCCATTTCTTTACCGTGAACCTTCTTTCAGGAATGCTGCTATCGCGGAGATCGATAACGATTTCGATCATGGAGCAGCAGCCGTGAAGATATGGAAGAACATTGGCGAACAGGTCAAAGATCCCAAGGGACGCTACCTGATGCCGGACGATCCTGTGTTTGAACCGATTTATAAGGAAATTTCAGATCGCGATAAAACACTCATCGCTCACCTGGCTGATCCAGATTCTATCTGGGAGCCGCCAACGCCTAAATCACCAGACTATGGGTATTACATGCAGCACCCAGAGTGGTACATGTATAAAAAGCCGAATGCGCCATCGAAGGCGGCGATTCTGGTAGCTCGCGATCATGTCCTCGAGAGGAATCCGAAGCTTCGTGTTGTGGGCGCGCACCTGGGCAGTATGGAAGCCGATTTCAAACTATTGGCGGATCGCCTTGACCGTTATCCGAACTTCGCAGTGGATATTGCAGCTCGCATGCCTTACATTGTTATGCTGCCGCGGACAGATGCGATTGCCTTCATCGAGAAGTATCAGGACCGGTTAATTTACGCGACCGATCACAGCCTTGCCCCAGAAGCAAAAGCTCAAGATGCAGTGAAGCAGTGGGAGAGCTCCTACGCCTTCGATTGGCGCTTCCTCGCGACATCCGATTCACTTCAATACAGGGATCATCAGGTGCAGGGGTTAGCTCTTCCCACCGCAGTACTGCACAAGCTTTACCATGACAACGCTCTGCACTGGATCCCAGGAGTCATGTAGGATGCGAAGCTTCCAGGTTGAAACCGCAAGAGTCGAGATTTATCCAGATGCGGTTTCAATGGGAAAAGCAGCGGCACAGGCGGCAGCCGAGGCCATCAAGGAAATTGAAAAACGTGAAGAAACAATCAATGTGATTTTCGCTACTGGTGCTTCGCAGCTTGTTACGCTTGATGCGCTTACGAAGATGGACAATCTTCCATGGACCAGAGTGCGTGGTTTTCACATGGATGAATATATCGGCCTTCCGATCAGCCATCCGGCGTCGTTTCGCGGATACCTGCGAGAGAAACTGACAGAGAAGGTGAGCCTGAGAGAATTCAATGAAGTGGATGGCACTGCGCCTGATGCCGAGGCATTCAGCCGTGACTATGCCGCGAAGCTATGCATCGCTGAGCCTCAGCTTTGTCTCATGGGTATTGGAGAAAATGGGCATCTCGCGTTCAACGATCCGGGAGTAGCCGATTTTAATGACCCCTTGGATGTGAAGGTCGTTCATCTTGACCGTGTGTGCAGAGAGCAGCAAGCTGCCGAGGGATGGTTTGCCAGCACCGACGAGGTTCCCGAATCTGCGATCACCATTACAATCCCGGCACTTCTGCGCGTCCCGCGACTCATCGTGTCGGTTCCAGGAATCCGTAAGGCAACGATCGTTCGCCGTAGCCTGACTGAATCGATTTCTACCGATTGCCCTGCTACCATTCTGCGTACACATCCCAACGCCACAATCTACCTGGATGAAGCTTCAGCTGCGGAGCTGAACGATCTGCTTCCTTGATTGTGAGAGGTATGGTGCAACACGACCGCTCGGTCGTCGGCAAACCGGACCTTCAGGCCACTCTCGGTCCGCCTATGCCGATACGCCAATATTTTCTGTGTTGACTCCTTGGGGTCTTACTATTACTATCGCTTTCCATCGATCGCTTTCGTATTACCCTGACTCCAATTGCTCACTAGTCTTGATTTGAAAGGTCGGACCGCCATGGCTCGATTTATCAGGTTAGCTATCTTCTTATTAGCCGCGCTTCTGGGAACAGCTGCCATGTGGGCGGCCATTACCGGCTCGATTTCTGGAGTGGTTACTGACCCCAGCGGAGCCGTCATGCCAGGATTGACCGTAGTAGCTACGAGTTTGTCGACGAACGTGAAGACCACCGCAGTCAGCGATTCGAAGGGTTTTTACAGCTTCCCGACTTTGAGCGTTGACATTTATAACGTGACGGTCAGCCAGCAGGGTTACCGCGACTATATCCAAACCGGCGTGAAGATAGATGCGAACTCCGCGCTCCGCATCGACATCATCATGCAGCTCGGCACGGTTACCAATACTGTCAGTGTAAAAAGCGACACTCTGCAAGTGGAGACACAGAGCACGCAGAATGGCGTAGTCATTGACGGCCAAAAGATTACTTCTGTGCCGTTGAACGGACGTTCCTACATCGACCTGTTGAAGTTGCAACCAGGCGTATCGCCTTATTCCCATAGCCAGGACAGCAGCACATCGGGAGTCGGAGCGACTCAGGTCTCGGGTGACCTGGACAACGGCCAACAATCCGTCAACGGGGGCCGCACCGGATCCAACGCATTCATGGTGAATGGGGCAAATGCGGAAGAAGGCGTCCACAACGGCGCCGCAATGATCCCCAATCTCGACTCCATCGCCCAGTTCCGTATCATCACCAACAACTTCGATGCGGAGTATGGAAACTACAGCGGTGGCCAGGTCAATGTTGTCACCAAGTCCGGAACCAATCAGTATCACGGCACGGCGTTCGATTTCCTGCGCAACACCGATCTGGATGCCAGAAACTACTACGCTCCGACACGCGGCGTTTTCATCCAGAATCAATTCGGCGGTACGGTGGGCGGTCCGATCCGCAAGAACAAGATCTTCTGGTTTGGCGATTACCAGGGAACCCGGCAGATTTTGGGCCAGACTCAGAGCTATCCCGTGCCTTCAGATGCCGATCGCACGGGTGACCTGACGGACCAGGCGGACGCGCTCACTGGCACAGTAGTCGGTGCCGGCTGGGCTAACACTCTCTCTCAGACATTGGGATATCCGGTAACGCAGGGAGAAAATTATTACACTCCTGGCTGCGCGGATCCCGGAACTTGCGTCTTTCCCAATGCTGTCATTCCTCAAAGCGCGTGGTCGCCGGTTGCGGTGAACTCGCTGAAGTTCCTCCCTACGGCCAATGGAGTTGTCAACAATACCCCTAACTACTCCACCTCTGCCTACAACGGGACATTGAGCGACGATAAGGGAAGCGGCCGGATCGACATTCCTACACGAATCGGCGCTGTGTTCGGCTATTACTTCATTGACCGATTCCACACCGAGAATCCGTATAGCCAGGTAAACGTCCCGGGCTTTTCTGCAACCAATCAGGGTCAAACGCAAATGATCAATTTAGGGTTGACGACCACGTTTAACTCATCGACCGTCAACGATCTTCGTCTCGCATATCTGCGCGACGTAAACCTGACCGGCCAACCAACCTCAGGCCAGGGTTTGGGTGTCTCGCTTGCCTCGCAGGGTTTTGTTACTCCGTGGGGCCCCGAGGGCGGTATCTCCCCTATCAACCCTGCGTACGAGGGTGTTTCAAACTTTATGTTCAACAACTTCAGCCTTGGTGTCCCGCCTGACGCATTGAGGCAATATAACAACACCTTCCAGATCATCGATAACGTCACCAAGGTCTTTGGAACGCACACTCTGCAGTTTGGCACCAACCTCCACTACAACCAGATCAACGAGCGTAACTATGACTGCTACAACGGGTGTTTTGGTTTTGATGGCGCAGAGACTGGCCTGGACTTCGCCGATTTCCTGATTGGGGCGCCCACCAGTTTTGTGCAGGCCAGCCAGCAGCTTCTCGATTCGCGAAGCAAATATTATGGATTTTATGGTCAGGATAGCTGGCGTGTGAACCGCAATTTCACCCTCAACTACGGCCTGCGATGGGAAGCCGCTACTCCCTGGTACGACACCCAGAACAAGCTGGAAACGGTCGTTCCCGGTGAACAATCGCTATCATTTCCCGGTGCTCCCCTCGGTCTGGTGGTGCCCGGAGACCCGGGCATCCCGCGCACGCTCGGGCCAACCAAGTACACCAACTTTGGTCCCAGGATCGGCTTTGCCTGGGCGCCAGACGTGAGCGACGGTTTCCTCGGCAAGGTGTTGGGCGCTGCCGGAAAAAGCAGCATACGTGCGGGTTACGGTATCTTCTATAGCTCTATTGAGGACGCCACCGGATTCGTCGAGGTAGGCGATGCTCCTTATGGCAACTACTATTCTGTGTCATCGACTGAGCTGGCCACACCGTTTGTCGATCGGCCATCGGGAACTCCGGCCGGACAGAAGTTTCCCTTCGTCTTTCCTCCAACCAACGTGTCTCCTCAGAATCCCGATACAACCTTTAATTGGGCGGGAGCGACACCCATCGGCGGATCCGACTATTACTACTACAAAAACAAGGTGCCCTATGTCCAGGAATGGGAACTCTCTCTTCAGCGGCAATTGGGGACTGCAACCGTACTCAGCGTGAATTACGTCGGGACCATCGGGCGGCAGCTGCTGACGTTTGAGGAATCAAATCCAGGAGACCAGTCCCTCTGCCTGCAATTGAGTAACCCAGCCAATGTAGCGCCTGGTACGACGACTTGCGGGCCGTTCGGGGAAGACACAGTTTATACCACGGCGAGTGGCCAGACAGTGAACGGAACCAGGACGACCTTCGGGATTAACTTCAACAGCAATCCCTACATGAAGACCGCAGTCGGCTCCAGCTTCAACTCGCTGCAGGTGACTCTGGAGCACAACGAAAAATACCTGAACTTCCTCATTGGATATACCTTTGAGAAGTCGCTGGATAACGGTTCGGACTCCTTTGATGCGACCAATCCGTTGAATCCGGCCCAAACCTACGCATTATCGAGCTTTAACGTTCCGCATAACCTGGTCGCCAGCTACACCATACAATTGCCCTTCGATCACTTTATCGGCGGAGGGGATATTGCGAAGCTGTTCACCGCTGGATGGGAGCTTTCCGGCGTAGCTACGTTTGCCAAGGGAGAGCCGGTTACTCTCAATGAGAATGACGATAATTCACTGCTTGGTGCCTTCAATGCAAACGTAGATGTGCCAAACTACGCGAACAACGGCAGCCCTCTTTATATAAATCGAAACCCGCGAAAGGGGCTGCCATATTTCAATCCGAACTACTTCGTCCCGGAAACAATCGGGCAGGTAGGCAACGCAATGCGGCGATCCTTCTCCGGTCCTGGCATCAATAATTTTGACATGGCTCTGCTAAAGACCACTGATATTACCGAGAACACTAAGCTGCAGTTTCGGGCAGAAGCATTCAATGTCTTCAACCATACGCAGTTTACGAATCCGAATGGGCTCGTCAACAACACCGGCCAGGGTGGTTTCGGTTATGTAACTGGTGCCAACGATCCTCGTATCATGCAGGTTGCCTTGAAGTTCCTGTTCTAGGAAAAATTTGTGTTCAGATCTGCAATTGTTGCCAGTTTGATGGCGGCACAATGGGCGAATGCTGAATCGACGGCAAGTGATTTCGACCAACTTTGCGCCTTTGGACTGGTATCGATCACGACTCCACGCGGACAACAACCAGCGGGCCCTAGGGGCAGCTGCAATAGGAAAGGAACATTATGCTGCCCGAGCGTGAGCTCAAAAATAATCTGAATGATCGGCGATCTTTTCTTAAATTGCTGGCCGCTGCTCCTCTCTTCGCCACCATTGCCTCGCGAAGTTTTGCGAGCACCGTGGCGGCTACTACGGGAAAATCTTCCTCCGCCGATGTTTATACCCGTCTTGGGGTCCGGCCATTGATCAATGCGCGGGGGACGTGGACGTATCTGAGCGGGTCATTGGAATTACCGGGCGTGCGGGAAGCGGTCGAGGCTGCATCGCGACAATTTGTTGACTTGTTTGAACTACAGCGCGCAGCGGGCAAAAAGCTTGCGGAGCTTTCTGGTGCCGAATCCGGAATGGTCACGTCTGGCTCGGCTGGTGCGATGGCTCTGGCGACTGCGGGCTGCATCGCCGGGACCGATCCAAAAAATGTGTGGCAACTGCCCGACACAACCGGTTTGAAACATGAAGTTGTGATGCTGGGAGGGCGGAGCGCATTCGACAGTGCGATACGCCTCGCCGGAGGAAAG
Source organism: Acidobacterium sp. S8 (assembly GCF_009765985.1). Taxonomy (GTDB): domain Bacteria; phylum Acidobacteriota; class Terriglobia; order Terriglobales; family Acidobacteriaceae; genus Alloacidobacterium. The sequence continues at coordinate 69,940 of NZ_LMUM01000016.1, forward strand.
TTGGTGCTTGCGCATGGAGTGGACAATCTGCAGTCGGCCATTACCCCGCAAACGGCCATGGTCTATACAACGTGGCGGGACGACCGCTTGCAGAATACGCTGAAGATCACGCGGGCAGCCGGCGTCCCCTTGCTATTGGACGATGCGGCCGGCATTCCCCCGTTTGAGAATTTCAGACGCTACGCAAAGATCGGCGTCGATCTTTATTGCTTTAGCGGTGGAAAGGGTTTGGGTGGTCCGCAGTGTTCCGGGGTGCTGCTAGGCCGGAAGGACCTGATCGATGCCGCAATGGCGAATAACAATCCATGGGAGGGCGCCGTATGTCGGCCCATGAAGGTCGGCAAAGAAGAGATTATAGGGATTCTTGCAGCAGTCGAATATTGGTCTCAAGCTGATCTTGCGGACCTAACCAAAGAGTGGCAGAGCAGGGTCGAACGCATCCAGAAGCTAGTTCAAACCGTACCAGGAGTCACTACATCCATCATGACCCCTCAAGACGAGAACAGCTATCCGACCCTGACGGTAAAGTGGGACGTGCAGCGGTTCGGTTTGACGGTGGACCAATGCGCTCAACAGCTGCGGGAGGGCGAACCCCGTATCGAGGTGCTCACGAACAATAATCCAAGTGGAGTACCCGCAGTCCGCGAAGGCGATGACCCCAAGGCAAAAGAGGAGGCGCCTCCGAACGTGTTGCAAATTATCTCAATGACCTTACAGCAGGGAGAAGATCTGACGGTAGGGAATCGCCTACGTCAGATTCTTGACAAAGCCCGCAAACAATCGCAGTGAACAGATATCTAGATCCCGAGAGACTTTCTTCGATCGCAATATGCCATGGGGCAGACAGCCGACGCCATGCCGTCGTGCTCGTCGCTCTGGTCATAGGAATTTTCTGCGCACCTCTGCTCCACGCGAACGATCGCAAGATCGATCCAACCTTTCTATATCGTGACACTTCTGCGGTTGGGGAGAAGCAGTCAGATATGACGACGAAGACGTGCCACTACCGGGCGTTGTTCGGGAAGGGAGACTCGGATACATCCGTAGTCGTCGGAGTAGCACGTTATGGAGAAGTGGTGATTGATCCGAATGGCGTCTGCCGTTTGGTTCAATATTCAGACGAAGACCAGGTGTACGTGGTGCTCGAAGGCGCGGGCTCCGTGAAGTACGGAGATGCAATCGTCCCGCTGAAGAAAGAAGACTACTTATATATTCCATCAACGATTCCGCATGTTCTGAGCAATAAGTCAGACATGCCACTAACCGCGATCATTATGGGTTTTCGTACGAAAGGCTTTGAGAAAACTCAGCCACCGCCGCAGCCTCTAAAGGCCAATATCGAGGATGTGCCGACAACTATGGTGAGCGGCCATCCCGATTCGACTCGTTACCGTCTGCTGATGGGTGACGTCGACAGCAAGCGCGACCGCATTGCAGCCGGCCGCGTTTTGACCAGCCTCTTCCTAATGGAGATCGCACCAGGCGGTACTAACTTTCCTCATCACCATGAGCGCGAAGAGGAAATTTACCTGGTCTTGAGCGGCCACGGCGTGATGGTGGCAGGGAGCGGAATGGATGGAATCGCGGGGCGGCATCCCGCCAAAGCGGGGGATGCCTATTTCTTTCGGCTCAACTGCACCGTCGGATATTACAGTGCTGCCAACGTCAAGTCGCGTATTCTCGCCGTGCGCTCGTGGTATCCGGGTATGGTGCAAATAGGCGCAGAACACTAAGGCCAACTGCGCAAGCTTGGTGCTGGCCCAGTGGGTATCGAAGGTTGAAAGAGGTCTTTGGCGAATGATGAGTTGGTGGCACACGATCTCCATCCCATGTTTGCTGCTTGGATTGGTATCGATCACGAATCTGCGCGCACAACAACCGGCAAGCACTACTACTGCAGCGGATGTTCAAGGATCGATGCTCTTTACCTCCAACTGCGGGAGCTGCCACGGATCCGATGGCCGCGGGGGCGAACACGGTCCGGACATCGCATCTGCTCCAGACGTGCAGCGACTTGCCGATTCAGACCTGATTGCGATCGCAAAAAATGGAGTCTCCGGGACTGGTATGCCTGCCTTTGGCTGGCTCGGCCAAGAGAAAGTGACCGCTATTATTCAATATTTACGAACTCTGCAAGGGCGACGAACCGACATCAAGCTCCCGGGAAACCCGAGGAGTGGAGAAGCTCTTTTCTTTGGTGAGGCACGATGCTCAGAATGCCATATGGTCAATGGGAAAGGCGGCTTTATTGGCAGTGATCTTTCGCTTTACGGCGCGAACGAAAGCGCAGGCCAGATTCGAAGCGTGATTTTGGATCCCGGAAATTTTTTGCCTCCCCAGAAGAAAGCTACAACCGTCGTGACGAACACAGGACAGAAGTTCACTGGATTGCTCAAGGTGGACGATAATTTTTCCGTTTCGATCCAGACAATGGATGGAGACTTTCATTTTTTTCAGAAGTCACAACTCGCCCAAATAGATCTTGGGTCTTACTCGTTGATGCCGGTCGACTACGGATCGATGTTGAATGACGAACAGATAAATGACCTGGTCAGTTATCTCCTTCATGTGGGAAGTGAAAATTCCAGGCACTCTCCAAAACAATCTTCAAAATCTGACGATGATGATGAATAATCGCTTATCTTTTTGCTCCAGGGACTCGTGGTTCAACATCGTCACCCTCAAGGTTGCGATAGCCGCTTTGACCTTGCTCATGATTGCCGGGTCGGCCCACCGTCTAAGTCATGGAGAAACGAGCAACGGTGCGTTCGAACTTCAGGTGCTCACACCGGAGTTCTGGACTCTCTTTGATCGGAAAGCACAGCTTACCAAGCTGGCTTCGGGCTTCGGTTTTACGGAGGGGCCTGTTTGGGATAGCTCCGGTTATCTCTGGGTGAGCGATGAAACTCTCAACAAAATTTTCAAGGTAAACACTTCCACTGGGCAAAAACAGGAAATCATCTCTCTGGGCGACCCCGATGGCAATACCTATGATCCACAACATCGCCTTTTAGACTGTGCCAGCGTTCTGCGGGCGATCATCCGTCTATCGCCCGATGGCAAAAGCTACAAAATAGTCGTGGATCATTACCAAGGCAAGCGTTTGAACAGTCCCAACGACGTAGTGCTCGGTCCGGATGGCGCTATTTACTTTACGGATCCAACGTCTGACTTGCCTCGCGGACAAAAGCAGGAACTCCCCTTTAAAGGCGTCTACCGCATCGCTCCGGACGGTCAACTTCAACTGTTGACAAAGGACGTGGAAGATCCGAATGGACTTGCGTTTTCTCCAGACGGCACCAAGTTGTATGTTGATGACTCCACCCAGAGAAATATCCACGTATACGACTTTCACGCAGACGGTGGGTTGAGCAATGGACGGATCTTCGGCACAGAGCCAGGTGGTCCAAAGGATGGTGTACCAGACGGCATGAAGGTTGATCGAAATGGCAATCTGTATGTGGTAGGTCCAAGGGGTATATGGGTATGGTCCCCGCATGGCGTTCATCTGGGGACCATCGTAGTTCCCGAGCAGCCGGCAAATCTCGCATGGGGAGACCCCGACTACTCAACCCTGTACATAACTGCAACGACATCCGTGTACAAAATAGGGACCCGAGCACACGGATTCGTCCCCTACCTGCAGGCGCACTAATCTTTCGGAGGAGAAATGATCGATCGGTTCAAGCGCAGCCTTCCATTCTTTGCCTGCCTTTTTTTCTGCGCGTTCGGGCTCAATCTCGTTGGCCAAGACGTCGGATTCAAAGTCATTCAACCGCAGGGCTATGTGGCTGCCGATTCGTTCTATAGTCCTGGGATTCTGGCCGGGGGCACGCTCTACATATCTGGTCAAGGAAGCCGTAAGCCCGACGGCACACGTCCACCGGGGTTAGCCGAACAAGTCGCGCAAGCCTTCAGCAACGTTCATGCTGTGCTGAAGGGTGCAGGCATGGATTTTGGGAATGTTGTTTGGATGAACATCTATCTCGCGGATGAGCACGATGTGGCAGACATGAATGAGGTTTATTGGCAGACAATCGGCCAAAGCCCTCCAGCGCGAACTGTTCTCACGGTTGCTGCTCTTCCAGATGGGGAAAAGGTGGAAATCAACTGCATTGCCGTAGCAGACACGATTCACAGGAAAGCGATTTGGCCACCAGGCTGGGCGCGCGGGCCGCAGGTGGATCCTCCTGCAATCCGGGCAGGTGAAATCTTGTACCTGTCAGCGCAGGGAGGCCGGGATCCGCTTACCGGGAAACAAGCGTCTGACTTTCCCGGAGAAGTCAGGCAAGCTCTCGACAATGTAAGTGCAGTGCTCAAAGCTGCCCAGCTAAGCATGAAGAATGTTCTATGGGTGAACCCCTACATGAGCGTCGGTGGGCAATACGACGTTATGGGCAAGATTTATGCGAGTTATTTCGAATTCGGCAATACACCGGGCCGCGGGACCATCCAGGTCGTCGATCTTCCTAAAGGGGATCACATCGCATTTAGTTGCATCGCCGGAGTAGACCTCAGCAAACGCAAAGCAATCCGGCCAAAAAATATGCCTCCCAGCCACACCGCCAGCCCGGGCATTCTCTATGGCGACACTCTGTATCTCTCTGCTAAAGATGGCTTCATTCCGGATCAAGGAATCGTCACGCCTGACCTTGAGCTGCAGCTGCGGCAATCCATGCGCAATCTTTTGGATGGATTGCAGGAAGCTGACATGGATTTCTCTGATGTTGTTTTCAGTACTGTCTATTTGCGCCAGATACAGGACGCTGATCGAGTGAACGCGTTATATGGCAAGTTTTTTAAGAGCCGTTATCCTGCCAGATCGGCGCTGCAGCAGAACTTCGAAGTGCACGATGAGGCTGCCGAGCAAATCTCCTTCATCGCGGTAAAACACTCATCCGCCGGTCCTGCGGACAAAGGCGCACGTAGATGAAATTAACTGCCGTCAGCTGCTTCCTGGCCTTTGCTCTAGTGCTCTCCTTGGCGAGTGCTCAGCAGTCAACTCCCGCTCCATCGTCTGCATGTCAAATTCATGCAGTAGTCTTCGACGGTTGGCAAGCCCAGGAGGTAGCGAACGAATGGGTGAAGTTGACCTTTGTTCCTCAGTTGGGCGGTCGGCTGATGCAGGTCAGTTTCAATGGACACCCTTATTTATTCGTCAACCAGGTTTACAAAGGCAAGTACATTTCCCCGGCCGAGGCTGCGGGACGTTGGATCAACTATGGTGGCGACAAGATCTGGCCTTTACCGGAAGGCAATGATGACGAGCAGCACTGGACAGGAGCTTCCACTCCTCTTGACGACGGCGCATATGCCTTCTCGATTCTGTCACAAAACAATCGCTGCACAGTGCGGTTGGAGGGTCCCCCGGACCCGCCCACGGGCCTTCAATACACGCGTGAGATAAGTATCGGCAGCGACTCCCCTGAAATCTTTTTTCATGCGATTACCAGGAACATCACGGGTCATTCGATCGCCTGGTCTGTGCAGTCCGTCTCTCAGTATGACCTGTCCGACGCCGGCGATCCCAGTCAGTACAATCATGACTTTTGGGCCTTTGCGCCGCTCAATCCCCGCTCCTCATATTTGAACGGCTATCATGTCCGCGATGGGCTGGCGAATGATCCCTCTTTTAGCGTAAAGGACGGATTATTTCGGCTAAATTGGAAATACCTTGAAAACGAGGTGTGGCTCGACTCCACCGCCGGTTGGATTGCATTAGTCGATGGCGCAACTCACTATGCGATGGTCGAAAAGACCAGGTACATTGAGGGTGCAGATTATCCCGATAAGGCTTCGGTTATCTTCTACAAGAACGGACCCACTTTGCAACTGAATGCTCAGGGTATGCCCTACCTGACCTCGAAAAATCTTAAAGAGACTCCCTACTATATGGAGGCAGAACTGAACAGCCCTATGGCAGTCTTGGCGTCCGGCGAAACATACGCAATGGATACCTACTGGTTTCCGTCACGTATGAGTCCCGACTTGAAAACTGTTACCGAGGCAGGCATGGTGGGTCGACCTCTCGTCGCAAAGAACAGCGCCGGAAAGCTCGAACTTTCGGGCAGTTTTGGCGTCTTCTTTCCCGGCATGCTGAAGGCATATCTTTATGATGGAGGCGGCGCAGAAACAGGGGAGGTCTACCTCCAATCGGTTCAACCGCAAGACCCGGTTCAGCTCTCACAAACGATAACCACGACGAAGAGCGTGGCGCGAGTCTCCGTTCACTTGATCGATAGCAGCGGGCTCGATCGCGGAGCTCTAGGGGAAGTATTTGTAACCGGAAGGGAAGAAGGACGCTGACCCATGAGTCTACGGAGGAGATGGCTAATCGCTGTGTACGCGTATATGTTGTCTATTCCCTTGAGCGGGCAGGATAGTGATCCATCCCTCGCACGTGCTCCAGGCGTACAAGCCTCACAGCTGCTCTCTCGAACGATTAAAGACGACTGGCCTTCTTACAACGGTGATTACACAGGAAGGCGCTTTAGCAGCCTTACGCAAATCACACCGCAAAATGTCCAACATCTTCAGGCTCAATGGGTCTTCCACAGCAGAAACGCTGGCATTCTTGAAGTTACCCCCGTCGTTGTCGATGGAATCATGTACGTCACGGCTTCCAATGATGCATATGCCCTCAATGCGCAAACCGGACAGATCCTGTGGCACTACTCTCGGCCGGTTTCCCGGGGCTTGATCGATGACGCCTCCGGCCATATCAGCCGCGGTGTTGCTCTCCTGGGTACGCGGCTTTACATGGAAACCGACAATGCTCACCTCTTGTGCCTGGACGCACGATCGGGAAACCTGATCTGGGATGTGGCATACGCCGACTGGAACAAGAACTATGGAGGCACGAGTGCTCCACTGATCGTAAAAGACAAAGTACTGGTAGGAACCTCAGGCGGCGACGACGGAGTTCGCGGCTTTCTTGCTGCCTTCGACTCTATAACTGGCAAGTTGGCATGGCGTCTGTGGACGATTCCCGGCCCGGGAGAACCCGGCTCTTCAAGCTGGCCTGGAGATAGTTATCTGCACGGTGGTGGGACAACCTGGATGCCGGGAACCTATGATCCAGAGCTGAATATCCTATACTGGGGCACCAGCAACGCAGCGCCGGATTACGATGACAGCATCCGGCCCGGGGATGACCTTTACACCGCGAGTCTGCTGGCGATCGATCCGGATAGCGGAAAATTGAAATGGTACTTCCAATTCACACCGCATGATTTATATGACTACGATGGTGTGGAGACACCTGTCCTTGTAGACATGCAATATGAGGGAAAACCGAGGAAGCTTCTAATCGAGGCAAACCGAAATGGGTTTATCTATCTCCTTGATCGAACCAATGGAAAATTCCTATCGGCTACGCCATTTGCAAAGAAGATCAATTGGGCGACAGGCGTGGATGCCAATGGTCGTCCGATGATTACGGACTTAAAGCCGACCCCGGATGGAACCCTAATCTGTCCCGGCGTTGAAGGTGCTACCAACTGGTTCTCGCCTTCTTATAGCGAAGTGACGCACCTGTTCTACTTTTTGGCTTTTGAGGGCTGCTCGGTCTATTTTGTAAAACCAGCCCCATTTGAAGAGGGCAAAGAGTATTACTCAACAGGAACCAAGCACGATCCAAACGGCAAAACGGAACGGGTTCTTTTTTCCTTCGATCCCCAAACTAAGACCATTGCATGGCGGTACCCGCAAGCAGGGAATTCTCATTCCTGGGGTGGCGTCATGACAACCGCAACTGGCCTTGTCTTTTTTGCCGATGATGCAGATTTTTTTGAAGCAGCGGATGCCAAGACCGGCAAATCGCTGTGGCACTTTAACACCGGGCAAACTCTTCACGCATCTCCGATGAGCTATGCGGTATGGGGCAAACAGTACGTCGCTATCGCGTCAGGCTCTGATCTATTCAGTTTTGCGCTGCCGGAGTGAATCAACCAGATCGCGATGGGAGGAACGACTACGAGTCCCTTATTCATTGTAAATTCGGGGACGAACTCGCAGACAATAAAATCCGTTATCAATCGATATGGCTGTCTGGGGTGCGCGACCGAGTTGCACAGTTCGCTCTCAGCCTTCGGCCATATGAAGCGCCCGCGCTCAAGTCACTTCGCGAACAGGCATAAACCATCGCCGTCCCCCATAGAAGCTTCACGATGTCGCCTCTGCGCCCGCGGAACACGAGCACTCGCCCGGAGAACGGTTGCTGCTGTAGAAGCGTCTGCACCTGCGCGCTCAGGCGATCAAAGCCGCGGCGCATGTCGGTCACGCCGTCTCATCCCGCGCATGCTGCTTCAAATTCCGCCTATTCCAGATGAGCGTCGTTCGAAGATGGCTCGAGATAGCGACAGTGAGAACTTCCGCAATTATAAAAAGTATTAGACCTGTAATGCTTTATATCCAAAACCTATCATCGGAGAGCAATCTCAGCCCAGCAACAATTTAGTAACTTACTTCTCAATTTGGAAGCATTATTTTGTAAAAATCATAAGTGCAGCACTAATTACTGGCATGGAAATGCTGAAAGACCCACCTGTGGTATCTATATCTTCCACTGCCTGATTTCCATGAATGAATCCATCGTTGCTGTCATCGAAGGTCTGCCCCGCAAAACTTATCCCTGTTTTGGATTGATAGTTAGGAGCAGTCAAACGGAAAATCCTGGCATGACCGTATGCTCCAAGAGCGATATTGACGCTTCCGGATTCATTTTCATCTTTATTAATCAACACTAGACGGATTACGCCCGAGTTATCAATTGTTGCCCATGCCTTTAGATTGGCATGAGTATTTAACGTTACAGGGAGAAGATGGCATTTATTGCCTGTCGCCGCCTGGAAGAATAACAAGCCATAGTAGAGAGGATTGACTGTAGTCGTATAGCTTGCAACGTCAGCTGTTTGCTTTGCCGTTATACTAAATGGATTATATGGATTGGATGGATCTGATCCTACCTGCCAATTTACCCCAGCCACGCCAATGTTGACATATTCAAACATTGAATCAATAGCCCAAAGCGCTGATCCGAACGCATCGCTAATGCCTTCGCCGCCCCCGTTATAAAGTGAATTCATCTCGCCCATTCGAAATGGAAGATGATATTGTTGACTGGTCGCAACCGCTGCCTCTACAGCCTTCGGTCCAGCTGTGGCAGCAATCGGAGTCAGTAACGTGTCAGGCGGATTGTTCAGCAAGCCATTCGCAACATAATAGTGAGCGCTGAAGGTGGCAAGCGCAGACGCTTCGGCAGCATCATAAGGCCCGATATTTGACAACATGGTTGGAGACGCCCATGAGGCGCCCATAAGCTTAGTAGAGCCCGAGAGCAGGGGAAAAATATTTTCCTTCCAGATGTTAAATTCCGCAAGATAGTTCTCGAACGTATAAGGGGCCTTCCTATAGCCTTTTTGCGGATATTGATCCGGTTCGTTTCCTATTTCGATTGCATCGATTGAGCCTTTCGGCATTTGATTAATGTAATCTTTCGCCTGATCCATTGCTAGATTGACATTTCCGGCCGCGAGATTCACTCCTAAGTAGAAATGAACATCCAGAGCATTTGCCAATTCGACAAATGGACGAATCGTAGTTGAAGTTGGCTCCCCGCTCTCATCTGTGCTGTTCCCTCCGATTCTCAAGATGATTGGTCCCGATCCATAAGTCATAAGATTTCGAATAAGCTGTCTATATGCTTCGTTCACTCCAGATACAGAATCACCCATCATAGCTTGAGATGTACCCCATTCATTCGAGAGTCCCATGAAAGTAGGCGAGATTGCGCGTAGCGGTGTAGTTCCAATACTGACATCGGCAAATCCTTCTGAACTTGCGGATGTGGTTTCGCTTCCAGTCGATTTAGCCGACATATCTCCTGTTCCTGAGGTAGCCCCGCAACCGCCTATGAAAATCACGACTGCGATAGCGAGCAGACCAATAGTTAAACGCGCTAGATTAGACGGATACCTCATGATTGCGTCCTCACCTGCTTCTATCGGCATCCGGTCGACAATCTTCAGGAATGAAAAGGGGATTGGCTTGAGCTACAACCGCTAATTAGTTCGACTTCGAATACGATTTGCTCGAAGGCAAGGGAGAGGACACGGCTCGAAGCATGCACGCGGAGGCGAAATGATCACTGCGCTGAAGCAGGTGGAGGCTAGTAGGACGGCAGAGGATGTGTCCCGCGGACATAGCGTGGGCAAGCACACGATCTATGCCTGAAGTCAAAGTATGGCGACATCGAGGTCAGCGAAGTCGAAGATGGCAAGCACTTGCGGGACGAAACTCGAGATTGAAGAAGCTGGCGGCCGAGCGGGAATTACTATCTTCGGGCTGAAATGCCACTAACACTGATTTGCTTGGGGCATAGATACTGCGGCAATTCCAAATGGGCAAATGCTAACATCATTAACTTCAGGGAGGTGTCTCGAGTCGCCTGGATTCGGCAGTTCGGCAGTTTTATGCGTGTAATCATGTCCAAAAACAATTGATACATGCTTATATGGGCGTAAGTGAATATAACGATTGATATCGTCGAGATGTAAAAGAGAAACGTATTTCGCTTCAGAGTTTTGTCTGAGAAATCCGAATCCCGCGAAGTGGTAATCGAAGGTGTAGGCAAAGATCAGAGTTATGTTAATCGACAACTCTTGACCGACTTGCATTTCAAATGGACTTGAAAGCATAGTTGACTTGATTGTCGTTGAACGCCAATAGCCATAAAGTATTTACCAGGGCAGCTCTTCGCCGAGGTGAATAAAGCGGCCATTCGGGCCGTCAGGGCCGATAAGAGCCAGGTCGACCGAGGTCTTCGCTCCTTCAGGAATTTCCATGGGCGCTGCGCTTGTGCCCATATCGGTCTTAACCCAGCCTGGATGCGCTGAGTTGACTTTGATATTTGTATCTTTAAGTTCATCGGCAAGATGAATGGTAAAGGAGTTGATTGCGGTCTTCGAGGTGTCGTAGGCGAAGCGCTTTATGCTCGCAATCGGGCTTTTGGGATCGGCATGCAGGGTCAAGGAGCCGAGAATGCTTGAGAGATTCACGATTCGGCCAGCAGGGCTTTTCTTGAGCAACGGCAGGAGCTCGCGGGTTACAAAAATCACCGAAAAGACATTCGTGCTGAAGACCTGTTCCAGTTCAGCTTCCGGCGTTTCGATAGTCTGCTTTGCGAAAAGATCTTCGCCCTTCCCATCCGCTGATCCGATACCTGCATTATTAATAAGAATGTCGAGTCGTCCAAACTGCTTTTCAATCTGCTTTGCTGCAGCAGTACGATCGCTCGCGCTGGTTACATCTAACTGGATTGGATACAGGTTCGTTAATCCCTCGGACTTGAGCTTAGCCACAGCCTCTTCGGCAGAGCCAAGCTTGCGACATGCTACGAGAACAGTTACATCCTTCTGGGCCAACTGACGCGCTGTTTCAAAGCCGAGTCCTCGATTGGCGCCAGTTACTAATGCAATTTTTTCGGACATGACGGTTATTCCCTTCACAGAAAAAACAGTAGATGAAGCATGAAGAATTCCCATTGTTAGTTCCATGGGTCTAAAAAACCAGCTCAACCTAACTGATTCCTGAAAAGAATTTGAGATTCATTTCGTAGCAGGTTTTTCGAGATGACCGCCAAACTCATAGCGCATGGCGGAAAGAAGTTTATTCGAGAAATCAGCCAAACCTCGCGAACTGAACCGTTCATAAAGTGCCGCTGTCAACACGGGTGTTGGCACGCCTTCGTCGATGCCTGCTTTTATAGTCCAGCGTCCCTCTCCGGAATCCGACACTCGTCCTCCAAACTTTGCCAACTTTGGGTCTCCAGCTAATGCGGACGATGTGAGATCAAGAAGCCATGAGGCAATCACGCTGCCGCGCCGCCATACTTCTGCGATGTCAGGTAGAACAAAATCGTACTTGTAATGTTCTGGGTCACGCAGGGGAGTGGTTTCGGCGTCGATTTCAGCGGTGTGTTTTCCTATGTTCGCAGCCTCTAATACACCGAGGCCTTCGGCATAAGCGGCCATCATTCCGTATTCAATGCCGTTGTGCACCATTTTGACGAAATGTCCTGCACCGCTGGGTCCACAGTGCAGATATCCCTGCTCTGCTGTGCCGGCTATCTTCTCGCGGCCTGGTGTTTTTGAGATATCGCCTATGCCCGGGGCGATCGCCTGAAAAATTGGATCAAGATGTTTGACCTGGTCTTCATGGCCACCGATCATCAGGCAGTATCCGCGCTCCAGGCCCCAGACACCGCCGCTTGTGCCCACATCGATATATTCAATGCCTTTGGGCGCAAGCTCGCCGGATCGCCGAATGTCATCGATATAGTAGGAATTTCCGCCGTCGATCAAGATATCGCCAGGACTGAGGTGCGGAACAATCGAAGCAATCGTCTCATCGACAGCGGCAGCAGGGATCATCAACCAGAGGGCACGCGGCTTCGTAAGCTTGCTTATCAAATCTTCTACGGAAGTGGAGCCGGTGATGCCTTTTTCTCTTCCCATTTCTTCGATAACTGCCTGTGACCGATCGTAGACGACACATTCGTGGCCTCGCGCAGCCAGCCGCTTCACCATGTTCGCGCCCATTCTTCCGAGTCCTATCATTCCAAGTTGCATGGATTTCTCCTCTAACGATGTTGACTGCTTATGTGTTGTGCCAGCGGGAATTGGGCCATTCCGAATTCTCGGATTCGACCCCTCACGACACCACTGGGAAAGCTTGAAGAAGCAAGGCTAGGATGAGCCATCTGGATTAAAAATGCCATTACATTCTCATGATTTTGCGATTGTGCTATAACGTTGTAACAGTCATATGCGAGTTTCTCGTTCACTTGTGTGCTCCTGTTGTCCCCGCGGCTGTTGACCCTTATCGTGGTCCAGACTTATCGGGGGATGGCTCCTCTTCGCAAATTTTGAGATGGCAAATCGACGTTCTGCTTAAAGGCAGAGCGATTGAGCTTAGACCTTGGCGCATTTTGCCGGTTCGCAGCTGACTTTGCCCTGACGTCTTTCTTCGTCCGATAAGACTTTTCCTTTGCCGAGCACTACAGAGACTCGGCAATTCCTACGTCTCAAAAACGCTTTCAGGAGAGGTCTGCATGTATTCCCGTTTACTCTTGCGTGTTTTTTTCGCGATTGCATTTTTCCCTCTACTATCTGCTGGTCTCATTGCTCAGACAACCGGAACTGGAACGATCACCGGCACCATTACTGATGCGTCAGGAGCTACGGTTGCAAATGCAAGCATCGTTCTCCTGCAACTCGCAACCGGTTTAAGCCGCTCTCTCACAACAAATGACAAGGGCGTGTACACGGCATCTGCTCTGCGCGCCAGTGAATACCAACTTCGCGTCGCGGCTCCGGGCTTTCAGCCGTTTGAGCAGAACGGCATCACGCTGGAAGCTGATTCAACGCGCTCAATCGACATTCATTTGAATGTGGGAAAAGTTTCTGAAACCGCTGTCGTAACGACAGCCGCCCCATCGATCGAAACATCAAATGGCGGCGTAAGTACGCTCGTTTCCGGAACACAGTTAACCGAACTCGCCTTGAATGGCCGCAACTTCACCCAGTTTCTTTCCCTGGGCGCCGGAGTGAGTTCGAGCCAGACAGGACAGCGCATGGGCCTCGGCCAGGAGGGAAACCCTCTGATGTCGGTCAATGGCGGCAGGATCAATTCCAACGCCTTCACCTATGACGGAATTCTCGCGATGGACACGGGCGGCAACCGCGGATTGAATTTGTTCCCTCCGACTGAGGCCATTCAGGAAGTACAGATTCACAAGAGCAATTTCACCGCGGACATTGCCAGTTACGGCTATTCGCTGGTCAATGTCGTAACCCGCTCAGGCGGCGATCACTATCATGGAGATGTTTATGAAATCTTCTCGAACGATGCTCTGAACGCGCGCAACTACTTCAACACCGTGAAGCCGCCGTTGCGCGATAACAGCTTTGGCTACGACTTTGGCGGCCGTGTTTTCCCGCGAGCCGACAGCAATTTCAAGAAAGGATTGTTCTTCTTCTGGTCTGAGGCATGGGATAAGAGAATCGGTCCGGAACTTGTCAGCTTCACCTCGCCGCCGCAAAGCACCTTCACCGCGACTACACCCGATGCGGCGCTGCGCACCGGTAATTTCCAGGAGTTAACGACTCCGATTATTGATCCAGCCACCGGCTTGCCTTTTCCCGGAAATGTCATTCCCTCATCTCGCATCGATCCGAACGCCAGCATTCTTCTCAGTACATATTTCCCGCTCCCGAACCGCGCCGGCTCAACCAACTATGCGGTGAGCCCGAAGAGCAGTACCAATTGGCGCGAAGAGCTGATCCGTATCGACTCGGCGATTGGGGAACATGACAACCTAATGGCGCGTTATGCGCACGATAGCTGGAGCCAGGACCAGGCGATTCTCAAGCCTTCAAATCAGTCTTTTCCTACCATCGGCGGTTTCTTTGGCAAGCCCGGACAAAACCTGGTGCTGCAGTGGACGCACATTTTTACGCCCACGACCCTCAACCAGGCCACGATAGGTTATTCGCGAAACGCCATTACCCAGACGCCTGACGCCGCCGGACAGCGCCCGTCCTCATTGACGATACCGTCGCTCTACAACGCGAACGGCTACAACCTGGTTCCGACCGTCAGCCTCAGCGGATATTCGTCAATTGGCGCACAGGGCCTTACCAACAACACGAACAACGTTTACACATGGCGCGATGATTTCACCAAGCAGTTGGAGTCCCACTCATTGAAGGCTGGCTTGAATATTCTTCGCATTCAGAAATTCGATCGCTATCCATACTCCGGCCAGGCCGGCTCATTTAGTTTCACCGGCAGCGCGACCGGAAATGCCGTCGCCGACTTCCTGCTTGGCAATGCTTATAGCTATACCGAGCAGAGCGCGGTACCGCAGGACTACCTCTTCGCCAACGCATTCGAATTTTATGTTCAGGACGACTGGAAGATTCTGCACGATCTAACGTTGAACCTGGGCGTGCGTGACACCGTCTTTCAGGGCGCTCCCAACGGCTATGAGAAATACGACAACATCAGCGACTTTGTTCCATCGCTTTATGATCCCACCAAGGCTCCGCAGGTCACGGCTTCCGGCGCGCTGGTCGCTGGTACAGGCGATCCCGAGAACGGAATTATTACTCCCAGCAATCAGAAAGGACTTGATCTGCCGCGCAGCCTCACTCCAGCCCGCAACAACATCGGTCCGAGGGTAGGTTTTGCATGGGCGCCGTTCGGATCAACGACTACCGCCATACGCGGCGGCTACGGCATCTTCTATCACTGGGATAATGACAACCACGAAAGCCTCAGCAGCAATCCGCCGTTCTCTCAATCGGCCACGATTTACAACACCACGTTGAGTGGATTTGTCTCGGGGACTCAGACTGCTTTCCCGCCAACAGTTGCAGCCTTCGATACTAGGAAGCTATATCCGGCAGTTCAGCAATGGAGCCTTACTGTAGAGAGACAGTTGCCATTTTCGACCGTCCTCGCTGTCAGCTATGTTGGCAATCAGGCAAAGCATCTCGATCAAGCTCCGAACATCAATCAGGTGCAACCCAACATCGGCGTCGCGAAAGGAACGACGAATGTAAATACTGTGCGCCCATATCTTGGCTATGCGGCAATCAACTATGACGTCCGTTCAGCTTCGGCGAATTACAACGCGCTGCAGGCCGATGCGCGTCGCCAATTCAAAAATGGACTTTTGTTTGAGGTCGCATACACTTACTCAAAAGCATTAGGCGCACAGGTCGGACAAAGCCAGTTTGTGAATGAAAATGGACCTACGGCTTACGACCGTCCGCAGGTCCTGACTCTGAATTACATTTACGATCTCCCATTTTTCCGCGGTGAACATTCTCCGGCTGCTGTTCTTCTCGGAGGATGGGAGGCGAGCGGAGTGACGACGTTCCAATCCGGCTTGCCGACCACGATTACAACCTCGACCGATCGCGCCGGTGTTGGCAATACCGGACAGCGGCCCAACGTCGTCGGCTCCTACAAAACCCACCCCGGAAACATCAACGGCTATTTCGACACCACGGCATTTGCTCTGCCCGCGCTTGGAACATTTGGAAATGAAGGATTGAATGTGGTTCGCATGCCGGGACTGAACAGCACGCAATTCAATCTTTCAAAGAAGCAGACATTTCATGTCTTCTCGGAAACGCCGGTGACAGCGAAATTCGAGGCTGAGTTCTTCAATCTTTTCAACCACCCGGCATATAACGGAATCGGCACCACCTACGGCAGCGCCGCATTTGGAACGATCACCTCAGCGCTCGATCCACGGAATATCAATTTCAAATTGAAGTTTTCTTTCTAACTCAAACTGTGAACGACAAACAGGAGAAAAATGATGTCGTATGAAACCGGGCTCGATCCATTAGACAATCAAAAGCCAGAGCAAACGCGACGCGAGTTCCTACAGGGCTCGCTCGCCGTGGCAGGCACTTTGCTGGCTTCGCAGGTGACGGGTGCGAAGGCATCGGCGGAAGCAAAACCAAAGCGGCCGAATCTCGTCTTTTTCTTCGGTGAAGGGCAGCGCGCCGATGCCCTATCCATTGCGGGAAACCCGATCCTCAAGACTCCCAATCATGACCGTATTGGACAAGAGGGAATCCGCTTCCGCAACGCATTTTGCACCAACGCGCTCTGCGCTCCGGCGCGCGCTACGACGCTTACAGGCATGTACTCGCGTTCCACCGGAGCGCTCTCGAACGAGCACCTCAACGTTCCGCTACCAAGCGATATTCCTATCTTCACCGATCTTCTCCACGATGCTGGCTACGAGGTCGCCATTCTAGGGAAAGTGCATATTCATAACGGCGTGGAAGATCGCTATTGGGACTATTATTTCGGCCACAACAATCCTGGAAATAACTACGCCAATCCATTTTTCAAGGAAGGACGCAAGGGCAAGATCGGACCCGAGAAGCAGTATCACAACGTCTATCCCGATGACCTTACGGTGGACCGCGCTCTCGCATGGCTCGAAGAAGATCGTGGAGACAAGCCTTTCTGCCTGCTCGTCTGGTTTGTCGCGCCTCATGAGCCTTTCTTCCGGGCGCGCCGACACTTCGATCTTTATCGCGACGCGGTGATTCCGAAACCGCCAACTTTTGACGATGACCTGAAAGGCTATCCCGGGAAGCCAAAAGGTTTTGTCGACGCCGAAAATAAAATCGGCACCACTCCAACGCACGTCGCCTGCGGATCGCACGAAGGAATCGTCAAGGATTACTACGCCGGGCTCGTTGCCGTCGATGACAACATCGGACGCATCTTCAACTATCTGGACAAGAAAAATATTCTTGACGATACGGCGATCGTTCAAGGTTCCGATCATGGCTTCTTCCTCGGAGAGTGGCGGCTCTTCGATAAGCGCCTGATGCATGAGCCATCGATTCGTGTGCCTCTGATGATCCGATATCCAAAGAGGATTCAAGCCGGTACCGTTCGTGATGAGATGGTTCTGGATACAGATCTCGCCCCAACATTTCTCGATCTGGCGGGTCTGCCTATTCCGCAGCACATGCAAGGTAAGAGCGTTCTTCCGCTGGCGAAAGCCGCAGATCCGTCCTTCCGCCAGGAATGGTACTACGAATATTTTGAGTGGCCCAATCCCGAAGCAGTGCGCCCGCATCGCGGCATTCGCACAGAGCGCTACAAGCTGATTCACTATGTTTTGGAGCCGCAGGAGTTTGAGTTGTACGATCTTGTCAGCGATCCGGGAGAGACGCAGAATCTTTACGGTAAGCCTCAATTTCAATCCATTCAGCAGGATCTCTGGAATCGTCTCGACAAGTTGCAGGCTCAAATTCCGGAAAAGAAGAAAATCGCAGCAACAGCGTAACTGCTGTAGCGGGAAGTTACGAAGATCTCATGTCAGAAAACAAGTTGAACGAAAACATAACGGACAAAGATCCCATAACTTCCTGCTGCACGCCTCCGGTGAATTTCCGGCCAGTCATAGTTCAACATAGCGAGATAAGTCCAGAAACAGCCAGCGCGACAGACGCAACGCGCTCGATGATCTCGCTTTCCGGCGGTACGTTTCTCATGGGTACGGACTACGTTGGCGGATTTCCTGCAGATGGGGAAGGCCCAGTCCGTCCCGTATCTCTTTCCTCATTTCAAATCGACACGTATCCCGTCACGAATGCGGACTTCGCGGCGTTCATCGATGCGACTGGATATCTTACAGAGGCGCAGAACTTCGGATGGTCGTTCGTTTTCTGGTCACATATTCCACGGGAGCGCTACCAGGAGCTAGTCGAAGATACTGCGGCGGCTGCGCCGTGGTGGTGTAAAGTGCCCGGTTCTTTTTGGAAGCAGCCTGAAGGACCTGGCTCCAGCATCGGCGAGAGACTTACGCATCCGGTCGTGCATGTTTCTTGGAATGACGCAAACGCCTATGTGAAATGGGCAGGGAAGAGGTTGCCCACAGAAGCACAATGGGAATACGCGGCACGAGGTGGTCTGGAGCAGAAACTTTACCCCTGGGGCGACGACCTCACGCCTGATGGTCAGCACCGATGCAATATCTGGCAGGGAGAATTTCCCGTACAGGACACAGCTGAGGATGGTTATGTAGGCACGTCTCCTGTCGACGCGTTTTCTCCAAACGGCTATGGAATTTACTCCGTCACCGGAAACGTGTGGGAATGGTGTGCCGACTGGTTCGACCGGCCATCTCTATCGGGCGGCGAGATACTTGACCCAGCTGGACCTTCCGATGGCGAAAGCAAAGTCATGAAGGGCGGATCGTTTCTTTGTCATGCCTCATACTGCAATCGCTATCGCGTCGCGGCCCGAACATCGAATACTCCCGATAGCTCCGCTTCCAACATTGGCTTTCGTTGCGTGCGGAATTAACGGATTCGCTCTTATGAAACGGGTGCAGTGTCAGGTACTCTCGTAGCGCTGAAAATTCCCAACAGTACCGAAGGCCATATCCTGGCCACGTATCCCAGCGAAGGCATGGCAGTAACTAATCGCGAAAGCAGAGACCCGAAGTAGAGACGGCTATGAAATTGCTTTCGGATCTCTCGATGGAAGTCAGCAGCGGAATAGCCGCTAAGGTAGAGTTGAGCCGCTCGTCGCGCTGTATAAAGTGCGATTGCCATTCCGTCGCCACTGAACGACGGAATCACGGCAGCCTGATCGCCAATCCGCCACGGAGAAAGTATCTCTATCGGCCCGTTCATGCAATATCCGTAAGGAATCGCTGAAAGAGCCAGCGGACGTTCGAGCATAGGCACGGAGCCATTCAGACGGCGAGCCAGATGATCGGAATGCCGCAGCATGTAATCGAGCAGGCTATCCCAGCCTGCACCAGGCTGCTGCAGCTTTTCCTTCGTGACGACAGCGCATAAATTTGCGCACCTGCCTTCAACCATCTGTAGGCCCGCGTATCCACCGGGAAAGAGAATCAGTTCTACATATCCAGCTAACTGCTTCTGCTGTTCCGGTGAAAACGCAAAATACATCTTGAAGGCAACCAGATTATTCTGTGTGCCCTTCGTCGCACGTGCCCAGCCTCGCAGTCCATGTTTACCGGTAGCGAGAAAGGCAGACTCTCCTTCAATGAACATCAATTCGCAGCCATCAGATACTTGCGCCCGCCAGTGATTCGAACTCTCTGAGTGATCCAGCCTCTCCGCAGTCCAGCCACGATGAACATTTACGCCAACCTGTCGGGCTCGCTGAAGCAACGCTTCGTCTAATACTCGTCGTGTTAACGAGAGCGCCGGTGCAGGGAATCGAACTTCCGCAAGCACTTCGCGCGTGACAAGACGCGTCGAGTGGATCGTTTGAGCGCCAAGATAATCGGGGCAGATTCCGAGCCGGTGAAGCAGCGGTAAGCTTTCCGGACTCAGAAACTCTCCGCAAACTTTATGTTGTGCCTCTTTGTTTTTCTCTACGAGGACAACCGAACGTCCAGCTTCTGCGAGCGCAATGGCCAGCGCCGATCCGGCGAGGCCGCCACCGAGTATCAGCGCTTCGCTTGACAGCGGCGCAATCATTGCGACTTTATCCGCCCAACGCAAAGGCGCGCGGGCCAATGCGTCTCAATGCTGGCCGCGTCGGGCGAAAGCTCCGATGCAGTCAGATATTTCTTCCAATCATTTTGTCTGAATGCCCGTCGAATCGAAACCGGACCATCGTGGCGAACGAAGGGGTGCCAGCGCATTATGGCTGAGAGGATTCCGAATGCGCGATAAGCATTCCGGCTCCGGTAAAGATCATTGATAAACCAGCCGCGCCGTGCCACGCTCTCCATCCATGCGAGAAACGCAGCAATCTCATCGTCGTGCAGGTGGTGGGTAAAAAGCGAGCTGATCACCAGATCTACAAGATCACTCGCAGCGTCGAAGGACTGCGCCATTCCAGTGACCCACTGTATGCGGCTTTCTTGCGGAGTGAACTCACGTGCCGCGCGTATGGCATGAGGATTCAGATCTATCCCCGTTAGCCGAACGACCATGCGTCTGCGCATAGCCCACCGTTCGATACGCCGCAGCATATCTCCGCCGCCGCAACCCACATCCACAATATGAAGCGGACGCGAAGCCGATGATGAATTTGCGAATTGCTGCAGCCATTGCAAAGTTGGACGATGCGCAAACGTAACGCGATTGACCTGCGATAGATCGCGAAGGCAGTCACGCAACTCTTCATAAGAACATGGCTCGTCCATCATCTCCGAGAGATGCGCGCGGACCGAAAAATCGATGATGTCTTTATCCTGCTCTGCTTCCGGTGCTCGCGATGCTGCCTCAAAGGACATGGAATTTCATCGTTTCTGCGGTAAGTCCCGGCCCAAACGACATGGCGCAACCTCGCTGGCCGCCTCTTGCCGACCGCATCATCTCTTCCAGAACAAACATAATCGTAGCCGAACTCATGTTGCCAAAACGCCTTAGAATGTTGCGGGAAGTTGCGAGCTTGTCGCTCGCGAGTCCCAAGCCATCTTCTACCGCATCAAGAATCGTACGCCCCCCCGGATGCACCGCCCACAACTCAACGTCATGCGCGGGATCCAGCATATCGGGAGATTCGCGAAGCACGCGGCGCAATTGCGTTGGCACCTCGCCGGACAATTCCATATCAAATCCCACATCGCCGATGCGCCATTGGATCAGCTCAGTCGTCTCCGGAATCAGGATGGCCTGAAAGCTGTCCATCGCCAATCCGCGATCGTCCGCGCGGATCAGGCTGGCCGCGCAGCCATCCGCAAAAATCAGGAATGACAGCATGCTCTGAAGGTCCTGCGTCTCCTGAAAGTGCAGCGAACAAAGCTCAAGATTAATCATCAACACGCTCGACTCGGGTTGCGACCGAACGATGTGACGTGCCAGCTTGAGGCCGTTGATGGCGGCATAGCAGCCCATAAAACCCACCATCGTGCGCTCTGTACCCGGATCGAGTGCCAGGTGCTCCAGTGCTACAAAATCCAGTCCCGGAGCGTACAGGCCGGTGCAGCAGGTAACGATGACGTGGCCAATACTATGCCGTTCTTCGTCGCTAAGCGACAGCCGGTCCAGTGCACAACGCAGAAGATGGGGAGCAAGTCGCTCAAAGAGTTCCATGCGTTTGGCAGTCGTCGGGAAATGGCCTCGACGGAAAAGAGCGTTTCCGTCTATGGAATGGATAGGTGTCTCGGCCTCCGCGCAGAGATACGAGTAGCGATGATCGATGCCCGATCGCTGCGCCATTCGCTCCAGCAGCAAGCGAGCTCGAGGATCGTTAAGCATGCCCGAAGCATACGCAAGAAAGGGCGCGTGCATGTCATGCGGCGGTGTCGCTGTTGCGATGCGACTGATACAGACAGGATTCATGGCTCCGATGACAGCCTCTCGTGGTGATCTCTCGCGCCAGGCTGCTCCATTTCTTCGGGCGGCCATTGTTTCTATATCGGACTCGTCTCAGCTTTTATAGTTGCAGTAGTAAGGTGGAAAACACGAATCGAAGTGCATGGAATCAACAACTCGTGACCTAATGAAAAGCCGCGATCCGGCTCAGTCACGTTGCGACATTATTTAAGCGGTGGGAACGGTTCTGCTTTCATAGATCCGTTACGCTGCTTCATCAGAATCTGAACTTTGCCCTCGGCCTCTTCGAGCTGCGTCTTGCACTCGGCGGAAAGCTGCATTCCTTCTTCAAACAGCTTGATGGAGTTTTCCAGCGGCAGGTCGCCGCGTTCCATTTGCTCTACAATTTTTTCCAGTCTCTTGAGAGATTCTTCAAAGTTTGCCAACGCCTGTCCCTTCAATCGTCTCTTGTTTTGCGTCCCGGCTGGGCAGCACGCCAGCCAACACCTCGGCAGCGGCGGTATACCTTCCAAAGGGGGCGCTGACCTGCACACCCTGCACCATGGGGCGGGCCGTTTCCAGCATCTCCTGGGCTATGCGAATGCCCTCAGCTCGCGCGCCTTCAGGTAATGTAGCCTGCTGCATGCGCAGCATCACGCTATCGGGTACCGACACGCGCAAATCGTTCTTCATAAACTCGGCGTTCCGCACACTGGTCAGCGGCCAGATACCCGCAATCACCGGGATCCGAAATCCTTCGATGCGCTTCAAAAAACTCTCCAGTACGCGCATATCGAAAACCGGCTGTGTGATCGCGTACTCCGCTCCGGCTTCCACCTTGTAAGCAAAGCGGCGCACCTCGTTATCAATATCCGGCACTCCCGGATTTGCCGCGCAGGCAATGGTTACACCCGTAGAAACACCGATAGGATTGCCGCCGATGTCCAGCCCGTGATTGAGGCGGTTGACGATATTCACCAGGCCGATGGCATCCACATCGAAAACCGCCGTGGCATCCGGATAGTTGCCCAGCTTAGGTGGGTCGCCCGTGAGGCACAGGATATTTTTAAGGCCAATCGAAGATGCGCCCAGAAGATCGCTTTGAATGCTCAAGACATTGCGATCGCGGCAGGTGTAGTGCAGTATCGTTTCGATTCCCGTCTTCTGCTGGATCTGGATGCAGAGGCTCTGCGCGCTCATGCGAGCCGAGGCACGCGGCGAGTCGGGAACGTTAATCACATCGATGCCCAGCTCTGCGAGAAGCGCCGCACCTGCGAGTTCCTTGGAACAGTCGATGCCTTTCGGAGGCACAATCTCGACCATTGCCACAAACTTGCCGTCATGGATAAGACGTCCCAACCGCGAGCGTTCCTCGATCGGCGGAGGCGGTGTTTCCGTCACAATTGGAGCGCGCGTATGGTGAGCGTGGTTGATCTTCTGCGCATCCACGGCCCGTGTTGCTGACTTCATCGCACGAATATGATTCGGCGTGGTGCCGCAACAGCCGCCGATCAACTGTACGCCTGCCTTTATGAACTTCTTGGCAAAGCTCGCCAGGTATTCCGGTGAGCATAGATAAATATTGCGTCCGTCAACAGCACGAGGCATGCCGGCATTCGGCATCACTACCAAAGGAAGGCTGCTCTCCGCGGCCATGCATTCGATGGCCGTCAAGACAGTCGCCGGTCCGGTGCTGCAGTTCACGCCGATCGCATCCGCACCCCAGGTGGTCAGTTTCGCAGCCGCTACTTCCGGAGTCGCGCCATCCAAACAGTGCGCTTCCTCGTCCACCGTAACCAGCGCAATCACCGGGATATCAGGCGCAACGGCACGCGCCGCCCGGAGAGCCTGCTCCGCCTCATTCAGCGCCGACATGGTTTCAATCACCAGCAAATCGGCGCCGACTCCGGGACCACCATCGGTCAGACCGCGAATCTGCTCGGCAAAAGCTTCATAAGCTTCTTCCAGAGACGTTTTGCCTAGCGGCTCAAGAAGAATTCCTAGTGGTCCCACGGAGCCGGCGACCCATGCCGTACCAGCCTGCTTGTCCTTCAATTGCTCAACTGCCTGTCGGGCAATTTTTACCCCGGCCTGGTTGATCGCCGCGACATTGTCCTGCAATCCATAGCGTCCAAGCCGGTAACGATTCGCGCCAAAAGTATTGGTTTCAACGACCTCGGCCCCTGCCTGCAGATATTCCTCGTGAATGGAGCGCACCAATTCCGGCTGCGACAGGTTAAGCTCGTCATAGCAGCGATTAATAAATACGCCGCGACCATAAAGCATTGTGCCCATTGCTCCGTCAAAGAGAATGGTGCGGGTACCAAGCAGGTTTTGGATTCTGTTTGTCATCACAAAGGGCTCTAGTCATGCTAAGTCACTTGCGGCATGAGCGCCAGCGGAACCGCCAGACTAATCAGGACCAGACTTGGGGGCTTCTGCTTTGTTATACTTGGCTTTCCCACGAACTCCGTAACAGGAACGGTAGAGGTCTTAAGGTTTTGAAGAAAAGAAGTCTCCTTTCAGTGGTTGCATTCATTTGCGCCGTCTCGTTTTTGACCGCCTGCGGCAAAAACTTTTATTTTGCAGGCCGTACTCTCCCGCCCAGCGGAGTGCTTAACCGGGTAATGGTGGCGATTCAGAATCCCAGCGCGCTATCGAAGGGAACGCTGCAGTTCGACGATGCGCTGTACGACATTCGCCACAGCTATAACAACAAAACGCCGCTCTTCAGCATCGGTGGATATTCCGGCGCCCTGCCCGTAACCATCCAGAACATGCCCGAGCAGCAGGTGGGGGCCGTCTATTCCATCGGCGATGGCAGCCTGACCATCGTGAGCTATGCCGGAGAAAAGGTTTCGACCACCACCGCAAGCAGCAGTCTGAACGGAATCTCCCAGAGCATTTTCACCTCTCGCGATCTAAGCTATATCTATGCGGCCTCGCAGTCGCTCCATTCGTTGACGGTAGTCGATCATGGCACGACCTATACTCTGAATCTTCCCGGCGTCTATCGCGTTTCGATTAACCCCGGCAATACTGTCGCTCTCGCGTTTGTCCAGAATACGAACGACGTATACAGCGTTGTTCACCTGAACGCAGACCAGCAGCAGGCAGCAATCAACAACCCGCACTGGAATCCCGGCCTTCCGAACTCCCAGCCTGCGCAGGACTGCTATCCGCAGAACCTTCCTGTCTATTGCGTCTTCCCCGTAAGCACTGGCAGCAATGTATCGTTTGATCATCCGACCAAGGCCGTTTTCTCGCCCGATGGTTCGACTGCCTATGTGCTCAACTGTGGCCCGGAATGTGGCGGGACCACATCCGGCGTCACCGCCATACCGATCACCGCATCCTCACTCAATCCCTCGGGCGTGGGCGCGAGCGGCATCGCGCTTCTGGCGACACAGACGATGGCTGTGCCGGGTGGAGTGACAAATGGCCTGTTTAACGGGAGTACCTTCTATTTGTCAGGGCAGCAGATACAGCCGGACGGCTTGCTCGCCGGCAACCTGTCCATCCTGAATCCGGCCACTGGCCAAGTGACCGGCCAGTATTCGATCAGCGACGGCACTCATAACAAAATGATCCTCGCCGATGACAATACCCTCTGGATCGGTTCCTATCAGTGCCAGTCAGGCGAGCGCTACAAGCTGAGCCAAAGCTCGGCTCCGGGCACTCCCTTCGGCTGCATCACCATGTTCAACACCGCCAATAATACTGCGCTCGTCGAATCCTTCAAAGGAGATGGCACCGGCGTCGCCGCTGTCACCGGCCTGAACAAGGTCTACACGGCAGAAGGCGGTCAGGTCTACATTTACAACACCGCCGACGGCTCCGCGCGTGACAATACCAACGTCACCGTCAACGGAACCGCCTACGACGTGGCCTACATGGACGCAGCCAGCGACGGCGACAATACGACCTACTAGATCCTGCAGCTGATAAACGAGTTATTCTTTGGGTCGTGGGTGCCCCATTCTTAGCGAAGCGAAGGGTGGGGAATCCGTCCAAGACTTTACAGAAAGAAAAGGCGCGATATTACATCGCGCCTTTTGCTTGTTGCCTCTTCAATTCCGCAAGAAAAGCCTGGTCACGTTCGCCAACATACCGCTGATAGCCCGCCGGATCCGCGAAGGGATTTGCCCCTCGATTCTTGATCTGCGCAAACTTCTCCGTCATCCCGTAATAGATTCCATGCGCCCCAAGAAACACATCGCAGGGCAATGATTTCAGCACACGAAACGTCTTCTCGTAATCCTGCGCAATTTGCGGATACGCTTTGTTATTCACCAGTTTGTATCCCGGATTGACATTCGGGCTGCCCACAATCACCACGTTATAGATGTGGCCGCCGTCCTTCACCTTCAGCGTCCACGTAGTGCAGCCTTTAGTGTGTCCCGGCGTCAGATGGGCCACAAGCACCGTATCGCCCAGCCGCACCTCGTCGCCGTCATGCAGAACGCGATCGACCTTTGCCGCCGGAAACCACATGTCCTTCGATTTTCCATACTGAAAATCGCTCTTGCCGCCGCTTTCCACGCTCGCGACATCGGCATCCATCACCATATATTTCGCGCCTGTCATCTGCTTGATGCGCGCGCTGCCGGCACAGTGGTCCATGTGCGCGTGGCTGATAAGCAAAATCTTGATATCGCTGAAGCGAAACCCGAGCTGCTCGACACTCTTCTTGATCTGCGCCGGCGAAGTTTCCAGATTGCTGTTGATCAGAATGTGACCCTGCGGCGTGGTAATCAGAAAAGCGGCCAGGTCTTTGCTGCCAACGTAATATACGTTCCCAATCACGCGATGCGCCGGGAAAGGAGCCGTCCATTCAGGATTAGTTTGCGAAAAAAGATTGGCAGGCTGCAAAAGAGAGCCCGCAAAGAAAATAATCAATGCAAAGATGCGAGAGAGCATACCTCCCAGCATGCCACCGCGCGCCGTGCCGTTGCCATCGCGTCTCCATAAACAACGATAACTTTCTATGTACACACCCTGCGGTTGCATTAGTGATACAAAATCTGTGGGAGTCCAACATCCGCGATGACCGATACTTCAATCGCCGACATTCTTGCCATCGCTGCCCATCGCGACGACATCGAGCAGACCTGCGGCGGCACATTGCTCAAGATGAAATCGCTCGGTTGGCGCACTGCGATCCTCGATCTTACGCAGGGAGAAGCGGGCACCCGCGGCTCTGCCGAAGAACGGTCAGCCGAAGCCGCCGCCGCCGCAAAAATTCTCGGCGTCAGCTGGCGTCAGGCGCTCGACATTTCCGACGGACGCGTTGAAAACACCTACGAAAACCGCGTCAAAATCGTCCGCGCCCTGCGCCAGGTCCGTCCTCGCGTCGTCATCCTGCCGTATTGGACAGGCCGCCACCCCGACCACTACACATCCTCTACGCTCGGCTACGAGGCCTGCTTTCTCTCCGGTCTTGCCCGGCTCGACACTGGCGCACCCCCGCATCGTCCTTTCAAGATTATTTACGCCAGCCTATATGCTGACGTGCGCCCCAGTTTCGTCGTCGATATCACGCCTTACATCGAGGAGCGCCACCAGTCTCTAATGGCCTACGCATCGCAATATCAGAATCAATTGACGGGCAGCGGACTCTTCGTACCAGAAGAAGAGATTCGTGAGCGCACTTTTGCCGAGGCACGTCATTACGGCCTGCTCGGCGGCGTGCGTTACGCGGAGCCATTTGTGCAGAAGGAAATTGGATTAGTGGATGACGTGCTGCGTATTCCGGTGCAGTCGATCTAGCTTATTCCGCGTTGAGAGTCTGCCCGGAAGATTCGACAGCGTTTACCACCCGATTACGCCCGTTGCGTTTGGCCTCGTAGAGCGCCTGATCGGCAGCTTCGATAAGAAGATTTTGATTTGTATACGGCTCAGGATTTATCGTGGAACAGCCGATGCTGACTGTTACCAGCCCGTGTTGGCTCCCGGCATGCACGACGCCCTGCTCCGCCACCAGTGAGCGGATCCGCTCTGCCAGCCCCACCGCCGCCTCGCAACTCGTTTCCGGCAGGATAATCGCAAACTCTTCACCGCCGAAGCGTCCCACCAGGTCTCCAGGCCGCTGAATCAGATCCAGGGCAACCCGGGCAATCTGTCGCAGACAGTTGTCACCCTGCAGGTGCCCATAGAAATCGTTATACAGCTTGAAGTGATCCACATCGAGCAGCAGTAGCGAGAGGGGAGAGCCAGTCCGGGCAGCCCTCCGCCACTCTTGTGAAAGCGATTCATCAAACTGTCTACGGTTGGCCGTTCCGGTCAATGCATCGACGGACGCAAGCGCTTCCAGCGCAAGATAAGCGTCCTGCAGTTTCTCCTCAGCCGCCTTCCGTTCGGAAATATTGCGTACCACATTCACGTAGCCGATCGGTTCGCCAGTGATGCGATCGCAGTACAGGCTGATGTTGGCTTCCATCCATATGTACTCACCGTCTTTCTTACGGCAGCGATAGCTTAGCGTTTTTGACGGCTCGCCTGCCTTCAGTGCCTCCAGCGTCGCCGTCATCGCCGGAATATCATCCGGATGCACAATGTTCTTCTGGTAAGTCCCGCCGAGCAGCTCTTTGGGGTCCCATCCCATCATCCATTGCACCGCAGGCGATAGATATTCGCGGCGGTGTTCAAGGTCCGTAAGCACAATAATGTCCCGCGAGTTTTCCGCCAGAAGCCGGTATAGCTGCTCGCTCTTGCGCGCTGCCTGCTCCAGCAGACGCCGTTCGTTCAGCACCACGGCCACCAGGGCCACGCACAACACGGCGCTTGCCAGAAGGACCTGAACAAGAAAGACCTGTTTCTGCCAGCTCAACTCAAAGCCATGTACAACGGCCCCGCCCCCTTTTGCCACCACCATGATGCAAAAGGCCGCGATACCGCATACGCCTACCACTCCGCCGCCCATGCCAAGTCGCACCACCAGCAGCAACAGGGGTGGAAAGACAGTGAAAAATATGGGCAGGTGGGTGTAGCGGAATATCGCAAGCGGCAGCAAGTACAAGAGGACCAGGAGGCCGGTCAGCTCCAGAAGCCGATTTCTTCGAAATAATGCAGCGACTTCACCATCCAGCAATGACAGGACGATAGGAGTGACGATGATCGTTCCCAGGGTGTTCGAGAAGAACCAGTGCAAGCCGAAATTCCGCGGCGCTGGAGATTGCATCTGAAAAATGGCAACAGCGAAAACCGCTGAAATGGCAGGCCCAAGGATGCCGCCTACCAGGCACAACCGGGCCAGTTCGCGGGGCCGTGAGAACCGAACCGCGTCTCGGGTGATATGAGCAAATGGATACGATGCGATGGCTACTTCCAACATGTCGCAGGCGGTGAGCGTCAGGCTGAGGAACACCGTATCGTGCATGTACAAATGCGCCAGCACATTTGTCACATATCCGATTCCGAAAATAACCGGCCATTTGTTCCGCCGATTCAGCAGCAGGGCTGAAAGTATCAGGCCGTTGGGCCACCAGAACGCGGCGTCACCGCCATCCTTTGCATCGAGCCACAGCGAGCCGCACGCACCCAGGAAAATAAGAACAGCCAGAGCGGCCATCGCAGATACAAACCTGGGATTCAATATAAAACGGTCATCGGCACGCAAACGATCCATATCCCGTCTTTAGCGACAATCGATCTCGCTTCAGGAGAAACCGGTGGCAAAGAGCGCATGCGAGCCAGCCCCGGAGAAAAGGTATTTTCAGGCTACCTGATTTTTTTGAGGTTGGGTATCCAGGAAATATTGCCGGATCCATCGATGCCGATTTCGAGCGTTCCCTGCTCGCCCTCCTGCAGTTCCGGCCCGGTGACGCTATGGGTCTTGCCCTGTGCGTCGGTAAATTGCATCGTCACTGGGCCCGATCCTTGAATTTTGAACCGGTAATGGAAGGCTGTTGCAGGCGGCAGGGATCCTGTTCCAAAGCTGGCGCTGGGATAATCCACTTCGATGAGGCTGACTTGCCCCTGGCCGTGATTTGTAATGGTGGTGGACACAAAAGCAGAACGGCAGCCGCCAAGAAGCAGCGCCGACAGGGAAATAGCGGAGCCAAGAAGAAAAGCTTTTTTCATACGGTTGTTTTTGCGCTCAGAGCGTAGTCTTACGTTCAAGAATACGCGCAGTCAAAACAACCCCGGTCTCGTTGGTATGGAGAGTAATAGGGAACACAAGGACATTCCACACCCACTCCTCCCCCTTGCGCGGCAGGTTCAGCAGTCCCCGGTACGTACGATCGATATATGTTTCTCGCGTGGCAGCCACGGTGCGAATAATGTCCCGCCAGTCCCAGGCGAGGTCAGACATCTCGTCGAACATGTTGCGGCCAGGAAACCAGTCACGCGACCGCTCCAGCAAACGCGCGCATGTTTCGTTCACATAATGCCAATTGCCCTGCGCATCCAGAACTTCGAGCACCACATCGTCGCCCATCGCCATGTTGATGCGGGAATAAAAAAAGTCCCGCGCATCCACGACCACGGGTCTGCCCCGTTTCTTCGCCTCAAACGAGCGTAGGGCGGTCACCAGGTCATCGATCGAGCTGTAGCCCTTCAACAGGTGCATATCCTCCGGGCCGCCAAACCTGCGTTCGAGCGTCGCCGAAAGAATGATGATGGGAACCTGGGGGCGCTGCTGCCGCAGCTTCGATGCTACTTCCGTGCCAAACTTACCCGCGCCCAGATGATAATCGAGTACGGCAATATCGATTTCGTCGAGCAGTTTCTCTGCCTCGCCGATCGTCGCCGCCGTTTCAGTCAAATAACCGTATTTTCTAAGGATGGTAGAGCGGAGCAGCAGGTTCTCTGGATGATCATCAAGCAGCAGTACTTTTACAGGCGCTGTAACAACCTGCAAACCCGCGGATTCCCGGTCAGTCTCGTTTTGCATGTTCTCTCTGGGATGCAGTTTTAAGCCATAATGCTGCTATTCTGCGGTTTCTTTCGATTTTCTCTGTAGCTGACGTAACATCTCGGGCAATCTCGGCATAATCGCGCAAACCCGCAGCCACTGCCGATTATCATACGAGGGCGATCCGCTGATAATTTTGCCTGGTTCTATGTCATGACCCACGCCGGATTGTGCCGTTACAATCACTCGGTCTCCGATATGGCAGTGTCCCGCCACGCCGACCTGTCCGGCCAGGATCGCATCGTTGCCGACATGCGTCGAGCCAGCCAGTCCGACCTGCGCACAGAGCAGAGTATTTTCGCCAATCGAAGACCCATGCCCTACCTGCACAAGGTTATCGATCTTCGCCCCGCGGCCGATGCGCGTCTCGCCTACACTGGCCCGATCGATGCACGAATTTGCCTGAATTTCGACCTCATCCTCCACAATTGTGGGCCCGGATTGCACAATTTTGCGCCATTTTCCTGCATTATCCTTGGCGAATCCGTAGCCATCCGAACCGACGATCACGCCATTCTGCAGAATGACCCCATTGCCGAGCCGGCAATTTTCCCGCACCACGGCATGGGCGTGGGCAAAAAAATAATTCCCGATCTCTACATTCGGATAAATCACCACATGCGGGAGGATCGTTGCATGATCGCCGATTACGCAGTGTTCGCCGATCACCGCGTAGGCTCCAATCGAAGCGCCCTTACCGACTTTCGCAGAAGGATGAATGACGGCCGTAGGATGTATCTCCGGTGCGTAAACCGGCGCCGGATGGAAGATCTCGATCGCGCGTGCAAAAGCCAGGTACGGGTTCGAAATGCGCAGCGTAGCCGCTTCGATCTCCGGAAAATCCGGAGCCACCAGCACCGCGCCAGCTTTCGTCTTCTTGGCCAGCGGAGCATATTTCGGATTCGCCACAAAAGTGGCGTGCTCCGCGCCAGCTTCTTCAATTCCGGCCACGCCGGTAATTTCCGTGTCTGGATTCCCGCGATATTCCGCACCTAAAAGCCGGGCAAGCTCTGCTAACTTCATGCGCAGATTGTACCTTTATGGGGAAGTTCATTGTCGCGTGAGAGGGAAGAGCGTCTCCTGCTGTTCGGCATCCGGTTTGGCCGCTGCCGACGGCTTCTTCTTGGCCGTGCTCCCGATTACTGCCACAATTTCCAACCCTGTGAGTGCTGTTCGGGGCAGCCAGATGCGCTGGGTATTGCTCCGCGTGTCAGGTGGAGTAAGAAAAAATCCGGCCTCATCCAGCAGCCCCAAATTATTCTCCGCCAGGCCTTCCAGAACATCCCCATCCCGTAGTTGGGCCCGGAGCCATAAGCCTTCGCCGCGTGGCCGCCCGGCAAAGTTCTTGCGAATCAGCCGCTCTGGGTTATCGATTTCTCCGGAATTAAAGTCGCGAACAAAGCAGGCCCATTTAAGCTCCTGAATGGAAAAGGGCAATACTTTCCCCGCTAGGTCGAGTACTTCGAGCGACCCGTCGTGTGCGAAGTCGCTTGCAGGCAGATATCCCGCTACCCAATCCCGTGAAAATCGACGAAGAATGACTTTTTTCCGGCTCGAACCCATAGTTTCTTCAGACGCTCGTCATTGTCGCATGTTAAAAGCGAAGCGCAGCGAAAATTGTGCAAACTGGTAGCCAAGCGGATTCCCATATGTTACAGTGTTCCTTTGTATCCCGCTGCAATTTGCCCATAAGTTATTGTAAATGAGTATCTTAATGTGACATGGGAATGATTGCTGTCGGGGCCGCTGAGTTTTCAGAATCCGCATAGATTGTTAAGGCATGCCTGACTACATTTATCTCTTAGAAAATCGTCTTTCACCCGCCCAACAGAATGCAATCGAACAGGTTCGTCAAGCCGCCAAGGCTGCAGGGATGACGGTATTTCTGACCGGCGGCGCGATCCGTGATTTATCCACCGGATCATCCGTCCGCGACCTTGATTTCACGGTTCAAGGAAATGTTACTAAACTGAAGAAACCATTAGAGAAAAGCGGTGCCACGCTGTGGGGCGAATATGAGCCCTCGCGCACGCTTTTCTTCTGGTTTCCAGGCAGCGTAAGGGTCGAAATCTCAAGCGCCCGCCGCGAGGAATTTCCTAAGCCCGGCAAGCCTGTATACCACTGGGCCACCATTCAGGAAGATCTCCGTCGCCGCGATTTCACTGCGAACGCCATGGCCATCTCCCTCAACGAGGGATCGTTTGGCCTTCTATTGGATCCTCTGAACGGCATGGCCGATCTGGAGACCCGTCATCTGCGGCTGGTCAGTCCTTATGGCTTTATTGAAGATCCCTCCCGTCTGCTCCGCGCCACGCGCCTGAAAAGCCGCCTGAGCTGGGAGCTCGACGAGCGAACCCAGACGCGCTACGAAAACGCCAAGAACGAAAACATGATCGATTCAATTCCAGTCCACCTTAAAGGATATGAGCTGGAAGAGATCGGCCATGAAGAAGACGGCCTGCGCGCCCTGAAGGCGCTCGAAGCCGAAGGCTGGATGAAGCATATCTGTCCGGCTTGGACGGCATCCAAAGTCGATGTCCATGGGCTCGAGAATCTTCAGGAAAACTATTACCAGTTAATCATGCAGGGTGTGCATCCCGATCTCTCTGCTGGCCAGATGGAGCTGCTCACCGCGAAAATGCAGCCCAAAGATATCGCATCGCTCAAGAAGACCTTTATCCGCCCCGGGTTTGTCGACCAGTGGAATCATCTCGAAGCGGGAGCCAAAGAGTTCGCAAAGGTCCTCACGGGCAAAGAAGCCAACACGCCTTCTGCGGCCTGGAAGCTCTTCGCCTCCTATCAGCCGGAGTCAGTTTTATGGCTGGCACATACCGGTAAGGGTGCAGCCATCCAGGGTAAGTTCAAGAATTTCTTCACTGTCTGGCCGGCAGCGAAGCAGAAAATTCCTCTCGCGCTCATGCTCGAGATGCGCATTACGCCGGAACTCGAGCGTTACGACGAGCTGCTGAACGAGTTGTTCTTTCAGCTCATGGATGGAAAGCTCCAGACTGACGAGGAGATGCGTGCGTTCCTTGAACCCTATTCTCCGCCCGCGCCGCCGCCGCCGGTCACGATCCGTCGCTCGCGAAAGAAAGCGGCCGAGCCAAAGATCAAGACAGAAAAGATTACGGATGACGAGATCGATGACGAGCATCCCCATGCTCATGATCTGGATCTCGATTCAGACGATCTCGACGACACAGACGACGAAGATTCACACGAAGAAAGACTGAAACCTGCGAAGTCCGTTTCCGCGCCGGCTGCCAAAAGTGCTGCTGCCGCCAAGGTACAGCCAGCGCAGACTAAACCTGCGGCTCCGCCTAAACAGCCAGAGAAGCCAGTCAAAGCCGTAAAGAAGGAAGCACCAAAGCCTGCAGCGAAGGCCGCACCCGTAAAAGCTGTTCCGGCCAAGAAGACGGCTGCGAAGGCTACCCATGCGGCTCCGGCAAAGAAGGCTGCTCCGCCGAAGAAGGCAGCAAAGAAGCCCGCGCCGAAGCCTGCAAAGAGGGCACCCGCCAAGAAGACCGTCAAACCGGCCGCAAAAAAAGCCGTTGCCAAACCCGCGAAATCCGCAAAGTCAGCAGCAAAAAAGAAGCGCTAAACGAATCTCATCCTGCCTTGCCGCCGTGCTATCGTCGTATCCAACTTCCTACTTGGAGCACGACGCATGGCAGGCGGCACCTGGATACGTGTAGCAGTACTCTGTTTGACCTTCAGCGCAATCTGCGCTTTCGCGCAACCATCGATTCATCAGGACGACCGCCTCGAAGGAGCGTACACCTTCGAGCGCAATGGCTGGACCTACGTCCACCTCCAAGGCACTCCCGACCAGATCGGCTACCAGCACGGTTATTTATTGGCCTCACAGATTGAAGACGCCTACCATGTCTTCAAATTGCAGGACGAGCACAGCACGCAGCGCGACTGGGCTTTCTACCGCAACGCTGCCAAAACCATTCTCTGGCCTCACATCGATCCTGAATATCAGCAGGAGCTCTCGGGTATAGCCGAAGGCGTGCAGGCCAAAGGCATTCATCTTGACGTGTGGGACATAGTCGCTGTCAACGGAACGATGGAGTTATCGGATTACTACGTTCCCTGGCTCAACAAGCAGCAACACGCGCAGAATCCTCCCAAACTCAACGCGCCCGGCAATTGCAGCGCCTTCGTCGCCACCGGAAGCTACACCAAAGACGGCAAAATCGTCATCGCCCACAATAACTGGACCTCCTATGCCGAAGGCTCGCGCTGGACCATTATGTTCGACATCCAGCCTGCAAAGGGCCACCGCATCATCATGGATGGCGTTCCCGGCATGATCACCAGTAACGACGACTTCGGCGTCAGTGACGCCGGCATCATGCTTAGCGAAACCACCATCAGCCAGTTTGAAGGATGGAACTCCGACGGCTCACCTACCTTTATGCGTTCGCGCAAGGCGTTGCAGTATGCCGATTCGATTGACGACGTAGTAGCGACGATGCGCACGGGTAACAACGGCGGCTATGCCAACGACTGGCTCATCGGCGACCGCAAAACCGGCGAAGTCGCCTACCTTGAGCTCGGCCTCAAAAACACCCCGCTCTGGCGCACGAAAGACGGCTACTTCGTGAGCTCCAACTTCGCCCGCGATCCCAAGTTGATTAAAGAAGAGACGGACGGCTTCAAATACGACGACCTCTCTACATCGCCAAACGCAAGGCGCGTGCGCTGGGAGCAGGAAATGGCCTCACATAAGGGGAACATCGACGCCACAACAGCCGAGCAGTTCCTCGCCGACCACGAAGACAGCTTCCTGAAAAAACAACAGGCCGACCAGCACAGCCTCTGCGGCCACGTCGATACCGTGAAGGAAGGCATTCCGCAATGGGACTGGGCTCCGTACTATCCCGGCGGCGCAGTGCAGGGCAAAGTCACTACCAGCGACATGGCCGAGCAGATGAGCCTCATCGCGCACGCAGGCCATCCCTGCGGTGAAGATTTTCTCGCCGCTCCTTTTCTCACCGCGCACCCGGAATATCTCTGGATGAAGCCCATCCTGCGCGATATGAAGTCGGGTCCGTGGACGACATTCAAGGCAGGGGAAAAACAGAATCAGGAATAACGCGAATAGAAGACTCGTCATTCTGACGACCAACGGGAGGAAGAATCTCAAACCAGGATGGGGGGATTCTTCGAGACGTTCAGAATGACGCTCCCCGCTCTTTTGCGATACATCATAAGAGAAATGCTTTAGCCGCTGAGATAGTTGAATTTTAAGAATTCCCAATAGGGATGAAACAAAACCGGAACCGAGGTATAGCCATGGCCAACCCACTCACAACCACCGACGTTGTTCAGGCGACAAAGGAGTTCAACTACGGCACCTGGCGCTTCCAGAAGAACTGGACGCCACTGCATATTGTCGACGCGGAAGGTTGTTACATCATCGACGCGGCAGGGAAGCGCTACCTCGATTTCTCCTCGCAGCTCATGTGCGTCAACCTCGGCCATAAGAACCGCGCCGTTATGGATGCTATCGCGGAGCAGGCGCACACGCTGCCCTATGTCATGCCAGGCTATGCCACGACCGCTCGCGCTGAGCTGAGCGAAGCGCTCAAGGAAGTTCTTCCGCAGGGGCTGACAAAATATTTTTTCACCACCTCCGGTACTGAAGCCAACGAAGCCGCCTTCAAAATCGCGCGTATGTACACGGGCAAGCCAAAAATTATCTCTCGCTATCGTTCGTATCACGGTTCTACCGCAGGCTCCATTTCAGCAACCGGCGACCCGCGCCGCTGGGCCGCCGAACCTTCGAGCAAAGGCCGTGATTTTGTCTTCGCTCCTGAAGTCAATTGCTACGACTGTCCCATCAAACACACCTATCCGCAATGCGGCGTGGCCTGCGTCGATTATCTCGAACACATGATCGAGAATGAACAGAACGTCGCCGCCGTCATCGTCGAGCCCATCGTAGGCACAAATGGTGTCCTCGTTCCGCCACCGGAATACATGCCGCGGCTGCGTGCCATCTGTGACCGCCACAACGTGCTGCTGATCGCCGACGAAGTGATGACTGGCTGGGGCCGCACCGGCAAATGGTTTGCCATGGATCATTGGGGCGCTCTGCCCGACATGCTCACGACGGCAAAGGGAATCACCTCGGCCTATGTGCCGCTCGGCCTCTGCGCCACGACCGAAAAAATCGCCGCGTTTTTTGACGATCACTACTTCGCGCATGGACACACCTACGAAGCTCATCCCATGACGCTCAAGCCGGCCGTCGCTACCATTGCGGAGATGAAGCGTCTGAATCTCATCGATCGCGCAGCGCAGCTTGAGCCATACATGCGTTCCAAACTCGAAGCTCTGAAAGAGAAGCATCCTTCCATCGGCGATGTGCGAGGCATGGGCCTTTTTTGGGGCGTGGAGCTGGTAAAGGACCGCGCCACAAAGCAGCCCTTCAACACCATGCAGGATAAGGTAAGCGGCAAGCCTCTGGTCGTTGATCAGGTCGCGGCGCACATGATGAAGAACGGCGTCACGCAACAGGCTTGGGTAAGCCACTTCGTCATCGCCCCGCCGCTGATCATCGAAAAAGAAGAGATCGACATCGGAATCGCTGCCATGGACGAAGCCCTGGCGATTGCCGACGCGTTGGTACAGAACTAGCGACTGATCTGGCGCGAATCGGCAGGTGGCTAATACTCCATCTTAGTCGTGCTCTCCTGCCAAGCCTGAAAGCTCTCCCATGCTTCCGTGCGCAGTAGCTCACGCTCGGGGATCACGCGTTTCTCCCGCGGTAGAGCAAGCTGCTCATACAAAAACGCATCAGCAAAATTGATACGCGCAGCATCTTCCGCGCGGTTGCCATAGTAGATAGTGCCGATATGAGCCCAGTAACTTGCAGCCCAGCACATCGGGCAAGGCTCGCAGCTGGTGTAGAGCACGCAGCCGCTCAGGTCGAAGGTATTCAGGTTGCGGCAGGCATCGCGAATCGCAGTGACCTCCGCATGCGCGGTTGAGTCGTTCGTTGCGGTAACGGTGTTTGCGCCTTCGCCGACGACTTTTTCATCTTTTACGATGACGGCGCCGAACGGACCGCCTGCATTGCTGCGAACATTTTCCGTGGCCAGCGCAATCGCCCGCCGCATGAACTCTTCATGTACTGACATACTGTTCAGGTCCCTGAACAGTATGTCACGTTCACTCGTGGCGAAGCGCCTTGATCGGGTCGACGCTGGCGGCGCGCCGCGCCGGAATCCAGCTCGCAGCCAAAGCAACAAAAAATAGCAACAACGCCGCGCCACCCAGCGTAAGCGGATCATACGGTTTTAGCCCATACA
Organism: Acidobacterium sp. S8; assembly: GCF_009765985.1. Classification (GTDB taxonomy): domain Bacteria; phylum Acidobacteriota; class Terriglobia; order Terriglobales; family Acidobacteriaceae; genus Alloacidobacterium. The sequence goes on from NZ_LMUM01000016.1 coordinate 108,033, forward strand.
GCATGCTGTCGATCAGCCGGGCCATTGCTGCCGCCGCGCCCAGCCCGACGACGACGCCAATCGCCGCCAGCCACGACGCTTCGCGCAGGACCATGCGCAGCACGCGCCCGGACTGCGCCCCCAGCGCCATGCGGATGCCGATCTCATTGGTGCGGCGGGAAACAGTGTAGGCCATGATGCCGTAAATGCCGATACAGGCAAGTACGAGCGCCAGCAGACCGAATCCGCCGGTAAGAGAAGCGAAGATACGCTCCTGTTTCGTCCTATCCTCGATCTGTTCATTCTGAGTGCGAATATCGAGCAGAGGGAGGTTTTTGTCTATCGAAGCTACAGCATCGCGCAGAACAGGCACGATCGCCTCCGGCTTCATGCGGGTATGGACTGCGAACGTCATGCTCTCTTCGCCGTCCGCGTTCTGCCGGTAGGGCATATAGTACGTCGGGCTCGGATCCTTTCGCAGAGTGTAATATTTGGCGTCTTTCGATATACCAACGATCTCGATCGAATCGGTGCTCTGTTCGCTCGCTTTGAATGTTTTACCGATGGGGTTGGTGTCTGGGAAAAACTGTTTAGCCATCTCCTGACTTATGACGGCCACCATGCGCGATGTTTCCGTATCTGTTGGCCGGAAGCCACGGCCTGCAATCACTGGGATGCTGAAGGTGTCGAAGAAATGCTCTCCGACAAGGTCCATGAAAGCTGTGTTACGACTCTTCTTGGATGATTGCTGTTCACCCGGAAGAATTACACCAGTATTCGATACATTGCCGGAGATTAATGGAATTTCTATAGGCGTAACCGAATCGACTCCGGGTATCGCGCTGAACTTCTCTTCAAGCTGATGGTAGAGCTGCGTACTTTTTGCCGGCGAGTATTGCGTTCCCGGTGGATTCAGCTCGAAGAGCAGAATGTTGTTTGGATCGAAGCCGAGGTGCTCATGATTAAGATTCATCAGCGTGCGTACAAACAATCCAGCGCCCACCAGCAGCAGCATCGAAAGCACTACCTGAATTACGACAAGAGTTTTTCCCGCGAAGTTATGCCTCCGCTGCGTCGCAGTTTGCGCATTATCTTTTAATCCGGAGCTGACCTGGGTACGAGTCGCCTGCCATGCCGGCGCAAGTCCGAAGAGCAATCCGGTAAAGATGGAAATCGCAGCAGTAAATCCGAAGATCATCCAGTCGAATTTGCTGCTCATCACCGTCGGCTCCCACGAAGACGAAAGCAGATGCGGAATGGCATTGCGTCCCAGATATCCAAGCAGCAGCCCAGCTGCGCCGCCTGCAATGGAAAGCAGTAGGCTCTCGGTAAACATCTGGCGCAGGATGCGTGCGCGTCCGGCGCCCAGCGCAAGACGCACGCTCATCTCCCGCTGGCGGCTGCTGGCGCGGGCCAGCAGCAGGTTGGCGAGATTTGCGCACGCCAGCATCAGCACAAAACCTGCCAACGACATCAGCACGTAGATAGGTTTGGCAAAGTCGCCGGCAGCCGCATTCTGTCCCCGGCTGCCGTCTTCCAGGTCCAGGCGTGGCACCTCGTCATCTTTGCCGACAATCATCGTTGCCCGCACCGCAGCGTTCAGATCAAGATCGACGGCTGCCCGGGCGGTCTCGGTAGAGATGCCAGGCTTCATGCGTCCCATGATCATGACCCACCAGAGATCTTTGTCCGTAAGCAGCGAAGATTTGAATTTGGGCGCAGCGATCGGCTGCATGCTGAAGGGAAGAAAAATATCAGGCGAACTTTGTGCGCCATAGGCACCGGTAAAGTCCGGCGGATTGACCCCGATAATGGTCATCGGTGTCCCATTGATTTCAATCTTCTTGCCGATCACATCTGGCGTTCGCCCAAAGCGTCGCGCCCAGAAACCATCGCTGATCAGCATCACCGGCCCACTACCCACCGCCGCATCATCCGAATCTGTAATCACGCGGCCAAGGGCCGGATGAACACCAAGAACGCGATAGTAATTCCCCGAAACCATTTCGGATGTGACAACTTCTGCCTTGTTGTCGATGGTCGCGGTCATCCGTCCGTAATCCTTGAATCCGAAGACATCTTGAAAAACGCGATTCTGCTGACGAAGCAGCTGATAAACCGGATAGGAAAAGGACGTGCTCAACGTCTTTCCGGACGGCGTGTTATCGAAGTAGCCCCACATGCCATGGACAACTCCTTTACCGCCTTGCGTCATCGCGAACAACCGCAATTCGTCTGGATGTGAAACGGCGAGCTTGTCGAGCAGGATCGCCTTCGTAACCGTAAAGATGACCGTATTAGCGCCGATACCCAGGGCTAATGATCCAATGGCAATAGCCGCGAAGCCAGGACTCTTTGCCAGCATGCGCATGGCATAACGAAGATCGCCGCGAAGTTCGTCCCACGCACGCGTTCCCCATGCTGCGCGCATATTTTCTTTCTGCGCAGTAACTCCACCCAGTTCGATGCGCGCGCGCCGAAAAGCCTCATCATGTGGAAGGCCGCTGCGCATCAAGTCGTTGGCATAGCTCTCGATGTGGAAGGCAAGCTCGTCTTCAATCTCGCCATTGAGCTGCTCTGAGCGGGTAACAGCCTTCCACCATGTGCGGACGCGGCTTGCGAGGCTCATACTTCCTCCGGAGTGGCGCTCAGGATCGCGCCAATGGCATCCGCCATGTCATGCCACTTTTCTGTTTCGGTGCGCAAACGCTTGCGGCCTGCAGCGGTGAGGCGATAATACTTGGCCTTGCGATTGTTCTCGCTCTGCCCCCATTCGCTATCGATCGAGCCTTCATGTTCCAGGCGATAGAGCGCCGGGTACAGTGACCCCTGCTGGATCTCAAGCCGATTGCCGGAGATCTGCTGGATGCGCAACAGCACTCCATACCCATGGAGGGGACCAAGAGAGACAGCCTTCAGCACCATGATGTCCAGCGTGCCTTGCAAAAGATCGTTCTGCTTTGGAGCCAAGTCTTCCTCCTAGATTAACTAGGAGAATACAGAAACTCTCCTAGAACGTCAAGGAGTGACATATCAAACAAATCTAAATAATACCTTGACGATCTACAATGGTATGTGTAGATAATCATGGTATGGGAAAACCAAGCGATCTCGTCCAGGGAACTCTCGACCTTCTAATTCTGAAAACTCTTTCGCTTGAGGCCAAGCATGGATGGGCCATCGCCAAGCGCATTCAACAGGTCTCCGGTGAGGTCTTGCAGGTCCAGCAGGGATCGCTGTACCCGGCGCTTCACCGGCTGGAGCAGCAAGGCTGGATCAAGGCGAAATGGGCAGAGAGCGAGACGGGCCGTCAGGCGAAGTTTTATTCGCTTACAGCCGCAGGCCGTAAGCAGCTCGAATCCGAGACGGCAAACTGGAACCGCCTCTCGGAAGCCATCAATATCGTCGTTCAGGAAGCCTGAGGAGAGCGATCATGCGCTGGCTAAGCAAGTTGTCCATGCAGATAAAAATGCTGTTTGGCCGGACCCAGGAAGACACACGCCTCGCAGATGAGCTTGAGTTCCACATCGAGCAGCAAATCGCCGAGAACGTGGCCGCGGGAATGAGCGCCGAAGAGGCGCGCCACGCAGCCCTGCGTATCTTCGGCAATCCTACGTTGCTGCGCGAGCAGGCGCGCGAAACATGGAGCTGGAACTGGCTCGACCGCCTGGCTCACGATCTTCGCCAGGGTATAAGAACTTTGACGCGAACTCCGGGTTTCGCAGCTCTCGCAGTTCTTGTCATGGCGCTGGGAATTGGCGCGAACGTTGCACTGCTTACAGTCATCCGCTCGGTCCTGATGAAGCCGCTGCCATTCAAAGATGCCGATCGACTGGTACGGCTCTTTGAAGCTGATTCAAAAGGGCGATTCCAAGACAATATCGTCGCCGGTGGCACCTTTGGGCGCTGGAAGCAGGATTCGCACAGCTTCGAAGACATGGCAGTGGTGAAGCGCACTGTTTATAACCTTTCGGGAACGAGCGGCCAGCTCCCTGAATTGATGGATGCATACTTTACCTCGTCGAGTTTCTTCGCGATGCTCGGCGTGCAGCCCGTTATCGGGCGGTCGTTTACCCGCGCCGAGGACCGTCCGGAAGGCTCTGCGACCGTGGTGTTGGCATGGGGTTTGTGGAAGCGTCGCTTCGGCGGAAGCCCGGGCATTCTCGGCAAGACCATCCTGCTCGACTCCAAACCATACACCGTGATCGGCGTGCTCCCTGCCTGGTTCTCTTATCCTGACCCCAAGGTGCAGTTGTGGACGGCGCTCTATCACGAAAAATCTCCCGAAATGATGCAGATGTTCGCCGCCCACAACTTCGATGTAGTGGCGCGGCTGAAGCCCGGCATTTCTATTGCACAGGCAACGGCGGATTTGAATTCGGTTCAACGGCAGATTCGCGTGCAGAATCCGGAAGGCGCGGTGAATGACGCGGTCAACATTCGCCCCATGCTCGATGCCGAGGTCCGCGACGTAAAAACTGGACTCTATGTAGTGTTTGCCGCTACCGGATGCCTGTTGCTGATTGCATGCCTCAACATTACGAATTTACTGGTGGCGCGCGCGGCGGCGCGACGCAGAGAGACTGCCATACGGGCGGCACTTGGTGGAAGCATGGCTCGCCTGGTACGCGAACAAGTGATTGAGAGCCTGCTGCTTTCTATCGCCGGTGGCGGCGTCGGCCTGCTTTTCGCAGAGTTCATCCTCCAGTGGCTTGTTTCAGCGAGAGATGATATTCCGCGCGCCGATGCCATCCACATGGATTGGATGGTTCTGCTTGCGGCGCTCGGAGTCGTGCTCGTATGCGGCCTCTTCTCCGGCATCGTGCCGGCGATCTCCTCCGGTCACAGGAAGATCCTCACGTCGCTGAATGAATCTTCGCGTTCTCACAGCGGAGGACAGAAGAGCGCCCGCCTTCGCCAGGTGCTGCTCGCTTTGGAAGTCGGCCTCACCGTTGTGCTACTGGTTGGCGCGGGTCTGCTCATCAAGAGCTATCGCCAGCTTCGCTCTGTCAATCTCGGCTGCGCCACGCGTAACGTGCTCTCTGTGGATATCAATCTGCCGAAGATCAACTACAACACGGCGGAGAAACGCGTTTTGTTCTATGAGCAGCTGGTAGAGCGTGTGCGGCAGCTTCCAGGCGTGCGCGGCGTGGGCGTGTCCACGGTGTTGCCCGGGCAGGGAATGAGGAGAAACGATACCTTCAACATTCCGGAGCGTCCTCCTTTGCCGCAGGGACAGGTTCTGGTTGCCTCTACCAGCTTTGTCGATCCTGAATACTTTCACGCTATGCAGATCCCACTTCTTCAGGGAAGATTCCTGCAGCCTGACGAGCGCATGGAAAGAGCACAATCCGTCGTTGTGAATCAGGCTTTTGTCCGCCAGTATTTTCCGGCGGAAAATCCGATTGGGAAGCACATCGTCGCATCCGTCATAGGCAATGATGAGAGTTACGAAATTGTCGGCGTGGCCGGCGATTCACTGGAAGACCTCGACCATGCCGCGGTTGCCATGATCTACTACCCGCTCTACGCGGGGTCTGAACGCTCCACGGTGCTCGCCGTGCGCACCGCATCCAATCCCGATGCGGTCGCAATACCTATCCAGAAGATCGTTGCTGATCTCGACCGCGATCTGCCTGTAGCCAACATTCTCACCATGGATCAAATCCTCGGCCAATCGACTCAGAACCAGAGCTTCGATGCGACTCTGCTGCTGGCTTTCGCGGTTCTCTCACTTGTCCTCGCCGGTGTAGGACTCTTCGGCGTACTGTCATACATTGTCGCGCAGCGCACGACGGAAATCGGCATTCGCATAGCGCTTGGCGCGCCGCGCGAACAGGTGATGAAGCTCATGCTCGTCCGCGGTCTCAAGCCCGCACTCTTCGGGCTTATCTTCGGTGTGGCTGCCAGCTTTGGTCTCGCACGCTATATCGAATCGCTGCTTTATGGCGTTCACCCTTTCGATCCACTGGTGCTTCTTGTGGTCTGCTGCCTGTTGCTTGTGGTGGCTTCCATTGCCTGTGCGGTGCCTGCGTGGAGAGCCTCACAGCTCGATCCTATTGAAGCATTGAGAGCTGAATAACATATGCGCGCGTTTCATAAACTCGTCATGCAACTTCGCATGCTCATTCTCCGCCGCACCGCGGCAGAACGCCTTGATGATGAGTTGCAGTTTCATCTTGAGCAACTAATCGACGAGAACATCGCGCGCGGCATGAGCGCGGAAGAAGCGAAGCACGCAGCGATGAGAAGTTTCGGAAATCCAGCCGCGCTGCGCGATCAGGCACGCGCGACCTGGAGCTGGAACTCGCTTGAACAGATGATGCGCGACGTGCGTATCGGCATGCGCACCCTGGCCAGAACGCCGGGCTTTGCGATTGTCTCTATATTGGTGATTGCAATTGGCATCGGCGCGAACGTGGCGCTGTTTACCATGGTCCAGTCCGTTCTGCTCAAGCCGCTGCCCTTCAATCATCCTGATCGTTTGCTGATGCTCCACGGGGTCAACGGCAGGTTTAAATTTGAGCCGGTTGCAGCGGGCGATTTCTATGACTGGCAGCGTCAATCCCATAGTTTTGAGCAGATGGCGATCTGGCGCTGGTCCGGATTTAACATGACCGGAAATAAGGGCGAACTTCCCGAATTTCTAAATACCGCGACCGGCTCATGGAATATCTTTTCTGCATTCGGCGTCCAGCCGGTGCTTGGCAGAGATTTTTCACCGGATGATGACCGCATCGGAGCGCCTAAGACCGCGATCATTGCCTGGAATTTTTTTCATCGCCGTTTTCATGGCGACCCATCGATCGTGGGGAAAAGCATCCGGCTCAACGAGCAACTCTACACCGTGATCGGCGTGCTTCCTAGGTCATTCAGCTATCCTGACCCGTTGATTCAGCTATGGGTGCCATACCATCTCGATAATCCTGCCGACAGCTTGCAGAGCCATTTCAACCATACGAGCAATGTCATTGCACTCCTGAAACCAGGCGCCAGCGCGGAGCGTGCTACTGAAGAGCTAAATGCGGTTCAATATCAGATTCATCAGAATTTATATGCGACCGGTGTCGTTCACGACGGAGTGAGTTCGCGTTCTCTGCTCGATGACATGGTGGGAGATGTCAGGACACCTCTATATATTCTGCTTGCTGCCGTCGGCTGCCTGTTGCTGATTGCATGTCTCAATATTTCAAACCTGATGGTGGCGCGAGCCGCCGTACGCCGTAAGGAAATGGCAATTCGTGCAGCGCTAGGCAGCAGCCGTCTGCGCTTGTGCCGAGAACAGGTAACGGAAAGCCTGCTGATCTGCCTCATCGGTGGAGCGCTTGGCCTGCTGCTGGCCATTGCTGCTACGCGATGGCTTACGACCCGCTGGACGGATATGCCGCGTGCTGACTCCATCCATCTTGATGCCACCGTGATTGCTTTTGCCATTGGCATCACCTTCCTGTCAGGAATGCTCGCGGGGCTCCTTCCAGCCCTTTCAGCAACAGGCAGAGGACTGCTGGCGGCATTGCAGGACGCATCACGGACCGTCGGCAGCAGCACTTCGCGGACATCGTTACGCAAAAGCCTGCTTACGATTGAGATTGCGCTTACGGTCATTCTGCTTGTTTGCGGCGGCTTGCTCTTCAAGAGCTTCGTACGTCTACGTTCTATCGACCTGGGATGCACAACAAGAAATGTGCTGACCATGCAGTATTTTCTGCACAACGCAAAATATCAAAAACCGGAAGAGATCGTTGCTTTCCACACGCAGCTGCTGGAACGCGTCCGTCGCCTGCCCGGCGTCGAGGCAGCGGGGCTTACGTCCGTGGTGCCGGGCGATGGTCATTACGGGGACAATCTATTCACGATTCGTGAACATCCGCCGTTGCCGACGGGCCAGCATGTCTTTGCGTTAAATCGCTCAGTCGATCCGGGCTATTTTTCCACGATACAAATTCCTCTCATTCGAGGACGGTTCTTCTCGGAGGACGAGCGCATGGACAGAGATAAGTACGTCATCATTGACCAGAAATTTGCGAATGACTTTTTCCCAAACGAAGATCCAATAGGGAAACACCTGCGCGTGAAATGGCAAAGCACGATCGGCGAAGACTATGAGATCATCGGCGTCGTCGGGAATACACGGTATGCCTTGAAGGCAGAGCTTCGGCCCATGATGTATTTCCCGATTCTGTCTGGAATTCACAGCCGCACATCCGATGTGACCCTGGTTCTGCGCACACAAGGCGACCCGGAACTGATCGCCCTCCCGGTTCAGAAAGAGATTACGCAGCTCGACCCCGAACTTCCCATATCGAGAATACGCACCATGCAGCAGATCATCGGCGAGTCCACTGCTGACTCCAGTTTCAGCGCTACTCTGGTGCTTGCGTTTGCCGTGCTTTCTCTGGTGCTGGCGGCAGTGGGTCTGTATGGAGTGCTCGCCTACCTGGTGACACAGCGAACGACCGAGATCGGCATCCGCATCGCGCTTGGAGCGCAGCGCGATCAGATGATGGGCCTGGTGCTGGTCGATGGCCTGCGTCCCGCCCTGATCGGCGTGGCCATTGGAATTCTCGGCAGCCTCGGCGCAGTGCGATTGATTCGATCCGCACTATTTGGAACCAGCCCGCTCGACACAAGCGTATTCGTAACTGTAATTGCTACATTACTGCTGGTCGCAGCGGCGGCCTGCGCACTGCCCGCATGGAAAGCTTCGCGTCTTGATCCTATGCAGACGCTGCGAACCGAGTAGCCGGTTAATTCACGCTCACATCGCCGTCTACATCCACCACCAGTGCGTTATTTTCCACCGTCATCGAATGGATCTTCAATCGATCAAGCTTCAGCTCATATCCGGTGCTCGCAAGCGACTGCGCCAGCACCTGCCGCAGCAGGGTAGCCGCGTTCACTTTCATGCTCGACGGCACCTGCCGGCTGAGAAAAGGCATGAGCACAAAATTCAGCTCGCGTGATTCACTAAGGTTCTCAATGCGTGCATCGCGAAATCCAATCGTCTCGCTCTCCGCGTCCGGCAGCAGGGAAACGTCAGCATCCGGCGCCAGCGCGACGCCAAGACAGCTGCCCCGAAAGCGTGTCCCGAGCCTCGCACTCGTGTGGACATGAACGAAGATTCGATCCCCCGAGAAAGAAACCTTTGGCGAATCGGCATACACATAGCAGGCCGATTTAGCATCGCCCTTGATGTAATAGCGCCCATTCGGACCGCTGAAGAGCTGAACCTTCAACGTGTGTTCGAGCGCCTGCGCGGTGATCTTCAATTCGACAGCATGAGCCGCAGGCATAACCGCGAGCAGAGCAAGAAAAAACAAGGCAGCAGGAAATCGCATCTTGTATTCAGTGTAACTTTTGACCGAAAGAAAAATCGCCCCGGCCTGAGCCAGGGCGATTACAGCAACTACGCAGGGAAATCTTAGAACTGGTTCCAGAGATACTGGTTGTAGACCTCGTGATGGAACTGCACTTCCTGCGCCTTCACAAACGTACCAAGCAGGCGCGGGCAACGGTCCGCCGAAGCCTGTTTCAGATCGGCGTAGCGCGCCTTCACATCTTCGCCGAGCAGCTTCGTCGTCCATGTCGAGTTCCGGAAGTTCTCAATCGCCGTATAGACATTGTCCGGCAGGTAGCGCTGCGCCTGGCGCAGGTTCTCGATCTTCGCCGTATCGCCGTGAAGTCCCGACTTGAAGATCGAATACAGCACCAGGTACGGATTCGCATCCGGGGCCACCGAGCGCACTTCCACGCGCATGCTCTTCTCGTTGCCGATAGGAATGCGGATCATCGAGCCGCGGTCCACCGCCGAAGCCTTGATCTGGTTCGGTGCTTCAAAGTGCGGATCGAGACGCCGGTACGAGTTCACGCTCGAATTCAGCAGCAGGCAGATATCGTTGCCGTGCGTCAAAATCCTGTCCACGAAATCCCAGCCCGGCTTGGCCAGCTTCTCTTCACCCTGCGGATCCCAGAAAATATTCTTGCCTTCTTTGCTGATCGAAACGTTGGTGTGCATACCGCTGCCGTTCACGCCGACCACCGGCTTAGGCAGGAACGACGCCGACATCCCCAGCTTGGTAGCCACCTGGCGGCAGACCAGCTTGTAAATCTGGATCTGGTCAGCGGCCGCAACCACTTCGCCGTAGCCGTAGTTAATCTCAAACTGTGAAGGCGCAACCTCCGGATGGTCCTTTTCATTCTCGAAGCCCATCGCGCGCATCACTTCCGCCGCTGAGTCGATAAAGGTACGCAGCGGGTCCCCGGGAAGCGAATGGTAGTAGCCGCCCGTGTTCACATAGTCGAACTTGCCCGTCTCCGGGAAGCGGCGCTCGGCGTCGATACCGGCGAAGATGAAGCCTTCAATCTCGTTGGCGGCATTCAGCGTGTAACCTTCCTTGGCATGCAGCTCCTGGGCAAAGCCCTTCAGCACGCCGCGCATGTCCGCCGAATAAGAGGTGCCCTGCTTATCGATGACTTCGCCGAAAACCAGGACCTTGCCCGGGCCAAAAATATCCGCCGGTCCCCAGTAGAATGCGCTCCAGTCAATGCCGAGACGCAGGTCGCTTTCGCGCTGCGCCGTAAATCCGCGAATCGACGAGCCGTCAAAGGTCAGATTGTCGTAGCTCTTGACCAGAAACTTCTTGTCATAATCCAGCATGTGCAGGCGGCCTTCCAGGTCGCTGAACAATACCGTGACTGCCTTGATTTCCTTGGTGTCCGTCAGATATTTCAGCCGCTCTTCCTGGATCTTATGGGCGGCAACGCGGCCCATTCGCTGCGCTTTGGCACTCAGGTTCTTTTCTTCCAGCTCCCCGTATGAGAGCGACAGGAAATTACGAAGTTCGTTGGACATGCATCTCCTCTGGATGGGTTTAACCGACGCCCACCGTGGCCTACCCCTGTCAAAAACAGATAGGCCCGACCTGGCTGGTTTTCTCTCTTAACAGGGTATCGTGACACTATAAATTACGTTGTCGGTATCAATAAAAGTAATTTCACAAATAGAAATAAATTATTTGAGAGGGTTTAGCTCATGCGCACCTATGATGAGACCACCTACGGCGACTTGATCGCCGAACAGTACGACCGCATCAATCGCATCTCCCCTCAACAGACGCAGGCCGCGGCGGATGCTCTCGCAGAGCTGGCGAAAAATGGCCCGGCACTTGAGTTGGGAATCGGAACCGGCCGTGTTGCATTACCCCTCCGCGAAAAGGGAATCGCCGTGCATGGCATCGATGCCTCCTCACTGATGATTGAGGAATTGCGCAAGAAGCCGGGCGGAGACGCAATCCCTGTAACAGTCGGCAATTTTGGTGATGTGGCCGTCGAAGAAAAGTTCAGCCTGATCTACGTCGTCTTTAACACCTTTTTCGCCCTGCTCACGCAGGAAGAGCAGGTTCAGTGCTTCGCCAATGTGGCCAGCCATCTCTTAGCTGGCGGTGTCTTTGTCATCGAAGCATTTGTACCGGACTTGTCCCGCTTCACCCGCAACCAGAATATGGTCGCTACCAATGTCGGCGTAGATGGAGTACGCTTCGACGTCTCCATGTACGACCCGATGCATCAGCGAGTGGACAGCCAGCACGTCATCATCGCGAACGGAAGTATACAAACGTATCCGGTGCAGCTTCGCTATGCATGGCCCAGTGAATTGGATTTAATGGCGCAGCTTGCCGGATTGAAATTGTGTGAACGCTGGAGCAACTGGCAGCGGTCGCCCTTCGCTTCAGGCGATGGGGCTCACATTTCGCTCTATCAACAGGCGTGAGAAAATGCCGCTGTGGCCGCACCGCTCGAATTTCAAGGCACGACGAAATCGTTTGGCTCACAGAAGGCTCTCGATAATCTGTCGCTCACGGTTGAGCGCGGTGAGATTTTAGGCTTTCTAGGGCCAAACGGAGCGGGCAAGACCACGGCTATTCATCTGGCGCTCGGCTTTCTAAGAGCGAGCGCTGGTGGCGGCAAAATTCTGGGAGCATCCTTCGGTCATGCGGCATCGCGAGCCAAGGTGGGTTTTCTTCCGGACTCGCCAGCGTTCTTCGCCGAATCCGCTTTGAGCGCAGTAACCGTGGCGGGGCAGCTCAATAATCTGCGAAATCCGCAGCTTCGGGAGCGCGCCAAAGCCTTGCTCTCCCGGCTCGATCTCTCATCCGCAGGCAAAGATGCTCGACGCTTTTCTCGCGGCATGCAACAGCGGCTTGGCATGGCGCAGGCTCTTGTCAACGATCCCGACCTGCTCATTCTCGACGAGCCTACTTCGGCGCTCGATCCCCCTGGAGTGCTTGAGGTACGCGAGCTTCTGCGCGCGGCGCGCGACGATGGAAAGAGCATCTTCTTCAGCTCGCATCAGCTTTCCGAAGTCGAGCAGATCTGCGACCGCATCGCATTTCTCGACCATGGTAGGTTGCTCCGCCTCGGCTCTCTCGCGTCCTTCCTCGAAGATAGCGGGCGCGTCGGAATCGTAATTCAAGGACTGCCTGCATCTGCCGAAATCGCGCAGAAATATCGTCAATATCGAACCGCATCGCCAGAAAATGTCCTGCATTTCACGGTGCCGGTGCGCCTGCAGCGGGAGTTGATCGAACAGGCCTGGGCCGCCGGCGGAACGCTGGAGAGCGTCACGCCGCTGCGCCGAAGCTTGGAGGACCTGTTCGTAACCTGGAGCAAAGAAGCAGATGCACACCTGGGTGCCCCATCCTGAGACGAAGGCGAAGGGTGGGGGACGCGAACCGCTGCGCGAAGCTTGGAGGACTTATTCGTAACCTGGAGCAGGAAGCAGATGGCACTGGGTGCCCCATCCTGAGACGTAGGCAAAGGGTGGCCGGGAGCGCGAACAGAACCAGAGAAAGCCAGTAGGAGCGCCTTGCGTTCCTGAAGTAAGCAGAAAGGGATTCGGAACGAGAAGGAAATGATCAAGGCATGGCTCATCGCAAAGCGGCTCTTGTGGCAGAATCGCTGGCTCTTTCTGCTTCTGGCTCTCTGGCCCTACATCATGGCCGCGATTCTCACCGGAGGCGGTCAGCCGGATCCCGACGACGTGCTCTGGATGCTGCATCAGGAATGCTTCGCCGGGCTGGCTCTGGTCGCCTTTACCGGAAGCACTTTGCTCGGGAATGAGCAGCGCTCACGGCGCATTATCATGGTGCTCGGTCGCGCCGTCAGCCGCCCGCAATACCTGCTTTCGCTGCTCATCACGGCTTGGCTGCCGCTGCTTCTCTACGCCAGCGGATTCGTAGTGAGCGGGATCTTCATGGCGCAATCGCTGCACAGCCCGCACGGTGGAATTTGGATCATGCTGTCAGCTCAGCTTGTGCTTGGAATCTGGGCAGGAGCCGTCAGCATCTTCTGGTCCATCCTGCTGCCCCAGTTGATCGCCTCCATCGCCTCCGTAGCTCTTCTTGGACTGGCCGCATACCTAGGCGGACTGGGAATAATCGGCCCCGGCAGGCTGATCCTCACTTTGTTCGAGACGTCATTTTCCGCCGGAACCGTGCCCAGCTCCCTGTCAATCGACCTTTTGCTCACGCTGGTAGCTGGCGGTGCCTGGTTTGCAGCTGCTGCATGGATATTCAATCGCCGCGATCTCAATCTCTCCGCCGACTAGAAAGTACTCGTCATCTAAAGAGCTCGTCATTCTGAGCCGAAGGCGAAGAATCTCAAGCCATACCAATCAAAACTAAATTCTTAAGATAGAGGAAGTTGCCCAAAAAGGGACCCTCCAGTGAGGGCCCCTTCAACGGAATGGGTCGGAAAATTACTTCACAGCTGTAGTTGTGTCGCTCACCGTCGATTGAAGCGTCAGCGCTCCAGCCTTGGCCAGCGCCAGCACCCGCCCCGGCACGATACCGAGAATCAGCGTACCCGCGATAGTAATCAGGAGAGCAAACATCAGCGGCACAGTAACCCGTGGAATGCCGTCGAGCAGGTCGCTATGCACGGGCTTCGAGTAAACCGAAACCAGCGGACGCAGATAGTAATAGACGGCGATGCCACTGTTCACCAAGCCGATAATCGTCAGCCACACCAGCCCGGAGTGCAGGGCCGAAGCGAAGACATAAAACTTGCCGAAGAATCCGCCGGTGAAAGGAATGCCGATCAGCGAAATCAGGAAGAAGGCCAGCGCTCCGCCCAGCAGAGGCGAACGGTACGCGAGTCCACGGTAATCCTGAATGAGAGTGAGACGGTCATCCATGCCACCCGCGTGACTGATCACGGCAAATGCGCCAACGTTCATAACCGCATAACTCGCTGCGTAGAAGCTTGCCGCCGCAATGCCATCGGGCGAAAGCGCGGTGAAGGCGACCAGCAGGTATCCGGCATGTGCAATCGAAGAATACGCCAGCATGCGCTTGATGTTCTGCTGTCGCAGCGCGCCCAGGTTACCGAAGGTCATTGAGAGCGCCGCCATCCACCAGATCAGCGGTTGCCAATGGCTATGCAAAGCAGGGAGCGCGGTGTAGAGCACGCGGAGCAGTACAGCAAAAGCCGCCGCCTTAGGAGCAGTCGACATCAATCCGACCACAGGTGAAGGCGCGCCTTCATACACATCGGGCGCCCAGACCTGGAAGGGAACCGCCGACACTTTGAAGCCGATGCCGATCAGGATCATGGCCATCCCGATGACACCAAAAACCGGCACCTGGCTCGTCGAAAGTAGCCCAGCAATTTGAGGAATGTCCGTCGTCCCGGTCGCGCCGAAGATCAGCGCAATGCCATAAAGGAAAAATGCAGTGGCAAACGATCCAAGCAGGAAGTACTTGATCGCCGACTCCGGCCCCTTGGCGCTCTTCCTGCGGAAGGCAGCCATGATGTAAGTTGAGATCGAAGAAATTTCGAGGCCCACGAAGACCAGCAGCAGCTCGGTGGCGCAGCTCATCAGCATCATGCCGACAGCACCGAAGCACATCAGAGCAAACAGTTCGCCGAGGCTCTCGGCATCCCGGCCTGCCGCGTCAAGCGTGACCAGCAGCGTCACCAGCACGATTCCGGCAATCAGGACATGAAAGAAAACGCTGAAGGCATCCGTCTGGACGGTTCCAAAGTACGCCGTGCCCGCAGGCAGTTGCAGCTGCCAGAAGCTTGCGAAGAGCGCGGCCAGGGTTCCCAGCACCGCGAGCCATCCGAGCGGCTTGCGGCTGGCATTCTTTGCCAGCAATGGCTCACCCAGCATGATGAGCACGCCGGTGATAGTGAGAATCACCTCGGGGAGAATACGAAATACTTGTGCCACGTCTGTCATCGCTTCTCCGCCACGTTAGGTAACAAAGTCATAGTCGCATGCGCAAAACTGTTAGCCATCTGGTCCACAGCGCCGCCGATGGCGCGAATCCAGTAAGGCGAAGCCACACCGAGCACCAGCATGAGAATCACCGCTGGAATCAACGCGAAGCCCTCACGCGCTACAATATCGGGCACATTCTTGTTGACCACCAGTTGCGACTGTTCGCCGTAAAAGAGCTTCTGAATCATGGTGAGCATGTAGGCTGCACTCAGAATCACGCCCAGCGTCGCGGCCGTCGCCCAGTAAGGATGCACGCCAAAACTGGAACTGAGAATCAGGAATTCGCCAACAAACCCGTTAAGAATCGGCAAGCCAACCAGCGAAAGCGCTGTGATGACATAGAGCGTCGCCATGCGCGGCAACTTGGCAGCCATGCCGCCGTACAGCGCCATGTCGTATGTGCCATAGCGTTCATAAAGGATGCCGAAAAGAATCAGAATCGCAGCGCCGGAAAGCTCATGGTTCAGGACTTGATACACAGCGCCGTTCAGCCCGACAACGGTAAAGCAGAAGATGCCAAGCGTGCAGAAGCTAAGATGCCCGACCGTAGAGAAAGCGAGAAAGCGCTTCAGATCCTGCTGCACCAGCGCTATCGACGCTCCGTAAAGGATGCCGATGACGGCCAGCGCGATCATCAGCGGAGCAATCTGCCGCGACTGTTCCGGGAAGAGTCCGAGGTTGAAACGAATAATGGAGTAGAGGCCAAGCTTGCCGGCAACCACCATCGCCATTGCCGTAGGAGCTTCGGAAAATACATCGCTCAACCATCCATGCAGTGGGAAGACCGGAACCTTGACAGCAAAGGCCGCGAGGAACGCCAGCGAGACCCACCACAGAGCCTGCGGTGCGAGAGCCGAACCGTTC
Organism: Acidobacterium sp. S8; assembly: GCF_009765985.1. GTDB lineage: Bacteria > Acidobacteriota > Terriglobia > Terriglobales > Acidobacteriaceae > Alloacidobacterium. The sequence continues at coordinate 124,159 of NZ_LMUM01000016.1, forward strand.
TGCGCCAGGTACTGCTGCGTCAGAACAAAATCGAAGGTGCCGGTCTTGGCGTAGAGCCACAATAGAGCAACCAGGAGCAACGCCGAAGGCAGGAAGGTAAAGATGAAGAACTTGATCGCCGCCTGAGGCCCACGCTGCCGGCCGAACATGGCAATCAGAATCGCCATCGGAACCAGCGACAGTTCCCAGAAACCGTAATAAAGGAACATGTCGAGCGCGACGAAGACGCCAAGCATCGCCGTCTGCTGAATCAGGAAGAGGAAATAAAATTCCTTGGTGCGAGTCTCAATTGCCTTCCACGACGCCAGTACCGCCAGCGGTCCTAGGAAGCCGACGAGCACCACCAGCCACATCGAGATGCCGTCGATACCAAGGTGGTAATGGATGTTGGGGCTCGCGATCCACGGATGATTCTCTTCAAACTGGAAGCCGGTCTGCCCATAGTTGAAGTGCGCAGGCAGATGCAGCGTCAGTGCGAACGTCAGCAACGATACCAGCAGCGTGAACCACTGGATCAGCTTGCCGCGCCGCGGCAGCAGGGCAACCACGATCGCGCCCGCCGTGGGCACAAACGTAATCAGCGACAAAATGGAATCGTTAAACACGAATACGTTCCTTAATCTTCAAGCGCCGTCATTAAAACGACAGATGCGTTCCGAATCCGAAGTACGTCAACAACAGCAGAGCAGCTGCACCAAGCGCCAGCCATCCTGCATAAGACCGAATATTGCCCGACTGCACCCGCTGCACAAGAGAGCCAATGCCCTGGGTTGCATAACCGAGCGCCAAACCACCGCCGGTAATCACGCCAGTGTCGAACAGGCCTTTCAGCACATACCGCGAAAGGAAGAGCACCGGCGTAATGATGACAGCGCCGTACAATTCGTCGATCCAGTACTTGTTCAGCAGCAGCGAGTACAGTCCACGAACCTTCGCTGCAATCTGCGCCGGAAGTTCGGGTTTTGCAAAATACATGAGGTGAGCAATAAACCAGCCGATGAGCGCCGTCGCCACGGAGACAACCGCCAGCAGCAACTCCAGAGACTTGTTCCCTTCCGGAGCCTCCGCGGCGGGTACAACCGCTTGCTGCTGCGTGCTCATCGCAACGCTTACCTGCTCAAACGAGAGGTGCTGCGCATGCATGACCGGCGACAGGAAGTGCTCAATCTCATTGTGGCCGCCAAGGGCCGCCGGAACACCAACCCATCCGCCAATTACAGAAAGGATGGCAAGGATGACAAGCGGAGCAAGCATGATCCACGGGCTTTCATGCACGGGATGCTTGTGTTCTTCTTTCTCGGCATGATGCCCTGGCTCCGGTGTATGCGCTGCAGCTTGGTCCGCACGGCTCTTCCCGAAGAAAGTGAGGTACCACAATCGAAACATGTAGAAAGATGTCAGCCCGGCTGTCAGCAGCCCGACAAACCAAACAATCTTCCCGACAGGGTTCGGCGAGATAAACGCCTGGTAGAGAATCTCGTCCTTACTGAAGAATCCGGCAAACGGCGGAAAGCCGGCGATAGCAAAAACCGCAGCCGTCATCGTCCAGAAGGTGACAGGAATTTTCTTCCGAAGTCCTCCCATCACTCGCATATCCTGCTCACCGCTCAGCGCGTGGATGACAGAACCAGCGGCGAGGAAGAGCAGCGCCTTGAAGAAAGCGTGCGTCAGCAAGTGGAAGATGCCGGCAGAATATGCAGCCACGCCACAGGCGAGGAACATATATCCCAACTGTGAAACCGTCGAGTAGGCCAGCACGCGTTTGATGTCCGTTTGAACGAGCCCGATCGTCGCGGCGAAGAGAGCTGTCGCGGCACCAATAATGGCCACAGTGCTCAGCGCAAACGGCGAACGATCAAAGATGGCATGCGCGCGCGCAATCATATACACGCCAGCCGTAACCATCGTCGCCGCATGAATCAATGCTGAGACTGGAGTCGGGCCTTCCATTGCATCCGGCAGCCAGACGTAAAGTGGAATCTGCGCCGATTTACCCGTAGCACCGAGCGCGAGGAAGAGTGCAATCGCCGTCAGGAAACCGCCCTGCCACTCCGGATGTTGCGCGATCTGGCTGAAGATTCCGTCGAAGCTCAGCGTGCCAAAGTGCGCGATCAGCAGGAACATGCCGATCAGGAAGCCGAAGTCGCCGATGCGGTTGACGACGAAGGCTTTCTTTCCGGCGTTCGCTGCGGAATCTTTCGTGAAGTAGAAGCCGATCAGCAGATACGACGCGAGTCCCACGCCTTCCCATCCGACGAACATCAGCAGGAAGTTTTCCGCCAGCACCAGCGTTAGCATGAAGAACATGAAGAGGTTCAGGTAAGCAAAGAACCGCCAGTAACCTTCTTCATGCGCCATGTATCCCGCAGAGTAGAGATGGATGAGAAAACCAACGCCCGTCACCACCAGTAGCATGATGAGCGTGAGCTGATCGAGTGCGAAAGCGAAGTCAGCGTGAAAATTTCCAGCAGTAATCCAGGTCGCTACCCGTTCGTTGTAGGGCAGCGTCAAAGAGCTGAAGTGCAGCGCGATATTCAGCACCTGCAGAAAGGGAATCAGCGTGGCAATCCACGCAATCGCCGTTACCAGCGCTTTAGGAAAGCGGCGGCCAAGAAGACCGTTCACCAGAAATCCGGCGAAGGGAACGAGCGGAATCAGCCAGAGATGGAGGGAACTGGTCATAGTTTCATCAAATCCACTTGATCAACGTTCAAGGTGCTGCGGGTACGGAAGATGGCGATAATGATGGCAAGCCCGACAGCGGCTTCTGCCGCCGCCACAACCATCACAAAGAAGACGAAGATCTGTCCGCTGACGTGGTGCCACTGGTGCGCGAAAGCGACAAAGGTCAGATTCACCGCGTTCAACATCAACTCAATCGACATGAAGACGGTGATGATGTTGCGCTTGATGAGAAACGCCGCTACGCCAATCGAGAACAGGATGGCGCTCAGCACAAGATAATAGGCAATAGGAACCATGCTGCTTAATGCTCCTTTCGCGCCAGCGCAACCGCGCCGAGGATAGCAACCAGAATCAGCACCGAGGTCACCTCAAAAGGAAGCAGCAAATCGCGGAAGAGGACGCGGCTCAAATCCTGCGTCGTCACCAGATAGCTGCCGAGCTTTGCTGATCCGAGATGATCTTTCTGCTTGAGAAAGATATAGGTAAGAATGCCAAGTAGCGCCGCTGCTCCAGGAAAGCCGACAATATACGCAGCTTTGCTGCCATGGGTGCGCTCTTCTTCGCCCGCATTCAAAAGCATGATGACGAAGGTGAAGAGCACCATGATGGCACCCGAATAGACGATGACCTGCGCCGCGGCCAGAAACTCGGCCCC
>NZ_LMUM01000017.1 GCF_009765985.1 Acidobacterium sp. S8
ATGCGACGCGCGACTCCCTTACCGGTAAATATCTATCCCCAACCTTACATAATCAGTTCGGCGGATCGGTCGGCGGTCCTATAAAGAAGGACAAGTTATTCTTCTTCGGCGATTATCAGGGACTACGCGAGAAAACCGGATCTTCCACCCTGACGACAGTGCCCACCCAACTAGCCCTTAGCACTTGCACCTCCGGGGGAGCATGTAATCTGAGCGATTATTTGCAAAACGGGCAGGGCCAGATTTACAAACCGAACAGTCTCACGGATAGTTCCAACACTGGCCGCACTCCTTACCCTGGAAACATTATTCCGGCAAGCGATGTTTCACCCCAAGCAGTTGCCTTCTTTAAGCTTATCCAGGCAAATGCTCCGCCGAACGTGCCCGGCTCAGCCATTACAAACAATTTCGCTACCTCTGGATCAGGCATCTTCAACACGAACCAGTTTGATGTGCGCGGAGATGGAAAGCTGGGACAAAACCTTCACCTCTTTGGTCGTTATACGTATTTCGGGGTGGCCTTGACCGGCGATCCTTACTTTGGAGCGGCTGGTGGACTTGGCTATGGTGCAGGTGGATTCGCGGGTACGGACTCTGCACGATATCAAAGCATCGCATCGGGTGGCGACTATGTGATCTCAAACAACTGGCTCACAGATTTTCGTTTCGGCTACTACCGGATTTACAACAACACGGTCGGGCCTGACTCCGATAAGGCTCTAGGCAATGCCCTTGGTATTCCGAATGCCAATGTCGGCGATCTGTCACTGAACGGCGGTCTACCGCAGTTCAACATCGACATCCCGAGTAACGGAAGCAATGGCGGTCAAAACGTAGAGTACGGTACCTCAGCTAACCCGACATTGCAGCAAACGAGCCAGTATCAGTTCGTGAACAACTGGTCTCATACGATCGGGAACCATAACATCAAGTTTGGCGCAGACTACCGCTACGGAAAGAACCACACACTCTCCATTGCCAGCAACGCACTTCGTTCCGGCACCTACTTCTTTGCCGCTCCGCGTACCTCGGGCGTCGCTGCCGATGGCACAACCTCTTCCGGCGTCGGATTTGCCACTTTTCTGTTGGGAGATACCACAACTTTCTGGCGTACCCAGACGCAAAACACCGACGCAGCCACACGGCAGAATCGCTTCTTCGCTTATGCCCAGGACCAATGGCACGCAAACGCCAAGCTTACAGTCAACTATGGTCTTCGTTGGGAGCTTTACACGCCTGAGTCGGTAACCGCCAAGGGAGCGGGTGGATTGCTCGACATAAATACAGGTATTCTCCACATCGCAGGGATCGGTGCAAACAGCAGCACTCTAAATGTAACCAATAATTTCACGAATTTTGCCCCGCGTCTGGGTATGGCGTATCAAGTCCTTCCTGGCACAGTGGTGCGCGCGGGCTATGGCATTGTCTATGGACAGGGATGGGCCGGAGACACCTTTGGCGGTGTGCTCACGTCCTCTTTCCCGGCCCAGGTTCAACAGACTGTCACTCCGGTGTCGAATGCTGGTGCGGTATTCAGTTTGGCGCAAGGACCTCCAGGCTACACATTCCCGTCGGTTCCGGCTGACGGAAACTACGTGCTGCCGGATGGCATCTCCCAGACGGCACGTCCGACACAGGTACGTCTTCCTACCGTGGCGGGATGGAACGTCATGGTCCAACAGGAAATCGGACCGACGATGTCGATACAAGTCGGTTACGTTGGAAGCCAGTCGTATCACAACATGTTCGAATCGTCTCCTTCGTACAATGCGAACGAGCAAACGCTGGCCGGCTTTAACCAGATCAATCCATCAACGGGCCAGGTTTACACGAAGGCCGAACGTTCTCCTTATTATGACGGCACGGCCCAGCGTCAGTTGGGCGTCAAATTTGGCGTGCCGCATATGTGGACTCAGCGAATCGACTATATGGCCAATCAGGCGACCGGTAGCTACAACGCTCTACAGATCGTCGTGAATAAGCGCTTCAGTTCGGGCCTGCAGTTCCTGAGCCATTACACCTGGTCTCATGCAATAGGCCATGAGTCCTATGAATTCCTGATCGATCCTCGCATAGGCCGCGGTAACGGCTACTACAACCGCCGACAGGCATTCGTCTTCGCTGGCAACTACGATTTGCCATTCGGCAGAGACAAGATGATCGGCTCTGGCGTTCCAGGATGGCTCAACCAGATCATCGGTGGATTCCAGTTGAATGGAACAGCAACAATCGATGGCGGAATACCCTTTACTACCAACTATGCCAACTGCTCGAATGACAACGATGTGGGCGCCAGCGATAATGCCTGCTTCTTGAACAGCACGGGAGGCAGTTTTGGAATCCATAAGGGTTCGTATGATCCTATTGGCCGGTTTGTTCCATACTTCAAGCCTTCGCCTTATGTTTTAGGATCGCCCGGACAGCCTAACAATACTTTTGGCGGTTTTGCCCGCCCCGCTCCGGCTACATGGGGCAATATCGGACGCGATGCACTCTGGGGACCGGGCTTGTGGAATGTCGATGCTTCACTGGCAAAGAACTTCACGATCCGCGAGGGTATCCGACTTCAGTTGCTCGTTCAGGCGTTCAATGCTCTTAACCATGTGAATCTGGCCAATCCGGATACCTGCGTTGATTGCCAGGACTTGAATAGCACCGGCGTCCAGAATGCCGGTACTATTCAGGGTACGGTCGCCAATCAGGATGGAACCTCATTGCGCAGATTACAGTTTGGCGCGCGAGTCCAGTTCTAATCTTATTTGCGAGGGATGACGACCCATCAGGTTCGTCATCCCTTCATTTTTTCCTGGCTTTTTTTCGAGCCTCCAATCGGTTCATGATCAGATATTAGATAAGTCGACTCAAGGCAGAGCAGAGGCCAGAAGTATGGCTGCCATAGTCCGGCATAGAGAATACTCGTGTCTAAAATTCAGCTAGCGTTGTTGTTTCTTTGTCTTGTGCTGTCGCCCGCGCATGCCCAGGGACCTGCCTCAGACAAGCAATCCTTCTCTGACCGGCTGGTGCTCCATACTGACTCGGTCGAGCCAAGACGCTTCGTAGCCGTTCACGGGCGCCAGGCAGTCATCATGGGTTATCCAGAAAGTGGATTGGAGATCTGGGGCTATCCGTTTCAGATCCTCAGCAATTACCAGGTTGACTTTCGACTTGCAGGTTCCGTGACCGAATCGGAGGGACGGCTCCTGCTAAGACGCATCGACTATCGGCCCGACTCCGTGACGCGTATCTACATCGGTCCCGATTACATTGTGAAAGAGAAGCTTTTTGTTCCACTCAATGAGGCCGCGGCAGTTCTCAGCTATGAAGTTGAGGGCCCGAGATCAGTGGACATAACGATTCATTTCCTGCCGGTTCTAAACTTGATGTGGCCGGCTGCTGTTGGCGGTCAAAATAAACATTGGAGTGCTGAGGCTTCGGGATATGTGATATCGGAGCCTTTACACGGAATGACGGCGATCGTCGGCTCGCCGGAGATTGTCGCGCATGACGATACGGCGAACAGCACGCTGCGCGCAGATGGGACGCTAGCGTTTTCTCTACGGCCTCAAGCAGTGGCGGGTGCTCCGGCGAGAGCCACTGTGTATGTCGCGCTAAATGCGGCCGGTACTAAAAAGCCTGCTGCAACGCAGCAGGAATTAGCGAGTCATCTACAGGAGATGGAGACCGAGGCCGCCACGCACTATGCGGACTTGGAAAGCCAGTCTCTCGAGATTCACACTCCAGATGAGGATGTGAACCGTGCGCTTGCGTGGTCTGAAGTGGCTCTCGATCAGGCCTGGGTATGCAATCCGCAGCTGGGTTGCGGCATTGTTGCAGGTTATGGTCCTTCGCGGGACGCACGCCGTCCCCAATATGCATGGTTTTTTGCCGGTGACGGCATGGTCGCAACGAATGCACTGATTTCTGCCGGGGAATACTCGCGAGCACGCGAAGAGCTTGCATTTATAGCGAAGTATCAAGAGCCGAAAACGGGAATGATCTGGCATGAACTTTCGCAGAGTGCGGGCTATGTGGACTGGTCAAAGTATCCGTACATGTATGTGCATGTAGATCTCAGCTTCGATTACCTGAACACGGTCGCGCACTATGTTGGTGTCAGCGGGGACACAACGTTTGCAACGGATCACTGGTCGTCGATCGCCGCTGCCTATCGATACTGTCAATCCCTCATACGAAATACCGATCATTTGCCGCATATCCCGGCCGATAAAGAAGGAGGCGATGAACAGCACAGGCCAGGAGATGATCTAAGTCTCTCTGCGAGCTGGGCAGAAGCGGCGTCCAGCTTCGCCGATCTGGCAAAGTTCACGGACCACACACAATTAGCGGACGAGGCAATCAAAGAAAATCAACTCGCCCGGCAAGCTATCGCCGCTCACTACTGGGACACTGAGAAAAATTTCTGGATTAATAGCCATACGCAATCGGGTGAACCCATATTGAACCGCAGGCGCGGACCCATGCAGTTAATTACGCAGAAAGTTTTCTCGGCGCAGCAAGATGATGCACTTCTGTACGAACTGGCCTCTTCTGATTTCCAGGCTGACTGGGGCATGCGTGGAGTTGCGGCAAGCTCAGAAGATTTCGACCCATATTCTTATGCGACGGGAAGCATTTCTGCGCTGGGCACAACAGAAGCAGCAGTCACATTCTGGCAGGAGCATCGTCCCGACATTGCTTTCTCAGTCTGGAGTTCGATTCTGCCGTGGAACATGCTCGACTCTCTCGGTCACATCCACGAGGTGCTTGCCGGCACCTATTACCACGAGCAGATGGAGTCGGTTCCGGAGCAGACATGGTCCTCGGCGGGCCTGCTGGATGCGGCTTCACGCGGATTGCTCGGACTCGATATTCAGGGTGCTACGAACAGCATTCATCTATCGCCACATCTTCCGGCTGAGTGGAACCGGATCTCGGTTAAGAATATCCGTCTGCCCCACTCCACACTCGCTCTTACGATCAGTCAAAGCATGAACGACATTGATCTTGAAATCAGCAATGAGGGAGCCGCGACGAAAGTACTGTTCGAACCTCAAATTCCGATGGGCGCTCATCTGCGCGGAGCAGAGTTCCAAGGGCACGCGATTGCTGCCACCACGGAAGTATTCGCAGAAGACGAGCATGCAAACGTGCCACTGAATGTTCCAGCCGGCACCAGTCACTGCCGGTTGCATTTGGAGGGCGGCCTGTCTTTGATCCTGAACCGCTCCGCACTGCGTATCGGTGACGCCAGCACGGAAATGAAGCTCACCAGCCTGCATCTGCAAGACATGACCTTATCCATGGAAGCTGACATTCGGCCAAATGGAAACAATACTTTTCGAATCAAGACGCCATGGAAGATCACCTCGAACCAGGGAGCGAGCGTTCGATCTCTGCCCGACGATCAGTATGAGATCATGTTCGCGCCCGTATCGACCCGGTTGAATCCAGTCGGCTATGCGCACACTCACTTAGAACTTACCTTCGCGCGTAAGTGAGCGGGTTTTATGAATGGAGATCAGGGTGCTCACTTCACCGTTATGCCGTTCCTTGTTGGCTGTTGCGATTTTCTTGAATCCTTTGGCTTTTTGCCAAACCACAGCGCACATCCACACTGAGCAGACATCCATCGATCTGGAGGCATCAGAGAACTCACCGCGCCTGGTGAAGCTGAAAGGCAGTGGTAAAGACGCATGGACGAACCAAACGAGTGAACCCTTACTCCCATTCCTGTGGATGGGCGAAAAACGCATACCGTTGATTTGGACGCTGAAGCGCGAGGAGAGCCATACAGATGCTCAGCAGGTGCGTTTTGTCTATGAATCGAGCCCCGTCCCGCTTCGTCTGACATGGAAGTGGCAAGCACGCGCCGCATCAGGTCCTATCGAGCACAGGATTCATATCGAGAACCTCAGCGCGAACGAGATCTGGATTCCATTGCAGGATAGCTTTCGATTTGACTGGGAGGTCAACGCCACGAGCGCGTTGCGGACCATGTATATCGACAAAGGCGCCGGCAAACCAACCGAGATCGGAACACACGATGATGCGCTACCTGTGGGCTACCGTTGGGAGGGAAAATCGAGCACCTATGCAATCGATGCCGGCCCGAGAGAAATCATTCCCTGGCTGATGGTTGAGCGTTCTGGATCGCAGAGCGGATGGTATGCGGGAATAGAATTCAGCGGGCGAACCAGGATTGCATTAAAGCGGGATTCGGCTTCACTCAATGGTGCAATTGGACTCGACCCGAATCCGGCCCTTTTTCGCACGCGTCTCGCCGCAGGAGGAAGTTTCGATACTCCGACAGTATTTGTGGGAGCCTTCAACGGCGGTGCAGATGGCTTAGGGAATGTACTGCGTCCGTGGGTGCGAAGCGTGCTCACTAACCCTGAGACATGGAAAGATCCGAGATGTCCGCTGATGGTCAGCAATAGCTGGGGTAGTGGAATGGAAGTAGACGAAGAGCTGTCTAAGCGGATGATCCGCGATTCCGCAGAGCTCGGACTCGATATGTTTCACATCGATGCCGGCTGGTTTCGCGGGGTCGGTGATTGGTATCCGGACGAGAAGAAATTTCCGCGCGGTCTTGCTGAGATCTCTGATTATGCGCATGCACAAGGTCTCAAGTTTGGCATATGGGTCAATTGGGCAGAGGCCGGAATCGACACTTTCCCCGGCGCGATCAATGCGCATGATCCGAAGGTAAGAGATTGGCTGATTGCGGATGTTCCAGCGAGTTGGAAGCCCGATGCGTTCGTAGGACGAACGATGGATTTGGGCGCACCCGCTGTGCATGACTATGCTGCGCGCGAGTTGGAAAGGATCGTTAGCGACTACCGGCTCGACATGTTGGAGCATGACGGATACGTGGTTGCAAAGGCCTGTGTACGATCCGATCATCCTCATAGCCCGCCGGGTCGACCCGCTCCTGAATCGGTGAACGACAGAGGACTCGATCTCCCCGAAGATTCCAATTCCACGGACGTCAGCTATCACGCTGCGCAGTCTTATTACGAGATTTACTCGCAGCTACGCAAAGCTCATCCTGAATTGCTTTTGGAAATCTGTGATGACGGCGGACGGATGGTGGACTTTGGAAGCGCGTCACATGGAGACTATTTCTCGATCACCGATTCATACGATCCATTGTCGAACCGTCAGGCTTTTTACGACGCCAGCCACGTTCTTCCACCAGCAATGCTCGAGGATTATGTCCAGAAATGGCCAACGCCACGAACTGAGAATTTTCTATACATGCTGCGCAGCGGCATGATGGGTTGGCTGACCATTATGCAGGATACGAATGCATGGACTGCGGAGCAACACGCGTTGGCAAAAGAAGAGTTTGCGACTTATAAAAAATTCTTGCGGCCTCTCATTCGATCTGCAGACCTATATCATGTCTCCCATCGCCCAGATGGATTGCACTGGGATGGGATTGAATATTTCAATGCAACGCTTGGGCAGGGGGTGGTGTATGCCTTTCGGGGGTCTGTGTCCGGTGATGACAAGCACATACTTTATTTGCAAGGACTTCGACCAAATCAGAAGTACCGCTTGAGCTTTCATGACCTTACGGCTCCGGATCGGATCGCATCGGGACATGAGCTCATGCACGCGGGAATGGTTGTGCACCTTACCGCTCCCGATAGCTCAGAGCTAGTGTTTCTAACCGAAATTAAAAATTAACACTATTAGCTTGTGTGCGATCCTCGACAAAAACTTTAAGGTAAAAAAGACGAGCTTCTCGTCCACTATCGCCAAATGGTGGCAATTTGAAAGGCATGTTTCATTATCAAAATCAGCTAAATCGCCAAGGTCCTCGATGAGTGCATTGGCCTGTTATCGCCAGTTGAGTGCCGAAGTTGCCGAAAAATCGGACTTTACCGGTAGCCCATTCGGCAAGTTGGCGCATAGCCTTGAGTTACGAGAAGAGCGAAATACCTTTCGAAAAACGACTTCGCAGCAGCCAGATCACGTGGCGGTAACAGGAAATCGATCTCTGCCCTGTGGGAGTTCACCGCTCGATAGAAATACTTTTCCTGGCCCTTCACCTTTATATAGGTCTCATCCACGCGGTTGCTCTTGTTGAGGGCTTCAGATGGGGGGCGGCACCGCTTGTTCAATTCCGCTACGTACGGCTTGGACCCAACGCCATACGCAGTTGGCATCCCCGGCAAGTCCTTGCTCCGCTAACAACTCGAATACGTGCTCGCAAGCCAGCGGATACCACAGATTCAACCTTCAAGGTTTTTAACTAGGTTGACGGTCGTTGAGAGCTTGTGCCCGGCATCTGATATTCAGGGGGATGCTATGCAGTGAGGGCGCTGGTTGTCGATTATCAGCCGACTATTGCCTACAACGCTTACCTTGGTCTTAAGGGCCGCTCGGTACGAGGTCAGGCCAGAGCACAGCGGCGAAGCCGCGTTGGTCGCGGCGATAGAATAGCAACCGGATCTGGTCATCATAGAGTGCGTTTTGGCAGACATGAACGGGCTGGAGTGCGCAACGCGAATTCGTCGAGGATACGTGGATTGCGGCGTCATCCTCCTGTATGCATCCATAGATGACAGTTTCCTCGAGGAAGCGCGGCGGCTTGGGATTGGAGCATTTGAGAAATCGGTCAAGCCGGAGATGCTTCTTGCCGCATCAGGAAACCTAACACGGGCAGTATCGGTGACCTGGAAGGGTTCATATGGCGATTGAGCAACATTTGAAACGAGGCGACATGAAGGTCGAATTTACCTGGGAATTCAGCGAAGAAGAGGTGGTAGCGATAGGAAATCACCTGGGCGAAGAACACGTGGACACCGCGCGGATCAAGGATTTTCTGCAAATTGCTGTGAGAGAAGCCGTTGAGCGCGCGATGGTAGAGCGTAAGGCCTCGGAAAATGATCCCTCATCCAACACTGGACCATAGCTCTCATTTAAGGAGAGGTTGACTATCGTAAAAGGCGTCTACCTTCTCCCCAAAAAACTGCTTACTGACCGATTTCAGTTGCAGAGTGCTGGCAGAGGCACTTTTCGTCTCACATCAGCAGTTGTCAGTATGTGTTTAGCAAGCTGCCAGAATGCCACATGCGCAGACGATTGCCACTTCTCCGAGTGTCTGATCATCTGCTAATAAACACGAATCGTGTCTTTTGGCCAAGTCAAGGGGACCAATTGATGCTGCCCCAATTCTTTCTCTACAGCGATCCGGGGCACGGCGACGCCCATTCCCGACGATGCACATATCTCTTGATCGCTTCAATGCTGGAAAGCGCAGGGATCTGTTAAGAGCGATTCCTGCCGCCGAGACAGCTCGTTCGAAAAACACCCTGTAACCGCAACTTCGTTCAGTTAAAAGGACCTGCTTATCCCTCAGCATGTCCGCTTTCAATCGATTCGCTAACGCAAGAATGCGATCGGGTATTCGCGCGAAACAGATACTAGGTCAAACATTTTCAGAGCATGGGAAGTTTTCTTCACCTGCTCGACTCCGGAGCTTTTCCTCCAATCGTTTATGGGCGTCGATATCGTCCGCACTGCCGTACCACCGAATGATTCTTCCTGACTCGTCCCGCCGCGGAGCTCCGCGCGAACGGATCCAGCGCCACTCTCCGTCGCAGGTCCTCACGCGACATTCTACATCGATCGGGTCACCAGTACGGAGAGAGTGTTCGATCGTTTCCGCCACACGCTTCTGATCGGCCTGGTGAAGCGCTCTGATGAACCCTCGCCCGCGAGAAGCCTCTTCGTTCATGCCCGTGATCTGTTGCCAGCGCGGACTGATCATGGTAGCCATACCATTGTCGTCGAGCACCCAAGGTATCTGTGGGTTTAACTCCACCATGTGGCGATAGTGATCTTCGCTCTCCCGCAGCGCCGCTTCTGTTCGTTTGCGGGCGGTGACATCAATCACAGCCACGGAGATGCCCACGACTTCACCCGCTTCGTCGAAGGCGGGCAGATACGACGCCAGGAACGCCTCGTCATGCTGCCTGTCAGTCGCTGGCTGCTTGACTTCCATAGCGTTGACGGATTCTCCTGCCAGCGCGCGCCGCAGGTGTGATTCAAGCTGCGGATATAGCTCCGGAATGATCTCACTGACGTGCCGGCCCAGGTGCTTTTGAACTGTGACATCGTTCATCTCCGCAAGTTGCTGGTTGATGCTGATGTACCGGAAGTCGGGGCTCAAAAAGGCAAGGCCTACGGGAGCGCCGTCATACAGCGCCTGCAAGTGGGAGAGGCGCTGGCCGGGAGGCGAGTTGTAGGATATATTGCGCCAGAAGCTGGAGCTAGGCCGCAGCCTAATAGGCGTCCGCGTCGTCAGTGCTTCACTTAGCCGTTCAGCAGCGATGGGTTTGCCGAATAGCCAGCCCTGGCCCATCTCGCACCCAAGCAACAGCAGCATCTCTGCTTGTTCCTCCGTCTCCACTCCCTCGGCAATGGTCGCCAATCCCAAGCTCTGACCTAGACCTACGACTGCTGAGACGATCTTTCGGCTCTCCCGCCGATCCGTCATCGATCCCACAAAGCTGCGATCGACCTTCAATTCATCAAAGGGCAGAGACTGTAGATGAAGCAGGCTGGAGTAGCCTGTGCCGAAATCGTCAAGGGCCAAGCGGCACCCTTGCGCCTTTAACTCCCTCGATATCGTTTGCGCATGCTCCAGATGCTCTACCAGGGCGCTCTCGGTAATCTCGATCAATACCCTGCTTAGAGGGAACCCGGCGGCTTCGGCGGCCTCCCGAATTCTCTTTGGAAGTGCTAGGTCACGCAGCAGGTACGGGGATATATTGATGGCCAGCCATTGCGATTCGGGCAACATTCTGGCGGCGGTGAAGGCTTTCCCCATCAACCCGAACGTCAGCTCGCTGATCAGGCCTTCCTGCTCGGCTGTGGCGATGAACGCTCCGGGCGGCACCATGCCAAGGCTGCCATGCTGCCATCGGGCCAAGACCTCCAATCCAGCAACTTCTCCCGTATTGAGCGTCACGACTGGCTGAAACAACGGGACGAACTCGTCGTTCCGCAACCCTGCTCGAATTTCGTCGCCGCTCATGTTCATTGGACAACCCAGTCTACGCCGATGGCATAAAGTATCTGCCTGTCCTAGCCTTTTTGTCGAACCTGTTGGGTAACGACTATGTATGGTCCGCCATGTAACTGCAAGGATAGTTTGGTCAAGAAGACAAGTCTGCGGCAAAGTATTCGGCCTTTTGATGGAGACGTGTGCTCCTGGCCAGATGAATTCCGCTGCGTATCTGCTATTCGACGAGCTTCCACTCGTTCCATAGCATGTCGATGAGGTTGCGCATCATCGGTGTCAGGTTTCGCTTCGGCGTTCTCCATTTTGTCTGCCATCGCGGCCTTAAGACTGGCTTCTACGCGACCACCATGCCCCTCTCCAACAGAAAAGCTCGTATCTGGCCCGCCCCATAAATCACGATCGACTCGCGGGGAACTGCCTTCATATATCTGTTCCTCCGCCGATTCCGGTTTTGTGCCACCAACATCGTATGAGGTGCCTGTCCGTGGTGGAGCGAACAGAGCACCGTATTGAAATTCAGAGATGACGAAGTTCTACCTTCGAGGAGTGCCAAGTATCGTCAAAGAGCATCTTCGATGGCCGTTAATAGACTAACCAGATCATATGACCCGTCATGCCGGACATCGTTGATAAAGAATGTCGGAGTGCCGTTCACTCCGCTGCGTACGCCACTCAAGAAATCCTCGCGCACGCGAACTGCATACCCATGCGCGGCCATCTCTTGATTGAATCTGGCTAAGTCAAGGCCGACCTGGGTGGCATACGCTTTCAGATACTTGTCAGAGAGTGCTTCATGGTGTTCATAAAGGGTATCGTGCATTTCCCAAAATTTATGTTGTCTTCCTGCAGCCTCAGCCGCTTCCGCCGCATGCTGCGCATGGGGATGCACGGTAGTGAGAGGAAAATTGCGGAAGACAAAACACAGCTGGTCCCCAAGTTGCTCTTGAAGCTCCTTGACAATGAAATACGCCTGATGGCAATAGGGACACTCGTAATCTCCGTATTCGACAAGTGTGATGGGAGCTACGGGTGGTCCCTGGCTATGATCTCGTCTGGTGACTGGTGGAGTGAGCATCGCTGTGATTGTAGAGCTCATGCCGTTATCTCCTGTTTTGAAGTCATTGCCTCGAGTGCAGCCAGGATTCCATTCGCGCCGGGATTGATACCGATAGGGGATACATGGCTCCAACGGATGGTCCCCTCAGCATCAATCACGAAGAGTGCTCGCTCGCAAATGCCGTCCTGTTGACGGTAGGCTCCGTAGTTGCGTGCCACGGCTCCTTTTGGCTCAAAATCCGCAAGCAATGGAAAGTGCAACTTACGATCCTTACTAAATGCGAGATGGCACCAGATACCATCGACCGAGATACCAACTAGTGAGGCGTTAAAGCGTTCAAACTCAGAGAGCAACTCGTTATACAGTGCCATCTGATCACCGCACACCGGACTCCAGTCGGCAGGGTAAAAAGCCAGGATCACCGGCGCGCCACGCAGATCTTTTAAAGATACGGTCTGGTCGGGCGTGGCCTGCAAGGTGAAATCAGGCGCTTGTGTACCAACCTCGAGCGCGGCACGCGGACATGCAGAAGCTTGCGTGTCACCGTCATTCTTAACACGCTCCTCAGCTGTCCGAAATGGCTCAGGCGAAGTAAGCACATTCGCTGAATGTGCTGAAGCCCCGGACAAACTTTCACGCAGTATGCTGATGACCTTCAGTTCTTCTGCATTTTTTCCGTCCCTTCGAACGTGCAGCGCTAGCATAGTCATGTGTTAGCTCCTTTCAGTACAGACTTTAGTTGTGATTTATCAGTTCACCTTTAGAGCGATCTGCCGCTCGGATACTGATGTCATTCGATCATGTCGTACGCCTGCCACTTTGAGAATGCTAGCGCTCACACATCGGCAAAAACAATTCTTCGTGAGGAGGAAGA
>NZ_LMUM01000018.1:0-30322 GCF_009765985.1 Acidobacterium sp. S8
ATCCCCTCTGGACACCCCTAAAGAGAAAAAAATGCTTGAAGTGCGAGAGAGAATCTTCCCAGACCCCCTTTGAAATCCATGCGTGGATTCCCACATTTCCACGGCTACGACGGCGGCTACCACGTATCTGAAGACCGGCCAAGGGGGCCGCAAACCGCAACCAGCGCTGCTTTCGCCGCGAGGAAGCTTGTAAACGATGTCTCCGGTCTAAGACGTATAGGATGTCCCGATACTCTCATCGCAGCTATCTCGCATGATGGATAGAGGGTGGGGAAAGCAATCTTTTTGTAACTGGAGTACAATTCGTCCCGCGTATCGCGTGGCGGCTCGATGGAGCTTTGTATGAGGCCATCGGTGCATAATTGGCAGTACTGGCCAAAATCTCGATGAGCCGGACGCGCATCTTACTTGCGAGGTCCCTATGCAAAAGGCCGGGAAAGTACTTCTGCTGTCCACGACCGTCGCTTTACTAGCCATTACCGGGTGCCGGCGTCATTCGCACTCCGAGACTTTTTACCTGATCGCCAACAACCTGAAGCTCGCCTATTGGCAGACCGCAGTCACAGGGTTTAACCAGGCTGCCGGTGAATATCACGTGGTAGCCAAAGTGGTCGGTCCGGACAATTACGATCCGCAAGCGGAATTGACGGAACTGCAGCATGCGATTGCCGCCAAACCATCAGGGATATTAATTTCGGTTGCCGATGCTGCGAGTTTTCAATCGGAGATCAATGCCGGGATCGATGCTGGTATTCCCATCATCACGATGGACTCGGATGCACCGCACAGCCATCGCCTGTTCTTTATCGGCACCAACAACCTGGAAGCCGGGCATCTAGGCGGCCAGCGCGTTGTCGACAAGCTGCCGGGCGGCAAGGGCAACGTGGTGTTCTTCTCAATGCCGGGCCAGCCGAATCTTGATGAACGCTTCAAGGGATATCAGGAAGTTTTCGCCGATCATCCGGGCATCAAGACGGTGGAGGTGGTCGATATCAAGGGCGAATCTACTGCGGCTTTCGACAAGACTCAGCAGTACATGCTGCAGACGGGCGATAAGAAGATCGACGCTTTTGTTTGCCTTGAGGCTTCAGCCGGTAAAGAGGTGGCGTCTGTGCAGAAGAATCAGAACGCAAAGAACCGTTTGCTGATTGCCATGGATGTGGATCCCGACACGCTGAAGCTGATCAAGGATGGAACCATCGATGCGACGATTGCGCAGAAGCCTTACACGATGGGATATATCGGATTGAAGCAGCTCGATCTGATTTACCATGACGGGCCGAAGACTCTGCGCAGCGACTACAGCGTGGATACCTTCTCGCCGTTCCCGGTATTTATCGATACGGGGACTGCAGTGGTGGACCAGGTAAACGTGGATATGTTCAGTTCATCCGCTGCGGCGCTGAAGCAACAGTAGCGTGAGATTTTAGCCGGGAGGCCAGTTCATCTGGCGGCCACCGATGAGATGCAGGTGGAGATGAAAGACTGTCTGCCCCGCTTCCTCACCGGAGTTCAAGACAGTTCTGTATCCGTTACTGAGATTGTGCTCGGCGGCCAGTTGTTTTGCGACAAGCTGAAGGTGCCCGAGCAAAGCTTCGTCTCCTGATTCAGCCTCTGCGAGCGAGGGGATGTGTTTCTTCGGCACGATTAATACGTGCACCGGCGCTTTCGGATCGATGTCGGCGAAGGCGAAGGCGCGATCGTCCTCGTAAAGTTTTTTGGAGGGGATCGTTCCAGCGATAATTTTGCAGAAGATGCAATCCATGTGATCAGGATAATTGAAGACGGTCTAAGGCTATGGGGCTCTGTTTGGATTTGGGCTAGGGGATCTTGTCTGAAATCCTTGTACTGCGTTTTGCACCGCTGGTATTCTCTGGATTCTTCGCTGCGCTCAGAATGACGGCGCGGTTGCGTGCGGGAGCGGGTCTACGAGGTGCTCTGTTTTGTCGCATCCGCTAGAATTAAATGGAACGAACCTACCTGCATGCCTGCATATTCGCGATTTCTACTCAGACCTTATGTGATTGTTGCTACCGCTGTTTTCTTCTCGCTGACGGCTGGAGCACAGTTTTCGAATCCTTCGGCTGCGCCTACGACGCCGGTTCACAACGCCAAGGTGCTGCGTCCACCAACTGGCGCGCGCGTGGCCATTTACGAATTTGAAGATCTTGAGTGTCCCGATTGCGCGCGTGCGAATCCGCTGCTAAAGGAAGCCGCAGAGAAATACCACATTCCGTGGGTGCGCCATGATTTTCCGCTTCCCTTCCACACGTGGAGCTTTGACGCGGCGGTGGATGCGCGGTGGTTCGATACAAAGTCGAAGAAGCTGGGCGACGATTTCCGCGATGCTGTTTTCGCCAACCAGGCGAGCATTACGACGCAGGACCAGTTGCGCGCTTTCGCGCAGAAGTTTGCCCAGGAGCATCAGCTGGCTTTTCCGTTTGTCGTCGATCCGCAAGGCAAGCTGGCCGCTCAAGTGAAGGCGGATTACGACCTGGGGCAGAGCATCGGGATTCAACATACTCCGACGATCTGGATCGTGACGAATAAAACGAGCGGCTCACCGTTTGTGGAAGTGGTGGACCGCACCCGGCTTTATGAGTTGATTGACCAGGCGATGGCGGAGACGAAGGCCGAACCTGCTGCTCATCATCCGAGCGGCAGATAGAATAGAACAAGACGTTGAGGGGAGTTATCCGTGCCGTTATATGAATACCGGTGTAAGGCGTGTGGGCACCAGTTTGAAAAGATTCAGAGCTTTAGCGCTCCGGAAGAAAAGGTCTGCCCGGTCTGCGGCGGCGAGGTAGAAAAGCTGCTGTCCGCGCCAGCGGTGCAGTTTAAGGGCTCGGGTTGGTATGTGACCGACTATGCGGGCAAGAGCGGGAAGAAAGCTCCTGCAGCGGGATCGAGTGACGGCAGCGCGGCGAAGACGGAGAGCAAGCCTGCCGCGTCATCTGCTGAGAGCAGTGCTTCGGCACCGGCTTCCACTACCTCAACCACGAAGAGCGAATAGGTCAACCTTTTGCTATAGCTGTGAGCGTGGGAAGAGCCCGTCCAGAGTTCTCGGTTATTCTTTGCCTTCGGCTCAGAATAACGATGGGTGGGAATTACTGAAACGCGAACTGAACCAGTTGTGCGTAAGTAGGGATCCTGTTTGAAATCCTTGTATTGCGTTCGGGACCGCAAGCATTCTCTGGATTCTTCGCTGCGCTCAGAATGACGTTCTTTCTTTTTTCGCTATATCTTCGAAAAGAAATGATTGATAGAAATAGCGCCTGTACTGCAGGCGCTATTTTTTCGATGACTTCTTCGCAGCTTTTTTCGCAGTAGTCTTTTTGGCTGTCGATTTCTTTGCCGCCGACTTATTTGAAGCAGTCGATTTCTTCGCCGCTGATTTTTTCTTCGCGGGTACTTTGGCCCCGGCCTTACGGGCTTCGGAGAGACCGATCGCTATTGCCTGTTTGCGGCTTGTGACCTTCTTCTTGCTGCGGCCGCTCTTCAGCTTGCCTTTCTTCATTGCGTCCATCTCGCGCTCGACGGACTTACCAGCAGCCTTTCCATATTTGCGGGAGCTTGATTTCTTTTTTGTCGCCATCGTGCTTACCTCCAGAGAATGGGAAGCACGACGGCGGCTTGAGGTTGCGTGGAGGGAAACCTATCTGGCAACAGCGGCGGGCAGGATATCTTCGACATCGACCCACTCGGTGGGATAGTTGCCGGTGTAACAGGCGACACAGTATTGATTGCCTTCTCCGCCGTCGCATGCCTTTTGTAACCCATCGAGTGACAAATAGGCGAGCGAGTCAGCTTCAATGAAGCGGCGAATCTCTTCGACGGAGTTATTGGCTGCGATCAGATCTTTTTTGCGCGGCGTGTCTACACCATAGAAGCATGGTGAGATGGTCGGCGGGCAGCTGATGCGGAGGTGTACTTCTTTCGCTCCGGCTGCGCGCACCATACGCACGATCTTGCGGCTGGTGGTGCCGCGGATGATGGAGTCATCGACAAGAATGATGCGCTTGCCTTCGAGCAGATTGCGAACAGGGTTGAGCTTGAGCTTGACCCCGAAGTCGCGCACACGCTGCTCGGGCTCGATGAAGGTGCGACCTACATAGTGATTGCGGATAAGCCCGAAGCGGAATGGAATACCGCTTTCGGCGGCGTATCCGATGGCTGCGGTCACACCGCTGTCGGGTACGGGAACGACGAGATCGGCTTCGACGTGCGATTCGCGGACAAGCTGGCGGCCCATCTCTTCGCGGCTCTCCTGCACCCAGCGGTTATAGATTTTGCTGTCAGGCCGCGCGAAGTAGACGTGCTCGAAGATGCAGCTCGATTGCGGAACGCCCGTGGAATAGTGGCGCGAGGTGACGCCGTCGCGCGTGACCATGACAAGCTCACCCGGCTGCACGTCGCGCTCGTATTTTGCGCGAAGCAGATCGAAGGCACAGGTTTCCGAGGCGAAGACGATGGTGTCGGGGCCATCGGGATTGACGATGCGGCCCATCGAAAGCGGGCGGAAGCCGCGTGGGTCGCGAGCGGCGAAGACGCGGTCGCGAGTCATCATGACGATCGAAAATGCGCCATCGACTTGTCGCAACGAGTCGGCGATGGCATCGACCAGCGTGCCCTCTTTCGAGTGCGCGATGAGCTGCACGATGATTTCGGAATCGCTGGTGGTCTGGAAAAATGCGCCTTCGCGCTCAAGCTTTGCGCGCACGTTGCCAAGATTGACGAGGTTGCCGTTGTGCGCGATGGCGATGAGGCCTTTAGTCGAATCAACGCGAATGGGCTGGGCGTTCAGAAGGGCTGAATCGCCAGTGGTGGAATAGCGCGTGTGGCCAATGGCCATATCGCCGGGAAGTTTTGCGAGGACTTCTTCGGTGAAGATGTCGGCGACGAGGCCCATGCCCTTGATGTTCGAGAGATTGGTGCCGTCGGCGGTGGCGATGCCTGCGGATTCCTGTCCACGATGCTGAAGCGCGTAGAGGCCAAGATAGACCTGTCGGGCTGCGTCAGGATGGCCGTGGACGGCGACGACGCCGCATTCTTCGCGAAGTTTATCGTCCTGCGGACCACCCACGTTAGCTCCGCGAACGTGGGGCACCCGGGTTTTCGTGGATGGAGAAACAACCGCAGATCTCTCCACTACTTCGCTTTGCAATTCCGGTCGGGATGACAAATTCAATTCGTCGTTCGATTCGGCGATTCCGGGGACGCCTTCGAACATCAGACGGCTCACGCGAGCACCTCATCGTAGAGTTTGGCTTCGAGAGCGCCGGCCCAAACATGCTGCAGTCCGTGAACGCTTTCGTCAATCACTGTTTTGCCGTTGACCTGGATGCGGAAGCGATCTTTCACTGTTTCGCCGATGTTTTGTACCAGCAAGCTATTATGTTTGCTGACGATTGCTCTAATTTTTTCGACTGCCGCTGCGTCGCAGGTGACGATGACCTGTGTCGCGGTTTCGCTGAAGAGCTGCCATGCGATAGGCAGATCCGGACCTTCCTGCAGGTGCGCGCTTACGCCGATTCCATTTTCGAAGGAGCCTTCTGCGAGAGTAACTGCGATGCCGCCGTCGGAGATATCACGGGCGGAGTGCAGCAGGCCGGCATCGGCGAACTCAGCCAGACATTTTTGCAATGCGGCTTCTGCGCTGAGGTCGAGCGAGGGTGGTGTTCCCCACAGCTCACCTAGAATAGTCTTCGCATATTCGGAGGAGCCGAATTCGCGCAGACGGTCCTCGATGGTGGGCAGTTTTGCCGGGGCGATGAGGAGAACCGAATCGCCAGCTTTTTGAAAGGCTGCGGGGACCGTCTTTGCTACATCTTCGATAATGCCGACGATGCCGAGGACGGGCGTGGGATAGATGCCTTCGCCGCGTGTCTCATTGTAGAGCGAAACGTTGCCGCCGGTGACGGGCGTGCCCAGGGCGATGCAGGCTTCGGAGATGCCATCGATGGCGTTGGAAAGCTGCGCCATAATCTCAGGCTTTTCCGGATTGCCGAAGTTGAGGCAGTTGGTGGCGGCTACAGGCGTCGCGCCTGTGCAGGCGACTTTACGCGCTGCTTCAGCGACTGCATGCGATGCGCCGAGCTTCGGATCGAGATAACACCAGCGGCCATTGCCATCAAGCGCCATCGACAGGCCACGCTTTGTTCCCTTGATGCGCATGACGCCGCCTTCCGCGCCGGGGCCCTGCACGGTGTTGGTCTGCACCATCGAGTCGTATTGCTCATGCACCCAGCGCTTGGAGCAGATGTTTGCGGAAGCAAGCAGGGTACGAAGGTCATCGGTGTGGTTGCGGGTCGAGGACTGATCTTCGTAGCCTAGTTTGTCGAGGGCGCTCTTGGTCGGCTCTGCGGGAACCGGCGCTTTCCACTCGCCAACGGGGCGATGGTAGAGAGGCGCTTCATCGGTCAACGACGTGTTAGGAATGTCGGCTTCGATTTCGCCGTGATGCAGGATGCGAAGGCGAGGCTCTGCAATCACGGTGCCGACGATGGTGGCATCAAGGCCCCACTTGGCGAAGACGTCGAGGACTTCCTGCTCGCGGCCCTTGTCGGCAACGAGGAGCATGCGCTCCTGCGATTCGCTGAGCATCATTTCGTAGGCTGTCATGCCGGTTTCGCGCTGCGGGATGTGGTCGAGATTCATTTCGAGGCCGACGCCGCCGCGCGCGCCCATTTCGCAACTGGAAGAGGTGAGGCCTGCTGCGCCCATATCCTGAATGCCGACGATGGCTCCCGTCTTCATGGCTTCGATGCAGGCTTCGAGGAGGAGCTTTTCCATGAATGGATCGCCCACCTGAACGTTGGGGCGCTTCTGCTCCGAGCCTTCCTTGAACTCTTCGCTGGCCATGGTCGCGCCGTGGATGCCGTCGCGCCCGGTCTTGGCTCCGACGTAGATCACGGGATTTCCGATGCCGGTGGCCTTGGCGTAAAAGATTTCGTCACGGCGCACGAGGCCGAGGGCAAAGGCATTCACGAGCGGATTGCCGGAATAGCACTCTTCAAAACGGGTTTCGCCGCCGAGATTGGGAACGCCGAAGCAGTTGCCGTATGCGGCGATGCCGTGGACTACGCCTTCGACGATGGAATGGTTCTTGTGAATAACTTCCCGCGGCGTGCTTTTGCTTTCCGTGAGGGGTCCGAAGCGCAGCGAGTCCATCACTGCGAGCGGACGCGCACCCATGGTGAAGATGTCGCGCAGGATGCCGCCGACGCCGGTGGCTGCTCCCTGAAAGGGCTCGATGTAGGAGGGGTGATTGTGCGACTCGATCTTGAAAGCACAGGCCCATCCGTCGCCTGCGTCGATGATGCCCGCGTTCTCGCCGGGGCCCTGCACGACGCGATCACTTTTGGTGGGCAGCCGCTTCAAATGTACGCGAGATGATTTGTAGGAGCAGTGCTCACTCCACATGACGCTGTAAATCCCCAGCTCGGTGAGGCTGGGCGTACGTCCGAGAGCTGCGACGATGCGCTCATATTCTGAAGGTGTGATGCTGTGCTGAGCCAGAAGCTCAGAGGTAACGGTAGCGGCCTGCGGAGCCGCGGGGAGCGATTCTGATTTCATGGCGGTTACAACTCTATTGTCGCATGATTTGGAGGCTTTCCCACCCTTTCGCAACGGCGCGAAAGGATGGGGCACTCGAGTGCTAGCCTGGCACCCTTCCCTCACCCTTCGCTTCACTCAGAATGGGGCGCCCGGGGGATTTTACTTTTCTGTGAGAGCCTTGCGGATGGCGCGGATGTGTTCCGGGCCGGTTCGGCAGCAGCCGCCGATAATCTGCGCCCCGGCAGCGGACCATTCCCGGGCAAGCTGGGCAAAACCCGCCGCATCAGAGGTTCCCGTCCAGCAGCGGTGTTCGGCGTCCCAGCCTTCGCCGGAGTTTGGATAGACGACGATGGGCTTTTGGGTCGCCTGTTTGAGCTCTGCGATGAGGGGAAGGATGAATTTTGGCTGGGTGCAGTTGATGCCGATGGCGATGATCTGCTTCTGCCGGTCGAGCAACTCGGCGCAGTGAGCCAGTTTTTCTCCGTGGGAGACGTGCCCGGCGTCTTTGCAGGTGAAGGAAAGCCAGCCATGAATTGCGGGATGCCGGTGCAGGGCTTCGACGATGGCTTCCGCTTCTTCGAGCGAAGGGATGGATTCAAGGGCGGCAAAATCAGCTTCAGTGGTTTCGATGACAGCCAGGCGTTCGGCGTGGAAGCGGACAAGATCGGCGAGGGAGACGTCGTAGTTTCCGTGGTATTCCGAG
This sequence comes from Acidobacterium sp. S8, assembly GCF_009765985.1. Taxonomy (GTDB): domain Bacteria; phylum Acidobacteriota; class Terriglobia; order Terriglobales; family Acidobacteriaceae; genus Alloacidobacterium. The sequence goes on from NZ_LMUM01000018.1 coordinate 8,261, forward strand.
CCGTTGTGCAAAGCTGCGCCGTATGGGCCAAGCGAGGCGGCGATCCAGATGGGGCGCTGCGATTGCTTTCGATACTTCTCTCGCGCGGCGACAGCTAAACCTACGGACTGGCGCAAGGCCGCGGCTGCGGTTTCGGGAGGCTGGCCTGATTCCGCATAGCCCATTGCTGAGACCTGATAGCTGGAGGTAAGGATGCAGTCTGCCCCGGACTCGAGATAGCTGAGGTGGACTGCTTCGATCGTCTCAGGATTGTCAGCGAGAACATGCGCCGACCACAGTGGCCCGCTGATATCGCAACCGAGGCGCTCCAATTCGGTGGCCATGCCGCCGTCGAGGACCCGCAACCGGGTGATATCGAGCTGGCCGCTTTGCTTCATAGATTTGGGCTTACGCCGTCCGGTCGCCTGCGTCGCCGAGGGTGATGCGCGTTGTCAGCTTGCGACGTCCGCGGAAGACGGTGACGGTGATGACGTCGCCTACCTGATGGTGATCCATAATTTCGTCGATGTCCTGGGTGCTGGCGACCTGCTGGTCGTCAATGCCGACGATGAGATCACCGCCGAGGTAAATCTGCGTGTTGCCGAGATACGCGGTCTGATTGCCACCGCGCAGTCCGGCACGCTCGGCGGGACCGCCGGGCAGCACGCGCTGGATGAGCACGCCGTAGTCGGCGGAGAGGCCCATCTGATCGGCCAGGTCGGGGCCGATGGGATAGGAGAGGATGCCGAGCGAGGGCCGGCGGACGTGTCCGTACCGGGCGAAGTCGCCGAGAACAGCCTTTGCGGTATCGATGGGAATGGCGAAGCCGATGCCTGCGTTTTGATCGACACCCTGATTGGGGTTGGTTGCGATGAGCGAGGTAATGCCGATGACTTCTCCACGGGAGTTGAGCAGCGGGCCACCGGAGTTGCCGGGGTTGATGGCGGCGTCGGTCTGAATCGCGTTGTCGATGAGGTCGCCTGCGGGTCCACGGATTGAGCGCTTGGCGCTGATGATGCCGGTCGTCATGGTGCCGCTGAGTCCGAAAGGATTGCCGATGGCATAGACCTTTTGGCCGACAACGAGATTTGCCGAGTCGGCAAGGACGGCGGGCACAAGATTCGGAGCAGTAATCTGGAGCAGCGCGAGATCGTGATGCTGATCGGTAGCAATGACGCGCGCTTTGTAGCGATGCTTATCGGAGGTGGTGACTTCGACCTGCTGCGAGCTTTCGATGACGTGATAATTGGTAAGGATCCGACCTTCTTTATTGAGGATGAAGCCGGAGCCCTGACCCTGATGGGGCACTGGGCCGTAGAAAAAGTCGTAAGCAACAGCCGTTGCCGTGATGTTTACCACCGAGGGCATGGCCTTTTTGTAGACTGAGATGTTGTTCATCTCCTCAGAATCGTATTCAGGCGCGGCATGAGCTTCGGTGAGGTGCAGGGGGCCGGTGGCGATGGCGGGCATCGACGGATTTACCGAACGGCTGCGGTTGATGAGATAGAGAAAACCACCTACCAGCAAGAGCACCAAAACAATTCTGCGAAAAGTCATGACAATCTTCCGTTCACATATTCTGTATCGACAGGCGAAACCTTATCAGCCTGTCAGAAGTATCATCTTCTATTTTAAGTGGTCTTCCGTTGACATGCTCTCATTCCGGGCGGGACAGGTGATCGGTATAGAGTTGAAATCCCGGGGCTAAAGCCTCGTTCGGAGCCGATCTTTTTCACCGGGCTGAAGCCCGGTGGTTCTACCCTTCTTAACTTCATCTACAGTGGAACTCGATCAGCGGGTGCTCGCTGCATGTTGAAGACGAGTAAAGATGGCGTCAACCTGACGCTGCGTTTCTTCAAGTGTGCTGCTGTTATCGATCACGTCGTCGACGAGTGGGATCTTCTGCTGGTCCGGAATCTGCGCGGCGAGACGCGCACGGGCATCCTGTTCCAGGGTTTTGAGTTTTTCCGGATCGAGCGAAGCTCCGGCGGTGAGACGCTCCAGAAAGCGCTGGATCTTCAAATCATCCGGGGCGGTGACGAGAACGATGCGATCGAAGCGTTTGTGCCATTCGGGGACGCTGCCGGAATGGCTGGCTTCAAAGATCAGCGCCGATTCGATCATGGCAATCGCTTTCGAGTCGCGGCTGAAAACGTCGTTCGCCCATGCTTCCTGCGCAGCTATGACGGCGGGATGAACGATGCGATTCAATTCATCGAGGCGGCCCTGGCGAAAAGCGAGGTCGGCAAGCTTCGGACGATTGAGAGAGCCGTTTTCGCGGAGGACTTCAGGTCCGAAGTGGTCGACGATCTGCCGATAGACGGTCTCGCCGGGCTGCATGAGCCGACGGCCTACGTCATCTGCCGAAATCGTGTGCACTCCGTGCGCGGCAAAGAACCGGGCGACGGTACTTTTGCCGCTGCCCAGTCCGCCTGTGAGTCCTACGCGCAGCATTGAATTAGAGGGTAAGCCCACGCCGCAGCTTGGCGGCCCGCACGGTGTTCGACATGAGCATGGCGATGGTGAGCGGTCCGACTCCGCCGGGAACGGGAGTATAAGCGCCGGCGAGCTTAAAGGCTTCGGGGTGCACGTCGCCGACGAGGGTCGAGCCTTTGAGGAGGAAGGTCTCTTCGCGCCTGGTGTTGCCGGCGAAGTACTTGTCGAAATCTTCGCGCGTGGTGATGCGGTTGATGCCTACATCGAGAATGGTCGAGCCGGGCTTGACCATCTCCGGCGTAACGTAGCCGGGACGCCCGATGGCTGCGACGAGAATATCGGCGTTGCGGGTGAAGCTGGGAAGATCGCGTGTCTTGCTGTGGCAGATGGTAACGGTGGCGTTTTGCTGCAGCAGCAGAATCGAGATAGGCTTGCCCACGATATCACTGCGGCCGATGACGACGGCGTTCTGCCCGGCGATGGGAATGCCGCTGCGCTTGAGCATTTCGATCATGCCTGCGGGAGTACACGGCGCGAGCGCGGGCTGGCCGCTCTGGATGCGGCCCACGTTGACGGGATGGAAGCCATCAACATCCTTGGCCGGGGAGACGGCTTCGAGCAACAGCTTGGCATTGACCTGCTTCGGCAGCGGAAGCTGGATGAGGATGCCGTCGATATCTTCGCGGGCGTTGAGCTGCGCGACAAGCTCGAGCATCTCTTCGGTGGTGATTGTGTCGGGCGGCGTGATGAGATCGGAATAGAGGCCAAGCTCTTCGCAGGTACGTACCTTGCTGCGCACATAAATTTCTGAAGCGGGCACGTGGCCGACGAGCACGGCGGACAAGCCGGGGCGGATGCCCTGCACTGCCAGTTCTTTCACTTCAGCGGCGACTTCGGCCTTGATCTGTGTGGCGATTGCATTTCCGTCTAGTATGCGTGGCGTTGTCATCTATAAGCCATGGTAAAGGATGCGTACACTGTTGAGATGACGGAAGAAGGACTTTCTGCGACACTGGCCATGCTGGCCTGTCCCGTATGCCATGGCGCTCTGAGGCTGGAGGCCGGCAGAGTGCTGTGCTTATCATGCGGACGCAAGTATCCAATTGAGGATGGAATTCCGATTCTGCTCGCGGAACGCGCGCAGAGTTCGTAAGCCGGAATCAGTGACGATGGAAGAAGGGATAGAGCGCCCAGTAGGCGATCCCGATCGCGGCGAAGATCGCCAGAAAAAGCAGGACAAGCATCGTCGTCCAGGATGGAATACCGGAGTGTTGCGCCTTATCGTCGTCCATTGTTCTTAGTGTAAAGAAGTGCCGCGAACACTTTCCGGCTTATGCTCAACAGCCTCCTCGGGCGATAATCGAAGTTGGAGAATCCTTGCTAAAAGAGTCACAAATAGCGGCAGAACCAGAGATAAGAACCAGCAGACCGCTCTGCGTTGACCTGGACGGGACTCTGGTGAAGAGCGATACGCTGGTGGATTCGCTGCTGGTGCTGATGCGAACGCAGCCGGGGAGCGCTCTGAAGGTTTTTCGCTGGGTTCTGGATGGCAAGGCCGCTCTGAAGGCAAAGGTGAGCGAACACGTCTCGCTCGATGTCGCTAACCTGCCCTACAACCGTTCCCTGCTCGCATTTCTCGAAGAAGAGCGCGGAATGGGCCGGAGTATTTACCTTGCGACCGGCGCCGATACGAGGCTTGCCCGGCGCATTGCCGACCACCTGGGAATTTTTACCGGCGTGCTGGCCAGCGATGGGAGCACCAACCTTATCGGCAATCACAAGCTGGCTGGCTTGCAGTCGAAGTTTGGCGAGGCGGGCTACGACTACATCGGAAATGCCCGGCCTGATCTGCCACTTCTGGAGCATGCAGGAGAGGCGATGCTGGCTAATCCGCACGGATCGCTGCTGCCGCAGGTTCGATCACGCAACATTCGCATACAGCGTCATTTTGAAGACCGTTCCCCGCTAAGGAAGTCGCTGCTGAAGGCGATCCGGCTGCACCAATGGGCGAAGAACGTACTGATCTTCGTGCCGGTGCTGTTGGCCCATGTGATCAATGTGCCACTGGCATTGAAGGCGATTCTGGCTTTTTTCTGCTTCAGCCTCTGCGCGTCGGGAACTTATATCATCAACGACCTGCTGGATATTGATGCGGATCGCAGGCATTCAAAGAAGCGCTATCGCCCATTTGCGGCTGGAGATTTACAAGCTTCTACAGGATTGGTGATCTGCATTTTATTCCTGGCTGCGGCTTTTGCAGGGGCTCTCCTGTTGCCCGGTGAATTTCTGCTGTGGCTTGGGGTTTATCTGGTTTGCACGCTGAGCTACTCGCTGTTGCTGAAGAGAGTCGTGCTGGTGGATGTCCTTATGCTGTCAGGGCTCTACACGGTTCGATTGCTGGCTGGGGGAGCGGCAACGCGCACAGATATTTCAACGTGGCTTGCGGGCTTCTCAGTCTTCCTCTTTTTCTCGCTTGCCATGGTGAAGAGATTCAGCGAGCTACAGAACCTGCGGGAGCAGGGGCATCATCCATCGAATGGACGCGGCTACCTGGTCGCCGACATCGAACAGCTGCGCAGTTTCGGAACGGCGAGCGCTTATGCTGCTGTCGTGGTGTTTTCGCTTTACATCAATGGAAGCAGCACGACAAAGCTGTATGCGCACCCTGTTCGCATGTGGCTGATGGTGCCTCTGATGCTGTTCTGGCTGAGCCGTGTGTGGCTGCTGGCTTCGCGCGGCGAGATGGATGAGGATCCGGTGATCTTCGCGGTCACGGACCGCATCAGCCTGCTGGTCGGAATTGTCGCGGCGACCATCGTAATCTTCGCTGCGCTCTGATTCATCCTTTAGGATGGAGAAGAATGCCACGCAATCCGCAGCCGAAATTTGAGTCCTGGGGCCGATATCCCAGGCTGCACGCCAATGTCGTCCCGTTGAGCTGGACGACTGACTTCCCTCTTGCTAAACCGCCCGCGACAAAGCTGCTGCCGGTAGGAGCGGGGCGCAGTTATGGGGATGTCTGCCTGCTGGACGGCGGGACGCTGCTGAAGACGCGGGGCATGGACCGGCTGCTTCATTTCGATCCGCAGACCGGGATTTTGTGCTGCGAAGCTGGGGTGACGCTGGCTGAGATTTTGGATTTCGCTGTACCGCGCGGCTTTTTCCTGCCAGTTTCGCCGGGAACGAAATATGTGACCGTGGGCGGAGCTATCGCCAACGATATTCATGGCAAGAATCATCATGTGGCGGGGACTTTCGGATGCCACGTACCGCGCTTCGAACTGGTGCGCTCTGACGGGGCGCGCTTCGTCTGCAGCGCGACGGAAAATGCGGACTGGTTTTCGGCGACTATCGGGGGCATGGGGCTGACAGGGCTTATCAGCTGGGCTGAAATTCGCCTGCGTCCGATCGTCTCGCGCGCAATTCAATATAGAGGCACAAAGTTCATCGGTATCGATGAATTTGTGGCGTTGTCCCAGGCAAGCGCTCAGCCCGTATACACGGTGGCGTGGATCGATTGCGCGGCGACGGGCAACAACTTCGCCCGGGGCATCTATATGCAGGGCGACCACAGCAGCATGCCGGGAGAGCTTACTCCGAGTAAAAGACCATGGCTGACGCTACCGCTCGATCTGCCTGAGTTCGCGCTGAACCGCTTTTCCGTCAGCCTTTTTAACACCCTGTATTACAACAAGCAGCGGGCGAAGGAGAAAACCGGCCTCGTGGACTACGAGCCGTTCTTTTATCCGCTGGACAGCCTGCTGCAATGGAACCGGATGTACGGCAAGAGCGGCCTGCTGCAATTTCAATGCGTGCTGCCGTGGGAGGCAGATCACCAGATGGGCATCGTCAAGATTCTCAAGGCCATTACGGCTAGCGGACTTGCTTCGTTTCTCGCTGTGCTCAAGGTGTTTGGCGATGTTCCTTCGCCGGGCATGATGTCGTTCCCTGCGCCGGGCATTACACTTGCGCTGGACTTCCCGATTCGCACGGAGGTCAGCTTCGATCTTCTTGACCGGCTCGCCCGCATTACCCAGGAGCACGGCGGCAGGATGTATCCCGCGAAAGACGCGCGCATGACCGCGGAGGAATTTCAATCCTTCTATCCGCAGTGGCAGGCATTTGCGCGCTACATCGATCCGGCCTTCAGTTCGGCGTTCTGGGAGAGGGTGACGGCCCGTGGCTAGAACCGAGCGCCAGCTTCCTTCCCGCATTCTGGTTCTTGGAGCCACTTCAGCTATTGCCAGCGGCGTGATGCGTCCGCTGGCTGCACAGGGCGCGCAGTTTTATCTGGTGACACGCGATCCGCGAAAGCTGGCTGCTGTAGCTGCCGACCTGCAGACACGCGGCGCGGGAGCCGTGTTCACGCATCTTATGGATCTGGACGATACCGACGCGCATGGCTCTATGCTGGCGGATGCTGCGCAAAAGCTCGGGACCATCGACATGGCATTGCTTGCTCATGGCGTACTGGGCGACCAAGAGAAGGCACAATCTGATTACGCGGCGGCGGAAGCGATTCTGAAGACGAATTTTCTTTCGGCCGTCTCTCTGATTACCTGGCTGGCGAATTACTTTGAGCAGACTCGGCAGGGAACCCTTGCTGTGATCTCTTCGGTGGCAGGCGACCGCGGACGGAAGAGTAATTATGTGTACGGAGCATCGAAGGGCGCGCTGAATGTCTTTCTTGACGGGGTGCGCAACCGCATCGACCGCAGCGGAGTTCACGTACTGACCATCAAGCCGGGCTTCGTAGCCACACCGATGACGGCTCACCTGGACCAGAATGCGCTATTCGCGCACCCTTCCGGCATTGGCGACGGGATTCTGAAGGCAATCAGAAAGCGCAAGGATGTTGCTTATCTGCCACCGATATGGGCGCTGATCATGCTCATGATTCGCTCCATACCGAATGCTGTTTTCAAGAAGATGAATCTTTAAAATAGACTGACCGGTCATATTTCTGAATCGAAGGTCCACCCGATTACATCGCAATAAGAAAAGGCTGTTCGCCCTTTCGAATCGGCTTTTTCGCAGGCTGGATCGTCTACCGTTAAAATGAAGTAGTTCACATATCTGACCCGATGGGGTCAGGCTTACTGGAAAAGGCAACTCAATCAAGACGAGTACCTGTGGAACGAACCGCCTGAAATGCCTGGCTCGTTTCATTCCTTTGTTGCGGCATGCCCTCAGACGTGAGGCCGCGTTGTCCCAGAATGCAGCCTTCAGAAAAAGGCTGCAGGAGAGATTGACGAACCATGTGGATAGTCCGCCTCGCACTGCGACGGCCATATACATTTGCTGTCTTTGCCCTGCTCCTGCTGATCCTCGGGCCGATCTCGATCATGAGGACGCCGACGGATATTTTTCCGAATATTGATATTCCTGTAGTCGCGATGGTGTGGCAGTACACCGGGCTATCGCCGGAGCAGATGTCGCAGCGCATTGTTTTTCAAAGCGAGCGCACGCTGACCACAACGGTCAATGACATTGAGCACATCGAATCGCAATCGCTGAACGGCATCGGCGTTATCAAGATCTTTTTCCAGCCCAAGGTCAACATCGCGATGGCCGTGGCCCAGGTTGCGGCTATCGCGCAAACGCAGTTGCGGCAGCTGCCGCAGGGAACCACGCCTCCGTTGGTGATGCAGTACAGTGCGTCGAGCGTGCCGATTATTCAGCTTGGTCTTTCCGGCGAAGGACTGTCTGAGCAGCAGTTAAACGACTACGGCCTGAACTTTATCCGCACACAGCTTGTCACGGTGAATGGCGCGGGCATTCCGTATCCCTACGGAGGCAAGCAGCGCCAGGTGCAGGTCGATCTCAACCTGCAGGCGCTCCAGTCTAAAGGGCTTTCACCTACCGATGTGGTGAGTGCGATCTCGACGCAGAACCTGATTCTGCCTTCCGGCACGGCGAAGGTATCGCAATTTGAATATCAGATTGAAACCAACAGCGCGCCCGACAAGGTAAGCGAGCTGAACGATCTGCCTATTCGCGCTGTGAATGGGGCGATCGTCTACATCCGCGATGTAGCCCATGTGCGCGACGGATTCCCTCCGCAAACCAATATCGTCCGCGTGGATGGCCAGCGCGCATCGCTGCTGAGCGTCATTAAGACCGGAGACGCGTCGACTCTCGATATTGTCGGGGGCATACAGACGAAGCTTCCGGGGGTGAAAGCGCAGCTTTCGCCTGCCTTGAAAATTACTCCGCTGGGCGACCAATCTGTTTTTGTTCGCGCCTCGATCGACGGGGTCGTCCGGGAAGCAATTATTGCAGCCTGCCTGACGGGAATCATGATCCTCGTCTTTCTTGGCAGCTGGCGCAGCACGCTGATTATCGCAGTGTCGATTCCGCTTTCGATTCTTTCCTCGTTGCTGGTGCTGAGCGCCCTCGGCGAGACGATCAACATTATGACGCTCGGCGGCCTTGCATTGGCCGTCGGCATCCTGGTCGACGACGCCACGGTTGAAATTGAAAACATCAACCGCAACATTGAGATGGGCAAAGCTGTCGAGCAGGCGATTCTCGATGGCGCGTCTCAGATTGCGGTTCCGGCCTTTGTTGCCACCATCTCCATCTGCATCGTTTTCGTGCCGATGTTCTTTCTCACCGGCGTGGCAAAATTCCTCTTCGTGCCGCTGGCCGAAGCCGTGGTCTTCGCCATGCTGGCGTCTTATCTGCTTTCGCGCACCGTCGTTCCTACGATGGCCAAATATCTGTTGCAGGAGCACGATGATGACGCACACGAGAATAAACAAAAGAGTCGCAACCCGTTCGTCCGCTTCCAGCGTGGATTTGAGCACTATTTTGAAAAGCTGCGTCACGGCTATCGCAACCTCCTGGAGATGTGCATTAACTATGCCGGCATCTTCCTGATCTTGTTTGTGCTCTTTTGTATCGGCTCTGCCGTGTTTTTGTATCCGTTCCTCGGGCAGGACTTCTTCCCTTCGGTAGACGCTGGACAGTTCAAGCTGCACCTGCGCGCCAAGACCGGCACGCGCATCGAGGAAACAGCGCGGCTCTGTGATGAGGTGGATGAAACCATTCGAGAAGTGATCCCGAAAAAAGAGCTGGTCACGATTATCGACAATATCGGTCTTCCGTATAGCGGCATTAACACGACGTACAGCAACTCTGCGCCGATCGGACCGGGCGATGCCGATATCCAGGTGTCGCTCGCAGAAGACCACCATCCGACCGAAGCTTATGTACAAAGGCTGAGAACCATTCTGGCGCACAGATTTCCCGGCACGATTTTCTATGAGCTGCCGGTGGATATGGTGACGCAGATTTTGAACTTCGGTCTCCCGGCACCGATTGATATCCAGGTGGTCGGCCCGAACCTTGAGGGCAATCGCTCATTCGCGGAGCAAATGTTGAACCGCGTGAAGTATGTTCCCGGTACGACGGACCTGCGCATTCAGCAGCCCTTCGACAATCCGCACCTTGTCATCAACGTCGATCGGAGCAAGGCGCAGCAGATCGGATTGCAGCAAAGAGACGTGGCGCAGAGCCTGCTGGTGGCGACGAGCGGCAGCTTTCAGACGACGCCGAATTTCTGGCTGAATCCGCAGACGGGCGTCAGCTATAGCATTGCCGTCCAGTCGCCGCAATATAACCTCGATACGTTGCAGGACCTAGGAAATATTCCTGTCACTGGCGGAAATACCGGCGGCACTTCGGCACTGACAGCCGCCAGCAATGGAGCGGGTACGCTGGCTACTCCGCCTAATGCTCCTATGGGCGGCGCGCCGATCCAAATTCTTGGCAATCTTGCTTCGATCAGTCCGGGATCGGAGATGGGGACGGTGTCGCACTACAACATCGCCCCGGTCATCGATATTTACGGCAATGTCGCGAACAGCGATCTGGCCAGCGTGGATAAGCAGATTGAGAAGATCATTGCCGATATGAAAGGCAAGCTGCCACGCGGCTCACAGATTGTGGTACGCGGGCAGGTGCAGACGATGCGGACTTCGTTTGTCGGTCTGATCAGCGGCCTGGTCTTTTCGATTCTGCTGGTCTACCTGCTGATTGTCGTCAACTTCCAGTCGTGGCTCGATCCGTTTATCGTTATCTCCGCTCTGCCAGCGGCGTTGTGCGGCATTGTCTGGTTCCTGTTCATTACGCACACGCGCATCAGTGTTCCCGCACTTACCGGCGCGATCATGTGCATGGGCGTGGCGACGTCCAATTCGATTCTTGTCATCAGCTTTGCACGCGAACAGCTGGAGGAAAACGTGGGCGATGCTCCCGCGGCGGCGCTGGCTGCGGGCTTTACGCGTTTCCGCCCTGTGATCATGACGGCGCTCGCCATGATTATCGGCATGGTGCCCATGGCGCTTGGCTTGGGCGATGGCGGCGAGCAGAACGCTCCGCTGGGACGCGCCGTGATCGGCGGCCTGCTGTTAGCAACTATCTCAACGCTATTTTTTGTGCCGACATTCTTCAGCCTCCTGCATGGATGGCGCGAAAAGAAACGTCGTAAAAAAGAAGAACGCACTGAAAAAGCCCTGCCCGAGAGAGGGGAAAATTAGGAAGCCATGAATCAATCGCCTGAAGCAAAATCGGCTGCACCTATGTCGAAAGGCAGCGCAATTCTTTTTCTTATTGTTGTCGTGATCATTGCTGCCGTTCTCGCTGTGCTCGGAATCATTCCCCGGGCACGCGCCAAGACCAAACTACAGGATGACACCAATGCTCTCGCTGCTCCCGATGTGCAGGTGGCGAAGCCGCAGCCGGGCAAGCCGACGGAAGAGGTGATTCTGCCGGGCAATACTTTCGCTTATGTGGATTCGCCGATCTATGCGCGGACCAGTGGCTATCTCAAGAAGTGGTACTTCGATATCGGCGCGCATGTGAAGAAGGGGCAGTTGCTGGCGGAGATCGAAAGTCCGGAAGTGGATCAGCAACTCGCTCAGGCAAACGCCGATCTATTGACGGCGCAAGCAAATTCCAAATATGCGCAGACCACTTCCTCGCGTTACCAGGACTTGCTGAAAGACAATGCGGTTTCGCAGCAGGATACGGAAAACTTCACCACGCAGGCTTCGGCTTCGAACACGCAAGTGAAATCCGCAGTAGCAAATATGCAGCGGCTGCAGGAGCTGGTCTCGTTCGAAAAAGTGTATGCGCCCTTTGACGGAATCGTCACGGCGCGCGGCATCGATGTGGGGCAGCTGATCGATTCCGGCGCAGCCAGGGAAATGTTCCACATGGCCGCGGAGCAGACGCTTCGCATCTATGTGAATGTCCCGCAGGTCTACTCTCTTGCCTGCAAGCCGGGAGTGACTGCCGAACTTACTTACGACCAATATCCGGGGCGGAACTTCGAGGGGAAGATTGTTCGCACCTCGAGGGCGATCGATCCTGCATCGCGCACGCTTCTGGTTGAAGTCGATGTGGACAACCGCAAGGGCGAGCTGGTTCCGGGCGCTTATGCGCAGGTTCATTTCAAGCTGAATGAGGCGCAGCCATCGCTGGTAATCCCGGTGCCGGCGCTTATCTTCCGTGCGCAGGGCTTACAGGTGGCCACGGTGGTGAATGGGAAGGCGAAGCTTGTGCCGATCACGATTGGCCGGGATGACGGCAGGGTGGTTGAAATCTCGCAGGGACTGAAGGCCGATGATGAAGTCGTGCAGAATCCGCCTGATTCGATTGTGGACGGCGAGTTAGTCAACGTGGTGCGGCCGCAGCAGCAGAATCCGCAGGCAGACCAGAAAACTCAGGCTGGTAAGTGATGAGTGTGCGTCCTTTACAAGTTATCGGATCGGCTGCGCTTTGCGTCCTCATTGCGGGATGCACGGTAGGGCCGGACTATAAGCGGCCTACGGCGCCTGCTGCTCCGGCGTTCAAGGAGACGGTGCCTCCTCCGGCTATTCCGAACGGCTCGTGGAAGCAGGCGCAGCCGAGCGACCAGGTGCTGCGCGGTAAATGGTGGGAGATCTATAACGATTCCCAGTTGAATGCGCTGGAAGAAAAGGTCGCGGTTTCGAACCAGACGCTGAAGGCTGCGACGGAGCAATACTTCGCTGCGCGCGCGGCGATCCAGGTGTCTCGCGCGAGTTATTTTCCCACGCTGAGCCTGGGGCCAAGCGTTTCGCGCCAGCGGCTCTCGCAGAACCGCCCGACGGCTGTTCCCGGCTCCGCTTACCAGTACAACGACTTCTCTCTTGCCGGCCAGGCGAACTGGGAGCCCGATCTATGGGGGCAGATTCGCCGCCAGGTCGAAGCGGCTCGCGCTTCAGCACAGGCCAGTGCTGCCGATCTGGCGAATGCGGAGCTAAGCGTTCGCTCGGAGCTGGCTCAGGATTACTTTGAGCTGCGCGGGCTCGATCTGCAGAAACAACTGCTCGACAGTACCGTTGCCTCGTATGCCGATTATCTTCATCTCACGCAGACGCGCTTCAAGGGCGGCGTGGCCACCGATTCCGATGTGGCGCTGGCACAGACTCAGCTCGAAAGCACGCGCGCCCAGGATATCGACGTGGGCGTGGCGCGCGCGCAGTACGAGCACGCTATCGCCACACTGATCGGCGAGCCGGCTTCGAGCTTCAGCCTTTCGGCTGCGCCGTTGAATCTGCAGCTTCCGCAGATTCCTCCGGGCCTGCCGTCTGAACTCCTGGAGCGGCGTCCGGATATCGCCAGCATGGAGCGCCGCGCTGGCGCGGCGAACGCGCAGATCGGCGTGGCGATTGCGGCCTACTATCCCAATGTCACGCTCTCCGGCATAGGCGGCTTCGAGAGCAGAAATGCAGGCACATGGATTCAAGGGCCGAGCGCGCTCTGGGCGCTTGGTGCATCGGCTTCGGAGCTGATCTTCGACGCGGGCCGACGCCATGCCCTTACGGAAGAGGCGAGGGACAACTATGAAGTTACGGTCGCCAACTATCGCCAGAACGTGCTGAGCGCGTTTCAGGAGGTAGAGGACAATCTGGCTTCACTTCGCATTCTCGAACAGGAGTCCGCTACACAAACGGCCGCTGTGGCTGCCGCGGAGCGTTCACTGCAGATCAGCACCCGGAGATACAAGCAGGGGCTGGTGACATATCTTGACGTTCTGACAGCACAGACTGCACAGCTGACCAATCAGCGGACCCAGGCTGATATCACTACCCGGCAGTTTGCCGCGAGCGTACTGCTGATCAAGGCGCTCGGCGGCGGATGGGATACGACGCAACTGCCTAAGCTGTAGGTGCAGGGGGCGGGGCTTACCCCCCCCTCCCCCTACCTATGTAGTCTTGCTTTTCTTTATTTTTCAATAGTTTGAAACCAAGCGATTTAAGTTGATTTTAATGTTTTCAATCACTTACGAGGGGATCCCTCATTCCGGCCCATTTTTCGGCCCTTCCATTTGACCCTATCTCCATTTTAGCTTTTCATAGCGTAATATTCTGACATTCGTTGTGATAACGAATATCGAATCCAATCAGCTACTTCCGGCGCTAAAATCCTGCTGACTACTTGACAAGAATAAAACCGCAGATTTGGCGACCGTCGGCTCCTTAAATCCTAGCCCTAGCTCACCTTCTCGATCGGCGGAGGATTCCATGTCCCGTTGAACGCAGTTCCTTTGGGCCAGTACATCCGCATCACCACGTTGAACGATCCTGCATCCGCGGGCAGCCAGTTCGACTCCTTGTCCTTCCCCGGCGAATCATGCTGAACATAAATATCCAGTGACCCATCCGGGTTGAACTTCAGCTTGTCCCGATCCCCAATCGCATAGCGGTTGATCGGATTCGCCACAAAAGCCTGCCTGGCGTTGTACATCGTCAGCGACCAGAACGCATTCACCGGCGGCGTCTGGCCCTTGTCGAAGTGCAGAACATACTTGTTCGCTCCATTCAGCGGCTGGCCATCTCCATCGACGCGCGCTGTTGGATAGAACGCGTCCGCTACCAGATTGCCGCCCAGTCCGAACTCAGCGACTCCCGCGACCGACCGGAGATGAACGCATTTGCCCCTTCTCTCGAGAGTCATCTTTGGGAACCATTCCTCCTGCCCCGGATGCCCGCGCCATAACCCTGCCGGCTCGCCCCTCCTGCGCAGAGTATCAATCAGCGCAGGTGTCCGGATCAGGATCAGGAAACAGAAATCAAGAATCGCAAAATTCACACTTGACATTGACAAGACAATGCACAACCATATGGTTGTGGATAATCTGAGTACAACATTCGCGGCTTTGTCTGATCCAACCCGCCGGGCAATGATCGAGCGACTCTCCCATGGGCCAGCCTCTGTGCATGGATTGACGGAACCGTTTGCACTCTCGCAGCAGATGATTTCAAAACATATCGCCTGCCTGATGCGGGCGCGGATTGTGATCAAGACGAAGCGTGGACGAGAGAGTGTGTGCACGCTGAGGCCACAGGCGATTAAGACAGTCAGCGACTGGGCGTTCACCTATCGCCGATTCTGGGAAGAGAGCTTCGACAAACTGGAAGCAGTTGTCAATCAAATGAAGAAAGAGGAGGCCAGGGATGGCAAAAGACACGGGTAGCGAAATTGAGCGGATGGTTGTCACAAGAGTTTTTGATGCCCCACGCGAGTTGGTCTGGAAGGCGTGGACAGACCCGAAGTACATCATGCAGTGGTGGGGGCCTAAGGGTTTTACTGCGCCCGTTTGCGAGATGGATTTTCGCGTTGGAGGAAAACTTCTCTGCTGCATGAATGCGCCGGATGGGCAGCTCTGCGGCTGGAATGCGGTTGAATACCACGAGATTGTTCTGCACGAGAAGATCGTTTCCTCCATGTACTTTTCGGACTCGAAGGGAAACAAGGTCGATCCTGCGGAATTAGGAATAGAACATGAGGCCATAGACGGTGCCTACGACGTGACCCTCTTTGAGGATCTCGGAAACGGCCAGACGAAACTCACCTTCATTGGAAATGACCCCATGGAGAGCGCGAAAAATAGCGGTCAAATGGAGGGCTGGATCGAGATACTCGATAAAGTTGCTGCAGTTGTTGCGGAGCTGGCGCAGGCGGAATAAGAGGTTGAAGTTTTGACGATCGTCATGCGCGAGATACAGCTGAGGCTGGCGGCGAAGGCCTAGTTAGAACGGGCTTCTCGCCGCGCGGCCGAATAGTCGCCTTTCCGGATAAGTGCCCTTTGGCTCAACTGTTGACTTCAGGGCAACGCACGTTTCCAGAATCTGAGCGTCTCAAAACGCGCTTTGGCGATTTTGCATCATTCCAGAATTAGACTAAGCAGCCAAGGAGCGTTTCCAGAGCATTTCGCCCCAGAATATGGAAACCAGATAGATGGCGAAGGCAACGGCCAGGACCCAGAGTCCCGTCCTCGCTGCTCCGATTCCAGCGAATCCACCCAAGAGCACCTGTGCTACCCCAAAACGAGGATCCCCTCCGACGAAACGCCATCTACGCTGGTTCGCCCGCTGTCTCAACGACGGGTATCGTCCGACTGCGATAGCGACCAAGCCAAATGCAACACCAGTTCGTAGACTTAGGAGTGAAACCATGACAGCGAGCGGGATCAAGAACGTCATGTCCTGCGTGACCAGTAGCTTCCAACCTGCTATCGGTAGGAGACGATAGCGCAGCAACGCTCGCCCTTCATCCAGACGCAGCATGCGTTGCGCAACCGTGCTCATTGCAATACCCACAAATAACGACAGCATAGGAAATGCTTCGGGCTCTGGTGCCCGCCCGAACAACCGATACAAGGTTCCGATAACAGCGATGAGCAGCGCGACCCAAAAGTCGAGGGTTCCCTGCACCTCCCGCCACATTTCTTGCGCGATTCCGCCGACCTTCAAGGGCGTCCTTGAGATGCCGAGGCTTGCATGTATTCGTAGTTTGAATGGGAGACGGCTAACGGCGTAAACCGTCGTATGGACGATGAGTGCCAGTAGAACAAAAAATAAAGCTGCGGCTAAGCCCATCCAGAACAGGTAGCCAAAAAACAACACTATAAATAATGGATTCAACGCAAAACTTACGGAACTGAGCAAGAGTCTTTGTGTACGTGTCAGCGGCCACGTAGCGACTCGCTCCGGGGGCAACCTATGCTGTGTATCTACGGAAAAAGTAACAAGCAGAGGCGCAAGGAGGACAATTTGAAAGAAGAGCGTACTCCAGAATGCTGCTTTCGGTGCCCTGCTTTCTAAACCCGCGGCCATAATAAAAAGGATGGAGAACAGGAAGTTGTTGAAACGCACGGAGGAAAAGCTGCTCAGTTCCTTCAACATCAGTTTCTTCAACAAGAACAGAAGGGCTAGGATCTGAACCAATCCAGCACCTCCGGCTGTGGTTCGCCAACGATGCTGAAATACACCTCCTCAACTCCTTCGTCTGCCGTGGACGGGCTGAAATCTGATTCAACTCGACCTTGGTGAAGAATGACTACGCGGGTGGCTATCTTTTGCACGACCGACAGAATGTGAGAGGTGAGCAAGATCGTAGTGCCACCGCGGGAGAGTTGGCCAAGCAGCATCTCAATGACCGCGGACGATGCGGGATCAATACCTTCAAACGGCTCATCCAGCAGCAGAACCTTCGGCTTGTGCAGGAGGGCCATGGCCAAAGCAGTCTTCTTCCGCATGCCGAACGAACAATCGCGTGCAACGGTGTGGCGTCCTTGTGTAAGATCGAGCAGCCCTAGCAGGTCCGCTGCTCGAGCTGCTGTTTCGCTCTTCGTGAGTCCGTAAATGGGTCCAATTGCCATCAGGTTCTCGATGACCGTCAAAGACTCGAACAGCCCGAGCCCCTCGGGTAGTACACCCAAATTCCGCCGGATTTCAACTGCATGATTCCGGAAACCCAGTCCGCCGATGAACACGGAACCACTGTCTGGCTCCTCTAATCCTGAGAGCAGGCGTAGCAGCGTAGACTTGCCAGCACCGTTAGCCCCTAATAAGGCACAAATGCCAGGTTCTACAACGAGGTCTATGCCTCGGAGAACGGGTTTAGAGGCATAGTTCTTCGTCGCAGCTCTGCAGTCGATCACTCTGTTTCCCCACTCATCAGTAAACATACTCCGGCGAACGGCTTTCTCTGAGTGTTCCGCAACCGAATCAAATATCCGGGAGGATGGCCGGCAATCCGGGAACAACCCTCGATTGACGCTAACAGGCCAACGCACGTTTCCAGAATCTGAGCGTCTCAAAACGCGCATTGGCGATTTAGCGCTGATTGAGTTTCTTCCGGCCTCCGCCGGATGGAATCGGGGATGCGATCTAGAATGATAGAGTCTATTCCTGGATGGTGACGGAACATGGCCGAAAACGAAAAATACGACACCCATCAAAAGGCGCTATCCCTCAATCTCGATGGCGCGATCTTTGGCTCGTTTGCTGAAATCGGCGCGGGACAGGAGGTGGCACGCTGGTTTCTGCGTGTGGGTGCCGCCTCCGGCACGGTTGCGAAGACGATTTCGGCTTATGACAAGGAGGTCAGCGACCAGCTTTACGGAACCGGGACTCGCTATGTTTCAAGGCCGCGCCTGCAAGCCATGCTGGAGAGCGAGTGGAAGCAACTGCTGGCACAGCTACAGGCTGCCCGTGGAGCCAACACCAGGTTTTTCGCGTTTGTAGATACGATCTCTGCAAGGAACTTTGCAGGAACCAATGACTGTCACGGGTGGGTGGGATTGCGTTTTCTTCGGCAAGCCGGGGACGAGCCAAACGACATCATTCTGCATATCAACCTGATGGATCCCAGCAACGTACAGCAACAGGAGGCGGTAGGCATTCTCGGTGTGAACTTGATTTATGCCGCGTGTCATGCGCTTGGATCGGCAGAGGAGTTTCTTGCAAGTCTCTTCGAAGAACTTACATTGCAGCGAGTGGAGATCGACTGCCTGGAACTGAAAGGGCCGGCCTTCGCTCATTGGAACCGCGATGAAGTTCATGCCCTTCTCGTTGCCGGCGGGTACGCCGAGGCTGTGGTATTTCAGGCGGACAACCAACTGGCGCCCCCGAACGAGCTGCTGTACAAGCGAGCTCTGGTGCTGGCGCCGGGGAGGTTCGACAGCGTAACCAGCCTTCATGCCGACCTGATCGAGAACACTCTGGCGGAGTTGCCCGGGGAGGAGCTAAAGGAGAGCAAAGGCGGACTCGGATTGTTCTGTCTCTCTGTCGCCGACAGCACCGCCCCGGACGGTGAAGTGTCTGCCCAGGAGATTTTGCACCGCGTGGTGATGCTTCAACAGCTCGGCTATGGGGTGATGCTGTTTCGCGCGCAGGAACTTTACAAGATGAGCGCGTTCGCGAATCGCTACACGAAATCACGGATTCATTTCGCGATTGGACTGTCGGTGCTTTTGCGTATCCTACAGGACAGCTACAAAGAACTGGCGGGGGCGCTGCTGGAAGGCATCGCGCTGCTTTTCACGCAAAATGTGCGGCTTAGTGTGTATCCGATGACAACGGAAGAACTGCGGGGGCGCGTAACAGCAAATCAGCTTACTGGATGGACATGGAAAGAGACCGATGGAATCGTCAGTGCTGATAATGTGCATCCTGCAGGGCCGTTGGATTCGCTGTATCAATATCTGCTTGAGAGCAGATTTATCCTCGCGGCGAAACCTAAAATAGCGCTCAAGCAAGCCTGACGAAGGCGGAAATATTATTGCTGACCGCTCGCCAACGTCTGCGCCTTCGCCAGCATCGCATCAAGCGCTGCGCGTCGGTAAAGCTTGCCGCCAAGCACAACCGCGTGAATCGAACGCGTGTTATGAATGTCAGCGAGTGGGTCCTTGTCGAGTAAAACAAGATCGGCAGTCTTGCCAACCTCAATGGTTCCGCGGCGGCCAAGTTGCCCCATAAACTCAGCGGCATTTCGAGTGGCTGCCTGGAGAGCGGCAAGCGGAGATAATCCGGCATCGACCAACAGTGCGAGCTCATCATGGATGCCAAAGCCTGGGAAGCACTGCGGATTCATAGTGTCAGTGCCGGCAAGGATGGGAACTCCCGCCCGGTACATGAGCCCGACAAGCCTCACGGATTCGTTAAATTGAAGCCTGCTCAATTTGACAATTGCGGCTCGCGGCTCAGGAGGAACGTTCCCGTAATAACCCGCATCCCATTTCGCTCGCACCTCTCTGCTCAAATATTTCAAGCGTGGGTCATTCGCGAGCAGCGGGTCGTCGATCTGCGCTCGCAGCAAAGTGAGTGTGGGACATTGCCAGGTTCTATTCTTCAGGAAGAGCGCAAACAACGACTGCGCGGTGGCTTCGTCAAAAGTTTCAACGACGTCCATGTTAAGGCGAATGATGCTTTTCCCTGAGCCTATCTTTTGCGCCATTGTCGCGTCCGCCGCCCGGAACAACGCTTCTTGTCGCTGCATCTCAGAAGCGATCGACTTTTCTTCCTTTGAGCAGCCCTCAGCCACGCGTGTCAGATGCTCGATGCTTTTCTGGCCAGCGTCGGATGCTTCTGCCGCGGTCACCGATTCCGGAACATGCCCTGCGAATGGAATCCCACACTTGTTGGCTTCGTCGGCGATCGCGAAGTACGCGCTCCTGGATAGCCTGCTATAGACCTTGATGAAGTCTGCGCCACGCGCCCGCTGTTGTTCCACTACTTCGCGCCCCTGAGCTTCATCGGTGACAACAATGGATTCGGGCCACACAGGATTTGGACCATCGATGATGGGACTGCCGAGGTAGACGGTCGGCGATGGATCTTGGTTGGAAGCCTGCATGGCGCGCCACGCATGAGCGTCAGGCGGACCTGACATGTCGCGGACGCCGACGACTCCGTTCGCCAGAAAAAGAAGGTGGCTCCAGGGAGCGCGGGCGTCTGACGCGCCGTGGACGTGCATATCCCACAAGCCAGGGATGAGAAATTTGCCTGTGCCGTCGACGACGACGGCTTTTCCTGGGATATGCGTCTTTCTCCATGGACCAATTGCAACGATGCGATCGCCATCAACGATCACCGTCATGTTGGGCTCGGGGCCACGGTCACTGGCGTCGATCACTGTCACGCGCTTGATGACAAGCGATTGAGGCCAGGACCAGGCACTGATTAGAGTGAACAGGAGAAACAGGGGCAGGGAGCGAGCGACCGGACATCGCGACAAAGTCGTAAACATTCGCACACGAATTGCGGAGTTAGAGAGCGAGTGAGTTGACATTTCATCCGCGCTGGCGAGTAACTTCGCCGGCCTCCCGGCTGTGCAGGGCTATCTCTGCCGCGATGTAGTGGCCGAATATCGAATCACCGGTTTCCGGCGTTAACTTCTTGCCGGCCACTTGAAAAGTATTGAAACTGGCAGATTTCATATGGGTGCCAAATGCTGCGACGGTTTCCCATAATGATCTTCTTCTTTTTAGTGAGAGCCAATGTTGCAATCAGCCACAAGGGGAACAGGATCGGAGTCTTCAAACGCTCAATTTGCCGGTTTTTTTAAATAGCTATCTGTCCTTCGGCACCATACTACGACAGGTCAGTCATTGGAAATCTGAGAAAGTGATTACCATCGCGACGGTGAGCTTTCGCAATGCGTACTCTGTTATGAGATGAGAATGGGTACAGAAGCATCTTTCCAGGATTCCAGTATCAGTAAACAGAGGCCACATTTTGCCGTACTCGACGGTTTGCGCGGCGTAGCCGCAATCTGCGTGGTTATTTTTCACTTCTCAGAAATGGTGATCTGGGACTATAGCAGGCTGTAGTTCGGTCACGGCTTTCTGGCTGTGGACTTCTTCTTTTGCCTCTCCGGGTTTGTGCTCGGCTACGCCTATGACGACCGTATTGCAACGATAGGTCTCGGAAGTTTTCTGAAGGCGCGCCTTATCAGGCTGCAGCCCATGGTGGTGTTCGGGTCCGTGCTCGGTCTCATAGCCTTTTATGCCAACCCTTTCGGGATCACGCCGGGTATGGGCCAGCGAGGATGGCACTCCTTTTCGCGGCTTCAGTTCTCATGATTCCATATGGCGCGATGCAAGAACGCAGCCGCAATCTGTTCAGCCTGAACGCACCTTCGTGGTCTTTATTCTGGGAGTACGTCGCAAATATTATCTTCGGCGTCGTCCTATATCGAACCGGACGAAAGGTTCTATTGGCGCTCACACTCTTGTCAGCAGTATGGCTGTGCTGGACAGGTTACCGTGCGGGCGACCTGACAGGCGGTTGGAGCTCGAGCAATTTCTGGGATGGCGGGGTTCGCATGGCGTTCTCATTTTGCGCCGGATTGCTTGTCTACCGGTCAAAGTGGCGCCCACGCACGCGTCTCGGCTTTACGGGCCTGGGTTTTTTACTTCTTCTTGCGCTGGTGATGCCCTACGCACGGGGGGCATGGGTTAGAGAAGCAGCTGTAATCATCTTCTACTTCCCGCTGCTTATTGCCATGGGCGCCGGCGCAGTGGTCACACCGAAGATGCAACGGCTTTGCCGCTTCTCCGGAGAGTTATCTTATCCGTTGTATATGACCCACTACGCGGTGATGTGGATGTGGGGAGATCTGGCTCGCAAGCACAACCTTGCATCTAACGGGTTCGGGATTGCAGTCGCTTTCGGTACTCTCAGTATGATTGCTGTCGGCTGGATTACCTTGAAGGTCTATGATGAACCGCTTCGTTCCTATTTGCGGAATCGAGTTTGATCATCGATCACGCTATTGAGCTGTGCAGCGAGTTTTTTCATGGCGGCATTTTCGAGGATAACTTCGCCG
>NZ_LMUM01000018.1:30332-121577 GCF_009765985.1 Acidobacterium sp. S8
AATGGGGCACCCGGCAGAGAGCGCTTACCCGAAGTAGCGATACTCATCCTGAATTAAAAACTTAGAACATCCGGGTGTCCCATTCTGCGCCGAAGGCTGAGGGTGGGCTTGCGTTTCTGCGGGCTTCGCGATAAGCAGGAAGGGTGCAATCAGGAAAAACTTCGCGCAGGGAATTTCTCACTTACTCGTCACTAGCGGCTCTCAGTTGGTCTGGCCGGGGTCTGTTCGCGGCGGCGACTCCGGCAGTTTTGCAAGCGCCTTGCGGAACACTGCGCGGCGAGAGTAGCGATGGAGTCCGCATCTTTCGTGGGGTGCCGTTTGCCGAGCCGCCGGTGGGGGCGCTTCGTTTCAAGCCAACGATGAAGGCGCGTCCATGGAAGGGTGAGCGCGATGCGACCAGGTTTGCCGCGGCAGCCATGCAGCCGAAGCGTCCACGGCTTCAACAGAGCGAAGACTGTCTGTATCTGAATGTGTGGGCTCCGGAGGGCAAGGGGCCATTTCCTGTGTATGTTTGGATTCACGGCGGCGGATTTACCGCAGGAACATCGTTCGATACCGTGCAGGATGGTGCAAAGTTTGCGCGGGAAGGCATCGTCTGCGTCACCGTTGCCTACAGGCTGGGCGTGTTTGGATTTCTGGATATGGAACCGCTGCTGGGTGCGGAATACGCGGGGAGCGGGAACAACGCCGTACGTGACCTCATCGCGGCGCTCTCATGGGTAAAGGACAACATCGAGGCCTTCGGTGGCGATCCGGCTCGCGTAACGGTTGGAGGCGAATCTGCCGGCGCGAAGCTGACAGATATTCTTATGGGCGTGCCGTCGGCGCAGCCGTTGTTTCACCAGATGATTTCTGAGAGCGGCGGCGCGGAGCGCATATGGCCGCAGCCGGATGCGGCAACAGTCGCAAAGGGATTTGGTGAGTTGTGGCAAACCCAAACCGGAAACAATGCTGCCAGCATGCTTGCCGTCCCTGCCGCAGAACTGATTGCGACGCAGAAGAAATTTATGAAGGAGTGGCCACGGCATTTTCCTCTGCGCACGGAAATGGATTCGACGCTGATACCGCAGCTGCCGGTCAAGACGATCGGCGAAGGCTCGACGCGCGGGAAGCGCCTGCTGATTGGGACCAACCGTGATGAGAGCGCGTTCTTTCTTGGGCCACATCCGGCGAAGGAAGTGGCGCCTGCGAATCTTGGGAATCTGCCGCTGGCACGATTTAACGAAGTTTTTGAGCAATACAAGAAAATCTATCCGCAGATGTCGGTTGAACAATTGCGCATTCGCGCCGTGACGGCGGAGGAATACTGGATTCCTTCGATGCGCGTAGTGGATGCGCATGTGCATGGCGGCGGGAAGGCCTGGATGTACAGGATGGATTTTTCCGAGACCAACGGGCGTTTTAAGGGCGAGTCTTATCACTCACTGGATGTCTGGCTGGCGTGGGATAAGCCGCATCCTGAAGCCGAGAACGCTGCAGCCGAGGCTGCGATGGCGACACAGATGTTTACGGCGTGGTGCGCTTTCATTCGCGGAGAGACGCCTGCAGCGGATGGCTTGCCTGCGTGGCCGGAATATCGCAGCGACACTCGTCCGACAATGATTCTGGACACGCAGAGCCGTGTGGAGCAACAGCCGCAGGAGGCAGATCTGCGGCTGTGGGATGGCGTTTTGTAGATTGTTTTGGATCTCGACTCTGCCGGATTTGTGGGAGATCCTTCCTCCCGTTGGTCGTCAGGATGACACAGCAATCTCAAGACTGATCTCATGTGACGATCGAGTCGCAATCAAAACTGGCCATGCACCTTACCGGAGCAAGTGAGGCTTGTTGGCGGCGAGCGTGGCGATCCATTCGCCGAAGAGAGTGTTCGCCCAGGCGAACCATTCGCGGGTAAATTTCTTTGGATCGTCTTTGAAGTAGCTTTCGTGGATGAACCCGCTGCCGGCGGAGGAAACTTTCACCATAGCGAGAGCATTGCGGATTTCTGCATCGGACTGGCTGGTGAGCGCGTAGATGATCTGCGCCATGGGCCAGATCATGTCCTTGCCTTCGTGCGGGCCTCCGATGCCCTCGCCTGCTGTGCCGCGAAAGAACCAGGGGTTCTTCTCGCTCCAGATGAATTTTCTGGTGCGGGCATAGAGAGCTGCATCGGGCGAGCTGGCTAGATACGGAAGCCCGAGAAGGCTGGGCACGTTGGCGTCGTCCATCAAGAGCTGGCTGCCGAAGCCATCGACTTCATAGGCCCAGATGCTTCCTTCTGACGTTTGCGCAACGGCATGCTGGCGCAGTGCCGTCTCGACTTCCGCAGCCAAAGCGCTTGCCTTGTTGGCGAGAGCTGCGTCGTGAAGGATGGCGTTCGCCATCTCTGCGAGGTGGCGTAGAGATGTTACCGCGAAAAGATTTGAGGGCACGAGGAAAGGAAAGATGCAGGCGTCGTCGGATGGTCTGAAGCCGGATGCGATGAGACCAACGGGATTGACGGGATTGCCGTATCCATCGGCGGGCAGCGTTTCTGTCGAGATGAACGAATCACGCTGAAAGTGGTAGGGGCCTGCGCCATGCTTGCGCTGCTGCACGATCATGGTATCGACGGCGAGTGTCATGGCCTGCTGCCAGCGCGCGTCAAAGGGGCGCGTGTCGCCGGTCTGCTTCCAGTATCCGTAAGCAAGACGGATGGGATAGCAGAGCGAATCCAGCTCCCACTTGCGCTCGCCTACGCCTTGCTTCAGGTCGGTCTTGTCTTCGCGGCTCCATTTGAGCGCGGGCGCGTTGAGATCGGCCATGAAGGCATTGGCGTAGGGATCGATGAGGATGCAGCGAGACTGACGGCGGATGACGCCTTCGAGGAGGGCGCGAAGCGATTCGTCTTTTGCCGCGAGCGGAAGATAGGGCCAGATCTGCGCAGAGGAATCGCGCAGCCACATGGCGGCGATGTCGCCGGTGATGACTGCGGTGTCGGGCTTGCCTTCAAACTGTCCCGGCTCGACGGTCGTGTCGAGCGTGTTGGGGAAGCAGTTGGCGAACATGGAGGCGATTTCTGCGTCGCCGATGCGCTTCTGTGTCTGTTCTATGAAGGCTTCGACGGCGGTGCTGCGGAAGCGGCGGTCGGATAGGCTGGGCCGTTTCGATGTGGCTGTATCCGCTCGAAGACCTGAAGGCAAGGCGGCTGCGATGGCTGCAGCACCTGCTGATTTGGCCGCTGATTGAAGCAAGGCGCGGCGCGTCCATTCCTGCATGTAAACTCCCCGGTTCGTTTTTCTTGTTCTGTTCCATGGTAAAACGTTGAACGGACGCGGATGGGAGATGCACTAGAATGAAGTTTCGCCGCGCTGTGAAATCTTCCCGAGCGGCGTTAGCTTACATTTTCGGGGGTTCGACGTGCGTCGTTTGCTTGCTTGTATCTCAACGTGTGTATTGGTTTCCACACTCCATGCCTACGCGCAAAAACAATGGACCGTGGCGGACATTTACGGCAAGGGCGGATTGACCGGCCATTCGCCGGGCGAGATGACGTGGGCTCCAAACGGCAGCAGAGCGATCTATATCGGCGACGATGGCGACCTGATGGAGATCAGCAGCGCGACGGCGAAATCGAAAAAGGTGCTGAGTCACGAGAAGCTTGCGCCGATTATGAACACGCAGCTCAATGAAAAAGACCGCGATCACCGCGCACGTTATAGCGAGCCGGATTACATCTGGGCTCCGGATTCACAGCACCTGCTCTTCGACACCAACGGCACGCTTTGGATTTATGACCTGAAGAACAGCACGGGCACTGAAGTAGGCCACACGGGCCAAGGCAGCGGCGATGATCCAAAGTTCTCACCGAATGGCCAGTATATTTCCTACCTGCACGATCACAATCTCTACGTAGGCCACCCATCAGCTGCGGCAGCTGCTGTTACCAACACGCATGAGCCTACGCTGCTGAATGGCGAGGTGGACTGGGTTTACCTGGAAGAGCTGGACGTGCGCAGCAACTACTTCTGGTCGCCTGATTCGAAGCAGCTCGCTTACCTGCAGATGAATGAAGCAGCGGTGTCGCTGTATCCGATTGTGGATTGGATTCCGACGCATGCGGGTGTGGATGAACAACGCTATCCGCAACCAGGCGATGCCAACCCCGGCGTGCGTGTCGGCGTGGTGAGTGCGAACGGCAGCAAGACAACATGGCTGAAGGTTCCAATGGAGCCGGGGCAGGATTATATTCCGCGCTTCGGCTGGCTCAGCCCGGGGATGGTGTGGGTCGAAGTACTGACGCGTGATCACAAGCACCTGAACCTGTACTTTGCCGATGCGCGCACTGGCGACGTGAAACTTGCGCTGGCGCAGAATGACGATAAGTTTTTTGACGAGGCTTATGATGTGAACTTTTTCGCGCCGGGTGAATTTCTCATTACCAGTTGGCGCGATGGACATACGCATATCTACAACTACAAATACAACGCGGCGAATCCTTTGGATGGACCGGCACAGCCGGTCGGTCAGCTTGAGAATGGCGACTACGAGGTTGGCTCCATCAAGTCCATCGATGTGCCGGGGCATACCGTTTATTACCTTTCGAACGAGAGCGATCCGAGACAACAGCTGCTGTGGGCCGTGAACCTGGACGGCACCAGCAAGCGGCGCATCTCGAAGACAGATGGGATGCACGATCCGGATTTTGCTGAGGGCACGTCAACTTATTTCGATCACTACTCCGATCAGGCGACGCCACCTGCGATGGATATCTGTCACGCGGGAACTGTATGCCAGCAGATATGGCATGGGCATCTGCCGGAAGGCTACGAGATGGTGAGGCCGGAGATGCTGGAGCTGAAGGCTGCGGATGGTAAGACGACGATCTATGCGTCGCTACTTCTGCCTCCGGGAGCGACGTCACCGGCGAGCGTGCCGCTGATCAATAATCCTTATGGCGGACCGCATGCTCAGACGGTGCGCGATAGCTGGGGCGGCGCTGGCTACTACTTCGACATGCTGCTGACGCAGCATGGCTTTGCGGTGCTGCATGTGGACAATCGCGGCATGGGCGGTCGCGGACGCGATTTTGAACAGGCTGCGTATCGGAACTTCGGGCCGGTACAGTTGAGCGATCAGATGGCGGCGATTGATCAGGTTTTGGAAAAGTATCCGCAGCTTGATAAGAATCGGCTGGGTTGGTGGGGCTGGAGCTGGGGCGGCACGTTCACGCTCAATGCGCTTTCACATTCTGACCGTTTTCGCACCGGCGTTTCTGTGGCTCCGGTGACTGATTTCCGGAATTACGATTCGATCTATACGGAGCGCTATCTTGGCCTGCCTGCGGAAAATGCGGACGCCTACAAGGATGCGTCGGTGCAGGAATCGGCGAAGAATTTGAAAGGCCGACTGCTGCTGGTGCATGGAACAGGCGACGACAATGTGCACTTCGCCAATTCGATCCAATACATTCAGAAGCTGATTGACGCGAAGGTCGCTTACGACTTCCAGCCTTATCCGCGCAAGACGCATTCGATTGCCGGGCCGGTAGCGCATACGCATCTGTTTGAGCGCATCGTCTGGCAGTTTGAAACTTACCTGAAGCCGACGGGAGCCGCGCAGTGAGTCATCCGGCAGAGCGTGCCGATTCTCATGATCTGATTCGCGGGCGCACCACAGTAGGGGATTTCGAGCTGACTGTTTTAAGCGACGGATTCTACTTCCTCGATGGCGGCGCGATGTTTGGCGTTGTACCGAAACCATTGTGGGAGAAGCGCGCTCCTGCCGATGAGCAGAACCGCATTCTACTTGGGCTTAATACGGTCATCGTTCGCACCGGGAAGCACACGGTTGCGATCGAGACTGGAATTGGTAACAAGCTCAGTGACAAATTAAAGTCAATCTACGGAGTGCAGGAAAAATTGCCTCTGGCTTTTGCCGCAGCGGGGATCGAGCCGGAAGAAGTCGATATCGTCATCAACTCCCATCTGCATTTCGATCACTGCGGATGGAATACGACTCGCAGGCCTGATGGCACTGTAGTGCCTACCTTTCCGAATGCTCGATATTTTGCGCATCGCGGTGAAGTGGAGCATGGGCATCTGCAACTTGAGCGCGACGCCGTCAGCTACATCAGCGACAATTACGATCCGCTGGTAGAGAGTGGGCAGATGACGCTGCTCGATATCAAACGCGGCGAGACGCAGGAGATTGTGCCGGGAATTTCTGTCGAGGCTTTCCCCGGACATACTTCGCAGCTGATGGCTGTGCATGTGGATTCCGGCGGGAAGCGGGCCTGTTATATCTCAGACCTGATACCTACGAGCGCACACCTCGACGCTACATGGGTGATGGGATACGATCTCGATCCGCTGACGTGTATCGAAGAGCGCAAACGATTTTATGCGCGGGCGATTCCGGAAGAGTGGCTCGTGCTTTTTACGCACGATCATCATGTGCCGTTCGGCCGCATTGCGCTCAACGAAAAAGGCAAGCCTGCACTGCAATAGAAAAGCCCCGGATTTCCGGGGCTTTTTACGTCAATTGATGTAGCCGTTGTTAGTAAACCGAGCCGCCATTCGCGCCGGTGAGTACGGTAAAAATCGTTTCACCTTTCGGTGAGCCAAGCCCTGTGCAGGCATCCCAGCCTGTTCCCGCCGAATACGTACCGTTGTTTCCCTGCGTGATGTCATTAAACGCATTCGCATTCTGGTAGAGGAGCGGATTGACGAATCCAGCGGTGGGCTTGCTTGTCTGCGCAAGCTGCTGGTTTACGAGTGCAATCAACCCGGCGTAAAGCGGAGCGACAGCGCTGGTACCGCCAACTACTTCCTGCTGGCCATCGACGACAACGTTATAACCGCTCTCAGGGCTGGCATCAGCGGAAACGTCGGGAACGCCGCGACCGGAGCTGCCAGATGGAAGTGCGCTTGTCTGCCATGTGGGAACGGCGAAGCTGGTGCTGAATCCGCCGCCGCTTGCGCCTCCTCCTTCGGGTTGATCGTCCCACACGACTTCCTGTGAGATCTGCGTGCCGTTGGCGAAAAGCTCTGTTCCTCCGCATGCAAGAACGTGTGGACTGGATGCGGGGAAGTCGACGGTGGTGCCGTTTGTGCCATCGCTCGAACCGCTGTCGCCGGAGGCAACTGTAATGGTGACGCCGAGAGCCGCCGCCGACTGGCAGGCATTATCGAGTGCCGTGACGGAAGACTGCGACCAGCTGGTTTCAGGGCCGCCCCAGCTGATGGATAACACTGAAGGCTTGTTCGTTGTATCGTGCACGGCGGTGGTGATCGCGTCGATGAAGCCCTGATCGGTGTTCGGGGCGAAGTAGACGGCGATGTTAGCCGCATTCGCTACTGCTCCGGATACCTGGATATCGAGTTCCACTTCTCCGTCGGCGCCATTCGGATCGCCGGGAGAGTTGGTGCCACCGTCTACGCTGACCGCGACGACACTCGGCGTGTTCAGTCCGAGGCCCTGAAAATAGGTATTGAGATCGCTTTCGTCGTAGCCCCCGCCCAACTCGAGAATGCCGATCGTCTGCCCGCTGCCATTGACGTTGGTCGGGAAGTTGTAAAGCTGCGCGACCTGCACAGCGCTGAATGACTGCGGCGATGAGGCGGCAGCAGCCTGCCGGCTGACGGCAGCGTTCCGCTTGCGAAAGTGCGGAGTGGCAATGGGACGCGAATCGAGACCAAGGACTGCTTCAATCGGCTCGGCATGGTCGTCTGGAAGGGAAATTTTTCCTTCAAACCCATGGAAGCGCTTCTTGCGGCTTGTGTCTTCGTAGCTTTGGAGCTGCACGCCGAAAGCCTTCTCCATATTTGCTGCGCTTCCCGTCAACACGATGGTGCGGCGCGGCAGGCTTGACGCTTCTTCATTCACACTGAGCCCGTGCTGTTGCGCGAAGGCGCGGATGCGATCGAAGTCAGCTGGATCGGCTGCATATTGCGCGTTGAATTCTTCGTGCGAGAGCCTGCGCCCTTTCAGGTCGCTCAATTTCAAAGCGTTTTTTCGGCGAACGATCACCGAGACGCTCAGTGTCTGATCGGGCGATGTGGGACCGATTTGAGTGGCATTTACGGGCGCTCTGCGTTCGCTTTTTTCAAGAACTGTACGAGGAGCCATAGATCACCTCAACCTTGCGATTGGTATTTGTTCAACGTTTGTGCCGGAAATAACAATACCATCAGAAAGTGAAACTCATTGCCCGATGGTGCTTCGCGAGAGCTTTGCGTTTCGCATGAGTGAAACTCTATGCGGCTCGTTTCTTTTCCTTTTCGCGTGCCCTCTCTACGCGACTGGAAAGCAGCTCCTTGGCCTTTGCAAGCCGGGCGTGGTCTGCTGCGCTTAATCCTTTGCCCGCACGATTGATGAAGTAAGTCAGCATGCGCATTCCCGATCCCGGCCCTTTGGGAGACACCTTCTTTGACGCCAGTGTCCGGGCAATTGTCTCAGGGCTTTTCTTGAAGAGTCCCTCCGGAGGATGGGTGGAATCCGTCTTTACCGTTTTTACCCATTTTTTCTTTGGGGCAGTCGCCATGAAACTCGCCTCCTTATAGAGAAAGATGCGAAATCCGGTCATTCAGTGGCGTGGAGTTCGAATAGAAGACTGCTGATATCCCGCATCCGGGTGCAGAAATGTCTTTGCCGGGTGCGCGGGACTTTCGTAAAGCCAACCTTTTGCTGTACATCTCAGATGTGAGTAGAAATTCTCAGGAATTTATCCGCCGCCTGCCCAAGGCCGAGTTGCATCTGCATGTGGAAGGCGCGGTCTCGCCGGAAACGCTGGTTGAGCTGAGCTGCCGCCAAGATGCAGAACCGCTGACGCTGGCTCAGGCAGAGGCTCTTTATCAGTACATAGATTTTCATGGCTTCCTGATGGCTTTCAAGGCCGTCACCGAGCGGCTGCGCACGGCGGAGGATTACGAGCTCATCACCTATAGGATGCTGGAGAAGCTGGCCGCGCAGGGCGTGGTGCACGCCGAAGTGTATGTGGCTGTGGGGGTGGTTTATTTCTGGGGGCGATCGGAGATAGAGCCGCTTTTTGCCGGGATGGAGCGCGGACGCCTGCGAGCGGAACGCGATTTCGGCACCACGATGCTCTGGATTTTCGATGCGGTACGACATTTCGGGGTTGAGCCAGCAGCCCGGGTCTTCCGTAAAGCCGCGGAGATGCGGCAGGAGCATCCGAGCATCATCGGCATTGGGATTGGTGGCGATGAGCGCAAGGGACCGGCGGAGATGTTTCGCGATCTATATGCCGAAGCGCGGGATGCCGGTTTACGGCTGACGGCACACGCGGGAGAGGCGATGGGGCCGGAAAGCATCTGGGGTGCACTGAATATCGGCGCAGAGCGGCTGGGCCATGCGCTGACAGCGATTCATGACGAAGAGTTGATACATGTGCTGGCCGAGCGGCAGGTTCCGCTGGAAATCTGTGTGACTTCCAACCTGAAAACGGGCTGTTGCGTGAAGCTGGAGGAGCATCCGGTACGGCGATATTTTG
Source organism: Acidobacterium sp. S8 (assembly GCF_009765985.1). Classification (GTDB taxonomy): domain Bacteria; phylum Acidobacteriota; class Terriglobia; order Terriglobales; family Acidobacteriaceae; genus Alloacidobacterium. Next base: position 39,802 of record NZ_LMUM01000018.1, read on the forward strand.
ACGCGGGATTCATGGTGACGATCAATTCCGACGATCCAGCGATGTTCGGCAGCGACTTGGAAGGCGAGTACCGCCTGATGCAGAAGACTTTCGAATTCACCCAGGAACACCTGCGGGAGCTGGCGGCGAATTCGATCGAGGCAAGTTTTCTTTCACCGGAACAAAAAGTTCATTGGTTGCATCAGATTGAAAGGTGCGTCTAAAGATATGCGCATGGTCACCCGATGTGGACCATAGCGGGCAAAACGCGGCTGATTTGCGCTATCATGTCGGCATGAAGCCGCTCTTAAAGCGCAAGATTTTTCAGTCGGGAAAGAAGGCTGTCGTGATTGTTCTGCCGGGTCTAAGGAAAAGGGAAGATGCCGCCGTTGCGCTGAAGGCGATCGGCTGGAGTTCGGTAGCGCTCGGTGTTGTTGCGCTGGGGATATATGTGGGCCGAGAGCTGCGGCTTCGGTATAAGTTCAACCGCCGCACTCCCTATGATTTGTACTCGCATGCCGGGGACGAGATGCAGTCAGCTGAGTATGGGATGGGGATTTAGTTCCTCATAAGAGATTTGAGCCGCACGAAGTGAAAAGCAGGATCCTTCCGCTTCTCTTCGTCAGTCTCTGGATGACAATCTGATGAAAAGAAAAGCCCCGGTTTGAACCGGGGCTTTTCTTCATCCAGCCTGCTTTGGAGATTCTTCGCTTCGCTAAGAATGACGGCAGTTTGACAACCGCGACTTAGTTCTTCGCGGCCAGTTGGCGCAGGACGTATTGCAGGATGCCTCCGTTTTCGTAGTAGAGGATTTCCTGCGGCGTGTCGATGCGGACTTTGGTCTCGAACTCCTTTGTCTTGCCGTCGGGAGTAGTAGCTTTCACCTTCAGAGTCTTTCCGTTGGCGAATTTTGCGTCGAGCAGCGACTTGAGGCCGGGAAAGTCGAAGACTTCTTCGCCGGTCAGGCCAAGGCTTTCGACGTTCTGGCCCTCTGCAAATTGCAGCGGCAGAATGCCCATTCCAACCAGGTTAGAACGATGGATGCGCTCGTAGCTTTCCGCGATGACGGCGCGCACTCCCAGCAGACGCGGGCCTTTTGCCGCCCAGTCGCGCGAGGAGCCGGAGCCGTATTCTTTTCCGGCGAGAATGACGAGCGGCGTTTTGCGCTCGGCATACTTCACGCTGGCGTCGAAGATGCTCATCTGCTCGCCCTCGGGCAGCAGGCGAGTAACACCGCCTTCGGTTCCAGGCGCGAGCTTGTTGCGCAGGCGCACGTTGGCGAAGGTTCCGCGCACCATGACTTCATGGTTGCCGCGGCGTGAGCCGTAGGAGTTGAAATCGGCTGGCTTGACGCCGTTCTCCGTCAGGTATTTTCCGGCCGGGCCGTTCTGCTTGATGGAGCCAGCGGGAGAAATGTGATCGGTGGTCACGCTGTCGCCAAGGACGGCGAGAACGCGGGCGCCGTGAATATCCTCCACCGGCGCAGGCTTTGCGGGCATGCCGTCGAAATACGGAGCCTTGCGGATGTAGGTCGAATCGCCCTCCCACTGGTAGACATCACCGGTGGGAAACTTGAGTCCCTGCCAGTTGCTGTCGCCGTCGGAGACGGTCGCATATTCCTTCCGGAAAATCTCGGAATCGATGGAAGAAGCAACGACGTCGGAGACTTCCTTCTGCGTCGGCCAGATGTCTTTCAGATAGACAGGCTGACCATCTTTGCCCTTGCCGATAGGATCGTTGGTGAGGTCGTGATCGATGCGGCCTGCGAGGGCGTAGGCGACGACGAGCGGCGGCGACATGAGGTAGTTAGCGCGCACGTCGGAGTTGATGCGGCCTTCAAAGTTGCGATTGCCGCTGAGTACGGAGACGGCCACGAGGCCGTGGTCCTCAATCGACTTCGAGACATCGGTCGGCAGCGGACCAGAGTTCCCGATGCAGGTCGTGCAGCCGTAGCCGACAACGTTGAAGCGCAGCTTGTCGAGATATTGCAGCAGGCCAGCCTTTTCGTAGTAGTCGGTAACGACGCGCGAGCCGGGGGCAAGCGATGTCTTAACCCACGGTGGGACGGCGAGACCCTTTTCGACGGCCTTTTTTGCCAGAATTCCCGCGGCTACCATCACCGAAGGGTTCGACGTATTGGTGCAGCTGGTAATCGCGGCGATGACGATGGAGCCATTGTCGAGATACTTATCGACATCGACGCCGAAGCGCTCTTTTATCGAGGAAGTCGGGCCGGATTCGTGCACTCCGTGCGTAGATTCCGGAGTTTCGGCGGGATGGCCGCCCTCGCCTTCCCAGCGAACCACCTGGCGCACGCCGTTCTTGTTGGCGTTGGGGCCGAGCAGGTTGGGAAGCTGCTTCTTGAAGCTGGCTCCCGCTTCCTTGAGCAGCACGCGGTCCTGCGGGCGCTTCGGTCCAGCAACGCTGGGCTCGACGGTGGCGAGATCGAGCGAGATGGTCTGCGAGTATTCGGCTTCCGGCGAATCTGCGGTGTGGAAGAGGCCCTGCTCCTTGTAGTAGGCCTCGACGAGCTGGATCTGCTCCTCGCTGCGGCCGGTGAGCCGCAGATAACGCAGGGTTTCCGCGTCAACCGGGAAGATGCCGCAGGTTGCGCCGTATTCCGGGGCCATGTTGGCGATGGTGGCGCGGTCGGCAAGCGAAAGCTCGCTGATGCCGGAGCCGTAGAACTCGACAAATTTGCCGACGACGCCGAGCTTGCGCAGCATCTCGGTAACGGTGAGCACGAGATCGGTGGCGGTTGCGCCTTCGCGCAGCTTGCCGGTGAGTTTGAAGCCGACAACCTGCGGCACCAGCATCGAGACAGGCTGGCCGAGCATGGCGGCTTCGGCTTCAATACCGCCGACGCCCCATCCGAGAACGCCGAGGCCGTTGATCATGGTCGTGTGCGAGTCGGTGCCAACCAGCGTGTCAGGATAGGCGCGCGGAGTTTCGCCGTCTGTCGTGAAGACGACGCGGGCGAGGTATTCAAGATTCACCTGATGGCAGATGCCCATGCCCGGTGGCACAGCGGAGAAGTTACGGAAGGCCGACTGCCCCCACTTCAGAAATGCGTAGCGCTCACGGTTGCGCTGGAACTCAAGCATCGCGTTGAGCGAGTAGGAATTGTCGGTGCCGTACTCATCCACCTGCACGGAGTGGTCGATGACCAGCTCGGCAGGCTGTAGCGGATTGATCTTCTCGGGATTGCCGCCGAGCTGCTTCATGGCGTCGCGCATCGCAGCGAGGTCAACGATGGCCGGAACGCCGGTGAAGTCCTGCATGAGGACGCGCGCAGGCATGTAGGCGATTTCGCGCGAAGGCTCGGCCTTGGGGTCCCACTTGCCGAGGAATTCGATATCGTCGGCGGTGACGCTCTTGCCGTCTTCCTGGCGCAGGAGGTTTTCAAGCAGTATGCGCAGGCTGAAGGGCAGGCGGGTGAGGTTGATGCCCTTCTGTTCCAGTACGTTGAGGCGGAAAATTTCGTAGGTGCGATTGCCGGTCTTCAATTGGGACTGGCTGCCAAAACTGTTTCCAAGTTGACTCATTGGATCCTTCCTTTTGTGCTGAGGCGATCTGGGTGGCACGGGTCTTCTCATCCGCGCAGACTGCGAATAAAGGCGCGGAAGTAATCAACAGAAAAGCTTAATCAGATGCAGAGGATTCGTCCACGGTCCGGATGGCCGTAACGAAAGCGCTTGAGGCGGGGTGGGACGAGGCTGTTCATGGTCCTGAAGTTATTTTAGCGCGACGGTTGCAGGCTTACCGGCATTTTTACCGGAATGAAATGGGATTCGGGCGACACTGAACTTCTGCAACCGCCGATAGAGGAAAAGCGTCTCTTGGATAAGCATCTTTGCGGGAGGTACTGCAGAGAATTCAACTTTCGGTACGCATACTTCTTTTGAAGGGAAACAACTGCAATGATGCGCCGATTTTCCTTTTCTTCGCTTCTCCTGCTGCTGTTCCTGTTTCCCTGCCTGCAACCATCGAGGGCGGCGGAAAAAGCTCAGCGCCCGCTTCTGGTGGGTTATTTTCCGCAGTGGGGGATCTATAACGACCCGCCGTATTTCGTAAAAGACCTCATATCGAGTGGCTCCGCGCAACTGCTCGATCAGCTGAATTATGCGCAGGGCTTTATCGTGGATCGGCGCTGCGCGGTTGCTGACCCGAATGCTGATCTGAATCGGACTTACACCGCTGCCGACAGTGTTGACGGCTCGACGGACAATCCCCTATCCACACTGCACGGCAGCTTCCACCAGTTGCAGGAGCTGAAGCGGCTTTATCCGCAGATGAAAATTCTGATCTCGCTCGAAGGCAAAGCATCCGCGTTTGCGGAAGCCGCGCAGCCCCAGAATCGCGTGGCCTTTGTTGCCTCCTGCATCGATATGTTTGTGCACGGACACCTAGCCCACGGCACAGACGCGGCAAATCTTTTCGACGGATTCGATCTGGACTGGGAGTATCCGCACCCGGAAGACGTGGTGAATTACCTGGCACTATTGCAGGAATTTCGCAGACAGCTCGACGCAGACCGCCCGGGATTGAAGCTGACCATCGCGGCGGGACCGAGTCCACGCATGTATCACGGCGTCGATTTCGCCGCAGTCGCCAAGGTGGTCGATCTGGTCGGGTTGATGAATTATGACTACAGCGGCCCATGGCGCAGCCAGACAGGATTCCACGCGCCGCTCTACAGCGACCACGGCGGCAATGCCGATGGAACTGTCCGCGAATATGAAGATGCAGGCGTTCCGGCGGACAAGCTGCTGCTCGGCGTTCCGTTTTATGGCTATTCGTGGAAGTCGGTCGGCGCGGAGAACCATGGGTTATTCCAGCCGGGAGAATCCGTACATGAGGATCGGCCGTACCGCTACATCCAGACAATCGTAGGAGCTTCCACCGTGTATCGCGATGCGACCGCACAGGCTCCATGGCTGTACGATGGCAACACGTTCTGGACTTATGAAGATCCGGTATCGGCACGCTTTAAGAGCGCCTATGCGCAGCAGCATCATCTGGGCGGAGTAATGGTGTGGGAGCTTGGCGAGGATTCGAGCGACGGGCTTTTGTTGAAGGCAGTGCATGCGGGCTTGTATGATCCGCCAGCGCAGCCACAGCCTGCTTCTCAACCGATAGCGACTTCAGGGACAACGAAATAAAGAAAAGCCCGGCGTGAAGACCGGGCCTTGTCCTTTTTATTTACCAGTGAAAGCCGTGCTGATGGCATGCTGCTCCGTCTTCGACGCCAGTCAGAACGTTGCTGGCAGCGGTGAGCGTGCGGCTGTAGCAGGCGCCGAGTGAATCCTGATACACGTAGCTCTGCTTGCTGCTCTGGTTGGAATTTTGACTCAGTCCGTAGCCAGTGGGAGTGGGTACGAGCAGAGCCGTGTCCGTTGGCGTCACTTCATTCGAAGTGCTGCTGTGAAAGACCGGGAAGCCTTCGAGCGTGTCGGTTTCATCGCGTTGATATTTTTGATCGACGCTGGTCTGAATGGTGATGTCACCATTCCCCTGCAATTGCTGGTTGTAGTTCACGGTGATGGGATAGGAGAAGTCCGTCTCTTTAGTAGTGAAGAGCGGACCTTCCGACGTTGTTGTTTTGGCGTGCGTCGTCGAAGTGTTTACGTTGTTCTGAATGTAGGCCGACGCGGAATTCGTGATATTCGCGACGCTCTTGAAATTAAGCTGCTGCTCTACCTTCGTATTCACACGACCATGCGAGGTATTTACATATCCGGCGATGGTGAAATTATCGGTATTGGTTACAGTTACGACGCCCGATCCGAGACCATTCGCATCAAGCGTAACCGTGTTGGTTACAGACGGATTCGGCGGCGCAAGCGTATCTTCGGTGAGCGCACCTGTGACCTGCTTGCGGCCATGGTCTTCGTAGAGGAGCAGCTGCGCGGTGACGGTGAAGTAACTGTAGGCATTGAAGACACTCACGCCAACCGTATGCTGCTGGCCATCATTCAAAGTACCGGCGAATGGTGTGAGATCGACACGGTAGGGCAGCAGATTCAATGTCTGCACGCCGGGGATCGGTATCCAGAGACCGGGATCGAGACCGCCGGTATAAATCCACGGATAAACGGGAGCCGCGCCTGCAGGTTTTCCGTCAATGCTGATCCGGACTTCGCGGAAGGCGGTGTTTCCGCAGTCGAAAAGCGGCCCTGCAATGTCATTCGGAACACAGAAAAACCACTGTTCTTCCGCGTTCTGACTCTGCGCGATCACGTCGAGATAGGCGGACTCGGTATTCTGCGGCAGCGTGAAGCTCTGCACCACTTCCGGCGTGGAAGATGTGATCTGGAAAGAGGGATTCCCGCTGTCCTCTACAGGCAGAACTGCATCGGCGGTGCGCGGAGCTGGATTCGTGAAGTCTGACTGATAGAACTCAAGCTTGAATGTGCCGAAGATGATCGAGTTCAGGCCACAGCAACCGACAATGTTTCCCAGGCTCGCGTAGCCGGTCTGCGCCGTTTCGAAGAGCGAGCTGTAATCGGTGAGATCGCGCTCGACATGCCACGTATCGGTCTGCGATTGCAGCGGCTCGGCAGTGGTGCCGAAGTAGATGTTCACGCCCCCAAAGAAGATTTGCCCCGTGCGGTCGTACTGTACGCCGGGCTGGATGGAGAAATCTCCGGTGAAAATGACTTTGGACCATGGGCCGGGGCAACCGGCTGGCGGAGTAAAGCTGAAGTCTTTATTGTTGAAGTCGTCAAAAGCTTGATTGGTAAGAAGCGTAACTTCGCAGTGCTTTGTATGTGGGCGCGCGACCGGCGGGTCGGCGGTTGCCACGAGGGACGAGCCCACGCTGGGCGAGTTGGATGACGATTGCGCCAGGATGGTGGTTGAACCCATAAGGCCGATGGCCAGCAGGGTAGTGAATGCGATGGTTCGGGACTGCGCTAAACCGAGATTCGAGCGCATAGGGTAGCTCTCCTTTAGAGGTACAGCAAGTGGGAGGAAGCATACCACCGATGTCCTGACGCTGGCCGTTTGGTGCTGAACTTGGCGAGTTTCCTGCTGTGCGATAGCCTTTGTTAAGAAAACAGGGAGAGATTTGGCAGGCATGAAAGTTCTAGTAATTGGCTCAGGCGGCCGCGAGCACGCCCTGGCATGGGCAATTCGAAAATCATCGCGTGTGACTGAAGTAGTTTGCGCGCCGGGAAATGGCGGCATGGCGCAGGTGGCGCGGCTGGTCAACGCCAATCAGAAAGACGTAAACGATATTCTGCGCGTCGTGGTAGCAGAGAATCCGGACTTAACTGTGATTGGGCCGGAAGTGCCGCTGGCGCTGGGGCTGGTCGACGAGATGCAGCGGAGAAGCCTTGCCGTCTTCGGTCCCACGCGCGCGGCAGCGATGCTTGAGACGAGCAAGTCATTTGCGAAGCGGTTCATGCAGCGGCATCAGATTCCGACAGCGAATTATGCGGTGTGCACCACGGCGGAAGAGGCTCTGAGCTCGCTCGATCTTTTTCATCTGCCGGTAGTAATTAAGGCCGATGGGTTGGCCGCAGGCAAAGGCGTGCTGATCTGCAATACAAAGAAAGAAGCGCAGGATGGCATTGCCGGATTGTTCAGCGGCAAGCTGCTTGGAACAGTGGAGACAAGCGTCGTCATAGAGGAATTTCTCGAGGGCGAGGAAGTCTCGTTTCTCGTTCTGAGCGACGGCAAGCATGGCGCGCCACTGGTGCCCGCGCAGGATCATAAACGCATTGGCGAAGGCGATACAGGCCCGAATACGGGCGGCATGGGTGTCTACTCTACTGATTCCATCCTCGATCCGCAGATGAGTGAGTGGATCATGCACCACATTGTGCAGCCCACGATCGATGGCATGGCGACCGAGGACACACCATTTGTCGGCATCCTCTATTGCGGGCTGATGATGACGGCTCGCGGTCCAATGGTGCTTGAGTACAACACGCGCTTCGGCGATCCGGAGACACAGGCGATCCTGGTGCGGCTCGAGTCAGATTTGCTGGATGGGCTGGAGGCTTGCGTTGCCGGGCGCTTGAGCGAGACGGAGTTCCGCTGGCGCAAAGGAGCTTCAGCCTGCGTGGTGGCGGCTTCGCAAGGGTATCCGGGAAGTTACACGACAGGACAGCCCATCACAGGGCTGGAGGAAGCCGCGAAGATTTCTGGCGTTGAGGTTTTTCACGCTGGTACGTCGCTGCTTGACGGTCAATACCTGACGAACGGCGGGCGCGTGCTGGCGGTGACGGCTGCGTCGAATACGCTCGAAGACGCGCTCAGGCTGGCATATGAAGGCATCGGCAAAATTCGCTTTGACGGCATGTACTATCGGCGCGATATCGGGCATCGAGCGCTGAAGAAAGTGTGAGCAATGGTTCTTAAAGACGATCTCGTCGTTGATATTCCTACAGCCACCGGACCCATGCGCACGTACTTCTTTCACCCCGCGGCTGAGGGACGTTATCCCGGCGTGATTCTCTACTCTGAAATTTTTCAGCTTACCGGACCGATCCGCCGATTCGCGTCGTTTATTGCCGGGCATGGATACGTGGTTGCCGTGCCCGAGGTCTATCACGAGCTTGAGCCAGCTGGGACAGTGCTGGCTTACGACCAGGCTGGCGCCGACAAGGGCAATGATGACAAATATGCGAAAGAGCTAGCCTCGTACGACGCGGATGCTCGTGCGTTGATCGAATATCTGCCCACGATGAAGCAATGCAATGGACGGCTCGGCGCGATTGGCATCTGCCTCGGCGGCCATCTGGCTTTTCGGGCAGCGATGAACCCGGAGATTCGCGCAGCCGCGTGTTTCTACGCGACAGATATTCATTGCGGAACGCTGGGCAAGGGCAAGAACGACGATTCTTTGAAACGCGCAGAAGAAATCAAGGGTGAGCTGTTACACATCTGGGGACGCCAGGATCCTCATGTCCCACTCGACGGGCGCATGAAGATCAAGGCGAGGCTGGATGAGGCGAGTGCAAACTACCAATGGTTCGAAGTGAACGGTGCGCACGCGTTTATGCGCGATGAGGGTTACCGCTACGATCCAGAACTCGAATACCAATGTAAGGGATTGGTGTTATCGCTGCTGCATCGGCAGCTGACCTGAACTTTCAGGCAGACCGGACATTCCGTGTTTGAGATTAAGAAAGTAAGCCCTTCGAGATGGTAAGCCCTTCGAGACGCAGAGACAAAAACAAAAGCCCGCTCCGAAGAGCGGGCTTTCTTTAAGACTTATGCCGGCGATCACCTAATCTCCCACACAGTTACCCGTGCAGTACCATCGGCCCAGCGAGGCTTAACTTCCGTGTTCGGGATGGGAACGGGTGTGACCCTCGCGGTATGGTCACCGGCAAATTGAGGCGTTTTCAAAGCATTTGAGCCTTGAGCCGAGCCTAAGCGTTACTTGCTAGGTCTCGACGCCTTAAAAACTTGGGCGGCGCTTGGCGGGCTGTTTCTCCCGCAGCCAGTAGCGTCTAAAAACGGGCTGTTTCTCCCGGACGCGAAAACGGCAAACTGGCGCCATTATCCAACCTAATATCTCACAACGAAATCGATCGGGAATATTTCCCTTGAATCTTGTTACTTTGACCAAGCGTATTTTACAAGGCTTGTTGAATATCTTCAGTGCGGCATTACTGCACAGAATTAATTCTATGGACAAGCCGAACGGGCGATTAGTACTGGTAAGCTACACGCATTACTGCGCTTCCACATCCAGCCTATCAACCAGGTGGTCTTCCTGGACCCTTCAGGGAGATCTCATCTTAGAGCGTGCTTCCCGCTTATATGCATTCAGCGGTTATCACAACCGAACTTCGCTACCCAGCCGTGCCATTGGCATGACAACTGGAACACAAGAGGTTCGTCCATCCCGGTCCTCTCGTACTAAGGACAGCCCTCTTCAAATCTCCTACGCCCACAGCAGATAGGGACCGAACTGTCTCGCGACGTTCTGAACCCAGCTCACGTACCGCTTTAATAGGCGAACAGCCTAACCCTTGGAACCTTCTACAGCTCCAGGATGCGATGAGCCGACATCGAGGTGCCAAACCATTGCGTCGATATGAACTCTTGGCAATGATCAGCCTGTTATCCCCGGCGTACCTTTTATCCGTTGAGCGATGGCCCTTCCATACAGAACCACCGGATCACTAAGGCCTGCTTTCGCATCTGCTCGACTTGTAGGTCTCACAGTTAACCACTCTTATGCCTTTGCACTCGACGACTGATTTCCAAACAGTCTGAGAGTAGCTTCGCGCGCCTCCGATACAATTTAGGAGGCGACCGCCCCAGTCAAACTACCCGCCTAACTATGTCCCTCTCCCGGATCACGGGAGTAGGTTAGAATCACAACACTCACAGGGTGGTATCTCACCGGTGGCTCCTCCAAACCCGAGAGTCTGGGATCAAAGCCTCCCACCTATCCTGCGCAGTAAGAGTCATAATTCATAGTTAAGGTGTAGTAAAGGTGCACGGGGTCTTTCCGTCTAGCTGCGGGTAACCGGCATCTTCACCGGTACTACAAGTTCGCCGAGCAACTCGTTAAGACAGTCATACGATCGTTACGCCATTCGTGCAGGTCGGAACTTACCCGACAAGGAATTTCGCTACCTTAGGACCGTTATAGTTACGGCCGCCGTTCACCGGGGCTTCAATTCAAAGCTTCGCCTTGCGGCTAACCTCTCCTTTTAACCTTCCGGCACCGGGCAGGCGTCAGCCCCTATACGTCGTTTTAGACTTTGCAGAGACCTGTGTTTTTGTTAAACAGTCGCCGTATGCGTTTCACTGCGGCCCACCAGAGGTGGGCGACCCTTCTCCCGAAGTTACGGGTCTAATTTGCCGAGTTCCTTAACAAGCTTTCACTCGAGCGCCTTTGGATATTCTCCTCGTCTACCTGTGTCGGTTTGGGGTACGGTTCCCAACTACTCTCCTTAGAGGATTTTCTCGGCAGCGTGAACTCAGCAGCTTTCGGGTATACACCCTACTGTTTTGCGCCTCACTGTTAAGCTCCGACGGATTTGCCTATCGGAACCAGCTTACGCGCATCAAGCCCCATAGCCATAGGAGGCCCTGCTTATCCTTCTGCGTCTCCCCATCGTCAAACGAGAGTTGGGAGGTCCGGAATATTAACCGGATGTCCATCAGCTACGCCTTTCGGCCTCGCCTTAGGGACCGCCTAACCCTGAGCGGATTAACCTTCCTCAGGAAACCTTAGACTTTCGGCGTGAATGGTTCTCACATTCATTATCGCTACTTATGCCGGCAGGGTCTCTTCTCAACGCTCCACCAGTCTTCTCAGTCTGGCTTCACCGCTGTTGAGAATGCTCTCCTACCACGCACACCATAGGTGTGCATCCGCTGCTTCGGTGTACAGTTTTAGCCCCGTTATATTGTCGGCACCGGACCGCTTGACCAGTGAGCTATTACGCTTTCTTTAAAGGATGGCTGCTTCTAAGCCAACCTCCTGGCTGTCTGGGCGTTCCGACTTCCTTTCCCACTTAACTGTAACTTGGGGACCTTAGCAGGCGGTCTGGGCTGTTTCCCTCTCGACAATGGAGCTTAGCCCCCACTGTCTGACTCCCGGACTGGTTGTCTGTGGCATTCGCAGTTTGGTTGGATTCAGTAAGCCGGAAAGCCCCCTAGTCCATCCAGGTCTCTACCACCACAGCAAATCATCCGAGGCTAGCCCTAAAGCTATTTCGGAGAGAACGAGCTATCACGGAATTTGATTAGCCTTTCACCCCTACCCTCAGCTCATCCGAGCTTTTTTCAACAAACACCGGTTCGGTCCTCCAGTGAGTGTTACCTCACCTTCAACCTGGCCAAGGGTAGATCATCCCGCTTCGCGTCTATTCCTGCCAACTAAATCGCCCTATTAAGACTCGCTTTCGCTTCGGCTCGCTTACGCTTAACCTTGCTGACAAGAATAACTAGCCGGCTCATTATGCAATAGGCACGCGGTCAGGCATTCGCTTGCGCGCATAGCCCTCCCACTGCTTGTAGGCACACGGTTTCAGGTACTTTTCACTCCCCTAACAGGGGTTCTTTTCGCCTTTCCCTCACGGTACTGGTTCACTATCGGTCAGAAACGAGTATTTAGCCTTACGGAATGGTCTCCGTGGATTCAAGCAGGGTTTCACGTGCCCCGCCTTACTCAGGTGCCAGCTTCGAGTCCGGATAGTTTTCGTCTACGGGTCTGTCACCCTCTGTGGATCCCCTTTCCAGAGGATTCGACTAACTACCGGATTGGTAACTCTACTGTTGCTGGTCCTACAACCCCCGATACACCGAAATGCAACGGGTTTGGGCTATTCCGATTTCGCTCGCCACTACTTTCGGAATCGAGATTTCTTTCTTTTCCTCCAGGTACTGAGATGGTTCACTTCCCTGGGTTCGCTCGTGCCCGCCTATGTATTCAGCGGGCCGTTCCTGAGGTTTGCTCAGGAGGGTTTCCCCATTCGGACATCTTCGGATATAACGCCTGTGTGCGGCTCCCCGAAGCTTTTCGCAGCTTGCCACGTCCTTCATCGCCTGTTTCTGCCAAGGCATCCACCGTGCGCCCTTAGTAGCTTGACCATAGAATTAATTCCATGCAGGAATAAAACTATGTCTTGTATTGCCGCCTGAGTGCCGTCTTATCTGCATAACAACTTACGTATGCCGACAGTCACGTCACTACTAATTAGTTAAACTTCTTAAATATTCTAAAGACACTCAACTTGAACATGACTTAGCCCCACAGTCTTATCTAGAACTTCAAATCTAGATCCGTGAAACAAAGCCTTGCTCAGCCTTGTAATAAATTACCCAATCGATTTCGTTGTCAAACATCCAGGCAACAGCTTTCGCTGACGCTCGCCCTCAGGCGAATCGAACATACCGAATCTACTTGCGTTCGGTCTGCCCAAAGATCGATATCTTTGAAGATATCCACCTTCAGGCAGTCTCTTATACGGAGTTGGTGGAGCTGAGGAGGATCGAACTCCTGACCCCCTGCTTGCAAAGCAGGTGCTCTCCCAGCTGAGCTACAGCCCCATCTTAAGTTATGGTGGGCCTGGGTAGATTCGAACTACCGACCTCACCCTTATCAGGGGTGCGCTCTAACCAACTGAGCTACAGGCCCGCATTCCGCCCAGACGACTCACGCCTTATTCTAAACGCAAGGCGCCAGGCTGAGCCCGATGCTCGTATTCACGTACTCGAGAAAGTTTTCGAGGACCAGGCTGAACAGCTCGACAGCTACGCCGTCGATGACCATCGTAAAAAGCAGGAAGAAGCAGAGAAGGCTTGATTCAGGCTCCCTCATTTGAGTCAGGGACTCATCTGAGGGGTGTATGGCACATCTCATGAGCGGCTTTCGCCGTCCGCTATCGCGGATACATAAGACTGCCATGACGTTCTCTCTTAGAAAGGAGGTGATCCAGCCGCAGGTTCTCCTACGGCTACCTTGTTACGACTTCACCCCAATCATGAATTACACCTTGGAAGGCTGCCTCCTTGCGGTTGGCTCACCTGCTTCTAGTGCAACCCACTTTCGTGATGTGACGGGCGGTGTGTACAAGGCCCGGGAACGTATTCACCGCGGCGTTCTGATCCGCGATTACTAGCGATTCCAGCTTCATGGAGTCGAGTTGCAGACTCCAATCCGAACTGAGGCCGGCTTTTTCCGATTAGCTCCCCCTCGCGGGTTTGCGACGGTTTGTACCGGCCATTGTAGCACGTGTGTAGCCCTGGACATAAAGGCCATGAGGACTTGACGTCATCCCCGCCTTCCTCCCCGTTATCCGAGGCGGTCTCACCAGAGTGCCCAACTAAATGATGGCAACTGGTAATAAGGGTTGCGCTCGTTGCGGGACTTAACCCAACATCTCACGACACGAGCTGACGACAGCCATGCAGCACCTATATAGCAGCCTATTGCTAGGAAGGGATATTTCTACCCCGGTCCACTACATTTCGAGCCCAGGTAAGGTTCTTCGCGTTGCGTCGAATTAAACCACATGCTCCACCGCTTGTGCGGGCCCCCGTCAATTCCTTTGAGTTTCAGCCTTGCGACCGTACTCCCCAGGCGGATCGCTTAACGCGTTAGCTTCGGCACGGCGGGATTGGGTACCCGTCACACCAAGCGATCATCGTTTAGGGCTAGGACTACCAGGGTATCTAATCCTGTTTGCTCCCCTAGCTTTCGTGCCTCAGCGTCAGTTGTGGTCCAGTGAGCCGCTTTCGCCACAGGTGTTCCTTCCGATATCTACGCATTTCACCGCTACACCGGAAATTCCACTCACCTCTCCCACACTCAAGCCCGGCAGTTTCTCATGCAGACTTCGAGTTGAGCCCGAAGATTTCACATAAGACTTACCGAACCGCCTACGCACCCTTTACGCCCAATAATTCCGAACAACGCTCGCCCCCCTCGTATTACCGCGGCTGCTGGCACGAAGTTAGCCGGGGCTTCTTCTCTCGGTACCGTCATTATCGTCCCGATCGAAAGGAGTTTACGTCCCAAGAGACTTCATCCTCCACGCGGCGTTGCTGCGTCAGGGTTTCCCCCATTGCGCAAAATTCCCCACTGCTGCCTCCCGTAGGAGTCTGGACCGTGTTTCAGTTCCAGTGTGTCCGTGCGCCCTCTCAGGCCGGATACAGATCACTGTCTTGGTGGGCCATTACCCCGCCAACTAACTAATCTGCCGCGACCCCCTCCTTAAGCGAATTGCTCCTTTGACCCGTAGGTGTTATGCGGTATTAGCCTCGGTTTCCCGAAGTTATTCCCCACTCAAGGGTAGGTTAGTCACGTGTTACTCACCCGTGCGCCACTTTACTCAGGACCGAAGTCCCTTTCTCGTTCGACTTGCATGTGTTAGGCACGCCGCCAGCGTTGATTCTGAGCCAGGATCAAACTCTCGTTTGAAACCTGATGACTGCACTTAACTGACGGAGGTCAGCTAAGGCAATCGCCCTGCAATGCTCGAAAGATTGCAGAGCATAATATAGTGAGAATGATCAAACCAATTCTTCTTCCATTCTCACGACTGGCATGTTCAACCTGATTGTCAAAGATCCTCACAGTGACCGCCTAAGCGGGCTGCTTTGGATCGAGAGCGTGACTGCGTCACGCGTCCTCGAACTTGTTGCGCCGTTTTTGCGCGAACTTTCTAAGACTATCGAAGATTCTTGCGTCCGTCAAGGCTTTTCTGAACTTTCTAGTTCAGCCATTCCGCCCCATCTTCGAACTTCTGTAGCGAGAGGAGCACTTATAGCATCCGCGTCTCGCAACGTCTTCTTCGCATCGCCTTCCGGGTTGCCCCGTTCAGTTCCGCACAGCGCTAAACTTTGAAAGATCAACCGCAGAGCATACTCTGCGATCGGGCACTCAGCCCTGAAGGGTAAAAACCCTCAACCTGCAATGGATTGTTCGCTCTTAGTGACGCTCTCAGCGTCTGTCGAACTCTCACTTCGGCTTCGCAATCTACTCAGGACTCTATCCCGGGTGCGAAGCGATCCTTGCCACTGCTCTTCTGTGTCGTTTTTTATCTTACCGCAGCCTGTTGCATTTTGCAACTTCGACCGCGTCTTTGCTCGCGTCCGCCTCTCAGCGTCTCGCTCACATCGTTGCGACAAGATGAATATTAGCAACCGGGGAGCCTCATTGCAACTGTTGAAAACTGTGAATGCTTGTTGAAAAGCGACGTTTACACAGTGTTCATGCGGCTGCCACCGCTTCGCAATTCGTAATTTCAGCGGCGATTTACAGGTACACAGCCCCGGATAAGCCCTTCGGCCATCTTGGTTTTCGTGCTGAAGGCGCGAAAACGGGAGTCTGATCGCGAGCCACAAAGGCCTATAGCTCGGGATTATTCCTACCTGTTCATACGAAATGTTCGCAAAATCTGCTCAAATGTAGGCCGTAATGCTTCGAAATCTTTCTGCGGCGCCACAAATACCAGATAACTCAGCGATCCATCTCCGCGCGCAATAGTCACCAGCCAATCCCGCTCCGTTCCTCCGGCTGAAGTGCTCTGGTTCAGGAACTCGACACTCTTTGCAGGCAGCTGGTTCACCCGCACGTCTTCCATTTCTGTCGCCGCCTTCACTCCGGGGTTTCCCTTCTGAATGCCGGCGATCAGCTGATTGGTAGCCGCCTCCAGATCGGCGCCCTGCTGCGGTTGAAAATTATCGATGATGACGCCGTAAATCACTGTGCTGTTATCTGTATCCGCCGCGACCACACCGTTCGCCGGCGCAATCGTCGCTCCCGCACCCGCCTTCTCTAAAGCCTGCCAGCTTCCCGGATATTGGACCGAAAACCCACTGCTATCGAGCGTTTTCCAGCCGCCGGAGGGGCGAAGATCCACCGGCTGCGATCCTCCCGGAGCTGCATTTGCGCCATGTTTTTTCCACGCGCCGCTCGCGATCTCTTTGGCCGAGTACGCATGCATCCCGCTCACCAGCTTGTGAATCTTCTGGAACTCGGGCGTCGTCATTATCCAGTGCTCACGCGGCGGCAACGTGGCAATCTCGGCATTTACATACTCCGTCCGGTTCCCGGGGTTGGGATGGTCGCTCAGGAACTGCGACCCGCCTTCGCCATATTTCCCCTGAATGATTTCGAAAAACTGCACCATGCCGCGTGGATCGTACCCGGCGTCATAAGCCATATCTGCGCCCATGAGGTCGGCCTGCTTCTCCGCATCGCGGCCCATCTTCAGAAAGGTCATACCCGCTGCCGCGCCTACTCCTTCCGCCGCCAGCGCGCCTCCCGCACCTGGCAACAGGACACCAGCCGCCAGCTGTCCCAGCGCCCACCATGGGGCCTGGCCCTGTTGCTTGGTGATGTTGCAGGTCGCATGCCGCATCACCACATGCGAAATCTCATGCGCCATCACGCCCGCAAGCTGCGCCTCGGTCTCCGCCGCCTGAATCGTTCCCAGGTTCACGAAAATTGGCCCACCGGGCAGCGCAAAGGCATTGATATCGGCTTGATTCACCACATGGAATGAAAAAGGCCATTGATACCCCGGCGCAAACTGCACCAGCTTCGCCCCAAGCTGCTGCACATACTGCGTTACCGGACTCGAATCCGGCAGCACTGGCATCTCCTTGTAAACCAGTGCCGCGGCCTTCTTTCCTTCGGCAATCTCGCGATCCTGAGTAAATGAATTCTTGCAGGGCGCCGGCTGCACAAAACGTGCGTGGGCAGGAACCGCTAAAACGGTTGTCAGCAGAAGAGCAACAATGCAATGGGTTTTTATTCTCGTCATACACATTTTGCGGAGCGATGCAGTAAATTCGCCAAACAGCGCGAAGCGCGTGTGCCTGGAGGGCTAGACCTGCTTGGCGATCACGCCCAGGTCCGTCAATCCATTGACAAAGAACTGCACCGCCAGCGCCACCAGCAGCAGTCCCATAATGCGCACCAGTATTCGAATTCCGGTCTCGCCCAGCAGCTTCTGGACTCGACTTGCGCCGTTTAGTACGCCATAGCTGGCTACGGCTGTAATCGCAATCGAGCCAACAATAGCGAACATCTGCCAGTAGTTCGGAGCCTGCCCCACCAGGACCATTACGCTTGAAATCGCACCCGGCCCGGCAAGCATTGGAATTCCCAGTGGCACAATCCCCGCATCTTCTTTGGCCGTCGCCTCAATCGTTTCGTCAGAGGACTCCTGCGTAGGCGACCGCTTCGCCTCCAGCATGTCGATGCCGATTAAAAGCAGAATCAACCCACCCGCAATTTCAAACGCCGGCAGCTTAATGCCGAAAAGGCTGAAGATAAACTGCCCGGCAAAGGCAAACGCCGTCAGCACAATAAAACACGTCAGCGAAGCCTTGAAGGCCATGCGCTTGCGGCGCGGCCCGTCGGCGCCGGCAGTGATGGCCAGAAAGGAACCGATCGCCGCGAACGGATCTACAAGGAAAAAGATCGAGCTGAAGGCCAGAAGCGAAAAGCGCACGTAGGTCGAGTGCTGCAATTCATGAAGCGCCGTATTCGCCGGACCGTACATATCAATGAAGTTATCTCATCCAGTCGCCTGCGGCGAAAGACTTTTCCAGGGTTAACTTAACCTTTATTAACCGGCGTTCAGCAGTATCTTAGCGCTAATCCTGCTAAGTGGTGTCAAAACTTCTCGATAACCGGAACAGTTTGCCGACACGCAAAAGGTTGCCCGCGCGGCCTCTCTGAATAGCTCCCGTTATCAGTTACTTAGTGAATTTCACGTTTGGCATTGCAACTGCCCTAATAGCTGCGCCCACCGGACACGCTGGTTTTTTGTTTAAAGTCCGGGTTGGGCACTTCGAAGTGATGCCGAAGCAGAGAAAATCATCGGCGACATGGAAGACAGGAGAATGGAAGTTCTAAAAAATGGATACTTCGTCTTCGCCTCGGATCTTATTTAGCAGTGACGATTATTTGCTGGCCTCCCCCATACGCGATGTCCTGCGTAAAGGCGGATTCCACGTTGATTTGGCCAGCAGCTACCAACAGCTCGAGCAAGTATGGCCAAGCCTCAGGCCGGAGATCGTCCTGTTTGAGGTTTCACGTCCTGACTCCATCGAGCCAGCTACTGCTTCCGCGCTTCGCATTAAGCGTCTCGATGCAAGCCAGTTCATCGGATATCTTGCCGACGCCAATCTCCGTACATTCGGACTCACTGGCGATGCCATCCTTTCGCGCGATGTGACTCTTCTACCGGAAACGCTTCGCCAGATCTATACGGGAAAATTGTAATCACTACAGGCACATATTAGAAATGCGCCCAGGCCAGGCCATCAGCGCCCTTTCCTGCGTCGATGGTGGCCGTCACTTTCCACTGTGGAATATCGAGCGCTGCCACCTTGCCGCTTGCTCCGCAGGAAACATATGCCATCGCGCCATCGGGCCGAACAAGGATTTCCGTGGGATCTTCGGGAACATCGATAGTGCGTGCCACTTTCAACGTGGTGAGATCCACGACTGCCACTTTATTCGCTGAAGTCAGCGCCACCAGCAACCAGTGCCCGTCTTTCGTCGACGCCGTTCCGTAGCCGATGGAAGGCAACTCCACCCACGTCTTGACTTTGTTTGTCGCCGTGTCGATCACAGCGAGCCGCGGCTTCGTATAGTCGACCGTAAAAACTGATTTGTCATCATTCGATAGCGAGATGCGCTGCACATGCGTCGCAACCGGAATTACGGTCACGTTTTTGCGCGCTTTCAGATCAAGCACCGAGACCGTTCCCGGTCCCACATTCGCCGTATACCCGTAATGTCCGTCACGCGTAATCGCCAGCATGTGCGACTCGGCCTGTCCAGTCGGAATCGTTCCAGCAATCTTGCCCGTATTCAGATCAATCGCTGTTACAGAATGATCCAGCTCCGTCGTTACATACAGCAGTCCGCTGGCTTTGTCATACTTCGCGCAATGCGGCCGCACGCCACGGCCGAAGTCGAGAGTGTGTGTGACTTTATGGCTGGCGATATCGATGATGTCCATCGTGCTTCCATCCGTGCCCGGCTTACCCACACCTGAATTTCCATAGATCGGCACGTATGCCGTCTTTCCATCCGGAGAGGCAGCAACTTCGTGTCCCGTATATGCATTTTCGGGAACCGCAGCAATTTGTTTGTTCGTCTCTGGATCGATCACACTCAGGCTTTGATCCTTCTGATTCGCGACCAGCAGAACAGCCCGCGGCGCGCTTTGCGCCATCAATACCATTGAAGCAGCACCCAGGCAAAGCCCCGGCAACAGACGACCGAATAATCTGAGATTTCGCATTGAGCGCGAATGTAACATAAGCGGACGATCTGTTGCAGCCCGCAGTCAGGTGAAAGCTGGAGCGCCTGTCGTTCCATTATTTATTGCGACATATCAGACGGTGTGATCTCAGGCGCTGAAACATATTTGATCAGCAGCACTTCATTGCCGATCTCGCTATAGATCAGCTCATCCACAGTGCCAGCCGCCAGCAGAAGGCCGTAGCCGCCGGAACGCATTCCTACTTTTTCGCGCTGCGCAATGTGGGCCGCGGGATCATCAGACGGATTTGCGATGGCCGCATGAGTCAGCGATTCGCGGCGGAAGCCGGCCCCCGGATCACGTACGTAAAACACCATGGATCGTGCGGTGCGAACGGCTGTCACTTCAACTACCTGTTCAGGATTAAACGCTGCTCCGTGTTCCATGGCATTCAGCAAAATCTCTCGCAGCGCCTGCATCATCTCATCCCGCGTGTTCTCGGGCAGTTGAACGCTAAGCTCCTTGGCAAAAGTCATCAGACGTTCAGCCGTGATGAGACGGCAATTAAGACGAACCGACACCCAGCCGGGCTTGGCTGACAACACTTGAATGTCATCTCGCCATTCATTGTCAGAGGCGGCGCTCATGGCCAGAGTCGCAATCTCATGGGAGTCAAATGGAGGAGTGAAGCAGGCGAAGATCCGCGCACGCAGGGCAGCGATCACTTCGTCCGGAGTGCTGCTGTGCGCCAGGACGATGCACTTTACCCCGGGCCGGATGCCGCGCATCTCTTCCAGCAGCGCCAGGTCCTCGTCGACAAAGCTGTCGGGACTGGTAATGACGACTCCAAATGCCAGAGCACGTAATCGCTGAAGGGCATCGGCGTGGCCTGCCGCGTAATCCATAGGAAAACCGGCAGCCAGAAGCGCCTCGCCGATCTCGCGGCTCACTTGGGCTTGATTGCCAATCAACAGCACCCGGCTCATGTTGTGCTCCGAGATAATCAGACTTCAATAGTGTATTTATACGCGTCTTTCCCGATATCTCCATCGCTTCAGATATGGAGTTTCAGATGCGAGCGTATATTTCACTAAAGAGATCGATACAAAAAGAGTCTGTCGGAATGCAAACGAGGTCTTCTGACAAACGAAATTCTCAGAACATGCCGGAGACGACAGAAGTTGTGGAAATTGCATCGTATATAGACTGGTCTGTGGGGAATTACCCCCAGTAGTTGACGCTGACTCGCGTTCTCTCCAGAAGTACCGCTTTGGGGCGAAGCGAATGGCTGAAAATGAAATTGCCGAGTTGGAAGCCAGATTGGCGATGGCTGCGGAGGCTTTGCGGAAGTCCGAAGAACGGTCTACCGCAGGCCAGCTCGCCCTCGAAGTCATGCATGAGATCAGAAACCCCTTGGAAGCTCTGGGGAACATCACTTATCTCACACGGGAATGTGCAGATGATCCGGCGGAAGTGCGGAACTACATGCATCTGGCTGAAGAGCAGATGGCGTCGCTCAACCAGATCGCGAATCAGACACTTTCCTTCGCTCGCACCTCCCAAGTGCCTCGTCCCATCGATCTTGTAGGACTGGCGGAAGCCGCGTTGCGCATCCATCAAAGAGCGATCGCCGCCAAGAAGATCCGTCTTCTGAAGGAACTACCGGAACGCATAGTTGCCGAAGTACATACAGGACAGATGCTTCAGGTCGTATCGAATTTAATTCTCAATGCAGTTGACGCCTTACCTGAGGAAGGCATCCTCTCTTTGCGAGTGCGGAAACGCGATGGTGAGGTTCATTTTGTGATCGCCGACAATGGCCACGGCATTCCCAAGGAGCATTCCTCGGAAATCTTTAAACCCTTTTTTACCACCAAGGAAGGGCGTGGGACCGGCCTCGGCCTGGCTCTTTCAAAGAACATAGTCGAGCGTCATAAGGGTAGGATTCGTATGAGAAGCAGCGTACGTCCCGGCAAAAGCGGCACAATTTTCAAAATCTCTCTTCCTGCCTGACTAATCCCACTTCCCCGTTTCAAAAACCTGAGGGAACTGGAAGGGTAGAACAAGCGTACAGTCTACGAAGAGCTTCGTCTTTGCTGCGTTAGGAGTACGAAATGACATTCCATTGGCCGATTCTGGTTGCGGTGTCCGTATTAGGCGTGATTCTGGGCGTGCTGGCGGATTGGCAGCTTGGCACCCGATTTCGCAAGCGTTTGGAACTGCGCGCGCTTACCAGGGAGTATGGTTCTCTTGCCGGACAGTACCTGAATTACCGCATCCTGGACGATGGACGGCATGAGCCTACTGGCGGAATCGTGGAAATCACATGGCAGCCCAGGGATGGCTTACTCGACGTCTCTGGCTTTCACTCAACTGGTCACCCGGAATGGCATAGCTATATCAGGATGAACCGGGAATACGCTGGAACGGGCATCGGCCATTACAATAACGTGAATTCCATCCATGGCGGAATTCAACAGGTGCTCTACTCGAAACACACCCGCTCCTTCAACGTCATGGGAACAAGCCATACCCACAAAGAATTCGCCCATTGCTGGAAACCGAAAGAATCCGACCAGCCGACAACTCATAAACCATCCGCAATTCAGGCGTAATCCAGCCTTACCATTCAGGCTATTCGTTCATCGATGCCCTGAGACTGAGGCCTCTATGGAAGTCGCGGACGGAAGCATGGGGAGGACTAATTGCATGATGCGCGGCACCACATATTCTGCGGAAGGCCGTTCCGGGGTGTTGAACCATTCCTTGACCGCGCCATAAATGGCCCAACTGGCAGCCGTAGCGATCACCTCTGGCGGTAAATCTGCAACAGAAGCTGATTTCGGCATGCCTGCCATCAACACCCTGCGAATCGCTGCGGTCACCGCCGCTTCCACCAGCGGCTCAAAGGCGCTCTGGCGCTGACATGCTGTGTCGCCGGCTTTTGTCCCGGTCAGATAGTCGCACGTCGCCAGGATCACGGCGCTCACCGCAGCCGGACAGCTCCCGTCATAGCTGACATTCCGTTCGTGCAGGAGCTGATGAAAGCCGCCCGCCACCATGGATTCCAGCAGTGCATACTTGTCCGTGTAATGGTCATAGAACGTAGCCCGATTGACGGTGGCGGCCTCGGTAATGTCCTGCACGGCAATCTCGTCGAAGCTCTTCGATTGCATGAGAGTACGCAGGGCGCCCTGAAGCAGCTGCCTCGTTCGGCGCATTCGTGGGTCGCGTACTTCACAGTCGGAAATTGGCATGGTTCTTCCTTTAGAGGGTAGCAAACAGAAAAAAGAATCCATAAAACAGCATGTGTCGTCTATATAAACGACATAAGTTGTCTAAACATCTTATGTCGCCTAAAGGAGATCGAAGATGCCAACCCTCTTACATATCGATTCGAGCCCGCTTGAGAACTCTATCAGCCGGGAACTGACGCGTGAATTCGTGAAAACCTGGCAAAACGCACATCCCAATGGCAGGGTGATCTATCGCGACCTTTCAGCCGAGCCACCAAAGCCGTTAGATACAGCATGGATCCACTCCTCGTTCACGCCGGAAGATTCACGCACACCGGAACAAAAAGCAGCGTTAGCTCTATCCGACCAGTTCATCGCCGATCTGGAGAGCGCAGATGAATACGTGATCGGTGTTGCGATGCATAACTTCTCGATTCCTTCCGTGCTCAAGCTGTGGATCGATCAGGTCGTTCGCAGCGGACGTACTTTCGTCTATGCCGAAAGCGGACCGCAGGGATTGCTCCATGGCAAGAAGGCTACAATTCTTGCCGCCAGCGGCGGAGTCTATGACGCGGGCACACCGGCAAGCGGAATGAACTTTATCGATCCTTACCTGAAGGCCGTCCTCGGTTTCGTCGGTGTCACCGATGTGAAATTCGTAACTGCAGGTGGAGCAGCCCAGCTAATGACGGGTGCGGTGGATCGTGAGACTTTCCTGAAGCCTGCCCTGGAAGCCGTGCGCACAGCAGCGGCATAAATTGACCGATAAGCGCGGACAGGCGCTGATACCTTTCGCGAGAAAGTGGATGTGCGCCTGTTCATAATTGTGTAACTGTGCAAACAGGGTTCGCGAGAGGAGGCCCGCCAATGGAAATAGGCATCGACAGCTTTGTTGAAAATACGCCAGATCCCGTAAAGGGTGTCGCCGTCAGTCCTGCCGAACGGGTGCACGATCTGCTCGAAGAAATCGTGCTGGCCGACCAGGCCGGTCTCGACGTCTATGGCATCGGAGAACACCATCGGCAGGAGTACATCTCTTCCGCGCCCGCCATCTTGCTTGCCGCCGCAGCCGCCCGCACGAAACGCATCCGACTCACCAGCGCAGTTACCGTTCTCAGTTCCGACGATCCCGTACGCGTCTTTCAGGACTTCGCTACGGTCGATCTGATTTCGCAGGGACGCGCTGAAATCACCATCGGTCGCGGCTCTTTCATCGAATCCTATCCGCTCTTCGGCTTCGACCTCAACGACTACGACGAGATCTTTGCAGAAAAGCTCGATCTCCTGCTGAAGGTTCGCGAGAACATTCGTGTTCACTGGTCTGGAAAGCATCGTTCCGGGCTTACCGGGCAGGGCGTCTATCCGCGTCCATTACAAAACCCGCTGCCGGTGTGGATCGGAGTCGGCGGAACACCCGCATCTTTCGCCCGTGCCGGTGCACTCGGTCTTCCTCTCGCTGTCGCCATTATTGGCGGTGAGTTCCACCGTTTTCGACCGCTGGTTGATCTATATCGCGAAGCCGGTCGTCGCGCAGGCCATTCTCCGGAGCAACTCGCCATAGGCGTTCACACGATCGGCTTCGTTGCCGACACCACCGCGCAGGCAGCCGATGATCTTTTTCCGGCTTATGCCTACACCTTCAGTCGAATCGGAAGGGAGCGCGGATGGCCGCCTGTTACCCGAGCGCAATTCGACGCCACCCGAACCTCCAGGGGCGCGCTGCTGGTAGGCAGCCCGGAAGCCACTGCCGAGAAGATACTCGCCATCGATGAAGCGCTTGGAGGAGTCTCGCGCATCTCGATTCAGCTCACTCCCGGCTCACTTCCACATGCTAAAGTCCTGCACGCCATTGAACTCATAGGCGCCCGCGTTGC
Source organism: Acidobacterium sp. S8 (assembly GCF_009765985.1). Taxonomy (GTDB): domain Bacteria; phylum Acidobacteriota; class Terriglobia; order Terriglobales; family Acidobacteriaceae; genus Alloacidobacterium. The sequence continues at coordinate 64,600 of NZ_LMUM01000018.1, forward strand.
ACCGATGGTCAGGAAAAATGTAGCGGTTCCCGCTGTCGGCGCTTCGTCATAAGACATCAATCCGCGGGCATGGGCGGCAATTTCCACTGGCTCGCCAGCCGCTTATATTCGTCAACCGGCAGTTGTACCAGCAGAGGATTTCTTTTGGGATCGAGCCATTGGAGCAGCGTCTCCAGCTTTGGAGTTGCCATTGCCGTACAACCGGCTGTCCCATGATCAGGGCCGCCCCAGATATGAAGAAAAACGCAGGAGCCCGCTCCCGGTCTTGGATTTTCTGCGTTGTTCCCGGCAACCGTATTGTTGTGATTTACAACGATGCCCCAGCGATAGGCTTCTCCAACATCCCGCATATGTTCTGAACTCTTCCAGTCAGCCGAAACGGTAGAGCGGTCTATGACGCGGTTATAGTATTTCGATCTCGTGTCATCGACGCATTCGATCGATGGAGTGAGGCTGAGGTAAGCCAGCTTCACTCCAGTCAAGGGAGTGGGTGCATCACCAAACGCAGTCCCCAGGCTGAATATGCCTGCCGGAGATTTGCCGTCTCCTTCTTTCTTTACAGGATCTGCGGCGAGCCGAAGGTTGGCATCGTTGGTGCCCGTTACACCGATCCCCCAACCAAGACCATTCTTTCCCACGACGATCGGAGTTCCATCGCCTGCAGGGCGCCATGCGTCATCTGGAGTGGCGCGCTCATAACGTTGTAGTCGTCCATTCACCGCGTTCCATCCCGATGTTGTGACCACGATCATCTGCGTTGACTGCGCAAGTGGATCACGCTGGGAAGCAGAAGTCTGAGCGGAAGCCGTCACACCTGAACCTGTGACGATCAGAAGGCAAAAGAAGAACGACAGTAGTTTCATAAGATGTCGCATAACTCAGACGATGAATCGTATGGATGTATCGAGCGGTACCCGAAGCTAGGCATTCGACAAGCACGCACCGAATTCGATGGGAGGGAGCGCTTCAACCGCGTCTCGCAAGGCGATTTCCCACTGCTTGTGGATACCGAGCATTTGCGGATCGTCGGCGCTGAAGGAGCAGTATTGACCGAATTCAAGCTGGTCGTTGCGGTAAATCATGATCTCGATCGGCGGCCCCACCGTTACATTGGATCGCATCGTCGCATCGAACGACAGCAGCACATACAGGGCTGCGGATTCGAGTGTGGTTTTCGAATAGACAAGCCCTCTTTCGAGAATGGGCCGTCCGTATTTGTATTCGCCGATCTGAAGAAATGGAGTCTCGTGGGTGACTTTGAGAGGATTCCCCTGCGGATAGACAAGGTAAAGCTGTGAAGCCTCGCCTCTGATCTGTCCGCCGATCAACAGATGAATGTTGAAGTTATACTCATCCTTCTCGAGAGCCTCACGGTCCATATCAGAAACTCGACGGACATACTGCCCCACCATGCGAACAGCATCATAAAAAGTCTCTGCGGTTGCGAGACCTTTTCCGGCATCGAAGTCCTGTCGAAGCAGCGTGATGACAGATTGCGTGAGAGACAGGCTTCCGCTCGCCATGACGGCGAAAACGCGCTCTCCGGGCACCGCGAAAGTATGCATTTTGCGGCATATATTTACCTGGTCGTGTCCCGCATTGCTTCGCGAGTCCGATGCCAGCACAAGGCCTTCATGTGTCTTGATCCCGACGCAGTATGTCATTTTTCCTGTTTTTCCAGAAATTCCTTGCAGTTTGCCTGGTTGTGCTGCACCTTAGAGTTCAACCGCCTCACCGATTTCCAGCATCACACCTTGGCACGACAAGTTTGGTTCTCACAGGATACCGCGAATGCTGATTCGCATTGGCTACGATATTCATTTCGAGCTGACGCAGGAGGTCCCGTTCCTTTCGCTCCTCCGCGTTCACCCCTCTCGTCAGGCCGATTTACGCAGTCCTGACCCCATTCTCACAACGCCTGAAATTCCTGTAGAGGAGTATCAGGACGCCTTTGGAAATATTTGCAGCCGCTTTCTGGCAATGCCGGGCGAGTTGCGGCTTTACAGCGAAAGCATCATCGAGGATTCAGGCCAACCCGATGCTGTGAACTGGAATGCCCCGGAAATACCGGTGGTCGATCTTCCACCCGAGACGTTGCCATTTCTGACAGCCAGCCGCTATTGCGAAGTCGATCTTATGTCTCCCATCGCGTTTGATCTTTTCGGTGCTCTTCACCCGGGATGGTCACGCGTCCAGGCGGTCTGCAACTGGGTGCATGCTCACATCATGTTTGACTATGCCAAGGCTCGCGCAACCAAGACGGCGCTGGACGTCTACACCGAGCGAACAGGCGTGTGTCGCGATTTTCAGCACCTTGCCATCACCTTTTGCCGCGCCCTCAACATTCCGGCGCGCTACGCTGCCGGATACCTTGGAGACATTTGTATCCCGCCTACGCCGTCTCCCATGGATTTCAGCGCCTGGTTTGAAGTATGGCTGGGAGATCGCTGGTGGACCTTCGATGCGCGCCATAACTTCCCACGCGTCGGACGTATCCTGATGGCAACAGGCCGCGACGCCGTAGATGCGGCAATCACTACGACCTTTGGCCCCTCAAAGCTTACCGGCTTTACGGTAATCAGCGACGAGATCACAGACAGGAGTTGATGTGGCGACAACCAGGCTGCCGCCTCCATATGACGCGGCGCTTCCGGATTATCATATCGATGGCGCCTATGATGAAATGTTCGGGGCGGACGGCCGCGTGCGGCCTGAGTATGAGAAGCTGCTGCAGGCCTTTCTTGATATGCCTGCTGACGAGTTGCAGGCGCGCAAGCTTTCCTCTGACGCGTCGTTCATGACGCAGGGCGTCACCTTCACCGTCTATGGGCGTGAAGAAGGCACGGAAAGAATCTTTCCCTACGATCTTCTTCCCCGTCTCATCACGGGCAAGGAATGGGAGCAGATTGAAAAGGGGCTCATGCAGCGAATCACTGCACTGAATCTCTTTCTCCATGACGTCTACCACGAGGGGAAAATCTTCAGCGACAATGTTGTTCCCCGCGAGGTCGTCTATACCTGCAAACATTTCCGGCGCGAGATGCGCGGCTTGCAGGTTCCACGCAATATCTATATCGCGATTACCGGGACCGATCTTCTTCGGCTGGATAACGGAGAATTCGTGGTTCTGGAGGACAATCTGCGCGTCCCCAGCGGCGTCTCGTATATGCTCACCAACCGCCGTGCCATGAAGCGCACCCTCCCAAATCTCTTCCTCAGTTATCGCATCCGCCCCATCGATCATTATTCGCAACTGCTCTTAAGCACGCTTCGCTCTCTCGCTCCTGAGGGCAGGCCCGAACCGACCATCGTCCTGCTGACGCCGGGAGTTTACAACTCCGCTTATTTCGAGCACACGTATCTGGCGCGCCAGATGGGCGTGGAGCTTGTACAGGGCCGCGATCTCCTCGTACACGACAACATTGTCTATATGAGAACGACTGCTGGATTACGTCGCGTCGACGTAATTTATCGTCGTGTCGATGATGATTTCTGCGATCCCCTCGCCTTCCGCTCCGATTCCATACTCGGTGTAGCCGGCCTTCTCAACGCGTATCGAGCGGGCAACGTTACATTGGCAAACGCGTTTGGCACCGGGCTGGCGGACGATAAAGCAATCTATGCCTGGGTGCCGCAGATCATTCGCTACTATCTCCACGAAGACCCGATTCTGAATAACGTAGAAACCTATCTGCTCACGGATGCCAGAAAACGACAGCATGTCATCGAAAACCTGGAAAAAATGGTCGTGAAGCCTGTCGGTGAATCGGGAGGATACGGCATGCTCGTCGGCCCGGCCAGCACGAGCGAAGAACGCGAAAAATTTAAGGATCTGATTCAGGCTGATCCACGAAATTTCATCGCTCAGCCGGTGCTCAATTTCTCTCGCGCTCCTTGTCTCATAGGAGACCACATCGAACCTCGACATGTGGACCTGCGCCCTTACATCTTATTTGGAGATCAGATCAATATTGTTCCGGGCGGATTAACGCGGGTGGCTCTGCAGAGAGGCTCGCTTGTCGTGAACTCCTCGCAGGGTGGCGGAAGCAAAGATACCTGGGTACTGGAGTCGTAAACAGAATCAATCTCCTGAGGAAAGGAGCATGCAAGAATGCTTTCTCGAGTAGCAGACAGCCTGTACTGGATCGGCCGATATCTCGAACGCGCAGAGCATTCCATTCGCGTATTGGACGTCTCTTTGAATCTGATGCTCGAAAGGCCGGAAACCAGGCCGGAGGGACGCTCGCACAGACTCATGCACATCCTGATGGTTCCGAAGATCCTCCAGCGCGGCGAGCCGGACGATCTTGTCGATATGATGTGCTTCGACGTGGCCAACTCCGCCTCCATCGCAGCGTGCATCGGTGCCGCACGCGAAAACGCGCGCCAGGTCCGCGATGAAATCAGCAGCGAGCAATGGCAGAAATTAAATCAGCTCTACCACAACATGATGGAGATGCGCTCAGAGCAAAGCTACGCTACGGTTTCTGATCTGCTGCAGACGCTGCATGATGGTCTCCACTTATTTGAGGGCGTAACCGATACCACCATGCTGCATGGGGAAGGCTGGCACTTCATTCGGGCCGGGCGATATATGGAGCGCTCTACGGCAATCGCCACCCTGCTTGTCCTCTACTATCCGCATGCGTTCAACATCCCGGGAGGGGTAATCGAATCCACACAATACCTTGAGTGGGTCGGATTACTGCGCTGCTGCACAGCATTTGAGGCCTTCTGCACTGTCTACACAACCGACATCACGCCAGAGCGAGTGCTGGAATTTCTCCTGCTGAATCCGCTCTTTCCTCATTCGCTGCGGTACTCAGTGAACTGCCTCTTCGATGCGCTCTCCGGAATACAAACTGAACGAAGAAGGTATCCGTCCGACGAGCTGGCACGGCGCGCTGGAAAGCTTCAGGCGTCACTGAGCTTCGCACAAATTGATGAAATTCTGGAGCAGGATACTGCAGGTTATCTTCGCGACGTTCTCGAACAGTCCCGCATGATTCAGGAGCTGATTTATCGGCTGTATATCAGCTACTCCGTAGATACGGCCTTAGCAGTTTGATGGGAGATGGGCAATGAAGTTCTATTCCATAAGACACATGACGCGATTTGAATATGATCTACCGATCAACGAATCGCTTATGGAGGTGCGCATCCATCCGCGAACGGATACGAACCAGCGATGCTTCACATTCTCTCTTTCGGTCAGCCCGCGATGCCGCGTGTTCTCCTATCGCGATTTCATCGGCAACAATGTTCATCACTTTAATATTCCCGGACGCCACGGCGAACTGATGATCGTCGGTCGCGCGCTGGTCGAATTGCAGGAACTTGCGGACATTCCCGACGCGCTTTCTCCATCTGCATGGCAGGAGCTCGACGACATCGTCAGTGATGGCGACTACTGGGAAATGTTGCTGCCGAGCAAGTTCGCAAAGCCAACGCCGGCGCTCTTGAAACTTGCCACTGAATTCGGCGCAGTGCGCCGCGACGATCCCTTGACCGTTTTACGAGAGATCAATACCCGCCTGCATGATGCGATTGCCTATGTTCCGCGAAGCACACGCGTCGACTCTCCTATCGATGAGGCTTTGGAGAGCCGTGCCGGGGTCTGCCAGGACTTTTCTCACATCATGATCGCCCTCGTGCGTCATCTGGGCATTCCCTGCCGCTACGTCAGCGGCTATCTCTACCATCGGCCCACCGATCATGTGCGTTCGACGGCAAGCGCAACTCACGCATGGGTAGACGCTTTTCTACCGCGTCTGGGATGGGTGGGTTTTGATCCGACGAACGATCTGCTTGCTCACGAGTCTCACATCCGTACGGCGCTGGGTCGCGATTACGATGACGTGCCTCCGAATCGCGGAGTCTATCGAGGCATTACATCGAGTGAATTACGAGTGAACGTGCAGGTGACCGCACATGACACTCCCCCACAGACAGATGAGGAGTGGCCAATGCCGGAAGATTGGTCGGTGCACGTGGAACGCACAATCGATCCGCTGCCTCTGGCATCTCCCATCCTGCATCTGCAGCAAATGGAACAGCAGCAACAGCTACGCACCAAAAGCCAGAGAATGAAAATCCCGACGAGCTCGAAGAGCTAACGTTGGATGGCGATGCAGGCCTCTGGACGGTTAAACCGCGCGCAACAGCATGCAAGTAACATCGTCGTGCTGCGGAGCGTCCCCCACAAATCGATCGAGGTCCAGCAGGATGCTGTTCAGCAGCATCTCAGGAGACAGCATCACGCCGGAATGCAACATCATAAGGAAGCGTTCTTCTCCGTACTCCTGCTGAAAACTGTTCTCGGCCTCGACCACCCCATCCGTGAACGCCACCAGCCAATCACCAGTCTCCATCATCACCTCGCCCGACTGGTAGTGAGCATCTTCCATGACGCCGAGCGGCATTCCTCCTGCTTCCAGCCGCTCGATCAGACCTAAATGGCGGCGAAGTATCGGATTGTTGTGCCCGGCGTTGACATAGGTTAACCGGCGCGATGCGGGATCGAATTCGGCAATAAAAGCGGTGGTAAACCGTCGGCCATTCTGGCTGTTGCTGCAGGCGTAACGGTTCATTCGGCTGACTAACTCGGGCAGCGATCCGGGTGTGCTGCTCAGAGTCTTCAGGCTCGCCTGAAACGTCGCCATCAGCATGGCGGCCGGCACACTTTTGCCGGCGACATCAGCGATTGCAATCAGAAATGTGGCGGCTTCCGAATCTAAGCGTGGTCGCGCGAACACGTCATAATAATCTCCGGCAACCGTGTTCGCAGGCCTTGTAGCGAATGCGAGATCGATACCCGGCACCTCTGGCGGATTGGCCGGAAGAAGCCACTCCTGAATCTCTTTCGCAATCTGCAAATCGCGTTTCATGACCACCCGGTCGGCAATTTCCAGAATAAGCAGCGCGAACATCAACAGGCCGCCGAAAAAATGAAAGTCCAGTGCAAATACTTTTATCTGGCTTGAGCGTGTGGTCAATGTCCATTCACCACCGGGAACGAGAACCAGCACCAGGGCAACAAGCAACAGGACGCGGCGAGCGGGCGTGAGCTTCTCTATGATCGCCCAGAAAAATTGCCGTGCCACGCCGAAGAAGTGTTTCGTCTGGGGTATTCCCGCAACCCTTGTGGAATCGACCTCTTTGGAATACAAACGATAGCTGGAATTCGCATCTCTGCGAAACTGCGACCAGAGCTCGTTGAGCTGCATGCCTTCGGTCACGCGTTGCCAGAACCGCTCGAGTCGCACCGCAATTCCATGCTTCTCCATTCAGGGCTGCTTCCTCCGCAAGAGTTTTATGGGCTTCAACGAGTCTGTGGCCATTCTAATATCGGCTTTCCGCCGATCTGCCGCGACGTCTTAGAAATGCACGATGTGTGCATAGGGTTGGAGCAGGGCAGAGTTGCGGCTGTGTCGAGCACGAGCAGATCCCGGGTGATGCTACGATGGGGCCGCGCTTTGTCCAATCGGCTGACCGACCCGGAAATTTCGCGCGAAGGCTGGAAATGGTGCTACGGCAGGATTGCCATTCGCACTATGAAATAGAGTTCGAAGATGGCAATCACTCTTGCAGCCAAACCCGATTTACTGACCTGGGCTGATTTCAGACTGACAGCGACGAAACCGGTCGATCCAGGTGACGGGACATCCGTCGATGCCTTTACGACATTCAGCTACGACGTTCCTGACCTTGATTACAGTACGGTTGACGGGCAGCTTGCATACACCGGCACGGCGACGATTATCATTACGCCGAACGCCGAGATCTTCCAGTCCGCTCCCCAAACCGCTGGCCTGTTGTCGCATGAGCAGTTCCACTACGATGTGGGCATTGTTACAGGTCGCGCACTCGCGCGATCTCTGATGGCGCTGCGCGCTCCGACTGCCGCCGCCCTGCAGCAGGCTCATGACGCGGCGATCCAGCTTCACTTTGTGACTCGAGCGGGCTTATTGCAACATCATTACGATCGCGAAACCCAGCACGGCGCCGATGCTCATTATCAAAAAATCTGGAAAGACAGTATGGCTGTCTGCCTGGCCGATCCGCTCAGCCTCCACCTCCTCGGCTTCTGGCTTTAAATCCGGAGAAGTGGCATCCATCACACAAGCGACGAGGAGATTTAGAGAAACAAAAAGCCCCAGGTTTTCCTGGGGCTTTTGTTTCTACGGACAGCCCGCCTAAGCGGAGGCTTATCTGTACTTACACCGTGACCGTCTGCTCCACGTTGACGTTGACCGGGGTAAGCCAGCCGAAACGGTCAGGGCGCAGGCCATTGGCGATTCCGAAGAACTCGTCAGCCAGCTGCTTGGTAATGGGGCCTGTCTTTCCGTCGGCTACCGTAATGCGATCGACCGAGCGGATCGGTGTAACTTCAGCCGCGGTTCCGGTGAAGAAAACCTCGTCGGCAATATAGAGCAACTCACGCGGTAGCGACTGCTCGACAACCGGAATACCGAGATGCCGGGCCAGCGTGAGTACCGAATCGCGCGTAATGCCGGAGAGCACCGAGTTTGCCAGAGGCGAGGTGTAGACGACTCCGTTCCGCACGATAAACAGATTTTCCCCAGAGCCCTCAGACAGATAACCGTTGACGTCGAGCGCAATGCCCTCGGAGTAGCCGTTGATATCGGCTTCCATGCGGATAAGCTGCGAGTTCATGTAATTGGCGCCTGCCTTTGCCAGCGACGGCATGGTGTTGGGCGCAAGACGGTTCCACGAAGAGATGCAGACATCAGCGCCGTCATCTCCGGGGACATACTTGCCCCAGGGATAATTGGCGATGTAGATCTCTATAGGCGAGTTCTTGGGATTGACGCCCACTTCACCGTATCCGCGCAGCGCAATGGGGCGAATGTAGCACGGTGCCACGCCATTGGCCTCAACCAGCTCGACAACAGCGGAGGTCAGCTGATCGAGCGAATAGGGCAGCGTCATGCGGTAGATCTTGCCGGAGTCAATAAGGCGCTGCATGTGCTCGGGCAGCCGGAAAACGGCGGCTCCCTGGGGCTGACCGTAGCACCGGATGCCTTCGAAGACGGACGAGCCGTAGTGGACCACGTGGCTCATGACGTGAAGTTGGGCTTTATCCCAGGGGATGAGGTTGCCGTTGTGCCAGATTTTGCTGGTGGGCTCGATGGGCATGTGAAGCGCGTGCTCCTTTCCTTCTGAACCTTCCATTATACCGTCGCTGCGACCGGTTTGAAGCGGGTTCTAAGCCATTGTGCTGTGAGCCGATGACCCGGAAAGGCGAACCGCTTCGTCATCAGGGTGTGAACGCCGTGGCAGTTCCGCTCTTTTCGCGCTGAGTCCTGCGATATGAGATCACGACGAGACGCACCGCCAGCGCGATAAAACCGCCGATGACGGTACACGTCGCCCGGCGCCGTGCGATAAGCGGGCCGGGAGTATTGGCGAGAGAAAGCAGGAAGACGATGTATCCGGTGATGCAGACGGTGAAGAGCGCGTAGTTGACGTTGACGGTGCCATAGGCAAGCCATGCGAAGAGCAGAGTTAATCCGGCAAGCGTAATTGGAGAAAGGCTGATGTGCGCAATGAAGTAGCTGGCCAGGATGGCTCCGGCGAGCGTACCCACCATGCGGGCTATGGCGCGGTTCGCCGTATCGGTAATGCCGGGCTTCAGAACCAGCAGGGCTGTCATCGGAATCCAGTAACCGCTGGCGAAGTGAAGGCGGCGATATATTTCCGTGGTCAGGCCAAGTGTAAAGGCGAGCCGCAGAGAGTAGGGTAATGCGGAATTCAGAAAGCGTCGCTGCCGGACAGATTGCGTGGTCTCAAGTACAGCGGCGCGCAGTGCTGCCTCCTCTTCGCGAACATATCGGGCAAGAGAAACGAGATGCTCGCGGAGCTGATGGAAGAGGTGAAGCAGAATGGCGCACGAAAGAAGTTGCAGGATCCCGCCGGCAAGGATCAACAACGCGCGGTCTCCTGCCGCCTTCAACGAAGCGGGAAAAGCGGAAGCAACCAGGAAGGTGATTACGCATTGTTGCCCGACCCAGCTGTATCCGGCCTCGCGCGTAGTCAGCATGCCGTAGCCGAAGCCCAAAAGCGCAGCCATACCCACCAGCAGAAAATTTGTGTAGCCGATGAAAACGCCGAGGAAGGCTGCGAGCGCCATGCCGAAGGGAACGAAAAGCATGGGCAGTAGCGGTGACTCGTCGATGCTCTGCTTGCGGCCAAAGCCGACAGTGACAGCTCCGCCCGCGGCGATCATTCCCGCCGCTGGATGTCCGAGCCAGATGCCGGTTCCGAGACAAAAGGCGATCGGCAGCAGAAGGAACAGATCTTCCCGGAACGTCTGGTTCTGCCACTGAAAAATGTAACTGTCAGTGAAATATTTACCGCCGTGGGATGGGACTGACAGTGTGGATGGGGTGGGAGGCGGCATATCTGTACTTAGAATGCTCTGTTTCATGTAGGAAAGAAACAGATCGCCACTGAGAAAAGTTCAGGCAGGCAGTTGCCCCCACCCTTTTGCACCGACGCAAAAGGATGGGGCAACCGGTTCGTCCTGATCGCGATTATGGCTGCGAAACACGCGGATGCGATGCCGTGCTGCCTTCGGTCATGCCTAAGACCCACTTGATCGCTTCAAAGTACATTTTGCGAATGTCCGGATCGCTCCACGCTTCTTCCGTATGTCCCAGCGTCGAGTAAAAGACGCGACCTTTGCCGTACGTTTTCGACCACGCAACGGCGAAGTCATGGTCTTCACGGTGGATGCGCGGGTTGTTCTCGTAATTGAGCTTCGAGGGATTAAGGCTGAGCAGCACGTGGACCTTGTCGCGTGACCATTCTTTCGGCTGATAGATCTCATCGTACTTCACGAACTCATGCGGAAAGTGGCTGACGGCCGGAAAGCTCGGGTCTTCGTTGATGATGGGCGCATTGAAGGTCATCCACGGGTGCTGGTCGAACCAGCCGCCGATCATCTCGCCGTACTCGGGCCATTTGTAATTCGTGTCGAGCGCGGCGTGGATACCCACGAAGCCTTTGCCGTCTTCCTTGATGGCAGACATCATGTCTGCCTTCTGGCTGTCGTCCATGTCGAGCTCGCCGGTGGTGCTGGCAAAAACGATGGCGTCAAAGTAGTCGAGATTTTTAGCGTTGCGGTCGAGCTTCTTCTTGGTCAGCAGTTCGGTGTCGGTGCGTATCGTCGTGTCCCAGAGACCGCTCTGCTGGCCCATTTCAAAGATGGCCGCCATCGCGTCGGGAACGGAATCGTGCTCGAAACCCTTGGTCTCGCCGATAACCAGGACGTGCTTGACGTGGGTTGTCTTTGCGTGGGGCGCCGGTGCCACCAGGCTATCCTGCGCACGGCTGAGTGAGGCGAATGAAAACAATAGAACGAGGAATGAAGACAGGCGAATGGCGTTCCGGTAGCTGCGCAAGGATGCTCCTCTGAGATAAAAATCGAGTCGGCGAAATTCTACACGGAATCGGTTTACTTCTGCATTTCGACAAGGGGAAGATCCGGCTCAAAATCGACAAATCTAAGATTTCGTCTAAGCATCTCTCGTGGACGCAGGGCGAAAGTAGGCCCTCGCTTCGGGACGGAACAGCGCATAGGCAATCAGCAGGAAAATCACGCTATGCACCAGCGCTTCCTGCAAGGAGTGAAAGAAGCTCAGAGCAACGTGAAATGCCATCCACGCCAGCGCGAGCCAACGAGCCCAGTTTCGTCCCATAAACATGAACGCTCCACAGACAATTGCCAGGAGCCGGACTGAGAGAAGAGCATTCTCTCCCAGAAATGCCTGATGGAGATGAAACGTCATGAAGTGGTAAACAACGCTGATCGCGCCTGTAACGAGGAAGATCCAGCTGACGATCGTAACTATGAGTGGACGTTTATTCATAAGGTGATTCGATCGCGGCTGAACTTCACATCACTCGTTCATCGCTGATGCCCAACTAAATCCATGAATCATTCATCTTAGCCCTTGTGCTTGCGCGGCCCGGTCGGTAAATTACGGGCTGGCCTTGATCGATGACCGAAAATCCCTCCAATCCGATAAGGCCGCCGCATCGTTCTCCCAACGAAGACCCAATTTCCTCCGGCACCTCAGCGGCCCCCGCCAGCGATGAGCTGTTACTGAATCGCGTACAGGGCGGTGACCAGAAGGCCATGGCGGAAATCTTCGGTCGTTACGGGAGCACGGTATACTCCGTCGCTCTGCGCGTTCTCAAGGATTCGGGCCAGGCGGAAGACGTAATGCAGGAAATATTCTTCCAGCTCTGGAAATCACCCTATGCCTTCGCGCGAGAGCGCGGATCGCTGGGTGCATGGCTGGCCGTCATCACCAGACACCGTGCGATCGATTCGCTCCGGCGCAGAAAGCCGACCTCTTCAACTGATGATGTTGTATTGTTTTCGAGCACAAATCTAGCCTCCGAGGTGGAACGGAACACGATGATGGAAAAGGTCCGGGGAGTGATGAATGACCTGCCATCGGAACAACGGAAGTCGGTAGAACTGGCATTTTTTGAAGGTTTGAGTCATTCAGAGATCGCGGCTCAAACAGGCGACCCCTTAGGGACCGTGAAAACCAGGATCAGGTTGGCGTTGATCAGCTTACGAAAGGCCATTCGGGCATGACAGACCGCATCCACATTTCGCCGGAAGACTTGGCCCTGTATGCGATGCGGGACCTCTCCGCCGAGGAGTCTGCCACGGTACGCCAGCACCTGGAAGAGTGTGCCATCTGCCGCGCTGAAGTCGCCGAACTTTCCGGCGATATGGCGCTCCTGGCCCTCAGTGTCGAGCAACATCCCCTGCCGGAAGGCGCCAGGAAGCGCTTCATCGACAGGATTGCAGCGGATGCGGTGTCCACACTGCCATCGACGGCCGCAAAGCCGCCCCTGCCGCTGACCGCAGTTCCTCCGTCCACGGCTCGTCGCTCTGCTGCGTGGCTTCCCTGGGCCGCGGTCGCCGCGCTGATCATTGTGTCCGCATGGCTTGGCGCAAAGATCAATGTGCTCAATGAAAAGCTGCAGGATGAATCCAATCGGGCCGCGGAATTGACGATGGCCAACGCACACGCGCAGGAAGTGCTCGATGTGCTCACGGCGCCGGCCGCACAACGAGTAGTGCTGACACCCGCGAAGACTCCGCCTGTGCCCACTGGACGCGCAGTGTATCTGGCTGAGCGTGGCGCCCTCATCTTCCAGGCGAACGACCTTGCCCGCCTTGATCCGGACAAGACCTATGAGCTTTGGATCATCCCCGCCAACGGCACGAGCCCCGTTCCGGCAGGACTCTTCCGTCCTGATGCGAGCGGCAGCGCAAGCGTAGTGTTACCGCCGCTTCCTAAAGGCATTCCCGCAAAGGCCTTTGGCGTCACGGTCGAAAAGGCCGAAGGCGCTACCGCGCCTACCTTGCCGATCATTCTTTCCGGAGCCGCAGCTCCGTCCGGCGAGTAACGTTCAGTCACTGCGTCTTGATATCCTTCAAGAGAACGGAAACATAAATATTTACTGAAGAAACCGCGTGTCCACGCATCGAAGATGCGTCGCCGGTCGTCTCAGTAAAGTTGCAGGGGAAAATCGGTATGCCCAAGCCCATCGCGATTTATTACGAACAGCAGCACTGGTTCAAGCCGCTCTTCGCCGAGCTCGACCGCCGCGGCGTCGATTACGTCAAACTGGACGCGATAGGCCACGCCTACGCCATCGAAGAGCATCCTGAGCCCCACTGGGCGCTCGTCATCAACCGCATGAGTCCATCGGCATGGAATCGCGAGCACGGCGACGCTATCTTCTACACCCTCGGCTTCCTCGATCATCTTGAACGCCGCGGCGTCCGCGTCATTAACGGTCTCAAAGCCTTCCGTACCGAGCTGTCGAAAGCAGCGCAGCTCTCGCTTCTCGACGAGCTCGGCCTGCCCTATCCCAAGGCCCGCGTCATCCACCGCGCATCGCAGGCCGTGCCCGCTACCGAAGGACTGCGTTGGCCCATCGTTGTCAAGCCCAACATCGGCGGTTCCGGCGCAGGCGTCAAACGCTTCGACACGCAGGAAGCATTGCAGACCGCGGCCGACGCAGGCGAGTTGGCCTTCGGTCTCGACTCCACAGCTTTAGTGCAGGAATTCATCCCCGCGCGCGACTCCCACATCGTCCGCTGCGAAGTGTTGAACGGCAAATTCCTCTACGCCATCAAGGTTCACATCACCGGCGAAACCTTCGACCTCTGCCCCGCAGATATCTGCCGCACTCCGACAGGTGTCGAGCTCAACCGCGCAGCCTGTCCCGTCGACGCGCCGAAATCCGGCATCAGCGTCGAAGCATTCGAGCCCCCGCAGGAAGTCGTCGCCGACGTCGAACGCATCATGCGCGAATCCGGCATCGAGCTCGGCGGCATCGAGTACATCACCGACGACCGCGACGGTCAGCGCCTCTACTACGACATCAACGCCCTCTCCAATTTCGTCGCCGATGGCCCGCGCGTCATCGGTTTCGATCCCTTCGCCAAGCTGGTGGACTGGCTCGAAGCAGAAGCAGCAAAGGTAAACGAAACCGAAGCGGTAGGTGTCCGCTGATGCGCTACGGTTTCTGGCTGCCCGTTTTCGGCGGATGGCTGCGCAATGTCGAAGATGAGCAGATGGCCCCAAGCTGGGAATATGTGAGCAAGCTGGCCCAGCGTGCAGAAGAGATCGGCTACGACCTCACTTTGATCGCTGAGCTGAATCTCAACGACATCAAGGGCGTCGATGCGCCGTCGCTCGATGCCTGGTCGACCACCGCAGCACTCGCCGCCGTCACGAAGAAGCTGGAGTTGATGGTCGCCGTCCGGCCTACCTTTCACAACCCGGCGCTCCTCGCTAAGCAGGCCGCAAACATCGACCACATCTCGAATGGCCGCCTCACACTGAACGTCGTCTCCAGCTGGTGGGCCGACGAGGCGACAAAATACGGCATCCAGTTCGACCAGCACGACGACCGCTATGCCCGCACCTCCGAGTGGCTCGACGTCGTCAACGGCTGCTGGAACCAGCAGGGCTTCTCCTACGAAGGCAAATATTATCGCGTAGCTGACAACGTCCTTTCGCCCAAGCCGGTAAGCAAGCCGCGCCCAACCCTCTACGCAGGTGGCGAATCCGAGACGGCAAAAAATCTCATCGCAACAAAATGCGATTCCTACCTCATGCACGGTGACCCACCGGAGATCGTAGGCAAAAAGATCGCCGACATGCGCCAGCGCCGCGAGGCCGCCGGACTGCCGCCCATGACCTTCGGGGTCGCCGGATACGCCATCGTGCGCGACTCTAAAGCTGAAGCAAAAAAAGAAGTGGCCCGCATTACAGACGTACAGCAATCCGCGCGCGGTTACGCCAACTACCAGCAATGGATCACCGGCTCAAATCTCGAGCAAAAAATTTCTCTTGAAGACTACTCCGTATCCAACCGGGGTCTGAGAAGCGGATTCGTCGGCACGCCGGAACAAGTCGCGGAACGTATGGAAGAGTTCACAGCAGTCGGCGTAGATCTGGTCTTATTGCAAAGCAGCCCGCAACTAGAAGAGATGGAGCGCTTCGCCGCACAGGTGATGAAGGCTGTTTAGTTTTTAAGGATGTCATCCTGAGCAAAGCAAAGGATCCAGATAGAGCTTCAATAGCTAATGAACTTTTCAGGTTTTCCGCAAAGACTCTCGGAAAAGAGTTGAGCTACGATTGTGGCGGAAGCTCCCCGTGGATTCTTCGCTGCGCTCAGAATGACAAACTCAGCGCCCATCCCTCAACCGCGTAGCCAGACGATCCGGTAACCCGGCGCGAATGATGCGCATCTGCGCCAGCCGCACATCGTAAGGCACGCGGTAAAACGTAACCAGCCGCTTCACGTCGTCATAAATCGCAAACGCCGAGCGCCAGTCGCCATCCCGCGGCTGACCGACCGATCCCGGATTAAGCAAATAGCGCACGCCCTCGCACAGCACGACTTCATACTCCTCCGGCTCGTTGTGCGTTGCATAATCGGGAACGATCTTGAACGACTCATCGCCGTTCGTGGCGAATCCACCCTGCAGATGCGTATGGCCGAAAAAATTAATAGCCGTCGCGACCCGCTGCAGAGGCTGCCACGCGTCTCGCATCGAGAGAATGTATTCATCCTCATCGAGCGGCGAGCCATGCGTGCAACTCACCTGCGGACCATCCGGCATGATCGGCCCAACCGCCATGTGCCGAAGCCAGGAGATATGCTCGGCCGAAAGCACACACTGCGTCCAGCGCGCCGCCCTGCTGGCAATGGGATTGAAATCCTCCATACTGCCCAGCCCGCTGCACACGCGGTCATGGTTGCCGCGAACGAAGATGCTTCCCAACGAGCGCGCCCGGTCAATGACTTCGTTCGGATTCGCGCCGTAGCCTACAACGTCCCCAAGATTCCACACCACGTCGTACTCAGGCGCCGCAGCCAGCACCGCGTCCAGTGCGTCCAGATTGGCATGGATATCAGAAAGTACGAGCGCCCGCATAAAAAGCCAATTCTCAATCTAGTCTTATAAGACGCAGATTCCAAGTGTCGCGATTCAACCGCGCACCCAGTGGCCGTCGGCATATTGCCGCCACTCGCCGCCATCGGTCTGAGCAGCGCCGGCAAGCGTAGCCAGCGGACGATCTTTGTCCGTCCGCAGCGTCGGAATCGCGCCCAGCAAACTGCGCGTATACGCATGCTGCGGCGACTGAAAAATAGCAGTCTTCGGCCCTTCTTCGAGCAGCAGGCCATGCCGCATTACAGCAACACGATCCGCAACCTGTGACACCACAGCCAGATCATGTGAGATGAATAGCATCGCCAGCGAATAGCGCTCGCGCAAATCAGCCAGCAGGTCCAGAATCTGCGCCTGCACCGTTACATCGAGTGCCGTGGTTGGCTCATCGGCGATCAGCAGTCGCGGACGATTGACGATCGCCATGGCAATAAGAATGCGCTGACGCTGGCCGCCGGAAAACTGGTGCGGATAATCCCCCAACCGTCTTTCCGGTTCGGGCAGCGCAACCGCCGTCATCGCTTCAATCACCGCATCCCGCACCTCGCGCCTCGATCGCTCAGGCTGATGCGTCCGGATCGCTTCCGCAATCTGCTCCCCAATCGGCATCACTGGATTCAGCGCCGTCATCGGTTCCTGAAAAATCATCGAGATTTCGCGCCCGCGAATCTTTCGCATCTCGTCGCTCGATAGCGAGAGCAGATCGCGGCCGGCAAATCGTATCGAGCCATGCATGCGCGCCGCCGGATCAAGCAAGCGAAGTATTGCCAGCGCTGTGACTGATTTTCCCGATCCCGATTCGCCGACCAGTCCGAGAGATTCGCCTGGCTCAATGCGCAGCGTAAGCTCGTTCACTGCGTTGCGGTTCTGAAAGGCAATCGAAAGCTGGTCGAGCTCAAGCAGGGCACTCATGTGAGCATCATAGCGATTCTCAGTGCAGGCTCTCCAGAATCGGCGTCGCCCACGAGAAAAGAAAGCTGCCGATCGAAGGAAAAAGCGTCGCCAGTATCGTAACCAGCGGCAATCCACCCACAGCGGCCATGTGCTTCAAAAACGCGGTATAGCGCACTTGGCCAGGAGTCGTGTTGCTCATCCTGCTCAGGATGGCATCACGATCCATTTGCGCCAGCACAGTACCTACAGAAAAGAGCAGCGCCGCCAGAAGAAGCGTAGCCGACCAAGCAATGATCTGCGGCTCGTCAAAGGGATAGCTGATCGCTGCCAGCAGCATAAAAAGAAAGCCCAATGACATGAAAGTCATCAGATTTTTCATCTGCAATGTGATGTAGCGGATGTAGGCAGCTATCCGCATCGCTATAAATTCGTCGCCCAGTTCCACCATGCAATTATCTTTTCCAAATACCGTCCCGCATGGGGAAGGCACGTCCCCACGAGATTGAGAGCATGCAGCCTTCCCTTTGCCGCCATCCTTCTCTTCTGCTGAAGCAGACTCATCCGAAGAAGAAGCGCAGGATGGATTGCAGTCCGGCCCGCCTCGCATCCATGCGGCTGAATCTCTGTCGTCTCCGATAGCTTGACCGCCGCATCGTTCTGTATCTTGCTAAATCTTATATAGGTCTCATTATCGAGCCACTTCGCATCGCGCGTCTCCTGCAGGATGATGCGCAAAGCCTGCATCGCATCGCCTACCGCACTGGGTTCCACCGATAACGCCTTGGGAGAAATCTTGAAATATTCAAACCACCGCATCGGCAACACAACCACGCGGCGCAGCCCTGCGTACGACCATATTGGATCGATCGAGAAAACAGCAGGAAGACGGGAGAATGCAAAGCGCAGCGGCGATCCTTCCAGGCTATCAAGCCCACTGCGCAATGCTCCCCAGATACGAATAAATCGAACCCAAAGCCAGAGCACCGTCCAGAGAGCGAATACAAAATTCAACGTGTAGAGCCAGCTCATGATCGACATGTCGAATGTCGCAAAGAGCCGCCGTGGATGCAGCAGGAAACAGCCTAGAAAGATTGCGATCGCAAGCAGCTTCCCGTCCGCGCCGGGCAGTCCATACCAGAGTTCGGTGTAGCCCCCGAGCTTTTCCTCCCAGGAGGCCAGATCGAGATAGGGCCAGCGAAGCATCGGCAGGCCGGGATTGCGCGTGATAGCCATGCTCAGGGCGTTCAGGTTCACCGCCGCGGCAATCAGGAAGCTGAGCGATCCCAGCATCAGGGGCAAAACAGGACAGACCCCGGAAGAAATCCGCAGGCAGCGTGACGCAAAAGCAAATCCCGTCTGCGCATCAGTAAGCTGGCGCAATAAAAGTCCGAGCGAGAGGAAGACCCACGACAGCGAGAGGATGGGTAACAATCCATTCTCGAATCGCCCGAAAAAACCCTGCCTCAGTCGCACACAATGTCTGATGAGCCGGAGAAAAAGAATCCCTGCCATGCAGCACTGCAGCATGAGTACCACGAAGGTCGATCCGGCGAAGATGGCTGTTCGCGTGGGCACTTGCTGCACCTTGATTTGATACGCGATAACAGGAAAGAGCAGATAGGAGAGCAGCAAAACCAGTTGCGTGCTCGCATTTAACAGCCACCAGCATTGCCCCGTGTACAAGCGCAACTGCTCCGATGTCGGAGATATCGGCATGATGTAGAAACTGAGCATGCGATGACGCGCAATCCTGCGAGCCCACTCCCTTCGGTTATCGCGCAGCCAGGCGTCTCCGGTCGGCGTGCCTGCCAGAAAGAAAAGAAAGTGAAGCACGGAAATCACAAGCACTGCGAGTGCAATCAGCGTCCATAGCTCCGACAATGGCTGCGGCGGCAGATCCGTCAAAAGCAGCACGTTATTCTGCTTCGCCGCACCGGCGCCAATCTGATTTTTTCCTAAATATGCAACCGGCCAGAACGCTCCTCCTGCTGTCACTCCAATCCACGGAGCCATCTCGAATCGCTCTTCTCCAAAAGGAGATTGCAGTATCGACAGGTGCCCGGGCTTGATCTGGAGGAGTGCCGCGAGAAAAATCGCTTCTTCGCGACTGTTCGTGAACGTGAGTTGATGGCGCGATTCACGACGGAACGGTGTCTGCAGGTACGCGGCCTGAAAAAGAGGAAAGCGCGTAACAACCAGCACGCCATCCAGATTGAAATCACCCCGCAGACGCGTGAGCAATCGTTCAGCATGGAAGAGGACGAGTCGGCTATCCGGACACTCCTTGCGGAAATAGCGGGCGAGAAAAAGTTCATCCAGCGGGTCGCTGGCGCGGATGATAATCGACCGCGCAAGAATTCCTTTGATATCGGAAGCAATGGCGGCAAGAACGCTCTCATTTGAGACTGGAGATTGTGGTGCAAACTCCGGCGCCCTGTCCTCCGGGTCGTCCAGCTCATCTTGGAAGCTGAACGGAATATTCGTACTGTCGCCGGTGTGCGCCTGCGGTTGCTGCTGGCCCGACGTCGCGTTCTTAAGCGTCTCGCCATACATCCGGCGTACATGCGAGATGCCGCGCGGAAAGCTGAAGCGCCTCACTGACGCTCCCAGAGAGCTGCACGGACTGGTGAAACCTGACGGATCCCCGATATTCCCGCCGTATGCAGTTTCATCTTCCTGCACCACGGCGACTGGCACGTCAGATCGAACGCTCGACCGCGTTTCCTGCCCTAGAAACGAGCACAAAGCATCTGTATCCATTTCGTTAAGCGTGGCTTTGGCGTCGTTTTCCTTGTCCAATGGGTGACGTTGTAAAAGAAAATTGTTGGCTGCTGGGGTACTGATGCTTCCGCTGAGAGCGTCAAAGGCGAGATGCGGCTGGCTCTCGGCCTTAAGCTGTCGCAGCCCGGGAGCAGACGCAGAATAGCTCGGCCCAATCCATCGCACGCGCCCGGCATCGTCCACATCGCCTACCGGCGCACTCCGAAAGTGATACTTCAGCAGCGTGCGAACAGCATTCAAACCTTCCCGCGCCGCGGCAAGATTCAAGCCGTACACCGGAGACTCCGGCACCAGGACAATCAGCAAGACACTCGGTGAACCTGCCTCCTGTACTTGCGCTGCGGGGGTTCGTTTACGAAAGAGCAGGGCGCCGGGCTTGTCACCGAAAATCTCGCGATACTGATCGACCTCGCGCGCATCTTTGAAATCCTTCGCGGCCGCAAGATCGGAAGCGTACCAGGGCGCATTCATCCATTGGAAATCGTATCCGGCGGTTGAAGCCGCCTCCTGCAGAGCTGCTATGTCGCGGTCGAATTGGAGAGCCTCGGACGACTGCAGAGGATCCGGCACCGTAGCCATCAACACCTGGCTGTTTGCAGCATCGATTCCTTCAATTCCGGAGGGAAAGATTGCGTTGAAATTTGCTTCTGAGCAGTCCGATCCTCCGCTGACCCCAGCGGGTGCCGGCGCGCCTCCTAGAAAATGCCGCAATGCCTCAAATACGTAGCAGGCTCGCTCCTCGGTCTCAATCACAGATGGTGGAGAGGCCGTGCTCGCAACGCCAGGGGCCATATCTTTCACCGCGCCCCACCGCCCCGGTCCCGCCACATGGGACAGCGCAGAGGTTATGAGCAACAACAGGAGTGCAGAATTACCGAATTGCCGGTACATAAGCGAGACTCCGCACAGGGTTTTTGCCGAAATAGGGATCGGAGAGCGCTCAATCGTTGCGGCAAAAGTGAATATGAAGCGAACAAATCATAGCGCGGAAGTCAGAATTTAAGACGGAAAAGAGGTAATTGCCTTTATCTGTATGAGGACTCATTTCGCTCGGATTGCGGGATTCTCCACATTTCACTCAATACTGAAGTATTCACTTGACAATTAACTCGGATAGTCTAATACTGAAGTCATCGCTTCACTAAGCGAGAGAGGAACACTCCGATGACCGAACCATCTGTTATTCACAACACCTTCATTGTTGAGCGCAGCTTTTCCAAGCCGGTCGAGCGCGTTTTCACCGCTTTTGCTGATTCCGGCAAGAAACGCCGCTGGTTTGCTGAGGGCGAACATCACGAAATCGAAGCCTTCGAGATGGATTTCCGGGTTGGAGGAGTGGAGAGAACCCGGTATCGCTTTAAGGAAAATACGCAATTCGCAGGCGTCGAGCTCTCCACGGAAGGAAGCTTTCAGGACATCGTGCCGAACCAGCGTATTGTGACGGCTTCGACCATGACATTCGGCGGCAGGCACATCTCGGTCGCCCTGGTTACGATTGAGCTGTTGCCAACAGAAACGGGAACCGACCTGATCTGCACCCATCAGGGCGCCTTTTTTGAAGGATCCGACGGTCCGCAGATTCGCGAACAGGGCTGGCGCACGCTGTTCGACCATCTGGCAAAGGAGCTGGACGAAAAGTGAGCGAGGGCGCCGGAAAAGAAGTCAGCATCAAGCGCGTCTTTCACGCCCTCGGTGACGCTACGCGCCGGGCCATTGTCGACCGGCTGAGCGAAGGCCCAGCCTCGGTCTCGCGTCTGGCGGCGCCGCTTAACATCACCGTGACCGCCGTTGCGCAACACCTGCAGATATTGGAAGAGTGCGGACTGGTACACACCGAGAAGGTGGGCCGTGTCCGCACCTGCCGCATCGGCACAGCAGGCTTCGCCGCGCTACAGCAGTGGATCAACGATCATCGCTCCTCATGGGAACGGAGACTCGACCGTCTCGAGGATTTTCTGGATGAAGAAGAGTAGGGCGAGCGGGATATGCGCGTGCGAGCTGGCCGCTTTATGCGCGCACTGTGCTATATCTCGAGAGCCTATCCCGAAATTCTCCAGGTGGGCGGGAATATCCTACAAAATGAAAAGGCCCCAGTAGACACTGGGGCTTTTCATTTACCCCGGACGGGGGAGTCCGCCGCCGGAGGCATTGTTTTTTGCTTTTAAGCTGCTACCGCTGACTAGGCTGCTGCTTCTTCGCCCTTCACCGTGACCTTAATATGGGCGGTGACTTCGCGATGCAGCTTGACAGGGATGAGAAACTCGCCGAGCGACTTCAGAGGCTCGTCGAGGCTCACCTTGCGGCGATCGATGTTGAAGCCCTTGGACTCGAGTCCGTGGGCGATGTCTGCCGAGGTGACAGAGCCGAAGAGGTGATCGTTCTCGCCGACCTTGCGCTCGAATACCAGCGCTACGTCGTTGAGCTGCGCGACCAGCTGTTCTGCTTCGCCCTTCTCCTTCGCCGAGCGGCGCACAGCCGACGCCTTCATCTGCTCGATGACGGCCTTGTTGGCTGCAGTCGCTTCCATGGCGAGCTTTTTGGGCAGCAGGTAGTTGCGGCCGTAGCCGTCCGCCACCTTCACCACGTCGCCGCGGTGTCCCAGGTTGTTTACGTCTTCTTTCAGAATGACTTCCATTGCCAATCTCCAAATAAGGGCGCTTCGCGCCATCTTCCAAACATAGATACAGCAGATCCTTCCACTTCGCGCTACGCGCTCCGCTCAGGATGACAGCGGTCGGTTAGTAGCGCGCAGCGAACGGCAGCAGGGCGATATTGCGGGCCTGCTTGATCGCGCGCGTCAAACGGCGCTGGTGAGTCGTGCACACGCCGGTCAGGCGGCGGGGAACGATCTTGCCACGCTCGGCCACAAAGCCCTGCAGCAAACGCACGTCGCGGTACGGAATCGCATCGATCTTTTCCGTGCAGAACTTGCAGACCTTCTTGCGGCGGAAGAACTTGCGTCCGCCGGGACCGCCAGGGCCACCGGGTCCGCCACTGCGGGGACCACGCGGGCCACCGGGTCCGCCTGAGGGAGCTGCGCCTTCGGGCGCTCGGGGTGTTGTTGTTTCGTCAGCCATTTCTTTTTCCTTCTCCGCCAGACCATGCCGGCGGCATCATTCTTGATTCGAAATCTGTTATGCGCTTGCCGGCGTCGCTTCTGCAGGTGCTTCGACAGGAGCTTCCACGGGCGCTGCGACGGGCTGCGCGCTCAGCTTCTTGCGCGTGGCGCGGATCGCCTTGATCTTGTCGATGCGCTTCTGCTCTTCATCCATGCGCACCGTGATGAACTTGATCACAGGCTCAGAGACGCGCAGACGGCGCTCGAGTTCCGCAACCAGCTTGCCGTCGGCATCGATGGTCATCAGAATGTAGTTGCCTTCGCTGAACTTTCGCACCAAGTAGGCGAGCTTGCGGCGACCCAGCTTCTCGGTTGAACGGATATTGCCGCCGCCGTTGGTCACGGTGGCCTCAAAGCCGGCGATCAGCTTGTCCACATCTTCATCCTGCGTGTCAGGACGAACGATAAACATTACTTCGTAAAAACGTTGCATTCGCTTCTCTCTTCTCTCGCATCGCGGCTGCCGTTTGCACCCGTGACCGTTACAGATTCTTTAGTCCGCCAGGCCGTTTTGCTCACGACGGTTAAACTCGTTCATCGCAGCCTTGATGCCCTGCGACACAATCATCTCTACTGCCTTGGCCGTTTTATCGAGCACCGGATCCAGCTCGGCCAGGTCTGCCTTGCGCATCTGCGCCAGCAGATAATCTTTTCCGCGCCGTCCGCTCATCTCGCTCGGCTGCGGTCCTACGCCGATCCTGATGCGCGCCCATTCTTCCGTCCGCAGCGCGCCGTTGATCGACTTCGCTCCGTTATGTCCTCCGGAG
Source organism: Acidobacterium sp. S8 (assembly GCF_009765985.1). Taxonomy (GTDB): domain Bacteria; phylum Acidobacteriota; class Terriglobia; order Terriglobales; family Acidobacteriaceae; genus Alloacidobacterium. The sequence continues at coordinate 88,682 of NZ_LMUM01000018.1, forward strand.
CTGCCGCCCGTTCTTACCCGAAGCGAGCCCAGCGGCAGGGCCAGCTCGTCGTACAGAATTACAAGGTCCCGTTCCGGATCAGCCTCGAACTCGTTCACCAGAGCCTCGACCGAAATCCCGCTGAGGTTCATGTACGTTTCCGGCTTGGCCAGAACCACTTCACGGCCCGCCATCCGAATCGTTGCCGTTGCTGACCGGCATCTGCGATTCGCTACCTGCACGCCGTAGTCATCGGCGATGCGGTCAATCGCAAGAAAGCCCGCATTGTGCGGCGTGAACTGATATTCGATTCCCGGGTTGCCGAGTCCGACGACCAGAAACACGCCGCGATTGTTTGCTTCGTCCGCCAAGCGTTATTTCTTCGCCGGAGCGGCCTCAGGTGCATCCTGCTTGCCCTTCTTGACGACCTCGGGCTCAGACGGAGTCGCCGTCGCTGCTGCAGCAGTGGCATCGACCGTCGGTGCTGCTTCTTCCTTGATAGCGACGACGTGCGCGACAGTGCTGTTCTCGTCCGTCAGGAACTTCAGCTTGCCGGTATGCGGCAGGTCAGAGACGCGCAGCACCTGACCGAATTCTAGATTCGAAACATCGACGTCAATGTGGCTCGGGATATCGCCCGGCAAGCACTCGATTTCGACTTCGCGCAGCACCTGATCGAGAATACCGCCCTGCGTCTTGACGCCCACCGCGATGCCCAGCAGCTGAATCGGTACTTCGACCTTGATCGCCTTGTCGAGCGCGATGCGCTTCAGATCGATGTGCAACAACGAACCCTTGATCGGCTCATACTGCCAGTCCACGATCATGGCTTTTGCCTTGGCATCGCCCACTTCGAGATCGAAGATCGAGTTGTGGCCTGCATCCGAGTGCAGAATGCGGAGAATCTGCTTGGGATCGACTTCGACCGCCACGGAAGGCTCATTCGCGCCATAAACCACGGCGGGAATTTTGCCGCCGACGCGCACGCGGCGCGCTGCGTTCTTGTTGAACTTACCTTCGCGAGGTGTTGCTGCTACTACTTCCTGAGTAATCATTCTGTCCTTTTCCTTCGGGCACGGATCGTTCCGCTCCCTTTGCTTGGCGACCAAGCTGGCTTAATCGCGAACTTATGAAACAGACCCGCTTCAGCTGAACAGCGTGCTGACGCTCGTCTCCATGTGAATGCTTTCGATGGCCGCGCCTAACAGGCCGGCAATCGACCGCACCTTAATCTTCGACAGCTTCTGCGCCTCTTCGCTCAACGGAATGGAGTCGGTAACAATCAGCTCCTCCAGCCGCGAATTGCGAATACGCTCGACTGCCGGCCCCGAGAGCACCGCATGCGACGCTCCCGCATAAATTTTTTTGGCGCCCTTTTCAAGCAGCGCGTCGACTGTCTTTACCAACGTGCCGGCCGTGTCGATGATGTCGTCGATGATGAGGCAAGTCTGACCCTGCACATCGCCGATCACGTGCATCACTTCCGTCACGTTAATGTCCGTCCGGCGCTTGTCGACAATCGCCAGCGGCGCTCCCATCTTTGTTGCAAAGAAGCGCGCTCTTTCCACGCCTCCCGCATCGGGTGAAACCACGGTCAGATTGGGAAGATTCAACTCCCTGAAGTAGCTCACCATCACTGGACTTGCGAACAGGTGATCTACCGGGATGTTGAAGAACCCCTGAATCTGCGCCGCGTGCAAATCCATAAACAACGCGCGATTCGCGCCAGCCGTCGTCAGCAAATCTGCAACCAGCTTCGACGAAATCGCAACACGCGGACGGTCTTTTCTGTCCTGCCGCGCGTAGCCGTAATACGGTACAACCACGGTGATCCTGCCGGCCGATGCGCGCTTCAGCGCGTCAATCATAATCAGCAGTTCCACCAGGTGCTGGTCGACCGGGTTGCAGGTCGGCTGCACAATAAAAACATCCACGCCGCGAACATTCTCAAGCAGCTGGAAGTAAATCTCGCCATCAGCGAAGCGCTGTGTTTTGGTTTCTCCCAGCGGCACTCCAATGTGCCTGCAAATCTCCTGCGCTAATACGCGATTTGCCGTTCCGGAGAAAATCTTGAAGCGCCTGTCTTCGCTAAGTCTCTGCTGCCGTTTGCGCTCGGGTGCTGGCTTGCCGCGCCCGTCGGTTGCTGCTTCCGGCGTCAATACTTCCGTCATCGTCTCTGTTTTCACAAGAAACCCCCAAGCTGGTTTGCGTTGGTTGTCACTTATGCTGGCCTGACTGCATAGCCAGCAACTTCGATCATCATCCATGCCATCACAAGACGTTACCTATAGATGACACAGCTTAAATCTGGCTGGGCGACTAGGATTCGAACCTAGACAAAGTGCTCCAAAGGCACTTGACCTACCATTAGTCGATCGCCCAATAACTACTGCTGCTTCGTGGACCCTCGATCATCGTCCGCCAATATGCCCCACGCGGCAAGGTTTTTGTCCGCAGAGAAGCAATACCCTTGGCCGATAAACGCTCTTCGGCTGCCTCTGCCGCCTTTTCTGATCCGTACAGACCGAAAACGGCCGATCCAGAACCAGATAGCGCAGCATAAAGAGCCGACTGCTCCGGCTGGGCAGAACACACTAAAATACGCTTGATGTCACCGAGTGAGGGATGCTGACGAAAGACGACCTCTTCAAAGTCGTTTTCTATCCCGGTTCGGACAAGCGCGAGAAGTGGATTCCCGGGCCGGTCTTCTCTTGAAGAGAAGACACCGGAGGAGTGTGGCTCGCAAAGACACGCAGAGAGAGCCCGACTCAACTCTTCAAGTCTATCGGAGGATGGACCGTGGGTCAATTTTTCTGCGTAAAGAACGTCCCAGTCGCGGAAGGCCTGCGGCGTCGATACACCAACCTCCGGCAGCGCCACCACGCAATGGGTTTCGGGTAAATCGGGCATCGGATATACGGCCTCACCACGTCCCAGTCCCAGAACTGCTCCGCCAACCAGAAAAAGCGGCACATCCGAGCCTACTCCGCTCGCGATTTTCAGGCCATCCGCAGCCGCAAGTCGTTCTCCCAGCTCATGTTGGAGACCAATCAGCGCCGCGGCGGCATTCGCCGAACCCGCGCCCATCCCGCCCTGCACCGGTAAGCGCTTTTCGATGTGAGCATGCACCTCAACCGACCACTTGCTCAGCGCAATCGCCGGCTCAAGCATCTTCCAGACCGTATTGCGGTTATCGGTAGGCACACGCTCGTCATTGGTCGAAAGCACGATGCGGCTCTTGCCGCCCGAAATTCGCCTCGCCTCAACCGTTACCAGATCATGCGCAGCAAGCGTCTGATAAAGGGTCGTCAGCCCATGGAAACCATCCGGCCGCGAAGGACCGATTGCCAACCCTAAATTAATCTTCGAAAACGAACGTATACGCGTAGACATGCAGAATGGATTGTAGCTAAGCCGCGTGATCGAGCGGCTTGATCTTTCTGCGCGTCCGTTGCGATTCCTGCCAGAGGTCGTACTGAGCCTGCATACGAAGCAGCAAATCCGGTGAAACGCCAAATGCCTCCGACAGACGGATTGACATATCGGCAGTGATGGAAGAGCTTCCATTCACAATGCGCGACAGCGTCGCTCGCGCTACTCCAATATGTTTTGCAACCGCCCCGATGGAGCGCTCTCCAATATACTCTCGCACCAGCATGCCAGGATGCGCCGGGTTGTGCATTTGCGAATACATGATGCAACCTCTTCAGTGGTAATCCTGATAATCGACCAACACGGCATCGGCACCTTCAAAGGTAAAAGTTAACCGCCAGTTACCATTCACTTTCACCGCCCAATGTCTCACCAACTCACCCTTCAGAGAATGCCCATCCCAACCCGGAACATTCATCTGCTCCGGTTCGGTTGCCGCATTCAGTACAGTGAGTAATAGCTGCAGTTTCTGCGCATGTTTTGGCTGAATTCCCGCCTTTGAACCCGTTTTAAAGAACTTCTCGACTCCGCGATGCCGGAAGCTCTTGATCACGTGGCCAGTGTAACATCAAGCGTTACAGTGTTGGGGCGGTCATCCGTAAAGTCTCATCGAGATTTCCGGGAACCGGGTTAAACTACCGCCAACCATGACTTTCCGGTCAATTTCCTTTTCATCAACTCTCTGCCTTTCTGCCTGTCTCACTCTGCCAGCCCAGCAGACAGTCAACCCTTCGCTGGCGATACAGAATGAAACTCCCGTCCGCACCAGGCATGCCATGGTCGTCAGCATCCAGCATCTGGCAACCGATGCCGGGGTCGAAACTCTGAAAGAAGGCGGCAACGCCGTAGACGCGGCAGTAGCCACAGGCTTCGCGTTAGCCGTCGTGCATCCGGTCGCGGGCAATATCGGCGGCGGCGGATTCATGCTCATCCATCTGCACAGCGGCAAATCCACATTCATCGACTACCGTGAAAAAGCCCCGCTGGCCGCCACCGCCAACATGTATCTCGACGACAAGGGCAATGTCATTCCCAACCAGAGCATCGTGGGATTCAAAGCCGTCGGCGTTCCCGGATCGGTCGCCGGCATGGCCTATGCCGAGAAAAAATATGGCAAGCTGACGCTGGCCAAGGTCATGGAGCCTGCCATTCGCCTCGCATCCGAGGGCTTCGTTCTGACGGAAGAGGAAGCCAAAGAGCTGCATGATTCCGACTTGGCACGTTTTCCCGAGTCGAAGCACATCTTTCAACGCGATGGAAATTACTACCAGACTGGAGATCTCTTCAAGCAGCCTGAACTGGCGCAGACCCTGCGCCGCATCGCCAGGGATCCCGACGATTTCTATCACGGGCAGATTGCGAAGCAGCTCGCTGAAGACGTGCAAAAGGGCGGCGGCCTTATCACCGAGAAAGACCTCGCCTCCTACGTCGTGAAGGAGCGCGAGCCGCTCTCCAGTACTTACAAGGACTACAGCATCATCGCCGCTCCCCCGCCGTCCTCCGGCGGAATCGCCTTGATCGAGGCGCTCAATATTCTGGATGGCTATAACCTTGGCCGTCTCGGCGATCGCACTCCCGCGGAGATGCACCTCATCACCGAAGCCTATCGCCGCGCCTACATGGACCGCTCCGATTACCTGGGCGATCCGGACTATGTGAAGATTCCGATCAATCAGCTTGCCGACAAGAAATATGCCGCCGCCTGGCGCTCCAGCATCAAGCAGGATCAGGCCACGCCTTCGGCTGACCTCAAGCGCCCGGAAGGTTTTTTGCCACCGCCGCCAACCATGGCCGATGTGCGCCACGAATCGGCTCAGACCACGCACTACTCGGTTCTCGATGCAGATGGTAACGCCGTTGCCGTCACCACCACGCTGAACAACGGCTTTGGCTCAGACGTGACTGCGGAAAAGCTCGGCTTCCTGCTCAATGACGAAATGGACGACTTCTCCTCAAAGCAGGGAGCGCCGAATATGTTCGGCCTGATCCAGGGTCCGGCCAACTCCATCGCACCCGGCAAGCGTCCGCTTTCAAGCATGACGCCGACGATCGTGCTCAAAGACGGCAAAGTCAACATGGTCCTCGGCTCACCCGGCGGCGGAATGATCATCAGCACGGTAGCCAATATCTTCATAAGTGCTGCCGATCAGGGACTCAATATTCAAGCCGCAGTCGACGCGCCTCGTTTCCATCATCAGTACCTGCCTGATGTTCTCCTGCTGGAACCCGGCTTTCCTGACTCCACAGTCGAGGGCCTACGCGCTTTCGGCTATCAGGTCAAAATCAGCAAAGGTCACTGGAGCGATGGCGAGTGCATCGCGGTCGATCCCCAGACCGGCGATCTCGAAGGCGGACAGGATCATCGGCACAGCTTTGGAAAGGCCGCGGGCTATTAAGCGGCATAAGACTTCTACGGGCCTGTCGATGGCAATGGCAGGCCCGCACGCAACACGCATTTCATAGGGAACGGTCCATCTACTTAAAAGTGTCCTCGCCGCGCTGCGTCGGCTTCCAGCGCCATCAACTTCAGTGTGTTGAGAAATCTCTTCGATTGGCCCATGAACAGGTTTGACCCGATCAGACCGTTGGCCGCCGCCAAGGCGCCCCCGAATCTGTCAGTGACTGGGCGGATGACGGCACACTTCGGGAGCTTTGGGCTGATGAATTCGCAGGGAACGGGAAAGATCAAATTGGTCTGAAAGAGGGGATCGCCCTTCGCATTGAAGTCAGGGAAGGTCAACCCGTTGGTGGGATCAGTAAATGGCGCGACTGGCTGCTGGACGCCGTTCCCGGCAAAATCGACCCATTCCAGGAAATGGGCCACCTCATCTCCGCCGATAGCAAAGATGATCTCCAATACTTCAGCGCTGGTCGCCTTCTGCCCCAGAGCGGAATACAGGCTGGAACCAGCCTGCTCAATCATGCCAAAGTGAAAGGCCGCCGTGTTTGCAATGGCCTGGATGTGCTGCTGGTTGTTGAAATCATTGTCGTTTCTCGGAATCGCTGTGACGTGTGCGAGCGTGATTGCCTGAGGATAGGTTGCGCCGAAGTCGGGATTTGTGGTGCTCCGATACCGGATATACCAGCTCGTATCGACTGTAAGGTTCATGAGATTGGTCAGCCGCCCTATATTTTGAGCACCGGTTGCCTGACTGCCCTGCAAGGTACGGAACTCGTCGAGATTGACGGGTTCTTCACCCTTCGATTCAAGATAAGCATTCAGAAAGGTTTCGTGGCTGATTTCGTCGGTGGTATTGCTGGTGATGTACTGCGGGCCGTCTCCATCAAGGACCTCGAACGCGGCCTGATAGGGATTGGTGGATCCATCGCTGCTGACGCCGCCCAGCTCGGTGTACTGCTGCCATAGATCGCTCTCAATCAATTCGGCAGCGGCAAGAAATCGCAGAATTGCGACGTCGCCGCGAGTAAGTCCTCCCCTGTTACGATCCCGGTCATCGTCATCCTGTGCCTGGACCGGTCTGCTGCCCAGCAATCCACTGCCAATCGCTGCTGCGCCTCCTGCCAGTGCGCTGCTCCTTAAAAAAGAGCGGCGATTCACTGAACGATTCATTACGCTTTCCTGATTTTTCATATGCACCTCAAAATGGGGGTAAATCGGTCGTGCGAGGTGATCCTAGGCGCGGCCATCCATGGCTGTTGTCATCGCAATGTCAGCAGATCGTTGCATTTTCAGCTTGTTCGTCGTGTCACAAAAAATGAGGAACAGCATCTTTGAGGCAAAGGAAAGAGCGAGAAGAATCCCGGTCACGAAGCCCCGTTCCCCGGATCGCCAGTCCGGATGAGAAGATAGAGCAGGACTCGTTCCAACCATCTATGCTCAAAGTCATTTCGACTCACGTATTTCTGCGCAGCCGTCTGCATCCCGGTCTTCTCGATATCTTCGCCAAAACCGGTGCACAAGGTGTTGAACTTTTTGCTGCGCGCCAGCACTTCGACTACACCAGCCGTCCCCACATCCGCGAAATTGCCGAGTGGTTCACCTCAAATTCCATCGAAGCATTTTCCATGCACGCGCCCATGTTTCCCGACCTTGAAATGGGCCGTGCCGGAGCACCTGCGGTCAACGTTATTCACCCTGAAAAATCGCGGCGAATCGACGCCATGGACGAGATCAAGCGCGCCCTCGAAGTCGCCGAGCAGCTCCCGTTCCGTTATCTCATCATGCACCTGGGCGATCGCGAAGACACATGGAGCCCACGCTCTCTCGAAAATTCGCTGACCGCGCTCGAACACCTGCGCGCCTTCGCCAATCCGCTAGGCGTAAAGCTTTTGGTCGAAAACATTCAAAACGATGTGACGCGGCCGCGGAACATCCTCGAGATTCTCAACGTTGGCCACTTCAAAGACATTGGCGTCTGCTTCGATACCGGCCACGCTCACTTGGGCGATGGCGTAGCGACCGTATTCTCCGAGCTGCGCCCGCACATCCGCTCCAGCCATATCCACGACAACAAGGGCGATCGCGATTCGCACCTCTGGCCCGGCGAAGGCACCATAGCATGGGACGAGACCATCACCGAGCTGAAAGCCGCGCCGCAAACCCCGGCCGGAGTGCTTGAGATTCACTACGCACTCGAAGAAACGCCGGAAAGTGTTATCAGCAAAGCCCAGGCCGCCTTCGAGAAGTTCGGATTGTAGAATGCCCCCTAAAGCAGATGAACAGAATTCCGCAGTACACTATTCTGTTTTTGTCTTGGGCGCACAGAGAAACGTCCGTCATTCTGAGCGCAGCGAAGAATCTCAGAGATGCTGGTATCTCTGAGATTCTTCCTCCCTACGGTCGTCAGAATGACGGGCAGTGCAGAAAAACAATTCCATCGACCGAAATTGGAAAAGATTTCTATGTCAGAAGAAACCGTAACAACAGCAACTGAAACGCCCGTAACCACCATCGCCCGTATCGGCGAGCACGAGGGTAAATCCGTCACCCTTAAGGGCTGGCTCTACAATCTGCGCGAGAGCGGCAAGCTGCTCTTTCCCATCTTTCGCGATGGTTCCGGAACCATCCAGGGCATCGTGCCCAAGGCCGCCGTACCGCCTGAAGTCTTCGAGACCATCAAAGGGCTGACGCAGGAATCGAGCATCATCGTCACCGGCAAAGTCCGCGCCGACAAGCGCGCTCCCGGCGGCTATGAGCTTGATGTAGAAAACGTCGAAGTCATCCAGCGTGTCCCAGAAGACGATCCGTTCCCCATCTCGCTCAAGGAGCATGGCACCGATTTTCTGATGGAGCATCGCCATCTCTGGATTCGCACGCCGCGCCAGTCAGCCATCCTGCGCATTCGCGCCGAGATCATCAAAGCTGCGCGCGATTTCCTCGATGACAACGGCTTTATCCTCACCGATCCGCCGATCCTGACGCCCGCCGCCTGCGAAGGCACCAGCACATTATTTCCCGTCGAATACTTTGGCGATGAAGCCTACCTCACGCAGAGCGGCCAGCTTTACATCGAGAGCACCGCGCTCGCTCTTGGCAAGGTCTACAGCTTCGGCCCGACCTTCCGCGCGGAAAAATCAAAGACGCGCCGTCATCTCACCGAGTTCTGGATGGTCGAGCCCGAATGGGCCTACGCCGGACTCGACGACCTGATGGGGCTTGCCGAGCAGTTCATCAGCTTCATCGTCGAGCGTGTGCTCACCAAACGTGCCGCCGACTTGAAAGTCATCAATCGCGATGCAGCCAAACTCGAAGCGATCAAAGCGCCCTTCCCGCGCATCAGCTACGACGAAGCCGTGCAGATGCTAAACGACGCGCATGCCAAAGGCCTGCTTGAACAGCCCTTCGAATATGGAAACGACTTCGGCTCGCCCGATGAGACTTATATCTCATCGCAGTTCGACCGCCCCGTCATGGTGCATCGCTATCCAGCTGCCGTAAAAGCCTTCTACATGGAGCCGGACCCGGATAACCCAAAATACGCACTCTGCGTCGATGTGCTTGCGCCAGAAGGCTACGGCGAGATCATCGGTGGCTCGCAGCGTATCGCCTCCTACGATCTGCTCAAGAAGCGCATTGAAGAACACAACTTGCCACTCGATGCCTTCAAGTGGTATCTCGATCTACGGCAGTACGGTTCTGTTCCGCACTCGGGCTTCGGCATGGGTATTGAACGCGCCGTCGCCTGGATCTGCGGACTTGAGCATGTGCGCGAAACAATCCCGTTCGCCCGCACGCTGAACCGCATTTATCCGTAGGACCGTAAGAAATGTTTTGAACGGGCACGGCTTCAGCCGTGCCATAAAGAATGCAAAATCATTGGTTTTTAGAGCATTTCGAATTAAGCCCGTACACTGGGTGCCCCATTCTGAGCATAGCGAAGGGTGGGATCGCACAACGGCTTTGCTCACGCTCATGCCGAAAATGCTTTAGCCCATGAGGTATGTTTCCTGCAAAATGCTCGGACTTTTCAACACTCTCTTCAACCCGCGCATTTTCATGAACAGAACAAGGTAATCGGAAGCTCCTATGTCGAAGATCAGCGAAACGCTAGCCAACGAAAAATCCGCCATCACCGGCTCCAACGTCGGACCCATTAAGAGCGGAGTGCAATCACTCCCGCCGCGCAAAATCCGCATCATCGGCGTGCCTCTCGATCTCGGCGCCGCCCGTCGCGGTGTGGACATGGGACCATCCGCAGTCCGCGTCGCCGGACTCGAAGCGCGTCTCGAAGCTCTCGGCCATAATGTCACCGACGGCGGCAACATCAACGTAGCCATTGCCGAAACCAAGCACCTCGGCGAAGAAAACGCCCGCTACCTGAAAGAAATTACCGAGACTTGCGCACGTGCAGCTGACGAAGTCATCGCTGCTCTCGAAGAAGGCATGACGCCCGTCATCCTTGGCGGCGATCACTCCGTCGCCGCAGGCAGTGTCTCTGGAGTCGCCGAGTACTACCGCCGCCAGAATCAGAAGATCGGGCTCATCTGGATCGACGCACACTCCGACTTCAATACGCCTGAGACCTCGCCCAGCGGCAATGTCCACGGCATGCCGCTCGCCGCCCTGCTCGGCCTCGGTCCGGATGCTCTGAAAAATATCTGCGACTTCTCTCCGAAAGTTCTGCCCGAGAACACCGTCATCATTGGCGTGCGCGATATCGACGCTACAGAAAAAGAAAACATCAAGCGCGCCGGTCTCACCGAGGTGTACACCATGCGTGACATTGATGAGCGTGGCATGCGCACTGTTATGGAAGAAGCTTTACGCGCCGCCGGACGCGGCACGGCTGGCTACCACGTCTCTCTCGACATGGATTGGATCGATCCCGAAGATGCACCCGGCGTAGGCACGCCCGTACGTGGAGGCTCAACGTATCGCGAAGCACACCTGGCCATGGAAATCATCGCTGACCACGGACGCATGCTTAGCCTCGAAGTCGTCGAAGTGAATCCCGTCATCGACGAACACAACCGCACCGCAGATCTCGCCGTCGAGTTGATCTCGTCAGCATTCGGGAAAAAAATTCTCTGAAGTCGAAATCGGCGAATTAGTGCGGCTGGTCCGGTGCTGGCTGCGCTGCTGCCGGCTGCGTCGCAGCAGGCGGCGTATCGTCACCAGCCGCAGGCTTAGCCGGCTGCGTCGGAGCGTGTGCGGATGCCTGCTGCGGCAACACCTTCGCCGGCAGCACTACTGTATTCACCGCAGAAGGATCATCCCGCAGCTTCACAAATAGCGAGCCGCCCACAGGATGCGGAACCTGCAAGGTATTGCCTGCAAATCCATCCGGCACCTGCATGCTCTGGCCAAAGCCCGCATCGGAAGCCACCGCATCCAGCAGAAAGAGATTGGTTCCCGTCAGCGTGCAGGGCTGCGCGTTATTTCGACCACATTGCAGGCTCTCGAGCATCGGCAGGCGCACCAGATTCGCCAGCGGCTGCCAGTCTCCTGCCGCACCCTCCGATTCGACCGGGCGAAAACGCAGCGGACCAAAAGCCGACGTTCCAAAGCTTCTCGCCAGATCAATCGTGCCCAGTGCAATCTTCGCGTCCTGCAGCGTCAGGCTGCCGTCCGCAACACTCAGCGTAGTATGGAACGACCCGTCTTCCGTCGCGACTTCTATCTTCTGGTCGTGAGAGAAGGTCTCGGGAACAACCGCCTTCACTGAGAACACCAGCTTGCTGTTCAGTGGCACTTCATTGGTATCGCTCAACGCGATGTGCGTATTCTGAGCCTCTTCTGAAAGCTGCACGCTCTTGCTCAACAACTGCACCTTGGGCCGCGACTGGACAACACTTGCTGCCACATCGAGCGTCCTGCCGTCTTTGAGCTGCACATGCGCTGTCGCCTTGTCTCCTGCATGCAGTTGTGCCGTCGCTTTCGTATCGTCAGCAGTCAGCGTAAGCGCATCTCCGCTCGACGTATTACTCAGCTTGCCCGGCTTGAACTGAATGCCTTTCAGCTCCAGGCTTGCAACCTCATCAAGACGATTGCCTTCGAGTACGCCCTGTGAATCGCCCGCGTTGACATTGAAGCTGACATACTTACCCGCTTCCGATAAGCTGTGCAGCGCAATCGTCTGCGGCTCTTTTGCGCCGGCCTGTTTGATCTGCAGAGTCAGGGCGCCCGGGCTTTCGTCCTTCAACGGAACTTTTACTTCCAGCTGGTCCGGCTGGTTGGCCTTCCACTCCGTCTTGATCTCTTTGCCCGCGTCATTCTTCACCGTAATCGAATCGACGCAGGTGGCATTTCCCGATGTCAGGTGCAGCGTATCTTCGCGTCCCACCACCAGGCCATGCGTATCCGTGGCAGCTAGTTCCCACTTTGTCGATTGCACATTTTGCAGGTGGAATGTCGGCCCCTTGTAAGCTTCAAATCCCCACATGCCGTGCAGGCTGCCAGTCATGCTGCTGTTCAAATTGGCAATGACCGAGGGCTGTGTATCCGCAACAAAGCCGCCCTGCGAAGGATCGGCCTTCACCGGAATATCGACATCCTTGCCGTTCTTATCTTTCACGCGCAGCACCATATCGTGCGCATAGCTGGTGGCAAACGCCAGCGGCGCTCCCTCTACGGGCAGCACCAGCTTGTCCTTCGCAATACAGAATTCCTGCTTTTCATCCACCAGCCGCAGCGGAGGTTGGTGTCCGTTATCAATAGCTGGAAGCGCCATTACAACCACTGATTTCGGATTGCGAAACGAGGGAGGCGTATTCAGCTTCAGATTAATTTCGTCATTGTGGAAAGCATTCAGCGCCGGAATGTACTGGTACTGCGCTGTATGTACCGTCTCCAGGATGTGTGCAATGTCAATCACCGAAGCAATGTATGGGCTGTAGTACCCTGCGCCCGCTCGCGCGGTATAGCTCAGCTGCATGGCGAGGTCGCTGGTCGCGCCCGTCGTCAGTGCGTCTGTCACAGAAAGAGTGTGTCCATCGTCCATCACCAGCTCGTTCTGTTTCTGCACCAGGCACGACGCCTGCTCTTCCACCACTTTCTGCAAACAATCCTGGTCCAGCTTGATGCTCAGGCTGCGCGCCAGCAGTGGAGAAACCTCTTTCAGCTTGTCGGGATTCGTTTCATTCACCACGCGAACCGCTTCCAGATAAGCATCCAGGCGAGCCTTATCGAGACTTAATTGATTCAGATCCTGCGAGGAGCGCACAAACGAGCCCGGACGGGAATGCACTGCGTCCCGGACCGCTCCGTAATCGCCACCGGTAGACGGAGCAAGAAAGACGATCGCCTGCTGCGCATCCTTCGGCACATTTACAAAAATGCCTTCCTGCTGAACTTTCTTGTCCCAGGCTTCGGCCTTCGTGAACCAGCTTTCCGGCGGAGGATTCGTGGATCCGCGCAGAAAGGCCACAATCAGCAAGTATTTGATGGACTGTCCCGGAGGCATGACCGGGTGAATCCACAGCCTGTCCCCCACTACAAGATTCGGCACCTTCGAGATCGGCAGCGTCTTGCCGTTCCGCGAAACGCGGACTTCTATCGTCGGTCCAGCAAGATCAAACGGGGCCGGATCTGCAAAGGCAAGCAGAGTAACCGAGAACAGGACAGCAGCTATAAGGCGAGATCGTTTCCACATATGTTTTCTGGCAGGCGAAGAGATTTCTTTCGCCGTAATCCTTAGATGCGCGCGTGAAAGTGGGTCCAAAAGCCAATTTCGGACAAAACAGCCCCCATGGTCACGATTCCAGGAGGCCTATCTATATTCTATTTGCCTTTTATTGAACCCGGCAGGTGTCAATCTAGTTTCGCAAAATCGACACCCGTCGCTTTTTCGCCTCAAATTATTGGTTATTAAGGATTTACCTTGAATTCTGCGGAATCCGTCGCCAATGAACTATCGCCGACCCACACCGTATATTGAGTCGGCTCAACCACGGCTCGGTTCTCACTGTTGTAGAACGACAACTCATCGAATCCCAGCGGAAATGACACCTGTCGAGACTCGCCCGGCTTCAGCGTGACCCTCGCAAAGCCCTGCAGGCTGCGAATCGGCTGCTCCACACTCGCTCCCAAGTTTCCCACATAACACTGCACCACCTCCGTCGCTGCACGGCTGCCTGCATTCGTAACCGTCGCGGTTGCCGTCATCAGATTTCGCGCCCCCTGCACATTCGCCTCGCGAAGCGGCACGGCAGTCCTCGAAAGACTTACCTTCCCATAAGAAAACTGCGTATAGGTCAGGCCGAACCCGAAAGGAAAGAGCGCTCGATTCGGCACGTCGATGTAACGCGAAAAGAATCGCGAATCTCCACCCGGCGGCTGCATGAGATCAATCCCGGTCGCCGGACGCCCGGTAGGAAACTGGTTGTAGTAAAGTGGCTCCTGTCCCACAGCCCAGGGAAAGCTCATCGGCAGCTTGCCGCTCGGCGAAACGTCGCCGTAAAGAACATCCGCAATTGCAGAGCCGGCTTCCGTTCCCGGGAACCAGACTTCCATAATCGCCGCTACATGCTGCGCCGCCCAGGTCAATACCAGGGGACGTCCCGAGAAAACCAGCAGCACAATCGGCTTGCCGGTAGCAGCAACTGCTTCAAGAAGCTGTTCCTGGTTACCTGGCAGATCAAGATGCGCCCGCGAGCCCGCTTCACCGCTCATCACGCCGGATTCGCCCAGCGCGAGAACCGCAACATCCGCCTGCTTCGCCGCCTGCACCGCTCCTGCGAAACCGCTGTCGGAAGTTCCGGTAAACTCCGTGCCCTTTTCAAAAACCACCGATCCGTCGTTCTTCTTCGCGCGGCTTTCCAGCGCAGCTTTGATGGTCACAACGTCAGATAATTGCGGTCCGCCACTCCACGAGCCCAGCATCTCGCCCGGGTTATCGCCGAGCGGACCAATCAGAGCAATCTTCTTCGCTCCCGATGATAACGGGAGAACAGGATTCCCTTGAACAGCATCATTCTTGAGCAGCACAAACGATTCTTCTGCTGCCTTCCTCACCAGCGGACGATGCTCAGAAACTGCTGCTGTAATCTCCGTGCCGCGCGCATACGGATGCTCAAAAAGTCCCAGCGCAAACTTCACCCGCAGCACTCTTCGTACCGATTCATCCACCACGCTCATCGGAACCTGCCCGCTGCGAATCAGCCCCGGAAGCTCCGTGTCGTAGTAGTGCGACATCATATCCACATCCACGCCGGCCAGAAACGCCTTGCGCGTCGCTGTCGCGGGATCGAGAGCAATGCCGTGATGCGTCAGTTCCATAATGGCCGTGTAATCGCTGACCACGAACCCATCAAAGCCCCATTCGTCGCGGAGAACCTTCTGCAATAAAAACGGATTCGCCGTCGCCGGAACGCCATTCAGCGCATTGAACGCACTCATAATCGTCGCGGCGCCTGCTTCGACGGCAGCCTTGTAGGGCGGCAGATAATCCTGCCGCAGCCGAATCTCCGACATGTCCGTCGTGTTGTATTCGCGCCCGGCCTCGGCTGCGCCATAGGCGGCAAAATGTTTCACTGATGCGGCCACGCTCTCCGGATTCGAAAGATCATCTCCCTGGTAGCCCTGTATGTAAGCCCGCGCCATCGCTGCGCCTAGATAGGCGTCTTCTCCCGCGCCTTCCGTCGTGCGGCCCCACCGCGCATCGCGCGAAATGTCCACCATCGGCGAGTAGAACCAGCGCACGCCAGCAGTCGTCGCCTCCACCGCGGACATGTGAGCGACATCCTTCACCAGCTCCGGATCAAAAGTGGCTCCAAGTCCGAGCGGCTGCGGATAGATCGTGCGATAGCCGTGAATAATGTCAGCCCCGAACAGCAGCGGAATGTGCAACCGGCTTTTATCGACAGCCGCGTGCTGAAAGGCATTGGTCTTCTCTGCACCAACCGTGTTCAGCATCGAGCCGAGCTTTCCGGAAGCCGCCAGTTCCATGGAGTTCACCCCATTACGAGCCTCGGGGTTCGCCGCCAGCTGTGCGGCATCGGCAGCGCCTGCGTAGCCGCTGTCGTTGTACTGCACCAGCTGGCCAATCTTCTCCTCCAGCGTCATCTGCTTCAGCAATGAATCGACCTTACGCTCAATAGCAGCTGACGCAAGCTGCTTATTCGAAGGCGCAGCAGCTTTTTGTGCAACTGCGGAAGCAGCGAGAAAAACAAAGGTGATGCCGACCCCGGCCATCTTTCTGGCGGTGGATGCTGCAGAAGAGGAAGCACATACTTTAAGAAACAACATGGTTCTCCTGGGTAGATTGCCGCTCCACAAACGCCGGGAGCATGCGAATAGGATGTTTCGGCCACTCTGACTTCTCTTTGTGGATCATCTCGAGCAAAGTGCTCGCAGCCGCGCGACCCATCTCATGCAGCGGCTGGCGCACTGTTGTCAGCGGAGGGTTATTGGTCGCAGCGCTCAAAATATCATCGAATCCCACAACCGAAACCTGCTCCGGCACCTGTATCCCCGCCTCGCGCAGAACAGTAATCGCGCCGATAGCGGCAAGATCGTTGAAGGCAAAGATAGCAGTGAAAGGCACACCACGATCCAGCAAAGTGGCAGTAGCCACCCTGCCCGTCTCAATGCCAGGCCCATCGCCATCAAGCTGCGTCACTAAATTCGGATTCACTTCAATATCCATATCAGCAGCCACCTTACAGATCGCACGCCACCGCGCCCGCGTATCCGAGCTGAAACTCTGTCCCTTGATAAAAGCAATCTGCCGATGCCCCAATCCATGCAGATGTTCCAGCGCATATCGCGCAGCCAGCACATGATCCAGCTCGATATTGACCACCGCAGGCCGGTGATGATGATCCGAAACCGCGACCACGGGCACCGGCAGGTCTTCGTGCAGCGGCGTATCGACAGCGATAATCCCCTCGACGGCACGCGACAGCAGCAGCGAGGGATATTCGCGCAGCCTGTCGTCGTGATGCCGATGGCTCACCACAAAGTAAAAATATCCGGAAAGCAGCAGCACATCCTCAATGCCCCCCAACACAGCCGTCGAATACCCTTCGCTGATCTCAGGCACCATCACGCCAATCGTATGACTCCGCTTGCTCCTCAAACTGCGAGCCAGCACGTTCGCCTTGTAATTCAGCTTGGCTGCTTCTTCTAAAACTCTTTCCTGCGTCTCCGCTGAAATGCGATAGTGCTTTGCTGATCCATTTAGCACGCGCGAAACTGTCGTCTGCGACACACCCAGATGCCTTGCCAATTCCTTCAAATCCGGCCTGACATTCTTCTGGTGCGAGGAGCCTTCTCCGTCCTCCGCGCTCATGATTTTCCCTTTCCAAACTCGGCTCAATAGGCCAGCGGATCGCGCCGTCTATCTGCTTCCAACCTTCTCCAGTCCAATCTCCTGCTGCACGCGTGCCAGCTCCGGATTGGACATGAAACACTTCCAGATCAGCCCGCTGCGGCCGTTCTCAATCATCACTGCCATCGGTGCCTGGTTCAATCCCATGGTAATTCCCGCATACCAGTTCTCCTGCTGGTTGAAGGCATCGCGAAAGCCATAGATATCCCAAAGCTGTGCGCCCAGATCGCGATAGAAGTGCTTGAGAGCCAGCATCGACGCCTCCGGTGTATATGCGTAGCTGCTGATAGCCCCCGTCGGCGCAATCGTGCCGTCATCTCCAGTGAATGGTTTGTATTCGTGATAACCCTTCGGCCCATCGACAGCAGTCAATCCCCATGAGTCCGCGCCGTAACCCTTCATATGCAGAGGATTCGCGATGCTGTAAGCCTGGCTGATCCGCGCTTCGTTGCGATTGTTCTCGAAGTAGTCAGCATACTTGTCGCGCCATCCGTGAGGGTCATAGCCCAGGTAAGAATATTGCGTGAAGAAGAGCGGCCCCGGTGACCCCGCCGTGTAACTCATATTCAGCGGAATGCCGAAGTACGTATGCTTCTCGCCATATGCGTGCTCCGTTCCCTCTGCCGTGTAGCCGGTGTGATAAAGACTCGCAGGCACCGAATGCGTCGGCGAAGCAATCGCCAGCAGATACGTAATCATCACCTCATTCCAGCCTTGCAGCCGATTGGCGATGTGAAAAGCATAGTCAGGCGACCAGTGCCAGTAGAGCGCATCCTTATTCGGCGTAGCTCTGAACCAATCCCACTCCACTCCCTGCCAGAGGTTCGTGATGTTATCGCGCAGCTTGCGCTCCTGCTCATTGTCTTCCTTGAAGTACTGCCTCGCCGTAAGCAGACCCTGCATCAGGAACGAGGTCTCCACCAGATCCGCGCCGTCGTCATACATTCCGAAGACAGGAAGCGTATGCCCCGTCTTGCCGCTAAGGAAGTGCGGCCACACACCGTGAAAGCGATCTGCGCGCGCCAGAAACTCGGTGATGCGAAGCATGCGATCCGCCACCTGCTCACGCGGTGCAAAGCCTCGCTCCGCGCCCACCACCATCGCCATGATTCCGAATCCGCTCGCCCCCAGCGCAATCACATCATCGTCGCCGGGAGTATTCTCCCTCGCCATCCCAGAATTCGGCTCGTCCGCCTCCCAGTAGTAACGGAACGACGCCTCCTGCACCATCGTCAGCAGCTCATCATCCGTCATCGGACGTGTGGAAGCCGTCATCGCCGCTGACTGAGGTGATTCCCGCAGCGAAGAAGTTCGCGCAGAAACCTTATAGGAAGCCGTCGCATGCGGATCACCAATAAAATCCGCATAACGGTTCACCCCATATCGCTGCACCCCAATAGCGCGATACGGCCCGCCCTGCATCGAGCGATAAATTACATACTGCGCCACCGTTGGATCAGGCGATGCTTCCCATCTGAGATCGACATGCCGCTCATAACCTTTCGCCTCAAGCAGCTTCGGCGTCGACGGCACATGCTTGCTCTTCTCAGCACTCTCAATGCGCACATCATCGATAAAAAGATCGTGCGAAACGCCATCGGCTGCGCCTTGCGCAAAAATAATGGCGCCTAAATGCCGCGGCTCGAAAGCATGCAGCGACGCCGTCGAAAACCGATCCAGTGGGATACGAACGCGAGTCCACCTACCGGGTGCCAGATCACTCGTGAATGCTCCGAGAGCAATCTGCCCAGTAAAATTCCGCGCGACATCGCGCAGCGCTATCTTCGGAAGGTCCTGCGCGCGAATGCCTTCTTTCGAATACAGCCAGAGAAAAAGGCTGTCGCCGGGAAAATCGATATCGCGATTACGCCAGGCATAAAGATCGATCTCCGCATCCCATCCACCGCCAGCCATCGATTGCCACTCAAGCGCAAGCGCATTGGGTCCGCTGACGAACTCCGCCGTTTCCACCGGTAATTTTCCGTCCACCAGCTTGAGCGCACTCGGATTCGAGACTGTTCCCGAGCTGTAAAAATAAAATCCAGGCGAGAGGCTGTTCTCAAAGAAAACCTGCTGAGAATAATTCTGATCGGCAAATGCATGGCACGACAAAATCAGTAATGCCGCCAGCAGACAAAAAGCACTTCGGCAACAAACGCTATGCCGCCTCATCATCGGCCAACCTTGATCAGCAAAAGAGCGTTCGGTCCCAACGTCAAATCCAGCTTGCCATTCTCTAACTTCCGCTGCTCTGGATCACCCAACGCCGTCTCGCGATTCAGCTGCTCCACCTGCGCATCCGTCGGATCAAGCGGGCTGCCCATTTTCTTATAAGCAGCCAGCGTATTGCTGTGCGTCTCATCTACACGGCTGATCGTAACCGCAGCATCCCCAGCCAGGCCGTGCAGATCAAGCTCCACCCGCTTCGTCGTCCCCGTCTTATCCGGATCGACAATATTCCACAGCGCAATCGCGAGGCTTCCATCCACACTCTTCGTCACGATCGCGTCCGATGAAGGATTCGCAATACGCCGGTCGCCAAGCTGGTGCAGCAAGGCAAAGTCATAATAGCTGGGCTTGTTGATGCCGCCCTTCGCCCGCAATCCAAACTCGCCGTCAAAAGGCTTCGCAATCGGGCCGCCCTCTTCAAACACATCGGAGAAGGTCCAGAACGACATCATGTCCACCAGCCCATCGCATTCGCGAATCGTATTCGCCAGCCCTGTTCCCACAAACGCCGTATCGCGCGACTCGTTCATGCCCTGCACATTCCACTCCGTCCAGAAAAGCGGCAGCTTCGGCATCGCTGACGCTTGAATCTGCTTTCTCACCTTTCCAATCGCGCCGCACACGCGGTCATCCATCGGAATATCTTCCTTTGTCCCAAACAGATTCTCCGGTGTGTCATCCGCATAACCGTGGCTCGTCACGAAATCCACCGGCACATGGTTATCAGCAGCATATTTCAAAAACTCATCCACCCATGAAGCCGCAGCCGTCGCAGGCCCTCCCACACGCAGGCGCGGACTCACACTCTTCAGATCGCGGGCCGTATGCGCATACAGCTCAAAATAGCTTTGCTCTCTAGGAATGCCATTCCAGAAATCGATATTCGGCTCGTTCCACACTTCGAAGTACCACTGCGACACTTCCTCAATGCCGTAGCGATCCACCAGGTGCTGCGCGAAGTGGGTCATCAGGTCATCCCACCGCTCCAGGCTCTTCGGCGGCGAAACATTCTGCTTGTACCAGAAGGGATGCAGCGCATCCGGATTGAAGGCGAGCTTCTTCGGCATGAAGCTGATTTCCACTACCGGTCGAACGCCGTTCTTCAGCAGCCCATCGTAAATCTGGTCCACATAAGCAAAGTTGTAAACCGCATTGCCGTGCTCATCTTCGTTATAAACGCCGTTCTCGTCGTGA
Organism: Acidobacterium sp. S8; assembly: GCF_009765985.1. Classification (GTDB taxonomy): domain Bacteria; phylum Acidobacteriota; class Terriglobia; order Terriglobales; family Acidobacteriaceae; genus Alloacidobacterium. Next base: position 109,246 of record NZ_LMUM01000018.1, read on the forward strand.
AGAATGCCGTGGAAGCGCACATATCGGAAGTCCGTAACCTGCTTTACCGCGCGCAGATCATTGCGGTAGCTCTCGCGCAAAGTAAGATTCGCGCGCCCCGACCCGAACATCTCCTCCCAGAAATGAGGAAAAGGCGTCATCTCTCCCTGAGCATTAATTTCAATCTTCTGTTGTTGCGCAATGTCGGGTAAGCAGAAACCCATGAAGGCAAGAACCACAGCGGAAAAGTATTTCAATCGCAAAATGAGAACTCCTGGTTAAGAAGGCACGTATATCAGAAATAAGATCACGAGAATTTTTTACGAGCGCAGACGCTCAATCCGAAAGAAAAGAGGGTACGCCGTGGAAGAGCGCACCCTCTCAAGGGAGGCAAAATTAGAAGCTGAAGCGCGCCTGCAGCTGAATCGTCCTGCTGCCCAGAGCATTCGCAGCGACTCCAAAGTCCCCGTTCGGACTCGCCGTGCCATCAGGTGCAACCGAGCCTAAGACGTTATCAATCGAGCTCGTTTTGATATTCGTCTTATTGAATAGATTGTAAGAATCGGCGCGAATTTCGAACCTGGCATTCTCGCCAAGTACCGGCATCTTCGGCAGCCCGAAAGCCTTCGTCAAGCTTGCGTCCAGATCGTTGTAACCCGGGCTGTTTAGAGTGTTGCGCTTGATCCCCGGCGCTGGAGCGGGCGAAGCAGCCGGAAAAGGCGCTCCCTGAACATACGACGGAGGCAGGAAATACTGCGTTCCATCTCCACCGAAGTTCGGGTTGCTGGACTCGAACGACTTGTTACCGGTGTTCCTGCCGTACCCCTGCACAATCGTTGTCGGCCGCAGCTGGCTATAACCGCTGCCTGAGAAGTACGTATTTCCGTTGGTGTTATAGACCGGGTTCCACGGGAAGCCTGTATGCCAGTTCCAGATGCCGCTCACCGACCATCCGCCTGCTACCTTTTCAACCCAGTTATGGCCGCCGCGGAAAAAAACCGGCTGCCACAAACCGAATACCTTCACCGCATCCTGCACGTTGTAGTCTGAGCGCCCATATGCCGCATGCGTATCGTATGGATATAGATCCTCTGAATAAGGTCCGGAGTTCTCATCCATCGCCTTTGCCCAGGTGTACTGCACCTGCGTCTGGAAGCCGTGGCTGAAGTTATGCGCGAGTGTCGCGATCATCGTGTTGAAATTTCCATTGCCGGAGTTTTGATAAAAATCCAGGCTCTGAATTCTGGGGTCGAGTGGAAGTCCCCGCGCCGCAGCTACTGCATTCCAGTTGTTCTGAATGTAGAGGTGCCGCGTCTCGCTTCCCTGATATCCCAGCGTCGCTACGATGTCGAACGGCATTTGATACTGCATGTCGAGCGAGTAGTGGTAGTTGGTAATCGTTTTGGGGTGTGATTCATAAGACGTCACACCAATCGGGGATCCGCTGACCGGAAGATTGTCGCTTCCGAAGGTGGTAATGGCGTTCGGATTGGGCGCATACCCGAAGATGGAATGAGGATCACTCGCGGTTTCATACTGAATGCCCGTCCCGGCGCAGTTCGGATTTGTCGTGTACGGATAAGCGCAAACGAAGTTCGCATTCACGCCATTCGGAGGATTGTTGTTCACGTTGGCCGTGATGGCGATTTCATTCTGGTTGTAGTTCATTCCAAAACCGCCGCGAATCACGAGGTTGCCATTGCTCTGCATTGGCAGCCACGCAAAACCTACCTGCGGTCCCCAGTTGTTCTTGCCCGGCTCGTAGAGACTGCCGCCAACCCGGATGTTGATCCCGTCGAGCGGATTGCTCGCATTCGTTCCAAAACGGAAGACATCCATGTTGTCCTGCTTCGCATACAACGATTCAAAATAAGACCAGCGCAGGCCCAGGTTTAAGGTCAGGTTCGGACGAATCTTGAAATCGTCCTGCACAAAAGCGCCCCACAGGTTTTGGCGGTCATCCTGCCGGTTAGAGAAAGGAACGCCAGTGGCGGAAGCGAAGAACCCGGTTTCCTTGTAAGGAGCGTCATTCGCAAAATCCCACAGGTTATTGAAGAAGAACTGCGGACGCGCCGCGTAAACAGGATTGTTTAGGTAGTACAGACGAGTAAGTTCGCCACCTACTTTGATACTGTGACGTCCGAGAATCTTTGTCAGCACGTCGTTGTAGCTATACGTCCACTGATTCAGATCGCTTGGTCCCGGAGCACCGAAGTATTGAAAGCCATTGTCATTGGCGATGGTTCCAATGCTGTCAAGATTGCCCTGCGGCAAACCGAAAGCAGCTTGCGGATTGGTGGAAACTTCATTCCAGCGCCATCCAGCGGCGTTAGCACGCGCCTGGTTCAACAGCGTGGGTGAGAAAGTATGGTTCCAGATCACCGAAATCGCATCGTTGACCTGTGAGTGATGCCAGAAATTCGCCGTGCGAACCGGTCCCTGGAAGTTGGTGGTGCTGACGGGAACCCAGTAAATCGTAAAGCTGATGTGGTCGTTCTGCGTCGCCTGTGCGTCCAGACGGCCGTTGTACTGCGACTGCGAAGTAGTGGTCGGGTTAATCGTATTGAAGTAGGCCATATCGGCCACGCCATCCAGGCCATTGCCTACACCCGGATTGTTGATGCTTCCGCCATATGTCGGATCCTGAAACCCGACTCCATTACGGAGAGGCGATCCGACATCAAGGCCCTGACCAGTGGTATTGCAGTTCACGCCTTCCTTCAGTCCAATCGAGGCGCAGGTGCGTTGAACGATGCCGTTGGCAGCTACGGCAGCTCCCGGAAATGCAAGATACGTCGCTGCGATCGGCGCTATACCTGCCAGCGAATCGAACTGCGAAGTCTCATACCAGCCCTGCGTAGTAGAAGTGGCATCGAGCGGGCTGGTCTCCCAGTTAAAGAATGCGAAGAGCCGGTTCTTCCAGATCGGGCCGCCGAGGCTGCCACCGTACTGGTTGAAGCGGTTATTGTCCCTGTTGACTCCGCGCTCTGCCGCTGTGCCCGAGATATTGGAACCTGGACCGTTCCACCGCTGATACGCATTCAATCCCGGTCGCGATGCTTTGAAGAAGGCACTTCCATGGAAATTATTCGTGCCGCTCTTCGATGTGACCTGGATTTGCGCGCCGCTGAAGCGTCCATTCTCAGAGTCATAGCTGTTCGATGTCACCTTCAGGTTATCGACTGAATCTTCGCTCGGAGTAATGACCGACGTGCCGCCCCACACTGCGCTTACCGTGCTGATGCCGTCGACCGTGATGCTGTTCGTCTCATACTGGCCGCCACGGGTCTGAATCTGCGGTCCATTCTCCGTCTGGAAGATGCCGCCGGAACCGCCGCCGGTTCCACCAGGGCCCTGGTTCCCCGGCAGGGCTTGTGCGCCGCCGCCGCCCGACTGCGAGCCATCGCCGAACACTCCCGGCGTCAGCTGCGCCAGCTGAAAGATATCGCGGTTAAACGACGGCAGGTGCTGAATCTGATTGCTGCTGATCGTCGAGCTGACCGTAGCCGTCTCCGAATCGAGCCCGAGAGTAGTGGTCGATACCGTCACCGTCGTTTGAACCGCGCCCGGTTCCAGTTGAACATTGATCGCATTCAGCTGCTCAGGGATGATCTGCACCTGCGACAGATCTTTGGTCGTGAAGCCGTCCTTCTCGATCGTCATCGAAAAGTGCGCCGGCGGAAGGGCATTGAAGTTGTAAATGCCGCTCGCGTCGCTCGTGCTTACCAGTTTCTGGCCGGTGTCCGTATTGGTCAGCGTGACCTTCGCGCCCGGAATCACTGCGCCCGACGGATCGGTCACGTTTCCGCGAATGGACGCCCGGTATTGCGCCTGCGCCGTACCCGCAAATCCGAGCATCAGAATGACCGCGAAAAGGCACAAAAACCGCTCGAAAGTGCGTGATTTGGGCGCTAAAACAACATGTTTTTGCCCAATGGTGAGTCCTTGCATACTGCCTCCAAGAGTTACTGATCTGTACTGTTTTTATATTTGCAATCAGTTAGCGCAACCGATTGTGCACAGGAAAAAGATGTATCACCAGCGAAATTCAGCTGTCAAACCGCTGCATCAATGCCAGTGGCGACTCGATCAACGCATGGTTAGATTCAATTTCAGGATTTTGGTAGCCTGCCCGTCCGCAGAAATTTGAGGCAGAATCCAGATCGCTACCGACGACCTGCGGAATATTGGGGAGTTTCCAGGATGGGCATTGAAGACGGATGGTAACAGACGCAATTGGAGCACCGGGCGGGAATTGAACCCGCGAATACTGGTTTTGCAGACCAGCGCGTTAGCCACTTCGCCACCGGTGCTCTTTGTCCGCCGCGCCATGCGAGGTGCGCGGCGGATGATCTCAAGAATACGTTATTCAGGCTGCGACACAGTACGCAGATAAGGCTTCACTGTCTTGTATCCGGGAAAAATCTTATCGGCTTCATCATTCGAAACCGCCCCGGTTATGATGACGTCGCCGCCCTGCTTCCAGTTTGCCGGAGTCGCCACACGATGCTTCGCCGTGAGCTGAATCGAATCGAGCACGCGGATGATCTCGTCGAAGTTGCGACCCGTCGTCATGGGATAAGCCAGTGTCAGCTTGATGCGCTTGTCAGGACCGATGACGAAGACAGTCCGCACAGGCGCGTTCAACGCAGGTGTCCGCCCTTCGCAGGACTCGCCCGCATCCGCCGCCAGCATGTCATACAACTTGGCGATCTTCAGGTCCGGGTCTCCAATGATGGGGTAGTTGACGGCATGGCCGCTCACATCCTGAATGTCCGTGAGCCACTTGCTGTGATCGCTTACCTTGTCCACACTGAGTCCAATCACCTTGGCTCCCCGCGCGGCAAAATCCTTTTCGAGGCCGGCAACAGCGCCCAGCTCGGTGGTGCAGACAGGGGTGAAATCCTTCGGGTGGGAGAAGAGCACCGCCCAGTTATCACCGATCCACTCGTGGAAATGAATCGTCCCGTGGGTAGTCTCAGCCGTGAAATCCGGCGCAATATCGTTGATGCGGAGTGACATTTTAATTCGCGATCCTTCCTGTAAATGAAAAACCCACCTCGGCATTTGCGGGTGGGTGATTGAGCTTGTTTCTTCTGGACTTCGCTCTAGGAACACACCCGCATAGTGCAGCAGCGACAGCAGCAGCACAGACACATGCAGGTTGGAGCGGTGTGATTCATCTTCAAAAAGAAGCATAGTCCGTGACCGCAGGCGTGTCAAACAGCTATCGGCGAATAGCAACCAATTTCCACCATTGGCACGAGCAGGTTCGACACCGAATCCCTCATCCATAACGCTGCCACTCTGCGAAACTTATCACTATGCGCGAACTCGATTATCACCTCTGCGATGTTTTCACGAGCACACCCTTTCAGGGCAACCAGCTTGCGGTTTTCGAGAATGCCGGAGATTTGTCGCCTGCCGAGATGCAGCGGCTCGCAAGTGAAACGAATCTCTCCGAGACCACTTTCATCATTCGCCGTGCGTCGGAGATGGAGCGTCTCCGCGGCGTGCGCGTTCGCATCTTCACCACCGAAGAAGAACTGCCCTTCGCCGGGCATCCGACGCTTGGCACCAGCAGCTTCATCCGCCAGTTTCTGCCCGAATACGCCAATCACGAACTCATTCGCCTCGAATTGAATGTAGGCGCAGTCGAAGTTCGCTTTTCCGGATCGCCCCAGGCAGCACCCCATGGCGAGATGACGCAGCCGGATCCCGTTTTCGGACAAATCCACGATCGCGATGCCGTCGCCCGCGCGATCGGTATTCATGTAGACGACTTGTCCGCCGATATGCCAATTCAGACAGTATCCACTGGCCTGCCGTTCTGCATCGTTCCGTTTCGCTCTGTGGATCGACTGGCTACGCTGCGCATCTCTGCTGCGACTGCGAGCGATTATCTGGAAAATCGCGATGCGAAATTTTTTTATTGCGTCGCGCCGGAAGTCAGAGGCGTCTGGAGAGCACGCATGCAGTTCTACAACGGCGAAGATCCTGCAACCGGTTCGGCGGCCGGCTGCGCTATCGCCTATCTTGTGCACCACGGCGTAGCCGGCTCAGACGAGATGTTGCACATCCGTCAGGGCATTGAAATGGGTCGTGCAAGCGATATCGGCGTGCGCGCGAAACGTGATGGAGTTTCAATTCGGGAAGTGCGTGTCTCCGGCAGCACTGTTTTCGTAGCAAAGGGACGCTTTTTCCTTGAATGATTCACATGCTTTCAACAGGCCTGTTCACGCGAATCGCCAATAACCACGCCGTCAAATCAAAATCCGGTGAATCGCTAGTGAAAAATTCACGTCTCCTTCGCTTCATCTTCCCCGTTTACACGCGGCTCAGCCCTTCGTACTCTTGGCAAGCGTTTCGGAATTGTGAAACGCGACTTTCGCCGATTACTGACAACTGAATGAGAGCCAGAGTGCGCAGGCATGTGCGCTTGCGGCCGCTTTTGCAAAGCCTGCCACCTTCCGGAATTTTCCCCGAGAAACGCGCAAGCATCGCAGAAGCTGCCTGGTTGTTGCGCCGGCAACCATGCCGCCTTCTGGCTCAACCGCATCCCGCGTTGAAACGGGAGCTGCGGCGCCGCGCTTCTAGCGTGGAGGACAATACTTTTTCTAAAAAGAGCCTCCACGCCGCGCGGACAGCCGAGCCACGTTTCGATTCGGACAGCGGCCCGACCACCCCCACGGGCTCGCACGCTTGAAGTGTGTCTGCCCTCATCCGCTTCGCCCTAATGTGCGAAGCCGTTAAGGAACCCATGAGGCCCAGAAAAGTTATTCTTTGCGTAGACGACAACGAACAAGCACTCTCCGTTCGCAAATTCCTTCTCGAAACCCGCGGCTACCGCGTGCTTACCGCGCTCTCCGGAGAAGAAGCACTGGAAGCCTTCCGCAGCGGCGGTATTGACCTCGTGGTCAGCGATCTGCTGATGCCGCAACTGGATGGAAACGAATTGGTGCGGCGCATGAAAGAGATCACGCCCGAAGTGCCCATGCTGCTTCTCAGCGGCACCGTCAAGGCTTTCGATCGCGCCAGCCACGCCGATGCATTCCTGCCCAAGGGCGCATGCGCTCCGCTCGAACTGCTCGAACGCATCCGCATCATGATCGCCCGCAAGCGCGGACCGAAGAAAGTGCTGCGCCCCTACCATCCCATTCCCGACAGCCATCCTGCTGCCGCCATAGCGTAACCATCTGCGTATAGGCTGCATTTACAATCAAAGGGTGCAGCCCATCATCATCGCAGAGCATCTCTCGAAGGTTTATCGCACTGGAAAGATCGACGTCCCGGCGCTGACCAATGCTTCGTTCACCATCGAATCTGGCGAGTTCGTCAGTATCGTAGGTCCCTCCGGCAGCGGCAAATCCACTCTCTTCTATATTCTCGGTGGGCTCACCCGTCCGACATCAGGCCGCGTTGTGATCGGTGGAACAGACTTCAGCGCTCTAAGCGACAGCGAGCGCACGGCCATGCGCAAAAGCAAGATCGGCTTTGTTTTCCAGCGATTTAACCTGCTCCCGACCCTTACTGCCATGCAGAATATCGAGATCGCGTATGAGATCTCCGGCCGCAAAGAGCCCATGGACCGGGCTTACCTCGAGCACCTCACACGCCTCCTCGGCATTTTCGGACGCCTGAATCATCGCCCATCCGAGCTTTCCGGCGGCGAGCAGCAGCGCGTAGCCATGGCCCGGGCTTTGATCACGCATCCCGCCATCATTCTGGCGGATGAGCCAACCGGAAATCTTGACAGCAAGAATGCCGATGCTGTCCTCGACATGCTGTTGCGCTCGAATCGCGAGTTGAAACAGACAGTGCTGATGATTACCCACAACCCGGAAGCCGCAGCCATTGCAGACCGCATTCTGCACATGCGCGACGGCGAAATCGTAAGGGTGGAAGAGGGCAAAGGAAGATCGCCCTTGGCAGACGCTGCCCGCTGAAAATCGAGATCGTACCTTCACAACAACCGTGCAAGCGCCGTCGACCAGTAACGCTTCGACGCTGCAATCCTCGCTCCCGAGGAAAGAACAATCACTCTGTTGCCGTCTCCATCGTTCTCGATATGGTCTATCGCCGTAATACGCACAATCGCGCTTCGGCTGAGGCGGATGAATTGTTCAGGATCTAAACTCTGTTCGAGCGAATCCATCGTCGAACGCAAAGCAAACTCACCCATCCCGCTGTAGAGAAGCGCATAATTCCGTTCGGCGGCAATCCAGTCAATCGATTCCACCGGCAGTAGAAAGGCTGCTCGCAGCCTCTCCACCAGAAAACGCTTCGCATATCTGTTTTCTGCCGCCACCGAATGAGTGAACCGTTCGCGCGCGCGTTCAATCGCCTGGGCAAAGCGTTCTTCCGTCACCGGCTTTACCAGATAGTCCAAAGCCGCAACGTCAAAGGCTGCAAGAGCATAGTCGTCATAAGCCGTGAGAAAGATCACCTGAATACGGCTGCCTTCAGGCACTGCCTGCAAAATTTCAAAACCAGTTCCGTCCGGCAACCGAATATCCAGAATCAGCAGGTCCGGCTTAGCCTGCGCAATTCCAGCAACAGCTTCCTGATACGTCGACGCTGTTCCGCACACAGTGAGAGAAGGCTGCGCCGCCACAAGTCTCTGCAGCTTGCGCATCGCCGGTGGTTCGTCTTCGACAAGAAAAACGCGCATCATGCCGGTATCAGAATCTCCGCAACTGCGCCGCCAAGAGGATGGCGCTCCAGTCGCAGGCTCGCCTCTCCGCGATAAGCCGTCGCCAGCCTCTGCCTTGTATTCGCGAGGCCGTGTCCGCCAGTGCTCCGCGCCGGGCCAGGTCCATGATCGCGAATCGTAATGCGGACAAGCCCGTCCGCTTTTTGAATAACAATCTCAATATTCAGATTTCCCGACTCCGGCTCCGTTCCGTGCTCCACTGCATTCTCCACCAGCGGCTGCAGAATGAGCGCAGGCACGCGCACCGCCTCTGCTTGCGGGTCGCATGAGATAGCAAAGCGCAATCGACTCTCAAGCCGCGTCTGCATCACATCGAGATAGCGCCGCGTAAAATCCAGCTCCGATGAAACGGCAATCAGCGGGGACTCGGGCAGGCGCAGCGTGGCCCGAAGAAAATCGCTGATGCGCGCCAGCATCTCATCAGCCCGCGCCACATCTTCATACATCACGCCTGAAACCGCATTGAGCGCATTGAACAGAAAGTGCGGCTGCAGTTGACGGCTCAGGTTCTCAAGTCGCGCAGCCGCCAGCTGCTGCTCCACATCTCTGCTGCGCAGCCAGTCCTGATAAATCATGTAGCCGGAAACGCACAGCGCATACACAAGCAGATCGCTCGGAAACTCCATGAAAAATCGAACCCGCATTAGCCCATAGTCATAGTGCCCCATGCCAAGCAGCAGAAAAACCACCTCGCGCGATCCCCAATTCCAGAGCGTGTGTACCGTCGAGAAAACCAGTAACACCGCGACGTGCTGGGAAATTCGCAGCGGCGAAAACCGCAGCGGAAAGCGACGCGCGCCCCAGAAGACCAGCGGCAGCAACAGCACAATTCCATAAACGCCCGTCGCCTGCTCAATAGAGATCACGGTCCACTGCGGCGCACGGCCGCGCGCCACATTGTCGAGCGAGCGATACGCCACATTGATGCAAAGCACGCAGGTGAAATACAGCAGGATGTAAAGGCGAATGCGCTTCATTTCAGCACCAATTATGGCAAGGCAAACGCCAGAATCGCGTCTCCCTGCGGCTCTTCATCAATATGCGCATGGCCTCCGGCGGCAATCACCAGGTACTGCTTCCCGTGCACGCTGTAGGTCATCGGCATAGCGTGTCCGCTCGCCGGCAGCTTCGCCTCCCATAGTTTCTTTCCCGTCTTTGCATCGAATGCGCGAATGTAAGGATCATACGTTCCCGCCACGAACACGAGGCCGCCCGCCGTTACGATAGGGCCGCCAAGGCTCAGGGCTCCCGCCGGAGCAGGCCCGCCAAAGCTGCCAAGCGGAACCTGCCAGCGTATCGTCCCCTTCGCCATGTCGACCGCCGTCAGCATTCCCCATGGCGGAAGAACACACGGCAGATGTGCCTGCGGCGAAAGAAACGGACGCCGGAACATTCCATAAGGCGCGCCTGTCTGCGCGGTGTATTCGCCCTTCTCGCCTTTGTGCATCTCCTGCACAAATTCCGCGCGAGGAATCAACTTCACCTTCGTCGGAAAATTATTTGTATTCACGAACAGCAGATTCTGTTCCGGATCGAAAGCGTAGCCGCTCCATGTCATGCCACCAACATTGCCCGGGATCGCGAGCGTTCCCTTTAGGCTGGGCGGCGTAAAGATGCCTTCATTACGCAACTCATGTATCCACGTGCGGCACGCATCGCGATCTTCCGGCGTAAGTCCCCACGCATCGTCTGCCGACACATGCTGCGGAGCCAGCGGCGGCGGAGCCACAGGAATCGGCTGCGTCGGCGAGGTCACTTCTCCCGGAACATCGCTCTGCGGAACAGGACGTTCCTCAACCGGGAAAACCGGCTTGCCCGTATCTCGATTCAACACATAAAGGAAGCCCGTCTTGTTGCCCTGAATCACAACCGGAACATTCCTGCCTTCATGCGGCAGCGTTGCCAGCAGCGGCGGCGCGGCCGAGTCGTAATCCCACAGATCGTGATGCACAAGCTGAAAGCCCCACGCCACTTCGCCCGTCTTCGCATGCAAAGCCACCACCGAGTTTGCCCACTTGTTGTCTCCGGGACGCAGGCCGCCATAATAATCAGGGCTGGCGCTTCCCGTCGGAACAAACACCAGGTCGCGCTCTCGATCCACCACCATGACCGACCACGCATTCGCCGCGCCCGTAAGCCATTTCTGATCTGCCGAACGGCTGGGCGGAATCGGGTCCCAGCTCCAGCGCAGCTGCCCCGACCGTGCGTCAAAGGCGCGCACCACCCCACTCGGCATATCCGCGCGGCCGTTGTCGTCAATCGCAGAGCCGACAATCACCAGGTCGTCAATCACCGCAGGCGGCGAGGTGATGTGATACCACCCCGATCGAAATCCCGGAACATCGCGCAGCCCGATCTTGCCATCTTTGCCAAAGCCGGCACACGGCGCTCCGCTTCCCGCATCTACTGCAACCAGCTGCGCATCAATCGTTGCTTCAAAAACTCGCCTGTGGCACGGCGCTTGTCCCTCGCTCTTGGAATCGATCCATATCGCCGCACCGCGATTGATGAGCCCATCTCCCGACTCCCACTCCTGATCGATATGCGGATCGTAAGCCCAGCGCTGCTTCCCGCTCTCCGGATCGAGCGCAATCACGCGATTGAATGCCGTTGTCAGGTAGAGAGTTCCATCCACCATCAGCGGAGTCGTCTCAAGACCGCTGCGCCTTCTGCCGTCCTTTCCATCGGAGATATCACCAGTGTGAAACTCCCATGCCACCTTCAGCTGGCTCACATTGGCAGCATTGATCTCAGTCAGCTTCGAATACCGCATGCCACCCGGATCATTGCCGTAACTCGACCAGTCCGAGGACGGGACAGCACCGGCTTGCGGCAGCGCAGGCAAACCGGCAGCAAGAAAAAAGAGTGCAAGGAAGAAGGTCTTCATGCACTCATCCTGGAGGTGCCGTCCGCCTTCCGCAACGGCTATGGGACAGATCCGGGCATTCGAGGGACGAAACGGGGATTTTCGGCTCCGCAGATCATTCCCCGCCCCGCGTTGACCCCCTGCACGCCACCCGATATACTAATCAAGTAATTGCGGGAGTAGCTCAGTGGTAGAGCATCGCCTTGCCAAGGCGAGGGTCGCGGGTTCAAATCCCGTCTCCCGCTCCAGTCAGCTGCGGTCCCGGCGCATTTCAAAGCCGCCAACGCAGATTGGCATCATCACCGCCTGCTGAAGTAAGATCATCTGTCCAAGGCGCGGTACCCAAGCGGTAAGGGAGAGGTCTGCAAAACCTTTATGCGTCGGTTCGATTCCGACCCGCGCCTCCAATTCTTTCGGTAGCTTCCAGATTTTCGACATCGGGCTCAAAAGGCAAGATGTGGGGGATTTTGTGGGAGATCTTTCCCAGCTTTCCCTTTCTTTACTGAACCGCTTCAGGGCTTTTCTGTCCGCGCGTCGCTGCCTAAATCCGAGTTTCGCAGTGTGTTGGCGGTTCTTTCACTGGGAGCGCTTCAGGCGGCTCCGCGCGATAAGCGCTTGCTGCAGCTATTATGCCACCATATGCGTTCACGCTCAGCGGCAAATTCAGTAGTGTGTCAATTTGAAATCTCTATCAGGTTGTAGTTACCGAAAACGCCGGGCGGTCTCAACCGATGGACGCAACACTGGCTTGGAGTTTACTCGCTGGAGTTTCAA
>NZ_LMUM01000020.1 GCF_009765985.1 Acidobacterium sp. S8
AACCATCTTTCACCATGCCGAACATCTTCACTCCTTTGTTAGTCTTCAAAATAATTCTAGTTCCGATGCCATCGCGATTCGACTTTGTACCGATCACTTTCACGCGCAATACGTCGTTCTGATTTCCATTGTCATTCCGCAGCAATTTGGCGGAACCATTATTAGTGGTAATGACGAGATCAGGATCTCCATCGTTATCGAAATCGAGATAGGCTGCGCCGCGCCCAACAATAGGTTGCCGCAGAGCTGAACCCACATGTTCCGTGGCATCCTCAAATTTTCCATCGCCCTTATTATGGAAGAGCAGCGGGGATTCAGCGTAATGAACAGTCGGCGTGACAACGCTGACGTCGTCGGCAACGTGACCGTTGGCGGCGAATATGTCAGGCAAGCCATCGAGGTCGTAGTCAAAAAAGAACGCGCTGAAGGTCAGCGAATTTGCGGATGGCGCGCCGATACCGGCGGCCATTGCCTTGTCGGTGAACAAACCAGATCCGTCATTGTGGAAAAGTCCCAGGCTCTCCTGGGTAAAGTTGCCGACAACGAGGCTCTGTCTACCCGATGCGTCATAGTCGGCAGCATCGGCACCCATGCCCGCGCGCGCCTTTCCGGCATCGCTAAAGGCGACCCCGGCGGCGAATGCCTGATCAGTAAAGGTGCCATCGTGATTGTTGCGATAAAGCTTATTCGGCTGCGTGTCGTTGGCAACGAAAAGATCAAGCCAACCGTCGTTATCGTAGTCGATCAACGTCACACCGAGAGATTTGCTGGACGCGTCATACAATCCCGCCTTCTTCGTTACATCCTCAAAGGTTCCATTGCCTTTGTTGTGATAAAGCGTTCCGCTCTGACCTTTGTATAACTCTGGAGTGCAGTAGGACTTGTTCTTGCCATCCAGCGTACAGTACTGATCCGAGGCCACTGACCATTCGACATAGTGCGAGACAAACAGGTCGAGCTTGCCATCATTGTCATAGTCGAACCATACTGCGCCAGTGGCAAAGCCCGGTGAGCCTACGCCGGCTTTCGACGTAACGTCGGCAAACTCTCCGTGACCGAGATTACGAAAAAGATGACCTCCATCGAGCGCCGTAATGTAGATATCCTCGAAGCCGTCGTTGTCATAATCTGCAGCGGCACAGCCAAGGCCATACATCTCTGAAGCCAGTCCCGCCTGACGGGTTACATCGGTAAAAGTACCGTCTTTATTGTTGTGATAGAGCGCAGGATATGATTTGCCGGTTTCGTGACCGGGCCAATCCATGGAATTGACGAACAAGATGTCCTGCCAGCCGTCGTTGTCGTAATCGAGAACGCAAACGCCACTGCCCATGGTTTCCGGCAAATACTTCTTGCCAAAAGCGCCGCTATGATGACGAAAATGAATACCTGCCTGTGTTGTCACGTCGGTGAAGCGAATGGGCCCGGAAGGCCGTGGCGGAGTAGCTTCTATTCTGGCCTCTGATGCGGTTTTTCCGCTCGCAACAGAACGACTCTCGGTAGGCTGCTCCTGTTTTGATGGAGCAGGCGATGGCTTCCTGCAACCAGAAACGAGACAAAACACAGACAATGACAACAGGCCGACAATCCGCAGTCGCAACAACATGAATGAATTCCTTTTTTAATCTCTGAGTTCTATGACGCGTTCAGCGGGACGCTCGAGGCAGTTGCGTGACGGGAATTTCGCCAGATGTCGATAAGCATGGCGACGGGCCCGACGATGAACAACGCATACAACGGGGCGTAGATGTTTTGATCGAGGCGTAGGAGGAATTCGACGACAGCAACGAGAAATGCGACGATGCATTGCCCGGTCTTCGAGCGCACCGTGGTCTTGGGATCAGTAATCATGAAGAAGATAAAGAGCTGGTATTCGGGGCCGGTGATCGGCGAAATTTCCGATTGCCAGGGGTCGCCCGTGATCCAGGCGCGTAGAAATGCCAGCACTATGAATGAAGCTATATAGACGGCGCAGATGTGGAAACGGCGAAGACGCCAGATGATCGCCGAGCCAAGCAACCAGATCACTACCATCGTCCCGAGATTATTGCCCCACTGAATGCTGAGGCTCGCAACTGCCTCCGATGCCAGGAAAAGCATGACGCAGATGCCGAAATTCGACGGGTTCCAGATATGGCGGCCTTTCACGCGCAGCACATATTTTGAAGTGATGGCCAGCAGACTGCACAGCGCATATGGCCAGAACGCGGGTGAGCGCAACAGGATGCCAACGCTGATTCCTGTGATGTAGGCGCTGGCGAGATGCGGCCATTTATGCAAGAAGATGCGCCCAAGAATCAATTCCGCAAGCATGCTGGTACCGATGGCCAGCAGCGTTTTCTGATAGCTTTCAAGAATTCCAAATGTGAGATGCCCTATCAATAGAATGAGCGTGATGAAAACTGGCGGAACGAACCGGTTGTCAAGGCTCAAGATACTCTTCCAGCGCGCAGGTTTGTCTGCGGCGGATGCGGGCGTCGTCATAGCTGGCTGGCTCATGCTGGCTCCTCAATCTTATAGAGCTTGCCTGGCATAAGGCCATTCAGTGTCTGTACTTTTCCTGATGGCCAGCGGATGACTACTCTTTCTATCTGTGGATTTTTTCCAAGACCGAAATGAATGCGACGATCGTTTTCGGCTGCAAAACCGCATCCACCGCAAATCTGCTGAACCTGCTCCTGGCCATTCCAGAACAAAGCCACCTGCGCGCCGATAGCACTGCGATTGCTCTTTGTTCCGGTCAGTGCAAACTCAATCCATTTATTATCGGCAGCCACTGTATTTTTGTAGACCAGCAGCGGACCTCGCTGATTTGCCACCACAACATCAAGCACGCCACGGTTCCACAGATCAGCAAAGGCTACGGCGCGCCCGTCATGCGTATCTGTGACTCCGACCGATTGGGCCACATCAACAAACTTGCCGGCACCGTCGTTTAACCAGACGCGTTTTGGCTGATAGCCGGAAAGACTGCGTCCCTCCATTGCCGGCCAATTCTTGGCGTCTCCAATGATGGATGAATTTCCCCCGGCGACTTTTGAGAAGTCGTACCAGTAGCTTTTCCCGCGCTGGAGCGAGACATTCCCGTTTGTTAAAAAAAGATCGAGCGTGCCGTCGTTATTCAGATCGCCAAACTGCGCGCCAAAACTCCAACCACCCAGCTCGACACCCATATCGCGCGCGAGATTTTCAAATTGAATGCCGTTGCCGGATGTTCCTTCTTTAGGAACCCACAGATTGTTCCCCTGAATCAGCACGCCATCTTCAGAAATATTTGAGATGTAAACCGAATACCGGCCCTGATTGAAGATGTCGCCAAAGGCAACGTCCATGCCGCTCTTGGGAGCGAAGCCCACACCGGTCTGTTCTCCCGCTTCGCGAAAACGATGGCCATCGTTGAGATATAACTCCGAGACGCCGTAATCATTAGCGATAAAGAGATCGGGATGACCCGTTCCGCGCAGATCGGCAGCGCCGGAGGCCAAAGCCCAGCGTCTGCTGTTGATGCCAACTTTTGCGCTGACTTCTTCAAACTTCCCGTTGCCTAGATTATGGAAGAGATACTTTCGACCGCCGTTCTTAGCGTATTCGAAGCTCTCAGGCATCATACGTGTCGATTTCAGATGCCATAGATCTACATCCTCGGGGTAATAGCCGCCAACAAAGAGATCGAGCAGACCATCGCCGTCGTAATCGAACCAGAGCGCTGTATTTGCATTGATCCAGGATGGCAAGCCTGCCTGCTCGCTCACCCGTGTAAACCCATGCCCGTGGTCGTTATGAAAAAGTTCCGGACGACCCCACTTCAACAGGAACAGGTCTTCATAGCCGTCGTTGTCGTAGTCACCCCATACTGCCCCCATGGAAACGCCGGTACCGGGCTGATTTACATCGGCAACACCCATTTCTTCGCCAACATCTTTGAAAGTGCCGTCGTGCATGTTGCGATAAAGATGGTTTTTGCTACCCTCCCGGCTGTTTGTTGCGTAGATATCGGGCCAGCCGTCTCTGTCGAAATCGACAATCGATACAGATGCACCCATCGATGCAACTTCTGGCATGATATGTGCGAGTTTGGAATCGAGAGTTGGCCCCTCGTGGACAAAGTTGATCCCGGCAGCATGCGAAACTTCCTCAAGATAGAAGCCGTGGCGGGAAAGTGAAGCCGCTGTATCAGCGGCAGCTGTTGCAGATGATTTGTGAGCAGACGAAAGGCGCTTCACCACGATTGGCGTCAGCAAAAGCCCCGCAAAAAAAACAATTAATATGATCCGTGCTATAGGAACGCGCTTCATTTTCCGGCGTTACTCCTCAATGCGTTGTTGAATATTCCCGGCGTCACATAGCGCGTTTGATATGTCTGCCAGTCTTCCGAATGATGCCTGTACTCCCAGTCGTTGCCGAGCGTGCCAGGCGGCGTGTCGTATTCCGTTCGAGCATGGTAAGGATACGGCAGCACAGTCTGCGAGTAGGTAGAGTTGTAGTCGCCATCCTTGATCCAGCCATCTCCGGCAATCACATAGTCGCGCACCCATCCCGCGGGCGGCGACGGGGACGCGGCAAAGCGCAATGACATTTCATCACCCGCATTCATGATGACGTATCGGTCGTCAATGCCCCTCAATAGCGGACGCACATCACCATAACGCGTGTAGTATCCAGCGAGATCGCGCCATATCTGCGTGGTGCTCATCAGCTGGTTATAGTCAGGAATCTCTGGCGATGAAGCATTTGCCTGATGAATTACCGAATAGCCACGATAATGCAGATCGGCTATTGCGGGATCGAGGCGCGTGATTTTCAGCGGCGCATCCGGCATCCCCTTAGCCCATTCCATCTGATCCCAGTAAATTTCGAGATTCGTGCGTAACCGCAATTTGTGCGGAGCGCCCGGAATGAAAACATTCGTCAGGTCAATGAGACATATTTTATTGCGGCCTGCGGGAAAACCGAGATTCGGCTTCACCGTTTTCCAGCCGCCGTGTCCATCTTCAATTTCGAGACTTAGCGGATGCGGCGCGGGATGGTTGCCCTGACTCATCGCAACATTGATCGACGAATCCGATGGATGCAGCCAGCCACGCGCAATCAACCACAGAGGGCCGTTTGCTGGGAGATCTTTACCAAGGTCGATCTCAACATAATGATCGCGCGTAACACCCTGATACTGCCCGCGGCCAAAATTGTCCAGGTATCTGCCGTCAAGCTTGCGAAGAATATCGGTCACGTCCTGGCCGTTGTCGTCTGAGGCGTGGGCAATCGGTTGCGGCGCTGCGACCGTCGTAATTGCCAGTTTTACCGGGGGCGAGGCGTTGCGTTCATCGGTAAATATCTCAGTACCCGCTGGATGATCGACCGTCATTAATCCGAGATAGTCGTAATAATAAGTTTCCCAAAGCTCCCCGGTGATACGGAGATCATAGAAACCATCGCGCGGTACAAGCTGATCGCGACCGATCTTGTACCACTCCTGCGTTGCGACGATACGCGCTGGGCCAAGCGAATTAATGCGCAGTCCAATCGCCGATCCCCACGGCACTGTATCTTTCACGAATTGCATCTGTTTGCCGTTATAAGCAAAAAGAAACGGGCACGAGCCTTTCAGCCGTTGCTCGGTAATTACTTCCTGATCGGCTTTCAGTGCAAACTCGGCACGAACAGAACCGTTTGGCCAGACAATGCGTGCAACATCGACGCCATTTTGTAAGCCGAGGCCAAAATGCAATTCCGGTCCCGTGATCGGCTGTTTCTGGACCATCAAGCCAGAGCGAATCTCGATGTCCCCGCCTATACCGAAAGAGTTGATACGCTGATCGCCCGTGGTTTGCCGTGCACGAGGACGGATGGTCTGCCAGTGGTAATCCTTCGTTCCTCGATTCACTGCTTCGACCGCCTGACCGTCGGCTGATATCTCGAGCAGATCGAGCCGCCCATTACCTTCCAAGTCAGCAGTGTCAAAGACTAGTGCAGCGTCAGTATTCGTTTTCAGCGTGAATTTTCCTTGCTCGTTCTGCAACCAGATAGACGGGGGTTGCGGAGACGTTACTGAAGCGAGCAAGAGGTCAAAGGCTCCGTTGTTATCAAGATCTGCCACGCGCAATCGGAAATCATCTCCAGAATGCGCCGCCGCGGCGGGCACACTGGTAATCGGCGTGGAACTCCAACTGCTGCCGTTCTCCGATTCGGAGAGCGCAGTAACCGCGCCATCATCATGAACAAGCAGCAACGCCAGAACGCCGTTTCGATTAACATCGGCTACAGCAACAGCCCGTATCTTCGACAATCCAGCAGGCACGGCTTGCTGGTGGAATTTTCCCAAACGATCATTGATAAAAACATGAAGCTGGCCCGAACCGTCTATCAACGCAGCGTCAGGGTTGCCATCACCATTCAGGTCAGCCCATACAAGCTGCTGTAAGCCGGAGATACCAGTAAACACATGAATCGGCTGAAAAGTGCCGTCGCCATTGTTGCGCAGCACTAGCGGTTCGCCACTCCTTGCGCCAACCACGATGTCGAGATCCCCATCAGCTTCAATATCAACCGCCCATGCGCCTGTATATGACCCCTCGATAATCGGACGAGGCAGCTTCGTTTGCGCGATTACATCAGTGAAGGAGTCCGGCCTATCCTGCCTTAAAAACCGCAGCCCGCCTGCCCCTGCCAGCACGAGATCGGTCTTGAAATCGTAATTAAGGTCCACAGGCAAAATTCCTTCTGGCGAAGGTGCGACATTCGCCGCTCCACCTGGAAATGGAAACGAAGCGCCTGTCGAAAGATGTACCTCGTGCGCGTTCGCATCGGCTACTGCGGGAGGACCGTTGCCGTTAAGCGAAAGTGCCCCTACCCAGTTCCACTTCCCTTTTGGAAGATTTGCCAGCGGCTGAGTCGTAAACGTCATAGCATCGTCGGCGGGAGCAGGCTGAAACACTGGTGAAGCTAGCCTTAAAAAGTGCGTGAATGGTACCGCCTCTTCTCCAGGCGATGGCTTAATCTCCGACAGATTTGCGCGAAACTCCGGCACCTGCATCAGCACATTTCGTAAAAATATGGACCGCGTAGCCGCCGCTCTTGGCTCCGTTCCCGTAGCTGCCGCCTGTAATGCGTCCAACTGCTGCTTTACGTCCGACGGCCACGCATTCGATTGCGCCGCGATTTTCTCGACGGCAGAATGCAATACGGCCGCATCGCCACGTTTAGCCGCTACCCTGCTCAGTTCGAGCAGAGCGGCAAGATTGTTCGGCTCCGCGGCAAGAATCTGCTGCATCAAATTTTGGAAATCGGAGTCGCTGTTGGCATCGCCCTGACGTTCCACCTCCGAAGCAAGTTGATAGAGGGCGCGCAGATTTTTCGGATTTAACTGCACGGCCTGTCGCAGATCGGCAATCGCTTTCGCTGAATTTCCGCGGTCGCCCTCCAGCAATCCCAGCAGGTAATAAATGCGGTCGTCGTTTGGAGCGAGCTCACGAGCCTTTTCAAGACGCTGAAAAGCAGCATCAAAGTTGCGCTGCCGCAGTGCAAGGATGCCCCAGTTGCCCCATGCAGCGGGCTCACCGGAAACCGTTTGCGTGGCTTTCCCAAGGTACTCCTCAGCGCGAACGTCATCGCCTACCTGCAAAGCGGCCAATCCCACATAAAAAGTAGAAACAAAATCGGCGTATGTCTTGGATGATGGGTCCGGCAAATGGCTACCGGAGCGGCAGCCTGCGGAAAGCAAAGATAAAAGAGCAAGGCCGCTGACAAACAGGCGAATGCTCGCCTTAGACATATTCCCACGATGTGTGCTGGTTGCCATGCAATCTCTCATTATCGCAATCGAACCAGTCTTCCGGTACTGCAAGATCACTATTGCTCCCTACAACAAGCCTGCGCCATCGCAAGTCGCAGCACCCTCTTCGAGAAAGCCGATGGTACGCTGCCCTGGACCTGGAATCTAATCAACCCGTTATACGCTACTGTCAGACCACATTAATAGATTGAGATATAGCCTGTAATCCTCCGAAAAGTGGGTAGCTACATCAATCTTTCGGTTGAGGGCTTCTTTTGTCGACACTGCTAAGGTTATCGTGCATCGGTCCGGAAGCTAGTGGACGACAGAATGTATATACCCTGTTCGGAGATTCGATTTGCGCTCTTTTGTTTATATTTTAGGGTTGTTATCTCCTATTGCCATATTCGCCCAGACGCAGCAAGCTGTTCCAACGCAGCATTCTGTCAACGCCTTTGTCTATGAAAGGGCTCGTGGCATGGGCTGGCAGTGGTACGAGGCCGAGCCTTATCGAAACACCTATCCATATGGCGAATCTCTGCTGCGTTTCGGACTGTCACAGGCGACTCTTCATTGGGACTGGAGATTGGAGATCACGCAGCCTACAATTGTGGCTGCTCCGAACGATGCTGTAAGCCCCGTGACCGCCCAAGGTCAGCTTGGGTTTGGCGGCACATATTACGCATCGAACGGCAACAATTCCTATCCCGCCGCGGCTTTTCTCAAGCAGGCCTTCGCACGTTACAACTTTACGGGAGATGATAAAAATCTCCGCCTCGGCCGCTTTGAATTTTTCGAGGGCCTGGAAACGAAGCCCAAGAACTCTACCCTTACCTGGCTCCAAACGAATCGGGTCTCGCAACGCCTGATTAGCAATTTCGGATTCACCAACGCGCAACGTAGCTTTGACGGAGTCGACGCGCATTATGGCCAGGGCTCATGGGATATCACTGCAATGGCGGCCCGCTCCGATCAAGGCGTCTTCAACATGAACGGCAATCCTGAATTGAACGTCGATGTTCAGTACCTGGCCTACAGCAAATCCGACTGGAAAGACCATTTCATTTGGCGCGCATTTGCCATTGGGTATCACGATGGCCGCACTGGCATCGCGAAAACGGACAATCGCCCGCTACCGGTTCGACAGGCAGATCATGAGAATATCCGCATCGGAACATATGGCGCGGACTTTCTCACCACGATTCCCGTCCATGGCGGCCAATTCGATTTCATCGGCTGGGGCGTTTTGCAGAACGGCAAATGGGGACCTCAGGATCATCGTGCAGGCGCCGCTATGGTAGAGGGCGGCTACCAGCTTCTCCATACCCCCAGCGCGCCGTGGGTACGCGGTGGATGGTTCCGAAGCAGTGGAGACAATAATCCCAGCGACAATAAGCACGGCACGTTCTTCGAGATTTTGCCTACGCCTCGATCATTCGCACGTTTCCCGATCTACAATCTGATGAATCTCCAGGACAAGTTCGTGCAGGTCATCGACCGTCCGCGACCTTCATGGGAACTGCGCAGCGATCTCCACTGGGTAAGTCTCACCTCCAACAAAGATCTCTGGTATCAGGGAGGCGGCGCATTCGACAACAAGGTTTTTGGATATACAGGCCGCCCGAGCAATGGCGCTTCCTCTTTGACCTCTATTGCAGACATTAGTTCAGACTGGCATGCCACAAAGAATCTGGATATCAATAGTTATTACGGATATAGCTGGGGGAAAACCGTAGTGGGTGCAATTTATCCGGAGAACCGCCGGGCTCAGCTCGGTTATCTCGAGCTCGTGTATCACTGGAATACGCCGCTTTCCTCGCGCCATTGAGGGGTGGCAAGTTCACGCCTCAATCAAACATTCGATTGGGGCATAACCCAACCGGAATAATTAAAGTTTCATCGGAATGAGAGATCGCTTCACACAAAATGAGCTCTGCAGAAAGAAATAATCGGCGAGTAAATTCCTTAGGAATTCGGCTTCGCCCACTCGTGTTTATCGCGGCGTTGCTCGTTATCTGGGAAATTGCAGCAAGACACCAATCTGCTCATCTGCTGCCTGGACCATGGGAAACACTCGGTGGCATTGTTGATTTGGTGCGACATGGATTGCTCATAAAATATGTCGTCGCATCGCTCTTTCGAGTGACGTGGGGCTTCCTTCTGGCTGCGGCTCTGGCCATACCGTTAGGGCTGATGATTGGCTACTATCGGAGAGCAGAGATGGCCTTCAATCCGATCATCCAGATTCTCCGTCCCATCTCGCCCCTGGCCTGGATTCCTATTGCCATATTGTGGTTCGGCGTCGGCGATCTTGCGGCCGTCTTTCTGATTTTTCTCGGATCGTTTCTGCCACTACTCTTAACTGCCATCAGCGCAGCTCAGAGCGTTCCCGCAGTTTACGTCAACGCAGGACGCAATTTTGGCCTGAGGCCGACACGGCTCCTCTCTCGGATCTTTTATCCGGCGGTTCTTCCTCAGTTGATTGTTGGACTTCGTATCACGCTCGGAATTGCTTGGCTTGTAGTTGTTGCAGCGGAGATGATCGCAGTCAATTCCGGGCTTGGTTTCCTCATCGTCGATGCACGCAATGCAGGCAATCGATACGATCTGGTCGCCGCGGGCATGGTCATCATCGGAGTTATTGGTTTACTGCTCGACATGGGCATGCGCTCCATCGAGAAGGTGCGATCGCTGCGCTGGGGCTATTCGGAGGATTAGAAGTGTCGGCAAAAGATATGGTAATTGTGGCTCAAGCACTCAAGACTAAGCTGTCGATCGAGAATCTTGGCGTCACATTTGAACGTGATGGCAAGAACATGCCCGTTTTAGAAAACATTAACCTGGAAGTTAGCGATGGCGAGTTCGTTTGTCTACTCGGCCCATCTGGGTGCGGCAAGACAACTCTGCTGAACGCGATGGCAGGCTTTCTCTCGCCGAGCAGCGGAGAAATTCGTGTTGACGGTGAAGCCGTGCGTGGTCCCGACCCGCGTCGCATTTTTGTCTTCCAGGAACGTGGCGTTTTCCCGTGGCTTACGGTCGAGGGCAACATTGCCTTCGGCTTGTTCAAACTGTCTCGCACAGAGAAAGAGCAGCGCATCGCGCACTACGTAAAACTTGTTGGTCTTGAGGGGTTCGAGAAAACCTATCCGACAGAACTTTCAGGAGGCATGAAACAACGTCTGGAAGTTGCCCGCGCTCTCGCTGTAAATCCGGACATGCTCTTTCTCGACGAACCCTTTGGCGCACTCGATTCGATCACCCGACTGGTAATGCGCAGCGAGCTATTACGCATCTGGGAAGCAGAGCGTAAGACCATTGTCTTCGTAACTCACGATATCGATGAAGCGGTCCAGCTGGCTGATCGCGTCGTAGTCATGAGCACGCGCCCGGCTACGATTCAGCAGATAGTAGAAATAGATATTCCTCATCCGCGAGATATTAGTTCTGCCCGCTACCTGGAGTTGCGTGATGGCATCTTCAAGCAGATCGGTTTGGCACATAGAATATGAATTCCCTCGCACAACCCGCCAAGTGGGAAAAAATCTTCTGGCCTATGCTGGCAACAGGAGCGTTGCTGGCGCTCTGGCATTTTTCTGTCATCTGGACCGCAACGAAAGTATTTCCCTCGCCGCGCGAAGTTGAAAAAGGCATGGAGGAGTTGCTGCGCCATCATGTTCTCTGGAACGATATCTACGATTCTTTGCGTCGCGTGGCAATTGGCTTTGGTCTAGCGGCGATTCTCGGAATTCCGCTTGGCCTCATCCTGGGTTGGTACCCGGCGGCGAATCAGGTAGTTAATCCAGTCATGCAGATCTTGCGTCCCATCAGCCCTATTGCCTGGATTCCTATCGCCATTATTTTTTTTGGCATAGGAAACGCTGCCCCAATTTTTCTTATCTTCCTCGGCGCATTCTTTCCAATTGTGGTTTCCTGCATCAACGGTGTCTCAAACGTACCCTCAGTTTTCCGTCGCGCCGGGCGCAACTTCGGATTAAGTTCCCCGCAGTTTTTGGCAAAGGTTGTCTTCCCGGCAGCGCTCCCGCAAATCCTTGTCGGTCTGCGCATCGCGCTTGGCATAGCGTGGCTGGTGGTTGTGGCTGCCGAAATGATCGCCGTCGATTCCGGTTTAGGCTATCTGGTCATTGATTCGCGCAATTCCGGCAAGCGCTATGATCTTGTCGTTGCGGCGATGCTGCTCATTGGCGTGATCGGGCTTGTGCTGGACATAGGATTTCGCAGGCTTGAACAACTCAGGTCTGTTCGCTGGGGGTTCCGCCATGAGTCCTAAAAGCAGAGTTCTTCTCGGCATCGTTGGCTGGCTGATGCTCATCACCGGCTTGCATGCATATCTGAACGTCAATTGGGGCGCACTGCTCAATGATTTCCGCCCAGTCGAAAAGCGGAAGATTATCGTCGCCTATATTCCTGTCACGTGCCAGTTAACGTGCCCGGTTACGGATTACATTTCGAAATTCTCAGAAAATGGAGAATTATTTTTACCGCGCATGTTCCAAGGCTTTCCAGAAATCAAGGAAGCGCTGATCTCAAATAAAATACAGGCAGCATTCGTCGTTGCCCCGCTAGCCATCGCACTGGTATCACAAGGTGTTCCCATCAAAGTGGTCTATCTCGGCCATCGGTATGGCAGCGCCTTGGTAGTACGTAAAAACGGGCCCGTAAAAAACTTTACCGACCTGAAGGGTCGGACGGTAGCCATCCCCAGCCGATTCTCTGACGAGCGCCTTATCTTATTTCGCGCTATGAAAGTGTGGGGAATGAAGCCAGGAGACATCAAGATGGTGGAGATGGCGCCTCCGGATGTATCAGGCGCTTTAGCTGCCGGCGCCATCGATGGTTTCGTCATGGGCGAGCCGTTCCCCTCCCAGGCGGAAATGAAAGGCTTTGGACGCGTGCTCTTTCAGGCGCGTGACTACTGGCCGGATTATATGTCGTGCATTCTCGTCGTGCGACAGGACCTGATCGATAAGCGTCCGGATACCGTGCAAGTTCTCGTAGACGGGATCGCGCGTTCTGGTCTGTGGCTCGACAAAGGCAAACCATACCGCGAAGACGCCGCCGACTTCGTAGGCCGTTTCTATTACAACCAGAAGCCGGCATTATTACGTTGGGCGCTTACCAAGCCAATGGACCGCGTGATGTACAGTCCGCTTGCTCCGCGAAAGGCCGACTTCGATTTGGTTCGCGATCTGATGATCGAAACGGGCGTGCTGAATAAGAAGATTGATTTTTCTGCATACACTGATACGCGCTTCTCCGATAAAGCAAGTATCCAGACAGCATGGAAGTATGAGCCTGGTATCGCAACTGCAAAATAGCAACCTAGCATCAGGAGAAATAAACAATGTTACGTAGACGATTTATCCAGATAGCTGCTCTCGCCGGAATCGGCGGCGTAGCCACTGTTGAAAGAATGGAAGCCGGAGAAATAAAGACCGTCACCTATAAAGTGAAAGGTTTTACCTGTATTACTTGTGCCGTCGGACTGGAAACACTCCTCAAGCAGCAGAAAGGCGTCACATGGGTGAAGGCAAGTTATCCGGAAGCCTCCGCAATCATCAAATACAACCCAGCCCAAGTTACAGAAAATGCGCTGAAGAGCTACATCGCCGAGACGGGCTTTTCAGTCGAATCCGAAAATAAGGGCTGACAGCTCAGTCAAACCGCTCACTTCACAACTATCTGATGGATGCAATGAACGAGACATCAAAAAATTACGCAAAGATCGCCAGCTTACTGACCAACTGTCTCAACCTCAGCCAATCACCAGTGGCTATCAGTTTCACGGATGCAATTCCGAATGGCGTGGGCCGGCATGTCGGTGATGTGTCCGCAGGTTGCCGCTTCTGGCAGGACGGCGCAATGACAGTGTTCGCGACTTCATCTTCCGACCATCAAAGATGCGCAATCGGCGTCTACACCCATCATCTGCAACCCACTCCCGCACAGCAAACGGATCTCATGGGTGCCCTCAAGATCTTTGGAGAACTAAGTTACGTGCGTGAAGAGGATCTTCCTCTCATCCCGGTTTTGCAGCAGCAATCCGCACACGTCATCTATGCGCCGCTTGCTGAAACTCCGCTTCCTCCGCAGATCGTGCTGCTCTTCGTGAACGCCAGCCAAATGCTCATTCTTTCGGAGGCCGCACAACAGGTTGAGCACGGGAATACCGCCGCAATGGGTCGTCCCGCATGCGCTGTCGTTCCGCAAGTCATAAATACTGGGCGCGCTGCTTTAAGCCTCGGATGCTGCGGGGCACGGGCCTATCTCGATACGCTCACCGATGACACGGCCATCTTCGCCATTCCTGGAGCGAAGTTGGATTTTTATGCAGAGCGCATCGAAGCCTTAGCCCAGGCAAACTCGATTCTCACCAGATTTCACCACATCCGGCGCGAGGAGATTGCAGCAGGAAAATCCCCCAGCATTCAGGACTCACTGAAAGCAATGGGCGCTTGAAATTAATCAAGCGCCCCGGTAACTACTGGCGTTCCAGCGTAAATGCCGCTGCCTGAAAGTCTCCCCGCAGCTGTACGTCTAAGCCGTGTTCCATCCAGTAAGCTCCGCTCGCTTCCGCCGGCGTGCCGTTGGCTGGCTTACCGTCCATCGCAGTGATCCGATATCTGGCATGAGCGTCCAACCCGCGCAGGTAAAGACGCGGATAGGGATAACCCTCCATACTTGAATGAAGAAACGCGAAGACTACCGCCTGATGACCGTCGCGTGCTACTGATTCAGTAACAGACTGCTCGCTGTCATGTTCCGGCGTAATCAGGCGATAGAGCGAGCCTCGCTGCACAGTTTCGCGAATGGCCTTATACTGCGCGATCATCTGCTTCGCTGTGGCGAAGTCCTCCGTTGTCCATTTGTTCAAATTGGCTCCGATGCCAAGCGAACCCTGCATGGAAGAAAGAAAACGATATGGCAGGGAAAGCGTACGATTATTTACCCATGTCGGCGAGTCCGTCACCCAGGCCATCATCACTCCCGGCGAATAGGCATAGGTAAAGCCGTTCTGAATCAGTAGGCGATCGAAGGCATCGGTGTTATCTGATGTCCAGAATTCATCCACGTAACGCAGCACACCCAGATCCACGCGGCTGCCGCCTCCAGAACAGCTTTCAATTTCTACCTTCGGGTGCTTCTCACGCAGTTCTTCAAGAATGCTGTAATAGTTACGGGTGAAATCGACGTAGACTTTTTTCTCATCTTCAGACGCAACGGCCGGCCAGCCCGGTTCAGACCAGTTGCGGTTGTAGTCCCATTTGAAAAATGCGATATCGTTTTCGTTCAGCAACTTATCGAGAAATTGAAAGACATAAGCTCTCACATCCGGGCGCGCAAGATTGAGCACAAGCTGATGGCGCCCTTCCGTACGTGGGCGGTCGGGGAAATTCAGCACCCAGTCCGGATGCTTCCGATAAAGATCGCTGTCTGGATTCACCATCT
This sequence comes from Acidobacterium sp. S8, assembly GCF_009765985.1. Lineage (GTDB taxonomy): Bacteria > Acidobacteriota > Terriglobia > Terriglobales > Acidobacteriaceae > Alloacidobacterium. The sequence continues at coordinate 15,236 of NZ_LMUM01000020.1, forward strand.
CAGGCTCTACCCAGAGGCCAAAATCCATTCCAAGCGAATGTACTTTGTCGATCAGTGGCTTCAGTCCGTGCGGAAACTTCTGCGGATTCACATACCAGTCGCCAAGCCCGGCGCGGTCGTCCTTCCGCTGGCCGAACCATCCATCATCCATCACGAAGCGCTCCACTCCAATGCTCGCCGCCTTCTCGGCAAGAGCCAGCTGGCCGGCTTCATTTACGTCAAAGCCCGTCGCCTCCCATGAGTTGTAAAGCACCGGGCGCAATGCCGGATGCGGAGCATGTGGCACCAGAGAATCAATCTCGAAGCGATGCAGCAGTCGGGATGCTCCCCCGATGCCATCGCTCGAATACCCGCCATAGAAATAAGGTGTCTGGAAGTGCTCGCCTTTCTGCAAACGATAGTCGAAATCGAAACTGTTTGGGCCGCCGCTCACGCGCACCTGCTGCAGTTGGTCCTGTTCCACAGTAATTTTCCAGGATCCGCTCCATCCCAGCGCGCCAAACCACACGTTGCCATCTTCCGCGTCGTTATTTCCTATGCGATCGATGGCGAACCATGGATTATTCTGCGCACCCGTAGTGCCACGACGGCTTTCGAGTACTGTCTTGCCGGGGTGCACAGGCTGCTCCTGCACCGTGTTCTCCCCTGCCCAGCGCCCCGTCAGATAGCGCAGCCGGTAGTCTGTGCCGCGCGGCAGATTCCACGTGCCGGCGAAGACCTGCTCGATAGTGAAGGGCGCATCAGTACGGTTCTCAATCTCCGCCGAACGGCGCAGAATGCCGGTTTCCCCGTCAGCCTTATACTGCAACGTCACATAGACATCGAGTGAGATGTCCTTCATCGTGATACTGAGTTGATCGCCTTCGATCTTGTGCGATAGATATTTCAATACCAGGTCGCGGTTGCCATTCGGGAATGTAATCTTGAGATCGGGTTCAACATACAGGCCGCCGCCCCAGCCAACAAATTCCTGCGGCGTAGTATTCACCGATAAGTCAAAGGAAGCAGCTTCAGGCATTGCTTTCGCAGCAGAAAAGTGGTCACCCTCCGCCAGTTGCCTGCCCCAGTAGAGCGTCTGCACCTGTTGATTTTCATTGATGCCAAGCACATACGTGGTGTTCGCAGCATCAATGCGAAAGACACGCGAATCGGCGTCAAATCGAATGTGAACGGGGGAGCTCTGGGCTCCGGCAATCTGAAGGCTGCACACTGCAAACAGCCCCAGGACAATAGCGCAGCCAACTACGTTTTGCAGGCATCTAAAAAAGCCCGGCCTTGGTGTCTTTCCTTGATCCATGAAGCATCCCCTCAAACTTTATGCGTGATCTGAATTTATGAAGCTGGCAGTTCGCAGATGTGCAACTTCTCCCGCCCGCAGACTCAACTCCCGGATTTTACCCTGATAGCGAACCTGGATACTTCCGCTACGCCTGCTCATAACACTCGCTGACAATAGCGCTCCATTATGCCATGCAATATCGATGACATACCCTCCGCGCGCGCAAAGCCCTTTCACGGTCCCATCCTGCCACGCCGCCGGAAGAGCAGGAAGCAACCGGATTTCTCCGCCTTGCGACTGCAACAGCATTTCCGCCATACCTGCTGTACCTGCGGTATTGCCGTCGATGGCAAAGATGTTCTGCTCTGCTCCGGCAACCCCGCCACTTGAAAATGTCAGCAGGTTCACATCCGCTGCTTTGGCCACCAGGCTTTCCAGATATTTATGCGCCAGATCGCCCTTCAGCAATCTTGCATAGTAAACAACAAGATTGGCGCGTCCCCACTCGCTTTGTTCCCAGTGCGGAGTATTCATCCGACGCTCGATCGTTACTTCCGCAGCCCGGGCTAATTCCGGTGTCTTCCGCGGCGAAATCTGATTCTCGGGATACAGCGCAACAAGATGAGACGTGTGGCGATGATTGGGCTCGGCATCTTCAAAGTCTTCCAGCCACTCCTGCAGTTGTCCGTGTTTGCCGATCTGAAATGGCGGCAGTTTAGCGCGTGCGGCTTCCAGTCTTTCGCGCAGTTCGCCATCGACCGATAAAACTCTCTGCGCCTCTATGCACACGCTGTAGAGGGCGTAAACAAATACTCGATCACAGGTGTTACCCATCGACTCCGCGCAATGCTCTCCATCAGCGGTCAGGTACCAGTTCTCTGGCGAATCAGAAGGCCCCGTGACCAGCCATCCATGTTTCGGCTCAGGAACCATATACGCAAGAAAGAACTCAGCCGCTTCGCGCAGCGCCGGATAAGCCTGCGCACGAAGGAACTCGGTGTCGGCATTGAATGTGTAGTGATCCCACATCTGCAGCGCAATCCAGATGCCAGCGGTCACATATAGACCCCAACCAATCCCCCAACCCGGCGCGGTATAGCCCCATGCGTTTGTCACTGTGTGGCACACCCAGCCGGGAGCCCCATACATCTCCTTCGCCGTTCGGCGACCTGCCTCGCGCAGGCCTTCAATCAGGCCGAAGAGCGGCGTCTGGCATTCGGAAAGATTGCAGAGCTCCGCTGCCCAGTAGTTCTGCTGCGTGTTGATGTCGAGGTGGAAGTCATTCGTCCATCCCATCGTGCTGGCGAGGCCATCGTTCCAGATACCCTGCAAAGCCAGCGGCAGAGGCGAGTCCGCACGCGATCCGGTTATCGTGAGATAGCGCCCGTACTGAAAAAACAGCGCAAGTAATTCCGGATCGCTTCCACCGTCTTCAAGCCCTTTTCGCCGCACATCCGTCGGCTTTGTTCTCATCGATGGGCCGCTGGCGCCGAGATCAAGCGATACGCGCCGATAAAGCGACTGATGGTCAGCCACGTGCTCTGCGCGCAGTGTTGCATATGTCTTGCGTGACGCGCTCGCAATTTCTCGCGTGCATGCAGCTTCCGGATCATTGTCACGGAAGCTTGTAGCCGCAGCAATCAGCACGGTGACAGAATTGGCATTCTTCACATGCACATTTTGCGCCTCTGCTTGCAAGCTGCCGCCTTCTGCGATGATCTTTGCGTGGATCTGAAGAGCAACCCCATCCTGACCGTTGCTGTGCATATGCTCATAAGCGTGGCCCCGCAGGATCAGCGTATCTCGACCATTGGTGGTGATGTCGGCAGGGAGCGTCACTGCGCCGAAAGCCGCAGTGAAAGTGATCTGCCCCGGCTTGCTGCAACTCAGCCGCACGGCAATAACGCCATCCGGATGCGAGGCAATCACCTCGCGCGAAAACCGTGCCCCGCCGAGGACAAAACTCATACGGGCTGCGGCCTCATCCAGGTTCAGCGAGCGCCGATAGCCAATTACACCCGCTGTCTCGCCAAAGTCGAACCGCAGCTCCGGCAAAGGCATATTCGTGCCGAAAGATTTCGCATTGCCCAGAAGATGCTTCTCGCATAGACCCCGCGCTTCGACATATTTCCCCGCAAAAAGCAGCTGGCGAATCTCATCGAGGTGTTTCAACGCTTCAGGATTCACATCGGTCGCGCTCGGAGCTCCCGACCATGCCGTTGATTCCGACAGCGCAATGCGTTCCTTTGCCAGGCCGCCAAAAACCATACCGCCCAACCGTCCGTTTCCTACGGGCAGAGCCTCCAGCCAGCGCTCCGCCGGCTGCCTGTACCACAGCTCATCCACGGATCGCTGTCGAGTGGCGGACCACAACTGCATCGCGCCTTTCGGTATTGCTGCCAATGCAAGTCCGCCCTGCAGAAATCTACGCCTTGTTGTCTGCAACCGTATTTCTCCTCTGTCTGCCCACTCATCGAAAACATTGACCCTGACGCAATCAATCGGTACGCTCGGACAATCACACTTCAGTCACACATGGCCATTTCAGGAAAATCCTCCGGCATCAAAGATATTGCGCGCGCTCTTAAGGTTTCCATCGGAACCGTCGACCGCGCCCTGCATGGACGCGCAGGCGTAAGCGAGAAAACAAAGGCGCGAGTGTTGAAGATGGCCGAACAGATTGGTTATCGTCCCAACCTCGCGGCCCAGTCCCTCAAACTCAATCGGCATCTTTCCATCGCAGCGATCCTTCCAAGGCACATCTCGCATTTTTTTGATCCCGTGCGCGCAGGCATTCGCGCGGCGGCGGAAGCTACCGTCGGTTTGACCGTCTCGCTTGAATTTCACGAATATCCCCGGCTTGGCGTGGGGGATGTCGAAGCCTTCGAATCCGCGATATCGCGGCATTACGACGGCATCATTTTCCTTCCCGGCAATACCCGTCGTTTCGAGCCTTTGATTCGCAAGCTCTCCCGCGCGGGAACAGCCATGATGTGTGTGGGCAGCGATGCTCCGAATACCGAGCGGGTCGGTTCTGTGGCGGTGCATGCCGCGGTAAGCGGCGCGATGGTAGCGGAGTTGCTTTCCTTCAAACTCAGCCATAAGGCCACAGTTGCCGTCTTCTCCGGAGAGCTTTCCACTCTCGATCACGCGGAAAAGCTGCGAGGCTTCGCCGCGGCGCTTGCGGTGCAGGCGCCACAACTCACCCTGCTTCCTGCGCTTGAGAGTCACGAGCGTCCCGGAGAAGCCTACCGCCAGACCCTCGCGCTGATGCAAAGCAAACCGCAGCCTGAGGGTCTCTACCTGAGCACCGCCAACAGTATGCCTGTGCTGAGAGCTCTGGAAGAGCTCGGACTCATGGGCAAAGTGCAGATCGTTACCACCGACCTCTTCCAGGAAATCGTTCCGCTCATTGAAGATGGCAAAGTCCTCGCCACTATCTATCAACGGCCTTTCACGCAGGGCAAGCTTGCCTTCGAGACCCTGCTGAAATGTCTTCTCGAAGGCGGAAAACCGCAGCCTCTTATTCGGCTCGTGCCACATGTGATCTTCCGCAGCAATCTCTCCCTGTTCAGCAGTCAAATTGCCGGCAATGACGACGAGCTCGAAACCGAATTGCAGCCGGCATAAGTACACATGCGGCATACACACGCCTATCGCCCCTTCTGCGGAATAAAGCGTATAGCGCAGCCGCCACCCGCGGCCAGGTGCAAAGTCAGCGTTCCAGTGCCACGCACAGATTGCTTGCGAATCGTAACGTCTTTCGGATTTTTATCCGCGTCGGCAGCGTCCTCATAGATCTGAGCAGTGTAAGAGCCTTTCCCGAGAAAGTTCAACGGTATCTCAAGAGTACGCGGCGTCCAGTTTGTCATGCTGCCCAGGTACCACTCATCGCCACTTTGGCGCGCAATCGTCGCGAACTCCCCCGGCCTGCCATTCAGCACATGCGTCGCATCCCAGGAGGCCGGGACATCTTTGATGAACTGAAAAGCTGGCTGATCCGCATATGCCTGCGGGCTATCGGAAACCATCTGGAATGGGGTTTGGTAGATCACAAATAAAGCGAGCTGCTGGGCGCGCGTTCCCATCACCATCGGATTCACATTCCGCGCCTGAAATCCATCTTCCGTCGCATTGTTAAAGCCGCCAGCCGTATAGTCCATAGGCCCTGCGATCAGGCGAGTGAAGGGAAAGACCGTGCGATCCACGGGACTGTCGCGTCGGCCCACTTTATTGTTCTCCATGCCCAGAACGCCCTCGTAACTCATCACGTTCGGATAGGTCCGCTCAAGACCCCAGGGAGTGTGTGTACCGTGGAAGTCAACCATCAGATGATGCTCCGCGGCCTCCCGCGCCACATCGTAATAAAACTGGATGCCTCGCTGATCGTCGCGGTTAATAAAGTCGATCTTGATTCCGGCTACGCCCCACTTTTCATAGAGCGGGAACGCTTCTTTCATTTGATCCATCACCGATTCCGAGTAGAGCCATATCCAGACCTTCACGTGCTTGGTTGCTGCGTACCGCACCAGCTCCGGCACGTCGATCTTTCCATTCATCTTGGTAATGTCGCGCCCCGCCGCCCAGCCGGCATCGAGCATCATGTAAGGAAACCCGGAGTCGGCAGAAAAATCGACGTAATATTTCATGTTGTCCGTAGTAAATGCGGGCTTGCCATCTTTGCCCACATCGCCCACCCACCAGTTCCATGAAGCCTTACCGGGATGAATCCAGCTCGTGTCCGCAACTCTGCTCGCCGGGCTTAAATCATAGACAAGCGTCGACTCCACCAGTCGCCCCGGGTCATCTGCAACCATGAACACGCGCCATGCCGAGTGATGCGGCAAAGTTCCCTGCACCGCAAGATCGGCGTTGTCGAAGCGCGGCGACAGCTTGGAAACAAACCAGTGACCGGCCCAGTTGCCGGAAGGATTCGTCACATACATGGCGCTGCTGCCTTCAAGATCGGCCTCCATCAGGCTCATCCACGCCACACCGGGTTCGTGCATCAGCAAAGGCATGCCGATCAGGAAGTGGCTTGACACGCCTCCCTGGTTGCTGAAGGCGGTCGTAGGCAGCTGCACATACTCACTCTCGTAGCTGCTGCGATAGCTCGGCAGCGCCAGCGCCCAGTCTGTGGCATCCATACTGAGGCGAAATTCCGTGTCTTCCTGTTTCAGCTGCAATTCTTTCATCGCATCTTGCGCTGGAAGTAAGTAGCGGAAGGCGACTCCGCCGTCGTAGGCACGCGCCTCGACCGTCATGGCGCGATGTCCTCCGCCGTTCTCCTGCACATGCACGGCAAGGCTGCGATACGCATCGTGCACCTTGCTGACCTTGGCGTTCATCAGCGTGTAGTCGTCGATCCCCTGGCCTGCATCACTGCCGACGATACTCACATCGGATCCAAGAGGAGCCTGATCCCCCAGTTCCAGCGCCAATCCTGAATCGTCGAGCACCTGCTTGCCATGAAATGTCAGCGAGTAGACCAGCTTTCCGCCGCCGCTCTTCGCATCTTTGGATGGTTGAATAGCGAAGTGCATCACCAGCTGCTGATCTGGCGAGGTCAAAGTCAGCGGCGCATTCTGGGCCAGAGCGCTGCCGCCTGCGGCGCAAACCGCCACACCGGCAAGTACGAATAGATAGGACTTCATCACAGGCAATCACCTCAAAGCAGAGAGAATAAAAAGTGGAAATATTGCGCTCGATTTCAGCGCAAGAGCCATATTGTGTACGTTAACGAGGATGAAGTTATTCCTCCAATGTAACCGTTGTCAATACGCTCAATGTGTCACTGAAGCTTCGATCTGCTCCAATGTCTGCCCCTTCGTCTCCGGAACCATCCCGGCAACAAACACGCAGCCAGCCACGCAAATCAAGCCGTAAAGAATGAAAATGCCGCCAGTCCCCAGGCGGTCGTTCATCAGCGGGAAGGTGTAAGTCAGCAGGAACGACGCCGCCCATAGCGCGCTCACCGCTACTGACACTCCATGCGAACGGACGCGGTTAGGAAATATCTCGGCAATCAGCACCCACGTAACAGGCGCCAGCGTCAGCGCATAACAGGCAATCGCACACAAAGTCAGCGTAAGAACAGCACCGGCCTGCCATCCTGCGCGGTAGGCAAAACCACATAATAAATGGGACACGGCAATCCCTATGCAGCCGGCAATCATCATCCATCGTCTGCCAAGCTTATCTACAAGCAGCATCGAGAGCACAGTAAACACCAGGTTGATCGCGCCGGTAATGACAATGTTCAGAAAAATATCGTTCGCCCCGTAGCCCGCGCGTCGATATACTTCGGCTGCGTAATTGAAGAGAATATTGATTCCCGTCCACTGCTGCAGCACGGCAAGAGCAACACCGATCAACACGACACGCCGAATCCCGGGACGAAGAAGATCCCGCCAGGAAGATTTCTGCTGAGACTCGGCAACCAGCGAACGCTCGATACCTTCAATTTCCGTGCTGGCATAGTTTGCTCCGCCAATATTCACCAACACCGCGCGTGCTTCGTCCTGTCGCTTACGAACCAGCAGCCAACGCGGACTCTCCGGAAGAAACACTGAGCACACGATAAAAACAATGGAAGGCACTACGACCGCGCTGAACATCCAACGCCAGCCGTACTGTACATTCCACGAACGGTAAATTTCATCCGCCGTGAGGCTCGCAACCAGTGGTTGCGCAATCCGCCAGTTCACGACCTGCGCCATCAGGATTCCAACGACAATCGCAAATTGATTGAGGCTGACGAGTCTACCGCGAATGGCCGCAGGACTGATCTCTGCGATATACAGCGGAGAAACATTCGAACTCAGGCCGATGGCGATGCCGCCAAGGATGCGCCACACAATGAAGGCGGTGAAAGAATAAGACCACCCGGTAAGTGCCGAGGAAATGGCGAACAATATACCCGCGCAAAGCAGCACACGGCGACGGCCATAGCTGTCGGCTAAATATCCCGCAGCCAGCGAACCAATCAAACATCCCACGAGAGCGCAGCTATTGGCCCAGCCCACAAGCGTGGCTGAAGTGAGATGAAAATAGACTTCGTAAAATTGCCGCGCGCCGCCAATCACTACCCAGTCGTAGCCGAAGAGCAACCCACCAAGCGCGGCCACCATGGCAATGCCCCACGCATAAACCGTACGCTCAGCCGGAATGGAAGCCGATCCGGCTGCGTTGGAAATCGTAGGGCCATGCATCTATTCCTCTCCCGCGGCGGCCAGGCTTTGAAGAAGATCCACCGTGCCCGAGTGGTTTCGATCGAGCGATTGAACACGTTTCAATAGCTTTATCGCTTCCGGCTCTTTTCCTGATCCAAGCATTGCTTGCGCACGCAAAAAGAGAGCGGTGATAGTTTGGCGCTGTTCGAGATCTTCTTCAAAAAGCAGCATGGCGGGTAGGGACGTAGCAAAGTAATCGATCTTCGGCGTCTGCTCCTCCAATGCGACTGAGTAATCGTAGATCTTTCTGAAAATTCTCTGCGCCTCCTCATCACAACCCAGGGAGCGCAATGCCATCGCGCTCCAGTAAGTCATTTCAGATACTGTCTGCACCTGCATCTGCTGAAAGTCGCCCTGATAGTTGGCAGCTCGCTGCCAATGGGCCTCCGCTTTCTGCGCTTCCCCATTTTCGGAATAGGCCACACCCAGCCAGTAATCCACCATGCTCAGGTTCATCAAGAGGTGCTTGGCCTCGCTCAGGCTCTGTGGCGGATTCCCTGCCTGCTCGAAAAATCGTAATGCTTCAGCTTTTTCTCCTGCATGCAGCGCACGCTGACCAAGCAAAAGGTTAGAGCGAACATGCTGTCCCAGGACCAGCCCCTCGCCGCCTTCCCACGGCTGAAAATGCCGTGACAGAAGCACCTTCAAAGCGAGATCGGATTTTCCGGAATTGTTATAGAGAGCGGCCAACTCAACCGAAAGATCATCGCGCCTCTCCACGAGCGCAGCGTTCGCTTCCAGTTCCGCCAGCCGTTCTACCAGCGCAATTCCAATGCGCTTTGCGAGCTGATCCTGCTCGTACAGAATGCGTGCGTCCGTCGGTGCAAGCTCTCTGGCTCGGGCGAAGGCATCCCTCGCGCATGTGGCATCATGCCTCACGTTAAAGTAGCCGAAACCGAGGTTCCTCCACGCCGTCGGAAAATCCGGATCGAGCGCAACCGCCATCTCCCATAGTGCAATCGCTTCCTCGTGGCGCCTGCGGTCGTAAAGCAGATTCCCCAGGTAGTAATGCGCACGCGCATCCTTCGGGTTTGCTTGGATCGCCGCTTCCAGCACAAGCATCTCGTCCAACCGGCTGGGAAAGACATACTCCGAATCCGCGGTCGCTGCCTTTTGATATGCATCGGAACTGCCCTGCTCATCGCCCAGTAGCCGCATCAGATGCGCCCGAGCATACAGCAGCATCGTGGCCGCTCCATCTTTCTCGCCGGGATGAGCTGTGGAGGCGATCTTCAGGGCCTCGGTTAATAAACCCGCCCGTTGTAAATCAAAAATCAGATCAAGTCGTTGCGAGCCATTCAGAGGAGCCTCGCCAGTGGCGAGATATGCGCTGAAAATATCCAGCGGATCCAAAGCCCGGGTTTGATCGAGCAATTCTCCGGCTTCTTTTTCACGGCCCACTTTGCCGAGGGCGATTATTTTCAAATTGCGCGCCAGCAGATCATCTGCATCTGCACGCAGCGAGCGCTCAAGATGGTCGAGCGCAGTTGACCATTCCTTCCTCGCGCAGTCAATTTCCGCGAGCCTCAGATAACCAGGTCCGCGCCACGCTGCATTCCAGGTAGCCTTATAAAACGCGGCGTACGCCTCCGCAGGCCGTTTCAGATACGCGAGCACAAGCCCCAGATTGTAGTGTGGCTCTCCGTCATACGGATTAGGATTTCGCTCCGTCAACCTCGCAATCGCAGTGCGAAGATATTGTTCAGCGGTCGAGAACTCGCCGCGCCGCATGTGCCAGCGACCCAGCGCATGATTCGCGCGGCTATCGCCTGCATCCCGACGAATTGCTTCTTGCCAATACGGTTCCGGGTCGCGTGTTGGATGACGATACTGTTCCAGATGAAGACCTATCAGGAACAGCTCATCGCTCGTCGCCACATCCGCAGGCAACGGCGGCTCAGTCGCAACCACAGGCGCGTCTGCAGGCACTATTTCATCCGGAGCGTAGCGCAGCAGCGTGATACCGGCCTGTTCAACTATGATTTCCAGCGAACCATCATCCGGCGCAGAAAAAGTGTGATGCAGTGGATTCCGTGGCAAAAGATCGCCCTGCCAGACATCACACTCTTTTCCATCGATACGCACGCGTACGGTGCTCTGAGACCATGCACTTGTCACCAGTAAATGCAGGTAAATTTCCGTGCTGTTCCGTTCTACACGAAGAGCGGCATGCAGATTGGCATAATCAGGTACGCCAATCTCGCGAATGGGATACCAGAACTGGCTGAAAGTCTTCGTTTCGCCCGGTGCGAGGAACGAAAAATCCGGCTGATTGTCCGTATAAACGCCAGCCATCAGCTCTACATAAGGCCCGTCGGCATCCGTCAGGCTGCGATCCCACGCGTAACCGAATTCGTGATTGCCCCATGTCCACTGCTTTTTCCCGGGAGCAACATGATGGTTCGCAACATGTACCGTGCCAGCCTGATGCTTGTGATCGTACCCACCGAAAAAGTCTCCGCGTGAGCCCGCAATCATATAGCTCGTCGGAACAGGAATATTCGCATACCAGCTGAGGTCATTCGCTGGGTAAGAGCCATCGGGGACAAAGCAGCTCGGCATCTCTTCAGCCGGTACTCCTTCTACAGCGCGTTTGCCGTAGTCAACACCGTAGTACTTCCCCTGGCTCAGAGGAAATTCCGTGATCGCACGCTTCGCGTGGTCGGCAACAAAATGCACATCGCGTGGGAAAAACGACTGATACTTTTCGTCTACACGCGTAGCTACATTTGCCCACCACAGAAATGTCTGCGTGTCCGTCGTACGGTTGTACAGCCGGGCGCGCAGTTCCAGATATGCCTTGCCTGGACTGAGCCGCAGCCCGTGCATACCTTTCATGTGCGACATGGGATCGTGATCGCTGCACCATATCGTCACTGCCCCGTCTGCTTCGCGTTCGATGGCAACATCCACTGGCATAAAGGTGGCCGGACGATGATGCTGTGGCCAGTTGAATTCCACACCGCCCGAAATCCACGGCCCGGCAAGCCCAACCAGCGCAGGCTTGATCACATTCTGGCGATAGAAAAAATCGTAGCCGTTGAGTTTATCGACACCGACATGAATACGTCCGCCGATCTCCGGAAGTACCATGATCCGGATGAACTCATTTTCCAGATGAACGGCATTCCATTCCCGGTCGTGAGGTTCAGTATCGATACGGTCAATAACCGGAAGCGGATAAATCCGCCCGCTGCTTCCCTGATACACGCGCTTTTCCAGAAATAGTGGATTGCGATCCGGAGCACCCGGCAGATAGGTCCGCATCAGCACCGGCTCTTCCCAGGCTTTTACCCTCCCGGATTCAGAAGCGGGAGCGTCGGGCAAACGGAGAGTTGCGGCCTCCACTGTAGCCGTCCGATCAGTCTCGTCGCTTATTTTCATAGATTTACGTGTCCCGCCGGGCTGGATATTGTTTTCTTAGAATGATACATAATGAGACAAGGCAGCGTGTACGTTACCGTCGACTAACCTATGGATTTTGTTTATGTTTTGTCAAGCAAAAATAAACGGCAAACGGTTTCTTCGCTCCCAAATGGAAGCACATCCCCGCCTCAGTATGGAACCTCGCAGCCCACCTTGCCAGGATTCTCTCGCTTATACCTCCTCTTTCTAACCTGTGGGTTTTCCCCACTCGAATTCGTCTCTCCACCCTTTGGGGCTTGACAATCCTCATTTTCGAGGAATACGGTCAATTCTCGGTAACGTACACACAAGCGTATGAAACCGATTTCATGGAATGGCTGACTCAGGATGAAATGAATGTACCGAAGGCTTCCTTCCATTAAGCCACACGCCAGGAGATGGACCATGTCCACTAATAATTTGAGGTCGAGGACGCAAAAGCTCGCTTTTTATGCGGGTTTCATCGTTGTTGCTTTGATGGCGCTGATACAGGGCAGAGCCGGCCTTGCACAGGTCGATCAGGGATCAATCGCCGGTGTCATACAAGATGCCAGTGGAGCTGTTGTGCCAAATGCCGCAGTTACGGTAACGAACGTCGATACTGGTCTGAGCTTTCAAACCAAGTCGAATGGAAGCGGTACATATGTAGTGACCCCGCTTAAGATCGGCAACTACACAATCACCGCGACTGCCGAAGGTTTTCAAACCACCGCGCGCGAAAACGTTCACGTAGACGCGCAGCAAAAACTGGGGGTGAACCTCACTCTCCAGCTGGGCTCGGTTTCCCAAACGATAACCGTTTCCACCGCGCCGCCCATGCTGCAAACGCAGGACGGAGCCGTCTCGCAGGTAATCAGCACGGAAACCATCAACAACACTCCATTAAATGGACGTAACTGGGTCTATATCGCCCAGCTCACCGCCGGCGTCGCTCCTCCGTTCGGCAACACGCGCGGAAGCGGCAGCGGAGATTTTGTAGCCAATGGCCAGCGCGCGGAACAGAATAACTTCATCCTCGATGGCGTCGATAACAATACCAATCTCGTCGACTTCCTGAACGGTGCGAGCTATATCATGCGGCCTCCGCCGGATGCGCTCTCCGAATTCAGCTTGCAGACCAGCAACTTCAGCGCAGAGTTCGGCCACTCGGCTGGCGGCGTGATGAACGCCAGCATCAAGTCGGGCACGAACCAGATACACGGCGATATGTGGGAGTACTTTCGCAATACCAATCTGGATGCAATCAACTGGAATGCGGGTCCGAACGCAGCAACACCGCCGTATCACCAGAACCAGTTCGGCGCTACTCTCGGTTTCCCCATCTGGAAGAACAAGCTCTTCTACTTCGGAGATATCGAGGCCAACCGCATCTCGATCAGCAATCCGACGCCAATCAACGTACCCACGGCGCTGGAAAAGCAAGGCAACTTCTCTGAATTACTGAATGGCGACCTGACCGGTGTAGGCGCGCCCACCAGGCTCTACCAGCCAAACTCGGCCGACCCAGCTCAGCCGCTGTCCTGCAATGGGCAGCAGAACGTATTCTGCCCCAATCAGATCAATTCGGTCGCCTCAAACATCCTCAATCTCTATCCTGCGCCGAATGCCAACAACGGCAAGCTCTACAACAACTACCTTGTCAACCTCGGCAACACAGACAACATCATTCAGTGGGACCAGCGCCTTGACTGGAACATCAACTCCAGCGATCAGGCCTATGCCCGCTATAGCTACCTGCATGAGATCAAGACGAACGGCCTCCCTCTGGGACCGCTTCTTGACGGCAGCGGCTACGGCGGTGAATATGACACTAACCTGGCCATGAACTTCATGGGCAGTGAGACGCACATCTTCAACCCCACTCTGACGAACGAATTCCGCTTCGGCTACAACTGGGGCGTCTTCAACTTTCAACAACCAAATGCCTACAATCCTTCCGCCGCGTCCTCGCTGGGACTGGGTCCCCAACCGCCCAATCTCAAACCCGGCCAGTACGGTCTGCCGTCGGGCTATGTCAACGGTACGATCCAGCAATGGGGCTCGGTAGGCATCAGCCGCGAATCGCAGAATGTCTACCAGATCCTCGATAACGTGACGAAGATCTGGGGCAATCATTCGTTGAAGTTCGGCGTCTCGTTTCAGGCAGTCCGCTTCTATTACATCTATGCTCCCGCAGATCTCGGCCAATATCACTGGAACGGGCAGTTCACCGGCTTACCCGGCGTAAGCAATACCGGCTCCGCAGTAGCCGACATGCTGGCTGACCAGGAAAATTATGCGACCATCTCGCAGTCGCCCAATGTCAACGATGCCCAGTGGTATAACTCGGCCTATGCGCAGGACGACTGGAAGGTAACGCCCCGCCTCACTCTGAACCTGGGCGTCCGCTACGACTACTTCCAGCCTTATAAAGAGAACTCCGGCGCGCAAGCTAACTTCGTTGTCACCGGTCCCCTCGGTATTGGTACCGGCTCCGGTGTCTACCAGTTGCCAAAGAGCCAGCAGAATGTCGACCTGGGAGCTCCGTTCCTGAGCATCCTGGCGAAAGATAATGTCTCCGTCCAGTATGTCGACAATGACCGCCTGGTAACGTCGCAGAAGACAAACTTCGCGCCTCGCATCGGCTTCGCCTACCAAGCTCAGCCAAACACAGTCTTCCGCGGTGGTTTCGGCCTCTTCTATGGCGGCCTGCAATCGAACGGCAATGGCAATCTGGGAGCGAACTTTCCTTATTCCAACCAGGCGCAGTTTTTTGCTCCTACCTGCTCCACGGGTAACTGCCCATCGTTGGCCTCACAGAACATCACACTGCAAGCCGGATTGCTTCCATCCATCGGCGCGGGGCTTCAAACCTTCGTTTCCCAACCCGGTTTCCACGCCACTGATACGGAGATCAAAACGCCATATACGATGAACTACAGCTTTGGAATGCAGCAGGCCCTTTCTCCAAGCCTCGTCGCCTCCATCAGCTATGTTGGCAACGTCACACGCCATATGGAACTGTACAGCGCGCCGAATACCGCACCAGGACTTTGGCGTCCGGGCACCAACACAAATCCATTCAATCCCTTTCCAGACCTCGGTGGCGTCGGCCAGGAACATTTCGCCGGCGTTAGCACTTACAACTCTCTGCAGACAAAACTCGAGAAGCGTTACTCACACGGCTTGTCATTCCTGGCGACATATACGTGGTCCCATGCTCTTGACGATGCCAGCGATGCGGGCGGTCTCTTCACGGCAATCGGCACCCGCAATCAGATGTTGATCCCCTTCATCGATGAGCTGACAAACTCAGTCTTCGATATCCGCAGCCGCTTCACCATCAATGGCAACTATGAGCTGCCTTTTGGTAAAGGCAGAGCCTTCTTCAACAATTCGCGCCTTGCTGACGAAACAGTCGGTGGCTGGTCGACAAGCCTCACCTGGGCCGCTCAAACCGGCACGCCGTTCACTGTCTCGCCGAACAATAGCACTGCAGCAAACGGTGGTGCGCGTGCCTATCCCGTCAAAGATCCGTTCAGCGGTGGCGGTACACCCGATCCAACCAATCCGAGCCTCAGCTCTTGCCCAACGCAGGTCAAGAACAAGCAGAACTACTTTAACCCATGTGCCTTCCGTAACCCGCTGCCCGGCGAAACAATCTCGGATGACACTCATCCGGTCGGCTCGGTCAATCCGGACGGCGTACCTGTCCTCTATCAGGCGCCAGTCACCGACCAGGCTACGGCCATTGTCCTTCTTGGCGGAAAACAGAACAACATCTATGGCCCTGGCTATTACCAAGTGAACATGTCGTTGTTCAAGAGCTTCCCGACATGGCGTGAGCAGAATCTGCAGTTCCGCGCCGATGCCTTCAACCTTCTGAATCATCCAACCCTGGGGCAGCCGAATGGATCAATGAACAGCAACGGCGGATTAATCTCTGGCCCGAAGTTCTTCCAGAACAACACTCCGGACGCCAGATTCTTTCAGCTCTCTTTGAAGTACATCTTCTAAGAGAGCCTTCCTCCCGCAGGGCAGGATGAGTTGTTTTCATCCTCCCTGCTTTTCTTCTTCTAAAAACTCCCAGTTCACCCCGCTATTTGCGCGCTATTTCAGGCGTGTGAGCGCTGTCTTGATGGACGCTGCTGCCTGATCTCCCTGCAGTGCCGCCCCTGCTGGCTGAAAATGCACCGAATCCTGATGCAGGTCCTGGTGTTGCATCATCAGCGCGTACTGGTCATCGATCACAATTCCTGCAGCCTTTACCAGCGAATCTGCAATGTCATTACGTGCATCAACCCGCGCGTTACTGGCGCCCCCTGTGGCATCATTTCGAACCGGGGTGGTCGTCGCCCAGATCATCGCCTGCGTTGAGCCTGCAAGCTTCTTCACCGCTCGTAGGAATGACGGAAACGAAGCCTTGTACTGATCCTCGGTGTATGCCCATCCGTGCATGCCGTTATTGAAATGCACTATGCGGAAAGATAAGCCCTCCATCTTTGCGAACTCCGCGATCTGATTAGGCAACCGCGGGTCGCCGACCGACGTGGACGATGCCATCAGATAAACATTCGCCGTTCCATCGAGATCTTTTGTCACTTGGGGAAAATACGCCCGCGTAATCGAATCTCCAAGCAGAAGCACATTCGGCAGCTTTGAATCCGGATGCGGTGGCCGCACTTCCCAGGTCCATTCGATCTCCTCAGGAATCGATTTGGCCTTCTGAGCGTGCAGAGATAGAAGCCCCGGCGAACAAAGCAGAATGGCTGCCAGCGCAGAAGTGGTCCCGATACCGCGAGCAAAAGAAACGTGACGAATCATCATCAAAACTGTTCTCCAAGGCAGAGTGTAGCGAATCGTGTTCGTACACGTATATCCGCCAAATAAACAATGTCTCATCTTCAGACAGAGCGGCCATCTTCCGTCTCTAAGGCCGCATCTATCTCGGAGCACACATCCTCTGATGGTTGAACATCAGGGCCCGGTAGAACGCTCTTTCGAGTGATTCCGCCAGGTACGGAATAGCAGGAAAGGTTAGCGATGCGCGTTTTGCTAGCGATTTATTACTTCTTTTATGAAATTTTCCTCGGCTGCCGCCACGATCATCTGACACGTCCTTTCACCATCAAACAGCAGAGCTATATGGTCTGCCTGGATTGCGGCAGGCATGTGTTCTACTCCATGGACACCATGCGCCCGCTGAGAGGGCGAAATTTGCGACGGGCGCAGGCCCTGCTCGCAAGTCAAATAAAGGTAATGCCGGGTGTAGAGACCGTCCAACCGCTGGCGTCCAGAGGTAACTCCCGGGCCGCTGCCTAACTCCTGTTATTCCTTCAACCGCCGTGACAAAGCGGACATGAACTTGTCTAATACTGTTTAGACCTGCTGGGCAAGCCTGTTCGCCAAATGTTCACCTCCCGCACATCCCGGCTTTACTGTGCGTGCGCGATGCTTCTTATGCTCGCAGCCGGATGCGGAACCTCGCCCGTAGGTGCCGGCAATTTCGAAAACGGCTTTGCGGTCTCCACGTCTGCAACATCCGTATCCACCACCGGCCAACTTCAATTTAAGGCGACCTTGCCCGATGGCTCTCCAGTAGCAGCAAATTGGTCAATCACCAGCACCCAAAATGACTCCTCGCTTGGAACTGGATCGATCGACGCTACCGGCCTCTATACCCCGCCAAACGCCGTTTCGAGCGACAGCGTCTCCGTCCAGGTAACGGCCCACCTGCAAAGCGATCCCACGCGCATCGCGACCGAAACCGTTACAGTCACTCCGGGCTTTCTTCAGCCGCTTATGCCCGAGAACGCAACCCTCGCTGCCGGCTCGACTCTCGAAATTTCCGCCCAGATTGCAGAAGTAAACGGCGGAACTGTGCATTGGAGCCTGGGCGACGGCGCTACCGGAACGTTAAGCCAGGCCGGTTGCGAACATGGGAGCCGGCAATACACGATTTGCAAGGTAAGTTACACCGCTCCGGGAACACTTTCAGGGTCGCAATCGGCGCACATTGTCGCAACTGTCAATGACACACAGACGCAGTCGCGACTGCATCTGCTTCTGAATACCGATGGTGTGAATTCCAGCGCCGTGACCAATCAGGCAGTGCAAACCGGACCAGTCATCCTCGGAGCGTCGGGCAGCAACGATGGCGACTACGATGTCTACAAAGATGCATCCGGCAACAGCTATATCGCCGACTGTTGCGGAGGAACGCTCGGAGCGCTGGTCGAAGACACAGAACACAACCAATACATTCTCAGTAATAACCACGTGCTTGCCGAATCGGATCAGGGCAAGACTGGCGATACCATCGACCAGCCCGGCCTCATCGACGACGCCTGTCGTCCCCTGAGTCAGCAAGGATCCACAGTCCGGTCCGTCGGCTCTTTACGCTATTACGTGCCGCTTGCTACCAACCAATCCAACGTCGACGCTGCTCTTGCCGCCGTTACGCCGGGGGCCGTGAACTCCGATGGCAGCATTCTGCAGTTTGGGCGGCCGAGTGCAGGCATGAACGCGCCTCTTGGCGCCGCTCCGCCAGTAGCAGGCACTGGGGAGACACTGAATGCTGACAACCTGGCCGGATTGCGTGTAGCCAAAAGCGGACGAACCACTGGGCTTACCTGTTCGACCGTTGAGAGCATCAATCTCTCTGTCAAAGTCGACTACTACAAAGACTGCGCCGAAACCCAGCCCTACTACACCAAGACATTTACCGGTCAGATCGGGATCGGCGGCGACAGTTTCTCTGACAGCGGCGATTCCGGTTCGCTCCTGGTTGACGCGGGCAATGCCCAGCCAATTGGGCTCTTCTACGCCGGAGGAACCGACGGAAACGGCAATGGATTGAGTGTCGCCAACCCGATCGCAGACGTGCTCAACGAACTGAATGCGCAAGCCGGTTCAAGACTGAGCATCGTCGGCACCAGGACGCCGCACCCCGTCAGCTGCCTGAATTACGACAGTAATACCGCAGTGGCCGCATCCTTGCCCGATCTCTCTGACAAGGCTGAGGCTCGGGCCAGAAGCGCGAGTCAGAACGCAGCTACAGAACTGGTGAACCATGAAACAGGAGTTCTTGCTGTGGCTGCAGGAAAAAGCGCAGACAGCCCCGGTGAAGCCGGCGTCATCGTGTACGTCGATAAGAACAGCTCCTCGCCTCTGCCGCAGACCGTCGCCGGCGTTCGCACAGTTGTTGTCCCCACCGATGCAGCGAGCGTGGCTCGCGGCAATGCGCCAAAACTGCCGGCATTTCTGAGCGGTATTCAATTACCTGCGGATGCGCTTAGCCACGCCGAAGCTGTCGAACGTGAATACGCCTCAAAGATGCTTGGCGATCCGGCGATTTTTGGTGTGGGAGTTTCTCAAAGCCGAGATAATCCTCGCGAAGCGGCTCTGCTGGTCTTGATCGATATCAATCGGTCCCCGGCAAGCATGCCTGCAACGCTCGGCGGCCTGCGTGTACGGTACATGCGCCTGCACCGCTTCCATGTAACTAAGTCGAAATTTGCACCTGCGCGAATGACGTCAAGCTGCGCGCTTCAATCGATGAAGGCTGCGCCACGTCGCTAGAGTACCTGGGAGTCAGCCTGCAGGCTTGCCTTATCCTCTGCATGGTCGCGCGCTAACGGGAAGAAAATCATGAAGACTGATCCTGAACGATGAGCGCCGTCATCCTGTTGATGATCAGCCACGCGACTGCGGATGCGAACCGTGCCACCATGCTTGCTGATAATTTCCGCACTCACCCATAGCCCTAGTCCCGTGCCGGTTGCTTCCTTTGTCGTGAAGAATGGCTCGAAAATTCGTTGAGATACCTCAAGCGGCATCCCGCAGCCGGTATCCATCACAGAAAAGCGTATGCCCTCCACTTCAGAGTCATCCCACGAACGGGAGCGCCGGATGCGCAGAACAAGCTTACCCGGGCCAGGAGCCATCGCGTCCAGCGCGTTGCCGATCAGGTTTGCAAACAGCTGGCGCAACTCCCCCGCGAAGCAGAAGAGTTCTGCATCGGTCTCGTATTGCCGTTGCACATCTACCTGCAGCGTATTTACGCGCCCCTGGTGCAGCGTCAGCACAGAATCCAGCAGCTCCGGGATATTTGCCGTTATCGGCAACGTAGATTGACGATAAAAGCGCAATGTTTGCTGGGTGATCTCAGAGACGCGCGCCAGTTCATGCTGCGCCAGTTCGACATATTTTTTCGTCTCCGATGTGAGTGCTTCCTGCAGCTTGATGAGGTAGAGCAGATTCGTCACCGCTTCCAGCGGATTGTTAATCTCGTGTGCGATGGACGCAGCCAGACGTCCCACCGCAGCCAGCTTTTCCGTCTTACGGAGAGCCACCTCAGAACTGCGCCGCTGCGTAGTATCAACAATGACAGCGCCAACCCATCGCACCACGTTCGAACTGGTCCGCACCGGGTAAATATTCACCAGCCAGCTGCGCGGCTGCCCCAGGTGCTGCTCCAACTCTCCCGTTAATTCAAGATCCTGTACCGCTCTACCGGTCTCGAACACGGAATCGATGGCGCGTTGCATTGGAATCGCAGCCGGTTCAGGAAATACCTCATACACTGTTCGACCAAGGTGACGACTGATCGAGGTGTTATTCATGTCCGCCAGAAACTGATTGACGCGGACAAAACGGAACCTGCGGTCAAAGAACGCAAAACCTATCGGAGCATTTGCCAGCATCGAATCGAGCAGCGCCAATGTGTCGTTCAAGCCGGAACGTTGCTCGCCGATCGAAGCCACCATCATATTGAAGGCCATTGTCAGATCGGCAGCCTCGTTCGTCGCCGAAACCTGCAACGGAAACGCCGAGGTGTCTTCCGGATCGCGTACGATTCGACCAGTTGCCAGGATCAATATCTGGAGAGGGTTGGTGATGGTTCGAGCCATCAGCGTTGCGAGGAGAGTGCAACCCAACACGGCAACGATTGCGGAGATCAGCGTGATGCGCAGCAGAGTGTGCATCTGTAGCCGATCCGCATTTTCATCGGGATAAATCCAGACCAGCGCCTGCACTGCGCCATGAATCCTTATCGGCGCCACAATTTCGCGCAGGTTGTCCTTCAGAGTAAAGAGAGTAGGAGCATCCAGGTTGCGAAGGTAATTTCGCTCCACCTGGGTAAGATTCAGCCGGCCATTCATGGAAGCATCCGTGCCGACAATCGTTAAACCTTGAAGGTCCGTAATCTGTATGCTGCCAATGCTGGGATAGGCTAGCATGGCGCTGACCAGTTTCTGCAGCGCGCCCCTCTTGCCCTCTTCAAGAAGTACCCCTGCCTGGAGGGCAAATTGCGACCCCTGGTATTCCAGCCGCCGGTCCACACGGAGCTGCAGCTCGTTGTGCTGCTCCCGCAACAGGAATACCGCGAAGATAGCCAACACCAGTAGCTCGAAGAGCGCCAGCCCCGCAATCAACTGCCCGCGAATTGTTCGAGGCCTAAGAAAAGCCATTGTCCTCAAAAGCGCTACGTCTCCCTTCTATGGCAACCGGGAGATTCACTCAATAACTTATGCTTTTATCGCCGCCGACAACTTCTCTTTTAAATCGGATGCAATTTGCTTGCCGTGAAAGCGCCCGTTTTCTATAAAGATTTCGTTCGTTCTCTCGCCTGCGATAATCACGCCTGCAAGATAAATTCCATCTACATTGCTCTCTAAACTCTGCGGATTGCATGCCGGGCAGCGGTCTTCGCTTTCGAGCTGCACACCAAGCCCTGTCAGGAAATCGAAGTCCGGATGATAGCCAGTCATCGCAAATACATAATCGTTCCGGATCGTCAGCTTTCCCTCTGGTGTTTGTATCGTCACCGTATCTTCCTCAATATTCTCCACCTGGCTCTCAAAATAAGCCATGATCTCACCATTCTTGATTCGATTTTCAATGTCTGGAAGAATCCAGTACTTCACATGCTTGTGCATCTTCGCTCCGCGATGCACGATCGTCACACGCGCTCCATGCCGCCACAGATCAAGCGCCGCAATTGCGGCCGAATTCTTCCCTCCGATGACCAGCACATCGAGATCGAAGTAAGGGTGCGGATCGTCGTAATAATGGTGTACCTTCTGCAGATCCTCACCGGCAATGCCTAGATAATTCGGCAGATCATAATAACCGGTCGCCACCACCAGCTTTCGCGCACGATGCGCAATCTTTCGTCCGAAGCGATCCGTGACATGAACGCGGAAATCGCCGTCAAAGCCGGAGATCGAATCTACGTTTTGATACTGGCGTAGGTCCAGTTCATAGTGCTCCGCGACTTTCCGGTAATATTCGAGCGCCTCGTTGCGTGTCGGCTTCTGATTCACGCTAGGAAACGGGATGTCGCCAATTTCAAGCAGTTCCGGCGTTGTGAAAAATGTCATGTGCGAGGGATAGTGAAATAGCGAATTGCAAAGGCAGCCCTTGTCCACCAACGCACTGCGTAGTCCGGCACGTTGCGCTTCGATAGCACAGGCCATGCCTGTGGGGCCCGCGCCAATCACGAGGACATCAAGAATCTCTGAAGGATCTGTCTTCCCGTCCATCCCTCTAGCTTAGACGATGGAGCAGCGCAGATGCTTACTCTATGTACTCACAATGGCAAATCCAAATTCATTTATTCTAGGAAAGCAAAGGATTTCTCAATTTCCATGGCGACGATCAAGCAGGAAGACCTGATTCAGAGCGTGGCAGACGCGCTGCAATACATCAGCTATTACCATCCAGTCGATTACATCACCAACCTGGCCAGGGCCTACGAGCGTGAAGAATCTCCCGCCGCAAAAGACGCAATGGCGCAGATCCTTATCAATTCGCGCATGTGCGCCGAAGGCCATCGGCCCATCTGCCAGGACACCGGCATCGTCACCGTCTTTCTCAAAATTGGTATGGATATCCGCTGGAACGCGGAACTCACCGTCGAAGAGATGGTGAACGAGGGCGTGCGCCGCGCCTATCTCAATCCGGATAACGTGCTTCGCGCTTCTGTGCTCGCAGATCCCGCTGGCGCGCGCAGGAACACCCGCGACAATACCCCCGCTGTCGTAAACGTCCAGCTTGTGAAAGGTGGCGAGGTTGAAGTGATCGTCGCGGCCAAGGGCGGCGGCTCCGAGGCAAAGTCAAAGTTCGCCATGTTGAATCCCTCCGATTCCATCATCGACTGGGTTCTCAAGACCGTCCCCACGATGGGCGCAGGCTGGTGTCCGCCGGGAATGCTCGGCATCGGCATTGGCGGCACAGCAGAAAAGGCAATGCTGCTGGCCAAAGAAGCGTTAATGGAGCCGATCGACATTCAGGATGTCATCGAGCGCGGTCCGCAGAACAAAATTGAAGAGCTCCGACTCGAGCTATACCGGAAGGTCAACGAGCTCGGCATCGGCGCCCAGGGTCTCGGCGGCCTTACTACCGTGCTCGACGTGAAAATTCTCGACTACCCCACCCACGCTGCCAACCTGCCCGTCGCAATGATTCCCAACTGCGCGGCAACGCGGCATGCGCATTTCGTTCTCGATGGCTCCGGTCCGGTAGCGCTCGAACCGCCGTCGCTCGAAGACTGGCCGCAGCTCACGTATGACACTTCCTCCGCACGCCGCGTAAATCTCGATACCGTCACGCGCGAAGAAGTAGCGACCTGGAAGCCCGGCGAAGTACTGTTGCTCAACGGCAAATTGCTCACCGGACGCGATGCCGCTCACAAGCGCATGACTGACATGCTGAACCGCGGCGAAAAGCTGCCCGTCGATTTCACCAATCGATTTATCTACTATGTTGGTCCCGTCGATCCCGTTCGCGAAGAGGTCGTCGGCCCTGCCGGCCCCACCACTGCCACGCGCATGGATAAATTCACCCGCCAGATGCTCGAAACTACCGGCCTGCTCGGCATGGTTGGCAAAGCTGAGCGCGGTCCGGCTGCAATCGAAGCCATCCGCGACAACAAGGCGGTGTACCTGATGGCGGTAGGTGGCGCAGCCTACCTCGTTTCCAAAGCGATCAAGGCATCCCGTGTGCTGGCTTTTGAAGACCTCGGCATGGAAGCGATCTATGAATTTGAAGTCGCCGATATGCCCGTGACAGTCGCCGTTGATTCCCAGGGAACCTCAGTGCACCAGACCGGCCCAAAGGAATGGCAGGCCCGCATCCAGGCCCATCTCGGCGGCGTGCCCATTCTCGCTTGAGAGCTGAGTCCTCATTCCAGGCCAAACAAAGCCGCGCTTATAAGCGCGGCTTTTGTTCATACCCGAGTAGAAATTATTGCCTTCCCCACCGGTAAACAACGCTGCCTTCCCAACCCAGGTTATTTTGGGTTGAGCTGCCGTACCGTGTCATCAGGTAGCTTGGGGTAAGCCGCACTGCAAGCGTCGGGCTCAGGTTGTAATCTACCGAGGCGCTCGCGCCAAGGTTAAAAGCATTGCCATCGCTGTAGAGTCCGACATACTCAGGGGGAAGACCGCCCGTTCCTGTGCCGAAGTTTCCATGCCCCACACCCGCAAGGACCCGACCTGTCCATCCCCAATGCAGTCCTTCAAAGAAGCGCACCGTCGGTCCCGCCATAAATGTGTACTGGCTAATGCTCGGCTGATAGACGCCATAAGGATTCCGGCCTGTATAAGTCGTGCCATAATAGCCACGCGCATCGGCAGTAATGCCGATCTTGCCGAAAGCGTAGTCCGTAATACCCGCGTGCCAGCCCGCCTCATTCATGCGCTGCAGGTCGCTACCCGGACGGAAGCGCAGGTAATTGCCGCCAAAATACGCTTCGTATTTATGCGTGTAGGTATCCTGGATGATCTGCTGCTCGCGCAGCTTGCGGCGGGCCTTCACGCGCTCCTGCGCCTGCCGTAGTACCTGTGCGCGATCTTGCGGTGAAGTCTGAACCGCTGGCGCCTGTGGAGCCGCCTGGGTGGTTGTATCCGTAGACTGTGCCCGCGCCTGAAGCGCCGCAAAAGAAAAAATGGTGAATGCCAGAACCGGGTAAAAACGGTTTCTAAAAAACATGAATCTTACTGCCTCCACTGCCGGCGAAAACAAAAATTGAGACGATCGGTCTTCCTTCAAAAGCCGGAAACGACGCTCCAAGGCCAAAGCTCTCTTTATTTTAGAGCACAGATTGCCTCTCAGCCCCGCTTGTTCCGCTTTTTGGCGTTCACGCGTCCACCCACGTCTAAATAGACTCCCTTCCTCGTAAAAAGCACTTGCGCCCTCACCGACGCCCTGCTCTTCTTAGGAAGATCAAAAATTCGCATCTCATGTTGGGAGACACGAGACTGATGAAATTCTTACTGGGCCTGATTATTGGCTTGATTGCCTTGCCAATTGCCGCATTCTTCTATCTTCGCTCAGGGAATCCGCCCGTTGCCGTCCTTGACAGGCCATTTCCGCTCGAAAACGAGATCGTTCATGCGCCGCTGGGTGCACGCATCCACCGCGAAATGCCAACCACAGCCGCCATCTCGGCCAGCGAAGCAAATATGCTCATCGGCGCCCGCATTTATCGCGAACAGTGCGCCGCCTGCCATGGTCTCTACGGCCGCCCCTCGCCCTTCGCCAAAGACATGTATCCCGATGCGCCGCAACTCTGGGAACCACACGGAAACGGAGTAGTCGGCGTCAGCGATGATCCGCCGGGAGAAACCTTCTGGAAGGTAAAAAACGGAATCCGCCTCACCGGTATGCCCTCCTTCGTCCACGTTCTCAACGACACCCAGATGTGGCAGGTCACCGTACTTCTCGCCAACGCCGATAAGCCGCTGCCCGGCAACGTGCTCGACCAGCTGAAGCAGCCGCTGAACTTGGCCCTGCCAGAGCCGCAACAATCAGCCATCCCTAAACTACCCTGAACATCGGAGTTAATACTTTGAGTGGATCGCGTAAGTTACGCCTGTCGTGAACTGAAATGAATTGCGCTTCGTAGGCGGTTCAGCTGGTGGCGGATCATTCAGATAGCTGTCGTTCGTGCCGATGGTGAAACTCAAAGACTTATAAAAAGGAAGCAGCAGCGTATTCGATTCGCTCGCCGAATAAGCGCGCACATAATTGTAGGCAGGGATATACGACACTTGCTGGTTGAATACGATGCTGCGCGGCAGCCTCAGCGCATATGTCGCGGCAAAAGTTGAGCCAATCAGGTTCTGATTCGTGCCATCCGTCGCTGCGTAGAATTGCTGCTTTTCATACTGCAGAGTCGCTTTGAAATCGAGCGACTGATTTTGCTTCTTAATCGCCGTCAAACCAATGCCTGCGCCATAAATCTGCTGCAGCGAAAGCCCCTGGCTGAAGTTGTGATCGAAGGCAGTCTGCGCCAGCGCATAAAATCGTGTCGAGAAATACTGATCACGCTCCGCATCTACGTGATAAATCGAGCTCTTCGTATAAGAAGAGGGCACATAAGTGCCGTCCGACTCAATATAAGCCGGATCCGTAATCTTTCCGTATGTCTGGGAATAGTTCATGGTTGTACGGTTTCTTGTGTCCAGCCACAGCACTGTGGGAACAATCCGCGCCAGTCCCGCTTCAGCCGTAAAGGTGTACTGATTCTGAGTTGCCTGAATGATCGTCGTTCCAGCTGTCACGCTCCCATTCCAGCCGGCAAAAAATCCTGGTGCTCCCCGCAGTTGCCGGTCAAATGTCGCCTGGTCGACTATATATTGCGCGCTCTTCACCGGAATCGGCTCAATCATCACCTTCTCGTCTGAAGGCTGCACATGAATATTCCCATCAGTCATACCAATGGTTCCCACCGCAATGCCCTTAGCGCGCTCTACTGTATGCACTCCCACCTCATGCTGCAAAACCGCGAACTTCGATGAAGAACGCAATTCCTTTACCTTGTCCCACGGTGCGCTCAAGTCGCCCACAATGTCGCTATGAAAAAATACTGTGCCGCCCACTTCTCGCAGAAATTTTCCCGAAAGCTGATCGCCATTCGTAAACACGATAACGTCCGGAGGACCGGCATCTTTCTTCTTGCTACCGGCTCCATCCGCGCCCGAGGCATATGCTGCCTGGAATAAACCAATCAATACGACGAAGAACAACAAGGCGGAAGGCAGGGAAAACAGCTTTCGCGCAAAAGCCATGAGTAAACTTCACTCCTTTTACTGATTTTTTAAAGGTCTTGGGGCGCACGCCCGTCGGAGCCTTCCTCGCGGAAAAAGGCAGTTACTTCTATGCTAACGCGTGGAAACAGAAAAGGCCGGGCAGCTTATGGCATGCCCGGCCCTTCGCGCCGCAATTAGTATGCGGATTTAATGGCGTAAGTTACGCCGGCAGTGAATTGAAACGAATTGCGTTTTGTCGGCGGAAAGGTAGACGGCACATTATTCAGATAGCTGTCCAGCGTTCCCACCGTAAAGCCGAAATTCTTATATGCGGGGAAGGTGAGCGCATCCGTCTCGGAGAAAGAATATGCGCGGGTATTGTTCCAGGCCGGAATATAAAGAAGCTCCTGGTTAAACACAATTCCCTTCGGCAGCTTCACGGTGTAGTAGCCTCCAAAGGTTGAACCTATGAGGTTCTGATTCTCGTCTGTCGTCGTGTTGAAAAACGCCTGCCGCTCATATTGCACCGTAGCCTTCACATCAAGTTCATGCTTCGGCGTCTTGAGCACCGTGTAACCAATTCCGCCGCCATAAATCTGCTGCAGATCCAGGCTCTGGCTGTAGTTATGATCAAACGAAACCTGACCCAGGAAATAGAACCGCGGGGATACATATTGGTCGCGCTCTGCATCAGCATGGAAGATCGAGCTCTTCGTATATGTTGATGGCACAAAGACACCATTCGCATCAGTATACGCGGGATCCGTGATCTTACCGTAAGACTGCGAGTAGTCGACCGTCGTCCGGTTTCGGGGATCAAGCCAGCTCACCGTCGGCACCACACGCGCGAGGGCAAGATTGCCGTTAAACGAATACTGATTCTGCGTCGCCTGCACAAGCGTCACGCCTGCGGTCGCCGCTCCGTTCCATGCCTGGAAAAATCCGGGTTTCCCGCGAATCTGCTTATTCAAAGTTGTCTCATCAACAACAAACTGCGCATTTTTAATCGGAATCGGAGGAATCGTAGCATTCGTCGTCGACTCGACTGTGATCTGATCATTCGCTACCGAAATCTTTCCGATCGGCACACTGGAAGGAATCTGACCATGCTTAATCTGCACGTTTTTATCGAGCACAGCCAGTTTCTCCGCCGTGTGCAGTTCCTTGATCTTGCTCCAGTCGACATTGATATCGCCCACTATGTCACTGTGAAAGGTCACGGTATTGCCAATGGCCTGCACAAATTTTCCGGAGAGCTGATCGCCATTGGTAAAGACAATCGTGTCAGGCTGCGTTTTCGGCTTATCCTGAGCAGCGACTGATCGCACGGCGACGGTGATGAGCACAGCAATGAAAGGAAAGATGGCCAGCCGCAGGGCGCGGCGTGTAGGAATCAACATACGGAAACCTTTGCTCCTGAAAAATATTTACACCAATGAAACGTAAATCTGGACTTTCTGGCCGAACTTACAATCTCTCAGATGCAACAACAGGACAAAGGCAGCATGTACCCAACCTCAGTACTCATAAGCATGATAACCCGATATGCTGTGCCCGTCTCGCCGGGGGCTGCATAAAATGCGATGTGGCAGCCTGCGCGGAGAACACATAAAATAGGGATATGTCGATCACACGCCAGCAAGCCCTCGATTACTTCCACTCTGACGACCTCATCGGTCTCGGCATGGAAGCCGATGCCATGCGCAGAAAGTTGCATCCCGAAGGCGTAGTGACCTACATCATCGATCGCAACATCAACTACACCAACTTCTGCACCGAGTACTGCACCTTCTGCGCCTTCTATCGCCCACTCAAAGGCAAGCAGGCTTCCGAAGGCTACATCCTCGACTTCGAAACCATCTACGATAAAGTCGCAGAAACAGTCGCCATGGGTGGCACCGGGGTTCTGATGCAGGGCGGCCTGCATCCTGACCTCAAGATCGAATGGTTCGAACGCTTGCTGCAAGGCATCAAGCAGCGTTTTCCCCAGGTCTGGATGCACTGTTTCTCCGCCTCGGAAATTCTCGCCATCGCCGAATACAGCAATCTAAGCGTGCGAGACACCATCATCCGCCTGCGCGATGCCGGCCTCGATTCCATCCCCGGCGGCGGCGCTGAAATTCTCGACGATGAAGTGCGGCACCGCATTGCCCGCCTCAAATGCGGAACCGAAGATTGGCTTCTTGTTCACCGCACCGCCCACCAGCTCGGGATGCGCACCACGGCCACCATGATGTTCGGCGTGGGCGAAACCTTCGAGCACCGCGTCAATCACTTCGAGCAAGTACGCCGCCTGCAGGAGGAAACCGGAGGCTTCACCTCCTTCATCCCGTGGAGCTTTCAGCCCAACAACACCGCTCTCGGCGGTCGCGGATGGGACGAGGCTACAGCAGTCGAATATCTGAAAGTACTGGCTATCTCCCGCCTGTATCTATCGAACATTGAAAACGTACAGTCCAGCTGGGTCACACAGGGATTAAAGGTCCTGCAGCTCGGCCTCCGCTTCGGTGGCAACGATGTAGGCTCCGTCATGTTGGAAGAAAATGTAGTGAAAGCAGCGGGCACCTCCAACTGCACTACGGAAGAAGAACTGCGCCGGATCATCCGTGACGCAGGCTTCAGGCCGGTGCAGCGCGACACCCTCTATCGCACCATGTTCCTCAACTAAACGCCGTCATTCTGACCCTGAGGTACGAAGGGGAAGAATCCAGAATTTGTCCCAACCATTGAGTTTGCCAAGTTTCTCGCGAGAAATCCGTGAAGCGTCTGGCACGTTGAGCATCCTTTAGATTCTTCACTGGGCTCAGAAGGGCGTTCTCTGCTCCATCAACATCAATATCCGCAACAAATCGCATACAATTAGCCTTTTAGGTGCGTGGAGGCAAGGCTCTGCTGTCGATAGCTCTGATAAAGAATATGTTCATCTCTGCGCCTGCATTGCTGGCGCAGGCGAACCAGCACAGCCTGTCCCACTATCTCCGCTCCCATTATCAGGACCGCACCTTCGAGCACCTCTACCGCTGGAACTGGTTCGACACGGCGCTGCTCGTCCCTTATTTTCTGGTCATGGTCATCCTCGCGTTTTACGGATTGC
>NZ_LMUM01000021.1 GCF_009765985.1 Acidobacterium sp. S8
CCACCGAGAACAATTGCGGCGAAATTCTGATTCATCAAGAGGACCTCTGCTTAGGGAAATCTTCTTCGGGTCCGAAGAACGCGATATCGATCAGATGAAGGTTTCGACGATGTTCGAGCTGGCTGCTAAGAGGTGAGAAGTAAAGCGGAAAATCGCAAGGGGAAATATTTCCTCCCCCCACTTCTAAGATATAGCGCACCGGGGGGCTTGCGGCAAGCCCCGGGCCGTGCCGTAGAGTCGTTCGAGCCGGCCAGACTGATGGCCGAAGCGAGAACCTTACGGAAACGGGAGACATTCCATGACTGAGCACGCGGTAGTGATTGCTAGAGGAGGTCCCACGGGGATGATGCTGGCGGGCGAATTGACGCTGGCGGGTGTCGATGCCGCCATTGTCGAGCGGCGAGAGAGCGCGGAGCTGGTCGGCTCGCGCGCTGGCGGCATACACACCCGCACCATCGAGGTTCTCGATCAGCGTGGAATTGCCGATCGCTTCCTCGCAGAGGGACAGAGGATGCAGAACGCGGGGTTCGCTCACGTCCCGCTGGACATCAGCGATTTTCCGGCCCGGCACAACTACGGGCTGGCGCTCTGGCAGAAGCACTTCGAACGCATCCTGGCTGGGTGGGTCGAAGAGCTGGCGATACCGGTCTATCGCGGGTGCGAGGTGACGGGCTTCACGCAGGACAATACCGGTGTCGGGGTCGCGTTGTCTGACGGCCAGTCGCTGCGGGCTCAGTATCTCGTCGGTTGCGACGGCGGGCGCAGCGTGGTGCGTAAAGCAGCTGGCATCGCATTCCCCGGCTGGGATGCGACGGTCAGCCACATCCTCGCCGAGGTCGAGGTGGCTGAAGAGCCGCAATGGGGAATGCGCAACACTGCTCTTGGTATTCATGGCTTTGGCAAGGTGAACTATGAGATCCGCGACGGCAAGATCGTTTATCTGGATGGAGGGCCGGTGCGGGTCATGGTGACCGAAGAGCATGTCGGGAACACGACTGAGCCCACTCTGCGCGATTTAAGCGAGGCGCTCATCGCGCTTTATGGAACGGACTACGGGATCCACAGCCCGGTCTGGATCACACGGTTCACGGACGCGGCGCGTCAGGCGGAAAGCTATCGCAAGGGACGGGTCCTGTTGGCTGGCGACGCCGCACACATACATTACCCGGCGGGTGGGCAAGGTCTCAATCTCGGCGTTCAGGATGCTGTGAACTTGGGATGGAAGCTGGCCCAGGTGGTGAAGGGGACGTCGCCCGAAAGCCTGTTGGACAGCTATCAGGCCGAGCGCCACCCGGTCGCCGCGCGGGTGCTCGAGAACACGCTGGCGCAGACCGCCCTTCTCCGCCAGGATGATCGCTCCAAGGCCGCGTGGAAGGTTGTTTCCGAGCTTCTCAAGATGGATGAGCCCCGCCAACGATGGGCGGCGGAGATATCCGGTCTTGGCGTTCATTACGACCTTGGCGAGGGACACCCGCTGCTCGGTCGCCGTATGCCCGATCTTGACCTGATCACTGCGGAGGGGCCGATGCGGGTCTTTACTCTGTTGCATAGGGCCCGGCCGGTGCTGCTCAACTTTGGTGAGCCCGGCGGCTTCGACATTGCTCCGTGGGCGGATCGGGTTCAACTGGTCGACGCTGCGTATGCTGGCCCGTGGGAGCTTCCGGCGATCGGGGTGATTACTGCTCCGACGGCTGTGCTGGTTCGGCCTGACGGATATGTGGCCTGGGTGGGAGACCTGACTGGGTCGGGGCTCGCCGATGCACTCACCACCTGGTTCGGACGACCTGGTGCGGCGGCGTAGCCTACCGGTTTCCAAGATCGTTCTGTCAGGAGTCTTAGCTCTCGCGGGCGGCGGCTTCCAGTGCGGGCAGGTCCATCTTGATCATCCCCATCATGGCTTCCATGGCTTTGGGGTGACTGATCAACTCGCCGATATTGCGTGGCACGATCTGCCAGCATAGGCCGAAGCGGTCGGTCAGCCAGCCGCAGGCCATGGGTTTGCCGCCCTCTATTAACTTGTCCCAGTAGCTGTCGATTTCTTCCTGGGAGTCGCAGCGGACGAAGAACGAGAAGGCGGGGTTGAGCACCTGCGAGGGGCCGCCGTTGAGGAAGACCATATCCTGGCCCTCAAGCTCGATCGTGATCGTGGCGATCTTGCCCACGGGCCACGGACCGACGCCTTTGGAACGTACCTCATCGAGCTTGCGCGCGTGGGGAAAGACGCTCAGGTAAAACTCGGCGGCTTCTTCGGCGTTGTCATTGAACCAGAGGAATGGAGCAACTTTGTTCATGGCTGGCATGGTAGCAAATTGGAGGTCACTGACGCTCAGACGACATCTCAGGACCAATCGTAGAAGGCCGGCTTTGAGCGGGGTCACGTCACATTTACCCTACAGCCCGTCGTCCAGCGATGGTAGCTTCGCTGCGTCCGCCAGCAGCGCCTGTCCTAAATCGGGGATCAGCGTCGAAAATTGATACTACTGGCAACATTGACAGATTTCAGGCGGCTCCTATTGGGAGTAGGTTCTGTTTCGGGGCAACTTTGATGCCTAACTTCCAGCAAGTCATCTCCGGTACGCTTTCCGTCACTCTTGTAGTCAGTTCGATGGGGCTCGACGGCTGCAAAAAGAAGGAATCAGCGGGGCAGCAGGCCCAGGCGCCCGCCACCACCTATGCCATGCCTACGCCTGATCAGCTCTACCAGCTCGTGGCTCCGATTGCTCTGTTCCCAGACAACCTGGTTGCCATAGTGCTTGCGAGCTCGACTTTCCCGGACCAGATCACCGCGTCCTGGCAGTGGATGCAGCAGAACGGGGGGCTCAAAGGCGAGCAGCTGATGCAGGCGGTGGACCAGCAGCCATGGGACGCCAGCGTCAAAGGGCTGACCCAGTTCTCTGACGTATTGCAACAGATGGCCACGAACCTGTCGTGGACCTCGTCCCTGGGCGATGCGTATTTCAACGCGCCCCAAAACGTGATGAACGCCGTGCAGGTGATGCGCCAGAAGGCCTACCAGGCTGGCAATCTGAAAACAACTCCACAGCAGAACGTTCAGGTCGAGAATCAGCCTGCGGGAACGGAGCCCGTTGCTGCGTCCTCAGGCGAGGAGCAGCAGGTGACGGTGGTGCAGTCTCCGCCGCAGACCATCGTGATCGAGCCATCGCAGCCCGACGTTGTCTATGTGCCCAGCTACAATCCCACCGCAGTGTACGGCGAGCCGGTGGCGGCTTACCCCGGCTACTCGACCGGAGCCATGGTAACCACCGGCCTGGTCTCCTTCGGAGTCGGCATGCTGGTAGGCGCGGCAATCAGCAACAACAACAACAATTGCTGCGGATGGGGCTATAACTCCTGGAACACCGGCTGGAATAACTCCAGTGTGAACTACAACAACAATGTGTACGTCTCCAACTCCAACACCTTCGTCAATCGCAGCAACGCCAATTACAACAACGTGAATCGGAACAATGTCAATCGGAACAATATCAACGCGAACAACGTCAATCGCAACGACCTGAACCGGGGCAACACTCCGCAGTTCGATCAGAGGCGCAACCAAGGCGTTGGAGACCGTAACCAGGGGGTCGGCGATCGTAATCAAGGTGTTGGCAATCGTAATCAAGGCGTTGGCAATCGTAATCAGGGTGTCGGCAATCGGAACCAAGGAGTTGGGGACCGTAATCAGGGCGTCGGCAACCGGAACCAAGGCGTTGGCGATCGTAATCAGGGCGTCGGCAACCGGAACCAAAGCCCCGGTAACCAGCGCCCGGAGCAGCGGGGCTACGGCAATCAGCCAAACCGCGGAGCCAGTAACAACGCGATGGGAAATTACCAGCAGGGCGGCAACGCCCGCAACGACAGCGCGCGGGGCAAGCAGAGCGTGAACGGAGGCGGCAACCGCGGTGGCAACACAGCCCAGCCTCAAAATCGAAGCGGTGGTGGCGGCGGCAACCGTAGCGGTGGCAACACAGCCAAGCCCCAAAATCGAAGCGGCGGTGGCGGCGGCAACCGCAGTGGAGGAGCACCAAAGGGGGGCAGCCGTCCTCCAAGGTGACGCGGAGTCGGGGTTCGGTGAGTTCCTGCGCTCGACGCACCTCGGTGGCGATCGGCAGGACGCGCCAGCTCTGGCCTCTCTCAAGCCCGCAGTACCGGCTTGAGTCCAGGCCGTATCCACAACCCAAGAGTCAGGAGGATCTCAATGAAGCGCACGCTGCAACTTCACGAAAGGCCATCGCCCGATCACCCGGGGGCAGTGGTGCCGTATCTGGCAATCCTGGTCCTGCTCTGTCTGCTTGATCCTACCGGTTCTCGTGCGCAGTCGACGAGTGAGAAGACTTTCTCTTCTCCCGGAGATGCGGCGCTGGCGCTTTACGTGGCGGCCAAGTCCGATGACTCCGGCAGCCTGAATGCGATCTTCGGTTCGAATGCGGACAAGGTCTTACACACCGGCGATGAGGTAGCGGACAAGAATCTGTTGTCGAACTTCGTGTCTCACTATGACCAGATGCATCGCGTCGTCATCGAGCCAGACCAGACTGCCACCCTTTATATCGGAGCCGACAACTGGCCCATGCCGATCTCGCTGGTGAAGAACGCCTCTGGGGCGTGGCATTTCGACACGGAAGGCGGAATCCAGGAGATTCTCTACCGGCGCATCGGCAATAACGAGAACGGCGCCATCAAGGTCCTTCAAACGTTGATCGATGCTCAGAAAGAGTATGCCTCCACCACGCACGATGACGAAAAGGTGAAGCAGTACGCCAGCAAGGTGTTCAGCACCGAAGGGAAGCACGACGGGCTCTACTGGAAGACCGCCGACAACGAGCCGCCTAGTCCCATCGGGCCGCTTCTTGCAGAGGCATCGGACGAAGGCTATACCCGGAAGGCGGGCGCGCCGTTCCATGGCTACATCTTTCGCCCTCTTACCCGCCAGGGACCGGCCGCGAGGGGCGGCGCGCGCGACTACAAGGTGAATGGGGTTATGACCCGCGGGGTCGCGTTCATGGCCTATCCCGCCGTATACCGGACCTCGGGCGTGATGACCTTCATCATCAACCAGGATGGCAGGGCGTTTCAAAAGGACCTTGGCCAGGACACGGCCAAAGTGGCGGAGGCCATCTCGGAATACAACCCCGACAAGACCTGGATGCCAGCCGAGTAAAGTCCAGCAGCGATGTGAGTGCCGTCGCGAAGTCGGCATTGCAGGTGGATCACCGGCTATCCGAGAAACGCACTTGTGTAGCAAAGCCTGGCTACGCTCGAACTTCCCGGAAAACGCGATTCTTGTCGGCAACCCCGATCGCTTAACACAAGCCGACATTTCCGATCCACATCGCCGTCGACTTCTCAGGCGTTTCTTTGAGCTAGCCGTTTTCTACGCGCGCCTTTATATCCGAATACGCCATCTCGATGAGTCTGCGAAGAGATGCGGCGTCTGTGGCTGTTCCCGGTCTGAGCTTCACATGGCGCATGAACTTGCCGGTGCCTTGTAACAGGCGGGCGGGATCGGGCAGCGCTGCGCCTTGAAAGAACCCGACGTTTACGTGCGAAGTGAATACGTTCACGTAGCCGAAGGGCGCATCGCCCAGACATGCGACTGGACAGCCGTCATGCAAGGTCTCCCGGACTTCGTCGCCGCATTTTCGCATCACCTCAAACCACTTGTGCGCGATGGCCCCCAATTCACCGCTATGCTCTTTCATCCATGCATCGATGGCGGGATCGCGTTCGACGGTACCGTTGAATCGCAGCAATTCCGTTCTCATCGTCGCTCCATTGTCGCTCTCGGACTTATGTGTAAACAGTGGCTGAGCCATGGACAGTCGGGGGACACTGTGAGTCGCTATCTCGAAAAATCAGAATGGTGATGATGATCGCGAATCCTCTTATCCCTGGCCACAATCACGAATGCGCCAATCATCCCAATGAGCGGAATTGAACAAAAAGCTAGCAAGTACAAGTAGATGTTCATCGAGCCCCTCTTTGACGCAATGGTGGTTGGATGGAAGGCCCTGGGTCTGCTCACAATGGAGGCCTTCCATTCCACGCAAACATCGTATCGTGTTACGATATACACAGAACAAGCCGCCTGTCTATGACTACCGAACACGATGACATTCAACTTCTGGCGAAATTCCGTCATGAGATTCGGCGTTTCCTGCAATTCAGCGAGCGAGCCGCCGCTGCTGCTGGCCTGCAGCCACAACAGCACCAGCTTCTATTGCAGATTGCAGGCGCTCCAGACGACACCCTGGTTACGATCAGCCACATAGCCGATGTAATGAGTTTGCGGCACCATACCGTTGTGGAACTTAGCAAACGGTGTGAGTTGGCGGGACTCGTGCGCAGAACTCATGATCCGAACGATCGCCGGTGCGTAGTGTTAGAGCTAACAGCCCAGGGCCACCGCGCTCTTCGTCAGCTTTCTGACGTTCATTCTCAGCAGTTGCGCGAGTTGGCACCGAGCCTGATTCAGGCACTCACACGGATAAGCAAATCGAAACCATAAGCGGAAGCAGCCCATGACCGCGCGGATGAAAGAAGGCACTCTTGCAGTCAGAACCATCGATTCTCAGGGATTTTACGGTCGATAGACGGGTCTGGTTACTTTCCAGCGTCTCCATTGGCATTGGTATATGCGCGGCTATCCTGGCCGTATTACTTCTGCGCTGCATCGCGTTTTCGACAAACTTCTTTTACTACCATCGCCTGAGCATGGCTGCTGTTTCTCCGTCGGGAAGCCCTTTAGGGCATTGGATGGTTGTGGTTCCCGTTGTGGGAGGATTGATCGTTGGCCTGATGGCGCGGTTTGGTTCAGACAAAATACGCGGTCACGGAATACCGGAAGCAATCGAAGCGATTCTCCTTCACCGAGCCAAGGTCGATCCGAAGATCGCCGTTCTGAAACCAGTCTCGGCAGCGATTGCAATTGGTTCAGGCGGACCTTTCGGCGCAGAAGGCCCCATCATCATGACAGGGGGAGCCGTCGGATCGCTCATCGGTCAATGGATGCAGGTGACTGATGCAGAAAGAACCACACTTCTGGTCGCCGGAGCTGCGGCGGGTATGTCGGCAACGTTTGCTACGCCGGTGGCTGCGATTTTCCTGGCGGTCGAACTCCTGCTCTTTGAATGGCGGCCCCGGAGCCTTGTTCCCGTAGCGATTGCCAGTGCCACAGCGGCGCTTCTCCGCGTTCATTGGCTTGGCGCCGGGCCCCTCTTTCAGATGCCACTCCTGGCGGACATTTCGCATGTCTCGTTTGCGATTGGAGCTCTCTTCTTGGGCGCTCTCCTGGGTCTCATTTCTGCAGGAATGAGCCGCATGATGTATGCATTTGAAGATCTCTTCGAGCATTTACATCTCCACTGGATGTGGTGGCCCGCGATTGGCGGCATAGGTATTGGAGTAGGAGGCCTCTTCTTCCCGCGCGGCCTCGGAGTCGGGTACGACAACATCGCAGAGTTGCTTCGCGGGAGCGCACCCATGGGGCTAATCGTCGGAATTCTGATCGCGAAGTCGCTGATGTGGGCTTTTTCTTTGGGATCAGGCACCTCCGGAGGTGTGCTTGCACCGCTGCTCATGATTGGTGGAGCAGTGGGCGCGCTGGCGGGGCATCTGGCTCACGCACCGTTCGAGACTCAGGCATTCTGGGCTTTGATCGGCATGGGGTCCATGCTCGCGGGTTCGCTTGGCGTGCCGCTCACTGCCATTCTATTCAGCTTAGAAGTTACGCACTGTCTGCCAGCCTTGCT
Organism: Acidobacterium sp. S8; assembly: GCF_009765985.1. Lineage (GTDB taxonomy): Bacteria > Acidobacteriota > Terriglobia > Terriglobales > Acidobacteriaceae > Alloacidobacterium. The sequence continues at coordinate 7,752 of NZ_LMUM01000021.1, forward strand.
GCCTTTAGCGGTGGCCTGCGTTGCGTCTTATCTTGTCGCGGCTCTCATTATGCCCCGGTCTATTCTGACTGAAAAGCTCAGCCGGCGAGGCTATCATCTGACTCGCGAATATGGTGTCGATCCGCTCGAACTTGTCCTCGTAAGAGAGGTTATGTCGCCGCTCGCAGCGGGAGCTTCGACGATTCCTCGCCCAAGTGTTTTCGCTTACGCTGATTCAACAACGCGAGGCGCGGCAGAGATCATGGCTACAGAGGGCGTAGAAACAATGCCGGTCCTGGACCGAGCGACTGGGCAAGCATGTGGCGAATTGTCGCTGAAGGATTTGCTGCGTGGGAGAGAACGATCGCTGGACCGTGAAAGCGAGCGACTCAGACTCTTCGGGTATATTCCTCCCGAACTTGGTGGTCACAACTGAAGAAGAAGTCTTTTCTTCAGCTGCGGGCCAGGACGGCGGAAAGCACGCCGAGGCGATTCTCGCGGAGATTCCGGGCCAGGGTGCCGATTATGGCCGGGAAATCCGGGCCCATCACTACGCCAAGGTTCGGTCCGCCTGGCGGCGAGCCGGCCATCATCATCTTGAACCAGTCGATCGCGATCTGGGTGTCGTCGCGCCAGAAGGTCGTATTGAACCCGGCTTGCTCCAGCGCGGTGCGTGTGGCGCTCTCGCTGCGCAGGAAGCTGGTAGAGACGTCGCGTGCCCAAGGGACGGGGTAAGCGACATCGCCATCGCGAAGCACGACGTCGTGGGTGACAAATTGGCCACCCGGCGTCAGGATTCGATGCACCTCGACATAGAGGGCGGCGCGGTCCTCGATGTTCATGGCCACGTGCTGCAGGAAGACCGTATCGAAGGCCGCGTCGTCGAAAGGCAGATGCAGAGCGTCGCCGACCTGGAAGTTGACGCGATCGGACATTTCGCAGCGCGCTGTGAGGTAATTGGCCGCGTTGATGAAGCCGGGGCTCAGGTCGACGCCTGTCACTTTACAGCCGAATTTGGCGAGATAACGCGCCGGGCCGCCGATGCCACAGCCCAGGTCGAGCACGCGGGTCGATGGCTCGAGCCCTGCAGCAACCGCCAGCTCGGCGGTGGCGAGGATGCCTCGCGTATGGAACTGATCAAACGGAGCGAGTTGATCGACGGTCAGCGTCTGACTTTCAGGCGCGATTGCCGCGAGCGCCGACCTGATGCGGCTGGTGAGATCCGTGGGGCTATAGTGCTCGCGCACCCTGGTGATGGTATCGGTCATGACGGTTCTCCGGGAACGATTGCGGATGTGTGTGGATGGTTCGAACTATACTGCGGCCGCCTTGCTCGCTAGCGCCGGAACCATCTTAGGCTGAGGACGCACAAGCCAGTAAAGGGCGACGAAATGCGTGATCACGAGCAGAGGCACGTAGATGACGGGGATGACATATGCGGCTCCCAACTGGCCGGCCACCGCAGGAAGGCCTGCCTGAACGGCGTGGTAGTAATCAACGAGGATATCTACCAGTCCCACAAGATTGAAGGCGACGACGAAGAGCCAGAAGAGCGGACGTATCCTTACCGTGAAAAGCGCCAGCATGGCCAGCAATCCGGTTGCAAGGTCGCCATAAGCAGAGAAGGTGGTGAAGCTGGCGGGAAGATTGGGCCCGACGACGCCGGGCAGGATAAAGACGAGGCCGAAGAAGCGGAAGCTATGCAGAGTGGCGATGGCGCGGTGCGCTGCGATCCGGTCCATCGATTTGAGCTTCGGCAAGATGTACACGCTGAAACAAAGCAGCCACGCGACATAGCCTAAAACGAGATGCAGTTGGAAGATGATTTGCGGCGACACTTGGACCCTCCTGCCAGGATGAGATTATATACATCATCCCATAGGCTCAGTTTTTGTTGGCGATAGATTTGGCGTTCGCGAGGAAGAACTCTTCGAGCGTTTGTGGATCTCGCCCAGTCACCGCACGAATCGTATCGGTAGCGCGATAGTGTTGCATGCCTTTTCGAAAGTGCTGCCAAAGATGGCTTAGATGATCGAGGGCGTGAGGATTGAGCCGCTCCCTGACCGCATCAGCCCACTGTTCGTCGGTGATGGCAACATATCGAATCTTCTGCCCAATTGCCCGCTCCAGAGATTCGACGATTTCCCGCACGGTTGGAGTTTCGCTTATCAGAGGGTATACATTTTGCGACGGTGCGGCGGAGTCGGCCAGAAGAGTTGCGGCTACGCGGGATACGTCATCCGCACCGGCAAGCGGAATGACGGTCGTGTCGTCGCCCCACGGCAGGAAGGCGGCATTTTGCTCGGCTACGCTCTGGCTGACTAGAGCGCGTACGTTTTCGTAATAAGGAGGGGTCTGAAGATGAACGGCGCCGACCTGCGCCCAGTCGAAGATTCGGTCGACTAGTCGATGCTGCAAGTTTCGGAATGAGGGTGCGCGTTGAAGATCACGGAACGCAGGATCATCGGGCGTGCCCTGGAACTGCGAATTGTTCACCACCAGTTCCAAGCCTGCATCGCGAGCCGTTGCAGCGAAGATGGTGGCTGCCTCAAGCAGCCCGTCGGCGACCGGGTAGGTGAAGTAAGCGCGCTTCACATCTTTCATTGCCGCCTGGACCGATGCGGGATTGAGCAGATCGCCCTCGATGATCTCCGCGCCTTGCTGGCGGAGCTCGTCGGAGCGGGCATCGAGTGTATGGACGAAGGCACGAACGGAAATGCCCTGCTTGAGCAGGAGGCCGGCGACGAGGCGTCCGGTGGATCCCTGCCGACCGCCGGCTGCGCCTGTGATCAGAATCGGGTGAGACATTGGAATTCTCCTTTCCCCACATAGGATGATGTTAATCATCCTATGGATTCGAACTTTCTTTCAGCCGCCAGACTGGTTGCATCGTGGGATGATCTCGAGCATCCTACAAGGAGTTATGCGTTACCGACCTGAACACAAAGCGGAAGTCCATCAGAAGATTGTGAAAGACGCCTCGCGGCGCGTACGCACCGAGGGTTTGAACGGCGCAGGGGTGGCAGCGGTTATGCGCGACACCGGCCTGACGCACGGAGGCTTTTACAAGCATTTCGAAAGCAAGGACGAGCTGCTCCTGGAGTCTTTGCGTGAGGCTTTCCGGGAGATTGCTGACAACCTGGCGCATGCGGCCGAACAGTCGCGATCTGAAGAGCCGTGGAAGGCGATTGTGAAGACCTATCTAAGCCTGGAATACTGCGATCACGCTGAGCGCGGCTGCCCGCTGACAGCACTTGGTCCCGAGCTGGCGCGAGTCGACAAGGGGATGAAGGGACAGATCCTTGCCGAGCTTGTGAACTACAAGGATCGAATGCTTCCCTTTATGCCGGGCCGGCGAAGTACGGACAAAGAGCGCGCTTTCTTTGCGATCTTTTCGACGATGATCGGGGCAGTTGAAATTGCGCGCATACTGCCCGAGCCCGCGATGCGAGAGAAAGTGCTGGCGGGTACAAGAGATTTCCTATTGCAGAGCTTCTGATTTTTTTCGCTGGCTATCAAAACGGTTTGCCGTGAAATAGAAACACCAGTTCGATGATCAGAATAATAACGACCGTCATTTCGAGAAAGAATGCCCGGCTCTGGTTGAATTGATCCACCATGAAGCGGTAGAGCTCCTCTGCCGTGCGCACCTTTTGGGATACAAGGTCTTTGTAGTCAGGTACGCCTACCTTCAGCGCTGCGAGCTTATAGAGGCGGGCCGAAAACATATCGCTGAGAAACTTGATGGCGTTATCGGCATGCTCGGTCAACTCGGCTACGTCAAGGAGCACTGTATGGAGGCGGGTCGCAGACCGGGCAAGCCGCCATCGCGCGAAGATGCCGGTCCCTTCATCGAGAAGCGTGTAAACGCGTTCCAGCTCTTCCGTCAGCAAATCGTCATAGTGTCGAAATTCGAGGAGTTGCGAGTTAGCGTACTCCAGCAACTGGATGGCCGTCTCAGCTCCAGAGCTGCTGTCATAAATGAATGCGGCATTCCAGCCGATGACCGCCAGATCATTTGCGTAGTAGGAGATTCGAGACTGGAGGACTTCGCTGCACTCGCTCTCAGCGAGGATGCCCGTATCTCCGCGAACTACCTGCGCAATGCGCGATCCATGTCGCTGAATCAGGTCGGGCACCGAGAGAGCGCCGGTAATTTCTCTGACATGGAAAATCAGATAGTCCTCGCTCAGCCATTCCTTGTAGGGCTTCAGCAGTGCGGGCGCGGCGCGCTCCAGCCTGCGCCGCACAATCTCGGTGGCACGCGCGGCGAAGTCAACGTCCCACACCCACCGGCTTGCGAGACTGGTTAGTTTATTCCAGTCACCGGTAAAATTCAGTTCAAAGACTAAGCTCAGTACTCCGTAATCGTAGTATTTGATTTCGCCCTGAAGCTGTTCGCCACTTTCTAATACCAATGTCTCCACTGATTCGACTACAGGCGGTCTTTGGAAACGGACATAGCCGGGAGCGGGACGCTTCGGAGTCGGCGACTCGACCATTCGTGCACGAATGAGCTCGCGCAGAAGATCAAGGCGAATGGCCTCGCAGACGTCATATTGCAATAACACTAAAACCGAACCACGCAGCGTAACTTCAGCGGTCTGTATTTCAAGAGCCGGCATGGACCAATCTTATCCTGCCGCTGTTAGCGGACCTGCATCAGTCATGTGGCTTCGCGTGGGCTCATTCCAGAGCACTGGAATTTTCCAGCAGGCCCGGCGCCGGTTAGAAGGATAGATGCCCCGGCGCCAGCTAGCTTGATGACCATCGCCCTGTGTTCAGGTTGCGAGCGATGTGGGCGTGAATCAGGCGTTGGTTCCACCGTCCACGGTAAGGTTCGCGCCGGTGATGTACGCGGACTCGGGGCCGGCGACGAATGCTACTAGTGCGGCGACCTCATCCACATGGCCATAGCGGTTGAGCGCTGTGGCGGCCTTTTGAGGTGTTGCCCAATCGCCCGCGGCGGGATTCAAGTCCGTGTCGATCGGACCTGGCTGAACGTTGTTGACTGTGATGCCACGGCCGCCGACCTCGCGGGAGAGGCCCTGTGTAAACATCTTTACGGCTCCCTTGGTGGCTGCATACGCTACCAGCCCGGGCGTAAGGAGACGCTCGCCTACGCACGAACCGATATTGATAATTCGGCCGCCGTCGCTCATATGCTTGAGAGCTGTCTGGGTTGTGACCAGGATGCCGCGGAAGTTGATGTCGATCATGCGATCCATCTCTTCGAAAGAGGTTTCCTCGAAGGGCTTGGGAATAGCGGTGCCGGCATTGTTTACGAGGACGTCGAGTTTGCCGAGAGCCGCGACAGCTTTTTCGACCGCGCCCTTGACCGCTTCGGTGTCGGCGGCATCAGCCTGGATGGCGATGGCCTTTCCGCCATCGGCTTCAATCGCTTTAACGACGGCGGAAGCCGCGGTGGCGTCTTTCGCGTAGGTGATGGCCACACTGGCTCCATCCGCAGCCAGGCGTTTAGCAATGGCTGCGCCAATGCCGCGCGAACCGCCGGTAACAAGTGCCACTTTTTCAGATAAGTTAGACATATAAATTTCCCTCAATTTTCTGTGAAATGAAATCATTCACTGATTCAACCGACTGCCCTGCTGCTCAGACCTGTTGGACTGCTATCTGATGTGTCATTCTTGCAACCAGATTTGGCACTTTGAGGAATACCAGCTATTCCCAATAGGAATATATAACCTGAATGTGAAAATTCATTCTGGTTTCTGGCTTTACAGCTTTGGGCGGAGATATTTCTATTCCCCGCATAAAATCCATCCATAGAGGAATAAGGAGACAGCGTGGACAAATTCGATGCGATGCAGATGTTCGTGCGAGTCATTGAAAAAGGGAGTTTCTCTGCAGTCGCGAAGGAGCGTGGCATTGGGCAACCCGCTGTCAGTAAACAGATTTCCGCCCTTGAAGATGAACTGGGCACCGAGCTTATTCATCGCACTTCGCGTTCGATTGCAATGACTGAGGCCGGTCGAGACTTTTACGACTCTGCTCTGCGCATTCTCGATGACTTTGAGAATGCGACTTCACGCATCGGTCGCGGGCAGTCGGCTCCGAAGGGTCTGATTCGTATGACCGTTCCTCCCACGTTTGCCCGCCTCCATATGGTGTCAAAGCTTCCTGCATTCTTTGCGGCTTATCCTGACATGGCGGTGGAGATGGCTGCTTCGGAAAGTCCGACAACGATCATTGAAGACGGATTCGATCTCGCTATCCATTCGGGGGATCTTCCAGACTCCTCCCTGGTTGCGCGAAGATTTGCTCAGACGATGATCATTCTCGTCGCCACGCCTCAATACCTCACGCGAAACGGCGCGCCGGAATCGCCGGACGAGCTCAGCCGTTTTCGGTCGGTCGTTTTTGTCGAGCGGGGTTCGGTAAAGCCGTGGAGCTTCGGCTCCGGACCGGATGCAAAACGCGTTATTCCCACCGGAGTTTTTCGAACCAGCGATATCGAACAGATGCGGATAGGCGTTCTTGAACATTTGGGAATTGCGCAGGCGCCAGCGTGGCTCTTTGCAGCAGAACTAAGAGAAGGTACTGTTCTTCGTCTTCTGACTCCGTTTGAGCGGACCGTACCCATCCTTGCGGTTCGGCCTGCCAGCCGACGGCTATCCACGAAGGTTCGCGTCTTCATGGAACACTTAGAAAAGACTTTTGCGCTCTGCTCCCAATTCAATCCGCGGCCCAGCTAAGGTTCTTTGGCCTGGGTGAAATCTGCTGATTGGCAACTCTGTCGCCGGTGCCGAAGCGGCGGCGATAATCCAGCGGCGGAAGACCGATAATCTTCTGGAAGGTCTTGCGAAAGAATCCGCTGTCTTCGTATCCAACCTTCCATGAGATTTCTTTGATAGACAGGGTGGTGAACTCCAGAAGCTCACGTGCTTTCTGCACCTTCAAATGCTGCACATAGTCGGTGGGCGTGAGGCCGGTGGCCTTTTGAAATCGGCGTAGAAAGGTTCTTTGGCCAAGCTTTGCCTTGGCCGCCATCGTATCGATGGTGATCGATTCAGCAGGAAGCGTCTGCAGCCAGAGCTGAACCTTCAGGATGGCTGCATCTCCATGATGCAGCGGCGGAGAAAAGTTCGCATAGAAGCGCTGCTGGCGGCCTGCCGGATCGATGAGAAAAAATTGCGCAGTTCTCATCATCACGACGGGACCGAGATAGCGATCTACCAGCTTTAGTCCCAGATCGAGCCACGCCATGACTCCGCCGGCCGTGACAACATCTCCAAGATCGATGATTAACTCGTCGGTATCGACGCATATCTCCGGAAAACGGGTCGCCAAAAGTTCTGAATAGCTCCAATGCGTGGTCGCCGATCTGCCGTTTAACAGTCCCATGTGAGCGAGCAGAAAGGCGCCGCCGCATACAGAGCAGAGGAGAGTTCCGGAAGCATGCTGAACTCTCGCCCACTCCAACAGATTGTTCGTTGCTGTTGTCGGCAAATCAATCTCGAGCGTGGGAGGAAAGATCAGACAATCCGGCTGGGATTGCTTTTCAGGATGTGTCTCGAAGACACACTCAAGCTGGGCTGTCTCTTTATTCGCCCCCCAATGGCTGATCTGCAATTCTCCTGGATATTCGCCGCCTTGTTCCGCGCTGAAGCCATTCGCGACCATGAAGAGATCGGTGAGACCGAGTACGGCTGCAAGCTTCGCGCCTGAATAGAGAACGATTCCGATCCTGGTTGTTTTCGCAAGCGGAAGAATGGCAGCTTTACCCTTGTCTTTGTCATTTATGACTCTAGGCATCGTTGGCCTCTCTCGTTCTACTGGTGAAGCCATAGTGTAGCGAACGGGACGGACGCCGACTATTTATATAGGCAGACGACCCGTCGCGTGTCACGATACTGAACTCACCGAAAGGAAAAATATTCCAATGCCTAGCTTTACAGTGAAAGACGGCACCGAAATTTTCTACAAAGATTGGGGCACAGGCCAAACGCTTTTCTTTCATCATGGATGGCCTCTCTCGGCCGATGACTGGGATGCCCAGATGATGTTTTTTCTGGAGCGCGGCTACCGCGTGATCGCCCACGATCGCCGCGGCCACGGCCGTTCCACGCAGACGGCGACCGGCAACGACATGGATACCTATGCCGCTGACGCGGCGGAGCTTGTCGAATTCCTCGATCTCAAGGATGCCATTCACATCGGACACTCGACCGGCGGCGGCGAGGTGACCCGTTATGTCGCAAAATACGGTAAAGGCCGGGTCAAAAAGGCAGTCCTCATCAGCTCGATTCCGCCGACCTTCATGAAGTCAGAGAAGAACCCCGACGGCGTTCCCAAGGAAATCGTGGACAGCCTCCGCGACGGCACAGCGAATCATCGTTCGCAGTTCTATAAAGACATTACGATTCCGTTTTACGGCTTCAATCGTCCGGGGGCGGTTGTCTCTGAGGGAATTCAAGAGAACTGGTGGCGCCAGGGCATGATGGGTGGCATCAAGGCCCAGTATGACTGCATTAAGGCTCTCTCGGAATCCGAGTTCTTTGATGATCTCAAGGCGATCGACGTCCCGGTCCTGGTGATGCATGGCGAGGACGATCAGATTTGCCCCTTCCCTACTACCGGAGCTAGATCATGGAAGCTTTTGAAGCACGGCACGCTGAAATCCTATCCCGGCTTGCCGCATGGAATGCCGACCACGCATGCTGACGTGATTAACGCTGATCTGCTCGCATTCATTCAGTCATAAAGTCTGGGAGCGTCTCGACGAGCTGAGCAGCAGCGCCTCTTGACGGAGAGCTTCTTATTGAGGCTCTTCGTTGCGGCGCTTCACCGTAAGTTCGTCGACGGTGAGCTTGCCGATACTGAGCTCCTCGATGCGCGCAGTTCCCATGCCGAGATGGTTGATGCCGAGGGCACCGATGGCGAGCGCGCCAATGGCCAGGGCACCGATAGCGGTTGCTGCAATGGCACAGCCGAAGAGAGCCGCGCCGATGAGAGCGGTCGATTTTGAAGAATTCCCAAACATGCGATCGATCTTACAACTTGGCCTAAGGCAGCGGGCCTGTGTTGAAAGCCTGCTCGACGTGGCTATTCACTACTCGATAGATGGCGAATTCCCTGCCCGTTTTGCTGCGTAGCTCGAAGATCAGCTCGGCGCGGCGGTCGGCGTCGGTGTCGGCGGCATCGACCAGGCGCATGCGCGGGATGATATCGAGGCGCTCGTCGCTGGTGACCTGCTTGAAGATCACCTGCGGCACTCCGTAAAAATCGGGCTGGGCGATAAGCGTCACGTATTTTGCTGATCCGACGGCGGCATCCGTTCTCGCGGTGAAGACGAGGGTTGCGCCACCGCTGTAAGAGAGCTCGAAGGCGTTGAACTTTTGGTCCTCAAGCAATGGCAGCTGCGGCTTGGGCTTGGCTGCAGTTTTGCGACGCGTGGTGGTGGTTTTCGCCGGTGGCTTGGCCGCAGTCGTTGAGGCAGGGGGCGGCGTGCCTGCCAAGGTTTCCTGCGCCAGCTTTTCCATGGCCAATTTCATCTTCGCCTGATCGTCAGGGTCGGACCAGCTGTAGGCGTAGGGATGTGGCTCAGTCGGCTTTGCGTCGGAGATCGCGACCATCTGGTTCATGTCCGCGGGTACGCCTTCGAGCTTCGAGGGCTCGACGATACCTACCGGAGCTTCCGGCTTGCCGTGACGAAGCATGGGGCGGTCAGGGTCGACATTGGCGGTCGATGTCACAGGCGCTCCGGTCGGATTGGCGGTGCTGTCCGTACGCTTGTGCAGGGTTGGGCGGTCGGGATCGACGCTGGTCGTGCTCTGCGCGTTGTCGGAATCCTTTCGATGCAGGGTGGGGCGATCCGGATCGCTGTTCGAGGTGCTTTGATCGGTGCCGGAACTGTCGCTGGTAGATGAGGTGGAACTGCTGCCGCTCGAGTCGCGGCGGTGCAGGGTTGGGTGATCCGGGTCGGCAGGTGGCGGCGTGCTGGCGCTCGTAGATGATGTGCCGCTGGAAGTGGAACTGGTGCTGCTGGTTCCCGTGTCCTTACGGTGCAGGGTTGGGCGGTCGGAGTCGGTGCTGGTTCCGGTTCCGGACTCTTTGACCACCTGCGGCGGGTGCTTCGACATGGGGGCGCGGGCTTTGGCGATGGGGGCAAGCTCAGGCTTGACGGAGCCGATGCCGATCCAGGAGCCGCCAAGGTTTTCGGCGCTGCTGACGTTGAACAATCCGCGAGAGAGGCCGTCTTTTTCAAGCTCGTATACGGTTCCGGTGAGAACGGCGAGCGGCGCAGGCTGGGCAAGGTAGAGGCCGCCGGGCTGGAACTGCTCGCCATCCCAGACGGCAAGAGGAATGAGACGACCAGCCGTTGGTTTGGCGAAATCGCCGGTCCACTCGAAGACTGCGCTGGCACGCAGGGTGGGACCGGTGTCAGCGTCTTTTCGGATGTGGCCCGGATACTGCGCGTGCGCGCTGAATGCTGTGGCGACGAGCGCTAGCAGCACGACAACGGACCTGATTATCCGTGATGGCTGTGATGACATACACTCGCTCTTTAGGGAAGAATCAGGTTGACCCATATCTCTACGTTTGCGGAAGGACCCATTCATGGAAGTTCACGATAAAGTGGCAGATTTTACGCTCCAGGATGACCAGGAGAATACCGTTCATCTTTCAGATTACGCCGGAACGCCGGTCGTGCTCTTTTTTTACCCTCGGGCAGATACTCCGGGCTGCACGATCGAGGCCTGCGGCTTCCGCGATGTCTTCAAGAAAATCCAGAAGGCCGGGACAGTGGTGCTCGGCATCTCGCGTGACACTCCGAAGGCGCAGGCGAAGTTCAAGGCAAAGTTCGACCTCCCGTATCCGCTCCTTGCAGATGTAGACGAAAAAGTGTGCAAACAGTTTGGCGTGCTGAAGGAAAAGAACATGTACGGCAAGAAAGTGATGGGGATTGAGCGGACAACCTTTTTGATCGGACCGGATCAGACGTTGCTGAAGATTTTTCCGAAAGTGAAGCCGGAAGGCCACGCGGAAGAGGTTCTGGAGACGATCAAAGGGCTGAAATAGTGAGGACAGTCGTTTAATGGAAACCTGAAGCACCTGTGTTGCACGATACATCTGCTGGATTCTTCCTCTTCGTTCCTCAGGGCCAGAATGACGGCTTTTAGAAAAATCTCATGACATTATGAAATCCATTGTCCTGCCACAAACCTTCTACGAACACGCGCCCGACATCGTGGGACGTGCGCTGCTGGGCAAGGTGATTGTCCGCGAACGCGACGGCCAGCGGCTGACCGGGCGCATTGTGGAAGTGGAAGCATATTTCGGCATCCAAGATCCGGCGGCACACGCCTACGTAGGCCGCACGCAGCGCAATGCGGTGCTGTTTGGACCGCCGGGCGTGGCGTATGTCTATTTCATTTACGGGATGTATTACTGCCTCAACGTGTCCTGCGAGCCGGATGGACTGGCGGGCTGCATTCTGATCCGTGCGCTTGAGCCATTGGAGGGTCTGGAGACGATGGCGCAGCTGCGGAAGCTGCCGCCGGGGGCGAAGCCGAAGCTGCTTACTTCCGGCCCGGGGCGGCTTTGCCAGGCGCTCGATATTACCCGGGCCGCGCATAATGGCCTCGATGTAACGGATGCTTCGTCGTGCCTGCGTATTGAGGATGATGGGTATCGTGTGGGCGGCATTCAGGTGACACCGCGCATCGGGATTCGCCATGCGGCAGACTTACAGGCACGTTACATCATCGAAGGCAACAAATTTGTTTCCGGAAATAAGTAACGATTTCAACGATTCATTCGTATACTTGGCAGCACCTGCTTTGCATTCCGTCCACGGAGTTTTTTTGAATGAAACAAGCCAAGTTTCTGGCTATCGTTGCAGCTTCCCTCTTTTACGCCAGCTTTCCCCTCGCAGGACAAGACGCGCCACAGGGAACTGCTGCTCCTGCCGGGGAGCAGCAGCATCATATGCCGTTGCCGAAACCGACCAACCTGAAGGTGCTGCCGAAAGATATCTCGCCGGATGATCTGATCAAGACGATGCGCGGCTACTCGCAGGCGCTGGGCGTGCACTGCAACTTCTGCCACGAAGTCGATGAGAAGACGCACAAGGCGAACTTCGCTGCCGACACGAAAGAAGACAAAAAGTTCGCCCGCACCATGATCGCCATGACTCGGGAGATCAATACAAAATTCATGACGCAGATCAACGATCCGGATGCAAAGCCCGCGGACAAGACGGTGACCTGCGGGACTTGCCATCGCGGCAGCCAGATGCCTGCGCAGTTTGTGCCGAAGCCGGAGGAACATGGGCCCGCGCCGGGCGCCATGCCGATGCAGAAGCCGCAGTAGCTTGATTTCTTACATCCTGATCCCACCCTTTGCTTCGCAAAGGATGGGGCACCCAGGCTTCTCTTTTCCAGTCTGCTGTTACAGCAACAGGTTATCGATCAGGCGCGTGTTGCCTACGAATGCGGCGACCGCTGCCAGCGCGCCGTTGCGCGTGTCAGAGATATCTTCGAGCGTTTCGGGATTGACCAGGGCGACGTAATCGATGCGGACTTCCGGTTCTTCGGCGAAGACGCCGCGGGCGGTCTCGATCAGCTTTTCCGCCGAACTCTCACCCGCTGATGCGGCATCTTTTACCTTGCCCAGCGCTCGCGATAGCGTCAGCGCCTGTTGGCGTTCTCTGGCTGACAGATAGCGGTTGCGTGAGCTCATCGCCAACCCATCAGCTTCGCGCACGATGGGGCAGACGACCATCTGCAATGGAAAATTCAGATCGCGCACCATCTTGCTCAGCACCGCGACCTGGGCCGCGTCTTTTTGCCCGAAATACGCTTTGTGCGGCACGGCGATATGGAAGAGTTTGCTGACGACGGTGGTGACGCCGCGGAAATGGCCCGGCCGCGAGGCGCCATCGAGCCTTTCGCTCACCCCCTCGACGTTGACAAAGGTTGTGGCACCCGCCGGATACATCTCTTCGACCATCGGTGCGAAGATCATGTGCACGCCTTCGCGTTTGAGCAGTGCGCAGTCTTCGTCGAAGGTTCGGGGATATTTACTGAAGTCCTCGTTAGGGCCAAATTGCGTTGGGTTTACGAAAATGGAAACAGCCACGACATCGCACTCGGCACGGGCTGCCCGCACCAGCGAAAGATGGCCTTCGTGCAGCGCTCCCATCGTCGGCACGAGGCCAAGGATGCGGCCTTCGCCGCGCAACTGGGCGCAGGCAGACTGCGCCTCGCGAACGGTTTTGAAGATGAGCATGGCGGTTATGCTTTGCGGCGCAGCGGCGATGCGGATTCCAGCGCTGCGCGTGTTTCTTTGGTCAGATGGTAGCTTTCGCTTTCGTTAGGAAATTCGCGCTTTTCGACATCCTGCAGATAGCCTTCGATGGCTGTGCGGAAGAGCCCTGCAGCGTCGCCGTACTGGCGGACGAATTTGGCGGGCTTCGAAAAGCTGAGATTCACGAGATCGTGGAAGACGAGAATCTGGCCATCGCAATCGGGGCCAGCGCCGATGCCGATGGTGGGAACGTTGAGCTTCGCGGTTACGTGATGCGCGACTTCGCGGGGCATGCCTTCGAGCACAATGGCAACGGCTCCGGCAGATTCGAGGGCAAGCGCGTCGTGGAGGAGCGTGTCGGCTGCGGCCATCGATTTGCCCTGCACCTTGTAGCCGCCCATGCGGTGTACGGACTGCGGCGTGAGGCCGAGATGGCCGATGACGGGAATTTCGGCGTCCGTCAGGCGCTCGACTAGTTCGGCACGGTTGCGGCCGCCTTCGATCTTGACTGCCTCCGCGCCAGCTTCTTTCATAAAGCGGGCGGCGTTGGCTACGCCTTCCTGCACGCTGACGTGATACGAGCCGTAAGGCATGTCGGCTGCAACGATGGCGCGCTTGACGGCGCGGCGCACGGCGCGCGTGTGGTGCAGCATTTCGTCTACGGTGACGGGAAGCGTGGTGTCATAGCCGAGAACGACTTGCGCGAGCGAATCGCCGACGAGGATGAGGTCGATTCCGGCTTCATCTACCAGCCGCGCGGTGGAGTAGTCGTAGGCAGTCAGCGCCGTAATCGGCTGGCCGTGCTGCTTTTTCTCTTGAAGTGTCTGGAAGGTTACTTTGGCGCGAGGCGCCGAGGCATTTTGCGCGTCTGCGCTACAGAAATTTGTCACACTCATGATTGTCTCCAGTGCGGCTCCCTTGCGGGATGCCACCCGAACCCAATTACCGACTATACGCTTTTGATGCGGGCCGCGTATAGTCGATGCGCGTCGCGATGATCGCTCACAGTTCGTACTGTTCGTCGCTGACGTGCTCCATCCAGTCCACGACTTTGCCCTCTAACCGCTCCTGAATTGAGATGTGAGTCATGGCGGTGCTTGGGGTAGCGCCGTGCCAATGCTTCTCGCCCGGCGCGAACCAGACCACATCTCCGGGGTGAACTTCCTCGATCGGGCCGCCTTCCCGCTGAGCCCATCCGCAGCCTGCGGTGACTATCAATGTCTGCCCGAGGGGATGCGTATGCCAGGCGGTACGAGCTCCTGGCTCAAATGTAACGCTGGCACCACCTACCAATGCGGGGTCGGGAGCTTGAAAGAGCGGGTCAATGCGGACGGTGCCGGTAAACCAGTCTGCCGGCCCTATGCTGGATGGCTGCGAGCCGATGCGTTTGATTTCCATGGGCCTATTTTATGGGTATTCGCATTGGCTCGCTCATCCGCATGTCAGGCAGATTTCAGCCCTTCGCTGCTAATGAAGCCGCCTGCGGCTGGTAGCTGCCAACCTCCGGGCGGAAGGCGATGGCGATGCGGTTCCAGCTGTTGATCTGCGTAATGGCGTAGGTAAGCTTGACCAGCTCCTCTTCACTGAACTGCAGACGCGCTTCGGCGTAGGCTTCTTCAGAAGCGTGGCCCTGCTGGATGTTGGTGATGGCTTCAGTCCAGGCCAACGCGGCGCGCTCACGGTCGGTGAAGAACGGAGCTTCGCGCCAGGCGGAGAGTGCGTAGATGCGCTGCCCGGTTTCGCCGTTGGCGCGGGCGTCTTTGCTATGCATATCGAGGCAGTAGGCGCAGCCATTGAGCTGCGAGGCGCGGAGCTTTACCAGTTCATAGAGTGACTGCTCAAGGCCACTGCGGCGAATGATGGCCTCAAGATGCAACATGGCTTGGTAGCCTTCGGGAAATGCTTTCTGATAGTCCAGACGTCTTTCCATGAATCACCTTTCTGTTACAGAAAAAAGATGATTCATGGAAAGGAAGGTCGCAGCTCTGCGACGAATTTTTTTATGGGCCGACGTAGAGCTCCATCGGGGAGAATCCGATCTGTTTTGTCTTGTGATCCACGCGCAGGAAGAGCGGGGTTTTGCCGCCGTTGATGTTCACGCCCATCACGACACCGTTGCCCACGGTTTTGGAGATGGAGATCTGATGGCTGCGGATGACGCCGTAATCGCTGGACGGTCCCCAGTCTTTTTGAAACTGGTTGAAATCGTAGAGTTTATAGCGGTCAGGATGCTGCTGCCAGTCGGGATCGTTGTTCCAGAGGGCGTAAGCCTTGTTGAAATCCTTTGCCTCGACGGTTGAAAGGAAGTTGTTGACGCGATGCTCCTCGGGCCAGTTCCAGAACCACCACGTGGAAGCTGCGATGACCACGATGGCAATGACGCCGGCAATGATGGAGTTGCGAATGACGCGGGCACGGCTGGCGTTATATTTAGGCGCATCGAGCAGGGTCATAAGCAGATGCTACTCCTTTCAGATGAGGGAGACGTGAGCCTCCTATTTGTAACAGACACCGGAAAGGCCGGCTAAGTTTCCTCAGCGTATAAGAGGAGCATAGCTAAAGCCCGGTGCTTCTACCGCGAGCCGAAGACCAAGAATCCACGCTTAGCATGGCTTGAGATTTTTCGCCTTCGGCTCAGAATGACGGCCCTTTTTCTCCCGCATCAGCGCGAATAGCTGGTGCGGTCCTTTTCGGTTTGGCGTTCGAGCGCGAGCTGGATCAGGCGGTCGATCAGATCGGGATAGGCCACGCCGGAGGCGGCCCAGAGCTTGGGATACATGCTGATGGAAGTGAAGCCGGGCAGGGTGTTGATTTCGTTCAGGTAGATGCGGGCGGATTTGCCGGGGTCTAACAGGAAATCGACCCGCGCGAGGCCGGAGCAGTCGCAGGCTTTGAAGGCTTCGATGGCCATCTGCTGCACCTGCTTCGTCTGTTGGCGCGTGAGCCTGGCCGGAATAATGAGGTCAGAACCTTCGCTCAGATACTTGGCTTCGTAATCGTAAAACTCTTTGATGGGCACGACTTCGCCGACGACCGAAGCTGACGGACTATCATTGCCGAGGACGGCGACTTCGAGCTCGCGTGCCTTGCCACGCTTGCCGCCAACTCCCTGTTCGATGACGATCTTGCGGTCGAAGCTGGCTGCCAGTTCAATGGCGGGTGAAAGCTCTTTGCGGTCATGCGCCTTGCTGATGCCGACCGAGGAGCCGAGATTCGCAGGCTTTACGAAGACGGGGTATTTAAGCGCAGCTTCGACGCGGGTGACGATCTTCTTCGGACTTTTGACCCACTCGTTGCGTAGGAATGTGACGTGCTTCGTGATGGGCAGTTTTGCCGAGGCGAAGAGGCGTTTCATAACGTCCTTGTCCATGCCGGTGGCGGAGCCGAGGACACCTGAGCCAACATAGGCGATGCCTGCCAGCTCGAAGAGGCCTTGAATCGTGCCGTCTTCACCGAAGGTTCCGTGCAGGACGGGAAATACGACGTCGAGATTGAGGGCGTGGTGCGCTGGATTCCCTTGCGTCTCGAATGGCACCAGCGACCCGGTCTTATTCTTCGCAGGCACGGGCGGCACGATGACGGATTCACCTCTGGCCAGCACAGCGGCGGGCGCGGTGGCTGCGGGATCGCCTGCGCGAAGAGTGCTGGGCGCCGCCTCACCAGAGAGCAGGCGTTCGGCATGAGAGGACGTCACCCAGTGGCCTCCTTTCGTGATGCCGATGGGTATGACTTCGTACTTTTTCCTGTCGATAGCCTTGAGAACCGAAGCGGCTGAAAGCAGCGAGACTTCATGCTCGCCGCTACGGCCACCAAAGAGAACGCCTACGCGAAGTTTTGGCATAAAAGCTTATTGTATGGAGAAAGCCTGTGGAGGCTAGTTACTGTTGTGGCTACCGAAGCCACGCAGTGATAAGCCGCGCCGGGCCACCGTAGAGACGCAAGCCGTCGCTCCGCCCGGCGAAGTAGCGGGCGTTGATATCGGGCGTGGCCAATTCCTCAATGTCCTGAAAGCCCTGGCTTTGCAGCTCGCTGTCCATTTCCTGCGGCGTAAAGAACAACTGAAAAGGCTCTCCGACCTTCTCTACGCGACTGGCGATGAAATCGAAGGCTGCCCTTTCACGCTCATTCAGCATTGAGACAGGAACCGTATATTCAAAGGTCACGCCGCTGTCTGCCGGCATGCGGGCGATTGCGTGGATGGTGGCGCGAAAGGCTTCGAGCGTAAGGTACGGCGTGACTCCGAGCCAGGAGAAAAACGTCGGCTGCTGAAAGTCGAATGAGGTATCTGCAAGGCCGCTGGTGAGGGTCTGCTTTTCAAAATCCACCGGAACGAAAGTCAGCGTGGCCGGAATAGGGATGGCGGCATTCGCCAGCAGCTCACGCTTCCACTGTTGTGTTGCCGGGTGATCGACTTCGAAGACGCGAAGCTCGTTTTCGGGAAATGGATTGCGGTACGCGAAGGTATCGAGACCTGCTCCGAGAACCACATATTGCTTGACACCGCTTGGGATGGCTGCGCGCAAATGATCCTCTGCGCAGCGGCTGCGAGCTACCATAAACGCGCGCATGGCGATGGCGAAGGGATGGGCGTGCTTTTCCCTTTCTGCGAGAATGCCTGCTTCCGTTTGCGGACCAAGAATCGGGACAGCGATGGGATCGTCGAGCACCAACGGCGGCTGATCGAGAAGCTGATGAGTGGCGCGCCTTTTGGCAACTCCGAACGCGGTGCGGCTGGGGCGTCCTTCCTGCATGAGGCTGAGTTTACGCGACGCCGACGACGGCGGGCGTCAAGCCCGCGTCAAATCGGCATCGCGAATGTCAGCTTAATTTGCTGAGAGCTGCCAGCCTGCCTGCGTCTGTATCAGATTGGCGGTCGCCGTCTTTGGCATAGCCATATCGGTCTGCACGTTGGGGAATGCCGTCTGCATCTCCTGCGATTTTGCCCAGTCGGGAACACCGGTCAGATCATAGTGATAATTCACCGTGGCGGTATTGGATCCGTTCTGGTTTGCGCCCGGCGTGACACTGTCAATCGACGTTACTTCACGATGTCCGTAGCAGAAGTTGCCATAACCGGGTTGTGTCTGATCGGGAGTCCAGGTGCTGCGACCCGTGTCAGAGATGTCATAGTTATTCACTTGCTTCGAGCCGATGAGGAAACGCTTCTTCTCCTGTGCGGCGCGCGTCAGAAGACCGGCATCGGTGAGCGCGTCAAAGCCTTTGGTCTGCTGATCGTTGGAAGTATCGGCCTGCGCCGGAAATTTGACTGGGCTCTGCCACACGCAGCTGGGATGCGCCGCATAGTAGGTGTTGATTGCTGCTTTGTAATTCGAGGTGTCCGGTGCGGTATTGCTCTTGCAGCCGGATGACGCTGCTACTAATACAAGAACCGCTGCACCTGCCGTAAAACGAAACTTGCTTCCAAGCATTTCAAACCCTCCAGCAGCTTGGATGCAGAGTCCTGACTTTGCGCGGTTTACTTATTATTCAATGGCTTGCGGGCGAAGTAATAGAGTGAAAAGGCCAGCAGAGCGAAGGCGACGATGGAGATGGCCTGATGCTGCAGGAGATTGTAGATGGCACTGCCTGCGGGAAACCAGAGACGCACTTCGTTTCCTGTCGCCGACTCGTACAGTTTGAGTGCGACGCCCATGAGGCCCATTACGCCGCCTGCGGCGATCAATCCGCTGGCGTAGAGAGAGCCGGGAGAGATTTCGCTGCTGGTATCCTCTTCGCCGCCTCCGGCCTTGGCGACGGCGCGGTCGACCATCCAGCGCACGATGCCTCCGCAGAACATGGCGAGCGTGGTGCCGATGGAGAGATAAGCGCCAACAGCGAAAGAGAGCGAGCGCACGCCCAGTACTTCTACGGCGATGACGAGAAAAACGCCGAGGAAGACCAGTCCCCACGGCAGTTTGCGCGTGAGAATGCCATTGATGACGGTCGCCATTAAGCGGCCCTGCGGCGCAGCGGCCTTTTCGCTGCCGATGCCCTGCATCCACTGGATCTCGATTTTGCCGCTTTGTGGATTGAAGAGGTATTTACCGTCGGGGAGTGTAGTTGATCCGAGCGAATTGAGCAGTACATACTGACTCCCTTCGACGAACGAGGTGGAGTTGTCGGGCGCGGTGAGCAGAAAGCGCTGACGAGAGAAGTGTTGCTGCTGCACCTGTACTCCATCAGGCGGCGCGGCGATGTTGAAGGCGATGGGCTGCTTCATCGGCGTGAACTGCTCGAGGCCCTTGTTCATGGCGTTGAGCGTGATGCCGATGGAAAAAACCGACACGACAACGCCGACCATGACAGCCACCTGCTGCTTCCATGGCGTAGCGCCGATGAGGAAGCCGGTTTTCAGATCCTGGGACGTATCGCCTGCATTCGACGATGCGATGCAGACGATACCGCCGATGCTGATGGCGAGCGCGCCGAAGGCAGGGGCCGTCCAGCCGCTGACCAGAAAGATGGCGGCGACGGCCATGAGCGTCGCAATGGTCATGCCGCTGACCGGATTCGCAGAGCTGCCGATGAGCCCGCAGATGCGGCTGCTAACAGTTACAAATAGAAAGCCGAAGACCATGACCAGCAATGCGGCGGCCAGGTTCGCGAACCATCCGGTTTGCGCGCCGGGGATGGGCTTGAAAGTGAGGAAGAGAAAGATCATCAGTACGAGCAGACCGCTGCCCAGCAGGACGATATTCATCGGAATATCTCGTTCGGTGCGCGATGTGGAGTCACCGGAAACGTTTTTGCCGATGGTCTTTACGCCTGCGCGCAGCGCTCCGATGATGGTGGGCATCGTGCGCAGCAGCGTGATCAGTCCGGAGGCTGCGACCGCTCCCGCCCCCATGGGACGGATATAGATACGCCAGAGATCGCTGGGAGACATCTGCGCGATCGGCACTGTTCCGGGATAGATAGGAGCATTGAGATGCGAGCCGAAAAATTGAATGGCGGGCATGATGACGAGCCAGCTGATAATGCCGCCTGCGAAGAGTGTACCCGCGATGCGCGGCCCGATGATGTAGCCGACGCCGAGATATTCCGGCGTGGCATCGGCGCGTACGGCGGAGCCGGGCAGCCATTTCGGTTCATAGTTGGGTGTGCCGGGCCATGCGCCAAGCAGGTTTTCATTCTGGAAGAGCGTATAGAGGGCGCCGAAGCCGAGGCCGAAGAAGACGCGGCTGGCAAAGGACCCGCCGCGCTCGCCTGCAATGAGCACATCGGCGCAGGCAGTCCCTTCGGGATACGTGAGGTTGCCGTGTTCTTCCACGATGAGCTGGCGGCGAAGTGGGATCATGAAGAGCACGCCCAGCCATCCGCCTAGAAGCGCCAGCATGAAGATGCGCACGTATTCGAGATCGAAACCCAAGAAGATGAGCGCGGGCAGGGTGAAGATGACTCCGGCGGCGATAGATTGGCCGGCGTTCCCGGTCGTCTGCACGATGTTGTTTTCAAGGATGGAGGCTTTCCCAAGCGCGCGCAGCACGCTGATGGAAAGGACCGAAATCGGTATGGAGGCGGCAACGGTGAGACCGGCGCGCAGACCGACATATACCGTCACGGCTCCAAACAAGACACCGAAGACACATCCGAGCAGAATGGCGCGGACGGTGAACTCCGGGCGCGACTCATTCGCCGGGACGAAGGGCTGAAAGCCTTGCGGTGCCGCCAAAACAAATACCTCCAAAGAGACGGAAGCGAGAGTGTATCAGGGACGAAGCGGTTTCGGCATATGCGATATTGTGTCCAGTCATTTTCGCCATTCTTCTTGGGCAACCGGGGAAGATCAGGCCTACACGCTGGAAAGCAGCGGATCGCCTATCGCCGAGGAACTAAGTAAAGCGGAGTCATCCGGCGAGAAGGCGCTCAGCGCGAAGCTGACTTGCTTTGAAACCAGTTCTCCATTTCATCCAATTGCACCCGCAGTCCGATAAAAAACTGACCAAATGATGCGTAGAGAGCGCTGGTCTCGTCAAAGCGCATCTCGTAGATGAGCTGCTTGAAAACGACCGGATCATCAGCGAAGAGGTCGACGCCCCACTCCCAGTCATCGAGTCCGATGGAACCGCTGATTACCTGGCGAACTCTATCTCCATAGCGCCGGCCAATCATGCCGTGGTCGTGCATGAGGCGCTGGCGTTCCTGCATGGGCAGCGTATACCAGTTGGCACCCGGCTCGCGCTTTCTGTCCATAGGGTAGAAGCAGAGATATTTTGCCGGCGGAATCGATGGATAGAGACGCTGCGACATGGCATCCTTCTGTCGCTTCAATACTTCCTGGATCGCTTCGTTCCATGCGGGCGTGTGCGGCTCAATCCCCTGTTCGGCCAATGATGCATAGGTTTTCATCGAGGACTCATAGAGGCCGAGCTCGACCACCGACAGGTATGAATATTTTGCTTCGAGAAAGTCATGTAGCTTTGTTTGCGCCAGCTTCAGCTCGATCTCATTCAGCGACTCCATGGAATCGCGGAAATGGACCGTCATCAGATCGCCCTTGTGGCCGATGACGGAAAAGAGAGCGGAGCGAGGGGAGGCAGACTCGCCTTCGAGCTCGCGAAAAAGCGAGACAGCTTCTGCAAGAATTTGTGCGCGCTCGGCAAACGGCGTGCTGCGCCATGTCTTCCAATCGAATGAAAATACCTGATGTAGAACAGCGGAACCTTCAACAGTAAGCGGGACAGCGGGAAATTCAGCCAATATGCACCTTCCTCTTTCCAGAATACTGCTTTCGTCGTCTTCTCCGCGCTCAACAACGTCCGCCACTTGCGCAGTAGTGGTTGGCTTCGTCAAGGTATTGCGTCCAATCAGAAGCAATGCCGCGCTGCGCGGCTTCGAGCGGCATCCGTCCGGACCGCGCTTCGTCGGCGAGATAGTTTTCTACGCGATCTTTGACCTTGAAGTAGCGATTGCCCAAAGTGGTTGTGTCCGGGCCGCACTCCGGCCAAATGTTTCCCAGGCCGTCGGTTCCCCCAATCTCGAGCGGCACCAGATGGTCCAGTTCACAGACCTGATTCTCTCCAGAATTTTCGCGGGGCTTGTGGATGCCGTACCACTGATAGGTGACATGCTTAGCAGCTTCGCTCTCCATGCAGTTGCGGATGCATCCCGTCCTCCATCGCGGATCGCGCAGGACATCGGCGGTGATGGTGAGATCGACGCCGCCGGGCGTACATATCGGATCGGGAACTGGGTACCCATTTCGGATGCGGGTGCGGCAGGAGGCCGGGGCAGGTGTTTGCCAGTTTTCGAAATAGGTTGAGCCACAGCTTACGCCAAGCGCCTGACAGGAGGCTTTGTTCCACTCGCGTCTTTCGCCGCCGTGGTTCTGTTCGTTTTCAGGGTTGAAAGTGCGTGGCTCTCTGACGGCCGGTGTTCTTCCGGCGCGTCGAACCGGTTCGCGCCGGGGAGCATGATTCATTTGGATGAGGACATAAGCGGCAGCAATCAATAAAACAATAATGAAAAGGTAAGGGCTTGCAGAAGCGCGACGACGACTCATTCTTCTTCACGCTAAATCATTTCGTCTTTACGCGTCATCGATGACGGAAACTGTTTCGCCCGAGCGCACGCATGCAGTCCTGCATCCTCAAAATGTTTTCATGTATTCGATCAGCGCTTTCTTATCCGCCTCAGGCAGGGAAGCTCCATACGTGTGTCCCCGGTCCTCCACGAAATCGGGAGCATTGTCGGCCAGAAGCAAAATCTCGTTGAGACTTCCGCCGCCGCCGATGCGACATGAAAACCGGTTCCAGGAATCGTTCTTGCGCAAATTTACCGGCGGCACGACGCTGATGTTCGCCATCAGATCGACCGGCGTATTAGCGCCGATGCAGACGCTTCCTCCTTCTTCATAGGTGAAGGTGCTGGCCTGGGTAGTCTTGCGTATCGACTTCGCGCCGGCGCGATGATCGGGCCATAGCAGCTTGTCCATCGCATCCTGATAGGCGCCGAGCCTGCCTGCGAGCGATGGATCGGCATTAAAAAGCCCGATGGAATTGTTGTGCAGCAGCGGGGCTGTTGCCCACACGTTTGCCAGCGTCGGCGTGCGGTAATAGCCGCGGCCATCCGTTGCCTCGAACGGCAGGATAGGCAGACTCGGATGCATGGGATTGACCAGGCCATCGACGTGGACCGAAGACTGCTTTTTATAGGTGGCAGAAGAAAATTCCTGCCAGGTATGCCCTTCCATAGCGTTGCTGCCCATGGCGCGCTTACTGTTGGTCTTCAGCTCGGAGACGGGATAGCGTGCATCGTCCGACAAAAAATTGTTCGTCAGGAAATCATCCTGCATCACCGCAGTTCGGAACCAATCGGCGTGATCACCGCTGTAATTCGCTGGCGGCTGCTTGCTTGAATGGCAGCGGGCGCAGTTCTCAGCGAAAACGATCTTGCCGCGATTCATCACCTGAGCGTCTTTCGGCATGTATGCTGCTCCGCCGTCGGCGTCAGCAAGATGCAGAGGCGTCAGCGTCCGCAGAAAAGATTCAAGGCCATCCATCCTGGCTTGTGTGGCAAGCCACGCGGTATTGCAGGCGCCGTTCTGCTGCCGCGCCTTCTTAGGAACAAACGGATCCTGCGATTTCAGCATGCCGAAGATTGGGTCCTGCAGCGTCGTCCAGACGTCCGCGCACATGCCGATGTTCACGTAGACGCGCAGCGCCGCGCATGCAGTATCGTTCACTCCCGGCCTTGGTGTCGGATCATCAAGGCACGCGGAGCCAACGGAGTCCGCTCCATCTTTCAGGATGTGATAGACGTCGCGCTCGACTCCGTCGGCGGTGACTTCATGGTGTTTCGGGCGATCATTCACATTCGCAATATTGTTAATCACGTTTGGATTGTTCAGGTGATCGGTTGCGACCGCCGAGGTATCCGATGTTCCCGGCGGCTCTGCGTTCGCCACCTGCCAACGGAAATCGCTGGGCTTGAGTCCACGGCTCGGCGGATATTTTGCCGTGGTGAAAAGCTGCTCGCGAAAGTATTGATTGCCGATGCCGGGATGGAGATTGTGCCACTCGGGATTTTCCGGATCGGCAGGAGGATGGAGCGGATTGAAGCCCACGTGGCAGAAGGAGCACGCCATCCCAATCAGGTAAGGCGGCTCAACGCTGGCGGGATCCGCCATATACTTCTTCGCATCCCATTTCGTTTCGTCGAACTTCGGATTGAGAAATTTGCGCAGGCCCATGACGCCTGTCGGCTCGCCGGGAACGTCTGCGATGCGCGGCACATCGGGACTGGAGCAGTCATCGAGCCACAAGCCATATTTGTCGGGCTGGGTTGCCTTCTTGCAATCGGGATCGCTGACGACCCCGAAGCGCTTGAAGCGTTCACCGCGATATCTTGAATCGACAGCCTGCAGCAGATCGAGCGCCCCATGCGTTTTGATTGCGAGCAGACGCCAGAGTTCCTGGTCGCCGACTATGGTTTTTCCGTCGTGATCGAGATCGCCGCCGGTCCAGAAATACCAGGTGTCGCGGCCGTGTTCCTGCAGTTCGCTGAGCCCGGTGTAGCCGCTCTGATAACAGCTGCTTTTACCGCTGGGGCATGTGTAGACGGTCTGCGCAGTGGCCTTCGACACCACGAAAAGCGACATCGCGGAAATAAGAATCAAGACGAAGTTTCGAGGAGTCATGCAGCGCTCCGTTTCCGTTGAAATCTTCAACACCCTGGAGACTGCCAGAGAGCGGCGGCTTCTTCCAGAAGAGCCACAATTTCCTGGATCTGATATGTGGACGCCGGGATTCCGGCCTGCAGGGTCGGGTTTGCGGGGGTTGTATCCATCATGACTCTCGCAGCGGATGAGAACGCTGTTCGAGAGAACCGACTTCCCATCGATGCTTCTGTTCCGGGGAAATCCCCAGAGCGGACTCCACGAATCATGCGGCTGACCGAGCGCATATTTGCTCTCGACCGGAAAAGAGTAACGCGCGAGCGCTTCCGGAGCGAAGGCGACGCTAAGGCCCTGCGCCTTCTTCATCATCCAGCTCCGACCGCGCCGACACCGTTGTCGTAAAAAGGAATCTGCTCTGCCGAAACCTGCAGCATACTGAAAATTTTGCTGACGTTCGTATTATTGGATTTGCCGTCCCAAGTGTCATCGGCGCAAAAAATAATTCGTTCCATCGCTCTGATCCTCATAGGCAATGCAGACACACAGCGTCGGGATGAGATCATGTGGGGGTCTGCAGACTGTGGCAGAAATGCCTGTGAAATTGTGCGGAGGAGAACTGGAGCGTTACAGGAGCTTCTGCGGATTTTGGTGGATAGCCTAGCGAATTCGAAAGTTAAGCGATGGCCGATTTCGCTGTCAAGCAAAAATCGTTGCCCGCATTGATATACTGCAGCACAACAGAATCTTATTATTTCGAAGCGCTCCGCCACTGCGCGAAGTTCTGCGCCTGTGCCGCTCATAAGGAAAATGGATGACTCAAACCTGCCGCTCGATTGCTGCCACTCTCTTCCTGGCCCTCTCTTCTCTGCTGTGTCATGCGCAGACCGATACGCTGACTCCGGATATCCCACCAAAATTTACTGCGCCAAAGACCGGCTACGACTACGTCAAGCGCGTGGAGATGATTCCCATGCGCGACGGCGTGAAGCTCTACACGGTCATCGTGATTCCGAACGGAGCAACGCATGCTCCGATTCTGCTGACTCGCACGCCATATAACGCAGCGGGCCGCGCGGCGCGCAGCGAATCGCCGCATATGCTGGACGAGCTGCCGGAAGGCGACGATGTCTTCGTCAAGAGCGGCTACATTCGCGTCTTTCAGGATGTGCGCGGCAAGTATGGCTCCGAGGGCGATTACCTGATGACCCCGCCGCCGACCGGCCCGCTGAATCCGAAGGGACCCAACGACACGACGGACGCGTATGACACGATCGACTGGCTGGTAAAGAACGTGCACGAGTCGAACGACAAAGTCGGCATGCTCGGCTCGTCGTATGAAGGCTTCACGGTGGTGATGGCGCTGCTCGATCCGCATCCTGCGCTGAAGGTTGCAGCGCCAGAGAGCCCCATGGTCGATGGCTGGATGGGCGACGACTGGTTTCACTACGGCGCATTCCGCCAGCCGAACCTCGATTACTTCTCCGGACAGACGGCTGCACGGGGCCGCGGCGGAAACATTCCGCGCATGAATTACGACGACTACACCAACTTCCTCGAAAAGGGTTCAGCCGGGGACTTCGCACGCTACGGCGGCCTCGATCAGCTTCCCTTCTGGAAAAAGGTGGAAGAGCATCCCGCCTATGACGCCTTCTGGCAGGGGCAGGCACTCGACAAGGCAATTGCTGCGGTGCCGTTGAAGGTCCCGACCATGTGGCTGCAGGGACTGTGGGACCAGGAAGATATGTGGGGTGCGATCCACAGCTACGAGGCAGTTGAGCCGAAGGACACAAGCAACACCATGAACTACCTGGTGATGGGTCCTTGGCGTCACAGCCAGGTGAATTACACAGGCTTCTCGCTTGGGCCGCTGCTCTGGGACGGCAATACCACGGTGCAGTTCCGCCGCGATGTATTACTGCCGTTCTTCAATCAATATCTGCTTGACGGCGCGCCTAAAGCGGACACGCCGCCCGTATTCATCTACAACACGGGCGAGAACCATTGGGATCGCTTCCAGTCATGGCCGCTGAGCTGCGAGGCGAATTGCAAGGACAAATCACAGCCGCTGTATCTCACTGCCGATGGCGGTCTCTCTTTTGAAAAGCCAAATGCATCGACTGCGAAATACGACCAATACATTTCCGATCCGTCACAGCCGGTTCCCTATCGCCCGCGGCCTGTCTTTGCAGGCGATGGAGAAGGCTGGCGAACGTGGTTGGTGAAGGACCAGCGCTTTGTCGATGGGCGTACCGATGTCCTCACATACATGACCGAACCGCTTACGAAACCGCTGCGCTTGAGCGGCGCGCCTCAGGTCAATCTCTACGCTTCGACCAGCGGCACGGACAGCGACTGGGTGGTAAAGCTTATCGATGTCTATCCTGGAACGGTGTCTTCGCAGCCGGAGATGGGCGGCTATGAGCTTCCAATTTCGCTCGATATCTTCCGCGGACGCTATCGCTCAAGCTTTGCTCAACCGGAGGCGATCACCCCCGATAAGCCGCTGCTTTACCATTTCGGCCTGCCGACGGTGAACCATGTCTTTGAGCCGGGACACCGCATCATGGTGCAGGTGCAGTCGAGCCTCTTCCCGCTCTATGACCGCAACCCGCAGAAATTTGTGCCGAACATCTTCGATGCCAAGCCGGGAGATTATCAAAAGGCGACGCAGCGCGTGTGGCACACGGAGGGCGAGCCGAGTTCGATCAGTCTGCCGGTTGTTCCGTAAAGATTCGTGCCAACACGAAAAAAGCCGTCATTCTGACCCTGAGGAACAAAGGGGAAGAATCTCAAACCAACTCGGCTTGAGATTCTTCCTCCCTCCGGGTGTCAGAATGACGGCGGTTTATAGCTATAGGAAAAATGCTCTGAAGATTCTTCGCCTTCGGCTCAGAATGATGGCGTTTGTTTTTTTGGCGAAGTTTAGCTAAGCCGTTTGCACCGGGTCCAGCTCCGGGTACTTCCTCAGCCGCCTCATCAGGCTTCCTTCGACGGATTTGCGTTCCTCGGCTCTCATATTTTCGCTCAGGTTGAGAGCGTGCTGCAGCAGCTCACGGGCAGCGTGATCGGCTTCCCGGCTGGCGGCTGTGTCGGCAGCCAGCTGCAGAGCTTCGATCGCCTCTTTCCAGGCTCCGGCGGCCTCATAGTGATGAGCGAGCTCAGAGGCCACGTTGGCTTCGTTGTCGGCGAAGAGAGACTTCAGGCGCTCGGCCACGCGGCGGTGACGATCGGCGCGCCGTGCCGCAGACTGACGGACATAAAGCGCTTCGCGGAAGAGTCCGTGGGAAAACACGTAAAAAGTAGAGCGGGAGCCATCAGGAAGCTCGTCCTGCCCGGCGGCATTCAGCAGACGCGTGCGACGCGTTAAGAGAGCATACGCATCTTCGACGTCGGCAACGTCCTCTTTGAGGACAGCGGCCGCAGCCCAGGCTGGGAAGATGGTGCCGACGATGCTGCCGGCTTCGAGCATGCGCCGTTCCGCATCGTTCAGCTTTCCCAGCTGCATCTCGATAATGCCCAGCAGCCCATCGGGAATTCCCAGCTCGATTTCCGCTAACGGCGTGCTGAGTTGCCAGTGGCCGTTCTTGAGGACCAACAGGTTCTGACCCTGCAGGTGCTCGAGCGTCGCGGCCATGAAGAGGGGATTTCCCTCAGAGTGCTGATGAACGAAGCTCGCCAGTCCTGCCGGTAAGACATCGGTTTCCAGTTGCTGCAGCAGGTATTCGGAGACGGCCTGGCGAGGAAGCGGTCCGAGCGGAATTTCACAACATAGCCGGCGGGTGGAGAGGTCTTCCTTCAACCCCTTCAGGGGATGCTGCCCGTCCACTTCGGCGGGACGATAGCTGACCAGCATCATCAGCTTGAAGTTTCCGCGACGGCGTGCAAGCGCCGAAATCAGGTCGAGCGTCAGGGCGTCGGCCCAGTGCAGGTCTTCAAGGACCAGCAATAGCAGCTCACCTTGAGCCAGAGCCTCGACTGCCTCGCAGATTTCGCCCAGCGCCGGGATGCGCGCTTCGGTATCAGTTCGCTTGCCGAACCATGCCGGCAGCATCTTTGCCAGCACCTGGCCGGATTTTTCCTCGGCAATCAACTGCCCTAAAGCTTCGCGGACGGAATAGAAAGACTCCTTGCCGCCGAAACCCTCTACGCTTTGCCCGCGCGCCATGCGCACGCCGTCTTCGCCGCAGACGCGACGACAGAATGTGTCCACCAGAAAGGTCTTGCCGCAACCAGCATCGCCGGTCAGAAAAATGAGCTGGCGATTGCCTCTGGAGGCGCGACTCAGGTCGCCGTCCAGCTTTTCTATCTCCGCCTCACGGCCCACAATGCCGGGCAGGCTGACGCCGTCAGTCTCTTCCGCATCGGCGCGGACGGCAATCACTTTGGATAGAAAACGATAGCCGCGCTTGGGAACAGTCTGGATGAATTGCGGCTCGTCAGGGTCGTCGCCCAGCACTTTGCGCAACTCGAGCACATAGGTGCGTAATACCTGCGGCTGGACATAGGTCTCCGGCCACAGGGCATCCAGCAGCTCGTCATGGGTTACGAGGCGTTGCGGATTTTCCACGAGGTAGCGCAGGACAGCGAACGGTTTAGGCGCCAGAGGCACCTGCCTTCCGTCACACCACAGGCATTCGTTTGCTGCATCGAGCTGGAAGCAACCAAACCGCTTCATAGGAAAGTGTGGCCTTTATCAACCCTGTAGACTCGTTCCTAGGGTATCTGTTAGCAAACGGCGGGCCAGCTGAAATCAGAAAAAGTAGCTGATTCTATTCAATTTTGCACTTACGACCTACCCGCAAATGTCCGGATGCGAACAATTGTGTCCGAATCTGGACTCTTCATGCAATTAGAGACTGAGCATGCCCATCATTTCAGGAGCATAACGCTCCCCCTGCGCCACGCCTTTCGGGGCAATGGCGTCCAGGGCTGCCAGTTCTTCTTCTGTCAATTTAATTTCAGCGGCAGCCACGTTCTCTTCCAGATAGCTGCGCCGTTTGGTGCCGGGAATCGGAACGATATCATCTCCCTGTGCCAGCACCCAGGCTAGCGCCAATTGTGACGCTTTTACCCCTCTTTTTTCGGCAATTTCTTCAATTTTCGTTACCAGATCGAGGTTTTTCTGGAAGTTTTCGCCCTGAAAACGCGGCGAGGTGTGCCGCCAGTCGTCCGCTGCCAGGTCAGACGGCTTGCGAATCTGGCCGGTCAGAAATCCACGCCCCAGCGGGGAATATGCCACGAATCCGATACCAAGTTCACGCACCGTGGGCAAAATCTCGTCTTCGTGGTCGCGGCTCCAGAGCGAATACTCACTTTGCAGTGCCGAGATGGGATGCACGGCATGCGCCCGCCGGATGGTGATGGCTCCGGCTTCCGAAAGCCCGAGATAGCGCACCTTGCCTTCTTTCACCAGCTCTGCCATCGCGCCCACGGTTTCTTCAATCGGCGTATTTGGATCGACCCGATGCTGGTAATAAAGATCGATTGTCTCGATGCCCAGGCGCTCCAGGCTGGCATCACAGGCGGAGCGTACATACTCCGGCGTGCCGTTGACGCCGCGCGTACCGTCCGGCTTGCGGATGATGCCAAACTTCGTTGCGATGATGACCCTATCGCGATGCGGCCTGAGAACCCGGCCCACCAGCTCCTCATTTGTGTGCGGACCGTAGACATCCGACGTATCGAAGAAGTCGATGCCGAGATCGAGCGCACGGTTCAGGGTCGCAACCGACTCCGACTCATCGCGGGGGCCGTAGAAGTCCGACATCCCCATACATCCCAGCCCAATCGCCGACACCTTGAGGCCCTGCGTACCTAATGCTCGTTGCTGCATGCGCTTCTCCTTGGTGTATCAGATTCACAACATAACAAGAGGATGCTGAGGGATGAACCGCATTTCTGCAGCGGTGAATGCCGGTTTCTTTGGTACGAGCCGAGTCAGAGACAAAGAAATAGGCTGGACGGCAGAGCTGCCATCCAGCCTGACCTATTTACCAGTTGATTACTTTAAGCCCTTGCCCAAGCGATAGACAAGTCCCACCGAGATGGCGAACTGGTCTTTCAATCCGGCGCTGCCGAAGTCGGTAAAGGTTGCGTCGGGCGAAATTCTGAAAGCCAGCCGCGGCGAGCGATTCAGGTCAATAGAGCCACCAACTGCCATTCCGAATGCAAGCTGGTTGCTGAACAGACCGAGCGCTCCGGGAGGAACGTTGCCGATGTCATGCTCAAAGTTGCCATAAGCACCGCCGACCAGCGCGTGCAGGGTGATGGAGCCGTGCTCGTTGCTGGGGCCGCGGTATTCGGGGCCGACAAGGAACATGTACTCGCTGACAAAGGGGCCTTTGATGTTATAGGGATTGGGGACAACGCCGGAGGTGCCATAGTATCCGCGCACATTGGCTGCGGCTGCCCAGCGGGAGGTAAAGAAGCGCGCGCCCTGAATGTCGAATCCGCCGAGGTTTGCGCCCTGCAGAAGATTCGGACCGGCATTGAAGTGCGAATAGGCGAAACCGCCGTAAGTCTCCCAGCGGTAATCGTAGCGAACGCCGGCCAAAGCATAATTTGGAGCGACGGGCTGAGGAGCTGCCGGAGTGCTTTGAGACTGAACCTGGGTTTGCGCTTGGGGCTGGGCTGAAGGCTGCGATTGCGCCCGGCAGCTTCCACTAAAAACAGTAACGACGAGTGCAACAATAGCAAGAAAGAAAAAACGCGTGCTTCTCAACAGAAAAAAACCTCCACAAAATCCGGGTGGCGAAAAATTCCTTTGATTTCCCCGTAAATTTCAAAGATACATGGCAAAGCGCTATTCTGTCAGATTGCCGGGCTGCATTTTGCCCGGAACCCGGACTGATTCTTAGACTGATGACAACCAGAGAAAAGCTCACCAACGCCACTTACGATTCGCTCGAAGCCATGATGCAGGCTTACGCCGGGGAGGCGGTCCGCATGGCAGCTTCCGAGCATGGCATTAAGCTCGATTACTCCACCAGCTCGATTGCAGAGCTCGAAAACATCCTGAACAGCCTGACTCCGGTAGAGAATGCCGACCTGGAATGGGTGACGAAGCTCTGGGGCGGTTATTTTGGCGAAGTCTTTCGACGCCGCTATGACGCGGAGTGGACCATGAGCGTCTATCCGGGCGGCCAGCTTGCTGTGCCAACGCTGGAGATCGGCGGCTCGCGCATCTATCCGTTGCTCAAAGTGCAGAGGCGGTTGACGATGGGAGCCGGAGAAAATCTCGCTTCGTTTTTTGACATGGCCATCAAACGACTCGATGCGGTGCGCCCATTGACAAATTAACGGTATGCTGTGTGCATCGACTATGTGCGACAATAATTAAACCGGAGGAAGTTCCCGCGCCCGTGTGCCCGGGATATATCCAATTATGCTGGACAATCTGTTTACACCTACACATCTGATCATCATTCTCGTCATTGCGCTTTTGATCTTCGGGCCCCGTAAGCTGCCTGAGCTCGGCAAAGGCCTTGGTGAAGGCCTGCGCGGCTTCAAGGACGGCATCAAGGGCGGCAACGCAGAGGCCGTAAAAACTGAGCCTGTTGCCAAGACTGAAGTAACTCCGCAGACGAAGTAGTTTCAGGACCGCCGTCCGGATCATCGCTTCCTGACGGCGCGTTCCGGGAGAATGCATGGCCGGACGGCTCGCCTCAAGTCCATATCTGGTTAAACCTCATCAAAAAATAAAACTCTCCCACTTCCCCACCGCAGAAACCGGACGCTACCAGAACAAAGAAGAAGCCGCGGCCGATCTCGAACGGCACCGGCAGCAGCTCGACGAACTGCAGGAGCTCCTTACTGCGGATTGCCACCGCGCCGTCCTTATCGTGCTTCAAGGCATGGACACGGCGGGCAAGGACGGCGCGATTCGCCACATCTTTACCGGGGTAAATCCTCAGGCGTGCAACGTCACCGCTTTCAAGGTTCCTACTCCGCTTGAGATGAAGCACGATTTTCTCTGGCGCGCGCACCGGGCGGTGCCGCAGTTTGGAACCATCGGCATCTTCAATCGCTCGCATTATGAAGACGTGCTGGTGACGCGCGTACACAAGCTGATACCGGAGAAGCTGGTGAAGGAACGCTGCCAGCAGATCGTTGACTTTGAGCGGGCATTGTCGGAAAACAATGTCACGATCCTGAAATTTTTCTTGCACATCAGCCGCGACGAGCAGACGCGCCGTCTTGCCGAGCGCCTGGCAGATAAAGACAAGCAGTGGAAGTTGAGCGAAGCTGATTTTGCCGAGCGCGCCTTCTGGCCGAAATACACCAAAGCTTACGAGGACGCGATTGCGCACACCAGCCGCAAGCATGCTCCGTGGTTCATCATTCCGGCCGACCACAAGTGGTACCGCAATGTGGCGATTTCAGAGATTCTGGTTCAGACCATCGGCAAGCTGAAGATGAGTTATCCCAAGCCGACCTTCGATCCCAGCAAAATCAGGCTGTAAGCGCGACTCATTTCATCCAAAAAGCGCAGCCGAACAGACGACCCTTCGCCGCGCTCAGGATGACATTCCGTCCTATCCGCGATAAACGATCCGGCCTTCGCTGATGGTCGCTGCCACGCTTCCCAGCATGGTCCAGCCGTCGAAAGGCGTGTTTTTGGATTTCGATTTCGAAGCGGAAGCCTGGAAGGTCCAGCTCTTTGCCGGATCAAAGAGGACGACGTCAGCAGAGCAGCCTGCGGCGAGGCTGCCGCGTCCCTTCAGATTCAGCACGGATGCAGGCTGTGTGCTCAGGAGCGCGATGATGCGGCTCAGCGGCAGCTTGTGTTTGCCGTGTAGCACCGCCATAGTCAAGCCGAGCGCGGTTTCGAGACCGGTGATGCCGTTGGGTGAGCGCTCGAACTCCTGCTCTTTTTCATGCGCTGCGTGCGGAGCGTGATCGGTGGCAATCGAATCCACCGAGCCTTCGATAATGCCTTCGAGCATGGCCTGGCGGTCGGCCTCGGCCCGTAACGGTGGATTCATCTTCGCGTGCGTGTTGTATTCGGAAACCGCTTCCTCGTTCAACACAAAATGGTGCGGCGCGACTTCGCACGTGACATGCAGGCCATTGCGTCGCGCGCGCTTCACCGCTTCGAGCGCCTTTGCCGTGGAGAGATGCGCTACGTGCAGATGAGCGCGGCTGTTCTTCAACTCTGCAAGGAGACGGATATCGCGCTCCACGAGACTCGACTCAGCTTCGACAGGCATTCCGCGCAGGCCGAGGCGAAAAGCCAGCGCACCCGCATTCATCGAGCAACCGCCAGTCATGCGCGTGTCTTCCGCGTGTTGGATGACGGAGAGCCCGGCGCGCGCGGCTGCGGCCAGAGTCTGCCTCATGATGGACTCGCCGAGGATCGGTTTGCCGTCATCGGTGACTCCCACCGCGCCGGCAGCCTTCAACGCGCCGTATTCGGTGAGAGCTTCGCCCATGCTTCCGCGCGTGGCTGCGCCGATGGGGAAGACGCGAATGTGCGCACCGCGCTCCGGCGACTGCATCCAGCGCGTGATCTCCGGTGAGTCATTGACCGGAATAGTATTCGGCATGGCGCAGACGGAGGTAAAACCGCCGGCAGCGGCAGCGGCTGTGCCTGAAGCGATCGTCTCCTTGTAGCCCTGACCAGGCTCGCGCAAATGCACGTGGATATCGACGAGGCCTGGCGCGACGACGAGGCCCTTCGCGTCCAGCACTTCCGCATCTTCCTGCTTCGCGGCGCCGTTGAGCTTACCCGGCGCTTCGACTGCGGAGACGCGGCCGTCTTTGAGCAATATGTCGCGATTGGCATCGAGGCTGGAGGCGGGATCGACTACGCGGCCTCCGCGAATGAGAATCGACTTCATTTGCGCTTTCCTTTCGATGCGGTGGCTCCGAGTGCGCGTGCGAGCAGCGCCATGCGGATGGCAACGCCGTTCCGCACCTGCTCGGCGATGGCCGATTGCGGCCCGTCAGCGACTTCACTGGTGATTTCAAGTCCGCGAATGATTGGTCCCGGATGCAGGATCAGCGCATCAGGCGCGTGAGCGGCGATACGTTCGGCATTGGCCTGATAGCGCTGCTTGTATCCATCGAGATCGAGATTTAGCCCGGCAAGGCGCTCGGCCTGAATACGCAGCATCATGACGATCTGCGATTGCTCGAGAGCTTTGTCGAAGTCGCGTTCAATAGAGATGCCGGGACCGGCGGAGGCAGCGGTCTCAGGCAGCAAAGGGTGTGGACCCGAGAGCAGCACGCGCGCGCCAAGCCGCGGCAGCAGCAGCATATTCGAACGGGCCACGCGGCTGTGGAAGATATCGCCGCAGATGGTGACTGTAACGCCCTTAAGCGCTGTTTCAGAAACAGCAGCTTTGGCTCCGTGCAGATGCGTCAGCATGGTGCGCAGATCGAGCAATGCCTGCGAAGGATGCTCGTGCATGCCGTCGCCCGCATTGAGGATCGGCAGCCCTGTCTCCCGTGAGAGCAGATACGGCGCGCCTGACGATGGATGCCGCAGGATGATGCACTCCGCTCCAAGAGCGCGCAGCGTGATGCCCGTATCCTTGAGCGACTCGCCCTTTTCGATGCTCGATGAAAGCGCGCTGACAAGCACTGTATCCGCGCCGAGTTGCTTTGCCGCGAGCTCGAAAGAAGTACGCGTGCGGGTGCTCGATTCATAGAACAGCAGCGATACGCGGCGCTTGAAGAGTCGCTTCATTCGAGTGAGCGGGTCTTCGTCTTCGAGAACCGACGCGGTCTTCAGGATCGAGGCAACATCATCGACGGTGAGATCGCCCACGGAAAGCAGCGAACCCCGATGATGAGTAAAGGGATGATGTGTAAATGTCTGAGGCGTAGTTGTAGGAGCTGCTGGGCGCGACTTCACTTGCTGTTTGGGCATGCGGGTTTCGTTCGAAGGGAACGGCTGCTTTCCAGTTTATCTGATTTATCCGGGCATGCCGTCATTCTGAGCGCGTCATTTGCGTGGAGACTCCAGAAGATGTGCGATAGCCACATATGCCGCACGGTTTCAGAAACAGGTGCGATCAGAGAAATTTGTAAGAGTTCTCACGTCTGCCGGCATTTTCTGGATTCTTCGCTTTGGCTCAGAATGACGCCGCGTTTTTAATCGACGCGTTCGACGATCAATACCTGTTCGTCGTTGTCGATCTCGCGAAGTTTTACTTCGATGATCTCGCGGCTGCTGGTCTGCACCGTTCTGCCGACAAAGGTGGCTTCGATAGGCAGCTCGCGGTGTCCACGATCAATCAACGTGAGGAGCTGCACGCGGCGCGGACGGCCATGATCGAATAGCGCATCGAGCGCGGCGCGGATGGTGCGTCCGGTGTAGAGCACATCATCGACCAGGACGACATCACGCCCGTTGACGTCGAAGCCGAGATTGCCGTGGTTCACCACTGGGCGAATATCTTTGGTCGAGAGATCGTCGCGGTAAAAGCTGATGTCGAGGACGCCGACATCGACCGGATGCTTCTCGATTCCGGAAATCAGGCTCGCCAGTCTCTTCGCCAGCGGAACGCCACGGCGCTGCACACCGACGAGACCGAGGGTCTCAGCTCCATTGTTTTTCTCGATGATCTCGTGAGCCAGGCGCACCAGGGTGCGCTCGATCTCTGAGGCGGAGAGGATGCGTCCCTTTTCACGGAGCTTTGGAGCGGAACTTGCCTGTGTCTCTGTCATATAAGGCTCTTGCCGGATGATACGAGGTGGGCGCGCTGCGCCGCAAGCCAATCTCTCAGGGTTGAATGGAAAGCCGCTTGCGCGCACCCAGCACGCGTGCGCCGATCATGCCGCCTAACAGCGAGAAGGCGATCATCATGGCCGCGGCAAATGCTGACATAAACAGCACGACAGCTGCATGGCCATCGGGCGAAAGCCAGAAGTGGATGAACCAGGGAATCTGCTGCGCGGCTTCAGGATTCTGATGCACCATCTGGTCGGTCATCTGCTGGGTCAGCGCAATGAGCTTCTGGTCAATCGACGCGCCGTGGTGCAGACCGTAGCGCTCAAAGACCATGCTGAGGCCATCGACCATGGTGGTGAAGAATGCAGCCATCACACCGACGAGCATGCCGATACGCCATCCGCTTCGGGGATTCGCAATCAGCAGGCCTTTGCGTTGATAAAGTGCTACGGCGCAGAACCCACCGGCCAGAACCCAGATCACGCCGAAGTCGAGCAGCGAGCTGAGAATCCCCACCGGCAGAGCTACCATCAGCGCGGCCTGCACGGCCGGCCGCCACGCCACCAGCTGTCCGCTGCGCAGAGACGTACCGTTCCCAACAGGCTGACCGCTTTCCAGCTGCTCCGCAGATTCCAGACGCAACTGGGGCGATCCGCAGTGGGAACAGAAGAGCTCGGAGTCTTGCAACGTCGCCCCGCAGTGATGGCAGACCGGATCCATGTCTTTGACCCTATCGCACCGCCAGAGCGAACGCAAACGCTATTGGCTGTCCTGCGAACCCTCGTCAATATTCGGCAGCTCTAGCTCGACCAGAGCAAACTTCGTGCCGCTGCCGGTATTTTTAATACCCACAATGTGCTGATGGTGCTTGGAACCTGCACGAAGGCTCAGCTCATCCTTTTCGTTCAGGTTCACATGCTCCGACTTCGAGTTGCTGCAGGTGAGTCCTTCAGATGTCGTGGTGGGTGTGCCAACCACGTTGTCGCCCCGGCACTCGATCACGTCACCGTAGCGGCCCAGGTTCTTGTGGTAGAAGTCCAGCACCTTGTCCTGTGAATCGGAGGTCTGGTAGCTCACCACCTTCACGCGCAGCTGCCACTTGCCGAAGCCCATGTGAATGTCAGCAGGCTTATCGTCGTGATCGGAAAAAATCTGCGCCCCTGGATAGACAGGCAAGCCCACGTCGGCTGCCGTCATCTGATTCGTGCGAACATGAAGGCCGCCCATCGGTGTATCGATTTTTACGTTTTTATCGTCGCCATTTTTGGCCTTGTCGACCTGAATGCGACAGCCGGTCGCGATAAGCATCGCGAACAGCCCCAATGGTAAAAAGCAGCGCTTCATCAACTGATCTCCCTGCTGAACTATACGTTTCTGCTTGAAAGTCCGTTCCCCCGATCGATGATACCCAGATCTGCCCAAGAAGCTGTGCATTTTTTCTTGACATATCTTCACGGGAGATACAAGATGTAGATCGGCTGTTCGATTCGCTTCTATTCGTTGCGTACACCAGCGCATTCCCGAAGGACCTACTTAGGGAGGGGTTCTTTACGGAGGCAAGGATTGCGTCAGCAATGAGCAGCCATGACAAGCTGTGACTCCAGAGGCTTCTCCACGCGCGAAGCCTCTCTTTGTTTCTGGCCATTCCGCTTCACTTCTCCCGCAAATTCCGCCACTCTGCGTCGATATTTTGTCTGGCGCATCCTAAGTGCAGTGTCAAAATAAGTAACTGCCAAGCTCCGAAGGTGAGAACAGCCATGCCCGCCGATAGTGCTAATCTCTTTGCTCCGCTTGAAGTTGGTAACATCACTCTGCCTAACCGGATTGTCGTCTCGCCCATGTGCCAGTATTCATCGGAAGACGGTTTCGCCAATGACTGGCATCTGGTGCACCTGGGCAGCCGCGCAATCGGGGGAGCCGGGCTCGTGATTACGGAAGCGACTGCCGTAACGCCGGAAGGCCGCATCAGCCCGCATGATCTGGGTATCTGGAAAGACGAGCATATTGCCCCGCTGAAGAGAATGGTGGACTTTATGCACGGCCAGGGGGCATTTGCCGGTATCCAGCTGGCGCATGCCGGACGAAAAGCGAGTATGCGCGTTCCATGGATGGGCGAGGGCATTGCTACGGCGGAAGAGGGCGGATGGGATAACGTGCTGGCGCCGAGCGCCATCGCGTATGCGCCCCATTACAACCAGCCCCGGGCACTGGACCAGGCCGGGATCAGCAAAATTATTGCCGCCTTCGCGCAGGCAGCCAAGCGAGCCCTGCTTGCGGGGTTCGACGTGATTGAGCTGCACGCGGCCCATGGCTATCTTCTGCACGAATTTTTCAGTCCGTTAAGCAACCACCGCACTGACCAATAT
Organism: Acidobacterium sp. S8; assembly: GCF_009765985.1. Classification (GTDB taxonomy): domain Bacteria; phylum Acidobacteriota; class Terriglobia; order Terriglobales; family Acidobacteriaceae; genus Alloacidobacterium. The sequence goes on from NZ_LMUM01000021.1 coordinate 46,663, forward strand.
GGCGGCGCGTTTGAAAACCGTGTGCGCCTGCTGATCGAGGTTGTGGATGCGGTGCGCGAGACGTGGCCGGAGGAACGGCCGCTTTTTGTGCGCATCTCGGCAACGGACTGGGCAGAGGACGGCTGGAATCTGCAGAACTCAATGGCGCTGGCTGCACAGTTGCGACTCCGAAAAGTCGATCTTGTGGATGTATCATCCGGAGGCCTTGTGCCAGGCGTGAAAATTCCGGTGGGGCCTGGATATCAAACTCATTTTTCGGAACAGATTCGCCGCCATACCGGTGTACTGACCGGCACGGTCGGCATGATTACCGAACCGGCACAGGCGGACCACATTCTTCGCACCGGGCAGGCTGATCTGGTCCTGATCGCGCGCGAACTGCTTCGCGATCCCTATTGGGCGCTCCACGCGGCGGATGATCTGGGGCAGAAGTTCACATGGCCGGTGCAGTATCTGCGGGCTACGAGTGCTGAAGCCGGGTCGCGCGAGCCGATTACGGCCGACGATGCCGAAGCGCTGCGAATGGCATAAGGAATTGAAGATTACGAAGGAGAAGTTATGGAAAAAGCGACATTTGGTGCAGGTTGTTTCTGGGGTGTAGAGGTAGAGTTCGGGCGGATTCCGGGAGTGCTCGAAACCGCAGTTGGCTACGAAGGCGGCAAGCTCAACAATCCCACTTACAAAGACGTGTGCACGGATGGGACCGGTCACGCAGAGGTTGTTGAATTGACCTTCGACCCGGCAAAGGTCAGCTATGAAAAGCTGCTGGAGGCATTCTTTGCTCTCCACGACCCGACCACCCTCAACCGCCAGGGACCTGACTGGGGCACGCAGTATCGTTCGGTGGTCTTTTACCATTCACCAGAGCAGGAAGCCGACGCCAAGCGCGTCATCGAGAAGCTGACGGCGGAGAAGAAGTTTTCGCGGCCGATTGTGACGCAGATAGTTCCGGCAGAGACCTTCTGGAAGGCTGAGGAATATCACCAGAAGTATCTGGAGAAGCGCGGCGTGACCAGCTGCCATATCTAGAGCATTTTTCCTGTAGGCGATAGACCACTGTCATTCTGACGAAAAACGGGAGAAGAAAAGAATCTCAAACCAGGCTGGTTGGGGATTCTTCGCCACGGCTCAGAATGACGACTTTTGTTCTTGGTCGCTGTAGGAAATTTTCTATGAGCGCTTTGCAGCAGTGATGGATTGTGACTACATATAACAAAAAGCCGCAGATCAGACTGATCTGCGGCTTTTTGTATTTCTGCTGGTTAAACCGTTCAGCTCGAACTAGAAGCTGATACGGAAGTAGGCTTGTCCCTGACGTGGGGTGTTGTTCTGGCAGGGGCCAACGACATAACCGAAGTTGGCGTTGGGATTTCCCGCCGTACGAAGATCACTGACATTCGAGTCCGTGGGTCCGCAAACCTGCATACGGTTCAGGAGGTTGAAGTATTCCATCCGCAATTCAGCCTGCACCTTTTCGCCGAAATCGAACTTCTTGGCGAGCCCCACATTTTCGACAGACGAAAACGGATTCCGCAGATCGCTCTGATTGCGTGCCGCATCACCTACTGCTGTGCGGCCCGGATCAGTGAAAGCCGCGGTGTTATATACCGGCTGGTTTTTGTAATAGTTGTTGTAATTGAGATGAATGGCCGCCCCCGGTACATCGTTGGCGCGGTTGCCACCGGTCGCCAATGGAGAACCCGAAGCTCCGATACCGAACGGCGTGCCGCTCTGATACTGGAATGTGCCGCTGAGCTGCCAGCCGCCAATCACTTCCCGGCTGATGAATCGATTGCCGCCACTGAACAGTGGCTTGCCTGCTCCGAAGGGCAATTCATAGACGCCGCTCAGAACAATCAGGTGTGGCTGATCGCCGGATGAAACCGCCCATTCCGCCTTCTGGTTGAATTTGTTCAGCGTGTTCGGCGAGTTGATGCTGAACCCATTATCGGAGTTCGACATGGTCCGCGAGTACGTATACGAGAGCAGGAAGCTCAGGCCATCCGTGAAACGCTTCTGCAACTGCGCTTGCAGAGCGTTATAGATGGAAACGCCGTTGGTGTCGAAATTGTTCAGCGTGTTTCCATCCTCTGTTCCGAGGAACTGAGGATATTCAAGCAACGCCTGCTGAACAGTCTGGCCGGGGAAATCGTTCTGGAAGTTAGCATAGGGCTGGTAGACGCCGCCAATGTTGGGCACGCCTACGCTCTGTAGCGCTGTCTGACCTGCTGCTGAGTTCCAGGGCTGAAGCAGAGCCTGACCCAGTGACAGGTACTTGGGATCAAGTTGGTTGGTCGGGTTCAGCGCCGATACGAGATGGACGCCATGGTTGCCCACATAGCTGATCGACGTGAAAAGATTCCACGGCAGCTCATGCTGGATGCCAAGGTCCCACATCTGCGAGTAGGGCTGACGGATGCCGCTCTTCTGGAGAACGTGAAGCAAACCGGAACCATTTCCGATGGTCGCAGTCAGAGGGGTATTCTGCGGATTTCCCAAAGTGCGAGCATCCCAGCTTCCGTACGCAGCAACATTCGTTCCGCTGGAAGGCGTCTGGTTGGTGCCCGCCAGAATATTTCCGTAGTCGTTGGCCACCTTGTTGGTGCCGAATTCGTAGGCGCCGCCATCGAGGAAGATGACGGAGTAGCCGCCGGAGACGACCGTTTTAGGATCGAGCACGTAGGCGAAGCCGACGCGCGGTCCGACATTCTTCCACGGAATATCTGCGCGGCTGAAGCCGGCAGCTTCCGGTCCGTGACCAAGCGCGGTCGCCGCACCCAACAATGGACCATTCGGCCCGATCGCTCCGGGATTCGGCTTGTTTACGTCGAGGAAGGTTACGTTGCCCGGCTGGTCCGCAGTAAATGGCACCAGGATGTCCCAGCGAATGCCGGCGTTGAGCGTGAGCCGCGGGTTAACCTTGATGTCGTCCATAAAATAAGGCGAGATCGAGTAATTGCGCAGCCTGGTTTCCAGAGCCTGTTGCCGCTTGGTGCTATCCACCTGTCCGAGCAGGAAGCTGGCAAAGGCGTTACCGGTGGTGTTCTCGTTGAGCTGAGAACCCTGGTTTGTAATGCCGTTGCTGGTTGTGAGGCTGGAGAAACCGAATCCACCGGTGCAGTCGTCGCACTCGTGATCGTTCTGATAGGCGCGGCGCGTTTCAAAGCCGAAGTTAAAGGTGTTGCGTCCGTGTGTGTAGAGATAGTTATTTGCGAACGCGAGGCCCAGCTTGCGATTGATGCTGCTGATCTCGCCATTGCTGCCGGCGCCCCAGGTGGTCGGCGCATCCGGCGCAAGGCCGCCAAAGCTGATCGTCGGGAGTGTCGTTCCATCCTCGACGCCGCCGAAGTTGACGCCCTGATGAGCATTGAGCTCGTTGTTAATCTCGCCCATCCAGCCGAAACCGGCAGTGACGACCAGGTTGTTCGATATGGTACCCGTGTAGTTCAGGAAGAAGCCTGAGCCAATACGCGGCTCTGTCTTCAGACCCGACAACTCATTGCTGAAGTATGCATTGTTATCGATCGCCGGCGAGTTATGCATATCCCGCCACTGGCTGTAATGAAGCGAATGGCGCTCGTTGAGATTGTGATCGACCGTAAAGCCCCATGAGGTCTGCGTGGTCTGCACGATTCCGAGCTGCGAGTTGATGTTGTTGGTCAGGCCGGGCAGCGTCGGATCAGGAATCTGGGTGAGCAAGCTCGACGACAACGCGCTCATGCAGCTTTGCGGAATCACATTGCCAGGAAACTGCTGTCCCGGAGTAAGCCCGGCGCAGTGCAGACCGGCCGGCACATAGATGGGCGCATAGCCGGAAAAGTTACCCTGCTTCGCCTGTGCTGTCGGCACCGTCATGGTTGCGGAAGGCTGCTGGTTCCACTTGAACCACTCGGAACTGGCATGCCAGAAGGTGCGATTGCGACCGTCATACAATTTCGGGATCCAGACGGGACCGCCGATGGAAAAGCCGTAGTTATTCTGCTTGTCTACAGGAACGGTGGGATTGATTTGGACCAGTCCGCGCGCGTCGAAGAAGTCGTTGCGGTTGATCTCAAAGGCATCGCCGTGCAACGTGTTCGTACCGGAAACGAAGTTGTAGCTCACCGCGCCCTGACCCAGTCCATATTGGGTGGAAAATACCGAGCTGGCAACGTGAAACTCGTTCACCATTTCAAACGGTGGATTGATGTAGCTCTGGAAGCCTTCCGTCTCCGATTGCACGGCCGGAACGCCCTGAAAGAGAACTTCATTCTGGAAATCCTCTCCACCAGAGATGCGGTGGCTGAATTCGCTGCCGGTCACGCCAGGCGCGAGGAAGATGAAGTCGTCGATCTGACGTCCCTGCCCGTTTACCTGGTCAGGCAATTCCTGCACGACTTTGTTTTCGACGGTGACGCCAACCTGCGGGGTTTGCATCTCCAGAGAGATGGCAGAACTGGTGACCTGCACCTGCTGGCTCACCTCACCCACCTGGAGCACCAGGTTTACGCCAGCGGTCTGTCCTGTTGAAACGGTGACGCCATTTTCGATCGCAGTCTGAAAGCCCTCCTTCGTAATGGTGACTTTGTATGCGCCGGGTACGAGGCTGGGGATGTTGTAGGTACCCGCCGAACTGGTGACCGCTTCGGTCACTACGCCGGTAGCGGTATTGAGAACCTGAACGCGTGCCCCGTCAAGAATAGCGCCGGATGAGTCGGTAACCGTGCCGTTGATACCGCTCTGTGTCTGGGCAAAAGCCCCACTGATGCAAACCAACGAAAACAGCAGGATCGTTGGAACAAGAAGCCTCCGAAAGTATGAGAACAAGCTGAATGACCTTCCTAAGCATTAGTAATGCGAAAAGTACTGGCACCACGGCTTTCCAGGGCTCATTTCAAGGGGAGCGGATAAGCGTGGTATGGTTTCCATTCCATTATGGTATCGATTCCACTGGAAACTTAGATTGTTGCTTGATTAGATAATAGCTGTCAAGAACGGGAGGCGACGTTGGCGGAAAAACTGCGTTCCGCAATCAGCCGGATTGATTCGAGAAAGGGATTTTTGGAAGGAGATATCGAATGAGGAATCTGTATGTCCGCTATACAAAGCTCATCATGATTTTGGATTGTTGAGCATTGGCCGATCGGCCTGCATGAAGGAATGGTGCGCCCGGAGAGATTCGAACTCCCGACCTAATGCTCCGGAGGCATTCGCTCTATCCAGCTGAGCTACGGGCGCGCATCTTTAGAATACTATACTCGGCTTGCGCGAAAGCTTTACTTTGACACGCGGGTCGCTTCGCGCTCTGATGGAGGGGCCGCTTCCCGGCAGGAAAAAGGAGAGTTCTCAGATGCAGCGCAGGTTTTTCACGAAGATACTTTGTTGCGCCTTGTTCGCAACCATGATTGGTTCTGTCGCCCTCAGGGCGCAGGACGACAAGAAATCGCGGCCCAGCCCGCCAGAGCAGGCGGCCGTCAGCTTCGGCAGCAAGACCGTCACCATCGACTATGGCGCGCCTTCGATGAAAGGACGGAAGATATTCGGGGGCCTCGTACCCTATGACCACTGGTGGCGGACGGGCGCGAACGAGGCGACGACGCTGAAAACCGATATCAACCTGAGGATTGGCAATCTTGGCGTGCCCGCCGGGACCTATACGCTCTACACGCTCCCATCAGAAAATGGCTGGACGCTGATCGTGAATAAGCAGACAGGCCAGTGGGGCACCAAGTATGACGAGACCCAGGACCTGGGACGCGTGAAGATGTCAGAAGGCGTAATGCCGAGCAGCCCGGTCGAGACCTTCCAGATGAAGTTTGAGAACACCAAGGATCTGACAACGGAACTGCACCTGGCATGGGAGACGACCAACGTCTTTGTCCAGGTAACGGCGATCCCCTAGCTCTGGCTCGCTTCGCGGGCCTTCTCCAGCTCCTGCATGACGGACTGGATCAGCGCCTTCGCGCCGTTGATCTCGTTCATCACGGTTTCAAGATCAAGCGCGGGCTTGGAAGGGTTGCGGTTTGAAGTGCAATAGACTCCGTGCTGACCGATTAGGATGAGAGCATCGGTCAGCGCGTCGAGCGATACGGCAAGCCGCCCGCGCGCCGGACCCATCATGAATTCAAACTTCTCCAGCTCATCGCGGCGGTCATGAAAAATGGACATGCGCTCGCCTACCACTCCTTCGCTGGAGAGTTATCCGGCGTGAGCGGCGTGCTTGCAGGATGCCCCTTCCAGCGCAGCACCGGTTTGCGGGCGGCGGTGGTTTCGTCGAGGCGCGAGACGCGGGTCGAGTGCGGTGCGTTGAGAATCAACTCCGGGTTTTCTTCCGCTTCCCGGGCGATCTGACGCATGGCGTCAACGAACAAGTCGAGTTCCTCGCGCGATTCGCTTTCGGTCGGCTCGATCATCAGCGCGCCGGGCACGATAAGCGGGAAGGACGTCGTATATGGGTGGAAGCCATAGTCGATGAGACGCTTGGCCAGATCGCCCGTCTTGATGCCGTTCTTTACCTGTCGGCGGTCGCTGAAGACGACTTCGTGCATCGACGGCGTGTTGTAGGGCAGATCGTATACATCTTCGAGCTTCTTGCGAAGGTAATTCGCGTTCAGAACGGCGTCTTCCGTTGTCTGGCGGAGGCCATCTGGACCGTTGGCCAGCGTGTACGCCAATGCGCGCACAAACATGCCGAAGTTGCCATAGAAGGCGCGCACGCGGCCTACCGATTCGGGACGATCGTAGTTCCAGTGGAGCTGGCCGTCGCTTCCCTCTTCGACAACCGGAATGGGAAGGAATGGCTCGAGAATCTTCTTGCAGGCCACTGGACCGGAGCCGGGGCCACCACCGCCATGCGGAGTTGAGAAGGTCTTGTGCAGGTTCAGGTGCATCACATCGACGCCGAAGTCTCCGGGGCGCGTCTTGCCGCAGAGCGCGTTCATGTTGGCGCCGTCCATGTAGAGCAAAGCGCCTTTTGCGTGGAGAATGTCCGCAATCTTGTGAATCTGGTTTTCGAAGACACCGATGGTCGATGGATTCGTGAGCATCAGAGCGGCAGTGTCTTCATTGACGAGCTGTTCGAGCGCCGCGACATCGATGCCGCCCTGCGCATTCGACTTCAGATTGATGACCTGATAGCCGCAAACTGCTGCTGTCGCTGGATTGGTGCCGTGCGCCGAATCAGGGATGATGATGTTCTTGCGCGGATTACCCTTCGAGTTGTGATAGGCGCGGGCAAGCAGGATGCCGGTGAACTCGCCGTGCGCCCCGGCCGCGGGCTGCAGCGTGATCGTGTCCATGCCGGTGATTTCGATGAGGCAGTCCTGCAGCAGCTTGACGATCTGCAACGATCCCTGCGAAAGCGATTCCGGCTGATAGGGATGAGCCTCCGCAATGCCTTCGAGGCGCGAGACCAGCTCGTTGACGCGCGGGTTGTACTTCATGGTGCAGCTGCCCAGCGGATACATGCCGAGGTCGATGGCGTAATTCCACGTCGAAAGGCGCGTGAAGTGGCGGATAATTTCGATCTCGCTTAGCTCAGGCAACGTGCCCGTGTTTTCGCGCGCGGCTTCGCCAAGCAGCTCAGAGGGATCAACTTCGGGCACATCGAGCGGCGGCAGCTTGTAGGCCTTTTTGCCGGGCGAGGATATCTCGAAGGAGAGCTTCTCATTCTGCGTGAGGTGCTCGGTGACTTTACGCGGCGTGCCTACGAACGGCTTTTCTGTTGTTGCCATTTTCAAGTTCCTTGTTGCTACTTGGCTGATGCTGCGACGGGTGCTTCGGCTAACACAGTGGCGGCTTGATCGATCTGCTCTTTCGTCGTCAGCTCGGTCGCGCACCATAGCGTTGCATTGCCCAGTTCCGGATACCACTTCCTGAGTGGCACGCCGCCGATGATCTTGTTGTCGAGCAGGCGAGCATTGAACTGCTCCGGGGCTTCGCCGGTTTCGAGAACAAACTCATTGAAGCGCGGCGATGCAGCGAAAAGCAGCTTGCCGTTTTCGCTCAGAGTCTTTGCCGCGTAATGCGCCTTCGCAAGGTTCTGCACAGCAAGATCTTTGATTCCCTCTTTGCCGTAGACGGTCATGAAGATCGTCGCCATCAGCGCGACCAGCGCCTGGTTGGTGCAGATGTTCGAAGTCGCCTTCTCGCGGCGGATGTGCTGCTCGCGCGTTGAGAGCGTGAGCACGAAACCGCGACGGCCGTCTTTGTCTTTGGTTTCGCCAACGAGGCGGCCAGGCATCTGGCGCAGATATTTTTCCTTGGCTGCCAGCACGCCGCAGAAGGGGCCGCCGTAGCTGGGCGCGACGCCAAAGGACTGCGCTTCGAGCGAGACGATATCGGCCTCAACCGGAGGACGCACGATGCCAAGCGAGACAGCTTCGGCGATCGAGACGATGAGGAGCGCGCCTTTCTTGTGCACGATCTCGGCGATGGCCGGAATGTCTTCCACGACGCCGAAGAAGTTCGGCGATTGCACCAGCACACCGGCAGTCTTGTCGGTCACGGCTGCTTCGAGCGCCGCCAGATCGATGCGACCATCCGGGCCATAGCCTACTTCGCTAGCCGAGTGTCCCTGATGCTGCGCGTACGTTTCCATCACCTCGCGGTATTCAGGATGCACCGTCCGCGCGACGATGATGGCATCGCATCCAGTAACACGGACGGCCATCATGGCCGCCTCTGCCGCACCCGTAGATCCGTCGTACATCGAGGCGTTGGCGATATCCATGCCCGTCAGCTCGCAGATCATCGTCTGGAACTCGAAGATCGCCTGCAATGTTCCCTGCGTGATCTCGGCCTGGTAAGGCGTGTAGGAGGTCAGGAACTCGCCGCGCTGCACCAGCGAATCGATAATGACCGGCCGATAGTGGCGATAGACACCGGCTCCGAGGAAGCTGGCGTAGCCTGCTGCATTGTGTGCAGCGGCGTCCTTGAAGTGGTCGACGATTTCCGACTCGCCCATCTGGCGCGGGATATTCAGATCGCGTGAGAGGCGGTACTCCTCAGGGATGGTCGAGAAGAGATCGTCAATAGTGGACGCGCCGATCTCGCGCAGCATCTCGGTACGCTCGGCGGGTGACTTAGGTAAATAGCGCATGTTTGATCCTTGCTACAGCAAAACCGCAGATTCCTTCGGCTACGCTTAGGGAGGATCCTCAACTCGGCGTTATGGAGACGCTTCGCTCAGGATGAAAAACTTCGTTCTAGTGGCCCGTTTCTTCCGCGACAAACTTATCGTAATCAGCCGCGCTCAGCAGCGAATCGGCTTCCGCAGGATCGCTCAGCTCAACCTTCATGATCCACGCCTTGTGCGCGTCGGTGTTGATCTTTTCCGGAGAGGAGGCCAGCTCTTCGTTCACTTCGATTACAGTTCCCGAGACAGGGGCGTACAGATCAGAGACAGCCTTGACCGACTCAACGCTGCCGAAGACTTCGCCCTTCTTTACGGTCGCGCCCACTTTGGGAGCGTCTACAAAAACAATATCGCCTAGCGAATTCTGGGCGTAGTCGGTAATGCCGACCGTGCCAGTTTTGCCGTCAACCTCAATCCACTCGTGCTCACGGGTATAGCGGTAGTTTGCAGGGTATGCCATTGGTAATGTTCTCTTTCTATTGTAAGGTCTGTTGGGACTTAAGGCCTTTTTGCGGCTACGACTGCTTTTTCGGACGACGGTAAAACGGAATCGGCACCATCTTCGCCTTCACCATGGTATTGCGGACCTGCACAAAAAGCTGGCGATCGACCGCCGAATAATCCTTGGGGATAAAAGCAAGGGCGATGTTCTTCTTCAAAAACGGTGCCGGTGAGCCACTGACGACCGTACCAATGGGTCGTGCGTTTTCATCGAATACCCCGTAGCCATCCCGGGCGATGCCGCGATCCACCATTTCGAGGCCCACCAGTTTGCGCTCCGGGCCGCCGGACGCGATGACCTGCTGCAGGGCTTCCGAACCGATGAACGGGCCTTTTTCCGGCTTGCAGAAGCGGTCAAGTCCGGCTTCATAGACGTTGATGGTTTCGGAGATTTCGTGGCCGTAGAGCGAAAGCGCCGCTTCGAGTCGCAGGGTGTTGCGTGCGCCTAATCCGCAGGGAACGATGCCGAATTCCTTGCCCGCTTCAAGCACTTCTTCCCAGACGCGCTTGCTGGTGGCCTCGTCCGAAGGGACATAGATTTCGAAGCCATCTTCACCGGTATATCCGGTGCGGGCGATGAGCGTGTTGGGCAGGCCGCAAACCGTTCCCCACTTGAACCAGTACGATTTGATCGTCGAGAGATCGACGTTGGTCAGCTTTTGCAACGTCTCTTCGGCCCTGGGGCCCTGAATCGCGAGTTGCGTGTAGTAGTCGCTGTAGTCGCTGACATGGCAGTGGAATTTCTGAGCGTTTGTTTTGACCCAGCTGAAGTCTTTTTCCCGCGTGCCTGCGTTGATGACGATGAGGTAGTCGTTGTCGGAGAGCTTGTGCACGATCACATCGTCCACGAACGTACCCTGCGGGTAGAGCATCGCGGAATACTGCGCCTGGCCAACCTGCAGCTTCGAGGCGTCGTTCATGCAGATGTGCTGGATAGCGTTGAGCGACTCTGGGCCGCGCAGCTGGATATCGCCCATGTGGCTGACATCAAAGAGCCCTACGCCCGTGCGGACGGCCATATGTTCGGCGATGAGACCGGAGTATTCGACAGGCATATCCCAGCCGCCGAAATCGACCATCTTCGCGCCAAGCTGGCGGTGAACGGCATTGAGAGGAGTCTTGCGTAAAGCAGGCGCAGTTGCCGATGTAGACACGGAATATCCTTCGGACTTAAAAGATGCGGAACTTTTTACGCTAGCACCGTGGTTTCTGAGGGTCAATCTATCGCAGCCGACTGCACATCAGTCAGTGCAAAATCATTTCCCTTATAAAGCAGTGGTTGTTCTTCGCTTTTCGCCAGCGCATAGGAGAAGCAATCTCCCAGGTTAAGACCTGCCGGATGTTTGCCTTTCCCAAATTCCTGATATGCCTGACATGCGATTTCCGCGTGACGAACATCGACCGAAGCAACATCCACCTGGGCGCGCTTCAAAAACTGATCCAACTTCTGCCTGCCGCGCTCCCCTTTCCGAGTGCGCAGAACGATCGAAGCTTCCACGAAATTCACAGCAGAACAAAGTCGAATGCGGTCCTGGCTGATCTTGTGGACGAATAAGCCGGCTTCTTGTTCCTCCAGAAGAATGGCAAGAATGGCTGACGTATCGATCACCATCAAGCGGGAAGCCCTTCGGCATCATACCCAAGAATCTCATCGGCAGATCGCACATCCAGATCCGGCAAAGCGGAGCACTGTTTTGCGATGCGCAATAAATCTTTTTCTAATTGCGTGGCGCCTTGTCCCGAGCGATGATCCGGGCGCAGCCGCGCCAGTCTTTCCTCAATGGCGCGCTCGGCGGCTTCGGTCAGGGATTCTCCGGTAAGTCGCGCAAGCCTGCGAGCCAACTTTTCGACATTCGGATTTTTAATGTAAAGCGCCATGGATATCCCTTGCATTTCAGTATATCCAAGGCGCTTACGACTGAAATAGTTATTTATCCGCGTAATATCCCTCGCGCGTCTGCACGAAAAGGTCTTTCTTCTTCGCCGTCAGCGTGATCTTGTGATAGCTTTCGTCGCTGCTGGACTTATCCGGTGTGTAGCCAAGCATGTACTGCGAGCGCAGCTCTTCGGCAATGCTTGTGTACACCTGGTCGAAGTTCTCCTTCTTCTTCGCTTCGTACATGCGGCCGCCGGTCTGCTCGGCGATCTGGATCATGATTTTTTTGCCGTCCACATGCGATTCTTCGGATGGGCGCTGTCCGCCGCGGCCGCCTGGGTATCCACCACCCCCACCGCCAGGATAACCCCCGCCACCCGGATAACCGCCGCCCATGCCGCCGTGGGGACGGCCCATGCCGCCACCGTGATTGCCATAGTCGCTGTGTTGCTCTTCGCCTTTGAAATAGATCGTATAAACCACCGTATTAGCGCGCTGGGCGGCTTCAATGGCCGAGTTCAGCGTCTCGCGGCTGCCTCGGTCTTCACCGTCGCTCAACAAAACCAGAGCTTTGCGCCCCTGCTGCTTCTTCATCAGCTCGTCGGCAGCAAGAAATATGGCGTCATAGAGCTGCGTTCCGCCGCCGCGGTGGGCACGCTGGCCGGAACCGGAATCGCCCGAGTCAGGGGATGAAACTTCCTGCGTCGGACCTAATTCCTCAAGCGCCGAGGAGAGCTTGTCTTTCGACGCAGTCAGGTCCTGCAACAGCTCTACTTCGCGGTCGAAATGGATGAGAAACGCCTTATCCTCAGGCTTGGTCAGCATCTGGTTCAGGAAGGTTTTGCTCGCTGACTTTTCCTGGTCGAAGGCATTGCGCATGCTCGTGCTGGTATCCACCAGCAGGCCGAGCGTGAGCGGCAGGTTGGTATCAAGATTGAAATACTTGATCGTTTGCGGACGATTGTCTTCGAGTAACGTGAAGTCGTCCTTGGTGAGGTTGGTGACGATCTGGCCTTTCTTGTCGCGAACCGTGACCGGCAGCGTAACTACCTTCACATCCACTGACAGGGTCGTGGTTGGTTTGGCGGGCTGCTGGCCTTCGGATGGGGCAGCCGTTTGTGCCTGGGCCAAAAATAGCCCGCTAAAAAAACAGACAAAAAATGCGAAGAGACGAAATTCAGACTTCTGGCGTGACATGGTATCGCCTGTTAGACGGAACAGATTGTCGAACAGTTGACACATTCTTACCGCTCCCGTTGGCGGAATATTTCCCGGCTGAAATGCTTTCCATACCGGATATCTGGGAAAATGGCTTTAGCAAGCCGGCTCCGCCTGTATCTCCCTAAACGAGGTTTTCCATGGAACGCCGTGACTTTCTCAAGCAGAGCGCCCTTGCCGCCGCCGCTGCCGCCACCACCAAACTCTCCGCTGCCACGCCAGCGAATCCGATTGCACGCCGGCCATTGGGCAAAACCGGCGAGCATCTGTCGATGATCGGGTTCGGCGGCATCGTCGTCATGAACGAAGAGACCGGTGCGGCGAGCAACATTGTTGCCGAAGCCGTGGATCGCGGCGTGAACTATTTTGACGTGGCTCCCAGCTATGGCAACGCGCAGGAACGTCTCGGTCCCGCGCTCGCGCCCTATCGCAAGAACTGCTTCCTGGCCTGCAAAACCGAGGGTCGAAAGAAAGACGACTCGCGCAAGCAGCTGGAAGAATCGCTGCGCCTGCTGAAGACCGACCACGTCGATCTATACCAATTTCATGCGCTGACCAAGATGACCGATCTTGATACCGTCCTTGGGCCAGGCGGCGCCATGGAGACCATGGAAGCGGCGAAGAAGGAAGGCAAGATTCGCTACATCGGCTTTTCGGTGCACTCCGCGGAAACGGCTGTAGCTGCGATGAATCGCTATAACTTCGATACGGTGCTCTTTCCGGTAAATTTTGTGCTCTTCTCGCAGGCTAACTTCGGCCCGCAGATTCTAAAGCGCGCGCAGGAAAAAGGCATGGGCATCCTTGCGCTGAAGGCGATGGCGAAGACGGTATGGTCGGCAGATCAGAAACAGAATCATCCGGAGCCGAAGTGCTGGTATCAGCCAGCAGCTTTTCCAGACGAGGCAACACTCGGGCTGCGCTGGACGCTCGGCCATCCCATTACGGCAGCGCTGCCGCCGGGCGATGAAAAGTATTTTAGGCTGGCGATGGACGTGGCCCAGAATTACAAGCCGCTTGAGCCGCACGAGCAACAGGCGTTAATTGCCAGTGCTACAGGGGTAGAACCGATCTTTCATTTAGGAAATGACGTTTAAGTTCGCAAAATACCCCGGGTTAGCTACGCGAACCCGGGGCACCCGAAAATTGCTTAGATCTGCGAATACGTCGTCGGAGTAAGAATCAGGTTTGAGATGTTGCTCACGATCTGCTCGAAGGCGTACTCCTGCGACCCAGAGAGCTTCTTCCAATCCGGATCGCTGCCGAATGCCTTCCACTTATCGTCGAGTTCAGCGAGCTCACTGAAGCTGAGCATGTAGGTCAGATTCGGGAGGCGCGGCCCAATGAGTGAGTCACCGTAGAAAATCTGGTTGAATCCCGCCTTCTGAAAAATGGCAAACTCGCCGTGATGGAACATCTGCACCTTGCGGACGTGATCCTGATCCGTCGCGCTCTCATAGGTTCGCAGCTGGAAGACGCGCTTCGCACGCTGTGCTGCTGCAGGTAGCGGCGTGAGCTTCGGCCAGCCTTCAAAAGCAATCAGCAGCGAGCTTTCAACACGCCCGTAAGCCGGTGCGGTTGCCGGAGTATTCCAGAAAGGCGCAGCAGCGTCCATGAACGCCTTGTCCTGGGCCAGCTTTAGCTCCAACCCCACCAGCGTTTCCAGAGATGTGCTCGGGATCAGAACGTAGAGAATCGGCGTCTCAGAACCGATGGTGAGATTGAAAACTCCAATCGGCGACATGCCGAGACGGTTGAGCGCGGGAATAAAGGCACCAGAAAGATAACTGTCCGTCAGTTTCGTCTGCGGGCCGCTCTGCAGGTGATATTTGCGCAACTGATAATATTCGCGCGCGGAACCCGCTGATGTCTGCGCATAAGACGAACCCGCGAATGCAAGCGCTGATGCGGCCAGCGACGAAGTGAGAAACCGGCGTCTTTCCAAGTGAATCCTCCTGTGAGTTTGGATTGTATCGAAGAGGAGGAGCTTGCAACGCGACGGCGCTGGGTGTTCGCCCAAAAATCGCCGGATGCCCGCAGGAGGAACCTGCAGGCATCCGGCAAACTGTGGTTATTGGTCGTTGCCTTTCACTAGTTCCGTCGAGACCGGTTTGAGATAGCCGAACAGTCCACCTGACCCGTGGTTCGGTCCGGCGGCAAAGTACAGTTCGGTTGCAGGCGCGGCTGCCGGATCATTATTGGCCGGACTCACGTTTCCGGGGCTGATGCCCCAGATTCCATTGATGGCGACTGGCTTTCCTGTAGCGTCCTCTAACAATCCGTCGAACGCGCCCGTCGCCAGGTCATAAGCGGCAATGTAGCCGCTCGATTCGGTCGTGCCGCCGCCGGCAAACTGCCCGATCAGCAAGTCGTGACTGAAGCGGCCGAAATCGAGCGGCGCCAGCGCGACTCCCCAGGGAGCATTGAGCCACGATCCGTGCTCGAGACGACGCAGTAGCTGACCCGTCGAGCTGTAAATATCGACATAGCCGAGACCGGGACCGTCGGTTTCAAATGGCGATCCTTCCTGGTGGAGCGCATAGGTTACGACAATATCGTTGCCGATGGACTGCACATTGAAAGGAACATAGTTGCGCGGCAGACGCTCGTCCTCGAAAGGCTCGTTGTCATGGTGATGCCGGTCATCGTCGAATCCGAAATCGTCATAACCGCCCTTGTCATGGTCATTCCGACCAAGCTTTACACGGTGAAATGCGTTGTCATAGACATCCACGCGTCCCTTGGTAAAGTTGGCCGTGTAAAGATATCGCTTGCCCTGAATGAAGCCGCTCGTCAGACCGGTATAACTGGAGCCGTCTTTGGTTTTTACAACGGTAATGCCGTGCGTGGATGGCGGAGCCGCACCCTGCGCTATTCCCACGGTTGGGTTCCAGCCGACGATCGTTCCGTCAATCGTAGAAAAAAGAAAAGTCGCCGGCGCCCCGGCTGCGAGCAGAAAGTCTGTAGTGCTGCCGTTGAAGATCGTTCCCGTCGGGCTGCCTGTAGGCGTCTTAGGGTTGGTTGGGTCAGCAGGAGGAATGGTGACGACGAGTCCTTGTTTCGCGCCGGGACCGTTGTAAAGCGTGCTCAGGCCCGTGACATTGTCCGAGACCCACCACGGACTGCCTGATCCACGCGAAAGCCCCCACGGATTGATGAGACTTGGATCGGTAACGGGAGCGATTCCAGCAGTGTTGGCGACGAGATTGATCTGCGTATAGTGCTGCGCGTAGGCGGCAAATCCTGTGCCCGATGCGATAACCGCAATAGCAGCAGAGCGGAATAGCTTTTTCATGGAAGAGACTCCTGACGGTTCTCTAGCCCCGCTTGCCGGATTGCCTCGCTTTAACGCATCGTCAATCGAAGGCTCATGCGAGAGCGGGCGGGGAGAGCCGCGCCTCACATTCCTAGAGCAGACTAAGAGGCGGCATCCCTGAAGTTGTCATGGGTTTGTCATTGGTGTGTTGAATCTTTGTCACCAATGCATGAAGCTTTTCAGATCACGACCGATTCCTGATATTCACCGAAGACATCGCGCATGGCTCCAGCGATTTCGCCTACCGTGGCATAGCTTTCTACTGCTTCAAAAATTGCAGGCATCAGATTCTCGCCCGAACGCGCATGATCTTTCACGCGATCGATTGCGGTTTGCCAGCGAATTTTGTCGCGCCGTAAACGCAGTGCCTGTACCCGCTCCACCTGCCTGCGCTCCAGCGCTTCATCGATATGCTGAATGGGAATCCCAGGCTCGTCTTCGCGGGTGAAGCGGTTCACGCCAACAACGGTGGCTTCACCGGAATCAACCGCACGCTGATACTCATAGGCGGCAGTCTGAATCTCCTGCTGCACCCAGCCCTGCTCGATAGCCCGCAACATGCCGCCGAGCGCCTCGATGCGATCCATATAAGTTTTCACCTGCTGCTCAATCTCATGCGTCAGCGATTCGACATAGTAAGACCCGGCAAAGGGATCGATGGTCTGGGCGACTCCCGACTCGGAAGCAATAATTTGTTGCGTACGCAATGCGATGCGGGCGGCTTCTTCCGTCGGAAGCGCCAGGGCCTCATCGTAGCCGTTGGTATGCAGCGACTGCGTACCTCCCAGCACCGCCGAGAGCGCCTGGATCGCCGTGCGAACGATGTTGTTCTCCGGCTGCTGCGCGGTCAGCGTCGAGCCCGCCGTCTGCGTGTGGAAGCGCAGCATCCACGAGCGCGGATTCCTGGCGCCGAAGTGATCGCGCATGACGTGCGCCCACACACGGCGCGCGCAGCGGAACTTCGCCACCTCTTCGAGAAAATTGTTGTGTGCGTTAAAAAAGAAGGAAAGGCGCGGCGCAAATGTATCGATATCGAGTCCGGCATCGATGGCCGCCTGTACATACGTCATGCCATTGGCCAGCGTGAAGGCGACCTCCTGCGCAACGGTCGAGCCCGCTTCGCGCATGTGGTAGCCGGAGATGGAGATCGTATTCCACTCCGGCACTTCATCGTTCGCCCACGCAAACATGTCCGTGATAATGCGCATGGCGCGGCGGATGGGATAAATATATGTGCCGCGCGCGATGTACTCCTTGAGAATGTCATTCTGCACGGTGCCGGAAAGCTTCTTCACCTCAGCCCCGGTTCGCTTGGCCACCGCAACATAAAGCGCGAGCAGGATGCTTGCCGTAGCGTTGATGGTCATCGAGGTCGAAATTTTGTCGAGCGGGATGCCGTCGAAGAGTCGCTCCATATCTTCGAGGGAATCGATAGCGACGCCGACTTTTCCTACTTCGCCTATGGACATGGGGTCGTCGGAGTCGTAGCCGATCTGCGTCGGCAGATCAAAGGCGACCGATAATCCCGCGGTTCCATGTTCGAGCAGAAATTTATAGCGGCGGTTGCTCTCCTCGGCGTCGCCCATGCCCGCGTACTGGCGCATCGTCCACAGGCGCCCTCGATACATCGTCGGCTGAATGCCGCGGGTGAAGGGAAATTCGCCGGGAAAGCCGAGGTCTTTGAGCGGATCAAAGCCGATGGCTTCGAGATCGCTGCGGGTATAAACGGGCTTGGATTTCTGTCCTTGAGACATGTGTGAACGGAGAAGAATAGCGGGTTTTATCGCACTTGCGCCAGCGGGGAGAGCCGTCAGGGAATCTCAAGACGACGCTGATAGCGAATTTCATCGACCTTTACATTCCACACCATATCGGTTCGGCGCTGGCCGTCAGGCTGCCAACCATCCTTTCCGTAAAAACGCTCCGCACGAACGTTGCCAGCCAGTACCCACAGCATGGCGTGCTGAAATCCCTGTTCGAAAAGATGGCCACGAGCTGCCGATACCAGCGCCACTCCGATACCCCGATTCCAGTGAGCAGGATCCACATAGAGCGCATACATCTCTCCAAAACCGGACAATCCCGGATCGCGTGCAGGTGCGGTTGTGGCAAAGCCGCAGATGCTCCCGGCATCGACCGCTACGATCGTTCGCGGCTTAGAAGGATCGACACTGTCAAAAGTGTATTTTTCGGCTCGATCTTCGGGGCGAAGTTGATCGAGATATTCATCCGGCATCAGTTTGCGATACGCAGCCTGCCATGAGCGCACATGCACACGCGCCACGGCCATGGCGTCGTCAGGCTCAGCTTTTCGCAGCAGCATCATGCGGCATGGTAAGGCACATCCGGCAAACTGGGTGCATTCTCTAACGTTTCCCTTGACGTTTAAGCTTTTCTTTCCTGTTCGCGCGGTAAAACGAACTGCAGGTGAAGTAAGCAAAGACCAGAGTAACCAGGCTATATACAAGGAAACGTTGATGATCGGGACCGACGGTCCATTCCGTTCGCAGCTTGTAAGTGTTGCTGGCGAAGAAGAGCGTGAAGATTCCGAAGAACAGTCCGGTTACTTCAAGCCACAACACACTGCTCGCATGGGCAAAGGGTTTCCAGACCGATTCGCCGAATTTGCGCGTCCCCTTGACGACAGCTTTTCCTTTGGCGGCGTAAACTTGTGGCTGGGGGACTTGTTGCGATTTGCCTGCAGGCGCAGGGCTGCTTTGGGTGGCGCGCTCAAAAATCATCTTCGAGGCGACACGCATACCAACTCCGAGTCTGCGGCCGAGCGTATTCGGCTCCATATAAACAAAAGTTTAGCAGCCTGTCTGATTCCGATTGCCCTCCTCGGACATCAGAAGTAAGGTAAAGAACAATCCAGCGCGCTCCAGGCCGGTCGATGGCAGGAGGAAACGGAGACACACACCTTGAACGCGAAACTGCGAAAACTCGTCCAGCAGTTGGGGGAAGCTATCCAGGAAACGGTCTCGGAGTCAGAGCACAT
Organism: Acidobacterium sp. S8; assembly: GCF_009765985.1. GTDB lineage: Bacteria > Acidobacteriota > Terriglobia > Terriglobales > Acidobacteriaceae > Alloacidobacterium. Next base: position 65,684 of record NZ_LMUM01000021.1, read on the forward strand.
TGCCGGCGTCGTGCAGGATATACGCAAGCAAGGCTTTGATGTTCTGCTGATGCTCGAGGCGACCATTGGCCTCAATGAGCTCGAGCAGCAACCAGAGGCCCTTCTCGAATCATCGAATACAGCAGGCCAGCAAGAGGAAGGTCAGAACGGCAAGCCTTTTTCTTCTCAGGATCTTCGCTTCCTGCGCTCGCTCCGTATCGCCCTACAGGACGATGAGAAGAGCACCAGCGCCTGAAGCAGTTGTGTTGTTGACTCCTTATTGCTGTTCTATATGCTAGTATCGCCACTTCCGGCGTTCAGTGAATTTACCGGATGTGAATTTGGCGGCAACAGAATGAGATAGCGATAAGGGGCGTTGTAAGGCATGAAAGACACACTTGGAGTACTTTTGGCAGGCGGCGCGGGCGAGCGCCTTTTCCCCCTGACCCGTGATCGTGCAAAACCCGCAGTTCCCTTCGGCGGCAACTACCGCATCATCGACATCACCCTCTCAAACTGCATCAACTCCGATCTTCGTCACGTCTACATCCTTACCCAGTACAAGGCTCTTTCGCTCAACCGACATATCCGCGAAGGCTGGACCAGCGTCGTAGCTCAGGAACTGGGCGAGTTTATCGAGATCCTGCCGCCCATGCAGCGCGTCAGCGCCAACTGGTACATGGGCACGGCGGACGCTGTTTATCAGAACATCTACTCCATCGGCTCAGAGCAGCCGAAGCATGTTCTCATCCTCTCGGGCGACCATATTTACAAGATGAATTACGGCAAGATGCTCGAGCAGCACAACGAATCGGGCGCCGACGCAACCTTGGCCACCCTGCCGATCGATCCTAGCGAAGTATCACGCTTTGGCGTCGTTGAGGTATCGCGCACCGGCGAGGTGATCGGCTTCGATGAGAAGCCCAAATCCACCAGCATCCGTTCGCCATTCAATCCGAGCATGGTCGATGCCTCGATGGGCATTTATCTCTTCAATACAGATGTGCTGCTTCCCGCGTTGATGAAGGATGCAGAAGATCCGACGTCAAAACACGATTTCGGGCACAACATTCTTCCCTCCTTGCTGGGCAAGTACCGGATGAATGCCTACAACTTTGTCGATGAAAACAGCAACGACGCGCTCTACTGGCGCGATGTGGGAACGCTCGACGCCTACTACGACGCCAACATGGACATCGCGTCGATTTCGCCGATCTTCAACCTCTATGACAGCAACTGGCCGATGCGCACTCGCGTCCGCCAGTACCCTCCGGCAAAATTCGTCTTTGGCGAGCCGGGACGTACAGGCATGGCCGTCAATTCCATCGTCTCCGCAGGCTGCATCGTTTCGGGCGCGGTCGTTCGCAACAGCGTGCTCTCGCAGGACGTGCGCGTGAATTCCTACTCGGAACTCGATTCCAGCATCGTCTTCTCACACGTCAATATCGGGCGGCATTGCCGTATTAAGAAGGCGATCATCGATCGCGATGTGCACCTGCCGGAAGGCACCGTCATCGGCTACGACCAGAATGAAGACCGGCGGCATTATTTCGTCACGCCGTCCGGATTAACGGTCGTCACGCGCGATTATTCATTGTATGAAAATCCGGTAGCAGCGGATTTCCTCCAGCCGGTTTAGGCAATAAAGCCTTCAAGGACAAAGGGCGCAGAGATTCTCTGCGCCCTTTGTCTTGCGGATTCACATCGACTATTCGTAAGCCAGAGCGTCGATCGGGTCCTTGGAAGCGGCCTTCAGGGCCGGATACAGCGCCCCGAAGATCGATCCTAAAAAGGCAATCATGGCTGCTCGGATCCGCCAGTCCAGGCTGACCGGGAACGGCAAGGTAGGAAACTTATAGGCAAGCCCGAACTTGAGCACGTAAGTAAGTCCAATCCCCAGTGCAATCCCGACAATGGAAATCAGGGCCGCTTCACGTAGCACCACATTGGCAATGTACGAGCGCGAGGCGCCGAGCGATTTGAGAATGCCGATCTCCCGCGTCCGCTCCATCACGGCGGTATACATGGTCTGGAAGACAACGATAAATCCGACCATAACCGCAATGCCGATTACGCTGCGCAGGGCGGCATTGAAGCCGGGTAGGTGCTCCGGCGTCATCAATGACATCCACTCCTCGAGCGTCTGCACCTGGTACTGGCTGAGGCCGGGTGTGGCCAGTATTTCCTGACGGATCAGATTCTGGTTTGCCACCTCGTCGCTTCGGATATAGAAAAGGGAAGCATTGTCGGGATTGCCGACCAGTGTCCCTAAACTATGGATAGGCAGGAACTTACGTCCGCCGCGTCCGTGCTCGACGATGCCGGAGATGCGGAAGGGATGGTTCTTGACCTGGGCCGTGTCGCCTACGTGAAATTTGTTAGCATTCGCGAAAACGTCGTCCACAATCACGTCATTTGGCCCCTGAAAGGGCGTTCCGGAGAGAAAAACGAAGGGTTTCAGCGCATTAAAGCTGTCGTAATCGATGCCCCAAATGATCTCCGGGGAACCGGCGATGCTGAAGTCCTGGATGACGGCAGCAGCGACGGCGACATGCGGCAATTTGGCGAGAACCTGGGCGATTTTTGCCGGAACCGGGGCACCGCCGACACCGCTGATAAAGCTTGCATTCGGCGGCCGCACGATAAGATCAGCGCCGATGCCGCTGGTCTGATCACGGGTATGCGCCACTTGCCCGATAAAAATGCCGACAATCGAGAGGATCATGATGACCTCTACGGCGACAGCAAAGATGCCGATAATCGAACGCAGAGGGCGATGAAGCAGGTTGCCGAAGACAAGTTTGTTCATTCTGAATTCCCGGAAGAACTACTCCCGATATGGGAAAAAGCGAAAATCTCTCGAAACCTGAGTGTAACAAAGCCATTCCACCGGCGGATAATGGATAAAGATGCGTAGCTGAGCCTGATCGGGACCGATCAGATCCTCAAAATCAGCACAAAAAGGGCAAAAACTTAGTTTGGAGACGTGAAAAGAAGCCAAAAAATAAGCATTTTCCTTTGACTTGTTTTGCCCATAGCTTTATGGTTTGCCCAAGAGGTTGTGCAAAAGCCTGTCAGGGCGCACAACATCTTTTTGCAGGATTCAGCTATCCCCAAAGCGTATCTGCGCAGGAACAGGAGCATGAGTCAGTTCGGCCAGGAATTGCGGAAAGAGCGGGAAGACCGCGGTATCGCGATTGAAACGATCACGGATGTGACCAAGATCAGCGGCCGCCACCTGCTTGCGCTGGAAGACGAGCATTTCGATGCCCTCCCCGGCGGCGTTTTCAACAAGGGAATCGTGCGCGGCTACGCGCGCGTTGTCGGCTTGGACGAAGAAGCCTGGGTTGGCCGCTTCATGTCCGCCTACCAGGCAAGCGGCCAGGTAAAAGACGACGACGTCAGCTGGATCCAGTTCGCGGAAAATATAAATAATGGGCGTGTCGACGATGTCCCGCGCCCCGATATGCGTCTGCGCTGGGCCGGCGTTGCCGTCCTGCTGGCTCTTCTATCGGCGCTGGGCTGGTTCGTCTGGCATTATGTCAGCAATCGCATTTCAGCGGAGGAGACGGGGGTGCATGCCCCGGTTGCGACAGCTGTTCTGAACCTCCGGCCTGTTGCACAGCTTCAGACAGGCCTGCCATTCACTGACTTATTTCCCCGCTGAAATACTTCTCATCCCTTTTGGCTGAACTGCTTTGCCCTCGCCATCCGGCTCTAGTACCATCGAAACTAGATGCCTGTGCGCGGTCGAGCCGGACCGACTTGATCCTCGCCCCGCACTTTTGTGACAGGTCATCCGCAAGTCTTTGATTGGATATAGGAGGACTATTTTGTCCGTACGCGATAAGTTTCTATTCACATCCGAGTCGGTGACTGAAGGGCATCCCGACAAGATTGCAGACCAGATTTCAGACGCCATTCTCGACGCCTGCCTCGAACAGGATCAATACAGCCGCGTGGCCTGCGAAACGCTGACCGCCACCGGCCTGGTCGTCATCGCGGGTGAAATCACCACCCAGGCGTATGTCGACTTCCAGACGCTCGTTCGCGGCGTGGTCGCAGCCATTGGATACGACAATGCGCTCTACGGCTTCGATTCGAATACCTGCGCCGTCATTTCGTCGATCAACAAGCAGTCGGGCGATATCGCCATGGGTGTGGATACCGGCGGCGCCGGCGATCAGGGCATGATGTTCGGCTATGCCACCAACGAGACGGAAGAGCTGATGCCGGCCCCCATCTCGCTGGCTCACAAGCTGACCAAGAGGCTAAGCGAAGTTCGCAAGAGCGGCAAAATGCCGTATCTCCGCCCTGACGGCAAAAGCCAGGTCACAGTTGAATACAGCGCAGACGGCAAGCCGGTCCGCATCGACGCGGTCGTCATCTCCACCCAGCACGCGGAAAACGTCTCGAACGAAACCCTTCGCGCCGACATTCTCAAGCACGTCATCCAGGCTGTTCTTCCCGCCGAGCTTCTCGACGAAAATACCAAATACCACATCAACCCGACCGGACGCTTCGTGATTGGCGGACCGATGGGCGATTCCGGCCTGACGGGCCGCAAGATTATCGTCGATACCTACGGCGGCATGGGCCGTCACGGCGGCGGCGCTTTCAGCGGCAAGGATCCGACAAAGGTTGACCGTTCTGCTGCCTACATGGCGCGTTATATCGCTAAGAACATCGTGGCCTCCGGCCTTGCCGACCGCTGCGAAGTGCAGCTCGCATACGCCATTGGCGTAGCCGAGCCGGTAAGCGTGCTGGTGGATACCTTCGGCACCGGCAAGATCGATTCCGCCAAGCTGCAGGAACTGGTTCGCGCCAACTTCCAGCTGACGCCCAAAGGCATCATCGAGAGCCTGAACCTGCGCCGTCCGATCTACAAGAAGACCGCAGCCTACGGCCACTTTGGCCGCTCCGACAAGGAGTTCACGTGGGAGGCAACCGACAAGGCCGCTGCTCTGCGTGAGCAGGCTGGCGCCACGGTTGCTGCTGCGAAGTAATCACCAATCAGGTAGTTCAAAAAGGGCAGGCTCGTTGAGCCTGCCCTTTGCTTTTCGTCTCTGAATCGAAGAACATTTCTTGGGAATCGAAACCAACGTGCCTAAAACTGCAAAATTAGACGGCAAGAAGCGGAGTGCGGCCACAACTGCAAAGGCGCGAAGATCAGAACAGCATCAGGAGGTTGATATGAGTGCTGTTCAGATTTCACACCAGGTTTGGGATCGTGCGTGGCAGATGGTGGAAGACCGCAAGCCAGCCGCGGATATGTTGTTCGTCTATGCAGTGCGGACGACGGGCATCTATTGCCGCCCTTCGTGCCCGAGCCGCCGCCCTCTGCGGGCGTCCGTTGAATTCTTCGCCACCAGCGAGCTGGCCGAGCGCGCCGGATACCGGGCCTGCAAGCGCTGCGCTCCCGGACAGGCGCATCCGCAAGGCCACATGCTGACCCATGCCTGCGACTATATTGAGCGGAACATCGACAGCACCATCAAGCTGGACAGGCTGGGTAAGATCGTTGGACTGAGCGCGTTTCATACGCAGAGACTCTTCCGCCGCTACCTCGGCATCTCTCCGCGGCAATATCAACAGGCGCGGCGCATGGAGAGCTTCCGGAAAAATCTGCTCACAAACGACAGCGTGACCACTGCTATGTACGAATCGGGATTTGCATCGAGCAGTCGGCTCTATGAGTCTGCGAACGAGCACCTGGGGATGACGCCGACCGAATACCGTGCCGGGGGAAAGAATGTCGCGATTCGCTATACGATCACCGATTCTCCCCTGGGGAAGATGCTGGTCGCTGCAACCGCTCTGGGAATTTGCCTTGTCGCCTTCGGCTCACTCGAAAGCGAGCTGGAAGACGAGCTGGCTTCGCGTTTTCCCGCTTCGACGAGCAGCCGCGACGAAGACGGCCTTGGCTCGGCCGTAAAACAGATTCTGGCGCAGATGACGGAGCATCCCGTCGCTCTCGAGCTTCCGCTGGATGTGCGGGCTACGGCCTTTCAGCGGCGCGTATGGGAGGCGCTGCAACAGATTCCTCGTGGGCAAACGCGAACTTACTCACAGATCGCTCAGGAGATCGGCCGGCCCACGGCGGTGCGGGCTGTGGCACGTGCGTGCGCCACGAATCCCGTTGCTGTCGTAGTGCCATGCCATCGCGTGATCGGCAGCGACGGCACCTTAACTGGATATCGTTGGGGTGTGGAGCGCAAGAAGAAGCTGCTGGAGCTGGAACACGCGTAAAAGAAAAGCCCCGCCCTCCGCATGAAAGGACGGGGCTGTCCCGGAAATGACTTACCGCAAACCGCCGGAGGACAACAGCAGCTCGCCTGTCAGCCATCCGGAATCTGCGGAGGCAAGGAAGACAGCAACCGATGCGATGTCTTCCGGCTGGCCGATGCGGCCAAGCGGAACCTGCGCTTCGTGCTGCTTCTGGAAATCACTGCCGATGATGCCAGCGGTATGTGTGCCTTCCGTCTCTACCATTCCTGGATTGATGGAGTTCACGCGAATCTTCTTCGGCCCAAGCTCCTTGGCCAGAACGTGTGTGATCGCATCCACAGCGCCCTTGGTGGCCGTATAGATCGACGACTCGGGAGGCGCGATCTGGCTTACTACGGAGCCGATGTTGATGATGCTGCCACCGTCGCCGTTGAAGTTTTTCACCGCCTCTTTCGTCGCCAGAAGCAGACCGAGCACGTTGGTGTCGAAATGCCGGTGGAACTGCTCTTCCGTAATGCCTTCAATCGGTGAGAATTCATAGACCCCGGCGTTATTCACCAGGATGTCGAGCTTGCCATAGGCCTTCTTCGTCTCGGCGAAAATCTGCTCTACATCTTTCGAGTTGGCGACGCTGCCCTTTACCGCAATTGCCTTACCGCCCTTGCCGGTAATTTCACTTACGACGCGATTCGCGCCTTCTTTGCTCGATGCGTAATTCACCACCACTGCGGCGCCTTCCGCGGCCAGGCTCTTTGCAATGGCCGCGCCAATACCCTTCGATGCGCCGGTCACGACTGCGACTTTACCTTGAAGCTTGCCCATTTCATGTCCTCTTTCGGAAATGCCGCTTGTTTTGACATTTCGATAACTGTCTAATTGATGAGGGACACTGAAAATGGATGCAAATCTGTCTTTCAAATTGTGGATAACTGGTTGATATAGGCCTGCCAGACATCGCGGCAAAGCGAAAGATTTGCGAACTTGCCCTCGCGCTCGATCGTAATCAGCCCTGCCGTTTCCAATTCCTTTATATGGTGGGAGAGCGTGGCGGCGGAGATCGGCTGCCTTTCGCGCAAGGAGCAGCAGGGAGTAAACGCGCTGCTTTCGCCGATCTCTTTGAGAATCTGGAAGCGTCGCGGGTCGGCCAGGGCGCGTGAAATCAGCGTCATTTGTCGCGCTGTAAGACGGACATTTTTCCCTGTGGCCATACTGAAATGTTACATGAGCACGAATTCCTTTCGCGAAACGATGTCGCGACGTCTCAGGCGGCGAGCAGCAGGCATCGGCATCCACCTTTTTCCCACTCCCTTGTCGAAAAGCCATCAAAAGCTGGATGATGGATAGGTTCCATATCTTCGGCCCTATGGATTGCGATACGTTCACACGAAAGGCTTTTTTTCTCGCAGGCACTTGTTTGCTACTTGTCGGCATAGCCTGCAGCCAACAACCGCCTATGCGAACCCGGGCAGCCGTCTCATCGGCAGTACAAGTCATCCAAATGAAGACGCCCGATTCGGCGAGTCTCACTTCTCGAAAATCTTCCTATACGTTTAACGTTCCGGCAGGAGACTGGACGAACACCGGTGTTCCCGTAACGTTCGGCGATCGCCTCGACTTTACTGCAACCGGTACAGTTACAATTTCCGATGGCCACGCTGCCACTCCCGATGGAAATGCGCGCGGATGGAAAGACCTGATCCGCCAGTTCCCTCTCAACAGCGCGAATAGCGGCGCACTCATTGGGCGTATCAGCAATGGCGACGCCACCGTGCCTTTTCTGATAGGCGTGAGCCAGCAGCTCGACGTAACCATGAGCGGGACGCTGTATCTCAGCGTAAACATCAGCAGCGATCTCACCGGGACGGGAAACTATTCGGTGAAGATGAAGCTGTCGAAATCGCAGTCGGCATCCACGACTGCCTCGACCATCGATCTTGCCAGCGCACTTTCGCCGGCGCTGTTCGCCAACATTCCACGCCGCGTGCAGGATCAGCAGAACAATCCCGGCGATATGGTGAACTTCGCGATTATCGGCACGCAGGATCAGGTACAAAAGGCCTTCTCGGCGTCCGGTTGGACAGCAGTCGATAAGACGACGCAGGACGCCATCGTTCACGGCCTGCTGGCGACTCTTTCTCACGAGGCCTATACCGAGATGCCGATGAGCATCCTGTACCTCTTCGGGCGTCCTCAGGATTTTTCCTTTGCGCGGGCAGATCCGCTGGCAGTCGCTGCGGTCCGCCATCATCTTCGCCTATGGAAGTCGACAGAAACGGTAGATGGTAAGCCCTTGTGGGTTGGCTCGGCTACGCATGACAACGGCTTCGAGAAAGATCAGCGTAACGGAAACGTGACGCACCACATCGATCCCAACGTCGATGAAGAGCGAGACTTCATCGAGCAGAGTTTCGCCGCCGCTGGAGTCATCACAGGCGCAGCGTATGTCACGCCTGCCGATCCTTTGAAGACCGCGTTCACTGCCACCGGGGGCAGCTTTCACTCTGATGGGCGCATCGTAGTGATGGCCCTGCGTTGATGCTTTCGTTTCTTTACGCTGTCCGCATCAAAACAGGATAGGATGATGGCGCAGCCGTGCCATTTTTCATGATTACTTTAAAGGGCTAGCATGCGAACACTCGACCTGTTGTTTGGCCGTCCTCTGGCCACATCCGAAGAACGCGCAGAACAAATCGGGCCTCCGGCAGGCATTCCCATCTTTGGACTCGACGCTCTCAGCTCAGCGGCATACGGCCCTGAAGCAGCTCTCACCCTGCTGATTCCGCTCGGGCTCGTCGGCGTGCACTACATCGTGCCTGTCAGCTTTGCCATCATCGGCTTGCTGATTATCGTTTACTTCTCTTACCGCCAAACCATCGAGGCCTATCCGCAGGGCGGCGGTTCTTATACCGTAGCAACGGAAAATCTTGGCGCCGGGCCGGGATTGCTGGCCGCTGCGGCGCTGATGATCGACTACATTCTCACTGCGGCCGTCGGCATCTCGGCAGGCGTTGGAGCGCTGATTTCTGCCGTTCCCAGCCTGCACCGGCACACGCTGCTTCTCTGCCTCGGCATTCTTGCCCTGCTCACGATCATCAACCTGAGAGGCGTGCGTGATACGGGCGTCGCCTTTCTCGTTCCCACTTATCTCTTCCTGGGAACACTGCTCATCGTCATCGTGCTCGGTATTTATCACTCGTTTGCGGATGGAGGCCACCCCGTTCCGGTGGTAGCGTCGCCCGCGCTTCCGCGGGCAACCACAGCCCTCACGTGGTGGCTGCTGCTGAAAGTATTCTCCAGCGGATGCACAGCGATGACCGGCGTTGAAGCAGTCAGCAACGGTGTTATGGCATTTCGTCCCCCCACAGCGAAGAATGCCAAAATCACCCTCACCATCATCATTGCTTTCCTCATTGTGCTGCTGGCAGGCATCGCGCTGCTCTGCCGCGCCTATGGCATCGGCGCGACTGATCCCGCATCGCCCGGCTATCAAAGCGTGCTGTCGCAATTGACTGCCGCTGTCGCGGGTAAAGGTATCTTCTACTACACCACCATCGGCTCTATCCTGCTGGTGCTTTCTCTTTCTGCCAATACTGCTTTTGCCGATTTCCCCCGCCTCGCCCGCGCCATTGCGTTGCACGATTACCTGCCGCACGTCTTCATCCTGCGCGGACGCAGATTGCTTTTCTCCCACGGTATCGTCGCCCTGGTGATTTTTACAGCGGCATTGCTGATCCTCTTTGGCGGCGTGACGGACAGGCTTATCCCGCTCTACGCCATTGGCGCTTTTCTGGCATTTACTCTGTCGCAAGCCGGTATGGTGGTGCACTGGCATAAGCAGGGCAATGCGACCGGCCGCATGCTTGTCAACGGAATCGGCGCGATCGCTACCGGCGTGACCCTGCTGGTTGTGCTGGTAGCAAAGTTTCTCGATGGCGCATGGGTCACAGCCATTCTCGTTCCAGCGCTCATCCTCGTGATGACTTTCGTCCGCAAACATTACGAGCAGACAGCGCGCGAAACAGACAGCCCGGAACCGCTGTGCATTGAGGACCTCCATCCGCCACATGTCATTCTGCCGGTAGACAAGTGGAACCGCATCAGCGAAAAAGGCCTGCGCTTTGCACTGACTATGTCGCCTGATGTGCAGGTCGTCCACGTTGACTTTGGCGATGAAGAGAAGGAGGGAAGCATCGGCCAGATATGGGAAAACCTTATTCTGAAACCGATTCGTGCCGCCGGACTTACGGAGCCCAGGCTTGTGATGATTCGCTCACCTTATCGATCGTTCGCGCAGCCACTGGTAGAGCATATTCTTGCCGAACAGAAGAAGATAGGCGACCGACAGATCGCGGTCTTAGTGCCGGAACTCGTCGTGAAGCACTGGTATGAAAACCTCCTCCATAACCAGCGCGCGAACCTGTTGAAACTTATTCTGCTGGTCAAGGGAAACGAGAGGGTCATCGTGGTCAACATACCCTGGTACCTTCATCAATGAAGCAACGCGCGACGCTGCTTTCGTTCTGAGACGTAATACACTACAACTCCTGCGCCTATCAGAAACAACGTGGAGCCGATGACTTTCACAATGGCAAGCGGCTTGTTCGGCTCCTCGTCCGGCGGAATCACCGAGAGCACGATCGTCATCAGCGTAGTCAAAAAGCCCATGCTTGCGAGGAACACCGCAACCGGCCGTCCACCGGGAATGCGAATCGTACCTTCCAACACTGGCTCCCGCTGCAGCCGGATCATCGACGCAAAGAGAAATGCAAACGGAATGAAGTAATTGATGATCGACATACTGACCAGCACGTCGTACGCGCTGCGAACAGTCGTGCCCGCCTGCCCCATCAAGGCGCACAGCATTCCGGCACATCCATAGGCGCCAATCGCAACCCACGGCGTACGCCAGCGCGTATGCACACGGCCAAAAACCGGCGGCAGATAACGGTCAATACCGGCAACAAATGGCAGCCTCGAAGTGGAAGAAAGAAATGCCGCCGCCCCGCCGATGCTGTTCAACACTACGAATAACGCTATCGGAGCAATGAGCCAACTGGCATTCAGCCTCTCGCACATCAACTGAATGGCGCTGATAAACCCGCTCACTCCGTTGATCGAAAAGCTGGGGAGCGCAACCAGCATGGCAATCGTGCCCGCAATATAGAACGTGGCGAGCAATGTCCCAGCCAGAATCAAAGCACGCGGAATCGTGCGCCGGGCATTCTTGATTTCCTCTCCCATGAAGGAGCCAGTTTCACACCCACCGAATGCAAAGAAGATCGTCGACCAGAAGATGGCGTTCTTCAAATCGGTATGAGGAATCAGCTGCGAAGGAGCGAAGCTTGTCGCCGAGCCAAAGCGCGCGGCGACCGCTGCAGCCAGCCCCAGTAACGCGGCTATCGGAATCCACACACCCAGCGAACAGAGATTGTTCAGCCACTTGCCCTGCTTCAATCCGACGATGTTCATCAGCGTGATGACCCCAAGCCATACCAGGGCAAAGAGCATGAAGTACGTCGCATTATTCGCCAGATGCTCGCCGCGACGGCCCAGTACAAAGAGCGCACTGCCCGCGCCAAAATAAAGCACGGCTGGAAAGTAAGGCAGATTGCTCATCCAGTAAGACCACGCCGCGATAAATCCTGAGAAGTCTCCAAAGGCGCGCTGCGTCCATACGTACAGACCGCCTTCCTGCGGATAGCGCGACGACAATTCCAAAACGCAAGCCGCCAGCGGGACGAAGAAAAAGAGGCAGGCAAATATCCAGATCGAGATCGTGCTTGGACCGGCAGCGGCGGCGGTCGCAATCCAGCGCAGGCTCAGCCCCCCGGCCATATAGAAGAGGACGAGATCGAAGATGCCGAGTTCGCGTGGGAGCGCTGGCGTAGGTGTCTTCTGCGACATGCGGGCTTTCGCGCAGCATACCTGCACTGTCATGCGAAAACCAGAACTATTTCTGCTGCATGTCTTTGAGCACTGCCATGGCGGCGTTGCGCCCATTCATTCCGATCACGCTTCCGCCCGGATGCGTACAAGCTCCGCAGAGGTAAACGCCTTCCATCGGAGTGCGCGCGCTCAGCCGATTCGACCACATGTACGGAGGCAGGCATTCACCCTGGAAGATATGCCCTCCGGTGAGCCCGACCTTCTCTTCAATGTCCGGCGGCCCAAGCACCTGCGCGTCGATGACAGCGGTCTTCATGTTGCTGCAGAAACGTCCGATCGAATCGAGGGCCAGCTTCCGGACCTCATCACGGCGTCCATCCCATGTCCCTTCAGCAAAGCGATAAGGCACATATTGCGCGAAGACGCTCATCGTATGCTGCCCTTCAGGAACAACGCTCGCGTCATGCACGCTCTGGAAGTACAGCTCGCACCACAGATGACCCGGCAACTTTCCACTGCGCGCCGCGGCAAAGCCATCCTTCCACTCGCTCTTGGTAAGCGGTGCATTGATCTGGCCGAAATGATGCGCCTCGCTCACACCGGGACGCGCGGTAAAATTCGGCAGCTCATCGAGCAGGACATTGAGCTTCACGGTGCAGCCTTCGATCGGCACAGTTTCAATCTTCGCCTTCCAGACGCTTTCCGCCGAGCCTCCCAGCATTTGCAGGGTCCGGCGCGGATCGGCATTCGAAATCACCACTGGCGCGGCAATGCGTTCGCCGCCTTCGAGCAGCACGCCCTCGCTGGGAAGAATAGCGGCCACCGGCACGCCCGCAGCGACGACGGCGCCTGCTTCGCGTGCTGCATCGCAAAAATAGAACGACACGATGCCCATGCCGCCCTTCACATATCCCCACATGCCTGGTATTCCGCCCAGACGACCCGACGCGTGATGAAATCGGATCGAAGCTGTGCCTGCGTCGAAAGGACTCGCATTTGTGCCGATCACGCCCTGCCCAAGATACGCAACATGCAGCCGCTCGTCGCGCAGATAGCGCTCGACAAATTCTGCCATCGACCAGTCGAATAAAAGTTTTCGTGCCTCTTCATCACTTCCGAGGCGATCCTCGATCTCTTCGCGCGTAGGCGCATCGCCGATCCAGGTGTCGTTTTCATCAGCGGGGCGCAGCGCATCGCGCAGCCGCCGGATGATGTCATTCATCGCGCGCCAGCCCTCAAGATCACCGCTGCTGAACCGGCGAATCTCCGCTTCGCACTTATCGTCATCATCCCAGAGCTGGATGCTGCTTCCATCGAGAAAAGGAACGAAGAGACCATTGACTGCTGGTGTCCAGGTAAAACCGCGTTGCGGCAGCTGCAGTTCCTTAACTACCAGCGGATGCAGTAACCCCGCCAGGTATGCGCACGGCGACATGCGCACGCCTGGAAACGGCTCTTCAATGGTGCATGCGCCGCCAATACGTTCGCGGCTCTCGAGTACGAGAACGCGTTTTCCGGCACGCGCCAGATAAGCGGCACACGCAAGCCCGTTATGGCCTGCGCCGACAATAATGGCGTCCCACATTGTCTTAGCCAGCTCCTTTACCGGTGCTGGTAGCCCAATTTTTCCAAGTGAATCTACTGCAGATGAAAACGGTTGGCTGGTCATGAAATATATGCAGCTTACATCAGCGGAAAGCGCTCGCGCACCTCATATCTCGCACCTGCCGGACCAGTGGTGCTCTGATAGAGAAGGAATTCCTTTGCAGCAAAAGTAAGCGATTCGAACGCGAGCTGACCTCGCATGCGCTTCTGCAGTTTCACAAAGTCAGGCGATTCGCTGCGTCCCTTTCGTCGCGCTAACGTGATATGTGGATTGTAGGCGCGGGCTTCCGGTTCAAAGCCGCAAATTTTCAACCCTTCAGCCGTTCGATCATGCAGAGTAAGCAGCGACGACGTCAGCCGCACTGCGATGAAAAACGCTCCAGCGCGGGCGAAAAATCCGGGATCTAACAATTCGATCTCGGCAGCAGTCGCGGATACTCTGCGCATCTGCTCCACAATACAGGTGTAATGAGCCTCATCCGTCTCACCGAGGAATTGCAGCGTTACGTGCCATTGCTCCGATAGGGACCATCGCAGGTGCGGAAACTCTTCCTGCAGCGGGTGCACGCACGCCTCCACAAGGGGACGCGTCTCATCCGGAATCGCAATGCCCGTAAACAGCCGCACAGCACTACTCTACCTGCAGCACATGTTCTGCCAGAAATTGCTGCATGGCGTCCGGCTTTGAAACGCCGTTACGCCGCCTGTCGCTGTTGTTGAATTATGAGCGGTAATTGCTGGCGATCCGCCCAACATCGTCTCCGCGCGCTTGGCAAGCAATTCCCTCTCTGCCGGCAGCGTCTCCGGCAATCCATAAAGCATCAGGTCCAGATTAAATTCGCCGGCCAAAGTGACATCGAATCGCTCGGGACCGTGGGTCATGCGGTCGCATCCGGCAGATGAATTTTTCTGCGGCGCAGAATCCACAAGGCGATGCCCATCACCGCCCACGCAGTTCCCGCGATGCGCGCTATGGGACCCAGGTTCGTCCAGATAAACAGGCACGTTAGAAAGCCAGCGGCCGAGATGGTGATCGGCAACCACTGCGCAGATTTGCCAGTACGCCAGCCCAGCACAACCGAGGCGACATTCACCCCCATGAACGCGAGCAGCGCTCCATAATTCAACAACTCTGTTCCAAGCTGGTAGCTGAAGAACAAGCCGCCCGCAATGCAGATGCCGCCAATCAGTAGAACATTGTTGCGCGGAATCCGGTTCTTCGGATGAATCGCGCCAAAGAACGACTTCGGAATCGCGCCATCCTGTCCCATTGCCAGCAGCAGGCGGGCCGCGCCTAGCTGCGACGCCATGCCCGATCCCATGTTTGCGAGCAGCAACGCAGCATTCACGATCATGAAAAGAATCGGGCCGCCCGCGCGTCCTGAGATGTGCACATACGCGGTGTCGATATCAGGAAAAGCCTGACCATGCGGCCATACCAGCTGTCCCAGATAAACCTCAATCGCCGCCAGCACGCCGGTAACAAAGCAGGTGAGCACAATCGCACGCGGAATGCTGCGCGCGGGGTCTTTCGCCTCATCCGTAAGTGTGGAAATACCGTCGAAGCCGATGTACGTGAGCACAGCAATCGATGTGCCTCGAAGTAATCCGCTGCGCGAGAATGTACTGGGATCGTAGAAAGGCTGCGTATAGAAAGACGCGGGCTGATGCGGCAGATGTAACAGGTAGCGTATCGCAGCGACGACCACCAGAACTATGACGATTCCAAGTGCAGCAGCCATGCCGGCATTGATGCGCGCTGAGGTTTCTACGCCGTTCAGATTCAATACCGTAAACAGCCCGGCGAAAAATATCACCAGGACGAAATACGGAATCTCGGGAATAATATTCTGTGCCGCCTTGCTGCACCATATCGTGCAGATCAATGGATTGAGAATGTAATCCATCGCCATGCACCATCCGGTCAGATAGCCGAGGCTCGGATGCAGCTCTTTACTCACATACATAAACGCCGAGCCGCCCTGCGGATACACCCGCGCCATGCGTCCATAACTGAATGAGGTAAAGAGCATCGCCACCATTGCGCACAGAATGGCAGTAACGACATGGCCTCGCGCTTCCTGATAGATAACGCCGAAACTCGGCATGGGAGCAGTCGGCTGAATAAGGACGATGCCATACAGCACCAGATCCCGAAAGCGCAGGCTGCGTCGCAGCGTTACCTGCCCTTCACTCACGGCTGCGGCCTGATTGGACATGAATCTTTGCTCTCATATTTGTATTGTTACCGACTTGCGATCGCTTTCTCTGAAGAGAGGTGCAGGGTCTGCTCAGGAATGTTCCAGCCCGACACGACGACAACGGCATTCTGCGGAGTATGTGGCGGCAGAGTCGCCGTCAGCACGCGCGATTCTCCCGGCATAAGCGAGACATAGTTATCAGACCACATGACGGGCGCAATATCTTCACCGTGAGCGTCACGCGCTGCTACCGATACCTGGAAGGCCAGCGACTTCGATTCATTCTGCAACCGCACCTGTACGGTTCTTCCCTCTGCGGATGCCATTACATGCGCAGTCACCTTGGTCTTTGGCAAAGACATGAGCTCCGTCATGTTCTCATGCTGAATCGCCGGCGTATGGGTGTAGTTTGTCTTTGCCCAATCGAAGGTCGTCAGAGTCGAAGGCACCCAGTAAAAGTTACGGCTGACTACTTCCCCCGATGCTTTCTTAAGCGTCAGATCCACGAAATAGACCTTCGAATCGGAAGAGAAAGCCGTATCGGGAATCGCGATCGCACGCTGCGAGGTATCTGCGTCCAGCGTCAGCTTCGATTCCTTGCTGAATACTTCCTTCTGCTGCAGATCATAGACCTTCGCCGCAACTTGAAGTGTTGGCGAGCTTTGATACGTACTGTTCACCACGACGACGCTGTGATCGTCGTAAGAATACTGCACATGCACCGGCTCACAGGCTTTCTTAGTGCCGTAGTACCCGCCGCCAGCATCGAGATAATAGTCATACAGATGCCAGATCGTCGAAGGCCACGCATTGTTCAGCATCCACTGGATGACGCCCGTGGACGTGTACTTATTCCGCGAGTAAGCCTCGAACATTGCGCGCTCGCCGTTATAAGTCATCGCCTGCGCAACGCGTACATAGTCGCTGAGGTTCTCCGGCGTGCCGTAGGTCGCCTTCATCGCATCGTCAAAAACAGTGAGCGTCTTAAAGCCTCCACCACCGTTGTGCAGCGACCACGCCGGGCTTGTTGTAGGCCATGTGGCGTCCTCCGGCAGGAATCGGCGCAGGCTGCTGATATTGGGAATCGCAGGTCCAGGGCTCGTCTCCGTATTGAAGCCGTATCCGCCGCCATGCTTATCCGTGTCCACATACCAGTATGATGGCGCCACGTAGTCGTAAGGCCCGCTCATCTTCACGCCGCTCTTCCCGCTCACAGTGGTCGGCGTTGCAGAGGCGGAAGACAAAGTGGGATTCGGCCAGTGTGTTTGTGATTCCACATCGAGATACATTTTCTCTACATCCGCAGGTGGCGGATTATCGCTGCCATTCAGCCACACCAACAAGCTCGCGTGCTGACGAATGCGGAGCATCTGCGATTCCAGTGAAGCCTTCGCTACCTGATAATTTTCCGGCGTCCACTTATCCCAGTGCTCCCACTGGTCGCAACAGCACCAGCCCAGCATCACCAGGATTCCCTGCTCATCCGCAAGCTGGAAGAAATCTTCTGTCTCCAGTTTGCCTTCCAGCCGAATTATGTTCAGATGCATGTCGCGGACCAGTGCGAATTGATCGCGCAGCCGATTCGGCTCTTCGCGCAGCAGCATGTCCTGTGACCATCCCGCGCCGCGAATCAGAATCGGCTTGCCATTCACGCGGAAGAGGCGATATCCCTTGTCCGTCATCTCTGACGTCATCTCGCGAATCCCAAAGCGCACCGACTTTTCATCGGACACTTTGCCGCCTTGAGTAAATTTGAGAGTGAGAGTTTCCAGATGCGGTGTTCCCATCTGGTAAGGCCACCAGACATTCGGATTCTTTACCTGTAACTGCTTATACGTCTCCGGATCGAAGACGACTGTCTTGTCTTCATGCGGCTGCAACTCCACATTCTGCTCGATGTGAATACCTGCCACTGTGCCGGTTACATTTCCACTTACAGCCTTGTCGGTCGCATTATGCAGCTCCGCATACACCGTCAGATCAGCCTGCTTCAGCGAAGCATCTGTAAAATGCGCCACTGCCATGGGCGAGCGCAACGCGACTGGTCCACTCGACACCAGATCGACCGGCCCCCACAAGCCCGTGTTCTTATCCGGCGGACACGGGTTCCAGTCGACCCAGTTGATTCCCAGGTCTTTCTCTGTCGGAGCAAACGTTTCGACCGCGACTACATTCGCCTTGCCCGCCACCGCGGCATCCGTCACATCAAACTCATACGTTCTATACGCGCCCGCTACCTGTGTGGAATCAGCAATACGCTTCCCATTCACCCAGATATTCGCGCGATAGTTGATCCCGCCGAAGCGTAGCCATAGCGTCCGTCCCTTCTGGGCTGTGGGGACGGTAAATTCCTTGCGATACCACCACGCGCAGCGGTAAGGACTGTCATCCGGCATCGGCAGGTTGGCAAAGTTATGCCCAACCGGATAAGTGGTTCCGGGAATGTCGCGCAGATTCGTTCCGAAGTAAAGATCTTTATACGTGCCAGCCGCCACCTGCACAGCCAGCACTGTCGCTGGCACTGCAGTCGTATACCAGCCTTCAGGATGAAAGCTTGTGGTCGAAATCGTTGCGCCTTCAGTCTGCAACTTGCAGGCCGATTGCACGCTCCAGCCTTCGTGAAGCGCCAAGGCGGAAGAAGCATCTGCATGAGCCGCAAACGAAACAAACATAATCAAAACGAGTGCAACGGAAGTGACACAACGGCGCAGCATGCAGATACTTTCCTCCAATATTTCCTGCTTAAAAGTTGAACTTCAGGCCAAGCTGTACGATACGTGGCTGATGGGCGCTCAGTACCGTTCCATAAGTCGCGCCATCGTTCACCGTCGTGTCGACTCCAGCATAGCTTGTGTGGTTGAAGGTATTAAAACTCTCCAGCCGGAACTGAAATGAGCTCTGCTCATACACCTTGATATTTTTCATCAGCGAAATATCCCAGTTCTGCTGTCCCGGCCCAAGAATGGAATTCTTCTTCGCATTTCCGGGCGTGATTTGATCGCTCGGCGGCCCTGCAAATACCGAGGTGTTGAACCATGTCGAATTCACGTCTCCGCTATGCGGCGCGCCGGAATTCGGATTGCCTACCTGGTTCGGACGTACCGTATTTCCCAACACTCCGGTGTTCAATCCAATGCCGCCGGGATCAGAGCCATCTGACTCCGACGGATCCATCCAATGCCCTGAGTTCACTGCAATAATCCCCGAAAACTGCCATCCGCCCAGCGGATGGCCCTGCAAGTCCGTGCTGCTCTTTGAAGAACGGCAATTGATAAACAAAGTCAGCGTTGAACACCTGCCGCTGATCGAAACGCGCGTAGCTGTACTCGCTCTTCAGGTCATAGGTGTATTGCGGCACCGTGTAATTCGGGTCGCAAGGCACATTGCTCAAATTCTTTGACCACGTGTAGTTGATCGTCAGCAGCGAATCAGCGGTAAAACGCTTCTGCAGGCTCGCCTGCAGCGAATTGTAATTGGAAATGAAGATCGGCAGGTACATATCAATTCCCGAATAGCCGATGTAAGGGCGCAGCGGATTCGCATAATTCTCGTTCCCTGAATTGATGCCACCCGGCGTATACACATCAGGATAATTGGCAGCGCCGCTATAACTCGCATACGCTCCGGCCACCGGTTGATTGATGTCCGCTACCGCCAGCAGGTGCGTGCCTTTGCTGCCGTAGTAGCCGAGATCCGCAATGATGTTATAAGGCAGTTCCTTCTGGATATCGAGATCCCAGTTCTGCGTGTAGGGCTGTTTGAACTTTGGCGCTGTTGCACTCAACGGCAGCGGCGTGTTGTTCGGCGCAGCATGTGCCGATCCCGGATTATCCATCGGCGCATTATAGATCGTCAAAAGGTGGATTGCTGAAGACACTATTCTCTACAAATCCCACACCCGGCGATTCGATGAACATGCCGTAGCCGCCGCGCACTGACATCTTGCCTTGTCCCATCGGATCCCATGCGAAGCCAATGCGCGGCGCGAAACCCAGATTCACCTGGTTAGAAACAGCCGTGCCATAAGGCGAATTTTTGCCGCCGATAATGATTCCGTTCAACGAGTCGTAATTCGGATTAGTGTTGCTCGTGCCATCGCACGGCATCGTATCCGGTGTGCAGATATATCCGGAGTTATCCAGCACCGGCGCGTGGCTCGGATCGTAGGTTGCAGGATCGAAGCTGGTCGCATGCCCCTTTGCATCTGTGGGCTGGCGGAATAGCGAATAGCGAACGCCGTAGCTCAGCGTCAGGTCAGGACGCAGACGAAATTCATCCTGCGCATAGCCTCGAATTCATTCTGATCGATAATCGCCCTGTTATCCACCTGCGACTGCTGAAAATAAGTCGACTGTCTCAACAGGAGTAGGCATACTCCTGCCGCCATTCTGCTGCGGGATCATCGTTCGTGGTATCGGGGTCGCCGAAATAAGCAGCCGGTGTTACCTGGTACCGAAGGTTCCAGCGTTGTTGCCACCTGCATTTTCTGACTTCTGATAGTGGTAGTAGGTGCCGCCAAACTTCAGCGTGTGCCGTCCGAGTATCCACGTCAGGTTGTCGAAGATGTTGTGATTCTTATTGTAATCCTTGTAATCACCAAATCCTGAGATGCTCGCGAGCGAAGTGCCGAACGACAAGCTGGGTATGCGATTCAGTGTCTCCGGGTATGCCAGTGTGATCGCACCCACCACATCCGGAGAATTGGCTGCCGCAAACTGACCAACGTTCGTGCTCAACACCGCACCATATGACCACGCATATTCCAGCTGGTTCAGTAGTGTTGGCTTGAAGACGGTATTCAAGCTCGCCGCAATGTTCTTGCCGGGTGATTGGGTGCTTGTTGCCGCGACATTCGGAATCGGATTGCTATTGAACAGACCGCCGCCTTCCACCGTCGGAATCGTATCGTTCATGATGCGGATCCAGCCGGACCACTTGCTGTTGAACGTGTGGTCGACGCGTCCGATCTCCTGCCGGTAATTAAAAATATTGCTCGAGTTCGACGTCAGCGTGTCGCCAATCGGATCCTGCGGCAGATTCACATGCGAGTACACATCTTTCAGGTAAGCCAGCGCTGCCGGATTCACCATGTTCGCCGGAATGCTGGTCGTCGACGCTCCTGCCGGGCAGTACGTATTGCCACTGGCATCCGTCGCCAATGGCGCAGTGCACACTGGAAAGGCAAAGTTATAAGCGCCCTTCGCACCGCGCTCATCCGCGTTGGGCGCGATACCTGTTGAGGGGCTCGATTCCACCACGCGGCGCACCTCCTCTGAGAAGAAGAAAAACGTTTTGCTCTTATCTACGTTGTAGTGGCCTGGAATGAAGATGGGCCCGCCAATCGTTCCGCCAAAATCGTTGTAGCGCAGCGGCGTGCGGTCAAGCGCAGGCGATTGAAAGTGCTTATTCTCCCAGGTATTCGCATCGAGCACATCATTGCGGAAGAACTCATATACGCCGCCGTGAAAACTTGATTTACCCGACCGCGTGATGACGTTGATCTGGCCGCCTGAGCTGCGCCCATACTCCGCGTTGTAGTTGCCGCGCAGCACCTTGAACTCGTCAATCGCATCCACGCTCGGATAATTCAGAAGCGTAAAGTTTCCGCCGCGATCTACGTTGTCTGCGCCATCCACTGTCCAGTTGTTGCCGGTGCCGAAGCTGCCGTTCAGCGAGAAGGCCGTCTCGTTCGTCGCGCCACCCGGCGCGCTCACGCCCGCATAGAGAAAATCTCCACCCAGGTCTGAAGTCACGCCCGGCATCAGTGCCACCAGCTCTTCGTAGTTGCGGCTCTGCAGCGCCAGCTCACGCACCTGCGTGCCCGTAATCAGACCAGTAGCGGCAGCCGGTTGCGTATCCACCTGCAAGGGATTAGCCTGCACCGAGACGGTTTCTGTAGCCGCGCCAATCGGCAGCACTTCGTTGAACGTGAGCTTGTCGTTCACATTCAGCGTGATCCCCTACTTCGGACACTTTCTTGAAGCCTGCCGCTTCCACTGTCACCATGTACTTGCCAATCGGCAGCTGCGGCGCAGAATAGTCGCCACCTTTATTCGTCGTCACAACGCGCAACACCGCGCCGCGATCCGTATTGGTAATCGTGACTTTCGCTCCTGGAACTACAGCGCCCGAGTTGTCGGTCACTGTACCCAGAATCGTTCCCGTCACTTCCTGCGCTACGATCGCACCACCCAGCGCCATGACGATGAACATTGCCAGCACAGCCGCCACTCGCCCGCGGTGACAGAGATAGCCTGCATGAATTTCGGACAGCATGATGAGACCTCCAAAATTGCGGGGAATTGCTCCGGTCCTCATCTTTGGGCTTTCCCCTGAGAAATTCCGATCTAAGAACGTCGGAATATTGAAACGTTTGAATATTGGAAATAGAGGTCACAACGGGCGGTTGTCAAGAAGAAAATGAATGCGATAAAGATCGTTTATTTGGGCCGCGTAGAATTGCGGATCACGATCGAAGGAGGCAGGAGCTTTAGTACAGGCTCGTTTGCGTCGCTCTCCTCTTCTCGTTCAAGAGACTTCAAGATCCATTCCGTGCCGATCATGCCCATCTCTTCCATCGGCTGGCAGACCGTCGTAATCGCCGGAGTGCTGAAGGCTGCCGGTGGAACACCATCAAAGCCAATCACGGAGCAGTCTTCCGGAACTCGCACGCCGGTCTCACATAGTCCGCGCAATGCGCCAAGCGCCGTCAAATCATCAAACGCCATCAGCGCCGTAAACTTGCGTCGCGACCGAACCAGCTCCCTCGTCAGCTCCACTCCACCATCAAAACCCGAATTCGCATCGAGCATCGCGGGCAACTGACGCACCAGCTTCGGGTCAATCGTCAGCTTCCGCTCTGCAGCAAATTGCTCGATGCCACGCCAGCGATTCACGCTGTCATGCAAACTCTCGGGTCCGCGTATGAACGCAATCTTCCTGTGTCCAAGTGCGTAGAGATGATCGAGAGCTTTATACGCACCCGCGGCGTTGTCCACCAGTACCGAGCTGATGCGGCTCTCTGTCAGATCGCGCCCGATCACTACCGTGGGAATTTTATGCTTCTCCATGTCGGCAAGCAGATCGGTCTCCGCGAACAACCAGTTCGCAACAACGATCAATCCCTCCACCCGCCGGTCGAGAAGCATTCCCAGATAGCCCTCAAACTGCTTGCGCTCGTTATTCGCATCCATGATGATCGGCAGGTATCCCGTCGGATGCAGCGCCTTCTCAATGCCCCGCAAAATCAGCGTGCAGAATGGATCGGAGATGTCGAAGATCATCACGCCGATCGTTCGGCTTCGGCGGCTGCGCAGCGATTGTGCGAAGGCATTCGGCCTGTATCCGAGCGTGGCAGCCGTCCTGCGAATGTGCTCTTTCGTGCGCGCCGCAACATAGCGCGAGAGTGGCGCTTCATTCAGAACGATCGAAACCGTCGAAGCAGAAAATCCGCTCTTGTGTGCCACATCCAGGATGGTTACGCGGTTACTTGTTTTCTTGCGACCGACCAAAACTATCCGCCTTCAGGAAGAGTCTGCACATGAAGCACAAAGCATAGCACCCGCGCTGGCTTCTATTGAAAAACGCGAGATTGTCTTCCTTCCTGCGGATGAATCGTCAGCGGAGCTACACAGTCTCCGCCTTAGCCTGTCGAATCGCAATCTCTACCGTCTGGCTTCCCAGCCTTGGGTGCTTCGCCGTCAGCCGAACCGTCCCGGCCTCTTCTTTCGCGCGCACCCACACCGCGCCCGTACCGCCGATCAAGCCGAACGGATTATCTCCAATCAACTCCGCCGGACCTTCGAGTGTCAGCACGATTGGATCGTTCGCAAAAGGCCGGATCGCATCAAACTCATCGGTCACTCGCAGAACCACGCGCGTCGTATCCGCGCCATCGCCCATCAGCTCATGATCGTCGGCAAGAATCGCGAACTTCTGATCTGCTCCCAATCCGGAGAGCGTCTTTGAAATCACCTGCTTGCCATTCAAATACCCGTCGATGCGCAGGTCGCCCCATTTCCACTCCGACTTCGTCAGGTCCACGCTAAAAGGCGCATATTTCAAATGACCAAACTGTTCCTTGTCCGGATCAACCTCAGCTAACGGCTTCCAGTCACCGTTATTTTTTACAAAGAGTTTGAGATGATCGCAGTTCGAACAGATCATCGCCACGGTAAAGTGCGTAGCCTCATCGCTCGATGCCCAGTGGAACGCTGGCTCCAGCACAATCTCTTCGTCCGGATCGCACTGCGACTTGTAAAAACCCGCAGCTGGCTTCGGTTCGCGGAAGATATCGAAAACACCGTGGTAGCAGATGCGGTCCCCCGCGCCGAAATCACTGTGCGTGTTGTAGTCGAAGGCGCACCACGCGATGCCGCCCGCGTACTGCGGGTTCGAGGCCAGCTGGTTATGGACCCGAGCATGCCGAATCGTGTGCTCACGCTGATGCGCATCGTCATCGATCGTCTTTGTCGGGAACGTATGCCCCACAAACTCCGTGTTCAGATAACGCGGATGGTTAGGCTCCTTGAGCGGCCAGCCGAAATCGTTCATGGTAAACACATCTTCCAGAAACTCCGATTCCTGGAAGTAGCGAATACCGCCCGTCTGCCGCGTGGGATCGAGCTTGTGCGCCATCGCATTCGTGCGCGTGTAGAAGTCGTGGTTGTCGCGCGATTCGTTGATGCGCACGCCCCACAGCACAATGGACGGGTGATTCCAGTCGCGCCGGATCATGCGGCTCACGTTGTCGACGGAAATATCCTGCCACGGCTTATCGCCAATGTGCTGCCAGCCCGGAATCTCTTCCAATACCAGTAGCCCATACTCATCGCAGGCATCCAGAAAATGCCGCGACTGCGGATAGTGCGACGTGCGCACGATGTTGCAGTGAAACTGCTTTCGCAGAATATAAGCGTCTCGCTTCTGCGCCCGTCCCGGCATCGCCTGCCCGACAAATGGAAATGTCTGGTGCCGATCGAGCCCGCGCAGCTTGATGATCTTGCCGTTCAGCTCAAATCCATGGTCTGTAAATTGCGCTTCGCGAAAACCGATGCGCCGCGTGTCTTCATCCACCACATTGGAGCCGCGCAGCAGCTGCACCTTCACCGTATAGAGCTTCGGACTCTTCAGATCCCAAAGTTGAATCCCGGTCAGCTTTCCAAACGCAATTACATGGCTCGCCGGTTCCGCAGCCGCACCTGACGGGGCAACTTTCTGGGTAGCTTTCGCCACTGTCTTCTCGCCATCGAGCAGCGTAGCCTCCAGCGTCAACGTCTCGCGCAAAGCTTCCAGATGCTGCACGAAGCACTCAACATCGAGTGAGGGCGAACCGCTCAATGAATCCTTGGGCTGAGCAAAAATATTTTCGATGAAGGTCGCAGGAACCACGCGCAACGACACTTCGCGATAGATGCCCCCAAAGGTCAGGTAATCGATCTGATATCCGAATGGAGGGATATCCGGGCGCTCCGTCGAATCCACATCCACAGCCAGCACATTGTCGCCATCGAAATTCAAATGTGGCGTCAGCTCAAATGAGAACGGCGTATAGCCGCCTTTGTATTCGCCCAGCCTCTGCCCATTGAGCCAGACAGTCGAAGCCGTCATCACGCCCTCAAAATCTACAAAGACTCGCTTGCCGCGCGCTTCCGCAGGCACGCGAAATTTGCGCCGGTAAAGCGAAACAAACTCATACTCCTTGTCATCGAATCCGTGCCACGGAAGCTTGATATTGGTGTGCGGGACCACCACGCGATCGAATCCGGAGTCATCGAACGTAGCCTCATGGCCACCCTCAACAAACTTCGGGCTATACCGCCAGCCGCGATTCATCGCGAGAACCATGCGGCCCTCGCTACCTTCGTGCTGCTCCTGCGCAAACACTTTGCCGCCCACTGCCGCTCCAGCCAGCAGTGCGCTGCTGGTCTTCATAAAATCGCGCCTGTCCATCTTTCCTCCCACGGAATGCAACCGTTTTCAATGCCGAGATAAAACAATAAATCATCCGCGCAAAGCACGCAGCAAAAAGAAAAGCGGCGCGGAATACTTCATTCCGCGCCGCTTCTTACATGCTAGGTTCAGAACTCGACGCGTGCCGCGAACTGCGCAAGTCGCTTGTTGGTCAACAACGTTCTAGCCTGTCCGAAGTTAGGGCCATTGTCGAGCGTGGAGTTGATCGACTGCGCATCGAAACGCACGCTATTCGTTACGTTAAACATCTCCCAGCGCAACTGTACTTTTGCCCGCTCCGTTATGGCAAAAGCCTTGTTCAGGCCTGTATCCCAGCTAAAATATCCGTCGCCACGGAGCGGGTTGCGCGTTCCCGAACCACCCGGGAGCGTGAAGTCGAACGAGTTAAACACAGCCTGCGGATCGGCAAAGCGCTGCGTGAGCTTGCCGCGTTTCGCTGCGCGCGATGGAATCGGCGCCACCTGCGTCGCATATCCCTGGATGTCCCAGTTCGTTGGATAATACGCGCCGTTGTTTACAAGGAAAGGAAATCCGCTGGTCCAGCGGACGATCCCAGTCGTCTGCCATCCACCAATCACCGCATTGGTCAGCCGGTTCGCATTCGAGAGAAACTGCTTCCCGCGCCCAATGGGCAAATCCCAGATGTAGTTCGCATTGATCTGGTGCCGCGCATCATAATCGGAAACACCATAAAGCTGGTTCGGATTCCAGGTGTTCATGATCTGTGCATAGTTCGTCGAACCGGAGCTGTTTAGCCGCTCCGCCTGCGAGGTAATATCCATGGACTTTGAGAAGGTGTAGTTGAAGTCAGCCTGCAGCCCCGATCCAAACTGCTGGCGATACACAACCTCCAGCGCGTGATAGTTCGAGTAGCCAATCGAGCGCCACGCATACAGGGCTGAATACTGATCGTGATAGAAGCGGAACGACGGATACGAGCCGTTGGGATTGACGCCTGCGCCGCTAAGCGCATCCGGAGCGTCTAACTCAAACAGCGCATAAGTCTCGTTGTACTTGTTCTGCTGGAACAACTCGTAAACATTCTGCGTTGCCGACAGCGGACCCCAACCAATGTCAGCACCATCCAACTGCGGGAACAGCGATTCCCAGTAAGCCACTTTTTGCACGCTGTTCACCGGTACCTGCGCGCGCGCCAGCTTCGCCATCGCTGCTGCCGGCCCGAAGTAAGGAGTCCCTGCGGCCGTCAGATTGATCGGCATGGCCACGTCTTCCTGCGCCAGCAGCCGATGCGCCAGGCGCCCGACATATGAAATCTCGATCGAAGATCCGTTCTTCAATTCGCGCGCAATCGAGAAATCGATCAGATGCGAATAAGGAGTCTTGATCTTCGAGTCCAGCCCCCAGCTGATGGCAAACTGCGCCGGATCGGGCGTGGCCGGAAAGCCCCCCGCAGGCGCAGCGGGCAACACGCTCGCCGGAATCGTATTGATATCTGTGAAGCGCGGAGCGGTCGCAATGTTCACCGTCCCAACCGGATTGGAAATGTTGCTCGATAGCCCGTATGAACCCGTGGTGTCGAATGTATTCACCGTAGCCGCGCCAAAATGGTCATACACCAGCGAATAGCCCGCACGGATGCTGCTCTTGTTGTTGCCGAAAATCTTGTTCAGGAAGCCCCCCTCCGGCGTTGGAGAATAAGCCAGTGCCAGGCGTGGCCCAATATTGTTCTTCTCCATATTCCAGAAATCCGGTTTCCCGTTGTAACGCCCATTCAGATCGAATGACACATCGCCGATCGCGCTGGCAGCCCCGCCGCTTATCCCCTGCTGCGCACTCTGCTGGTAATAATCCGTAAGCGCAAATGGCTGACACACACCAGCGTTAACCTTGCACGTGCCCACCTGTGTGCCGGTTGTCTCCGCCGGGCTTTGCAGCAGCGACCACCGCAGACCATACGTCAGCGTCAGGTTTTTGAGCGCCTTCCATGAGTCCTGCGCGTAAAACTCATACTCGTTCCAGCGATAGTCTCGTTTAATCACCGTGCCCAGCGGCAGCGCCGTGCCCTGTTTGGTGTAGTTGTAAATGGCATCGCCCTCGGTGATGATACCCACTAGCCCCAGCAGCGCATCGTTGTACTGATTTACAAAAACCTGGTTCACCGCTGGATAGCCATATGCCGCCGGATCAAATGGTCCGCCGTTACCTGCGACGGTAGATCCATTCGAGAGCCAGCCCTGATTCATCTGTCCATCTGGATACGAGTTGGCATCGCTCGCTCTTTGGTCGTCGATGAAGCGAATATTCACGCCAAACTGGAAGCTGTGGTCATGCTTCGTCCACGAAAGGTCGTCCACCACGTTCTGCACCGGAATGATGTATGACGTGCTGCGGGAAAACGACTCCGGCTGCGCCACCGCGGCCAGATAAATCTGCGGTTCTTTGGAAATACCCGCGTTGTCCACGCCCTGGCGTGTAAATCCATAGCGCGCCGTGTTCACCAGGTTCGGAGTCAGCACCGCCGTATAGCCGACCGCAAGCCCCCTGCTGTTCGTGAGCGTGGAAGTCGATGGCGGCTGTCCCGGAAAAGCAGGCGGCGTCGGCTCATTGTCACCCTGCAGGTTTCCGCGCCAGAAGATCGTGTGGTTGCCGTTTTTCGTGATGTTCCAGTCCATGCGCGCAATGTAGGTGTCGTAGCTGCGATGCAGGGTGTAAGGGAACCGGAAACCGCCGGTGTTATAGGTATCGCCCTGGGTCGGGTCATTCGCCTGTGGATACTGAGAATAAAGCTGCAGGATGTTCGGGTTATCTCCAATGCCCTGCGGATCCATCCCTTGAATCTGCGATGGCGCCAGGTTAAAGATCGAACCGCTATTCGTCTGATACTGGATATTGCCGTTGCGGAAGCTCTGCAGCGGCACGATCCCGGCATTCACACTCTGCCCTTCGGTATCGCGGCGGCCTTCATAGTTCAGGAAGGCGAAAAGTTTGTCGCGCAGGATCGGTCCGCCCACCGCTGCTCCAAACACGTTGCGGATGAGCTTCGGCGGAGTGTTCGGCTCACCCGTGGCCAGTTGTTGCTGCTTATTGAAAAAATCATTCGCTTCAAACAGGTTGCTGCGGTTGTACTCATACACCGCCCCGTGAAATTGATTCGTGCCGCCGCGCGTTATCAGTCCAACCTGCGCACCTGAAGAGCGCCCTTCGGCCGCGTCGGGATTGCTCGTCGTTACGCGAAATTCGCCAACCGAATCCTGCGTCACCCGCAACACGCTGGTAAAAGCATAGCCATTATTCAGGTCATTCACGTCCACGCCATCGAGCGTGATGTTCGATTGATCGCTGCGTCCGCCATTCACTGTGCCGCTGCGTGAGTCCTGACCGTTGTTGCCCACAGCATTCGTTCCATTGTTGTCGTCTGTGCGCCCCAGGTAGGTCACACCAGGCTGCAGCGAAAGCAGATCCGGAACATTTCTTCCTTCAATCGGCAGCGACTGCACCTGCTTCTCGGCAAACGCATTACCCAGCGTCGCATCGGTCGTGTTCAGCACCGGCTGCACATTCGTGTCGACCGTCACCTGCTGCGTCACGGTCCCTACGGCAAGTGCCACATCTTCGGTCGCCGGCTGCCCGACCAGCAGATTCATGCCCTGCTTCTCGACTGGCGAAAACCCTTCGGCGCTGACTTTCAGGGTGTAATTGCCCGGCGCCAGCTGTAGAAATTGATATTCGCCACTGCTATCGGTGCGCCCCTCGCGGGCAGCCCCGGTTCCCGTCAGAGTCAGCGTTAGTTGCGCGCCCGGCACAACCGCACCACTGGCATCGGTTACATGACCACGCAGCGAAGTCGTCGCCTGGCCAAAGACAAAAAGGGAGCAACACAAAGACATCAAAAAAACGCCTACTACTCGCGCAAATCGCATCTGGTCTCCTAAAAATGCTGCAAAAATTGAAGTCCCACCTCTGCCTAAAAGTGATTAGCTGGTGGGATCGTTTCCATCGATCGAATCCTTGACAAGAATACAATCTCAAACGAATCAGAAAATAACTACTTTTACACCAGAATCAGCGATGCCCAAAGAACTTTTCTGTGGATCACAAAACTAGGCTTTCTCCGAAGGCTCAGAAGCAACGAAATCAAGGCGACGAATCCTGCAGACATGCTCGACCTGAGCACCTCTCAGAACCGGTGCCCAGCCGTCGCGCTACAATAAAATCGCCTCTTCGGACAGCAGGAATCTCTCAGGTGCCCACTCAGCAACGCCAGTTCTCTTTTTTGTCTTTAATACGCAGAACCTCAGCCAGCGCTCTTCTCTGCCTGTTTACCCTCAACGCCTTCCCGCAGGCCCACAGCGCGGCATCGACGCCCCCGGCAGGAGTAAAAGAGCGCGTCTGCAAAGACCGCGTGGTTCCTCAACTCGTCGACGTCACGAAGAAATCCGGCATCACCTTCCGTCATCTCTCCGCGCCCGAAAAGAAATACATTGTCGAATCCATGAGCGGCGGCGTCATCGTCATCGATTATGACCGCGACGGCTGGCCTGACATCTACTTCACCAACGCCCCAACCGTCGACATGGCCCTCAAAGGCGAGAAAGCCCACGGTGCCCTCTATCACAATAACCACGACGGCACCTTTACCGACGTAACCGACAAAGCCGGCATCGCCACGCCCTGCTTCGCCATGGGGGGAGCCGTCGGCGACTACAACAACGACGGCTGGCCTGATCTCTACGTCACCTGCCTCGGCGGCAACGTCCTCTATAAGAACAACGGCAACGGCACCTTCACCGATGTGACAAAACAAGCCGGAGTTGCCGATGGCCGCTGGTCTGCCGGAGCCGCCTTTGGCGACTACGACGGCGACGGATTCGTCGACCTGATGGTGACGAATTACGTCGATTTCAAACTCTCCGACCTGCCCGCCTTCGGCAGCAAGCCCACCTGCAAATATCGTGGAATCGATGTGCAATGCGGTCCGCGCGGACTCAAAGGCGCCGGCGATGCGCTCTTTCACAACAACGGCGACGGCACCTTCACCGATGTATCCAAAGCGGCAGGTGTCGACGACCCTAACGGCTATTACGGCCTCGGCGTCATCTGGTCCGACTTCAACAACACCGGCCGCCCCGACATCTACGTCGCCGACGACTCCACCCCGAACTTCCTCTACAAGAACGATGGAAAAGGCAAATTCACCGAAATCGGCCTCGAATCCGGCACCGCCGTCAGCAACGACGGCTCCGAACAGGGCTCCATGGGCGTCGCCATCGGCGACTACAACCACACCGGCCGCTTTTCCCTGTATGTCACCAATTTTGTCGATGAAAACAACGCCCTCTACCAAAATCAGGGCGATTACAACTTCAGCGAAGTCTCCTACGACGCAGGCGTAGGCCTGCCGACCCTCCCCTACGTGAAATGGGGCGATGCCTTCGTCGATCTCGACAACGACGGCTGGGAAGACCTCATCGCCGTCAATGGCCAGGTCTACCCTCAGGTCGATTCGCTGCCGTCAGGTGCGCGCTACCGCCAGCCGAAAAATCTCTTCATGAATGAGCGCAACGGCAATTTCTGCGATGCAGCCCAGCAGGCAGGTCCCGCGCTTATCGAACCGCGTGTCAGCCGCGGCCTCGCCGTCGCCGACTTCGATAACGACGGCAATGTGGACGTCGTCATCTCCGATATCGACGGTTCCCCCATGCTTCTGCACAACAGCGGAGTTCCCGGCAATCACTGGGTCAGCTTCGAGCTGGCCGGCACAAAGAGCAACCGCCTCGCACTCGGTGCCCGCGTCACTCTCACCGCCGCAGGCATGACGCAAACCGATGAAGTACGCAGCGGCGGCAGCTACCTCTCGCAAAGCGACCTGCGGCTGCACTTCGGCCTCGCCTCCGCCGCCAAAATCGACTCAGTAGAAATCCGCTGGCCCTCCGGCGCCGTCGACAAGCTCACAAATTTGCCAGCCGACCACTTTTATTCCATACTCGAAGGCTCCGGGGTAGTAGATCGGGCGAAAACCCAACCCGCGAAGCCATAAATTTTCGCCGGCGAAAATCGCCGCTCATTTTCGGCACGGCAATCCCTCCCGATCTCGGAATTAAATACATATGAGAAGTGTGCCTAAACGATACAAATTCGTATACTTTGCCGGTGCCTATTTTAGAAGAGTCTGCCAATCATGGCCACAACCGCATTTTCAGCGTCGCTCTGAAAACGGTTGCATGTTCATGAACTAAATATTTTGTAAAAAATATCTGCAATGCCATACTTAATCGATTTATTAAGGTATTAAGCGCATATTTACCCTTGAAAAACACACATCGCCGTGTCTCATCAGGGTCCAGAACACTTTCTTTGCTTGACAATCGAAAACTCCAACAAGCTTAATATTCAACGCGGGAGAATCTGTCCGCACGACTAATTTGCTCAAACCGTTTACTCAAAGGTATTCTGCGACTTTTCAAATTTTTTATGGATGACTTTTCTGCTGTTCGCAGACGGGCAAATTCAGGCGAAGATAAACCAAACTATAAGTCTATACAGGTTAACAACTTAAACGAACATTCACATCGGCTCGAAATCGCCGGTGTATTTCATCAGGAGGCAATAAAGAGCATGAGACGCCAACGTATTTATCTGGCGCTGATCGCCCTTGCTACGGTTTTTCTACTGTGGCATCCGGCTTTCGCCCAAAAAATTACGGGCTCGATCGCAGGCACGGTCACCGATACCAGTGGTGCAGCCGTTCCCAGCGCGACCGTAACCGTCACCAACACTGCAACCAATAAGATCTACACCGCCACCACCGATTCCCAGGGCGGCTACACCTTCGCTGATCTGCCTGAATCGACCTACCAGGTCGGGGTCAAGGCCGCGAACTTTAAAGAATTCGTCACCAAGGGCGCAGTCGTTCACGTCGCCACCACCACCACCGTTGACGCCCAGCTTCAGCTCGGCAGCGTCAGCGAATCGGTGACCGTCCAGGCCAACGCCATTCAGGTACAAACCGACAGCGCCGCGCTCGGCCAGGTCGTCGATGGCACCCAGGTAAAAGAACTCCCGCTGAACGGTCGCAACTTCGTCCAGCTCACCCAGCTTCAGCCCGGCGTTTCGGCAGCCAACGGCTTCGTCAACACCGGCAAGGGCCTCAATGGCGGCGTCGATATGTCCGTCAACGGCAACCCCACCACCAACAACCTCTTTCTGGTGGACGGCGTTAACAACAACGACGTGGGATCCAACCGCACCATCCTCATCTACCCGTCGAATGAATCCATCGCCGAGTTCAAGATGCTGCTCAACAGCTACGGTCCGGAATACGGACAGGCTTCCGGCGGTATCATCAGCATCGTCACCCGCAGCGGCAGCAACGCCTTCCACGGCAGCGGCTTTTACAGCGGCCGTAACGACGTTCTCGATTCCTACACCTATTTCTCGGCTCCCAATGCCGGCAAGGGCCTTCCTCTCGACGGCAAGGACAAGGAGCGCCGCAATGACTGGGGCTACTCCATCGGCGGTCCCGTCATTAAGGACAAGCTCTTCTTCTTCTGGAGCGAAGAGTGGAACCACGAAATCAAGGGCCGCCAGGTCAGCGCCTGCGTTCCTACTGACGCGGAGCGCGCCGGCGACTTCTCCACACTGGGTTGCGGCAACAGCGTGCTTCCCACCTTCAACCAGAGCAACCCGATTGTCGCGGCCAATGTAACCCCCGGCACCTACAAGATCAATAATGTCGATCCGGCAACGGCGACCATGCTGCAGCTGCTGCCGTCGCCTAACCAATCGACCAACGGCAACAACCAGAACTGGTCCACTTCGCTGCCTACCGGCCTCTTCTGGCGCCAGGAAAACGTGCGTGGAGATTATGATCTCAACCACTCCAACCACATCATGGGCCGTTACACGCAGGACACATGGTCGAACCCGGCCTTCAATGCCGGCTACTGGGGCGACACCATCTACCCCGCTTTGAACAGCAACTGGGCACAGCCGTCCAAGTCGCTCACCGCTCACTGGACCTCGACCATCAAATCCACGTTGGTCAACGATGCTGCCTTCAACTACTCCAACAACCGGATTGATATCACCGCCGGCGGCACCAACCCGGGCCTTTTGCCCCAGGTCACCGCGGCCATTCCTACCCTCTACTCTGAATCACTCAAGCACAGCCCGTTGGGCGTGCCTTCCGTCAACTTTGGCAACTACGGCGGCACCACTTCTCTCCAGGCTCCGTGGCAGAACCAGCTCGACATCTACTCCTTCCGAGACGATCTTTCCTGGATCAAGGGACAGCACAGCCTTAAGTTCGGCGGCTTCCTCGGCTTCAACGGAAAGAATGAAGACGTCAACAGCTCAACCGGCGAGCGTCCGACCATCGGCAGCGTAGCCATCGCCAACGGCGGCGCCGATACCGGCGACACCCTGGCGAACCTGGAACTCACCGGAAACGTCTTCAACATCGGTGAAACCTCCACCAACATCCGCGCCCAGCTCCGCTGGAGAGACTACGAGTTCTACGCGGGTGACACCTGGAAGGCATCTCCGCACCTTACGCTCGACTACGGCGTGCGCTACTCCCTGCTCTTTGCGCCTTTCCAGCCCAATGACCAGATCACCAGCTTCCAGCCGCAGCTTTACGACGCCAGCAAGCCTGCCTCAGACGCCTGCAACGGTCTCTGGGTAGCTCCCGGCAAAGATCCCTGCGGTGCGGCAAACGCGCAGTTCGGAACCAACTTCAGCCACGGCGTCGACGGTCCAAACCGCTCGCTCGTCAAGAACGGCTATCACAACTTCGCTCCCCGCCTCGGCATCATCTGGGATCCATTCGGTACCAGCAAGACTGTCC
Source organism: Acidobacterium sp. S8 (assembly GCF_009765985.1). GTDB lineage: Bacteria > Acidobacteriota > Terriglobia > Terriglobales > Acidobacteriaceae > Alloacidobacterium. The sequence goes on from NZ_LMUM01000021.1 coordinate 100,361, forward strand.
TCCGCGCAGGCACAGGCCAGTTCTATCAGCGTGAGCGCGTTTCGCGTTACACCCTGGTTGCCAACGCTCCCTTTGCCTTGAACGCCAGCAACTATGCTCGTACCCTCGACGGCGCCACGCCCCCCAGCGTTACCGGAACGGCCAGCCCCGCCGGCGGTGCCGACCCGGCTGCCCTGCTGCCTAACTCCTGGCAGTGGAACCTTACCCTCGAACAGGCCATCGGCTCCGACACCACCTTTCAGGTCGGCTACGTAGGCAACCGCGGCATCCACCTCACCAGCAGCTACGACGTCAACAGCGTCACGCCGGGCAACCTGCTCGACGCGACCTTCGCTCCCAGCGGCTCGGTCAACAACTTCCGTCCGTTCTCCAACTACTCCACGCTCACCTATTGGGCGCACACCGGCAACTCCAACTACAACGGACTGCAGGCCGTGCTCAAGAGCCGCATCAACAACTCTCTGACACTCGGCGCAGCCTACACTTGGTCACGTGCCATGGCCGATATCGTCACCGATGACTCCGGCGGCGGTATGGGCTCGCAGTCTCGCACCTACTATGCCGATCCTCGTCTCGACTACGGCGTTTCGGATGTCAACCGTCCGAACATGTTCGTAGCCAACGTGACTTGGTTCACCCCCAAGTTGCAGGGTGCCAACGCCATTGAGCGCGACGCAATCGGCGGCTGGGAAGCCACCGGCATCATTACCGCGGAAAACGGCAACAACTTCACCATCTATCAGGGAGCCAGCGAAAACACCAGTGCTTTCGCCGATCCCACAGCCAGCAGCCTGCTCAATCAGAGCGGAGCCCTGGTCATGACCGGCTTCACCAACCCGCTCCGTCCTCTCTCCACAGGCCAGAGCTGCGTGACCGGCCGCCACGACAATCAGATCATCAACCCCGGTGCATTCACCCTTCTCGGCTACCATCTCGGCACCATCGAGCCCAGCATGGAAACGAGAGGCGCCTGCGGCGGTCCCAACTTCAACAACACCGACTTTTCGGTGCGCAAGAACTGGCCCGTCTTCCACGAGAAGGTCAACATCAAGTTCCAGATGGACTTCTTCAACCTCTTCAACCATCCGAACTTCAACCCCTCCTCGCTCTCCTTCGGCTCGCCGGTTCAGAACGTGAACTGCGGATCGCAGGTTGGAACCGCTGCTGATGGATCGGCAACCTACAATCCTTGCAGCACCACCAACAACGTCGTCAGCCATCAGAACCTGCAGAGCGGCTTCGGCACCTCCAGCGGACTCATTGGCAGCGCTCCGTCACGCCAGCTCCAGTACGGACTGCGTTTCGACTTCTAAAACCGCCCCTACGGGCAATAACAAAGGGCAGGCTTCGGCCTGCCCTTTCCTTTTCGACAAGCTACAAAAGCCTAAAAAGGCCGTCATCCTGAGCGAAGTCGAAGGACCCGCGAACAAAGTTCGTGCGAAGCCTTGCGAAGCAAGGCCCCCCAACTTGGGTGCCCCATCCTTTTGCGCCCTTTGCGAAAGGGTGGGATTCCGCAAAAATTTACTCGCTGCTAAAATACCGCCGTCATTCTGAGGAGCGAAGCGACGAAGAATCTCCAACCAAAGTCTGTCAAGCCCCCATCACCGAAAAAATCTTCTAAGTCACTCAAATATAAGGAAAAATTCCCCCCAACAATTGGCAGGGAATTATGCCCTGTTTCTATAAAATAGAAATAGGGCTGATTTCAGCGGGACGGGAATCACTTCGCCAAAACCTTCTTCCTGCATGTCGCTGATTCCAGGTAATTTAACGGTAAATCCCCTGGGATCAACAATCTACGACTCGGCTGTTTGGCTATCATGAATGTTTTCAGGAATTTAGCAATTCGAGAGGGGGCCGCCGCATGCCTCCTGATCTTCTCTCTTATACTCTCGGCGCAATCGGTATCCGACACTTCAACCCACCAGCTCCAGCAGCTCCTCGACGCCCAGCAGGCAGCCAAAGCCTCCGGCGATCCCGCCCAGGTCGCCACTACCTCAGAACAGCTCACCGCCCTCGCCGCCAAGCAAATGACGGCTACCGAAACAGCCTTGCAGCAACTCAGCCTACCACCCGCCAAAGCCCGCCAGCTCAAAACGCGCGAACAGCAGCTTCATCAGATTCTTGCCAACGGATTCAACGACTGGGGCACAGCCGAGGCGCGGCAGAGGCAATTTCAACCAGCACTCGCCCACTTCCAGCAGGCGGAAAAATGGGACGTAAGCACACCCGGCGTGATGCGCAATCTCGGCACCGCTGCCTTTATGCTCGAAGATTATCCTGAGAGCGCCCGCGCCCTTGCCACCGCAGTCGCGCAAACTCCTGATGACCAGCGTTTGCGCCTGATGCTGGCCATGTCCCTCTTCACTATCGAAAAATTCGCTGATGCCGCCGGCAACTTCGCTCAGATCAGCGATCTCGTCATGCAGGACCCGCGCTCCGCCTACGCCTGGGCCTTCTCGCTCGCTCGCACGAGTCAGGAGCAGAAAGCCAACACCATCGCCAACGATCTCGCCGCCCGCAACCTCGCGCCCGACGTGCACCTGCTGGTCTGCCAACTCTACACCACCATGGAAAACTACGAGCACGCCGTCCCGTGCTTCCGCAAGCTCGAGACCGAAGACCCAACCATGCTCCACGTTCACTATGAGACCGGAGCGACCCTCGTGCACCTCGACCGCCCCGCCGATGCCATCCCCGAGCTGCGAGCCGAACTCAAGCTCGACCCCTCAGACATCGACGCGCAGTATTACCTCGCCTTCGCCCTGCTCGAAACCTCGCAGAAGGAAGAAGCCCTCGGCCTGCTGCGAGACGTCATCGCAGAAAAACCAGACCACGCGCAGGCCCAATATCAGTTAGGCAAAGTCATGCTCGAAGACGGCAAGACCGACGAAGCCATCCAGCATTTGGAAATTGCCGCGAAACTCGAACCGTCACTCGACTACGTTCACTACCAGCTGCAGGCCGCCTACCGACGCGCCGGGCGCAACGACGACGCCAACCGCGAGCTGGCAATCTACAAACAGATCAAGACAGAACACCGCAACGCCAGCCCCGCCCACGACAACAGCGCGCCATAAGCCGGCATACCAGACAACGTAAATTGCGCCGTCATCATGAACGGAGCGCAATAAAGCCGGGTGCCCCATCCTTTCGCGCACTTTGCGAAAGGGTGGGAAACGAACAACTTATTCCGCCCGAAGCGCCACCATGGGATCCACCCGCGCCGCCCGCCACGCCGGAGCCAGCGCCGCCACCGCCGCCGTCACCATCAACAATGCAACAGCAATCGACAAACTCACCGGATCGAAAGCACTCACTCCAACCAGCATGCTCGAAATCAGCCGCGTCAACGCAAGACTCAGCGCCAGTCCCAGCGCAATCCCGTAACAGGCGAGCTTCGCCGCATGCCACAGAATCATCCGCACAATCGCCTGCCGCTCCGCGCCAAAAGCCATGCGAACGCCAATCTCAAAGGTCCGCTGCGCCACTGAATACGCCATCGTCCCGTACACGCCCAGCATCGCCAGCAGCAGCGCCACGCCCGCGAATGAAGAGATCAGCGCCGAGCGGAAGCGTTCCGTCGCAATTGACGCGCCCACCATCGTATCCATGGTGGTGAACTTCGTCGCAATCTGCGAATTCGTTTGTTTGATCTGCGCCTGCACCGCGTTCATCAGCGTCAGCGGAGCTACCTTCGTCCTCAGAACTATGTGTATCTCGGTCGCGAAGAATGGATGCTGTGCCATCGGCATGTAAAGCGTCGCGCCCGGCTTGGCTGCGGGTGAATCCTGGCGTACATCGCCCACCACGCCCACAACCGTCATCCACTTATCGGAATCGAGCCCACACTGAATCGTCTTTCCAATCGGGTTCGCATCGCCAAAACTCTGCTTCGCCAGCGATTCGCTAATGATCGCAACAAACTGGCCATCGTATTTGTCCTGCGTATTGAAGTCGCGACCCTCCTTCATCGGAATCCCCATCGTCTGAAAATATCCCGCGCTCGCCACGCTGAAATCCGCATAAGGCATATGTTGAGGATCGACCGGCAGCCCACCCCTTACGTTGTAATACCCATTCGAGCCGTGTGCGCCCGTGGGCAATCCCATTACGCCGCCCACATGCTCCACACCCGGCAGCGCCGCCAGCCTCGTAAACAGCCCGTCATATTGTTGAATCGCCTTCAGAGCCTCATCCGTCGTGTGTGCCGGAGCATCCGCATCCACCACCAGCATCCGCACAGTCTGGAACCCCAGATCGCGTGCACTCAGCGTCACCAGCGTCCGCAGCAACAGTCCCGCTCCCACAGCCAGCACAAAGGTAGCCGCAACCTCCGCCACTACCAGGCCATTCCGCAAAGTGGAAGCGCTCTGCCCCGCCATGCCGCGCGAGCTGTCCTGCTTCAGCGCCTCAGCCGGATCGACCCTCGACGCTCGCCGCGCAGGAACTAGCGACGATGCAATCGTAGTCAGCAGCGAAAGTCCCAGCGTAAACGCCAGCACCCAGCCATTCAGATGAATCTCCGCGGCGCGCGGCAATCCCTCCGGAGCCATCGCCACCAGCACATGCACCACCGGTCCAGCCAGCAATACGCCCAGTACACCGCCGATCACCGAAATCAGCAGGCTCTCCGAAATCACCACCCGTCCCAGCTGCCAGCGCGACGAGCCAAGCGCCGTCCGCACAGCAAGCTCCCTCTGGCGTTCAATCGAGCGCGCCATCTCCAGGTGAGTTACATTTACGCAGGCAATCAGCAGAATAATGGCCACCGCAGCCAGCAACAGCAGCAACAGCGGACGCGTTTTGCCTGTCATCTCTTCCTGCAGCGGCACGACCGTCATCTGCTTATCCTTGTTCTCACTCGGATACGCGCTTTTCAACCGCGTCGAAACCGCTCCCAGCTCAGCGCGCGCAGCCTCCAGCGTTACTCCGGAGCGCAACTTTGCCACAGCCCTGTAGTTGAATGCTGTGCGATTCCCCAGCGCCGCGCCCTGCAGCATCGGATACGCGAGCCACACCTGCGTCTTCTCCGGAAAATCAAAGGACGAAGGCAATACGCCGACAATCTGCGAAGGCTGGGCCTCGACCGTCATCGTCTGTCCAAGTGCCGCTTGCGCGCTTCCAAAATTGTCCCGCGCGAACTGCTCGCTCACCATCGTTTCACGGTGCGTATCTCCATCCGTGAGCGCACGCCCGGCAATCGGAGTGATCCCAAAAACACGGGGAAAATTCAATTCCACCCCGGTCACCACGGTAAAGACGGCGTGATCGCGCAGCTGCACGCCTTCCTCTCCGCCGTCATACATGCTGACCATCTCTAAGCTGCGTGTCTGCGTGCGCACATCCGCCGCATCCGGCCCCGTCACCCGCGGACGGGTACGCCCGCTATCTGTCCAATGCGTCTCGAGGGCCATGATCCGGCTGGCATCGGCATACGGTAGCGGAGCCAGCAGAATCGACTGCACCACGGTAAAAATCGCTGTGTTCGCACCAATGCCCAGCGCCAGCGTCAAAATCGCCGTCACCGCAAATGCCGGATGCTTCCACAGCTGTCGCGCCGCGTAGCGCAAATCCTGAAAAAAGGTCTCCATCGTCATCCTCGAAACTACGCACCTGGACTGCGTAACCGTCGTTACGCATTTGTACCGCGATCACGTTCCCTTCGCCACCGGAATTCCCGGGTGCGCGGCCCCTGAGCTAGCTTCCGAGTTGCTGGATGATTTATCTGAACTGAAGAGGCACAGGCCCTCACTGCGCAAACAGGCTGAGCGGAATAGCTTCGCCCATCGCTCGATATCCGGCAGGAGACGGATGCAGATGGTCGCCGCAGTCGAACGCAGGAAGCAGGTGATCGGGATGCTGCGGATCGCGGACAACATTGTCGAAATCGATCACCGCATCGAAATGCCCGGCCGCACGAATCCAGGCGTTCACCGCCTGTCGATCCGCCTCACTCAGCGCACCCGGATGATAGTAATCCGATCCCGTATACGGCGTAATGGTCGTTCCAAACACGCGCAGCCCATGCGCATGCGCACGCAGAACAATCTGCTCATAGGCCGAAAGCACCCGCTTCACCATCGCCTGATGCTCTTGCGGCGATACCTCTCCATTGCGCGCCAGGCCACCCAGATCGTTCACGCCTTCGAACACAATCACCCATCGAACGCCCGCAGGCGCAAGCACGTCGCGATCGAAACGCGCCAATGCATTTGGCCCCAGTCCATCGGTCAGCAGATGGTTCCCGCCAATGCCCTGATTTGAAACACCAATGCTTCGCGTGTTCGGCGATGCCTGCAGCCGTTGCGCCAGCACATCGGTCCAGCGATCGTTTCCATTGGTCGTCGCCCCATGCCCATCCGTGATCGAGTCGCCCAGCGCCACAATCGTCGCCGCGCCAACCGATGCCAGCACATCGATCTCCGCTACCTGGTACCAGTGATCCACATGCTTCGCCTCCAGCAGATTTGGCGCGGACACAAAATCGCCGTGAACAAAATAAGAAGTAGCGCGCGAGCCCGGATGTCCTGTCTGCGTAGCCGGTGGCGCATCGAGATGGAAGGTCACCGAAAGATCGGAGAGTGCGGCTACGGGACAATCCAGCGCATCCGATACAAACTCCGCTCCCGGCGGCACCATCACATCGCCGCTTCCCGCAAATGCCAAGGCTTTGTCCGTTGCCGGATCAATCGCCGACGAGGAAGCCGCAACCGGTCGCGCAACATGTACGGAAGTAAAATGCAGCGCCTCCGTTCCAAATGCGTTCGATACGTGAACGCGCAGCGCCGGACCACCCACCGAAAGATGAAAAATCTGCCGTACCGTCGCGTCGTGCAATTCGTCTGCCGACATCGCATTCTGCGGTTCAGGAATCTGCTGCGATGCGCCCCAGCTTGCAACCCATACCTGCGGACTGGTCTGGGCGCCGGTGTGCGCTCCCACAGAAACCAGCATCGCCAGTGTTGCAAAAATTATGCGGATTTTCAGTGCGCGTACCATCTGGCGGGAGTTACCATCATCACCGAAGTAAATCGATTTTATAAAGCGCAGTAAGAATACCATCCGTGGAGATTTGCGTGCGTCTGTTCCTGAAGTCTTTTGCTCTTTCACTCTCATGTCTTGGCGCGGCTGCCGCAATCGGCCAAAGCTCAAATACCACTCCTTCTGCGCCGCCACCGGTCACCTTCACCGCTGACCAGGATCACCAGAACATGATGGACCAGCTCGGCATCAAGGCGTTGCGTCCGGGACCAAGCGGCAATGAAAAGGCTCCCAACCACGCAAACTACGACGAGTCGAAGGCCAGTCCCTATCCTGATCTTCCCGACCCGCTCATTTTGAACAACGGACAAAAGGTCACCACACCGCAGATGTGGCGGGATAAGCGCCGCCCTGAAATCGTCGAGATGTACGAGAAGTATGTCTATGGCCGCATTCCCAAAGATGTGCCGAGGGTGACCTGGAGCGTCGCCGCAGTCGACCACGAGATGATCGGATTCCATCGCGTCATCGCCAAGGATCTCATCGGGCAGGTCGACAACTCTGCGTATCCCGCAATCAGCGTCAATATACACATGACCCTGGTGACGCCGGCGAATGCTACCGGCCCGGTTCCCATCCTCGTCATGTTTAGCCATGCCGGTTTTCCCGCTCCCAATGAGCCTTCCGCTGAAGAGATGGATCGCGTAAACGCCGCTTGGAAGGCGCTCCTCATGCAACAGGACCCGTCCCTGAAAGATGTCTTTGCCAATCATCCGGCATGGCAACTGGTCACGCCCACGCCCTTCCAGCCTCCGCAGTTGAACGCCGATGGCGATCTGCCCAACACATGGCAATTGATCGCGGCAGGTTGGGGCTTCGCCCTTCTTGATCCGGCCAGCGTGCAGGCTGACGACGGAGCCGGAATCACGCGCGGCATCATCGGCCTGGTCAACAAAGGCCAGCCGCGCAAGCCGGAAGACTGGGGTGCATTGCGGGCTTGGAGCTGGGGCGCAGGACGCGCTTTGGATTACCTCACGACCGATCCCGCCGTGGATGCAAAACATGTCGGTATCGAAGGCGTCTCGCGCTACGGCAAAGCCGCTTTGGTCACCATGGCTTTCGATCAGCGCTTCGCCATGGTTCTTGTCGGTTCCTCAGGCAAAGGCGGCGCCACGCTCTTACGCCGCAATTATGGAGAAGCAGTCGAAAGCCTCACCGGCGGCGAATATTACTGGATGGCCGGAAACTTCCTGAAATACGGCGCCTCCGAAGCCACATTTGGCAGCAAGACGCCGGGGGATATCCCCGTCGATTCCAACGAGCTCATCGCGCTCTGCGCTCCCCGGCTGACCTTTATCAGCTACGGAATTCCCGAAAAGGGAGATGCCCACTGGCTCGATCAGGAGGGAAGCTTTATGGCAACCATGGATGCGAGCCGGGTATTTACCCTGCTGGGGGCGAAGGGACTCAATGTCGAAAGCGACTACCGCACAGCGAAGATGCCTCCCGTCAATGAAGGCTTGCTGGCTGGCCAACTCGCCTGGCGTCAGCACGACGGCGGGCATACTGACGCGCCGAATATGAAGTATTTCATCCAGTGGGCCGACAATTTCATCGGTCATACCCCGCCTCAATAGGAGTTGGGGTTCTCTGCCCTCCAGGGTTTGAGATACTGAAAAACATGGAACTACGTTTCGCTGAGGCAGCCGACCTGCCCACTATCAAGAATCTGATCAATCAGGCATTTACCGTCGAGCTTTTTTTCAAAGCCGGAGACCGCATCACTTCCGAGGAAGTGCAGGATCTCTTTGAAAAAGGCCACTTTATGGTCCTCGAACAGAATGGCGAAATTCAGGGCAGCGTCTATATCGAGCTGAAGGGAGAGCGCGCCTACCTCGGCCTGCTCTCAACCAATCCCAACCGCCAGCGCTCCGGCATTGGCACGCGTCTGACCGTAGCCGCCGAGGAATTCGCCCGCGAATCCGGCTGCCGATTCATGGACCTTCGCGTCGTGAACCTGCGCGAAGAACTCCCCGTCATTTACAAAAAATTTGGCTACGAAATCAGCGGCACAGAAGATCTGAGCGTAGCTATGAGCCAACACTTCACCCGGCCCGCCCACTTCATTACCATGTCCAAAGAACTTGGCCACCGCTAATTAGAAGAGCAACACAAAGCGCGTTTAAGTGCGCTTAAACGCTGAAAAATGCACGCAAATTACATCGAAGGCGGCGTAATCACGCCGCAGGCAATACGTGCCCCGGCATTCCCGGCTGGATCGCTCATCATGTCATCCGCCTTTTCGTGCACCACAATCGAAGTACCGCCGTTGGCAAAAACCGAATTAGGCGCACTCGGATCGAGCGTGATATCCGGAGCAAAGAAGCTCTTCTTCACCATGCCATCCGCACCCGCCGTCAGGTTCAGGGGAAGATCGCCATTATGATGTCCATCCGGATTCTTGATGCCGTGCTTCTTCCCCGCAGGATTGAAATGCCCGCCCGCCGATTTAAAGTCTGGCGGATCGCACTTGGCATTCTGGTGAATATGGATAGCGTGTTCTCCGGCAGGCAGATTTACCAATGCCACCTTGATCTCGACACCCGACTTCTTCTGCGACAGCAAGGCCGTGCCCGCATCTTTTCCGTCAGCGGTCTTCAGTTCCACTTTTACTTGCTTCGCGGGTTTCTGCGCCATCACCGGCGTAATGCTCCATGCAGCAGCCGCCGTCAACAAAACCAAACTCGACAGATGTTTCATCCCTCGCTCCTCGTCAACGGGCAGTAAGTACCCGCACGCTTGCAAGAATACTCTATCCCTGCGAATGAGATGCAACAGTGAATCAGGATAGAACGCGCGGCGAGATATAGTGATACAGCGATGCCCGAACTGCCCGACATTGCCGCCTACATCGGCGCACTTGAAACCCGCATCCAGGGCCGCCCCCTGCAACATGTGCGCATCGCAAGTCCTTTTCTGCTGCGCACCGCGAAGCCGCCGGTCAGTGCCGTAGAAGACCATGATGTTTCCGAGCTGCGGCGTATTGGCAAACGCATCGCGATCGGATTCGACAACGGCCTCTGGCTCGTTCTTCATCTGATGATTGCCGGACGACTGCACTGGAAACCACCAGGAGCGAAGCTTGCAGGCCGCAGTCAACTCGCTGCATTCGATTTTTCCGATGGCTCCCTCGTACTCACAGAAGCCGGCACAAAACACCGTGCCTCGCTGCATGTCTTTGGCAGCGAACAAGACCTCAGTGCGATCGATCCCGGGGGCATCGATGTTTTTTCAGCCAGCCTTGATTCTTTCCGGGCAGCACTTACGGCTGAGAACCGTACGCTCAAACGAGCCCTTACCGATCCACGTATTGTGAGCGGCATCGGCAATGCTTACTCGGATGAGATCCTGCACGCGGCGCAATTATCACCCATCGCGCTTACGCATAAGCTGCAGCCACAGGAATGGAAAAGACTCTTCACCGCCACGCGCGAGACCCTTCAACTCTGGATCGATCGGCTGCAATCGGAAGCGAAGAACGGTTTCCTGGAAAAAGTTACGGCATTCCGCAAGGATATGGCCGTACATGGGCGATATGAGCAGCCCTGCCCACGCTGCCGCGAGAAAATACAGCGCATCCGCTACGCCGACAATGAAACGAACTACTGCCCTCATTGTCAGACCGGCGGAAAGGTACTCGCCGATCGCAGCCTATCCCGGCTTCTAGGCTCGGATTGGCCGCGCACCCTGGATGAACTCGAGGCTTTGAAAAAACGCTGACGAGCAAAAAATACTAGGAGTTTACTTTCAATACGATCCCGGCTTCTGCACTTGGAAGAGTGCAGAAGCCATGTGACAGCATCCCCGCCTGCGGGAATTGTCGAGCGCGGAAATAGATGTGCGCTCTCATGATTTCCATTGAGAGATACAAAAAAAGAAGATTGATTGTTTGGTGGAGCTAGACGGGATCGAACCGTCGACCTCCTCGTTGCGAACGAGGCGCTCTCCCAGCTGAGCTATAGCCCCTTTTCAGGCGGGAACCACTTCTCTAATTTTAACAGTGCCTCGCCGATTCGCAAAGCCGCCCACGCACTCATGCGCGAGCAGAGCAGCTTTCCCGTACAGCGGCTACCAGCGAATCCAGGAGCTCCTTCAATTGCGCGTGGCTGACCTGTCCCTGCGCCAGGTCGGCCGATCCGCCGCCGCGCAATCCTATCGAAGCGAGCGCGTTCTTCATGACATTTCCTGCGTGGAAATCCAGATCGCCACTACGACCCAGCACGACCATTGCCGGCTCCTTCTGTGTGGAAACAAGCATCGCCACCGTCTGTGGAACCGACGCTACCAGTCGTGAGGCCAGCAGCTTTACGTACTCCGCATCGCGATCCGCAAATATCCGCCGGACTATCCGCAGATGATCGACAATCATCTCCTCAACAGCCAGCCGGGAAGCATGGTACGTGGCTAAATCCTCCCGCAGCCGCTGCTGTTCCTTTGCTTTCGCCTTCGTCTCAGCCAGCAGCCGTTCGATATTTAAGGAAACGTCCGAACGCGAAGCCGAAAGCAGCGCAGCGCTCTTTGAGAGCATGGTGAAATCCTGTCGCGCCGCAGCCACTGCCCGCAGTCCGCAGACGAACTCCACCCGCACACCGTGCCGCACCCGCTCTATACCACGAATCAGCAGGCCGCCAATCTGTCCCGTCGAGCGCACATGCGTGCCACCACATGCGTTCAGATCGCAATCGACAATCTCAATCAGCCGAATCGTTCCTTCGCGCTCTGGCAACTTGCGCAGAGTTCCAGCCGCTAACATTGCCTCAGCTTCTTCGCGCTCCACTACCCGCGCGATCACCGTCCGGTCTTCGGCAATCAGCTCATTTGCGATGCGTTCTACTCGTTCCAGACTGTGGTGGGCAACAGCATCCACCGCAAGATCGATGGTCGACGACGCCTCCCCGAGATGGAACGAGACCGTCTGTGCCTGAAGTTCTCGCGCAAACACAGCAGAAAGCAGATGCTGGCCCGAATGCTGCTGTATATGATCCAGCCTTCGCGGCCACTCGATTTCGCCTGTAACTTCTGTTCCTGCCAGTAACGGCTTCAGCGTCTGATGCCACACCTCTCCATGCTCGTCTTCATCAACGCTAATGACTGGTACTTCCAGCACCGCGCCGCTCCGCGAGGTCGCCCGCAGAATGCCGACATCGTGAGGCTGGCCACCACTCGTCGGATAAAAGGCTGACCGATCAAGAGCCACCTGCCACACAGCCTGCCCATCGACACGTGAAAGCTCGCGAATGTCAGTTACGCGCGCGGAAAAGCTCTGAAGATATGAATCCAAATAATAAAGACGATCCACCATGCTGAAAACAACCACCCGGTGGACCTATTTTAACCAACTCGATTTCCTGTTTCAGCTAGACTGCGGCATTTCCATTGGAATGAAGCGTCAAGGCCACGCCGCTTGCGCTTCCGCCGCAACCCGGAGAAACGTCAGGTTAGGGCGCTTATGCAGAATTTTAGGAGATACCGCCGCCCTCGCGGTCACAGCAGCCCATCATCCCATTCATATCAGCAACATAGCCCTCGAAGTCCTCCCACGTACCGCATCTTAAGAACAGGCATGCAGACACTCTTTCCTAAGACTGCGACTCAAATGCCGAGAGATAAAAATTCTTGCCAACTATTTCCCAAGAATCGCGTTTGTACGAGCAGCCATGCGCCGCATTTTATCCATTACAGTTCTAGGGATCACAGCTTTGCTTCTTCCCGTCTATCTCCACGCACAGGACGACTCGTGGATTCCGCGCAATATGGACGCCGTCAGTCAACATGCCTCGTTTCGAACAGACTTCACCTTCGATCGCACCATGCTGGCCCTTGCCAACAATTTCATCGAAGACGAAGACACGCGACGGGTCGTGGCCAACCTGAACGGCATCTCGGTGCATGTCTATAAATTTGCCGGGCCCGGACTTTACAACCCTGCCAGCCTCGAAGCTGTCCGCCAGCAATACCATGATCGAGGATGGAAACACCTCGTCACCTCGCAGTCAGCACGCGACCCCTACAACCAGGGCCGCACCGACGTCTTTATCCGCTTCGAACACGCCAATGTCGAAGGCGCGGTGATCATGCTCGCCAGCCCGACGAACATCAACCTCATCGCGATCAATGGAACTCTCAGCCCGCTCGACCTGCTCCATCTTCGCGGGCACTTCGGTATTCCACGTTTTTCCGGCGACCACCTGACCGAGCAGAACCCATAAGGCCGGAATTCACAATCGCAGCCATCTGAATTTCTTTGGCAATGCGCTCCGGCCCTTCATACTGACTGCATGTCGTCAGATCGAAGAAGCTCTTTTTTAGAAACACCAGGTTTTGGCCTGTTCTTTCTTTTTCAGCTATGGCTGGCTCACGCCCTTGGCTATCTTGTGCATGAATATGCTCATTCGTTTGTCGCATGGGCGCTTCGATATAAAGCAAATCCGCTGGCACTCGATTATGGGCATCTGAATCTGGCCAATCTTTTATACCTGAGCGATATCGATGAAAATGTCGACTACGCTCCTATCTTTGCAGCCGGTCGCGGACCGCTCGCATCCTTGATCGCTGTTGCCGGAGTTCTATTTGGCAACGGTATTTTCTATCTTCTGACTAGACGCATCTACGCCCTCGCTAGAGCGCAGGGCAGGCAAATGCTGGCTCTCTTCATGTTCTTCTTCTGCATGATGAATGTGGGCAACTTCATCTCTTATGTGCCGGCAAGAACGTTCACGAACCATGCCGACATGGCCACCGTACAGCAAGGTTTGAACATCTCTCCATGGTGGATTGCGCTTGTGATGGGCATCCCTTTTTGCGTAGCAGTGGGACACTTCTTCGCAAGACTGCTGCCCGGAGCAGTACGCTTTTTCTTCCCGGACACAAGACTCGGACAAATTTTTCTGGTTATTTTAAGCTCCTTTATCGTCTTTGGTTTCTTCGGTAGCGCTGGCATCCGCCACTATGGAGAAATCTCACACTGGATTTCGGCCTTTTCAATCTACGTGCTCTTTCCTTTGACCATCATTCTCTGCTGGCCACGCCATAGTATCCATTCACATGTGTAACGTCTGCAAAGCGATGCCGCTATCGTTCTGCGCCATAATGAAATTATGTCTTCATCCAGCTCTCGCCGTCCCGATGTGCCTCGCAACCTCAAGCCGTATTTCTTATGCCTGCTGAAAAAAGGCCTGCGCTGGAACATCACTGACGGCAACGAAGACCTGATGCCCAGATACCTGGCATGGCTCCGCCGCGAAACTGAGGCGCGTCGCATCCTCTTTGCAGGCCCGGTTACCGATGACGGCGAGATCATCGGCACCGCTATCCTTGAAGCCGCCGACCTGGAGCAGGCAACGGCTATCGTCGATGCCAATCCCGGCGTGGAGACGGGACATTTTCTGGCAGAGGTGCATCCCTGCTTCCTGCCTGGGCTGGATACAGTTCAAGTTCAGTACTAAGCGCATTCATACTTCCTCGAAGCGCATGCCTTACTGTCCGAGATCTTCAAATCGAATATTCAGGATGGGATAGTCTTTCCAGTCCTTGTAATCGAAGTGCCACCATTCCGTGGGATTCACGGTGAAGCCCTGCGCTTCCATCACCTGCCGCAGAAGAGCACGGCGCTCGCGCTCGTCAGGTGTACCGCCGGGATAATCGGCATAGGCACGGTCGGTCATCTCGTCATATCCGCTCGGCATCTTCACTTCTTTACCGGTCTTCAAGTCATACAACGAGAGATCTACCGCGCATCCACGATTATGTTTTGAACCGTCAGCCGGATTTGCTACGAAGATTTTTTTATCGTCAGGTGTAGCGTCCCAGAAGATTTTCGTGACATACCACGGGCGGTAGCCGTCGTGAATGATCAGCCCATAACCGCGAGGCTTCAGCTCCTGCTGAGTCCGCAACAACGCCTCTGCCGCTGGCCGCTGGAGGAAAGCCCGCGCTTGCGTATATACGGGTGTGCCAAGAAAGTCATTCGTCGTGGCATAACGAATGTCGAGCTTAATAGTCGGGTCGAGTTTGACCAGTTCCACCAGGTCAGGCTTGCGAAAGTTTCCCTGCTCATGCGGCGGCTGTGCTTTGAGAGCATCGGCTCGCAGCTCCTGCACAGGGCGCAATGGGGTGATGTGAAAGCTGACTTCCTGCGCGAAGCCGAGTTGAGAAAAAAGAAGAGAACTGCCGAGGCCAATGCAGAGACGCAGTGAAGATGTCATAGATAAATTGTTTACTACATGTCTGTCTGGAATGCTGATGGCGCTCGGCCGCCCAGTCTGAAAACACGTTTAGTGATATAGCTCTGAATCTCTCCGAAAAGTAAAGCGCCCACTCAGAGTGGACGCCTCACAGCAAAGTTCGTGGGTTACGACTCAGGCAGAAGGTGCTTTTGATGCCAAAATTTCCAGCTTTTCAACCTGCGGCGGCGTTGCAAATAATTCTTCTGCCTTGTCAAAGAGTGCTTTCGCAATTTCGCCACTGAGATGAGCGTTTCTGCCCGCTTCATCGGCAAAGGTGTCGAAAATGCCGAATTTCGCCGGGCCTAATTTCACCGCGTACCACGTTGTCGTCCCCGTCTCCTGCACAGCCAATGGCTGGGCAGACTTCAGGAATTCCTCAACCTCTTTCTCTTTCCCTGGCTTCGCATTCAGCAATGCAAGCAAAGCAAATCGATCCATCGTGTCCCCCTTTTCGTTGCATACCTTCACTCCATAAGATGACTTTCAGCTGCGGGTTGCGTTGAGAAAACAGTAAAAGCTATTCACAACCCGCAGTTTCACCGTCTAAAGAGCTGCGATTCCGTTAAATCCAGCCGACTTTGGAAGACCGCCAACTTCCCCGACATTGCTGAGTGTGCCATCCGATTGAATCGTAAAGACACCCACGGCACCTGCTGCCGAGTTCAGTGTGTAGACATATTTTCCGTCGCCGCTCACGGCGATGTCGAGATTACCACTACCTGGAGGATTGCTGCCCACGACAGTCGATCCGATGGGGACAAGCGCTCCACTTTTGCCGATCGTAAAGCCTGAAATAGTGGCGGACGCTGCATTCGAAACATACACGCGCTTTCCATCTGGAGTGATCGCATTCCAGCAGTTGGCCATGCCGAATGTCGGAACGCTCTGGCTGATTGCAGCAATCGTGCCGCCAGATAATACCGCGTACGAGGAGATCGCCGATGCATTTGTAGCGCCTGCAGGACCCGTTTCAGAAACGATCAGCTTTCCATCAGGAGCGAAGCTTGCCGCGAATGTTCCGGGACCGGGACTGGGGTTCACCACAATTGCCGATAGCTTTCCGTTTGGTTGAATGCGAAAAATATCAATGTTGTTCGCCACTCGCTCTGTAACAGCCAGAAACTCGCCATCCGGGCTGATCGTGATCGACGCTCCGCCGGCACCGGCTGCACTGAGATAAACAGTTGAATCTTCAATCGGCTGCAGGCGTCCGTCATAACCAAGATAGAAGGCCACGATGCTTCCGCTGCCGGCTGCGTTCAACACATAGACCAGGTTCTGGTGTTGAGCAACAGCCACCGGCTCGCTTCCACCTGTGGGAGCAGTATCCGCAAGTAAAAGAAATCCGCGAACCACACGAAAGACTGAAACTGTGCCGCTGCCTGCATTTGCAGCAAAGAGCCATGAATGATCTTCACTCAACGTTAATGAACCTTGCGATCCAAGAGGATCATTGGTCCCGCCGCTTCCTCTTCCGTGAGTGGCATATCGATGGTTCTCGATAAATTCTCCATAGCCTGTCTGCCTGTATGCAATCACTTCGTTTTTTGCTGCGTCATTGGTCATGACAAAGACGGTTTGTGGACCGCTTGCTGGTTCAGCTGCACTTATCATTGGCGTAGCGATACCTGCCCCGATCACGATCACCATCAGGGCGCGAATAACATTGAACATGGCTGCTCCTTTGTTGAAACGAGTAACTTGCTGCATCGCCGCAACCCATAGATGAGCCACGGCGCGCATCCGTTAGAACAGGAGTGGCCAGAAAGGTTACATATGTACTGCACTGTGTTCGAGTTTCATCGCTGATGGCTTTGATCGGCTGCAAAGAACATATTCGGTGTAACCGAATATGTATAAGTGCGTCCTATCTAGAGATAGACAGGCTCAAATATCTGAAGTAAAGAAACCAATAAGTTACAACGATAACTTCGACAATGGACGCCTCTTCTATCAAAAAGAAACGCCCGCAAGCTGCGGGCGTTTAATAGAAAATATTTGATGCTGGTCTTACAGTGAATTCATGTTCTGGAGAAATTCGGCATTGTTGCGCGTCTTGCCGAGCTTATCGACCAGCAGTTCCATCGCTTCAACCGGGGACAGCGGATTGAGTACCTTGCGCAGCACCCATATCCTCTGCAGATCTTCCTTCGGAATCAGCAGCTCTTCCTTACGCGTGCCCGAGCGCTGAATATCAATCGCCGGGAAGACACGCTTGTCGACCAGCTTGCGGTCGAGGATCACTTCCATGTTGCCCGTGCCCTTGAACTCTTCGAAGATCACTTCGTCCATGCGCGAGCCGGTATCCACCAGGGCTGTAGCAATGATCGTCAGCGAGCCGCCTTCTTCAATATTGCGGGCTGCGCCAAAGAAACGCTTCGGACGCTGCAGCGCATTGGAATCAACACCGCCCGAGAGGACTTTGCCCGACGGCGGAACGATCGTGTTGTAAGCGCGCGCCAGTCGCGTAATCGAATCGAGCAGAATCACCACATCGCGCTTGTGCTCAACCAGGCGCTTCGCCTTTTCGATCACCATTTCCGCAACCTGTACGTGGCGGGCTGCCGGCTCGTCGAAGGTGGAGCTGATGACTTCGCCCTTCACCGAGCGCTGCATATCCGTCACTTCTTCCGGACGCTCGTCGATGAGCAGAACGATCAAAACAACTTCAGGATGATTCGAGGTGACAGAGTTGGCGATGGCTTGCAACAGCATCGTCTTGCCGGTGCGCGGCGGAGCGACGATCAAACCACGCTGGCCCTTGCCGATAGGAGTAAGGAGATCCATGACACGCCCGCTGATGTTTTCGCGGACCGTCTCCATCTTGATCCGCTCCTGCGGATAAAGTGGCGTGAGGTTGTCGAAGAGAATCTTGTTGCGCGTCTCTTCCGGAGACTCGAAATTGATCGCCTCAATCTTCACCAGGGCAAAATATTTTTCGCCCTCATGCGGCGGTCTCACGTTTCCGCTAATCGTGTCGCCCGTTTTCAGATCGAATTTGCGGATCTGGGAGGGTGAAACATAAATATCGTCGGGACCAGGCAGATAGTTGTAATCCGGCGAGCGCAAAAAGCCGTAGCCATCGGGCAGAATTTCGAGGACGCCTTCTGCAAAAATATGGCCCTCTTTTTCGCTTTGGGCCTGCAGAATCTTGAAGATAAGGTCCTGTTTGCGGAGTCCGCTGGCGCCGGGGATTTCGAGCGATCGCGCGATGCGGCTCAGCTCGGTAATATTTTTTTCTTTCAGTTCGGAGATGGTCATTGTCACCTGCGGTGGGTAGGTTGTTTTGGGAGGTTTTCTGGATGGGAGGAAGGTTCTTCTTGTATTGCAGATATTGCACTTAAAATGGAAGGCCTGCGCAGCAGGCCGCGGCTTATGCCGCGCGCCGCTGCTGCTGGACCTTGCTCTTCTCTTCTATAACAGGGGTCGCCGCTACGGGATTCGAGTAACGGAAACGAACCATAACCTCGTTCGTCGTATCCTGCACACGCGTATTGGGCTTATGCAGCTTACGGGTCGCTTTCGAAGCCAGCTGGCACAGCTGGTAACGATTGGAAACGTGGGCCAGAGCCCCAAAAATCAAATCAGAACGCATCATATTTCTCCTTCATATCAACAAGTTTCACGATCCGTTCGCACTAAAACCGGCATTGGATCGTCGGGGATTGAAACACAGAACGCAGGGTTCAAACTATCAGTTTCGCTTTCCCTTAAGAAAACTTCATTTTTTTTAGACGCATGAACTCGCGTCTAAGATCAACTTTTTTGCTCAATTTCGCCACTTTTCGAATCTTTTACGCGCAGTTATCTTGTTATTACATCCGCGTCATTTTCGACTGATGGTGAATTTGGGCATGTCGTTACCTAAGCGTGATAATTCGCTCAGGTCACAACAAAAACATCCGTTTGGATCTGGAGTGAAAATAACTGCGGCAGTACGAGAGAAACAAACAAGTCTTTCCCGAAGCCTTCAAATCGCATCGGCACTCTTGAATTTAAATCCGATGGAATAGCAGGTCAATACTTTTTTCATAGATAAATTTGATTTCCTCCATTAAATGGAAGCTCGCGTTGTCCGTGCTTTTCCTGGTTTAGGGCTTCCGATCAGCAGTTTTTCTCTTAAAAACCATAGAGCTACCAATTTTCATATCCAAAAATGCCCTATAAAGCCCTCTTGACAAGATGCAAATTGTACTATTGTATTAGTACAAATGATTATCCGAGTGCAACCCGGTCTGGGCACGCCGATTTACCTGCAAATCGAATCCCAGGTAAAGCACGCCATTGCAGCCGGCGCGCTCCAGCAGGACGACACCCTGCCGCCGGTACGTAAGCTCGCCGCCGAACTACGGATCAACCCAAATACCGTGGCCCGCGCCTATCAGAATCTCGAACGTGATGGCATTCTGCGCACCGTTCCCGGCGGTGGCTGTTACGTGAATGGACAGAGCCCCGGGCTGCTCAAATCGGAAAAACTTCGCCGTCTCAAGCCGATGGCGACGCAGCTCTCTGTCGAAGCTAAACAACTCCGCCTCGGGCGCGAAGACCTGATGCAACTGCTCGAAAACTCATATGACGAACTGGGAGAGACGCAATGAGCGATCTCGCAATTGAAACGCGGTCCCTGTACAAGCATTACCGCTCACTCCATGCGGTCGACGGCCTCGATATGAGCGTCCCCCGCGGCTCCATTTATGGATTCATGGGTCGTAACGGCGCCGGTAAGACCACTACCATCCGCATGCTCGCCGGGCTGACGCACCAAACATCAGGAGATATAAAGATCCTCGGCCTCGACCCACGGACCGACCGCACACAGCTCCTCGATCGTACCGGCTTTGTCGTCGACAAAATGCTTCTGCCTTCGATGACCGGAGACGACCTCGTCCGCTTCAATCGCGGGTTTTTTCCGCGCTGGAGTGACGCCCTGGCCACAAAATATGCCGACGTGCTCGAAATTCCGATGAAGCAGAAGTTCCGCAAGCTTTCGACCGGCAGCCAGACCAAGCTCTGTCTTCTTCTTGCTCTTGCGCAGGGTGCGGAGTTGCTGATTCTCGACGAGCCGACTGCAGGACTCGATCCGGTTGTCACCGACCAGCTGCTGCGCGTGCTTGTCGACGACTTCGCCAACGAGGGCCGCACATTATTTCTCTCGTCGCATCATCTTTCCGAAGTCGAGCGCGTTGCCGACTGGATCGGCATCATCGATCAAGGCAAGCTGTTGCTCGAAGCGCCTCTCGACGATGTCCGCTCCGGCTTCCGCCGCATCCGCGTCATCGGCGAAGACCTGTCTTTATCGCGCGGCGAAATTTTCAGGACAAAAAAAGGCGAGGGCGCCACCGAATATATTCTTCGCGCCAATGCTGAAGCCTTCATCGCGGAGCTGCGCAGCCAAGGCGCCGCCATTCTCGATGTGGCTCCGATGAATCTTTCAGAAGTCTTTCTCGAAGTTGTTGGAAAGGGGGAAAAGCATGTACCTGTGGAAATATTGGCGTGAGAGCCGCATCCTCTTCGGTATAAGCCTACTGGCTATCGCCGTCTTAACCATCGCCATCCTGCGTGAGCGTCTGGTAATGGGCGGGCATCCGGATGGGAATGTTCAGTTCTCCGGAGTCTGGGCAGTCTTCCTCGGCATCCAGATTATCCCACTCTGCTTCATCGCATGGATCTTCGGCAGCTTCGGCGTCGGCCGTGACCTCGGCGAACACAGCGGCTCGTTTATCTTCAGCCGTCCTCAGAACCGCGCCTGGTTTATCTGGAGAGACTGGGGTTTCGGCCTGTTGCAGTTGCTCGTCATCGTGATCTGCCTCAACCTGGCAGGCTGGCTGCAGATACACCGTGTTCTGGCCTTCATGAGCGACTCCACTCGCGACTTCGTCCTCTCTCAGAACGGCTATGCTTCCATCAAAATGTGCACGCTCATTGCCACTCTTGCCGCATTTCTACTGGCAGCACTCGTTTTCAGCCTCACCTATTTTTCAACCATCCTGATCAAGAACGCCCGGGGACTTTTCATCAGTGCTGGTGTCTTTCTTGGCTATATGGTCCTCAGCATGGTTGTGAAACATTATTGGCCATCTGTGGAACTCCCCAGCCTGCTCCTGCAGCCATTTACGAATACCCATCAGCTGGGTGACGGCACCGTCGGTCATCTCGGTATAGCCATGGCAATTCGCGCGGTCCTCGTGCTGCTCTTTCCTATTGCGGCGCAGTTCGTCCTGGAGCGTGCAGATATTTGATCGCCGCCTTCGGCTGCTGACGTTATGAACGTTCCGCAGGCAATAACTTGCCGCGGAGAGCGATTCGCTACTGCGCGGACACGGTGACATCACCATAGAATTTCCATTGAGTATGGAAATCCTTCGTCATGCTTTGATGCATAAGACTGGCCCGAATCATCTCGATCGGGATGCTGTTCTCCTTAAGCAGGGCATCGTGGAACTGGCGATTTGTCATTTTGCCTGCCTGGACGAGTTCGCGGTGCAACGCATAGATCTGCATGCCGCCCAGCAGATAAGCTGCCTGGTACAGCGGCTCGTAGGCTCCGCTGAAAGAGCGCCGCACCTCACCCGCCGCAGCCTGCGGCTCAAAGCCAACCTGGCTCACCAGAAGGTCGATGCATTGCTGCGGTGTCCATTTTCCAAGATGAAAGTTAAGCGAGAAGATGATGCGTCCGCAACGGTGACGGCGCCAGGCAAGCCCGCCTACGCGCTCTTCCGGCGTGCGATCGAAACCCATGTCCCAGAAGAGCATTTCCCAGTAGAGAGCCCACCCTTCGATAAGAAAGGGAGTGCCGCCGAAGGCCTGGCGATAGGAGCGATAACGCTCTTCCATAAATCCTTGCAGCTCATGGCCGGGAATCATCTCATGGAAGACGGTGGCATGCGCCATGGCCATATTGTTGGCGCGCATGCTGGTGATTCGCTGCTCATAGGACATGGAATCGGTTGGGTAGGCAACCTCCAGCACCTCGCCGCCAAGAAAGAATGGCGAAACCAGCTGTTGCTGCGGTGACATCATGCGCATCCGCCATGTCTCGCGCGCGAGCGGAGGTACGGTGACAAGGTCATGCTCATCGATGAATGCGATGGCCTGGAGCAGGTATTTATGGGCAAGCTCGGTTTGTTTTCCAGGCTCAACGTAAGTGTTCTTTACCTTATCGAGCGCCTTCTTCCAGTCATCACCGAAGCCCATTTCCTGCGAAGCGCGTATCATCTCGCGGTCGTTCCACGCGAACTCCTTTTCCGCAATGGCGATCAACTCTTCCGGTGTGTAGGGAATCATGGCAAATTGCAGCTCTTTGATGAGCGCATCGCGGCCAATCGCATGCCCGATGATGTCGCTGTTGTCGCCCGGATGGGCTGACTGGACCGATTGCTCGAAGGAATCTTCACTGCCGCTACTGTCGGCTTTCTTCGCTTCGGCGGGCGGGTGCAGGCCTATTACTTTTTCCGACAGAAACTTGCCGTAAGCATCCAGGGCAGCAGCGGCGGTCTTGTAAGGCTCGGCTGCCCACCAGGTGAACATCGGATCGTAGGCGTCGTAGAAAACAAACCATTCGTGCAGCACGCGACGCAGCTCGTTCAAGTTCTCGATGGCGTGGTTTGCCGCTTCGCGCTTGCGCTGGGCATCGATGCTCTTCGGGTCCTGCTTATTTGCAGCAAGTTCGGCCTCGATCTTTTTCTGCATGTCGGTGCAGATTTTTTCAATCTGCGAAAGGGTTGCTGCGGATTGCTTGCCATCGATGGGCTCGATCTCGCGCTGCGCTATGAAGAGGGAGATGATCGCATCGGCGAAAGGCAGATAGGTAGCGGCTTCGTTGTCAAACTGCGTTTCTTCGGTGAGATAGCTGAGACGGCGGCCAAGGTAATTGCGGAAGAGGATGTGGTCGATGCGCGCGTCTTCGCCGAGTTTTTCGAAGTCAATCTTGTTCAGGGTTTCCTGCCACTCGGTATAGAGCTTTCGCATGCGGTCGCGTGCCTGGGGCGCGAAGGCGATGCTGTAGTAGCGATGGAGGAGACTATGGTCAGCGGAAAAGCGCTCGATGTATGGCCGCAGCTCGCTGGAAGATGTATCTATTTCAATGCCCGGAGCCTGTTGTTTTTGCTGCGCTGCTTCCGTGAAGGCCAGCCTGGGCGTTGAAACACTAAAGGCAGCGGCAGCGGGCACACTGCGAAAGAGAAACGAGCGGCGAGTCGTCATCATGACCCCAACAAGAATTAGTACGGTGGGGTCATTGTATCGCCGCTTACATGAGCATCGTAACGCCTGAGGAATTGGCCTGCTCGTGCGCATGATAGGACGAGCGTACTAGCGGACCGGACTCGACATGACGGAAGCCCATCTTCAGCGCTTCCTGCTTCATGAAGGCGAACTCGTCGGGTGTGTAGTAACGGGCCATCGGCAGATGATCTTTTGAGGGGCGCAGGTACTGGCCGATGGTCAGCACATTTGTTCCGACAGCTGCGAGATCACGGTAGACCTGCAGCAACTCATCCATCTCTTCGCCAAGGCCAACCATGACGCCGGATTTAGTGGTAACGCTGGGATTTAGAGCCTTGGCGTATTCGAGCAAGCGGAGCGTGCGCTCATAGCGAGCACCGGAACGCACGGCGCGATAGAGCCGCGGAACCGATTCGGTGTTGTGATTCAGAATCTCGGGACGTGCTTCTACGACCGTTCGAATCGCATCTTCATTGCCTTGAAAATCGGGGACCAACACTTCCACTTGGCAGCCGGGAGCCTGCTTGCGAATCTCGTCGATGACCATGGCGAAGGCGCGTGCGCCGCCAAGGATATCGTCGTCGCGATTGACGCTGGTGATGACCGCGAACTTCAAGCCGAGTGTCGCTACTGCTTCCGCGACGCGGCGTGGCTCGTCGAAATCGATCGCGTCAGGACGGCCCTTAGGCACGGCGCAAAAGCCGCAGCGCCGGGTGCAGGTATTGCCCAGCATCATGAAGGTGGCGGTGTGATGATTCCAGCACTCGCCGATGTTGGGGCAATGTGCCGATTCGCAGACCGTGTGCAGATTGAGGCTGCGCGCCAGCTTCTTCAGGTCATGGTAGTTGTCGCCAACGGGAGCGCGCGCTTTCAGCCATTCCGGCTTGGGAGCGGGCTTACGCGGGGCGAGGTCAATCTGTATGAGGTCTGCTGAAGTAGCCATGGCAACCTTTTATTGTATCGTCTGCCTTCGAATTCTGCCTTAGTTTGCCGCGGCGATGGCCGCCACGATCTTGTCGATGGCTGCCCCTGTCTTGTCCATCACCGGAGAATGGTCATTGCACAAGATGGAGAAGATGAGGGTGCGTCCGCTGGCCGCCGTAACGTAACCGCTAAGGGCGTGCACTTCGTTCAGCGTGCCAGTTTTGGCAAAGACTTTCCCTTTGAGTGGGGGCTGCGTGAAACGGTTATCCAATGTGCCGTCGACCCCGCCGATGGGCAGCGAAGCGCGGTACACAGCTCCCCAGGGCTGACGGGCAGCATAGGCGAGCAGCATAGTAGCCGCGCGAGGCGTGATGACATCCTGCGGCGAGAGTCCCGAGCCATCGTAGAAGAAGAAATCCTGTGGCTGCACGCCTGCCGAGACCACGAACTGCCGCACGACGCGCGCTCCCTGCGCAATCGATCCATCGTCTCCCTGAGCTTTGCCCAGAATACGCAGCAGCATCTCCGCGTGGAGGTTCTGACTGACCTTATTCACCACTGTGACGATCTGACTCAGTGGCGGCGAGGTGTGCTGCGCGACGACACGCGCATTTGCTGGCAGGGCGAAAGGCAGCTGCTGACCGGGCGCAAACGGATGAAGGGCGAGCGACAGCCTTGATTCGGTCTCGAAGACCTGCGTGTCGCCTGAAAGTCGATGGCTGACCTGCACCGCCGGGTTTGCGGCGATGCCATGTGTTGCCAGCGCCTGCGCAAAGCCGTCACCGGCAAATTTTGCCGAATCCTGTACGGCGATGGCGAAGTTTGCCGGCTTGCTACCTGCCGGAATTGTCCCATAAGCTCGCAGGAAGTTCTGGTCGGGCTGGCGGTCGAGCCCGAGATGCTGCTCCGAACCGGCGGGTGAGGTTACGGCTTCATTTTTCAGTCCCGCTGCATCTTCAGGCAGGCTTGGATTCCAGGTTGCAATCGCAGCATCCGTTGCGGTCGCTGCCGGGACCAGGGTTAGGTAATGGACATTGTCATTGACAGTCAGCGCGGAAACGGGCGCACCGTAGTCCCACATCAGATCGTCCTGCCCCCAACCTGCACCGTAACGCTCATAGGCGAAAAGGGTGTCATCGGCGACCACAGTGCCATCGAAGGAGCGGATGCCGCTCGCAGCTACTTGCGCCGCCAGATCATCGAGCGCGTAGAAGGGTGGGTTCGGGCGCTCGGTATGACCGTTATAAGGATAGGCGCGCCCGGATAAGGTCGGGTCGCCGCCTCCGATCAGGCGTAATGAACCGCTCAGATGACCATTCGAAATCGGGCCTTCGGCTACGACATAGGTCTTCGCCGTGAAGTCCGGGCCAAGCAGTGCCAGCGCTGTTGCCGTGGTGAATAGCTTGGCGTTCGAAGCCGGCTGAAAATATTGCGAGTCATTGAGTGCATAGATGGGCGTGCCATCGAGACCGACGACCGATATGCCCCAGTGGGCACTCGCTACTGTCGGATCGTCGAGGATTGCCGCGATGTTTTTCGATAATGAGGCTGATCTATTTGTAGCGTGCTTATGACGCGCCTCTCCGAAGCTTAGAGACACTGAAAAAACGATAACCAGGCAGAGAAAAAACGAGCGAGTACGCATGGGGAGGCAGAGGGTAGTCAGCATGAGGTCCTTGCCGCGAAGTGTAGCATTGTGCTCGTATGTCCTTCACGCGACGGAGTGAATTTCAGTGGCATCTGCATCGGCGATCGTTGGCTTTGGGAACGAAAACGCTGGTCATGGGGGTGATCAATGTCACCCCGGATTCGTTTTCTGATGGCGGCATGTATTCCAGCGCAAATGAAGCTGCGGAACACGGGTTGCGCATGCTCGATGAGGGCGCAGACATTCTCGACATCGGCGGCGAATCGACGCGCCCCGGCCAGAAAGAGCCGCTTTCTGCCGCTGAAGAACAGGAGCGAGTGCTGCCTGTCATCTCAGCCATTCTGAGCGCGCGCCCGGACGCAATCCTTTCTATCGATACCTACAAATCCTCGACCGCAAGGGCAGCGATTGAGGCTGGCGCGGAGATCGTGAACGATGTCAGCGGATTCTTATGGGACGGTGAGATGGCCAACACCTGCGCCGCGTTGCAGTGCGGCGTGGTGCTGATGCATACCCGAGGGCGTCCGGACGAGTGGAAGTCGCAGCCGGGGCTCGCAGCCGATGAGATCTTACCGCTGGTAAAGCACGACCTGGACGAACGATTGCACACGGCATTGCGCGCCGGTATTGTCCGCAGTCGCATTGTGCTCGATCCGGGATATGGCTTCGGCAAGCGGCTGGAAGAGAATTATCCGCTGCTGGCGCGCCAGGCCGAATTGCGAGCATTGGGACAGCCGCTCCTGGCAGGAGTCTCGCGCAAATCGTTTCTGGCGCTCAAGTTGAGGCCGCTTTATGGCGGTACGGATGTCCCGATGGATCAACGACAAAACGCCACGGTTGCAGCTACGGTTGCAGCCATCCTTGGTGGGACGGATATCGTTCGGGTGCATGATGTCCGTCCGGCAGCGGAAGCTGCGCGGATCGCCGATGCGATCCTGGCTTATGCCTGACGGAACCGCTTAATGCTTATCGTGATCGGTTGAATCCGGGATGCGGCTGGCTTCAAAGCTGACGATCTTCCACTGACCGAAGCGCTTGTTATAGACGCGGGTATAGCGATACCTGCCGCCAATGTCGCTGGAGCCGTTCGTGCCTGCGAGGTCAGCGCGAGAGGTCACGACTGCGGTGTCACCGTAAATCCGCACTTTGAGATCGTTAAGATCGAGCGTCGTAATGTGCAGGGTTCCGGCACGTCTGAGGGCCAGCGCTTCCGGCTTGGTTTCGATAGTACCGTTGGCACTGATGCCAACGTAGTCGTCGGCCAGAAGGCGGTCCATGGCGCCCACATCGTTGCTTAGCTGCGCCTGACGCCACTGCATTTCCAGTGCTTCTATTTCCTTATGTATCTCGTGGCTGGGGTGGTGTGGCAGCGCAGCTTCGGCAGAGGACGCAAACCCGCCCAGCCCGAGGCAAAGCAGCAAAAGGCACGCCCCATGGATCGCCGAAATTCGGGTGCGGACGCGGAAATAGCTGCGCATGTGCGTATTGGATGTTAGTCCGCTTTGAAAGTACGAGTCAAAAGGAATGCCCAGACGGGCAATTTTGGACCCTGAAGGCTGCCTTCTCTGATCTGAATGGATATCGCCTGTCATTCTGTAGTCTGCGATGCAGTCAGAGCCATCGGGTGTTGTGAGCCGTGGTTTCAACAGGATTAGACGACAGCCGTCAGGTTTTCGACAGTTCGATCACGCATGAGCTGGTAGAGGCCGCCGACCGCAAATTCCTTGAAATGCGAAGAAGCACGGTGCGCATCAAGAGACTTGCCATCCCGGTACTGCTCGTAAATAAGGACTGTCGACGGATCGTCTTCAACCCAATGCGGAATATAAGAGAGGCAGCCAGGCTCCTGCCTGGTTGCTGCGGCAAGTTTCTCCAAAATTTCGGAGATCTGCTGACGGTCCTGATCGGCGAAGCGCATGCGAACGGTGAAACTAACCATAATGGAATGCCCAGCTAGAAAGTACGATAAAACTTGTGACTAGGGAAGCAGGAAAAATGTTGTAGGCATGCGTTATCGCTTGCGAGCCTGATCTGGATCAACAGTCATGAAATATGCCGTGCTCCATCGATGCGCCTGCCTCAATGGAGGATGGATTCACTGCTGAGGTTTAGCGGGCGGTTGCTGAGGCGCTTGCTGATTCCCCTTGTCATTGTCGATTTCCTGGCCATCGAAAGTAATCTTGACGGAAGTACCGAAGCGCTTGTAGTTGGCGTACTTCAATGTCTCGCGGATATGCACGTCCTGGCTTAGATACCCATTGCCTCCAGAGAAATGCAGTACACCTTCGCCCCGGGTATACACGGGAAACCAGTACTTACCGTCAATCTGCTGGCGGTAGGTAGTGAAGGGCGGCGACAGGTCTTCGTGTCCCTTGCGAGTATCGTCTGGCACATTTTTGCCATTCGTGACGACGATTTGTAAATCCTTCTGATCAACCCAGATGCGGCCCTGGAAGTAGCGCTTGTTTTTTTCCATCACCTTCGGCTTCACGTCGAAAACATAGGTATCGAGCTCATCGACCTTCTGCCTGCCGACATAAGTAAGAACATACTGGCCCACGTCTTCCTTGGTGAGCACAAAGGGCAGGCGCTGCTCGATATCCTGAAAATCGGCAGGGCTCATGGAAATGCGCTGCAGAGAATTTTGCGGCGCGAAAACGACTTTCTCATAGCGATGCCCGGTGGGGTCGAAGGTGATATCGGTCACTTGATAGTATTGGCCGTCGACCTTTCCATCGTCGTCAATGGTCTCGATCTTTACACTGCGCTCATAGGTATAGTTCCCCATCGCCGTGCGAAACTCTGACTCCTTGGCGGTGAAGTTATCGATAATCTGCTGCGATGGTACCGACGAAGCCGAGGTATCGAGCTGACCAAAGCCCTGGTCCAGCGGCATGGCCGTATACGATACCTGAGCCAAGAGCGGTACGGCAGCTGTGAATCCAACCGCAAGAACTACGCAGGCATACAGGCATCGGGTGTAGTGAGACAGGGCAATCACTGGAAACTTCTCCCTCAACAGAATAGACGCGTCTGCCCGAGGAATGGACGGCCAATTTGAAGCCTGTCGACAAAACGTAATCTAAAATTGGTCCGCTAAGGGTACACTTGCCTCAATCTCCTTGAATGAATGAGTTTTATCGAGTCCCGGCACTGGTGCTCCTCGGAATGCTGCTTGTTGCCTTCGTCCTGCTTTATTTACAGGCGCGAACAATACGGCGGCTTCTGTGGCTCGTGGGTTGGAGCATGGTTGTCGTACACCTCGTCACCGAGGTTGTACGCATTCACCGGGTCGGTGTCGGTTTTGCAATTGCCAATGCCAGCCTCGTATT
This sequence comes from Acidobacterium sp. S8, assembly GCF_009765985.1. GTDB lineage: Bacteria > Acidobacteriota > Terriglobia > Terriglobales > Acidobacteriaceae > Alloacidobacterium. The sequence goes on from NZ_LMUM01000021.1 coordinate 129,757, forward strand.
AGGCGCGCTGATGTTTCTGGGTTCGATGTCGCCGCTTGGGTTCAAACGGTGGCCGAAAATCCTTTATGTTTATGCGTTTTCGGCACCTTTGCTGCTGTTCACCATTCTTGCTTCTCTTGGTTCGCCGTCCACGCCAGGGCGGATCGTGCTCGGGTTATGCACATTGGCGGCCGTCTACAGCGCGATTTTGTGGAGCTCACGCGACCACCTACTTCCCAAGGGGTTTACTCTGCTCTTTTCGATCGGCGTGGGTGTCACTTGCCTCTGGCTGACCTATCAAAATGAATACCTTTTCGTTATGTACCTGGCTCAGAGCAGCAGCAACTTCATTACAGCGTTGCTCTTTCTCGCCGCCTATCGCCGCTATAGCCCCGGAATCATCTTGACCGCTGCCGGATTCTTCTTATGGAGCACGCCCGTCTTCCTTGATTTTCTGGTGACCGGGCCTGGCCTCCCGATGCTGCTGGTCGGACGCGGCACAAATCTCATTAAAGTGATGACGGCGTTCGGCATGATCCTGATCGTGCTGGAAGATGAGCTCGCGCAAAATAAGGTCGCAAAGGAGCGCGATCATCGCGCTCGGGTTGAGATGGAGAGCTACTCCGAGATCGATCTTTCACTGCTATCCGGCATACATATGGAAGCCGCATATCAGCGGGCATCCGAAGTGATCGCTGAAGTGAGCCGCTTCAGCGAAGTAGTACTGTTTCTGATTAATGTCGAAGGATATTTCGGGGTTGCAGCACATGCCGGGATGAATAACCAGATGGTTGCCGGCCTGGAAGCCCTCGGCAAACGCATGACGATCGAGCAGGCAAAGATTTTTGGCCGAAGCGAAAATACGACCGTAGAAATGGGAGATACGGTGCTCCTCGATCTGCGTCCGCTCTTTATGCCCGATGACCTGCTCGAGAATCAGCAATATTACAAGGCCCACGCAATGCCTCTCGTCAGGCGGAATGGAGAAATTGAAGGAGTAATCCTGTTAAGCGGGCTGAAACGGCCGGGAAAGCCTTTGCAGGCAGACGATCTTCTACCCCTGCAACTGCTTGCGGCGCGGCTCGCCGCTATACGCGAACATGATGCGCTGTTGCAGCGTGTGGCGCGGTCGGAGAGACTTGCCGGACTGGGCCAGCTGGCTGCCGGTGTGGCGCATGAGCTTAATAATCCGCTTACCGTTGTGCTTGGATATTCGCAACTGATGGAAGAGGCGCTGGAGGGTCATGGCGCGCACGAGATGGCCACCCGGCTTCGAGGCTCCGCGCAGCGCATGCACCAGGTTCTCGAGAGTACGCTTCGATTCTGGAAAGCCTCCCCAACAGCCTGTGAAGCTGTTTCCATTCCTGAAATACTGCGTGACCTGAGCCGTTTGCAGCGGCCTGAATTCACGCGACGGCAGGTGGATCTCGAGCTTCGCCTGCCCGATGGCATTCCCCCCATCGAAGGCAATAGGAGCCACCTGCAGCAGATGTTTCTCCACCTGTTGAAAAATTCGCTGGAAGCCTTCGACTCCTCCATACAGGGACGCAAGCATTCTGTTCGCGTGGATGTGAGCCAGCATGCAGACAGCGTAAAGGTTCTGATCTCTGACGACGGTCCCGGCTTTGCTAATCCCGAACACGCCTTCGATCCATTCTTCGCCTCAAAGTGGAAACGCGATGCTACCGGCGCAGGCTTGAGCCTTTGCTATGCCATCGTGCGCGATCATGGCGGTGAGATTTCCGCACATAACATCGAACCGCACGGATCGGTGCTGGTAGTGGAATTGCCCTTTTCACAAAAGCGCTCAGGTTTTGTTCAAAATGGCTGGAAACAGTGATGAGCTTCGGTCGCGCCAAAAAACAGAAACAACCCTTAAATGAAGCGGCGCTCTATGAGTATGCCATTGGGGCGTTGGGCCGTCGCATGCGGACCGTTGCCGAGTTGAAACGGCTGATGCGTTCGCGTGTGGAAGAGGGTGATCCGGGTGAGGCGAAAATAGACGCAGTCATCACGCGCCTGAAAGAACAACGCTATCTCAACGACACGAATTTTGCCGCTGATTACACGCGTCTGCGACAGGAGAACAACCGGTTTGGCAGGCGTCGCGTACAGCAGGACCTGATCCAGAAGGGCGTGCACTCGAACGTGATTGCGCGCACCCTTAATGCCGCATACGAGAATGTGAACGAAGAGGAACTGGCGCGGCAGCATCTGGTTCGGAAGCGAGTGCGGAAACCGGCGAACGAGAAAGAAACAGCGCGCGTGATGCGGCTGCTGGTGCGTGCCGGATTTTCTACCGGCGTGATCTTCAAGATTCTCAAGAGCTGGGATGTGAATGAGGACGCATTGGCACAGCTTGAGAGCCTGGATGGGGATGAGGGTGCGGCGTCGGAGTAGGTGAAGCGTGGTGTTGCGGTCCATCGGCTGCGCTCAGGATGACAACCCCTTTGATTTGACAATGTGCCTGCGTCGGGACCTGGTGAGTGACAGCTCAATGGAGGCGGCGAAGCCGCGTGTCGCTGGACGCGCAGTCCTATAAACTCTAAAGATATGCAATTTCGTTCCGGCTCTGAAATACGTGAGATGTTTTTGAAGTTTTTTGAGACGAAGGGGCACCGTCGCGTGCACTCGTCCTCTCTTGTTCCTGCCAACGACCCAACGCTGCTCTTTACGAACGCTGGCATGAACCAGTTCAAAGACGTGTTTCTCGGCCTCGAACACCGCGACTATAACCGCGCCACCACATCACAGAAATGCGTGCGCGCGGGCGGCAAGCATAACGATCTTGAAAACGTCGGCTTCACGCGTCGTCACCACACGTTCTTCGAGATGCTGGGCAACTTCAGCTTTGGCGATTACTTCAAGAAGGACGCCATTGCTTATGCGTGGGAGTTGGTGACGTCGCCAGAATGGTTCGGCATCTCCAAAGACCGCCTCTACGTCACCATCTTCAAAGGCGAGAACGGTGTGCCGCGCGATGAAGAGGCCTATAACCTGTGGCTGGATCAGGGAGTGCCGGCGAACCGCATTCACGAATATGGCAGCAAGGACAACTTCTGGCAGATGGGCGATACCGGGCCGTGCGGTCCATGCTCGGAGATTTTTTATGACATGGGGATTGAGGCTTCCGAGACGGGTGAGGACAAGCCGTTCGGAGAAGATGAGGCCCGTTACGTTGAAATCTGGAATCTTGTCTTTATGCAGTTCGACCGCAACCAGCAGGGCGAGTTGAACCTGTTACCCAAGCCTTCGATTGATACGGGTATGGGGCTGGAGCGCACTGCTGCTGTGCTACAGGGGAAGATTTCGAATTTCGAAACCGATTTGTTCATGCCGTTGATTCAGAAGGCTGGTGAGCTGACTTCGACGACATATCAGGATGGCAATGCGCCTACGGATGCTTCGTTGCGCATCATCGCCGACCATGCACGCGCGGCTACGTTTCTCATTTCAGACGGCGTGAATCCTGCGAATGAAGGGCGCGGCTATGTGCTGCGCAAGATTCTGCGCCGCGGGATCCGTCACGGGCGATTGCTCGGACAGGAACAACCTTTCATGCGCGAGATGGTGTATGCCGTTCGCGATGAGATGCAGAATGCGTATCCGGAATTGAAGGAGAGCGCGGACCGTGTTGCCAAGGTTGTTGAGGCTGAGGAGCGACAGTTTGCAAGAGTTCTTGAACTGGGTTCACGACAACTGCAGGCTGCCATGCAGAATGGCTCGCTTTCCGGCGATCAAGCCTTCCACCTTTACGAAACATTCGGTCTGCCCCTGGACTTCATGATGGACGCTGCACGCGATCAGGGCATTCATTTTGATCTTGATGGTTTTGAAAAAGCTCGCGCTGAAGAGCAGGCGCGCGCCCGCGCTTCATGGAAGGGCGGCGCGAAACAATCGGCGAGTCCGGTATTTCGTGAGCTGCCAAAGACTGCTTTCGAAGGCTATCGCTATCTGCGTACGGATGGAGCGGAAGTGCTGGCTATCGTCAAGGATGGACAAGGTGTGCAGACGGCAGGTCCCGGCGATGCGGTCGAAGTTGTGCTCGATCACACCAGCTTCTATGCCGACTCGGGCGGACAGATCGGCGACACCGGTTGGCTCTACTCCGATGATCACAATTCCGTCGTCGCCGATGTGAGCGGATGTACCAAGCCGGTGCAGGGTGTCTTTGCGCACAAGACGATTCTGCGGCAGCCGCTGAAGATCGGCGACAAAGTCGATACGGTTGTTGACGGCGGCTTCCGCAATGCGACACGGCGGAATCATACCGGAACGCACCTGCTGCACGCAGCGCTTCGCGAAGTGCTTGGCATGCACGTCAAACAGGCCGGATCGCTGGTCGAGCCGAACCGTTTGCGTTTCGACTTCTCACACTTCACCGCGATTGCCGATGAAGAGTTGCAGGAGATCGAAGACATCATCAACAAGGAAGTGCTGGGGAATACGGCTGTGGTGACGATTGAAGATGTGCCGATTGATGTGGCCATCAACGAGTACCACGCGATGGCGCTCTTCGGCGAAAAGTATGGCGAGAAGGTTCGCGTGGTGAAGATCGGCGACTTCTCGACCGAGCTTTGCGGCGGTACACATACGGGCGCAACCGGCGAGATCGGCGTCGTCAAGCTGCTCGGCGAAGGCAGCGTGTCTTCAGGTGTGCGGCGCGTGGAAGCTGTGACTGGCCTTGGGGCATTGAATGAATTCCGCCGTGGCTTTGAAGTGGCGCAGCTTGCTTCGCACTTTGCTCCGAGCGCGGACTCGTCGCCCGCGGATGCGTTGAAACACAAACTGACCGCGCAGGACGAAGAGCTGAAGAAATTGCGCCGCGAGCTGGAGCAGATTCGCATGAAGTCCGCTGCCTCGGCAGTTTCAGGCGCTGCGGATCAGGCGGTTGAGGTGAAGGGAATCAAAGTCCTCACACAGCGCGTCGATTCGCTCGACCGTGGGCAATTGCGCACACTGGTCGATAATCTGCGCAACAAACTTGGCTCCGGCGTCGTCATTCTCGGCTCCGCGCAGGAAGAAGGCAAGGTCGCGCTCATCGTCGGCGTGACCAAAGACCTCACCGGCAAAGTGCAGGCGGGGAAAATCGTCGGCCAGATTGCGAAGCTTGTCGGCGGCTCCGGCGGAGGACGGCCGGATATGGCCGAGGCTGGCGGCAAGGATGCTGGTCAGCTGGATGCGGCGCTGAAGAGCGCTCCGCAGGTGGTGGGAGAACTCGCCGGCGAGTAACAGATGTCATTCTGAGCGCAGCGAAGAATCCAGAGGCTTCAGCGGATATAGTTGTATAAGGTTTCTCGAAAAAAGTTGGGAAACCACGGCTCTCGAATGTCTGCTGGATTCTTCGTCGCTTTGCTCCTCAGAATGACATAGTTATGGGAACGAGGCAGTTGGATAACACTCACTTTTCCGGTTTCCATACCGGTTTCCTACTGTTAATTTCGTTTTTCCTGCGTTGCCCCCATTCCCCGCGCCACCTATAATGAAGCAGGCGCTGGCGTGCCGCTGTGAATCTGTCTATGCCCCTTTCCTACCGCTTCGGAGGACGCACGCTGTTTTTGCGCCTGACTATCTGCGCTTTCCTCCTTTCTTTACCCGCCGTTGCAGCGCAGCATCAGGCGCTTTCTCCCTTTGATAAAGCACAGCGTCTGCGCGAGGCCCTTGAAGGCCGTTCAGAGCAGCAGCGTACTCGCCGCGATTACGAGCGCGTGCTCGCTGCCTATCGCGCCGTCTATCATGGCGATCCGGCCTCGCCCAAGGCCGATGCCAGCATCTCGGCCGTAGCCGATCTACTGGCCGAACAGGGTCGCATCTTTCAGGATGAAAAGTCGCTGCATGATGCTATTGGGCAGTATGAGTTTCTGCGCAGGCAGTATCCGGCCAGCCGGTATCGCTACAGCGCGCTGCTGACAGAAGGGGAAATCTACCGCCATGATCTGGATGACCGCAGCGAGGCGAAGACCTCATTTCAGCAATTTCTAAAGCTCTATCCGCAGAATCCGCTATCCGATCAGGCGCGGCAGGAATTGAAGAATATTCATACCGAGGAAGTTGCGGAAAAGCACGGAAAGCGGCCAGGATCGCGGACGCCTGCGCCTGTGGTCGAAGCGCAGATAAATCCTGTCCCGACTCCGTCTACCCAGGTTCCGCCTCCGGCCATTGCATCGTCGCGCCATAAAACGGTAACCACCACTCCGGTATTTCCACCGGCTGCCGCGCAGCCGCCGAAGCAGCAGGCGCAAATCCAACCACCTCCGCCGCAACCTTCTCCCTCTTCGTCATCTGGAAATGAGCCGGTCTCGGGTGATGGCAAGCTCAGCGATGCGGCGATGAACGCGCCGCCGCCGCCGCGCAGGGGCAAACTGCCGCTCGTGACTGGACTGCGGCATTGGTCGACGCCCATTTACACACGCGTCGCCATCGACCTGCAGGATGAAGTGCAGTTTGAGGCCACGCGCGTGCCGAATCCGGATCGCATCTTCTTCGATCTGCACGGCGTCAAACTCTCGCCTGAGCTTGTGGGCAAATCGGTTGAAGTTACCGATGACGGATTCCTTAAGCGTATTCGCGTTGCGCAGTTCTCGAATGACGTAACGCGCGTCGTGCTCGATGTAAGCGACGTGAGCGAATACTCGGCATTTCTATTACCGAACCCGTGGCGGCTCATTGTCGATGTACACGGTAAAAAACCGGGGACAATGCCTGCGCCGTCACTGATCGCGCAGCAGCCCCAATCGCCTGCTGCACCCACGCACGAGACAAACACCTCTGCGTTGCCGGCGGCCCAAGCGAAAACTACTTCGTCAAAATCGCAGCCTGTGCAGATGGCAGCGAATCACCCAATTCCAGCAACTGCATCTGTACCGCAATCTGATGCGCCCAACACCAACTCCTCCCTCAAGGACATTGCCTCTCTCGATCGTCAGCCAAACCGGGTGAAGGCGACAAAGCATCCAACAACGGCACCCGTGGTGCAATCGGTTCGCGGAACATCGCCCGAGCAGCAGCCAAATGAATTGGAAGCAGTCAATGCGCCGCAGCCTGAGGCTCCATCCACCGTGCCGCCAGCGAAAAAGAGCAGCCGCAAAAACACTGCGCCTGCAGATTCGCCAGAGCCAACCATTCACGAGGCCACGCCAACCGCTACCGGGGAACGCTCCATGGTGCGCGCCCTTGGGTTGAAGATTGGCCGCATCGTTGTCGATGCCGGACATGGCGGACACGACTCCGGCACATTAGGTCCGGGAGGCATCGAAGAGAAGGACATCGTGCTCGACGTGGCGCTGCGACTCGGCAAGCTGTTGAAGCAGCGGCTGGGCGCCGACGTGATCTATACGCGCGATGACGACACCTTCATCCCATTAGAGACGCGGACGGCCATCGCGAACAAAGCGCAGGCCGATCTCTTCATCTCCGTACACGCCAATTCAAGCTCGGATGCTTCGGCGCGCGGTGTAGAAACTTATTACCTGAACTTTACGACCTCCGCCGATGCTCTTGAGGTGGCGGCTCGCGAAAACGCGGTCTCCGACCAGTCGATTCATCAGCTCTCTGATCTGGTGAAAAAAATCACGCTGCAGGACAAGATCAGCGAATCACGCGAGTTCGCTTCCGATGTTCAGCAGAGCCTCTACTCCGGCCTCGAAGACGGCAATCCGGGACTCAAAGATCGCGGTGTGAAAAAAGCGCCTTTCGTTGTGCTAATCGGGGCTAACATGCCGTCCATTCTGGCGGAAATATCCTTCCTCACCAATCAGGACGATGCGCATGAGCTTCGTGACCCTGAATATCGCGAGCGCATTGCTGAGTCGCTTTACCGCGGCGTTTCCCGCTATGTCAGCAGCCTGAGCGGCGTGCGTATCGCGCAGAGCAGCGGACACGCGACCGGCAATTAACTTCGCCCTCCATCCCTCACTGTTCCGCTCACGATCTTCGTTCTACACTGTGTGCTGCACTCTTGCCCCGTCCCCGGACAAGAAAAGGACATACGGCATATGTATCTGCGCGCGCGTCCCCGGTTACGAGATCTGCTGGAACTGATTGTTGCGTATGGATTGATTCTCTCCGTCATCTGGACGCCCATGCCCTGGCAGCGATATCTCTACTGTCTTGCCGTCCTCTGCGTCGTTGGCCTTACACTGCTGCGCTGGGAAAAACCGCGCGCACTTGGATTGGCACCAGACCAGACCCTTTATTCCTTCTGGATTGTTGCCGTCGCCATCGCGCTTGCCGCCATCGCCGTTTTCATCGGCTGGCGCATCGGCACGCTGCATCATCTTCCCGTCTTCCGTCATCTCTCGCTGAAAAACCGCGTTGGCGGCTATATTGTCTGGTCGTTCCTTCAGGAATTCGTGCTGCAGGTCTACATGCTTACGCGCATGCTGCGATTACTGCCCCGACGCTGGATGGCGATTGTCCTGGCTGCCCTGTTATTCGCTGTGGCACATCTCCCAAACCCAGTGTTAGTCGGGCTTACGCTGGTATGGGCGTTCATTGCGTGCACATGGTTTCTCCGATATCGCAACCTGTATGCGCTGGGGCTGGCGCACGGAATTCTCGGCATCTGCGTCGCCATCACTGTACCCGATGCGCTGCATCATCACATGAGAGTCGGACTCGGCTACCTGCATTATCATCCGCGACGCCACCTCGATCATCGCAGCAGAGCTCCCCAAATGGTGTCCACACAGGCATGCGTGATTGACGATGCTGCAATTCTTCTTTCAGATCGCCAGGCTCGCCCGTAGAAAATACCTGCAATGGATGCCAGAAGCACATAGCGCCAGTTAAAGTGCACCGCTCGCTTGTTGAAGTGGGAGAGTCCGAAGAGAATTGCCGTCACCGCCAGCGCAGGAATGCGTCCAAGGCGCCTCTCCAGCAGATTCTGCATCCAGCCGCGAAAGAAGATCTCTTCAGGCAGTGCAATCAGGAAAAGGGTGAAAATCCATAAAAACGGTAGTTGCCACGGATGGCTTACGTGTCCATGCCAGTGAAGAAAACCAATCGCCAGGCCTAAGCTGATGGCAATCGGCATATAGAAAAGGAGTTCACGCAGCCCGACCTGCCAGTCAGCACGTCGCAGATGAAGGTCGAATCCCACTCCACTTAGTTGGCGCATTACGTGGAAGCCATAGATGCCGGCATTGAGCAGTATCAGCTTATTCAAAGCAACGAGCCCATGAGGCCATGCCGGCTCGAGCCACCTCAGATCGACTGCCAGACCCAGAGGAACGAGCACAAGAAAATCGAGCAGATGCCCTCGCTGCTGCGGATCGCATTTCGCCGCAAGCGCCAGTAATGCCGCGACAGCAATTGGCAAAACGACATACACCAAGAGCCAGCTCAGGCGAAGCTGATGAAGCGGTCCACAGACAAGCAGGTAAGGAATTGCAAAACTTGCAGGCAGCAGCAGTTGCCGGCTCACGGGCAGTGATCGCTGCATGGTGACACAGCGGTTGCCCATGAAAGCAAACAAAACCAATGGAGTCAGCGCAGTCGCCGCGGCCAGAACAATCCATATCGTAATGTGCATCACGACTTATTCTGGCGCGGCGCCTGACATGCGCGTTTACTCCACCCCAGCCGCTATCAGCGCAGCGCTGCTGCCCTGTTTATTCGGAACTATCTTCGGCGTCAGAGACGGCGCATAGGACTTATAGACCGTGATATGAAAGCACGACTGATAGAACTCTTCCTCAACATCGATCTTTCCGGCTGTCTGTAAGGGCAGCAGGTACGCGCGCATCCAGGCAATCTCGGACATCGACAAACCTTTCTTTCCAATGTCGATGGTTGCACCGGTGAGATGCGGTGAAGCGATGTCGCCCTCAGCGGGAGCAGCATTGCCATTCACTTCTATCAGGCGTCGCTGATAGGCAACGGTGCGCACGGCAGAGTTCACCTGGATCGAACGATGAAAGCGATCGTAATGCACCCGCGCCAGATCGCTTAGGAAACGGGCGGTCCACGGACGGCAGTACCGGCGGTTGACCGGCAATTCGGTGTTGACACGCAGTGACATACTGACCGGCACAGCCACCAGTGCCCGCTGGGTGCGAAGCTCGTTTAACTGATCGTCGTCTTCGATGCGGTCAAGCCCTTCGGCTTCGCTGCGCTGGTTCTGGCGCACCAGAGACTCACGCGAGCCTTTGAGCGGAGGCAGCATGATCAGCTTTGCGTGTCTTAACGGCACTTCAGGAATCGTAGTTGCGGGTGACTCGTCTTTTGCTTCTAAAGCGGCGCGACGCGAGCGGGCGCGATGCCTGCAGGATGCTTTCGCATGCGTGGAGACAGGGGCGGAGACGCGATGATGCGTCTTGCGTTTGGCGGCAAAGGCAGAAGCGTCCGTGCCGGCAGCCAGCAGGACGGCAAGGAGAATGGGAAGACAGCGCATGAGCAGGACCGCGGAGAGTTTCTAGAGCTTTTTCAGACTATCGAAGGGCGGCAAGTGCGGGAAGTATTGAACTTGGTTCAAAAAGCGACGCATCGCTTTTTGATCGCAAGGATCTTTCCGGCAGGGTAAAATCGCGCCAGTTCAACAAAGCATTGAGTGAGGCCCCATGACTGATGCTGTGCCGCAATCCACTGCTGTGCCCCTGAGCGAAGGGCAGCGTATCGTCGATACCTTTGTCGCTCCGTCGAAAACTTTCACCGACATTCTGAGGAAATCGTCCTGGTGGGGACCGCTGGTTATCCTCATCGTGATGGGCATTGTCTTTTCGTTTGCCGTGCAGACGAAGGTGGGATGGGTGAAGGTCTTCGAGAACAACATCCATCAGAGCCCGAAGCAGGAAGAAAAGTTTGCTCAGATGCCGCCGGATCAGCTGGCAACCACCAAGGCAATTTCCGCCAAAGTCACAGCCGGATTTACCTACGGATACTGGGTCATTGTGCTGATTTTCACGGCCGTTTCCTCGCTGCTGGTATGGGCTACGGTGAATTTCGGCTTTGGCGGAACGGCGAAATATGGCCAGATTTATGCCGTATCCATGTATGCCAGCCTGGTGATGAACATCAAGTTCATTCTGGCTACGATTGCCCTCTTTGCCGGGCTGGCCGCCGACTCCTTTCTGATCTCGAACCCGGTGGGGACGAATATCGGCTTCTACCTGAGCAGCGATGCGCCCAAGTGGTTGATGACCTTTTGCACCCACCTCGACATTTTTGAGATATGGTCGTTGATTCTAAGCGTGATCGGCGTCGCCATTGTGGCGAAGGTGAAGCGCGGCACCGCTGCTGTTGCGGTTATAGGGTGGTGGCTGCTGACGGTTCTGGCTCTGACAGGCGCGGCGCTTGCACAGAGTTAAGGCAGGTTACCTGCTCCTTGCCGGCTTTGGTGTAGAAAGGGGCAGGTTAACCCTATCGTTCTGCAATATTTTGTCAAATCGGGGTATACTGAAGTCACGCTCGATTCCGAGTGGGTTTTTGTTACGCACGTAATGCCCTCCAAAGCACTGCCTGCTCTACACCTTCCCGTTTTCAGCGATATCAATACCAAAGGAATACCCCAAAATGGAACAGGGTACAGTCAAGTGGTTTAACGATGCCAAGGGCTTCGGATTCATTACGCGCGAGAGCAACAACGAAGACATTTTCGTACATTTCTCCGCGATCAACGCGAACGGCTTCCGCAGCCTTCAGGAAGGTCAGCGCGTACAGTTCAACGTCGTGCGTGGCGCCAAGGGCTTCCAGGCCGAGAACGTGCAGCCTGCATAAGTTAGGCTAAGCGAATAAAAGCCCGGCTTTCGAGCCGGGCTTTTTATTTTCGATGAGCTTTTCGGAACCCTTTTTCTTTATAAATTATTAGAACGGAAAGAGTTAAGATTACTAAACGAATTTATATCGCTGATCTTAAAGGACGAAGGGTTAGACTTCGCTAGATATTGACTATTCATGGTTTACGCTCACGTCGAAAAAGAATCTGAGGTTTGGCCCTTCAGCAAATATCCCGTCCCCTCATTTATCGTTGCAACAAATATTAACCTTCTTATTCCAATCTCAACTTGAAATCGAAGGCCGCACTGTAAATATTGCTCACAGCTTGACGGAGCACCATCCGCGGCCGAATAAATTGCCTGTATGTGTTTTGTGAATTTCAGGTAATAATGGGGAGCTTTCTCGCCGAGAGCCTACGTTCACTCCCCCGGTTGACATGCCGTAGGGCGCTTCTGTTTCAGCGAACTCTCAATGGTATTCCAGGCTGTTGGGCCAGGCAGTCATCGGACCTCTCATGAGCAATATCAACGGAAAAGTCTACGCAATGAACGCGATCACGCCCATGAAGCCATGGAAGACGTGGATATTGCGTGGATTTTTCTTCCTGCTCGGACATATCAAGCCGCTGCAACAGGATCTGATCAACCTTTCCTTCATCGAATTCGCGCGATGGGTCGTTCTGCCGCGCAGGCAATTCCCTTTCCTGGGAAATGGCCAGGCGGAAGAAGAGTTGCAGTACGACTATCTCCTGTTCTTCAGCAACTTTAACGGGACATGGAATCAATACATCGACGCGTTTTCAGCGGTGCTCAGCAAAGGACTGAACCTGGTGTGGCGGTGGAGTGAGAAGTTTCCGGGGTCGGTTCCGGTGACTTCGTTCAAGGAATATATAGCGCGGGTTCAGTTCGACACCGACTACTACTACACCGCCTATCCGCATGCCGCGGCCAACGATCTGAAATCGGCCCACGTTGTGCAGGCATCGTTCGATAAGCTTGCTGCGAGCGCGCAGAACTACACTCCAGAACAGTTTGAGGATGCGTATCTGCGCTTTGTTCTTGAAGTACAGACCCACCTCGGCGAAACCGGGGAAGCTCCGATTGTGTTTTAGAGAAAGCGGCGATGCCAAACAAAAACGGCAGTGTTTACGGACTCACGATTCTTTCGCCGATCATCGACGATGAGAAAGTTACGCCGTCGCACGATCTGCAGATTCGCAAATATCTCGCCACATTGCCGACCGGGGAGCTGAGCCCTTTCGCGCTCGCACCGGCAACGCATTTGGCTCGCCTGGTCGTGATGGATGACGTGATCTATGTAGGCATGCCGGCATGTGAAGAGCACCTCAAATCGAAGTACCTGGTATTCGAATCAAACTGCGACGGCGAATTGGACGATTATCTTGCCGGACTTGCCGCCAGCGTTCCCGAGCAGCTGGATGCGATCTGGAGCCACTGTGTGGGATATCCGGGTGCGGCCAACCGGCAGGCGTTTATCGACTATATGAAGGCATGCCAGCTGGAGACGACCTTCTACTTTGCCGCGGTCAACGACAAGTCTGTACCCGAAACGCTGCGCGCACTTCAAACGCAACATGCTGTCTCCGAATTCATCGCAGATCACCAGGGCATGGAGCCCGCACGACTACAGGCAGAATTCATGCAGTTCGTAGCCGAACTGAAATTGGCACCCGTTCCCAGGCCAGGTTCGATGGGAGAACCGCGCTACATCAAGACTGGCGGCCGAAATGAGTAGGCTGAACGAGACAGATATCCAGGGGTTTGTGCTGCGCGGCTATAACCTGCCGGTCGCGCGGTATCTTTTTCTACATTTTGAGGACGCGGAGCGCGCTCGCAGCTTGATCGGTCGGCTGCTTCATCACGTCACTACCGGCCAGCGTTGGGATGGCGGAAAGCCCCAGAGCACGGTGAACATCGCGTTCACGCAACGTGGCCTGGCCGCTTTGAATCTGCCGGACGCTACGCTGCTCAGCTTTCCAGTCGAGTTTCAACAAGGCATGAAGAAGCGAGCCGGGATACTGGGGGATTCCGGCTTGAATTCTCCGGAACGCTGGGATGAGCTTTGGCGTGGAGACCTAGTGCATGCGTGGCTTGGCATCAATGCGCAATCGGCTGCGATTCTCGATAGCCGCTACGCGGAAATGCTGGAACTCATGCGAGAGACGGGTGGTGCGACCGTGCTCGCGTCACAGGACGCGGCAGCTGTGGTGATTGACGGCAAGTCGACGACGCGCGAGCACTTCGGTTTTACCGATGGCTTTGGAAATCCTGATTACCTGGGCGTGGACCGGAGTTCGCAACCTGGCCAGGGCAAGCGGATGCCGAATGGCAGCTGGGCTCCGCTCGCGACAGGCGAGTTGCTGCTGGGTTATGCCGATGAAGCAGGCGAGCTGCCGGTTGCACCAGTGCCCCACATACTCGCCAGCAATGGGACTTTCATGGTGTATCGCAAGCTGCACCAGAACGTCGCTACGTTCCGCTCTTATCTCGATGAGTACGCGGCACTTTACGGCGGCGGCAAGGAAAAACTGGCAGCCAAGTTTATCGGGCGCTGGAGAGACGGAACGCCGCTGGATCTTTCTCCCGACAATCCGGATTCATCGATCGCGCAAGACCCGAACCGCAGCACGAATTTCACTTATGGCGCAGATGCCGAGGGCACACGTTGTCCGGTTGGGGCGCACATACGGCGCGTGCATCCGCGGGATGCCTTTGGCTTCAGTGGCAGGCTGATCAATCGGAGGCGCATTACGCGGCGCGGTCTTCCTTATGGGCCATTTGTCGCCGAGGGCGGTCCGGCGTCGGATTCGGAGGAGCGCGGCGTGATATTCATGGCGCTCAACGCAAGCATTTCGCGCCAGTTTGAATTTGTGCAGCAGCAATGGATTGAGTACGGAAACGATGCGCATCAGGGTAACGACAAAGATATTCTCATGGGCAATCACGGCGGCCGCGGCAAGTTCGTCGTGCAGGGAGACGCGAGCCGGGCGAACCCTCCGCTGATCTGCAGCAAACTGCCGAACTTTGTGGAGCTGCGCGGCGGAGATTACTTTTTCCTGCCAAGCATTACCGCGCTCGGCATGATTGCCATGAACCTCGTCGATCCGCGCTAGAAACTGGCTCCCACAAGAATCAGTGGCGGACGGCCCACGCCAAGCCATCGGGTTCGCGTCCTGCCTGAATGTGGCCGGTGATTTCAAGCGATTCCAGATCGATGACGGCGACATAATTGTCAGGACCGCAGGCGACGAAGGCACGGCGGCCATCGGGCTGGATGAGGACGCCTCCGGAGCCGTGACCGATGTTCATCCGCTTCACCTCTTTGCGTGCGCTTGCGTCGAAGACGACGAGCTCCGGACCGCTGGAGACTAATACGCGCTTTCCATCCGGGGTGAACTTGAGACGGTTGGCGCCCTGAGCATTGGCGGCGATGGTCTGGATCACTTTTTTCTCGTGGAAATCGATAACGGAGATGGTGCCGTCCTGCGCATTGGCGACCCATATCTCATTGCCGTCGGGAGAGACATCGAAGCCCTCCGAACCATTGCCGACGCGGACGACGGTCTCATTCCAATCGGTGCGAGGCATGGAGCCGGGAGGCGGTCCCGGCGGTGGGGTTCCTCCGCCTGAAGGCGGATGCATTCCGGGTGGTGGACCGGGCATGTGGATAGGTTCCTGATCGATGATGCTGACGGTCCCGGAGCTGACGTTGGTGGTAACGATGTGTTGCAGGTCGGCGGAGACATAAATCATGTGCGTGCGATTTTGCCCGGTGCCCAGAATCCAGTCCACTTTATGCGTTACGGGATCGTAGCGGCCAATGGCTTTCGCGGCTTCGGCGGTAAACCAGATTTTGTCTCCGGCAAATGTGAGTCCGTGAGGACCGTGCAGTGGGCCGAGGTCAATCTCGGGAAGAGCTTGATGCGCGACGAGATCGACGACGGCTAGAGTGTGAAAGGCTCCGAAACCATAGTTCGATACGTATGCCGTCGTGCCGTCCGTCGATGCAATGACTTCATGAGGATCGTTGCCGACTGGAACTTTCGCGACGACCTGCAAGTTGGAAGCATCGACGATGCTCAGCGTGTGATCCTGCTTGGAGAGGACGAGAAGAGATGCCGACGGCGTGCTCTGTCCGGAGAGGATGGCGGGAAGGCAAAGACAAAGGATGAATGCAGCGCCGCGGATGAAAATTTTCATACGCTGAGAGTATCTCCAAAAACTCAGCCAGCGGAAAAGAATCTTCGTGGCTCAAAAAAGCCAAACATTTCTCTTACGATGAAACCCAAGAGAGCAAGCGCCATCCTGACCTGAGGAATGAACGGGATAATCTCCGGCCAGCTTGGCTTGAGATTCTTCCTCCCTGCGGTCGCCAGAATGACGATGGTCGATCGTTCTCGGGAAAATGCTCCGGCAAGAAAGAAAGCGGTCCTAACCCGATGGCGTGTTCAGCCGCTGGTTATTCGCTCCAGCGCTTGAAGATCAGCGAACCGTTCGTGCCGCCGAAACCGAAGGAGTTCGACAGTGCGATGTCGATCTTCGCATCTCTCGGCTTATTGGGAACGTAGTTCAGCCGGCATTCGGGGTCCTGGTTTTCGAGGTTCATGGTCGGCGGAACCTTCTGTTCGAGCAGCGCCATGATGGTAATGCCTGCTTCGAGTCCGCCTGCGCCGCCGAGTAGATGCCCGGTCATCGACTTGGTCGAGCTGATGAGCAGCTTGCCGCTGGTGGCATCTTCGCCAAAGAGCTTTTCCATGGCAGCGCTTTCCAGCACGTCGCCAACTGGCGTCGAGGTTGCGTGCGCATTCACATACTGAATCTGGTCAGGCTGAATGCCTGCGCTTTTTACCGCGTTCTGCATGGCGCGATGGCAGCCTTCGCCTTCGGGGGCCATGCTGGTGATGTGGTAAGCGTCGGCGCTCATGCCATAGCCGATGATCTCGGCCAGAATCTTTGCGCCGCGGGCTTTGGCAAACTCAAGATCTTCGAGGATCAGGATGCCTGCGCCTTCGCCAACGACAAAACCATCGCGGTCTTTATCGAAGGGACGGCAGGCGTGCGCCGGATCGTCATTGCGGGTGGATAGAGCGCGCATGGCAGCGAAGCCACCTACGCCCATCGGGGTGATTGCTGCTTCAGCGCCGCCAGCGATCATGGCGTCGGCATCGCCGCGCTGAATGATGCGGTAGGCGTCGCCAATGGAGTGCGCGCTGGTGGTGCAGGCCGTCGCCGTCGCCTCGTTGGGCCCCCGGGCGCCGTAGCGGATGCTGACCTGCCCCGCCGCGAGATTGATGATGGCTGCGGGAATGAAGAAGGGCGAAATCTTGCGCGGGCCGCCCTGCAACATGGCGCTGTGCTCGCGCTCGATGACGTCGAATCCACCGATTCCCGAGCCGATATGCACACCGACGCGCGTGTCATTTTCCGGAGTAATTTTGAGGCCGGACATCTCCATGGCCTCATACGTAGCGGCAAGAGCGAGATGGATGAAGCGTCCCATCTTGCGTGATTCCTTCTTATCCACGAAATTGAGTGGATCGAAGTTCTTCACTTCGGCTGCGAAGGTGACAGAGAAACCTGTCGTATCGAAACCAGTGATGGGAGCCATTCCGCTCTTACCCGCCAGCAGATTCTTCCAGACCTCGGGCGTGTTGTTGCCGACCCCGCACAGCAGGCCGATACCCGTGACTACGACGCGCCGTTGCAAGGTTACTTGCCGCCTTTCGCGTTCTTCTCGATGTAGTCGGTCGCGTCCTTGACGGTCTTGATCTTCTCGGCGTCTTCGTCGGGAATCTCAAGGTCGAAGGCTTCCTCGAACTGCATGACCAGCTCGACGACGTCGAGCGAGTCGGCGCCCAAATCTTCCTGGAACGACGCGCTGGGCGTCACTTCGGCTTCGTCTACCTGAAGCTGCTCGACGATGATCTGTTTTACTTTTTCTTCCACTGCTGCCATGTGTTTCTCCTGTCCATCGAAAACGGCACAAATTTTAATCAAAACTCTCCGGAGGCAGCCGCTGCCATAGGGCACACGAATACCAAGCTCCGAAATTTCAAGTCTACTGAGGCCCCATGAAGGTGTAAAGCGCGGGTGACCAGATTTCAGTGCATGCCGTGCTTTGTTTGCGTTTCGGTGGCAGTATAGTCGCTATGCCCCTCGTAGCAGTGATCGCTGTAATCGCCGTTCTTCTGGGAATGGCCATCGGATATTGGATGCGAAGCCAGAGCGTGCGCGGTGAGGCTTTTGCACAGAAGCAGAACAATGAAAATCTGGCGGCTCAGCTGGCGGAACGTGAGAGGTCGCTGGATCAGGCGCGCCGTGAATTTACAGGTCTACATGCAGAAAATGCGCGCCTGAGCGAACGCCTGGCGGCGGAGCAGGAAGCCCTGAAACAGGCCCGGGTGTCTCTGGAGGACGCTTTTCGCAGCGCGGCAGCGCGGGTTTTGAACGAGAATAGCCACGCGTTCCTCCAATTGGCGCGCCAGGAGCTGAGCAAACAACAGCAGACATCGGAAAATCAGCTCGGTCAAAAGGAAAAAGCCATTGAAACCCTGTTGAAGCCCATCCGTGAAACGTTAGATAAATTGCAGCAGGGCACGCAGGAACTGGAGGTCAAACGCGAGGGCGCTTACCACTCGCTGAAGCAGCTCGTAGAAGGGATGCAGACCTCCCATGTCGATCTGCGCCGGGAGACGTCGCAGTTGATCTCTGCGCTACGGGCGCCGAAGACGCGCGGCAACTGGGGCGAGCTGCAGCTAAAACGCTGCATCGAATTCGCGGGTATGGTGCAGCATGCCTCTTTCGATCTGGAAGTTTTTGTACGCGGCGAAGAAAATTCCATTCGGCCCGATTGCGTCATCCATCTGCCGAATGACCGCACCATCGTCATCGACGTGAAGACGCCATTTGACGCCTTTCTCGATGCGATGAGCGCTCCTGACGAAGCAACCCGCACTTTGAAGCTGGCGGCGCATGCGACGCGCGTGCGTGAGCATCTTGTGGCTCTCTCGGCCAAGTCTTACTGGAAGCAGTTCAAAGACAGCCCGGACTTCGTGGTCTGCTTTCTTTCAAGCGAGGTGTTTTTCAGTGCCGCGCTGGAGCAGGATCCTGGGTTGATCGAATTCGGCAGTGCCTCCAATGTGATTCTCGCCACGCCGACGACGCTGATCGCGCTGCTGAAAGCAGTTGCCTATGGATGGCAACAGATGGAAGTGACGAAGAATGCACTGGCGATTCAGAAGGTTGGAGAAAAGCTGTATGACAAGCTGGCATCGGCCCAGAAGTATTTCGCTCAAATGGGAAATGCGCTCAGCAATACCGTGAAGCACTACAACAGCCTGATTGGCTGCGTAGAAGGGCGTGGCAGCGTGTTTACCTATGCGCGCACGCTGCATGAGCTGCAAATTGGACAGGATGAATTGCCTGAGATTGGAATGCTCGAATCGGTCACGCGCGAGCTGAAGTCAGAGGATTGGAAGCCGGAGCCTGCGGAAGAGGAGCCTGATGACACACTCTTCCCCAAGTTTGAGTAGCTTACTTTTTGTTTTCGTTTTCGCCAGTGAAGGAGCCGGTCGCGTGCTGTCCGGCGGGTAAGTCAGGGTGTCGCTCGGCCTTCCCTTTTTCCACATTGTCCTTGAGCAGACGGTGCTGCTCGTCCTTGCCTGCTCCGGTTAAACTGCCGTCTTCTTCTGCTGGAGCGGAACCCGGCTGTACGCTGGTTGGCGCAGCTTGCCTGGCGGAAGCGTGTTCTTCAGCTTTCTGGCTGCTGGATTGATCTTTTGACGACATTTTTCGGCCCCTCGCGAGAAAATTAGGCTGGATTTCAGCCCGCTTCATTTGGATGCCGAAGAAGCTGCCTGCGCCACTCGCCCTCAAGCTCCTTTCAGGAAATTCTCCCGCACGCGCTCCCAGGTCGTTGCCAGGTCCTCCGGCAGGACGCGCGTTTCGCCGACGACGGTCATGAAGTTGGTGTCGCCTGTCCAGCGGGGAAGAATATGCAGGTGCAGGTGGCCTTGAACTCCCGCTCCGGCAGATTTGCCCAGATTAAGCCCCATATTGATGCCGTCCGGATGGTAAGTGTGGCCAAGAACGGTTTCGAGATGCTGGGCGGAATCCATCAGCTCATGCGCGACGGTGGCAGGCAGCGCGGCGAGCGAGCTTTCATGCGCATAGGGCAGCACCATGACGTGTCCGGAAGTGTAGGGATAGCGATTGAGGATGGTAAATGTGCTTTTGTCGCGATGGACGATGAGCGCGGCCTTCTCCGCCATCTCGATCGGCATGCCGTTGGCCTCAGCGTATTCAACCGAGGCGATGAGATTACAGAAGACGCAGCCGCGGTCTCCGGGCCACGCGGACAGCGCTTCGGGCACGCCCTGGCGTTTGGCATGATCTCCGGTTGTCACATAGGTGTAACGCCAGGGTGTCCAAAGATGGTCCATAGGCGACCAGTATAGCGAGTCTCCGATGCCTATACTGATAGCTATGCCTCCAGCATCTTTGACCAGCCTGCTCGAACGCACTTTCGGGTTCGCATCGTTTCGCGCGAACCAGGAAGCGGTGTGCCGCGCGGCTGTGGATGGGAGCGATGTGCTGCTGGTGATGCCGACAGGCGCGGGCAAGTCGCTCTGCTACCAGTTGCCTGCTATCGCGAGGGGCGGAACGGCGCTGGTGATCAGTCCGCTGATTGCGCTGATGGACGATCAATCGTCGAAGCTGAGCGAGCTGGGATTGAAGGCGGAGCGTATTCATTCCGGGCTCGACCGCGAACGCTCGCGTCAGGTCTGCCGCGACTATCTTTCCGGCGCTCTCGATTTTCTCTTTATCGCGCCGGAACGGCTGCGGGTTCCAGGGTTTCCCGAGATGCTGGCCAAACGAAAGCCCGCGTTGATTGCGATTGATGAAGCGCATTGCATCTCGCAGTGGGGGCATGATTTTCGGCCCGATTACCGCTTACTTGGCAGCTACCTGCCTGCGCTGCGGCCTGCGCCGGTGGTGGCTCTGACGGCCACAGCCACGCCCATCGTGCAGGATGACATCATTGCGCAGCTCAGGCTCGATAAGCCTGCGCGCTTCATCCACGGCTTTCGGCGCAACAATCTTGCGATAGAGATTGTGGAAGTATCCAAGCCCAAACGCACGCAACTTGCCCTGACGTTGCTATCGCCCGCTGAACGGCGTCCGGCAATTGTCTATGCGCCGACGCGCAAAGAGGCTGAGTCATTAGCACAAGAGCTTTCGCAGAGCTTTTCGACAGCTGCGTACCATGCGGGGCTTGAGCCGGATCACCGCGAGCGAGTGCAGCGTGAATTTCTCGCGGGACGGCTGGAAGCAGTGGTGGCGACGATTGCCTTCGGCATGGGCATCGACAAGCCGGATGTGCGCACGGTGATCCACACCGCGCTTCCGGCGAGCCTGGAAGCCTACTATCAGGAGATTGGCCGCGCCGGTCGCGATGGCAAGCCGAGCCGCACGATCCTGATGCACTCCTACGCCGACCGCCGCACGCATGATTTTTTCTACGAGCGCGATTACCCTCCGGTCGAAGAGCTGGATCTCATCTTCCGCAAGCTGCAGGCGCAGCCGCGCCACAGAGAGGAATTAGCCGAGCTGCTGAAATCGAAGCTCGACGGCGAAATCTTCCTGACCGCGCTCGATAAGCTGATGACGCACGGCGGCGCACATATCGATTACGACGGCAATGTTGTACGCGGCGATGCAGGCTGGCGGCAGCCCTACATGTCGCAGTCGAACCAGCGCATGGCGCAGCTTGATCGCGTGATGCGGTATGCCGAGTCGAGCCAGTGCCGGATGGCGCAGCTGGTGCGACATTTCGGAGATGACGAAGACGGCAGGCGCGCGTGCGGCCTGTGCGATGTCTGCTCACCGGAGCGCGCTGTGGGGCAGCGCTTTCGGACGCTCGATGAGGGCGAGCGTGAGGTAATGTTCGCTGTTGTAAAGGTGCTGAGGTCAGGCGGCGGCAAATCGACAGGCAAGCTGCACCAGGAGCTGTGTGCCCGCAACCATATGAGCCGCGATCATTTTGAGGATCTGCTTGGTGCGATGAGTGGTGCTGGATTTCTTGCGCTCGAAGATGCCAGCTTCGAGAAAGACGGTCGCAGTATCTCGTATCGCAAAGCCAGCCTGACGCGCGATGGCGAAGAGATGGATAGCGACGATGCCGCCACGGTGCTGATGCGCGACAGCAGTGAAAACACCAGCCTCACCGCCAAGCCGGCGAAACGTGATCGCAAGCAGAAAGCGGCAAAGGTTGACGTTCCGCTCTCTGCCGAGGCAGCTGCATTAGAAGAACGTCTGCGCGCATGGCGGCGCGAAGAAGCCAGCAAGCTGGGCCAGCCTGCATTTTTGATATTCACTGACAAAACCCTGCGGGCGATTGCAGCCGAGCGTCCGCGCACAGAAGAAGACCTGCTTGCCGTCGATGGTATTGGCCCAGCTAAAGTGACGAAATTTGGCTCCGCTGTTTGTGAAATCTGCGCGGAATAGTTCTTATTCGAGTTTTGAAAGATCCAATGTCTCTGCGAGACATTGGGCACCCTTTCTTTTCATCGAAGTTTCCTATTCAGCAGTGCGATTCGCGATCGACACGCGAAACAGTGGTCTGCTCTTTTCTGATGGCTCCATCTCGTAGGTTTGTGAAGTCTTGGCTGGGTCGTAGTCGCGCCAGAGCCACATCATCTCTTCGGGAAACTCTGCGGCGCCCTGGCCGGCGTTATGCGTGCCTTTGCCGAAGCTGAAATGGAAATCGTAGTCCTTCAGCTTGAGGGCGTTGGCCATGCGGATGTTCGCCAGCGGCCAGCTTCCGTAGCGGTCATTTTCCATGTCGTTGGCACCGTCCTGCAGCCAGACGCGGATATTGCGTTTCGGCTCACGCAAAACTTTTTCCGGATAGTCCTGTCCGCCATCGTGGATGTCCGGCCGCTCCTGCCACTGGATGCTGGTGAAGCTGCCAATCCAGGTGAGCACGCGGCTGAACTGGTCAGGCATCTGCCACGCGGCGTTAAAGGAGCAGATTCCGCCTGAGGAAAGCCCCGTGATGGCGCGGCTGTAAGCATCTTTGCGGATGTTGTATTTGGCTTCTACATCGGCGAGGATTTCGTCGCGCAAAAAGCGTGCATACCGGTCGCTAACTGTGTCGTAGAGGGTGCTCCGCATGGAGTCTTTAAGAGTGCGGTGCCATTTGTCGGAATACCCTTTTACGAAGTTATAGGTCGGCGTGCCGGGCGAATCGCTGATGTCGCCGGGATTGATGAAGACGCAAATCATAACCGGAATTTTCTTGAGCGCAATCAGATTGTCGATGACGTCCAGCACCGGATGATCGCCGTCTCGTTTCCCGTAGCCCTCGCCATCCTGAAAGACCATGAGCGCCGCCGGAACCTTGGGATCGTACTGCGCGGGCACGTAGGTCCAATATTCGCTCTTCATGCCGTCATAAATTTTGCTGGTGTGGATGAGCTTTGGCGATAACGTGCCGGATGGAATATCGGGCTGCAGATAGGAAAGCGGTCCGAAGGCGGGCAGATCGAGGCGTCCTCCGAAGGACTTTCCGTTGACGATGTAATGGAAGGAATGCAGTCTGCCCAGCGGCTCAATAAATTCAGTCGCGTACCAGAGGTCGGAGCCAGGCAGATGCTTCATGGGCATGCCGCCTGAGGTATTGTCCGGGCTGGTATCGATAGAGAGGGACGGCTCAGCGGTCGATTGCACGGCAAAGAAGAAATCCGGTCCGTGACCTGCCCAGGCCGTTCCCTCCTGCAGATCTTTCGCTGTAAAACTGGACTCAATCGCCTGCCGCAGCGCCGGATTGTTGGATTTTGCCAGGTCGATCAGTTGCGGCGCGGAGAGTTTGTCGGCGGCAAAGGCGCAGACAGCCAGAAAAAGCGGCAAATAGGCGAGTTTCCTCATGGCGCGCATTCTAAAGTGAGGAAGACCGGTTTCGGACTTTTTTCTACCCTTGCCACAATTTGCACTAAATTTGGTGCAAATTATAGATTGATTGTGACTTGGCGGAAAATTACAGGTTAATTTCTTTGCAAATACGTGAATCTAAGCCGAATAAATTGACACTGTTAGCATGCAGTTCTATCCTTAATCTCAACAGGGCTTATGTGCGCGGGATTCTAACGTAGCCCTGTAATCACCGCTCCTGCATGTTCCTGCCTGGCGGAATGCTCCCAAACCGGAGACTGAGTTGTTCGCATACTCCACTGTCTCCCTGCTGAGAACCTTCCGTAGCGCCCAACATCCGGGTGTGATGATTCCCGAATCTTCGCCGGCTGGATTGAATCAAAAGGTGTGAGCGAAGGAAATCTGCAGCGCTGAGCCTGCAGGGCGACCACGGGGCCGCCGACCCTGAATCCTACTGAGCTGGCTGTTATGGCAGACGTCCTAAATTCTGAACAAACCGAGAGCAATCCTCTGAACACCGAACTTGAAACCCCAACGCTGGAAGCAGCGACGGATCACGTTGAGCCGTCCATCGAACCCACCCATAACCCGGAAGCCGTTTCCTCGGAATCCACTTCCCCCGCATCATTAGAACCCACGCACTCCGTAGCTGTTGCGTCTGAGCTCTCTGAAGAAGAGCCGGATTTGAACAGCATGGAAGACTTTGCCGCCGTGCTCGAGTCATTTGACCGTGAGCAGGCTGCCGAAGCCGCTGCGCAGGCGTTCGACGATACCCATGTTGTGTCCGGCACAGTGATCAAGCTGACCGATAAGCACGTGGTCGTCGATGTCGGTATGAAGTCGGAAGGTCTGATTCCGATCGAGCAGGTTCTCGACCACACCGGCCAGCCCAAGCTGCAAGCCGGCGAGACGGTCGAGGTCGTGATCGAGCGCGAAGAGGCCGAAGGTGGCTACCTGCTGAGCTATGAAAAAGCTCTGCGGCACCGCGTATGGGACACGATCGAGAAGGCTGCCAACGAGAAGACCCTTGTCACCGGCACGGTTCTCGGACGCGTGAAGGGCGGTCTGACCGTCGATGTCGGCATCAAGGCGTTCTTGCCCGGCTCACAGCTGGAAATTCGCCCTGTCCGTAACCTGGACGCTTATATCGGCCAGCAGATCGAAGTCCGCGTCATCAAGCTGAACAAGAAGCGTGGCAACGTGGTCGTCTCCCGCAAGGAAATTCTGGAAGAAGAGCAGACCCACAAGCGTTCGCAGACACTGGAGCACTTGGAAGAGGGCAGCATTCTCACCGGGACCGTCAAGAACCTGACCGACTACGGCGCATTTGTCGACCTCGGCGGCATCGACGGACTGCTGCACATTACCGATATGTCGTGGGGTCGTCTGACGCACCCGCGCGATCTGGTCAATGTTGCCGACGAGATCCAGGTCAAGGTCCTAAAGTTTGACAAAGATAAGCAGCGTGTTTCGCTTGGCTTCAAGCAGCTGACGCCTGATCCGTGGCTCGACGCGACTGAGCGCTATCCCATTGGCGCCCATGTCCGTGGCCGCGTCCTCAGCGTGACTGACTACGGCGCATTCGTTGAGCTGGAGCAGGGCATCGAAGGTCTCGTACACGTTTCGGAAATGACCTGGTCGAAGCGGATGAAGCATCCGTCGAAGTTGGTCAAGCCCGGCGACGAAGTCGAGACGGTGATCCTTGCCGTCAACCCGAACGACCGCCGCATCTCGCTTGGCATGAAGCAGCTCCTCGAAAACCCATGGGAGCACCTGGTCGAGCGCTACCCGGCAGGCACCAACGTCGAAGGCCGCGTTCGCAACCTGACCGACTTCGGCGCGTTTATCGAGATTGAAGACGGCATTGACGGCCTGGTTCACGTATCGAACCTGAGCTGGACCAAGCGCGTCAAGCATCCTTCCGAAGTGCTGAAGAAGGGCGAAAAGGTCAAGGCTGTCGTTCTGGGCGTAGAGCCGGAAAACCGCCGCCTCTCGCTCGGTATCAAGCAGCTGCAGCCTGATGTCTGGGAGACATTCTTTGCCCAGCATCGCGTGGGCGATGTTGTCCACGGCAAGGTTCTGCGGTCGGCGCAGTTCGGCTCGTTTGTTGAGATCGCCGAGGGTGTTGAGGGTCTGTGCCACGTTTCTGAGGCAACGGACAATCACGGCACGCCGGTGAAGCTCGACGCAGGTCAGGAGCACGAATTCAAGATCATCAAGATGAACGCTGATGAGAAGAAGGTCGGACTCAGCCTGCGCGCAGTTGGCGAAGAAGCCAGCCGTGCGGAAGTCGAATCTTACAAGCAGCCGGTTTCAAGCTCGACCACGACGCTCGGCGACCTGGTCAACTGGAAGCGCGAACAGTAATCCATCGCTCTCGGTAACAAAAACGCCATCCTTTGGGATGGCGTTTTTGATTAGCGATCAATTTTTCGAAGATGGTTTCTCTCAAGACGCACTAAAAGCTCGTCTTTCTCTATGGCGTCACGCTCCTGCGGCTCATTGCAATTCAAAGTGGACATGTAAGCCGCCAGTTTTTCAGCCGAGAAGCCAGCCTCTTGCAGAAGCGTAGAGGCGTGCGTGTCAGGGACGATCAGGAGCGATTGCAACACGTGTTCTGTGCGAAAAGTCTGACAACCGCCAGCATCTGCGACGACTTCTGTCTCGTGCAGGACTTTTTGGACATCCTCTGTCAGAGGCATATCAACTGAGTTGGGGATTCGGTCTTCGGGTTGTTGCCAGCGGGCAGCTGCTTCTCGCACGCCCGCTGCGGAAAGAGATACGGAGAGTTGTTCGAGCAACGCCGTTTCGGCACGCACAATGCCTATGAGCAGATGTTCTGTATCAATAGACTTTGAACCAAGTAGCCCGGCTTCCAGCCGGGCAATCATGATCACCTGCAGGCATGTTTTCGAATAACGTTCGAACATGATCGCTCCCGAAGCACGAGAATATTCTTCGGGCTGTGTAAAACAACGAGAACCTGCCTACGCGACCCAGGGCGGAGCACCGCCGAGGATGGCCGCGCCGGACATGTGCGCCGGGCCATGCCATGCGGGCACGTTGAATGCCTTCTCCGGATGGACCGTGGCCTCTGCGCTGCTGTTGTGGTGTTGCTCCAAAGCTTCCTGGACTAGCTGCATTGCATGTTCCAGTTGCTCGTGAGACTTGTCAAAGTACAACGCGTAGTGCTGACCACAGACTTTGCATTGCAAATCAGCCGATTCGGGTGTTGCCAGACAGAAAACCTGCATAAATAATCTCCTTCAATTCAACCGAAGTGAGAGAAACGGGAATGAGTGGGGAAGCCATTCACCAACTCCGATGGTATTTTCCACGCCGCTCATCTCTGCTTACTTTTGATGCAGCGAACCTTGAAATTTATATGCTTATAAGGACTTTTGTCACTACAGTATTGAGAATTTTTATGCCGCTGGGGAACAAGGCGTGCAGGATAATCCCATGGATTTCGCCGTGAATCAAGCACCAAAGCGTTCTTTTTCGAGCTTTGCCTGAATCTTGGGTAACCAATGACGGTAACGGTCTGATTTTTCTTCACGCAGAGAATCTTCAATGGCCCTGCGGTATCCCCCCGTGTAGATCGAATACATTACCGCCAGGGCGCAGCCAACACCGAAGCCGAAGCCAAAGAAAAAGCCGATAATGCCGCCGCTGAAGAAGTTCATGCTATCCACCGTACACAAAAAGTTTCATCGGAACGCGCTGCTATGATGGCAGTAACTTGTCGAGCAAGCAGAAATTCTTTTGGGGCATGGCAGCGTGCCTTTTCCTGACCGGTTGCGGTCCGTCCCTGCCGCCTTCAAAGCCTTTAAGCCAATTGACGCCACAGGAGTCAGAAGGCAGGCAGGTATTTGTCAGCCGCTGCGCCCGATGTCATTACGCCAATAGCGACTCCGCCCTGCATGGACCGGGTCTCTTCGGGATCTACCGCCGAAAATACCTGCGCAACGGTGCCCCGGCCAACGACGACCGCGTAACCGATATCATTCTGCATGGGCGCGGCATGATGCCCTCACTGGGAGACTCGATGGACGACGAGCAGCTTCAGGCGCTGCTTGCCTATCTGCACACATTATGACGAATCAGAAACAAATTTCCGGGCCGCTGCCGGGTATGGCTGCCGTCGCACTATGGATGCTGCTGCTCTGTGGCGTCGGGCTTTATGGCGTGATTACGCATCATCTGCCAATTGCTGTCGTACTGCTTTGCGCCTTTTTTGCCGCTGCCGCCAGCGGACTGCTGCAGCAGCGCCGCTGGGGATGGGCCCTGTCACTGGCTGCGGCTTTTCTTTCCATGTGCTACGGCATTTATATGATGCTGCGTTTTCATCAGGCTCCGCTGATTGTAATGATCCTGGTGAACCTGATCTTCTTTCTTTACCTTGTGCGCCCTGTGGTCATCGAGCGCCTGCGCTGAAGTGCTCCCCACCCAGGTCTTTGAGTTAGCCCCGTATCTGCGCGTACCATAGAGGCTGCGGAATGGGACGTTAAGACCGATGAATCCAGTTACAACACGGTTATCGCCGAGAGCATCGTTTGAGAAGACGCTGGCCAGCGCCAAGCGCACGATGTTACTCAGCGAGATCGTGCTTCTGGCCATCGACAGCTTTCGTGCGAGCAAGGTGCGCTTCGCGCTTACCGCGCTCGGTATGGTCATTGGTTCGGCATCATTGATTCTGGTGAGCACGATCGGCCTCACTGGCAAAGACTACATTCTTAACCTGCTGCAGAGTATCGGCACCAATATGGTGTATATCGAGTACTCCGGCGGCGGCACCGGCTCGGTCAACAACTTCCAGAGCGATTATCTGACGCGCGAAGATGAGCGCGCCGCCGATGAACAAGTGCCATCCGTCATGTACTCATCGCCAATGCTGGAGATGCATGACCGCATCAGCATTAATGGGACAGAAAAACAACTACTTGTATTAGGTGTAAGTCCGCAATATCAACAGGTGCGCAACCTGAAAGTGCTCGCCGGCCGATTTTTCGATGATCAGGATGAGTTGACGCACACGCCTGTGGCCGTCGTCACTCAGGTTTTTGCGCAGGAGATGTTCGGCAGCCAGGACGCCGCGATCAACCAGAGTTTCCAGATCAGCGGCATTCCCTTCACCATCGTCGGGACTTTCAGAGAGAGCGTTGATACCTTCGGGCAGTCGGAAATCGCCGACCAGACGATTCTCATTCCGTATTCCGTAGGCCGCTACTTCACGGGCACCGACAGCGTAAAGCAGATTTTCTTCACCATCCGCGATAAGAACGATGTGGAAGCCGCAGCCCAGCAGATCAGGGACGTCGTCAGCGCGCGGCATCTCAAGAATTCCGTTTACAGGACGACGACGCTAACAGAGCTTCTAACCACCGCTGCGTCCATTGCTAATGCCCTCACGATCGTCCTTTTGCTTGT
Organism: Acidobacterium sp. S8; assembly: GCF_009765985.1. Taxonomy (GTDB): domain Bacteria; phylum Acidobacteriota; class Terriglobia; order Terriglobales; family Acidobacteriaceae; genus Alloacidobacterium. Next base: position 158,832 of record NZ_LMUM01000021.1, read on the forward strand.
GACCACGGTCACGCTTGCCGTAGGCGGAGTCGGCATTATGAACATCATGCTGGCCACGGTTCGCTCACGCATCCGAGAAATCGGCATACGCAAAGCGCTGGGCGCGACCGCGCGCGAGATCAAGCTCCAATTCCTGATCGAAGCCATCTTCATCTCGCTCAGCGGCGGCTTTGTCGGCACGATTATCGGTCTCGCGCTTCCTATATCTGTGCGGATTTTTACCGACTACCGCATCCCGATCTCGGGCCTCTCCGTGATCATCGCGCTGGCGACTTCGACCGTAGTGGGGGTCATCTTCGGCACCCTGCCGGCCAACCGCGCTGCGCAGCTCGACCCCGTTGAGTCGCTCAAATACGAGTAAATCCCGCAACTGCTGGTAAACTATATACAGGAATTCAGTTCCCGCTGCCCTGCCTGCATGTCCAGCCAAGCAGCACCCCGCGAAACTTTTAGACTGTATTAAGAAGAGAAGAGGAAATCTGCGCCCATGAGCACCACGATTCGCAATGTAGCCATCATCGCCCACGTCGACCATGGCAAAACCACGCTCGTGGACGCCATGCTGCGCCAGGCCGGCACCTTCCGCGCCAATGAAGCCCTTACCGATCGCGTGATGGACTCAAACGACCTCGAACGCGAGCGCGGCATCACCATTCTCGCCAAGAACACGGCCATCTTCTATCACGACTCGAAGATCAATATCGTTGATACCCCCGGCCACGCCGACTTTGGCGGCGAAGTCGAGCGCGCCCTGAAAATGGTCGATGGCGTCATTCTGCTGGTCGATGCCTCCGAAGGTCCGCTGCCGCAGACCCGCTACGTGCTCTCGAAGGCTCTGGAAGCCCGCCTCCAGCCCATTCTTGTCATCAACAAGATCGACCGTCCTGACGCGCGTCCGCAGGAAGTTCTGAACGAGGTCTACGATCTTTTTATCGATCTCGACGCGACCGAAGACCAGCTTGACTTCCCCGTGCTCTACACCAACGGCAAGCTCGGCCTCGCCACCACCGATATCGCCACGCCCGGAACCGACCTGCAGCCGCTCTTTGAAACCATCGTCAGCACCATACCGCCAGCCAGCGGTGACGCGGACGGCGCGCTGCAGATCCTCGTCACCAATCTCGACTATTCAGATTATCTGGGACGCCTTGCTATCGCCCGTGTCTTCAACGGCACGCTGCGCACCGGCGACGAAGTCAACATCTCCCGACGCGACGGCTCACTGCACAAGACGCGCATCACCAAGCTCTTCAGCTTCGCCGGATTGAAGCGAGTTGACATCGAAGCCACCGAGATCGGCGACATCGTGGCCGTCGCCGGAGTGGAAGGCATCACCATCGGCGAAACCATCACCGGTATCGAGAACCCCGCGCCGCTTCCCGCCATCGTCATCGACGAGCCGACCATCGCCATCCAGTTCTCGGTGAACAATTCGCCCTTCGCCGGACGCGAAGGTCAGTTCGTAACGTCGCGCAACCTGCGTGAGCGCCTGGAAAAAGAGCTGCTCACCAACGTTTCGATCCGCGTCGAAGACACGGGCAGCCCGGACAGCTTCAAGGTCCTGGGCCGCGGCGAATTGCAGCTCGCTATCCTGATCGAAATGATGCGCCGTGAAGGCTACGAGCTGCAGGTAGGCCGCCCTGAGATCGTCACCCGCACCATCGACGGTAAAGTCATGGAGCCGGTCGAGCACCTCACGATCGACATTCCGGAAAACTTTGTCGGCACCGTGATCGAGCGCCTTGGGCCTCGCAAAGGCGAAATGGTCAAGATGCACAACCACGGTTCAGGCCGCGTGCGCCTTGAGTTCCGCGTACCCAGCCGCGGCATCATCGGCCTGCGCTCGGAAATGCTGACCGAGACGCGCGGCACTATCGTGATGAATGCGCTCTTCGACGGATACATCCCATATCAGGGCGAAATTCCGCAAAGACTCACCGGAGCACTCATCTCCGACCGCTCCGGAAACATCACCGCCTACGCGCTCGACAGTCTGCAGGACCGCGGCACGCTCTTCGTGCAGCCCGGCGTCGAAGCTTATGAAGGCATGATCGTGGGCGAGCACTCGCGCGACAACGACCTCGACGTCAACGCGGTGCGTGAAAAGAAACTGACCAACATGCGTGCTTCGAGCGCCGACGATGCTATCCGTCTCGCGCCGCCGCGCCTGTTGAATCTCGAGCAGTCGATCGAATTCATCGCCGACGACGAGCTGGTCGAAGTCACGCCGAAATCACTGCGCCTGCGCAAGAAGATACTGCAGGCGAACCGCCGTCCCAAGCGTCACGCCGTGCCTACGGCGTAAATTCTGTCTTATATAAATATGAGGCCCGTATTCCGGGCCTCATATTTTTTGCTCTCATCGAGAGAATTCCATCGTTGCGCATCGCACTTCTCAGCGCAGATCATTCCGGCGCGCGAAATCTGCAACCAGGGCTGCAATCGAATCGGGAACTTCAAGCGTTGCAAAGTGTCCTGCGTCGAGAATGTGTATCTCCGCCCTGGGAGCCTCATGCAGATAGGCGACAGCGCCCGGCACGGTAAAAAAGTTGTCGCGGCTCCCCCATATCACTTCAACGGGTATATGAAGCGATTTCAGCAGTGCCTGCCACTCGGGATAGCGCGGCAGGTTTGAACCGAATCGAACCACAAGTCGAGATGCGCATCGACGACACCGGGACGCTGTTGCGAGATGGTCGTCAGCAATTCATTGTCCGGGTTTACATCCGGTCCCAGGGTCCAATTGGACGCACCTGGGAAGGGCGTATGTGCCGCTTCGTCCGCGAATTGCTTATCGCTCGTTAAGTCGCGATTGCGCCAATAGCTTCGGAGCTTGCCATTCGGGTCCTGGGCGAAAGGAAATCCATCGAGATGGATCACGCCGTTTTGAACGATGATTGCGGAAACCTGATCGGGCGCAGCCTGCATGAGCCGAAAGCCTATGGGTGCTCCATAATCCTGCATGTAAAGCGCGTATCGCTTGATGTTTCTGGCTGCGAGGAAATGCGCCACGGTCTCAGCAACATGATCAAACGTATATGGATACTCTTCATGGTTCGGAGCATCGGAGTATCCATACGATGGATAGTCCATTGCAATGACGTGCAATAGACCCGTCGCCGCCAGCTGCTCCATTACGGACTGATACATGATGGAAGAAGTCGGACTGCCATGCAGGAACACAAGAGTGGGCGCTTCGACTGGACCGCCCTCACGATAAAAGAGATTGATACCGTCAACAGATTGCCATCCATAATGCAAAGCTGTCAGATTGGGCTGGATTGCTTTCAGTTTTTCGCGGCTTTGGGAACTGTCATCCTGGGCCGATACATGGCCATCGGAAGCCCTCTTGTATACCTGTGCATTTATATTTGTTGCCAGCGCTGCAGCCAGAATCAATAATCCAATCTTTTTCACAGTCTCTCCTTTAGATTTGTGTTCCACAACATGTCTACTCGGCAGGGATGTAGGGATGTAGACGCCCTGTGTATTCATTGGTAACCATCATTAGAAAGTTTGGCTTCGCATTTTGCGTTGAACCGGTTTCCATTCCGATACTTGAAAAGAGCGATCGGCATTCCCCGCGCCAGGCAGTCATCCAGCCGCTCCTTTCGATCTTCTGCGCTGAAACCATTCGGCCGCTGTGTTACTGTTTTGAAAAGAGCGGCTTTGCGTTTAGGACGCATTGTTTACTCGCATCGATTTCATGTCTTATCAGCCGAACCTGTTTTCGTCCAACGCACCAAACGGCTCGGCCGAACCCGCTTCTAAACCTGCGCCTCGTCTCGTTACTCATCCGCATCGAACGCCGGTGTGGTTACGCCGCATTGATTTGTTCGTGCGCGTCATTGTGCGCCTTTATCTCGGCCTGCTGGTCGTCGCGCTGCCATGGACGCATCTCTGGGACGAAAATCATCTCTTTCAGCTCTTCCCTCAGGTTGCGTGGCTCGCGGCAAATGGCGTAGTCCGCGGCATCATCTCCGGACTTGGGCTGCTCAATATCTGGATTGCCGTCAGCGATGCAATCGAATACCGTGAACCGTGACCATGCCTGATAACGATCCTTTGCCGCTTGAAAGTGCCCCGCTTGCTTACGAAAATTCGGATTTTCTAAACAGCCACGACGGCCGGATCATTCGCATCATTTCTGAATTCTCTGAGCCGCTGGCGCGCTTCCGACGTGAGCGCATCCAGGACACGGTTGTTTTCTTTGGTTCGGCGCGCTTTCGCGCGCGCGACGAAGCCACTCACGATCTTGAGCTGCTGGAAAACACCGGCTCGCGACAATCCGCTCCCCAAGAAGAACAGCCGGCCCGCGAGCCTGAAGGCGATGCCAGCGCTTTGCAACTGAGCCGCGCCAAAGCGGCAGTGGAGATGGCCAGCTATTACGAAGATGCTCGTCGCCTCGCCCACATGCTTACCGAGTGGAGCATGTCATTAGAATCACAGCGCAACCGTTTCGTCGTCACTTCCGGCGGTGGCCCTGGCATTATGGAAGCCGCCAATCGAGGCGCTTACGAAGCAGGCGGCAAAACCATTGGCCTCAACATCAAGCTGCCCTTTGAGCAGATGCCGAACCGCTACATCACGCCTGCGCTCAACTTCGAGTTTCACTACTTCTTCATGCGCAAGTATTGGTTCGCATACCTGGCCAAAGCGCTCGTCGTCTTTCCCGGAGGCTTCGGCACGCTCGACGAAATGTTTGAGCTGCTGACGCTGGCCCAGACGAAAAAACTGGCGAAGCAGATCACGGTGGTGATCTATGGCTCTGATTACTGGCAACACGTGATCAATCTCGATGTGCTTGTCGAGAAGGGCGCCATCTCACCGCGA
>NZ_LMUM01000022.1 GCF_009765985.1 Acidobacterium sp. S8
TCGGTTCGGCAGTCGGAGTTGCACATTGCAGGACAGCCTGTGATGCCGGTAAGTTTTCCGACGCTGGCGCAGCAGTGGCCGATGGAAGTGCTGCGGTTTGCCGATGGCAAGTCGGTCGAGACTATCTCGCATGGACAGGGGAAGATTCTCTGGGCTGCCGATCCGGTGGAGTTTGCCGAGGGCTACGATGCGCTGGCTGCGTTGTACCGGTTTGCATTGCAGAGTGCGGGCGTGAAGCCTGCTTTCGATGGCGCGCTGTCAGCGGGTGTGCTGGCGTTTCCTACGGTGCTGGATGATGCGGTTCTTTACAGCTTCTCGAATGAGTCGTTCAGCGATCAGCCGGTGGATATTCGGGATGCAGTGAGCGGGGGACACATTAAGTTCACGATTGCTTCTCAGCGTGGAGCGGCGATTTTGTTCAACCGGAAGACCGGGGCGGTGCTGGCGGCTTATGGAGTGGCTGCGGGTGGGAAATGACCCCGCCGCTCGACAGGCGTTTTAGTCGGAGGGGCGTTTATCTCCTTTGGTGAGGCGCTCGATGGCTTTTGCCAGCCGCGCGATGCGTGTCTCTTCTTTCTTCGCCGAGGTGATCCAGAGAGCCCATTCGGCTTTAGCTTTGGGCGTGATTTTCTCCCATTGTTGGGAAGCTTTCGCAGTTTTTTTCAGAGCTGCGCTGAGATCGCTGGGAATCTCGAACTCTACCGTATCGCTGGCGGGTTGGATGACGAAGGTAGCGGTGTCGCCGATGGCGGCCTTTGCCCCGGCGCGCATGGTCCCGTTGACCATGAACTGGTGGCTCCCGTCGCCATCGGGGAAGGCGGAGGTCTTAAAAGCGAAGCCGTTTATGGTGCCTTCCATGCCTGCCCATAGCTTTGCTTTGAATTGAATGGCCATGAGTGGGTTTTATCGTGGATGGGTGTGGATGGGCAATGGTCTTGGGATCTCAGCCCCCGGTGCTTCTACCCTTGATTGTGCGCGCTTCGCGCGGTCTGGTTCGACCCACCCTATCTCCTCGAAATCGCGAGGAGATGGGATGGGGCACCCGGTGTTGAGCCACTCGCTGCTAATACTTGATGATTTTGGCGAAGGATTGGGGGTCGAGGCTGGCTCCGCCGACGAGGGCGCCGTCGATTTCCGGCTGGTTGAGCAGGGCGATGGCGTTGTCGGGCTTGACGCTGCCTCCGTAGAGGATGCGGATGCTGTCGGCTACGTGGCGGCCCAGGCGGCGGGCGATCTCGCTGCGGATGAGCAGGTGGGCTTCGGCTGCCATCTCGGGCGTGGCGGTCTTGCCGGTGCCGATGGCCCAGACGGGCTCGTAGGCGACGACGATATTTTCCGCGTCTTCAGGAGTGACACCGACAAGGGCAAGCGTGATCTGCTTGCGCAGGACTTCGTCGGTGTGTCCAGCTTCGCGCTCGGCGAGGACTTCGCCGATGCAGACGATGGGCGTGAGCTTGTGCTTGAGCGCGGTGGCCAACTTTTTGTTCACCAGCTCATCGGTCTCGTTGAAGTACTGGCGGCGCTCGGAGTGGCCGATGATGATGTGCGTCGCGCCAATGGCCGTGAGCATGAGAACGGAGGTTTCGCCGGTGTAGGCGCCTTCTTCGGCCCAGTGCATGTTCTGTCCGCCGACGGCGACGTTGGAACCGGCGACGGCGGGGATGACGACGCCAAGCGATGTGTCAGAAGGGCAGAGGACGATCTCGTCCCGGTCATGGCCTGTGACGAGTGGTAGGAAGGCCTTGACGTACTCCTCGGCCTGGGCCGGGGTTTTGTACATTTTCCAGTTGGCTGCGATGAGTGGTTTGCGCATTTGTTTTCTTGTCCTAAGTTTTACTCAGTTTACCGCCGTCATTCTGAATGAAGCGCAGCGGAGTGAAGAATCTCTGGTGCTGCTGAGATTGCCGGAGATTCTTCCTCCCGTTGGTCGTCAGAATGACGCCGCTATTTGGGTCGTTAGAATGATGTACTTTTAAGAATTTTGCTGTGGCTCGAATCCTGGTAGTAGTTTTCCCCAGCCGTCGGCTAAGTCGCGGAAATGTTCATTCGTTGTGCGGATGAGCGCTAACTTCTTGGATCTTCTCCAGCCTTTTAGTTCTTTTTCTCGCGCGATGGCTGAGGTCATGTACTTGAATTCTTCGTAGTAGATCAGTCTGTGACACTTGTATTTCGTTGCGAAGCCGGAACGGATGCCTGCACGGTGATCCAGGACTCTCCGGTATAGGTTGCTGGTAACTCCGATGTAGAGAACGCCTCGGTCGCTTGCGAGTATGTAGACCCAGGCCTTCTCCAGCATCTTTGGGATTCTTCCTCCCGTTGGTCGTCAGAATGACGACTTATTTTCGCTACTTATTCGTCAGTGCTTCGACGCCGGGAAGCTTTTTGCCTTCGAGGAATTCCAGGCTAGCGCCGCCGCCGGTAGAGATGTGCGTGATCTGGTCGGCTACTCCGGCTTGCTTTACAGCTGCTACGGAATCGCCGCCGCCGATGATCGAAATGGCTTCGCTGTTTTTCGCGACGGCCTTGGCCACTTTCGTGGTGCCGTTAGCGAAGGCTGGCATTTCGAAGACGCCCATGGGGCCGTTCCAGACGATGGTGCGGGCTTCGGCGATCTCTTCGGCAAACAGTTCGACTGATTTCGGGCCGATATCGAGACCCATCCAGTCAGCGGGAAAGGGGCCGTCGCCGGAGAAGATCTGCGTCTTGGCGTCGGGTGCGAACTTGTCGGCGAGGACGTGGTCGACGGGAAGCAGGAAGCGCACGCCTTTTGCTTCGGCCTTCTTCAATGCTTCTTTGGCTACTTCGATTTTGTCGGCTTCGACGAGCGACTTGCCGACTTCCTGGCCCTTGGCTTTGAGGAAGGTGTATGCCATGCCGCCGCCGATGAGCAGGGCATCGACTTTGCTGAGCAGGTTATCGATGACTTCGATCTTGTCGGAGACTTTGGCTCCGCCGAGGATGGCGACGAAGGGCTTGGCCGGTTCGGTGAGCGCCTTGCCCATGTAGTTCAATTCTTTTTCCATGAGCAGGCCGGCGGCGGACTGCTTGACGAAATGGGTGATGCCTTCTGTGGATGCGTGGGCACGGTGCGCGCTGCCGAAGGCGTCGTTCACATAGATTTCGCAGAGCGAGGCGAGCTGCTTTGCGAAGGCAGGATCGTTGGCTTCTTCTTCGGCGTGGAAGCGGAGGTTTTCGAGCAGCAGCACCTGGCCGGATTCGAGCTGGCGGGAAAGCTCGGTAGCGATTTCGCCGACGCAGTCGGGCGAGAAAGCGACGTTGACGCTCTCGCCGAGGTGGTGATCGAGGAGCACGCGCAGGCGATCGACAACCGGGCGCAGGCTGTATTTGGGGTTCACCTTACCCTTGGGGCGGCCGAGGTGCGAGGCGAGAATGAGCTTCGCCTTGTGGCGCAGCGCATATTCGAGTGTCGGCAGCGTTTCGCGGATGCGGGTGTCGTCGGTGATTTCGCGGCCATCGTCGGTGAGAGGCACGTTGAAATCGACGCGCATGAGAACGTGTTTGTGCTGGAGATCAAGATCGCGGATCGATAGTTTCGACATAGTTGGGGCTCACTGACTTTCAGGATTCGTGATGATGGCGTCGGCTTCGATTTCAATACGCCAGGATGGGTTCAGAAGCTTGGCGACAACGACCATGGTAGCAGCCGGACGTATGGTGCCGAAGAATTCGCCGTGGACTTTGCCCACGGCTTCCCAGTCATCGACGTGGGTGAGATACATGCGGGTGCGCACGACGTCTTCGAGTTTGGCGCCTGCTTTTTCCAGGGCTTCTTTGATGATGAGGATGGTGTGGCGGGTTTGCGCGGCGGCATCGGCGGTGTCCGCGCCTACCGGGCCTGTGCCGGAGACGTGAACGGTGTTGCCGAAGCGCACGGCGCGCGAAAAGCCGATGACCGGCTCAAAGGGAGATGATCCTGAGATGTTCTTGCGCATCGGGATGCTCCGGGTTAGGGTCGCGCTTCGCGCGGTTTGTGGTTGGTGAAAGCAGATCCTTCGACTTCGCTCAGGATGAGAACTATATCATAAATAACTAGAAATAAAGAACATAATTTTCTATAATGTTCCATACAAAGTATGCACAGCCACAAAGAATCAATGGCTTGCAGAGAAAATCTACACGGAAACTGCACAGAACGGTATCAACAGCAGGAGGCAATATGTCCTTCGTTACCGAGAAAGAGGAGCTGAAACCGGGCCTGATTCTCTTTAGGCGCGGCGACGTGGAGCATCGGATGTGGTATTGCCGCATGAAGATGCCGAAGGCCGACCGCTACAAGACGGTTTCGCTTAAAACATCGGATAAAGAAGCGGCGCGGGAACGCGCCTTCGATCAGGACGCGGACGTGCGGTTTCGCATCAAGCACGACGTTCCTGTGTTCAACCGCCCCTTCCGCGACGTAGCACACGAGTATCTGTTGACACAGGAAGCGCGGGCGAAGCGCGGAGAGATCAGCGCCGCGCGGCCCAAGAAACTCCGAGCCGTCATTGAAGGCACGTTAGACAGATATGCAGGTTCCACGCAGGTCCACCTTATCGGTGATGAACGGTGGGGCGGCTATCCGGCATGGCGGCGGGAGAACGGCGCGGGACGCCACCGGCGCAACGGCGTTCGCCAAGTCACAGCCGACGCAGCGCAATCCTTCGCAGACCATGAGGCCGAGCGCCGCACCAAGGTTCAGCAAACCTTGGGTATCAGAGTATTGAAACCGATTGAAGTTAAACCTTCCGCAGAACGGGTGATTCCCTTCATAAGCGATTCCACCATCCGCTTCGAGATGTCCATCTTCGGTGCGGTGATGAATTACGCCGTCAAGAAGCGTTATGTTCCCGCCAGCCAGCGTTTTGACGAGCGCCCGAAGCTCAAGACGATGCGGCGTGATGAGTTCACGCTGGAAGAATATCGCAAGCTCCACACCGTAGGCCGCAAGTGGATTGGTGAGGCGGATAAGCCTTCGAGCATCTGGTATCGCACCGTCACCTACAACATGATTCTGATTGCCTGCAATACAGGCATGAGGCCAGCGGAGATGAAGAATCTCCGCTGGCGTGACATCATGCCCGCGAAGGACCGCGAGGGACGCGAGATCGTTGTCCTGTTCGTGCAGGGCAAGGGCAAATCGCGCAAGCTGGTTGCGCCTAAGAGCGTCGGAGATTATCTGGAACGCATCCGTGCCATCTCCAAAGCGACGGAACAGGACGACCGAGTATTTACCAACATCACAGGCAAGCCCGCAAAGACTCTCTACAACTCCCTGATTGCCGATCTTCTAAAGGAAGCGAATCTGCGCGAAGGAACGCAAGGCGTTCCGCGCTCGACTTATTGCTTCCGGCATACCTATGCCACGCTTCGCTTGCAGGAAGGCGTGGACGTGTATTTCCTTGCCGAGCAGATGGGTACTTCCGTCCACATGATCGAAAGCCATTATGGACACGTAAATACGATCAAGCACGCCGACCGCGTGTTGCAAGGCATGGCAGGTTGGGAGCTGCCGCAGCCGGACGATGCCAGGGCCAAGGCGTCGAAAGCGGCAGAGACACACGACAAAGGCAAACGAGGTCAGCGCAATAAGCCGCGCTGACCGTGAATCTCCCGAAGCCGTCTTTGGCCGGAGCCGCTGGCGGAGGCTGGCGCAGGGAGGGCAATCATTTCAATTTCCGGCCCGGACTCTTCTTACTGAGATTGCTCTGATTTGCCGCTGCCCCGCCGGGGCGTTCTTAGCGGCAAATCTTCGCGCACGAGCCGCCGCTGGCGGCTGTTCTTAGTGCGCTTTGTGTGGGCCTTCCTCAACCGCGCTGGTGAAATTCCCGGCATGTCGCTAGTGCGTAGCGGCCAATACCGAAATGCGCGGCACACGGATTTGATTCTCGCGCTTGCGAGTTTGGGCAATGTCGTAAGAGGACTGCATCCGCATCAGCGTGTCCATCTTCACTCCAAAGGCTTTCTCGATACGCAGCGCCATATCCCCGGATAAGTCAGCCTTGCCATTGAGAAGACTGGACAACGTAGGCCGCGAGACGCGCAACGCTATCGCCGCCGCCGTAACCGTCAGCCCTGCGGCTTCGATAATCTCTGTCCGAATGAAATCCCCAGGATGGGGCGGGTTCTTCATGGGCATGGTCTCTTCTCCTTTGGCTTAGTGATAGTCCTCTAAGTTCACGTCGTAAATCTCGCGTTCGGCTGTGTCGATACGGAAGGTCAACCGCCGATTGGCCGTAACACTCAGGCTCCATGTGCCTTTGCGATCACCCGTTAGGGTATGCGCTTTCCATGAGGGAAGCATCCGCAACTCTTCCGGGTCTTCCATGTCATCCAGAAAGGCAAGCATCTTGCGGAGTTTGTCCACCGTATCGGGCGGAACGCCTTTGGTGGCGTCATCCGCGTAGAGCTTCTTCAAACCCTTATGGATGAAGTTGCGTATCCTCACCTGAATTACTGTAGCCTGTAGCCTAACACTTGTCAATCTTGGATAAAGCCCGTTCGGGACACGTCCGCCATAGTGTTGCTTTTTCGTTCTCAATGCCCATCTGTTTTTGGTGGGAAGGAGCGCCTTCCCTGTCTCCAGCCACCGATGCTGCCGGTGTCTTCCGCCACCCATCCCAACGGGGCCTGTTCCGGCCCCGTAACGCCCGTCCCTGAAGTTCGGTGCGCTAACGCGCACGGATGCGGTAGACAAGCCTCCTAAGTCTGTATGTCTTTTCTAGAGCCGCACGATCGGTTCTCCTGTTCACAGGAGGGAAGGCATGAAGCAGATCAGATCATTCGTCGGCATGGACGTCCACAAGGCGACCATTTCCATCAGCGTTGCAGAAGACGGCCGGAGCGGAACTGTGCGGTTCATCGGTGTGATCCCGAACACCCCGGAGGCTGTACAGAAGATGGCGAAGCAGCTCGCGAGACATGGTGAGCTCGACTTCTGCTATGAAGCCAGCGGTTGCGGATACGGCATCCATCGCCAACTGACAGGCCTCGGGCACAAGTGCACGGTGGCCGCACCGTCGATGATCCCGCGTAAGCCCGGAGAGCGGATCAAGACTGACCGACGAGATTCTGAGAAGTTGGCTATTCTCCACCGCCACGGGGACCTAACGCCAGTGTGGGTCCCGGACACCACACACGAAGCGCTTCGCGACCTAGTGAGGGCAAGGGTCGATGCATCCATGCACCTGATGCGTGCTCGCCAGCAGTTGCTCGCGTTCCTGCTTCGCCATGGCCGGAGCTACCCGACCGGCAAGCACTGGACACAGCGCCATCGCTCCTGGCTTGCAGGACAGACCTTCAAGGAGCATGCCCACGGCATCGTCTTCCATGACTACCTGGAGACGGTGTGGACCGCGCAGCAGAGACGAGATGCCCTAATAGAGAAGATCTCTTCGATGGTGGCCAGCTGGTCACTGGGGCCGCTCGTTGAAGCCTTGCGCGGGCTGCGCGGCGTTGACATGATCTCCGCTGCGACATTCATTGCATCCACTGGAGATCTTAGCCGCTTCGAGTCACCGCGCCTTCTGATGGGCTACCTCGGTCTCGTTCCCTCCGAGCATTCCAGTGGCGGAACGATTCGACGGGGTGGCATCACCAAGACCGGTAACCGCGAAGCCAGGCGCATGTTGATCGAAGCGGCTTGGAGCTATCAGTACCCAGCACGCATCGCGAAAGAGAAGGCAGAGATCCTCGTCCGATTGCCCAAGAAAATACGCGATATCGCCTGGAAGGCACAGACCAGATTGTGCAGTCGCTATCGCTCGATGGTCGCCCGAGGCAAGAAGCCAACGGTCGTCGTCGCGGCTATCGCAAGGGAGCTTGCTGGTTTTGTCTGGGCCATCGGTCAGGAGATGCGGCTCAACATGGCGACTAGCTAGGAGGGAACTTTTGCTTGATGAGGCTGATGCTGAAAAGAACGGGATCGGAGATCGAAGGATCTTCTGCGGCCTCATAGAGGGCAGCAAGAACACGCGGGTGGTCGACCGGCCGATTAAAGAAAAAGGCCATATCCCCAAGACCAGTCGCCGCAGCCCAACGAACCTCCGTGGCGGGAGCCTTCAACAGCGCCAAGCACTGTTCTTGAGTCCACTGCCAGTCGTCATCATGGCGAACAGCACTTCTCAGTGCGACTGCCATGCGATGAGGATCGCCGCTGCTTAATTCCGTAACGAGTTCAGACCGCGTGAAGATCGGGGGTTCGCGATAAATCCTCTCGCTAGTCATCTCCGACATTCTTTCATGTCGCTATGACTGGCGCAGAAAGGAGGCTCTTCAAGTTCTATGGCGTTGGGAACCGGGCAACCGGTCATGGTGATCCTCGAGAGCCCCTTGGGCCGGAATACTTTCCGACGCCCGTGCTAAGTCCGAGGCAAGCCTGCGACGACACACGTTCGTGCGGTAGCCAACCCGCGTATGGAAGTTTGAGCGACTGTCGCTGATTGTTGCCTGGTTCCCCACGCTATAGAAATTCGAGAAGAACCCACCTCTACAGATGCAGGGGCTGACGCCCCTGCGCCCAACCATTGACAAAAGACATCAAAGGGGCTCTGCCCCGATCGCGCTCTCCAAGGCCGTTCGCCCTCCGGGTTTTGGCTCCCCCGCTGCGCGGTCCCCCCCAAAAAGCTGCGCTCGAAGACCTTTCCGTTTGCTACCCCCGCCTTCGCCAGGAGGCGTTCGGCATGTACATGCCGCGTTTCAACGCGGACGTGCGAAAGCAAAAGCCGACGAAGGAGCAAAAAGCGATGAAAAAGACCGATACCAAGAACAGGCCGAGTATCTATCAGACCGTTACCGACCGCATCCTCTCCAGCCTCAAGGCTGGCGTGATTCCGTGGGAGAAGCCGTGGAAGTCTCCGCGCTTCGCAGGCGGCCCATTCCCGCGCAACTTCTACACCGGCAAGCCCTATCGGGGCATCAATGTTCTGTTGCTTTGGTCGAGCGAATACAGCTCCCCGTTCTGGCTTACGTTCAAGCAGGCGCAGGCATTGAAAGGCAGCGTCCGCAAAGGCGAACACGGAACGCCCATTATCTTTTACAAGCAGCTTCCCGAATATGCTACGAAGGAGGAGAAAGCACTGGGCGAGGATGAGCGCGTTCCTTTCGTTCTCTGCAATTACACGGTTTTCAACGTGGAGCAGTGCGACGGCCTCACCCTTCCTGAAATCTCGCAGCCTGCCATCGCGCCGGAGACAGACGAGGACGAGCTTTGCGAAAACTTCGTCACCGGATGGGAGAACCGCCCCGCGCTCTATCTCAACAGCCCCACCGAGTGCCGCGCTTACTATCGGCCCTCTACCGATTCCGTCCACATGCCAGCGCGTCCCCGTTTCGTGGATGCTCCGCACTACTACAGCACTTTATTTCACGAGCTGGTACACAGCACCGGCCACGAAACCCGCCTGAACCGAACCTTTGGCGACCGTTTCGGAGATGAGCTTTACAGTAAAGAGGAATTAGTCGCAGAGATGGGAGCCGCGTTTCTTTGTGCCACCGCTGGCGTCGCCAACGAGCACACCGACCGCAACACCACCGCTTACATTCAGAACTGGATTACCAAGCTGGAAGAGGATAACCGCCTTATCGTTCATGCAGCCGCCAACGCACAGAGAGCCGTGGACATGATTCTCGGCAGCACGTTTGAGGAGGAGGAGGAGGCAACGGAAGAGGAAGCCAGGCCGCTTGCGGTCGCTTCCTGAAACCGCAGCATCCTTTGTAACTCGTGGTTCAATCGAATGAGATCATTTTGGGGCGGGCACCGGCAGCTTCCGACACAGACCTGGGAAGTCACAAACTGCCAGTGCCCTTGGACGATCCTCTGTCGGAATCGCCCATCTTGCTCTCTACACCGGCCAGTGCTTCGGCCAGGAGAAACTTCATCGTCGCATCGCATTCGGCCTCGATCCGCGCGGCAACCGCGATGAGATGGTCTTTGCTCTCAGGAAAATAACCGGCCAGCTTGTTCAAGCGTTCGACAGCGGCCTTGATATTCGCAGTAAAACCGGTAACTGCTTCCCATGCCTTCGGATTCGTTACCGGCATCATGAGGTTCCCCTTTTTTCGTTGTCTATGAGCCAAGGGGGCGGTCCGACGCTTGCCTCGGTCATCTCATCCACACGTTTGTAGAACTGGTGAATCTCCATGACGCCGAAACCCAAAGCCTGAACCATTTGCATTTGAAAGCGCATGGAATAGTTCGTTGTTAGCTGGTTCTCCTCAAACTTCCGGAGCCAGCGAACGGAAATTCCTGTCTCCCTTGAAAAGTCCTCAAGACCCCAGCCCTTTTCGATGCGAAGCTGGCGCACCAGATCACCACAACAACGGTGGTATTCCTCCCTGTACCGTTGCATCGCGGGATCGTGCCGTGACTTCATTTCTTAGACCTCTTCCCAGGCTTTTGCTGTTTCGGCGTTTGCTGAATCTCGTCATATTGGGGGTAGCAGTCTGGATGATCCGGTAAGAACATCTGTCCACTCTCGGCAATGGGGTCGTCTTCGATGGAGACAAAGTGCGAGACCCTTGCTGTCGGCAGGGAAAAAGGCTCGATAGAGATGGACCACTCGGTGCGATCAGCAAACACCACGGTCACATAAACTACGCTGCGCTCCGCTTGAGAGAACCTTATGTGATCGACTTCCTTCCCCTTCACGCTGTAATCGAAGAGAGCGCCGTGCTTATGCTCTAGGCGAATCGTCTTCACCCGTGCTTTGCTCATGGTTGCTCCCCCTCTTCGTTGGCTTCGTTCTCCAGAAGCACTTCATCGGGAATATCCGATAGCTCTTCAGCCCGGTGCGCAAATTCCGTAAAAGAGAGATCGAAACCGATGCTGAGGCAGTAGAGAAAATAAAAGTCGGGATTAGGGTCTTTTCCAGCTTCGAGATCGCACACGAATTCAACCGGCACCTGGCTACGCTTTGCCAGCTCTTCCGGCGTCAGACCCTGCTCGTTCCGCAAAATGATAGAAAGAGCGGCATAAGCGGCAACAGCGCGTATGCTCCGCTCTTGCCTGTCAACTTCGAGAATTGCGTTGATGCCCTCCGCCGCCTCTGTCTGCGAAAAACCACGTTCGACGCGCAAAGCACTCAGAGACGCCCCTATGGCTTGGTTGAACTCCTCACGGCTGATCCTCATATTCCCTCAGTTTCCAGCTCGGCGAACTGTCGTTCCGCATAAAACCGCAATCCAGCGTAGAGGTTCTTCACCAGTTTGGCGTCATTCTTGAAAGGCACCCACCTGTCACCAATCAGGTCAATGCCTGCTCTTCTAGCCCATGCGTAGGCCGCCGTTACCATCAACTGTCTCGCGCGCTCTCCACTAATGCCGTGCATGGCTCCGATGGTCCTTTGCGATTCGCCGTCATGAACGAACTGCACCAGCATCCGGTAAGCCCGCGCGAACTGCTGCTTTCCCTCCGGCGTAGACTTCGGGGTGCTGTGGGAACCAAACTGAGGCGCGGCGTTTTGCGAGGGAGTATGTCTGCATACTTCTCACGGATGATGGTCATAGGAGAGGGGTCCGGGGGAACTCGATTGGCTGGAAGCCGCGCAATCCGAGAACGTTGCCGCCAGTGGCAGTACGCTCGTTGCCTGATCCACTCCACAGCGTCTTTGTCAGACAGGCGTGGCGGCACTCGCAGGCCACACGCAACAGCCCATTGTTCGGCCAGAACTCGCGGACAAATGCTGAGGGCTTTGGCAAGCTGATAGAAGTCGCGTTCCAGCAGATGAACCTTGCCAGCCACATATCGAGCGAGATAACGTTCCGTCACATCTCCTAGCCGCTTGCTTAGCTGTTCGTGAGAAATATCGCCACGCAACATTTCAATCTGCGTGAGCAGATGAACGCTGAAATCGCCTCGGATGCGCGGAGAATGTTGAGAGCCTCGCATGGCCAAGATGATCTCATAGTTGATTATAATAATCAATTACTTGTATATAGTATTCATATACTTGGGCTTATGCCGCTGCGCGTGTTAGCTTTCCCTTGTTTTGATTATCACGGGAAGACAATTACGGGCTGCACGCGCTCTGCTTGGCATGGAGCAGATTGAGCTGGCAAAGCGCGCGCGCGTGGCGATAGGGACCATTCGAAGGATGGAGTCCTTTGATGAGGAAGTTGGCGCGCGCACGTCAACGCTCTCTCAAGTGCAGAAGGCATTGGAAAAGGCTGGAGTCGAATTCCTAAACGACGGACAACCGGGCGTCCGGTTGAAACGCACTCCCGGAAAGGTATAGGGACTAGATAGTTATCCTGCACGGCCTACGCCGGAGGTGGGACCGCCGTGGAGAGTTAAAGGGAGGTGGGCAGCGCGTGTCGCGTCACTACTACGATGTCTACCGGCTCCTGGCGTCGGAGATAGGCCGCAATGCAAGCGGAGAATCAGAGAGGGCTGAGGACTGCGTTCGACATGCGCGGATGTTCGTCAACCGGCCCGATCTTGACCTGGCGTCTGCCATTCCCGGCCGCTTTGCCCTGGCTCCGCATGACGGTATGCTTGCCGATCTGCGGCGCGACTACGATGCCATGTCCGGCATGGTGATCGGCCCAGTCCCTAGCGTGGATGAGGTGGTCGCGGCCATCGCAGAGCTGGAGCAGCGCATAAACAGGGGGAACTGATCCATGAGGAATAGAGCCTTCTACGCTCATTCCAAACTCGATTCCGATACGGAGCAGTGGCAGGAGCTGAGATTGCATCTTGCTTCCGTCGCAGAGCACACCTCATATCTGGCTGGAAAGATCAGGCTGGCTCATGCGGGAGAATTGATCGGCCTTGCACATGATCTTGGTAAGTACTCGGAGGCATTTCAACAGTACCTTCAAAAGGCTGCGGGTAATGCCGCAATGGAGATGGAGCCTGATTTCTCACTCAAGGGAAGTGTCGATCACTCCACGGCGGGAGCTCAGGTTATAGGAGCTGGGCTTGCTGGTGGCGGCGGAAGGATTGCGAGCCAGATGGTTGCCCTATGCGTTGCTTCGCATCACTCGGGTTTGATCGACTGTATTGCGCCCGATGGAGTGGACGTACTAACCCGCAGGCTCCAGAAGGATGGTGCCTTGAGTCACCGTGACGAGGCATGGAGAAGAGTTGAACAAACAATACGCGGTCGTCTGGAAATATTGCTCAATAGCCCGGATGTTGCGAGTGAGATAGATGCGGCGATGCAGCGCATTCGTGAAAAAGACAGCGATGAGGTTATTCAGCCCTTCAAGCAAGGTTTATTGCTTCGGATGTTGTTCAGTTGCCTTATCGATGGAGACCGCGCCGATACAGCAGATTTCGATAAGCCCACGGCTGCCAGTTTTCGGCAACATGGTAAGTATGCTTCGTGGCAGGAGCTTATCGACCGGCTAGAACTCAAATTGGCTGCGTTCTCGAATGAACGGTGGGTCGATCAGCTTCGATTCAAAATTTCCAGTTATTGCTTGGCAGCATCGGAACGTCCGAAGGGGGTCTTTACTCTTACCGTTCCAACGGGAGGAGGCAAAACGTTAGCCAGCCTGCGTTTTGCGTTGCACCATTCGCTGCGCTGGAATATGGATCGCATCATTTATGTCAGCCCATACATCTCCATCGCGGACCAGAACGCGGAGGTAGTACGGAAGATTCTGGAACCAGATGGCTACAATTATGCCTCCATCGTACTTGAACACCATTCCAGTCTTACACCCGACAAAGAGAGTTGGCGAGGATCGGTGTTGGCAGAGAATTGGGATGCGCCAGTGGTTTTTACTACAGCAGTGCAGGTGCTCGAAGCACTCTTCGGTGGTGGTACACGCTCTGCTCGGAGACTTCATGCTTTCGCCAATGCCGTCCTTGTCTTCGATGAAGTGCAGACGTTACCAGTACGCATGATTCATATGTTCAACAACGCTATGAATTTTTTGGTAGAACAGTGTGGCGCGAGCGTTGTGTTGTGTACCGCGACACAGCCACTCCTCCATCGTGTAGATAGAGGGAAAGGAGAAATGCGGCTCACGGAGGATGCCGAGCTAATGCGGGATGCCCCTCAGCTTTTCCGTGACCTGAAACGGTACGAGACGTTCGACAAGTCGAACGAGCCGGGTGCTTGGAGCGCGGCGAAGGTAAGCGATCTAGCAGTCGAGGAGCTGTCTGGCAATGGAAGTTGCCTTGTCATTGTTAACACAAAGCGTGACGCAAAGGACATCTACATGGCTTGTAAGGAGCGACTAAACGCCTTGGGTGACCCGATGGAAGAGGGCTGCTTTGTTCACCTGAGTACTCGTATGTGTCCTGCACATCGCCTTGAGGTCTTAGACAGAATGAAGGCGGCGCTAGTTCAGAAAAAGCACGTACTCTGCGTCAGTACGCAGTTGATTGAGGCTGGCGTGGACATTGACTTTGCCACCGTGGTGCGGGATCTGGCTGGACTGGATTCCATCGCGCAGGCTGCGGGTAGATGTAATCGTAATGGCGACCGTGCAAACGGGAGGGTACATATTGTAAAGATGGCAGAGCCGCTACCGAAGCAGTTGGAAGAGATTCGGTGCGCCCAGCAAAATGCTCGGCGTGTGCTGGAAGACTGGAGAGACGACCAGGGCGATGCGCCCTTCCCGTTGTCAGACCCACTCCAGATGGAACGATTTTTCGGCCATCACTTCTTTGCACGTAGAGATCAGATGGATTATCCAGTGAAGGCACAGCGGGACGACACCCTGCTCCAAATGCTAGGTGAGAATGGGATGGCCGTCGCGGATTCAAGACTGGCAGGCGTGAAGCGGCATGGTTTCATGCAGTCATTTGCTAGCGCGGCCAGAGAATTTCGCGTAATAGATAACCAGATGCAAGGGATTATTGTTCCGTTCGGTGCGGAGGGGAAGAATTTGGTTGCAGCCCTTAGCGCCGCACGCGATCTCGCAGTAGAGTTTCAACTACTAAGAAAAGCGCAACGGTTCGCTGTCAATACATTTCAATGGGAGATGGATTCTCTGACTCGTAGTGGGGCTATCTATGAGGTTCAGGCGGGTACTGGTGTGTTTTGCTTGCTGGAGGAATTTTATTCGGATGAGTTCGGCCTGACGCTCGACGGCAGCGGAAGAATGGAGAGCATGATTGCATAACACGGCAAAGAATACGATTGAGTTTCGCGTCTGGGGACGGTACGCCATGTTTACCGATCCGCTTACCCGTGTGGGCGGGGAGAAGTGCTCTTACCATCTGCCGACGTATGAAGCCTTGAAGGGTATCGCAAAGAGTATCTACTGGAAGCCTACCTTCATCTGGTACATCGACCAGGTAAGAGTGATGAAGCGCATTCGCACTCAGACAAAGGGTGTGAAACCGCTGGACTATGGTGGCGGGAATACGCTGGCGATCTATACCTACCTGACGGGCGATCCTGACTCGGAAGCGACAGAGCAACGAGTGGAGTATCAAGTTCGCGCTCACTTCGAGTGGAATCAACACCGTCCTGAGTTGGAACGCGACCGCAACGACGGCAAGCACTTCGAGATTGCAAAGCGCAGCCTCGAACGCGGCGGACGGCAGGACATCTTTCTAGGGACACGCGAATGTCAGGGCTACGTCGAGCCATGTGAGTTCGGTTCGGGCAGAGGCGAGTCTGACCATGACGGCGAGTTGCAATATGGCTTCATGTTCCACAGCTTCGATTACCCGGACGAGACGGGCGAAAACCAACTCGCCAGCAACTTTTGGCGGCCAAAGCTGGTCAACGGGGTACTGTCCTTTCCGCGGCCCGATCAGATTCCGGCTGAACACAAGAAGGAGATACGCGCAATGATGCCGAAGATATTCGGCATTGAACAGAACCTCCGGTATGTCGAGACCGAGGCGGAGCAATACGCCTCAATAGTCGGAGGTATAGATTGAGTTGGATTCAGAAGCTCTACGAGACCTATGATCGCTGCGCCGGCCAGCCGCAGTTCGATACGAACCCGCTGCCGCCTATCTCTGTGCGGCCTCAAAATACACAGATTTGTATCACCCTGAACGGCAAGGGTGATTTCAGGCACGCCGAGTTGTCCCTATTAGAGGACACATTAATCCCCGTCTCAGAGGCCTCAGCATCTCGTTCGGGTAGATCGCCAGCTGCCAATCCATTAGCGGATAAGCTTGCGTATTGTGCCGGTGACGGATCGAGGTATGGACTGAAGCGTGATTATTTTGATCGCCTGTGCAAGGAGCTGTCTGATTGGTGCAACTCGGAACACAGAGACACCAAAGCTTCAATCGTTCTCGAGTATATAAAGCGAGGCACCCTGATTGCAGATTTACTTAAGAGCGGCACCTTGACATTGAAGGATGAGAAGCTCGAACGTCTGAAAATAAATGGAAAAGCGCTCGATCCCGATCAGGCATGGATACGCTGGAGGGTTGAAACGAACGATGAAATGGTTGCGAACACCTGGGAAGATCCGAACATCTTTTCTCGATGGGAGAGGTTCGAATCTGGCAAGCCTCACACTCCAAACCTTTGCATGTCATCGGGAACAAAGGGTCGTGTAGCGCGTCTTCATCCAAAGAGCATTCGTGATAGCGGCGATCAAGCGAAACTAATCAGCTCTGACGATGATGAAGGCTATACATTCAAAGGTCGCTTCTTGAGCGGGGAGCAAGCTGCAAGTCTTGGATATTTCGCTTCACAGAAAGCTCATAGTGCGCTGCGTTGGCTTCTAGCACGACAGGGATATCGAAACGCAGACCAGGCTATCGTGGCTTGGGCCGTCGCCGGCAGCCCAATTCCAAGAGTAATTGCCGGATCGGATCAAATACGACCAATCGAAACGATTGCCTATGATGCTGACCCTCCAGAGCAAGTCGATAAACCTCAGGCCACACTTCTCCCAGAGAGATACAAGGGTGACGCGGGACAGCTATTTGCAAAGCAGTTCAATAGCCTGCTCCGTGGCTATCGTGCAGCACTCAAGGATCGTGATGATGTTGTGGTCATGGCATTGGATTCAGCTACACCAGGCCGCATGGCAATCATCTATTATCGCGAGTTGCAGGCTTCTGAGTTTCTCGAACGCATTCGCAGTTGGCATGAAAATACCGCGTGGATGATGAACTTAGGCAAGGATCGGCAGTTCGTAGGGGCACCGGCTCCTGAGGACATCGCAAGGGGAGTCTACGGGGCGAGGTTGATGTATGAAATCACTGACGGAGTAAAGAAGCCGAGCAAGCTCAGAAAAGCAACGGTACAGCGACTGTTGCCTTGCATCATCGACGCTCGGCCAATCCCGCGCGATCTCGTCGAGACATGCTTCCGAAGAGTTACTAGACGAGTCGGCCTTGAGCGGTCGAAGAATGGACACGAAGAAGAAGAGTTCGAGTATTGCCTTGGCGTCGCCTGTGCGTTGGTTCGTGGAAGCAGAAGAGAGAGGAACTACAAGATGGCACTTGAAGAAGATCGAAACTCGCGGGACTATTTGTTTGGAAGGCTGTTAGCCATTGCCGAGAAGATCGAGGGGTATGCGCTGTATCTTGCCAAAGAGACTCGTGGCACTACGGCTGAACGACTTATGCAGCGATTCTCAGACCATCCTTCCGCTACGTGGCGCACCATCGAATTAGCGCTTCGCCCTTACATGCAGCGTTTGCAGGGTAGCCGTCCAGCAGCACTCTATGTCTGGAAGAGTTTGCTCGATGATGTCATTAGCCGTTTTCACGGAGACGATTTCACCCGACCGGGGCGACTCGATGCAGAGTTCCTGCTTGGTTATCACTGCCAGCGTGCGGCCTTACGCTGGGATGAGTCAAAGAGTGAAACCAAAGAAGAGAGCAATCAAGAGCCGCAGCTAGTATAGAGTCGTCCACATTCAACCGCATAAGGAGAAGCCCGTGAGTTCGCTACAACACAAGATCGACTTTGCCGTTGTGCTTCATGTGAAGCACGCCAACCCAAACGGCGACCCACTGAATGGGAATAGACCACGCACCGATTACAACGGTTACGGTGAGATCACCGATGTCTGCATCAAGCGTAAGTTGCGCGACCGACTCGTCGAAAACCGGCACAGCATCTTCGTTCAATCGGATGATCGAAAGAACGACGACGCAAAGAGCTTGCGGGATCGTGCGGAGAAGGCACTTGGTAATAAGTTCGGCTCCGGTGAGACTGCCAAACTTGCAAGCGAGACCTGGTTCGATGTGCGCGCTTTCGGACAACTTTTTGCCCTACCCAAAAAAAGCAAGGCAAAAGGGCAGGACGAGGATGGTGATACAGGCGTGTCAATTCCAATCCGAGGACCTGTGACCATCCAGTCCGCGTTCAGTCTTGCGCCTGTGGACGTGACCAGCACGCAGATCACCAAGAGCGTCAGCGGCGATGGAGACGGCACAAAGCGTGGTTCGGACACGATGGGCATGAAGCATCGCGTCGATGAAGCGGTGTATGTTTTCTATGGCAGCATGAACCCACAACTGGCCGAACGCACGGGTTTCAGCGATGCAGATGCCGAAGCGATCAAGGAAATTTTGCCTAAGCTCTTCGAGAACGACGCCTCCTCAGCTCGCCCGGAAGGTAGCATGGCTGTCCTCAAGTTGGTCTGGTGGAAGCACAAGCCCGGTAAAATTGGTCAGTATTCCTCCGCAAAGGTCCACGGGACGCTTACTGTAAAGCCGGATGGCACCTATACGTTGAACAATCTTGAAGGGCTTACTCCTGAGGAGATCGACGGCTTTTGAATCAAAATAGATGGGAGTTCTGAGCATGGCCGTCTTTACCTCCGAAGCCGACGATGATGCGCTGCCGATCAGCGGGCTGCAGCATCTTGCATTCTGTCCGCGTCAGTGGGCTCTTATTCATCTTGAGCAGGTGTGGGTGGAGAACATTCGCACCGCCGAAGGCCGACTGCTGCATGAGCGCGCCGACCTGCCCGGAGAGAGTCGTCGCGCCAGCGTTCGCACGGTGCGCGGCATGTGGATACGGTCAGAGAGACTGCGCTTGACAGGCCGTGCCGACATTGTGGAGTTCAGACCCGCGCCCTATCCAGTGGAGTACAAGCGCGGCAAGAGCAAACCCAACGATTGCGATACGGTGCAGCTCTGCGCTCAGGGTCTTTGTCTGGAAGAGATGTTGGATACCACTATTGCGCGCGGTGCTATCTTCTATGGCAACCCGCGACGACGGCTGGAAGTTGACTTCACATCGGAGTTGCGCCACCGAACGGAAGAGCTTGCGGCAACCATGCACCGTTTGTACCGAAGTGGCGTTACACCGGCTGCGACTCCGGGGCCTTACTGCCGCAACTGCTCACTGGTTGATGTGTGTCTTCCAGAGGCCACTTCTCACAATGATGTCGCCGCGCATTGGGTGACGCTACAACTGCGCTCGCTACAGCAGGAGGTTTAGTTCCGCCTCATGCGAAAACTTCTCAATACACTGCATGTGATGACCCAAGGCTCATACCTGCACCGCGACGGCGAGACGGTCGCGGTCAAGGTTGGCGACGAATTGAAGCTACGCGTTCCAGTGCATACCCTTGAAGGGCTGGTGTGCTGGGGCCGCGTGTCGTGCAGTCCTCCGATGCTGGGGTTGTGTTGTGAGCGAGGTGTGGGAATCTCGTTTCTCTCCGAGCAAGGTAGCTTTATTGCCCGTGTGAATGGGCCTGTCTCCGGCAACGTACTTTTGCGGAGGCAACAATACCGAATCGCCGATGACGGGATCAGTGCCCTTCCCGTCGTGCGAACTATCGTAGCGGCCAAAATTGCAAACAGCCGCGTTGTTTTGCTACGAGCAGCCCGCGAGGTCGTAGATGAAAAACGCGAGAAGGATCTGCGAGACGCGGCGAACCGTCTCTCCTGGGCGGGCTTGGAGGCTGCGAGGGCAGTATCCATTGACGAAGCGCGGGGACATGAGGGTATGGCAGGACAGGTTTACTTCTCGGTTTTCGATCAAATGATCGGCGGCGACCGAGAGGCGTTTCATTTTGGAGGACGCTCGCGTCGGCCTCCACTGGACCGGGTGAATGCGCTGCTTTCATTTGTATATGCGCTCTTACGTCATGACATCGAATCCGCCTTGGAGAGCGTTGGTCTTGACCCAGCGGTTGGTTTCCTCCACACCGACCGGCCAGGGCGTCCAAGTCTTGCTCTCGACTTGATGGAGGAACTCCGCGCTGCGCTGGCTGACCGTCTGGTGCTGACGCTCATCAACCGGCGTCAGATACAAGGATCGGGCTTTACGGAGGAGGACGGGGGCGGCATTCAGATGGACGACAACACTCGCAAACAAGTCGTGTCCGCTTGGCAGCTTCGGAAGCAGGACGAGATTGAGCACCCCTATCTGAAAGAGCGCATTCCGCTCGGACTGGTGCCGTATGTGCAGGCGTTGCTCCTCGCACGTCATGTGCGTGGGGGCCTCGACGCCTATCCCGCTTTCTTCTGGAGATGATTCAATCATGATGGTTCTTGTTAGCTACGACGTAAGCACCCGCGACGACGCGGGACGACGCAGACTGCGCCGCGTGGCCCGGTTGTGCGAAGATCATGGACAGCGAGTGCAGAACTCCGTCTTCGAGTGCGTCGTGGACTCCGCGCAATGGGTTATGCTTCGGGCAAGTCTTGTGTCTGAAGCCGACCCTGCTCAGGACAGCCTCCGGTTTTATTTTCTCGGATCCGAATGGAGAAGACGTGTAGAACACGTCGGCGCAAAGCTCTCCTACGACCCTGAAGCACCCCTCATCCTCTAGTCGTGACAACCCCAAAGTCCATTCACGCGAACCCCAAGCGAGCACGGATTCTCTATAACATCCGCAGATTAGCTAAGCCCCTTGATGCCAAGAAGATACTCTTGGGTTTTTTGAAAGAGTGATGGAATATTAGCAACTGGAGTCAGGATCGCATTTGTGGCAAGCTATCTGTAGAGCATGGAGCTGTCTACGACGTGTGCTGTCGCCCCCCGCGCGGGGGCGTGGATTGAAACAATCGAGATTCTTCGGGGCAAGCCTTCCGTGAGAGTCGCCCCCCGCGCGGGGGCGTGGATTGAAACATAGCTCTTGATGTCGCCTACGCTCGATTGCCTGTCGCCCCCCGCGCGGGGGCGTGGATTGAAACTCTAATGACCAATCGCCTCCAGAGCCCTTGCTCTGTCGCCCCCCGCGCGGGGGCGTGGATTGAAACAGGAGAGAGATAATGCCAAGCTTTTCCTGCAGCTGTCGCCCCCCGCGCGGGGGCGTGGATTGAAACCGGTAAAAGCCCTTCAGCCTGTGTGGTTGTCTTTGTCGCCCCCCGCGCGGGGGCGTGGATTGAAACCGCTCTACCGCGAGAAATCAGGTCCACAGACTGAGTCGCCCCCCGCGCGGGGGCGTGGATTGAAACCTATTCTCGCGCCACTCTTCCGCGTCCCGAACTCCGTCGCCCCCCGCGCGGGGGCGTGGATTGAAACCCTTTCTTCACATCGATGCAATCCCATTGGCCCGTCGCCCCCCGCGCGGGGGCGTGGATTGAAACAGCAATGACATTGCCTGCCTGCTTGAACGACCTGGTCGCCCCCCGCGCGGGGGCGTGGATTGAAACACCTAGTCTCTCGAATAAGATTTCCCTAGGGTCAGTCGCCCCCCGCGCGGGGGCGTGGATTGAAACCTTTCTAGTTTTGGGTTGGTGGTTCGTTAAAATGTCGCCCCCCGCGCGGGGGCGTGGATTGAAACCTCCGGCGACTACAGCAAGGCTGCTTCCTCCGGGTCGCCCCCCGCGCGGGGGCGTGGATTGAAACCTTTACGAGTGGGGATTGATGACTGCCACGGATTGTCGCCCCCCGCGCGGGGGCGTGGATTGAAACCGGTAAAAGTCCTTTAGCCTGTGTGGTTGTCTTTGGTCGCCCCCCGCGCGGGGGCGTGGATTGAAACAGGTGCATCAGGTGCATGGATGATCCCCAATGCCCGTCGCCCCCCGCGCGGGGGCGTGGATTGAAACCTCTGGCAGCGTGCCTCCATTGAGGAATTCAGGCCCGTCGCCCCCCGCGCGGGGGCGTGGATTGAAACTTTGCTCTAGCGACGCGCTCTTTATGATCTTGGGGTCGCCCCCCGCGCGGGGGCGTGGATTGAAACTTTTGCGCTCCGAGGATTAGTAATGCTCTGGCGAGTCGCCCCCCGCGCGGGGGCGTGGATTGAAACTGTCGATCTGGCATGCCACCAACCACGGCAGAGAGTCGCCCCCCGCGCGGGGGCGTGGATTGAAACTCTTGCGCTATGACTGCACCATCCGGAGCGCTGAGTCGCCCCCCGCGCGGGGGCGTGGATTGAAACTCTCAAGAGTCTCCACTTTGCCAATTACGTGATGAGTCGCCCCCCGCGCGGGGGCGTGGATTGAAACTTCGCGGATTTCGCGCATGATCTGATAAGGCTCGGTCGCCCCCCGCGCGGGGGCGTGGATTGAAACTCCAACCCAATTAGGAACTACCGCGTCATCGGTAGTCGCCCCCCGCGCGGGGGCGTGGATTGAAACCCATTATGCGGTACGTGGCAACTGGACTTGTGGGTCGCCCCCCGCGCGGGGGCGTGGATTGAAACGACTTCTTTGGGGCCACGCCTGATGGCTTAGTAGTCGCCCCCCGCGCGGGGGCGTGGATTGAAACTCATCAGCCGGAAGCATTCCATCGTCAGACTGAAGTCGCCCCCCGCGCGGGGGCGTGGATTGAAACCTTATCAGGATGCCGACCAGCATTCTGGCAACACGTCGCCCCCCGCGCGGGGGCGTGGATTGAAACCAAAAGTCAATGACTCCAACCTGATCACTTACCGGTCGCCCCCCGCGCGGGGGCGTGGATTGAAACGTCTTTGCAGGCACTGGCTTTCCGCCTGCGTTATGTCGCCCCCCGCGCGGGGGCGTGGATTGAAACCCCTCCCCCAAGGATGGAGTTTTGATATGCGTAAGTCGCCCCCCGCGCGGGGGCGTGGATTGAAACGCCTTCAGGTAGCTCTTCAGCTTTGTCGAAGAGAGTCGCCCCCCGCGCGGGGGCGTGGATTGAAACGCCTTGAGGCGACGAATTACGGCTGGTGTGCGGCCGTCGCCCCCCGCGCGGGGGCGTGGATTGAAACGCGATAAGGGCCGCTGTGTGGATTGCAAGCAGCCTGTCGCCCCCCGCGCGGGGGCGTGGATTGAAACGTCCGTCGTTAGGCGGTGCCAAGTGAACCGCATCAGTCGCCCCCCGCGCGGGGGCGTGGATTGAAACAGAACGCAATGACGGAGTTGGACTGGCCGGACTATGTCGCCCCCCGCGCGGGGGCGTGGATTGAAACCTATAGCTGCCTAAACAATCAGTGTGAGGCCGGGCGTCGCCCCCCGCGCGGGGGCGTGGATTGAAACGTGGATGCCGGTGGATGCGCTCCAAGAGTTCGGGGTCGCCCCCCGCGCGGGGGCGTGGATTGAAACATCGCCAAGCAGATCGCCGAGACGCGGGACCGGCTGTCGCCCCCCGCGCGGGGGCGTGGATTGAAACATCTTGCCGCCGTGGAGCGCAAGCAGACCCCACGTCGCCCCCCGCGCGGGGGCGTGGATTGAAACTTTGAATGTCATGGCTGTGCGCCCGGCGCACATAGCGTCGCCCCCCGCGCGGGGGCGTGGATTGAAACCCATCCGACCAAGTACGGTGCATGGAGCCGAGGCCGTCGCCCCCCGCGCGGGGGCGTGGATTGAAACAACAATAGCTCCGACGCCTACGCTTGGGTGGCCTGGTCGCCCCCCGCGCGGGGGCGTGGATTGAAACGACTACAAGCATCAGGCGTGGACGCGCAATGGGCTGTCGCCCCCCGCGCGGGGGCGTGGATTGAAACCCCTGGGAATTGGTGCGTGTCGAGAGAACAGTGTCGTCGCCCCCCGCGCGGGGGCGTGGATTGAAACAGCATGAGTTTTGGAACGCGCTACGTGCCCTCGAGTCGCCCCCCGCGCGGGGGCGTGGATTGAAACAGTAAAACAGAGGGCAAAACCGTGATTGACACAAGTCGCCCCCCGCGCGGGGGCGTGGATTGAAACTAATCTCTCCTGTAATCCTAGAACATGGTCTATTGTCGCCCCCCGCGCGGGGGCGTGGATTGAAACAAATATGACTGGTTGAGGATCTGATAGGTGATAGGGTCGCCCCCCGCGCGGGGGCGTGGATTGAAACACATACTCATCAGGCACGATGGAAGTCTCTATCCGTCGCCCCCCGCGCGGGGGCGTGGATTGAAACACCCAAACTCAAATCGTCCCGCCGAGCGCTGGTTGTCGCCCCCCGCGCGGGGGCGTGGATTGAAACTCCCAAAAGCCGCAATACCGCTATATGGAAGTCAGTCGCCCCCCGCGCGGGGGCGTGGATTGAAACATTACGGGCGGCGCGATGCCAGCCACTACGACCACAGTCGCCCCCCGCGCGGGGGCGTGGATTGAAACCTCCAGCATTGATGAGGACGTTGCCTTCGACAATGTCGCCCCCCGCGCGGGGGCGTGGATTGAAACTGCGCCACATCGACGCAATCCCATCGGCCCTCGCCGTCGCCCCCCGCGCGGGGGCGTGGATTGAAACCAGCTAGGTGGCACCATCGCAGCCGGTCTGACCGAGTCGCCCCCCGCGCGGGGGCGTGGATTGAAACAAAACCAGATGAGCAGCCTTCAGCGCAGGCAAGCCCGTCGCCCCCCGCGGGGCGTGGATTGAAACAGCCCAACCGTATTGTTGATCGACTCTTGCAGGCGTCGCCCCCCGCGCGGGGGCGTGGATTGAAACCGTTTGAGACTGAGAAGCGAGGCCGGAATTCGAGCGTCGCCCCCCGCGCGGGGGCGTGGATTGAAACACAGTTTGCCGCGAATCAATCACCGATCCCAAGGTCGCCCCCCGCGCGGGGGCGTGGATTGAAACCCTCTTTGGTACACCTTGCCGGTTCCGTGCTTGCGCACGGGATTGACGCAACGACACGCCACCCCCAAACGGGATGCTGCCGGTAAACCGGCTTGAAGTCTTAGGCGGGCGACGTGAACGCACTTTGAATCAGCAGTTTGGTGATGCGTGCATCCGGCGTGGCGACAATGCGTTTACGTGTGTAAACGCGCAGAGCGCCTTACAGCGCCCAATGTGTAAACGCACTGATAAACAAAGGCTTTCAGCATACCGGCGCTTGACGGCCAAATCGCAGGGGTGCAAGCTATTTTCGAGGCGGGTTTTCCCATGAGCGCTCCCCGCATCCCGGCTCCGTTGCAGTCTCCAGCCTCACCAACCAGTGAAGCGCGTTCGGTTCTCCGTGCCAAAACCATCGCAACCAGGGTAACGCCGGAAGAACTAGCCGAGGTAGAAACCGCCGCCGAAGGCGCAGGGAAAACCGTGGCTGAGTGGCTGCGCGAGCTTGCCCTGAAAGCCGCGCGGGAGCGTCCGGCAGACCCTACAGAGTTGATGCTGGCCGAGGTGTCGGCACTGCGATATATGCTCCTGAATCTCTTTCACGCGACGGCCCAGGCGAACGCCGAAGGCAAGCATCTGTTACCTGATTCCGTGCTCAAAATCCGTGACCAGGCCAACATGCGGAAGCTGGCCGACGCCCGAAAACTTCTCGCGGAGTTTCTGTCCCAGGAGGGACCGGACGGGGGCAAGCCGTGAGCCGCCCCATGCGTTTCCCAAGCCGGACGGGGCGGTTGTTCTGGTTCCTTTTCTGGCTTGCGTTGGGGCCGCTTGTGCTCATCTTCCCGGCTTCTGCATGGCTCTATTGGACGCTCGACCCACTCCAAAAGGTCTACCTTACGACCTATGCCGCCAGCTCCGTAGGGGCAGGGATGCCGCACAGCGAAATGACGATCCGATGGGTGATGAAGACCGCGCCCAAGCGGAAGGCGATACCCGCTTCCGCTGAGGATGTTGTTGCGGGGCCGGACCCGAAACTGCCCGTCAGCCTCTCGCCCAAAGCCATCTCCGAGGGCTGGCGTGGAGTGGCTTACAGCGCCCCGGAGAAAGTTCCCGTAGACAGTCTCGCCAAGGGATTGCAGGAGTATGTCTACGATGGCGTGAGCGTGTGGTGGCTGTTTGGTAGACCGATGCTCAACAGCCTTGCCGTGCTGATGCTGCTCTATGTGATTCGGGTTTGGATGAAGCAGCGAAACGGGCGACAGCGAGAGCAGGAGGAACGCCACGGACGCCGGACGAAAGGCCCGGAGCTGGCATCGGCTTTCGGGTGGCGAAGCGCAAAGACAGACGGCATCCGTTTCCGCTTGCGCTTCGAGAATCGGCTGTTGCAGTGGCTTCCCTTTGGCCCAGGCTACTGCATTCCGAAGGGTCTGGAAGCGAGTCACATTCTGATGATGGGAGATACCGGCAGCGGAAAGTCGAATGCCATCCGGCAGCTACTTCGTCAGGTGCGGGAGCGCGGAGAGAGCGCCATCGTCTACGACCCGGCGATGGACTTTGTGAGCGAGTTTTATTCGCCCGCGCGTGGAGATTTAATTCTGAATCCGCTGGACCAGCGTTGCCCGTATTGGAGTCTAGGCGATGAGATCGACCGCGACGAAACAGCGGCGACCATCGCCGCCGCGTTCCTGCCGGAAAAGGAGTACGAGAAAGAATTTTTCACCGACGGGCCGCGCCGGATATTGGCCCATCTGCTCAAGCGGAGGCCGCAGCCGAGGGACATTCTGAGCATGATGGCCGACCCGTCGCGGATCGAGTACGCGGTGAAAGGAACGCCGCTGGCCGCGCTGCTTGATGCGGGAGCACCAGCGCAGCGGGCGGGTGTGCTGGCAAGCTTAAACATGGTGGCCGACAGCTTAGAACTATTGCCGGAGTGGGAACATACAAGGTCGACCTTTGCGACGGCAGAGTGGTACACCGCGCGTAAGCGTTGGGTGTTTCTGACTTCCACTCCTGCCTATCGCGCGAAGATTTTGCCGCTGCATTCGGTGTGGCTCGATTTATTCATCCTTCGCATGATGGGCTACTGCGAAGACCAGACGGCGAAGCCGGTATGGTTCGTGCTGGATGAGTTGGCAAGCCTCAACAAACTGCCGCAGCTTCACACCGCCGTCACCGAAAACCGCAAGTACGGCAATCCCGTTGTGTTGGGTTTTCAAGGCCGCAGCCAGCTTGAGAAACGCTACGGCCAGGACGCCGAGGCGATGCTTTCGCAGCCTGCAACCAAGTTGTTTTTCAAGACCACCGAGCCACGCGCCGCGAAGTGGATTTCCGATGCCATCGGGGAAATTGAAGTGGAGCGGTTGAAGGAGTCGCGCAGCATGAGGCTGCTAGGCAGCCGGAAATCGTATGCAATGGAGATTGCCACCAAGCCGCTTGTCATGGCGTCTGAAGTCTCCGGCCTGGAGCCGTTGCACGGCTTCATCAAGCAGGAGAACCGCGTTGTGCCGGTTCACTTCCAGTTTGCAAAGAAGCACGGGGGACAACCGGAGTTCATCGAACGCAAGTTGCCGGTTGTGCCCAGGCCGTCACCCCCGACGCCGGTAGTTCGCACAGAGCAACCCAAATCATCGGCAGCGGTCCAAACCACTCTTCCACTTTTCGATGCGCCCGCTGACAAAGCCGCCGACAAACCCAAAGAGGCATTTGTGTGGGATGAGTCCAAGGGGATTGAATAACCGAAAACGCTTTTGCGACAACTTATCAAAATAGCTAAGGGTCTTGGGTAGTAGGATTTGACTTTCAGGGCAGTTCGGCGTAGTAATCGGACAGTACCTCTGTTTTTGCGTTCGAGGCAATTGGGCTTCGGCGTAGAGGCGGTGGGTGCAAATCCCAATGCGGCGTGCCATATTGATTGGCCGTTCGCGGAGAAAATTACATGGCCACTTTGCGTTTTTCCACGCATCAGTTCCGTTCTATTCCAGCGCCGAATGGCGACTCGAAATTCGGACTCTTCTTTACCCCCACCAACAACCTGCCGAGCGCCCTTTGGAATTGGCGTGCCGTCAACCCTCGCGAGGTCAACACCCGCAGCGGTGTCTATCGTGCTATTACACAGACTTTGAAGGAAGAGCCGACAAGGTTTCATGAACGCAATCGCGGCATCACCATTGTGGCGAAGGAACTCCGCTTTGACGAGAGCCGCAAAGAAGCCATTCTTGAGCTGGACGACGAGAAGGTGCACGGCGTAGTCGATGGAGCGCATACCTTGAGCGCCATCATCAAAGCCCAGGAATCGGGTGATGCCATCGGTAAGGCATACGTGTTCATCAAGGCGGTCGTCGGCATCGACGATGGCCAGATCGCAGAAATCGCGGGCGGCCTGAACACTAGCCAGCAGGTAGACCTCACGAGCCTTGAAAACCTACGCACGCACTTCGACGAGCTGAAGGCGATTCTCAAGAGCCAGCCTTATGCCGGGAAGATTGCGTACAAGATGAACGAAGACCTGCCCGTCGATGTTCGCGAAGTCCTCTATTACCTTGCTGTGTTCGACCGCAGTGTGTACGACGAGAACCGTCATCCCGTTGCGCTCTTCGGTAGGAAGGAAGGTATTGTGCGGCGCTTCGCGGAACAGGCGACGGAGGAAAGCGACGAAGACTCGTTCCGCATCCTCATCTCGAAGGCACCGGATATCCTGCGGCTACGTGACCTGATCGAAAAGGCGGCGCTTGGAATGCCAGTTGGCCGTTACAAGCTCGGCAAGAAGCTCCGGGTGAAGAGTGACCCGAATAAGCAGAACGATTTGATTTTCCTAAACGAGAAGATAGACGGCAAGATTCCGCTCGGATGGATGATGCCGATGCTCGCCGGGTTCCGCGCGAACGTTCAGTGGAACAAGCCGAAAGGCACGTTCTCTTGGATTGTGCCACTGGATGAGCTTGTACCAGCGTGCATCGAACAGTTAGTGAACGGCATTCAGGATGTGCACGCGCAGGAGAATAGCCGTCCTGAATACGTTGGCCGTAACTCGATTGCTTGGCGCATGAGCTACAACGCAGTGTCGCAGGCCATTCTCCAGCGCGAGTTGACGAAGGCACGCCAGAAGAACAAGTAAATATCAGGCGTAACGTAGCGAGTGCGGAGCTGGTGGCTTCTGCACTCGCTACGAAATCCAATCATTTATATCTCTAGGCTTGCGACTCAATTGATCGAAGGATGGTTTCTTGCGCAGTGCCGCGTGTTAGTACGGCATAGAATCTTCCTATGCTGACCATCTCCAAACCGCTGTCAGCTTCCCAGGTACGGACGTACCATGAGCGGGAGTTTGCGTCAGAGCGGCAGAACTATTGGAGCCGCGATCAGCAGGGACATAGTGAATGGCAAGGCAAGCTGGCCGACCAATGGGGTTTATCGGGCGCGGTTGGCAATGAGCACTTTGCGCGTCTGACCGAAGGCCAGCATCCGCACACGGAAGCGCAGCTTGTTCGTCATCAGGCTTCCAAAACCTACGAGGGAAAATTCGGCAAGGAAGTGACGAGCGTAGAGCATCGCGCCGGTTGGGATGCTACCTTCTCCGCGCCGAAGTCTGTTTCTCTCACGGCCCTTGTCGGCGGCGATGAGCGCGTGCGAGAGGCGCATCGGGAAAGTGTGCGTGTTGCCTTGGCCGAATTGGAGAAGTACACGCAGGCCCGGATCGGCAACGTCCACGCGCCGGAGACGACAGGCAAATTTGTGGCCGCGACCTTTGAGCACGATACCGCGCGGCCTGTAGATGGTTACGCCGCGCCGCAGCTCCACACCCATGCTGTGATCTTCAACGTCACCGAACGCGACAACGGACAAACCCGCGCCTTGCAGCCGCAGGAGCTATTCGCGTCGCAGCGTGTCGCTACCAGTTTGTACCGTTCCGAGCTGGCGATGCGGTTACAGAGGTTGGGCTACGAGCTGGAGCGCGGCAAGCATGGGCAGCCGGAGATCAAGGGGTATACGAAAGAGTATCTGGAGGCCAGCAGCCCACGCCGCGAGCAGATCAAAGATCATCTCCGCGAGATGGGGATAGACGGGGCGGGAGCCGCGCAGGTTGCCGCGCACCGGACGCGGGACAGCAAGGAGCTGCTATCGCCGGGAGAGGTATTAGAGAGGCATCGGAATCTAGCCGCGCAGTATGGACATCAGGCCGACCGGGTTGTGGCCGAAGCGCGTGAACGTGGACAACGCCACGTTCACGAACCCGCGCTGAATCGGAGCACAGTGGCCGCGCAACAGGCCGTCACTTATGCCCGCGACCATCTCTTCGAGCGTTCCGCCGTGCTGGACCGCCGCGAACTTCTGGAAGCCGCGCTCAATCGAGGTATGGGGGAAACGACGTATGCCCACATCCGGCAGGAGTTCGCACAGCGGACCGCGCGGGGCGAGTTCCGCACGGTCAATCATGCCGGAGCGGGACAGCAGTACACCACCGCCGCGATGCTTCGCATGGAACGTGAAATCATCACGCGGATGCAGGAAGGCAATCAGCGCGGGATGGGTGACCCGATGCTGGTTTCTCCGCAAATTCGGATTGCAACAGAGGATCATCACCCGGAGTTGAATAGGTCTCAGCGCGACGCCGTTGACCAGGTATTTCTCTCCCGCGAAAAGATGGTGGGGTTGGATGGCGTAGCTGGCGCGGGGAAGACAACGACGCTGACCGTCATCCGTGAAGGAGCGGAGGCACAAGGGTACAAGGTCGAAGGTTTCGCGCCTACGTCCCGCGCAGCGCAAAAGCTGGCCGATGCAGGCATGGAAACATCCACGCTGCAAAAACATCTTGCGCGTGGAGAAAAGCCGGACACCGGAGAACGCCGCCTGTATGTGCTCGATGAATCCTCGCTCGCATCCACCAAACAGATGCACGAGTTTGTGCATCGCCTGCATCCGAACGACCGCGTGTTGCTGGTGGGCGACCGGAGACAGCATGAGGCAATCGAAGCTGGGCGACCCTTCGCGCAGCTTCAGGATGCGGGCATGAAAACGGTAAAGCTCGAAGAGATCGTCCGCCAGAAGAGCCCGGAGTTGAAACAGGTGGTCGAGCATCTTGCGAGGGGCGAAGTGCGCGAGGCGGTGCAAGGCTTGGAGCAGCAGGGTCGCGTCCATGAGATTCCAGAGCGTGAGAATCGCATCGCTGCGATTGCGACGGAATACGCGAAGTCGCCAGAAGGCACGCTGGTCGTCTCGCCCGACAATCGCTCTCGCGTGGAGATCAACTTAGCGATTCGCGCCGAGATGCAGGAGCGCGGTCAGGTTAGCAAAGAAGAGCATCCCATTGCGGCGCTTGTGCCGCGCCAAGACCTCACCGGGCCGGAGCGGACATGGGCCGCGCGGTATGAGTTCAATGATGTAGTGCGCTACGCTCGCGCGTCGAAAGAAACCGGCATGGAGCGCGGGGAATACGCGCGGGTCAAGAGCGTTGACGCGGAGAAAAATCTGTTGACGGTGGTGCGGGCCGATGGCTCCGAGCTGACCTATGACCCTCGACGGCAGCAGGGCGTTTCTGTTTACCGCGAGGAGCCGCGCAGCTTCGCCGTGGGCGACCGCATCCAGTTCACCGCACCGGCGAATGACTTGAAGATTGCCAACCGCGAATTAGGGACGGTCGAAGCCATCGGGCAGGACGGGCAGATGCGCTTGAAGCTGAACGGAGGCCGTGACGTGCAACTCGATCCACGCGAGCATCCGCATCTCGATCACGGTTATGCGGTGACGAGTCATTCCAGCCAGGGGCAGACTGCCGAGCGGGTGTTGATTCACGTCGATACCGAGCTGGCCGCAAAAGACTTGCTCAACAGCCGCATGGCTTATGTCGCCGTCTCGCGCGGAGCCGAAGACGCGCAGATATACACCAACGACCGCGCGAAGCTGCCGGAGACATTAGGGCATGACGTGTCCCACGAGAGCGCCCACGCGCCAGCGATAAAACCGGAGCAATCCATCAAGCCGCCACAGCCAGAAATCGCGCCAGTCATCGAGCACGGCATGGGCTTAGGACATAGCCTTTAAGCTATGAATCGTCCCTGTAGAATGGTGTCTTGCGTTCGAGAAATGCACAGAAATCGAGAAATCGCCTGCACAGTTCCTACACAGCCAAAAACAGGCCATTTATCTCTCGATAAATCAGCAATTTCTAAAAATCTACTCACCCGCTCAGGATGACAAATGATTGATATTTATGTTTCTGCTGAGTCTGTTGAAAAACGGCCCGGGGCTGAAGCCCCTCACGTCACGATCTTATTTCACCGGGCAGAAGCCCGGTGCTTCTACCGTTTGTGGGGCATGACTAAACGCCATGCCCCACAAAGAATATGCAAGCGATGTAGCTTACAGCCCTTTTTTCGCGATGAAGAGAATGAGGTCGCGAACGCGGTTCGAGTAGCCCCACTCGTTGTCGTACCAGCTGATGACCTTGACCGACTGGCCGACGACCTTGGTCAGCGGCGAATCGACGATCGAGGAGCGGGCGTCGCCCTTGAAGTCGCTCGATACCAGCTCACCGGCCTCGTAACCGAGGATGCCTTTGAGCTCGCCTTCGGCGGCCTTCTTCAGCGCTTCGTTCACAGTCTGCACGGTGGCAGGCTTTTCCGAAATGAAGGTGAGGTCGACGACGGAGACGTTCGGGGTTGGGACGCGGATGGCGAAGCCGTCCAGCTTGCCTTCCATTGCAGGAATGACCAGCTTCAACGCCTTGGCTGCGCCAGTGGAGCTGGGGATAAGGTTGATGGCTGCGGCGCGGGCGCGGCGGAGATCCTTGTGCGGGAAGTCGAGGATGACCTGATCGTTGGTGTAGCTGTGGATCGTGGTCATGATGCCGGAGACGATGCCGAAGTTCTCGTGCAGCACCTTGACGACAGGCGCGAGGCAGTTAGTGGTGCAGGATGCGTTCGAGATAATGTTGTGTTTCGCGGCGTCGTACTTGTCTTCGTTCACGCCGAGCACGACGGTGACGTCCTCGTTGGTGGCGGGAGCGGAGATAATGACCTTCTTGACCGATCCCTGCAGGTGGGCCTTGGCCTTGGTGGCGTCGGTGAAGATGCCGGTCGATTCGACGACGACTTCTACGCCCTGGCCAGTCCAATCGAGCTTGGCGGGGTCACGCTCGGCGAAGACCTTGATCTTCTTGCCGTCGATGGAGATGTGATCTTCACCTGCAACGATGTCGTTCTTGAGGTTGCCGAGGATCGAATCGTACTTGAGCAGGTGGGCGAGAGTCGCCGGGCTGGTGAGGTCGTTTACGGCGACGATTTCCAATTCGGGGTTACCGAGGGAGGCGCGGAATACGTTGCGTCCAATGCGGCCAAAACCGTTAATGCCAACCTTAACTG
Organism: Acidobacterium sp. S8; assembly: GCF_009765985.1. GTDB lineage: Bacteria > Acidobacteriota > Terriglobia > Terriglobales > Acidobacteriaceae > Alloacidobacterium. The sequence goes on from NZ_LMUM01000022.1 coordinate 33,143, forward strand.
CCATCTAAATTTTTCTCCTTATGGTGTTTAGCTTAAAAGGTTTCTGAGTGCGTGCATTACGAGGCGCCGCCGGGGACGCCACTCAATACTGATGCTAGCACTGTAGTCAACATCAATAAAGTCTTTGCGGCGAATCAGGAAAATTTATTCGCGTTTTTTCGGGGTTTTTTCAGCAGAGTTTGCGGCGACCCCGACGGATGTGTTACATCCTCAATCATGCGCGAATGGATGCGCGAACGCATGAGACGACGCTCGAAGCGTGGACCGAATGATTCGGAGTCCACTGGAAAAATAGGGCAGGAGATTCCTGCCAATCAACCTGCTCCTTTACGACCGACCTATCCTGAGGCTGCGCGTGCCGCTGCGGAAAAGGCGGAAGAGCCTGTTGCGCACCAGGAAGAAGTGGCTGCGGAACCGATTGGTGTTCTGGCGGATGCTGCCGAGGCGTATGAGCCGGAGCCATTGCCGGAGACGCTGGAAGCAGCGCCTGACGCCAGGCTTGTGATGGAGACGCAGCCGGAGTCGCCCTCGACTCCGCCACCTGAGCCGCAGGCCGCAGCCCAGCGCAGCCCGCGGGGATTTGTGGTGCTGACGATTGGACTGCCGGGTTCGGGTAAGACGACCTGGTTCAAACGGCGCGGAGTCACTCCGCTGTCGAGTGATATGCTCCGCACGATACTTTTTGACGACATTACGGAACAGCGCTACCAGGGGCTGGTGTTCTCGACGCTGCGGTCATTGCTGCGGGCGAGGCTGATTGCCAAGATGCCGTGGAATTACGTGGACGCGACGAATCTCTCTCCCCATGAACGGCGGCAGTGGATCAAGATGGCCAAGAGCTTCGGCTATGAAGTGCAGGCTGTCTTTTTCGATGTTCCGTTTGATGTCTGCATGGAGCGGAATCGCCGCCGCGAGCGCGTGGTGAGCGATGAAGTGATGCAGAAGATGGCTGAGAGACTGCGTCCACCGAACTTCAAGGAAGGTTTTTCGAAGATTACGGTGGTGCGCGTGAAGGGGCCGGGGCATCCGGAGACTCCGGTTGAGCCGCCGCCTGTCGCGGGTGACGAAGCATAACGAAGAAGGATGTGAGATAAAGAGAGCCGGGCAGCTTAGCCCGGCTTTTTTGTTTTGAATAAACATGGCGACAGCGATTGAATTCCGGGATGTAAGTTTGCAGGCTCCTGATGGACGGCTGCTGCTGGATGGCGTCAATTTGCGGCTGGAAGAAGGCACGACGACGGCGGTGCTGGGGCGCAGCGGATCGGGGAAGACGACGCTGCTGCGGCTGGTGAATCGGATGGCCGATCCGAGCGGCGGGACAGTTTTTATTCGCGGGAAAGAGTGCGAGCAGCATAATCCGATTCAGTTGCGGCGCGGCATGGGATACGTGATTCAGGAGACGGGACTGTTTCCGCATTTCACGGTGGCGCGGAACGTTGGGATGGTGCCAGAGCTGAATGGCAAGCGCATTGACGAGGCGAGAATTGGGAAATTGCTGGAGCAGGTGGGGCTGGGTGCTGGGCAGTTCTCGCAGCGTTATCCGCATCAGCTTTCCGGAGGGCAGCGGCAGCGCGTGGGACTTGCACGAGCACTGGCGGCCGATCCGCCGATTCTGCTGATGGACGAGCCGTTTGGAGCACTCGATCCGCTGACGCGCGCGGAGATGCAGGATATGCTGCGGGCGCTGCTGGAGCGACTGAAAAAAACAGTGCTGCTGGTGACGCATGATCTGGATGAGGCGCTCTATCTGGCGTCGCGCATTGTGCTGCTGGAGGGCGGCAAGATGGTGACGGATGTGGCGGCGGAGGATTTTCTGAAGTCCGAGATTCCCGCAGTGAAGGCGTATGCGGAGGCTTTTCATCGCAGCCAAAAGGAGCCGCAGTGATGATCTCCGGCTTTCTGGCGCAGCATGCGGATGAGATTCGCACGCAGACCCTGGAACATGTCTGGCTTACGGGCGCGGCGATGCTTTTTGCGTCTGCGATTGGAATTCCGGTGGGCATCTGGCTGACGCGCCACTCGCGATGGGCGAAGCCGGTGCTGGGGTTTGTGAATGTGATCCAGACGATTCCGAGCCTTGCGATGTTTGGTTTTCTTTTACCGCTGCCGTGGTTGGGTGATCGCGCGGCGCGCATCGCTATCGTCGCGCTCGTAGGCTATGCGCTGCTGCCGATTATTCGCAATACGTATGCAGGGATTCATGGGGTGGATCGCACGCTCTCGGAGGTGGCCCGGGCGTTGGGCATGACGGACATGCAGAGGCTCTTCAAAGTCGAGCTGCCGCTGGCTGCCGGCGTGATTCTTGCGGGACTGCGCACGGCGACGGTGATCTGCGTTGGAGTTGCGACGATTGCTGCTGCTGTGGGCGCGGGCGGGTTGGGCGAGTTTATTTTTCGCGGCGTGGCTTCGGTGGATAACCGCCTGGTGCTGGCTGGGGCGATTCCGGCGGCTTTGCTGGCACTCGGAGCGGATGGGGTGCTTGGATTGATCGAGCGATGGGTGCGGGTGCCGGGAGCTGCGCGGCAATGAACTTGAACCGCTCTGGGAAGGATCCCAGGTTAGCTTCGCGAACCTGGGGCACCCGGCTTTTTGTTTTGCCTGTGGTATTGCTGTGTCTTGCGTTGATCAGCTGCGGGCCGCCGCGGCCGGATTATCCAGTCATTGGGGCGAAGAATTTTACCGAGCAGGTAGTGCTGGGAGAGTTGCTGGCGCAACATATCGAAGCGAAGACAGGGATGAAGGTGGAGCGGCGCTTTTATCTTGCCGGCAGTTACATTTGCCATCAGGCGCTGATCTCAGGCCGTATCGATGCTTATGTGGAATATACCGGTACGGCACTGACGGCGATTCTGAAGCAGCCGATCGATCGAAATCCGGAGTCGAGTTTAAAGACGGTACGGGATTTGTACCAGCAGCGGTTTCATATTGCGGTGACTGAGCCGCTGGGATTCGAGAATACCTTCGCCATGATTATTCGCGGAGATGATGCGTCCCGACTGCATGTGAACTCGCTGAGTGAGGCGGCGCAGTTTACTCCGCAATGGCGGCTGGGCGTGGGATATGAGTTTGAACAACGTCCCGATGGCTTACCGGGATTAAGCACGACTTATGGCCTGCGATTCAAGGAACCGCCTCGCACGATGGACCTGGGGCTTCTTTATCGCGCTATCAATGCCCGGCAGGTGGATATGATTGCGGGGAATTCGACCGATGGCCCGATTGCTGCGTTTGGGTTGAAGGTGCTGGCGGACGACAAGCATTATTTTCCGCCGTACCAGGCGGTGCCGCTGGTGCGTGAAGAGGCGCTGAAGCGCTGGCCGGCCATGCGCGGAGCGCTTGCCGATCTTCAAGGTAAAGTATCAGCAGATGACATGCGTGCTATGAATGAGGCGGTCGATGGCGAACACCGCGATCCGGCCCAGGTGGTGCGCGAATATCGAGAGAGAAAAGGGCTTTGAATGAGTGAAGTGAAAGTAGCTGCAGCGCAACAGCCGGAGCCATGGCTTCGTGGGACATCGACGGAAGTGAGCAGCGTGGGACGCGGCGTTTTGCATGCGTTGGAGCTGGCGCACGAGGACGTTTATCGCTGGTGCGATCCGTTGGCTGATGATGATTTCCATGCGCGGCCGTTCGATTTGCCTTCGATTGCGTTTCAGCTGAAGCACATGGTTCGCAGTCTCGACCGGCTGTTGACGTATGCGGAAGGGAATCAGCTCTCAGGCGAGCAGATTGCTCTGCTCAAGAGCGAGATGGATGCTGTGGGCAGCAGGGAAGAGATCTTCGCTGAGTTGGATCAGGGGCTGGAGCTGTCTGCGCGGCGGGTACGTGCGCTGTCGGCTGGTGATTTAGAGCAGCCTCGGTTTGTAGGGAAGAAGCAGCTGCCTACCAGCGTTGGTGGATTGCTGGTGCATGTCGCCGATCATACACAGCGGCATGTGGGGCAGGCGGTGACTACGGCTAAGGTGTTGCTGGCTGGTAAATCTTTGTAACGCGCGGAGGAGGGTCGTGGTTGAGCCTCCACTGTGGTTCTTCATCGCTAGAGTTACGACAATGGCACCTGACGGCGCGGCTGGCGGGATTGCGATGATATACTCGACCCGCTGGCTGACTGTTCTCAATATAGTTTTAGATGGATTCACGCAAGACGCACTTTTTGAACTCCTTTCCCCCTGATCTCGATTGCAGCATTTTTTTGTAGTTCACATCTTCGAGTGATTAAAAGGTCAAGAGTGATTCGCTGCGTAATTGCGGACGACCATATTTTAGTGCGGCAAGCGTTACTTCATACGCTTGCCAAAGATGGCGATATCCAGTTTGTCGGTGCCTTTAATGACGCCGGACAAGCGGCAGAATGTGCGATCCGGCAGAGAGCCGATCTCTTGATTCTGGATGTCGCGATGCCCGGATCTTCTCCGTTTGACGCATCCCGCCTAGCCAAAAAGTCTATTCCAAATCTTAAGGTCATCTTTCTAAGTGGATACGACGATGACATTTATATTCGCCGAGCGATTGAAGCTGGGGCTCACGCTTATGTTCTCAAATCGAGCGACGCGCAGGAACTGAGAATCGCGATTGAAAAAGCGTGCCGGGGAGAAAAATATATCCCGATGGCATATCGCTTTTTTAACCGGCCGATGGAAGAATCCGATTTCGATTCCCTGACGGCCCGGGAGCGTGAAGTTCTCAAGCTTCTGGCGCAAGGCAAAACCGTGAAAGACGTTGCAGTGATATTAGGATTGAGTGGAAAAACGGTAGACGCCCATAAAAGTAACCTGATGCGAAAGCTGGATCTGCATAACAAAGCGGAGATCGTACATTACGCTATCGCGCACAAAGTTATTCTTGTGAACGTTGTGTAGTTCCACTCCTGTTGCCAGGAAGAAGTATCAGCCTTCTAAGCCCTATACTACCTCCCTTTTTCGTTCCGATTTACCAGCGGTAGACGGTTAAGTTATCCAGATATACTACTGGGGCTCCCTGTTCGCCAAGACCATCGACCTGAAAGTTTGTTAACAGCGTAGGTGCCCAGCCAAGTGCGAACGCTGATGGTGCGGTCGCGTTTATATCCTGCCGGATGTTATCCAGCCAAACGGCTTGATAGGTGACGTTGCCCGAGTCATCGCGCGAGTAGCTGATCTGCACATGGTGCCATGTATTCGGCGTCCAGCTACGCACATTGCATGAGGCCTGGGAGTGGATCCAGTGATCTGAGGGGTGGGATGGCGTTCCCTTATTGACCGTGTAGTCCCACGTGCTTGTGTAGCCGTCGCACTGAAACCCAAAGATTACGGTTTCTCCATTCGGCATCACCTGGTTCATATCCATTTCCAGGTTACCGATCTGATTGGAGGAGCTGCCGAGATATATCCAGGCATCGTATAGAAAATTTTTGGAGTCAGTGTCATCTCCAAATGTGGCGTAGTAGCGGTGACCACTGTGGTTTGTAAAGGCGGTCGTGAATTGGCGCGAGTGGCCCGATTGCGAGGGCGTATTGGTCATGCCGGTGTCTCCGAGCGACCAGCCGCCTCCGGTTGCACTATCGTGAGCCCCGGTCCAATTGCTGAGTGTCTGAATGCCGCTGACGCTTATGGCGTTAGATGGAATGACGGGAGCGCTTGCGTGACCTGCAATGTTCAAAGCAATGTCCGTAACGCAGACTGCGCCACGATTGCCCCATGCCTTTACGTGCAGAGTATGACTACCGGATGCTGACGTCACCGGTGCCTGAACAACTATGTCATACACAATGGTTGTTTCTGAGCTGTTGTCTATGGAATAGCCAATGGCAGCAACCCTCTGTGCAGAACAGGTTGGAGCAGTGGCAGACAGGGTGAATGGGGATGAAACTTCGCTTCCGTTGGCTGGGCTGCTGACGGTGACACTGGCGAATGCCGGAGCGGCAATCGTAGTGAGGATCAAGAAAACTTGGGGGAAGGTCTTCATGAAATTTGGCCTCGAAACAAAATGTGGTTGGACGAAATAGGCTTTCGGATTACACACGGCTGTGTCCGCTTCGTCCCTTCAGGAGACAAGCCGGTAGGTCAACGATTGTCAGTGGTCTAGTCTGACCTGCGAGTTGCCGATGAGGTAAGCCCGTGGAGAGCTGATGGCAATTTCGTTCCAGAGTGTTGGGGCGGAGCTAATTCTTGCCTTTTAACTCAGGAATCGGACCTGCTAAGAGACGGAGGCAGTTCCAAATATTTTCAGACTGGCAGAAAAAAGAAGTTTCAAGACACGTTCTTACTTCACCTTGTACATCTTCGACCTGGTTTGTATCTTCCTATGCTTTCTCATTCCTTGATATCAGGCGAACACCCTAGTTGTTACGCTTAAATACCTTAGAAATACACCAGGGTTTGCAAGAGAGAGATATCCCGAAAGGAGAAAGTTGCTGGGAGGCAGTTAGCGGGTCTTTTCCAGGGCTTCGTGGATATGGCCCATCTTCTCGCGCTTTACGTCGAGGTAGCGCTGGAAAGTTTCTTCCGGTTCGACGGCAGCGGAGATGCGTTCGGCGACGCGGATGCCTGCCGATTCAAGGGCTTCCACCTTCTCGGGATTGTTAGTGATAAGGCGCACGGCGTGGACGCCAAGCTGCTTGAGGACTTCGGCGGGAAGTTCGAACTCACGGCAATCCGGCTTGTAGCCCAGCTCAACGTTGGCTTCGACGGTGTCGAAACCCTGGTCCTGTAATTCGTATGCCTTGAGTTTTGCCATCAGGCCGATGCCGCGGCCTTCCTGCTGCTCATAGAGCAGGATGCCTGAGCCTGCCTCGGTGATGGTTTTGAGCGCCAGCTCCAGTTGCAGGCGGCAATCGCAGCGCAGGGAGTGAAAGACATCTCCGGTAAGGCATTGCGAATGAATGCGAACGATGGGCGGTTTGGAGTGAATGTCGCCCATAACGAGTGCCACGGCGCCTTCAATCCGTTTCGCGGGTGCGGCCGTGTTCTCATTGCAGGGCTGTGGGTTGGCGACGACGCCTTCAAAACCAAGAATGCGGAAGTGGCCCCAGCGGGTGGGAAAATCGGCGTCGGCAACCTTTGTAACGCTTTCAAACGGCATATGTTTGATTATACGAACCCCTGTCTTATGTCTCTGCGCGAAAGCGGAGTGCACACCATAATGATGATTTTGTGACCGGAAAGATGCAGGAGGGATAGAGTGGATAGAGTGTATCCGCTGAACCTCATCCTGATTACGCTGTTGGTGAAGCTGGGCGTAGCTGCGGCTGTTTCGAGCGCACTGGCCCGCGCGCGTACCTTTCAGCGGCTGCTCTTTACCGAGAAGCGCAAGGCCGGAGAGACTTTAGGGCTGCTGGCGTTCATCTGCATTCCGCTGACGCTGGGTGTATGGGTGCGAGTGACGGTGCCGAATTTTCTGGCGGCGGATATTTCCTTCGAGACGACAATTCTGCTGGGGATTCTGATGGGGCCGCTCTCGGCGCTGGCGGGTGGCGCGCTGCTGTCGCTTCCTGCCATGCTGCACCACGAGTATTTTTCGTTACCGTTCAACCTGGCCGTGGCTTTTATCGCCAGCTCTTACGGGCGTTTTGTAGAGGAAGAGGAAGTCTGGTCGTTCTCGCCATTTGTCGATCTCAGTATTTACCGCTGGATCCGGCGCAATTTACGGGAGCCTCGGTTCGATCGGCAGGTGCTGCTGCTGGTTCTGATTGTTGGGCTGGAGATATGCCGTGACTGGCTGAATCGGATGTATCCGCATCGCCTGTTTGCGCTTTCGACGACGAACTGGTGGGTGCGGGTTGCGGTGTGGGCGTGCGCGGCTATGGTGGTCGGCATTCCGCTGAAGATCTGGAACACGATTCGGATTGAACAGAAGCTCGAAGAGCAGAAGCGGCTTCTGCTGGAGGCGCGTCTGGATGCGCTGCAGCGGCAGATCAATCCGCATTTCCTGTTTAACACGCTGAATTCTATTGCTTCACTGGTTCGCTTTCGGCCCGAGCAGGCTCGTGAGCTGATCGTGAAACTCGCGAATATTCTGCGCGCGCTCTTGAAGGATCACGACTCGTATGTGCAGCTGCGCGAGGAGCTGAATTTCACCGACGATTATCTCAGCATTGAGGTGGTGCGATTCGGCGCGGACAAGCTGAAGGTCGTGAAGGAGATCGATCCGGCGACGCTGGAGCTGCCGGTTCCGAGCATGATTCTGCAGCCGCTGATTGAGAACAGCATCAAGCATGGGCTGGAGCCTCGCATCAGCGGTGGAACCATCACGATCCGAAGCCGTCTGGATGGCGATAAGCTGATGATTGAAATCGAAGATGACGGCGTGGGTATTGCGCCGGGACGGTCCCATTCGAGCGGCGTGCTGCACCAGGGGACGGGTATTGGCATGAACAATGTCCGCGAGCGGCTGGACGTTCTTTTTGGCGATGCCGCCATCTTTGATGTAACCAGCCGGCCCGGGCGCGGGACTCGCATCACGATGGAGATGCCCACGGCAACCTACGATGACGGAGAGACAGGTTCGACGCCGCTTCCGGTGCGCTCTAATACGCGCTCGTAATATTTTTCATACAACGGAATGATTTTTGAGGAGCAGAAGCGCTGCTGTGCGGTTTTGCGTGCTGCGTCGGCCATGGCTTCGAGCTTTGCAGGGTTGAGCAGCAGCTCGGCGGCGGCCTCGGCCATTGCTTCCACATCGCCTACGGGGAAGAGGCGTCCGTTCACTCCATCTTCGATCAGCTCAGGCACGCCGCCGACATTTGTGGCAATGGTGGGGACGCGGCAGGCCATGGCCTCGAGGGCGGCGAGGCCAAAGGATTCGAGTTCGCTGGGCATGAGCATGAGGTCGGCGAGCGGCAGCAGCTCGTTGACGCTGTCCTGTTTACCGAGGAAGTGTACGCGATCCTGGATGCCTTTCTTGTGAGCGAGATATTCGGCGGCGGAGCGATCGGGGCCGTCTCCGACCAGAAGAAGATGGGCGGGAACTTTTTCTACGACGCGGGCGAAGGTTTCGACGGTGTCAGTGACGCGCTTGACCGGGCGGAAATTCGAGAGGTGGATGAGGATTTTTTCATCGGGCGCGGCGAAGCGCCGGCGTTTTTCGGCGCGCACTTCCGGATCGAGAGGCACATAGAAATCGCAGTTGACGAAGTTGGGAATGACTTCGATCTCGCGCTTGATTTTGAATTCCTTGATGGTGCGCTCGCGGAGGTACTGCGAGATGGAGGTAACCCCGTCGCTCTGCTCGATGGCAAAGCGGGTGATGGGCAGATAAGAGCGGTCGAGGCCGACGAGGGTGATGTCGGTTCCGTGGAGCGTGGTGACGAAAGGAAGATGGCGGCCTCGGGCTGCAAGCATCTGACGCGCGAGCAGCGCGCTGACGGAATGCGGGATGGCGTAGTGCACGTGGAGCAGGTCGAGGTCATAATACTCGGCGACTTCGGCGGTACGGGAGGCGAGGGCGAGGTCGTAGGGCGGGTATTCGAAGAGCGGATAGTTCGAGACGGGGACCTCATGATAAGAGATGCCCTGTTCGCGTCCGGTAAGCCGAAAGGGCTGCGAGTAGGTGATGAAATGCACCTGGTGGCCGGCAGCGGCCAGTTCGATTCCAAGCTCGGTGGCGACGACGCCACTGCCGCCGTAGGTGGGATAGCAGGTGATTCCGATCTTCATGGTTTGCTCACAGTCTCCGGTTAGGACGCGACTTGCGACGCGTGGGACTCATTAAAGTTCGCCGAAGTGGATGCGCTCGACGTCTGCTCCGGGAATGGTTTCGAGCAGAGCGGTACGTTCTACTTCGCGGGCATCGAGCAGCCGCGTGCGCTGCTGCTGCAGTGCGGCATCGTTGTAGCCGGGATGGCAGACTAGCTCCCACGTGCCGTTTGGCATGGCGGAGAGCAGGTTGCGGATGGTCTGAGCATCGAGTGTGCCGGTGGCGAGAACGCCGATGGCTCCGTCGGTAGTCTTCAGTCCTACGCGAGTGACTTCCTGCGCGAAAGACGTGCTTTGCGAGCGCAGGAGGCGCATCTGCATCTTGCGGACGTGTCCGGCGTTGGCGGTGGCGTTAAGGCTCCAGTTGGGCTCGAAGGGGTTACGGATGGCTTTGACACCGCAGGCAAGCGCGGCGCGCAACAGGGGGCGGAGCACGCGCGGGAACATGTGGGTGTGCTTGTGGGTGTCGACGTGGGTGACGCGGATTCCGGCTTGCTGGAGCTTGCGGATCTGGGCGGTGGCTTCGGCTTCGATTTCGGAATCGGCGATGCGCCCGCGCAGCAAATCGGCGACAAAAGCGCTCAATTTTGCGCGAAATTGGGGTGTTTTCTGCTCGTTTTCGGCGACTAAAGAGGGGATTTGCGAGGCCGGGAGGACGGGCGTTCCATCGACCAGAACAACGTGGCCGCCGACGCCGAGAGTCGTAGCCTGCATCGCGCTGGAAACTGCTTGGGCGAAGGCTGCTCCGGTGGCCATAAGAGTGGCGGAGGTAAGGGCGCGGGCCCGGTGCAATTCAATGATCGCCTGATTCACTCCTGAAGTGAGTCCGAAGTCGTCTGCGTTGATGATCAGGCGGCGCACAGCCGTCAGTGTAACAGCGTGTTTGATATTTCATGACTTGCGCGGAATGAGCGGCAATTTTGCTGGTAAAATCAGAGAGCGGTACTGCTTTGGGAAGATGAATCCATAAAATTTTCATGGGCGGTTAGCTCAGTTGGTTAGAGCACCTGCCTTACAAGCAGGGGGTCGCAGGTTCGAGTCCTGCACTGCCCACCATGAAGATAAGTCGCCTGGTCATCGTTGGTAATCGCTAGTAGCAATTGCAGTATTTGTTTCTCTGATCCGAAGGAATATTCCGTGACAATGCCGTTCAGGCATTGAACTTTGTCGCGGCCCCCTGTATTTCGAGCGATTTACTTCATCCCCTCGCGAGTTCCGCCGATGGTGATCAAGAGGACTGCTCGTGCAAGACCGGCTGCTCGATATCCTGATTCTTGGATTGCTCGTACTGCTCTTCGGAGCCATTTACCGGAGACGGGCGACGCTGCGTCTGCGCTTCTGGATTGCGGGCTGGCTGTTTGTGCTTGGCCACTTTGCTGCGCTGCTTCCAACCGCGCGTACCGATTTCTGGGCGCAGGTGCAGGCCATTTGCAGCCTCGATGGGCTCTTTCTCGGGGGCGCCTGCTTTGTCCTGGCGTCGGTAGCCTTCAGCCTGTCGAGAAGAAAGCTGGCATGGTTGGGTATCGGCATCAGCGTTCCTGCTCTGACCTATATTGTTCTGGCAATATTTTTCCCGGAGGGCATCTGGCCACAGATGATTGTGGCGTTTGCGGGGATAGCGATTGTCGCGCGGCTGGGGTGGCACTTTCGCCGCACTGTAGTGAGTGTTTTCTGGTTGAATACCGCCGCGACGGCGGCCTGCGGGGCGTGGCTGGTGTGGATGATCGCTCATCAGCAGGGAGATCTGGGCATTTATGCAATCCTCACGCAGCTGTTTTTCGTAAATGCGGTGCTTTTCTGGCATGACTTCCATCGCATTTCAGCAGGAGTGATTACCGCATCGGCGGGACTGCTGGCATGGGCAGCGGTGTTCCCGGTAGCCATTCTTCTGAATCAGTTTTTTCCGATGGTGCATGCGCCAGCGGAATTGTGGAATGTGCCGAAGTATTTCGTTGAATTCGGCATGATCCTTGCGTTGATGGAGAACCAGATCTACTCCGCCAAGTGGCAGAGTGAGCAGTACCGTCTCCTTTTCGATAACAATCCGCATCCGATGTTCATTTATGACGCGAAGAGCCTGGCATTTCTGCGGGTGAACGACTCCGCGCTGATGCAATATGGGTACAATCGGGCAGAGTTTCTGGATATGACGGTGGCCATGCTGCATGATCTGGCAACAGTCACCAATATTGAGAGACTGCTGACGAATACGGTGGCGCCGGTCCGCGTTTCCGGACCCTGGACGCAGCGCCGGAAGGACGGCAGCGAATTCCAGGCGGAATTGTCATCGCATGCGATCGATTTTGAGGGGCGCGACGCACGTCTTTGCATGGCGCAGGACGTGACTGACCGCCAGCGTTTACATGAACAGCTTGTGTACCGAGCGCACCATGATTCGTTGACGGATTTACCGAACCGCTTTCTGCTGGAGCAGAGGATGCAGCATACGCTGGAGAATGCGTCCCGCTACAGCCACAAGGCTGCCATCCTCTGTATTGACCTGGATCGTTTCAAACAAGTAAATGACCAGCACGGACATGCAACCGGCGATGCCTGCCTGCAGGTGATTGCAGAGCGGCTGACTTCGCGGCTACGCGAATCGGATACGGTGGCGCGGACGGGCGGAGAGGAATTTACCGTAGTGATTGGAGAATTGCTTCACGCCATGGATGCCGAGAAGGTCGCCAACGATCTGCTGACGACGATCCGGCGGCAGCTGAGCCTGGGCGAGTGGGAAGTTCAGGTGTCAGCCAGCATCGGAGTAGCGCTCTATCCTGATCATGGGACCGAGGGCTCCCAGCTTTGGCGTTCGGCAGATTTTGCCATGTACCGAGCGAAGTATGCCGGAGGCGATCAGTTCCAGGTCGTTTCGGAAGTAGACACCGAGTTTGCTCTCGCCTCGCCGATGGCGCGGCAGATCTCCAAGCCAAGTGTTCGACGGGCGTTAGACCCATCCTGATCTGACAACTTCGTGTTATTCCACCTGTAGCGTAAGAACCTGCTGGCCGCTAAGCACGTGATCGATGGGAACAGAGCCCACGGTCACGGCCGATTCGCCATTCAGCGTCAGCTGGTGGTTCTGGCGAAGCGGGTCGAGTACATTCGCCATGGACATCGGCACGGTGGAAAGGGTTCGTCCTTCAAGAACAGCCTGCGGTGAGGGTTCAAGTACCGTGACATAGAGGCGGTCGTTTTCGTGCAGATTGTTCAGCTGCTCGATCGTGGCTGCGACATCCAGATCCTGGTCGCCGAAGCGCGCGGGCTGCATCAGGCGGTCGAGGGTGCTTCCGTCGCTGACCAGAATGCGTACATGGCCTTCGCCCAGAACGGCGGGCAGCGTTATCGGGATGCGGATATTGCGAACCTCTCCCCGCCAGGGCCGGATGGTCGCTTCAATCGTTAATTTGTCGCCGGGGTGCACGATGGCAGCAGTGCTCTGCGCGCTTTGCAGCTCCGCTGTAAGGTGTTTGGGGATGGCTTCGACTTCGATGCTCACGCTATCGATGGGTGTCTGACGAGCGGCGTTGTCATAGAGCCGGGAGAAGCGTTCACCGACCATGAGGGCTGCGAGCAGGTTGGCGGGTGCAACTTCACTGGGTGCGGCTAATCCACCGAAATGAACGGCAGGGAAGCCAGCGACATTGACGGTGCTGCGGACGCGATAGCTTGTCTCGGCGGTGAAGTTGTTACGCTGCATCAGCGCCTGGAAGACGGCGACCATGACGGCGCTGGGAGTGATCTGAGGCTGATCGACAACCTCGATATGCAGAGAGTTTTTACCCGCAGAGGCGACATCTTCGCCGGTGATGTTAACGGTGACGGGAATCATCTTCGCTTCTCTGCCGAAGACGCCACGGATGGCCGATTCGCGGTCTTCGGTGAAAGAGCCAACCTGTTCCGTCGTGTTGATGATCTTGAACGCGTTGAGCGGCGAGGGCAGAGTGGCCACGACCTGCGCTTTGGTCATGGGCATGGAGACCGGTCCGAACTGTGTAATGGGATGGCCGCAGGCGAGGAGTTGCTTGGCATCAACGTAGGTGACGGTGCAGGTGGCGGCGATTTCTAAATCGCCACGCATGAGGAGCGCACTGACCGCTGAGCCGGGAACGATAGGCTCCGGTTGCTTTTCATTAGCGGAAGAGCCGCCGATACCGGAGACTGCGTTCATACCGAGCAGGGTCGTGTGCTGCTTCCAGAGTTCAAGCGCCTGCTCATTGAAGCCATTGAAGACGAGAGCGGTGTCCATGGGGCGGATGGCAGTCGTTTCGACCGCATCCTGATTTGTATTGGGAAGAACCGAATCCGATTTTGCCGAGGCTGTCTGCGAGAAGGGAGCCTGATTGGCAGCGATGAGATCGGTGCTCTGGTGGGAGACTTCGAGCATCTGCCCGATGGGCGTGATACCCGCGATGGGTTCTTTGCTGAAGGCTCCGATACGGTAGCTGATGGCTCCGAGAAGCTTGCCGTCGATGTAGACGGGGCTGCCGCTCATGCCGGCGACGACGCCGGTGTATTCAGGCTTGGTTCCTTCAAGGCGGCCGAGGATCATGTCCTGGCCGGGGCCGAGCGCGTTGTGCAGGAGGCCCAGAATCTGTACGCCCATCGGCTCGGGGACGACTCCCTCAAAGACCGTATAAGCGACACCGTGCTGTCCGCGATGCACGTCTGCCAGGGGATAGAAGCCGGCTGTGGAGGGCGGTGGTGTTGCCGGAAGAGGGGCGAGAGCCGCCGTCTGCGCCGTAAGCCCGGAGGCGGCAAAGAAAATCAGGCAGGCGATGTCTTTCAGGCGAGTTCCCACGTCTACAGAGTAGAGCATTTCCCGCCTTCCTGGACACGAATCGTTGGCAACCGGCTGGTTCTTGCGGGATAGGCGGTGAATTAATTTTCACCATAGAAATAACTATCTGCGAGGTGCTTGCAGCAGAGTGCCTCGGAGTTTCACAATGAATCCAAGCATGAAGTCCAATTTGATCGCATCCCGTATTCGTCAAGCCATTGCACTGATGGCCCTGTTCCCCCTGGTGTTTTGTGAGGCGGCTGGCTGGACGCAGCAGTCTCAGCCAGCTCAGCAGCCACAGCAGACCCAGCCGCAAACCCAGCCGAATCAGCAGCAGCAGGACCAGTCCGCGCCTGATGCCGGAGGACCGACTGGAGACAACGGCGCCATTGCCATTCCTAAAAAGAAAGAAAAAGACGAGGCTCCGCCACCGCCGCCTGAGCCGAAGGTGAAGAATCCGGAGGGACTGCAGAACTTTTCTCTGCGTGTCGACGCTTCGGTCGTAAACGTGGATGTGGGCGTGATTCTGGAGAAGACGCACCAGTTCGTGCCGAATCTACAAAAAGAAAATTTTCGTGTTTACGAAGACGGAAATGCGCAGGAGATCAGCAGTTTCCAGAGAATTCAAGCTCCGATTACAGCCGTCCTGCTGGTGGAGTTTGCCGCGAACAGCTATGCGTTTATCTACGACATGCGTAACGCGGCCTACACGTTTGCGCAACAGCTGAAGGCCGATGACTACATTGCCGTCGTGACCTACGACATGCACACTGAGATTTTGACGGACTTTACCCAGGACAAGCGGCTCATCTATCAGTCACTGAATTCGCTGACGATTCCGACATGGCATGAGACGAACCTTTTCGACGCGCTGTATCAGACACTGGATCGCCTGAGCCGGGTGGAAGGGCGCAAGTATGTAGTGCTGATCTCATCAGGGCGCGACACTTTCAGCAAGATCAACCTGGACAAGGTGATGCAGAAGATCAAGGCGACTCCGAATGTAACGATCTTTTCGATCGGCACCGGGCAGACGGCTCGCATTATGGCCGACGGCGCGGGCATGATGGGTCCGATTCGGAATCTGGATTATCTGCAGGCCGACAATCAGATGACTACCTTCGCGCGCATGACGGGCGGCATGTCGTTCTTTCCGCGCTTTGCCGGCGAGATGCCGGACATCTTCCATCAGATCAACGAGTCGATTCGCAACCAGTATGTGCTGAGCTACCATCCGACGAACGTGAAGCAGGACGGCACGTATCGCAAGCTGCGGGTCGAGCTGGTAGATAACGAGGGGCATCCGCTTCGCATGCAGGATGAGAAGCATAAGCCCCTGAAGTACGACATCATTGCCCGCGATGGGTACCGAGCCAAGCAGGAAGTGGAGTAGCCGCTCAGACTAGTCGCGTCACGCCCTTCTGTGCCTGTTCCTGCAGGTGATTGACCATTACACCGAGAGCATATTGCCCGTAGGCGTCAGCGTTGCGCAGTGGGTAATCGGCGTAGTCGATTTTCTGCTGGTTGGTGACTGCTGGAGGCGCCGCTCCACTTCCAACCCATGGAAGGCCAAATATCCAGGCGACTAACTGGCGATCCTGTTCGCCGACGACGCATTGCTTGGTTCCGCTGGGAGGAGGCATGCCTGCGGCGTCGAGTCCTTGATTGGCCTGGAGATAAACCGGACGTGGAATGTCTGAAGTATCCATGCACGCGTGAGAGAACTCGTGGACCAGCGTGCCGATGGTGTTGTCGTTGGCCTGGAAGAGTTCGCGAATTGCTGTTTTGAAAAAGCCGCTGCCGACGATAAGCAGGATATGCCCGCTGGCGGGGCGGAAAATGCTGCGGCGATAGGTTGCCGCCATATCGTGATTCGTGGCGGATTCGTTGAGGACGGCAAGTCCTGTGACGTTTCTCCCACGAGAGCCGAAGAGCTCCTGCTGCATAGCAGCAAAGTTGTTGGTGACGGTCTTCAGCGTCACGGTTGTGCAGGGACCAAAGAGCTCAATAAACGCCGTTGTCTTCGGATCGACCGGGTTGGGCGATGGTGGTAGTCCGTTGCCAGGCAGGACGGGCGTGCTGCGAAGAGTGTTCAGAGAGAGATCGACGGCCTGTTGCACCGAACGCAGGATCTGGGTCACATGAGCGACCTGCACTTTTGAAAAAGCAGATGTTTGCGGACGAGAAAACGCAGCTATACGATTGACATTGTCGATTTCGGTCCATCCGTGGAAGGGTCCATCTTCATCATAAATTGTGCCGCCGGCAATGACTGGGGCTGCTCCGGAGGGTGCCTTTTGCTGTGCAGTTACCGTCCGAAGGGCCGGCTGATTGACTGGTATGCTCGGCATGACCTGGACACCCCCTTTGGGCTGGGAATCAAGGTAATCTCCCTTGAGATATTTGATAGCCTCCGAGTATTTTTTTTGTTTGTCTTTCGGCATCGCGTCTATCGAAGCCCGGATCGCCTTCTTATCAGGATTCTCTTGCTGGAGCGCGGTGACGATATCGTGAAGGCTGCTGCTAGCGCTGTCACTTTTCTTAAATTTAGGGTTAGCCAGGCGAACCTGGCGCACGAATTCCTCAAGATTGGCATAGGGTGGCATTTCTTACCTGCTTTCGTATGGAAAAACGCGGACCCAGGCCGGGGAAGAAAAGAAAGAAAGCTTTGTTGCGCCCAAGGGGATATTTTGAGGTTCACCATTGACTGGTGATATTCCGGACGCCATTGTAAGAAGCCAATGGCACCTTTGCTACTTAAATTTTTGTTCGAGCAGGAAAATGTCTGTTCCTAGGGGTGGAACTTCTCGCCGTTTTCCAGCATTTCGATGCAGAGAGCGATTCGTTTCGCGCGGGTTTCTGGCTTTTTGGCGGTCTGAATCCGCCACAAGATGGCGTAGCGGTTGCGGCTTTCGAGGGTGGCGTAAAACTTTTTGGCGCGGGGGCTCTGGTTCAGGGCTTTCTGCAATTCAGGCGGGACGGTCGCAGTCGAGGGCGAGTCGTATGCCTGGTCCCAGCGGCCATCTTTCCTGGCGCGGTCGATTTCGGCCAATCCTGCGGGCTGCATTCTGCCGGATTCGATAAGGGCCGACACCTTTTCCCGATTGATCTTTGACCAGATGCTCTTTTTGCCCCGTGGGGTGAACTTCTGCAGCCATGCTTCGTCGCTGAGACTACGTTTCTGGCCGTCGATCCAACCGTAGCAAAGGGCAACTTCCAGGGCTTCGGCATAGGTAATTGAGGCGGTAACGGAGGCTTTTCTGGCCAATTTCAGCCAGATTCCGGGCGAGGCCTGATGGTTTGGCTTCAGCCACTTCTCCCATGCTTTTTGATTGGGGAAGGCGATGATTTGCAGCTCAGGTTTCGCGCTCATGGCGAGAATTAGATTTCCCGGGCATCAATTTGGTCAACGGTGCAAGGGATTTTCACTACCTGGAACGGTCGCGTTTTTGGCACTATAAAATAGAAAATATCTCCCGTGGAGGATTCTCTGAATGGCCACCCCCAAAGCCGAAAAGGCAACGAAACCCCGTAAGGCTCCCGCAAAAAAGAAGGCTACTGTTGAAGCTGCGGCTGAGCCTATTGTCATCCGACCAACACATGAACAGATTGCCGCACTGGCACAGAAATTCTGGGCCGAGCGCGGATATACAGACGGCGATGCTGAGAAGGATTGGCTCCGTGCCGAGCATGAGCTGACGCAGATCGCTTCTTAAACTAGTACATTTATTCGCAATTCTAAACTATTGATAAAAGGCGCTGTTATGCAGCGTCTTTTCTATTTTTGCAAGGCCGCATGCGGCCAGTCATTCTGCCAAGTGAGAGTGGAAATTTGCAGGGCTGGCTTCCCGGTTTTGGCGTCGTAGGCGTGGAAGATCAGGAGATCCTGACCGTCGGGCTGCATCGCGACTGACTCGCCGCCGGGACCCAACCAGCGATCATTGCCGTTGAGGAGCTCGGTGCCGCCGCCTTCCGCCATGGATTTGCCGTTCTGGTCGAGATAGGGCCCGGTGACGGTTTTCGAGCGTCCGACCATGGTTCGATAGGTGCTTTTGGTGCCACGGCAGCAGAGATCCCATGAGACAAAAAGGTAGTAATAGCCGCCGTGGTGGACGATGAACGGGGCCTCGACTGCCTCCCAGTCGGGCGGCAGGCCGGGTTTGGCGGGGGCTGCATCGGCCGGCTTACTGCGTGAGGCCAGCGAGTAGAGACCGGTATCTTCTTTCGAAAGCAAGCCGGTTTTTTCGTCGAGGCGGCGCATTTTGATACCGCTCCAGAAGCTGCCGAAGGCGAGCCATGCGCCACCCTTAGCGTCGAGGATGAAATTGGGGTCGATGGCGTTGAAGTCGTCACTCTCTACGGAGCGGAGGACCAGGCCGTGGTCGACCCATTTGTAGTTCGGGCTGGAGCGGTCGAGGGTTTTGTTGGTGGCGAGTGCGATTCCCGAGGTGTTTTTGCCGAAGAGGGAATAGGCGTAGTAGAGGCGGTACTCGCCGTTGGCGTAGGAGATGTCGGGCGCCCAGAGGTCGACGGTGCCGGGGCTGTCCTTGTGGATCCAGTCGGGAACCTGGTCGAAGACCTGGCCGCAGAGCTTCCAATCGGTCAGGTTTTGGGAACAGCGGACCTGGAATTGGCCGCCTTCCGGTGTTTTGCCGGTGGCGAAGACGTACCAGGTCTTGCCTTCCTTCATGACGGAGGGGTCGTGTGTGCCCCAGTAGTCGCCTGTAAGATTTAGGGCTTGCGGCTGCTGGGCTGCGGCGTAGATAGCAACGCCAATGCCGAAGATATAAGCAGCAAGCCACGCCTTCAATAGAGATCGGATCGGGTTCATAGCTGGTATGGGAAATCGTTTTCTTGTAGAAAAAAGATTAACAGACCTCATTTGGTTTTCAAGATGTGAATGTGCTCGATGTGTTCTCCGGCCATGTGCAAAATTGTCTTATCAAAGGTCACAAGGAGAAGCCCCTCATGCATGGCCAAGCCCAGCAGGTAGGCATCTGTGACTTGGTTGTGGCCTTGCAAGCGCTTGAAAAATGGCTTTGTCAATGTCTGCCAATTGGACGTAACCGGCTGGTAGTGATATCCCGGCTCCTGCTTCATCCTGTCCAGCATGGCCGTAACCTCTCCCATGCTCATATCGCCTGTCTTCGGCCTGGTAAAAAAGCGCAGCACTCCGGCCTCTGTGAAAGGGCACAAGGCCCACTGTAAGCCGGGTGTGTCGAACCATTCGGTCACAGCTTCGTTGTGGATGTGCGCCTGATCGAGCAAGGCGATGACGGTATTTACGTCCATAAGGTGAACGGGAGCCTTAGTCAGGATCATCCTCCGAGAGTTCCTTGACCATCTCCGGCGTGACGACGCGGCCTGCCTTCGCCTTGACGAGTAATCCTCTTCGATTCGTGGTCAGTAAGGGAGACGGAGGCTGCGGCGCTTGTTCGGCGCGGCGCAGCAATTCACTGACGGCAGCTCCAATGGAGATTCCTTTCGCACCCGCATACGTCACGGCAATGGTGTAGGCGTCAGACTCGATATTCAGATTCCGTCGTTGTGATTCGATATGACAATTCCTTGCCATATATCGATTATGCACCAAATATTATCTAGGTGTCGTAAATGTAATCGGTGTATAACCGCTTTAATGCACGAAATTGTTAATTATGAGGGTCAGCCTGACACGATTCATCGGGCATTCCTAAATTCGAGTATGTCCTTGAGATTCTTCCTCCCTTCGTCGTCAGAATGACGGGAAAAGGTCGGATTACACGATAGCAAGAAGCACGCGGTCATTCTGTTCTATTCTGCGATTCAGTGATTGTTCATCAGGCCGAAGCCGTAGTTCTCCGTACGTGGGCCATCCATGAGGCCGATATGATCGTTTCGCTGTTCACGCGCGATCAGGGGAAGATCAAGGGCGTTGCGAAGTCGGCGAGCAAGAGCCGCCGCCGCTTTGGCGGTGCGCTGGAGCCGATGACGCATGTGCTGGCCAACTATGCGGAGAAGCCCCGGCAGGAGTTGGTGCGGCTGGATTCGTTCGAGATTGTTTCCTCACCGCTGTCGGAGGCAATGGACTACACGCGGGCAGCGGCGCTTGGATTTTATGCCGAGGTGCTGGAGGAAATTTTGCCGGACCGCGATCCGCACGATGCTGTCTTTCGGTTGCTGCTGGCGGTGCTGGAGCAGACGCAGACCAGGAATATCTGGATGCCTGTGACTTACTTTGCGCTGTGGATGACACGGCTGATGGGGTGGATGCCGGATGTTCTGCATTGCACCGCGGATGGCGAGTCGTTTGCCGGGCGTCCGGCGTACTGGCATGGGCATACTGATGGTCTGCTCTGCGTCGAACACAAGCGGCTGGGGAGTGCCACGCTTTCGCCGGAGTCGCTGGCGCTGGCGCTTCGCGTTTTTCGGCAACCGATTACTGCTTTTTCTCAGGAGGAGTGGCCGCGAGGCCGGGCGGCTGATTTGCGGAGATTTGCTCTCCAGGGATTGGAGTGGCATCTGGAGCGAAGACTTACGACTGCGGTTGCCTTGGCGAAGCTCGGTGGATAGATGCCGTGTGTTCGTGGCATGAGAGTTCTATCCCACCCTTTCGCAAAGCGCGAAAGGATGGGGCACCCCAGGATCCTTGCGATCCTGTTTTTCTGAAGCTCGGATTATGCTCCCCACCCTTCGGCTTCGCCTCAGAATGGGGCACCCAGGATATCGACTACCCATTGGACTCTTGCCTTCCCACCTTAGCGCCCAAACCGGGCCGCGAAGATGGGGCACCCAGGTTGGTTCTCGCAACGATGAGGATGACAGGCATCGGTGGGCTGTCTGAATCATTTAGAATCGCAGCAGAAATTAATCCAGTTTTAGAGAGATTTGCGCGTGGCAGCAGCCCCCGTTTTTACGAAAAAAGAACCACTTACCTTTCAGCAATTGCTTTTTCGCTTGCAGAGCTTCTGGGCCGAGCGCGGATGTGTGCTGCAGCAGCCTTATGACGTGGAAGTGGGCGCTGGCACCATGTCGCCGGATACTTTTTTGCGGGTGTTGGGACCGAAGCCGATCAATATCGCCTACGCACAGCCTTCGCGGCGGCCTGCCGATGGCCGTTATGGCGAGAATCCGAACCGGCTGTTCAAGCACACCCAGTTTCAGGTGATTCTGAAGCCGCCGCCGTCGAATATTCAGGATGTGTATCTGGAGTCGCTGGCTGCGATCGGGGTAGATCTGCGCGAGCACGATATCAAGTTCGAGGAAGACAACTGGGAGTCGCCGACGCTGGGCGCGTGGGGCATTGGCTGGCAAGTGATGCTGGACGGGCTTGAGATCACGCAGTTTACCTATTTCCAGCAGTGCGGCGGGATCGATCTCGATCCGATCTCGGGCGAGATTACGTATGGGCTTGAGCGCATTGCGGCGTTTCTGCAGGATGTGGATTCGATCTACGACATTGTGTGGGCGCGTGATCCTGTGTCCGGGCGTGCGGTGACATACGGCGAGGTGCGCTTCCAGGAAGAGCTGCAGTTCTCGGTCTATAACTTTGAGGCGGCGGAGGTCGAGAAGTTATGGGAGCATCTGCGCATGTATGAGGCTGAATGTCAGACGCTGCTGAAGAGCTTCCAGGACCTGAAGAAGCTGGAGCCTGAACAGAAGGTCCATGATCGCGTGGTGCACGGCAACGGCGAGCCGGAAGTGGAGCGGGATGTTGAGGCCGAGCTGAAGCGCTTTCCGGTGCTGGCGGCGTATGACCTGTGCCTGAAATGTTCGCACCTGTTTAACCTGCTCGATGCGCGTGGAGCGATTTCTGTGACGGAGCGCGTAGGCGTGATTGCGCGTATTCGGAACCTTGCCGTTGGAGTGGCCAAAGCCTACGCTGCGCAGCAGGAACTGAAAGCTCTTTAGTTCTGTGACAAGCCGATAGACTGTAGGTTCATCGGCTTCGCTCGGAATGACAAACAAAAGCAAATTTGCACGAGATCGAGAAAGCAAGAATTAGACGATGCCAGATTTTCTCCTTGAAGTTGGATTGGAAGAGATTCCCGCGCGCATGATCGCTGCCGCTCAGGCTGAGCTGGCGCGCCGCGTGGAAGAGTTGTTGACTCGTGAGCGTTTGCTCGGTGGGGGTGCCGCGATCAGTTATTCCACGCCGCGCCGGCTTGCTGTGCTGGTAGGTGGCGTGGTTACTGCGCAGGCGGATGCCGAGGAACAGCTGACCGGGCCTTCGTGGGGTGTTGCCTTTAAGAATGGCGAAGTGACTCCGGCGGCGCTGGCTTTTGCGAAGAAGGCTGGCGTGGACGTTGCGGCTTTGCAGAAGGTCACGAATGCCAAGGGCGAATATGTTTCGGCGACGGTGCTGCGCAAAGGTCGCTCGGCTGCCGCGGTGTTGACGGAGCAGCTTCCGAAGGAGCTGGCTGCGCTTTATTGGCCGAAGAATATGTACTGGCGCGCGGGCAAGCCCGAGCGGTTTGTGCGTCCGGTGAAATGGCTGCTGGCGATTCTCGATCACGCCATTGTGCCGGTGGAGTTTGCCGGTGTGCATGCGGGCAATCTCAGCTATGGGCATCGCATTCTGCATGGCGATCATGCAGTGACGATAAACAAGCCCGCTGACTATGCTGCGGCGCTGCAATCGGCCAAGGTGCTGGTCGATGTCGAAGCGCGGCGTCAGCGGATTCGCAAGGCGCTCGATGCAGTGACGCGGACTGTTCCCGGCGCGCGCTGGCGGGAAGATGAGGCGCTGGTCGATACCGTGACTCATCTCACCGAATGGCCTTCAGTGCTGCTCGGCAACTTCGAGGCGGAGTATCTGACTTTGCCGGAAGAAGTGCTGGTGACGGTGATGCGCGATCACCAGAAATACTTTGCGGTGGAGGATGCGGCGGGTAAGCTGGCTCCGCATTTTCTGGCGGTGCTGAATACTGAAGCGGATGAGCAGGGGATTGCTGTCATTCGCCATGGCAACGAGCGCGTGCTGCGGGCGCGGTTTAACGATGCTCGCTTCTTCTGGGACTTCGATCAGAAGATTTCGCTTGAAGATCGTGTCGAGATGCTCAGATCGGTGACCTTCCAGAAAGATCTGGGCAGCTATTACGTGAAGACCGAAGCAAACCTGCGGATCGCCGAGCAGTTGGCTTTGCAGGTGAAGGAACGTGGCGTTGCCGTCGATGAGCTATCGCTGCTGATAGCGACGAAGCTCGCCAAGACCGATCTGACTGCGGAATTGGTAAAAGAGTTCACCGAGCTGCAGGGCGTTGTTGGCGGTCTCTATGCTCGTGCTCAGGGACTTGGTGAGACGGTGGCGCAGGCCATCTATTCACAGTACACACCTGCTTCGACAGACGATGCGATTCCGGTGACGGTCGAAGGACAGATTTTAGGGATTGCTGATCGCTTCCAGATGATTGCGGCGATGTTTGCGATTGGGCTTGAGCCGACTGGATCGAAGGATCCGTTTGCGCTGCGGCGTGCGGCGAATGGCGTGGTGAAGATTCTGGCTGAGTCTGAGCTGCCGCTGACTTTCTCTGATCTGGTGAAGGCTGCCGATGCTTCTTCGGATAAGCTCGCGGCTTTCTTCCGTGAGCGGGTTGAGTTTTATCTGCGCGACGTGCGCGCGTACCGGTATGACGTGGTGAGTGCGGTGCTGGCCGCTGGGCATGAGGATGTTCGCGACGCGATGGCCGGGGCAGAGGCGTTGACTGCTGTTCGTGGCTCGGAGGATTTTGCTGCCATCTCGGCTGCTTTCAAGAGAATGAAAAATATACTGAGGCAGGCTTCCGAGAAAGGTTTGCCAGCAGGGGGCGTGGTAAACGATCAGCTGCTGACCGATCAAGCAGAGCGCGCCCTTTTCGATCGGGCTAATACGCTTGCGCCTGAGGTCGAGAAGTTGCGAGCTGCGCGTAAATATCAGGAGGCGCTGGAGCAGATTGCCACACTGCGCCCACATGTCGATCTTTTCTTCGACAAGGTGATGGTGATGGTGGATGATCCTGCGGTGCGGCAAAATCGGCTGGCTTTGATCACGAAGGTGCTGGTTGGATTCTCTTCAGTTGCTGATTTTTCGGAGATTGTTACCGGGTAGAGTGCGCGACCCCACCCTTTCGCAAAGAGCGCGAAAGGATGGGGCACCCAGGTTTTGCGTGGTGCTTGTATTGGTCAGGTCTGAATCAGAAGCCGTCATCTTTTCGCAGCGAGGTATCGTTAGTATTCTTCGCTGTGTTCAGGGTGGCGGCTTTTGTGTTTGCCTGTCAGATGAATGGATCATCGACGCGCTTTGAAAATGCCTGGATCCGGCGTTGCGATGCAACCAATCTGTAACGCGCCCAATACCCTGCTGAATCCTGTTGTACTTTAATCTTCGCGGAGCAGACGTGCGGGATCTACATTCTGTGCGCGGCGTGCGGGGACAAGCGTGGCGATGGTTCCCAGCAGCGTCATGGTGAGGACGACGCCGAGCAACACGAGCGGGTCTTGTGGCGTTGCCTGGTAGACGATGTGAGCGAGCAAACCGCTGGCCATGATGCCTAGGGCAAGTCCTGCGATGGAGCCCCCAAGTAGGAGAAGTACCGGACGGGCGAGGGCGGCGCGCATCAGTTGCAGCGGCTGTGCTCCGAGGGCGACGCGGATGCCAAGCTCTTTCATGCGCTTGCTTACAGTGTAGGAGGCCATGCCGAAGATTCCGGTGACGGCGAGCATGGCTGCAAGCAGGCCCATGACGCCGAGGGCGGCGGTTGCGGCGCGTGACGGGAAGAGAGCGAATTCGAGCGACTGCTGCCACGAATCGATGGTGTAGGGCAGGCTTCCATCGGTGTTATGCATGATGCGTTGCAGGGATGGCGTAATTTCGCTGCGAAGACGCTGTGAGCGGGTGACGAAGAAGATATTGCTATGCGTGTCCTGCGCGTAGGGAAAAAACATGGCAGGCCGGGTAGGCTCGACGAGGCTCTGATATTTGCCGTTTTCAACGACGCCGACGATTTGATAAATGTGTCCGGCGCTGCGCTTGAAGCGCTGACCGATAGCGGACTTATCTCCGAACATCGCATGGGCGAAGGCGGCATTGACGATGGTGACCGAAGGCGCCTTGTCGTCATCGTGCCATGTGAAGTCACGGCCGGCGAGCAGATGAGTCTGAGCCGCCTGCAGATATCCAGGAGTAATGGAGTAATAGATGGCATCGGTTACGGCGTTGGACATGCGGTAGTCGGTCGTGTCGGGGCGATAAACATCGGCGTCGCTATTGCTGACGCCGAGCGGAATGTGATTGATGGCGCCCGTAGCCGTTACTCCTGGAACCTGTGCAGTCTCTTCCAACATTCGCTTCTGAATCATGATCGACTGATCGTCGGAGTAGCCGGCGAGTCCTAGATCGGTATCGAGCAGTGTGACACCTTCGGGATTAAATCCGAAGCTGGCATTCAGCGAGCGCATCATGCCGCGCAGGGCGACGAGCGATGCTGTGACCAGGAGTGTGCAAATGGCAATCTGCACGCCGAGGAGCAGGTCTCGCAGTGTCAAACGGCGAAAAGCGGCGACGGAGGACGCCCCAGGCTTCATGGCGTGGGAGGCGTCGATGCTCCATATCTGGCGTGCAGGCAGAAGGCCGAAGAGAACTCCGCTGGCAAGGGAGAGCAGCAGGGCGACGGCATAGACGGATGCGTCAGGATTCACGGCGACGCGAAGGGGCATCTGCGCGATGGGCTGCCAGGAGCTGAGCACGCGAAGAAGAAAAGAGGCGATGACCATGCCGACGGCTCCGCCGACGAGCGAGACGATGACTGATTCAGTCAGGAGCTGGCGCACCAGGTTCCCACGGCTGGAGCCAATGGCGAGGCGGATTGCGAGTTCGCGGCTGCGGTCGGCAGCACGGGCGGCGAAGATGCTGGCGAGATTGGCGCAGGCAGCGAGCAGAACGAGAATCGCCATGAGCATGATGCCGATGAGAAAGCCACGCATGGGTCCGCCCATGATGTCGCCGAGCAGGCCGGGCCGGATGAGATGCGCGTCGAGCTTGTCGTCTTCGGTGTAAGTCTTGGCGAGCTGAGTGGCGATGGCATTCAGGTTTTGCGTGGCCAGTTGCGGCGTGGCGCCGGACTTCAAGCTGCCGATGGTGTAAATCTGGTGATCGCCACGCTCGGTGAGGAAGTTATTGCCCTCGAGCTGTTGCTCATTGACCATGGGAACCCAGAAATCTGGCCACATGAAGAGCTCGGTTCCGTGAAAGGAGTCGGGCGCTACGCCAATGAGGGTGTAGGGATGCTTATCGAGATCGATGACGCTGCCGATGGCGCGTGGGTCGCTATTGAGGCGGTCGTGCCAGAACCCATAGCTGACGACGACGTAGGGAGCGGAGTTGGGGCCGTGCTCATCAGATGCATGGAAGAAGCGGCCGAGCGCGGGCCGGATGCCAAGCATATCAAAGTAATTTCCGGTCGCCTCGTATCCCCAGATCTCCGCGACGGTGCTCTGTTGTGAGCCACCCGCGGGAATAGTGACGCCTGCGCTGCTGAAGGCATATCCGGCAATACCCTTGAAGGTGGTGTTTTTGTCGCGGTAATCGACATAGTCGGGGTAGGACTGCGTGTCCCAGCCATGATGATTGCGGGCGACCTGATAAAGATTTTGAGCGTCAGGAACGTTGAGAGGACGCAGAATAAGGGCGTTGAGCACGCTGAAGACAACCACGTTGGCGCCGACGCCGAGGGCAAGGGTGAGGATCGCGGTGAGAGCGAAGCCGGGGGACTTGCGCAATTGGCGGAAAGAAAAGCGGATGTCCTGAAGAGTAGAGTGCATCGGCGACCTCACTGAGGTTTGGATGTGCATTTTGGCGACCAGAAGATGCAAGTCAAGTTGCTTAGTTTTGTGGGGCTTAGAAGGTCGAATCGTCAGAAAAGTGTTCAGATTGTCCGGAATTGAAATCTTGTGTTCGGAAACGGACGGTTTTTGAGCCGA
Source organism: Acidobacterium sp. S8 (assembly GCF_009765985.1). Classification (GTDB taxonomy): domain Bacteria; phylum Acidobacteriota; class Terriglobia; order Terriglobales; family Acidobacteriaceae; genus Alloacidobacterium. The sequence goes on from NZ_LMUM01000022.1 coordinate 60,527, forward strand.
TGATTTTCCGGGCAATTAAAAACCCCACCCTTGGCCTGTGGCCAGGGTGGGGCATCCGGGTTTGCTTACTGGTGAGGACGCTGTTCCGGCGCGATGGCTGGCGGCGGGACGTTGGCCAGTACCGCTGGATCTTCTTCTTTCAGCTCGGGTAGCGGACCTTCGAGAGCCAGTTTCAGCACCTCGTCCATGGAATCGACGAAGTTGAGCTTCATGGCGGACTTCAGGTTCTCCGGCAGGTCGGCCAGGTCTTTCTGATTGTCCCTGGGAAGGATGGCCTCGAAGATTCCGGCGCGATGGGCTGCGAGGAGCTTTTCCTTGAGGCCGCCAATGGGCAGGACCTTGCCGCGCAACGTGATTTCGCCGGTCATGGCAATGTCGCGGCGGACCGGAATCTTAGTCAGTGCGCTGGCCAGGGCGGTGCCGAGCGTGATGCCCGCGGATGGGCCGTCCTTGGGGATGGCGCCTTCGGGGACGTGGACGTGGATATCGATGTTGCGGTAGAAGTCGCGTGGCAGGCCGAGATGCGCGGCGCGGCTGCGGATGTAGGAGAGAGCGGCCTGCGCCGACTCCTGCATGACATCGCCGAGCTGACCGGTAAGGGTGAGCTTGCCTTTGCCGTCGAGGACCTGAACTTCGGCGGGCAGGATGCTGCCGCCGACTTCTGTCCATGCAAGACCCGTGACGAGGCCGACCTCGCTCTTTTCGTGGACCTGTGAATCGCGGAAGCGAGGCACACCGAGAAATTCGGCGAGGTTTGCGGCGGTGATTTCTTCTTTGTGCTTTAAGCCGTTCTTGACGACGCGGCGTACGACCTTGCGACAGACGTTGCCGATTTCGCGTTCAAGGTTGCGAACGCCGGCTTCACGGGTGTAGCCGCGGATGATCTCGACGAGAGCGTCGTCGGTGAAGACGATGTTCTTTTCGCTGAGGCCGGTGTTCTCGCGCTGCTTCTTGAGCAGGTACTGCTTGGCGATTTCGAGCTTTTCCGTTTCCGTGTAGCCGTGGAGACGCAGGATTTCCATGCGGTCCTGAAGCGGCGCGGGAATGGTGTGCAGGACGTTGGCGGTGGCGACGAAGAGGACTTCGGAAAGGTCATATTCGACGTCGAGGTAGTGGTCCTGGAAGCTGGTGTTCTGCTCTGGGTCGAGAACTTCGAGCAGCGCCGACGATGGATCGCCGCGGAAGTCTGATGCCATCTTGTCGACTTCATCGAGCATGAAGACCGGGTTCTTGGTTCCGGCTTTCTTCATGGACTGGATGATCTGGCCCGGAAGCGCTCCGATGTAGGTGCGGCGGTGGCCGCGAATCTCAGCCTCATCGCGTACCCCGCCTAAGGACATGCGGACGAACTTGCGGCCAGTGGCTTTAGCGATGGACATTCCGAGCGAGGTCTTGCCGACGCCTGGAGGTCCGACGAAGCAGAGGATAGAGCCTTTCGGATTCTTGACCAGTTGCCTGACGGCGAGAAACTCGAGGATGCGGTCCTTGATTTTTTCGAGGCCGTAGTGGTCTTCGTTGAGAACTTTTTCGGCGCGGTCGATGCTGCGCGTTTCCTTGGATTTCTTCTTCCACGGCACTGCGAGGAGCCAGTCGAGATAGTTGCGCGAGACGGTGGATTCGGCGGACATGGGCGGCATGGCTTCGAGCTTCTTCAGCTCCTGAATGGCCTTCTCCTGCACATCTTTCGGCATGCCGGCGGTTTCGATCTTCTTCTTTAGATCATCGAACTCGCTTTTTTCGCCGCGGCCCAGTTCCTTCTGGATGGCCTTGATTTTCTCATTGAGGTAGTACTCTTTTTGCGCGCGCTCCATTTGGCGCTTGACGCGCGATTGGATGCTGCGGTCCATGTTGAGCTTTTCAATTTCGACGTCGAGCACGTCGGCTACACGGAGGAGTCGCTCGGCGGGATCGAAGATGTCGAGGAGCTCCTGCTTCTCGGGGATTTCGAGCTGCAGATTGGCGGCGATGGTGTCGGCCAGCTTGCTGGGCTCATCGGTGCGGACGGCCGCGATCATGGTCTCGTAGTTGAGAGACTGCTGCAGCTTGACGTACTGCTCGAAGAGGGAAGTGACGCGCTGCGTGAGCTGCTCGATCTGCGCATTGATTTCGAGATCAGTTTTTCCGGTGCGAACGGTGGCGACGAAGAAGCCGTCGGAATCATTCAGCTCGACTGCCTTGGCGCGCTCGAGTCCTTCGACAAGCACCTTGATGTTGCCGTCGGGCATCTTGACGCTCTGGACAATGTTGCCGATGGTGCCGACGGGATAGATGTCGTCGCCCTTCGGCTCGTCGATGCGGGCGTCGTGCTGAGTGGCGAGGAAGATTTTGCGGTCGCCATTTAACGCTTCTTCAAGAGCACGCACGCTGGACTCGCGACCCACAACGAACGGGGTCATCATATAGGGGAAGATCACCATGTCCCGGATAGGCATCATCGGGAGCTTGCGAAGATCGTTCCGTTCTTTTGCTTCTTTGGATTGGGTCACGTCGTCCCTTTCGCTTTCGTGGTTCGATCCCTGTTAGATGAACTTTAACTCATCCGGACTCAGGAGGGAACTAAACGGGTGTGCTTTTGGTAACACGATGAAAGAGGAAGTTCCCCATTATTTTGCTGAAAGACTTTACGGCAGTAGCCTAACCGCCTGAAAAATCAAAAGCCGTCATCCTGATGAAGTTCAGCGAAAACCAAACATGGTTGAGGATTCTTCGCTGCGCTCAGAATGACGGCGTTTTTTGGGGCCACTAGTGAAACTAGCCTGCTTTTTCGAGGAGCGTAACCGATAGATCGCGTTTGCGAACCATTTCTGCCGTGATCTGGAGCTCCTTGATTTTCTTGTTGCCGGGCAGGTGGTACATCAGGTCCAGCATCAACTCTTCGAGGATCATGCGGAGGCCACGCGCGCCGACTTTGCGGTGCAGCGCTTCCTGCGCGATGGACTTGGCCGCTTCTTCGTCGAAGTTCAGGCGAACGCCTTCGTATTCAAAGAGTTTCTGATACTGCTTGAGGATCGCGTTGCGCGGCTTGGTGAGAATTTCAACAAGCGCAACTTCATCCAGCTCATCGAGGATGCCGATGACAGGGAGGCGCCCAACGAATTCGGGGATGAGACCGAATTTGATGAGATCCTGAGGTTCGGCCTGACGGAGCAGTTCAGCATCACGCTGTGCGCGGACTGAGACGCCCGGTTGCGATTCGCTTTCGGTCAGCGCTTTGAAGCCGAGTGCCTTCTTGCCGATGCGACGGCCGATGACGCGTTCGAGTCCGACAAATGCGCCACCGCAGATGAAGAGGATATTGGTGGTGTCAACAGGAGTGAATTCCTGGTGTGGATGTTTGCGTCCGCCCTGCGGTGGAACATTGGCCACTGTGCCTTCGAGAATTTTGAGCAGCGCCTGCTGCACGCCTTCACCGGAGACATCGCGAGTGATGGATGGGTTTTCGTCCTTGCGCCCGATCTTATCAATTTCGTCGATGTAAATGATGCCGGTCTGGGCACGGGCTACGTCGCCGTCGGCTGCCTGCAGGAGTTTGAGGATGATGTTCTCGACGTCTTCGCCGACGTATCCGGCCTCTGTGAGCGTGGTGGCATCGACGATGGCAAAGGGCACATCGAGCATCTTGGCAAGGGTATGTGCGAGCAGAGTTTTGCCGCTGCCGGTAGGGCCGACGAGAAGAATGTTCGATTTTGCGAGCTCTACGTCATTCCCGCGCGTCCGGTTCATTTGAATGCGCTTGTAATGGTTGTAGACAGCGACGGCGAGCTTCTTCTTCGTCTGGTCCTGCCCGATGACGTATTCGTCAAGGAAGGCACGGACTTCCAGCGGCTTGGGAAGATGAGCGGGCGCGGCACCGGTCTGGGCCTCGCTGCGGTCGTCTTCAAGGATGGAGTTGCAGACGGCGACGCACTCGTCGCAGATATACGCGCGCGGGTAGTCGCTGGGTGAGGAAATGAGTTTTGCTACGGCGTCCTGCGATTTATGGCAGAACGAGCAGCGTAGAGCGTCGTCGGATCCCGTGCGCGTTTTCATCTGCTACTCCTTACCAACTGTCGTTCACGTGCGAGGCCGATCGATGATTTCATCGATGATGCCATATTCCTTGGCTTGCTCGGCGTTCATGATGAAATCGCGCTCTACATCGCGTTCGATTCGATCGAGCGGCTGGCCGGTGTGCCTGGCCATAAGTTTATTCGTTATTTCACGGATGCGGATGATTTCGCGCGCGTGAATGTCGATATCGGTTGCCTGTCCGCTCAATCCACCCATCAGCGGCTGATGGATGAGGATGCGGGAATTGGGAAGCGCAAACCGCTTACCTTTGGTTCCGGACAAGAGCAGGTGGGCGCCCATGCTGGCAGCCTGGCCAATGCAATACGTCACCACATCATTTTTGATGAATTGCATGGTGTCGTAGATGGCTAGTCCGGCGGTGATGGAGCCACCCGGGGAGTTGATGTAGAGCTGAATGTCCTTTTCCGGATCTTCTGCGGAAAGGAAAAGCATTTGCGCGATGACCAGATTGGCAATCATGTCGTCAATCGGGGTGCCGAGAAAGATGATGTTGTCGCGAAGCAGACGCGAATAAATATCGTAGGCTCGCTCGCCTCGATTCGTCTGCTCAATGACCATGGGTACCAGTGCCATGCTTACTCTGCTCTCAATCCCTGGAGCATGCGCTCCATTACGATAGTGCTGAACCGGGGCCGATGCGTTTCCGTGCTGGCATCGGCCAGAGGGTGAACGTTTCTTAGGAGGCGAGCTTTTCGTAAAGCAGGCTACCCGTTTTTTCTCTGCGGATTTGTTCACGGATTCTAGCGAGACTGCCGTCGTCCGTCAAACGCTGGCGCAGAGTATCAAGCGGCTCACGCATTTGCAGCGAGAGCAGTTCAAGCTCCCGATCTACTTCTGCATCAGTCACTTCAATCTTTTCTTCGTCCGCAATGCGGTCGAGCAATAGCGAACCCTTCACTTCGTTCACCGCTGAGTCACGCTGTGCGGAGCGAAGACGGTTGAAGTCGAGCTTGCGCATGTCTTCCGTCGCCATGCCCTGCTGGGCCAGGGCGCGGAGGCCGCGATCGAGGCGGGCATCGACCTGCTGCTGGACCAGCGATTCGGGAACAGGGAACTGGTACTTGGCGATGAGGGCTTCGACAATCTTGTCGCGTGTCTGGCCTTCAATGCTGCGCTTCTTATCACTTGCCAGGTGATCTTTCAACTTTTGCTTGAAGTCTTCAAGGCCTTCGTATTCGCCCATTTCCTTGGCGAACTCGTCGGTCAACTCAGGCTGAATCTTTTTCTTAATGCCTTTAACTTCAACGTCATAGGAGACAGTTTTGCCTGCGAGACGGCGTTCGCCGAAGTCTTCCGGATAGCTGACTTCGAATTTCAGTTCCTGGCCGGGCTTGGAGTTCCGCAGGGCTTCATTGAAGGCGGGCAGGGTGTTCGCGCCGCCGACTTCGATCATGACGTCGTCGCCGGAAAGAGGCTGCTCGGTTTCAGCTTCGCCTTGGATTGCGCCCTTGAAGGTGATCTGAGCCCAATCGCCATCGACGAGAGTGCGCTCTTCGGTGACCGGTTCCATAGTGGAGCGGGAGTCGCGGACGCGATCGAGCTCGGCGTTGAATTCGGCATCGGTGAGCTCGGTGTCTGGCTTGTCTACCTTGACGTCCTGATAACCTGCGATGGAAAACTCGGGTAGGATCTCAAAGACGGCCTTGAACTTAAGCGGCTGGCCATCTTCGAGGTGAAGATCAGTGACCTGCGGCTGGGAGATCGGCTTGAAACCAGCTTTATCGATGGCTTCGCGGAAGTGCGCGGGCAGAACGGACTCGACGACATCCTGGCGCAGACCGTCAGCGAAACGCGTGCGGATGAGCGACTCGGGAACCTTGCCGGCGCGGAAGCCGGGAATGCGCGCCTGCTTCTGGTAGCGCTTGGTCACGGTGCGGAATGCGCGCGAGACTTCGTCGGCTGGAATTTCAATCTCGACTTCGCGAGTGCATTCGGGATTGAGGCTGGGGCCGTGCTGATGGTGCTCATGATCATGGTCGTGGACGTGATCGTGGCCGTGCTCATGTTCTGCGGGAGCAGCGGTCGCCTCGGGATTGGGGGTGGTTTCGATAGTATCTGCTGAACTCACTTGATGCCTTCCAGATTTCGTTGTCTCAATGCAGGCTGGTATTGTTGCAAAGATTTCCTGTCGCGCCTGAGATACAGCCCACGTAAAGCCTGAGACCTTCTCTTCCTATGTTAAGTGCCTTCCAATAGAAGATCAAACGACTGCGCGTCGAGCGGGGCGCGCCCTTTGGGCGCCATTCTCGTGCGTGGTGGTTTTGGCGCTCCCGGTGGTCGCGTTTTATTGTTTGCGCTCGGTTGGGAAAACTACTTACAGTTCTGTCTGTAAAGGTTTGCGAACGTGGCTGGCGAAGCGTGGATGCGCGGCGCCGAAAAGCTGGAAGTTACTGCGGGCGCCGGTGAGGCTGAGTTCACCGTTGACGGTTCCGCGCACCAGATCGGCGTCGCTATCGTCCTGTCCATCGTCTTGCCACCAGCAGACGGGGCAGAGGCCGAGAGAGTCGGGGATATCGAGAGTTTTGAAACCGCAGCAGAGACAGCGCACACGCGCAAGTGAATCCATGTAGCTTGAGACGCGATTTCTGGGGCTGAGTCGCGGGAAAATTTCGATCAGGCGTGTTCTGATGACCCGTTGAAGACGAAGTCTCAAATCGGGAATTACGGGGATTCTTCGCCTTCGGCTCAGAATGACGACTTTTTCTAGTTATTAGGAGGTACTCGATGATCGACCTTATTTGACGAGCGAGGCTAGCACTTCTTCTGTACTGCGGACGCGGCCCATGCGCGGGAAAATCTGCTGTATCGCGAACTGATGGGCCTCAGCTGAAACGCTGCTCATGGCATCTTCTGCGAATACAAGGTGATAGCCCTGATCGAAGGCTGCGCGAGCGGTGGATTCGACGCCGAAGTTTGTAGCGACTCCACCCATAATGATGGTTTGGATGTCGCGACGGCGAAGCTGCTGCTCAAGTCCGGTTCCGTAAAAGGCGCCCCACTGGCGTTTGGCGATGATGACATCACCTTCCTGCATGCCGGCCTCGGGTACAAGCTCGGAGGCGATAGGCGGTGGGGGAGGCGCATTGGGATCACGCGTGGGAGAATCCGAGGGCAGGATCAGGGCTTCGGAGATGAGTACATGCACATACATGACAGTTCCGCCGGCTTTGCGCAGGGCGGCGGCAAGACGCGCGCTGTTTTCGACAACCTGCTGGCCGGAGTGAGGTGCGACCGGTCTGGCTACGATGCCGTGCTGCAGATCAATGAGTACAAGAGCGGTGGTTTTGGGGTCGAGGGAAATAGACGTCATAACGACATTTGACGCGAAAAAGGTAAAGGCGGACGCAAACCGCGTCCGCCTTTTGTATTTTAGGTGGCGTTATTTCGCAGAAGGCGGGGTAAAGAGTGCGAGCTTGCACTTCCAGGTCACCGACTGTCCGGGCTTAAGGGTGACCTTGCCGGTGTCCATGCCCTTCCATTCCTTACCCCAGGGGTCGCCGAAGTTGAACTGTTCTTCGACGGCAACAAAGTTTTTCTCAGGCGGAGCGTAGACCTGCACGGTCTTGATTTCGGGCGATTCGCCTTCGATATGGATGCCGTAGTTTGCAGCCGGATCGGTAACGTTGACAACCACGGCTCCGTCGGTGCGCTTGAGGGTTGAGAAGTTGTCGTCGAGGAAATTGTTGTCGAGCGCGACGCCATCAGGGGCATTGAAGTCGTACTTGGTGCCTTTGACGGGAACGATCTTGCCAGTGGGGAAGACATCGTCATAATTGTTGACCTGGGCAAGTTTTTCAGCCGGGATATGGAGGCGCGCCTGCTGACGGTTGCCGCTGGGAATGTTGAAATAGGGATGCCATCCGATCGCCATCGGCTCATCTTCATTGCCGACATTCTTTGCAGTGATGCTAGCTTCGACCGCATCGCCGCTAAGCGCAATAGAGAAATTCAGGTCGGTCTGTGAAGGCCAGTATCCACCGAAGTTGCCTGCATGAATGACGCCGGTGATGGTCTGCCCGTCAGGCGAAGTTTCGGTTTTTACGTCGTCGGTTTTGTCGGCGAGGATGAGGCCGTGCATCGCATGTTTTTCTGCGCCGGGCTTTTTACCGGCCCAGTTTGCTGGCAGCGTGATGGTCTTACCTTTCCATTCGGTGGTGATGGTCTTGCCGTCAGCCGAGAGCTTGCCGCGGATGCGGTTGGGATACGGCACGAGGAACGCGCCGCCGAAGGAGAAGCTGGCATTGCCATTCTGATCGAGTTCGCCGCCGTTGAGCTTTCCGGCTGCTTCTTCCACAGTAGGCGAAGCAAAGACCTGAACTTCACCCTTGCCGGGGACGTTGGCCGTGATCTGGAAAAGATTCATGCCGCGGCCGGGGAGCACTGTGGCGGAGAGAAATTCCGGCTTTGCGCCGTTGGATGTTGCCGTGCGCTTCAACTGAACGATATTTTCACCTCCGACTTGCGCGACAGCCGGAGGCTGGGACGCGCTTTCCGGCTGTACGGGCGGCGCGGGCTTGTTGCACCCGGCGACAGGAAGCAGCGTCGCTGCGGCGACGGCCAGCAGACAACGTTGATAGGGAACGGACATAGATGGGAACCTCATGCTCATTGCGAATTAGGAAACGTTTGCTTCTGAAGCGAACCCATTCTACGTGATGGCGTACGGAAAAGTAGAATCAAGGTGTGGCCGGAAAACAATCATCATCAGGGGATGCGCTGGCAGCTCTGAATGCGCGCATTGTGGATTGCAATTTGTGCACGCGTTTGCGCGTTTACTGCGCGGATGTCGCCGAGAAAAAGCGACGCGCGTATCTTGACCATACATATTGGGGACGGCCCGTGCCTGCGTTCGGTGATCCGCGGGCGCGGGTGTTGATTCTGGGGCTGGCGCCGGGCGCACATGGTTCGAATCGCACAGGGCGTCCTTTTACCGGCGATGGCTCGGGCGAATTTCTTTATCCGGTGCTGTATGAGGCCGGGTATGCCTCGCAGCCGCGAGCGATTTCGCGAGATGACGGCATGAAGCTGCATGATGCGTGGATTACGAGCGTGGCGCGTTGTGCGCCTCCGGATAACAAGCCGTTGCCCGAGGAATTGAGGAACTGCTCCCCGTTTCTGGATGCGGAAATTGCTGCGCTTCAGCGGCTGCGGGTGGTGGTGTGTCTGGGCAAGATTGCGTTCGATGGTTTTGTAGCGCATCTGATTCGTACCGGGCAGATTAAAAAACGTGGCGAGCTGCAATTTGGACATGGCGTTGAGTATCAAGTGCCGGATAATCGCTGGCTGCTGGCGAGCTACCATCCTTCACTGCAGAATACGAATACGGGCAAGTTGACAAAGTTGATGTTCCTGCAGATCTTCAGGCGGGCGAGGGAACTGGCGGAGTCGAAGTAAGACGGCGGTGTGTCTGTGTTTGCCGGGCATCTTTTCGCAGGAAGAAGGGCATCTTCTGAGTCAGCGGTTTGAGGATTTCTGGAGGAAGAGATGCTCGTTGATGTCCTGATCGTAATTCTGGTGCTTATGTTAATCGGCGCTTTTCCGGCGTGGCCATACAGCCGAAACTGGGGATATTATCCGAGCGGCGGCCTGGGGCTGATTCTGCTGATCGTGATTGTGCTGCTGCTGTTGAATGTGGTGTGAACCTCCTGTTCCTCTCTGGGAATTCCTGATGCGACGAACGGTCACTGCGTCGATCCCCTGCACGATAAAATCATGACTTCCGCGACCATGCCGATAGTCCCGACATGGAGCGCCGGTACTCTCATTTCCAAGTCAAGACTGGTTTCGGATTTCCAGGCGTTGTTCTCTCCGTTCTGCTTGCGGGGTGTGGAGCCCATCCGGGTTTTGGGACACAGTCAACCAGCCAGCCACTGAGCATCAGTCCATCTTCTGCAACGCTTGTTGTAGGACAAAGTGCGCAGCTTCACGCGATGAACGGCAGTGCTTCCATATCCGGGTGCAGCTGGCAGAGTTCCGATGTATCCGCGTAAGCGTAGCGTCGACTGGTGAGGTGCAGGCTCTTGCGGTTGGAAATTCGACCGTGCAGGCAATTTGCAATGGCATGAGCGCCAGCGCTTCTCTAGGTGTCGTTCCATCGTCGGGATCGCAGCAGACGCAGCCCAGCAACGTTCAATACCAGTGGGAAGCGCCTGTACCTGGCTCGACCGATTCGCTTGGGTCGCTCACAATCGTGGCCTCCAATGGCACACCGACAGAAGTATTGCGTCCTGCGGTTCGAAGCGTTTTTGGCACGATGAGATGCGTATCAGCTGCATGGGATAAAGCGAACCAGATGCTTACTATTGCATACGAAGTAGGCGGCCTGCCGCTGCATATTGCCTTGACGCCTGTTGAGCGCCAGGGACAGCTCACCGTATCTATGAGTGCGGATGCGCCCCTGATTTCTTCCCTTGACGCTGGGACATGGAATGCATTGCTCGAGGCACAACCGCTCGTCGTTCCCTATTACGATGGAAAAGTTTCGTACATGGCGGCAACTGGCGATTTTGCGAATGCTTGGTGGGATTGGCACAGCACAGGCTCAACGATATTGAGCGCTACGGATGCACAATATAGCCCCAGGACCGATGGTTCGCTCGCGTTGATGCATGAGCAACTCAATGTGGTTATGTCGCCGAATGTCGATGAGGTATTGCCATCGCCAGGGAATCAGGCGTCTCCTTACATGTCACAAATGGCGGGACGCATGGTGATCGATATCTGGACGGCAGGATTTTCCGCGGTCCAGCAAGGGATCGAGGAGTTGGGAGACTACGGGTTAAAGAACTGCGCGGCGATCATTCACGACTGGCAGCACGCTGGCTATGATAATGCGCTGCCGGAGCACTATACAGCTAATCCCAACCTCGGAGGAGATCCGGCCCTGTCATCTGCCGTCGCCGCCGGCAAAAGCTCCGGCTGTCTGATGGCGGTGCATGAAAATTATGTGGATTATTATCCGAATTACCCGCAATTCGATGCAGCTGCAGTCTCACTTACAAGCGACGGTGACTGGCTCGCAAGCTGGAAAAATGGTCTTGGCATTCAATCCTACTCGGCCAAGCCCTCGTGGATACTGAAGAACGCTGCGATGGAGTCGCCGATCATTCACCAGAGATACGGAACGACCGCGGATTATCTCGATGTAAGCTCGGCTGCCCCGATTTCCTCGCATGGTGATCTGGACGCCAGGCAGCCAAATGCGGGCAGTCTCACAGCCTGGATGCAGGCGAATGCATCGCTCTGGGCCTATGAACGGCAGACACATGGAGGGCCGGTGCTCGGGGAGGGTTTGAATCACTGGTATTACAGCGGCCAACTCGACGGAGTCGAGGCGCAGCTGGGTGATGGATATCCATTAGGAACCGACGTAAATCTACCTCTATTCGTGGATTTCGACCTGTTGCGCATGCATCCGCTTCAGGTGAACCATGGAATGGGATATTACGGTCGATGGGTTCATAGCGGATCGAGCATTACGAGCACAGAGCAGATGGACGCATACCGCATGCAGGAGATCGCATACGGCCACGCGCCGTTTGTCGATACGACGAACTGGAATGACGTAACGCATGCCTTTGTGGAAGGTGGACTGGTCACACCGGTGGCCGCGAGCTACGGAACGGCCCACGTTTCTGCCATTCAATATGCAATGGATGGATCGTGGGTAAGCCCCTCGCAGGCAGCGCGAAATGGCACATTTGCAACCGTAGAAGTCACTTATAACAATGGACTGAGCATTGCGGCGAATGCGTCTTCGACTCCGGTCTTGTGGAATGGGTTTGCGGTGCCTCAGTACGGATGGGTCGCGAAGGGTAATCAACTGCTGGCCTATACGGCTATGTGCGGCGGAAACATCTGTGATTATGCGGAAACGCCGACCTCGCTGTTTGCGAATGCACGCAATCAATCGGATTTGCGCATCGGCGTTGCGCCGGCGGCACCATCCGCTATAAGTGTGCAGCCGAAGGCCTATCGGCAACTTTCCATTTTGTACAACTGGAAAGTCTTCCAAAAAGTTGCGTCGAACTATGAGGTGTTCGTTCATTTTGTGAACGACGATGATCTCCAGACAGATGCCGGTATTGTTTTTCAGGACGATCACGAGACCGCCTCTCCAACTTCGAGTTGGGTTCCGAATACTCTGCTGACCGACGGACCATGGACGGTGCCGGTGCCGTCTTCTGTACCGGACGGTAAGGATTCGATCCGGATGGGACTATACGATCCTAATACCGGTAACAGAGTACATCTGGCAGGTATAGATGATGGTACGGAACGCTATATCGTGGGATATCTGATAATCAGCCAAGGTGGCAACGTGATGAATCTGGAGCCGCCGCCTGTGGAAGAGGATGATCCTCGGCTGAATGCCGCGGGCTCTGTTGTCAATTTTGGTTCGATCCAGACCGACGGCATGGTTTCTGTCGACCAGGAGAACGGCCAGTGGGTGCTACGTTCATTTCCGCGGAACCGAGCGGTAACGGTACTTCTGGACAGCTCGCGCTTTCCTGTGCCTGTCACGGTTCAAGCTGTGGGCGGAAATGTGCAACAGGTAATGCCGATTTCGCAGGGACAGTATTGGCAGCTTCCGATGGTGAATGCCAAGACATATGCCTGGCCCATTCCGAGCGATTGAGAGATGTTTTTTGAGGAGAAGAGAGCCAGTGTCCAAAGCTTCGCATGTCGCATAATAAGAAAGCGATATAGCGGAGGATCATGCGAATAATTCCTGATTGGACTGGACGGATGATGGTTATCGCGGGACTGTGCCTGACGGCCTCGGGTATGTTTGGAGCGGAGCATCCTGTAACAGGGAATACGAGCGAAAAAAATCAATCGGCGGTATTCTTAGCCGAAGGAACGGTGCCAATCGCCTTTGTGCCGCCGCAGGTTGGAAGCACAGATTCGCTGGGCCAGGTCGTACACCCGGAGGGCAACGCCGGAAGCAGTAGTCAGCAACTGCTGAATCTCTTAGTACACGCCGGATCGGGCAAGTTAATCTGCACTTCTGTGAATCAAGGTTCGAATCCCTCTACAGAGACGATCACTTACTCGGCTGCAGGCGCGCAGGTTCACGTGGTCGTTCACAGCACCATGACAGCTAACACACTTGCCATCACCCTCGATGCAGACAAGCCAGGGATTACGTCAGCGGATTTCGGTCCTTTCTTTGCCCCCTTGTCGGCGCGTAAGATCGCCGTCCCCTACTATTCCAGCGACGTATGGTACTCGACCACGTTGAAGTCATTTCTGAACGCGTGGTGGGACTTTGAAGAAACGCACGGGACTTTTTTCAATGGTTCACAGGTACGGTACGATCCACGCACCGACGGCTCCCTTGTCCAGTTACACGAGAAGCTGATGATTGCTGACTCATCGAATGTGGACGATGTTTTTCCCTCCCTGCCTGGTCCGGCTTCGCCATATATGTCGGAGCTGGCTGGGCGAACGGTTCTCGATATATGGAGCGGTAGTTTTGCCCGGATTCGCGACGGCCTGAAGACGCTGGGAGGAGACGGCGTGGCGGACTGTGTCGGAATCATTCATAACTGGCAGCACGGTGGATATGACAACCAGCTGCCGCAGCACTACCCCGCCAACGAGAGTCTCGGAGGCGACGAGATGCTCAAAGCGGCCGTGGATGCGGGAAAGTCCGATGGCTGCTTGATGGCGTTGCACGAAAACTACATTGATTATTATCCGAATTATCAGGGTTTTGATCCCGCGGGCGTCGCATCGAAGAGTGACGGTCAGCGGTCACTCGCGTGGTTCAACAGAGGAAACGGAGTGCAGTCATTCCAGGCGAAGCCTTCTTGGATGGTAAAAAATGCTTCCACCCAATCTCCGCATATAAAGCAGCTTTACGGGACAAATGCTTCGTTTCTCGACGTAAATTCGGCAGTCACCCCTTATAACAAGCGCGATATGGATCCAGCGGTACCATATGGCGGGACAATGCAGGCGTGGCTCAAGGCTGCTGATGATCTCTGGTCGTACGAGCGAAAGACATACGGAGGCCCTGCACTCGGAGAAGGACTGAATCACTGGTACTACACGGGCAGGTTGGATGGAGTCGAAGCTCAACTGGGCACAGGCGACACACCATTGAAGGAGGGTGCGGGTCTTGCTCTATTTGTCGACTTTGATCTGCTGCGCATCCATCCGCTACAGGTAAATCATGGAATGGGCTACTATGCGCGCTGGACGAAGTCCGGTACGTCTACTATGACGACCACCGACTTCGATGCGTATCGAATGCAGGAGGTCATTTATGGGCATGCACCATTCGTGACCACGCCCTATTGGGACAATATTCCTTACGCCATGGTCGAAACGGGATTGATTGCTCCAGTGGCCAAACGGTATGGAACTAAGCGCGCCAGCACGATTCGTTACATGGTGGGTGAAAACTGGACGTCATCTTCGGACGCGGCAATAGCGGGAGAGTTCGACAGGGTTATGGTGAAATACGCGAACGGTCTTCAAGTGGTTGCGAACGCGGCTGCTTCAACGATGCAGTGGGATGGTTATGCAATACCTCAGTATGGCTGGGTTGCGAAGGGACAAGATGTTCTGGCATACACTGCTCTTTGCGGAGCTACGATCTGCGATTTTGCTCAGACCCCTACTTCGATTTTTGCTAATGCGCGTAATCCTCAGGACCTTGGGACCGCTGTAAATTCCTCAGACAACACACGCCTCAACGGAGATCGAAAGGTGATTGATTTCGGCATGGTCCGGACGAATGCGATGATTTCTCTTCGGTCAGAATCAGGCCGCTGGGTGCTGCGATCCTTTGGGAATCGAAAAGCTAACGTAGAGTTGAATGGCAAATTTCTCCCGGCTCCATCGCTAGTCCAGAGTGAGGGGGGAAATGGTATGTCTCTAACGCCTAAACCAGAGCCGAACGGCTGGTGGAGTCTGAGCCTCAATTGGGCAAGCACTTACTCTTGGATAGCCGAACCTGCAATTATCCCTTTGCAGCCGTAATCGTTTTTGTGTAACCAATTAATTTCGAAATAGGTTATTCTAAAGATACCAAAAACGACTGAGTCCGCATGCCCTTCAAAAGGTAAGTGGATTCGCCGATCTGATATAGTAGTAGTGACATATCAGTTCACCTGCAACTAGAACTCTACAACTTAAAGTATCAAGGAGCCAGGACGTTTGAGTTCTATCCCCGACCAGGATCCCACTCTACGTGACCTTCTTAGAGTATTTGATCGCAGAAGACGAATTCTTGTTCTTGCATTTCTGATTTTCGTCTTTTTTGCGGTTGTTGTCTGCGTCGTCACGACGCGTAGATATACGGCAAGCAGCACAATTCAACTGCAGAAGTCTTCAGACAGCCTAGGCCTTGATGATCTCATGGGTGCAGCATCTGGCGGCGCTTCTGACACGTTGTCTGTCAATGTCGATTTGCAGACCCAGGCAGATATCCTGCAGTCGGACACGCTTGCTTTGAAGGTTGTTAAGGAACTTAATTTAGAGCAAAACGGAGACTTCAGGTCTCATTTCAATCCGTTTGGCTGGTTAATGGGTTTGCTGAGTCCTGCAGGTCCTTCTGAGTCAACGGCCGCAAGTTTCGATGACTCTCCAAGCCGCCAGAGAAATGCGCTCGCCACTTTTCAGGGTTACTTAAAGGTGAAGGTGATTGCTGGAACGCGGTTGATCGAGGTCGACTATACCAACCAGGATCCTAAAGTTGCCTCAGCAGTAGTCAATCATTTGGTTCAGGCATTGGTTGATTATAGCTTCCAGACAAAGTTCAAGGCGACCAATGACGTCTCGGAGTGGCTCGAGGGTCAACTGGGTGATCTGCGCAAGCAGACGGAGGATCTGCAGTCTAAGGTAGTCGCATTGCAGCAAGGCAGCGGAATCTTTGGCGTTGGAGGGACAGATCCAGAGGGGAAGCCTGTTATCTTCAGTCCGGTCCTCGATAGGTTGCAGGCGTCTACTGCCCAGTTGTCTCAGGCTCAAATGAACCGTGTTCTCAAGCAATCTGTCTATGAGGTGGCAAAGACTGGCAATGCGGAATTAATTTCGCAGCTCAGTGGAACCTCGATGGGGGGAGCCAGTCAGGGGATAACGAATTCTCTGACCCTGGTTCAAAGTCTTCGGACTCAGGAGGCGACGCTCAAGTCGCAGGTCGATCAGGACTCATCTCAGTTTGGTTCAGCTTATCCGAAGTTGATAGAAGAGCGTGCAGCACTTGATGGTGTACAGCGCTCTATTCAGGATGAGATTGGTCGCCTCTCTGCGAGGGCGAAGAATGACTCGGAAATTGCCGTGAGAGCTGAAGATGGAGCACGCCGCACCTATGATGCGGACAGAAGCGCTGCGGAAAAACTCAACGACAAGAGTATCGAATATGCCATTCTCTCTAAAGAGGCTGATCAGAGCCAGGAGCTCTATCGCGATCTTCTCAAGCGTCTGAAAGAGGCTGGCATTGTTGAAGGACTTCACTCGTCAAATATTACGATGGTCAATCCCGGACGTCCTCCCGCCAAACCCAGTAAGCCACAGGTTCCTCTGTATCTGGCTTTAGGTGTATTCCTTGGAGGATTTTTTGGCGGTTGCACGGCTTTAGCTGTGGAAGCGATCGATAACAAAATTCAAGGTACCGAGGAGATCGAAGCAATGCATCTCCCGATGCTGGGAATTGTTCCCGCGATTGAAGATGCTAAGCGCGGCGAGGGGCCAATTCTACTTGACTCTAACTATTCTGCATTCGGTGAGGCTATACGCAGCCTTCGTTCTACGTTACTGATCTCGCGAAGCGGCAGACCTCCTCAGGTTATTTTGATGACAAGTGGAAGCCCCGGCGAAGGCAAATCGACTTTGACATTAAATCTAGCTGCTTCGTTAGCCCAGTTTAACAAGAAGGTTCTAATAGTTGAGGGGGACATGCGTCGGCCCGTCCTGGCGAGGCGCTTGCGGATCGAGGGTAAAAATGGACTGAGCGTGCTGCTTGCAGGAGATAGTGCTGATGTAGAGTTTAAAGAAATTCCGAATCACCCGCACTTATACATCTTGCCCGCAGGACCGGTCCCCCCTTATCCCTCGGAGTTGCTAGGCTCTCAACGTATGCAGGCATTGATTGAATCGTGGCGGCAAAGTTTTGACTTTATACTAGTGGATTCTCCCCCTGTGCTCCCGGTTACCGACGCGCAGTTGCTCGAGCAATTCGCAGACGCGACTGTTTTAATCGCCCGCTCCGGAGTAACTCCTCGAATAGCGCTGCAGCGCGCCTATAAGTTGCTGCAATTGCATAGCAAGGATACAGCAAAGCCTGCTATAGGCATTGTGTTGAACTACATTTCCCTGCATTCGGCGGCCTACTATGGTTATTACGGTTACTATGGGGGTAAAAAATACGGCTACGACAACCAGGAGGATCGCGATGCAAATGTTTAAGGCTTTCTGCCTCGCATTGTTATTTGTAGCCTTTTGCCGCGCGCAGAAAGAAAGCATCACGATAGGCCCCGGAGATTTGGTCCATGTAAAGGTACTCGAAGCTGCCGAGTTAGAGCAGAGTGTACGCGTTACCGATGCAGGCGCTGTCCCGTTGATTGTGGGAGGCAATGTAAAAATCGCCGGCTTCACTCCAGCAGAAGCAGCAAATGAAATCCAGCGTGCTCTTGTCGAAGGACATTATCTCTTGACACCTCACGTCAGCGTGACTATTGAGCAGCCAGCGACAGAGAATGTGACTGTGGTTGGTCAGGTACGGGCGCCAGGAAGTTATCCTATAGGTACACCTCGTTCCATTCTGGATGTATTGGCGCTGTCGGGAGGGATTACCGATCTGGCCAATAGGGAAATCACTATTGAGCGTCGAGAAACAAAAGAACGGCTACGGTACAATCTTTCAAATCATTCGGACAAGGCTCTCGACGAAAATATTCAGATCTATCCTGGGGATACGATTCTAGTTCCAAAGGTCGATCTAATTTATGCCTTGGGGGATTTGCGCAAGCCCGGCGGCTTCCCTATGTCAACGAATGACTCGAAGTTGTCCGTTTTGCAAGCTATTGCCTTTGCCGGGGGGACTCCTCCGACGGCGGTCCCTTCGGATGCACGCCTAGTACGCAGGCAGGCAGATGGCACATATATCGAAATTCCTCTGCCTCTCAGTGATATGCAGAAGGGAAAGAAGGCAGATATGCCTCTTCAAGCGGACGATATTATCTATGTTCCCTTTAGCTACTTGCGGAACGCAATGCTGGGAATCACGAATATCGTCGCTGCTGCATCGTCAGCTGCGATTTATCAGTTCTAAGCAATAAAGACACGACTGCATGGCAACTTCGTGTTGTCTGAGCCCCAATAGATTGTGGAGCTCCGCGAGCGATAAGTCTTGATTGCTTATGTCGTTGGTTAGGCTAGACCGGATTGAACACATGTATTATGAGCCAGTATCGGTAGAAGGCGACACCTGCGAAGGGCCTGTCAACACGACTTACTTGTCCGGGAAACATGGGGCTGAATCAGTCTCTGGTATCCACGAACTCCGTAGCGATGTATTCCTAGGGATCCGTCTAACAGTACTATTTTGCCTGCCATTTATTCTGGCTGATGCCGCCTTTTACCAACTGCAGATATTAGCTACCGGAGGTAGCACGCCCGTCAGCACGGTAGTATTCAAAATAACTCTACTACTAGCGCTTTCCGCTGCGGCACTGCTACGCGGCAGAATCAGAAATCCTAGGCTCTCGAAGTTTGCTCTGGTGTTTGTTGCCTATCTGATCATTGCCGCACTATATCAGTATTTTGTTTTGGATGTAGAAGTCACAGATATATTGATATCCTATAACACTTTTTATCTATTGCCGATCCTGAACGTTCTAGCACTATCTATACCTTTGAACATATCTGATCGGCTAATCATGCGTCTTTTGCTGGCACTGTTCATAATTTGTGCGTGGCTGGGCTTTGCTCAATATGTTACACAACAGCCCATTGTGGCCACAAGTAGTAGCGACGGCTATTTTCAGGTGCGCATTTGGCACAATCCCAACGGGGGAGTGAAAGCTTTTAGCCTCTTTCTCTATCCTGAACGTTTTGGTGGATTTGCAACGATAATCGCCTGCTTGGCGCTGGCTATGTGCGCTCGTCGTCGCAAATTGTTAGTTGCCTTACCTCTTCTCGTTTTAAGCGTTCTTGCCTGTTGGATATCAACGGCTCGCGCAGATTTAGTTGGCTTAGTATGCGCACTGACCACATCTGTGGTGCTTACTTTTGGAAAGCGATCAGGTCGTACAAAATGGTTACCCTTTGCGTTTCTGCTAATAGGGCTCCTTGTAGGCATATATGCTTACTCTAATTCGATGAGCGGTGGTAACAATTTGTCCATAACGGACACTAGTTCGTTCACGGAACGCTTGAACGAATGGAAGTACTATCTCAGCATGTTTAGTGCTGACCATTGGTCGAACGCTCTTTTTGGTTTTGGAATCTCCCAAAGCGAACGACTCAACGCAAATAGCGTTGTTGCTATTGATAACATCTATCTAGCCACAATATTGCACATTGGCATTGTAGGGCTAATGATTTTGATGGCTATTCTCTGGCGGTTATGGGAAGAAATTCGTAAGCGCGCGGAGTCGGAAAAAAATATCTTGATATCGGCTGTGGCTGCCTACTATTCAACATTATTATGCGTCGGGCTATTCACCCAGGCTGTTGCCGCGGCGACCGCGGCTCTATTGCTCTTTACACTAAGCGCCGGAACCGTGAGCCTACTTAAGACTCATGGTTCCGGAGTCCAGTCTTGATAGGTGTCATTGGATTCGCCCCTCAAGCGTACCGTATCTCTTAAGTGAGTGGCTAGCACACGCATAATTTAATCTGACGCGGACGAGAACGCAAATAAGAATGTTAATGATCAGAATCAGTAGCTTCATTAAAGGAATCGTCGGACACCGTGTATCCCGCAATGCCTCCTGGATATTTCTCGGGCAAGGGGCAAACTTTTTGCTGCAGGCTGGCTACTTCATTTTGCTCGCACGACTGCTGGGAGTTTACGAGTATGGCGTCTTTGCGGGAGCCTTCGCGCTGGTGAATGCCATCACTCCATATAGCGCACTTGGGGCTGGCATGCTATTCATGCGCTATGTGACTATCGATCGAGAGGAGGCGCGGGTATATTGGGGTAACACTCTGGTCATCACCTTCCTAATGAGCATATTGATTGCGGTCGTGTTTTTCTTCCTTGGCCCCGTAATTACCAAGATTTCTCATCGATCGATCTTTGTCGTACTTGTATTCGCCAATTGCCTTTTCAGTCAGATCGCCAATCTGGCTAGCATGGTCTTTCAGACCTTCGAAAAAATGCGCCTGACCGCAACCTTGAGTTTCTTGGCCAACCTGGCAAGATTTCTCATCTTGTTAGTCATGCAGTTCACGCTGCATCATGCAACGGCGGTCCAGTGGGCCTATGGCGTGCTTGGCGCCTCGGCCTGTGCCGCGGTAGTGTCGATCATCTGGGTTCGGTCGGCGATCGGGTCCTTCTCGTGCAGCCCGAAGTTGATACTGCGCCGTATTCCGGAAGGTTTCAGCTTTTCGTTTGCTGGCACTACGCAGGCGGTTTATAACGACATTGATAAGACCATGTTGAGCCACTACGGTCTTAACAGAGAGAATGGATTTTACACTCTCGCCTATCGAATCATCGATTTTACAACGACACCGATCGTTGCCATGGATTCCGCAATCTTACCGCGTTATTTTCAATTGAGCCGAGAAGGTATGAGCCCCGTCATCCGGCTTGTGATCAAATCGGTGAGAATCTCGATTTTGCTCGGTTTTGTCATTGCTGCGGGGACTTTGTTGCTCGCTCCAGTTGTTCCCCACATCGTAGGCCGGGACTTCTCAGGGGTGCTTGTTGCACTTCGCTGGCTATGCTGGCTTCCGCTCTTGCGTGGTATTCATCGTATGACCGGAAGTGCGTTAACGGGCTCAGGCTATCAAAACGAACGAACTGCGGCTCAATTTCTTGCCGCGGCTGTCAACGTTGTGCTGAACTTCTTGTGGATCCCTGCTTATGGGTGGATTGGAGCAGCATGGTCGAGTGTTGCCGCAGATGGTTTGCTCGCAGTATTAAATCCAATCATATTGCTCTGGGCTTCAAGAAGGATCAGTCGTAACGAAACCGCCGTGATTGTCGAAGTTACGGAGTCCTAGCATGACAAACGATGTTTGCGCCCTATTCATCACCTACCGCCCTGAAGCAGATGTCTTGGGCAACATAGCAAAGGTGCGACCGCAGGTGCAGGGACTAGTCGTTGTCGACAACGGTTCATCAGAATCGGCACGCGCTCCATTCCATGTTGCAAGCCAAAAGCTGGATTTCACGCTGATCGAAAATGGAAGAAATCTGGGAATTGCTGCCGCGCTTAATATTGGCGTTCGTTGGGCGCAATCCCAAGGCTATCGCTGGATTGTTCTTTTCGATCAAGACAGCACGATCACCGATGGCTTTATAGGCGCAATGCTTCGGGAATACCAGTCTCACCCTCATTCTGACTGCCTTGCAATTGTGACCCCAAAGCATATAGATCAAACTAATGGCGAGTGGCGCGCCCCCGCGTTTGCCGTAGACGGCACTCCTTTGGTCGCGATTACCTCAGGCAGCCTGATGCCCCTCAATATATTCGAGAAGTGCGGAGAGTTTGAAGAAGACCTCATTATCGATCGAGTAGACGACGAATATTGTCTCCGCGCGCGTTCGCTGGGTTTCACAATCGCACTTTGCGAGCAAGCGATTTTACATCACGCAGTGGGAGCGCCTAGAACGCACCACGCATACGGAATCGCCAGCTTTCGCGCATCCCACCATAACGCAAAACGTCGCTATTACATCACACGTAATCGGCTTGTCATGGTAAAGAGGTACTGGAAACAGCATCCACAATGGTGCTATTCAGCGCTCGTAGCCATGCTCAAAGATACAGCTAAGGTCGTGCTGGCTGAAGAAGACTCTTTTACGAAGGTCATCAATATTTTACGTGGTACGTTACATGCGATTACGGGACGAATGGGAAAGGTTGTGGAACTATGACGACCATCAATGATTCAATTGCCTCTCTGAATAGTGTATGTGCCGTTGTGGTGACCTTCAAGCCACATCTGGATGTTCTGGAAAATCTGCGCAAGGTGCGTCCGCAGGTGGAAGGACTTGTGGTTGTGGACAATGGGTCACCCTCGGAAGCTTTTGCTCCATTCCGATTGGCAAGTACCGCGTTAAGCTTCGCACTTATAGAAAATGGAGAAAATCTGGGTATTGCTGCGGCGCTTAATAAAGGCGTGAAGTGGGCAGAGAAACGCGGATTTCGATGGGTAGTACTTTTTGATCAAGATAGTACGGTGGAAAATAAGTTTATCGAATCACTGTTTGCCACTTATCAAATCCAAACTGATCGCGAGCACATTGGAATTATCGTGCCGAGCTATATCGATCGCTTTTCTGGAAGAAAGATGCCAGTGGAGAGAACAAAACACGGTGAGATTCTTGTAGTGCGAACCTCAGGTAGCCTCATGCCTCTCTCTGTTTTTGGAGAGTGTGGCTATTTTATCGAAGAGCTCGTTATTGACCAGGTAGACTATGAATACTGTCTGCGTATCGGTTGTCGCGGCTATAAGATCATTTCGTCTGAAAATGCAAGTCTACTTCACTCTTTGGGGGAACGCCGCCGCCATAATATTGGCGAGCATTACCTGTTCGCAACTACGCATCACAACGTAAAACGCCGCTACTATATAACACGAAATAGAGTGTGGATTATTAAATCTTACTGGCGGCAGTATCCACGCTATTGTTTCCAGTTATTGAATGACTCTATTAAAGACAGCATAAAGATCCTACTCGTAGAAAAATCTCGACTTCAGAAGCTAAGAAATACTTTCCTCGGTTTATTCGATGGCTTGACAGGCCGAATGGGTAAGACAATTGAGCTTTAATCCAACCACCTTTTCATAAAGCTAATAAGATGCATATTCTAATGGTGAATACTTTGTACCCGCCAATCTTATTTGGTGGCGCAGAAAAATCTGTTTCTCTATTGGCGGAAGCCCTCGTCCGTTCGGGAGACCAAGTAACTGTAATTTCCCTGCATCCGGGGATGGAAAAATCCGTCGAAATGTTAAACGGCGTTCGAGTATATCGTTTGCCGATGGATAATCGTTATTGGCCGTTTCACCTTACCGAGAAGCCGGGGCAGGCATCTCGCCTCTTGTGGCATATCGGCGACGCCTGGAACGGTAAAGCTGCGAAACGTGTCGCAGAAATTTTGGATGAGGAGAAACCAGATGTTGTCCATACGAATAACATTCTCGGCTTTTCTGTTGCTGTTTGGAGTGAGGCAAGGACACGCAGCATTCGGTTGGTCCATACCCTCCGCGACTATTATATGCTTTGTTCCCGCTGTGCACTTTTTCGCGATGGGGCTCTATGTGAACAGCGCTGCTTGGACTGCAAAGCGCTAACGATGAATCGTCGACAGGCATCGCAGATTGTAGATACGGTAGTTTCCAACAGCGCCTATGTTCTAAAGTCGCATACAGACTGTGGGTATTTTTCCGGAGTTCCGTCAACAGTAATTTTCAATATTGCAGGCGGCATTGCCAATCTTGCTCCCAGAAATCCCACTGACAACACATTAGTATTTGGTTATATCGGGAAAATAGAGGATGAAAAAGGAATTCATATCGTCTTGGAGGCCACGAAATATCTTACAAACACCAACTGGCGGTTACTAATAGCAGGTGCCGGGCTCGACGTTTATGTAAATAACTTAAAGCAAAAATATAATGATCCTAAAATTGAGTGGCTTGGGTTTGTGGGTGCGCAACGGTTTTACGAATCGATCGATACGACGATAGTCTCCTCAATCTGGCCAGAGCCTTTACCACGCACATTGATCGAGACTTTTGCCGCGGGAAAAAGTGCAATTTGCGCGGCTTCTGGTGGAATTCCAGAAATAGCAAATCTCGGAAAAGTGGTTGAGATCTATAGGGCTACAAACGCTCACGCCTTAGGAGCAATCATGAATCGCGCCTTGCTGAATGTACAACATTGGCGGGGGGGGGGATTCCTCGATGCAATTGCATTGGATCGTTTCAGCGAGACGAAAATAACAAGCCTCTACCGATCTGTCTACCGGACCGATATTAAGTCAAATCAGTGAACGACTATTAGGAGATGTATGCCTTATCTTGTTACAGGGGCCGCAGGTTTTATTGGATTTCATACTTGCAAGAGTTTGCTTGACCGAGGAGACAGGGTCGTTGGTGTCGATGTGGTGAATGATTACTACGACCCTTCCTTGAAAGAAGCTAGACTGCGGTTACTCTCTGAGTATCCAAATTTTACTTTCTACCGGTCCGATATTGCTGATCGAGTAGAAGTAGAAAAAATGGCAGCCCATCATCCGGACATAACGCGCATTGTTCATTTGGCGGCACAGCCTGGAGTTCGTTACTCGCTCCAAAATCCCTATGCATATACGCACTCCAACATCACCGGCCAAATTGTAATGCTCGAGATGGCGCGCAACTTGAAACTGTGCGAGCACTTTGTCTATGCAAGCTCGTCGTCCGTATACGGTTCAAATACAAAGCTGCCGTTTTCGGTTGAGGATCGAGTGGATCACCCAATCTCGCTCTATGCTGCTACCAAAAAATCCTGTGAGCTGATGGCGCATTGTTATAGCCATCTTTTTCAGATCCCGACGACTGGTCTACGGTTTTTCACCGTCTATGGGCCTTGGGGTCGTCCAGACATGTCGGCATTTCTTTTTGTAAAGGCGATTTTAGACGGCAAGCCGATCAAAGTCTTCAACAACGGCGACATGAGGCGTGATTTTACCTATGTCGCTGATATCGTGAAAGGAATCATCGCGGTGGTGGACAGACATCCATCCGGTAGTGGGGTTCCATATCAGATTTACAACATCGGAAATCACCGTTCGGAATCTCTGATGCGATTTATAGGCGTTATTGAAGAGAGCCTCGGAATGAAGGCGAACATTATCTTTGAACCAATACAACCAGGTGATGTTAAAGAGACGTTCGCAGATATCGATCTCTTGAGAAAGGATTTTGGCTTCGAGCCATCGACGAGCATCGAGGAAGGTGTACCAAAGTTCGTCCATTGGTACCGTGAGTTTTATGGGAAATAGGCCGTCAAGTAGTAGGTCCTATTGCAGCGAGGTAGGCTCATTATCTCGCTGCAACAGGAATCCGCTCAGATATATTTTTGTTGCGAGTAAGTAGGTTCAGCAGCGGCTTTTCAATGAATTTATAGCCAAGTGACGTGACTGCAATTGTTATCAGCGAAGCAACAACGATGGATATGTCAGCTGGCACTCTATTAAACGCTGCAATATGTTTCAATGCCATGCCGTAGCCGGCTGAAAAAATGCCGTGGATGAGATAGATGGAGTAGGATGCATCGCCTAAATATATAAGGATGGGATGTGATGATTCCTCATTCCACAAGGCCGCACCCATTACGATCAAAGCGCTCGGAATTCCATAAGCCCAAAAGCGTCCTTGCGGGGGAACTTGAAGGAAAATAGTGCTGACTAGCGATACGGCTCCTAGGCAGATTAAGGCACCCGGTAGGACCCGGTTGGAACACCATTTGTTGTTCTGTGGCAGGCGAAGCACAATTTCTGCGGCGATCATCCCAAATGCAAACTCTAAAATAATCCATTGCGAAAAGAGATATTGAAACCCACTACCATCGGGTAAATAAAAGCTGACCACATGTAGAAGTGCAAAACTACTTATAATAGCGATTATTTTTAGACGACTCAGCCTGAGTGAGATAGCTCCAGCAAATATCAGATAAAAGAGCATCTCAAAGGATAGCGTCCAGCCTTGGGGAAGAATGGGATGATAGCCGGTATCGTTATACGCAGGTATGAGGAGATATGATTTGATGATAAATAGTAGCGAGTATGTGTGTGTTTTAAATGCTATACCGGTACGCCATAGAACTAATAACACAGTTGTCCAGATCCAATAGAGAGGATAAACTCTTCGAACGCGTTTCTTTAGGAAATCAACTGCATCATCGGTGCCACCTTTTCGCGAACTTGTATACACCATAATGAATCCGGAAATGACGAAAAATAGATCTACGCCAGATGCCCCGAGCAAGCCAAGACCGCTATGGACAATCCACGATGGCCGGTAGGAGTACTGCTGGATATCCTCGGCATAGTGATGAAAAACTACAAGAGACGCAGCGAGCGCTCGAAGTATTTGGATCGTTCCAATTCGTCTGTTGATAGATGATTTCATCGAAAAACTAGCCGCCTGTAACTATGCGTTTGATGAGTAGGTGTTTATCGTCTAATGACAAGCAGGATCTGTACAGGCATTAACCTAATAAATGTTCATATTCAACCACAATGTCATTTACCATTCGATCTAGGGAGAATCTATCCGCAATATATTTCAACTTATGCACGTGATCATTGCGAATTGACGGTTTCATGTAAATCGAGAGTGCGCGGCTGGCTAAGTCATTGCTGTCAAATGAATCGACTATAGCCTCAGGCAGAAGATCTCCAAGAATAGCAGTTGATCCGTCGTTCCGAGTGGCAATCACGGGAACTCCGCATGCAGCACTTTCAATCAATGTATATGGCATCCCCTCATACAAACTTGTATGAATGAGGATGTCCATCTCCTGAAAGACTGAAGCAGCGGATACTGCACCGCGCCAATCGATTTGACCATTGAGGCCATACCGTTGTGCGGCAGCTAACATTTCAGCTTTGAGTGCGCCATCTCCAACGATAATGGCGCGCACATCAGGCTGAACGACTGATATTTTATACAAGACATCTATGAAAAGTAACGGATTTTTTTGAAATGCAAGCCTTCCTACAAATCCTATTGTAAGAGCTTGCGAAAGACACTTTGACGGGAGAGCATGATTCTTGAAATAACGGTCGAGTCGAATACCGTTGGGAATATGACGGACCTTTGCCGGATGAATTCCAAGTTTTATCGCGTGATCGTATTCGGCGGGCGCTACAGCAATCACGCGATCATATGTGCGACTGAATGTGCGCTCAACGACCTGAATGAGGCCGCGCTTTAAGGTGGAAAGACTTGGATCAACACTTCGGTAGGCGTGAGGCGTATAGAGGCTCTTGTGAACCCACGGCCGCAGGGCTGCTCCTAAAAGCCCAGCCTTGGTGGAATGAGCATGCAGTAAACGACATCTTCCTTGTTTCTGGAAGTGTCTTTTGAGCTGGGCAATTACTACTGCGTCGCTCCAGTGGGGGCCGCGTTCCATCGGCAGGATCAGCAAATCGGATGGTGGAATATGCTGTATCTCTGTCTTATATGTCGATTCCATCCGGGTAGTTGAGAGAATCAGTCCTGTTGGCCAACCTTTTTTCTTCAGCCCGGAATACAGATCAATAACATGACGAGCTACACCACCTGCTGCCTCAGCAGCTAGATACACTTTGCGGCGATCATTCATGCAGAAAGTACCTCATCGAAGAGTCTCGAGTACTGAGTTGCTGCCCGATCCCAACTAAATTTTTTCATCTCTTCTATCCTGCTGATCCTGGCCTGATGCGTATCGGGGGTTGCAAACAGATGCCGGATTGCATCTTTGATGGCATGGGTGTCAGATGGATTGAGCAGAATTGCATCAGACGGACTAACCTCGGGCAACGAGCTAAGATTTGACGTCACGATGCGGCAGCCGCAGCTAGCGGCTTCGACGACTGGGAGACCAAATCCTTCATAATAACTTGGAAAAACAAATCCTTGAGCACCCGCGTAAAGCGCAGCGAGGGAGGAATCATCAATAGCTCCGACAATAATAATGCCATTCATGTTTTCCGGGAGTTTGCCAGTAGCGAATACGGATTGATTAGCGGCTCGCCCGAAAAGCACCAATCTTGCACCCTCCTTCGCGAGCGATGACTGACTCCATGCCTCTGTGAGCTTAATTGTATTTTTGCGGGGGTCCGTGCCCAAAAAGCCGACTATATACGGTTGGTCTCCAATGCCATACAAGGATAAAGCCTCTGTAATCTCTTCATGGCTACGTGTGCGAAATGCTGGCGTTACTCCTAAGAGGATTGCTGTTACCTTATCGCTGTCAACTCCAAACCTTTCTATCACTCTCTTCTTGGTGAAGTTAGAGACGGTCACGATATGGCGGACAGACCGCGCCAAAGCCGAAGTCATGGACGCGTACCAACGCGCAAATGATTTGCTGAAATAGTGCGGAATATCAATAAATGCTAAATCGTGCATTGTCACTACGTGATTACGATGCATGATTGGTCCAGATGTAGAAGGACTCCAGAGAGGATTCTTGCCCGCACGGAGAGGCAGGTAGAGCTGTTCCCAAATATGGCCTTGTAATCCAGAAGCGCGCTTGATTGGTGGAGCAATGGGGGTCAGTGAAGGGAGACGTCGAATCAATTCCTCAACTACTCGCTTTTGACCATTGGATTTGAGCGTAAGAACGCGACTGTTTACCAGAATACGAGGGTTCAGTGACAAGTTATCTCCATCTCTCAAATGCAAGAGACCTCGAGAAGAATTGATTTGGTCTGAGGGATATGGTGAGTCTTAGTCCAAGCTACATCTTGGAGGTTAAAGTCGATCACACTGTCACTGCTTTTTCCTGCTCAACTCGTCTTCACACTAACAGTTGATTCACAAGATTGGATATCATGGCATTGATTCTTACTAGTTTCTTGTATGAGCCTAATCAAAGACTCCGGAAGGCAGGACAACAGCCTCAGGCCTTCTGTCGAGGCGTGTTGCTGATGGATCAACGAGCCCATCTTACTTTAAGTAGCTTAAACAAAGGGTAAAGGTCAAATATCACGCTTGAATGCTGCGAATATCTATGTTGCATCTTCTCTGTCGTTAGTTTATTTCAATAACAATCTGAGAGTCAATCTACACTTCGGTAAATGATTGATCAAGCATAGCTCCTGGCCTTTCGGATGTGCAAGCTTGAAACCGGCCTGATTGCAGTCGTTAGCTTTTTGGAGCGGGAGACCGGGATCGAACCGGCGACATTCAGCTTGGGAAGATAGCTGTCAAACGAGAATAAAGAATTTAGCGTTCCGGGCATCTCTTTCTGGCAATGAAGATTTCCTGGATGTAGTACATTCCGGCTTGCGTGAATCCTTAATGGTGTTCAAATGGTGTTCATCCTCCAAGATTTTCAAGTCGCTTGCGTCAGGGAAGGTCGGTAGTGTCTCATCGGTGTAACTTTTTCAATTACAGTCAGAGTGTTGAGCGCAGTCAGAAGAGTCTGGC
>NZ_LMUM01000024.1:0-114103 GCF_009765985.1 Acidobacterium sp. S8
AAAGAAGCTCAAGCTGGCCGGTGTGACCGGCACGAATGGCAAGACGACGACTGTGTTCTTGCTCGATGCGATGCTCAACAGTGTCCGACACAAGACAGTTCTAGTAGGAACGATCGAATACCATATCGCCGGCGAGGTCGTAGAGTCTCCGCACACAACTCCTGAGTCTCGCGATCTGCTTGAATTGTTTGCTCGCGGCGTCGATGCAGGCGCTACCGAAGCAGTGATGGAAGTTTCTTCACATGCGCTGGAACAGGGCCGCGTGTGGTCGCTGCCATTCGATGTGGCAATCTTTACGAACCTCACGCGCGATCATCTCGATTACCACAAAACCATGGAAGCGTATTTTGCTGCTAAGTGCATGCTTTTTGATGGCGCAAATGGCGCGGTACCGCGTGTTTCAGTCGTCAACGTTGAGGATTCTTATGGCGCGGAACTGGCGATCAAAGCGGGCCAGGCAGGCTCAGAGATCTTTTCTTATGGATTGAACGCGGGAGATTTTCGCGCTGAAAATGTGAAGATGTCTGCTGCAGGAATGCAGTTTACGCTCGCCGCCCCTTTCGGCAAGGTAGGAATTCGAACACGGCTGACGGGCAAAGTGAATATCTACAATCTTCTGGCTGCCTCGGCTGCTGCGTTTGCACGCGGGCTGACTCTCGATGAGATCGCAGCTGGCGCTGAGTCGCTGGCGTGCGTTCCGGGCCGCTTCCAGACTGTGGATGCGGGACAACCCTTCACTGTAGTAGTGGATTATGCGCATACCGATGATGCCCTGCGTAATTTAATTGCGCTGGGGCGCGCATTCGTGAAGCCGTTGAATGGCCGCGTGATTACGCTCTTTGGCTGTGGAGGCGATCGCGATCGCACGAAGCGTCCTCTGATGGGCCGCGCGGCCGGTGAAGGGAGTGACTTTGTGGTGCTTACCTCCGATAATCCACGCAGCGAGGATCCGGAGGCGATTCTGCAGGATGCGCTGCCGGGCCTTAAGGCGACTGGCGTCGCCTTCATGAAGGAAGCGGACCGCGCAAGAGCCATTGCGATGGCGATCGAACATGCAACGCCCGGAGATATTGTTCTGCTTGCGGGTAAAGGCCATGAGAAAACACAGACACTGCGTGATGGGGTAATTCCGTTTGACGATGTTGCCATGGCGGAGAAAGCGATTCAGGCTGTGACGCGGGCCGGAGCGAATCGATGAAGCTGGCTCTCGATCAGATTGCTCACTGGGTAAGCGGAACGCTGCACGTATCTCGTCAGGATCGGCATCCGGAAGCCGCGACTGGATACTCCATCGATTCACGCACCCTGAAGCCCGGAGACTTGTTTTTCGCAGTTCGCGGAGACCGTTTCGATGGGCATAATTTTGTTGCGGCTGCCTTGGATCGGGGAGCAAGTGCGGCGGTCGTGTCGAAGAGCAAGGTTCTTGATTTGCCGGAGACGACGCGGCAGCATCCGCTGCTCGTTGTAGATGAGCCGCTGACTGCCCTCCAAACACTGGCTGCAGCTGTGCGACGGCACTGGGGAAAGCGCGTGGTTGGTGTGACCGGCAGTGCGGGCAAGACGACGACAAAAGAGGCGATTGCATCCGTGCTCGCGGCAAAATTCCGCGTCTTGAAATCTCAGGGCAATCTCAATAACGGATTCGGTCTGCCCCTTCAGCTGCTTCGTCTTGAACCCGAGCATGAAATAGCGGTGATTGAAATGGGCATGTCGAATGCAGGCGAGATTGCGACACTCGCGCGCATTGCGGCGCCCGACTGGGGTGTTGTGACGAATGTGGGCAATGCGCATGCCGAGAACTTCCACGATGGCATTGCCGGCGTTGCTCGCGCGAAATATGAGCTGGTGGAAAGCCTTCCCGGAGACGGCGTGGCCTTCTTGAACTGCGACGATCCTTATGTCTCGCAGTTTGGCAGAGATTTTCATGGGAAGAGCGTTTACTTCGGCAAAGGCCCCTGCGCCGATCCACGGGGCGAAAGCGTAGACGAGTTAGGCGCGGAGGGAGTTCGCATTCAGGTTCGCGCCGGAGTGCGGGAGGCGCAACTCTATCTGCGGTTGCTGGGGCAGCATAATGTAGCGAATGCTCTTGCTGCCACAGCGGTAGGTTTGGAAGCCGGTATTCCGCTGGAAGAGTGCGCGGCGGCGCTGGCGAAGCTTGAGCCTGGAGACAAGCGCGGGCAAACGCTGACCTTACATGGCGCGACGATCATCAACGATTGTTACAACTCAAATCCTGAAGCACTCAAAGCGATGATTCACACGCTGATGTCGATGCCAGGGCAGCGGCATATTCTGGTTGCCGGGGAAATGCTGGAGTTGGGACGAGAATCTGACGTGCTGCATTCGGATTGTGGGCAGGCAGCAGCAGAAGCGGGTGTCGATATTGTGCTGGGGGTTCGCGGCAGTGCGGAACATATCGTCGAAGCGGCAAAGCAGGGCGGCGCTGAGGGCATCTTTGTGGAGAGCCCGGAACAGGCTGGCGCGTGGCTGAAGCGGAATCTGCGGGAGAAGGATGTCGTATTGCTGAAGGCATCGCGCGGCGTTCGACTGGAGCATGCACTGGATGCCCTGGAGAAATAGTCAGTCTATTGGCGCAGTGAAGAGCGCCGGGCTTGAAAAGTCAGTCTTCGCGTTGTAACGAAAGAATCGCGAATTTCCAGAAAAGACGAAATTAATTGCGGCGCTCCCAACCTGTAAGATGAACGAGAGACCCCGCAATTTTGCCGGAGGAAGTATTTGCTCTACTGGCTCCTGTATCAGAAGCTTTTTCCTTACTTCAGACCATTCCGCATCTTCCGGTATCTGACGTTTCGCACCGCCTTTGCTTCGCTCACGGCACTGCTGATAGCGCTCATCATCGGGCCCTATGTGATCGAGAAGCTGCGCGAGTTTCAGATCAGCCAGTATATCCGCGAGGAAGGGCCAAAGGATCATCAGAAGAAGGCAGGAACGCCGACGATGGGCGGGGTGCTCATCTGCATTGCTATCCTGCTGCCAACGCTCTTATGGGCAGATCTCTCGAATCCGTTTGTGTGGCTGATCATGGGATCGACGGTGGCCTTCGGTGCCATTGGTTTCGCCGACGACTACATCAAGGTCGTAAAGCGCCGCAACCTGGGGCTGACGGCGCGCGCCAAGCTGGGCTATCAGATTCTGGCGAGTCTTGCGATCTCCATTGCGTTAGTCGCCATGCAGACCCAGGGGATCTATTCGACGAAGCTGAGTGTACCTTTCGTCAAGCGCCTACAGCCTGATTTTGCCATTCATGCGCTGCGGCATATTCCACACCTCGGATTGCTGGCATTCCTGCCCTTTGTCATCTTCACGGTGCTGGTGATCGTTTTTTCGAGCAACGCTGTAAATCTCACGGATGGCCTCGACGGTCTTGCTATCGGTTGCACCATCATTGCGGCAGGCGCGCTGACGGTTCTGACCTACGTGAGTGGTCACGTTGTCTTCGCCGACTATCTGGAACTGCCGCGTATGCCGCTGGTGGGCGAATTGTCGATCTTCTGCGGATCGATGGTCGGCGCCAGCATTGGATTCCTCTGGTACAACGCGCACCCTGCCGAAGTTTTTATGGGCGATGTGGGATCGCTGGCATTGGGCGGCGCGATTGGAACCGTCGCGGTTGCGATCAAGCAGGAGCTTCTGTTGCCCTTCATCGGCGGCATTTTTGTGATCGAAGCAATCTCGGTCATCCTGCAGGTGGGTAGCTACAAATTGCGTAAGAAGCGCATTTTCAAGATGGCGCCATTACACCACCATTTCGAATTGCTGGGATGGTCGGAATCGAAGGTGATCACGCGGTTCTGGATTGGTGCGCTGGTGTTTGCACTCTTAGCACTCACCACGCTGAAGCTTCGTTAAATTTTGTTGCAGGCGTGACAGAATAGCCTGTCGGGCCGGAAAATCGAAAGCATGGAATTCAAAGGCAAAAAAGTTTTGGTGGTGGGCCTGGGCAAGTCCGGCCTGGCAGCAGCGCTCTTTCTGCGCCGCAGAGGCGCGCAGGTTACGGTGTCGGACATTCGCAGCGCCGATCAGCTCGGCAAGGATATTCCTGCGCTGCTGGAAGAAGGAATTGCCGTCGAGGCTGGCGGTCACGGCCTGCTGACCTTTCGCCGTCAAGATCTGATTGTTGTGAGCCCTGGTGTGCCGCTGAATACCCCGGAGCTGGTGCAGGTGAAGAATTTTGGCCTGCCCATAGTGGGAGAGCTTGAGCTGGCGTCTGAATACCTGAAGGGCAAAACACTCGCCATCACCGGCTCGAATGGGAAGACGACGACTACCGCACTTTGCGGAGCCATTCTCAAAGCCGGCAATCTGCCGGTGCAGGTGGGCGGCAACATTGGCGTGCCTGTGATTGCGCTGGTCGATCAAAGTCGCGATGAAGGCTGGTCTGTGCTCGAGCTTTCGAGCTTCCAGCTGGAGACAACAGAGAGTTACCGCCCTGAGATTGCCGTGGTCCTCAATGTGACGCCTGACCATCTCGATCGGCATGGAACTTTTGAGAATTATGCAGCAGCAAAGGAGCGCATCTTCACCAACCAGACCGCCGAAGACGCGGTGGTACTGAATGCCGACGACGATGTGACCTCGCGTATGGCTGCTCGGGCAAAGTCACGCATCTTCTGGTTCAGTGCGAAGCGGATTGTGCGCCAGGGTGCGTTCGTGCATGAAGGTGCGATTGTTTTCCGCGCGTCCGAGCAAGCGACGCCCGAGTTCATCCTGAAGACCGCCGATATTCCGCTGAAGGGCGCGCACAATATTGAAAATGTGCTGGCTGCCGTCTGCGCCGCGCGAATTGCAGGCGTCGAGCCCGAGGCAATTCGCACGGCAGTTGAATCCTTCAAGCCAGTGGAGCACCGGCTGGAGTTTGTTGCGGAGATCAGCGGCGTCGACTATTACAACGACTCCAAAGCTACGAATGTGGATGCGGCATCAAAGGCAATCGCAGCTTTTCCGGGCGGCATTCACCTCATTCTTGGGGGTAAGGATAAAAACTCCGATTACCGCCAGCTGCGCCCCTTACTGGAAGAGCGAGTGAAGGCGGTGTACACCATCGGCGCGGCGGCGGAGAAGATAGAAACGCACATCGATGGCTCAGTGCCTGTTGTGAGTGCAGGAACGCTCGAGCAGGCAGTCGCCAAAGCATCGGAAGCTGCACAATCGGGCGAGGTTGTTCTGCTGGCTCCTGCGTGTTCGAGCTTTGATCAGTTTGAAAATTATGAGCACCGCGGGCAGGTCTTCAAAGACCTGGTGTACGCGAGACAGGGTGTATGGCAAAACGTGTAGGCGTCGACAAATTGCTGTTCTGTGTGACGTTGATTCTTGTCGTCATCGGCCTGGCTATGGTCTTCAGCGCCTCGGCTGTTATGGCAAAGGAGCGCTTCGGCTCGCCCTATAATTTTGTCGTTCGTCAGGCCATCTGGGCAGCAGTTGGACTTGCTGTCATGACGCTGCTCATGCAGGTGGATTACCGCAAGTACAATCGGCCTAACGTCGTTTTTCCTGCTGTTGCCATCACGGTTCTTTGTTTGCTGGCTGCATTCCTGATGCGCGACTCGCATAACACCCACCGCTGGATTCGTTTCGGCATTCTCTCCTTTCAGCCATCGGAATTGGCTAAACCTGCGTTGGTGCTTTTTCTTGCGTGGTTCCTGCAGAGTCGTATGCAGACGATTGACGACTGGCGGGGCACGATACTTCCGGCCGCGTTGCCGAGTCTTGTATTCATCGTCCTTATTCTGAAAGAGCCAGATCTCGGTACGGCTCTCGTATGCGCGGGTGTGACTGCGCTTATGCTCTACCTTGCCGGAATGGAGATGAAATATCTCGGCTATGCGGCGCTGGCTTCGGTCCCGGTACTTTACCTGATGCTTTTCCGCGTGAAGTGGCGCCGTGATCGTTTGCTGGCATTCGTCAATCCTGAGTCGGACCCACTGGGTAAAGGCTTCCATATCATTCAATCGCTGATCGCCGTGGGAACGGGCGGTTTGCATGGGCTTGGCTATATGGAAGGGCGGCAGAAGCTTTTCTATCTGCCAGAGCCTCACACTGACTACATTTTTGCGAACATCTCGGAAGAGCTGGGACTGCTGGGTGCTCTGATTGTCGTCGGACTCTTTATCGTGCTGGGGTATCGCGGCATGCGCACCGCTGTTCTTTGTAAAGATCCATTTGCGCGCTTTCTCGCTTTTGGCATTACTGCGACGATTCTTATCCAGGCATTTTTCAATATCAGCGTTGTGCTGGCACTGGTGCCTACCAAGGGCATTACACTGCCATTCATCTCGTATGGCGGAACCTCACTTTTCATCATGCTGGCGCTGATCGGCGTGCTGCTGAACATTACGCGGGAGATCGAATAATCTGTGCGCGTATTGATTGCGGGTGGCGGCACGGGCGGCCACATTATGCCGGCATTGTCCATTGCTGCGGCGCTGCAGAAGCAATATCAGGCTGAGCTTTTATTTGTAGGCACGGCGCGTGGGCTGGAATCGCGTCTCGTGCCCCAGGCGGGGCATCGGCTGGAGTTGATCAACGTTGGCCAGCTTAAGAATGTCAGCATGGCTACCCGCTTGCGCACGATGCTCGATCTGCCTTTGAGCGTGGTGCATTGCAGCGCGCTGTTGAAGCGTTTTCGTCCCGATGTTGTGATCGGGGTAGGCGGCTATGCTTCCGGGCCAGCGATGATAGCCGCAATTCTTGGCCATATTCCCACGCTCGCCGTTGAGCCGAATGCTTTTCCCGGGCTGGCGAATCGCCTGGTCGGCAAGTATGTGTGGGCTGCTGCCGTCAACTTTGAGCCAGCATTGAAGTATTTTCGCAACGCGCAGGTGACGGGAATCCCAGTACGTGCGGAGTTTTTTCAACTGCAGCCTCGGCCGGCCGATGCTCCTTTGAGCCTGCTGATCTTTGGGGGTAGCCAGGGTGCTCGCGTACTGAATCTATCGATGCCGCAAATTGCAGCCAAGCTGCTGGACGCAGTTCCGGGCCTTACGATTCTGCATCAGGCGGGAGCGCGGCACGCCGAGGAGACGCAAGCCGCTTACGCTGCAAGCGGAGCGGACACTGCGCGCTGGCAGGTTCATGCTTTTCTTGACGATATGGCACGGCGCTTCGAAGCCGCAGATCTGGTCTTGTCGCGTAGCGGAGCCAGCACCGTTGCCGAAGAGATGGCCGCTGGTAAACCAGCGCTTCTGGTTCCATTTCCCGGAGCTGCCGACGATCACCAGCGCAAAAATGCGGAAGTGATGGTCGCCGCCGGGGCCGCTCGCATGCTTATCGAGTCCGAGATGACGCCGGAACTATTGCTGACCACTCTTCTCGCCATGTTGAACGATATCGCGGAGCTGCGCGCCATGGGTGAGCGTTCGCGGAAGCTGGCCCATCCCGATGCGGCTACTCAGATCGCAAATATCGCGTCCAGTCTGATCCGGGCTTAGAGGTACTTTATTTCGCGTCGTTGCGTTCGCGCCACTGCTGATCGGCGAGAACGACCGAGGTTTCAATCTGGCGTTCGGGCACAGTCCAGTATTTTTTGAGCAGCCGATTTTTCTCTTCCGTGCCGACTAACTGGAAGCCGTGACGCTCATAAAAGCGAATCGCCCAGATGGCATCTGCCCACGTGCCGATCAATACCGGAGTGTCTGTCAGCCCGCGAAGATGGGATAAGAGGCGCGCTCCGATACCCTTCTTCTGACTTTCGCTGCGAACATATGCATGCCGAATCAGGATGACGTCCTGCACTGGTTGTATGCCCATGATTCCGATGAGAGCTCCGTCGTCTTCCAGTCCCCAGAAGACGACACCTTCCCGTATCTCATGCTCTAAGATTTCTCTGGACATATAAGGTTCTGTCCAGCGATCAGCGGGAATGATTCCTCGATAAGCCTGCGCGCCATCGTTGATGATGGTCCAGATCTGATCAAAATCATTTTGATTGCAGCGGCGGATTGGCAAGGTTGAGGTGTCCTTAAGTGGCATGTTTAATTTGGTTGGGATTCTTCGCTCAGACTGACGGTTCCGAAGGTATTTGGGCTCAGAATACTTAAAAATGACGTCTATACCTCGCTGATTAGCCAAAATGCGCCATTTTAGAGCCTAATCTCCACTTTTTGAAGATCGTCTTCGACCCCTTGACATCCGACAAGAAGAAAGACTATTTGTCGAATGTCGAGAGGAACGAATGGCTTCGTCTACTGAATTACTGCAAGGCACACTCGATCTCCTGATTTTGCGAACGATCGCGATCGAAGCGATGCATGGGTGGGGGATTGCCCAGCGCATCCAGCAGGTTTCACGGGAGATGTTGCAGGTTGGGCAGGGGTCGCTATATCCGGCTTTGCACCGGCTTGAATACAAAGGCTGGATCAAAGCGGAGTGGGGGCCGTCGGAAAACAACCGGCGAGCTAAGTTTTATTCTCTGACGCCGCTGGGCCAGAAGCAGCTCGAGGCCGAAAGGGATCAGTGGGA
The DNA here is from genome assembly GCF_009765985.1 of Acidobacterium sp. S8. Classification (GTDB taxonomy): domain Bacteria; phylum Acidobacteriota; class Terriglobia; order Terriglobales; family Acidobacteriaceae; genus Alloacidobacterium. Next base: position 8,479 of record NZ_LMUM01000024.1, read on the forward strand.
GCGTTTGACGGAGGCGATTGCCCTGGTGCTCAACCAGGCCGGAGGTGAGGCTTGATGACGGCTGATAAGTTTCAGGAGTGGTGGATCCGGTTGCGGTTCCTGCTTCGAGGGAGAGGCAGAGATGAGGCCGATGAAGAATTGGGCCTTCACATCGAGCAGCAGACAGAAGCGAATATCGCGTTGGGAATGGCGCCCGAAGAAGCGCGTAGGCAGGCGCTGATTGCGTTTGGCGGTGTTGAATATGCACGCGAGGCGTGCAGCGAGGTTCGGCCTGGATGGTTTCTGGATACGCTGCGGCAAGATGTGCGTTATGCACTGCGCGGGTTCCGCCGGAATCCAATTTTCACCATCACTGCGCTGGCAACGTTGATGCTGGGCATCGGCGCGACCACGGCGGTCTTCAGCGTTGTGGACCGTATCCTCTTCCGCAGCCTGCCATATGCGCATGGTGACAGGCTGGTATCTGTGGGCCTAGTGCAGCCTTTGGAGAAGCAGGAGTTTACGCTTGGCGGATTTTACTTTGATTGGCGCGATAACCAGAAGCCGTTCGGGCAAATGACATTTGAGCGGGGAGCGAGCGAATGCAACCTGACAGCACAGAATCCCGTACGCCTGCATTGCGCCGACGTAGCTGCGAACTTTCTGTCGACGCTGGGAGTGGCTCCCGTGCTTGGGCGGAATTTTCTTCCCGAGGAGGATGTACCGAACGCCCCGAAAACAGCTCTTATTTCCGATGCTCTCTGGCTGGCTCGCTACAACCGTTCGCGGGATGTTCTGAATAAGGAGATAGATATTGACGGCAAGCCGGTGCGCATTATTGGCGTGCTTCCGGCAGATTTCGAAATGCCGAGACTGCAGGCGGTCGATATTCTTCTGTCGGCGCAGATGGATATAGGGGCACAGCATACGCTCAATTCAGGCATTGGACTGCCGATGTGGGCGTTTGCGCGGCTAAAGCCGGGCGTGAGCGTTGCGAAGGCGAGAGCGGAGATGGGCCCGGTCTTTCGCCACACGCAGCAGTGGATTCCGGCGCAGTTCCGGCAGGAGTTCCAATTGCAGATTCGTTCCATTCGCGACCGCCAGATGCAGGAGGCATATCGGGCCGCATGGGTGCTGCTGGGCGCTGCGCTGGCTGTCATGCTGATTGCGTGCGCGAATGTGGCCAGCCTCTTTTCAGCACGCGGCGCGGCGAGGGAGCGCGAGCTTGCGGTACGCTCGGCGCTGGGAGCTTCGCGGTTTCGGATTATTCGGCAAACGCTCACGGAAGCGCTGCTGCTTGCGATTGCGGGCGCAGGAGCAGGGTGTGTGCTGGCTGAGATTTTATTGCGAGTTTTTATCTCCATCGCGCCGTCCGGTGTTCCGTTTCTTGCGAACGCACGACTCGATCTGCGGATCATCGGCTTCGCTGTTCTTTTGGCGCTGGTCTGCGCAGCGGTATGCGGTATGGCGCCCGTTCTCGAAAGACCTGGTTCTATAGCATTCACCGCGCGAACCACGAATTCGGGCGCCCATACCCGGCTGCGGGGATTTCTTGTGGCTGCGCAAATCGCCGTGAGCGTGGTTCTGCTTTCTGGTGCGAGTCTCTTCGTCAGAAGCTTCCAGAATCTGCAGCATGAAGACCTTGGAATGCAGACGAAGAATGTGCTGACGGTGCGTATTCCACTGGTAGATTCGCGCTACCAGGGAAGCCATGCATATATGGATTTCTATCTGCGCGCCGAGGCGGCTATGCGTCAACTGCCCGGAGTGCAGGCGGTAAGCATCAGTGACTCACTGCCCCCAGATGCGAATAGTTGGCATGGCGGCTCCCGCTACGCGGATTTCTTTGTGGAAGGAAGGCCGCCGATTCCGCCGGAAGCCGGCGGAGCGCTGGTCAGGCGACTGGTGACGCCTGACTATTTCCGCGTGCTGAACATTCCTATTCTGGAAGGGCAGGGATTCACCGAAGCACAGCGCAGTGCAAACGGCGATTTCATGATTCTGAGCAGGCAGCTTGCCGCGCGGCTGTTCCCCCGGGGCGATGCGATTGGGCAGCATATCCGCTTCGCCAACTACCGCCCATACTTTGTGGTGGATGGCCCCGTGTTTACGGTTGCGGGTGTAGCCGGAGACGTGAAGAATGCCGGACTGACAGGGCAGGATGAGCCCGAATACTACGAACTGTGGAGCAACCATCATCCCGAAAGCTGGAGCCGGCATTGCGTGTTTCTGGTAGAGACGAGTTTGCCGCCTGCGGTGGTGGTGCCGTGGCTGCGCACACAGATTTCGAAGCTCGATCCGACTGCCCCTGTAGAGGTTGAGCCTTTAGCTCAAACGGTTGCAAAACTGGCTGACCGTCCGCGTTTTGAGACGGCGCTGCTTACTTTCTTTGCCTTTACCGGCTTGACGATGGCCGTGGTTGGACTCTATGGAGTGATTGCGTTTCTGGTGGCGCAGCGGACACGGGAGATCGGCGTCCGCATGGCGATGGGGGCGACGCGAACAAATATTTTGCAGCTGGTTGTTGCTAAGGGAATGGGACTTGTTCTGGTGGGAGGCATAGCCGGTTTAGCAGTGGCACTCTCCGTTTCGCATCTACTCAGGAGTCTGCTATTCCAGGTGAGCGCGTATGACCCTGCTTCATTCCTCATCGTGGCGCTGGTGTTGGGCGTTGTTGCGTTAATGGCAACGCTCATTCCTGCATTGACTGCGACCAAGGTCGATCCGAACGTTGCGTTGCGGAACGAATAGAAACCGGTAGATTCCGTGTCTAAAATCAAGGCATATTTGAAGGGGCCGTTGTTTTGTGGCATAAAAGAAGGCCCGCCGAAACGGGCCTTCTGTCTTTGCGATTCAATTACCGGTGTCCACCACCACCGCCATGACCGCCTCCACCGCCGTGGAAGCCGCCGCCACCACCGCCACCGTGGAAGCCTCCACCACTGAATCCACCGCCGTGGGAACCGCCGCTGAATCCACCGCCATGGAAGCCGCTGCTGCCACCGCTATATCCGTGGAAGCCAGAACTGCCGCTGTAGCCATGGAATCCGGTTGAGCCGCCGCTGTAACCATGGAATCCGCTGGTAGCGCTATAGCCGCCGCTGCGGAAGCCGTTATAGGTTCCAGTAGTTCCGCGATAGCCATTCGTGCTTATGCTGCGATTTCCGTATCCGTTATAGCCGGACCGACCGTAGGCGCCACCTGAGCGGTACCCACTGCTGAGGCCGTGGTTATAGCCATTCGCGTAGCCGCTATGATATCCATAACCGCCGTGATATCCATATCCACCGTAGTAGGGGTGCGGTCCCCATCCCCAGCCACCCCACGGATGACCCCATCCCCAGCCCCATGGATGGCCATACCAGCCGGTATACCAGGGGCCCGCGCCGATAAAGACGCCGCCGAAGAACCAGTCGGCTCCGTAATAGCCATAAGGAGCGCAGGAATAAGGATAGTAAGAGTAGTAGCCCCAGGAACAGACCGGCGGTCCCGATACATACACAGGCGCGGGGTAACTGACGACCGGCCCAATCCCGATGCCTACAGAAATCTGGCCATGGGCGAATGCAGCAGGAATGGCGAGAACCATAAGCAACGCAATCGAACGCAGAATACGCAAGACAAACCTCCTGCCAGCACTGCCGCCTATCATAGCGGGTACGCTGGATCCGGTGCCGGCAATCGTAAAGTGGATCACGGCACCTGTCTATTTGAAACACAATTTGGAAGAAAAGTTGCGAGTGATTGAGGCCTATCGGAAGTGCTAAATCAGTAAAAACTTAGCTATGGCATGACGGATGCCCGTTTCCCCAGAATGCTGTCGCGCCTGGCAGACGCCGCCTCGGTATCCGAGAGCGTTGCCGGGGCGAGGTCGGGGCCTTCGAAACGCTTATACGCGGATTTTGAGCTGTCTTTTCCAACAGTTACGAACTCCACCGATTTCACTTTGCCGGGGATCCGGGCTCCGAACCAATGAGGGTCTTCGCGCTGCGTCCAGGTGACCAGCGACAGGACGGAGCCGTCGGGGTAGACGTCATGGCCAGCGCGGGCGCTTTGAACGGCGAGGTCATTTCCGTAGAGCGTAGACATGGTCTGGCGCTGCGGATCGATACCGGAGATGATGACCTTCCAATGCAGAGGATTAAACGGGAGCTTGCTGGCTTCGATTTCCGCTGATGTGTTGAAAAGGTCAGACTCAGCCGGGGTGCGGTGGGAGCATCCGGAGAAGAGCGCCAGTAGGGAGAGAGCTGCGACGTAGATGGGCTTTTTCATCGCTTACCTCTGGCCGGTGACCGGAATGGTGTAGACGTAGTCGTTGTCACGGACGGGCAAATGGCAGCTGACGCATTCGCCGGTGAAGTCGGCGGTTTTGCCGTAAGGCTTAAGGTCTGTGCCTCGCCAGCGCGCCCATCCCCAACCGGCGGTGGAGGCGTATTTAGTTTTGTCCTTGATCATGAATTCGACCTGAATGAAACGGCCGGGATGCACGGCACCTTTGTCGTCGGAGAGTCTTTCCCATGCAATTTTGGCGAAGGCGGCTCCATCGGGCCATGGCTGCACCTGCTTAGTTTCGATGGCGTGAATAGCGATATCGTTTCCGAGAATCGCGCGCATGGTGTGGTTGTCGCCGCGGTCGGTGGTGCTGACGGTTCTCCAGTTTTTATAGTCGGGAAGGAACTGGATTCCATTGAGCGCTGGCTGAACGGTTGGCGCGGGTGTGGCGGAGGTTGTCCAGTTGTGAAATTGGGTGTCGACGGCAGCAGTCTGATCTGCATCGGCTGGTGGTGACGGGCGGAAGGGATCGAGATAGTTTTTGAGCACGGCGAGCTGCTCGGGGGTGACGGTCGAGTCAGGATGCACATGCCGGTAGCTGGGCAGCGGCATGTCTCCGAGTTGAATCTGATTCACGGCTTCGAATAAGGCTCCGCGCTGGGCAGCGGGCGGGAGCTTTCCGATCTCAGAGAAATTAAGATGAGCGCGGGCAGTTTTCACGTCGTGGACGACGAGCCAGTACGAGGGAGCGATGCGGTCGAACCAAGGCAGGGAGGTTTCGTTCGAGTGACAGTTGTAACACGAGTTTCGTAAGATCTGACGCACCTCGGGCGGCGCCTGAATCTCAGCTGTGACGGGAGGATTATCCAACGCGGGGCGGATACATTGGATGCCGAGAAAAGCGACGCCAGCGACGATGGTAAGCTTGCCGAGAAAGTTCATGTGTACCTATAGATCGAAGCTGATTGGAAGAAGTTTCTGAAGAGGTAATCGTGTTTTCTTATGGCTCGAAAGATTTGCGAATCTGTAGCCGCTTCTAATACGGGTAGCAGCTGCGGCGAACCGGCTGGGCTGCTGAATCCAATTCTAAAAGCGAACATCTGCTGTTGGACGGAGGAAACACATGCCCGATTCGATTCCTGGAATTCACCATATCACCGCCATTGCCACCGACGCCCAACAAAACGTGGACTTCTACGCTGGGGTACTGGGCCTGCGGCTGGTGAAGCGGACAGTGAACTTTGACGACCCCGGCACTTATCATCTTTACTTCGGCGACGGCAAAGGCGATCCGGGGACCATTCTGACCTTCTTTCCGTGGAGCCATGTGCAGCACGGAAGGCGCGGTACAGGACAGGCTACGGCCATCTCATTTGCTGTGCCGTTGGAGTCATTCGGCTTTTGGATCGAGAGGCTCACGCGCCACAGTGTGGAATACGACAAGCCGCAGCGGCGCTTCGATGAGCCTGTGCTTGCCTTTCGCGACTGGGATGGGCTGGCGCTGGAACTGGTCGGAGTGCCGAACGCCGAGAGCAGGCCTGCGTGGGAGACACAAGGCATTAGCGGGAAAGAAGCGATTCGAGGATTTCACTCCGTAACGCTGTGCGAAGACGGGATGGAGAGCACGGCGGCTCTGTTGACGGATACGATGGGCGCTACGAAGGTTGCGGAAGACGGATCGTATTTTCGTTTCAGCTTTGGGGAAGGTAACAACGCTTCAAATGTTGACCTGCATTGCACGCCGGAGTTTCTGTCAGGCGTAGTTGCTGGCGGCAGCGTGCATCATGTGGCGTGGCGCGTGCCTAACGATGCTGCGCAGGTAGAGTGGCAGACCAAAGTGCGCGAAGCTGGGCTGAACGTAACGCCGGTGCTCGATCGCCAGTATTTCAAGTCGATCTACTTTCGCGAGCCTGGCGGAGTGCTCTTTGAGATTGCGACCGATCCGCCAGGATTTGCGCGCGATGAAGCGGAGAATGCTCTGGGCCAGCCCTTGAAGCTGCCCCCGTGGCTGGAGAAATATCGTACGGAGATTGAAGGCGAACTGCCGAAGCTGCATCAGCCGAACTTTACGGCGGAGCGGCAGTCATGACCGATGCTGAGACGTTTATCCATCGCTTTGTTCCTGGCAAGAGCAAGCGCACGCTGCTGATTCTGCATGGCACAGGAGGCAATGAAGATGATCTGTTGCCGGTCGGGCGCATGCTCGATCCTGAGAGTTCGCTGCTCAGCCCGCGAGGCAAGGTGCTTGAAAATGGCGCGCCGCGCTTCTTCCGGCGTCTGCGCGAAGGTGTTTTCGACGAGGACGATGTGATTCGGCGTGCGAACGAGCTCGCGGATTTTGTAACAGCAGCGGTTGCAGAGAATAGCCTGGACGCAGGGAACGTGATTGCGGTCGGCTATTCGAATGGCGCGAATATCGCGTCGGCGATGATGCTGCTGCGTCCTGAGATCCTGCGCGGCGCGATCCTGTTGCGCGGGCAGGTGCCGCTGATTCCTGAGAAGCTGCCGGACCTTTCAGGCAAGGCTGTACTTCTTTCCTCAGGGAAACTCGATCCGATTATCGATGCTGACAATGCGAGCAGTCTCGTGCAGTTATTGACGAAGGCAGGGGCGAGTGTGACGCATCTGTGGCAGCCGGTAGGTCATGAGCTTTCCCGCAACGATCTGGATGCGGCTCGTGAGTGGTTGCAAGGAGTTAGAGGCTAACTATACAGCTGGTGAGATCTCGCGAGCTTATTGGACGCTGATAGGCTCCCGCCCTTTCGCAAAGTGCGCGAAAGGATGGGCACCCAGTCAGTGTGTTCCTCGTGGTCGATGCGCTATCGGAAGAGCGAAAGATCGATTGCGTCTCCCATAGCTTTGTATCCAGCATCTTTCGGATGCAGGTGGTCGCCTGAATCGTAATCAGGCAGGAAGGTGTCCGTGTGTGCCGGGTCCTGCGTGATTTTGTCGAAGTCGATGACTCCGTCGAAGACGCCGCTGGTCCTGATCCAGTTGTTGTAAGCCTGGCGCACTTGTTCGCCTGCGGCTGATGAATAGCCTGCGCTCATATATGGAGTCAGCGTCGCACCGAAGACCTTGATGCCGTGCTGATGCGCGCGCGTGACGAGCTGAGCGAGTCCGAAGATGAGATCGTCGGCGGTGATATTGTCCCCCGGTTCATGCGGATTCTTGAGGCGGCCGATATCGTTGATACCTTCGAGGATGACGAGATACTTGACGCCGGTTTGCGCGATAACATCGCGGTCGAAGCGGGCGAGCGCGCTGGGGCCGTATCCGTCATGCAGCACGCGATTGCCGCCGATGCCCTGATTGAGCACGCCGAGATTCGCAGTAGCTTTATTTGCCTGTAGTCGCGTGGCGAGTACATCAGGCCAGCGGCGGTTGCCGTCGCGGGTAGAAAGAGCGCCGTCAGTGATGGAGTCTCCGAAGGCTACGATGGCGGAGGATTTATCACCAACGCTCACGTCGATTCCTTTGACGAAGCACCACGAGTAGATGGGGCTGGAGTTATCTGCAGTAGCGGCTGCAGTGGCGTCGCCTTTGAGGATGTAGTTTGTCGAATCACCGAAAGAATGGCAGGTGGTGTTGCGGATGCTCTGTTGCGGCAGGTATATGCTTACGGCGAGATCGGAGAGCGGCGTAGCCTGCATCGTGACGGGATCGCTGACGATAAAAGCGCCCGCAGGAATTTCGGCGAAGGGGCGTTCGTTAAAAGTGAGCGGATGATCAGAGCCGGATTGAATGGAACCTCCGCCGGAGCTGATTGCGACATGCGCTGCGCCCACTTTCAGCGGCTCGGTACCAAATTCATTGGAAAGTTGCACGCGCACGGCGGAGCCGCCCAGGCTGATGTGCACAATGTTGCGGTAAGTCGAGTCGCCGGGAGATGGCTGACCTGAATTGACCTGTTCCCCGACGGGCGATGCGGCCCATGTTCCAACCCAATGCGAGCCCGGCGTCTGCGCCCATGTTGCCAGGCTGCTAAATGAAAGAAATATCAGCGCAAGAAATTTCCTCTGCATGTTCCCCTTCAGAAAAGAATTGAAAATTTTGTTCTGGATGAGTGTAAGACGATCGGCGTTATCGTGCACGGAAAGCGATGCAAAACAGTAAAATGAAGAAAAGGAATCATGACTGCATGAAATTGAAATTGCCCGAAGGACAATTCAAGGCATATCTCTTCGACTGTGATGGTACGATCGTAGACTCGATGCCGCTGCACTATGTTGCGTGGAAGAAGGTTCTGGGCGAATGGGATTGCGAATTCGAGGAAGAGTTCTTCTATTCGCTGGGTGGCATGCCGGTTGCGGAGATCATCGCGACGCTCAATGAAAAGAATGGACTTGCGATGCCTGTCGAACACGTGATGCGTAATAAAGAGAATTTATATTACGAAATTCTTCCGCAGCTCACGGTGGTTCCCGAAGTGCTGGAACACATCGACGACCAGTACGGGCAGATTCCGTTCGCTGTCGTCTCGGGCAGCACGCGGGACTCGGTAACTGCTTCACTCAAGATGCTGAATCTGCTGGATCGCTTTGAAACGCTGGTGTGCGCAGGCGACTACACGAAGAGCAAGCCCGACCCGGAAGGTTATCTGATGGCTGCTGACCGATTGGGCGTGGCGCCGAAAGACTGCCTTGTCTTTGAAGATACGGAGATGGGCATTCAGGCTGCTACGGCGGGCGGCATGGCTTCCGTGCGAATTCCGTTGCCGCGTGAGCGCGGGGTCATGGCTACGATCTAGCTGCCGTCGGGAAATCCGCCACGGTGCAGGATCATGGGATGGTGGGACAGCGTCCGGGCATGGGAACCGATGCTCGCCATCCGTCAGGATGCGGCTTGAGTTCGCGGAAGAGTGGCGAATGCTTTGATGCTCATCTCCGACGATTATCGAACTCGATGATGCGATGAGCGCCTGCGAGAGCGATGTCGCCAGCGGAGGATTGCCATTCGTAGTGGTCATGATAAGGCTCCAGATTGCGGCCATGCTCGATGGGCCAGCTCCGTTGTGAAATAGTGATCGAGAAATCCTACGGCGACAAAGCTCTCTCAAAAGTGCTACGATCACAGGTTTTCGCTCGGTCCACTTTTGATTTGGAGTTATTCATGGCGTCCCAGACGACAGTGCAGGATGTAAATACCTATCCGTTCAAGCTCACAGAAGAGCAGGAGCAGCTGCGTAAAGAAGTTCGCGACTTTGCCCAGCGCGAGGTTGCGCCCCATGTTTCCCGGTGGGATGAAGCCAGTGAATTTCCTGCTGACGTGGTGAAGCAGATGGGGCAGATGGGACTGATGGGCATCATCTTTCCCGTGGAGTACGGCGGCGCAGGTTTGGGCTATGTCGATTACATGACAGCGATCGAAGAGCTGTCGGCGGTGGATGGCTCGATTGGCATTATCGTCGCCGCGCACAATTCGCTGTGCTCGAATCATATTTTTCTCGCAGGCAATGAAGAGCAGCGGCGAAAGTATATCCCGAAGCTGGCCAGCGGCAAATGGCTGGGAGCCTGGGGACTGACGGAGCCTAATTCCGGCTCAGATGCGGCGGGTGCAAAGACAACTGCTATCCGCAAAGATGACAAGTGGGTGCTGAACGGCAATAAGACGTTCATCACCAATGGCCACTATGCCGATGTTGCGGTGGTGATCGCGGTCACTGACAAAACGCAGGGCACGCATGGGCTCTCGGCATTTGCCGTGGAGAAAGGCACGCCGGGATTTCGTCCGGGCAAGAAGGAGAACAAGCTTGGCCTGCGCGCCAGCGATACATCAGAGCTGATTTTTGAAGACTGCGAGATTCCAGCGGAGAATTTGCTTGGCAATCTGGGTGAGGGTTTTGTTGATTCGATGCGCGTGCTCGATGGAGGTCGCATCTCGATTGCCGCGTTATCGCTGGGCATTGCGCGGGGAGCACTTGAAGCCAGCTTGAAGTATGTGAAGGAGCGCAGGCAGTTTGGCAAAGCCATCGCGGAATTTCAGGGGGTGCAGTGGAAGCTCGCGGATATGGCGACGGAGCTCGATGCGGCGCGCCTTCTAACGCTGCGTTCTGCAGTATTGAAAGATGCGGGCCAACGGGTGACACGCGAGTCGTCGATGGCCAAGCTCTACGCGAGCGAAGTGGCTGTGCGCATCTGTGATGAAGCCGTGCAGCTGCACGGTGGGTACGGGTTCATCAAGGATTACCCGGCAGAGAAGTATTATCGCGATGTGAAGCTCTGCACGATCGGCGAAGGCACCAGCGAGATTCAACGCATGGTGATTGCGCGCGAGATTCTGAAAGTGATGCCTTCACGCGGATAGCGATCTGTGCTCGTTCTATGATTGCTTGTCGAGATGACTCAGACTCTTCCCAGCGAGAAGCCGCAAATTTTGTCGTTCATCGATCGCCTTCGCAGCGGCGATGTACGTGCGCTGGCGCGTGCTGTTTCTCTGGTCGAAAATGACGCTCCGCTTGCCGCGGAGGTTCTGTCGGAGTGTTTTCCTTTTACAGGCAGGGCGTTGCGAATCGGAATCACGGGCTCTCCGGGAGCGGGGAAGAGCACGATTGTCGATAAGTTGGCGCGGCATTATCGTGCGAGCGGGATCAGTGTCGGAGTGATTGCCGTCGATCCGACCAGTGCATTTACCGGCGGAGCGATTCTCGGCGACCGCATTCGCATGCAGGAGAATCTCGGCGACACCGGATTCTACGTGCGCAGCATGGCAACGCGCGGAGCGCTGGGGGGGCTGGCGCGCACGACTGCCGACGTTGCTTCGGTGATTGAAGCTAGCGGCAAAGACGTAATCCTGATCGAGACCGTAGGTGTCGGGCAGGATGAGATCGATATTGTGCGTCTTGCAGATGTGACCGTCGTGGTGCTGGTTCCGGGCATGGGCGACGATGTCCAGAGTTTGAAGGCCGGTGTCATGGAGATTGGCGATATCTTCGTGGTGAATAAGGCGGACCGGGAGGGCGCAGACCGCGTCGAGAAAGAAGTGCGCGCGATGCAGTCCCTGGCCACCCAACACGGTGACTGGATTTCCCCAGTAGTGAAGACCGTTGCGTCGACTGGCGAAGGTATCGACAGATTGACGGAAGCGATTGCGCAGATGAAAGAATGGCTGGAGAGCGAAGGACGCATGGAGTCACGTCGCAGGCGCTACTGGCGTGAGCGCATTCTTGAAATGATGCGGCAGTCGCTGATGCGCCAGGTGCGGGAGCATGGCCTGAGCGATGCGGAACTCGAAGCGCATGTCGAACGCGTCGTCAGCAAGGAAGAAGACCCCTATAAGCTGGTGCCGGAACTGGTAACACGCGTCCTAAGGTAGAAAAGCATGGCAAAAATCGATCATCTCGGAATTGCAGTAAGAAGCATCGCGGCTGCGCGTGGCTTCTATGAATCCCTTGACCTGCATATTGTGCAACAGGAGACGATTGAGCATGAACAGGTCCGCGTCGCAATGATTCCGGTGGATGAGAGCCGCATCGAGCTCCTCGAGCCAATGGCGGAGGATTCGCCGGTGGGACGGTTTCTGGCGAAGCGCGGCGAAGGGCTGCATCATGTGGCGCTGCATGTGGATGATATTTCGTCTACGCTGGAAGAGTTGAAAGCGAAGGGGGCGCGTCTGATCTCTGACGAAATTCAAATAGGCGCGGGCGGGCACCTCTACTTCTTTGTACATCCTTCGAGCGCGGGGGGAGTGCTGCTCGAAATCTGCCAGGACCCGATCGCGGACGTATAAATGCTACTAGCCATTGACACCTGCGGAAGTACCGGCACGCTCGCACTGGCGCGGCGCGATGGTGAGCGCATCTCTGTGCTTGCGACTGCGGAGCTTGCGGGAAAGACATATGCGGCGTTGCTGGTGCCGCAGCTCCGCGCCCTGCTGGAGCAGCAAAATGCAGGCTTGCGCGATGTGGAAGCGATTATTGTTGTGAATGGTCCGGGCAGCTTTACCGGGGTGCGAGTTGGCGTTAGCGCCACAAAGGGGCTGGCGGAGTTGTTCGCCACGCCGGCGATTGCCGTATCGCGGCTACGAGTGCTGGCGCAGAAAGCGGGCAGGCGGGCTGCGGCGCTGGATGCCGGCCGCGGCGAATTTTATTTCGGGAACTACGCAGACGGCGAGGAGGAGGCGCTTCTCTCCGTGGATGAATTGCGTATATCGACTGCGGGTTCTGAACTTGCTGTCTGCGAAGAGAAAGCCTCGACCGCATTTCCGGAAGCACTCCTCGTCTCGGCTCCGGCGGCGTCAGATGCCCTGGAGTTAGCTTTACCGAGACTGCTGTCGGGTGACTTCGACGATCTCGCATCGCTAGACGGCAATTACCTGCGTCGTTCCGACGCTGAGCTTTTTGCCAGACCCGCAACGCAGACAAGCAAGTTGCAAAGCGCATGAGCTGGACGATTCGGCGCATGATCGTGGGCGATGTCGATTTGGTGCTGAAGATCGCCGAGGAAATTCCAGAAGCCCCTCATTGGAACCACAAAGCATACGAAAGCTTTATCGAGTCTGAAATCGACACTGGTTTGCAGCGTGTCGGATTCGTGGCCGAATCGCAGGAGCGCCTCTTGGGATTTTCCATCGGCAAGCTTGTGGCGGGAGTTTGTGAGTTGGAATCGATCGCCGTGCTCTCTTCAGAGCGAGGGCGAGGGATCGGAAGAGCCCTGCTGCATGCCTTCATGCAGTGGGCAAATATCCATCAGGCAGTTCGTCTCGAGCTTGAGGTTCGCGCGTCAAATAGCGGAGCTATAAGGCTTTATGGATTTTTTGAATTACGACGCGAAGGGCTGCGAAAGAATTATTACAGTTCCCCGAAAGAAGATGCCGTATTAATGGGTACCGCGCTCCCGGTCAGTGGAAAACTTACTTGAAAAACGCTTTGCAAGTGGGCTTCCCCGGTGCTAGTTTGATCGTCTCAAAGGTATAGGAGGTGTTTTCCGTGGATATGGAAACGTTCGGTTCACCGAATAATGAGGTTATGCACCGTCTGGAGGAGCAACACCGGCATTATTCGGATAAGTTGGAAAGCTTGCTCCAGAAACCCTACCTTTCAGCTGACGAACAGCTTGAAGAAGTCCGCCTTAAAAAACTTAAATTATCTGTGAAGGATCAGATGATGGCGCTGCAAAGCGGCGTCTTTCATCACGTCGCCTAATCGCCTTACTGGACGCCTACAACCCGCGCGCCGGGCTTGAGGGCTTGTGTGCGCGGGCACACCTCTACAGCGATTGTGTTTACCCAAAGCAAGTGCGATCGAATTTCACCGCACGCAAGGAATTCCTACCCATAACATTCTGAATATCTTGCCCGCACCGCATTTATAGAGGCGTGGAAATTTGTCCCGAGGACAACGGAGCCGGAGCCGCAGGTGACGGTCCTGAGGTCGGCCGCGGCTCCGGAACAAGGCATTCCGATTGTCGTTTCCTGCGGCGCTTTCCGAGTTCTGCATTCAGCTCGGCTCCAGTGAGCACGGCAAGTGAAGTGATATACAGCCATAGCATCAAGCCGATCACGGCGCCGAGAGAGCCATACGTCTTGTTGTAATTCGAGAGGTGGCTGAGATAGAAGCTCAATCCGAAAGAGCCGAGAAACCAGACGCCAACCGCAACAGAGGCCCCGGGTAAGGTCGAGATAAAGCTGTGGCGTGCGTGCGGTCCCAGATAGTACATCAGCTCAAGTGCCATGACGAACATGAGGATCGTGATGGTCCACCTCAAAATTGGCCAGACCATTGTGAACGATGGAGGGACGGGAAAGAAGAATGCGAAAAAACGTCCGAAGTGAGGGCCGACGAGGATCATTAAAAGCGAAAAGACCCCAAGGCCGCCAACGGTGAACGTCAAAATCAAAGCCTGCAGACGATCCCTCCACCACGGTCGGGATTTGGCGACGTCATAAGCGATGTCGAGTGCTTCGATGAGAGCGGAGAAGCCGCCGGTGGCCGCCCACAGGTAGCTGAGAATTCCGAAGGAAAGTATTTTCACGTGCCCCGGTTCGAGAATGCTCAGCACGACGGAATCGATCAGCTGCATCGATTCAGGCGGCATGAGCGCGGCCAACATTCCCAGCAGCTGATCAACGATATTGGAGACGGGCAGGAATCGGAGCAGCGATGCAAAGACAATCAGCAGCGGCACGAGCGATAGCAGGGAGTAGTAGGCCAGAGCCGCGGCTACAGTAAACGCGCGGGAACGGCATAACTCGTTAAAGACAACTACAGCGAGTCCGGCTGCCTTCCGGCAGGACTGCCCTACATCATCGGCCAGCTTCTTAGTTGTCATGTCCGCAGCCCATTTGTTCCGATGAAGGTTGACCCGATCGTGGATGCGTCAGTGACTTGCCATCTTTGTGATATCAGTGCAATATCCATGCGATGCCTGACTTTCTTCCTGATGGGGTTCCATTATGAAACAAGTTGTTCTGCTTTTGTTCTTAGTTGCGTCCACCTGTTTTGGCGCGACGCCACAAGCCATTACCTTTCCCAGCGGCTCGGAGACCGCGTCCGGTCTACTGTATCTTCCCACAGGGCCGGGTCCGCATCCGGCAATTGTAGTCATTCAGGAGTGGTGGGGCGTTGTGGATTGGATCAAAGAGCAATCCAGCCGCTTCGCCGATGAGGGCTACGTGACACTGGCAGTCGATCTTTATCGGGGAAAGACCGCCATGGATCCGGAGATGGCGCATGAGCTTTCGCGCGGGCTTCCGCAAGACCAGGGTGTGCGGGATCTGGCGTCCGCTTTTCAATTTTTAGCGAAACGCAAAGACGTGGACGCAAAACGCATCGGCGCCGTTGGCTGGTGCATGGGCGGCGGCTATGCAGCCCAGCTGGCTGTCGCGGAGCCGGCATTGCGCGCCGTAGCCATCAATTACGGAGCTCTGCCCACGGACAAGGCCGCGCTCGAAAAGATTCACGCCAGGGTGCTGGGAAACTTCGGCGGGCTTGACCATGGGATACCGCCGGACGCGGTGCAGGGATTTGCCAATTCCATGAAGGGCCTGGGAAAACCGGTGGATGTAAAGATCTATCCCGACGCAGGACATGCCTTCGAGAATCCGAGCAACAAACAGGGCTATAAGCCGGAAGACGCGGAAGACGCGCAGAAGCGAATTCAACAATTCTTTGTTCAAACGTTGAAACCGTGAGGCTTAATCGTTACCCGCAATGAACCATCGGTGGTTCGTAACGGGTAACGATTACTAAATAAACAAAAAAGTTCTTGATTCAAACGTTTCAGCATGTTAACTATGCAGCCAATAACAAAAAAAACCACCTTTTGGAAATCAAAAGGGGAAATGTGGACATAGGACCACACTATGAAAATTGGAATAACGATTCGGGGTTATCGGTTGCAAAAAGGGTTGTCGCAGGGAGATATAGAAAAGCGCACCGGCCTGCTGCGCTGTTACCTGTCGAGAGTGGAAAACGGTCATACCGTTCCTTCGCTCGACACTTTGTCCAAGATCGCAAGTGCGTTGGATTTGCCGCTCTCACAGTTTTTCACCGAAGACTCGCTGGACCGCGACCTGAATACCAGGACGCTTTCTGACGATGAGCTTCGCTTTCTTACGCAGATACGCCGCTACTCTTCCAACCTGAATGACAGCGACCGCAAGTTGCTGCTCGCGATGGTGAAGAAGTTCGCTACCACAGCGGTTCGCTGAATCAGCATGGCGCGTCCCCTGCGCCGGAAATAATTTCTGTGATCGAGCCTCGCTGCCGGAAGGTGGCAGCGGGGCATCGCTCCATCACAGTGCCGTACAAGACTTCAGCTTAAAATCAGCTGCATTCAGTAGCGTACGGACCTGCTGCTAGAAGTGCGGCCTTCCTTCGGCGTAGAACGAATGGACCCCGAAGGCAAGCAGCAGCAGCAGAAAGCTCATGCCAAGCACGGCTATCCAGCGTCGGCGAAGGAAGACCTCGCGACGCGCGCCGATGCGGGGAACGAGCGGAAGGGCGAACGCCAGGCCGCTGAGAAATCCGCCGAGATGCGCCATGTTGTCGATCTGGATGGCTGTTCCAGCCACCCAGGTGCCTGCTCCAATGACGAAGTTCAGCACGGCAAACCAGATGACGCTCTTGCGCAGGCGCTGCACTTCTATCTTCGGCAACGGCAGCAGAGGCGATTTCAGCAATATGATTAGTGCTCCGGCAAGGCCGAAGACGGCGCCCGAGGCTCCTGCGCCAACAATGCCACCCAATCCTCCGGGTGAGCCAGGGTGAACGGCGGTACTCAGCAGGTTGCCGCCGATTCCGGTCAAAATGTAAGCCGCGAACATGCCGAAGGGGCCGATCAGCGGCTCGCCCAGAAGGCCGAGGTTCCACAGGCACCACATGTTGGTAGCCAGATGGATGATGCCGACGTGGACGAAGGTCGCTGTCAGCAGCCGCCACCACTCGCCTAGGTAAAGAACGTAGGGCCCATAGTCCGCGCCCCAGAAGAGCAGCTGTCTTGGGGTAGGCTCGATGATCGAGACGCCGCTGAAAAGCATGCCCAGAAAAACCAAGCAATTAATGGCGACGAGAATGTAAGTAGCCGGCGCATAAGCCCAGCGCGGTTTGCGGGCAGGCTGCGGAGGTGGCATGGATTGCGGCTGCGGCGGCTGGTAGTAGTAGGCCTGCTGCTGTGTATCTCCGCTACCCTCAGGCGGCAAGATCTCCGGTTCGACCTGGGAAGAGCGAAACGGACCATTGCCGTTTCCCGGATTGTTCTGCCATGATGCGCTCATACTCGCCTAATCTAACCTTAACGCAGTTTGGGCCTATCTGCTTCGCGCGGTCTTTTTCACCCAGTCTCTTGCCCTCACCGGTGAATCGGCTTTCATCTCGAGCCGAGGCTGAATATTACATATGCCTCGGTGTCAACTTCTACAGGCTCGCCATTTAACAGATATGGCTTATATACCCACTGTCGTACGGCGTCTAGTGCGGCTTGCTGCAGCATTAGCGGACCTGAAAGTACGCGAAGAGATTGGATATGACCCTCCCTGGAGATCGTCGCGTCGAAGATGACGGTACCCTGTATGTGAGCTTCTTTGGCCTCCATCGGGTATTTGGGTGCAACTTTCTTTATCTGACGTCCTGTGTCACTCAGACTTTGAACCTGCGATAAGGAGATACGCTTTGTTACCGGGATCGCATCTGCAGGGACTGCCGTGGTCAATTGGGAAGCTTCGCTAAGTGGTTCAAGCGTGTCGATATGAATTGTAAGTGAAGGTCTTGCCTGGAAATAGAGTTGTATATCGCGAGGAATATAGCGGCCTTGAAACTGAAAAAAATGACTGAACAATGTCTGGCGAACCAAACTGCGGGTATTCGAGTACAAAAGAACTGGTTTCTTGGGATCAAAACAATAAGATATTGAGTCTTCGTCTGCTTTTTCGCCGTGGCGGCTCAACGCAGAGCAGGTTAGCTCGGTAGTGCCGAATTTGCGAATCAGATCTTGTTTATCCAAATCCTGAATATCTTCGGGAGAAGGGACGGGTTGAAGGATTGCTGATCTGAGCAGTCGTAATGGATCAAGAGGCCAGCCCGGCGCGCCCGAATGGAAGATGCCGTGATCTGTGCCGTACTCTTCCTGGGAAAATTCTGAGCCATGGTAAACAAGCTTATAGTCCCTTTCGCTCACCCACCATTCTTCGAATGTTCCCTGGTCTTTTGATTTGCCGTCGGAATCAAAGATTTGATAGCTAGCCGTCAAATGCCATGGCTGTCTATTCGTGTCCTGCAAACCATTTAATTCCCACCCGAGTTGCAAGCGTTCTGTCGGATCAGTTGGAAGGGGTGGTGGATTCACTTGAACTACAGATGTTGGCGATTGTGTAGTGGGCGTGTCGGCGGGCGATTGCGAAGGAGCCGAAGTCTGTGCGAAACCAAGGAGTAGAAGAGCAGCAAGAGACAGGGATAGCATCTATAAACCTTTAGGTCTTTGTGGGGTGACAATTTGCTTATTGTTTATTTCCGGAATTCTATCAATCTTTCTTTGTATGAATCACGGTTCGACCAAACCAAATAGCTGAGAACCCATATTTCCGGGAGGCCAGGGACACTCTGCGCCGGATACGCGCTTCGCTTACAATCAAAGTTCACCCTTTCATTTCCAAGGAGCACGGTTTTGAGCAGCAATAAGCAGGTGCGGCGCGCACTTTTGAGCGTCACTGACAAGAGCGGTCTGGTTGAGTTTGCCCGCAAATTGACCAAGTATGGCGTGGAACTGGTATCCACCGGCGGCACAGCCAAGGCTCTGCGCGATGCTGGACTTGCGGTGCGCGATATTTCCGAGCTGACCGGCTTTCCAGAGATGCTTGATGGCCGTGTGAAGACGCTCCATCCCAAAGTGCATGGCGGCATTCTGCATATTCGCGAAAATGCCCAGCACGTAGCCGCGGTTGAAGAGCACGGCATTGAGCCGATCGATATGGTGGTCGTGAATCTCTATGCCTTCGAGAAGACGGCAGCACGCGAGGGCGCGAAGTTTGCCGAGGTGATCGAAAATATTGATATCGGCGGCCCCTCGATGGTGCGCTCCGCTGCCAAGAATTTTGAAGATGTGGCGATTGTTACTTCAACAGCCGATTATCCGGCTCTGGCTGAAGAGTTGGCGGCCAACGCAGGCACGCTGAGCCGCGAAACCCGCTGGCGTCTGGCGAAAAAGGCTTTCGCGGTCACGGCAGCTTACGATACGGCCATCGCCAATACGCTGGAGAAAATAGCGTCACCCGAACCGGCAGAAGCGCCGGTACAGTTTGCTGATCCGGCGACGGCAGCTTTTCCCGAGGCGTTACGCATCAATTACCCACTGGCCATGAGTCTGCGCTATGGCGAAAATCCGCATCAGAAAGCGGCGCTCTATGCCGATGGCTCCGGTACCGGAATCGCCGGCGGCAAGCAGCTTCAGGGTAAGGAGCTGAGCTACAACAATCTGGTGGATCTCGATGCGTGCTGGGACCTGGCGCAGGAATTCGATGAGCCGGGAGTTGCCATCATCAAGCATACGAATCCCTGCGGCGCGGCGACGGGCGCAACCATCCTTGAGGCTTATCAGAAGGCGCTGGCGGCTGATCCGGTGTCGGCGTTTGGCGGCGTGATCGGAATTAACCGCGAGGTGGATGAGGCTGCCGCGGAGGAGATTGCCAAGCTGTTCGTTGAAGCGATTGCCGCGCCGAGCTTCTCGGAAGCTGCACGTCTCCGCTTTGCCGCGAAAAAGAATTTGCGTCTGGTCGAAGTGAAGTCTGCCCAGACCGAACGCGTCGTCAAGCAGGTCTCAGGTGGAATGCTTCTGCAGGACGCAGACCACGGTCACGTTATTGCTGCTGAATTAAAGACGGTGACAGAGCGCAAACCGACCGAGGACGAGCTGGCAGCGCTGCTTTTTGCATGGCGTGTCTGCAAGCATGTGAAATCAAATGCGATTGTCTATGCGCGCAACGGGCAAACCATCAGCGTTGGGGCGGGGCAGATGAGCCGCGTGGACGCAGCAAAGTTTGGCGCTCTGAAGGCGATTCTGCCGCTCGAAGGCTGCGTTGCCGCTTCTGACGCTTTCTTCCCGTTTCCTGACGGACTGGAAACAGTGGTTGCGGCAGGGGCGACGGCGGTAATTCAGCCAGGCGGCTCGGTCCGCGACGATGAAGTGATTGCCGCCGCGAATCGGCTGGGCGTGGCGATGGTTTTCACCGGAATGCGGCATTTCCGGCACTGAAATTAGCTAGATACCAGATAGCTCCATCTTAGCTTCGCGAAGGTGGGGCACCAGCTTTTGTTGCTGCTTAGCCCAAAGTCCTGAGCGTGGCAAATCTGCTCTGCGACACAATCCGGTTTACAATCGTCTTATAAAGACTAGAGGCTGCTTAAAATCAGAGCGGCGTCCAAATATAGGCCGAAGTTGCATGTCGCGCGGCTGCACAATGCTTCGAAGCCACTGGCAGGGGTTCTCCTTGAAGCAAATTCGCAAGGTTCCGTTCGTTCGCAGTCATCGTCTCCTTACCGTGGCTACCCTGGCGGTGGCTGCTGTGTACCAGCCTATGTATGGGCAGAGCAATACGCCTGCCGCACCTTCCAAGCCTGCTGGATCCGATACGGCCCCACAACCGACAGATCGCGCCGCAGCCTACTATCACTATGCGCTTGCCCACAGTTACGAGGAGATGGCCACGACTTACGGCCGTCCTGAATACGCCACGCGCGCCATTGAAGAGTACAAGCTCGCGCTCAATGCCGATCCGGAATCTCCATATCTGAACGCACACCTGGCAGAGCTGTACTTTGAAACCGGGCGCGTACGCGATGCGATTGCTGCCGCAGAAGCAGAGATCAAGAAGAATCCTGACAATCTTGAGGCGCATAAGCTGTTGGGCCGCATTTACCTCCGGTCGCTTGGGAATATGCAGAACGGTGGTCCGGCGGACCAGATGCTGAAGCTGGCAATCGGCGAATACACCGAGATTGTTCGGCTGGAGCCCAATAAGACGGAGAACCGCCTGCTGCTGGGCCGACTTTACACTCTGAGCCATGACTCTGCTCACGCTGAAGAGCAGTTCCGAGCCGCTCAGAAGATTGACCCTGATTCTGAAGATGTAGTTTTGAATATTGCGGGCCTCTACAGTGAGCAGGGCGACAATAAACGCGCCGTTCAGATACTCTCCGCGCTGCCTCCGGATGACCAGACCGCCAAGACGCTTTATGCCCTGGGTCAGACCTACGACCAGATGAAGGACAACAAGAATGCTCTGGCCTCCTACCAGAAAGCGTTCGATCTTGAGCCGGACAATCTCGATGTAGAGCGCGCGTTGGCGCAGGCACAGCTTACTGACGGACAGGAAGCGGCTGCGCTGAAGTCTTTCAAGGATGTGGCCTCGGGAGATCCAAGCGACGCGCAGAGCCTGCTGCGGATTGCGGAGATCGAACGTCGCCAGGGCAAGTACGACGATTCGCTCACGACGCTCAAAAAGGCCAAGGATCTGGTTTCTGATTCGCTGGAAATTAATTTCAACGAAGCGCTAACCTATGACGCGCTTGGCCAGTATGACCACGCAGCGCAGATTCTCGAAAAGCTTGTCAGCGATTCAGAACATGTAACCGGTCAATATTCGGATAGCGAGAAGAACAACCGCTCGATCTTCCTCGACCGTCTCGCCAATGTGTATCGCGAACAGGGTAAAACCGATCAGGCAGTTGCGACCTACCAGAAGATGGCTGACATGGGCGGAGATTACGTTCTGCGCGGCTATACAAATATGGTCGATGCCTACCGCGACGCGCACGAATACGATAAGGCGACGGCTGCTGCCCGCGAGGCGGTCACGAAGCTTGCGAACGACAAGGACGCCGATCGCGATGCCAAGTTGATGCTGGCAGCACAGCTGGCGGATACGGGTAAGACCGAAGAGGGGCTGAATCTGGCGAAAAGCCTGCTCAACGATTCCGACCCGGGGAATCAACGGTCCGTGCAATTGCGGCTGGCGGAGATTTATACGCACCTGAAGAAATGGAAAGAAGCAGGCGAGGCCATCGACAAGGCCGAAGCGCTTTCGAAAACTCCAGATGACAAGGTATATGTCTACTTCCTGCGCGGAACGCTCGAAGAACGCCAGAAGCACTATGACGAAGCTGAGGCTCAGTTCCGTAAGCTGCTTGAGATCGATCCGAACAATTCGCTTACGCTCAACTATCTCGGCTACATGATGGCCGATCGCGGCGTGCGTCTGCAGGAAGCACTGGCGATGATCAAGAAAGCTGTTCAGCTTGATCCGCAAAACTACGCATATCTGGACTCTTTGGGATGGGCCTATTACAAGATGGGTGACTATACAGAGGCCGAAGATAGTCTGACGAAAGCTGTGGCTCGCAACAGCACCGATCCTACTGTTCACGACCATCTTGGCGAGGTTTACGAAAAAACGAATCGCCTGAAGCTGGCGGCCGCGCAGTGGGAACAGTCGCTCAATCAGTATGCCAAGACGGTTCCAGCCGACGCCGATCCCGGCGATATCAGCAAGGTGCAGAAGAAGCTTGATAGCGCACGCGTCCGGCTGGCAAAGGAATCCTCAGGCTCGCTGGACAATAACAGCAAGCAATAACTATGGCGCTTCCCGCAGGCTGCCGAGTCTCTGACGCCGCAGGCGATCCGCTTGCGGCGCGTGTTTTTGCCGAGCCGCCGCATCCGTATCGTTCTCCTTTTCAGCGTGATCGCGGTCGCATTATTCATGCCCGCGCTTTTCGCCGGCTCGCAGGCAAGACGCAAGTCTTCACGCATCGATATTCAGATCATTTCCGCAGCCGCCTCACACATACGATGGAAGTTGCGCAGATTGCGCGCACCGTTGCAGCGACACTCGGACTCGACGAAGACCTGACGGAAGCGCTGGCGCTGGTGCATGACATTGGGCATCCACCCTTTGGCCATGCCGGCGAACGAGCTCTCGATGAAGCATTGCGCGGCCACGGTTTGCGCTTCGATCACAACCTGCATGCGCTGCGTATCGTGGAGCACTTCGAGTTGCGGTATGCCGCATTTCGCGGATTGAATTTAACGCTTGCCGTGCGCGAAGGCATTATCAAGCATTCGCATGATTATTCAACCGCCGAGCATCCGGAGCTTGCCGCCTACCTGCTCGATAAAAGGCCACCGCTCGAAGCGCAGATCATCGACCTCGCCGACGAGATTGCTTACCTCACCGCTGACCTTGACGACGGTATGGAAGCGGAAATTCTTAACACCGAAGATATTCGCCGGCATGTGCAGCTTTTCGAGCGCTTCTATCTGCCGATGAAGGCAGAGTATCCCGATGCACCGGACAAGCTGGTTTTCAATGAAGCATTGAAGCGCGTGCTCAATGCGCTGGTTGATGATCTGATCGCGGAAACAACTCGGCAGGTGAAAGCTGCTGGCGTCAGCACTCTGGACGACGTTCGCAATACTCCGTATCGTCTTGCGGCTTTTTCTCCAGCGATGGAGGCATTGCGGCTGGAAGCGAAAGGCTATCTCTATGCGCATCTTTACAACTGCGAAGAGCTGAGCCGCGATCATGATGAGGCGGAACGAGTGATCGCTGAGTTATTTGAAGCTTGGACTGCGAATCCATCGCTGCTGCCGCCGAGCTATGAATCGCGCGTCGAGGAAGAAGGCGCACCGCGGGTCGTCGCTGATTACATTGCTGGAATGACCGACAACTTCATCATGGCGCAGCACGCGGTCTTCAAAGGGCGTCATCTGGATTCTTTGCCACACCCGGAATAACGTCGTGAAGAGCTACTGCACTTTGCCGTGAGGCCGCAGCCGCCGCAATTCCTGCGCGCAGGCCAGAGCGTTTACCGCTGCCAGCTTTAGATTGTCGAATCCAGCCCACACCCAGAAGTGCCGTGTAGCCAGCTCGCTTCCATCTGCCGTGCGCACGCGTACCAGAATGTCATCCTGTCCGGCCGAGCTGAGATTGCTTGGCGGATCGGAATCGCCCAGCACCACGTCGACATGCTCACCATTCAGGGCAGCTTCAAGGTGTTCCATGCTCACCGGCTCGCTAAGCTCCAGAGCCAGCGAAATGCCATATCCGTGAAATACCGGCGCATGCAGCAGCTGAATCGCAGCTTCGGGCAGCTTGCCATCGGAAAGCCCGGCGTAGTGGCGGCGAATGCGCGCCTCGCTGGCCCCAAGATGTATTTTGGCCGCTTCACCAAGCGAAGGGAGCAGATTGAAAGCCACCTGCGCGTCGTAGATCGCTTTTGGCAATGTCTGAAAGCTCAGCAGGCTCACCGTCTGTTGATGCAGCTCGTCCAGTGCAGCGCGGCCATATTCAGAAGCAGGCTCGAGCACCGTTGCTGAAGCCGAACTTACTTCGGCGACGTCCTTTGCACGCTGCAGCAGAAGCGCCAAAGCGACCGCTGCCGGATGCGCCGGGACCACGGCAGGCGTTTGCAGGTCGGGTGTGGAGGCTGTCTGCTGCGCCCACGGCGCAAGAACCAGCACTTTGGCTTCGCTCTCAAGCGCGTAGCTCATGTCAATGATGCTTGCGCCCGCTTTGTGCGCATTCTTCCAGTGTTTGCGCGTTACTTCTTCGCTTCCGGCAAAGAAAGTGAAGTCCACGTTGGCGAAAGCGCCGGTTTCGATGCGCTGAATGAAAGTCACTTCATCGCCAACGGATTCAAGCTGGCCAAGCGCGCCTTCATCGTCCATCAGGAGAAATTCGGAGGAGCCGAAGACCGACTCGCTCAGCGCTTCATTCAATTCTTTGCCGCGCAGCGATGCCGCGCCTACGATTGCGATTTTGTATGTATCTGGCATTGGCTCACAAAGTCGTTGAGGGTGGAGGAAGTCGCCGGCCACGGCGCGACGAATAGGCGATACGAGCCAGAATACCCGAGAACATGTACATCAGCGCCATAAGAATCAAAACATATTGCGAAAAGAAGACCAACGCATAGAGCACTAATCCTATTAGTACCATCCATTGAAAGGGATGCCGGTTGGAGAGGTTGATCTCCTTGCCGCTCCAGAAACGCCAGGTGCTGACCATGAGAAACCCGATCAGTCCGACAAGGACCATCCAGATGATCGCTACCCAGTTGATGGAGATGGGCACGCCCTTGAAAAAATGAATCACCGCTGCGATCACGCCTGCAGATGCAGGAATGGGCATGCCTACGAAATACTTTCTTCCCGGACGTCCCGGATTCTTCGGCACCGGATCGTGACTGATATTGAAGCGAGCAAGCCGGCTTGCACCGCACAGCAGAAACAGAAAGCAGACGAAGGCTCCCAGCTGCACGATCTTCTGCCGGAAGTCAGGATTGCCCATTGCCGGGAGCATGCGAAAACCCCAGGTGAAGGCCAGAATGCTAGGCGCGACGCCAAAGGTAATCACGTCTGCCAGTGAATCCAGCTCTTTGCCGAAGTCGCTGGTAGTGTTCGTCATGCGCGCGATGCGCCCATCGAGCGCGTCAAAGGGAATGGCGAAGCCGATGGCGAGCGCGGCCCAGTCGAAATGATGCGGTTCCTGTACCGACCCCTGCAGGCTCTGCGTAATCGCGAAATAGCCTGCCGCGATATTTCCTGCCGTAAACAGCGACGGCAGAATGTACATCCCGCGTCTCCGCCGCCTGCCGTTGGCCATTAAGCGAGCGACTCCACTTCCAGCTCTGTGAATGCTGTTTCGGCCGTGATTTGCGGAATGTGAGCGAGAATAGTGGCTCCGCCCTTAACGATATCGCCCTTCTTCACCCGCAGCTCAGCATATGCGGGCATCAGCACGTCCACGCGCGAGCCAAACTTGATGAGCCCGATGCGCTGGCCCCGTTCGACGCGGTCGCCCGCCTTGAAATTGAAGACGATGCGGCGAGCCAGAAGTCCGGCGATCTGCTTGAATGCGATCACATGGCCATCGTCAGTCTCAACCACGGCGAGGTTCTGCTCATTCTTCTCCGCAGAGTCCGGATTCAACGCGTTCAGGAATTTGCCCTTTTGGTAGCGGACCTCGCGCAGAGTTCCTGCCACCGGAGTGCGGTTGACGTGTACGTTAAACACGCTCAGGAAGATGCTCAGGCGCAGGGTCTCGCCCGAAGGCGTCATCACACGGTCAATGGCCGTCAATTTGCCGTCAGCGGGAGAGACAATCAGGCCATAGCCCTGAGGAATGGCGCGTCGTGGGTCGCGAAAAAACCAGAGAAAAAATGCCGCCAGCAGCAGCGGGATCAGTGCCCAGAGCCAGCCGCCGGTGAAGAAATGCACCACTCCTGCAACAATCAGCAGTGCCAAGCCGTAGAGATAACCGTCACGAACCATGAGAGATACTTCTCTCATTATAGGGTCTTTCGCAAGCTGGAATTGTTTTGAATCAGACCTCGCGTTCCGTTGCGCCGAATATCTCCCCGTTCTGCCCTTTTTGCGCGAATACGATCAGCCGCATCTTTGTGTGCGAAACGCCCTTGGGTAGCTTGATTTCGACCGGGCCGGAAAACGGGCCGTGCAGCGGCCCGACCTTCTGCAGCACCCGCACCACGGCTACATGTTTCAGCGTTTTACCGGAATTTTCGCCCTTGGCCACGCTGGAAGTATCCTCGTCATCTGCGAGCACGGCGTATAGCGTCGTTCCCTTCGCCGTCTGTTGGGAGACTTCGGGCACGGAAACCGTAGCGTGCAGAACATCGTCTGCCCACGAGGCGTACGTGATTCCGATTTGCAGTTTGCCCGGCTGTGCTGCGGCGGTTTCAATCGCGTGCGCGATCTGCGGACCATTGCTGCCGTTTACCTGCGCCATTCCGTCGATGACCATCTGCGGCGTGTAGACACTCTCCAGGTGGAAGCGCTGGTTGTATTCATTCTGCCGCTCTGTCCAGGCTGCAGACGAAAAAGGATCGTGCCAGCCGTCGTGGTTCCAGTAGTCCACATGCTCGCTGAGGACGATGATCGGGACGCCTGCGAAGATCTTCCCATCAATCTGGACCAGCACAGCGTCTGCCGGAGGGCAGCTGGAGCAGCCCTCGGAGGTAAACAGCTCGGCAACAACGGCAGGCTTCGACGGCGTGCTGTCCTGCGCCGAAATACCCAGCGACAGGGCAAACCCCATGCCGACAAGAACAAAAGAGCGGAAGTTCATAGGCGTCACCTGGTAACGCAAGAAGAATCGCTCATTTGACGCGAAGTAGAAAGGCCTCGTTACACCGGATCAGCGGCATAATTCGCACGTTTCAACAGGATCAAACGTGGAATGACGTCGAAGGCCGCCCTTCACATGTACATGCCGCCATTCACATCAAGAACATGCCCAGTGATATAAGCTGCTTCGTCGGATGCGAGAAAGCGCACGGCGTTGGCAATATCTTCGTCTGTGCCCGGACGGTTCAGCGGAATCTGGCCCAGCATGGCTCCGCGCTGCTTTTCATCGAGCACCGCCGTCATCGCTGTCTCAATGTATCCGGGGGCGACGGCGTTCGCCGTCACATTGCGTGAAGCCAGCTCTCGCGCGAGCGACTTTGTGAATCCGATCAGGCCCGCCTTGCTGGCGGCATAATTCGCCTGCCCAGCCTGACCCGCCTCACCCACTACACTTGAGATATTGATGATCCGGCCCCAGCGCGCCTTCATCATCGAGCTGATCACAGCTTGCGTCAGCAGAAAGGCGCCGGTAAGGTTAGTGTTGATCACGTCGTCCCAATCCGCGCGTCGCATCCGCAGCAGCAGCGTGTCTCGCGTGATGCCCGCGTTGTTGACGAGGATATGTACGCTACCGAAGTGCGCGATAACTGCCTTAGCAGTGGACTTGATCGATTCCTCGCTGGCCACGTCCAGCACAAACGATTTGGCATCGCCGCCATTTCCGGCAATCTCGTTTACCACTTCCTGCAGCTTGATCTCATTGCGGGCGGCGACGGCGACCTTTGCTCCGGCACGCCCCAGCGCGATGGCGCATGCGCGGCCGATTCCCTGAGAAGCTCCTGTGACGAGCGCGACCTTTCCTTCCAGTGACAGCACGATGTTCTCTCCGTTCTCCATCAAATTTCCAGCAAGATGTCATTCTGAGCGCAGCGAAGAATCCAGATGGCATTTCGTGCCGCACATATGTCGCAAATTTTCTGCGAGAGGCCATCAGAGTTTCGTTGATGTTGACGCTCTCTGGATTTTCGCTGCGCTCAGAATGACGGACTCAGTCGAGTCCGCACCAACGAAATTATAGAGGCTTCGCCACCGGTACTGCCTGCGTGGCCGCATGCTTTGCCAGCCCGGGCAGCAGCTCAAGCTGCCAGATGTACACCACCAGCTCCCGCGCATAGTGCAGCAGCGGCTTCGTATCCGGCAGCTGAATTCCATGGGCGCGCGGCAACTCGTTGATCTCAATGTCAGCCTCAGCCATTTCGAGCGGCCAGGGCAAATGATGGATGTTTCCCCGATAGACGGTCCCACGCTTGTCGGCGGTGTAGAGGCAATACCGCTCGGTGAGAAACGATTCGATGCCTCCCTTTGCGCTCGGCTGCTGCAGGCTCTTATATCGCGCCCGGAAACGGACCTGATCGAGGGTCAGCAGTCGCGTGCTCTGGTAATGGAATTCTCGCTGATCCTCTGATTTGATGCTCATATGCGCCCAGTAGTAAGGCAGCTTGAAAAAGGTCCGCGCCACGGCTACGGCAGCCGGATTCGCGGCGTCGAGCGAGAAGAAATACACACCGGCGAGATTTGAATGGCGCTCGCGCACGTATGTTCGCAGATTCAGCTCCGGGAAACGGTTCGCGCCTGGAATCAGCGGCATCCCGCGCAGACGGATGCGGTCCATCCAGAAGGGAACGACGCCCACCCAGGCGGAGCCGTCAAAGGTATCCACGACGAGTCCCGGAGGCAGCAGGTGTGTCAATTCCGATGCGGGAACCGGCCAGTGCGCGAACAGCAGGTCGTTCCAACGCTGTGTCATAGCCCAGCCGGAACGGGGAAGTGGCCAGGGCCGATGGCTGGTCTCGGAGAGAATGTCTTTCATGCTGTCAGGCTGATTCTGCGATAAGGGACGCGCGGCAACTCGTTGTAGTTGCAACACGTCGGTAACCTCAGAAGTTTGGGACCGTTCTTCCAGAGGCAAATGCCGTATTCTGGTGGCCACCATGCCTGAATCCGTCGCTGAATCCGTTACCGTCACGCCGACTGAGCCTCAAAACCAGACAGAAGTTTTTGCTGTCCACGGCGCGGACCCCGAAGTGCTGGCCTACGCCATGGCTAAATATTCACGCTCGGCTCTCTCGATGAAGGAATCCCTCAAGGAGATCAGCAGCCAGCGCGCCGAACAGTTCCTGAACACATTCTATTTCCAGTACGGCCATCGCTCTATCGCCGATCTGGCTCATATCGCCTTCGCAATTGAAAGGCTGTCTCTGCTGGCCGCCATTTCGCTGGTGGATGAGCAGCGCTGGGACGGACAGGAGCGGTCTACAAGGTATCAGAATTTCAAGAAAAGCGGCTGGTATATGCCGGATTTTGGCTCAGACCGCGTGGCAGCGCATTTGTATCGCGAATCGGTCGATGGGTTGTTTGCGTCCTACCACGAATTGACGGAAGGCATGTTCGAGCGGCTCAAGCAGCAGGTGACGAAACCTGCCGAGATGAAGCAGGAGAGCTATGACCGGACACTGCGCGCCCGCGCCTTCGACATAGGCCGCTACCTGCTGCCGCTGGCAACGAATACCTCACTCGGCCAGATCGTGAATGCGCGCACCCTCGAAACACAGGTTTCCCGCTTGCTTTCGAGCCCTTATGCCGAGATCCGCCAGCTCGGAGAGCGTCTCCGCTCCGCTGCGACCGGGGCGGCATGGAACGTCCACGCGGAAGAATTGGGCGGCCTGCAGCGCGAAATCGCTGCGCTCGATCCTGCCCTAGGAGCGAAAGCCGAGTCTCTGCTGTCGCGTGAAGTGAAAACCGCTCCGACGCTGGTGAAGTATGCCGCGCCAAACAGCTACGAGATCGAAACCCGCCGCGAACTGGCCCAGGCAGCTGCTGGGCTGATGCAAGGCGCGGCCATCGAATCGGCTCCTGTCGTCGATCTGGTTGAGCGCAGGGAATCGCTCGAAGCGGAAATCGCCGCCACGCTCCTCTACGGAGCCTGCCATTATTCGTTCCGGCAGCTTCGCGATCAGGTAGCTGCCTTGGACGAGGCTCGCATCCACGAGATCATTGCCTTGGGCACGCGCCACCGCGGACGCCATGATGAGTTGCTGCGCGAGTTCTTCGCAGGGCAGACTTTACGCTTCGACATCCTTATGGACATCGGCGGCTTCCGCGACATGCACCGGCACCGCCGCTGCGTGCAGGTGATCCAGGGCTATACGACAGCTCATGGTTACGATATCCCCGAAGGTGTGTCCGAAGCAGGCTTGCAGCCGCAATATGAAGCTGCCATGCAGTCTGCCCACAAGGCGCACATGAAACTGGCTGCTGAAACAGGCGAATCTGCCGACTATATTCTGCCGCTCGGCACCCGCATGCGCGCTCTCTTCAAAATGGACTTCGCCGAAGCCCTCTACATCTCGGAGTTGCGCTCCCAGCCGCAGGGCCACTTTTCCTACCGCCGCGTTGCCTGGGAGATGTATGAAGCCGTCAGGAAACAGCACCCGGCGCTGGCGCAGTATTTCCGCGTAACCGACGTAAATGAGCCGGTAGATTTGCTGAAAAGGTAGAAATGTCTGCTGAAATCGAAGAGTTTTTTCGAGAAATGTATGCCGATTTCAACAACCGCGAGGTCGATAAAGTACTCGCGAAGATGCATCCCGATGTGGACTGGCCTAACGGATGGGAGGGTGGACGCGAGCATGGCAAGGAAGCCGTCCGCGATTACTGGACGCGCCAATTCAAAGCCGTTAGCTCTAAGGTCGAACCGCAAGGTTTCAGAATCGACGACGAGGATCGCGTCGTGATCCGGGTCCATCAGGTAGTGCATGATCCGGAGGGAAAGCTACTATCTGACAGCATTGTGGAACATGCGTATACCATCGAGGGCGGGCTGGTTCGCAGGATGGACATCCGCCCTTGAGAATTGCATCGCAATATGGCAAGATTACGAAAGTTTTTGTTTTTTCTTCGCCCCGCGAAAAACGAGTGTTAGAATCGCCTCAAAACCGTACAATTTTCCTGAAAAGGAACGCATTTCCGGCGCAAAATCGCGCCTCAGAACTGGAGAAGTATCGTGGCAGATGACCGTTCCCGCGCCATAGATTTGGCGCTTTCGCAGATCGAAAAGCAATTCGGCAAAGGCTCCATCATGCGCCTCGGCAGCAAAGAAGCCGTAGTGCCAATTTCGACCATATCCACCGGCTCGATCTCCTTTGATGCTGCGCTTGGCGTAGGCGGCGTGCCCCGTGGCCGCGTCATCGAAATCTTCGGCCCGGAATCCTCGGGCAAAACCACCATCACTCTCCAGATCATTGCCGAGGCGCAGAAGCTGGGCGGTATGGCCGCATTTGTCGACGCTGAGCACGCGCTCGATCCCGGTTATGCGAAAAAGCTGGGCGTGGACATCGACAACCTGTTGATTTCACAGCCCGACTACGGCGAACAGGCGCTCGAAATCACCGAAGCCCTCGTCCGCTCCGGAGCCATCGACGTACTGGTCGTGGACTCGGTCGCTGCGCTCGTCCCCAAGGCCGAACTCGACGGTGAAATGGGCGATTCGCACATGGGCCTGCAGGCCCGTCTCATGTCACAGGCACTGCGCAAATTGACTGGAACGGTCTCGAAATCGCGCACCAGCCTGATTTTCATCAATCAGATACGCGAAAAGATCGGCGTCATGTTCGGCAATCCGGAGACGACCACCGGTGGCCGTGCGCTAAAGTTCTATTCCTCGGTCCGCATCGACATCCGCCGCATCTCCGCGGTC
The DNA here is from genome assembly GCF_009765985.1 of Acidobacterium sp. S8. Taxonomy (GTDB): domain Bacteria; phylum Acidobacteriota; class Terriglobia; order Terriglobales; family Acidobacteriaceae; genus Alloacidobacterium. The sequence goes on from NZ_LMUM01000024.1 coordinate 40,057, forward strand.
AAGGAAGGCGACGTAGTCGTCGGCGCGCGCACCAAGGTCAAGATCGTCAAGAACAAGGTAGCCGCGCCCTTCCGGGAAGCAGAATTCGACATTCTCTATGGCGAAGGCATCTCCCGCGAAGGCGACGTGCTCGATCTGGCCGTAGCCAACAACATCGTGGATAAGTCCGGCGCCTGGTACAGCTACAGCGGAGAACGTATTGGCCAGGGCCGCGAAAATGTTCGCACCTTCCTCAAGGACAACAAAGACACCTTTGAGAAGATCAATACCGAACTGCGTCAGAAGCTCAAAATCGGCGCCTCTGCAGTCCCGGCGGACGTACCTCCGGTGCCAGTCAACGGAGCCGCTGTCGCGCAGGAAGCAGTTCGACCGGCCAGACGACAGTAAAAGCGGAAATCTACTATGAGTTCCAATCATGAAGACGGCAGACCGCAAGGTCTGCCGCTAGCGCTTGATCCAATCGCTAAGAGTGCATCAACAACAGAGCTTGCCTTTATCGCGAAGCCCGCTGGAACCCCCCTATATCATGGGTTCCTGCTGTCGATGTATGGAAGGGGGAACTTCATGCGAATCTCGGCGGCGTCGAGGCTTGCTCAAGCAGGAACGCGAAAGTTTCTATGGGGAAAAGGCGAAGTCCAAGTGGAATTGTGAACTGTTAGAGGGTAATCTGGCAGACTTGCCGGAAGCAACACAGTCAGCAAGTAAAGTTAAGACAAACGAAAATATTTAATCACTCTAGCCTCTTGGCGCCGAAGGCGCGTGTGCCCGTGCGACCAGCACCTTGCTACAATTCATCTGGCGTGAATACTGTAAAAGCCATCTATCCCGGCAGCTTCGATCCGGTGACGAACGGACATCTTGATCTGATCGCCAGAGGGTCGAAAATCTTCGACCATCTTGTCGTTGCCATCCTCCGCAATTCTTCTAAGAATCCGCTTTTCAGCGTTGAGGAGCGGGTAGACATGCTCACGGAAGCGCTTGCCGGCTTCGAGAATGTTTCCGTTGCCACGTTCGATGGACTGTTAGTAGATTTCGTCCGCGAGCAGCACGCGCAGGCGGTGGTGCGCGGGATTCGGGCGATCAGTGACTATGAGTATGAGCTGCAGATGGCGTTGATGAACCGCCGTCTCGCGCCCGATCTGGAAACTATCTTTCTTATGCCTGACGGCAAGTATTCTTTCGTCAGCTCGCGCCTGGTAAAAGAAGTGTTCACGCTGGGCGGATCGATTGAAGGATTAGTTCCGCAGTTTGTCATCGATCGATTGAAGGTACGCGTACCGACGAACGGGCACTAGGCCGCGGTCGCTTCCAGCTTTTTTGTGAGTTCTGCTTCACCTTCGCCATCTTTCACACCCAGCAGATTCAGGATCGGCGTGGTGCTCATGGTCGTTACGAGTGCCATGACCACCAGCATGGTGAAGAGCGTGGGAGAAAAAGCGCCAACGTTATAGGCGATATTCAGCACGACCAATTCCACCAGGCCACGTGTATTCAACAGGGCGCCGAGTGCAGCTGCGTTACGCCATGACTGGCCGGTCCACCGCGCCGCGAGCACCGCGCCGCCCATCTTGCCGAAGTCCGCGCCGATGAGCACGATTCCTGCCCACCACCACATCTTTGCGTCGTTCAGCAGGTCGAGACGGGTACGTAGCCCGGTTAAAGCAAAAAAGAGCGGCAGCAGCAGAACAGAGGTGATCATGTCCAGTCGGTTGCGCAGGGCATGTTGCCAATGCGGAACGCGCGGGAAGCAGACGCCGGCGAGAAACGCTCCGAAGAGCGGATGCACGCCGATCCATTCAGTAGCCGCAGCCGAGGCCAGGGCTCCGGCCACAACGACACCCAGCAGTTCGAGCGACAATTCAGGCTTTTTGCGCATGTGCACGGCTCGCGCGGCGAGCGGCCGCACCACGCCCAGCATCAACAGCAAATATCCTCCGAGACATGCCAGCCGAATCGGGAGAGAAGCTGAGCCACCATCTGCGCCAATAAGCGCGAGAGCCAGCGCGAGCAGCAACCATGCAACTACATCATCCACGGCGGCGCACATAATCGCGGTCGTTCCCAGAGCGGTGTTCTGCAAACGCCGCTCTTCAAGAATGCGGGCGAGAACCGGAAAGGCTGTGATGCTCATGGCGATGCCGAGGAAGAGCACAAACGGCACCCTACCAGTACCGTGCGGGGCGAAGCGGATGCGAAGGGAATGCGCCAATGCGGCAGCGGTGACGAAGGGAATCAGAATACTGGTGCCGCTGGCGACTACAGCGGTGGTTTTCTGGCTGGCCAGCTGCTCATAATCCAGCTCCATGCCGATCAGGAAGAGAAACAGGATCAGGCCGACCGTAGAAAGAATTTCCAATGCATGCAGCGACGTAGCAGGGAAGAGCGCGGCAGATGCGTGCGGAGAGAACCGCCCGAGGACAGAAGGTCCCAGAAGAATACCGCCAATAATCTCCCCGATGACCCGGGATTGGCCAACCCTGCGCGCCAGCCATCCGCAGATGACGGTGACGGCGAGAATGATGGACATCTGTATCAGCAGGAGGGTCATAGATCAGCAGGCCTCATATAGGAAGGTTTCTTTGAGGTTTCAGTTGGATGCAAACTACGGACTGCGATGGCTAAACCATCGGACGCGTTCCGGCAGCGCCCCTCAACACGGCCAGCTGTGCTAGCTATTGTTTACCAGAGCGCGCGTCGACTGCCAAGCCAGCAGCCATGGCTGTTTTACCGAGTTTGCGCAATTCCAATCACGCCACCTAAGAGTTAAATGTCGCGTTTCTTCCCCGCTTCCGGCAAAAATCTGAAAAAATAGAAGCATGAGCGCTACGACAACCCCTCAGGCACCTACCAAGGTCTTTGCCGATCGCATCGGACGCATCGAGGTCTCCGCCACCATGGCCGTGACCGCGGAAGCCGCCAAACTGCGCGCACAGGGCGCAAAGCTGGTCGATTTCGGAGCAGGCGAGCCACACTTCGCCACCCCGCGCCACATCAAGGACGCGGCCATTGAAGCGATCGACAAGAATTTCACTCGCTACACCGTCGTCTCCGGCATTCCCGAGGTACGCAAAGCCATTGTCGAGCGCCATGCGTGCGACTTCAATTCCGATTACTCGCCGGAAGAAGCGGTCTTCACAACCGGCGGTAAGCTCGCTATCTTCAACGTGATCCAGGTGCTCATCGAGCATGGCGATGAGGTCATTCTGCCGGTTCCTTACTGGGTCTCGTACAAGGACATCGTCCAATATGCCGGCGGCAAGGTCGTCTATCTCGAAACTGACGAAGCGGAGAATTTCCGCGTTACGGCTGAAGCCATCGAAAAGGCCATCACGCCGAAGACCAAGGCCATCATCCTCAACTCGCCGTCGAACCCAACCGGCTCCGTCATCTCGCCTGCCGACCTTGAGCGCATCGTCAGGCTCGCGCACGAGCGCGGCATCTACCTGCTGCTCGACGAATGCTACGTATACCTGCAGTACACCGGAGCGCTGGTGAGCGGCGGCTCGTTTACTGATGCGAAGGAGCACGTCATCATTCTCGGCTCGCTCTCGAAGACCTACGCGATGACTGGATGGCGCGCAGGTTTTGCGCTTGGACCGAAGCCGATCATCGCGGCCATGAGCAAGCTGCAAAGCCAGTCCACTTCATCGACCGCGCACTTTGTGCAGAAGGCTTCTATAGCCGCGCTCAATAGCTCGCAGGAATGCGTCTCAGAAATGCGCGCAGACTATCTCAAGCTACGCGACCGCATCCTGGCGCGCCTGGCAGAAATCCCCGGCATTACCTGCACCAAGCCGGAAGGCGCATTCTACGTCTACCCCAACATTTCGGCGTACCTGGGCAAACCGGGCGCGCAAACTGCCATTGAGCTGGCCGGACGCCTTCTGCACGAGGCGCATGTCGTCAGCGTTCCCGGCGAGGCCTTCGGCACCAATCAGCATATCCGGCTCTCCTACGCGGTCTCTCACGACGATGTGGAAGAAGGATTGAAGCGCATGAAGGATTTCTTCGCCAAGCTAGCGTAGCCAGGTTGTGCAGTCCCAATCACGAAGGGCACGGCCTCAAGCCGTGCCCTTCGAATCTGAGAAATAGAGAAAGTGTCATCCTGAGCGAAGCGGAGTCCAAGGCCGGCTTTTCTCGCTCCATCATTGCGAATGCTCGAAGACCAGATCAAGATCACCACGCCGCCCGACGAGGAAGCTGCCGCGCAGCTTAAGTCGCAGCTCATCGCGTATAACCACTTGCGCGTGCCGCAGCAGCCTCCGCGAGAAATCCTGCTCTCTATTCAGGACGATAATGGCGATCTTCTGGCCGGACTCTCCGGACGCATCTCGTATACATGGCTTTTCGTGGATTTATTCTGGGTCGCCGAGCATCTGCGTGGACAGGGCTACGGAACGCGGCTCCTGCAACAAGCCGAGCAATATGCCCGTGAGCAAGGCTGTCACGCCGTATGGCTCGATACCTACAGCTTTCAAGCCCGCGGATTTTATGAAAAACAGGGCTATAAGGTCTTCGGGCAATTGCCCCGCTGCCCCGGCGAGCACAGCCGCTATTTTCTTTGCAAAGAACTTAGCTGAATCCGATCCGAGCGACGATCATGAATCTAGCCCGGCAAGACGAATCATTGCCTGCATTGGAGAAACTTTTGAAGATCTTAGTTGGTGGAATCCTCTTCGACATGGACGGTGTCCTCGTCAGCTCACTCGGCTCGGTTGAGCGAAGCTGGGCCAAATGGGGCGCTATGCGCAATGTGGATGCCGCGCTCGCCATTAAGACCGCTCATGGGCAGCGCGCGATCGAGACGGTCCGAAAGCTGCGTCCCGATCTCAATGACGTCGAAGAGTTGAACCTGATTGAAGAGATCGAGATTGCGGACAAGGAAGACATTGAGATACTTAAAGGCGTGCCGCGCATTCTCTCCGCGTTACCGCAAAAATACTGGACGGTCGTTACTTCGGCGACAGAGAAGCTGGCCCGCGCTCGTCTCGATCACGCCGGTCTCAGGATTCCAGAGCACATCATCACCGCCGACATGGTTGCCAAGGGCAAGCCTGACCCGGAGCCATACCTCAAGGGCGCAGCCCTGCTCGGGCAAAAACCCGAGGACTGCCTGGTCATTGAAGATGCACCTGCGGGGACACTCGCCGGTCGCGCCGCCGGATGCAAAGTGCTCGCCACGCTTTTCTCGCACACTGCAGAAAGCCTCTCTGCCGCTGATTGGATTGTCCAGTCGCTGGACGACGTAAAGGTGAGGGCTCTCGAGGATGGTGTGGAAATCGAATTTGAGCCGCTCTTTCAAAAAGACGACCCATTGAAGCGTTAGCATGAACCAGGCGGCGGCTCGCTGCCATCGTATGTTTTATTGAAAAAGGAAACGAAAGAATGCCTCTGAATTGCGGGATTGTTGGCCTGCCCAACGTCGGAAAAAGCACCATCTTCAACGCGCTGACCTCGGCGAAAGCGCAGGCGGCCAACTATCCCTTCTGCACCATCGATCCCAATGTTGGCGTCGTCACAGTTCCCGACGAACGTCTCGACAAAATTTCAGCCATCGTGCACCCCCACCGTATCGTCCCCACGACGATGGAGTTCGTAGATATTGCCGGCCTTGTCGCCGGAGCGAGCAAGGGCGAGGGATTGGGCAACCAGTTTCTCGGGCACATTCGCTCGACTGACGCCGTAGCTCACGTCGTGCGCTGCTTCGATGATCCCAATGTGATTCACGTTGCGGGTGCCGTCAATCCTCTCGATGATATCGACGTCATCAATACTGAGCTGCTATTGGCCGATCTCGAAACGATTGAAAAGCGTTACACAAAGGTCGAAAAATTAGCGCGCAACACTACGGATTCAAAGGTCAAAGCCGAAGCATCAGGCCTGGCGAAGCTGCTCGAAGCGGTTCAGGCTGGAAAGCCGGCACGTACCGTTGATCTAACAGATGAGGAAGCCGTGGCCGCGCGCGACCTGCACCTCATCACTGCCAAGCCGATGCTCTATATCGCCAACGTCGATGAAGCGGGACTTCAGGGCAGCAATGAATGGGTTGACGCCGTAGAAAAGCGGGCTGAAGAAGAGCATAGCCAGGTCGTCCGCATCTGCGGAGCTATGGAGGCTGAAATTGCCCTCCTTGAGCCATCCGAGCGCGCCGAGTTTCTCGCAGAGATGGGTTTGAGCGAGCCCGGATTGAATCGCCTCATCCGCTCCGCTTACCGGCTTCTCGATCTCGTCACGTATTTCACCGCCGGCGTGCAGGAAGCCCGGGCATGGACGATTCACCGCGGCACTAAAGCGCCGGGTGCAGCCGGAGTCATCCATTCTGATTTTGAACGCGGATTCATCCGCGCCGAAGCCTATCACTGTGAAGATCTCTTCGCCGCAGGCAGTGAGCAGGCTGTCAAAGTAAAAGGACTCTACCGCTCTGAAGGCAAGGAATATGTCGTGCGCGACGGCGACATTCTCTTCTTCAAATTCAATGTGTAAGAAGTTTGCAAGCTTGTTTCAAACAGATCCCATGTCTGGTCAAGACGTGGGATCTTCATCAGCTTTTCTGAAATAGACAGAGGGACGGATCTACGTCCACTGATCTGCGTGCCGCCGAACCCACCAGCAGGGATTGCCGCCGCCCCGGGGAAAGATTGCTCGAACGCACCCTACCTGGGCGGATCCCATATAATCGAGCTCATTTCTTCCATTCTTCAGCGGAACTGCAATAAATTGATTCACTTTGACTGAGTCGAAGGCAGATGCGTGCGCCACACGACAGCGGTACACCAGCCAATCGCCAGCATAAAGAATCACAACTACAAGCAGAATTCCCGCTATGATTCGTTTCACGAGCACAGGCATGCGAGAAATCATAGCTGCTTCGGCCGTCATTCGCCCGCTTCCAATCTCGAAAAATTTAAAAAGCATGACTCCATCGAAATGAGATGGCAGGCAATTCTCAGATTCACCCTTCCCGTGGTTATGTGATTATCCTGTTTGGGGCAACTGTTTAGCCCACTATGGCAGGAGGTCTTCGTCTCGCGGAACATCGAATGACTTGCGGAGAGCTGATAACGTCCGGGCTGGGTGTATAACATTGGCATCAGTGTGGTGAGCGTCGCCGAAGGAGGACAGAGGGAATTGTGCCGATGACAGCGGCTGGCAGGGCCAAAGCATGATCGTCTCCCAAAAGATTCCGCAGCAGCTAATGATGATCCGCGGGTTGGGATTGTCGCTGCTGCTCCTGGTGGGTTGGGACTTTGCGATTGTGCTGAGCTATAAAGTCATGCACTGGAGCTGGGTCGGCTCGCAAAGCCTGCCATTAGCGTCTTACGGCGTGGCAATCGGTATCGTCGTCAGCCTACGCAACAGCTCAGCATACGCGCGCTGGTGGGAGGCGCGAACACTGTGGGGCGCAATCGTGAATAAGAGCCGCACCTTTGCGCGGCAGGTCGTGACGACGATGTCGCCCAAGGCAAATGCGACGGCAGCCGAGCAGGCGGAGGCCGCTGCCGAACAGCGGCAACTGGTGCTCTATCAAGTGGCGTATGTGCACGCACTGAGCCAGCAGCTGCGCGGCCGTGACCCGTGGGCCGCCGTGGCTCACTTATTGCCGGATGAGAACCCGGCCGAGCTTGCCCGTGAAAAGAACCTGGCGCTGACACTGCAATGCAGGATGAGCGCAATGCTGATCGCAGCACGCGACCGTGGCTGGCTGAATCAATGGGAGTGGCAGACGATCGATTCGAGCATGGCTGGACTCATGGACGCACAGGGCGGCGCGGAGCGAATCAAAAACACGCCAATGCCCAAGCAGTTTGATTTCTTTCCAATGCTCTTTGTGGAGATTTACTGCCTGATGCTTCCGGTGGGACTAGTGGGCGTCCTGGGCTGGTTTACACCGCTCGGTTCGACCTTAGTCGGATTCATGTTTCTGGCGTTGATGAAGATCGGGAATGACCTCGAAGACCCCTTCGAGAACACGATCTTTGATGTGCCAGTGACAGCAATCGCGACGACCGTCGAGATCAATCTACGACAGCTGTTAGGCGAAACTGAGCTGCCGTCGCCTGAACAACCAATCCGCGGCGTCTTGTGGTGACATCGATAAGTTGATTGGGCGGGAAGTCCAATTGACGAAGACCCTTACCTGGCTAAAGAAAGCGAGAGCCATTCATATAGCCGAAGATGTATGGTCCGCCGTTCGACTGCAAGGAAAAAGCTGAGGTTTGGATAGGGGAAGTCCGGCCTTGCGAGTCTGCATGATTGTCTTCGAGAACAACTCCAGACGACCGGGGTACCGGCCGGAAGCGTTTACTCTGTCCGATTCAAATCTCGAAACCGGTGAGACGCGGGAGGCATCGTGAGAATGACATTGACAAGGTGTATGTCTCATACATACCATCATCGCCGACTGGAAAAGATGAATCTGGCAGGACTGAGAAAACGTTATCCAACACGCGAGTTTAACAGCTGAATTTTCAAGATAAACAACGACAGACGTACCGGTCGCAACGCCAGAGCGACCGCCAAAATAATCGCAGCATGGCAGTTTTTTTAGGAGGTCATATGAACCGTGCTTGGGAACGGCGCATCCGATCGATCATTTCTATCCTTGCGGCACTTCTGGTTGTCCTGCCAGCATTGGCTGCCGGGCCGACCGGTAAGATCGTAGTAACGGTAACTGATTCCAACGGGAATGTGATTCCCAACGCGAAGATCACAGCCATCAACCAGGCCACGAATGATATCCGGACAGGAACTTCGGATGGCAGCGGAAACTTCACCTTCCCTGTTCTTCCCGTGGGCAACTATACGGTGACAGTGGAAGCGTCCGGTTTTCAAACGTATGAGCAAAAGAATCTTGTTCTGCAGGTTGACCAGAACATAAGTGTCGACTCGAAGCTCACCATTGGCTCGACCACACAGGTAGTCGAGGTGTCGGGCGCCCAGCCGTCGATCAACCTTGTGGATGCGACAGTGAGTAATGTCGTCGACCAGCAGCGAATAGAAGACCTTCCGTTGAACGGGCGCGATACGCTGCAACTGCAGTACATCATGCCGGGCGTTTCCTACGACAACGACAACGTCTCGCACGGCCAGGGGCAGCATGAGGGCACGGTGGTAAATGGAAACCGGCCCGGCTCGAATTACTACCTGTTAGATGGCGTCGACATGACGGATTCCTACCTGTCGACGGCCCCGGTATTTCCGGCCCCGGACGCCCTACAGGAATTTGACATCCAGACAAGCAACTACACCGCGCAATACGGTCGCAGCTCCGGCGGCCTGGTGAATGTCGCTACCCGCGCCGGCACGAACAACTTCCACGGAGGGCTGTTTGAGTTTTTCCGCAACACTGTTCTGGACTCTCACAACTACTTTGACCCCGTTGGATCGGCGAAACCTGCATTCAAGTTGAACCAGTTTGGCGGGTTCTTTGGCGGGCCGATACACAAGGATAAGACGTTCTTCTTCGGCTACTACCAGGGAACACGGCAGCGCAGGGACGAGACGATCAGTGTCGGCACGGTGCTTTCACAATCCGAGAGACCGGACCTGAATGGAGGAAACTCCAACTTTCCCGGTGCCGTCGATCCTCAGACCGGATTGCCCTTCCCCGGAGGAGTCATCCCGGCCGCCCGCATCGATCCAACCGCACTCAACTTCATCACCAAGCTAATGCCTTTGCCCAACAATTCGACCGGCGGATATACCTTCAACTCACCAGTATCGGACAATCTGGACAACTTGAACGAAGACCAATATCTCGCTCGCATCGACCACAATTTCGGGAAGAACGATCTGCTATTCGGCCACTACTTTTACAACGAAGATCTCTCGAATGGCATTGGTTCGGACAATATTCCCGGACTTCCGCATCAGAAGTATTTCAGAAATCAAAATGTTGCCATTGACTACACCCATACCTTCAATCCGAACCTGATCAACACAGCGGTTTTCGGCTTCACCAGGATCGCCCACCATCGCGGACCCACCGTGAGCCTGGGATGGGGTGATTTTGGTGGTCCGGCGACTACCTCTACCACCGGCGTGCCGAGCGATCTTTACACGAGCATCAACGGCTCAGTAAGCGCGGGCGGGGACGGCACATTCGTGCAGAATCGCCAGACCTGGCAGTACACGGACTTTCTCAGCTTCGTGAAAGGCAACCATACGATGAGCTTCGGCGGGGATTTCCGCAGGGAGAGTATGAATCGTGTGGAGGATTACTACACCGACCCAGTCTTTGATTTCAACGGGCAGTATTCCGGATACGCGCTCTCAGATCTGCTACTAGGTCTGCCGAACTACTACAACCTGCAGACCGAGGTATCGAGCAGACTCCGCCATAATGCATTCGACGCCTATGCGCAGGACAACTATAAGATCACGCGCCGGGTAACAATCGATGCTGGTATCCGCTGGGAACCTTTCCTCCCACCGGTAGACAATCTGAATGATCAGATTTGCTACGACCCCACCTTTACAAAGAGATCCGCATATTACCCAACCGCGCCTCCGGGAATTCTGTTTCCTGGGCCTCCCGAAGGAAGTGGATCGCTCGGAAGCGGAGATCCAGGGTGCCCGCGTTCCATGGTTCCCAACCGCTGGAAGAACGTTGCGCCGCGGATTGGCCTCAATGTCGATCCGTCTGGAAACGGCAAGACCTCGGTGCGCGCCGGGTTCGGGATCTTCTGGGATCAGGCACGTCTCATTGCCTGGAACCGCTTCTCCACAGCCCAGCCCTTCGACGAGTCGGTTATCGTGAACGGTCCAAAGGTTCTTCAACCCAGTTTGAGCGGCAATAACATCTACACCAACGGTGGAGTGCAGAATCCTTATCCGTTCTCTATACCCAGGACCGCGGCGGAACGCGCCGCCTTCGCTCCAAGCTACGGTGGGAACTGGCCAACGGCGGCCGGTGAAACGGTTCTCTCTCCGAACTTCAACGAAGGCTACACCTATCAGTGGAACCTGACTATCGATCAGCAGTTGGCGCCAGGTTATATGCTGACCATCGGCTACATCGGAAATCACGGCAGCCACCTCTTTGTGTCGCGTGAGAACAATTACGCGCCACTTTCAACCTACGACCCCACCCTTTCGATTGCGGAAAACAATACGAACCTGCCGGCGAGACGTAGACTAAGCTCTATCCAGTGCGGCACTGGTGTAGGCAGCTCAACTGCGCCTTGCTATGGCCCGATGGAAATTCTCGACCCGGCTCTATGGTCGAACTACGACTCGCTCCAGGTATCGATCAACCATCGCTTCGAGCATGGATTCAGCTTGTTGGCGTCCTATGTATGGGCGAATTATCTCGACGTGGTTTCCTATACCGCAGAAGGCGGAAATGGGCCGAGGGATCCAACTGACTTTGCTCTCAACTATGGACCATCCGATAATAACGTCCGCCATCGTCTGGCTGGCTCCTACATTTATCAATTTCCGAGGGTAACTTCCCTGCACGGATTCGTCAGCGGATTGGTCAACGACTGGCAGAATCAATCCATCATCACCGTCCAGACAGGAAGACCTTATTCCATCAACAGCTCTTTGGATACCGCAGCCACAGGCATCGGGGGAGAAACCGCGGACATTACCGGAGCACAGATTTCCCCTGCAGGGCGCGGAGTAAGCGCATACTTCAACCCCGCGGCATTTCAGAACGCCGCTGCTGGCTCCTACGGTCAGACGGGTAGAAATTTCCTGACCGGTCCCGGTCTTGTTAACGTGGATTTCTCCTTATTCAAGGAGTTTCCCATCGGCGATCACGGCAAGTTCCAATTCCGTGGTGAGCTCTTTAATCTGTTCAACCATCCGAACTTCTTTAACCCGGATAATACCGTTGGCGATGGTACATTCGGCCAGCTAACCTCTGCGCAAAGCCTTGGAACCGGTGCTCCGCGTATTGCTCAATTTGCACTGAAGTACCTTTTCTAACCGCTGGATCACCTGATTGCAGCGATGCTCCCATTGGCAGAGCATCGCAGCAATCAGGTTCGGCGGTTCTGTCAGTTGCCGGGATTATCCTCACGGGCTACCATCGAGAATTGAGCGGAGTTGGGCCTATGCAGATGAGATGGTTGCGCCTGATGGTGATCGCAAGCGCTGCTGTCGGACTTAGTCCGGGCAGCCTTCTTTGCGGCCAGAACTCCTCCGCGGACGTGGCGCAACACAAAGAGAGGGCGGAGCAGGCGTTGCGCGCCAACGACCGCGCGGCCGCTGAGAAAGAATTTCGGGCAATGCTGTCGATTGATCCTCGAGACAGTGAAGCCTGGACGGGACTCGGTATCCTCCTCTACGGATCGGGCAACGCGGTGGAAGCCGGCAAAGCATTGCAAAGCGCTCTCGCCATCGATCCCGGCGCCAGACACGCGGAGCTTTTTCTCGGATTGAGTAAGGCGGACCTGCACGAGTGCTCCCAGGCGATGCCGATCCTGTTGAAGTATTTTTCCAGCGAGCCGGTGGGGAATCTCCAGCGTTTGACCGGATTGGCCGCCCTCGGTTGCAGCTCCGGAACAAACGACAACATGGCCGCTTTGCAGACAGCGACGCGGTTGAGACAGCTCTACCCTGAAGATGCGGACGTGTTGTACGCGTCTGCCGAGCTTTATACCCGGCTATGGAACCAGAGCGCGGGTGAATTGCTCGCCAAACACCCCTATTCTTACCGGGTCCATCAATTAGCTGCCGAGGTCTACGAGGCGCAGAAAAATTATGATCAAGCGATTCGAGAATATTCCCTAGCTCTAGCCGCGAACCCGAAGCTGCCGCAGATGCACTATCGTATCGGCCAGCTCTATCTTCATAAGGGTGCGCCGGATGCGGACGAAAAGGCGATGGAAGAATTTCGTCTCGAGAAGCTGGTCGATCCGGAATCCGCAGTGTCGGATCTTGCCATGGCAGAGATCTACAGGCACCAGCACAATCTCGATATGGCGAAGCCGCTCTATGAAGAGGCCTCTCAGCTTGACCCGCAATTGGTGGAGGCGAAGGTAGGTCTCGCCCAGATCTTGCTTGACGAATACCAGACGGATGCCGCCGTGCGCGACTTGACTTCCGTGATCGCGCAGCATCCGGACAATGCCCAGGCTCACTATGCGTTGATGCTCGCCTACCGCACTGAAGGCAAACTTCCCGAGGCGGCCGAACAGATGGCAACCTTTAAGAAGCTTCAGGCAGGAAACGATCAGAGATTTCAGAACAAGCTGGACGCGCTGTTGAGCGTGAAGTCGAAAGATTCCGGAGAGACTGCTCCAAAGTGAGGAAATCTCCGCCCGGATTTGACAACTCCAAACAGCTGGAATCGCAGTTCAGAGGCTCTTCGTTATCGACGCGCCGCGAATTTCTTCGGCTTGCTGGATGCGGTCTGGCCCTGCAGGCTGCAACGAAGGCTAGTATGGGCTTGCCGGTCCTGTCACTGCAGAATGCGGGACCATCACCGCTCGGATACTCCATCCAGGATGTCGCTCGCGAGGCGCGCCTGGATTTTCTGCAGGTGTGCGGCGGCGACACCAGCAAGAAATACATTCTCGAGACTACCGGTTCGGGAGTGGCATTTATCGACTACGACAACGATGGATGGCTGGATATCTTTCTTGTGAACGGAACTCGCATGGAAGGGTTTCCGCCAGGCCAAAGCCCCACCAGCAAACTCTTCCACAACAACCGCGACGGTACTTTTACCGATGTCACGGCGAAGGCCGGATTGACGCACTCGGGCTGGGGCCAGGGCGTGTGCATCGGCGACTACGATAACGACGGCTTCGACGATATTTTCGTTACCTACTGGGGCGAGGATCTGCTTTACCACAACAATGGCGACGGCACCTTTACGGAAATAGGCCGCAAGGCGAAGGTTGCCGGAGATGGAACTCGATGGAGCACCGGCTGCGCCTTTGTCGACTACGATCGCGACGGGAAACTCGATCTCTTCGTGACCCACTATGTGAACTTCTCCATGCAGAACGCAAAGGATCCAGGCAGCAACCCCTATTGCGTCTATCGCGGCCTTGCCATCAATTGCGGCCCGCGCGGTCTGCAGGGCGAAACCAGCACGCTTTACCACAACAATGGTGACGGCACATTCACTGATGTCTCCGCGTCGTCCGGTATTCTCAAGCCGAGCGGATATTTCGGCTTGGGGGTGCTGGTGGCCGACTACGACAACGACGGTTGGCCCGATATCTATGTGGCCAGCGACTCTACGCCGAGCCTGCTGTTTATGAATAATCATGATGGCACCTTTCGCGAAGATGGGACGCTTCGTGGCGTAGCGTTCAGCCAAGATGGCATGGAGCAGGCTGGCATGGGGGTGAGCACGGCCGACTACGATCACAACGGATGGCTGGATATCCTCAAGACTAACTTCTCAGACGAAGTAGTGAACCTCTACCACAACGACGGCAAAGCAGTGTTCACGAATGTTTCCGAAGCATCTGGTCTCAGCGCTCGCACTCATTACGTGGGCTGGGGATGCGGCTTTTTCGATCCCGACAACGATGGATATGCGGACGTACTGTATGTCAACGGCCATGTTTATCCGGAGTTGGAGCGAATCCACACGGATACAACCTATCGGGAGCCCAGGGTCCTTTACAGAAATCTTCGCGACGGAAAATTCGAAGACGTTTCGCAGCTGGCAGGGGCAGCCATCACCACTCCTTCAACAGGCCGCGGTTGCGCGTTCGGGGACTTCAACAATGACGGCTGGGTCGATGTCGTTGTCAACAACCAGAATGCCGGCCCATCTCTGCTCAAGACCACAGGGCAGAACGGCAATCATTGGATCAACATCAAATTGGTGGGCGTAAAGTCGAATCGCAGTGCGATCGGCGCGCGAGTGAAGTGTGTGGCCGGGCAGCTTTCCCAGATCGACGAAGTACGTAGCGGCGGCAGTTACATTTCACAGAGTGATCTCCGCATTCATTTCGGACTGGGCAAAAACAAAGTGATCGATCGATTGGAGATTCAATGGCCCAGTGGGACCATCGATCAATTGCGTAGTGTGGCTGCCGATCAATTCATCCGCATCCAGGAGGGGGAAAGCTCACGACGCTGAAGCCAGCGGTCTGAGCAATAATTCCATGCGCGGGGAATTCACCAATGCACCGCCGGACAGCACTCGCTCCCTTTTAATGAGACGGGCGTGCGGCTTGCTGCTTGCAGCCTGCCTCTTTACTCCTATTCCCCAAAGCGTCGTAGGGCAGACTGCAGAAACGGATGGTTTGGGCCGCGTGGATGCCAACATCGAGAATGGAATTCGGCTCTTTCGCAATCACGATGCTGCAGGAGCCAAATTGAAATTCAGTGCAGCGGTGAAGGAGAATCCCCACTCAGCGGATGCCCTCACCTGGCGAGGCATCGCGGAAAATCAGCTGAAGGAATACTCGGAAGCTGAGCGGGACTTTGAGGCCGCGTTGCACATCAATCCCGACGAGATGTCGGCTCATTACAATCTCGCCCTGAGTCTGATCCGCCTGCAGAAAACAGACGAAGCCATTGAGCAGTTGCGCATCGTCACCAGTGCCCACCCCGGGGTCGTTGAGCCGGAGTACAACCTGGCAATTCTCCTGGAAGGAAAGAACGCGACAGCCGACGCGGTCGAGCATCTGAAGGCGGCCTACCAGACACAACCCGGCGACACCGGTGTGGCGCAGCACCTCTTGATTGATCTGCTTGCCCTGGGCAGGGCGGATGAGGCGCAGCCCATCCTGGAGCAGTTCCGCTCTTCGGCTCCGGCCGACCTGCAGGAGCAGGTAGGCACAGCATTGATCGAGGCCAGGCAATTTCCGCAGGCCGTGTTTTTGCTTGAGAGCACGCAGCCTGAAATGCAGGCAGGCAGTAAAGTGAGTTTGCTGCTGGCGCGAGCCTATATCGGTGCGCAACAGTACACGAAAGCGATCGCTCTGGCCCAGCCGTCAGAGACTATCGATCGCACAGGAGAAAGCGCGTATCTGCTCGGCCTGGCATACTCGGGCGCAGGAATGATGCCGGAAGCAAAGAGCGCTTTTGCGCAGGCGGTACTTGCGAACCCTCGGAACGGTGCAGCTCAATATCATCTGGGTATGATTCAGTCCGCGGGTCCGGAACAGCCGGAAGAGGCAATTCATCATCTGCGCGAGGCAGTGCGACTTGAACCGGTTAACATGGTTTATGCGATCGGGCTGAGCCGTGTCCTGCTCCAGCAGGATCATCCGGAGGATGCAAAGATCTTATTGCAACGACTTCACCCGGCTAACACTGAAGCAGCAGAACGCGATCTGCTGCTGGGAATTGCGCAGATAAGCACAAGCGGTGTGAGTGAGGCCGCTCCGATTCTGGAGCGCGCAGTTGCGGAAGATTCTTCCCTGCCGCTCCCTCACAATATCCTTGGCTTTTGTTACTTCTATCAGGGGGATTACGCGAGGGCAGCCCAGGCTTACCAAAAGGCTTCCGACATGCGTCCGGACGTCAGGATCTTTGCCCATGACGCGGCGATAGCATTTGAGCGGTCCAATAGCAGCGGTCAGGCTCTCATCTATGCGATGAGAGCTGCAGCGCTTCCCTCCACGAGCGGTGAAGATCATGCCCTCGTTGGCAAACTCCTCGCAAAAGCGGGCCGCAAAGACGATGCGATTCGCGAATTGAAACAAGCCGCACTGATGAGCCCCGACATGGACGAACCATATTACCTGCTCGCTCACACGTTCATGCAGATGGGAGATATGGAGCAGGCAACGCAATGGAATACGAAGCTGACAGAGCTAAAACGGAAGCATGATCGCGGCTACGCAGCCCGAAAGAGCTCCACATCGATAACATCCTCGACGCTGCTGAAAGGGGCACCGATGAACAGCTCTGAGACGGATGCGCCGTGAGCCTCGCTCCCAAGCCAACGAAGGATGATCGCGGATGAAGTTGTCGCGGAGGGAGGCGCTAAGACTCATTGCCGGCGCAGCTGGCGTGCCTGCGGCGTCACGGCGCCTGCTTGCGCAGATGGCATCCGCACACCCGCAGCCGCAGGTGCAGCCGAGGTCCGGCACTCCGATTGCGGACTTCGTAGACATCGCCGCAATTGCCGGCCTCAATACGAAAGTTACGATAGGTGGTCTGCGCGAAAAGCACTACATTCTTGAGACTACAGGCGGGGGCGTCGCGTTGTTCGATTACGACAACGACGGCTGGCTCGATATCTTTCTTGTAAATGGAGCAAGCCTTAGTTCTGCAGAGGGGCCGCCGTCCAGCAACAGGCTTTTCAAAAACAATCGGGATGGGACATTTACCGATATAACTGAGAGGGCCGGGCTGTTGCGCCATGGCTGGGGCCAGGGTGTGTGTGTAGGCGACTACGATGGCGACGGCTGGTTAGACCTATTTATAACTTATTACGGCAAGAATGCGCTTTACCGGAACAACCATGACGGAACATTTACCGACGTGACAAAGGCCGCCGGCCTGCTAACCGATGCCAATGCTTACAGCACGGGCGCGGCATTTTTTGACTACGATCGGGATGGGCGCCTGGACCTCTTCGTCGCGCACTATGTCGACTATAAAGAAGCCACCAGTCACGACGCGGCCCATGGAGATAATTGCAAATGGCGCGGCGTTCCCGTGATGTGCGGCCCACGGGGCCTCAAGGGAGCGAAAAATACTCTTTATCGCAATCGCGGCGATGGAACCTTTGAAGATGTCTCAGAGAAGGCCGGCATCGACAGTGGTGAACATTACGGGTTCACGCCTTTGGTCCTCGACTATGACAACGATGGCTGGCCCGACCTGTATGTGGCGAACGATTCCACCGCCAGCCTTCTTTATCACAATAACCGCAACGGGACCTTTACCGAACTGGGTTCGTTGGCCGGTGTCGCCTATAACGAGGATGGCCGCGAGCAAAGCGGCATGGGCACAGATGCCGCCGACTACGACGGCGACGGCTTTCTCGATCTGGTGAAGACAAACTTCGAACAGGACACGGCCACGCTCTACCACAACCACAGCGACGGTACATTTGACGATGTGACCTTTCACGCCGGTTTAGGCGTGAACACCAGCTTCGTTGGTTGGGGCACCGGCTTCCTTGATTTTGACAATGATGGCTGGCCGGATATCTTTATGGCCAATGGCCATGTGTATCCGGCGGTCGATAAGGCGCTCGGAGATACCTCCTACAAACAACGTAAAATTCTTTACCATAATCGCGGCAACGGCACGTTTGAGGATGTCTCGATTCGGAGCGGCGACGGCATTCAGTTGAAACGCTGTTCCCGCGGCGTTGCATTCGGCGACATCTTCAACACGGGACAAACCGACATCCTGATCTGCAACATGAATGAAACTCCTACCCTCCTCCGTAACCGAATGCAGTACAAGCGGCGGGCAATCACGATTCAGTTGGCAGGCAAGAAACCCAACGCTTTTGCAATTGGCGCGAGGGTTACGGTCCAAGCGAAATCGCTTCACATGATGAATGAAGTGCGCAGTGGTGGAAGCTATCTGTCACAGAATGATCTGCGATTGCGCTTCGGGCTGGGCGATGCGGACAAGGCAGATAAGGTGATGATCCGATGGCCCGATGGCTCCGAAGATGTTCTCACAGACCTTCCCGGCGACCATCTGGTGGTGTTGGCCCCGGGCGGAAAGATTCTAAGCAGCACGAAGTATCGGGATACGCCGGCGAAACTTCTCAAGGTGTCATAGCGCAGTTACGTGGCCGAATCGCAGAGACCGGCTCGCCTGCCAATCGATCGCGCAACGTCTGTTTACTGGAGCCGAAGTCCGCAGATTGCTGAGGCATGCGGTGCAAGGGTGACGTCGGGCCTCGCAGGCGCGGTCTTCATACGGCCGGACCAGAGATCGCGAGCGCTTGCAGGCTCCGGGAGAAGCCCTCGGGCGACCGGAAATTACGTATCCCACTCTAACGCGGCTTTCACGGCAAACGTTTTCTCTGATATCCTTGACCGGCCTTAAAGAACACTTCTGCATAAGTCGATACCTCGCCGGACAGTGCCTCACCCGTCGTAAGGAATCTCGGAGGAAATCATGCCGTTGAACCGACCGATTATAAGCCGTGTAAGCCTTCATTGTGTGCAGTGTGGGCAAGCGGTGAGAGCATTAAGACAGCGTGTTCCTCCGCTGCTGGCACTGGCTTTTGTTATTTTCCTCCTGGCACCTCGCGAGGCGATCGGTCAGTCAAAGCAGCAATGGAGCCTTCAGTCGCCTGACGGAAACATCCAGGTGGAGGTTCAGCGCTCGCCCCTTGGCTACTCGGTTACATATAACGGACAACCGGTCATTGAGAATTCACCACTGGGACTCGAGTTCAAAGACCAGCCCCCCTTTGGAGAGCTGAAGCTCGTCAACGATCAGCATCATGAAGTAGATCTAACGACTGTTCCGGTGTGGGGGAAATCGAGTTCTATCCGCAACCACTATCGCGAAATGACTCTATCGTTTGAGGAACAAGCCAACCCGGGGCGGAAGCTTGATGTGATATTCCGAGCCTATGCAGATGGCGTTGCCTTCCGCTATTCCTTGCCTGCCTCGTCCCGTACAGAAAAATTTGTGGTGACGAAGGAGCAGACCGCCTTTCGCTTTCCCAGCGACCCTACTGTTTGGGCAACCATCTACGCCTCTTTCCATAACTCGTACGAAGGTCATTTTCCACGCGAGCGCATATCGGATCTCCCTGAATCCGCGATTATCGGACTTCCCCTGCTTGCACAAGTGCAGCCGAGTCTCTATGTCGCGATTACCGAGGCGGACCTCACCGACTGGGCAGGCATGTCCCTGAAGTCGAGCAGGGGAGACCTGGTCGCCAATCTTTCCCCGCGGCTTGATGGCAATGGCCTCGTCGTCGGCACTACTCCGCATGCCTCTCCCTGGCGCGTCCTGATGCTGGGGACCACTCCGGGCGCTTTGATTGAGTCCAATATCATCGAGAACCTGAATCCACCGTCGGCCATCAAAGATACCTCCTGGATTCAACCCGGCATGATGGCCTGGGATCACTGGTGGAGCGGCGATGTGAAGATGGACAACGACACGATCAAGCGTTACATCAGCTTCGCCGGTGAAATGGGCTTTCCCTATCAGCTTATCGACTGGCAGTGGTACGGGCCTTTCAATCAGCCGGGCGCAGACATCACCAGGCCGGCGCCACAGCTTGATATGCCAATGCTGCTGCAGTTCGCCAAAGATCACCATGTGCGCGAGTGGCTGTGGATACACAGCGGCGACGTGAACCGGACGCTCCAGGCGGGCAAGCTCGACGATGCCTTTGCAACCTACGAACGTTGGGGCATTGCCGGCGTCAAGATCGACTTCATGGATAGCGATGACCAGGATATGGTGAACTGGTACCGTCACATCGTGGAGCTCGCAGCCGCTCACCACCTGATGGTTGACTTTCACGGCGCGTTCAAGCCTACCGGGCTTCGCGTCACCTATCCTAACCTCCTTACTCGCGAAGGCGTCGAAGGCAACGAATACAACAAGTTCACCAACCGCGTTACTCCCACCCACAAGTTGACCATACCTTTCACTCGCATGCTCGCCGGGCCCATGGACTACACCCCGGGTGGCTTCCTCAATCGCAGCCCCGCGGAATGGAAACAGACCACGCCGACGGAGGTGATGGGCAGCCGTGCCCAGGAGCTTGCTCTCTTCATCGTGTACTGGAGTCCGCTCACGTGTGTTACAGACGATCCTGAGCAATACCGCAACCAGCCGGGACTTGAGTTTCTGCGCGTGGTTCCTACCGTCTGGGACGAGACAAAGGTTCTGGACGGCGTTGTAGGGGAGCACATCGTCGTCGCTCGCCGGAAAGGAGATAAATGGTTTATAGGCGCAATGACCGGCGATCAGGTCTATAACTATCAGTTGCCGCTCAGCTTCCTCGGCAATGGGACTTATACCGCGCACCTTTTCACCGATCCTGAAGACCCGGGCGTTAGTTACGAAGCTCTCAGCCAGAGCGATCGCACAGTCACATCGAAAGATACCTTGGCGCTTCACATGCGCCCGGCTGGAGGTGCGGCGCTTTATTTCGAACTTGTAAAGGGCAACTAGAGAGGTTACTTCCCAGCGGCGTGACGGTTATATAGACAGGGTAGAAACACGCGATTAGGATCGGTGAGCCGGCGAAAGTGCTATCACTTGGCGGCATAGCAGGTGCCGCCAATGGGCGAGGCTAGGCTCAGCTTGAATTGGATCTAATAAAATGGAGGATTTGTGATGAATTGCTCTGTCAGGAAAGCGTTTACTCGCTGGCTATCCATCGTGCTGCTTTTCATATTCCTGAGCGCGGGTTATGCTCCGGCGCAAACGACCCAGGCTCCACTTGCGAAGATCCCCCTGCTGCCGCTGGCGTGGTCCTCTTGGAACAGCTTCTCGAATACCATCCACTCCGATATCGCAATGCAACAGGCACGTGCCATGGTCTCCACCGGGCTGCAAAAGGCTGGCTATGAATACATCAATATCGATGAAGGCTGGTGGCTGGGCGATCGCGATGCCGAGGGCAACATTGTGGTCGATCCAAAACGATGGCCTGCCATAGCTCTGGGCGACAAGCCGGGAGACATGGCGAATATCGTGCGCTATATTCATTCGCTGGGTTTGAAGGCGGGGATTTATACCGACGCAGGCAAGGATGGATGCTCGATGTATCCGGATATCGGTCCCGCCTACGCCAACGTAGGAAGCGAAGGGCACTACGAGCAGGACTTCCTGCAGTTTGCGAAGTGGGGCTTCGATTATGTCAAGGTCGACTGGTGTGGCGGAGATAAGGAAAATCTGAGTGCCGATCTGCAATACGGAGAAATCGCCCGCGCCATCGCTCGCGCCGAACAAATCACCGGGAAGCGGCTGTATTACTCGATCTGCAATTGGGGGAAGCAAAGCCCGTGGACGTGGGGCCCGGGCGTCGGAGGTTCGATCCAGGATATCTGGCGCGTGAGTGACGACATTGTTGCTCCGGTCGTTGCGAGCGGCCCTCACAACGAACGCAAAGTGGCGTTCGACAAGATGATGCGAAACTTCGACCAGGGAATTCATCCCGCGGCGCAGCACACCGGCTACTACAACGATCCTGACATGATGGTCTTGGGAATGCCAGGAATGAACACCGAGCAGAACCGTCTGCACATGTCTTTGTGGGTCGTATCCGGCGCGCCGTTGATCATTGGCGCAGACCTAACCAAACTGGATGCGGAGACTCTGGATACCTTGCGTAATCCGGATGCGATTGCCATCGATCAGGATCCGCTCGGTCTGCAGTGCATTAAAGTAAAGGACCTATCGCCAGGTCTGGAGATATGGTCGAAGTTCTTGTCTACGCCAGGATCGCGCGCGGTTCTCCTTCTGAATCGCAGCTACTTCCCTGCGCCTATGTCGGTGGACTGGACGGATCTGGGCCTGAAGGGCAGCCCCGCTAATGTCCACGACGTCTGGGCGAATAAGGATGCGGGGGCCGACAAGGATTCGCTCAAAGCGACGGTTCCTGCGCAGGATGCCATCCTGCTCGTCGTTCGTGGCAGTGAGGGCGGCTTCGCGCACTACTTGCCGATCTCGGCAGCAAGCGGCGAAGCGAAAGCCATCACCTCTCCTCAGACTGTCTTCGGCAATGTTTCCCAAGTACCCTCGCCATTTGCTCAGATAAGGATCGTGTATGCAAACGAGACGCGGAGTACCGAGGTAGTCGGCCTTTACGTCAACGGAGAGACAGGAACACGAGTCGCATTTCCGCCTACAAAAGGAGCGGCGTCGGTTTGGATTCAGGCCAGGCTCGATCGCCAGGGTGACATGAATAAGCTCACCTTTGATACCTCGTCCCTATCCGGATTGAAGATCGAATCGATCGATGTTTATTAACTGTCGCGGTCATGGTCACTATTGAAGATGGCTTTGGCTTGCCCGATATTTTGCACCAGTGAGGAGTTAGTGTAGTGCAGTTATGAAGGGGGCCTAGAACTCGCTGCCGTTGTGGCAGAACAGTACCTTCGGCACACCGAGTTCCAGTATCAACCGATTGAGTACACGCATCACGTCCTGTCTCATGGCTGAACCGTGATTGCCATTTGGCGGTACGGATTCGCGAGTAGCAAACACGTAGCGATGAGCATGGGCGGGCTCATCTTCGGCCAGTCTGGGGTGTCTTCGTATCCGCCAACTCAAGCCCATGCAACCGCAACAGCGGTCCCCATTTCCGAGTACCGCGAAATCTTCCCCAATGCGGATCGCAACGCCCTTACAGGCTCGCGCTCAAGCACGCTCTTATAAAGATTTCACGGATCGCACGTAAACGAGGTGATCGAGTGAAATGCTGACTCGCTTTCTTGAGGTACAGCTGCTTCTGGACATTCAGGAGACGCTCTACAATGAGAAGATTCGTCCTTACGGAAAGACCAAGGGACGTACCGCGCAGGCTCCAATCGCTGAAGCACTGCTAGAAAGGTGGTGGAATGGCGAGAGGAATTCAGGAAGAAAAGCAAGGAGGTCTCGCCGGATGCGTTCGTGTTCCGAGGCCGTTTCGGTGGGCCGATGGATCCGAGTAACTTCCGCAAGCGCGTCCTGCACAAGCTGGCTGAGGAACTGGAATTGCCGAAGCTGACATCCCAGGTCATCCGGCGCACCATCGCAACGCTGGCCGAAGGTCATGTCAAGGGCGTGCAGGGCATGATGCGGTACCCTCATGTCTCGAGATGACCAACGTCTATATGCAGATCCCCCAACCAGAGGTGCAATCGACGATCGATTCAATTCATAAAGAGCTGTCGAGGAAGACTATTCCTCCGACTCCTCCGGAGCGGTTAGTGCCAGCTGTTCAGACTGTTGATGGCCCTGTGATCGCGGAGACGCTGGCGGCGTCAGCAGCACTTTCGATCAACACTGCGCGCGGATGAGGTTGCGGTAGTGCCTGCGAAGCCAGCTCGTGGTCTGCTTTTGTAATTTGCGACAAAGATCCGATAAAGTCGCGGAAAGGGGCGCTAAATGCTTGAGAGACTTGGTGGACCTGATCGGGATCGAACCGATGACCTCTTCCATGCCATTTTAGGCCGCTTTTGTCATCTATTGTGTTTTCAAGGCTCTGGTCGCTCCAAAAGCTCCGAAAACGCCCTAGGAATGGGAGTTTTGTTCCCATAATGTTTCCAGATTTTGCTTATTGTTCCCGCGCCATCCTATTCTTTAGAATCATCATTTTAGCTGGATTCAGAATCGAACCCGTGATCGGTCCTAATCATCGGTTCAGAGCCATATGCAAATTCAGAATCCCGCCCCCACAACTATCTGAATTTGCTATCGATTCCTTCAGAAGACCTGATCGAGTCTGTGACGTAAGCCGCGGCATGATGTCGGGTCGATTCGAGGGTGTAAGGACGCGCATCCGGAGCCATAGGGTCAGATTGTGCAAATACTGAAGAAGTTAGCAGAATAGAAAAGGCAAACACAAAAATCGACACGAGGGCACGAGAGCGAATCGGCACCGGGTTCTCCAAAGCAAAAAAGATGAAAACTACAGAGATACAAAATGAGAAAATAACTGCTTTTGAAACATATGCAAAGTATTTAATGAGTAAACAGGATATAGAGATACTTAATTTGCTCTCAGGCCCATGGCTGGAACGTAAGCGCAGAGGACTTTTGAGCCATATTGAATTGCGGAGTTGAACCGCAGATTAGTAGAAGTACGCGGTCCGGATCCTTGTCACGTGGAACGAAACGCAGACCGCAAACCTGCGCCGGGAGCGATCTGCACCTCGGCTTGGACGGTGCGGATCAGACCAAGCTGCCTTAGAGTAGTAGCGCCGTCATCCGAGACCGATCTCTTCAACAATCTTGCCCGTTCTCAAGCCGCAGAGCGGTCGTTTCTGTGAAGCGCATTTTTCGACCCGTCGCTGCCAGCAGTGAGAGCCGTCGAGAAGACACTACCGAGCGCGACGCTCAGAAATGAGTTGGCCGAGGGGGGCGGATGTCCCACCCAAACGAAATCTGATCTGGATGTTGCGGATCAGGCGGCAACTGGAAGGCGACGGTGTCTTGAGGTTGAATGACGTAATAGGTCTGTTTTTTGCACAAGAAATTGACCCTGGCCGTTAGAACGTTCGTGACTACGCCGCCACCGATGCTGACCGATTTGTTTCTGATCGTTGCCGTGTTGTAGGTCTTGTCTTGGGGAAGAATTGCCGTAATCGTTTCGCAGTGGTCAACTCATGAATCCTGTTTTGACCTTTAGGACGTAATGGCCGCATAGCTCAGAAACTCTTGATGTGGGCTGCGTTCCTCATTCCATCGACCGCTAAAGCCGTTAGGCGTTTCACGGTACTCCACGGCGGTGAGCCAAAGGCGGCGCTTCGCTCGTGAGATTCCCACGAAAAATGCCGATCGCTCTTCAACTTCCTTCCCCCAGAAGGTCTGTTCTTCGACCCCGAGTATAACGACCGTATCAAATTCCAAGCCTTTGCTCTTATGGATGGTCATGATGTGCACAGCGCTGTCTTCGGAAAATCGCGCCAGAGCTTGCACGGGGTCGTCATCAACTTGGAGCAGTTCCGCGATGCGATCATGCGTTTGACCGATAACTTCCTCTAACCGCGCTCCCCGCTCATAGTCGGCCTATAATGCCGAAAGCGATTCCCGTCCCAAGAAGCCAAGAAATTCGTTCGATAGCCCTCGTAGAGAGTTTGGATCTGACGCATCGAACCATCTCTGTAGCACACCCTCACGAACGCCATCAAGAAACCGGTGCCAACGAGCATGCATCTCGTAGTTCGCCTCGTCGTCAAGATCTCCGGCTTCCACAACATTCCTTAGGCGACTGTAAGCATCCGGCGCACGGTCACTGATAACTACGGTGAGAAAATCAACGATCAGCCGTGCTGCCGGCTCTGCGGAGAGATCCTGTAGGTTTTGTTCACTGCTGAAGGGAACTCCACGTTTAGCTAGTTCTGCCGTCAATCGGCCAGTATATAGCTCAGGCTGCCGAGAGACCAGAACCGCAATCTCTGAGGGAGCTAGACCCTCATCCTGACCCAAGATTGAATCGCACTAGCCACCCTCGCCGCTTCGTCTTGGCTGCCCTCGAATTCAAGTATCTCGATTGAACCACCTTCGCCTGCTAATTGATCATCTGGCATGGCCGCTTGCCTATCCATCACCTTGACCATCTCGTTTTGCATTCGACGCAGCCGCGGTTGGGATCTAAAGTTTTGATAGAGGTTGAGTCGGCGGGCACCAAAGTCAAGCGCGAAAGTCTGGGATATACCTTCAAGAGCGCCCGCCCAACCCATGATGCGTTGCTTGGTATCGCCGACTGCAGTCAATTGAATATCAGTGCCGCAAAAAGCGGCGTGGATGAGTTGGTACTGCACATTTGTGCAGTCCTGAAACTCGTCCAAAAAGACATGGCTGTAGGTTTGTCGTACGGCATTACGCGCTACATTGCTTTGCTTTAAGATTTCGACAGCCAAAGGAACTAAATCCGCGAAGGTAATTTGACTGCCTAGGAAGCGGACGGTGCCAATCGTGTAGTCCGATGACAGTGCATCCCGGCCAGTCAATACAGGACGGAAGCGGTCGATTATCCGCTTGGCAAAGGCGTGAAACGTGTGGCTGTCGAGCCGGGCCCAGAGTGGACCTACGAGCTCTTATGTTGTCGACCACATAAGAACTCTTCTGTGGCGTTCGGCGTTATGTGGCGCTGCTGTTTCAGCGCAGCCGATAAAGCACACCGCCTTCTTCGCGGCGCCACATAATCTCGTCAGAGAGCTTGCAAGAACTGCATGAGGGAACGGTCTTCCTTCCAGTGCTTCAGTGGAACAGTCCGACGGATCTCGCAAGTCGCGAGCGCCTTAGCCTTCATTTCCAAATCCACTTCCGCATAAATGTTCGTGGTATTGAGCGAAACGTGACCCAGCCATGCGCGGATGGTGTTAATGTCCACGCCAGCACGGAGAAGATGGGTCGCCGTCGTGTGCCGAATAGTATGAGGACTCGCGTGCTTCCTGGCAATCGAAGGTGTCCGGTCCAAGATTCGTTGAACGTATCTTTCAACCATCGTGTGGATGCCAAAGCGGGTGATGGGCATACTGCACTTGTTCAGGAACACGTGATCGGTTGAAGGGCGGCTTCCAATCAACAATGAAAGCTCGATCACTGTTTGCGGCCACAGGGGACAACGTCGCAGTTTGTTCCCCTTTCCACGAATCTGCACGAGTGAATGATCCCGAGCAGAATGTGCGAAGAGGAGATCCGCGATCTTTACTTGCGCAGCCTCGTCAGCTCGTGCACCTGTGTTGTACAGAAACAGCAACAGCACATGATCCCGGCGTCCCAACTCCGTCGATTGATTAGGCGCACCCAATAATGCATCCATTTCCGACTTTTCCAAGTACGTGATGCTCGATTGGAGTGTTCGTTTAAGCGGGATGTTTCGGAGTTGGCCAGACCATTCCACGTACTCAGGGCAACTACTAGACGTTTCGCTCACGATATCCCCGATACCCAGGCACTATCCAGAGAGGTTGGGAGCCGGGGCATCACGGTCAACAATGTCCAACCGGGTCCGATCGACACGGATTTGAATCCCGCCTCGGGTGATTGGGCGGTACCTCAGAAGGCCGCAACAGCGCTCGACCGCTATGGGCGCGTAGATGAGATCGCCGCGATGGTGGCGTTTGTCGCCGGTCCTGAGTCCTCGTACATCACCGGGGCGAATCTGACCGTGGATGGCGGAATGAACGCTTAAACCAATGCGCACTCAATCAATGGGCCTTATGACAGATGGATCCGTTGTGACCGTTGAGAGCCGACGACCTAAAGGAGTCGGCTCTCCTTCGGCTCCGGGTGCCGCAATTATCTTATCCGTTGGCTGACTGACAAGAGGGAACAATGACTACACTCCAAAACAAAACTGCGCTTGTGACAGGTGCATCAAGAGGAATTGGCCGCGCGACGGCAGCGGTGCTCGCTGAGGCCGGGGCGCACGTCCTGGTTCACTATGGCCGCTCCGCGAAGGAAGCGGAATCTCTGGTCGCCGAGATCGAAGCGAAGGGTGAACGTTGTTTTTAAACGCCCGTTGGTGTCATTGGCTCTTTTCCTCGCGTCTCGAGCTGCATTGCAACCCGGTGCGTCGCAGGGCCTCAGACACACAAGCGTGCAACTATCGTATGTTTAGCACCAGATGGCTGAATTGCATCCGATGGCAACATTCTTGGTTGAAGGACGCCCCGACTGGATGGCGGTCACCGACAATGCAATCTGGGTGGCAAGTTCTAACGTCAATCATGTGGTTCGTCTGGATCTAAAAACAAACCCGTCCTGGAACAATTGTGACCGTAATTGAGCCCTGTGCGAGGCTTGCCTTCGGTTTCGGTAACCTCTGGATTCCGAGTTGTGGCGAGCATATGGTCGTTCGTGTGGATGCTCAGACGGGGAGACCACAGGCCAAGATAGCTGCGAGTCCTGCTGACGATGAGGGCGGAATCGCGGTGAGTGCTGGTAGTGTCTGGATCGTGACCTCAAAAGTGGTACTTTTGGTGTGGCCACAGCCCCTGTTCTTGTCGATATACACGCGTTATAAGGTGACGGGTGCAGGCTCCGGATGGCAACATGGTGACACCGCCATGAAGCTGCCCGTTCTCACGCTCTCTGCTTTGTGTTTGTCCGGTTGCCTGCTGTATCCCCGCGCCTTTGCGACAGGCCAGGTATTGTCGACGAATGCGCCGCAACAGAGCGGCGCTGCCACGAAGAGCAGCGGCGAGGCACGCTCCCCGCTCTATGCCGGAGATGGAAGCTGCTTATCGTGTCATCGCGAGCAAAGTATGAGCTATGTTCACACGGCGCACCATCTTACCTCGCAGTTGCCGAGTAGCACATCCATCCTTGGATCTTTCAGCGCGGGCGCGAATGAGTTGGAGATTGCCGAGGCGGCTCCGGTGATCGGCGATCCCGGCGTTGCCTACAAGATGGAGTCCAGGGATGGCGGCTACTTCGTCACTGCGGTCACTGGTTTTCCGGGTCAGCTCGAGACGCGGAGCGAGCGGATCGATATCGTCGTCGGGTCGGGAGTGCGCGGGCAGAGCTATCTTTACTGGCGCGGCGATGAGTTATACGAGCTACCCATAAGTTATTGGTCGGATGGGAAGCAGTGGATCAACAGTCCTGGATACCGGAACGGGCCTCCAAATTTCGATCGGGCCGCGGTGCCGCGATGTCTTGAATGCCACCTGACCTACATCGAGCCGCTCTCGGCTGATCCGGAGACGAGGAGTTATGACAAAGCGAGCCTTGTGACCGGGATTTCGTGCGAGACGTGTCATGGGCCGGGCGCAGCGCATGTAGCGCTGCACCGCAACGGAGCGCCGGCCGTGTCGTCGGGCGAGGCGATTCTGAATCCTGCCAGATTTTCGCGGGACAGGCAGATCGATATGTGCGCGCTTTGCCATAGCGGCGCGCAACAAGTCGAAATTACCCCAGCATTTTCTTATGTGCCGGGCGAGTCTCTTGGGAAGTATCTTGGGCCGAATCCGCTGGACGGCGACTTATATCCCGACGTGCATGCAAACCAGGTGGGGCTGCTCAAGAGAAGCCGCTGCTTTCTATCTTCAGCGAAGATGACGTGCTCCACATGCCACGATGTTCATGCGGAGGAGCGGCCGGCCGCATCGTATTCGGCGCGATGCCTGACGTGCCATCGCGTGGAGAGCTGCGGGATGGAGAAAAAGATTGGGCATGCGATTGCGGAAAACTGCATCGATTGCCACATGCCGGTGGAGCAGACTAACGCCATCGTTTCGGAAACCGCGGACAAGGTCATTCGCACGCGGATGCGCACGCATTGGATCAAGGTTTATCCCGCAGCCGCTTCGGTCGATCAGCCTTAATGCGTTGGCTCGGCGTCAGTCGGCGGGGGTCTGCGGATTGACTCTTACCTGCGTGGCCGCCTTCTCTCGCTTCAGCTCATTATTCAGCACAGACTTGAGACGCGTGAGAACTTCCGCCGCCTCGGCATTGCGATGCAGCT
This sequence comes from Acidobacterium sp. S8, assembly GCF_009765985.1. Lineage (GTDB taxonomy): Bacteria > Acidobacteriota > Terriglobia > Terriglobales > Acidobacteriaceae > Alloacidobacterium. The sequence goes on from NZ_LMUM01000024.1 coordinate 70,055, forward strand.
TGCGCAGCAGGACAAATTCGCGGTCGAGGGCGGAGCGGTTCTCGGGCTCGGCTTTCAGCGCAATTTGATAATGATCGAGAGCCGCGGGAAGATCGTTCTCCTGCTCGAGCACTTTGCCTATGAGGACCTGCGCCTCGGCGGAATCGGGTTTTGCCGCCAGGGATCTTGCCAGCGCTGCGTGGGCTTCCTTGAACTCAGGCTGTCCGGGCGCGGCGCCGGAGCGGATCAGAAGATCGGCGAGCATGTAATTCGTAACTGCGTCGTTCGGCGTGAGTTTCAACTGGTTATTGAGCAGCGCCTTTTCTTTGTCTAACTGGTTGCGGTCGGAGTAGAGCAGGCTCATGGCGATGGTGCTGTGCGGCTGGTCGGGCTCGATTCGCGCCGCGGCGACGAAGTCGTCTTCTGCCTTGTCATAGTCGGCCAACTGGGCATAGGCGACGCCGCGAATCAGGTAGAGCGACGCGGTTTGGGGAATCTTTGCGATGCCTGCGGTCGCGGCAACGACCGATCGCTTTTCCTGGTGATGCTCGAGGCAAAGAATGGCGAGGTCAAGATAGTTCGACGGATCTACAGGGCTGATCTCGATGGCGCTCTCGAGGACGCGGAATGCGTCATCCGGGCGATTGGCCTGCGCGTAGGCGGACGCAAGGAGGTTGAGAAGGCCCGAGTCCTTGTCCGAGGAAAGAGGAGCCAGTGCTTCGATGGCTGCGTCGGGGTTATGGTTCTGCAACTCGGCCACGGCCAGGTTGTACCTGAGCTGCACGTTCTCCGGATGCTGCTCCGATGCCTGCGACAGCACTTCGACGGCGCGGCCCGCGTCGCCCTTCTTCAGCAGGCAATCGGCGAATTCGCCCAGAGCGTTTTGATCCTGCGAGACAGCACCGGCGCTGCGCTCGAAATAGGTTACGGAGCTTGTGCAGTCGTGCGATTGATAGGCGAGCGCTCCCGCCATGGCATTGGCGACGGGATTTGTTGGCGCGAGCGCGAGCAGTTGATGCACATAGTGCGAGGCTCGTGGATCGCCGTGGAGATAGGCGGTCTGCGACGCGCCTTCGAGGGCCGGGAGGAAGGTCTTATCAATGACGAGCGCGTGATCGAAACTTGCCAGGCTCTCTTTTGTCCGGCCCACGCCATCGAGGGCAAGTCCACGGAGGGTCCAGAGCGAGGCGTCCTGCGAATGGGTCTTCAGCAGGGGACTCAGCAGGTTGAGCGCGTCATTAAAGTGACGCGAGGAGATGGCTGAGGCGGCCGCGTGGCGCGCGGTCGAATAGTCCTGCCCATGTGCTGGCGGGATGAAGAAGAGCATCAGGAAGAGCACGGAAAGGAGAGGTTTTCTGGGCATTCAGGACAGCTCGTAAAAAAGAAATCCGCCGCGACTCAGTATAGAAGACAAGCTGAGTCGCGGCGGAAAGGAGGCGAAACTTAGAAGCGAATCTTGCCCGATACCTGAATGTTACGCGGCAGATTCTGGTCAGTGGATTTGCCGAATTCTCCGTTCGATAAGTCGCTCACAGGGTTTGTGAGGTTGACTCGATTGAACAGATTCAGGATCTCGCCTCGTATCTGCAAACCACCCTGGTCACCAATGAACGGGAGTTTGAAGGTTCGCGAGGCAGCAAGGTTCACGTTTGCCAAACCTGGGCCGTTATAGGTGTTCCTTCCCAAATTGCCCTCTGTGCCCAGTGCCGGCAGGGGGAAGGCACTGGCGGGGAAGACTCCTTCGAGGAAGTCAGACCGCTCGGTGCTCTTGTTGCTGCCGAAGCTGGGGACATTGGGAACGTCGTAGTTGAAGCCATCGCCGTTGTAGTCGCCGGATGGGAAGGAAGCCGACGTGTAGACGGTGAAGGGCTGGCCCGACTCAAGGACGATGACGGGCGAGACCATCCAGCCGTTGGTGACGAACCCTTGAACTCCTCCATGCAGGCCGGGAATATTCCAGACTGCGTCGATCGAGATTCTATGTCGCGCGTCGTAGTCGGCGCGGCCGTAGTTGCGCGCCGGGTTATTGACATCGATGACGTTTTCCGCGCCTCCCACGCCGTTGTCATTGCTGCTGGTGTAGTCCAGCGCCTTGCCATAGTTGTAGATGGCATGCACAGACCATCCGCGCGAAAAGCGTTTGGAGATGGCGAACGCCGCGACCTCAGCGTTGGCTACCCCGATGCTCTGACCGTAGATGACCGATCCGAAGCTGGAGTTCAGGCGGGCCAAGTTTCCATTATTCACGATCAGATCGCCCGCGAATCGATTGGAATCCGTCTGGAAGTAGAGATGGGTAGCGGAGGTTCCGAAATAATCAGCCTCAACCACGACGCTGCTGCCGATGCTGCGCTGGATGCCGATGGACCAGTTCTGAACCAGCGGCGGGACGAGATTCGGCTGCGGTCCGCCGACGCCGATGCGCGTTCCTACCAGGCCCCCGTGATCATCGACTTCATACTTGATGCCCGGCGGTGGCGCGAAGCCCGTGGGACCAGAGCTGCTGGTTCCGTAGGAGAAGTTTGCAAGCGTCGTTCCCTCGTTGTAGATGCTGATGCTGGGATCGGCGAATTGCGGCGGGTTGGTACGAATCGCATCGACGTAGGAAAGGTCGCCGATCTTATTGTTGTAGAGACCCCAGCCGCCGTGGACCGAAGTTGTGCCGTTGCCGAATACATCGTAGGCGAATCCGAAGCGCGGCGCGAACCGCCATAGCGCGTTATCGACCACTTTTCCGTTTGAGCCGCGGACCGGCATCGATCCATTGCCAACCTGTTCTTCGATGGTCGATCCGGAGCCGGGTGTGAAGAGTGCGAGCGGGTTCGGACCATAGGTGACTGTGCCCAGGTGTCCGAAATAGTCCCAGCGCAGGCCGACGTTGAGCGTGAGTTTGTTGGTGACCTTCCAGTCGTCCTGAACGAAGGGAGCCGTCTGCAGCATGAGCACGCGCGAGTAGAGGCTTTGCGCTGTGCCGCCGGCATGAACATCGACAACCGGGCCGCTCTGGTAGTTCGGATGATCGACGGCGAAATCGACGATATTAGTGAAGTAGAATGTAGGCCGGTCGAGTCCGGCGGTGAAGTTATCCAGATCCTGCTGGCGATCGACATCGATGCCCACGCGGATGCTGTGAGTGCCCTTGACGTAAGTCAGCACGTCGTGCCAGTTCCAGTTGTTATGAACCCATCCGGAGGGCCCCCAAGAGCCGAATCCCTCCCCGAGTCCGCCGGGATAGACGTTGGGCAGCGAGGGCAGAGTTCCGGGCGCGGCCGGCTGATTGCCGTCTGCACGGACATATGACATGCTGGCCTCGTTCAGCACAGTCGGTGAGAAGGTGTGGACGTAGTCGATCTTGTTGTACCAGGTTGCGTTTGGACTTACATACGCCAACTCAGGCCGTGCGTTGGCAACTCCGCCCTCCGTGGTATTGCGGAAGAGGCTGTAGAAGATCTTGTCGTTACCATCGCGGAAGTTATGGTCGATGCGGACGTGACCCTGAAATCCGTTATTGATAGGCGACTGGTTGATGGACACATTGCCGAGGGCGACGAGATCACCAGGAATGTCAGGTATCGGGTAAGGGCTGATGAGATTCTGCTCGATCTGGCTTACTGTCTGGAAGCCGCTCGTGGGAACTCCGCCGGAAGGCGCGCCCTTGAAGAAGGCGGCCGCCAGGGAGTTGGGGAAATTCGTGGTGACGTAATTCACGAACTCGGGAGTCTCCATCGGCTGCGTCAACGTTACGCCCTGGCTGCTCTTGCTCCAGAAAAGCTCGCCGAAGAAGAAGGTTCTGTCTCTGCGGATCGGTCCTCCGATCGAGCCTCCGAAATCGTTGCGGATGTATCGGGGAACCGTGGTCTGGAACTCGGTGCGCGCGGTGAGGGCCGACCCGGTGTAGAACTCCGAGAGAGTGCCGTGAAAGTGGTCCGTTCCCGGTTTGGTGAAGACCTCGATCAGCGTGCCACTTTGACGGCCTTTGTCGGCGGAGAAGACGTCAGTGCTGATCTTCAACTGCGCGACGCTGTCAGGCTCAGGCGTGAGGTTGGTAATGCCATCGCGCGAGTTGCCGTTTACGCTGGTGCCGTCGACCTGGTACTCGTTCGATTCCTGCCGCTGGCCGGCGCCGATGATCTGAAAGCCCGGCTCCGCATTGAAGCTGTTGGTGCCCTGCGAACCGGAACCGCTCGCCCCGCCAAAGGAGCCGCCCAGTCCGGTGACTCCAGGAGCCAGCGTGGCAACGCTGGCGTAGAGATTTTCGCCTACCAGAGGAGCAGCCTGAACGGTCTGCTGTTCGAGCGTTCGACTGATCGTTCCGCTTGTGGTCTCGACAGCGGAGGAGTTTGCCGTGACCTCAACCGTGGACTGCGCAGCGCCTACGTTCAGTTTCGGATAGATGGTGCGGACATCCGTTCCTTCGATATCCAGATCCTTCTGCACCCAGGTGTTGAACCCGGTTGCGGAGACGGTGACCGTGTAGCGTCCGGGGGGGATGTGAAGAATCTGCATGAAGCCCTGCCCATTGGCCGTGGCGATTTGCTTAACCTGCGTCTCCTGATTGGTGAGAATGACCTGCGCACCGGGAACTACGGCTCCGCTCGGATCGGTGACTGCCCCTTCGATTCCGCTGCTGTATTGGGCTCTAGACGGCAATGTAACTGCAAAGAGCAGAGCAGCAAGGCAAAGCGCCCTGACCCAGAAAGTAAGTGATGAATTTGTCTCCCGCATGTCGCCTCTCCAAAAGTGAATTTAGTGAGAGCTGATTGTTTTCTTTCGGCAGCATGGATATCTTTGCTGCATTTTGAAAGCTTTCATTTAAATCCGCCGAGAAGAGTAGAATGGGATTCTTTCGGTTGTCAATGACAAAATTCAGGCGCAAGCGGGCGAGGTGTTCCGCAGCTGCGTTGCGCGGCGAAAAGGATCGGCATCGACGCGAGTTGGTGTCACGGCGAAGAAAGAGATCTCTTCGAGTTACAAATTTCAGAGGATGCAGAATCGCGCTGATGACTGAATTAAAGGGCTTTGCCGCGTTTTCGAGATGTGGCGGGAGCGGTTCGTGCAGGAGTGACGCGAGGTGGCGCAACCGAGTCGCGAATCTTGAGCGCCGTCTCCAGAACGATATGTTTCGCGGGGCTGTCATCTCCGCGCACGCGATCAATCAGCATGCGGGCAGCGGCTGTCCCCATCTGGTAGCCGGGCTGCGAGACGGAGGAGAGCGGAGGGCTGGTCATCTCCGCCAGCTCCAGGTTGTCGAAACCGATCAGGGAAATATCTTCCGGGCAGCGCAGTCCGGCTTCGCGAAAGGCCAGTAGCGCGCCGAAGGCGATCATGTCGTTTCCGGCGAAGATGACGGTGGGCTGGGGAATCATGCGCAGCAGCAGCACGGTCTTGGAATGGCCGGCGTGCTGATCGAAGCTGGCTTCCTGAATGTACTCCGGGCCGATGTGCATCTTTCTTTCCGAAAGCGCGCGCCGGAAGCCCTTCACGCGGTTTTGAGCGTTCGTCAGATGCCGCGGCCCCATGATCATAGCGAGCTGCTTGTGTCCCTGACGCAGCACATAGTTGGTCGCCTCATAGGCTCCGTTCTCGTTATCGGCGGTGACGGTATCTCCGTTCCAGTCGCGCGGAAGACGATCGACGCAGACGACCGCGGTCCCTGATTTTCGGTAGGACTCGGCCTGCGCGGTCAGATCGCTGAAGCTGGATGGAATGACGATGAGCCCGGAGGGAAGATACGTCCGCAGCTCGTTCAGGTGCACGATTTCCTTGGCGTGGTCGTTATCGGTATTGCACAACACCAGCCGGTATCCGTTGGCGAAGGCGACGTCTTCGGCTCCGCGCACCACGGCGGGAAAGAACGGGTTGGTGATGTCGGGAATGATCATCCCGATCATGTTGGTCTTATCGCGGCGCAGGCCGCGGGCAAGCTGGCTGGGCTGGTAGCCGAGGGCATCGACAGCGTCCATCACACGCTTGCGCAGTGGCTCGCGGACCGGGGCGGAGCTATTCAGAACATGGGAAACGGTGCCGAGCGAAACGCCGGCAATCTTCGCGATCTCCTTCATGTTCGCCATCGATACAGCTCCCTGAAAGCGGCCCCCGCCAGGCCTGTTGTTCGCATCTCCCGCAAGATTTATCACAGTGCGAAGGAGGAGTTTAGCAGGCCACAGCGATTTTCAAAGCATACAGATGGCTGAGGCGGTGCCCGATATTTTCTGAGTGTCGCATATGTGCTCGTTCGCTTCTGTCAGCCCTCAAGAGCGATCGAAGTGCTGCTGCCGCAGCCAGGAGAGCGGGTGTACGAGCCCTCAAAAACTCGCCTTGACAAAGGATCGACAACCTTTCTATTCTGCATCAGCTTTGAATTGAAAGCTTTCATTTATTTGCTTTGCCGCTCAGGCTTTTCTTATATCGCATCGCCGCTGTAGCAGTTGCGCCGGAATCTCCGGCTTCGATTGACGGCGCTCGATGGTCAGTTGAACTATGGTGATCGCGAAGGGCTGGCTTGATTTTCGCGGTCTGAAACGCGCATATCGCCCAGGCGCAGAGGAGCAAACCGCCTTGTTCCAACCCGAAACCTACGCTGTCGCGCTCTCGTTCATGTTCATCACCATGCTGTGCTGGGGATCATGGGCGAACACCATGAAGCTTTGTTCCGGATACAGATTTCAGCTCTTCTACTGGGACTACGTTCTCGGGCTGATTGTCGGCGCGTTGATCTGGGGAGTGACCCTGGGCAGCCTCGGCGACACCGGCCGGCCGTTCTTTGCGGACCTGGCGCACGCGGACGCCTCGCATGTGATGTTCGCGATCATTGGCGGAGTTATCTTCAACATCGCCAACCTGCTGCTGGTCGCGGCGATCGAGATTGCCGGGCTGGCCGTCGCGTTTCCTGTCGGCATTGGGCTGGCGCTGGTGGTTGGAGCAATCAGCAGCTACGTCCTGTCGCCCAATGGAAATCCGCTGATGCTCTTCGGCGGCATCTCGCTGGTGGTAGCGGCCATTGTGTTCGACGCCATCGCCTACCGGCTGCGCGAAACCGAGCATCGCTCGCTGAGCAAACGCGGCGTAATCATCAGCCTTGTCGCTGGCCTGCTGATGGGCAGCTTTTATCCGTTCGTCTCAAGGTCGATGACCGGCGTGGATGCGCCAGGCCCTTATGCCATCACGCTGTTCTTCGCGCTGGGCGTTGCTATTTGCGCCATCCCTTTCAACTATCTGCTGATGCGCAAGCCGCTTGATGGAAGCGCGCCGGTTTCGATGAGCGGCTACGCGGCAGCAAATGGATCGTGGCATATCTGGGGAATCGCAGGCGGCGCGATCTGGTGCACGGGCGCCGTACTCAATTTCGTAGCTTCGCGCGCGCACATTGTAGGGCCGGCGGTGTCGTATTCAATCGGCCAGGGAGCGACGATGATCTCCGCTGCGTGGGGCGTTTTTGTGTGGCGGGAGTTTGCCTCAGCGCCACAGCGATCGAAAACGTTCCTGGTGTGGATGTTTGTCTTCTTTCTGTGCGGGCTGACGGCGATCGCACTAGCTCCGGTGTTTTAGCGAAGGCGGGAAGACCGTTGCATTTTGATTCAAGGAGAGGCCATGTTTGCGGGGAAAAAGCCAGTCGTTGTCGTAGGCAGCATCAACATCGACCTTGTCGCGAATACAGAGCGAATCCCGGTGGAAGGCGAGACTGTGCTGGGGACGGATTTTCAAATTCATCCCGGTGGCAAGGGCGCAAACCAGGCGGTCGCGGTGGCGCGCCTTGGGTATCCGGTGCAGATGATTGGCCGCCTCGGCGACGACGCTTTCGGCGCGCAGCTTCGCGCTCATCTGGAAGGTGCGGGGGTCGATGTAGCGGGCGTGGCGACAACGCCGGGAACGTCCGGTGTCGCGGTGATCGTCGTCGGTCAGAAGGGCGAAAACAGCATCGTGATCACACCGGGCGCGAATGCCTTGCTGACTCCGCAGGACCTGGACGCGAACATCGAGATCCTGCGTTCGGCGGGTCTGGTGCTCACGCAGCTTGAGATTCCGATCGAGACGGTGCAGCACCTGGCGAAAATCTGCGCGCGCGAAGGCGTGCCGTTGATCCTCGACCCTGCGCCGGCCAAGGAACTGCCGCCGGATCTGCTGAAGGATGTTGCATGGTTCACGCCGAACGAAACGGAAGCCGCATTTTTTATCGGCACCACCGATGGCTTGAGCGATCCGGCTCCCATGGCGCAGACGCTGATCGGCAAGGGAGTGAAAGGTGTGGTGCTGAAGCTGGGCTCGCGCGGCGCGTACGTGGCATCGGCGGAGTTCAGGGAGCTGCTGAGCTCCTTCGCGGTGACGGCGATCGATACGACTGCGGCGGGAGACGCGTTCAACGGCGCGTTCGCGACGGGGCTGCTGATGCAGATGGGCGCTCTCGAAAGCGCGCGCTTTGCCAATGCAGCCGCGGCCATCTCCGTTACGCGGGCCGGCGCACAGCCGTCGATGCCGGTGATGGCGGAGGTCGAGCAGATGGTGCAGCGCGCGCGCGGGAACAGCCATCCTGGTGCAAAAGCCGGCGCAGAGTCGGAGTGATACGGATTTGAGTAATACGGGGCATAGCAACAAAAAGGGACGGAATTGATGAGAAGATTTATGAAGGTTCAATGCTCTCGAGCCATCCTGGCGCTTTTTGCGGCGAGCGTGACTTTGCCGGCGATGGCGCAGGATTGGCGTTACCAGCCGCGCGAACAGCAGATTCCGCCTCCGGAATGCCTGTCGATGCACTTTCCCTGGGAGGGCGGCAATATCCTCTGCACGGATAAGACGCATCAGGAGTGGCTGAAGGCGGTGACGGATTGGCGCACGGAGCGCAGGATCCGCGTGGGATACGATGGCGCACGCTATGCGATGCCCGCCCTGCAGTGGACGCAGTCGAGCTTCATTCAGCCGCAGATGATGGTGCATGACCGCTACTTCTACGATCCGGTGGCGGGAAAGTATACGGTCGACCGCTATCTCGACGACCTCGAGAAGCGCTACGGCGGCATCGATGCGGTGCTGATCTGGGCGACCTATCCGAACATGGGCATCGATAACCGCAACCAGCAGGATATGGTGCGCTCGATGCCGGGCGGAGTTGAAGGAGTTCGGCAGATGGTTGCCGACTTCCATCGTCGTCGCGTGAAGGTATTGTTCCCGATCATGATGTGGGACCAGGGTACGCGTGAGCCGGGCAAGGATTGGCCGACAGCGACTGCGGAGCTCATGAAGGAGATCGACGCCGACGGCATAAATGGCGATACGCAGGACGGCGTGCCGCTCGCGTTTTCGCTGGCCGCGGACAAGGTCGATCATCCGCTGGCCTTCGAGCCGGAAGACGGGCCCTCCGACGAAGCGCTGGCCTGGAATGTGCTGACCTGGGGACAGTACAAGTTCCAGTTCGCGCCTACGCTGGACAAGTATCGCTGGATGGAACCGCGGCATCAGGTGAATATCCAGGGGCGCTGGAATCGCGATAAGACCGATGACCTACAGTATGCCTTCTTCAACGGCGAAGGATGGGAGAGCTGGGAGAATGTGTGGGGCATCTGGAACGGAGTGACGCCTCGCGATGGCGAAGCTACGCGCCGCATGGCCACGATGGAGCGCGCCGTTGCTCCGTTCCTGATAAGCCCCGGGTGGGAGCCGTTCTATCCAACGCATATGTACGGCATCTTCGCCAGCAGATGGCCGCATGAAAGCCAGACCATCTGGACGATCGTGAACCGCAACGAATACGACGTGCAGGGCCGGCAAATGACCGTCCCCATCGCGCAGGGTGTGCGCTATTTCGATCTTTATCACGGGGTCGAGCTCACTCCGCAGGTCGAGGGCGACAACGCCGTTCTTTCCTTCCCGATTGAGGCGCACGGCTTCGGCATGGTTCTGGCCACGCCGGGCGAACCGGATGCGGCGATGCAGCAGTTGATGGCGAAAATGAAGGCCATGACCAGCCAGCCTCTGTCCAGCTACTCACATGAGTGGAAGACCGTGACGCAGCAACAGGTCGAGATCGCAGCGACTCAGCCGGCGACGAGCGAACCGGAGGGCATGATCAAGATCGCGGGCGGCGAGTATGTCTTCCGCGTGCAGGGCATCGAGGTCGAAGGGTCGGATGACGTGGGCGTCGATGTGCAGTTTCCGTGGGAGGACACGCCGCGGCGCTTCCACGAGCATCGCATGGAGCTGAAGCCCTACTACATCGACAAGTATCCGGTGACGAACGCCGACTTCAAGAAGTTCATGGACGCGACGCACTATCGGCCCTCGGATGGTCTGAACTTTCTGAAGGACTGGACGAACGGGTCGTATCCGCAGGGTTGGGACAAGAAACCGGTGACGTGGGTCTCGGTCGAAGATGCCCGCGCCTATGCTAAATGGGCAGGCAAGCGGCTGCCGCATGAATGGGAGTGGCAATTTGCTGCGCAGGGCAGCGACGGCCGGGTCTATCCATGGGGCAGCGCCTGGGATGCGAGGGCGGTTCCCGCTCCTGACCAGAGCCGTACGATGCGCGGCCCGGACAATGTGGATGCCCATCCCACCGGAGCGAGCCCGTCCGGCGTAATGGACCTGGTCGGCAACGTATGGCAGTGGACGGATGAATACGTCGACGAGCGCACGCGCAGCGGCATTCTGCGCGGCGGCAGCTACTACCAGCCGCAGGGCTCGATCTGGTACTTCCCGCAGGCCTACAGGAACGACAACCATGGCAAGCTGTTGATGATGTCGCCGAGCTACGACCGCTCGGGCGCGCTGGGCTTCCGCTGCGTGAAGGATGCTCAGTAGGTCAGTAACGCCGAGTAGCTGAAGTATACCGGGCAGCTCAGGGGACACTGAGTTGCCCAGCCCGTCGGATCCGCACCACTGGATTTTGGACACCGCTGGCCTGGCCCTCTATTTCCGACAGGATTCAATCAGCTGCCACGCCTGCGGGGAATTCAAGGTCGAGCTTTCCTGGAAAGAAGTAAGGCCGATGCTTCGGGCGGGTTTTCGGATCTGAGCAAATTTAGCTTTGCCTCGTGTCTCATCATAATTATTGCTCCAGCAATATCTGCAGGGAAACCGGTCCGTTTGGCTGGTACGGATTTCAACTGTTGCGTTCAGGCCGATTCGCTCATTGAGCAGTGGTGCGCCGCTTCTGGCACTGTTGCGCGTTCATGTGTTCCTGGACACATGAGAAGAATACATTCTTCTCATAACTGGAAATCACCCGTAGCGGAGGGTACGCCGCGCCAGCGGCTCGATGTGAAGCTGGGATTAGCTCTCGGACTCGTGCCAGCCCTGAGTCGGTGTCCACACTTGAGCGGCATCGGTTTCGGATGAAAGACACGGCACAAGGAAAGCACGAAGGACGGCCCCACTTCGGCTAGAGTAAGGGCTTTATCACCAGCATTCAGGCGTCCCGAAAAAGCTTTCCATAGCTGCATCTTCTGGCTATCGGTCAAGAACTCGTGGGTCAGCGCGAAGGGGACGCCATCAGGCATCGCCGAACCGCGCCGCTGGAAGGACAAAGCGATTGCATTATGCAAGGATTCCAACCTGAATGTCCAAGTGTTCGCCATGAACCAGATGTCGTAAAAATCCTTCATTCGGCTGTTGCGGATGTCGAGTCGAACCATCGCGTGCAACTTTTCCGCAATCGACGCCTCACGTGGATAGGCTCGAATGATCGGCGCTGACATTGGCAGGAGTACAGGAAACGTCGCCAGCTCAGGCTCCGGGAAAACCGCATCGCCAAACCCGATATCGACCTGCAAAGTGATCTGCGCCCCAGCGAGTTCAGCGCGGAACCTGATGTGAACACCGTTGTACTCGTCACCCTCTTTGATGGTCGTCCCTTCGACAGATTGGCTATCAAAGACAATGCCGTCGTTCTCCTTGATTTCACAGATGTCACGAAAGACCTGTTCTACGTCAGCGATGGCAGAGGAACCCCAGCCAAGCAAATCCAAGTCCTTCGTTGGTCGATGGGTTTCCCCGGTCCACAGCGTAAGGAGCGTTGCCCCTTTAAGCACAAGGCGGTCTCTGTATGTCGAAATCCCCAGCCGATACAGGAATCGTTCAATGGCGAACCTGCCGAGCACTCTCTGATAATCTTCGCCCTTCTCGCGGGAGAGCGAGAGGAGCTTGCCTCGGATGGATGCCGCCGGATTCCTGTTGGGTTCTCGCGTCATAGGGCCTCCATGTATGGGCGAATGACATTGCTGACGCGGCAAATCTTAGCGTAGCGGTAGATGTCATTAATGCTCGCCTTTCTCTGCGAAAGGCAATCTCTTAGAGCCTCGATTGCGATGTCGAGACCGATCTTGTTACGAAACTTAAAGCAGTCCGCGACGGTCTTTGCAGCGGAGTAAACACGGACGGAAACGCCCTCGACACGATGGGTCTCAATGCCTTCTGTGAGGGAGGGCCCGGATAGCCGAGCAATCCTGAGCGAAGGAGACTCCAGCGCGGGTGTTCTGGCTCCCTTCCCCAGGGCAATCCATATCGACGATGGGTTCTGAGTCGTGATCTCATGGAAGGCGAGCGCAGTCAGAAGGCAGAGAACAGCTCCCGGAACTCGCTTTGTCACCTCAGCATAGGAATGTCTCTCGGTAATAGCCGCGTCAGGTAGAGTGTAGACGCCGCGACCTGTACGGCTGAGTTTGCCTCGCCGGTACAGACGCAGGAGATATTCGCGCGGAATGCCAAGCGCTTCAAGATCGCGGGGTCTGACGATCCCGTGCTTGCCGACATACCGCATTGTTTTCATCATGTTGTTTGTCATCGCTTAGTGTCTCAAAACGTCATTAGTTTGATTATAAAGGATGACGTATTGCAACACTTCTAAAGGCTCAGTTCCAACGCTTCAACACGCCGCGCGAACTCGGCGCGTATCTCTGGCAATCGAGCCTCGCCCATCGTGTGCTTAAGAGCGTCGCGCATCAAAGAACGCTCGTCGGTCACGGCCTCCCGCTCCATGCCGCGCTCTCGCGCGTAGCTCATACCGTTGGCTGCGGCAGTCAATGATCCTTCCGGGGCAAGCTCGACAGCGGGGCGCTGTGCTGCTGCAACGACAACCTGCTGCGGCTGATCTCCGTGTGCGGTAGCCATCGCCTGATGCTGTGCTCGTACCTCATCGTGCGAGAGGTTCTGTTTGTTGCCGCGCGTGTGATGCGCTGCTATCTCCGCAGCTTCAGGGCCGGTGCGACCATGCTCCGCAAGATGATCTTTGATCTGCTGTCGCCGCGGACTCGATGCTTCCATGTACTCGCGCGAGTAGCCTTTGATCGCCGGCTGGCCGTGCTCCCCGCGCTCAATCTCGTAGCCCATTCCCTGCAAACGCGCCGCCAACTCCGACCGATAAACCGCTGTGGCGTACTGCTGCGTCTTGTATAGTTCCTGCGGCTGTAAGGCCCGCGTGTCGCCGTCCACCGTTTCTGTGATATTGAAGACGACCGCATGGGTATGAAGCTGCGGTGCAGCGTACCCTTCGACGGGTCGGCTGCTGTCATGCTCGAACTTAGCGACAACCCATGCACCTGTCGTCTGTGCTGGAATGTTGCCACCGATTCGTGCCTGAACATATGTCTCCATCTCGTTGAGCGCAACCGTCACACTCTCCCGATGGGCTACTCTAATCCGGTCATCGCCTCCGACAAGCGCGGTTAGCGAGACGGACTTCGGCGCGCTGAACGTCGCATCCCAACCGGCACGATGCTCCATTGAACGCACCATATCCCCGCGCCCGTTCTCATATTCACGCGCCGTCTGGTGCCGAACAAGTTGCTCGCCGGTCACCGGATGCTGGCCTTCGGACAGTCGGGCGAATTGCTCCTCCTGAACCTCGCCGGTCAATCCGAAACGCGCGGCAAGCTGCCCTGCCACTCACCACGCACACCCTTCGTGTAGTAGTTCGCCTTGGCGTTGGCGAACTTCAGTTGGGCACACTTTAGGCACAGAGAAACGCATTCGAAAAACGCGTTTCCTTTCGTAAGTTGTTTATTCTTATGGTGCCGGGAGGGGGGTCGAACCCCCACGAGGTTGCCCTCGGCGGATTTTGAGTTTCCGGATATCCCTGTAAGTCTATGATAATCAATGAAATGATAGCGTAGTCGAGCGTAGCCCTAAGTAGCTGAGTGACCGTAGCTTAGAGCAATTTACGGCAACTGACACAAGCTGATGAGTGTACCGCTACTGTACCCGAAACGTAGCTAAACAAGTTTCTGTTTTCTCCGGTTTGCAGCTTCCCCGTGTTTTCGTCTCTTTCCCATTTCTTAATTACACGGGCATTCTTCAAACGCTCGCTTTGACCTCACACCGATCGGTGAACGGGTCGACGGTGGCTTGCTGGCGCCTGCGGCGTTCTACCCGACCATGAGACGAGCGATGGCCATTGTTTCTGGGGTGGCGCTTCCTCTCATGTCCAGAAGACGGTTTCCACTCCTCTCGCTTCTACTGTGAGGGGGTTGATGACCGCGGCGATCCCGTGGGGAACGAACACGCATCTTTCTCAAAGGCAATTCCGGCTCCAACGTTATACCGGATGCGAACTGGGCCTCTCCCCAGAGCTCCGTATCCCCACAAAAGAACGGCCCTCAATCCAATTACGGAATGAAGGCCAAAGAATGTCGCGATTTAATTCGACCTAGTTGCGAACCGATTGCTGGCTGGCGACCTGAAGATCGTTCGTGACCTTAAAGACTCCCGGAACACTGTTGGCACGAAGACCGGCGACATCCTTATCCGCCTCGCTGTCCACCACTCCGAATAGCGTAACGTTGCCGTTTTGAACAGAGATGCGGATTGGCTTCGCTGGATCCATAGCATATTTATTCAGCGATGGAAATCCATACACTGCATGTGCCGTGGCAACACGAACCCTGTCATCCATCCGCGAAAGGGGGTCAACCTCGATGTTGTCGATCACATCCTTTACGCCGGGCGTACTGCCTGTCTCGATAACGGCGGTCTGCTTGTCCATCGGACCATAAGCATGTCCCCCAAGGATCACGACACCATTTTGCACATTCACAGAGATTGCATTGAATGTGGTCGTCCCATAGCCGATACGGTCGTAGGTGATTGCCTTCGCGAGCTTCTGCTGCAGGTCATGATCGGATACTTCCTTGCTGCCGACTTGAATCTCATTTTGCACCGCGGCGACGTTCTTCAGATGATGCGCCTTCTTGTCAGCGGCTGCTTTATCGTTATAGACCTTTACCGTGCCCGAAAGGGAAACGATCCCGTTTTGCACTGATCCATGTACATCGTTAAATTTCGAGCTGCTTAGGGATTTCGCCAGTTCAGCCTGAATCTGACTGTCATTGCCAGTCTGCTCAGCCACTGCGTGCGGCGCTGCCGGAAGGGCAGACATTGTCAAAAGCACTGCGGCCAGTGGCGATATCCATGCACGTTTTCTGCTATTCATTTCTGTTTGCTCCCATTCGTTTAAACACCGATATAGCGGGGAAGTTGCATGCAGGAAGCCCGCGGGTGTTTATGAATCCAGATGAACTTGCGCATCATTTGGAGGTTCTAGCTAATCTCCTCTACCTCATCGAACATCAAGCAGATGATGCGGCAGCTGTGAGGAGATACACGAGAATAACGGAAAACTCGTCGGAAGTAATTTCCAATCATCTGCGCTTTGGCGGAGAACACGCGGATGGCGGGATGGCGGAAGACCTGTAGTTTTCATCTGACATTGTTGTTGCAACCGAATTGTTTTTTGCGTCATCATGTAGTTGCTGCAGGGCGTCTGGCAAGAGGGAGAGAGATGCGCCCTGCAAATGATCTAACTAGGAAGAGAACACTATGACCGCGACTGGGAGTAGCAGTGAATACGCTCATCGTGAAAAGGCAGACGGAAGTTTTGATTCAATCTGCTTGAGATGTTATAGGACAGCAAGCACCGCAACCAGCGAGGCTGCTTTAGCAAATGGGGAGCGGACGCACTTCTGTTCCGGGGACGAGCCCAGTCATCACCCGCTGAACGACCGGAGGCAGCGTTCCGGCTCACAAGGCACTGACGAAAACAGAACCCCTCAATAGCCGCAAACAAAGAGCAACGGTCGGCAATACGAAAGCCTCATCGAGTGGAGCCGCTCGAGGTATACCGGTTAGCCAAGCTCCGCGGGAATATGACCTGCCAATTCATCACTGACAAACCGCCTGCCCTGAAAGATCACCTCCACGGCAGCTAGTAGATCGATTCGAGCCTTTGTTTTTGCTACGTAGCCCCGCGCGCCTAAGCGAAGAGCTTCTTGTACGACAGCACTAGAAGATTCTTGACTCACGAAGAGTATTTGGGATTCAGGGGAGAGCTTGCGGATTCGTCGAGCCGCTTCGATTCCATTCAGCGTGGGCAACCCTACATCGAACAGAATCAAGTCGGGTTTAAGTTCTTCGGCTTTCTGAACCGCTTCTAGTCCGTCCGATGCCTCGCCGATGACCTGCAATTCCGTTCTCTTCCCCAACGTCGAGCAGACAAATCGGCGAAACGGTTCGTAATCCTCTACTACGAGCACACGGAATGGTGACACGCCTCGGCCGTCGTCAACGCAAGAAATGGTAGCCATGTCTTTACCACCGAAGCAGATGGGCGGACTGCTTCTTGGAGCATTGATGCGAGAGCGTTCAAAGTGAGTTGTCTGCCCGCTCTTGGATCGAGATAGGTGCGGTTGCGCACATACGTTCTCACCTCCGAAGGCGTACAGTTGATACGTCTCGTCTAGCATCTTTCCGCCGTGCCTTCGGGCGTCGGTTCCCTGCAAAAATCAGACAGCGTTTTCGCTTGCAAAGGAGCCTTCATGGCGAAAGATCGTAGTGTCTCTACCAAGGCAATTCCGCCGTCGGCAAGAAAAGGCGGCGATGGGAGGAAATAGGAAATCTCATTCTATCGGCTCTTCCTCAAAAGGAAAGTGCGCAACTCTTTCCCATACTCGAATTCGTCCGCTTGAACCTTCACCATGTGATGCACGAGGCAGGTGAAGTTATCAAATCCACTTGTTTCCTGAACAGCGGGATGGCTTCCGTGCTCACAGTTATGCCGGATGGAAAAAGTGTTGAGGTTGGCTTAATAGGGAAAGAAGGTTTTGTTGGCACGCCGGTCGTCTTCGGATTCAGAACCAGTCCCCTTCGAGTGGTGATTCAGGCCGATGCAACGGGTTACCGGTTGGATGTGACAACTCTGAGGAAATTCTTGGCGGAATGCCCGGAACTGGAAAAACAGATTCAGCGTTTTGCGATGGTCCTGGCGATGCAGTCAACCCAACTTGCTGCCTGCAATCGCTTGCATGAGGTGGAAGAGAGACTAGCCAGATGGCTCATCATGAGCCATGACAGGATTGGCGGCGTGACAATGCCATTGACTCAGGAGTTCTTGGGTCAGATGCTTGGCGCCCGCAGATCGAGTGTCAGTGTGGCAGCCAGTGTCTTGCAGAAGGCAGGAATGATTACGTACACGAGAGGAAACGTGACCATCCTGGATAAACCGAAGCTTACAGAAGCCGCCTGCGAGTGCTACGAGGTCATTCAACGGCAAAAGGCAAACTGGCAGGCGGAAACGAACTAAGCGCAATTGCCTGACTGCGCGGTTTTTCTAGTGCTCTTCGATTCTGACTGATCCGGTCAACACCCTCCTGCGCACACCCCCTTGCGTCGATGCAGCCATTTCCCTATCAAATGTCGCCTAGCCGACAGACGATTTCTTCAAATTCGGATTAGCATAACAATCTTGAAAGGCAGCAATTTCATTCAAACTCAGGGGCAGTCTCCATGAACTCCAGTGGATGTGATAATGGATTTGCACATCGTCGGAATGCAGATGGCACCTTCGATTCCATCTGTCGGTCTTGCTATCAAACCATCAGTTCGGCACCCAGCGAATCAGAACTTGTACACGGAGAAGCAATGCATTCGTGTGCGGAAGTTACTGCTCACAGCAATGGCCACGCTGAATTGCTTCCTTGGTGATTGCCGAACATGACCATCTCTGAAAAGTGAGTCGATATTGCGATGCTCGGGGGAGGTGCGCATCATGATTGATCGCTGCTTCAATTCAGCCTGTAAGAAACGACTTTGCTATCTTCGTGACGGTCGGGTCGTGCGTGTCATCCGAAGTGAAAATGGCCATCTTCACGTAGAGCATTTCTGGCTGTGCGGGCCTTGTTATACGGTGTATGATTTCGCATTTTCCGAAGAGGGCATCCCGTTCCTGAAAGCGCGATTGTCCGATACGTTTGAACACCTGCACGAAATTACCGCTGCATAGCTTACGGAGATTTCATATCGTTTGCTCCATCCGACAACAACTCGACGAAGGCATTGGGACTCTGAAGAGTCGCCTATCCGGTGCATCATCGCGATTAATGAAGCTATTAGGTGTGGACAAAATCGCATTCAATGTCGCCTGCGATGAGTGCATACAGATTCGGAGTGAACTTACGACTATGCGTCTGGAACTCCAGCGCCATCGATCAGATCACGGCTGCTGACTACCGCGCTTCGTCTTCGCCAACCGCCTCCGCTGTACATCCGGTAAGTGTGACGGCCTGAGCGAAGTGCAAATCTTGTTTGTGACTCTCTCATCCGTTGCCATCGCCACGGCTTTCTTCAGCGACACATTCTTCGCCCGTTCGGCATCTGCCATGGAAATGTGAGCAGTGGGAAAGAAGGCATTACGTCAGAAGTCGCTGGCGCTCCTCCGAAGACTTACCGGACGTTCTGGGATTAACTGAATCGCCGGGATGCTGCGATCCGATTTTATCGCCAGATGGAAGGTCGGAGAGCATCCCGGTTACTTCAGGTAACTACTGAGATTGCGGATTCCATATCTTGGTTTGCCAAGCGAAGGCAAAACTTTACTTGTCGCCGGGCCGATCCTCGGAGAAGGCCTTCGCGAATATCTCGATCCATGAGAGAAAAATCGTTACCGCGCAGCCTATTGCTCCCGTGAAGAACATGCCCTCAAGAACGTGGAATCCTATTGGAATAAGTTTGTCTGCCACTAGCCCAGCGAACTCCTCAGAAGTAGATGAGTCTACAGCAGCTTGCCTTACTGGTGTCAATCCGTCTTCATTGTGCCTACTTGGTAACAGCCTTTCTTATGGATGCCTGAGTGATCCTTAGCAATATCCCTGCGTTCTCGATGTGATTCGAAGCGAAGACTTCCGTCAGTCAGCAGTTCTTATACAACTGCTGAACGGTACGTTAGATTTCGGGATTGAAGCCCTTATGTGTGCTTGACCTGCCGGTGAAAGGAAGTGAGCGGAGTTCGCTCGAGGGCGAGCCCTCGTTCGTCTCGCGCAGCTTCGAGGAAATGACGCGACGTTCTCCGCGGTCAGCTCACGACTTCCTGACAATCGCCGTGAGGCCAGATCTCCGGTACGCCGCCACCCGCCTCTGTAAGGTCCGAAAAGAAACTCCTGTCCCGGCGGCTATCAAATCCAAGCTTCTCGTCACCAGGTAGATCGTCTACGGTAGACATACTATCTATGTATGCCGGCAATTGGAACTTGTCAAGTTGCCCTGCGATATTTGTCTCAAGTGATTCGCTGCAATGAAGAGCGATACACGGATAGTTGTTGGTGAAATAAAGTCGTGCCCAGATCGGAAAGAAGCGTCCATGGTCTACCCTCCGAGAATCTCCGTTGTTCCGAGCGCAAAGGAGGACGATAGTAGTCGTTAGAGCGGAGTCGTTGTGCTTGCCGCCATCCTGGGACACAAAGCCAATTTGTGTATGGCTCGATAAAGAAGTGGGTCCGCTTGGGCACCTAACTATGCGCCTGATGAGAAGCCAGTTTCCGGGCTGCATTTATGAGTGCGATATGAGAAAGGGCCTGCGGAAAGTTTCCCATAAACCGTCTTTGCTCGGGGTTGTACTCCTCAGACAGTAACCCTACGTCGTTTCGCTGACTGATCAGCTTTTCGAAGAGCCTTTCTGCATCTAGTAATCGTCCGGCCCCTACGAGATTCTGAACCATCCAAAACGAGCAAGCGATAAAAGCCGATTCGCGATCTTTGCGTGAGCTTGGTGAAAAACGATAAATAAATCCGTCCCGACTGAGTTTCTTCTGGAGGACATCCATTGTGCTCTTTACGCGCTCATCTTTGAAAGATAAAAATCCGAAGATCGGGAGCAACAACACCGAGGCATCCAAGACAGCCGAGTCGAAAGATTGCACAAAGCTGCCGAGCTCACGGTTGAAGCCTCTCCGGCATATCTGACGATGTAAACGGTCGCGTATCGTCTTCCATTCGACAGATTTTTTCCCCTTCTTGCTTTCTACCCCATGATGGAGGGCTAGCCAACTTGCTTTCTACCCCATGATGGAGGGCTAGCCAAGCCATTGCCTTCGAGTAGGTATAGTGCTTTTTTTGATCGCGCTGCTCCCACAGTCCCGATGCGGGAAGGTGGCAAAGAGAAGCTACGCAGTCCGTGAGTTCCGTTTGCAGGTGGAAAAGGCGTTCATCCAGGCGCATTCCCGCCCGTTTCATGCCCACAATTGCGTCCGCCACCTCACCGTAGACATCCAGCTGCATCTGCTCCGATGCGCCATTTCCCATACGCACCGGCTGCGATCTTCGATATCCTTGCAACCATGGAAGCTCGCATTCCGGCAGATGGCGCTCGCCTCGCATCCCGTACATGATCTGTAAGCGTCGCGCGTCGCTCCCAATGGCCTGAAGAAGCCAGTTTTGCCAAGATCGAGCCTCCTCGTAATAGCCAACCGAAAGTAAGGATTCGAGCGTGAACGCCGCATCCCGGAGCCAGCAGTAGCGATAGTCCCAGTTCCGGTCCTCGCCGAAATATTCTGGTAGTGATGTCGTGGGAGCCGCGACGATCCCGCCTGTAGGCCGATACGTGAGAGCCTTGAGCGTAATCAGTGATCGTTCGACGGCATCCTGCCAAGGTCCCTCGTAGGTGTTCGAGGAGCACCAATCTCGCCAAAATTTTTCTGTTTGGTTAAATGCCTTTTGGACATTGATGCGCTTCGGTGGAGGTTCTTGGGCTCCAACATGAGTCAGAACAAAAGTACGATGTTGGCCTTGACTGAGCGTAAATTCGGCAGTTGCAATATCGCCCTTTGTCTCGATCTGTTCCTTGGTTCGCAGATAGGCAAAACCTGGACCGGCGGCGGCCGCCCAGCCATTGCGTTCGCGGGCGCCGGTCCATGGAATGGTGCGTCCATAATCAAAACGGATGCAGAGCTCCATCTGAACCTTTACGCTGCCTTCAAGACATCTCACGATTCGCACAATGTCCGAATGCGTTTCGCGCACGGGCATGAAGTCTGTGAGTAGGAGGACGCCCGCTGCCGTCTCGAAACGGGTCTCTAGAATCAATGTATGCTCGCGATACTGCCGCGTGATTCTTCTGCAACTGTTCTTTGGCGTAATCAGCCATCGGCCATTCTGCTCGGTGCCGATGAGCGCGGCGAAACATGCCGGAGAGGAAAAATCTGGCCAGCACAACCAATCGATCGATCCATTCTTTCCTACCAGCGCTGCTGTCTCGCAATCGCCGATCAGAGCATAATTTTCGATCTCAAGAGCCACGCGCGCCTTCCTCGCTCATCCATCCCCAACACTCCGAAGCGTTAGATGCTATTTCGCTTGGTCCCGCCTGCATCTAACCTGTGGGACCGTATTGTTATGGAGATCAGTAGGATGCTGTCAAATTTCACTGTGGTCATTACGGGAGCGTCAGCGGGGCTGGGACGAGCCATTGCTCATGAATTCGGCAACGCGGGTGCCAGCGTAGGCTTGATCTCGCGTGATCTATAGGCACTCGAAGCAACAGCGGGGGAAGTTGAACGACTCGGAGGCACAGCAGCCACGTATGCAGCCGATGTGAGCGATGACCAGGCTGTCGAGGCTGCTGCAGCATCTTTTGAAGAACGTTTAGGTCCCATCGAAGTTTGGATCAACAACGCGATGGTGTCGGTATTCTCGCCTATCAAAGAAATGGACGCGGCTGAGTTCCGCCGTGTCACCGAGGTAAACTACCTTGGATATGTTCATGGCACGCTCGCCGCTTTAAGGCGAATGCTACCGAGAAATCGCGGCAGAATAATCCAGGTCGGCTCGGCTCTGGCAGTAAGAAGCATCCCTCTGCAGTCCGCTTATTGTGCAACTAAGCATGCCATCGTAGGGTTCACCGATTCGTTACGTTGCGAACTGATTCACGATCGGAGCAATGTAAAGGCGGTCGTAGTTCATATGCCGGCGATGAATACACCTCAGTTCACTTGGGTAAAGAGCCGGCTTCCGAATTTGCCCCAGCCTGTACCTCCGATATACGAACCCGAGGTTGGCGCTCGCGTGATCTTGCGCGCTGCGCTCGCATCTTCGCCCCGGCGGGAGTACTGGGTCGGCGGGTCAACTGTAAAAGCCATCGTAGGACAGAAGTTCTTTCCTGGCTTGCTGGATCTCTATCTTGGAAAGGCGGGTTACAAAGCGCAGCAGCGCGAAGAGCCTGATTCTCCTGACCGGCCAAACAATGTTTGGCATCCGGTCCCGACTACGCTCGGCGCGCATGGGCCATTTGATACGAAGTCACGGACGTTTAGCCTGGAAGCACAAGTGTCGAAGCACCGAGGCTGGTTTGTATTGGGATGTGGTCTTCTGGGCGTCGCCCTTTGCGCTCGAAAATTCCTTAGAAATTAGGCAATACGCGGGTTGCCCTTGAACCGAGTGTAAGGCGGACTCAGATCGTATCGAATCCCAGGTTCATTCAGGTCGCGGCGATTGGAATAAAAAATCGTCTCTCCCTGCTTGATCAAATAGTCCGCGGTTCTTGCGGCAAGGGCCTGTATGGTCAGGCCTGGATTCGCTGAGCCTTGTGTGGGCAGGATGCTTCCATCGCAGACAAACAGGTTCGGGATGTCGTGCGTGCGACCGAACTTATCGACGACCGACGTAGATGGATCGCTTCCCATTCGAGAAGCTCCGACTAGGTGAGCGAAGCGTGATTCCTGAACCACCTGCGTTGCTCCCGCAGCCGCCATGATTTCCATCACCTTGTTTTTCCCAAACTCGATCAGCTTCTTGTCGTTGTCATGCAGATTGAACATGACCTTCGCGACTGGCAGACCGTGTTGATCCTTTTCTTCTGCCAATTCGACTCGATTGTCTTCCCAAGGCAGAATCTCTCCCAAGACTCCTAATGTCGCCCAGTGGTTGTAGTCCATCATGACTTGGCGCATACCCCATCCCCAGGCTCCCATGGCTGCGACCATCTGTTTTGCAAATGCAACCGGTAGTGGTCCCACTGTCTGCACGGCAAAGCCGCGGGCAAAGTCTCGTCCGGGATCGGTCTCGTAAAACTCTTCACTCAGAGCGTGCGCTGGGGGCGCTTTATAAAGACGAATGAGCTCGTCGAATCTCCCGGCTACGACGTTTCCAGCCTGGGCCATGAGATATTTGCCAAGTGTCCCACTCGAATTCGCTAATCCATTACAATGGCCGGGGCATGCAGAGTTTAGGAGTAACCGCGGCGTCTCGATAGCATAGCCCGAAACAATCACTGCGCGGGCTCGCTGGAAGCGCTCTTTCCCTTCGCGATCGAAGTAAACGACCCCATTCACTCGCCCATCGTCGCGCAGACTGATGCGCGAAGCCATCGCATATGCCCGAATCTCTGCGCCGTGGGAGATGGCGTCCGGGACGTGGGTAATCAGTGTGCTGGCTTTGGCTCCGACCTTGCAGCCCTGAAGGCAGAAACCTCGATAGATGCAATGCGGTCTGTCGCCATGCGAAGCAGAAAGAATTGCGACGGGCCCACCTGCGACAGATCGAATACCGAGGTTCGAGCAGCCACGAACTAATACATCGCCAACGCCGCCGAGAGGATGGGGTCCATAGGGATGACCGTGCGGATCGCCCCATGGAAACCAGGCAGGTCCTGCAACAGGAATTTCGCGCTCCAGCAGCTCGTAATAAGGCTTAAGATCCCAGTAGGAGATGGGCCAGTTGGCGCCCACCCCGTCCTCGGAGTAGACCCGGAAATCGGAGGGATGAAAGCGCGGTACGAAGGCAGCCCAGTGAACAGAACCTCCGCCCACTCCCTTGCCGCTGTTGTTCGCACCAAGAGCAAGAGGATGCGTTCCGCCGGTGATACGCAGATCATTCCAATAGAGTTCGTGGGAGCCTTTCTCGTCGCTGACCCAATCTTTCTCCGTGTCCCAGAAGTGGCCTGCTTCCAACGCGACGACACGAAACCCTGCCCGCGCCAAGCGCTGCACCAGCACCCCGCCTGCGCTTCCCACGCCGACGATGCAATAATCCACAATGTCACTCTCTTCGAATCGACGCATTGGCGATGGAAGCGTCTGCATGGGCCCAAGACGATGTGACATCAGTGGCTGCCTCCGTGGCCGTGCAGTGATCCATGTTCAGGAGGAGCGCCCTCTTCATCTGGTTGAGAGACTGAATCGACCGGAGCATTCCACTCATAGCGCTGTTCATCCTTTTCCCAGGGCTCAGGCAGACCGTTCTCTAAACGCATGTATCCCCTCGGATACGCGGGTCCACCGAAACCTATTTCGTCCCACGCCCAGGGATGAGAGTAGTACGCCGTCACGCAGTCTTCCATGAGCATGGCCCAGAAGCGATGTACTGGCATCTTTTGCCACACGGCGTTATCCGGATCAGGCTTTCCGTCATGCAGCGATTTCAAGATCAGCTCTTGTCGATGCACGGTGAGAAGCGGAAAGGATTCTCCAAAGCGCTCTTGCGCCATCTCTTCAATAGCCTTCGCTGCGAGCCGGTATGCCTCCTGATCCGGCGGCATATCCTCATAGCGAAAACCGTTGAGCGAATTCTTATCGAGACGTTCGTCGAGCGCAGGAAGAATGGGGATCGTCCGCCCTTCCGCGCGATCGTCCTGAGGCATCACACGATCGATCACTGCTACAAACAACGCCGCTTCCTTTTCCGAGAAGAACCGAATACCTGACACTTTCTCGACCCGGTCGGTCACCGTCTTCTGCGTCGCTTCGTCCCAGTTCTTCTTCTGGGCCATGCTGCTGTAGCCCTCGTAATAACCCGGTTGTTTGAGGTCTTTGAGCTCGCCGCCTGATGCTCGGAACGGAAAAGATTTTCTTGTCATCTTTTCTCCCTTCGGAGAAGACTGGCCATGAGGCCGAGAAATCCGCAGGCCGCGAACAGGAGCGGGGCGAAGATGGGAGGGCCATAGAGCGTGTTGTAGAGCGGTTTCTTTATGCCCGCTGGCCTCCGAACAATACCGCGCGCATGGTAGTAAAAACCGATACCTCCGTCGGCCAGGGCTAAAGCCGAAACGATCGGCAACACGGTATTCGCAATACGGCGGCTCTTCACCGCTCCCGCAGCTGCGACCATCACCAAAGGTGCCAAAATTACCGGTGTCCACTGAGCCTTATAGCGAAAGTTGGTCTTGTAGTGAGAATAGAGAGCTTCAAAGCCACTGAAAAATGCCCATAAAACCGTTACGGCCGACAAGTGCTTTTGGAACCGTCCGTAACGCAGTTCAGTTCGCCAGTCGGAGCTTCCCGTTTCGACGATCTCATTGAAGCGCTCCCTGAGGCCATGAAGGTCTTCCTCGCGGCGCAGATACGATGCCATTAATCCCAGGTACGCGCTGGTTCCAAACAACAGTGGAGCGAAGATCGGCGGTCCCATCACGCTGTTCGTCACGGGGAGACTCCAGCCTCCAGGTTTTCGTGCCACGCCGCGAACGTGGAAGAAGAATCCAATGATGCCATCCGCGAGCGTCGCAACGCTGACCCAACGAAGAACGGTACGGGCTGCTCTTCGATTGAAAGCTCCTAAGAGGCTGGCCCCCGCAAGGGCGCTACTCAGAACTACAGGTGTATACATAACCGGATTACTGTAGCTTCCTTTGTAATGCTCATATCCGACTTCGAGGCCGCTGGCTACACTGGTCGTGGCGACGATCAGGCAGAGGCTGCGCTGAAAACAGCCCTCCCGCAAATGTTCGAGAACCGTAACGGCAACGTTGGATATGGGAGCGGGCAGATTTCGATCGGCACTCCATTCGAGCGCCCCGGTCAGGACAAACGTCATGCCATCTCTCTCTCATCCCAGGCGACGGCGCGTGTCCATGCCCCACCCGTGCCGTGGACTAAAACTGAAGATAATGCGGAATGCCGCGAACGCCCGTCCAGCATCGCTTCCGGCACGCGAATATCTTCATCTGGAAACAAATGAAACGGTGCGTCGACGTGCCTGGCGGTGTGGGTTATCATTTCCAACCGTTCGACATTCGCCGATTCAATAGCAGTGAGATGCGGAATCGTCATTGTAGTCGGCCGGAACGCCGGCCACTGCGGTACCTTATTGAAGATGGGCTGGCTGAAGTCGTAAATCATTGACTTCTCCAGCTAAGGAACTGCTTCGCGTCGGAATGCTTGAAGATCAGTCCCATGCCGGGTCGGGATCGATCAGGCTTCAACTCACCGTCCTTGGCCGGAATGAAACCATCGAAGAGCATCGCCTCGATCCGCGCGTGATCATGGAAATATTCGACGTGCCGGAAGGCGGAGACGACGCAACCCACATGCATGTGAAGGGAGGGCGCGCAGTGCGCGGAGATGGGAATGCCAAAACTTGCTGCAATAGCAGCTCCTTCCAGAAAGCCGGTGAAGCCTTTGCAGCGGGTCGCGTCCAGTTGCAGGACATCCACTGCTTGTCCCTCGATCATGTGCCGAAAATAGAAAGAGTCGTAGCCATACTCCCCGGCTGCAATCTCGATGGCACCGGGGGCGCGGTCGCGCACGCGGCGGAGGCCATCGAGATCATCGGAGCTGACAGGCTCTTCAAACCATGTGACATCAAGCGCTGCGAATTTGTCCGCAAAGGCGATGGCTTGTCGCACGTCGTAAGCACCATTCGCATCCACAAATAGATTCGTGGATGGCCCGATGGCATCGCGAGCCGATTGAACTCTAGCCACATCCACATTCGGCTCTGCGCCGACCTTCATCTTTACGCTCTTCAGACCTTCTGCAACCCACCCCGACAGTTGTGCCGCCAGTTGGTGGTGACTGTAGGTAGTAAATCCTCCACTCCCGTATGCAGACACACTCACTTGAGCGGTACCAAAGAGATCGAGGAGGGAGGAGCCGAGCAGCTTGGCTTTGAGGTCCCAGAGAGCGACATCAAGGCCTGAGATCGCCATGGATGCAATCCCGCGGCTGCCGTCGTTCCGTATCTGTCGGAGCATGCTTGTGTGGAGACTGGGAATATGGATCGGCGATCGCTGCAGCAAGCACTTACGTGCCAGATAATCGGCCACGAATGCGGTGGCTTGATTGCCGTAGCTGTACCCAAATCCGACCTCGCCCCCTGCATGAATTTCGCAAATGATGAGCGTCGTGGAATCCCATTGCAACGTACCATCGCCTTCAGGAGCATCGGTCGGTATCGTATAGGCGGAAACGTTCACCCTTCCCACGGAAATGTCCGACGGCTTCATCTCTGCGGTACCCCCTAATCACGCGGTTATACCAGCTCGCGGACCTTATCATGTGCATTCGTCAGCGCGATCTTCATACGGTTTGGCTCGCCGCGCACGAGAGCCTCTGCTAATTTCAGAGCCTGGCCTGCCTTGATCTTTGCCGGCATGGGAGGAGTGAATTCGTCGACCACCGCCTCGATCAGTACCGGACCTGGGCGTCCAACTACACTATCGATTTGGCTACCGCACGTAGCGGGATCTTCGATCTGAATGGCTTAGAGTCCGGCACCCCGTGCTATGGTCACAAAGTCGGCAGGATACAGATCGCAGGCGTATTCAGGATTTCCGAGGAAGACCATCTGTTCCCATTTGATCTGCCCAAGTGTGTTGTCTTTGATCACGATGATTTTGATGTTCAGCTTGTAGGCAGCAACAGTGATCAACTCGCCCAGCAGCATACTCAAGCCACCATCGCCAATGATGCAGAAGACCGGCCGATCCGGATATGCGACCGCCGCCGCAATGGCGTAAGGCAAGCCACAAGCCATGGTGGCAAGGTTTCCCGAGCAACTATGCTTTTGGCCGCGCAACGCAGGCACGTAACGCGCCCACCAGGTCGTAATCGTACCTGAATCTTAGGTCACAATCGCATTCGATGGAATACGCTTGCCTAACTCCCAGCCTACGACCTGCGGCTTCATCGGCTTATCCGGTCGCGTCCCACGCTCTTCCATGAGCTTCTGCCACTCGGCCTTGGCCTTCTGAGCTTTTTCAAGAAAACCCTTGTCATGCTTTTCGAGCAGTGGAAGCAGCGCGCGAATCGTGTTTTTTGCGTCTCCAATGAGGCCGACATCAGCGGGATGGCGAAGACTAATGCGCTGAGGATCGATATCGATCTGCACACATTTGACCGATCCAGGCTCGGGAAGAAATTCGATATATGGGAAAGATGTTCCCACCATAAGAAGCGTGTCGCATCCTTCAATGGCATCCTGCGAAGGTTCGGTCCCCAGCAAGCCGATCCCACCGGTGGTGTAAGGGCTGTCATCCGGAACAGCAGCTTTACCCAGGAGAGCCTTGATGATTGGGGCGCCGAGCATTTCTGCCAGCTCTTCCAGTTCCAGGGTGGCGTGCAATCCGCCTTGACCGGTTAATATGGCGATCTTCTTTCCACGATTGAGAATATCCGCGGCATGCACCAACTCGATGCGAGCGGGAAGCTGGTCGAAGTATGCTGGAATCGCCGAGGTGTGGTGTATCGGGTTCCTCTCCGAGCGTCCCTTCTTGATCTCCTGAACCTGTACGTCCACGGGAATGGTGATATGAGCTACGCCACGGGATGCCAAGGCCCGCGGATCGCCAGATCGGCCACGCTTTCCATATGCGCTCCGCTCATGATTCGCTCGTTATAAACTGCGACATCGATGAAAAGCTTATCTAAAGCTACATCCTGTTGAGTAAAGGTCCCAATCAGATCACTATGCTGCAGACCTGTAATAGCAAGCACCGGCGCATGGTCCAACTTCGCATCGTACAAGCCATTCAGGAGGTGAATGCCTCCCGGGCCGGATGTCGCGATACACACCCCCAGCTTACCGGTGAACTTCGCGTAGGCACAGGCCATGAAAGCCGCAGCCTCCTCATGCCGCACATGAATAAACCGTATCCGTTCCTTCTGCTTGCGAAGGGCTTCGAAGACCCCATTGATGCCGTCGCCCGGCAGACCGAATATGGTGTCGACCCCCCACGCGAGCAGTCGTTCTACGAGTATGTCCGATGCGTCAGTCATACATATGTATCTCCGAGACAGGCTAGTCCCTATTTGGCTGGACAGACGATTGGACGCGCGTTTGGTCAGGCGGGTTTCATGAGGAGATAAATGAGGCGATCAAACAACGCCGCTTTCGATGAGACTCAACGTATTTCGCTTCATTGGCATCCAAGATCAAGAGGATGCCATGCGTTCCAAACAGATTGCTGAAAATCCCAGGACTTTAATCGTCATCCTAGACACGGGAGACGAAATTCTCTCCTCTCTCAAGTTAGTCGCTCAAACTGAACAGCTGGCTGGCAGTAGTTTCAAGGCAATCGGCGCCCTCAGCGGTGTCGAATTGGGTTGGTTCAATTGGGAGACCAAGAAGTATCAAACCGCGATCAAGCTACAGGAACAGGTCGAGCTACTCTCTCTTATTGGAGACATCGCGCTGAAAGATGATAAGCCACAGATTCATGCCCATCTGGTCATCGGGCGCAAAGACGGAACCGCCCACGGAGGTCACCTTCTAAGCGCGAAGGTTCGTCCGACCTGCGAGATCATCATCACCGAAAGTCCAAAACATCTTCAGAAAGAAATTAATCCTGAATCCGGCATTGCTCTCATCCGCCTGTGAGCGGAGCTCAAAAGGGCTGCCAAAGATCCGAAGTATAAGGAATTGTTCATGGGAATCAAAGAGCTAATCGGGATAGAATCGGAACGCAAAATCCGGTACGCGATCGTGGGGCTCGGCGATATTGCTCAGGAAGACATGATGCCAGGAGTTGAACACACGGGCAATTCCGAGATCTCTGCGCTCATTACTTCAGATCCAGTTAAGGCTGATGAACTCGGGAAGAAGTATGGTGTTGCAGCGGTCTTCGGCTACGAGAATTTCAGGAAGCGCTCACTTCTGGAATCTTCGACGCGATTTGGCGGAGAGCTCAAGTACTTCTCCGAATGCATCCTCAATAACGAAAATCCAGAACCGGAATGGAGAAGAAGGCT
This sequence comes from Acidobacterium sp. S8, assembly GCF_009765985.1. Lineage (GTDB taxonomy): Bacteria > Acidobacteriota > Terriglobia > Terriglobales > Acidobacteriaceae > Alloacidobacterium. Next base: position 100,243 of record NZ_LMUM01000024.1, read on the forward strand.
TCGCCGATGTCCGGGTCCTAGAAGGGATTATTGCAGCGCTAGAAAGTGGAAAATCTTCAGCATTAGCTCCATTGACACGGTCACCGCGAATCAACACGGAGCGTCAGAAGACCACTTTACGGGCTGCTTCGACTCCCGAACTCGTTCATGCCGGTAGTCCCGGCAGAGGCGCGGAAAAGAAGCCTAAGAATTGACCGTAAGCGTTGCGCCTTAAGGAGGCAAAGCTATGCCATTTCCTCAGATTCGATGCGAGTGCCCTCAAGCATTCCGCAAAAGTCCAAGATAAGAGCGGAAAACGCGCGTATTACACGTCGTGAAATCTTTTGGCAAAGCAGTGGTTCAGCGCTTCCAATGGCGAAGGATTTCTCCCGGCAATGGTTGATTTAAAATCTGGTCTACTTCGGCTGCCCTGCCAGGTGACTCACCCTGGCAGTTGCGGAGCCAGCTTTTGAACGGCCGGACTGTCGGAGCCTAACCAGTCCGGATGCCGGGCGGTGGTATCAAAGTGGGCCGTCGTCTTGAAGAGTTCGTACTTTCCACTTAGTGCAGCCTCCTGGGTTTTCGAGACTAACTCTGCCACAGCACTTTCATCCATAAGTTTGAATGATTTGACGGAAGCGAAAGCCTGATCCAACAATTGCTGGTTGTTGATTCCGGTAATGAGTACCGACAGAGGGAGATTCAATGAATAATGCAGGCAATCCATCGGCTGAACAACGCCGGACTTGAGAATGACTCCGCTCCCGAAGCACTTCATCCCCAACACTCCAATCTGCTGTTTCACAGCCCGGGGGACCACTAGCTGCGAGAAGCTGCGAAAATGCGCATCCATAATGTTGAGCGGCATTTGAACGGTGTCGAAACGGAAGCCGTGTTTCTGGGCGACGTCCATCATATACAGATGAATATGTGGATCTTTATGCCCTGTGAAGCCGATGAATCGAATCTTGCCCTCTTGCTTGGCTGCCAATACGGCTTCCATGGACCCGCCTTCGCTAAAGATACGATCGGGATCGTCATACCGCAGCACCTCGTGATGCTGCAGCAAATCGATGTGATCCACTTTGAGCCTTTTCAGTGATTCATCAATCTGGCTCGTCGCCACTTCCTTTGTGCGCCCGTCTATCTTGGTCATGACGAAGGCCTTCTGTCCGTAGCCGCCCTGGGATAGCGCTTTTCCTACCCGTTCTTCGCTTCGTCCCTCGTTGTAATCCCACGAGTTGTCCAGAAAATTGATGCCACGATCCAAACCCTCATGGATGAGTCGCACAGCGTCATCTTCGGTAACACTAGCTTGCCCCAGATGTGAGCCACCCAGCCCAATGACAGAGACCTGAACACCGGTCGAGCCCAGGTCGCGATAGAGCATTTCACCACGCATCGTGCCCGCGGTTGAAACTCGCGGAATGCGACTGGCAGCAGCTTCGGATGAAGATTCGGACACGATCAAAGATGTGACCGATCCTACCATTCGCAATATCGCTCTCATCGGTGCGGCGCAGCAAGTGGAACATCACGAGATCGCTGTCTACGGAACATTGCGGCATTGGGCCGAAATCCTTGGCCTAAAGGAAGATATCACCGTCCTCGAATCGATTGAGAAAGAGGAAGAAAATGCCGACCAGCTTCTCACGGAAATATCGGGTCGGGTAAATACACAGGCAGCAGCCTGATTACATTATGACAATTGTATTTTCAGAAAGCCTGCAATCTCAGAGCGTGAGATTGCAGGCTTTTTCGTGAACATAATTTAATCTCAACGCTGCCAAGTATCGACGTTAGTTAAAGAGCGGTTCCGTCACCATCCAAGCTTAGATGAATCAACCTTGTTGTTTGGCTTGAGCATTGACCTGCTTCGAAGCTTCGGTTAACGTCCTATCGGCATTTTTCTCTTCTGCCAACGTCTCATCGAGCAGAGCGGCCACTTCTTTCTGTCCGAGCAACTTGGCAAAGTCCCGAGCCGAGCCATAGCCTGCCATCTCATAGTGCTCCACTCGCTGGCAGGCGGAAATCAGAGCGGCATCTCGGACGAGGCCCTTTTTGGTGTCTTCTAATACCTCGGAGCCTTCTTCAAGCACGCCTTTCATACCGACACATGCCTTTCCAGTCATCTTCTTACCGAGGATTTCACCGATTTTCTCCAGCCGTATCACTTGGCCTTTAGTCTCTTCAAGATGATTCGCGAGACCTTGTTGCAGCTCCGGTGTCGAAACAGCCTTGATGATTTTGGGCAAGGCTCGAACAATCTGTTTTTCTGCGGAATATAGATCCTTCAACTCGTCTATCAGTAGCTCTTCTAAAGTTCCAATGCTCATTTTTCACCTTCCGTTTGATGAGATATGGAGCGAGCCGTAATAGTTGTACTGACAGCAAGTCGCGATGCGATTGAATTACCTACGTCTACTTCAATCTCTTAGAACTCGATGCTGATCTCTGAATTGTGCTCTGATGAGTGGCACAACATAGCAACTCATCCCCAATAACAGTCGTTAGCCAACCACATACTATTCGCCATTTGGCCAATACGTAGTCGACAAATGGCGTCCCTCAGTTCTGGGAAACGTCAGCTTCGGTTACGTCAGGCTTCCAGTGGTACAGCTCACGGACCTGAGAAGTTCCAACAATTCCATATGACCGTCACCGAAAACGTGGCTGTTCAATGTTTTCCGAAGGTTGGCGACCCTATTTGCCTAGACCGCATTTTTGACTTCCGAAATCAGTGAACCAACTGGATTGGTAACAGCCTGTGTGGTGATTGATAATATTGATTCGCCTCGTCGATACATCAGGTAAGCCGCAATCACCCCAGAAGCTATCGTCGCAAAAAAGATCAGTTTTCTTAGGACTCTATGTTCTGAATGGACTTCTGTCACCATAAAAGACTCCTCGTAGACTTTCTTTAATCTAGATGCAGATTCACCCCGTAAAGACACGAGGTCCTATGCGTCTAATTAAATCGTAATACGGCATATCGCAGTGGTCACTCTTCTACACAAGCCAATCTAAATCTGATTTTTAACGTCACCCGACAGCTTGCAGCTCATCCGTCGGTGAGTGGAGTCGGGGTGGATCTTTGGTGAGCCCTTCGCATTAAATTTTCCTGCGGGATATCCCCAACGGAAATTTTCCACTGAACTTAAGCGACGCTCCTTACAATCGACTTTTGATTCATATGAGATGCACTGATGGCAGCTGCGATTGAGGGGTAGCAGACCTTTTTGACTCATTGACGCATCTATATGGCCAAGAGCGGCTTCCAGGATCTTGGAGCACGATATGCGCATCGGACTAATCGCCTCCCCCTTTATCTCCGTTCCGCCCACCGCTTATGGCGGAACAGAATTATTTGTTGCGAATCTTGCTGAGAGCCTCAGACGCCTGAATGTGGACGTGACTGTATACGCGAACGGCGACTCTACGGTGAAAGCCGATCTGCGCTGGGTATATCCAAATCAGGATTGGCCCCTCGCCGCAGAGATGTCGGGCTTGACGAAGGATCTTGATCACACCTCATGGTCGATTAAGGATGCGGCGGGAAGCTGCGACCTTGTGCATGTGAGTAATGCTCTGGCTGTTCCCTTCTCTCGTTTTAGCCCGTTGCCGTTCGTTTGTACTTTGCATCATCCGTGCGAACCCTCCATCACCGACTTATATGAGCGATATAAAAATGTTACTTACGTTTCGATTAGTCATCACCAAGCATCCGTGCATCCGACTTTAACCCCTGAGATGATCCACCACGGATTGGATCTTTCGCGCTACCGCTTTTCCGCGGAGAAGGACCCCTACGTTTGTTTCCTGGGACGGATATGCCCAATTAAGGGAACGCATAATGCGATTGCGATTGCCAAAAAGCTGGGTATGCCGTTGAAGATTGCCGGAGAGGTGCAGCCCATTTTCCAAAGCTATTATGACGGTCAGGTGCGCCCCCAGGTGGACGGGCGAAATGTCGAGTTTCTGGGCGAGGCGGACTTTTCGATGAAAAATGATTTGTTGAGCCGAGCGACTGCGTTGTTGTTCCCGATCGAATGGGAAGAGCCATTTGGCTTGGTGATAATCGAAGCGATGGCCTGTGGCACACCGGTCATTGCCTTTCCTGGAGGCGCAGTCGAGGAGATAGTAGCCGACGGCATCTCTGGCGCCGTCTGTCAGAATGTAAAAGATGCCGTCAGGGCGCTGACAATAGACCGCTTCGATGCGCGGATCGTACGGGCCTATGCCGAACAGCACTTCTCCGCGGTAGCCATGGCGCGCCAGTATCACCAACTTTACATGAGCATACTCAGCGGGGGGCTTGCCCCCGTTGGAAGAGACGAGGAAGCTGCTTGAGTGATTCCGCAACGCACACGTTTTCGGTTAATTATATTGATCCGCCGACCGAGCCAAAGGTGGCTTATCCAGAGCCTCCGCTGAGTTCCGCCGGCATCCTGGCGCTTATCCACGGATCAACCTTTTTTGCAGCTACAGAAGAAGGCGCCCTGGTACCGCCAGGTTCGCCAAACATCGGCCTTTTTATGAGGACACCCGCTTCCTAAGCCACTATGAGCTGCGCACCAATGGACAACCGCCAGCTCTGCTATCTTGCACCAACACGGGCGCTGACCTTGCGCAGGTGGGAATGACAGTACGCGGCGGTGCAGTGCCGGGCACCGACCTGGATTTACCCATCAACACAATTTTTATAGAACGGGAATTCCTGTTGGGGCACGATCGGCTGTTTGACACTCTGACATTTCAGAACTTCCATCACACGAACGTAAAGATGACGGTTGAGCTGCTTTTCTCTGCCGATTTCATGGATATCTTTCAGGTGCGAGGATTACTGCGGGGCAAAAGCGGGCGATATACTCGGCCGTTGGTGGCGGATGCCCGCGTCCGCTTGCGCTACGAAGGATTGGATGACCGAATCCGATTTACCGAGATCGGATTTACCCCACAGCCGCAGTTACTGGAGGCGTCTCACGCGCAATGGGAGCTAGACCTTCCACCGCACGAGCAGGTTTGCCTAATTGTGACAGTGGCGATGGCAATCACCTCTTTTAGTGAAAATGGGGTTTCCAGTTTTAAGGAGGCCCCGGCTGCCGCTCGGGAAGAAGAGCGGCAGCGATCTCGCACACGCCACGCGGAGTGGAAAGAGCGATGCACCCGGGTCTACTCAGATAATAAGATTTTCGACTCCCTGCTTGAGACCTCGGTAGAAGACTTTTTCGCACTGCGCATCCGAGAGAGCCAGGGCGTTGCGGTGGCGGCGGGCGTACCGTGGTTCGCGGCTCTATTTGGGCGCGACTCTCTCATCAGCAGCTACCAGACGCTATTGCTTGATTCGGACCTGGCCCGAGATACCCTGCGTGTCCTCGCCAGTTATCAGGGCACGACTGAAAATGATGAGCGAGACGAAGACCCGGGAAAAATCCTGCACGAGCGGCGTTCGGGAGAGATGACCGCTACGAATGAGGTGGCATTTGGCAGATCATATGGCTCGGTCGATGCTACTCCATTATTTCTGATCCTGCTGCATGAGTATTTTTGTTGGACAGCGGACTCGGAGCTGATTTTGGCATTGAAGGACGCATTGAAGGCAGCAACGCGCTGGCTTCTCCAGTACGGCGATCTGGACGGCGATGGCCTGATCGAGTACTGCCGGCGGAATCCAAAAGGTCTGTTTAATCAAGGATGGAAAGACTCAGGCGACGCGAATCGCCATAGTGATGGACGCATCGCTCAGCCACCGATCGCCCTTGTAGAAGTGCAGGGATACGCGGTGCGCGGTCTTGCAGGCGCGGCGGAGTTGCTTACAATGTTAGGCGAACCCACGCTGGCGCTCGAGGCAATGAAGCGCTCGGAGCAACTGCGCGAGTTGATCGAGCAGCGATTCTGGCTGGAAAATCGAAGTTATTATGCAATGGCTCTGGACAAGGATAAAAGTGAGCTCCGAGTAGATGGTTCAAATCCGGGACACTTATTGTTTTGCGGTGCGATCAGTCTAGAACGTGGGCGCCAAGTGACGGCGAAACTCATGAGCAATGAATTGTTTTCGGGCTGGGGAATTCGCACGCTTTCTTCCGCAGAGAAGTACTACAACCCGATGAGTTACCACTGCGGTTCTGTTTGGCCGCACGACACGTCGATGATTGGTTATGGGATGGCCCGCTACGGACTTCATTACGAGGCATCAGTATTGTTTCAGACGCTGTATGATGCAGCCCTACGCTATCGTCGATACCGGCTGCCAGAGCTAATGTGCGGTATTGGGCGGCAACTCAGCGGCGAGCCAGTGCACTACCCCGTTTCTTGCTCGCCTCAGGCCTGGGCTTCGGGCGCGCCATTTCTGTTACTCGCGGGGCTGCTCGGTCTGCGGCCTCGGGCTCAGGCGGGAGAGTTGGTGATCGACCATCCGCACTTACCTCCGTTTCTACAGTGGCTGCGGATTGATGATCTGAGGATTGGGTCCACCCGGCTTTCACTCGAGTTTACGCGCCAAGGCACGCAGACGCGTTGGGATGTGGTTAACGTTCTAGGAGAGGGGTTGCGAGTAGTGAGTAATGGGTCATCGATCTCGGCAGTGACGCCGACATGCTTCAAAGGCCCCCAAACTTCCCTAATGACCTATCGTTGAACGATCGGAGCGTAGTGGAAGAAGAAGAGCAGCACGATCGTCAATGCGGCCACGAAGAAAAATGAATAGCCCCATCACGATTCTGCCGATCTTTTCGGATTCTCATCATTTTTTTTAAGCCATTAACATCAGTTTGTCCATTCTGTGGCTGGTGCTCTTGACGTCATGACCGCCGCTCGTCGAAACTCGCGAGGATAGAAAAGCTTTGGAGCTGGTCAATTCGCAAGCGTCTACGGCGGTACATCTGCTCTGCTGCCCACTGCGCCGAGCGCTCCAAGGTGATACGGTGCCGAATAATACCCAAGTCCTTACCAACGCGGAGATTGCGGACAAGCTTTCGGCTTTGGCGCAACTGTTGTCAATGGAGAAGGCCAATCCCTACAAAATCAAGGCGTATCGTCGCGCGGCAAATACGATTCGGGGCTTGGGAGACAGTGTGGATGAGCTCGTTCGGAGTAATGCAGACCTTACCGTGTATGCCGGCATCGGAGAGGCGATCAGCGGTCCGATCCGCGAGATTGTTCTGACGGGTAGGCTCGCAAGTCTCGAGAAGCTGCGATCTAATGCAAGCCCGGAGCTTCTAAGCATTAGCACCTATCCCAGGCTCGATCCAAAACGCGTACTTCGCATTTTCAAGAAGCTTCAAATCTCATCGACACAAGGGTTACATCAAGCATTGGAAAATGGGGAGATCGAAAGGATCTTCGGGCCACGGATGGATCAGCACGTCAGGCAAGGACTTGTGCAGACGAGCAGCATTCTTCTGTATCACGCGCATGATCTGGTCCCGTTAATCGAGGCATATCTTCTCAAACGAGCAGGGGCTACGCGCGCTGAGGCAGTTGGCGACTATCGACGCCGGGTTGAGGTGATCGAGGAGCTTTCGTTCGTCGTCGAAACGGGAGCTTTCGACGAACTCATCGCTGCGATGGAGAGGTACGGGGGACGAACGCCATTACTTGAGTCGAAGAACGACTTGGCCCTCTTCGCGCTTTCTTCCGGACCGCTGTTGAGAATTAATCTGGCCGATTCAACAAACTGGGGTCTGTCGCTGATCTGGCGTACAGGAAGCGGGGCTCATCTGAAAAAGCTTGTCGCGATCACTGGCAGTCTCAACCGTCGTGAAGCGAATAGCTCATTTGCTACTGAACAATCCTTCTATGACAGCTTCAAGATGGTATTCATCGAGCCCGAACTACGAGAAGGCCTTGATGAAGTCCAGCAGGCTCGTCGAGGAACTCTTCCCATCCCAATCACTCAAGGAGATATCCAAGGCGATCTTCATATGCATACCAAGGCGAGTGATGGATCGAATTCCATCGAACAGATGGCTGCGGCGGCGCAAGACGCAGGGTACGCCTATATCGGTATCAGCGATCATTCACAGAGCTTGAAGATCGCGGACGGCGTTTCGGAGGAGGCACTTTGGACACAAATTCGAAAGATTGACAAGCTCAATAAGCATCTCGATGGAATTAGAACTTGAAATCAGCAGAAGTCGACATCCTGGCAGACGGAACACTCGACTATTCGGACGAACTGCTACGCGCACTGGATTACACCGTTTGTTCCATCCATTCACGCTTCGCCTTTGAAAAAGACAAGCAGACTGAGCGAATCATGCGGGCAATGGACAATCGTTTCTTTACAATTCTGGGCCATGCCACCGGCAGACTTCTCTTGAAGCGTCCAGGCTATGAAATCGATATGGAACGGATCGCTCGGCACGCAAAGCAATGTGGATGTTTCTTTGAGATCAATTCTAGTCCGGACCGGCTGGATCTTTCGGCGGAAAACGCGAGAGTCGCTGCGGAAATCGGCATACTCATCGCCATCTCGACGGATGCGCACAGCGTTCACGAATTTGGGACGATCCGCTACGGAATCGAGCAGGCTCGCAGGGCCGGCCTCGAAAAAGCCTCCGTCCTAAATTGCCAGCCTCTGGAAACGCTAACCAAACTTTTCAAGAGATAGAGAAGCTCAAAGACAAGCAGCGGGACCGATGGCTCACCAATTCGGCAAAGTTCCACAATGTGCGATTGCTCTGAACTACCGAGCTGAAGTGGCTCGTCGCGAGATCTGTGCCGCACGAATAAAATTGCGCAGTTTGAGCATCGGGGAACGCTTGATACTCGCTCCAGCCATAGCCTCCAGCTGCGCCAGTGCCTGTTTATGTTCTTTCGCATTGCGCGCACACGAACAATCTGGCGGAATATAAATGTCGAAGCCGCGCATGTTCGCGTCATGCGCCGTGATGGTAATGCAGCTATTGGACGTTAACCCAGTTAGAATTAGCGTCTCCACCTCGAGATGCTCGAGCAAAACCTCCAGCGGTGTGTCATGTAAATTGCCGAATGCATTGGCTTCAAGACAAAGTAATCTTCGCCGTCAGGCAATAGTGGTCTTACGAACTGCGCCCCTTTAGCTTCCAGGCAACGGCCGAGTAATACCTCCTTCTCGCTCCGCCAATCTCTAAAGTTATCGTTCACATAGAGAACTGGGATGCCGGCCTCGCGAGCACGCGATTTTAGCCGGACCAGCGGGTCTCGCATTGCTAACGCAGCTTGCAGAATCGCATTACCATCCGGAAACTGAAACGTCGTCAGCACATCGATTATCAGCAATGCAACAGGCACCGGCGAGGGACGAGTTTGTGCATGCTTCCGAGATCTCATAACCTATCTGATGCCATCTCTGCATACTGAGCAATTCGCTCATTCGACGTCGCAACTTGGCGATGTAGGTCAGCCTTCGGTCCACGAGATTACTACGCTCCCCTTAGGATTATGCTTGACGCTTGATTATTAGCGAACAAATGGCGAAAATAAGGATTGAGGTTGATTGAGATGAAGCGTTCTGGCACCGCCGATCTTCCCCTCCATGGAGGACGCGTGCCTCCGTGGCTTGCCAATCGCATGACCGAACTTGGAACAGCCATCGCCGAGCAGGTCGTTTTGAATTACGGGCAATCTGAATTTCTGACGCGATTAAGCGATCCATTCTGGTTCTAGGCTTATGGGCAGTTATGGGCATGGATTGGCATTCTTCTGGCATCACGACCTCCGTAGTCGGAGCATTGAAGCGTGGCCTCAATCCGCGCTTTTCGGATCTTGGGATCATGATCTGCGGCGGTCGAGATCGACATTCCACAAATACGCCGAATGAACTTCGCGCATTCGCCATGAAAGCCGGGCTTGATGGAGATGAATTGGCGCGCACGAGCCGTCTTACCGCAAGAGTCGATAACAACGCCATTGCGGACGGTTTTCAGCTTTATCTGCACTCCTTCGTCATTACGAAATCCGGAGAATGGGTCGTCGTTCAGCAGGGGATGAATCCTCACAATCGCATCGCGCGGCGTTATCACTGGCACTCGGTCACAGTGCGAGACTTTGTGTCTGACCCTCATACCGCCAGTGTGGGCAAACCGCAGGGAGAGATTCGGAATCTCGTGGACGCCCGCGCCGAGAAAGCACGCGATACCTTGCTTGCAATTACAAAGCAACCTCTTGAGGACGCATTACGCGATATTCGAAATCTTTCGATGCCGATGCGTCATGACGTCCGTGCCAAGGATGTCGATCTGAAGCGATTAGGGGCAGTTCTTGCAGTTGCATACGAAAAAGACCTTCGAGACTTTGCTTCATTGCTTCTTGTAGCGGGCCTTGGACCACGAACACTGCAATCCCTCGCCCTCATCGCGGAGGTCGTGCACGGAGCACCCTCTCGCTTCTCCGATCCGGCTCGCTTCTCATTCGCGCATGGTGGCAAGGATGGGCATCCTTTTCCGGTTCCACTCAAGGTCTACGATGACTCGCTCGCTATCCTGCGTCGCTCTCTGGAAGCAGCTCGACTCGGATATACAGAAAAGCTTGAGGGGTTCAAGCGATTGGACCGATTGACACGTGATGTGGAAGAGAAACGTGAACCGCTTGCAGACTTCAATTCTGTGGTGTCGCATGAGCGGGCCATTTCCGCATCGATCGGTGGCAGGACAGTCTTCGATGACAATCCCCAATACAAACGATCAGTACGAATACCACAACTGAATTTATTCTGAGGCTTTTAGGAGCTTGTGATGGGAACGCAGAAGGCTCTCTTCGCCGAACTTGATAGTCCGCAGGCCTCTGCGATGCCGAGCGGTTTCCATTATCAAGACGGCATCATCAGTGAAGCTGAAGAGACGGCTCTTGTAGCCTCCCTCGCAACACTTGAACTCAAACCATTTGAATTTCACGGGCACATTGGAAATCGACGTGTCACCTCGTTTGGTCTTCGCTATGACTATGCACGTCGAACAGTTGAGCCTGCTGAGAAGTTTCCGTTGTTCATCGAAGAACTTCGAAGGAAGGCCGCAGCCTTCGCCGGAAGAGATATCGACGAAATTCAGCAAGGTGGAGTGAACCAGTATCCACCAGGTGCTGGAATTGGTTGGCACAAAGACAAGCCGCAATTTGGTGTGATCGTTGGCGTCTCACTTTTGGCACCGGCCGTCATGCGTCTTCGGCTTCCCACGGGAACAAAGTGGATTCGCAAATCCCAAACGCTCAACCCGCGATCGATTTACATCTTGGAAGGTGAAGTTCGAACGCTTTGGGAGCATAGTATTCCTCCCGTCGACTCATTACGGTATTCACTTACGTTCAGGACTTTAGCTCGATAGCCACGACTATACGGCAGAACTTCCGATCAACTTCTGAAGTTGAAGAGCATTTGACATGCGTGCAACAAAGCCGTGTTGTCGAAGATATGATTTGGCGCATGAATGTGGATGCAATGGATGTTATAGGGGTGTCCTGCCACCGGTAGCGCTAAATATCTCACCTGAAAGATAGCCGGCATCTGCAGAGGCCAGAAATACAAATAACTTTGCCAACTCGATCGGCTGGGCAGGGCGTTTAAATAACGTATTCTCCCCGAATGACCGCACCTTTTCAGGAGGCATCGTCGATGGGATAAGCGGGGTCCACACTGGCCCAGGTGCTACAGCATTTACTCGAACCCCTTGTTTTGCCGCTAGCTTGGCCAGGTTCTTTGTCATGTTCGCAATCGCTGCTTTTGTGGCAGCATATGCGACTAGTTGCTCACTCGGTTCAAAGGCCTGAATGGACGTCGTATTGATTACAGAACCACCAGGCTTCATTTTTTGGCAATGCCGCCTGGGTAAGAAAGAATGTGCCAAAGACGTTCGTCCGGAAAGTATGCTCAAATTCTTCGAAGGGTATTTCTTCGATGTCGTCATGTGCCATCTGAAACCCTGCATTATTTACGACGATATCTAAACGACCCAGATCTTGGATTGCGGCGTCAACCAGGCTCTTGGCGTAGTCGGTCGAACCGATATCTCCTGGGTGTCGAAGCACCTTCCTTCCCATCTCGTGGATCATGGTAAAAACTTCGAGCGCATCCGACTCTTCTTCCGGCAGATAGGAAAGCACAATGTTCGCGCCTTCTTTTGCGAACGCAATTGCTGTTGCACGTCCGATCCCGCTATCTGCTCCTGTGATGATCGCAGCCTGTCCTGATAGCTTGCCCGTTCCGGTATAGGTAGTTTCTCCATGGTCAGCAGGCGGATCCAACCCCTTTACAGTTCCAGGATGGTTCTGCTGCTGATCAGGGAATGGTGGTTTCGGTCCTTCGTCTCGCGGATCAGGATTTCCGAGCATATTTTCCTCCAGATATTGGGCAGTGTGATGCCAGAAAAAGTACATGAGGACTTCTGGACTTCTTACTTAATTTGGGCCCAACCAATTGACTTATGAAAGAACTTCTCCTGGAAGCAACATGACCATCCACGATGCCCTTGGTTTAACGGTTCAGGAGTTTTCAGCATCAGACAGTCAGAGTCGACGGGTTGATCGTACCTTATCTTCAGAAGAGAAGGCTCCGGTATGGATGTCCGCGAAGTCACGGCAGCCGTCCCTTCCTGAGATCTTACTTCGGCCCGCCCGGCTTCGACTGAGATTTTTTGGTCTGCATGACCGTCGACACTACAAGCCGCGCGTTTTTTGATGCGCTTTATGAGCGCAATCCAGATCCATGGAATTTTGCATCAAGCAGTTATGAGCTCGGACGCTACGAGCGAACGCTTCAGGCGCTCTCTCTTCCTCGATATAAATGGGATGAGCAGGTCTTCCGGAACGGAGAGAGACTATTCCCATGAAGAAACCAGCGCAGCACCCCATCTCTGAAGGCCCACGCAGACAGGCCAGGGTTGAGATCACGATCGGCATCGACCTTGGCGATGTCTGGAGCCATTACTGCACCCTCAACCAGGACGGATTAGTGGTCGACCGTGGCCGCTTCAGGACCACCCCGAAGGCGATCGAAAAGTGGTTCACCGACGTGGCTCCAGCACGGGTCGCGATGGAGGCTGGAACGCACTCGATCTGGATCAGCGAACAGCTTCAGGAGCTAGGCCACGAAGTCATCGTGGCGAACGTTCGTGAACTGCGCGCGATCTCGCACAGTGATCGGAAGAGCGACCAGGTTGATGCTGAGAAACTAGCACGATATGCCCGGCTTGATCCGAACATCCTCCGTCCGATCGCCCACCGCACCGTCGCACAGCAGGAGGCCCTCACCCTGATCCGTGCGCGAGCCCTGCTGGTGCGGCTGCGCACGGCGGCAGTGAACGCAGTTCGTGGTCTAACGAAGGCCTGCGGCTATCGTATGCCTGCTTCCGCGACAACGTGCTTCGCGCAGCGCAGCCTTGCTGTCATGCCGCCTGGACTGGCACAGGCACTCGGCCCGGTGCTGCAACAGATCGCGGACATGACAGTAAAGATCAAGCAGTACGACCGGCAGATCCAGCAGCTAGGCCAGACCGAGTATCCGGAGACGCAGGCGCTGCTGAAGGTTCACGGCGTCGGCCACCTCACCGCCTTGACCTTCGTCTTGACACTCGGCAGCAAGGAGCGGTTCGGGCGAAGTCGTGATGTCGGTTGCTATCTTGGCCTACGACCTCGTCGAAGTCAGTCCGGAGATCATGATCCTCAGCTTGGCATCACCCATGCCGGCAACGCCTATCTCCGAAGTCTTCTGATCGAGTGCTCCAACCATATCCTTCGACCGCATGGACGAGACTCGGCTCTTCGGCAGTGGGGCCTGCACTTAGCTGCACGAGGTGGCAAGCAGGCCAAGAGCAAGGCCGTTGTTGCAGTAGCTCGCAAGTTGGCCGTGTTGCTTCACCGCCTCTGGACTACGCAAGAGCCGTACATAGCGTTCTACGAACAAGCGGCCTAA
>NZ_LMUM01000024.1:114113-151783 GCF_009765985.1 Acidobacterium sp. S8
TTTGGCTGCCAATACGGCTTCCATGGATCCGCCTTCGCTAAAGATACGATCGGGATCGTCGTATCGCAGCACCTCATGATGTTGGAGCAAATCGATGTGATCCACTTTGAGTCATTTGAGAGACTCATCAATCTGGCTCGTCGCCACTTCCCTTGTGCGTCCGTCTATCTTGGTCATGACGAAGGCTTTCTGCCTGTAGCCGCCCTGGGATAGTGCTTTTCCTACCCGTTCTTCGCTTCGCCCCTCGTTGTAATCCCACGAATTGTCCAGAAAATTGATGCCACGATCCAGGCCCTCATGAATGAGTCGTATAGCCTCATCTTCGGTAACACCAGCTTGTCCCAGATGTGAGCCACCCAGCCCAATGACCGAGACCTGAACGCCGGTCGAACCTAGGTCGCGATAGAGCATTTCACCGCGCATTGTGCCCGCGGTTGAAACTCGCGGAATACGACTGGCAGCAGCTTCGGATGATTCAGTCATCGGTTGCCTAGCTTGCATGCCTTGCCCACGTGCCCATGCGACAGATCTAGAGGAAAGAACAGCCACAGCTGCGGCACTGGTGAAAAATTGACGTCGTTTCATACGAGGCCTCATTGATTGTGATGCCGCGCAGAGCGTTCTTTGACGTAGCTATATTTTGCAAGTGCAATGCTCGACCCTTCTACAACTCGCCAATGGCGTGATCAGCAACGAGAGGCAAAGGTTATACTTTACGACCTGTGGCCAACCTTAACTGATGGATAGGTACTCCTAATAGCAGGGTTGAGGCGATCGATCATTACCCGCCCGGCACGTCACGTAGATCAGACACAACAATCTGCCGCTTCGCGATATCGAAGTTTTCTGATTCAAGAGCTAAGCTCCGCTCGGTCGTGTCTGCTCAGTCCAACGCCTAGATTTGAGCAAGTGAATCTTAGCGAACCTTTAACCACCGCCCCTATTGCGGCGGCCGATATTGTCTCGAAAGGGAACCATGAAACTATTTTCCGCGAACATCGAAGATCTACGCAGCCTATACGTCAACAACCTCAAGAAGGCGCTTGATATGGAGCAGAAAATTACAAGGGCACTTCCGGATTTGATCGAGAAATCTACAGACCCCGAATTGTCGAATGCGTTCCACACACATCTGCAGGAGACTGAAGGCCATGTAACCAAAGTAAAAGGTCTACTTCAGAGCAATGTTGGTGAGACGGATACAGAAACCTGCAAAGTGATCGACGGCCTAACGACCGAGGCTTCGGACACGATCAAAGATGTGACTGATCCTACCGTTCGCGATATCGCTCTCATCGGTGCGGCCCAGCAAGTGGAACATCACGAGATAGCTGTCTACGGAACATTGCGGCATTGGGCCGAGATCCTTGGTCTGAAGGAAGACGCTACAGTTCTCGAATCGATTGAGAAAGAGGAAGAGAATGCTGACCAGCTTCTCACGGAAATATCGGATCGGGTAAATATACAGGCAGCAGCCTGATTACATTAAGACAATTGTATTTTCAGAAAGCCTGCGATCTCAGAGCGTGAGATTGCAGGCTTTTTCATGAACATACTTCAATCCGGACGCTGCCAAGCATCGGAGTAGTGAAAGAGCGGTTCCGTCACCATCCAAGCTTCGATGAATCAACCTTGTTGTTTGGCTTGAGTATTGACCTGCTTCGAAGCTCCGGTTAACGTCCTATCAGCATTTTTCTCTTCTGCCAACGTCTCATGGAGCAGAGCGGCCTCTGAACTCAATCGAAAAGCTCCGAGAGCCAGCTACCACGTAGACCGCTTCCATCTCGGTCCCGCCCGCTGCGCTATTTAGATAGCGCACTCTGAGAGCGGCCTTTCCGTTCAGCTCGAATCTGTGTTCGCTGCTTCGTGGATTGAGATTGGCCGTCCTCTCCACTTTCGAGAACCAAGCATCGAGGCCAATATTAACCGGCTTGTCTCTGAGAGGAGATACCACCACGGACCCATTGAGGTCCCCCGCCTTCATGTGGCATGAAGTCTACAAACACCCCTGGAGCCCTCGGGTCGGGACAGCTTCCACAACTCCCTATATCCCAATCAGCAGGGTAGCGAATCCGCCATCCGGCGCGATTCGAGAAAACCTTCCAATTGGCAACCTTTGCGGTGGCTATCCCAGAGAACAGCATAAAGACGAAGGTTGTCGCCGCGATCAAACGATACCGTGAGTTCATCTCGAAATTATGCCCCGACCAGCTTGTACGCTGTAGATCTGAAAATTCCCGGGAAGTCTCGGTTTCTATGAGCAGGTCACTGGAGTCAAGTGTTTTTTGTCTTTTCCTTCATAGCGTCTTTTGCCTTTGTTGTTGTTTGTTGTGGTTGTTCCGCGTTGTTGCCTCTCCACCGTGTTTCTATTCGCACTTTGAGTGAGCCGTTCGTGGCTCTGTGACGGGTTGGGGTCAGAAGGAGAAGTCGATGCTGCCAGTTTTCGGCCGGCCTTGTGAAGGCCCAATCCGACACGCAGTCACCGGGACGCGGGGTTTAGCAACGGTGAACATGATTTCGATCCTCAGGAAGCTACTGCGTAGAACGGGATGTATGGCTCTTGCGTGATCCAGATGCGATGAAGCAGTACTGCCAGCTTGCGAGCAACGGCAACGATGGCACGATTGTGGGACTGCTTGCCTCCACGCGAGGCCAGATGCAGACTCCACTGTCGTAACGTCGAGTCCCTTCCACGCGGACCGAGGACATGGTTGGCGCATTCGACCAGGAGAGAGCGTAAGTAGATATTTCCAGCCTTGGTAATACCAAGTTGCGGATCGCGGTCCCCGGACTGGCTGCGTCTCGGTCGCAGGCCGAGGTAACAGCCCACATCGCGACTTCGCTTGAAGCGTTCTTTGCTTCCCAGAGTCAGCACATAGGTCAACGCAGTGAGTTGGCCGACGCCGTAAACCTGAAGCAGCGCCTGCGTCTCCGGATACTCCGTCTCGGTAAGTCGCTTGATGGTGCGGTCGTACTGCTGGATCTTCACCGTCATCGCAGCGATCTGTTCGAGAACCGGACCAAGCGCCACAGCCAGACCTGGCGGCAGCACGGCGATGCACCGCTTGGGATCTCCGGATCGAGCCGGGCATAGCGAGCGATCTTTTCCGCATCCACCGTGTCGCTCTTGCGGTCGCTGTGCGAGATCGCCCTTAGCTCGCGCACGTTGGCCACGATTACTTCGTGGCCCAGTTCTCGGAGTTGTTCGCTGACCCAGATCGAATGGGTTCCAGCCTCCATCGCAATCCGCGCCCGAGACAGATCGGTAAACCACTTCTCGACTCCGGGGAGTGTCGTGCGAAACCGCCCCGGTCAACCACTTCTCCATCTTCGTTGAGCGTGCAGTAATGGCTCCAGACATCCCCAAGATCGATCCCGATCGTCATCCCAACCTTGGTGACGCTGCGTGGAACTTCCGCGATGAGGTGTTGCGATGGCTTTTTCATAGCGATAGTCTCTCCGATCCAAGAGACCGGCTCATCCCATTTTTCAGTAAGTTCGTCGCACGAAGAACGAACTGTCGTTCGACAGCAGCGTGCTGTATTACAGAGCGTTGCGGTGTCTTTGCTGGGCACTTTGACCAGGATGGTAAACCGCGAATGTCGTTCCACCAGGGTTGCGATATGACTGTTCCTGGTGCCGGCGAGCAGATCGCCCTGCCAATGGCCGGGGATGGCGCGGTCTTCAATTTCTGCAGGTCTTTCCCGAATGGAGATGGCATCGACGATCTGACCTCGGGATTGTCCGCCAGCCCGAGAGTGCCGTGAGCGGTGGATACACCGCTTGGACCGCAGGTGCTGAATCAGCTCTTTCTTCAACACTCCTCGTGCCTGGATGAATAAGCTGCGGTAAATGGTTTCGTGGGACACGCATGCTCTCGTTGTTGGGATACCGCATCTTCAGCCATCCAGAGATCTGTTCCGGCGACCAGTCCAGGATCAGTTTACTGGCAACGATCGTCCGCAGTTTCACCTGGGTAGCAAGAAGGCAGGCCTCGGGGCGCAGAGCCGACTTCCAGGCCGGCCGCCGTTGCGTACCACCTCCCGGCTCACCGTAGACGCTGCCCGTTGCAACCCTCTGGCTATCTCTCGAATCGACGAACCGGAAGCAATGCCTCGTGAGATGTCTTCCCGTTCGGCAAGCGTGAGCGTTCGCTGCGAGCGGTGACGAATGGCTGAAGCTATCCCGCCGTGCTGCGACAACAGGAACTGAATCGAGCCATTGCCGGAATACGGCAGGTAATCCAGCCTCGGTTCACTGCTGAGGAGATCTTCGGCATCCGCGACCGCGCTTCGTTTCCGATTGTCCGGGAAGTAGGGTTTGCAAACCTGTCCATAGGGCTTCTGGGAATCTGTAGCCTATTCCATCTAGGTTGGGTTGTCCCTGCAGCAATCGCCGGAGGCCTGTATTACGGGTTTGCCGCATTGGGCCACATTCCGCAGAAAAGCAAGAATCCGAAAGAGTACACAGCTATGATCTCCGATGGATTTGTATTTTTAGTGCTCTCGACATTTTTGATTAGCAGTTTGGTTCAGAAGTAATCTTGACGGCATGTACATCGACGGAAATGGTTCCGGAATCACACCTCCTGGATTGTCTGCGATCTGGAATTATTCTGGCGCAAACTACAAAACTTCTGTGTCAATTAGTGCTAAATCGCTCGTATCGACAGTGCTCAGCTGACAGAGTTTGTCGTGTTGCGATGCCTTTGGAGCGGAGCGCGGTGGATACCGCGATTGCAGTAAGGCTCTATGGAGCGGGGTGTGCCTACCGCCGAAGAGATAAGGCGGATGAAAAGCTCGTCGGACCAGGACGTTTGTTGTTCCGGTTTGGTGGGCCGTCGAGTTGCCGCTACCTCCGCGGCCAGAAAGCATTGCGGCACTCAGGACGAATAGGGCCAACATGCCCAAATCAGTGCAAAGGCGGCACGCAAAACGAAGCGCCGATCCCTGTGAGGCGAATCCGGTCACATTCATCCGCTGCCTAGAGGCGGCGGATGCGCCTTGTGTGGAACTACATAGTATCTCGTGTAGCGACCTCTATATCTCTCGCAGAATTCCTCTCCTACTCTTCTTGACAGATCGTCGGAACGCGTCATAACGCTCCACCCAACAAGGCCAAAGGAATACGGCACCTGCCGAAAGGAAGAGAGAGATGAAAAGGAAATTGATTCTGGCGCTTTTCGCAGTCTTACTTTGCGCGATAGCGCGCGACAGCGTTAAAGCCCAAGCTACCGATATATACCAGAGGACGTCCGCCGGATATATCGGCTGGGATGCAACGGATTCAAAGACGCCCGCGATTACGGTTACCGGCATCGTCCTGGCAGCCGAAACGACCGGCTCCGCCACCTGTCGAAGCGGCTTTTGCGCGGTGATGGCGATGCCGCAGGGATCGGTTGAGGTTCTGTTTGGGTCTTACCAGTCGCAAGCCCTGCAACAGGTGGTTCTCCCCGGACGCTCGATCCAGATAGAGGGCAGATTTCAGAACCTGAAAGGGCGGAATGTTTTGCTCGTAAAACAGCTCGTTGTGGACGGTCAGCCGATCACGATTCGAAATGCTCATGGTTTCCTCGTTCACTCGCGCACCACGGTGCGCGACTATACACAGACTTTGCAGGATGGAGGACAGCGATGACGCGCCGCAAGTTTATCGGTCTCATATCGGCTACTGCCCTTGCCCTGATGGCTGTCGCATGCTCAAGCAGCAGTTCCGGCCCAAACCCACCCCCAAACGAACTCATTTCGGTGGCTTTTCTCAACCCTCCGCCAACCTCGTTGAGTACGGGCGCGAGCGTCGGGCTTGTCGCTATCGTCAGCAATGACAGCGCCGGCAACGGCGTCACATGGAGCGTAACCTGCGGCGGCTCCTCATGCGGCACGATCAGCCCGTCATCCACAGGCAGCGGCGCAACCGCCACCTATACCGCCCCCTCGGCGATGCCTTCGCCCGCAACAGTGACCATTACAACGGCTTCAGTCACGGACACGACCAAGTCAGTCTCAGCTGCTATTTCCATCACCTCCGCGTCCACAGGCATTTCGGTATCATTTGCCTCGCAGCTACCATCTTCAATGGTCGTCAATACCAAGATGAGTCTGACTGCCGTTGTCACGAATGACCCCAAAAACGCCGGCGTAACATGGAGTGTGACCTGTGGCAGCTCTCAGTGCGGTAGCATCAGCCCAACAAGCACTGCGAGCAATTCGCCTGCTACCTACACTGCCCCGGCGGCGGTTCCATCACCGGCAACGATCACAGTGACTGCAACCTCGGTCACCGACAACACGAAGTCCGCCTCGGCGACAATCACCATTACCGCCGCGCCTGCCACGATCCTCTCCGATGGGACATACGTGTTCCATCTTTCGGGGCAGGACAATAATCAGTCGTACTTCCTTGGCGGAGCTTTCACCGTCACTAAGGGCGAGATCAGCGCCGGAGAGCAGGACTTTTCGGATGCCAGCCTGGGGTCAACGGATACATTGGTTCCTTCCAGCAGCAGCATTTCGTCCACTGGAGAGAACATCCAGATTGTTCTCGGGACTGCAAACAGCCAGATTGGTGTGAACGGCGTTGAAACTCTGCGAGCCAGCCGCGTATCCAGCACAAGACTGCTGGTCTCGGAGTTCGACTCTTTCGGAGCGGCGACCGGATCCATCGATCTGCAGACCTCGGCAGCGGCGCCCTCGGGCGGCTATGCCTTTTCCGTAAATGGGATCAACACCAACGATAATTATCAGTTGGCGATCGGAGGCGTGCTTAACTTCTCCGGCACTGAGCTCTCAATCTCGAACAGCGTCTTCGACCTGAATGACGGAGGCGGGACCACCTTGCTGGGACAGAGCTTCTCTTCCGGATCCATCAGCTCTCCAGATTCCTTTGGCCGCGTCACTATCGGCCTCACGCCGTCTGCATCCGGACAGGTATCCGGCATTACATTCAGCGGATACATCAACGGCACAACGATTCAGCTGATCGAAAGCGTGGGAGACGGACTCAACGCCGACCTGGGCGGAACAGCGCTCGCTCAGGGAACAAACACTGGAACGTTCAATGCTCAGAGCGTATCCGGCCAGACCTATATCCATGGCAGCATCGGCCAAGATACGAATGGACCCCTGATCATGGGAGGAGCGTTCATCTTTGCATCGAACGGAACCGCCTCGGGTCTGTTGGCCTTCAACGATCTAGACAATAACACCGGCAACAGCTTCAGTAATGCGTCCTATCAGGTCAGTCCTACCGGCCGCGTCGTAATCACAAACGTCGTTCCCTCCAATCTGTCGAACATCGCCTTGTCCTTCGTCCTGTACCTGGATGGAAACGGCAATGCGATGATCATGGGCTCTGACAACATAGAACAAACCAGCGGGCTTGCTTATGCGCAGAATGGCCTCGCTGACTACGAGGGGACGTACGCGGTGGCCATTCAGGGATTCCTGAACGGGCAGCAATACATACAGCCTTATGGCGCGGCGGGGCCAGCTACGATCAGCAACGATACCTTCAACGGGTATACGGACTATACGTCTCAGAACCCGAACCTGCAGAAGCTCACCACGCCCTTCGACACGTATGCCAGCACGCCTCTTACTGGTTTGGAGGATACCTCCACCGGGCTGTTGCATCTGACTGGACTCAACTCGAACAGCTTCGAGCAGCCGGGGGCATTCGGCTACTATCCGATCGATGCGAACCGGGTGCTGGCAGTTGAAGTCGATGGCAATGGAATCGGCCTCCTGATGCTGGAAAACTCCAGCCAGTCCCAGAGCCAACAGTAACACCGGTTAACCATTCGCTTAGCGGCGAGCCGGTCGAAAAGACCTGCTCGCCCAGTACCGCTCTTGGGGAAGAATTGAATATCTTAATCGTTGAAGACAACCCTAACGTTCGAAAACTTATTCGACATTGCATTCACAGGGCACACCGATCTGCGCGAAGACGTGGTGTCGCTCTTTCCAATAACAATGATAAGTGCGCCTTCGTGCAGCCGGCGCCTATTGGCTGCGCTCTGCAACACCGTAGCGAACCTCATCATGAAACGATGATGTGGGATCTGGCTTCATTCGGCGCTAACCTGCCTGGTCAGCGCAATTTTCCTTTGTTCATGCGCCGGTTATTAGCTCAAAGCTATGTGGAACCGCACGGATTAGAGTGTAGAGCCACAGTTGGTTTTGTGTAGTGTCACGGATTGGTTTGCCTCTGTCTTCTGACTAACATCAATCATCAAGGAGGGACTCTATGGGGGCAATAAGCGAACTTCGAAGGTGCTCGCCGCTCTAATCCCTACCGGAAGGAAGCAGCGCCTCAACTCCGATCCAAACCATATGACACATGCTCAATAAAAGGACGATACCGTCCCTTGCCGTGTGAGACCAGATCACCATTATTTCCCTATTCCTTCAATCCACTCTTGCATTATGAAAGGAAACGTCATGAAATCTAATAGCACAATCTTCGTCATTCTCTCCAGCCTCGCCATCGGCTCTGCCGTCGCGGCAGCGCAGGTTCCGACGGTCACTATCGATGCACAGCAGCACGGTAATCTTGCCGCCGCACAGCAGTCTATCGTTCAGGCATTCGCCAGTATCAGCGATGCTCAGCACGCCAACGACAGCCATCTCGGCGGCCATGCGGGCAGGGCGAAAGACTTGCTGCGCCAGGCTAACGAGGAGCTTCAGCTCGCTGCCGATTTCGCCGACCAGAACAGCTCGCAGGGGGGACCGGTTGCACCAGCCACTGTCGCGCCTCCAGCGTCTACGGTCACCGGCAGCACAGAAAACCCACCCGCACAGAACCTTTCCGGAAACTGGACGATCTATGCCTATAACGTAGACGGGCCGGGCAGCTCACTGAAACAGATTCAGATCACACAAAATGGCAACATTCTTTATGGCACCTTCCACGGTCCCAGGCAACATGGCAAGCTGCAGGGTTGGGTGAATGGAAGTAGCATCGAGTTCAGCACCGATACCAGGGATGTCCTCACTTTCCGTGGGCAGATTACCGCTACCGGGATGTCCGGCATTTACGGCATTCATGGGCAGCACGCGCAATGGAATGCGGAACGCACGAACTGATTCGTTATCGAAGAATGCCCGCTTCTTTGGTTGTCAGTATCCGCCCTCTCTCAGGTCGGTGCGAGTAGATCGACGGCGGCACACCGCACAGGCCAGGACGCGATTCGCGGCAGGGCGGCATGGCCCCTCCCCCTATCGCATCAGCAGTCCCCGTCCATCAACGCCCCCTCTATCCTTCGGCCGTCACTCTGAGCGAACCGAAGGACCCATATTCTGCTCCAGTTGAAACTCACGCTCAAGGGGAAGAAAGCCAGGGCTACCAGTTGTCGTTGCGTCAGTCTTCGCACGTCATTCCGGCTTGCACTGATACTTGTCATTGCATTTGTCGTTGCCATCAGTGTCGTTCGTTCTTTTCGTCATTCTGAACAAAGTGGAGCACGGCGGATTCAGGATCCAAATCGCCACGAAGCCTAAGGGGAAGCAACGCCCGAATCTCCCAGAACGATACCAAATCCCCGAAATCATCAAAAAATCCGCAACCCCCACAACCAAAGAGGAAATAACTTTCAGGAACTGGCGTTTTAGATATTTCCAAATCAGGCGGATCTGATTTCAAGAAAGAAGGCCTGCACCGCGAGAACACGGTGCAGGCCTGCGGGTTTCGCAGAAAAATCACTGCAGCGGCTATTGACGCCCACGCTCATTGGCAACGTCAGCCGCGAAACGGAGTTCCTGATTGGCCTGACTTAGCAGATCTTTTGCTCTCTCCGCGTGACCGCCGAGATGGCTGTCGTTGGCGCGCTGGGCATCGCTGATGAAGCCGAAGGCCTGAACGATATTGTACTGCGCCGCGGCGAGGTTGCCGTGGCGGTAGTGATCGATGTTGACGTAGGGCGCGGGCACGGCCTGGGCAACTGCCATGGTGCACAGCACGGCAGCGCCGGCGATGGTGGTGAGGATGAAGTTACGACGTTTCATGGTGGGGCTCCTTTGTGCGATCTAAGAATTTGTAAGTGATGCGGTGGTTCATGCTCTTTGAGGTACAGGTGCTAGCTGCGCGAGCTAGTCCCACATTGCCGTGACGATCTCGTTCTTCTCGTTCAGGAGAAGGGTGATGCGGTTGGGGTCGGAGTCGAGGCTGCCGATGCCGTCCGATTCGCGGATGACTCGGAGATTGCGCGGCAGGTCCTCTTCACGGACGATGCTGTCCTGCGAGCGGTTGGCCGGCGCTGTCTGACCCCGAGGGACGAAGAGTTTGCCTGTGCAGGTAACGCAGTCTTTGGGCGCAGGAGCGGACTCCGCATAGCCGGGCATGGATTTCAACACGACGCGGTTGGCCGCTCCGTGTACGCGCACGCCGTTGAAGGGATGGCCGGGTTCGATGGTGAAGACGGCCTCCACCTCAGGATACGAGGTTGGGGCGGTGCTTTCGCTCGGCGCGTCGGCTATCAGCGCCAGGTCCAGGATGCCGTCAGAGGACGTGCCCTTCGTAATGGGCACGAGTTCGACAGACTCCCAGCCTTCGGTGGGGACGAGGCCACGCACACGCACGACATCCAACTGCGGACCATGCGTACTGCGCAGCACCTCGACGCTTGTGATCCAGAAAATGGGCGCCGTATGCGGAGCTTCGTCCTGGTCCGGCGCAGAAGTCTGCTGCGGCGCAGATGCCACTTCATGCGGCTGAGGGTTGGGCGCGGCGGTTGCGCGCGGAGAATTGGTTTGCGCGTTGCCGATGCCTGTGAGCATCAGCGCGGCGTTCAGAAGTGCGGCGAATTTTGTCGTGTTTCGCATCGAATTATTCCTTTGTCGTTGAGGATTTTTTTTGAGTTACACGCAGAGAGGTGCGGCTGGTTCAAGATCCATCGCGCTGGAAAGAGCGAAAGGCTGGGCCTGCCGGGTTGGCTTTTTGGCCCTTGTCAGCGAAGCTTCGATCTGATCGAAGGCCGAAAGGATCAGGTTGGCCGGTGTGATCTGGATGAGGTTGCAAAACGATGTTTGTGTGCTGGCGAACGTGCCATTTTCCGAGAGCTTGTTCACCGGCGAACCACCGCCACACAGAGAGAAGTAGTCGCATTCTTTCCGGCAGGCTTCGACGCCGGCGCGGATGTCAGTGACCATGGCTTTCATTGCCGGGCTCCTGAGCATTTGCTCAAGTGTGTCCCGGTGCACATTGCCTACGATGAAGTTGTTGTAGCGTTCGTTCTTGTAACCGAGCAGTTCGGGAGAAAATGAGGACACGTTGCCATGACAGTCGATATTGAGCATGGCCAGGGGTTCGACCTGCTCATTGCCGATCTGCGCCTCTTCCGGACGAAAGATGCGGGGGATGAGGCCATCGATTTCGCGGATGAAATTGATGCCGGGATTCCGGCGGGCGATGCTCCAGAAGCGGTGCAGAAAGGAGCGGAACTTCTCGCGCATGCTGTCCCGCGAGAGCGTCATGAGCTCGGAGACGTGGTCGCCTTCGGACTCCTCCACATTGAAGCAGACGTCTTCAATTCCCTCCTGGATATAGAAGTCGTGCAATTCCTCGGGGCATTCCAGACCCTCTTTTGAAAGTACGGAGATGACATGAAATGGAATGCCTTCCTGTTTGAGCAGCCGCGCTCCGCGGATCGCACGATCAAAGGTTCCCTTGCCCGAGCGAGTGACACGGTTCGCATCGTGCATGTGGCGAGGACCATCGATACTGACGCCGACGCCGACGTTCCAACGGCGGATGAGATCGCACCACTCCTTCGTCACGAGAGTTCCGTTGGTCTGGAAGGAATGGCGAATTTCTACTGTGGGGGGCCGAAGCCGCTCGATTGCCTGGAAGACGGATTCGTAATATGTGACCGGGAGTACGAGTGGCTCTCCCGCATGCCAGATGACGGTGATCTGACTCCCCGCGTAGGGAGAGTCGAAGACCCTTTCGAAGCTTGCGGTCACGGTGTTGATGCCCATGACCGAAGTGTCGTCGCGGGTCGGTAGATAGCAGTATTTGCAACGGATATTGCAAAACGGTGTGGGCTGCAGAACGATGGTTTGAATCCGTGTTTCCGAGGGTTGCATGACTCTTGTATCCTTTCGTGCGATAGGGTGGGCTAAGGGTTACCAGTTGTGCCAGAAGTTGTGCCAGTTGTGCCAACCATTGCCCCAGTTGTGCCAGCCCCCATTGCCCCAGTTATGCCAACCGCCGTTTCCCCAGCCACCGTTGTGCCAGCCGCCGTTTCCCCAGCCGCCATTCCGCCAGCCGAACCCTCTGCCGACGTTCAGCCATTCAGCAAGCATGAGATTCGCACCGGACGGGCCCTTGACGATATTGCTGTTGACCGAGGAAATGGCGGTGCGGATTTCGCTGAGGCGTTCGGCCACCGATATTTTGCTGGTGGTTGGGATGGCGGAGCTCTCCGCGTGAGCCGACGTTGCGGCGAGAGCGGCGGAAATGCCGATTACGCCAGAAGGAATGAGTAGTGCGAGAACTTTTGAAATGCGCTTTTTTGCGCTCATGGTAGATCTCCTTGATGCGTGATGTTACGTAGGACAGGCGCGTAAAAGAATCCGTGACGCTACACGATTGGGGGGTGTGGCGCTACATGAGTAAGCCGTGTAGTTCCGCATAGTTACGGCCAGATGGGGCGGCGCGAAGGGATCTGGAACGGGTACAATGACCGCATCTTCTATGGGTTAAGCTAGCTTGTGTTGAGGAAGGTGCAGGCATGTCGCAGCGGCCACGTGGCACGTATGCTGGCAGAGAAAGATGCGCTCGAGGCAACGTGTTTTCTCTCGCATGCGCTGTGCTGTGGGTTATCACTGCCAGCCAAAGTGCGTGGGCGCAATACCGATCGACACAGTGGACAGCCGACTCCGCCCTACCGGACAATCGCGTTCGGGGCGTTGTTCTCGCACCCGATGGCTACATCTGGATCGCCACCCTCAATGGCGTTGCTAGATTCGACGGTATCCGTTTTACAGTCTTCGACAAGAGCAACACACCCAGTATCACGTCCAACCGCTTTGTAGCGATGGCGTCAGGAGACGGCGGTGATCTCTGGCTCCCGAGCGAAGATCGCAATCTCATTCGATATCATGCCGGCCGCTTCGAGCCGATGATGGAAAATGTCGGACTACGTCCATATTCGGTTACAGCTGTCGCAGACGATCGCCACGGAAGCGTCTGGGTAGATTCCGACGGTAAGATATATCGCTGGACGCCACAGCTCGCGCGCTTCGAGAAGGAAGCATTCAACCGCGACGACACGCATTTCATTCCCATGTGGTGGGAAGACACTGGATTCTGGGCCATCCGGGATGGACATCTGCTATGTTTCACGCGGGGTGAGCTGCGTTCCTATCCCTTGCCAAAGGATATGCCGCCCGCGTCGATTCTGAGCGCCGTAGTGGGTCGGGACGGGATCGTATGGATCGGCATGACGGACGGCCGCACGGGGCGGCTGATTGACGGCACGTTGGTCGTGAATGCCGGAACGGTTACGACCAATTTTCAAAATTCAACCAAGAACGACTGGAAAGTGCAGGTCGCGCAAGACTTTACCCGCACGCTTGTTTTTCCGTCAGGCGGTGTAGATAAAGACATCTCCTACAGCGTCATCGTTTCCGACAAAAAGAACAACATGTGGGTGGGCTCGGAGGGTGAAGGACTATTCCGAATCCAGCGTCAGTCCATCAATACACTGTCTTCAGCACAAGGCCTGGCGAGTGACATCGCGTATCCCGTGATGAGGTCCAGATCGGGCGATATGTGGATAGGGAGCTGGCCCGCGGGATTGTCGCGCGTGCATGACGGTCATATTACGGCCTTCACAAAAGCAGACGGTGTGCCGGGCCTGGTGACTGCACTTGGAGAAGATCGCTCTGGGAAGATATGGGTGGGGACGCTTAACGGACTGAGGGTGTATTCCGGAGGGAGGCTGACGGTGCCTCCCGGCTCGCCGAAAGAGAAGTTACCGGACATTCAGGTTATCCACCAAATGCGGGATGGCAGCATGATGCTGGGCACGCCGAAGGGTATCTACCTGCTTGCCGGAGCGAACTCACACTGGTTGACGACACACGACGGCTTGGCGTCCGACGATGTGCGCGCGATCTTCGAGGACAGCAGAGGAGACACGTGGATAGGAGGATATGGTGGACTGACGCGCATGCACAACGGAGTGATGACTCGCTGGACTGAGGCGCAGGGTCTGCCCAGTAATAGTGTTGACTCCGTGATGGAAGACAGCACCGGCGCCATCTGGGTGGGCACTTACGATGGCGGTATCGGCTGGCTTCGAAAT
Organism: Acidobacterium sp. S8; assembly: GCF_009765985.1. Classification (GTDB taxonomy): domain Bacteria; phylum Acidobacteriota; class Terriglobia; order Terriglobales; family Acidobacteriaceae; genus Alloacidobacterium. The sequence continues at coordinate 128,419 of NZ_LMUM01000024.1, forward strand.
GGCAGATGGGTAAGTTTCAATAAGAGCTCTGGGCTTTACGACAATGGCGCACTCCAGATTCTTGAAGATGCGAAGGAACGATTCTGGATCAGCTCCAACCGCGGCATCTACCGCGTGAGCAGGAAACAACTGAGCGACGTGGCGGATGGGCGCGAAGCGCGGGTCGATTCCGTCGCCTATGGGCGTGCCGATGGGATGTTGAGCGCGGAGTGCAGCGGGGGCTTCTGGCCGGCAGGAGCCAAGGACGCTCATGGTTTGCTATGGTTTCCAACCCAGAAGGGTGTCGCTATTGTCGATCCTGTATCCATTCCCGTTGACGAGGAGCCGCCACGCATCGTCATCGAGTCGGCGTCGGTGGAACATGCACTGCAGAATGCAGTGAACAAGGTGGTGTTACGCCCAGGGCAGACGAATCTTGAAGTGCAGTACACGGCGCTGAGTTACTCGAAGCCGGAACAGATTTCGTTTCGCTACAAGCTGGACGGGGTGGATGACAACTGGCAGGAAGTGGGCCACCGGCGAACGGCTTACTACACGCTGCTGCCGCCCGGGAATTACATTTTTCGCGTGTCAGCGAGAAACAGTGACGGCGTCGTGAGTCTTGCGGACGGCATACTTCCGGTCACCGTGATTCCCCCTTTTTATCGCCGCTCATGGTTTCTCGCCATTGTCTTTCTTGCGGCTCTGTTTGCAGTGGCAATCGTGTGGCACTACCGCGTGAGGCGGCTAAAAAGTGCAAATGCAGCACAGCAGGCATTCTCACGCGAATTGATCGCATCCCAGGAAAACGAACGGCGGCGCATTGCCGCAGAGTTGCACGATAGTCTGGGCCAGCGGCTGATTATCATCAACAACCTCGCGCTCTTTCTGCTACGGACTAAGGGGAAGGCGCCAACCGAAGAAGACAAGCACCAGACGATTGAAGAGATCCATACCGAGGCCACGCAGGCGATCGAGGAGACGCGATCGATTTCATACGCGCTGCGACCATTTCAACTTGACCGATTGGGACTTTCAAAAGCAATCCAGGCGCTGGTGAAGACGGTGGCGCGTGCGTCGCAGATCGATCTAACGGCAGAGATCGCGGACATTGTCGATGCCTTTCGGGAGGAGCTGCGCATTAACGTCTACCGCATCGTGCAGGAGGCCCTGAATAATATCGTGAAGCATTCCGATGCGAGCCGGGGCATGGTGACAGCGGAAAAAACGAAGTCGTCCGTGTTGCTGACGATTTCAGACAACGGCAAGGGTTTGCCGAGCGAGCCGCATGGCGTGACGGCCGGCCCTGGAGGATTTGGATTGACCGGCATTCGCGAGCGCGCCACGCTGCTGAAAGGGACACTCCAGATTAAAAGCGAAACGGGGAATGGTACCCTGCTTGTGATCCACTTCCCATTGGAGACTGAGCGAGTACGATGAGCGAGGTAATCGAAGTACTGCTTGCGGACGATCACCCGGTTGTACGTCGAGGATTGAAGGCGACCATCGAAGAAGACGAGGGCCTGCGTGTCGTTGCGCAGGCTATGGATGGTAACGACGCGCTGCGGCAGATTATGGAGTTGCGGCCCGCGGTGGCGATTCTCGACATAGACATGCCGGGCCTTAACGGGTTGGGCGTGGCACGCGAGGTGTCAGCACAGAAGATTGACACACGCATTGTCTTCATGACGTTCCATGCGGATGAGGATCTGATGCGCGCTGCAATGGATGTGGGCGGCAAGGGATATCTGCTGAAAGGCAGCGAGACCGATGAGGTGGTCGCTGCGATTCATGCTGTATGCGCAGGCAGAACATACATCGGTTCGACGATGGCCGCTGTCCTGCTAAAACAAAAGACAGAATCATCCGGGAGCGGACAGCTACTTGACATCAGTGTGCTGACTCCTACAGAGAAAAAAGTGCTCCGATTGATCGCGGATGGACTTTCCAGCAAAGAGATTGGCGACAAGCTTTCGATCCACTACCGCACGGTGGAAAATCACCGCACGAACATGTGCCGCAAGTTGAATATCGAAGGAGCGAATGCGCTGGCGCGGTTTGCACTGCAACATCGATCTGTACTCCATGAGCGGCTCCATTAGAGCGCCGGATCAGTTGATGCGCGGCGATGAGGCGCATGGTGGTTGTCCCAGCACTTCCTGAAGCACGGTGTCGAGTTCGGTGAGATTGTGTTTCAACGCGTAGGCGCACGCTCCAGCCTCGCGGGCGGCACTGCGCAGCTCGTCGTCATTGTAGTCCGTGAGGATGATGATCCTGGCGTCTGGATGATGACGCAGAATCTCCCGCGTTGCTGAAAGGCCGTCCATACGCGGCATACGCACATCCATGAGCACAACGTCCGGGCGATCCGCGGTGTATGCAGCAAGCGCATCGGCGCCGTCTTCGCATTCCCAAATTTTGTCCGCGATGTCGCTGGTCGCACGTCGAATAAGTCTTCGCACCGTCGGGTTGTCTTCCACAATCAGTATGGTCATTCGCTACTTTCGGTATGCTGCACGATTCAGATCATAGAGCGCTGCTGTCTCCATAGGAATCAGTATCGCTACATAGCGGCTATATGCACCACCGCACGGCATACCCGTGTGGTTCCACACGGATGGGTGGATGGTATGGCAACGCACAAGCGCGATGTGTGAGTGATTGCTCATTGCAATCATCTTCTCCCTCGCGATACTTGTATTGTTCAGTAGGCGATTGGAGTGACGATGCAGCCCGACGGCCAGTGAAACAACAGCTTTCGCAACCCAAGACCTGGATGGGCTTTTCCATGAAGCAACGCGGATCGACGCAGTAGTATGTTGTACCGTGCAGAATGACATAAGTCGGCAAGCCGTTCTAGGCGTCTCCGTGTAGAACCACATGGTAGCTCGTGTAGCAATCACCATTGGTTTCAATAGACCTCCTTTCTATAGTTGGAAGCGTAATGAGACTAGCGAAAGCCATCCTGTGCCTTGTGGTGTTCTGCAGCGCCGTAGCTGTACGTGCAGACGATGCCCGCTTCGATCTTCCCGGACCGAAGATCGATGTCTATGTCACGCGTGGCAATACGACGTTGCCGATCGCCGAGGTGCCGGAGCTGTTGCCGCATGACAAACTGCGAGTGAAGGCGGACCTTCCTGCAACGCAGTCGAACCACCTGCTGCTGATCGTGGCCTTTCTGCGCGGCACAACGAACGAGCCACCGGACAATTGGTTCACGAAGATAGAAACCTGGAAGCGCCCTTTCCTGGAAGGGACGCTGGTTATCGTTCCTGACGGCGCTCAGCGCGCGTTGCTGTTTGTCGCGCCTGAAACAGACGGCGACTTCAAAACGCTTCGCTCTGCCGTGAGGGGAAATCCCGGCCTTTTCATACGGGCAAATATTTCGCTCAACAAAGCTTCGTTCGAACAGCAGCGTATCGAGCGCTATCTCGCCGGAATGCAAACAGTCGCGTTAGATGACGAGAAAGTGATCCAGGCGCGATCAGCAAGACTTGCTGCAGCGCTGGCCCTGAGGCCGAACGCCGACTGTTTCGAGCAGCCGGTGGAAGACCAGGTTGATTGCCTGACGCAGGCCAGTGCCCCTCTGCTGCTTGATGACGGTCACGGTCAGACGATCATAGACGCGATTTCGACAGGTGCTTCGTCGGAATTTTTCGGCGAGGCGGGACAGACCGATAACGCTGTCTATTCCGCATATGTCGGCACCTTGATCGACCTGGTACATTTGACCGTCATGATGCGCACGGCACAATACAGGTACATCCCTGCTATCAGCTTTCCGCAAGGCCCCACCCTAAATCTCAAACTGAATGCTCCGCCAGCATTTTACAATCCGAAGTCAGTGATCGTGATTGCGCTACCGGCAATCCAAAGCGCGCGCCTGCCGCCGTTGCGCCTGGCAAATCCGGCCCAGATCTTGTGCCTTGCGAACCCGGCGCTAACCCTGCCATTGCGTGGAGATCCGCTACTGTTCGCTACAGAGTTCGCTCACGATCTCTCGATTGACTTTGGCCCCTCCGCTTCACCGGCAAGCATCCCACTCAAGCCGGATGCATTTGACGGCGGCCTTGTGCGAACCGACGCTAGCGTGCGCAATGCCTTGCAGTCAGCTGCCAGCTCAGTTGCTCCGGAAGCCAATGTAACGGGCCGTTTTGTGCAAGGTACACTTCGCGGCTACTGGGGCTTCCGTTCATTTGAATGGCCAACACTCACATTCCAGCAGTACGAGGGTGGTGACTGGAAGCTGATAGGAATCGACGCTTTGATGGCCGGAAAGAACGGGCAGCTGACATTGCAGGGAGGTGACACCGCGTGCATCAGCCAAATCAAGTTGGCGAGCCCTAGCGGGCAGAGCGTCCCCGTAGTGTTTACGTCGCTCGCTAAAGGTTCAGGCGCCATGACCTTGGACATTCCATTGCAGGGAAAACAGCCTGGTGCCTATTCGCTAGTGCTGCAACAGTATGGCAGCAACGTTCCGAAAACGCTTCACCTGACCGCATACAGTGCAGGCACCCATTTGGATAAAGTGCTCATGACAGCCGGCGGGCTGACTATACCGCTCATGAATCACCTTCAGTAATAATTACTCTACGACCACCTTGGATTTCTGTATCAGTTGGGACTAGAGCTCTCAGCAGTCGAATCGGTTTGGGTCCGATTTACAGATCCTCACTTCACTCCAGAGCATTGCATTTAGAAGCGTTATTCCAAGCTCACAATGTGGCCTTCCTCAACGTTATTTATAGGGTCAGTTTGCTGCGCCGCCCTTAAGGGGTTGAAGTTCAATGTTGTTTGTTCGTGACCTCTGGATATTGCTCTCGCCAGAAGATCAAGAGCAGCGGGGACATTTCGGACATAACAGCTTTCGTCCGATGAACCTTCGCGTGGCAGCCAGGGCAGAGAGAGATCATCAAACTAAGTACCGACTTCCCTGGTACCGGTGATGAACAATGATCGAGCGCTTGTCTCGACCCGGCGCATCACAGACACAGCAGCGGTACCCATCGCGCTCCAACACCGCTTCGCACAGACCGCCGAAATATTCTTCATCCTGTGGCTTGAGGTCTAGCAGGTCGCGCATAGGAATATTCGTGGCGCTCATCCCGAGAGATCTGCGCCTCATGGAACGTCGAGCCTTCGAGCCAGCTCTCTCTGAGAGATGCCCTGCACCGCTATGAGTAGATGTCCTAGTCTGTGGTTTGAGGAATTATTTGTCGTAGCTTTTGAGGTGCTTTGTGTCGTCGACTATCCAGATTATCTCGGTCGATATCGTCGAGGCGGCTCGAGCCAGCCTTGTCATCGGCCAAGTTTGAGACTCAGCACCCTACGAAAAGTAATTCCAAAAAACTATGACAAACAATTCCCTCACGCGACTTTGGCCATGATTCCCGAAAAGAACAAGGCTCTTCGTGAAGACGGCTATCTCAGTACTCGGGCCACGGCTGTATTTCGAAGCTAATGGGCTGTGTATATTTCAGAAGCGGCTGGAAATGGCCGCTTTTGTCTAGCGTATGAGTTGTCAATGGAATCATTGCTTCACTTACCTTCTGCCTTCGCAATCGGGAGGGTGATGTCAGCAGTGAAGACAAGAGATTGAACTTCTGCCTTCTGACCCGCTCCAACCTGGGTCAACTCAATTTCTGAGAGTGTCACCACGCCCGTCCCCAATTGCGGCGATTTGTAACCAGGCGTTCCATACACGAGGGTGCCGTCTTTCATCTTTATCGGCGGACGGTGCTCTGCAACATCGAGGTTCTTGCAAGCAGCATGATTGTCCGCAGTAGTAAGGACAAAGTGAAACTCGCGACGATGTAGCGCATCGAGTTCTGCTTTCGGCAACGGCTCATTTTGTTCGGTAACAAACTGCCAGGCTTCTAGCCCGGTAGGATTAGGGCCATGAAATGGCGGCGTCACACAGCCGCTGAAATCATCGGCTCCTTGATGAGTTGGAGCCGCCTGCACTTGAATGGAGGACGTAGTCACTACCAGCACGAGGCCTCGGCCTAGATCGCGGGTGTAGCTCTCGCCGGTCCGGACGTTCCCCGAGAAGTGTTGCTGTTGAGCCGTCAGGGATGCACATCCGGCCAGACAAAAAATCGCGAGCTCCGCCACTTTCGGCGCCATATTGTCCTCTACAACCCCGTCGGGAACGCTACGAACCTATCAGCTCAGATCCTGGCCATTTCTAAGCCACTCGTTCTCTTCCGTCCCGATGGCCTTTGCTGTCGCCCATTGTGCCAGCTCAACGATGCCTTCAAATCTGCGCTTCTCACCCTCGGGCGTAGTCATTACCAGCACATGGCCCCGATGTAGTTCGACCAGGTTTGGTCGTGTCGCCCTTTGCACCGCGTCGGCCGGTCCTTGATCCGGTCCAGAACACGCACATTGTGGCCCCAAGGCAATTGTGCAATAAGCTGTTGCACAATTGGTTCCTCCGGCCAGGCCTCCGCCAGGGCCCGCATATACTTAAGACTTCTCGGGCTGAAGCCCTCGATGCCGGGAAATTCATTCTGGAGATCATGGGCAAGCCGGTCGATAATCCGGGTACCCCATCCCTCGGTCCCCTGCCTAGCGAGGATATCCCGGCCAATCGACCAATAGAGGAGAACCAACTCGCGGCTGACAGCGAGGCCGGCGCGGACCTGGGCGGTACGGATGCGTCCTTTTAGCTCCTGGAGGAGTTCCTGGTAGCCGGAGGGTAGCTGGAGGCTATTTTGCACGAATTCAGCCTAGCACAAATATTTACAACGACAACTGACATTATCGTTGGTATTTTTCACTGATTCTAATTAACTTACGGTCGAAAAACCGCATATTACTTAGGTCCATTCCGCTCCCTCTGGAAGCTTCGAGACTGGCAGGCAGTCCGTGGTCTCGATGACGCCTATCTTTCGTGAAACCGCTGGCACCTTCTTCAGCATAGCGCTTTTGTACCGATTAAAAGAACGAAGGGCAAGGTAGCTGACGCAACTTTCGGCTACTTCGCCGATCCCCATCGTTCTCTTCGCTCAGCCGCTCCGGGCCGTCCCTTCGGGTGAGCGCCGACTGCGCGCCAAAGTCCAAGAACTACTTTGTCACTGGCCGCGCCTGCCACGCGGGACTACGCCGGCTCCCGGTCGTCGTTCTGTCCTGTCTGACCGTTCAGCGGTTTTTGTCTCGCTGCGCTGGTGAGAAACAAAAACGCCCAACCGGGCAGCCAGGAGGCAAAAACAATGGAAAGAAGAGAGCAAAAGCAACAGCAGCGGCAGACGGCGAAAGAAGTAATCGCCGCCAACGTGCAACACCTTATCCAGCAGCTTGAGCAGGGACATAGCGAAATGCTGACAGCTTACCTACCGCCATGAGCCGCTTTCACAACTACTCTTTCGGCAACATCCTCGAGATTGCACGGCAGAAGCCCGACGCAACCCACGTCGCCGGATTCTACACATGGAACCAGCTTGGCCGTAGGGTGAAGAAAGGTGAGAGAGGCATCCGCATTCTTGCTCCCATCATTGGGGCCAAACGCGAGCCGCGGGAAGAATCCAAGAAAGATTTGAGGCGGCAGAATATTACCATTCTGATTGGTTTTCGCGCAGCCTATGTCTTCGACATTTCGCAGACCGAAGGCATGGGGCTTCCGGAACATGCACGAGTCAGCGGCGATGCTGGCGCAAACCGTGATCGCCTCATCGATTTCATCAACGCTCAGGGCATCGAGCTTGAATTCAACGAACGCATTGCGCCGGCAATGGGCATGAGCTATGGCGGAAAGATCGTTTTGCTTCCCGGACAGTCGAAGGCCGAAGAGTTTTCTTGCCTGGTCCATGAGTTGAGCCACGAGATGATTCATAAATCCGAGCGTCGCACCGCAACGACAAAGACCGTGCGCGAAACAGAGGCCGAAGCGATTGCGTTCGTTGTGAGTAAAGCCGTAGGGCTGGAAACGGGAACGGCATCGGCTGATTACATCCAGCTCTATCACGGCAACGCATCACTGTTGGCTCAGAGCCTTGAAGTGATCCAGAAAGCATCCGCCGTCATTCTTGCAGCACTGGAGCCAAAACCGGAATTTGAGAATCAAGAAACGCAAGGTGCAATGGCGATCGTCAGCTAGTTTGCACCAACTTGGCGCGGACGGCTTAGCGGCTTTCGACAAATGAGCGTCAGCTGAAGGACGGACAAGCGGGCGTAACTGACACCAAGAGTGCCCAGACCCCCGGAAAAAATCGCAACGTTTGTCGTAGGCCTATTTATCGCCTTTGTGGTCGCGTTGGCGATCGTACTGCTTTTCTTCTTACACCACGCCCCAACCGTTCAGCGGTAGGTCACTAGATAGGGGGGCGAAATCGAAAGAGAAATCGAATTAGGCGTGGACTCTCGCCCTTTGAGCCATGCGTGGTTAGGCACGCGTCGGCTCAGCGGTCAAAAGTGCACTACTCGATCAGCTCATCTTATCAGTATTCATTTTGAATGGTTTAGTGCCGTTGATATCGATTGCATAAACAGCAAGTCCTAATTCTTGCGCGTACCGGCGCTCAATAGCCGAAGCTATGCGTGGAGCGCGCACGCATTTGTGTCGATTTATGTGCCTCGTGCGATAAGCGCCAAGATACAGCAGAGTACCGTCATATGGGCCGTCAATTCAGCACAAACAGTCCCAGACAAAATTTCTTTAATCCACCTGTCCACTTTTCCAGTTCTCAACACGCTTATAGATAGAAGGTTTTTACGGAAGGTGTCGACCATTTGAAGCAAATCGCCATCGACATAGCACTCAATGGGGACCTAAATTCGAGGATTTGGACTTGCCAGTCACCATTTACATTGGTTTCCAAAATGCAGCGCTTACTTTAGCGGATGAGCTGAACTTCACTCGTGCGGCAGAGCGACTGAAGATCACCCGGACAGCTCTGAGCAAGCAGATATCGGAGCTTGAGGCGCGGTCGGTTTCAAGACAATTTGAATTGAACGAATTCAAAAGACCTTCCAGATTACTCGGCGGTGAAGCATGTCGATGAATTTGCCTGAGCGGACCGGACGTCAATCGACACGGAATCGAACCTTGCATTCGTTAACAAAGTTAAAAGGAGGCAATGCGCGCTTGGAAGGCCCTAAACCTAGCTTGCAAAGCCGGACGCGTGTCGGCAGGGATTCCAAGAGTTCCGAAGAATGCTTGGTTGAACTTGCCATCGATCTGATTCACGGGAAATGGAAGACACGGATTCTTTCACGGCTTCAGCATGGGCCGGCACGTTTGGGCGAGTTGCGTCGCACGTTTCCTCAAGCATCCAAGAAAATGCTCGCGCAGCACCTTCGTGAAATGGAAAGAGATGGTCTCGTGATACGGAAAGACTTGAGCAACAAAGTATTGCATGTTGAGTATTCATTATCAGATTCGGGAGGCCTCGCTGTCGTACGCCTGATCAATATGTTGCGGGATTGGAGCATGGAGTACTTGCCTTTCAGCGCCGGAATGCAAGAGCGAGACCGCCGCAAAGTCGCCGCATTTGAGATCTGATCAGATCAACTTCGTTGGGCTGATCCCCGCGGGTCAGCCCATACCCACTCAATGTGTCTTGGCTTTGTGGCATTTTTGTGGCAAATACCGCCGATTGGGCCGGTTTTCCCGGTTTTACCGACTTATAACTGTTTTGCCCTCAATCACTTGCGCGTGGATCGGCACCTTCACACGGTGGAAGTCATAGGTTCGAATCCTGCTGTGCTCACCAATTTTCAACAACTTAGCGGTGTTTTGCTTCGAGGCTTTGTTGCAAATGCTCCGCTCACAAGCATGAGATAGGACAGAACCGACCATCTCCTACACGCTTTTGGGTAACTCCTGCATATATTCGTTGGCGGTGGTAACCGATCAATAAGCAACAGGCATGACACGGCCGTGAATATAACCAAGCGTAACCACAACCGGTACTGGGACTGGCTCATATAAAACCCATTGATTTGCGGAGCGACCAGAGGAGTAATACCGATCCGGCAGACAAGACGAGTCCCGCTCTACCAATCGGACCTCATTGGATCACGTGACCCTTTGATGCAAAAGAGCATGGTCTCCAACCACTGTCCGCGATAAGGGCGCATGGGGAATGTTTGCAGGCACCCCCTTTTGCCTACCGGCACGTCTGCGGCCATCCGTGGGATGGCAACGAATACAACGTGGGCGACAAGGCTGTTGGGACGATGTTCTACACTCGGTCATGGACGATGCAAGGGAGCTTATCAGTGAGTCCGCAATTGCAACTACTTCCGTCTGACTGTGGCCAGCCTGCTGCCTCGGCTGCTTTACTCTGTTGTCTTTTTAGTTTTCTTTTCTTGGGAAAGACTGCTTTGTAACGCATCCATGCTTTCGAAATCGCGTCGATGCGTTGCGCTAGTAATCCTAATTCGACCTAATAACCGCTCGGTGTTATGTATTTTAATTACAATGATTTAACGACCAATAATCCCAAACGTATTCGCGTTGAATTGGTTGATCAGATCGTAAAATACAGGGCGAAATGACCCAGACTTTCGGAATGACGGCCTGGCTTGTGCCGTAATTGCGGTCGAATGCCCTACCCATGCGAATTCGCGGTCTTTTAGAATCAGACTGGATTCTGGAATATGCAGTCAAAGACCTGATCACAGCCATCCACACATCCAAGTCATCAATGGAGCGTGCCGCACGCGCGAGTAAGCAAGCGCTCCCAACCCGCTTCACACCGGGTGCGATTATGAGTTCAATTCGCTCAGCTTCTTACCAACGGCCCCGGGGCCGAAATTGATATGAGCGTCCTTAATCGAAAGTCCGACTACTTCGATACGCTTCAGGACCCGTGTTCCGATCCCGGCTTCTTCCGCGAGACGCAGCGAGTTGTCGCCTCGGATGAACGGAGAAGTGCCGCGCTCCGCATACGGATCGTAGCCCATCACTGCCATCCCGACAGCATCCACGCAGACGGCGTTGCGGCCGGCAATGATCACGCCCGGTGTCATCTTTTCCAGGCCAGGAAGCCACGGACCTTCCCCTCCCCGCACTGTCTCGACGCCATCCACGATCGCGATATCAATTGGCCGGATACCGTTCTGATCAACCAGAACGCGGGGGACCCGATAGCCCGGATCGCGCTGCGAATCAGGATGCAACTCGGCATCTACTCCTGCGGGCACGGACGTCGTTCCGTCGTGCAGCACAGCTCCGCGCTCTTTCGTCGGCCGTTCGTTCCCGTTAGGTCCGCAATCCCCGCCATAGAGCGAGCAGGGCGTGTTGCCGAAGTTGTTCTTCATCGTCATGGTCACGCCTGCAACCCAATGGTTCTTCAGCTTCGCCATCGAAGCATACACGTCGCACTGATAGAACGCCGGGTTCAGGTGATATGCGGGATAGGCGTACCCGCCCCAGGGCACCTTCATGCGCACATATTGCTTGTAGTTGCCCAGGTTTTGCACGTTTTCCCAAACCACCGGTATGCCCATATTGTTAATCGCGTTTATGTCCAGGCCATAGCGTGCCCACAGCGAGAGATCCTGATCGGCCGGGAAAAAGCTTTCAATCATGCGAACCCGCCGCGCACCCGCCCTGGCAAACAGATGCACTGTCGCCGCCACTGATTGTGGATTCGTTCGATAAGGAAGGTCGGTCGTCAGTGGAAAGTTCTTCGGATTCCCTGTGAGATTTAGCTTGAGCGCAACCGTCTTTCCACGCACCAACTTCTCGATGCCGCCGATCTGATCGAACGCGCTCGATAGTTGCTGCCCATATTGCGCGTAATCGCGGCAGCGCACGATTGCAACCCGGCTCGCCGGAGCCTCGGCCTTCATCAGCTTCGGCATGCAGAGTGCCGCAAGCGTCGCAGCACCCGTGGTGGTCAACATTTCTCGTCTGTTCATGTCTTCCGGCTCCGCGACTTCATGCTACTCGGATATGATCGGTTGCGCGTGCCTTATTTGATATCCAGACAATCATTTTATAAGTTGCCCGCCACAGCACCGCTCGCCAGAGCTTTCGCCCCAGAGCGCATCCTCAGTCAATACACTCAGCAGGTAGACTCTGAATCCGCGAATCCTACTGTTTGATCACTGTTCCATCCCGCCTACGGATCTCGCCCCAGCCGCCATTTAAATGGTTTGGACTGTCAATAAACGGGTATTTCGCCGCCAGCTTCTCGTCGATCTCGATTCCCCACCCCGGCTTCTCATTCACCCAGAAATAGCCGTCCTTCATCACGGGACACCCTTTGAATATCTCCTGTGTTACCGCATTGAAGGGCGTGTACTCCTGGATGCCAAAGTTATAGCTGACGATATCAAGTGTTATGTTCGCCATGTGACCTACCGGCGAAACATCTCCTGGTCCATGCCATGCTGTCTTCACGCCATACTGCTCGGCCAGAATCGCGATCTTTCGCGCGGGTGAAAATCCGCCCGCTTGCGACACATGCACTCGAATGTAATCGATCAGCCTCTGCTCGATCAGCGGTTGCCATTCATGAGGATTATTGAAAAGCTCGCCCATTGCAATCGGGGTGGAGCATTGCGAGCGGATTTGGTGGAAATATTCATTATCCTCCGGAGAAAGCGGGTCCTCCAGAAAGAACATCCGGAACTTTTCCGCCTCTTTGCAGAACTGTACCGCCTGGTTTGGAGTCAGTCGCTCATGCATATCATGCAGTAGCTCGACCTCGTCTCCCAATTCCGTTCTGCAGACTTCCAGCAGCTTTAGCGCGCGCCGCATCTGATAAGCCGGTTCGAACAATGGTTTGTCGTGTAGTGCCTTCAGTGGCGGAGCCTCTCCGTGGGCTGAGCCATAGCCCGCCATCCCGGGCAGTCCAACTTGCACACGGACATTGCGGAAGCCCTGTGCCATAAACTTTTTTGCCGCACTCACCACATCTGCGAATTCCGGGCCGTCCGCGTGGGCGTAACAATCCACGGCCTCGCGGCACTTGCCTCCCGCCAACTGGTACACCGGCATTCCCGCCTGTCGTCCTTTGATATCCCAAAGCGCCTGGTCGACCCCGCTTAACGCGTTATTGAGCACTGGTCCATTTTTCCAGTAAGAGCTGTCATAACAGCTCTGCCAGATGTCCTCGATTCGGTCCGTCGTCTTGCCTAACAGAAACGGCTTCAAATACCGCTCTACTGCCGGCTTCACCAGGTCGGCCCGCTGCGTAAATGTCGCGCAGCCATAGCCATATAGCCCGTCCTGATCAGTCGTGATCTTCACCACCGTTAGCCGCGCGCCAGCCGGTGCGCACTCAATGACGCTGATATCTTTGATACGTGGTGTGGGCATGGCTCGTGTAGCCTGTGCCAACTGCTCCTGTGCGCGAACGACAGGCGCTGCGAGGCCGAGCAAACCAACGCCTCCAATAGACTTCAATAGATCACGGCGACGCATCGACATAATTGAGAGCCTCTTCAAACTGGACTTTGAATACGTGCAAAGAATATCCGAGATGCTCGCCTTTTTGATCCGCGCAAGTGAAAGTGTAGTGTAGCCACCCCAGATGTGTTCTTTTTTCGTAAGGTATTAAATAAGAGCGAAGTAGCTTCGCCTCTACAGGTGCGAAGGTTTATCTTTAAGACGCGCTTGGTAGCCACCGGTTTCCTGTTTCAATAAGTCACTGGCTTCTATAAATTTACCGCGGCGATAATACAGGAATTCCAAACAAAGCTCGCACTGCATTCGATCTATGTCTTGAGACGAATGCCCAAAGAGATAGAGGATGTGTCCGCGATGCTGAACTTCGCCGCTGATCACTCTCTTAGCAAAGCGCTCCATCTAAGTACGACGGCAACCCGGAAACACTATGCCGAGACACCGGTTGATTTGCATGATCATCGCTGAGGGAGGCGAAGCGCTTTCAACTCTCAAGGTTCAATGGTTCGCGACGTTTTGCTACTGAGCACGCTTTCCAATCCCAGGCGTTTCTAGAATGTTTAGTTCTAAACCGTTTCGAGCGTATGTTCGAGGCTTGAACAGCAGTGGTGGCTATTCAAGCCTAGATTTTTCGTAAATGCACGGCGAAAATCGGACTGCAGGTCACAGTCGCTTCCACCCGTATTCGCAGCGCATGCATTAAACTATGAAATCTCACATAATTCGACTTAGAGATTAGGACCAGCGTCTAGGATTCACGAAAAGGTGATCTTTAACTACAACGCCGCACGGCCAACCAAGACGGCGATGGACGTCTTCACTGAACGCGTGGGCGTGTGCCGAGATTTTCAACATCTTGCGATAGCGCTTTCCCGATGCCAGAATATCCCCGCTCGCTACGTGACAGGTTACATCGGCGACATCCGAAGGCCCAGTTCCGGCGCAGGCGACTTCAGCGCCTGGTATCAAGTCTTCCTTGATGGACAATGGATTAGTCTGGATGCTCGCCACAATTATCCGCGGCTGGGAAGAGTTTTGATGGCCACGGGTAGAGACGCGGCCGACGTAGCCATTACAACCAGCTTTGGCGCAACTCACCTGACTTATTTTTATGTTGACTCCTGGGAAGTAGATGGGGAGGGAAACAGAGTTCCACTTCCCGAAGATCTCAATGCAGTCGCAGTCCCAATTAGCCAAAGCGAATCCAACACGCCAACTCAGACTAACGCCAGCCAAGCCAGTCCGATCCAGACGCAAGCCGCAACCACCTAAGGCAGCACGACTCGAACAAGACGACTGACCGAAGAACCGGACGAGGGTGAAATGGGAACCAAAGTAGCAGTGCACCACGAATCTCGGTACCGCTATGAGCAGCCAGTGTCGCTGGGGCCGCAGACGATTCGGCTGCGCCCTGCCCCTCACTGTCGCACGCCCATTCTCAGCTACTCATTGGAAATAAAGCCGACCGACAGCACTCGCTCGTGGCAGTTTGATCCGTTGACGAATCATGTAGCTCGGGTTGTCTTTCCGAGCAAGACATCGGAATTCTCTGTCACTGTGGATATGGTTGCGGACCTGATTCCGGTGAATCCCTTCGCCTTTCTTCTAGACCCTGACGCCGAGATGGTGCCATTCACTTATAAACCTGAGGTAGCGAGGGATCTAGAGCCATTTCTGTCCGTCGAGCCTGCCGGACCGCAGCTCAGCGCGTTCGTCGAAAGCGTTCGTGGCCCACAGCCGACCATAGCTTTCCTGCTTGGCCTGAACGACCGAATACGCAATCAGGTCGCATACACGAGCCGGCTGGAGCATGGGGTTCAAAGTTGCGAACAGACACTGTTGATGCGTACGGGTTCTTGTCGAGACTCAAGCTGGCTACTCGTACAGGTATGCCGCCGACTGGGATTCGCCGCCCGCTTTGTCTCCGGATATCTCATTCAGCTAGGGGATGATGAGGGGCTCACTGCGGAAGATGAGCGCAAGACCGATTCGGCCGAACTTCATGCCTGGGCTGAGGTCTATCTGCCGGGAGCGGGATGGGTTGGGATGGATCCGACGTCGGGCCTGTTAACGACAGAGGGACACATTCCGCTCGCCTGCGGCACAACTCCCGGCGATGCTGCGCCTATCAGCGGTACTGTTGAACCTGCCGCCGTCGAGTTTCATTACGGGATGAAAATTCGCAGGTTGGATGAGACACCAAGCCTGGCCTCGCCCTTCAGCGAACACGATTGGAACAAGATACGAGGGTTGGCACATGACATCGACCGTGACCTGGAAGCACAGGACGTGCGGCTTACCATTGGTGGCGAGCCAACATTTGTCGGCCTCGATGAGCCGGAGAGCGCCCAATGGCATCATGAGGCGCTGGGTCCGCAAAAGCGTAGCGCAGGCTTGACACTGATCCGTTCCATCCGGCAACGTACAGCGCCGGGTGGAGTACTTCATTTTGGCCAAGGCAAATGGTATCCGGGCGAGCAGATGCCACGTTGGGCATTTCACTGCATCTCGCGCAAGGACGGTGTCCCGGTGTGGGAGAACGTCGATCTCTTCGCTTTGGAAAGCAAAAACGATGCCCACGGTAACACCCAAGCGTACGCATTTTTGCAGGCGCTGAGTCGGCGTCTCGGGGCTGAGCCAGAAAATATTTTGCCGGCAATGGAGCCTCTTAGTGAGCAGGAAGAAGCGACTGGATTCATACTTCCATTGCGACGCCGTCAGCTTGGGGACTCGCGCATCTGGTCGAGTCAGCTATGGTTTCCGAGGCCGGAGAAGTTTACTTTGTCTGTTGGCGACTCGCCGATCGGCTACCGGATACCTTTGGAAATGATGCCGTGGGTGGCACCAGATACTCTCTCCTACGAGATCGATGAGGACGGGAAGGTAAAACTACCCTCAGCCGTAACGAGACGACCGGAGATGTTCGGTCAGGATCCTGGGCCTGACCCACTGCCGGCGATTTCAGAGGATGCGGCATCAGCGCAGGAACTGATTCGTCCATCGCTCTGTGTCCAGGCGCGTGAGGGTCGCCTGCACGTTTTTCTGCCGTATGTCTCGGTACTCGCAGACTATCTTGACCTGGTGGCGGCCGTGGAAGAGACGAGCCAGCATCTTCAAACGCCGATCTGGATCGAAGGCTATTCAGCGCCGTCGGATCCGAGGATGCAAGTGTTCAGCCTGACACCTGATCCGGGCGTGCTAGAGGTCAATATGCCTCCCACGAGGGAATGGGATGAACTGGAAACGTATAGCGAAATGCTCGCAGAGGAAACGCGGAAGGTTGGGCTGATTGAAGCTAAGTTTGGCTACGACGGTACTCATCGATCCACCGGCGGAGGCAGCCACATCACGTTAGGCGGCCCGAGCCTTGCGGATAGTCCCATACTGCGCCGCCCAGACGTGCTCCGCAGCCTGCTCTCCTTTTGGCAGAACCATCCGTCCCTTTCCTACCTGTTTGCAGGCCTGTACGTGGGTCCTACAAGCCAATACCCTCGTGTCGATGAAGCAAGGGTCGATGCGCTATACGAGCTCGAGGTAGCGTTTAGCCATCTTCCCCTTACCGAATGTCCGCCGGACGTTGTAGACGGTCTATTCCGTAATCTTCTCGTGGACGTGACCGGCAATAGTCATCGGGCCGAGTTCTGCATTGATAAGCTTTACCCGCCCGCAGGTCAAGGTCTACGGCTGGGATTGCTGGAGCTGCGCGCCTTTGAAATGCCTCCGCACTATCGGATGGGACTTCTTCAGACACTACTCGTGCGCGCACTGTTTGCGCTTTTCTGGAAAGAACCTTTTACAGGCAGTCTGCTGCGTTGGGGGACTGCTCTCCATGACCGATTTATGTTGCCACATTTTGTTGAGCGCGATTTTATTGACGTACTCGATACCCTTCGCAGCAATGGGTATCCGTTCGTTGACAAGTGGTTCGCGTCACACCTGGAGTTCCGTTTTCCGAAGCTGGGCGAGATCGAAGTCGATGGCATGCGACTCGAACTGCGGCAGGCGCTGGAGCCGTGGAATGTGCTGGCAGAGGAAACTACCTCCAGTGGAACTGGCAGAAACGTGGATTCTTCGCTCGAAAGGATACAGGTGAAAGTGACGGGACTCACCGTGGCGTCTCGTTACGCCGTCTCGTGCAATGGGCGAAGAGTGCCTCTCCATCCTCTGGAAACACAAGATGAGGCGCTTGCGGGCATTCGGTATCGTGCGCGCAGATTGTCCGCCGCGCTGCACCCGACGATTCCGGTTCACGCTCCTTTAATATTTGACCTAATCGATACTTGGAAAGAACGCTCCGTGGGCCGATGCAGTTACTATGTAAGCGAGCCTGACGGGGCCCGTCATCTCACTCGCCCTGCTAATGCAGCCGAGGCCAGCGAGCGGCGTTCGCGCCGCTTCGTCATCACAGCTCCGCCAAAGTACGTCATGGTGACTCCACAATTGGAAAATAACCTGATCTTCCCAATGACGCTGGACCTCCGCTGGCCCGCGCCTGTGGATGAGTTTCGTGCCGCTGGCCAGAGTTCCGCAGACGTGAGGAATCCATGATTGGTGATCTTTACCAGTCGCCACTGCGTTATGGCGTGGCCTACGAGGAGTCATCCGTGGATGGCATCACGCCCCGCCCACATTGGGCGGGGCTGATGGATTCCCTTCGATCGATCGGACCTGCTGAGTTGGCTTTCCGCTGGACTCAAGCGGAGCAGCGGATCCGTGAGAACGGAATCACCTACAACATGTATGGCGATCCACTGGGTGCTCACCGGCCGTGGAAGATAGATCTGGTCCCGCTGTTGATTTCCGACGCGGAGTGGCGGCTCATCGAAGCTGGTATTATTCAGCGGGCCCAACTCCTCAGCCTCATTCTCGAAGACATTTATCATTCGCAAAACTTGCTAAAGGATGGCCTTCTTCCTGCCGCTCTGCTTTATGCCAACCCCGCATTTCTCCGTCCACTTGTTGGTGTTAGAGTTCCCAGCGAGAGTTATCTGCACATGTTGGCCGTCGATCTCGCGCGATCTCCTGATGGGAAATGGTGGGTGTTGGCCAATCGCACACAGGCCCCTTCCGGGAGTGGCTACGCGTTGGAAAATCGTCTGATCGTGTCCGAGCTTCTCCCTGAATTATTTCGCAACTCCAATGTACAACGGCTCGCACCGTTCTTCCGCGCACAACGCGAAGCGCTGGCGCAACTCTCCGGACGAAACAACCCTCGGATCGTTCTGCTGACGCCTGGCCCCCACAACGAGACTTATTTCGAGCATTCCTATCTTGCAAAATACCTTGGTTTTACGCTTGTGGAAGGAGCAGACCTCACGGTTCGAGACCGGTCTGTCTTCATAAAGACTGTCGGCGGCCTTGAACAGGTCGATGTCATCTTGCGTCGGGTGGACGATGACTTCTGTGATCCGCTCGAATTGCGTGGTGATTCGCTGCTAGGAGTTTCCGGTCTTGTCGAAGCTGTGGTCGCCGGCAATGTCAAGGTGGCGAATGCGCTCGGCAGCGGCGTAGTCGAATCGGCCGCCATCATGCCGTTCCTTCCTGGCCTTGCGAGACGCCTACTCGGTGACGAACTTAAACTGCCGTCGGTCGCGACCTGGTGGTGCGGGCAAGAGAGCGCTATGAACTGGGTCGTCGATAATTTGCAATCAGTTGTCGTAAAACCGGCATTCTCTTCGGTCGGGATGGAGCCCGTTTTCGGTTCAGAACTGACGGAAGCGGACTACAAGAAATTTCTAGTGCGCCTGCGCAGCAGCCCACATGAATACGTCGCGCAAGAACAGGTCCAACTCTCGACTGCGCCCGTATGGGAGAACGAAGCCCTGCAGTCTCGAAGCGTCGTGTTGCGTACCTATGTCATGAACACTGGGCACGGTTGGGTAGCATTTCCAGGAGGACTGGTGCGCGTCGCCGAAGACCGCGGTTCAATAGTGTCTATGCAGCGGGGAGGCCACAGCAAAGATGCCTGGGTGCTTTCCGACGGGCCAGTCGATACCTTCAGCATGCTGCCCCCTCGCAACGAACTCGTGCAGTTGCGTCGCGCGTCGCTGGTAGTGCCCAGCAGCGTGGCCGATAACACATTCTGGCTGGGCCGCTACGTGGAGCGCGCTGAAAACCAAGCACGAATCATTCGCTCACTTATCCCGAGGGTTCAGCTTGCAGATGATTCAGAGTTGGAGAGTCTTACTTGTATCGCTGCTTGTCTCGGAACCCGCTCTGCTCGACTTGCTGAAGGAAAGCGCGGGCGGACGAGCTTCAACGCGCTACGAAGAGAGCTGCTCGCCTTATTAACCGATCAAAAACGAACCGACAGCTTGGCCGCAACGCTGGCTGAAGTATCGCGAATCGGCGACAGTGTGCGCGAACGTCTCTCTGGAGACATGATGTCGTTGCTGGGCCAACTACGCAGCTCGGTCCAAGCCCATAAAGGTACATTCCTGACGAGCTATTCGGCGATGCTTACAAAGTGCCTTGAGCTTCTTTCAGCGTTTTCCGGAATGGAGCGGGAAAATATCAATCGCGGTTCTGGCTGGCTCTTTCTGAGTCTTGGTCGCCGCCTTGAGCGCGCGATTTACCTGACACACGAGCTACGCCACGTGACCAAGCCTTTGGCCGTCGAAAACTGGGCTTATCTCGAGCGGTTGTTGGAGGTAGCCGACAGTACCGTAACTTACCGCACACGTTATTACACAAACCTGCAGCCGCTCGCCGTGCTTGACGTCCTCATGGCGGATGAGCATAACCCTCGCTCGCTGGGCTTTCAACTGGATCATCTCGCCGAACTTTACGCGAAGCTGCCGCGAAATCTGCCAACCGATCTGCAGGCCATTGAGGATGCCGTCGTCTCATTGAGACAAATTGATCTACAGGCGATGACACAACGTATCAACAAGGCAGGCTCTCACCTTTCCGACGGTTACGAGGAAGTGGATCTGTTTCTGGCCCGGCTGGAGAATCTCCTGCCCTCCTGGTCGAACAATCTTTCTAGCCACTATTTCAGTCACGCACGTACTTTGCCGATCACAATGGGGAGTGACTGAAATGGTCTACAACGTTAGCCATCGGACCACCTTTCGTTACTCGGCGCCAGTTTCAGTCGGCGACCACGTGGCATACCTAAAGCCTCGATCTTTCTCGAAGAATAGACTGGTAAAGAACACGATAAGCATTCATCCTACGCCGTCGATTTTGACCGAGCGGGTAGACTACTTTGGTAACATCCGTTCCTTTTTTGCCATAGAGGAGCCGCATAAAGAGCTCATCGTCGAGGCAAAGAGTGAAGTCGAGATCGATAAGCAGTCCCTACCGCCGGCAAGTTTTTCGTCTCCATGGGAAATGTCCGCCAGACCCCTTGCAGAGAATCATAGTGAGGAAAGTCTGGCCGCATATCAGTTCCGGTTTGCATCGCCGCGTGTGCGTCCCAATCAGGAATTCGCAGCATACGCGCTCGTATCCTTCACGCCTGGACGCCCCATGAGAGAAGCATTGATAGAACTGACCGCGCGAATCTATAGAGACTTCCGCTTCGACTCTAAAGTGACGAACGTCCGGACTCCACCCGAGGAAGTCTTTAGAAAGCGTCACGGCGTCTGTCAGGATTTTGCGCAGGTGGAGATTGCTTGTCTGCGCTCAATCAATGTGGCAGCTCGTTATGTGAGCGGCTATCTGCGCACCTATCCGCCACCCGGCAAACCACGCATGGTTGGCGCAGACGCATCCCATGCCTGGATCTCTGCCTATAGTTTGGATGAAGGTTGGCTTGATATGGACCCTACCAACAATGTCGCTCCAACGGATGGCCATGTCACGCTGGCCTGGGGCAGGGATTACGGCGACGTTAGTCCTCTGCGTGGTCTTATTTCGGGAGGAGGCCAACACTCTCTCAATGTGGAAGTTGATATCGAACCTCTTTCATGATTGACCTAAGTTGTGGCCCTAAACGTCCAACATTCTGTCCGGCACTGACGGACCAGCATCTTTTCGTTGTGGACCGATCATCCTTCCCGTCTAGATTTCGGATAGCCAAGCCGGCTTATCGGACGCGACCGGAAATGTGTAGATTTTCTGCGAAATCTTCGTGGCCTTTATAACTATTTCGCACATCTCCGATCCTTTGATCTTCATCTATGTTGACACCGGTTAGCGCGGGCCGAAGTGATAAGTCATGGATAAACCGCCGGATTTCAAGATCGAATACGCTCTTACACAGTCAGTCCCCTACGAGTGTGCAGACCTAGGCAAGAAGGGAACTCATGCTTCCAAAGGAATTTTGCATACCGGGCGCGTGGTATGGCTTCGCGACGACGCGGCAGAAGGCGATTCTCAGCAACAAGTTTCAGTTTATGCGGATGGAATAGGAATGGTCTCACTGGAGCGTCGCTTTATAAGGCGCATAAAGTAAAGTGATCAGGGATTGATTGCTTTGGGAAGCGCGACTGGCCAAATCCTTTGTGTTCAAGTCATCTTTCATTTTATGGGATATCTGTTCGGTATCAAAGAGCCAAACATCAAGCACGAAACTTCGGATCGCCCGAATCGCCAGCTTCACCGTCGACCCACCTAAGCCATTTCTCAATCTCAGCAGGCATCGCAGGCCGCGCTGAGATGCTCGCTGTCTTTGCCGGCCACTGTATGCCGCTCTTCGCAAATCGATAGTGCTCGGTCACGACCGACACTTGCGACGTCGAAGTCACCTTTTCAAGTTTGCTAACGCCACGAACGTTGACGGTTAGCCAGTCGCCAGGCTTCACATCGCTAAGAATTCCCATCCATTAATTCTATGGCTGCGGCAATTCCTTATGCGTTAAACCATGCAGGGAAAACAACCCTATTGGCCAGACAATCTGATCAAGCGCTACATCCGGCCTGTGGCACGAAAGGCCGGCATTTCACAAACGGATTGGTTGGCACACCTTCCGCCATACCTTCGGAACTTTTCTGAAGGCAAATGGAGAAGATGTAAAGACCGTTCAGGAGCTTTTGCAGCACGCTACCAGTAGGATCACACTTGAGGTTTATCGACCAGCTCAATGACTTCGCGGAGGTTGTAGCCAGACTGGAACTTGTTTTTGAGTTCGCCGAAGATCTCACCAATCTTGTACTCGATGGTGTCGGGACGGTCTGCCCGCTGTTTGAAGCCCTTCAGGTAGGGAAAGAGTTTTTGGTCAACGAAGTCGCGGAGGTCGTCGCCGATTAGGGCGCTGTTGTGGTCAAGAGTACCGCTTGCATTGAGGGGCGTGGCCCATGAATGCCAGCGGTAGGGTTTTTCCAGTAGAAACGTGCAATTCGGCGATCTGTGCGCGATCCTGTTCGAGGGCGTCAAGGTATTTGAGGAAAAGCAGCCACGAGGTCTGCTCAATATAATCAAGTTCAGACGACACACCGGCATCTTTGCGGAGGATATCGTCGATCTTCTTAAAAGCCTGTTCGAACATTCTGGGATACCTTTTCTGCGGGTCTCCCTACAGGATAAGCGACTGATGGCAAAGGATGGACTCAGAGCGATTGTCTCGGCAGCGCCGAGACAATTCCCCAGACCTGATGGGCGTCATCATTTCAGTATAGGTGTCACTAGGAAAAGACAATGCCGAGTGGCACGGTCGGGGAGCGAAGTTGCTCGGACTGAATGGCACGATCACGCATGAGCAGTTCGAAGCCGTTCGTGAGGGGCTCCACCCCGAGACAGGTGAGTTCCTTCGTCCGCGCCATAGCGCGGATCGAATTGCTACTGATGGCGAAGTCGAAAGCAAGGCGCGGTCGCTTTATGACTTTACGTTTTCGGCTCCAAAGTCTGTCTCAGTCCAAGCTCTCGTCGGGGGCGATGACAGGCTGCTGGAAGCACATCGTCACGCCGTGAACGTGGCGTTGCAAGAAGCGGAGCGCTACGCGGGGACAAGGGTATCCTTCGCATTCACCCCAATACCCTTCAACGCCTTGCACGGTGCGGTCGTGTCACCGGCTACCGCGTCGGGAAGCTGTGGCGGTTTCACGCCTCCGACCTGGAAGGCCGCCACGATAGCTTCTCTT
>NZ_LMUM01000023.1 GCF_009765985.1 Acidobacterium sp. S8
TTCATGGGAATAGTCTCTCTCCGTTCCGGAAGACCTGCTCATCCACATTTATCAGGACTTAGAACTTCACTGCTGCTGAGCGTATACGCTAGGCGTCACTCCAACGATTTGGCGGAAGGATCGAGTAAACGCTCCGGCACTCTCATAGCCGACCTCAAGAGCAGTCTCCGTCACCGACCATCCCTCTGCCAGCAACTCGAGCGAGCGGAGTAGCTGCATCTGCCGACGCCATTGGCCTGGGCTCAGGCCGGTTTCCTTCTGAAAGTTGCGGAACAGCGAGCGCTCGGACAAGCCGACCTCGTGTGCCAGCGCTGCCAGATCCTTGGTATCTCCAGAAATCTCCCCCAGCCGCTCCGCCAGCCGCCTCAGCGCCGGGGCACGAGGTACCGGCAGGTGCAGATCGACCTGAGAGGCCGTACGAATCTCATCGTGCAACACATCCACCAAGCGCTCCTTGGCTGCATTAGCCTCCGGGTTTTCTACCCCAGGTCATCATGCGGACGACAATCTGTTTCAACAGCGGAGACAACGCCAGAACGCGAGGTTCGGCGGGGAGTCTTGCTCTTTTGCTTGTAGCTTTTTCATCTGTGGAGAGGCGCATCATCCAGCCACTGATCTTGCCGCACGACCGCAGGGAATGCACCATGCCGGAGGGAATCCACACGCAACGTCCGGGCGGGCACGTCCAGGCGCCGGCCTCTGTCTCCAAAATCGCGAGTCCTTGATCGAGACCGCACAACTGCGCCTCAGCATGGCTATGAGCAGGCGTTTGCCTAATGCTAGCTCGGGGCAGCTCCCACGCAACTACGCCCAGGCTTTCGAGAACATCTGGCAGTTTCGGTTCATCCTTTGGCATACATGGTCAAGCACGGTACAAACGGTTTTCCTAGACTACTTGAAGAGGAGCACACTTATGAAAGCAGCCATCGTAACGTCCGCTGGAATGAAACCCACCTTTGGCGAGTTCGACAGCCCCGTTCCGCGGGAAGGTTTCGAAGTCATCACGGTCACTGCTGCAGCTTTGACCAATCTGACGAAAGGACGAGCCGCCGGCTCGCACTACAGCGCGGATAACCACTATCCCTTTGTTCCCGGCGTGGATGGCGTGGGGACCCTCGCCGATGGGCGGCGCGTGTACTTCGCCATTCCCGAAGCTCCCTTTGGAGCGATGGCGGAACAGACCCTCGTCGACCCGCGTCGCACCATCACCTTGCCCAACAATCTCGACGATGTGAATGCTGCCGCGCTGGCAAATCCGGGCATGTCCTGCTTCGCCGCACTCGTTGAACGTGCCCGCTTCAAAGCTGGCGAGATTGTTCTCATCAACGGTGCAACGGGGGCCGCAGGGTTTGTTGCTGTTCAGGTCGCGAAAGCACTTGGAGCGGCAAAGGTGATTGTGACGGGCCGAAACGCACCGGAACTCGAAGCGCTGCGTTCTGTCGGTGCCGATGTCGTCATTCCGTTTGATCTTCGCCCTGAGAACGAACGTGGGGTTGAAGACTTTGAGGAGGCGCTCCTATCCGTATTTGCCGATGGGTTGGATGTCGTCGTTGATTACCTTTGGGGCAGCAGCGCGCGCACCATCATCGTCGCTGTAGCGAAAGCGGTTGAAGACGCGCACCCGGTCCGCTTCGTCCAGGTGGGGGAGGCCAGTCGTGAACCTGTAGAGGTTCCGGCCGCCGCATTGCGCTCCTCAGCGATCCAAATCCTGGGCAGTGGTCTCAAGTCTGTCCCTATGCCGAAGCTTTTGGAAGGCATCCGCCAGACCTTCGATCTGGCGGCGCAGGGCAAGCTCTACCTTCCTACGAAGGTCGTCCCGCTTGAAACGGTGGCAGAAAACTGGGAGGCTCCCGGCAAGCCGCGATTGGTATTCACATTACGGGAAAGTTTGTAGCAGGCAGGGCCATCCCGCAGGCCTGCGAGCCTTGATGCCAGGTCCCGATGAGTCGGCTTCTCGTCGGCGATTGCAGCTGACGAGAAGCGCGTCTCCCGGTACTAATTTTCAGCTGGCCTTCTAACCATCTGTTGCCAATTCGCCATAGCAATCTTTACTACCTGCGTGAGCGTCTTTAGCGAAGCGCCATCTCGTGATTGCAGCGCGAGGCCGTGAAGCACGGTCGAGAAGTACGCTGTCAGGGCTGTAAGGGATGCTGTTGTTGGCACGTCGCCATCGTGTTGTCCCTTTTTCAGGCGATCTAGGATGGATTGCGTAATTTGGCGACGTATCGCTAAGAGGTGCTCCTGCACGGTCTTGCTCTCCACTGGGCAATTGGTGGCTCCCAGAATCAGTAAGCAGCCTCCAGGCGAATCGGGCGCGGAATATGCATCCACGGCCGCCTGCAACATCGCATGGATTGCGTCACGAGCACTGTCTCCCGTTGCAAGGGCAGCCGTCGTACTTAAGCCCGCCGTTTGGCGGTAAAGCTCGACTGCCTCTTGGAACAACTGCTCTTTACTTCCAAACGCCGCATAGAGGCTCGCCTGCGTAATGCCCAATTCCGCGCGTAAGTCCGCCATCGAAATGGCGTCGTAACCGCGCGACCAAAAGAGCCGCATCGCTTTGTCTAGCGCCTGGTCTCGATCGAATTCACGCGGTCGACCTCGATCGCGTTTGGGACGTTCTGCATTATTTGTAGATCGAACGGTCTTTATATTTGCTTTTCTACACTCCGACATGTAAGTATTTATAGACCAGTCGATCTTAAAATGGAAGGGCTGGCCAATTCATTCCTCAAATCAGGAGCACATCATGAACCTCAACGATCACTGTTCGATATCGTTTCCGCCAGCCTTCGAGACCCGCGAGATAGAAACCAACGGTGTAACGATCCATACCCGTGTGGGTGGTCAAGGACCGGCAGTAGTCATGCTGCACGGCTTTGGCACAACCGGCGATATGTGGATCCCGATGGCATCCGCACTCGTAGCCGGCCATACCGTCATCGTGCCGGATTTACGCGGACTCGGACTGTCCTTAAGGGCGTCGGGAGGATACGACAAGAAGACGCAAAGCCACGATGTGGCAGGCGTGATGGATGCTCTAGGCGTGTCTCGCGCCGATTTCGTGACGCACGATATCGGGAACATGGTCGGCTACGCGTTCGCCGCTACGTCCTCAGACCGCGTGAGCCGTTTCATCCCCATCGACGCCCCTCTTCCCGGAGTCGGTCCATGGGAACAGATTGTGCAGGATCCCCGCATGTGGCAGTTTGGTTTTGGCGGCCCTGACATGGAGCGACTCGTCGCCGGCCGAGAACGCATCTATCTCGACCGTTTCTGGAATGAATTCTCACTCCACCCGGAGCGATTCGATGAAGCGAGGCGCCAGCACTATGCAGAACTCTATGCAATGCCCGGTGCGATTCGCGCAGGCTTCGCACAGTTCGCCGCTTTCGGACAGGACGCGCTCGATAGCAAGACCTATCTCGCCAAGGGTAAACTCACCATGCCTGTTCTTGCCATCGGAGGCGAAGCAGCGTTCGGAACCATGATGGCGACAGTGATGCGTATAGCTGCAACGGATGTGCAGGAGGCAATCGTCCCAGACTCCGGTCATTGGATTATGGAGGAGAATCCAGTCGCAACCACCAAACTCGTTGCTGCCTTCCTGAAATCGTGAGATCGGTGTGACTGTTCACTTCGTAAACCCCAGTTTGGGCTTCTCGTTACCAACTGCCTTTCGATCCACAGGTTGGTAACGGGAAGTCGGCTTGTGTTTACCGATGTGCTCTGCTTCAAGTGTCCGAATAACCGGCTATCCGGAATGCTGGTTAGATCCGAATAGGTCCTGATAAACGCGGTTGCGTTAACTGATCATTGGGTGAAATCCCGATCGCTCTTTCAGCCACTGACGGTTCGCTGCCGAGAGCCGTACCAATGGAACGCCTCTAACTGCTTACTATCCGAGCTTCAAGGTTAATAGGCTTGATTCCACTACTGCTGAGGCCAATCTTTAAAGGGCATGATCAGATAGAGCTCGGAGTGCCCTGGCAGATGTGAAACGTAAATCTGACCCGTAGAACCGTCGTGATTGAATTTTGCGATATCTTCATTGTGAGGGGTGATGATCATTGCATGTGGTCCCACATGATATGTGTGATCGACACTTGGGGACGTTCCATGCAGGTCCGGGACCCACGCTCCGGAGAACATATACATCACACCGATTTGGTCGATGTGGACAGGCCGGTCAGCGAGGCTGTCTTTGATCCATTGCATCGAAGTCTTATCCAGGCACATTGGTTCATCATGGGGATAGCCGGGAATTCCTGGCAGGCATGTCCAGTCGCTCTTGCCAGCTCGTAGAACCCGGTATTCAGCGTTTGGATCCTTCGGGTTCGTCGGCCAGTCTGCAAGGACAGCGTCCTTTGTGATGAACAGCGGTCCTGCCCGCAGAGCATCTGCGATTTTCTGTTTATCTGTGGATTGAGGCCCCGAAAGTTTCATATCCATTTGTGCTGAAGCGGCGAGCGAAGCTGCAAAGGTAATGGCGGCGACTAGCTTGTACATGTCTATCTCCCTACAAATTTTACGAATTTCTCATCTTCTGCAGATTGATACGCATTCGAATTGTAGAGGTGATTGGCGCAGTGAGTCTTGAAGGAAGCTGCTCAATGATGGCCTTTTCTGCTCCTGCGCCACTCGCCCGGACTCTCTCCTAAAACGCGCTTGAAAGATCTGTTAAGGGCGGATTGATCGGCAAAGCCGCACTTGCTTGCAACTTCTGCGAGTGTCAACCGTGAGGTTAGCAGGAGGTTTTTTACTGCGTCGATGCGACGTTCCATAAGCCAACGGTGCGGGGGTCGCCCAAAGGTCCGCCGAAAAGCGTGGGCAAAATGGCTTACCGATAAATTGCATTCGGCTGCTACGGAAGCCAAAGAAACATCACCATACAAGTTCGCGTCTAGGAACTCCATCGCGCGCCGCGACTGCCAAGGGACCAGTTGTCCCCGGATCGGACCGGGCGCAGCTGGAGTGGCCCCATAGATGGAGGTGGCATGCGCAAGGATGGTTTGACCGATGTAGTCCAAAAAGATCTTCGGTGTAGGCTCATTGCGCTGAATTGCGGAGAGAACGGCCATCCCCAGATGTTTGAGCGTTGCGTCCGTCTCACAATGGGGCCAACTGAGCGTATTCACCATGGCAATGCGGTTTTCGTAAGCAAACTCTTCAAGTGCCATGCGCGGTATATAGAACTGCACGACGTCAATAGGATTCGGAAAAAACGCAATTGGGTCTTCTTCGAGATCGAGGATCGTCACTCCTCCCGAAGGTCGTTTCCCGGTGGGCACCAATTTGCCAGAGAGCCACAGACGGCCTCCCTGGTTTGCGCGAAGATGCAGATGGATTGAAAAAGCCTTTTCTAACGGAATAGGACTTGTCGGATCGGTGAAGCCCATCGGTGCTTGAAGCCTGGTTACAGCTAGTTCGGATCTGCCGGAACCCAGAGCCGCGTGGATTGGCACCCCGGTAAGGTGTAGATAGCCAGCCATCCGTTCCCCGTATGCGCCGGCTTCGATCATGAGACTGCGCTCCTTAACATGAGGTCCGTCCTAAATAAGTTTCCCTACTTCGCAATGGCTATTTTGGGGAAACGAAGCGGATCGTTGTCGTTACACTCCCACCAGAATGCGAAAATCCCTTTCGACGCCGCCCATCATTGCCGCGAGAGCCACACGATAGGCTTCGCTCTCATAGGCGGCTTCCGCCATTTCCACGCTGTCAAACTCAACGATAACGGTCCGCTCGACCCAGCCTGTTTCGTGCGCCTCGATAGCTGTACCGCGCGACAGAAACTTCCCACCTGCAGCCTCAATAGCTGGACCCGCCAGCGCAGAGTAATTCTTTAGCGCTTCGGGATCTGTAATCATTCGATAGCTTGCAACCCAATAACCCTTTTTCATACGCTTCCTTCCGCTACCCGCGGTTGGCATAATGAAATGTCCTTGCTCTCACAACTACAAAAACAGATTCAACAGACCTCGGCCGTTCTTGGGCTAGCGCTGAACTTTCGTAGTCACGATTCTCAGTACCGAACGAAACTCGGCGATGCGTTTGGCCTCGTCAGTACCGGGGATCGAGCACGACAGCACCAACCACACGGCGCTCCTCAAGAAGACGGTGCGCTTCTGCGGTCTTGCTCAAAGGAAGGTGCACTGATACCTGGGCGCGAAGATTGCCGGCAACCGTCTGATCGACGAGATACTTCATGCCCTCTCGAATCAATTCTGGCTTTGCGTCAAAGACTGGGAGGTAAATGCCTGTCATGGTCTGCGATCTGCTCATCAGTCGTCGCGGCTCGAATGGTTTGCCCGGACCACGGGTCGAGCCAAAGATGATACAGCGACCAAAGGTCGCCAGACACTGGAAATTCTTCTCGAAGATTTCGCCACCAATGGATTCCAGGATGACGTCGACGCCGTTACCTGCAGTGGCGGCTAGCACGTCACTCGGCCAAGTAGGAAGGTCGTAATCGATCGCGACATCTGCGCCAAGACTCAAAGCGAATGCTCGCTTCTCTTCGCTTCCAGCGGAAGCAACGACCAAGCCGGCGCCCATCGACTTTGCGATTTGGACCGCCATGCTACCTACACCTCCTCCGGCTCCATGAATCAGGACGCTCTCGCCTGGGTGGAGTTGGGTAGATGAGTTCAACATCAGCCAGGCTGTCATTCCTTGGGTTGGCATGGCCGCGAACATCACGTCGTCGGCATCCTGCGGTATGCAGACTGTTCGATCAGCACGCGCGGTGACAAATTGGGCATATCCTCCGGAGGAAAGCAAGACCACCACCCTTTTGCCCACCAGACTGCGGTCACCCGCTGGACCTACTGCCACGACATTTCCGACGGCTTGCAATCCCGATATTCGTGGCAGCACCTTATCCTGGCCTACATGCGTCTCGGGCCGTGCGTAGACTCCCATGCGCTCTCTGATGTCAACAAAGTTGACGCCTGAGGCGGTAACCTCGATGAGGAGATCGTCGGCTTGTGGGAGGGGCTTTGCTACCTCAACGTATTCGAGGACATCCCTCCCGCCGAATTGAGAAAACTGGATAGCTTTCATCGCTTCCTTCCTCCATTTCGTAACGTCGGTCAAATTCGGATGTGTGGTCAAACCGCTGCTAGTCGGTCTGCGAAGGAGGCGGCGGGACAGGGATCGCGATATCACTCGCCATCTTCCAACCCTCCGGAGTCTTGACCCACTCCATCAGTATGAGGAAAGGTTTCGGGACTGCTTGCTGTCCCGCATAGCCGACCGTGATCTGAACTGGCACATAGGTTTCGGCGACATCACCACTGATGGCGACGGCCTTCGCCCTTGTGTAATCGGCCTCCATATGAAAAGGCCCCCCGAAGATCACATCATGAAGATGCTGGACCACCGCGTCGTGTCCCCAGAAGCCGGCCCAGTTTCCCTCGGCGGCGGTGGCTGTTTTAGCCACAAAAAGCGCCGACGGCGAGTTCCATACCATCTGCTTCACCGCGTCAAAATCCTTGCTGTTCTCGGCGTCGATGAGGCGCCGGTTGAGTGTTTGGACTTCTCGTAGTGCGCGTTCGTTGAGCGGTCCAGCATCGGACGCGGAGTTGGTCAGACCTCCAGGTTCTCGTAGCGCGGAAACCGAGGTTGGAAAGAGGCCGACCAAACAGGCGATTGCGAAGACAACGGAGGTGAGTTGTTGTATGAAAGTACGGTACATAGAGGCTCCTTTGATCCAGAACGGATGCAGTTGGCTCTGCCACATTGCCGGGCGACTACTTGTTCAGCTCCAGGGAGCCTGGGTGCTTGCAGAGGGCAGTGACTTCAACTTCCATGAAGGGATTGAGCGGCAGTGAGCTAAGGGTATCGTGTAACTCAGCAGGATCCTCGACATCGAAGATACTGATGTTCGAGTATTTTCCTGCCACCCGCCAAAGATGTGTCCACTTTCCCTGAAGCTGCAATTCCTTGGCTCGTTCGTGCTCTCGGGCGCTCAGATCTTTCAGCTTTTCCGGGTCGGTGTTGAGGGGAACGTGAACGTCAATACGCACATGAAACAACATAGATCTTCCTCCGGTTGGGGCGTTGGATGTTACTGGCCCGGGGGACTCCGAGCTGCGGCAGAGAGGCCGACTGCCCAGAGCCCGCG
The DNA here is from genome assembly GCF_009765985.1 of Acidobacterium sp. S8. GTDB lineage: Bacteria > Acidobacteriota > Terriglobia > Terriglobales > Acidobacteriaceae > Alloacidobacterium. The sequence continues at coordinate 8,129 of NZ_LMUM01000023.1, forward strand.
ATTGCATTAGCAGCGCGCCAGTCGTCGTAGTTAAACCACCGTGACCGGGCTATGGCCGGTCATCAGATGCAACAGCGCGAGCGCATACTCCGACGCGGCGGACTGGTCCTGGCCGGTAATCAGCTTGCCATCGACCACGACTTTAGGCGTGTACGGCTGAATGCTGGTATAGACCGCGCCAGTCCCCTCGAGGACCGTCTGCGGATAATGCGGGATGATGAATCCGCTTCCAAACATCGCCTGAAGCTGCTTGTCCCCCTCAAGTGTGAATCCGGTCACCTGACGACCTTTGATCCGGTCGGGAATATTGCCGAGAGCGACGGCACCGTGGCAGATGGCGCCGACGACTTTATCCTTGGACCAGAAATACTCCAGCGCCTTCGCTACGTCCTCATTAGGAAAGAGATCGAAGGTGGCACCCCTGCCGCCTGCAACGTGGATCGCATCGTACTCGCTCAGATCAACGTCTTTCAGCTTCAGGGTCGTCTCTAGTTTTGCGATGGTCTTCTTGTCCGATAGAAAGCCCTTGCTTACGAGATCGTTGGGCTCAAGCGACCTCTCAAAATGTGGATCGCTATAAGGATCGAAGACGACCTTGCCTCCGTTTGGACTGGCGAAGTCGACTTCGACCTCGCGTTCCGTGAGGTGCCAATAAGGATGTGTGATCTCCGACAGCCAGAATGCTGTATCGGAGCTGCTGATGATGAACAGGACCTTCATTTCTTATCCTCCAAAGCCATGGAATTTGCTGCTGCCTGTGCGTGATCTAGCCCTAGTGCTTTTTGCTCGATACTCTTCGCGAACTTTGGAGTCTCCTCCTGATTGTGCGCATGCGATGCCTGCTGCCGAACTGCGTGTGCCTTCTCGAACTGAATGCCGTGTTCTTTAAAGAAGGTCAGGGTCTGATCGGTTGCAGTTGAGTGAATATGGTTCGTGTACTCGCATGTATGATCGTCGACCTTCTTGACACTGAGCTCCCAAACGACCTGCAATTTGGTACGCCCAGCAGGGGAGATGGAATCGGAGATCGAGACCATACGGCAGAAATGCGGTTCCTGAACTTCGGCCACATAATGCTGAACTACAAAGGCATCGCCGATTGTTTCAACGTTGATCGACATAGGACGCCCATCATCTGTTGTCGTTGCTCCCGCAGCGATGTGCGCCGTCGAACAACGCTGATACTCAGCATCGGGAAGATGAAGAACCCAATCGGCGATATTTACCTTCTCGATAGGAGCGTAAATCTTAGCGGTCACCGTAGAAAGCGAGAGTGTGTAGTCGTTCGACATATATTCCTTCTTTGCAAAGTTGGCGCCTGTTGGGACGCGGCAGTGTATCAGTTACTTTTTGTTGATCACATCTGCTATTCCGTTGGGAAACATGCCATCGGCGGCAGCTAATACATTGAGAGCCTCCCGCAGCAAAACGATCTTGCCATTGGCAGCAACACAGTGACCGAAGAACCGCTGATGCACATTCTTGCCGGAGATCCCCGACTTTTGGTGAATGGTGTATTCCCCGAAGGCCTGGTCGAGTGTATCGATATAGATCTTCACATCAACAAACCTGAAGTTCGGATACATCTTCTCGTGCAGGAAAGTAAGAAAGGTCCCAATATTTTTCGGTCCTTCATACCTCGGTTCGACACCGAGGTCGGCCAGATATGGCAATTCGAGTGCGCCTTTGTCCGCGAACAAGGCGGCGGACTCCAGCGCAGAACCACTGATATAGGCCTGGAGAAGTTCTTTTGCTGTCTTCATAGATGCGTCCTCCCTGACGCGCAATGTCTTTCAACTGGTGTGCGGGCCTGGAATGTTGCCCGAAGTTGTAATGAAGGAACCACAAACCGTTTGAGCAATGAGTTGTCCCGGTGAAATGTATTTGCTAGAGTTCCGCGTAACCGCCCTGGATAAAGTCGCACGCCAGTTTTCCGTACTCTTCGGCAGCATCCTCCCAGACAAAATGTCCGCAATCGATGACATCGAGCCGGCTCTTCGGTAATCCTCGATGCAGGCCTTCCGCATTGGAGACAGGGACGAAAGGGTCGTATCGACCGACGGTCAACTGGCAAGGGACTGTAACCTCAGATAGGCGGGTGGCGAGACGAGGAAGAGCTTGCGGATAATCTCGAACGAAGGCCATCGCATCCCAGAACTTTTGTCCAGCATAAGAGGCGATGTAATCCTGTAGTGCATGGTCCGGTAGTTTGTAGTGCTTCATATCTGCGACAGCCGCGCGAACGAACTGTTCTCCCGTCAGATCCTTGAATGGATCTAGGGATGGGGCGTTCACAATTCGGTCTAGGTCGCCGAGAATATCTGTGTGATCTGTTGCTCCGCTTCCGATCACGAGACTTTTGAAGACTCCGGGGTGATTTGCGGCTGCGAAGAGACAAGCAGGAGTTCCGATGTCCGGTGCTATCACGTGTGGCTGATTCATTCCGAAGGCGTCCACGATGCGGAGAACGAAATCTCCTACAACTTCCGGAGTTCTCGTATCTGCCCTGGTTTCCGAGCGGCCGAATGGAGGAAGGTCCACCGCAATGGTTGGCCCCAAGTCCGCAAACATATTCCACGTGGGAAGAAATGCGAGGATGCTCTCGGGCAGCGGACTGAGCAGCAAAATAGGGTCGCCACTCTTCTTGTCGTTCGTCGCAAAGCGAATCTGCAGTCCATCGATGGTTTTGTACTGCATTGCGTGCAGGCCAATTTTATTGTTGGCGCTCATCTTGTCTCCTTGTGTGGCCGTCGGCTTCGGCTGATCGCGGGCTTTAAAACATGGTCTGGCTAATTGCTCAAAGTGGACTGCAGATGGCTTCTACGGCTCCGTCAGCGCCTGGTGAACAAGATGAAGCACAATCGAACCCTCACCTACCGCCGAAGCCACACGCTTTACGTTGCCGGAGCGCGCGTCTCCAACAACGAACACTCCGGGCAGACTCGCTTCAAGCATGTAAGGCGGCCGATCGAGCAGCCAGGGAATCGGAGGTTTCGCGGTCTCAAGATCACGGCCTGTAAGAATGAACCCTTTCCTGTCCAGGGCTAAACAACTTGAGAGCCAGTCGGTCTTCGGGGAAGCACCTGTCATCATGAAGACGTGCCTGATGGGCTGACTGAATGTTTTTCCGGAGGTTTTATCGCGCCACTCTACGCATTCGAGATGCTCGTCGCCTTCGAGGCCTGTAAGTTCGCTTGAATAATGCAATTGAACCAGTGGATTTTCTTCAATTCTCTGGATGAGATAACGGGACATGGTGTCGGCTAGACTGTTCGACCGCACCAGCATCGTTACACCAGCAGTATTCTGCGAGAGGAAGACCGCTGCCTGTCCCGCCGAATTCCCTCCGCCTATAACGATGACCTGTTCACCGGTACAAAGCTGGGCTTCCATGAATGTTGAGTTGTAGTAGATTCCTTTACCGGAGAAGGACTCCAATCGCGGAAGAGCAGGTTTGTTGTATTGCGCTCCTATTGCGAGCACTATGGTTCGCGTGGGAATCTCATGGCCGTCATCGAGCGCAACCGTGTAGGGACGCTGATCGCAGCTGAGGCGTTCTACCGAGCGCGCCACCATAATGCGGGCACCAAACTTCTCAGCTTGCGCGATGGCTCGATCAGCGAGTTCCTGACCCGATAAGCCAGTTGGAAATCCTAGGTAGTTCTCAATTTTGGAACTTGATCCAGCTTGCCCGCCAGGGGCCGCTTTTTCGACGACCAAGACATCAAGTCCTTCGGACGCGGCGTACACCGCGGCAGCCAATCCAGCGGGCCCAGCTCCCACAATAACCAGATCTCTCACCTGAGAGTCATCAATGTTGCTGTTGAAGCCAAGGCACTCGGCAATCTCTTTTGTCGAGGGATTTTTCAATACCTGCGTGTTGTTGCAGATCACTACGGGGATATCGCTGATCGCGACGTCGAAGCGGTTGAGCAGGTCCTGCGTCACAGGATCGGAGTCGAGATCGAAGTAGTTGAACGGGTGACCATCACGGGTTAGAAATTCTCGTATCGCAAGGGTGTTCGTGGAATATTTCGAACCAAGAACCACCACATTGCCTTGTCCCGTCTCTTTCAACGAAAGGCGCCGGGCAAGGAACGCATTCATGATGATGTCACTGAGCTCTGCGTCTTTGCCAATCAGAGTTCGTAGATCTTTAGGGCACAGTGCGAGTAATGTCCCAGCTTCGACGGCCTGGCAACGGTAGATCGAACGTCGACCGGAGATCATTAGCAACTCGCCAGAAAACTGGGTGGGTCGATACGTCGTTACGGTGCGTTCTTTCTCTCCACCGACGGCCACGATCCTAATCGCACCGGATATAACCACATAGACTGGCGGTGTATCGAAACCTGGCTCGTAAAGAACCTCGTCCGCGACGACTTGTCGTGGCTTGGCATACTCGCGAATACGTTCGATCTGGTCTTCGGTCAAATACGGTGCATAAGCCATATATCCTCCTTTCTCGATCCAAGTCTGCTAATGGTCTTCAACTTATCGCTTTACTCACGTCCCATAAACCGCCATTCGGAGGATGGACCGATACTGCATTCGCCTGAGTGACTCATGGTTCTCTATCGTGAATTGGAAACCTGATAATCTTGCGGCCGAACATACGGGCATCAAGTGAGTACGCTCCAGGACCCAACACCCCTAGAGCCGCAGTAATCACTATCGAGATAATGATGGGGAATTCCGGCTGAGTTCCAGATCGGACAATTATGGCGAGTTCAATCAGGCAGCTGACTGTTGATGTGTAGGGAGTAAGAATACCGAGGCATAATGCGCCCGCTGGCAACGCAAGAATGACGACGGTTCTTGTCAAGGTAGCGAAGAGGGACTGTCGCCAACCGCACTCCAACAGAGCGGCGGCAGAGGCAAGCCTCAGGATTAGTAACGCAATGCCCGCCGCTCCTGCCGGAAACATAGAGAAGAGTCTCTGCACGGTCTGGAGGCTAACCATCTTCCAGTTGGGTCGCAATGCCAAAGGAGGGATACCGGGGCAGTTCTTTAGGAGGAGCAGAATTGTTGGCATCCGGAGTATCCTAAAACTCCCGGTCCTCCACACAAGCGGATACTATGGCTCTGACATTGCGTCAAAAGACACCTACAGCCGCGATCATTGTGAACCCGTCCCGATGTAGCTTTGTCGTCACACCGATCTACATCTCGAGTTCTCAAAAAACCGGGCGACACATTCGGGTGCTGTGGCCGACTTTATTTGCTCTGCTTCTATGTACTCCATTGTTCGCAATCGACCGGGATCGAAGGATTGATCAGATTTATCACACAAGCTGGACTCCTGAAAATGGAGTTCCTGAAAGTATTCGATCGATGGCGCAAACGTCTGACGGATTCTTATGGCTAGGAGCTCCGAAAGGATTGTTTCGGTTCGATGGAGAGCGGTTTGAGCGTTATCGACCACTCTCCGGGCCAGACTTCCCCCGAACGAACATTCTCTCTCTTCTCGCAACGCCAGATGGAGGTCTATGGGTCAGCTTTGATCGGACGATCGGTTTTCTAAAAGACGGAAGAGTCACTTATTACGGTCCTGAAGATGGGTTCCCGAAAGGGCGGACGAAGCAATTTGTGAGAGATCGGCGAGGAATGATCTGGGCAGTCAGAACGGACGGATTGGCAAGATTCAACGGTTCTCGCTGGAATCAAATTGCGAGCGACTGGAACGTCAATGGAGACTGTTATTCCGCCTACGCGGATTCTTCAGGAACTTTATGGGTCAGCACCGAACGCGGAGTGATCTTTCTACGTGAGGGAGAAACCAGGTTTCGAGAGGCGAGCGATTCGCATACAGTTGGCGGAAGCATGGCCCAGGCCAGGAACGGTGAGATGTGGATCGCGCAGACAGAGCGATCGGTTCATGCTGTTCCTGTTCTGTGGCAGACTGCGGGAAAACAGCGACACTCGGAGATTCGTGTAGGCTCGGATGCCATTTTGATCGACAATCAGGGCAGCTTGTGGATCACGACGCTCGGTGATGGCCTGCGCCGTGTCCCCTTTCCCGAACACCTCAACGGTCCGGATATCTCTGAGTTTGGTACCGAGATTGAGGCGTTTACACACGCTCAGGGCCTGACTAACGACTATGTACGATGCATCTTGCAGGACTTCGAAGGAAATATATGGGTCGGAACCAGTGAAGGCCTGGATCGATTTCGACAAGGGGCCTTCACCCCGGTCGCGCTGCCATCAGGCACTATCGGTTTGTCCCTTGTTGCGCGCGACAGCGGCGAGGTCTGGGTAGCAGCAATCAATCGTGGTCCCATGCGTATCGTGGACGGGAAATTCAATACGGAAGGACTGCCAAAGCATCTGGTCTTTTGTATTTTTCAGGATCGACAAGCAACCATTTGGATGGGCTCTCATCGAAAGCTCTTCCGTTTTAGGCACGGCCGGGTTGGGAAGCAACCGGAAGAAGTTGCTACACCCGGAACGTCGCCAGTCGCTATTGCCGAGGACTTATCCCAGAGGCTGTGGGTTAATGTGGCCGATCAGGGATTGATGCGAGTGGAAGATGGCAAGTGGCAGTCTCTCGAAAGCATGGGCGGACCTAAGCTCGTATCTTCAAACGCATCCGAGGCTGCGGATGGGACCATTTGGTTTGGTTCTGCGAATTCCACCATCGTAAAAATCGATGGAGATACAATTCATGTTTTTACTTCAAAGGACGGTATCCGGGCTGGAGATGTGAAATCCATTCAGCGCCGAGGTTCCGATGTCTGGGTTGGCGGGACTCGAGGCCTGGATTATTTTGACGGAAAACGTTTCAAGCCAGTGATTGCAGCAGAAGGAACGAGCTTCGAGGTAATCGAAGGAATGGTGGCCACGGCGGATAACGGATTGTGGTTTAGCGAAGACCGCGGGATCATCCACATTCCTCAGAACGAAGTTGAACAATTCAAGAAAGACCCGGAACATCTGGTGAGTTATCAACTCTTCGATGTTTTGGACGGTCTTCCAGCGACTGCGCAGCGTGGCGTGTTGGTTACACCGTCTGTGATCGAAGGGACTGACGGGAGGATTTGGTTCGCATTGAATCAGGGACTGGCTTGGATCGACCCGCATCACATTCCTCGAAACGCCATACCTCCAACTGTGTCGATTCAGTCGGTTGCTGCGGCGGGTCTTGTGAGCAGGCTGCCACCGTCGAAGTTGCCAGCCCACACCACAACCCTGCAGATAGCCTATACAGCGCCCAACCTCTCCATTCCTGAACGAGTCCGCTTTCGTTACAAGTTGGACGGACAGGAAAAGAATTGGAACGATGCAGGTCGACGCCGCGAAGCTTTCTACACCAACCTCGGTCCAGGACATTACAGCTTTCATGTGATCGCTTGTAACGATGATGGGGTGTGGAACGAGACAGGGACAACATGGAATTTCTTCATAGATCCTGCTTGGTACCAGACTCTCTGGTTCAAAATGTTGCTGGGACTGATTGCAATCGGACTGGCATGGATGCTCTACACTCTTCGGTTAAGACAGGCTACCGCCCAGATACAGGCACGTCTGGGAGAAAGACTCGAAGAGCGAGAGCGCATCGCTCGGGAACTGCATGACACTCTCATCCAGAGCGTCGATGGATTGATGCTGCGGATCCAGACTGCGCTGAGTGAGGCTGACCCCAAACGGAGTCGCCTGATGATCGAGAAAGCTCTTGATTCCGCTGACGAGGTAATGCTAGAAGGCCGCCAGCGCGTGCATGCGCTGCGTGCAGAAGCGACTACAGTCAACGAATTGTCAGAAGCGCTTGCCTCCTATGGTAGAGACCTTGCCGAAGATCACCCAGTTGAATTCTCGGTCGCGCTTCTAGGCTCGCCGAAATCCATTGGTGCGTTTGTGCGAGATGAAGCATACCGTATCGGACGAGAGGCATTGGGAAATGCATTTCAGCACGCCGGTGCGACCAAGGTCGAGGTTGAGGTCACTTACGACCACGCCATGGTTCACATGAGAGTCCGAGACAACGGCCGTGGCATCGATGAGCACACTCTGAATGGGGGCCGACCAGGTCATTGGGGTCTGCGTGGAATGCGTGAGAGAGCAAACGTCATAGGAGGCAAACTGGTCATATGGAGTCGTGCGGGCGTGGGAACGGAGATCGATCTGGAAATACCGGCAGATGTGGCCTACAAGAAAGTCTTTCCTGGTCTTAGTCTGCACTGGATGAAGAGGCTGATGCGATGAGCGGGGCAAGGAAGATCAGAATACTTGTCGTGGACGACCATCCGTTCCTGCGCGAGGGCATTGTCGGAGCAATCAATAGTCAAAGCGACATGGTTTTAATAGGCGAGGCCAGCAACGGACAGGAAGCCATCGAACAATTCCGCTTACATCGTCCTGACGTGACGCTGATGGACTTACAGATGCCCACGATGAATGGGACCGACGCAATCATCGCGATACGCGGCGAATTCCCGGCGGCTCGTGTCGTTGTCCTTACTGCGTACAAAGGAGACGTTCAAGCGTTGCGAGCCTTCAAAGCCGGAGCGGTTGGGTACCTGCTGAAGAATATGCTTCGCAAAGAACTATTGGATACTATTCGAATTGTCGATTCCGGACGACGGCGTATTCCACCCGAGATTGCAAGAGAACTTGGCGAGCACGTCGTCGATGACGAACTCAGCGAGCGCGAGATTGAAGTGCTGAAACTGATCTCAGCTGGAACATCAAACAAAATCATTGCGTCTCAGTTGTCTCTTGCGGAGACAACGATAAAGACCCACGTTCAAAATATCCTCCTCAAACTAGACGCAAACGACCGGACACACGCTGTTACGATCGCTATAAAACGCGGATATATAGACTTGGGATGAGTGACTTCACTGGGCGGAATCTACCTTCCGATCCAGTCTCGAGCTAAACAACAGAGCACTGAACGCATTATCGCCAAGTCACTCATAGTTTCCAGATCAGTAACGGGAAGTAGTCTTGTGTTTACTTACGATCGATCTTATTGAACTCTCATTTGGAGATATCAGGGCAATGCACCCATCGAGGTATCCGGATTGATCTGTGTCTTCGGCAAGTTGCCGAATAACCGGCTTCTCGTACAAGTGATTGCGGCCAATTGATTCGTTAAGGTTTTTCATTGGGTCACCCGTCGATCAGTGGCATAGATTTCGGCGAGAGTTGAGATTTGGGTGGACTTCTATTGATCGCAAATTCAGCGATGCCTGTAGCTGAATTCGAACAATGATCCGCAGCGCATTCCGTAATCGAGCGTAAACGAGCTAAATTTCGTGTAGGGCCGTGCCCGCTGCAAGAACGGATAAGTTCGTTCCGCATTGAAAATAAAGAGGATGCGCACTGTACCTGAATTTGTATCTAGATTTAAACGATTACGCCGAAGGACTCGCAGAAATAGCGCGTCTAAGTGTTCATTACGGTAAATAGATTGAACTACATAGCGTAATTGTAGGATGGTGCCCGGAGGGGGACTCGAACCCCCATGGGATTGCTCCCTGCGAATTTTAAGTCCGCTGCGTCTGCCGATTTCGCCATCCGGGCAAATTTTCTTCGCGAATCTTCTCATTTTAAATGATGTACATCCGCTGGCACTAGAGATGACACGGATCGAGGGCGATAGCGAACTTCGCCATCACCCTCGGTCCATCAAACATCGATTTTCCGGTGCTTAGGCTGGTCTAAAACTTTACGACCGGAGCCTGCTTTGAGGCCTCGCTAGCCTGAAAATATGCGTTGTCTGTCTGGAAGCCGGCCATCCCCGCCCAGATGCTGTTCGGAAACTGGCGGATGAAGGTGTTGTAATCCTGCAGTGTCTGATTGTAGCGACGCCGCTCTACGGCAATGCGATTTTCTGATCCCTCCAGCTGATCCTGAAGCTGAAGGAAATTCTGGTCTGCCTTCAAGTTTGGATAACTCTCAGAGAGCGCAAGCAGGCGGCCAAGTGCAGAATCCAGCTGCCCGTTCGCCGCAATTTTTCCCTGCGGATCGCGTGCATTCAGCAATGCAGAGCGTGCATTTGCGATATCGGAAAAGACGGTCTCCTCGTGTGTCGCATACCCCTTCACTGTGGACACAAGGTTTGGAATCAGGTCGGCTCGACGCTGCAATACTACGTCCACCTGCGACCATTGGGCGTGTACCGCCTCTTGCTTCGCCACCATTTGATTTTTCGCGCTAATATAACTGCCGAATACCAGCAGGAACGCCAAAAAAATTACAACCACCACTGCAATCGCAACCCACAACCCACGTCTCATCACGGGCATTTTTTCTCCTTGCTGGTTAACCTGTATCTCATCCAGAGATTACACGACCTAGTTCTTAACAACTACCAGTCTCCACCCGCACCACCACCACCGGTGCTACCGCCACCGAAGCCGCCAAATCCGCTGCCACCGCCATCTCCGCCGCCGAAACCACCACCACCACCCCAGCCACCGCCTCTTCCACCGCCGCCCAAAAACATTCCCAGCAAAAATCCCAGCAGACCCGAGCCCCCGGCTCGCGCCAGGAACAAGATAACCAGGAAAATGACGATGCCGAAAACAATGAGCTGCCCTAGACTCAGTCGAATCGCCTGCTGCTGCGCCTGCCCGCGCCTTTGCAGTGGTTGCAGGGTAACGCCGGCGTCGCTGGCAATGATCTGCGATATCTGGCCGACGGCCAGTGAAACGGCATCGTCGTAGTCTCCGCTTCGCAGATACGGAATCATCTGGCGTCCAATATCGCCCACTCTGGCATCCGTGAGAATCGACTCCAGACCATAACCGGTGGTAATCCACCTTTTGCGATCCTGCACCGCCAGCAGAACAAGAACACCTCGATCCTTCTGGCCGATCTTCCAGGCATCCCATAGCTGCACAGTAAAGTCTTCGATCGGCACACCCTCGAGTGTCTTGATCGTCACGACAGCAATCTGCGCGTGCGCCTGGTGGTCTACCTGTCCGCACAGTCGATTGACCTGCTGCTTTGTCGATGCTGAAAGCACATCGGCAAAGTCGCTGACATAATCAGTAGGTCGAGGTAGGTCCTTTACCGCTTCGGACCACGCGGAATGCGCCGTGGCAAAACAAATCCATACCAGGACTACGGCGCAAATTCCGCGTCTGAAGTGAGCCACCATCTGCCTTATTCTACTCGGTGGCTTGAGATCATCACGCAAGCTGCGCTGGAAAAGGTGCAAATCGATGAATAAGCATCTAAACTTTGCAGCTAAGGACAACACTATGCGCTGGCGCGTCGTTCTGGCTTTCACCATCCTCTTTCCTCTTCTGATCCTGCCGTCCTGGTCGCAGACAAAGAAAGACCCGCTGAACGACGACGAAGTCGATCAGGTTCGGGAATATGGCGACCGCCCGAATGAGCGCCTCAAGCTATTCGCAAAATTTATTGAGCAGCGCGTCACCGCGATCAAACAGCTCTCCAGCGATAAAAAAGTGGCATACCGCGGTGCGGAGCTGCGAGGCAAAATTGAAGAGTTCACACGGCTGGTCGACGAGCTGCAGGACAACCTTGACACCTATGACGAGCAGCACGCCGATATTCGCAAGGCACTGAAAGACCTTGTTCCGGAAATGGAAAAATGGGAACCGGTTCTTCACCTGCCTCCGACCAATCCTGACTACGATTTCGCACGCCAAACGGCGATTGAAGCAGCGAAGAGCGTGGACGAGCAATCCAAAACGTTGCAAAAAGACCAGGATAAATATTTTGCCGAGCACAAAGATCAGGCAGGTAAGAACGGCACCGGCCCATCTTAATCGCAGCACGCGTTTATGCTAGTCTCAGCTTGAGTGCATTCAGAGCTTTCGCAACTTTTTGAAGAGGAATACCGCGCCATTCGCCCACGCGCGCCCATTCCTGCCATGCAGATTCGCTTTTACCGGTTTACCAGCCTCAACACAACGATTCGCCTGCGAGAAGGGCAACTGAAGGTGCATCTTTCCGATTTGCTGGAAGGCGCGCCCGAGTCCGTGCTGCGAGCGATTGCCCACATCCTGCTCGCCAAGTTGTACCGTAAGCCGCTCGATGCCTCTCACTCCGCCCGTTACCGTCGGTTTGTTTCAAGCGATGCCGTGATGCGGCAAACTGAACGGATCCGCCAGATGCGCGGACGAAAGAAAATCTCTACCGCAAAGGGCGATTATTACGATCTGGATGAGGTCTTCGAGACGCTGAACCGTCAGTTCTTCCATGGCCTGCTGGGGCGCCCGTTACTGACCTGGAGCGAGCACAAGGCACGCCGTCTCCTCGGCCACTACGACGCAGCGCATAACACCATCATGATCAGCCGCGTCTTCGACCGCCGTAACACTCCACGGTATGCGATTGAATATCTGATGTACCACGAGATGCTGCATCTCAAGCACCCGGTTAGAGTACGCGGAGGTCGCCGCTGTATACATCCCAGGGAGTTTCAAGCTGACGAAAAGCTTTTCCCGGAGCTCGAACAGGCCAAAGCCTATCTCAAGCTACTGTAGTGGGATTCAATACAGCAGCGCCTCTTTCTTCTTCAGCTCAAACGCCTGCAGCGAATCTCGCCAGTCATCGGCAATTCTCGATGGATCGACACCCTTCATAAGCTGTTCCAGAACAGACTGATTCGCGAGCAGCGTCTTGATGTGTTCAAGTTTGTAGTCCTGCGGATAAAGCTTGTGCAGTGCCGCGGCAATCTCAATTCCCAGTTGAGGCGCATCGAGTACATTCCGATCCACCACCAGAATGCGCACGCCATGACAAGCCTGACCCGCATAGGGATAAGGCTTCTGCGGCGTGAAATCTATGGGCACAAAGCGCACACCGGGCAGGAAACGCTTGTTTAGATACCGCGCCAGATTGCGGCCGTCCATCCAGGGCGCGCCAAAAATCTCGAAGGGTGTATCAGTCCCCCGCCCTACGGAGATGTTCGTTGTCTCAACAAGGCCCAGAGCAGGATAAATCTCCGCTTCCTCTAAGTCCCGCAGATTCGGGGATGGGTTGATCCACGTCAGCCCGGTCGAGTCATACCAGTCGCCGCGCTGCCAGTTCTGCATCTTCACCACAGTAAGAGACGCGCGCAGCTTGCGCTGCTGATTAAAGTATCGCGCAAGCTCCCCCATCGTCATGCCATGCCGCACAGGCAGCGGCATGTAATGCACGTAACTTTCATCGCCGATATCCGAGAGCGGCCCCTGCGCGAAGGCGCCATTGATAGGATTCGGTCTGTCGAGCAAGACAATTTTCGTTCCCGTCTTCGCCGCAGCTTCCAGAAAATAGCCGACGACACTTTCGTAGGTGTAGAAGCGCACACCGGCGTCCTGCAGGTCGATCACTACAGCATCCAGATCACGCAAAGAATCGGGCGATGGCCGCCGCTGAGCATCGGTCGCGCCATACAGGCTTACCACTGGCAGCCCGGTGGCTGGATCCGTCGCATTCCCGATGTTCTCCGTATCCTGAGAACCGGCTATGCCATGTTCTGGACTGAAGAGCGTCTTCAACTCAATGCCCTCAGCGTGCGCAAGAACATCGATCGTTCTGCGCCCTTCCATATCCACGCCGGTCTGATTTGTCAGCAATCCGATCCGAAGATTCTCTCTATGCTCTTTGACAAGCGCATGAAGTTCGGCGAAGTGATCGGCCTCGAGCACATCGATGCCGGTCTTGACCTCGCCATTGCGGGCAATCCAGTGACGCATGCCGCTTAGTGATTCGTTATAGCCGGTGAGCCGTGCTGAAAGCTTCCCCTGATCGGGGACAATTCCAAGACCAACTGCCGCCGCACTGGCAATGCTAGCCCGCAGCGCTACGGTGCTCTTTCCTCCATTCGGATGGACCGCGTTCGCCAGCACAACTACATAAGTATCGGAAGATGGATCAATCCAAAGCGAAGTTCCCGTAAAGCCAGTGTGCCCAAAAGAACCGACAGGAAATATCTCGCCGCGATTACTCGAATATGGCGTCTCGATATCCCATCCGAAACCGCGCAACGCTGTGCCGGTAGCTGGCTGTTCCGGGGTCACCATCTTTTCAAGCACGCCCCGCGATACTGGAAACCGGCTCGGCTTCCCGGCAAGGCGATCGAGCAGGCTCTGCGCATAGACAGCGACATCATCGGCGTTACTGAAGAGTCCCGCATGTCCAGCTACCCCACCCATCCGTCGTGATGTTGGATCGTGCACCACGCCGCGCAACATAACGCCATACTCATATTGCGTCGGAGCGATTCGTTCGCGCCACTCGGCCGGAGGCATATAGCGAGTGTGCCGCAAGCCCAGCGGCGCAATGATATTTCGCTGTACATACTCGTCTTCCGGCATGCCGGAAAGTTTTTCCACCAGCGCACCCAACACAATGAAGTTGATATCGCTGTACACAAAGCGAACGCCTGCCGGAGTCGCTGGCGCAATGGCAAAAGCTCGCCGAAACGCCTCAGCTTTTCCCTCCCACGGCTCTTCCAGAGATAAATCGGGAGGCAGTCCCGAGTAATGGGTCAGCAGTTGACGGATGGTGATGTCTTCTTTTCCATTCGCAGCAAACTCCGGCAGGTATTTCGCAACCGGATCATTGAACCGGAACTTGCCTTGTTCAAAGAGCTGCATCACAGCGGTCGCTGTCATTAGAGGCTTGGTCAGCGAAGCCATGTCGAAGATCGTATCGACAGTCATCGGCTCGTGGTCCGGCTCCAGCGACCGCTCGCCATAGGCCTTGCGAAAAACCACATGCCCGTTGTGACCAACTTCGACGACAGCCCCAGGTAACCGATGTTCAGCAATCGCCTGATTCACCAGTGTGTCGATTGGAGAAAAATTGCCCTTCTGCGCATCTGCCAGGCTGCACAGATATCCAAGCGACACAACAATCACCACGATCCGAAGACAGCTGGCCATTTTCACCTATGTATAGCTCCTCGTTCCCTGCCGACTTGTAAAAAGACTCATCAGGTATCCAACAATGAACGTAATCGCCGCGCCGATCGCGACATACCATGTCCACGCTATCTTCGGCATCAGCACGGAATATCCCAACAAACTCATATGAATTGGCCCGCTTTGTTGCCAGACCAGAAGGTTCACAACACAACCAACCAGTAACCCGATGATCGTTCCTGTTTCATTCGCGCGCTTTGTTACTGTCCCTAGCAGGAAGACGCCTAGCATCCCGCCCCAAAGTACAGAGGCGATGGACAGGCCGATCTCAAGTACATGTCCGCTGCCACGCGAGACGATCGCGAGCGCCAGAAGTACAGCGGCCCAACCCAGTGTCATCAGCCGCGAAAGCCGCGATTTGTGTGCTCCGCTCACATCCGGGCGTCGCAGCAGGTAGAAATCCACCATCGAAGTGGACGCCAGAGAATTCAGCGCAGCGCTTAAATTCGACATCGCCGCAGCAAGGATGGCGGCAATCATCAGCCCCGATATGCCAACAGGCATCTGCCGCACAATATATTGCGGAAAGATGCGGTCCGCGCTGGCCACATGCGGCGCAATACCGCTCTGGCCGTAGTACACATACAACCCCGCGCCGATAAAGAGAAAGAGCGTGAACTGTACAAAGATCACGACACCGCTCGAAAGCAGCGCCAGCCGCGACTCGCGAAGATTTTTCGCAACCAGCAGCCGCTGCACCATCAGTTGGTCGGTGCCATGGCTTGCCATCGTCAGGAAACATCCGCCAATCACGCCCGCCCAGAATGTATACGTCTGCGAGACAGACCAAGCGAAATGAAAGACCGTCAGTTTATGTGCTGCTGATGCCACGGAAATGAGCGTATGCGCTCCACCATCGATATGTGAGCAGATCGACCAGAGACTGACTATCGTGCCGATTACGTACAACCCCATCTGCAGCACGTCCGTCCAGATCACCGCCTTCATGCCGCCCTCAAAGGTATAAAGCAGCGTCAGAAGCGACAGAATCACAATCGATGCGATATCGCCGGTACCCAGGGCCACGCCTACCACAATGGCCACAGCAAACACACGCACCCCTTCAGCCGCTGCTCGCATGATCAGGAACAACAACGCAGTCAGCCGATGCAGCCGCGATCCGAAGCGCTGGCCTATCAGCTGATAGGCCGTCATCAGTTCGCCACGAAAATACTTTGGCAGAAATAAGAGGCAGATCACAATGCGACCCAGCAGATACCCAATCGCAATCTGTAGAAAACCGAAATCACCCGTAAACGCAATTCCCGGAACGCTGATGATGGTCAGCGTGCTCGTTTCTGCCGCAACGATGGAGAGAGCAATCGCCCACCACGGAATGTTGCGGTCAGCAAGAAAGTACGTCTTGATCGACCGATCACCCTGCTTGCGAAAACGCAGCCCAAACCAAGTGATGCCTGCCAGATAAAGGATGACGAGAATCAGATCGGCAGTGCGAAGTGGTATATGCATCAATCTCAGTTACAAATCATTTTGAAATGGAAACTTGTTCAATGCCGATTGATTCCGGCGTCGGCAGCGTGTGCAATGTAAGCCATTGCTGCCGTGCCATTCGTATTTTGTCCGCCCTGTTGATCCACAGTTGCATGGAAACATCGTATTGCGCCAACACATTGTCCAGCCAGAAGGGGCGGTTCTCTTTCAACCACGCAGTCTGGAACATGTCGCGAATATAGCCGTAACCATCGCGAAGATCCTGGCAGCGGCCGTTCACGCCGGAAATCTCAAACAGGTCCCGCGACATGTGCTTGCGGATCTCCGGGTCTTCCCTGCCTCGATACAACTTCAAATATCCATCAGCAATGTCGCCGGCAGTCTGAAACTTGAAGGCAAGAAAGTCCATGCGGCGCGCTCCCATTTCCATCGCGTCTACCGCCTCCGGCTCCCGCAGGTCTGTCGCCTGCCGCGCCTGCGCAATCAGGGTCAGAGCACGCTCGGCATGTTGCCTCACTTCTTCAAGCGCAGGCTTGATTTTCGCTGCCGTCTCCTGCCCCTCAGCACTCCATGGATCCACCCAGAACATCGAGTCGCGAACATCGCTGACGCCGGTCTTCTGCATCGCCAGATGACCAGCAATCAATTCCATCTGCGCCTGGTCGAGATCGCCCGTGGCGTCGCCGTGAAAAACACTTCCATAATTTTTCTGGAATTCAGCAATGTCGCTGCTTCCCGCCTGCCATCCGGCGGCAGCACCGAAAAGAATGCCATACCAGTCCTCGGCAAACAACCCTTCGCCATCGTCATTCCAGATAGTATTCAGCATGCCGGTGCTTCCCGCTGCTTGCCCGGCGGCAACAAAGCCCTGAATATTCTTAAGCGCAATATCGTTGTTTGGATAAACGAGGCTCCAGTTGTTCACACCCGGCGCAACCCATGTCTCCATGCCGGCTTTCGTATAGGGATCGAGCCACTTACTGAAGTTGGCCTCTGGCTCATAGTGCCAGGCGACTGCAATCATGTCCTTCGGCAATCCGGTCACGAGTTGTGGATCGTTCATAGCCACATCACCCCAGAACAATAATCTCCGATGCAGCGGCGCCAGCTCAGTGTGGATCGCCTTCAAAAAATCCATATACACAGCACCAAGCCCACGCTGCTTCACCTCTTCCGCCGTCTTTCCCCTGCCTAATTCAAACGTCTCGTCTGCTCCGATATGCAGAAACGGCCCTGGAAATACTGAAGCCAATTCAGTAAACCATTGCTGAATCAGCTGCAAAGAACCAGTCTCGCCCGGAGCCAGCACCGCCCCACTCGGTACCTCGGCAAGATGTGCATATTGCTGCCAGGTCAATACGTGATGCAGGTGTCCAAAGGCTTCCTGCTCCGGCACGATGGTGACGTGGTACTGCTTCGCATATTCCACGAGTGCCTGCGCGTCTGCCTTCGAAATTGAACCTCCAGGAAGCGCAGGCAAAGGATTCGAGGCATACTGCATCGTGTTCTCAAAATATGGCGAATACACGTTGAGCTTGTAAGCTGCAAACGTGCGAATCTGCTTCTTTTGGAATTCGAGCGTCGGTACCGGTCCACGCGACAGATCGTCATGCACGCCTCGATACCGCATCGCAGGCCAGTCGCGAATCACGCATCCCTCAAAAACAGCCTTATCGCCAGATCCGCTGATCAATTGCTTCGCCGTCTGCGCACCATAAAAAATGCCGGTCGCCGAGTGCGCAATGACGTATACAGAATCTTTCGCCGTGAGAAGAATGTACCCTTCATCCTGCATCGCCGCATCGAGAGATTGTTTCTCCGCCGCCATCAGACGTTTGGCAGTCGCGGATTCATCCCGCATGAAGCGTATGCGCACGCCCTTGGACACGCGAGGAATCTTCCGCTCTTTCAGAAATCCCGCCAGATCGTCTACGGCAAAGGAATCGTCTGCTTCTTTGGATTCGGAAGCAACGGAGACACCATGTCCAAGCGAAAGATGATTACGGGATTGGAACTCGCGTGGTTCGGGAATGAGTGCTGGCCGCGTCGTCTGAGCAACCGCAGGCAGCGATACGCTCAACAAGAGGGTAAAAGTACAAAGCAGGGTCCTGATCAAGTGTCACATTCCCCGGGCAATGAAGTTTTGGCCTTCACATGGAAGGCCAAATCAAAAGCATATTGTTTCAGCGAACTACATCGACCGTGTCAGCAACGCCGAGCTCTGCACTTTACGGTGCGCCAGACCCAGCCGACCGGCTTTGCGTATTGTTATTTGCAGGAGCCGAAGTCGAGCTGCTTCCCGCATACTGCGTCGTAGTATGCAGATCCACGCCATTGCCCTGCAGGAGAATCGACGAGGAAACAATATTTGTATCCGTGCGGATGACCGTCAGATAAGGGCTGTCATTCGCAACGGTATAGACCTTACCAACCGGAGCATTGTAGGTGGAGGCAATAGAACGCGGATGTCCATTGACCGTCAACACCGACTGCACCGTGAAGCTCGAAAGATTGACCATCGTTACCGTGCCGTCACCTTCATCGGCAACAAAAGCGCGGCTGCCGTCCTGCAGTATCGTAACCGCCGCCGGATGGCTTCCAGTCGCAAGCTTTACTGTCGCAAGTACTTGTCCGAAGGTCGAAGTATCTGAATAACCATCTACCGGACCATTGATAGGAACGCTGATAACGCTGATCGAATCGTCATCGTAATTCGCCGTCACCAATAGGGACGAGGGAGCGTAGTAGTCGGCGTAGACCGGTCCTTTACCAATATTGATCGTCGCGTTCTTCATATACTGGCTTGCCGAATCCGTATCGAGCTGGTTTTTATTGCTGTCAATCACGGTAATGGTTCCGCTACCGCGATTGAGAATAAACGCGCGCCGTCCATCCGGAGTCATCAACCCATAAACGGGGCAAATGCCGACCGGAAGCTGGCTTGAGAGCGTGTTCGAGGTGACATCAATCCCGTCAGCCTCTCCATTTGTCGTCACTGATGAGGGTGTATCGCACTGTCCCCACGTCACTCCACTGCCGTTCGAGCTGTTGCCCTGGCTGATGCCATAAACCCGCTGCCCGCCCGCCGTGCCAATCACGTTTACCAGCGAAGGAGCTACTGGAATTTCCTGCTTCAGCGAAGCGACTCCGGATGTGTTATTCGTCAGCACGCCCACGGCTGCCTTGTTCCCCAGATCCACCGCCACAGGCTCAGCCACATATTCGCCGCCCGTCGTCACCAGCAAATTCGTCAACAATGTGTTGATGGCTCCGCCGGTGCTGGGATCCACAATGCTGGGCAGTGTAGTCGTCAGTACATTTTTTGACTGAAGCGTATTGCTCAGCGGAACTGTGCTAACCGTCCCATCGCAGTTCGTGCTGTAAGCTGTTGATCCTGAGGAATCCAGCGCGAATGTGAGCGGCCCCGTGCCAAGGGTGGCCTGTGCCATCACGCTATCGCCAGAAAAGTCGATCAGCGTCACAACACCCGGCGACGTAGCCACACCAGAGGAAACAAGAGTATTTGGGCAAGGAGTCGAAGCCCCAGGCTGGGGTACAGTCAAAGTCGGCTGTGAAAACGCAACTACATAACCCGAAGGCTGCGCTGCCGGACCAGTTGGCGTGACTGGCGTGACCACGGGGCGGTATTGATTGCCACATCCAGCTGACACACCTGCCAGGGCCACCAGGGCCCCGCAAACAAACCATGGGCGCTTAGGCCCGGTGACACTTCGCACTCTCAGATACCTCATTCAGCAACAAATCCTGCAATTGGCAGTGACGCCGGGTATTTCGACCATTCCAAATCGGAAAAGGTCATCTGGCAAACCGCGGCAAAGCCTGACACAATCGAAGACGACCGCCTCGAAACTAGATTGTAAATCACTCACGCATTTCGATTTGCCATACACCCTGGGAAAATTACTATGTACCCGAAAAACAGGCAATCATCTCCGCTGCAGTGGCAATCGCAACTACTGCTCCTGATTGTAGTTCCTGCCTGCTGCATCTGGATATTCCTGCAAGCCAGTCGCGCCTGGACCTTCCACAGCCCGGTCTTCATCCAGGCAGCGGGAATCAGTATCGCCTTTGGCCTCACCGTCTGGCTGCTGCGTGCTGCCACCGGCGCCGCCGCGATGACAGGCGCACTCATCGCCGCATGTCTCTATCTGCGCACCCCCGGCTGGCGAACCGCCCTTATTCCGCTCGGCCTGATGCTGATTCTGGCGCTTGCCGCCACCCGCGCAGGCCGCGCCCATAAAGAATCGTTAGGCATCGCCGAAGCAAAACGGGGCCGAGTACCCTCACAGGTGGTTGCCAATCTCGGGATCGCCGCTCTTACAACGCTTCCCCTGACCGCAAATCAGCTTTTTTCTCCGTCCGCCCATTCTGCTCTTTTGTCGATCGCCGCACTTAGCGCTGCCTTGGCGGAAGCTGCCGCCGACACCGTTTCGTCCGAGTTGGGACAAGTCTTCGGCGGCATGCCTCGCCTGCTCACGACCCTGAAGCCAGTCCCCGTCGGAACCGACGGAGGAATCACATTCGCCGGAACGGTGGCCGGTTGTATCGCCGCCGC
Organism: Acidobacterium sp. S8; assembly: GCF_009765985.1. GTDB lineage: Bacteria > Acidobacteriota > Terriglobia > Terriglobales > Acidobacteriaceae > Alloacidobacterium. The sequence continues at coordinate 29,051 of NZ_LMUM01000023.1, forward strand.
GCTGGTAACGGCCGTTGCCGCGCTCACGCTCCCGTTGAGCGTCCGCACCGGTTGCGTGGTCTTCTCGTCTGCAATCTTCGGACTCTTCTTTGACAGTTGGCTGGGAGCCGTCTTCGAGCGCCGCGGCTGGCTCAACAATGATGCCGTTAATTTTCTTTCCACGCTCGCATCGGCATCCATCGCCGCAGCTCTGCTCGCTCGAAGCCACTAGCCGATCAGTACAGGAGCACGGCAATGTTGTAAGTAGTAAATCCCTGGTTCCCACCCTGCTGCCCGCTGCACGCACCAACCGACGCCGTCTTGTATTTGCCGGAGCTGATCCTTTGCTCAAGCGGATCGGGCAATCGTGAGAGATCAGAGCTTTCCCACCGCATCACAAACAGTGCATGAGAGCCGCTGACATCGCCGCTATCCACCGCGCAGTCCTTACGTGCCGCGCCAGGCGGACGCGACGGGTCAATATTGTGTTGACGCAGCAAGGCCGCAACTTTCTGCTCCACTTGCTCCGGACCCATAGAGTCAACCGCACTGTCGAATACCACGGCGGCATACCAGTAACCGGCATGCTCCACCACGCCAATTCCAACATTCGTGAGCTTGGGATCAAGAATATTGGCGCGATGCGGCGACGACTTCATCCATTCCTGCTGCACACCCTCGGCGCCATTGCCCATGGCCACGTTTTCAGCGATCTCGCGAAAATGCGCACCCGCCTGCCCTGCGCGTGCCTGCAAATCAGGCTCGCCCGGAAGCTGATGCGACAGCGCCTTCTGGTCAAACATCTTCTGCGCATGGCCCTGAGCCGCGGCAGCCAGCGAGGCATCCCAATGCAGCGGCTGCAAACCCTGATCCATGCGTGCCTGGTTCGTCAGCGTAAGTAGCTTCTGCTGCTGATCATTTGGCAACTGCTGGGCCACGCCAACGGAAGCGCCCAGCAAAAAGAAAGCGGCAATTACTCGTATCAGACGCATATTCACTGGATTGAGATGCGGGATCCGGCACTTCCGCGCTCACGGTTACGAGCTAAAAATGCCGACACTCTGAGTCACAGGTGAAGAATCCCCAATACTCCCCACCGGCAATCCATCCTTATGTCATTTCGTTGTGGAAGGCTTTGCAGCAGCGGGATCCGCAGGCTTATCGTTCAGCGTGTAAATCACTTCCCCCGGACGGGTATAGTGCAGCCGCTCGCGAGCTTCGTGCTCAATCGCATCGGGGTCATTCTGCAGGTGATCGACGTGGTCCTTCATGCGTCCGTTTTCATCCTGCAGCTGAAGAATCTGCTTCTGCAGCTCTTTATCTTCCACCCGTTTCGCCTGGTATGCGGTAACGCCGTTCTGACCGAAGATTACGTGGTAGCCGAGAAACACCGCCAGCACCACAGCCGCTGCCGTAGCAAGTCGCCTGCGCATGTGGTACGCCACGCCGACTGCCCGGATCAGATTCGGATTTTGAACGACCTGTTTCATCCTGATACAAGGGGCCTCGGCCCCTTCCCTTCCACTACGTCATGTGCGGGCCGAAACCCGCACTATGCTTACTTATCGGACGCTGAATCTATTCCAGCACCCAGTCTTTTGCCGCCTGGCTCAGAGGTTCGCTGTCGCTTTCTTTCCGGGCTTCCGAATAGACGCGTACCACCGGTTCCGTTCCCGAAAGCCGATAGCAGACCCACGAGCCGTCCTCGAGAATCAGCTTCAATCCATCGGTGCGGACAACTTGCGTGACTTTGCGGCCGCCCAGCGTCTTCGGATCTTCCTTTACCTTCTCAGTAAATTTTTCTTTCACTTCCGGAGTCAAGCGGAAGTTCTCTCTTAATGGATAAAAGGAACCAACCTTGGCAAATAATTCCTTTAATTGTTGCCCAACACTCTTGCCGCGAACGGCAACCATCTCGGTGACGAGCAGTCCAGCGATAATGCCGTCCTTCTCTGGAACATGGCCGCGAATGGTTAATCCCGCGCTCTCTTCCCCGCCAATGGCAATCTTGTCCTCGTCAATCAGGGCGCCAATGTACTTGAACCCGACAGGCGTTTCATAGAGCTGAACCTTGTGCAGATCGGCGAGCGCATTCACCAGGTTGGTCGTCGCTACCGATTTGGCGACACCGTTCTTCCAGCCGCGCGTTTCAACCAGGTAATCGAAAAGAAGCGCAATGATGTAGTTCGGCTGGATGAAGGTGCCGTCCGCATCGACAACTCCAAAGCGGTCGGCGTCGCCGTCGGTAGCAATTCCAATGGCAGCACCGGTTTCCTTCATCTTGGCCTTGCAATCGCCTAAAAGATGATCATCCGGCTCCGGTGCATGGCCGCCAAACAGAACATCGCGGTAGTCGTGCACCGTGGCCACTTCGATGCCGTTATCCGCAAGCAGCTGCGAGGCGTAGCCTCGTCCCGCTCCCCAGAAAGGATCGCAAACCACCTTGATATTCGCCTTCTTGATCGCTTTGATGTCCATCAGTTCCGCAAGATGCTTCAGATAATCAGCCTTTACATCCACTTCTTCAAATTTCGCCTTCGGCTCAGGCGGTGCCGGAACCGCCTCTTCGCCAAGCGCGGCGATGGCCGCCTCCACCTTGCTCGTCGTTTCCGGCAGGGCTGGCGCACCGTCTGGCGTCGAGAATTTGATCCCGTTATATTCCGGCGGATTGTGCGAGGCGGTGAAGTTGATGGCACCGCCAGTCTTGAGCTGCCGCACGGCATAGGCAATCGCAGGCGTCGGGGCCGCTTCAGAAATAACGATCGGGGTCACTCCATTGGCGGCTAGAATCTTTGCCGCATCGGCAACGAACGTTTCCCCCAGAAAACGCGGGTCGCGCCCCACCAGTACATTCTTCACTCCCGGCTGGGCGGCAACATACTTGGCGATGCCGGTAACGGCGCGGCGAATGTTGGCGATAGTAAACTCGTCGGCGACGATGGCGCGCCAGCCGGACGTTCCAAACTTGATCTGCGTGGCCATGATTCTTTCCTCAAGTGGTTGTGAAAATAAGGGATGACTGTTTTAGGATGCAGGAAGCGAACAGGATACTGCTGCCTTGTCATCTTAAATCGCCGGATGGATTCATGGAGCCTTATCGAGTTGTTTTGACCACCGTTTCTTCACTGGAAGAAGCGCGGCGCATGGCATCTTCCCTCGTCGAACAGCGGCTCGCGGCATGTGTCAACATTCTGAATGAAATTCAATCTGTCTATCGATGGCAGGGCGCAGTCGAAGAATCCTCAGAAGTGCTGCTCCTGATGAAAACCCGTGTGGAAAAGCTCGAGGCCCTGGAAGCCGCCGTGCGTAGCCTGCATTCTTATGAAGTACCGGAGTTTCTGGTTCTCCCCGCAAATGGAGGCAGTTCAGCGTACCTGAAGTGGATCGATGAATCTGTCGAATAGCACACCCGACTTTTTGTTATTCTCAATTTGACCCATGCGTGTGCTCTATGTCGTTTTCGTCCTGAGCATTTTTGCGCTCATCTGGACAGCGGTTGCTGTTGCCCGCCACGTACGTCGTCATGAAGCGCATGGCGAACCGCACACGGAAGCAGAAACATTGGAAGAACCGGCAACCGTTTCTAAGTCCGACTCTGAATAACCGGGAGAACTTCGATCTATGGCTCTGATCTCAGCATCGTCTAACGCCGCCGGCAATACACGCGGTTACGCAGCAGCCCGCTGGACCGCAACCGTGGTCGCCGGCAGTGTACTTGTCGCCATCTGCGCACATATTTCCGTGCCGCTCTTCTTCACCCCCGTTCCCATGACCCTGCAGCCGTTTGCCGTATTGCTCCTCGGCCTGCTCATGAGCCCATCCGCCGCTTTTGCCGCACTGGCTCTCTATCTAGTTGAAGGCGCATCCGGTCTGCCCGTCTTTACACCACAGGGTCCGGGCGGAATTCTCCAGTTGATGGGACCAACCGGCGGATATCTGATGTCTTACCCCTTCGTCGCCGCGCTTGTCAGCGTTATGTATCAGCGCCTGCGCATCGGTTCATTCGTTAAGGGATTGGTCGCAGCCGGAGTCGGCGACCTCATGATTCTCGCCTGCGGTACAGACTGGTTGGCAATCGTCACGCATCAGCATATTTCCAATTTGCTTTCTCTCTCAGTAGTCCCCTTTCTTCCCGGAGACGCGCTCAAGGTTTGCGCTGCCGCGGCCATTGCCGCCGGCTGGCTGCGTGTGCGTAGAATGGAAGAAACGGTTAACCGCTGATTTCCTCCCACCCCCATTGCGTGAGCGCCGCGAAGAGTTCGCGCTCCTATAGAAGTAGAAAGGAATCAAACCCGCAGTGACTGCATCCGCTTCTTCTCCGAAAACCGAATCTGCTGAACCGCATTCAAACTCTGCGCAGACACGCGAAATTGCGATTGCACATAGTCCCGACTCGGACGACGCCTTTATGTTTTACGGGCTGGCGACAAACAAGATTCGCGTCAACGGCTACAAATTTACCCATGCGTTGTGCGACATCGAGACACTGAATCAGAGGGCAATGAACGAGGCCTTCTACGATGTAACGGCGATCTCATTCCACGCATATCCCTATATTCAGGACAACTACGCCCTGATGGCCTGCGGCGGGTCGGTGGGCGAAGGCTACGGGCCTATGATCGTAGCCAGCCAGAAATTCACCCTCAGCGAAGTCAAGAAAATTAAAATCGCTGTTCCCGGTACCCTGACAACGGCATATCTTGCGCTGAAACTCTTCGCTCCGGAAATCGAAACCGCAGTAGTCCCCTTCGACAAGATCATTCCTGAAGTGCAGGCCGGAAATTTCCAGGCCGGGCTCATCATCCACGAAGGTCAGCTAACCTACGGACAGAGCGGGCTGCATAAGATCATCGATCTCGGCCAGTGGTGGCGCGAAGAAACAAAGCTGCCGTTGCCATTGGGTGGCAACGCGATTCGCCGTTCTCTCGGAAACGATGTCATGCTCAAGGTCACGCAGGCTCTGCGCGACAGCATCCAGCACGGACTCGACCATCGCGAAGAAGCGCTGGACTATGCCATGCAGTTTGCCCGCGACCTCGATACAAACCTCGCAGACAAATTCGTCGGCATGTATGTCAATGAGCGCACGCTGAACTACGGTGAAGACGGCCGCGAAGCCATCCGCAAGCTGCTCACTCTCGGCTACGAACGCGGCATCATTCCGCATCCCGTGAAAGTAGATTTCGTCGGATAGCTCTGCAACAGTCCTGTGAAAAATGCCATCTCGCAATCGAGATGGCATTTTTCTTTGAGGATTGCCTTTGCCCTTAGATAACTGAGCCATCCGTAGTGGGCATTACCAGATAGCAATCCGCGAATAAAACAAAAAAAGCCCCGCCTTTCAGCGGGGCTTTTGTCGCAGGGTTCAGGTTTAGAAGAACAGTTTTGCCGAGAACTGCAGCTGTCGCGCCCCGTACAGCAGGCTGCTAGTCGAAGTCGGCGTACCCAGCGGAATGCCAGTAGTAGGCGCAATGCATCCACCGGTAAGCGCGCTGGCGTCGAAGTTCTTGCAGGCTCCCGATCCCGCAGCGCCGGCCGTCAGCAACGAATAGCCAGTCGTGTTCACGCCCTGATTAATCCGCTGGTTCAGCAGGTTGAAAGCTTCGCCGAGAATCTGGAAGTTGATCTTCTCCGTGATCGGAAAATTCCGGGTCACGCGAAAATCAATATTACGAATTCCAGGCCCAGGAAACGCGTTACGGCTTGCCACCTGGTTTGGAACGCGTCCATTTGCCGCCGTGCCGGAACCGGAGCTGATCAGACCACCCGTCACGCCGCCATCCGCGCCGCCCTTCGGATAACCACTCAGTGAAGCGGTAACCGGGAAGCCAGTGCTCTCGGTCGCCGTACCAGAGAAAATAAAGTCGTCAAACAGGTTCTTCACATACCAGTTGCTGCGCAGAATCTGCGGCTGGTATACGACGCTGCCGACAAACCGGTTCCGAACATCAAGATCGGAGCGGCCAGATTCCAACTTTAGGTTATTGGGATCGAGTGGCGAATCGGAGCCGTAAAACGTGCCGTAGGTTCCCGGCACCTGCGCTAAATCGACAGCCTTCGCCCAGGTGTAGTTCACCAACAGCTCAAGACCATTTTCAAATGGCTTCTTCACGGTGACAGCCATCGAGTGATACCAGCTGTTCACCGAACTGAAGCCGGTATTGAGTGAACCAATCGTGCTGTCGCGACGATCCGACGGTAGATAGAACGGCAGCGTGAACGACTGGCCGACCGCATTTCCACTTGCGTCGATCTGCTGATAGGTCTTCGTGCTGCTCGGCGTCTGGCCGATCAAGTTTGCGTCCACAAAAGTTGGAAGGTGCAGACCGCGTGTGCCCACATACCCAACTGAGAGGGTCGTGCGTCCGGGCATCTGCTGTTCCACACCAAGTTGCATTTCGTGTGCGAGCGGCGGTACGAAATTCGGATCCAGTCCGTGGAAGCTGGGAACCGGCTTAAACCCTGCAGGAAGTGGTGTCACCGTCGAGGGCGCTCCGCCAAAACTCGCCGGGGTAGGCACTCCGTACAAGGGTGTTGAATTCAGCGCGGGGCCCGGAGGAGTGAACAGCACATTCGGGAAGAGTGGCGCGCCCGTTGGCAATGTGCCACCCGTGCCACCCGAACCGGTAAAGCTGTAATTCGTCTGGTAGACGCCATTTTCTACGCGCATCGCATAGTAAGTGCTGCCCTGGTTAAGCGCGCTGAACATGCCGTAACCACCGCGAACCACCGTCCCCGGCTGAGGATTCCACGCGAACCCAATACGCGGTTGAACGCGATCAAGAACATTCTTGAGCGTCTGGTTGTAATACGTGGTCAGCGGCGTGCTCGTGTTCGGATGAAGGGGCTGAGGCGTCAGCTGCACGTCATAACGCACGCCGAGATCGAGAGTAAGGTCATGCGTGATCTTCCACGAATCTTCCGCGAAACCATCGACCATCTTCATCCAGAAGTCGTCTTTGCCCGTGCCCGTAATCTGATCGATCGTCTGCACAAACGTGTCGTAGTGCGTTCCCGCCAGCGGATCCGACGCAGAAGCAGGAAAGAAATCCTGTACCCACGATAAAAAGTTATCTGAAGGCCCAATGCCCTTGGTGTAGCTGTAAAGACCACCACCCTGATACAGATTAATCATGACCTCATGGACGAGGTTCAGATCGCCGCCAAATTTCAGCGTGTGCTTTCCGTGAGTCGTTGAAAAAACGTCAGTGAACTGAAGGCGATGTTCGTCTGGTTCCGCGGTACGAGGCAGAGCATTCGGCATGCCGTACGTCTGCACGTTCGTCAGCGACACGCTCGGAGCAGGAGCGTTCGCTCCGGCAGTCTCAAGATCGCGTCCCCACTGGAAGCGAACTTCATTCACAGAGTGATCGGTCAGCGCATCGGTCCACTGCGCAACGACGAAGCGCTCATGAAAGTTGGTCGAGCCGTTTGTCGTGACTGAAGAATTTGAGTACGAAGGATTGGATCCGTAGCTGCTGGGCGAGTGGTAGTTGGAGAAGTTGAAATTGGCGAAGACGTGATTACGATCGTTGATCTGCCAATCTAAACGCGGGAAGAAAATGTCCTGAACTCCAGTACGCGGATAGCTGCCGGAAAGCGCTTGCAGATATTGAATCGCATTGGAGCATTGACCGGCAGTAATGGTGCTCGGACACTGCGCCGGCGTGATGTTGTTACCGTGATCACCGTATGCGCCGGCAGGCGTGAGCGAAATACTCGCCGTCGAGCTGTAGAGCACCGGATTCACCCGGCGAAATCCGTCATAGGTGAAAAATCCGAAGAGCTTGTCTTTAAGGATCGGGCCGCCTACGCTGCCGCCAAACTGCTGCTGTTGGTGAATCGGCTGCGTGAGCAGTAGCGGATTATGATTCAGAATCCCCTGTCCCTTGTTGTAAGGATCGAGCGCATTCAACGACGGATAGCGCAAGTAGTAGAAGAGATCGCCATGCAGCTGATTGGTACCCGACTTCGTGATGGCATTCACCTGCCCACCGGCCGCCTGCCCAAACTCTGCGCTGTAGGTCGCCGAAGCCACCTGGAACTCTCTGATCGAATCGAGGCTGTAGATATAAGGAGCGCCGGAAGCGCGTCCACGCGCTTCAGAAAACAGCATCTGGTTGTTGTTGGCGCCGTCGACGAAATTGCTGTTGTAAAGGCCGGAGATGCCATGAAAGCTGAGGAGCCCGCTGCCGCCATCGTTGACTACGTTCGGCGTCAGCAGTACAAAGTCATCCCAGCGGCGTCCATTCACCGGCAGATTCTGCACCAGCTTTTCGCTCACCACCTGCGAGACTTCCGTGCGCTCAGGATCGAGCAGCGGACTCGCAGCCGAGACTTGCACCGTCGATTGCACCGATGCCGGAGGCAGAGGCGCATCGACAGTCACAGTGTCACCCACATGCAGCTGGATATTTTTCTGTTCGAAATTTCCAAAATTAGGTGCGCTCACAGAGACGGTGTAGTGGCCCGGCTGCAGAAGCGCCGCTACATAACTGCCCGCGTCATTTGCAGTCAGCGTGCGTGAAGCCCCTGTATCGGTATTCGTAATGGTTACGGATGCGTTGGAAATGATTGCGTTCGAAGTGTCTGTCACCGTGCCGCTGATCGTTCCAGCGCCGGCACTCTGTGCCCATGTGGCAGTACATGAGCCAAACAACACTCCGAGTAACACCAGCCTCAAGATGGTTTTCATAAATAAGATTCCTTTGTTTGTATCGCTTGCTGTCTATCTTCCAGAAGGACTTTGAAAATGACGCAAAACTGAAGGCTGCAATTTTCAGGACTTACCCGTGCAGATGGGGAAAACTTCGCAGCTCGTTTATTTGTGCTTATTTTACTGTATTTGGCTGCGATCTCCGCTGACAGAGCGGTTGGCGCGACCCACTCTTTCTGTGGAAAAGTGGCCCGTTATCGAAATTCTTCACTCAGAGATTGCTGCTACTCTCATCTTTGGCCATCTCCTTCTCAAAGACCCTTCGCACTCAGCCGCTTGCCATCATCGGCCTGTCGCTCCTCGTTCTTTTTATCGTGATGGCGCTCTTCGCTCCTCTGCTCGCGCCGTATAATCCCGCAGCCATCGATCTGAATCATCGCCTGCTTGCACCCGGACACGTACACTGGTTCGGAACTGACGAGTTAGGAAGAGACATCTTTTCGCGTACGCTCTACGGAGCGCGTCTTTCGCTTGCGGTAGCATCCTCTGTCGTGGCCTGCTCACTGTTTCTCGGTGTGGTTCTAGGCGGCCTCGCGGGCTACTACGGCGGCGCACTCGATATCGCCCTCAACATCTTTCTCATGAATGCATTTCTTGCCCTGCCGGGAATTCTTCTGGCCATCGCCTTTGTTGCTTTCCTCGGACCCGGACTCATCAATCTGATTCTTGCCCTCTCCATCGGCGGATGGGTAGGTTACGCGCGGCTGGTGCGCGCGCAGGTGCTGGCGGTGCGTGAACGTGAATTCGTCGAGGCTGCGCGGTCCCTCGGCGCAACTGATTTGCGCATTTTCATTCGACACATTCTGCCAAATATTCTGCAGCCTATCATCGTGCAATCAGCCATCGGAATGGCGGGTGCGGTGCTCGCCGAAGCTACCCTCAGCTTCCTCGGACTCGGCGTACCCCCGCCGGCGGCAAGCTGGGGCTCAATGCTCAACGACGCACGTTCACATCTCTTCGACGCGCCGCATCTCGTCATCTTTCCGGCAATCGCCGTGATGCTCTGCGTGCTTTCGTTTAATTTTCTGGGCGATGCCCTGCGCGATTATCTCGATCCGCGCACACGTATGAGCGTCGGACTATAGCCGGCAGCGAAGAGAGCTATCCCTTGCGCGACGCAAACGAGGGCAGTCGCCCGGCGACCTTCTGCCAGAGAAGCGCGCGCACTTCGTCCACGCGGAAAACCCAATAAGAAATAGCGCCGGTGATGGTCGTCGTGTTAAAGACTGCCGGTTATGACGCATGGCCGGCGCTGATCGGCAGTTCGATCAAGCCGAATCCGGACCTGCCTTCTCCGGGCCAGTTCGACCATGTGATTACAGTGGTGCCGCGCGGCGACAAACAGATATGGCTCGACAGCACGCCGGAGATCGGTCCTTACCGCATGCTGATCTACCCATTGCGAGATAAGCAGGCACTCGTCATTCCTGACCACGGCCCTGCGTCTTTGATGCGCACGCCTGCGAACCCACCTTTTCCCGCCATCGATCAATTTGAGACTACCGGCAAGCTAGACGGACACGGGACCTTTACGGGGCATATGAGCATGAGCCTGCGCGGAGACAACGAACTGATGTATCGCGAAGTCTTCCATCAAACATCGCGAACGCAATGGAACGATGTGGCGCAAAGCATCTCTCAGAATCTTGGATTCGGTGGAACAATCAGCAATCTCGATGTCTCCGTTCCGGAGCATACGGCCGATCCCTTTCACTACTCCTACGACTACACGCGCAAGGAATACTCAGACTGGACGAATCGCCGCATTCAGCCGCCGATGATGCCTTTCGGCATGCCCAGTGCAGAGGATGATGACAAGCCAGCAGACGTGGTGACGCTGGGCGCTCCGCATGTAGAGGTAAGCCACTCGGTTATCGAGCTGCCGCAGGCATATACCGCCGTGCTGCCGAAATCGGTGAAGTATTCAACGGCGTTCGCTACCTATGAGGCGGATTATAAATTTGACGATAAAAATCATCTGGTTGCTGAACGGCGCGTAGAGGTGCTGGAAAGCAAGGTCCCCGTTTCTGAATGGGACGCCTATAAGAAATTCGTTAAGAACATACAGGATGATCAGGCTCGATTTGTTCAGTTAGCCGCCCCAGGTGTAGCTGCGGTTGCTGAAGAAATCAGTAATCCAGATGCAGAGCAACTGGTCCGCGAAGCCTATTTAGATTTACAAAGTAAGAATTTTGATGGTGCTCATTCCTCGCTCGAACAAGCGGAGAGGTTAAATCCACGACAACTTGGATTATGGTCTGCATATGGCGCGCTTAACATGCGCAACAACAATATTGACGAGAGCCTTATTGATTTCAAGAAGGAAGTCTCGCTTCATCCCACCAATCCAAATGTCTATCGTGCTCTCGCCGGCGTCCAGGTCAACTACAAGCAATACGATGACGCAGAATTGACGCTGCGAGCCTTGTTGAAGGTAGTTCCGAATGATGCTGCTACAGAGCTGTGGCTGGGATCGCTTCTGATGCAGCAAAAGAAGTACCAGGATGCTGCCAATCTGCTTACTGCGGCGCAGAAGACGTCGCCCAATAACAAGAATCTTGCAATTCCGGCAGGGAGAGCGCAGATCTTCGCCGGACATCCGAAGGACGGCGAAGCCACGCTACGAAATGCTCTTGATGGAGCAACCGACCCAGAAATCCTGAATGACGCGGCATACGAGCTGGCAGATACGAATCTCGATCTCGATCTAGCCGAGACAAGCTGCAAGAAGGCTCTTGAGCTTCTGGATAAAGAGGCTTCGCAGTTTACGCTTGCAAATCTGAACAACTCTGATCTGCGCCGGCTGCAGTTGGTCACCGCGACATGGGACACGATGGGATGGATTTATTTCCGCAAAGGAAACCTGCCTCTGGCAGAAAACTATGTGAACGCAGCCTGGTATGAAGGCCAGCATCGTGAAGTCGGCGACCACCTCGGACAGATTTACGAAAAGGAAGGCAAAATACAGGAAGCTGCGAACATCTACTCTCTGGCAGAAGCTTCGAGCCGGATGTCTCCTGACCCTGAAGGCCGCACTGAAATGGAAAAGAGACTTGCCGCCCTAAAGAGCCAGGGCATTCGCGTGTACGCCGATGCCGGGCGCGAACTCGGCGAACAACGTTCTGTCTATATTTCCAAAGTCACGAAGCAGTATGCGTCGGCGGAATTCTTTGTACAGTTTTCTCCAGACAAAGTAGAGAACGTTACCTACATTCATGGCGATGAGAGTTTAAGAACTGCTGGCGACACTCTACAGAAAGCAGAATTTCACGTCCCGTTTCCGAAAGATTCGCAGGCGAAGTTGATCCGGCGTGGCGTTCTTGTCTGCTCTGAAGGCAGCGACAAGTGTCAGTTTGCGATGTTGCTTCCGCAATCGACCACGACTGATTAGCCTTTTGCTGTGGCCTCATCTGTATAGAAAGCGGCGATCTCTTCGGCATACTGCTGGTTGACGATACGCCGCTTCAGCTTGAGGCTGGGCGTCAGCTCGCCCCCTGCGAGGGACCACTCTTCAGATACAACGCAGAAACGCTTGATTGTTTCAAATTGCGCAAGTGTACTGTTCACTTCGTCGACAACTTCCTGGTACTTCGCCATTACAGCTGCGTTGTTCACCAGTTCGCGGCGGGTGGGCGCACTGATTCCCTGCTGCTTTGCCCATTCTTCGAGAACCGGAAAGTTGGGCGAAATGATCGCACTCAAAAATTTATGTTTGTCTCCAACGACAGCTGCTTGTCCAATGAACAGGAATGACTTCAACTTGTTTTCAATCGGCTGAGGCGCGATCAGTTTTCCGCCGGAAGTCTTCAGGAGCTCCTTTTTACGATCCGTGATGTAAAGAAAGCCATCGTCATCGATACGACCGATATCTCCGGTACGAAACCAGTGCTCAGTATCGAAGGATTCTGCTGTCTCACCTGGTTTGTGCCAATAACCGGTAAAGACATTGGGTCCGCGAACCAGTAGTTCGCCGTCTTCTACGATCCGGCATTCCACATTTGGCAGAGGCTTTCCTACCGAGCCTATGCGATAGGCTCCTGATGTGTTGATGGCCAGTACGGGCGACGTTTCTGTCAAACCGTATCCCTCGAGTATTCGAATGCCCATACCCGCAAACCAGCCGGCTGTGTCGATTCCAAGAGGAGCTCCGCCGGCGATGTAATAGCGAACACGCCCACCAAAGCCTTGTTGAATTTTGCTAAAGACCAGCTTATTCGCCATCTTCCAACCGAGACTGGATGGCGTGTTTCCCTGGAGAATTTCTTCTTTGTGTTTTTGACCGGTCTTAATCGCCCAGCCGAAGATACGTTTCTTGGCTCCGGAGAGTGAAGCTTGCCGCTCTGCTTCCTGTCGAACTTTCTCATAGACGCGCGGCACCCCCACTAGAACAGTGGGTCGTATTTCCTTGAGCGCAGCTGGCAATTTTTCAAAGCCCGGGCAATAGGCAACCGTCGCCTGCCGGGTATAAATCGCATAATCCAGATGCCGCGCGGTGATGTGCGAAAGCGGCAGGAAAGAAATGCAGGAATCCTGTGATGAAATTTCAAACCCGGCCAGCGAATAGTTCACGTTCGAAGCTATATTTCCGTGCGTGAGCATGACGCCTTTTGGCTCACCCGTTGTGCCGGAGGTATAGATCAAGGTTGCCAGATCGTTTGGACCTATATCATAGGCCGCGCGGTCAAATGCGGGGTCACGATCGTTTCCGCTGCTGTCCGCATCCTTCAATAGGGACGACATGAGCACTGCGTCGGCTACGCCCTCATCATCCATCAGCACAATGCGTTCTATGGCTGTCTTTCCACGGACGGCGGCTACCTTGTCATATTGCTGCCGGGAAGAAACAACCGCCACGCGAGCGCCGGAGTCCGACAGTAAATCACCAATTTGATCCGCAGTCAGTGTGGGATAGATGGGAACATCCACTGCTCCAATTGCCAGCGAGGCAAAGTCGGCGACCGCCCACTCCCAGCGATTTTCTCCCAGAATTGCAACCCGGTCCCCCTTTCCTATTCCCCATGCGGCGAGAGCATTGGCGAAGGCACACACACGCTGGTATATCTGCATACCCGAAAATGCCTGCCATTTCCCTGTCGCATCCATGTATAGAACCGCGCGCGGGTGTGCACCGGTGGCAACCAGAAAGAAGATATCGTTAAGCGTTTTTAGCTGAAGCATATTGTCTCTTCACTGACTCCGACCAATCTATAGAAGCGGCAACCAATTGCCAAGCTTCGAGCTGAAAACACTTCATGCCTTTTCGATTCTGTTCGATCAATCTGTTACAACAAATTTCCTGGCGAGAGGCGCATAAATGAAACCTATTCTTCACACCACGAACGATATCGCTCTTGCGATTGCCCGACTGGTATTGGGTATTGTGTTCTTTATCCACGGAGGGCAGCTGGCCATGGGATGGTTTGGCGGCTATGGTTTCAGCGCTACGATGCACTTTTTCACTACGCAACTTGGAATTCCAGCCATCTTTGCGGCTTTGTCAATTCTGGCGCAATTTCTCGGCGCCATCGGTCTTATCGTCGGATTTCTCAGCAGGATTGCGGCGTTCGGTATCAGCATAGTCATGCTGGTGGCGATCGTAAAAATTCACCTGGCGGTGGGCTTCTTTATGAACTGGTATGGCACGCAAAAAGGTGAAGGCTTTGAATACCACCTACTGGTCCTCGCGCTTTGCCTGCTCATCATCGTCAAAGGCGCGGGTGCTTTTTCGATCGATTGGCTATTGAGTAAAAAAAGTATTTAGTCTCTGGTATGGATCAGCTTTTGGTGTTAGCTAATACTCGTTTGTGCTGAGCTACTCAGGCACATCGGAAGCGTCGGCATTTTTCTGGTTCGAAGCGACTCGCATGTCGTGGAAGATTTTTTCCAGCTTATCCGTCATATCCTTGTATTTCTTGTACGCGGCAACTTCCGCATTTGCCTTTTCCATTTGCCCTTGCCGTCGATACAACGCAGCGAGACGATAATGCGTCACGTAGTTCGTAGGGTCTATTTCGACCGCGCGCTCCAGCAATTGCTGCGCCTTGTCATCCTGATGCATGGAGACAAGCACTTTAGCCAGTTCCAGCATTGCGTCGCTATCGTCCGGCTGCAGGTTCAATGCGCGTGATTCAGAATCATATGCGGCCTTGTAATCACCGCGCTTTGCCGCAATGATGCCGAGCATCAGCTGCGCTTTCTCGTCGTCGGGATTGGCCAGAATCGCCGCTTTGAACTCGCCTTCCGCCTGCGCTCTCAGGTTTTCCTCGCTTGAATTGAAGAGAAGCGTTCCGAGCTCAGTATGAATGCCGGATAGTTTGGGATCGAGCTGAAGAGCCTCACGGTAATTTGCTATAGCTGCCGTATCATCTGAGTGCCGAGCCAGTTCGCGCGCCATGAGCTGGTGCATCTGCGCGCTGTTCGGGGCTGTCAAAGCCATGGTGATCATCGCTTTATCTGAGAGATCGCTATAGAGATGGTAGGCGGTATACAGCATCGCGGTGTTAGTAGGATCGGAAGCCAACAACGCCGATGCGATCGTAGCCGCCTTCTCAAGATCACCCGTTGCGGTGTAGCTGTCGAGTAAAGCCCGGCCTGCCTCGAACTTAAATTTCTCCTCGGTGAGATGAGGAAACGCGGCTTCTAAATCCTGTTGACCGGTGCGTACGTCATTCGTTCGAAGCTCCGCCAGGCCGAGCAATCCCTGAATCTTCCACAAGTTTGGCTGCAGCCTGGTGGCTGCACGAAGATGCGGTACGGCACCGGCATAGTCGTTGCGAAAGAACAGCAGCACGCCGAGGTTTCCCTGGGCATCGGCGTTCTCTGGGTCCAGAGCGACGACCGCTTTCAGTTCGGGGATAGCAAGATCGGGCCGCTGCCCATGCAGATATTGCTGCGCCAGACGCAAATGCTGGTTAATCTCTTCCTGCTTATTAGCTGGAGTTTGTCCAATGGAAAAAACTGGAGCGGCTGAACAGAGGATAACGGCGAACAAAACGGCTTTCGAGGGCATAGCAATCACATCATACCGGGAGATGGAAAACACTCAGAAAATACAAAGGACGGCGTGGTTGCGCCGTCCTTCAAAGCAAGACAATGGGAGGTTAGAAAGAAATTCTTCCGTAGAGCTGCATGGAGCGTCCGCCCACAGTCACAGTAGTAATCGTGGAAGCTTGTCCGGGTCCGAAGACACCGTTTGGCTGTCCAAAACTGGCGTGGTTGAAGACGTTCGTTGCATCTCCGCGAATCTCAAAGCTTACCCGTTCCCAGATAGGGAAGCTCTTTCCAAGAGACAAGTTCACGTTTGTAAGTCCGGGGCCATAGAGGCTGTTCCGTCGATAATCTCCGTACGTGCCGGCAGCAGGCTGAGCATACGCAGACATGCTGTACCACTCATTGATGCTGCGTCCACCTGGAACATTCAACGGATTCCCGACAACGTTGGGATACTGCGTGTAGTCTCCCGACTGATTGTATGAGTTGTTATTACCACCCGTCGTGATGGGGAAGGGATTGCCACCCTGGAGGATAATCGTTGTGGAAGTGCGCCACCCTCCGATAATTTCGTCGAGCAAAGCGCTATTGTTCAGGAATGGCTTTCCTCTTCCAACCGGCAACTCATAGACGACCGAGCCCTTGAACATATTTCGTATATCAAAGTTCGATGCACCGTAGTTGGCGGAAGGAACATAGGCATTCTGGTAGTTCTGCCACCCACCGCGGCTGCCCCAACCGGAAGAGTCCATCTCATCGAGGAAGTGCGACCAGGTGTAGTTGAAGTTAAACTCCAGCCCGGAGGTGAAGCGTCTCTGGACTGAGGCCTGTAATGCGTTGTAATTCGAAACTACGTTATTGGTGCTCCCGGTGATCTGACCGAAGACTGGATACGGCTTATTGCCTGTGTCGTTCAGAGAGAGCTTAGATTCGGGAACCTGGTTAACATCAACCGGGAAGTTCAGGTTATATCCGTGACTGCCCACATAAGCGATCTCGAACATCATATTGGTGCTGAGTTCTCTTTGGACACCGAAATTCCACTGGTAAATCTTAGGCACCGGCGTGTGGTACTGGTTGTATGAGACGTCCTGTCCGTTGTAGGCATCAGGAGTCGTCGGCGACGAAAGATAGGCTGAATTCACGCTTAAGCCGCTGGGCTGCGAAACTGAACTGCCATCGCCGCCAAGCAAGGTTACAGGGTTCACGCCATTGGTTGTGTCGGTAAGTCCACCACTGGAGCCGAATGCGGCACCCATACCCGCGCCATACGTATCGTCACTCCATGTATAAGCGTAAAGTCCGAAGCCGCCGCGAATGACCGTGTTCGGACGATATTGGTATGCGAATCCTACGCGAGGAAGGAATGTGCTCCAGACCGATGCCTGCAAACTATCACGGCCATTTGCGTGCGTCACGCCGTACCACATAGCACCGTTTGTATTGGTAGCAGGATTCATAACATTCGGATCAAAGGCACGCATATTGCCCTTCACCTCGTGCCAACCAGTCATGCCCTGAAAACGAATGCCCGCATTCACTGTGAGGTTTGGACGCAGCTTGATATCGTCCTGAACAAAAAGCTGGGGGCTTTTGAGTCTGCCACCCCATTCCGGCGTGACCTGTGCACTCCATGCCTGTGTATACCCAAGCAGGAAGTCCGCGTATGCAACGCCTGAATTGGCATTGTCGCCCTGGGTGGAAGTGGTGTAGACGCCGTTATATTGCATTTTGCCCGCGTTGATGTTGCCCCAAGCAGTGGAGTCTGCGCGACTGATGAGGAATTCACCGCCAAAATGCAGGACATGGCGACCGTGAATCAACGTCACTACGTCTGAAGGATCAAAGACAAATTCTTTATAGACCGCGTTCGATGCGGGTTGAAGTTCATAACAGCAGGCGCCACTCACAACAACGTCCGGGAAGACATCTGCTTTTGAGAACTGCCATCCCAATTTTGCAGGAAAGCCCTGGTTGATGGAGTACGGCGTGAAGAAGTTCAATTGATCGGTGAAACCCATGCGGGCTTCATTGATGAAATTCGGGCTGAAGGTCCATACGTCGGATACTTGCGCGTTATCCCGGCTGACGTCTCCATGCTGACAGTTAATCGGACATATTCCCTGATTCAGATAGGTGGCTGGGTTGTCGCTATTCGTTTCAGAGACAGTCAGGCGGTTATTTTGCGTGACGTCGTAGTCGAGGCGACCAAAATACTTAGTGAATGGATTGCTGCTGGGTGTGTTGTAGAAGTAGTTGTTGGTTACCTGACCGTTGGTAAGTGTTCCAGTTGCATTGGGTTCCGGATAGTACTTCTGAATGGCACCAGCAACGGCGTCGACCATGTTTGTCGGGATTTTGTTGCCGTTGTTATATTCCTCTGCGAAGGACTTGCGGTGTACCACGCCGTTCGCGTCGACGGTTTGCGTCGTTGGATCGTAGATCGTGGGTTGGCCGGTAAAATCGCCGCTTCTCATGAGATCGGTGGGAACAGTGATGAACCCGTTAGAAGCGCCGCCGTTCTGGAGGGTCTTGTCGTAGTTGAAATAAAAGAAGAGCCTGTTTCTCCAAATCGGGCCGCTGACAGATCCGCCGAAGTTGTTGTAGCGGAGAAATGGAACCGTCGATTTTTGACCGAAGGCATAAGGATTGGCATTCATGGCGTCGTTCTGAAAGTATTCATATCCAACACCGTGCCATTGATTGGAGCCACCCTTACTAATCTGGTTAAAGATAATGCCGCCGATTCCGTACTGTGCCGAGAATGCCGAGTTGCTGATCTTTACTTCAGATACAGTCTCGAAGACATTCACGTCGGAGTTCTGGCTCATGGGCAGCGTCGTTGTAGCACCATCAGCAAGCACTGAGCTGTATGGAAGATTGCCATTCATCGCGGCTATCTGACCGGGGTTCAGCGCATTCGAAGAGTTCTGCTGGACGCCCGAAGTGCCGGGCAGCAGAATCACAAAATTCTGCCAATCTGCTCCGACTTGCGGCAGTTCGGCCATGGTCTTTGATGTAAGAGTGGATGTTTGCGAGCCGGATTCAGTATCCAGCAGCGGCACATCCGTCTTCACGATGACTTCCTGTGATGCCGCACCGACAGTTAACTGCGCGTTTACTGTCTGAATGCCCACCTGTAGCGTAATAGGTCCGCGCACATAGGTCTGAAATCCATCTCTTGAGAAAGTGATCAGATAATGATCCGGAACGATGGGTCCGGTATCAAATAATCCCGCACTATCTGTCGTGTAGGTGCGAACAACCCCTTTGTCCACGTCTTCAACTTTGACTGCGGTATCAGGGATTACTGCTCCGGTTGCATCGGTAACTGTTCCGCGAATGTCTCCGGAATTTGTGTTCTGCGCAAAGCCATTGATACCTGACAATGCCAAGGCAACCATAAGGCTGCCACGAATCGTTTTCCACATACCCGCCTCCTAAAAACTACCTTGCTCGCGTCCGGCGCTCCATTTGCCTGGAGCTGCGGACTTTTTATCTATTACTTCGTTGCCGCCCAACGTTGTGGATTGCAACTCCCTGCGTTACATGTAATTCCTGTCTTTGAACCAAAGTCGGATCTGGAAGGACACTTGCTTAGACAAGCGTTTGCTTTATAGATCCAGCCGATCACAATGACGTTGACCGTCGATGATAAAAACAATTCACCAATACGATTGTCAAGGAAATTCTTTTGCTGCAATTTTAATAGACAAACCTTTGTCTTGGAGGATATGAATGTGATATTCAAATCCAGCTGCAAGCTATTGATGAATCATGGATAAGACGAATCGCCGTAATTTCCTTAAGCTGGCGGCCCTGGCCGCTTCGACGCCTTTAGCTACGTGGGCAAATATTCGACCTACATCTACTGAATCGGTTCTCCGCGCCTGGCGCACGACCGGGCAGCAACGTTACGTACCGATCGAAGTTCCGGCATGGCGTGCCGGAACGCCGACATCCGCTACGAGTATTCACCTTGATCCGGAGCAGCGTTATCAGCAGGTGCTCGGTTTTGGCGCTGCGCTAACAGATGCCTCATGCTATCTGCTGGAACAGCTCGATCCCACTAAACGGAGAGCTCTACTGGAAGAGTGTTTTGGAGTCTCCGGGCTTCGCATGTCTGTTGCCCGCGCGACAATCGGCTCCAGCGATTACTCACTCAATGCCTATACCTATGATGACGTCTCATCACCGGATCCGGATCTGACGCACTTCAGTATCGATCATGATCGCAAATACATTCTTCCCGCGCTCCAGGAAGTCCAACGGGTCAATCCCGAGTTATTTTATTTCTCATCTCCATGGAGTCCGCCCGCGTGGATGAAGGCCGGTAATTCCCTGCTGGGCGGATCTATGCGCAATAAATATTTCGATGCCTATGCGCAATACTTCATAAAGTATCTTCAGGCCTATGCAGCCGCAGGCGTTAAGGTCAGCGCTGTGACGGTGCAGAACGAAGTCGATACCGATCAGGATGGCCGTATGCCCCAGGCACTGTGGGGGCAGGAGTACGAGATGGAGTTTGTGAAGAGCCATCTGGGGCCGGCTTTGCAAAAAGCAGGAATCGACACAAAGATCTGGATCCTCGATCACAACTACAATCTGTGGGGCCGTGTTGTGGATGAGTTGAGCGATCCAGATGTCTATAAGTATGTCGATGGCGTAGCATGGCACGGATATTTCGGACCGCCAACTGCGATGACGCGCGTACACGATATGTTTCCAGAGAAGAACGCATACTGGACGGAGGGCGGTCCCGACTACACGCTGCCTGACTATGCTACGGATTGGACAAACTGGTCGAGTACCTTCACTGGTGTCCTGCGCAACTGGGCAAGATGCATCGTGAGCTGGAATCTGGTCCTGGACGAAAATGGGAAGCCAAACATCGGTCCATTTTCCTGTGGCGGCATGGTGACACTCAACTCAAAGAGCCAGGAAATCACACAGAGCGGTCAGTACTGGGCCTTCGCTCATTACTCGAAGGCCATTCAACGAGGTGCCCGTGTCTTCGCGTCGTGGGGAGAATTGGAAGGCATGGACCATCTTGCAGTCGAAAACCCTGACCACAGCCGTGTTCTCATTCTGACAAACAAAGGCCGTGAGCAAACGGTGCAATGTACCCTCAAAGACGAATCGCTATCCGTTTCTCTGCCGCCAGACTCGGTTACGACACTGGTCTGGTAGCAAAGCGCCGTCTACTTTGAGATGCCTCTCTTGCGAGTCTTGCTTGTTCCCGCCTTCTCACGTAAGTGACGTGGCGGGGATGTAGACTCGCGCACAATGAGGCGAGGCTTCACTGCCACTTCCTGAGAAGTGAGGCCCATTCCATTCAATCTCTCAAGCAACAGCTGTGCTGCCAGCTTTCCCATCTCATGCAGTGGTTGACTGATGGTCGTCAGGCTGGGAGTCTGAAACGCGGCTTGCGGAACATCATCGAAGCCGATGATCGAAATATCTTCCGGCACGCGAAGCCCTGCGTCGTGCAGCGCGCGAATCGCCCCGATAGCCGCCATATCGTTGAAGCAGATCATGGCACTGAAGCGGCGATGATGCGCGAGCAACTGCTGTACGACGGGATAACCGAGTTCAGGAGAAGTCAGATCTTCGGAGAGCTGAATCGTAAGCTCGGGCTTGATTGCCAGCCCGAGATCCCGCGCCACCTTTGTAATCGCTTGCCAGCGTACTTCAGAATCGGAACTGTAAATTTGACCACGCATAAAGGCGATAGCGCGATGACCTTGATCGTATAGATGCCGAACGGATAGTTCTGCGGCGGTGCTGTGATCGAGCACGACATTTGTAACGCCTTGAATCCTGCTGTGCCCTGCCACGGCGACGACTGGTACCGTTAATTTGTGGTTGAGGTGAGTATCGATGGCGATGATGCCTTCGGCTCCGCGGCTTGTCAGCAGGTTCGGATATTGCTCGATCAAATCGGCACGGTGCCGATGGTGCGCGATGAAATAAAAATAGCTTTCTTCCAGCAGATGATCACCAATGCCGCTCATGACTTCAGTGTGATAACCATCTGCCAGTACCGGTACGAGGATCCCAATCGTCATTGTGCGGCGATTCCGCAACGATCGCGCAACGAAGCTCGGCTGATAATTAAATTTTCGGGCCGCAGAACGGATTCGCTCTCTGGTCGCTTCAGGAATCGATCGACCGGGAACATTGTTCAGGACAACGGAGACGGTCGCTGGATCAAGCTTTAAGTATGCAGCCAGAACTTTTAGCGTTACTGGCTCACCCGAATTGTCGGCACTACCCTGTTTTTTCTTTGGCATAGAAGCGCCACAACCCGATCCCTGCTGGAAATGTTAAGCGGTCTTTTCCAGGCTCGTTGCGTTTATCTTACAATCCTGCGGTATTCGTCCGGATCGCATATAGAGAAGCATGAGTGAGAATATACAGTGTCTTTCGATCGCTGCCGCCAAATGCAAGGCAGATCGGCCTCTCGGGGACGTCAATGTGACCCGTCACCTTGCCTTGTGAGTTGAAGACGAGCACCTGACCAGCCGCGAGATAAACATTCCCATTCACATCCTGCGTCACGCTTTGCCCACCAGCTTCGGCGAAAAGCTGCAAGTCGGTAATCGTGCCGTTTTCGGTTACTTGTCCTTTGTAAGTCCTTTCTTCTGACTCATCGCTTATGTAGAACGGATGCCCAGGTATTGCCTTGGCAAGGCTGAATGCCCGGAGCACGTTGGCCATCTTGGTCCCATAGTAAAGTTCGCCTTGTACAAAATCTTTACCTGCGGGAACAAAGACGGAGCCGTCAGGTGACACATATTGATATGGCCTGTCGCCGGGAATGCTCCGGCTGCTCCACACATCTACCGGCAACACGGGAAGCATGCCTGGTCGATTCGTAGCGGCCTCAGGCTGCAGTACCGTTATCTGATCTTCCGGTGTCCCCGGCTTAAAGGCATAGACAGTTCCGTTGCCCTGATAAGAAACGACCAGCAGATTTCCCGCTTTGTCGAAGGCGAGATTCACGGGGTCGAGCGGATTGTCGCGCTCGACGATTGCCTCTCTTGTCTCGGGTGACCATCGATAGATTTTCTGCCGGTATGCATCCACGAAATAAAGCTTGCCGTCTGCATCTACGGCGGCGCCGGAAATATTGAAAAATCCAGAGGCCAGCTTCTCTACCTTTGCATTCGCTTCCACTACAGGCGCGGATATATCTGAGCCGGCTGAGCGCGGATGCCCTGGCACATCGAGAGAGGCGAACTCGTATGCTCGCACCTCCGCAACGTTCGTCGAATCAAAAACCGAGTTATCAAATGCGGCTTTGCTATCGCTGTCTACATGGACGTTGCGAAAGCGGATATCCTGCGATTCCGAAACCTTAATTGCGTATGGAAAGGGCTGATATGTACTTACAACCCGGTACCCGTGATAGTTGGCTATGGTGATGTTCTTCGATTGCGAAATTTCGAGCGGCAACGCGAACCCGCTCTCACCGCGTTCTTCCTCGGTCTGCAGCGCGGCAATTTCCCAGTTCTCTACCTGGTTCAGCTTCACCTCATTGCGAACATGATGCTCGCTGGAGAGTTCATAGACGTGGCCGGGTGTGCTGGTATGCGAAACGTATAATCCAGCCTGCGCGAACGTGCTTGGCGTCCAGATATTGGCAAACGTTCCACCACCGCCATTCGTTACCCATAGGCTTGGATATTGGCCGTCCCACCGGCGATGTATGTCGGGATCTGCTGTATGCGTATTGTTGTAGGGATTAACGCGAGTTCCATCGGCGGCGTTCGTTCCGTGGCCGCCCAGAAAACGCACGTCGTCCATGAGAGAATCCGCCTCCGCCATCCACATAGCGCCAACAGCGCGGCTGTTGATTCCTCCGGTGTAAAGGCCGATTCCTGTCACGATATTATGCCCGCCAGCAGGGGCTTCCAAAAGCGGCTTAGGCGTGCCCGGCCCTTGGAATGCGGCGGTTCCATCCGGGAGATCAAACTGCGTCATGCTGGGATGAAGTCCGATCAGAACTGTATCCGGACGCAGCTTCAACGTGTCGGTAACGACGTAATGTCCCATCGGAATGTAAAGGACACGATGCTCTGCGATGGCCTTCTGAATTGCGGCGGTGTCATCGGTGACACCGTCACCCTTCGCACCAAGCGTTTGCAGATTCGTCCATGACTCTATGGGCGGTAAGGACGCAATGGCAGAGGGACCGAATGGAATAAGGTCTTTCAATTCCTCAGGATCGAAATGAGTCTCGATTGCGCCACTGGTTCCCGGCGCGCTCATCGTTAGCCCATGGGAGAATTCCTTAACCCGATAGCTCTCACCAGGACCGGCGATCTGCTTATTGGTTTCACGCAAAAGAGCAAAGACCCCGACATGGTGGCAGGAAACGTCCTCAAGGTTGATCTCTGTACGGGGATTGTTCACATTGCTGATTGTTATTGCCGGGCCGTTAATATTTTCAAAGCGCACATCCCTCGCCCACAGCTCCTCAGCATAGTCAGGATCGATGGAGATAGCTTGGGGCACGTTGCGAAACAGATCGTGAATCAGCGTCAATCCTGCCTCGTGCTCTTTAATGGCGGCCTTCCGCTGATCTTCAAATGTGGAATCAAGCAGAGTGAACTGCCAGCCAGGCGAAGGTTTCTGAGTAATGATGCCGTAGTCACCACCGTAGAAGTGCAGGTCCTCGGCCTCATTACCAATATCTTTCAAAGCAGACAATCCCGAACCAGTGTGAAAGTCCATGTGCGCAAGATAACAATGCTGCGCTACGTGAAACCGAATTCCCACGGCCGCGGGATTGCCCTCCCCTATCTCGAAGTCAATGTTGCTCATCGCTGAATAAAATGTTCCGGGATTCGCGTCGATGACCGTGTTACTCGCAGGTACCGTTCCTTCCATGGGAGGACGAACGCCGTTTGCGGGACGTCCACGCCAGCGACCGCTGCCTGGCCGTCCCCCGGTAAAGAAGAACATGTAGCCAATGTCCTTCTGATATCCCGGAGTGTTATTTGCGAGCACAAAGACGGGGCGTGTTGCACCGTAGCCGATGACACGTAGACCGGGCCACACATAGATCGTGCGTGTTATGCGATATCTGCCTGAGGGGATAAACAGAATACCCTCGCCATGGTCGGCTTCGACTTTATCGATAGCCGCCTGCAAGGGTGAGCTGTCATCAGCGACGCCGTCAGCACGAACCTGGAAGCGTTCTTTGGTGAGGTAGACCGCCCTTGGGTCATCCAGCTTTGCGGGATAGTACGAGGCTGCTTTGAGCGGCAGAGCAAAGCCAAGCAGAACAATTCCAGAGAGGATCAGAGTCTTCATTCTTTTGACAGGGATACAACGTTAAAAGCAATGGCCCTCCTATTGAGCCAAACGAGTTCAACGGCTGTCAAGCAATTTCAAACAAAACAAACGTTTGTCTCTGCTTTATTTTACTGAGGCGGCGATGAACAACCAGTCTAAGCTTTGTTGATCTTTAAAGCTGAAGGCGAACCTTCCATTTCGTGAGCACGGCGGAGATCGCGAGAATGCACGCTGTGAAGATTACTGCCCTGACTGCTCCCGGCCAACCGTAATTGAAGTGACCCTCGAAATAAGTGATTCCGGCAGCAGCAAGAATAAAGTAATAGAAATCCGGCAGCAGATAAGTGAGCAAAGTATTTGCTCCTGCCGGTTGTACAAAGAAAGCCCATCGCGTCTGCTTCTTCACGTCGCAGATCCAGTAAAGGATCGTGAACGACAAGACCGCAGCGCCGACGCTATAGAGACTCCATGTCGGAGTCGCGCGAATCTTCGAAATGCCGAGCGGCGTCAGCAGTCGGGCTGCCACCAAGGCTAAAAAGGCGAATGCAACTGCAAGGATGATCTTATCCCGGAGTCCTTTCCAGCGATGATCTCCGAGAAATATAACGGAGGTCACGATACCCGCCATCGTAATGGATGCCATCGCGCCATTGTCGAAAGGCCAGAAGTAAAGAGGCAGGTGACGCGGAAGAACAATCCATTTCGCGATGCATAACGAATTGAAGGTCACAAGAGCCACAAGCCAGCCCAGGGGAGCCCACAGCCATCGGCGTGTAGGAATATAAAGCAGCGAGACGGCAAAATATGTGTATCCGATAAGTCCAAGAATTTCAGGATACGATCCGTCAATCCATCCGGCATCTCCGGTATGAGTGGTTCTGCGGAAGATCGCATACGTGGCGACGACCAGAGCCAGACCGATGACCTGCAATAGTCTATGCGCCTTTTCGCCACGCTCTGAACCGGTATAGATGCTCAAGTACAGCGCCGCTCCGAGCATGGCGGTGAGCGCCCAAACGTTGCCATTGATAACCATGCGCGCCGGGTCGGCCTTCTCCGCGTTTGCCAGAATAAGACCGAGAACAATGAGGCTCGCTGACCGGATGAAGACATGTTTCCAAAGCGAAAGCGTCGATCCTTTCTTCAATCGCTGCTTTACTGCTATCGGAATCGATAAGCCAACGATAAAGAGAAAGAAGGGATAGACCATGTCCACGTAGGTCATCGCATCTTTATTGGCAGGCATGTGATAGTTCCACCACGGCAGGCCATGCACGCTTGCCAGATCATTGACGAAGATCATGACTGCGATTGTGAGGCCGCGGAATATATCGATGGATGCAAGCCGCGTAGAAGGCTTGGCCGTAATCTCAACCGCTGCCGTTTGTACTGAAGCCATTAGCGCATACCGCCTTGCGATGAGGTGTTCACATGCAATCCCTGATCGATTGTGTCGAGCAGAGCACCCGATGGATCACCTGAATAATCCCAGAACATGATGCCTCCAAGCTGATGGCCCAGCACATAGGACGACTTCAAGCGGAGTGATTCCGGATCTTCATATGAGACGAATATCTTCTGCCCTGCGCTGTACAGGTATGGAGCCGAGGCTGCAGCATCCCAATAACGCTCATACCCGTGATTCAGCATCGTGGCCGTAATGTTGCCGTATGAGGCAAAAGCGTTTGTGACTGGCTTGCCGGGTTGATAGAGGCCGTGGTTTACATCCTGCACCTGTCCCCATACATGGCCGTAAAACGGAACGCCGAGGACGATCTTCGCCGGAGGCACGCCTGCTTTTTCGTACTCACGCACAGACTGGTCGGCTGAGATCTTCTTCGGATCGCTGGGATTGGTATAGAGAGGGGCGTGGTGCCCGGTCGTTGTGTCGGAATCCGGCTCGTAGTAGTCGTAGGCCATCAGATTGACGCTATCGAGGTACTTCTGCACTTCGCCCATTTCGGTGTGATCCAGAAACTCGGTCGACGCACCTGCAGCAACCGAAAGCAGCAGGGAATGGTGCAGCGTTTTTTCTTCATGGTTGAAGCGCTTGCGAAGCTCCTTAAGCAATTGCGTGTAATTCTGCTTATCTTCGGGGCGGAAGTGATTCCCTGCTCCGACCATTCCGGGATATTCCCAATCGATATCGAGACCGTCGAGCTGATACTTGTCGATGAATGCAACCACGCTGTCGATGAACAATTCCCGGCTCTGTTTCGTCAGCGCCATATCCGAGAAATTGCCCGACCACAGCCAGCCACCGACGGAAACCAGCACTTTCAGCGATGGATTTTCCTTCTTGAGCGCGACCAGAGCAGGAATATTCCGGTCATCCTCGGCAAAACCGTTGATGATCTTTCCTCCCTGCAGATTGGCAAAGGCGTAGTTGATGCGGGTGAGCTTCCGAGCCGCGATATCACCTGGCTGAATCAACTGATGCTGCGGGAATACGTAGGCAATCACTTGTGACTGCGCCCAAACATTGACTGTGGCTGCGTAAACGCAAATACCAGTGACGCAAGCGAGTGCAAGACACCGCAGAAACCTGTTACGAACATTCTGTAATTTCATGGCCGGTAACGTCATCTTTTACCGCAAGGCTATCCTTCGAGACTGCTAAATTATACGAATGCGCAGCAGGTTTCTAACTTTTATTTATTTAGCCCTTTTTGTTCCAACTGCTTATTGCCAGGTTCGAGTGCTGGTCGATCAGGTCGGTTATGAATCGGCTGCAACAAAGCAGGCTTTGATCGAGGGTACCGCGAACGATCACCCGCAGACATTCGCTCTTATCGACGCTGCAACCGGACAGACTGTGCTGCATGGGAATCTGGTTGCTGCGGGCGAGGTGCACGCCTGGGAGGGCCGCCTGTTTTGGGTTGCCGATTTCTCCTCGTGGCAAAAGTCTGGTCACTACACGCTCAAGGCGACTACCGATAAGGGTGAAGCTACCTCCTGCGACTTCGAAATTGAAAATGATCTTCTTGAGCGCGATACGCTCTCGAATGTCGTCTACTACTTCAAGGGCCAGCGCTCCAGCGGACTTATCGATGCTGCTGATCGGCATCTGGCGCTTCCTGGAGGCGGCAGCTTTGTGGATGTGCATGGCGGCTGGTACGACGCTACCGGCGACTATGGGATCCATCTCTCACATCAGAATCCGACCTCCTATTTCAATCCGCAGCAGGTGCCGCTTGTGGCGTGGAGCCTGCTGAAGAGCTACCTGACACTGGTTGCGCGGCACGATGACAACTTCAGCGAGTACGAGCGACGCCTGCTCGACGAAGGACTCTTCGGCGCTGATTACCTGGTACGCATCAAACGGCCGAATGGGTCGTTCTTCGAGAGCATCACTGGTCCTGGCAAGGACAAGCTGCCGCAGGATCGCGCGATCGGCAATCCTAACTGGCGCACGCAGATCAAGAAGAGCGCCAATGATTCTACTGAGAGGCTGCAGCCGGCCGATGGTCAGCATGCTTATGAGGCCAGCTTCCGCGCCGGCGGTGGGATGTCGATTGCTGCGCTCGCGCTGGCAAGCACGATGCCTGCCGATGGAGACTTTCCGCGAGCCACTTACCTGCGAACTGCGGAAGAGGCTTTTGATTTCCTGGACAAGCACAATGCCGAACTGCTTAACGATGGCAAAGAGAACATCCTCGACGACTATTGCGCTCTGATGGCAGCGACCGAACTCTATCGAGCTTCCAAGCTGCAGAAGTACAAGATTGCTTCCGACAAACGGGCCGAGCATCTGATGGCGCGGCTTACGACTGAGGGTCATTATCGCGACTACTGGCGCGCGGATGATGGTTCGCGACCTTACTTTCATCCTTCGGATGCGGGTCTTCCTGTGATCAGCCTATTGGAGTATGCGGAGACGGCTGATGCGGCAACGAAGGCGAAGGTCCGTGGTGTTGTTGAGCGCTCCCTGCGCTTTGAACTTTCGGTTACTTCGGAAGTGAACAATCCATTTGGTTATGCGCGGCAGTTTGTTCGCATGGGCGACGGAAAGACTCGCAGCGCATTTTTCTTCCCGCATGACACGGAAGCTGCTCCGTGGTGGCAGGGTGAGAATGCCCGGCTGGCCTCTCTCGCTGCCGCTGCGCGCATGGCTGCGCCTTTGTTCGCGGACGATCCGAAGTTCCAAACCGAGTTAGAACAATATGCGTGGAACCAGTTGCACTGGATTCTGGGGCGGAATCCGTTCGACTCAAGCATGCTGATGGGCAGCGGCCATGGGAATGCGCCCTACATGTTCTTCAAGTCTTACAAGTACACGAGCGCTCCGGGCGCGATTCTTAACGGCGTCACCGCTGCCTCCGATAATGAAGACGGTATCGCCTTCAACGAGGGCTTTGCCGTCACCGGAAAAGACGAGGACTGGAGATGGACCGAGCAGTGGCTTCCGCATGCTGCGTGGTATCTGTATGCGGTCAGCCTGCCGCATCCGTAATCCCGGGTACCCCCCTCCCCCACATAAGCGCTAAGATAAGTATTGACTGATTACTGAGCTGAAGGGTAGCCTGAGCGCATGTCTGACCTGGAAGACTGGCAGGTGTTACTGGGCCTGTTTCCCTCCGAGTGGCGGCAGTTGGGCAGGAGCAGCGGTGCGGTGAAACGGTTGCGCGGCTTTCCTTCGCTGGAAGCGTTGCTGCGCACCTTGCTGTTGCATGTGGGTTGCGGGTGGTCGTTACGCGAAACGGCGGTGCAGGCTAAGTTAGCGGGCATTGCTGAAGTCTCCGATGTCACGTTGTTGAATCGTTTGCGGGATGCCGAGGATTGGCTGAGGCAGCTATGCCAGCAGTTGTGGAAGGACAACGGAGTGGAATTGCAGCCGGGTTTCGAGGGGAGAACTGTGCGACTGCTGGATGCAACAGTGGTCAGAGAACCGGGCAAGACGGGAAGCCAGTGGCGGATTCATTACAGTCTGCGTCTGCCGACACTGGAGTGCGATTCTTTCGATCTCACCCCGACCAATGGTGCCGGCGCTGCGGAGAGATTTGGGAGGTTTCAGTTTCAGCCCGGCGAGTTGGTGCTGGCCGATGCGGGCTACTGCCATCCTGCTGGAATTGCGGCGGTGGTCGAACAGCATGCGGACGTTTGCGTGCGCATGAATCCTTACGCACTGCCGTTGTGGAATGAGCGCGGAGCCTCATTCTCATTGCTCGAATCGTTAGCGAGCCTACGCAAGGCCGGGGAGTTGGCAGAGTGGCCGGTATGGATCCTGCCAGGCCAGGCCCGGTCATCATCCGGTCGGCAAAGAATCGCCGGACGGGTCTGTGCGATTCGCAAGAGCCGGGACGCCATCGAGTGGGCTAAGCGTCGGTTGAAAGATAAGGAGCAAAAGGGAAAGAGGGTAGGTCCGGCGAACCGTAAGTATGCCGAATATGTGCTGGTCTTCACCACTCTCCCCGCCTCCGAAGCCAGCACGGAACAAGTCCTGGAGGCTTACCGGCTGCGATGGCAAATCGAGTTGACCTTTAAGCGATTGAAGTCGATCGCCCAGCTCGGACATGTGCCGAAGCACGATGACCAGAGCAGCCGCGCCTGGTTGTACGGCAAATTGTTCGTGGCCTTGCTGAGTCAGAAGATGGCACGGGTAGGAAGCACGATTTCCCCCTGGGGCTACCTCCTTCCGGAAGCCGCGCACTCCGAGCCAGTGGCGTGAATTTCAGTTCGCCTTCCATCAGGTACTCGCCGCCATTACTCCTATGCTGCCACTTCAAACGGTTCTTCAAAACTGGAACGAGGTGGCTGCGGCTCTGAGCGAACCAAACCGCAAACGGAGACCCCAGCTCCAAGCCTTATCTTAGCGCTTATGCCCCCTCCCCCTCCCCTGAGCGGCCTCTTTTGTTTGTTTTCAATCACATAGCGGGGGATCATCCCCCGCTATGCTGCTGATTTTAAGAGGTTTAAGCCGTTTCTAGTGTTTTCAATCATTTACGGGAGGGTCCTTGTTCTCTCTGCCTGATTTGCTTCTATTTCCAGTTTAGCGTTTATTGAGGTAATTCTCTGCCAATTGGTGTTGCAACAGATATCCTGCCTTATCAGAGAGATAGATGAGCCGAGAGAAAATTGGGGCTTGACAGGTTTTACCCGTGACTCGGAGAAGGTTAGCTGCCCGTGCCTGAAGGCCCTTTTCAGTTTTCGAGCTGACGCCGGACTAAAGTCCGGCTCTTCTACCCGTAATACGCGAAGGAGCAGGATTGGACTGAAGTTTGGCTCTACCCCGTGATATTCGAAGCAATACAGGGTTGCGCCTGACAGCGTTTTACGCGCGAAATTGTGATTCATAGCGTTGTTTTACGCGCAAATCTCCGCGCCGTTGAAAGCTAAGTTGCCCAGGACTGAAGGCCCTTTTCATTTCCGAGCTGACGCCGGACTAAAGTCCGGCTCTTCTATCCATTAATATGCGAAGCAACGCAGGATTGCATTTGACAGCGTTTTAGGCGCGAAATCGTGCTCGATAGCGTTATTTACGCGCAAATCAGCGCGCCGTTGAAAGTTAAGTTGTCCAGGACTGAAGGCCCTTTTCATTTCGAGCTGACGCCGGACTAAAGTCCGGCTCTTCTACCCGTAACCCGCGACGGGGCGGAGGATTGGACTGAAGTCCGGCTCCTACCAAGCCACGCCCTATCCTCGCTACCCGAACCATGCCCCTATCTCGATGCTCCTCGAAGATGCAGGGCGTGGAAAACGCAAATTCCTATCAGCGTGAACGCGAGGCCTTGTGCGCATGAAGAGAGAGTGCCTGCCGGGACACTGTAGAGCGAGGCTCCTTCTTTAAGGCCTCCACTCGTGAGTACGACCGCTTGGCTGATGTTTTTGTTTCTCCGGCTTGCCCCTTCTTGTAATCGCGCTCCGCGCTCGCTTGCGTGGATTTCTTTGCGTGTCCTTTTTTCGGGGGCAGCAGCGGAATCCCGGCTCGTCTCGCCTTGCTCAGACCGATGGCGATGGCCTGTTCCGGCGATCGTGCGCCATGCTTGCCCTCGCGGACATGCTCGATCTCTTCGCGGACGAACTCTCCGGCTGCTGTTGAGGGCGCCTTGCCTTCTTTCAGATCTTCTTCCGCTCGTTGCATCGTCTCTTTTTCCGGCATGGGAAATACCTCTGTACATAGGGATGCCGAAGACCTCCTCCCTGATGTCAGCGGCTCCGGCGACCCGGTGCCACGGGATAAATCCGCCTGCTATACTTAGCTGTTGCGGAGGGTGCGTAAAACCATTCCTGTTTTCAAGCATTTCGCCGCACGCCAAAACATATAAGCTTCCGAGGTTTCCCATGTCCGGCCATTCAAAATGGGCGACAATTAAGCACAAGAAAGGGGCTCTTGACGCCAAGCGTGGCAAGGCCTTCACCCGTCTCATTAAAGAAATCACCATCGCTGCCAAGGCTGGCGGCGATCCTGACGGAAATCCGCGACTGCGTACTGCCGTTGCTGCCGCAAAGGCAGAGAACATGCCCGCGGATAACATCAAGCGTGCTATCCAGCGCGGTACCGGCGAGCTTCCCGGGGCGATCTATGAAGAGATCACCTTCGAGGGTTACGGTCCGGGCGGTGTCGCTGTGATCGTCGAGACAACGACGGACAATCGAAACCGCACTGTGAGCGAGGTTCGTCACGCCTTCTCAAAGAACGGCGGAAACCTCGGCGAGTCCGGCTCGGTGCGCTTCATGTTCACCAAGAAGGGCATCATCGCTGTTCCCAAGTCCGCAGCTGACGAAGACAAGCTGATGAACATTGTCCTCGAAGCGGGCGGCGACGACCTCAACGATGAAGGCGACAACTGGGAAATCATCACCGAGCCAGCGGCCTTTGAGGCTGTCGCTCAGGCGATTCGCGACGCCAAGCTCGAAACTGTCATGTCAGAGATTACGATGATCGCCTCGACCTATACCAAGCTCGAAGGCTCAACGGCATCGCAAATGATTCGTCTGCTCGAAACGCTTGAAGACCACGACGATGTTCAGAACGTCTATTCGAATTTCGACATGGACGCGAAGCAACTGGAAGAAGTCGCAGGCTGAAGCGGCCGCAGCAAGGATTTATGAGGGCCGCCCCAGTGGCGGCCTTCCTTTATGTTGAAGCATTACTCTGCACGGAGCATCAGAAAAACATTACGCACATACTATGCTGAAAAACTTTGTCCCTTCTCTCGTTCTTGCGGCCACCAGTCTGCTTTCCATTCCGGCCATTTCGCAGTCGACGCAGACCCTTGCTACGCCCAATGCCAGCCCGGCTTCGGCTGTGCTGGCCACGCGCCCATGGGAGTTTGGCCCGTTCTTTCAGGGCGGCTTCGGCGTCGGTGACCGCTCCGATTTCAGCTTCACCAGCGCGGGTGTCCGTCTGGGCAAAGTGATCACGGACCAGCATCTGCCCAGCTTCCTGCGCGGACAATTTGAATACGCGGGTGAACTGATGCCGTACTGGCAGTCATTCACGCCTGCTCCGCATTATCAAAACACGCCGTACGATTGCGGCGGACAAACCTGCTATGTCCTGCTGCCGGTCAACGGTGGAACTTTCACCGGACTCAGCATTACGCCGATTATTCTGCGCTGGGATCTGAAGCCGGGAAAGCGCTTTGCTCCTTTCCTCCAGGGTGCCGGCGGCTTAATCTGGACAAACCACAAGTATCCGCCTGATATTCAATTGCCCCATGGCGAACCGGGCGGCACCAGCGTATGGAATTTCACGCCACAGTTTGGCATTGGTTTTCACTATTTTGTGAAGCCGAAGCAGTCGGTGACTTTCGCCGCGAATGCGATTCACATCTCCAGCGCATCGCTTGGCGATCGCAACCCGGGCGTGAATGCAAGCGTGCAGTTCCAGATCGGCTATACCTGGTGGAAATAAGGAAGAAAAAATGAGCGACGCGATCATCGAGTGTGTGCCGAATTTCTCCGAGGGGGCAGACCTTCACAAGGTCGCGTCCATCGTTTCGGCCATGCAGATTGATGGCGTATCGCTTCTAGACTGGTCGCTTGACGGCGACCACAACCGATCTGTAGTGACCATAGCGGGAACGCCCGCCGCGGTCGTCGAAGCGGCGATTCGCGCTGCGGGCCGCGCTTCTGAGCTGATCGACCTTACCTCGCAACATGGAGTGCATCCGCGCATCGGTGCTGCCGACGTCATTCCCTTCGTTCCTGTGCGCGGCATTTCGCTCGAACATTGTGCCCTGCTCGCTCGTCAGGCGGGGATGGAAATCTGGAAGCGTTATAGGGTACCCGTCTATTTTTATGAAGCAGCCGCGGCCCGGCCCGATCGCGCATTACTCGAAGACGTGCGTCGCGGCCAGTTTGAAGGCCTGCGGGACGCTGTTCGCAAGGAAGTATCGAGACGGCCCGACGTAGGCGGTCCCGATCTGCACCCCACCGCCGGAGCATCTGCCGTGGGTGCTCGTCGATTCCTCATTGCCTACAACATCTATCTGGATACGGAAAACGTCACCACGGCAAGGGCTATCGCTAAGGAAATTCGAGCGTCCGCAGGCGGCCTCTCCGGCGTAAAGGCAATGGGTGTCGTCGCCCACGGCATGGCGCAGATCTCCATGAATATCACTGACTTCCGGCAAACCTCGGTGGCTGACGCCTATGCTGCCGTCAAGCGCCAGGCGGCACGTCATCGCACGCAGCCGGTGCGCGGGGAGCTGATTGGATTGCTCCCGGAAGCCGCTTTTGAGCAGGATAGCGAGTGGGTGCGTCAATTACATGGGTTCGATCCGGACCAGAAGCTGCTCGAACGCAAACTGGAGCGTCCTATTGAGTGGCCAGTGCCGGAACGGAACCGTGCCAGTCTAAAATAGAAGTAACAAGCATAATTTGCTTCTCCAGCAGATACATGGGTGGCACAGAATATAGGTGCACCCGGAGGTATGAATTTGAAGTTTGGCAAGAATCTTACGCTCGCCGCAGCCCTTGCGTTGGGCACCTTCGCATCGTTGCCCGCAAGAGCAGCGCAGCTTGGCGGCGACGCCCGTGCCGCAATTCCGAAGGACGTGCAGCAGCTTATCGTGGTCGATTATCGCGCGATGCAGAACTCAGACGCGGCGATGAACCTGAAAGCCCGCGTGCTTCCCCCCGAGTTGAAGCAGCTTGAAACTGCGCTCAAATCCTCGGGCCTCAACGACAATCACGATATCGATGAGCTGGCCTTTGCAGCATTTCGCACTGCAAACAGCGGCGAAAGCACCAAGATCATCGGCCTTGCTTCGGGCCAGTTTTCTCTGCCCGACATTCTCGCCAATTTCAAGAAGCACAAGGTGAAGGCGACGAAGGTACGCGACAACATGATTTACCCCATGGGCGACAGCGGCATGCTGGTCAGCTTCCTGAATCCGACGACGATGGTCTTCGGCTCAAGCGACGCCATCAAGTTTGCGCTCGATGCCCGCGATGGCATGGCGCCCAGCTTCCTGAGCAACGACACGATGATGCAACAAATGTCGAGTGTCGATTCAGAGCCGATCTGGAGCATACTCGATCAGAAGGGGACGCAGATGATGATGCGTGGTGTTCTTGGAGAAGCGGCCCAGCTGGCCGACTACGAGACGATTAAGAAGCGCCTGGTTGCGTCGCGTTACACCATGAACTTCAACAATGGGGTGAAATTCAATCTCGACGTCGTTACTCCTGACACTTTCACCGCCGCCACGATGTCGTCGCTGCTCAACGCGGCGGCGATGTACAAAAAGGTCAGCGGCACCGCGATTGAGAAGTCAGCTATCGACAGCACGACCATCGACTCAAACTCAGGCATCCTGCAGGTAAGGTTCGCTACGTCAGACAGCCAGTTCTCAAGTCTTCTGCAATCGCCGCTCTTCCAGTCGGTTGTTCACTAAAAAGTCCGACCAAAGAACGGCAGCTCGACATGAGTACCCCAGGTTTGCAGCTAGCCTGGGGTATTTTGCATTTACTCCTCGTGCAGCGCGCGCACTGGATCGACATGCAGAGCACGCCGTGCCGGTAGCAGTGCCGCAACCGTGGCGATGGCAATGAGGACACCGATTCCGCCCGCATATCCAATGGGATCCAGATTACTGATTCCGTAAAGAATCTTGCGTAGAAATTGCGAAACAGCGGCCGTTACCGCTGCTCCCGCGAGCGCGCCGCAAAGAACAGGAACGAGAAACTGCCGCAGGACGACGGAGAGCACATGCAATGGCTTCGCCCCCAATGCAATGCGAATCGCAATTTCTTTCGTGCGCTGCGAAACCGCATAGGCTACCAAGCCGATGATTCCTACCGCAGCCATCAAGACCGCCAAGAGTCCCAGCACGCTGGCCCCGAGCGCGGTGTTTTCCAGAATCTTTGTGTAGTCGCGGAAGCCCGACTTGAGCAGCCATATGTAGGGAAACAATTTTGGGTCGAGCGATTCGACGATTGATTTTGCCTGCGGGACGAGTCCATCGGGAGCGCCGGCAGTTTTCACCAGCAGCGTCATCGAAGGCATGTCGGTTGCTTGCGTCGCCCAGTACACTTCGGTCGCGTCGCCATCGTTCAGTGACTTGATGCGCGCATCCCCTGCCACGCCGACGACGAGATCTTTAACGTCGCCGAATTTCTTCCCGAGTGCTTCCTGTCCCGGCCACTGTCTGCGGGCTAATGACTCGCTCACGACTACAGCATGCGTCTCGCCCGGAAAGAGGTTCCGTCCCCGCAATAACGGAATTTCCATTGTCTTGAAAAATTCGGGGTCGATCCAGTTGGGATATACATTCACCGCTCGGCCATTCATATCGACCGTCATATATGCGGAAAAGCCATTTCCCAGCAGCGATATCTTCGACAGGGCCACCGACGCGACTCCTGGAGTGCCAAGTAAGCGTGCCTTCAGCGTCTGAATATAGGCGGTCGCAGCTTCCGGCTTGTAGCCATGGCTGTCAAGGCCGGGACTGATGCCGATCACCTGCTCATATCCGAATCCCGGCTCGGAATACAGCATGTGATGCACCGCGTGCACCAGCAAGCCGGAGATAATCAGGAGTATGCAGCTGGCGGCAATTTGTACCGCCACCAGAACCTGACGCGCCATCGTTTTACGCTGGCGTTGCCGTGCGATCTGCAGCGACGGAGCCAGCCCAAAGAAAACGGCTGCGAGAAATGCCATGCCCACCGTGAACAGCATGACGCGCCAGTCCGGCGCGAAGCTCATCCACGCCGGTGTCGGAAAAACGGCGCACATAATGCGCAAACCGGTATAGCTCAGCGCCAGCCCGGCAAAGGAGCCGAGCAGGGCCAGCAGCACGCTCTCTGTGAACAGCTGGCGAAAAATACGCTTCCTGCTTGCGCCGATTGCAAGGCGGATGCCGATCTCATGCTCGCGCGTCACTCCGCGCGCCATCATCAATCCACCAAGGTTTGTGCAGGCCACGATAAAAATAAGCAGCACCAGCGCCGCGATCATGGCAAACGCGCGATACATCTCCGGCTGCATTACCTGCAAATGGCCGCCCGGGTCGCTGCGGATATATTCCTTGTCCCACACCAGCTTTGGAGATTGTTTCCGCAGCTCGTTGGTAAGTGTGAGAAGTTCCTGCTCGGCCATCTTGGCAGTAACGCCGGGGGCCAGCCGCCCCCACATGCGGACGCCGGCTCCGCCCGCTGCGTCATTGAGTGCGGTGCTGCCCTGCACAAAATATGGTTGCTGAATAAGCGGCAGCCATACATCGGAATATTGTCCGCCCACGCTGACAAAGTTCTTGTCTGTCACTCCGACTACCGTTACCGGCTTCTTATTCAAACGAATCACTTTACCCACAATGTGAGGGTCGCCATCAAAGCGCTGCTGCCACAGGTCGTAGCCCAGCACCACGGCTGGTGGCGCGTTGGCGCTCGCGTCCTGCGTCACATTGAACAGGCGGCCGGTTACAGCTTCGCCACCCAGTTCAGAAAAATAATTTGCCGTTACATAGTTGATGGAGACAGGTTTCAGATCGTCATCCATCTCCATTGCTGGTGCGCCCAGGGTGGCGAACATAGCAGAGAGGGTCTTCACATGGTCGCGGTAAAACAGGAAGGACGTATATGGCGTCTCCGACGTAATGTTTTCCGGCGAACGCCGTTGCAGCCGCACAATCGAAGCAGGGTCCCGCACTGGAAGCAGCTTCAGCGCGAGCATGTTCAGCAGGCTGAAGGCCGTAACGCTCACGCCGATGCCAAGGGCCAGTACGACCATCGCCGTGATTGCAAACCCGGGCGAGCGCCAGAGCATCCGTGCGGCGTAACGCAGGTCCTGCAGCAGGCGGTCGATCCACGTCCATCCCCACGCCTCGCGCGATTGTTCGCGCAGGCGGAGCGTGTTGCCAAAATTCCTTCGCCCTTCGCGCGCGGCCATCTCGCGATGAAATTCCATTTCGTTTTCCAGCTCGCGGTCAAGGCGGCGGCGTTGCAGCAGATAACGAAGACGGCGAAAAAGTTCACCCATGATCAGGCTCCAGTCTCAGGCAGTGCGCAGTATGGTTTGAATCGCTTCCGTCACGCGGTCATAGCTCGATATCTCCGCCTGCAACTGCTTGCGTCCCGCAGGGGTCAGCCGGTAAAAGCGGACTTTCCGGTTTGTCTCCGAGATGCCCCAATCCGCCGTCACCCAGCCTTTCAGCAGCATCTTCTGCAGAGATGGATAGAGCGAGCCTTCCTCCACTGCCAGCACTTCGCTCGAAAGCACATGAATACGCTGAGCGATGGCATAGCCATGCAGCGAGCCGGAATGGAGAACTCTCAGAATCAACAAAGTAAGCGCGCCCGGAGGCATATCTGTCTTAGGCATAATCGATATAGGCATAGTCAATCTATGCCTATATCTTTGTCAATCAAAAAATGCACTCGTACGAAAGACAACAGAGGAATTCCGACTGTCCTACAATAGCCACCATGAGCGGACAAACCTGGAATGCAACCCAATACGCGCTGAATGGGCGCTTCGTCGCCGACCTCGCCGGAGGTGTTATCGATCTGCTGGATCCCCGTCCCGGGGAGCGCGTCCTCGATCTGGGCTGTGGCGATGGTGTGCTGACGGCGAAGATTGCTGCCGCAGGCGCTAAGGTGAAAGGCATAGACAGTTCTGCCATCATGGTTGACGCCGCACAGAAGCAGGGGGTTGACGCTCAGGTGATGAGTGCGGATGCGCTTGAATTCAATCACGAATTTGATGCCGTCTTCTCGAACGCCGCGCTGCACTGGATGCGAAATCAGGATACGGTTCTCGCCGGAGTTCATCGCGCACTGAAGACCGGTGGCCGTTTCGTAGCCGAGATGGGCGGCCATGGCAACATCGCTGCGATTCAGGTCGCGCTGCTTGCCGTGTTTTCAAAGTATGGAATCGATGCGGTCAACGCCGAGCACAATTACTTCCCTACCCCGGCGAGCTATGAGTCGCGCCTGCAGCATCATGGCTTCGATGTGCATTACATCGAGTTGATTCCGCGCCCGACGCCATTGCCGGAGAGCGGTATGCGCGGCTGGCTCGAGACATTCCGACGCGGACTCTTTGATCAACTGCCCGAAGCGCATCGCAAAGATGCTCTGAGCGATGCCGTTCAGCTGCTCAAACCGGCTCTCTGCGACGATCTCGGCAAATGGACCGCGGACTATGTGCGTCTGCGTTTTCTTGCAGTCGCTTTATAGTGTCGGGCACAGAAAATTAACGCGGACGCGCCCTACACCAATTCACGCACTTTATCGTGGGCATTGGTGAGCACAATTTTTGATCGGTTCGGCTCGCCGCGTACAAGTGCTTCCGCCAGCTTCAAAGCCTGCGACGCCTTGATTTTTGCCGGCATCGGCGGAGTGAACTCATCGACGACGGCTTCAATCAAAACCGGGCCCGGTCTGCCAATGACACCGTCTAACTGAGCACCACATGTTCCAGGGTCCTCTATTTGTATCGCCTCGATACCGCATCCGCGAGCAATAGTGACGAAATCTGCCGGAAAGAGATCGCAGGCATATTCAGGATTGCCGAGGAAGACCATCTGCTCCCATTTGATCTGGCCGAGCGTATTGTTCTTGATGACGATGATCTTGATATTCAGCTTATATGCAGCCACGGTGATCAGCTCACCGAGCAGCATGCTCAAGCCTCCGTCACCGATGATGCAGAACACTGGGCGCTCAGGATAGGCAACTGCCGCAGCGATGGCGTATGGAAGACCGCAAGCCATCGTAGCCAGATTTCCCGAGCAACTATGCTTCTGGCCTCGCAACGCAGGCACGTAGCGCGCCCACCATGTTGTGATCGTACCGGAGTCGGAAGTCACGATAGCATTCGATGGAATGCGTTTTCCTAATTGCCATCCGACCACCTGCGGCTTCATTGGCTTATCGTCGCGCGTGCCTCGTTCTTCCATCAGCTTCAGCCACTCAGCTTTTGCCTTCTGCGCCTTTTCCAGAAAACCCATGTCATGTTTCTGGAGCAGTGGCAGCAGCGCGCGCAGGCAGCTTTTTGCATCGCCTACGAGGGCCACATCGGCAGGATGCCGCAGGCTGATACGCTGCGGATCGATGTCTACTTGAACACACTTAATGGAGCCTGGCTCCGGTAAAAACTCAATGTAAGGAAATGATGTGCCTACCATCATCAGCGTGTCGCAGCCTTCGATTGCATCCTGCGACGGCTCCGTACCAAGCAGGCCAATGCCTCCAGTTGTATACGGGCTGTCGTCCGGAACTGCCGCCTTTCCAAGGAGTGCCTTTATGATCGGCGCACCCAGCATTTCCGCAAGCTCTTCCAGTTCCTGCGTGGCGTGCAAAGCACCCTGGCCTGCAAGTATCGCGATCTTACTTCCTCGATTGAGAATGTCAGCCGCATGCTCCAGCTCAATCCTCGACGGCATCTGTTCAAAGTACGCGGGAACCGCCGATGTGTGATGTACGGGGTTACGCTCGGATCGTCCCTTCTTCACTTCTTGTACCTGTACGTCGACAGGAATCGTGATGTGGGCCACACCTCTCGATGTGAGCGCGGTACGAATCGCCAGGTCGGCTACGCTCTCCATGTGCGCGCCACTCATCACTCTTTCGTTGTATGAGGTGACGTCGATAAAGAGCTTGTCCAGCGCCACATCCTGCTGGGTGAAAGTCCCGATGAGGTCGCTATGTTGCAGACCGGTGATGGCCAGAACTGGAGCATGGTCCATCTTTGCGTCGTAGAGTCCGTTCAGAAGGTGGATACCGCCGGGGCCGGAAGTCGCGATGCACACGCCGAGGCGGCCTGTGAACTTTGCATACGCGCAAGCCATGAAAGCGGCAGCTTCCTCATGCCGCACATGGATGAAGCGGATCTTTTCCTTCTGCTTGCGAAGCGCCTCAAAAACTCCGTTGATACCATCGCCGGGCAATCCAAATATTGTGTCAACTCCCCATGCGATGAGTCTCTCTACGAGTATGTCCGATGCATCGGTCACGGTTATCTCCTGTTTGCGGTTCGCGCTCGCGTCTTGCTGGATACTGGCTTGGACGCGGGTTCTCCAGCAGGAGTTTTCCAAAGACCCGACTCGCTGTGCGTAGCGTTTGAATGGACAAGAGAAAGGACAGCCTTGCGTCCATAAAAATGCGGAGGGCACGTCGGTGCCCTCCGCATGTGCTGCGTGGTCGATCGCGCTGCTAGTTTTTGCCTGCCAGTTGCTGCGCCTGTAATGTGACCAGACCGCTCAGGTCGGCCTTTTCGAGGCCGTGAACTGTCTTGTTGAATTCGTCCACCTTGCTCGACCAGTTCATGGAGCAGAACTTCGGCCCGCACATCGAGCAGAAGGCCGCTTCCTTGTAATAGTCGTCGGGCAACGTTTCGTCGTGCATCGAACGCGCTGTTTCCGGATCGAGCGAGAGCGCGAACTGTTTCTCCCAGTCAAAGGTGTAGCGGGCGTAGCTGATGGCGTCATCGCGATCACGCGCACCGGGGCGGTGACGGGCAATATCAGCGGCGTGGGCGGCGATCTTGTAGGCGATCATGCCGTCCTTCACATCTTTCTCGTTGGGAAGGCCGAGGTGCTCCTTCGGCGTGACGTAGCAGAGCATGGAAGCGCCATGCCAGCCGATCATCGCCGCGCCGATGGCCGAGGTAATGTGGTCGTAGCCGGGCGCAATATCAGTGACGAGCGGCCCGAGCGTATAAAACGGCGCGCCGAAACAGTATTCCACTTCCTTGTCGACCTGCTCCTTGATCTTGTCGAGCGGCACATGGCCGGGGCCTTCGATCATGACCTGAACATCGCTCTCCCACGCTTTCGCTGTCAGCTCGCCCAGCGTTTTCAATTCAGAGAACTGTGCGTCGTCTGAAGCGTCTGCCACGGAGCCGGGGCGCAGACCGTCACCGAGCGAGAAGCTGACATCGTACTTGGCCATGACTTTCACGATGCGGTCGAAGTGCTCGTAGAGGAAGTTCTGCCGGTGGTGGTGCGTCATCCATTGCGCGAGAATTGCCCCGCCACGGCTGACAATGCCGGTGATGCGTTTGGCGACCATCGGAACGTACTGAATCAACACGCCGGCGTGGACGGTGAAGTAATCGACGCCCTGCTGTGCCTGTTCCTCGATGACTTCGAGATAGACGTCGATATTGAGGTCTTCGAGCTTCTTGACGCGGTTGAGTGCCTCGTAGATGGGCACGGTACCGATGGGCACCGGCGAATGGCGGAGGATGGTGTCGCGGATTTCAGGGATATTGCCGCCGGTCGAGAGGTCCATGACGGTGTCCGCGCCAAATTGGACGGCCATGTGCAGCTTACGCAGCTCTTCATCAATATTTGAGGTGACGGCGGAGTTGCCGATGTTCGCATTGACCTTGCAACGCGAGGCTACGCCGATGGCCATCGGCTCGAGCTCAGGGTGATTGATGTTGGCAGGGATGATGAGGCGGCCGACAGCAATTTCATCGCGGATCAGCTCGGCGGAGATGTTTTCGCGCTTTGCGACGAATTCCATCTCTTCGGTGATTTTGCCTTGCCGCGCGAAGTGCATCTGCGACACGTTGGTGTCGCCTGTCCGTGCCGCCTCGGCTTTGCGTTTCTCAACCCATTCCGCCCGAGGCTTCAGAATTTCCTGTGTCGACTGCACATCCGAACTGGTGTGGAGAGTGCCGTTGCCATTGCCGCTCATAATTACCTCGTTGGAAAAGGATGGTTGCGTAATTCGATGCTCGATGAATGCGAGATGAATCCTGAAGGCGATTATAAACTTCTTCGGACCGCGCTATTCTTGTGTCCCGAACCGACATATCTTTTGCGAGCAGGGGCACCCACTCCGGGAAAACCGCAGTAGAATGAATGCAGCCATGAAGAGCAAAAATCAAGGCATGCGTGTCGGTATCGCCATCGTCGTGATCCTCGGAGCGATCATTTATCTCGCCATTACCGGGGTACAGGCGAACAAGAGCTATTACGTCACCATCCAGGAATTGCAGGGGATGGGCAACAAGGCTTACACCCGGCATCTGCGTGTCGCCGGAAATGTGCAGCCCGGCTCCATTCAGCACAAGGGCATGGGCGCTGATTTCGTTCTCGTGGAAAATACCCGTACCTTGCACGTTGCCTATCAAGGCGACGAGCCTCCGCCGGATACATTCAAAGACAACGCGCAGGCGTTAGCCATCGGCACTTTTGGGCATGACGGCGTCTTCCATGCCACGCAACTGCAAGCGAAATGCGCTTCGAAGTATGCGCCTGCTGCTCCGGGCCAGAATCCAGCTGCTGCGCAGGCAACGGGAACGGCGTCAATCATTGCTCCGACCACAGCGGCTTCGAAGTAGGCAGTTTCGCAAAATCGATGAGCTGACCTCGGCGGTCACACTCCGCTGAGGTTTTCACAGCAGAAACCTTTCGCCTCGCCTGTAAACTAATCCCTTAGTCCATGCCTGTCACCGCGCAGCTTGAAGAAATATCGAAGCTCTATGGCACATTTGCCGCGCTGCGCAAGGTTTCGCTTACGCTTGAAGTGGGTCGCTGCTATGTCCTTCTGGGAGAAAACGGCGCAGGCAAATCGACGTTGTTGCGAGT
Organism: Acidobacterium sp. S8; assembly: GCF_009765985.1. Lineage (GTDB taxonomy): Bacteria > Acidobacteriota > Terriglobia > Terriglobales > Acidobacteriaceae > Alloacidobacterium. The sequence goes on from NZ_LMUM01000023.1 coordinate 73,031, forward strand.
ATTGGCAGGGCTTCTGAAGCCTTCGTACGGCAAGATCACGGTGCTCGGACTATCGCCAGACGAGGCGCGTGAACGTGTCGGCTACATGAGCCATGCGCCGATGCTCTATGACGAATATACGGGCATCGAAAACCTGCGATATTTCGCCGATCTGTACCGTACACGGCCCTGTCTTGCTCCAGAAGAGATGTTGCGATGCGTGGGGCTCGATCCTGCGCTTACGCGGCCCGTGGGTCAGTATTCGCAGGGCATGCGGCAGCGCGCATCGCTGGCTCGCGTGCTGCTGTCGCGGCCCGAAATGCTTCTGCTCGACGAACCCTTTTCCAACATGGATATCGGGAGCGCCCATCAGATGCTCGCCCTGCTGCAGCGCATCAAGGCAGATGGATGCACCGTCGTGCTCACTACGCACCAGCGTGAGCTGGCCGAGCCGATCGCCGACGCGCTCATCACGCTCATTGCAGGCAGCGTGGCAACCACCACAGGCAAAATAGAGGCAGCCGCTCTCCGACCATGAAGACCAATGCCGCCCGCTATCTCGATTCTCTCGGCGTTCACTACGAGCTGCGCGACTATGCGCTCGACACGGAAGATTTTTCCGCGATTCTGGTCGCCGAAAAAATAGGGCTGCCGCCCGAGCAGGTTTTCAAGACGCTTCTCTGCGTCACCAGCGAGAAAGAACATGTTTTCGCAGTCGTTCCCGGCAACGCCGAGCTCGACTTCAAGAAGCTCGCCCACGCCGCAGGCGCGCGCAAGGCGGAGATGGTTTCGCTCAAAGATATTCAGCCGCTTACGGGATATATTCGCGGCGGAGTTACTGTTTTCGGCGCGAAGAAGAGCTTTCCTGTCTATGTGGATGAGACGCTGGAGCTGTTTGATGTGATTTCGGTTTCGGCGGGAATCCGCGGCACGCAGATGATTCTGTCGCCTGCGGATTATCTCCGCGCCTCGCAGGCAATAACGGCTGACATCACGAAAGCGAGCACGTCGTGAGACGCCCCTACTTCCTGACTCATCTGCTCAAGGACATCCGCCTGGAGTGGCGCTCAAAAGACGCCATCAACTCGATGCTCTTCTTTGCGCTGCTGGTGGTCGTGCTGTTCAGCCTCGCCTTCGATCCCACGCGCGAGTCTTCGCGCCAGATTGCTGGGGGAATCCTCTGCGTGGCAACGATGTTTGCCTCCGTCTCCGCTCTGAACCAGGCATGGACACGCGAGCTGCGCCACCAGGTGCTCGATGCGCAGCGCATGACGCCTGCTCCGGCATCGTCACTCTTTCTCGGCAAGGTGCTGGCGAATTTTCTTTTTGTCTCGATCGTCGAGATTATCCTCACCCCGGTCTTCATCATTTTTTACAATCTGCACGCGCTGGGAAACGGCTGGCTGCTGGCGCTGGTGCTGCCGCTGGGCACGTGGGCGCTTGTGGTGAATGGAACGTTCTTCGCCGCGCTGTCCATACGCACGCGCAACCGTGAGCTGCTGCTGCCGCTGATTCTCTTCCCGCTGTTTATTCCGGCGCTTCTGGGGATGGTACTGGCTTCGAGCTACATTCTGACCGGGGAGCAGGACCCGAGTTTATGGATCAAAATGCTGGCCGGTTACGACGTGATTTACACGACCATCTGCCTGCTGCTCTTCGAGGTCGTTCTGCACGCCGAGTAGCCATTCCTAACCTGGCTCCTGATAGAGCCCCACTACATTCCCTGCCGGATCACGAAAACGCACCGTAATCTCGGGAGCATCCGCGCCGACCGGCTGCACAATCTCGCCTCCGTTTGCGATGACTGACTCGATCGTGTTCTCTACGCTGTCGACCATGACATAGATCATGAAGCCGGGCTGCGCGGCAGGAGGCCGTCCGAGAACCCAGGCGCCGCTCACCTCGCCTACGGCATCGTCAAAGGCTGTGGCTCCATCCCCGCGCGTCCTGATCTCCCATCCAAAAACGCTGTGATAGAACGCTGCTGAACGGGCAATATCGATCGCAGGAATCTCGATATAGCAGATTTTTCCGTTTTTCAGAGTTGGCGGCACAGCACCTCCGTAAAGCACTCGCGATCACTCTATCTTCCGGGCTGATAAATTAAAAGTAAGACCCATGTTCTATCCCACAGATGACCTACGCATAAAGTCGACGAAAGTCGTGCTTCCCCCGGTTTTTCTTGAAGAAGAGCTGCCGATTACCGAAAAGGCTTCCGCGACCGTATTTCAGGCGCGCAACGAGATCATAAAGATTCTGAACGGCGATGACCACCGCCTTGCAGTCGTTGTCGGTCCCTGCTCCATCCATGACCCCAAGGCGGCCCGCGAGTATGCGGGATTGCTCAAAAGCTCGGTCGCCGAGTTTTCGAATGAGCTGCTGCTTATTATGCGTGTCTATTTTGAGAAGCCGCGCACCACTCTCGGATGGAAGGGACTCATCAATGATCCGCACCTGGACGAATCGTTCCGCATTAACGATGGCCTGCGCATGGCGCGTCATCTGCTGCTCGATCTCGCCGAAATGGGCGTACCCGCGGGAACCGAATTCCTCGACATGATTTCGCCGCAGTATGTGGCGGAGCTGGTCAGCTGGGGAGCTATCGGCGCGCGCACCACGGAGAGCCAGGGTCATCGCCAGCTCGCATCGGGCCTCTCGTGCCCGGTTGGCTTCAAAAACGGCACTTCGGGTAACGTGCAGATCGCGATCGAAGCCATCGTCTCCGCCGGCCACCCGCACACATTTCTCGGTCACTCAAAGAATGGCCAATCGGCGATTCTTTTCACTGCCGGCAATCCGGATTGCCACGTCATTCTGCGCGGCGGACGCCAGACGACAAACTTTGACGCTGCCTCCGTGGCATCCACTGCCGAGCAGATGGAGAAAGCGGGCGTAAGGCCGCGCATCATGATCGATTGCAGCCACGCCAACAGCGGTAAAGATCACCGCAAGCAGGGTATAGTCTGCCGCGATGTTGCCGAACAGATCGCCGCAGGTGATCGCCGCATCATGGGCGTAATGCTCGAGAGCAACCTCGTGGCCGGTGCGCAAAGCCTGACTCCTGAAAAGCACCTGACCTACGGTCAGAGCATCACAGATGCCTGCATCGATTGGAAGGAAACGCACCATCTCCTGAAGGAGCTGGCAAAAGCCGTTCAAGCCGGCCGCTGATGAATCTAACGAAGAGGGCTAGAATGGCCTGAACTTCTGAAGGGAACGCACGGCATGCCGCAACGCAAGCGAGCTTCGATAGGCGATTCCAGCCACACTCCCGCATTTCTCTTCGATCTCGATGGAACGCTCATCGACAGCGTCTATCAGCACGTCATCGCCTGGCGCGAAGCGCTTGAGGAGACGGGACTTTCGTTGGCTGTGTGGCGTATTCATCGTCGCATCGGGATGAGTGGCGGCCTGCTGGTACAGGCACTGGGGCGCGAGATCGGGCGAAAGATCACCAAGAAGCAGGCGCAGGAGCTACAGGATCGGCATGCAGAAGTATTCAAGCGATATCGCGGCAAGATTGAACCGCTTCCCGGCGCTCCTGAACTCCTCGCATACCTGAGCAAAGTCAATGTCCTGTATGCGATCGCAACTAGCGGAACGCCGGAAGGAACAGACAAGGTCTTCCAGGCACTGGGTTTGAGGCCGGAGATTCCCGTCATCACGCGCAGACAGGTGGAACGGGCAAAGCCCGATCCTGACCTCTTCCTGGCTGCTGCCGCAAGCCTGAATGTTTCGATTGCAAAGGCTGTCGTTGTGGGCGACAGCGTGTGGGATTTGCTGGCGGCGCGCAGAGCTGGATGTCTCGGGATCGGACTCCTGTCGGGAGGCTACGGCAGAGAGGAACTCCAGGAGGCGGGTGCCTATCGGGTATATCAGGATCCCGCAGATCTTCTGTTGCATCTGGATGAAGTCGGCGTGCGCGGGACAGACTGACACTGATACTTCACATGCAGCCGAGCTCAACATTCACTTCTACTTCAATAGCCCGAAGACTGCGACCCCGGTTGGCGTGCCGATATACACCTTGCCGTTTACGATCATGGGCGTGATGAATTTGTTGCCATTGCCGAAATTATCGCGTCCTCTGGCAGCTTGATTGCTGTTATAGAGTTCGCGATCCAGACTCGAGGCGTCGTATGCGTGCAGCACCGCGGGCGAGCTGTTTTCCACCGCCCACACAATACCGTTCTGGCCGCCATTTGCGCTCACGCCGGGCGTTGTTCCAGGAAAAGTGAATACAGTGGATGTCTGGCTCGAAGATGCGGTGGCCAGCTTCCCTGCCTGCAGGGGAAAAGCCTGCAAGACGTTGTTGATGCTTCCGTAGTAGACCGTGCTATTGAAATATGCGGCCATGCCGAATTCACTGGATAGAGTGCCCGAGACTTCCTGATAGTTCTGGTTTCCGTTCGGGTTGAACTTGCCCAGATTGTCCCGGTCGACAACATAGATGTTGCCGTCCTTTCCTGCACCGACTGCAAGGTGACGAGTCTTGCCAGTGGCGTCGGTGACATCGGGCAACAGCAGCGCGCCGCCGGATCCGAAATCGCGATCGGCAATAGAATCGGTGACCGTGTCAAAGGTCGAGAAGTAGTCGGCTGGAGTCAGCTTGCCGTTGCTCGATGAGACCTTCATGAAGGCATTGCCATAGTCGCCGTGCGCGGGCATGCCACTTCCATCCAGGTCGGTATCGAAGCTGCCGTTCGCATCGAGGAAATACACATTCCCTGAGGAATCTCCTGCGAGCCCCGCGCCAGCCATCCAGATGGAACCTTCGCCGTCGTTATAGTGCACGGTGCTCGTGCTGTTCGGAGTGAGATTCAGTACGCTCTTCTGGTGCAAGGTGGCCTCGTCGTACATCATCAGCCAGCCGGTATATGGGTCGCGATCGCAATGCGAAGTCCAGCCCAGGAACAGGGATCCATTCATGAGCAGCAGGCCCACGCGTTCGGCGTATTGTGCCGGATCGAAGGTCTGGACTCCGTTTTGTGAGCCGTAGCCGGTGCCGGGGAAGGATGCGGAGATCTCCGTTGGGCCGCCCTCGATCTCTGCTCCAGTAGTAAGACTCAGCGCGTGCAGCCGATGATGGTAGGCTCCGGTGCCGTCCACGGTCATGGCAACAAAGAAAATAGCTCCATGCGTCCGGTCGATCACGGGCGTATCCGTGATGCCGATCTCCGGGGAAATCTGGTTGCAGCTGTGGTCATCGCTCGAAGACTCGCCGGAGGCAAGCACGGATTTCTGCCATAGAATACTGCCGCTATCGGCGTCGAAAGCATATGCGCTATCGTGTTCCGTCACAACATAGAGGACGTTGTGGGTTTCTCCATTGACGGTGAAGCCCGAGAGGTACAGCGGCTCGGCGTCTACCTTGCCATCAGTTGGATAAAACCCAACCTTGCCGAAGCCTGTCGAGTTCACATTCGCCAGAATCAGCTTGCTTTCATTCGCGTTCAGACCTGTCCGAGAATTGTCATAGTGATACGTCGTCACATCGACGACGACCGGCGGCGTCGGATTGACCGTCAATGCCAACGTTGCCGTGTGGGTCAGCGGAGATGTTGCACCGGTGAATGTCACCGTGACTTTCCCGGTTGCGGCGCCCGATGCTGCGGTCAGCGTCATATTCTGCGGCGTTCCGGGTGTCAGGGTGAGTGTCGACGGCGACGGAGTTACTCCGGAAGGCAACCCGCTTACCGAGACATTGACGGTACCGGTGAATCCGTTCTGCGCCGCAGCGCTGACGGCAATCTGCTGCCCGCTGGCGCCCGCCGTAAGGGTGAGAGACTGCGGATTCACACTCAGCGTAAAGTCAGGCGGAGGCGGAGCGGGAGCGACTGTCAAAGCCACGGCAGCAGTATGCGTAAGAGCGCCTGATTTACCGGTGAAGGTGACGGTCGCCTTTCCCACGGCAGCGTTGGCGGCTGCGGTGAGTGTTACATTCTGCGGAACTCCAGGCGTTAAATTCAATGTGGAAGGTGACGCGGTCACTCCTGCGGGAAGTCCGCTGACGGAAACTGCAACGGAGCCGGTGAACCCGTTCCCTGCAGTTGCCAGCAAAGAGACGGGTAGTCCGGTAAGGCCAGCAATAATTGACAGGCTTCCGGGCGTAGCGGTGAGGGAGAAATCGGCAGCCGGGGGCGGTGAAGCGACGCTCAGCGCAAGAATCGCGGTATGGCTCAGGGAGCCAGACGAGCAGGTAACGGTGATGTTCGCGCTGCCGATGTGCGCATTGGCGGCAGCGGTGAGCGTGAGGCTCTGCGAGGAACCGGCAGGAATGCTCAGCGTGGATGGGCTGGCGGTCACGCCAGCGGGCAATCCTGCAAGTGCGACATCCACTCGCCCCGTAAACCCATTCACGGCTGAGATGGTTACCGTGACGGCCTGTCCACCTGCGCCGGCTGTAAGCGCTAACGCGGTCGGCTTGATTGCGATTGTAAAGTCTGCTGGTGGCGGAGCGGCCACTACGGTCAGCGCCACCGTCGAGGTATGAGAAAGCGAACCGGATACACCGGTCACTGTTACAGATACAGTTCCGAGTGAGGCGTTGGCGGCGGCGGTCAAGACGATGTTCTGAGGCGATCCGGGCGTGAGGGTCAACGTCGACGGCGAGATAGTGACGCCGGCGGGTAATCCGCTGAAGGAAACATTGACAGGGTCGCTGAATCCATTCACAGGAGCAGCATTGACGGTGAGCGATTCGCCGGTTGCCCCGGCTGTCAACATCAGGCTTGAAGGGGTGACCGATAGCGAGAAGTCCTCGGCTGGCGGCGGTACGCTGGTCACTTTCAGCGACAGCATGGCTGCATGACTGAGCATTCCGGAGGTGGCAGTGAAGGTCACGGTGTCGTCGCTTGCGGCTGCGTTGGCGTCTGCCGTCAATGTGACTTTCTGTGGGACACCAGAGGTCATATTCAGAGTAGACGGGGCGGCGGTAACTCCCGAGGGCAAACCACTGATGGCGACCTGTACAGAGCCTGTGAAGTTATTTTGAGCTGAGACGGTAACGGTAAGACTCTGCGCCGTCCCGGCTTCTATGGAAAGGCTGGTTGGGGATAGCGCCAGCGAGAAGTCCGGGCCCGGACCGCTTGCGTTCGTCTCCGTATGACTTCCACATGCTGCCAGCAGAAGGAGAACGCAGGAGAATGTCCCGCAAACACACTTTTTCGACCATGAGGATAGCAGCATGGCCTTCTACCCCTGGCGTCTCCTGTAAGTAGAAGAACGCTGGGACTTTGATGGCGACATTCAGGGAAACGTTGTGCCTGGTCCGGAAAATTTGCCGGGTGGCAAAGTGAACGCTAGGACAGACCGCCGCCAACGAAATGCACGATTTCCAGCTTGTCACCGGATTGAAGCGAAGCCTCTGCCCAGGATGAGCGGGAGACGATTTCGCCGTTCTGCTCGATAGCAACACGGTCATTCTTGAGGCCGAGATACGAGATCAGGTCAGCAATCTTTGCTGCGGACGAAAGCTCGACGATCTCCTTCGGCTGGCCGTTGATCACTAGCTGCATAGCCTGAGAATATCAGAGGCTATCGCACGTGCAGATAGTGCCAGACTTCCCAGCTGCAGACGAAGACGGTAGCCAAAAAAATATTGAAAAGCAGCGCAACCACCAAGCCCCGGATGCAGCCGAGGCCGTCGTCCGCAGGTATTGTCTCCCGCTTCTCGACGGATTGCGGTGTGGATACAGTGGATACCAGGGCGAGCCGCCTTGCATGAACCGGAGACAAGGAATGACTGAAAGTGCTCATGGCTTTTCCTCTCACGGAGTCTATCGGTCAGCGAGGTTGAGGACTTCAGCGAACATCGAAGAAGGCAGGCCTTCTGTTCCGAATTGAAACAGCGCGCCAAATCGGAACGGTCAAAAAAAGTGACGAAAACTTCGCAATTTTGCGCAAAAAAGTGGCGATTTTGCTCTCAAAACGAGCAGGAATTACCCGCTCTTCCTTGACGGCAACAGCAACCAGAAACTACTCTCAACAGAGAGGCTTCGGCGATAAAACGCTTAAGCGGTGAGACTAGGATGCAGGGCGCAAATTATTTCTGGAATTACGTACCGCTGTTGCTGCAAATTCTTGCTGCGGCTGGGCTTGGCGCAGGAATGATTACCGCGTCATGGTTTCTGGGGCGGCATCGCAACACGAAGGCAAAGCTGGATGCGTACGAGTGCGGTGTTCCGGTGGAAGGCGACGCGCGCGGACGATTTTCTGTGCGCTTCTACATGGTTGCCATGCTCTTCATTCTCTTCGACGTAGAAGCCGTGTTTATGTTGCCGTGGGCAGTGATTTATCGTGAGCTGCCGAAGATTTCCGGCTCGCGTCTCTTCGGCTTCTGGGAGATGCTGGTTTACCTCGGCTTTGTGCTGGTCGGCTTCTTCTATATCTGGAAAAAAGGCATTCTCGACTGGTCTGCGGATAAGGGTGATCTCTAGCTCTTCAACTGAATGTTTCTGACCTGGGCCTTGACGACGGCCCGCAGCAAAGTAAGGACTCGATGGATTCAGCTGTTCAAGGGAAAGATGCTGTTCTAGCGGCCCTGCCGGAAAACCGGGCGCTCGCTTCCCTCCTTCAATGGAACACAGATGCCGTTCTCGACGCGCAATATGCTCTCAAGGAATTGACCGTTACCATCGCCCGCGATGAGATTCGCGGCGCCTGTCAGGCGGTAAAGGACGCTGACTATAACTTCCTTGAAGATGTCACCTGCGTGGACTGGTATCCGAGCGAGCCTCGCTTCCAGGTGACGTACCACATTCTTTCGCACAGTTTGAAAGACCGGGTACGGCTTATCTCTCCCGTCGAAAGCATCGATCCCACCATTGACAGCATTACTCCCGTCTGGCCATCGGCAAATTACTATGAGCGCGAAGTCTGGGATCTCTTTGGCGTGCGCTTCCACGGGCATCCGGAGCTGCGCCGCATCATGATGCCGGAAGAGTGGGATGGTCATCCGCTGCGCAAGGACTATCCTGTGGAGGGCTACCGCTAATGCCTACCAGTCCTGATCTGGCAAAATTCGTTGAAACCACTACGCTGCTGAAGGCGCGTCCCGAAGAAGGCTCGAAAGATCGCACGATGGTCCTCAACATGGGCCCGCAGCATCCTTCGACGCACGGCGTGCTGCGCCTGGTGATTGAGATTGACGGCGAGACGGTGCTGAAGGTGGTTCCGGATATCGGATACCTGCACACCGGCATTGAGAAGACCTGCGAGGCGAAGTTTTATCAGCAGGTGGTTCCGATGACGGATCGCATCGACTACCTCTGCCCGATGACCAACAACTTAGCCTATGTTCTGGCGATTGAAAAGTTGTTGCAGCTGGAAATTCCAGATCGCGCGCAATGGATTCGCGTGATGCTGAATGAGCTGACGCGGTTGAATTCGCACCTGGTCTGGTTGGGCACGCACGCCATGGATATTGGCGCTCTGACCGTCTTCCTTTATTGCTTCCGCGAGCGTGAAGATATTTTGCGCCTCTTCGAGCAGGTCTCGGGCCAGCGCATGATGACTTCGTACTTCCGCGTAGGCGGGCTGGCGCTTGAGCCGCCGCTGGACTTTTTCGATCGCGTGCGGGATTTCGTAAAGCTCATGCCGGAGAGGATCGATCAGTACGAGAATCTGCTGACCGGCAATCCGATTTTCGTGAATCGTCTGAAGGGTGTTGGCCACCTGAGCGCCGCAGATGCGATTGCTCTTGGTGTGACCGGGCCGCCGCTGCGTGCCTCGGGCGTGGACTGGGATCTGCGGCGCGACATGCCGTATTCGAGCTACGAAAAGTTCCAGTTTCAGGTGCCGGTATCGAATGACTGCGATGTGTGGGCGCGTTATGTGGTCCGCATCCAGGAGATGCGCGAGTCGGTGAAAATCATCGAGCAGGCGCTGGATGGGATGCCGGAGGGCCGCATTACCGCCGATGCTCCGAAGGTGGTACTGCCGGATCGTGAAAAGATGAAGACCCAGATGGAGTCGCTCATCTACCACTTCAAGATTGTGACCGAGGGCTTCACTGTTCCTGCAGGTCAGGTGTATCAGGCAGTGGAATCGCCGCGCGGGGAGATGGGCTATTACGCAGTGAGCGACGGCACGGCCAAGCCATACCGCGTGCACATGCGGAATCCTTCATTTGCTACCCTGCAAGCGCTGCAAACGATGTGCGAAGGGCGTTTGATCGCTGATGTGGTGGCGGTCATCGGATCGATCGATATTGTTCTCGGAGAAATCGACCGGTGACGGCTGAAATCACGGGCGATTCGAGAATATTTGCAGAGCTTTGGATTTCATTTGCTTCTCTAGTCCGCTCGTATGTAGCGGCACATGATCTGGGAAGAATTGAAGGTCGTGCCTTCGTGGATGAAGGAAACGACGATCGGCTGACGATCCGCGAAGGAAAAAGAATTCTTGTTATCGAATTTGATGGGCAGACCGGAAATGGTCAGTGGACGATATACGAGGACGATCCGGGACCGGAACGGCAGTTGAGCAGCGGCACGTTTCGTATCGACGATGACAGCCTGGTGACCTTCAGTGATCGTCGCGGGACTATGGAACTGGAAATTGCGGCAGAAGCATTTACCGCAAAGATTTTCGATCAAGACTAGAACTGCAGATCCCTCGGCTCCGCGCTACGCGCTTCGGTCGGGATGACAAACGTTAGAGGATTCGGCATGAGCACTTCTGCAACGACAATTTTTTCACCGGAGACTGCGGCGCGCTTCGACCGGCTGGTCACGCTCTACCCGGTCAAGCGCTCGGCGCTCATCCCCATGCTGCTCTACGCGCAGGACGAGATCGGATACATTTCCGATGCGGTGGTTGTCGAGATTGCGCAGCGCATTGGCATCAGCGAGCTCGATGTGCGCAGCGTGTTGAGCTACTATTCCATGCTGCGGACCAAGCCCGTAGGCAAGTACAACGTGCAGGTGTGCACGAACATCTCCTGCATGCTGCGCGACGGCTACGGAATCATGGAGCACTGCAAGAAGCGTCTCGGCATCGGACACAAGGAAGTGACTTCGGACGGATTATTTTCTCTGGAGGAAGTCGAGTGCATCGGCGCCTGCTGCTGGGCTCCCGCCGTGCAGATTAACTACGACTTCTACGATGATCTGACGACGGAAAAGATGGACCAGATTCTCGACGACTACAAAGCAGGACGTGGAAAGGAGACAGTCTAATGCCCAGGCTTGTTTTCCATCCCGAAGAAGTAAAGATCATTTCGCGCCGCTTTGGACAGGGCGCTGCAGACATCGACAAATATATTGCGCTCGACGGATACAAGGCCGTGCAGACCGCGATTGAAAAAGGTGTCGACTGGATCATTGCCGAGATGAAGGCGTCTGGTCTGCGTGGGCGCGGCGGCGCTGGTTTCCCGACCGGCATGAAGTGGTCGTTTGTTCCGAAGCAGTCGGAGCGGCCGAAATATGTGCTCGTCAACGGTGACGAGAGTGAGCCGGGAACCTGCAAGGACCATGTGATCTTTTTGCACGATCCGCATGCCGTGATTGAAGGCACCATGATTGCCGGTCTTGCTATCGGCTCGAAGATGGGCTTCATCTACCTTCGCGGCGAGTATCGCTACCTGCTGAAGATCATGGAGAAGGCCGTTGCCGATGCCTACGCGAAAGGTTTTCTTGGCAAGAACATTTTTGGTTCCGGCATTGACTTCGACATCGTGACGCAGACCGGCGCAGGCGCTTACGAAGTTGGCGAAGAGTCGGCGCTGATGGAATCGCTCGAAGGTAAGCGTGGTGTGCCGCGTATCAAGCCTCCCTTCCCTGCTGTGGTGGGTCTGTACGGCGGCCCGACGGTTATCAATAACGCAGAGACGATTGCCAGCGTGCCGCACATTCTGTTGATGGGCGGCGAGGCATACGCCAAGGTTGGTTCAGAACGCAACGGCGGTACGCGTTTGTTCGGCATCAGCGGCCATGTTGTGAACCCCGGCGTGTATGAACTGCCGATGGGTTACAACCTGAAGAAGGCCATCTATGAAGTTGGCGGCGGCATCTCTAACGGTCGCAAGTTGAAGGCTGTAGTTCCCGGTGGCTCGTCCACACCGGTGCTGACTGCGGATGAAATCGACGTCGGGCTCGACTTCGACCAGATGGGCAAAGCGGGAACGATGCTTGGCTCGGGTGGCATCGTCGTGATCGACGACCAGACATGCATGGTTGAGTTTGCGCTGCGCACGATCAAGTTTTATCAGCACGAAAGCTGCGGCTGGTGCATTCCCTGCCGCGAAGGCACGGATTGGTTAAAGAAGACGATTGGCCGCGTGCATGCCGGCGGCGGCGTTGCGAAGGATCTCGATAATATTCGTTATCTCGCTGAGAACATGTTGGGCCGCACTTTCTGCCCGCTCGGCGATGCGGCAGCGATGCCCACGATCGGATTCATCAAGAAATTTCGGCATGAGTTTGAAGACCACTTGAACGGCAAGCCTTGCCCTTACGCGCACGCAGAAGAACCGGCGCTGGTATAGAGGATCAGGAAGAAAATGGCTGACGTAACGTTTACAGTCGATGGCAAGAAGCTGACCGCGCCTGCGGGAACGCTGCTGATTGATGCCTGCAAGAATGCCGGCATCGAGATTCCAGCGTTCTGCTACTACCCGAATCTGTCGCTGCAGGCAGCATGCCGCATGTGCGTGGTGCGCATCGAGAAGATGCCCAAGCTGCAGACGGCGTGTACCACTCCGGTTGCGGAAGGCATGGTTGTTCAGTCCGAGACGGACGAGATCAAGCAGGCGCGCAAAGCGACGATTGAGCTGCTGCTCGGCAACCATCCGCTGGACTGCCCGGTATGCGATGCCGGCGGCGAGTGCGAACTGCAGGACATGACTTTCAAGTACGGCGCGGCTGAATCGAAGTACATCGAGATCAAGCAGCATCGTGAAGAGCAGCAGTGGTCGCCGGTGGTCTACTTCGATCGTCCACGCTGCATTCTCTGCTACCGCTGTGTGCGCGTTTGCGGCGAAGGCATGGATGTGTGGGCGCTCGGCGTTGAGAATCGCGGCGTGAGCAGCGTGATTGCGCCGAATGGCCAAGACCATCTGAATTGCGAAGAGTGCGGCATGTGCATCGATCTCTGCCCGGTCGGCGCGTTGACTTCCGGCACCTATCGCTACAAGACTCGGCCGTGGGAGATGAATCACGTTGCCACCATCTGCACGCATTGCGGCGATGGCTGCAAGACAACATTGGGCGTGCGCAGCGTGAATGATGGTGTGGAGATTATCCGTGGCGACAACCGCGACAAGAGCGGCATCAATGGCGATTTCTTGTGTAACAAAGGCCGTTACGGATTCGACTTTGCCAACCGTACAGACCGCTTGACCAAGCCGCTGGTTCGTCAGGCAGACGGCAAGTTTGCCGAAGTGAGCTGGGACAAGGCGCTTGATTTCGCTGCCAAAAAGCTGCGTGAGATTCGTGAGGCAAAGGGCGGCCAGGCGATTGGCGTAATCGGCTCGAACCGCACGACGAACGAAGAAAACTATCTGCTGCAGAAGTTCGCGCGCACGATTCTTGGCACTAATAACATCGATCATCACCGCACTGCGGATTATGTTTCCTTCGCATCGGCTTTGAACGGCAAGTCGGGTCGCACGGCCGGGCTGCGCGATACGACTTCTGCTCCGGCGATTCTGCTGCTGGGCAACAATCCCACGGATCAGCATCCGGCGCTGGCGTGGAATCTGCGCTCGAATGTTCGCCTGAACCGTTCGCGGCTGTATGTTGCGAATCATGCCGAGATCAAGCTGCGGCGGCAGGCAAAATCATTCCTGCAGATTCCGCAGGATGGCTATGCATCCCTGATTCAGTATCTCGGCGGAAACGACGGCGCGATTGCTGCCGATGACAATACAACTGCTTTCCGCGATGCGATTCGCAAGGAAGAGTCGCTGCTGATCGTGTTTGGCTCTGAGTATCGCGGACGCGACATTCAGGCGCTGGTCGAGTTCGGGCTTTCGCTGCCAAATACGAAATTTGCTGCGCTTGGAGACTATGCCAATTCACGCGGCGCAGCGGATATGGGCTTATTGCCTGATCTGCTGCCGGGTTATGTTCCGGTCAATGATGCGGCGCACTTCGTCGATGAGTACGGCGCAACTTTGCCAACGACGGCTGGGCTAGATTTACTGCAGATGTTCGACGCAGCGAGGAATGGCGATCTGGCAGCGCTTTATGTTGTTGGGTCAAATCCAGTCTCGCGCTATGGCGTCGATCCTTCGGCACTCAAAAATACATTTCTCGTAGTACAGGACATGTTCCTCACCGAAACGGCGCAACTAGCCGATGTGGTCTTCCCAGCCGCGAATCTTTATGAGAAGGCCGGGACGGTCACGAATACCTATGGCGATATTCAGCTGGTCAAGAAGGCTGCCGACAAGGCTGGTGTTCGTACCGATTTTGAATTGATCGTGCGCCTTGCAGACCGCATGGGCGCTGATCCGAAGAAGCTGGTTCCTTTCGGACGTGGCAGCTTCGCAGATATGGGGCAAACGCGCGGTGCGCAGTCTGGCGAGGCCGATCGTCACGCCGTCTGGCTTGCGGCAAATCATCTGGAACCGAAGCTCAGCCCGTTCGATCCGTTCGCAACGCTTGATGAGATTCAGCGGCTCGTTCCCAGCTATCACGTTTCGCGGCTGGAATTGCTGACAGGAAGCGAGCAGCCGGAAAAGTTTGACCTGGTACAGATTCAGCCTGCTGCTTCGCGGCGCGACCTGGTTCTGCCTGCAGAAGATACGCTCTTTACTTCAGGCACGCTGGGCCGCTATAGCGGCATGCTGAAAGACATTGTCGAGTCGCACACAACACCCAACCCCGCGGAAACAGCGGCGGATTAGCAAATTCTCTTGGAAGGCCCGATGGAAGTCAGTATTTGGATCTTTTTGCTGTTGAGCGTGCTGAAGGTCGCCGTAGTCACGGTGATTCTGCTGACAGCGGTCGCTTATACGGTGCTGCTGGAGCGCAAGGTTGTCGGACGCATCCAGAACCGCTGGGGACCCAGCCGCGTTGGACCCTTTGGCCTGTTGCAGCCGCTGGCCGACGGCCTGAAGCTCTTCCTCAAGGAAGACCTGATGCCTACCAACGTGTATAAGCCGCTGTACATTCTGGCGCCGCTTATCGCGCTGGCTTGTGCGCTGATTTCGATCTCCATGGTGCCGTTCGGCAAAGAGGTTCATTATCACGGCGTCGATCTCTTCCAGATTTCCGACCTTAATATCGGCCTGTTGGTGATTCTGGGCATTACTTCGATCGGCGTGTATGGAATTGCGCTCTCCGGGTGGTCATCGAATAACAAGTATTCGCTGCTGGGCGCAATGCGCGCCAGCGCGCAGCTGATCAGCTATGAGCTTGCGCTCGGACTTTCGCTTGTCGGCGTGGTCCTGCGCACTGGTTCCTTGCGGCTCCGCGATATCGTCGACGTGCAGGCGGCGCATGGGCTGCTGTCGTGGAATATCTTCGGTGGACTGCAGATCGTTGCCTTCTTCATCTACTTGATAGCCGCATACGCCGAGACTAACCGCACTCCGTTCGATCTTCCGGAAGCGGAAAGCGAACTGACCGCCGGCTACCACACCGAGTACAGCTCGATGAAGTTTGCCATGTTCTTTATGGCTGAGTACGCCAACATGATCACGGTCAGCTGTGTGGCCACACTGCTTTTTCTCGGCGGATGGTCAAGCCCGTTTGGAAACCTGCTGCCGGCATGGGGCGGTCCCATCGTGCAGGCGCTGCTGCCGGTCTTCTGGTTCGTGGCCAAGGTGTTTTTCTTTCTCTTTCTTTACATCTGGGTGCGTGGCACGTTGCCGCGCTTCCGTTATGACCAGCTGATGGGTTTTGGCTGGAAGTTTTTGTTGCCGCTTGCGATTGCGAATATTATTGCGACGAGCCTGTGGCTGGCTTTTCGCGCAGCGTAGTTTCAACCAGTTTGATTCTTTACGGTTTCTACTTTTAAGAGCATGCATCTAGTCCTGTTTTTCATCTTCGGCGGGTTATGTGTTGCGGGAGCGTTGAATCTCCTGCTGCAGCGCCACCCTATCAACAGCTCGCTTTCGCTGATCGTGGTGATGACGTCGCTCGCTGTGCTGTATCTTCTGCTGGGGGCCGAGTTTCTGGCCGCGGCGCAGGTCATCGTCTATTCGGGTGCCATCATGGTG
>NZ_LMUM01000028.1:0-101456 GCF_009765985.1 Acidobacterium sp. S8
GAAGGATTGCACCAGCAGACCCTTCCAGTGATAGCCCGGCATCGGGTCAGAAGATGGATCGATCGCAAACTCATCGGTCTTCGGCTTTGCTGAAAGATCGTCCAGTTTCCACGTATAACCAAATGCCGCTTTCGGCGCTAAAACACGCTCCTGAGCATAGGAGCAGACGAAAGAACTCAGGCACAAGGATAAGAAAAGCAGCTTGCATGAATTCCTGATTGGGGGAAATCTCAAAATCAGTCTCCACAAAAAGAAGAATGCAGAAATTAGATGCTCAGATAAAATGACACAAATTTGGTGAACGAAGTTTCAAAAGAACATATCTACTCGATGGCTAGCTTTTTCCAGATTGCGTCCACTCTGGTCTTCGTAGCGGAGTCCATCTCGATCATCGGTGGCCACGGACGCGTAAAGCCTTCGGCGGTCCACTTGCGCGTAGCATCAATGCCCATCTTGCTGCCGTAATTAGCCAGACGCGAAGCATGGTCGAGCGAATCGACCGGACCCAGCGTGAACTGAATATCACGCTCGGGATCGATGTTATTCGCCACGCGCAACGTCACTTCTCTCAGGTCCTGCACATCGCAGTCCTCATCAACGACAATCACACACTTGGTAAACATCGCCTGCCCCATCGACCAGATGCCGTTCATCACCTTGCGTGCCTGTCCCGCATAGCTCTTGCGAACGCTCACAATCATCAGGTTATGAAAGACGGCCTCCGCAGGCAGATTCACATCCACAATCTCCGGCAGAGTCAGGCGCATGAGCGGCAAAAAGATACGCTCCACCGCTTTGCCCATCCACGCATCCTCCATCGGCGGCTTGCCCACAATCGTCGCCGCGTACACCGGATTCTTGCGGTGAGTGATGCATGTGATATGGAAGACAGGGTAATCCTCTTCCATCGTATAGAAGCCGGTGTGGTCGCCGAAGGGACCCTCACTGCGCAGCTCGTCGAGCTTCACATAGCCTTCGAGAACAATCTCCGCATGTGCCGGAACTTCAAGATCCACTGTCTCGCACTTCACCAGCTCCACCGGCTTCTGGCGCAGAAATCCGGCGATCATGAACTCTTCAACCTCAGGCGGAGCCGGAACGATAGCAGCAAACGTCGTTGCCGGATCAGTCCCGATGACCACAGCAACTTCGAGACGGTCATCTTTCAAGTTGGTCAGCGTAATGTTTTGCGTTCCTCCAGCGGTTTCAGCCATCGCGTTAACATGTGCCGAAGCCGTAGTGCCCACCGCTGCACGCAGGCGCTCACGCAGATGCTCGGCAGCATTCTTCTGCCGCTGCCAGTGCATGCCAGTCGTCTGGCCGTCATACACCTGCATCCGATACATTCCAACGTTGCGCTTGCCCGTCTTCGGGTCACGGGTCACAACACAAGGCAGCGTGATAAAGCGGCCTCCATCGAGCGGCCAGCATTGCAGCACGGGAAAATCGAGAATGCTGAAGTTTTCTTTGAGAATGACTTCCTTGCACGCAGCGTCCTTTGCAGCAATCGTCTTCGGAAAAAACTTGCCGATATCCGCCAGCATCGGCAGCATCTTCAGCTTTTCCAGAAAGCCTTCCGGCGATTTCACATCGAGCAGCGCGCGGATGCGTCCAGCCACCTCGTCCAGTGAATCGACATCCAACGCCAGCTTCATGCGTCGTTCACTGCCGAACTGGTTCATCAGCACCGGAATGCCCGCGTAACCTTTGACGTTCTCAAAGAGGAGCGCCGGACCGCCCTTCGCCGACTTCGAGGCGCGGTCGGTGATCTCGGCGATTTCAAGAATAGGATCGACCTCTTCGCGGATGCGTTTCAGCTCTCCCGCCTTGTCGAGCGTCTTGATCCAATCCCGCAGGTCGTCATAGGCCACGTCGCTTTCTCTCCCCGGCACAAATGCGCGCCTCTGTTCATAGTAGACGCTGGTGATGATCTATCTCGATTCAGCCGATATGTTTCTTGGTGGGCTCCATAACCGGGATGCATTCCAATCTCTCTTTGATTGCAGCAGTGCCAGGTCTTCTTCGCAGACCTGGCACCCGACAGCTCATGGTATACTGCTGCCGATTCTAAGCATGCCTTCCATGATTAAAGTGACTGCCTTACTGATAGCGCTGTGTGGACTCGTTCCATGCGCAAAAGCAATTAAGCCTAATGACTTTTCCACATCGAACGTACAACAGCAAGATGTAGGACAGTCCAGCCAACAAGGAAATGCAACCAATGCAGGGATGGGGCAATTACGGATATGCGATTCTAATGCTCCAATAAACTGTCATGCTGTCGACGGAGTAACGGCGCCCAAAGTGGTCTACGCTCCTGATCCAAAATTCACGCGTACAGCAAGAAAGAAAAAACTCAGTGGCAAGTCAGTCGTGTCCCTTGTTGTTGGTTCTGACGGCAAGCCCTATGATGTACGTCTAATACGCTCTATGTCAGAAGGATTGGATCCGAGTCTTCAACCAGCAGCGCTTGAGCTGGACCAAAAAGCTATTGAGGCAGTCCAGAAATACAAATTTCAACCGGCAACCTATCAAAACAAGCCTGTCCCAGTCGAAGTCCATGTAGAGGTCAACTTCCTTATCTATTGATTTTCGAGATAAGAGGTTTGGCCTGAGGCCATAGCATTTATCGATAGGATGCGCCCATTTGACTGACACCTCTGCGGGCATTCATTCGCCTTTATCCATTCCGCGATAAACTGACGGGTTGCGCTCCCATGGATCGGTTGCATCATCCAATAGGGAGAAAACTTCAGACAGGGGCGACATGGATCAGACACAATCTGACGCACTGGTATTTTTTGGAGCTACCGGCGATCTTGCCTACAAACAGATCTTCCCTTCCCTGCAACGTCTGGCCAAGCGCGGCAAGCTGAATATGCCGGTGATTGGCGTGGCCAAGGCCGGGTGGAATCTGGAGCAATTCAAGGATCGCGCCAAAGACAGCGTGGAAAAGAACGGTGGCGGCGCTGATCCCGTGGGGATGCCGAAACTGCTCGAACGGCTCGAATATGTCGACGGTGATTACAATGAGCTTTCCACCTTTCAGCAAGTGCGGCAGAAGATGGGCAGTGCAAAGCACCCAGTGCACTATCTGGCGATTCCCCCGAGCCTCTTTGGAAAGGTCAATGACCAGCTCAAGGCCTCTGGCTGCGCGGATGGCGGGCGGGTCATTGTAGAAAAACCCTTCGGGCATGATCGCGCTTCGGCATCAGCCCTCTCGGCAGAAATTCATCGTGTATTTGATGAAGACCATATCTTTCGCATCGATCATTACCTCGGGAAAAATTCGGTTCAGAATGTCATCTTCTTTCGCTTCGCCAATACCTTTCTTGAGCCGATCTGGAACCGTCAATTTGTCGAAAGCGTGCAGATTACGATGGCAGAACAATTTGGCGTCCTGGGCCGAGGCGCATTTTATGACGGTGTGGGCGCAATCCGCGACGTGGTACAGAACCATCTGCTGCAAGTGGTGAGCAATATTGCGATGGAGCCGCCGCCGTGTACGGACATGGAGGCGCTGCGTGACGAGCGCATGAAGGTGCTGAAGAGCGTGCAGACACTGGAGCCGCACGACCTGGTGCGCGGGCAGTTCAAAGGCTATCTCGATGAGCCCGGAGTAAAACCCGGTTCACAAGTTGAGACATTTGCCGCACTTAAGTTGCATATCAATTCCTGGCGCTGGCGGGACGTTCCCTTCTTTATCCGCACGGGTAAATCGCTGCCGGTTACGGCGACAGAAGTCATTGCAAAGCTGCGGCAGACGCCTCCGGTCTTCTCAGAAAAGCTGACGCCACAGAACTATGTCCGCTTCCGCTTGAGCCCGACGCCGGTTATCGCCATAGGTGGATCAGTGAAGGAGGCGGGCGACCGTCTGCGTGGTTGTATGGTGGAGTTAGAAGCAGGGCAGGAATGCGGGACTAATGATCTTCTTCCATATGAAGAACTGATTGAAGATGCCATGCGCGGTAACCAGACCTGGTTTGCGCGGCAGGACTACGTGGAAGCAGCATGGCGTATTCTCGATCCGGTGCTGGCCGAGCCGCCTGCAGTCATTTCTTACGATCCGGGCACGTGGGGGCCAAAGGAATCCGACGCACTGACCGCCAACTGCGGCGGCTGGATGAATCCGAAATAATTCAACCGCCGGAGTGCATCCAGCGATCCATCAGGGTCTGCGCGCAGCGCGATCCGCATAGATGGCGCACATCTGCCTCATGCGAAAGAAGCATGCCCCAGGGCATAAAGCGAAGTTGCGGCGTTGGCTCAGTGCCCGGCAGCGGCGAAATGTGTTCGGTCCAGGCCAGCCACCAGTCTTCTGATCCTTCGCTTTTCGCCTTACTGCACACATCACAGCGGAACGTTTCAGTAAACGCCATTTTTAGCTCAAAACTCCCGTTGGATTTGCTTTGAGCAAGGTAGCACACGCTTAGCAGCGGCTACAACGGAGATGGATATCGAGACGTCGTCAGTTTGGAATCAAGCAGTTTTGTAGTGCCGTCGCATGCTTCTACTGCTGCGCAACGCGATGCCAACCGCTTTCAGGAAGATACTGCGTGGGACGCAGTGGCGGTTTCGAGTTCGGGAATAGCTTCCAGTGGGTAACCCAGGCGCTTCCACTCGTCGAATCCACCGCGCAATGGGCGCACGCGGAATATGCCTGCTTTGCGCAGCGTCAGAGCCATCTTCGCAGCCGTAGCTTCGCTGGGACAGGTGCAGAAGAGGACAACGTCGCGATCGCGGGGAATCGAATCCGTATGCTCGACCAGTTTGTCCGGAGTTAACAGAACGGCGCCGGGTAAAGTACGCGGGTCGGGCAGGTAATCCAGGGGATGCCGCAGATCGACGATGTAGATTTGCTGGCCGTTGTCGAGCATGTTCTTCAGATCGTTCGGCTCAAGTCGTGCCGTGCGCATCTCCTTGATAAAAGCGCGCTGGCGTGTAAAACGGTAAATCAGGAAGCCGATCAACAGCAGAATGAAGAGAACGCCCGCGGAATGGCTCACACTGGAAACGATGTTCGAGTGCTTGAGGAAGTCGCCGAAAAATCGTCCGCCCAGCGTAAACGCCAGCGCCCAGAGCAGCGACCCGGCAGCGTCGTAGGCTAGAAACAGGTGCAGCGGCATGTTTGTCTGGCCGGCAATCGGCGGCGCCACGGTGCTGAGCCCGGGAATGAATTTTGCCACGAGCAGCGCACGCTCACCGTTACGGGTGAAATAGCCTTCCGTTTTCTTGACGCAGGTGTTGCTTTCCATGGAAAGGCGGCAAAGCAGCCTGACCACCACGCCGCCATAACGTTTGCCCATGAAATACCAGGTCGTGTCACTGACCAGGCAGCCAAGAACGATCGCCAGCAGGGCAAAGGGAAGGTTGATCTTGTGCGTCGCGCTTAGAGTGCCGGCAGTAATCAACAGCGGAGCACTGGGAATGGGCACACCAATCTGCTCAACCAGCACCCAGGTAAACAGGATGACGTAACCGTATTGCATGAAAAAGCTGAGAGCGACTGGCATGAGATTTCCGGACCGGCTGTAACTATAAAGATGTCATTTTGATGCGCGAATAGCAACGAAAGGCGCAAATCAAGGCCAATCCGTATCTACGTTACCGGAGTTCCCGATATGCAGGCCACCGAATTTTATTGACATTCATACTCAGCCATCTATATATAGATGGCTGAGTATGCCAAAGTCTGATTCGCTGCAAGGTTCTCTCGATCTGCTGGTGCTGAAGATTCTTTCGCGCAGGCCGCGCCAGCATGGATACGCCATCATGTCTGCAATCAGCGAGATGTCGGAGGATGTGCTGCGGGCGGAAGAGGGCTCGCTCTATCCCGCGCTGCACCGGATGGAAGAGGCGGGATGGATTCGCGCCGAGTGGATCACGAAAGATACAGGACGGCGGGCACGCATTTATGAGCTGACGGTAGCAGGTAGGAAGCAGCTCGCTGCCGAGGAGTCGCGCTGGCAGCTTGTGACTTCAGCGGTGAATCGCGTTTTAAGGACGGTGTGAGATGTCGCTCTGGTCGCGGATTGCGAACGTTTTTCGCGGAGATGGTCTGAGCCGCGAAATCGAGGAAGAATTCGAAGCGCATGTCGCCGAAGCGGTGGAGCAGGGGCGCGATCCTGAAGAGGCGCGACGCGCACTGGGACGCGCTCTTCGGCAACGCGAGGAAAGCCACGATGTGAAAGTAATCGCGTGGCTGGACTCGCTGCGGGCTGACGCGATCTTCGGCTGGCGGCAATTGAAGCGGAACAAGATCACCTCCGCTGCGGCGATTCTGTCACTGGCTCTGGCGATTGGCGCGTGTACTTCCGCGTTCCGGCTGATCGATGCTCTGCTGTGGCGTCCTTTGCCTGTGGCACATCCGGAGCAGCTGTATGTTTTATCGCGGAAAGGAATGGGTTTTGACAACAAGCCCGGAGAGTGGGATTCCTGGGCATACCCGGCTTTTGCGCAAATGCGTGCCGCTGCGAAAGATCAGGCTGAACTGATCGCGATCTCGTATGCAGACCGCTCAGATGTGACATACAAAACCGATCAGGAGATGGAAAAGGCCAATCTCCAGTTCGTGTCGGGATGGATGTTTCCGACGTTTGGTATTCAGCCTGCGGCAGGTCGTTTATTCACGGAGAACGATGATCGGCAGCCGGGAGCCTCTCCGTATGCGGTGATTTCGTACGACTACTGGAGCCGTCGCTTCGGGCGCGATCCTCACATCATTGGGCGTACGTTTCATTTCGGAGATGGCATTTACGAGATCGTTGGCGTAAGCGAGAAGAAATTCAGCGGAACTGAACCGGGTACGGTTGTCGATATCTTCATTCCGACGATGATGCACCACAGTGTGACGCGGCAGGACTCGACATGGATTCGTACACTGGCGGTGATGAAACCGGGCATTGCGATTGAGCCTCTCCGCGCGAAGTTGGCGGCGGTGAGCCATGCGTTTGAAGAGAAGAGGCTAAGCGGCGAGACAGGTTTGTCGCAGCAGACGCTGAAGGGTGTGCTCGCCAACCAGGTACTAATGGAACCCGCGCCGACCGGGGCATCAGGAATGCAGCAGGAATACAGCCGCGCGCTGAGTGCGCTGGCCGTACTGGTGTTGATGGTGCTGCTGATTGCCTGCGCGAATGTAGCCAACCTGATGACGGTGCAGGCGGCGGCTCGAGCGCGCGAGATGGCGCTGCGGGTTTCGATTGGTGCGGGACGATGGCGGCTGGTGCAGATGGTGCTGGTGGAGAGCGCTATGCTCGCCTTCTTCGCCGCGGCCAGCGGAGCGTTGTTTGCATGGTGGTCTGCGCCGTTTGTGGTCAGCATGATCAATCCGCCGGACAATCCGGCACGCCTGATTCTTCCGGCGGACTGGCGGGTGCTGGGATTCGGCATGGCGCTCACTCTGAGTGTCATCCTGCTCTTCGGGCTGCTGCCCGCGCTGCGCGCTTCTGCGGTCAAGCCAGTCAGCGTCTTGAAGGGCGGAGACGATCCGCATTCGCGGCGAAGGCTGATGCATGGGATGATTGCGCTGCAGGTGGCCTTCTGTTTTCTGGTGCTGTTTGTAGCGGGATTGTTTGTGACTACCTTTCAACGGCTTTCCAACAAGCCGACGGGGTTTTCCGCGGAGCGCATCCTTCTGTTGGAGACGACAAGCCGGCCCGCGCAATCATCGATTTACTGGGACCAGGTAGCGGAGCGTTTGCGCGCGGTGCCAGGCGTCGAGCGCGTTTCGCAATCTGCATTCCCTTTGCTGAAAGGCGACAACTGGAATGACTCCATTTCAATCAACGGAGGGCCGCCGAGCATCGACCTTGCTTATTTTTTGAATGTTTCTCCCGGTTTTTTGGAGACGATGCGGATTCCGCTCATTGCCGGAAGGGATCTCCGCGATGGCGATCTGTATCCGAACGCTGTCATTGTGAACGAGACATTCGTCAGGAAATTTCTGAATGGCGAAAATCCGGTCGGACGGGCTGTTGAAAAGGCGTCCGATGATGGCTCGCGTGAACGCATGCAGATTGTTGGTGTAATGCGCGACGCCTACTACAGCAGCATTCGCTCGCCGATGCTGCCGGTTGTCTTTGTTCCCTTCCACCACAAGGACGCAAAGGGCGGACTGTCACCGGAGAGCGATGAGACTTTCATCGTGCGCACGGCTTCGTCGAACCCCCTGGCGCTGGCAACGACTCTTCGTCAGGAAGTGTCGCGTACGCGGTCCGGCTTTCACATAAGCAATGTAATCACCCAGAAGGAGTTGAACGAAGCGCAGACCATCCGCGAGCGCCTGCTGGCAACGCTGGCGTTTTTCTTCGGCGCCGTAGCGCTACTCCTCGCTGGAATTGGTTTATACGGGGTGCTCAATTACTCATTGCAGCAGCAGCAGCGCGAGCTTGGCATCCGGCTGGCACTTGGTGCACAGGCCGGCAATATCGCGCGCCAGGTAACAGCGGGAATTTTCGTTGCGGTATCGCTCGGCGCGGTCGCGGGACTGGCAGCAGGCATGGCATCCGGGCGATACATTGAATCGCTGCTCTACCAGGTGAAAGCCACGGATATAAGCATGCTGGCGATTCCCTCCCTAACGATTCTGTTGGCTGTAATCATTGCAGCCGTGCCGAATGTGTTGAAGGCGCTGCATATCGATCCGGTAGCGATGCTGCGGGTGGAGTAACTATGGCGTATTTGCTTGTTTTTCTGACTCAGCAACGAGCTTTCGAAATACATCCACGGCAGGGACGCCGGGAGATTCAAGCGCGTCTTTCGCGGAGTAGCGCCACACAGGCGGATAGTCGAGCGGATTCGACGTCCTGTTGTGATTGGGATCGCCGCGATACACGACGAACATGTCCTCCGTGGAACCGACTTCCATCTGCGGACGTGGCCCGGAAGTCTGCGGCTGAGGACCTCCAGCGTGACCTGCCGCATTGATTCCTGAATCGCTCGGCTGCATGATGACAGGCGGGGAATTGTTGATGGGCGTGCCGCCAATCGTTGGCTGTACTAGCTTGCCGTTTCCCTTCCGCACGGTGATGATGAGGTCGGCCATCGAAGCATCTGTTACCGGCGAGAGCCGTCCCCACTTTGCGATAGCGTTCTCTACATTTTCACGGGCGATGCGGTTGGCGTTTGGGTCTTCAACGTCGACTCCAGCTTCAGGATCGATAATGACCCACACTGTTCGCGCTTGAAGAACATCGATCGGCAGCAAGGTCTTTTTCTTGTCCTTGGCAGCCGCGGACATACACAGCAAAGACGCGATCGAAAATATGAGGACCCGGCGATAATGCATGACCGCCTCCCAGACGCGAACCAGTCTAATCCCACAAACCGTGCGAAGCCAGATGGATCATCAAAAAGCGCAGGCCGAACCCGCATTGCGGATTCGGCCCCTTCTGTAAATGTGATGGATTTTACTTCGCGAAGACAAGCGGCATTTCAACCAGGTGTTCGCTGACGAACCAAACCTGCATCTCGTTGGTGCGGACGACATCGCTGATCAACAGGTCGTTAGTGCCGTCATCGCCCAGGTCGCTGGCCTTCTTTGCCAGCTTACGAGCGTCTTCGAGAATGATGCGGTGCGCCTCGAGCAGGCGAGAGATGATGACCGGCACCTCTTCGCGGCCTCTGGGAGGACGCTCGAGACGAGTCATTTCAGCAATGTCATGTGCCATGGCGATGCTCACGCCGCCGAGCATCTGAATACGCTCAGCCAGGCCATCGACCAGTTCTACCTGCTGTTCGAAATGCTTATCGAAGAGCAAATGAAGTTGATAAAAAGTGGGCCCGCCAACATGCCAGTGCGACTTTTTATAGAGATCGCGCAGGCTGGCCGTATCGGCTAGAAGAATATTGAGGCGGCCGGTAATTTCACGGCGCGAGTCCTCGCTGATGCCAATCGGCATATCGGCGATGACTGTGCCGAATTTCTGGATTTCTTTGGCGGTCTGATGCCAATGTGGGGTGATGTGATCCGCTTTGTTGGTAGACGTGACCTCTTTCAGCGCGGTCTTGCTCATATTCCAGTCCTCCAGTTTCCTTAGTTTAGATGCGATTGGAACCCTGTGGAACCGGCGAATTGGGCAACGGCGGCTGATCGGGCGAATTTTGCCAAAACTTCACAAACCCAAGCAAATGAGGTGAGCATATTGCAGAAGAAAAAAGCCGTCATTCTGAGCCGAAGGCGAAGAATCTCCAGCCATGTGAGCTTTAGATTCTTCCTCATTCGGTCGCCAGAATGACGGCGGTTTAGAGCTATAAATTTACTTTACTTTCACCTTCGGCTCGACCGACATACCTGGCCGCAGGAGGTGATCCGAATTCTCGTTGCGGTCCGTCAGGTCGATGCGCACCGGAATGCGCTGAACCACCTTGACGTAATTTCCAGTGGCGTTTTCCGGCGGGAAAAGGCTCAAAACCGAGCCGGTTGCGCCGCCGATCTGGGTGATTTTGCCGTCATATTTGCGACCGCCGTAGGCGTCTACGCTGATGGTGACATGCTGACCCTGCCGCATGTGTTCAAGCTGCGTTTCCTTGAAGTTGGCGGTGATCCAGATGTCGTCCAGCGAAACCAGCGTCGCCATATTCTGCCCTACGCTGACGTTCTGGCCTACTTCCACGCTCTTCTTGGTCACAATGCCCGCTGTCGGAGCGACAATCTGGGTGTAGCTAAGGTTCAGCTTGGCCTGGGCCAGCGCAGCCTTGGACTGCTCGACCATAGCGGCAGCCTGATCCGCCTTGGCTTTCTGGATGGCTACCTGCTGCGGCCCGGTTTCGGCGTTCTTATAGGACGCCTGCGCCGAGGCTACTTTGTCTTTGGCAACGCGAACAGCTGAATTTGCTGCTTCAAGTTGAGCCTTGGACTGCTCCAACGCGGCCTTATCACCGTCCGCAGAGGCTACGGCTGCATCGAACTGCTGCTTCGAGATAACATCTTTCTCGACCAGCGGCTTATAGCGCTGCAGATCCAGCTGTGCCTTGGTGTTGTTGGCTTCCGCCTGTTGCACAGCGGCCTGCGCGGCCTGCAACTGATGTTCAGACTGAACAACCTGCGATGAAGCGCTGGAAACATCGGCGCCTGCGGAGGTCAAAGTGCTGCCGGTATTGATATGCGTGACCGGAACAGTCACCTTCGCAGCCTCATAGCTGGCTTCGGCGCTCTCAAGATTGGCTTCGTCCTGCTGCACGGCGGTCTGGAAATCGCTGGGATCAAGCTCAGCAATGACAGTGCCTGCATCGACGTATTGGTTCTCATCGACATTGACCTTGAGAATGTGCCCGGCCACGCGCGCGCTTATCTGGATCAGGTGTCCATTGACCTGCGCGTCGTCCGTGTCCTCGTAATAGGTGGAGTGCCACCACCAGAGAAGGCCCACAACTACCAGGATAGCAACGACGCCGATGATGATGAACCGGCGACGCGGTTTCTGCGCGACCTCATCGTTCGGCTGGTCTATGCGATTTTTTTCTGTGGTCTGTTCTGCAGTCTGCTCGGCCACTTTACTTTCCTCCAACGTAACTCTTGTAGTTCTTTTCAGCCACACCCAGTGCGCGCGCCAGCGAGAGCTTGGCAATATTGTGCGCATACAGGCTGTCAACATACTGATCATTTGCCTGCGCGACGGATTGCTGCGCCTGCGATACGGCGAGATTATCCGAGACTCCGGCGGCGTAGCGCTGCTGCGCTTCGCTCAGGGCTTCCGTCGCCAGCTCCACGTTGCTGCGAGATACTTCCACTTGTTTTTCCGCAGCCCGAATGTCGAGGATGCTGTCGCGCACATCGGCGCTGATCTGCCCGTGAATATCGCTGAACTGCGCTCGTTTGGTTTCAAGCTGGGCCTGCGCCTGTCGGGCATCGCCGCGCAGCTTTCCTTCTTCGAGCACCGGAATATCGATCGAGCCGGTGGCGTCGCCGGTTCCGTGGGAATTGCCAAAGTTGACGCCGATATCGCCGTAATCACCGGTGAAGCTGATTGTCGGATAGCGCTCGGCGGTTGCCGCTGAGCGAGCCAGCTGCGCAGATTTCAGCTGCTCTTCCATTGCCTTCAGATCGCTGCGGCTTGCAAGCGCCTGTTGGACCGCTGTATCAGGATCGACATTGTCCAGCGCGGCGTATGGCGCCTGGTCGGTAAGGCTGTACTTCTGTTCGAGCGGCAGGCCGATCGCGCGCGCGAGGGCGATCTTGTCTTTTTCGTAAGTATTCTGCGCGTTGATGAGCGTCTGCTGCTGCGTCTGGTAATCGACACGGGCGCGCAGCTCATCGAGCAGCGGAGCGGTACCTGCCTGATGGTTCTGTACAGCCTGATCCAGCGAAACCTTCGAGGTATCAACCTGCGCCTGGGCGCTGTCAATGCGGGACTTATCCGCAACCACCAGCAGGTAAGCGTTGCCGACCGTGAGAACCACCATGTCGCGAGCGTCATCGACAGAGAGCTTTGAGCTCTGGAAATTGTGCTTCGAGGCCAGGTAATTCCGCAGAGACGCGACATTGATCAGCGACCAGCTCAGCGAGGCACGAAGATCCGTGTATCCGAAGGGTCCGATAATCGTCGGAAAGCCGGGGATACGCAGGCCTTCTGCCGCTAGATTGACCTGTTGGACGGATTCTTTGAGTGAGGCGCTTACGGTCGGCAGGAGGGCCTGCAACTCTCCGAGTCGCGAGCCATTGGCCGCCAAAGTATTCTGGTTGCTGAGGATATAACCGAGATTGTATTTCAGCCCGCGCTGGATCGCGTCATCGAGGGAGAGCGGAAGCACGCCATCCACTGGCTTGTCCTCTGCCACGCTTCCCTGGTACCCGCTCCCGCCCTGCTGTGGGGTAGGAATCTGGTACGGGCTGGGAATAGACGAGGTGCCGCTGCTCTGGGCGGGCATCTGTGCCACAAGCGTTGATGCGGAGAGAAGCACAAAGCCACTGGCGAACAGCCACCGCCATTCGTTTCTGGTTACACGCACGTACAAATCACCTTAGAAGATGTTTCTGGGATAAATACTTCACTTTAGGTTACGGAATTTGGATGCCGTAAAGGACGTAAAAAGTTCAGAAAATAGCAGGAAATCAGTATCTTGCGCTCTGGATGAGCTAATTTTACATCCGAATTGACATCTCAAGCCGCCGGGAAGGCCCGGCGACCAGAGTTAAACGGCAGGAACGGCGGTTCCGGAGTGAACCAGTGAGGTAGCAAGCGAGCAGAGCGCCTGGCGGAAGGCCTCGCTGACCTTTTCGGCTGTCCATCCAGCGGCATTTTCTCCTCCACCGGCTCGCAGAACCTCGGCGGCAAGAGCATTGTTCTGTTTGAGCAAGGCACGCTCCACGAAGATGACGCGCTGCGAGGCCGGCAAGTGCTCCAGCCAGTCGCGGAGCTGGCCGCGGCCCCCACCCTCAAGAAGCTGGCTGAGTTGTGCGGGCGAAACGCCGGAAGCCGACAGATCGTCGTCGTCGATGCAGAGAGGATTGCCAGTGATGCTGGCCGCGACCGCAAAAGAGCCAGGATCACGTACGCTCAGCGTACGAACCGCGGCTTCGACGAGCTGGTTTTGCAGCACAAGCTGAGCCTGAGTGCCGTCGGCGCAGGGATCGACCTCGGCGGCAGACATGGTTTCTTCGACTAACTGAACCGCTTCCGACTCATCACCCAGCAAAAGCGCCGCGGTTTGAAAGAGTTTTGTCGCCGTATCCTGTATCAACGGTTCGCTACAACCCTGATTCCCCATTGTATTTACCTCCACGGTTACTTTTATCCTCGTTGAGCGGCATTGCTGCCGTCAAATCCGGCTTTTTGCAGCTTGTTCACACGTTTACCCCGTGCGCCGGCGTATAGCAGATTGTGTACACTTTCCCTCTGAGCCACGGTAAGCAGACCTTATGAGCGCAAGAGCAGCGACGCGACAGCAGAATCTTTTGATTGGCCGGGATGAGTCCTGGATGCAATTTAACCGGCGTGTTCTGGAAGAAGCGCAGGATACTGCGAATCCGCTGCTTGAGCGGGTGAAGTTTCTGGCTATCACGGCGAGCAATCTCGACGAGTTTGTAGAAATCCGCGTGGCCGGCCTTTTGCAGCGCATTGAAGACGGTTATACCGATCTCGGTCCGGAAGGCATAACGCCACAACAGACCCTCGACACGCTTACAGCGGACATGCACTCGTTTATGAATGAGCAGTATGGCTGCTGGAACGATCAGCTGCTGCCCGCCCTCTGCGACACCGGGGTACGAGTGCTGAGTTGGGACGAGATGGATGAGAACGCACGCCAGGCGGCAACAACTTTCTATCAGAAGGAAGTAGATCCGCTGCTCACGCCGATTACGATTGACCCGGCTCATCCGTTTCCGCGTGTGCTGAATAAAGCCCTCTGCATCGCCCTATTGTTGCGCCGCAAGCGCAAGAGCACGGCGGGGCCGGTGCTGGGTGTGGTCACGGTCCCTCGCGCGTTACCGCGCCTGGTGCATCTGCCTTCCTCCACAAACGATACGCATGATTTCATCTTCCTGCATGATCTCATCGAGAAGCACGCAGCCGGTATGTATCGCGGCTACGAAATTCTTTCCAAGGCGGCGTTTCGGGTTACCCGCAACAGCAATCTCTACTTCCAGGAAGAAGAAGCGCGCTCGATGCTTGAATCCGTGCGCTCAGAACTCCACAACCGGCGCAAGGGCGATGCTGTGCGGCTCGAAATCGAAGAAGGAGCCGACCCGGAAATCATTGACCGCCTGCGGGTAAATTTCGAGCTGGACGATACCCAGATTTATCGTACCGATGGCCCGGTAAATTTGTCGCGCCTGATGAATCTCTACAGCGACACGCCGCGGCCCGATCTGAAATATCCACCTTTCGTCCCGCACGAGCTGCGCCTGAATCGCAAGTCAGCCGATCTCTTCGATGAGCTGCGGCACCGCGATATTCTGTTGCACCATCCATTCGATTCATATGACGCGGTCGTTGGCTTTATTGAAGCCGCGGCGGCGGACCCGAATGTCATCTCGATCAAGCAGACGCTCTACCGCACCAGTTCCGACTCGCCCATGTTCCGCGCACTGGTCGATGCCGCGCAGAGTAAAGAGGTGACAGTTGTCGTCGAGCTGATGGCCCGCTTCGACGAGGCCTCGAACATTCGCTGGGCGCGCGACCTCGAAGATGCCGGTGTGCAGGTATTTCACGGTATCGTGGGGCTGAAGACACACTGCAAGCTGGCGCTGCTCGTACGGCGCGATCCCGATGGAGGCATTCGCCGCTATGCCCATCTCGGCACCGGAAACTACAACCCCGTGACGGCACGCTTCTATACCGATATCAGCCTGCTTACTTCCGATCCCGCGATCACCGCCGCCGTGCACAGCGTCTTCAACTATCTGACGGCGCATTCGGAATCCGATGATTACGCGCCTCTGCTGGTAGCTCCCCTGACGCTGGCCGAGAGCTTTATCCGGCTGATCGCGCGGGAAACAGAGCACGCGAAGGCCGGGCGCAAGGCACACCTCATTGCCAAGATGAATTCGCTGCTGGAACAAAGCGTCATCGAGGCGCTATACGCCGCTTCGCAGGCAGGCGTAAAGGTCGACTTAATTGTGCGCGGTATCTGCGCGCTGCGCCCGGGACTCAAGGGCGTCAGCGAAAACATTCAAGTCCGCTCATTGGTAGGACGTTTCCTCGAACATAGCCGCATCTTTTATTTCGCCAATGGCGGGAACGAAGAATTCTACTGCGGCAGCGCGGACTGGATGCCGCGCAACCTCTTCGAGCGGTGCGAAGTGGTGTTTCCAGTGAAGGACGCGCAGCTTTGTGCGCGTCTGCGCAATGAGATTCTGGCTGCCTATCTTGTAGATACGGTGAAGACGCGCCTGCTACGCGGAGATGGTGGCTATGTACGAGCAAGTGGAACGCCGGTCGGCAAATCCCTGCCTGCTTTCAGCGCGCAGGATTTCTTCATGCAGATAGCCGAGGGCAAAGCTAGTGCAGATGACATTCCGAAGATGCCGGAAGTAGAGAAGAGAGAGCCGAAAGCTGCAGCGAAGAAGACCGCTCCACGGAAGAAGCCTATGACTGCCCAGTTAGTTTAGGGCTTGTAGTGAAACGGGTTATAGGTCTCCACAGGAAAGTACCGGAAGTCCTTCGTATTGCGGGTGACCACCGTCATCCGGTGAACCCGGGCCGTGGCTGCGATCATGGCGTCTTCTATCAAGTCGTGGCTTCGACCATTCATGAGCCGGGCGTATTCGCGAAAGCACTCCATATCCATTGGAAGCACCTGAAAGGAAGCCGGAAGACTTCCGAGCCAGGTTTCGATCTCCAGAGCCTTGATAGAATCCTGCTTCTTGGTCATTTCGATTCCGGCCTGCAATTCGCCAATAGTCACGGCTGAGAGGAAAATCTGCGGCGTCGACACAGTTTGAAACCATGACAGCACGGCGCCGTGCGGTTTCAACTTCCTGAGTTCGGAAATGATATTGGTATCGAGCAGGTACATTATTCAAACTCAACGGTCGGACGCCGACGGGATTTTCCTCGTTCCGGCACTTCGACTTCGAATGGCGGTTTTGGCGCAAGAAGCCAGTCTTTCAGCGTAGTGGGAGCGCCGCTCTGAACTCGCTTCCACTCTTCAATCGGCACCAGCACAGCAGTTTCCACACCGCGCCGGGTGACGATCTGCGGGCCTTTCTTCAACGTTGCATCCAGAAATTCGCTGAACCTCGCCTTTGCTTCCTGTACCTGCCATTTCATGGCTTGCCTCGCTGACTAGTCAGATGACTAGTCATTTCAGTATAGGACAAGAACGTCTGGCTGCCGCCTTCTACAATAAAAATGTGGCAGTTGCCGTTCCACGTCTCTCTGAAAAAACCCGCATCTCTGGCATTGCAGGCACGCTGGCCATGTATTGGCACCTGCTCAGCCTCGACGCGCCCACAGTAGCGGCAGTGTGGTGCTGGAGCTTTGCCAAGGCTGCGCATATCGAATTGCCGACGCTCGCACCCCTGCTGCTGGCCGTTGGTACATGGCTCGTCTATGTGGCAGACCGAATCCTTGACGGCCTCGACAGCGCGGAATGGGAACACCTGAGACAGCGGCATCATTTTTATCTTCGTCACAGGACGGTTTTTCTCGTCATGGGTGGCGTCATCAGCCCGGTTTTCGGATGGGTTGTGTTTACCCGGATGTCTCCCACCGTACGGCTTGAAGATGCCGCAGTCTTCGCCGTGGCGGCTCTCTATTTTCTTCTGGTGCATGCGCACGGAAAATGGGCCGAGCGCTGGCTTCCCAAGGAACTTGCCGTAGGGGTGCTCTTCGCGGCAGCCACCGCCGTGCCCACGTGGGCGAGAACCGCAGGCGAGCGCCTGACAATCCTTCCCATCATTGCCGTCTTTGCCATTCTTTGCTGGCTGAACTGCGTTGCCATCGAAAACTGGGAGGGTGACGATCGAGCGCATCCGGCAATGCGTTGGACAGGGCGGCATCTGGAAAAACTGGCGGCGGCGGCGGCGATTCTGGCTCTGTTGCTGGCATTCTTTGATCTTCACGATAGCAATCGATTTTTCCTGTTTCTCGCTTCCGGGCTGAGTGGGCTTCTGCTCTTCTGGCTGGCCCGAAACAGGCTCCGCCTGACCGCGATGCAACTGCGCGTTGCAGCCGATGCGGCGTTGCTCACGCCCCTGTTATTTGCGGCATGGCTGCGGTGAGCCGCCGGTTGAACTTCGACCGGCTGGCGCGCCCCTACCGCTGGCTCGAGTACCTGACCTTTGGCCCCGCACTCGAACGCTGCCGGTTTCATTTTCTGCCCAACCTGACGCGCGCACGCCATGCACTGATGCTGGGAGACGGCGATGGCCGGTTCCTGAGGCGGCTGCTCGAGGCAAATCCGCAATTGCACGCCGATGTCGCCGATATCAGCCCGACAATGTTGGCTCTTTTGAACGAACGGCTCGATCCCGGTATGCGGAGGCGGGTAACTCTTCATCAGGCCGACCTGAGAAGCTGGGAACCACCGGGCCGGGGCTATGACCTTGTTGTGACGCATTTTTTTCTTGATTGCCTCTTTGAAGAGGAACTCGCTGCCTTGATCGAAAGTATTCAGCCGAAGTTGGTCTCCGGTGCGCTCTGGGTGGTATCAGAATTTGCCCGACCTCGCGGAGGGGTCAGAGCTCGCCTGTCCGGCGCTGTGATTTCAATGCTTTATGGGATGTTCGGGCTACTCACCGGGCTCACCGTTCGATCACTCCCCGATCATTCGGCGGCACTCAAGCAAGCTGGATTTCAATGCCGCATGGAGCGCCAATGGCTGGGTGGATTGCTCGTCAGTCAGTATTGGGAACAGTCAATATCTGCTGATCATGCAACCTTATAGACGCACTTTGTTTCCTAGTCATAGGAATTATGACGGTTATTGATCCATTGTCACGGTGGCTGATGTCGCAAATGCCTTCGTTGCTTGCTGACACACTGCCTGGAATTGATCCCGGACCATTGCCTGATCCATATCCCGGGCCCACAGAACCAGATCCGGACCCTGACCCGCTGCCACCCCCGGAGCCGGGAACACCAGGTACAGATCCCGGATTTCCCACCGAACCGCTGCCAAGCCCCGTTCCAGTCACCTTCTGATAGCGAGCACCACTCTCTCATAAGGCAATTGTTACAATCAGATGAATGCGCCGGCACATAAGTGTTTTGAGCCGGCAGGGACGAGCACAATTCTTTCTTTTCTATGAACATCTATATTCTGCGACATGCAAATGCGGGAACGCGCCGCAATAATCCTCTTCTGGATGTAAAACGTCCTCTGGACAAGGAAGGCAAACAGCAATGCATGCTGGTGGGCAGCTATTTGAGCGCTCTGAGTGTGCAGTTTGATGTCATTGTCTCCAGCCCCTTGAAGCGCGCTCTGCAGACAGCTTCCCTGGTCGGAACCGAGGTCGGCTACGACGCAAAAATCCAGGTAACCGAAGCTCTGTCACCGGAGGCATCTCTCGCCTCATTTCAGCAGCTTGTTGCAGGGCTGACGCGCTACGAAAATGTGCTCCTCGTTGGGCACAACCCCAACCTGCCACAGTTTCTCGGATCGCTGATCGTCTCCCCGGGACGGGCCAATGTGCGCCTCCGCAAAGGCGCGATTGCGCGCGTGGATTGCACCCGGCGCCCCGGTGTTCTGAGCTGGCTGGTGGATCCGCGCATCCTGAAAGGCGTCTACGCCAAGGTGACAAAAAGATCCCTGCGAAAGACTTCGCGAAAGTAGGCCGATTCCTTGCGGAGCGACCATAGCTCCAGTTCCGCACCCGTGCGTCCGGGGAAAATTTCCAGCAACACCTGCTTGGGATAGACGCGAACTCTCACCTTCAGCACATCGCTGGCGCGATCCTGATTCAGCGCAACCGCCAGCCGCAATAAAACCACCGCGCGTTTCACGTTCTCGTGCTCTTCCGGAGGAGCCTGCCGCATCGTGCGGCCCGTTGGCTCAGGACGGCTCTTGCCTAGATACCGTGCAATTGCCGAGGTAATGACACGCTGTACCGGCGTGAACCCGAACATTTCCGAGTTGGCGATGATGTATTGCGCGTGCCGGTGATAGCCCTGGTAATTCATGAATTTGCCAATGTCGCGCAGCATGGCCGCTGCCTCCAGCCATGCCAGATACTCCTGTGGAAGCTTGTGCACGGATTCGAGATCGCGGAAGAGCTGGGCGGCGTGCTGACGCACCGGCTCGGCCTGACGCGGATCGACGCCATACTTGCGGCAGGTTTCGAGAATCGATTCCCAGCGGTCGCGTTCGAACTGCTGATGTGCCGTCGCGCGCGGGTCCTGCTCAGCGAGCATCTGCGCGAGAATACCGTCGCGCAGACCCATGGTCGAATAGCGATATCCCGGAAGCGAAAACCCTTCGAGCAGTTCTGCGAAGACGTGAGCTCCGGCAACGATAATCTCTGACCGGCGCGGCCCCACGCCCTGCACGTGCGTCCGAGCTTCGTTATTCATCTTCGTGAGCTTTTCCGTCAGCTTGCGAACATTCGCTGTTGGCGTAAGATTGCTCTGCTTTCCGGCATTCTGCTTCTCAAGCACACGGCTGGCTTCTGCCAGCGCCGCTGCAGTACCTGAGGTTGCAATGACGGTTTGCACCCGCACTGGCTTTACGCGGCGCTCGACACGGCGCAGTTCGCGGGCGATGAACTGCTTAAGTCGGGCGATGTCTTCTTTCGAAGGCGGATCGCTGTGCAGAAACTCTTCCGTGAGGCGGACGGCTCCCAGCGGAACGCTGATGGTTTCTTTAATGCGCTTGCGTTCCGAAAGCGAAATTTCGCAGCTTCCGCCGCCAACGTCGATGAGCAGGCAGCGGCCTGCTGTGCCCGTCTCGTTGCTCATGATGCCGCGATGAATCAGCCGCCCTTCTTCGAGGCCCGAGATGATTTCGACTTCCCATCCCGTCTCATCCTTTACCCAGGCGAGAAATGCGCGGGCGTTACGAGCGTCGCGCATAGCGGCGGTAGCAACCGCACGTACTTTGTCGGCTCCGTGAAGCTGTGCTGCGCGATAGAAGCGCTTGAGTGCATCGAGGGTGGCAGCCATCGCCTCGGGCGAAATTAACCCAGTTTCAAAGACACTGCCGCCGAGCCGCGTGACTTCACGATCTTCGTGCAGAACTTTTAATTGGTGATTCACGACTCTGGCGATCTTGAGTCGGCAGGAATTGGAACCGATATCGATGGCGGCAAACGTCTGCATGCTTTTGGGGGTTACTTAAAAAAAATTAGTACTCGAAAAAACGATACACGAGAGCGACGAAGATTGCGTGAGCACCCCCGGTCATGACGACGATGTTTTGTGTTGCGTGGAAGATCGTCCTGTTGTGGATCGCCGTCGTCGCGTCTGCGACATTGCCAGCCACTCGCCCAGCAACCTCCCGCGCAGACGGTTTACAGTCTTCATCGACAAAACATAGTGACGGTCGCGCTCGGCATCGAGCAGCGCGATGAGTTCATGGTTGTCGTCGCCGAGAGCGGCGCGGGCTTCATCCGAAAGCACGAGCCAGTCGTGCCAGTCGCCAATATCATCCTGCAGCTTCTTGAGCGTTTTTCCCACTGCGAGGGCGTGCGCATCTTCAGCGGCTGATTCGGCGATATACCGCGCTTTCTTTGCCCCCTTGCGAAAATCGTGCAGATTGCCCGCATTCAGTTGCTCCATTTCATGGACCAGGCGCGCGAAGGATTCAAGGGCAACCACGGCAGCGCCGCGAGGACGATGGCGGGAGCGACGTACATGCTGCAGGGCAGCTTCGAAGGCGGCCGCGTCCTCATCGAACTTTGGCAGAAATTTCACAGCTTTTTTCTTCAGGGTCGTCGCATTGTGCTGACGCGCATGATGC
Organism: Acidobacterium sp. S8; assembly: GCF_009765985.1. Lineage (GTDB taxonomy): Bacteria > Acidobacteriota > Terriglobia > Terriglobales > Acidobacteriaceae > Alloacidobacterium. The sequence continues at coordinate 21,340 of NZ_LMUM01000028.1, forward strand.
AGCCACGCATCCAGATGTGCTGCCTGATCTGCGACCGGATTGGTTGGCAGTTCAACCGCTGGAGCTTCGACGATATCCGGCAATGGTCCCGTCGCATCGATTCCGGGCGCAGTGGCGCCTGCGCCTTCTTTTTTGCTGCCATATTTCACCAACTTGTGCAGCAGCTTGCGATGCACATCAAGATCCCGCACCGGTGCAGCCGCACGGCGAATCCTCTTGAGCACCCGCAGCCACTTGTCTGTCGCTTCGCTGAGAGTTGCATCGCTGCGTTCACGCAGAACCGCCTCCACCATGGCCTGTACGCGGCGCGTGCCGGTGCGTACATCATGCACCGGATCGATATCCGGGTCGGCTGCACACTTCTCCAGGTTGCCGCGCAGTGTTGCCGTCAGCTTGCGCAGATGTTCGAGCTGCGCGTCTGGAGAAGGTTTTCGCTGCGTCTTTACCGTAGTCTGGTCCACTGCACTGATATCCTAAATCTTCGGAATCATCATGTCTGACTCGATATTGCCTGGTAGTAACTCTCGCCAACCTGCATTGCTTTCGTCCTCCGTCAGGACATGGACGCTCTTGCTGCTGGTCTTTCTCGCGGTGCATTTTGCCGCGCTCTTCTCGCCTTCCCTCTTGGATGATGCCGATGCGACGCATGCCAACGCGGCGCAGCACATGGCAAGGAGCGGCGACTGGGTCACGCTTTACGTCAACGGCATCCGCTATCTGGAAAAGCCGCCGCTGCCCTACTGGATGGCGGCAGCCGATTACCGCATCTTCGGCTACAACGTTTTTGCCACCCATCTGCCCATGGCCCTTGGAGTGCTGGCCTGCGCGGCGCTGGCCTGGTTCTGGGGGCGGCGCGCCTATGGCGAGCGCGCTGCCTTCTATGCCGCCCTTGGAATACTGACAAGTTTCGGCATCTTTATCTGGACGCGGTTCTTCATCCCGGAATCGATACTGACCTTTTTCATTGCGCTTGCGCTCTACTGCTTTCTCACAGGCCTCGAAGATCGCAAGTCTGCGCGCATTTACGCCATGTACACCGCGCTCGCGATCGCAGTACTGGCCAAAGGATTGATCGCACCCGTATTCTTTCTCGCTGCGGTCATCCCCTATCTGCTGATTACGGGCGAGTGGCGCAAGTGGCGGCAACTGCGCCTGTTTACCGGCTTGCTGCTGTTTCTGATGATCGCAGCGCCCTGGCATATTCTGGCAGGCCTGCGGAACCCCGATCACGGCAACCCGGCAGGCAACGTGCCCACGCCAGGACATGTGCACGGCTTCTTCTACTTCTATTTCATCAACGAGCACGTGCTGCGCTTTCTCGGCAAGCGCTATCCGCACGACTACAATAAGCAGCCGTTCCTGGTCTTCTGGCTGGGGCAACTGGTTTGGCTCTTCCCCTGGAGCCTCTACTTCCCTGTAGCGATTCTTCGCGCGTGGCGCAACCGCAGGCTCGCATGGGCTGACGTGCGCTACGACGCCTCGAATACGCTGCATTTTCTGGACGCGCGCAGCAGCGCATACGAAGCGGCCAGCATGGCGGCGCGCATGCGCTTCCGCGCTCGCACAGGACTGCTGCTGATGTTCTATGGTGCGTTTATCCTGCTCTTCTTCGGCATCTCCACGAATCAGGAATACTACACGTGGCCGGCATACTTCCCGCTTCTGCTGCTTACGGCGGGCGCGCTGGGATCGATTGAAGAGGCGCCCGAGGCGGGACGCTGGATCAATGCCCGCAGCAAATGGCTCTTCGGGGCGCACGTTGCGTTTGCAGTGGTAGGTGTTGCCATCGCCATTGCGCTCGGCAGCGGGCTCTGGGCCTCGCGCAATCTGCCCTATGTCTCGGATATAGGTACTTTGCTGGCCCATCGTGGGGTCGGCAACTATTCGCTGGCGTCTTCCCACTTCTTTGATCTCACCGGACCATCTTTTGCTGCATTGCGGCTTCCGGCAGCGCTCGCGGCGGTGGCGCTTCTGGTAGGTCCGCTGGTGGCTTTGTATCTCCGCAAGCGCGGACACTCCTTTGAATCGACGGTCTCGGTCGCATTCACCGGCGCTGTTTTCCTCATTGCCGCGCATATCGCATTTGTTCGCTTTGGACCGATGCTCTCGTCACGCGCCATGGCGGATACCGTAAACCGTCTCGCTTCATCCGGCGATCAGCTCATCATTTACGGCGATCAGGCCGATGGCTCGTCGGTCATCTTTTACACGCACCGGCAGGCGCTGCTGGTACACGGAAGCTCGTCTTATTTCACGCCGAACCCGGGAAGCCACGGCGAATTCGGTTCGTCGATGATCTGGGGATCATGCTATCCCGACGCGCCACATATTTTCCTGAGCGATAACGATCTTCTGCCGATGTGGGGCAGCGGCCCGCGTAAATTTCTTTTTGTTTCCGGTGATTACCATGATCACGTGGAAACGCTGCTGACCGGCCATCTGTACAAGCTGCAAGAACTTTCAGACAAGACACTGTATACAGACAGGCCGATGTAGCTCGGCCATCATGTAGCAGATGTGAAGACGCGCCAAAAATCACCGTCATTCTGAGCGAAGCGAAGAATCTCCAGCAATTCTTACTCGAGATTTCCGCTTCAGATCAGAACGATAGCTTCGGTTTTTGATTTAAGGACAGTGGCAGGTTAAGCCATCATCGCGGGCTCGTGTTCAGGCTGCGGGCTATCGGCTACGGGCTGCATCAAACCGCCTGTCGTAAGCCGATAAATCTGCCCACGCCACAAAACCGCGCTGCTGCCATAGCTGGCAACCCAGTAAAGAAATCCCAACAGGTCCCGCAGAGGGTAAAGCAACGTCGTGCGCAACAGGCGGCGTTCGTTGACAACCGCCGCGCCGACGACTGCGGCCATCACGGCCCGCGCCACAATGCTGTACACAATCAGCGCCATCGCCAGGTGTGGCCGGTGCAGGCACCACGCGGCGAAGCCGGCGAGCAATCCGAAAGGCAATGCGAAGGTCAGCGATGTGCCGAAGTGGCCTTTGGGGCGCGAGAAGCGCGTGGACTTCATCCAGCGCACCTGGTGCTTTACGGACGCAGGCAGGCTCAAATTCAAAACCACATGGTCGATGACGTGGTCGGATAAAATAACGTCGTAGCCCAAAGCGGAAATCTGGTTGCCAAGCACAAAATCATCAGCACAATAGGGACCGAGAAAGGCGAATCCACCCATCTGCTGCACGCACCTGCGCCGCACAGCCATGGTGGGGCCGAGCGTAAACTGCATGCCCTCCATCATGTTGGCCACCAGCACGCCCGAGGTCATCTCGACTGACATGCCTGCCGCTTCAAGCTTTGCCCACAAACCCTCGTCAGCCACGCCGCGATACAAGCAGGTAACAGCGCCCACTTTTTCGCGGACAAAGGGCGCGACCACTTCACGGATGTAGTTGGACGTAACCCGCACATCGCTGTCGCTGATAACAAAAATGTCTGTGTTGGCGGCAGCAGCCATCTTCTCAAGCGACGACACCTTTGCATTGATAAACGTGCGTTCGCCAGTGACCAGAAATTTTGCTGGAATCGATGGATAGCGTGCCGCTACGCGCCGCGCGATCTGCAAGCCGGGATCATTCGTATGGCGGGCGCAGAAAAGAATTTCGTAGTTAGCGTAATCCTGCTCAAAAAAGCTGGCGATGTGCGCTTCGAGATTCGGCTCGGCTCCGTGGAGCGGCTTGAGCAGGCTTACTGGTGGAGAGAAATCAACTGAGGCCATCGCACGGTTTTTCCGCCGGGCCGCTATAAAGCGATACACCCCGGCGAAAACAAGTCCATTAAAGATGGTCGAGCTAATGAGTCCAAGAACTCCAAGACTCATCAGAAAATCGACGATACGCGTACTAATCACTATCTATCAGATTATCGTATCGTAAGACTGTCCGGTTTAAACATCTAAAATTGATTATATCTCGTTCAATATCAATACGATGCCATCGAAGATTTCTTGAATCCCTGTCGCAGAATTCTTAACCCCGGCTTAAGAGATCGATTTTTGCCGTAGTCGCTCCAATACCTGCGGCGCCAGCTGCGATACATTTCCCGCTCCCATCGTCAGAATCGCATCGCCCTCCTCGGCCCGTGTTACGACCCGCTCAATGGCTTCTGCAGGTGTTTCCGCATAAGCGACGGCAGGGTGTTTCACAGCTTTCGCCAGCGCGTCGGCGGAAATGCCAGGAATCGGCTCCTCACTCGCAGCGTAGATATCAAGAATTTCAACCGTATCCGCGTCGTCGAAAGCAGTCAGAAATTCTTCCATCAGATCGCGCGTCCGCGTATAGCGGTGCGGCTGGAAAATAACGTGCACCTGGCGATAGTTGCAGTCGCGCGCGGCGCGCAGAGTCGCACGGATCTCCGTCGGATGATGACCGTAGTCATCGATGACAGCCACTCCGCGCTCGCATCCCTTGAGTTGAAAGCGGCGGTCGACGCCACGAAAGGACTGCAGGCCTTCCGCAATGGCTTCCGGCTTAATCTCAAGTTGCATAGCGATGGCGATTGCTGCCGTCGCGTTAAGCACGTTATGCCGCCCGGGAACGTGCAGTGAGAACGGCCCCAGCACCTGCCCATCGGCAGCCACTTCAAAACGCACGCGAGCGTCCTCTGGCTGTGGAAGCATGCGAACAACAAAATCAGCTTTCGCCGTAGTGCCATAGGTAAAGACACGCCGTCGCACACGCGGCAGAATCGCGGCCAGCTGGTCGTTGTCGATGCACGCAACGCAGCTTCCATAAAAAGGCACGCGGTCCATAAATTCAACGAATGCATTTTCGACATCGGTCATGTCCCGGTAGCAGTCCATATGTTCGCGGTCGAGATTCGTCACCACGGCGAGAATGGGCGAGAGCTTGAGAAACGACCGGTCGCTCTCATCGGCCTCGGCCACAAGATAATGCGACTTGCCCAGCCGCGCATTCGAGCCCATCGCATCTACTCTGCCGCCGACCACTACCGTCGGATCGAGATTGCCTGCCGCCAGCACCGTGGCAATCATCGATGTAGTTGTGGTCTTTCCATGCATGCCTGCCACGGCGATGCCGTACTTCAGGCGCATCAGCTCGGCCAGCATCTCTGCCCGTTGAATCACCGGTATCTTGCGCGCGCGTGCTTCAATCACTTCCGGGTTGCGCTCATTCACCGCGGAGCTGGTGACGACGACTCCCGACCCGATCACATTCGCGGCGGCGTGGCCTTCAAAAACAGTAGCGCCTAACGTAGAGAGCCGGTCAGTGATCAGTGAATGGCGAAGATCGGAGCCGGAAACGGCATAACCCAGGTTGAGCAGAATTTCGGCAATACCGCTCATGCCGATGCCGCCAATTCCAATAAAATGCACTCGCTGCGCTTTTGCAAACATAAGAAGGACGCTTTGTTTAATGTAACAGCGCGATGCGCTTGCGCCCAGTAACGATGCAGGTTTTCGCGCATCGGCGCACATCGCTGCATGAAAAATTCACCGCAACATTTGCGCGCCAATGCTGTTTCCACTTATGGAAAGAATGAGCGCTGAGGCTCGAAGCTGAACGAAGCCAACGCGCTAAAGAAAGGAACTAATTATTATGAAACGCGCACTCTATACTCTTGCCTTTGCTGCTGCCACCCTCTTCACCTCTGCAGCCGCCCACGCGCAGGTTGGGTTTGCAGTCCGCGTCGGTCCCGCTGCGGTGGCGTATGCCACGCCTTGCCCCGGACCTGGATATATCTGGGCGCCTGGTTACTATGCCGGAACAGCGTGGATGCCAGGACGCTGGGTCTATCACAGCTACTATCGCCCGTATTATGGACATCCGTACTACGCGCGTCCTTACTACCATGCGCACTACGACCACTTTTACGGACGCCGCTAATCTCTAAGCGTCTCCGGATGCTCTGACAGCATCCGGAGACAGCTTCACATCGGCAAAAACAAACCCATCCCGCTCGACCACTTCTCCACTCTCGATGGCAATCGGCTTGTGAAACATAGGTCCGGCATAAACGCAGGTATGGAACTCACCGTTCTCCGCGCAGGGATCAATACTCGCCGAGAATTGCCGCAACAAAGATTCATCTAAATCACAACCAGCAAATTCCCTGGGCAGCTTTTTCGGATCGACGCAGACAATCCGCGCCTTCACTCCGGCGCGTAACATGGTTCGCACCAGCTCGTTTGTATTTATTCCCCACAGCGGAAAAAGGGGAGTGAGTCCAGTGCCCGCAAGACGCTCCTCGCGGTAACGCCGCACATCTTCAAGAAAAAGATCGCCGAAGGCGATGGCTTCCACATCCTCAGCAACAGCACATTCGCACGCGGCGCTCATGGCAGTTTCATACTCTGCATTCGAGCATGGCCACGGCAGCGGCACTTTCCACAGTGGCAGACCCGCGGCTTCAGCCTGCGCCTCAAGCACCGCAAGGCGCGTACCGTGCATGGCCACGCGATCGAAAGCAGCATTGATGGTCGTCAGCAATCCAACGATTTCATACTCGCCGGATTGCCGCAGGCAATGCAGCGCCCAGGCACTGTCTTTACCGCTGCTCCAGGACAGCAGAGCCTTCTTCACACCTGCGCCAGCGCCTGATCGAGATCGGCGAGCAGATCATCCACATCTTCTATTCCGACCGAGATGCGGACAAGCCCATCAGTAATGCCAAGCCGCGCGCGCTCTTTCTCGCCAACCGCAGCATGCGTCATCGTCGCCGGATGCGAGATCAGCGTCTCCACTCCGCCCAGCGATTCGCCCAGCGTGCAGACGCGCACGCTTTTCAGCAGCGCATTCGCATTCGCGAGTGATCCCGTTTCGAACGAGATCATCGAACCGAAGCCGCTCATCTGTTTCTTTGCCAGTTCGTGCTGTGGATGATCTGCCAGCCCGGGATAAAAAACCTGTCTCACCTTGCTGTGCTGCGCAAGAAAGGCGGCAACCTTGCGCCCGCTCTCATCGTGCTGCTTCATGCGGACCGCAAGCGTCTTCACGCCGCGCAGGATCAGCCAGCTTTCAAAGGGCGAGAGAATGCCGCCGGTGCATTTCTGCACGAAAGCGAACTGCTCCTTATGCTTCGGTGTCGTGCCCACCAGCACGCCCCCCAGACCATCGCTGTGCCCATTGAGAAACTTCGTGGTCGAGTGCATCACGATGTCGGCTCCCAGCTCGATGGGCCGCTGAAAGTAAGGCGACATGAAGGTGTTATCGACACTCAATTCGACATCGCGTTCATGGCAGACATCCGCCACGGCGCGAATGTCGGTCAAAGTCATCAGCGGATTCGTCGGTGTCTCAATGTGCATAAGCTTCGTCTCCGGCTTGATCGCGCGGCGGACAGCTCCTACATCCGAAGTGTCGACATACGTGAACTCGATGCCATAGTTCACAACGATCTGGTTAAAGAGGCGGGCCGTGCCGCCATAAACGTTTTCGCCGCAGATAACGTGATCGCCGCTCCTGAGCATCGTCACCATCGCCATGATGGCGGCCATGCCGCTGCCGAAAACATGCGCGCTCGTGCCGCCTTCGAGAGATGCCAGATTTGTTTCCAGCGCATCGCGCGTCGGGTTCGAAACGCGCGCATATTCATGGCCTTTATTCTTGCCAATCTCTTCCTGCGCATAAGTCGAAGAGAGATAAATCGGCACATTCACTGCGCCTGTCAAAGGATCCGGTTCCTGTCCATCGTGAATGGCGCGAGTAGAAAATCCCTGCGTTGCTTTCGTCATCAACTATGTACTCCTGTAAGACCTGATGCGTCGTTCTGAGCATAGCGAAGAATCCATGCCATTTCCACGAACCGCTGATAGGGTCCGCCCGAGTGTGGAGGTTGCGCTTAGTTTGGCTCCTGCGTAGCTTTAGAGACCGCCCTCAAAAATCTTCTTGGAGAGATAGCGTTCCGCCGAATCGGGAACGATGGTGGCAACGCGCCTGCCCGGACCGAGTTGCTGTGCGACCTGCAACGCCGCATGCACCATGGCTCCGGCGCTCGATCCGGCGAGCACTCCTTCTTCGGAAGCAAGCCGTTTCACCATGGCAAAAGCGTCGGCATCGGTAACGCGCACGATCTCATCCGCCACCTCGGGATGGAAGGTCTTCGGTACGAAAGAAACTCCGATGCCTTCTACCTTATGTGGACCCGGCTCGCCGCCCTGCAGGATGGAACCTTCCGTCTCGACGGCCACAGTAAGGATCTTCGAATTCTTTTCTTTGAGAAATTTCGCCACTCCCGAGAAGGTTCCACCTGTGCCCACCCCGGCGACAAACGCATCCACGCGCCCTTCCATCTGCTCCCACAGTTCACGCGCAGTTGTTTCGTAGTGAAATTCCGGATTGGCATCATTTTCGAACTGCAGCGCGGCAAAGATATCGTCACCGGTTTTCGCAAGAGCCACAGCACGGCGGATAGCTCCGCTCATGCCTTCGGCCTCCGGAGTGCGCTCGACCGTCGCACCAAACCCGCGCATGAGCATGCACTTCTCTTCCGCGTAGCCTTCGGGAACGAACAGCACTACCTTGTAGCCGCGGTTCACGCCAACCAGAGCCAGCCCGACTCCGGTATTCCCTGCCGTCGCCTCAACGATGGTCGCGCCTGGCTTCAGAACGCCGCGTGCTTCGGCGTCCAGAATCATGCCCAGAGCCGCGCGGTCTTTTACGCTGCCGCCGGGGTTGAGAAATTCGAGTTTTGCATAGAGATCAGCCATGCCCGACGGGGCTAACCGGCGCAAATGCAGCATGGGCGTCTGGCCCATCAATTCGGTAATGCTTTCAGCAACGCGCAGCGCGCGGGTTGGAAGTGTCATTGTCTCTGTCATCACAAAACTTCTTAGTGTAGCAGTTTGAGGCGGTTGAAAATGGCCCCAAAAGTCACCTCTAGAGTTAAAAAGAGCCTGTTTGCAGTGAATTTCGCTTTCGTCGCCTCTTTTAGCCACGATACACTGAACCCACCTTGACGGAAGCGCCTGCGCGCTGCACTTCCGCGCCCCCGAAATTACTGCGTGGATATACAGACAACATCGCCGATGAATCACCGAGACCGTACCATCCCCCTGCTGGTGCTTGGGGCGATTGGGACTATCTTCTTTATCTGCGCCTCCGCTCTTTTCGTCTATGACACGACAGAACATCTCGTCGCATCTCGCGATTGGCGCGACCACTCGCAGGAAGTATTGACGGTACTACAGACCGCTTCGCAACGCCTGGATCGTATCGACCTCTACGAACGCCTTTATCTTTTGGGCAAAGATCAAGACGATCAAAGAGATGCGCAGACGAGCACCATTTCGCTCGACGGCGATCTGATTCATGTCGATGACTTGGTCAAAGACAATCCAGACCAGACTTCCCGTGCGCAAACACTGCATAGCTGCATTCTTGATTTGAAGCAGCGGGTAAACAACTCCCTCACACCCGACGCGAGCCTGCACCAGAAAATCCTCGACTGCCGCGATGCCGTGAGCAAGATGCAGGGCTCAGAGCGGACGCTGCTTACCCAGCGCACTACAGAATCACAAAAAAGTATCTATCGCAGCCTTCTGGCCGGCATAGGCTTTCTGGTTGCTTCTCTCGCTGTGGTTATCGTTCTCTTCGGATTCCTCATCCGGGACGCCAAACAACGCCGGCAGATGGAACGGCGCGTCTTCAGTACGAACGCGCAGCTGGAAGTCACCGTCCTCACGCTGAAAAAGCGTGCCGCTGAGGCAGCTCTCCTCATATCAGCCAGAGAAGAGCTGCAGCTTTGCACCAACGCTGCTCAGGCGCACGCGGCAGTCGTGCGTTATTGCTCGCAGTTGTTGCCCTCCACCAATGTGAGCCTGCTCCTCGTTAACAATTCCCGCAATATTGTGGAAATAGCTTCCTCATCCCCAGGTGAAACGAGGCTAATGGATGTATTTTCACTGGACGCGTGCTGTGGCCTTCGTTCCGGGCGGCTGCGCTGGAGAAAGCCGGGAGAATCTGAAGTAAACTGCGGCCATTTCCGAGGTACCCCGCCGGACAACTACCTCTGCATCCCCTTGTCGGCGCAGGGCGACACTCTTGGCATTCTGTATATTGAGTGTCCAACCTCTCTCATCGGTATCGATGTAGAGCGCAACAAGGAAAGCCTGGAAGAGCTGGCCGAGATGGCAGCGATGTCCATTGCCGGCCTCAACCTTCGCGAGCGGCTGGAGCATCAATCCATCCGCGACGGTTTGACAGATCTATTCAACCGGCACTTCATGGAAATTTCGCTCGACCGCGAAGTGCGGCGCGCGGCGCGAAACCATGCGGAACTGTCCGTGCTGATGCTCGATGTGGACCACTTCAAGCTGTTCAATGACTCCTTTGGACACGAAGCGGGAGATTCCGCCCTGCGCGGCGTGGCCGATATCTTCCGCCAGTCGGTGAGAGCGGAAGATATCATCTGCCGCTATGGGGGAGAGGAATTTGTCATCATCCTCCCGGAAACAGATCAGCACGCTGCTCTGGAACGCGCCGAAGCGATCCGCGAACAGGTCAGCCGTATGAGTATCCGCTTCCGCGGCGAGGCGCTGGGCCAGTTCACCATCTCGATCGGGCTGGCAACCTACCCGAAATCTGGCGAGACGCTGGAAGAATTACTGCGCGCCGCTGATCGCGCACTCTATGCAGCCAAGCATGGCGGCCGCAATCAGGTAGTCGTTGCCCATCCTGAGGTAGCGACGGTTTAGATCGTCTGCCTGAGATCAAGCCAAAGATAAGCGTCATTCTTACCCTGAGGAACGAAGGGGAACAGTCCCGCCCCTCTCGGCCTAAGCCTTTTCCCTGACCAGGCCGCGAATCCACTTCTGCGTCGGCTTCTCGATAAACCTCATGGCCAGCAACGCCGCCGCAACCAGCAGACAATAGCTGATCCACGGATCAAGCGCGATCAGATGCAGTCTTTCCAACAGATGCGAGTTGTGAATCAGCTCCCACAAATTGAAGTGAAGGATGTAAAGGCAGTAACTCGCCTGTCCGACCGCGACAAAGGGCCAGAAACCGAAGAACCGCGCAATCAGGTTATGCCCCGCCAGCCCTAAAATCGACATGCCGAAGAGCGGCATCAGCAGCCCGTCATGCATCAGGGCAAAGGGCATATGGTCGCCGTAGTAAAGAATCGTGTAAAGCGCTGCCACTCCCGCCAAACCCAGCAGCAAGCGATAGCGGCTCTCCCGCGAAATACGTGCATCCACATCCGCCAGCACGATGCCGAATAAAAATGACGGCACATGCGGCGGCGGCGAAAACTTGAGCGCCCGCATCCAGAAGCTGTCCGTATAACGTCCAGGATGAGGACCATCCGGCTGCAACACCGTGTAAAGCGTCGGCAGAAACAGGCCCGCGACCCATAAAAGAAATAGCAACGCAATCAATCCACGCCAGTGTCGCGGTCGTTTCCAGCAAACTACAACGGGAAAAATCAGGTAGAAAAACGCCTCCGTGCACATCGTCCACGCCGGCGTATTCCAGAAAGTGGCCAACTTCGGCACCCAGCCTTGCAGCAACAACGGCGTCAGCGTAACCCCCAGCACAAACTCGCCATGCGTGCGCACCTGCCACTCCGCCACCAGCATGCCCATCGAAACCAGCAGGCCCAGAACATAAACCGGATAAAGCCGCGAAAGACGCGCAACCCAGAAATGGCCTGCGCTCAGCTGTCCGCGTTGCGCGCGGTCGCTGTAGTTGTACGCGAGAATAAAGCCCGACATCAGCAGAAAAAAGCTGACCGAGGTATACCCGTTATCGACAATAGGAGCGAAAGGCCCAAACCACTTCGGATTCGAAAAGTGGTAGAAGACAATATTCAGCGCGGCGAAGGCACGAAGCCCGGAAAGCGCTGGAAGCCTCGATTTCTTAACTATTTGCGGCTTGTCGGCTGAAGTGAGCCCCACCGTCTCTGCGGGCCGCTCCAGCACCGCAGCCGATGAGCCGGTTTGCATCTCTTCGTTCAGGCCGTCACCAGTGAGCCGACTTTCTCCCCGCTGATTACGCGGCGGATATTCCCCGGCCGATTCATATTGAAGATGATCATGGGCAGATTGTTGTCTTTGCACAGGCTTACCGCGGTGGTGTCCATTACCTTTAACCCCAACCGCAGAATATCCATGTACGTAATCTGCTCAAATTTCACGGCATCGGTTTTGATGACCGGGTCGGCATCGTAGATGCCCTCGACCTTGGTCGCCTTCAGCAGAACATCCGCCTTGATTTCCATGGCGCGCAGCGAAGCTGCCGTGTCGGTGGAAAAATACGGATTGCCGGTGCCTGCGGCAAAGATCACGATGCGGCCTTTTTCGAGATGCCGGATGGCCCGGCGGCGAATATACGGCTCGCACACCTGGTGCATCTCAATCGCCGACATCACGCGCGCATGCACATTCTGCTTCTCCAGCGCATCCTGAATGGCGATGGCATTAATCACGGTCGCCAGCATGCCCATGTGATCGGCTGAGACACGATCCATTTCCTTGGCCTGCTCGGCCACGCCGCGAAAAAAATTGCCGCCGCCAACCACGACGCCCACATCGACGCCCATCTCGCGGACCTCGGCAATTTCTGCGGCAATTTCGTGCACACGGTCTACATCGACGCCGAAGCCGCGACCAGCAGCCAGCGCTTCCCCTGAGAGCTTAAGAACGACGCGGTTATACATGCCTTATTGAGTATCGCATGGGTGCGAATATGGCGAAGCCGCCAGATTTTGTCGATCGCGGCCCGTATTCCTCGCCAAGACACCTTACGAATGAACGCGCAGGCTCGCCGCAAGCTCTCGATACGATCCATTCGTAATATCTTCCAGCAGCCCGAGATTCGGCTGCGGCTTCCAACCCAGCACTCGTCACCGTCCCCGCCGTCTGGCAAAAATCGTAAGCCACATAAAGACGGTGCGAACGGTCGAGGCTCCCGTCGAGTTGCACTCCTTCAAATACGTCATGGCGTGGCATGCCCGTTTAACCTGCGAACCCGCGCAGCAATGGTTCCGCGAGCAGATGCAGGCGGTAGCCAACGGCATATAGCCCTTCTATTGTCATCCTGAGCGAAGCGACCGGAGGGAGCGTAGTCGAAGGATCTGCTGTTCTCTCCCGGCACCTCTACGAACATCGACTGATGTTCAGGGAAATAGAAGACAGCCTTGAGTAAATCGATTAAACTTGGCTGCGAAGGAATCGGCACCCAGTATGGTTCGTAAGCTTTCTCTCGCCATCGGCATCGCAGCACTCGCTTTCGCAACAATCACAGAAACCCAGGCGCAAACCGATGCGCAGCGTGTCGTGCTCGAACGCGGCAAGTCCACCATTGTCTTCGAGCCATATGCGCCGAACATCGTCCGCGTCACGCTCAGCATGTTGAAGGACTCCGCGCTGGCTGCACCCGGTTATGGCTTCGTCGCCTCACCTTCCGCACAGGGCTGGACACACGAAAAAGATGGCGTCGATGAAGTCTACAAATCATCGCAGCTGACGGTGACGCTGAAAGGCTGGCACTCCGGCGGAAGCAGGCCACCTCAATCGGTGATGGACCCCGGCAAATACTTCAGCGGTTCCACTCCCGGCGCAGATATCACCTTCACCACGCCCGACGGAAAGACGATCACCGAAATGAACGGCTGGTCCATGTCCGTGCTTAACCATAAAGACGGTAACTCGCAGTTGAATTACGACCGTCGCCCCACCGATCCTGAGTTTTATCAGGTCGGCGCGAACTTCAAATCGCCCGACGACGAGCACTACTACGGCCTCGGCCAGAACCAGGAGGGCTTCCTCGATCATCGCGGCCACGTAGTCCATTGCTGGAGTGACTACAACGCGCCCGGCGGTCAGAGCACATGTGTACCTTTCATGGTTACAAATTATGGCTACGGCATCATCTGGGACAATCCTGGAAAGACAACCATCGCGCCGCACTTCAATGAGCGCACCAGCTGGACCTCCGATGTAGGCGACCGCGTCTCCTTCTTCATCATCGCCGGAAAAACATATGACGAGATTTATGCCGGATACCGCCTTCTCACCGGAGCCACGCCCCTGCTGCCCAAGGCCGCTTACGGATACATCCAGTGCAAACAGCGCTACCGTTCGCAGGATGAAGTATTAGCCGTCGCAAAAGGTTATCGCGACCGCCATCTTCCCGCCGATGTCATCGTCGTTGACTGGCTCTACTACACGAAGATGGGTCAGATGGATTTCGTCTCCGACCTCTGGCCTGATCCGAAAGCAATGAACGATCAGCTGCATAAAATGGGCTTCCAGACCATGATCAGCGTCTGGCCGCGCTTCGAGCCGGGCTCGCGCTATTACGATTTCGTTTTGCAGAAGGGCTGGTTCGAGCATCTCGCCGACGGCACCCCGACCAACGGTCTGCCCTATGACAAGGCCGGCTCCGATATCGACACCACCAACCCTGACGCCGCGCACTGGTACTGGCAGACCATCAAGGAAAATATCCTGAGCAAAGGCTTCGACTCCATATGGGCCGACGAAACCGAGCCTGACCTTCCACCAAACGGCAGCTATCTGCGCATCGGCCCCGGTACGCAATATTTCAACGTCTATCCGCTCTTCCACACCGGCGCGATCTACGACGGCTTCCGCAAGGACACACTGCACCGCGGCCTGGTCCTCTCGCGCGACGCCTACCTCGGCGCACAGCGCAACGGCGCCATCTTTTGGTCATCCGATATCACCGCAACCTGGGACGCATTCAAACGCCAGATTCCCACCGGCCTCGACTTTGCCGCTTCCGGCATGACTTACTGGAGCAACGACACCGGAGGCTGGCAGCCATTGCCCGGCACGCATCATCCTCTGCATCCGCCACTCATTGATCCATCGCCCATCCGAGACAACGTCGGCGACTACGACGACTATCCCGAGCTCTACACGCGCTGGTTCGAATACGCGGGCTTCCTGCCCATCTTCCGCACCCACGGCAGCCGCCGCTATAACGAAGTCTGGTCCTACGGCCCGCAGGCCGAACCCATCCTCGAAAAATATCTCAACCTCCGCTACGAGCTCATGCCCTACATCTATTCGCTCGGCTACCAGACTTACAAAACCGGAGCGCCCTTCATGCGCGCGCTCTTCATGGATTTCCCCAACGACGCCAATGTCTCCGACATCCGCGACGAATACATGCTCGGCCCCGCATTCCTCGTGGCTCCGGTAACCGAGCAAGGCGCAACCAGCCGCCAGGTCTACCTGCCCGCAGGCGCGGACTGGTACAACTACTGGACGAATGAAAAGTTGAAAGGCGGCCAGACCATCACCGTCAACGCCCCGATCGACACCATTCCGTTATTCGTCCGCGCAGGCTCCATTATTCCTACCGGCGCTCACATCGACAGCACCGCGCAGACGCAGCAGATAGCCAAGGTCCGCATCTATCCCGGAGCCAACGCCGACTTCACGCTCTTCCAGGACGACGGCAACACCTACGCCTACGAAAAGGGCGACGCAAAGATCACGCACCTTCACTGGAATGACGCCTCCCATCAGCTGACACATGAAGGTGCGGCAGCGTGGACCGCTGCGGATTCAGAAATAGTCACAGTAGAAAAGTAAATTTGGGTGCCCCATCCTGACCCTGAATGCAATGAAGGGCAAGGGTGGGAGACATCTTTCTCCTGAGCATTGACACTCTTTCCGTGTTTCCATCACCACTCTTCAGAAGAGGCGTACACTCTTCGCAGAAATTTACACCTCCAGAGATGGTCTTGCGGCGACGGAGCAGAAAGAAGCTCACCCCATGCCCACGAAACATAAAACCACCACATACGCCGCATTCCTCAGCCATGCCTCTCAGGACGCAGAAATCGCCAACCAGTTGGAGCGGGCACTTCTGGCAAATTCGCTTCGCCCGTGGATCGACAATTCCAGCCTCGCATTCGGCGCACTGCTGCGCGAAGAGCTGCAGACCGCGATCGAAAAGAGCCGCGTGCTCGTTCTGCTCTGGTCTGAGGCTGCCTCCAAATCGCGCTGGGTCATGGCCGAGATATTTACTGCCTTCCATCTCAATCGCTTCATCATTCCGTATGTGCTTGACGCGACGCCGCTGCCGCAGTTTTTAGCTGGCTCCGCTTATCTCAGTCTGAAGCGCGACCAAGCAGACATCGAAGCAAAATTATCACGCGCCCTCTCGTCTGCTCCTGATTCCGCAAACAAGCCATCACCCATGCTCAACAACCGGACGGAGATCGTTCAATCTCTGGTAAACGGAATCGGCGCCGCACAAATCGCCGTAGTGCAGGCCATGACAGAAAATTTTCAGGCAGCCGAGGAAGCTAACACCCAGGTAGAAAACGCCCTGAATAGCGCGATGAAGATGGCTCCGCTCGATCCGATGATCCTGAACCTCGCCGGATACCAGCGCAAAAACAACTATATGTTCAAACACTGGGACGCGATTCAGGTGGGACGCGCGCCCAAAGATCCACTGCTCCTCGAGGGCGAGCGATATTTCTTCGAGACACTCTGCGCCGATCCCCTCGATCCAAGCGCCCTCAACGGTCTCGGCAGCATATTGATGTTCGAGCGAGAGCTCGATGCCGCTGAATTCTTCCAGCGCCGCGCCATCGATCTCGTCAGGCAAAGCGGCGGCAATTACGAAGCCGCCCAACAAGATCTGGAGCTGATTCTTTACTTCAAGCAGAAGCAGAAATAATCGACTCCGGCTGAGCCGTACAGATTCATTCTGTCCTAAAACAGTTTCGCCGCAGCATGGAGTATCCACACTGCGGCGAAATGAGTCTTCGTAAAGAATTGACGCTTACGACTGCGCCTCTTCACCGGCAAGCTTCGTCTGGGAAACCGTCCAGTTCGGATCGCCAACCTTGAACCGTGCGAAGCGGCGAACAGTGATGTTCTCACCCAGCTTGCCGACCTTCTGCGCGATCAGGTCCTTGATCGAGACAGTCTGCTCCTTGATGAAAGGCTGCTCTAAGAGACAAACTTCCTCGTAGAACTTGCTCATCTTGCCTTCCACGATCTTCTCGATCACCGGAGCAGGCTTGCCCGTCGCTGCCGCCTGTGCGCGGAAAATCTCCTTCTCGCGCTCCAGGTCCTCAGGCGTTACGTCTTCCGGACGGATGTAGCGGGGATCGGTCGCCGCAATGTGCATGGCGATGTCCTTGAGCAGCTCCTGGAAGTCTTCGGTGCGGGCAACGAAATCGCTCTCGCAGTTCACTTCAACAAGAACGCCGATCTTGCCGCCTGCGTGAATATAAGTTCCCACTGCGCCTTCATTCGTCGAGCGCGAAGCCTTCTTCTGTGCCGAGGCCATTCCGCGCTTGCGCAGAATCACAAAAGCCTCTTCCATATCGGCTTTCGCTTCCTGCAGAGCCTTCAAACAATCGCCCATCGGCGCGCCCGACTTCTCGCGCAGCTCTTTTACCAGCTTTGCATCAATCTTTTCACTCACAGTCGACATTTCCTTTTCCCAATTCCCTTCTATAACACGCGCCTGTTATTTCCATGTTGTCACAAGATCGAATCCGGGTGCCCCATCCTTTCGCGCACTTTGCGAAAGGGTGGGATAGGTGGAAAACAGCAAGCCGGAATCACACCTTAAACACAACGAAAGCGTGGCTCGAAACACTGCAGCCACGCTTCCGGAAGAATTACTTTCCATGCCGCAATCGAAATCGACGCAGGCCGTTTTACATCTTAGAAGCTGCTTTCGGCCGCCTCGGCGTCATCCAGCGTGCTCACCGTGACTGGAGACTTGCGAATCACTCCACCGAGTGCCGCTTCGAGGTCTACTTCTTCCTCTGGAGCTTCCGCAGCGGCTGCCTGAACACCTTCCACTACGCCCGGCTCCGGCTTCTCTTCAGCCTGCTCTTCCGAGCTCACGCCAGCCACCTCGACATACTGCTTGTCGGTCGCCATCTGCACGCCTTCGACTGCCGAATCGGCAATCTTCGAAGCGAAGAGACGGATCGCACGCAGTGCATCGTCATTGCCCGGAATTACATAGTCCACTACTGTCGGATCGCAGTTCGTATCAACAACCGCAACCACCGGAATACCCAGCTTGCGGGCTTCCTTCACGGCAATCGCTTCGTTGTTCGAGTCGATCACGAAGAGCGCATCGGGCAGCCGCTTCATGTTCTTGATGCCGGCAAGGTTCGCCTGCAGGTGCTTGCGCTCGCGCTCCAGACGAATCACTTCCTTCTTCGTCAGCAGTTCATAGCGGCCATCCGTGGCCATCTCATCCAGTTCCTGAAGGCGCTTCACCGACTTCTGCACCGTCACCCAGTTCGTCAGCAGTCCACCCAGCCAGCGGTTGTTGATGTAGAACATCCCGGCGCGTGTCGCTTCTTCCGCAACCGCGTCCTGTGCCTGGCGCTTGGTGCCGACAAACAGAATCACTTTGCCCTGCGCGGTCAGGTCGGTCACATACTTCGACGCGTCCTTGAACATCTTCAGGGTCTTCTGCAGGTCAATGATGTAAATGCCGTTACGCTCGCCGAAGATGTATTCCTTCATGCGCGGGTCCCAGCGTTTCGTCTGGTGCCCGAAGTGGACTCCCGCTTCGAGCAGCTCCTTCATGGTGATCGTGGCCAAACAGCCTCCTTCGTGGACTGCATCCCGGCAAGGTTTAAGGTCGCCGGAATTGATTCCCCTATTTGGGAAGATTTAACTACCTAAACTCGGGTGCCCCAGGTTCGCAGGGTGCCCCAGGTTCGCGAAGCTAACCTGGGTAGATATCCCACGAACCCGAAACAAAAACTATCTCTTCGAGAACTGGAACCGCTTACGAGCGCCCTTCTGACCGTACTTCTTGCGCTCCTTGCCGCGGGCGTCACGGGTCAGCAGGCCATCGCTCTTCAGCGTCTTGCGCAGCTCAATGTTGAACTGAAGCAGGGCGCGGGCAATACCCATCTTCACCGCATCGGCCTGGCCATTCACGCCGCCACCGATGACCGTCGTCACTACGTCGAAGTTTGCCGTGGTCTCGGTCAGCACCAGCGGACGCTTTGCCGCAACACGCTGCTGCTCGGTAACGAAATACTCCTCGTATGTCTTGCCGTTGACTTTGAACTCGCCGCTGCCGGGGCGCAGAAAGACGCGGGCGATCGCCGACTTGCGGCGTCCCGTTCCGTAATACTGAACCAAATCTGCCATGCTAATCCTTTTGCCAGTCTTTAATTCTGGCCGAAAATCTTAAGCCTTAACTTCCAGAGGCTGCGGCTGCTGCGCCTGGTGTGGATGCTGATCGCCCTTGTAGACGTTCAGCTTCGAGCCCATCTTGCGGCCCATCTTGGTCTTGGGCAGCATGCCCTTGATCGCCTCTTCCACAATCTTTTCCGGTCTGCGCTCGAGCAGGCGGACAAAAGACTCTTCGCGCAATCCACCGGGGAAGCCGGTGTAGCGGCGATAAACCTTCTGCTGGCTCTTCAGGCCGGTCAGCCGGATCTTCGCGGCATTGATCACAATGACGTGATCGCCCATATCAATGTATGGGGTGTACTTTGGATTTCTCTTACCGCTCAGCACGCTGGCCGCTTCGGTCGCCAGTCGGCCCAGGGTCTTGCCGCTCGCGTCCACCACGAACCACTTGCGGTCAATCTCGTGCGCGCTAGGAATGTACGTCGACATCTCTCTTATCTCCAGCAAAATCTCGCGTTCAAAACGCAATTTGCCCACGCAAAACAGCAGCGCGGTCTAAAAACTTACCCACGGCGGAACTTCATGTACGCGTGAGGCTCGGGGTCCCCAAGGCGCGCGGTGTTTTGCGTATTGGGGTGACCTGGCGCAGTCTCAACCGATTGGGGTTTTCCGGGTTCGGCGCCCAGTCAATCTGCGGGATAGCCACAGACATACGGACGGGCAGACGCGGAACTGCGCAAGGATTTTAGAATACGGGATTTTTTAAAGGGAGTCAATACGATAACAGCCACATGTCACACTACGGGCTAATGAGTCGCTGGCTTGATCACCGACCAGTCCGTGGTGATTTATAAAGCAGGTTTCCATCAAAGTCGGTGGTGCATATCACTGTGTATGGGAGTTCGGCACCCAGGCTATTCTTAGCCGTATAATCGACTTCCACCTGAATTGTCCGACGTACTCGATCAACTGCCGGCTCTTCAGCGAAGGAGTCCATACTGACAGTACTTGGGAACTCTTCGGTTGTTTTCACCGTATTGTTACACAACTCTTCGGCGGAGTGTGTATTAGGAGGCTTGTCATCTTCTATAGCCTGCGAGTATTGCGCAATGAGCGAAAGAGCTTTGGTATAGTCCGCAGAGGATGACGGTATTGCCTTAACTTCCTCTAACGCTAAGGGGCGATGCCCCATATTCCAATCAAATTCTGCGCGTTCGATAGGCGTCAACCGTTGACGAACCTCATCTTCTCCTTTTCGATCCTCAATCGAACCCCAAACGATCAACAACACCAACAGCAAAGCCATCATAATGCCACCCCAAAGAATGTAGCGTTGTCCTACAGTTCGCCTCGGCATGGCATGCTTTTCGTTCAGTTGGCTACTTGCATCTCTTTCATTTGTAAGATCCTGCTGATCAGATTCCTTAGATTTAGCGGAACTATCACGTTGTGCCCTAGCAAGGCGAACCTTTGAAATCTCTTCAGACAGAGCTATTTGTTCGCGAGCGCTTAGCTTTTTCCTTATTTCCTCATAAATCTCGTTAGCTCGATCCGCATCTTGCGTGTGATAGGCATCCACCACATCTTGCGCTAAATTAAAAAATGGGGAACGCTTCGGTTCGCCGAATTTCCGTACATTGTTCCTATCCACAATCTCTTTCCGATGAATTACTCAAACCAAATAACTCTTCTATGTCAACGAAAATAATTGGGTCAATGCTATTTTCCTGGGTGTGCCATGTCTCGCTTCTGGGGCATAGGGCACTCAGGTAGAAGCCCCGGCCTTCAGGCCGGGGATAAAACTCGGCTCGAAGAGCCGCACCTCACTGCCGTAGGCCCAAGCGCAGGCAAAGCCGCAGCGCCTGTGTCTTTTCTAGATCAAGCTAACCCACCCAAGGATTCACCACCCCCACCCCAGTCGCCTCGAAATCTGCCGTATTCCGCGTCACCACTGTCATTCCATGCACCAGCGCAGTCGCGCCAATCAAGGCATCCCGATCGGATCGGGGATCAGGCACACGAAGCGCAGCGCAACGTTGCGCCACAGCGGTATCGATAGCCAGAATCCTTCCGTCGAACGCAGGCAGGACACTTTCTTCCATCCACAGGCGAAGCAGTCCGCCCTGATAAGAGTCCCGCCGCTCAATCAACCGGATGCCGATCTCCAACTCCAGCACCGAAACCACCGACAAAAATAACCGGCCGGCAGGGACGCTTTTCGCCCAGGCGAGTACATTCCGGTCGGCCTTGCCCGTCTTCGCTCTGCGCAATTCTGAGATGACATTGGTATCGAGCAGGTACATTACGGCAGGTCCACAGGCCGATGGATATCCCCGCTCATCCGGGGCGGTTCAAATTCCACCTCTGCCGCATGGGACATCGCCAACAGATCCGCAATATTTTCCCCTCTGCCGGTGATCTTTTCGTACTCCTCAATCGAAAGCAGCACATGCGAGGGACGCCCACGGTCAGTAATGAAAACTGGGCCGCGCCCCGCAGCCTTTTTTGCCCCGCTGGCATCCTGATTAAATTCCCGACTTGAAAATGTCGTAATAGCCATAACAATCACATCTAATGTAGAAACGTAACTACAATATCCACAGCTTCGATAATACCTGTCAAGCCCCTTCGACCAAAGGATCTCCTAAACGCAACAATTAAAAGAAAAAAGCCCGCCGGGACCCCAGCGGGCTTTTCACCCAATCGCTGCGACCTCAACCACTTCTTACGCCCCCGTCTCCAGCACCACCCGGAACCGAGCCTTCCCGCTCATCATCCGGTCATACGCCTCTGCCGCCTTTTCCAGCGGATACGTCTCGATCATCGGCAGCACGCCGGTCATCTCGCTGAATTTCAGCGTATCTTCCGATTCAATCGAGGTCCCGCTCGGCCATCCATGCACCGCTTGCCGCTGCAGGATCATTGGAATCGTAGACAGCGGCAACGGCTTAGGAGAAACTCCCAGCAGCACCAGTTCGCCCGCGTATCCGAGTCCAGCGGCAGCGGCAGCCATCGCATCGTTATCTGTCACCGTAGCCAGAATCACCCTCGCGCCGCCCAGCTTTTTTAGCTCTTCCGCGACATCCTGGCTGGTGCTGTCAATGTAATGCCGCGCCCCCAGCTTATGCGCGAAGTCGGCCTTGTCCGCACCGCGAGCAATCGCCACCGTGTTGAAGCCCATCTTCGCAGCAAACTGCACGCCCAGGTGCCCCAGTCCGCCCAGACCGAGAACAGCGACTGTGGCCGGCGGCTTCGCTCCCGTATTACGCAGCGAGTTAAAGGTCGTAATCCCCGCACAAAGCAGCGGAGCAGCATCGGCGCTCTTCAGCGAATCCGGAACAGCCGCCACCGCATCTGCCGGAACGACAATGTAATCGGCATAGCCGCCGTCGTAAGTCACACCCGGAATCAAGGCATGCTGGCACGCAACCAAGTCGCCGCGACGGCAAGGCTCACAGCGCCCGCAATGACCGCCATACCAGCCCACGCCGACGCGTTGACCAACCTTCCACTGCGGAACCCCTTCGCCCACCGCATCCACAAGGCCGATGACCTCATGCCCCGGCACCCTGGGATAGGTAATGAATGGAAAAATCGCTTCCTTCGTAACCGAATCGCTGTGGCAGACCCCGCATGCCTCCACACGAAGGCGCACCTCACCCGTCTTCGGCTCCGCGACCTCCCGCGTCACCACTTCCAGCGGCGCTCCACCCTTGGCAACTTGTACATATCTACCCTGCATGGTCGTTTCTCCTTGTGCGCAGCATTATGCCAGACCTGCATGATCGATGGATGATCGCCCCTTCGATAGTCTCCAAAACGAAACAGCGCGACGATATACTCTCCCCCATGAGCCAGCATTTCTTCGACCTCATCCGCCGCGGTAAGACAGCCGAAATTGCAGAAACCGTCGAGGAGCAGCCCACCCTGGCGCAGTCGCGTGACGCGCAGGGAATCTCCGCTCTCATGCTCGCAATCTATACACAGCAGCCAATGATCCGCGATTTTCTGCTGACCCGCCTGCAGGACCTCGACATCTTCGAAGCAGCCGCCGTTGGCAATTGCCTCCGCATCCACCGGCTCCTCGCCGAGGACGCGATGCGCGCTCGCTCCGTCTCGCCCGATGGATGGACACCGCTGCATCTCGCCTCCGCATTCTCTACCGCCGAAGCAGTAACGCTGCTCCTCGAACACGGTGCGCATGTCCATCAGCTCTCGCATAATCCGCTGCGCAATCAGCCCTTGCATGCCTGCGTTTCCCTCAATCATTCCGTCGACGTGCTGCGCATCCTCATCGAAGCAGGCGCCGATGTGAATGCAACCCAGCACGGCGGCTACACGCCATTGCTGCAAGCCGCGGCTGCAGGCAAAAAAGACCTCGTCATCCTCCTGCTTCAACATGGCGCTCGTCTCGACTGCGTCTGCGACCAGGGCAAGTCAGCAATCGACTACGCGAAAGAACGCGGCCACACGGAAATCGCCGACACGCTTGCTTCTCACGTCGCGCAGCATGCCTAAACTGAATCGATAGCCAGCAGGGCACGCTGCCTGCTTTCTTCAACATGCATTGATGTTTCTGTTGCCGAAGCACATATTGCGTGTCCTATACTTTGAGGGATGGCCGCAGTCGAGCCATCCGGGTTTTCATGCAGAAGCAGAAACACACCTCACAACGATCATCGCGGCAGGAAGCGGCAACCACCGCCATTCCCGACAAACTGTACTTCCGCATCGGCGAAGTCGCTCGGTTGTGCAAGGTGCAGTCCTACGTCCTGCGCTTCTGGGAATCTGAATTTCCCCAGCTCAAGCCGAACAAGAGCGGCACCGGCCAACGCCTCTATCGCAGACGCGATGTAGAGATGGCGCTGCAGGTCAAGCATCTGCTGCACGAGGAAGGCTACACCATCGCAGGTGCCCGTCAGTTCTTATTGTCGGAAGCGCGTGATGCACGGAAGGAAAATCGTTCGCAGCCCGATCTGCCGCTCAAGACCGCAAGCAAGGAACGCGACACCGATAAAAACCGGCAGCGTCTGCAGCGCCTTCGCATGGAGCTGAACGATCTATTGGAAATGCTCTCCGCCTCACGTCCCGCCGGACGCAGGGAGCGCACAAAAAAGCAATCTCCACCGAATCTCTTCGGCGAATAACGCGCGCAGTCACATCAGTGACGCGCGTGCATTTGCATCTCAGGCAGAATCGTGCGGTTTGTCATAAACCGTTCCATAGCCTGCATGGCGCAGCCTTGCCCGCACAGGTGATACATATCAGGATTTCTGCTCTCGGCTATATTCCACGGCAGCAGCGTGAAACGCTGGCCAGGCTGTCCCTCATCGAAACAGGGAACATCCCCCAGTATGACCATCCACCAATGATTCGCTTCGCCCTTTTTCTTGCCGCAGATATCGCATGTAAACGAAACATCCCAGACCATGGCACACCCCCGACGGAAGCAGCTGTAGAGATACAGTATCCCAGTTTCACTTTTTCTTTGCGTAAAAAGTTGTTGCACGATCTTGAAATTGGCTGCGTACAGGGCTGGCATATAATGACGTATCGGAGTTGGCAGGACTTATGACGCGATGCGCCGATTGCTATTCGTCGGAATTCCGGCTTTCAAAGTTTCGCCTGCGCGACCTGCCCCATCTCGCCCGGTTTCAGTACCCGGTCCGATGCAAAATCTGTAGGGCCCGCACCTACACGTCCCTGAGCCAGACGATGCATCTTATAGGAAAGCCTCACGCAGGAAAGAGTCACGCCGTCAACACAGAAGAAAAAAAGGGCATGCACTGAGGTGCATACCCTTCTCAAGCTTTAAGCGTTAGCTAACTAGGGACGCTTACGGGCCTGACGCTCCCGCTCTACACCATCAAGCGCTGACCACAAAGCCGACGCAGTCTGCTCAGCAGCATCCAGTGCCTTCTCCGCCGCTTCCGGGTTCTCTTCTACTTCACCAGTAATCAGTTTGCGCCACACATCGGCGTGCAGCACATCTGCGGTCTGATGAAGAGTAAAGTAACGAGCCGTTGCCGCATCGGCGCCGTAATGCTTCTTCAGGCCGGCGGCCTTTTCACGGGCAATCGCGGGAACACGCGACTCATAAGCATAGAAAGCCGCCAGCGCCGCAGCCGTGCTGCCTTCGCGACCTGCACTTTGCAGCGACGCGATAAGACGCTTCGTTTCCGGTTGCAGCTCGCGGCTCTTTACCTCTGCTTCACTCGCGCCCATGCCCTTGGCAAAATCCATCCAGAGCTCGCTGTGAGCACGATCATCGGGCGATCCAATGCCTTCCTCATCCGCCAGGTTCGCCGCCACCATGCGCCGCGTCGCGCCATCTTCAAGGCGCGAATGCAGAGCGCTCAGATGCGCGGGGAAAGCCGAAACATGATGCCAGTATTCAGCGGCATACTCCCGCAGATCTTCGCGCGTCAGTTCGCCCGCAGTCCACGCGGTATAAAAGGGATGCTTCAGAAGGTTATAGCGCTCTAAGCGCTCCTCGGCCTGCACAAAAAACTTATCTGCGTTCATTTCTGTAACAGTCTCCTCAGCCATCAGTGTAAGGCCATGTCCGCTGCCCTACCGCAAAAGTTTTCAGCGACCGGTTTAGGACGGCCCGTAAACATCCACTTTCCCGTCGTAAGTGGGAACGAAGATCTTTCCCCCGCTCACCACCGGAACGTTGAACTTGTTGTAAACGAACTGGATATTCCATTTCTGGCTATCCCACAAGATACGCATCCCCTTGGTGCCGTCGTTGTAGGTAACAAAATTGTCCGGGTCATAAGCAATCAGCCGTCCCTGCGTCACTTGAGAGTTGGCGTCGCCATACGGAATCAGCGCCCACAGAATCGAAGTCCCTGCCTGATTGTTGTTACTCGAGAGCGACATAAATCCGCCCGGCATCCCGCCGGGTGAATTCGTGCTGTTCGCAGAAGCAATCTCCGCCGACTGCGCCATGTATGTCAGCTTTCCATTCGACGCCATCGCCCAGGCTCTCAGGTTTGAATTTTCTCCCCAGCAGAAAACCATCTTGCCGTGCATCGGGCTCATGTACTGCACCGAAGTCGAATGCATGTGTCGCGTCTTTCCCTGAAAGAGAAAATCAAGCGTCGATGAGTCCTGCGGCGCAGCGTCCACCGGCCCGGGATAGTAGGTATACCAGTACGGCGGCTGCACTAATTTGGCATAGTTCGCAGCAGCATTGGCAAAGTCTGTCGGCACTGTCTTTCCCATATTGTGCTGATTCACAAAGTAAGCAATGCCGTCCTTACCCGCAGCCAGCACAATTCCATATTCAGAAATCAAAGAAATACCAGCTGACCCAAGGTCCTCGTCACTATACGCGCCGGCGTTGATATTGCGCGGCTTCAGGTACGTCAGCTTTCCCACTACCCGCGCCTGCGTCAAATCGCGCTCAGCCATCGAGTTCACTGGACGCGCGACTTCCGTCTCTGCAGTATCTCCCTGCTTTGCCTCTTCACTCGGAGCAGAAATTCCCGCAATTTTCGGAGTGGCTTGCGGCTGTTCAGAAAATGATTTCGTCGGGTCTTTGCCTACGCGTCCACTATCCGAATACGGCGTCCACCAGTCCACAACAGCCAGACTCTTTGCACCGTAATCATATTTCGCCTTGAAGATCGTCTCGCCCCAGTCGTTCTTCGCGTCAAACGAACCGTTGCCCGTCGCGCCATACAGATACCCATCAGCATCGACACACAGACCCGATCCCCCCATCCAGACACCCGCGCCATATCCGGCGCTCATCGCCATCGACGCTCCGATCTTGTTCGTCGCCACGTCATAAGCGAAGATCCATCCCGCTGCGCCGTTCGTCGTCTCAAGCACAGTGCCACTGGCGAAGAAGACCGTCTTCCTGCCATTCACTGTTGCCAGCGCAAGCGAAGACCGCTGCTTGCGCATCGTGCTGCTGTAACGCTGCACCGAGCCCGAAGGAGTCGTATACGTCGCGTCCGCAAGAGGTACAGGCGGATTCGCAAATGTCCCATCGCCAACATGCAGCGAAAAAAGAGAATGCGCAGCCTTCTGCTGCGTCCCATCCGGCGAAATCCACGCAACCACATAAAGTATCTGCGTATCCGGATCGATCACGCCCGTCGACAGAATTCCCCAGTGATCGTTGATCGTATGCATATCGATCGCCGCGCTCCCGTTCACCGGAATCCCCAGCTTCACCATCCACAATTCATCCGAGCTGTTGGCGTCATACGCATGCACCGTGTTGTTCATCGAACAGAGAATCACCACATCGCGCACGTTGCCATCCACAGTCTTCACCTTTGGCAGAATCAGCGGCTGCGCCTCCGCCCCTCGCGCATCGCCCTCCATAAACAGGCTGAAATACTTGCGCAGCCCCTTCTGCGAAACCGTCGCCTGCGTCAAAACTGTCTCATGTGTATTCGCGCCCGTCCGCGAATTGTCATATGCGCGCGTCAGAACCGGAGACATCACTCCTGACGTAGTCTGCGCAGCCAGCGCCAGAGGAAAAAAAAGCATTATGACAAACCGCTTGCATGCTGCATTCACGGAAATCTCCTCGCATCAAATGGGGCCCGGTTACAGATTGGTTGGTGCTTCGTACGTTACAGATAATTCAAAGGCCGTCTCCGGCAGCGGCGTATCGACCGCCACGGTATACCAGTCTTTGCGATCCACACGATTCTGCGCCACCACTGTTTCTCCATCGAGCAGAACCGGCGTGATGTTGTTCTTCGTCGCAAAGTGAACCTGCGTCTTCGCATCCACATAAATCCGTCCGGCAACTGTGCGACGCGCGTGCGCAGCCGGAAGAATATCCAGATCCGAAGCTCCAAAAAATACCTGCGTATGCGTGCGCGGCTCAATCTTCAACTGCTTGTCGGCCGACACGCGTGAAAAGCAGAGATAACTCTTGCCACCCGCATTCGCTGGAATCGTAAACGTCGCGTTCCCATTCTCGTCCGTCCATATATCCGGATGATGACCCGTGTAATCGTGCAGCTGCGTATTCGCACCAAACGAAGTCGCACACGTAATCGTCCGCTTGTTCCACGTATCGAAATTCAGGCAAGTCAGCAGCCCGGGACTATTCCCAACCGAACCGCCATTCCCATCGCGCTCCAGCACCATGACTTTGTCATCGGCCCATCGTGTCGTCGTCGCTCCGTAAGCAAACGTCCGATTGATATAGATCAGATTGTCGATCCACGGCTGCAGCCCATAAGCACCCGGCCACACCTTCGACCCGTAATAGTCCTTGCCGTAGATCAGCACCTGCCTGCACGCAATCGACAACAGAAACGCATAGCCCAGCAGTTTCGAGCTCACCACCTGCTCGCCCGGCGTCGTATCCGTATCCGGATTATCGACAAACCCAAACGACAAATCCGGTCGCCACGAAGCATACCCCGCGCCCTCAAGCGCGAGCGCATTCAGATTGTTGCAGGCCTCCTGAAGAGCAAAATGAAGATTGAAATCCTCCACTCCCGAACGGCCGTTCATCGGAGCCGTCGCCGCCCATCCGTTCAGATTTGCATTGTCTCCATCGAAATACTCCGAATAGAACAGCTTCCCCGCCATCGTCCCATGATTCATAAATTGCGCAACGAAAGGCGGCCACGTTCCCTTCGTGTCATCGAAGCGCGCTCCATCTGCGCCCGTCGTTTGAAATACCCACTCGCCATAATCCAGCGCGTCGTTGATCGTGTAGTTTTGCGGGTTGCACTTCTGGTAAAGCTTCTCGTCCCCAAACGCAAAATCATCCTTCGGCGCCGGAACATCGTCCCGCACCTTCGCCGATCGAAAGCATCCCGGATTCATCGGCCCACGCCCCGTCATCGAACCATCCGCAGCCTTGTATCGATACACGCCATTGTCGCCGCCGATCAGCTGATGCAGCACCAGGTCCAGATCCACCGCAAGCCCATTGCGATGCGCCACCGCCACCAGCCTCCGCAGAGAATCCACCGAGCCATACCGCGTCGGCACGCTTCCCTGTTGATCGAGGCTGCCAAGATCGCGCGGACAATACACGCCATAGCCATCGCAGCCAACGCCCGCTCCGCCCTGCGCCTTCGACGACGGAGGCAGTTGAATACGATCGAAGCCAACCTGCGCCAGCCTGTGCGCATCGCTGGCGAGAAAATCCCACAGCCACGGACTTTTTGGCTCTGTCGAAGGCGCGGGCACCGTAACGCGGTTGCCCTTTGCATCAAAGAATCTACCCCAACCGATAAGACTGATGCTCATCGTCCCTCAAATCTTCAAAAAGGATTAGTTTGGTAGGACCCGGGTCGTGTCAACTTCGAAGAAGGATAGCCAGTATAGCGCGGAGGCATCCATTTCACTCGGAGGAAACTCCGACCGAGTATCGTAGTGTTTTGAGGAATGGTGTCTTCTCCTCGTAGTTTGTTTCAATCAGTAGCGCAGCACGGAGTGTCTGTTCATGGAATTTCATATTTCGCGCTCGATCCGCGAGCGCCTCGATATCGACGAGCTGCTCTTCAGCTACACCGGCAACGTTGTCTTTGCAGATGTAGCCGCAAGCCGCAGGCTCGCAGAGAAGCTGAATAAGGCGCTCAACCCTGAAGCCAATCCGGAGAAAAACATCAACGCCGGCGCGCTCTTCGCCATGGGTCTCATCGACGAGCTGAATCACGCCCTCGTCGCCAGCTATCGCAAAGACATCGACCCCGCCGTCCTCGCCGACGGCATCCGCTGGTTCTCCTCCAAAATCGAACCGGCGCAAATGGAAAAACTGCTTCTTGCCTTCGTCGAGCAGTTCCCCAACGTCTCCGTCTATCGCGAACTCGAAACACCCGCCGAATGGCTGCAGGGCACAACCGACGGCCTGTCCAACCGCGAAGCCGCGCTCGAAGAGCTGATGCTGCTCTGGCTCTCCAACATCAATCCGGCATTCGAGCCCTTCCGCGAGCTCTTCGCCGACACCGGCCTCCAGCAGCAGACCATCTATAAAAATGTCACCGCCGCGCTGCCCGATTACCTCAGCACGCGCCCACCCGTCGCGCCCGAAATCGGCAGCCTCTTTGAAGCTCTGCGCGCGCCCATGCTCGCCTCACCCGGCTCGCTCACCGGGCAGCTCGATTTCATCCGCGAGCGCTGGTCAAAATATCTCGGGTCGGACATCAAACGCATTCTCCTCGCCATCGACGTCCTCCGCGAAGAAGACATCGCCATCTGGATGCGCTTTCACCCACCCGGCCCCGATCATCACCGCCATGCAGCTCCCGGCTTCGGCGGCGAATGGTTCGACAGCGATGAATTCGGCCCATACGATATCGGTCCCGGCGGTGAGCGCCGTCGCCGCTACGCCGAAGGCTATCAGGCCCCTCTGCAGGAATACGAAGCCTTCAGCGCCGATCAGGCATGGATGCCCAACGTCGTACTCATCGCTAAAAGCACCTACGTCTGGCTCGAACAACTCTCCAAAAAATACGGCCGCCACATCCACCGTCTCGATCAGATTCCCGACGAAGAATTGCAGATACTCGCCGACCGCGGCATCACCGGACTCTGGCTCATCGGCCTCTGGGAGCGCAGCATCGCCTCGCGCACCATCAAGCGCCTGCGCGGACAGACCGACGCCGTCGCCTCCGCCTATTCGCTCAAGGACTACAACATTGCCGAAGACCTCGGCGGCGTCAGCGCCTACGAGAATCTCCGCGACCGCGCACGCAACTACGGCCTGCGCCTCGCCAGCGACATGGTGCCCAACCACATGGGCATCGATTCGCCCTGGGTCATCGAGCATCCCGACTGGTTCCTCTATCGCTGGGAAAGCCCCTATCCCGCGTACCGCTTCGAAGGCCCCGATCTCTCACCCGACAGCCGAGCAGAAATCAAGATCGAAGACCACTACTACGACCAGACCGATGCCGCCGTCGCCTTCCGTCTCCGCAGCCATCACGACGGAACCACGCGCTACATCTATCACGGCAACGACGGCACATCCTTCGCTTGGAACGACACCGCGCAGCTCGACTACTCAAAGCACGAAGTCCGTGAGCACGTCATCCAGACCATCCTTCACGTTGCCCGCCAGTTTCCCATCATCCGTTTTGACGCGGCCATGGTGCTCGCCAAGCGCCACGTACAGCGCCTTTGGTTCCCGTTGCCCGGCGCAGGCGGATCGATTCCCTCACGCGCCGAAAACTCCATGTCGCAGGATGAATTTGACGCGCTCA
This sequence comes from Acidobacterium sp. S8, assembly GCF_009765985.1. Classification (GTDB taxonomy): domain Bacteria; phylum Acidobacteriota; class Terriglobia; order Terriglobales; family Acidobacteriaceae; genus Alloacidobacterium. The sequence continues at coordinate 52,622 of NZ_LMUM01000028.1, forward strand.
TGCCGCATGAGTTCTGGCGCGAAGTCGTCGACCGCGTCGCTGCCGAAGTTCCCGGCACACTGCTTCTCGCCGAAGCCTTCTGGCTGCTCGAAGGCTACTTCGTGCGCACCCTCGGCATGCACCGCGTCTACAACAGCGCCTTCATGAACATGCTGCGCGACGAAGAGAATGCAAAATATCGTTTGTACCTCAAAAAGACCATCGAGTTCGATCCCGACATCCTCAAGCGCTACGTCAATTTCATGAGCAATCCTGACGAGCGCACCGCCATCGACCAGTTCGGCTCCGGCGATAAATACTTCGGCGTCTGCACCCTGCTGGCAACGCTGCCCGGCCTGCCCATGTTCGGCCACGGCCAGATCGAAGGCTACACCGAGCGTTATGGCATGGAATTCAAGCGCGCCCGCATGGACGAGTGGCCCAACGAAGGTTTGGTTGCCCGCCACCAGCACGACATCGCGCCGCTTCTCAAAAACCGGCGCATCTTCGCCGAAAGCACCCGCTTCGTCCTCTACGATTTCTGGACCAGCCATGGAACAGTCGACGAGAACGTCTTCGCCTATTCGAACGAATGGTATGGCCAGCGCTCGCTCATCCTCTATAACAACCGCTACGGCAGCACCCACGGCACCGTTCACATCTCCGTCGCAGCGCGCGAAAAAGCCAATGGCGACCTGCGCCAGAAAACTCTCACCGAAGGCTTGTCGCTGTCCAACGACGGCTCCGTGATTCTCCGATATCGCGACTCGGCGCATAACCTCGAGTATCTCCGCCGCGCCAGCGACCTCGCGCACCACGGCCTGCGCGTCGATCTGCGCGGCTACCAGTACATGGTGCTGCTCGACTGGAGCGAGCTGCGCTCGACCGCCGAGTATCCGTGGGACGCCCTCTGCGACGCCCTCAACGGCGACGGCGTCCACAATCTCGATGAAGCCCTCACCAAGCTTCGCCTCCGCCCCCTGCATGACGTGCTGCGTCAGATCATCAGCAGCAGGGAGATCCAGTGCTTCGCCGACGTTTCAGCAATGCGGCCGCAAAAAGGCAAAGAAGCCAGGAAGCCTGAGCCGGCAACCGCTCAGAAGACCGCGGAAAAAGATGCAGCTGTACCTTCAACGCCGGAAACCAGCCTCGACCCACATCTCGAGAGCTTTGTAAAAAAGAGCAGTCTCTTCTTTGAAAGAGCTCTTGATTACCTTCCCTGGGAAGAGCGTCAGGCCATAGAAAACCCCGTCGCCGAAAGCAGCAAAGAAAGTACGGCCAAGCCGCCGGCCGCCATCGATGTCAGAGAGTCATACAAACAATCGTGCGAAAAACTCGCCGCTGCAGCCGCCGCGCTCCCCACGTTGGAAAAGCACTTCTCAACAACATGGCCGGCAGCGGTTCGCTACATGCTCCCGAGCAATGAGCCGGGATCGTCTCTCGATTTCACCTGGGCGCCGGTGCTTGCGTGGATCGTTCTGCGCAGCATCCCGGGTCAGGATCTGACCCTGTCCCTCTTCGACACGCTTCACCTGCGGTCGGCGCTCGCCGAGACCTTCGCCTCTCTCGGCCTGGAGGGCATCCAGACCTGGCAGATGGCCGCCCGTGTCCGGGCACTGCTGGCGCACGCCGAAACCTCATCGCCCTTCACCATGCTGGAAGCATCTTTCTGGGAAGATCCGGACATTCGCTGGCTCACCGGCGTCAACGAATCCGGCAGCAAGACTTACGTGAACAAAGAGCAGTTCGAAGAAATGCTCAGCTGGATGCAGCTGCCCGCATTGCTCGAAATCTCCGAACAAGGTGCCAATCAGCCCCAATCCCTCACCGAAGTAGAAGCCGCCGTAACCGCCGCCTGCCACGCCATCACCAAAGCGGGCTATACCCTCGACAAAATGCTTCCGCCGGTAACAAAGAAAGACGAGAAAACAGTCCCGAAATCTGAAAAAGTAGAGCCGTCCGCAGAACTAGCCGCAGCAGCGTCGTCGGCAACGAAGGCAAAATAACGTACCCCTCAGATGCGCCGAAAATACGCGAAACGACACTTAACTCCGAGTTAAGTGCATGTTTTCGCGCGAAATACCACCCTCCCTTTGAAGGCAAAAAACCAGCACTCCTCGGCATAAACTCCTGCCCCGTCATTCTGAGCCGCAGGCGAAGAATCTCCAACTCACTCTCGCACACCCAGAAACTCGCTGACGCCAAGAAGGGTAAGCCAGGGGACTAGGGTGCCCCACATCTCGCAGAGATGTGGGATCACAGCCAGCATAAACTCCGTCATTCTGAGCCGCAGGCGAAGAATCTCCAACCCAACCCTCGCACCACAAAAACTCACTGAGGCCAAGAAAGGTAGAAGCACCGGCCTTCAGGCCGGTGAACCAGCATCCGACAACACGAGGGCCTTCAGGCCCGGGCTTTACGTTGTCAAGCCCCCAACCGCATTTAATCTCGCAACTCACACATTCTAAAAAGAAAAAAGACCGCCCAAATTTGGCAGTCTATTTTCCCGAAACTGATAAAATAGAACTAGAGCCAAAGAAACGCCCGCTTTAAAAGCGGGCGTTTCCTATTTAACCAGAGGACCCCCCTCGCAAGTGATTGAAAACACTAGAACGTACCTAAGCTTAATAAAATCAATGGGATAGCAGAGAATCATCCCCCTGTAAATGATTGAAAACAAAAGAAAAGCTCCCCGACCCGGGGGGAGGGGGAGTATCCGGCAGGAAGCAGAATGAAATGAGATGCTGACAAAGAAAGCCCGAGGGAAACCGAATGAAACGACGTCTAGTATTGTGTGCTCCGCTTGTCGTCATATGCCTGCTGACCGCGTGCAACCACTCCTCCGCGAACCACGACGTCGACATCAAAGCGCTCCAGGACAACGAGAACCAGTGGAATCAGGATTACGCCGCTAAGGATGCCGACAAAATCGTGTCGCATTACGCCGACGACGCCGTCCTCTTCGGCCCCGGAATGGCTCCTACCGTAGGCAAGGATGCAATTCGCAACATCGTAAAAGAGATGGTTTCCGATCCCGCCATGTCGCTGAAGTTCCAGGCCTCCAAAATCGACGTAGCAAAGTCAGGCGACATGGCAACTACTCAGGGGACCTACACCATGATCATGACAAACCCCGGGACGAATCAGCCGTTCACCGACCACGGAAGCTTCGTCGCCGTCTACCGAAAAGAGCCGGACGGCACATGGAAAGCAGTCTCCGACATAGCAACCTCGGAGTTGCCGATCCACCCAGCCAGTTAGCCGTCAGATTTGGGGTAAGAAGTAAATTCTGGATTTCGAAGGAATGGTCGGGACGGGCAGATTTGAACTGCCGACCCCTCGCACCCCAAGCGAGTGCTCTACCAGGCTGAGCCACGTCCCGACACAGGGGGTCTACCTCAGTGTACACGACCAAAGCCGTCTCCGGCGCACAGGCCACACGCACCCTCCAATAAATCAGAAGCCCTTAGCTTTTGGTAGAAGCACCGGCCTTTAGGCCGATGAAAAAGGTGCCAACCAGAAGGGGCTTTAGCCCCGGTTACTGCCCGAATGCGGTTACTAAAGCTTTTGCGAACGCTGCACATCACGCACGCCCGGAACCCGCCGGATGCCCATCACCAGCCGGTTCAAATGCCGCACATCTTCGGCATCGACAATAAACTCCACCGTCGCATCGTTATTCGGGCCAGGCCGTGAATCGACCGACCGGATGTTCGTGTTATCGTCGCTGATTGCCGCCGTAAGCTCCTTCAGCATACCCGCGCGGTCATCGCAATAGACCGTCAGCTTCACCGGATAGGTCGTCTTGCGTCCCTGTCCTTCATCCGCAGGCCGAGCCCACTCCACCGAGATACGACGGTCGGACTCGTATAGCAGATTCTGCACATTCGGGCAGCTTCGCGCGTGTACCGCAACCCCCTTGCCACGTGTAACGTAGCCGATAATCTCTTCCCCGCGAATCGGGTTGCAACATCGCGCGCGATAGACCAGCAGCTCATTCTGCCCTTCGACCTGGAGCGAATCCGTTCCGCTCGCCATCGAGACGCGCTTGACCGTATCCGAAACACCGGAGGCCGCAGCTTCTGTCTCAGCCGCATGCTGGCTGGTAACACCCGGTGCCAGACGGTTGAGTACCTGCCGCGCCGAATACTTGCCGAAGCCGACAGCCGACAGCAGATCATTGGGGGTGGCCACACTGTACTCGGCCGCAATGCGCTCGTAATCCGACTCGTCAAATTTCGAGAGTGAAACCTTGTATTTTCGCGCCTCCCGCTCCAGCAGCTTGCGGCCAATTTCAATCGCCCGTTCCCGCTGATGTTCATTGAGCCAGTGCTTGATTTTGTTGCGCGCGCGCGAACTCTTAACGAAGGTAAGCCAGTCGCGGCTTGGCGTGTGACCGTTCTGCGTCACCACTTCCACAATGTCGCCATTACGCAGCTTCGAGCGCAGCGGCACCATGCGTCCGTTCACCTTCGCGCCAATACAGGAGTGTCCGACTTCGGTGTGAATCGAATAAGCGAAATCGAGCGGGCTCGCATCCTTGGGCAGAACCACAACCTTGCCCTTCGGTGTAAAAGTGTAAACCTCTTCCGGATAGAGATCGATCTTGAGCGTCGAGAGGAACTCGTTCGGGTCGCTCATCTCGCGCTGCCATTCAACCAGCTGCCGCACCCACGCTAATCTCTGCTCGTCGCGCGCGCTGATCGGCGAACCATTGGACTTGTATTTCCAGTGCGCGGCAATGCCTTCTTCCGCGATGCGGTGCATCTCTTCGGTGCGAATCTGCACCTCGAACTGGTGTCCGCCCTCGCCCATCACTGTGGTGTGCAGTGACTGATACAAATTAGGCCGCGGCATTGCGATGAAGTCTTTGATGCGCCCCGGAACCGGTCGCCAGATGCTGTGGATCAAGCCGAAGACCGCATAGCAATCCTGCACGCTGGTCGTGATCACGCGTAGCGCCAGCAGGTCGTATACCTGATCGACAGTCGTGCGCGCCTTGATGAGCTTCTGGTTCACGCTGTAAAGACGCTTGATGCGCCACTCCACACGCGCCTTGATGTTGTTCTCGCGCAGCTTCTCCTGCAACAGCGCATCCACGCCGACAAGGAACTGCTCGCCTTCGCTGCGCCGCTCTTCGACCGCATCCTGCACCTGCTGATACGCGTAAGGATCGACAAAGCGGAAGGCTAGGTCTTCCAACTCTCCACGCACCTTACCCATGCCGAGGCGGTGCGCCAGCGGTGCATAGATATCCAGCGTCTCGCGAGCGATCATCTGCTGCTTATCTACTGGAAGGTGTTCGAGCGTGCGCATGTTGTGCAGCCGGTCGGCCAGCTTGATCAGGACGACGCGCACATCGCTGACCATCGCCAGCAGCATCTTGCGGACATTCTCTGCCTGACGGTCTTCCTTGTTGGCGAACTGGATCTTGTCGATCTTGGTGACACCCTCGACGATATGCGCCACCTGCTCGCCGAACTTGGCAGTGATATCGGCAGTTGTGACCGGAGTATCTTCGACAGCATCATGCAAAAGGCCCGCGGCAATAGCGGTAGAGTCCAGCTTCATCTCCGCGAGAACAATCGCCACCTCCAGCGGATGAAGCACATACGGCTCGCCCGAAGCCCGCAGCTGCCCTTTGTGATGTTCCAGGCAGAATTCCCAGGCTTTACGGATGATTTCGGTATCGTCGCTGGGCCGGTTGGCGCGGACGGTCGCGATCAGCTTCTCTACCCGTAGCGCAAAAGGATCAGCAACAGGGAGAGGTTTCGCGGGTTGCACTGACGCACTTTGCGCAGTTGCCATACTTGATTATAGGCTTTCGATGCAAATCGGTCATAAAGGAATCAGCCTGCAGCGTATCTTCCACATTCCGATGCAACTTCCCGTTAAATCATCCATGCGAAGATGAGACTATGCCCGGACGCAAACAAGAAATACACGCAAAGCAGAAGCGATCTCACCAGCCTGCCGCGTCTCAGGTGGAAATCGCAGCACCCGCGGCAATCATCTCCAGGCGCGCAGCCGACCGCCTTCGCGCCGGGCATGTCTGGGTTTATCAATCCGACGTCGAGCAGATTGTTGGCGAGCCTTCCGGCCTGATGCCGGTTGCCGATCATCGCGGCATCCCGCTTGGAACAGCCCTTTACAGCCCGGCCTCGCAAATCTCTCTTCGTCTCATATCAACAGAGATCATCGACCCGGCGCAGTGGCTCGAACTGCTACGCACGCGCCTGCAACATGCCATCCGGATGCGGCGTCCGATGCTCAACGCAGAAACGAATGCCTGCCGCGTGGTCTTCAGCGAAGCCGACGCACTCCCCGGCATCATCATCGACAAGTACGGCGACCTCGTTATTCTGCAATTGCTCGCCAAAGCACTGGATAACACTGAAACCCGCACAGCCGTCGTCGACGTTGTAAGGGAAGAACTCAACTCGAGTACGATCATCGAGCGTCCCGACCCGCGCATCCGCGAACTGGAACAACTCAGCGCTCCCGCAACAACTCCGCTCTACGCAGCCGACCCTGAACAGCCACTTCTGAGCACCGATTTCCAGCTCAACGGCTTACGCTTTCACTACGATGCCAACACTGGCCAGAAGACTGGAGCCTTTCTCGACCAGCGAGAAAACTATGCCGCCGCTGCACGCTACGCACACGGAGAAGCCCTCGATATCTGCACCTACCAGGGTGGATTCGCGCTGCATATGGCACAGAGTTGTCCTCGCGTTACGGGTGTCGATATCTCACGCGCCGCTCTAGAAACTGCGGAGAAGAATCTTGCCGCGAACGCAGCACAGCTCAAAAACTCACAGGTGGACTGGATCGAGGCGAACGCCTTCGACCTGCTTCGCGACTGGAGCCAATCCGAAGCCACGTACGACACGATAGTGCTCGATCCGCCAGCCTTCGCGAAATCGAAGCGGGCAGTCGAAGGAGCGCTGCGCGGCTACAAGGAACTGAACCTGCGCGCTATAAAGATGCTACGTCCCGGCGGGATACTCGTCACTAATTCCTGTTCGCACCACGTCTCGCTGGCTGATTTTCAGCAGATCATAGCGGCGGCTGCGGGAGATGCCGGACGTCGTGTACGCCTCATCGAAAGGCGCGGCGCCGCTGCAGATCATCCCGTCGTCCTGACCATTCCAGAGACGGAATACCTCAAGTGCCTGATCTGCAGCGTCGAATAAACTGCGCGTTACTTGATGTGCAGATCGATAAAGAGCTGCTTTTTTGAGTTGAATGAGCTGATCGTCTTCTTATCGCTCTTTTTGCCTTTGTATTCGGCCCACAGCTCGTAGTCGATATCACTGGAAAGCTGGCCGAAGCGATAGCTGCCATCCTGCGTGGAAATGAAGCTCTTGACGTTATTCGTCTTCGAGTCCTGCAGGTAGACCACTGCGCTGTTCAGCGGCGCGCTCGCCTCATAGACCTTGCCTTCGACCGACCGCACTGCGTTGCTCTGCGCCCGGCCTGCTGCAGGAGCCAGCAGGCAAATAGCGGTTAGAGCGAAAACTGCTACCTGCCCACGTTTCAGGCGGGCAGGACTACAGAAAAACTGCTTCATTCTTCTTCCTCGTCTTCCACTTCTTCGTCTTCATCCTCATAGCCTTCTTCCACCTTGGAAAGCTCCAGAGGATCGGTGGCAACAATTTCAAATTCGGTTCCGCACTCATCGCAGACGACCACGTCACCTTCGTCTACTTCTTCCTCATCGAAATCGAGTACGCTCTCACATTCAGGACAAATCGGCATAAATCCCTCCAGGCCAAGTGGAGTATTAGGATGATTACAACAAATTGCAGGATGCAACTTCGTTAGTTTTTAAGAGAAGCGCGCGCACGTCAAGCCGTTTCCCTTGAATTCAAATTCTTCTCATACGATCCCTCGCTCCGGAGATTCTAATGAAAGCCTGTCTCAGACCGCTTGCAATAGCCGTCGTTCTCACTGCAATGACTTCCGCAACTGGCGTTCATGCTTTTTCTGACGACCTGAAGCGCGATCTGGATGCCATCGGAGCGCCCATTCGTCCTGCGCCCGTGGATCCTGCCATTGCACATGCTTTGCAGCAAATCTCCCCCCAGCAGGTTCAGCACACCATCGAAACTCTGGTCAGCTTCCATACCCGCAACACGCTTTCCAGCATGACCAGGGACCTGCCAGCCGGGCAGGGTGTAAGCGCCGCCGCCGACTGGATCGAGTCCGAGCTCAAACGCTACTCAGCTGACTGTTCCGGTTGCCTTGAGGTGAGACGTGACACCTTTACGGAAAGTCCACAAGGCCGGGTACCGCAGCCGACAACGATCACAAATGTATACGCCATTCTGCGCGGATCGGATCCCTCACAGGCAAAACGCATGTACCTTGTCACCGGCCACTACGACTCGCGCAACACCGATGTGCTCGACACGCATGGCTTCGCCCCAGGCGCCAACGATGACTCCTCCGGTGTGGCCGTAAGCCTGGAATGCGCACGCGTGCTCTCCAGGCTCAAGCCGCGCGCCACCATCATCTTCGCTGCCGTTGCCGGTGAGGAGCAGGGGCTGAACGGCAGCCGCCACCTGGCAAAGCTGGCAAAATCCGAAGGCTGGCAGCTGGAAGGCGTGCTGAATAACGACATCGTGGGGGGCAACACCACGCCCGGCGACACGCTGCAGAACAAATCGCTGGTCCGCGTATTCTCTGAGAGCATCCCGGCGCCAGCTACGCCTGAGCAGGCGCGGCTCATCCAGGGCCTCGGCTACGAGAGCGATTCCTCATCTCGCGAGCTGGCGCGGATGATTCTCGATCTGAGTACGACCTATCACGGCATCGGAAATGCCCGGAAATCCTCCAGCGGATCAGCTTATTTCCGTCCGGTTCTCGAATTCCGGCGTGACCGCTTCCTCCGCGGAGGCGATCACACTTCTTTCAACCAGGAGGGATTTCCAGCCGTCCGCTTTACCGAATGGCGCGAGGATTTCAACCACCAGCACCAGAATGTGCGCACTGAAAACGGCATCGAATACGGTGATCTGTTGAAGTTCGTCGATTTTCAGTATGTCGCCCATGTCGCGGCTCTGAACGCCGCGACGCTGGCTACATTGGCCTACGCGCCTCCCGCTCCGGAAAATGTGCGTGTCGTAACAAAAGACCTTGATAACAACACAACGCTTCATTGGATCGGCTCCGATGCTCCTTCTGGCACAAAATACGAAATTGTCTGGCGAGAGTTGACAGCTCCGACCTGGCAATTTTCCACCAACAAAGGAATCAATCCGAGTAACCAGGCTCCCGGCGAATATGCCGTCACTCTTCCCATTTCAAAGGACAATGTCATCTTCGGGGTACGCGCCGTCGATGCCGAGGGGCACCGCAGCCCCGCAGTCGCTCCCATGCCGGAGCGTTAAACAAAGGCGCTGGCTGTCTATTTCTGAGAAAATAGGACAGCCTGTATGCCACGTTCTGCCGGAATACTAAATTTTCCCGATTTCCGCGGATTCACCCGCGCGCTGATCCTCTGGAATGTCGGCGCATACTTCCTGTTGCTGCTGCTGCAGGTGGTCTCTGCGGCACTTGCCAATGATGTCGTGCGCTTCGGCGCGCTCATTCCGCCGCTCTTCCTGCACGGCTTCCTGTGGCAGATCGTAACTTACTGCTTCATCCATGTCGGAATTCTCGGCACCGCACTTGAACTGCTCTCGCTTTGGTTCCTTGGCAGCTTTCTTGAGGGAATCCACGGACCGCGCTGGCTGGCGGAACTCTTTTTCACCAGCGTCATCGGAGCCGGCCTTACAGCTGTCGGCCTCAGCCTCGTGTTGCACGCAGATACCTTCGCCATCACCGGGGCCTTCGGCGGCATCTTCGGCCTGCTGGTCGCCTTCGGCGTTCTGTACGGCAACATGGAATTCATGCTCTTCCCCTTGCCGATGACGATGAAGGCGAAATACCTCGTCATCGTCTACATGCTTATTGCTGTGGCCATGGTCTTCTCCTCCAGCCGCGTCTATGCGCTCGCTCAGTTAGGCGGAGCGCTCGCCGGCTATCTCTATGTCAAGGCCGCGCCGCGCCGCGGATACGCATTCGCCACCAGCGAAAAGTATTTCGGAGTGCGCAACAACTACTACCGCTGGAAGCGCCGTCGCGCCGCGAAAAAGTTCGAAGTCTACATGCGCAAGCAGAACCGGGATGTGCACTTCGACAAAGACGGCCGCTATCAAGGCTCGGAAAAAGATCCCAACGATCGCCGCTGGATGAATTGACGGTACGCTTCCATGCACTGACACATGTCCGTCTAACCGTGTATCGTGAATACTTACAGCCTTTTGTGATGTTTGAAGAATGAGGTTTGAAAAAAGCAGCGTGATTTCAAGAATTCGCTCCGTCTATGCAGCCCTGGCACTTTTTGTAACCTTTGCCGCGTCCCCAGTACTTAGCGCTCAGGTGCAGGCCACAGCGCCCGTCACCACTCTGCCGCAATATCAGCAGCGGTGGGACCTCTACGGCGGCTTTTCCTATTCGCACTTCAACCCCGGTGCGGGCACAGGCGTGCATGCCAACAACCTCACCGGCTGGAATGGCGATGCAACTGCATGGTTCAAGCAGCTTTTCGGCCTCGAATTCTCAGCGCGCGGCTATTACGGCACCATCGAGGTGCCTCCGAATGCCTACAACGTAACCAAATCCGATATGTCCGAACATCTCTTCCTCGTCGGACCAAACTTTCGCCTTTACCGCAGGGAGAATTACGCCGCAGGCTTTCACGCGCTGATCGGCGCAGCCAACGGCTCCTTCGATGAAGGATTCAAAGACACGGGCGCACAGCCTTACCAGGTTGGCATCTATAACAACAAGCTCGCCTTTGGCGCAGCCGTCGGCGGATGGGCCGATTACAACCTCAATCCCAGGTGGGCAGTGCGCTTCACCGCAGACTGGCAGCCGACGCACTATGGCTATGCATATCAGAACGAATTTGCCGGAACCGCTGGCGTAGTCTACAAGCTCGGATCACTGCGCTAACGATTGCTACCTACCCGAGAGCCGTAATTCTGAGCGCAGCGAAGAATCCATGAAATGCAACAGAACGGGAGTTCCTGACGCATGATTCATGGTCTCGCCCTATATTCAGTCACGGCACTCTACGGTTTGCCCGAGTGATCGACGAACTTCTCATCGATCGCGCCACGCACGATCCTGCTGAATACCTTCAAATCGCAGGGATACCCGGGAGCCGCCTCGCTGCAGCCGGGAACGAACACCGGCACCAGCGACGGCTGTTCTTTTCCTTCAAGCGAAATCAGAAAACGCATCTGGTCCAGCGTCTGGCTCGCGAATAAGACCCTCACCGTATCCCGTCCAGTCGCAGTATTCTGGTACAGCTCGAAGACAAAACCGCTTCCCGGTGGCGTAGCGTCTCGCGGCTGATCGGGCAACAGCCACGACAGCCCCAGCAAACCTCCAAGCCATGTCTCATTGCTGTCGTGCCCGGCAAGTAGCACGAAGCGGTCTGCGAGAGGCGCCAGCGCGTCAGCATCTTTTTTACCGGAGGCAGCCTGCTCCAGCGTGGCATCCAGCCGATATGCAACATTTGAAGCCGCAATCTGCGCAAAATAGGGCGTTCGCAAAATGAAATCGTGATAGCTCGTATTCATCGCCATCAGATCATCCAGTTTTTCTCGCGAAACACGTCCCCACCCCATCTGCTCCATCGGCAGACCTTCGGTGTATTGCAGCAGAAAGTGCTCGGCGAAATCCGCGCCGATACTCACCGGCGTCTCGATGCTGACAATCTCCCCGTCGGGAACAGCCTTTATCTCCGAAGGCGAATCCAGCAATTTCTGCTTGTTCTTATCGCAATCGGGTCCGGCGCAATCGAGAAGAATAGCCTGCAAATCACCTAGCTGCTGCCGATAGCCGTTAGGCCACCAGTCGATACGTCCGCCCAGCCGCCCCAGGATCGCCGCAGCCAACTTGTCGTGATCTGCGGCATCGCTGAAAGTGGCCTGCCCAAACAGAGGATCGCGCTCCCGCCCTTGTCGCGCATGCACTTCAACCGGGCAACCTGGAGCCAGCCCCGCCAGTAATGCATGTGCCGAAGCAATCGTCCGCTGTGAGTTGTTCGCGATAGCAAAGACACCTGCATGGTCACACTCAGTACCGCCAAGTAGACCCGCATAATGCTCGCGGTAGAAGGAGCCCATCAAACGCAAGGCGTCCGCTCCATGCTGCGTCAGCACGCCCGGCGCAACCGGCCATTTTGCCCAGGGCTGCGCGTTATATAGGTTGTCACGCATCTCGCTGGCAATCGGCGCACGTACGCCGTGGCGGCTGATGACCACAACCAGCTTCAATTTTTCGGGGGATGCCTCCGCTCCATAGAGCGGAAGCATCGTTACGAAGAGAGAAAGAAATGCAGCAAGTCTGAGCATGGCGTAGCCTGCCCAGTGTAGCGCTAGCTCTTTAATGCAGTGCGAATATGCAACTCTTTCAGTTGCACATCACTCACCGGAGTAGGAGCGTCTACCATCAAATCGATGGCCTTGGCCGTTTTCGGGAAAGCAATGACCTCACGCAGACTCGTCGCACCGGCCAGAATCATAACCAGGCGATCAAGCCCCAGCGCGATACCGCCGTGCGGAGGCGTGCCATACTGCAGCGCCTCAAGGAAGAACCCGAAGCGTTCCTTCGCCTCTTCCTCTGACATGCCGAGTGCCGAAAATATCTGCTTCTGCACATCCTGCCGGTGAATACGGATCGAGCCCGAACCCAGCTCCAACCCATTCATCGCGAGATCGTAATAACGCGCACGTACTGAAGCAGGATCGGAAACCAGCCGGTCCATGTCTTCCTCGTGCGGCGAAGTGAAGGGATGGTGCGCAGGCATCCACTTGCCCGTCTCCGGATCGTGCTCGAACATCGGGAAATCCGTCACCCAGATCGGGCGAAATGCCGCCGAGCCATCGACGATTCCGGTGTTGCGCTCCTCCGCGCCAACCACTGCATCTGTGACCGCGAAAGCACCGTGCCGATCGGCATACTTCTTCGCCAGCTCCACGCGGAAGTTTCCGGCAGCCGAATACACCGCAATCTCGCGTTCTGAAAGCCTTCCCTCGACCTTCGTATCGCTGGCGTTGATGTGCGTAGCCGCATCGCCGGCAACGATGATGAGCAGATCGCCTTCTTCGGCCTTTGCCAGTTCACGCAGCTTGACCACGGCATCCGGGAACGACTTCTCCAGCCGCTTCAAATCGTCGATATACTTCGCACCCTTGCGCGTATCGAAGAGCGGCTTATTGTCGTCGCGCTCCTTGCGCGAAAGCTCGCCCACCTTTGGAATACGCAGCGCGACAACCGGCAGCGCAGGATCGATGGCCAGCGTTGTAAGATCGCTCTCCGCAAACGCGGCCTTCACATCGGTCAACCCCGGCAGCCGCAAATCCGGCTTATCGATACCGAACTGCCGCATCGCATCGTCATAGGTGATCTGCGGAAACGGCACAGGCAACGAAATCCCCACCGCCGCAAACGACGACGCCAGAAAACCTTCCACCACACGGAAGATCGTCTCCTGCTGCGGAAACGTCATTTCGAGATCGATCTGTGTAAACTCCGGCTGACGGTCCGCGCGAAGGTCTTCATCGCGGAAGCAGCGCGCAATCTGAAAATAGCGGTCGAAGCCGGAGATCATCAGAATCTGCTTGAACAGCTGCGGCGACTGCGGCAGCGCATAGAAATTCCCGGCATGCACACGGCTCGGAACGAGGTAATCGCGCGCACCCTCAGGCGTCGAGCGTGTCATGAACGGCGTCTCTACCTCGTAAAAACTCTGTGCCGAAAGATACTGCCGCACCGCGAGTGCAATCTTGTGCCGCACCTCAAAGTTGCGCTGCATCTCCGCGCGACGCAGATCCAGATAGCGATACTTCAGCCGCACTTCTTCGTTGCCAATCGCATCTTCCGCAGGCGAAAACGGAGGCACCTTCGCATCGTTCAGAATGCGAACTTTATCTGCGACAATCTCAATCTCGCCAGTCACCATTTTCGGATTGATGACATCCTTGCCGCGCAGCCGCACTTTGCCAATTGCAGCGACCACATACTCCGGCCGTGCTTGCTCTGCCTTCGCGTGGCCCGCCGGGCTCAAATCCTTATCCAGCACCACCTGCGAAATCCCGTAACGATCGCGCAGATCGAGAAAGATCAGATTGCCATGATCGCGGCGACGGTTGACCCATCCAAGCAGAACAACAGATTTCCCGGCGTCTTCAGCGCGAAGCTCGCCGCAGGTGTGTGTACGTTGCAACGTTCCTAAAAAGTCCAGCAAGATTTCTTCCTTATCTCAAAGAAGCACAGTATCCACTGCACTACTCAAACATCATTGTCATCCTGAGCGCAGCGCCGAAGGCGTGCAGTCGAAGGACCTGCTTTTATTTTCTCAGCACCGGGACAATATCAGCACGAGGCACCTTCACCTGCTCACCGCTTGCAAAATCCTTCACAGTCAAGATACCCGACTGTTGTTCATCCTCACCAAACAGCACAATCTTCCGCGCCAGCTTGTTCCCCATTTCGAACGACTTCTTCAAACGGAATCCACCATCGCCCAACTCCACGCGCAATCCAGCACGCCGCAATTCACGCGCCAGCTTCAGCGCCGCCGGATTCAGCCCCTCACCCATCGGCGCAACATAAGCATCCGCCAGATTGGTGCGAGCAGCCGCCTGTGCTTCCAACGTCAGAATCAGCCGGTCTTCACCCATGGCAAATCCAATGCCCGGAGCCTTCGGGCCGCCGATAATCTCCGACAAGCCGTCATAGCGCCCACCGCCAAGCAAAGCATTTTGCGCGCCCAGTCCACCATGCGTAAATTCAAAGGTCGTGCGGGTGTAATAATCCAGTCCACGCACCAGCCGCGGATTCACCGTATACGGCACCCCGCAGGCATTGAGCGCCGCGCAAACAGCCGCAAAATGCGCCTTCGACGACTCATCCAGAAAATCCGCAATTTTCGGCAGCTTATCGATGATCTCCTGATCGCCCGGATCTTTCGAGTCAAGCACCCGCAAAGGATTCGTCTCCGCCCGTCGCTGATTGTCCTCACACATCAGGTGCTTGACCGGACCAAGCGCCTCGCGCAAAGCCGCGACATAGCGAGGGCGATCCATAGCCGAGCCGACAGAATTGATTTCCAGATGCCAGCCGGTAATGCCAAGCTCATCCAGCAGCGTCGCCAGCATCTCCAGCACTTCGGCATCGCGCAGCGGCGACTCAGACCCCGCACTCGGCGGCCCGATCACCTCCGCGCCAATCTGGTAGAACTGCCGATAGCGCCCCTTCTGCGGACGCTCGCGTCGAAACTGCGGCCCAATGTAATAGAGCTTCTGCAGCAGCCCCGTCTCACCCAACTTGTGTTCGATATAGGCGCGCACCACGCCAGCCGTATTCTCAGGCCGCAGTGTCAGCGATTGCGCCTTTTCTGACTGCGCCCGCGCGCGGTCTTCCCACGTATACATCTCTTTCGAAACGATGTCGGTCTCTTCACCCACGCCGCGCGCAAACAGCTGAGTGTCTTCAAAAACAGGCGTGCGAATCTCGCCGAAGTTGTAGCGCGCAAAAACGCGGCGCGCCGTCTCTTCCACAAAATTCCAAAGTTCGGTTTCTGGCGGCAGTAAATCCCGTGTGCCGCGAACGGCTTTCAATGTACTCATTGTTGCGGATAGGCCCTTACTTCAGCTTATCAAGGAGTGGCTTACCAGTTCTTCTGCTCCTCGAGATAAATCTTCGTGTAGTCCAGATAATTCCGCGCATATTTCAGAATCTCATCACGATCATCCGAAGTAAGCTCGCGCCGCACTTTTCCCGGAACACCGGCCACCAGCGAACGCGGCGGAATCTTCGTCTGTTCCGGAATCACCGCACCTGCCGCAATAATCGACCCCTCGCCGATATGCGCGTTATTCAGGATCACCGCGCCCATTCCGATCAGGCACGCATCCTCAATCGTGCATCCATGCACGGTCGCATTGTGGCCGATCGTCACATAATTGCCCACAATTACTGGATAGACATACCGCATGCCATGCAACACCGCGCAGTCCTGGATATTCGAGTGTGAGCCGATGCGAATGGAATTCACATCGCCGCGCACGACGGCATTCATCCAGATACTCGAGTGCTCGCCAAGCTCCACATCGCCCAGCACCTGGGCGGAAACATCGACGTAACAACTCTCAGGAATCACCGGCGTATGTCCCTGATAGGAACGGATCATGGCTCAAACCTCCGCATACTCCAGTGTAGCCAAAGATGCGGTCAGGTGCGCGCTACCTCCGGCGGCCGGAAAAGCGAATGCCAGGAGGCATCGAGATAGAGCCAGCGCTGCGTGGCAAACCAGCTTGTCGGCAGCTCCGGCACATGAAGGAAGCCATGCCCCACAACGCAGATCAGCTCGGTGCCATTCCACGCCAGGAAATTCCTAGAAGGCTGGCCAACATGCACCGGGTGACGCAAAATTTCGAGGCACACCGGGCACCGCCGCCGCTGATCGCGCAAAACCCACCGCAGCGACGCCAACATGCCCCCAAACGCAACGAAGAGCTGTACCGATTGCGCGTCCGAAAACAACTGCGCAACATCCAGTGAAGCGAAGCACACCAGCGGCACAATCAATGCAATCTTCGCGGTAAAGAAAAGCCATCGCCGCAAGCGCAGAGACAACGATTGCTGGTGCGGATTGTATGGATATTCTCCCAGCGGCAAGGAAGTAGTAGCTGGCAGAGCCAACAGCGCTAACAGCGCAGCAAATGCAAACAGAACAAAGGGCTCACGATCATAACGATTGACTGACACGCAGCCAAAGCCGTCGATATCGCCGTCCTTTTGCGGCACGCTCATATGCCATCGATTCTCTGACGTATCCCGCGTAAGCGATGGCTGCATGCGCGCCGCAACATAGCCCATGGCAGAAGGCGCAAGGCTCTTGACCCGGCTGTCGTTTTCAAGCAGCCATGCGTCCGCTTTACCTGGAAGACGCCATGCCTCCGCAGATACGACTCCGATAATCGTTGCCCTCTCTCCCATCACGAATACGGTGCGTCCCACAATATGCGGATCTGCGTGGAAATATTCTCGCCAAATTGCACGACTCAAGATAAGCCTCGGTGAAACGTCGTCCGCCGTGCGCAATCGCGCCGGGAAATCCGACGCCTGCAATACGGAAAGCAATCCATCCGACCCACGGATAACGGAAATCTCAATCTCCGCTCCATGTCCGGGATGAAGCCGCTTGCGCACAACCTGGTAAAACGTCAGATCAGAGAAAACCTTCTGCGCTGCCTGCTGCCAGTAGCGGAACTCGCCCAGCGTAATGCTCGGAGCTGGAGTGTGCGAAGAGCCATCTCGCGAGACGATCACCAATGAGCGTGCATCGCTGTATGGCTCAGGCAGCAGAGATACGCGCACCGCGGGAATTAGAAACGCAATTCCAAGGCTGCCCGCTGCGGCAACCAGGAGGATGAGCAGACAAATCACCGGGGAAGAAGCCAGCGTATGTGTTCGATACTCGGGCGCCTGCCCAAGATCCTTTCGCAACAGGTAGGCATCCTGAAAAGCCCCGGCCACAAAGGCAGCCGTCGTTCGCATCGTGCTTTCACCTGCAACGTGCCAGAGCTCCGCAATCCACTCTTTACGCCAGGCCTCCCGCTCACTCCTGGGTACCATCCCCGAAACACAACGAAGAGCCAAAGCATAGAGGCGTCTCATACGTGCTCCACCTCGGGCAGCGGAATCATCTTCTCGAGCAGCGGATAGCGCTTTATAGAAGCGTCGAGCGTCGCCTTCCCTGCGCGCATCACTTTGTAATATTTCCGCGGCGGCCGCTGCTCCGCTGTGGCAATCGACTCCGCCTCCCACTTCGATTGGATCAGTCCGTCGCGCTCCAGCCTGCGCATCGCCGGATACACCGTGCCACTCGGCAGCCCTGTCATCTCCATCACGCTGAAGCCGTAGATATACCCGGCGCTGATGGCACGCAGAATCAGCGCCGCGGTATGCGAAAGTTTTGCCTCTGCGCCCATGCCCGGCATTCTACCTATGTAGCATGCTACTTGACAAGCTATTAAGTAGTTTGCTACATAGGGTAATCATGAATGCTGTTCCCGTCCTCGAATTGCAGAATGTCACCAAGCGCTACCGCGGCATCGCCGCCGTAGAAAACGTCAGTTTTCAGCTTCAGGCGGGCGAAATCACCGGCTATCTCGGCCCCAACGGCTCCGGCAAATCGACCACCGTCAAGATCATTACCGGCCTGCTGCAGCCCAACCTCGGCAGGGTGCTCTTTGAGGGTCACCCGATTCACGACGACATCGTGGCTTACCGTGCGAGACTCGGCTATGTACCGGAAGAAGCGCATGTTTATACCCATCTCTCCGGCCTCGAATACCTGCAGCTCGTAGGCCGTCTGCGCGGTATGACGGAGAAATTGATCGCGCTCAAAGCCAACACTCTGCTCAAGCTGCTGGCGCTCGAATCCTGGCGATACTCGCCCATCTCGCTCTATTCCAAGGGGATGAAGCAGCGCGTCCTCATCGCCGCCGCGCTCATGCACAATCCACAATTGCTCATCTTCGACGAGCCGCTCTCCGGTCTTGATGTAGTTTCGGCGCGCCTCTTCAAAGACCTGCTCTCGGCTCTGGCCGCCGAAGGCAAGGCAATTCTTTATATCTCGCACGTCCTCGAGGTCGTTGAGCAGATCTGCAGCCGCGTCATCGTCATCGCGCAGGGCAATATCCGCGCCAATGCCGCGCCTTCCGAGCTGACCTCGCTGATGCAACTACCCAGCCTCGAACGAGTCTTTGCGCAACTCGTGCAGCAGGAAGACACGAAAACCGTGGCCAGCGAAATGGTCGAGGTCATAAGGGCAAACCATGCTTAACGTCTTGCGAAGAATCGACGAACCCGAGCACCCCGTTCTCTCACTCACTGTGCAGGCCAACATGGTGCAGAAAGAAGTTGTCCAGATGGACAGCTTCTCCGTCCTGGTTCGGCATTTCTTTGACCGCTTCTTTGATAACCCGCTCACTTCGCTCGAAGGCGAAAATGCTACCCGCATCGCGCAGATACTCTGCATCATCGCAGTACCGGCATTGTTGTTCGCTCTCACGCTCATTCCGTCGTACTTTATCTTTCCACCGAATACAGCCCCGCGTGGTTACTGGCCGCGCGTAAGCGATCACTACTTCTATGTCATGTATGCCAGCATGGCACTGGGTGCAGGAACTGTCTTCGAGTGGGACATGCTCTTTCCCGATTTTCTCGACATTCTGGTCCTGACGCCGTTACCCGTTCCTGCGCGCAGATTTTTCACCGCCAAGATCGCCGCACTCGGCAAGTTTCTCGGATTGTTCCTCATCGCCAGCGGCTGCCTGGGCACAATCTTTCTTCCGCTAATCGCAGACGAGCCCAGCCTTATACGCCACTTGGCGGCCCATATCATCGCCATCACAGCGGGCGGTCTCTTCACTGCCTGCTTTTTCATCTCGCTGCAGGGAATTCTGTTAAGCCTGTTGGGAGAAAAACTCTTTCGCTGGATATCACCCCTCCTGCAGGCAGTCTCGCTGGCCAGCCTGCTGATCATCGTCTTTCTCTTTCCCTTGATCTCGCAAAACCTGCAGCTACTCCTCACCTCCGGCAATGCGACAGCCCACTGGTTCCCGCCTTTCTGGTTCCTCGGGCTGTATCAGGTGATTCTCGAAGGCAGACAAGCGCTGCCTGTTTTCGGCCATTTGGCGGCAACCGGCGCATGGGCGCTGCTGATCATCCTCACCCTTACCTGCCTCAGCTATCCCCTGGCTTACTGGACAAAGATGCGCCGGGCTATCGAAGGCCTCGTACAGAAAACCGGGCGCAACCGCATCGCCGAGGCAAAGGACTATATCCTGCACAAGATTCTCATCCTTCGGCCACCGCAGCGGGCCGTCTATCACTTTGTCAGCCAGACGCTGAAACAAGCCCCGCACCACCGCGTCTATCTCTCGCTCTACGGAGGCGCCGGACTTGCCCTCCTGCTGGCCACTACCATTCAGCTCCAGCAGCATAACGGTCACATCGCTCTTGCTTTTTCCAGCTACGGCCTGCGTTCCACCATTCCGGTAGTGGCATTTCTGGCCATCTCCGGCCTCAAAGCTGCATTTCTTTCACCGGTGGAGTTGAAGGCGAGCTGGCTGTTTTCCGCCATCGGCACCCGGCCTGACCGCAACCACATTGCCGCCACACTGCGGTGGACTTTGCTGCGAACCATCTTCCTCACCGTTGCCACCCTGCTTGTGATTGTGCTGCTCAGCCCTTCGCTTTTTCCGGCCGCTTTGCCCATCGCCGCGCAATTGCTCGTAGCCCAGGGACTTTGCCTCCTGCTCGTCGACATCTTCTTTCTCCGCTTTTTATCCGTGCCGTTTACCGTGCCTTTGATCTACTCCAAACGAAACCTGGCCTTTTATGCGGGAGCTTTCCTGGCATTATTCGGGCCTTTTATCTTCACAGTTGTCGACGCGGGTTTCTGGATGGAGCAGAGGCTGTGGCATCTTCTCATCGCTGCAGCTCTCATTTTGATTGCCCATGCCCTGCTTCAGCGCTGGCAGCGCAGCATAGTCGATGAGCGCGCCAGCCTCCCGGAAGACTTCGATTTGGATGAATTTCCCCAGCGTCTTGGCCTGTCTTAATGAATCAAGACACTCACAAGCTGTTCAATTTAAAGCATTTAACTTATTAGGAGAATCCGATATCAAACCCTGATATTCTAGAGGAACCCTAACTGGGTCGGTTTGGAGGTGTAGTTCAGTTGGCAGAGGTTCGTGTGCAGGAAGGCGAGCCGCTGGAAAATGCGTTACGCCGGTTTAAGCGGAAGGTACAGCAGGAGGACATCATCAAGGAAGTCAAGCGTCACTCCTTTTATCTAAAGCCCGGTGAAAAGCGTCGTGTAAAAGAGGCGCTGGCACGCAAGCGGAATCGTAAAAAAGCTCGCAAAGAACAGGACTAATCACCTCTTTCAAACATTGCAGCCCCGTCATGAGTTACTATGGCGGGGCTGAACTTCAAGAACGACCTGTCGCAGTCCCATCGGCGTGCCTCTCGGTACGTCATACCGGTTCCCCTTGAAAAACCGGTAGTCGCCGCTCCTCACCGCGGCCGGGCCCCTTTTTCCTATTGTTGTCCGAGGTTAATCGCTACGATTCGTAGCTTTAATTCACTATGCCTGTGAATTGGGTACTGAGCCGCTGCTGCGGTAGCTCTGCAGCGCGACTGGGGAACGCGAGATGGAATTCGTCGATAAAATTCTTAAATGTGTCGATTGCGGGAATGAATTCGTATTCACCGCCGGTGAGCAGCTGTTTTTTCATGACAAGCAATTCAGGAATGATCCCAAACGGTGCAAGCTCTGCAAAGCCAAACGCGCTGCCGGAGGTTCCTCCGTGCGCGCGGAAACACGTACCACGTGCTCGGAGTGCGGCCAGGAGACGACCGTGCCTTTCAAACCGACACAGGGACGTCCAGTGCTTTGCCGTGAGTGCTTTCAGCGTAAACGGATCGTGCCGGTAGCTGCTCAGCCACCGGCAGTTCTGTAAGTTTAGAGTTTCGCTGAATTCTAGGGATCAGCGCGCGGCTGCTGCTTTGCGCGCGGGAGGACGACTCTTTTTGGGCTCAGCCTCGGAAGATGCGCCGACCAGCTCCAGGCCCTTGTCTTCCGCCTTGCGCTTCTTGTCCTCGTGCGTCACCAGCAGGGCCTCGATCTGCACCAGCAGGTCCTGCGTATTCATCGGCTTCACCAGCATCTCGTCAGCGCCCTGCTCCCGCCAGTCTGAACCGGGCATCGGAAACGCTGTCAACATCGCAACCGCCGGCTGATACGGAGCCTTCTTCGCCGCCTGTACCACTTCCAGACCTGCGCTTTCGCTTTCCATGCGCATGTCGGTCATCACCATATGGTAGGTGCCGTTCTTGATCTTCGATTTTGCTTCCCGCGCTGAGGCCGCTGTCTCTACTTCGAATCCATGAATCTCCAGCACCGCCTTCAATGTCAGCAGAATCGCAACCTCATCGTCTACCAATAAAATGCGCCGCTTCATACACACTCCTAACCTTTACTTCACATCTGGGAAAAGAATACAGCTCCGACCGCAAACCACGTTTTGTCAGCTTACATGAGGGGCTGCCAAGCTGCCATTGTTACACTAAACAACGTGGCAGAATACCATGTCGAGAACTTTGGATGCCGATCCAGCCGTTCGGACGGCGAAGCCATCGCCTCCGGACTGCGCCAGCGCGGACTGCGCCCTGCCACGGGCTTTTCTGAGGCAAATGTCGTCATCGTCAACACCTGTAGTGTCACCGCAGACGCTGATAGCGGGGCCCGGGCGTTCATTCGCCGCGTTCACCGCCAGAATCCGCAGGCAAAAATTGTGGTAACTGGATGTTATGCTCAGCGCGCCCCCGAGGAGCTTGTCGCGTTAAATGGCGTAAGTGCGGTCATCGGTAACAGCCACAAGTCTCTGGTTGCGCCAGGCATTACAGAACCATCGAGTTTCATCCCGCTCGCCCGTCTCGTCAACAACATTCCGGTCCTCGCCGACGAAAATTTCGCCCATGCCGATCTGGCGACGCTCCCCTTTGCCGAGGACGCTGGCCAGACCCGGCCAAATCTGAAGGTGCAGGATGGCTGCGGCAACCGCTGTTCCTTCTGCATCATTCCAGACACCCGCGGACCCAGCCGGTCAGTCTCTCTGACGGAATGCCTTTCCTCCGTCCAGCGGTTCGTCGCCAACAGTGGACAGGAATTAGTGCTTTCCGGCATTAACCTCGGCCGATGGGGCCGGGATCTGAAGCCCGTACACCCCTTCACCGATCTGGTCGCCGCCATTCTTGAGAAAACCGCGCTGCCTCGACTGCGCCTAAGCTCTATCGAACCAATGGATTGGACGCCGCAGCTGCTCGCGCTCTACGCCATGTATCCGGAGCGCCTCGCCCATCACGCGCACCTGCCGCTGCAGTCAGGATCTGACACGATCCTCCGGCGCATGTACCGGCGCTATCGTCCTTGGCACTACGCGGAGAAAATACGGCAGATTCGCAATCTGCTGCCCGATGCCGCCATCGGAGCCGATGTCATGGTGGGTTTCCCAGGCGAAAGCGATGCGCTCTTTCAGGAAAGCTACGACTTCATCGCCAGACAGCCATTGACATATCTGCATCTTTTTCCATTTTCTCCGCGTCCCGGAACTCTGGCCGCGGCCATGCCGCCTGTTCCGGGGCGCATAGTCGAGGAACGCATGGCGAGCCTTCGTTCTCTCGCCGATCAGAAGAATTTGGCGTTCCGCCAGCGCTTTATCGGACGAAAATTGACAGCCGTCACACTCAAGGGCGGTCACCGGGATACCACCCCAGCGATTTCCAGTAATTTCATCAAAATAGAGGTTGCAACGCTCTGCCCGCCCAATCACACTATTCCGGTGCAGGTCACGGGCTTAAGCGAAGCCGGTCTTTATGCGAACCCGGTAAAAAATTAAGGCCAGGTACGGGATGGGGCTGAATCTAAAATCTCGTCGATTTTCCCCTGATTCTTCTTGCCTGCAAGCAGCATCTCAAAATAATGGGCCCGCTTGTTATACTGAGTAGGTACGTGGCGCTGCCACAAACTTTGGAGGAAAACCATCGCACAGTTAGATAAACGTTCGGCTAAGCAGTTTATCCGTATCAACGAAAGAATCCGCGCCCGTGAAGTGCGCGTGATCGACGACAAGGGCGAGCAGCTCGGCATCATGGTGCCATTCGACGCGTTGAAGATTGCGCGCGAGCGCGGTCTCGACCTGGTAGAAGTCTCACCCACTGCAGTCCCGCCTGTCTGCCGCATCCAGGATTACGGCAAATTTCTCTACGAGAAAGACAAGAGCGAGCGAGCTGCGCGTAAAAAACAAAAAATTATTGTCGTCAAGGAAGTCAAGTTCTCTGTCACCGTCGACGAGCACGACTATCAGACGAAGAAGAATCAGGCTGTCCGCTTCCTGACTGAAGGCGACAAGGTAAAAGCCTCGCTGCGTTTCAAAGGCCGCCAGATGGCCCACCGTGAGCTTGGGTACGCGATCATCAACCGGCTCATCCAGGACATCGGCGATGCCGGCTCAGTGGAGTTCATGCCGCGCATGGAAGGCACGACGCTTCACGCAATTCTTGCTCCTGGTAAAAAGGAAGCGCCGAAGAGGCCAGCCGCTCCCAAACCGCCTGTTGCGCAGGGAGCCATTCCGAATACCACCACGGCGCAGTCGTAATTCGATCTCGCAATTGAAAAGGGGCGCGAAATCGCGCCCCTTTTGTCCTTAAACATCCAGAGAATCGAAGTCATCCTGAGCCGAGGCGCGAAGGATCTCAGAAAAATATTCGCGCTTGGATGACCCCCTCATTACGACGTCAGTGCGAATAATTTCGCGCAAATGTATCGCCCGGCAATCCCTCATGCACCGCCTTACTTCGCAATCGAAAAGCATCTTCCTTTTCCATGGGCGACCCCAGAGTCACCAGATACGGCGCTCCATTCCCCTTCGGCGAGAAGACGCCGGCTTGCAGATCAGAGTGCTTATCGTTGATCGTTTTCGCCTTGTGCTCCGCCTGATCCTGGTGGTTATAGGTGTACGCCACTACCCGCCAATTCCCTGTCGTCGACGCAGCAGCCGGTGCAGCCGCGACCGGGACAGCGGGCGCCGGAGTCGGAACTGCAGCTTTTTTGGTCACCGTCTTCTCAGGAGTGGATGAAGCCAGGGGAGCCGCATCCGGAGGCGCCACCACAATTTGCCGCGGAGCTTCGGAACTGTGCATCATCCCATGCACGACGAACGCCACAATCAGCAGGAGCACAACAAAGCCGCCCACGATCCATGCCGTGCTTTTTGGCAGGCTTCTACGCGCAGGCAACGGCTCGTCCTCCAGCACAGCCTCGGTTTTCACCACAGGCTTCGCCACCGGCGCCGTCGCCACTACGGGTTTTTCCTGCTTCTCAGTTGTGGCAGGCCGTACAGGAGGCGCAGATGTCGCCGGTGCAACAGCAGGACGCAGCAAAGCGGCAATCTCATCCAGTGTCGCCAGCCCGCTCCACGCCCGCCGCACCACTTGTACAAACGTACGCGGCAGTTGTTGCAGCGAAGAATCGCTGGCATCCAGTGGTTGCCGGGGAACACGCTGCGTCAAGCACTGGTAAATCAAACTACCCAGTCCCTGCACATCACGCGCGGCATGCTGTGTGAAAGCAGCATCCGGAGCAATCAGTAGCAGGTGATCGCTGCGCAGCTTCACTGTGTCGCCGGCCGCCAGTACGCTCGCCGCTTCAATGCGTTCGCCTTCATGACGCACGCAAACCAGCCGCTCTTTGTGAATCGCAACCAGTGCGCCCACCACGCTCTCGGCAACTTCCTTTGTTTCTTCCGCAGTCAGAGCGCGAGTTCGCAGCACATCGTCCAGATTTTCCTCGGTGAATTCCATCACCGCATACACTAGCGGCGTTTCACGCAGGCTCGTAGTCCCCGCTTCCAGGATCGCGGCAACGTTCCTGTCTTTGACCTTCTCCGCAGCCCGCAGCCTTTCCAGCAACGCCGCTTCATCGTTCAACGACTCGGTCAGGCTGATGACAGCCGGCTGCTCATCGAACTTCGTCTCAAACCATCCGCATCTTCCCTCGGAACGCACCAGCTTCCCCAGCGAATAGCGGCCTTCTACAACGTCAGACTCAAAATCACTCCACAAAACGGCAATCTCTCTTTATGAATTTCGTTCGTATGTATCGAGACGTGGCCATGCGCGGGCACGCTTCGGCACCCTCACGCAAACGGCGGATCAGGCAGGGAAAAAAGAAGAAAATGAGCAATATCCTGTTTTATCAACAGGCGCTACGCTACTGAACTTTCAGGAGCAGCCGTGAGCCGCGGCGCAGTACTGGCTCTCGCCAACAACTGCATGCCCTCCTGAGCCAGTTCGCGCGCCATTTTGCGCAGCTCATTCGGACGTTCGTTATGGATGTTGGTTAACTGGAACAATGCCACTGCAGCTTTCAGCTTCGCCACGCCTTCAAATGCTGCGGAGCCCGCGCCATTAGCGGCCTGCACAACATTATCAATCGTGACTTTGAAGACGTCGTCGCCTTCAATCACAAACGCTACAAGGTATTTTTCCGGCGCTGGGTTGTACGGATTGGTCGCCATGTCACAGATCCTTCATTGAGGGGATACCGGATACTTCGATGCACTCAGCCAGCAAAAACGCTGCGTACACGTTGTACCTTTCATCGTTAGTAAAGAACAGATGATGAGCAAAATGCTAATGCTCTCCGCATTTTTCATGTGTCAGTTTTGATTCCCCCTTCATTCACGCGCGTGTTTGAGCACCGAAACCTAACCGGAAAGAAGACCGACACAACTTTTTGGCAATCAGAGGCTGCTTAAACAGACACTAAGGATACGATCGCAAGACGATAGCACACCATTCACCAGCATGCTATGCTGGCTGCCAACTTCCCCCATAGTGACAAACCCTTGCGGAAAGGATCACGCATGAGCGTCAACAATTTCACCTACAGCAAAGATGGGCTCACACTCACCGAGCAGTTCGAAGGCTGCGAGTACACCGCCTATCAGGATCAGGTCGGCGTATGGACAATCGGCTATGGACACACCGGCAGCGGCGTTGCCGCAGGACTCACCATTACCCAGGATCAGGCCGATGCCCTGTTATTGAGCGATGTAGCCGCCGCATGCGCCTATGTGAATCAAGTCGTCAGTATCGCTCTCGTTCAGGAAGAGTTCGATGCCCTCGTTGATTTCGTCTTCAACCTCGGTCGCGGAGCCTTCGCCGGGTCCACTCTTCTCAGAGAGCTCAACGCCGGCAACTTCACCGCCGCTGCCGCCCAATTCGATGCCTGGGATCACGCCGGAGGCCAGGTCGTAGCAGGACTGCTGCGCCGCCGCCAGGCCGAGACAGATCTCTTTGAGAGCGGCTTAACATCGCAAAGCAATGTCACCAATGGCTAACCCTGCCGCTCTTCCCGATACTCCGGCCTTCGGGCGCCTCGAAGACCAGATCAATTGGTACGGCAGCAAGAGCCGCAAAATGCGTGGCGCTTTCAAGCGGATTAAAGTTACCGAGATTCTCTCCGCCGCTTTAATCCCCTTCCTCGGCAGTTTGCCCTTCGACTGGCTGAAGCCTCATCTGGTCCTGATTACAGGTGCACTCGGCGTTCTCATCACGATCCTCGAAGGCATCCTGCACCTGAATCAGTACCAGGAAAACTGGACCAACTACCGCTCGACTGCCGAAGCCCTCAAGCACGAAAAGTACCTCTACCTGAGCCATGCCGGGCCTTATGCTGAAGCTGCGACACCCGATGCCATGCTTGCTGAGCGTGTCGAATCCCTGGTTTCACAGGAGCATTCGCAGTGGACCAATATTCAACAACAAAGCGTTAAAACACAAGGAACGACCAAGTGATCGCCACCCTTTATCCATGATCTCCGAGAGAGACCGTCATGCTAAAACCTATCTTCATCAGCGTGGGAAAGACCTTCACCCCCGAGCAGGAAGCTTTCGTTACGGCAGTTGAAAATTACCTGCACGCCCAGGGACTCGAACCACGCACCATCGGCAGAAACTACTTTCGCAACGATCAGCCTCTGAAAACCGTAACCGAATGCATGCAGGAGTGCGCCGGTGCCATTGTCATCGCTTTCGAGCGTATCCATGTGGACAAGGGTTCAGAAAAGCGCGGCAGTCCAGACGCAACCGAACTCTCGCAGATCAATTTTCCAACCGTCTGGAACCAGATCGAAGCAGCCCTGGCTTACGCAACACATCGCCCTTTGCTCGTCCTCGTCGAAAACGGATTGAAACTCGAAGGCCTTCTCCAGACTGGATACGATTGGTGGGTCCAGCACGTGAACTTAAATCAATCATCACTGCTTTCGTCGGAATTCGCGCAGGTCTTCAGTGATTGGAAAGCCCGTTGCACCGAAGCTCAGAACGCCCCTGCTGCGCCTCCTGCCGTCTCCGCAGCAGAGCTTTCTATCAAAGACCTTCTCGGAAGCCTGAAGGTAGGACAGCTCTGGGCACTTCTGGGAGCCCTGGCTGGCGTTTTATCTGCAGTGGCAACCGCAGCCTACAAGCTCGGGCAGGCGCACTGATCTCTAACGAACCCGCTACTGTGCACGCACGAATTCAAACTGGTGAACTGTCCCGGGGCGTTGAGCATACGCGTTGTTGATCGTCACATTGAGCTTCCCGTCGGTTCCTGCCGAGATCGACAACGTGGCCACGCGGCCTTTTTCCTGTCCGCTGTCATTCGACAGAAAGCTCCAGGTCGCCTTGGCCGTCTGTCCATCGAACGTGGCATTCTGTGTGCCCCAGTCGCAATTAGCCGGCTTGCAAACACCCCACGCATGAACGGCGAGTTGATTCCCTTCACCCGAAATGTCTAACTCCGCGACTGAGCCAAGCCCATTCGGATTCGTATCGGTCCAGTGTCCGTTGAGCGCCGATCCGCCGGACGGTTTATGCAGCACAAAGAAGATAACCAGGCCGATGACGACTACAGCTAAGGCGGCTGCTCCGGCAATTAGCGGCATCTTCGATTTTCTCTTCGCCGGGGCGGCGTCCGCAGCTGGATGAGGCGCTGGCAATTGTACCGGCACTGTCGCATGAACAGTATCGGTCTCCGTAGCCTTTGTCGCGTGCACATACTGCGTCAGCGCCTGAACCAGCAGCTGCACATCTGAATTCCACCGCGCATGCGTGATCTCGACGCTATTGCGATACGCGAAGTCTTTCAAATTGTCTGGAAGCTGGTCAGCATGTGGCATGCGCGCATCGTGTACCAGCACAGGAATGACCGGAACATTGCGTAGCAGCGCAGAAGCAATCTCCAGCCTTACATAGTCATTCGAATCGTCAAGCCGCCGCTCACCGCTTGATCCCGTAATCGTCGTCCACTCCGGTCCAATGACCGCCAGTAGAACCCCGCAGCTCGAGACATTGTCATCAATCGCCTTACGAAAATCCGTTCCCGGTCCGATACCGGCCACATCCATGAAAACGGCGTCTCCGCCAAAAGCCCGCGTAAGATCGTCAAAAAGTCGTCCAGCTTCGCCTTCCGTATCGTCACGGCGATAGCTGATGAAGATTGCGTGCGCCACAGGTCTTTCCTCCGCCTGCACAGAATAGGTGGCATCTGCCCGAAGAGCAAGAAAATGTATCTGCTACAGGCGGCTAATCTTTCACCGCTCGTAGGAGTGCCTCCAAATAGCTGTATCCCCAATAAGAATCCGGCAACAGTACGTGATCTTCGGTCCACTCATTCCACGCGGCAACATACACCAGCTTTGTATGGGCATCCGAAGCTACCACATGCCGAGCTGCGCGCACTACGCGCTCAAATTGATCTGGCGACCGGTTGATGGCAATCGCAGCAAACTCCCCAAAGCGGGGACTGTCATCCCATCCAACCGAGCAGCAGGGAAAGAACGGGACTTCCAGCGTCTCCCGCATCTTCTTCCAGGCAGCAATCCCCTCCGCCGCCCCCACGCCATAAGGAATCCGCGATCCAGCCGGCTTTAATCCATAGGTCCAGCCAAACGTACCGTACTGCGTCGCACTATCGAAGCCAAGCTGCTTCAACTGCTTCGCATAGCGGTCATATCCATTGCAGACCTGCAGATGCAGCTTCGCAAATCCAAGCTTCATGGCTCGCTCTCGCATGCGATCCAAAGCACGCCGCGTCCCGTCTACCTGCAGTTGCTCTACCAGCTTGCCCGCGTCAAAGATGGCAAAGAGTGGAGCATCATCGATGCGGAAATAATTCGGCTGATTGAAATAGTGCTCCGCGCAATAATTCGTGACCTTCTCAAAATCCTCGATCGAATGCGTCTGCGCCAGCAGAATCGCAGCATCGTTCGGTGAACGGGCTGGATATACATTCTTCCAATCATGATTCGCCCACATCACGGCAAATTTTAATCGTGCGCGATTGTCAGCCTTTAAAAATCCCTGCTCCAGTTGCTCCTGATAGAACTGCGTTCCGTTATGCCAGTACCAGTCAATCAGCCAGACATCCACGCCATGATCAGCAGCCAAATCGATCTCCCGCGACGCCCACGCCGGATCGGCCTCGTCGTAATACCCCCAGAGCGGATAATGCGGCATCGTGTGTCCAGGAAAGAGCGTCCGCGCATTGCGCAGCGCATCAAACTCAGTCCAGCCCTTGCCGAAGCGCGCCTCCATATACGGTGAGGCATGCCAGCTTGGAAAGTTATAGACCACCACCTGAATATCAGTAGGCCTGCTCAGCTCCGCCGTTCCCAGAGCCGCATGCATCCGCTTTTCGGAAAAATATCCGGCCTCCGCCTCGGGCCCGATCAGGGTGGAGGGCATCTCGCTGTGCACTGGCGTGCCGTTTTGTTTGCTGTCTGTGATTTGTGCGGCGGCGTTCTCAGCAATTCCTGCCGCCATGCCTGCCTGTAAAGCTGACTTGAGAAAATTCCGTCGTTTCATCGCGAAGATAAATCTAGCATCCACCGCAAAGCCATCATCGAAGCGCTGCAACAGCGAAACAATCAGAAATTTTTAGGTAGAACTTTAGGCTGGCAGATAGATGGCTCGCAAAACCCCTACCGCATCCGGTCCGAAACATAATAGGCCGCCCGATACCGCGTTCCCGTCGCCATCAGTGTCTCGATCGCCTCAACTGGCTGAATCCCGCCGCGCGCGCCCGATGCCATGCAGTTCAGCGCCGCCGCCGCACAGGCAAAATCCATCTGCCGCTCAAGCGGCCAGCCCTGCAGCAGGCCGTAAATAAACCCGGCATGAAAGATGTCTCCGGCGCCCGTCGTATCCACTACCGGCACGCAATAAGCTGCCGCGTGATGGAACTCCTTGCCATCCCACGCCAGCACGCCATCCTGCCCCAGTGTCGCCGCCGCCAGAACGGAGCCGAAACGCTCGTGCATACTGCGCAGCGCATCTTCCAGATCATCCATTTCCATCAATCGAACAGGAAAATCGCGGCTCACAATCAGGTAGTCAATGTTCTCCAGCAGCTCTTCCACGCCGGGATACGGCTCGTCCAGATCGCCAATCACCGGAATCCCCGCCTCGCGTGCCCACCGCGCCGCCAGTGTCGCTGCCGCCGTGTCGTGGCCATCCACATGGAGAGCCCGCGCCTGTACCACCCATTCACGCTTCAGATCGCCCGGCTGCAGCACCATGCGTTCATCGCGGCGGCAGAGCACCGTCCGCTCGCCATCGCTGTCCACCAGAATCAGCGACTGTGGGCTCGCGCCACCCGGAACAATCAACAGGTGCGACTCCACCCCGGCCCGTGCAAATGCCTCCTGGTGAAGTGTTGCTGCCGTGTCATCGCCAAGCTTGCCGATATACCGCGACTTCAGCCCCCATTGCTGGCAGGCAACCACAGTCGTAGCCACCTGCCCGCCGGGCAGCACGCTCGCCGTGCGATATTCAATCTTGGCACCCGCCTTGGGAAAGGTAGTGAGGGGGATAAGTGTGTCCGTGGCGTTCAACCCGACGCCCACCAGGTCCACTTTCGACGCTTTCGTCATAGAATTAAATGTAAACGAAATGTGAATGGTTCGGCATCCCTTCCGGTAGCAGAAAGCCGATACTTCCCGTATACTGGGTGATGTTGTACTTACTGTTTTTCTAAGCAGGGAAAACCATGCCCAAATTGAAGACACATCGGGGCGCCGCCAAGCGCTTCAAAAAGACTGGCACCGGCAAAATCAAGCGCGGTCAGTCCAAGATGCGCCACATCCTCACGTCGAAGGAAACCAAGACCAAGCGGAAGTTAGCTCACACCGCCTACGTCTCGGATGCCGACTACGCGAAGGTAGCCCGCATGATCCCATACGCCTGATCCATTCCCTCGGGAATGAGGTTCCCCGGTAAAGCGTTCCGGTTGGGGCCCCGGCCAGCAATGGCCGAGCGATTCAGGTTTGAAAGCGAGTGAAGAGGTTAAAGCCGGGATATCCCGAGCCTCCTGCCTCCAGCCGCTAAACGAAACACGCAAAGGAGAACCAAAGCAATGCCCCGCGTAAAACGTGGAACAAAACGCAATGACCGCCGCAAAAAGATCCTGAAGCGCGCGAGTGGTTATTTCCTCACAAAATCGAAGCTCTACCAGGCAGCCCAGGAAGCCGTTGAACGCGGCCTGAAATTTGCCTACAGCGGCCGTAAGCAGAAAAAGCGCCAGTATCGCTCCCTCTGGATCGTGCGCATCAATGCTGCCGCCCTGCAGAACGGTATCAGCTACTCGCAGTTCATCCATGGCCTCAAGACGGCCGGTGTTGATCTGGATCGCAAGATCCTCGCCGACATCGCGGTCAACGACGCGCCGGGCTTTACCGCTCTCGTCGAGCAGGCAAAGTCGGCACTCAGCAAAACCGCAGCGGCCTAAGCAATCTGTAATTCAGTAAAAAGGGCGCGATCTTCGCGCCCTTTTTGTTTGCCCATTTTCTCATGCCGTCATTCTGACGACCAACGGGAGGAAGAATCCATGAAATATATCACTTCGCAAAAACGCTTCATGTTTCTAGAGAATCCGTCAAAATAAGTAGATCAACCCGCAGCGCCCTTCCCTAAAGGGTGGGAAAGCATGAATTCAATCCTCGAAAAACGTTGTCATCCTGAGCGAAGCGACCGGAGGGAGCTCAGTCAAAAGACCTGTAGTTCTCCTGTTATCAACCGGCAGCATTCTCACCCAGGGGCAAGAAATACTGCTTCCCCTTGATAGGCTCCGACAGCCGCTTCATCAGCAGTTGCAGGTCTTTGGGATTATTCACAAAATCGATATCCGACGTACTTACCACCAGCAGATCGCTCGCCGAGTAGTGAAAGAAAAAATGCTCATAAGCAGCGATAATCTGCTCAATGTACTCGTCACTGATGTCGCGCTCACCAGCCGCGCCCTTGCGCTTCAGCCTCTGCTTCAGCACCTCAGGCGTGGCCTGCAGATAAATCACGAGATCCGGCGCAGGCACCTGTTCGCGAAACATCTCGTAATAGCGGTTATACAGAGCAAGTTCTGCGTCATTGAGATTCACATACGCAAACAGCTTGTCTTTTTCAAATATGTAGTCTGAAACAATCGTGCCCTTGGCGTTCTTGAGCGGTTTGAGCTGCTCGTACCGCTCCATCAGGAACCACATTTGCGCAGCATACGCCATCCCCGACTCAGCCCCATAAAAGCGATCGAGAAATGGATTATTTTCCGGCTCAACAATGTGCTGGGCTTCTAAGTTTCCTGCCAGCATGCGTGCCAGTGACGACTTTCCGACACGAATCGGCCCTTCCAGGGCGATAAAACGCGGTTTTTCTGAAGTTTTGGCCATCATAGATCTCTTGGGCGAATAAAAATCGAAAATATCATGCTACTCGGGAAGATGCCACTCGAACCTTTCCCTTTCGGTAACAGGCTAAACTAAACCCAATGCTCGCTACCATCGCCACAGCCGGAGCCGCGGTCACGCTCGCGGCCGGAGGCTACGCCTACGCAGCCATGTGGCCCACCTCGCAGATATTCGGAAAAGCCATTATCGGGGGCGGCGACCCCAATGAATTTGCCCTGACCTACGATGACGGCCCGAACGACCCCTATACGCAGCAATTGCTTGACGTCCTCGCGCGTAACAACGTCCACGCTACCTTCTTCCTGATAGGCCGCTTTGTTCGCCAGCGGCCAGACATAGCCCGCTCCATCCGAGCCGCAGGACATCTCGTCGGCAACCATACCACGACGCATCCGGTGCTTCTCTTTCAATCGCCAAAGCGTGTGCGTGACGAATTAACCGCCTGCAATGCAGCCATCGAAGATGCTTTGGGAGAGCCAGTCCGTTACTTTCGACCACCTCACGGAGCACGCCGTCCTGACGTTCTCCGTACCGCGCGCGAGCTGGGACTGACTCCGGTGCTGTGGAACGCCATGGGATACGACTGGAAGCCAACGACCGCCGGGCAGGTCCTTGCAAATCTGCAAAAGGGCATCCGTCGCAATCGGCGGAACGGAGCAGGCTCCAACCTGCTCCTGCATGACGGCGGACAAGCCGGAATCGGCCAGGACCGCAGCCATTCCGTAGCAGCTACCGCTCAGCTGCTATCCGAATCTTCAGGCATCCGCTACGTGACCGTGGACGCTTGGTCTTTGTCAAGTGGTAGTGGCGGATAAGCATTGTAAAATCAATAGCTTATGTCTGCAGAGAATTATCGGATAAATTGATAAAATAAGAATAAGAGGTGTGACCTTTTCGGATCACACCTCTTCGTTATGCGCAAACTCTTGAAAATAAATGATCTCCGTACACAGGAGTCAGTCTAAATCAAAGAAAATAAAGAATCTCCGTACAAAAGACCGGGGGATACCCCCCAATCACATCATCCGACGATAGCCGCGAAAGTTTCCCTTGCCGCAGCAATGGTAATTTCGACATCATCCGTCGAATGGGCGGCACTCAAAAACGCTGCCTCGTACTGAGAAGGAGGCAGCCACACGCCGAGGTCGAGCATGGCGTTATGAAAGTGGGCAAACGCCGCCGTATCCGACGTGGAAGCCGATTCGAAATCCGTCACATGGTTTTGCGTAAAGAACCAGGTAAACATCGCTCCAACGCGATTCGTCGTGAGCGGCACACCCGCTTTGGCTGCTTCCGCGGCAACACCATCAGCTACGGCGGCACTGAGGCTTTCGAGCCTGGCATATACCTCCGTGCGATGCTCTTTCAGATAGCCGACCGTCGCAATGCCGGCGGCCATCGCCAGCGGATTGCCGCTTAGCGTTCCTGCCTGATAGACCGGACCCAGCGGCGCCAGCATATCCATGATCTCCGCGCGCGCGCCGAAAGCGCCACAGGGCAAACCACCGCCCACGATCTTGCCAAGCGTCGTCATATCCGGCTGGATGCCGTACAGCTCCTGCGCTCCACCATAAGCCACCCGGAAGCCGGTCATCACCTCATCGAAGATCAGCAGAGCATTCTCTTCCCTGGTGATTTTGCGGAGAGCCTCCAAATACCCGGACGCGGGTGGGACGCAGCCCATATTACCCACAATTGGCTCAAGAATAATGCACGCAATTTCGCCGCGATGCTCGGCAAAAACCGCTTCCACGGCAGAAATATCGTTAAAAGGCAACGCGAGTGTATAACGGGCAACGTCGTTAGGAACCCCAGCAGATCCGGGTATCCCAAACGTTGCCACTCCGGAACCAGCCTTCACAAGGAGCCCGTCGGAATGGCCGTGATAACAGCCTTCAAACTTGATGACATAATCGCGTCCGGTAAAAGCCCGTGCCAGGCGGATTGCCGACATGGTTGCTTCCGTTCCCGAGCTGACAAAGCGCAGCTTCTCCACCGACGGATAAGCCTCAACCACTAGTTCAGCCAAATCGCCCTCAGCAGGAGTAGAAGCACCGAAGCTGGCGCTCCTGGCCGCAGCCTGTTGAATCGCGTCGACGACTGGCGGAAAGGCGTGCCCAAGAATCATGGGTCCCCACGAGCCGAAGTAGTCGATATACCGGTTCCCATCTGCGTCCCAGAGATAGGCTCCATCACCCTTGACTGCGAAAGGAGGATGTCCTCCTACGGCACGAAAAGCGCGCACAGGAGAATCAACACCGCCGGGAAAGAGCCTTTCGGCGCGTTGCTGTAGTTCAGTAGAACGCTGGATTTTTCGTTTGAGGGAAACAGGCATCACCCGATCAGTATAGGGTGATGCTATCCATTTGCAGAAACTACATCACTTCAGCTAAACGAGGAAGCAAGCCAGCATGGCTCGTCTCATATAACGCAAGCACCCGACGCGTCATAAGGTAATAAGAAGAAGCGGCCTGCTGAATATAGAAAGGTGCGCGAATGTGACTACGGCGAATCATCATGTCGAAGCGAAGGCAGAAGATGGCGCGCTTCAGCTGCATGGCGTCGTGGCGCATACGCTCAGTGACAATCACGCCCTCTTCAAAGTTCCAGCGCTGTACATAAGCCGCAAGGGCGATCAGAAGATCGGCATTCCGGCGCATGCAGCGCAGGCCTTCCATGCCGCCCACAAGACCCCAGAGATGCTCGGGTTCTAACTTGACCTGATTTGCTTTTGGCTGAAGATTATCCAGAGCGACAATCTCCAGGCCACGAGCATGCAGCGGCTGCATGCGAGCCACAAGATCGTCCCATGAAACAGAACGTAGACGTTGTACGCTGACCTGAGTATAAATCAGGCCGCCGGCGAGAAAAACAAAGAAACAAAGAAGAAATATTGAAGTCACGGCCAGCTCTCAGCGAGAATTTTGAGCACTGCTAACCTGCGTAGAATCGTATTGAACCCGTGCATGTAAAGCAAGAAGATAATTCTGCATTTCCGGAGAAAGAGGCTTTCGTTCCGGCTCGGCGACTGAAAAGGTGGCGATCCAATACATCACGGCAAGGATGTAGGCTGATGTTCGGATATGTTCAAGCATCGTAAAATCAGCAACATGCGCCGCCCCAAAATAACTGTGCGCGACGTCGACCCCAACTGATACGAGAGACCATAAAGTCAACCCGGTTCCGAGGCTCATCACGTAGTTTCTGGGTACCAGACCGAGCCGCTGTGCAGAAACCCGCATGACGAGAAAAAGCTCGCAGAACAGCAGGCTGGTAAAAAGAAAAGCGCGAATTCCCCATGTGTCAGCCGAGCGATGGACCAGCGGATGTACAGCAATTGTAAGACCTGCTGCAAGGAACGCCCCCGCCAACCCCCATAAAAGAAAGGTGGATCGCGCATCCTGCACCCAACTCCCGGTCGGCCGCAATACAACATGGGTAATCTCAAATATCAAGGCAATCTGCAATAGAAAATCGAGAGAAAACATCACCCAATAAACTGTGGAATAAAAGACCGGATTAAAGCTCAGGATGAGATAAGCGACAATATTCTCAATGACGTAATAGCCCATCCACGCTGTAAAAATGGGAAACTGTCGCCATCTCTCGCGGAAAATCAGAACAAAAAACAGAACAGCATTCCCCGCGAAGCTCGCTGCCCACAGCGCATTATCCAACAGCGACACTTTCATAGGGGCATGGTACGCGCATTTTCAGTGATCCTGAATAGAGAAAATGCGCGCCCCGGGGGGAAGCTTTAGACAATGGAACATCTTTTAAAGTCTTGTACCCTTTCCGTGGCCGATAGGGCAAGGAATACCACCGCCGGGTCCGAACGAATTACCACCTTTACCTGGCTGACCAATAGGAACTGGAATACCGCCGCCAGGTCCAAAACCATTCTTGCCACCCTGACCGATGGGGCAAGGAATACCGCCGCCGGGTCCGAATTTGGCGGCATGGGCCACTGCGGGTGCGGATGCCAAAGCAAGTAGTGCAGCGAATATTGCAGAGCGGGTCACCAGTGACTGTTTCAAGAGAATCTCCAGTAGCGCAGGAAGCGCTCCACTAAGCGTATCCATAAAGGTGCGCTACCCGGTAAATTTTTCCGAGACAAATGTGCGACAAATCACGACACCCGCTTTGGGGATTGCGCAGCCGATAAGACCAGAATCCTCGCCCAAAACCCGGCCTCCGGCAGCCGGGCGGATGCTAAACTGGCTTTTCCAGTCTTAATACCTTGTCGAATGGAATTGCCTTGTCAGAGCAGAAATCCAGCATGAGCCACTCTCCAGTCACCTATGCCGATGCCGGAGTTGACATCACCAGCGGCGACCGCGCCAAGCAACGAATTAAATATCTGGCGCAAAAAACCTTTACCCGGAATGTGTTAAGCGAAATCGGCGGTTTCGGCGGCCTTTTCAAGCTGGATACGACCAAGTATCAGCAGCCGGTGCTGGTTTCAAGCGCCGATGGGGTCGGTACCAAGCTGAAAGTCGCCTTCGAACTGGGTATTCATCACACGGTGGGTGCTGATCTCGTGAATCATTGCGTGAACGACATTGCCGTGCAGGGAGCGGTTCCTCTCTTTTTCCTCGACTACCTTGCTACTGGCCGGCTGGATGGAGAAGTCACGGAAAAGATCGTCAGCGGACTGGCCGAGGCCTGCCGCGCCAACGGTTGCGCTTTGATCGGCGGCGAAACTGCGCAGATGCCGGGCTTTTATTCTGACGGTGAATACGACTTGGCGGGCTTTATCGTAGGCGTGGTAGAGCGCGAGAAGATTATCACCGGAGCCAGCATTCAGGTGGGCGACGTTTTGATCGGATTACCCTCGACTGGCCTGCACACGAACGGTTATTCGCTTGCTCGCAAGCTATTTTTTGAGGTCGCAGGATATAAGGCGGAACAATACGTGAATGCGCTCAAAGAAAAGGCGGGCGTGGCTTTGATGAAGACTCACCGCAGTTACCTGAGTATCATCAAGAAACTTACTGCAAGCGACTACGTCACCGGCAT
Source organism: Acidobacterium sp. S8 (assembly GCF_009765985.1). GTDB lineage: Bacteria > Acidobacteriota > Terriglobia > Terriglobales > Acidobacteriaceae > Alloacidobacterium. The sequence continues at coordinate 91,045 of NZ_LMUM01000028.1, forward strand.
GGCCCACATCACCGGCGGCGGTATTACGGAAAACCTGCCGCGGATACTGCCGAAGAGTATTTCCGCTCAAATTGACCTTGGCAGCTGGCCGGTTCTGCCCATCTTTGATCATCTGCGCGATCTCGGTAATGTTCCACAGGACGAAATGCTGCGCACCTTCAATCTTGGCATCGGCCTGATTGCCGTGGTCCCTGCAGAGAAGTTCAAGCGGGTAAAGTCGATGCTGGAGCGGGCAAATGAAAAGTTCTATGTCATCGGCAAGACGGTTAAGGGTGATCGCAAGGTGATTTATCAGTGAGTGCGCGCAAGCGCCTTGGAATTCTTCTTTCCGGGCGCGGCTCAAATTTTGTTGCCATCGCTGACGCTATCTCGGGTGGCAAATTACCGGGAGCCGAAATCGCAGTCGTCATCTCGAATAAAGCCGATGCCCCTGGGCTTGCGGCGGCACGCGAACGAGGCCTGAATGCAGTTGCGATCGAAGCCGGCGGGCGCAAACGCGCAGAGCATGATGCTGCAATCATTGCTTGTCTGCGCGAGCACAGCGTAGATCTGATCTGCCTTGCGGGCTACATGCGCCTGCTCTCGCCGGAATTTGTATCCAGCTTTCCGCAGCGCATCCTGAATATTCATCCTTCATTGCTGCCTGCGTTTCCTGGCCTTGACGCTCAGCGACAGTCTCTTGCTTATGGAGTCAAAGTCGCAGGCTGCACTGTGCATTTCGTCGATGAGCAGCTCGATCATGGGGTCATCATTCTGCAGAAGACTGTACCGGTAGTCGATACTGACGATGAACACACGCTAGCCGCTCGCATTCTCGAACAGGAGCATGTTGCCTATGCCGAGGCCATCGCACGTGTACTCTCCAATAAGTACAGGATTGTTGGACGTCGGTATCTTCCGGTAAGCGAGACGTGATGCACTTCTGAAGTAAATCTTCTGATAAACTGGATGAAGTTCGCGCAATAAAGAAAGGCGCTCACCAGGACGCTTTTCGCGCTGACTGTCTGCCACACGTTCGGGGAGTGGCTCAGCCTGGTAGAGCACCTGGTTCGGGACCAGGGGGTCGGAGGTTCGAATCCTCTCTCCCCGACCATCTTTCGTGTTTAAATTCAATAACTTACGCCAACTTGGGACGTTTGATGTCACTAAATGTCACTAGCGCTCCCTTGGAACTCCCATTCTCTGCCGGTTTTCTCGTCCTCGAAATGATGCCGGAAGTGACTCCATTCCAAGCCAGAGAAGCGGTCATATCGTCGTCCTTCATTACGTGCGCATAGACATTCAAAGTGATCTGGCTGTTCGCGTGACCGAGCCTTCTACTCACAATCGGGAGAGGCACTTTTTCGCTCAACATCGTTGACGCGTTTAGGTGTCTCAGCTTGTGCAGTGATCCCTTGACGCCAGCCTCTCTCATGAAGGCGCTGATGCGATTGGTGACCTGATTGGGCTGGTAGTAGTCGCCCTCGGGAGTCGGAAACACCAGATTGTTGTTTTGGTAGTCTTCGCCGTACATCTCTTTTTCGAGCTCGAGCTGTTCACGATGTTCACGCAGGATGGTGAGCGTATCTTCTGAAATTCGGAACGACCGGCTCTTCCTCGACTTCGGAGTTTTGATTTCCCGTCCGACGTTTGTCTGCGAAAGCGCCTTCGAGATGGTGACCATTCCTGTCTCGAGGTCGATATCAGACCACTTGAGCGCCAGCTGCTCACCGCGCCGGCAACCAGTGTCAGCAGCGAACACGCAGAATGCGTAGTATCGAGTGCCGCGGATTCGCTGCAAGAGTCTTTCGAAATCCTCGAGCTGCAGAATCTCGACTTCCTTCCTGTGTGCGGCGGGTCGGTCGACATCCTCCATCGGGTTGCTCTCGATCAGTTTCCATCGTCTCGCCTTATCGAGACACTGCGAAATAAGAGCACCTATCTCGCGCACACTCTTCGGTGACAGCGGCCTGCCCTTGGGATGATCCTTCGTTTTGATTCCGCCTCTCGTCAGCAACGTGTGCAGGTCCTGCTCAATGCGCTGCGGAGTGAGCTTCTGCATGGGTACATCGCCGAACATGCGGATGGCGTAGCCAGCACGTTTCGCGTTCTGTTCCGCGGTCATATTGCCCCAGTGAGCAGCGCCGTGTTGCTTCAGCCATGACGTGAAAAATGATTCGAACGTTCGCGAGTCACTCTGGACAGTGTGACCCTTTTCGAAAGTGGCAATCGCTTCGCGCATCTTTGCTTCTGCTTCATGTTCGGTCGTGAATCCGCTGCGCACAACCTGCTTGCGCTTGCCTTCGCGGTCCCGGCCGACGTTGATCACATACGCCCACGAAATGCGCTTGCCTTTTAACTTGGTTTTTCTGATTGAGCCTTTCACTTCTTCGTTCCTTTCTTTTTGGTTTTGCCGATGGCCTTCTGAGTTGGGACGCCATGCGCTACAGCGGCCGTCATAGCGTTCGTGAGCTTGTGGACGATGGGGTTCGGAATACAACGTTGTGCGAAGTCTCCGATAGAGTCCAACAGCTCATCGGCAGCCTTGCTGATCTTCGGATCGCCCGAATAGTCGAAAGCGCCCAGCACCAGCAACGCGCGCTGCATAAACAGCAGCTGTTTCTGTCCTTCGAGCTTCTTGACCACGTAGCCGTGCTCAATTCTGCTTTCTGTCTTTGGGACCATGATCAGTTCGCCGCCGAGTTTCTTCGAGAACTCTTCCACGTAAATTGCTAGAAACTTCGCACCCAGGTCGGGCCGACCGTTTTCGTCTGCGACCTTCGAGAGACGCAGCAGCACATCCCCTTCCGGCGGAGTGATGGTTTCGTATCGCGCTATCGTACTGATGGCCGTCTTCAATACCTCGACAGCGAATCTCTGTTGCGTCATGCCCATATGTTTTCTTAGCTGGACAAGCGCTTTACTTGTGGCGTTTCGTTCCTTGTCGTCGTATGTCATACAGGCACATAATAGCACCGAAAGAAATAGCTTGTAGTGAAATACTATTTCATGCTATTTTTTATTCCGACTTCAATGAAGGAGGGTCCGGTCGATGAAAGCCCGTCAAGATGACAAGGTAAGAGCAACCCTAAAAATTTCCGAGGCCGCTTTGATTGCGGGTACTGGCGAGAAGGCAATTCGGAAGGGTATCGAAGACGGTTCGATTCCACATCTACGCTTTGGCCGGAACATTCTGATTCCGAGATCAGCCTTCATGCGTTGGCTCGACAATCCCGGCGCAGTGAACGGCATTCAACCACGGATCACCAAAAAGACGGCAATGATCGATCAGCCGATTTCGTCACAGTAGACGCACATGAAAAAGCCGTCGGCATAACCCGGCGGCTTAGTCACTTCACTTGTTTGGGAGTGAAAGTATGAACCCTGCATCCACGATACGCCGCTTCCACGCGCCGCGCTGCAAAAAAATCGGTGAGCAGCTGAGGGTGGCATCGTGAGCCGCTCCGCCGTGGAAGTCCTGCTTGACGCCGACTGCTCTTCTGTTGAGAAGCTGGTGCTGCTTGCCATCGCTCGTCATGGACGAGGAACCGACGGCAGCGGAGGCTATCCCAGCGTGCGGCGCATCGCGAAGATGGCCGGAGTCAGCCGCTCCACCGTGAAGCGCACTGTGGACTCACTTCGCGCCAAGAAGTGGCTCTCGTGGAGTTCTGGCAATGCACGAGAGAACAAAGCTAATACATACACTCTCCACCTCGACGCGATCCCGATGCTGCCCAACCTGTGGCGATCACCTGTACCCACTATAGGTACAGCCCTGTACTCACCACAGGTACAGCCCTATGCCCACCATCGGCCTAGCCCTATATCCACCATCGGTATAGGCCTGTACCCATCAGAGGCCAAACCTGTACCCACCATGGGTACTCAAGCAAGTACTGAAGCAAGAGATAAAGACGACGACACGCGCGCGAGAGATGAACTGTCGTCGTCGTCGTCCTGTTTGTCTTTTTCTCTTAAAAGCGCTCAGGAGTTCTGGAACGCTCATCGCGGAGAGATGGAAAAGAGTGAAGAGCTCAGCCCGCATGACCAGCGCATGTTCGTAGCCCGAGTGAGAGAAGGGCTTACGCAGGATCTTTTTCGGGCCGTCGTTCTCCAGATGGCCGCCACGCCGCATTTCTGCGGCGAAACGACCGGATACCTGGGCAAGTTCGCGTGGCTGCTCAAAACGCATAAGGAAACCGGCAAGGGAAATTTTCGTCATGTTTTGAAAGGCGACTACGAGCCGCGTTCCTCGAAGAAACTGTCGACCGTAACAGTCACGAAGGAAGCGCCGTCTTACAAGCGCTTTGCAGCAAACGGAGAAGACAGGAAGCCACAATGACGGACCTAGAGCGCATCGAAGCACGTCTCGCTGAAGACGCTCGCAGGCTTGAACGCTGTGCCGCGATCGAAGCAGCCATCGATGCGATTGCAGACCGGCATCCTGGGCTGCCATTGCTTGAGCTTGCCGAGAAGCTGCCGGCAGATGAAGGCGAGCGGTTGTTGCAGATGATCGATGAATTGGAGATTTGGAGCAGCGAGACACGCGCGGTCGGGGTGCAGCGATGAGCGCGACCGAAATGCTGCCGCTGATCGAGCAGGAAGCAGCAGAGCGACAAGCTGCGACTCGCGCGAAGCCGGGAGAGAAGGTCGGCACCAAGGCTACCCAAAAAGTTGGGGAACCTTTTAGTCCTGATCGGCACGAGCGCGAGGCAGCAGCCGCAGCGGCAGCGATCACTGGCACGAATCGCCAACACGGGAAAGAGGGCGGTCGCGGTCGCCCGAAAACGGTTACTCAAAAAGTTGAGTCACCGTTTAGTCCTAATCGCAACGAGACGACGGCAGCAGCGGAAGCGGCAGCGCGGTGACACGCGCGGTCGAGGTGCAGCGATGAATGATATCCAAGCGCATGACTACGGGATGCCGGTACATCCGGTGTGTGACCTACTTCCGCTTATGGATGAGGTAGCGCTTACTCGACTTCGTGACGATATTCGCGAGAAAGGCGTTGTTGTTCCCATCGTTGTTCATGCAGAACAACTAATTGACGGGCGCAATCGAGTCTTAGCATGTAAGGCACTCAACCTCACGCCGCCGCAGGTTGAATGGCGTTCTATCTATCACGGCGACCTGACGGTTACTGACTGGATCGAATCAGTCAATGAAAAGCGCCGCGACCTAACGCAAGATCAGCACATCACTTTTGTCATTGCAGCGCGGCTTCATAAAGAAACCGAAGCGGCGAAACTAAACCAGGTCGTGGCTGGCAAAGTACACGGTGGACCAAAGACAAAGCGGGTTGTGACCAATCGATCACAAGCCGTTCCGAAGCCGCAACGCGCACCAGCAGTCCGCACGAAGTTAGCCAAAGAACTAGGCGTCTCTGAACGCAAAGTGCAGCAGGTTCTGACTGTCGATAAGAAGCAGCCAGAGTTACTGAAGGAAGTTATCAGGGGCAAGGTGTCATTGCGCGAAGCCGCAAAGCAGGTGAGCGGTCCGTCGCCGAAGAAAAGGCTATCGACGCCGCGCATTACTTCAACACCGAACGCGCTGTGCACGAATTGCAGGCTAGCGCTGGAGGAGTTCCAGCGAGAACTACGATCAATTGTTCAATTTATCTCCGACTTGCGAAAGGAGCTTACTAGGAAGAGAAAAGCAAGCAATGTACGCCGGAATGCGCGCATCTGGTATCCGGACAACGTCAACAAAGACGATCTGGTGAAGATAATCGACTGGTTCGAGAACGAACTGGACGTCCTAACTAGCGCCGCCGGAAGGAGCACAACGACACGAAACAAAAGCGTCCATGGAATCCAGAGCAAGTGATCAAGCTCGAGCTAGTAGAGATTCAAGATTGGATCGAGGGAGAGCTTAAGAAGCTGATCAACAGATGACTGCTGCGGTTGGTCGAGCGTAGCAGCCACCGTGAACGCAATCATCGACCGAAAGGAGGACACCCATATGCTTTCGATCAGCAGGCAAAGCAGGGGGGGAGGGTACCTCAAATCTCTAAGGACCGACCCCCGGAACCACAACGGCACCCGCGTACGAAAAATCGCAAGTTTTAGAGTTTTTCTGAAAAAATAGCCAGTTTTTGACGAGGTTTTGAATGCGAATCGGCGTTGCAGAAGCGCGGAATCAGTTTTCGAAGTTGCTAAAGCGTGCTGCGAGAGGCGAACCGATCATAATCACGAAGCATGGCCGGGCAATTATCCGGCTGCGTGGATTTCCGAAGCGGACCGACGAAAGTCTCGATCCGATCGCAAAGTTGATTGCCGACATTCTTGAAGGAGATGCCCGACATGGAAAATGAAAACACCAATCCTGAACAGCAGCAGCCACAGCAGGTGGTTGTGAGCGCCGAACAGTTAGACCTTTGGAATCGGCTCTTGATGGCAATGAGCACAACCGTGCGTGATTTGCGCTCGGATGTGGCCGCGCACGAACAGAAGTCAATCGCACACGAACAGCGCATCGCCAGCTTGGAAGATATGCTGCTGAAGCTCACAAGCAACCCGGAGGAACGTAACCCGCCGGACCGGGCAAAGATGAACTGAGAGAAGCCCATGGCTACCTACTACGACCGAAGGATTGCTGCCTTCACTGCTCACGCGGGACTCATTGAAGTGATGGCAGCGGATCTGCATCGCGAAGGTGAAGCGCTCGTCAATCTGTACCACGCTCTGCGGCTCGCCTTCCGCGAACGTTGCAATCGCGATTTCGATGATCGCGTCGACTCGTTCAACGAGGCCGATGAGCAGAGAGCTGACGAACTGCTGGAACTTTTGCCGGAGTAGGGCGCATAATCTTCTCGACACTCCGTGTGCGACTCGTCTCAAAGACACTCGTCCTCGGATCCGTTGAATACCAACATTCACGCACACAGCCGCGACAAGCGCGCTTGTGAAATTCCTCCTCAGGAGTGTCACCCAATGGAAACAGAACTTAAGTCAGCAATTACCGGTCTCGATGGCAAGCTTGACGGGATCAGCGAGCGCGTCGACGGCATCGAGCAGAAGTTCGGCGGCTTTCAAAAGCAGGTCGATGCACTTGATCTGACACTGCAAGCCTCGCAGCGTCTGGTGTCACCACTCGCCAACGGCAGCGCGTTCCGGAAAGCGATGGAGGACTGCGATAGCCTGAGACGCCTCCAGCACGACAAGAGCGGCAAGGCCGTTCTTCAATTCAAAGACGTTGCGATGCAGGAGTTTTTGCAGCGCAAGGCGACCCTCACTGAGACGGCGCTCGGCGCGATGACGACCGGCGTTATGCCAATCGACAGATCGCCAGGGATCACGCCGGAAGCTCGACAGGCCTTAACAATTCGCGATCTGCTCTATAGCGCGCCGACCAGCATGCAAATCGTCGACTACGTGCATGTTGCTCCTCCGCTGCCGCAGCTTGCTTCGCCAGTTCCTGAAGCGAGCTTGAAACCTGAAAACGCATTCAACTTCGTTTCAGGGAGCGAACGAGTCAAGCTGCTTGCGACATGGCTTCCTGCTTCGAAACAGGTTCTTGATGATCTGGATGGGCTGATGGCATTCATCCAGAGCACACTGCCTTACTACGTTAACCTCTGCGAAGAGCTTGAGCTGCTTTCCGGTGATGGAACCGGCGAGCATTTGCATGGTTTGATTCCGCAAAGTACGGTATTCAACCCAAGTCTTCTGCCAACAACAGGCGCGACCGCGCTCGACACCATCGGCGCAGCCATTGGACAGATCGCCATCGCGAAGGAGTTGCCTCCGACGTTCGTTGTCCTGAATCCTGTCGATTGGACGAGCATGCGGCTTTTGAAAAACTCGTTTGGTCAATACATTCTCGGCGACCCGCAGACGGTTGTATCGCCGAGTCTGTTTGGCTTACAGGTGGTTAGCACCGTGTCCATTGCACAGCATACGTTTTTGGTCGGAAACGGTTCGCCGATTGCTTCAGAGATTCGCGACCGGATGGAAATGCAGGTCGAGATTTCGACAGAGCATCAGGATTTCTTTGTCAAAAACCTTGTCGCGATCAGGGCTGAAAAAAGACTGGCACTAATCGTAAAGCGTCCCGGTTCCTATGTCACCGGCTCGTTCGAAGGATTGTCGCTGAGCGCGCCGACGAACGGCAGCGGGTTTTCGCCGCGGTAGTGTCATGGGAGTTAGTTCATGCTGAAACGTGATTTCAAATTCAAAGTGAAAGCGCTCGACGGCGGCGACGATCCAGACGGCTCATTCGAAGGGCTGCTTGCGGTTTATAACAATCAGGACCTCGGCGGCGACATCATCGTTCCCGGCGCGTTTGCAAGGACGATTGCGAACCAAGGCTCACAGGTCCCACTGTTATGGCAGCATAAGACCGATGAGCCAATCGGTACGCTCACGCTGAATGACGGTCCAAACGCCCTGAGCGTTCAAGGGCAATTGCTGCTCGCTTTGCCGACAGCAGTGGCGGCCTATCAGCTTTTGAAGAGCGGCATCATTCGCGGTTTGAGCATTGGGTATGACATCGTTCAGGACTCGGTCGAGGGCAGTGTTCGCTACCTGAAGGAGTTGCGCTTGTGGGAAGGCAGCATCGTCACATTTCCGATGAATCAGGCCGCGGTTATTCAGGCGATCAAGAGCAATGTCGACGACGATCGCGAAGTGATTGCCGAGTTGAAACGTCTGGCAGCCAAGGCAGAGCGGGCAGCTGGCGCGCCGAATCAGCGCATGGTAAGGCGAGGCAGATGATCACGAACCGTCAGCGGTATGAAGACCGTCACGCTAAAATCTGCCAGCGCGCCGAGCAGGAATTCGTCGCGAGTCGTGCGGAGAACCCCAGATACACCCTCAGCAAAGCGATCAAGGTTCAGGCCCGATTGGTGCGCAAAGCGATTCAACGACGCGATGAAATCGCAGCTGTGTTCGCGGCACAATGCGCGCATCTGGCACTGAAGGTTCCGGTGGATTAACACTCGACGCTTGGACGATTCGGGGTGCGCGCAGCTAAAATTCCGCGCATGCACTTTCCGGCAAAAAAACAATCAGCTGCAGATGGCTCGGTATGTCTTCGAAGGCCAGAACGTATGTCAGGGCTGCAACAAAGCCATCGAATTCTGGCGACCGCCAGGGCAACAGCGCCAAGCTTACGACGCGATGCCCACTGGCACGTCTCCGGTCGTACAGCACCGCTGCAACAGTCATCGCGAGCCAACGCCGGAATCGATAGCACGTCACGCCGTGAATGGTTGGTGAGCTTCGCTTCATCAGACTGCTGGTACTGCTGCTGCTGCTGTACCGCCGCAAGTGCCTCGTTGAGCGGTGTCACGCCCATGAGAACGGATTCTGCGAGTTCTCGCGAATAACGAAGAACGCTACGCGCTTCGTTCAAGCGACGCGAACTAAAACCTGCCGTTTCGGCAGCTTTTTTAGCTTTGCTTTTATTTCCACGACCTGCACCACTTTCTGTGTCGGGATAGACCATCGCCAGAGCCATTGTTTGCTGGCTTTTGGTTATCGGGCAGTGGCTCAGCGAAGTGAAAGGGCGGTTGCCGCACGGCGCGTGGTTGCCGTGGTTGAAGAGTGAATTCGGTTGGTCGATACCGACAGCGGAACGTTTTATTCGCGTGTACGAGAACATCAAACTCGTCAATTTGACGAATTTGAGCATCGACGTTTCAGCGCTCTATCTCATTGCCAGCCCCTCGACGGCCGAGCACTCAGGGCAGGGCGTCGACAGGTTGAATGATTTCGGATCGACTCTATTTCGCATGATCGGATGCTGCGGCGCGCGGCGCTGACTTCAGTTCATAAGTGGCGACCAGATATCGCAGCGTATTGACGTGGTCCAATCCATTCTCTAAACCGATCTTTTCCAGCTTTTCCGCGAGGTAAGCGGGAAAGAGGATGTTCAAACTGACTTCGCCCTTCTTGGGTTCTTCGTTCTTGGCTGTTTTCTTTGATTTCACGATGTGTCGATGTTAAACGCGTACTTTTCGGCGTTTTCCACAGCCGGTCACACTCGACACCCTGCTTACAATAATCGGCATGCATTTCCCACGAATCTTCAATCAGATTGAACTGGCTGGCTACCGCTTCAATGGCATGTGCAGGTGTCCTGGGTGCGGAAAGCAGATCGAGTATTGGACGCCACCACAGCAGCGGCGGGCGCCCTTTGAGCTAATGCAGGACGGCGAGAGCCCTGTCGTGCCGCATCGATGCAAGCGAAGCCACGCAGAGGCCTTCAGGCCGCAGCGCGCAGCCTTCTAAGACCGCATAAAAGGCGGTAAAAAGTCGTGGTTATTCGGCTTCGAAGAAGTGAAGCTGAAGACATGCCAAACACTACAGAACAGCTGCTCTCAGTCGACCAGACCGACGAGATTATCCGGACCGCTTCGCCCATGGATGGAGCCATCGAAGACTGCGAAGAGGATCGCAACGAGGTCCGCTACTTTTTCGAGACTGGCAGGA
>NZ_LMUM01000028.1:101466-382401 GCF_009765985.1 Acidobacterium sp. S8
CAGGTTTCCACCTTGTTTTGGATCAACGTGGCTGTCGGAGCCGCCCTGGCCGTATTTGCCGCGGCGCTTGCTCCGGTAATTGCGAATTTTTATCATGAGCCCCGCTTGCGCCTGGTGACTATTGCGCTGGCGACGGGATTTCTCTTCAATGCCGGAGGCGTGCAGCATTCAGCGCTCTTGCAGCGGAACATGCGCTTTACGGCGCTCTCAGTCATCAATGTGATTGCTCTCGTCATCAGCACACTTCTGGCCGTAGGTATGGCGAAAGCTGGTTACGGCTACTGGTCATTAGTTGCGATGACCGTCGCGCTACCGCTCATTACGACTGTCGGTCTCTGGATTTCAGCGCTCTGGCTTCCAAGGCTGCCGAAGATGAGATCCGGCTTACGCTCTATCATGCGTTTTGGCGGCGCCATTACTTTGAATGGTGTCGTTGTTTATGTTGCCTACAACATGGAAAAGGTTCTGCTGGGCCGTTTCTGGGGAGCCGACGCGATCGGCATCTATGGGCGCGCCTATCAGCTTGCAAACATCCCTACAGATAATTTGAATTCAGCAGTCGGTGAAGTAGCGTTCTCGGCATTGTCGCGTGTGCAGGACGATCCACCACGCTTGCGCAGCTATTTTCTCAAGGGATATTCGCTTGTGCTGGCACTCACGCTTCCTATTACGATCGTGTGTGCGCTATTCGCTCACGATGCAATCTTTGTGCTGCTCGGGCCTAAGTGGAAAGATGCGGCACCTATCTTCCGCTATCTTGCTCCTACCATCTTGATCTTCGCGATGATTAATCCTTTTTCGTGGCTGTTGTTTGCCGTGGGAAAGGTTGGGCGAAGCTTGAAGATTGCCTTAGCGATTGCTCCGCTCGTCATGGCCGGCTATCTTATTGGATTGCCATTCGGCCCGAAAGGCGTTGCGCTGGGCTATTCGATAGCGATGGGATTGTGGGTTCTTCCTCATATCGCCTGGTGTGTGCGTGGTACCTCGATCTCATTCTGGGATGTGATTCAAACACTGAGTCGTCCCTTGATCTCGGGCGCCGTTGCATCCATCGGACCGCTCGTGTTGCAGCAGCTTTATGGTCAGTCATTGCCGCCTTTACCCCGGCTCATTCTTGGTTCGGGCCTGTTTATCGCAGTGTATTTAGGAATGCTTCTGTTCGTGATGGGGCAGAAGAAGTTTTACATCGACCTGCTCAAAACAATGCGAGCTCCTGCGCAGTTGGATTCTGAATCGTTGGCCACAGCCTGATTAGGAAGCTGGAAAACATGTCTCAACCCGTCGTCAGCATCGTGGTACCGGCCTACAATGAGGCCAATCATATTGCCGAATGTTTAGAAAGCATTCTCGCGCAAAGCTATCAGAACTGGGAGTGCATCGTAGCGAACAATTGCAGCACCGATGCCACGGCAGAGATTGCCCGCCAGTATGCTTCCAAAGACGCAAGGATTCGGGTTTACGACAATGAAGAGTTCCTGCGTGCTGTTCCGAATTTTAATCAGGCGCTGCGCCGGCTGCCTTCGTCGGCAAAATATTGCAAAATTGTCTTCGCCGACGATTGGATTTTTCCTGAGTGCATAGAAGAGATGGTTGACGTCGCGGAAGAATATCCGTCGATCGGCATTGTAGGCGCGTATGGATTACAAGGTCGTCAGGTCATGTGGGCCGGACTGCCTTATCCCAGCCGCCTTATTTCTGGCCGAGAGGTATGCCGCAAGCTTTTTCTCGAAGATCTGTACGTCTTCGGCACGGCAACCTCTTTGCTTTTTCGCGCCGACCTTATCCGTGCCAGTCATGCTTTTTACAACGAAACGAATCTGCATAGCGACTCCGAAGCATGCTGTGCAGCTTTGAAGACTTCGGATTTTGGCTTTGTTCATCAGGTGCTCACGGTGACTCGGGTGCGCGAAGGCTCTTTGTTCGCATTCTCTACGGAGATGAATACATTCATCGCGGGTAGGCTGCACGATCTTGTCACATATGGGCGGGATTATCTGACCGCCGAAGAGTACAAGTTCTGCCTCGATTTAAAGCTGTCGGAATATTACGACTTTCTGTCGCGTAACTTGACGCATCGTCGTGGCGATAAATTCTGGAACTACCACAAGGGAAAGCTTGCAGAAGCCGGAGTAGGTCTGAGTCGAACTCGTTTATATCGAACTTTCGCAGGAAAGTTGTTCGATGCGCTTCTCAATCCGAAAAGCACGCTGGAGCGCTTGCTGAAAAAGCCTGCCGCACACGACCCCGAATTTCTACCCGGCTTTCATGAGAGCCCGCAGGCACGTTAAAGATGAATATTTCTGTGGTTGTTTGCACTCATAACCGCTCTCAAAGCCTGGCTGTCGCCTTAGAAAGCCTGGCATGCCAGAAGCTTGTTGCGTCAGCTAACTGGGAGATTGTGGTAGTAGATAACAACTCGACCGACGATACCCGCGAGGTGGCTGAGCATTTTATCAACCTCTATCCCCATCGTTTCCGTTACATATTTGAGCCGAGACAGGGAAAGTCATACGCCCTGAATACCGGAATCGGGAACGCCCGGGGAGATATTTTTGCTTTCACGGATGATGACATAGTCGCAGAACCCGCTTGGCTGGAGAACCTTACCTCCGCTTTTGCGAAGCAGACTTGTATGGGCGTAAGCGGCCGCACATTGCCGGAGAAGGGTTTTACATCTCCACCCTGGTTGAACGCGAAACAAGTCTATGCGATGGCTCCGGTTGCCATTTTCGATCTGGGGCTCGAACGTCACGAAATCAATGAGTCGCCTTTTGGCAATAACATGGCATATAGGAAGACCATTTTTGAAAAGTACGGTGCCTTCCGCGTGGATCTCGGACCGCGCGCGGGCTGCTCCTCTCCACAGAAGAATGAGGACAGCGAATTTGGGTCTCGTCTGCTGTCCGCCAAGGAACAGCTGCTCTATGAGCCTTCGGCGGTTATCTATCACGCAGTGCCTGCGCGCCGTATCCAGCAAAGCTACTTTCTCGAATGGTGGTTTGATAAAGCCCGTGCGGATGTGCAGGTCTTTGGCATACCAGCCTCCGATGGAGAATGGTTCATCGCCGGTATTCCGATCCGCATGTTTCGCCGGCTCGCTGTGTGGACTATTCGCTGGATGGTGGCTATAAATCCTGCTCATCGTTTCGAATGCAAAAAAAAGGTATGGGGCCGACTCGGCGAGATGAAGGAGTGTCATCTCATTTCCCAAAAAATTCCGAAGAGAAGAGGAATGCGCAATGCCGCAATCTAGCGCGAGCCGTTCACATCTACTGAACTTAAAGGCTGGAGAATGGGTGGAAGTTCTCAGCAAGGAAGATATTCTGAGCACTCTCGATCAGAATGGCTGCCTTGACAACCTCCCTTTTATGCCGGAGATGTTCGCGTATTGCGGTCGCAGACTTCGCGTATACAAGCGCGCTGACAAGACCTGTGACTACATCCAGGGATGGAGCATTCGTCGCCTTACCGATGCAGTTCATCTCGAAACGTCTCGTTGCGATGGCAGTGGTCATGGCGGGTGCGAAGCGGGCTGCCTGATTTTTTGGAAAGAAGCATGGCTGAAACGTGCGGAAACTACTTTGGTCACGCTGGAAACGTCTCCAGTATGGACGAAGGGTGTTGCGTCGGTCCAGAAGACTTGCAGTGAGGCTTGCGTCTGTTCCGCAAGCGCCTCGCAAAATGCGCAGGGCGATACGATCTATAAATGTCAGGCAACGGAAGTCCCCAGATTTACTTCGCACATGAGCTTCTGGGATCCTCGCCAGTATATACGCGATTTACGCTCCGGCAATCTCGATACCGGCATGGCAGGAGATTTGAGAACGCATCGCGTGCTTGAGACGGTTCTCGGTGTCTCTCGCATTGTGCACGCAACCATCATTGGTGGTTTTAATGAAGTGCAGGCACGCAGGCGAGGCAGCCGCTATCCATTTGTCGAGGGAAGCGCTGAAAAGCCTCCGATAGAGCGGCTCGATCTTCAGCCAGGCGAGCTCGTCGAGGTGCGGAGCAAAGAGGAGATCCTCGCAACCCTCGATAAAAACCAGAAGAATCGCGGTCTCTGGTTCGATTCCGAGATGCTGCCATATTGCGGCGGCATCTACAAAGTGCTTCGTCGTGTCCATCACATTATTGAAGAGAAGTCGGGCAAGATGGTGAACATGAAGTTCCCATGCATTGTTCTCGAAGGTGTTGTCTGTAAATCCGACTATCATCGTCTCTGCCCGAGGGCAATTTATCCCTACTGGCGGGAGAACTGGCTGAAGCGGGCGGCAAATGTCCAGGCCCAGCAAGACCGCAAAGAAGTTCTTGAGTTGTGCAGCAAATAAAAAAAGGGTTTTAGTATCGAGCCTAATCGTTGATCAGTTGCTCAGGCGTCTATGGGTTGAACTTATCAGAGGTGCCTCGATGAAACATTACATCCAGCAATCGGAGTTTAGGTTTCGCGGCTATATCGCTGAATTCGACGGGTTACGAGCCTTGGCAGTTATGTTGGTACTGCTAGTGCACTTCGGACCTAGTGCCCGGGCAGGATCCGTCCTTTGGAAACTGGAATCTGTCGGTTGGTGCGGTGTAGATCTTTTTTTTGTGTTGAGCGGATTCCTGATTACGGGGATCCTGCTTGATTCACGTGACAAGGAAAACTACTACCGTCAGTTCTACTTCCGCAGAACTCTGCGTATATTCCCGCTATATTACGCGGTGTTATTTGCGGGACTTTTCGCACGGTTGGTCTTCCATGAAGGCTCGGTATTGAGGAATCTCTTCGATGTCTCATGGTTCAGCGCGTTTCTCGGCAACTTCCTGGTTGCATTCAGGAACCGCATGTCGTCGGCTGTGTTTCTTAATCCTTTCTGGTCGCTTCAAATTGAAGAGCAGTTTTATTTACTTTTCCCCTTTATTGTCAAAAACCTGCATCCGACTGCTCTCTTCAGGGTGCTCATTGTGATTATTGTTGTATCAACTCCCTTACGCTGGGGGCTCTATATATGGTTCCCTCATCGAGCGCTATTGCAGTATGTCTCCACTCCGTGCCACTGCGATGGGCTCGCATTTGGGGCGCTCCTGGCGCTAAGCCTTAGGACGGCGCAGTGGCGAGTTCCGTCTGGCTATGTGACGCTCGTGACAGCCGCCTTACTTACTACTCTCGGCATGTATTTCGCGTGGGCAAAGTTTGAGTGGGACACGCCAAGGATTCGCATTTTGGATATTCGCTCGTCGCGCTGACATTTGCTGCGACTCTCGTGTGGGTGATTCGTTTTCGCGACAAATGGCAGACGGTTTTACTAAGAGCGGGCCTTCTGCAATATTTAGGAAAGATTTCCTATGGCGTATATATTTTACAGGCGCTCGTCTATGTTCAGATCCGCAGAATTTATGGACACATGCATATTGCCTTCTTCGATGAAAACGATATGCATACCACCAGTTGGTCTCACTTCTGCATCCTTATCGCAGCTATCATAGCTGCTGCATCGTTATCTCGATTTTGCTTTGAAGTCCCGATTGCCAGGATAAGAGATGGCCGCCTTTTCGAAAAATATTTCCCCTATCTCGAAAGTTTAGGTTTATCAACAGTGAAACTTGTTCCAGCTATACCTGAAGATGCGAAATAAGAATCGATGTGAGGCCCCAGAATCCCCCTTGCCCAGCAGATCATGCCCCTTCCCTCATCCGCAAAATTGTTTGAGGTTAAGCCGCATCGTTTCTGTTACCGGTCCTCGCCGCTCAAATGGTTGGATGTGAGAGAAGTGAACATGAAGTTTCCAGCAGCCGCACCTTCAGAAGAGGATGCTGTCCAGTATTGTCACAGTTCATAAGGACTGTGTTTGTAGTACTTGTTACCGAGGGGGCTTTGCAAAGAGGATAAGACCTAATTGCAATGAAAAAGCCCTTGCAAGATGCAAGTTTCTGGGCCCTTTTTGCGGCCGGCATAGTTACGTCGGTCGTCGTCGCGGCAATTACTTGGTCACTGCATCATCCCTATGGAACTCACTGGGACGAGGCTGAATATCTTAGTTATTCCGGTGTAGATGTACAGCGCTTGTGGGCGGGAAAGATTCTAACTGTCGGCGGACGCATTCTAATAAAAACCTTCGGTCGTCCACCGGCATATCGCATTCTGGCCCTTCCATTTCTTGCCGTCGTTGGATTTCACACGACAACGGCCCGACTCGTCTCTTTGGCATGCTTTGTGCTGAGTGCCTGGTTCGTCTTTCTCACAGGGCGCCGTGTCGGCGGTAGAGTAGCCGGAGCATTTGCCGCACTTATATTTACTCTCTCTCCGGAAGTTGTTTCCGCCAGCGCATTCTTCGGCACTGATACTTCTCTTTACCTCGCAACCTCGGCGTTGCTCTATTATGTTGCCCTCTCATGGGAAGATAACTCCGATCGTCCCGATCGCTGGATTGGCCTGGGAGTTGCAGTCGGCTTGGGATTTTTGGCTAAGACCACCTTTTTCCTGATTGCATGTCCGCTTCTCGCTTTCTGGTTGATTGCAGGACACTATGGCTGGCTTGGGATTCCGACTCTTGCGAAGGAGCGGAAGGCGGGTGCGCTTGCATTCCTGATAGCGGGTCCATGGTGGCTGCTGAATGCAAAGAAGTCGTTTGATTATGTCCACTACGCCAGGAATTTTGTCCGGAATTCGTTAGGAGCGCCATCGCCTGCGACGTGGATGCGATGGCTCGACACTGTGGCTCAATGTCTGCTTGGCCACGGAGTGGTGATCGCAATTGGCTTGGTCGTTGTTGCTTGTTTTGTCAAAGTTTTCGTTTTGAAGCAGAAATTACTAAGCCGATTTCAGAAAGCAATCGCCTTTGCGTGTGCCTGCACTGGAATGCCGATTGTGCTCGCGCAACTCTCTGGCACAAATCATCTGCTGCGTCATATTTCGCCTGCCGTAATACCGCTCGCGCTTGTCGTCGGTTTGCTGGCGGAGCAGTCAGGGTGGGCATATTCGTTTCCAGGTGCTGCAGCGTTCGCACTACTCTTTAGCGCTCAACTGGCCATGCTGGTAACACCGGTGATATTTCCGAACAAGCATCCGGTGAATCTCAAATTCCCGAACGGTAGTCCGCCATGGCAGGCTCTCGTCAGACTTGACCAGTGGGATTGGACACCGTTGGAACGCATCAGTCAAAGCTGTGGCCTGAATTCTCCCAGGATTGCTTACCTCGGCAACGGTCGCGCTTTTAATGTGCCTCAGATCGAATACTCGTGGGTTTTGAAAGACCTGCCACAACCAGACGTGACCTGGTTATGGCGATACGAAGATGGTGCATTGGACTGGCCGGCGCTCGTGAATGAGGCGGATCAGAATGACATCGTCATCACCGCGCCGGGATTTGTCGGTGAGAAGGTAATCAAAGAAGACTTAGACAACGAGCATAACCTCGAGTTTGCAGACCATCTTTCTGATGATCCACTTTTTAAGTCCCCCGTAACGCTTGCAATGGGACGATTTGAACCTGTCCAGGTTTTGGTGTTTGTAAAAAAAGCATTCGTATGCGGCAGTCCACGGGCCCAGGTAGCAGCGCAGCAATAACGATTTATTGCTGTCGAATTTCTGACCTTTCCTGCTGAAAGAGCGGAGACAGGATGTGCTATGAGCCATACCTACATTATCTCGAGGCCAAATCCAAAGCTCTTGTCGATCGTGATGCCCCTCTACAACGAGGAAGAAATATTCTCTTTACTGCGCCCTCAACTCACTCATTTTTTGGACAGCTCACCGTATGCCTGCGAAGTGATCGCAGTCAATGACGGCAGCTCGGATCGGACTATCGATTTTCTGGTGGAGTGGAGCGCGTCTGATCCCCGCATTAAGGTTTTAAATCTGTCACGCAATTTTGGACACCAGTACGCGTCCACAGCCGGCATCGATCATGCTTCCGGAGATGCGGTGGTCTTGATCGATGGCGATTTGCAGGATCCGCTTGAAGTGATCCATCAGATGGTCGCTCAGTATCGCAATGGTTACGATGTCGTCTGCGGCCAGCGAGTAGCGCGTACAGGAGAAAGCGTCTTCAAAAGATTCACAGCGTGGGCTTTTTACCGTGGCATGCGGGTCTTTTTCCTTAAAAGCCTTCCACAGGATGTCGGCGATTTCCGATTGATGTCTCGGCGATGCGTTGACAGCCTCACTGCTATGCGCGAGATGCATCGCTTTTTACGCGGAATGGTTGCGTGGGTGGGGTATCCGCAAACCTGCGTCTACTATGAGCGCAATGCAAGAGCCGCCGGAACGACGAAATATCCCCTCGGGAAGATGCTTCGGCTAGCCTGGACCGCTGTTGTCTCATTTTCCCCCCTGCCTTTGAGAATCAGCTTCGTTGGGGGTGGAATGATGACCCTTCTTGCTTTGGAAGAAGCTGTTCGAGCTTTATTTGCTTATTTTTCCGGCAAAGCCGTCCCCGGCTGGACCTCGCTGATGGTTGTTCTTTGTCTGAGCAATGCTGCTCTCATGATGGTTGTAGGTATTCTCGGCGAGTATGTGGGCAGGATCTATGAGGAAGGAAAGAGCCGGCCGCTCTATCTGGTTGCGGATAAATGGAATTTTTCCTCAACACAAGGGATTTCGCCGGTCATCTTCCAGAAAGCCCTTACCGATATAGAAAGGCTCGAAAGCATCAGTGCCGGCGAGCTCATCAGTCATTAATATGGTTGCTTTCCGCAGGGTCAGGTGGTGTGTACTTCTTGTTTCCACGCTGTTCATCATCGGATGTTCGAAACCCGGCCCGCTAAACATATCGTTCACGCAATCCTCTCTTACCGTCGAGGCATACGACTTCGTAGAAGTCACCGCGAATGTCTCCAGGCCGCGCGCGGCCAACCCTTTTACAGACGCTTCCTTGCATGGCTGGTTTGAGGCTGCAGATGGCAGCAGGCGTTGGAATGTAGAAGGCTTTTGCGACTCCGAAAATGGAAGTCTTTTTCGAATAAGGTTTATGCCACCGAAGGCCGGCACCTACAGATACTTCATCGAATATCGTCAGGGTCGCACTCATAGAGAATCCACCGGCACATTCACTGCTGTCGACGGCCATCGCCGCGGCCCCATTCGTGTCGATTCGAAATATCCCTGGCATTTCCAATGGGAGGGAACAGGAGAGCACTATTTTTTTAATGGGACGACAGCCTATTGGTTGATGGGATGGCAAGACGACAATGTCATTCAAGCTGCCATCGAGCGTCTCCACAAGTTAAAGATCAATCGTATCCGCGTAACTATTGCGGGGCGCGCATTCACGCTTTATGGCGAGCCCGCGATGACCGGTCCCGCCTGGACACTCTGCATCACCCCGTGGCCGGCGAAGAATGCTGAAGACATCTACCAGCCTGGATTCGATTACACGCGCTTTGACGTCTCGTATTGGCAAAGGTTCGAAAGAGCACTCCGCTACGCACGTGAACGCGACATGATCGTTTCGCTGGTGCTCGATATGAACGATGGCGTGGTTCATCCCAAAGCCGGAAGCGACGATGAGCGCCGGTTCATTCAGTATGCGGTGAATCGCTTCGGCGCTTATTCGAATATCACCTGGGATTTGGGCGATGACCTCGACCGCTATCGGAATGTGTGGTGGACCCATCGTACCGGCATGCTGATTAACGAATGGGATCCCTATAAGCATCTCGCCACCAGTCATCCGATAAAGAACACGCATCAGGACCGCACCTCCGACTGGTTCAGCTTCACTTCATTTCAGGAGTGGTCAAGAGATCAGCACGCCTTCATGCTCGGCGAGCGAGAGCAACAGGAGAAGCTGGGCAGAATCATTCCTCAAACCAATGAGGAATATGGATATGAGGATCACTACCCGTTATGGGGTCCGCCTCCGCCGGAAGAAAATGCAGATACTCTACGCCGCACTGCCTGGGATATAGCGATGGCAGGAGGCTATGGGACGACAGGAGAAACAGCGAAGCGGGGCACAAATATCTGGCCGGATACGGGCGGTGGCTGGCTGAACGGCCGTGGAGACGACACCATGACCATGCTCAAGGGCTATGGATACATGGTCGACTTTTTCACCAGCTTTGAATGGTGGAAGACGAACCCGCACGATGAATTAGTGAACAGCGGGAACTATTGCCTGGCGGATGCAGGCAACACGTACGCTGTCTATCTCCCGAAGGGCGGCCGAGCGCACATCAAGCTGCAATCGGGGAAATACACTGTCCGATGGTTCGACGCGCAGACTGGTGAGTGGAGTCCTGAGCAGGAGATACAGACGGGCAGTATGTGGGATTCACCGTCATCACCCGATGCAGGCGATTGGGCTCTCCTCCTGCGCCGTTTATCTTCAGGCCATTAAACAAGAGTGATTGCAGGTGCTGTCCGTGTTCTCAAACGAGCACCTGCAATCCTATTCAGTTGCCTTCCCCTGCAATGGAGAGGTGCGTGCCGAGCTTTCCGAACCTGAAAAGCTCAAACACGCACCTCTCTTTTTTATTTCTAACCAACATCACGGAACAGAGGCAGTAGTCACATTCGATGGAGAACTCTCCACGCCTGTGGCATCGACACTCGTTACATAGTAGCTGTAAGTGGTGCCGCTCTGAACTGTGTTGTCCGCGTACGTTGTCGCGGTTTCTACCGAGGAAGTCAGCAGCGAATACGTCGTGCTGCTTCCCGTTGCCCGGTATACGTGGTAGCCGACAACCGGTACAGGAGAACTGCTCGGTGCATTCCAGCTCACATCTACCTCGTGCTGTACTGCTTCGCCGGTGCCGCTCAAGCTCACCGCTGGCACAGCGTTTGCGGTTGAATTGCTGTTGATGGCCAGCGTACCCGATGCTGCGCCCGCCGTTGTCGGTGAGAACACCACATCAAGAGTTACCGTCTGACCCGGGCTGAGCGTAAGGGGGAAGCTTGCTCCGGACACACTGAAGCCCGTTCCAGTAACGTTCACAGCGTTGATCGTGACTGAAGCGGAACCGCTGGACATCAGCGTAAGTGAAGCTAACCCTGAGGATCCTACGTTGACATCGCCGAAACTCAGGCTGGTCGCACTTGCCAATAATCCCGGCGTTGTTGCGTCACCTGTCCCACTCAATGCGACAGAGTTTGTCGCATTCGTAGAAGAGTCGCTGGCGAAACTCATCGTGCCCGTTGAGGCTCCTGCAGCCGTTGGAGCGAACGTAACCTCCAGGGTCAGAACCTGGAGCGGTCCGAGCGTAATCGGGAAGCTTGCGCCACTAAAGCTGAAGCCGTTCCCGCTTATGTTTCCGGAATTTATCGTGACCGGCGCGGTACCTATCGAGGTCAACACCAGCCCTTGAGTTGATGAAGATCCAACCGCGACATCGCCGAAGTTTAAACTGCCGATACTGAGCGAAAGAGTAGGTATGGTTGTAGCCTCACCCGTTCCGCTCAAGCCAACAGCAGCTGTGGTATTTGTTGAAGAATTACTTTGGATTGTGAGTTGACCGGACGCCCCCCCGGCAGATGCCGGATCGAATGTCACCTGCAACGTCACTGTTTGCTGCGGATCAAGTGTGAGCGGGAAGTTGGCACCTGACACACTGAAGCCCGAGCCCGTGATATTTACTGAGTTCACCGTCACTGTCGCCGTACCCGTCGAAGTCAGTGTCAGTGGCTGTGTCGAAGACGATCCTGTCGTGACATCGCCAAAGCTCAGACTGGCTGCGCTTAGTGACAGCTGCGGACTGGGAGCAGGCGTTCCCGTGCCGGTAAGCGTGACTGCGGCCAGAGAATTCGTTGCCGAATTACTGTTGATTGTGACAGCACCTGACGAACTTCCCGTCTGGGTAGGATCAAACGTCAACTGCACCGTGACTGCCTGCTGCGGGTTCAGAGTGAGCGGGAAGGTAGCACCCGACACGCTGAAGCCCGGCCCTACGACCGGCGCCGAGTGAACAACGACCGGCGCTGTACCTGTGGAGGTAAGCGTCAGCGGTTGGGTAGACGACGAGCCAACAGTTATATCTCCGAAACTCAGGCTGGCCGCACTCAGCGACAATTGCGGACTCGTTGCCGCTACGGCCGTTCCGGTGAGATTGATCACCGAAGTGGCGTTCGTTGCCGAGTTGCTGTTAATTGTCACTGTTCCGGTGTCAGAGCCCGTGGCCCCAGGCGCATACTGCACTTGCAGTGTGACCGATTGGTTCGGATTCAGAGTTAGAGGGAATGTTTGATCTGCAATGCTGAAGGCTTGCCCGTCAACCGAGATCGAGTTGATGACGACGGGATTTGTTCCAGTCGAGGAGAGAGTCAGCGGTTGTGTCGAAGCTGAACCTGCCGTCACGTTGCCGAAGGTCATGCTCGAGGGATTAATAGTGAGTTGAGAGATGTTGGCGTTGGGCGCAGAGGCTACGCCTGTGCCCGTGAGCACAACGCTTGACGTGCTGGTTGTCGCAGAGTCCGATTGTATGGAAAGTGAGCCCGTGTAACCGCTCGCTGCTGTCGGGGCAAATTGAACATTGAACGTGACAAGCTGGCCGGGCTGCAGGGTGACAGGCAGATCCGCTCCTGAAACCGTGAACCCGTTGCCGTTGATGTTGGCCGCACTCACAGTAACAGGGCTCGTGCCGGAAGCAACCACAGTTACAGATTGTGTCGCCGTCGAGTTTACAGTCACATTACTGAAGTCCAGCTCGTTAGGCGTTACGGTCAGCTGGGGAGTTTGTGCCTCTGCTCCTGTCCCGCTGACAGGAATGGCAACAGGGTTCGCGGCATTGGAACTGACGCTCAGTGTGCTGTTGACTGTGTCAGTATCAGTTGGTCTGAAGATCACATACAGTGCCACCGTCTGGCCGGGCTGCAACGTGATTGGGAACTGAGCCTTGTACAAGGTAAAGCCCGTGCCGCTGAGTGAGGCTCCCGTAATTGTCACTGGCGCAGTTCCACTTGAGCTGAGTGTGACAGGTTGCACGGTTGCTGAACCTACCGTCACATTGTTGAAATTCAGGCTCGCAGGATTGGCTGATAACTGTGGTGTTGGTGGAACTACAGCCTGCGCCGTGCCGCTCAAATCGACCGTCGCCGCAGAGTTTGTCGCCGAGTCGCTATCGATGGTCAGCTGCCCGGTGGCTGCTCCAGGCGAGGTGGGATCGAACTGAATCTGAAGAGTTGCCGTTTGCTGCGGATCGATCGTCAGCGGGAAGCTTGCTCCCGTAACGGTAAAGCCTGTTCCGGCAACACTGGCTGAACTGATCGTGACTGGCGCAGCTCCGGTCGAGGTGAGTGTCAACTGTTGTGTGGAAGAATCTCCCACGGTTACGTTGCCGAAG
Source organism: Acidobacterium sp. S8 (assembly GCF_009765985.1). Taxonomy (GTDB): domain Bacteria; phylum Acidobacteriota; class Terriglobia; order Terriglobales; family Acidobacteriaceae; genus Alloacidobacterium. Next base: position 114,724 of record NZ_LMUM01000028.1, read on the forward strand.
TCCAGGCTCGCCGCGCTGACAGCCAGCTGAGAAGTGGTAGCAGGGGTCGCAGTAGCGGCCAGGACTACAGCAGCCGTAGGATCGGTCTTCGAATCGCTGCTGATTGCGAGTGTGCCTTGTGTCGCGCCCGGTGTGGCCGCCTTGAAATGCACCTGCAGAGTTGTCGTCTGGTGCGGTTTCAAGGTCAGCGGGAAGTTGTCTCCGGAAACGTCAAAGCCTGTACCTTTGATTCCCGCAGACTTCACCGTCACGTCAGCCGTGCCGGTCGACGTGAGTGTAAGCGGCTGCGTCGACTGCGAACCCAGGGTCACATCGCCGAAACTCAGAGCCGCTGCGCTGGTCGTGAGTTGTGGCGCGGCGGATTGTTCACCCGTGCCGGCAATATTGATTGTCATTGTCGGATGGCTCACCGAATCGCTATCGACGATGAGGTGCCCCGCCACCGCGCCCGCAGTTGTAGGCGCAAAGTTCACCTTCAGGGTCACAGTCTGGTGTGCCTTCAGGACGAGTGGGAATTTCGCTCCGGATAATGTAATTTCCGTACCTATCAGCTTCGCGGATGCGATGGTGATAGGGGCTGTTCCCGAAGAACTGAGCGTGACTGGCTGCGTCGAAGAAGATCCCACGGTCACATTGCCGAAGCTCAGGCTTGCCGGGTTGATAGCCAGCTCAGATGCCAAAGCCGGAGCTTCTTCTCCGGTGCCCGTGAGATGAATCGTGGTTGTTGAATTTTTATAGTCGTTGCTGGAAATAGCCAATGAGCCACTGACGGCACCTTCCGCGGTCGGCTTGAATTGAACCTGAAGCGTCGCGGTCTCTTTCGGCTTGAGCGTCAGTGGGAAACTGGCTCCTGAGACAGCGAATCCGTCACTTGCCGTGGCCGAATTTATGGTCAGTGGAGCAGTCCCTGTAGATGTCAGCGTCACAGTTTGTGTCGTGGACGCGCCAACTGCAAGACTGCCAAATGCCAGGCTTGATGGGGTAGCCGTGAGCTGAGCCTGGCTACTGGAAGACGAGATTCCCCAGCCTTTCATGTTCCACTGCGCTACGCGCCGTGCGCTCGAATCCACTGCCGTTACTGTGCCGGTATAACTCGACGCGCTCCCAGGCTTAAAGTCGAGTTGGACGGAATACGTTTTGCCCGGCGCGATAGTCACAGGCAATTGTGTTTGGGGATTCAGGAAAAAGGTCTGCCCCGCCACCGTGACCTGTGACACGCTGACCGTAGTCACGCCCTGATTGAGTAGGGTAACGGTACTCTGCGCCGTCTGTCCGACCTGCACATCGCCGAAGTCGACCGTGTCTGGTGTAACCACCAGAGAGCCTTCGGAGGCTCCATTCACGTTATATCCGCAGCCTGTAAGAATTAGAAAAATGCCAAATGCCAGCAGAGCAATAGAACTGAAGGCGGTATGAATATCAACTCGCTTTACGCGAGGCATGAAACGGTTTGGGTTCAAAGGCGAGCTATTGCTGCCAGCAAGTGCGCCGACGTACCTATCGGCGCCCAGGGGGGGAGGAGCGCAATTTTGAAACACGAAACTTCACCTCTGCAAAAACGTGCTTGCTTTCAGCGGCAGAAAATAAAAAGGTGAAATACGTGGTCGGTGAAGGGCCGCAGTCCTGGTGATTTTGATAACAGTCTGGCTGCAGAGCCCATTACAAGATCCGTGATGAAAAAATTCATAGCGGGCCTCTTGAATGTCCGACACGTATAAAAAGATTGAACGTAGTTGCTCTGCAGCTCAACGGGACAGCAACGTAGGAAAAGAACGTAAAACCGAAAGTCCGGGTAATTGGGTTTGTTACCCAAATGTTACCAAAGGGCGTAACTAAATTGTCGGGAAATTTTCCTTAAGGCAAGGTTTATAGCAAAATCGCCGTGCGATTCAAGCGCTAAATTACGAAATCAGGCGAATTGCGCGAAAAATAACATAACGGAAGAGGAAGGTAAGGGATTGTTATGTCACTGTTACATTTGTGAAACTGCGCTCAGATTTTTTAATCGTGAATATTATCATCCCGTCCAATATGTCATTCGCCGCAATCGTGGAAAATACAGGCAAAGGCGCAAAATGACGTTCTCTCCGCGAAGTTTTCGCAGCGCTTTTCCATATAAAGCGAGCTGCGGCTCGTACAGAGATCTCTGATTTTCGATGAACCCATCCAAATCGCGTCCAGAATAAAACGAGGATTTGTAATCCACCACCCAGAAGTTTTCTGAGCTCGCATCCCGCGGCTTATCCCCGCCGCGAAAGACGCGATCCGCCCGGATCGTTCGTAATTTGCCATCCAGCCATCCCGTCCATGAGGCCTCGCTTTGTGCCTCCGGATGCGGCCCCAGCAGCCAGCGTCCATTCTCATCCGCAACCATACTCTCGATTGCGCCCATCACATCTGCCATCGCAGCCTGTTCTGAAGCCACTGCCGTTGCGCGCAGCATCGCCGCCGCCTGCGGCCTGATCACGCGCCGAATCTCTTCCATGGAAGCATCCGGCTTTTGTTCCAGGTATCGGCTGACCCGCTCCAGCAGCAAGTGAATGACATTGCCCGTCATGCGGCGCAGTCGGGAACCCTCCGGACGCTCAAAATTCTCCCGCTCATCGAAAATGTCTGCCGTCGCCGAAATTGGCACATTTTTGCCTGCATATGGAATGACAACATTGGCAGGAAGCCTCCGCAGAATCAACGGCGGGTGAGCAGAATTCGAGGATGCTGCCAAATCAATCACTCCCGGCTGCCCAGGAGCAGGGAAGGGAACCACATCCCGCTTCCTGTGCTCTGCGTAAGCCGCAGCAAAATCGCTTTCCAGCGCAGACCATGCAGAAGCCAATAAGCTGTCGGTCGCGCCCGGTTTCAAATCGCCATTTGCTGCAACCGTGGCAGTGCCAAATAGATGCAGCTCGCGCCGCGCCCGCGTGCATGCAACATAAAACACACGCTTGCGTTCTTCCTCTTCACGCATGCGCCGCTGTCTTCGCACCCATTGGTAGAGCGGATGTTTGTCTCCACCCCGGCTGCCGATCGGAGCCACTAAAATCTCATCTTCACCGGCCTCGTCGAGGCTGACCCGTTCCAGCATGCAGATCAGTTGCTGCCGGTCCTGCCCTGTGCTGCGTTCCAGACCCGGTGCCAGCACCACGTCGAAGCCAAGTCCCTTTGCCTTGTGAATCGTCATCAACTGCACGCCGAACCGCTCGCTGGCGCGGGGATCAGGCTGCGCAAACAATGCATTCAGCCGCACGTCAAAGTCTTCGCCCATGCAGTCCGCACCATTCGCCGTTGCGTCATCGAGCATGCGGAAGAAGACGCGCACATTCCCGCGCTGAGAATCGTCCAGGCAGAGCGGGCCTCCGAGCGTATGCCAGGTCCGCTCCACCCACAATGAAAACGAAGACGGTCCTCTGTAGCGCAGTTCAGCGGCGCGTGTCAGAACAGTAAGAACACGCCTCAAGCGCCGCTGTCCGTCATCGCTCAACAGCGACAAGCGCTCTTCTATTAGCTGTGAAATGGGAATGAAAGCAAATTGCTTGTCATCACCGCCGCTGAGGATATGAAGATCTTCAAGCATCAATCCGCACCACGGGGCGCGCAAAGCAGAAAGCCATGCGATACGATCCATCGGGTGCAGCAGCGCGCGAATCAGAGAAAGCAAATCGCGAATCTCCTGCCGCTCTCCCAACGGCTCCAGCTCAACAGCACGAAAGGGAATACCGCGCTCGCGCAGCCTGGCGGCAATCGCAGCGAGATGCTCTTTCGCGCGTCCCAGCACAGCCACGGTATACGAGAGCTTTGGATCGGCCTCGGCAGCGGCGATCATCGGACGATGCTTCTCGATAATCGATAACACTTCGTCGGCTTCGCGCTGCCGCGCCTGCTCCAGAGCATCCGGCTCCGCTTTGCCGCTGCCCGTGCCTTGCAAAATTTGTGGATGCAGGCACACGGACCTTACTGCCAGTTGAGGTTCAGTAGCAATAGATCGTGTGAAAGAGACGGCAGCTGCGCCCGCGCCATGTCTGCTGGCAAAAATCTTCTCGAAGTATCCATTGAGTGGTTCAGTCAACCCGGCATGCGAACGAAAGTTAGCCGATAGCTGCACCGGAACGCAGCCATGCACCTGCCCGGCAGCAACAATGCCGCGCTCCTGCACCTGCGCAAACAGCTCCACCTCCGCCTGGCGAAACATGTAAATCGATTGCATAGGATCGCCAACGAGGAAATAGCTCCGCTCCTCGCCCGGACCCCAAGCATGCAGCAGCCTCTCCAGCAGCTTGTGCTGACGGCGCGATGTATCCTGAAACTCATCCACCAGCAGATGCTTCACCCGCTCGCTTACCGCCAGTGACCGCTCCGTCGGATGCTGTTCTTCAAGCACTGTCAGCGCGGAAAGACCAAGCTGCACAAAATCCACCGCATTCTGTTCTGCAAACAACACGACCAGTTCTGCAACTGAGTAACGCAGCACAGTAAACAGCGCGCGCAGCGTCTCCCACTGGTCTTCGTCGTAGCGCGCTGGCGGCAGGCGCCGCAAAGCGCAAAGCGCCGGCAGCAACCCATCCATCTGCGACAGCCGATGGATAAGGTCCATCATGCGATCTTTATAGTTCTGTTCGAGCGAGCCTTTTGCCTTCGATGCAGGCTTAGGAAATCCTTCGCGCACCGTGACCTGTTTTCTCCACGAATCGCCGCTCGCCGGCAGCAGCAGACTGCACAAACATTGCCATTGCTCCAGAAACTTTTCATTCGGCTCCGGCAGTGTTCTCAGGTGTGAAAGCGCGCGCAGATCAATCTCGGATGGATTGCTCGATGCATAATTCGCCAGCTCTACAATCTCCCGCGCAATCACATCATGCGCCGGCAGCAATTCATGCACAGCCTTCAGTGCGCGTGTAATCGCTTCGCGGAAAGGCTCTTCCAGCTGGAGCCGGATTTCCGACCATGTGTCTTCCGAAATATCTCCCACCAGCGGAAACGTGTGTACCCACTGGTCGCGGCTTCCCAGCATCTCGGCAATCAGCCGCTGTGCATCTCCCAGGTTATTGTCGCGCAGCTGCAACAAGTGAAACAAGGACGCATGCAGTTCGCGATTACTTTCGCCAAGATGGGACAGCGTCCGCCGCGCCGCCTCGTGGTAGAGAGGACGCGCATCGTCCTGTGGTTGCAGATGGCCGCCCATGCGCGCCAGCAGCGGCTGTTCGTGCGCAATGCTCATGCACAGCGAATCAATCGTCTGAATGTTGAGCCGTTGCGGCTGCTCCAGCAGATTCCATCCCCGCGCTTCAGCATGCGCCAGCGCTGCGCGTGCGGAAAGCAGCATCGCATCGTCACCGCTGTGTCTTCGCGGATTGTTCCGCGCCTCCTCGAGCTTTCGCAGGATACGAACGCGCATTTCCGCAGTAGCTGCGCGTGTGAAGGTGATCGCCAGTACCTCTTCCGGATCGTCTACACGCGCCAGCAGCTTGAGAAACCGATGCGTCAGCAGCTCCGTTTTCCCTGAGCCGGCTGGAGCCTGCACAATGTACGACGAGCGGAAATCGAGCGCTTCATCGCGTTCTCTCTGGTCGGCAGACGTTACCGCAAGCTTACTCATCATCGCCTCCGGCATCTGTAATGCCAGAAACACGCTCAGTCTCCGCAATGCGGCAGAGCCCGGGAAAATCGCAATACTGGCAGGTCTTCGCGCCGCGCTTTGGATCGACAGAAGCCTCGCCTCGCAGGAACTCTTCCGCCAGCTGCAGCAGTGCCGCTTCCCACTGATCGCGCATGCTTTCGTCGTAAGGCTGGCTCGTCAGTGAGCGCAAAGCAGCCGTGTCGGCAAGCAGAGTCTGCGGCGCATTGGCAACGCGCCCCACAAATCCCGTCTGCCCCGCGCGTATCTGCGCAAAAAGCAGGCCGCTCAAGCGCTCGATATTTCCGTAAGCCGCATACAAAGGCAGCTGCGGCTCATCAGGCCGCACTCCCTGCCACTGCGAAACCGATACATCGCCTGTCTTGTAATCAATCAGCAGATGAGAGCCGTCGTTAAGCTCGTCGATGCGATCCGCGCGCAGATTCAGCTTCAATGCACCTACGCTCACATCCAGCAGTTTCTCTTCGCGCTTCTCAACAGTGAAGGAGTGCCGCTTCGCCTCATACAACATCCACTCTCGTAAGCGCGTGAGCAGGCGCGTCCGCTCTGATTCCAGGTACGCCCCCATCCATACATCTCCGCCATGATCTCGTACAAGATCACGGAACGCATTCTCAATGTGATACTGAAGCGCCGCGTCCAGCTGTTGTATGGCGATCATATGTTTCAGATCGTCGAGCGAAGTCATACGCCACGGCTCAGGAGTCTCCGGCGACCAGACATTTTCAATAATCTTATGCAGCAGGTTGCCGCGCTGCGCTGCATCCAGTCCCCATTCCGTGCGGTTGAGCGGGCGTGCCTGCAGTCGTCGCGCTGCAAAGGCCTGGAAGGGACAGGCTGCCTGCCGCTTCAATGTGTCTGCACCGCCCGCGCTCAATTCCACAGGCCAGGAAATCGTCTCCGAGCGGAGCACAAGTACTTCCAGGCCGCTTCCATTCGGCAATTCGTTCGCAATATTGCTTTGCTCATGCAATGAAGAAGCGGCTTCGGCGTTCCTGGGCTCGTCAAAGAAATTCGCAAGCAGCGGTGAAGGCCGCAGCTCGCCTTCCTTATTCTGGCGAGCGTAGCTGAAGACGCATTCCGGTGCGCTCTCCACAATGCGCTGCGTCACAACTCGAGCCAATTCGGTGTCGGTAGCAACATCACAATGCGGCATCCTCGCGCTGCGTTGCAGCCACGCAGGAATCAGCGGGTGCGGCTTACCTGTCAGCGGCCATTGCGAGTCATCCGCGCCCAGAAACCAGATGGCATCGAACGATTGCCCCGACGACTCTAGCGCGCCCATGATCTGAACGGGAGCGTGATGAGATTCCGGCGTAAAGATCATCTCCTGCGCATGTTTTTCCAGCGCCTGCGCAAAAGCTGTAAAGGAAATGCCGCGCCCTGCGAAATCGAGCAGCGTTACTTCATCGAGAAGCCTCTGCCACCTTCGTTGCGCCTGAAACTGCACACTATCCGGGGTGCGATATCCAGGCCACGCAGCCGCCTGCAACAACGGCTCCGCCAGATCGGCCCACTGCGTATAGGTGCCACTGCCGTCGAATGCACCGTCTACCCGCGCTGTCTCCAGCAGCTTTCGCATGCGTGCGGCAAATGAAGCCGGTACTCGACTGCTCATAAATGTTTCAAGCTTCGCTTCCGGTGAAAGCGCGCCCGAATCGCGCTGTCTGAAATCGAACCGTGCCAGAGCTTCTCTCTCTGAAGCCTCCACATGCAAATATCCGGACAGCAGTAGCCACGAAATGTCTTCCTCCGGCAGCGGCTGCGTAATCCAGCGCAAAAGCAGAAGCGCCGCGCGAATCACCGGCACATTTGCCAGCGGCACTCCCAGCGAAAATTCAAAAGGCATCGGCTGGTCTTCTGCAGCAAGATCAAACGATTGCGGCATCAGCACTGTCCGGAAGGCCCGTTCAGCTTCGGCGCGAATGCTGCCCGCATCCGGCGCAATCACACCAATGCGAATCACGGGATTCGCAAGGATCTTCTCCCTGCACCACGACGCACACGCTAGCAGTTCTTCTCGAAGATCGTTCGCAACTACGAGCTTCCGCGAAGTCGCTTCCGGAGCCGCCGCCGGGCTGTCATCCGCAATCACTCCCGATTCGCGAAGATTCTGCAGAAAAATCTGCTGCGCAGGCGTGAACCGGTCAAAGCCGACCAGCAAAATCTGCCGCGGCAGTGAGAGCTTACCGGCCCGCGCCGCTCCACTGAGCAGCGGCACTAAATCACTTCGACTTGTCCATTTCCTGTCGCGACAACGCTGATCGAACGTCTTCGCCCATCGCCGAAAATGCTCCGCATCCGTCTCCAGCCATGTCGAATTCCGCTCACCCTGCAGCCGGAAGTTGCTCAGCAGCGCATACGCGCTCTGCGCAAGCGATGCAATTCCCTCCAGCGAAACCACCAGCGGCGCATCCACCTGCTGCACGATCTTCCAGAGCGCGCGTTCCTGCCACGGAGTCAGTAGAAGAGGCAAGTCCGGATCGACGGCCGAAAGCTGCTGCCACAATTGACCCAGCCAGCTATCCCAATCGAAGATCGCCGGTGACGGCCACATCTCCACGCCCTTGGCGCGTTGCTGTTCGGCATATTGAAAGGTAAGCGCACGCGCCGAGCGCGCATTCGCAGTCACCACAACAGCGCCGTCTGCCAGGGCATTGCCGACCATCTCGGCTAACGGGAGTTGCGGCTGCGAGTCAAAAAGCGGGAGCACATAGAAAGTGTAAACTGAGCTGTGATCCGCTCCACGGCCCGTACTTATCTGCTTACACTGCTTGCCTGCGCGATTGTTGTTGGAGGCTGCCGCCAGAAGCCAGCTGAGCCATCCACCCCCGCTGCGGACGCTCACTCAAAGCATTACCCCGTGCGTGGAAAGATCGTCACCGTCGATGCATCCAAGGCCGAAATCGTCCTCGACGCAGCCGCTATCCCCGGCTTTATGGAAGCGATGACGATGCCGTACAAGCTAAAGAATCCCAGCATCATCAGCGAGCTGCATCCCGGCGACAGCATCACCGCCACCCTGATCGCGACCGATGACTCCGATCTCCTCGATGAAATCGTCATCATCGCGCAGGCCAAGCCCGACTACAAACCGAGCTACTTCTACCATCCCATCCAGCCCGGCGATCAGATTCCCGACTTCCACCTCGTCAACCAAAACGACAAGCAGATTCACCTCGCGCAATTCCGCGGCAAAGTGCTGCTCATCACCTTCATCTACACGCGCTGTCCGCTCGCAGATTTCTGCCCGCGCATGAGTCGCAACTTCGCCCAGATTGACAAGACTCTCGCCGCCGATCCCTCGCTATACAAGCGAACCCACCTGCTCAGCGTCAGCTTCGATCCCGAATACGACACGCCGCAGGTGCTGCGCAGCTACGGCAGCTCCTACACCGGCAAGTACACAAACGAAACCTTCCAGCATTGGGACTTCGCCGCACCCAGCAAAGCCGATCTGGCTCCGTTGCTGCGCTTCTTCGACGTCGGCGCAACGCCGGAAAAAGATCGCACCATCACCCACTCCTTATCAACTCTCGTCATCGGTCCCGATGGCAAAGTCTTCAAGTGGTATCCGACAAACGACTGGACACCAGACCAGATCGTCAACGACGTAAAGCAGCTGATCGCACAGCAGGGGAAAGCATGATTCTGATCGTCATGGGAGTGAGCGGTTCAGGAAAAACCACTTTGGCACGCGCTCTGGCAAAAGCCACTGGCTGGCAATTTGCCGAAGGCGACGACTACCACAGCACCGCGAACAAAGCAAAGATGCACGCCGGCATTCCGCTTACCGACGAAGACCGCGCCCCCTGGCTCGCAACCTTGCATGACCTGATGGCCGGTTGGCATCAAAAGAGCGAAAGCGGCATCCTCACCTGCTCCGCTCTCAAGCAGACGTACCGGGAAACGCTCGTAGCCGACCTTCCAGATGACGCCTATCGCTTCGTCCTGACCGAAGCACCAAAAAAAGTCATCTCCGAGCGCATGCAGGCCCGTCATGATCACTTCATGCCCGCAGCCCTCCTCGATAGCCAGCTCGCCACCTTGGAGCCTCCGGCCAACGCGCTGCATGTCTCCGCGCAGGATCCGCCCGAAGTCTCCGTGCAAAAAGTTCTGGCTGCCATCGGCATCACTCCGTCGCCGCAAACAAATTGAGTCCCGCAGATTTTTGCCGCGTCAGAAAAGACAGCCTCGAATGCACTATGCTTGAAGCAGCGGAGGCGCACTTTCTCACATGGCAAAAACTACCGTTATGTTCGGCGTGGTACTCATTCTCCTGGGTGTCTTTGGATTCGTCGCCACAGGCAGCCACGCTCCAACGGCTCTCATTCCCGCCTTTGTTGGCTTGATTCTCGGTATCCTGGGCTTCCTCGCCATCACTGGCGTCGCGAAAAAGCGCATGCTCCTCATGCACATCGCCGTCACCCTTGGCCTGCTCGGCTTTCTCGGAACAGCCAAAAGTATCTATGACTACATCCGTCTTCTTCAGGGCGTACAGTTTCCTCATCCCATCGCCGTAGAAGAGAAAGCAGCCATGTCCGTTCTGCTTCTCATCTTCGTCATCCTCTGCGTGCGGTCTTTCATCGCGGCGCGCAGAGCGCGAGTTTAGAAATTATGCGACCAGGTTCCATGACGTCGATGAGATCTGAGCGCAGCGGCGGCCATCGCAGCGCCATTCGCGCCGATCAGCCAAAGAAGAAGGCTGACCTCAAAAAAGTCATGCCGGAGATATGGAGGCTGGTCCGCCCGCGTCGATGGCTGCTGGCCTTCGGCCTCGTCCTCATGGCCATCAATCGCGTTGCCGGATTAGTCCTGCCGCTCTCAGCAAAGCCTTTCATCGATCAGGTATTGCGACACCACCACGCAGAGAAGCTCCTCCCCCTCGTCGGCGCAGTCTTTGGCGCGACAGCCATTCAGGCCATCACTTCTTTTTCTCTTACCCAGCTCTTGTCAAAAGCTGCGCAGCGCATGATCGCCGACCTGCGCAAGCAGGTACAGCAGCACATCGGATTGCTTCCCGTCAGCTTTTATGACAGCAACCGCACCGGCGTCCTCGTCTCGCGCATCATGACCGATGTCGAAGGCGTCCGCAACCTCATCGGCACCGGCCTCGTCGAGTTCGTCGGCGGACTGCTCACCGCCACCCTCGCATTTATATTGTTGCTGCGCAGCAGCCATCGCATGACGCTGATTGTCTTCGCCGTCGTTGCCGTCTTCGTCATCGTCCTCTCCAACGCCTTCAGAACCATCCGCCCCATCTTCCGCGAACGCGGCAAAATCAGCGCCGAAGTCACCGGCCGTCTCACCGAATCCCTCGGCGGCGTACGTGTCGTAAAGGGCTACCACGCCGAGACACGTGAGGCCGGAATCTTCGCGCAGGGCGTTCAGCGCCTGCTTGACAACGTTATGCGCTCGCTCACCGCCACCAGCGCGCTCTCCTTTGCCGCAACCACCGTCCTCGGCGTTGTCGGCGGAATGGTGATGCTCCTCGGCGGTCATGCTGTTCTCGGCGGAGCCATGACCGAAGGCGCTTACGTGCAATACACCATGCTGCTCGCCTTCATGATCGCGCCCGTCTTCCAGATGGTGAACATCGGAACGCAACTCACAGAAGCCGTCGCCGGTCTCGATCGCACCATGGAGATTCTCAGCGAAAAAGACGAATTCAGCGATCCGAACCGCACCGTTGCGCTCGGCGAAATCCGCGGAGACGTTGCCTTCGAAGATGTCCGCTTCAGCTACGAACCCGACAAGCCGGTGCTGCACGGCATCTCATTCGAATCGCGCCCCGGCACCGTCACCGCGCTCGTCGGCTCCTCTGGCTCAGGCAAATCCACCATCATCAGCCTCATCTGCGGATTTCATAATCCTGACTCGGGCCGCATCCTGGTCGACGGCGTCGATCTCTCCACCGTCAAGCTCGACAGCTTCCGCAGCCAGCTTGGAGTCGTGCTGCAGGAGTCGTTTCTCTTCGATGGCACCATCCGCGAGAACGTCGTCTTCTCTTATCCCGACGCAACCGAAGCGCAATTCCTCGACGCGTGCCGCATCGCCCGCGTCGATGAGTTCGCCGAACGCTTTCCCGAAGGTTATGACACCATCGTTGGCGAGCGCGGCGTAAAGCTCTCCGGAGGTCAGCGCCAGCGCCTCTCCATCGCCCGCGCCATCCTCGCCAATCCGCGCATTCTCATCCTCGACGAGGCCACATCCTCGCTCGACTCCGAATCCGAGCAGATGATCCAGCACGGCCTCAGCTACCTCATGCAGGGCCGCACCACCTTCGTCATCGCGCACCGCCTCTCCACCATCCGCCGCGCCGACCAGATCCTCGTCATCGAATCCGGCTCCATCCTCGAACGCGGCACCCACGACACCCTCTACGCCCTCGGCGGTCGCTACTACGACCTCTACACTCGTCAGCACGGCCTCGAAACCAACCTCTTCCTCGCCCCCGGCGAAGGCGACACCGTAGAAGAAGTCAGCTAAGCAAAGGTAGAAGCACCGGCCTTCAGGCCGGTGAAATCAATCTGCGATCAACGGGCCTTCAGGCCAGGGCCGTTCTGTGATCGATTGATCTTAAGAAAAAATGCCGTCATCCTGAGCGGAGCGCAAAGCGCGCAGTCGAAGGACCCGCACGAACAACGTTCGTGCGAAGTGCTGGCAAAGCCAGCACCCACCTCTAAAACATAGGAGACCTCATTCTGACGACCAACGGGAGGAAAGAGTCCCAAATCAACCCGCAAAAACAAAAGGGCGCATCCGAAGACACGCCCTTCACAACAATTAACAAGCCTACCGCGGAACCACCGTCAACGTAACCGTGCTCGGATACTCCGATGAATGATGAATCGACGTATGCGCCACCACGCTCGTCGTCTCGTCGTAATTATTCCCGCCCGTATTCAAATTGCGATCGAAGCGCGGAAAATTAGACCCCGCCACTTCCAGCCGAATCCGATGCCCGGCAGCAAACCAGTTGGACGTATTCATCGGCGTCAGCGTCACTTTATAAACCTTGCCCTTCTCCAGCCACACCATGTGGTCGTCGCCATCGCGATACCGCAGCCGCTGAATCGTCTCATCCAGGTTGTAGGCCGTGCCATCTGGCTGCACGTCAATCAGCTTCGCCGTCACGTCCGTGTCCTTCACATCGGCAGAGACGTAAAGCGTAACTGTGATCGGCCCGGAAACCTCAATATCCTTCGTCAACGGCTCTGACGTGTAAACGACAATGTCCTGCCGCTCTTCCATCTTGCGCTGGTCGAGCGCGCCGCCGTTGCCCGGAATCGTATTGGCCGCGCAGCACACATTGCCCCCGTAAGAAGGAGTTGGATGCATCGGATCATAAGTAAACGTGTCGGCAAGATCAGCCTTCAGCGCCTTCTTATCCAAAGTCGAAGTGAAATTCAGCAGATCGCCTTTTGTGGTCGACGCAAGCGCGCCATCGCCATGCAGCGTGTTCGCATGTCCCTGGCTGGTCAGCGTCAGCGTCACAGGCTTCGCGCCCTCGGGCGGCCATGTATCCGAGTGCTGCCACTTGTTCAGACCCATCGTGTAGTACTGCACTTTGGGCGTCTTCTGCAGCATGCCGTTGTCCTCACCCTTCAAAAAGTGATCGAACCAGGCATACGTGATCTCGTCATAATCCAGCCGCGCATCGCCCATGTCGCGCTCACCCACTACGGTATGTTCGCTCGCGCGCTTGTACTGGCAATGCAGCGTCGGCGCAATAACCGCATATTGCTCGTTCGCCGCTTCGCCCTTCGCATGCTCGCGAACAAAATTGTAAGCAGCAAGATTCGGCCCCGTGGAAACGTCATACCAGGTCATAAACCAGAGTCCCGGAATATTGATCGGCATCGTATCCGACTGCCACAATCCGCCCTTCCGCCATGCCGGATCGTTGGGCGTTCTCTGAATCATTGCGCCGCCCGTCGTGTTCGGCATCACGTCGCTGTAGATACCCTTCGGCCCATCCACCGCCGAGATAAAGTCTTTCTCCGGCAAATGCTCAAAGGCCTTCGCCCAGTCCACAGGCGGCATCTGCGCTGCGAGATCAAACATCTTCGATGCCTTGATCAAATCAGCCTGCGAAGTGTCCGGAGGAAACATCGGCCGCACCTGATTCTGCTCGCCATAAAGCCAGTCAATAAACAACATCTGCACCGCGCCCCCGCGATACCAGTTGCCCTGCTCGTTATACGGGCCAACCTTGCCCACACCTGCGCCAAAGCTCTGCGGAATCATCGTCGTCAGCGCCTTATTGCCCAGCGAAGCCGCCGCCAGCTGCCACTCGGCGGTAGAAGAGCAGCCAATCAGCCCGATCTTGCCGTTCGACCACGGCTGCAGGGACATCCAGTTGAGCTGGTCATCGGCATCGGCCAGCGGCGCGCCCAGAATGTCGTAGTTGCCCTCGGAAAAGAAGTGTCCGCGCTCATTCATCTCCACCAGTACATAGCCGCGCTTCACCGCGTCCAGTTCCGTCGACATGTCGCGGTAGGTGCCCATCCGCACATCCCAGAAGTTGAAGTTGTAGGGCGTGCGGCTGAAGATAATCGGATACTTCTTCGACGTATCCTTCGGCCTGTAGATATCGGCAGCCATCCGCTTGCCATCGCGCATCGGAACCATCACCTTGCGGTCAATAATGGCGACGTCTTCTAGCTGCTTTTCAATGGACTCGCGCTTGGCAATCAGCGCCTGGCGTTCTTCAGGAGTAAGGTTTTGCTGTGGGCGCTGCGCGAAGAGAACGGGCGAAAGAACAAAGAGTAGGGATGCTGCGACACGACAATAGCGCATTCTGTGGTTTTGGCTCCAGTGGAGCATTTTTCCTGTAGAGATAAACCGCCATCATTTGAAAGACCGCCTCAGCCGCGAACGATCACCTCAGCCGAGCCATACTGACGACTTAACTTCAGCCGCCGTCATTCTATGACCACACTCAGCCGCCGTCATCATTCAGCCGCCGTCATCGTAGTACTGACGACCAACTCAGCTGCCGTCGTACTGACGATCGCGTATGCTGCGTGATACTAACGACCGCCTTCGATTGCCGTCATCTTGACGACCACCCCTCAACGCCGTCATTCTGACGACCAAAGGGAGGAAGAATCCCAAACCAGATCGGTATAGGATTTTGGCCCACCCCAAATGACATGTAGATCTAAATCACAGGAAAATCTGCTCTGAACTTGTTTTCTGCAAGATAGCAGAAAGCGCCCCGGTTCTCGCCAGCAGAAATAGCTGTCAAGCCCCCTAACCTCAATTTTCCTGCTAAACCACACATTCCAAAGGGAAGAAAACCGCCGCTCTTTGGCCGGTTATATTGCAGAAATCACTACAATAGAAATAGGGACAAAAAACTGAGCGCACCCGGTTTCCGAGGATTCTGTCTTTAGGGTAGAAGCACCGGGGCTTTAGCCCGGTGAATACAAACGAAGTCAAAGAGGGCTTTAGCCCTGGGTTTCACCCAATAAACTGAGTCAGACGAGACACTTACCCACAACGGCTCTGCTTTCAAACACTTGCGAGATTCGCAAGAAACAGCCTTTATTCCCAGCAATTTAGCCTACCCGGGGGGTGGGGCTATGCCGGCTGCTGCTGCGTCATGCAATGCAACGCTCCAAGCCCCCAGATAAATTCGCCGCAATGAATACCAACCACCTCTCGCCCCGGAAATAACTCCGCAAGAATATTCAGAGCCTTACGGTCGTTAGGGTCATTGAAGGTCGGCACCAGCACCAGACCGTTAGCAATATAGAAGTTGCCATAGCTCGCCGGAAGCCGCTGACCCTCGAAGATCACCGGAGAAGGCATCGGCAGCTCCACAATCCGATACGGCTGACCGGAAAGATTGCGAGCCGTTTTCAACCGGTCCAGATTCTCAGCCAGCGGCAGATGGTTATAATCCTCGCGGTTCGGCTCGACAACCGTAACGATAGTGTTCTCATCGACGAAACGCGTGATGTCGTCCACGTGTCCATGAGTATCGTCACCAGCGATGCCGCGGTTCATCCAAAGCACCTGATCGATACCCAGATAGTCGTGGAAGAGCTTCTCCAGTTGCTCGCGGCTGACGCCGGGATTCCGCTGCTGCACCGTGCTGAGCAGGCACTCTTCCGTCGTAATCAACGTGCCCATGCCGTTCACATCAATCGACCCACCCTCGAGCACCACGCGGTGGTCGCCAATCATCGGCGTCCACTGTTTCAACCGCAGCTCATCAGAAACATGATTCGGAATCTCATTATCGAACTGCCAGTTGTCATACTTCGCCCAGCCGTTGAACTTCCAGTTGGTGACGGCAATCGAGTCCGCATTCTTCACGAAAATCGGTCCCGAATCGCGTGTCCACACGCGATTCGTCGGCCACTCGTGAAAGTGAACCCGAGCAAGATTCGCGCCCGACCGCCGCAGTATGCTCCGAGTCCGCGAAGCCGCAGCAGCGTCGTTCACCAGGATGTGCACATCCTCCACGCGCGAGAGATGCCGCACGATATCGGCATACACCCATGGAATCGCCTGGAATTTGCCCGGCCAGTCATTCGCATTGTGCGGCCATGCAATCCATGTGGCCGCGTGCTTGTGCCACTCCGCAGGCATGCGGTAGCTGTGATCTCGAGGAGTACCTTCCATCGCGCTCATTACTTCTCCAGGGTTGTCGAGTCGAGAAAGCGATGCACAATCGGAGAATACGCATCGATGCGGCGGTCGCGAAGGAACGGCCAGTTGCGGCGCACATCTTCCATCGACCGCAGATTGACCTCGCCGATCAGGATCTCTTCCTTATCATGCGAAGCCTTGGCAATGATGCGTCCGAACGGATCGGCAATAAACGAGCCGCCCCAGAACTCAAGCCCCGCACCCTCGACACGGTTGCCGCGCACATCGCCCTGCTCATGGCCGACGCGATTCACCGCGCCGACAAAGACGCCGTTGGCAATCGCATGCGCGCGCTGAATCGTCTGCCACGCTTCATACTGCGCCGCGCCGAACTCATCCTTCTCCGACGGATGCCACCCAATTGCCGTCGGATAAAACAGAACATTCGCTCCCTGCAGAGCCGTAATGCGAGCGCCTTCCGGGTACCACTGGTCCCAGCAGACCAGCGTGCCGATCTTGCCGAATGCGGTGTCGAAAGCCTTAAAGCCGAGATCGCCCGGTGTGAAGTAAAACTTCTCGTAATAAAGCGGGTCGTCCGGAATATGCATCTTCCGGTACAGCCCGGCAAGCGTGCCATCCTGCTGCAGAATGGCGGCCGTATTGTGATAGAGCCCGGCAGCGCGCCGCTCAAAGAGGGAAGCGATCACAACGACTTTCTCCTCGCGAGCGATAGCGCTCAAACGCTCGGTACTTGGGCCCGGAATCGGCTCGGCCAGATCAAAAAGCGCAATATCTTCGCGCTGGCAGAAATACTGCGCGCGGAACAGCTCAGGCAGGCAAACAACGTTTGCGCCTTCACGGGCAGCTTCGCGGACGCGGTCAGCTGCCTTATCAAGATTGGCATCAGGGTCGGGGCTGCATGACATCTGCACCAGACCGATTCGGTAATTGGGATTGGATGGCATAAATTTCTCTCAACGACACATATACATAAGTTTTGCTAAAGGACAGAGAAAAGGCGCAGGCACCTGCGGCCCCGCGCCTCGATTGCTCCCCGCGGCAAAAGCCGCTCACAACTTAGATACGCTTCTTATGTAATTTTATTCAAAAATCAGGATTGCTGCTGCAATCGTCGTCGTCCAAAGTCCGCGTTTATCGCCGATAGCCGACTGCGTCACGTTAGCGGTGCGAACGATCTTATTCGAGATGCGGTAAATTTCCTTTTTCTCGTCCCAGCTTTTGTCAGGATCGAATTCGAGATCGAGGGTCGTCGCCAACATTTCTGCGGCTAATTCTTCTGCGTATTCCCCGGCCTGTTCTTCGGTTTCTCCAAAGCTGTGGTGCTCGCTCAAATAGCCATAAGAGTTGCGATCTGCCGGGATCGCTACCCCGATACTCGATGCCACCAACCGATGCGGCTCACGCGTGGAGTTCTCCGCCACAACCGCGAAAACAACCTCTCCCGGATGCAGATACTTCAAACCTTCTTTACGAGGAATCAGCTTTGCCTGCGGCGGGAAAATAGACGACACGCGAACAAGATTCTGCGCAGCAATTCCAGCGTCGCGTAGCGCCAATTCGAATGAAGTGAGGCGTTCTTTGTGCTTGCCCACACCCTTGGTAAAGAACAACCGCCTGGGAACCATGCTCTTGCCCAATTCAGAATCCTCCGCGCAGAACGCGTCTCTGCCTCAAGTTTGATGCAGAAAGATCATACGGCATCGCAGAGGAATCTGCAGTTGCTTAGTGTCCCATCGCCTCGCCAGCAGGCTTCTTCATCGCCGGCGGCTTCCGCATAACGAACGGCAGCGGAATGAGGCAGGCGATCATCACGCTCAGCCACCAGAATGCGTTCATGTAACTCAACATCGAAGACTGCTGCAGAAGCGCTTGATAAGCATGTCCCACCGCCGCCTGTGCCGCCTGGTCAGAGCTTTGCCCGAGGCGCATCAAGGATGCCTTGGTCGAATCAAGAAACTGTTGGTACTGGGTGCTTCCGGCTATGATATTAGCGCCCAGCGTGGACTGATGTGTCTGCTGCGTCCTTTGCAGGAATGTCGTCAGCATCGCCGTACCTACGCTGCCGCCAAGATTACGTGCGAAATTCGAGAAGCTCGAAATCTGGTTGTTCTTGTTGAATGGAACGCCGACATAGTTCAGCGTACTGATCGGAATGAAAACAAACGCAAGTCCGCTCACCTGGAACATTCGCCAGAGCACAATGCTGCCAAAGCTGGTTTGAAGATCGAGGCGCGTGAGATTGTAAAGGCCAAGAGCCGTAATGGCGTAGCCGATAGAAACCAGCAGACGCGCGTCCATCTTGCCGATCAGTCGTCCGGCAATCGGCATCATCAGCATCATCATGAAACCAGCAGGCGAGAGAGCTTCGCCCGCCCGTTCCGCCGTGTAGCCCATCAGCACCTGTAGAAACTGCGGAATCAGCACGGTTGAGCCGAAGAGCACCATTCCGAGAATGAACTGCAGAAAAATAGCCGTGCCGAAGTTTCGGTTCTTGAGCAGTTTGAGATCGACGACGGGGTCTTCATGGTTCCACTCCCAGATCACAAACGCGACCAGAGTACAGGCGGCAAGTATGGCGAACGTTGTGATCATGTTGTCGCCGAACCAGTCTTTCTCCTGCCCTTTATCGAGCACAAATTCGAGGCAGCCGACACCAATCGTAATCAAGCCAAGCCCCATCGTGTCGATCTTCCCGACCTTCTTGCGCTGTTCCTGCAGATACGGAGGATCTTCCACCATGCGCTGGCTCAAAAAGATCGACAATATGCCGATCGGAATGTTGATAAAGAAAATCCAGTGCCAGTTGAAGTTGTCGGTAATCCAGCCGCCCAGCGTCGGGCCAATGGCAGGCGCAACCACCACTGCCATTCCATAAACAGCAAAGGCCTGCCCGCGCTTGCTTACAGGAAATGTGTCCGCCAGAATCGCCTGCTCACTCGGAGCCAGGCCGCCGCCACCTGCACCCTGCAGAATGCGGGCGAAAATCAGCATCGGCAGCGACTGCGCAATGCCGCACAGAAACGAGCAGACCGTGAACATAACCACGCAGGTCATGTAAAAGCGCTTGCGACCGTAGCGCGTCGCCAGCCAGCCTGAAATCGGCAGAACAATCGCGCTAGACACCAGGTAGCTGGTCAGAACCCAGGTCGCCTCTTCCTGGCTCGCTCCAAGCGAACCCGCCATATGGGGCAGGGCGACGTTGGCAATCGAGGTGTCCAGCACCTCCATAAACGTGGCCAGGGTAACCGTCAGCGCTACCAGCCAGGGGTTATGTTTTGGTCTCCAATTGTGATAGTCGGTCTGGTGATCAGGCACGCCTTTACCATCGCTTCATTCTGGGGGAATTGAGAAATTGTCTGTGTTGTTAACTCCAGAGTAACAGCTTGCCGCCTGCATTAAGATGGCGGTATGTACATTCATTGCTTTGCTTTTCGCTGGAAACCTGGAGTGAATGAAGAACAGATGGAACGCGTCGCCCGGGAGATTCAAAATTGACAGAGTTTTATTTCTTGGTGGTTTCAAAACCGCTTCAAAAGTCAATAAAATCAACGACTTAAAAATTATTGGATGGTCGGCCATTCATTTTTGACACCCACTTTGACACCCACTGGAATTTCGGCACCCACTTTGACACCCGCTTTTAGCCTCGACGAGTACCGGTCGTTCACCTTCTGGAGACCCTCACGCATGGCATCCGTTTTACCGCGCATGTAGAACTTTGCCGTGATCTGGAAGTTCGAGTGACCGAGGACCGTCTGGATCACCTTCAGGTCGACGCCTGCGTTCTGCAAGATGTCCGCGGTCGTGTGCCGAAGGTCATGGAAACGGATGGCTGCGATCCTGTCAGGGCTGAACCTGGCTGCTGCCATTTGCTTTTTTAGGGTTACCAGAGGTTCTTCAGACATGACCCGATGGCCGTGCCTCGATGTGAAGATATACCCTTCGTCCTGCTTCCACTTGGAGCCGGCAGCCAAACGTTCGGCCTGTTGGCGGTCCCGTCTACGCTTCAGCGCTTCTGCTGCAATGGGCATCAGCGGTATGGTGCGGTCAGAGGCTTCTGACTTCACGCCGAGCTTGACCACGCCCTCACCCTTGACGCGCTGCAGTACTTCGCTCACTGTCAGGAGATTCGCTTCGAAGTCGATCTTCGACCATTGCAGGCCGATGACCTCGCCGCTTCGCAGACCCTGAAACAAACCCATGTAGAAAAAAGCCTCGAACCGGTGATCGCGCACCGCGTCGAGAAGCGCAATCGATTCGGCCTCGGTCAGCGGATGGGTTTGGTATTTCTTCTGTTTCGGCGGCTGCGCGTTTTTCGCCACGTTGCGGTCGAGAATCTCCCACTTGATTGCACTGGTCAGGGCGGTTTTCAGAGTCGCGTTGAGGTTCTTTATCGTCGTCGGACTCGGCACGTTCCGGGCAACCTCGTCGAGCAGGTCCTGCACATGCTTTGGTTGTAGCTTGTCCAGTCGAATGTTCCAGATCGCCGCCTTATAGTTCCGGTTCAGTAGATGAACTCTTACGTTCTGCTCATAGTTGCGATAGGTGCCGGGCGCCTTGTTGGTTTTTACGAAGGGCAGCCAAGAATTAAGAAACGACTCGACTGTGTGGTTCTGATTCAACGCATGACGACCACCGCGCTCAAATTTCTTTCGTAAGTTCTTGACCTCTTGCAAGACTTCTGCCGCTGTTGGCCTCGTCACGTATACGCGCTTACCGGCGAGTCGGATCTTTGCCTGATAGTTTCCACTCGCCAGTTTCTTCGGCTTCGAGCCTTCGCCATTGCCGCGTTTATATCCCGTCCTGTCCTCTGTCATCGGGTCGACCTTTCTGTTTTATCTAACGGCACTGGCTTCGCCTCGAGCGCGTGGCGCATAAGCCACCGTGCAGTTTCGCTCTGTGAAGTGAAGCGGTGTTTGAATCGAAAATTCTCGATTTGCTTGGCAAGCTCTGCGTCCACGTAGATGTGGATCATTTTCATTGGTTCCGGTTTTGGTTTCTGTTTTGGCATATAGCCCCATTATATACGTTATAGGTGCCACAGGTCGGAATGCTGAAGGTGGGCGAAACAACTATGCGCCAAACTTGTACCCATCCGCAAATATCGCCTGTGGAAAACAAGCGCTTTCTTCAGCTTTTTTAGGAGTGCGAAATTTTCCATATCGACCGGAATTTTCTATACAGTGCGATATTTTTAGCGAATCTGGGGTCGTTTGGGACACCTGCGACCCGCAAGCAGCTAACTCGAAAAGTCGATGTCGTAAAACTATTCACAACGGCATTGTGAGATGGAGGTTACGCATCCGATGAAACGCAATAACAACGCTGATCTAACCAAGCACGCTACCGCGGTGCTAGAAGCAAAGCCACAACCAGAGCCGAAGAGAATGCGTCGCAGAAAAGACCCTCAGCTGGAATTCTGCTTGACGCCCCGCCAGGTTGCGCGCGACTGCGGATTCGGAGTCAGCAACACCTATCGAATGCTGGCGCAGGGCATCCTGCCTTCGATTCGTGTAGGAAATCGCTATTTTGTTCCTCGCTTGGCTCTGGCGAGATGGTTGGAGAATTGCGGTCGGATGTCACAGCAGCAGTAAGACAAAGGGACGCTCCAGCGTGCCGTTAGAGGCGCAGAGCTAAACGATCAAACACCTGAACTTTTCCAAAACGAAGAAAAGCGGTTTCCCTTAGTTGGCATAGGCGGACATGAAAAAGCCGCCAGCAATAATGCCGACGGCTTAGACACCAGTGGAGGATGTCATGAACCCTTGCCAACAGATTACGCCTGTTCCTTACGTCGCGCTCCAAAAAAGTGATGCCACGCACCACAGAAATAGCGGTGCGCGATGAAGCGTGAAGCGCCCACGAACACGAAGTTAAAGCGGCTGTGCTGGATGCTCGATCTTCCTCTCTACGTGGTGGTCGGCATTCTCGAGCTCCTGTGGCATATGACGGCGCGTGAACGGCCAAGAGGCGATATCGGCAATAACCACAGCGACGAAGACATTGCCCTGGGCATCGATTATCGAAATGATCCGACCAAGCTGATTGAGGCACTCGTGGAGTGTCGCCTGTTAGATCGTCATCCGAAATACCGCCTCGTGGTTCACGATTGGAACGAGCATGCCGAGGACTCGATAGACATCAAGCTGGCACGCGCAGTGCTCACCTATGCAAGCGGTCATTGGCCACGCATGACGCGACTCAACAAGAACGAACGCAAGCAACTGGAGCCGCAATTCAGAGACAAATACGGGTCACGTCCGGATGCAAAAATGCATGAGCAAATCGAGCGTGCGCACGACGAGCGCACAAAAGCGCACGAAACACCACTACCAAGCCTTGCCTTGCCTTGCCTTACCTTGCCTTTGCCAAACCAGAACCAAGACACACACGCGCCGCTGGTGCGGCGCAATGCATCGTCTGGCGACGAGTCGGCTGGTGCCGACGAAACGCACACGTCTGGCGACGTGTCGAGTGTGTGTGTCCTTTCTTCACAGCCGCTAGAACAAAATACAGAAGGCGTCTTTGAATCAATCATTCAAACATGGAACAACAACTGCCTTCCAGAGTTCCGACAGGTGAAAGACACACCGACGCGCAGGAACTTTCTACGAATCTGCATCAAGCGCCACAAACTGACGCCGGCGATGATGCTTGAGGCAGTTCGGTATTTGAAGAGTACTTACGGTTCCGGATTGACCTTCGACCAGCTGATCCAGCACGACACCATCGTCAAAACACTTGAGAAAGCGGCGTATAGAAAGGCGAAGCCGATGCCGGCATTTCGCGACCTCACACTCGCCGGGAGGAAGCCACAATGACCAAGAGCAACATGATTTCGTCTGTAAACAACCTGTCGGTAGCGGTCGAGAATGGTGAAGTCGTGCTTGAGCAAGATGGCTTCGATAGGAACGTCGAGTTCACATGTAACCGCATCAGCGTCACCGCGCAGCAAGTAGCGCAGCTCGTCGAATCTCTGTTGGAGGCCGCAGCTGAAATCGGTGAGAGCGACTTCATGGAGTTTCCATGCGGTTGTTTCGCGGACCTGAAGCTGAGACGCGAAAAGAAAGCCGAGCGAGCCGCACATGCGCACAGCTGAGCAGATCGCTGAAGACAGCCGAAGGCTTTCGATCTGCGCGGCGATTGAAGCGAAGATCGCGCGGATCGCGAAGAAGCATCCTGGGCTGCCATTGCTTGAGCTTGCCGAGAAGCTGCCGGCGGATGAAGGCGAGCGGTTGTTGCAGATGATCGATGAGTTGGAGATTCAATCTCAGGAGACACGGGCGGTCGAGGTGGAGCGATGAGCGCGCTAGGTTTTGGCTTAGGGTGAGAATCTCGCCCTAAAGTATCAGCCACCGCCTTTATGTCCTCGATCATGCGCCGCGCTGCCGCTGATCGAGCAGGAAGCAGCGCAGCGACAAGTGGAAGCTGGCAAGCATGGAAGCAAGGGTGGTCGCGGAAAGAAGAAAACCCTTACTCAAAAAGTTGAGCAAGGGTTTTCAGATCGCAACGAGACGACGGCAGCAGCCGAAGCCGCAGCGATCACTGGCACGAATCGCCAGTACGTGTCTGGCGGTAAGAGCGCGGGTCGTTAGCAAAGCAGGGGGGGAGGGTACCTCAAATCTCTGTGGAGGGGGCCTCGGTACCACAACGGACCCCGAGTAAAAAAAATCGCAGGTTTTGGTATTTTTCTGAAAAATTGACCAGCATTTTGAGGGTTTTTCCAAATGAGAGTAGGAGTTGCAGCCGCAAAAAGTCGCTTTTCGGAACTGCTTCGACTCGCCTCGCAAGGTCGACGCGTTGTCATCACGAAATACGGCAAACCCATCGTCCGCCTGCGTGGATTTCCGAACCAGCGGAGCCACGAGGGCGACGATCCAATTGCCAGACTGCTAGCAAAGATCGCGCGGGATAACTGAGGGAAGGGAGTGTACGCAGATGGATGATGAAATGCAATTGCAAATGTGGAGTGTCGTAAAGAGCCTCTCCGGTCTGGTGACGCGGCATCAGGAGTTGATCGCGGCGCTCTACAAGCACAATGGCGAGCTCACAGCAGCACTGGCATCGCAATTTGGCTGGGAGCCGCCAGTGACGCAGCCTGAGCCGACTGTCGATGAATTAGAGGCCGTGAAACGTGGCGTCGCCGAGTTGGAGGAGATGTTCGGCAGCGAACCCGACAAGGAGCAGAAATGAACTCGATCACCGAACGCAATCAAGCGATGCACGCCAAAGTGAAAGCTGTGATGGATGAGTACGAAGCCTTCATCGACTTCATGCGTGCAGTAGCCACCGCTTTCTTCGAGAGAACCGGTCGTGAGCTTCACCCGAACGAAGAGTTCCTGCCCGAAGACGAAGGACGCGCAAAAGAAATTTTGGCATCACCAACGAGAGTAGTGCAATAATGCGACAGGACACTCGCACGACGCGCCGCCAAAAGCACCCGTCGTCAGAGCCGCCCGGCCCGCTCACAGCCGCTCTACAAGGCACTGTGAAGCTAAGCATGGAGTGTCCCATCATGGATAGCGAGACGAAATCCTTTCTTGAAACCATTGACAGCGCGGTAAAGGCTATCGCTGAGCAACAGCGCCAGCAGGGGCGGCAACTCGATGCGATTGACGTCGTCAACCAGCGCCGCCTTTCCGCGGCAATTCTCAACGAAGACGTTTTGCAAAAAGCACTGGCCGAAAGCGACGACTTGAGGCGCGTGATCGGCGTGAGCAAAGGCCGAGCGAGCATCCGTGTGAACGACCTGAATCAGATCCCGCTGGGCCGCAAGATGATCACCGGCACAAGCCCGGGTATGGCGGGAACACCGGGCGTCATTGCACCGCAACAAGTAGGCACAATTGTCCCGCTGGCGCAGCGCCGTTTGTTCTTGAGGGACCTGCTCTATCGCGGCAACACGACGACAGGGAACGAGGTTTATTTCGTTCGAGAACAAAGCTTCGTGAACAGCGCTTCACCGCAGCCCGGCGAAGGCAATCTGAAAGCTGAGAGCACGATTACATTCACGACCGTTAGCCAGTCCGTTGTAACCATCGCCCATTGGCTTGCCGCGAGTCGTCAGGTGATGGACGATAGCCCCACGCTGGCCGCCTTCATTCAACAGAAACTGCTCTACGGTTTGCGTTACAAAGAAGAAGTAGAGATTCTCGCTGGCGATGGTACGGGAAATCACCTGACCGGGCTTCTCACCATCGCGGCGCAGTTCGACCCGGCGTTGCTTCCCACTGGTGCGACGACGGAAATCGACACTCTCAGAGTCGCTTTAGAACAAGTCGAATTAAGTGACGAGACGCCTGCCGGATTTTTCGTTTTGAATCCAACCGACACAGCGAAAATCGACTTGATCAAAACCACCTTCGGCACCTACGTCGTCGGTGATCCGGGTGCGCCCGCCGCGACGCAAACCCTCTGGGGTAAGCCTGTTATTTCGACGACTGCGATTTTACCGGGCACATTCTTGGCTGGCAGTTCTGAGAGCGCCGAATTGATCGATCGCATGGATGCCGTTGTCGAAATCAGTTTCGAAGATCGCGACAATTTCATTCGCAATGCCGTCACGATTTTGTGCGAAGAGCGCACCACGCTTTGCACCTATCGGCCGAACGCATTCGTCACGGGAAGCTTCGCATCGGCGTTGTCATCGCGGCTGTCTTCACCGCTCAACAGCCCGTCGAATGGCCGAACCTTGCCAGTGTCTCCGCAGGGGTGATCGATGCAGACGAAGGATTGCGCTTTCCGCGTCAAAAGCCTCGATGATGGGGCTCAAGGTTCGTTTGTTGGCTACGGCTCGACTTACAACAACACGGACCTGGGCGGCGACGTGGTTGCGCCGGGAGCGTTCACAAAGACGCTGCAGAGCTCTGGTGGGACCATTCCTCTGCTCTGGCAGCATGATAGTCGTGAGCCTGTTGGCACTGTGAAGGCGACGGACAGCGAATATGGCCTGAAGGTTGCCGGTCAGCTGCTGATGGAGTTGCCAGTCGCACAGAAGGCGCACGCGCTTTTGAAAAGCGGCATCATTCGCGGCATGAGCATTGGCTACGACACGATCCGGTCGACCGACACACCCGATGGCGGCAGGCTGTTGCAAGAGCTCAAGTTGTGGGAGCTGTCGCTCGTCACGTTCCCGATGAACGAAGCCGCGACAGTTCTCGGTGTGAAGTCTTTGGGCGACGTCGAGAGCATATTGCGAGGTATCAGGGACGCTGGTGATCCAGAGGTCAAAGCCCATCTGCGAAAGATCGCTGCCGAGTGTAAACGGCTGTTACCGGCGGACGTGGACGACGCAGAGCGGCGGGCAATCGCCGAGCTCGCGGCGAAGATTCGCAGTTACGTGGTGGTCCAGTGATCGTCAACCCTGAGAAGTTCGCCGAACGGCATCGCCTCATCTGCACGAACGCCGAGCGGGAGTTCGCTCGCAAGCAAGCTGATCATCGCAAGCATACGCTCGAGGCCGAGGTCCGCAGCTTGGCGGCCGATGTAGTTTTCCTGATCAAGCGAGGCAGCACGAGCCGAGCGGAAGTTGTCGCGATCCGGTGTGCGCACCTGGGTCTTAAATTAGCTAGCATCGCAAAATGACGCCTTCGTGACGATCTGCCTGTAACTCAACTCTTTGAGTAACAGGCTGGCGGTCGAGCAGGGCATGACGCTGCGCGCGTATGCCGACCGCATCGGCGTGAACGAGCAGACCGTTCACCACTGGAAACATGCGGCTGAGGTCGCAGTTATCGGCGCCGATAACTTTTCCAAACTGACAGGCAAGATCGAGCATCTGGTTGCGATCCACGCCGCGCCGAAAGAGACGTGGAAGGGGTGGTCTCGAGTCACCCCGAGTTCAGGCAATGTTGGTGAAGAAAACGCTGTCGACTTACCCGACACCGTTTTATTTCCGCTGCGTATAGACCGCCAGACGCATCAGTCTTCCTGACAGTCCGGACAGCTTCCCACATGCCGCACCAGCGGTATCAGAGCCGCATCCAGCCGCTTCTTCAGTTCAAGGACATTCAAAGCATGCACGTGTTTCAGAACGTCGTGTGAAGCGTCCAGAAACGCGAGCGCGAGCCTGTTGCCGATGTCGCAAAACTGGAACTCGCCGTTGAGAATGATCGGCTCATTCAGATCCATTTGCATCCGACCTTTCGATGGGAACTGCTGTGTTCATCGTCCCGATGCCCTTCATCGGTATCACGACGTCCTGCTTGCAGTTCGGGCAGCGCATGCGTTCGCTGTCGATGCGCAGGAGCTCGTGCGGCTGAACCTTGTAGCCGCACTCAGGGCAGGTCGTCGACAGATCGAATGATTTTGGATCGACTCTATTTCGCATGATCGGATGCTGCGGCGCGCGGCGCTGACTTCAGTTCATAGATCGCGACCAGATACCGCGTTTTCCACATTCGGTCACACTCGACACCCTGCTTACAATAATCGGCATGCATTTCCCGCAGACGTTTAACCAGATGGAAGCGGCACGATATCGCTTCGGTGGCCTTTCCGTTTGCTCCGAATGCGGAAAGAAGATCGAGTATTGGACCGCGCCGGGAGAACAGCGTGCGGCCTTCGACTTGATGGCTGGGCCGGAAAGCCCTGTCGTCAAGCATCGCTGTCACTCGCATCCTGAACCGACCGCTCGATCTGTTGCGCGCAAGGCAGCGATGGGCTGGAGATAAGCCCGGCGACGCGGTAAAAAATCGTGGTTATTCGGCTTCGAAACGGTGAAGCTGAAGACATGCCACACACAACAGAACAGCGCCTCACAGTCGACCAGACCGACGAGATTATCCGGACCGCTTCGCCCTGGGACGGAGCTATCGAAGACTGCGAAGAGGATCGCAACGAGGTCCGCTACTTTTTCGAGACTGGCAGGACAGGACGAGTTTGCCGGCAGACCGGGACCGTCACGATCAGCTGACCTTCGACATCATCAGCCCACCACCGACCGGAGCCGACCAGCTCCGGTTTCTCTTGCTCCACAATGCCCGGCAATCGCTCAGAATTGGCCTATAGGCGATTTCCTCGAAAACAGGCGACCTTTCACACCCACTGGAAATCAGAAAGCCGTTCTTGGCCAATCCAGATCAGGGTTTTTTGACACCCATTTGACACCCACTGGAATTGAAACTATAGAAAATTCGTGTCAATTTGGAAAATATAGAACGTTCCATTCTGCACAGGTCGACATGTACAAAACGTGCATGAACATTGACGATCATGCTATTCAGAACAAACAAAAGGCCTTGAAGCTGTCACGCCTCAAAGCCTTGTTTTTTGTGCCCCTGAAAATTCAAAATCTTCAGGGACAGATCCCCGGATTGATCGAAACCTATGTCGGGAAAAATATTTCTCCGCGCGGACAGGGCTATACCTTTGGCGGCGTGATGAAGTTTACCGACCAGGCCAGCCTCGATGCCTACGGTCCGCACCCGCTCCATCAAGAACTGCTCGAATGGCTGGTGCCCTTAATCGATCCCATCGAGTTGGATTTCGAACCTCAATAAGCGACTCGAAATCCGTCGTCTGGGTGCCGCAGGGCTCAGCCTTTGTCCATTTTTGAACGCAGATGAGCGAATCCGGACAATCTCACGTCTGCTATAGCATCCGGCGTGATGGAGAAAATCGCCTCGAATGAGCGATATACCGGCACTCTCGAGTTGGAATACCACGTGCACCCGGGAAGATCGGAAGGGTGTGTCATGTCATCGATCATTGGAAATCTGCGTTACGCTCTGCGGCAGCTGAAAAAGTCCCCGGGGTTCACCGTAACTGCCATTTTGACCCTGGCGCTCGGAATCGGCGCAAGCACTGCGATCTTCACCCTCTTCGATCAGGCACTCCTCCGCAGTCTGCCCGTAAAAGACCCGCAGCAACTGGTGCTCCTCCGTTTTTCCGGCGATCGTGTAGGACATATCAACGATCAGGGTGGCGACCATGATGATGCGCACGTCTACCTCACCTACCCTATGTATCGCGATCTGCGCGATAAAAGCTCCATCTTTGAGGGGTTAATCGCAACATCGGCCGCATATGCGGGCGTTAGCTGGCACAACAGCGCCGAATCCGTTTCTGCCGAGATCGTAAGCGGAAATTATTTTGACGTACTCGGAATTCACCCCGCGGCCGGAAGACTCTTTGCCTCGAGCGATGAGACGGCGCCCGGAGCCAATCCAGTTGCGGTCCTCAGCTTCGACTACTGGAAGCGGCGCTTCAACGAAGATCCAACCATCGTAGGGCAAACCGTCTCATTAAATGGAACACCATTCACCGTCATCGGCGTCGTCGCCCCGGGCTTTCACAGCGCCGTCTGGGGAGACGAGCCGCGCGTCTTCGTACCCATGACGATGCAGCGTACACTCTCTCCGCTCAATGACCTGACCGATCGGCAGTCCTATTGGCTCAAAATCATCGGACGTCTCCCCGTCGGAGTAACGACAAAACAGGCCGATGCGGCCCTGGCGCCGCTATGGCACTCGCTCCGCGAGATGGAGTTCAAGAATATTCACGACCAGTCCGAACGTGAACATCAACGCTTTGTCACCACTTCGCATCTGAGCGTCGCTGACGCTGCCAGAGGGTTTTCCCCCATGCGCGAAGAGGTCGAGACCCCGCTGCGTATCTTAATGGGCATGGTTCTGTTGCTCGTCGCTATGGCTGCGGTCAACATGGCGAGCCTGCTTCTGGTTCGTGCCGCTGCCCGTGTGCGGGAATTTTCCATGCGCTACGCCCTGGGCGCAAGCAGGGCCGATATCGTGACGCAGCTGCTGACGGAAGGCCTGCTGCTGGGCATCGGCGGAGCAACGCTGGGTGTTCTCTTCGCCCCGCAGATGGTGCGGCTTCTGATTGCGTGGCTCTCCGCGACTTCCCCCGACACACCGTTTTCTGCCCAGATGGACACCCCGATTCTCGCGTTTGCTTTGTGTGTCACTCTGCTCGTCAGCGTCGTCTTCAGCCTCGCTCCAGCCGTACAGTTCTTTAAGCCGAACCTCGTCGATTCGCTCAAGCAGCAGAGCGGTACGGGCACCGGCGGATCCATCAAATTCCGCAGAAGCTGCGTTGGCCTGCAGATTAGTTTCACCCTGCTCCTTCTTGTGGGCGCTGGCCTTTTCATGCGGACCATCCAGAAGCTTCACTCCGTGGATGCTGGATTTCCCACCGATCATCTTCTCCAGTTCGATATCTCGCCTCAGATGGCCGGCTATCAGGGAGACTCCATTTCTAATGTCGAGCTGCGCATCCTTGATGCCGTCGCCGCCCTGCCCGGAGTTCGCGGCGTGGGCGCCACCAACGATCCCGAATTGGCAGATGAAGGAACAAACGGCAGCGTGGATATCGCCGGATACACACCGAAGCCCGACGAAGAAGTGGACGCCGAGGTGCCGTGGGTAAGCAAGGACTACTTCTCCGCGATGGGCATTCCCCTCATCACGGGGCGGGGATTCACCCGGGCCGATGCACTCGGAGCGCAGAAGGTCTCGGTGGTGAATGAGTTATTCGCTCGTAAATACTTTGGCTCTGCAGCCAACGCGGTGGGCCATCATGTAAGCCGCAGCCGCCGTCCGGAAACAGATACCGTCATTGTTGGCGTAGTCCGCAACATTAAGCATGAATCAGTGCGCGAGCAGACCACGCCTACGGTTTTCCGCCCATTTGTGCAAAACGACAAGCCTGTTTCGCTGACATATTATGTGCGCACCTGGCAGACTCCCGAATCGACCTCGCATGCCATCCAGGCTGCGGTGCAGGGCATCGATCCTAAGCTGATCGTCGACAGCACGCGCACCCTGCAGGACGCGATCAACCAGACCATCAGCTCCGAGCGCATGATCGCCCTCCTGGCTTCGGTCTTTGGCGCGCTGGCGGCGCTGCTGGCTGGCATCGGACTTTATGGCGTGCTGGCCTATTCAACGGAGCAGCGCACGCGCGAAATCGGTATCCGCATGGCGCTGGGCGCGCAGCGTTTCACCGTCGCCCGCTTGATTCTGCGTGAAGTCATGGTGCTCTCCGCCGGAGCCGTACTGGTCACCCTGCCGATAGCCTTTCTGCTCACCCGAACTTTGCGTGAACAGCTCTTCGGCATCTCACCCGCCGACCCGCTTGTCTATGGCGGCGGTATCCTGATGATCGGCATCGTCGCTTCGCTGGCAGCACTGCTACCCGCACGCCGAGCCGCATCCGTCGAGCCGGTAAAAGCATTGCGCGCCGAATAGCACAGGAGAAACCGCGTGTTGAATCTCTGGAACGATCTTCGTTACGCCCTGCGCCAGCTGAGAAAATCTCCAGG
Organism: Acidobacterium sp. S8; assembly: GCF_009765985.1. Taxonomy (GTDB): domain Bacteria; phylum Acidobacteriota; class Terriglobia; order Terriglobales; family Acidobacteriaceae; genus Alloacidobacterium. The sequence continues at coordinate 146,259 of NZ_LMUM01000028.1, forward strand.
TTTCGCGCTGACGGCAGTGCTGACCCTGGCGCTGGGCATCGGTGTCAACGCCGCCATTTTCACTATCTTCAATAAAGTCCTGTTGCACACCATGCCGGTACAAAAGCCGGGTGAGCTGGTACTGCTGCAGGATCACTCGCAATACGAAACCGGATCGATTTCGACCCAGGGTGGCGATAACCACCTTTACTTTTCATATTCCACTTATCGCTATCTGCACGACAATAACCGCGTCCTCAGCGACCTGGCGGCAGATGTTCCCGCATCAGCGAACCTGGTCAGCACCAGGGATGCGGACCACGTTAACATCGATCTCGTCACCGGCAATTATTTCAACGTGATGCAGTTGCAGCCTGTCCTTGGACGCCTGCTGGCTCCCTCCGACGATGTTTACCACGCCGGAAATCCAGTCGCAGTCATGAGCGAGGATTACTGGAAGAGCAAGTTCGGCAGCGATCCCAACATCCTCAATCAGACAGTCAAAATCAGCGGCACATTGTTCACCGTAGTGGGCGTCGTGCGACACAGCGGCCTGTTGGATTCAACGCAGCCTGCCATATTTCTCCCCTTGTCTTTGGAACAAGCGGTCATACCTGGCGGGGGAGACCGCCTCAGCGATCCACTCTATAGCTGGGCATTATTGGTAGGCCGTCTGCGCCAGGGAATCACCCGAGCCCAGGCAGAGACGCAACTGAATACAGCCTGGTGGAACTGGCGCCGCGACACGCTTCAGACAGAGAGCCATAAGATCGGCGATAAATCCGGCTGGCTAAGGACGCATCTTTCGCTGATCAGCGGCTCGCGCGGAGTACCCGTGTTAGAGCAGACGTTGGGCGAACCTCTCAAATCCCTTGAAGCCATGGCGATCGTCGTATTGCTCATCGCCTGTGTGAACGTAGCCAACCTTCTGCTGGTAAAAGCCGCGCGCAAACATGCGGAGCTGGCTGTTCGCGGCGCGCTCGGCGCAAGCCGCAAACGTATCTTTCAGCAAGTTGTCGCCGAAGGATTACTGCTCGGCCTGATGGGAGCCATTTCGGGATTAGTCTTAGGCTGGTTAAGTCTTGAGCTGGTCGTCAAATCCATCCCTCAGACAAACTACCTGCACGACCTTCTCAACGCACCCATGGATTGGAAGGTAGCCGCGTTTTGCATCTTCGCTGGCATTGCCACCAGCCTCGTATTCAGCATTGCGCCAGCGCTGATGAGCACACGAGTAAACCTGATGCGCGCCCTGCACGGCCAGTCCGGGTCGGTCGCCGGCAGCGGAAACTGGCTCCGCAATCTCTTTGTCGGTGCGGAGACCGCACTCAGCCTCGTTCTCCTCATGGGCGCAGCCATCCTCAGCTGGAGCCTCTATCAGCTTCATCAGATCAATCCCGGCTTCTCCACCAGCCACGTGCTTACATTCCGCATCGATGCGTCCGCCCTCGGTAAGAACGACACGCAGGTAAGAGAAGAATACGAAACACTCACCAGTAAGATTCTGCATGAGCCGGGCGTGCAGCGCGTGGTATACGCCGGAAATGGGCTGATGACCGGGAATGAGTCCGGCAGCAACGTTACGGTGGCAGGCTATAAGGACACCCGAGATGAGCCTGTGCCCGATAACGATAACGCCAGCGCTGGTTTCTTCTCTACCATGCAGATTCCGCTGCTCGCCGGGCGCGAGTTCAACGCGCAGGACACGCTGACATCTCCAAAAGTAGCCATTGTCGATGAAAAATTTGTGAAGCACTACTTCGGTGGCGATGCGCAAAAAGCGCTGCGCGGCCAATTCGGATTCGGTTCGGGAGATGTAAAAACCGATATTCAGATCGTGGGTGTCATCCCGACAATCAGTGCCATTCGTCTCTCCGATCCCACCAGTCAGCCCTTTATTTACCTTCCCTATGCTCAGTCCTTCAGTAAAGACGGAAGTGCGAAGGGTTCGCATCCTGCCAATTTTTATGTGCGCACAAGCGGCGATCCGGCAGCGCTGGCCGGCACATTGCACCCTCTGCTCCACCGTCTGGATCCTGATCTGCCCATGCCCGACTTCGAAACCATGAATGAACATATCAACGGCACAATCTTCGAAACAAAGTTGATGGCGCTGCTGGCTTCATCCATGGGTGCACTGGCCTTGGCCCTCGCCGCCATCGGACTCTACGGCGTATTGGCCTTTGCTGTTGCCCAGCGCACCCGCGAAATCGGTATCCGCATGGCACTGGGAGCAGGTAAGAGCAACATTTCGACGCTGGTTTTGCGGCAGGTCAGCCTCGTCGTCACCGGCGGATTGTTCGCTGGCGCGCTGCTGGGCTGGGGGGCCATCCGGCTTCTCATCGGCAAAACAGAAAACGTACATACCGCTCCCTTGTGGGTACATCTGCTGACAGCCTTTGTACTAGTGGCAGCCATGTTCCTCGCCAGCTACCTTCCCGCCCGGCGTGCCGCCTCGGTTGACCCCATGGAAGCATTGCGTGCCGAATGAGCCGTATCCGGTCCAAAAGCCATCTAAAATGGTGAGATGGCTGACCAACTTTACCTGAGCCTGTGGTACCCGAACTTTCGCTTAACCTCACTTGGCCCCGCGCTGCTGGGCGTCATTCGCCAGTTCACCATTGTCGGCGGCTCCAGCTTCATCAAGGCCGCCAACGCCTATCCCATTTCGTGGAACGAGACTCCCGCATACCAGCGCATCTATGACGAGGATGAAATCGAAGCCGCCGCGCCGGAGCAGGCCGTCTCCGCGGCTCTCGAACTGCTGCACGAGGACTTTGCCTACGAATTTGAGCTGACCTGGGAACTCTGGGTGCCGGAGCAGGCAGGCGACCTCGATCCTATCTGGCGCAAGGAGCCGCGCGTTGTTCGCATCACCGGCTACGGCCCGGAGTTTGACGAAGGCTCTTACGAGCAGAACGGCCAGATCCGCATTGACTTCGGCACCGACACGCCGTTCCTGCAGGAAAGCGTCGATCTAGACGCCGAGGCCGCCGAGCACGTCAAACAAAATGTGCAGATGCTGGTCGATTTCACTAACGGTGTACAACAACACTGCGGCATTTCCTCGCGGCTGCTCTGGTCAGAATCAGGCGAAAGCCTGGCGCAGAAGCTCATCGCGCGTCTGCAGCAGGTGAACTGATTGCGCATTACCGTCAAGCGGCTGCGGTATCTGGTTGCTGCCCTCGCCTGCCTGCTCGTTGTCGTGCTCGGGGGCTTTCTTCTGTACGCGCGCTACCGCATCCGCCATTTCGGGAAGGATCTTCCCGGAAAGCTGGGAGTCAATATTCAGCAGACGGCGAATGGCTTCACATATTCGCAATCGGACAAAGGCCACACTATCTTCACCATTCACGCTTCCAAGCTGGTGCAGTTCAAGGGTGACGGCCACGCCACGCTGCATGATGTATCCATCACCCTATACGGCCCTCCTGGCTCCAACCGAGAAGACCGGGTCTACGGCAGCGACTTTGATTACGACCAGAAGAACGGCATCGCCTCCGCTACCGGCGACGTTCAGATTGATCTCCAGTCGCCGCAGCGCTCCGTCAGCCAGCCCGCTTCAAAAGACAGCCCTCCGGCTGAAAAAGACACCATCCACGTAAAGGCAAGCGGAGTCGTCTTCACTCAGAAGACAGGCCTCGCGACCACCAACCAGCTCGTCCAGTTCCGGCTGCCCAATGCCTCCGGAGAGGCGGTAGGCGCCACCTTCGATTCGAAACAGGGCGTGCTTGTTCTCGATAAGCAGGTTGTGCTGACCAGCAGCTCCAACGGAGAGCCTTCGACCGTACACGCCAGCCATGCGCAGATCGACCGCGATACGCGGCAGGTATTTCTGCTCAACGCGCAAAGTGACTTTAAGAACGAGCGCAGTTCTGCCGATCAGGCTACCGTCTACCTTCGTGAGGACGGCTCAGCCCAGCGCATCACCGCCAAAGGAAATGTTCACACGGTACTCAGCGGAGGAGCGCAGAGCACCTCGCAGGCCGCCGATGTAGCGCTCGATAATCAAAGCCAGCCCACTCAGGTCCAGCTCGCAGGTGGCGTAAACTTCATCGACAGCGATGCCGAACAGAGCATGCACGGAAACGCCGTAGAAGGCACGATCACCTTCACCCCCGGCGCTGTTCTGCACCACGCGCAGTTTCGAGACGCAGTTAGTTTTGTCGACCAGCAGTTGAAGCTCCCGAATGATCCTCATGGCTCGGCAACCCGTCAGATAACCGCATCCAAACTCGACATCGATTTCGCACCCGGTCCGGACAAGAAAGCAACAGCCCAGAAAGCTCTGGCCACCGGCGGTGCGGTGGCGACGCTTCGCACCATTTCGTCCAAAGCGCCCGAGGAAAATACGACAATCCGCGCCGACCAGCTGCTGGCCACGCTGGCCGGCGGCCGCGCCATCCGTCAACTCGATGGCTCAGGACATACCCAGATCACCGAAGCAGCTCAGGACGGTTCATCGAACGTAAGCACAGGAGACGTGCTGCATGTTCTCTTTACTCCGCAGGCTGCGCCCGCAAAGGCCAGGGTTCCCAGTCAGCTCGCTGCGCAGACCTCGCAAATCGACACCGCCGGGCAGGAAGGCAACGTAACGCTCGCGCAGACTCCCGCCAAAAACGCGAAAATGAAGGATGGAAGCTCCCCGCTGCCTCTGCATGCTACAGCAGTGCGTGCGGAGTATAGCGCCGGAAGCCAATTGCTCAAGCTCACCGGCAATCCGCGTATCAACAACGGTGCCGTGGACCTCACTGCCCAGACCGTCGATTACCACCGCGACACCGGCGACGCCACGGCTCAGGGAGATGTGAAGGCTACCTATCTCCACGCTGAAAGCCAGCGGAGCGCATCCGCTGGCTCCGTCTTCGGTGGACAGGGTCCGGTGCACATCATCGCAGCGCAAGCCGATCTGCAGCATTCAACCGGAGACAGCATCTTCCGGGGACAGGCTCGGATGTGGCAGAACGCCAACGCCGTGACTGCGCCCGTCATTGAGCTCTCCCGTACCCAGCAGACCCTCAAGGCTCACGGCGATTCCAAAGGTGGCGCTCAATCTGTGGGCACGACGATCTCCTCCCTCATGGGAACAAAGCGCCGTCAGAGCGTCGTCCGGGTTCAGAGCCGCACCTTGAACTATGCCGATAGAGACAGGCGCGGCGACTTCGACGGGGATGTCACCGCCGTCGCCCCTGATGGCACCATCCGTTCCGACCGCGCCCAGTTCTTCCTCCAGCCGGAGGGGCCGCAAAAGGCGGGCCAGTCGCAGATCGACAAGATCATTGCCAAAGGCCGCGTCGTGCTTTCCCAACCGGGGAGAAAAGGCGAGGGTGATCAGCTGGTCTATACCTCCACCGACGGACGCTACGTCCTCACCGGAACCGCCGCCAGCCCGCCCCGCATTTCCGATGCGGCCCACGGCACAACCACCGGTTCTGCGTTGATTTTCAATGATCAGGATGATAGCGTCGAGGTGAGTGGGGGGCAGTCGGCCGCTGTCACCAAGACGCGGGCTCCGAAATAGATGCAAAAGCTTTCAACCGACGAGATCGGAAAATCATACAAAGGCCGCCAGGTCGTTCGGGGCGTCAGCCTCGAAGTTTCGCAGGGTGAAGTCGTGGGCCTTCTTGGCCCCAACGGCGCCGGAAAAACTACCAGCTTTTACATGATCGTTGGTCTGGTGACGCCGGATACCGGCCATATTCTCGCCGACGGCGCCGATATTACGCGCGTTCCCATGTATCTGCGGGCACGTCAGTACGGTATCAGCTATCTGCCGCAGGAACCCTCAGTCTTCCGCAAGCTCACGGTCGAGGAAAACATCCTCGCCGTGCTCGAAGTGCAATCCATCCCCCCGCAGCAGCGGCGGGCGCGCACGGAAAAGCTCATTGATCAGCTCAGCCTTGGCCATATCCGCAAAACCCGCGGCTATGCACTTTCCGGTGGTGAGCGTCGCCGTGTCGAAATCGCCCGGTGCCTCTGCATCCAGCCGTCATTTATTTTGCTCGACGAGCCCTTTTCGGGAATCGATCCCATTGCGGTACTCGACCTTCAGGAGATTATTTATGACCTGAAAGCGAGCGGCATCGGTGTGTTAATTACTGATCATAACGTTCGTGAGACGCTCTCGGTAACGGACCGCGCCTACATCATTAATGAGGGGCGCATCTTCCGGCACGGAACACCGGAGCAGCTGGGTAACGATCCTGATGTTCGCAGGGTCTATCTGGGCGAGGGCTTCTCCCTGAACTGAGGTCGTAATAGCTGTCGAATTGACATAGGCGCGTGTAGACTTAGGGAAATCCCCAACTTATTTGTTGATGGTTTTGTAAGCAGGCAAAATGGCACTTCTCCAACCAAGACTCAGCTTGAAAGTATCGCAGCGGCAGATACTCACGCCTGGCCTAATGCAGATGGTCAGCGTGCTGGCTCTCAACAAGCTCGAGTTGAAGGAGATGATTCAATCCGAGATCGCCGAAAATCCCATCCTCGAAGAGCTGGAAGAGAATGTACCGCTGCTCGACGACGTGGCCGGGCGCGAGGAAATGCTCGATCGTCCTGTCGAAACCCAGCAGGCCGAAGCTGCCGCCGAGGACAAGAAAGACCCGTTTGACGAGATCGACTTCGGCTCATATTTTCAGGACTATTTAGACCCCGGTTTTCGCACTCCAAACAGCTTCGAAATCACCGAAAAGCCCTCGATTGAGAACTTTCTTTCGCAGCCGAGCACGCTTACGGATCATCTTTTCTGGCAGCTTGGCTCTCTCAGCGTCTCTCCTGCTCTTCGCGATGCTGCAGAATATATTATCGGTAACCTCAATGAAGACGGATATTTAACGGCTACCGATGAAGAATTACTTGATGGTTATCTGCGCGAACAACTGGCTCCTGAAACAGAAGCGGAATACGAAGCCAGTCATCTCGAAAGCGCCGAAATTCCCGCAGCACTGAAAGACCGTGCCGCTGGTCATCTGGCCGCCGCCATGAAAATCGTGCAGCATCTTGACCCCGTTGGAGTGGCGGCAAGAGATCTGCGTGAGTGTCTTTTAGTGCAAATTGATGCGCAACAGCGCGAATTTGAGCTCATTTATGAGCGCCAGAAGCGCTCGGTTTACCCCAACGGCTCGAGCCGCGCCGAGGCCGCCGATTCCCTGTTGAGCGACGAACCGATGCACGTGAATGGGACCCAGGTGAATGGTTCCGTCGCGCATCCCGACAAGACGGCGCAGAAAGCGGGGGTGTTTGAAGACGCCCGCAATATCGTCGACAAGCATCTTTCTTTGCTTCAGAAGCGCGATTTGCGCGAAGTTTCCAGGGTATTAGGGCGTTCCCCGGAAGAAACCCAGCAGGCCGTCGATTTGATCCGCACCCTTGATCCTCGCCCCGGTCAGCGCTACAACCGTGTCGATGCACGCCTGATTGAGCCGGACGTAGCCTTCGTGAAACGCGGCGACGAATATGTCGTCGTCATGAACGAGGAAGACCTTCCCAGCCTGCGCCTCAATCAGGGCTACCGCCGCATGATCACCCAGGAGGGTACGGAAAAGGACGTCAAGGACTACGTGAAGGAGCGCTACCGCTCCGCCATCCAGCTCATGCGGAACATCGAGCAGCGCAAGAACACCATTCTCCGCACCTGCGAGGCCATCATCCGCCGTCAGACAGACTTCCTTGAAAAGGGCGTCGAGTCGATGAAACCGATGATGATCAAGGAAGTCGCCGAAGAGATCGGCGTCCATCCATCCACAGTCAGCCGGGCCGTATCCAATAAGTATGTGCATACGCCGCAGGGGGTTTACGAGCTGCGCTTCTTCTTCTCCGAAGGTGTCAATGGTCCGGAGGGAGCAGGCACGCCGCTCATGCTGCTTAAGCGCAAGGTGAAGAAGCTGATCGAAGACGAAGATCCGCGCAAACCGCTTACCGATGACCAGATCGCTGCCATGCTTCAGTCGCAGGGCATCGACGTCACCCGCCGCACCGTCGCCAAATATCGGGAGGACATGCGTATCCCCAGCACCCATCAGCGACGCGTCCGCGGTTGATGTACAATCACAACTCCTCGCCGCCACTCTGGCAGGGACTTCTTCAGGAAGGGAGCTTTCACCATGCAGGTTGAGTACACAGGCAGGCAGGTGACCGTGACCCACGCACTACGCGACATAGCCGAAGAGGCGATTGCGCGCATTGTGAAGATTCTGGGTAAGACTACTGGTGCCCACGTTATTCTCACGGCAGAAAAATACAGGCAGACGGCTGAAATAACCGTCAATACCCGTCTGCACAGCATCGTCGCTACGTCCGAATCAACCAATATGGAGACGGCCCTCCGCGCCGCTCTCGATAAGGCGGAAACCCAGGCGATCCGCTGCAAGAAGAAGCTCCAGACCAAGAAGCGGCTACCCAAGGAAGAAAAACTTACCACCGAGCCTGCCCTTACCCGGCCCAAACGCGCCAATCGTACCGCTGCTGCTGCCAAAGAAGAGCCAGCTGCCGAGACGGCTGCGAAGAAAACCAACGGAAACGGCAACGGCCGAGGGAAACAGGTCTTGCCTGTTACCGTACATTCCTTCCCGGCGAAGGTGCCGATTCAGGAACCGCACGTTGTTCGCTCGGCGGACTCAGTTGCCCTGCGCCCCATGACGCTCGAAGAAGCCGTAAAAGAGGCGGAATTCCGCGACCGCGAAGTATTTGTATTCCGCGACCACCAGGGACAAGTAAAGGTTCTTCACCGCAAACGCGATGGCAAAATGGAACTGATCGAAGCCTAGACTTGCGATCTCCACTCCGATTTTGCAGTGAAATGCTAGGATGGGCGCATGGCCCCCAAAGCTGCGCCCAAACCTGCTGATCGATCCAAGAAAAAAAAGGCCAAATCCACCGGCAAAGATGGTGAAAACCGCGCCCTGGTCATCATTACCGGACTTTCTGGTTCCGGGAAATTATCTGCCCTCAAAGCCTTTGAAGACCTCGGCTACTATGCCGTCGACAATATGCCTATCGAGCTTGTCCCGCGTTTTGCCGAGCTCATTGGCAGTTCTGCGACAACGCGGCGCGCCGCTCTGGTCGTCGATGTGCGCGAAGGCGAGGGCCTTGAGCGCTTTCCTTTCATCCTGAAACAGATACGCCGCACGCTTTCGACCACCGTTATCTATCTCGAAGCCACGGAAGCTGCGCTCGTGCGCCGCTTCTCCGAGACGCGTCGTCCGCATCCTCTTGGCCGCGAAGAAAGAGTCGCCGGGGCGATCAAGTCCGAGCGTAAGCTCCTCGATCCCATCCGCAATGTTGCCGACATCATCATTGATACCTCAAGCTTCAACGTGCACGAGCTTCGCACCCACGTGCAGAACAAGTTCGCCAGCGGGAGCACCGGGAAAGATCTGCTGATCTCCACACTTAGCTTCGGATATAAAAACGGAGTGCCGCTCGAAGCCGATCTGATCTTCGATGTGCGCTTTCTGCCCAATCCGCATTTCATCCCGGAGTTCCGGCCGCTCACCGGCAAGCACCCAAAGCTGGTTGCTTATCTGAACCAATTCGCTCAAACGAAAGAGTTTCTCGATCGTGTCTCGAGCCTCCTGCTCTACCTGCTTCCGCACTACATTCACGAAGGCAAGAGCTATCTGACGGTAGCCTTTGGCTGCACCGGCGGCCAGCACCGCTCTGTCATGATTGCCGAAGAAATCAGCAAGCGGCTGGCGAAAGAAGGCTATCGCGTAAAGACCGACCACCGCGATATGCCACGCTGAAACGGTAAAATAGCAGAATGGCATATCGATGGCAGATCCGCAGGCAAGGTAAATGAAGCGAATTCTGCGTCTGCTCTATTACATGCGCCGCTACTGGTGGCAGGCTCTGGCGGCTGTCTTCTTCATGGCAGGCGTTGGCCTGCTCGAAGCATTCCGCGTATTGCTGGTCAAGCCGATCTTCGACCATGTGTTAAGCCCTGGCGGCCCGAACGAGGCAATTCCGCTTTATAAAATCCCCGGAACGCACTATCAGTTCACGCTTCAGCAATTCGTCCCCCATTACTTTCACAACGAGTGGACGATCGTTGCCTTCGCCCTCGTCGTCTCCACTCTGCTTAAGAGCGTCTTCGACTACGCCGGAACCTACCTGGTGAACTATGCCGGTTTCGGCATGATCACCGATCTGCGCGACGACCTCTACGAAGCCGTCCTGCGACGCTCCGTCTCATTCTTCCAGAAACACGCCACCGGCACGCTGCTCTCAACGCTGATCAATGACATTGAGCGCGTGCAGTACGCCATGTCGTCCGTGCTATCGGAATTTCTCCAGCAGTTCTTCACCCTGATTTTTACCATGTGCGTGGTGATCGCACTCGGTGGCAAGCTTGCCTGGGCATTGTTGATTTTTGTCCCCATCGTCATCGGCTCCATCCGCCGTATCGGACGCGATGTGCGCCAGACCACGCGCAAGGGGCAGGACCGCCTCGCCGAAATCCAGAACATCCTGCACGAGACCATCACCGGCAACCGCATTGTCAAAGCCTTCAACATGGAGTTCTGGGAGCTGCTCCGCTTCCGCGACGCCGCCAAGCGCCTTTTTAAGGCGAACCTGCGCTCCGTACGTGCGCAGGCCATCAGCTCGCCGCTCATGGATTCCATCGGCGCCATCGCCATAGCGCTGCTGCTCTTAGTCGGCCGAGGCCAGATCAAGAGCGGAGCCATGACCGAAGGCGCCTTTTTTGCCTTCATCGTCGCCCTCTTCAAGCTCTACGATCCCGTCCGCCGCTTCGCCCTCTTCTATAACAATTTCCAGCAGGCGCTCGGCGCATCATCCGCTATCTTCTCCTTCATGGACGACCAGGATGAGCTGGTCGAAAAGCATCGCGCCTACACCCTCAAAGGCTTCCGCGAATCCATCAAGCTTGAGAATGTCGGCTTCGCCTATAGCGATGAAGAAGGCGAGAAGCAAGTCCTGCACGACATCAATCTTGAGATTCACTGCGGTGAGGTCGTCGCTCTTGTCGGCCCCAGCGGAGCAGGGAAGTCGACCCTCGTCAATCTCATCCCGCGCTTCTTCGACGTCACCTCCGGCCGCATTCTCATCGACAGCCACGATCTCCGCGACGTCAGCATGCGCTCGCTGCGCGAACAGATCGGCAAGGTCACGCAGGAGACCATCCTCTTCAATGACACCGTCCGCAACAACATCGCCTACGGTCAGCCCGACGTGCCCATCGCACGCGTGGAGGATGCAGCGAAGGCCGCCCTTGCGCACGACTTCATCATGCGGCTTCCGGATGGCTATGACACCCTGATCGGCGAAAAAGGATTTCGTCTCTCCGGTGGAGAGCGTCAGCGCCTGGCCATCGCGCGCGCTCTGGTCAAGGATGCCCCGATCCTTATCCTCGACGAGGCCACATCCGCCCTCGACACCGAGAGCGAATCGCTCGTGCAGGCTGCGCTCAGTAACCTTATGGCGGGGCGCACTGTCGTCGTCATCGCGCATCGCCTCTCGACCGTGCGCCGTGCCACGCGCATCGCCGTACTCGAGCGGGGGCGCATTACTGCCATCGGGTCGCACGACGACCTGATGCATCAATCGCCTATTTATCAAAAGCTGTATCAACTACAGTTCATGGATGTGGCGAACCTTCCCGAACCGGTAACGACTGGAAGACCGGAGCTATGAGCCAGAAAAAAGAGACGGTTGTCTCACCTATCTATTCCATGACCGGATTCGCGCGTGCGTCCGGGCCTGTCACCGAAACTCTCGGATACACGGTCAGCCTGAAAAGCGTCAATCACCGCTTCCTTGACCTGCACATGCGCTTGCCCGGCGGCACGGAATCGCTCGAAATGCGTCTGCGCAAGCTTTTGAAAGAGAAGATCGCGCGCGGCCACGTCGAGGTTTCGCTTTCCATCGACCGCAGCGCCAGCAGGGAGGCGCAATATAACGGCGAGATTGTCGCCGAATATATCGCCGCCTTTCGCAGCGCCGCCTCTGAGCACAGGCTGAAGGGTGAGCCCGATCTGAACGCCGTCTTCCGATTGCCCGGTATTTGGAATGGCGAATCGCGCACTTCTGAAGAAGATATGCAGGCCATCGAAGCGGCGGTCATGGAGCGTATTGAGCCGCTGATCGCCGAGTTGAACACGATGCGCTCCGCAGAAGGGAAGTCGCTCGCCGGTGAGCTTCGCAGCGGACTTCGACGCCTCGGCGAGTTCGTGGAAGAGGTGAGCGGCCTCCGGCAGGATGTGCAGAAGGTCTACTTTGAGCGCATCAGCCAGCGCATGGCCGAGATGCTGAACGGTAATCTCGACAACGAACGCCTCCTGCAGGAGGCCGCGCTTCTCGCCGACCGCAGCGATGTCGAAGAAGAAATTGCCCGCATGCGCACTCACATCGCGCACTTTGAATCGCTTCTTGATCAGGGCGGCGAGCTCGGCAAGAAGCTTGATTTTCTTTTACAGGAGATGAACCGAGAGGCCAACACTCTCCTGTCCAAGACCAGCGGACTTTCCGGGAACGGCACGCGAATTACGGAACTGGGTCTGGGCATAAAATCGGAGATCGAAAAAGCGCGTGAGCAGGTACAAAACCTCGAATAAAAGGGCCAAAAGGCAAGGGAAAATCGACCAGGTGCCCCAGGTTCGCGAAGCTAACCTGGGCTTTTTGAAATCCTTGTTTTCATGAATTTAGCACTTGGATCATTTCTCTATCCGGTTTTTTATGAGTAATTTACCGATAATAAGAGTAGGGCGCCAGACCGGCAGCATAAAGGAAATAGATTTGGCAGGAATACTTTTCATCATTTCGGCGCCGTCAGGATCGGGCAAATCGACGCTCGTCAATCAGCTCCGCTCCCTCGTCGATAATCTGGAATTCTCCGTCTCTTACACCACGCGGGCTCCGCGCGGATCGGAAGAAGAGGGGCGCGAATACCACTTCACTACGCACGAAGAGTTCGAGCGCATGGTGCAGAATGACGAATTTCTGGAGCACGCCGAAGTTTTCGGCAACTACTATGGCACATCACGCCGTTCCCTCGCAGACGCAAAGGCGCATGGCAAAGACCTGCTGCTCGATATCGATGTGCAAGGCGCGTTGCAGGTCCGGCAGCGTGTGCCGGACGCCGTCAGCATTTTTGTGATGCCGCCCACGCCGGACATTCTGGCCACCCGGCTGCGCAACCGCAGCCGCGCCGAAGGTGGTGTGGAGGGAGAAGTTATCCAGCGGCGGCTGGCCAAAGCGAAGCAGGAGATTGAGAATTATCGAGAATACAGCTATATTCTCGTCAACGATATCTTGGCTCAAGCTGAAGAAGAACTTTCCGCAATCGTCACCTGCGAACGCATCCTGCGCGATGAACATCACGTCACCGCGGAGGAAGATCGACTGATGACTCTGGCGAAAGGTTGCAGGCAGGAGAATGCGGAAAATCGCCTCCGGCCCGTGCTCGCTGCCTTTGGATTGCCTGACTAGGATACGCAGAAGAAAGAGCAAGTTGCAGTTCTTATTTGGAGGATACTCATGGGTATTGAGCAGTCGTTCGACAGCAACTTTCGCTACGTCCTTGTGGCCGCCCGCCGCGCACGTCAACTTCAAAATGGCTCCGCCCCGCTCGTCGATTCCCGCTCCCGCAAGGCGTGCAAGATAGCTCAGGACGAGATAGCCGCCGGCAAGGTGAGCTATGTAAAGAGCAACACTCCCATCCTTAAGCCTGAGGTGCCTGGCGCAGAAATTCCCAAGTTTGCAATTTCGTGACGGTGATCAGAGAAGTCGCTCTGACCTGTACTGATTGAGGACTTTGCACTCACTGTGGCTGCTCGTCATCCTGACCGAAGCATTTCCGTCTCGCTCAGGATGACGAGTGCATTCCAGGCTAGTGCCGGAAGACCTGCATCATCAGTTCGGATTGAATCTGGTCCAGCTGCTTCAGCGTAGATTGAAGCGTTGGCCGGTCATCGAGCGATGCGTTGTGCAGGATTTCGTTCAAACGATAGGCAGTATGCCGCATCAGAATCTCTGCGTTTTTCAGCTTCCGCGTGTCGGCGGCCATGCCCATATGAATTTTCTCCGCATAGGCCTGAACAGACTTCAGTGTTTCTGAGGCATGACTGTAATCCCCGGACGAGAGTTCCTGTCCGGCGATTTCGGTCATATCGTGAACGATCTCTGCATAGAGAAAGCATTGCTCTTTGGGAGACGCCTGGTCTGCCTTTGTTTCAAGGAGAAGAAGGGCCTGGGCATCTACCAGCTTTTCGCTCGCGCCGTATGCGTGAGCACAGGGAATAAGGAGAGCGGCTGCTGCTGCGATTGCTACGAACCTCATGGGACACCTCCTTAGGTGCCACGGGAACGTTATCGGCCATTATTTACCAAGCGTGATCAGCCGATGCTTTGCCTGCCACTCCTGGTCGGGGAATCCGCCATTGGACGCGGTCAGGAACTTGTGATAGTAATCGGCCGCTTCCTTTGTGTGATGTAGATTATCGTAAGCCGTCGCCCAAAGGAAGTAGGTTGCTGGTGTTTCTGCAAGATATTTTGATCGGGCGGAAAGAGAATCGATCTCTAATTGGTACTGATGCGTCTCGGAAGCGGCAAAAGCAAGGCTGCTCCAGGCGTTTCCATTATCAGATTTAAGGCTCACCGCTTTTTGCAAAACTGTAACCGCTTCCAGATACCGCTGCTGTCGGATCAGATTCTCCCCTCTGGCCGTCAACAGGTCGGGATCATTCGGGATTTTACTGAGCAATTGCACGTAAATGGGGTCGGCTTTGGTCGCTGCGCCGGACTGAGTGTATGCGTCCGCCAACATGCCGCCGATCATGGCGTCATTCGGTTGCGCTGAATACAGTTTTTCTAAAGCGCTAATCGCCTCATTCTGCTTGCCTTCGGCGTTGAGAACGATAGCAAGCTGGGTGTTAAGCGCCGGATCGTCGGGATCGCGCGCCAACGCCGTTTTGATGAGAGGTTCGGCATCGGAATATTTCTTCTGGGCAATCAGCACGTGAGCGAGCCCAGCTGTAGCGGCCGAAGAATCCGGCTGTTGATTCAAAACGCGCCGGTAGGCAGTTTCAGCCGTAACCGGGTCGTCTTCGGCCTCGGCAATTTCTCCGGTCAGCAGCGTATCGGCCGGAGTTTCGGGGCTGAGCGAGAGCGCTTGCAGAAGCTCCTGCTTTGCGGCATCGGGATCTTTGATGCGATCAAGCTGTGCCAGCGCACGGAGCGCTTGCGCACGGGCTGCAGGGTTCGGCGGATTTGGTGTCAGCTTCGATGCCGCCTCCAGTTGCTCATGTGCTTCTTGAGCCTTTCCCTGGCGAGCAAGGATCAGACCCAGCGCCAGACGCGGCTCAAACTGGTTCGCGTCCGAAGCGATGGATTTCTGGTAATAGCCGGCAGCCGCCTCATCGTGGCCTTGCGCGTCTTCTACATATCCGCGGTCGAAGAGTGCGCGAGCATCGTTGGCATGAACGGAGAGAAAAGTATCAAGCAGGCTGCGGGCATGGTCGAATTCCTTTGCCTCGATGGCAGCTTCCGCCTCTGTCAACGGGCTGGCAGAAGAAGACGATGCCCCGTGGTTTGAATCATCGATGCTGGTGCCCGGCGGCAGCGGAGCTGACTGTGCATAAGCGGAAAGCGCAACAAGCAATACACCTGAGGCAGGGAACAACTTAAGAGAAGAGTGAATCCATGACGTCATACAGCTATTTCGTTTTCCGTTTCCTGCAATGGACCGCGTTCCTGCATGGACTCGCGCCTCTGCGTCAGTACTTTCGCCAGCCAGTAGCCGGTGTGAGACAGTTCATTGCGTGTAATCTCTTCCGGAGTGCCGATCGCCACCACTTGCCCACCCTTTGAGCCGCCCTCCGGCCCAAGATCAATCACCCAATCGGCTGACTTGATAACGTCGAGATTGTGCTCGATCACCAGCAGCGATCCACCGCCATCGATCAGCTTGCGGAAGGCGGTAAGCAGCTTGCTGACATCATCGAAATGCAACCCGGTAGTGGGTTCGTCGAGAACATAAAGAACCCGGCTTCCGCCTTTTTTCGCCGCGGCATTTCCCGAACGCACCGTAGCAAGGTGCGCGGCCAGCTTCACGCGCTGCGCTTCGCCACCCGAGAGCGTCGTCGCCGACTGGCCAAGTCGGACATAGCCGAGACCGACCTCATCGAGCACGGCGAGCTTTTCAAGAATCTTCTGCTGGCCAACAAAAAAGCGCAGAGCTTCTTTCACCGTAAGGCTCAGAACTTCGTGGATGCTCTTGCCCTTGTACTTGATTTCCAGCACGCTGGCTTTATAGCGCGTGCCGTTGCATTCTTCGCAAGGCAGCTCTACGTCGGCCAGAAACTGCATCTCCACCGTGACCGTGCCATCGCCCTCGCAGACGTCGCATCGACCGCCCGGAACATTGAACGAAAAATGCCCGGCAGCGTACCCGCGTCGCTGCGCCTCAGGTTGGGAGGCGAACAGCTCGCGGATCGCATCGAACGCCTTAATATAGGTCACTGGATTCGAGCGCGGCGTGCGCCCGATTGGATTCTGGTCCACCAGAACAATATCGTTCAGCCGTTCCACGCCCTTCAGCTCTTTATATAGCCCAGTCGGATCGGCACCTTCACCCTTGCCAAGCTGGTGGGCGATTGCGCGGTAGAGAACATCATGTACGAGAGTCGATTTGCCCGACCCGGAAACCCCAGTAATGCAGACCAGCATATTCAGGGGAATCTCTACATCGATGCTCTTGAGATTATGCGAACGTGCGCCACGCAGCCTGAGCCACTCTTTACCAGGCTCGCGACGGCGTGTAGGAACAGGAATGGTAACTTGCCCATTCAGATAACGGCCGGTAATCGAATCCGGATTTTTCTCAACTTCTTCGACTGTGCCGGCGGCTAAAACCCGTCCGCCGAACTCGCCTGCTCCGGGACCGAGATCGAGCAGGTAATCAGCGGAGCGAATTACATCCGGATCATGCTCGACCACAAGGATGGTGTTGCCCAGGTCGCGCAAGTCTTCGAGGATGTGAATAAGCTTAGCCGTATCCCGCGTATGCAGGCCAATCGAGGGTTCATCGAGCACATAAAGTGCGCCAACAAGCCGCGAACCAAGAGAAGTCGCTAATTGAATGCGCTGCGATTCGCCGCCGGAAAGAGTTGAAGCCAGACGGTCGAGCGTGAGGTAGTCGAGCCCGACAGCGTTGAGAAAATGCAGGCGCTGTTGGATCTCGTGCAGAATGCTGCCTGCGATTTCCTCGTGCATTGGCGTAAGCTTCAAGTTCGAGAAAAACCGGTGCGCGTCGCTGATGGTAAGTGCCGATGCCTCGCAGATGTTCTTGTCCGCGATGCGAACAGCACGTGCCTCCGCGCGCAGCCGCTGCCCTTTGCATTCAGGGCAAAGCGCATAGCCGCGATATTTGCTGAGCATCACGCGCACGTGGAGCTTATATTTCTTGCGTTCGAGCAACGAAAAAAATCCATGCACGCCGACGAATGAACCACGTCCGTCGAGCACAAATTCCTGCTGATCGAGAGTGAGGTCGTGCCACGGCACATCCATGGGAATGCCATGCTGCTTTGCTGCCTTCTTCAATTCGCTGAAGTAAGGGCGATATTTTGGCCGATTCCAGGGATCGATCGCGCCATCATCCAGGGTCTTAGATTTATCGGGAATGATGAGGTCAAGATCAAAGTCGATCGTGTTGCCAAAGCCCTGACAGCGCGGGCAGGCGCCGAATGGATTGTTGAATGAAAAGAGTCGCGGTTCCGGATCGCGATAAATGCGGTGACAATTCTTGCACTCAAAAGCTGCAGAGAAGCGAAGCCGCTCGCGTTCGATCGTCTCCGAATCGCGCGGAACAATTTCATACAGAATTTCACCAGATTCGCGGTAGCCAATCTCTGCTGCATCCACGATGCGGGCCCGGTTGTCGGCGCTGACGACAATACGATCGACAAGGACGAAAACCGGCAGCGTAAAGTCGATTTCAAGCAATGACTCGGGTGTAGAAAATTCGTAAATGTTGCCGTTCTGGTAGAGGCGGTTAAAGCCACGTTTTCTTAGATCGGTGAGTCGCTCTCTGAGTGCGTCGGTGAGCGGCGATTCCTGCGTTTTCTTGATGGTCGGTTTGCGCCCCCGCTTTACCGGCTTTTCCGGTTCTGGCGAAACAGGCTGTTCCTGCTGCTTTACTACTGGAAAAAGCGCGTGCAGGCGCGTACCTTCACCCAGAGCCAGAACCCCCGCAGCGATTTCATCCACCGTATCGCGGCGCACGATGCCGTTGCAGACAATACAGTGCACAACTCCGCAGCGCGCGTAGAGCAGGCGCATGTAGTCGTAGATTTCTGTAGCCGTGGCGACCGTCGAGCGTGGATTTCGAGTGGAATTCTTCTGCTTGATGGCAATAGCGGGCGCCAGGCCGTCGATCAGGTCAACATCCGGCTTCTCGATGCGCTCCAGAAACTGCCGCGCGTAAGCCGAAAGCGATTCGACATAGCGCCTCTGCCCCTCGGCGTAAATGGTATCGAAGGCAAGCGAGGACTTACCCGAGCCGGACACGCCGGAGACGACCGTCAGTTTGCCGTGCGGGATGTTGCAGTCGATATTTTTGAGGTTGTGCACCCGCGCGCCGCGGATGATGATCTGGTCCATCGAAAGAGTGCGCTCCGGGAGAAAAGAGTACAGGCGTCCCCAGTTTGATTATAAATCTGCCCATCGGTCTCGTGCCCGGCGGATGCAACCCCCGGGCTCATGTCGAAAAGGGATATTTTGGGGCGATCGCGTTAAATCCTTGACTCTGTTCGCCTACTGGTGTGATTGGGCTGTGTTACCAATCCGTCAGCGTCCCATCCAGCTTGCGATTCACCGGCAGGTACGCGCGCTCATACGGATACTTCGCGGCAAGTTTTTCATCAAGCTCGACGCCCAGCCCCGGTGCATCGCCCGGATACATATACCCCGCTTTGAACGAATAGCCGTGCGGAAAAACCGCATCCGTTTCTTCGCAATGCGCCATATGTTCCTGAATGCCAAAGTTGTGAACAGCAATACCAAAGTGCAGTGCGGCTGCCATAGTTACCGGAGATAGATCCGTAGCCCCATGGCACCCGGTGCGCACATGGTAGAGAGAAGCAAAATCCGCAACCTTCTTCAGGTGCGTGAAGCCGCCCGCATGCACAATCGACATCCGAATGTAGTCGATCCATTGCCGTTGGATCAGCTCCTGCCCATCCCAAATTGTGTTGAATACTTCGCCGGTGGCAAGCGGAGTCGTTGTATGCTCGCGGATCACGCGAAAGCCTTCCTGTAATTCTGCAGCCACAGGATCTTCCATCCAGAACAAATGATATGGCTCCAGCTCTTTCCCGAGCCGCGCAGCCTCAATCGGCGTCAGTCGATGATGGCAATCGTGCAGAAGATGAACATTTTCACCAAACCGCCTTCGCGTCTCTTCAAATAACTTCGGCGTATGCCGCAGATACATCTCAGTCGACCACTGGCCTTCAGATGGCAGGCCTTTCTCTGCCGGTTCATATCGCATCCCCGCCTTCGGAACACCATAGGTAGAAGCAAGCCCGGGAACACCGCTCTGTACGCGAATCGCCTGGTAGCCCATTTCAATATGCTTGCCTACATCATCCAAAGCCTCTTCGATATCAGCGCCGTGCGCATGCGCATAGACCAGGACGCCTCCGCGGCTTCTGCCGCCGAGGAGGTTATAGATTGGAGTGTTTAGTGCTTTGCCTTTGATATCCCACAGCGCCACATCCACCGCCGCAATCGCAGCCATCGTCACCGGACCGCGCCGCCAGTAAGCCCCACGGTAAAGGTATTGCCAGATATCCTCAGTTTGAAATGGATCGCGCCCGATGAGGCAGGGAATTACATGCTCAGTAATATAGCTGGCCACCGCCAATTCGCGCCCATTTAGCGTTCCATCACCGAGACCATAGATGCCTTCATCCGTCTCAATTTTGAGCGTTACGAAATTGCGTCCCGGCGAGCACACATTCACCGAAGCCCCGGTAATCTTCATTGGTTCACCCCGCTCGCAAGAAATCCTCCATCTACTGGAAGTATCTGTCCGGTGACATACGACGCAGCTTCCGAAGACAGGAAAACCGCCGCGCCGACAAGCTCTTCCGCTTGACCGAATCTCTGCATGGGGATGCGCATGTGAAGTTCCTTCCCGCGTCCTGTTCCTTCAAGAAGGCTCTCATTCAGCGCAGTCGGAAGAACCCCAGGAGCAATCGCGTTGACGCAGATGCCATGGGGAGCAAGTTCGATTGCCAGCGATTTCGTAAGGGCTCCGACTCCGGCCTTGCTCGCCCCGTAAGCGGCGACTTCATGAAAAGCAACAAAGGTCGCAAGCGAAGCGATGTTCACAATGCGGCCGTATTCTTGTTTCATCATCGTCTGGCCAAAAATCTGGCACGCCCGGAACGTTCCCGTAAGATTCGTATCCAGAATTTTCTTCCACACATCTTCCGGACAGGTAAGCGTTGGCGTCCGCTGAGTGATGCCGGCAGAATTCACAAGGATATCGATCTTTCCAAATACCTCAAGAGCTTTATCATGCAACGCCTGTAGCGAGCCTCGATCGAGTACATCTGCAGCGATGGCCGCCGACCGTCGACCAAGCCGTTCAATCGCCGCAACTGTTTCCTGTACAGATTCAATTTTCCGCGAAGCCGGAATAACATCGGCTCCCGTCGCAGCGAGGCCAAGCGAGATGGCGCGTCCAATACCAGACGTTCCACCAATCACCACAGCGGAGCGTCCGCAAAGGCTCAATGTATCAAGGGTCATATTTTTATATTGTGCCGTAAATCGCTTTAGTTGAGATGTTTGAAAAAGGGAGCAGCAATAACCGCTGCTCCCTAATCGTATCGCTGACTAAATATGAGGAGCCCAGCCCTTCTCATAATCCCGCGACCAGCCCTTCATCGCTTCCGCATCGCCCATGATGTGTCCATTGCTGGAATCAATCTTCAGCTCGCGGTTTACTTCCCATGCAATGTTCGAAAGCTGGAGCATCGTCACTGCGACATTTCCAACCTCAATAGGAGCATTCAGCTTCTCTCCCTTGCGTATGCCCGCAATAAAGTTGGCAAAGTGGTCGTCCGTCATCGAGTCGCGCCCCGTCAGGTCGGAAGAGCTGGTGGTGCTGCCAACCTTGAACTCATCCGTCTTCTTGCCGTGCAGATCGTATATCTCATAGCCATCGCGATCGACGAGCACCGTGCCTGTAGTTCCCATGATGGTCGATCCGCGGTCGCGACCGTAATACTTCATGCCCTGGCAGCTCTTACCTTCCCAGGTAAGCAGCTTGTCGTCGTATTCAAAACTCGTGACAAGCGTGTCATAAAATTGCCAATCATCCTTGAACTGGTAGCGTCCGCCGGAAGAAGTAATGCGCTTGGGATAATCCACACCAAGAGCCCAGCGGCAGACATCCACTTCATGCGTTCCGTTGTTCAAGGCCTCGCCGGTGCCGTATATGCGGAACCAGTGCCAGTTGTAAGGGTGCAGATTGTCCTTGTAAGGCCGTCGCGGCGCCGGACCCTGCCACAGATCCCAATCGAGCGTTGTAGGAACCGGAGCCACTTTCCCTTCGCCAATAGATTTGCGCGTGTTGCTGTACCATGCCTTGGCAAAATAGGCGCGGCCAATCAGCCCATCGTGAATCTTGTTCACGATTTCAATGGTGTGCTTGGAAGACCGTTGCTGTGTGCCCATCTGCACCAGCTTTCCGTATTTCTTCTGCGCATCAATCAACATCGCGCCCTCTGCCGGATTGTGGCTGCAGGGCTTCTCTACATAAACGTGCTTGCCGGCCTGCAGACCCGCAATGGCCAATGGAGTGTGCCAGTGGTCGGGAGTGGCGATCGTGATCGCATCGATATCTTTTGAGGCCAGCACCTTCCGGTAGTCCTGTCCGGTCGCCGGCGCGTAGCCAAGCTCTTTCTGTACGTTGCCGGAAAATTTCTCAAGGATCGTGGTATCCACGTCACACACATGCGAAATGCGGGCCGAGTCCTTATTGGCTTTCAACGATGAAAGATGAGCATAGGCTCTGCTGTTCAGGCCGAATACGGCAAAATTCAACCGCTCATTCGATCCTAGTATCTGCGCATAGCTCTTTGCCGTTGTCCCGATCGCCATGCCTGCAGCTCCTACGGCCAGCGTGTCGAGAAATTCACGTCGAGTAATCATCCATGCTCCTTTTTGTTGATGCCGATCAAACTAAATGGGCGCCGTCGGAGCCGCGTGTCTCTCTTTACGGGATCACAATGCGCACGACAGCAAAATTACGTGCGAAATAACTCTACATGAGCCGGGCAATGGAGCGCATCATGCCCGCAGGCATGCCCTCTCTTGGCGCAGTAGAAAATACTTCGAAGGTGCGGCCCGATTATGCTTCATAATGATCTGTCGTCAGGGCCTAGTTGGAATCGCACACCGCCGGCGCTTCTTGCTGCCACTCTTTGTAGGCATTCAATCATCTGCAACGATTACGTCTTATGAAAGGAAAGCTGAATGATCCTGGTATTCGCTCTTCTTATTGGAATCATCGCCGGGCTGCGCGCCATGACAGCTCCGGCCGTAGTGAGCTGGGCTGCTGGTCTCGGCTTGATACATCTGGACGGCACCCCTCTGCATTTTCTTGCCCATCCGGTCACACGTTGGATTTTCACCGTCGCCGCATTTGGCGAACTGGTGAATGATAAGCTTCCTAAAACTCCCAGCCGGAAAGCTCCTCCTTCGTTCATCGCTCGTATTGTGATGGGTGCGCTCGCTGGTGCAGCCATCGGCGCATCGCAGCAATCGTTGGTGGGGGGTCTCATCGCCGGAGCCATCGGCGCGGTGATAGGCACGCTAGGTGGAGCGACCTTCCGCGGCATGCTCGCCAAAGCATTCGGAGGCAAAGATTTGCCCGCAGCGCTCATCGAAGATGCTATCGCCATCATCGGTGGTATTTTGATTGTG
Organism: Acidobacterium sp. S8; assembly: GCF_009765985.1. Lineage (GTDB taxonomy): Bacteria > Acidobacteriota > Terriglobia > Terriglobales > Acidobacteriaceae > Alloacidobacterium. The sequence continues at coordinate 169,194 of NZ_LMUM01000028.1, forward strand.
ACTCATATCTAATGCCTACAAAATTCGATTCCATCATCGTCGGGGCTGGTCAGGCCGGCCCTTCGCTGGCCGGGCGGCTTACCCAGTCCGGTCGCAAGGTCGCCATGATCGAGCGCAAGCTCTTCGGAGGTACTTGCGTCAATACCGGCTGCATTCCTACAAAAACACTGGTCGCCAGCGCCTACGTTGCGCATAAGGCGCGTACCGCAAACGAATACGGCGTCATTGCGAAAGACGTTTCCATCGACATGAAGGCCGTCATGAAACGCAAAGACGAGGTCTCCGGCAAGTCTCGTACCGGCGTCGAAGGTTGGCTCCGTGGCATGGAAAATTGCATAGTATACCACGAGCACGCCCGCTTCGAATCGGCTCATGAAATTCGCGTGGGAGATGAGCTGATCTCCGCAGACGAGATATTCCTCAACATAGGCGGCCGCGCCATCGTGCCGGACTTTCCTGGCGTCGATACCGTTCCGTTTCTCACAAACGTCGGCATCCTCGAATTGGAAACTCTGCCGAAGCACCTCATCATCGTCGGCGGCAGTTACATCGGCCTCGAATTTGCGCAGATCTTCCGGCGCTTCGGCAGCGAAGTCACCGTTGTCGAGAAAGGACCGCGTCTGGCATTTCATGAAGATGAAGATGTCTCAACCACCATCAAGCAATTCCTTGAGGCGGAGGGTATCCGTTTCAGATTGAATGCAGAGTGTATCCGGCTGGAGAAAAGTGGCTCCGACGTTGCCGTCGCAGTTACTTGCGATGAAGACAGTGCCGCCAGCGTGGGCTCGCATATTCTGCTGGCCGTCGGACGCAGACCAAACACAGATGATCTCGGCCTCGAGCACGCAGGCGTAGAAGTCGACGAGCACGGCTATATCAAAGTAGATGATCAGTTGCGAACCAATGTTCCCGGTATCTGGGCCATGGGCGATTGCAACGGCAAAGGAGCCTTCACCCATACCTCATATAACGATTTCGAGATCGTAGCCGCCAATCTGCTCGACAATGATCCGCGACGCGTCAGCGATCGCATCACTGCCTACGCACTCTACACCGATCCGCCACTTGGTCGATGCGGCATGACAGAAAAACAGGTCCGCGAGTCAGGAAAGAAAGCCCTCATCGGCACCCGCCCTATGACCAAAGTAGGCCGCGCCGTCGAAAAGGGAGAGACCGCAGGCTTCATGAAGATTCTTGTCGATGAAGAGACTAAACAAATCCTCGGCGCATCGATACTCGGCACGGGAGGCGATGAGGCCGTCCACTGCATCCTCGACACCATGTATGCACGCGCTCCCTACACGACACAGCAACGGGCCGTCCACATTCACCCAACCGTCTCGGAGCTGATACCGACTGTTTTAGGCGATCTCAAGCCTTTGGAAGAAACCGGCAAATAGCCAATCAAAAAACGGCCAGCGTATTCTGGCGACGAATGTCTTTGCCAAACACGATCAATTCCCGGGATAGTAAAATCGGGCTACTTCGTGAATGGGTCATAACAAATTGCGGCATTCGTCTGAAACCATGAATCGTTGTTGTCTCCGGTTTGCTCTTCTGATCGTTGCAGCCTTTATAAGTATGTCGATTCCTGTGGCTGTTGCGCAGCAGCCGCATAAAATCGAAATCCGCGGGACTGTCATCGATTCAACCGGCAAGCCCGTGAGCGGCGCATCGGTGCATCTTGGACAACAGGGAAGTCCAGACGTCGTGGCGACAACGACCCCGGAAGGCATCTTCGCCTTTGAGGATCTTCAATATGGGACCTATCTCATCAAGGCAGAAAAGAACGGCTTAACAAGTCGTGCCGTTACCTGCCCTGCTTCAGCGCGGGCAATCCCGGAACCAATCAATCTGATCCTCGAACCTTCAGATGTAGCCCCTGCCAATGCTGGCGCCACATCGCCATCCTCCGCTGAGGCCATGGCATTTGCCGATCAGCCAAACTTTACCGTAGCCGGAGTCACAGATTGGACGGCCGTCGGCGGCCATGGATCAGACGCCAGCCTGCGAACCAGCGAAGCTCTCACACGTGAGACTCTCACACTCAAACCGGAAGGCTCAACGCCCAACCTCTCAGCTTCCTCGGGCAGCGCAACTATAGATGCATCTGAAAGCAGGCTCCGCGCCGCTGTCGCCAGCGCTCCGCAAAGTTTTGAGGCAAACCATCAACTCGGAAAGTTCTATTTCCACGCCGGCAAATATCGCGAGTCCATTCCGCCGCTTCAGACCGCATACCAGATTGACCCCGCAAACCACGGCAATGAATACGATCTGGCGCTGGCTTATAGGGGAGCTGGCGATTTCGCCCAGGCCCGTGACCACATCCAGAAATTACTGGCGACCGCCGACAGCGCAGACCTGCATCGTCTGCTGGGTGAACTCGATGAGAAACTGGACGATCCCTTGGCCGCCGTCCATGAAGACGAGCAGGCCGCTCGGTTGGATCCAAGCGAAGAGAATTATTTCGCGTGGGGCTCGGAGTTATTGCTGCACCGCGCTGTGTGGCAAGCCGCCGCGGTCTTTCGGAATGGCGTTAAAGCATACCCAAAGTCGGCCAGAATGCTCACCGCGCTGGGTACCGCTCTCTTTGCCGGTGCTCTCTATGATGAAGCGGCCCTTCGCCTCTGCGATGCGTCAGACTTGAATCCGGCAGATCCCGAGCCCTACATCTTCATGGGCAAGATCGAGATGGCAGCACCTGCGCCACTGCCGTGCGTTGAGCAAAAGCTGGCGCGGTTCGTACAGCAGCAGCCCGAAAACGCCCTCGCCAATTACTTTTATGCAATGGCCATCTGGAAACGGCAGGAACAATTATCGTCCCCCGAGGTCATCCAACAGGTAGAAACCCTGCTTACCAAAGCGGTGACGATAGACGCGCAATGCAGTGACGCCTACCTTCAACTTGGAATTCTCTACTTCACCCGCCGAGACTTTGATAAAGCAATCAGCTTTTATAAAAAAGCCATCGAAGCCAACCCTCAGATGGGCGACGCTCATTATCGACTGGGTGTCGCTTACGACCGGACCGGTGAGGCCGCGAAAGCCCAGCAGGAATTCCAACTTCACGACGAGATAGAGAAGTCACAAGCAGCTGACATCGAACGCCAGCGGCGGGAAGTCAAACAGTTCCTGGTAGTGCTTCAGAAGCAGCCAGCCGACCCATCCGTTCACTGAAGTTATAGAAAGCTAAACATCACCTGAGAAAACTCGATGTTTTCATTTGGCGATCGTCGAGGCAATTGATACGATGGCCTCCCATGTTCAAATTATTCGCCGCGCTACTGATTCCTGTTATGACCATGTACGCAGACAATCTTCCAAGCAAGAAATATCTGAACCTGGCCACCATCAAAGTTATGGTTGCCGCCGCCGAAGCAAAAGCTCAGGAGCTGAACGTCTCCGTAACCATCTGCGTTGTCGATGACAGCGGCAATTTACTCTTCCTCGAAAAAGGTGAGAGCGCATCGCTTAACACAATTCAATTCGCCCAGAAGAAGGCTCGGCACGCTGCTTTTTACGGTAGCCCGTCGAAAGATGGAGCAGATGCGGTAAAGAAAGGCAACACCGAAGTCCTCGCCTTTCCCAACTTCTTCCCAAATCAGGGAGGCCTGCCGGTTCGCATAGATGGCCAGCTTCTCGGCGGAATCGCCGCGAGCGGTGCGAAGTCTGAGATTGATGAGCAAATCGCTCAGGCGGGTCTCGATGCTTTGCAGAAGAAATAGCAGCGCGCCTTACGTCGTGCGCGGCTTAAAGTTCCCTACGATGCCGTCGCCTTCACGAATCGTCAGTATCTGATTCGCCTTGACCTGCGTGAATCGTTCGACCTTCTGTGTCGTTGGCCATTTCACTTCGATCGCGTCCACGGTCTCACCCATTCCAAGACCGAAGTGAAGACGCAGGTCACTTTGTGACATGACACTCGTGCCGCTGTGAACTTCATTCATCTGAGTGTGCTTGCCCGTCGTAACCCGCACTCGCGCCCCAATGGCCGTGCGATTACATTTGGTTCCTACCAACTTGATCTTGATCCAGTTTTGTTTGTTACCGCCGTCATTGCGAAGCAGCGATGGTGGATCGTTCATGTTCAAGATCAGAACATCGATGTCCCCATCGTTGTCATAATCGCCAAATGCCGCCCCCCGGCTGGAAAAACGCTCGCTGATACCCGGCCCCATTCCTGCTGACACATCTTTGAAATGGCCATTGCCGAGATTTTTGTAAACCAGTCTTGGATTCTTGAAAGTCTGGCCGAAATTGTAGCTGTCGATCTCCGGATATACGTGTCCGTTGATCTGCATGATGTCCGCCCAACCGTCGTTGTCGTAGTCAATAAAGCCGCAGCCCCACGCCACATAGTTTGTGTTGACGCCAATGCCCGCAGGAAAGGTCACATCGCTGAAAGTTCCATCGCCGTTGTTGTGATACAGGTTGCAGGTGTCATCGGCGAAGTTGGTCTTGAAAATATCAAACCAGCCATCGCAATCGTAATCAGCCACTGCTACGCCCATACCTGCCTGCTCATGGCCATTATCGTTGTAGGCGCAGCCAGCCATGATGGCGATATCGGTGAAAGTGCCATCATGATTATTCTGGAACAGGATGCTCGGCTCGGAATCCACCGCAACATAAATGTCCGGCCATCCATCGTTATCGAAATCGTAAGAGACCGCTGTAATCGAATATCGTGGGCCAGGTTTCAGGATGCCTGACTTCTCCGAAACATCGGTAAAAGTGCCGTCTCCGTTGTTGTGATAAAGAATATTTGTGTCAGCCGGAAGCCCACGCGGCCCGCACATCACCGGCACACCTTTCCACTGGCAGAATTTTGTATCGCTCGCGGGAGGAATTGTTTCGGGATCGAGCTTGAGGTAATTGCAAACGAACAGGTCAAGATGGCCATCGCGATCATAATCAAGAAACGTACATCCTGCGCCCCAGCGAACTTGTTCCTGATATAGGCCGGCATTATGGGTAACGTCAGTAAAGGTGCCGTCTCCGTTGTTATGGAAAAGCACATTGTGTCCCCAGAAACAGCAGAACAAGTCGTCCCATCCATCGTTGTCGTAATCGCCGATACAAACGCCAGTCTGCCAGCCAGTACGCCCCAATCCTGATTTTTCCGTGACATCGGTAAAAGTGCCGTCGCGGTTGTTCTTGTACAAATGCGAGGTAGGCGCTTTTCCTTTCGGCCAATGGGTATCGAGCCGGTCTCCATTCGTGACGTAGATGTCCAGCCATCCGTCGTGGTCGTAATCGAAAAAAGCCAGCCCGCTGCCCTTAGCCTCAATGATCGAGCGCTTGTGATCGACGCCGCCCCAAACATTGGGAGCACTCAGCCCCGCCTGCTGAGCCACGTTCTCGAATTGAACCGGAGATGGCGCGGAATTCGATACGGCAGCCTCGACAAGGGCAGAATCTCTCCATTTCCAGAGTGGAGTTGCAAGAGCTTCTGTCAACGTACTGCCAAGCACAAAAAGGGATGAGCCGAGAAAGCGCCGCCGCGGAAAATTCATAGATTGCGATGATTATAGAGGCAGAAACTCGCCCTTATGGAGACCATAGAGCAGACACGTGCGTATGCAGTCAGAACAAACAAAGCTGTCATTGCAGAGCTCCCAGAGCCTGTCTCGCGCTCGGATTCTGCGGCTGTATGGTCAATAGCCGCTGCAACACATCTCTTGCCTTTTCCTTGTTGTTTTGCAACGCATAAAGACGGGCAAGATTGAGATAAGACTGATCGAAATTCGGAACAAGACGAATGCAAGTCTCGAATTGCTCCTCTGCCTTCGCGTAGTTCTGCTCCCGCACAAAGAGAACACCAAGATTGTTCAACGCTTCTGGATAATCCGGACGCAGATCAATTGCTTTCTGTAGATACTCCGCCGCATTCTGCATCTGGTTCTGCTGTGCATAGAACATGCCGAGACTGTAATTCACTTCAGGATCGTCAGGTTGCAGTTCAAGAGCGCGACCCAAGCACTCTTGCGCCTTCTCGAAAGCTCCCTGCCTCCGGTAGACATTCCCCAGGTTTAGCAGTGCAATCCCGTAGCTCGGTCGCAGACTTAACGACTGCTGAAAGTCTCGAATGGCTTCATCCGCGCGGCCTTCCTGTGCCGCCATCATTCCAAGATTGTTCCACGCCTCCGGATAGTTTGGACGCAGCTTCAAAGTCTGCTCCAGATAGCGGCGCGCCTCCGCAAAATTATTTCTTCTCAGGTTAAGAGTTCCCAGGTTGTAATAGCCCTCAGGATCGTCCGGCTTCGCGGCAATCACCTGCTGAAAAGATTCCGCCGCCTGCTCAAGATAACCATGCTGGAACATAGCCACGCCGTAAGTAAAATCGTTGCGCGAAAACGAGCTCTGGTAGAGCTTCCCACCCAGCGGAATCGCTCTTTGCATCCGCTCCGAAGCCGTAGTCGGCGCAGATTTCACATCCTCAAGCAGGCGTTGCGGATCGATCGGTCCCTGGTAAACCTTAACGATCATACCCTCTCTATCCAGCAGAAATGACGTTGGAATACCAAGGTCCCTGCGACGATCAAACATGTAGCGGTAGATGATGTTATAAGTCCCGGCCACATCTTCGGTCGCAAAAAGAACCGGAAAGGAAAATTTTTCCTGTGCAGCGAACGACCTTGCCGTTTGGACATCATTCGCGCCATCGACATTGATAGCCAGAATTTCCAAATGGCTGGCGGCGAACGCTGCACTGTGCTGTTGCAGAACTCTCAGTTGGTCGCGACTGAGCGTCGCGGTCGTCGCCCAAAAATTGAGAAGCGCAAAATTACCCCGTAATGATCGGAGTTCCCGTACGTCACCGGCAAGATCAGGCAGAGAAAACTCCGGCGCTTTGAGCGGCTCAATAAGCCACGTCTCCACTGTGGAGGGTAATGACTCAGGCTTCTGCGCTGGCCCTGCCTGCGCATAAAGAGGGCTCGGCGCCGCGAATGCCTTAGCCTGAAATGTAGCGGAACCTTCCACAATCTCAATTCGTTGATTCACCGGGAGATCTTCGAATTGCTGCGTAAGCCCGCTGGGCCAGCGAACGGTCGCCCGTATCTTTTCTTCCTTGCCAACTCCAAAAAAAAGCTCTTTGGAGTGCTGCGCAAGAAAACCAGATCCAGCTTGTAAGTATTTCGTTTGGCGTAAACTTCCCGCCTCTAAGGTAATCGCAGATCCAATGGCATCGTTGTTACTTTTCGTCCCTCGCAGACGAAACACAACGGAGTGACCAAGGTCCTTCATCGCGTTGTGCAGAATCCGCAATTGAGGCGCATTCCGGTTTTTAAGAATGACCTCCAGACGTCCATCATGGTCGAGATCGGCGAGAGTAAAGGACCGGCTGTCTTCGAGAAAATCCAACCCAACCACACCTGACACCTCAGAAAACGTACCGTCGCGGTTATTGGCAAACATCACATTTCTCTCATAGCCGTTCCAGGAAGTATCCGACCGAATCAATTCGTTGAGCGCATTCCATCCATGCTCGTAGGCCAGCGACGGCGTATCGTCGTCAGGCGACTTTGCCACCACCTGCCGCCAGAAAAAACTTGCGAGATCGCGTTGCTCTAGCGCCGAAATGTATCCATTGGAGACGTAGAGATCCGGATAACCGTCATGATCGAAATCCCAGAAGTCCGACGACCATGACCATCGGCCCATTTCGACTCCGGTTTGCTGGCCGACGTTTTGAAATTTTCCATCCCCATGGTTTTGATACAGCGCATTGCCTCGCGCATGTCGGCGGTAAAACGAGCGAATATCGTCCGGAGCCTTTTCGTGAAAGCTCTTCTGCGCAGAAATTCTTTGTCCTGCCGCCGACCACATATTCGCAACGTAGATATCCTGCTTGCCATCGTTATTGAAGTCGGACCAGCAGGCACTCATGCCCGCGCCCACATCTTCCGCGCCAGCTTCCTTTGAGACGCTGGTGAAAGTCCCGTCTCCGTTGTTGCGATAAAGATTGCCGCGCCCGAAATCATTGGCCACATAAAGGTCGGGTAGTCCATTGGACTTGTAATCGCCCCACGCGCACGCAAAGCTATAGCGGTTGTTATCCACATTCAGCCCTGCCGCTTCAGTCCTGTCTACGAAAGTCCCGTCGCCTTCGTTGTGCAGCAGAAAATTTGCCGGACCATTCCGTGCGTCGAAATAGGGCACCGGATAGTGATACTGGTCCAGACCAAGGTAGTAGCTATACAGGCAGAAATAAATATCAAGACGTCCATCGCGATCGTAGTCGGCTACAGCCGCGTGCGTAAACGTACCGGCGGGTGGATGCTGAAACTTGAAAGCATCGCGCTTGATCGAAAAAGTTCCGTCTCCTTGATTCAGGAAGAGCAAGGGCCCATTGCCGCAAACCACAAGAAGATCCTGTCGGCCTTTGTTCTCAAAATCTGCGAATAAGGCGCATGCTGTGTTGTCGAGTACGCCAACTCCGGCCTTTTCCGTTACGTCCTCAAAAGTTCCGTCACCACGATTGCGGTAAAGCCGATTGGGCAATCCTGCCGGCTGGCAAACATACAGATCGTCAAAGCCATCATTGTCGAAGTCGCCCGCCGCCACTCCGTTATTGCCGTAAATGTCGATGCCGCATGCGCCGTCCAGCACCGTGCGCCAGTAATCGGTGCCGCGAAGCATCTGGCTCTCGTATGACTCCACTCCTCTCAGTGCCTGAGCTGTGACATCCACAAAAGCGGCCCCGCGCATGGCACTGACAGTTTCCTCGCTGGCCTCCCACTTCCTCACCCTCCACGCCTCGGAGGCATCGCGCAGCCACTCGGTGCGCCAAAACCCAACACGTTCCTCGCGCCGCTCATCGCTCAGGCTGGCGACAATGTCATATCGAATATCCAGCCGAACCGTCAGTGGAGCACTCGCGATTTCTTCGATTCCGGTAATCTCAAATTCCGCTGCTTCCACTCGCGAACCCTGTCCCAGCCATGAGTGAACCTCCTTGAGAAATCGCCCAGGCCCGGAAGTGGCAGCGGCAGCAAATCGCCGCTTCTTGATATCGATGCCGCCTCCGGCACGCAGCGCGATCTCGCTTACGGGAACGAGCGGAGAAGCTTCGATTGAGGGAGCCAGCAACTTTGCGAGAACGGAAAGATCGCGGACGCCGGATGCCTTGAGAGTCTCGCTCCATTGTTTGAGGAGCGACTGAATTTCAGCGGCATATTTCTCCGTGATGTATTCATCCAGGCCCGGAGTGACAAGGCGAAGGACATCTTCCAGAGGAGATCTTGCCGGATAGTGCGGTGTCAGGCGAACTTCGGAAAAAGGGAAGGTGTGATTCTGCTCTGCTAAGAATTCTGATGGCCCGAAAAGCAATGACGATCCGTGAAAGGGTGCCGCACGCAAAAGCAGCGGCGCCAAACCCATGCCTTTTAGAAGTGTCCGTCGAGACAGGGAATGATTTTCGTTCTGGTGACGCGACATCCTCTACAGGTCCTCGTGTGGGTGCTCAGCGTTTGCATGCTAGCACTAAGGTGGGTCCGATCCAAAATCGTCAACAGGCTGCGAGTTTCAGTCCCAGAGGTCATCTCAGAAAAATTTTCGTGAAATCACACTTTGCATCGCCAACGAAACAGTTCTCCACCCAGCGGTTTAGAGCATTGTCATAATTTCAGTTGACAATGAACAATTCACGATGCTACCTTCCTCGCCGCAATGACAAAGTGACTTAAAGCACAAAGATACGTATATGTAACCGGTTACTCAAAGCGAGCAGATGTACCGATTCGTCACTGGGTTAAACCGATGAATGTCATTACAGGGAGGCTGTTCCATGGGTCGTAAATCGAAGAGCTCACGCTCGTTTAGATTTCTTAGCTACATAACCCTCACATGCTTATTCTTTCTTCTGGCACAGAGCCAGTCCTTATTCGGTCAGGTAGACGAAGGCGCCATTTCCGGAACGGTTACAGACGCCAGCGGTGCCGTCGTTCCCAGTGCCAAGGTCACGCTCCTCAATACTGATGTCGGTCTGTCTCTTGAGACCACGACGAACAGCGATGGCCAATACATCTTTTCACCGGTCAGAATCGGGCATTATTCCTTGACTGTAACTGCCGGTGGCTTCTCAACTACTACCCAGCAGAATTTACAAGTGAACGTGGCCCAACGACTGCAGGTCCCCGTCCAATTGAAGTTGGGCGCCGCGACTGAAACCGTCGAGGTCACTACCGCGCCACCGCAGTTGCAGACGAGTGAAGCTTCAGTCGGTCAGGTAGTCAACGAACGCACAGTGAACAGCCTGCCTTTGAATGGTCGTAACTTCACATTCCTGGCGCAGCTCGGCGCCGGTGTGAACACGCCGCAAGCCGACACCCGAGGCAATGCAGCCTCCGGTGCCTTCACCGCCAACGGTCTGCGCCCAGCACAAAACAACTATCTACTCGATGGCATCGACAACAACTCCAACGCCGTCGACTTCCTGAACGGAACAAACTTCGTCATCCTTCCGCCGTTAGACGCGATCCAGGAGTTCAAGGTCCAGACAGCGGACTTCAGTGCTGAACTCGGTCGTTCCGCAGGCGCAGTGCTGAACGCAACCATCAAGTCGGGAACAAATAGCATCCACGGTGCAGCCTGGGAGTTCTTCCGGAACGACGTGCTCGATGCTGCGGACTGGTTTGAAAACAACGCCGGAATCAAAAAGGGTGAATTGCGCTGGAATCAGTTCGGCGCTTCCATCGGAGGCCCGATCGTCAAGAACAAAATCTTCTTCTTCGGCGACTATCAAGGGTTCCGTCGCGTGCAGGGAACTGTACTGCCCGGTAGCGTACCAACGTTGACGGAGCGCAACAGCGGTTTCACCGATCTCTCCGACCTCATCACTGGTCAGAATGGTGCGCCGCGAACTGACGCCGTTGGCCGATCCATCCCCTACGGCACCGTGCTGGATCCGGCGACAACACGGTCAGTCGGCCCCCATGCCATCGATCCCGTCTCAGGTTTTCAAAATACGAGCGGCGATACCGTCTTTGTTCGTGATCCGTTCGGCACATGCCCCGCAGGTACCCAGACCTTTACGCTTGGTGGCTGCGGCCTGAACCAAATCCCGGCCAACCGCCTGGACGCGAACGCCATCAAGCTCATGAATCTCTATCCGACACCGACCAACAGCTCGTTCAGTACAAACTTTACTTCGAGCCCCAGTCTGTTCGAACACAGCAACGCCTATGACATTCGCGGAGATGTGAACCCCTCAGAAAAAGACCAGATATTCGTCCGCTTCAGCTACGTGGATGACCCGCAATTTATTCCCGGCATTTTTGGCGGCATCGCCGACGGTGGTGGCTTCCAGCAGGGTCTGCAGGGCGCAACATCGGAACAGGCCGTCGTGGGATACACCCATGTCTTCTCGCCGAGCACGATCAACGTAGCGCACGTAGGCTTCAACCACCTTCACACCACTCGATTCGGCCCCGAGGGCAGCACACAGGGTATTCCCGCTCAATTCGGAATCAATGGCGTCCCGCAGAGCTCTGACAACGGTGGATTGCCGGCAATTGTCATCCAGGGACTGCAGGAACTTGGCAGCAATGACTTCCTCCCCTCCGATGAAGTCAGCCAAACCCTCCAAATCACCGATGACTTTACCAAGATCTACGGAAACCAGAGCTTCAAAGTAGGTATCGAATACCAGGACGTACACTTCAACACGCTGCAGCCTGCATACTCCCGTGGCGAATTTGACTTCAACGGCAACTACGCAGGTGTCCCGGGCCAGGGCGGCGATCAGACAGGCCGCGCGCAGCTTCTCATTACTCCAACCGCTGCAACTGTTGCAAACGGTGTGGATTACGTAGGCGGCGCGAATGAAGTGCATGCCTCAAACATCAGCAAGACTTACGATACGAGGAATTATTTCGCCGCGTATTTCCAGGACGACTGGAAAGTCTCTCCGAATCTGACCCTCAACCTTGGCATGCGTTGGGATTATTTCAGCCCGATCTCCGAATCAAACGGAGCACAGGCTAACTTCGTTCAAAACGGTCCTCCAAACGGTGTTCCCACGTTCCTTCTCCCAGCTTCGGGCAAAGCCGACAGGTCTCTATCCTCGACGGCAAACAATCCGGCTCTCAATGGTCAGGGCTTCCTCGATCTGCTTGCCAAGGACGGAATTGCGCTCGGACTCACCGACAAATACGGAAAATCGCTGGTTCAGACGCAACATAGTAATTTTGCGCCACGCTTCGGTTTTGCGTATCAAGTAGATCCGAAACTTGTAGTGCGCGGCGGTGTCGGCCTCTTCTACAACGCATTTGAAAACCAGGGCTACGGACCTAACATTGGAGAGAATTATCCATTCGTCTACAACTTTGACTTCAAAGGGACAACGGATTCAGCGCCCTTTAGCTCCGGACCTAACCCTTATGGCACATGCGGAACGGCAGGTCCGGGTGGCAGTGCGACCATCGGTTCAGGTCTCAGCTGCGCGGCCTTTACTCCATTGGCAGTCAACGCTGCAGGCCTGAGTCTCCAGGGACTGCAGTTTAATTACAAGACACCCCGCACCTTCAGCACCAACCTGAGTGTCCAATACGCCCTGACGAATACCTTGTCCGCGCAGGTAGCATACGTGCTTACTGACGGCAGCGCACTTCAGGCAGGCATCGGCAACAACGAGGTATCGCAGCTTCTTCCGGCAAACACCAGCATCACGCCCTACGTGCCGTTCCATGATTTTGGAACGGGCGGCAGCTATCAGCGGACCATCGGAAGCAGCATCTACAACGGCCTGCAGACCAAACTGGAACAGCAGTTCTCGAACGGTTTGAATTACCTCGTCGCCTATACCTATTCAAAAACGCTTTCGGACGCAGGCGACTTGTTAAACGGCGGCAGCACAAACGGGTATCGTGCACCCTGGGTACCCGGACTTGGTCCTCGTTTTGACTGGGGACTGGCCGACTTCGATGTCCGTAACGTCTTCCATCTGAGCGGCGGGTACGAACTGCCGTTCGGCAAGGGTAAGGCGTATATGGCCAACTCCGGCAGACTGGCAAATGCGATCCTCGGTGGATGGAGTGCCAACACGATTGTTACCATCCAGGGCGGCCAACCCCTTTCGCTCAGTTGCCCGACCGGAACCACCTCTGGAACCAGTTGCAATGATGTGAAGGTCCCCGGTCAAAGTCCGAAGCTTGGGCTGCACACCGATTCGAATGGAAAGCTTAGCTGGTTTGGGAATCCGAATGCCTTCCAGCAGCCGTGCCCGCTGGGAAATGCTCCCACCGCCGGATGCTTCCCCTTAACCGGTTCTGCCATTCTCGGCGCTGGTCCTTCGACGACTTACGGACCGCCGTTCCGTCAATTCACTCTCTCAACCTTTAAGGCTTTCCCGATTACTGAGCGGTTCACCATGCAGTTCCGGGCAGAGTTCTTCAACATTCTCAACCATCCTAACTTCAATGCTCCTAACTTCGGCGGCAACGGTGTCACCTCCGTCGGAAACTCGGCCAACTTCACCAGTTCGACCTTCGGTGAAATTGGATCCACTCGCGATGCCCCATTCGATCCGAGACAGATTCAATTCGCCTTGAAGCTGTTGTTCTGAGCTAAGATGAAAACACCCCGGGAAGTCACGGTTATCGGCTGACTTCCCGGGGTGTTCTCCGTGTATAGGCGAGTTTCATAAATGGATTCGGGTAGAAGCACCGGAATTTAGCCCGGTGAAATCAGCGAGATATCCAGCGGGCTTCAGCCCCGGAAATTTCACTGTTACGAACGCAAATGATTTATGGAACGTCGTAGCAGCTCGCTTCTCGGCGATTAACAAGGTGAATTGTGAGCAAGAGGCCCTGGTTTCGGCTGTTGGTTTTTATTTCTCTGGTGTGCGCAGCGTTTGCGAAAGCGCAGAACAATCAGAGCGAGAACCAGAAGCTGAATCTTCAGTTTCAGTCGGCAGTCGCCCAATACCATGCAGGAAACCTTGCGGAAGCAACAAGCCAACTGGAAGACCTTTTACCCCGCGCCCCAAAGAGCTTCGAGGTTCACGAGCTTTTAGGATTGGTTTACGCCGCGCAGTCGCAGGATGCAAAAGCCCTCGAACATCTCGAGACCGCCGTTCGATTGAAACCCGATTCCGCTCCCGCCAGAACAAATCTCGCCGCTACCCTCACCCGTCTTGGAAAGCTTGACTCAGCCGGAGAGCAATTTCAGAAAGCCCTGTCGCTGGAGCCGCAGAATTTTGACGCCAATCACAACCTCGGCGAGTTCTACATCCAGTCCAAAAAAATTAAGGAAGCAAGTCCTTATCTCGAACGCGCCCAGCAAATCAATCCTGCTTCCTACGGCAATGGTTATGATCTGGCGCTCGCTTACTACCTCACAGGCAGGCTCGGCGAAGCAGAGAAGCTTGCTCAAAGCCTGCTACAGCAAAAGAACGTCGGTGAACTTCATAACCTCTTAGGCCAGATTTACGAGAAAGAAGGGAAATTCGTAGCCGCCGGCAACGAGTATGAAACTGCCGCTCATATGGATCCCAGTGAAGAAAACTTGTTTGACTGGGGCAGTGAGCTGCTTCTTCACCGCACCTATGAACCTGCGATCGAAGTCTTCAAGCAAGCTACGCTGCGTTATCCGGATTCACCCCGCCTAAAGATCGGCCTCGGAATGGCCCTTTATTCGCGGGGGCTTTATGACGAGTCGATCACTGCACTCCTCGCCGCATCCGACCTCAACCCCTCCGATCCTCGCTGCTATCTATTTCTTTCCAAGGCTTACGAGAGTTCTCCGAATCACGCAGAAGACGTCATCCAGAGATTCCGGCGCTATGCCGAACTTCAGCCCGGCAACGCGCTGGCTCAGTATTACTACGCGATGAGTTTATGGAAAGGAAAGCGATCCGAAAACTCGGGACTGGACCTTCACGAAGTAGAATCATTACTGCAAAAGGTAATCGCTCTGGATGAGAAGCTTCCCGAAGCCCACGTGCAGCTAGGCAATCTATATGCCGACCAACACGAGTATGAGAAATCAATCCCCGAGTACACGCGCGCGTTGGAACTGGATCCGAATCTCCCGGATGCCCACTATCGTTTAGGAACAGACTATGTGCACCTCGGACAAAAGGACCGCGCACACAAAGAGTTCGATATGTACCAGCAGCTTCGGGCGCAACATATGGCCGAAGTCGACAAAGAGCGGGCAGAGGTGCAGCAATTCGTGTATGCAGCGAAGTCAGCACCCTCCACCAAGCCTTGATTCCGGCGCGATGAAGATTTAGCAACGGAACAAGCGGAACGATCGTAGTTTTATGCTGCCAAGCAATCTCAAAGCCGAACAATTTTCCGGATATCCTCCCGAAGCGAAGAAACTGGTCGTGGCCCACCTGGCAGCGCTGCAGCAGCTCCCGCTTATCTTTGTGCCAAGCTTGCTTCGGGAAGTCATCGACTATGACTACAAGTTCCCGGCGGAACGCGCCGCCGTTGAGAGGGAACTGGCCAATCTAAGCTCTCTCTCCTCGGCTCAGATCAAAGACTGGTTTCAGGCATTCTCGCAATTCTCGCTGTCCCCTCAGCTCCAGCAATTCGACTGGGTCGATCAGCCTGCGCAGTTTGTAGAACAACTGTCGGCCTATCTCTGGAGCACGCATCAGATTGACGCCTTTCGCAAAGCAGCCGTGGACTACGCGAATCGCTTGCCGCAAGTACCTTCATCCGAACCGCTTCCCCTACGCAGACTCGGCATTGCAGTCATCGGACAAGGCGTTACCTCCTACGACGCGCCACTTTTCAGCAAGCTGCGCGAGCAGGGCACCCATTTCACGCAAGTCAAGCCGGAGAAAGGATTGGAGCTGCTGCTGACTGCGGTCGCAGCTCGCGCGCAGGCGCATCCTGTCCGCTATGGCCATTGGTACGTCGATGGAGGACAGGAAGCCGATCACAGCCCGTTGCTCACGTGCGTCTCCTATCAGGCGCTGGAGCCCGTGCGCGCTGCCTTATTGAAAAACATGCAGGGCGAAATCGTACGGCCCGGTAATGGTCCCGAGGAGCTGCGTTCACATCTAGCCCGGCTATCGCCGGCGGATCTCGGCATGAACAATGCCGGAGATGCCGTGCTCGACCGCTTTCAAATCAAGATCCTCACAGAAGGCTCCGGAACCCAGATATTCAGCACCACCTTCGCTCAGTGGACGGCACGCGAAGCTCTGCGGCGAGCACAGCCACTCACATTGATGGTTCGCTTCGCCCCGCGCCAACGGCAAAGGCCGATGAACGAGCTAATGACTGGCAGCAGCGCCAATCCCGAACTCGATTTCACTGGCTCGCTGATCGACGCGGACATGGGTGCCTATTATCAATGGATAGACCAGCAGCGGCTCCCCGGCTCTGAGCAATCTTCGTTCCTCGCGTGGTTCGAAGGCCACAATCAGGCGCTTGTGGTTGCTCCATCGCTGCCTCGTGGCACAGAATCAAGTTCATCAATAGGTATGGGAGAGTTGCTTTCGCTCACAATTGGATAAAAATACACTCAGTGGACCCCCACCGAGAGAAGGAATGATCGCAATGCAGTTGAATGTTAAGTCAATTTAGTGGTTGCTGTAACCTGCAAGCTTGTAAGGACATCGGTAGAAGCACCCGGCCTTTAGGCCGGTGAATAAGGTCGCAACGCAGAAAGGGCCTTTAGGCACGGACTTATAGCAGCAGCGAAGGTGCTCCAGGTGGACCTAAATTGAAGTTCAGAAGTGATCTCAATCCGCGTGAACAAGCGCAGGCGCTGGCCTGGAGTCGACGTGATTTTCTGCGATCCAGCATTGGGGTTGCCGCCGCATCGTCGATGTTCAGCTTCGCACCGCTGTCCGCCTTGGCTCAGCTGAAAAATCAAAAAGTGGTCGTTGTAACTTTTGGCGGAGGAGCGCGCGACGAGGAGACCTTCGCCCCGGCAGGCCAGGAAAATATCCCCAACCTGCTCAAAACTCTCTTCCCGCAATCCACGCTTTACACGCAGGTCGTCAATCGCGGAATCCTCGGGCACTACGTTGCCACCGCAAGCCTGGCAACAGGCGTGTACGAGACATTCAATAATTTTGCAACCGTGCCGCCGCAGAATCCGACAATCTTCGAATACTTCCGCAAAGACCTCAAGCGGCCGCTGAATGATGCCTGGGTAGTCGCGCCCAGCAATGGCTTCAATCGCATTGGCGAAAGCAGTAATCGATCTTATGGTGCGGGCCTTGGCGCCGGGGTCATCTTACCGAAACACCTGCTGCAGGCTTCATTACCCACAGGTAGTTCTACCGATTACTCCCACCTCCTGCGCGACAACTATGAGACGCCTTTCTACACTCCTGAACTCGCCGGCAACGAGTTGCAGATGCAGCATCTTGAACAAATTCTCAAGCTGTCAGTGAATGATTTCGTCCATCACGCGCTCAGCCTCGCCAGCCCCGACGAGCTTTCCGTATATATCGCGAAACAATTGATGAGGCAGATGGCGCCCAGTCTTCTGTGGATCACGCTGCACGATATCGACATCGCCCATTCCGGAGCTTATTCGCTCTATATTGACGGCATCCAGCGCTCCGACCGCCTCTGCGCCGAGATATGGAAAACAATCCAGGCTGAGCCGGAATATAAAGACCGCACAACCATGTTCATCCTCCCCGACTTCGGACGCGACTCCGATATGGATGCGAGTGGCAATGGTTTCCAACATCATCGCACCGGCGATGCGCTCTCACGCACCACATGGATGATGGTTCTCGGCCCCGACACTCGGCAGGGAATTGTCATCGATCGTCCCATCGAATCGGTCGACCTGGTGCCGACCATTGGCGCAAGGCTCGGTTTCGATGCGCGCTTCAGCCAGGGCAAACCGCTTACCGAGATCGCATAGATAAGCTTCAGGAGCACACGCGGGCAAGCGTTACACCGCACCACACCGCAGCCAGGCCCAGGATGCAGCTCAGTGCAACATAAAGTCCCGCCAGCAGGAACGCGCCCAGTTCCAGATGAGCAAATGTCTCCCACTCAAAAGTGGAAAATGTGCTGTATGCACCGATAAAGCCAATCGGAATCAGAAATCTCCAAGCGGGATGCGCTTCCGGCCGGCTGTCCAGCAGAGTGAGTGAAAATCCAAGAACCAGGCACGCAGACATATTGACGAGAAACGTTCCATAGGGAAGCTTCGTCCCCATGCGATTCGCAACAACAGTCGCAACCCAATAGCGGGTAAGCGAACCGAGCGCACCGCCGGCGGCTATATAAAAATAGTTTTGCAAATGAGCTTCTCCTTCCTGCTCAACAAAAACAAGTTTTGAGGAAACTCGCCGGGACGATACAACTCCTGGACAGGGTTTCCTGTCAGGAGTCATCATCTGTCCGGCCGTTAGGAAGGACAGCGGTTTGGGTGAACTCCTTCACCACAACTGCTTAGTTTTATAGTTACGCGCCTGCGGGAAACTGTCAAGAAACAGAAAAGCACGGCCTGAGCCGCGCCTTTCTGTTCTACACCTTACTTCTATGCCATTGCGAAAATAGAGAAACGTCATTCTGAGCGTAGCGAAGGATTCTTCCTCCACGGTCGTCAAATGCCGACAGTCGTAAGCTATATAAGAAAATGTCCTAAGCGACGCGCTCAATCACCAGCGATTCAATCGTGATCGGTGTCTTCGGCTTGTCCTGTGCGGCGCGCGCGACCTTTGAAATCTTATCGGCCACATCCTGGCCTTCCACCACTTCACCAAAGATCGTGTGATTACCGGTCAGCCATTGTGTCGGTGCGACCGTGATGAAGAACTGCGATCCATTCGTATTCGGTCCTGCATTCGCCATTGCCAGCTTGCCCTTGGCGTCAAATTTGTGTGGCGAGCCCTTTGTCTCGTCCTCAAATTTGTAGCCCGGTCCGCCAAAGCCCGATCCAGCCGGATCGCCGCCCTGAATCATGAAGTCAGGAATTACGCGATGAAAAATCGTGCCATCAAACAGCCTGTCATTGCTCTTCTTGTTCGTAACAGGATGCGTCCACTCACGCGAGCCTTCTGCCAACTCAATAAAATTGGCAACAGTCTTCGGCGCCTCTTTCTCAAAAAGACGGCACACAATCGTACCTTCGCTGGTGTTGAAAATTGCATATGTTCCGGTAGAACGAGCCATGTTTTACTCCTTTGAATATTCCTCGTGAATTAGAAACCGTGGATGTCCCACTCTTTGCACAACGAAGGGTGGGATCGAAACTATTTCGATGTTGTAGATGCAGGAGTCGCAGGCAACGGCGGCAGCGGTTGCCCTTCCGGCACAATAGTTACCTTCTTCAGAATCACAGGATCAGTCGGCTTGTCATTCTCGTCGCGCTCCACGCGCGCAATCGACTTCACCACCAGCACGCTCGAATCATCGCACTGCCCAAAAATCGTGTGCTTCTGGTCCAGATGCTCCGTCGGAACCTCCGTAACAAAGAACTGCGAGCCATTCGTATTCGGTCCCGAATTTGCCATCGCCAATCGTCCCGGCACATCGAAGTTTAGGTTCGGATCGAACTCATCCTCAAACATATATCCCGGATCGCCCATCCCCGTCGCCGTCGGATCGCCGCCCTGAATCATGAAATCCGGAATCACGCGATGAAACTGCGTGCCGTCATACAGCGGCTTGTTGTGCATCTTCTGGTGCGTCGTCGGATCGGTCCAGTCTTTCGTTCCTTGCGCCAGCCCGATAAAATTCGCCACCGTCTTCGGTGCTTCCTTCGCGAACAGCTTGCAGGTAATGCGGCCCATGCTGGTATCCAGCACCGCCGTCGGTCCCGTAGGCTGTGGACTCACATGCACCTGCGTTCCCGGTGAATCCGGCAAGTCCTGGCTGCTCGAAGCGGGAGGTGTCGCAGGTGGAGTACTAGGAGGCGGCGTAGCTTCCTGAGCGAAGCCAGTACAAATAAGAGCGGAAGAAAAGACAGCGAGCGAGGCGAGGCGAGCGAGTACGTTCATGCAGTTTCCCAATGGTTAGGGTACAGCATCGCCGCAGGAAGTGAAAACCACGCACCCCACGAAGAATCGTCCTCTAAGAATTGCCATCCTGAGTGCAGCGAACTATCTCTTCCGCCTCGACTGGCAACACAAGCCCGGGTGCCCCATCCTTTCGCGTTTTGTGCGAAAGGGTGGGATACAAAGCCATCTAACACCCAATCAATTCTTCTTAAACGGCTGCGACTCCCCGATCTTAGGCCGCGTTCCCGCTTCAGCCTGCAACCGCTTCGCAGTACCCTCCACCTCACGAAACACCCTCAGCAAATTTCCGCCAAGAATCTTGTCGCAATCCGCAGCCGAATATCCGCGAGCCATTAGCGCCTGCGTAATCTTCGGCAGATCGGCAGCCGAATCAATCCCTTCCGGCAACTGTCCTGACACGCCATCGAAATCCGACCCAAGCCCCACATGATCCACACCAGCAACCTTGGCAATGTGATCAATGTGATCGATCAACGCGCTCAACGGCGGCCGCGGAATCTTATTCGCATACTGTTCCTCTAGCTTCTCCAGATCGCCATAGGTGACCTGCTTACCATCCTTCGCGTACTGCGCCTTCAAATCGTCCGTAGCCTTCTTTACCTCGGCCTCCTGCGCATGCGCGGCATCGCGGTACGCCTGGCTGATGAACGCCGAATAGTAGTTCACCATCACCACGCCGCCTTTGCTGGTCGGGCCGCCGCTGCGAGCCACCGCGCGCAGCATGTCATCCGTCATGTTGCGTGGAGCGTTCGTAATTGCACGCGCCGACGAGTGCGAAGCAATCACCGGAGCACGCGACGTAATCACCGCGCGATAAAACGTCTTGTCCGAGACGTGCGAGATATCCACCATCATCCCCAGCCGGTTCATCTCGTACACCACGTCCTTGCCGAAATCCGTCAGCCCATCCTGCGTATGGTGTACCTTCTCGTTGTCTGCATCGCCCGAAGAATCCGCCCAGTCATTCGAGTTCGACCACGTCAGCGTCATATACCGCACGCCCAGCCGATAGTAGTCGCGCAGCAGACCCAGCGAATTTTCAATCGAGTGCCCGCCTTCAATCCCCATCAACGCCGCCAGTTTATGTTCCCGATGCGCCTTCTCAATATCCGCAGGCGAATACGCCATCATCATCTGATCCGGATGCTTCGCCGCCTGCTGGTACACCGCATCGATCAGTTCCAGCGTCCGCTTCGCATACTGGCCCTTGTAAAGATCAGGCTCTACCCAGATCGAAAAGAACTCCGCACCCAGGTTGCCCTTCTTCGCCGACTCAAGATTCAGCTGGCCGCCGTTCAGCGGATCGGCAAGATCATAATTCTCATCCACCAGCCGCTGCGTCGTGTCAGCGTGTGTATCAATCACAATCGCATTGCGGTGAACCGTCAGCGGGTCAGCGGCAGATTTTTTCACGGTCGTCTTAGCGGTTGTCTGAGCAGCCAAAGGCAGCGTGGAAGCAAGAAGAATAATAGCGGCATATCTGGTTTTCATAATGTTTTGGCGATGGCGGGATTGTAGCAGGACGCCCCTCATCTCGCACACAAATGCATGAATATGCAGGTTTTCCATGCATTTTCATTCATATTGACGCCCCGTCGAAACCAAGCCACACTCTGGCAGGAGACCCGAGCATGAGACCGGAAGGAACGACTTCAAAACCGGCAAATCAACGGCCCACATTTCTCATGTGTCCGCCAACGCTCTACGACGTAAATTACGTCATCAACCCCTGGATGGCCGGCAACGTCCATCGCTCCTCCCGGGAGCATGCCGCCACGCAATGGCAGCAGCTTCACACCGCGCTTGCCGGGATCGCGCACGTGCTTCTCGTAGAGCCACAACCCGGCTCGCCAGACATGGTCTTCACCGCGAATGCCGGACTCGTCCGCGCCGGCATCGTAGCCCTCAGCAGCTTTCATCATCCCGAGCGCCAGGGCGAAGAGCCGCACTTCCGCCGCTGGTTTCACGAATCAGGCTTCGCCATAAGCGAGATCCCTCGCGCCACGCCCTTTGAAGGCGAAGGCGACGCACTCTTTGAAGCCGATGGCTCGCGCCTCTGGGCCGGCCACGGACTGCGCACGCTGGAAGACAGCCACAGCCACCTCACCGGGCTATGGGATCTCGAAGTTGTCTCGCTGCGATTGATCGACCCGCGCTTCTATCACCTCGACACCTGTTTCTGTCCGCTCTCGAATGGCGACGTCATGTACTACCCCGCCGCCTTCGACGCCGCATCGCAACAGAAAATCGAAGCGCGCTACACCGCCTCACAGAGAATCTGCGTCTCTGAAGCCGACGCCCTGCGCTTCGCCTGCAACGCCGTGAACGTAGGCCCGAACATACTTCTCAACCAGGTCAGCGCCGAACTCTGCGCGCGGCTGCAATCGCGAGGCTTTCACGTCATCCAGGTCGAGTTGACGGAATTTCTGAAGGCAGGCGGCGCAGCTAAGTGTCTCGTACTGCGCCTCAGTGAAATGGACGTGACCCACGCCGCGTAAGCCCGGGCACCATCCGCGCTTGAAGCAAACTCGCCTCATCCTCGGAATCTAACAGGCCAGTGAAAGCAATCATGCCACGCGACTTTGATCTGAAATCCCCGCTCTACTGGCTTTGCGGCGCATTCGCTCTCGGACTCCTGCTCATCGGATTGCTCGCGCTCATCGCACCGCATAACGCAGCTGCTCTCTTCGGTATGCCCGTTACAACTATCGATGCGCTCCCATGGGTCCGCCTCGCTGGCATCCGCGACATAGCACTCAGCCTCATGCTCCTCGCCATCATGGCCATGAAAGCAGGCCGAATCGCCGGCATCCTGATCCTGCTCATGATCGTCGTTCCACTTACCGACGCAACAACCGTCTTCACCCAGAGCGGCCTTACCTACCAGGTCCTCCTCCACGCCGGCTCCATCATCTTCATGGCCATCCTGGGATTATTGCTGATACGGCAATAAACGGTACATATCCGAGACAGATAGTAGTCAGCCATCGCGCTGATATCCTACGATTGATCCGCAACGAGAGCGTGCATGCCTATGACACGACCGAACATCCAGGGAATTTCACCATTCTTCATCGTCAGCAATGTCGATCAAACCATCGCCTTCTACAGCGCTAAGCTTGGTTTTGAGACGAGATTTCAGCAGCCCGATCGAAATCCATTTTTCGCCATCATCGGCCGCGATGGAGTCCAGCTCTTCGTCAAATCCGACAAAGACGTGTCACCATTGCCGAATGCCAGGCGCCATCCCTTCATGCGGTGGGACGCCTATGTCGATACCCCGGATCCAGATGCGCTTGCCGCCGAATTCACCGATCGTGGCGCAACATTCAGCGAGCATCTTAACGATACCCACGACGGTCTGCGTGGCTTCGAGATTTGCGATCCTGACGGCTACATCTTGTTCTTCGGCCGACCAAGGCAGCCGGCCCTTTCCAGTTCGTAGGGAATCCGCCGGAAAGGCATTTGCCACGCACTATAAGTTCGCGCCGAAGGCCAGCAAACGGCCGTCGCAATCCTTCACCACAAACTCTCGTGACTGCCACGGCATGTTGCCAAGCTGCCGGGTGAACTCTACGCCGTGAGCTTCATATTCGGCATGAAGCGCGTCCGCATCGTCGACGAAGAGATATGCGTCCAGCAGTTCGTCGTCGTACTTCTCCGGATTGGCTGTGGGCGGCTCGGCGCAGCGGAAGTGAATCGCGTGCTGGTCGCGCGTCACGATTGCGTAGGTCGGCGGATCTTGCCATCTTCCCACGCACTCGAAGCCAAGCTTGTCTTTGTAATAGGCGAGCGTGGCAGGAATATCAATGGTAAAGAACAGAGGTGCGATCTGACGGATCATGGAGCAAGTGTAAAGCAGCTCTCCGCCATCAGTTCAAGGACGATCTCATACGGGCAGAATTGCGTTTTTCAATCTAAACGTCGCGGGGCGTGATTCTCACAGTTGCCGCGCGGGCGCGTGAGCTGATCATGGATTGGAGATAGGGACTCCCCTTGTACTTCGCCCGATATGCGTCATCGATTTGATCATTGAGCGGCCCCGCGACCGCCTCAAAATTGGTCTCCTTCGTTAGGCCCGCTGCCGTAATGCGACCAGCGCGCCGGGTCATTGCAGCTTTGTACCAGCGCGAGGAACTACCGTTGTAAGGCCGGACGAAGAGCTGGTCCTCTACGATTACCGACCAAACCCACGTAGGCGTTCCATACGTCAATCCATCCTCTCGAAATGGTGAGATATGCAGATCGTCCGTCCCGGCAATCCTCGTCAATTCGTCTTTTGTCCAGCCGCTCATAGTCTTCCTTCATATCGCATCACCGCGACGTTTGAGGTATAAAGTGAACCATTTTCTAACGCATCACATAGCCGCCATCGACTGAGATCGACTGGCCTGTAACATAGCTGGCTCTGTCGCTGCAAAGCCACAGGACGGCATCCGCAATCTCCTCGGGTCGCCCCAATCGCTTCATCGGGACGAAGGTCTTCAGCATCTTGTCCAGCTCTGGTCCTTGCCCCTCGGCGATCATTTTGTCGGACATCGGGGTTTGGATCATGCCGGGACAAACGTCGTTTACGCGGATGCCTCGCGTAGCGTATTCAAGCGCCGCGCTCTTCGTAAAACCGATGACGCCGTGTTTGGCGGCGTGGTACGTTCCGCGCTGGTTTCCTCCGATAAGGCCTCCGAGCGAAGAGCAGTTCACAATGGCTCCGCTGCCTTGTTTGCGCATCTGCTGCAGTTCAAACTTCATGCAACTCCACACGCCGCGCAGGTTGATGCCCATCACGCGATCGTAGTCGTCACGGGGAGAATCAGCCGTTTCCGCAAGTACATTCTGAATGCCTGCGTTGTTATAAGCCGCATCGAGTTGTCCAAAAGCAGCAACGGTCTGCTTCACCATGGATTCCACCTGCGCGTCATCCGACACGTCACAGCGGACGGCCAGCGTTTTATGACCTTTGCTCGCGAGATCTTTCGCTGCGTCCTGCACATCCTTTTCATTCCAGTCGGCCAGCACTACGGACGCGCCAGCTTCCGCAAATGCCTTCGCCGTCGCAAGTCCCAATCCAGACGCTGCACCTGTTACGAGAGCCACTTTATTTTCAAACGATATCTGCATACTGATTCCTTCACCTTCAACTGTGTTTGCTATTTTTGCAGTCTGGCCGATGCGATGGGCTGACGAGCGACGCAAAGGTCAACAGGATTCTGAGCCGGCGTTCGTCTGCGAGCGTCTCTCATCGCCCTACCAACGATTGATGGAATGGTGAATAGCGCGCTCCCTCCACCTTGACCTTTGAAGATGCTTCCTCAAGAGCCTGAACATCCTGATCTGTGAGTTCGATAGTCGCACCGCCCAGATTTTCTTCCAGACGTGAAAGCTTGGTTGTGCCAGGAATCGGAACAATCCAGGGCTTCTTCGCGAGAAGCCACGCAAGCGCGATCTGTGCCGGCGTAGCATTCTTTCGTTCCGCGAACGCGGTGACGACATCAACCAGTGCCTGGTTGGTCTTGCGATTCTCGGAATTGAAGCGTGGACTGGTATTGCGAAAGTCTGTGCTGCCGAACTTCGTCTCTGCGTCGATCTTGCCCGTCAGGAAGCCTTTGCCAAGCGGACTGAAGGGAACGAAGCCAATGCCGAGTTCTTCAAGCGTAGGCATCACCGTCTCTTCCGGCTCTTGCCAGAACAGCGAGTATTCACTCTGGAGCGCGGCAACGGGCTGGACAGCGTGAGCGCGGCGGATAGTTTTCGCGCTTGCTTCCGACATGCCGAAATGCTTCACCTTGCCTTCCTGAATGAGCTTCTTCACTGCGCCCGCCACATCTTCGATGGGAACATTCAGGTCGACGCGATGCTGATAGTAGAGATCGATGACATCCACTTTGAGCCGCTTGAGCGATTCCTCTGCTACCTTCTTGATGTGTTCGGGACGGCTATTCAGAGCACTCCACTTGCCATCGTCATTGGGATTCGCCTCCCACCCGAACTTCGTCGCGATCACGATGCGGTCACGAAACGGTGCGAGGGCTTCTCCGACAAGCTCTTCGTTTGTGTATGGGCCGTAGACTTCGGCGGTGTCGAAGAAGGTGACGCCACGCTCGACGGCGGCGCGGATGAGTTTGATGGCTTCTGATTTTTCCGTAGCGGGGCCGAAGCCGAAGCTCAAACCCATGCAGCCGAGGCCGAGTGCTGAGACCTCGAGGCCGCTGTTTCCTAATGTGCGCTTTTGCATCATTTTCTCCTGTGTCGATGGCGCCATAGTCCATCTGCTACAAGTGTAGGCAGTAAGCGTCTATGAGACTAGATGGTTCCAGGTTTAAAGAGTTATGAGTAAAATTCATGAATTATGAGAAACGATCTCGGAGAGCTTTCGGCATTTGCAATCGTGGCGGAAGAGCGCAGCTTCACGCGCGCCGCGGCCCGCTTGGGTATTTCTCAATCCGCGCTGAGCCATTCTATTCGCGGGATCGAGAAACGGTTGGGGCTTCAACTGCTCGCGCGAACAACGCGAAGTGTCTCCCCGACCGCAGCAGGCACAGCGCTTCTTCATGAACTCGCGCCTGCCCTGGAGCGGATCGAGCGAGCAGTTGCAGAGGCGCGGAAGCAAAGAGAGACTCCGTCCGGTCGGATACGACTCATCATCCCGCGAACGGCGACTAAAGCGGTGGTTCTGCCGAAGCTGGCTCAGTTTGCTCGCACCTATCCTGAAATCGTGTTGGAGGTCACTTCTTCCAACGACCCTGTCGATCTCGTAGCCGGAGAGTACGACGCAGGTGTGCAGCTTGGTGAATTCATTCAACGGGACATGATTGCCGCCCGGGTGACGAAAGAGATGCGTCTCGCTGTAGTTGGATCTCCAAAGTATTTCGAGTCAAACAGCATCCCGAAACATCCGCAGGATCTGAAAGATCACGCTTGCATCGGCTTCCGTTTCAGCAATGGACTATACCGGTGGGAGTTTGAGAAGGGCCGCAAGGCGCTCACCGTCAGTCCTCAGGGACCTGCATCGTTCGACGATCCGGAACTCGTCATCCAGGCTGTGCTCAGAGGCGTAGGAATCGGAACAGCGATGGAGGGTTCACTGAGGGACTTAATCAAAGCGGGACGTTTGGTTCAGGTTCTGAAAGACTGGTGCCCGTCCTTCCCCGGATATTTTCTGTACTATCCCAGCCGCCGGAATCAACCTGCCGCATTAGCCGCTCTGATTGACACCCTTCGAGTATCGGATTGATCATGAGTCCGGTTTCAGCTCTTTCAAGTAACGATTAGCGCTCTACTGCTGATCGATCAGTGGATGAAGAGAACCCGACTTCGCAGGACTAAATTAAGCGAGCACCGGCTCTTTTTGGCGGGCCAGAATGTGGGCCGCGACCAGGGCAGCGGTGAAGCCTGCCCCGGCGCCGATACTGAGCGCCCATCGAGGGCCGAATTGGTTGGCAACCCAACCGATGATCGGTGCGCCGATGGGTGTTCCCCCGAGTGCAATGCCAACCCGCAGGGCCATCACTCGGCCTCGCATCGCTGGTTCTGTTGAGAGTTGCATGATGCTATTCGTGCCGTTGGTGAAAATCACGCCAGCAGCGCCGAGGATCATGAGAGCAGCGCCAAACCACCAGTATCCAGGCGCCAGTGCGGCCAGAGTGCAGCCGAGCCCGAAGACCCCAGCACCTGCCAAAAGAGACGCCAGGCTTGGCTTCTGTCGACCGGCAGCGAACAAGGCTCCTGAGAGGGTGCCCACCGCCATGATCGAGGAGAGCAGGCCGAAACCGCGGGCATCGGAGTGGAAGACATTCACGGCCATGGTGGAAATGAAGATGGGAAAGTTCAAGCCAAATGTGCCGATCAGAAACAACATGATGAGGATCGCCCTGAGGTCTGGTTTTCTCCACACATAGCGAAGCCCATCCAAGAATCCAGATGCAGTCCGATGCGCCCTGGCACTTGTACGCAATTCCGAGAGACGGAAGAAAGACATCGAGATCACAACCGCAGCGAATGAGAGCCCGTTTAGAAGAAAAGCCCATCCAATGCCAACCCTTGCGATGAGCAAACCAGCGACTGCCGGACCGATCATCTGGGCCGCATTGAACGAGGTTGAGTTCAACGCCACGGCGTTCGGCAGATCCGCATCGCCTACCATCTCTGCCACGAAGGTCTGTCTCACCGGCGCATCCAGCGCAGCAGCGGAACCGGACAGGAAGGCGAACACATACACATGCCAGAGACGGACGACTCCTGCGATCGTAAGAACTCCCAGCATGACCGCAAGCACGCCCATCGTCGCCTGGGTGAGCATCAGGAGCTTGCGCTGATTCAAGCGGTCCGCAGCCGATCCCGTCCAGGGCAGGAACAAAAGCTGCGGAGCAAACTGAAGGCCCATCACGATACCCAGCGCTGACGCATCGCGATGAGTCAGTTGTGTCAGCACGAGCCAATCCTGAGCAACGCGCTGCATCCACGTGCCTACGTTGGAAACCAGGCCGCCCGCAGTCCACAAGCGGAAGTTGAAGCTTCTCAGCGAACGAAAGGTGCCCGACACTCCGTCCTTCATGGACGCGACGAAGTGTTGCCACCATGAAACTGGCCGAAGTGACGCGCCGAAAAAATGCTGATGAGCAGCGCGCCCAGGCCGAAGGCGAGGATGTGGGTTATCCCCCGCGGATCGAAAGCCCCAACGTGCGCGACCAGCAGATAGCCAATCACCGCATTGGAGAATCCCCAAACAACATTGACCGTCGAAGACGAGAGCCCTTTGCCGGGCGGTTTGGCGAAAGGACTCTGAAAGGGATGTCCCATCGTGCCCGCGACAAAATGAGGAATCGCGTTTGCCGCAAAAACGCCCCCAAAGAAGTACGACACAAGCCAAAGCCAATTCATGAAGCAGCGTTCCTTTCTTTCAACAATTTTTCGAACAGCGAGATGATTTTTTCGTCGACCCTGTCTCGCCAACACGAGGAAAGGGAAGCAGAGGTTCAATCCTCAATCAGCCGCGTAAGCAGTTCGAGTGCCGCCTGAAGCTTCGCCTGCTCGCGAACAGACAGCTTCCGGGAGATGGTCGCGGTGAGCCAGTCCTGTCTCGCAGCTCTGCCTTCCTCAAGCCACTTCAGGCACTTAGGCGTGAGAGACATCAGAGTCTGCCGCCCATCGCTCGGGTCAGGTGCGCCGCTGACCAGCTCGGACTCCTGTAAGGGCAAAACTATCGCGCTCATCGACTGCGGGCGCATGCCTTCCGCTCGCGCCAGACTTGAAACCGTGGCCGAGCCATTTTCGAGTCGAAGAAGAACCGAAGCCTGAGACGGCGTCAGATCGTTGCCACCCCCATGCTCGCGTAAGCGCAGCTTGAGCTTGCGGTATACGGCACGGATTTCGGTAGCAAGCGTCCGAGCGAGCTCGGATTGAGTAGAAGACTTTCGAATACGCACAAAATCAGTGTTGCATATCTACAGTTAAACTGTAAAGATTGCCTGTACACATCTCACGTCCACCACGCTCTTCAAATCTTCGTGCAACTCCAGCCGGATGTGGCATTATCCTTTTGTCCATCATGGATTCCACTACTGAAGCAACCAACATGAGCGCAAACGTCAAACAAGCAGTGCCTTTCTTCGGCGTAACGGACATGGAATCTTCCCTGAGGTTCTATGTCGATGGCCTCGGATTTGCGATCAAGCGTTATTGGATTCCGGATCGTGATGAGGAATATCCCGCCAACGGCAAAATTCGCTGGTGCTGGCTTGAGCTTGGAGATGCCGCGATCATGCTTCAGGAGTTCATGCCGCAACGTCGGCCAAAGGAAACGCTCGGCACTGGCGTTTCGGTAAACTTCATGTGCGAAGACGCGCTCGCACTCTATCGCGAGTTCAAATCGCGGGGCATTCAGATGCGGAACCGCCCCTCCGTGGGAAATGGCTTATGGGTTGTACCTGTTACGGATCCTGATGGCTATCGCATTGAGTTTGCAAGTCCGACCGATGCACCAGAAGAAACCGAACTGGAAGAATCGGTGTAATTCCTCGGAAGACTCGCTTCTCGTCACAAGCCAAAGAAACTGCAGCTGTCCGTAGTGGGTCCTGAAATGAGCCGCTCAAATCCCGCCTCATCTCGGCTGTTCGTTGAACCCTCGTCCGTTCTGGATCATGGGTATACATCTTTCTGCTCGCGCTGCTCTCGTTTTTGCCTGCTTGGCGCTTGAGATGTGGAAGACGTATGACTTCCTCCGTCCCGGTGTGAGCGCATTGAAGGACACCTTTAAAGCCGCGTTATTGTTCAACAGGGTCTGCAGTTCCTCGGGAATGGTGTACTCGGACGGCTTCCTGAGTTCTACCTTCTTCCCGGCCTCTTCCAGTTCGATGGCTTCGTAGAGGTACTTTCTCAGGGACGACTGTAAGGCCGTTATTTCCTTGATCGAAGTGAATTTTATCCACCGCCCCGCCTGCGTGTGCTCTCCGGCTTTTTCAAGAACGTGCCTGGGGTCTTTGAGCAGAGCGCCTTTGAAGAAGGCAAGCGCGCACGACTCCTTGAGCGGAATCACAATCGCGACGTTTTTCTTCAAAAAGGTGAAGCAGGGTTTGCCCCACTTGAGTTCTTCGGTCAGGTCACAGCCAAGCGCAATCTCCCGCAGCTTATCCGTTTCATTCTGCCACTTCTTCGCGTAGGGAACCTGCATTGCCTTTCCCTTTCTCTGGATTTCAAATCGCCGCGTTGGTCGCCAGCCGAGAGGGAATCCACTCCGGGGCGAGGGTGTTGAGCTCATCGACGACGTGGAGCTAGCATACCGCGCTGCGCAGCATAATTCCTCATGAACGCGCTTCTGGTGAGCGCTCAATGGATGATGAGAACCCATGTCCTGAGATTCAGTTTTCATCGAGTAAATTTCGGACGGAGTGCAGCGCTGCTTAGCACCCTCGCAGTATGATGTCGAACATGGCGTTCAACCAAGAGATCAGCGAAGCAATACGCTCCTATGCGACCGCACAACTGATCGACAACCTGTGTCAAGAGCATTTTCTTATCTCTAATCCATAAACGTCTGATATCGCGGAATATTTGTTCAAACGGAGATTGGCAGAGAATTATGGGTTAAAAATCTATACTTGAAATAGAGGGAATGTTTGCATACCTCGATCCCGAGTCCGGGCTTCTATGCAGGCGTGAAATGGACAAAAAGGGGAGGACCCCCCGCTAAGTCATTGAAAACACTAGAACGAACCTAAGCCTTTAGATATCAACAGGTTAGCGGGGGATCATCCCCCGCTAACCTGTTGAAAATAAAAGAAATGAAGAGGACAGAGAGGGGGGAGGGGGTACCCCGTTAGCTGGTGGCATGTGGATCGATCTTGAGCTTCGACCCTGTACTCCACTCCGTCATCGGCGTAATCGTCTTCACCTCGTTGTCGCGATGTTTCCAGCTTCCCCGGATGAAGTCACGATTCATCGTCGCAATCACTTCCAGCGGAATCTCCTTCGGGCAGGCACCCGTGCATTCCCCGATATTGGTGCAGCCGCCGAACGATTCGGTATTCATCTGCGCCACCATGTTGATCGCGCGATGATCGCGCTCCACCTCGCCTTGAGGCAGCACGCTCAGGTGCGCAATCTTGGCTCCGGTAAACAGCGCAGCCGACGCATTCGGGCACGCAGCCACGCAGGCTCCGCAGCCGATGCAAGCCGCGGCATCCATCGCGCGATCGGCAATCTCTTTGCCCACCAGGATAGTGTTGCCGTCAGGAGCATTGCCCGTCGAAACCGAAACGTATCCGCCAGAGGCAATAATGCGATCGAACGAGCGCCGATCGACAATCAAATCTTTGATCTCCGGAAAGGCAGAGGCGCGCCACGGCTCGATCACCAGCTCCTGCCCGTCCTTGAAGTGACGCATCGTGAGCTGGCAAACGGTTGTAGCCGGCATCGGCCCATGAGCAACGCCGTTGATCATGAACCCGCACGACCCGCAGATACCTTCGCGGCAATCGTGCTCAAAAGCCACCGGCTCCTCGCCGCGCTCGATAAGCGTTTCATTCAGCACGTCGAGGCATTCCAGCATCGACATCTCCGGATTCACGTCGTTCACCGGATAATCAACGAACTGGCCCTTGTCTTTCGGCCCCTTTTGACGCCAGATTTTCAGCGTTAGTTTCATTACTTGTAGCTCCTCTGGCTGGGATGAACGTAATTGAATTCGAGCGGCTCTTTATACAGCTCTTCGCGATTGCCCGGTCCCTGATATCCCCACGCAGCAACGTAGGAATAGTGCTCATCGTCGCGCTGCGCTTCGCCGTCCGGAGTCTGATACTCCTCGCGGAAATGGCCGCCGCACGACTCATTACGCTCCAGGGCATCGGTACACATCAGCTCGCCGAGCTCGAAGAAGTCAGCTACGCGTCCAGCCTTCTCCAGGCTCTGGTTCAGGTCGTCGCCGCTGCCCGGAACATTGACGTTCTGCCAGTATTCCTCGCGCAGCGCGCGAATCTGGCCGATCGCCCTCTGCAATCCCTCAGCCGTGCGCGACATGCCGCACTCGTCCCACATGATCTTGCCCAGCTCGCGGTGGAACGAATCGACGGTCCGCTTGCCCTTGATCGAAAGCAGCTTCTCGGTCATCTGCCGCACACTGGAAACCGTGCTGCGAACTTCTTCGTTCGAAGCGTCCACCTTGCCCAGCTTGTTCGACGCCAGGTAATTGCCCACAGTGTAGGGAATGATGAAGTATCCATCCGAGAGACCCTGCATCAGCGCGCTCGCGCCAAGCCGGTTCGCGCCGTGATCGGAGAAGTTCGCTTCACCCAGCACAAACAGCCCGGGAATCGTGCTCTGCAGGTTGTAGTCCACCCACAGCCCGCCCATCGTGTAGTGGATCGCCGGATAGATACGCATCGGAACCTTGTAGGGGTTCTCATCCGTAATGCGCTGGTACATATCGAAGAGGTTGCCGTAGCGTTCCCGAATTGTGTGCTCGCCCAGCCGCTTGATGGCATCGCCGAAGTCGAGATAGACGCCGAGTCCGGACTCGCCAACGCCGCGCCCTTCGTCGCAGACAGCCTTCGCGTTGCGCGAAGCCACGTCGCGCGGTACAAGATTGCCGAAGCTCGGATAGCGCCGCTCAAGATAGTAATCGCGCTCCGCCTCAGGAATCTGATCCGGAGACCGCTTATCGCCCTTCTTCAGCGGCACCCAGATGCGCCCATCGTTACGCAGAGATTCACTCATCAGCGTCAGCTTCGACTGGTAGTCGCCCGAAACCGGAATGCACGTCGGGTGAATCTGCGTGTAGCAGGGATTGGCAAACAGCGCCCCGCGCTTATGCGCGCGCCAGCTCGCCGTAACGTTCGATCCCTTGGCATTGGTCGAGAGATAGTAGACGTTTCCGTATCCACCAGTCCCCAGAATCACCGCATCGCCAATATGCGTATCGATCTCGCCCGTAACCAGATTGCGCGTCACGATGCCGCGAGCCTTGCCATCGATCACGATCAGGTCCAGCATCTCGGTGCGCGAGTACATCGTCACCGTGCCCGCCTGAATCTGCCGCTCTAACGCCTGGTACGCGCCGAGAAGCAGCTGCTGACCCGTCTGCCCACGCGCATAGAAGGTACGCGAAACCTGCGCCCCGCCGAATGAGCGGTTCGTCAGCGTGCCGCCGTACTCACGCGCAAACGGCACCCCCTGCGCCACGCACTGGTCGATGATGCTCACGCTGATCTGTGCCAGCCGGTAGACATTGGCCTCGCGTGCGCGGAAGTCGCCGCCCTTCACCGTGTCATAGAAGAGCCGGTATACGCTATCGCCATCATTCTGGTAGTTCTTGGCTGCGTTGATGCCGCCCTGCGCAGCAATCGAGTGCGCGCGGCGCGGCGAATCCTGGAAGCAGAAGCACTTGATGTTGTAGCCCAGCTCACCCAGCGTAGCCGCAGCCGAAGCCCCCGCCAGGCCGGAGCCGACGACGATAATCGTATGTTTGCGCTTGTTGGCCGGATTCACCAGCTTGAGATCGAAGCGCGCCTTGTCCCATGCCTGCTCAATCGGGCCGGTAGGTAGTTTTCCGTCGAGTGTCATTTACTTTACGATCCCCAGCAAAACGCTAATCGGAATGGAAATGTATCCAAGAACAATCAGCACGGCGATAATCGCAGCCGCGCCCTTCAGGATAGGAGTGTGCCGCGGATGATTGAAGCCCACCGACTGAAACATGCTCCAGAGACCATGGCGCAGGTGCAATCCAAGCAGGCAGATGGAGAAGATGTACCAAACCGAAACCCACCACACGCTGAACCCGGCAACGACGTTGTGATACACATCGCCTTCGATAAACTGCGATTCCGGATGAATATATCCGGCAGTGAACTGCAGCAGATGGAAGATGACGAAGGCCAGAACAATGGGGCCGGACCAGTACATCGTCCGCGAAGCATACGAAGACTTAATCGCTTCCTTACGCGAATACCTGACCGGCCGCGCCTTCTTCTTAAGGAGTGCAAGCTGCACCGTAGCCGTAATATGCAACAGAACAGAGATGATCAGCACAATGCGAACCGGCCAGAGCAGCTCCCCAATACTGTGCAGAAAATGGCCGTAGGCATTCAGCTTCGCCGGGCCTTCAAAAATTTGCAGGTTTCCCGCCAGGTGGCCAATGACGAAAAGGAACAGGATCGATCCTGTCACCGCCATCACGACCTTCTTGCCGTTCGTCGAGCCCCAGAAGCTGGCTTTCCCGCTCTTTGGCAGATTCACTGCAGTTGTGCTCATTGGCTTCTTTCCATCGCGTGATTGTTTTCAAACAACATGGATCTTCCTTGCTGACTTAATAGTCATTTATGTCCGGTGACAAAGCAATGCGAGCCGGTCGAAGTTGTAGCCCGTGCATCCGCTGCAGAGAACTGACCTGAACCCTGCTAAATCTTTTAGAGGTATCACCCTTTATTATTGGTGCGCGGAACAATGACCGTCAAGAATCTGAGGCACTTCCGTCAACTCTGCTCAAAATTGCCCTTGCGGAAGCTTGTTGAGCAATGCCGCAAAAGCCTTGCCGCGATGGCTCAAAGACTGTTTCCTCACCAGATCGATCTCCGCCATCGTCTTACCCAGTTCCGGCAGATAAAAGAGCGGATCATACCCAAACCCGCCCGTTCCCCGAGGTTCCTGCACGATTTCACCCTCAACCGAGCCTTCAGCCGTGATCAGTACCTCGCCCTTTCGAGCCGCCGCGATCACACAGCGGTAACGAGCTGTAATCTTTTCGCCCTTGTGCGCAGTCAGCCGCTCGAGAAGATATCGATTATTCCGCTCGTCCGTGCTTGCCTCCGTCGGTGCTGCAAAGCCTACGTCATCGGCAAATCGAGCGGAGCGCACACCAGGCTCTCCATTCAATCCGTCTACCTCCAGCCCTGAATCGTCTGCAATGATCAGATCTTCGGGCGAAAATTTGCTGTAATAGGCAGCCTTTAGCCAGGCATTGTCCTCGAAGGTCAGACCATCTTCATCAGGAGCAGGAATGTTTTTGAGATCAGGCAGCGGAAGCACATCGAATTGGTAAACCTCGGCGGCTGCGGCAAAATCGCGCAGCTTACCCTGATTGCTGCTGGCTATATAAAGAGTCGACATCGTATATAGATTAAGCCAGACAGAAATCCTCTCCCCTCTTGACAACTTCTCCACGCCCGTCCAGAGGTGCAATTTCCAGATGCTGTGATAGGGTGTTTTCAATCTGTGAGGCGGTAAATTGCGGCCATGATCTGGAATGATGTGAAGTACGCACTGCGTCAGTTGGCGAAAACTCCGGGCTTTACTCTCACTGCGGTTTTTACCCTCGCGCTCGGCATCGGCGTCAATGCGGCCATGTTCTCCGTCATCGATCAGGTACTACTGCGGCCGCTGCCCTATCAGAATGCAGAACGTCTCATCCGTTTCGGTGGCCGGTCGCAGAGCGGCAACGATTTTTCCTCTTCGTCCCTGCCCGATGCAAAAGACTTCGCCGCGCGCAGTCATTCGTTGCAAGGCGTAATTTACTACTCGTACAAGTTTGCCTCTGTCAGCGGAACCGATGAGCCGAAGCTCACCCCGCAGGTCATCAGCAGCACGAATCTATTCGACGCATTAGGTGTGCGGCCACTCCTTGGGCGCACCTTTATCGAAGACGACGCCAAGCCGGGAAGAAGCAATGTGCTGATACTGAGCTATGGCGTCTGGAAGGATCAGTTCCATAGCGATGAGAGCGTCGTCGGACGCTCGATCAAGATCAATGACGACCCTTACACGATCATCGGAGTTCTGCCGCAGGGAATGGGTTTCCCCGGCGACAGCCCCGACGGCCTTTTATACGCGCCCATGGATACCAGTGATCCCTCCCTGCAGGATCGCGGAAATGCGGGGCTAACGCTTGTTGGGCTGCTGCGCCCCGGTGTCCAGCCTGCTCAGGCTCAGGCCGAACTGAACGGCATCCGCCAGCAGTTGTTGAAGGAGTATCCAAAAGACGAAGGAAAAGATCCGATCCGCGTCATTCCTTATCGAGATTCGTTGACTCCAAAAATCCGTCCCGCGCTGCATGCTCTCAGTTTCGCTGTAATCGCGGTGTGGCTCATTGCCTGCGCGAACGTTGCCGGCCTCATGCTCACGCGCGCAAATACCCGCCGCAGAGAAATTGCGATTCGTTCCGCTCTCGGCGCCATGCGGCGCAGATTGGTGCAGCAGTTTCTTACGGAATGCCTGCTGTTGGCAGTCTTTGGAGGAACAGCAGGCTTGGGTATCGCCGCTCTGATCCTGCGCATGCTGCGTCACTATCTCTCAAGCGAGGTCATCTATGGGGCAGATATTCATATCAATGGATGGGTTTGCGCCTTCTTGTTCATGGCCTCCTGCCTCTCGGCTGTGTTCTTCGGACTGCTTCCTTCCTGGATTGCAGCCAATGCTCCTGCGCAGGAGGGATTGCGTGATAATTCGGCAGCTGCCGGAAGCAGCAGGAGACAGGCATTCTGGCGGGATGCGGTTGTCGTCGGAGAGATAACACTGACACTGGCATTGCTGATTGCCGCTGGCCTCATGATCCGAACCTTGTTCCTTCTTCAGCATGCGCGCTTAGGGTTTGTAGCAGAAAACGTCGTCACCGGGCAGATGTTCCTTCCCACGCACGGCAATAGCCTGTTTGGCTTGCAGTTCAATTCTGAAAAATCTCCGGATATGATCAAGATCTTCTATACACCGCTGCTCGATAAGCTCGCGCATATGCCCGGAATCAGTAATGTCAGCTTGGAGACAGTGCGCCCTATGCAGCCGAACTGGTCATTCACCAGCGGCATATGGGTGCATGGGCGGCCAAAGCCAAACGCTGCCGATGCGCAGAATGCGGCTGTCCGCGCTATGAATCCGGGATATTTCCCGACCTTTGGAATCCGGCTGTTGAAAGGCCGCTTTTTCAACGATCAGGACACGTCGGATTCCCCACTCGTTGCCATCGTGAATCAGGCCTTTGCAAAAATGGTGTTTCCCAATGAGGATCCGATTGGCAAACAGATTAATGTCAGTGACAAAGATACAAATGGCCCGCGCGGATGGGCAACGATCGTCGGCATCGCGGATGATGTTCGCCAGATCTCCGCTGGAGACAATGCCTTACCTGAGTTTGATCTCAACCTGATGCAGTTGACTCCTAAGGACGAGCTCTATCCCATCCTCGTATCATTCATCATGAATGTCTCCGTGCGGACTCACCTGCCTCTGGATGTTACGGAGAAATCCATTCGCACCGCCGTGCACCAGCTTCAGCCCGATATAGCCTTTGATAATCTCGCGCCGATGAAACAGATTGTGGAAGATTCCATGGGTAACCAGACGCTTGGGGCTCGGCTGCTGGGCATCTTCGGTCTGGCTGCGCTGCTCATTGCCGTTGCCGGAATCTACGGTTTGCTCTCATACTCTGTAAGCCAACGCACACGCGAATTCGGCGTGCGTCTTGCGCTGGGTTCCTCGCAGAATCGTGTCGCATGGCTGGTGTTGCGTCATGCCTGTGCGCTGCTTGCCATCGGTGTTGCTGCTGGCATCGCAATCGCCGTTGCCGCCAGCGGAGTCATGCGGGCCTTCATCTATGGCTTTCACGGATATGACATATTCACCGTCTTTGCGGTAGCTGCAATTCTCGCAATCTGCGGACTCATCGCAAGTTATATTCCGGCGCGTCGTGCAGCTGGTGTAGACCCCATGGAGGCCTTGCGCTCGGAATGAAGTTGCTCTCGGTCATCTTTGTTGCAGCATTCGCCGTTTCTCAAGTATCGGCACAAACAGCAACCACCTCGCTCACTGCAGATGTCGTCATCAAGCGCATCATCGCAGCCACAGGCGCAACGCCGCCCGACAATACCGTAGACACCATCAAGGCAGGCGATCCGAATACGGTTGTGACCGGCATCGTCACCACTTTCCTCGATACCTATCAGGTGTTAGAGCAGGCCGTAGCCGATGGGAAAAATCTCATCGTGACCCACGAGCCTACCTTCTACAACCATCCGGACGATATGTCTGTCCTCGGCAACGATCCGGTGCAGGCGCAGAAGCTGGCCTATATCAAAGAACATCACCTGGTCGTCTGGCGATTCCATGACACGTGGCACCTCCGCAAACCAGACGGCATCCTCGAAGGCGTCATCGATGAGTTTGGCTGGAGGCCTTACCAAAGCAGCGCGGACCCGCACCTCTTCACCTTGCCGCCAACTACGGTATCCCAGTTAGCTGCCACCCTGCGATCCAAGGCAGGCTCACGGTTGATTCGCGTCGTGGGCGATCCTAATATGTCGGTCACGCACATCGGGTTGCTCCCGGGAGCATCCGGCTTGCAGAAGCAGGTCAAAATGCTGGAACGCGATGATGTTCAGGTGCTTGTCGCAGGCGAAGCATCCGAATGGGAGACGGTGGAATACGTCCGGGACGCCGCCAGACAGGGAAGACAGAAGGCCTTGATCTTGCTCGGCCACGAAGTCTCAGAAGAAGCAGGCATGAGTTATTGCGCTCAATGGCTGAAGGGCGTTCTGCCGGGCATCCCTGTCGAGTTCGTAAAAGCGGGCGAACCATTCTGGGCGCCCCGATAGCCGGCTTAAACCAGTAAAAATCTAGTCGTCATTCTGAGCTGAAGGCCGAAGAATCCCCAACCATCTGAGCTCGAAATCCTTCCTCCGGTCGGCTCAGAATGACGAGGCAATAGCAGCTGCTAATGAGGAGCTAGAGCCAGCCTTTAGAGCGTGCAATCCGCGCTGCTTCCACCCGATTCGAAGCACCCAGCTTGCTGATAGCCTCTGAGAGGTAATTCCGTACCGTGCCTTCAGAAAGATGCAGTTCATCGGCGATCTCAGTGCTGGATTTGCCTTCACCCGCGCGCCAGAGAATCTGCCGCTCGCGTTCGGTCAGCGGATCGGGATCGGCGCTCCATGCCTCCGCAGCCAGGTCGGGATCGACGACGCGCAGTCCGCGATGCACACGTCGCACCGCTTCTGCGAGTTCCGACGCCGGACGATCTTTGAGCAGATAGCCCTTGGCTCCGGCATCCAGCGCCCGTCGCAGATACCCGGGCCGCGCAAATGTAGTCAGAATTACGACGCGCGTCTTCGGATAACGGTCATTCACCTCGCTGGCGAGTGTCAGTCCAGTCATCTCCGGCATTTCGATATCGGTCACCAGAACGTCTGGAGAATACTTTCCCACCGCCGTCAGAGCCTCGCGACCATTGCGGGCCCGCGCGCAAACGGCAATATCTGACTCGGTTTCAAGCAATGCGGCCAGAGCGCCCAGCACCATCGCCTGATCTTCCGCAACAATGACTTGGATTTTCTTATTCATGCCGATCTCACCGGGATGTCGATCGAAAGACGGG
This sequence comes from Acidobacterium sp. S8, assembly GCF_009765985.1. Lineage (GTDB taxonomy): Bacteria > Acidobacteriota > Terriglobia > Terriglobales > Acidobacteriaceae > Alloacidobacterium. Next base: position 209,000 of record NZ_LMUM01000028.1, read on the forward strand.
TACCCTCCTTGCCGTCAATGCTGAACTTCCCGCCGAGGCTCTCAATACGCTCCCGCATGCCGCGAAGCCCGTTTCCTTCCTGCCGTATGTTGCCGCGGCCGTTGTCTTCTACAGTAAGCGATGTGCGTTCTTTTTCTGTATCGAAGCGCATAAGGCATTGGCTGGCCTGTGCATGGCGCACGATGTTCGTAACCGCCTCGCGCACCGCCAGGGCGAGCACCGTTTCTTCTGCAGGCAAGAGAGATGGCGGCTTCGATTCGCAGGTGAGTATTACGCCTGCTGCATCCAGCGTGCGATGGGCTCGTTCAATTTCAGCTATAAGGCCTTCGGAGCGATATCCCCGAATCGCCTCACGTACTTCGCTCAATGCCTTGCGCGAAACTTGTTCGACCTCGCCTATTTCCTGACGCGCCCGCTGTGGATCGCGTTCGAAGAGGCGTCCCGCTAATTCTGACTTCAGAACGATGACGGAGAGAGTATGCCCTAGAACATCATGAAGATCACGCGCAATGCGTTCACGCTCGGCAAGCTTGGCGAGTTGCTCGATCTCCTCCTGAGCCAGTTGGAGCGTGGCTTTCGATCGGATCTTTTGTGATGTAAGAAGGTTTGTTCCGCCGACGACGACGCAGAAAAATGCTGGAAATCCCCAGGCCCACGGGCTGATGTGTAGCAAGTATCCTTCAAGTGCAATGGCGCCGCAGAGAGAAGCAATGGTACCGGCGACGAGTCCGAGCGAGTCACTGATGAAGGGGATGAAGGCTGCAACGTAGACCAGCATGCCACACGCCGAGTTGTTATAGGGCAGATACAGTAGGCCGAGAGCAAACATTGCTATGAGTAATAAATAACTCTGAACTTTTGTGCGTGCGAACACCAATCCGGAATAAATAGCGAGGAACACGCCATAGACCGCGGCAAATTCCAGCCAGTAGCGCAGATTGCGGCGGGCTATCGGCTCAATGAAAAAGAAAACGGAGTAGACCAGCCATACGTAGTCATAGAGACGGTTCTTATCTGGCCAGCCGCTCCGACGTCGCGCGTCGCCAGGCACCGTGTGAACACGAACTGCCTCATAAGCCTGTTCGGGAGTTACTTTGTCGCAGCCGCTTGCCAGCGAATGCCACACTCCAGGCGGCATCCTTGATGAAGATTCGGATTTATGGTTCTCTTCCACGTTGCTATGCCTTTGCTTCGCTGCGAGTAAAGATTAGCCACGAGGCGCCCAGCATCAGGCAGGTAAATCCAGCTAAAGCTTCCCAATGAATGAGCGTAGCACTCGAACGAGCATAGCCAAAGACGTTTAACGCAAGTTGTGCGTAATGATAAGTCGGTAGCACGACTGCCGTTTTCTGTAGCCAGTGGGGCAGCACTTCGATCGGCATCCACAGGCCTGAACAGAAAGACATAGGAAGATAAATCAGATTGATCACACCAGGTGCTGCATTGGGCGGCATGATCAGGGACAGCAGCAAGCCGAGGCTGGCGAAGGGAATTGAACCAATGATGACGACTCCGGCCAAATGGAAAATTTGGCCCGGTGTCGCATGTACGCCGCCTAAAGTCAGTCCCAGCGTCATGAGCATAGCAACGATCACGACTCCGAAGGCCATGCAAGTGAGCACTTTTGCCCCAAGATAAGCCACGCGAGGCATCGGGCTTGCCTGCTTTACCTCCAGCCAACCCTGCGCGCGCTCAGCGGAAATGCCCGCTCCAAGATTGAACAGCGCCGCGGCGATCATACCGAAGCAGCTGTATCCCGCTACTAGATATTGAGCGTAGTTGAGTCCCGGGCCGGTGTGCCTGTTCGTCACTCCGAAGAGCAGATAGAACATGATAGGAAAGCCCAATGTAGCCAGCGAGAACATCCGATTGCGGAGAGCCTTCAGGAATTCGTAGCGCGTCTCCTTGACAAAGAGGTTTAGATAATAGGGTGTGCCCAGCGATACTGGACGAATTGCAGATGTAGCCATGGTATTGTCCCTTCTCTACTGGTTGACTGATTTTGTTAGTGCGAGGAACGCATCTTCCAGCGCTGCTGCGGAGATCTCCAGATCGTGCAGAGTCTCGTCCCTCTGCAGCATGACCCGAATCACCGACTCGGGATGGCTCGTCGTGATAACCAGAGCGTCCCGGTCTTCGACGATATCCGTCACCGTTGGCAGGGTCCGAACAAAATCCCGTTCGAGGCGTGTGACGCAACGAATACGGCGGCCGGAGACGCGGTTCTTGATCTCGGTAGGCGTACCTTCCGCCACCATGAAACCTTTGTTCATGACAAGAATGCGATTCGCGAGAGCGTCGGCTTCTTCGAGGTAGTGCGTGGTCAGCAGCACGCTCTTTCCGCGAGCGGAAAGCAAGCGAATCTGTGTCCATAGATTGCGTCGCGCCTCGATGTCCATGCCGACAGTGGGTTCGTCGAGAAAGACAAGCTCCGGATCGCCGCAAAGGGCCAGCCCGAAGAGCGCACGCTGCTTCTGTCCCCCAGATAGCTTGCCGAAGAATTTATCTTCGATGCCTTCGAGTCCGGCGATGCGAACTACTTCATTAGCGGACAACGGTTTCGGATAGTAGCTGCGAAAGAGATCGATATGCTCGCGTACACGCAGGTTTTCCGGAACCTTGGCCACCTGCAGCATGGCGCCGATCCGCGTCCGCGCAGAGGAGTCGCGTGGATTGCGTCCGAGAACACGCACGCTGCCGGAGGTCGGGGAAATAAGTCCCAACAGAAGACGGATCGCCGTCGTTTTACCTGCTCCATTCGGGCCTAGCAACGAGACGATCTCGCCTGGATAAATCTCAAAGGAAAAATGATCCAAGGCAGTATTTGTTCCGTATCGCTTTGTCACCGAATGCAGTCGCGCAATTTCCCCGCCACTGTGAGAGGGCATCAATTCTTCTTCTGTTTGTTCGGCGGAAACCGTGAGAGTCGACATCTTGCCTCCTCGTGCTTACAGGAGACAGAATGCAACTTAGCGCGGACGAAAATCAGTGGAGTCTGTCACAAATCCGGGATGACAGTTGTCATGTAGACGTGCCCGCAGGAACCCATTCCATTTCGATGAGGCCCGGAAGTTGAGCGATATCATTCAATACACCAGGGTTCTTCTTCGAATCCTTGTGTGCAGGCCAGCGCACCTCCAATTCGAATTTCTTCAGGTGCGTTTGCATCTGGTGCTTCACGGAAACGGAGCGAACTGCGATTCTCGCCGATTCCAAAAGTCGCCGCAGCTCAGTTTCAGAAATACCATCGTCCGAAAGCGTTAAGCACAAAGTCGCCTGTTGTTGCTCTTCAATTCTCGTCTCTAGCCAGTGCAGTGTGGAAAGAATAATAAAGCCAAGTACTGCGGCGACGGAACCGAGTATGATCTGTCCTCCGCCGAGGCAGAGGCCGACAACTGTGGCGAACCACATCGTCGCTGCCGTCGTCACTCCGATGACCAAATTGTCTTTGCGGAGAATCGCTCCGGCGCCGATAAATCCCACCCCGGTGAGGATGCCGAGGGGCAGGCGCATCAGATCCATCACGGCATAGGAATCATGCGGCTTGCCATTCGTCGGCAGCAGCAGGTTCATCTGGATCATGGCAATCGACGCAGCGAGTGCCACCAGCATCGTCGTACGCAGTCCAGCGGGATTGCCATGCTTGCTGCGGTTCGTGCCTAACAGTGCGCCTGCCAGCAGCGTGATGACAATCCTTATAGCTATCGTTTGCCAGGTGATCTCGACGGGCATGCAACTCCTTCTGAACAGAATCGTCTGGTTCGATGAAGATGCGGCGCAAATGGTGGCCAGCAAAGATCAGAAATCGTGCTGCCAGAGAGCGGCTCCGCCGAGCAATCCATCTTCGTTCGAAATAACAGTCACGTTTTCAGCCAGCTTAAAGGTGATCTCTTTAGCGTTTCCACCGCCAATATAAAGATGATCCCAGTTGAAAGTCGCCACGGTCTGCGCGACGGCCTTCTCGACCAGTTTGTTCCAGTGCTTTTTCCCGTATTTCTTGAAGCCGCGTTTTCCCAGGAAGTCTTCGTAGGTCTTGTCCTTGATCCACGGATGATGGCCCAGCTCGAGACCGGGGCATAAGTGGCCTTCGGTATAGATGGCGGAGCCGAGGCCGGTGCCAAGAGTCAGAATCATCTCTACGCCTTTACCGCGGATCGCCGCGAAGCCTTGCACAGCAGCGTCGTTGGCTATGCGTGCAGGTTTCTTCCAGCGTTTCTCAAGCTCGCCCTGCAAGTTGAATCCGACCCATTTCGGATGTAGATTGACGGCGGTAAAGATCGTGCCGCGCTTGACCACTCCCGGAAACCCTACTGAGACTCGATCGAAGGAGGGCACCTTTTTCTTGAGTAGTTCAAGTGTCGCCAGAACTTTATCTGGCGTGGGATTTTTTGGCGTTGGCGTGCGCAAGCGCTCAGTAAGCGGCTTTCCGTTTGAATCGAGCAACATGATCTTGAGGCCGGTTCCACCGACATCGATGCACAGGGTGTCTGGAGCTTTGCGCTTAATTTTAGTTGGCATACGAAAGCAATATACCGTGCTTGAGAGGTATGTGGCTAAACAGCTGTGATGAACCTCAGTGCAGCGGGAAGCAATGAATCGACGCTTTCGGTTGTGTCGAGCTCCAGCTTGTCGCCCAGGATAGGCTCGAAGGCAGCCTTCACTCGAAGGTAGAGATCAAAATCGCGATTGCGCGCAGGGTGATTCGAATCTGCGATACGAAGGCGGCTTTCCGCGGCCTCATCGGAGCATGTTAATAACAGGATCCGCCATGGCGCTCCGGATTTCTCAGCCGCTGTGATCACCTCTTCGATCTGCGCATTGCGTGAGAAGGTGCGGCCATCAAAGAAGATATATTCTCCGCGGCGATGTTGTGTAAGATACGCTGCTGCATCGATCATGGCATGCATACAGAGAGCGTCCTGTTCTGCTGTGTAGTCAGTCATTGGGCCGGGAAACAGGGAATCCCGGACGCGGTCCTTATCGAGAATGGTTGCCGCATTCAATTTCGCTGCGAGTGCTTTGGCCAGCGTGCTTTTTCCTGTTGCGGGTAGTCCCGCCAGCAATATCCAGACGGCGATGGGATTTCTCCTGGTTGGTTTGAATATCTGATTCATTCTGGCATGCCTGCGTATGAATTGCCGGCAGCCAAAATAAACGGTGCCGCAGTTGGCCTACGGCACCGTTTATTTTGGCTGAATCGTTACGTTTTTGCTAGGGTGCGAGTGTGTTGATCAGGGCAGGCTTCGGACTACCCCACCCGGTGACAAGATCGTAGCCCGTAACTGCGGAATACGAGCCTGATGTGCCGCTGGTGATGTCGTGGAAGTCGGTGCCATATGTGGCTGTCACGTTCTGTGGATAGATGATTGGATTCAGGTAGCCGACTTTCGAGCTCCCCTCAGATGCCAGCTGCTGGTTCACGAGTGCGATGAAGCCGGCCCACATGGGAGCTGCGAAGCTGGTGCCGCCGTACTCGTTCGCCAGGCAGGTTGTCTGGTCAGAGCATGTGTAGAAGGTGAAGTTAGCATTAGCTGACACATCGGGTCCGTTGCGATAGGTTGTGGAGCCCTTGTTGCTGGAGTTGATGACGCCGGAAAGTTTTTGCCACGAGGGGATTGCGATCTTATCCGGCGAGATTCCTCCGCCGCTGTCGGCCCAGGCTGTCTCAGACTTCCATGCGCCACCTGCGCTGGCCGTTATGAGGTCGGTGCCTCCGACCGAGACGACGTACGCATCGTCGGCGGGCCATGCCTCATTTCTTCTCGACCATGTTGAAGAGTCGCCGGATGCGGCAAAGAAGGTCTGTCCCTGAGTTGCCATCCTCTCGAAGTAGGGGTCGAGTGTGCTGGGGTCGGCGGGTGTCCATCCCCACGAGCAGCCTATGGTCGTAGGCAGGGGACTGTGGGTTGTCATCGAGCTGAGAATCGCCGTATCTGTCGAGCCGATATACATGACCAGACTCGACAGGCCGGGCGCCATGCCGAGGGCCTGGGTCATATCGAGGGTCTGTTCGGTATCGTCGCATCGGCCGCCTGCGCGACTGTCGACGCAGGAAGTGCTTGTGCCGTCGACGGAGACCAGGGAGACGGGAACCTTGTTGGTCTGCCCCACATTCTTGTAGTACGTGGTCAGATCGGCAAGATCGGTGCCTTCGTACTCGAAGAGGCCGAGGTTCTGGCCAGCACCGGTCAGAGCCGTTCCATCGTAATAGGCTGCACGCATATCGCTGCCCAGGAAGGAAGCTGATGGTCCAGAGCCGGTGGTAGCGTGACTTACAAGCGTCTTCGGATCAATTCCATGTGCCTTGGCATACTCGGTCTTGCTGATCAGTAACGGATGTGGAAGGGAATAGTTGTCCAGTCCGGAGACGTGCCATAACGGAAAGGACAGAGTGGTCGTTGGTTCGCGGTCCGCCGAGTAGAATATGCGATTCTCGGTGGGATGCCGGTACAGGCGCATGGTTAGGTTGAAGGCGGATTCCACCGCGGAAACCGGTCCTTTCACCTCTACATTCATGCCATCTCTTGATCCGCCGGTAACGGTGAGACCGTTGGCTTTGGCGAACTTGAGGACGGCGTCATAGTCTGCCTGGCTTGGTCCGAACCGATCGGTAAATTCGGAGACGGTAAGAAAATGCCGATAAGAGGGATTTTCCGGATTGTAGAGATCTTCCAGGAGCAAGTCGAGACCAGCGTGATCGCGTAACGGCAAGACGATATTGAGGCTCATGATCTGTGTTGGAGCGAGTCGTCCAACGGGAGACGAGAGCTTATCGCGTACGGTATCGCGGACGTGACGCGTGGCCGTGTATTGGGCGCGGGTGATTGCAGTACCGAATAAGAGGGTGAGTGTTGCGAGCAAGACTGCTCGACATCTTCTCGACGAAGTAAAAGCCGAGCTTGCGAGAACTGCCTTATCCATAACCATGAACCATGCTCCTTGGGAAATGCAATGTGGGTATCGTTTTTCTGTATTTGCTGTACTGAAGGACAATTTGCTGTCGGCAACGCCCAGACGATATAGGGCAGCGAGGTCCGCTGCGAAATTGTGCAGCTACGTTAGCACCGATTGATTTTCATCGGTCAAACTATTTTCAGAAGATAGTAAGCAGGAGATAGGTGTTACTTAGGGGCATGTACTGATAGATATGGCGACTTAACTACTACTTTTAGAGATGAAATGAGCAAGAAGTAACTCACTTCACGAACAGTGCATGTCGGGTGAGCACCGACTCCGCGGAATCCAGTGTCAGCATGCACGGCATGAGCCTTAATTGACCTGTGCAGCGGGGATTTCCCATCCCAGGGGTCGGGGACTACCCCCCTCTCATCGGCTCTCTTTCACGTATTATCAAACACATAGCGGGGGATCATCCCCCGCTATCCCATTGAATCGAAATGATTTAAGTGCAATCTAGTGTTTTCAATCACTTAGCAGGGGGTCTCTGCTTTTCCATGGTCATCTCCCACCCTTTCGCAAAAACGCGAAAGGATGGGGCACCCAGGTTTTTCTTTCCAAGAGTGAAATTCTTCCTCTATTTCAAGTATAGCTTTTTGAGGCATAATTCCATGCCAGCATTTGTTTGAACAAATAAATTTATTTTTAGAATGCCATTTCTGCGGAAATCGGTGAGTTCGTGGCTGTTGCGGCGATCTGTCATGGATAATGGTTTGCGAAAACGAACTGGAACAGGAGCGTAATGACTTATAACCCGACACGTCGCAGTTTTCTTATTGCCAGCGGACTCACCGCACTCGCCTCAACCAGAGCATTCGGCGCAAACGACACGATCCGCATTGGAGTGATCGGTAACGGCGGACGTATGCAGTCTCTTCTCGATGCTGCCGAGAAGGTCGGCCCTTGTGAGATTGTGGCGGTCAGCGACGTCTACGGGCCTCGGCGGGATGCGATTAAAGAACGGCCGAATGCGACAGCGGCTACGGCCCATTTGGATTACCACGAGGTGCTGGCGAAAGATATCGACGCGGTTTTCATTGCCTCGCCCGATCACTGGCATGTACGGATGGCCGTGGATGCGCTGGCTGCGGGCAAAGATGTGTATCTGGAAAAGCCGGTGACGCACACGCTTGAAGAGGGCGCCACGCTGACACATGCGGTCCGTTCAGGAAAACAGATTCTGCAATGCGGCATGCAGCAGCGCAGCTGGAGTCATTTTCGTGATGCGGTCGATCTGATTCAGGGGGGCAGCCTGGGGCGGGTTCCGCAGGTGCGGACTTACTGGTGGCAGAACTATGAGGGTGGCAAGCCACCGAAGCCAGTCGATACGCAGGCGCTGGACTGGAAGCAGTGGCTTGGTGGCGCTCCGGATCAGCCGTTCAGCGAAGAGAAATTTTATCGCTGGCGCTGGTTCTGGAACTTTGGCGGCGGTGCGATGACTGATTTGTTTACGCACTGGATTGACGTTGTGCATTGGGCGATGAAGACCGATCAGCCGCACGTGGCGCAGATGCTGGGAGACAAGTACATCTTTGAGCAATGGGATTGCCCGGATACGGTGCAGGCGGCGTTTCGCTATTCCGGCTTTGATGTTGTCTACGAGGGCATGATGGCCTCTTCGATTGATGACGGGGGGCTCGAATTTCGCGGTACGGAGGCGACGCTGAAGATCAATCGCGGCGGCTTCGGTGTCTATCGCGAGGGTGTGCAGGGGAATCAGAATCCTGTACTCAAGGCGGACAGCTTTCGAGACGGAACCATTACGCACGTGCAGAATTTCTTTGAGTGCATGCGTACGCGTAAAGAGCCAAACGCTCCAGTCGAGGCTGGGGTGGGTGCGGCGCGCGCCGGGCATATCGGCAATCTCGCCTATCGCGGCAAGGGACAGATTACCTGGCCGGTGAAAAATGCGTAAGTTTGTTTGCGCGGTTTGAGTGTGTGGGATCCCACCCTTTCGCAAAAAGCGCGAAAGGATGGGGCACCCAGAATGGTGATTGTCGCTCAGGCCGTTCTGAAACGATTATTTTCGGGCGGTTTTTACCGGCTTGCTTTTTGTTCCGGGTTTGGGCAGAAGTTCGGCGCTGGTTCTGCGCATGGCCTCGGTCAGGCTGCGCGCAGAAAGTGCCTGTTTTGGATAGATGAGAAACTGCGCGATGAGACCAGTGAGCAGCGCATGGTAGAAGGCTCCCATGGTATTTGCCGTCTGCTCGTCCATCGAGCTTTCTTCCACATTAAGGAATAAGGCTGCCAAACCTGCCCACGCCTGTTGCATGTTTTTTCCGAGAACGCGACGAAGGTCAGGCAGACGATCGGCATGCGCAAAAAGCTCGAAATTTGCCACCCACAGTGGGCGGTGAGTTTCAAAGGTCTCGATCAAGCGCTTCCATATCGTCTCGAATCTCTCGGCAGGCGCGGCTTTGGGACGAATGGCGGATTGCAGAGCGCGGTGGAAGTCCTGTTCCCAATCTCCAATAGCGAGCATCAGCGCTTCGGTGAGGAGCGCATCTTTCGAGCCGAAGTGATATCCGATAGCAGCGAGACTTACGCCGGCTTTTGAGGCGATATCACGAGCGGTTGTGAGTACATAACCCTTCTCAAGCAGGCAAGTCTTGGCCGCCTGCAATAAAGCTTCACGATTTCCCATGAGTACAGTTTATTTGGATTTGAACGTTTGTGTCATACAAACGTATAGTACAAATGTCTAATACATTTGTACTATACCGAGGTTTGATCTTGAAGAATCACAATATCCTCATCTCCGGAGCCAGCATTGCGGGGCCGGCTTTGGCTTTCTGGCTGAGCCGTTACGGCTTTCATCTCACTATCGTGGAGCGTGCGTGCTCGGTGCGGCCCGGCGGCTACGCTGTGGATTTTCGTGGTGCGTCTCTCCGGGTGTTGGAGCGCATGGGCATAAGGTCAGAGATAGAGAGAATGCAGACCCGCACGGGAGCGATCACGATTGTGGATAGTGAGAACCGGAAGATTGCAAGCATGCCCGACGGCTTTACCAGCGGTGAGCTTGAGATCATGCGTGGCGATCTCGCCCACATTCTCTACGAGCACACTCGGCGGGATGCGGAATACATCTTCGACGATTCCGTTACGAGCTTTTCGCCGAAGGATGACGGGATAGAGGTGAGCTTTCAGCGCAGCCAGCGGCGTACTTTCGATCTGGTGATTGGGGCGGATGGATTGCATTCCAAGGTCCGCGCACTGGCATTTGGTGAAGAGTCCCGCTTTCTGCACCATCTGGGCTATTACATTTCGATCTTCACGATTCCCAATTACATGAAGCTGGACCGCACAGGGCTCTACCACGGCACGGTTGGAAAGAAGGTGGGCATTTTCGGACGAGATCACGAGACGGCTACGGCGTCTTTCTTCTTCGATTCGCCGATTCTGGAATACGACCGCCGCGATGCTGCGCAACAGCAGAAGATCCTTCGCGATCGATTTGCGAATGAGGCGTGGGAGGTGCCACGCCTGCTGGAGTTGCTGGAGGGCGCGCCGGATTTCTATTTCGATTCGGTCAGCCAGATCAAGATGAACCGGTGGTCAGATGGAAGAACTGCTTTGCTGGGAGATGCAGCCTGGTGCCCATCTCCGCTTTCGGGTATGGGAACGGGAATGGCCATGGTGGGCGCGTACATTCTGGCGGGAGAGCTGAAGCAGGCGGAAGGAGATTATACGGTTGCATTTCCGGTATACGAATCCCTGATGCGGGAGTTCACAGGCCGCTGCCAGAAGCTGGCCGAAGGTGCGGACTGGTTTGTACCTCGCAGCCGTTGGAAGCTGTGGCTGAGTACACAGATGTGGCGCGTGCTGCCGCATACGTCGTGGAAAAACATGATGATCGAGATCCCGTTGAAGGTTGGGAACTCGATCATCCTTAAGGATTACTGATCGCGGAGTGTCTCCATTGGATCGAGGCGTGAAGCGCGCCATGCGGGGGCGAAGCTGGCTAATGCGGAGACGGCCAGCAGGACCACGCTGACAACGGTGAAGGTGACGAGATCGAGTGGCTTGATTCCGTAAAGCAGATGCGTCAACAGTCGCGTGAGCAGTGCGGATGCTACGAGGCCGATACCAAGACCGATAGCGGCGAGGCGCAGCCCGCGGCGCAGAATCATATGCAGCATGTCTGACCTCTGCGCGCCGATGGCCATGCGCAGACCGATTTCAAAGGTGCGCTGCGTGACTATGTAGGAGAGCAGGCCGTAGAGTCCGATGGTTGAGAGCAGGAGGGCGATTCCGGCAAAGAGCGAAAGCAGGACTGTCTCAAAGCGCTGCTGTGCTGAGGATTTGGAGACGTATGTCTCGAGCGGCGAAACGTTGTAGACAGGAATGGTCGAATCGATTTGCGAGACGGCATTGCGGATGGCCGCTTCGATGCCCTCAGCATTGCCTTTGGTGCGAATGGTGAAGTAGGGATTCGTAATTACAGCCTGCGAATAGGGCAGATAGTATTCAGGCTGTGCGTCCGCTGTCAGGCCCTGCCGTTTGATATTGCTGACCACGCCGACGATCTCGCGCATGGGACGGCTGATGGTTCCATCGCCCAGATCGGATTTCATGTGCTGGCCGAGCGGGTTCTGGCCGGGAAAATATTTTTTAGCAAATGCCTGATTGACGATGATGACCGGATTGCTCCTGGTCTGATCCTGCTGGGTGAAAGTGCGACCCGAGATAAGCGGGATGCGCATGGTTTCAAAATAACCGGGCATGGTTATGGAGATTGATTCATTCGGCTCGTCGCCCTTGGCTACGGGCCTGCCTTCGATGCTGAAGGAGACGGAGGCGTAGCTGTCGGAAAGCGGTAAGGGCCAGCCTGCGGAGAGGGCCTGCACGCCGGGCTGCGTCGAAAGCTTTTCCATCACTTGCTGGTAAAGCTGGAAGTGCGCGTCGTGCTGGTAGCGGCCATCGAAGGGAACCCCCAGGCGTGCGGTAAGCACATGATTCGCATCGAATCCAGGATCGATGTGCATAACGCGGATGAAGCTGCGGATGAGTAATCCGGAGCCGACGAGCAACACCAGGCCGATGGCAGTCTGCGCGACGACGAGGCCGCTTTGCAGGCTGTGACGCGCGCGTCCGCTGCTGAGGCTGCGTGAGCCTTCGCGGAGGGCGGACGACGGCTCAATCTGGGCCATGCGCCATGCTGGCAGCAGACCGAAGAGAATTCCAGTGAGAACGGATATGGCGACGGTGAAAATAACTACAGGACCGTTCACGGAAACCTGCGCCAGTCGCGGGATTTCAAGCGGGAGCAGAGTCAGCATGGCCTTGAGCATGCCATTTGCCAGCACGACGCCGGCGATGCCTCCGCAGAGGGAGAGAATGACGGATTCGGAGAGCATCTGGCGGAGAATTTCGTTGCGGCTGGCTCCGATGGCGGCGCGCAAGGCGAACTCAGCATGACGCTGCGAGGCTCGTGCCAGCAACAGACCCGCGACGTTGGCGCAGGCAATCAGCAGTACGAGTACAACGGCGGCAAAGAGCACGCGCAGGGCGACCCGCGTATCGCCGACCAGATGGTCGAGTTCGGGGACAGCCTCGGCCGAGGTGTACCACTTGTTGGTGTCAGGATATTGCTTCGCAAGGTTTCTCGCGATGACGGAGAGGTCGGCCCGAGCCTGCTGCAAGGTCACGCCGGGTTTCAGCCGTCCGATAATATGCAATCCATCATCGCCGCGCTGGCCCGTGGTCGGATCGGCGCCGCTGGCATCCTGAGCAAGAGAGAGAAAGATCTGGGGCGTTGGAGTGTCCAAAAGAAACTGATAGGTTTCGGGCAGGACTCCGGCCACGGTGTAGTCGTTGTCGCCCAGCCGGATGGAGTGGCCGACGATATTTTTATCTGAGCTGAAAGAGGCCTGCCACAGGGCGTAGCTGAGGATCACGGCGCGGTTTCCGGGCTTTTCTTCGTCCCAGTGGAAGCCTCTGCCGAGCATGGGAGAAACGCCCATGACCTGGAAGAAGTTCGAAGAGACGGTCTGCGCGTCCAGCAATTGCGGCTCGCCGTTCTTCTGCAGTGTTACGCTGGCTCCTCGATACGAGACGAGGCCCGTGAGGGTGTGATTCTGCGCGCGCCAGTCGAAGTAATCGGGATAACTGAGCGACTCGGCCACGGTACCGGGCAGGGAGTGGTCCTGCTGGGTGATCCACACGAGCTGGTCCGGCTGGGGAAAGGGAAGCGGACGCAGCAGAACCGCATAGACAAGGCTGAAGATCGCAGTCGTAGCCCCTATGCCGATGGCGAGCGTGAGGACAGCGGTAAAAGCAAAGCCCGGATTCTTGCGGAGTTGGCGGAGGGCATAGCGGAAATACATTTTCTGATCTCCCGTAGAGAAAGAAGCATATCGCTCGCCAAACTTATTGAGTTGTAAGCTATTGAAAATGCAGATCTTGCTATGGCTGGAGGTGGGCTCGGCGTCCGATTCCGAGACGTTCCTGTCCACAAATGGACGACAATAAGTGGCATTTGCGTGCGTTTTGGTGCAGTTTGGGGGCGATTTGATAGTAGTACGACATCTTTGCTGTCCAGGACGCTTTGGAATACCGTGTATGCAATAACTGGAATGCTGTCTTGCTTCCCGACGAATTCTGAGAACTCTGGTCGTTTGAATATGTTGACGCGCCGGAGTCAGGAGAAAAGTCCTTTAGTGATACCAAAGCGAGTCAATGATTTGCCCACCAAAGGCTGACAAAAAGGCGCATACTAACGTCTATAGATGTGGGAGTGTGTGCTCCCGGAGAGTGCCGGTATGGCCGCGAATTCAGTGAAAAAGATAACAGCTCCGCAGCTGTTGCTTGCTGTGAGCCTGGTGTTAGCCCCGATGGCGTTGGCGCAGAGTACGAGCGCGAGCGGAAGTTCCGCACAGCCTCAGACGCAGAGTCAGACTCAGACCGCGCCTCCGGTAGCAGCCAGCCAGCCTTCGCCGCAGGACCAGACCACACCGAGCCAGCCTTCCGCGCAGGATAAGCAAAGCGCCGATACGCCAGCCGCCGCCAAAGACCAGAACAAAACCGATGCAGCTCCCGCGAACGCACCGCCGCCAAACACGGAGCCGGAAAAAGTGAACGTGAAGCCGGGCAGCGTGGATGATGTGAACGCCGTCGGCACGCGAAATATCGGTGGCCGAGGGGTGGGTAACTGGTACTCGACCGAAGGCGAGATCAAGATGGGCAAGCAGTACGCCGACGAGATCGAAAAGAGCACGAAGCTGATTACCGATCCGGTGGTGACGGAGTACATCAACCGTATCGGTCAGAACATCGTCAAGAATTCTGATTGCAAGGTGCCCTTCACGATCAAGGTCATCGACACCGATGAAATCAACGCGATGGCGCTGCCCGGCGGATTTTTCTACGTCAACTCGGGCCTGATTCTCGCTGCGGACGAAGAGGCAGAGCTGGCTGGTGTGATGGCGCATGAGACGGCGCACGTGTGCGCTCACCATGCTGCGCGCGAGATGACGCGCATGAACTACGTTCAGCTCGGCTCGATTCCGCTGATTATGATGACCGGTTACAGCTGGACCGGCTACGGTATTTATGAGGCGATCAACATTGCCATCCCGATGACGTTCCTGATGTTCTCGCGCGAGTTCGAGGGACAGGCGGACTATCTGGGTCTGCAATATATGTATCGTGCGGGGTACGATCCGCAGGCATTCGTCACCTTCTTTGAGAAGATCCAGAATCTGGAGAAGCAGAAGCCGGGCGCAGTGGCCAAGGCATTCTCAAACCATCCGCAGACTCCGGACCGCATTCAGCACACGCAAGAAGAGATTGCGAAGATTCTGCCAGCAAGGGATCAGTATCTTGTGACGACGTCAGAATTCGACGACGTGAAGGCAAGGCTGGCGCGCATTGAGAACAAGCGCAAGCTGATGGAGCCGAAGAATGGCAAGCCCACGCTGCGGCGCGTGGCTACCAACGATCCAAGCAATCCGAATAACCCCAATGCAACGCCGCAGACCGGCGACGATCGTCCTACGCTGCATCGGCGTGACGATAACAACTAATTAGGTTCTGCTGGTATGTCAGGCTCGGGCAGGCGTGCCGTCAAGAAGGCGCCGAAGCTCGTTTGCCAGAACGTCGGGTGGAACCGGCTTATAGAGAAATGAAGTATAGGGATCGGTAGCGACGCCTTTGGGATCGGCGTCGATGTGTCCACTGACGAGCAGAGCTTTCAGTTCAGGGCGAAGATGACGCAGTCGAGCGATGACGTCCTGTCCGCTCATTCCCGGCATAATGGCATCGCTGATAATCGCGTCGAGCGATGACAACATCTGCCTGGCGATGTTGAGTCCTTCGAGTCCGTTGGCTGCCTGAATCACCTGATAGCCGCATGCCTGCAGCGTGTGGGCGAGCAGGTAACGGATGTGCAGGTCGTCTTCGATAAGCAGAATGGTCTCGCTTCCAGATTCGATGGATGGCTGTTTCTTGAGCGAGGCTGGGGATGTATCCTTCTGGGCTACCAGTGGCAGAGATAGGGTAAACGTCGAGCCGGAAGCCTCCACCGATTCCACTGATACTGTTCCGCCCGCCTCGCGCACAATACCGTAGACAGTCGCGAGACCGAGACCTGTCCCTTTTCCTTCTTCCTTTGTGGTGAAGAAGGGCTCGAACAGGCGCTCCCGAACAGATGCGGGCATGCCGCAGCCGTTGTCCTGTACGCTGATGAGCGCATGACGGTACTGAGTGCGGCTGGTAATTGTGAGCGTGCCGCCATCCTGCATTGCGTCGCGGGCGTTGACGACAAGATTCATAAGGACCTGGCTGAAACGGTGCGGATCAATTTCGATACACGCGTCGCCAGCTCCGGGATGAATTTCAAGAAAAATGGTGTCGCTGACCAGGCGGCGAAGCATCGTTTCGTCATCGCTCAGCAGGTCATCGACGCGCACGGTGCGAGGCTGGCTGATCTGTTTTCTGCTGAAAGCCAGCAATTGCTGCGTGAGCCGCGCAGCGCGCTCGCCTGCGCGATAGATCTCGGTCGACATGCGCCTGAGACGCTCATTGGGCGGCAGCTCCTGTTCGAGGATACGGGCATAACCGTTCATGACCGAGAGGATGTTGTTAAAGTCGTGCGCAATGCCGCCTGCCAGCCTGCCGATGGCTTCCATTTTCTGCGCATGACGAAACTGTTCTTCGAGAGCGCGACGCTCGGTAATGTCATGCAGCAGGACGGTGAATCCGCAGAACTGGCCGTCGGCTTCGATATCGGGCGTGTAAGTTGCGTCGATGATTCGCTTCTTGCCGCGAACCATGATCGTCTTTTCAAAATGAGCGGCGTGGCCATTTGACACCTGCGCCCATGCGCGACGCACATCTGCCTCGTATTGCTTACCGTCGCCCCGGACCACGAAGTATTCAAATTCGAGTTTTACGACTTCATCGCGCGAGATATCGAACCAGTCTTCAAAGGCGCGATTAGCTCGGCGGCATTTGCCTTGCTTGTCGACATAGAGCAGTGCGACGGGCAGCTGATCGGTGAGGGCCCGCAGCTCCGCTTCGCTTTGCCGAAGCGCTTCGTTCGCCTGTACGGTTTCCGTCAGATCGGTAACGGTAACAATGCGGGCGGGACGTGAAGCGAACTCTGTCGGATAGGAAGTGACACGCACGAAGTGTTCGGATCCGTCCTTGTAAATATGCGGCCAAGGCCCGGAGGAGAGCTGAACGCCGCCTCGTTTCGCATTCGTGCGCACAGACTCTATGTCCTCTTCAGGACGGATGTCGAGAACGGTCATGCTGAGGAATTCTTCGCGGGTCCAACCGTAAACCTGAATAGCTGCTGCATTGACTTCGAGAAAATGGAAATTCTCCAGGTCGTAAATCCACATCGGGTTGGGGTGGTCGTAGAAAAAATCCAAAAAGCGCCTCGCGCTCAGTAATTCCAGGATGGCTTAACGCATGAGATCAACATTGCTTATGTGGTGATCAAAACATGAATGTACCACGGGGTATCTGTGATTGGAAATGAGCGAGAGAGAGCTGCATCGACTGATTTACGAGGGGTGGGATTCCGGTGTCCCGTCCCTTCGTGAAAAGTAAGATGGGACACCGGAGATAGCTGGTGAAGCGGATGTTATTCGATGCCGAGTTTGTGCTGCATCTGTTCGAGCGTGTAGCCCTTGGTCTCGGGATAAACGAAGAGCACGACGAAGAATTGCACGACCATCATGGCGGCAAAAAAGACGAACGGCGCGCCTGCGGAATATCTTGCGAGGAGCGGGAAGGTGCCGGAGATGATGGCATTCATGACCCAGTGCGCCGAGCTGCCAAGGCTTTGCCCTTTCGAGCGTACGCGCGTGGGAAAGACTTCGCTGATGTATACCCAGATCACCGAGCCCTGTGAGATGGCGAAGAAGAAGATGTAGCCGACGAGCAGCCAGACGAGAGAAGACTGGTGCTGCTTCATGTAAAAGATGGAGGCCACCCCCAAGAGGCAGATAGCGGTGCCGACCGAGCCGACAAGCAGCAGGGTCTTGCGTCCCAGCTTGTCGATAACGGTCATGGCCAGCAGTGTGGCGACGAGGTTCATGGCTCCGACCAGGACTGCCTGCAGGTCGCCGGACATGGCGCTGAAGCCACCGGCGCGGAAGATGTCATTCAGGTAATAAAGAATGGCATTGATTCCGGCGAGCTGGTTGAACATTCCGATGGAAACGGCAAGGAAAATGGGCAGTCGATACTTGTATTGGAAGAGCGGCTCGGATTTTGCGCTGCGTTCGAAGTGGATGGAATCGACAATTTCTTTCAGCTCTGCTTCTGAATCAGGCGTTCCCATCAACTGCAGTACGGATCGCGCCTCATCGATGCGGTTCTGCGTGACCAGCCAGCGGGAGCTGCGCGGAATGCCGTAGAGCATGATGAGGAAGAGCACGGCGGGAAAGGCTGCGACGCCAAGCTGCCAGCGCCACTGCAGCGCTCCGAGGCCGAGGCGCTCAATGAAGTAGTTCGAGGCGTAGGCGAGCAGGATGCCGAGAACGATGTTGATCTGGAAGAGGCCCACGAGGCGACCACGCCACTTTGCCGGAGCCAGCTCGGCGATATACACCGGGCCGAGCACGGAGGAGCCTCCGATGCCGAGGCCGCCGATAAAGCGGAAAAAGATCAGTGAGGACCAGCTCCAGGAAAACGCGCAGCCTACCGAGGAAATAATGTAAAGAAGCGCCATGAGGCGCAGCGTTTCACGGCCGCCAAATTTCTGCCCGATGGCGCCCGCGGACATGGCTCCGATTACGGTTCCCCAGAGGGCGATGGAGACGGTAAAGCCCAATTGGCCGGCGGTGAGGTGAAAGATGTCAGTGAGCTGGTGGGTGGTTCCCGCAATGACAGCAGTGTCAAAGCCGAAGAGAAGACCACCGAGAGCGCCGACTATCGTGCTCTTAAAAAGATAAAAATTCAATCGCATTCTGGATTCTCTGGTGCGGTATGTTGCTGATGCATCGCATTCGTGTGTTGCTGGCGCAATCCTGTCGAGAGGAAATCTGCTTTCGTCAGGAAGACAGCGGGATATTTTCGGTGGCTGCTGCCATGGTGTAGGGAAGAATACAGGCACCAAGCAGACCAGAGTCCGCGCCGAGTTCCGCGGCAATAATACGTGTGCCGGCATTGCTGTGGCCATCAAGAATTGCGCTGCCCGGCTCGGTGAGGCGATAGACGTAGCTGCGGCGGCGAGCTTCGGCTATCAAAGTGGGTGAGAATAAGCTCCAGGCATTTGCCAGGCCACCGCCGACGACATAGAGCGGCAGGTTGAGCGTATTCACAAGATCGCCGATGCCGATTCCCAAGGCCCATCCGACGTCCTCAAAAATTTTCTTCGCGTCCGGCGAACCCTTTTCGGCGAGATCGGAAAGATCCCGCGTGCTGAAATCCGGATTGGCTTTAGCGAGAGCTGCGATGGCCGGAGCATCGCCGGATGCTGCGGCTTCGAGCGCGATGCGGCGTACTGCGGTGGCTGAGGCGTACATCTCAAGACAGCCCTGGCTGCCGCATCCGCAGGCAGGCCCGTTGGGCCAGATGTTGATGTGTCCGGCTTCTCCGGCCATGCCATGCGCGCCGTGCCAGACTTTACCGTTGAGGATGATGCCGTTGCCGATTCCGGTGCCGAGGGTAAGCATGCAGAGGGAATCGATACCGAGCGTGCGTCCGCTGCCGAGGACACATTCAGCGAGAGCGGCTACGTTGGCGTCGCTTTCCACGGCGACCGGCATGTCGAGACAATTTTCCACTTCCACGCGAAGCTCGAAGCCGTCCCAACCCGGCAGGTTGGGAGGATTGTGCAGGCGCCCGGCGGGCAATTCCAGCGGCCCCGGAGTGCCGATGCCGACACCGATCAACTCGCGCTGCATGGCATAGGTTGAACGAAGTTTCCGGATGGCCTGACACATGTCTTCAACGACTGCGTGCCGGCCGGCAGCGAGCCGCGTGGGCAGAAGAATTGTTTCGAGCAAGCCTGACGAGTACGTGTATGCTGCGACACGCAGATTCGTTCCGCCTAAATCTACCCCAATCGAAAAAGAACTCATACGCAGCCAAGTCTCGAAGAAAGGACGCCCCTTGGGGCTGTCCCGGTTGCAATTCGAACAAAAAAATAACGAATCAGTGACCTATGTTTGATTGGAGTCGAATGATGCCCGCGGTCCAATCACAATCCTCTGCAATATACACGAAAAAAATGGGAGGTGGAAACGATTCCATAATTAGTGGTAGCGTTTCCCTCTTTGGGCGTGGCAGAGGTATGATTTTTAGTTTTAACCCTAGCTGGCTGGGGTATTACATCCGCAGGAATTTCTAAGAACCAATCTCGTTTCGAGCTTGATCATATCCTGCCGTTTTTTTGAGATATGGTGTTTTTTCTTCTTGGTGGGAAGCAGCTGTTCGAAGAGTATTTCTGCGGCGATCCGGCCTAAGTCCTCAATCGGCTGCTGCACAACGCTGATCGATGGGCGCAGCGTCGATGCCAGCTCGAAATCGTCAAAACCCAGCAGCGCAATCGATTTCGGAATGGAGATTTTCAGCTTCTGCAGCGTTTCAAATGCATAAATGGTGGTGCTGTTCTTTACGGTGAAGATGGCGTCGGGGGGTTGCGATGCGGCAAGATGGCTTTCAATGGCGTACTCAGCCGATTTGTAATCCTTCACCGACATATCGACGATCGATACCAGTCCCGCCTCCTCGACCGCATGACGGTAGCCGCGCAGTCGCTCGCGGATAGTGTAGAGCGTGGTCTCACCGCCAAGACAGAGAATGCGCTTATACCCGTGGCTAATGAGGTGCTCGATGGCGCTGCGGGCACCGTTGTAATTGTCGGCGACGACGCTGGGGATGCCAGTGCCCGGAATCGGACGGTCAAAGGAGACGATAGGAGTGGAAATTCTGCGGAGGAAATCAGCAAGCGAATCGCTCTGGTAGTTGGCAGGCGCGAGCAGTAAGCCATCGGTGCGGTGACGCATGAGCACGTTGAGATTTTCCATCTCGATGTGCGGATCGTTATTTGTAACAGTGACGATGAGTAACGAGTCGTTGGCCCGGGCGATCTCCTGCGCAGCTTCGGCGCAGCTGGAGAAAAAGGAGTCGGCGATGCTGGGAATGACGAGGCCGATAGTTTTTGTACGCTCGCCTTTGAGAATGCGCGCTGCCTGGTTTGGCATGTAGCCAAGCTGCTCGATAACGGCGCGTACACGGTTCAGAGTGCGTGGGCTGACGCGGTGGCCGCCATTGATAACGCGGGAGACGGTCGTCGTGCCGACTCCGGCTTTACGGGCGACATCGGCGAGTGTGGCATGCGATCCTGATTTGCTCATCGTGAACTTGAGTGCAAGTGTACGGTTTCTTTTCGCTTTGCACCAGTCTTCAGGCAGTCTCAGGGGCTGTCAACGTCTTCTCATCTCGGATCGGAGCTTTTGGCTGCCGGAAAATTTTCGTCTCGCCTTCATGCAGAGCGAGAACATGATCTGCGATGCCTTCGTTTTCTGCGGCTGAGAGAAGGCGGGGCAGCGGTTCGTCCATGGGTTCGGCGGAAAGACAGAAGGTGCCGTAGTGCATGGGAATCATGGTCTGCGCGCCGAGATCGCTGAAGATCATGAGTGCGTCTTCCGGGCTGGTGTGCACGGAGCGGAAGCTGTCGGGCGAATAGGCGCCGATGGGAAGCAGCGCGACCTGCGGTTTGAGACGCTGGCCGATTTCGCGGAAGCCGTCAAAGTAACCCGTGTCGCCGGAGTGATAGAGCGAATGTGGTCCGCTGCGCAGCACGTAGCCGCCAAAGCCACGGTGCGTGTCCGTCATTTTACGAGCGCCCCAGTGCCGGGCCGGAGTAAGCGTGATATCGATGCTGCTGAGCTGAACGGATTCCCACCATGCGAGCTGCGTCACGCTGGAAAAGCCGAGGTCTTTCACCAGGTCGGCAACGTTCGAGGGTACGATGGCCGCCGGGGCTTTGCCGGTGAGGTTGCGCGTGTGACGAATGATGCGGCGAAGCGAAGGCAGGTTGAGGTGGTCCATGTGGGCGTGCGTCAAGAGGACAGCGTCGATTGCCGGGAGATCCTTTATGGCGACGCCGGGCTTGCGCAGGCGATGCAGAACGACAAGCCAGTTGGCGAATACCGGGTCTACGATCAGGTTTTTGCCGCCCAGCTGGACCAGGAAAGTCGAGTGACCGATGAAGGTCACTCCAAGCTCGCCACTGCCAGTCAGGACCGGCTTCTGCTGTTCGCCCTCCATGGGATGAAAGGCGGAGCGCGCGATGAGATTGAAGATAAAGCTGAATTTGGGCCGGGATTGCCTGGGTTGTGCCACGGAATCTCCTGTATCAGAGATGCCTGCGACGAGTGGTTCGATGCGGGAAGAATGGGGTCAAGGGGGTGTTCAGAGAGGGAATTTTCGCTTTATGCTGATTCTCTGCACGGTTCGTCTAACCGATGTGGAACTGGCGGGTTGCCGGATGCGTATCCTTGGAAAAGGGCATGCATACTATCGCCGACATCTTCGGGCAGGTTTTCCGCGCCATCTGGGCGAATAAACTGCGTTCATTTCTGACCATGTTCGGCATTGCGTGGGGCGTCGGCTCCATGCTGCTGCTGGTGAGCGTGGGAGAGGGATTTCGCTCGGGCCAACGGCGGTCGCTGGCGACGCTTGGCAATGACCTCATCATGATGTGGGGCGGGACGATTCCGGCGATTGCCAACCAGCATACGGGCATGCGGCCATACAACCTGACGCTCTCTGATGCGCAGGCGCTTCGCGCCCAGGCCACCGAGGTGCGATCGGTGACGGCCTTCATCAATCGTGACGATATCAAGCAGCAGAGCCTTTATGAAAGCGCGGGCGGACATGGGATCGGCGCGGAGCCGAACTACAGCGGCGTACGTTTTCTGCCTATCAAAGACGGGCGTTTCATCAGCGATGCGGATATGCGCGACCGGCGGCGGGTGATTGTGCTGGGGGAAAAGAGCGCGAAGCTGTTGTTCCCGGGGCGTCCGGCGATGGGCGAAACGGTGCTGCTGAACGGATCGCGTTTCCAGGTGATCGGCCTTGCGGCAAAATCGGGACGCGGCAACAACGACAACGAGAACCAGAAAATTTATATTCCGCTTTCGACGATGCTGGAGATGTTTCCGCTGAAGGGCGAGAACATTCCCGCCGATTCCGTCACGTCGATCCAGTATCAGCCGCGGGTTCGCGGCGACAATGTTGAGGCAACGCGGCAGGTGCGCAGAATTATCGCGCAAAGACATGGCTTCGATCCCAACTCGCAGGACGCATTCAATGAGTGGGACACCATCAAGAGCGAGCAGATGGTGGGCAAAATCTGGACAGCGATGGATGTTTTTCTGGGCGGCGTGGGGATTGTAACGCTCGCGCTGGGCGCGGTGGGAATTATCAATATCATGCTGGTTTCGGTGACAGAACGGACCCGCGAAATCGGATTGCGCAAGGCGCTTGGGGCAACGTCGCGCAGCATCCTGATGCAGTTCTTCCTTGAAGGCCTGCTGCTGACTGGCGTGAGCGGGTTGGTAGGAATTGGTGGCGCAGCTCTGCTGATGTTTATCTTGCAGAGCGCGATCGGAGACACGGATATAGGCTTCGATCCGCCGAGGCTGGTGCCGTGGTCGGCGGCGCTGGCCATTATTTCGCTTAGCGCGAGCGGCATTGTCGCCGGGCTTTACCCAGCCAGCAAAGCCGCTGCGCTGGAACCGGTGGAAGCGCTGCGTCGTGAATAGGAGTTTTTATGCTGCGTGACTTATGGGGCCAGGCGTATGAGGCGATGCTGCATAATCGTCGTCGCACGACGATCACGATTGTGGGCATGGCTTGGGGAATTGCAACGGTCGTGTTGCTGCTGGCATATGGCGCTGGTTTTGGCCGCGCCATTGAAGCCATTTTCGCGCAGTGGGGAACGCAGTTGATCGGCGTCTTTCCAGGAACGACGAGCGAGCAGGCTGGCGGCACCAAGGCAGGCGTGCCGGTGCGTTTTACGCAGGATGATGTGGATCGGCTATGGAACACGGTGCCGAATCTTGAGCACATCTCTCCGATGATGAACAAGAATATTTCGGTAGCGAATGACCTGCATACGTATACGTGGCCGGTGAATGGCTATCGCGCGGAGATTTTGGATATTCTGAGGCTCGACATCGATTCAGGCCGCTTTTTCACCGACCTTGATGATCAGCAGCGGAGCCACGTGGCCGTGATCGGCTCGGAAGCGAAGACCAAGCTTTTCTCCGGCCAATATGCGATTGGGCAGCGCATCCGGCTGAATGGCATCAGTTTTACCGTGATCGGTGTACTGAAACCGAAGATGCAGGAAGGCGATGATGACGTCAACCGGCAGGTCTATGTGCCGTTTAATACTTTTGGCGACATTAAGGATTTAAAGTATCTGGACGGCATCTGGCTGAATTATCGCGGCGATCACATGTTGGTTGAGCAGGCGATTCGCAATACGATGGCCGCCTCGCATAATTTCCGGCCTTCGGATCACAATGCAATTTTTGTCGCCAATCTGATGGAGCAGCTGAAGCAGTTTCGCATGATTACGATTGCGTTGCAGGTGCTGCTGCTGTTTATTGGCGCCCTGACGCTGGGCATTGCAGGCATAGGGCTGATGAACATTATGCTGGTGGCAGTGCAGCAGCGCACACGAGAAATCGGCATTGAGAAAGCTCTGGGCGCACGCAAGCGGCACATTCTCGTTCAATTTCTTGCTGAGGCGCTGGTGATTACCGGTGTAGGTGGTGCCATTGGCATTGCGCTGGCGTATGCCGTTTCTATCGGCGTAGGCCGCATCACCTTTTACAGTGCGCTCGCCTCGAATGCTGAGGCTGCGGATATTCAGCTGCTGATCTCACCGATGATCGTGGTTGTGGCCACTACCATTCTGATCGTCGTAGGGATGGTGAGCGGCATGATTCCTGCAATTAAAGCGGCGAACCTGAATCCGATTGAGGCGCTGCGCTACGAATAGCAGCGCGGATGAGCAGGCTGCCCATCCGCGGATGAGATTTACGCTGACCGCTTTGGCGACGTCAGGTAGTTATGGATCAATAAAGCGACGCCTATCAGAAAAGGGATAAGGCCGACCAATCCAACTTCTGGTCTATGCGAGATCGCCATGAGAAAAACCAGGAGGGCTATGCCGATGGCGATATTGATAAGGCCTCCGAGCGAGTAGCCTTCGCGTTTTTTTGCCTCACGGTTGGCTGCCGAGACTTTTTCTTTTTCCTGAAGATAAGCGATGGTGGCGACAGCGCTGTTGGTGTCTGACTCGGCGATCTTTTTCAGCATGTCGTTACGGTAGTAGCTTTCGCGCTCCTGTTGCCGTGAGCCGGCCCATGCCGCCACTGCGAGAAAACCGAAGAGAGCAGCAGCGCCTACACTTAAAAAGGCAAACAACCAGAACGGACCTTGAAACATATACAACCTCCTTGACTCCCAGTAAGACCGGAGACTGAGCAAGCTGGTTGCGTTTTTATTTTCGAAATAAAAATGCAACCATCATCGGTACAGGATGGTCGTACCCTGCGAGGAAACAGGAAGCGTGAGCGCGACAGAAGATCTTGCGGACGTGGAGCGGGTGCTGGCGGGAGATGTGGCATCTTTCGAGGGCATTGTGCGCCGCTGGCAGGGACCGCTGGTCAATATGGCTTACCGCTTCTGCAACGATCGAGGGCGCGCGGAGGAGATGGCTCAGGAAGCCTTTCTGCGAGTGTACCGCTCGCTTGCCAGCTGGCGTCGAGATGCTGCATTTTCGACGTGGCTTTTTGCGGTGGCGGCGAACTTTTACCGATCTGAGCTGAAGCGGATTCCGGCGCACAACGTTGCATTGGATGATGTTCCAGAGCTGATGGATAAGAGGTCGCACTCCGCTGATTTTGAAGAGCGTCAGCGCGACGGTGTGGTGCGACGCGCGGTGCTGGCGCTCCCGGAAAAGTATCGCGATGCCATGATTCTGTACTATTTTCATGACATGGATGTGCCTGCGGCATCGAAGAGTTTAGGGCTGCCGGAAGGTACAGTAAAGGCGAGGCTGTTTCGCGGGCGGGAGATTCTGCGTGGCAAATTGCCGCAGCTGCTCGAAACGCCGAGACTGAAGGAGGCATGATGGAAGACGAATTGGATCGTATGCTTTCCCCGCACGATGAGATCGTGCCTTCCTCCGGCTTTGCGGCTTCTGTCATGGAGGCTGTGCAGCAGGAAGCTCAGGCTTCCCAGCCGATTCCGTTCCCGTGGGTTCGGGCGTTGCCGGTCTTTGTTGCCATGGCAGCGGTGGTGGCAATGCTCATTTTTGGCTTTGTGGAAGTGGCGCGCATGCCGGCGAGTACTGTGACGGAATGGACGCTGCCGCCGGTGGTGAAGCATGCGCTGATGCAGGCCAATGCAGGCTGGATTGCTTTCGCACTTGTGCTTACTCTGCTTTCCAGTCTGGTTTCGATTCGGCTTGCAACAGGGAAGCGGTAAGAGCTTTAGGACAATCGTTAGCGTGAGAGTGATAGCTCCCACCCTTTCGCAAAGTGCGCGAAAGAATGGGGCACCCATTTTGTGCGAACCGCAGGTTCCTCGGCTTCGCTCGGGATGACAATTCATTCGAGTCTTTTCTTTCTCGTAGCCCGAGGCAGACGATTGTAGAAATTCTGTTACTCTGGCCTGCATGTTCCGCGTTCTTCTGATTGCTGCATTCTTTTTTGGGGCGGGTTTGAACTGGGCGCAGGATGTGAAGCCGCTCAACCCTGCGTTGGTTGACAGTAAATGGCAGGCCCGATGGATTGCCTGCCCGAATGCTCCACAAAAAGATCTCGGCATCTTTTATTTCCGCAAAGAATTTACGTTGAATTCTGTGCCCGAGCATTTCTGGGTGCATGTGAGCGCGGACAATCGCTTTCTGCTCCATGTGAATGGACAATACGTGGGTGAAGGTCCGTCGCGTGGCGATCTGTTTCACTGGCGATTCGAGACGATCGATCTTGCGCCGTTCCTGCATACAGGCAAAAATTTGCTGGCGGCGACGGTCTGGAATTATGGCTCGCGCTCCCCGGTGGCGCAGATGAGCAACCGTTCCGGCTTTATGATGCAGGGCGATACGGAAGCCGAGAAGGATGTCGATACCGATACGTCATGGTTGGTGAAACAGGAAAAAGGGCGCGGACTCGCGGCTACGAATGGAGTAGCCGGCTACTATGCGGCCGGGCCAGGTGAGAGTGTCGATGGCAGGTTGATTACCTGGGATTGGGATGCGGCTGCGGTGGCCGATGCGGGCTCATGGCATGCTCCTGAGACGATAGGCGGGGCTGCGATGCGTGAGGCACAGGACTCGGACAACAACTGGGAGCTGGTGCAGGATAAGTTGCCGGCGATGGAGCATCGGCTGGTAACTCCGGGAAAGCCTGTGCGATTTGAAGGGCTGGCTGCCAAGCCAAAGTTTCCGGGGTCTTCGTTGGAGATTCCAGCAAATACCCATGCGACGCTGCTACTCGACAATCAAGTGCTGCAAACGGCGTATCCAGAATTAGTGACGAGCGGCGGACGCGATGCGGAAATCAAGTTGACGTATGCCGAGGCTCTCTACGATGCGAAGGGCGAGAAGGGCAATCGCAACGAGATTGCGGGACGGCAGATTCAGGGCCTGACAGATGAGTTTATGCCGGATGGCGGCGAACGGCGGTCGTTTCAGCCGCTGTGGTGGCGGACGTGGCGTTATCTGCAGGTGGATGTAACGACGAAGTCTTCTCCATTGCGCCTCGAAAAACTGGATGCCTGGTTCAATGCATATCCGTTTGTAGAGAAGGCAACGATTGCGGGAGATATTCCGGATTTGCAGAAGCTATGGGATACGGGCTGGCGCACGGCGCGTCTCTGCGCACATGAGACATACATGGACGCTCCTTATTGGGAGCAGCTGCAGTATGTTGGCGACACGCGGATACAGGCGCTCATTTCCTATGCGATGACGGGAGACAGCAGGCTGGCACGGCAGGCGATTACGAATATAGAGTCGTCGATTGTTCCTGAGGGGTTGACGCAGAGTCGCTATCCTTCGCGGCTGCCGCAGTTTATTCCGCCGTTTTCGCTGCTGTGGGTGGATATGTTGCACGACTACTGGATGTATGTGAACGATGAGCCTCTGGTGCGTGAGACGCTGCCGCGCACGCGCGGCGTGATCGACTGGTATGCTTCGCACCTTCGTCCGGATGGGCTGATGGGACGAGTGAAGTGGTGGGAGTTTGGCGACTGGACGAGCGGGTATGAGGGTGGTGATCCGCCACAGGAAGTGGATGGCGGATCGACATTCCTGACATTGCAGTTTATTGAGGCGTTACGTGATGCGGCAGAGTTGGAGAAGCAATTTGGTTCACCGGAGCGGACGGCTGCTTATCAAGGCATGATTCAAAAGGCTACAGATACGCTGAACCGGCTGAACTGGGATGCGCGCTATGGCGTGTACGCTGATACTCCGGCAAAGAAGAGCTACAGCCAGCAAGCCAACGTGTTGGCGGTGTGGCAGGATGTGGCTCCGCGCGGCGAACAGCAGGCTGTTTTGCGCCGGGTATTGGGATCGCGCGAGGGGGCTGAGGCGACGGTGGACGGGAAGACGGTTCCGCCGATGTCGGCGATGAGCTACTACTTCCGTTTCTATCTGAGCCGGGCTCTCGAACATGCCGGGCTTGCAGATTTATACGTGGGCCAGCTGACTCCCTGGTACGACATGCTGAAGCTCGGGCTGTCGACCTGGGCGGAGAAGCCGGAGCCGACACGCTCGGATAGCCATGCGTGGAGCGCGCATCCTAACTACGATTTGTTGACGGTGGTGGCGGGGATTCATCCTGCTGCTCCCGGATTTTCAAAGGTCAGGATTGAGCCGCACTTGGGGAGTTTGCATGAGCTGCGGGCTTCGATGCCGCATGCTGGCGGGGCGATTACGGTCGATTACAGGCTGGATGGCGGGCGGTGGTCGACTTCGATTACTTTGCCTGAGGGGTTAAATGGGGAGTTGGTGTGGCTGGGGAAAGAGTATCCGCTGCACTCGGGGGCGCAGACGGTTCGGTTGGATGGTGGTCGGTAAGGGTGTGTTGTGCCTGGATTTGTTGGATTCCCACCCTTTCGCAAAGTGCGCGAAAGGATGGGGCACCCGGCTACGTTCCTATTGGGCGGGTTCTTTTAAGCAGAAAATACCCGGGTTAGCTTCGCGAACCCGGGGCACCCGCATTGTGCGCCCGGATTGTGGTAGCCCGAAGAATCCTCGCGAAGATAGGCATAAGTTTTCAGCTATTCGTTGTCGTCGCGTTTGTAGGGTGTCTGCAGATATTTGCGGGCTTCGTTGAGCGCGCCTTGCGTATTGTCGTTGGTTTGCAGGGCCTGCCGGTATTCGGGAACGGCGCGTTCGCGCTGGCCGGTGATATCGAAAATTTTTCCGATCTGGATGTGGCTCCAGACTTCAGTCCACTTCGGCTCGTCATCGCCGCGCAGGGCATCGCGATAGGCGTTGATGGATGCCTGATAGTTGCGCATGGTAAAGAGCACTTCGCCGATGCGATAGCTGGCGAGTGAGCTGTTAGGGTTGGCCTTCAGCGCGTTCTGATATTCATCAAGGCCGCCGGTGTTGTCGCCCTGGGCTACGAGTTGCTGGCCGCGCAGAATATGAACGCGTACCTGCATGTCGGGTGAATTGGTCAGAATCCAGTTGTCCGGGTCGATGGTGATGTGGCGGGGACGGCCGAAGGTATCAACGACGAACTGCGAATCCGAGCCGACGACGTCGATGCGGCGGATTTCAGTTTTGCCGTCGGTTTCGATACGCAACTCGACAGGCATGTTGAAGAGATCAAGGTCCTGCTGGATTTCACCGATGGTACGGAAGCCCTTGTTGTTACCGAGGCGGTAGACTGCGTATTTATTGTTGAATAACGGAGCGCCGGTGCCGTCGAGCCATTGCGCGAAGAAGGGCGTGAGTTGCTGCTGCGATTGCGCTTCGGCTACCTTTTCAAAGTCGCTGGTCTTGATGGATTTGTCGGTGAACTGCGAGAGCGTGGCGCGCAGAATCTTCAGGAAGCTGTCGTTTCCGACTTCCCAGCGCAGCATGTGGAAGACGAGAGAGCCTTTTTCCAATGTCATGGATTGGAACTGCGGCGAGAATGGATCGAGCCGTCCGACGCTGGTCAGGGGAATAGTGTCATAGGCGAGCGCACCCGCGGAAACATCCTGAATCGCCGCGTTCAACGCGCTGCGGCCGGCGCTGTCTTCCAGGTACATGAGCTCGCCATAGCGGGACATGCCGTTGGTGATCCAGGCGTCGTTGAGCGAGGCCGGACTGATCTCGCTGCCCCACCATTGATGGGAGATAGTATTGGCGAGCAGTCGCGTATCGTTGACCCTGGTGCCGATGTGCGTTCCGCCAATGGCAGCTATCTCAGGCGCCCACGCTACAGGCATAGTGTCGGTTGGAAGCTCCACGACATTGAGTTGGGTAGACTCGGGAACTCCGAAATTGCTGGTGAAAAAGGCAAATTCGTTGAGCGCGGTATGACCGTAATCCTGCGCGGATTGCTTGTGAGCTTCAGTGGTGTAGACGTGGATGTTCGGTGCGGGGGATAAGACTGAGAATTTCCCAGCGATGATAGTTCCGGGGAAGCCGGATTTTGCCCAGTGGAAATTGTGCTGCTCGCCTGCGGTCCCGTGAGAGATGTTGGTGGGGCCGCTGCCGATCACCTGGTATCCGGAAGGGAGCGTGATATGGATGTCGGCGGCAAAGCGATCCGTCATATAGCCGACCATGGGAAACCAGCGTCCGGCATAGAGCAGGTAGCTGATGGGGTCGCCGACCTGTGCGAGCTTCAGCCCTTCGACCGGGCTGCCGGCATCGCCGTTGAGCATGCCGTCATAGGTAAAGACATACGTGTACTGATGGCCTTTGACGAGCGGAGCCGGAGGGGTGACGATGACGGTCGCGTTGGGACCGCGCTCGCCGGTCAGAGGTTTGCCGGATGTGTCGGCTACTTTTTCGACCTTGAGCGCGCCGTGCAATTCAAAAATCGCCGTATCGGTGTCATTGAGCGCCGTGAAGGTGACCTGCGCTGTCGCGGAAAGCTTGTGATCGGCGGGGCTGAGCTGCGCATTGATGGTGTAACCGGTGATGTCGAGGGTTGGCTTCAGCTGCTGCTGGGCTGGAAGAGTCAATGCAAATCCAAGCAGGATGGCCAAAGCAAAAGCCTGACCCCACCCCTTCGACAGGCTCAGGGCAGGCTCTTTCGCAAAAGCGCGAAAGGATGGGGCACTCAGGTTTTGAGCGCCAAGGTTGGGACACAGAAAGGACATGCCAAGGCAATTCATCATTCGCATCTTCATCGTGCCGGACCCATTAACTCTAATGTGATGCTGGCTACCTGTTCTATTGGACTGGCTGCCGCACGCAGCGAAGCGCCTAGCGCGGCCAGATCGGCCTGCATTTTGCTGCGGACCTTTTCATCATGCAGAAGGTTCTTAAGGTGTGAGAACACATTTGCGGCGGTAAAGTCGCTCTGAATCAGTTCGGGAACGATCTCTCGTCCGGCAATGAGATTGACCATGGCAACATGCGGGACCTTCACTACCCGCTTTGCAACAGAATACGTCAAGCCGGAAACCCGGTAGACCACCATGAAGGGATTGCCGATCAGGGCGGCTTCGACGGTGGCGGTTCCGCTGGCTACCACGCTGGCACGGGCATGATGCAGGGTGGCGCGGGCATCTTTAACAAGGGTAATACGCGGGTCCACTGCCGGGAGCATGGATTGGACGTGAGCGACTTGCTCGGATGTGAGGGTAGGCGCGAACGGCAAAACAAATTCGCAGGGCTCATGCAGTTGGCGGGCGGCTTCAATCATTTCCGGAAGGTTGAGGCGAATCTCCTTGAAGCGGCTGCCGGGGAGCAGACCCACCCATGGTATGGACGGGTCGAGACGGTATTGGTCTGCAAAGTCTTTTCGTGAGATGGAAGGCAGTGGAAGCTCAGCCAAAGGGTGGCCGACAAAGTTGGCCTCCACCTGGTGCTCCCGGTAGAACGCCTCTTCAAAGGGAAAGATGACAAGCATGCGATCCACATAGCGCTGTACGCGGCGGATGCGGTACTTCTTCCACGCCCAGAGCTGCGGGCTGACGAAGTAGATGACCGGGATGCCGAGCTTGTGCAGGGTGCGAGCGAGCGAGAGGTTGACGTCGGGGAAGTCGATGAGGATGGCGGCATCGGGTTTTTCTCTGGCGATGCTGGCTTTGAGCTTGCGGTATTCGCCGTAGATGCGGGGAATGTGGCGAATGATTTCCGTGATGCCCATAACGGCTACGTCTTCGGCGCGCACGATGCGGCGGAAGCCGAGGGCTTCCATGCGCTGGCCTCCCAGCCCGAAGAATTCAGCGTTGGGAGAGAGTTTGCGGATGGCAGGGATGAGCTGGGCTGCGTAGTGTTCTCCGCTGGCCTCGCCAGCGGAGATGAAGATTTTAGGATGAGCCATGCTCGGTTAGTCGGTCCCCATGGCGAGGCTAGGGTTGAGGGACGGTAGCGTTTCTGAGAACTCCTGATCTTTGTACTGGAGCTGATAGAGCTTCCAGTAGAGTCCGCGCTGGGCGAGCAGTTCCTGGTGCGTGCCCATTTCTCGAAGCTGGCCTTTGTGCATAACGAGGATGGTGTCGGCGCGCTGGACGGTAGAGAGGCGGTGCGCGATGACGACCGAGGTGCGGCCTTCGATCATGCGTTCGAGCGCGAGACGGACGCGCATCTCCGTTTCGGTATCAACGCTGGAAGTGGCTTCATCGAGGATAAGGATTCTAGGGTCGTGCGCGAGGGCGCGGGCGAAGTTGATGAGCTGCTTCTGGCCGGTGGAAAGTCCGCTGCCGCGCTCCCGTACCGGCTCGGCGAAACCTTCGGGTAGCGACTGGATGAAATCGCGGACTTTGACTTCATCGGCTGCTTCTTCGAGTCGCGCGTCGGAGATCCAGTCAGAGCCGAGGCGGATGTTGTCGGCGATCGTCCCGCTAAAGAGGAACGGGTCCTGCAGAACGACTCCGAAGCGTCGGCGGAGCTGATTGAGATCGTGTTCGCGCACGTCGACGCCGTCGATGAGGATGCTGCCGTGCTGAATATCGTAAAAGCGCATCATCAGGCTGATGATGGTGGTCTTGCCTGCGCCCGTGTGGCCAACGATGGCGGCAGTCTGGTCGGGTTCGACGGTGAAGGAGACGCCGCGGAGGATCCATTCAATGTCTGGCATCGCTGCCAGCTCGGCTGCGCTAGCTCTTGCGATCTGCGTGAGCTGTGCTTCGTCCAGGCGCTGGTACGTGAACCAGACGTTTTGGAATTCGATGCGCCCTGAGTGATCGCTCTCTTTGGGCTGTGCGGGGGAGACGATCTCCGGCGCTGTGTCGAGAAGCTTGAAAATGCGCTCGCTGGCGGCCATGGCGGCCTGCAGAATGTTGTATTTCTCGCTCAGGTCCTGAATCGGGCGGAAGAAGCGCTGCGCATATTGCATGAAGGCGACGAGCACGCCGATGGTGACGGTGGTGTGCAGCACGCCGTATCCGCCGCGCCAGATGACCAGCGCAATGGCGATGGAGCTGAGGATTTCGACAGCCGGGTAATAGAGCGCATAAGCAAGGATCGCGTCTTTGAATGCGTCCATGTGCTGTTGGTTGACGGCCTTGAATTCCTTGTAGGAGCGGTCCTGTCGGTTGAAGAGCTGTACCACGGTCATGCCGCTGATGTGTTCCTGTGTATAGGAATTAATGCGGGCGATGGCGGAGCGAATGCGGCGGTAGGAATCGCGGACATGCTTGCGGAAGACGCGGGTCACGATCAGAATGAGCGGCAGAACGGCAAACGAGAGCAGCGCCAGCCACCAGTTCATGCGCAGCATAACGAGGACGATACCGGCGAGCACGAAAACGTCTTCAAAGATGGCAAAGACGCCGGAGGTGAACATTTCGTTCAGCGCGTCTACGTCGCTGGTAAGGCGCGTGACCAGGCGTCCGACCGGATTGCGGTCGAAGTAGCCAATATGCATGTGCTGCAGATGACGGAAGATCTCGCTCCGCATGTCGAACATGACCTTCTGGCCAGTCCACTGCATGAGGTAAGTCTGCACGAATTCAAGGAGATAGCTCAGAAGCAGGGAAGCGAGATAGAGCCCGGCGAGCTGGGTAATCCCGGTAAAAGCGTTTGAGCTGAGGTGCCCAGCCAGCCATGACGATTTGGCCGTGTTCTTCGTCATGTAGCGATCGACGGCGACCTTGGTGAGATAAGGACCGAGGACGTCAGCGCTGGCTTTAATCAGAATAGCGACGAGCGAAATAAAAGCGGGCAGCTTGTAGGGATAAAGGTAACGGATGAGGCGGCGCATCAGACGGCCGTCATAAGCCTTGCCGACGACGTCATCCTCATGCTGCTGCGTTTGCTTCGGCTTTTCCTTGTCGGCCATGCGCTCCAGTCTCTATTTTACGGGTTGGCCGAACTCCTGGGCGCGCAGCCGGTAGAGTACATGCCGTCTTAATAGATGACCGAGGGGGAAATTCGGATGATCAAAGCTGTCGTCGGGATTGAAGGTCATGCCGAGTTTTTCCATGACGCGACGGGAACGAAGGTTCTGTTCGGCGGTGAAGGAGACGATTTGGTCTAGTTTTAATGTTTCAAAGGCATGAGCTGCGATAGCTTTTGCGCCTTCGCTGGCGTATCCGTTGCCCCACGCGCGGGCAGCGAGGCGCCAGCCGATTTCGATGCAGGGGGTAAAGTGGGCGGTGAAATTGGGTACGGAAAGGCCGATGAAGCCGATAAAGGAATGGTCCGCCTGCAATTCGACGGCACAGAGGCCGAAGCCGCGTTGCTCGAATCCTGCTTCGATTCTGTCGATGGCCTGATGGCTTTCCTCAACGGTAAAGGGTCGCGGGAAATACTCCATGACCCGCGGATCGGCATTCATGGCGGCGAACGGATTGCGGTCTGAAGGCTGCCAGCGGCGGAGAACGAGTCGTGGGGTGGAGACGATGATGCCGGGAGAAACGTCCACAATGAGAAAATAGAGGATGGAAGCGTCTATGAACAGTCTCGGAAATGCCCTCGGCATATATATTTCGGTGCCATTCTGTCGCTCGAAGTGTACCTACTGTAATTTCGCTTCCGGGGTTTTTCCTTCCAGCTACATGGGGCAATATGTCGACCGGGTGATTGAGGATCTGCGTGCGGCTGCTGCGTGGGATCTGACGATGCCGAGGCTGGTGGATTCGATTTATCTTGGCGGCGGAACACCGAGTCTTCTGCCGCCGGAGCTGCTGAAGGCACTTTTCTCCTCCATTCGAGAGCAGTTTCAGGTTTCGGATGCGGCTGAGATTACAGTCGAATGCGCTCCGGGCCAGCTGGCCGACGACGCGCTGGCCGCGATGCTCGATTGCGGCGTGAACCGGATTAGTTTCGGCGTGCAGTCTTTTATCGATCAGGAAGCCAAGGCTTCAGGACGGCTGCACACGCGGGCGATTGCTCTTGAAGATATACGGCGGGTGCAGCAGGTGGGGGTTCAGCGAATCAATGCCGATCTGATCGCCGGGTTGCCACATCAGACGGCGGCTTCGTGGAGCGAATCGTTGGCGGTGCTGGTGAATTCTGGTGTCGATCACGCCAGCGTGTACATGCTTGAGGTGGACGACGATTCCCGGCTGGGCCGTGAAGTTTTGAATGGCGGCGCGCGGTACTTTGCGCCGGCGATTCCATCCGATGATGCGATTGCGGATATGTATGTCGAAGCAGTGGACGTGCTTGCGCAGCATGGTCTGGAGCAATATGAGATTTCCAACTTCGCTCGCGGCGGAGCGGCATCCCTGCATAACAAAAGGTACTGGCTGCGGAAGCCTTATCTCGGCCTTGGCGTCGACGCGCATTCGATGCTGCATAGTGCGACGGGTGAGCCGGTTCGCTTTGCTGCAACCGATGATCTCGAGAGCTATCTGGCCGCTCCGGGATGGGATGAGCGGCGTATTTTGTCGCTGCAGGAAGAACTCGAAGAGGCCTGGTTTCTTGGTTTGCGACTGTGTGATGGCGTGAGTCTGCGCGAGCTGGAATGCGAATTTGGCATGGATGTAGCTGAGGGCAGTCGTTTGATTGTTAAAGAGTTGATCGGGGACGGATTGTTGGAGATGCGTGGCGATCGGATTTTGCTTACTTCGCGTGGGAGAATGTTGTCCAACAATGTTTTTGAGCGGTTCTTAAGCCTGGGTGAGGTTGTTGTTTAGTTAGTGATCCCACCCTTTCGCCTGCGGCATAAGGCAACAGAGCCGAGCACTACAGCTATTGAGAGTAGTAGTTCCCACCCTTCGCCTGCGGCTCAGGATGGGGCACCCGCGGTTTGCGTCTGGATGTGACAAATCTGTTTATCCGGTCTGAGACAATACTTTTTATGTCTACTGAAACTGAGCGGCGTGATGAAGTTTTTTCTCGGGATCCAACCGGCTTGATTGATCTGCGCAGCGATACTGTGACGCGCCCGACAAAGGCGATGCGTGCCGCGATGGCCGCGGCTGAGGTCGGCGACGATGTATACGGCGAAGACCCAACGGTAAATTTGCTCGAAGCGAGCGCGGCGAAGATATTTGGCCGCGAGGCGGCGCTTTTTGTTCCAACGGGGACGATGGGTAATCAGATTGCGATTCGTCTACACACGCAGCCAGGGCAGGAGATCATCTGCGAATCGCGCGCGCACATTGTGGACTGGGAGATGGCGATGGCCGCAGCTTTTTCAGGCTGCCAGTTTCGCACCGTGGCGGCAGAGCGCGGCATCGTGACCTGGAAGCATATTGAATCTGTGGTGAAACGGCCCAGCATGAACAATGCTGCTACGGGCCTTATCTCTCTCGAAAACTCCCACAACATGGCTGGCGGAACGGTGACGCCGCTTCCGGTCTTCGGGGAAATCTGGAATGGAGCGCGCGAGCTTGGAATTCCACTGCATTTAGACGGCGCGCGAGTCTTCAATGCTTCGGTAGCTTTGAAAGTTCCTGTCGCGGTGCTTACCAGTGGCTTCAACACGGTGATGTTCTGCCTGTCAAAGGGACTCTGCGCGCCGGTTGGCTCTATGGTGGTGGGGAATCGCAAATTGATTGAGCGCGCCCGCATGGTGCGCAAGGCTCTCGGCGGTGGCATGCGTCAGGCAGGCGTGCTGGCAGCTGCCGGGTTGATTGCGCTGGAAGAGATGCCGAAGCGCCTTGTCGAAGACCACGCCAACGCACGTTTTCTCGCCGAGCAGCTGGTCGCATTGCCGCAGGTCACGCTCGATCTTCAGACCGTGCAGACGAACATCGTGATCTTTGGCCTGAAGGATGAGAGCAAAGCAAACGAGCTGGTGGCACGATTGAAGCAGCGCGGTGTTTTATGTGGGACGGTGGGCCGGAATTCGGTGCGCTTTGTGACGCATCACGATGTGGATCGTGCTGCCTGCGAAGTGGCCGCGCGTGTGGCCGCCGAAGAGATTGCAAAGCTCTAGATTTCGCTGGTTTGGAACTTTGTTTCGCTCGGGTTGAGTCCTTGCGCTCTGCTGCTAATTGCCGAAGCGCGTTTGAGAAACCTGTGAGTAGCATTCGAAGTATCTGCATTCTCTGCATTCTTCGCGCGGATGCGCTCAGAATGACCGTTCTTCCATAGTTTCTCGAAACTATCATTTGTGAGCTATTCCACGCGCAATGACTCCATTGGGTCGAGCTTCGACGCACGTGTAGCGGGCATCCAGACCGCGAAGAGCGCCACGAGGCTTAATATCACCGGAACAGTTACAAATACGATGGGGTCATACGGCTTGACTCCGAAGAGGAAGCTGGCGATCAGTCGTGTAAGCGCAAACGCCGCGCCGATGCCGACGACGACGCCGATAATGGTGAGCTGCATTCCTTGCCACACAACTAGGTTGCGGATGCGCGAGCGGTCGGCTCCGAGGGCCATGCGGATGCCCATTTCCTGCGTACGCTGCTGCACGGAATAAGCCATGAGGCCGTAGATGCCGATGGCGGCGAGAACAAGCGCTGAGGCTCCAAAGATGGTGAGCAGCAGCATGTTGAAGTCTTCACGCGCGGTGGAATGAACGACGACTTCATCCATGGAGCGCACGCGGGCGACGGGGAATCCGCCGCTGGCCTGCCGAAGCTGCTCGGTGACGGATGAGATGAACTGGTGCGGATCGGTATGGGTGCGCACGAGCCATACGACGGGACCGATGCTGGCGTTGAGCGCCGTCATACCGTCAGGCACCTGCGCCTGCGGAATGATCATGAGCGGGCGTGGGTCACGGTTGAGGCCGCCGTCGCGAATGTCGCCGACAATGCCGATGATCTGGCGGGCGGGTTCTTCAAACTGAGGGCCGACGCCTTTGCCGATGATGATCTGCTGGCCCACTGGGTCTTCTTTTGGCCAGAATTTTTTCGCCATGGTCTCGTTGATGAGGACGACGCCGGGTGCTCCGGTCGCGTCGCTGTCTTTGAAATCGCGTCCGCGCAGGATGGGAATTTTGAAGACAGCGAAATATCCGGGCGAGGTATTCATCCAGCCTGCTCCGCCGGTGTAAGGATCTTTGCCGAGCGGGCGTCCTACGACGTTGAAGGGCAGGCCGAAGCCACCTTCGAGGGGCAGACAGCAAGTGGATGCCGAGGCTTCGACTCCGGGGATTGCGTTGAGGCGCTCGCGTCCTGCCTGAGCCAGCTGCGCCACTCCGGCGGTCTTCGAGAAGCGGTCGCCCGTAAGCGACATCTGCAATGTGAGCACATTCTGCGAGCTGAAGCCGGGATTCACGCCACGCAGTGCGACAAATGTTCGAATGAGCAATGCCGCGCCGATGAGCAGTACCAGCGCCAGTGAAACTTCGCTGATGACAAGCAATGAGCGTGTCTTGCTCTGGCGGAATCCTGTGCCAGAGCGGTTGCTGCTTTCCTTGAGCGTGGAGTTGAGATCGGGGCGCGATGCTCCGATGGCGGGGAAGAGACCGAAGAGAATTCCGGTAAGCAGTGAGATGCAGAGGGTAAAGAGCAGGACGCGCCAATCAAGACCGACGGAGGCGCCGTCTTCGCCGATGCGGGGAATGTTGCCGGGGCTGAGGAGAAGAAGACCGCGCACGCCGAGGTAGCCGAGGACGAGTCCGAGGACGCCGCCAGTAACGGCAAGCAGAACGCTTTCGGTTAATAACTGGCGCATGATGCGGCCACGGGTTGCGCCCATGGCTGCACGGATAGCAAATTCACGCTTGCGGCCAGTGGCGCGGACGAGCAGCAGGTTAGCGACGTTCGCGCAGGCGATGAGAAGCACAAGGCTGACAGCTCCGAGAAGCACGAAGAGCGAAGAGCGGACGCCACTGACGATCGAGTCAC
Source organism: Acidobacterium sp. S8 (assembly GCF_009765985.1). Classification (GTDB taxonomy): domain Bacteria; phylum Acidobacteriota; class Terriglobia; order Terriglobales; family Acidobacteriaceae; genus Alloacidobacterium. The sequence continues at coordinate 247,820 of NZ_LMUM01000028.1, forward strand.
GCAAGGGCTGGACGCCAAAGCCTTCCTTCGGGTCCATGACCCCGTTCGGATAACGACGCCGGAACTGGTCGGCAGCAATTTTAAGCTGAGCGTTGGCTTGAGCCAGCGTTACGCCTGGCTTGAGTCTTCCTGCGGCAAGAAAAAAGTGGCCCTGGTTGGTGCTGTTGGGATCAATCTGGAAAGGCACCCAGATGTCGGATTCGGGGTCGGTGGCGAAAGATTTTCCCAGCACGCCAACAATGGTGTAAGGCTCGTTGCCGAGCGAGATTGCGGTGCCGACGACGTTCGGATTGCCTCCGAAGCGGCGCTGCCAGAGGCCATAACTGAGCACCACCACTTTGCCGCCGTTGGGCGAGTCTTCCTGCGGCGTGAACGTGCGGCCCAGCATAACCGGCGCGCCGAAAAGGCGGAAATAAGCCTCGCTGACGTGGATGCCGTGGACCTGCTCAGGATGATCGCCGGTAAGATTGAAGCCCGGTCCGCCGAAGTCATAGGCGGTGACGTCCTGAAAGACGCTGGTCTGCTGACGCCAGGTGTTGAATTTAGTGGGCGAAGCTGCAGCGCCCTGACCTTCAGGCGATGTCAGCATGAACTGAACGATGCGGTCGGCATCTGGATAGGTGAGGGGCTTGAGCAGGACCGTGTTAACGACGGTAAAGATGGCAGTGTTGGTGCCAATGCCAAGGGCCAGCGCTGCGACGGCTGCGACGGTGAAGCCGGGATTCTTGCTGAGCATGCGCAGCGAGTGCTTAATATCATTCCACAAAGTGCCCACAGGTCTGCTTCCTTTTTGCCCGAGTTTAATTGCTTAGACGGATCAGCGCGCAGCTTTGCTTATGCCGGCTGGAAAATTGTACGTCGGTGGCTTAAGGTTGGTTCCGGTTTTCTTCGCTGGGGCGTGAGATTGCAGAATCCCACCCTTTCGCACAAAACGCGAAAGGATGGGGCACCCATATCTGCGGCTGATCAAGAAGATTGCTTTTGCGGAAGCAGGGCGTCTAGCAGGATGAGGATGCCGCCGCAGACGATGGCGGAATCAGCGACGTTGAAGTCTGGCCAGTGGTAGCTCCAGTGGCCGAAGCGAATGAAGACTTCGAGGAAATCGGTCACGACGCCGAAGCGGATGCGATCCCATACATTGCCGAGTGCGCCGCCGAGAATGAGGGCGAGGGCGATGGTTGTGACGGTGAAGCGCTTGCCGATTTTGAGAATCATGCCGAGGACGATGATTACGGCCATGATGGAGAAAGCTGTCAGTATCCAGCGCGTGCGGCCAGGTGTGGCCGATTCGGAGAAAAGGCTGAAGGCCGCTCCGGGATTGAGCACGTGCGAGATGTAGAAATAGTGCGGGATGACGGGGATGGAATCGCCGTCGGCGATGTGGCGCTCGACGAGGATTTTGGTCCAGCGGTCGAAGGCGATGATGAGCGCGGAGATGATGAGGAGCCAGCCGCGGCGGTCGTGTTGCTTCAATCTAACCTCTTATTCTTCTAATGTTGTCATCCTGAGGAACGTAGCGACGAAGGATCTGTTTCGCTCCGACGAGTGAGAAAAGCAGATCCTTCACTGCGTTCAGGATGACAGCGGGTTTCTATCCTCCAACCGTTTGCCAGGTGCCCCATTCTGAGCCGAAGGCGAAGGGTGGGAAAGCGAGAATTCTGCACATCGAAATATATCCCATCCTTCCCCTTCCTCTTCGTTGCACTCAGAGTCGGGGTCAGGATGGGGCACCCACGGTTTGCTGGTAGCCCATATGCTCGAGAGCGCCAGCACAGCGGCCACAGACTTTTGGCCATGGGCCGTAGGGCTGCACGCGTTGCGGGCCGTTGTCGGCATAGTAGTTCCAGCAGCGCTCACACTTGGTGCCTTCGGCGGGCTCGGGTCTTACTTCGATCTCGCCCTGCTTCTCCGCAACCGACACCTGTGAGACGTTGAAGAGCTCTTTGAGACTGCCTTCCAGACTCTTCAGCAGATCATGGTCAGATGCGGCGGTGAATACTATAATCTTCGCTTCCAAAGCTTTACCGATCTTCCCCGCCTTGCGCTCAGCTTCGAGCGCTTTCAGCACTTCGTCGCGAATCGTAAGCAGCCTGCTCCAGTTCGCAAGCAGGGCTGCATCGCGGTGTGCAACTGCATCAGCATCCGGGAAAGAGGCTGTGTGTACACTTGGCTCACGCTTTTCGTCGGCAGGTAAGTATTGCCAGACCTCATCCGCAGTGAAGCTGAGGATGGGAGCAACGAGGCGCACCAGTGCGTCGGCGATTTTATAGATGACCGTCTGCGCGGAGCGGCGTTCCTTGCTCGTCGGCGCGAAGGTATACATGCGGTCTTTGAGCACGTCGAGGTAGAGCGCGCTCAGGTCAACGATGCAGAACTCGTTGACGGCATGGTAGACGCGGTGGAACTCGAAGGCTTCGTACCAGGCGCTGACTTTCTCAACCAGCTCGCGTGTGCGGGCGAGCATGTATTTGTCGAGCGGCAGCAGTTCTTCGTAGGGCACTTCGTGCTGTGCTGGCTCAAAACCATTCAGGTTGCCGAGCAGGAAGCGGAAGGTGTTGCGCAGTTTGCGATAGTTGTCGGCGACGCGCTGCATCAGGTTTTCGCTGGCGGCTACGTCTTCGCGAAAATCGACGGAGGCAACCCATAGGCGCACGATCTCGGCGCCGAGGCGGTTGGCGATATCGACAGGATCGACGCCGTTGCCGAGCGACTTCGACATGGCGCGGCCCTGTTCGTCGAGGGTCCATCCAGCGGTGCCGACCATGGTGTAAGGAGCCTTGTGATCTGTGCCGACGCCAACAGATGTGAGCAGGGAAGTGTGGAACCAGCCGCGGTATTGGTCTCCGCCCTCGAAATAGAGATTGGCGGGCGGAGCGATCTCCGTTTCGACTTCCATAACGGCGTGCCAGCTTGCGCCGGAGTCGAACCAGACATCAAGGATGTCCATTTCCTTGCGGAAGTCTGTGCCGCTGCAGTTTGCACACTTCGTTCCGGCGGGTAGAAGCTGCTCGGGCTCTTGTGTATGCCAGACGGCGATGCCGTCTTTTTCAAAACGTTCGACGAGGCTCTTGTTGATCGCTGCGTCGTTGAGCGGGGTATGGCACTGGTTGCAGAGGAAGACCGCAATCGGCACGCCCCAGATGCGCTGGCGCGAGATACACCAGTCGGGGCGGCTTTCGATCATGTTGGCGATGCGGTCTTCGCCCCATGCCGGGTCCCACTTGATGTCGTTGCGGATTGCATCGAGCGCAAGCTGGCGGAAAGTCGTATCGCCCATCCGCTTGTCGATCTCGATGAACCATTGCTCGGTGGCGCGGAAGATCACCGGATTGTGGCAGCGCCAGCAATGCGGATAGGAGTGATAAATGTCGCTGCGGCCCATGAGGACGCCGCGCTTCTCTAATAATTCGATAATTGGGGCGTTGGCTTTGAAGACGGTCAGGCCGTCGTATTCGGGCAGCCCATTGCGCAGGCGTCCCGCGTTGTCGACATTGCAGGTCTGGTCGAGGCCGTACTTTGCGCCGGTGTAGAAGTCGTCGGCTCCATGCGCAGGTGCGGTATGGACAGCGCCGGTACCTTGCTCAGTAGTGACGTAGTCGGCGAGTACGCCGAGGATGCTGCGGTCGAGAAATGGATGCTGGAAGGTGGCGCGTTCGAGCTTCGCTCCCTTGAAGCGGGCGACTTCGACGGCGTCCTGCAGCTTGCAGGCTTCGCGCACGGAGGCTGCGAGTGCGTCGGCGACAATATACGTCTGGCCGTCCTGTTCAAGCGCGACGTATTCTAGTTCCGGATGAAAAGCGACAGCCAGCGATGCGGGCAGCGTCCAGGGAGTCGTCGTCCAGATGATGGTCGATACATTTTTTTCGGCGAGCGCGGCATCGATGGCGGCGGCGTCGCTGGTCTTCGAATCCCCGGCGAGGGCGTACTTCACGTAGATGCTGGGGCTGGTGTGCATCTCGTACTCGATCTCAGCATCGGCGAGAGCGGTGCGGTCATGGATGCACCAGTAGACCGGCTTCAATCCCTTGTAAACAAACTCCTGCTCGAAGAAGCGGTAGAAGATTTCGAGGGTTTTGGCCTCGTACTCCTTCGACATGGTGACGTAGGGCTGTTCCCAGCGACCGAAGACGCCGAGGCGAACAAACTGGCTGGTCTGCAGGTCAATATATTTTTGCGCGTAGGCGCGGCAGGCGGCCAGGAATTCAACAGACGACATCTCCAGCTTCCTGCGGCCGAACTGCTCGTCTACCTTGATCTCGATGGGAAGACCGTGGCAGTCGAAGCCGGGGACGTAAGGGGCGTCAAATCCCGCCATCGTCTTCGATTTGACGATGAAATCCTTAAGACACTTATTGAGCGCGTGGCCCAGATGGATCGGCCCGTTCGCATAAGGAGGACCATCGTGCAGCAGGTATCGAGGCGAACCTTTGCGGACGTCGCGAATCTGCTCATAAAGCTTCGTTTCTGCCCACTTTTTGAGCCGTAAAGGCTCGTTTTGCGGCAAATTTGCCTTCATTGGGAAGTCGGTCTGGGGCAGGGTAAGGGTCGCCTTCAGCGGCGTCGTCCCCGGCTCGCCTGCGATGGGCGTGCTGGGGGGTAATTCCGGCGTGGACATCGGTTCTCCCATAAAAAAGATTCGAGAATGGGTAAAACTTTATTGTATCTGGTTTCATCGCAGTAACTTTGTGGTGAGGCTCACGTCTATAGAGGGAGATATTGGGCTCTGTTCCTGATCATGCGGGGGTTATACTGCGATCCTGGCATGACATCTCATCAGACCTATTGGGCTCAGGCTGAAAACTGTTGGCAGGGTATGAACATTTTCCCGACGCATATTCAAGACAAGCAGGGCATGCGTCGTCCATAATGGAGAGATACACGGGTGGATCGCAATTCATCTGCCCGGTTGAAGTGATATGGGCAATCAGCTTTTGACACCTCCGGATCTGGAACCAGGAAAAAATCGGTCGCAAGAGGATATGCCCGACCTCCTCGTCGAAACCGACGGTTCCATTTGGTCATCGCTCATCTCCAATTTGCGCGATGCCTTCTCTTCTTCGAAGCAGCCCCCGCTTCAGTTGACCTCTCAGCCAGACCTAGACAGTGACCTTGTAGAAACGCTGGTAGAAGAATCGATTTGGAAATCGCTCTGGGCGAATGTTCAGGACGCGTTTTTCCCAAAAAAGCTTCCGCCTCTCGAACTGACGTCGAAGCCGATCGAGACCGACGTTCTGCTGAAGTCGGATCGCAGCGCCAAATCGAGTGCGTATTCGATCGGGGCGCACGTTGTCGTCATCGGTCTGATTATCCTGGCCATCATCGAAGCTCGCATTCATACACGGCCCGTTGACAAGAAGGCGCAGGTGACGCCAGTCGATGTTTCACCATTTGTGCCGATGTCTCCAAAACAGGCGAGTGTTATGGGCGGCGGCGGCGGCGGCGGCAACCATGAACTGGTTGAGGCTTCCAAGGGCAAACTGCCTAAGTTTGACAAGCAGCAGATCACTCCCCCACAGAAGCTATTGATCGATAATCCGAAATTGCCGGTTCCGGCGACGGTGGTTATGCCAAACGTCAAAATGCCAGATGCGAATATGCCGAATCTCGGTATTCCGCAGTCTTCACAAGTGGCCTTGGCCTCGCAAGGGTCCGGTTCAGGATCGGGCTTCGGTACCGGTTCTGGCGGAGGGCTTGGCTCTGGCACTGGCGGTGGTATCGGTCCCGGTTCGGGCGGCGGCACTGGCGGCGGCATCTATCATCCGGGCGGCGGCGTTTCTGCTCCGCAGGTGATATTTGCGCCTGATCCGGAGTTCTCCGACGAGGCACGACGTGCCAAGTACCAGGGAATTTGCGTCGTGTCAGTGATCGTGGATGCGCAGGGTAATCCGCAGCATGTGCACGTGATTCGTCCGCTGGGTATGGGACTGGATGAAAAGGCCGTGGAAGCTGTCCGGCAGTATAAATTCCGTCCAGCCATGTATCAGGGACATCCGGTACCAGTGGAAGTGAATATCGAGGTCAACTTCCGCATCTACTAATTTCGTGAGCCAAGATGAAAAGGCAACCGCTTTGCGGTTGCCTTTTCTCTGTGCCCAAGTTCAGGGCGGCGATACGTTACGCGGCGGCTGAGGCCCTTCCTTTGCGCTCCCAAGTTTCATATTCGGCGCTAGGCTCGCCCAGCAGGTACATCGTGTTCAGAGTCTCGACCAGACGTTGAGTGAGGTCGACGCTCACGATGACGGACGTGTAGACAAGCTTCGTATTAGGGAGATGCGCGTGTCCTACGACATAACCGGTGAGGCGGTTGCCCTGATGCAACTGCTGAAAGCTGCAGGAGCTGACATCCTCCACGACACTCCAGTTCTCGATTGTCACTACTGGTTTCGGCATATCCATCGCTCCTGCCTGTGGATAATGCAGCGGAAATGCCAAAGTTGCGGGTTGAAAACAAAGGACTTCGTCGGGCGCTCTATGAGCGAAAGAGAACTTTTTGCAAGTCGGTAAGAAAATCTGACGCATCAGGCGCGGACGAAGAGACAGACGTTGCTTCGACATAAATGTGGCCAAGAAACAAATTTCCATTTTCTAAAGCATATTTAGGCATTTGCTTTCTCTTCGCTATCCTGTCCAATTGCTCGATCCACACCGCAACATACCGCGAATCAATCGAGGGCTGGTATATCTTGATGCCTGCCTTATCGGTGGTATCGTGTTGGCGCGCGACAAGCAAGTGGAATCCCTGTGATTTCCGACGTGTGAGGCGATAGAGGGAGAGATGGTCTACGAGATGTACACACGGGTGTTCAGCAGAAGTGCTCGGGCAGTTGAGAAAAGCTAGAGCCATCGTGGCTAATTGAGCTTAGCAAGACTATCGCCAGTTCATCTTCAGCGTTGCTTGTCGCATTAGTAGCTGGCGCATTCTCCTTGTTGGGATTAGTTCTATCGAAAGAAAGCAAAGTATCTGATTTCAGGCATGCGTGGATCGAGGCTCTTCGCGAGAACATCGCGGAGCTTATCGCACAGGCAGTGATGCTTAGATCGGAAATCCTCGAATACGCTCGGGGAATTCATGAGGATGCCCGGGATCCTATTAAGGATTTTTCTTTGCGCGGAAAGTTTTAGAAGTCGAGATGGTTGCGGAAGAAGGGAAGGACTTCGTTATAAACGCGGTTGTCTGAACCATCCCAGTAGGGATCGCCACCCCATGTGCCGTTAAATTCTTCGGCTTCATGGACGATGCCGAACTCATTGAGCTTATAGGTGAGCGCCTCGTTGGCATAGACGTGGTCCCAGATGCCGTCGCTGCGGGGCCAGTCGATTTTGAGAGCGCGGAGGGACTTGAGATTGTCGGCGTATTTGGGGATGAGCGATTCGATGAAGAGATTGTCGCGCAGACGTGCCATCTGTGCGGAGTCGATGACGGGCTTGCCGTTGATGAGATGCGCGGGCGGATCGAAATAGAGCGGCGCATTGGCGGGGTCGGGCAGGTGCGCCTGAAACATGCTGGCGAAGATGGGAGTGAAGCCGTCGCTGTTCAGGTCGTTGAGCGATTTTGCATTAGCGATGGTGGACCAGTTGGGGCGTGAAACGAGCATTTGCACGCCGGAACCGGTGCCGACGGGATGCATGGCGTAGACGACGCTGAATATGTTGGGATACGCCATGCCGAAGCGAAGTGCGCCGTAGCCGCCGATATAATCGCCGAGGAGGCCGCGCGAGTTGCGTGTAGCGAGAGTGCGGAAGTTGGCATCGATGTAGGGGACGAGGTCGCGGATGTAAAAGTCCTGCCAATTGCCGGTGACGGGCGAGTTGACGTACCAGGTGCTACCGAAGCGTGTCCGCATGTCTACGGAAACGAGAATGAATTTGCCGATCTGATTGGCGGCGATGGCGCGGTCGAAGAACTCGGCGGCGTGGTGCTGATCGAAGATATTGCGATGACCGCCGAATGGGTTCGGCAAAAAGTAGATGACCGGGTAACGCTGCGCGGAAGTGTTGTAACCGGGCGGCAGATAGATGGTGAGCTTGCGCGTGGGATCGACGCCGATGAGATTGTGGGCGAGATTGTCGGAGTGAATTTCCCGGTCGACGAGAGTGCCGGAGTCTGCGGCGAAGGACGAAGCGGAGACGAGAAAGTGGAAAGCGAAAGCGAGGGCAAATAAACGAGGGGCGCGAATCATAGCGAGCAGGCTTTCTTGGTACGGTGGGTCGAGGGAAGTGTAAGCCATACGAGATACCAGCATGGCCAGAGCAGGATGAGGGTCCACAAGACAAAATTTGGCCCGTTCTGGATTTTCATCATAGAAATCAATTGCACGCAGTAGGGAATGATCAACAGAAGCGTCAGCCAAGGACGTGGGCGCAGGTTATGCAGTCCCGCGCATATGCCGAAAATCATCATCGGCAGATAAAGAAACAGGGCGAATGGCGAAAGCTGAATGATGTGATGATCGAAGTGAGTCTCTACGTGGAACAATTTGAAGCAGTGAATGGAGGGGCCAAGAAGTAACAGCATGCTGCCCCAGAGCGTTCTGCGTGAAATTCGAGCGGCAGCAAACCCAGCAGACCATGCAGCCGCAAAGAGCCGCAGAAGAGACAGCGTGAAATCGGTCAGGCGATAGGGTGCATAATGCCAGGAAGCTGGTCCCCAATACCATTTCAGCGCGTTTGTGTTGACTTCTACAGAATTGCCCATGAGCAACCACGTTGTGGTGTATGCGAGAGCAATAGCCGCAAACCATGGCCGCCACGAGAGCCAGCAGAGGAATTGACGCCGGAGGACGAAGCCGAGGATTGCGAAAAGCGAAGATGCGAGGGATGCGCCAGATTCAGCAAGGTCGCCGATGACGGCTTCGCGGTCGGGGGGTGGGAGCAGAAGCGCGATGAAGTCGACAATGACACGATTCATGCTTTAGCTCCGGGGCGATGCGAGGCCCAGGAGGCCCCGACGCTGATCTTTGTAATGGCTTCGTAGAATTCTTTTGCGGCGTGGGCGCCTTTGGGGGTGAGGCGCACCATACGTTTGGCGCGGCCTCCGCGTTGCGGTGTGGCATCGCCCATCCATGTTTCGAGCAGGCCCTTGGCTTCCAGCCGTTCAATGGTGGTGTAAAGTGCTCCGATGGAGCATCGACATCCGGTCTTCTGCTCGATCTGCCCGCGGATGGCAGCGCCGTAGGCGCCTTCATCGAGCGTGGCGGCGACGGTAAGAATGAGTATTCGAATTCTCCAAGCATAATAAGAACTACATTGTGATATTAATCAGCTGCACATGTCTATCCATCGCTTTCATCCATGAATACCTGGCTGTTTCTAACCCAGAGTTCAAAGGCGATGTCTAAGGTCGTGTCTTGGGCGTCAAAGAGAGCCAAATACTTGCGAAGAGGAGTTTAGGAAGTATGAAGATCCTGATTGCCGCGATGCTGTGCTCCTGGACAGCGGCATTGCCACCGCTTACCTCTCAAACTCATGACCATGCTTCTATGGAGACTCTTGGCAGCGTCACTTTCCGTACATCCTGCAGTCCGTCGGTGCAATCGCAATTCAATCGAGCGGTGGCTCTGATGCACTCCTTCCAATTTGGGGACGCCATCCAGGGATTCCACTCTGTTCTAGCAGCCGATCCACAGTGTGCGATTGCCGATTGGGGCATTGCACTCAGTAGCTGGGGAAACCCTTTTGCAGGCTTCAAATCTCCAGCCCAGCTAGGCCAAGGACTGCAGGCTGTTGAACAGGGGCGCGCTATCGCCGCACATACTCAGCGGGAGCGGGCCTATCTCGACGCAGTTGCACACCTATACGTCGACAGCAATCATATCGACCAGCCCAGCCGTCTTCTCGCGTATGAACATGCAATGGCCACGGTAAGTGCTGCTTATCCGGATGACATCGAAGCAACCATCTTCTATGCGCTGGCGCTTGCATCCTCCGCAGACCCTTCCGACAAAACTTACGCGAAGCAACTCAAGGCTGGAGGGCTTCTCGAGAACCTTTTTGTCAAGTATCCCAATCATCCGGGACTAGCCCATTACATCATCCATGCCTACGACGAACCGGCATTAGCGCCGCGAGCGGCAGAGGCTGCGCGGCGCTATGGAGAGATTGCGCCTTCGACGCCACATGCCTTGCACATGCCATCTCATACCTTCACTCGCATTGGCGACTGGCAATCTTCGATCGACACCAATATTTCCTCTACGGCGGCTGCACGAGCCGCAGACCAGCCTGCGGACGTACTGCACGCGAGCGACTACATGGTCTATGCCTATCTGCAAACCGCGCAGGACGAGGCTGCAAAACGGTTGGTGGAGTTATCGGCTCAGACGTTCATCACGTTCGATCCCTCTCATGTAACCGGAGCAGCTCCTGCCTCTGCTGCCTACTTCGCGCATGCAGCTATTCCGGCGCGTTATTGCCTGGAGCGCCAAGCCTGGGCCGATGCGGTTAAGCTTGAGCCGCTCCCCAGTCCGTTTCCATATGCTGACGCAATTACCTATTTCACCCGAGGTCTGGGAGCCGCTCACTTGAAGGACGGTCCTGGTGTGCAGCAGGCAATTTATTTCCTTGAGCAGATACGGGATAAGCTTGCCCAAATGAAAGAAGACTACTGGGCCAATCAGATCGATATACAACGCCAGGAGCTTGCATCCATGCTCCTTTTCGCGGAAGGACACCAGGCCGACGCGCTCGCTGGAATGCGCTTAGCCGTAGAATTGGAAGACAAGACCGAAACAGCCTCGGTAACTCCCGGACCACTGAAGCCGGCGCGAGAGATGCTCGGAGAGATTCTGCTGCAACTCAAACAGCCTTCCGATGCATTGAGAGAGTTCCAAGCCTCGTTGAGGAAAGAGCCCAATCGCTATTGGTCCCTGTATGGGGCGGCTGAAGCAGCAAAGCAGGCTGGTGATCGCGAGAAGGCCAGTCTCTATTTTCAAGAATTGCTTACCGTCGCAAAGCGCGCGGACCAGCCGGGACGACCCGAACTGGCCGAGGCATCTGCCGAAATCCGGCGCGAATAGATCTCGCTGGAAGTTCAAATCATTGCAAATCGACAAGTGCCTCATTAAGGCCGATTTGGTAACTGCAAGTCGGCTTCTCATCGTCAATCCATTAGTCAACGCAATCGCGTTTCCCATGACCGATCCTGCTTCCTGGGCCGGACACACGCCCCATTCCAGAGTATCGGCATGCTGGCAATTTCCCATCCCAGTTCAATGTGGCCCACGGTTCGCAGCGCCCATTTACCGATGAGTTATTGACGGGTAGCCCGCAACACTCCCAAGACAGAACATCTCTGGCATCATCATCGGCATCCAGTGGAGACGCACATGAGATCAACTCTTCAACCGCGTTCGAGCCTCTTCGTTCTGATTCTGACTCTAGCTGCTCTGCCAGCGGCAAATGCACAAGACAAGGCGCGGGTTTGGCAAGACGGAGTGTTGGCTTGCTTGGACGATTACCTGCAACAAAATGTGCGAACGTGCGGCCCCTTAGCCGTGATAGTATCTCGTCCGCAAGACTAAGTACTTTGAAATCGGTCCGAGAAAGCGTGCAGCGTTGGAGCAGCGGTTCGAGAGTTCCGATCCTAATGACGTGTGCGATGCCCTTTACACCGTAGCGCGACACAACTCTCACTGGTGCTGCTCTCAAGATCGTAGTTCTCCTACGGATCCCACGATACGCGGCGACACGCCATCCAGCCCGACGTTCCTTCGCTATCCCTGCCCAAGCGGAGCCTGGACGGGCTGCCACGCGCCCGGTTATGCACTTTTGCAGCACGATCCAGGTTTCGAACCTTGGCTCCGCCACGTGCAAGCCAACGCATTTCTCCCCGGATGGTGACCCACATGAACTCTCGCAGGACTCCTCTTCTTATCTATATGTTGCTCACTTGTCTGATGGCATTGTCTCGGGTAGCGTCCGGACAGATAACCGGCGTTTGGTTGCAGAGCCCAAATCCAGGTCAGAACCCAAACCAGGTCCAGGTGACTGCAATCGCGTACGGCCCCGTTACCGGGTGGATCATCTACCTCGATGATCGCATCGTTTATCAGACGAATATCGTTTCGAATACAGTCTCTCAGAAAATCAACCTGACGAATGGGCGGCACCTTCTTTACGCGCGCGCGTGGGACGGCCAGGGCGACTACAACACGTCCGGTACGTTGCTGCTCCAGGTCGGGCCGCCGCCTCCGAGCAGTACCGTCCTGCCCACTCCCCCTGAAACCGCTGAGGTGTTGCAGGAGATGCAGAACAACACCGTCGACTGGAAGGCCTGCAGCGTCTGCGCGCATGGCACGACCAACAGCGCCAACTACTGGATGGCCCCGTTTCAAAACCAGCCTTCGAAGAGCGGAAGCAGCCTTGAGATGTACGTCGACGGGTTGCCCTGGACCAACGTGCTGTTTATCGATACGATGCTCGGTACCAGTTCCAATTCCCACTTTTTGTGGGACTTCTGGGTATACCACGACTCCACCTCCGCATCCTTCTGGTCCTCGGAATTCGATCTCTGGCAGGTGCTTGGCGGGAAAGAGTTCATGATCGGCAGCCAGTGCGACTTTGGCGACGGCTACTGGTCTACCTGGGATAGCGCGGGCAATCGTTGGATCCTTAATGGAATCTCTTGTCCGCGCTGGGCGCCGAATACCTGGCACCACATCCAGTGGTACGTTGAGCGCGTGAGCCCCACGCAGTATCGCTACGACACGCTGGTCGTCGATGGTCAACCCTACGGATTCAACCAGACCTGGACGATCAACTATACCTCCTGGCCGGATATGGTTGGCATCCAGTACCAACTGGACCAGGATTCCACCGGCGCTCCAATTCATGAATGGGTCGATAACGTGAAGCTGACAATGTGGTAGAGGGGAGGAATGTCCGGCACTCGAGAGTTGAGAGCGGGCAACCGGCTTTCCCCGGTCGACTTCAGGGGCTTCTGTCAAAAGAAGTAAAGTGCGCAAGTCGTTGCGCGTCCCGCTAAGAAATGATGAGCGGGCTATTCAGAAGCAGGATCACTGGCGCGTTTCTCAGTACCTATCCTGTTGTGCAGCTGAAGATCTCTGTCATGCAGTTTACGTTTTTGAAGTCTTTCTATGACTTACTACTCGCTCCAGAACACTTAAAATACCGAAGCCCGATAGTCCTTTGTGGATCGCTTTATGGATTAGGTTCTCGACCATGTCTGCGATCACAATTCGGTGAGGTGCTCTGGCTATTCTGATACCTGCACAATACGATTGCGAAAACACTAGCTGCCCCCGCATGCCCGTAATCCCGGAATGATTGCTATACTCGGGCTTCTCGTAGCATTAAAAAGAAGTGAGCGGCGGCTGAGAGTACGCATAAGTGGCGCGTCAACCAGGGCACCCGACCTTTGTCGACACGCGTCTTCCGATCTGGCAGGTATTCCGCGGCGTTGACACTGTAGTTGGTTGCCAGAACAACCAGATCACCAGCGGAGAGCGTCCCAAGGTAGCTCTTCAGTCCCGTTCCGCCGAGGACGCACCGTGGCGAAGATTCCGGCGCCGATGTTTTTTCTTCCAGTGTCTGCCGGTCAAAGACCATTACGAGGATTGCGCAGCTTCCCCCGGAGCGATCAGTGCGTCCTGAACGATGTCTTCGCCGTCGACGGCAGAGTCGGTCATGCGCGCGCAGTATCGTCGTAGCGTTGCTCGCACATTCGGAGCGGATTGTCGCCAACTGTGACCTTTAACGAATTTTTGCCAAAAGGGGCCTCGTTCGTTGCTGTCCGCATCGTTCGACGTGCTCTATATAATTCTGCAAGGCAAGTGACCCGATCGAAGGATTGCATCGAATATAGGAGACGAAGGATATGGGGAGCGAAGGCTCGTTTTGGAATCGGCGCGATTTCTTGAAGGTAGGCGGCACATCCGCGGCGGCGCTGGGCATCGCGGGAGCAAAGACTGCGACGGCACAGACGGCGCAGGAGCATGCAGGGCAGACGGCCGTGCCAGCGGATACGCCCTATCCCAAGCTCTCCATCATCACCCCGTATTCGCCGGACAAGCTCGCCTTTGCAGCGCAAGCCGGTTACGAAGGCGTGGTGGTGACGCTGGGTCCGGACTTCAACCCGGATCTAAGCGACAGCGCCATCGATCACATTCTGACCGTGGCGCGCAATGCAGGCATTCGCATTGTCAGCATTGAATATTTCGGTCCCAACCACACGGACCCCGATGCAGGCAAGCGCGCGACTGCGAATGCCGAGTTTGTTCGCGCCTTGGAATTCTGCCATCGCCTGGGCTGCAAGTTTGTTGGAACCTTCAGCGGCGGGATGCCAGGCGCCAGCATGGAGGATCAGGCCAAAGCCTTCGCCGATGTCTTCAACGAAAAATACCTGCCCGTTTGCGAAAAACTTGACGTGGCGATGGGATGGGAGAACTACCCAAACGGGGCCAATTTCGCCAGCACTCCGGCGGCGATGCTGGCCGTCTTCAACCTCGTGCCGAGCAAGCGGCTGGGGCTGGAATTCGATCCTTCGCATTTCGTGCGGCAGTACATTGATCCGATCAGCGGGGCGTGGCAGTTCAAAGATCGCATTCTCGCCGTGCATGCCAAGGATACCGAGATCATACAGCCGGTGCTACAGCAGGTGGGCATTTCCGGGCATGGATGGTGGCGTTACCGCATCCCCGGACAGGGAATTGTGAACTGGCCGGAGTTCCTCACGGTGCTGCTGCAAATCCAGTTCAACGGCGGCATCGCGGTGGAGCACGAGGATCAGTTCTGGGATGTGCCGCAAAGCGGCAACCTTCCCGACTTCCCGCAGCAACGCAAGGACGGATTCATCCTGGCGCGGCGTTTTCTGGGACAGTATCTGCCGGGACGGCTGGTGTAACTACAGTGCGCCCGACAGGGGACTTGTTCTGTTTGGTGAGTCGTTACTGAGGCTTCGGCGGTTATTTGCCCACCTCGATCTTAAAGTATTTCCTTTAGATTATCCTCTGAGCCATCTTCGGTAAGTGTATTGCCTTCATGATGTCGCCATTGAGGTTGAATCAAATCGAAACTTTCATTGCCGACTCGAAGAATGAGTAGCCCACATCGATTTCATTTTGCAGATCTCGAGGCTATCGATCATACTCGCATCGTCCCTTAGGCCCAGCTCCAGGCCGTGGCCGCTGCTATGTGCGGGTATTTCCGCTGTGATGTAGCGCGCTCCGTCATCAACGAAGATTTCAGCGATGCCTTTATCGATCAAGATCTCAATCGAACCTCCGCGATTTTCAAAATCTGCGGAATGGATTGAAGCAATTGTCTTTCCGTCATCCAGAATGGACAGGATGTCGTCCTTTTCGAGAGTCACGTGAAGCTTCACATCGAGAGGCTCTGATCCGGCCTTGCTCAGCTCCTTATCTGCTCCGACAGCATTCAAGGAAGACCACTTCTGCGGGTTTTGACGGAGCTTTTCAATTTCCGCAACCGGCGTGGCGCGCATGCGGAGACCCTCCCGAGTGGTCACCAGCTTGAATTCCGTGGGAAACAGTATCATCTGGCTGAACGGCATACCGTCCGGTTTGATTCTTCCCCACGCCATTTGCACTCTCCTGTCATCGGGCATCTCGACGAAGGATTGCGCCGCATAGAGAACATCGTCCCCGTGCGCGTTTACTCCCTCTGCATAACGAAGCTCCGGAGATTCGGGCTTGAATGATTCGCCATCGAAGCTGCCGATGAAATACCTCGACGAGCCGCCATGGAGAATCCATTTGGTGTGATGGATATCTCCATCGACAGGCAGCTGGAAAAAATCGGGACATTCATACAGTCCCTTGAAATGGCTCTTTCGACTCCACGCCTTAAGGTCTGTCGAGGTGTAGAAGGACAGCCCATCTTTCTCAAACAGGACCATTACCCAATGCCTGCCTGGCTCGTACCAAAAGACCTTGGGATCCCTCGTATCATTCGAGCCTACCTCAGCATTGCTGTCCAGAACCGGATTGCCGGCATAGCGAGTGAAGGTGACTCCATTGTCTGTACTGTAAGCAATACACTGCACCTGTTTCTTAGAACTGCGATCGAAGGCCGTGTAGACCAACACCAGCGCATCTTTTCCCCATCCACCATCGTTGTTGCGATCGACAAAACTGGAACCCGACCACGGTGAACCGAGCCGGTCAAGCATGAGCGCGGGAGCTAATTCCTGCCAGTGGACCAGGTCTTTGCTGACAGCATGTCCCCAATACATGAAGCCGGTGTTCCAAGTAACGCCGAACGGAAATGCCTGCCAGAACAGATGGTATCGGCCCTTGTAGAAAATCGGGCCGTTTACGTCGTTGCTCCAACCCCGCTTGACCGTGAAGTGGAATTGAGGACGATTGCGTTCTTTGTAGAGAGAATCGGCACCCTGGATCTTGTCAGACTGATAGATACGGTCGAGGGCGGCCTGTGAAGACTCACCTGACAGCGTGATGGTCTGTCCTTTGAATTCACTGACGTCAATAAATATCCAGTAGTCCGGTGAAAGTTCCGCCAATTGTGCGGGAAACTCTCGCTTTTGAAGTCCGTTGACTCGGATCTGAAACACGTGCATCTCACTTGAGGCCGCCACGGGGATATTCAGATAGCGTTTCGATATGGGAATAATTCTGCTTTGAGAGTACAGAAACGAGGAGGCTAACAAAAAAAGAGTTGCGAGAAATCCGCAGCGGAGATGGATTGGAAGTCGAAGTGACCCACCAACGAAATACCTCAGATCCTGCTCATTCAAATTGAAAATGATGCGGCTCAAAAACACGGAACGCCCTCCAGCCTAGATTCTTCCAGATACCCCGACATCCACAATGACCTATGAAGAAACATTAGTCCATCTCGTAGATCCCACCTGGCGGAAGTGGCCCTCCGACCGGACGGAATCGAAATCTAAATAGCGCTCAAGCAAGCCTGACGAAGGTGGAAATATCGGCTAGACGGGCGGAACTGCCTCTGCTCTACCGAAGCTGCGGAATAGAGCCACAACGCGCTCGCAGGCATCCGGCGCATAGAACATCTCCGTGTTCACCATTGTGTCCGCCGTCATGGATCGCATGCGGGAGAACATCTCCGTCTCGTACGCGGCGATTGCATCACCAAGCGTGTCTTCGCTGAGGAGAAACCTTGACAGGACCAGTGCGTCGAGCATCGCCATGTTCACGCCTTCGCCTGCGTAGGGCGGCATTACGTGCGCTGCATCCCCAATCAGCGTAACGTTTGGCTTCGGCTCCCAATGCTGATCCGTGGGGCAAACAAGGAGCGGACGCCAGACCATCGAGACCGCCTCCCTGAAGAGCGGTTCCCATAGGTCACTCCACCCTTTGAAGTTGGCGCGGAACCATCTCACTCGCTGCTCCGGACCGATTGCCTCTTCAAGGCTCTGCCTAACCGCGGGATCATCGGTCTTCAATCCCGCGTACAGCAGCACACTCCCGTCTGGCTTAGTTCCCATGCCGATCGTCCGTTCGCCTCCCAAAGCGATCAACGCCGAGCCTCGGAGAAGGCTCCACAACTCAGGTATTGCGTGCTTTGCCGCAGGAACGAGGCCCTCTACGAGCGAAACTCCGACATACTCCGGCCGAACAGGAGTGACCAGCTCACGCATGCGAGAGGTTGCGCCGTCGCCGCCAACTGCAATATCAGCCACTGAGGTCTGTCCGTTCGCAAAACGTAACAAGACCTGCTCGCCCTGAAACTCTGAATACTCCAGTTTGCAATCCCACTGCACGGTGCCGGGCTGAAGCGAGTCGAGCAGAAGGTCGCGCAACGGACCACGTTCGATCTCAGGACGCTTCCCCGGCCCGGACATTCGGCGGACATGATCGTGTAGGACCGTCCCATTGGCATCGGTAAGACGAAGGCTATCGAGATCCGGTCGATGGTTGGCCCAGAACGCTTCCATCAGGCCAGCGGCTTCCAGCGCCGCCAGTCCGGAGTCTTCGTGGAGATCCAATGCGCTGCCCTGGACCCGCGCACTGCGGCTCTGGTCACGCTCGTACACTGACACCTGCGCACCGCTTTGCTGCAGTAGTCGTGCCAGTGTGAGCCCGCCTGGTCCCCCGCCGACGATGGCGATCTTCTTTCCGTTAGTGGCGCTCATACTTACTTCCTGATCCTTCAATCCGATTGAGAGCCGCAGCAACCGCCACAATCCCTAAGATGCATTTCGGCTCAACCGATATGATGACCTGCGTCAGCACTAGACTCGGAATTCAATTACTAAGTTGTATCCGACGGGAAGCTGATCATGAGATCGGCCTTCTATCGCCCCGCCGTAAAGCGCATTGGGCGATTTGGCGGCCATTGATAACTACTACGCCTCCAAAATTGGTTGGTGGACGCGAACTCAACCATAGAGATCTGGAGGCTTGGGAAGGAGATTTGTCTATTTCAGCTTCGTTATGCCTGACTGTGTCCTTTCCGGCGATATGACGGAATACGCAGGCTGACTGCGTAATTGTTCGCAGCCTGGTTGCGCACTGATTCTGGAAGAGCGACCCGCACACCCGCACCATCACGCTGCCATTTGAGATCGATGTCGCTTCCAAGCAGACGTATTGTCGTCCCTGCCGCCGGCAAAATATCTTTCAATCCGATCATTTCGGGAACTGCCTCGCCTTCGTCGAGGAGATAAATTGCATAGATGGCGCCGTCCTTGGCACGGGTGAAACACAGCTTGCCGTCGCGATATGGCGCGACTGGACGCGTCGCATAGATGGCCTCATCGTTGATCTTCATCCACGCGCCGATTTCGGCGAGTCGCGCAACCGCCGCAGTCGGCAATTCACCGTTCGGATCAGGGCCAACGTTGAGCAAATAGTTGCCGCCTTTGGCAACGACGTCTACGAGCATGTGCACAATCTGGCGCGCAGACTTGTAGTGATCATTGGGCGCGTACGACCACGAATTACCGAGAGTCATGCAGGTTTCCCAGGGATACGGCAGCGGTGTATCCGGTATCTGCTGCTCAGGCGTACGGTAATTTTCGTAGGGGCCCCCGACTGCGCGGTCGACGACGACTAGACCGGGTTGATTCCTGCGCGCGAGCGCAGCCAGCTCCGGCATGTCAATGTCCTGCGGCCATGGCACTTCGCCACCGCCGACGATCGCATCCGGATGCGTCTTCGCATTCACCCAACCGCCGTCCAGCCAGAGAATATCAAGCGGTCCGTACTCGGAGGTCAGTTCCCCGACCTGTCGATGCACGAACTCGACAAACTTCCGCCAGCGCTCAGGGTACTTGCGCGTGTCGTAGTTGACATTCCGGTCAGGGGTGGCCCATTCGGGCGCCCAATAATCCGGATTACGCCAGTCAGGTTTGGAGAAATATGCGCCGATTCCGAAGGATTGCTTGCGGAAAGCGGCAAAGACTTCATTGGCGATGTTTGCGCGCGGATTTGTGTGAAATGGAACGTCAGCCGCGGTGATGCGGTAGTCGGTTTGCCTGGTATCGAACATCGAAAAGCCGTCGTGGTGCTTGGTCGTGAATACAACGTATTTCATGCCAGCATCTTTGGCGACGCCGGCCCAGATGTCGGGATCAAACCCGATCGGGTTGAAGGTCGTCGGCAATGCCTGGTATTTTTCTTTGTATTCCACGTAGCTGAGACCTGCCGGCCGTTTGATCCAATCTTCAGAACAGATGGACCACGATTCGACCACGCCCCACTGACTATATGGCCCCCAGTGCATCATGAAACCGAACTTCCAATCCTGCCACTGATCAAGCTTGCGCAGGACAAGTGAATCAGTCACGGGCACATATGAGTCGCTCTTCTCCGTTGCCCCCGCCGCACCGACCGCAGTCACAGCTGCCGATAGTCCTATTAGCTTGCAGAATTCTCTCCGCTGCATTGTGATTCCTTCTCTTGACTACTTTGACCTGTCCTCAGGTTCCGTATAAGAAATCTTACTAAGCGAGCTCAGTTGGAGCCGCGATGGATTGAATGGTCCTTCCTCTATAGCCGTATCAGAAGTCGACGTGCGTGCCGAGGCCGAGCGATAAATAGTAGCATCGACTCTCCTCTGAAACACGAACCGGCACCGAGCTCATATGACGATCAGCTCATCAGAGTCCGAATACAAACCCGGGCGGAGAGCAGCAGCAAATGCGAACACAATGGCAAAAAGACTCTGATGAGGAAAGGCCATTGACATCGATGACCTGCTCATACAAACACGCTTCTCTCCAACAATCCGCGTTGGTAAAGATAAGCCGGCTTATCGGGAGTGATCGAGGCCCCAAAGCGCTTGAAAGTCAGCCAGGATCTGGAATAGCATTTGAGCAGCGTGAAGGACGCATCCGGTTCGCGGACAGGGTAGAAGCCCACCTTTGCTGTTCACAATTTGGCGAAACTTCTTTCTGCCTGCGAAGCGGACACCGGGCGCTTACCGAAAGGAGTTCGCATGTCCGAACAACGTCCCTCCGCGTCTCATCTTCCATCGAAGCCAAACCTTCGTCATCTTAAGGACCAGGCAAAAGATCGCTTGGCAAACGGTGATGCACCGTCTCTAGCGATGGCGCTCTTTCAGGTCGCCCGACACTATGGGTTCCCAAGCTGGCCAAAGCTGAGAGATCACGTGCTCTGCCTACCATTCGCGGAAAACCTGAAACAGGCAATCAATTTAGATAACCTGGCTGAGGTTTGGCAACTCCTTGCGGAAACACCCCGAATTGAAACATGCACCAATCGGCTATTGCGGAGATGGACCGCTGACCTGGGCGGCTGAATGTCGCGGAACAAGCGAGCCTTCCAAAGCTCGGCTGGATATAGCAGAGTGGCTTATCAACAACGGCTCCGACATTCACGAAGGAGGCGATGCGCCTCTCATGCGGGCAAGCCTCAATGGTGCGCGAACGTCCATGATGGAATTGCTTGTCAGACACGGGGCCGATGTGAACGCCGCTTGGCATGGGGTCTACCCTGTGGTCTTCGCGCCCTGCGAGACGCTGGATCCAATCGCTCTCGACTGGCTGTTGCAGCATGGTGCAGATCCCGATTGTGGCGAAGTTTCGGAGTGGCAGTCAAAGGGAAGGTCTCATCCTGGGACTGCACTTGATTTTGTGCTGGGAACATATGTCCGCGACAAAGACGCGTTGGTCCAATCAATCAATCTGATACGAAATGCTGGTGGCTCATCGCAATATGATGAGCCGGGTGTCATTGCCACGATTAGCGGTGACTCCACAGAGATCGACATGCTCATGGGCAAAGATCTTTCCGTTATCGAGAGACGTTATCCATCGCTGAACATCGGCACCACCGCCGGTCGAATGCTTACGCTCAAAGGCGCGACGCTGTTGCACGTAGCTGCGGAGTTCGGCCAAGTTGGAATCGCGAAGCAATTACTCGAAGCGGGAGCAGATATCAATGCACATGCTGCCACCGACCTCCATGGATTTGGAGGCCAGACCCCGATCTTTCACGCCGCGACACAGGGTCACGATTTCGGAATTGATGTAGTACGTCTCCTGCTCTCACGAGGAGCGGACCTGACAGTCCGCTGCCAACTACCGGGACACTACGAGCATCCGGAAGAGGTGTTTCAGGGAACGGTCCTTGATTACGCTCGAAGGTTTCCCGGTTCGGCAAACCGAACCACTGACCTCTTGAATCGTTCAACATGAGCGCTGTTCATAGGTAACGAGAAACGGGCACGTAGCTAGCTATCGTTTGCTCAATACATGCCCGTTTCTCGTTATTTGACCGTGCAATGAGCAACTCTAAGTGAATTGCGGGTCAGTGCGACATGGGCGGTCCCGGCGTTCCGTCAGACCATTCGCTGGTCAAAACGAAGAAAGTCGTCACCCGTTGTTCAGGATCATATGCCGCCATAACCGGCGAGCCAGGCAGATTAGCTCCCCAGCTTTTCTCAGCATCACCCGAAGCATAAAACATTACATGTGGATGCCAACTCTTGCCGTCATCGTTTAGATACTGCTGCTTCGACATCATATAGACCATCGTCTCAGGCGCAAGCGGCGGCAGATCCTTCTTATCCAGCGCCGACGCGATGGCCGCTGCGATCTCCGCCTTCGATTTTCCTGCCAGCACAAGTTTGCTCTTCATCAGAAAGAAGGGCAGAAAAGTCCTTGCAGCGGGTGGATTGAAGCAATGAGGAGCGCGTACTTTGGGATTCCAGAACTGTGGATCATCGGTCGTGTTAGCCCATGATCGCTCGACAATGCAGACAAAGCCATTGGAGCCTTTCACGGCAATCGTATAGAGTTTGGCCCGGGCTACTTGGCTTAAAGAGTAGCTTCCAGATTCCCATGAATTTCCCTTTCGGTCGTTGCTCCATAGCAAGTATTTAGCAGTTAAATTATTTCGCCTTTTGTTCGCTATAATGATCTCGCCATGTCAGGGCTGGCTTCGGCTGGCGCTTTTTCATTTCATTTGAGGGAGGCAACATTGGAAGAAATCGAAATATATGCCACGCCCATTTCGGGTGTGATTGAATCCATTTGCGCAGCGGCTGAACCCCTGCTCAACGACCAACAGGCCGCCGAACAGCTTGGCGTCAGCCCGGCGACCCTTCGTAGTTGGCGCTGTCGTGGCATCGGACCAGACTTCGTTAAAATGGGTGCTGGCAAAAAGTCTCCGGTACGACATTCTGCCTTTGACATAGAGCAGTTCATCGCTCAATGTCGCCAAGTTCCCTCTGTGCGTGCCGCATTCGAGGGATAAAGCATGGACTTGTACAAGCGCGAAGATAGCAAATACCTGGACTGCTGATTTCACCGTAAATGGCAAGCGGTTCAGGAAGTCAACTAAACAAACCACCAAGGCAAAGGCTGGGGAAGTGGCAGCGGAATTTCTGAGGCAGGCACAACGCAACGAATCACCTGTTCGTAAGGGACAGATGACGGGACTGCGTCAGTTTGCCGAAGATCGCTTTTTGCCCTTTGTAGGGGCGAGCTCCTTGGCTCAACAATCAAAGCTCTATTACCAAGCTGGATGGAGGATGCTGAAGTCAATGCCCGTCGCAGACCTGCGATTGGACAGTATTACGACTTCGGTAGCGGATACCTTGGAATTGAAGGGGACAGGTTCTAACCAGAACTGCGCCCTCCGTACCCTGCGCCGTATGCTCTCTTTGGCACACGAGTACGGCATTCTTCAGGCCGCACCCCGTATCAAACTGCGTAAGGAAAACCAACGCACAGCGGTATGGGACGCCAAGTCTGAAGAAACACTGCTTAAACTGGCTCCGCAGCCCCTTAAAGACGTTTTCTTGGTCTGCCACGACTCAGGGATGCGTCCAGATGAGGTCATTAGCCTTCGCTGGGATGACATTCTTTGGAACAAGTCACTGATTTTCGTGCGGGAAGGGAAGACGAGGAAGTCTACCCGCCATGTACCTCTGAGCGACCGCGTACGCAATGCTCTGCGTGTGCGTGCTCAGCATGCAAAGTCGGAATGGGTTTTTCCGTCCAGAAACAAGAAATGCAAGACTGGGCACATTACCCACACCGCCATTGAAAAGCCCTTCAGGAAGGCTAGGAAGGACGCAGGGCTTCCCAAAGAGCTAGTTCTATACTCCGCACGGCACAGCTTCGCTACAGACCTCCTAGACCGAACGGGGAACCTCAAATTGGTAATGGATGTATTGGGACATGAAAGCGTCACAACGACGCAGAAGTACCTGCATCCAGCACTGAAGAACGTCGCTGATGTGGTCAATCAAAGGAATGAGGGAAGGGCAGCAGAGGTAGTGAATTGAATCTACGTCACGTTTTGCGTCATAGTGTGACTTTGACTCGATTCTTAACTGTCCGTAAATTGTTGATTATTATGGTGCGCCCAGAAGGATTCGAACCTCCGACCTATTGATTCGTAGTCAATCGCTCTATCCAACTGAGCTATGGGCGCACAACGCAAGGACTGCGAACTCATTTAAAGATATCAACTTCTGCGAAGTTTCGCAACGATAGAGCTTGATACCGTCGATTCTTTTCTGCTGCGTTTCCCTTGAAGAAAATGCTGAAATTCAGCTCTCAAATTGCACCACGGCGGCGCTGCCGGCTGGAACCGGCACGGACCATCCCTGATGATCAAATTTTGCGATTTCTTCGGATGCGGAGCGCCAGGTTCCGTCGGGAGAGACGCTGGCATTTCCCAATTGAATGCTGTCTTTGCTTTCGAGCGACGGTGCGGTGAGCCGCAGCACTCGGGCTCTGCGAAATGGCGTTGAAGTGGTGAGGAGAATATGGGTGTCTTGCGAGTGATCTTTGTTGATGATCGTGACCGTGCTGCGTCCGGATGAGGCAACAGTTGCATACGCCCGGAAATTGACGCCGGACGTCTCATATTTAAGCGCTGCGAGTTGTCCTTTAGCAGCTTGCGCGAATGCCAGCATGCCGTAATAGGGTGGGCTGGCTGTATAGATGCCATGCCCGTTATCGCCAATCGGGGAGTATGAGCTGATGAAATTCAGCTGGTTGATTCCGGTTTCCAGGTTGACGCCGGCGGCTCCGGCTGAAGCGAGAGTGAACATGTAATCCAACACCCAGAGAGCTGCGCCGAAGGTATCGCTGACACCGGGGCGGCCTCCACCGGAAAACGAATTTGTTTCGCAGATTCGATAAGGGAGATGAGAGGCGAGGGAAGCCTGTTTCAGCTTTTCGAGGAGCGTTTCGAGATGTAGATCTGGATTGAGAAGTTTGTCAAGCGTGCTGAAAGGGTTCTGCCCCTCGCGGTAATAGTGGTGCGTCAACAACTTTAGATCGCTGCCTTCGTCCTGTGCGAAACGAGTGACCCAATCCGTGTGGCCTGCGGCGTCGGGGCCAGCGAAGGACGCGTGGGGCAGGCTGGCACGGACAGCCTGTTTATAGCGGCGGAAGTCGGCAAGATAGTTTTCATAGCTGTAGCCCTGCGGGCGATGACCCTCATGCGAAAAGAGATCAGGCTCATTGCCGATTTCAAACGCAAGAAGGCTGTCCCCGGCGGTGGCCGATACAGTTTTCGCTTCATCTACAGCCTCCTGCTCGCTTCCTTTGCCGAGATTCAGGCCCCAGATCAGCTGCCAGCCGGTTACTTTCAGAAATGTGCCCAGTTCCTCGAGATTCGCTTCGGTGACAACGGACGCTTTGGGGGATGAGATGGGCTGGCCGTGCGGATCGAAAGAGGAATAGTCAGAGGTATTTCCGCCGATGCGGATAACTCCATTCGCTCCAAGCGTGCGTACGAACTGGACATAGCTACGATTTGCAGCACTCAGAAGTCCGGGCGCGGATACTGAGGAGATTTCGTAGCCGAGGCCGACGAAGTTTGCGGAAACGCTACCGAGTGTCTTTGCGGGATCGAAGTGAATGGGGATTGTATTGTTCCCGCTCAAGGTTGCTGGCGAGAGTGTGCCGAATGCTTTTTGTGAGACTGTGCAGGCGGTTGCGGATGCCAGCCCGGTGAGAAATGTTCTGCGGTGCATATAGGAAAGATTCCGGAGCGGAGCCAGTCTTACATATCCCTGCCACTGCCCGTATACCTGATTACTTGGCTGGTGCTGGTACGGCTTCTGTTCCTGCAACGGGCTGCGGTGGAATGAGCGGAAGCTCTTCCGTGATATTGATGCCTGCGCGGCGCAACAATTGGCCTACGATTGCCTTGTTGAGGCGCGTTGCGTCGTATTCAATGCGAATCGTCTGCCACTCTTCCTTGAGCTGAATGCTGCGGATGCCGTACACCTCGCTCATATTTCCGAGGGCGAACATAGCGGTTTCAGTCGGGTGCTGCTCGTAGCGGAAGAGAACTTCTACGGTGGTCATATGGCTAATGATAGCAAGTCGTCTGTCGGCTAGCGAGTCTGTTGCGGGAGAGAAGACGAGAGACTTCGATTCGCCCGGGTTGACAAACCTGAAAGTGGAACCACTCAGATGTTTTTGAGATAGTTCGTGATCTCGGGGCTGGTCCAGTCCTGGGGCCCGATGAACTTTCGGCGAATCTTGCCTTCGCCGTCGATGATGTAGGTTTCAGGTGGACGAGTGGTGCCGAAGGCCAGGTTGCTTCTCTGTGATTCGTCGTGAATGGTCAGCAGGTCGACGTGATTATCGATGAGGAATTGATGATAGGCAGAGACATCGTCGTCGAAATCAACGGCGAGCACGACAAGTTGAGGCATCTGCTTTTGAAGCGCAATCAGCGAGGGAAGTTCTTCGAGGCAAGGCGCACACCAGGAGGCCCAAAAATTGAGCACTACGATCTTGCCGCGATAGTCGCTGAGGCGGACGGTCTTTGAGCCGTCGACGATGGTGAAAGCGGGTGCCTGCTTTGCGACCTGTGCGGGCAGCGATCCGCGATCGCAACCGGCGGTCATCAGGAGGGAAGAAATGGCTGCGGCTTCCGCGATCGTACGCAAAATCCGTGTGAAAGCACCAGTTGCCAGGGTTGAAATCGTTCGCAAGCCACGCACATTTCTATAATACGGTGTGGGAGTGGACTTGAACCTGACTGTCGTTGTACCTGCGAGGAATGAAGAGGACTGCCTGGGAGCCTGCCTGCAATCTCTGGTCTCGCAATCGGAAGAAGGGTGGGAGCTTGGGCTCGATTGGGAACTGCTGGTATCAGACGATGGCTCAACCGACCGGACGCGGGAGATCGCACGAAGCTTCGACGCGGTCACGGTGATCGATCCTGGAGCGCCGCCAAAAGGCTGGACGGGTAAAGCAAATGCGGCGTGGGCTGCGGCAAAACAGTCTCGCGGGGAATGGCTGCTTTTCTCCGATGCGGACACGGTGCATGAACCGGGTGATTTGCGCCGCGCGATCCATGAGGCGGAGAAGCACAAGGTCGCCATGCTCTCTTATTCACCGCGACAGATTGTGACTGGATTCTGGCAGCGCGCGCTCATGCCCCTGGTCTTCAGTGAACTGGCGCTGGCCTATCCTCCGGCAAAGGTGTCTGATCCCGAATCGCGGCTGGCCGCTGCGAACGGGCAATTCCTGCTGGTGCGGCGTGATGCTTATCTGCAGATTGGCGGTCACGAGGCCGTTGCGCAATCGATGCTTGAGGATGTGGATTTGGCCTACCTTATCAAGCGGCGCAAGCTGGGACTGCGCTTCCGGTACGCGCCGGATGCGCTGAGTGTGCGCATGTATCGCAGCTTCGGACAAATGTGCGAGGGATGGACGAAGAATCTTGCGCTGCTCTTCGGCAATACGCTGATTACTGCCGCATGGAAGATGCTGGATATTGCGCTGCTCGTTGGACTGCCTGTTCTGGCGTGGTATTTTGCGGGTCCACTCAGCTTAAGCACGCCGTGGATTACGGCGCGGCTGGTGATTCTGCTGATCTGGGCACGAACGCTGTGGCGTTTCTATCGCAGGGTGGTGCAATCCAATTTTTCTGTGGCGGATTGTTTACTGAGTATCTTTGGCCTTCCTTTGTTCGTGTGGTTGCTGTGGAAGAGCTGGTTCGACCACACGGTGACGAAGCGCGTAGTCTGGAAGGGACGTGAATACGCAGGCGGAGGCCGCTGAGAGGCGGCAGGATGCGTCTGCGACACTGGAAACAATGATCTTATTGACGAGAAAAGCTGAGTTTTCCGCTTCGCATTATTACTGGAACGAAGCGTGGTCTGCGGAAGAGAATGTGCGTGTTTTTGGCAAGTGTGCGAACAAGAATGGCCACGGGCACAATTACACGCTCGAAGTAACGGTCGCCGGCGAGGTGAACGGGACATCTGGCTTTGTCGTGGACCTGAAGGAGCTTAAGGACGTCATGGAGCGGGAAGTGGTGGGCGTGTATGACCATCGCCATCTCAACCTGGAAGTGCCTGAGTTCGCCAAGATGATTCCGACTACCGAAAACATCGCGATCGCCATATGGAAGCGGCTCGAAGGAAAAATTCCCGGAGCGAAGCTGCACCGCGTACGCGTATACGAGATGCCGGATCTTTTCGCGGACTATTATGGTGAGCCATGAGGGCGTACTTTTCGCGCAGATACCGCCTGAGCGCTTCGCATCGGCTGCATACCGATACATTCAGCGAAGAACAGAACCGCGATATATATGGCAAGTGCAACAACCCGTATGGGCACGGGCATAACTACACCATTGAAGTGACCGTGGGCGGCCAGGTAGGTGCGGAAACCGGAATGGTGTGCGATCTGGTGGAACTGGATACGTGTGTGCAGAAAAACGTGATCGAACGATTTGACCACATGAACCTGAACCTCGATCCACTCTTTCAGCATCAAGTGCCGACCACGGAGAATCTATGTATGGAGATATACGAACTTCTTGCGGACTTTAATAAGGCAGAGCTGGTGAGGGTACGCATAGAGGAAACGAGCAATAACTCATTCGAGTACCCGGTGAGTAAGCGCTGACGATGAACGGAATAGAAAAGAGAACGAAGATGGCGAGACCGGCGATTGTACGCAAGGCTTTGACGACAGGGCTGGAAAATATTTCCACGCAGGACATTTACCGCGAGATTATTCGCCGCTTTGACGAAGACCCGACACGGGACGGCCTGGAGCGGACTCCGGAGCGTGTCGAAAAGTCGCTGACTTTTTTGACCAAAGGCTACCACGAAAATCCGACAGAGATTCTGCAGGGCGCGCTCTTCGATGTGGATTACGACGAGATGGTGATCGTCAAGGATATCGAGATGTTTTCGCTTTGCGAGCACCACATGCTGCCGTTTTTCGGCAAGGTGCATGTCGCGTATATTCCGAATGGCAAGGTTATAGGCTTGAGCAAGATTCCACGGCTGGTGGAGGTGTTCGCCCGCAGGCTGCAAGTGCAGGAGCGTTTGACGCGCCAGATCGCCGATGCGATTCAGGATGCGATCCAGCCGCAGGGCGTCGGCGTGGTGGTTGAGGCAAGGCATCTGTGCATGATGATGCGCGGTGTGGAGAAGCAGAATTCGTCGACCGTAACGTCGGCGATGGTTGGAGTTTTTCAGAAGCAGAATACACGGGCGGAATTTCTTTCATTAGTGCGCGAGCGCGCTCAAACGGGATTCTGAGCAACTATAGTATTCAGAGTGAATGGGCTTCTGATTGTTGATAAACCAGGCGGCATGACATCGCATGACGTCGTTTCACGGGTGAGACGGGCGATGGGGGAGTCTTCCATCGGGCACCTGGGCACTCTTGATCCGATGGCAACCGGCGTACTGCCGCTGTTGCTCGGAAAATACACGCGACTGGCGCAGTACTTCGGCTCGCTTGAGAAGACTTATACCGGCACCATCCGTTTTGGATTCGCCACAGACACCTATGACGCAGAGGGCAAGCCGACGGGCGAGGTGGTGCAGATTCCTCTCATGCTGGAACAGGTGCGTGCCGCTGCGGCAAAGTTCTATGGAGAAATCGAGCAGATGCCGCCTGCATTTTCCGCCAAGAAAACCGGCGGTAAAAGGGCGTATCAACTGGCGCGTGCAGGCGAAACTCCACTGCTGAAGCCGGCGCGAATCCATATCAGAAAATTTGAGATTACATCGCTTGCTGACAATACCGCTTCATTCCTGATGACGGTTTCCGCTGGCGGCTATGTTCGAAGTGTGGCTCATGAACTCGGTATTGAACTCGGATGCGGCGCACATCTGGCAAGCTTGCGGCGTGTGGCCGCGGGACCGTTTGCGCTGGAGAATGCGATTCCTTTAGCGGAGATTGAGGCGAATACAGCCGAAATGTTGAGCCAAAAAATGCCGCATCCACGCACATTGCTGGCCGAGTTGCCGTGCGTGACAGCGGACAAGTTTTCCATGGGCCGCTTACGAAATGGGGCGGCGGTGAACCTGCCGGAGTTTGGTTCCGCGCCGCTGGTTAAAGTCTTCGAGGACCAGCAAACCCTGGTCGCAATCGCCAAGCGCATTGCCGGGACTCTCTTCCAGCCGGTTGTGGTGATGGCATAGTTATTTTTTGAGGAGAGGGCGAATCAGCTCGAAGACATTTGCGGCTACCTGCTGATTGCCTTTGACCGTCGCATGAATGCCGTCTTCCTGCATGGAGCCGGGCGTGCCGTAGACGTTTTTGAGGAGGAAGGGAAGAAGCGGCAGGTGATATTTTCTGGCGAGGTCGCTGTATATGCCGTTGAACTGTTGGATGTAGTCGGGGCCATAATTCGGGGGCAGCGTAATTCCGGCGAGGGCGACCGCGATTCTGGCTTTCAGCAGGGTGGAAATAATCTGATCCATATTCTGCTGCGTAGACGTGAGCGGCAATCCTCTTAATCCGTCATTTCCTCCAAATTCCACGATCACAATCTGGGGATGTAGCGCGAGCACGTCTTTTAGGCGGTCGGTGCCGTCTTTGGATGTATTGCCGTCGATTCCTGCATTGACAACGTGATAGGAATAGCCGTGATGGGTGAGTAGCTGCTGCAGATAGCTTGGATAGGCGGCGGCAGCTTCAACACCGTGGCCAGCCGTCAGCGAATCGCCAAAGCAGACAATGACCGGGGGATTTGCGGAAGCGTACCCCGCGAGTGGGAACGTGGTTGCAAGAAGAAACGTAAATAGAAGCAGCAGGCCGTGTCGACGCGTCACATAGACATTGTAGCCAGAGGATGGGAGCCGGGAATGATTGAAGTGCGAGGACTGAAGAAGTCGATTCGCAATGGAAGCCGAACAGTGGAGATATTGAAAGGCATCGATCTAAGCGTGCCGCGGGGACAATTTCTCGCGATCATGGGCTCCTCCGGCAGCGGCAAAAGCACGTTGCTGGGATTACTCGCCGGGCTCGACGCACCGACGGAAGGCGAAGTGCTGGTGGAAGGAACCGACATCAGCCGATTGCCCGAGGACAAGCTGGCGCAAGTGCGCGGCAAGAAGATTGGTTTTGTTTTTCAGTCCTATCAGCTCATTCCAACACTTACCGCACTCGAAAACGTTCTTCTTCCATATGAATTGAATGCGAAGGGCGATGGGAAAAAGCGCGCAGTTGCGCTATTGGAATCTGTAGGGCTGGCAGATCGGCTACACCACTATCCGGTGCAACTCTCCGGCGGAGAGCAGCAGCGGGTAGCGTTGGCTCGCGCCTTTGTTCTGGATCCTCCAATCGTAATGGCTGATGAGCCCACAGGAAATCTCGACTCGCCGAATGGTCAACATGTGCTCGATCTGCTTACGGAGCGACAGCGGGAAGCAGGCACCACGCTGGTACTGGTGACTCACGACAAGCAAATCGCCGATCGCGCGGATCGCCGCATTGTTCTGCGTGACGGACGCGTTGTCTCCGACGAAGACGGAAAGAAGAATGGCTATGGGGCCTGAACAAAAGCCTGCTCTTGGATGGACTACGGCCGCGAAGATCGCATGGCGGGAATTGCGAGCCTCGCGGGCGAAGTTCCTATTTGTAATTCTTTCAGTTGCAATTGGAGTGGCCGCGTTGACCGGCGTGCGCGGCTTTAGCGAGTCATTTCAAAAAGCATTGCTCAACCAGGCGCGCAGTATCATGTCCGCCGACCTTTCGGCGCGCATGTTTCGGCAAACAACACCGCAGGAGAACGCAAAGCTGGACGCGCTGGCGACTTCCAGAAATGTGGAGCGCACCTCGGTGACAGAAATGGTGTCGATGGCTTCGCTGCGAGGTGACCCAGTTCCATTGCTGGTGTCATTGAAGGTCGTCGATCCTGGAAGGTATCCGTTCTACGGAACGGTTCTGTTGAATCCGGCCGGAGATATCAGCTCGGTCTTAACTGACAGCTCTGTCGTTGTCGATGACAATCTGCTTGTGCGGTTGCATGCAAAGACCGGAGATTCGCTGAAGATCGGCGGCCAACTATTCAGAATTGCAGCCGTGATTGAGAAAGAGCCGGATCGCCTGACTGCCGGGATTGGATTGGGCCCGCGGGTCATGATGACTCGCGAAGCAGTAAACAGAACCGGTCTGCTGCAGCAGGGAAGCCGAGCGACTGAGAGGTATCTGTTCAAGCTTGCACCGCAAAGTGGGAAGATTGCGAATGTTCGCAGCGATCTTGAAAAGATATTGCCAGACGCGCAAATTACAGATTTTCGCGAGACGAGCCCCGCCCTTTCAGAAGGGCTGGATCATGCGACCGGCCTGCTGAGCCTGATCTGCTTGGTCGCGATGGTGCTCGGTGCGATTGGTGTAGGAATGGCAATGCGGGCGCATTTGCAACAGCGAATCGAAGTGCTCGCAATTATGAAATCGATCGGGGCCCGGTCATCTGATATTTTACGAATCTATTTGCTGCAGACGCTGCTGCTGGGATCGCTGGGAGGACTGATCGGCATCGTTCTTGGTTTCGGTGTAGAGTGGGCTCTCCCATTTTTCTTTGGCAAGTTGCTTCCCATCCAGCCTCCACTACGACTTCCGTTACGTTCGGTTTCAGCGGCATTTGGCACCGGCATTCTGACCACGATACTTTTTTGCTTACCGCCTCTGCTCGATGTTCGGCGGATTCGACCCAGCGTAGTGCTGCGCAAAGCCGTCGATAGTGAAGATGCGGGAAGCAGGCGCGGCTTTTGGAAGAAGCTTGTTGAGAACAAGGCGCAGTGGATTTCTTCGGTAGTCGTTGTCCTCGCCCTGGGTGGTATCGCCGCCGGCCTCGCGGATTCGTTACTGGTTGGAAAGTGGTTTGCTGCTGCGCTGTCAGGATTGCTGATCGTTATCCTGGTCATCACTGCAATTACATTGCGAGGCCTGCGCGCTCTTCTCGATAAGACCCGGCTGCATCTGAATTCTGCGTTGCGGCATGGCCTGGCAAATCTCTACCGTCCAGGAAATCAAACCGCCGCGGTGCTGGCCGCGTTGGGCGCGGGTGTCATGCTGATTCTAAGTGTCTACATTATGCAGCATGCCATCGTGAGCCGTATGAATACCGATGCTGCTACCAGCGCTGCCAATATTTTTCTCGTCGATATCAGTCAGGATGAAATAGACGGCGTGAAAGA
Source organism: Acidobacterium sp. S8 (assembly GCF_009765985.1). GTDB lineage: Bacteria > Acidobacteriota > Terriglobia > Terriglobales > Acidobacteriaceae > Alloacidobacterium. The sequence goes on from NZ_LMUM01000028.1 coordinate 280,679, forward strand.
CCTGCTTCTACATCAACCGGGCGTAGATAATAAATTTGAATCGATCCCTATCGTTTCGGCCCGGATTACAGCGATCGACGGCGTACCGGTAGACCATCTCAATCTAACAAATTATCCAAAGCGATTGCTTTCCTCCGTGGCTGTTACCTGGGCGGACTCAGTTCCGGATGGCGTGAAAGTTACTCAGGGAAGATGGTGGCAGAAGAGTGATGCAGATGGTGTGGCTATTGTTGATCACGCTGCAAAACGGTTGAAGCTGCATCCCGGCTCTGCGGTAGATTTCGAATCGGGTGAGCGTACGATTCATACGCATGTAGCGGTGATTTACAAGGCTGAGGGCGAACATGTATTTGCGCGGAGCGAATTTATCTTGCCATCCATAGCTCTCAAAGGTTTGCCCAATGTCTGGTATGCAGCGGTGCGCGTGCAGCCGAAGCAGATTTCTGTTATGGAGAGGGAATTGTTTCAGGAGTATCCGACGGTAACAGTTATCAACATCGCAGATATTCTCGAAACAGTGCAGGGTGTGGTGCATCAAATCACGCTGGTGATTCGCTTTCTGGCAGCATTCTCCATGTTTTCAGGCGCAGTAATTCTTGCATCGAGCATAGCGAGCACGCGTTTCAGGCGTATCCGCGAGGTTGTAGTGTTGAAAACTCTTGGAGCCACTCGAAACCGCGTTGTGACCGTCTTCAGCATCGAGTTCACCGTGCTTGGCTTGATAGCAGGATGCGTAGGCGCGGTTTTCGCGAATCTGCTGAGCAGGATATTACTCCACAAGATGGATGTGCCATATCATCCGGAGATTTTTGCAAGCCTGATAGCGGTTCTCACTACTGCGCTGCTCGCGGTAGTAACTGGGTGGATTGCCAGCTTTCGAATTCTTGGGCAGAAGCCGCTCGAAGTGCTGCGGGAAGAGTAGGCACCCATACATTCCGTGGCAGGAACGTATGGGTATCATGCGGCGTATCATGCGGCTATTCCTCTGCGACGCCTTCAAAACTCTTGCGTGATGTAAAGCGCTTCACCAGCAGTGGCATGACAAATAGGATCGAGAAAACTGTTGTGAGCATTCCTCCAACCACCACGCGTGCGAGAGGCTGCTGTGCCTGTGCACCAATCCCGTTGGAGATAGCTGCAGGAAGCAGGCCGAGGCCAGCCGCCATGCATGCCATGACTACGGGACGCATCTCGTCAAGACAGCCTCTTTCAAGGCCATGATCAAAGCCGTCTTCTCGCTGGGCGCGACGTATGCCTGACAGGAAAACAACAGCGCCGAGCGTTGCGACTCCTGTGAGCGAAGTGAAACCCACCGCGGCAGAGATGCTGAATGAAGTGCGTGTAATGAATAAGGCGAGAATGCCACCGATCGCAGCGAAGGGAAGCGTGCCGACCACAATGAAGGCGTCTGTCCAGGTGCGGAACTGTATATAGAGAAGCACCAGGATTACGGCAAGGCTGACCGGAATGATGTATGCAAGACGGCGCTGCTCTTTTTGCAGACTGTCGAATTCGCCAGCCCAGGTGTACTCATAGCCGGATGGTAATTTTACTTTCTGGGCGAGCTGCTGTTTTAGATCCTGGATCGCACTGGCGAGATCACGTCCACGCACACTGAATTTAATGGGGATATAGCGGCGAGCGCCTTCGTGATAAATCATAAAGGCGCCATTCTTGATGTTGACATCGGCGATTGCGCCCAAGGGCACCTCCGTGCCATCCGGAGTTGGCAGAAGTATTTTGCCTATCGCTTCCGGTGTGTCCCGGAATTGCGGGGCATAGCGCAAAGCAAAATCAAAACGGCGATCTCCGTCGATAATCTGCGTTACCGGAGCTCCTCCTACAGCTGCCTGCACCACGCTGTTTACATCTTGTGGCTGCAGGCCATAACGCGCCGCTTTGCTGCGATCTATCGAAACCATCAAGCTTGGCTGGCCAGTCACGTTGAAGACGCCTATGTCGGCAATGCCTTGCACTTTGCCCATTACATTCTGTATTTGATCGGCGATGCGCGTCAGGTCGTCGAAGTCATTACCAAAAAGCTTGAGAGAATTTTCGCCTTTCACTCCCGACATGGATTCTTCCACATTGTCCTGAATATTCTGCGAAAAGTTGAAATCGATGCCTGGATATTGTGCAAAATCCCTTTCAATGGCAGCGATTAACTTATCTTTGTCGCCGTGGAACCGCGGACGCCATTCATCCGCGGGCTTGAGGCTCGCAAAGAACTCGATATTGTTGAATGTGCTGACATCCGTGCCGTCATCTGGACGTCCCATCTGAGAGATAACCTGTGTGATTTCCGGATAGGAGCGCAGGGTGGCGCGAATCTTGTCGGCCATATTTTCTGACTGCGGAAAAGCGATGTCCTGCTGCAGGGTGGCACGAATCCACAGGTTGCCTTCTTCGAGTGCCGGCATGAATTCTCCGCCGACAAAGATGAAAAGAACAATAGCTGCGACAAGTGCGGCAAGAGCTCCGAGCCAGGCAATCTTGCTGAACTTGAGTACACGCTTCAGGCCGTTATCGTAGTGTCGGCGAAAGAAACCACTCAGCCAGGTGTCTTCGGCTTCATGCTTGATCTGTTTGGGAACTGCGAACGAGCCCAGAACAGGAGCAAAGACGAGAGCGAAAATGAGAGCACCCGTCAGCGCGAATCCATATGTGACTGACATAGGCGCGAAAATCTTGCCCGGGACGCCTTGCATGGTGAAGAGAGGAATGAAGGCAACCAGGATGATCAGCGTTGCGAATAGCACGGGCTTTGCCGCATCGCCCACGCCTTCCATGATCAGCTCGGAGACTTCTTCGCCCTGCACGCGGCGGGAGATCTTACGGTAGACGCTTTCCAGCACCACAATTGAGGCGTCGACAAGGATGCCGAAGTCGATGGCTCCGATCGAAATCAGGTTCGCCGAATGGTCTGTGAGTACCATCATGGCGAATGAAAAAAGCACCGCAAAGGGAATGGTGATTGCAGCGATTGCGGTAATGCGAAGATCGCCAAGCATGCTGAGAAGAACCAGCGTGACGAGAATAAGTCCGGTGATGATCACGTGACGGACTGTCTTCGTCGTGGTGTTAATGAGATCGGTGCGATCGTAGAGCGTCTTAATCTTCATGCCCGGAGGCAATAGATTGCCTTCATTCAGCTCTTTGATCTTGGCGCGCAATCCGGCGAGGGCAGGCAGTGACTTCTCGTTTTTCTGCAGAAGCACGATGCCTTCCACGACGTCCGGTTGCTCGTCATATCCCACCTTGCCGAGCCGAGGCTGATGGCCTTCTTTCACATCGGCAACATTTCTCAAAAGCACGGGGACGCCATTACGCTCTGCAATGACAATATTTTCCATATCGGCAATGGAGTGTAGAAGGCCAATGCCGCGAACATTCACGCTCTGGCTTCCGAGTGTGAGATAGTTGCCGCCTGCGTTGGCGTTGCTGCTTTGGATAGCGTTCGCTACCTGCGTCATGGTGACGCCATAGGTAAGCAGTTTGTTTGGGTCAATCTCTGCCTGGTATTGGCGAGTCGTGCCTCCGAGGGTGGCCACGTCGATGATGCCTGGCACCTGTTTCATCTCGCGCACGAGGAGCCAGTCCTGTGTGGCCTTCAAGTCATTCAACGAATAGCCCGGGCCCGTGAGCTGGTAGCGATAGATTTCGCCGATAGGAGATTCAGGAGAGAGTTGTGGCTGCAGATTATTCGGCAAGTTGACCGATTGCAGACGGTTGAGGGCTTCCTGACGGTCGGTGAAGTAATCGCTGTCAAACGTGAAATAAAGTTTGACGTCGCTAAGGCCAAAGATGCTGATCGACCGGATCTGGTCAAGATGAGGCGTACCATTCAGTCCGGCTTCGAGCGGAACTGTAACCTGCTGCTCCATTTCTTCCGCAGACCACGATGGATTCTGCGTGATGAACTCAACCATCGGTGGAGAGGGATCGGGATAGGCCTCAATATCAAGGCGCAGGAATGCGAGTATGCCACCGGCGAGCGATGCGAGAAAAATAATCAGGATAATGTTTCGGTAGCGGAGGAGTGTGCGAATAAACGCCTGCATTTTTACTGCGCTCCTGCCTGGCGCAGCAGTTCTGCGCCTGTCGCTACAACCTGTTCGCCATCTTCAAGCCCATGCGTAACTTCGACAGTCTTTTCGTGAGTCTCGCCCAATTCCACGTCGCGCCGCGCATATTTGTGATCAGGAGTGGAGACAAAGACATAATTCTTAGTGCCGTCGCGGATCACAGCCGTCGAGGGAACAACGATAGCCTGTCGCTTGAGATCAGCAACGGAGATGGTCGCATACATCTGTGGCTTGAACTTATGCCCGGGGTTGGGGATGACGACGCGCACCTTAAGAGTGAGCGTCGTAGGATCGACGGCATCGGAGATATTGTCAATCGTGCCAGTGCGGACCTCATTTGGATATCCGTTGACTCGGATTTCGACTGACTGTCCGCGGCGCACCGCGCCGACGTCATTTGGATAGAGGTCACCGAGAGCCCAGATGGAATCGATATTCGCGATCGTCGCAATGGCGGTTGCATTGTCGAGCGAGCGCTGCATTTTTCCAGGAGCCGTGCCTACGTCGAGAACGACGCCACTGATGGGAGAGCGAAGCGGCAGGTTTGCCGACGTATCATTTTCCGAAAACCCGAGATTGTTCAAAGTCTGCCGCGTCCGCTCGAGTTCAGCATGGTCCGCGTCGTCCAACGCCTTCAGATCGTCGTAATCCTTCTGCGCCATGACTTCGTGTTGTAGAAGTTCTTTACCGCGCTGCAATTGCAGATCTGCACGGGCCGCTTCTATCTTCGCTTTTTCAAAATCGGAACGCGCGGATGCCGCATCGCTGCTCTGCAATGTGCCGATCGGCTGACCTTTGCTGACTTCCTGGCCGGGCAAAACCTTAAGCGCGATCACGCGGCCACTAAGCGGCGGATAGATATGTACGACATCCGTTGGATTTGCCAGCAATCGAGCTGGCAGATTCAGAGTATCTGTTACCTCTGCGTTATGAACTGCGACAGTATCGACTACATCTTTGCCGGTGGCTGGCGTTGGCGCGGATTCCTCAGCCGGATGCTTGCAGGCTGTAACTACCAAGACACAGGGAAGAAGAAACGCAGCTAAGTAGTTCTTGCTCATGGGACGATCTCCGTTGCAGCAGCGAAGCTGAGTTGATGAATAGCTAGCCAGACCTGGGTATTTGCGTTTAAGGCATCGAGGTTCGTCTGGCGGTAGTCGCGCAGGGCATCAAGGTAATCGAGCAGCGTTGTACCGCCGTGCCTGTAGCTGTACTCCATGTTGTCGCGCACATGTGCAGCTTCCTGGAGGTAATGGCCATGGTATCGATTGGCCATGTTAACAGCGGTTTGGTAGCCTGCCCATGCTTGATCAACATCGTTGATGACCTGGTTATGCGCTGCTGTTTCAGCGAACCTGCTGGATTGTGATTCATAGCGGGTGCGTTGCTTTTCTCCCTGATTTCGATCAAAGATGCGCAAGGGAATGCTGACTTGAAAGCCCGCGCTGTTGTAGGTGCCGGTGCGTTCATATTCGCCGCCAACGGTGGGATCCGTGGTTCCGTCTGCATCTGCGAGTTTGATGTTGGAATCGGCCAGGCGCACAGATTGCTGTGCCGCGAGATAATCCGGACGGCCTCGAAGTGCTTCCTGTTCGATCTGTGCCAATGGTGCAGTCAGAGTCGGCGGGTCGAGAGTTCCGGTGATATCGAAGGCATCGGCGGGTTTCTCAATCCCCAGTAGCAGTTGTAACTGATCGCTTGCCTGCACGAGGTTGAGCTTTGCATTGTCAAAATCGGATTCGAATTCCGCCAATTGAAGATCGATTCGTTCAAAATCTGTCGCACTGACGTCCCCTGCATCGAGGCGCGCCTTGGTCAGATCAACTGTTCTGTGATAGCTGGTTAAATTGTCGTCCGCGATCTTTAGCCCTGCTTTCGCTGCCAGCATCTGTGTGAATGCCTGCTTTACAGCGAGTGCCGTCTGCCGCTCAGTATCTTTATATTGGCTCTGGGTTACATCGGTAGTGGCGTGGGCGATGTCGAGTCTCCAGCGGCGCTTCTCTCCGCGTTCGAAGAGACGATTGACATTCGCAGCGTAGGAATAGGGGTTGCTGGGATTGTCGGCCGGGAGGCTGACATCAGTACCAGAGATTTGAAAATTTGGATTCTGGCGCAGCCCGGCGGTGATCTCATTGGCCTTGGTAGCAATGACATGCTGTTGTCCGGAAAGAAGATTTGGATTTCTGGTGCGCGCTATGTCAAGGGCCTGCTGCAGGGTCAGCGGAGGCTGCGCCGTTTGCGCCTGCGAGGCCGCAAATGTGAGGCAGACGGCAAGCAAGGTAGTACTTCGAGCGAAAAGTCGTTTCATATACACCCATCCCGGGACGGCAACGTGAGTCCTGGCGATACAAATTAAAAACTGAAATCAGAAGGCAGAATGATCAGGCAAACAAAGGCGGAGGCCGCTTTGCCGCCTGCCGGATCGATCCGATCAACGGCTTCGCAATCTGTACGGCGGGTTCAAGCCGCATAAAGGAATGTAAGCCGGTGAGGTGGAAGGATAAAAAAAGTCCGACATGCAGATGATCTGCGAGACTGGCTGGCTGCTCGGCCACGGGCGCCATATCGACTTTTCGGGTCACGTGCTCAATCTCCGCCGTGGATATGGCTTGGATATCGTCTGTCATAGAGATGACGGGGAGCAAAATAACTACCAATAAGGCGAGAGCGATGAGTTGAATGCGTAGGTCCGGAAGCTTTGACTGCGTACCAAAGCGGCGTACGCCCCTCTTCCAAAGGAAGACAAGCGACAGCGATAAGAGCAGCCAAACGATATTGAGGAGCAATTCCACGCTTACAGTGTGATTGTACTTGAACAGCAGAATCGATTATGTGAACCGATATGAGAATAGACGGACGAAGGTTGACCTAAGTTCCTGCAGCTTTTATTATGTGAGGAGTAGCGCAATCGCGCGGCATCTTATTGCCCCCTCGTTCAATGGTAGGACGGCTGCCTCTGGAGCAGCATATCGGGGTTCGAATCCCTGGGGGGCAACCAAAACACCTAAAACCTGAACTTCCTTGCACCTCCCCGAACATCCTCGCACGCGAGGATGTTGTTGTTTTGCAATAACATACAAGGTAATAGTGTGCGAGAGCGTTCTAGGGCGTGCTACTACAGCCAGACTTTTATGTGGGGATTATTGTGGGGTACGATGAGCAAAAGTGTGGGGATCGAAAAACCCCACACCTTCGAGGGCTCATTATGGGACTGACTATCAAGGAAATTGAAAACGCAAAGCCACGGGCCAAAAAATACAAACTGGCAGACGGTGGCGGGCTATGCCTTATCGTCAAACCGTCCGGCGCAAAGCTCTGGCTTTGGCGGTATCGGTTCGATGGTATCGAGAAGAATATGTCATTTGGGGAGTACCCGCATGTCGGCCCCAAGGATGCCCGCGAGCTTCACTTCGCTGCGAAGAAACTATTGGCTACCGGCGTCAATCCGATGGGCGAACGCAAAGCAGAGGCCGAAGCCAAGCGGGAGGAAACCAAGGCGCTCCAGCGTGAAGCTGATAGCAGTTTTGAGAAAATAGCCCGACAGTGGTGGGCATGGTGGTCGATCGGCAAGTCTCCAAGGCACGCAGAGACTTTGATGAATCGGCTTGAATCTGACGTCTTCCCCGTCGTCGGGCACTTGCCCATCGATGCCGTCCAAACGGCCCATATTCGGAACATCATGCTTACGATTGAGACGCGGGGCGCTAGCGATGTCGCCAAGAGAGCGCATCAGTCCATCGGGCAGATCTTCCGTTTCGCAATCGCGCGCGAACTTGCGAGCCGGAATCCCGCGGCTGACTTCAAGCCGCGAGACATATTGGCGGCAGCCGACTCAGAAAACTTCGCCCGTGTAGACGAGAAGGATTTGCCCGAACTGCTGGCGAAGATGGATGACTACAACGGAGACGCGCTCACACGCTTTGGACTCAAGCTTCTCGCCTACTGTTTTCCTCGCACAAGCGAGCTGATCGAAGCGCCGTGGACTGAATTCGATCTGGACAGAGCACGATGGGACATTCCTGCTGAGCGTATGAAGATGAAGACCCCTCACATCATTCCTCTTTCACGCCAGGCCGTCGAGGTACTTCGAGCGCTTAGGTTGCTAACCGGCAATGGCAAGCTGGTATTCCCAGGGGCCACGGACAAGAAGAAGCCCATGAGCAACAACACGCTCCTGTACGCGCTCTACCGGCTTGGATATCAGGGCCGCATGACGGGACACGGATTCCGTGGACTAGCTTCGACCATCCTCAATGAGAACGACTTTGACGATGAGCATGTAGATTTGCAACTGGCCCACATGAAGCGGAACAAGGTGTCCGCAGCCTACAACCACGCGAAGTATCTAAAACAGCGCACGGAGATGATGCAGTGGTGGGCCGACTATCTGGAAGCGCAGCTTGCTAAGGGTAGGAGAGCATTGGCCGCGCCTAGGCCCATTTCTTCGAGGAAGCCCACGCTTCGCGAAGAGCGGGCTGCGGCATCCGTTTCCTGCCTGGATTCAAAGTAGTGGATCTTGACGTAAGGACACGCTCAGCAGCCCACTGCTTAATTTCTGATCTTACCCATGCGACTGTGCGCGGTCCAAATCGGACGGGAGACGGAAAACTGTTCGCACGGATCAGTGCGTAGAGGCTAGACTTCGATAGCCCCGTGACCAATTTCACGTCTGGTAGACGCAGGAAACTGACCTCTTCCAGAGCATTTGGCAGCGCTGAGCGGCCAGCGTCCGTTCGCACGCGATCTGACGGTTTCTTAGGCGGGAGATTTTGGTCGGAGAGCAAGCGGGACCTCCTGGGACAGGAATGACACCTTCCGGTGATAGTGCCCGTTCGATATGGCGCCGTCCAATACTTTATTGCGATGGATGGCTATGCTTAAACGAGATGGGGATTGCTGCGTCTCACTATTGCGCGTTCACCGGGTTGCCTTGGAGCACGCAACTTTTGTTAACCAATCTGGTACTAATTGAAGTGAAAGAAGTTCCGGGACAGAACTCCCGTTACGGCAGCACCACCGCTCAGTTGAGTTTCGGGGGGCATGTCCATGAGTGTCTACGATCACCTTGAGTTCAAACACCTCAAGAGCATTGTCGCAATAGCGGAAGAGGGCACAATTACTGCCGCTGCCACACGCCTTCCGTTGGCTCAATCCGCTCTTAGCCGCCAAATCAACGATCTAGAAGACGCCCTTCACATTCAAATCTTTGAACGCGATCGCGGCGGAATGAACCTCACTGCCGCGGGCGAATCACCATCGTCACGCACACGGCGACCTGCTATGCCTATTTGATCTTGGTCGACTGCGATGATCTCGCGATTGGTGAGAATGTTGCGTGTGTCGTCGTCCATAGCAGCAATGTCGTTGCCCGCTATCAGCGGAGCCGCCATGATCGCCCATAGACTGAACTGGCCGCGATACTCGGTTGTGCTCATGCCGCCATTGCCAATCTCCAGCATGTCTGGATCATTCCAATGACCTGGGGCTGCATAGCCGTACAATGGCTCCGTAAGATCGACGATGTTAACCATGCCCAGGCTCGTGCCTTTGCGCCCAGCCCAGGCATCGTAGATGTCTTCAGTAGTGCGCCATAAATTACCTATCTTCTGCCCCCAGTCCCAAGGCATGGATTTATCGGTCATTGTTGGGCGATTCACACCCCAGTTGCAAATTGAGAAGATGATGTCGCGACCGGTAGCACGCAGTGCATCGGCCATCAGTGCGTAAGCTTCTTCGCTGTTACGTGTTCCAGTGAAGCACCGGTCGTACTTGAGATAATCCACGCCCCAACGCGCGTAAGTCGATGCATCCTGGTACTCGTGGCCCTGGCTGCCTAGACGGCCACCGCATGTCTTGGTGCCAGCGTCAGAATAGATGCCAAACTTTAGACCTTTTGAGTGGATATAGTCTGCCAACGCTTTGATGCCCGATGGAAATTTCACCGAATCGGCCATGATGTTGCGATTGACCTATCCCAACTATGCAAAGGCCTCACTGTTGACACCCAATAATCTGACTCCATCGCTGTTGTTATCGAGAGATGGAATTCCGGTTCCGACCGCTGAGACAGATGCTTCAGGCAACCTGGTTATTCCCGACAATGCAGTGATTCGCGGTGTCGAACCGGATTGGAGAGCGCAGAGCGTTGACCAGAAGACGGTGAACATTGAGCGAGAAATCCGCCCGGGGATGATTCTGGATATCGGTTATATGAATGTGCGGGGACATCATAATTTGCACTCCTTGAATATCAACCAGGCACCTCCCTCAACAGACGCGAGCAATGATTATCAGACCAGCAGACCGCTCTACAATCTCTACCCTGACCTCGGAGATGTGCCGATATCTGTTTCTCGGGCAAGCAGCTATTACGATGCATTAACCGTGCGCTTTGCGGCAAATGTGGGGCAGGATTTGAATGTGAATGCCAGTTACGCACATGGACGCAACTTTGCCGACGGGAACAACATTGACCAGACGAATATTCGCCAGTATTACGGACCAACACAGCAGGATATCGCGCATATCTTCAATGCGCAGGCCCATTATGCGCTACCGGTAGGTCGGGGCAAGACATACATGAGTCATGGTAGCCGGCTGGTGGATACATTGATCGGGGGCTGGGAATACTCTGCTCTGCTGCATATGCGAAGCGGTGTCCGGTTCGACGTTACATCCGCGGTGGGCACATTGAACAATGGCCAGTCGAATCGCCCCGATCGAATTGGCAACGGCACGCTGAGTCACCCTACTATTGATAAGTGGTTTGATACATCCGCCTTCGTAAATCACCTGACAGAAGGAACATATGGAAATGCCGGAATCAATCCATTGCATGGTGACGATCAGATACAGCTCGATTCTTCTCTGGAAAAGACTTTTGCTCTAGTAGAAGGCACGCAATTGGAGTTCCGGATCGATGCGTTTAATACCTTCAATCACCCGGATTTCGGTACACCCGACTCGGTTGTGGGAGATGGCTCGGAAGTGCAGGTGTCGTCAACTTCCGTGGATAACAGACGTCTGCAGTTCTCACTTCGTTTTTCGTTTTAACTGAAGGATCTTCGCGTCATAGCCCATAGAACAAAGGCGATGAGCGTTGCAAAAGGATGAAATGAGTTTGTCGGAAAACGGAAATCTGTACGCGGCTCCTGGTGATCGGAGCCAGAGGGTTCCTGGGAAGCTTTATCACCCGTAGCAGCAGCCGGTATCAAGTCGTGCGAGCCGACCGGACGCGTGAGAGCGGCGAAACCGATCTGGTGGTGGATGTCGCGGAGGCTGCGAGCGTGCGGGCTGCGATAGATGAGGTGCAGCCCGACGCAGTGCTATTGCTGGCGGCGATCTCTGATATCGATCGCTGTCAGCGAGAACCCGAGCTGGCAACGGCGGTAAATTTGCATGGTGCTGAACATATCGCCAATGCCTGCGCGTGTAACGGAGCACGGCTCTTATTTACTTCGACAGGCGCTGTTTTGATGGTCTTAAAATCGCTTCATCAATGGCGCGCAAATCTGGATTAACGGTGACATGAGCCGGCTGGAGCCTCAGATGCGGAAGGTCTTTGCCGAGGTCGATCCCAACTTCGCCATTATCAGCATCCATCCGCTGCAGGAGCAGATTGATGTGCACTATGACCAGCAGCGCACGGTGGCTGAGCTGAGCACGCTCTTCGGCGGCCTTGCCATCCTCCTTGCTTCGATAGGGCTTTATGGAGTGATGGCTTATGCTGTTGCTCGCCGCACTGTAGAGATCGGGGTACGCATGGCCGTGGGCGCAACACGCTTTAACGTAATCCTGCTGGTGCCGCGGGCGGCTTTTGCGCAGGTGGCGCTTGGCCTCGTGCTGGGGCTCACGTTATCCTTCGTCGTCGGTCGGATGCTGCACTCAACCCTTTATGAAGTGGGAGAGGTCGATCTGGCAGCACTGGGAATTGCCACCGCCATCTTGCTTATGAGTGCGCTGCTTGCGAGCTTTATTCCTGCCCGACGCGCAGCGAACGTGGAGCCCGCAACGGCCTTGCGCACGGACTAATCGGGTCACCCGAGTGGTGTCAAAAATCATTTGAGAAATGACGGCACCAAGGCACGCAGCAACGATCCAAGTCTCTTGCATCCGGCCAATCCGGCCAGTACATTCGCGATCCGTTTCCAGGAAACCGGATTTCGACCGCCATGATCGACCAAAGATTGGTTGTCTATGCAAGCTTTGCCTTTTCCCAGGCTCGTCCGCCGTTTGATAGCAACAGTGACAATGCGCTCGACCTAACACCAATGTTCATTTGATCCATGCTACTCACCCTTTCTGCCATCTTCTTTGCAGGTCTGGCAAACACGCGGATATAGATATCCTCTGCCAATTCCACGGACTCCGAGACAGCATCATGAAATGGAATTACCCTGACGTTCACTTGCTGTTCTCTCGCTAGCCGAATGCCAGCTATCATGCAAGCGCCAAGATAAACCATTCCTCGGTTGATTCGCGGCATGTTGCGCTAAGGGTCAAACACGACCAGACCTCTGCGCCCACTGCTGGAAATCGAAGGACAGCTTGTCTCTAAATATATCGGCTGGCAGGTATCGGCGCTTTCATGGCAAAGTGGACACAACGATCCAAGTGTTTGGCATTGTTTGATATGGTGCGGCGATGTTCTCTGCGCAACATTTGCAGCTAATCACGAAATCGTGCAGCCGGGGTATTCACATCCACACCTTTCCTGAACTTGGACAACGCTAACGTGTTAGATCGTGTCGGAACGGCCCAATGTAAATACCGTTAAGATAGTGTCATGACGACAGCAACTCGAATTGATATCGCCGTCCCGTTTCTCTTTGCCATGGCTTGTCAACCTCGGTATATTCGGTCGTGATGGTTAAGCAGAGACGCGGCGTGCTTCGTCTGATACTCGCGGCCATCGCATGCCTCCTGGTATGCAATGGCGGTCAGGCGCAACAATCGCGATTTGATTCTTTGCCGGATGCGCCATCTCAAACCCAAGCACCGACGACAACACCACAGACGGCGAATCCAATACAAGGCGGCGTAGAGATCTTTAAACTACTGCAGCAGAAATCTCTGGTGTTTCCTGACCTCGCCACCAACGGAGGACAGTTGAGTAGTCGGCAAAAGTTCGAGTTGGCAGCAAACAACAGCATCGCACTGTCGACGATTGGAGCAGCCGCGATCGGAGCAGCGTACGGACAGGCGATCAATAGCCCCTCGGGGTATCACCAGGGCGCGGAGGGGTACGGGAAGCGCTTCGGGGCAGACATGGCTCGTGCCACATCGGATAACATGTTCGGAACCTTTCTATTGGCGTCTGCTTTGCATCAGGACCCGCGATTTTATGTAAAAAAGAATCTGTCGTTTAAGCAATCTTTGGAATATGCAGCCGTCAGGCTGTTCATCACGCGTAGTGACTCCGGAGAGAGGGAAGTCAATTATTCGGGTCTGATAGGCCCTCTGATGGGCGAAGGACTCGCCAATGCCTACTACCCCGACGAAAACCGTACTGTCGGCAGCACCTTCACACGCTATGCTTCCGACCTGGGATGGAAATTCGGCGGGAATCTGCTACGTCAATACTGGCCGAGTATTAACAGAAGGCTGCGACTTGTGCCGGAGTCTTCGCCGACCAGTGGGGCAGCCGGGAACAATCCCTGACGACACTTCGCCGTTCTCAAGGGTGCTGTAAATCTAAGTCCTGAACGAGATACCACCGTAACGGTGTAGCGGCTTGGATTCGCGACAATCAATCGAATGCAAACTTCGGAAACTCAATGAGTGCGCAATCTCAAACTCACTCATCACAAATAAGATCAAGACTCATAAGGAAGATCAAAAGTCCGCTGCAGTCTTTCTTTTCTGTCGTGTGCTGAAGGCAGCGGAGCTTTTGCTCTCCTCGGTAATCAATCCCTGCGACTTGGGTTGCACCCCCCAAATCGATAAGCGAGCCTCATCTGGGGTGTGCTTTATGCCTTGATACCACTAACACTTGGCTACAGATGTCTTATGCGAATCGTGCAGCTTCGGAGGCGTGGCGTTACCCCCGTGCATCTCGAGAAATTCGCAAGCTCGTTCGATGTCGTCTGCCAGAATCTCGACTACGGTACGGTTCAGATGTGGACGAACAACAATTCGCAGACTGTTGATCTCCTGGGCATCGGGAGGCATCGAATAGGCGGCCAGAATCCAGCCACGTTCTCGCACCTTATTCGAAATATCGAACTCGTTGTAACGTGTCACAGACTTATCGAGCGTTAGCGCAACCACCGGTATGCGCTGCGTCTTGTTCATGATCTGGAACTTTCCGTTCTTAGTCAGACGATCGCGCAGATACTGAGCGTGCTCGAGGGCGTGTCTCATGATTCGAGTGTAGCCTTCGCGTCCAAGGCGCAGGAAAGCGTAGTACTGCACAAGAATCGTAGCCGAACTTTTGCTGAAATTCAGGGTGGCAGTCGGAGCTTCCCCACCGAGATAGTTCACGTAGAAGACGAGGTTTTCATTGAAGACTTTGCGGTCTCTGAAGATGATCCACCCAAGGCCAGGCGGTACCAGTCCATATTTGTGTCCTGAAGCATTGATTGATTGGACTCGCGGTAACCGGAAGTCCCACTTGTAGTCCGGATCGAGGAATGGGTTTACGAAGCCACCAGAGGCACCGTCGATATGCATCGGGATGGAGACGCCAGTTTTCTTCTCATACGCATCGAGCCAGTCATGAATTTCTTGAATGTCATCATCCTCACCCGTGAAGGTTTGTCCGGCTATAGCCACGACGCAGATCGTATTTTCGTCAACGTACTTGTCGAGATATTCAGCTGTGAGGCGATAGTTGCCAGGCTTTAAGGGAACGATTCGAGGTTCGACATCGAAGTAGCGCAGAAATTTCTTCCAGACAATCTGTACATTGCCACCGGTCACCATGTTCGGTCGGCTGGCGTCCTTTCCGGCCTTCTGCCGTGCCTCGCGCCAGTTCCACTTGTGCGCCAAGCCGCCCAGCATGCAGGCTTCAGAGGATCCGATCGTGGCGGCGCCATAGGGCTCGGCATCCTTAGGTCCGTTCCACAAGCTGTGGAGCCAACGAACGCAGACGAATTCGGTGTCCTTGGTGTGCGGGTACATGTCTGGATCGGCGAAGTTCCGAAACGACCCAGAAGCAAAGATTTCGCGAGCTTCGGGCTCTGTGAATGTTGTTACGAAAGAGGAAAGGTTGAGCATCGGGTTCGCGTCGGTCCAGCACTCACTCTGCACGATTGCGTGGGCAGCCCTAGCTGACATGCCCTCAGAAGGAAACTCTTTTGGGATCGGATAGTTGAATTGATCAAAGGGCGTCTCTTTCTCAGGACTATGAGGGAGGTGCGCGGCTTCCGAGTGCGGCTTGACTGAGGTTGCCATTTCTTAGTCTCCTTTGTGTTTTTGCGACAATCCTGAATAAGGAATTGTTGTTGATACATCACACTTCATACATCGATTTCCGTGAACACCAACTGCTGCCGCTCTCTCACTTGCGCAGAGAATGCATGATGGCCACCATGACAGGACCCCAAATCGTGAGCAGGATATTCCCGATTGCGTACGGAACGGTGTAGCCGAGTGCACCGATATTGCTTCCGCTGGCTTCTCGCAGCGCATTCAGCGCAGGCGTGCAGGTCTGCGCACCGGTTACGCCTGCAAGGACCATCAACGGGTTCATCTTGAAAATCCATCGGCCCATGATCATGCCGACCAGCGGGGGAATTGTTGTTACGACCATGCCCCCGAAAAAGATGCTGGCGAAGAAGCCGCCGCCACGTTCCATATATGCCTGGACCGCGTGGGGCCCGGCTCCCAAGCCCACGATCGCAATGAAAACGATCAGGCCGACGTCCGCGAGAACGCGCTGTGCCGCCTCTGGGATCGAACCGAATACGGGATAGTGACTCCTAGCCCAGCCCGCGAAAAGCCCAACCACAAGTATCGAACCCGCAGTGCCTAATCCCAGGGGAACTCCATTAACATTGAATGTAAGCAACCCCAAAAGAACTCCGCACGCGATTCCTGCTGCAACAAAAGTGAGGTCGGTCTTTGTCAGGTCAGCCTCGATGTAGCCGAGCCACTTCCCGGCACGCTCTACATCCTGGGGTGAGCCAACAAGCCGCATGACATCACCCCGTTCCACCTTAATGCCCATGTCGCGCGGCATCTCCTCTTCACCTCGATTGAGAGATGCCAGATACACTCCGCGTGCGGCTTGCCGATCGGCGGCCATCTCACGAAGTGTCTTTCCCACTGCGGATCCTTTTGTCACTACAACGGTTACAGATTTCAAGGGGGCCGCTAGTGCTTCGAGATCATCGGACTCTGGTCCAATCTCTCGATCCGCATTGGCAAGCATCGCGCGCAGACCAGCAATGACGAGCAGGTCGCCAATCTGTATGCGAGTTTGAGGCATGGGCGAGATCAATTCATCCCCACGTTTTAAGCGTTGAACAGATAAACGACCGACCGCGTATCGTTCTTCGAGTTCGTCGATGGTGATACCTGCTATGGAAGAGTTTTCGACACGGTAGCCACGAAAGGCGAAGCGACTGCCTACGAGAAGGGGACTGGCCGCCGCTCCACCGCCTGATAGCTGAGCCTCCAATATTTTCGCGTCATCCCTCAGATTCGCTCGCATCATCATCGGACCGAAGACGCTGATAAAAAGAATCAGTCCCAGATCCCCGAAACCATAGCAAATGGCGTCAGCTAGAGGAGCATTTCCAGAAAGCTGTGCCTTGATTTCGTCGGAAACCGGTAGCGCGGCAATAGCGTTCAGCCCGGTTCCCAACGCTGCCGATTGTGTCAGGCTGCCGGACAGCAAACCCACGGAGATGCCTTCATCAAACTTAAGAACGGACGCCACCGTAACCGCTGTCGCCAGCCCAGTGATGGCCATCGTGATTGCCAGGATAATCTGCGGAATCGCTTCCTTGCGCAGGCTCCCGAAGAATCGCGGGCCGACCGAGTAGCCGACGGAAAACAAGAAAAGATAGAAAAATATCCAGCGTAGTAGTTGCGGGAACTCAGGCTTGGCAAAGATGCCAATCACGATGCCGGCAATAAGGGAGCCGACAACCGAGCCAAGGCTAAAACCCTTTATGCGGACGCGACCGATCAACGTGCCGAAAAAGATGGTGACGAAAAGAGAAAGTTCTGGAAATCGATGGAGCGAGGCCGTGATTTCCTGCATGCGTTTCTCCTCTGCTCGGCGGATGATCTCCCAGAGTTCCGCAGTGGACCTTCCTATATTACTTTTTAGGGCTCGGGCCTAAATTTACAAAGTTGTACTTCGCGCTGAACTGAATGCGAGGCGCATTACCCGACTGCCCGTCCTTTAACACTTGCCAGCCATATAGAAACTCTGCGCCTACATTAAAAGATCCGATCGGATTCCAAATCAGGTTGGCAGCCGAGTAGTCGCTTTTATGGTAGGTTGAGCCGGGTTGGAAGTCCGTGTTCTCTACTTGAGCAAATCCGTAAACTACGCTCGAACGGACTGACTTCGTCCAGTAGTGTTGATAGGCTCCAAAGACGCCAACTTCCGGCGTTGCTCGTAAATGAGGGTCGTCTACTGAAATTACAGCGGCATCAATGCCCAGTCCTGAGGTGTCCTGAAGATACCGGGCGATCCCGTGTCCATAGGTTCCTTCAGCGATCAGGTTGTCCTTGCCAAAGGTCTTGACAGCTCCTGCAGCGTTGATGCCCCAGGCAAAGACGAAATCCGTTTTAGTATTTGTCCCCGTTCCCACCGCCGCTCCGACTGAACGGAAAATCGATGACACCTGGAAATGGCCAGCCGGGAACTCCTGCCGGAAGCGAAGGGCGCCATCCGGGCTGGGCGCACTGGGCTCGGATGAGAAATTGGGTGTCGTAAAGGACACATCAGAGCTGGGCTTCTCCACCGAAACATAGAAGCTCCCGTCCTTGCCCAGGCCGAATCCATATCGGAACTGCGGATTGCGGATGTTGACCATCGAGTTGGGACCCTCGAAGTCGAGAGTGTCAGGAAAGGCATCTGGATCCATGAAATTTGTAAAAGTCTGGCCGAGTAGGAAGTTGTTGGCCTGCCCATAGGCGTGACGCAGTCGCGGCGTTGTCGCATTCGTTCCGAAAAGATCTCCCTCGAAATAGAAGCGCACATCGCCAAACTTTGAGGCCGGGATTACAAAGTCGAGCGTCAAACGTGTTGGACGAATCGAGATGGTCGCATTATTCACGCCGGCCGGAGCGGGTATGGGAATCGTCGCCGGAATGAACTCGTCGGTATTTCCCGCAGGTTTAAGATCGTAAATGAAATCGCTCTTGGCGTAACCACCGATCTTCATCATCGTGCGCGTCCCAGGCAAAAAGAAAAATCCGTGATATTTCGGATCAACAGGTATGTTGTTCAGGCGCGCAGCTGCGAGGGGATCTTCTGAAAATGTGCGGTAGTCGCGTGTCTGCTCTCCGATTTGGCCGGAGACTGGCCCCGTAGGCATTGCCTGTACAGTTTGAACCGTGCTTTCCTCAGGCGGTACAGTCGCCGCCGGCGTGGCTGGGGGTGGAGTCGCCGGAGCGTTCGCTGATGAGGTCTCCATTGCGTCAAGTTTCGATTCAATGACGCTCATCTGCTTCCGCAATTCATTGAGTTGCTTCCGCAACTCTTCCACTTGTGTTCCGTTAGCTGAGGTCTGAGCGTGACCGAAAGCCGAGGCGAGCAAGACCAAGAGACCGAAAGACCTGACGAGCTTAATCGGATCCATGACTAATCACTCCTCACCACATCTGGCCGTAAAACTGGACCGGCACTAGAAGTGGCTGTCCAGAGCTGCAGCCTGCCGTTAGTGACATCACTTCATCATCAGAACGATGACGACGCCCCAGATGATCAGCAACGTGTTTCCTACCGCGTAAGTCACCGTGTAACCGAGCGCCGGCGTCTTGCTTTCCGCGGCTTCCTGAATTGCTCCAAGTGCAGCCGTCGTTGTGCGAGCTCCGGCACAAGCGCCAAGGAGAAGTGCCGCATTCATTTTAAAAATGTACTTGCCGACCAGCAGGCCGATGATGAATGGCAGCGTGGTTACCACCACGCCCGCGAAGAACAAGCTCAACCCATTCTGCTGCAGCCCCCTCACGAAGCCTGGTCCAGACGTGAGGCCAACAACAGCGATGAATGTATTCAAGCCAACGTTGTTAAAGACCCATAGAGCTGGACCGGGAATCCGACCAAAGGTGCGATTTACGCTGCGCAGCCATCCGCACACCAGCCCCGCGATCAACGCGCCGCCACTGGTGCTTAGGCTAAGTGGAACCCCACCAACGTGAATCGTGATAGCACCGACAAGTGCGCCCACTACGATGCCGATACCCAGAAAGACCATGTCGGTGTTCTCGGTAGCCCGATCAGCGTAGCCAATGACCTTCGCCGCGGTTTCTACTTCCCGCTTGGCCCCCACAAGCGTCAAGACATCGCCTCGATCTAGTTCTGTGTTAGGACCATACGGCATCTCGATTCCACCACGCATGAGCTTGCGCAAAAACACGCCCCTCCCTTTCTGGCCTAGTGGAGACTCCATGATCTGCCGCAACGTCTTCCCCCCCAGCTCCTTATTCGTGAGAACCACATCCAACCTCTCGCCCGGAAAGTCGAGAAGTTCCCGGTCGTTCACCTCCGGACCGACCTGGTGATCATGCAGCAGCACCGCCTCCCGATGGCCCACAACTGCAATGACAGCTCCTTCTTGCACTACTGTGTCCGTTTCAGCAGGAGAGATTATTCCACCCTGGCGAATCTGCTCAATGAATACGCGGCTGGGTGATTCTGCGGGTGTGGTTGTCGCACGGTACTGTGCGGCAGTTGCTTCGATGTCGGAGACCGTTCTTCCTATGAGCTTCGGATTGGTAACCTGGTACGCCCGAGCCACAACACCTTGGTAGGCAGAAATTACGCCCGGCTCCATTTCTCCTGCGCCCATCTCGGCTTCCAGTTCCTTAGCAGCTTTGGGCAAATCGACACGAAGGATCTTCGGCCCCAACGTAGCCAGGAACCATGCGGACCCGGCTGTACCGAAGATGTAGGTAACCGCATACGCCACTGGCATGACGTCGATGAGCGCTTTCTTTTGTTCAGGTGAAATGGCAAGTTGGTTGATGCTGTCTGTCGCCACGCCCAGCACGGCGGAAATCGTACAAGCACCTGACAGTAAACCTGCTGCGAGGCCGACATCGTAGTGGAGAAGCTTAGCAACTACAAACGTGGAGAGCAGGCATGCCACGCACACGATGACCGCAAAGATCACTTGTTGCAGGCCGCCGCTTCGCAAGCCGCGGAAGAACTGCGGTCCTACGCCATAGCCCACCGCGAACAGGAACATAAGGAAGAACACCGACTTCACATTCGACGACATCACAATGTTCAGTTGACCGACCAGAACGCCAGCCAGGAGCGTGCTGGTCACAACGCCGAGGCTGAAGCCTTTGAACTTCCACGAACCGACCCAAGCGCCAACCGCGAGGACTAGGAATAAAGCAATTTCAGGATGGTCACGCAGATTGCCCACTAGCCATTGCATAGTTTTTCTCCGAGACTTTCTCTCACTGGCCCCAAGGAGCGGAAGAACCAATTACTTCTGGCGCCGCATTCGATACTGTTCCAAACGTTAAGGCGCAGCTGACCGTTGTCATGATGTCTCTTGCGCTTTCCATGCATCGACAGCTGCCTGAACTACGGCCGCAAGCTGCTTCCCGATTTCCGGGTACGCATCATCAGGCAAGTTTGCCAAAGACACGCGTACCGACCACTCTGGCCCCGCGAAACCGCTGCCATTCATCAAAACCGTCGAATACCTCTCTGCGAGTGCGAAGAGTACATCGAAGGGGTGATAATTCTTCCGAAGGAATTCCATGAACTCCGGACCGTGCATTTTTTCGGCCCACACCATAAGATCGAGCGTGGTGTAGTATTCCGAGTGATTCGGATCCTTCGGCATTTCAAGTCCCATGCCATCCCACAGCGCCTGTCTCCGTCGATGGACGATCTGCTGTGTCAACTTCTTGTACCGGTCTTCCTTGTCAAGCAACGCGAAAAGTGAAAATAGAGTCATTTGAACCTGTTGGGGAAGCGAGAGCCCCGCCGTGTGGTTTAGCGCCACGCACCGGCTATCCGCCACCATGCGGTCAATGAACTTGATCTTCTCGGGTTCCAGAGTGAGTGGACTGTAGCGAGTATTGAGCTCGTCGCGCTGCGCAGCGGACAGGTTGGCTATCATCTTGTCGAAGACATTGTCCTGATGGATAGCAATGACTCCGAGCCGCCATCCGGTGCATCCGAAGTATTTCGAGTAGGAATAAACACCGATCGTGTTGTGAGGCACATTCGCCATGAGCGAGCGGAATCCGGGTACGAAAGTCCCGTACACATCATCCGTAACGATCATCAAATCTTGGCGCTTCGTCTGAATTAGTGTCGAGAGCCGACTCATCGATTCGGCGCGCATGGCCACCGAAGGAGGATTGCTGGGGTTCACAAAGAACAGGGCTTTGATGGAAGGGTCAGTCAGTTTGTCAATTTCTTCGTCGGGGTACTGCCAAGTATGGCGGCCCTCCTGCGTAACCTCGTTCGCGTTGACTTCGACGACGTCGAAATGGAAGCGATCCAAGTGAGCGATCTCGATGTAAGGAGTAAACATCGGCAGGGCCAGGGCAACCCTGTCACCGCGATGCAGGAGATGATTCACCATCAGGGAATCAAAGATGTAGCACATGGCGGCGGTTCCGCCTTCCACCGCGAAGATGTCATACTTGCCGGCTGGCGGTTTCCCCGCGCACATCTCCTTGACTAAGTATTCGTGTACCACCCGTTCGGCATGCACCAGCATCCGGTCCGGCGTTGGATATTGGTCGCCAATGATTCCGTCAACCAACTCGTGCACGAATGCATCTGGATCGAAGCCCAGTTCGCTGGCGCCATACTTGACAGCGGAAGTGAGCAGCCCGACACCCAGGGCCTTGTCATGTCGCTTTGCGAAGTCTGCCAGACGGCCCGCGATGCCAGGCTTTTGTGGCATGCCACCAAGATCGGGCAGGTCCCACGCTCTTTTTGCTTCTTCTATGGCGAATTGGCCAAGAGTGAAGAAGGCATCGCGCGGCGTTGTGGCGATCCAGTTAGGATTACCACGCCCTGCATTCAGCATCGATCTCGCGCTATGCTGGGCGGTGTCACCAGCCACCTGAATTACCTTATCTTTCAATTCGAAAGGGCTGAGCTTTTCGAATTCCTTCTCCTGCTCGAGAGTGACAGAAAGTCGACGGATATTGCCGCTGGCAGACATAAATTTCGCTCCTTCCCACAACTTTCATAGGAGGCTCAACAGATGGTGAAACTTGTTTAGAGTGGTATAAGCGCAACAGATAAACAACTGCATCTTTTGACAGGTACTTCTCTCGTCCCTTGGCAACTTGTACAGGTACGAGGTTCAACAGACCGCCATCCACAGCCCTGTTGCGACCCGCCGCTAAGAACTTTCGCGCCTCTCAATTAGGAAGATCATCCGAACGTGCCCCGCTGAACGGAATCTATGTACCGGTATTTTCAGGAGTTGTGCGAAAGTGAGAACACTCAGGTTTTTCTTACGTGACTGGAAGAAATAAAGACCTGGCCGGCTAGAGCCTGTTCTATCGCTGCTATCAAGTCCGAGTAGATTCTGGTTTTGAAGATACAGCCTTGGGCATGAGATTCGAACGCCGCTGAGACATACTCATCGCTTTCATGCGCTGTGAGAAAAAGAATTCTGGTTTTACAACTCACTCGCTTAATACTCCGCGCAGCCTGAAAACCGTCGATTCCCGGCATAGTAATGTCCAGTACGGCGAGATCGGGCATCAGATCGCTGGCGGCTTCCACTGCAGTCTGCCCGTCTTTAACAGCTGCGACCACCCTGAACCGCGAACTGATCAGTCTGGAAACAATATCCAAGATCCGCTGATTATCGTCAGCCAGTAAAACTGTTGGACGTTGGTCTATCTTGTCCATAGGCGTCAGAAATCGCTTTCAATTTATGTTGAGCTATTAAATTTCAACAGATCTCGGACGAGCCTGCTACTGGCGATAACAACAGATCCCAATCTGTATGGTTATGATCTGTCAATTCTTACGGGAAGAAAGCTCTGGTATCTCTCACATCTGAGCGTATTGTCTTTCGCAGGCCAACGCAGATTTACAAGACCGTTCATGGCGTTTTTGACGATTCGTAGATGTAATCGCTTAGTCCAGATGCTGCACTCCGACTTCATGATGGATGCCAATACCTGTATTTCTTGACAGTAGTTGAGATGGAAACTCTGTGCTTGCATGGTTGATATCACCGGTGTGGCAGTGTCGGGCCAGCAGCTCTTCATGCAGGAGGTCGGCCATGCAGAAACCGAAAGTCCTACTGGCAGACGACCACAGTCTCATTGTTGCGGCACTCGGGAAGCTCTTGGAACCCGAATTTGAAATTGTCGGCACCGTCTCTGATGGACGCGAGCTTTTACTCATAGCACCAAAATTGAAACCTGACGTGGTGGTGATCGACCTCAGCATGCCGTCGCTGAATGGTATGGATGCGGGGCAGCAGCTCAAGAAGGCCATGCCCCTGATCAAGCTGATTGTCCTCACCATGAGCGAAAATTCTGAACTCGCGGCGCACGCACTTGCGCAGTGGGCCTCCGGATATCTACTCAAGAAATCGGCGGGACCCGAGTTGGTAATTGCGATTCGGGACGTCTTAAGGGGCAAGCCTTACGTGACACCGAAAATGGCGCAGGGTCTGGCGGAGGAGTTTGTCCGCAATCCTCGTCCGGACCACGTAAGGACCTTGACGTCACGTCAGCGCGAGGTACTACAGCTGGTGGCCGAAGGGCACACTATAAAGGAAATTGGAACGATCCTCCACATTGCGCCACGGACGGCAGCTTTTCACAAGTATCGAATTATGGAAAACTTCGGCATCCACACAAGTGCGGGGCTTGTGAGATTTGCGATCGACCAGAAAGTTTTGATCGAACCTTGAGTTGTAGCCGACAAAGACCCCGATAGTATTGCCTAGCGCGCTTTTGCCATAAGGCTTGCCTGGTGCACTTCCGCCTCGGCGATAATTTCAACTCCACCACCCAATGCTGCATTCACCTCAAGCCGTCCTCCTATCATTTGCAGCCGCTCTCGCATACTTGCCAGTCCTAAGCCCGTTCTCGGCGCCGTAGAATCGAATCCCACACCAAAATCTCTGATCTCCACTCGGATGACCCCATCGGGATTTAACAGGCGGACGGTGGCTCGATTCGAGCCGCTATGCTTGACAGCATTGTTCAAGGCTTCCTGAGCAATTCGATAGAAGCAGAGGGTAAATTCCTCGGGCAGCGCCGCGGACACCTCGCCAGCGGCGAGTTCCACGTGCAGTTGGGAGTGTGTCGAATAATGAGTGCACAACTCCCTCAACGCAGATTTGAGACCGAGATGTCGCAGAGTAGAAGAATGTAGCCGATGGGACATATCGTGAACGTCAGTTGCCAGTTCATCCGCTTCGCGGAGAATGTCAGATACTGCTGCATGCTCAGCTGTTAATTCCGCCGGTAAACAGTGATTTAGTATGTTCATCTCCACCAGCAGAGCTGCCAAACGCTGCCCGACATCGTCATGCAGCTCGCGCGCAATCCGCTGCCTCTCCTGCTCCTGAGCCTGGATGAGTCTTCCGGTGAGGTTGTGTAGCTCGTGATGCGCCTGCTCCAGTTCGCGCTCAGACTCTTTACGGGCAGTCATATCATCCACCATGGCAATCACGAGCGGGGTGGGCTGCCCAGCACTCTTCAGCATTGAAACATTCAGACGTCCCCAGATTCGGGTACCGTCCTTCCGCATATGGAGTCTCTCGATCTGATAACTTTCCCGGCAACCCACTAACAGCTCTTCAAACAGTATCCTGTCCTCCTCCTCGTCAGACCCGGTCAGTTGCGCGTAATTCAAGCCTCGCATCTCTTCGTCCGTATACCCGAGCATGGAAGACAAAGCGGGATTTGTGTACAAGAGACGGCCCTCGGTGTCCTCCAATGCGATTCCAATTGACGATTGCTCGAACAGGTGGCGAAACCTCTGCTCACTCTCGCGCTGCTGCTCTTGCGCACATTTGCGGCTCAACGCACTGCCTACAATATTCCCCAACACACCAAGTCGACTTATCAGTGAAGCGGGCCATTCCCGTTCAACCACAAAGCAAATCAGAGCGAGCACTCCTTTGCCTGAGGTGATCGAAGTCGAAGGTATGAGAGCAACTGAGCGCACCCAACGTTCCGTGAAATAGTGCTGGTCACAGCTGGCTTCTGCCGGGAGATTTTCTATGCCGGTCGCTGTCACGACTTCTCCACTCAATAAGCGCGCTGTACACCAGGGCAGTTCCGCGCGCGAGAAAAAGCATGGTTCTTCTGGAATGCCTGTACGAGAAACGGAGTAGATTTGGGTTACTGGCAAATTAGCCTCCGGAATCACAAACCACGAAACTCTGTCGATCCTTTCCGCGGCCAGAATTCCCGATAGACCGCTTTCTATCTCAGCCTCTACCCGGTCGGCTGGACAGTCCGACAATTTTGTTGCGAGCTCCGAAGCAACGAGTTCCAAGCTATACAGCCTCGCCAGAGAGGATCGCGCTTGTTTCCGCCGCTTCCTCTCCAGAAGGAGCCACACAATCAGAGCAGATTGCGCGAGGACGAAAATAATTGTGCCTATGATGGGCGCGCTGTATCGCTCCCAGAACGATATCTCACGGAACAAAACAACACTGCCTGAAGGCAATCTTGTTTCAGCCAGCTGCCAACGCTGCATCTGCCTCCAATCCATAATGATATGGCTAGGCGTGAAGTGTTTCACAGGCAGGCTTTGAACCGATTTCCCTTTCAGAATCCGCAGACTCCGCTCCGCCCCCTCTCGGGCATTTTGCTTCATCGCCATAATACTGCCGCCGACAATTCCGAGACCTGTCTGTGTCTCCAGAACTCCGTAGACTGGCGCATTGGCGGCGGCGCTAATTGCCGGACAAACCTCCGTTGGAACGTAAGTGTCCCCGTTCGCATCCTGGAGAATCTGAGTGTAGATAACAATGCTATGAGGCGGAAGCTGTCTCAATCGGGTAAGCAATCGCTGCAATGGATCGCCAACGAGATAGCTAATCTCAACCTTGTTGGCGAAGGGCTGAAATGCACGTTTTGCAGAACGGAGATTGATACCTTCGTCAACGGAAACACCTGACACATAAAAAACATGACGAGTGTCAGGTTGTAGGCGCAAAGCGAGGGCTAAAGTGCCTGAAAAATCAAGACTGCCGGTGACTCCAGTGGAGTTCGGCGGCAACGTTTCCGGGAGTTCATCCGATTCCACCATAAAAAAGACCACCGGAATTTGCGGCCATAGTTTGTCGCTGTAAGCGCAGAGGAATCGGAGTGCAGTTTGACCCACTGCCGCAATAAGATCAATTCGTTGAGTGGAGTACTTTTGGCGCAGAATATCGGCGAGGGCAGGATACTGGGTCCCTAGGCGATAGGTTTCCGTATATTCCTCGAAGTATTGAATATCCAAAGCTTGATCAGAGCTTAGAACTTGCCTTAGCTCTCGATCGGAAAGCGAGTTCATGGCAAGGTCCCGCCATCCATCATGAAGAATCAGTACATTCTTGGTCTTGTGCTCCTGCAATCCAAGGCAGGGCGAGACGCAAACGAGGATGAGGAACAATAGCCGCGCCAGGGCAACTATCCACTTCGCGACGATTCCACTCCCATGAGAACCACTGACTGCCGACATCGACCCACGCGTAACTGGTGTCAACATGTTCACCTTCCCGCGTCACATTGGATTTGGCTTACATTTGAATCGGTTTCCTAGAATCCAAATTTAAACGCCAGCTGAATCAGGCGCGCACTCATTGACGTGCCATTGATGACACCAAAAGTAGGCAAACTAAAGTTCGTATTGGATTCGCAAATTCAACTGTGCCCTGGTTAATCAGGTGAACTGCCATCCCAGACAGTCCGGTTCCGGTCGGCCCAATGGTCACACCCGTAAGCGCGCCAATTGACGACGTCTGGTCGAAATTAAGTCCAGAAAATCCATGAATAATCGCAGGGATCGGAGCCGCAATCGCGCAGCCAAACCGCCTTTGATTCCAACGTTCGCACCAGCCAAAAAAGCTCGCAACGAATCTGCGGGCTGCGCTCAGACGAGTGTGCGCGCTTGCCGTTTCCGGTTCGGCATTTCGGGAGCTTCCGGATTCAAGGCACTCCATGGCCACAGGACCCTCCAACAAAAGGGTGCTACTGATAAATCTGGCCCGCTGGGGAAAAGCACTTCAACCCACAGCAATCAACCCTCGGAAATGTGATTCGAATATTGCATTCCGCAATGGAAGCAACTGTCAGGACGGGCATTACCGACCAAGTCTCCCATCGCCGATCATCTGTAGCAGCTTCGACCTTGGAACTAGATCTTTTAACAGATCCTTTTAGACCTTCGCTGGTAACTTTAACAGTTGTACGGAAACGACCAAAATTATACCGTACGGGCAATAATAGTGGCCTGAACGTGACGTTGAACGGCCTTAAGCGCCCCGGGCAGAGTGCATAACGGCTCATCAATCGCTGAATTGAGGAGGCTTCTAAAACCCTACCATTTTCATAGGTCCCGATGCGTATCTGCATCATCGGCGAGCGATTAGGCTTTTGTGAAGAACCCACTTATCAACCGGTTGTCGAATCGTTCTTAGACGAGAAAAACGAAAGCGACCGGCAGATTCATCGGATAACCCAAGGAACAGCACAATGAAAAAGCCTTTCTTTGCATGGTTGGCATTAAGCGGAGCCATACTGCTTATCCAAACTTCGGCATTTGCACAGTCCGGCGGTACACAAGCAAGTGCTGGCCAAAACTCCCAGGATTCGATCGACAAGAATATTGACCTGCTACGAAAGGACATTCGATCCCAGAAAAAACAGATCATCGCCGCCAACGTGCCGCTCACTGACGCCGAGGCGCAGAACTTCTGGCCGGTGTATGACCAATACACTGCCGAATTGGTGCAGATAAACAACGACAAATACGCACTCATCAAAGAGTATGCAAAGAGCTACGACACTATGACCGATGCGCAGGCAGATGATTGGACCGGGCGCATCCTGAAACTGGATGCAAATGTAGCGGCATTGCGGCAGAAGTACGTGCCAATCTTTCATAAGGTATTGTCCCCGAAGAAGACTGCTTTATATGAGCAGGTGGAGCGCAAAACGCAAATGCTGATCGATGTCCAGATCTCTTTGCAGATTCCACTTGTTCAGCCGTAGGTGTCCGATATCTAGCAGTGCAACCAACGATTGCGGACAGTGTCAAGGCAACCCAATCCAGCTATTTGAAGTCTTACAATGCTCTCATCGGTATCCTGGTGGGGCTAATCCTCGGATTGACCTTGTTCTATGAGTAAGTAGGTGGCTCATCCCTATACCGAATCGTGACCACACCACCCAATGAAAGAGATTATTGATCGACAGAGATCACTCATGACAAACGAAGAAGGTGCTGGCCAGAAATTGCTTCGGGCTTATTGTGGGGAACGACCTTCTTAAGGAATGTACGTCCGAAGTCGTTAATAAGACGTGACGACTGGTCGGAACGAAGGACGAGATACGAAGACACTTGAAGTGATGGATGGAGCAATGGCCGTACGGCGATGCCTTGGCCCCTGAATTGTTCCGCAATCGCTTTTGCAACGAAGGCCACTCCAAAATTTTCGCCCATAAGGCGGACTGACTCCAAAGATTTGCATAGCGATGAATTCAGCATATAGAGCTGTTGGTATTGAGCAGAAACGGCTTTCCATCTTCGCTGCCACGGCCCGCATCGACAAAAAGCGCGGTTCCGTCGTCCCCCGGCTTCGGTTGCCCTTTGTCCCTGAGCCCATTGTGCGAAGGGACGCAGGTGAAGGAGCCGCGAAGTGTCACTCCGTCAGGAATGTTGAGCTCTGCGCGAAATAGATATCGCCCTGGTGGAGCATAGACTGTGCCTCCGCCTGCTTTATAAACCGTATCCAGTGCGTGTTGGAAGGCTGCTGTGTCGTCGGTCGACGCGTCTCCGCGAGCACCGTGATTTCTGACATCTACAGCAAAGGGCACAACTCCTTCTGTTTTGCCTTCCGCATGCGCTGATCCCGGCATCTCCAGAAATGTTGCCATGCCTGCAGCCGCCCCTAGGGATAGGAGACGACGACGTGATGTTACCTTCTCGCCTTGCAATATCGTCTCGGCTTCATTATGAGAATTCATCTTTATCTCCAAATCTCTAGTCTCAGTTTGCGTAATTTTATTTTTGCTTCAGACAATTCCCGGATCATTGGTCGATTTGCTTGATAAGAACGACGGACCGTGCTGGAAGCTTCATCCTCACATGCAGTATTCCCATTTCGTCTGATCGAACAATTTGCTTCTCCGTGGCTTCCGGCTAACTTCCGCAGCAGGGCCCGATATTTGCAGAAACTACGAAGCCAGATTCTGCCCGGACTGCATTTCGTCAGCTTGAAACCGTACCTGATCAAGCACGCAAAGCCTATGGGGCGATAAAGGGGTTCTGGCAACGTTAGAAGTCTGCATAACGGTGGAAGACTTGGCACTGAAATCAGTAGGTTAGAATCTAAAATCGCTTTAACGGTAGGCAACGACGCGAGCGACTGCTTTCTTTCAGTTTGGCGAGATTCTCCTCTACGAATTTACGAACCCACGATACCTATATCTATTATGTGGAGCGCAAAAAACGACGAGGAGATCCGTTGCGGGCTTTCAGGGACGCAGGAGAAAGCGTTCGCTCAACGATGCTTCCGAGGAACCACCAGTCCAAACCGTATAATTTCCCGGCTCGACTGCCCATTTTTTCTCCACATTCCACACCGCTAGCTGCACCTGCGGAATGCGAAAAACGACGGTTTTCGTTTCCTGAGGCTTGAGGTGTATCCGGGAAAATCCCTTCAGCGAACTCCTCGGGGTTTCGACACTGCTCACATCCTCTCGAAGATAAATTTGCGCTACCTCGTCACCTTCGCGGCCTCCTGTATTCGTTACGTCAACGGTCACCTTGACATTTCCACCGCTGCCGGGCACCGGAGGCTGCACAGCGAGGTGATCGTAGCGAAATGTTGTGTAGCTAAGGCCGAATCCGAAAGGGAAGAGCGCCTTTCCGTCGTTATCGACATACTTATAAGTGCGCGACGGGTGGCTGTTGTAGAACATCGGTAGCTGGCCGACGCTCTCGGGGAAAGTGATGGTCAGACGTCCTGCTGGATTGTTTTCTCCAAACAGGGTTTCCGCGATCGCCCTGCCACCGAACTCGCCGGGATACCATGCCTCGAGGATCGCAGGCACCTGTTGTTTGGCCCAGTCAATCGTCAGCGGCCTGCCGTTTTCAAGCACAAGGACCACGGGCTTTCCGGTCGCCACCACAGCTTCCAGCAATGGCTCCTGATTTTCCGGCAGGTCCAGCCTGGACCGGTCGAAGCTCTCGCCGGAGATTCCCTGCCACTCCCCGAGTCCGAGGATGACCACGTCCGCATCCTTCGCCTCCGCTACGGCCGCTGAAATGTCTTTGCCCGCGTCAAATGTTATCTTCGCCTGCGGAACTAGCGTTTTAATGCCGGCCAGCAAACTGATGTGCTCGCCGTTTTCTTCTTTTTCATAGTCACCATAGCGCGCCACATTGGCGTTCGGGCCGATCACCGCGATGCGTTGCACCGTTTTCGAAAGCGGTAGCAGATGGCCCTCGTTCTTGAGCAGGGTCATGGACTCGCGGGCCGACTCAAGCGAAAGCGCCAAATGCGCCGGGGAGCGATAGGCGCGCGCATCGAGCGAAGGATCGACATAGGGATGATCGAAAAGCCCTAGAGCAAACTTTACCCTCAAGACAGAACGCACGGCCCGGTCGAGGTCGGCCTGCGATAGAGAGCCCTCGTGCACGCAGTCGATCAGGGCCTGTTGGAAGACCTTATGATCGAAATCGTAAAACTGCATGTCGACGCCGGAGCGGATGGCCATGCAGGAAGCGTCCTTCGGCGATGCTGCGACATGGTGCACCTTATACAGGCGCTGGATCGCGCCAAGGTCGGAGAGCACGAATCCCTGAAAACCCCACTCGTCTCGCAGTATGGTTCTCAACAGGAATGGGTCGGCGGTGACCGGTATGCCGTCGATCTCATGATAGGCGGCCATGGTCGCCATCGCGTGCCCTTCACGGAAGGCCGGCTCGAACGATTTCAGCATGACACTGCGCAACTCGCGCTCGCCGATGTGAACCGGCGATGTGTTTGTCCCACCCTCGGGAGAACCATGTCCGGCGAAGTGCTTCGGTTCTGCGACGACGGTATGGTCGGTGCTCAGGCTTTCACCCTGCGCTCCGCGCACGTAGGCAAGGCCCAGCTGACCGGTCAGATATGGATCCTCGCCGAAATCTTCTTCGATACGGCCCCATCGAGGTTCGCGTGCGAGATCGAGCACAGGACCAAGAATCATGTCGACGCCATTGGCGCGAGCTTCCGACGCAATGGCCGCGCCGGTCTGTTCAGCAATCTCGGGGTTCCAGGTGGCAGCAAGATTGATCGGCGCGGGAAAAACGGTTCCTGTGTTGTAACCGTGCAGGCCCTCTTCGATGAACATTGCCGGTATACCAAGGCGGTTATGCTCAATGACCCACTTTTGGGCGGCATTTGCCTGCTCCGGCGTCGGATAGAGATCGTGAATTCCGCCGACACCCAGATTTCCCCATACACTCTGCGCCTTCGCCGGAAGAAAAACAGCATCCGCAGAAGCGTGGGTATCGTCGGTGTGCTTATCGACGATATCTTTCGCGCCCGCATACAAATCCAGCTGCCGTACTTTTTCTTCCAGCGTCATCCGACCAATCAGGTCGTCCAACCGTTTTTCGATCGGAGCGTTGGACTGCCGGTATACGGCGCCTTGTCCAGGTATTGCAGATGGCTGACTTTGGGCAAAGACGAGAGAAACCGAAGAAATCAGCCCGAAAAAAAGAAAGAAAATACACCGTGCTGCCAAGGCTTTTCTTCCTGGGCTGCGGAAAAAACGTCTGCCGATTCCGCCATCTTCATGCAATAAAAATCCGCTCTCCCGTACACAATCGCATCCGAACATCTTCCCTTCGTATTTCAAATTGTTTCGAGCCTCTCATTGCAGCATCGATTTCTGCGTAATTTCTCGCCCCATCAAATTAACGAATTCAGCACGAAGCCGCAACGTTAGGCGCATTTGTAACGTGCGCATATGTGATGGAAAATAATACGCTTATCCGAATGATGTCAGGCTAACGGTAGATACACTCCACGAACGAAATGCGATTCGGCCATGCATGCCGCGGCTTGCGAACGCTTCTTGGAAAGGAGTGCTAGAATTACTTTTCGCTGAATTCCACTATGTCTCAAGCCCATCAGAATGAAGCCAGAACGATAGAATTAGCGAAAATCGCTGGGACTGAGGAAGACATCGCGCTCATCCAGCAACACGTAAAGGAAGTCGTCGAAGGGGCCGCATTCAAGGGAAGCCATCGAAGCGGACAATTTCTTAAATACATCGTCGACCAGGCGATCGCCGGTCATTTCGAGTCCCTTAAAGAACGTGTCATCGGAGTCGAATTATTTGGACGTGCTCCTTCCTATGACACGGGCGATGACGCTATTGTGCGTGTAACAGCGAGCGACGTGCGCAAGCGCCTTCTACAGCATTACGGCCGATATGGCTCGATTTCGCAGTTCCGCATCAGCCTGCCGCTGGGATCTTACATTCCTGAAATATGGCGCGATACACCTCCTGTAGCCGGTTCGCCACATCAGGAAGCCGCACATGAAGTCCAACATCCGCATTCCGAGGCAGTAACACATCCGAATGGCCACATCGTTTCTTCGGAAATATCTGTTCCTGCTCCGGCTCCTCTCACGACCATTGCAGACCTGAATCAGAAGAAGCGCCGGCGATGGCTCGCTGCGTGCCTGGTTCTCACAATCGCTAACGTAGCGCTGTGGGGCATCCTCTGGAACCACTTTGCCCGCAGGAGAACCGAAGCGTCTTCCACGCTTCCATGGTCCGTGCTGTTCAATTCTCCGCACGCCTTGCAACTCATCACCAGCGATCCGGATATCGGCGAAATACAGGGATATACCGACCAGCAGATCTCTGTGTCCGACTACGCCAACCACAATTACATTCCGAATCCAGATAAGTTGACGCCCGGGATATCTCAGCTTTGCCAGATCCTGCTGCGTGGGAATAAAGCTTCGTTGGTGGATACGCCGATTGCCGTCAGCATCGCGGAACTCGCGCAGGCCAATTCGAAGAAAATTGAAGTCCATCCCGCGCGAAGCGTACAGCTTCCCAACCTGCAGACCGATGATAATTTCGTCCTTCTCGGGAGCCCGCGCTCGAATCCATGGAGCACTTTTTTCAGCGATCAGCTCAATTTCCGCTTTGTCTATGACAAGAATTCCGGACAGGAAATCATTCGCAATCTACACCCGCGACCACACGAGCAAGCTCAATATGTACCGACGGCTCTTGGATGGGCCACCGGCCAGTCGTACGCTATCGTCGCTCTGGTTCGCAATCCCGATCAGAATGGGCAGGTGCTTCTGCTTGGGGGAGCCAATGCTGAAGGCACGGAAGCTGCGAGCAAGCTTGTGACCGACCTTCCTCGCCTGACAGCCGCGCTTGGAGACTGCGGTATTCCTCCCGGTGGCGCGCTACAACACTTTGAACTGCTCTTGCGATTGAACATGATGACGGGGTCTCCTACCAACGTCAACGTCGAGGCATGCCACATTTTGCCCGATAGTGCCGCCCATTAGGATTATCGGGCTTTGTATGCGACCTTTCTGATTCTCTCTTTTCCTGCGGCCTCACCCGTAAATACTGCACGCGATGCACAACAGGTATCTACCGTTACGCCCGCCAACGGTCTGTTTTCTCTCATTTTTCATATAGATACAGCAATGTTACGAGTCCTGCCTAACGTTGCGTCGACCGCATGCCGTCTCATAGATTGTGAAAGAAGTAAAAGCCAATATCGTATGGTTTGCGTCGCGATATTGACATGGACAACGCCATGAGGCGAGGGAACAGGAGAATCCAAATTGATTTCCAGAAGAGGTTTTCTTGCGGGCAGTTCGGCTCTCGCTTTGCATGGCCTCAAAAAGCTTCGCGGCGCTTCGCACCATGCGGTACTCCCACAGCATCCTCAACCCGATCCTGAAGGTGTTGCGCGCTTTGTAAAGATCGCGATTGGAACCGGCGGCCACGGACACACCTATCCGGGCGCAACGGTTCCGTTCGGCATGGTTCAGCTCAGTCCGGACACTTATAACCAGGGATGGGACTGGTGCTCCGGATACCACTATTCCGACAACTCCATCATGGGCTTCAGTCATACACACCTGAGCGGCACCGGTATCGGAGACATGCTCGATGTTCTTCTGATGCCCTGTACGGGAACGGTGAAAACGATTCCCGGCAGCCGTGAAAATCCCGATGCGGGTTACCGTTCTCGCTTCTCACATGACGAGGAAGTTGCCGTGCCCGGATATTATTCGGTACTTCTGCGCGATTATCAGATTCGCGCCGAACTGAGCGCGACCGCCAGGGCGGGCATTCACCGATATACCTTTCCGGCGAGTGACAGCGGTCACTTTGTTCTCGATCTGGATCACGGCTACGCCACCGGCCCCGACAGCGTTCTATGGGCGAACATAAAAATAGTAGGCAACGATACGATCGTTGGCGGACGCAGCACAGCACGCTGGGCCAAAGGACGTGAAATTTATTTTGCTATGAAGTTTTCCCGGCCATTCGACAGGGTCGAGGTGCAAGCGGACGGCAGGAATCTGCAGGACCTCCACGAGGAAGCCAAAGGAAAATCTCTCAAATGCGTACTCCACTATGCGACAAAAGCCCGGGAAACGATACTGGTCAAGACTGGTATCTCAGGTGTAAGCGCAGAAGGCGCGTTACGCAACCTTGAGGCGGAGATTCCCGGATGGGACTTTGACGAGGTGACTGCTCAGGCTCTTCATGAATGGGAACAGGCGCTGTCGAAAATTAGAGTCGAGGGCGGAACGCAAAAGCAGCGAGAGATCTTCTATACCGCGCTCTATCATTCCCTGCTGGCTCCCACCCTTTTTGACGATGTGGACGGCAGCTACCGTGGCATGGACGACGCAGTCCATCAGCTTCCACCGGGCGCTCACAATTACAGCACCTTCTCGCTTTGGGATACCTACCGCGCGGCACACCCGCTGCTTACACTCGTCCAGCAGGAGCGTGTGCCTGATCTCGTAAATTGCCTGATTCGCATGGCACATGAAAGCCCTGTAGGCATGCCGGTGTGGCCGCTGCAGGCGAAAGAAACCGAATGCATGTCCGGCTACCATTCCGTGGTAGTGATAGCCGAGGCTCTGCAAAAGGGCTTCCCCGGAATCGATGTTCCTGGCGCGTATGCTGCAATGAAAAAACAGGCGCTGGAAAGCAACTACAAGGGCCTTCCTTTGTATAGAAAGCATGGCTACATTCCGTGCGATCTGGAAGCGGAATCCATGGGTAAAAGCATGGATTATGCGTATGATGACTGGGCTGTAGCTTATGTAGCCCGCGTCGCAGGCGAGCAGAAGGATGCTGGTTTTCTCCTGGAGCGTGCGCGCAGCTATGCCAATTTATATGACAAGGAAACGGGCTTCGTGCGTCCACGCCTGGCTAATGGCATGTGGGCAGAGCCGTTTGCGCCGAACGAGATGGGGCACTCACGGAAGTGGCGCGATTTCACTGAGTCGAATGCCTGGCAAGCGACCTTTGCGGTACAGCATGATCCTAAGGGGTTGGCCGACCTTATGGGCGGACGTGAAATGCTGCTGGAAAAACTGGACGGCATCTTCAACGCCAGTTCCGTTATGCCTGCCGATGCGCCAGACGACATTGCTGGACTCGTCGGACAATACGCGCACGGAAACGAACCAAGTCATCACATCGCCTATCTTTATGTGTATGCCGGCGCCCCTTACAAGACGCAGGAACGCGTCCGCAGCCTGATGGAAACGATGTATGACAACAAGCCCGATGGCCTCGCCGGGAACGAAGATTGCGGGCAGATGTCTGCGTGGTATGTCATGAGCGCTGTGGGCTTCTATGCGGTGGATCCAGTGAGCGCTAATTACGTTTTCGGCACGCCGCTGTTCGACAGGATGACTATCGATATGGGAAAAGACCGTCAACTTATCCTTGAGGCGAAACGAGCCTCGGCAAACAGCCAATATATCGACTCCTTGAGATTCAACGGCGAACCGTATACCCGGCTTTGGTTCAGCCACTCTTCCATCGCGCGAGGCGGCCATATCGAGTGGCAACTAACGGACCGGCCTAATGAAAGCCTCGGCTCCAAAGCTGAGGCCTCCCCACCGTCCATGACCACATAAGCTGAGACATGATGGAAAGACGACGCTTTTTGATTTCTGCTCTTGCTCTATCCGCTGCATCGCTGGCGAACAAGGCACCGGGATTGTCGCTTGGCGCGCATAAGGCTTCGCACCGCCGTAATTACAACTTTCATAGAACGATTTCAAGAGAGGTGCTCGACAACTATCTCTCCCGATCGATCTCAATGGAAGGCCTGCTGAATGGCCGAGGCGATCTGACGGACGACATTCGCATGCTGGCGAGCGCTGGAGCGAAATATATTGGCCGCAGCATCTGCTTATGGGCCAAGGAAGCTGAGCTGATAGATAATCTTGAACGAGCGCGACGGCAGCTGCCGCAAGTGCACGCCGCCGATCCGGAGATGGTGCTTGAGGCGTGCATCTTTGAAATCGTCACAACCCAGGTGGAACAGGTGCCGGTGCCGGATTGGGCTTTCGCTGCGCTGGGACAGCCGATTGAGAAGCGAAACTTCCGCTATGCAGACATCGCTTATGCGCAGGGACCGCGCAAAGATCAGTGGGGCGTTGGCTCGTCCGTACCCGATGTGAGCCGCCCGGAAACGAAGCTCTGGTTTTATTTCCTGGCGCGATCGTATATCGACTTCGGGGTTGAGGGGATCCATTTCGGGCAGGCCGAGATCATGAACGGCAATGATCCTGACCTCGCCCACTGGGAACAGGTCTTCACCCTGGTGCGCGACTATGCATCGAAACATGCGCGTCGGCGTATGGTTCTCTGCAATGCCCATGTCCCCAGCGGCGGTCTGGTGCGTAACGGCAAACTATTGCTGGATTTTCACGCTTTCCCGCTGCGCATTATGGAAATGCCCGATCAGCCGGAGAAGGCAATCCTGAAGATTGGCTTCTCCGATGGTATCTATGGACGGAGCAAAGGCGGCGTCACTTATAGCGGCTGGTCCTGCGAGCATCTTCCTTATCTGGTGGAATTAGACAACTGGGGCGCCAGTAAGCATCCAGGGCAATCGCGGCAAGGGGGCAACTGGGTCTGGGGCTACGATGAAATTACATGGTTCGCGCACCAGAACAAACAATATCGCAGCGACTGGCTGCACTATGCCTGGAACTGGGTGAGGAAAATAGATCCTAACGGCTACCTGGAAATGCCGGGTAGCCGGACGATGCGGTCGCCGCTTGATCACCGCAACTGGTATTACGCCAATGCTCCCAGCGCAGCCGTACCGGATGGTCTTGGCGACGAAGTTGCCATTCGCGCTATCTGGTCGGCTGACCAATCATAGAGTTATTTGAGTCAAAACATTCTTGGACAGCGTTTGCGAGGCTGGACACCGTGCCATGGACTTTTATCGGATCTCCTCAGGTACGCGACTACGTAATTTCGAGCTTCTCGTGCGCCTCAACAATATGCCAGTTCAACCAGAACGATCGATATAGCGGACTGCCCCCGGCTCTCGATTCTCAAAGCCAGCTAGCTTTTGGCAGCTCATCTGGTCGGCGCAGCTTCCCACCCAGGCTGAACCTCACTCGTCGTGGCTGATCCGTCTTTGCTCATCGGACCTTCAGTTATGCTGCCAGCATCCCGAGGTGGCTACCGTTACGTGTGTCCCGCCCGAAACTGTCCAGCCATATCAAAGAGATACGGCATAGTTAGGAACCGTCTCTAACCTTGCCAAAGCATCTTCCCACCGCCGTAGTGTGATCCGTGGAATGAAAAGCAGGAGATCGAATCACCGCTTTGACTCGATTCGACAGCAGGATAGCCATTTGTTTCCGGTCACAAATCGCTCCCTGCCGACTATTGCTGCACTTTGTAAGAACCCACGGAGGTCAGGATGACACAACGAAGAAGTTGGCTTAAGCGCTTTCATTTGAGTTTCGTGCTCATTACAGTATGTTGCGCGAGTGTGTTGAGCTTTGCGCAAAGCGATCGCGGCAGTATATCGGGAATCGTCACCGATCCATCAGGCTCCGGAATACCGGGGGTCAAGATCACCGCTACCAATATCGCAATGGGCACGCAGAACTCTACTGTCACGACTGAATCAGGAAACTATACGATCCCGCAATTAGCCGCAGGCGAATACTCTGTGACGGTAGTTGCGCCTGGGTTTGCTGAGCTGATCCACACCGGAATTACGGTTTTGGTTGGGCAGACAGCACGTGTCGATTTGAAACCGGGTGTTGGGCAAGTCACGTCGACGGTTACGGTGACAGCGGATGCTCCTCTGCTCCAGACAGA
Organism: Acidobacterium sp. S8; assembly: GCF_009765985.1. Classification (GTDB taxonomy): domain Bacteria; phylum Acidobacteriota; class Terriglobia; order Terriglobales; family Acidobacteriaceae; genus Alloacidobacterium. Next base: position 319,492 of record NZ_LMUM01000028.1, read on the forward strand.
GAGTGCACAGAACAATGTCCAGGTCACCACGAGGGACCTCAATGAGCTTCCGATCAACATTACCGGTATCGGAGCTGTGCGCGACCCGATGGGTTTTGCCGCTTTGGTGCCGGGAACCATCGCGGGCGGCTGGAACGATATCCACATCAGCGGCTCGCCCGCGACGACCTACCGCGTCTTTATGGACGGACTGGATGACACCTCGGCGGTAAAGGGCGCGATCTCCGATGAGCAGCAGCCCTCAGTCGAATCGCTCGGGTCAGAATCCGTGATGATCAATAACTATTCCGCTAAATTTGGTCAGTCCGGCGGCGGAATCTTCAATTACACCTCGAAATCAGGCACCAGGAGACTGCATGGGTCGGCCTTCATGTACCTCGAGAATGAGGACCTGAACGCCGGACAGCCCTTCAACTACACCCCAAGCGGCGAGAAATATAACCCGGCGCAACGGCAGCTTGACTTCGGCGGTTCTTTCGGCGGACCGGTGGTGATTCCTCACCTTTACGACGGCCGCAACAAAACTTTCTTCTTCTTCGCGTACGAGGAATACCACAACACGCAAACGCTCAACCAGGGAACCATCACGGTTCCCACGAACGCCTATCTGAATGGCGATCTGAGCTCTCTCCTGCTTGGTCCCATTGTCGATTCCAATGGGGCCCCTGTCCTCGATTGTCTGGGTCGGCCGATGATCAATGGCGCAGTGTACAACCCGGCGACGACCAGAGTAGCAACCTGCACGGATGGCTCAACCAAAACGGTCCGGGATCCGTTCCCGAATAATTTTATCGGCGCGCCCAGCACATGGGATCCGGTGGCCCAGAAGGCTCTTGCTTACATGCCTACTCCCTCCGGGTCTACTGCCAATGCGCTGACCAACAACTATCCCAATTTGCAGCCGAACAACAAGTACCAGTACCTGACGAGCATCAAGATCGATCACTCGATCGGTGAGAAGTGGCACTTCTCGGGTTATTACATTGCCGAGTATTCCAACAAAGACAATGCTGCTAACGGCATAAACACCGCGGGAGGCTCGACCCGCTGGAATATGACGCCCGCCCCGCAGATATATCTCAACGCGGACTATACGGCCACGCCGAATCTGGTGCTGCACGCCGGATTCGACTTTACGCGTCACAACGCCCTGCAGAATTCGGCGGTGCAGGATTTCAAAGCGTCAACTCTCGGGTTGAACACGGCGGCAAATATGCCAGGCGGCGCTGCGAATACTTTTCCGATCTTCTCCGGGCTTACCGTCAACCGTCAGAGTGTTCCGCAACTGGGAATAAACAACGCGCCGTTTATTGACAATAACTGGTACAACACTGAGTCCGCGATCTGGGTTCACGGCCGCCATGTTTTCGAATTAGGCGGCGATTTCCGTCATCAGTCGTTTGGCACTCACAACGACCTGTCGGCCGGGTCTTACGGTTTCTCTGCCGATCAGACGTCTCTGCCGTCGTCCCAGGGCCAAAACCTTTATGGAGCGAGCCTCGGCGACGGTTTCGCGAGCTTCGTTCTTGGCCAATTGAGTGGCGCAAGCATCGGGAACGATAACATTCAGTGGTTTCACCGTCTGGAAGGCGGGCTTTACGTGCTGGACACCTGGAAGCTCACGCGCAACCTCACAGTGAACTATGGACTGCGCTGGGATCTCGAACAGATGCAACGTGAACAACATGACCGGGAAACGCAATTTAGTCCCACTGTCGTGAATCCGTCAGCTGGCGGCCTGCTGGGTGGAACCGAATACGAGGGATATGGGCAAGGACGTTGCAACTGCATTTTCGAGAAGTTCTATCCCTGGATGGTTCAACCTCGCCTTGGTATCAGTTATCAACTGGATCCAAAGACCGTACTCCATGCGGCGACCGGACTTTACTCTGGCCCGCAGCTCTTCATGAACGAAGAGATCTACAGCAACCAGGGATTTGGCTTTAACCAGGTGTTCCTGACCAGTCCTTCGTATGGCATTGCCGCTGGACAGCTTTCTAATGGCATACCGTACTCCTCGGCTGCTCTGACAGCTACCGACTTCGACCCTGGCGCCTATCCGAACATCGGTCAACTCAACTCGCCCCCGCCGTTCATTGTTCCCAACAATGGTCGTCCGCCACGTTTCCTGCAATCAACCGTTTCCATCGAGCGCGAGATTGCAAACAGCCTGGCGCTCAAAATATCCTACCTCAGTAACCGCGGTGCCTGGCTCAACTCCGACGGGCTCACGAATACTATAAACGAGCTCACTCCTACGGTCCTCTCACAGAAATATGGTTTAAATGTTGCCAACCCAAACGACTTCAATCTGCTGACGCAGCCGATCTCTTCTCCTGCCGTGGCGGCAAGAGGCTTCGTGGCTCCGTACTCCACTTTCCCGTCTGGAGCCACACTGGCCCAGGCATTACGGCCATTCCCGCAATTCGGTAATATTGGCGACTACTACGAGCACAATGGCAATTGGTGGTATGACGCGCTTCAAATCCAGGTTACCAAACGTCTCAAGAACGGATTGTCGGGTGGTCTCGGTTACTCTTGGTCGAAGAATCTGGGAACCATCACCAGTACTGGAACTTACACCGTGGCGATGCCGGTACAGGATCCCAGCCAGCCGGCCAAGAACGCAAAATCCTATGTGGCCATCGACCAGCCGCACATGCTCAATTTTTACTTCAATTACGAGGTGCCGAGATTCAGTTTTGCGCAAACGGGCTGGAAGCGCCTGCTATTAACCGGCTGGACAACTGATGGAATTTTCCATTACCAGAGCGGTTTTCCGATACAAACACCGAATTCGACGAGCCCTCTAACTTCTGTGACGTTCGGTAACGCAGTCTGGGCGAATCGCGTTCCAGGTCAGAAGCTCTTCCTGCACAGCCTCAACAGCCACAACGTCGATCCCCACACTACGTTCTTTCTCAATCCCGCTGCGTGGGCAGAGCCGGCCCCCGGAACCTACGCTACTTCCAAGCCTTTCTATGGCGATTATCGTGGTCCGAGATATCCAAACGAACAGTTGGGCTTCGGCAAGGTCATCCCTCTTAAGGAGGGGCTGAAATTTTCGCTCCGCGCGGATTTCTTCAATGTCTTTAATCGCTGGGCGTATCCTAACCTGAATAACACGTCAAATCCTTTTCAGACTCCTCAGTATGCGAGCGACGGAAGCATTTCCAACGGTTTCGGCTTCTTCGGAGATGGCATCTCCGGCGCGGGCGGCAACTTTGCTCCGAGAAGTGGCGAGTTCGTCGCGAGAATCGAATTCTAGCGTCCATTCAGCCAAACTCTAACGAACAGGCCAGATGAATTCATCTGGCCTGTTAACTTGCACGAAAGTGTTTTGTACGGACAACATGTAGCAAAATTGGTATCCAAGAAAAGGATGGGTGTTATGGAGCTGACTGGTGCAACCCCACCTGGAATGATTTGTGCGGAAGAATGAAGTTGGCAATCACGCGACGTAACTTTCTAACAGGCTTGGCTGCTCTAAGTTCGGGAACATTGGACTCCCGGGCATTGTCGCTATTGCGCACTTCTTTTCAGGATGCCGAGCACGATTCCGAGAAACCTCGGGAGCAATATTTCGAGACATGGACAGCACAGAAAACAGGAATCACCTGGAAACACGACAATGCACTCTCGAGACTTCGCTATTTGCCAGAATCCATGGGGCCGGGGGTGGGTATATTCGACTACGATAATGACGGCTGGATGGATCTGTATTTTGTAAATAGCGGTCCTGCGGATTTCTTTCAGCCTGCAAAACCGCTACGCAATGCTTTGTACCACAACAACCGCGACGGAACCTTTACCGATGTGACGGAAAAGGCAGGAGTGGCGGGAAGAGATTTCGGCATTGGCGTTGCAGCCGCCGACTACGATCGAGACGGATGGACAGATATCCTGGTAACAACCTATGGACGGCTGATTCTCTATCACAACAATCATGACGGAACCTTTACAGATGTGACCAAAGCCGCAGGCCTGGATGAGCCGGGCCTGTTCACCAGCGCTGCCTGGTTTGATTCTGACAACAATGGCCTGCTCGATTTGTTCGTCTGTCACTTCGTAAAGTACGGCAAATCGCTGGAACAGGATTGCAGCGTAAACGGGATTCGCCACTATTGCTATCCAAAGACATATGAAGCTTGGGCGAGCCGTCTCTATAAGAACAACGGCGATGGAACCTTCACCGACATAAGCGCTCCTTCCGGGATTGGGAAGTATTTGGGGAAGGCCTTTGGGGTTGTCGCGACTGACATCAACAACGATGGCCTGCTGGATCTGTTTGTTGCAAATGATTCCGTTCCCAACTTCCTGTATCTGAATAAGGGAGGCGGCAAGTTTGAAGAGATCGGTTTCCAGGCGGGTGTGGCATATAGTGCGGATGGTGCGGCGCGCTCGGGCATGGGCGTAGACGCGGCCGATTTTGATGGCGACGGCCGGGAAGATCTTCTCGTCGCTAATATTAGTCGTGAACGCGATTCTCTATACCGCAATACCGGGCACAATACATTTGTGGATGCAGCCGGCGCGACTGGACTAGGCATGGCGACTGCGATGTATACGGGGTGGGGCTGTCGCTTTGTCGATTTCGATCTGGATGGAAGACAGGATTTGATTTTGGTCAGTGGACACCCGGACGATCTCATCGAATCGGTCAACAGCAGCTTGCAGTATCGAGAGCCTCTTTTACTTTTTCACAACAATGGCAATGGGTTTGACAATGTCAGTGCTGCAGGTGGTCCGGCCTTCAAAGAGTCGTATGCAGCCAGGGGGCTTGCTGTGGGAGATCTCGATAATGACGGGCGTGTCGATATGGTTGTCGGGATCAGTGGCGGAGCTCCCCTGGTCCTTCACAATGTAGTTAGCAATTCAAATCGTTGGATCGGTCTGAGTCTTACCGGACTTACAGTGGGCGCCAGGATCACGTGGTCGGTCAACGGAGCTGAGCACAGTATTTTCAAGCGAGGCGGTGGAAGCTATCTCTCTTCCTGTGATCCGCGCGATGTATTGGGCCTGGGCGCGGCGGAATATGCCGACTGGATTCAGGTTCGATGGCCCGCGGCCATCGGACGCACAGACCGCTTCGAACATGTGCGCGCTGGCAAGTACTACTCCTTGTCGCCTGGGGGGAAGCTTCTATGATTCTGCTTCTCGCACTGCAACTCGCAGTCGGCGCAGCACAACATTATGAGAACGCCAAACAGGATTTTGCCCAACGGAAATTTTCCGAGGCCGTTAGCGAAGTTGATGCAGCCCTGCATGAGAACCCATATATGGTTCCGGCCCTGGTCCTCAAGGCTCGGCTAGCCACCTTTGCGCATCGTCCGGATGTTGCCAAGAGCTGTCTCATCACGGCCATCACAGCCGATCCAACATCCGAAGAGGCGCAGTTCTTTCTTGGGGTGTTTTACTACATGCAAAACGATTTCAAATTGGCGATCTCACCGCTGCAGACAGCCCAAACCCTCTCTCCTGAAAATCCACTGCCCGTCTTCTATCTTGCGATGACCCATGAAGCTATGGGACAAGACGCCAACGCCTTGAAGCTCTACCAGCAGGCAGAGAATCTTTCCCCGCAGAAATCGGCGCAAACCGCGTCGATTCTTGTGGCATACGGCAGGTTTCTACTTTCACAGGGCCGCAACGAGGACAGTATTGAAAAAGATCGACGCGCCGTTGAGGCAGACCCTGACTCTCGCGATGCACACTATGAATTGGCAAAGGGGTTGGATCGCGATGGAGATCCCAAGAATGCCGCACTCGAAGGAGAACGAGCCCTGACTCTGCCAGCGCTCGGCACCAGCGATGCCCAGATCCATTTTCTCCTGGCAAATGTCTATCGGAAATTGAATCAACCTGATTTAGCAAAGGCCCATTTGGAGAAATTCCAGGCTGCTCCCCAGACAGCTCGCAGGTGAGTTGTGCTTCGTCAGAGTGCACTGTGGAATGGCGCCGATAAAAAATGAATTGCTTCGTCTACCCGATTTCCTGATTGGTCTAATGTTCGGAAGCGCCGGCCAGAAGACGACACGCCGACACATTGATGTCGTGTGGCTAACCCCGATATCGTATTCGGCGCGGCAGAAGCTCGAAATCGCGCAAAGATCTCGAATGCGCCTCTTCGCAGTGCTCGAGAGCTTTGCTGAAACGTGGCAGATTTGCCTTCGCTACATTGTCATAGCTATGAAGAGCTGCGGAACGTTAGGCACTGAAAAGGTAACCTAACAAAGGTACAAATCAGCGTTGCTTATACAAAGCTGAGGCCGGATTCGGTTCAATTAGCTGGATTTAGGCAAAGCAAAATCTTTTGTAAATTGGTTGAGGATTGTCATCCCGGTATCATGGTAATCGTTCATTCCCAGTCCACTAATCCTCTAATGCCTCTGCCTCCCGTTCCCAATCCGCCTCCAGTCACCGCACCCGAGCCGGCCAAATCTGTCACAGGTTTCGAGCCTTTGCAGTCGCCGCTCTTTCGCAAACTTTGGATCGCATCCACCATCTCAAACCTTGGTGGATGGATGCAGGACACCGCCGGTACCTGGTTGATGACTGTTCTCACGTCATCCCCTCTCCTCATTGCCCTCATGCAAACAGCGGCCAGCCTGCCTGTAGTAGTGCTGGGTCTGTTGGCGGGTGCAACTGCGGATATTTTCGATCGGAGAAGACTCCTCATTTTCTGGCAGGCCTGGATGCTCACTGCCGTCGCGCTACTCAGCCTACTCACTTTTTTCAATGTTATTTCGCCATGGGTGCTCCTGATCCTCACGTTCCTGCTCAACATAGGAACGGCAATGAACAGTCCGGCTTGGCAGGCGATAATGCCGGAATTGGTGCCGCGCGAGCAACTCCCCGAGGCAGTCTCGCTCAACAGCGCTGGCTTCAACCTGGCTCGTGCCCTCGGTCCCGCGCTTGGAGGTCTGGGGGTCGCTGCTTTTACCCGCGCAGATACAGGGGCGGCTTCAGTCTTCCTTCTGAATTCACTCTCGTTCGTGGGAGTCATTCTCGTTCTCTATCAGTGGAAGCGCAATCCACTCTTCAAAAGTGCGCTGCCGGCTGAGCGCATCTTCGGATCCATGCGCGCCGGACTTCGCTATATCCAGTACACTCCGTCGTTGAAGGCGACTCTGGCGCGCGCATTCATCTTCACCATTTTTGTTAGTGCTGTGTGGTCGCTTCTCGCAGTCGTAGCGGCGCGCGTGCTGCATCAAGGTGCACTGGGTTACGGAATCCTGAACGGCAGTATGGGACTCGGTGCGGTTATAGGCGCCACAAGCCTGCCACGTGTACGCCGCAAATTCTCGGCAGACATGATTATCACGATGTCGACTGGCGTCTTCATCGGAACTTTGCTGGTACTCGCCTTCGTCCACTATGCGTTGATCATCATTGCAATGCTGTTGTTCGCCGGCTTTGCCTGGACCAGCACCATGTCCACTTTGAATCTTGCCGTACAAGTGTTAGCTCCAAACTGGGTACAGGCACGCGCGCTCGGCATTTACCAGATGGTGTTTTCAAGTGGCATGGCGATCGGCAGCGTGATCTGGGGGATGATAGCCGAACATATTTCGACGCCAGTTTCTCTCACCAGCGCCGCCATCGGCCTGCTCGTGACGATACCCATTGGCAGCCGCTTGCATGTGCTACGTGGAGAGCAGCCTGACCTGACCCCCTTTCGCTCGAAATTCTTGCCCCCGCAACTCTCCATCGAGCCGGAGATGACTGACGGCCCGGTGCGTGTCCTCATTGATTACTTGGTCGATCCGAAAGACTATAACGCATTCGTCCATGCTATTCACGAACTCAAGGATATCCGGCTGCGTGACGGCGCCATTCGCTGGGGCATCTTTCAGGATGCGGACAATCCTCGTCATCTCAATGAGACATTCGTCATGGAATCATGGATCGACTATCTACGCCAGCGTGAACGCTTCACAGCTTCGGATCGGACGATTAGAGATCGCGTGGTCAGTTTTCACCGTGGCGAAAATCCGCCCCGCATTACGCATACGCTCTATGCCAAGGAACGCGCCGAATTCAAAAGCGACAATTCATCATGAGGTGACTCAGAACCATGGCAATTCTGGATCACTGTTTTGATGCGATATCGTCTTTGATTGAAACCGGCGCAACGCTTCGAGAAACTTGCGGGAATGTCCTGGAAACGAAGGCAAGCAAAGAAGCCATGGCTGCTCATAAGGATCGCAGAAACCAGCCCGGCGTGTTTGCTAAACCGCTTTCTTCTTTGCTCTTCCTTCACCAGCGCTGGTTTCCCGGATTCGGGGACTAATCGACTCTTCGATGAGTGACTTGGCGATTTACCACTCATCGAGGCAGCGGCTACGAGTCAATTACATCCATCTGTCCGAGATGCCGGTTTTTCGGCAACTTGCCAGAGGCATAGCCGACCGGGGGTGAATGCATGCATGCATAGTCCTCTTTACTGCTACTCAACATCCTCTATTGACGTGATTGCTCTACGCGCAGAAGTGACGATCGAGCATCTCTGTTCATGTTGACATCCGACCCGAGCGGTGCAACACTTGGGTCGGATGCCTTCCCAAAAAAATACCGATGCCCGTATCGCCCTTCTGCAGGGAACGCTGGACCTGCTCATTTTGAAGACTCTCGTGTTGGGGCCGTGTCATGGCCAAGGGGTGGCGCGGTTGATCCAGCGCCAATCGGAAGAGGTTTTCTTTGTAGATCATGGTTCGCTCTATCTGGCGCTGCAGCGGCTTGAAGACAAGAAATGGATCAGCGCCAAGTGGGGCGTGAGCGAGAACAACCGCAAGGCGCGGTTCTATTCGTTGACGGCGAAGGGTCGCGAGCAACTCGTCGAGAAGACGACGGAGTGGGAGCGGTTGACGAGGGCGATGGGGCTGATTCTGGGCGGGAGCACGGCGCCGGGTGGCGAGGAGGCTTAGAGATGTTCAAGCACAGGCGTAGCACAGAGGATTTCTCGGAGGAGATCAAGGCGCACCTGGAACTCGAAGCCGATGAACTCCGACGTGAAGGCTTTAGCGACGATGAAGCGCGGCGGAAGGCGAGGGTCGAGTTTGGCAATGTTCCTGCGGCGCAAGAGCGTTTCTATTTGAAGAGTCGAATCGTGTGGCTGGACAATCTGGGGCGCGATCTTAAGTATGGGTTTCGCCAGCTGATGAAGAATCCGGGCTTCGCCGCGACCGCGATCCTCGTGCTTGCTCTGGGCATCGGCGCGAGTGTTGCGATCTTCGCTTTTGTGGATGCCGCATTGATCAAGCCGCTGCCATATAAAAGCCCATCGCGGCTCGTCAACATGTTTGAGAGCAATCAGACCGGGCCGAGGTTCCATCTGTCCTATTTGGATTATCTGGACTGGAAGAGACTCAATCACGTCTTCAGTTCGATGGCGGAGTACGAGCAGGACGACCTTATGTTGAACACGTCCACAGGCACGCAACAAGCCAACGGAGCGCGGGTGAGCGATGGGTTCTTCCGGACGCTTGGGGTGATTCCGACGCTGGGTAGAGATTTCTATGACGGCGAAGATATTAAATCGGCTTCCGGTACGGTGTTGCTGAGCTACGCTGCGTGGCAGAAGTGGTTTGGTGGAAGGGCAGACGTAGTTGGGCAGACGGTAACTCTGAATGGGACTTTGGCGAGCGTCATCGGAGTGTTGCCGCGCAACTTTCATTTTGCTCCGGCGGGACCGGCTGAATTCTGGCTGACGATCGATCCATCGAGTAACTGTAACAAAAACAGAGGTTGTCACAATTCCTTTGGAGTCGGCCGGCTCAAAGAGCGAATCTCCGTCACTGCGGCTGACGCGGAGATGAAGGAGATCGCGGGGCAGTTGCAAAAGCAGTATCCCGATTCGAATCTCACCCGCGACGCGCTGATCCTACCTCTGACAGACGTGATCGTTGGTGACATTCGCCCAATTCTGCTGGTGCTGTTGTGCGGCGCAGGTTTGTTGCTTTTAATTGCCAGCGTGAATGTTGCGAGCCTGTTGCTGGTGCGTTCCGAAAGCCGGAAACGAGAGATTGCCGTGCGCGGTGCTCTGGGGGCGACGCCGGGGCGGTTGATTCGCCAATTCATGGCGGAAGGTTTGCTTCTGGCGGCGAGTGGCAGCGTGCTCGGTATCGCATCTGCCTATGCCGCCACGCAGATTCTCCTGAAACTACTTCCGCCGGAGAGGCTCGCGGAGATGCCCTATTTGTCTGGAGTTGGGCTGGACGTTCGAGTAGTGCTCTTCGCTGGCGCAATTTCATTGCTGGCTGGCGCGATATTTTCTCTTACCCCGATGCTGCGGCTGTCATTGGTGACCGTGCAGCAAAGCCTGGCGGAGGGAGGACGGACAGGCGCGGGTGTCGTGTGGAGGCGCTTCGGCGCAAACCTTGTCGTCATCGAACTTGCCACGGCCATGATGCTGCTGGTGGCTGCCGGTTTGCTGGGCAAGAGCTTCTACCGGCTGTTGCATGTGGAGATGGGTATCCAGCCGGAGAATCTGGCTATGTTACAGATCTGGGGACCAGCCTCCAGCTACGCGAAGGATCCGCAAAAGGTTGCGATGGAACGGCAGGTCTTGAGCAAGCTTGCGGCTATCCCAGGAGTGAAATCGGTTGCTGTCTCGAGCGATCTGCCAGTCGGGGATGGTGATGGTATCAAGGCGATCGGAATCGTCGGTAAGCCGAACCTGGGAGATTACAACGAAGTGAATGACCGGGAGGTGAGTTCCACCTATTTCACGACCCTGCAGGCACGGCTGTTGCGAGGCCGATATTTCACTGAGGCGGACGACGCCTCCCGGCCAGGGGTAATAATCATCAACGAGACGTTCGCAAAACGCTACTTCACGGGAGAGAATCCGTTAGGAAGCCGCATTAACTTCGGCGATGTGAAGTCTGTGCTGGAAATCGTCGGCGTCGTGGATGACATTAAAGAAGGGCCGTTGGATATCGCTACTCGTCCTGCGATGTATATGCCCTTCGCCCAGAGCCCGGACAATTCCTTCTTCGTCATCGTGCGCACGTCGCAAGATCCGAAATCCCTGCTACCTGCAATGGAGACCTCGATTCATGAGGTAGATCCCAACATTGCCACTCATAACGGCGTGACCATGACCGACCACATTCGCGACTCGCCGGCAGCCTATCTGCACCGTTCCTCGGCGTGGCTGGTGGGAGGCTTTGCCACGATGGCACTGTTGCTTGGAGTGGTGGGGCTGTATGGAGTGATTGCATATTCGGTAAGCCAACGGACGAGGGAGATCGGCATCCGGATGGCGCTTGGCGCGCAACGCTGGTCTGTCCACCAGATGGTTTTGCGAGAAGCGGGTTGGCTCACCACTACCGGAATCGCAATTGGAGCGGTTTGCTCGTTGGCTGCCGCCACACTCTTACGTGGTTTGTTGTTCGGGATTCATCCATGGGACCTTCCAACTTTGGGGGGAGTAGCCGCAGTTCTAGGCGTTTCGGCCCTCCTGGCAAGCTATATTCCCGCTCGCCGCGCAGCATTGGTCGATCCGGTGATCGCGCTGCGTACTGAATAGACTGGCGGTGGTGAATCTCGAGGTTGTCTCTAAATCAAATCGCCGAAGCTCGCTTTGAGCAAATCTGATCTCGAAACGCGAGTTAGCCTGAAGTTATTATTCGCAAGAACGTCGTAGCTGGTCCTTGGCCATTTTAAGGTCGATCTTCTACCAACGTTTTTAATCGTGGGTCGTTCATCGCCCACTTGAACTGGAGCGAATGGTAAACAGAAGCCGACATTTCGGTACTAATCCTGCTTTTGCCGTCTAAGTCATTGACCACTGCCGAGTTGGCCGTGATCTCCCGGAACTCTGAACTCCATCCCAAACGGCGCAAGTTCTGAATCAATAGACCCCCGGAATCAGCCGCCAGGTTCGCGCGACGTAGGCATCGTATTCGGCTCCGAAGTGTGCCCTCAAAAGGCGCTCTTCGGAGTGAATGCGTGGGATGAGCGGCATCAACAGTAGCAAAGCAATTACAACGCCGGACCAGCCGCGAAACGCAGCCCCCATCCCAGCATGTTGATAATCATTCCCAGGTAGCTGGGGTTGCGAACAAGGCTGTAAATGCCGTGTGTTTCCAGCCTATGGCCCGACTGGATGGTCACCAACCCACTGAACCGCGAACCCAGCACAAAGACCGGCCACAGTCGCAGTGCTCCGCCGAGCACATACAGAATCACGCCTATCCAGCGAGTTGTTTCTCCGTCGATGGTCCACAGTCCAAGCCGATCTGTATAGGGCGGCAGGATGGCGCTGGTCAACGCGATTAGGCCGAGGGCGACGAAGACCCAGCGGTTGGCGCGATCCTCCTTTTCGCCGGAACTCAGGTTTAGATTGCCGAAAGGGTGCGACAAACATCATCCCTAGGGTGGCTACCGCTAACACGATCAGTGCCGGATGGCTGAAGAACGCCGTCCATCCACCGAGTACGATCATCGCCAGCCCGAATTGCACGGTTCCAGCGATGAGGCTGAAGACAAGTACTCTTGCGGGAGTCAAATGGCTTTTCATGATCGGGAACCTCCTCTGTTATCGCTCAACGAGCATGCATTTAGTATATTCGGGATATGCCGAATATAAGAAATAAAGAACCGCAACAAATCCGTCACCGCTTTATTCAGGGCATGGCCGACCTTCTTGTGCCCCTTGGGGTTCCGCAGACCGCGGCACGGCTATACGGGTACTTGCTGCTCAGCGATGCCCCAGTCAGTTTGGACCGCATCGTGGCTGACCTCGAAATCAGCAAGAGCACGGCAAGCGTTGCGGCGCATCTCCTGGAGATGTATACCCTGGTCCGCCGGAGCGGCCAGCGCGGCACCCGCAGGGCATTGTTCGAGCCATCGGACGACTATAGCGGAATGATCAATGCACAAAAACGATCACTGGAACGATTGGCAGCTTTGATTAAGGAGGGCGCCCGAAGTTCGTCCAGCAGGAAAACGCGCGAACGTCTAAGAACTATGGCCGAGTTTTACCTTGCGAATCGCGACGCAATGGAATCGGCGCAACGAGAGTGGTCGGCGCGAAAGTGAGGAATGCTCCTGCCGGTCAACAAAGATTCAGCTCCCGATTCGCAGAGGGAAGCCAGTTTGTGGTGACCGGATCTCTCGCACCTGGATTTCCGTTGGCGTGAAAAGGCAACGCGCTGATTGAGCAGGTGCGCAGGAGGGTTTCTAGCTGTTCCATACGTATGGTCGCCCAACCTCCCCCAATCCGCCCCGAGGCAGTCAAAATGGGAGTTCTGTCCGGAATGGTGGTGACACGCCCAGAACTCGAAGTTTTGAGTAGTTCGGCTTTGCTGAGTGCAGTGGCGATTTATCGTCAACTGGGTGCGTTCAGGTAGTCCAATATGTAGTTGATGATGGAACACCGGGAACAGGTGCTGCGTAGGTACTGGAACAAGGAGTGGACAGCCCTATGTCTCGTCGCAGTTGTTTAGCTGGTTCTGTGCTGCTCGCTTTCCTCGCGGCTGTTCCCCTTCATTCGCAGAGCTTAGCCGTCTGGAGAGACCCATCACCACACACTACGCGATTTGTAACCGTAGACAAGGACGTTCGGTTGGAAGTGCTCGATTGGGGCGGTTCTGGCAGGCCGATCGTTCTACTCGCCGGGGGCGGCAATACGGCTCACGTTTTCGACGATTTCGCGCCGAAGCTCACGGATCACTACCATGTCTACGGCATTACCCGGCGTGGGTTCGGCGCCTCCGGTTATTCAGCAACGGATCACCCGGCTGATCGCCTCGGCGATGACGTAATAGATGTGATTGACGCGCTCAATCTGGACAGACCTATCCTCGTGGGACATTCGATCGCTGGGGTGGAGTTGAGTTCAGTTGCAAATAGCCATCCACATCGAGTTGCGGGACTGGTCTACCTGGACGCCGCGTATTCTTACGCATTTGACGACGGTAACGGAGGGAGCATTATGGAAATCCAGAAACTCCAGGGACCTCAACCTCCGCCGCCCAGTAAAAGGGATTTGTCCAGTTTCAGTGCATTGCAGAAATATTATGAGCGCGTGAACGGATTCCGCTTCCCCGAAGCAGAACTCCGCGCGCAGAGGGAATCCACTTCTGATGGAGGCGTGGGAAAACAACGCGATCTTCCTGGTACCGCCTTGTTCATGCCACTGATGACGGGCACGAAGAAATACACTGCTATTCCGGCCCCGGCACTTGTCATTTTTGCAAACCCGCACAGCCAAGGAATGTGGGTTGACGAAAATACAGATCCTTCGGTGCAAACCGCAGCCAAGACTTATTCCACTGCATTGGAAGCTCTAACGGAGAGGCAGGAGGAGTCGGTGAAAAATGGCGTGCCCACGGTGCATGTGATTACACTGCCATGTGCGAATCACTATGTATTTCTGTCAAACGAGGCTGAGGTGCTGAAGGACATAGGTGCTTTTCGCGCTAGTCTGCGTTAGCTGCGAAGTACGATGGAGCAGTCCGCATCTCAAAGAATTCCATTCCAGATTTCTCAGTTGACGCTATCAGGCCAAAGCACTCATTGAGGTTTCAACCTGCGCTATACACGGCTAACTAATACTGGCATCGAGCCACGCCTGGGCTGTTCCACGCTACTTCAGCGATGCCTTTGAGTGATCAAGCTACGGGGAACTTGCCAACCAGTCGATTAGCATTACCGATTGGAGCAAGATCCGAGCTAAGTGATATACGTATTCCCGACGTCGAAATTTGAATAGATTGCGTCTCAAACTGAGAAGGTTCCGTCCTCCTCGGAGCTCAAAGAATTCTTTGCAGCAGGTCAGGATAAGAATGAAAAAGAGAATCGATTTTGTGCTTACGCTCGCACTTACGATTGTTGGCACCACCTTCGCGATGGCGCAACAGTCTCCTGCGGGTGGCGTCGTTCCTCCAGACAGGCCTCAAGGCTCGTGCGACATTTACGCGGCTGCCGGTGACCCATGTGTCGCGGCACATAGCACTACCCGTGCGTTATATGCGACCTATAACGGCCCCCTCTACCAGGTTTTGCGCCAATCGGACGGTAAGACCCTGGACATTGGCGTTGTCCAGGCTACTGCTACGCAAGTGCCGGATCCCGGCGGATACGCGGACGCAGCCGCACAGGATAAATTCTGCGCCGATACCTATTGCTGGATCAGCATCATCTACGACCAATCTCCCAAACACAACGATTTAATTCAGGCTCCCCGTGGCGGATTCAGCGGCACGGCCTTGGGCGGCTTCAACAACCTTCCTATTGCCGATATGGCGCCAATTACGATCATGGGGCACAAGGTCTACGGTGTCTTCATCGAACCAGGCATGGGACTTCGCCAGAACAATGTGAAAGGCACCGCAGTCGACGACCAGGCGGAGGGGCAATACTGGGTCGTCAGCGGGAAGCATTTCAACGCCGGTTGCTGTTTCGACTACGGCAATGCCGAGATTGACAGTCGCGATGATGATAACGGCACTATGGAGACCCTCTACTTCGGTAACGCCACGCCGTGGTACAGCGGAGCTGGTGACGGGCCGTGGATCATGACCGATCAGGAAAATAATCTTGTCGGGTGCGTCAACGAGGATGGGACCAAAGGCTGTCCCAATTTACCGAGCATCCCCTGGCGCTTTGTAACCGCAATCGGTAAAGGAGAACCACACCATTGGACATCCATGGGTGGTGACGCGCAAAAGGGCGTTCTGTCACTCATGTTCGATGGGCACCGTGTGAATCCAACCTACGACCCGATGCGCAAACAGGGGGCGATTCTCCTGGGCAACGGGGGTGACAATAGTGTCGGTTCACAAGGAACGTTCTATGAAGGAGCGATGACTGCGGCTGGCACGTTCCCATCGAACGCTAGCGACCAGCTTGTCCAGGCAAACATTGTGGCTGCTAGATACGATGTGGCTCCACTTAGTCTGGCTCCGGCTGCGACAGCAAAAACGCATGCAGGCCCGCAGACCTTTACTCCGGGATCCTCGCGAGACTTCACCGTGACATTCACGAATACAACAGGTGCGCCCGCATCGGACATTTCATTGAGCATCGCTGTACCTAGCAAACAGTGGACTGCTGTCGTTTCAGGCACGAACGAAAAGTCTAAGACGTTCGCTCAACAGATCGCTCCAGGTGCGAGCGTGAGCGAGACTTTCACAGTCACCTCAGCGTCAGCAGCCTTCAACGGTGATCTCGTCGGCCATGCATTGTGGATGAATTCGACCAATGGCAGAAAGCAGGTTGAAACGGCGGTTGAAAAGATTCGTAATGCAAGACCAGTCAAAATCAACGAGTTTCGAGTTAACTCAAGCGCTCCCGGCAACCCGACAGATTCATTTATCGAACTCTACAACGCAGGTTCTCAAAGCGTCGATCTCTCCAACTGGACATTGACCGAGCACCCAGCCCACCAGGCAATCTTCTCGACGGTAAAGATCCCGGCCGGAACGAAGCTTGCAGCCGGTGGCTTCTACCTGCTCGGGCTCTCTAACTCGGGGCTGGCGGTTCCCGCACACGCAGGTGACAGCACCATCCATGTCAGAAACACCGACGGAATGTCGGTCGGCGACACGATCAACATCGGCATCGGCTCCAGTATGGAAGCGCGCAAGATCGCAAGCCTGGGGACGGCTGTCAGCAACCATACAACGTTGTGGCAATCGCTTCCCGAAGAACCAGTGATCGCGATTCCTGCCGGCTCGACCAATGTGCCGGTTGAAGATGCATCTGGCTTTGTCATTGGTCAGAAGATTGCGCTTGGCTATGGCTCTACCTATCCGATCGTTGCTAATACTAGGGAGCAGTACGAGATTGCGACAGTGACGGCAGTTGGTAAGCCTGGCACACAAGCATATCTGGCGATGGAAGCACCTGCGGGAGCCACCAACATCCAAGTGACGTCCCTCACAAATATCTCCACCGGTGACAAGATCAGGTTGGACATTGGCAGCGTTGGTCACGGGATCGAAACCGTAACGGTGGCCCATGTCGGTACAGCAGCGAATCAGACCAATCTCTCAGCTCCTGCGAGCGCCGGAGCAACCCGGATCAGCGTGCGCCGAGCGGAGGGTTTCGCCGCAGGCGACAAGATCACAGTCGGTACGCCAGCAAGCCAGCAAACCGTTACCGTTACCGCTGTGGGCACCCCGGAATCGGATGGTACGCCCATCGACTTCACACCCGCCCTTGCCAAACCTCATGTAGTCAGTGAATGGGTGGTATCTCCAGGAACCGGCCTGGACCTGGCAGCTCCCTTACGGTTTAATCATGCGGCCAACCTGCCGTTCAGCGATCGCGGCACGGGAATCAGCTTCCAGCCAGCAACTGCCTTTGCCCATTCGAGCAACGAGCCAGTCCAGGCGCTCGGGACAGGCATAACGCTGGATAGACCACTGACCAACGATCACGCGATCCACGCGGCCGTACGCGATGCCGCAGTAAAGACCGCCGGATACCAGGGTATGCCAACGCCCAACCAGTGGTTCGGCGGACCGGAATTAACCACGAAGTCTCCGCAATTCGGCCGTACTCTCACCGTCGAAGAAGGCAGCATCATACTACGCGATCCCTCGGGCGTGGTTGCCGACAGCCTTAACTATGGAGGCCTTGTCGATCCATGGGCCGCAGAAGGGGATCAGGCTGTCTCAGGAACTCAGTTAAGTGGCTGCTACGCCCCGGCACCTGGCTCAGTTTTCAACCCCTGGTCGACGGTTGTGGCGCCTGTTGCCATCAATACAAGCGCGGGACGGTTTCCTGACGGCGCCGATACCGACAGCAACTGTGCAGATTTTTCAACGCAGGCCGCTGCCTCTTTGTCGGCTACGTCGGCTGTGGGTGCAACGAACATCAAGGTCGCCAGTACGGAAGGCTTCCGTCCAGGCCAGACAGTTCATATTGATTCTGGTGCAGATACTGAAACTGCCGTCATCGCCGCGGTTGGAACGGCAGGTGCCACGACGGTACGCACTTCCATTGATGCTGGAGCAACTCTTCTGCCTGCCGTAAGCGTGACTGGCTTTGGTAAAGGCCAAACAATCACGATCGACGAAGGAGCAAATGCTGAAACGGCTGTTGTTTCATCGATCAGGGCCCGTGGTGCCGCCACCATTACCGTCGTCGCACCCCTCGCTCGTGCTCACACGGCAGGCGCTCAGATCTCGGGTAGCGGCATCAGCCTCATCACTCCACTAACTCGGACTCATACCAACGGAGCGCAGGTTTCCGATAGCGTTCCAACTCCCGGCGCGCCGAACCAATATAGCGGTAGAAATCATTGAGATGGCCAAAACTTGGACCTTTATGAACGGATCGCGTTGAGCAAATTTTTATGTTTTGAGTTCAGCGGTAGGGCCTTCTCGGTGGCTATCAGTCTGCCGGGCGACTTCGGGTTACCTCCTCCATGTATCGATGCCTAAGCTGGAAATGCGGTGAGTGAAATCGCTATGGTTAGCCCCAGCAGAGAACTTTTTCATGAGCAACTCCTAGACGCGGCATTCAGTCGCGCTGTAGAGCCTAAACTGCCAATTCTAAAAATTTAAAGAGAGAATTTTTTTCTCCATGAGTTCACGGCAGTTCCAAGCTTTGCGGAATATCCATTAGGGTAGGATCCGAGAGGATCAGCACGGAGCTTGGTCGAATTCACCATGCGCAAGACGGCGCGCTGAGCCGAGTTGCTGGATGCTATCAGCTTTAGGTGCCTTGCTTTTCTCCCCTCCGACGATAGAGTGCGATACGGTCGCGCAGTCGTTGCAATGCAACTGAGGCAACGTCCTCCCCGCTCACCGCCGAGGCTATCTCAGTCCAATCTGGACCTTGTATGGAGAGTCCTGAACTCGGATGCTATTCGAATCTCCAGTTTTTTTAAGCTCTAGAATGCTGCCGGTGAATTCGGCAAAACATTCCGAACACGAAGCCACATGCAAACATGCCGGATGGTCGGGTGGCAGTCGTTCCTCTGCAAGCGCCATCGTTACCTCTTCTCCCGGACAGTCAACGCGTTGAGGATTGAGGAAAGCTCCTAGAAAGAACTGCCTAATTAAATCCATTCTCTTGTGAGACCTTTTCGAAATGGATATCTCATTCTCTTTTCCTTTGGAAAATTTGCTGCGGTATCAAGGCATCCCGCGAGCCGTTGCCGCACCCGCTGAATAGCCTTCGTGGCGGCTTCGGTGCTGATCCCAAGAGCGTGAGCTACGTTTTTAGGGCCTGCATCAAGTTCGGTAAGGAGGATCAATATGAATCGATCGCGATCACTCAATTGCGTTCGAAGTTGCTGGAACAATACAGCCCGTTCTATGTCGGCTTCGAACGATTTCGCTGCAACGCCAAGTTTGTCGAGTTCATGCAATGTCATTGAGATTTCGTTCGCGGCCCGGGCTTTCATCAAGTCACGAACTCTGCCGTGCATGGCAGAGTAGGGGTAGCGCCTCGGCGATTTTAACTCCCCTTATTTGCTTCCCATGATCTTTGCCAAGCGTTCCGCCGCATTACCGAGGAGTGCCGTATCAATATTAGGAAACATGGTTATCGCGGATGAGATGAAGCTGTGATTTCGCATAGCAGCCTGTCGCCCTAAAGTGGTAGACCCAGAATGCATCCTTAGTGGTCAGATTTTAGGCCCATGAGAATTTTAAGTCGAGTAAGACTTAAGGGAGGCACCTAAGCCTAGTTTCGGGCCATAATACCGAAGGACAAAAGTTCGGACAGAGCTGCAGGTTGTGATATCGCCTGAGTAAATCTGCTTAGTTGACCAGACGGGGAAGGTGCCAATCGATTTTCCTATTTGTGTTTTGATCGTTCACCCAGTAAATAACCTGAAGATCTATGTCAATCGTTCCAGCCGAGTCAATTTAGCTCATTCCAAGTGAGGGATTCTTGGGGCCAAGTTGCAATAATGGTTCTAGCCGGACGTGCCGAGGACTTTTGATAATGCTGGTTATCAGAAACTATCCGGAGTATAGTGCCGAGGTGTCGAAACAAAGGAGGAAGTCCCCGATAGATGGCGTGACAATTGAGCAGAACGCGGGTTCATGCGCGGACTATGCAGGGGCTTGGATCACTATGAGCTTAGAAAAAAATCGTAAAGCACTTCATGAGGCGATCCTTGATCTCGACCTAAACGATGACGATCAGGGGAAAGTCGCGGCAACCACTGTCATCCGGCAGGACTGGGGGAAGGCAGAGCGCCTGATCAAGGAGTGGTGGAGCGCCTACAAAGCTTGGGAAAGCGCCGACACCTTCAATCAGGCTGTTGCGGAACATCGAATGACGATGCGGTCGTTCAGCGGGGCTTTTGACAAACTGCTGAATAAGACGGGACCGATGAACATAGCCTCCGAAGATAGGTTCTATGCCAACTCTGATCGTCAACCTGTCGCGGGACCTCCCGCAGGGGCAACATGCCACAAAGAGAAGTTCAATGCGATCGTCGACCCGAAGCCGACAGGCATGGGTTGGACCGTCCGCAACCCCAAACCACCGGTAGTGTACGGCGCTCCTAATCGCGGGATCAACACCACGGCGTTTATGAAGCCGGCGAATTTCAAGACCCGCAAGCTGAAGTACCAACTTGGCCTCCACGATCTCAGTGTAAAACTGGTGATACCGGGCCGTAAGTGGTACGCTGCGGCCCAGATCAAAGAGCCTGAGAGGATCAAGAATCTCGAGGACAAGGGCGTCAAGGCCCAGAGCCACCACAGCGGACCAGGGAAAGCGTACTTCTGTTTTCTACCCCTCTCGAAGCCGGAGGATCAATATGTGATCTACAAACTCGTTCGATATGCGAAGGCACTCAGGATGGAGATTCCGGAGCTGTACGAGTTGATCCTCGGGTATCGCAGCGAGATGACGCGCGTGAAACTGGCACACGGCTTCGACATGGGTACTGGTTACATCGCGGTGGAGACAAAAGATCCCACCGACAATATCCCGTACAAAGTGAGCTACAGCATCGGAAATGCGGCCAAGGAAAGAAGAGCAGAGCCCGGTGCGATCGGTAAAGTTAACGAACCCGTCAACAGCGACCTTATTCGTAAGCGACAGCAGGCTTATTTCAAACACAATGCAGACGTCGCAATGCTTGGGAACGAGATCGTAATCGCGATGCGCGAGCACGCAGGCTCGTTCCCGGTCTACGCCTTTTCTACCGGCGCCGAGTTCACTTGCTTCACTATCCGAGAAGACGGCACAGCCGATTGCAACTCTGATGGCACACCAAAGCCCAACGGCAAAACCATCACCGAGCAAGGAGTTGCCAGTTTCTAAATAGCAGCAACAAGAACTGACGTCAGTTAAGAAACAAGATAAACCGGATTATCACGCCGTGTTGGCAAGCAAGATTTGGAATCGTTCGTTGACCGCTTCTTTGAACTTCTGCCGGCAGCCGATGTATCGTTCGGTCGTCTGCACGGACGCGTCAAAGGGGTGCCGACAAACTATGTCACATCCATTTGGATAAAGGTTTCAGTGGCCCGCACGAGCATGAGCGACGTGCTTTCTGGTTAAAGAAATGGCAAGTCCAACTTCACGATCCTGACCAGCCCATTCGTGGCGGCAGCCATGCCAGCAAAGTCCAAGAGCTGAGCGTACACCCTGTAGCAGGATCGATTCTAGGAAGACTTGCTTGGTGGCACAATCGGCAGACCCGCTGCTCGCCATGCATGAAATCCACCGACCATATCCGTCGCGCGCCAGAGTCCGAGATCCTGCAGAGTTGTGGCCGCGAGGCTTGAGGCATAGCCCTCAGAACAGAACACGATCACCTGTAGGTCGTGATCAGTCGCGACAGCCAGCCGCGCACTGGAACCCGGGTCAAACCGCCACTCGAGCACGTTACGTTCGACAACCACCGCTCCCGCGATACTGCCCTCGCTCGCGCGCTGGCCCTCGGGACGAATATCGACGAGAGTCGCCTCTGCTTTGACCATCGCCTCATAGGTCTCATTCGGAGATAGTCGTCGCAGCCGGGTACGTGCCGCTGAAAGCACGTGCTCAATGCTCACTACACCGGTCCGGTTTCCGGATTTCCGGATTTGCGCGTTCCACTCATCATCGAGCGTCTCTGCCCGCTCAGACCCGCCGTCACGCGGAACCAGTCGACTTCCATCCAGCTCATACTCGTTCATCTCATTGAGTGGAGGGGAGTATGCGTGAATGCTGATGGCTGGCGCGAGGGAGACGTTACGAACGTCATGCGCGTAGTCGGGGCCGAATGCGCGCGGCTTGCCCGGATGTATCACGCGGGTCCGCTCATCAACACAATGCTCCTCAAGAATCCCGGTTGCCACAACGAAAGCTCCCGATGATGGACCGTGATCGTGGAAGCCGGTGGATTGTCCTGGCATCCAGCTGATCACCCAAATGTCATAGTCGGGACCGTGATATAGGCGCTCATACCAGCGCCGTTCGGCACGCAGCCGAACCCGGTCCATCCATCCATCAGACGACGCGAAACGCGCAACGAAGCTGGCGAGTTCCTCAGGCGTTCTCGAGCCCGCGCCGGATAGGTCCAGAACATCATTCATACTCTGATTCATGCTGTGCCCTCCGGCTACTCCGGTTGATTCAGGTTGACCCGATGAATAGGGAGATCCCAATGGTTCGCAGTCAGCTCCCATCGTCGGTTTTCGTCCCGTTTAAACGCTGCCTGGTCGGGAAAAAGCTGCTTTCCGACCTCCGCCTCGGATTGTCCAAGTGGCGCGTCGTGCGACGCCCGGGTGATGACGACGCGATAGTCCCAACGTGATTCTTCGCTCGTGTGCAGGCTTGGTGTCCAGACCGTGTAATCGAGCACATACCCAAGCTGCTTCTGCCGCTCAAGGATGGCAAGCTGATATTTGCGGAAAATCTGAAGCCACTCGTCCTCGAAGCCATACCGGACTCTGTAAACCCATTCCACCGTCTCCGGTTTCGAATGGCTGGTCTGGGCGGCGATAGGGAGCGAAAGAATTCCCAGAAATGAGAGCAAGAAGATGCGCTTAGTGAAAGCAGCGAATTGCATAAGATCTCTCCATAGCTGAACGGTCGCAAACAAAGCGCGGAATTGGATATCTGCCTGTCGACGGACACCACGCGCTAACGATTGCGGATTTCGGATGAGCTTTGGAGAAGGCGTTTCAGGAATATCTGAGAATGTCGCGGCTCACCCAACGAAAGGCTGGTCGCAGCGACAACAATGGAACAAAGGAAACGCCATGACTTGACGCTAGCATAGCTCGAAGAATCGGGTCAATGTTTGAGCATCGGCCGGCGCTATGCCTTTGAGCAGATTCCAGCAATTCGCTGCCGGCGCCCAGCCAGAGGCAATAAGTCAACCGGGTTGATCCGCCCATTGCATTGCCGATCCGTCCGTCTTTGGTCCGCGATAATGACTCATTGGCAGCGGGCTGTCACGCAAAAGTCTGAATCGCCGAAAAATTGATGACGCCGCTCCATCCGTGCTTTAACGATCCCCGCGACATCCTTATGGGTAAACCAAGTCGGCATCTGATGACCAATTTGTTCGCACACTTGCGATATTTTTTCGCCACGAATGGAAGAGAACGGCGGACAACCTCTATGATTGCAATTGGAGGACTGTCGGATGGCTACTGTAAAGCTCTGGACCGATGAGGAGGCCACAGCTGTCCCAGTCGTGAAAGCCGTATTCGACGATATACGCGCTACGCGAAAGTCAGATTTTGTGAATAATTTCTGGCGCGCTCTCGCGAATCAGCCTGCCATCCTTGAGCGAACGTGGGCAAGTGTCAAACAGGTGATGATTGAGCCCGGAGCGCTCGATCCTCTTACTAAAGAGCTGGTCTATATAGCGGTATCTATGGCGAATAGCTGCAGCTATTGCGTCCACTCGCACACGGCCTCGGCACGCGCCAAAGGTCTCTCCGATGAGCAATATGCTGAATTCCTGGCGGTTCTCGGCATGGCAGCCGAAACGAATGCCCTGGCCAATTCACTGCAGATCCCCGTAGATAAGAGTTCCTTATCGGCTAAATCCGGCCGTCGATCCGAAAAGAAAATTCATCTACTGTCATACCTGTGTGCGTCAAACCCAACGGAGCCGTCGTTCTATTGGTCATCGATATGGTGCTGGATCTGCTCACGGAGTTTTAATCGCTGGCCAACCGCGCCTGATACCGTCGCGCTTTCATCCGGTTGCCGCAAATCTTCATATCGCACCATCGCCGCGTGTGGTTCTTGCTGGTGTCTAGAAAGAGCCATCGGCAGGTATCGCTGGCGCAGCAGCGGAGCCGCTCGGCCTGCTCCGACAGAAAGAACTTCTCTCCCTCTTGCGCCAGCAGCCACAATGGAGCAGATAGTTCTTCCCGCTTCGGCCAACTCCACGCCAAGCGCCTCCCATCGTCGCCCAGCAGCCGTGCCGCGTTGGCACGATGGAAATACTTTTGCAGCAAATGAACCTCATGCTTCCGCAGTTCTTCCTCGGTCAGTAACGCGTAACCCACGCCGGCTAAGGCCTCGCGCAACTCCTTAACCTGCTCGAGAACTCGTCGGCGCTCTGCTTCCACACCTGCCGCTCTTCTCAGCCTGCGAATCTGCTCCGCGGTGAGCAGCCCGGCCTGCTGGACAAAGCGTAGCAGATCGTCATAGCTCACCAGCAGTTCATCCGGCCCGCTCTCGCGGAAGCGGTTATCGAGCGTATTCACCAAGTCCAGGGCCGTGTTTCCGGCCAGCAGCTGAAATTCTTTGACTGGCTTGTGAGGCTTCATAACATCTAACCCCCTAAACTTATTTTACAGGTGAAGAAACTCCAAGTATAGTTATAACCATCTATAGAGCATATGGTGGTTATATTGGTCACAGCCCCGGTCACCCGCAGGCGCATTGACATCCGGATCATCTTGGCGTTCCTCGCCATTTACGTCATCTGGGGATCGACCTTCCTGGCCATCCGCACCGCCGTGCTGCTGGTACCGCCATGGTTTTCGGCTGGGATCAGGTTTTTTACTGCCGGCGTTATCCTTTACGTCTTCGTTCGTCTGCGAGGCGCCGAAGCTCCATCGCTGCGCGAGTGGCGAAGCCTCGCCATCATCGGCTTTCTGATGTTTTCCGTCACTTACGGAGCGCTCTTTTGGAGCGAGCAATACGTCCCTTCGGGGATCACCTCCGTACTCGAATCCACCTTGCCACTTCTCACCGTTCTGTTCGAAGTCTTTGTCTTCCGCCAACAAAGGTTTCGCTGGCGTGTCATGTTCGCCGTCACAATCGGATTCGCCGGAGTCGCGCTCATGCTGCTCCGCGATGGTGGTCCGGGCTTGCCCATTCTTCCCTGCTTCATCATTCTCGCTGGCTCCGCGGCCTGGTCGCTTGGCTCGGTGCTCACCAAAGCCCTGTCGCTACCGCGATCTCGTACCGTCACCGCCGCAGCTGAGATGATGCTCGGCGGCTAATTCTCTCCGCAGTTGCAGGCGAATTGCGCCCTTTTCCCGCGTTTCCGGCCAAAGCCATTTTTTCGCTGGTTTATCTCATCACCGCAGGATCGCTCATCGGTTTCACCGCCTTTGTCTGGCTGTTGGGCCGTATGCCCGCCAGTAAAGTTGCTAGCCATGCCTATGTGAATCCAATCGTGGCCCTTGCCCTCGGTCACTTCCTCGCATCGGAGCAGCTCACCCTCCGAACTCTGTTCGGGGCGGCCCTGGTCATAAGTAGCGTCTTTCTCACCATGAGGCGAGAATGAGCGCTCACAATGCATCTTTTTGAATACGAATGCATACCCGGCTCAGATCAAAAAATAATTTTCAATCCAAATTGTGTATTGAAAGGCTCTCCTGGCCCAATGCCCGGGGCACCGTTGTAATCGCCAATCGTGTCGGAAATGATACCGAAGCCATCGCCGACTGTATTCGAGGGTGGAGCAAGATTCTTGCGATTGAAGACGTTAAATAGCTCCGCGCGGAACTGGATTTTGACCCATTCTCCGATGTTGCCTGTCTTGAAAACGGAGAGGTCAACATCCTCAAATCCCTGCCCAAAGAGTTGATTGCGCCTTGAAGTTCCGACGAACGTGCCCGCCGGCCCATCTGCAAAGGCAGCAGGATTGACCCAGGTTACCTGCTGATCCGCGAACTTGTGACTAACGCCCGCATAAGGATCACGCAGTACCTGTACCGCACGCTGGTAGCCCTCGCCTGTTCCTGAGTTGTCGCTGGAACTCAGTACAGAAAACGGCTCTCCGCCATGAAGTGAGACAAGACTGTTTACCTGCCAGCCATGCGAAAGCCAATGTGGTCCGGAAGATAATCCGGGCACATCGTAGATGAAATAGGCACTGAAAGTGTTTCTGACGTCGTAGTCACTGTTGCCATAATCTCCCTGAATATTCGTGCTGTCTTGTGGAAGCACGTTGCGCCATTGAGTGCCTTCATCCAGGCTATGGCCCCATGTATAGGAGGCTTGAGAACTAAGCCCATGCCAACTCCTCAGACGCACTACGGCTTGCAGCGCGTTGTAATTGGAGTTGCCGGCGCTGGCCGCCTCGTTAATAGCGCCGTAGTTTGGAAATGCAGAATAGTAGGGCCGACTGATCTGTTGGGTATACGCATCTACATTTGCTCCTGCAGAATTGAACGCCGGTTGATTGATGTCCCGCAATAAAATCAGCTTCCTGCCTGCACTTCCCACATAACCAAGCTGCGTAACTACTTTCGACCCGAAGCTCTTCTGGATATTCAAGCTGTAATTCACATCGTGAGGATTGCGGAGATTTTGATCTACGGAGAAGAGTCCGCACGGGCTGACATTATCAGATGTGACGATGCAAGCGGTTTCGGGATCGACGCCCGTTGGAGCGAGCAATTGGTCAGGCACGATCACTTGCGTTGGAATACCAAGTGTCAGGACAGGACTTGGGCCTGCCGGATTTCCCTGCAAACCAACGGCTCCGCCATTGCCAGGGTTCTGGGACAAGAAGATATTCAGATTTGGAGTATCAAAAAACAGTCCGACTCCGCCCCGAATCACTGTGTTGCCATTGTCCTCTGGCTGCCAGGCAAAACCTAAACGCGGGCTCAGACTAATATAGTCCGCTGGATAAACCGAACCGATACCAGCGCCTTGAAAGACAATACCACCCTTGTCCGGAACAAAAACCGAGAGGTCCTTGGTGTCATTGTGCAGCGGACCCTCGTAGTCATACCGAATGCCATAGTTCAGGTTGAACTTATGAGAAAGCTGCCACGCATCCTGGCCGAAGAGAGCAAACGTGTTTACGAACACCTGACGCTCTGGATCTCCACGGGCAATCGTACCTCGATCAAGATATCCGCCGAGAAAATCCGCCAGGATAAGAGTATTGGTGTCCGCATTCAAGTCACTTGGAGTTGGCGCAGTTGCCCACGGTCCACGCTGGCCGGAGAAGGTAAATGTGCCACGTTGATTTGTGTGATAGAACTCGTCCAACTGCACTTGGCGAAATTCGCCGCCAAACCGGAATTGATGCGCGCCGACCGTCCATGAAAGTGCGTCCGTTATGTGGCCAGTGATATCGTTACGGCCCAGCGGCGGAGTAAGTCCGACTTCTCCAAGTTGCGAAGTCGCCTGCTGACCGAGCTTGATTTCGGGCGCTCCAAGAATGCTAGCGCCAGTATTGAAGCCGAGTGCAATTGGATCGAAATCGGTATTGAAATCCAGAAATACCTGATTAAAGTAATTCACACCGACAAGAACCTGATTTGTAATCGTAGGTGAGAGTTGTGAGTTCACAACGATCGCATAGTTCTGAACATGTGTCGGTGCGGTCTGATAATACCACTGCAGTTGCGAGCCAACCGGAGCCGCGGAGTTTCCCTCACCTGAAAACCAGTGAAATGAAATACTGTTGTGATCGTTGATGTTGTAATCCGCTTTGATGATGCCGTTGTAGCTATAGCCATCCTCCGGATCGGAGCTGCTGTAATTGTTTGGAGATGCTGGTCCGTTGAGTGCGTTTGCTGGCCAAAGCGTGTTCAGCAGCGCTTGGGTGGCAGTATTGATCGGCACATTGTGCTCAGTGAGTAGAGCAGAAGCCTGTGCCTGGTAGGCGAGGGAAGGTTGCGTGGACCTGCCTGAAAGTCCTATGACAAACCTCTGCTTCTCAAAAGCTCCAAAGAAAAACAACTTGTCGCGAAGGATCGGGCCGCCGAAAGATCCGCCGACGTTATAGTTGCGAACTTTCTGTTTCGTGTCCTGGAATGGAGAGCCCGCTCCGAAGAACTCGTTCCGGTTGAAGTAATATGCGGTGCCATGGAATTGATTTGTGCCTGACTTTAGGCCGAGGTTGACCGTGCCACCAGGATTGCGCCCCGCTTCCGGAGCGGACTGCGTTTGCACGGAAAAAGACTCGACCGCATCGACGGGCATTATCACACCGGCTATACCTGAGACACCACTTTGATTCACAGCTGGGATGTTGTGCCAAGCGTCATTGTTATCTACACCGTCGATCTGCCAGTTGATTTGATTGGTTCGAGTACCGTTCAGGGAACCGTCTGTGCCATTCGCCGAGTACCCTGCAAAACCAGGCGTCAGTGCAAGCAGTTGAGTAAAGTCTCTGCCATTTAGCGGAATATCCTGCACCGACCGTTCTGCAATTGTGCTGGTCTGCGTAGGAGACGTCGTATCCAGAGCCAGAGTGGAAGCAGATACTTCTACTGTCGTATTTTGCGAGGCGGGGGAAAGCTTGACTGGCAGGCTATAGACCGCCCCCGCCGATACGGGGACCCTGTTCGTCTTCACCGTTTCAAAACCTGGCGCTGAAACAGTGATGGTATAGCTGCCCAGCGGTAGGTCCTGGAAAGTGAATTCGCCTGCACTGGAAGAAACGGTTTGATGCAATTGCCCGGTGCCATCATTAACTGCCTGCACACTAGCACTAGAGACGGTTGCTCCTGAAGCATCCGTCACGATGCCACTGATTCCACCTCGAAATGTTTGCGCGTTTACTGGGAATGCCCAAATCGCGAACACTGCGACAGTGATAGTAATGTCCCGCAACCATTGCGTCATTCGTAAGTGCATTTTCTGACCTCCGTAAAAATGAGAAAAGATCTCTGGCTAGTCACCCTACTCAGATCGTCATTTTCTGAGCAAAGCTAAGCGTCAGACGCTGTCCAGAGGCCGGGCTCATGCCAGATACTCAGGCTTGGACAGAGAAGAAACATCGCCGAAAACAGACTCTTTGACCTTGCAAAGCAGACTCGAATGACGACGAATACATGTAGTCTCCGACGTATAGCAAAACAATGCACAGCGAGGAAGATACGCAACCCAAATGCTGGAAAAAAATTAGAACGATTTCAAGAAACGCACTGGGCAGGTCTTATGCGAGACGAAGACAACAGGAAAGGCGGGATGTAACTTGCTTCAACATTGTCCGAAATTCAAAATAACGCAACTGCGCTTCGTTTTGCAATACAAACCAGAAATTGCTCGCGGGCTTCGATGCGATAACAGGATCGAAACGTAGCTCACGGATATCACCTAACTTCCGAATTCGGCCCTCTGTTCACGATCACACTGCCCCAGTTGATATGCAGTAGCGAAATGCCAAGAAATAGAGGGGTTTGTTCGCCAAGGAAGCACAAAACTGCCTCCTGCGGCCGGAGAATGAATGATCCTAAATAAAGAGAACAATGCGCCTGTCTTAGGTAGGAAAATGAGGGAGAATCCGGGAGCGTAGGTTGAGTCAGGGCGCCACACAGGATCAAGACGACCAGAAAACGCGGAAGATTCGCATTGCGTTCCCACTGAATCCTACCTTGCACGAATCGACTTCCTTGCCTTGGAAACCGAGAACTCGGTTCCCGCGCTGGTTGCTCTCGCGCCCACACGTTACGGAAGCGGCGACCGAGCGTATAGACCGGGACGACATCGTTGCCGACCTCGTTCGAGATCAGGATCCCCTTGCGGGTATTTTCCGTCAAACTATTTGCCACAATTCCAATTGGTATGATAGGTTAACACCCCTAAAGCATATCAATCACTAATTGCATGAACGGGGCAAGGCATGAGTTGGGGTGAAATTGAATGTGTGCAGCAGGCGAATGCACTCTTGGGCGAAGGACCCACGTGGAGCAGCGCTGAAGACGTGCTTTATTGGGTGGACATCAAACGGCCTGCAATCTTTCGTTGGGATCCTATGCGTGGCCAAACGGGCCTCTGGCCGATGCCTCGACCAGTAGGGTTCGCTTCACCGACGCAATCCGGCGGCATGGTATTCGGAGACACCGAAGGATTGGGTTTTCTCGATCTCCAGACGGGAGAGGTCACACGCATCGGTGATCCTGAAAACCATCTTCCCCAGAACCGCTTCAATGATGGGAAAGTTGATCGCAGTGGCCGCGTCTGGGCAGGCACCATGAACGAGAAAGGCCCCGAGCCCACTGGAAGTCTCTATCGGCTCGATCCAGATGGCTCTATCAACCAAACGGCAACTGGGTTTGTATGTTCCAACGGATTAGGTTGGAGTCCCGACAATCGCACCATGTATTTTACCGATTCCATGGTCCGCACTATCTGGTCCTACGAATTCGATCTGGCGACTGGAACGCTCGGGGAGCGTCGAGTATTCGCTACATTGGCAGCGACTGACGGCTTTCCGGATGGACTGACCGTCGACAGCGAGGGTTTCGTCTGGTCTGCTGTCTGGGACGGTTGGCGCATCCTCCGCTATGCGCCCGACGGCACCATCGAGCGCACAATACGCATGCCAGTGCAGAGGCCGAGCAGTTGCATGTTCGGCGGCCTCGACCTGAAAACGTTATATATCACCTCGGCTTGCGTGGAGCTTGGCTGGAATGCGCTGAAGAACGGACCGCTCGCGGGCTCGCTTTTTGCCCTTTCGACGGATGTAGCTGGCCTGCCGGAAGTGCCCTTCGGCGGATGAATGGACGAGGAGACAAAATGAATCGCAGAGATTTGGTGAAGCTCGGCGTCGCGCAGGCGGCTATGGTCGCAGTGCCAGGCGGCGTAGTTGTGCAAACAGCTGCTCAGGCCACTTCTAAAAATGCTGAAAGCGTAACAGTGAGCAATGCTCAATTTCAATTAACTGTCACGCCGAGTGAGAACCTACAGTGCCGCCTGCTCCATGTTCCTACGGGCAGAGTCTTGGCAGAAGACGCCTATTCTTATTCTTTCGGAACCCCTGTTTTCTCCCGAGTGCAGAAAGAGGGAAACTCTTTGTTGCTTCAAGGCAGCATCCCTAAAACAGGCATGATGATTCAGCACCGATTTACGGCGGATCCTGCGAACCCATGGATCGAGGAACAACTGGGACTTAGCAATCACGGGGATATTCCTCTCGATCTTCATGATGTTCGAACAGGATTCGTGCTCCCGGTTCCATTGCAGGGAAAGCAGGTGCCGGCGAGTTGGGCTGGATTTAAGTTCACTGCGGTCCCTTTCAGAAGAGACCCAGCGGGGCATGATGAACAATATGCAGATTTCACTTTAAACCAGGTGTTAAGCGAGCAGTATTTTTGTGAACTATGGTGGGATGAGACTACTGTCACCTCAGCTTTTGCATCGGAAGCGTGGGCATGGACCGATGGTAAACAAGGATTTCTGATTACGAAATACAGCCCGGGGGGATTGGAGCTTGCCCTCTTAGATCGTGTAATTATCTCTCCGGGAAAGCCAGGCTTGCGCTGGGGAGGCGTCGGCATTTATCGCGGAAATCCTGAACATGGAGCCTGGCTGCAACCGGGCGAGTCCCATCGCTTTGGGGCTACACGTATCAGTGCATATAAAGGCGACTGGCAGCAGGGCTATTACACTTTCCGCGCAGAGATGGAACAGCGTGGACATGGTTGCCCACCAGGATTCAACGCGCCCATTCATTGGAACGAGATCTACGACAATAAATTATGGTGGTTGCCGGGCGATCAACAGGATGATCCTGCGATGCGCAAAAAATATTACTCACTAGACAGCATGAAAGAAGAAGCTGCAAAGGCTAAAGAGATTGGTTGTGAGGCGTTGTACATGGACCCCGGATGGGACACAAACTTTGGATCAAAGATCTGGGACGAAGAGCGACTTGGCCCATACGATTCCTTCACTACCATGCTGCAGCGGGATTATGGCTTAAAGTCGTCGTTGCATACTCCGCTTTCCGGATGGTGTGATCCCAGTTCCTATCCAACTTCTGCAAATCGCGTAGATCGCTTTGGACGACGGCGCATGTGGATACGAGAAAAAGGGTTTCTCGACTCGCCATTATGCGGATCCTCTGATCAGTACATCAACACTACAGCCGATCGTCTGAAAACCCTGGCGAGGGGCGGCGCGGCCTTTTTCATGTTCGATGGCACCAACTATCACGAAGAATGCTGGGATCCAAATCACGGACACCGCTTGCCAGCACGCCGTGAAGAACACGATCAGGCAAAATGCCGTTTAGCGCGCATGGTCCATGCTGAATATCCGAATGTATTAATCGAAATGCATAATCCAACTCCTCTATACTATGGACATGGACACTGTCCGGAAGGTCAAGGTGCTTGTCAAGGTGAGGGTTTC
The DNA here is from genome assembly GCF_009765985.1 of Acidobacterium sp. S8. GTDB lineage: Bacteria > Acidobacteriota > Terriglobia > Terriglobales > Acidobacteriaceae > Alloacidobacterium. Next base: position 351,985 of record NZ_LMUM01000028.1, read on the forward strand.
GATAGCATTTGGGGCTTCGAATTGATGTGGCAACCTATGCAGGACCTTCTCAGCGGTCATAGCATCGCGCTGTATTACTACAACCTGGCCTACAGCCTACCCATCTATTTGCACATCGATCTTAGAACGGATAATCAAAACGCTTTGGTCTTCTGGTGGAATGCTTCTACCTGCCGGCACCTGGGAATTGGCGGCACTCATCCCGATGCGGCGGTCCGCAAAGCGCAGAAGCAGGGCATGCTCAGCTACCGGCGGCTCAAGCATTATTTTGCCGCGGGAACATTTTATGGAATCGATGAACAGACACATGTGCACACTGACGTGAAGACCAACACCGCAGTGATCAATTGTTTCAATCTCAGCAAGGTAACGGCCGAGAGGACAATTCGCTTCGCCCCGGCAAAGCTGGGCATGGCCTCTGGCAAAACCTATCAATTTTCCAGCGAAAGCTTTCATCGCTCTGGAGACACGTACATCGGCGAAGTGAGCATCCCCGCCGAAGGACACTTGCTCATAGAGGTCACGTAGTGATGCAATCCCCTGACGGGGTAAGGCCTTTTACAGGCTGGAAGGAAAACAGTTTCTTTCGCACCAGCGTGATCCGTGTGGCTTGCTTAAGCCAGACGATTTCACCCGCAGGAATCGGGGATGATGGAAGTGAAGAGACTCCGCGTAGCCGATAGCCTCATCCCAGGGAAAGGATACGCGTGAAGGACGAGCGGCCAACTTCGACTGGTCTCACTCGTAGAGACTTTCTTGCGTCGTCGACGGCAACCCTGGTCTTGGCTTCAGTAGGCCACTTCTCTTCCCGGGCGAGCTCCTTATCGGATCAGAACGGCAGCCACGTCGACCCGCAGTTATTTGACCGCACGTTGGTGTTGAGCGGTGCGGACTGGTGGATTCAGGCAGCTGGCACAAACAAACCTCAAATACCGGCGCAAGTGCCAGGAAATATCCAGACCGATCTCGAAAGAGCCCGATTGCTAACTCCTCTTTGGTATGGGACTGGCGATCCTCGCTTGGGGGAGGTCGCCACGAAGGATTGGTGGTATCACAAGGAGTTTGATTTACCTCAAGAATTACAAAATAAGCGCCTGCGCCTGATCTTCGGTGGCATTGATTTCGAGGCAGAGATCTGGGTCAACGAACATCTTCTTGGCACTTGTGCGGGACAGTTTCGCCGGTTTGAATTCGATGTTACCGATGTCATGAAGACCAGCGAGAAAAATAAACTGGCGGTGAAGATCGCGCACATGCCGCAGGAGATTGGTCATTGCCTCGCCGTTTCTGACGGCGCATTGAGCGGTGCGGATACACCAAATGACTTCATCGCTTGTTACGTTCATACACGCCAGGTATTGCAGGGTCTCAAGAGCGTTACAAATTTCGCTTACGACTGGGGATTTAACGTCTACACCCTCGGTCTGTGGCAGGATGTTTGGCTTGAGGCCACCGGATCCAGCGCGATTCAATGGGTGCAGATAGAAACATTGCTTTCAGATGACTACCGTCACGCAACGGTAAGAGTACGTCTCGAAGTCGATAGCAAGGTTGCTGTGAATACCCAAGCATCTTTCCTTGCCCAAGGGCACGGTCCCGACAATACCGTGGCTGTAGATAGTCGATTGCAAGAGGGAAACAACTTTATTGAAGCTGAACTCTTATTCGATCAGCCCGCGCTTTGGTGGCCGAACGGTCAAGGAAAGCAACCGTTATACAATTTAAAAGTCCGGCTGGTCGAGAGTACTTCTGGAAGCGTGCTTGACTTCAAAAGTACACGATTCGCGATACGGGAAATCCGCTGGCAGGCAACTCAAGGTGCCCCACCTGACTTTATCAATCCCTACTCTCTTCTAGTGAACGGCAGGCCAGTTCGCATGATGGGCTCGGATGTCGTTCCTCCCGACCTGTTCTTTGGCCGCAATGCTGAGCGTGCTACACGGCTGGTTCAACTGGCCCAAGCAGCAGGCATGAACACTCTGCGCATATGGGGCGGTGGAGTTACGTTGCCCGCTCAGTTCTATGACCAGGCTGACGAGCTCGGCATCATGCTTTCGCAAGAATTTCCCCTTGCTAACTCGTTGCCCGAAACAGGACCTGTCTTTCTCGCTAATTTAAGAGAGACCATCACCTGCATCGTAAAACAGCTGCGCAACCATCCCTCTATCGTTGAATGGGTCGGGGGCAATGAGATGCCCTGGCAACAAGGAACTGACCATCCCGCTCTTCATGTCCTGGAACAAGTCTGCGCACTCAATGATTCAAGACTCTTCCGAGCCACAGATCCAATGCAGGGTTCGTTACACGGTCCGTGGAATTACGAACCGCGAAGTCACTATCAGCACTACAACGCCGTCTTGGAGTCGATCTCTGGTGCCAATCCTGACTTGGGTGTTAATACCATAAACGCCATGCGCTATGGTGAATTTGGCACGCAGAGCCCGGCGAATCTTGAGGTCTTTCTGAGAGACTTCCCACCTGCATCACAATGGCCGCTGGATGATCTCCTTGACCCGGTACTGATTCACAAAAATGTTGTTCAAGCCGCGTTCACTCCTTTGTATTGGCTGATGAAGCCTGTAATACAAGAGCTTTTCGGCCCCATGGACGACCTCCAGACTCTTGTCGAGGCCGGTCAGTTTATTGGTGCCGAGGGACTTCGTTACGCCTACGATGAACTACGTCGCAAAGGAAACCGTATTGGAAGCATCACTAGCTGGGATTTCAATGAGCCTTGGACCAACGGAGCTGGCAGCTACTTGGTAGACTACGACGGCCGTACTTTGATGAAGTACGATTTTGTCAGGCAAGCTCTTGCTCCGGTTAGCGTGACGCTGCGTTACGATTCTATCCTCTATGATCCAGCGCAAGGACTGAATGCCACAGTGTGGCTTACCAGCGACGCGCCAACTCCGCTGTCACAACTGAACTGGCAGTGGGTCGCGCGAGATCGGCGTGGAGATGTGATCACGCAAGCAAGAGGAAACTCTTCAGTTCTTCCGCAGCAAGTCATTCCATTAGGTCAACTGAATGTTAAGCCGCCCATGCAAACAGCCTTAGGGCCGATCTTTATAGAACTACAGTTGAAGGACAGTGAGGGGGCGCTTATGGCCGAGCGTCTTCATATCTTTGGGGCAGACAATACGTTCCTTTGGCCCTTTGATGGGCTGCTTCGAAATTCTGACATCGATGGCGATGATCAGACATTAATTGCATCCGGGGCACGCACCATCCGGGTTTTATGGATTCAAGATACAAATGAAGATCGATACCGGGATGTCGCGTGGTCTTTGCGTCGCTTTGGGGTTCGTTCCACCTTTATCTCCGCAAACCCCGAGGCTATCGAAAAAGTAGCCGCAGGACTGGCACAAGATTACGACGCCATCTGGTTAGGAGAAGGCGATTACAAGAAAGCGACTTCGCTTGCCTCCAGGCTTGGCTCAAGGAGCCTTGCCATACTTGCCAAAGCTGTGGCTTCTGGCGTGGGACTTGGTATCGAGGGCGGATGGAGCGGTTACGGGAACACAGGCCTGGAAAGCACCCTTTTAGCTCAGGCATTGCCAGTTACCTTTGCGGGGGCAGGAAATGCGCAAACACGTGGTCGAAGTGCCATTAAAGTTAAAAATAACGCTCATCCTCTCGTATCCGGAAAGGTAGGCGCTTCTTTTCCCAACGTCAGCGGCTATAACCTCGTTATGCCAAAAGATAAAGCGGATGTCCTGATTGAAACGACCAATGGGGACAGTCTTTTGGTCGCTAGCACCCACGGAAAAGGGCGGACCGTCGCATATGCATCGGGCCTCGTTGGCAACAATGGGTGGGTCAATTACCCCATGATCGACGGCTATGAAGGAGCCAACGTCGATTGGGGCTGGAGTCTTCAATCCTGGGATGGTTTTCCCTTTTTCATGGCACGTTTGCTCTTCTGGCTGTCAGGAGCTTCGGATGAAGTGGTGAGTGGATTTAGTCTTCCGGAAAAGGACACCCGCCTGATTCGGCCAGTGCGGCGGACGAACCTAGAAGCGCGTTGCACGCCCGCGATGACCGAAGGCGAAGACGAGACGATTAATATTCAAGTTAAGAACACGGGTAAGATGACGGCTCTCTTCTGCGAGCCGCACCCGTTATTGGAATACCGAACAGACATCACGATACTCAACAATCATGCTTTTGTTCCACCCGGAGAGTCCGGCACAATTTCGCTCCGTGCACCGATCAAGGACGAACTATCGTTGGTTCAGATCGGCTGGCGAATCTCCTGTTGGAATGCAGACGATATTTTGATTCAACCAAGCGAGGATATTCTGCTTTCGCTCGGAAGGCGGGACTCGACCTGTCGCGAATACGGAGCAGCCCTGCCTACAAGCGTAGTAGAGCTAAAAGGTGGTCGCCCGGATTCTTCTCTAGTTCCATCCTTGCTACGCGGTTCTAGACAACATATACGATTCTCCTTCGATGTCAGCCGCTCTAAAGCGACTCTTCAGTCGCGACTAAGAATTCATACTGCCGATCGCCATAGCGGTGAGGGTCCGCTGATCGAGATAGGCATGAACGGTAAGAAATTCGAAGAGCATTTAGGATCCGGGCTCGGTATCCAACTCTCCGACCCCGCTCACCTGGCCTTCCCGGCAACCGCGCAATTCGCACTGCCTGCTGGGACGCTGAAAACGGGAACTAACATTCTTAATGTTCGCGTATCCAATGACTCTTGGTTTACCTGGGATGCGATGGATTTACTCACCTTACCCATGGCCTAGTCGTATGCGATAATTCCCCTCACCACCTTGCTCGCAAATACGCCCGTACGGGGCTTGTCATACGCGATCATCACTAAACGGGCAAATGTCACCATGGTCGCGACTCTGCAGATCACATCTAGTGCAAAACCTCTCGTCGCCAGCCTGTGCTTCTCGGCAGAGTCGCCCCAAATCCAGATCACCGAGTAATGCGTCATACCAACATACAAGGGATAGGCGCACAGTTGCCTTGCCAGCGGATTTTGACGCCCGGCTGGCAGAGATCGCTTATAAATAATTTCTGCCGCTCGCGATCAAGCTAGAAAATCCCCACACCCGTCAGCCGAAATAAATACCGATGGACGATCGCTGACGCTGGAGAGGACTATCGTTGCACCTGCAGCCTCGATGTTTGTAATTGAGTCAATCCCAGTCGGCAGCTTGCACAGAAAGATAATGTAGTGCGCTATCTTCTTCCCGCCGGCAGGAATAACACACCGCTGGGGAGTGTCGAATAGGGGCCCGCGGCGAACTGTCTCCTCGGAGCCCAGCGGTAGCGGGGTTGTACCAAATTCCATGCCCCGCGCTTGCGTTCTTCCATTCCAGGGAGGGTCCAGCCGCGAGTAATTCTCTTCCCAGATGGTCATGTACGGGAAATCAGCCCGGCGGAAACAGTAGCCAATCCCCAGACGCTCTTTCCAATTCACTGCCAGCATATACCCCTGCTTACGCTGCGGATCAAGTTGCACGCCGGCGATAAAGCCGAAACCTTTTTCAGCAAAAGGCTGACTCAAATCGGCGAATCCCTTCCCGTTGGCGAGCGGTGCATGAGGCCATGCAAACTCGTGATCGTTCGCGAGCATGGAGCCACCGTCGTAGTCGGCTGGCCAGGTTATTCCGCGGTTTCCGGAAGCGAATAGCGTGCTCTCGCCCTCCTTTAATAAGGGCGGACCGAAGGTGACATGTTGCACCCAATCGAAGGTATGCTCCGCCGCGCTCTCATTCGTGACTGTTTCGCGTACGTAGGCTACGCTCTCACCCATACCCAGGCGAATCTCTCGTTCGAAGGCAAGATGTGCTGTTGGAAGCCTTACCTGCCACCTCGCGAGGGCTTCACCGGACGGCGCCGGCGACAATAGGTTCCAGCGTGCATTGGCCGCTTCCCCATGCAAGCTCAGGCCAGCCGCAGCCTGCTCAGCCGAGGGTACGCCGAAGTAATCCAAACACAAGCAATGCCCAGTAAAGCTGACGAAAAACTTGCGTACGTCTGCCGGCCCATAGGTTGCCGGCAGATCTTCCCCTGGTGTCTCTTCCGGATCAAACGTAACCCACGGAGCCTTCCAAAGGGTGTTCAGTGACGCGTAACCGTCATGCTCTAGGAACCGCAACTCGGCCACGTGCCCTCCGCTGGTCAGGGCTACAAGCTCAACAACACCGTTGCTCAGCCGCACGGCCTCGCGGTTATTCCAGCGGACCGATAGAGCACCGACATCAGTAGCCGACTCTCGCGAAGTTGATCCCATAGCCCATCCCCCATTAGCCGATCGACGGAGACACAAACATAGTTACCTGAAGAATTCATCTTCCAGTCATCATGCTGTTCAGGCCGTGCAGCGAATTCGGTTATTCATAACGCTCTGCATAGCCGCGGCTCCACTCGAAAGAGAGCAGCTTGTTCTACCTCTCTTGATCGAGATTATACTGGCATCACAGGTTAACATGGGGATACCTTGCCAAGTCTAATATTAGGAGGAGCACTCTCTGAGAAGCGTTGAGCGGCGATGATGAAGACAATTCAGCCCGCAAAACGATACTCTGTTCTCGAAGCATCTTAACCAGGCAAGCTTAGAACGACATAATAAAATATGTCTGCGGTTGGACCACTGTTCGGAGGAAGTCTTCAAATGTGCCCTGATGGGACGCGCGATTTGATCCTCGAGCCAAGCCCTATACGGCGCTCAAAGCTCCACGAGTTGGTTTCGCAAAAGCTCGAAGAAATGATCCGGTCGGGCGAACTGAAACCTGGCGACAGACTGCCATCGGAGCGCGACATCATGGCCGCGTATGGCATCGGCCGGCCAGCTGTACGCGAAGCATTCCTTTCCCTGCAGAGCAAGGGTTTCATCACGACGGAATCGGGACGGCGAGCGCGGGTTACGGTACCCAGCGTCGACAATATCTTTACTACCCTTGATAGCGTCGTCGGCATGATGATCAGTAAGCGGGAAAGTCTCAAAAATCTGTTCGATGCACGCAGGTTCGTTGAGGCAGCCATGGCCAGACAAGCCGCCGTAGTGATCGACAAGGTCCATCTGGCCGAGCTACGAAAGGCACTGGAAGACAATCGCCAGGCGATTGGCAATCGCACTCGCTTCATGGAGACGGATATCGAGTTCCATCGCATTCTTTTTCGCGTTTGTGATAATCCGGTCTTCGATGCGGTGCATACCGCCGTCGTGAACTGGCTGATGGAGCGCTGGCGCAAGATCGAACGCACCGACACAACGGAAAAACTTGCCTACCAGGGTCACGTGCAAATATCCAACGCCGTCGGCAAGGGCGACCCAGATGCGGCTGAAAAAGCCATGAACAAGCACCTATCTTCTTCGTGGTCTGTATGGGCCAAGCAGCTGGAACAGCGCTGAGGTTTTCGACATAGACGTCACACAAACGTGTTGAAGATGTCGTGATGCGGTCGCAGTAATCCGTCCTCCTCAATGAAAGCCATGTAGCCGGCGCCGCTCACGGGCCCGTATTTTGGGCGGTGACAGTCGGCCACTTGGCTATGGTGCAGGACGTGGGCTAGAAATCCAAGGTTTCTGTCTCGTAGTTGACCCAATTCCATGGCCACTATTCTTGCCCTCTCGGCATCGTCGAGCGATCCCCAACAAGATTCGGTTGCCAGGACCGGCTTGCCCACCCTTTCTCCGTACGCGATGGCAGCATCAAGAAATTCTTGATTGCCATAAGGATGAATGGTCAGGACATCGCTTACCGGATCGAGCAGTCTTAAATTGTCTACGCTGGGCGCCATTCCCACAGTCAAGGGAGCCCGGACTTTCAGTTCTTTGCATTTGCGGTAAAGGGATGTAAGCCACTCCGAGAGCGCGGGCGTAACTCCGCTGTTGAAGGGTTCGTTGCATAGGTCCCAAATCAAAATACGGTCGTCGGTCGCATGCGCACCAGCGAATGCCTCCAGATACGATATAAATACATTGACCGGAATGGTGTGATTGCGATCATGGTCGTTCATCCAGTACTCGATCATTTCGTTAGCGATGCCGCCAAAATCGGGCACGCTATGCCAGTTGTTGAATAGAACCGGAATCACCTTCAAGTGGTAACTATCTGCTATTTGCAACGCAGTCTGGAAATTTGCGGCGACAGTCTTCTGCACCGCCGCATCTGCGCCAGCATATGCATCGAAGGAGAGCCAAAGGCGGATGGTATTGATACCCGGGAAATATTTCTTTCCCTGACCCAGTTCCCGATGAAAGTCCTCCTGCTTGAATTGCCGCCAGATGGCAAACCCATTGGAACTCCAACTCGGTTGGTAATTGAACCCGCGGATATGTCTATAAGAATTGCTCGTTGTGCTCGCGCTGATGCGTTGGCTGAGTCCCCGGTGTCGAGGGAACGCAGCAGCCACAGCTAATCCCACTCCGCACGTAACAATTTGCGCCGAGAAACGGGCTTCGCATTATCAGTTGGTGTTAGAATTTGCGGCCCAGGAGCAGAAAGACGAAGCGATATTGCCGCCCCGTCTTTGCCGTTTTCTTTTTTAGAATTCTATTCGGAAGGTCGCCTGACCCTGTCGATTGCTGATTTGCGACGATAAGTTGGTGACTTGACCGAATGTCGTATCGTTGACAGTCGCGTCCGGACCTTGCAGCTGCGTTCGATTGAAGGCGTTGAAGTAGTCCACGCGCAGGCTGGCCGAAAATCCTTCGGTGATTGGGAAGCGCTTGACTGCGCTAAAGGATTCTATCCTAAGAGGAGGCGAACGTAGAGCGCCATACGTCTGATAGGTGTTGCCCAGCGCGAATGGATTGGTGAGCGCAAATGCATTTGTTGAAAACTGTGTCGGGGCGGTCGAAGAGTGTCCAGTTAGATAGTTCTTAGTGCGGCTATAGCTGAAAGTTTGTATCTTGACTCCACTTACGAGGTTCGGCCGGTCAAACCCGTTATTGACTGGGTTGAATGTTTCGGTCGGACCGAAGGGCATACCGCCCTCATAGTCCAGAATCGTGCTGACCTGCCACCCCCCAGCGAGCCGATTGACGACATTGTCCTTGTTCAGGAACTTCTTACCCGGGCCGATGGGCAGCTCGTAGGTAGCCACATATTTGTTCGCGTAGGTCTGATCTAAAATCGAGGGTGACCACTCAAGCTTTTGATTGAATTTGTTCAATGGTTTGGCTGCGAATGCTGCGAAACCCGAGTTCACATTCGCCAGGTTTCTCGATAGGGTAAAGGCTACCAGGAAGCTAAGACCGTTGGAGAAGCGCTTCTCTGCCTGTAGCTGCATTGCGTTATAGAAAGCACTTCCTTTGTAGTCGAAATTGTTCTGCAACCCGGCATACTGCGGATAAGGCAAGAGCGCTTGTGAGACAGTAGCCGAAGACCCGAAATCCGACGTGAAGTTAGTATAGGGAACCTTGATCCCGGCGGCGACGGCCTGAGGTGAAGTAACCAGCGAACCTAACAGGCCGCCATAGGATAGATAGCCTGGATCTAACTGGTCGTAGGGATTCAACTGAGAAGGAAGGTGAACATCCCGGTTACCGACATAGGCGGCCGTAAGAAACATATTCCAGCCAATATTCCTCTCGACGCTTACATTCCACGCTTCGTTATATGGCCACAAACCTGATGTCTTGACATCGAAGCCATAAAGAACCGACCCGTTGCCCACAGAAGGACTGAAGGGAACCGGATTTGTGGGCGGAAGACTATTCGCGTCCCAGCTCCCAAAGGCTGGACTAGCGGTACCGTTTGAGTTGCGGAAGAAAGTGCCGTTCAGAATGATGTCGTAGTCCTGGCCGACGCGGTTGTCTCCCGGGGCATAGGCGCCTCCGTTCAGGATAGACAGAAAGAATCCACTTCGGAGCATTGTTTTGTCATTGATTCTGTAGGAAAAACCAACTCTGGGTCCAAAGGCCGGCCAGTGGATGTCCGCACGTCGTACGCCAGCGCAGCCTGTGCACGTGCCGAGCTTCGATGCCGCGCCATGCAGGCCGTCAGCCCCAGGGTTGGCAATGTTGGGATCAAAGTACGTAATACGGTTATCGATGTCCTCGGTCAGCGGGACTAGGATATCCCAGCGAAGGCCGAGGTTAACCGTCAGGCGGTCATTCATCTTGATGTCGTCTTCGATATAAGGCGACCAGCTATAGCTACGCATGGCAAGCGCGTTGTTGGATTGCCGGCTGGCTGCATCTGCTTGCCCCAAGAGGAAGCTCGCGAACGAACTGCCGTACGTGCCGAAATTAGGATCGTTTACATTGGGAACAGACGTGGTCCGCTGGCTGAAGTTGAAAGTACCGCCGCATGCCACCAAGCACTCATTGTCATCCATGATGACCTTGCGGTATTCAAGACCGATATTGAAGCTATTCCGGCCTTTAGTCCACAAATAGTTATTCACTACCGAGATACCCAGCTTGCGGTTGACCAAGTTGATCAAGCCCTGTCCCCAGGTCGACGGGGCGTTCTGCCCGTCGAAGAGGACGTTCGGAAAAATCACACTGTCGGCGACAGCGGGAAAGCTGACATTCTGCAGGGCGTTGTGTTGCGAGTTGATCGCTCCAATGACAGAAACTCCCCACGTCATAACCAGGTTGGGATTGAAGGTCTTGACATAGTTCAGCAGCCAGCCCGATCCGAGGCTCGGCTCAATATTCAGACTGGAGATCGGACTGGTCGCGGGAGCCACATTTGCCGAGGAGAGAGTTGCGGAATCCAGCGGAGCGCGCCATTGGGAAAAGCGGATCGTCTGGGAATCGGTCAGCCTGTGATCGATAGTGTATCCCCACAAATTCTGCTTAATACTTAGCGACGGAATTTGTGGACCGATATTCGATAGATTACCGCTATTGAGACCCGATCGATTGGGATCAGGAATATCCTGCAGAATCGATGCAGACAAGGGACTGAAGCGAGATTGCGGGATGATATTTCCCGGGAACGGCTGCCCGGTCAGCGGATCGTAAATAGGAATCACTGTCCCCGTAGCATCCACGAAATGGCTAAAGTCGCCTTGCTTCATCGCGGCGGTCGGAACTGTTCCCACTTGCTTCTGGGCAAGATTCTCGCGGTACCAGTCGTCTGTAAACAGAAAGAATGTCCTGTTCAATCCCTTGTAGATTTTAGGTATCCAAACTGGCCCGCTGACGGTGAATCCATAATTATTCTGCTGGTTGACCGGCGCTCTGGGGTTCCCATCAGGGCTGAATGCAGTAGGGAAAAACCCGGCGGAGTCAAAGAGCTGGTTACGAAGGATGTCATAGGCATCTCCATGGAGCCGATTGGTACCGGAAGCGGTTTGATAGGTAACGGCGCCTTTTGCCAGCCCATACTGCGCGGAGAAAGCCGAGCTGACCACGCGAAACTCATTGATCATTTCGAATGGCGGGTTGAGCAGAGTCTGGAAACCGGGAGTCTCCGCCTGAACCGCAGGAATTCCATTGAACTCCACTTCACTCTCGAAATTGACTCCACCATTGATGGTTTTATTAAACGAGTTTCCCTGCACACCGGGTGCAAGGAAGACAAAAGCATCGATTTGACGGGCGCCTCCGTTAATTTCAATCGGCAGCTGGCTGACCAGCGCGGGTTCAAGAGTCGTGCCTAACTCGGGCGCGGCGGTGCTAATGGAAAGCGCCTGCGCTTCCACATTTACCGTCTCAGTAGTCTCACCTGGTGTCATATGCAGCTCGACTGGTGTCATCTTGCCGACTTCAACCAGGACATCCATCTGCACTTGCTTCTTGAAGCCGCCTGCCGAAGCGGTGACCGTATAGTGCCCGGGATTTAATCCGGTGATGATGAAGTCTCCACTCGAATTGGCTGTTGTACTGCTGGCAAAGCCGGTCGAAGGGTTTTCAACCGAGACTGTTGCGCCGGGAAGTGTGGCCCCTGTGGCGTCGTCAACCGTTCCGTTGATACCGGATGCGACCTGGGCGTTAACCCGAAGGCTCGTCAACTCAGCGGCTACGCAAAACGTGAGGAGCACTAACAAAAAAACTGACTGTTGCCGGCAACGCATAAAGAAACTCGACCCCCGCATCGCACAATCCCTCCAAACAAAAATAGATCTGCGCCTCGATACGCTGTTTGCCCTTGTCTCTCTTCCCACCCCAGGTTTCTGCGTGCAACCCGGTAGCGACGCAAACATCCATTGATTTCGCGGACCAATAGTGTCACATAGGCTTTTGGGGTGTCAACCTGTTATGCCAAAAATAAAACTCCTTTTTTTACTGTTTAACCAGTTCCCTCTTTCGCGAGCGGCTCACCAGGGCTATAGATACTCAAGCCGCGCCACACCCAAGCCGTCGGCGATTTGGTCGAGGTCTATCTTGAGTTGGTCGGCGACAGGAATTCCGTATAACTGCCGGTCCTCCTCAACTGCCCATTCACGGTCTCCGGGAGCCATGACCATCATGTCCTTCCGTCCAGTCATCGCTCTAAGATCGCCAAGATAGGCATCCATCGCATGGTTGTAGGCCTCAGAAGAAACAAAGCGGCTGGGATCGATGACGATGAAGAAGTGCCCCAAACGGCGATGTGTAGCAAAATCCGGGCCGGCCATGCCAAGCAAGCGACTGCAATGAGGCATTCCGGTCATGACTGCACTGAGCACTTCGACCATGCTTGCCAGAGCAGCGCCTTTGTAACCGTAGTTGATCCCACCTAGAGGCAAAAGAGCGGCGGAATGGGCTGGAACCTGGGTGGGCGCTCCATCGGTATCGACCGCCACATCCGGCGGAAGCGATAGCCCTTCATTCATCAGATCCTGCACACGGTTCCAGGGAATGACGCTGGTCGCCATGTCCATCAGAAACGGCCGCGCTCCCATAACTGGAGCGGCGAAAGCCAGTGGGTTGGTTCCATGGAACGGCTTGACTCCGTCGTGGGGCAGGACGAACGAATCTGAATTACACACCCCAAGCGCTACATATCCCCGCTGGGCCGCCTGGAGGACATAGCATCCAGCTGATCCGAAGTGTGAAGAGTTGATCACGGAAACCGCAGCGATACCGGATTCCTGCGCTAGCGTGACAGCGTGATTTATGGCAAAGTAACTGGCGTGATGGCCGAAGCCGTTATCGGCGTCGACGATACCCGTACCTCGCTCCGTCCGGGTAAACGCGAGTTGAGGCCTAGGATTGATTCGACCCGTTTGAACCACCTTGGCATAGTGCACCAACAAGCGGATTCCGTGACTGTCCACACCGCGTAAAGACGTCTCAGTGAGCGCCTCAGCGACCGAGCGCGCTGCAGCGGGATCGGTTCCAGCGGCAACCAGCACAGCAGTGGCAAATTTATCGATTCGATCCGCGGTTGCCCGTTTTGGCCGCGTACCTGCGCCTTCCCCGCGCTTGGCCGCCTCGAAGCTCATGCTCTTCCTTGTACGGTTATTTGGCAGACTAGAATAACTGGCATCATAGGTTAATACGATAAAAGCCTAATACAAACACTGGCATTGGTCAAAGCGGTCGCTAGGGAAGACCTGGGGAGACGGAGGCGCCGACGCGTACCTGAGTTACTGTGAGGTTATGTCGACATAGGGCAGGTCGCTCGCCATCCGGGTACGTTGACGATGGGCTCTCTGAGTTCCCTCCGAATTGCCGAGCTCAATTCGATCAGGCTGCGGAAAGATGCTGGTTCATCGCCTGTTGTGCGGCATCCTGATCCCGTTGGTCAACGGCATCGTAGGCTTTGCATGGCCTTGAAATGCGAGCCGCTCAGTGATCTCGTCGCGTCGGTCTCTCCCCAACACTCATTGCTTCCAAGGCACCTTCAATTTGGCCAGGTCGGCATCGTTTATAGTCCTGGCGATCTGCCTCGCCATCGCCACTTCGACCTGTCTGCGCGCATTAAAGAGCGTCTTGCGGCTCTCTTTGTCTCCGGCAGGAATGTTCGGTGAGACGAACACGCTCCCGCCTGCGGGCATTGAAATGTATCTGAGGTTCATGCCGTTTCCTCGTTCTGACCTCTCAATGATGCTCTGCACCCGTGGTTGAAGAACTGAAAAGCCGAGCGTTTCCCCTGACGTAGCTCAAAGCTCCGGATGGCGATTCGAGGTTGGTTGTTTGTCCGGAGAGAGGCGGCTTGGCCCCGGTCCAGGCCCAGTATTCCTGCGTGGGGTCGGTACTATTTGCGAAGTCGGTGATGAATTTCACCGCGAGTGACGGCTTTGTTTTTGCCAATGTGTAGGCGATCCATCCATTGGCAACCGACCAGGCGCCGTTGTCATATTGACCTGGACCAAAGGAACAAGCCCCGCCGTGGATGTAATAGCACTGGGCCCAGTCCGTCGAGCTTTCTCGCATGTAGCCCTTCATCGTCAGCTTGTCGTAGTTGTTGACCAGGTAGGTGCTGATCGCTGTTATTTGTGTAGCGTTCGCTGCGCCAACGAAGACCGCATAGGCTGAACCCTCGATATCAATCTGCTTATTTTGGCCCGTAGCTGCATAGAACATGCCTGTGCCGGAATCCCAAAGTTCGGAAAGACTAGCGCGAATCCTGCCGGCGCGCGCGGCGAACAATGCGGCATCTTGGGCGTCTCCGACGGCTTTATAGAGAAGAACCATGTCAATCGAAGCCTGATAGTACAACACCGAACCCATAAGATCGTCGCCCGTCTTTCGGACCATATCCTGGAAGCCCCACGGAACCCATTGGTCGCCGGCCAGTACCTGGACGAGACCATTCCCCTCATTCACAGGAACGGCAAGGAGGGCAGTCTTCATTGCAGCAGCGTCTTTTAAGAACGCCGACTTGTTTCCTGTTTTCTGGTAGTACAGGTACTCCATCTGCGGCACATAGAAAGCGCCATCTCCAGTGGCATGGTGGTGCAGCAGATCCCACGCCGAATAGTAGACCTCAGCAGCTCCTGTCTTCTTCAGGCAAATCGGAAATTCGCCGGAGGCATTTTTCGCGGCGATAAACTTCTCCGCAATATTCAGGATTTGTGCGGGAGTAAAGTAGCTGGGATAGTTCACCATAGTTATTCCTGTATCCGCCGCAAACGAGTAATCGTACAGTCCAGGAGAAGCCGTCCAACCGTCTGTTGAATCGGTAAAAAGAAAGTGGTTTGTCTTCAGGTTGTCATTCGCCGCTTTCGTGAGGCGGTCCTGAACGGAGGAGGACGAAGCCCGTCGAGTATCTGCGTTCGGAGTAGGAGGCGCTGCGGCATAGGTCATCAGAACGATCAGCCCCCCCGATAGGATTCCCAGAATAGACTTGAACTCCGTCATTTGATTCTCTCCTCTGAGCATGCGTAACCGTCTCTTGTAGAAATTGGCTCGCAAGGGTGTCAAGCAAGTTCAATATTGTGAACGAAAGCTACACTCCGCAATTGCGGCAGACAGGTTTCAAATGGAGTCGCGGCTTTTTCCAGTAGCATAGGACGCGCTACAGGTGCCTCACTTTTTTCGGCGTTTGCAAATTGATACAGTTGACGAACCAGGGCACCGCCAAACTGATTATCAAATCATGATTGACTATTGGTTCGGCGTCTCCACCGATGAATGAGTCGCGTTGAGAGCCGCACAGCGATCGAACTCTTGTTTTGCCTGCTCTTTCAATCCCTGTTCGCGATAGTTCATGGCTAGTTCAAAGCGCACGCTGGAACTGTTCGGCGCGAGTTGCACAGCCTCTTCAAACTCTACCTGGGCACTTTTCAGCTGTTTCAGCTCGGCGTAGGCACGTCCCAACGCCTCGTGACACTTGGGATTTCGAGGAGCCATCTCCGCTGCTTTCAGCAAGTAAAGTAGGCCTGTGTCTGCTTTCCCCTCTTGCGTAAGCAGACTCCCGAAGTTAAGAAACGGTTGCGCATTTTTCTCGTTCGTTCTCTCTTGCCAGCTGATCGCGAGTTGAAATGCCTTGGCGGCTTCTTCGGGACGATTCAAACCTTGCTCTGAAAGGCCAATGTTGTCTTCGGCTTTCACGTTGCGTGGTTCTAGCCTCAAGCAAAAATTAAAGGCGTCGATGGCCTCGGCAAAGCGATTCTCGTTATATTTGGCACGGCCGAGGTAATACCAACCCAAAGCATTTGACGGCTCCCAGGAAAGCGACGTGGTCAACCAACGGTCGGCGTCGACGAAGTCACCTAGAAGCACATAGTCCAGAGCGACGATCTCCAACTCCAGCGCGGTCGGCTTTCGATCTTGCGCCGCGAGCGTGTACTCACTCAGGGATTCTTTCGCGCGAAGTTCGCGGTAGAGAATGTAGCCCAAGAGGTAATGTGCGTCTGCCGAAGATGGGTGCTGCCTGAGAAATTCTCGAATCGTAGCATCTCCGCTGGCAAACGATCCGTCTTCCGCAGCTTGGTGAGCACGCAGTAACAGCGGATCCTGCGTCTCCGACGATAAGGGTGGCACCACTTGCTGCGGCCGCTCGGGAGCTAAGGAAATCGTTGGAGTTTGCTTTGACTGATCCTGGGCCGGCACAATCGATACGCTCGACAAAATCTGAGCGGAAATACACAGCGATACGTAAGCACGCCTTATCCGTCGACTTTTTACCACATCGACACCACACCAAAAATCAACCTCAGAAAGAATATAGTAGCGGCGACTCACAAATATTATCGCGTTTTGTAAGCAGCGATGTACAAGTATTCTTTGCGTTTCATGCTGCTTCTTCGCTTACACCATTTGTGGAAAACGTTTTAGTGGCCCGCTCTGCTAAGGATCGTGATGGCGATCATTAAACAGACAACACCTGCCGTCATGGAAACTTTCGCCGTCTTGCCCGAGTTCTTCCATTCTCCAAATAGCGAACCCCACCCCGCACTGGCGATCACTGCTCCGGACATAAACACCGGCCATCCAACCACCAGGCCGAGCGCGCCGATTTTTATTACCCCATTCCCATAGACCACAATGCTCCCCAGCCAAAGCAAGCCCATCATCACTACCAGCGGCCAATAGCCGGCCGTTCCGCCTGCGCGAAAGAGGCCGAAGGTACGATTTCGGACTAGGAGGCTGAGCGTATATACCACTCCCGGAATACCGCCTGCCAGAAGAACCGGAAGCCACACAGCAATGCTTGCCGCGGATGTTGAAGGATGTTGTTGTGCGACCGCGGCAGTAATGGTGGCACCCGCCGCAAGCGCCAAATTGAGAGCGGCGGTGAGCGTACCACCTATTCCGGCATACAAAAATCCTCGCATCGAGTGGCCCGCTATCATGGTTCCCGTTCCTTGATGTTGCTCACGCGCTCGCCCGGCGAATCCGCACACGCCTACACCGATTAACACCATGAGAACGCCCAACGCAACTAGTACACTTGTCGATGCCTGCATCGATGTGCCGGCGTAGAGAATGGGCAAAAGCGTGCCCATGGCTGCCGCACATCCCAGGCCGACTGCTGCTCCCACGGCAACCCCGACCAACGGAAAAGACATGCCCAGTAGCAGAACTCCCGCGCCCCATAACAAGCCCATCAGACCCATGCGCAAAAGAGATGCTAACGGTGTTTGTTGGAAGGCATCGATCGGGTGAGGCACGGCAGCCCACGTCATCGCGACAGGAATAGCCCACAGACTCAACACCGTCCACAATAGCCAGATGTTTTCCCATTTCCAGCGGGACATGAGCCGCATGGGAATGGCATAGGCGCCGTTCATGACCGCCGCGAGCAGAACCAGCAAAAAACCTGTGACGATGCCGATTTCCGTAAGACTTAGATTCAAGCTCGATCGTCCTTCTTATTCCGGTGAACCAGCAATCGGCACGAGAAGGCCGCCATCGACGACAACGATAGAACCCGTCATGAAGCTGGCCCTGTCACTGGCCAGAAACGCGATCACTTCTCCTATTTCCGATGGTTGCGCAATACGCCCCAGAGGGTGCATTTTGTCTAGAATACTTTTCAGTTTGCCCGGATTCGTGTCGAGTTCAATGATGCTTTGGATCATGGGCGTGTTGACGGTGCCGGGGCAGACACAGTTCACGCGAACGTTGCGCGACGCCATATCGACTGCCATCGATCGCGTCAGGCCAATCATGGCGTGTTTGCTGGTGGAATAGGCGACGACGTTCTTCTGAGACGCCAACCCCTGCACGCTGGAGACATTGACAATCGAGCCCTTGCCGCGCTTCAACATCTCCGGGATAGCGTACTTCGACATCAACCAGTGCCCTTTCAGGTTGACGTTCATGGTTTTGTCCCAGACTTCTTCCGTGGTGGTCACCGGATCGCCGAAGGTCTGAATACCAGCGTTGTTTACCAGAACATCGATGCCGCCAAAACGATCGACCGTGGCCAGGATTGCTTTCTCAACGTCAGCCACATTGGAAATATCGGCAGCCACGGAATCGACGCCTTTGGATAGGGCAGTTAAACTCTTGACTGCATCGGACGCCGCATCTCTGCTCCAATCCACAATCATTATCTCCGCACCCTGGCGAAGCATGCACTCCGCGCTGGCGAGACCAATGCCCTTGGCTCCGCCGGTCACAATTGCTACTTTATTGCTGAGATCCATTCTCTTGACCCTCGATATTTCTAAGTGACTTCGACGAGTGTATGCCCTAATGCGGGAATGCTCACTTTGCCCACGTAGGCATCGCTGGATCGGCTGAATGCGGCGCCGACAAATTGATAATTCTTACCCGATGTAAGGCCCAGCTTTGCCGGTTCAAATCGAATCTCCTTTTCAATTGCATGGTTATCCAAGTTGAAGCAGTTCATCACTGCTGTCTTTCCCTGCCGATCTGCATGCACGTGCGTCTGCTCATCAATTCCATAAAACCCGCCCACTGCAAAATAGGGCTTCAGACGCCGATAGTTGGCCATGCCTTCTTTCTGTGCCTGGCGAACCGCGGGATCAGGGTGGGTGCCGCCGATGCCGAGGTGCCGATTGGTAGAGGCGTTCCACCAGAACACCAAAGCATTCTGATTGTCGGTCCTGAGATCGATGTGAATATATAGCGGCAAGCTATAGGCGAGATTGTAGTAATAGAGGGCAATGCTGCGGCCGCTCGTGAGATCTTCCATCGGCTTCCACATCAACTCAAAGGCCCATACCGTATCAAAGCCCAGTGCCTGGCATACCTCCTCGCCTTCAGGACACTTTCCGTAACCGTAGTAGATCGGGCAGCCGCGCATCGGTGCCCCGCCGAGGGCCGGATCGTGCATCTCGATCAAGACTTCGGGAAACTCAGCGTGGACCATCCGCGCCAGGCGGCATGTGGCCTGGCAATGCTCTTCCAGTCTCGACGGCACCTGATGCCCGTGATTGGGGTCCCAGCACTCCTCGTGGTACATCGTTCCATCAAACATGAAGAAGGCGGCGCCGCCTTGGCAAAGGGCTCTAAGGCGTTCGAGCGTGACGTTGAGGTATTGTTGCGATGCTCCGCAGAGCACTGGATCCTGAAACCCGCTGGAGCGATCCCACATGGCTCGCTCCCCAAAACGGTCGAGTCGGTGAGCATCCTGCGGATATGAGCTTGGGTCGCACCAGCCGGACAAAGGAGTATGGAGGGAAGACTTCAATCCGTAGTCTGTCTTTAGCATCGTTGTGAATGCCTTGTATGAACCAAGCCTCTCCTCATCCCAGACCTTCGAAGCAAAGCTCGTGTCCCAGCCGGGATCCTGGTAGAGAGCTTCGCAGCCGATAGCTTTCGCCTTGGCGGCCTCCTCCTTCATGCTTGCCAGGGTGTAATACTCTTTTCTCATTGCGGGATTATTCTGCTCGTCGCCGGGAAGCCACCATAGCTTGTTGTCATAGAGCTCGTTCCAATGAACCGGCGGGTTGAATCCGTCGGGAACTCCCTGTCCGCGTTTTTCCATCTCACCGCGAAAGGTATAGTAGCCCTGCATCCAATCGCCGGAAAAGGCCGTGACGCGCGTAACCCCGAATTTATGTGACTCACCCGGTTTGAGCCACGCTCCGTGCTCAGGATTGCCTCGGTAAATGCCGATGCCGCCCCAGCGGAACCCCACTTTGTTTTGCGGCAGAGCCACCCGGTCCAGAACGGCAAACTCCAAACCGCCTGGACTGAATTTCGAGACGAGAACGCCCTGCTTGCCATCCGTCCATACCCATCCTTCAGCAGCAAACCCAGGCGTCACGCTAGTATTCATCGTCCAGAGTTCAGATGAATATGGTCCAGTAAGAATCTGATCCAGAGAAAAGTCCGCATACTGCAGCCGGTGGCCATTGGGTTCCCGCCGGAACGGAATGGCAATAAGCTTATGTTGCGCCCAGCCGTCTTCTACCTTCCCGCGTTCGAGCTGCAACGGGAGCACGAACCCACTTCGCGCATTGTGAAGATCGAGCGGCGCTGAACCAGTGTTCGTAAACGTAATCTGCTCTTCGATCCATGAGGACTCTGGGTCGACAGTAAATCGATGCACGATTTCCAGACCCAGGTCCGTCTTTCCTTGAAGAACGATCGACGCACCGTCTTTTTTCGCCTCGGAAAAGACGGGAGAGCCGCCAGAATACGAGTAAGCGTCTGCAAGGATCTTGCCGGTAGGCACATGGACCAGCTTGCACTGAAGCCCCGTCCCTGGGGTAACCGTCAATTCAAATTGAGCGTTCTTCAACGTCGAAGGAGCATACTTTGACTCAGCGCGTGCCGAAGGCGCTACTATGACGGCGGGCAATGCAACCATGGCCGTTTGGGTAGCTGCAAGCTTCATCATGTCTCTGCGATTCATGTCGTTCCCTCTTTCGTACATTCCTATGCGCAAATTTTGGCCTGCACACTGTTGTGATGTCAACCTGTGATGCCAGCATTATTAGCATGTTGGACAGAAAATGCGCAAGGAATGGCGGTTGATAGTTTCAACCGCTACGAATCCTGACCGAATAGACTGGCTTTGCGATACGATCAGGACCGATGCTTGCCGGGCTTCAATACTTGTCATTGCGAGGGAACGTGGACTCCCTTGCCCACTGGGTCATCACCGCCTTCCTTCTGCTCCCTTCCCCAGCAACGACGCCAGTGAACGGCATCTATCCTGCCACTCGGGATCATCAACCTCCAGCATGGTTTGTCGATGTAGCCGATAGCGCCGGCGTCAGGATGACCGATGTGAACGGCGGCATTCAATCAAAGCGCTACATCATTGAATCCACCGGCAGCGGCGTAGCTATCCTGGACTATGACAACGACGGCTGGCCCGATATTTTTTTTGTAAATGGCACAACGCTTGATGACTCATCACAAGGAATGTCTTCCAAGCCGAGTAGCCACCTCTTCCATAACAATCACGATGGCACGTTTACCGACGTAACGGAACACGCCGGCTTACTTGGTACCGCGTGGGGGCAGGGGGTTTGCGTCGGCGACTACGACAACGATGGATACGACGATCTGTATGTAACCGCCTACGGCAAGAACAGGCTCTATCACAATGCGGGAGACGGAACTTTCAAGGAAGTCGCGGGAGCTGCCGGAGTGGCCGGTACAGGAAAAGAGTGGGGCACCGGCTGCGCGTTTGTCGACTATGACCGCGACGGCAAGCTGGACCTGATAGTTGCCAACTATGTCCATCTCAATCTTGCAGAAACACCGGCACCCGGGCAGGCAAGTTATTGCACTTGGAAGGGTGCGCCTACTTTCTGTGGGCCACGTGGCTTACCCAGCGCTCCCAACACCCTCTACCACAACCTTGGAAATGGCAAGTTCGAGGATGTGAGCAAAAGCAGCGGCATTCAGAATACAACCGGACACCACTGCTTCAGCGTTTCCACCATCGATTATGACGACGACGGGTGGCCGGATATTTATATCGCTTGCGATTCCACGCCAGCCCAGCTGTATCACAATAATCACAATGGCACTTTTACCGATGTGGCGGCCGATGCTGGTGTCGCTTTCGATGAAGAAGGCCGTGAGCAAGCTGGCATGGGCTCTACGATCGGCGACTACGATGGCGACGGCAGGCTCGACATATTCAAGACAAATTTTTCTGATGACAGTTCTACCCTCTACCACAACGATGGGAATGGAAGCTTCTCAGACCTGACATTTCAAAGTGGGGTGGGCATCAATTCACAGGATCTTGGTTGGGGAACGACGTTCATGGACATAGACAACGATGGCTGGCCAGATCTGTTAGTCGTGAATGGCCACGTATACCCGGAAGTGGACACCGCGAAGCTCGGATCTACTTATCGAGAGCCGCGCATCGTTTATCACAATCTCGGCAACGGGAAATTTGAGGATATCTCCAAGACTTCCGGCCCAGGGATCACGGTAGCGGGACCGAGCCGCGGGCTTGCGATCGGCGACCTGTGGAATGATGGTCGGCTGGAGGCTGTTGTCAACAATATGAACGACCATCCGATGGTGCTGGTAAACCAGGCAAAGAATGCAAACCATTGGCTGGGAATGCGCCTGGTTGGCGTGCAGTCGAACCGCGATGGCATTGGCGCCAGGGTAAAACTGCGCGCGGGTGAACGCACCTGGGTCGATGAAGTACGCAGTGGTTCCAGCTACGATTCAAGCAACGATCTGCGATTGCATTTTGGCCTGGGCCAAAGATCGAAGGTGGAGTGGATCGAAGTTCGCTGGCCCGGTGGGCGAACTGAAATCTTCGACGTGGGCGACGCCGACCGCTTGGTGACTTTACGTGAAGGGTTCGGACACGTGAAACCGCAATAGCTTGAGTTTCTGACTAATGGGTGTCCTTCATGATCTTCTGTTCTTCGGCAGCCCGCTTAGATTCCGACTGAGTCGCGCTGTCCATCAGCTTCTGATAAATCTGCATTTCATTGTGGGAGTCATCGGCGCGTCCCTGTGCCCGGTAAGCATTGGCAAGGTAGAAATGGATGGTGGGCTCGTCGGGGTTTGCCTTTTCAGCCAGGAGCAAATCTGGCAATGCATCCCCTGCTTGGCCCAGAGCAATCAAAGCCCGGCCGCGATCTACTCGAGCCTGCATCAGGTCGGAGCACTGCTCAATGACTCTATTGAGTTCTTTCAACGCCTGATCAGGCGGCTCATGCATGCTAAGCAACGAGTTCGCCATCTTCCAACGGGCCTGGCAATTATTTGGATCGTTGGCTAGCTCGGCTTGAAATTCATCGCGCGCCGATTCCCATTTTCCCAGCGTCCAATATTCATCCGCCAAATGCTCGTGCGTGCCGGGCTGCTGCGGAGCAATCTCGACCGCTTTCTTATAAGCGCCCAACGCCCCGTCGCTGTTTCCCATGCTCTGCATTACCTCGCCTGCAATCACCAGCGACAGGGCCGAGTTGGGATCGATCTCGTTCACTTTCCGCAGGGCGGACTCAGAGAGCTGCAAATGTGCTTTGCCCAGGAGGTACCACGCATCCTGATCTTTGGGATCGTGGGCAACCATCGTGCGCAACTGGACCACTGCACCTTCGTAATCCTTAAGGCTGATCAGATCACGGGCTAACAACCTGCGGGCATAATCGTCCTTGGGATTTCCGCGCACTGCCGCCTCGAGATGCGGACGCGCCTCCTTGTACTGCCCCATGGAAAACTGTGCCGACCCAAGCAATGCCGAAGTGGCGACGACGCTGGGATCGATCTTCAACCCCTTTTCCAACACGGCGACTGCTTGAGGAAAATCATGCTGCTGCAAATACAACATGCCCAAGTTGTTGTAGGCCGCAGCCAGACGAGGAGCGATCTGCACGATTTTTTGATACTTGGTGATAGCGGTAGAAAGGTCGCCTTGCGATTGCGCCTGGTGCGCTTCCGCAACCAGTTGCTCGACCGCCGGGCTCACGGCGGCCTCCTGCGCCTGCGCAACTGCCAAAGGAAGAAACAGAACCAGGAATCGAATCACACGCCAATTTACCACGCCGATTACTTCTTGCGATCAATCAAGCCTGATTCGCACAGACAGCCATAAGGAAGATCGATCGTTGCGACATAAAGTGGATTTGCATTTCTGCCGGTGTCCGGGTTGAACCACTCCCACGACTCGGCTAGCCCATCCGCCCGATGGTGGTTTCGCAGGAATCCGATATAGTCACGCGCCATCGCCGCGGCGGCGGCGCGATCATGCTTGTACATTGCCACCAGATACCACCCCACCGGCGTTCCCCAATATCCGCCGTTCTGATAAACGCCCGGAGCAGAAACTGTTTTTTGCCAACCGTTGGGGTTGGCGGTGTCGTTTGATAGCACGCTCCTTACGCATCCTTCGCGCACTGCCGTCTTCTCTCGGTAGCCGCGGACAAGAGCGCGGCCAATCTTCGTGGCCGTCGCGGGATCCACGGCACCACTGTACACCGCATAGGCGCTGCCCCAAACATCGGGTTGGTGCCCAACCTCGGTTGCCGAATCAAGCCATGCTTCTTTTCCATCGGATGAAGGATGCAAAAAAGTCGCGGGAATGGCGGCTTTAATCTTACGGGCGTCACTACGGAGCGCTGCCGTTTTCTCAGCAAGGCCGGCGGCGCTCAACAGCTCCGCAAGCCGCAACGCAGCGATATATTTCAACACCGAAGCGAACAGCAGCTTTCCGCTCTTCGACACACTGTCACAAAAACCGAAGTCCTTCGCGTTCTCAGTATCCACATCACCTGCTATGCACAGCGCCGTCGCGGGATCGCTTGGCGCCACGTGATAGACACGTTGGCAAAGCTCCGCGAGCTGCATCTCACCAAACGCGGTTTTAATTTGAGAACGAAAGAAAGCCGTGTTGCCAGATTTTTTCCATTGATAGTAGGCGGCAAAGATGTAATAGAAGTGATCATCCAACGGCGGATACTTTCCCCACGGATTTCCGCCCTGCTTGGAGCCTGTCTCGTAGTTACCGGGATAGAACGTGGGTTTGCCATCCAGATTGATGTGATCGGGAACGGCGTACGCCGGCACCACTACGCCAAGCCGCACATTCCAGTCCTGGTCTCGCAACACCGATGACATCAGGCGAATCCACCCTTCGAGCTCGGCCAGTTCAATAAAATCACTCTCCAGCATCATCACGGCATCACGAACCCAAAAGGCTGGGTAGCCCATGTTCCCGCCCGGCACGTGAACTTCATAGGGAGTAAGGTTGCGATACTTTCCTTTCTCTTGCCCCGGCATCAGACGGGCCGAGTCTAGAATGGCGCGTGCCTGATCGCCCAGAAACACCTGGTCCGTACGCGAAAGAAGCGGCTCCTCTGCATTTGCCGGCCAAGCGGTCATGACTGCCCGACCGAGACCCGCCATGGCCATGGCCGAAAGAAACTTTCTCCTGCTGATACTGGTCATTTTTTAGCGCTCTTTCTATACATGAGAAGTGCAGATGCGGGTTGATCCTGAAGCGTGACGGCGAGGCCTTCTTGCATCAGTACCTTACCGGTGAACTCTGTCGACGCCGGCGAATCCAGATTCTTCACGCTGTAGTGTGCCGCAGGATCCAGGCCTTGCAGCTTAAACTGCGCTGTCGTAAAGGGACTATTCTCGCGGCGAAACACCTCAATTACGCCGCTCCCATCCTCCGGCCGGTTCCATTGCCACGCCATCCATGTACTACTTTCCAAACTATACGGAGTGAGCGGGATAAAGTTGGCATAAAAGTAGTCCACAATGTCGCGCCACTGCTTAAGCAGGTGAACCGCAATCGGATGCTGACCTTCGATTTGCTGGTGATCTAAGCCAAAACCAAGCGCGGGGGTCATTTGGCTGCGGAAGATATATGGGTCGAGCGAATTGATCGCCGTGCCGTAGAAAGGGATCCATAGCGAAAGGCCATAGGTCTCCGCTTGCTGGGATATTGGTTTGTATGGGTAGTCGCTGCGCCACAGCGGCACGGCGCGGCGGAGAGTTTCGAGATCATTGCGTCTACCTCCCGACGCACAGGTGTCAATCAAGAGGTTCGGAAATCGACGCCGCAACTCGTCGAAGTATGCCAGGTAGCCTTCGACATGTTTGATCTCAGTAATGCCCTGACGATCGGGAGCATCGTGGGCACGCCATATCTGCAGCGGCGGAAAATTGAAATCCTGGCGATAAACGTCTATGCCAGTATCGGCAATCATGCTGCTCACATGGTCAGCTAACCAATGCCAGGCTTCAGGATTTCCCAGGTCAAGCAGCTTGTCTTTTCCATCCGGGCCCAAAAGCCACTCGGGATGGTGCTGGTCGAGCCATGAGCCCTGGGTCACTCGCTCCGGCTCGAACCAGAGAATCACTTTTAAGTTCTTCGCATGAGCATAGTCCGCGACCGCTTTGAGCCCGTTAGGAAACCTCTTTAGATCCGGATCCCATGTTCCTGTCTTCCACCATCCCGCCGTAAAGGGATACCATCCGGCATCCATCCACCAGTAGTTGATAGGGATGCCGTCCTGCAGGGTCTGATCGATATATTTCTTTTGATTCTCTTCGGTCGCAAACTGCATCTCGATGGTGTAGCGGCTGCTTCCTCCGGAAACAAAAGGCGCAGGAAGCTTTCCCCGGGAGCGGGGCAGATTATGCGCGAGCATCCATTGCCGCCAAACATTTTGGCCACAGATCCAATCGCCGTCCCAAAACTGGACCACGGCGAGTGGTGTGCGGACTTCTTCCCCTGGCGCCAGCCAGAAGTGTGTTAATTCCTGCCCTCCTCTTACGTGTACCTGCGCTGACTGATCGCGTGAGAGATCGAGCGACCATTGTCCGGGCCAGCCAAGAGCAAAGATCACTCCCCTTCCGGGGGCGGCCAGGTTGAAGTAAGGCATCTCGCCATCGGTCCCACGGCCGCCTACCGATGCAAAATGCTCCTGTGCCCCCGCGGGCAGTGCTATTTCCAGTGGCTCATAGTCGTTCGCCGAGTCGCTGCTTCCCCGGGGATGATGAAGCACCATCGTGCCCTGCGCGTCACCTTCGAAATCGGCGTCAAGGGCCTTGATATCTTGCAAAATCGGCGTTTGCTTCGATCCTTCATTTTTGAAGTAGACCGTCCATTCGACGATGGGAAAATCGTGATATGCAACGGCCACGCAGCGCACAACCAGGTGAGTCGCCGGATCCTGGTAGACCGATGTGTACTCTGTTCTCTGATCGTCCATCTGGCGGGTTTTACGATCGACGGGCCATTTCTTTAACAGGTCGGCAGATAACTGGTCCCCAAACTGAAAGGAGAAAGGCGGGTTGAGCGAATACTCCTGCGCTAGAGAGCTGGTGGGAAGAGATGACAGTAGCAGCTTGCTACCGTCGGCGAGCGTTATAGTGGCATCTCCCCAGTCCGCCTGATCCCACTCGGCCTGATAGGTGGATGGGCGCTCGCCGACCGCTTTCAGCCGAAGAGTGATCTCGCGCGCGCCTCCAAGTTCAACCCGAAACGGAATACCCTTGATGCCTTCATGCAATACGGGTGACTCGAAGAGTTGCCGTCCTCCCGCTTCAACCGAAGCCACCACGTTACCTCGCCCGGTGTTGGCGTAATAACCGAGATCATTGCTGTCGACACCCACTGTCCCCTGGAAGCTGCTTGCGCTCGCAGACAAGCGGACAATAATCTCACCAGGTGAGCGCATTGCGATCCCGTTGTCGAATTTTTGGTCGACGATCAGTAGCGGGTGCCCCTCAATACGATCGCGCACCAGCGCATTCGGCTTGAGCCGGGCCTCTAAAAATGACTTTGCAGAAGGGGTCGGCTCGTTAACCCCGAGAAACCTGGCTGCTACCCACCGTTGTGCCGCAGTCGTGCTGTCACTCGTTGTCGCTGCGTGACAGATCCCGGTCAACAAATAGGGCAATACGAGAAGCATGCGAATCGACTTCATCTCGGGCCACCAAAGGACAGTAACGGTGGAGTATCGCAAATATGACCGCTTCGCGGCCACAGCGTTCAATTGGCTGAACTCCGCTTGGCCGGCGTCGGCTATTGATCTTCAAAGTCGTAATCAAAACCACGCCAGCGCGCCCATGGTCTCGAGGAGAAATTTGGTGGGTATGGGAAACTTTGTACTGAAAACTTAATTCCACTGGCTGCCGTTACATCGACGAGCTTCTAGCGAGTCGTAGCTTGCTTTGGATGGCGGTGCGAGGATAGAGCCTCAAACCTACGACAACGAGAATATGAACCACGCATCTGGATGCAGAGTAGACTCAACAGACATGTCACAGCCTACAGGATTTTGAATTGCAGAAAAACATTTCTACTTAAGTTGACTCTGGGAAGAATGGCCGGTTAATGACGAACAGCGTTCAACCTTTTGGTAACAGCGGGAATTAACCTAATCTTCTATTTCATTAGGTTTGGGTTATTTGTGGACCTCTAAACGGATTCTTCTCAGGTTCTTCCGGTAGCACTTCGTACCATTGCGGCCGAATCACCGTCTAGCGAGATCTGTTCAGTCGCTCGACCGCTATTACTCGGGAATGAGATTATTCTTGACGACGGGAAACTCGCGCCAGAATGACGTACAGCGTCTTCGATGTTTTTTGCGTACCCTCAAAAAGGTAACCATATGTATAGGGAGATTGCACAGCCATGAAATTGTCCATGCAAGCCTCGGCGTCGCGCCGTGAATTCATTAAAAACACGGGCAAATTAGCCGCGGTTTCGGCTTTGGCCAACGTGACCATTCCCGCTGTCCACGCTGCCGGCAGCGACCTGATCCAAGTCGCCTTGATCGGCTGCGGTGGGCGCGGCGGCGGCGCAGCAGCCAACGCACTTTCCGTCAAGCGCGGCCCTGTCAAGCTGGTGGCCATGGCCGACATCTTCCCGGATCGCCTGCAGAAGGACCTGACCAAGTTGCAGACGCAATTTGCCAGCCAGGTGGACGTGCCGCAGGAACGGCAGTTCATCGGCTTCGACGCTTATCAGAAAGCGATGGATTGTTTGAAACCGGGCGACATCGCCATTTTCGCTACGCCGCCGGCGTTTCGCTGGGTGCATTTTACTTACGCGATCCAGAAGGGTGTGAATGTTTTTATGGAGAAGCCTCTTACGGCTGACGGGCCCACCAGCAAACGGATGCTCAACCTGGGCCACGAGGCCCAGGCCAAGAACCTAAAGGTCGGCGTGGGGTTGATGTCGCGTCACAATCGCGCGATGCAGGAACTGGCCAAGCGCGTCCACGATGGCAAGATTGGCGAGATCATTCTGCAACGGGGCTACCGGATGCACGGGCTGGGCGGATATTTCAACTCGCTTCCGAAACCGGCCGGTATCACCGACCTCCTTTACCAGGTGCAGCGCTTCCACAGTTTCATCTGGGCTAGCGGCGGCTGCTTCAACGACTTCTATATCCACTTGATCGATCAGTTAGGGTGGATGAAGAACGAGTGGCCCGTGAAGGCGCAGGCGCTAGGCGGCCGAGAGTACCGCTCCAGTCCTGAAGGAATCATGTATGTGGATCAGAATTTCGACACATACTCAGTGGAATACACGTATTCCGATGGCACCAAGTTCTTTTTCGACGGGCGCACCATCCCCGGATGCGAACAGATCTATTCCAGTTATCTGCATGGCACCAAAGGGTCGGGAATAGCCTCGAAGGCAGGCGATTGCGGACAGCCGTCAAGCCTATATGCAAGCCAGGACCTGACCAACAAGATGTTTTGGGAATCCAAGGTGAAACCGGAAGAGCACGACCCTTATCAAAACGAATGGAATGATTTGGTGGACGCCATTCGAGACGATAAGCCCTACAATGAGGTGCAGCGCGGGGTGGAAGCCAGCCTGGTTTCGAGCATGGGCCGCATGGCCGCCCACACCGGCCGGGAAGTGACATTTGACCAGATGCTCAACTGCGACTTCGAAATGTCGCCGAACACAGACAAGTTCACCATGGATTCCCCGGCGCCACTGGTTGCTGATGCCGACGGCCGATATCCTGTGCCGCAACCGGGGATCGTGACTTCACGCGAATATTGAGCTTAGACGTGTCGCTGCGGTGTCTCGCTACCGACAGCGACGCTTGGCAAACCCAGCTGGTGATTCCGGTTTCTGGCTTGACGCGTCGTGGTTCGCCTGTGGGTTTACTTTGCCCGAAATGGCGGGATGGACTGGAGCGACGCAACCCGGGAGGCGTCGGTAACGACCGCGAGTGTCCGAATTTCGGAAGGGCCGTCATTCCTTTTGGTAGTGGCTGTGATTGCCATTGGCACCACCAATTACTACAGCTTTAACCACTACTTTTGCCGATAGAAAACAAGCTCGGAGCTCGGCGCATCCGCTAGTTCAATTCGCAGATGAGCAAGCTCGCTCCCCTTCATCTCTTTGATCAGGGCTTTGCCATAGGTGCGGCGTATTTCCACTTCGTACGATGCCCCAGGCTTCACATGTTGAATATCTAATTTCATCGCCGTGATTGTGCTCTTAGGCCGGCGCAGGACGATAACTAGGCCATCTTTGTTTTCCAGTCTGTCCCATTGCCATGCCGTCCAGACGTCTGCTTCGAGGCTGTATGGCAGCAGCGGGTAGAAGTCGCCATAGAAATAGGGCTGCACTTGCCGATACTCGCCGACAGCTTGTTTGAACCAAGCCACCGACTCAGCCAGCTTGAGGCTGTCTTCGTACACTCCGCCAATACAACCATGGT
>NZ_LMUM01000028.1:382411-397026 GCF_009765985.1 Acidobacterium sp. S8
GCTTTCGAATCAGGATGCTCCATCGGAGTATTGATTGAGCAACTCGCCTCGCTCTGCGACCAAGTGGAGGCGATGGACATCTCGGGCGTCGCGGTCGATAGGGCTCAGCAACGCTGTAGCTATCTCACTAACGTCCATATCAGGCGAGGCGCGGTACCGGAAGACATACCTGATGGAGAGTTCGATCTGATTGTCTTTAGCGAGATTGGATATTATTTCGATGACTCTCACCTGTTCTCTCTTGTAGACCAACTCATCAGACACACCAACCCAGGTGGAACATTCATAGCGGTACATTGGCTCTGCTCGTCTCCAGATCATCTTTTAAGCGGGAATTGCGTTCACGAGATCATCTTGGGTGCAGAGGGGTTAGTCCTTGACTACTCAGAACGTCATGCGGACTTTCGCCTTGACCGGTGGCTGCGGCGATGAGTACGTGCCATGGCACGTTGCAATAGTGAAGGCGATTGTCCGCGCCCTGACCGTTCGATATCTTTCAGAGCAGCTTGTCCATGCAGATCCGTTGCCATAAAAGGAAGGGCAAACCTTTTTTGTACGAAAAACAGTCTCATTGTTGACGAGTGAATTCGTCGCCAATGTCTTCGGAAATCGTCACGTCTTGGTCGGATCATTGATGGAACACCTTTGGTCTTGTTGAAGAATGGGGAGTGGCAAACCGAGATCATGAAAGGAATGCGGTTGAGTCCAGATGATGTGATGGCAGTCGGCAGAACGAAGAACCTGAAATCAATACATGAGATCAAATACGCCATTCTTGAACGAAATGGCGCGATCAGTATCATTCATAATGATTAAGATCTACGAGAATGTTCACTCATTTATCATGGATGACCGTCAACTCTATAAAACGGTGGCCGATTGGTATGGATAAGGATCATCAGTGACGAGTGAGCATGAACATTTGGCAATCCGTCTCCCGGCGGATAAATTCTACTGAAGAACTTCAAAGGCGCGGTACAACGGCCTCAATCGGATATCTCAGAACGCCAAGACTATGCTGCGGTTTCAGCCCAGGGATCGATCACGATCTTTGTCACATTTTCCTTCTTGTCTCTCCACACCTTGTACATTTCAGGCGCCTGATCAAGCGTGATGCGATGGGAGATGATGTAACTTGGATCAATCTGGCCATTTTCGATTCGCTCAAGCAGAGGCTTCATATAATTGTGCATGTTAGTCTGGCCCATCTTCATAGTGATGCCTTTACCGAAGGCCGCGCCAAATGGCACCTTGTCGAGAAGACCGCCATAGACTCCCGGCACCGACAGCGTACCGCCCTTGCGGATAGCCTGGATAGCCTGCCGCAGCACGCTTGGCCGATCCGTCTCCATCAATAGAGCGACTTTGATTTTGTCGTAAGTTCCCTGCAGTTGTGCCGAATGCGCCTCTAGGCCGACGGCATCGATACAGGCGTCCGGGCCAATCCCGCCGGTCAAATCCTTGAGCGCAGTAAGAACACTGACATCTTCTTCTGAATAATCGACAGTGATTGCTCCCAGGCTTCGCGCCATTTCAAGACGCTCTGGCAACCGATCAATCGCGATGACCCTTGCGGCCCCGAGCATGAATGCGCTTGCGATAGCAAACTGACCCACGGGCCCACAGCCCCACACAGCGACCGTGTCCCCCGGCTGAATTTGGGCGTTCTCAGCCGCCATGTATCCGGTTGGGAATATATCGGAGAGAAAGAGCACTTTTTCATCTGGAAGGTCGTTCTCGATCTTCAATGGGCCAACGTTGGCAAATGGAACTCGTGCATACTGCGCCTGACCTCCGGCATAACCGCCCATCATGTGGGAATATCCGAACAGACCTGAGCCGGAATATCCATATGCCGCTTCCATCAAGTGCGCATTTGGATTGCTGTTGTCACATGCGGCCCAAATCTTCTTCTTGCAAAACAGACAATTTCCGCAAGCAATGGTGAATGGCACGACCACCCGGTCACCGCGACGCAGGTTGGTGACTTCCTTCCCCGCTTCTTCGACGATGCCCATGAATTCGTGCCCCAGGATGTCACCCGATTCCATGGTTGGAATGAAACCATCGTATAGGTGCAAGTCAGAGCCGCAGATGGCAGTTCGCGTGATCTTGATGATTGCGTCATGCGGGTTCAAGAGCTGCGGATCTTCTACGGTTAACGTCTCTACTTTGCTCTTTCCCATCCAACAAACAGCTTTCATGACTTCCCTCCGATTCGATTCTGAGAGATGTGTCGCGGCCTAACTTGTTTCAGTTCGATCCCGAAGGAATTGGAACTTTCTCGCCATAGGTCGACGCCTTCATCTTCCCGATTACGCCTCGATCTCCGTGAGGCTGATGCTTAGCTCTGGGAATTTCGCCGGTCTCCGCAAGAGCTTTGAAATGTCGCAGGTTCTCGATCACCGCTTGTTTGGGATTACGGCCTACGAACGTCTCCCACGCGCTAGTCAACTTACCCATGCGAAACTCTTGCAGTACCGTTACTATCGTCCCCCGACCTCCGGGAGCTTCTTCGAAAATCACCTCGCCCGCATTGTCCGATTCCCCGCCAATCGAGCGCCATGCGATTCGTCTACCGGGCTCATCCGCCAGAATCTCGCTATCCCATTCGATCGTCTTTTCGTCGGATTGCATTGTCCAGTGTGATATTCGTTCGCCCGTAGTCACCACCTGCGAGATCTGCTCCTGCCATGCCGGCGCGGCCTCGACGTCGTGCCACATCGCGTATAGCTCTTGGGCATCCGCCTGAACCAAGGCCGAGGTCCTCACCCACAGCTTGCCGTCTTTATCTTCCGGAGGAGGAAGATAACGTCCATCGAGAATTACGCCAGCAGCACTCGCTGCGGGAAGCTCCTCCGCGAAGGGTTTCTCATTTAAGGCAGGCGACATCGCAATCTCCTTTGCGCATCCGCACAACGCAATGTTTGGTTTCATCCGGGGGACTTACTCACGGACGTAATGACATAGACGCAGAAAGCTTCGTTCGCGTGGTCTGTATATTCAACCGCAGATCGGTTTAGTGTCCTTATTTCTCGGAGTTCGGTTTCGCCATCTTCTCGTGCATCGCGCCTTTGACAGTTCCAGGTACGACATTGGCCAGAACTCCCTCCAGCTTCGTTTTGAAGGATGCCGCGTAAACATGATCTTTTCCGGCCAACAAAGCATCGATACCTTGGCGAGCTACATCATCTGGCTGGCTTTCGGATTTACCCTTCTGTCCGACCTCGGTGTCGTCCATCCCCGCCCGATGGAAGAAATCGGTATCGGTAGGGCCTGGTTGAAGAGCGGTAACCGTGACGCCCGTATCTTTCAACTCGTACCTCAGGCTATGGGCAAACGAGAGAACAAATGCTTTCGTTGCAGCGTATACAGCTTCCCGTGGAGCTACCATTTCGCCTGCTATTGACGCGGTAAAAAGAATTCGGCCGGTATTTAACTCTGTCATCTGCCGCACCAGTGATTTTGCCAGCTGGACAGTCCCAACACAGTTGAGCTCGACCATGTTCAGTTCGGCATCGAGATCGGTCTCGGAAAATAGTCCTCCCACCCCGACACCCGCATTGATGCAAGCAATGTCGATTGGTCGACCAAGTGATTGCACCTGTGACCACAGCTGATCTACACCGTCCCGAGTTGCAAGATCGGCATTCACTTCAACGACTTGATGCCCGTGGCTGCGGATCTCAGCGGCGGCTCCGCTCAACCTTTCGCCTGCTGAAGCAATGACAACGTCATAGCCTCTGTGCGCCAATTCTTTCGCAAGCTCAAGACCAATTCCGCTCGATGCGCCTGTAACTAAAGCCAATCTATCTTCCATGACCTATACTCCTGCCACTTCATATGCGTGCGATCATTCCATGCAGTCTGATGCACACGCATCCTCAGAGGATTGTCAGGAAGGCAGCGGTCACACAAGCGAGATATCAAAGCCGTCCTCGTCCTCGCCCAAAAAGAAGGTAGATAATGATCACCGCGAGGATCAGGCTAAGGCCGCCACCGCCGTAGTATCCAACTCCGGGGCCCATGTAGTAGCCGCCACCGCCGAAGAGAACCAATAAGATGATGAGTATCACTATAAGAGGCATGCGCGAAAGTCTAGCACAGCGGTCCTTACAGCGTCGTCATGGGTTATGCAACACCAGCTTTCAGCCGTGACTTCTCTTCGCGACTCACTCGCCAGACCAATTCTTCGCATCGTAGCTAGCGTACGCAGCACGCAAACTAAAATTGAGGTTGCACATGTATCATCACGTCAAAAAATTGATGTACACCGTAAATATCGGAGAGCCAGACGTCAAATTCGGAAATATGTTGCTCGAGCAGTTCGGTGGCGCCAACGGTGAGTTAGCCGCTGCCATGCAATACACCATTCAGGGCTGGAACTGCGTGGACGATCTTGGTCGCCGCGACCTGTTGCTCGACATTGGGACCGAAGAACTTAGTCATCTTGAAGTCGTCGGCGCTCTGATTCGAATGCATTTGAAGCCGCTGAAGACAAACCGAGCAGCGGCGGAAGCAGACCCTCTCATAACCATTGCGGGCGGCGGTGGCGTGAACTTGTTCGATTCTATGGGTAACGCATGGACCGCGAATTATTTGAAAATCACAGGCGAGCTCGATGTTGATCTGCGCAGCAATATTGCGGCTGAGGCGCGGGCAAAGATTGTTTATGAACGTCTAATCGACCATACGGACGATCCAGGCTCGATTGACACGCTTCAGTTCTTGATGACAAGAGAGATCACGCACATGAAAGCTTTCCAAGCTGCACTGGACAGCATGGAGAAACAGCCGTTCTCGATCGGAATGCTGAAACCGACTCCTGGAATCGTAGATGAATACTTCAACGGGTCAACCGGGGATAGCGTCGAGGGAGATACGGATATGCACGGACCGTGGACGTCCTCCTTTGGGCTGCATCCTGTCGAATCCCAGATGGCCGGAGGGAGGGGACTTTCAGTTGGCGACATCAACGGGAAAATCGAAGGAGAAGATCGCGGAAAACAAGATGCTGCCCAGAAAGCCGTAACATCACCCGGAAGCGAAGCGATTGGCAAAGCGGGTACCGCAAATGGCGCTAAGAGCGCGACTTCGAAAAGACATTCCTAATCGAGGTCTAAAACTCGAGGAGAGGTGCGGGGTGACTCTTCCGCACCTCTCTTCGAATTTGCTATCTCTTCTTGCTTTGGCGATCGCTCTGTTGATTCGGGAGCAATTGATTTTGACATACCTCTTCTCTCCGATCATTGCATCGAATGGTCATTGAGGAGGCACATGCACGTCGAATCCGAAAGAGATGGTATTGTTCGCGTACGCGGCGCGCGCGAGCATAATCTCCATAACGTGAATGTGGACATCCCGCGAGACTCCCTGGTTGTCTTCACGGGCGTATCCGGTTCTGGCAAATCTTCACTTGCATTCGGAACGCTATACGCGGAGGCTCAGCGCCGATACCTCGAGTCTGTTTCCCCGTATGCACGTCGACTCTTCCACCAGCTCGCAGTGCCAGCCGTTGACTCCATTACCGGACTGCCGCCCGCGGTGGCGCTGCAGCAACAACGCGGCACGCCTACCACGCGTTCTTCTGTCGGCTCGGTCACGACGCTTTCTAACCTGCTGCGTATGCTCTACTCCCGTGCAGGAGATTATCCGCGCTACCAACCCCTGCTCTATGCGGAGTCTTTTTCCCCGAATACGGTCGAGGGCGCGTGTGCTAAGTGCCATGGACTGGGTCAGATTTATAAAGTGACAGAAAAATCGATGGTGCCGGATCCTTCGCTCACCATTCGAGAACGTGCTATTGCAGCGTGGCCCACGGCTTGGGGCGGTCAGAACCAGAGGGATATCCTTGTCTCGCTTGGTTATAACGTTGACGTTCCCTGGCGCGATCTCTCGAGAAAAGATCGCAACTGGATTCTCTTCAGCGAAGATCAGCCGCAAGTGGCGGTCTATGCGGGTTTCACGCCTGCGGAGACTCGCGACGCGATAAAACGCAAAGCGGAACCTAGCTATATGGGTACCTTTACGAGCGCAAAACGGTACGTTTTCACAACCTTCGCTGGTACTCAAAGTGCTCAAATGAAGAAGCGTGTCGCACAATTCATGCTTTCGGCAGAATGCGATGTCTGCCATGGGAAACGTCTTCGCCTCGAATCTCTTTCTGTTAAGTTTGCTGGCTATGACATCGCAGATATGTCGGCTCTCCCCTTGAAGCGACTGAACCAGCTATTTGCACCATTTCTTGCGGCTGGCGGTGAGGCGCATCGTGCGAATCCCGAGAAAAGGGAGGTCATCAAACGTATTTCAAGTGACGTCGCTGCCCGGCTAGCTGTCATGCTAAACCTCGGCCTTGGTTATCTGTCGCTCGAACGCAGCACACCTACACTTTCGCCGGGCGAACTTCAGCGTCTTCGGCTTGCCACTCAGTTGCATTCAAATCTCTTTGGTGTGGTTTACGTTCTTGACGAACCATCGGCGGGTCTACACCCCGCCGACACGAAATCTCTCCTTGATGCTCTTGACGCACTCAAGCATTCAGGCAATTCTTTGTTCGTCGTGGAACATGAGCTTGACGTTATTCGACGAGCCGATTGGATCATCGATGTGGGTCCTGGAGCCGGCCCCGCCGGCGGCGAAATCCTCTACTCCGGTCCGCCCGCAGGACTCGCATCCGTCACGGCATCGCAAACCCGCCGCTATCTCTTTCCCAATAAGGTTTCTAAGGTTCTATCGCCGCGCCGACCGAAGGGATGGCTAAAACTGAGCGGTATCACACGTAATAACCTGAATTCACTTGCGGCGCAGATTCCGCTCGGTGTCTTTACTTCGGTGACCGGCGTTTCCGGCTCCGGGAAATCCACGCTCATCAGCCAGGTATTGGTCGAGCTTGTCGCGGACCATCTCGGGCAGAAGATTGAACGCGACGAAGAGGAATCCGAAACTCTTGAACGAGCCGTCATTTCTCCCACAGGGAGGGTCGAATCTGGCATAGAGCACATTCGTCGATTGGTGGTCGTAGACCAAAAACCTATTGGACGCACTCCCCGTTCCAACTTGGCTACGTATACTAGCCTCTTCGATCACGTCCGTAAGTTGTTTGCTGCCACAGCGCTTGCGCGTTCCCGCAGGTACGACGCAGGTCGTTTTTCCTTCAATGTGCCTAACGGTCGCTGTGCCACGTGTGCCGGAGAAGGATTTGTCTGCGTCGAACTTTTGTTTCTGCCAAGCATCTATAGCCCATGCCCAACGTGTCAAGGGGCGCGATTCAATGCAAAAACCCTTGAAGTCCGTTATCGGGATAAAACAATCGCCGACGTTCTGGCCCTTACCGTCGACGCCGCTGCAGACTTCTTTACGAAAGACGTTCAAGTGGCTCGCGCACTTGCGGTTTTGCAAGAGGTAGGTCTTGGGTACCTCCGGCTAGGACAGCCAGCTACGGAACTCTCTGGAGGTGAGGCGCAACGCGTAAAGCTTGCTACTGAGTTACAACGAACTCAACGCGGTAACACTCTTTATGTGCTCGACGAGCCGACTACTGGCCTCCATCCTTCTGACGTTGAACGTCTCCACCGTCAGCTCCAAAAGCTGGTCGATGCCGGTAACACGGTTGTGGTCGTCGAGCACGATATGCAAATTATCTCCGCCAGCGACTGGATAATCGACATTGGTCCCGGTGCTGGTGACGAAGGCGGTCGAGTCGTAGTGGCAGGTCCTCCGACTTTAATCGCTCAAACGAAGAACAGTAAAACAGCACCCTTCTTAGCAGCTTTGTCGTGATCGGGTCGGCGTTGGAGGCTGGCAAATAGGTCGGTCACCGAAGCGGGTGCGCGCTGAAGTATAGATAGGACGTAGAGGCTAGCAATGTTGTTAGCCCAACATAGGCGGCCTGGCTTTTTTACTTCGCAGTTGCTAGAGGTGCAATCTTCCACGGAAGATTGGACTCCGAACCAGACGGAGGAGCGGCGTCATATCTCCTAAGCAGGGATCAGCAACAAAAATGGCATGAAATCTCGAAAACATGCCCAGACGCGTCCTTCGCCGGCGCCTGTGGCACTGCTCTTAATTGACATCCTAACCACCTTTCAATTTCCGGATGGAGACGCAATCCTAAAAGGCGCGCTTCAAATACGTAATGCGATAGTGAAACTGAAAATGCGTGCGCGTGCACTCGACATACCGGTTTTGTATGTAAATGACAATTTCGGCGACTGGCGCAGCGAGAAGGAGGTTCTCATGGGACGATGTCTAGAAGCGAAAGGCGGCGAATTTGTACGGCCTCTGCTGCCGGATAGCGAAGACTACTTCGTCCTGAAACCGCTGCACTCGGCGTTCTACATGACTCCGCTCGAGGTATTGCTGCGGCATCTTCAGGTAGAGACGTTGATTCTGAGTGGGTTGACATCCAACAGTTGCCTGACCGTTACAGCCCATGACGCGAACATGCGAGGCTTTGAGATCTACATTCCACCGGACTGCTCGTGTGCGCGCAGTGACGAAGAACACAGACAGGCGCTAGCTCAGTTGGAAGCAACGGCGGGAGCGAATCTTGGACGATCGACTTCTTTGAAATTGCCGAAGCTCATTCGGTAAGAGCATCTGTAGCAGTACTTACGCGGGTACGAATCACCGGCCAACCTATGGATCTGACTCGGCCATCCAAAAGCGCGTCATCGTCATCGGTCTGAAGTCCACATCATCGGGGCAAATTATCAGTGGAAGGCTACGCATGCGACCCCAGAAAGCATCACACGAGAGCCGCATCTCGTGCATGTTCCGATTCGGATGGATACCATGCTTTTTGTCTCGATGACATTAACTACAAATCTGCGGGGACGATTGAGCTTCTGGTTGGCGATACTGTCGTTTGCGCTTTGTCTAGTAAGCTGCAAAAAGGTCACTCAAGTCGTACAGCCGCCCGCCAGCAACGGCGGCCAGATGCGGCCGTATGGTTCTCAACTGGAAGCGGACGACGGCCAGTGGGTCCGAGCGACCAAAGACTACGCCAACACCCGTTACAGCACCTTGGACCAGATCAACACCGCAAACGTGGGTGCTCTTAAGGTGGCCTGGACCTTCGATACCGGCGTCGCGCGCGGCCAGGAAGCCGCACCCATCGTCGCCGGCAATACGATGTACGTTGTCGCGCCGTGGCCGAACACACTCTTTGCTTTAGATCTGACCAAACCGGGCGCCACTTTGAAGTGGAAGTTCGAGCCTAACCCTTCACCAGCAGCGAAGGGAGAGGCATGCTGTGACTGGGTGAACCGTGGCGCGGTGTTCGATTCGGGAAAGATTTTCTACAATACCTTGGACGGCTATACAGTTGCCGTCGATGCGAACACAGGAAAGCTTGCTTGGCGTACCCACTTGGCCGACATCAGCAAGGGGAGACCATCACCATGGCGCCGACAGTAGTCCATGGCAAAGTGCTGGTTGGGGACAGCGGAGGTGAGTTCGGCGTCCGCGGTTGGCTCGCGGCGCTGGACGCGAACAGCGGCAAGCTCATCTGGCAGGCCTACAAAACAGGTCCGGACAAGGACGTCCTGATCGGGGACCGGTTCAAACCGTTCTACGCCAGCGATAAAGGAACAGATCTTGGAGTAAAGACCTGGCCCCCCGATGCCTGGCGCGTTGGAGGCTTCCTGGGATTGGCTACGTTCTTGCCGTCATTCTTTTACTCGCAGTTTCATGTCTCGAAAGTACAGGCCGGCAGCCTGACCGTCCTTGCGACACTTACCGGTTCTCTTACCCGGATACTGGGTGGATGGTTTGCTGACCGCATCGGTGGAATCACTACGCTTTCCGTTGTGTTCCTGTTGGCTATCGCCGGATTATTTGGACTCATGAGCACGCCTTCGCTGATCCTGACTACGCTTCTCTTTATGCTCTGCTTTGCCGCTCTTGGCGCGGGCAATGGCGCGACCTTTCAGCTTGTACCTCTACGCTGGCCGCTGACGACTGCCGTAGCTGGCGGCATGATCGGCGAAATCGGCGCTCTTGGAGGCGGCATTCTCCCCAATTTGCTTGGCCAGTCCAAACAACATACCGGTTCTTATCGCTCAGGTCTCCTGCTCTATGCAATGCTGGCGGTTGCCGTGCTTGTCATGATGAGGATCGCCGCACGTTCATGGACCAGAGCCTGGGTAGGTTCCGGCGGGCGAGTGAATGGAGAATTATCGGCATTCCATTCAGAAATGGTACCTAGCGAAAAGTCCGTTATGGAAATCGCCACTTAGTCGCGTAGTGAGCGGTAATCGCAGGTGTATGAGTATCGGTAAAGGCGACGACTCTATCTTGACTGCTCATGTTCATGCAGACCAGGCAAGCTCATCTTTGAGTCTCCTCGTCCTGGCATTTCTTGCAGAAGAGAGGCCAGCCAATATATTTCCGCCTGCCTTCCTCTGTCACCACCCAAGGTCGCAACTCCCATGGAGGCCGATGCCTGACATGTTGTGTGTGACCGCACGATAGGGTCGCAATCCAGTCTCCAAGCTCATCTTGATGAAAGCCGACGATGCTTCG
Source organism: Acidobacterium sp. S8 (assembly GCF_009765985.1). Classification (GTDB taxonomy): domain Bacteria; phylum Acidobacteriota; class Terriglobia; order Terriglobales; family Acidobacteriaceae; genus Alloacidobacterium. The sequence continues at coordinate 392,936 of NZ_LMUM01000028.1, forward strand.
AAATTGTTGTGAGTCAGTCATCATCCTCCAGCATGATCTTGGCTTATAGACCTCAATTGCCAGCGTAGTAGTCGTTGGGGCCTTGATCGATCTCATTTGTAAATATTTTGTCCACGCCAACTAACATTTGCCGATCTGTATGCTCACCGTAGATGCACAGAGTGTCTGAGACGGGCCGCAGTCCTGGTGCTTCCGATAGGTCGTACAAGCAGTGTTTCCGCACATCTCTTGTCGTGATCACGGAGACTACGGCATCAACCATACATTCTTTCCTCTCGTGGATGGTGTGAGATCTCTCCGTTGCGAAAACCCGACTCCTCTGTCAGCGCGATTTTGCGTTCTTTCGCCTGGCGTCCAAAGGGCATGCGAATCCGCAGGACTCTTTCGCGCGCACGCTCATCTTCAAGGTTCTTGGTTCTGGCGTGCAGCAGATCGTTGAGTGCTACCATGCCGACAATCTTCCCGTCGCCCCGAGGGTCGAGGACAGGAAAACGCGTAAAGCCCGAATCGGCCATTCGATTGACGACCGTCCGGAGAGGTTCGTCCGAGAAGGCTACCTGGGGATTCTTTGTCGCAATTTCGAAAAGCCTGACGCCGGCAACCCGGTCCAGCATGCGTTGATTGCTTGCTCACTCCGCAAGGCCGAGGCGTTCAGTTCGCATCTGGATGTAAAGCCCTCGGGTTTCTGCCGCCGTAGGCGAGCCGACTATCCGCTGCATTCCGTAATTAGGCGTATATGTATATAAGGTTAGCGAGGGACAGCCGAGCGAAGCCCCCGCATTGAAACTAATTAGCCTAGTGTGGTGCCGGGAGTGGGAGTTGAACCCCCACGAAGTTGCCTTCGACGGATTTTGAGTTTCCTGCCCAGCCCTAAGTACCTGAATGACCGTAATTTAGCGCAATCTGCCGCAAGCATTCAGAGTTGACGTGTGTACGGCTACTGTCCGGAATGTGGCTACAAGCGTTCTGTTTTCTGCTGTTTGCAGCTGGTTTATTTCGCTATTCGCAGTCCTTGAAATCAATCGCCCCTTCAGGAGAATCGCGAGAGAAACGGCCAACATATTTGCAAGAAGTGGTGTCTCTCTACCACTGCCGTGAAGAGCAAAGAAACTCCAAGTCAACCAGCCGAACATACGAACCAGATGATGTCGCCCTCTCCGCGTAGTAGACACCCACTGCTGTCGGCAATACTCATCGCCTTTTTGCGCAGAATCTTAAAGGCCCAATCGGCCTATAGTGTGCTCTTCTGTTGATGCGCGCATCGAGCAATAGCCGATGGTCGGAGCGCACATTTGGCGAAGAGGTTCGTTTGCCTCACAAGAACCAGATCCGCTCGAACTCATCTGCAGGCACTGGAGGGCTGTAAAGATAGCCCTGGAAGCAATCGCAGCCGAGCCCGATAAGAAAATCCCGTTGCTCCTCAGTCTCTACGCCCTCGGCGATCACAGAAAATCCCATCGAGTGCCCCATGGAGATGATGGCCTGGGCGATGGCGCCGCTCGGTCCGTCCACCAGGATGTCCTTTACAAACGCACGATCGATCTTCAACTGGTCCAGAGGCAGGCTTTTCAGATAAGCGAGAGACGAGTAGCCAGTTCCAAAATCGTCGACGGAGAATTGCAACCCATGCGACTTCAGTTCGGTCATCTTGGCGACCGCATCCTGGAAGTCTTTCACTAGCGAGGTCTCCATGAGTTCGAGCTTGATGATTGCCGGATTTGCTCCAGTCTGGGCGATGGTTTCAAGAACATGAGCCACAAAATCGAGCTGGCTAAACTGCTTCCCACTGATATTCACGGCAACAGGAGCATCGCCCGACCGATTCTTGCCCGCCCAGGCCGCAACGTGCTCACACGCATTCCAGAAAGCCCAATGGCTCAAGGGAAGAATCAGCCCGGTCTCTTCCGCCAAGCCAATGAAGGCGTCGGGAAGCAAAACACCGTACTGAGGATGGTTCCAGCGGATCAGGGCTTCGGAGCCAATGAGTCGACCGCCCCTGACTTGGGGTTGAAAATACAGCTCGAACTCCTCCGCCTTGATGGCTTTGTGCAGTTCATTCTCCAAAAGGACGCGAGCATTCACGTTCGCCTGCAGTTCAGGAGAAAAGAACCGGATGGTGTTCCGCCCTGCCTCTTTGGCCTTCGACATGGCGATTTCGCCCTGCTGCAACGCTTCCAATTCGCCCTTAAGGTCAGCTCCAAACACAGTGATTCCGATGCTGATAGAAAAATGGCACTCGCGCTCGCCCACCAGATACGGGAGGGCCGCAGCAGCAAGGATTCGCTCGCTAACTTGTTTAGCCTGCTCGGCGACGTGCTCCGCAGTACGGCCCACGTTCTCAAGCACAATGGCGAATTCGTCTCCACCCAAGCGCGCAACCGTGCCCTCTCCGCGAACACAGGCCGCCAACCGCTGTGCGGCCTCCTGCAGCAACAGATCTCCGGCACGATGGCCAAACGCATCGTTGAGAGATTTGAAGTTATCCAGATCTATGAATAGCAGAGCGCGTACGCGAGAATCGGCATTATGGGTCTGTTCCAAGAGGTCCAGGAGCGACCGCCGATTCGGCAAATGGGTCAAGGGATCGTAGAAGGCAAGATCCTTGATCATCTTCACAGCATCCTTGGCTTCTGATAGATCCCTGATGACAACCAAAACATGAGGAATGCCCGCGAATTCAATTACCGACGCGGACACCAACCCCCAATATGTATCTCCGTTCTTTCTTCTGAAAAGTACCTCAACATCGCGGATGCTGGAGTTGCGGAGCAACTCATCTACGATGCCTGAGCGCTCAGAGGGATTGGTCCAGAGGCCCAGTTCCACCGTGGTTCTCCCAATCGTTTCGTCGCGTTGGAAGCCCATCAAATCCAGAAACGTCTTGTTCACGTCCACGATCTTGCCGTCTCTCAAACGGCTGATAGCCAGGGCATCCAGACTCGTTTGAAAGACAGTCCTGTGGCGGACCTCGCTCGCCTGCAGTTCCTTCGAAGCCGTGGCCAGATGCTCCTCAGCGGATCTGCGGGCGGTGATGTCTTCGACGAAGGTCACCAGGTGCAGAGGTTGTCCCTTGCCATCCCTCTGAACCGAAATAGTTAGCCTCACCCATATAAGACTCCCATCTTTACGGACGTATAGTTTTTCAAAGTTCCTTTCGTCTATGTCGCCGGCCTCGAATTCATTCAGAAGTTCATTGCTCTCGGAGAGATACTCTGGCGACGTGAACTGTTGAATCATCATGCCGACAACTTCGTCGGGAGAATAGCCGAGGATCTCGGCGAAGCGCATGTTGCATCGCAGTATTCGACCTTCAAAAGAGACATGAACGATGCCGACGGCAGCTTGTTCGAAAGTCGCGCGAAAGCGCTCCTCGCTATCACGGAGCTTCATCTCAGCGCGATTCCGTTCAGTGGTGTCGCGGACGAAGGCACTCGAGAGCCGCCGTCCACCGACCTTCGTGTGGGAAATTGAGACCTCACTGGGAAACACTTGGCCGTCGGCACGTAGCCATGTGAGCGCCAGGATTGGAGCTGGCATTGCCCCATTTGTCATGTTTGATTTTTCGACTATCGCCATCAGGCCTGCGTGATGAGCCCGAGCAGACTCAGGCACCAGGCGATCCAGTTTCTGCCCAATCATCTCGACCACTGAATACCCAAACATCTGTTCCGCAGAATGGTTGAAAGAGACAATACTATGCTGCTCATCCAAAGTGATGATGGCGTCCTGTGAGGAATCGAAGATGGCGCGCAGCCGATTTTCGACGTCTCTCCTCATCCTGCGTTGAAGGAGCAGGCCCGCAATCAACAGCGCCTGCACGAAGATCACAGACAGTGCCACGACAACATAGTTTTTGTACGATTCCCAGAGAGTGGGGGGCCTATTCAGGAAGACAGTCCCAGGGGGAAGATTCCGTTCGTTCAGTTTCCAGTATTTGAATGCCGACCAATCAACTTGGCCCTGGAGATTGGTGACGCGGGCGACAGGAATATCGTTGGGGCTTTCACCAGACAAGATGCGTGCCGCTGTACCGGCCACCGACTCAGCCAGCTTGAGGCTGTCTTCGTACACTCCGCCAATACAACCATGGT
>NZ_LMUM01000030.1 GCF_009765985.1 Acidobacterium sp. S8
ACTGCCATTTCAGTCTGCCACTGGACTTGGCAGTCCTCTCATCCCATCTGAGGTGGGTGGCGAAAAGACGCAGGGCGGCCAGAGGCAAGGGAGGAAACTTCCTCCCTTCCTAGGTGCTAAGAAAGAGTTTTTGGAAATGGAGAAGAAGAATTAGCTAGGGATTGCGGGCGTGGTGTAGTCCTTCAAAACCTGTGGCTGTCCGCCTTCGTCGCGCGTCCACTTGGCTTCGAGTGTCATTTTGACGCCGAGACAGGCATTGAAGCTGGAACCGTCCTGGAAATCAATGATGATCTCCGGACCGTATCTGCCGTCTTCAAAGAGTGTGATGGACCGGACGACTTTTCCGGCAAGGTCGCTGCATTCAATCATGGGGATGTCCTCCCGGGGTGATGGAAATTACGTTAGTGCAAGACTGCCCAAACTGGAACGACTTTCGGTGAGAATTATCGCTCTTAATCGGCTATCCCCATAGTCGTTTGCCGTTCTCTGGCACTGCCTCTGGGGCGGTTGATCGGAGGCTACGTTATACGCGGATCGGCTTCCGCAACTATTATACGCAGCGCGTAATATACTTGCGGTGCCACAGTGAGGTGTGGCGACATCAAAGACAAACAATCCGAAGAGCGATCCTTCCGTTGTCTTTGGTGAATTGTTACGCAAGCGACGCACAGAGCAAAAAATGAGCCAAGACGCTCTGGCGGCGAAGGCCGGATACGAGAGAGCGTTCATTAGTCTCATAGAACGCGGCAAGACCAACCCATCTCTACGTTCCATATTCGATATCTGCACTGCGTTGGATATCCGGCCCTCGGTCTTTCTCCGTCGGGTGGAGAAAGCGGCCAACTTTGAATTGCCTTCGTGAACCGCGCGCATAGAAGCTAGGCCGCGATCTGATGCACATAGTAAGGCACTTCTTTCTCGCTGAGAATTTGTTCGAGACGCCGCTTGTCGAGGCCCATCGGATTCAGCCACTCGGATAGGTAGGCTTCCTGAATCGCGATGACAGTGCGCTGATGACCTGTCGCTGACACTTCCGGCGTCGGTTCATCGGTGATCGCCGCGAACGAATCGAGCACAACTCCGTGCCGGTCGCTCCAATGATCCCAGAGACAGGCCACAAGCATGTCTCTGGAAGGCTGCGGATCGAACTCCAGGACAAGATTCTTTTCCTTCTCGTCCGGCGCAAGCTCTCGATGTTCGTAGAGGTGGAGCGGCACGTTCTCATAGAAACCGCTAATGACCATGACAGCGTGATGCTTGCCATAGATTTCGCGCCAGTAGTCGTCCAAGCTGTCGCGGCGCGCGTTATACGTCCCCGGAAACCTTTTGTCATAGGCTTCCGGCTTTCCAGCGAGACGGCAGGTGTAACGCATGGGGCGAATCACGGTGCGTCTATTCTCTGCGATGAGCACGGGCGCATACGTCATGGGAAAGATGCGCGCGTCTTCGTTGTTCGGTTCGGTCCGGCGAAGGTCGGCAAGGCGGTCAAGGAACGTCTGCACTTTCTTGGTCCCGATACGCAGGTCTTCTCTCGCCTTCTTTGTTTCACGCTTGGCGAGTGATTCCTCCGCGGCGACCAGGCGGCGGCGCTGGACGAAGATCTCGTTTTCCCATTCCGCCTTTTTGTCCTTCAGGTATCGCGCGATGTACTCGGCCGTGCGGCGTTCGGTATCGGTCTCGGGATTCTGAAAGTTGCGCTGGAGGTCGCGCGAGGCTTTGATGTCTTCTCCCTCGGCGCGGCGGCGAAAGAGATCCTCGAACGCAGCCCAATCCACCTCGGCGCTGTATCGCCGTGAGAGGTGTTTGAGATTTTGTTTCACCCGAGCCGAGTAGCACATCCCCGCATTATAGAACTCCACCAAAAGAAACTTCCCGCTTTAAATCTATGACTTACAAAGACTTGCACACGAAATGGGGCGCTCTGCGCTTGACTCAGGGCGGGGAGGAAAGGCGAATATAAAGCGAAGGTGTCTCAATGGTCTCCGCCGCCACAATCCGAATGCAGGTGGAATCCGCGCTCGCGCGGAAGATTCCGTCCGCACTGACACCGCAAGCGAAGATGGTGCGGCCCGTGGCCGCAACGGGGATCAAAGCTCTCGACGACGTGCTGCGAGGCGGTCTACCGATTGGGGCGGTGAGTGAGCTGGTTGGCCCGGAATGCTCCGGGCGAACGTCGTTGGCTCTCTCGTTTCTCGCTCAAGTCACGCAGGCCGGCAAGGTGTGTGCCTGGATTGATGTTTCCAACACCTTCGATCCGCTGTCGGCAGCGGCCATCGGGGTCGATCTGGCACGACTTCTTTGGGTGCGCTGCGGCGTGCAAGCTGGCAGAGTCGAACCGACGAGCCGGCACTTCTCTCTGCCGGAGAAATACCTGGCTCCTCCGTCGATCAAGAAGGGGCTGCATGGGGGTGGGTTTGGCCCTCATCCACGAACGGAAGCAAATGGGCTTTCAACGGCAGTATCCGGTTTGCTGCATCCGCAGGCCTTCGCGCCACGCTGCGCGGAACCGCAGCGTTCGATTCGGCCAAAGCAACAGACGGTCGAACCCGTTCGCTATGCAACGGAGCGTACTGTGCCGGTTGCGCGTTCTTCCAAGCCCTGGACGCGAATGGAGCAAGCCTTGCGGTCGGCAGACTTGTTACTCCAAGGCGGCGGTTTCAGTGCCATCGTGCTTGATATGGGCAGCTTGGCGCCCGAGTTCGCTTCGCGGGTCCCGTTGGCAACGTGGCACCGCTACCGGCTTGCCAGCGAACGAACGCAGTCCAGCATCCTGCTGCTAACGCAGCATCCGTGTGCGAAAAGCAGTGCGGAGCTACTGCTTCGTCTGTATCCCGCAGCTCCCCTTGCTGATGAAACCACGGTCTTTACGGGCATACAGCCGCACGCGGAGGTAGCACGGCAACGGTTCACGCAAAACGAGAGCAACGTCGTTTCGATACGCAAGCCGCCACAGCGGGTGAATACCGCATCCTGGCAAAGCCGGATGACATGGGCAGGTCGGCGATGACGCAAACCACGGAAGTGTATGCCTGCCTCTACGCAAAGGAGTTTCCGGCACAGGCATTGTTGCGGCTGCGGCCTGATCTCCATCCCAAGCCTTGTGTCGTGCTGGAAGGCAAAGCGCCTACCCAGCATGTGTGTTCGCTGAATACAAAGGCTCGACTGCTGGGCATGGAACGTGGCATGACGCGCGTAGAGGTCGATACATTTCCTGAGCCGGTGGCTCTCTTGCGCTCACCTCAATCCGAGGCAGCAACGAAAGCTGTGTTGCTCGAATGCGCTGGGGCATTTTCGCCTCGTGTCGAAGATCGGAGCGAAGCGAACGCATTTCTCTGTGGCATTGACATCGCAGGAACAAAGAACCTCTTTGGGCCACCGGAGATGTTGGCGCGGAATCTGCTGCAACGGGTGAGAGTTCTTGGTATCTCGGCGTCGGTAACGGTGAGCACGAACCTTCACGCGGCGGTGAGTCTTGCTAAGGGGCTGTCTCGGAAAACTCCGTTGCATGTAATCGCAACGGGGCGTGAGGCGGCAACCCTCTCCGTTCTGCCATTGTCGGTTCTCGACCTGACGGAAAAGCAGGTGGAGACGTTCGGGCTTTGGGGCATTCACACGCTTGGCATGTTGGCGGCCCTGCCGGAAAAAGAGCTTGTGGCCCGCATGGGTCAAGAGAGTCGCCGTCTTCGGCAACTGTCGCAAGGTGAACTGCCACACCTCTTTCAACCAGTCGAGCCGACCTTCACGCTGGAAGAGCGTGCGGAACTCGACTCCCCAGTAGAGATTTTGGAGTCCTTGCTGTTTGGGCTTGGCGTCATGCTCGAACAGCTCATACTTCGCGCGAAGGCCCGCATCCTGTCGCTGGCCTCGGTTACGGTGACGCTCACGCTTGATGGCGGCGGGACACACACGCGCACCGTTCGGCCTGCTCTTCCGACAACAGACAAACAACTCTGGATCAAGTTACTTCACCTCGACCTCGAAGCTCATCCGCCTTCGGCTGCGATTGTCGGCGTCATGCTTCACGCGGAGCCAGGCAGTACCACCAAAATGCAACTCGGCCTATTCTCGCCGCAGCTTCCCGAAGCATCTCGACTCGACGTGACACTGGCGCGCATCCGTGCGGTTGTTGGAGAGGACTGCGTGGGTCGCGCTGTCTTACAGGACACGCACGCGGCAGAAGCGTTTCGTGTAGAGCCGTTTACCGTGCCGACTGGGGAGTCGGTCGTGCCGACCAGCCCGCACTCCCGCGCATCGATGCGCCAGCTTCGACCACTGGAAACGGCCTCGGTGACCTTGCAGCACGCAAGGCCGACATACTTCTACTTTCGGGAGAAGCGGTACAACGTCGAGCACGCCTATGGCCCGTGGGTCGTGAGCGGCGACTGGTGGAACCCCACGCTATGGGGGGCCGAGCAGTGGGATCTTGTCGCTCGGGCGCAGGACGGAGCAATGCTTTGTTGCTGCATGATGCGCGATGTTTTGCAAAATCGCTGGCAGATGGCGGCGCTCTATGACTGAGCGCTATATCGAGCTTCACGCCGCCAGCGCCTTTTCTTTCCTGGAGGGAGGCTCCCCACCGGAGGCATTGATAGAACGGGCCGTCGCATTGCAAATGCCCGCACTTGCGCTGCTCGATCGCAATGGCTTCTATGGGTCGGCGCGTTGCCATACCAGTGCGAAACGGAATGACATCCGGGCACATGTTGGCGCGGAGGTTGCCGTGTCGAGCTTGGGTTCAAGGCTCACGCCTCCGGCATGGCTGCCGTACCAGCATCTCCCGGAACCCGCTCGTGTCTCCCTTCTGTGTGAGTCGCGCGAAGGCTATCAAAATCTCTGCCAGCTCATCACGCGCTTCAAGATGCGCGAAAAGACAAAGCAGGAAGGCGCAGCAAATCTCATCGACCTGCGGCAGTATGCTAAGGGACTCGTTTGCCTGACAGGGGGCGACGAAGGGCCTTTGGCGACGGCGCTTATGCGTGGCGGCGACGAAGCTGGCCGCGAAGTGGTCGAAAACCTAATCCGCATCTACGGCCCCCAAAATGTCTATGTTGAACTGCAACGGCATGGTGAGCGAGAGCAAGAGTGGAGGAATCAGGCAGCGATGCGCATTGCTGCGTCGCTTCGGCTCCCGTTGCTCGCGACAAACGGGGTTCGATACGCCACAGCATATGACCGGGAAATCCTCGACCTCTTCACCTGCGTTCGCAATCACACGGAGCTGGACAAGGCGGGGCGGTTGCTCACGGTGAATAACCATCGTCATCTGCGCTCGGCTAAAGAAATGACGACGGTCTTTCGGGATGTTCCCAAGGCAACGGAAAACACCGTGGAACTATCATCGCGCTTGCAGTTTGAGTTGAGCGATCTGGGCTACGAGTTCCCGCGATACCCGGTGCCGGATGGTGAAACGATGGACAGCTTTCTGCGGAAACGTGTGGACGAGGGTGTTGTTCGCCGTTATGGTCCAAAGCGCGACGCAGGGTTGTTGGGCCGTGCGCAGAAGCAAGTGGCGCATGAGTTGGAGCTGATCGCGAAGCTGGGGTTTGCGGGATACTTCCTCATCGTTTGGGACATCGTAGAATTCTGCAAACGCCACGACATTCTGATTCAGGGTCGAGGGAGCGCCGCAAACTCGGCCGTCTGCTATGCGCTCGAAATCACCGCGATTGATCCGGTAGGCATGGAACTACTCTTCGAGCGATTCCTGAGCGAAAGCCGCGGAGAATGGCCGGACATTGACCTCGATCTGCCCTCTGAGGACAAACGCGAACAGGCAATCCAGTACGTGTATCAGCGCTATGGAGAACTGGGCGCGGCCATGACAGCAAACGTCATCACGTATCGGGGCAAGTCCGCAGCGCGTGAGGTTGGCAAAGTCTTGGGATTCGATCAAGAATCGCTGGCTCGACTGACGAGCCTGGTCAGTCACTTTGAATGGCGCGGCCCAACCGACACGATGGCTCATTCGTTCCAAAACGCGGGCTTTGACGTAAACCATCCACGCATAGCGAAGTATCTCGAACTCTGTATGAGGATTCAGGATTTGCCGCGACATCTCGGCCAGCACTCAGGCGGCATGGTGATCTGCCAAGGGCAGCTCAACTCGATTGTTCCGTTGGAGCGCGCCTCCATGCCGGACCGAACCGTCGTGCAATGGGATAAAGAGGACTGCGCCGACCTCCATATCATCAAGGTCGATTTGCTCGGCTTGGGCATGATGGCGGTCCTCAAGGACTGTCTCGAACTGATTCCCAAGCACTACGGCGAAAAGGTCGATCTCGCGCAGTTGCCGGAAGATGGCGAGGTGTATCGCACGTTGCAACGTGCGGACACGGTGGGGATGTTTCAAGTTGAGAGCCGTGCGCAAATGGCGTCCCTGCCCCGAAACCATCCGGAGAAGTTCTATGACGTGGTGGTTCAGGTGGCCATCATCCGGCCTGGGCCGATTGTGGGCAAAATGATGCACCCGTACATGCGGCGACGCCAGAAGAAAGAGGCCATCACGTATCCGCATCCTTCGCTGGAGTCTGCGCTGAAGCGAACGCTCGGCGTGCCGCTCTTTCAGGAGCAACTTCTTCGCATGGCGATGGTGGTGGCGAACTTCACGGGCGCGGAGGCCGAAGAGCTGCGTCGTGCTGTTGGGATGCGGCGCTCTTGGGAGCGCATGAAGAATCTCGAAGGAAAGCTGCGAGCGGGCATGACCGCGAACGGCCTTGATGCTGCCACACAGGAGAACATCATTCAGAACATCAGCTCCTTCGCGCTCTACGGTTTTCCTGAATCCCACGCGGCGAGCTTTGCTCTCATCGCGTATGCGTCCGCGTACCTCAAGGTGAAATACCTTGCCGCGTTCACCTGCGCCATCCTCAACAACCAGCCAATGGGTTTCTATTCCGCTGCCGTTCTAGTGAAAGATGCGCAGAGGCATGGTCTTCGGGTAAAGCCGATTGATGTGCAGGTATCCGAATGGCCCTGCACGCTTGAACGTGAAGGTGATGATAGCTTGTCCCTCCGGCTCGGTCTGGGCTATGCGCGGGGCTTACGGAATCAGGCGGGCGAAGCGATAGCCACGTCTCGCAACACGGACGGAGCCTTTGTATCCGTCGAAGAGCTTGTAACGCGGGTGCCTTGGCTCAATCGCAAAGAGCTGACGTTGTTGGCTCGGGTTGGAGCCCTCAACGAACTAGACGGGATCGGACATCGTCGCGACGCGCTTTGGCAGGTCGAACGAGCCGGTAGACCCGAAGGCCCTCTATTTCGACAGCGGAGCGAGTTTTTGCAGGAAGAAGCTGGTGATATGCCACTTCAGCAGATGACCACCGAAGAGCGATTGATAGCAGACTACGCGGGAACGGGCCTTACGATCGGGAAACATCCGATGGCCCATAGGCGCCATGATCTGCGGAGACAAAACATCCTCTCGGCGGAAGACCTGAAGACCAGAATGGATGGTGAATTCGTGCGAATCGCTGGCTGTGTCATAGCGCGACAACGGCCCGGTACAGCGAAGGGCTTCATTTTTTTGTCGATGGAAGACGAAACCGGGATAGCCAATGTCATCGTCACTCCTGACCTGTACGAGCGGCAACGGCTGATTGTGACCGGCAGCAAGTTCCTCCTGGCAGAAGGGCCGTTGCAGAACCAAGACGGCGTAGTTCATGTAAAAGCGACGCGCCTTCTGTCGCTGTCCGACCAAACTTTGGAGGTTCGTTCCCATGATTTCCACTAACGGAGGGCCGCAGGTTGGTGGCTATCGGCGTGATGTCGACTACCAGAAGCTAGGGCCTGCTCTGCTCATCGCCTCCAGCCTAGTGCTTGCAATTCGAACAGCTCGATGGAGTCCTACAACCAGCGATGGCCTCGCTCATGTGGAGTGGGAGAAGGAAGTGGAGCACAGCGTGCGGATTGCGAAAATCGTGCTTTCACACCTGACTGCTCGAAGTCCTGAGCTTTTCCAGATGAAAGAGGTCCCTTGGTACGTTGCCACAGATCAAGAGGTGCCAAAATGACGAGTAGATCGCGTTTGTCGCAATGACGATCAGTTCACGAAGCCGCTCTTCGTGAACTGTTTGAGGAAGCTTCCTGAACGGTATTTATTCCGACTATAATCTTTATAATCAATACTATAAGCTCTAATGCTGAGGCTCCTATGGCCCCACTGTCTCTAGAAGAGAAGGGTGGTCCCGCGAAAAAATTGCTTCAGATTGCTCAATTCGAGCAAACGGGAGGAGGGGCAATGACCCATTTCGAGGAGATAACCAAAACGATTTCTACGATGCCAGCGGCCGCGATGCTTACGATTGTTCTGCTTGCAGCGTTCGCTCTTGCGGGGTACGCCATTTACGCGATCCTTACCGTCACGAAAGGAAAGCCCTGATGTTGATGAATAAGTGGGTGCGACTTCCCTCGGGCTGGATCGAAGCTCAAGGTCTCCGCAAGCTCCGCTGGGGTAAGCATGGGGGCTCAGGCAGCACCGCGGCTCTAATGGTCCTTGCGCCTATCGGCCATTTCGCCAATCCGGTCGATGGAGTGGCCCAGCTCACATACGATCAACTGCAGGTGGCCACCGGCCTCAGTCGGGCGAAAATTTCCGAAGGATTGGGTCTGTTGACCGAATTGGAGATCATCGCTCGATCGAGCGACCGCCGAAGCACGTTCGCGATTCAGTCTTATGGCCCTCCGGAGGCCGGCGGTTGGGCCAAGTTTCCGACGCGGCAAATGTATAACGCCGCCGGAAACATCATCGCCTTCGAGGATTTCAAACTTAGAAGCCGCGCCGAACTCGAGGCTCTCAAGCTCTTCTATCTTTTTGTGGCTCGAAGAGCGAATGACACGAATATGGCGAACATCAGTTACGACAAGATCGAAGACTACACGGGGATAGACCGCAAACGGATCAAGATTGCACTCAGTGTTCTGACAACCAACAACATGGTCCATGTTGAACAGTTACCGCGATCGTCGGGAGATCAGGGAATATCCTATGCGTATCGCGTCGTAGGAATTGACCCGCATGTACATCAGGGCACTCGTAATCGGCGAACTCTTTAGCTGCAACGAAGGTATGCGCATGGCAGAGCAACCGGACCTCCCACACCTACGTGATCTCCTGGGCGATGCTTGGGTCGATGCGGAAATATTCGGCGAAAACCCACAGCACGCTCTCGGCCGGTGGTGCCGTAAAGACCCTACAAACGCTTGGCTCCCGCATGTTGAATCGCTCGTGCGCAATCTGCTGACAAGCAACAGGGTCACGCTGGATCGTGCCGCGCTTGCCGTCAAATTGAAAGCTGAGTACGTGTCCACCCTGGCAGAGCTAGAAACCGCAGTGTTCCTCGAACAGTCTGAATTCCAAGTTGTACTGGAGCCTTTCGCTCCCGAGCGAGGAGCGGACCTCCGTGCAGATTTCAATGACGTGCCTTATTACTTGGAGGTTCGGGCGGTTGGTGACTCCGAAGAAGATGATCGCTTCAATGGCGTAAGCAATGAGCTGTTCGCTCTCCTCAACACAATTGATTCACACTATTCTGCAAACATCACTGTCGGAGAGGAATATGCTCCGCGTGGGCCACGTCTTCGTGAAGCAATGAAGGTGGCAGTTGAGGGTCTCAAGATTCTTGAGGAAGAACTGTGGGAGCGAGCGACCCTCTACTACTCACCGAAAGGCGGTTCATTGCTGAATCCTGGGGGCGACTACTCCGGTCATGCGACTGGCGCTTCTGGAGCGCTTCACCGGAACGTCGTCGAGACTGCCGACTTCGTAGTACGTTTTCAAAATACAGGACGGCGGAATGATCGGACAACTGCGACTGCCGCCCGACCGTTCAAACATATCCCAGAGCCCGATCAGACGCACAAGAGACTGAACAAGATCATGAACAAAAAAAGGGAGCAACTGCCTAAAGATTCTCGTGGGATTGTAGTAATTGATTGCTCAGATCTCTTTATGTTGACGGACTTCTCAATCGATGCCGCGCTTTACGGTGACCTGATGGTTCACTTCGAGCCAGTGGCGCCGGGCCAACCGGTTGGGCCGCCTATCCCGTATCGGAACGGCCGCGGGCTCTTCGCCAAGACTTCAAGAGTTTCAGCGGTCCTGTTCCATCGACGATTCGTGGAGACTGGAACGATTAAGCAGGATTGGCAGGTCTACCCCACAAACAGAGCGAACGCAGACACGATTCGCCTCAGTGCGGTCGAGCTGGCTCGGTTTGGCCAGTTGGGTGATCGCGCGAACCTCGCCGCCGAGGAAGCACCCGGCAATACTGCATAGTGTCCGGGGCGGTCACGGCTGACTCGAACTACCGACCCGGTTGTTGAGCAGTAAGACACATGGGTCACCTTGTGGGGTCAGAATCAGAGTCTTCTGTTTTGCGCGAGTGATTGCGACTCGGAAATTCTGCCGTGTCTCATCGTCGGCATTCGACAGGAGATTTGATTGCACGATGCGGTCGGGATTGGCAACGATTTGCCGCTTTGCGGTGCGCGGCCATCCTTCGAAGATGATGACTTCATCGAATTGTTTGCCTTTCGCTTTGTGCATATTCATGACGACAACGCCTGCCTCCGGTTTCGCTGTAGTGGCAAAGTGCTCCTGCAAGAAAGCATGTTGGATGATCTCAAGGGCGTTGCGATAGTATCCGTTGTCGCGCCAATCTTGCGAGAGACCCTGGCGTAGAACAGTTCCACGCTCAAGGAGGCGGACATTGCGCACTTCATGCGCAATGTCCCGCAGCTTCGGACAGCTACTATCTTTGAGAATGCGGCGCACGGCAATCCAATCTTTGTCTGGGTCGCCCAACAGTACTAACTGCCGCACTTCGTTGTAGGAGGAGAGAAGATTCACTAGGATGCTGTTCGCTCGAATTTGCTTTCCAGCTCCCTGGCGTGCAATGAACTCCTCGAATGCACTGCGAACACCTTTACTCGCTTGCATGTCCCCCTTGGTGATTTCTCCACCGCCACGTCCTTGAAAGTACTCAGACACCAAATCGACGAAGCGAGCGAAATGATCGGATGAAGGATCAGGTTGCAGTAAATAGGCAATGACATAAGCACTCAAAATCGGCCCCTCCATATCCACAGAGGAAACGTGACGAATGGCGGTCATGCCTGCAGGCGGTTCGCTAAAGACATCCGAGACAACCTGCATCAGTTTTTTAGTAGGAACAAGCACAGCCAGACACCAGTCGCGCCTACCTGTCTCAGCAAGTCGCTTCCGGGCGTTGTACACCTCCGTCACAAGGGACGAGTATGCTTGGCCGTCATTTGCGGGATAGAGTTTGCGTTCCACTCCTCGATAATCTGCTTGGCGAAAATGTCCCTTAAGGACATCGTTGCCGAAAACGGCGATGTCGGTTCCGTTACTTCGGTGGTTATCGTCGCTCAAATCGTTACAGGTCGGGGCGAACGCTTCGATGAAATGATTGAGTCGTTGCGGGTCCGCTCCAATCCACCCGTAGATACGTTGTTCCGGGTCTGCCAAGGCATGGAGAACGGAGGTTTTGCCCAGCTGCTGAACCACGTACCACTGAGCACCATTGGTGTCTTGAAATTCGTCCAAGACAATGACGGGATATCTGTTCGAGACAAGGGCTCTGACACGTTCACTCTCTGCGAGAATCTTTCCCGCGTACAACGCAAAGAGGTCAAAACAGATTCGCCCTTCTATCTTTGCCAACCTTTCACGTTCAGCCGCCTCCCGCGTACTTCTTTCAAGTTTCTCTTCCTTCGTCGCCTTGCGCCCGTACTCAGAACGGATCTCGGAAAGAGCTATGGACGCCTCGGGCGGAGTCATAATCGCAATGGAGCGCGGCAATCCGATCAAGTAGCCGTGGCTTTTCAGAATGCGCCAAAAGAACGAATGATAGGTGTCGACTTCGATTTTTTGTTGAAGGGCTGCCGGAATCTTCTGCTCGTATTGGATCGCCTGTAGGACGCGAGACACGGTGGCGCGGGCGAAACTGAGAAACAGAACTCTCTGCTCGGGCATGAGCTGTCTCTGAGCGAGATCGGCGGCCTTGATGATCGCAACTGTTGTCTTCCCAGAGCCAGGCCCACCCTTCACAAGCATGTGGCTTGTGGCGGCTAAGATGTCGAGTTGTCGCCGAGTTAGCTCCATTGGGCTATGGCGCAGACTGTGATGGGGGCGGAGGCACTGATCCCGCTGGAGGGGGAGGAATCGGTGGGGGCGGTGGGGGGTCACAGAGAAACGCTAGCGATTTGCAAGCATCACGCAACCATTGAGGTATTTCATCCTCGGTACACTGAGCGAGGAAATCCGCGATGCTCCATTCAGCTTTCGTAGCGCAAAAATATTCGAAGAGTGCGTCTTGAACCGATGAGCCTGGTGGCGAATATTTCACGGAGAGATGTGGCGGCCAAGTGATCATCTGCGCGAACCGCACCATTGCGGCTTGGGTCGTGTTTTTGAGAACGAGGTTCTCGAAACCATCTTCGGGATGCATGTAGAGTTGTTGCACTTGGCCCTCAATGAGAAGCCTGGCCGGGTCGAGCTGCTTGTCACACAAGGCAAACGTCGTTTTGCCAATGTCTTTATAGAGCTTTGCGAGATCGGCGATGTTCCCTTCGCCGCCCGCGTCGATTGTGCAGATTCCGAGCGATTCAAGAGCGCGATAGATGTTGGGGTGCATTTCTGCTAGATGGCGGCATACCACTGGGAAAGCCGAAGCCTCCGTTGCTCCCTCAGCAATCAGAACTCGACGAGCCAGCAAGCCTTCACAAAACCGAGTCCGAAACTCTTGCCGATACCGCTTGAGTTTTACGCTGTGGGGCAAAGCGATCTGCGACTGCGATAAAGTTCCAGAACTGGTTCGTGCAAGAACTATGGTCTCTTCGAGTTTGAACTCTTCTAGCACATACGGAGAGTGCGAGGTAAAGAGCGTCTGGGAGGCGAGCTTTCGAATCTCGTGAACGATGCGCTTCTGCGCATACGGTGGGATAGCGGTTTCAGGCTCTTCCATCGCAAAAATTACGTTCTGCTTGTCTTGAGCGATCTGCGAGAGCATCGCCAGCACAAGCATATTGATGAATCGCAGAGACGTCTGGAAGGTGATGGCGTCAAACTTCCACGGTGTTGCTGATGTAGTAGCAGCCGTAAATAAGGTAGAGGGCCACCAGCCCCGTCCGAAGCAAGGTCTAGTGCCATGACTGCATCTTCTTGGGAGATCGTGCCAGTCATCGATATCGCATGGAGGCCTAACAACTGTAGGAGCGGTACATCGGTCTCCCTTGCTGCGACGCTTATCGAGTGTAAGGCTGGATGACTCGGGACAGCACGTACCAACGCTTCGATACAGGCAGCTCGTTGACTTACGGAGAAAGCTTGTTGTGCACGTTGTGCTAGATCATCGATCATCCCCGAATCGGAACGAAAAATTGTCGAGAGCGTATTTGCCGCTCCTCGGACAACATAGTCGTCTTCATCGTTAAGGGCTCGCAGAGCAGTTACGCGCGTGAGTTCATCGGCGGGCCATCGCTCCAGTTGGCTAAGCCAGTTTGCCCTCCAAAGTCCACGAGCAACACACCATTGATCCAATTTGGGCTGAACGAGCTCGCGAGTCCGTCGAGCCTGCAGTCCGTTCAAACATAGATGGAGAATGCGGCGCCGACGCTCCAAGTGATTCGAATGCTCGATTACCTCGAAGGCAAGTGTTGCGATCTCTTTGACCTGCTGCAAGGGGAGATTGAAGTCACTGAAGGCGACCTCAATTCGAAATTCTTCGAATCCTTCGCGGGCATATGCGCTCACGGAGGAGTCAGGAAAAGCCGCTAGAAGGCGGGAAAGCTCATCTGCCCGTGGCGTTAGTGAGCAGAGGTGAAGCAAGGTCTCGCGCCACTGTGGATCGCCGCAATATTTCGTAACAATCTGCGTCTGGTCATCGATCGGCAGATTAGAGCAATAAACTGCAGCAAGCCGCTCCTGGAATGATCTGTGTAGGAACCCAAACGTGCGCAGTCCTTGGGGCACAAGCAAACCCAAACTGCCCTCTTCAATGTTGATGAACCCTTTAGCCACCTTCCTAGCATCGGCGTTTGGAAGTCCTAACCCAGCTCCCTCGTGTGACATGAGAACTTCCAAAAGCAATTTAAGGAAATCGTCTTCAGAAATCGTTCCGCCCGTCTGCCCAGTTTGAATTTCAAATGCGAGCCGGGCCAAGACGGTCTGAATCTCACGTTCGGAAAGCTGATCCGTGGGAATGATCGCAGCTGCTGTTCGCTTCCTTTGAGGATGATCGCGAAGCATGTGTTGAATAATCGAAGCGTATGCGTCGAACCTTCCCCCGGGAAGAGCTGCCCCCTGCAAACGAAGTGTGATGAGGAGCAGAAGGAACAACGGCACCCGAGACAACTCGTCTAGGTCACTTGATCGGTCAAGATCTGAGATCAGCGATTCGATCTCATGCTGAACGGCTTTTGGCCCGTCTAAATGTTCCCCTGGCGAAGTCATTAGAGAGAACCATATTTCGCAGACGGCGGCGCGCTGCCTACCAGAAAGACCGGCTACTCGTGCGACCCGCCATTCACCGGAAAGCTTTAGCCAGTTAAGAGCATAAGGGCGCGCAGCTGCCAGGGCCGGCAGTTTCCTCATGTCGAGAAAGCGTTCGAGTTGTGCAAACGCCAGCGAGCCTGTCGGTTCATCGACCCATTCGTCGAGCCCATCGACAATAAGAAGAAGCCGCTCGTCGACAATTGCTTCTTCGACAAGCAAAAAGAGCTGATCTTCTCCCCAACTGTGAAACCACGAGCGAAGTACATCCACGAGCGAAGCTTGTGGTTGCCGTTGAAGAGTGTGGGTCCAGTACGCGAAGGGTATCCATACTGGTAGATGCCTACCCAACCGTTCAGCAATTGCCGGAAGAGTTGGCTCCTCCGATAACAAATCTAAGATCATGTACCGTAGGAGCGTCGTTTTGCCGCTCCCGGCTGCCCCTACAATTAGCGCCCGATCGGTTCCACTGATCCAATCGTCTACCGGGAAACGGATCTCTCTGCTTTCAGAAGTTTCAGTTTCAGAAAGAAGCGAAAACGGTCGCGGGACGGCATTTTCATCGTCGATGGTCAGATCGAAAGCATCCGGTTTCCGACGCTGGCTTGAGGTCAATACCGTTTCTCTATTTGTGAGGTCTGGCAAAACAAAGCGCTTTGAGAGGTTCGTTCGTGGCGACATTGAACTCGCCAGTGAAGGAATTCCCGGATCGTTTTGCTCGAAGCTGTGTCGATAAAATGCTTCCAAACGCTTTCGGTATTGCTCCACCTTGCTCGGAGTGAGACGTGTCGAGAAACCTCCGCTACGTTCGGAACCACAAAACTTCGCGAGCCAGGAAGGGCCAAAAAAGTCGAACACGATTTCGGGCAGGCTCTTGAGCTTGATGGAGAGACGAGTGCGGTTCCAAACCTCGAAACCCGTCTTATATTCCTGTAGGCGTTTTTCTTGATTATTGATTTCATCTGCACATGCGGTCGTCCGCAGGGCATGTGAGGTGCAGAGAACGAAGTTCGCGGCCGTGCCGCACCAGCTTTGCGAGAGAAATTTCGTAACTGCAGCGGCTATGTCGGACGGCCCGAACTCTTGAACTCTCTTGCATTGGTAAACGGAAACTATCCCGTCCGTTCGATGCCGAGATAAGAGATCAATGCCTTGTTGGTCTTGTCCGCGAACTCCATATTCGAGGCATTGTTCAACGGTTGCTTCTGCCTCGACCACACGAAGGCACAGCCTCTCAAAGTTTTCCCAAGTGAGTTCATCAAAGGGTAAATCCTGAGCAAGCGTTTCTGCAGGAGGGTCCGGGAGCGGAGATTCTGGCCCGGGCACGAGCAAATATGTTGGGATGCCGGTGAGAGTCGCCGTACTGGAATGTGAGGTCATCGGAGTCCATCGTAACAACTAAGCAAGTTTTGCCTGTGATAATTCGGGCGTGACCGGGCCACGCAGGCCATTAGCCACGTTATAAAGATTGTTCAGTTTCGAGACTTTGGCCGACAGCCGCCTTGCCGATGCCAAACTCGATCGCAGAACTCTTTCCCGTCTCGTGGCTCAGTCTCTGAGCTAAGTCCGTTGCATCATTCGTGAAAATTTGCGCGTCGTGCGCCGCACGCGATACCGAAACATACGCAAAGCGCGAGTTAATCAGCTCTGGGTGAGTATTGGTGTCGATATTCACCAAGACGCGGTCCGCGGTGAGTCCCTGGGAGCTGTGGCTGGTGACAGCGTAGCCGTGGTCGAAGTGCCGCATTTGGTGGGTGTCGAAGCTGACGGATTTCCCATTGTCCATCTTCACGAGGAGATGGCCGTCTTTGTCGATCTGCTGGAGCGTGCCAAGGTCACGATTGGCAACGCCTAATTCTTTGGACGGCGCGGTGAATCCCAAACGGTCGCCAACCGCAAACTCCCCCTCCAACTCGCGATAGACGTTCACACCATACAGCCGCGCGGGGTTGTAGATGACGATGGTTCCATCTTCTTTCTGAACGGTCAGCAGGTTGTCTTTGGGTTGGGTAGCGATCACCTTCGTATAGCTTTGTCTCTCGATTCCGATGTCTTGGCTTCCACGGGGATAGTAGAGAACGTCATCTACGGCGTAGCGAGCAGCCCAGGTCCTATCGGCACCGGTCATGTCCGAACGGGGGGCGAGTACGCGCACCGCGTGGTCCTCCGAGGCGACTTTGCCAAGGGCCTGCAATTCGGAACGCACCGCCTGATTGATCTGACGGCGCGAGGCATTATCGGGGGAAACAACGATGGTGTTTTCCGGGCTGGCGGCGTAGCTCCGCGCAATCGACGCGATGCGCTGTTGCGGGTCGGCAATCTCGGTGACGCGGCCCTGCTGTTCCAAAAGCGCCACACCTTCGGCGATTTCGCCACGCGACAAATGTTCGACGGCCTTCAATAGCTCGGGGGCCTCTCGTTGGCGGACGATCTGGTCAAGCTGTGCCGTCCTCATCCCTGCATTCACTAACTGCTCGAATGGCTTGCCGGCTTCGACTCCCTGATGCTGTCGGGTATCTCCAATGAGCAATACACGATCGCCAGATTCTAACTTTGCGAGGAAGTCGCGCACCTGTTTGGTGCTGGCGAGGCTGGATTCATCGACCATGTACAGATGCCGGTCGGCGGTAGGCTGGCGGGCGCGAACCAGGAAGCCCTGTAAGGTATCGGCGGAAATCCCGGCATCGCGGAGCTGGTTCGCGGCGCGAGAGGTCGGGGCGAAGCCTTCGACCACATACCGACGCTGTTCTGCCGCTTCGCGTACCGATTTTAAGAGGGTCGTCTTGCCGACACCGGCCCGCCCCTCCAGCCCTTGCACCACATCGCGCGACGTCAAAATTTCTTCAGCGGCGGCCCGCTGTCCGGCGTTCAAATGCTGCTGCTTTTCTGTGTGGGCGACAGCGGCCTGGATAGACATGATCTGTTCGGCACGTCCGTGGCCCTGCTGCATCTGGCGCAGAATTTCTTTCTCGGTGCGTATCGTCTCTGCCGTCGTGAACTGCCGCCCGGTCTCATGTTTATCGCCGGGCACAAGCTGGAACTCGCCGGAGGCAATGCGCGACTCGAAGTTGGCGCGTACTTCGGCATAGTTGACTTCGCTCATTCCGCGGCGCAGGGCGTCGCGGAAGAGGTCGCGTTCATCGGTGACGGCTTCGCGCTCGAAGCTGCGCTCACGGGCAAAGGTGACCGCTTCGCGGGCTACTTTCTGCACGGTTTCGGGAGTGCGTTCGGCGGTGTGCATTCGCGCGCGCTCCTGGGCCTCAGCCACGACTTGATCGGGCTGGTTACCGTATTCGGCGGCAAGCTGCCGATGGGCGGCAAGCACCTCGGCGGGCGTCTGCATGAGTTTTTCGCTGCGGCTGGCGTGTGCCGCGATATCCGCCGCTTCATAGCCGTGGAGGCCGTGCTTTTCCATCCGCTCGCGTATCTGATCGCGGCGTGCGCTAGAGGCGTCGAGATACTCCAACGTGTATCCCTTGATCTCAGGTGCTCCGCTTCTACCGGCTTCGATTTCATAGCCAAGATTCCGAAGTCGATACGTCAGTTCTGATTGGTATACGGCAGTGGCGAACTGCTGGGAATCGAAGTAGCCGTGCTCTTGGAGTGCGCGGGTCTGCCCGTTCTCGCGCTGCGTGACATTGAAGATGACAGCGTGGGTGTGGAGCTGCGGCGCAGCATAGCCGTCAACTGGACGGGCGGTGTCGTGCTCGAACTTGGCAACGACGAACTGCCCGGTGGTTTCGGCTGGGTGGTTTCCGCCAAGCCGCGCCTGGGTATAGCGTTCCAACTCCGTCAACGCGATGGTGACGGCCTCGGAGTGCGCTGTTCGTATCCGTTCATCGCCGCCTACCAGGGCGGTCAGCGACACCGACTTGGGAGGCGAAAACGTAGCATCCCAACCTGCGCGATGTTGTACGGAGTTGACGGTCTTTCCATCAGCGTTCGCGTACTCAAAGGACTGCCGGTGCATGACAAGCTGCTCGGCAGTGTATGGATGTTGCCCTTCAGAGAGACGTTGAAACTCTTCCGCGCCTACCGCGCCGGACAGGCCAAACTTCTCCGCAAGCTGCCCCTGCCACTGGCCCTGCACTTGCTGTCCCTGACTCCAGTAGTTCTGGTCGGGCGAGGTGAATTCGCGCTTGTGGTAGTCCTGTAATTTAGAGGCTGAAAGCGCCTTGGAGATTTGCAGCATGGCCTAATCTCCAAGGGAGAATCCGGCCTGTACGGATTCTGCGGCTTCTGCGATCGCATCGGGTTGAGACGGCTTCTTCGTCAGCGTCTTCGGGTCGAAGGTAAGGTCGTCATCGTCCAGCGGGCGCGGCACGAACGCGGGCTGGGTGGCGGGGATGTCGTGATAGGCGAAGGAGAATCTGGCTACCGTGTTTCCCAGCTTCAGGAATGCGTGTCTGTCGGGGAGCCCGGAGATTTCCGAGTCCAGTACCAAAGGCTCAACCTGGCGCTCCACACTGAAGTTGTTGCCAGCCCGTAGACCTGTCGAGTGCGTCTCCCGCAGCCGCTCAATCTCGACCTTGCCGATGGCGTTCGACACCCATTCGGCAGCCTTGGGTTCCGTGATTTTCAGGAATATCTTGGTCGCCGGCTGAGACAGCATCACCTCGGCCAGATGCCCGTAGATCATCTCAAGCTGGGCCTTACCTTGGAAGCCAAGGATAAGGGGGTTCTTTGCCTTTCTGTTCTCGGTGATCGCAGTGTGAAGCTGTGGGAGACGCTGCAAACTCGCCAACTCGTCCAGGACAAACCAGACCGGGTGCTGGCTCTCTTTAGGCTCATTCAGGAGACGGAGCACAAGCAGGTCGATCCATAGACTGTGCAGTGGACGTAGTGCCTCCCGCTCGCTCGGTTTGGACGTAATGAAGATCCATCCCTTGCGATGCTCCGACCATTCGGTCGCGGTCCAATGGCTCGTCGCTTTCTCTTTCCGTGGGAGCATTCGCAAGCTGTCCGCGATTAAGCCAAGGGAGGCCAGGACGCCATTGCGCTGCTGCTGCGCACCTTTCGCAATCATCATCGCCATCTCGGTATTTTGCACCCGCCGGTCGATCTCGTCGGGGTTCGCCATCCACTCCACCAACTCCTGCGGAGTTGGCCCGAACGTCAGCAGGTGGGCAAAGATTTTCTGCGGTGTCTCGGTGAAGAATTCACCCTTCTTGTCTGTGGTCGGTTGGTACAGGGACGCGGCAATGGCTCTGGCTTCGGCACGACGACGCAGCTCCTCGGACGGTCCCCAATAGGGGCAGCGCGCATCGAGCGGATTCAAAATGATGTCGCCGCGGTCGGCGTCATAGAACCGCTGCACGAACTCGCAGGCGGGGTCATAGACGATGGCGGAATGGCCGCGCTCCTTGATCTGTGCGAGAAGCTGCATGACCAGCCGGGACTTGCCCGCGCCGGTATCGCCCATGATTTCGATGTGCTGCCCTTCGGCGCGTAGGGGGATGCGCATGAGCTCTTTGGACTCGGTGGTTTTGAACCCGATGCCATCGCCCTTAACGACCTTATTGAAGCCGTTTGGAGAGACCAGGACGGGGCCTTTTAGCAGTCGTCCATACTTCAGTTTTTTGAGCCGTCGAACGTCTTTGCGGACGGCGAATGGGAACTGGAGAAGAAACACGGAAAGCCCTGACCACAGCGGTATGCCGAAGATGCCTAAGAGAGAAGCACCGTCATAAACGAAGCGGCGAAGGTAGTCATGAAGAGGGCGGTTCATGTAGGCAACCTTAGGTCCCCGATAGAGAACAACGACGCCGGAGGCCTGGGCCGTTGGGGAGAGCGCCAAGGGTATCGGCCTGCCGATTAGCTGCGGCGTAGAACCTGGTTGCACATCGGCCTCCGTGACAGGCCGGGTGTGGCGCTGGCGGTCTGCCACCGTAACAAGCTGGTACTCGCTGCTCTGGCGCATGGTGCCAAGGAAACCCGTTTCGGCATAGCAGGAGAGATAGTAGCGTTGCAGCGGACTCATGACAAAAGCGAAGTGGAGGTAAACGCAGACGACGGTCACCATGAGCGCAACAAACACGGCTCCGAAGCTGTAGACGGGATAGTGCGGCGGACGAACGATGGTTTCTTTGCGGCCCCATTGTGTGTCTGTCATGGCTGTTCTGTTGTCCCTTCCGCATAGCTGGCGAGCATGTCTGCAGCCGCTTTGCGCTTATTGGTTTTCACGTACCGGAGCATTTCCTTGAACTGCTCCGGCGTCATCTTTTCGCCGCGCAGCAACGGCTCAAGGGTGTTGATGAGGAGGAGACGTAAGGCTTGCACTTCGGCAAACAACGCCGCCCCATCGCCGTGTTGCTGTGCGTTCGCGGCATCCAGCAAAACTTCCCGCGCCCATTCGCGGAGGTTCTTTCCGCAGCTTGCGGCAACCCTCAATAACGCTCGTTCTTCAGTGCGGGTAAACCGCGTGGCAATGCTTTGGGTGCGGGTTTCTCGTCCCTTGAGCCGCTGCAGGCGGCCTTCGATTTCAGAGGTCTGTGAAAGCATCGCTGATCCTTCTGAGGCCAGGTTCGGGCGCGGTTCCCAATGGAACCGCCCGAATTTGGCCTCGGCGGCAAGCCACTTGTTTTCTGCATGTTTCCCGTTGGAACCAATTGGTTCCCAACGCAACCCTTTCAGGGATGGATTGTCTACGTTCTTCCGGCGCGCAGCGCCGTAGTGGCCCTGCCCCGGAATTGGATGGAGGATCATGCTTTCGATCCTGCCGCTACAGCCGGGGTTTGTACTGCGGGCTGCGTCGCCACAGCAGGCTTTTTGCTGGCCTGCTCAACGGCATCAGAAACGGGGGCCTTACGAACTCGCAGGGTCTGCGTGACATTGGCCGCCTGTGGCGTTTTCAAATACTCCTGAAACTCACGATCCTTGTTGAAGGTGTAGCCGACACCGTGCTCGATCACGTCATCGGCAGTTGCGCGAGGCTGTCCATGGGAGCGGAGGAAGGTGACATACTGATCGACCAAGCGAGCGGTTGAGTCAGTAAACCGAACTAAGGCGTTGACGTGGCGGGTTTGAGTGATTTCTAGCAGTGGCATTGCATTCTCCTTTGGTTGATGAATCAGGCAATCTTCGAGCGGGCAATCATGCGGTTAGCCGTCGTCGCGATCTCTCTCGCACGAGCGGAACATAGCGTGGCGGGCATCTCGGAGCGACGGCGTAGTTCGAGCATCGTGATTACGTCGTCTATGGGTGCGCCTTCGAGCAGCCAGAGACGGGCTGAAGCCATGTCCACGGTGCGCTGGGCGTAATAGAGAGGGTTGGGTTTGTCGGCGCGGTGGGAAGCCAGCGTATGCGTGAGCTTCACCGCATCCTTGCCGTGGGCCAGTTCGTCGAGAACCCAAACCCAATCCTGCTCGGAATGTGTGTGCTTTCCGGGCTGCATTGGCCGTGAGATTCCGCGCAGCGGGAGCGCGGCATTGTGGAGATGAAAGTCGCCAGGATTCCAGACTGAATCGGATAGATATTCAACGGTGACGAGGTGTGCCGGCGAATACTTCTGATTCAAGAATCCGGGAATGCGGAGTACCCGGTTGCAGTCGGTGCAAGCGCGGTCACCACCAAAGGCAATGGAGAGCTGCTTCAGCGTGGTCTCCTGACGCTCGAAGTCAAAGCCGTCAACACGCCAAAGCGCTTGATACTTGCCTGGGGATGTGGCGAGGACCACGGTCGGGGAAGGAACCACATCTGAAGCCCTAAGCGCAGCGACACGGGCATCCCCATCGAAGTCGATATCTATATACAGGTGACGGACGGATGCAATGCACTCTTTAGTGCGACGGCGGCTGCCGGAGCGGAGCGGATTGGCAGCGACATAGACGTTGGCACCAGCATGGTTCTCGTGAGCGAGCCACCGAATGTAGGCAGGCGCAAGCGCCTGTTCTAGTCGAACGATCCGCTGCGCGGGGCGGTCGGCGCTCTCACTGCGCAGCAGGAGAGCAATGGTCTCCCCCGCAGCGAAGCAATGGGTAAGAAAGTCTTTGGCAGTTTGGCTCATGGCGAATACCTCGGATGCGATGGAATGTTGCAGGTCCTTTAGCGTGAGGAAAGCCCGGCTCTCACCGGGCCTTCCTGCGCATGATGACAAGCCCTAGAACGGGATGTCATCGGACGGCTCCGGCTCGTTGTCGAGATCCTCTTGGGCCGCCTTCTCGGCCCGGTCAAGTTTGAGGATGGTGAGAACCTGGATGCTGTCGGTGCGTACCGGCTTCTTGGCCTTCTTGGGCGTGTACTCGTAGTGGCGAATCCTGCCTTCGAGGTAGATGTGCTCGCCCTTCTTGAGCGTGGCGGCAAACTCGCCGAACTTGCCGAAGACGATGCAGCGGTGCCACTCGGTGATCTGCTTGTACTCGCCGCTCTCTTTGTCCTTGTAGCGTTCCGATGTGGCTAGGGAGAAGGTAGTGAAGTTGCTGTCGTTCTTGCCGGTGCGAACTTCGGCATCGGCTCCGAGGAATCCCATCAGTTCTGCTCTGTTCTTGTTCATGGTCGTGTCTCCGTTTTGAATTCCCGTTCTTGCTCGGGTCACCCTTGGCAAAGCCAGCGAGTGGGCCCGGCTCCCAAGTGCCAAGGAGTGCTTTCTTGGTGGGGCCCGGAAGAAGTTTGTGCGGCGTTCTCGGCCGCGTTTACAAACTTGTTTTGGGAGGAGCCGAGACCCCGCAGGGGCGCTGCAAGCGAAGCAGAACGACGCCGAGCCGCAGGGCGCCGGTTTGGCCCCGAAGCAGTGACCGAGCATGACGAGGAATTCATGTGGAGAGATACGCCTGAAAGACAGAGCGCCTGAAGGGGTTCCTGACGATGCCGTATCCCGGCAATGCGACTTCTTTCTTCTTGCCACGAACGCTGGAAAGACGAACGGCAAAGCACCACCGTTGGCACCGCGATTCAGGCTGCGGTCTTCACGCACAAGAGCACAGCTTTCCGTCAAAGGTCTCGACACCCGATGCCCAGTAAGAAGACCGTCTGCAACGAATCCGGTTGTCATTCTTCACCTCATGCCCGGGCGTTAGTCGGCCTCGGCCGGAGCGCGGTAGATTTCTTCCGTCTGGAATGCTTGCTCGGCATGGGCGTATCCGGTGACCAAGATCAGCTCGCGCACGCGGCGGCGGCCTGCCGCATTTCGCTCGCAGTAGAGAACGAAGTCGATGGCTTCTGCGGTCTCTGACCGCACGAAACCATGATTCAGATTAGGTCTGGCACTGAGAGCCAAGTCGGATAGCCGATTGAGAGCGTCCCACGCCGACTTTGCGTGGATGGTCGAAAGCGTTCCGCCGTGGCCGGTGTTCATGGCTTGCAAGAGGTCATAGCCGCACTCATCACGGATTTCACCCATGACGATGCGGTCGGGCCGATGCCGAAGAGCGGCGGCCAATAGCTGGCTAGGAGTGACGGCGACTTGGCCAGGAATGGCCTCCACTGCTTCCCAACGAACCGCATTGGGATGCGCAATCTTTAACTCCGCCGGTTGTTCAATAACAATGAGGCGATCATGGTGGGGTACATGATCGAGCAGCGACTTCATCAAAGTTGTCTTCCCCGAACCGGTTCCGCCGCTGATGATGCCGTTCTTTTTCGCGTTGACAAGCTCGACAACCGTATCCCGGACATGCACCGGTAAGCTGCCTGAAGCGATCAATTCATCGCTGGTGTACCAGCGGTTGAATTTGCGGATGGTCAGCGTAGGCCCATGAATGGAGGATGGAGAGCCGACGACGGCGACACGGGAGCCATCGGGCAGGCGCGTATTCAGGATCGGATTCTGGCTCGTGAGGTCTTGTCCCAGGAGCCGTGCGACGCGCTCAATCGCCGCCTGCAGCCGGTCGTTCGTGTACGGGGTCGTCAGCGGGATATGCTGAACGACCCCTCCACGATCTGCGTAGACACCCGTAGTTCCATTAATCATCAGGTCAGAGATGGACGGGTCTAGCAGAAGCTCACGCAGCTCTTCCGGGAAGAACGGCAGGATCAGTTGGTAGCTCACCGCGATACTCCTACCGCTGGCGTCGCCGGTACAGCCGGCGACGCGGTAGTTGCTCCGGGTGCAATCGGATCTACGGAGAGCCGGTTCTCGTGGAACTCTGTGATGGTCAATCCAAGCGGATTGATCGTCTCGAACTGCGGGAAGATGCGGGCTTGATCGCTGACCTGTTTGGGGTTCAGGTAGTAGGTCACGCTGATTCCCCAATGCTCCACGCGCGGTTCGTGCGAGTAACGCGGAGAGTAGAGCTTGTCGATCGCTACAAGCGCCGTTCCACGCGCCATCATGACGCCCTGCACCACCTCCTGTGACATGGACGTGATCGTGACGTTCTTGACTTCAACATCGCTCTGCTCGATCTGACCGGCGATAACTTGCGAGACGAGGTGATTGGCGTTGTCGTCAGTCATGAGTTGCGAGGATAGATTGCCTGACAAGAAGTAATAGTTCAGCGGATATTTCTTGGCGATGGTCTCGCGACTGATGGTGTAGCGATAGTTGGCCCAATCAGTCAGGTATGTACGCACCTCACCCTCGCGCGGGCTGTAGTTGAGATCGCTGTATTGAATCGCCTGGGCGCGACCCATCTCATCGATGCGGATGTAGCGATTGGCGATAGGACGACGGGCGAGCGAAAGATTCAAGCCCATCGAACCTAAAAGCAGAACCGTTCCGCATCCGATGGTGAGGCGGTACGCCTTCCGTTCGGAGTAATGGGAGGCGTAGACCTCATTGCCGATCTCGTCGGCAAGCGCAGCCTGTTTCGGGGTAAGAGACGTATCAATTGGAAGAGTGTGGGTGGACATGGCTCGGATGACTCCTTTCCGTTACCGCACGGAACACGACAGCCGTATAAATCAGCGCGGCAATCAGTGCTCCGAATAAAAAGAGCGCCAGCAAACGCCGAAGGACACTTGACCTGCCTACGGCTCGGGCAGAGAAAAACGCGAGTAAGAAATTCCACATATCAAGCACCTGCTTTCACCACTAACGCGGCTACACCTGCGGCTGTTTGCGTCGCTGCGGACGTGAGTCCAGCGGCGCCGCCAAAGATCGCCTGCGTCATGCTGGGGATAAAGAGCATGTTGATGATGAACGCCACAAACACCATCAAGCACGGAATGAGGTTCGCCATCCACATCTCCATCGAATAGTTGCCGTTGAACGTCTGCTGAATAAACCCGTTCATGAACCCCGCCCAGACGAAGATAAATGCAGCGGCAACGGCGCGAATCATGGCGAAGCTGATGAGCACATCAAGGAAGTGAAAGAACTTGGCGCGGAAATTCTTGGTCATGAGAAGGGGTATAAACACCGGACCGAAGAGAGCAGTCACGCCGTACAGAATGAACGCGCTGCAATTAATCAAAAACAGGATCGCGGATGCGAGTCCAAGCATGATCTGAACGACGACGTAGCAAAGGATCTGGAGCGGCGCGGTAAAAGACGGCATCGTCGTACTGTCGCCAGCCGTTTTCAAGAGCTGCAGCAAATTGTTGAGTGAGCTTTGATCGAAGGCCGCGACCATTGCCTGGGCAATGTAGGAAAAGAAGTGATTAATACCGAAACTCGCGCCGGGGAACGGGTTCACCCAATAGTTTTCGAGCAGACAGCAAATAATGAGTTTCAGGAGAAAGTTCGTAAGGTCGCCCACATGGACATGATCCTGATGAAGCCGGAAGGTCATGCCTGTGGTGCTCCAGTTGATCGACATGCTGACCAATGTAAAGAGAGCGATACAGCTCAATTCTGTAAGCCCAAGCTGGGTCAACACCCCGCCGTTCTGAGTGGTGAGGTTCGTCAGATTGTTGGTGAACTGATACAGCCAATCGACGCCGGAACTGGCGGAAGGAAGGGCCTGCGCTAACACAAGTATGGATGCCATATCGCTCTCTCAATCGTGGGTTGTGGTTGGATTAGGGAAGGTAGGTCGTCCAGGTACTACCTTCATTCGCGGCGCTCACATCGTTCGTGGAACGCTGCTGCTGAACGAACGCTGCCGTATTCATGTCCTCCGCAGCGGCGTTGCGGCGCTCCATGTTGGCGACGGTCATCTGTCCAGCAAGGCAGACCTGCAAGCTGCCCTGGGACTGCATCTCCGACATCCGCTGACCTGCTGCGGCGTTCAGGAGATTGAGCTGCTGGACCTCCGCGTTGGTCGAATCGCTGTTGTCGAACTGGTTGGACATCAGCGAACCATTGGCCGTGAGGTTCGTTGTTCTGCTTGAGCGGTACTGACCCATCGCCGTGAGGCAGTCGGGCGAGACGCCGTCGGACGTTTCGATCATGGCGAGCTGCGACATGCGGGAACTGCCGAGTTGCTGTCCAGCAAGGTAGGTGTTGGCATTGCTGTTCATCGGCACCGTGGCGGTCTGCCAACCGGTCAGCGAAGCACTCGGGTTGTTAGAGTTCAGCGCAATCTTGATGCCGGCAGTTTCGCCGAACATGCTGGCGACGTTGACGTTCTCTAGGGCATGGAGTTCGGTCTGCCACAGTTGCTTTGCAGAAAAATGCGTGATGTTGTTCTTCAGCATGTTGTACTGCGATTCCAGCGTGGTGAGTTGCGATACAAGGCTGGCGTAACTGGTCGGGTCGAAGACGATATCTCCGATGCCAAACAGGGCAAAGCTCGGGGTCGCGGTGAGAAGCAGAGCCGTTCCTGCCCCTAAGAGCCACTTACGGCGGTTGGTCAGTGTGACTTTCATAAAGCCTCCTGTGCTTGGGTTGAACTACATGCATTGCGGGCAGGTCGCGTCGAGCCTGTCCAGGGGAAAACCGTGGACGTGGGTTGCATTTGCAATCGCGTCCGTGGCTGTGAGGTAAATCCATGCAAGCGTTTCGCGCCCGGTAGTTGTCCCGATGAGCAGGAGAGCGAGCACTAGAGCGGCCGTGATTGCGGAGACCTGATAAAAGCGATCAAGACTAATCCTCTGCATAGCGTTCACTCCTCCTCTGCAAGCTGGCGGGCAGTCTGCGGAATCATCGCTATCCACTCCACGCCGCTGCGCTCGATAGCCTCCGGAAACGTCTATCCGATCGCGGCGAGCCAATCGGCGCGATTGAGAACCAGGGCGACGGCAACTTTCTCACCGGTAGATTGCACGGCCCAGGCTTCGTGACCGCCCTGCTTGGCATCACGGGACTTGCGAAGCAAATGTGCGAAGCGATCATTCATCACAGTGCTCCTCTCTACAAAGTGGGGCTGACGCGATGCTCCGCGTAGGACGGGACAAGCAAATCCGTGCCGATATACACACGCGCGCGGGAACCTTCCTTGAGCGTGATGACAGGCAGGCGATTCAGGAAGTGATTGAGAACCTGCTCACCCTCTTGGGCGGACTGCTCGGAGATGCCGTTGCGAATCTCGGTTGAAGGCGTGAAAACGCTTCCGTTGTTGCCGATCTGAGCAAGGCCGCCCAAGCCACCGATCGCAGCCGCGGCTGCGAATGCTTCGAGATAGCCGTGATTCACCTTCGTGGCCATACCGGTCGTGCCGATCTGGTCAAGGCCGATGAACTTCGCGAACTCCAAAGAGAATCCGTCCGGGCAGATTGCGCGATGGAAGGTGACGAACATCTTGCGCTGCTGTTCGCTACCAACGCTCTGTACAGTTCCAAGCAACCGCGTTCCTTGGGGCAAGAGAAGCTGCTGGTGGTCATGGGAGTAGAGGTCGGTGGTCAGGTCCAGCATGATCGGGCCGCTGAATCCGCCGTCGATGTGGTTGGTGACGACCGCCTCCAACACTGTGCCCTCAAAGATCCGATACAAGCGCCCATCGTAGGTGTCGAAGTCATACGGCCCCATCGGGTCGGCCTTTGCGCTCGCTCTCGTTTGTTGCTCTGCGCTCGCCTCTGCAATGGGCGGCTTCTTGGCAGGTGCATCAAGAGCAGGAGTAATGGTTTCGCCGGTTGCCTTGGGCGACGCCTCCTGACGCTCGCCGAGTACGGCGGTAGCTGTGGGCGCGGCCACAGCGGTGCTGCCGGAGTGCTGGAAGTCGATGGCGACGGTATCGCTATTGATGGCATCCTGTTGTTGTTTCTCACGCGCAAGCTGTTTTTGCTTGGCCTCCGCCTGCGCTTCCGAGACGTTGGAAGTGTGGGACGGTGCATTCGCGCTGTTGCCGTAAATCGCGTCGCGCTGGGCGGCGGTCATTGGAGGTGCGCCTGGGGCCTCCGGGCCGGGTGTCTCCTGCGCCGCCTGTAATTGCTGCATGGCGGCTGCGAGCTGCTGTTGCCTCTGGGCGAGGTCGGCATCTTGCCGGGCTTGAGCCTGCTGCTGGGTCTCGAAGCTCGACACCTGCTGCGGGTTTGCTGTGGCCGGGCGCATCGGCAACGCGCTCAGCGACGCCGCCCTTTTGTTGCCGCTAACTAGGGTCGATAAGTTGGCGATGCCAATCAGCGCGATGATGACGACAAGCGCGATGACCAAAGGCATTCCTTTGCGCACGGGCGGCTTCGCTTCGGGCTGTTCTGGAACGGTGGCGGGTTGATTCAGATTTTCGTCGGCCATGACTACTCCTTTCCTTCCGCACGGTGAAACTCGACTTTCTGCTTGCCGATGGCGAGGTAGCCGTTGTCGAGCTCCTTCGGCACTGTGTAGAGACCGTTACTGAAATCGAAGTTGATGAGCGACGGCTTCTTCTCCTTCACCTCATAAAGCGCGGGTGTCTCTTGGAAGTGGCCGCGCAAATAGGTGAACTTGTCGTCATGCCATATCTGTTCAAGCCCCAGCGCGCTGCCTTTCTTGGTGTCCCAGGTGTAGTCGAAGTGCAGTGTGCCGGGATATTTGCTGCGGTAGGTCTCGGCCTTGGTGTCCTCGGCCTTCAGCTCGGCGATCTGGGCGGCTTTGGCGGCTGCCGCCTCCTGCTTTGCCTTCTCCAAGTCAGCAGCCGGGACGAACACCGGCAAGTCGGTCAGCCGCTCCTTCGCGGCCTTGTCGCCCGGCGTGATGAAGACTTTGGAATCGAAGTGAGAGTCGGCGTCACTCGACACTTCGCGGAGTTGAAGGGTGTACTCATTGCCGTGGTCGGACACGATGTGAATGTCCGTCGTGGCGTTCGCTACCTTCGGCTTGACACTGATGAAGCGACTGGCGACGTGGCCACCGTCAAATACCCAATTCACCGTGTCGCCGGCGAACACGTTGGCTACCTTCTCCTCAGCAGGCAGCATGATGAGCGTCGATTGCAGCAAGCCAGTGCGGATGGCGGGAGGAGCATCCGCCTCCGACACCGTAACGGCGCGCGGCGCAGCGGGTTCAAGGTGGTGAGGCTGATCCGTTGCTGCGTGGGCGGCGGCGGTCAAGCCGAGACCGAACGAGATGATGAGAATGATGGGCGGTTTCACTGGTAGTCCTTTCGGTGGAGGGGGATTGGTTACACAGTCTCGCCCTGGGCGAAGCGCGTGATGCCCTCGGTGAGTCCGTACTTTTCGATCAGCTTGGTGCGGCGAACACGATCCTTCGGCTTGGTAGAGAACGTGGCGTAGCTGCGCTTATCAAGCCGCAGCGTCACCACTTTGGTGAGCCCGTCGCGACGGATGTATAAGCCCTCCCGATCCTGCAAGCTCTCGAAGAGAGCGAGTTGCTGTTCGTTCATCTTGAACAATTCGGCGTAACGCTTCCGATTGAAAGTCGCATCTTTGAGAAACAGGAAGGACGTGCAGGAGTTCACGATGCTGTCGGCGTTCGCGCCGAGGTCATCGGCGGACTGGCCAATCATGGTCACGCCACCGAGGTTCTTACGAACCGTCTTGATGGAAGCGAGCGCGCCATCCAGGAGCTGCTTGTTTTTCATCGATGAGAAGATTTCTTCGATGAGGATGTGCTTGGGCAATCCGAGATTGGCAGGGTTATAGAGAACATCGTTGATGCGGCGGAGGAGCCATACCATCAACGGCTCAATCAGGTCTGCATACTGTTCGTTGTTCACGCCCTGGAAATCGAAGCACTGAAGGCGCGAGAGCGAGAGGCTGTCCTCAACGTTGTCGAAGACGGCGTTGTAAATGCCCTTGCCAACCCATTTCGAGAGATAACGGTCGAGCTTCTTGGGCAGAAAGAGATTCGAGAGGCGGCGGTTCTCAGGATCGAGCAGGTACATGTCCTGCACGGCCTTATGGATCACGTCGTCGTCTTCAGGCTCCAGCTCTGCGCCGCCATTAGTGAGCAGCAACTTGATGAAGGAATACAGGAACTTGATATTGCTTTCGGTGGGTTCAAGAGAGAATGGATTGATGCGCGGGCCGTCTTTGCCTACTCGATCAACCTTGCCACCGTACAGCTCGACTACGCTTTCGTAGCTGCCGCCAATGTCGAAAATGTAGGTAAAACCGCCATACTTCTGCTCAAGAGCAATCGCCGCGTTCCCATGCACGGACTTACCGGAGCCGGTTGGCCCAATGATGAGCATGACGCGAACGCCATCCACATAGACATCCTGAAAGAACGGCGTGCGCGTACGCGTCTCGAAGATGTTGAGATATTCCGAATCCAAGTCGTCCGAGTGTGGATGCCCGATACTGGGCGCGAAGACGGAGCACAGCCGCGCGTGATGATCCTCTGACAACCACAGCGGGAAGACGTTGACTTGTGATTGCCCGGGAACAGAGCGTAGAAGCCTGAAAGGTTTCCAAGCGTCTCTTCCATCACTTGGGCCCGTGCATCAACGAAGATCCGATGCACAGCCGGGACAACATCGCGAAGTTGCTCCTGGCTTCGCGCTGCAAGTAGGAGACGGAGGGAGAATTCACCCTGGGCCTTCTTGTCGAGTCCCCGGATAACTTCGCTGAGGTCATCGACGTTGATGTTTGCGGCCTTCGCTCCCGCGCCGGTTTCTAACGACGCAGTATCGCGTCCGCTCATCACACGGGTCAGAACACCGACCTTGAAAAAGGAGATGAACTTTTCCTGGGAGTCGATTTCCTTGCGAGCTGCCGCCGTGGACTTCACTCGCCATGTGGAGCACAGCACGCTATCGCAGTCGAGAGTGAGCAAGCCAGAGAAAAGGCAGGGCCGCGACGCTTCAGGTGTTGTCTTGAGAGAGAACATCTGTACGTGGCGTTTGCCAACCGTGACGTGGTCGCTGTGCCATGCGACCGGACTCTTCACGATCTGCCTGTCCACTCCGGTGTCGCTGCGAAGCTGGTCCTGCTCGGCCCACTCTTCGAGGTTGAAAAGATAGCTGAAAAACTGGAAGATTTCGGTCTTGTCGAGCAAACGCAGTCCCAACGAGCTGCCGAGATGGGACTGAAGAATGGTTGCGGTCTTCTCAAGATCGGACAACATGCGCGAGGTATCGATGGCGTTCTCTTGTGGCTTGCGCTCGAACGCTTTGGCTTTTGATGGCTCCAGCGTGAGGCACCAGTGAAGGTCAATGCGGCGGAAGGCTGCATTTTGGTTCAGGAAGTTCAAACGGTCGGACGCAAACACCTCAGTGATGGGGTTGGCATACTTTGCCTGGCGTGGAAGCTCGAAGCCCGACATCACGCGCGTGTACTGATAGAGACAGGAGCCTTCGGGGAGTCCACGGAGTGCGCCTTCAATGGAGCGCATACGCGAGTCAAGCTCAAGATCGGTGACACCCTCTTCGTCGATACCGGTCAGGGAGAAAAGGCATCCATAGCCACCCCCCTTCAGCGCGAAGATATTGGGGCTAACGAAGCGTGCAATCGGAACGATGCTGCACGCGGCTCCGGCCTTCGCGAACCACGGCGTATGTTTTATTTGCTCAGTGTTTGCGCGGGTCATAGTAGCTCTTCTGGTTGAGGCTCAGGCCCCAGAGCTGGAACATCTTTGGGTGTTTGCGAATGATGAGCCAAGCCGCGACGGCCATCGTCGGGAAGCTCAAAATCGCCAGCAGTCGGAACCCAACGAGGAAAACCGTCACGTTCACAAACACAATGGCCATCCATGTCGAGAGGTCGAGCCCTAGCTTGGCTCTGGGCCTGTTCATGGCCTGATTGATCGGTAACGGTTCTCCCCGCTTGGTCATGTCGATGCAGCTCCTACATCGACTGTCCGGTCAGGCTGCCTATCCAACCGGCACCCCAGCCGAGCACTCCGGCACCGAAGAGCGCACCGAAGAGGCCTGGTATAGCATCCTGAAAACGACCACTCATCATGCGGATTCCCGCGAAAATGAGCCCGCCGAAGCAAATCACGGCACCTGCGTAGATCGCAAAAGTTTTGAAGGTGCCCATTAAGGTTTGCGCCCCTGAGAAATCCATCGTTCCCTGGGCATGAGCAACGCCGGCGAAGGTAAGGGCGACCAGAGTCGGCCCCATCACGCGCGCGGCACGGAGTATCGTCTGTTTTGAGAAGAGTCTTGCCCACCTCTGGATGGGCCGGGAATCGAGCCTAACTTTGATCTGCATTGGCACCTCAATCAACCGTGGATTCGGTTGCGATATGGGCAACGTAGAATTACTCGGTCGGCGAAGTCCAATAAATGGCAGAGGGTCGCTTATTCATCAGAGGAATAAGGGGCGGTCTTGAAACGCCGTTCGCGGCTGCTAATACGCGGTGGTTCGGCACTCGCACTATTTGATCAGCCGATTTGGCGTTACGCACTTCTGCGTGGCGCAAACGTACGTGATGAATGCCCGGTTTGCGTCGAGCGGTCCAACAACGCACGGTCCGTATGTGAGTGGAAAATCCTACTACCGTCTCCAGTCGTGCCCTCTTGATCGAACATGCCCCACTAGAAGGCGATCAATGGGCAACAAACTGCACGTTCACACCATGACCTACTGAAAGGAGAAGCGGTTATCTCCTTGTACACCGACCCTGGATGAGATCAAGAACGTTAAAGACACGAAAGAAAGCTTGACGACTGCTAACTGTGCTACACGAGATTTCTTATGAGGCGACCATTGCGATCTGGAATTAGTCTCCAGAATCCTCGTCTGGCAATGCCAGGGTCCAGATTTGCTTCAGCGGTAGTTCAGCTTTGATTTCGGCATCTAGCTTGTCATAGTTTGCGAATAGCGCCTCGAAAAGCTCCGTGGCTGACCATAGCCGCAGCCTGAAGAATGTAGTCGCAAGGTCCTTCTGAACATTGGTCTTGAAGCCGCTCAGAGACACGAAAAGCCCCTCTTGCGCGCCGAACTTAGTCATAGCGCCGAGGAGTTTGTCGACTGTCGGGCGGTCTATGGCCGAAGCCTCGGACTTTACTTCGACACAGAGCCTGGGCGAGCTAAAACCTAATGGACCCAACCCGGCGAGAATGTCTACACCGCCATCAGCTCCTCTCGGGCTGACATAGGTCGTGTATCCCTGAGCTTTGAGGATTGCGTCGACGAGCCTAGTGAGACCATGACCAGAAAACTTCGCCTTCACTGTCGCAGCGATCTGGTCCTGGGCAACCTGCCCGATATCGAACTCCGTATCATCCGCATCAGTCGCTTCCTCTGGGAGCCTACTCTCAACCAAGGCCTTGCCTCTCCCTCCAACAACGTCGGACAGATTCTCTGTTCTCCACTGGTTAGACCTCATGGCTTCGATCCGCGCCACCGCATTGTTTCGCGTGATTCGGCAGATCGTCATGAATGCCCCGAACGAATACAACAAGTCTTGGCTAAAATTGCTCCTTGGGATAGCGTCGCTGATCCACTTCACACTACGCCAGTGGAAGAATGGATCAGGCCCCTGTGGCGCGTACTGGTAGTCCCCCGATATCTCGGCCACAAAAATTGAGGCTTGCATCTTCGACGGAAGGATTAGAAGATCCCCGCGCTCCATTGCATGAGCAAACGGCCACACCTGGCTGACATTGTTCTGAAGTGCTCGGAGCTTACTTCCCGGGTACGTGTTCACCATCGTTTCGAGAAGCTGCTTGCGATCGGTCATCTTTCCGATATCGACGGACAGGTGATCCCAGGTAACGTAGACGCGTCCCTCTTGCAGGAACTTTTCTTCGAACTCACCGTGTCTTCCAGCTCTGACCAGCCAAACATTCATAATAGGTCTCCGGTACAGCAAGTCTAAAGCTTTTCTACGTTAACTCGCCCTGACTAGACTGCCTTGCCCGCTGCCTCCACGCGATTGATAGTGCCGATCTGGAGGCCACTGGCACAACAGTGCTCATCCGACGCAATTGAGAAATCGCATGACGATACGGTAAGCCGGTTCGTAGCTTTTAAAAGCGCGCTCGTCTGGCTGCAACTCGCCGTGCAGAAGCGAATTCCGTAGTGCATAGATCACCTCGACCAATCCAAAGAACAACTCCTCACTCGAACAGCGGAAAGATTGCTCTCCTGCAATGATTGGCCTCTCCGTTCCTGCCAAAAGATTGCTCAACGGACGCGGGCAGCAAGCTTGGTAGAGACCACGCAAGTGCCCCTGCATTGTTGGGGATAAGGTCGCGTATTGTGAATGCGTGATCAGACCCGACTCTTCGTACTCGGGTTGAGTGATCGTTGTCGTAACCTGCCCTGCGCGATTCGCAACAGTCGAAATCCATTGGCCGCTTTGCTTATTGACCATGTAGGTTATGGAGTTGCTGGTCTTGGATTGGGGCAGCGACAGGCGTCGACGTATCGCCACCGAGCTAAAGGTAATCTGTTCTAGTACGTCAGACTCGTTCATTACCTCGATTCGGAACTGCTCAAGTGACTTATGCAATTCGGCAATTAGTAGCTTTAACTCTTGAGCATCTTCGCTGTCCGCAAGCGGCCGTCCGTCTAGCCCGTTCTCAGCTGGCGTAAGAAGAGGCAGGATTACAGACCTGACAGGGTTTGCGTGAGTCTTGACGTACTCGAGTCCTTCGCGATCCTTGCGTGAGCCAGACTCTTCGCGAAACCAAGCGTTGAAGGCTGCCCATGCCTTCACGAACGGGCCGATGTAGTCGATCTCGGCTCGTTCCTTCCACATTCTGGCGTTGTTTGGTAAACGGGGAGGCATCAGGTAGCCTCCGATGCTTGGTCGAGGCAGGCAATGGCGGCGGGCTCCCCGTCCTCGACTGCTATCTCAACGGCGCGCTTTGCGAGGTTCAACATGCTCGCGGCCCTTGCCTTCGCTGACCTTGCATTCCGCACTTTTCGAGTGATTCGAGCAGCCACATCGGAGGGGATGGAAGGCAGAGGCAAATTGAAGATGTCAGCGTCGGTGATCGCGGGATACATACTGGCACTGGCATAGAGGTCGAGAAGCTCGCAGATTACTGGGAGGCGTAGGTATGTCAGCAGCACTTCAGGCGCGATACCACGAGGTTCTAGTACCTCAAATCCAGAAGAACAGACAAAGCCATCTTGCGTTGGGCCGATCTGTGCCGAG
Source organism: Acidobacterium sp. S8 (assembly GCF_009765985.1). Lineage (GTDB taxonomy): Bacteria > Acidobacteriota > Terriglobia > Terriglobales > Acidobacteriaceae > Alloacidobacterium. The sequence goes on from NZ_LMUM01000030.1 coordinate 35,760, forward strand.
AGACGGCGGATGGGACGGACCGTAGAGGTGATGACGTCACCTTCGCGCACGTACCACGTGGCCCGGCTTGGCGCTTCGCTGCAAGGAATACGACTGCTAGTGGTCGCTCCTGCCCCATCTATATCTCCAATCTCGATATAATCGAAATCCGCGCCCTGTTTAGCTCTGAATCTCTCTCGCCGCGGTCGAGCCACATCCGCCACTGTTCCTCCGTCGGCGGCCAGTAAGTCAAGCAGCACCCGGATTCGGGGCGCAAAGAACCGCGCATCCAACCGACCCTTCAGCTTCACCTGTTCAGCGCGAGCTGTATAGGCTAGTGGTTCAGGCGGAGTCCAATCAGCGATTCCGAGGAAGCGCATGAGTTCTGACTCGGCATCACTCATAGTGTCGGAGACACTTTCGTACGCTTTATATGCTCGTTCAGCGACTTCAGATATGCGGCCTTCTGTCACGTCCGTCAGGCGCGGTATTTTTAACTTTTGAATCATCCAAAGAAAAACATGCTGTTGAACACTTCCGACCGGCAGCCTGTCGATTTGAATTCGACCGAACCGGCAAGAGAGGTAGGCTGCCATGTAGAACGGGGAGACGCCAGTCGGGATGATCTTCGCAATGTCTTGATTCGAGTTGATTGGATAGTCCCAACTATCTAACGCAACAGCCACACTCCCAACGCTCCCTGACATGGAAAGCAATACCATGCCTGGAAGCACCTCAGACTTGTGCAGGAGTCTGTTCGCCTCCTCCGAGATCCGCAATACGTCAGTGAAGTTGATGTAATCTCCCGAAAAGTTTGTGCCGCGCAGGAATGGGATTCCGTCTTCCTGATATGCGAACTCGTTCGTGAGGGCGTAAGCTCCGAAGCTACGGACGTCGGTGGAAAGTTGCGATACCGGCTGAGGATCGTGAAGCGCAATCATTGCGTCGGTCGCCAGCGCCATACGCTTGAAGTACTGACTGTCGATCCGTTGATCCCGATTGTCTGTCATCGCGGAACTGAGGCGCAGGACGGAGATTTCGAGCCCCTTCAACAGTCGCGCTAGGCGACTCTGGTCGAAGGGGCGTTGAGAAAAAAACTTAGATTCTCCTTGTGCGCAAATTCTTCGAACGCTTCAGCTATTCCTTCACGTCCTGGGATTGAAATACCGTCCGGTCCCATGGCATCCTGCCTGAAAAGGTCCTGCTCTACGATGAAGTGGCCGTGTTCGTCTCGCATAAAGTTTCCGATGGCATCCCGTCGGTAGACTTTGCGGCCCGAGTTGTCGACACTTTCCACCTGTTGGGTCGCGAAAAAGATTTCGTAGTCGCTAGCCTTTTGGCAAAGTGGCCCCTTAGCCGGATCGTCGTTCCATTTCTGAACAAAGAGAACGCTAGTTTTGGTGCCGGTGTGCGGCTTGAAGGTGTTTGGGTGCAGTCCTACAACAGCGAGAATGCGGCAGCGTTCCATGATGAACTCCCGCATCTGCTGATCGCCCGAATTGTTAAACCGTCCTTGAGGTAGGACGACGGCCATGCGCCCGCCGGGCTTGAGGAAGTCGAGATTGCGCTCTATGAAGAGCAAGTCTCGGGCCACGGCGCGATCCAGCTTGCCGTCTCTCTTGTGGCGAGATCGTATGGCGAGAGCATGTCGGATTGCTTGATGTCACCGGCGAACGGAGGATTGGCCATCAGTACATCAAAGGCGAAATTGCGATAATCATGCTGCCGCGCATTCGCCCGCAGTTTGCGCAGCCGCCTCCAACCGTCACCATAGGTATCTAGCCAGTCGTTCTGCTTCGCCGTTTCGTCCCACTTCGTCCAGTCAAGAGTGTTCAGGTGCAGGACGTTGGTTTCACCGTCACCAGCTATCAAATTTAGACAGCGCGAAACGCGAACGCTCTTTTCATCGAAGTCAATGGCGAAAACGTTGTCGCGCACATAGTCGATGCAACGTTCAGGCTTGGTTTCCATGGTGAAGAGATGGCTGTCCTTCATTCCCATGGCCTGGATAATTTGGCGCCAGACATGGAACATAGTGTGCACGGTGAATCCCGCGGAGCCGCAGGCTGTGTCAATCACCGTCTCCCCTTCTTTCGGGTTCATCATCTTCACGCACATATCTATGACCCAGCGGGGCGTGAAGTATTGGCCCTTCTCACCCTTCGACGATTTGGAGACAAGGTATTCAAAAGCGTCGTCGATAACGTCAAGATTGGAGTTGAAGAGCTTCCATTCTTCAAGTGACCCGACACAGACCTGCAGATGGTCGGGTGACAGGCGAATCCGTTCATCTTCGAGAAACACACCCGGCCATTTCTTCTTAGCGTCATCGAACAGGTTTTGAATGGCTGTCTTGAGTTGGGCTGCGGTGTTCTGGTTTCGGAAGCGCAGGGGTGTGTTTCGGCGATGCGAGGTCATCTCGTCGTAGAGCTTCGTGAAGATGAGTTTGAAAACCTCCTCGAACACGTCCACACCAGCATTCGCCAGCACTTCGTCTTCCATGTCTTCGATCAAGTCGCGCAGGGAACGGGCAAACTTTCCCTCTCTGACACGTTCAGCTTCGAGATCGATTAGAGTTTGGATAGTCCAAGGTTGATCGACGACCTGCTCTATCGTTTGATCCGCGCGCGGAAGCTCATGGATCGGCATGAAGTAATTAGGGTTCTTGCGGTGCCAGACCTCTGAAACGATACCGTCGCTCCATACGGCGAGCGGTGCACCAGTGGCATGGGCATAGGAGCGGAGCTGCTCCTTGCCGTCCTTATACTTCTTTTGCTTGACCTCGACAATGATGTAGGGCACTGTCGGACGGTCGGCATCAAAGACGACAATGTCTGCTCGCTTCGAGCTGTCGCGTCCAAAAGTGATGGGGTATTCAATCGCAATACGTGACGGGGCGTATCCCAACTTGTCGATCAAGTAGGTAAGCCAAAGCTGGCGGGTCAGTTCTTCGGGCTTGAACTGGACCTCCTTATTGCGAACCAGGCAGGAGATGTAGGGCACCTGAGTACCACGGCTCTCCCGATAGACAACTCGGCCAGTGAGCGCTCGTACGTCGTCTTCGGAGAAAAGTGAAAAGTCATTGAACTCAGTCGTCGTCTTGGCCATATGAATCAATCTTCCTCTGCCTGATCTCGCCGTGGCGGAATAGGCATTGAACTACACTTCCCGCCTTGATCCTCGATGTTGCACTGAGTTCAAGACTGTATTGGATCATTTTCTCTCACCAGGCAGCCTATGACCAATCGATCGTAAGCGATGAGACCTTTGTCATAAGGGTACGTGTGATGGCACTTACTCCGGTCGACAACTCTATCAAGCAACTCGACTGTCGACATCTTGAACGCTGTGATTACCAGATGGAGCATCTGTAAGCAGATTTTGTTGCGGCCCATCACCAGGTACGAACAGTTTTCGTGGACGCCTTGCTGTCACGGAAGTTAGTCCTCAGTGATCGGCTTGCCCATCACAAATAACCCCGGTTTGCGTCTGCCCACAGCACTATCCTGAGAGTGTCTCCGCACCCTTTCGAACACTTGCTGGCAATTCGAGCAGAGCTAGAGCCCTCTGAATAAATGGCTTGCCAGAATGTATGTCGCAGACCTCTGCCGTACCCGAGTAGAGGTCGTCCGATTCGATCTGTGAAGTCGGCTTCTCGTCAGCAATGATGCTACGGGTTGCTAAGTTACACCGCAGGTACAGTCATGTGGATACGATCTTTCCGCTGAGAGCCAGCGATGCCCGCAGAGCATCATTGATCCGCGTTTGCCAGCCATCCCCGCTCGCCCGAAGCGCCGCCATGACATCGGCATCCAACCGGATTTTGACCGCCTCTTTCGTGGCCTCCTGCTTGCTTCCGATTGGGCGGCCGCGACGGCGAGCGACAATCTGTTCTGGTGTGTGAACCCGCGCAAAATTGCCAGCCTTAGCTTGAGCCAAAGACTCGCGCAATCCCGGCAACGCTTGGCCCGCATCGTCTTCGATTGCGCGGGCTACTTTGTTTACGTCCATCTTCTTCAGTGTCTTCATGTTTCACCCCCGCTTTATGTCCTTGGGTTTTACGCTGGCTCGCACAGCCTTCGCATAGACCATCACTAGCAACACAATCTCTTGGTCTGTCAGGTGAAAATAGATCACCCTCACGCCGCCGCGCTTACCCATTCCAGCACGGCTCCAGCGTACTTTGCGTGCGCCGTCCGCGCCTGGAATGACATCGCCTGCATCCGGGTTGCCAGCGATCCAGTCGATGAAGGCTTCGCGCTCTGCATCGTTCCATACCGCTCGCGCCTGCTTCTGGAACTCGGCAGTTTCTACGACAGTATGCACGTTTTTATTGTACCCCCATTTAAATACATACGGAGCCCTTGGTCGCGACATTCTTATACGTGCTCTCGCGCGCACATCGCTTCGGCGAGGCTTTCAAGCGGCTTGAGGTTGCCCTTCTCAATGAACTCGACAGGTGCTTGGTTCTCAAGATGTTTGTTGGGCGCGTTGAGGAAGATGCGGGCGCTCTTCTTGTTACCGGCGTAAAGCTCCACGATGGCTGCCCAAACGCGATACAAGCGACGAAGTTCCGGCTGCAGGCTGCTGGCGTCGGGGTGCTTGCGAACACTCGGGGCCTTCTTGCCGATAGCCACGGCAATCGTTGAGACCGGCAGTTGGATCTCGCTCGCGATACGCGAGGCATCGAGTCGGCCGGACTTGGGATTGAAGAGGGCCGGGTCGGCGCTCGCAAAGGTAGGGCTAGCCGACATTCAGATCACCTCTACGCACCATGATAAGGTCTCGTTCAGGTATCGAAAAGGTATCGTCAAAGTTACTCTCGCCGGGTTGGAAATCCAAAGGTCGTTGGTTTATCAACCCGGTTTCAACCCGATGTAAAAACTCCCTCTTCCTATTTTCAACAACTTACGGCTACTTTAGGCTCCCGATCGGGCCTTGTAACTCGTTGAAACTACGTTTCTACTGCCACTCATAACCCAAAGGTCGTAGGTTCAAATCCTACCCCCGCAACCAAAGAATCAATCACTTACAGACTTCGATTTCCCAAACAAGACCCCATTATCCCCCAATCGGAAATGGCTCCTCCTGAACAGTCCTTCTTTATTGAAGGACTGTGGTGTTTAAGCCCCCCTTCTCACGTCGAGCGTTTCGCCAAACACCAGCCCTACGACTTGGCTATTGGCTTTGCGCTTCGAGTCTGTCATTGCTCTTCCGTAGACATTCATCGTCGTCTGGATCGAGGCGTGACGCATCAACTCTTGCTGCACTTTCATCGGAGCGCCGGTCTCATCGAGCCATGAGCGATAGGTGTGGCGGAACGTATGCCACCCGATCCCTTCTGGCAGACCGATGATGTCGGCGACCCTGCGAAGCTGGCGCTTCTTGAGGCTCTCCTGGTGATACGGCTTTCCAGTTTGTGGATTGGCGAAGACCCAATCCACATCCTTGGAATAGGTGCTGAAGCTCCGCCACCGAAGCAGCAGTTCTTCCAGACGCGGGTCGAGCGGAACATAGTCCTTCGAGTATTCCGTCTTCGCCGCATCGATCCGTCCACCGACAGAGCTGCGCTGAACCATGAAGGTGTGCGCTTCGAAATCGAAGTCGCCCCACTGCAGGCCCAAGGATTTCGCTGATGCGAAGTCCCGTACACTGCGCCACCATCACCATCGTGCGGTACGGCTCCGCGAGATGCTTGAGCATCTCGAAGAACTGAGCCACTTCGAGGATTTGGGGCCGCTTCAGTCGCTTGCTTGCGTTCTTGACGCGCACCAGAGTTACGGGGTTCTTTCCAATTTCAATGACTCCCCATCGCTCCGCACACTTCAAGGTGCATCAGGCTGCGTATATGAACCTTCGACTTTGGAGCAAGCGGCAGATCACGCAGCCACAGCTCCATCGCCATCGGTTTCATCTTGTTTACTGGTTGTTCGTTCCAGCGCGGTCGAATGTGTTTCCGAATGTTCGACAGATGCGAACTCCGGGTGGAGTATCGCTCTGGCAACTCATGCTCTATGTATTTATCGAGCAGAGCCCCGAACGTCGGAGCTCCATTTCAGCGCGTGGAGCTTCCTCATTGAGCTGCATAAGAAGCGTTTGCGTTGCCTTACGTGCTTCGGCCTCGGTCCGATACAGAGCTTGTTCCCCAAGGATGATGCTCCGTCGTATCCGCTTGCCTTCCGGGTTGGTCTCGTAATAACGAAACTCCCACACGTCGGTACTCCGCTCGCTCTTCCGTAGCCGCAGACTGCCATATTGAAATCGTGTCCGAACAAACATGGATATTCCTCCTGTTAGTTGCGGACACAAGTGGTACTTAA
>NZ_LMUM01000019.1 GCF_009765985.1 Acidobacterium sp. S8
CTAAATCAGATGATGTTGCATCCATCGGTTGAGACCGCCCCGGTTTTCGGAAACTTCACGCCCAGATCAAATTGGCCCACTGCCGGGAACTCGCGGCCGAAAGAAGACCCCAAGCTTACCGTTCCTAAGGTGTTGAAGTCGTATGCGGTGCGTCTCATGGCATCACTGCCGTGTAGGCGGCCGCTTATTGACGGCGGGCGATTACTCCAGCTTCATCCACTCCCCACAATAATCACCACGAAAAACCCAATTCACCAGCGAATGATCCGTCAAGAACATTCTTTTAGATTTGACAAGAACTAGACGGCAGCTTAACGACAACCATCCCTTCAACTTCGTACCTTGTGTCTCGTAGGGAGGAAACACTATGCGACCGATGACAAGGATGTTCGTTATTGCAGCAGCTCTGGCAAGCTCCAGCGCCGCCTTCGCACTCAGCAAGGTAACGGTCAACGTTCCCTTCAATTTTGAATCACATGGCAAGACCTACCAGGCTGGAAGCTATGACGTGAGCCTCGACCCCAACGAGAGCATCCTGGTCATGACCAACCATAACAATCCAAAAGTCTCTGCACATTGGATCGTTTCACCCACAGAATTTGGTACCGACGCCCCCGCACTGTCGATGAAGTTCGACGATGCCACAGACGGCTCGCATGAATTGCACAGCATTCGTCTCGCGACGCGGACCACACAAGTACTGGACAAACGGGAGCGGCATAGCGTTCAACGCGAAGTGTCAATCTCGGGCGGCCGGTAGTAGCAACCACCCCTTCCAGGAAGAGCCTGTATCTTCATGCTCCGATACAGGCTCTATTTTTTTTTGCTCCCAACAATTCCCGCCTCTTCTAATCCCTCCCGACACTCTGCATCGCCCCGGAAGCCGCCAAAACTTGGCAAGCAGGCCAAACCTCTTTATGCTTTAAAGCGTTTGACCGGAGAGGCGATAAGAGTGAACCAAATCACGAGACGAACATTTTTGAAAACCGGAGCAGCCGCTGCCGCTGCTTTGAAGCTTGGCGAACGCGCGCTCATGGCCGACCCCCTCGGGTTGCCGGTTGGCCTTCAGCTCTACAGCGTCCGTAAGCTGCTGCCGAACGACTATCTGGGCACTCTGAAGCAGGTTGCGGCCATCGGATACCGCGAGGTAGAAGCCGCAGGCTTCTACAATCACAGCGCCGAAGAAGTGAAGGCCGCCATGTCGACTGCGGGCCTGCACTGCGTAAGCGCGCACTATCCCATGGGCGAGCTACAGAAAGACGTGGACGGAATCCTGAAGTATGCAAAAGCCGTAGGGCTGAGTTACGTCATCTGCTCGTCGCCGTCGGTTGCCGACCCCTCAAAACTCGCCAGCTATCCCGGAGGCGCAGGCAAATATTTTCGCGACGGCATGACCGCCGATGACTGGCGCTGGAATTGCGACCAGTTCAACGAGATCGGCAAAAAATATAAAGCAGAGGGAATCCAGTTCGGCTACCACAACCACACGACGGAATTCCACGATCTTGGCGGCGGTCTGAACGGCTTCGAAGTGCTGCTCAAGGACACAAATCCAGCCTACGTCACGCTGGAAATGGATTGCGGCTGGGTCTCAGCAGCCGGAAAAGACCCCATTGCCTTCCTGAAGAAATATCCAGGCCGATTCTCCATGCTGCACATCAAGGACCTGAAGCCCGTCACTCCCGGCTCACAACCAAGCGAACGCCACTCCACGGTGCTCGGCAAGGGTACGGTGGACTACAAGCCGATCTTTGCCGCGGCAAAAACTGCAGGCGTGAAGCACTATTTTGTGGAGCAGGAAGAGTTCGACGGCGACGCGCTGGATGAACTGAAGCAGGATTACCAATACCTGCATGCCATGCGCGTTTGATCCAACGCATCGGCGTCCGGAGTGACTCATCCGGACGCCGATACATCGCAAAATCACAGCTGAGAGATACTCACATTGCCATCCGAAGTGTGAATGGACAGCGGAATACTTCCGTCATTCATCTTTCCCCGAATGTGGTGCCCTGAGCTCTCGCGGCTGTCATAGTGATCCATCGTCAGCGGCAGCGAGCAATCGATGCGCCCGTCGCTCGTTGAAACATCGAGATCGGCAGCCAGCGTATGCGGCACCCGGATCGTGACATGTCCATCCGAGCTTTCGATCCGCGACGCCGCGGTTAACTGAGCACCTTCCGCAAGCGAGAATTCCAGCGTCCCATCGCTCGTGTGCAGCTGCACGGCAGAGAAATTCCCATCCACCTTCATGTGTCCATCAGAGCCGCGCGCTTCCAGCGTGCCTGCGGCATTCTGAATCGTAAGATTGCCGTCGCTCGAAGTCAGCTTGAGATTGCCGTGAAGATTGTCGAGTTCAACATTTCCGTCTCCGGTATGAATCCGTAAATCTCCCTGCAAATCCTTCGCCGTCAGGTTGCCGTCGGATGTTTTCGCGTCCAGCTCCAGCGTGCCCGGCGTCATCACTACAACCGACGTCGCCTCATGATTGTTCCAGGTCACATGGAATCCCACGCGAGGCTTCTCTTTGAGAGTGAAGTACACATGATCGCCGGACTGACTCTCTTCCAGCCGGAATTCACTCAGCTTTTGACCGGAATGTATCTTGATCTGAACCGTCTTGCACTCGCCGCACGATCGAATATCGAGATGGCTGTCCGACGTTTCAAGCGTCAGCGACGGTTTTCCGGTAACCGTATAGGACTTCTCCCAGTCGTGCTCAGCATCCTGCGCACGCGCATAACTGGCTGAAAATATGACGACGCTGGCAAGGGCGAAGGAAGAAAAGAGGCAGGATCGTGCGGAAGGCATGGTTCTCTCCTGTCGTGCCATACGCAGGAGGCGCTGCATTGGTTCCGTTGAGAAAATGCTGCAGGCTTTCCGGAACGGAAAGCCCTCAGCATGATGAAGCGGGTAAGAAGTTAAACGAGTTCGTAGCCGGCGAAGAAGTAGCCGATCTCGAACTTGGCGGTATCTTCCGCGTCCGAGCCATGGATGGCGTTCTCTTCGATCGATCCGGCAAACTGCTTGCGGATGGTTCCTTCTTCCGCATTAGCCGGATTCGTCGCGCCCATCAGCTTGCGAAGATCGGCGATGGCGTTGTCCTTCTCAAGCACGAGAGGAAAAATTGGCCCCGAGGACATGAAATCGGTCAGCGAGCCAAAGAAAGGCCGCTCTTTGTGCACGTAGTAGAAGCCCTCGGCCTGCGCCTTGGAAATGGAAACCTTCTTGATGGCGACAATCTTGAAACCCGCCTTCTCGATTTCGGCGAGAATAGCTCCGGTATAGCCCTTACGGACCGCGTCTGGCTTTATAATGCTGAAGGTGCGTTGTGACACCTGGTTGTTCTCCCTTGCAAAAAATGCGTTACTTCCAGTGTAAAGCACGCCGACCCGCAAGCTGTTCTGGGAGCCAGCGGAAGACATCGTCCTGAAACCGACACCAGAAGCCGTCACTTCATGAACGCGTAGAAAAGGTCGTCATTCTGAGCGTAGCGAAGAATCCCAAGCCATGCCCGAGCAAGTTTTGCTTTCAGCAAGCAACTTTCTCTCAGCAATAGCTTTTACGGGTAGAAGCACCGGCCTTCAGGCCGGTGAAATAGCCCCATAAATGAGGGCTTTAGCCCTGGGCCTCACGGTCTACTCAATCACCGCCGTCTTCGCCTTCTTGCCGACCTTGACCGTCACCTTCGCCGGGCGCCCGCTTACCTCAATCGTGCGATCTTTCCGCGCGACGCCATCAATCTGCACGCCCGCTGCCACCTGACGCTCCGCCGCAGTCCGCGATTCAGAGATACCCAGCGCAACCAACAGCTTCGCAACGCTAACCGGGAATGGCAGCGCAGAATCTCCCTTAAGCCTCTCAAGCGCAACTGCATCGACAACCGCAACCTGAACCCAATCCACCCGCACTTCATCGTGAACAGCCGACAAATCCCGTTCCTGGTGAATACGCGTCCAGTTTTCCTGCGCTTCCTTCGCCGCTTCGTCGGGATAGAAGCCGCTGACAATCGTGCGCGCCAGCCGCTTCTTCGCTTCCATCGGGTGCAGCGCTCCGCTCGCCACATCGGCCTGCATCTGGTCGATCTCCGACTGGCGCAGGTCCGTGAGCAGCGTCCAGTAGCGCCACATCAGCTCATCGTTGATCGACATCAGCTTGCCGAACATCTCCTGCGGCGGCTCGTGAATGCCGATCGCATTGTTCAACGACTTCGACATCTTCTGCACGCCGTCGAGTCCTTCGATGATCGGCGTCATCAGCACAATCTGCGGTGGCTGGCCGCTGTCGCGCTGCAGTTCGCGTCCGGCAAGAAGATTAAATTTCTGATCGGTCCCGCCCAGCTCCACATCGCTCTTCAAAGCGACCGAATCATAACCCTGCATCAACGGATACAGCATCTCGTGCAGCGAGATCGGCTTCTCTTCCTGAAAGCGTTTATGAAATTCATCGCGCTCGAGCATCTGTGAAACGGTAAATTTCGCCGCCAGCCGGATAATGCCCTCAAAACCAAGCTTGTCCAGCCACTCGGAATTGAAGCGTACCTCGGTCTTCTCGCGGTCGAGAATGCGAAAGACTTGATCCGTATAGCTCTTGGCATTCTCGTCAATTTGCTCGCGCGTCAAAGGCTTGCGCGTCACCGATCGCCCCGTTGGATCGCCGATGAGCGACGTAAAATCGCCAACAAGAAAGATCACCTGGTGCCCAAGATCCTGAAAGTGCTTCAACTTGCGCATCAGCACCGTGTGGCCCAGGTGCAGGTCAGGAGCAGTCGGATCGAACCCGGCTTTCACACGCAGCGGTACGCCGCTCTGCCGCGATTTCTCCAGCCGCTCACGCAGATCGGAGACCCGGATAATCTCTGCCGCTCCCTTTTGGAGCAGGTCTAATTGTTCATCTACAGGAAGAAAATTGGCCATTGCTTCTTTCAGTATAAGAGGTACAACAGAAGCTATGGACGCCGAGCGCCTGCGAACATTCCTGCTCAAGTTGCCGCACGTCGAAGAGACGATGCAATGGGGTGCCAACCTTGTCTTCTGGGCAGGCGATAAAGCCATCGGCGGCAAGATGTTCGCCCTCACCAATCTCGACGAGGATGGACGCGGTGTGCTCTCTTTCGCCGCTGGTCCGGAACGCTACGCTGAACTGCTCGAAATCGACGGAATAATCCCCGCGCCGTATCTGGCGCGTGCCTATTGGGTATGCCTGGAGCGGTGGGACGCGCTCTCCCAGCATGAATTCGAAGACCATTTAACCCACGCCCACGCCATCGTCTTAGCGAAGCTGCCCAAGCGAACACGAGATGCACTGGCCTTGCCGGCTACCCAGAGGAAGAAACTGATCGCCGACAGAAAGAAGCTCCTGGCTTCTCGCAAAAAGTAACGTAATCCCACTAATCTCACGCAAGAAGTAGCAAAAATCCTCCGACCTTACGCGAGAAGTAGCGGTCCTCCCCCTATGCCGTCATCCTGAGCGCAGCGAAGGATCCACTTTGTCTCCAGTCACAGAATTACCCTGACAAGTTTTCCTGTAAATCTAGACTGGACACGACCGCCGTCATTCTTGACGACCGAGGGGTCAGGATGACGATAAGAGAAGACTAAGCCCGAGCCTCAAAGACCATATTGAACGGCGTTTCCGCAGCCCTGCGGAAGTGCGTAAAGCCGCCATCGGTCACAACTTTGCGAATATTCTTCTCCCCCGCCTGCGCGCCCAGCCCCAAACCAACCTCCTGCGAACGCGAAGCAGGCACGCAGAACACAGTCGAAGCCGAATAATAAATCCGCCCAATCGGATTCATATTCGAAGCAATATCATCCCCTGCAATCGGCTCCACAATCATCCACGTTCCGTTGTTCGCGAGCGACTGCAGCACATGCGCCGCCGCCCCCGTCGGATCACCCATATCGTGCAGGCAATCGAAGCAGGCGACAAAGTCGTAACCGTTGCCGGGGAACGATTTCGCCGGAGCTACATCGAAGTGCACGCGATCCGCGCAACCCGCCTCAGCAGCTTTTTTCGCCGCCTGCTCAATCGAAGCGTCGTGGTAATCGAAGCCGAAAAACTCAGAGTTGGGATAGGTCTTCGCCATCAACAGAGTCGAAGCCCCGTGGCCGCAGCCAATATCCGCCACCCGCGCCCCGGCCTTCAGCTTTTCCTCCACGCCATTGAGCGATGGAATCCAGCTCGACGTCAGGTTCGCGAGATACGTCGGTCGAAAGAATCGCTCGCATCCCTCAAACAGCCCTTTCTCATGCTCATGCCAGCCAAAGCCCTTGCCTGTACGGAAAATATCCGTCAGCTTCTCTTCATCTTTCATGCACGAAGCCAGCATGTGATAACACCCCGGCAAGTGTACCGCCGAATCATCCTGCGCCATGGCAAACGACTGCTCCGGCGTCATCGCATAGGTATCCGTCGCCGGATCATATTCCACGTAGCCACCGGCAGCATTGGCGTTCAGCCACTCACGCACATAGCGCTCGTTGGTTCCGGTGCGCTGCGCCAGCTCCGCCGCCGTCACCGGCGCACAATCTCCCATCGCGCGATAAAGATTCAGCCGGTCGCCGATCACAATCAGAGCCGATTGCATGGCCGCGCCCATATCGACAACTGCCTTGTGTAAAAGTGTGTTGAGCTTATCCGGATCGAGAGCCCGGACCGATGTAGTAGACATAAATTTTTCCTCCCTGGGAAAGACCGCCGTGGACGGGTGGATCGAGCAGGCTGTGCAGGGGCCGGAGCGGGAGAGAAGAGATTTGCCCGTCTATGGCAAGCAGCAGAATCATAGTCATCTAGCAGCACTGAGGCAATAGGCTCTTCGATTTGCCTGCCGCGCCCGCCTCAAGTAGCGTCAAGTCATGACTGGAGTTGCACTCTCGCTCGAAGGCAAAGTAGCCCTCGTCACCGGAGGCTCGCGCGGCATTGGAGCCGAATGCGTCCGCATCTTCTCGGATGCAGGCGCGCAGGTGGCATTCAATTACCAAACCGCCCGCGCTGAAGCCGAAGCCCTTGCAGCCGACTGCGGCGGCAGCTCGAAGTGCGTCGCCTTCGAACAGGACCTTTCATCCCCTGAGGATGGCCGCGCCCTCGTCGCCGATGCCGTTAAAGCCTTCGGCCGCCTGGACTGCCTCATCGTGAACCACGGCATCTGGCCACCACACGACGCGCCCATCGCCTCCATGGCGGAATCACAGTGGCGCAAAACCATGGGCATCAACCTCGACAGCGTCTTCGGCCTGGTTCAGGCAGCCGTTGCCCAGATGCAGCAGCAGCCGCGAAACGGCTCCCCCGCCGGACACATCGTGCTCGTCAGTTCCACAGCCGGTCAGCGTGGCGAAGCCTTCCACGCCGACTACGCCGTCACCAAAGGCGCCATCATCAGCCTGACCAAGAGCCTTTCGAGCGAGCTGGCGCGTGAGGGCATCTATGTAAACTGTGTTGCTCCCGGATGGGTAAACACCGACATGTCAGCCTCCGCATTGAATGACCCGGTGACCAGCCAGAAGATTTTCGCCACCATCCCGTTGGGGCGCGTAGCGACTCCGCACGAAATCGCGGGTCCAATTCTCTTTCTCTGCACGCCGCTGGCAGGCTTTATGAGCGGAGAAATCGTCAATGTAAATGGCGGCGCGGTTCTGGTGGGGTGAAGATGAAGAAGATCTGGATTCTGATAATTTTGGCAGTTCTCTTTGCAGCACATTCGCTGCGGGCGCAAACCGATGCCGTACAGGACGCCAATTCAAAGAGAGCCCACGCCGCACTCGACGCCATGGTCGCGGCCTTGGGTGGCGACCGCTGGCTGACCCTGCAGAATACCTATATCGAAGGCCGGACCTCCGGCTTTTACCAGGGCAAGCCTACCGGCGCCATCGGCGATTTCTTCTCCTGGCACGTCTTCCCCGACAAGGACCGTATCGAGCTCTCGAAGAAGCATGACGTCGTCGACATCTTCCTCGGCGGTGAAGGCTGGGAGATCACCTATCGCGGCAAGCGCGCGTTGCCCGCCGACCAGCGCGACGAATTCCTGCGTCGCCGTGACCACTCCATCGAAACCGCGGTGAAGGTGTGGATGAAAGATCCGAGGACAATTTATCTCTTTGACGGCCAGTCACTCGCCGAGCGTCACTTGGCCGATCAGGTCACCCTCATCAACGCCAGCAATGATTCCATCACGATTCAAATGGACGCGCAGACCCACCTGCCACTACGCCGCACCTATCAATGGCGCGACCCGCTCTACAAAGACAAGAACGAAGAGGTCGAGGAGTACGACGACTACCACACCATCGACGGCATTCCTACCCCGTTCGGTATGACGCGCTTCCACAACGGAGACATGACCAACCAGCGCTTCGTTTACAAAGCCGCCTACAACGTGCCTCTGCCGCCAAATGCGTTTGACGTGGATGCGACCGCAGCAAAGATCAAAAAATAGAAACGCAGCCGAAAGCATAGGGATCATTCGGCTGCGTGCAGTCTACTTCTTATTTTGTATTGATCGCCGTAACGGTGCCGTCCTGGCTGTTCACTACGTACAGCAGTTCCCGCAGAATATCGATATCGGAATAATCAGGGCCATTGCCAACAGGAATCGAATCGATCAAGGTGTTCTTCACGCCGTTGATCACCTGCACTGCGTTGAGTCCGCTGTTAGCCACATACACACGCTGATGCAGAGGATCGACCGAGACATCAGCCGGCTGACCGCCAACCTGGATCGTCGCCGTAAGCTTGTCCGTCGCACCATTGATCACGCTCACCGTCCCCAGCTGATCGGCCGTGTAGATGATGTCGTGAATCGTGTCGATACCAACATTGAAAGTCAAAGCTCCGCCGTCGGTAATGCTCGCCATCACCTTGTCATTTTTGCCATCAATTACCTCTACGGTTCCGGGGAAAGTTTCTTCCGCAACATAAACGCGGTTGGTGACCGGATTCACCGCAAGATTTTCCACGCCACCGGATAGCGATATTTGTTTATGAATGTCGTTGTTATGCCCGTCCACCACATAAACGCTCGAATTGAAATCGGAAACGTAAATTTTATCGGTGACGACATTCACCGCTACACCCACGGCAGGCACATTTACCCTCGCTATGACCTTATTTGTAACTGTATTCACGACATATAAAGCCTGCGATGTCGAAACATAGAGCCTGTTTGTGAATGGATTGATCGCAGCTTCTTCGGCCCCATAGCTCGAATCGATCGCAATAAAACCAACGGAAGCATTCTTTTTTTCATCGATGATATCGACCCCGTTGCCGGCAGGAACATATCCCAGGCCAGTCAGCGGGTTGACAGTGACATCCGAAGCAAAAAGGACAGGAATAGTAGCGACTACTTTTTGCGCATGAGCAGCGCCCGCAGCAGATGAAAGCAGGTAAAACGCTGACACAAGCAGGCTTAGCTTGCCTTTGAACCAGAAACCAGACATTGGCGCTCCGAAGAAAGTTGGGATGGGTGATGAAGTCTCGACTCGTGGGCTTACAGCGATGGCCGGACAGCTGCTGCGAAAGAGTAGATGAGGTTCGCAATGCGCCGGGTTGGCTCACCGCCAGGAATGGCCCATTTCAATTCCCTACCGCAGGCCAAAAGAATAGAGTCGTCATTCTGAGGCTGGCTCTTCGCAGAGCGAAGAGAAAGATGAAGAATCTCCAGCCATCCAGGTGGTTACTCTTTCCTGCGGCTTCGCTCGCGATAGCTCTTTACGCGCTGCTCGACGTCCTCGGAATGAAGCAGGTTTATAGCTATGGGAAAGTTGATCTAATCGTTTGCAAGGCGGCCCTTTTGATCCTGCTTCAGTTTTGGATCAGCCGCTAATGTCATCTTCGCGAGCGCAACATATTCTGCTTCGCCTTTGTGCAGCGACGCAAAATCCACTCCCATATAGTCGAAACCAAGTTCAACATCCAGATAGTTGCCCAACGGTGGCAGTCGTTTTCCGGCTGTCTCATCAGGGTGCCTTGCGGTGAGGCGCTGCAGGGCTAAGGGAGCTTCACGCGGGTCGTATCCGGCGGCCACAACATAGCCCAGGCCGACCCTGTACTCGTGCTCAATCAGCGGTGTCCAGTAGCCAGCCGCGAATGCCTCGTTAACAGCAATATCTCCCAACAGGCCTATCGCCGGATAGGCTGCAATCTCGGTTGCTTCCTGAGTATGTTTGTGCGATCGGCTGCGATAAGTGTCACTCTCAATAGCCGCAGCTATATCTGCGGATAGCAGTGAAGCTAACTGGGCTTCGTTCTGAAGCTTCGTGATGGTCTGGGATGGAATCAGCACCGTGCCCGCATCGTTGGACATTGTCTTGTTCAAGGCTTTCGATTTCTCGATCACCAGAAAGCGGAAGTGAATTTTGGCTGGATCTGAATCAGGCAGAGCTTTCTGCCAGGCGGGAACTAGTTTCTGCCCAAATGCATTGATGGCCTCCTGCAGTCGGCGATCTGAAAGAATGCGATAGCTTTGCAGAAAGAAATGAACTTTGCCCGGCACCTTTTTGTCATAGTCGGGCAGATCAATTTTAAAGTCGTTGCTGGCACGGAATTGCTCTTCATCCGCAACATTCCCATCGATAGTGAAAAGCAATGATTTTGCACGAAGGCTGCTGTCATTCTGTCGCTCTGCTTCATACGCGACACGCATGTCTGGCCTGAATACATTTGGATCGGTCACTCCCTGAGCCAACTGTATGGCTGTTTGCGGATCGACTACGATCTCATACCCATCCGTATACACAGTCCCCCGCCATCCACTGCCATCTCTTGTCAATGCTGGTGCGCGGTCTTCTGAAGCATATCCGGATCTGTGAGCTTGCGAACTGCCGTCGATGACTTCGATCCTTTTGGCGGTGATGATACGCGTTTGCTTGTCTTCCACTCCGCGAATCGAGATGCGTTTGCCAGCGGAAATCATGCCCAGCGAAAAGCTGATCTCGTTTCCTGTATTAATGTCTGGGACAAATGTAGTTGAGGGCGTAATAACAACCGGCTGCTGATTGAGGCGGAAAGAGGCTGGCGCTTCTATATGCGTCACGTAGCCGTCGAGGTTTACTTTCGATTGCGCGACTGCGGGAAAAGTGGTCAGAACAGAGAAAAGGCAGAGAATACAACAGAAAAACGAACGAACCATGAGCAGAAAATTCCAAGCTATACGATTGATATAGGAAGCTTTTTGATCATTTTACGAAATCAGGACAAATGTTGCATCACTTTTATGTAGTCGCCCCCGCAACACACCCGTCTATTCCTATGCATGGAACAAACAGTAGTGAGTGAGCTTCCGCCGCTGGCGCGAGAGCAGGCGGTACTGGATCTGGCCGATTTCGACGAAGTAGTCCGGCTGTATCGTCAGCGCGTCTTCCGCTTTCTGTTGGCTTCGCTGCGCGACCGCGAAACGGCAGAGAACCTGACGCAGGACTGCTTTCTTCGGGCCTACATGGCGCGGGCGCACTTTCGCGGCGACTCCAGCCTGAGCACCTGGCTGATGAAGATCGCCATGAATTTGCTCCGCGACCACCTGCGCAGCAAGCGCCTGCGCTTTTGGACCAAGACGCGCGAGACGGCGCTCGATCCAATCGACGTGAGCGACTGGGTGCCCGACGGACGCAGTTCGCCCGAAGCCGAGTTGATCGCTCGCAGGCAGGTCGGCCATGTCTGGCAGGCGGTCAATCAGCTTCCGCCCAAGCAGCGCAGCGTCTTCGTACTGCGCTTTGTCGAAGAGATGGAATTGAAAGAAATTGCAGAAACAACGGGCATGAACCCGAGCACGGTAAAAACGCATCTCTATCGCGCCTTGGCTGCGGTACGGGGGAGCATGGGAGGCAAGCTATGACCAAAGAGACAACAAACCGGCAGGTGCAGGATCTGTACCCCGAGAGCGACGCGGCGACCAAGCGCGATCTCGAAGGGCTGGCGAACTCGATCAGCCATTTTCGCACCGCTGTGCATCATGCAGCCGGTCAGCAGG
The DNA here is from genome assembly GCF_009765985.1 of Acidobacterium sp. S8. GTDB lineage: Bacteria > Acidobacteriota > Terriglobia > Terriglobales > Acidobacteriaceae > Alloacidobacterium. The sequence continues at coordinate 11,966 of NZ_LMUM01000019.1, forward strand.
CTTCGCCCCTTCCCATCGCTCGGCAGCTCGAAAGGGCCGCGCAGCGCAAGCGCTCGGCACAGCGGCGCATCATGCTCGAATGGGCTGTCGCCATGGCTCTCTGCATAGCCGCCCTGGTGCCCGCCACCACCTATTACCGCAGCCACGCCGCGCACCAGGAAGCGCAGCGGCAGGCACAGCTTTTGAAACAACGCGAAGCCGATGCCGCGCTGCTCGACCAGGTAGCGAGCGAGCTCTCCGAGTCTGTACCTGACTCGCTGCAGCCGCTGGCCGATATGGACGCCGACTACACAAGCAATCAGACAACAATCAAGGAAACGGAGAAAACAAATGGGAGGAACTAGCAAATTCTTAGCGCTGGCGCTGGCCGCTGGCGCCTGCCTCGGGGGTAACGCCTTTGCACAGGACTGGCATTCGGGACCGCCGCCAATGGAGCGTGCCTTTCAGGGTGGACACGGCCGCTGGTGGAACGATCCCAAGGTTGCCCAGCAGATCGGTCTCACCGCCGACCAGCAAAAGAAGATGGACGACATCATGCAGCAGCACCGGCTGAAACTGATCGACCTGAACGCATCGCTGCAGAAGCAGGAAGCTATCATGCAGCCATTAATGGAAGCCGACCAGCCTGAAGAAGGCAAGATTCTCGCCCAGATCGACGCCATTGCACAGGCACGCGCCGAGCTTGAAAAAGGCAATGCGCGGATGCTTCTCGGAATCCGCCAGGTGCTGACGCCCGACCAGTGGAAGAAGCTCAGAGCCATGCGCGAAGAAAGAGGCTGGGGACGGGATGGCCGCGATAGCCGTGGCGGCACGCGCGACCGGCGTGGACCCGGTGGTCCCGGCGGACCTCCATCATCCGGCGGCGCACCCGGATCGCAGGCTCCTGCACCTCCACCACAGATGCAGTAAAAGTTCATAAAACAGCACCAAAGAGCGGCTTTCAGCCGCTCTTTTGCTTTTAAATGCGGCGTTCGGGAAGCAGAACAGCCGTCGCAACCCCCCGTTGGACGTCCCAGCCTTCCCGCGACCCCTGTCAAGAAAATTCTCGTCCAGATCTACGCAAGTCGCTGATACATTTAGCTATTCGTTTCAACAATCATTGGCAGTCTATTACGGCGGAAAACGCTAAAATAGAAATAACTCCTGAAATCTTTTCGGGCAAGATTCTGTTCCGCCAAGACCCCCGGAACCCCCCGCTAAACCATTGAAAACAAACAAAACGGGAAGCAGGGGGGAGGGGGGAGGGTCACAGGTGGATGGTGCCTCTGCTGATCGCAAATAAAGAAAGCCCGGCAACAATAATCCAGAGCACCAGTCCCTGCACCATGGGCCGCACGCCAACCTCTTTCAGCGTCTGCCGCGAAATGCCGCTGCCGATTAGAAAAAGCGTCACCGCAAGTCCAAGTTTTCCAAGCCGATACGCTTCGCCATAAGCCACATGTAGCTGCGGCAGATAGCTCGCCATCACAGCAGCAATGCAGAAATAGAGAATGAACCAGGGCAGATAAATCTGCGACTTGCTCTTTCTCACCGCCGCCGTTACCAGCGCAACCGGAACAATCCAGAGCGCGCGCGCCAGCTTCACAGTGGTTCCGATCGCCAGTGCCACCGTCCCATACTTGGCCGCCGCGCCCACAACCGAGCTGGTGTCATGAATCGCCAGCGCCGACCATAGACCGAACTGCGTCTGCGAAAGATGCATCGCAGCGCCGATGATAGGAAAGATCAGCAGCGCGACGGAATTGAGCACAAACACTGTCCCCAACGAGACCGCCATTTCCTCCTCGTTCGCCTCGGCCACAGGCCCGAGCGCAGCAATGGCGCTGCCTCCGCAGATGGCGGTCCCAGCGGCGATGAGGAACGACTGCGTCTTCTCGACCTTCAGAAGCCGCCCCAGCAGCCAGCCCAGACCCAGCGCAAAGGAGATGCCGATCGCGGTGTAAAGAAAGCCGGAGCGCCCCACCTTGACCACCTCGCCGAGATTCATGCCAAACCCCAGGCAGACCACCGAGGCCTGCAGCAGGAACTTCGCCAGCCGCTTGCTATCAAGGTGATACGGATGCGTCAACAGCAGGCCATACGCCAATCCCGCGCCCAGTGCCAGCGGCGGCGACAGCACCCCGGCGGCAGCCATGATAATACCCACGAAAAACAGATTCTTCTGCATACATCCTGAGCTTTTCACCCAGGTGCAGGGCGCGTCCAAGCGCGAATTGTGATGCGTGATTCGTTTTACTTATCGCCGGGAATGAGGCTTGCGCTTACCGGAAGGAACAGGATTCTGCGCCAGCGCAAATCGTTGAAACGCAGCAGCCACGCCTTCCGGCGCGGGTCCAAGTCTCCGAATAAGCGTGAGGTCGCGGTGGAGCTCAAAACCCTCCACCCGAATCGGAACCACCGTACCAAGCCGTACCGCTTTGCCAATCGCCCATTGGGAAACGAAGCCGAGACCAAGCCCAGCTTCCACACCGGAAACAATCGCTTCAGTCGAATCTAGCGCCATGCGAATCTGCAGTTTGTTCGCTGACAAACCAATCTTCTTGAGCGCCTGTTCCACCACATGCCGAGACCCCGAGCCCTGCTCACGCAGCAGCAATGGCACCTCGGCAAGCGCACTGAGAGGAACGCTGCCCATCCCGCTCCACTCATGGCTCGCGGGAGCAATGAGCACCATCCGGTCGTCGAGGAACTTCTCAACATGCACTTCCTTGCTGCGCGGAGGCCCCTCGATCATGCCCAGCATCACCGAATCACGCAGCAGCAGGGCGACAATCTCTTCGGTATTGCCGCTCACAACCGAGAGCGTGACTTTGGGGTTGTCCTTGAGAAAGACACCAAGCATGCGCGGCAGAATATACTGCGCCACGGTAGTAGAAGCGCCCAGCCGCAGCTCGCCGCTTACCTCGCCATCGAGCTTCGATAGCGCAGCGCGGGCCTCGTCCAGAACGCGAACCGACCGCTCCGCGTACTTAAGCAGCAATCTGCCCGCTGGCGTAAGCGAGGTACGCGTTCCGCTGCGGTCAAACAGACGGCAACCCAGCTCTTCCTCAAGCGCATGAATATGCTGGCTCACAGCCGGCTGGCTCAGGTGCAGGAACTCCGACGCCTTGCGAAAGCTGGCCTGTTCGGCCACGGCGCGAAAGACCGTCAATCTGAAGTTTTCCATCCTGCAGCCACATTACAGAACAAAAGCCCTGGAGAAAACTCCAGGGCTTCTTAAAACCGCGTCATTCTGAGGGCCGAAGGGAGAGCCTGTCTTGAGCGTAACTGAAGGAAAGAATCCCAAGTCAAGCTTGTTGGAGATTCTTCGCCTGCGGCTCAGAATGACCTGAGCCTTGACGCTTAAACAGTGACAGCCTTCGCCGTTTCCTGCGAGGAAGCAGCAGCAACCGAATTCGGCTTCGATTCGGAAGAACCGCCCTTTTCATTGCCTGGCTTACGAATGTCGATGCCGCCCTTGAAGAACGCGCCGTCCTCAATCGAGATGCGCTGCGCAACAACGTCGCCCGACAACGAACCTTCGCTGCGGATATCGACGCGATCGCTGGCATTGACGTTGCCGCGTACCTTGCCGAGCACAACGATTTCACGAGCCGAGATATTCGCCGTCACCTGACCGTTACGGCCCACAGTGACGCGGTTTCCGGGCAGATTGATGGAGCCCTCGACCTTGCCGTCAATGTAGAGCGATTCGGAGCCGGTGACCTCGCCCTTGATGATCAGGCTCTTGCCGATCGTCGCCTGATCTGAGGTAGCCGAAGAAGACGCTGTTGCCGGTGCGCTGCTGCTGGTGCTGCGCGCTGCGGGTTCAAAGCTGGGGGTAGCGGGGGCGGCCGGTCGCACTGGCTCGCTCGGGTTTGGCGAAGAGTTTCCGGTCTGATTTGGTTTCCACATCTGCTTGGTATTTCCTTTCTTCTCCACTTAGATCATTTCCGGGTGGAACTCACGGGAATCCCTCGCCCGTTCCTGGCTGTTCCGCTGGGAAATGTCGATCCTGATCCCTTCGAGGGCTGCTTGCACTCTCGATTCCGCGCAGTCAGGGCTGCTGTTTGCATCTTAAACACTGACGCTTGAAAATTGCACCCTATTCGCAAATCTTTTCTGCGCAGGTGTGTCTTGATATGGTTCAAAGAGGGATAGCTATTCCCTTGAGTCCATCCTATGACTGACCGTGAACTGATCCGCCACATCGAGCGCTCTGCCGGTCAGCGTGCTGGCTACAAACAACTTGTACGCGAATTCGGTCTCGGCGGCGGCCGCGAGCGCCGCCTTTTGCTCGAACATCTGGCGCGGTTGACCGCACGCGGCGACCTGGTGAAATTAGATCGCGATTTCTGGGGGATTCCGCGGGCCGTTGCCGCACGCGACAATCTCCTCGCCGGACGTCTCGATCTGCACCGCGACGGCTTCGGCTTCGTTCGCCCCACGGACAGGGCAAAAAACGGCGACGACGATATTTTCATCCCCCCCAATGAGATAAGCGGCGCCATGCAGGGCGATCAGGTCCTTGTGGAGCTGGCCGCGCCGCGCGCCGATGGCCGCCGGCTCGGACGCATCGCCCGCGTGTTGACGCGCAAAAATCCCACCGTCGTCGGGACGTTCCAATATGCGCGCAGCGAAAAGGCGCAGGGACATACTGTCCGCCCATTCGACGAGCGTATAACGCAGCCCATCCTCATTCCTTTCGGGCAGGAACTGCCTTCGCCCGAATCGGCCACAAGCAGCCCGCACCGCGTTCTCGGCGAAGAAGCGAAGCGGCAGCAATTTGATGACCTCGAAGGATTAGTTGTTGACGTCGAAATTACTGAATGGCCCACGCCTATTCGAGCGGCGCGTGGGCGTGTAATCGAAATTCTGGGCGATGAAGATGCCTTCGGCGTCGACGTGGAAATCGTCATCCGCAAGCACCATTTGCCGCACGTCTTCCCTGACAATGTCCTCAAGGAAGCCCGCGACGTGGCCTTCCTCGATGCTGAAATCATTGCCCAACGCCGCGACTTCCGCGATCTGCCGATTGTGACCATCGACGGCGAAACCGCGCGTGACTTCGACGACGCTGTGCTTGTGCGCGAGAACGGAGACGGCACCTTCGAGCTGCAGGTGCATATCGCCGACGTGGCGCAGTATGTCACTCCCGGAACGTCGCTCGATCTCGAAGCGCGTCTGCGCGGCAACTCTGTTTATTTTCCCGATCGCGCCATCCCCATGCTGCCGCAGGAGCTGTCGACCGATATCTGCAGCCTGCGTCCTGACGAAGACCGGCTGGTACTCTCATGCCTCATGCGCATCGACGCGCAAGGCGATGTGCTCGATTACGAAGTGACCGAAGGCGTGATCCGCTCGTCGCGACGCATGACCTACACGCAGGTCCACAAAATTCTAGATGGCGACGAGACTGTTCGCGGTGAGTTCGCAGACTTTGTACCCGAGTTCGAGCGCATGCACCAGCTTGCGCTCATCCTGAATAAGAAGCGCGAGCGGCGCGGATCGATTGATTTCGATCTCCCCGAGCCGATCATCGAGTTCGACGAATTCGGCGCAATGAAAAGCGTCACGCGTTCGGAGCGCAACTGGGCCCACCGGCTGATCGAGGAATTCATGCTGGCGGCCAACGAATGCGTTGCTTCGTGGATCGAGAGCCTTGGCGTCGACTCCATCTACCGCATCCACGAGCAGCCGGAGCCGCGCCGCATTGTGGAATTTGAAGAGACGGCGGCGACCTTTGGTTATTCGCTCGGCATCGGTAACCTGCCGGTGCGTAAGTTTGAGATGAAGTCTGACCGCCGCGAGCAGCATCGACGTGGAGGCCGCAATCCGCGCCAGCATGAAGTGCCGGAGAACATCCCCATCACGCCTCGCATGTATCAGAAGCTGACGGCAAAGATTGCAGGCCGGCCGGAGGAGCGCATCCTCTCTTACCTGATGCTGCGCTCGCTCAAGCAGGCGCGCTACAGCGAGCAGAACGAAGGCCACTTCGCGCTGGCCGCTTCCTCTTACACACATTTCACTTCGCCGATCCGGCGCTATCCCGACCTGATCGTGCACCGCATCGCCAAGGCGCTGCTGGCCGCAGGCATCAGCGGAGAAGGAAGGCTCGTCTCCGGCGAACCACACGCAAAACATGGTGCAACATGGAACCAGTTCCGCGCGCCTCGTCCGAAGGCGAAGATGGAATCGCCCATCCCCGAAACAGAGCTGGCCGCCATCTCGCAGGAGTCAAGTGAAAACGAGCGCCGCGCCGCCGACGCCGAGCGCGAACTGGTCGAGTGGAAGAAGACGAAGTTCATGCGCGAGCGCGTAGGCGAAGACTTTAGCGGCATGATCCTGAGCGCGACCAAGTACGGCCTCTTCGTCGAGCTCGACGATCTCTTTGTCGAAGGGCTCGTCCCCATCCAGAGCCTTGGCCAGCTCGACGGCGACTACTACACCTTTCGCGAAAACACTCGCCAGATCATAGGCGAGCGCTGGGGGCGGAAGTTCACCTTCGGCCAACGAGTGCGCGTCGTGCTTGACCGTGTAGATGCCGTCGAGCGCAGATTGCAATTTTCCATTCTCGAAGCGGAATCCACAGACAAGACGCAGCCAAAACGTCCTGGCAAAGCCAATCCTAATAAGAACCAGGCACCCGCGCCAGCATGGACCAATCAGAAGTCAAGCAAACAGAAAAAGCAAAAACGCAGCATGCAGCAGCAGGGCAAGAAGACGAAAAAGTTCGCAGGCAAAAAGAAACGACGCAAGTAAACAAGTAAATGCGGGTGCCCTAGGTTCGCGCAGCTAACCTGGGCGTGAATATCCTGGCGTCCCGAATATCACGCTATCGTCAATGCCTCGGCTGGTCTCTAATTTGCATACCAAGACACAGGCCACCGGCCTGCTTACAATAGAAGCGAAAGGTAATTTTCGACACGATGGCACATATGGTGTTTTGTTCGCGCTACAAACAAGAGCTGGAGGGCCTGGAAGAGCCGCCCTTTGACAGCGATTTCGGCAACAAGATCTATCACAACGTCTCAAAAAAGGCATGGCAGGAGTGGCTGGAGCACCAGAAGATGCTGCTCAACGAATACCGCCTGCAGCCCTGGACGCCTCAGGCGCAGGAGTTCCTCGTCGAACAGATGGAGCGCTACTTCTTCGGCGAAGGGTCGGAGCTGCCCAAGGAATACGTCCCGCCATCGCACTAGAACTGCCGGAGACAAGATCTGCAATGAGCGAAAAGCAAGCTGTTTCTACGAAGAGCGCGCCGGCGGCCATTGGGCCCTATTCGCAGGCCGTGCGCGTCGGCGACTTTCTCTATACCTCGGGCCAGGTTGGGCTTGATCCGGCCTCGGGAGCGCTGGTTGAAGGCGGCATTGAAGCGCAGACGACCCGCGTGCTCGAAAACCTGAAAGCGGTGCTCGAAGCAGCCGGAATCGGCTTTGAAAACGTGATTAAAACCACCGTTTTTCTCAAAAACATGGGCGATTTTGCAGCCATGAACGCCATTTACGCGCAATATTTAGCGCCCGAAGGCGTTGTCGCTCCAGCTCGTTCGACGGTCGAAGTGGCCCGGCTGCCCAAGGATGGTCTGGTCGAGATCGAAGTCATTGCGAGAATGTAACCGAACAGGCCATTTTCCATCTAATAACAGTGGGGCAGACATATGGCTGATACGAAGGTAGAAAAGGTTCAAAAGACAGAAGAAGAATGGCGTAAGCTGCTGACGCCAGAGCAGTTCCACGTCACGCGGGAAAAGGGTACGGAGCCTGCCTTTACCGGCAAGCTCTATTACAACCACGACGACGGCATCTACCGTTGTGTAGCCTGCGGAACGGAGCTCTTCACTTCCGACAAGAAATTCGAATCGGGTAGCGGCTGGCCCAGTTTCTGGCTGCCGGTGCGTCCCGACGCCGTGGAAACGCATGAAGACAACGCCTACGGCATGAAACGCGTAGAAGTGACCTGCGCCACCTGCGGCGCGCATCTGGGCCATGTATTTCCAGACGGGCCGCAGCCAACGGGATTGCGCTACTGCATCAATTCCGCGTCACTCGATTTCGAAAAGAAGCAGTAAGAAAATCTTATGAGGCGCAGGCGTTTGCGGATAATCGCAACCTGCGCCTTTCTTATTTTTACCGCTGCCTGCGGATTTTTCCTGCGCGGACAGTTTCATGGTGATCCTCCATGGCGGCATCCTGTCGCCTCTTCGCAAACAATTCACATCAGCAACACGGTGATTCAGGTCGATTTCGGACCCGGCTCCCCTGATCTTCCAAAATCTACAATTTTGCACTGGGTTGAGAACGCGGCCAGCTCTGTCGCGACATACTACGGGCGATTCCCAGTAGCGCGCGATCGCGTGTTGATTGAATTTGCGCCGGGACAGGGCATTCTGCGCGGAACGAGCTGGGGCGATGTCGGTGGCTCTCCCGCTTTTCACCGTCTCGTGCTGGGAGAACAGACAACGCAGCGCGATCTCGATGACGACTGGGAGATGACGCACGAGTTCGTGCATTCTGCGTTTCCCTCAGTCGATGACGACCACTCCTGGATCGAGGAGGGTTTGGCCACCTACATTGAGCCGATTGCGCGCGTGCAGCGCGGCTTCCTGCCCGCGGAGAGAATATGGTCCGACATGATGCACGATATGCCCAAGGGCGATCCGGGCAGCTCTGACCACGGCCTTGATCGTACGCACACCTGGGGGCGCACTTACTGGGGCGGCGCGCAGTTCTGCCTGCTGGCCGATGTCACCATCCGCGAGCAGACCCGTAACCAGAAAGGCTTGCAGGACGCGCTGCGGGCTATCGTCTCCGCTGGCGGCACCATCGACAAAGACTGGCCGCTCGAAAAAGCATTTGAGGCCGGCGACCATGCGACCGGGACGCATGTGCTCATCAATCTTTACGACTCAATGCGCGATACGCCGAAACCCGTCGATCTCGACGAGCTATGGCGCAAGCTTGGCGTAGTCCATTCAAGCGATGGCATTCGTTTTGACGACCATGCGCCTGAGGCGGACATCCGCAAGGCCATCACCCGCACTCCGGCTACGGGCGTGATTCGGCCCCAGCCGTGATTTAGTGGCTGACAGGCGTCAGACCCAACTCCTGCACGTACCCAGCATTCACGCGGCTATTTGCGAATTGAATTTTCTTAAGCAGATCGTCGAAGGCTTCCTGCGCTACTTCTGGTGAGGGACGTGCCGCGATGCGTTTCTCCGCGTTTCCAGTGCCGGGACCCATCTTCGCGAAGGTGATGATCTCGTCCCAGTGCGCGGGCCGGTCGAAGGTAACGACAGACGAGGTCGCGTCCATCTTCTTGTATGGCCAGAAGCACCAGCCTACGTGATTGGCTTCGAGCGTCTTAGTGAAGGCAGCGATCCACTCGTCCTTGTTCTCGCCCGATTCGCCGAGCCAGATGGGCACATGGTACTTGTCGCGGAAGTCGAGATACTCCTGTATTACGCTGACATCGGTGGGCGACCAGTATTTATGCAGCGTGTACATCACGTTCGAATCGAAGGGCTGCCCGAAGACTTTGAAGTTCGAGTCCCATTGCGCGCCGCCGAGGATGACGACATGGTTGCGATCGACTGACCGGACAGCAGCCACCAGCTTGCGATAGACCGGCTCCAGATCCTTGTTGTACTGCTGCAGCTGCGGATAATGCGGGATCGGCTCATTCAGCAGGTCATAGCCGAGAACGATGGGCTCATTGCGATAATGCGCGGCAATTCTGCGCCAGATGGCGGCGGTATGCGCCTGCGCTTCTTCGCTGCGATAGAGCCACGGGTATCCCCAGCTGTCGTCGATATTCGTGCCGGTCTGGCCACCGGGAGCGCAGTGCAGATCGAGGATGACGTAGATGTTGTCTTTTCGCGCCCAGGCGATGAGGCGGTCGAGCAGGCGGAAGCCGTCGGCGTTGTCGCTGTCAAAGAACTTCCAATGCAGCGGCACTCGCACGGAGTTGAATCCGCTCTTCTTCAGCAGATCGATATCGGCTTCAGTGATGTAGCTCTCGCGCCACTGCTTCCAGAAAGCGTCGGCCTTCTCAGGGCCGATGAGTTCGTAACTCAGCTCTTCAATTTCGTGCGTCGATTGTGGGCCGCCATCGAAGTGGAACATGTAGCCTTCCGGCTCAAACCAGTTGCCAAGATTAATGCCGCGCAGCATCAGCGTCTGGCCGCTCGCAGTCACCAGGTCCGGGCCCTTCGTGTGTACAAAGCCGCGTTGTGCGAAGAGAAGAGGAGAAGCGAGAAGAAAAATGCAGAGAGAGATTCTTTTGATTGTGTTCATCGTGGCGACCAAAGCATATACCACGAGGCAATCGAGTGTCTGTAGCTTATCGTTGCGCGCAGGCAATGCGCGGGATTCCCTGCAAGTCGTTAATGAAGCTGACATTGGTCCAACCTGAGAGCAATTGCGCAAGAGCTTCGCGCTGCCCCTGCCCGATCTCCATCAACAACCAGCCGCCCGGCTTCAGCGCGAGCTGCGCCTGCGGAATCAAGCGCTCGTAAATGTCGAGTCCCGATGGCCCGGCAAAAAGTGCGAAAGCAGGCTCATAGTCGCGCACCTGCGGTTCAAGCGTCGCACGATCAGCTTCGGCAACGTAAGGCGGATTCGAGACGATGGCATCGAATGACTCACCTGCGACCGCGCTCAGCAGATCGGACTTGAGAAAGCGTACGCGGTCAGCGACTTGATGTGTCTCAGCGTTGCGTCGCGCTATGGCAAGCGCAGCTTCTGAAATATCAAGCGCCGTCACCTGAGCATCACGCAGAGTATGAGCCAGCGCAATTGCAATAGCTCCGGAACCAGTGCCGATATCCGCGATGGTCAACGGCATGTCGTGCGGGACGCGAGCCAGCAGAGCTTCGACGAGATGCTCTGTTTCCGGGCGCGGAATCAGCACGTCCGGTGTAACGGCGAATGACAAGCCATAGAACTCCTGCTCACCGAGAATGTACTGGATTGGTTCATGAATTGCGCGGCGGCGCAGCCACTCGTCATACTGAGCGGCCTGATCTTCGGTAAGAATCGCATCCGGGTGTGTCAGCAGAAATGTCCGGTCGCGCCCGATGAGACGCAGAAGGAGCAGTTCGGCGTCGCGATGCGGTTGCAAGCTGACGTCTTCGAGGGCCTTCGTTCCCTGCGCTAAAGCTTGACGTAATGAAAGCTGAGTGTTCATCAGATAAGAACAAGGAGTCATTCTGACCCTGAACTTAGTGAAGGGGAAGAATCCAGAGACCATTTCGTTTCCGATTGCTGATTCAGGTTTCTCAAAGAAACCTACATGGTTCGTAGCTACTGCAGACAACCTCTGGATTCTTCGCTTCGCTCAGAATGACTCCTCTATAACGGAATAGATTACGCAGTCGAAGCACTATCACTGAATCATGCGGCGCTGGCGGTCTCCGCCTTCAACCGCTCCGCATTGAAATGCGACGTCAGAGCGTCAATCACCGGCTGCAGCCTGCCTTCCATGACGTCCGCAAGCTGATGAATCGTCAGTCCGATGCGGTGATCGGTCAAGCGATTCTGTGGAAAGTTATACGTGCGAATCTTCTCGCTGCGATCGCCGGATCCGACCTGTTGCTTGCGTTCCTTGGCCAGTGCCTGCTGCTGCTTCTCCATCTCGATTTCATAGAGACGCGCACGCAACACGCGCATGCCTTTTTCGCGATTCTTGATCTGCGATTTCTCGTCCTGGCAGCTGACGACTGTGTTCGTCGGGATATGCGTGATACGGACAGCGGAGTAAGTCGTGTTCACAGATTGGCCGCCCGGTCCCGATGAACAGAACGTATCGATGCGCAGGTCCTTCGCTTCAATCTTCACATCCACGTCTTCAGCTTCCGGCAGCACGGCAACCGTGATCGCAGAAGTATGCACGCGACCCTGAGTTTCAGTCGCAGGTACGCGTTGCACGCGATGCACGCCGCTTTCGTACTTGAGTTGCGAATAAACCTTGTTGCCTTCAATGATGGCGATGACTTCCTTCAATCCGCCAACGGACGATTCAGAACTTGAAAGCACTTCCACCTTCCAGCGGTGCTGCTCCGCGAAACGCGAATACATGCGGAAAACTTCCGCCACAAAGAGCGACGCTTCATCACCGCCGGTGCCCGCGCGGATTTCAAGGATGACGTTCTTCTCGTCGTTCGGGTCCTTCGGAAGCAGAGCGAGTTTCAATCCTTCTTCGATCTTCGGCAGGCGCTCTTCGAGCTGCGTCAACTCTTCTTCCGCCATGGCGCGGATGTCTGCGTCCGTCTCATTCAGCATCGCCTTGGCGTCGGCAATGCCGGTCTGCACCTGCTGGTAGTCGCGATAGCTCTCGACCACTTCCTGCAGGTCGCGGTGCTGCTTGGCCAGCTTCTGATATTTCTGCTGGTCAGAGACGATCTCGGGCAAAGCAAGCTGCTCGCCTAATTCTTCATAACGGGCTGCGATCTGATCTAAACGCTCAAACATAATGATTTCTCGTGCGCTCTGCGCGGTTCGGTGTGAATTGTATAACGGAAAAAGGCAGACGAACGGTATGGGCGGCGGGACCCGCTAGAGAAGAGTGCCGATCTGGAGGCCAGAATGCATTGTCTTCATTTTACCGCGCTTTTTCGCTTAGAAAAAGACCTAAATGCAGTCCAACGCAGCATCTATAGTCGATGAGATGAGCGCCGACCTCGAAGGATTCGCGGAGCTGTGCCAGCGGCTTTCCGCCACCAGCAAGAAGCTCGAAAAGCGCTCCCTGATCGCTGATTACCTGAAGGCGCGCGCGACGGAGGATGCAGCGATCGCGGCCCTCTATCTTTCGGGCCAGCCATTTGCTGAAACCGACCGCCGCAACCTCAGCGTGGGCGGATCTTCGCTTTCGAAAGCCGTTTCGCAGCTCTCAGGCGCAGATCGCAACGCCATGTATGCGGCTTACCGACGCAACGGCGATCTGGGCGCAGCCGCTTTCGACTTGCTGTCTGGCAAGCATGCCGTTCAGCCTTCACTGACATTGAAAGATGTTGAGGCGGCTTTTGCCAATATCGCCTCCGCGAAAGGTTCCATCGCCAAACAGAAGCTCGTTCTCGATCTGCTGGGCAGCACCACGCCGCTCGAAGCGAAATACCTGATCAAGCTCATGACCGGCGACATGCGCATCGGCGTGAAGCAAAGCCTGGTGGAAGAGGCCATCGCGCACACTTATGGCGCCCTGCCGGCTGAGGTGCGCCACGCGGTGATGCTGACCGGCAGCATTCCCGAGGCAACGGCGATGGCGGCCAGAGGGACACTTCATGAAGCGCGGATGCGCCTCTTTCACGCGCTCGGATTCATGCTCGCAAGCCCTGTAGCCAGCGTCGATGAAGCCATCGATCGTTTTCGCGAAGAGATTGTAGCCGAACACAGCGGCGTCTCCGAAGCACTTCCGGAAGAAGAGCGTCAGCCGCAGGAAGCAAACGTAACTCCGCAGCAGGCGCTGCGCGAGGCACAGCTTGAGGACAAATATGATGGCATGCGAGCCCAGCTCCATTGCGGCGATCCCTCGCAGCCCGGCCGCGTCGCGCTCTTCTCACGTAATCGCGAAGAGATTGGCGAGAGCTTCCCTGAAATCGTAGAGGCTTTCGAGCACGTACAGGAGGCAGCGATTCTGGATGGAGAGATCGTCGCCTGGAATCCGAGCGAGCAGCGTGCGCTGCCCTTTACCTCTCTGCAGCAGCGTCTGGGACGCAAGAGTGTATCGCGTGAGATGCGCGAGCGCACGCCGGTCGTTTTCGTCGCCTTCGATCTGCCGTATCGCGGGGAAGAACTGCTGCTTGAGCGTCCTTTGAGCGAGCGCCGCAACGCGCTTGAATCCTTTGTCTCAGAATATGCGGCGGCAACTGGCGGCCGCGCCCTGCGCGGCCAGACAGATCTCTTCGACGATGGCACGGCCAACGCCTTTCCGCGATTGATTCTCGCGCCGGCTGTTCGGCTTGAAAGTGCACAGCAGCTCGACCGCGCTTACACTAAAGCACGCGAGCGCGGCAACGAAGGCGTGATGCTGAAGGCGCTGCACAGCATCTATCAGCCGGGCCGGCGTGGCCTGGCATGGCTCAAGCTGAAGCGAGAATTGGCCACGCTCGACGTGGTTGTCACCGGCGCGGAATACGGCCATGGACGCCGCGTTGGGGTGTTGAGCGATTACACCTTTGCCGTAATGGATGGCGACGAGCTGAAAAACATTGGCAAGGCTTACTCCGGTCTCACAGATGCAGAGATCGACGAGCTGACGAAGTTTTTCAAGCAGCACACGCTTGAAGATCATGGCGGGTTCCGCACCGTCGAGCCGCTGGTAGTGCTCGAAGTCGCCTTCAACAACATCATGCGCTCCGAACGTCACAATAGCGGCTTCGCGCTGCGCTTCCCGCGTATTCTGCGTATCCGGGACGATAAGCCGGTCAGTGAAATCGATACGTTAGAGCGCGCAGAAGAGATTTACAACGGTCAGCCGGACAAGCCTGCAGAGGAGAGTTGAGTTCCCAATACTCGAAAGCTAATGGCTATGTCCATGATGGTGCGCATGCAGATGAAGGTCTTCGACCGACATCACGCAGCCATGCGCGACTTCGCAATCCACGTTCTCAAACTGGATCGTTGTGTGGACTATGTGAAAACGATCATGCAGCGTCGTTTTGATCTCCTCAAGAATCCGGCTGCTCTCCGACAGTGGAATATCAGCGATCGTCACGTGCGTTGCCAACGCATGGGTCTGGGAGCCCAGACTCCAGACGTGCAGGTCATGCACATCTTCGACACCCTCAATCAATTGCAGGCTCGCACGAATATCCGGGAGCGAAAGATTGCGCGGCGTGCCTTCGAGCAGAATATTCAGCGTCTCGCGCACAATCGAGATCGATGACCAAAGGATAAGGGCAGCAATCGCCAGCGAGAGTACGGGGTCAATCCACGCATGACCTGTCCAGAGAATGGCAGCGCCGCCCACAATAACAGCCGCCGTCGAAAGCGTGTCGCCCAGCATGTGGATGAAGGTGCTGCGGATATTCACGTCAGAACTCACGCGCCACAGCAGCGCGGCGATCACGCCGTTCATCAGCACGCCTGCCGCAGCCACGATCATCATCACTCGCGGCTGCACGTGCACGGGTTCGCTCAACCGATGCACCGCCTCAATCGCGATGAAGACAGAAATGACAATCAGCGAAAGCGCGTTAACGAATCCCGCCAGAACTCCCGCGCGTTGATAGCCGAATGTTTTGGCGTCTGTCGGCGGACGGCTCTGAAAATATACGGCGACAAAGGAGAGCAACAGCGCCAGAGCATCGGATACATTGTGGCCGGCCTCGGAGATCAGTGCCAGCGAATGAGCGCGCAATCCGGCAACGAAGGTCAGGATTACGTAAGCGAGTGTCGCCAGCAGCGAGAACTGAAGAACTCGCTGCGTTTTCCCGGTCGGCGCTCCGTGTACATGCATATTTTCAGTTTATGCTTTGAGTCCATCCGGCGCTATCGAAAGGCCGTCACCCAAGGGGAGCCATCCAGCGCCGGGTGGCGCTCGTTGCAACGTTGCGCCCCGCTGCGGAGTTAGCCGTATCGCGCAGCCCGCTCCAGGTCTCCGCAACCACAATACTGTTCTCCGGCTTATGCGTGTCGTAGCGCACCGAACAGGGAAAGCCGAGCCGGCATTCGTGAATGTTCACCAGGTCGCGTAATGGGGTCACATCCTGCGAGCACTCGTAGATCACGCCGCCGATTTCATACTTATAAAGAATCAGCTGCATGCTCTCGCCGGTTTCATCTTCAACGAGTTCTGAGATGTCGAGCAGGGTGCCGTCGATAATCCGGCCGCCCTGCACCAGAAAATCTCGCCGCTGACGCTCCAGCTCCTCAGCCGTGGGCTTTTTGCGCATTGCAAAATAGATCGCCACGCCGCCCAGGCAGAGTCCGGCAGCCGCTAATGTACCAATGACCTGAGGGTCCCGTAGGGAAACGCCATTCATAGCAGCTCTAAGAGCAGAATACCGCAGACCGGGCTCTCCCTTGTGCTTCTACCGATACTTTCACTCTCTATTTTCCATTCGGATGGTGAAACGCTGGGGCAACCGGGATAACCATTGGGTGTGAATGGCAGTTCGGGAGTAAAAATATGTCCCCGCTTGCAACGGGCTGACATATGCTGGTAGACATTTCGCGGACGTTCTCCCCGCTGTTTTCCTTGAAATAGAAGACCTCTCTCAGGAGAAAAACCCATGCAATGTCCATCATGTCGAAATGAAGTCTCTCCGCAGTCCACCTTCTGTGGTTCCTGCGGAACACCGCTCGCCGCCACGGCGGCCACGGCAGGTTACGCGCCAGTTGGCGGCAACGTATCCGCCGCGTCCCTGCCGCCGATTGCCGCAACATCCGGCGGCCTCTCAGAAAATGCTGCTGCTGCCATTTCCTACATCACCATCATCCCGGCCATCATCTTCCTGGTGCTCGAGCCTTATAACCGGATGCGCCTGGTGAAGTTCCACGCTATCCAGTGCATTGCATTGCACGTTGCCTGGATGGTGATCTGGGTAGCCGCGATGGTGATCTCCTTCGTGTTGCACTTCATCCCACTCGTCGGCATTCTCTTTTTCTTTGTCGATCTGGCCGTGGCGGTCGGCTTCTTTATCGCGTGGCTGCTCTGTATCCTCAAGGCCAGCAAAGGCGAATATTACAAGCTCCCGGTCATCGGCGATTTCGCCGAAAAACACGCCAACAGCTAGCTCTGGACGGGATGTGCGTTCTCTGCGCTCAGGCCTCGGTGCGATATACTGAAGCCTGAGCATGTCGAATCGAAAGCTGTCTTTCCACCCCGAAACGCGAAAAGTGCGCATACCGGGGACCCCGGAATTTTCGGCCACCGCAGCCCGTGGCGTTTCCCCGCTGGAATTGAACCTCGCAACCGGTCGGCGCATCCGTTCGACCACCGTCCTTTGCGTCCGCCGCAACGGCAGTGTCGTCATGGCCGCCGATGGCCAAGTCACGCTGGGCGAATCCGTTATCAAGCACTCGGCAAAGAAGATACGGCGTCTTTACCAGGACAAGATTCTCGCCGGATTTGCCGGATCGACCGCCGACGCTTTCTCGCTCTTCAGCCGCTTCGAATCGAAACTGGAGCAGTACGCCGGCAATCTCGGCCGCTCTGCAGTCGAACTGGCGAAGGAGTGGCGGACCGACAAGATGCTCCGCAATCTCGAAGCCCTGCTCATCGTCTCCGACCCGCACCAGACCTTTCTGCTCAGCGGATCGGGTGACGTGATTGAGCCGGATGAGGGCATCGCTGCGATCGGCAGTGGCGGATCATACGCACTCGCCTCGGCCCGCGCGCTTTACGAGAACACCGACTTGTCCGCACGAGATATCGCTGAGAAATCGCTGAAGATCGCCGGACAGATCTGCATCTATACCAATGACCAGATCACCATTGAAGAATTGCACGCATAATTTGCGTACGCCCGCCCTAAAGGAGCAGGCACATGGCCATCTATCTACCCGGAACCGCTGAAGACCAGGAACTCGCGCTCGACGACCTGACCCCGCGCGAGATCGTCGCCGAGCTGGACAAGTACGTCGTCGGCCAGAAGGCCGCCAAGCGCGCCGTGGCTGTCGCTTTGCGTAACCGTATGCGCCGTCAGAAGCTGCCGCCCGATCTCGCTGAAGAGATCATGCCCAAGAACATCATCATGATCGG
Organism: Acidobacterium sp. S8; assembly: GCF_009765985.1. GTDB lineage: Bacteria > Acidobacteriota > Terriglobia > Terriglobales > Acidobacteriaceae > Alloacidobacterium. The sequence goes on from NZ_LMUM01000019.1 coordinate 29,648, forward strand.
GCCTACCGGCGTCGGCAAAACCGAAATTGCGCGCCGTCTGGCAAAGCTGACCAATTCGCCCTTTCTCAAGGTCGAAGCCTCCAAGTTCACCGAGGTCGGCTACGTAGGCCGCGACGTGGAAGCCATTGTGCGCGACCTGGTCGAGATCGCCATCGACATGGTGCGCGAAGAAAAGCTGGAAGAAGTGGAAGACAAGGCCGAGCTGAATGCAGAAGAGCGGCTGCTCGATCTGCTGCTGCCGCCTCCAACGGCCACGCCAACACCTGCTCCTGCAGCGATTCCGCAGGCCGAGCCGGGCAGCAACAACACGCTCACCTTCCCGACTCCAAGCAACGAATCGCACCAGCGCACCCGTGAAAAGCTGCGCCAGCAGTTCCGCGAAGGCAAACTCGACGACCGCATGGTTGAGATCGATGTGCGTGAACGCAATGCGCCGTCGTTCGAAATCATCTCAAACCAGGGCGTGGAAGAGATGGACATCAACTTGAAAGATGTCCTGCCGAATCTCTTTGGCCAGCGCACCAAGAAGCGCAAGATGAAGGTCGGCGAAGCTTTCGAGTACCTCGTGCAGGAAGAAGAAGGCCGCCTCATCGACATGGACCAGGTAACGCGCACCGCGGTCGAGCGCGTCGAAAATTCGGGCATCGTCTTTCTCGACGAGATCGACAAGATCGCCGGACGCGAAGGCGGTCACGGTCCCGATGTCTCACGCGAAGGCGTGCAGCGCGACATTCTGCCCATCGTCGAAGGCACCACCGTCAACACCCGCTACGGCATGGTGCGCACAGACCACATCCTTTTCATCGCCGCCGGAGCCTTCCACGTCTCGAAGCCGAGCGATCTGATTCCGGAATTACAGGGGCGTTTTCCCATTCGCGTCGAACTGCATTCGCTCACCGTCGAGGACTTCATCCGCATCCTCACCGAGCCAAAATCGTCTCTGACCAAGCAATACACAGCCCTGCTTGAAACCGAAGGGCTGAAGCTTGAATTCACGCCCGAGTCGCTCGAAGAGGTGGCTCGCTTCGCCTTCCGCGTCAACGAAACGACGGAAAACATCGGCGCTCGGCGCCTTCACACCATCATGGAGCGCGTTCTCGATGAGATCAGCTTCCTCGCGCCCGATTTGACGAAAGCGCCGAAGAACGACGGAAATGTCATCGACCTCGCCGCCGCTACCGACACCGCCGGCGTGCTCGCCCCTCTTCCGATCATCGAACGGGAAACCGCCTCAGGCCGAGAAATCGTAGCCATTATCGATCCGGAATATGTGCGCCAGATGGTCTCCTCGATCGTGAAAGATCAGGACCTGTCGCGATATATCCTGTAGCCGATATCCAATTCAAGAGCAAAAAGGCCGCCGCAATTGCGACGGCTTTTTTGCTCTGACTGCCAGAAGCGCCTCAGCTCGTGTGATCGAGAATAATCTTCCAGCCGTCTTTCGACTTCTGCCAAACCAGCGAGAACACTCCCGAAGCATCTCCACCACCCGCAGCCGAGCGCGTCAGATGATACTTCCCCGTAGTCACGGCGTAATCCGCGCCCAGCAAACGAACCGTCAGGTCTGAGAACTCAAGCGTCCCGCGCGACTCCTTCGTCGCGTAATCGTGCTTGTATCGTTCCTGCACCTGCTGCCAGCCATGGTGTATCGTCTTGCCGACAAAGGTCGTCTCCGGCGAATTCTGGTAGCCCTCCATGAAGCCGTCAATATCGCCCCGGTTCCAGGCTTCCACCTGACCCATGAGCACGTGCCTGATTGCGCTTTCCGCATCCTGCGCAAAAATCATCCTCTGCGGAATAAGCCACAGCCCAGCCAGCGCACACCAGAGCACAAAAGTCTTCCACCGCATAATGATGTCCTTTCGCGTCCGAAAAATCTGCAACCTGCACTCCCAAGATAGTCTGAAGTGCAATCGCAAAAAATTCCATGTCCAAATTGCGGGAGGACGCAAGTCGCAATTTTCTCGCCGGACGCGAACAAAATACATTAGACACAGCCGAGCCAGCTTAGCTAAGATTTACTTAGCTAAGAAAAATTCATATGTCAGTCTCCACGATCCACGAAGCAAAAACTAATCTCTCGCGCCTCATTCAAAAAGCCGAACGCGGGGAAGAAGTGGTGATCGCGCGCGGAAAAACACCGGTAGCAAAGATTGTTCCCATCAAGAAGGGGAAGCGCAGAAATCTCGCCATTTTCAAAGGTAAGTTTAAAGTCGGCCCGGAGTTCTTTGAGCCATTACCCGAAGACGAGTTGCGTTTGTGGAATGGAGAGGGTGATTGAACCTGCTCCTCGATACCCATGCCCTTCTCTGGACAGTGACAGGTGATCCAAAACTCTCTCGGCGGGCTGACAGTGCCTTGCACGATGAAGATTCAGACATTTACGTCTCTGCCGCCAGCGCGTGGGAGATCGCGACCAAATTTCGCCTGGGAAAACTCCCGGAAGGTGAAATTCTGATTGAGGACTTTGATCAGAGCCTGAACAGGCTCGGATTTATAGGCCTTCCCATCTCGATCGATCACGCGCAACGCGCCGGCCTGCTGCCGGGCAGCCACAAAGACCCCTTCGACCGGCTGCTGATCGCGCAGGCACAAGCAGAAAATCTGGTGCTCGTCAGCAATGAGCGCGTCTTCGATGGATATGGCGTCCGTCGCCTCTGGTAAAAGCGACGAACCTCATTCCGCGCGAAGCCTAACGGCTCGCCGCAAAAGAAGTCTGAAAATAATTACAGCCGCCCTACAATATAACTATGCCCCCCGTAAAGACAGTCCATACCGTCTGCTCGCATGACTGCCCGGATTCGTGCGCCGTCCTCGTCACCATCGACGAGACGGGCAGGGCGACGCGCGTGCAGGGCGATCCGAGTCATCCGGTCACCCAAGGCTTTCTCTGCGGCAAGGTGGCCAAATATCTCGACCGCGTTTACTCGCCCGATCGCCTGCTCTACCCCATGCGCCGCCGCGTCGGAGTAGCAAAAGGTCCTCTACCGCAAGGCAAGGAGACAGAAGCCTTCGAGCGCATTTCGTGGAACGAAGCGCTCGACACCATGGCGACTCGCCTGCAGAAAATCAGCGACGAGCACGGCCCTGAGTCGATCCTGCCCTACTCGTACGCGGGAACCATCGGCACACTTGGCTATGGTTCCATGGACCGCCGCTTCTTTCACCGGCTGGGAGCCTCGCAGCTCGATCGCACCATCTGCTCCACCGCAGGAGGCGACGCGCTGCTTGCTGTGTACGGGCGCAAGCTGGGCACAGACACCGAACACTTCCGCCACTCGCGCTACATCATCGCCTGGGGCGCAAACGTTCACGGCAACAATGTCCATCTGTGGCCCATCATCGAAGAAGCTCGTCGACTGGGCGCGAAACTCATCGTCATCGACCCCTATAAGACCCGTACCGCGAAAGCCGCGGACTGGCATATCGCCATCAATCCCGGCACCGATGTAGCGCTGGCGCTCGGCATGATGCACGTCATCCTGCGCGATGGCCTCGAAGACGCAGACTACATCACTGGCAACACTCATGGCTTTGCCGAATTAAAGCAGCGCGCGGCCGAGTACACTCCCACCCGCGTCTCCGCCTGGACAGGCATTCCCGCCGCCGACATCGAACGCCTCGCCCGCGAGTACGCAACCACAACGCCAGCCGTCATCCGCATGAATTACGGCATCCAGCGCGGAGAGAATGGCGGCACTGCCGCACGCACCGTCGCCATGCTGCCAGCGCTCATCGGAGCATGGAAGCACCTTGGCGGCGGCCTCCAGCTTTCCACCAGCGGAGCTTTCGCCTGGGACAAAGCCGCCATCGAGCGCCCCGAGTTGATGCTGGCCAGCCCGCTCAAGCGCCATGCGCGCATCGTGAATATGTCAGAGCTTGGCCACGCCCTGACGGAGCTCAACGGTCCGCCGGTAAAGGCGCTCTTCGTCTACAACTCGAATCCTGCCGCCATTGCGCCCGATCAGGCACAGGTCCTGCGCGGCATGGCGAGGGAAGACCTCTTCACCGTCGTCCATGAGCAGTTCTTTACCGACACAGCCGACTACGCCGACATCGTGCTCCCTGCCACCACCTTCCTCGAGCACAAGGACATACAGGGAGCCTACGGCCACTACTATGTGCAGATTTCAAACCAGGCCATCGAGCCGCTGGGCGAATCACGCTCCAACGTCTGGCTCTTCTCTCAGCTCGCGCAGCGCATGGGCTTCGCCGAGTCGTGTTTCCTCGACACCCCGGAAAATCTAATCGCGCAGGCGCTGGGCAAGCAGGATAAGTGGATGGCGGGCGTCACCGAAGAAACTCTCAATGCTGCCGGAGGCCGCCAGCGCCTGCAATTCGATTCCGAGAAAAATGGCCAGCCGTTCCTGCCCTTCGTCGAAGGCCCGTTCGCAACCCCAAGCGGCAAAGTCGAGTTCTATTCCGAAACGCTGGGCGCAAAGGGACTCGATCCGCTACCCGGTTTCGTCCCGCCGGCGGAATCACGGCACACGGAAAAAGCGAAGTTCTATCCTCTCGAATTCCTGCCCCGCAAGGCCGATAACTACATGAACTCGACCTTCGCCAACCTTCCCGGGCACCAGCGCATGGAAGCCGCCTTCACCAATCACCTGGAAATCCACGCTGATGACGCCATGGCACGCAGCATCGCCGAGGGCGACACCATCGAAATCTTCAACGACCGTGGAAGTCTGCGCATGACCGCACACTTCAATGGCAGCCTGCCCAGGGGCGTAGTTGCCGGACGCCTGAACTGGAACAAGCTCTCCCCCGGCGGCAACAATGTGAACCTGCTTACCTCGCAGCGCCTCACGGATTTCGGCGGTGGCCCAACCTTTTATTCCACGCTGGTCGAAGTGCGGAAAGCTTAAAGTGAAACGCGGACCCTTCGAAATGTCCTCACCGGTCATCGCAAGCCGGGAACCCTAGCTCCGGCCCTCACGTATGCACTCTCGGTGAGGAGCTGATGACATCCTTGCGGCGAGATTTAATTTCTGCGCTCCGGCGGTTTTATAAGGTGCCCGGCTTCGTCTTCGCGGTAGTTGTCTCCATCGGACTAGGGATAGGAGCGAACGCGACCATCTTCTCCGCCGTCAGCACCTTTCTTCTGCGTCCTCCGCCGGTGGGCGATCCAGCTACTCTGATGAGCCTGTACACAACCGAGCGTGGCAATTGTTGCGGCAATAATCTGTCCTGGCCGCTGTATCAGGATCTGCGCGGCGAGGCACGATCTTTGTCAGGCATCGCCGCTTTTTACCCTTCGATGCCGGTGTCCTTAGGTGGGTATGGTGAACCGGAGCGCGTATGGGGATCGCTGACATCCTCCAACTTTTTCGATGTGACTCAGGTCCGCATGGTCCTTGGCAGAGGTTTTACCAGGGACGAAGAGCAGCTGCCTGTTGCCGTTCTCAGTCACCGCCTATGGCAGCGCCATTTCGATAGCGACCCCTCCATTGTCGGGAAATCGGTTTCCGTCTCGGGCCATCCTTTTACTATCGTCGGCATTGCGGCAGCTTCCTTCCACGGGCTGGACATATTCACCGCCGACCTATGGGTGCCGCTTGGCAATCAGCCGCTTCTGATGCCTAAGATCGGCGACCGCTCCCGCAGCAACACCTGGCTGGAAGTAGCAGGACGGCTTGCGCCCGGCATCACCAGCACGCAGGCCGCAACGGAACTTAACGGCATCGCCGGGCGACTGGCTGAAAGCTATCCTGCAACGGACAAGGACCGCGGCTTTCAACTGGAACCGGCTGGCTCGCTGCCTCCGGATGAGAAGGCGGGACTGACCGGCTTCCTGGTGGCGCTGTCTGTCGTGGCGCTCCTCGTTCTCTGCATTGCATGCGCCAACGTGGTCAACCTGCTTTTGGCGCAGGCCTATGCGCGGCAGCGCGAGATGGCGGTGAGGTTATCGCTTGGCGCACAGCAAAGTCAGCTCATCAGGCAGATGCTCGTCGAAAGCATCCTGCTTGCTCTTGGCGGAGGAGGCTTCGGTCTAGTGCTTTGCCTGTGGGCCACCTCGGCGCTCTCCGCGTTTCACCTGCCCATACCGCTCCCCATAGACCTCACAGTCGGCATCGACGGGAAAGTACTGTTCTATGCCTCTGTGCTCAGTATCGGAACCGGGCTGACGATTGGAATCATTCCCGCATGGGTGGCCTCTCGTCCCATTCTTACCAGGGCTTTGAAAGGCGAAGAGTCATTCGTCGGCAGCAGGCGCCGTTGGAGCTTGCGCAACCTTCTCGTCCTCTCGCAGATGTTTTTGTCCCTGGTACTGCTCTGTGCTACCGGACTCTTTCTACGAAGCCTGCAGCGGGCGTCTCATATCGACATTGGTTTCCGCTCTCACGGCATCCTGATGATGAATGTCGATCCACAACTGAACGGCTATTCGACGTTACGCGCGACGCAGTTTCTGGAGGAGCTGCGCCGCCGCGTAAGGGCGCTTCCCGGCGTCATTTCGGTTGCCTGGGTCGATCCTGTGCCGCTTTCGATGGACGGAAGATGGGACGATTTCCACGTCGAGGACGGACCGAAAGCCTCCCGACCAAATACGGTAGTCGACCTCTACATGGTTACGCCCGACTATTTCCAGACCATCGGGATTTCCCGGTTGGCCGGGAGAGACTTCGCTCATGAGAGTGCCGATTCATCTCGCGTGGCAGTCGTCAACGAGACATTCATCAAACAACTCTTCGTTGGACGAAACCCGATCGGCCAGCGCGTCACCGGCAGCGGCGCTACTTATGAGATCGTCGGCGTGGTAAAGGACAGCAGGTCGAGAACCCTGGGAGAAAACACCCGACCCATACTTTATCGCTCCATGGAGCAGGACCTGGGGCGAGATCCCGATTTCAGAGGAATCTCGCTTCTGGTGCGCACAGACGGCAATCCCGCGTTGCTTGAAGGAGCCGTGCGAAACGAGATCCACTCGCTCGACCCCACCATGGCTATTTTTCATGCCGAGACTATGGAAGAACATCTTCGGAGCGCGCTCTTTCTTCCCCGGCTGGCTGGTACGTTATTCGGAATCTTCGGCTTCACCGGCCTGCTTCTGGCAGCAATCGGGCTGTATGGAATGATGAGCTATTCCGTAAGCCGCCGAACGCGCGAGATAGGCATCCGTCTGGCTCTCGGCGCTCAGGTCGGCGCTGTGCAACGTCTTGTCGTGCGCCAAGGCATGATCCTGACATCGATCGCTCTGGCGCTGGGCCTGCCCTGCGCCTTCGCGCTGTCGAAGTTCGCTGCCAGCATCCTCTACGGAATTCGCCCTCACGACGCTGTGACCTTCACGGCCGTGCCCCTCTTTCTCACGACCATCGCCCTGCTTGCCTGCTGGATACCGGCACTCCGGGTCGCCCGCGTGGAACCGCAAACGGCTTTACGCTGCGAGTAGCCCATTTGTGATATGCGACCCTCCCGGAACAGATTCCGGGCAGCGCTCTCTACTCGCAGGAACCTGGGCCGCACGCCGGTCACACTCTGCACTGAAAAAGGTGAAACCGCGAAAGACAGCCTGTGAATGCGGCCGGAGAAGATCATATATTTGTCCAAACGAAGCGAAAACTCCTTCATTCCGATAGACTAAGAGCGGATCAAGCGATGCCGTTCGCAGCGGGTTTCCAATGCGCTGGCTGTGGAGAGTGGAATGAAACGGTGGTTGACGAATCAGCCGGCGGAAAACAGTCGTATATCGAGGATTGTCAGGTTTGCTGCAAACCAAATGTGCTCAGAATCGTCTGGAATGGTGATGGCTTCGATATCCATGCAGAACTGGAAAGCTAGCGGCCGTGGCCGCCAGGGCTACCTGGAACGGATCGGCCTTTTGAAATGACGGGTAGCAGATGCCAGAGCACTTCGGAGTTGGGAACAGCACCTCCGGTCACTTATAATCGACTTTTCCTCAAGTTTCATCTGATTTTTTGCAGTGAGGGTGTGCCTATTTTTCCCGTCATGCGAGAGAGCGTAAGCTCTCCAATCAAAACCAGCCAGAATGCGGCCCGCATCTTCCGCCGCACACTGAAGCCGTTGACCTTCGTTCTTCTTTGCTTGACCGTCTTTTCGGCATGGGCACAGACACAGCAGACGATCACCCAAATCCGCGTTATCGGCAACCGCCGCATTCCCAAGGAAACAATCGTTGCCCGCCTCTTCAGTCACGAAGGCGAGGCCTTCGACCCGACGACGGTCGAGCGCGATTTCAACTCGCTCTGGAACACCGGCTATTTTGAAGATGTCCGCATCGAGCGCGAAGACAATCCCAAGGGCGGCCTCATCCTCGACGTGTACGTCCGCGAAAAGCCAACGATCCGCGACATTCAATACAAAGGTCTTAACTCGGTCACAAACTCCGACGTGCTTGACCGCCTGAAGAAGGAAAAGGTCAGCTTCTCCATCGAGAGCCAGTACGATCCCACGCGCATCGCCCGCGTCGAGACCGTCATCCGCGAGCTGCTCGCCGAGCACGGCCACCAGTTTGCCACCATCAAGGCCGACGTCAAGACCATTCCGCCCGCTTCCGTGCAGGTAGTCTTCAATATCAAGGAAGGTCCGCGGGTCAAAGTCGGCAACATCAGCTTCGCCGGCAATCAGCACATGAGCTCGCGCGACCTGCGCTATGCCATGAAGAACCTGCGTCCCGTCGGCATCCCGCACTCCATCATCTTCGAGAACCTCTTCGCCAAGACCTACGACGCCAGCAAGCTTGAAGAAGACGCCGAGCGCGTCCGCCAGGCTTATCGCGACAAGGGCTATTTCCGCGCCTCTACCGGTGAGCCGGCAACACGTATCCGCAATGAAGGCGGCCTGTCGTTCTTCACCTTCCGCCCGCGCCGGGGCAAGCGCATCGATATCCGTATTCCGGTCGATGAGGGTGCCCGCTATCGTCTGGGCGCCATCACCTTCCGCGGCAACAAGGCTGTTCCGGACCAGAACCTGAAAGCTCTCCGCGCCCAGTTCCCAATTAAGGATGGCGACTGGTTCAACTTCACCGCCTTCGGCAAGGGACTGCAGAACCTGCAGAAGGCCTATGGGCAGCTCGGCTACATCAACTTCTCCGGTAACCCGATCCCGACCATCGACGACGACAAGAAGACCGTCTCCTTTGTCATCGACCTCGAAGAAGGCAAGCCGTTCTACGTCTCCCGCATCGAGTTCCAGGGCAACACCGTTACCCGCGACTTCGTGATCCGCCGCGAGCTCTACCTCGAAGAGGGTCAGGTCTATAACAGCCACCTTTGGGAATTGAGCCTGTTGCGCCTCAACCAGCTCGACTACTTCGATCCGCTCAAGGTCGATCAGGATTCCGAGACGCACCAGAACCCCGAAGCGGGCACCGTCGATCTGCTGCTCAAGGTACACGAGAAGGGTAAGAACTCCATCGGCCTGAACGGCGGTGTCAGCGGCCTCTCTGGCACCTTCCTCGGCTTGAACTATCAGACCAACAACTTCCTCGGCTTGGGTGAAACGCTCAGCGTGCAGGCCAGCGCCGGCAACCTGTCGCGCCACTTGATCTTCGGCTTCAACGAGCCTTACCTGCGCAACAAGCCCATCGGTCTCGGCTTCCAGATCTATTCGAGCAAGTACGATTACAACTCGGCCAAGTCCTACAACCTCACCGGCGCGGACGCGAACACGACATCGGCAGTCAATTCGCTGACCCAGAACTACAACCAGTCTGTGACCGGCTTCACGGTTTCCGGCAAGCTGCCCATCAAGCACACCTTCAAGAACATCGGTATTACCTACTCGCTGAACCGCTCGTCGGTAACGACCTTCAGCCAGGCATCCCAGAACCTCTTCCAGACCTTGTCATTCCGCAGCGGCATCCAGGGCCAGAATTCGCTCGAGGGCATCGTGAACAGCATGGTCTCCCTCAGCTACTCCTGGAACAAGCTGGATTCGAGCTACATGCCACGCAGCGGCTCCTCTTTCCAGAGCGCCCTGCAGGTGGCCGGCCTCTGGGGCAATGTCCGCTATATCAGCCCGGTCGTCGAATACAAGCAGTTCCGCCCCATCAAGTGGTTCCACTTTAGTCCTGAGGGCCGCAACGTCCTCGGCTGGCGCGTCCAGGCAAACTACATTCAGGGCATCAGCGGCGATGTGGCTCCTCCGTTCAACCGCTTCTATGCTGGCGGCGAATCGGATCTCCGCGGTTTCGATATCCGTACAGCTACGCCTTACGGATTCGTGCCCACCCGCGTGCAGTTCAACCTCACCAATCCGGACGGCAGCTGCGTTCCGCAGGATCCAACCAATCCGCAGACCAACCAGTGCGTCAAGATTCCAATCCCGGTCTACGGTATCGGCCCCGTCGGCGGCGATACGCAGGTCACCGGCAACGTCGAGTACCGTATTCCGCTCGTCGGACGCACCGCAGCCCTCGAGCTCTTCGACGACTTCGGCATGAATATGGCCGTCAGCAGCGAACAGCTCAAGCAGAGCCCCCAGGGCTACGCCAGCCTGAATGCACCGCTCTATGGCTGCCCCAACTACGTCAACGGCGCCTGCGTGGGCGGTCAAGCGATCCAGTTCGACCGTTACATCCGGCCGATTTCCGGAACCAACTACGTGCCGCGTATGTCACTCGGCGCGCAGATTTCGGTCATGATGCCGATCATCAACGCTCCGTTCCGTATTTACTACGCCTACAACCCGCTGCGTCTCTATGACCAGATCAACGGTGAAAACCTGATCACCCGCAGCATGTTCCCGGCAGGCGGCGCAGGCGATTACAGCTACGCGCAGGCAACGCAGCTCTACGGATCGCTCTACCAGCTCCGTGAGCCGAATAAGACCTTCCGCCTGACCGTCAGCACCACCTTCTAATCACAACCCAAACCAGAAAGGCCGTCCTCCAGCGAGGACGGCCTTTTTCTTTGCCGAAGGAATTTAAGATCGAAGGGTTCTGGAGCATTCTCGAATCAACTATCAACAAAACCGCCGGTGCCTCATCTTCGCGCCCTGCATTTGGGTGCTAAGAGCCTGCCCTGAGCGAAGCCGAATCGAAGGGTTCTGAGCATTCTCAAATCAACTGTCAACAAACCGCGGGTGCCCCAGGTTCGCGCAGCTAACCTGGGCGCTAAGAGCCTGCCCCGAGCGAAGCCGAAGAGTGGGAAACCACAACCTCATTGTCAACGGTTCATAACCTCACCGAAAAGGAAGAATCTCCCCGATATCTACCGGGCCATCGCCTCCAAATGCCGCGCCGAACACGCTTCCAGATACGAACACACCAACACGATGAGCTCCTCCCGAACCGCGTCGAACTGCTTCTCCAGCTCATCGGATTCGAGTAACCTCCGGCTCACCCCGACCATCGCGCTCTGCAGCATCGAAGCCACCAGCTTCGGATCTCTCGTCAGCGGTTCGCGAGCGCTTGCCAGCATCTCTGCAATCGCAGCGTTGGCTCGCACCCCGTTCTGGCGAGTGATCCTGGCTCCGTCCACATCCGAGCTCACGGAATAAAGAGCGACGCTCGTCTTCACATCTCTCATCTTCGCTTCTAGGAATGCGTTGATGAGAGCCGTAGCCATTTCGGCAAGCGTTCGCCCCGTCTGCTCTATGCAGACGCGCTCCATCGCCTCCGTAACCCCGTCCAGATGACGCCTCAAGGCGGCCTGTAGAAGCGCGCTTTTGTTAGGAAAGTACTGATACAAGGTGCCAACGGAGACACCGGCGCGCATGGCCACCCTGGTTGTGGTCAGCCGCTCTTTTCCTACCTTGAGCAAAACCTGAATAGTTGCTTTCAGAATTGCGTCTACACTGGCAGTCGAACGTGCTTGGACGGGCAGTTTACGGGGCTCTAACTCTGCTAAGGAAGGCTGCGGCAAATGCGAACTCCTAACCTGAAGCTTCCTTCATCTAATCACATGAAAGCACCGTTGTTGCAAGCGACGGCGGATTGAAAGGAAACAGAATGACGATTCAAACCAAAATGGGCGGCACCTTTACTCTTCCCGGCACATCGACAACCGTCAACCGCATGGGCTATGGCGCAATGCAACTGGCAGGACAGGATGGCGAGAAGCGCGTCTGGGGACCTCCCCGTGACGTAGATGCGGCCCTGGCAGTCTTGCGCGAAGCCGTCGCCGCTGGCGTCGACCATATCGACACCAGTGATTTCTACGGTCCGCATGTCACCAACCAGATCATCAAACAGGCGCTTCATCCCTATCCCGACGGCCTCGTCATCGTCACCAAACTCGGCGCGCGTCGCGGCGACGACGGCTCGTGGATCCACGCTCTTTCCCGCCAGGAACTGATCGATGGCGTTCAAGACAATCTTCGGAACCTCGGTCTCGACGCTCTTGATGTGGTCAACCTTCGCGTCGGAGGAATCATGGGTCCATCGGAGGGCTCGATTGAAGCGCCCCTGACGGTGCTCGCTGAACTCAAAGAGCAGGGGCTCATTCGTCATCTCGGCCTGAGCAACATAAGCCCTGCGCAATTGGCGGAGGCGCAGAAAATTGCCGGCATCGTTTGCGTGCAGAATTTCTACAACGTCGCCAACCGCAGCGATGACGCCTTCATTGATGACCTCGCAGCGCAGGGCATCGCGTACGTCCCGTTCTTCCCGCTGGGAGGCTTCAGTCCTTTGCAATCGTCAGTTCTCGATACAGCGGCAGAATCCCTGAAAGTTACGCCGATGCAGATTGCGCTGGCGTGGCTTCTGCACCGCTCGCCAAATATTCTCCTGATCCCCGGCACATCATCGCTGGAACATCTTCGTGAGAATCTCAGCGCAGCAACGCTCGAACTTCCTGCCGAAATGATCGCCGTACTCGACTCAATTGGTCCCGCTGTGAAGCAGTAATGCTCGATTTTTTGCGTGAAATGACATTGTCAAGCCCTGCGCTCGCTGGAATATTCCGTAAGCTGCACAAAAAAAGCCACTTATTTCTCGAAAAAAGTTGGCAGAGAATTATCGCTAAAATTGCTATCATTGAAATAGAGCAGAAAAAAGCCCGCGAACAAAGCGGGCGTTTTCCTTTCCATGGAGAGGATCCCCCGCTAAGTTATTGAAAACACTAGAACACACTTAACTGCAATGGAATCAATGGTATAGCTAGGGATGATCCCCTGCTAAGTTCTTGAAAACAAAGAAGCCGAAGAAAATACAGGGGGTAAGGGGGGTCCCGCTCCGTCCACTCTGGAACAGGACAGCCGGAACGGGCGCCGCAGTCGGTTCCTGCACCGTTTCACATATTGCCGGTTTGACCTTGGTCTCGCACGGACCTATAATTCGCTTGAGTTCCTGAGAATGTCCTCTGTCCGTGTTTCTGCTCCGCGTTTTTGGCTTTTCCGGCCGGAAAACCGCCCCAATGAAGCGCCTCAGACGGTAATAACAGGAAGCGAAAGTTCGCTTCCGCACAGAAATGCGGGCGACAACACCCAAGAACCTAAGGAGTTTCACATTTCCATGAAGCGCTCGTTAACACTCGTTTGCCTGCTTGCGTCCGGACTCGGCGTCAGCGCCGTCGCCCAGGCGGGCAGCACGGCTCCAGCAGATCCTGCCGCGTCCGCAGCCGTTGCCCCAGTAGGTCCGGTGAAGATTGCCGTGATTATGTTCCAGCCGGCCGTCATGCAGACCAACGAAGGCCAGCGGAACTTCGCCGACCTCCAGAAGAAGTACGATCCCAAGCGCACTCAGCTGAAGGGTATGAGCGATGAGATCGATTCGCTCAAGAAGAGCCTGCAGACAGCTGGCGCTAACCTGAGCGATGCCGAGCGCCAGAACCGCCTGAAGGCTGTCGACGAGAAGGAAAAGGCCTTCCAGCGTCTTGGCGAGGACACGCAGAACGACTTCCAGCAGGATCTGCAGCAGACTTACACGCAGCTTGCTGAGAAGGTCTACAACGTCCTTCAGGCCTACGCGCAGCAGCAGGGTTATACCGTCGTGATCGATCGCAGCACCCAGGAAAGCCCTGTCCTCTGGGCTAACCAGGCAACGGACATCTCGGCTGCGGTCATTCAGGCCTACAACCAGAAGTCTGGCATCCCGGCACCCGCGGGCGGTACAGCAGGAGCAGCGGCAGCACCCTCCGCTCCCACGCCACACCCCACCGCTACTCATCCAGCCGCTCCAAGACAGTAAGAAACTCAGATCTAGAGCAGTAAAAAAGACCCCTTTTCGGGGTTTTTTTACTGCCTTTAATACAGATAAAACGGACTACTTCTGCTCCATGGCAATCTGTGGAAAAAAATGTGGAAGACCTTCCCGCGTCTTCACGGCAATTTATTGAATAGCTTGTAAATCTTACGTAGTAAAGTGTCTGCCGTGGCGAAAGTGACTTATTTTCAATGAGAAGCAGCGTTTGGCTACAATTCTCCTTGACAAAGTTCGCTCCCCTGTCTAGAAAACGCATCTTTTGCACTTTCCACAGGTCACATGAAAGGACTGTGACTTTCGAACGAAGCAAAGCGCGTTTAAAACGGCCTAACGGTTGCTGTCTTCGCCAACTTTGAGTACGGCCAGAAACGCCTCCTGTGGAATGTCGACTTTTCCGATGCGTTTCATCCGCTTTTTGCCCTCTTTTTGCTTCTCCAAGAGCTTTCGTTTACGCGAAATGTCGCCTCCGTAGCACTTGGCCAGTACGTTTTTCCGCAGTGCGGAGACGGTTTCGCGGGCGACGACCTTCGACCCAATAGCAGCCTGGATGGCAACCTCAAACTGCTGCCGTGGAATCAGCTCGCGCATCTTCGAAACCAGCGCGCGTCCGCGCTCATAGGCAAATTCGCGGTGCACGATAATCGAAAGCGCATCGACCGGCTCACCGGAGACGAGGATGTCCATCTTCACCATCGGCGAATCCCAGGTGCCGGAAAGGTGATAATCGAGCGAAGCATAACCGCGCGAGACGGATTTGAGGCGGTCATAGAAGTCGAGAACGATCTCATTGAGCGGCAGCTCGTAGGTCAGCATGACCCGCGTTGGTGTGACGTACTCGAAGTTCTTCTGCCGTCCGCGCTTCTCTTCAACCAGCTTCAGGATGCCGCCGACATACTCTTCGTTGGTCAGGATCATCGCCGTAATGATCGGCTCTTCGATCTTTTCGATCTCGCTCGGGTCAGGCCAGCGTGACGGATTATCCACTTCCAGCCGCGTCCCGTCGGTCATGGTGACCTGGTAGCGCACTCCGGGAGCCGTCGTGATCAGGTCGAGGTTGAACTCGCGCTCCAGCCGCTCCTGGATGATCTCCATGTGCAGCAGGCCGAGGAAGCCGCAGCGGAAACCGAAGCCGAGGGCCACGGAGCTTTCCGGTTCGAAGAAGAACGACGAATCGTTAAGCCGCAGCTTTTCCAGAGCATCGCGAAGCAGAGTGTGCTCGTGCGAGTCGACGGTATAGATGCCGGCGAAGACCATCGACTTGATGTCCTCGAATCCGGGCAGCGGCTCAGAAGCGGGACGGTTGTCTTCAGTCACCGTATCGCCGATCTTAGTATCGGCAACGTTCTTGATAGTGGCGACAAAGAAACCAACTTCGCCCGCGGAGAGTTCGGTAATCTCGACTGGCTTCGGCGTCAGCACGCCCATCGATTCCACATCGAAGACTTTGCCATTCGACATAAGACGAATCTTCGCGCCCTTGCGCAGCCTGCCGTTGATAATACGGGCCAGTACGATGACGCCGCGGTAGGCGTCGAACCAGGAATCGAAGATAAGAGCCTGCAGCGGTGCGCTGGCATCACCCGCAGGCGGCGGCAGACGATGCACAATGGCTTCGAGAATATCCGGCACGCCGAGGCCCGTCTTCGCGCTTACAGGAATAGCATCAGTGGCATCGAGGCCTACTGCCTGCTCGATCATCTCCTGCGTGCGCACGACGTCGGCGCTGGGCAGATCGATCTTGTTGATGACGGGAATGATTTCGAGCCCGTGATTGATGGCAAGGTAGGCATTCGCCAGCGTCTGTGCTTCAACGCCCTGGGAGGCATCGACGACCAGCAACGCGCCTTCGCACGATGCGAGCGAGCGCGAGACTTCGTAGGAAAAGTCCACGTGGCCCGGTGTATCGATGAGGTTGAGCTGATAAGTAGTGCCGTCTTTGGCCGGGTACATCATGCGCACCGAATGCGCTTTGATCGTGATGCCGCGCTCACGTTCGAGGTCCATCGCGTCGAGAACCTGTGCCTGCATCTCGCGTGCGGTCAGCGAGCCGGTAAGCTCAAGCAGGCGGTCTGAGAGCGTAGATTTGCCGTGATCGATATGCGCGATGATCGCAAAATTGCGGATTAGCTTTCTGTCCATGGGAAAAGCGCGACACAGAAGGGGCTGCTTCCGATGCACTGGAAGCAGAGAAACTTCTTTCGCTCAAGCCTTATTATCGCATCCGGTATAGCATGCAGGCGCTTTATGCCCATACAATAAAGCAGTAAATCCGCATGTCTGTAGTGAAACTTTCAGGCGCCGCTTTTGTCGCGGCCATGGTTTGCCTCTCAAGCAGCGTCGTGAGCGCTGCAGCCTTCTTGTCACCAAAGCCGCAAACGACAGCTGCAGAAAGTCCGCAGACGCAACCACCGCAGAAGACAGTCTTTTCCTCGCAGGCGATTTCTGCGCGCGACCAATCTCTCATCGACAGCGTAGAGAAGGCATATCAGACGGGCATCAGCAATTACCGCGACGGTCACGTTGCAGCGGCACGCTCCAACTTCGACTATGCCGTAGATCTGATGCTGCGCAGCGGGATTGACTTCAAGAGCGATCCGGCAATGAGTGAGGAGTTCGATCACATCGTCGACGCTATCAACACGCTGGAGATGGATGCGCTGCGCGAGAATGGCCCATCAAGCGGACAGCAGCAACATCCGGAAGACGCGCCGGTAGAGATCGCCAACGACGTCACCTTTCCTGTCGATCCAAACGTAAGAGCGCAGGCGGAAGCTGAGTTGAAGACGACGCAGTCGGATCTGCCGCTGGTGATGAATGACTACGTTGCCAGCTATATCAATTTCTTCACCAATACTGCCAAGGGTCATAACACCATCGTGAACTCACTCACGCGGGCGGGGCGCTACAAGGAGATGATCGAGCGCGTACTGAAAGAAGAGGGCGTGCCGCAGGATCTGATCTATCAGGCTGTCGCCGAATCCGGATTCCGCGCCCAGGCAGTGAATCCGCACTCCGGCGCAGGCGGCATGTGGCAATTCATGCCTTATAACTCCTATGGACTTTCGCGTACCGGATGGTATGACGAGCGCTTCGATCCGGAGAAGGCTACGCGCGCCTATGCCAAGTGGATCAAGCAGCAGTACGACCAGCTTGGCGACTGGTACCTTGCGATGGCTGCATACGACTGGGGCACCGGGAACATTCAACACGCAGTCGAGCGCACCGGGTATGCGGATTTCTGGGAACTGTATCGCCGTAACAACCTGCCGGCAGAGACAAAGAATTACGTGCCCATTATTCTCGCCGTCACCATCATGGCGAAGAATCCGAAGCAGTATGGCTTGACGGACCTTGAGCCCGATCCTGCTCTGGTGACGGATACGGTCAAGACGGATTATGCAGTCGATCTGCGACTTGTTGCTGACATTGTGAACGCGCCTGTGCAGGAGGTTGTTTCGCTTAATCCGAGTCTGCTTCGCATGAGCACGCCGCCTGACGAGCCTTTCGATCTGCATCTGCCGCCGGGAGGCAAAGGCCTCTTCGAAAAACGCATCGCTGAGATTCCCGAAGACAAGCGACGTTACTGGCGTTTCCACGTTCTCACTTCCGGTGAAACGCTCGAAGATATTGCACGCCAATATCACGTCTCCAGTTCTGAAATTGCCTTCGTGAATCAGTTAAGCTCGACGACTGACCTGAGCGGCCTCGATTCGTTGGTCATTCCTGTAGCTCCGGCCGCTGCGCCATCGGCAGCACGCAACAGCACTTACAAAGTGCAGCACGGCGATACGCTCATTACGGTAGCGGATCGCTTTGGCGTGACCGTCGACCAGCTTCGACGTTGGAACAGCCTGCGCAGCAACACCGTCGCTCCGGGGCGTCGACTTTATATTGCAGAGCCCGCGCGTATCTCCGCCGGCTCGCATAAAGCGCGAGGAAAAGCAGCGGCGCACAACACGGAATCCGCATCTCACCACGCAACACGCGGAGACAAACAAGTGCATGCTGAACCGAAAGCGGCCGCTCCTTCTCACAGTGCGACCGTAAAGGGGAAGAAAACTCAACCATGACCCTCACTAAACACTTGCGTTCATTGGCAAGCCGTTGCATGCTGTTGCTATAATCCGCGCGGCAGAGCAGGTGCATAAAATCGCGCACTCTGTGGTAGAACGGAAAACAGGCACCGAGGCCGGAGGACATTTTCATGCAGGACGATCGCAAACTTTACGCGCAAAATGACAGTGAATTTGAACCTGAAACGGACGACTACTCAGAAGAAGTGGATGATGGCTTCGGCGAAGATGAGGAAGAGGAGGAAGTAACCATTTCCATCTCCTCTGATGATGACGACATCGATGACCTCGACGAAGAGAAGCCGGAAACTCATGAAGAACCCTTCGCTGCAGCCGAAGAAGTAAGTGGGGCGAAGCCTGCTGCAGCCAAGAAGGCTCCGGCAAAGAAGAAATCAGTGGCAAAGAAAGCTCCAGCCAAAAAGGCAGTGAAGAAAGCTCCAGCCAAAAAGGCAGTGAAGAAAGCTCCAGTCAAGAAGGCTGTGAAGAAAGCGCCGGCAAAGAAGGCGAAAAAGGCGCCAGCTAAAAAAGCTGCGAAAAAAGCTCCGGCGAAAAAAGCCGTAAAGAAATCTGCCGCTAAGTCCAGCAGTAAAGGCGCTCGTAGCGGCGGTAAAGCCACGAAGAAATCCGTGGCTGGTAAGAAAAAGAGCGCCAGCGTTAATAAATCAACCAAACGAGGTACTACTTTGGCAGTAAAGAAAGCAGCAAAGAAGGCAGCAGCCAAGAAGGCTCCTGCAAAGAAGGCAGCCAAGAAGGCAGTAGCCAAGAAGGCGCCTGCGAAGAAGGCAGCAAAAAAGGCAACAAAGAAGGCAACGAAAAAGGCAACGAAGTAGTCCCAAGGCAAGCAAAAGAGCCCGGCTCATCGCCGGGCTTTTTTGCGTCTGCACATCGGTTGCACAGTTATATGTGCACTTCCACTTCGTCTCCGTCTCGTAACTGATAGGCCTCACGTAGTTTGATATCCGTTGCGATCTCAATGATGTTCTTAGGATGATGACCGGCGCCCGCTTCATTCGCGTCAGTGCGCAGTAGGAATGCCGGGCGATCGAAGACGCGGCACGGCACCATGCTGACGGAAACGGTGCCTCCGTATTCTTCTTTCTCCAGACGAATGGTCTGGGCAGGCAGTGAGTATGCCTGCTCAAGCTTCAGATTCAGCGTTCCAGGAAAGAGCCGCAGGCCGGTCTTCTGTGTATAGAAGCTCTCCAGCTTTTCGAGCCAATAGGAGAAGTTGCCCATGCCGGAGACGACAACCCCCTTCAGGACGGACACAATATCTGCTCCAGGTGATGCTGCTGGTGAGCGATGTAGTCTTCGATCAGAAATCGCAGCGTTGCGGGATCGTTGTCGCCAACCTGACACGCAGCATCGAGTCTGTCTTCCGGCACCCTCTCAACGACTGCCTGAAGCATCTCGTGCTGGGCCTGCCACCAGTTAAGCAGTGTCGCCCACGGCATCGCTGCGTATCCATGAGCGGCGACCCAGCCATCCTGCGCGTAGAAGGGGCCGGTGTAAGCGCCGTCGATAGAGGCACGCACGAATCGCTGATGATTGTTGGCCGCGGAATCGATCATGTGCCCGAGAACCTGCTTGCGCGTCCATCCACCTTCGCGCCACGGCTCGCCGGCAACATTTTCCGCTAGCTGAAAAAGCGAATGGCGGATTGCTTCGCAACCCGCCACAAAATTACTCGCAACTGAATTCGCCATGCTTTAGTGCTGTCCTTCCATCTGGTTGAGTGCCGTCAGTACTTCTTCGCTGTGATGAGAAGGATCAACCTTCGTCCATACCTTCACGATCTTACCCTGCGGATCGATGAGGAAGGTGTTGCGGTTGGCGATCTTCATCACCCCATAGTTGCCCAGCGATCCATACTCGGCGACGACTTTCTTTTCTTCATCGCTCAGCAGTGTAAAGTTGAGGCCGTCCTTCGCGCAGAACTGCTTGTGACTGTCGACCGAGTCGACGCTAACGCCGAGGATCACGGCATTTGCCTTCAGGAACTTCTCCTGATCGTGCTGGAAATTATGTGCTTCGATAGTGCAGCCCGTGGTCATGTCCTTGGGATAGAAGTAGAGAACGACCCACTTGCCGCGAAAGCCATCTAGGCTTACAGGCTTGCCTTCCTGCGAAGTCAATGTAAAGTTCGGAGCCTGCTGGCCGACCTGCGGCATGGCTGTCTCGTCAGCGGCAAAGCCGCGCACTGCCAGGAAACCGGCACCTAAGATAATCACGGTTGCAATCAATACGATGGAAAGCTTAGACACGGCGATTTGCCCTCCTTCCGGGCGTGCTTCATTATCCCTGTTCTACGGCTACGATCGCAATATTCGCTGCATTGGCACGCAAAAGAACTGTATCCCGATCAAAAATCAATGTTCTTCCGGCTTCAACCGCAAGGCACGTCGCATGCGCCTGCTCCATCGCTTCGATGGTCTTGATTCCAATAACGGGCACATCGAAGCGCATATCCTGCTTTGGCTTGGCGACCTTTATGACCGTCAGATCACGATTGAAGGTGGAGGCTTCGCCTTCGTCCGCCATTGTCTTCATGATCGCGCCAGCACGCGCAATGGCGGCGTCGGTGCCCTCCATTGCCTCGACGGCAACGCATGCCTGGCTCGCGACAACCACGGTCTGGCCAATATCGTACCCGGCGACCGCGTTGGCCACAGAACGGCCGTATGCGATGTCCTCCAGTTCATGCCCGGATGGTGCGCGAGCCGTCAGCACACCAGAGTTTGCCAGCAACGGCTCAAGGTAGGCTGTCGATGAAATCAGCTCGATGCCTTCATCGCCTAAAACTTTCGCGACCGCGCCGAGCAGCATGTCGGTATTTTTCGTACTCAGAGAGAGCAGCAGCTTCGCCAGACGCCAATCAGGCCGGATACTTGAGAAGATCTGCTTATGCTTCACTTGTCCCGCCATCACGGCGCGGGTGACGTCCTCGTTGTGAAAGGTCTCGATCAGCTTCGATAATTCTCCAAGCGAAAGCCAGTAGACGCGGACACCCGGATCGGCAGCGGCGCGCTCATTCATCTCGGGGTCAGTTTCTTCCTTGATGGCCGCGACAATGACTTCGAGCCCATGTGCGCGTGCAGCTTCAAGAAGCAAAAAAGGAAAGCGGCCATTTCCGGCGATGAGTCCGAGCTTCATAGCGCGATTACTTCAACACTCCGCGCTCAGACTTCTCGATGAACTCCACCAGGTAAGTGACGTCCTCGGTGGCAATGCCTTCGCTTTTCAGCTTCTCCAGTGCCTGTGAGGTGTTCAGCTTTCCGGCAAGCAAATAGCGGTAGGCATGTTGAATTGCGCGCAGACGCGTGCGATC
Organism: Acidobacterium sp. S8; assembly: GCF_009765985.1. Lineage (GTDB taxonomy): Bacteria > Acidobacteriota > Terriglobia > Terriglobales > Acidobacteriaceae > Alloacidobacterium. The sequence continues at coordinate 51,159 of NZ_LMUM01000019.1, forward strand.
AAAGCCGCGCCGCTCCAGACCTACCTTATTCAAGCCGTAGGCGCGTGTCTCGCGCCTGGCTGAGGTCAAGGAGTACGGCAACACATCCTGTGTCACCGTCGTGCCACCACCGGTATAGGCGTATTTTCCAATACGGCAATATTGATGCACCTGGTTGAGCGCGCCAACGGTCACAAAATCTTCAACGATGACGTGCCCTGCCAGCGTAGCGCCATTGGCCAGGATGCAGGAGTCGCCGACCACGCTGTCATGACCGATATGCGTGTAGGCCATGATAAGGCAGCCGTTGCCAACGCGTGTGGTGCCGCCACCGCCCGTTGTGCCACGCGAGATGGTCACACACTCGCGAACGACATTGTCGTCGCCCATGGCAACGCCGGTAGGCTCGCCCTTATATTTCAGGTCCTGCGGTGCGACGCCTACACAGGCAAAGGAGTAAAACTTGTTCCGAGCACCGGCCTTCAGATGTCCGTCGAGCACGACATGCGAGATGAGTTCGCATGCTTCGCCCAAAACCACATCCGGACCGACGGTACAGTATGGGCCAACCATGCACGATTCAGGAACAACGGCCGTGGCCGCAACAATCGCAGTTGGGTGGATACTCACTCTGTCGTCACCGCGGTTTGGAGAGCTGGCGTTTCAGGATGTTCAGTAGCAGTTTCTTGCGCCCGCCTGGGAACAAGCTGGCACATTACTGTGGCCTCGCATGCGAGCTTGCCTTCCACCGTCGCCAAACCTTCCATGCGCACGGCGCGGGTCTTCCATTGCAGCACATTGATTTCAATGCGCAACTGGTCACCGGGCACCACGGGCCGCCGAAATCTGGCGCGCTCGATTCCTGTAAAGACCATCAGCTTGCTTTCGCGGTCCGGAATCTCGGTCAGCAGCAACGCTCCGCCTGCCTGCGCCATCGCCTCGATCACGAGTACGCCGGGCATGATGGGGTAATTCGGAAAATGACCCTGAAAAAATGGCTCGTTGATGGTGACATTTTTAATCGCGACGATCCGCTTTTTCCGTTCGATCTCGACCACGCGATCAATGAGAAGGAAAGGGTAACGATGCGGCAGGATCGCCATGATATCGGTAATTTCGAGCACCTTGCTGGGCTCCGGAGTGTGGGTTGCGTTCTCCATAATATGCACGTGCGATTATAAAGGGACTGCGCCTTTGGCGAAATGTGGGCGCCGTGAAATGCTCGCAGAAATGCCGCAAAACTAATAGCTTTTATGAAGTTATTGGCAGATCTTACGCAAGATTTTCTAAATCTGAGAACGCTTAATTTGCTTATATGACGACGAGAAGAGACTTTTTCCGACTGGCCGCTGAAGCTGCGACCCTGGCCGTGCTTCCAGGCCAAGCCATGACGGCGGAGACAAATACACAGAGCCCGCGAGTGGCACGAGCCATCCCGCGGCAACCAGCCCTGCTCGATCTCCAACAACGATTTGTAGATTTGCGCTTCGGCATGTTTCTGCATTTCAACATGGCCACGTTTCAAGACCGCGAATGGGGCGACCCCACTTCAGCGCCTGATCTGTTCCACCCTACGGCCCTCGATACCGACCAATGGGCTGCAGCAGCGAAATCGGCCAACATGACCTGGGGTTGCCTTACCACGCGGCACCATGATGGCTTCTGCATCTGGCCGACAAAGACGCGCGGAGCCAGCGTTCGGCAGACCTCGCACCAAATTGATGTTGTCCGCGCTTATATCGATTCCTTCCGTAAGGCGGGTCTCCGCGTGGGGCTGTATTATTCGATCCTTTCGCTCCGCGATGACATTCGCCATTTCAATGTCACTCCGGACAAGATCCAGCTCATCAAGGATCAGCTTACCGATCTCTTCACCAACTATGGCGAGATCGATATCCTCATCACCGATGGCTGGAATGCGCCCTGGAGTCGCATCACGTATGAAGAGGTACCATTTCGCGAAATCTATGAGCACATCAAAACACTGCAGCCCAATTGCCTTATCACTGACCTGAATACCAGCCAGTTTCCCGCTGGCGGACTCTACTACTCAGACATCAAAGCATTCGAACAGAACGCGGGGCAGAAGGTCCCTCAAGGCAGCGATCTGCCTGCTCTCTCTTGCGTTACCCTCACCGACGGATGGTTCTGGAAGCAAAGCGATCTCGATGGCCACCTGAAACCCACGGAGACGGTGGTGAACGAATGGCTGGTGCCGCTTAACCGGAGATATTGCACCCTGATTCTCAACGCACCACCGACGCGCGAGGGACGTCTCGCTCCCAATGTCATCAGCCGTCTTGAGGAGATTGGCAAAGCGTGGAAAAATCCCGGGCCTGCTGACAAGATCAGCAAGCATGTGGTCATTACCACGCCCAACCTGGCTACAGCCAAGCCGATCCATGCCAGCTCATACCCTGACACCGTCGGTCCAGATGAGGCAAACGATGGAAGCTTCCAGTCCAGTTGGTATCCGGATGAGGGGTTGACGTCAGGCTGGATTGAAGTCGACCTGAAGAAACAGCAGAGCTTCAATGTGGTTTCTTTAATCGAGCCGGTTGGCAGATGGGACGATTACCAACAGTCTCGTATCAAGAGCTACCACTTTGAAGGTTGGGACGGCGCAAAATGGGTGCCGCTGGCAGAAGGCGGAGTGCCCGCCCCGACTACGATTCACCGCATTCCACGTGTTTCAGCGCAGCGTGTTCGGCTGACATTTGAGAGCAGCCACAACAGCCCGCATATCGCGGATCTCGGCGTTTATGACGAACCTGAATAAGCGGTGAAGTGATTCTGTTGATCCGCCTCCAACTTTCCAAGATCGTTGGTCGGATCACTTGTACTGCATTGAAAGGATGTCGCTTGCCCGATGCGTACCCTCTGCAGTTGAAAAGCACCATGCCCGAAGCTTCATACCCATTGGTACGGCACCGATGCATTTACAATAATGAAGCTGGCGAGTCTCTCGAGTGTTACGGTGAGCTAACGTTACGCAAAACTTCGGCCACGTTGTATCGAAGTCAATTAAAGGGCCCATAGCTCAATCGGTTAGAGCAGAGCACTCATAATGCTTTGGTTCCAGGTTCGAGTCCTGGTGGGCCCACCAAGCCAGATTCACAAAAAAGGTTCGCAGGCGGCGAGCGCGTTGATTCGGACTCCTTTGAGCTCTCTACCGCTTCTTCCACAACGTTATCTTTAAGCCGCCATAAATATTGAATGGGGCTCCTGGTGCCAGAAAGGCTGAACTGCGGATCGGGATCTGGCCATCGTCGGTGCCGTATGGTGTTCCGAATGGCTGTGCGACGAAATGGTCATTATTGTCGAAAGGTGTGGTGCCAAGCTGGGCCCCTGTCGAATAGTGCTTGTCGAGCAGATTGTTCAGCTGCACAAAAAGCTCAATGCGTGGAATGATCTGATACCGCGCTCCCAAATTGGCAATCCCGTAACCCGCGGATTTGCCCGATCCAAGATAGAAAATGCCATCTGGTTGATCCATGTTATTTTCATTGCCGCGTGCGAAAGATGAGCCAACCGCGAGAATATTCATCTCAGCCGTCAATTTCGACGAAGGCTTGTACTGGCCATAGATCTTGAATATATTGCGCGGCACCTGCGGGATAAAATCTCCGGGAGTGATGTGGATGTCATCATCGATGCCGGGCATTCCAGCCAGCGCGCTGTCGTTCGTGCTGTTGCTGCCGCCATCGATAGTCTGCGAACTCTGATAGGTCGCATTCAGGAAGGTGTAGTTCCCACCCACGCTCCAGTGATCCCAGTCCTCGGCAAGCTCTAGTTCCACACCATCGCGTCGTGTCTTACCGAAGTTGAGGAAGTATCCGAAGCCGGTCTGTTCGGAAGCCACAAAAAGCAAATCGTTATAGTTCTGCCCGAAAAAGTAGTCGGCACTCCAGTGAAACGTACCGGTATCGTTGCTGCGAATACCCACCTCAAAAGTGCGCGAAACGACTTGCTTGAGCGGAGGATCACTCACCAGCGCGTTCGGTAAATTGCAGGGCTCGTTGGGATCAGCGCAACCAAGTTCGATAGATGTTGGGGCGCGGCTTGCCTCGCTATAGTTGAAATAAGTATTGAAGAAACGACTGGGCTTGTACGTGAATCCGACTGCGGGGTTGAACCGCTGGAAGACATTGTTACTGGTTAGATTCCCTCGGGCCGCGGATAGAGGCAGATAATCCACATTGTCAAGTGAGGTGTGGTTATAGCGTCCGGAGAGAGTAAAGGTCCATGGACCATAGGTGAAGGCGTCGGTGGCGTAGACGCTGGGCGTGTTTACTATCCCGTGCAGCAACACCTGAGTGTCTACCGGGTCTCCGTCGGAAAATGTTGTGCCATCGAGGAAGATCGGAACAAGTGTAAAAGAGACGTTGTCCGAGTTCATGTAGCCAAGCTGGGTGAGTTGGTGGTAAGTCGAGGTGCCACGATCCCATCCCGCCCCTGCAGCCAAGCGGTTGTGCCTGGTTCTCCACGTGATCAGGCCGGAGAGACCATAGCTGTTCTGCTTGTCCGTCGTACGCGTGATGACGCCGTTGCACTTCTCAGATGGCTCGCCGCCAGTATCGTTTTGGAGTACTTGTGCAAGGCAACTCCAATATGGAAAAGGCTCTGTCGTAGAGTCGCCTGTGATTGGAAAATCTGAATAACCTGCAGCCGTAAGCGCAGCCACATCGGCCGGGCTCAGGTTGTAGAGATTTTGGTCGAAGGAATCATCGTTCAAATCGCCATTAGAGCTGTCGGCTCTCACGTAGCGATAGTACGTGTTGCCAGAGAGGGTCAGGTTATCCGTCACCGCGTGAGTTACATTCAGCGTCAGTGAAGGAGAATGGTCCCAGGTCACATCTGGAATGGTATTGACGGACGTATAGTCCACGTTCAGGAAGCGAAAGTCTGAAGTCCCGTTTCCTGTCATCCAATTGTCCGCATAAGCTCCACTCAGGTAGACACTCGTCTTTGCATCCGTCCATCCGATTTTTGCAAAAGCCTGCCGCACTTCAGAGGGAGAAAATTGCCGCCACCCGTCCTCGTGATAGAGATTGCCGGCGAGGTAATAATTAAAACCACCGGGCAACACACCGCCTAGCTCTCCTTCACCGGCGCGGCGCCCAAACTTTCCGCCCGTTATCTGCAGCGAGCCGCCGGGAGCGGTAAGCCCGTTCTGTGTCTGCACCGAGACGGCGCCGCCCAATGTGTTCAAGCCATAGACTGGGTCAGAGCCGGGAATCAGCGCCATGTCCCGAATGGCTAATTTCGGGATCAGGTCCCAGGAAACGATATCGCCGAATGGTTGGTTCTGGCGCACACCATCCAGATAGACCGAGAGCCCCTCGGGAGTCCCTAACAGAGGCGAAGCCGTATAGCCACGATAGTTGATGTCCGGCTGGTATGGATTACCGACGTTCTCATTCACATAGACACTGGTCAAACGCCTATTCATCAGATCCGCAAGATCGAGCGCGTTGCTATCTTCGAGGTTTTTCGCTGTCAATCCCTGCACTGGAACGGGTATCTGGTCACGAGACTGATCAGCCTGTCCGATCGGCGTGGGAGAAAAGACCGTAATGCTCATCGAAATACCCTGGACAAGGAGTCTAACCTCCTGAGAAACCGGAGCCGCCGAGTTTACATGGAGCGTGACAATACGAGAAACAAAGCCAAAGCTGGAAATCTGGAGCTGATACCTTCCGAAGGCTAAACCGCTCAGGGAAAATGCGCCCTGCGCATCCGTCTGGAACGTGCGGTTTGTACCGGGGCCGGTGAGACTTCCGCTGGCCCGCAAACCGGCACCCGAGGGATCGCTCACCCGGAGTCGGATTTCACCGATTCTTACATTAGAAGGCGAGGCCGCCACTTGTGGGTAGGCAGGATGTCCGATACACAGCAAAAAAGCTATACATAACATACCGGAGCGAAAAGTCAGCAGCATTCTGTCTGGTCCTTTGGGTGGCGCAGATGTAAGTCATGCCGATATTCTTTTGGGCCTCTGCATATGTATTCCTGCTGCTGCGGATTTGTTCAGCCTTTTTCTTGTCACCGGGATAGTCTGCACTCACCGGAAATTGCATATTATGAATGCAGCCGGCATGTCATCCCTTTCAACCAACACGGCTATTGGTCTCGTTCTGCGCTCCTCAGCGGAGTGGATGAACCGAGGCGCTTCATTGGAAGACGAAGTGCTCGGCTTGTTCGATCTCATGCAGACACGGCTGCTGAGATATGCCGTGAGCTTTGGCGTTACCATGCAGGACGGTGAAGATATTGTGCAGGAGACGTTCCTTGCACTCTTTCATCATTTGCAGCGAGGCCGACACGGAGATAACCTACACGGCTGGCTCTTTCGCGTGACTCACAATCTGGCGCTGAAACGAAGAATGAAGATACTCAACGATCCTGCTGGAAGGGATACAGCACAGGTCGAAATATTGGATCCGAATCCTAATCCCGAGGAGTGTATGCTGTTCGGCGAAAGGCATGCGCGACTTGCATCCGTTCTCCAAGCGTTATCGATTGAGGATCGGTCGTGCCTGAGACTGCGCGCCGAGGGACTTCGTTATCGAGAGATCGCCAGGATACTTGGTATTTCACTCGGTAGCGTCTCCGCATCGCTCAGCCGTTCTCTTGCGCGGTTGGAACAGGTAGATAAGAGGTAAAACATGCCCGATCGTTCTCAACACCCGTCTGATGAAGAGATCCTTCAATTCATCGATGATGAACTTCCGGCAGATTGTATAGAGCACCTTCGCGAACATATCGCGGCTTGCCCGAACTGTCGGAACCGGCAGGCATCGATAGAAGGCACGCTGGATGCTCTGAACGAGCTCTACACCTCGGAACAGTTTGAATTGGGTTCAACGACGGCACGATCTCGCGCTCTCCTCCAGAAAAAGCTCGTGAAAGATCGCAAGAGTCATTCTTTCTGGCGTGATCGTGTGGCAAGCTTTCATCTTCGCCTGCCGATCGCGGCGGCGATCGTTCTGGTTTTCATCGGATTTGCCTTCTATGGTGGAAGAAAAATCTGGACAGACCAACCATCTTTATTGAACCCCCAGGAAGAGGCTATCGTTCCGAATCACTCTTTGACTCCTGGTGCAGTTCGCGCTGTGACGTTGACGGATATATGCTCCTCTACTGACGATGACCTCGATCCAAAAGTGCCTTCTTCAACCGAGAGAGCTGTCTTTCAGGAATATGGCCTCCCATCCAATAGACACACACGAAAGTATCAAATCGACTATCTAGTCAATCCCCAGCTAGGCGGAACAAACGATATAAGGAATCTGTGGCCGGAGCCTTATTCAAATGCCAGGTGGAACGCTCAGGCTAAAGATGAATTGGAGCGGCACTTGCACCAAATGGTTTGCGATCGAACTGTCGACCTGGCGGTAGCGCAGCGGGAGATCGCGACCGACTGGATTGCCGCGTATAAGAAATACGTAGGTCGAAATAGCTAGTCACTCTATCCAGAAATCCGAGCAATCGCCGAGTCACTTGTCGAGGTTGGCATTTGTCCCGAGAAGCCAACTTTACGGCAACTTGACCGAACCGGCCGACTATCCAAGAGAACTTACACCACACCGACGGGCAACAGCGAAGAAAGATCGTGCGTCCCAATACCTACATCTTCACGCGCCGCAGCGTGCCCGTCCTGTCAATGTTTACGACAAGCCGATCCAATGCAGAAGGTCGTCGGATGAAACCTAGGGAGGTTTTTCATGGCAACACGTAAACGCGTCGCAGAAAATAAGACCGACCCGAAATCTACCGAGAAAAGCGAAATAACAGGCAACGGCGGAGAATTACATCAGCTTGCAGCCGGCACACATGCTCCGCTCACAACGCAAACTGGCGCTGTCATCGCCGATGATGAGAATTCCCTCAAAGCCGGCCCACGAGGCCCTTCGCTCCTCGAAGATCATATCCTTCTCGAAAAGATCCAACATTTTGACCATGAGCGCATACCGGAGCGAATCGTCCACGCTCGAGGCTTCGGCGCCCATGGTTACTTCGAACTGACTGACTCACTCAAAGGAATCTCGCGAGCGGGAATTTTCAACAAAGTCGGCGTTAAAACCCCCGTCTTTGTTCGTTTTTCCACTGTCGCAGGTAACAAGGGATCGACCGATCTCGCGCGAGATGTCCGGGGATTCGCAGTCAAGTTCTACACCAATGAAGGCAATTGGGACCTGGTAGGAAATAACATCCCGGTCTTCTTCATTCAGGACGCGATCAAGTTTCCTGATCTGATCCATGCCGCGAAGGCGGAGCCTGATCGCGGTTTCCCTCAAGCCCAGACTGCGCACGATACCTTCTGGGATTTCGCGTCTCTGATGCCGGAATCGACGCATATGTTGATGTGGGCAATGTCAGATCGTGCTATTCCACGTTCCTTCCGAATGATGGAAGGATTCGGGGTACATACCTATCGCCTGATCGACGAGAAAGGGAAGGCCACGTTTGTAAAGTTTCATTGGCGGCCCAAGCTTGGTATGCAGTCAGTAGTATGGGACGAGGCACTGAAAATCTCTGGGGCCGATCCGGATTTTCACCGCCGCGATCTGTGGCATGCAATCGATAACGGAAATTTTCCTGAATGGGAATTTGGCCTTCAACTCTTCGACCAGGACTTCGCCGACAAGTTTGACTTTGACGTTCTCGATCCGACTAAGCTGATTCCTGAAGAAATCCTGCCTCTCCGGGTCATCGGACGTTTAGTCCTGGATCGGAACGTATCTAATTTTTTTGCTGAGACAGAGCAGGTTGCATTCTGCGTTCGGAATGTCGTACCCGGTATCGACTTCAGTAATGATCCACTCCTCCAGGGGCGAATTTTCTCCTATCTGGACACCCAATTGAAGCGGCTCGGTGGCCCCAATTTCCAACAAATTCCCGTCAACGCGCCAAAGTGTCCCGTGATGCACTTCCAGCGGGACGGCCATATGCAGATGAGTCCTCAGGCGGGTAGAGTGAACTATTCCCCAAGCTCGTTGGCCGAAGATACCCCTCGTCAAGATCCATATCACGGTCTATCCAGCTTTGCAGAACCGATGGAAGGCGACAAATCACGCATTCGAGCTGAATCCTTCGCGGATCACTTTTCTCAGGCGCGACAGTTCTTCTATTCGCAGACAGAGCCCGAGCAAAACCATATCGTTTCTGCATTCATCTTTGAGTTGAGCAAGGTGGAAACATCTGCTGTCCGGGAACGCATGGTCGGTCAACTGGCCAATGTTGACTCCAAAATAGCGGAGCGCGTCGCAAACGGACTGGGTTTGCAGGGGAAGATTAAACCTGTTTCCACGACTGTGAAGGTTCGCGAGGATTTGCGCACATCTCCAGCTCTGAGCATCCTTGCGAAGGCTAAAGATACGCTTCAAGGACGCAAGATAGGCTGTCTCGTCTCAGATGGCACAGATGGAAAGCTCGTAGCCTCCCTCAAGGCTGCGGCCGCTAAGGTGAAGGCTGAGTTTGCCATTGTCGCGCCCAAGGTGGGCGGGGCAGCGACCAACGATGGTCAACTTCTTCCCGCAGATTTCCAGCTGGCGGGGGGATCATCCGTCTTATTTGACACAGTGTTTATCGCGCTATCGACGGAGGGAGCTGCACAGCTCTCTACCGAAGCCGCCGCGGTAGCGTGGGTTCACGATGCATTTGCACACTGCAAGGTCATCGGAGCAACAAAAGAGGCGAAGGCACTTCTGGATGCGGCTGGCGTTGTTCCAGACATAGGCGTAGTAGTTGGATCAAATGCAAATACTTTCGTTGCTGCTGCTGCCAAGGGAAGAATCTGGGAGCGGGAACCAAAGGTCAGAACCATCTACTGAGCGCCTTATAGTCAGGCATCCATATTGATTGAGCCGCTCACAAGTTTTCGAAAGGGCATTTCGCTTTGTTAAGGAAACAAAAAGGGTGGTTCGTATGACTGATAAAGAATCGGGCGACAATGCAACACTCTCGCAACTTGAGCAGGAACTCAGGAAGCATGAACTAGCTCTCAAAGAGATCTACGCCCAGAGTGCCGGGACCGCACTGCCCACTCCAGAACAGATCCAGAACTGGGATTGCCTCAAAGAAATGGAACGCATCCAGATCGAGAAGATCCGCCAATCTATCCAGGAACTCGAATAGGTTGACGTACGAGGTAAAAATGAAATCACTTCGCAACGATCTGCGCGAATTCTATTGTATTGAGATTTGGCGAGAATGTGTTTGCGGACTAATTGCGCGGGATCATCGTAGGGCCTGCCCGCAATCATCACTTGGGCAGTGTCCGGCGTTATTCCCGGAAGTTTTTGCAGATCTTTCGCGGAGGCGCTGTTGATGTTTATCGGGCCCTTCCGCGCGAGCCCTTCCACGATGCCCTTTGCGATTGCCTGCGCGTTACGCTTGGCTATGGCGGTTGCGTCCGCGG
>NZ_LMUM01000032.1 GCF_009765985.1 Acidobacterium sp. S8
GTTTCTTCATGGGAATAGTCTCTCTCCGTTCCGGAAGACCTGCTCATCCACATTTATCGGTACCGACTTGCGGCAGTCAATCGTGCATGTTTAGCCAACAGAAGTACCGCGCTTCTTCCGATCGTCTAGTATCCGTAGGATCGCCTCCAAGTACTGTGCGTCAGAGAGCCTGGGTATGTCACCGGCGCATAGTCGTAGAATGTCCCACCGCTGGTTGTAGATCCAACGAAGGCGCTCAAGTGGAAGTGTGGAGATCTTCTTACTGAACTGATCGAGTTCCGACCTAGTAGCTTCTGTCATCTCAACGACAACGGAATCTTGGGGAAGCTTGCTAAAAAACTGCTTATGCTTCTTCCATTCTGCCAAGCTTGGCGTGGCTGGATTGGTCAACTCTGACCCCTTTGCTGAGAACGCAAATCCTTTGCTTCGAACCCAGAGCCCAATCTCTTCTACTGCATCCGCTTCGGCCCAAGGTGAGATGACCACGTCTGTAACGAGTGATCGAAGATCTATGCGGCGGCGTTTCGAATCAGGAACCCATGGATTGCGTGGGTTCATCGTTAGGGGGCGGGGATGCGGATGATTGTCTAAGTCGAAATGACGATTACCACTTTCTAGTGGGTCATAAGATGTAATCAGAGCGCGAACTTCACACTCTGAAGCATATTTGAGCTGTTTCGTGAAGATGAACTCCATCCCGTTGAAGCGGTCGGTCAGGTGGTCGCTGCCATACTGAACACGACCAAGATGAGCATCGTCCTGGAACCCGTTCAATGCATCATGAAGTAGCTCGTACCGAGTGCAAATTGCCACTCCGTCCTGACCATAGGCTTCCCACATGTCGAGCGTCTCTAGACCCTCTTTGTAGAGGTACCAACAACTCACGTAGAACGCCTCGCGGGCTTGGGCGGTAAAGCCAAGATGATTATGAAGCGTAAACCGATCATTTAGATCGTACGGATTCAGCCCCAGAACACGTAGGGCATACGTCTCAGGAGGCAGGCCCTCGCTTTCGTCGGAAAACAAATCAGCTCGGCGAAAGTACAACTCCTCACTTGCCATGAGGTCGCGAAATTTCCGCAAGTCCATGAATCGCCATAGTTCCGAATCTGTAGCAGGCTGGACTTGGCTCCAATAGGGTTTTATCGGCATATCATCCCAATCCTAATGGGTCGCACATGAGTAACGCTAAGTCGGCTTACGGGAAGTGATGAGGCCGTTCTCAGACGTGTAAGCGTGGTTGGCGGGCTAATCTTTTTGCGCTCTCCTTCGAGTGCATTTCTCCTGTCTCGTGCTTCTAATTTTTCTAATCCATATGAAGGTTTATGGTGTTTGATCTCCCACATCTTTTCCAGATGTGGGGCACCCCGGCTGACTAACTTGTCATGAATTGCCGCGGGCAATTAGTTTGGCGGGGGAGGATTTTTGTGTCCAAAGTTCGCGTTCAGTGTTTCGGAGTGTCCATAGACGGCTACGGTGCCGGTCCCGATCAAAATCTTGAGAACCCGCTTGGTGTTGGCGGACCAGCATTATTTCAATGGTTCTTTCCGACGCGTACTTTCCTTGCGATGCATGGAAAAGAAGACGGTGGGACAACCGATGTCAATAACGACTTTGCGGCCCGTGGCTTTGAAAACATTGGCGCGTGGATTCTTGGACGAAATATGTTCGGGCCGATGCGGGGACCCTGGCCTGACGACAGCTGGAAGGGATGGTGGGGCGAAGAGCCGCCGTATCACACGCCGGTTTTCGTGCTTACAAATTACGCACGCGAACCTCTGGTGATGAAGGGCGGCACGACCTTTTACTTCGTTACCGAGGGCATTCACAACGCGCTGGCGCGGGCCCGTGAAGCGGCTGGAGAGAAGGATGTTCGGCTGGGCGGCGGGGTTTCTACGATTCGGCAATATCTTCGTGAGGGGCTCGTCGACGAGATGCACCTGGTTTATTCTCCCGCGCTCTTGGGGAAGGGCGAAGCGCTGCTGGCGGGTATCGATCTGCCGGAGCTGGGGTTTCAGGTAACCGGGCACGCCATGGCGGATAAGGTAATGCACGTGACGATGGCGAAGAAAAGCTTGTAAGAATCGCCGGATGATCTGGTCCCGCATCTTTTTTGAGATGTGGGACCGTCCGTCGGAATGGACCGCATTCAGCTCCGTGAACGATGGACCCCTCCTATCAACTGGACAACTGCCCGCCGTGATTTTGCCATGTCCCAGCGTCTCGACGCGACTTCTCACTGTTTAATTCTGAGTTCGTCTTGACATATGCCTATATCGGCATGTAATGTTCCGATCATGGCAAGAGCGAGCACCACTTCGGATACTTTTAACGCGGTTGCCGAGCCACGCCGGCGAGAGATTTTAAGTTATCTTGCCGGGGCTGAGCGCCCCGTTGGAGAGATTGTGGAGGCCCTCGGCCTGGAGCAGACTTCCGTATCCAAGCACCTGCGTGTGTTGCGCAACGTAGGTCTGGTGCGGATGCGCTGCCAGGGCCGGCAAAAGCTGTACCGGACCAACGCCGAGGCGATACGCCCTCTTCATGAGTGGGCAGGAACCTTCGAGCGTTACTGGCAGCACCAGTTGCATCGCGTGAAGGCACGCGCGGAAGCGATGGCCCTTCAGGGCCTATCGGATTTGAAGCCCTCAGACACGAAGCTCAAGGAGAAATGATGATTTCCACCGATCAAACCCTCGAAAACCTGACCCTGACAATTAACCAGGAAATCCACGTCCATGCGCCGCTGGACACAACATTTGCCGCGCTGCTTGAGCAACTTGGACCCGGCAACGAGACGCCGGACGGCAAATCTCTCGACATGAAGATCGAACCGTGGCCCGGTGGCAGGTGGTATCGCGACCTGGGTGGCAACAATGGGCATTTCTGGGCCAATGTCCAGGCCATCAAGCGGCCCACGCTGCTTGAGTTTGCCGGTCCATTGTTCGCGTCCTTCCCACTCGTTTCGAACGTGCAATACCGGCTGAGTGAAGTTGAGGGCGGAACCTTGATCGCTTTCAAGCACACCGCGCTCGGCTTCGTTTCCGACGAACACAGGGCGGGGATGAACAAAGGCTGGGCCCTGATGCACGAAGGCGTTCGCAGGTATGCCGAGGGCGGCAAATAACAGCCATGTCGATCCGGGAGCCGCAGGTGAGGAGAAGCCAATGTGTCCCGTATGCGTAGCAACCGCAATGCTGATTGCCGGAAGCGTCACCTCTACGGGCGGGCTCGCGGTAACCGCAATCAGGAAATTTGGCGTAAAGAACGCCGTCGACAATCGATCCGCTGCAAGTTCTTCTGAACTGTTCGAAAAGACGACGGAGCAGCAGAAACAGTCCTGAACTCAAGCCAAAGGAGAAATCAAGATGTCAGCAAGCATGAAAATGAAACCGCAAATCGTGTCGCGAGATGAATGGCTTGCGGCTCGCGAGAAATTACTGGCCAGGGAGAAACAGGTCACGCGTGAGCGCGACGCACTGGCTGCGGAGCGTCGACGGATGCCGTGGCTGGCCGTGGAGAAACAGTATGAGTTCGATGGACCCGGAGGCAAAGCGAGCCTGCTTGACCTGTTTGAGGGCCGCCGTCAATTGATTGTGTACCGAGCCTTCTTCGACCCCGGCGTCTTCGGTTGGCCCGACCATGCCTGCCGCGGCTGCTCGCTGGGAGCCGACCAGGTCTCTCACCTCTCCCATCTGAATGCGCGCGATACGACTCTTGTCTATGCCTCGCGCGCTCCGCAGCCGGAGATCGACCGGCTGAAGGCGCGGATGGACTGGAAGATGCCGTGGTACACCATCACGGACGACTTCGACCGCGACTTCGGCGTGGATGAGTGGCACGGTCACAACGCGTTCATCCGCGACGGCGACAAAGTGTTTCGCACCTACTTCATCAACAGCCGTGGCGATGAAGCGATGGGCACCGTCTGGAGCTACCTCGACATGACCGCGCTCGGACGCCAGGAGGAGTGGGAGGATTCGCCTGAAGGCTATCCGCAGACTACGCCCTACAAGTGGTGGAACTGGCACGATGAATACGCCTCTGGCGGCTCAACCGACCCCAGATGGGCAAAAGTTGTTGACGCTGCTCTTGTGACGCTGAATCCGAACGACTAGTACGGGGTCCCTTATGGCGCATCATCTTCGATGGTGCGCCATAGTTCTGAGATTCATTGTGTGAAGCTGGCTGTTCATCCGGGTGGAATCGTTTCCATTTTTCTCCTGAACCGATACAATCTCACTCGTGCCCGAAGGGCGTTTGTGTCGATTGATTTCTGTTTGAGGTGAAAACGATGGGGCTTCTTCTTTCCCAAAAATCGGCTGCGATATTTTGCGCAGCCATGTTGCTGACAGCCCCGCTTTCGCACGCGCAGACTGGCAAGACGAGCGACCCAGCCTCGCTGGTGAATCCGATCATTGGCACAACGAACGGAGGCAACGATTATCCCGGTGCGGTTCTGCCTTTTGGCATGGCGGCATGGAGTCCTGAGCAGCCTTCGAACAAGCCGCGTCGCCGCGTAGAAGGCGTGCCCGGCTCGATGAAAGATGACCGCGCACGGCCTGCTGCTCCCGGCGGCTACGAGTACACGGCGACCAAGATGCGCGGCTTCTCGCTCACACACCTCATGGGCACTGGCTGCGCCGGAGCAAGCGGCGACATTCCGTTTATGCCTTTCGTCGGCAAGGTAGAAAGCTCGCCATCCG
The DNA here is from genome assembly GCF_009765985.1 of Acidobacterium sp. S8. Taxonomy (GTDB): domain Bacteria; phylum Acidobacteriota; class Terriglobia; order Terriglobales; family Acidobacteriaceae; genus Alloacidobacterium. The sequence goes on from NZ_LMUM01000032.1 coordinate 4,704, forward strand.
ATGACGGCACCAGCAAGGTCTACGCCAGCGATTTCTCTCACGCCGATGAGCAGGCCGCTGCGGGATACTATCGCGTGAAGCTGGCGAACGGCGTCACCGTCGAACTGACAGCGACGCCGCGGACGGGCGCAGGACGCTTCACCTATCCGGTGGGAGAGCCTGCAGTCATGCTGGTGCGCACCTCCGACTCGGAGACGGGCAGCAGCGATGCCTCGATCAAGATCGATACCGCGACGCGTACGATTTCGGGTTCGGTGACAAGCGGCAATTTCTGCGGCTATCTTGGAACGACTGACCGCCGCAGCTATTACACACTCTACTTCGTTGCGCATTTCGATCAGCCATTTCTCGAAACTGGGACGTGGCAGGACTCCGCCGTACGCGCCAACACGACGGAGGTCAGCGGTGGCACGACGTATGGCACGCGCGGCTTTCCGCCTCCGGGCAAGGGCTCGGGCGGGTGGGTCCGCCTGGATACGTCGAAGTCGCAGGCTGTGAATATTCGCGTGGGCATTTCCTATGTCAGCAAAGAAAATGCCGAGGCGAATCTGCGCGCAGAAAATCCCGAGGGCACCAGCTTTGACACGCTGCGGCAGCGCGCGCATGCGGCATGGAATGAAGCTCTCGACCGCATTGACATCGGCGGTGGAACTGCCGACGAGCGCACCGTCTTCTACACGGCGCTTTACCACACGCTGCTCGGCGAAAATCTCTACAGCGATGTGGATGGCCGCTACTTCGGCATGGACCAGAAGGTGCACAAGGTCGCCGCTCCCCAGAAGGCGCAGTACAGTACTTTCTCGGGATGGGATGTGTATCGGTCACAGTTACAATTAGTCGCGCTGCTTGCTCCCGATATCGCCAGCGACATCGCGCAATCGCTGCTGAACCAGGCAAATCAGAACGATGGCGAATGGGACCGGTGGACACATAATGCCGGAATCACACACGTGATGAATGGCGATCCTGCCGCGCCTGCGATTGCGGATATTCTCGCTTTCGGCGGCGACCGCTTCGATGTGAAGGCGGCGTATCGTTCGTTGCTGCAGGCGGCGACCGTGCCTACTGCGCATGATCTGAGCAGTGAAGGCTGCCCGGTCGAGTGTGTGGGGCAGCGGCCATCGCTCGATCTATGGCTCAAGCTGCACTACATTCCCACCGGCGCTAATGCGTGGGGACCTGCGGCAGATACTCTCGAAGATGTCGCGGCGGACTTCGCCATTTCAGAGCTGGCCAGACGCCTGCACGACAAGCCGAACTACGATGCGTTTCTTGAACGGGCGCAGAACTGGAAGAACATCTACAATCCGCAGGCGACTGCTGATGGCGGCTACATTCAGAACCGCAACCCTGATGGAAGCTGGCCGAAGTTCGATCCCGCGTCCGATGATGGCTTCGTAGAAGGCAGCGCGGCGCAGTATCTGTGGATGGTTCCCTTTAATGAACGCGGCCTCTTCGAAATGCTCGGCGGCATGGATAAGGCCAATGCGCGGCTCGACGCCTTCTTTCACAAGCCGGACGGCTCATGGGCTGTCACGGAATCCGGCGGCCTGCATGCGGAGCTGAACAACGAGCCATCGATTGAAACGCCGTGGCTCTTCGATTTCTCCGGCCAGCCGTGGAAGACGCAGGAGACCGTCCGCCGCGTGCTGAACACGATCTGGACTAACACTCCGAATGGAATGCCGGGGAATGACGATCTCGGAGAAATGTCGTCGTGGTATGTGTGGTCGGCGATGGGGATGTACCCGGAGATTCCTGGCCGGGCTGAACTGGTGCTCGGCAGCCCGTTGTTTCCCGAAATTCACGTGCGCCATTCCGGACGCGACATTGTCATCAAGAGCCAGGGAGCAGCCACCGATGCGCCATATGTTCACGCGCTCAAGGTAAACGGAAAGGCTACATCGAAAACGTGGCTGCCGGAAACTTTCGTCGAGCATGGCGGAACGCTCGAATATGAGCTGTCCTCGACTCCGAGCAAACAATGGGGCACTGCGATGGAAGATGCGCCACCATCCTTCGCTCCATCTGCTCCATCTGCTCCATCGAAGCCGTAGCCAAAGCCGGTTTGCGGAGGGGTACGGCAGTAATCGCGACGGGAACCAAATCTCGACATAATTCGCATACTGGTGCGTCTTCGCGGAGCACAAAACGTCCACATGAGTTGCTGCATAGATTTCGATAGACGCTGGCAGTTTCCAGAAAAGGTGGGATGGGCTAAATGAGCAGGTTCTCTTCGATCAGGGTTGTGCTTTGCTTTTCGTTTCTTATCGCACCATTATCCTTCGGGCACCAGGCCGCGGCGCAATCGATATCCGGCTCACTCGGGAAGCAGCTCCCACAGAGCACGCCGGAGAGCCCTGAGAACGCGCGCGACGCAGAGCGTCACATTAGTCTTGACGTGGTTGTGACCGATGCCGCGGACAAACCCGTATCCGGGCTGCAGCAGCAGGATTTCACCATCCTCGACAACGGCCAGCCGCAGAAGATGCTCAATTTTGAAGCGGTACAGGGTGCGACTGCAAACCCTCCCACGGAAGTGATCCTGCTCATCGATCTGGTAAACACATCGTTCCAGCGCGTTTCTTATGAACGACAGCAGATTGAGGCATTTCTTCGCCAGAACAACGGCAAGCTAGCCTATCCGACTTCGCTGATCGTCTTCTCCGACACCGATACAGAGGTTCAGCCCGCGCCTTCCCGCGACGGAAACGCCATTGCCGATCTCCTGGGGTCCAATAAATCATCTCTTCGCATCATCGGGAGATCCGCAGGCGTTTACGGTGCGGAGGAGCGGTTGCAGATGTCGCTGACAACCCTGGATCGCCTGACGGCCTATGAAAAAAATAAGCCAGGCCGAAAGCTATTGGTCTGGATAAGTCCAGGCTGGCCGTTGCTCTCCGGCCCCGGCATCGAATTAGGTAAGAAGCAGCAGCAATCGCTGTTCAATTCGATTGCAGGTTTCAGCAACGGGTTGCGGACTTCACGGATCACGCTATACTCGGCAGATCCTTTGGGGGCCGGGGCAAACCTCGGTTACAGTTTCTATTACGAGAGCTTTCTCAAAGACGTGCGCAACGCGAAACAGGTAAATGCTGGAAACCTCGCACTGCAGGTGCTGGCAGTACATAGTGGCGGTCGCGTCATTGGTCCGGGCAACGACCTTACCAATAAACTGAGCGAGTGCATGGAAGATGCCGGCGCTTATTATGTAATGTCATTCGAAGCCGCGCCGTCAGACCAGGTGAATGAGTATCACGCTCTGACCGTAAAGGTCGACAAGCCCGGAGTGAAGGTGCGTACCAACACGGCTTACTACGGACAGCCTTGATGTCTGCCTCACTCGGGGCTGTCGCTGACCGGTCGAGACAGAAGATGCGTGAAGTCTCTACGTCTGCAGAATCCCAACATTGAACTTCGCAACTTCCGGATTCAGCGACGCCGCTTCGAGCGCCATCATCAGCGCTTCGCGCGTCTTGGCCGGATCGATGATGGCATCTACCCACAGACGTGCGCCAGCATAGCGGCAATCAGTCTGCTCTTCATAAGTAGCTTTGATCGAAGCCAGCAGCTCCTGCTTCTCTTCATCGCTCAGCTTTTTGCCGCCACGTTCCAGCTGCCGGATTTTAATCTCAACCAACGTATTCGCTGCCGACGCTCCACTCATGACGGCGTAGCGCGCCGTCGGCCAAGCAAAAATGAAGCGTGGATCGTAAGCCTTGCCGCACATCGCATAGTTGCCCGCGCCAAAGGAACCACCAACGATGACGCTGATCTTCGGCACGGTTGAATTCGACACAGCCGTCACCATCTTTGCGCCCGCGCGAATGATGCCGCTCCACTCGGCATCGCGTCCCACCATGAAGCCGTTGACGTCATGGAGAAAAATCAGTGGAATCAGATTCTGGTTGCAGTCCATGATGAAGCGCGCAGCCTTCTCGGCGCTCTCGGCATAAATCACGCCGCCAAATTCCACGCGCTTTTCGCCTGTGTGGCTTGTCTGCGGCTGCGATGTTTTCTGGTTCGCAACAATCCCAATTGCTGTTCCGCCGATGCGCGCATAGCCGCAAATCAAAGTGCGCCCATAGTCAGGCCGATATTCATCGAACTCGCTGCGGTCCACGATGCGCGCAATCAGCTCGTGCATGTCGTAGCTGTTCACGGCCGATTTCGCGGGATCAGAATCGAGCAACGAATACAGATCGCTGGCAGCATATTTCGGCGCATCTTTTTCCCGGTCAAATGCCGCACGGTCAAAAGGGGCACGCTGTCCGTGGCCTATCTTCGAAACCAGCGACCGCAAGCGCGCAATGCAAAGATGATCGTTCGGCTCCTTGAAATCCACCGTGCCGGAAATCTCTGCATGCATCGTCGCGCCACCCAGTTCTTCCGCCGAATACTTCTGCCCAATGGCAGCCTGCACCAGCGCAGGCCCGGCAAGAAAGAGACCGCTGCCCTCTGTCATCAGCACGTGGTCGGTCATCACCGGCAGATACGCGCCACCTGCCACGCACGTGCCCATGATGGCGGTCATCTGCGGAATCCCCATCGCCGACATGACAGCGTTGTTACGAAAGATGCGTCCGAAATCGTCCTGATCAGGAAAAACATCCTCCTGCAGCGGCAGAAAAACACCGGCAGAATCGACCAGATACAACGTGGGGATGCGGTTCTCCATCGCCATGGTCTGCGCGCGGATCACCTTCTTCGCTGTCATGGGAAAGAAGGCGCCCGCCTTCACCGTCGCATCGTTGGCGATGACCATGCAGAGGCGTCCGGCGACACGACCGAGCCCTGTAACCACGCCCGCTGAAGGAGCGCCGCCCCATTCCTCATACATGCCGAAGGCAGCAAAGAGAGCCAGCTCGAATAATTCCGTATCCGGATCGAGCAGCAGAGCAATGCGCTCGCGCGCGGTCAGGCGTTTCTTCGCATGCTGCGCTTCGATGGCTTTTTCTCCGCCGCCTTCGCGGATCTGCATTTCCTGCCCACGAATACTGGAGAGGAGCGCCGTCATGCCCATCGCATTGTTGCGTGCGCGCTGGCTGTTGGAATCAAGCTTTGCGGAAAGAATATTGTTCAGCTTCTGGTCCTGGGTGCTCATAGCAAACTGGCCAGCATAGCAGGTTCCAAAGGGAATTGCTGTTCGTGAGCTACAGCGCCCGCCGCACCAGCCGCCGCACAGAATCCGTAGCCACGCCATAGGCGGCATGCGAAACCCACTCGCTCATGCGCTCCCGTGCAGGCTGTGTCTCTTTAGGTGCCGATAAGCCCATCTTCGGAAGCAGCGATTCATGAGTCATCTTATTCAGCGTGATGCCGAAGGCCGCACCCCTCCAGGCTCCAAAGGAAGGCTCGTATTCGACGACAGCTCCATAGATTGCTCCGGCCAGCGCGCCAAAGGCCCAATGGATGCTTTCCATCGCAACCGTTTTTTCTGCTGGAGCCAGCGGATGTCCGGCTACTTGTTCCGCCAACACCACCGGAGGCGGCGTCTGCCCTTCCACTCGCGGAGGAAAAATCTGTTCTGCCACGAGCTTCGCGCCTGCTCCCGCCAGTCCACCGATCAATCCGGCCAGCGCGCCCTTTGCTATGGATCGTTTTCTATTTGTCATCAGTTCGCAACCCCCATCATCAAAAGTTGGATGCGAAAACTATAAAAAGATAGTTGGCTCAAGTGAAGATGAAATCTTGATCTGCTAACTTGCTGGCTCGCTGGCCTGCTGCGCGGCAATCTCTTCACCGGCATGCTCGCTCTCTTCTGTGACCTTTTTCAGCGAAACATGCTCTAACCGGGCCCAAATCAATCCCAGCGGAATGACGCTCAGGAAAGTCACCAGCAAGAGAACAGCACCGCAACCGAGAGCGGGCTCCCATGGCACATGGAAGAATGCCTGCATTGCTGCCGTCGTGAACCCGATCTGCGTAAACCAGCCCACGATGGGCAAAGTGATCACCGAGCTGCCCATGCTTGCAGCCATCAGCAGCATGCACTGGGACAGATGCATGTTGGCGAGAATCGGTTCGGCGACAAATGCGCGCGCCGTCTCGAGATAAGCTGAGGCGATCATTGCCCAGTGCACGAGTGAAATGATCACCACCAGCAGCAAGTCGCCCATCGATCCGATGGCATTCAAGCCGTCGCGAAAGCCCAGAACTTTCTCTTCCACCTGTTCGCCTAGCCGGGGCGAAAGCGCTCCGAAAACGCGGCCCAGCATTCGGGCTACGGCTTTGCCTGAAACGCGCACAAACACGGTGAACAATGCGAGAAAGACCGCTACCAGCAGTCCGCCCAGAGCGGCTTTATTGATCAGGTCAGGCCGCGGCAGTGAATGCCGGTCGGGTGAGAACAACAGCACAGTCGAAAAAATAAGCGCCATTGCGCCCATGTCGAACATGCGTTCGACTGTATAGACGGCAACCTGTGCGCTCAGGGGAATTTGCGTACGCCGTGAGACCAGATAGGGTCGCACCAAGTCAGCCAGCCGCCCAAACAGCGCCACCCCGGTAAAACCGATCACCATGGAGCCAATCAGCTTAAAAGGGGAAACGCGCTTGGTAGGCCGCAGAAAGATCGACCACCGCACGGCGCGCAGGACATAGGCCATCCAGATAAAAGCAATGCCAACGCCAATCCGCGCCCAGTTCGCCAGCTTCAGCTGCTGAAGGAATACAGCCCATTGAAAATGAATGCGGCCGCGCATCACCACCACAACCGCAACCAGCGCAGCCAGCACTACCACCCAAAGAATCCAGTTTTTCTTTTTCAAACTTTCCCTCTTATTTCTAAAAAGCTGTCATCCTGCACACTGAGCGAAATGAAGTGGAAGGATCCGTCTATCGATTCACTTTCATAAACAAGGGGAGAATACAGTTGGCAATCTTTGTACCGCAAGGGCCTTGGTGCCGCGGTTTCGCGAAACCAACCTGGGATTGTTCCAGAGTCTCAGGAACCCAAATCAGCGTCCACCTGCCACGCTCGCAACCTGCCGCTGCGCCGCCACCCGCGCCGCATACCGTCGGTTGAATTCACGAATTACCCGCGCCACATAAGCCCGCGTCTCGCGATAGGGCGGAACTCCGTGCCAGCGATCGACCGCCGCCGGGCCCGCGTTGTAAGCAGCCAGCGCCAGGGCCAGGTTGTCATGATATTTCTTCAGCAGGGCATCAAGGTATGTCGTGCCGCCGCTGATGTTCTCTCCCGGAGCAAAGCTGTTACCTACACCCAGCCCCGCTGCCGTCTTCGGCATCAATTGCATCAGCCCCTGCGCGCCGGTCCGGCTCACGGCATGCGGATTGCCGCCGCTCTCGGCCTTGATTACGCTGGCCAGCAGATCCACGTCAAGGTCGTGCGCCTCGCCTGCCTGCGCCAGCATCTCGTGCATGGCCTGCGGCGTCAGTTTTGCTTCGTCGCTGGAAGCGCCGTGGGAAGGCCCTGCAATATTCGTTTCGCGGGGAAGATCGACATGCTCAACCGCGACGATCTCATCTGCGCCTACGTCCACAAAGTTTGCATCGCTGGCGTCGAGATAAAGCCGCATCCGCTCACCGTCCGCCGCTCGATGATCGCAGATAAGGTCGAATCCATTTTTCAGAGTGATGTGCTCAGCCGCCCGCGCAGCGGGATGAAAGAAAAGAGCGGCCGTCAACAAAGCGAAGGCCGTAACTCGGTTCATTTCGAAGAGAAAATATGGGTGCCCCGGGTTCGCGAAGCTAACCTGGGATAATTTTCCCAATCTGCGCATGACGCTCACTCTACCACGCTCGCGTTACAGCAAAGAACATCTTCTACTACCTGCGCCACGCCGTCCTCGTCGTTGGTGGGAGCAATGCTCCAGCCCAGTTCTCGCGCCATCAGCAGCAGTTCCGGCGCGGCATTTCCCATCACCACAGGATGCCCGGCTAACTTCAGCATCTCCAGATCGTTGAAGTTATCGCCGATGGCCATAATTTCTTCGGGCTTCAATCCGCGCAACTCTGCAAGTTTTGCCAGCGCCACACCTTTCGAGCAGCCCGGCGGCAGAATATCCAGAATGCTTAAGTTCCGGGCTGGATACTGCGTCTGGTGCATTTCGATCTTCTCCGCCAGAGGACTCTCCGACAGCCAGGTCTCAGCGCGGTTCATCTCGTCGATCGTCCCGCAGACCATACCCTGCACCGGAGATTCACCCGAATCGAAGGCCCGTTCCAATGGGCGAATTTCTTCGATCCACGGCCGGTTGGCATCGACCCAAAGCTGAATACGAGCATGCACCTGCTGCAGCGATTCGACCACCAGCTCGCCCTGCCCATCGCGGTCAAAGGTAAATACCGTCGTTCCGCCAAATCGCCGCAGCGCGCCACAAAGCTCCCTTGCCGTCTCCACCGGAAGCAGCGTCCGCTGCATCCGCTCATCCGCCAGTGTTCGCGTTACCGTGCCGTTCGAAGTGATCAGAACGGTTTCCGGCTTCAGCCCGATTGGCTCAATCAAAGGAGCCGAATATGCCTGCCGCCGCCCGGTAGCAATCACAATCTCGATGCCCGCACTCTCTGCCTGACGCAGGGCCTGCCGATTGCGCTCACTGATTACCACGCCTGCAGCCGCGGACGGCAGCAGCGTTCCATCAATGTCGATCGCGATCAATTTTACCGGGGAGACACTACGGGTAGGGAATCGAGCCATCTCTTCCAGTTTACAGGTCTCAGGGCACAGGTCTGAGGCACAGGATAAAATGCCCTGAGCTCAATAAATCCCATGCCCCCGATCACGTTCCTCGAATGCTCCCGCTGCCACCATCACGTCTCCGCCGACCAATATCAGACTGTCTGCCCCAAATGCGCTGGAGCACTCTACGTCAGATACGACCTTAAAGCGCTGAAAATGTCTTCAAAACGCCCCGAAACGGGCGGAAAACAGTCAATGTGGCGCTATAAAAATGTCCTGCCTGAGGTCGACCCCGTGACCCTCGGCGAAGGCTGGACCCCGATGCTTCCGGGTCGACGTAACTCCAATGTTTTCATAAAGGAAGAGGCAAATAATCCAACCGCAACATTCAAGGCGCGCGGCATGTCTATGGCGGTTTCGATGGCCCGCCATTATGGCCTTAAAAAGCTTGCCGCACCTTCGGCCGGAAATGCCGCCGGGGCGCTTGCCGCCTATGCTGCCGCCGCCGGAATCGAAGCTAACATCTTCATGCCAAAGGACGTACCCTTCGCCAACTATCTCGAAGGCGTAGCCTATGGAGCCAACGTGACGCTGGTGGATGGTCTCATCTCCGACTGCGCGCGAATTGTGAATGAGCGCAAGGAAAAGGAAGGCTGGTTCGACATCTCGACTCTCAAAGAACCCTTCCGCGTCGAAGGAAAAAAAACCATGGGCTACGAGCTAGTCGAGCAACTGGGCTGGACCTATCCTGACGCCGTTTTCTATCCCACCGGCGGAGGCGTCGGACTCATTGGCATGTGGAAGGCCTTTGAAGAGATGGAGGAACTTGGCTGGGTCAGCGGCAAGCGTCCGAAGATGATCGCTATTCAGGCCAGCGGATGCGCTCCCGTAGCCCGCGCTTATAAGGAAGGAGCGGAGGTCTCGAAGATGGTTGAGAACGCCACCACCTTCGCCGCTGGGCTGCGCGTGCCCAAACCATACGGCGACTACATCATCCTGGACATTGTCCGCCAGTCCGGCGGTACCGTCGTCGATCTGCCCGACGAAGTCATCCTTGCCTCGCTCCTCGACTGGTCAAAGAACGAAGGCCTGCTGCTCTCGCCTGAAGGGGCTGCTGCTACCGCCGCCTACGACCATCTGATCGAAACCGGCTTCCTGAAGCCGAGCGACAGAGTCGTCATCTTCAACACGGGCGCCGGCCTCAAATACGTCGACATGATCGCCGAAGCTATGGGTTTGTCCCGCCCCAACACCACCAATCTCCCCATGCGAACGCCCGTAGGCGGCATCATCACCCCGCAGTGAAATCTGGTTAGCGGCTACTGTTCGGGATACAGTCGGAAGGGAATTGAGGCGAAAGCATCGCGGTGATTGCTTTACGCTACTGGCAAGTCCGGGAGATCAGGAAGCTTGCACCGGCACGCGCGAACTGCGCTGGTCGTGTCGATACTTCCAGATGCCGAAGAGAATGCCTGCGACCAGCAAGCCGATGAAGGCCCAGAGAATTATCGTGGACCAGCCGGACAAATAACGCGACCAGAGTCGCATTACAATTCTTCCGTACGTTGCGCCCACCCATGCAACCAGGGTGTAACGCAGTGTACGTGTCAGGGCAAACGACCAGAGAAATCCATTGCGCTCCACGCCAAGAGCACCGGCGGCCAGCAGAAAGGGCATCAGTGGAATCGGCGGCGGCAGAATTGATGCAATGCAGATACTTACAACTCCGTGGCGCTTGACCCAGTTCACCAGCGGGTTCAGAAAACGCTTCGGCACGTATCGTTCCAAGGCTGCCTCGCCGCCTTTCTTTCCGGCGCTCCAGGTCAGATAACCGCCGGTGATGCTTCCCGCAGCGGCAGCCAACACCAACAGCCACAGCGTATTGTGCTGCGCCGCGAGCAGAAGGACGAGCAGATCCGTGCTTCCCGGCACCGGCAGCGGAATCAGAGAAGCATCGATCGCCGAGACCACGAAGACACCGAATATGCCGAAGTGAATCAACCATCGCGGAACCGGCAATGCGTGCCTATGGGCATGGTGACGCGCGGCACTTTGCAGATAGCTCACGGCAATTGGACGCGGCATTCCGATGGCAAGACGCTATGGGTTGCCAAAATTTATGTTTATAGAAATCGAAGATCAGGAGTAGCGGGCAAGGCTCCGCATTCTGCAGCATATCGATAAAAAAGGCGCAGCCCTTCGATGCTGGCGTCATCAAGGCGATAGTGAATGTTGCGCGTCAGGTATTCGTGAATGGTAGCTGAAGGTACGGCAAGGCGGCCTGACCATTCCGCAACCAGATCGTCTATGTGTTCGAGTCCGTGATCGCGTGATTGCTGAAAGTCGCTCACAACTGCGTCTGCCGCTATACCGGAATCCTGCAGCCCTTCCGGACGCGCTGCCCAGAAAGCGGAAACCCACGCTGTTCCCGTCAACGCGTGCCATTCGTGACCGAGGTCGAGATACTGAAGCTTCTCACCGGTGCGCTGTTCGCGGGCTATGCGGTCTTCGAGCGCCAGCAACGCCGGATCGCCAATCAGCAGCGCGGCATCGGCGTTTTGCAGCATCGCTTCGAGATCGGGTGCATGCGATAGGAATGTCGTTTGCGCATTCCAGTATTTATGGAAGAGGATGCGCGTATATGTCGCTGATGTACGCGAGGAAGTATCGAGCGCAACGCTCCGTACGTGATTGACTCCCTCCGGGTGGCGAACAACGAGGATGATCGAGCGAATATCGCCCAACGATGCAATTGCGCATCCGGGGAGGACGACCATCGACGGCGCAAAGGCATAAGTTGCCACGGGCACCAGTCCGATGTCAGCGTTTCCCTGCATCAGCTCGTCGGCGCAACCTGCGGGAGTGGTCTGGTGAATGGAATAACGTAGGGCGAGACGGCTCTTACCCGGCTCATGCTCGAAATCCCACATCAAAGGCGCGGGATTGAGAAAGTTGATGGCAGCAACACGAAGAAGACTCACCAACTAGTGTAACAACGCCTTTGGTAACTTGACTTCGCGCCGTGCCGCGGCTAGTCTCCCTGCAAATTCACTCAAAAGGAAATGTGTTCGGCAGAAGATTGCCGAAGGTGCCTGCATTGGCTACAACTGCCGATTCCCCATTGCCGTCCGCTGCTTTGTCTGTCGAACCGGAACGTCTCGCCTGGCTTGCACTTGTGCTCACTCCGGGTCTTGGTCCGCGACGCATTCTGCGGGCGGTGCGCGAAGCAGGTTCCGCTGAAGCGATACTCGGTCTTCCGCTCACAGGATTGGAGGCGTTGCAGTTTCCTGCGCAGGCGGTGCAGTTTATCGCCGACGGTCAGGCGCTGCGCGCGGCAAATGATGAACTTGAGGCAATGCAAAAATCGGGCGCTGCGTTTCTGACATACAGCGATCCGGATTATCCTGAGCGCCTGCGCGAGATTTTTGACGCTCCTGTACTGCTCTGGGTTCGTGGCGATGTTTCGCTCCTGGCGAAGGCTGCGATTGCCGTGGTCGGTACGCGGCATCCGAGCCCTTACGGAAGCGGCATGGCGGAGATGCTTTCACGCGACCTTGCGGGGCGAGGCGTCGTGATTCTGAGCGGCATGGCGCGGGGAGTCGATACTGCCGCGCACAAAGGCGCGTTGGCGGCTAAAGGAAAGACCGTCGCCGTTTGGGGAACGGGCATCGACGTGATCTATCCGAAGGAGAACAAGGCTCTGGCCGAGCAGATCATTGCCAGCGGCGGAGCGATTGTTTCCGAACTGCCGATGGGAACTTTTCCGGCTCCGCAGAACTTTCCCAAACGCAATCGTATTCTCAGCGGAATGAGCGTCGGTGTGCTGGTCGTCGAAGCGGCAGAACATAGCGGTACGCGCGTGACGGCACGCTGCGCGCTCGAACAGAACCGCGACGTCTTTGCCGTTCCGGGTAACGTGACGACCAAGAATGCGTGGGGGCCTAACACGTTGATTAAGCAGGGCGCTAAGCTCACAGCGACGTGGGAAGACGTGTGGGAAGATCTGCCTTCGCAGGTTCGCGTCGAGCTGGAGTCGAACTGGGAGCTTGCATCGAAAGGGCACCCTGCTGCATCGTTATTTGAGGAAGCTCCACTGCCGCCTGCCGAAAGCCACGTGATGAGCGTGTTACGCCACGACGAAGTCATGCAGCTTGACGAGATCATGGAAAAGTTGGAGCCTGAGCTGAGTTCATCGGAAGTGTTTACCGCACTTTTTGAACTGGAGTTACAGGGACGCGTCAAGCAACTTCCGGGCAAGAATTACGTTAAAAGTTTCTGACTCCCGAAAGCGTTGATGTCATGTATCCATTCGCAAGATTCTGCGTCTGTAGAATTGTGCGCGCTGGATTACTTGGCGAATGCGTGATAGCTTCCATAAGAATTCGGTGCAGTTTGCAGTTGGGCGAACGATGCCCGTGAATTGAAGGAAAACAATGAGCAAAGCGCTTGTGATCGTCGAATCCCCTGCGAAAGCGAAGACGATCAGCAAATATCTGGGCAAGGACTATACGGTCGAAGCATCAGTTGGACATATTAAGGACCTGCCCAAAAATAAAATTGGTGTTGATCTTGAAGACGGAACCTTTGAGCCGGAGCTGATTGTCATCCCCGGCAAGGAAAAGGTCGTAGACCGTCTCAAGAAGCTGGCGGCAAAGGCCGACCAGGTCTATCTTGCGCCTGACCCTGACCGTGAAGGCGAGGCCATTGCTGCACATCTCGAAGATGAATTGCGCAAGGTAGTGAAGAAAGGCACGATTCATCGCGTTACTTTTAACGAGATCACGCCGAAGGCCGTAAAAGACGCCTTCAAACATGCGCGTGACGTCGATTCCCATCTGGTTGATGCGCAGACGACGCGCCGCGTGCTGGATCGTATCGTCGGATACCAGGTGTCGCCACTGTTGTGGGACAAGGTCCGGCGCGGGCTTTCGGCTGGTCGCGTACAGACTGTCGCCGTGCGCCTTATTGTCGAGCGCGAACGCGAGATCAAGGCATTCAATCCTGTCGAATACTGGACGATCGACGCTGTGCTCGAAGCGCAGAAGTCGTCGCCGTTTACTGCGCGCTTTGTCGGCATTGATGGACAGCGCGCTCGCGTCGAGACCGTCGATACTCCTTCTTTGCCTGAGCAGAAGATCACGGACGAAGTCGTTGCGCAGCTGAAGAAGGCTAACTGGGCGGTGCGTGCTGTAGATCGCAAGGAGCGCAAGCGCAACTCGACGGCTCCTTTCACCACCAGCAAGCTGCAGCAGGATGCTTCGCGGCAGCTTGGCTTCAACGTGCGCCGCACGATGGGCGTGGCGCAGCGCCTTTATGAAGGCATCGAGATTCCCAGCGAAGGTACGGTCGGTCTTATTACCTATATGCGTACCGATTCGACGCGCGTTGCACCCGATGCGATTGCCAGCGTGCGCGAGTGGATCAAGTCGAAGCTGGGCGATAAGTATCTGCCGCCTGCGCCGAATGCGTTCAAGTCCAAGAAGGACGCGCAGGACGCACACGAAGCGATTCGTCCGACGAACGTCGATCTGCACCCGGACGAGATTCGCCGCTATTTGAGCGATGAACAGTACAAGCTCTACAAGCTGATCTGGCAGCGCTTTGTCGCCTCGCAGATGACGCCTGCGGTCTTCGATCAGACGACTGTGGACATCGTTGCCAAGGCGGATCGTAACTACGACTTCCGCGTCACCGGATCGGTGCTGAAGTTCGACGGTTTCCTCCGGGTCTACGAAGAATCGAAAGACAAGAAGGACGAAGATGACGAAGCGCTGGCGAATAAGCTGCCTGCGCTCGACGAGGGCCAGTCGCTCAAGCTGAATGAGCTGAAGCCAGAGCAGCATTACACGGAACCGCCTCCGCGCTACAACGAAGCTTCGCTCGTTAAGGAACTGGAAGAGCAGGGTATTGGGCGGCCTTCGACGTATGCGTCCATCATTAATACGATCCAGGACCGCGAGTATGTGCAGAAGATCGGCGGACGCTCGGGGCGCTTTGTGCCGACCGAAATCGGCACGGTTGTCACCGATCTGCTGGTGAAGAACTTTCCGTATATCTTCGACACCAAGTACACGGCCAAGCTTGAGACGGAGCTGGACGATATCGAAGACGGCCGCGAGAAGTGGACCGACCTTCTGCAAGGCTTCTATGGGCACTTTGCTGAAGAACTCGAAGACGCCTCGAAGCACATGGAAAACATTAAGCGGATGGAGAAGCCGACGGACGAGAAATGTCCGCAGTGCGGCTCGCCGCTGGTGCTGAAGTGGGGCAAATTTGGCTCTTTTTATGCGTGCAGCAGCTACGACAAGAAGAAAAAAGGCAGCTGCGATTACACGCGGGAAAATTTCGAGACGAAGCCTAATCTCACGCTGCCTGAAGGTCAGGAAGCCGAGAAGGAAGAAGAATACTGCGAGAACTGCGGGCGCGTGATGGTGTTGCGTAATGGGCCGTGGGGGCCGTTCATGGCCTGCCCCGGTTACAACGAGGATCCTCCGTGCAAGACGGTGCGCCGTCTGAACCAGAAGCAGCAGCAGAAGCCGCCGGAGCCGATCGACGAGCAATGCCCGAAGTGCAGCAGCCAGCTGGTAAAGCGCATGGGCCAGTACGGCGAGTTCATCTCCTGCTCGGCTTACCCGAAGTGCAAGTACATCAAGCAGAACACGATCGGGATGGTCTGCCCGAAGTGCAAGGATGGGCAGATTGTCGAGAAGAAGGCGCGGCGCGGCAATCTCTTTTACGGCTGCGAGAACTACCCGAAGTGCGACTTTACGGCCAACTTCAAGCCTGTGGATCAGAAGTGCCCGGACTGCGGCTCTCCATACCTGATGGAAAAGACGCTCAAATCCGGCGTATATCTTGTCTGCCCGAACAACAAGAAGCCTGCTCCGGGCGAGGAAGAGGGCACGAAGAAGCGCAAGAAAAAGGGTGAGGAAGAGTCTGTGGTCGCCTGCAGCTATACGAAGCGGATCGGGGATGCTCCGGTAGAGGAGAAGCCAACGGCGAAGACACATGGGCCGCTGGTGGAACAGGCGGTCTGACCCCCTCCCCCTGCTTTTTCTCGATTTTGTTTGTTTTCAATAAGATAGCGGGGGATGATCCCCCGCTATCTTCGTCATTCTTAACGGGTTAAGCTGGTTCTTGTATTTTCAATGGTTTACAAGGGGGGTCTACCTTTTTTAGGCAGGTCCGGGGCTAAAGCCCCTTGAGCGTTTCCTTTATTCACCGGCCTAAAGGCCGGTGCTTCTACCGTTTTTTCATTCGCAAATTCTGGTGCTTTGACGCTTTTTGGGGCTCTTCTCTGCACTTTTCACTGATTTCATGCGTCTTTTTAGCAGGCTCCAGATTTGAGAGCGGCTGCTGTTACTGCTGCTCAGGTCAGGCGATATACGGCGGGTAAATGCGGTCGTTGCTTTGCAACGATTCGCACGAGTTTTGCTCGTGCGGGTCCTTCGACTTCGCTACGCTTTGCTCAGGATGACGGCATCTTCGTTATGCATTCAGGATGACGACATCCAACTGCACGTATCATCCCAAATTTCCTGCCTATTTCTATGGTAGCAATTTTGGGCATAATTATCGGCACTTATACTGCGCTTGTAAGTTGTTTGTTTACAGATGCTTGTAACTAGACAATACGCATTGGGGGCTTGACAAGATTTTGCGATTTGTCCGTCTTGCGCCTTTTGATCCGGGGGCGCATCTGCTAATGTAGTTGGGTTGGATTTACGAGAAGGGTAAACAAGATAGATGGCAAAGGCAGTCTGGAACGGAAAAGTAATTGCAGAAAGTGATACTTACGAGACGGTGGAAGGAAATGTTTATTTTCCTGAGACGGCGGTGAAGCGGGAATATCTTCGCCCCAGCTCGACGACCTCGACTTGCCCATGGAAGGGTCTGGCGCGCTATTACAGCCTGCTGGTCGATGGGCAGGAGAACCAGGATGCTGCCTGGTACTACCCTGATCCGAAGCCTGCCGCCCGCAGTATTAAAAACCATGTTGCTTTCTGGCGCGGCGTCGAGATCGAGAAATAGACAGTTTCATTCAAGTTGTTTGTCTTTGGAGGATTGCATGCGTAGGTTGGCTGCGGTAATTCTGCTGGCTGTTTCGACAATTCCGGTCTTTGCTGATAAGAAAATGCAAGGCACAAGCGTCCTCAAAGACTCTCAGCCTGCGGGCACGACAGACAAGCAGCACAAGCATCAGGCTTACGATCTTTCCTTTATTACGACCGGGAACCAGTACACATGCCGGACCGACTCCAGCAAATCCATGAATGCTACGGATTTCGTTGTGGGGTCGGAGATCACGTACGAGATTGACGGCAAGAAGGTGAAGATCAAAACCCCGGAGGGCAAGCAGGTGGAATGCAAGGTCGTCCGGGTTGAGTTACTGCGTCCTCCTCAGTAAACGCTCACACTTCACTATCAGTGGGAGCGATCGGCCATGTGAGGACGCTCCCTGCTGGATTGCCGTTGCACGGAACCCAGGTTAGCTTCGCGAACCTGGGGCACCCGGCGCCCGACGTTATCGCATGCTTTCCCACCCTTTGCTTTGCAAAGGATGGGGGACCCAGATTTGGGCCTGTGGATGCAAGCTGCAGGTTCGCTCGGCTTCGCCTTCTGCTCGGGTCGGGACGACAGGTTTTTGACGACTACTTTTCGTCTTTGTACATGCCGATTTCTGGTTTACCGCCTTCGGAGATGCGGGCGCGATACATTCCTTCAGTATTGAAACTCCAGACCATATCGCCCTTGGTGTCGATGGCGATGATGCCGCCGTCACCCTTTATGTCGGTGAGCTGGTGCTGGACGACCTCATCAGCTGCTTCCTGCAGGGTCATACCTTTGTATTGAACTAAGGCACAGATGGTTCGCGCGACGGTGAGGCGGATGAAGTATTCGCCGGTTCCGGTGCCGGAGACGGCGCAGGAGCGGTTATCGGCGTAGGTTCCGGCGCCGATGATGGGCGAATCGCCGACGCGGCCCCACATTTTGGCGGTGAGTCCGCCTGTAGAGGTTCCGGCGGCGATGTTGCCCTGCTTGTCGAGGGCGACGAGTCCAACGGTGCCGAATTTGTGAGCTTCAGGGGATTCGATGGGAAACATGAGGTCCGAAGTAAGCTTTTTAGGCTCGGGTGGCGCTCCGGCTGGGCGCGGCGGAATGGGCTTGCCTTGCTGTTTCAGATCGTCGACCAGGTTCTGCCAGCGGCGTTCTGTGAAGAAGAAGCTGGGGTTGACCATTTCGAGGCCGTTGGCTGCCGCGAAGTCGTCGGCTCCGGAGCCCTCGAGCATAACGTGCGGGGACTTTTCCATGACGGCGCGGGCGAGAGAGATGGGGTGGCGGGTGCGGGTGACTCCGGCGACGGCCCCGGCTTTGAGATTGGAGCCGTCCATGATGGCGGAGTCGAGCTCGTTCTTTCCTGCGGCGGTGAAGACGGCTCCGCGGCCTGCGTTGAAGAGCGGATCGTCTTCCATGTAGCGGATGGCGGCTTCTACGGCGTCGAGCGCGGAGCCGCCTTTGTCGAGTGTGTCGGCGGCTTTCTGGAGCGCGGTTTGAAGATCGGCGCGGTAGGCGGCTTCGGTCTTCGCGTCCATGTGGCTGCGCTCGATGACGCCTGCTCCACCGTGGAGGACTACGGCCCATTTGTGGCTTTCTCCCACGCTTTGCTGCGCAAAGCGTGGGGTCCCCGGGGTAAGGGCTAAGACGCAGGTACAGAGCAGGATGGCTGGCTTGCGCATGATGGCAATCATAAATGCGAGATGGCCGGGGTTGAAGCCTCTCTTTTTTATAGTGTTTCTACCTTTTGCCCTGGAAAGTTTGTCGATCCCACCCTTTCGCAAAAGCGCGAAAGGGTGGAGCACCCAGTTCATGGCCGATGATGATACATCTCACGCGCCATATTCAGGCGTCGGTCCGGGAAGATCCCAGGTTAGCTTCGCGAACCTGGGGCACCCGCATTCAGGCAGCCGGTGCATGGGCTGATGGTACGTTCCACGCATCATATTCAGGCGTCGTCTCCGGGAAAGTCCCAGGTTAGCTTCGCGAACCTGGGGCACCCGCGTTCAGGCAGCCGGTTCATGGGCTGATGGTACGTTCCACGCATCATATTCAGGCATCGTGTCCGGGAAAGTCCCAGGTTAGCTTCGCGAACCTGGGGCACCCGCATTCAGGCAGCCGGTTCATGGGCTGATGACGATACATCTCACGCGCCATATTTCAGGCGTCGTCTCCGGGAAAGTCCCAGGTTAGCTTCGCGAACCTGGGGCACCCGCATTCAGGCACCGATGTTCAGGCATCCCGCGTCGATTCTATGAGGCCATGCCGCTTATGTAGGCTTCGAGGTGCCGGATGGTCTGCTGCTGCTCGGTGATGACCCAGTTGACGAGGTCGCCGATCGAGATCATGCCAATGAGCTTGCCGCCTTCGACAACGGGCAGGTGGCGTATGCGCTTGTCGGTGATGATGCGCATGCACTCGGCTACGGTGTGATGCGGCGTGATGGTGATGGGGTCGGAGGTCATGATGTCGGCTACCGGGGTGTCTTTTGAGGAGCGGCCCTTGAGGATGACTTTGCGGGCGTAGTCGCGCTCGGAGAGGATGCCGCGGAGTTGTTCCTGTTCCATGACCGGGAGCGCGCCGATTTGCTTGTCGGCCATCACCTCGATGGCTTCGTAAACGGAGGCGGTGGGGGTGGTAGACCAGATGTCGGTGGGCTTGTTTTTCAGGATTGCGTGGATGGTGCTGGTGAGTTCTGCCATTAGATCACCTCGCGGGATGGGATCATAGTCCGGAAGGATGGCGGGGGTCAATGCAAGATTCGGGGGCTGCAAAGCCCGGGCACTCAGGGCTTTGCAGTCACGACAGGGTTTTTTTCGGAACATGGGTCGGGGAGGAGTTCTATATTTCCCAGCGCAAGAGGGCCGCGCCGACGGTGAATCCGGCACCCACGCTGGCGAGCAGCACCAGGTCATCTTTTTTCAAGCGGCCCTCCTCGCGCGCTGTTTGCATGGCGAGCGGGATTGTGGCTGCTGTGGTGTTGCCATAGCGGTCGATATTGATGATGACGCGATCGAGCGGCATGCCGAGGCGTTCCGCGGTAGAGAGAATAATGCGCTTGTTGGCCTGGTGGGGAATGAAGCAGCCGAGATCGGCGCCAGTGATGCCGGCGCGGGTCAAGACTTTTTCGGTCGCTTCGGCCATTTTGCGCACGGCATATTTGTAGACCGCCTGCCCGTCCTGATGGACGTAGTGCATCTTCTTCGCGACCGTTTCGGCAGAGGGTGGGTTGAGGCTTCCGCCGGCGGGCATGTAGAGGGAGCAGCCGCCGGAGCCGTCGATTTCATGCGCGAAGTCGATCATGCCGAGTTCGCCAACCTCGGCGGGCTCAATCAGCACAGCACCGGCGCCGTCGCCAAAGAGAATGCAGGTGGCGCGGTCGGTGTAGTCGAGAATGGAGGACATGGTATCGGCGCCGATGACGAGAACTTTTGAGTGCGCGCCTGATTCCACCAGCTTGCAGCCGGTTTGCAGCGCGTAGACGAAGCCGGAGCAGGCTGCAGAGAGGTCAAATCCCCATGCGCCTTTTGCGCCGAGCTTGTCCTGAACGAGGCATGCGGTGGCAGGGAAGAGCATGTCGGGTGTGACGGTGGCGACAATGATGACTTCGATTTCCGTTGGATCGATGCCGCGTTCGGCGAGGCAATTCTTTGCGGCCTCGACAGCCATGTCGCTGGTGGCCAGACCTTTTTCCAGAATGTGGCGCTCACGGATGCCGGTGCGCTCGACAATCCATTGATCGTTGGTTTCGACCATTTTTTCGAGATCTGCGTTGGTCAATACGCGGGGAGGAACGTAGGTTCCGATAGCACTGATTTTGGCGCGTCGAGACGTTTGAGGACGCACGGTAAGGCTCAAGGCTGTTCTCCATCTGTTTCGAGGTAAAACATCATTCTCTCTGAGCGCATGCTTCGATGTCTATGAAAGGGATGGATCTACGTATACGCCGGTGTGTAAAAGTTGTGTCTTAAGAATATGGCGGCAGGGCAGAAAGAAAAGTGCACCGGGGAACCTACTGCGCACATACTAGCCCGTTACCGTTGCTCCCTTCCGGGCCTGGCGGGGTTGGCGGGATTACGTCGCGTAGGACCCGGCACACTTGTGATGATAACACTTGCGACCCCGCCTCCTGAAGTGTTCCGGTAAAATAAGAATGTGACTCAATCTCTTCTCGACGATGCTGAGATCAGCGTCCTCGATTCCTCAAAAACCGCAACACAGACACCGCGCCTCAAGGTCGGATTTGTGAGCCTTGGCTGTCCCAAAAATCTGGTGGACAGCGAAGTGATGATGGGCCTGCTCGATCAGGCAGGCGCGCAGATGACGACCTCTCCGGAAACCGCCGATGTGCTGGTGGTGAACACCTGCTCATTTATCGATACGGCCAAGCAGGAGTCAGTGGACACGATTCTTGAAATGGCGCAGCACAAGGTGACGGGAAAAGCTCAGAAGCTGATCGTCGCCGGATGCCTGGTCGAGCGCTATCGTGACGAGATTCGCAAGAATATTCCGGAAGTGGATGCCGTAGTCGGCACCGGGGAACTCGAAAAAATTCTCGAAGCCGCAGGGTTGCAGGCTCCAGTGGTTTCGGCGTCGCAGCTGGCGTCGCCATTCAACATTCTTAGCGGAACAACCGCCCGCGCCGAAGGCGATCTGCGCGAATCGCAGGGCCGCTTTGCCCGTAAGGAATGGGACGGCGCCACGGCTGCGCTTCCGCAGTATCTCTACGACCACACCACGCCGCGCCTGCTGGCGACGCGCGGGCCATCGGCGTATATCAAGATCGCAGAAGGTTGCGATCATCCCTGCAGCTTCTGCGTCATTCCTAATTTGCGCGGCAAGTTCCGCTCACGGGCATTCGAATCGGTAATAGCCGAAGCGGAGCGCCTGGTGGCGCAGGGAGTGCAGGAGATCACGCTCATCGGCCAGGACACGACCTGCTACGGTGAGGATCTTGGCCTGAAAGACGGCCTGGCGCTCCTGCTCGACAAACTGGCAGGCATTGAAGGATTACGCTGGCTGCGGTTCCTCTATGCCTACCCGAACAAGATCACGGGCAAGCTGCTCGAAACCATTGCCAAGCACGACAACATCGTTAAATATCTGGATGTCCCGCTACAGCATGCTTCGGGTTCGGTGCTCAAGAGCATGAAGCGCGGCGCAAACGCGGACATCTTTCTCAAGACGATCGAAAAAGTCCGTGCAGCGGTTCCGGGGATTGCGCTGCGCACGTCGTTTATTGTCGGTTTCCCCGGCGAAACAGATGCGGATTTCGAGACGCTCTCGAACTTCGTCAAGGAAGCGCGCTTCGATTGGCTTGGCGTCTTCGGCTACTCCGATGAAGAAGGCTCGGGCGCATTTCCGCTGGGCGAAAAAGTTCCCGCAAAGGTCATCGAACAGCGCAAGCGCACCCTGATGCGTCAACAGAAGGGCCTGAGCAAGAAGGCAAAGCAGCAATGGGTTGGCCGCACCATGACGGTGCTGGCGGAAGGCGAATCCGCCGAAACACCGCTGTTATGGGAAGGCCGTTCGCAGTTTCACGCGCCGGAAATTGACGGCACGGTGTACATCAATGACTTCGGCCCGCTTGAAGCCATCGTTCCGGGCCGCTTCTATGAATGCGAGATCACCGAAGCGCACGACTATGACGTGGTCGCGCGCGTTATTTCAGAGGTATGACCAAGAAGGCCGCGAAAAATACAAAAATCCTGCGCTGTCCAACGTGTAACACTCTCGTTCTGGCCAGCGGCGAAGATTTCCCTTTCTGCAGCGATCGCTGCAGAAAGATCGACCTGGGAAAATGGGCGAGCGGTGTCTACCGCATCTCGTCGCCGATTCTCGATCCTGAGGTACTCGAAGACCTGAAGGGATTGAGGCCAGGCCGCCAGCATGACGATGAAGAGTAAGACTCTCTGGGCCTGGGCTGCGGCTACCTTCTTCGGTGTAGGATTCGGTAAGCCGGGGCCGGGCACATGGGGATCTGTGGCAGCTGCGCTGATCTGGTTCCTGGCTGTTAAGCTGGCGCACCCGACCTCGCTGCAAATAGCTGTAGTTTCTGTGAGTGGCGCGCTGCTGGCGCTCATCGTCGGCATTCCTGCGGCGAGCATTGTCGAGAGGGAAGCTGGACGCGAAGATCCCGGCTACGTTGTGCTTGACGAGGTCTGCGGCCAATGGATCGCGCTAGCTGCCGCACCTGCCGGCTGGCGGTATGCTCTTCTCGGCTTGCTCCTTTTCCGTGTCTTCGACATCATAAAACCGTGGCCCGCTCGTCAGCTCGAACGGTTGCATGGGGGGACAGGTATCATGCTGGATGACGTGGCCGCAGGTATCTATGCTCTCATGGTGTTTCTCGTCATCCATCACTGGTGGTAATGTCTGCTTCTAAGAGATTTGAGGAAATGAGTCGCTGGTTTCGAGATATGGCACGGATTGCAAAACACGAGGCGCTTGATGCTCCCAGGATCGAAACTGTGTCTCCGGGCGCGGCGCTGCCGGGCGGCGAGGTGGAGATCAAGGGAGCCAATCTCGGACCGACGCCGTTGCGGCAACCCGTGGCTATGCTGGGTCAATTGGCCACATCCGTCCTGCTGAGCCGCAGCGCGTGCCTTAAAGTTCGTATTCCTGATGAGGCGGAGAGCGGAGACCTTCAGGTTTTGCAGAACGGCGCGCAAAGTAACGCTGTGAAGATGCTGATTGCGGGGATGATTGCCACTGATGTGCATATTGTGGCAAATCCGGCAGTGGACATCGAGGGCAATATCTACGCCACGCTTTCGGGGACGCGTGGGCAGAGCACTCCGGTTTCCGTGTACCGCATAGGCTCCGATGGCGAAATGCGCCCATTCGTGACCGGCATCATCAACGCGACTGGGATGGCGCTCGACCCGGAAGGCTTTCTTTATGTTTCGTCCCGCAACGACGGGACCGTCTTCCGCGTGTCGCCCAACGGCATTTACACGCAATTTGCTGAAGGCATGGGCGTTGCGACCGGACTCGCTTTCGATGCCGAGCAAAATTTATACGTCGGCGACCGCAGCGGCACGATTTTCAAGATTGCTCCCGACCGCCAGATATTTGTTTTCGCCACACTGGAACCGAGCGTGGCCGCTTACCATCTCGCCTTTGGCAGAGATGAAACGCTCTACGTGACCGGGCCGACGACATCCAGCTACGACAATGTGTACGCCATCGACCGAGATGGCAATTCAACTGTGTTTTATCGTGGACTGGGACGCCCGCAGGGTCTTGCGCTTGATATCGCGGGAAACGTCTATGTGGCAGGATCGCTGCACGGCAGGCGCGGTGTGGCACGCATTACGCCGTCGGGTGAAGCTTCTTTAGCTGTTGCCGGATCGGGTATTGTCGGGCTGTCTTTTGCTCCGGGAGGCGATCTTATCCTGGCGACTAATACGGCCATGTATCATTTAGCTTTGGGAGTGGAGGGGCAGCGTCCTTTTTAACTCCTGTTCTGCCTTCCGCACCGCATGAAATGTGAAATTATCGCCATCGGCTCCGAACTGCTGACGCCCTATCGTCAGGACACGAACTCTCTCTATCTCACAGAGCGCCTGAATGAGCTTGGCGTCTCCGTCGCTTTCAAAACTATCGTCGGCGACCGCAGAAAAGATCTGACCAACGCCATATGCTCGGCGCTGGGCCGCGCCGACATCATCATTACCATGGGCGGCCTGGGGCCGACTGAAGACGACCTGACACGCGAGGCATGGGCCGATGCGCTTGGCATCGCGCTGAAACGCGATGGAGATATTGTTGGCCAGCTTTATGCACGCGCAGCGGCACGGCGCTGGCAGCTTACGGAAAATAACCTGAAGCAAGCCGATAAGCTGGCGGGTGCGGAGGTGCTCGATAATCCGCGCGGCACCGCGCCGGGCCAATGGCTGGATACTGTCTTCGCCACGCATCGCAAGCTCGGCATATTGCTGCCTGGGCCTCCAAATGAGATCAAGCCGATGTTCGACGAGCAATGCGTCCCGCGCCTGCGTGAAATTCTACCGCCAAAGTTCATTGCCACACGTACGCTCAAGGCTGCCATGATTGGCGAGTCGCATGCCGACGCGCGCATTGCGCCGATCTACACGCGCTTTACCGATGTCGAGACGACGATTCTGGCGCATCTAGGCGATATTCAGCTGACGTTGATCTCCTCGAAACCGACCATGGAAGAAGCCGAAGCTCGCGTGAATGAGCTGGCAAGCCTGATTGAAGAAGAGTTGGAAGACCACGTTTACTCGTCGTCAACGCGCGCGGAATCGCTGGAGCAGATTGTTCTCTACTATCTCGGAATGCGCGGTGCGACGCTTTCGGTGGCCGAAAGTTGTACGGGTGGATTGCTCTCTGAGCGATTGACCAGCATCAGCGGGAGTTCGCGGTCATTCGTTGGCGGGGCCATCGTCTACAGCAATGAATTGAAGACGGAATTCGCAGGCGTTCCGGAAGAGTTGATTGATGAAAAGGGCGCGGTCAGCCGGGAAGTAGCAGCGGCGCTTGCCGAGGGCATTCGCCGTCGCTGCCGCAGCACATACGGCGTAGGCGTCACGGGCATTGCCGGTCCCGGCGGAGGCACGGAAGAGAAGCCGGTTGGGCTGGTCTACATCGCGATCAGCGACGGGGTACAGACCGAGGTGGTCGAAAAGAATTTTGCGGGAGACCGCGAGCGTATTCGCTTCTATGCCAGCCAGCAGGCGCTGGACATGGTGCGCCGCAAACTGATGTAGTCCGGCTGCTACACTCATAATCGCAATGTCATTCGTCACGTATCTTGTGGTTGCCGTGGTTGCTTATTTACTCGGCTCCATTCCGTTTGGATATCTGCTGGTGCGCTTTGTTCGCCACGAAGATATTCGCTCCAAGGGTAGCGGCAACATCGGCGCAACCAACGTCATCCGTTCCGGCGCAAAGGGACTTGGCGCTCTTACATTTTTGCTCGACGCTCTGAAGGGATACGTTGCGGTACTTGCCGGTGCGTGGCTGCTGCATGTCCCCGGACTGCAGGCTGTTCCTCAACAAAGTGCAATGGCGATTGCCGCACTGTTCGCCATACTTGGCCACATTTATACCGTCTGGCTGGGCTTCAAGGGCGGTAAAGGAGTGGCTACTGCGTTCGGAGTTTTTCTGGCGCTTGCATGGTTGCCTGCGGTGGCCGGACTTGTGGTTTTCATCGCGGGACTTGCGCTCTCGCGCTATGTTTCGCTTGCGTCGATTCTGGCTGCCGTCGCCTTTCCTGTCTTCGCATTTCTCCTGCCCCATCGTGCCTACACAGGAGTGCTTGTCGCCGTGCTGGTCATTGTGCCACTGATTGTGATTGCCAAACACCATCAGAATATTCAGCGCCTGGCCCAGGGGACGGAATATCGCTTCGGTAAAAAGGCAGATGCGGCATGAGTCGTATTGCAATCATGGGAAGCGGGGCATGGGGCACGGCGATTGCGGTGAGCCTCGCCAGCCGTGGCGGCCATGATCTGACGCTCTGGTCGCACTCGCCCGATGTCAGCGAAACGATCGCGGAGCGTGGCGAAAATACGGTGTTTCTGCCGGGCATTCCTGTGCCGAGGAGCGTTCGCGCGACTTCAAACATTGAACAGGCGCTAGGCGATGCTGAGATTGTTGTGAGCGTTATGCCGTCGCATCACGTGCGGGCCAGCTATGAGCAGTTCGCGCCATTCCTGCGGTCCGGACAGATGGTGGTAAGCGCCACAAAAGGTCTGGAAGACGAAACACTGCTGCGCGTGAGCGAGGTCATCGCCGAGGTGATTGGGAGATTTGATCTGAACCTGCCGATCGGCGTGCTGAGTGGGCCATCGTTCGCGCAGGAGGTCGCCGCAGGTTTTCCGGCGGCTGTCACCATCGCATCGAAAGATGCCGATCTGGCCGCGTGTATTCAACGTGAATTCGGCAGCCAGTCGCTGCGCCTTTATACGAACGAAGACGTGGTGGGCGTAGAGCTTGGCGGCGCACTCAAGAATGTCATCGCTATTGCCGCAGGCATCGTTTCCGGTCTGGGACTTGGACACAACAGCGCCGCAGCCCTGATTACGCGCGGCATTGTCGAAACGACGCGGCTTGCCGTGGCCTGCGGCGGACACAGCGAAACGCTTGCCGGACTGTCAGGGATCGGCGATCTGGTTTTGACCTGTACCGGATCGCTCTCCCGCAATCGCACCGTGGGAATCGAGCTGGGAAAAGGCCGTAAGCTGGCGGAGGTTCTCGCAGAACTCCGCGGCAAGGTCGCTGAGGGCGTGCGGACCACGTCGGCTGCACTCGGGCTCGCTCGCCGCTACAACGTTGAAATGCCGATTACGGAGCAGGTATCGGCTATTTTGTATGACGATAAACCGCCGTTTGAGGCCATGCGGGCCCTGATGTCGCGGCCGGGACGCGACGAGTAGCTTGTTACACTCGAAATAGCATGATTCAAACGCTGTTTGGCAGTCTCAACGAGCCGGAAAAAAAGAACATATTCGACCGCATGAAAGATGCCGTCTCGCGCACGCGGGACAGTCTCGGCGAGCGCATTGAAAGCGTCATAGCCCTTACGCGCGAGGTGGACGAGTCCACGCTTGAAGAACTGGAGATGAGCCTACTCGCCTCCGACCTGGGCGTGACCACCACAGGCGAGATCATCGATGCGCTGCGCGAGCGTGCGAAACGTCAGCAAATCAGAGACGGGGCGGAGCTCAAGGACCTGCTGAAGGAGCAGATCAAGAACATTCTCGATGAGCAACAGCGCCCGGTTCGCGCTGTAGCACCGCCCGAAATCATCATGATGGTGGGCGTGAACGGCACCGGCAAGACTACTACCAGCGGCAAGCTGGCGGCTTATTATCGCGCGCAAGGCAAGAGCGTGCTGATGTGCGCCGCCGATACGTTTCGCGCGGCTGCGATTGAACAGCTGGAAGTATGGGGGCAGCGCAGTGGCGTGGAGATCATTAAGACGCGGCAGGGTGGTGATCCGTCAGCGGCACTCTACGACGCGCTGCAGGCGGCAAAGGCGCGCAGCAATGATGTGTTGATTGTTGACACTGCAGGCCGCCTGCACACGAAAAGCAGCCTGATGGCAGAACTCGACAAGATGCGCCGCACGACGCAGCGCATTATCCCCAATGGCCCGCACGAGGTACTGCTGGTGATGGATGCAACGACAGGGCAGAATGGACTGCAGCAGGCGCGGCTGTTCACGGAATCCGCAGGCGTAACTGGCATCGTGCTCACCAAGCTTGACGGCACGGCGAAGGGCGGCATTGCTGTTGCGATTGCGCGCGAGTTGAACTTGCCGGTACGATTCGTCGGCGTAGGTGAAAAGATCGAAGACCTGCTGCCTTTCGACAGCAAAGCCTTCGTCGATTCACTACTCGGAGCCTGATGGTGCCGGAGGAAAAAGCCTCGCCTGTCGAGATGCACTGGATGGAGCGCGCCATTGAACTGGCGAGGCGATCCGTTGGCGTGTCTTCGCCGAATCCCGCCGTTGGATGTGTGCTCGTACAAAACGAAAACATCATCGGCGAAGGTTTCCACGAATACGAAAAATTCGATCACGCCGAAATCGTTGCTCTGAAGCAGGCCGGGGAAAAAGCTCGTGGGGCAACGGCATATGTCACCCTCGAGCCGTGCTCGCATCATGGACGAACCGGGCCATGCGCCGATGCGTTGATCTCTGCAGGCATAGCTCGCGTCGTCATAGCCACAGGCGACCCCAATCCAGAGGTAAGCGGGCGGGGAATCGAGAAGTTGCACGCCGCTGGCATTCCTGTCACGACCGGCGTATTGCAGGACGAAGCGCGGGCTCTGAACGATGGCTTCGCCAAGCAGATCCGTACCCGGCAGCCCTTTATTACGCTCAAAGCGGGCGTTTCGCTCGATGGCCGCATTGCTCCAGGCTCTGCTTCAAAAGGCAGGACGCATTACATCACCAGCGAAGCGTCGCGGACGATTGTGCAACAGATGCGCCATGCATCCGACGCGATCATCACCGGCGTCGATACGATCATCGCCGATGATCCACTGTTGAGCGACCGCAGCGGATTGCCTCGGCGCCGTCCGCTGCTGCGTGTCGTGCTGGACTCATCGCTGCGTCTCCCCATTTCGTCGAAGCTTGTGCAAGCTGCGAACGGCGATGTCCTGGTTTTTCACACGGATGAAAACACTGAACGCGAACGAGAGCTTGCATCGGCTGGGATTCGGTTAGAGCGAAGCCCAAAAATCGAAGGACATGTTTCGCTCAGATACATCGCTGCACGACTTGGGGAGATGCAGGTTCTGAGCTGCATGCTCGAAGCAGGATCGCGGCTGAACATTGCCGCTCTGGATGCGGATATTGTCGACAAGCTGTGTCTCTTCTATGCCCCGGTTTTTCTTGGAGGCAACGCTGTCCCGCTACTAGCTGATACGCCGCGAAACCTGCAGCAGTTGGAGCGCATCTCATGGAAGACGGTCGGCAGCGATGCCTGCTTTGAGGCTTACCTTCACGACCCCTGGAAAGAGTGATCCATGTTCACTGGACTGATTGAAACGACTGGAAAAATCCTTAGCGTGGAAGAGCGCATTGGCGCCCGCCGCATCACCATCTCGGCACCTGGCATTGCCAAGCGGCTCCGCACGGGCGACTCCGTCGCGGTCAGTGGCACCTGCCTCACGGCGCTCGATATCTCAAACGATCCGCCGGTTTTCCATGCCGATCTAGCTGCGGAAACGGTGGCGCGGACATCTCTGGCAGCGCTCAAGCCGGGAACGATCGTGAATCTTGAATTACCCACGCCCGCGGGCACGCCGCTAGGAGGCCATGTAGTGCAGGGTCACGTGGACGCGACAGGAACATTGCTCTCGCTTGATCCAGTCTCACCTGACATCGATCCTCGCGCGACGGACTGGTGGCTGCGCGTTGCGGTGCCGGAAAGCGTTGCGCGCTATGTCGTCCATAAGGGCTCCATCGCTATTGAAGGCATCAGCCTCACGGTCGCAAAGTTCGACGGCAAAACGATCACAGCTGCGATCATTCCGCATACCTACGCGTATACAAATCTTCACAATCTCAAGCGCGGAGACCCGGTCAATCTCGAAGCCGACGTGATGCTGAAGTTCTTCGAGCAGCAGAGGACGGCGAAGCCGGAATTTGAATTGTCGCTTGATTACCTCATTGCGAACGGCTACTAAGCCTCAGACATTTCCTCGGCGCATTTCATCGGCCAGATGATCCGATGCGCGCATTGCAAGCGCGAGAATCGTCATCGTCGGATTCTGCCATCCGCCGCTCACGAAGCTTGCTCCGTCAACGACTACGAGGTTCTTCACATCGTGGCTCTGACACCACTTATTCAGCACGCTCGTTTTCGGATCGTCGCCCATCCGGCAGGTTCCAAGCTCGTGAATGCTGTAGCCCGGGGGATTCGGATCATAGTTCTTTGAGAGAACTTCAAAGCCCGCAGCCTCCGCCAGGGAAACGGTGGTGTCCACTGCGTCTCGGGCCATATTGAATTCATTGTCCGTGTACTTCGTATCGATGCGCAGTACAGGAATATCCCAGGCATCCACAACGTTTTTGTCGATGCTCACGTGGTTTTCATAGCGAGCCAATACCTCGCCCATAATGCCCGCACCAAAAGTGCTGCCGTGATAGCTTTCCAGTTTTTGCTGCAGCTCTTCTCCATAGGCTGCAATATTGCGCGGATCCATCGGCCCATTGCTGCTGTAGACGTTCATAGCGTAGCCGCGGATGAAATTTTTCGCCTTCGTGTCGATGTTGCGGAAACGGGGAATCAGGGCGCTTCCTCCCATCAGACCGGGTGCCGCTTTTCCATCGCGCGCTTCGGGCACTGAGCAGACAACCCCTGCGCCGTAGATCTGATCAATCAGGTAGTGACCCATCACGCCGCTCGAATTTGCCAGCTTCGAATTCAGCAGCAGCCGCGTGCTCTCCAACGTGCCCGCTGCCAGCACGATCACACGCGCTCTAACCGACATCTCCCTGCGCGAGAGACGATCGACGAAATGCACCTCGTTCGCCAGGCCGGTATTCTTATCCGTTCTGATTTCGCGCACGACGACATTCGGAATTGCCTGCAGTTTTCCGGTGGCAAAAGCATCCGGCAGAAGCAGGTTTACCGAGCTCGCGAGCCCATTTACTCCTTCGGAGCTGCGAGCCTTGCATACGCGCACGCCGGCGCGCTGGCCGGCATCGACAAAGCGCTGCATCGAGCCCGACCACGGAGCGTTGTCCTCAATGAAGTTGCCATCGGGGTATTGCGCCAAGCCATCCGAGTGACCTCGCACGCGGAAGATCCCTTCCACCTTCGAGTAGTATGGCGCTAAATCGGCGAGGCTGATCGGCCAATCATCGCCGTAGCCATCATGCGACTTTCCTTTAAGCTCGTAATCGCTGAGTCGAAACGACTGGCGCGACCAGAAGAGCGAACGGCCGCCAAACAGCCTTACTCTTACCCAGTTGTAGGGCTTCTTCGGATCATAGGTATAGGGAACTTCGTGTTCATCGACCCATGTATTTGCATTGAATTCATTGGACTGAAAGACATGCGGCAGGCGTCCCGGTTCTTTGAAACCGCGATACGGCAAAGCATAAGCCGGCTTTCGCTGCGTGTCTCTCTGTACATCGGCAATCGGCCCGGCATTCAACATCAGGCATGAAATACCTTTTTCCGTCAAAATCTTGGCAGCCATCCCACCCGAATGACCAGACCCAATAATCAGAACATCTACCGTCTCTTCAGCCATCTCTTCGCTTCTCAACCTTTTGCTTGAAAAAATTCCGTGCAGCGACCTGCACCGCGGGAACGCTAGGAATGTCGCTTCTGCGGCGACGGGCGTTGCAGAACCGGGATGCGCTCGCGATACATGTCAGGCTCAACCGGAAACCAATACAGCCCCATGTCCGGAGCAGCTTCGCCTTCGGCGCGTTCTGCATCACTCCATGCCTGGGAATTGATTGTGGCTGTCCGGATATCGCTATGTGCCACATTCATGAATTGCTCGTACGGCTCAGTTGGCGGGTGGTCCGACATCCAGGTTCGCAGCCAGGGCCGAATCAGTTGATCCGCTTGCGCCGAAGTTACATTCGCGAATGCTACTCCGAAACGCTCGGAGGCTTCAGCGTCAAGCCGATGCAGTCCGGCGCGATACATCTCCTGGCGATCAGCCGGAGACGCGCCAATCAGGAAATCCAGAAATTCCGGCGTTCCTGCCTGGATCGCTCCCGGATAGTTTTTAATTGGCGGCAGCAGTATCTCGCACAGGCGGCGTAACGTTACCATTTCTGGCCCAGTAAAAAAATGAGCGTTCGTCTGTGCCACCGCATCCGGCAGAATCGAGTTGACCGGAACGCGATTTACTTCGGACATTCCGCGCATCCAGGGAACCGGGCCCGGAGCTGTGGGTACAGGCGGTGGCGTGGAAGGCGCGACCTGTGTTCCTTGTTGAGCCAATACTGACCGCGCAGTAGCCGATACCGCAACGATGCCTTTAACAAAATCACGCCGACGCATGGTGTTGATCGCTCTCCAATCGGAATTTCAGAGAAATCCTAATGCTCAGGTTCTGCACAATAGAGCTTTAGAGCCTATCGAATTTCTAAATGACGTTTCGTCGAGAAGGTTAAAAGTCTCTGCAGAGAATTGCAAGTCTGCCGCCCCATGATCGGAGCGGCAGGCGTGTATTTACAGCAGCTTCATCGCGTCCGGATCCCAATGCATCACGGCTCCGCGTTCCATCGAAAGATTGCCAAGCAACGCAGCACCTGCCGCCCTGTACCCGAAGACTGCATCTTCCACAACCGGCTGGCGCGACCGCACAGAGGCGAAGAAATTTTTGAAGTGATCGTAGCTGTCGCTGTATCCATGCGGGACGACATACTTTTCAAATCCTGCAGGCGGCGCTCCCTCGAAATGAGTTACGGGATATTTTTTGCGATACTCTTCAAGAATCTGCTTCTGCATGGCTTCGGTGAATGTACTGATCGTGTAGCCAGGCTCTTTCTCGCGCGGCACGCGGCTCACGCTGACGGAGTTTCCGACAATCTCCATTGTGCCTTCCGATCCAGTAAAGATCAGGCCTTCGCTCTCTTCGCCGCCATCTACAAAATTCACGCGTAGACTCAGGTTAAATCCCTCGCGGTAATCGAAGAGGCCGAGCATTACATCGGGTACGTCGCGCCCATCCTTCCAGAAGCGCAGACCTCCGGTCGCCATGGCGCGCGTCGGACCATGCGATCCGGTGATGAAGTGCGTTCCGCTGAACAGATGCACGAAGAGATCGCCAGCTACTCCGCTTCCATATGCCTTCCATTTGCGCCACTGGAAGAAGTGTTCCGCATTGAAGGGGATTTTCGGAGCGGTGCCCAGAAAGCGCGGCCAATCGCATGTTTCGGGCGAGGCGTCGAGCGGGACGGTGTAGTTCCATGCGCCCATTGCCGAGTTGCGGTCCCAACGTGCCGTGACCATATTGAGCTGACCGATGGCGCCTGATGCCAGCAGCTCCTTTGCTTTCGCATAGATTACGGAGCTGACGCGCTGGCTTCCGATCTGGATGATGCGTTTCGTGGTGCGCGCGGTCTCGATCATCTCCGGCCCATCGGAGTAGAGATGGATCATCGGCTTTTCGCAGTACACATCCTTACCGGCCTTCATCGCGTCGACGGAGGCTTGCTTGTGCCAGTGATCTGGTGTGCCGATGATGACGGCATCAATATCTTTGCGTTCCAGAATCTCTCTGTAGTCGCGCGTGGTAAAGATATCGCTACCCCATATCTCTTTACTGTGCGCCAGCCTGCCGTCGTAGCAATCGGCCACGGCGACCAGCTTTACGCCTGGAACTTCCACCGCGGCTTTCGTGTCGCCCATGCCCTGACCGCCCGCTCCAATGAGTGCGATCTGGATATGATCGTTAGCTGAGACAGGCTGCGAAGGCTCATTTTGAGCTGTCGCCAATGCGTACATGCGTGGTGCCAAAAGCGTCTCTGCTGTTGCCGTTCCCGCTGCTTTCAGAAAAGTCCTCCGGTTAATTCCCTGCACAGAAAGTCCTCAATTAAAAGTTTTGTTCTTCGTCAGTAACCATACACGTCTGGCGCCTTCGATGCATCTTGGAGGGGGCTGCCATTGCTTAGTGCGGAGCGCTGTTGTTCCCATTTTCATTGGTCAGAACATGGATCGTATGCAGCCATGCCAAGGCGCTGTCAGGCCATGTTGTAACCGGAAGAGCAGTGCGCCGCAATCCGTATCCGTGGCCTCCCTGAGCATAAATGTGCAGCTCCGCCGGGACGCCGGCATGCTTCAGCGCCATGAAATAGACCACTGCATTTTCCACGTGCACGGTATCATCCTCGGCTTGCACGATAAATGACGGCGGTGTTTTGCCGGTGACATGAATATCGGGATTCGGGGCGAAGTTTTGTTCCGCGATTGCCAGATATCCGGGATAAATGATTAGCGCGAAGTCAGGACGGCAACTCAGTTTGTCGGACGCATCCACAGGCGCATAGAGCCGCTCATCGAAATGGGTACTGAGTGCCGCAGAGAGATGTGCTCCCGCTGAGAAGCCCAGCACACCAATCCGCTCCGGATCAATTTTCCACTCGCCAGCATGGGCACGAACAATGCCCATGGCCCGTTGCGCATCCTGGAGCGCGGCGTCAGATTTCGGGTACGGACCCGAATCTGGAACGCGATATTTGACGAGGATGCACGCAATGCCGGCAGAGTTCAGCCGGTCGCAGACTTCTGTGCCCTCAAGATCCATAGCGAGAATGTGATATCCGCCGCCAGGAAAAACCACAATCGCGGCCCCGGTATTCTTTGCCTTGGGCGGATAAAACGTAAGCGTCGGTTGCGAAACATTGCCCAGCCGAATGACCGGCCTGCCGGCGATCAGCCCATCTTTGGCCGTCGTCGTATCGGCCTCCGGCGCGGCGTTCGTCTGTGCGCCCGGCACTCCATCAGGCCAAAGCGGCATGACGACGCGGGCAGCGGATTGTGCAACGAGATACGGCGAAACTCCAGCAATAAGACCAAAGACCAGCAAACGTAAATACATAGCAATCGCCCTGATGAAATTAGCGCCGAAAGCTAATAAAGACGCCGCAATCCAAGATACATCACATCGATGAGTAGCACCGGATGCAGTGAGAATGACAATCTCTCATGTGTTTGCCACTGCATGCCGAATCGAACGTAATGGTTCGTCCTTTCGGCATAATAGCTATATGAAGGGAACGCCCGTCGCGTCGCTCTTTGTGCAACTCGCGCTTACCTCAATTGCTTTCGCCGCATCTGCCATTCACATCGGCAACAAAGATACATCCATCGCTCTCGAGGCGGGTTCGGCACAACCTGCAATATCAGGCTTTACGCGAAGCGGATGTTCGGGCTGGAGCTTTACGCCAGTCGATACGTTGATCCGACGTGTGGAAGTGGACTCCCGCGGAGTGGATATTTCGTGGACTTTTCAGCAGGCCCTCTCACAGATTACGCCGACAAAAGTTCGGCTTGTATACGATTCTTCCGAGCCGCATCTGCGCGCATTTTGGGAGTGGAATGCGCGTGCGCCATTCGGGCCAATTGAGCATTCCATCGAAATTCAAAATCTTAGCCCGCATGATGTCTGGCTCCCGATGCAGGATAGCCTCCAGCTGAATCTACAACTCTCTACCAGCGATCAGCTGGAACACGTCTGGATAGAAAAGGGTGCGGGTGGGCCGTCCGCGGAAGGCGTGCACCGGAATGCGGTTCGCGATGGTTATCAGTGGACCGGGGAATCCAGCACATACGCGCACCCAGCACAAGGTCAGCAACGGGAGATGATTCCTTACACACTTCTCCAGCGCGCCGATCACAATGCCTGCGGGTGGTATGTCGGAATCGAATTCAGCGGAAGAACACGAATCGCAGTCCAGCGTAATGGCAGCACGTTGGCGACAACCGCAGGACTGAATCCAGAGCCCGGCCCCTTTCGCACGCTCCTTCAAAGCGGAGAAAGCTTTTTCTCACCCACCGTTTTCGTCGGGGTATTTCGCGGAGGCGCGGATGGAGCGGGCAATGAACTTCGGCCATGGGTGCGCGACGTGTTGAATCATCGTGACACAATTGAGTCTCCGCATTATCCCGAAGCGGTGAATAACAGCTGGGGCAGCGGTATGCAGATTAACGAAGCGCAGGCGCGCAGCATGATTCGCGATTCCGCGGAGCTGGGTTTTGAAATGTTCCACCTCGATGCCGGGTGGTTTCGCGGAGTGGGCGACTGGTATCCGGATCCAAAAAAGTTTCCGCATGGCCTCGCGCTCATCGCCGACTATGCCCACAGCCTCGGGCTCAAGTTCGGATTGTGGATGGACTGGGCGCAGGCCTCGCTCGACGATCACGCTGGCTCACTGTTTATCCATGACCCTGTGACGCGCAATTGGCTCATTGCCGATCCACCTTCGCGCTGGAAACAGGGAGACGAATTCAAAGGCATCACCATCGACCTTGGAGTACCCGCTGCACATGCGTGGGCTCTCGAAACCGTCAAGCGCGTTGTGAATGACTACCACGTGGACATGCTCGAGCACGATGGCTACGTCGTAGCGCAAGGCTGCAGTCGCCCCGATCATCCCCATGCGCCTGCTGACCCCGCGCATACAAGAGTCTATGAAGATTCCGGCTTTCTATGGGCCGACAGTTCAAATTCGACGGATGTCAGCTATCATGCAACACTTGCGTATTACGATGTGCAGTCGCAGCTTCGGAAGCTGCATCCGAATCTACTGCTAGAAATCTGTAATGACGGCGGCAGGATGGTCGATTTCGGCAGCGCCGCGCATGGAGACTACTTCTCGATCTCCGACGCCTATGATCCTCTGTCGAATCGTCGTGCCTTCTCTGATGCCAGCTATGTGCTGCCGCAGGCAATGCTTGAAACGTATGTCCAGAAGTGGCCGGCGGCGAGCCTTGACAACTTCCGGTATGTCCTGCGCAGCGGAATGATGGGTTGGTTCACGCTTATGCTCGATACCACTGCATGGAATGAAGAAGAACATGCTGCCGCGCGTGAAGCTGTTGCAGTTTACAAAGAGAAATTGCGACCCTTAATCCGTGAGGCCAATCTTTATCATGTTTCATCAAGGCCCGATGGTGTTCACTGGGATGGCATCGAGTATTTTGATCCTCGGCGCAGCGTTGGTGTTCTCTTCGCGTTTCGCGGATCTTCGATTGAGGATTCGCAACACACATTTGTATTGCAAGGCTTGGACCCGCAGGCTATCTATCATCTCGAGTTTCAAGATCATCCTGGCCAGAATAAAGATCTCTCCGGGCGGGAACTCATGAGTAAAGGCCTGCAAATTATTCTGCCCGGCGTGAATACCTCGGATTTGGTCTTTCTCAGTGCGATCACGAAATGACACGTCGATGACAGCATCCGGTGGATTCCGATCATGAGTGTGGCGATGAGACACGGCAGGACACTCGAAGAAATTATATGTCGATGGCTGAATGTTTTTCGATGGTGGCCTACTTCAACATTTAGATCTGTTTAAAGACAAGGCTTCTTGGCATTGTTGTTCTCGCCACCGTAAAAACAGTTCCTAATTCGCCGCTTTCGGGATGGACGGCAAGAGATGATAATTCGTTCTGATAGTTATCGAGTACAAATAGACGCCGATCATCTGAAGATAAAGTCAGGCTCGTCCATGAGCGATCTTTCAAAATCGATCGCTGTACGATAGAGAGCTTTCCGGTAGCAGAATCAATTTTCCAAACAGAGAGGCCTTGATCGGAAGATGACGTATAGAGGAAACGGCCTGACGCGGAGATGACGAGGGATTGTGCTTCACGTGCCGTGATTCTTTGCGTCGTCATTACTCGCTGTTCATGTTCTATCTCTTCTAAGTTCGGGGAGTAGCGGTAGCAGTCAATCGACCCGTCAAGCAGGTTAGATACGTAGAAAAAATTGCCAGCCGGATGCATAGCGAGATGTCCCGGTCTGGAGGCAGGTTGCGAAACTGTATCGAAGGTTCGCACCATCCTGCCGTTTTGGAATGCAAAGACACTGATCCGGCCGCGTCCCTCATCTGTTGCGAGAAGATGTCGTCCGGCCGGATCGAATACAACGGTATGCGGGTGAGCGGAAGCCTGATAAATGGGGTGGGAGCCTGTACCTACCTCTTTTAAAATCTGCGTGACTCGACCTAGCGTGCCGTCCTGTTCAATTGGCAGTATGTTGTATGCTCCGCCGCCGTGAATCGCAACAACGAGATGCTTGCCATCGTGCGATACGGCGATATGTCTGGGCCTGGTGCCGGACAGCGAGAGAGGCTGTCGATTGATGAGAGTGAGGAAGCCGCTTTTAGGGTTGATCCTGTAAGCCTCGACAGTACCGCGCGGCAGACCTTCATATTCATCGACTTCATTCGCTGCATATAAAAATTGCTGACTGGGATGGAGTGTGAGAGATACAGGTGAGCGGCTAGGAACGTTTTGTTTCCAAGTCCAGTGATCTGCGCTCAGCTCGAAGACGTCGATCCCTTTCGAAGCGATGTATGCGAATTGGTCTGGCGAAATTGCATTGGTTTGAGCATGCAGCAATGTCTTGCTGTGTGGAAGTATGTTGTCCAACGCGCCGAGAACAGACGAATATCCGATGCCTTGTAAAAATGTTCTTCGGCTCCATCGCGTATTCCATCGCATAGAGAGAATAACCTCAGTCAGACAGCCTTATAGGCGGACAGACATAGCATGGTGGAAAATATTATT
This sequence comes from Acidobacterium sp. S8, assembly GCF_009765985.1. Classification (GTDB taxonomy): domain Bacteria; phylum Acidobacteriota; class Terriglobia; order Terriglobales; family Acidobacteriaceae; genus Alloacidobacterium. The sequence continues at coordinate 43,149 of NZ_LMUM01000032.1, forward strand.
CGGATCGTAGCGCCGTTTCACACCCTGCAGAAAAGGATACAAACCTTCGTCGCCGTAATATAACTGCGGCCAAAATGGATAGGCCAGCATATCGCTGTCGGGATAGTTGATATAACAACCTTCGTAGTGTTTTCCGGGATATGGGGTGGAAGCATACTGTGGATCGACTTCCGATCCGGAATACAGATCACTGTAGAAACCCTTCAGCCACTTCAGACGGCCAGCATCATCTCCAGCGTTCTGCCAGTACGATTGAAATTGCAACTTCATGATCGATGAGCGCTGCCAGATGGATGTCTCCTCCGCAAGCTGGTTGCGATTGATCGCGCCTCCGTAGGAGTCGATCGCCAGGACGAATCCTCTCAGATCAATGCCGTTCGCGTCGCTAGTCATGTGTTTATATATGCGGCGGGCTTCTTCAGCCGTAAAGTTTGTCTTCATATAGGCGGATTTATATTTCGCGCGACCGCTACCTTCGCCGCCTCCATCACCAACGGTGGCATCAAGCCACAGTCTGCGACTCATCGGATATTCTCCCGCACAAGTTTCGCCTTTCGTCGAAGCATGTGGGATGGCCCGCTCTCCACCGGGGGCTGGCGCTCCGGGAGATGGGTTGCAGGGTGAGAAAAGGTTGAGAAACTCGTTTACGACGCTCACATCGCTGCAGGTACCGTCCGGGTTACAGAACTGCAGCGAAAGGCCAAAACGCTTGGTCGAGACATGGGAAATATCCAGAATGGAAAAGAGGCCATGTGTATCCGGTTCCTTGCCGCGCGTCTCCCAGTAATGGCCGTAGCTCGTCAGGATGGTGACGAAGCGATCTTCGGTCATTGTGTCCCAATCAAAGGACAAGCCTGCGTGCACGACCTCGTGCGGCACCGGAGGAAGTTTGTCGAATAGAAATGCGGTGATGATGCCAAAATTACCGCCGCCTGCGCCGCGGCACGCACGGAAGAGGTCGGGATCATGTTGCTTATCGACCCGACGAGGGACCACCTTGCCATTTGCATCTACGGTAAGGATATCGACGGCTGATACCCAATCCACGGTGAGCCCGTGTAGGCGAGAGAGCAAGCCATATCCGCCACCGCTGATGTGGCCACCTGCACCTACGGCGTAGCACGTACCTGCCGGAATCGTCACACCGTAGCGCTTAAAGAGATCGAGATAGATATCGCCTAATTGCCTACCTGCGCTGATACGGTATCGCGATCCATCTTCATGGGATTGCGGATCCTGCATGAGGCTTAAATCGAGAATGGCGCCGCCGGGGTTGTTGACGACAAAGTCCTCGTAACAATGGCCGCCACTGCGCACGGTTGGACGCAATCCGGCACTGACGATTCGCTGCAGGGCTTCTGCTGCGTCCGATGCGCTTTCGCACAATTCGATACGGCTGGCGAAATCTGCTTCCGACGGCAGGCGCAGATTTCTGCTCCTTTTCAGGGTCTGATAACGCGGGTCCTGCTGGGTAACGGTAATTGCCATATCACTTTCGGATCATCGCTTCAGTTCACACAGATTAGTTCTTTACCGCGGTCCAGGTAGCTTCCCCATACTCGCCCATATGCACAGAGCCGCTTATGTTGCTGCCGGCTACGATTCCTCGGAACGTCCAGGGAATGGAATTGCCAGGAACTTCCATATTGCTCGTGAGCTCGATACGGTCAGTGTGGACAACGCCTTTGAGATTGGCCTTATATAGCTCCCCTGCCTGTGTGCCAGTAAGCTGATCTCCATCTTGCTGCAAGGCAAAGTGTTGTTCTCCTGTGCCGCGAGTGTACTTGAGTTCGACAGCCCAGTTCCCGGCAATCTGCGCTGGAGCTCCTTGAGGAATCAGAGGATTTTCATAGTGCCCGGGATGCGTCAGCGCCTCGTAGATGGCGTCAGCGACGATCTTGTCTTCGCCGGGCGCCATCATGTACGGCATGATCACGACGGAACTTTGCATGTGGTCTGGACGCTTGCCGGTGCCTTCATCGACCAGGATGCGAGGCGTGCCTTTGTCGAGGCGTTCGACAAGCTCCGTTCCGGTAATTTTGAGCTGATTCGCGTCCCAATGAATACGAAGTTGAGGTGAGCGATTCGAAAGATCTTCGGGTTGCAGGTATTCGGTTGTTACCGAAGGCAGGCTTTTCACGCGGCTTTCGATGTGTTGCAACCAGGAGAGCCATTCACGTTGCTCGGCTGTATGATCGCGCTTGTACCACTCGCGTACCGCAGCAAGCATGCCCATGATTTCTTCTTTGCCGACTTTGAGCGCGCGACCCCAATTGTGATGTGGCGCTGCGTTGAACCACGCAGCCTGCACAATGTCCTTTTGCCCGAGCAGGATGCCTGCGGCCTGTGGTCCGCGCATGCATTTGCCACCTGAATATCCCACGAGCGTTGCGCCGTGGGCGATATGAATATTCGGGACCAGCGGCTCTTCAGCAGCAGCATCGACAAAGACAGGAATTCCTTTTTCTTTCGCGATGGAACAGATGTTGGGGATCGACAAAGGGCCTTTCTCTGCCGCCGGGCTGGAGAGGATGTAGATCATGGCTGTCTGCTCAGAAAGCTTAGAGCGCAGCTCTTCTTCCGAATCGACCTCGACGATTTCGACGCCGCTCATGCGTACACCAAAGTCGTACGGATTACGCGAATGCTTTGGGATGATAACCTGGCTCTTGCGCTTCACATAGGGCAGTGATTGCGTTCGCTCAGGGTCGGTGCCTGCCACACATGCAACCGTGGCGAGCGCAATTGCCGCTTCGCAGCCTGTGGTCACAATCGCCGAATCTGCTCCCATGAGTTTGGCAATTTCGCTGCCAACTGCAGGCATCAATTCGTCGAGGTGGACGAAATAGTTAGACGCCTCAAGCATGGCCTGCTTCACCTGCGGAAGCGATCGGGAACCGGTGATTATGGTATAGGTTCCACGTGCGTTGATAAGTGGGCGGACTCCGATGCGAGTAAAAAGATTGTCGTGGTCCACGCTCTCCATCGCAGCATGCAGCACACTTTGCGGATCTGCAGAAACTCCCGCGTTTGCAGACAAAGGAGAAACAGCAGTGGCGGCAGAAATGGCCGTGAGCATTCCCGATTGCTTCAATACATCTCGTCGGGAAGGACGGGTGCTGCGAAAGAGAGACATGGACGCGCCTTTATCGTTTATGTTTTTGACGGCCTGAAATTAGCAGCTCAGATGTAAGCGATCAAGTCAATCTCTACAAGGGAATTTCCGGGGATTCCGCCAGCCGGAGCAACCGTAGTGCGCACTGGCGGAACGTTTCCCCAGCGGCCTTTATACGCGGTGTTCATCCGCTCCCAATCCTTGATGTCGTTGAGATAGACATTCACTTTCAGAACCTTGTCCATCGACGACCCTGCGGATACAAGTTTCTGCTCCAACTCATCGAGCACGTGTTTGGTGTGCTCTTCAATCGTGCCCTCAAAGTGGGCGCCCACACCTGCGAGAAACAGCAGGTTGCCATAGGAAACAGCACCGCTGAAGAGAGGTGTTTCTCCGGGCTTCGGTGGCGGATAGCTTTTCTTCTCCAGCTTAGGAGTTTTTGCTGAAGCTGTTTCGCTCACAACTGCCGCGCTACCGACGGCCGCAGCTGCTATTGCAGCGTTTTTAAGAAGTCCTCTCCTCGACTGCTGTTCCATGCTTTTTCTCTCCTCTAATTTGTGGATGTAATAACTCTATGTGTGATTTTTTGTAAGTACAGTTTTTAGACTGCGACCAACAATTTCAGCTTCGCCCGGTTGCAACATCCAGGTTGCAATGACAATCGTATTCTCATCCGATGGAATACCGACTCTTGAGCTTGTGCCGGTGGCTGGGTTCAGCTCAATCGAAGGGCTCTGCGCGCGCAGTTTTTCCTGTACCTGCTGCGGCGTAATGCCCACAACTGATGGATCATACGAAAGCAGTAGATGCGGAACATGATTGGCGATGGATGGCATGAAGACGCGCGTCTTCATGGTCGGCACATCCTTTACGGAATTTGCAATGATGTTGGTCAGGCGCATGTACTCGGCCTGGTTTTTTTCGTCAGATTGAGCGAGCAGCCAGTCTACGGCTGCCACCATACCGACAATCTGTTCTTTGGCAACCTTCATCCCGCGGCCCACTGCATCCGAATTTGGATTGTTATTCGCTGTAGCAAGGTCGATAAGGTGCTTTTTGCCGAGCAGCAGTCCGGCGTTTTGCGGACCGCGAATTCCTTTGCCCCCAGAAAAGCAGACCAAGTCGAAACCCATACCGGTATATTTCCAGAGGTTTTCAATCGGCGGCATATCGGCGGCGGCATCATTGTGGCAGGGAACGCCATGTTCGTGCGCGACGTTCAGCCATGTCTCGCGGTCGATCTGCGCAGCATTTGGTCCTGGCTCAGCAGCATTGAAGAAGTTCGTCATTACTGTGTTGGGCCCGAGCGCACGTTTATAGTCCTCTAATGTAACTACTTCCTTAATATGCACTCCGCACAGCAACATCGCATGATCATATTCATAGCGATGCGCTTTTTGCACCACTACTTCGTTCTTCATCTTGTCGACATTTTCTGGAATGTCCTGCGGACTGACGCCATTCGCAGAAGCGATGCAGGCGGCGGTGGCAAGCGTGAGCGCTGCGGACGCGCCAGAAGTGACGACCGCTGCCTCGCAACGCAACTTCTTCGCAAGATATTCACCAGCGGCAAGCTGCAGATCTTTCAATCGGACAGGATGCAGGGCTGCCTGCGCCACGGCTCGCTGTACCTGGGGTGGCATGCATGCAGCGGTGAGGTAGGTGTAGGTTCCGGCTGCATTGATAATTTTTTCGACGCCGAGCTTCGCGTAGTAATCATCGGATGAGGTTGTGGCTTCGGCGAAAGCGTCGGATGCGTTGCTGGAGAGCGGGCTTATACCGAGCGTTGCAGCCGCGGCAGAAGATAAGCTGAGAAACTTTCGCCGCGAAACCCGGCACTCCACGCTCTTGTCAGACATTGCTATCTTCCTTACACAAAGTGATGTGGTGAGGTAGGCCTCACCGAAATCATCCGCAGCAAAACTTCAGCGTTCCAGTACAACCATTCCAAGCGAGCAGGTGCTGGCTGTCATCGGCCACACGCCCTTTTACGAAGTAGGGCAAATGTCCTATTGATGTAAACGCTAGATACGACCAAACTGCTTCACTGCCTCTTCAATGGAGTGGAACTTTTCGATGAAAGGATACATCGAGTGCTCGCTGTCATCCAGATGCTGTGCCAGCACAAGAACCTCCGGCGCTTTGTCACGCGGCACCACAACGACGCCGTCCTGATCGGCAACAATGATGTCCTGCGGGGAAACTTTTACTCCGTCGCAGACCACCGGTAGATTCATGCCGCCGAAGCGATAATGGCTGACCGATGTAGAGGGCACCGGCCCGGTGGAATAGACGGGGAAGCCTATTTTCTTGAGCTGTGGGAGATCGCGAACTCCGCCATCGATAATGGCGCCTGCAAATCCTCTCGAGAACATTGCGGTTCCCATCAGGCCGCCCATGCCTGCGATGTCGGCTCCGTCTTCAACCGTCATGACATACACCGATCCCTGTCCGCCTGAATCAATCGCCTTCAACATTCCGGACAGGGCATTGGCATCGTGATTCTCTTCCTTCACCAGTTTGACGGTCAGGGCGGTACCGGCAAACTTTGTAGGAAAAATGGCCTGCATGTGATGCGACATGTAGCGTTTTTCATGGAGAAGCTGCTCGATTGCGTCCGAGACGGATGCTGCTTCCACATGGCGGTATGCATCGATCATCAAGGCGGGGTCGGCAGCATAGTCGGCGGCTGTCTTCGGAGCGTCGGCATGGACAACATGGACGAGAACGGTCACGGCAATGGTTGCAAGAGTGATCATGATGGCGCCACGACGCAAAGAAATCCTGAATATATTCAACGAAACAACCCTCCTGCTATACGAAGTGCGGCTTTTAGTCCAGATGGATCAGTCCACGCTGAAGTGCGTAGATTGTAGCCTGCGTTCGGTCACGGGCTCCCATCTTATCTAAAACAGAAGACACATGAATACGCACTGTTTTTTCCGCGATGTGCAATTCGTCGGCGATCTCCCGATTCGATCGCCCCTGTGTGATGCATGCCAGCACTTCAGATTCCCGTGGGGTGAGATCGACCGAGGGAATGCGCTCGGCCAGTCGATCAAGCGCAAGGCGCGGAAGATAGCGAAGGCCACGGTCTACGCTTTGAATTGCGCTGACCAGCTCCTCACCGCTGGCATCTTTCGTAAGATAAGCCATTGCGCCGAAGCGCACGGCACGGTAGATGTCCTCGCTCCCCTGATAGTTCGAGAGAATTACAATGCGTGCCCTGGAGAATTCCTGCCGCAACCGCGTGATTACCTCAAAGCCGCTCATGCCGGGAAGCCGCAGATCGAGTACCACCACATCGGGCTGCAAGGATCGGTACATCGCGATCCCTTCTTCGCCGTCAGACGCTTCGCCAACGATACGGATTTGAGAATGCCCTGAGAGGACGGAGTGAAGTGCCATGCGTGCCAGAAAATGGTCTTCGATGAGAAGAACGCGAATCTCTTTCATATGCCAATCCAGGGAACAATGTACTGTTGCTGCTGCTGTCGGGTGACGTCCTGCAAAGCATTGAAGGAGACGTTCACTGACACTTCCGTGCCTTCATCATACGAGCTCTGAAGGCGCAGTACTCCACCTACTTTTCTCGCCCGCTCTTCCATGACAGGTATGCCAAAGTGTCCTACCTTGAACGAATCTCCGCGGAATCCATTGCCGTCATCACGAATGGTGAGATTGAGAGCGTTCGCCTCATACCGCAGATGCACAGCGATGTGTGACGGCGATGCATGCCGCATTGCATTGGAGACAGCCTCCTGTCCGATGCATACCAAATGATGAACATAAGCAGGGGCCAGTGGAATCTCATCTCCTTCCACACGAAACGTGATTGTTGGAGAGTCGCCCGATTCCTGGGAATTCAGTGTATGCGAGAGCGCATGCGAAAGGATATTGGTCATGTAACCTGTATCTCGCAGGTCCCAGATAATGCGCCGCGCCTCAGCCTGACAGTGGGCAACCATGCTGCGGGCGAGATCGCAGGATTTCGCCGCCGGCGTATCCATCAGCGCACCATCGCGGAAAATCTTTGCTGTCGCCTCAAGCTGCCAGGAAATGGCAGCAAACCCGGCCATCAGGGTATCGTGGCACTCACGGGCGATCCGGTTCCGTTCTTCGATGACGACGCCGATGCGTCCCTTTACCAACTGCACGCGCTGCTTGAAAAACTGCACGGCCAAAGCGGTAGCGAGGACGAGCATCGCCAGATAGAAATACCAGGTCTGATAGAAATAGCCTTTCTGTGTGACGGATATGGCAGTCACAGCAGAGTCCCACGCCTGCCCACTGTGACGCGCCTGAACTTCAAAACGATATTTACCTGGCGGAAGACGACGATAGCGAGCTAAGCGTGCATGGCTTGTCGTCCACTCAGAATCGTAGTTGGCTAGGCGATAACGGAACTCAATCTGTGAAGGGTTCGATAGATGGACGGCGTTGAAGAGAAACGTAACATCCGATTGGCCGGCTTGGATATCGACGTGATCGCCGGTAAGCGAGTGCTCAGGATTCAGATCATCGGTTAGCGTCCAACCCAAAACCGGGACGATTGGATGCGAGGCTATCGAGGCTTCTGCGATATCCGTCGTGTGCGCGAAGCCTGTGGTGGTCGCGAACCAGAGCATGCCATCGGCAGCGCGAGTAGATGCCGGCGTGGAAGGACTGCTGCACTCGCTCGATCGCATGCCGTCGGATCGCCCAAAAAGAACGGGAGCAAGATACGATTCCTGCCCGTCGGCGAGAGCGTGCAGGGCCGAGACTTTCACCCGCACCACACCGTGCGATGTCCCCAGCCAGAGATGGCCATCGCCGTCCTCAATGGCCGTGCGCACCGGAAGCATCGGCAACCCGCTCCTGGCATTCAGTGCTTCCGCTCGATCATTCCTGAGAAGAGACAGTCCACCGCCCTTCGTGCCGATCCATGTGTAGCCGAGACTGTCTCGCATGAGCGAGATCACATGAGGATGCGGCAAATCAGTGATGGGAGAAGAGTGTCCATCGCGCACGCGAAAGAGACCGGTGCTTGCGCCGACGAGGATCGATCCATCTGTGTCTTCAAGCAGGCAGGTGATCAGCTTTGAATCAAGGAATAGAGAGCGCAGCTTCGCGTCCGGTTCCCCATTTGCGAAATAGAGAAGGCCTGTATATGTGCCAATCCATAGACCACCTTTGTGATCTACCAGAATCGAGCTGACCGCATTCCCTGGCGACTCATTGCCGAGCAGGTAGTGGCGAAAGGATTTTCCGTCATAGCGATACACTCCATCGAACCATGTCCCAACCCACAGTTGCCCATGCTGATTTTCGGCAAGAGCGCGAATCGGTGTCGCAACTGACAAGCCTTGTGGAGTGGTATTGATCAGCTTTCCATCATGAATGCGATAGAGACCGTTGCCCCATGTGCCGAGCCAGAGATCGCCGTGGCTGTCTGCAAAAACATTTGCGGCATACGTTGCGGGTAAACCCTCTGGCTCACCGTAGGCGGCAAAGGGTGCTTTACGCCAGCGGCTCAGGCCGCCTGTCTCCATACCCATCCATAAGTTCTGCTCGCTATCAAGAAACAAGGAACTGATCGTGTCATCCGGCAATCCATTGCGTGATCGCCATGAGGTCAAACCGTCATCACCAATTCGCCAGAGACCATTGTGTCGTGTACCAAACCAGAGATTGCTCTGAGCATCTCCCAGAAGTACCGTCACCGGGCTCTTGCTGCGGGCCGCCACGACTTCGTCATACTCTGTGCTTTTATCTCGCGGCACTAGCCGAACGACACCATTCATGGTTCCAACCCAAAGCTTGTGTTGTGGGTCGCGATATACTGCAACCGGCTTCCCAAGCGCCGTGTTTCGCAGCGTGTATGGCTTTGGTTTGCCTCTCATCAGGTGGAAGAGCCCATTGGAAGTAACAAAGAAAATGCCTCCGCGGTCGTCTTCCGCAAAGGGAGATGTAATATCGCCGGAGATCATCCCGGCTTCGCTGAAAACCTGCAACTGGCCGTCGCGATATCTTTCGATGCCGTTCTGTGTGGCGATCCAGAGAGAGCCGGCGGCATCCTCATAGAGCATGCGAATGCGCTCATTCATACGACCGGCAAGCTCACTGATATTGTTTGGAGTTCCGGACCCGCTGTATTGCAGCACACCGCGTCCATCCGTGCCGATCCAGAGATTACCATTTCGTCCAAACACGGCAGCATTGACAGCCTCGCCATCCACATCACCGGGAATAGAAAGGCTCTGGAAATGAAGCCCATCGAAGGTAGCCAGACCGGATGACATGGCAAGCAATAGGAGTCCATCAGGCCGCTGCGTGATCATGCGGACATTGTTCTCCGGAAGGCCGTCTTCTACCTGCCAATACTGCTTCTGATATTCGGAAAGCCGGAGACTGGTTTGTGATGCGATTGCCGGATATGCAATACCAAGACTCGCAAGCGAGAACACGACAAAAATCCACAACTGTACTGTGACAGTCCCAGGACGCCAGCGGGCGAGCTTGAGCGGACATCGAACAGAGCGACTCATGCCGTGAGTGATATTCATACGGCATCACAAATGGGTGGGTATTGTAAAGGAAACTAAAAAAGTAGTTATCCCGCGTATTAGATTTGTCGATTTCGTTAACACTTCCTAGGGGCTTTCGAGAGGCCTTTCCGGGTGAACTACTAACCAGCAAAGTCCGCCGATAAGAGCAAGCACTGCCGCTGAACCAAAAGAGCTGGTCCAGCCGAAGTGCTGTGCAATCCACGGTGTAAGAGACGCTGTTACGGCACCGCCGATCTGGCCCCCCATATTCACGATGCTCGAGAAGACCCCGGAGCTTCGGCCTGCAATATCGACTGAAACCGAGAAGAATGAACTCTGTGAGAGATAAAGCGTTCCAGCGCCACCCGCCAAAATAATTCCAGCGAGGCTTGGGCTATGGACCTGTGAGCCAACAACAAGAAAGGCGGCAGTTAAAAAAAGCGCTGCGGCTGCGAGGGCGCACCTTCCTGTGCGAAGTCCATATTTGCGGGTCAAGCGGTCGCTCAACGCTCCGCCAACGAGACAGAAAACAGTCATCGATAAAAATGGAAGCATTGCATAGCGTGCGCTCGCCTTCAGATTGAAGCCGCGTACCTGTGCCATGTAAAGAAAAAACCAGCTGAAGAAAATCCAGGCGATGTAGCCAAAGCTAAAATATCCAACCATGAGTGCAGCGAGATCGCGCCGATGAAAAATTGCCCTCCACGAAATACCGGAGTCACCTGACTTGTGAGTTGTAACCCCGGCAGATGTTGGATGGACCTGGTAAGCCTCAAGTCCTGATTGAATGATCTGCAATTCTGAAGGCGAGACAGCGGGATGTTCTTCCGGTGTATCTCTGGCTGTATACCACCAAAGAATTCCGGCAAACACTCCGATCAATGCACTGAACCAGAAAGCGGCGCGCCATCCATGGTTCCCAATGAGCCATGTCAGCAAAGGAGGAGTAAGGCCGCTGCCGGCGCCCACACCTGCAAAAATGAGACCGTTGACAAAGCCACGCTCCTGCTGCGGAATCCATCGCGCCACAAACTGATTGGCTGCCGGATATACAACGGATTCACCGGCGCCGAGTGCAAAGCGGATCGCGATGAGAACGAGAACCGCATGCGGCATGTTTGTTGGCAGCAGAGCCGTGAGCTCAGTCACTACCCCCCACCACAACACGCCAAACGCCAGAACGCGCCGTGGCCCGAACCGGGCGGCGAGCCATCCGGCCGGGATCTGAAATCCGGCGTAACCAACAAGAAAAGCGGAGAATATCCAGCCAAGATGCTGATTTCCCAGTCCATACTCTGAGCTGATCTGCAGCCCGGCGATAGATATATTGGTGCGGTCCAGGAAGGCAACACCGCTTAGAACAAAAAGAAGAAACGATAGGTAATACCGCACCCGCGTCCGACGCTCAGGAGACATCTATACTCCGCTGGAAGCACCGTCGCCAGTGCTCATTAAAATCATTATGGGATTGCATATATTCGGATCGATCGACTTTCGACAAGCGTGCTTTTATGCATCTTCAGCTTTGCACGAGCATCCTCGATCCTTTCATTGTGCATTGAGACCATCAATTAAACCATTACGGTAAGCCCGAATTGCAGGTACGCAGCCTAGAAGTGCCCCGGCCAGCAAGACTACACAAGCATAAAGCGACACGCGTGACGAGAAACCAACCATCATCAAAGGTATTCCAAAGTGCGCCTCTACCGGTGCGCGAACAATCCAGAGCAAGCCGTAGGCTGCAGCAAGGCCAAAGGCCACCCCCACAGCACTGATAAGTGTCGACTCCAGCACGAAAAGAGCAAAAATCTGCCGGGCGTGGAATCCGATGGCGCGTAGAACAGCAACTTCTCTTCTGCGCTCATTTAAAGCGGTATATAGCGCAATGAGCATGGCCAGAAGCCCTACGACGAGCACCGCGCCACTCACGAGAGAGAGAGCAACGTCGGCATAGCCGAGGAGGTTCCACAGCTCCTGCAGCGTGAGAGCTGGGATGATAGCGGTTAGAGGTTCGTCTTTATAGGTATTGATCTCGCGCTGCAGCAGCAGGGTATCGACTCGCGACCGCGTGCGAACAAGGAACGCACTGATCTCCTTGATATGCAGGTCTTCCTTGCGGATTTTCGCAGCAGGAAGCTCTTCTCCCAGGGCGGGCGGTGTGCCGTCGGCCCAGTCGATGTGGAGCGCTTCCTCACCGTAGAGCGTAATGTAAATGGCACTGTCGACAGGTGTTGCCGTGCGGCCCAGAACGCCGACCACAGTAAAAGGTTTGTCGGCATGTTTCAGGAGGCTCACTGTTTCCAATCCGTGACTCAAGACGATCTTCGAGCCGACGTGATAGCCGAGGCGCTGCGCAACTTCGCTGCCGATTGTGGCATCGAATATGCCCTCGGGTCGCGCGCCATCAGCAAACTGAATAGCGCGGTCGCGATGGAAACGGTAGTGCTCGTAGAAATTATCGTCAGTGGCAATTACACGATAGCCATGATGGCTGTCGCCCATGGAGAAGGGAATGGTCCACTGAACTGCCGGATGATCTCGAAAATGCTCATATGAGGCATAAGAAAGATCATTTGAGGGCGTGCCTATATGAAAGACAGCATACAAAAGAAGCGGTAGTGAACCTCCGCGCGCGCCAACAACGAGATCTGTCTGGCTGAGCGTGCCTGAGAAGCCCTCCTGAGCCCCTTGGCGAATACGATCGACACCTACCAGCAGCAGCACGCTTAGCGCAATGGAAAAGACCGTGAGGCTGGTTGTCACTTTCCGGCTTTTTAAAGAAGAGAAAGCAAGCCGCAGTAAAACTAGCATGAGACCACCTGATTGATCTCCGATACCGATATATGGCGTTCGAAGCGAGACATCAACGAGCTGTCGTGGCTGACAAAGATAAGTGTCGAACGAGCTTCGTTACAGACTTCTATAAGCAGGCGAAGAAAGCTCTCCTGCCGGTCCCGATCAAGTGATGATGTCGGCTCATCGGCGATGACGAGGCGAGGCGCACCGATCACAGCGCGGGCGATGGCAACGCGTTGTTGCTGGCCGGTGCTCAATTTTGTCACTGGCTTATTTAAAAAACCATCCAGATCGAGCCGGCTGGCGATACGCAAAATTTCTCCATCAAGCGTAGAGGCGGTGATGCGTTTCATTCGTTTTGCATGCACATGGCAGGAAAGCGCGATATTTTCGCGCACCGAAAGGTAGGGAATCAGGTTGAAGCTCTGAAAAATATAGCCCATCTCTGCGCCGCGGTGACGGTCTCTGGCGGAAGACGACAAACGAGTCAGATCCTTCCCAAGAACTCGCACCTCACCTTTATTCGCATGCAGAACACCCGCAACGAGTCCAAGCAGCGTTGTCTTGCCGCTACCGCTGGGTCCATAAAGAAAGACGCGCTCTCCTTCGTCGATCAGCAGCTCATCGATCTGGAGCAGTGGAGCATTGCGCTCGTAAGAAAAAATGACATTCTGCAGATAGACTGCTGGCAATTATTGCTCCACATAAGGTTTGACGGTTTCTCCGTCGAGGTTATAAGAGACATCGCCGTAAGGACTTTTTACATTCGATATCTTCAATGTCCCTGTCACAACAATGGGTTCCGTGAATGACATTTTGGCCTTGCCACCGTGCACGAGTTTGACATAGACCATCTGGTTTGGAGGAGGCGGTGGAACGTGAATGCATGCGCCGGCATAGGGGACAAGAAGAAACTCGGTGACCTCCTGCGCATCGTCTTCCAGCGGGACCATGAAGCCAGGTATTGAAACCAGCTTACCGTCAAGCTGTCTCACAGGTGAGGTTGCAGGAGTTGATGATGTCAGCAACTTCAACGTGCTCCAACCAACCGACTGCGGGGCAGGCGCTGCGGCATAAAGAGCCTGCGCAGCGAAAAAGATGCCCACCCACGCCAGAGTCCGAGTCGAATTTTTCGTTGGAAGAAATCGCATCATTAGCTTTCCCAATCGGAGAACCTTGTCTTATTTCGCTGGCGTCGATTCCGAAAACTTCTTATGCGCCGCGCCGCCAAAGGGCCGTTCGGTAAAGGTTGTCCATCGCTTGGCCAACTTAGGATCACTCGTTGGCTTTGCGTCCCACATGTCAGCGGAAATACCGTTGAGGTCATAGACGACTTTTCCGCCACGCACAGTCAATTGGCAGATAAGCTTCTGCGTTCCCATCAGCTTCGTGTTGTACATGTCGACGAAGCCATACTTTCCGTTTTCGACGCTGAGCACAGCGATATCCGCAGGTGCCCCGACGGAGAGATTGCCGAGCTGATCCTGCTTAACTTCGTGAGCAGGATTCCAGGTCATCTCTGTAACGACCTGGGGAATGGTCTGTCCCATGGCCAGAAACTTATCCGCTACATTGAGCATGTCCTTCATGCCAGCGTTCATGCTGCTGATATGGAGGTCGGTAGAGATGGAATCCGGCAAAAAGCCACCCTGCATCATAGGAATGGCCACCGTCCATGCAAACGAACCACCACCGTGTCCTACATCGAAGTAAATACCGCGCTGACGTCCTACCAGCATCGCTTTGCTGGCCTTGCCGGTTACCGGGTCCTGCTCGCCGCGCAGACCTGAATAGCAATGCGTGTAAATATCTCCGGGGCGAAGTTTAGTGGAAAGCAGATCATAGAGAGGCCGTTCGATGCGACGTGCGCCATAGTCGATCATGACTGGAATATGCGCGATGTTGCCTGCGATGACAGCCTGTTCGTAGGGCTTCCATTCAGGACCGGTGAAGTGCGCGCTCTTGATGCCGACAACGACTCCGGGATATTTCAGGGCCATCTTGGCGGTCGCTTCTCCATCCATGTCATCGAGATTGTCTTCATACTTCGCACCGCGCATGCCAGAGCCAACTATATTCAGGTCGGCGAGTACGCGAGTCTGTGATCGATCGATGATCCGTTGCTTAAAATCTTCAAAATTACGCCAGCCGGAGCCGCCCGCATCGACGACCGTAGTGACACCTACACGAAAGGTGAAGCCATCAGGATAGACGCTATTGTCGCCTGCATACGAGCCACGCTCACCTGTGCCGGCGTACACATGCTCGTGTATGTCGACGAGGCCTGGCGTGACATAGAACCCTTTCACGTCGATCGTCTTTACTGCCTTCGCCGGATCGATATGCGGCGAGACTTCCGCGATGAGCCCATCTTTGACAGCAACATCTTCAATTGTGTCTACGTGGTTCTTCGCATCAAGGACGTGACCGCCCTGCAGGATCATGTCGTATTCCTGAGCGCGAGCAGATCCGGCACACAGCGATAGAGCACCGACCAGCATGACTGCAAACAAATAATATTTTCTGAACAACATCTGCTCCCTCCAGGAAGCTCCACCCATAATCATACGAAGGGATGGAATTTGAAACTCAGAGGCCACGAAACTTGATGGTCATCGGTTCGTCGTCTCGCCAAAATATGTCAATCGACTACTTACCATACTCTGCTCCTGGTCCTTGCGAGCCAAAGAGAGGCCGCTGCGTGTGCAGCGGCGCTATGGAGGCAAACATCGAAAGAGAAGGCATCAGAAAACCAGCTTCCCGGCAAGTTGAATTGAGCGTGGACTATAGAAACTGCTCGTGCTTGTGACTGAACCAAAATTACTGGTAGAGACTGGATTGGTTGGATCAAATCCCTGCTCAATCTCCGAGTTAGGGTTGCCGGCACTGGGGTGGTTGAAGAGGTTTCCGGCTTCAGCGCGGAACTGGAACTTCAGATTCTCCCAGATATTGAAGTTCTTGAAGAGAGAGAAGTTGACGTTGCTGAATCCCGGTCCGTGGATGGAATTGCGTCTTGAGTCTCCATATGTTCCTGGAGCAGGAATCGCAAACGCTGTCGCATCGATGCACGATGTTCCGCCGTTATTGTAACCATTATTTCTGATGTAATCGTTAAGACTGCAATGTGCCATTGGGTTATGAAGCACATTGGGGCGTTGGACATTGCCTCTTGGCAAGCCAACGTTCGCGTTATCGAAACCCAGGTTGATGTTAAACGGCTCGCCGGACTGCAGTGTCACGATAGCATTTGTCTGCCATCCTCCCAGCGCTCCCCGCACAATCGCATTGGCGTGCGGAATATTAGGCAACTCATATGTGGCCGTGCCAACGAAGCGATTACGGATATCCCAATTCGAATCGCCGTAATCGAGCCCGATGTTGTACTGGTCCATGGTTGTGCTGGCTCCGTTTGAATTGTCGGTGATATCCAGATCATGACTCCAGGTATAGCTGAGCATGCCGGACAATCCGTGGCTCGCACGTTGGCGGAGAATCGCAGTGAAACCGTTGTAATGCGAGTATTCGTCGTTCTGGATGCGCCGGATGGTTCCAAAAAGCTGGTTCGGTCGGCGGCTGTTAATGTCTTTGTTGGTCGATGGCTGTGGCTGGTTGTCGTAGAAGTCGCGGTCCAGATGAATGGCGTGCGAGCCCAGATACTGGAGTTCCGCGCCTGCACCCTTCCACAACTCCTGGCCCCAGGAGAGATTCCATTGATACAGTGTCTGCGTGGGTAGATATGGACCCATGGTTACTGCGCTCACGTAGGTGCCGGGAATGCCTGCCTGCGGCGAACCCGATCCGGAGCCTGGAGCAGGATTTGATAGTGAGAGCAAGTTGGCTGCGGTGGTGAAGTAATTGACGGAAGCGGACAGCGGATAATTCTGCGTGGTGAGTGTGTAGGTGTTGAGTTGATTCGCGTTGTAGTAAATGCCGAAGCCTCCGCGCAGCGTTGTCATGTCCGTGGCGCGATAAGCAAAGCCGATACGCGGGGCCCAGTCATTATGATTTGGACCGTTGAATTTGAAGCCAGGTGTGGGAGTGAAGTCCGCGGCGACATTAGCGCTCGAGGATGGAATCAGCGCAGTCTCATCGGGATTCAGGATGCGCGCATAGCCGTTTAAGCTATAAGGCACGGTTGGCAGTTCGTAACGCACACCATAATTCAAAGTCAGCTTTTGGAATGGCTGCCAGTTGTCGAGGACAAAGAAGCCGTCGCGCCATTCGCCTATCGATCCCTTGACGGGCAGGACCGGGGTCATTGAATTTTGAGCCAGTCCCAATACGAAGTCGGCTGCTCCGAAACCTGTACTCGTATAACCCGCATCCGTAGGGGCAGCGCCGGAAAAATTAAACGAGCCGCGAGGTTCGTTCGTTGCCTGGCGGCCGATAGTAAGCTTGCGTAACTCGGCGCCAGCCATGATGGTATGTTTGCCGTGAGTCCAGCTCAACTGGTCGTAGCCGTCGATAGTGCGATCATCCTGATACCAGTTCGAGGCATCGTTTCCCGCCTCATGGTAGGTATCGAAATTGATGGAAGGAATACCAGGGTTGTTATAGATCGAATCCGCATTGAATCCAGGAATGCCAAGCTTTGTTCCGGCATCGGTCAGGCCGTTTTCAGCAAAATAGTTCAGGTTGTTTGAGGTGACGGTATTGAGGCCGATACGGAAATCGTTGATCAGATTTTGCGTAATGATGTGCGTATAGCCAATCGCGATGTTTCTGGTGTTGGTCGGTCCGTACGATGCATCGGTGGGGAAGGGATCGCCGCCGACGATACTCAGGTTCTGCCAGTGGTAGCGAACGAAGAGACGAACGTGATCACCGATATTTTCATCCACGCGATCGAGTGTCTGATGAATAAAAAGATTGCTCGGGTAATTCACATTCAAGTTGTTTGTGCTGCCTGAAAGGTTCGGCGGGGCAATATATTGTTCGATGTTTTTGGCAATCTGTGCGGCAGGCGTGTTTAGTTCGGAAGCTGGAATTTGATTGTTAGGGTAGGCAAGGCCCGTATACGGATCGAAAAGCTGCTGGCTGCCGTTCAGGAACGAAAAGTCTCCTCCTTCCATCGCTGACGTTAACGTGGAAACAGGCCCCTGATTCGACTGCTGTACCTGGTTGATCTTTTCATATGAAGCAAAGAAGAAAGTTTTGTTTCGTCCATTGTAGATCTTAGGTATGAAGACAGGCCCGCCAAGGTCGAAGCCATACTGGTTATAGTGCTGAATGGGTTTCGGCGTACCTGCTGGATTGAGAAAGGGAGCCGCATTCAGAGACGTGTTCTGGATATAGTCGTAAACCGCGCCATGCAGATCGTTGGTGCCCGATTTGCTTACCAGGTTGATGTGCAGCCCAAGATACGAGCCATACTGAGCGGAGTAGTTACCGCTCTGCATTTGTACTTCAGAAATCATGTCCGAACTGGGGCGCGCCGGCGCAAGACTGATCAGGTTATTCATGATGGAAACACCGTCGAGATTGAGGCTGTTTTGAATCTCGCGTTGTCCAGCTCCGATAAAGTCTTCGCCCGGAGGAACGCCCGAATAACTGCTCGTCGGTCCAATAATAACGTTCGATGCCGTCGCGGCCACTTCGAGCGCGTTGTGGCCAATGAGCGGAAGATCTTCAACCGCTTTAGTATTAAATGTTTCCCCCACTGTCGCATCATCAGTTGCAATTGGTGGTGAAGACGCGGAAACAGTCACCGATGTCGATGCTGACCCGACTGCGAGCTTAAAGTCTGTTCGCTGCGCCTGGTCAATAATCACGATGCGTCCGGTTTTTGTAAGCTTCGAAAAACCCGATTGCTCTACCGTTATGTCGTACGTCCCAGGAGCGATAAACGTGATGGAGTAAAAGCCGTCTGCATTTGTCGCGCCTGGGTAGACAACTTTCGTAGCCTCGTTCACAGCGGTTACGTTCGCACCGGAAACAGGAGCACCGAATGGATCCAGTACCGTTCCCACGAGAGCAGTGTTATTGGCAACCTGGGCGCTCAACATCGAGCCAACCAGGAAGATTCCTACTACCGCCACTGGCCGAATACAGAGTAAAAACAGGCGTTTCATGCTCGCTTTTTCCCTTCAAGTTTTGAATGAAACCAGTCGGGGCCCGGGAAACCGATGATCCGTTGCACTATCGCAGTCAGGCCGGTAGTGCACAGCAGATACTCAATGAGGCGACACGCAGCTGGCTTTTTATAACTTTGAACTTGAAGGGATTGGACAACGGCAAACGCCGCCTGTCATGAGGCAGGTATACGATTTTTGTACAGGACAAATGTCCTATAGCTTCCCATTTGAAAACAATTCAATATCGGCAGGCAGAACGAGCTTTCGCCTGCAGCTCGTGGCCTATGGCCGATTTTCAGTGCCGCTTCTTCTTTTCGAGCAATGCGTTGAATTCGGCGCGGGGCATCTTCAACTTTTCGGGATGAGCATCGATCCATTTCGCGAGAGCGTCATATTTTTGCGGCGTCCAGCCTCCTTCGAATTCGCCGCCGTTTTTGCCCTCACTGTTCAATTCGAAGTTGAAAGCATCTTCCAGGTTCGTAAATTCGGCTGAGCTGATCGCGTCCTCGGCAAGGATTGCAGGAATGAAGATCACCCCATCGGTTTTCGCCAGAACCAGGTCTCCAGGCAGCACAATCGCCCGCCCGATCCGGACCGGAGCGTTGATCGCTGTGAGTGTCATATCGGCCCACGCCGAAGGATCATAGCCTCGATAGAATCCGTTCAGGTTTGGAACCTCTCGATTCTCTGCCTGATCTCTGATCCCGGCGTCAAAAACGAATCCTGCATGGGTGTGAGCAGCAATGCCGCTTCCGAGATTTGAGCCGATCAGCGTGCCTTCCACAATCTTGCCAAACCCGTCAGCGACATATACATCGCCTTCCTGCAGCTCGTTGATGGGCCAGCTGTTGGTCCAGCTCACGCGTCCTTCGGCTTTGCCTTCGGCGGCGATGGCTTTAGTCATGTCTGGGCGCGATGGCATATATTGCGCGGTCAACGCACGCCCGGCAAACGGCTTCTCGATATGGAGAGCCTGCCAACCGCCTTCGAACTGGCAGCGATAACCTTTTCCCTGAAGATAGTCCCACACATCCTCGATTGAGATATCGAGCGCGCGCTTAAGCAGGTCATCGGGCAGCTTCGGGCGGCCATCCGGAAATCGATCGCCCTTCCAGTCAGACGTGTAGAACAGAATCTGTGCCTTCGTCATTTTCACCTGAGAAAAGGCAGGCTTTCCAGCCAGCACGCTACAGACAAGCAAAAAAATGGATAGAAATCTTTTCACAACTTTCCTCCTGGGCGACGAAGTTCCAAATCTCAAAAAATTGATTCGGAACTTCATCACCAACTCCATGTCATCAATATAAGAATGAGGACTAGTGTTTCACCGCAATAGCAGAGACTTCAATTTTTGCGCCACCGATTAGGCCTGCCACCTGCACCGTAGCGCGCGCGGGCTTTGGAACCGGCATGAGCTTTATGTAGACCTTGTTCATGGCTTCGACATCATTTAGATCGGTGACGTAAACCGTCACGGAAACGATGTCACTCATCTGAAATCCCGCTTCTTTCACTACTTTTTCGACGGCAGCAATAGCGTTCGTAGTTTGAAGCGTGATATCGGTGCCGGTAACCTTGCCATGCTCATCAGGCCCTTGCTGGCCAGCAACATAAAGTGTGTTGCCGGAAACGTACCCATCGCTGAAGGGCATATCTTTCGTAAAGCCTATAGCCTTGTGTTGGGCAAAGGCACTGCCCGAAGCGCATAGTGCTAATAATCCGGCTAGCCAGAGGCCGCGCTTTACCATCCGTGAGTCTCTCGTCTTCATCATCTGCTCTCCTGTCTTTGTGTGGACAAGCGATTCTCTCATCTCTTTTCTATTCCGTCCTTGGGCAATCGGCATCAACGTTCACACAGAACCTACTTCCGAGCTGCCAGGTATCTGAAAAAACTATGAATATGCTTACTGTCTTTACCGGGCATGGAAGAAGGGCACCCATTTGACCTATATCCTTCCGGGACTAAAGGCTGATGACACAGCGGATCGACGGCTTAAAGAATTGAAATGCAAGATGTGCGGGCTGCGCTGTGTTTTTAGAAGTTGTACGATCTTGATAAATAGCTTGTGGATCGAACCGATCAATGCCTGATCGTGAAACATAATAAGGGGAGCTGCACAATAATATGAAGTCTGGTTGGAATCGCCGTTCCTTTCTGTCTGCGCTTGGCGCTGCTACCGGCAGCCTGTTCTCGCCCGTGAAGCTGAGTGCGGAAGGACTTTTTTCCAAAAAGTCCAAGCCCGTCACGCCTGCCATTGACGGGAATCCCATCGTGCCCATCACGAGCGGACTCGGTTCGACAGGCGACATCTATGCCGAGCTTGGCGTCACACCTCTGGTCAATATTAACGGCACCATTACTGTCATGGGCGGATCGGTGATGAAGCCGGAGGTGATGGAGTTGATCCGCATGGGCAACCAGCATTTCGTCATGATCGACGAATTGGAGATCGCAGCGGGCAAGTTTATCGCGAAGCTTTGCAAGTCGCCGGCAGGCTACACGGGTCTTGTCACAGGAGGTGCGGCTGCCGCTCTGGTGGTTGGCTACTCTGCCATGATGACCGAAGACCTCGAACCGCGTCTTCGCGCGATTCCCGACGTGAGCGATTTTCCTCGGACCGAGGTCATCATCCAGAAAAGCCATCGCTACCCCTTCGATCACCAGATACGCCAGACCGGAGCGAAGCTGGTGGAAGTGGAGACGCGCGAACAGATGATCAACGCGATCAACCCAAAGACGGTGGCCATACACTTTACCAATATCCTTTCTGACAAAGGCCAGGTCAGCGGACCTGAGACCGTTGAAATTGCTCGTGCGCACAATCTCTACACCTTCAACGATGCATCTGCGGACGTGCCACCGGTAGAACGTCTCTGGACATACCCGGGAATTGGCTTCGATCTCACTACCTTCAGCGGTGGCAAAGATATATGCGGACCGCAAGCCTCCGGCATCCTCATCGGCAAAGAGGAACTCATACGCTGGTCACTTTTAAATATGAGTCCGCAGGAAGACCGCATCGGTCGTTGCTGCAAGGTCGGTAAGGAGACGATCTTCGGACTGCTGAAGGCGCTCGAGATCTTCGTCAATCAAAACTATGATGAGACGGTCAAGATGTACGACGAGCGTGCAAAAGTTATTACCGATGCGGTCGCGAAGTTCGGCGTTACGGCGCGTCCAAGAAAGTTCGAACCGAACGCTCTCGGTAACGTGACGCCTTATTACAGCTGGCAGATCGAACCGGCCAAAATGAATATTACCGGCGAAGAGGTTATACAGAAGCTAGCCGAAACCCGGCCAGTGGGAATCGGCAGCACGGGCGCCGGAGTCGGCGGCATGCGCGGACGCGATCCGAACGCGCCAGCAATTGGCAGCAGCAACCACGGCGGTCATCATCCACACGACGGCGACCCGAACAGCTTCGGTTTCGCCGTCTGGCAGCTCAAGGATGGCGAGGACAGGTTGATCGCCGATCGACTGGTTGAAATATTCAGTTCCGCTCCGAAAGCATAGGATTTTTGGATGAATCACTTATGCGCTCTACTGCGGAGCCTTCGCCTATGAAGCGTCGGAAGTCTTTGATAGGCTTCGGATGAAATTCCCCATTTTCGACGAAGGGCAAAGACTACAATTCAGAGCTGACTCATTCAATACCTTCAATCACACACAATGGTCGAGTATGAATACGAATGATGGCCGCGAGGTGAATCCAGCCAGCCAGTTTGGATACGTTACCGGTGCTCGGCCAGGCCGTCACATGCAGTTGGCGTTGAAGTTCTTCTTCTGAAGTCTGTGCGATGAAGGCAGCGATCAAAATACGGGGAGAATCATTTGTATCAGCCAGAGACATACACCGTAGCTCTCTCATTCATGGTTGTCAGCATGTGGTGTTGGGGATCCTGGGCCAACACGGTCAAGTTGTGTCCCGGCTATCGGTTTCAGCTCTTCTACTGGGACTATATTGCCGGCCTCGTTCTCGGTTCGCTGCTCTGGGGCTTGACGCTGGGCAGCGTCGGGGTGACCGGGCGTTCATTTTTGTCGGATCTGAGACACAGCGGTGCTCATCACATATGGCTTGCAGTCGTAGGTGGAATCGTTTTCAACATTGCAAATCTGCTGCTAGTGGCGGCCATTGATATCGCCGGGCTGGCAGTAGCATTTCCAATTGGCATAGGTCTTGCTCTCATTGTGGGTGCGGTGAGTAGTTATCTCATTTCGCCTGCAGGCAATCCCGTCATGTTGTTTTGTGGAATTGCTCTTGTCGTCGTGGCAATCGTGCTGGATGCGGCAGCTTATCGCATGCGGGAATCGACGCGGCAGAAGATGAGCACACGCGGCGTCACGTTAAGCCTTTTAGCGGGTTTGCTGATGGGTTGTTTCTATCCATTCGTTTCCAAAGCGATGAGTGGGCAGGATGCTCCGGGGCCTTATGCCACTTCGTTCTGGTTTGCCTTGGGCGTAGCTGGCTGTTCCCTGATTGCGAACACTCTGCTGATGAGGCATCCGCTCGACGGCAATACACCTGTAGCCATGTCGGCTTATGCATTGGCGCCTGCTCGATGGCATGTGTGGGGCATATTAGGCGGCGGGATCTGGTGCACTGGCGCGGTTCTGAATTTTGTCGCATCGCGCGCACATATTGTCGGTCCCGCAGTGTCATACTCCATCGGACAGGGAGCGACGATGATCTCAGCTTGTTGGGGCGTCTTTATCTGGAAAGAATTCGCCTCCGCTCCAGCTCGCGCCAAGTCTTTGCTCACATGGATGTTTGTATTTTTTATCCTTGGCTTGGTAGCAATTGCTTTAGCGCCTTTGTTCTGACTATTGAATTATCGAGATAAGGATTGCATATGCCGTCCAGTCAAAAGCCGGTTGTAGTTGTAGGCAGTATCAATATCGATCTCGTCGCGAACGCGGAGAAAATTCCGATGGCAGGGGAGACTGTCCGCGGTAGTGATTTTCAAGTTCATCCCGGCGGAAAGGGAGCGAACCAGGCTGTGGCGGTGGCTCACCTCGGATATCCCGTGCAGCTCGTGGGCAAAGTGGGTACGGACGCGTTCGGCGAACAGCTGCTTTCTTACCTTCTGGAAGCAGGCGTAGATGTGACTGCCGTAGAAAAATATGAAGGTTCTTCGGGCGTAGCAATGATTGCGGTATTTCCGCGCGGAGAGAACAGTATCGTTGTCACGCCGGGAGCCAACGCATTCGTTACTCCGGATTATCTGGACGCTCATCGGGAGACGATTCGCGGAGCGGGAATTGTGCTGGCGCAGTTGGAGATACCGATCGAGACGGTGCAGTACCTTGCCGGCTTATGCGAGCAGGAAGGCATTCCGTTGATGCTCGATCCTGCGCCAGCGCACGCATTGCCGGATGATTTATTTCGCCATCTGCGTTGGTTTACGCCGAATGAAACGGAAGCAGCATTTTTCGCTGCGCAATTCTCCAAAGGTGCGGACGAACTGGAGCCTGCGCGTGTCGCGGAGATTTTCATCGGCACAGGCGTGGATAGCGTGATGCTGAAGATGGGCGCTCGCGGTGTATATCTTGCGTCCTCCGGTGGTTCGTCACAAATCATCCCCGCATTTACCGTAAAGGCCGTGGACACCACAGCCGCGGGCGACGCATTTAACGGGGCGTTTGCCACTGCTCTCATGTTGGGTATGGAGAACATGAAGGCTGCGCGCTTTGCCGTGGCCGCAGCAGCCGTTTCCGTCACGCGAGCCGGTGCGCAGCCTTCCATGCCGTCTCGCGCCGAAGTGGACGAACTATTGGGCGCGCAGCAGTGAGGTCGTCTGAACTGGAATTCGTTCAGAAAGGAAACACATCGCGTACATGCGGTTAACGATTCTTGGGACGTCTATGGCTCTCGCGCTTCTTACCATTCCTGCTCTGGCACAGGATACGCACCATGCTCCCGTTGGCCAGCAGTTTCCTTCACCGGATTGTTTTACACAGAGAGGAGCATGGCAGGGAGGATCGCAGGCGTGTACGTCACAGGATTTTGACGACTGGTTGAAAGACATTACTCACTGGAGAACAGAACGCAAGATTCGCATTGGCTACAATAACGATCGCTACCACCAGCCTGCTTTCAAGTGGGCGCAATCGGCTTTCATGCAGCCGCAGATGATGGTGCAGGATCGCTACTTCTATGATCCTGTAGCCGGGAGATATACGGTTGACCGTTATCTTGATGACCTGGAGAAGCGTTATGGAGGGATCGATGCAGTGCTCATCTGGCCAACGTATCCGAATATGGGTATCGACAATCGTAATCAGCACGACATGATTCGCTCCATGCCTGGTGGAGTGGCAGGCGTGCGTCAGATGATTGCTGACTTCCATCGGCGCGGTGTACACGTGCTGTTTCCTATGATGATGTGGGATCAGGGAACACGCGACCCTGGAGCGTCGTGGCCACAGGCGATTGCGGAAACCATGAAAGAGATTGGCGCGGACGGCATCAACGGCGACACGCAGGATGGAGTACCGCTGGCCTTCTCGCTGGCTGCGGACAAACTTGGGCATCCGCTCGTCTTTGAGCCAGAGGGCAGCCCGAGCGATGAAGCGCTCGCGTGGAATGTTCTTACATGGGGGCAGTACAAGTTTGACTTTGTACCCACGGTAGATCGTTTCCGCTGGCTTGAGCCGCTGCACGAGGTCAACATCTCCCATCGTTGGAACCGCGATAAAACAGACGATCTTCAATATGCATTCTTCAACGGCGAAGGCTGGGAGAGCTGGGAGAACATCTGGGGTATCTGGAATGGAATCACGCCTCGGGATGGCGAAGCGACCCGGCGCGTAGCCACTATCGAGCGTGCCGTGCCCCCCTTCTTCGCCAGCGAGGGATGGCAGCCGTTTATCCGACGCACCGCTACGGAGTCTTTGCCAGTAGATGGCCTCTCGGCGAGCAAACAGTATGGACGATCGTGAATCGCAATGAGTATGACGTCTCCGGAAGGCAGATCTCCATTCCTTATAAGTCTGGAATGCGCTACTTCGATCTCTATCATGGCGTAGAACTAACGCCGGAACACGATGGCGACCAGGCGGTATTGTCGTTTGCTATGGAAGATCATGGCTACGGTGCGGTGCTGGCAACCGCGGGTGAGCCGGATACAAAAATCACGCAATTGATGGCCAGCATGAAACAGATGACGGCCACGCAGCTTTCCAGCTATTCGCATGAATGGAAGCCTCTGCCGCAACAATTGGTAGAGATTGCGAAAACAGAACCTGCGAGTTCTGCGCCTGAGGGCATGGTGAGAGTTCCTGCTGCCGACTATCTATTCAAGGTAGAAGGAATAGAGATTGAAGGCTTCAACGACGCGGGCGTGGACGTGCAATATCCCTGGGAGGATATCCCGCATCGTTACCACGAACAAAAGATGCACGTCGCATCTTTCTATATCGACAAATATCCCGTCACCAATGCGGAATTTAAGAAATTTCTCGATGCCACTCACTACCGTCCTAAGGACGATCTGGATTTTCTGAAGGACTGGAAAGGCGGCAAGTATCCGGAGGGATGGGACAACAAGCCTGTAACCTGGGTATCGCAGGAAGACGCGCGGGCCTACGCGAAGTGGGCAGGCAAGCGCCTTCCGCACGAATGGGAGTGGCAATATGCGGCACAGGGTACCGATGGTCGCCTATATCCCTGGGGCAGCGAGTGGGATAAAAGCAAGGTGCCGGTTCCGGATCGCAGCCGAACAATGCGAGGCCCCGATAACGTGGATGCTCATCCGGCTGGCGCCAGTCCATTTGAAGTGATGGATATGGTCGGCAACGTGTCGCAGTGGACGGATGAGTACGTTGACGATCATACGCGCGGCGGAATCCTGCGTGGTGGCAGCTACTACCAGCCTCAGAGCTCTGTCTGGTACTTCCCGCAGGCTTACCGGAACGATCAGCATGGCAAGCTTTTACTGATGGCACCCGACTACGACAGGTCTGGAGCGCTTGGCTTCCGTTGCGTGAAGGATTCCGAATGATGCGCTGATATTGTGAGCATCGAATGGCCCCTTGAATTGACTCCGCGAGGACGGCGTGGTTCGATGAAAATTGGTGAACCGCAAAACTGTCCTTCCGGTCGATCGGATTCTTCCGGAAATCATTACATCTCTGAAGCGCTCCCCTAACCTCGTGATCGAGGCATCGCCGGGCGCAGGCAAGACGACTCGTGTGCCGCCCGAGCTTCTTCGCCTCGTGAGCGGCGAGGTGCTCGTGCTCGAACCGCGCCGTATCGCCGCGCGAATGGCTGCGCGAAGAGTCGCTTCGGAAATGGGCGAAAAGATCGGCGAAACGATTGGCTACCATGTTCGGTTTGACGAAGTCGCCGGCCCGCGTACACGTCTTCGATTCGTGACTGAGGGCGTGTTGACGCGACGCCTGATTTCCGACCCATTCTTAAAGGGCGTGGACGCCATCGTGTTAGATGAATTTCACGAACGCCATCTAGAGGGCGATCTTGCGTTGGCCTTGTTGAAGCGCCTTCAGAACAGCCGGCCGGATCTGCGAATCGTAATCATGTCTGCCACGCTCGACGCCGCTTCTGTCGCTCACTATCTCAATGGTTGTCCGATCATACGATGCCCTGGAAAACTATTTGAGCTTTCGATAGAACATCTACCGTACTCGCCACAGCCACTCGAAGTACGAGTACGACAGGCGTTGGAACGGTTGACTGCCGAGGAGCATTCGGGAGATATCCTGGTGTTTCTGCCTGGCGCTTCTGAGATTCACCGAGCCATGCGCGAATGCCAGGATGCTGCGCGGCGAGCGGATCTGCTGATTTTGCCGCTGCATGGCAGTTTGCCTCCAGAGGCCCAGGACCGCGCAGTTGCACCTGCGGCAAAACCCAAACTTATTCTCGCGACCAACGTTGCGGAAAGCTCCATTACAGTTGACGGCGTAACCGCGGTGATCGATAGCGGTTTGGCTCGACTCGCGACCTGGTCGCAATGGACCGGATTGCAAACACTTGAGGTCAGCCGGATCAGCAAGGCTTCCGCAAAGCAGAGAGCGGGACGAGCAGGTCGCACCAGTCCCGGTCGCGTCTTGCGCCTCTACACGAGCGAGGATTATCAATTACGATCCGAGCACGATACTCCAGAGATTTTACGCAGCGATCTCTCCCAGCTTTTGCTCGGGCTGAGGGCAATGCAGATCGACGTCGGTAAAGATATCGAGTGGCTCGATGCACCGGCAGAAGCGGCAGTCAAAAGTGCACAGTTCCTACTGGATCGACTTGGGGCCAGCGGAAAAATGGCACAGCAGCTGATACGCTTTCCCCTTGCGCCACGCCTGTCGCGCCTTCTGGTCGAGGCGATAGAGCGAGGGATCAGCGACGACGGTTGCGTGGCAGCTGCGCTGCTTGCATCGGGTATGGACTTTGGGACCAATGATCTTCTCGCCGGCATGGATCAGCGTCGCGATCCTCGCCTTTCGCAGCCGCTTGAGCAGCTACGTAGAATTGCGCGACCTTCTCGGCAGAAGCATCACGATGAGGATGCACTGCTTAAGTCGGTATTGGCTGGTTTCCCCGATAGGGTCGCGCGGCTTCGTTCGGGCAATCAGGTGCAGCTCTCGACTGGCGCCTCCGCTGAGGTTATGGGCGCACCTCCACAGTATGAGTTCATGGTTGCCCTCGATGCGGAAGACCGCAAAGATAAGCCGCTGCCATGGATTCGTATGACAGCACGGATTGAGCCAGAATGGCTCATCGATTTGTTTCCTGATCGCGTGCGGGAGCAATGCAGTGTTCTGTGGAATCGTTCAGCCGAACGTGTGGACGCAATGAGCGTCCTCTTATATGACGAACTCATCATTCAGGAATCCCGCGGTGCTGTGCCTGATGCCGGGGCAGCGGCCGAGCTGCTTGCGAAGAAGGCGATGGAGGCCGGGATCGAGCGCTTTGTCGACCGAGATAAACTCGATCAACTCCTGTCGCGCATCGCGTTCGCTGGCTTTGAACCTCCTGATATTCAGCAGACTCTTCGAGAGTTGTGTTTCGGGATTCTTAGCTTCGCAGAATTGAAAGCTGCAGCTCGAAATTTCGTTTCGCTGCTGGAGCAGAAAGTTGGTGCCCGGCAGCTGAATCAGGTAGCGCCAGAATCGCTTCGATTACAAAGTGGCCGGCAGACGAAGATTCATTATGAGCTTGGCAAGCCGCCTTGGATTGCTTCACGATTGCAGGATTTTTTTGGTATGCGCGAAACTCCTCGAATCGGTGCGACCCAAACGCCTGTCGTCGTTCACCTGCTTGCACCAAATCAGCGGCCTGTGCAGACTACGACGGATCTCGCTGGATTTTGGGAGAGACTCTATCCTCAGGTCCGCCGCGAGCTGATGCGACGCTATCCCAGACACTCATGGCCGGAGCGCCCTTGAACTCTGCAGCGTTCACTATAGATGCCTGCGTCGCAGACGGTGTTCGTCGACCGAAACGGAAAGGGAAGTATATGGGGAAGACACCAGCGCTACGTGATCGAAATTGCTTCACGCGACGTGAGCTAATGGTTAGCGGCCTGAAGGCGATGATTGTTGCAAATGCGCTCCCCGTCATGTCGGCAAAGGTTTTCGAGATGAAAGCTTCGTGGCGTGCCATTAACATCATGAATTTTATCCGTGCCGAAGAGCCCCGCGAAAATATTGACTTGATGAAACCAGTGCGGGAGCAGATGGCGCTGATCAAAGCACATAAGTTCCCGGCCACCTGGCTGTTGCAGTACGACGCGCTGGTCGAGGGGCCATATGTCGAGTTCCTCAAAGCCGATATGCCTTCTGACCACGAGACGGGTATATGGTTCGAGATGAATCGGAAAATCTGCGACGATGCCGGTATCACGTGGCGCGGAAAACCTGAATGGGAGTGGGATTATCACGTACCCGTCGCCTACGCTATAGGCTATAGCCCGGATGAGCGTCGCAAGCTCGCCGACACCGCCATGGCAACCTTCAAGCGTATCTTTGGTCGCGACGCTAAAACAGTAGCATCGTGGAACCTGGATGCAATCTCGATTGCGCACCTTTCCGACCACTATGGCGTCGATGCCTTTGGCAATTGTCGCGATCAATTGGCTACGGACGGTTTCACGATCTGGGGAGCGCCCATCGCAGCTTACTATCCGAACCGGATAAATGCGTGGAGTCCCGCCTTGGAAGCGAAGAATCAGATCTCGACTCCAATGTTTCGCTTGTTGGGACAGGATCCCGTTTATTACTACGACAATCAGCTTCCTTATCCCGATACGATGGAGCCGGTTTGGACATCGGGCCAGTCCCAGACTTTTGTCGACCGTTTTTTCGAGATGATAGAAGATGCGCCGACACAATCTCTAGCCTATGCGCAGCTTGGGCAGGAAAACAGTTTCGGCTGGCCGATGATGAGCACAGCTTATTCGATGCAGATGGACAAGCTTGACCAATTGCGTCGTAGGGGAGGCGTAATCATCGAAACAATGGGCGAGACGGGACGACGATTTAAACGATCCTTCAAGTCAACGCCGACGCAAGCGCAAGTCATGTTGCAAGATCCATTCGGCAAAGTCGATGCCCCCAGCGCACCGTCTGGTATCAGAGCAAGCACTATCGGACGAATCTGCACTTTCGCGGCAGCGAGTTCTACCTGCGAGACCTCCACGTTTACAGCGATCAATTTCCGCAGCCATACCTCACGGAGCCCGTTCGGCAGCATGGCATCGAGCAGCGTTTGCTTGCTGCATTAGACGGCTATCACTGGAGCGATGCGGAAGTACACGCGGGACAGAATGGAATTCGTGCGTGCGGGCGATTCGTCGCAATCAGCTTGGACGGTAGCGCTACGCCACTGACGATGGCAGGCCTTCCGGTCGTTAGTGAAAACGGTACTGAGCTTCAGACCGATATCAGCTTGGCCCAGGGTGGCACGTTATCATGCATTTTTGGAGAGCAAACGATTTGCTTCAAATTGCAAGATGTTTCATCTCAGTCAAGGCTCGGCCTGATCTTTGAGTGGGTTTCAAGCCTCAGCAGCATACAAGGGGTATCGAAGGACCGACTCAACTATCGTTTCCGAGATTTCGACTATACAGTTCGAATATCGAATGGTGTTGCGTCTAAGACAGATCAGGGTGTGAGCCTGGTCTCTATGGACAAGAAGAGCTTATGCCTCTCGTTGAGCCAGGGCGAATGATAGCGTGACTTGAAGACGTCTGCCCTCGTTGAATATGGCTTGGTCAAGACCTTCCATGCGGCAATATCCCATAGCTGTTCTGGAAATAAATTTGATTTGGAGTTGATGCATGTTTAGGAGAGAGTTCATTCGCCTTACCTCGCTTGCGGCAGGCGCCGTTCCTTTTTCACGCTCAGCGAGATTGATTGCCGCAGAACAGCATGGCACAAATGTCTCAAATCCTGAGGATGGGAATTCATTCTCGGATACGGAACTGCTCAAGCTCTTCCGGGACCCACCGAACCGGTATCGGCCCATGGTGCGATGGTGGTGGAATGGAGACAGAGTCTCCGCGGGCGAAGTCACCCGAGAGCTTGATGTCCTGCAGCGAGCCGGAATCGGTGGCGTCGAGATCAATCCCATAAAATTCCCAGCAGAAGCCGACCCTCTCAACATCAAGGCGCTCACATGGATGAGCGATGAATGGATTGCTGTCCTAAAAGTCGCACTGCAAGGCTGCAAAGAAAGAGGCATGACATGTGACATGATCGTCGGCTCCGGCTGGCCATATGGTGGCGAGTTCCTTACCAGGCAAGAGCAGACCCAGATGATGGCGCTTGGCACTCGTGAGTTTTCCGGTCCGCAACATGTCCGTCTTACCTCTGAAGAATTGTTAGCCGACGTGAGTCCGCGGTTTGTTTCTCCCTACAAGAATCCGTTGAAGGAACTCTTTGCGCTTACGCTCGTGCCGTATGAATTGCATAGCGCAAACGCTGCGATACCGGTGGAGAAAAACCGGGAAGCTAGCGTCATAGAATTCGATGTGCCAGCAGGAAGACACGTCCTCTATTTTCTGGTCAAGCTGACAGGCTTCATGGCCGTCATCAATGGTGCACCAGGGGCAAGCGGTCCAGTCTTGAACCACTACAGCGCTCAGGCCGTCGCTCGTTATCTCGATCGTATCTCGGAGAGATTATCCAACACAGTCGGGCCGCTGGCCAGTCACTTTAGGGCGTTCTTTACGGACAGCATTGAGTTAGAGGGAGCGAATTGGTGCGACGACATGCTCTCCGCATTTAGGCGCAGACGGGGATATGATTTAGCTCCATATCTACCGTTTGTGTTATTCAAAGTCGGCGAAATGGGAAATGCCGTCTCCGCAGCCTATGGGGCCAGTTTTACTCCGGATTTCATAGGGCAGACGCAGCTTGTGCGTTATGACTTTGAAATAACAAAGCATGAGTTATTCCTGGAGAGATTTGTTTCCACCTTTGTCGATTGGTGCAATCGAGTGGGTGTGAAATCTCGCATGCAGGCCTATGGCATGGAGTGTGATCCGATTGCGGCCGGTATGATGATCGACATCCCGGAATGTGAAACGTGGATCCGGTCCGAACAAATTGAGGAGTTCGGCAGCGGCGATTACGCTCATGGCCGCAGCTACACCATGATTAACAAGTTCGTTTCTTCTGCCGCGCACTTTGCCGGTAAGCAGCTCATCAGCTGTGAGGAAATGACAAATACCGATGATCCGTTTCATGCCTCGATGGAACGGATAAAAGTCGCAGGCGATCAGAACATGTTGACCGGCGTAACTCAGTCCGTGCTGCACGGGTTTAACTACAGCCCTCCCGCTGCGCCGTTTCCTGGCTGGGTTCGATACGGTACTTATTTCAGCGAACACAATACATGGTGGCCTTACTTCAACCTTTGGGTGACCTATAAAGCGCGCCTCTCTGCGCTCTTTCAACACGCTGAAATGCAGGCCGATATCGCGATCCTTCCTCCGGAGGCGGACCTTGCTTCAAAATATGGATTCCAGCGGGATCCGTTTCCCAGGCTCGCTTACCCTGCCTATCTTTATAAAATCTGGGAAGTGGTTCACCAGAATGGAAGCGGGTGCGACTATCTCTCGGAAGAAATAATCGCTAAATCTAACATCGAACAAGGCAGGCTCGTTTTTCATAACAGGTCTTACAAAGCCATCATCATGCCGGCCGTCGAGTCGATACAACCTGTCACAGCAGAGCGGCTGCAGTCGTTCGTTGAATCTGGCGGAACGGTTATTTTCATTGATACAACTCCGCATCTTGCAGCCGGCTTGGCTGATCAAGTCACAAACAGCAAGACGGTCCTCGATTACATCTCCGCAATGCGCACGCGTCATCCACTCCGCACGCCGTTGGTGCCAGTCAATGAAAGTGAGATGGTGCGATGGTATCGCGAACTGCAGGCTCGCTACGAGCTTCAACCAGACGTCATGATCAGCGCACCGACAGATTTCATCAGCCAGATCCATTACCGCAGTGGCGCGCGGGATATTTTCTTCTTTACTCACTACGGGCCTCAGGAACGTCATACGTTTGAGGCGACTTTTAACACCGGCGATAAGGTGGCATGGCTATGGAACGCAGAATCCGGCACGCGTGCGCCTTCCCAGATCGATGGAAAAAGGAATGTGCTCACGATCTCACTAGGTCCATCCGAATCGAAGCTGATCATCTTCGAGCCTCCAACGAGACTCACAAGTGACGGTGATAATGCTGTCCAGACACTTCCTTATAGAAAAGCTTCGAATGCGTCTTCACAAGACAAAGTTATCCGCGGTCCATGGAATGTAAAACTCGAACACGTGGACGGCACAAAGAGATCCATCGTTCTAGAGGATCTTGTTGACTTCAATGAGCGCGAAGACCTGAAGTCATTTGCTGGCACAATTACCTACAGCAAGCAGATCAGCATCGATAAAGCGGGTGAGCATCTGTGGCTGAATCTTGGGCATGTTCATGCGATTTCTGAGCTTGAAGTCAACGGTCATCACCTGGGAGTTCGCTGGTATGGGGAACATCTTTACGATCTTTCCAGCGCCCTCACCCCCGGCCTCAACAACGTATCGATTAAGGTAGTTACGACCCTGGGTAATTACATGAAGACCCTGGCGGATAATGCGACCGCGAAAGCGTGGACCTCCGATACACCCTTTTATCCCTTGGGACTTATCCCTCCTATATGTCTCGTGATGGGCGAGTGACATTTACATGGCGATGATCCGCGATTATCGACGTTCGAGCACAAGTCGAGAACTCGGAAACTTGCGAGACAGGCTTTCACCCTGACACGCCCCTGGCATGCAATCCTCTTAGCTTTTCGGAGTTTTGTGAAAAGTCTTCGCTGGCTGAACGATACTAAGCGGAATATCATCGTGGCTGCGAGAGGCTATGCCAGTGAGTGAACATGGAATAAATATTGCTCCTACCCGCAGTTGGCCGGCGCTGCCTGAGAGCGCATGGAGCGACACGCGTACCACTTTGCAGCTCTGGATGCAGATCGTTGGTAAGATCCGGCTCGCGCTCATGCCGGCGATCAACCATACCTGGAGCGTGACACTCTATCCCAGCGTCCGCGGTTTTACCACTTCTATCATGCCGTACGGCACTCGCACATTACAGATAGACTTCGATTTTCGCAATCATCTGCTGCAGTTGGAAACCAGCGAGGGACTCAGCAAGACCATTCCTCTCCAGTCGATGACCGTCGCGGTATTTTACGGAAAGGTGATGGCCGCGCTCGATGATCTCGCTACCCCAGTACGCATCTGGCCTGTACCGGTTGAGATGGCTCAACATATTCCGTTTGATCAGGATCACACGCATCAGGCGTATGACCCGGAATATGCACAGCGCTTCTGGAATATCCTGCTGCAAACGACGCGGGTTATCACCATCTTTCGTGCCCGCTTCGTCGGAAAAGTGAGCCCGATTCATCTTTTCTGGGGAGCGCTCGATCTCGCCTGCACTCGTTTCTCCGGCCGTACCGCGCCTGAACATCCAGGCGTAGCCGGGTTGGCTGATCGGGTAACGCGCGACGCCTATTCGCACGAGGTCAGCAGTTGCGGTTTCTGGCCGGGAGCAACCGGTATTGAACCACTCTTTTACAGCTACGCATATCCCGAACCGCCTGGCTATCGTGAAAGCTCCATCGCTCTTGGGCAAGCTTCATTCGACCCGAAGATGGGCGAATTTGTGCTGCCCTATGAAGCGATGCGCCTGTCGGCTGATCCTGACTCCACCCTGCTTCAGTTTCTGCAGAGTACCTATGAGGCAGCAGCAAACTGCGCCCACTGGGATAGGGGTGCTCTCGAAGTCGCAAAAATTATCACCTGAGCAGTTCCGGAATGAACTCCTCCAACCGCGGTTGGTCTGTTCGAGCAGGAAAGAACGCAAACGTCGATCGACGCATTGGGCGGCCGTTAATAAATTTATAAACTTTGCATTTTTGATATTGACATAAAGATTACTGGGTGAGATATTTTCATCTAAATTTAGTCTCCATTTCACACCTTTTGAGACACAAAGCTATGTTAGCCACAACAAGAGGATTCCCTCGCTTCTCTACCATGCTTGACGCGCGAGGCTACATCCTTATTCATCGCCCGATGGACTAAACGATATCTCCCTTCGCAGTCATCTCTGTTTTCGCCTGAGCTGTCGTTGCACACCAGTAACACCTCGCTGTCACGATCTTCTGCCTAGCGCTTGCGAGAGGATTTCCTCGCAAGTATCGGGATGCGTTTGCAGTCAAATTTGCGGAGGCTTATGCTTCGTCGCCCTTTCATAGTCATAGTTTTCTGTCTTGTTAGCTGTCTTCAGCTATCCGCGATTGCCAGTCACAAAGCAAGGGGTTCGAAGAAGCTTCTTCAACCTTTGAAGCGAAGTCAGCCATCTTCCTTCAAAGGCTACAACCCGACCGAGTCGAAGCTCATTCCCTGGGTACAAAAGCATCTTACTCAGCCACAGTCTGCGGCAAAGCTGAATGCAAATCAGCAAGTAAGTGCTGGTGAAAGCACCCCACCGACAAACGTGCCTGGTTTCGGCGCCTTTCTCGATGGAAAAACTTACTCGGATGGTCTTGAGACGAAGTGTGCCGATGCGCCAGACAATTGTGGGGTATTTGTTGCTTTGAGTAAAGACTTTGACGGAGACGGAAAGGTAGACCTGGCAGTCGTTCAATACGACGGCACTGTCAATATCATGTTGAATGATGGCGCAGGAGGCTTAAAAGATCCAATTGTATATAGCCCGCCCCCAAATGCCGGAGTCACTTATGCAACAGCAGTCGATCTCAATGGAGACGGGTATCCCGATATCATTGCTTCCGACGCTTCTAATACCAACTTAATCGTCTATCTCAATCAAGGAAACGGCACCTTCGCCACGCCAGCAAGTATTCCAGTAAATACTCCCGACGACGCAGAGCTCGATGCAATCGGCGTAACCGATATCAACGGAGATGGCAAACCGGACGTTGTTGCCTTGCTCGACAGTCTGACCTTTACTGACTCGGGCGATCTGGTAACCACTCTCACCATTCAGACGTTCTTCGGTAAAGGTGATGGCACTTTTGTAATCCCCACTGAAGCCCAAACGACACAACAAACAATTTCGGGGCAGGCAGGTTTCGGCGGCATGCTCGCGTTCGGAGATTTTCGCCATCGCGGAAAATCCGATCTGGTCTTTCTGCAGGCGGTCACCAACTCTTCAGGCTTTTTTGGCGATGTCTCTGCTGTTCTGGCAGAAGGAAATGGTGACGGCACATTTTCGGCTCCTAAAAACGCTGTGATTATTAAAAATGTGACACGCTCATTAGGCGACCTTCGGGTCGTAGACTTAAACGCGGATAACAATCCCGACATTGCCTTTGAGGGTTCGACCGGATTGATTACCGCGCTGAATAATGGCGACGGCACCTTCGGAGCGCCAATCACGGCGCCCTTATCTCCGGCCACTCTTCTTTTTGACGACATAAATGGAGATGGTTATCCCGACCTTGTTATGAACGGTGGAACGCTCGCTGTTTATCCAGGGAAGGGTGATGGCACATTTGGTACGCCCCCCGCAGAGTATCTGGATGCGGATGGTACGGGGCAGGGAATTCGGCTCGCAGACTACAACGGGGACGGCATTCCGGACATAGTAGAGATCAACAATAATCCGCGCGAAGCCTCTATCTTCCTCGGGCAAGGAGGAGGTAAATATACCGCGGCACCTCTGCTTTCTTCTGCAGCAGATCCAGTGCTGGACGCGAATCAATTGGTGTTGCAGACCACAGGAGATTTCAACGGCGATGGATACAGCGATATTCTTGCGGTCAACGCGGGAAATGGGGAGCCGTCGTTGGAGACAGCACTAAGCGATGGAACGGGAAGCTTCATCTACAAAACAGCCTTATTGCAGAGGCAATTTCCCACCCTGGCTTACGTTCAACCTGTCACCGCGGATTTCAATGGCGACGGCAGGCAGGACATTATCCTCACCGGCTATGTTGGAACTCTTGCCGTTGCCCTGGCGAACAGCGACGGAACCTTTGCAAATCCGACCAGTATCCCACTGGGTCCTCTCAGCTGTGTCCCCAACTATGCAGGAACCGGTGACCTTACTGGAAGTGGACACCAGGACATAGTGATTACTTACCCGGGTGACTATAACTGCGGAGGAAACGGATCTACTCCCTCCGGCTACTTTATCGTTCCCGGCAAAGGCGATGGAACCTTCGGAGCTCCTCAGTTTTATCCATTCGGTGAAGAACTTTTTTCGGTCACCATCGCAGATATGAACGGCGATGGCATCCCTGACCTCGTTCTGAACGATGAACCATTTGACATTGTTTTTTCCCCGTACTTCGCCGTCTACTTTTTAGCCGGTAAGCATGACGATACTTTCGGTGAGCCCCTGCTGGTGAGTAGCGGAAATGTGATCAGCCAGATCATCGCAGGAGACCTCAACCAAGATGGTAAACCCGATCTGGTTATGTTCAGCGAGGGGGCCCAGCAGGCAGGGGTAACCGACAGTGCAGCGGGCATCCAGCTCTATAAAGGACGCGGAGACGGTTATTTTGACCCGCTAACCCAATTGGCGGTTGGGAATTTTTACGAAAGCGGCTTTCTCGGCGACGTGAACGGAGACGGAATACCCGATATTACAGCCGCGTTGCAGGGAACCATATATCCGACGGGTCGCTTGGAAGGCCTTACCGCTTGGCTTGGCCTGGGTGGGGGATATTTTTCGCCGATCAGCACACAGATGCCGCGCGGTTCTACAAGTGTCGCGGCCGGCCACTTCTTGCCGGATAACACCACTAGCTTCGTCGTTCAAATAGCGTATATAGATGCGGCCGCCATTATGTTGAACCAGGGTGGCGATTCACTTGCCTTGACGCCTTCCTCGTCTTCTTTGTCTCAGGGCGATACTTTAACGCTTTCAGCGAGCATTACCAGCACCTTCGCGAATGGCAGCCCGACGGGCAGCATCTCCTTTGCTGCAGGTGGTGTTTCACTGGGCACAGCGCCCGTAAGCAATGGGACCGCGGCGCTGAGCACGAGCGCGCTGAGCATTGGTACAAGCCAGATTACTGCAACTTACTCTGGCGATACACACTACAACGTAGCAAGCGCAACTGTGCCGGTTACAGTTGTTGCGATACAGCCGTCGATTTCTGTCAGTTCCATCCCGCCGACTCTGACTCTGCAGCCTGGTGCAACTGGAACGATCGCCGTAAGTGTTGCTGCGAATAACGCATTCACGGGCACCGTCACACTTTCATGCAAAGGCGCGCCGCAGGAATCGTCATGCAACGTCGCGCCTGCCACAATCCAATTAACGCCGGGACAGAGCATCGTCGTTACCGCCGTTGTCTCCACCACGCCTCCAAATGATACGTATCAGGCAGACAAGCGAAATCCAGATAAACCATCGCCCGTGGATAGCGAAATCTGCTTAGCGCTTGCACTCTTGTGCATATTGCCGGTTCGACGTTTTCGGCGTGGAATCACCATCGTAGTGGTCGCGTTTTCAATCGCTGCTATGGGGCTTCTAGGTTGTGGAGGTGGCGGAAGCTCTAAAGCTCCGCCTGTATACGGAGGCACGCCGGCCGGTACTTACACGTTGAATCTTACAGCTACATCTGGTTCCCTCAGCAGTACAGTGCCCATCACATTGAAGATTCAATAAGTCGAAATTGTGGAGCAAGATGCCATGATTGCGTGCGGCGGTAAACATGATGCATTTTAGGAATCGCTTGGTGAGGACAATGACCTACAAGAGAATTTTTTCAGGTCTTCGATATGCTGCTTTTCTGCTGTTGAGCATATCTATGGTTGGAGCCGTAAAGTTAAGGGCTCAGACCACCACCGGATTCATCAAGCCGGTTCCGCAAATTCAGGGAGAGATAGATTCCAGCAGGCTTGTGGCTCTCCCAGGGAATGTACATCCCATGGCCAAGGCTGCGTACGATACTGGAGTTGCTCCTCCCGATCTCGCATTAAAGCACATGACGCTGGTTCTTAAACAGAGTGAGTCGCAGAAAGCAGCATTGGATACGTTGCTCGCGGACCAACAGAATCCGTCATCAGCAAGTTATCATCATTGGCTTTCGCCTACCGAATTTGGATCGCAATTCGGAGTTGCTGAAGCAGATATCCAAAAAATAACTACTTGGCTCGAATCCTACGGTTTTACCGTTGAGTCGGTGTCAAACGGTCACACACTCATTCGATTTTCCGGAACTCATGTGCAGTTGCAAGCGGCATTCCACACTCAGATTCACAGCTACAAAGTGAACGGTGTAGAGCATTGGGCAAATGCGACAGATCCTGAAATTCCTGCTGCTATGGCACCCGTAGTTGCCGGTTTTAGCTCTCTCAATAGCTTTCGGCCGAGAGCGCAGCACACATCGCCGCGCTTGATACGAAAAAGCCAGCAGAATGGGAAGTGGAATTCGGTTCCCGGTTCAACGCAGATCTCGCCTGCTTTTTCGACAACCGATAGTCAGGGCGACAATCTGTTTGTTATTAGTCCCTATGACTTTGCGACCATCTATAACGTGCGTCCACTCTGGAATGCAGGAATCGATGGCACAGATCAGACCATTGCAATCATCAGTGATTCCAACATCAACACCGCCGACATCGATTACTTTCGGTCGACCTTTGGCTTGCCAGCTAAGAAGCTGAACTTGTTCTATCCAACGGAAGATCCAGGAGTCAATGGGGATGAAGGAGAAGCCGATCTCGATGTGGAATGGTCAGGCGCGGTGGCAAAGAATGCCACGATTGACCTGGTCGTCGGTGAGAATACCAATGTCTCTGACGGTGTTATTGATGCCATCGCTTACATAATCAATAACAATCTCGCACCTATTATGAGTGTGAGCTATGGCGCATGCGAACTTGAACTCGGTACTGCAGGCAATACGTTCCTCAACGAAGTATGGCAACAGGCAGCAGCTCAAGGTATCACTGCGATGGTTTCCTCGGGAGATGCCGGCTCTGCAGCCTGTGATCAAGGATTCTCTTCTGTGAGCCATGGTCTTGAAGTCAGCGGCTTTGCCTCGACGCCATATACGGTGACCGTTGGCGGCACTGATTATTACGCTTCCTTCGTCTCGCCCAATACTTATTGGAACACGACGAATGATCCGACCACATTGGCCTCGGCCCTGTCTTACATACCGGAAACTACCTGGAATAACAGTTGCGCAAATCCTGACATATTAAAGGTGCTTCAGAGTAACGGTGTTACCGATAGTAATGCTGAAGCGTTATGTAATGACGCCAGCGAACAGCAATACTTCATATCAACCGTCGGCGGAGGCGGAGGTAGAAGTAAATGCATCGACTCGGACGGAGATGATAATGCAACATGCAGTAATGGGAATCCAAAGCCTGAATGGCAGACCGGAGTTCCCGGCATCCCTGCAGACGGTGTGCGCGATCTGCCTGACATTTCTCTCATGTCCGGTAACGGGTTGTGGGGTAGCTTCTATGTCTATTGCCAGTCCGATGCGGTCCCCGGAGGCAAATGTGATGTGAACAATGCCCTGGAGGGCGCGGGCGGAACGTCTTTCGCGTCGCCAGCGTTTGCAGGCATCATGGCGTTGGCTGAACAGAAGACTCATTCGCAGATAGGAAATGCCAACTACGTCCTATACAAGCTTGCAGCTATGCAATCTTCCGATCCAGCACTCGGAAGCGCCTGCCAGTCTGGCAATGTTACTACCGGAAATAGTTGCACCTTTTATGACATCACGAATGGCACAATCGCCCTTCCATGTATTGATGGCACGGCTAACTGTACCGCTTCTATCAGTGGCGACACTTTTGGCATTCTGCCCGGTTACGATGCAGGGCCAGGCTACGACGTAGCAACCGGGCTTGGCTCCGTCAACGCTTACAATCTGGTTGAGAAGTGGAGTACCGCCACCGCTACATTCATGCCCTCGAAGGTAGTTCTCACGGCGAGCAGTCCTACGACCTTTATATACGGTTCAAATTTGTCGCTGCAGGCTACCGTTACGGCGCAACCGCCCGCCACAGGTACTCCTGGCGGAGATATCGCAGTCACCAGCGATGCATCCCTGGCCAATGCGAAATCCATAGCTGATGCCACACTGCAAAATGGAGGAGCCTCTCTTCAGGTAGGCCAACTTCCTGTTGGTTCTTATAACCTGTACGCTCGCTATGCAGGCAACTCGCTCTATTCTCCGAGCCTCTCTTCAGGTGTTTCCATCACTGTGTCCCCAGCTACTCCCGCAGCTTCCCTTAGTGCAAGCCGCACTACGCTGGCAGGCAATCCAAATACAACAACTCTCAGAGTGACGATGACAGGCGCTTCTTTCGGAGCCGCGCCGACGGGAACTATCGTATTCACCGATACAACAACCGGATCTGCGTTGGGCTCAGCCTCGTTGCAACAAAGTATTACCGTGACCAACGCATCCAGCGCAGAGTTGAATGTCACAATTCAGCAATTAGCTTCCGGCGCAAATCATATCTCCGCCACTTATTCAGGCGACGGTAGTTACACTTCTGGAAATCCAGCCACTGCGATTGTTACGGTAACACCTGCGTTTGCAGTCACAGCGAATCCGTCTTCACTCACTTTGTCCGCTGCTTCGCCAGCGCAAAACCCGGTAGTTGTGACCGTAGTTCCGGCAAGCGGGGCGAACAGC
Source organism: Acidobacterium sp. S8 (assembly GCF_009765985.1). Classification (GTDB taxonomy): domain Bacteria; phylum Acidobacteriota; class Terriglobia; order Terriglobales; family Acidobacteriaceae; genus Alloacidobacterium. The sequence goes on from NZ_LMUM01000032.1 coordinate 84,826, forward strand.
TCAGCTCCCATCAGCTTCTCCTGTCCCAATCTTCCCGCCGGATTGACCTGTGTATTCGGCCCCGCCACCACAGGTGCAAACGGAGCAGTTACGTCTCAACTAACAATCCAGCTGGGAGCGCCGCTCATCTCTTCGTCTGCGCAATCGCAGTCGTCGTTGCCATCTCGCATTCTGGAAACAGGTACGGCCACCACCTTCGTAGCGCTTCTCCTCTTCGGGTTGCCCAACCGCCGGAGATGGCCGTGGCTTTCTATATGCCTCGTCGCTATAAGCGCGTCCTCTGTCCTGATTGGATGTGGTGGCGGCGGTAGTTCGGGAGGTTCGGGAAATCAGGGAGGAGGCAGTGGACCCACTTCGCCCACGGCAACCACAACCAACCTCGCTGTTTCTTCAAACACTCCGGCCTTGAATGGCCCCGTTACCTTCACAGCGCAGGTAAGCTCGCAGAACCAGGCCGATGTGCCGACAGGTTCCGTAACGTTCTTCGATGGAACCAAAAGTCTCGGAAGCGTTTCGCTTGTCAATGGAACCGCGAAGGCGGAAACATCCACACTTTCTCTTGGAGTTCACTCAATCTCAGCGCAGTACCAGGGTGATGCAAATAACAAGACTTCAGCATCCCCATCATCCAGCGTAGATGTAACCTTCAGTGCTCAGATTGTTGTTAGCGCCGCAGACACCCTCGGAAACACCGGTACAGCCAGCGTCGCCTTAATGGTGCAATAGGGGAGGCGGGACAATCAGGGGGTCAATCTCGCCAGACGTGGCAGATGGTGACTATGAAATGATTCAGAAACCATCGCCTGTCTTGCTGAGTTCTAATCCTCTTTGGGCCGCTGCCTCGTTCTCAGCCCTGCCTTCGTCTGTTTGCCGTGTTTCTCATCGAGATGCTACGATTTGCCTTCTGAGGGATCATTGAGAGCCGGAGTGGCAAACGTCGACGCGTCGGATCATACGGGTGCGAACGAGCCGTCGGTTGAAGAATGTAAAGAGCAAGTTCGCCGTGTAATTCGATCTACCACCTTTCGCAATGCAGCGACCCTACAGTTACTGCTTCAGTTCTTGACCGATAAGACAATCACAGGCTCGGCCGACGTTCTGAAAGAGTACACGATCGGTGTTGAGGCGCTGGGACGGAAGCCCGATTTTGACCCCAAAATAGACCCAATTGTCCGGGTACAGAGCCACCGACTTAGAGTCAAGCTCAAAGAGTATTACGAGGCTGAGGGCTCCGGGGATCCAATTCTGATCCAGTTTCCCAAGGGCCACTACGTACCCACCTTCGAAACGATGCCGGCCACACTCCCCGTTTTGACCGATTCGTCCACAGATAAGCCTGAATCTGCCGCCGCCGTCGATGAAGTGTCTTCTGAAGAAGCCGAAGAGAAATCGACTGGGCTTGCTCAAACGGGACGGCGGCTCTTCTTTAACTTGGCACTCTTCGCTATTGCAATGATGGCGCTGGGGTATTGGCTAGGGGTCTGGCATGCGGAGAAACGAGCAACTACAGGCGGAGCGGCCATCTCGGTTTCTAAGGGTGATGAGGTCGAATCGTTCTGGGGTCGATTTCTCGGCAGCGATACTACACCTGTGATCGCGTATACCGACGCGGTTTTTCTGCTGGATGATTCCAATGATCTTTTCCGGTTTCGACACGGCGCCATCGACAGCCGAGGTGCGCTGGTCGATCCTCACCTGGCGCGCGAGTTCGCTTCGAATCCGGAAATTGTTGCAAAGGCCGGCCAACTCTACTATGAAAACGGCTACACCGGCACTGGCGAACTCGAGTCGATCGCCATGCTGGCGGGGCTATTCGGGCGCATGGGCATGAAGCCGATCATTAAATCGAGCCGCGATGTGACGCCGGAGGATCTTAATCAGCACAACGTTATTTTGCTAGGATCGCCGTTCCAAAATGCCGCGGTGGCACAACTGCTGACAGCGGGTGATTTTCGCTATAACAACCCGGACCAGCACCATGAACAGTGGCGCGCTCAGATCGTCAATGACCACCCACGAGCCGGAGAGGCGACGACTTATCACACAGAACGTGATGCGACGACTAAAGTTCTGACAGCCGACTACAGCCTCATCACCATCGCGGCGGGTGTCTCTCCCGGCCGGTGGATTGCCATTCTCGGGGGCCTCGACACGAAGGGAACTGAGGGTGCAGCAATGTTCGTCACCTCAAAGCATGGAATCGAACGGCTGACTAAGAATCTGAGCGGCTTCGGAGGCGGCAAGAACGAGTTGATTCCTTTCCAGGCCCTGGTGCGGGTCCAACTTGCTAAGGGTTATCAGGTTTTAGACGCGGACCTGGTTTCGGTTCACCCCATCTCGCCTGCAAAACCGGAAACGTCTGCCGGCACCTCCTCGACGCCTTAATATCGGTCCCGCCTTACTCCTAATCACCTCATTTGCCTATGTAACGTACGGTGTAACAACCGTGAAACGTAATGGAATGTTGAGGAAAACTATGCATATCGCGGTCTGGTATCCCCGCGGTAACTAGCGCGCGGCACATTCGATACCTAAAGTAACGGCTGTTTGGAAGGCCATATGACAACGCAAAGCAGTAGGAGATCAAAATGATGAATCTACGAGAAAAATTTGGGAAAAAGGTAATCGGTTTCATGCGATCGGCGGCAGCCGAATGGAGAATGCTGACGCTACTTCTCTGTCTTCTGGCCGCCGCTCCTGCGCTGTTCGCCCAGGGTGTGAGCGGGCGCATTGTCGGGACGGTCACAGATTCAAGCGGCGCGGCGATCGCCGATGCGCACGTGACCGTCACCAACCAGGACACCGGGGTCAGTATTTCGGTTAGCACTGATCCCAGAGGTGACTACCAGGCAAGCAGTCTTCCACCCGGCAACTACCAGCTGCAGATCGAGGCACCCGGTATGCAGACCATGATTTCAAAGGGAATCGTGGTGACTGTGGATAACACCACGCCTGTTCCGGTGACGCTGCGGGTCGGCACGGCAAATCAGTCGGTCACGGTGACGTCTGCGAGCCCGCTCATCGACACGACCAGCTCGTCACTGGGGGAAGTTCTCAGCGGGCAAGAGGTGACGACTCTTCCCCTCAATGGGCGCGTTTTTTCCCAACTCGTGCAGACAGTGCCAGGGTCGGTTGCGGCAGGCTTTGGTAGTGCGCCAGAGGCTGCGGCAGGAGCCGGGTCGTTCGGCTCTATCACGGCCAGCGTGAATGGAATGCCCTGGGGCGGCACCACCTACACGCTGGATGGCGTGAATAATATGGAGCTGTTGAACGCCTTCATCAACGTAACGCCTCCCTTGGATTCCATTCAGGAGATGAAGATCTCCACTAACAACGCTGACATTACAGTGGGCACCTATGGTGGAGCCCAGGTGAACGCGTTCATCAAGTCCGGCACAAACGCATTTCATGGCTCCGCCTACGAGTTCTTTCGCGATGACGTACTGAATGCGAACCAGTGGCAAGCGACCAGCAAGGCGCCTTATCGCGCCAACCAGTTCGGAGGATCGCTGGGCGGTCCGATCATCAAGAACAAGGCGTTCTTTTTTCTGGATTATCAGGGTCTGCTGCTGCGCAACGGCATCAGCTATATCCTCACGGTACCGACCGACCAGATGGCACAAGGCACTTTTCTGAAGAGCCAGTTTCCCAGCCCCATCTATGATCCCCTAACGAAAGCTCCCTTCCCGACCGTAAGCACGCCCCAGGGAGATGCCTGGCAGATTCCGGCAAACCGTTTCGATCCGGTTTCGGCAAATATGCTCGCCGGAAACAGGATCTGGCCGTCGGCCACGGATCAGTCCAGCATCAGTAACAACTACAAGGCGAACACAGTTGAGCCGGATGACAACCATCAGTTCGACGTTAAAGCCGATTACCAACTCACAGATAAGGACCGCTTTTTCGGTCGCGAATCCTATCAGCGGCGCGACTTATCGGCGCCGTCACCGGGCACGCCTTTCATCCAGATTGGCGACGTGAACGCGACGACGCGCGATCACAATGCGGCTCTTGGTTACAATCACACATTTTCTCCAACTATGCTGAACGAGGCGCGCTTCGGCTTCAACCGTTTCTACACGAAAGACTTCGGAAACGACCTCGGCACAAACGAGAACACCGCTCTCGGTATTCCGAACGGCAATGATGCAGCCTTCGGCGCAACCGGTATAGGCGATTTCAGCATCGGCAATATCGCAGCCACTGGTTCGCAGGGCTGGACGAACTCCCACCGCATCAGCAACTCGTACCAGATCACCGATAACCTCACAAAAGTGTGGGGGGCGCACACCTTTACCTTCGGCGAGGATTATCGGCGGTTACAAGCATCGCTGACCAACTCCGATGCGAACAAAAACGGTGATTTCACCTACATTTCGGATTACACAAGCAGCTGCACTCTCGATCCATCGTGCGTAAATCCGGCGGGCGGCAGCCAGTTTGCCAGTTTCCTGCTCGGACTGCCTTCGTATATCGATCGCGGCTTCGTTGCCACCGAGCCTGCGACGCGCGCGACTCTGGCGGGTGTGTACGCCCAGGACCAGTACCGTGTGAAGCGCAACCTTACATTGACTCTGGCTCTGCGCTGGGATCTGATTACTGCCGCTATCGATAAGGAGAATCGTCAATCGAACTTCGATCTTGCCGCGGGCGTGCTTGACTTTGCGACGGACGGAAATCGTGGTCCCAATGTCGATAACTATTATGGTGGCTACTCGCCCAGGGTAGGCTTTGCATACTCGCCCGGGAGGGGCGACACCACCGTAACAGGCGCCTTCGGTATCACGCATTTCCCCGGAAATTTTGGCGCGATGGGCGGCTTTCTGGAGCGCAATTTCCCGTACTTCGAAGTCTTCACCAACCCCGCCCAGCAACGCAACGTGCCCCTGACGCCGCTGAGCATAGCAGGGTTGCCACAGTATGTCCCGACGCCGACGACCGCGCCCATTGCTCCGCCGCCCGGTATTTCCGTAAGCCTGATGGCGAAGGATATGCAACCCGATGCTGCTTATGCGTGGAACTTTGGAATTCAGCAAAAAGTCACAGATGCCATGGCCTTCAGCCTTACATATGTGGGCACGCGCGGAGTGCATCTTTTCCGCCGTTACAACATCAACACGCCGCCACCGGGCGATACTCCGTTCAACTCCAGGTTGCCGTACCAGTACTTCGATACATCAGGGGATCAATACGCGACCAACATCGGCTACGCCGGTGCAGATGGGGGATCGATCTATCACGGCCTGCAGACCGAGATGAAGATCAACTTCTCTCGAACTCTGACCGGACGGGTGAATTACACGTGGTCGAAAGAGATCGACGACATGAGCGTCTGGTGGCCGCTTGATGATCGCTTGAACCGCGGCGAAGGAACTAACCAGGCGCCGAATATTCCTCAGAACTTCATCGTCAGCCTCGTTTATCAGCTTCCCTTTGGACGCGGCCAGCGCTGGCTCTCAACCGCGCCGCGAACTGCAGATCTGTTGTTGGGAGGCTGGCAGTTGAGTACTATTTCTAAACTGCAATCAGGCAGCCCCCTCACGTTTAACGCCGCCTATGACAACCTCGGCAGTGGGGTGACCAATCGCGCGAATGTGACCTGCCCATCAGTGCGGACGATCGGCTCCGTGTCTGAGTGGTTCGACACCAGCTGCTTCACCACACCCGCACCGTTTCAGCTCGGCAATTCTGGCTCTGGGAAGGTCCACGGACCCGGCTATTACAACGCGGATCTCTCCTTGTCGAAATCTGCAACGATTCGTGAAGGAATGAAGGTGAGCGTGCAACTCGATGCGTTCAATCTCACCAACACGCCACACTATTCGAATCCGGACACCAATCTTTCGGACTCCAACTTCGGGCAGATTGGTGGAACGAATGGAAACCCGAGACAGTTGCAGCTCGGAGTCCACTTCACCTTCTAGGACAATACTGAGCGCGTGCTGGTGATCAACAGCACGCGCTCACCACCAAAGAAAATCTACGAAAGAAGGATTCTATTGTGAATAGGAGGAACTTCGTCTTAAAAGGTGCGGCTATGGCGCTCGCTTCCCGCTTGGATGGACTGCCTGCTCTGGCCTCTGTTGCCCTGAAAACAGGTGAAAACCTGATTCCTGAGACGCCGAGTGGAGCACCGAATTACTGGTGCACCTGGGCCGCTCAAAACTACATGTACGGGCATCATCAGCAAGAGCTTCGACCGGAGATTCTGGAAGGCGACTCGGGAAGCCGGCTCGCTCACGAAGCAATGAACGAGCAAGTGCTTCTCGGCGAAGATGGATGGGCCCACGCCTTCTTTCCCCGCATTCGAAGAGATTTGTATCTCATGCTGGACGATGGCTGGGAATCGGGCGGAACAGCTACATTCGAGCTCGATGCAGACAAGTTTCCATCCTTCTCTGGTTCACCGGCAGAGCGACTTGCAGGATTGAACAAGGCCATTCAAACCGCGAACTGGCGCGGAGCTGCGCTCTGGTGCCGCAATACTCCAGGCGGTCAGCAGGATGAACGTTTAGAAATGCTGAGCCAGCAGGCGAGCATTCGCTATTGGAAAATCGATATGGGCGATCCGGCCTTTCATCTCGTCGATTTGCGTAAAACGAACCGTACGCAGTTGCAGTTTGAGCATGTTCACGGAGAGAGCCCGCTAAATGGTGACTGGCGCCGCGATGGCAGATTTGGTGAGCAGCCGCGGGGCTCAAAAAGGCAACAGATTCTTGCGCACACAGATGTGTATAGAACGTATGACGTCACCTCGATTCTTTCTTTGCCGACGACGCTCGATAGGCTGGCGGAGATGCTGAAGGGAGCTCAGGGACAAAGCGATGTCCTAGCGCTCCTGAACGTCGAAGACGAAGCTTACGTCGCAGCGGTGATGGGCTGCACCATGGGAATTCTTCGCCATCCTATGAACGGCTTGCGACCTGGAGCGGATACGGATCTATTCTTCAATGGACCGCGACAGGCAAAGCGTCGTATGGACGAAGTGGTGCGCGCCATACGCTGGCAGCGCATTGCGCCGCCTTTCGCAGCCGGGCGCGGAAACATCGAAATCAGTAATGAGATCTTGACGGACAGTTGGGCCTTCGAGCGTGGACAAACATGGGAGGGAGATCTTGTTGGGCACACGACGCATCAGGGCGCACCTGCTTGCATCGTGCGGAATCTTGCCCTGCCGCGTGTGACATCTACTGGCGATAAGCCATTTGTGTTTGCGTCGAGATTTGCGAACGGAGCCGTTGCTATCGGTATGCAGGAGCGCACCCGTCCCGATCGCGCATGGTACATGCCTCTCGCAGATGTCGAGCTGCATGTAGGAGACGCGCCGGGCCCATACGGCATCTTCGGCAGCTGCAGAACGCTTACTCTCGTGTTCGACCGCCCTCTTACCGGTAAACGCATCCTGGCACAGGATCTGGCGACCGACGAAGCTTTGGACGTGACCGATCATGTTCACATTGAAGGTCAAAGGATTCTTCTGAGCGAGGCAAATCTGCGAAGTTTTGGATTGCGCGGTGCCACGAAAGGCGATCTCTCATCGCCTGGCCTCGTGCTGGGGTTGCGTTAGCGGACGTCTGGTTTGCAGGATAAAGAAAAATGAAAATCCGATATTTCCTCTTTGTACTCTTGTTCGCGGTTAGCCAGCTGGTGGCGGCTCAGCAGCCAGCGTCTTCATCGCCGCTTAGCTTCACCTCGTCGAATCCATCGCTGGTGCAAACATTTGAATGGGCTAAGAGTCAGGCTCTTGTGTACAGCCGGAGTGGGTCGAAAACTATGGGGCCATGGTATGAAGCGGCGCTTCCAGGACGAAATGCCTTCTGCATGAGAGATGTGTCACACCAGACAGAAGGCGGGGCTGCGCTGGGCCTGTTTGCCGCGAATCGGAACATGCTTGGCCGGTTCGCTCAATCTGCCGCGAAATCACGCGACTGGGCTGCGTACTGGGAGATAGACGGCGAAGGCCATCCTTCCACGGCAGATTACGTTTCTGACACAGATTTCTGGTTCAACCTGCCGGCAAACTTTGACGTGTTCGATGCCACCGTCCGCATGTGGCGCTGGACCGGAGATAACAGCTATCGTAACGATCCAGCCTTCCAGCGCTTCTTCCAGGTCACGATGAGCGATTACATCAAAGCCTGGCAGCTTGAACCTGACGTGATCACGAAGCGACCGCGCATCGCGAACCAGCGCCAGGCAGAAGGCCGCTTTGTTCATTCGCGAGGAATTCCAAGCTATACGGAAGGCTCGAAAGACTTCGTCTTCGGCACAGACCTGCTCGCGGCTGAGTATCGTGCAATGCGATCGTTCGATGAGATCGCAGCGGCGGACGAAGAAGAATCTACGCATACGGTGCAACGAAATGCAGGCGATATACAGTCTCTACTCGAAAAGGTTGGGTGGTCAGAACAAGATCACCACTATTTTGGAACGATCCGCAAAGATCTGAGCGGATACGGATCCGCCGATACTCTCGTACTGTATTTTGGTGCTGCGAAAAACCCGGCGCATATTCGCGGCGCGCTCGATTATATTTCCTCACCGGCATATTGGAGCAAAATCAATATCGAGGAGGAAAGTTACGTTCCGCTCACGCTATTTCGGTACGGCAGAACCGAGGCCGCATATCAGGTGCTGGCTGACATCAGTAGTCCAGGAAAGAATCGCCGCGAATATCCCGAGGTTTCGTACGCGGTGATCGAAGCGATCGTAAGCGGAGTCATGGGTGTATCGCCTGGCCACATGAACGAGAAGTTCGATGTGAGCACGATCTCGAGACTGCCGACCGATAACGATCGCGCGACCCTCTCCGGGCTATCCATCAGGCAGAACCTGATCGACGTTGCTCATACAGGCGGATCGACGACGCGCTTGAAGAATAGCTCCGGACCGGCACTGCGGTGGCGTGCAGAATTTGCAGGAGCTTTAGATTCCTTGAAAGTAGACGGGAAAAAGGTTCCTGCGAGTCAAGCCACTACGGAAGAGGGTATCGTCATCAGTTGGACGGATGTAACGGTATCTCCCGCCGCCGTGGTTGTGGTCAGCAGATGATTTCCTTTAGCGGAGTGCATCCAACAGCGGAGTGCATCCAACGTTGATCGGTGGGGAAACTCTTGTTCCTGTGGCGGCTTCTCGCAAATTAGACTCTCAATCCCGGTCATCTCTCGGGTGCTTTTGTTTTTCCGCTGTCATAATCCAATCCACCTTTGAAAACGGAACGAAAGAATAGGCGGTCTCACTCAGCAAGGCGGGCAGGGCCTCGCCGGTGGTCTTCTGTTTCAGTTCATTAGCAAATGTCGTTCCCTCCACCCAGATTCCACCCTGCTCGATCGAGTAGTTTGCAGTCATTACTGGTATATCGAACGCCGAGAATTTTATGAGTGCTGCTTGGTTAGCCATGAATTCCTCTCCCAATACGCAGGCCTATTCTCGTGAGACGAAAATCCTCCAACCAAGTTCCGATAGGCCGAATATATTGTTAAGATGCGATCCGCTGATCCGAAGAAACGGACCGCAGACCGAGCCGAGTTTGGCACGCATTGCCGTCCTTGGTTGGCAGAATCCGAGGCTGTAACAGCGCCGAGGAAGCAGATTGGAAGTCATGTCAGCCATGATCCTTGATCATGAGTGAAGGTAATCAAGTTCATTGTCGGATGTCTGATCGTTTAGGGCGCCTCTTGCGATCAAGGGTTCCCTGCGTCTACGTCAGTTGCATCAAATAGCTCATGCATTGGATCGGAACAGCCGGTTGGTCCGTTCCTGCGGACGCAGAAAAACTGGGAACCCACCTGTATCGTTACTCCCGCATCTTTTCCTGTGTTGAGATCAATTCTTCGTTTTACCGTTCGCATCGTGCTGCAACCTGGGCCAGGTGGTCACAAGAGACACCATCCAGCTTTCGTTTCTCAATCAAAGCCCCGAAAGCGATAACTCACGAACGGAAGCTACGAAACGCAGCTGATCTGCTTGAAGCATTCTTCGAACAGATTGAGCCCATGGGCCAGAAAACAGGTCCCATTCTTTTTCAGCTTCCACCGTCACTTTCATTTGATCTGGAGGTGGCGGAAGACTTCTTTTCCTCGCTGAGAAGACTTTATAAGGGCGAGGTTGTCCTTGAGCCGCGTCATAGAACCTGGTTTACTGCTTCGGTGAATGCGATTCTCAAAAACCTGACGATCACGAGGGCGGCGGCCGATCCAGCTAAAGCCGATCCGGTAGCTGCTGAACCCGGAGGAGATACGGGATTGGCCTATTACCGGCTACACGGCACTCCGAATACTTATTATTCGAAGTATGAGGATGATTTCCTGATTGCGCTGGCATCCAGAATCAAACTTCGCGGTAACGTTTGGGTTGTCTTCGACAATACAGCGCTCTCGTATGCGTATTCGAACGCTCTCCAACTACAGGCACTTGATCGCGAGTCCTTAGATATATAAGCATATTGCAGAAGCCAGAACGCTCATTGCTTATCAGATCAATCGCTGCTTCTACGGAAAGAATGAAGTTGGTTTTTCAGTAGAGATGACCTGCCGGCATTTGGAAGATCTCCAGTGGATCACAAACAGCAGCAATCCTTGTCCTCGTCATACCAACCGACGAAATCGCCATAGAGAGCCCGCTGGTCGCGGGCTCTCTATGTGTCTATAGATTTTGTACCAACCCTGCCTCGCTTAAGAGACAGTGAAGACTCGCGGTTTCGATCTTTACTTTCCGGTTGCCTTATGAGTGACACCACGGCGAAATAGTTCGTTCACCGTTGCCACAAAATGCGCAGCCGCCGGTGGGGTAGGCACGCCGCCCGCGAGGATTTTTGCATATGGAACGTCTTGACCATAGACCTTTTCCGTATCAGAGGTATTCTGATGCACTACATCACCATTAAGGTCAATGCCCGCGAAAAGTCCCTTGCTGCGCGAGTAGGTCAAAAATTCGGCATTTGCCAACTCGGTTGTTGAGGCTTGTGAATCGCGACCTACGGGACCTGCGGCGACAGCAATGTCTCCGCCCAGTTTCGCCTTATCTTTGAGCAGATCGTCCATTGCGTGGTGATTCATACCGACAAGCACCAAATCCGTGGACTGGCCGCCGATTTGGAAACCGAAACTTGCGCCTTCCAGTTGAATAAACGCTGGAGCACTCCATCCACCTCGGCTGGTTCGGCAGGTTGCAACGCCCTGTCCGTACTCGCCTCCGAAGACGAATGCCCCCTTCTTGAAGGAAGGCACGACCAGCACACATGTAGCTTTGGACGCGATATCGAGTGGAATGCCCTTGTCCGGGGTATTCAAGAGTTCATGGAGCACGGCGTGTGCGGCATTAATGCGTGCATCAATCTTCGTCGTATCCTGAGCCAGAACAGAAGGGCTTAGGCTGATTGCAATCAGAGCTGCTGAAAGTAAAGCTTTCATAGATTCCCTCGCGCTTGGTTAACAAAATAGATAGGTTACAAGCATACATCCAATTTAGAGCAAGATTTCGGTCTTCTGGTTGTGTGGTCGCTATCAATAGAAAGCCATTGTCATTCTTACATTGCTAAATCTCTTTAACGACTCGCTCAATTTCACACTGAGTCGGCATTTAACCTCGCGTGCATCATGTTGATATGGAAGCTCGGCGAAGCTCTTTCTAATGTTTGCACGATTTCGCAACTCTTTTGTTCTCGTCGTGATTTTGCAGATGAATCTGTTCAACGCTCTCCCCTATTCGGATTCTGTCGTAGCGCTCGAGGCAGCGAGAGCGAACCTGCCTGACTATCTCATCTCCGACATTATGATGCCGGGGCTGAATGGCGTCGAACTTGCGATCGCCGTACAGCGCGAAATCCCATGGTGCAAAATTCTTCTATTTTCCGGCGAGGTGGGAGTGTGGGAACTGATCATCGAGGCCGACAAAAGTTGGCTCGTCACCTATGGTAAGCCGCTCGTCCTGTCCTTTTAGGTTGCGGCCACAACATCATGTGCCAACTGCGGTCTAGCGACATTGACTGCTCATAGCGGCACCGAGATTCGTGGTGCACTGCTAGTTTAATTCCCATCCGCCCCGTCCGGTTCTTCGGTCACTCGTCTTGTTTGAGTCGTGCTGCCTTAGGTGGTTGCGGCTTGCGTCTGAATAGGACTGGCTTGGCTGGCGTTAGTCTGGGTTGGCGTGTTGGATTCACTTGGGCTGATTGGGACTGCGACTGCCTTGAGATCTTGGGGAAGTGGAACTCTGTTTCCCTCCGCGTCTACTTCCCATGAATCAACATAAAAGTAAGTCAGGTTAGCT
>NZ_LMUM01000034.1:0-97497 GCF_009765985.1 Acidobacterium sp. S8
CTCTCCGCCGAAACGTGAACCTATCGTCACGCTTCAAATCACAACATACAAGGGTGGGGAGCGGCTTCTTGGCTTCCATGCTCCGTCATTTCCATGGCATGCTCTGGAAAGTCGCATTCTGAAATCCGAGTTACTACGAACGCGCGCTTTCGGAAATAGGAACCATTTGTCCGAGATGCCTACCATTCGGCAATTTGCCTTAATCTCACTTCTCGATGAGTGAATTGGCGATTTGTCTTCAATAAGCCCCTGTATCATTCTGCGGGCAGAACAATATCGACACGCAATCCCTGTGGAGCAGCATTTTGCGCGCGAATCGTGCCGCCATGCACGCGCACTACGCGCTCAGCGATTGCCAGTCCCAGCCCTGTTCCACCGGATTGACGGTCGCGATCGCTGGCCACGCGATAAAACGGTCGAAAGATATTTGGAAGCTCAGATTCAGGAACTCCCATGCCGTAATCGCGTACGGAAAGGAAAATGAAGGAGCCCTCCGCTTTTTCCAGATGTTCCAGATGAACATCGACCGAAGCGTTGGGAGTGGTGTAGCGGACGGCATTGCGAATGACATTCTCAATCGCGCTCTGCAACAATTCAGCGTTCCCATGCACGAAACACTGCCCACGCATGGTGAGCTGCACCGCATTCTCGCGCTCTCGCAGCTCAAACTCGGCGCTACGAACAATCTTCGAAAGTAGCTCGCCCAGATCGATCCGCGTCATATCCACGGGCGTTGAGGACGTATCGAGCTTTGCAACGGTGAGCATCCGGCCAATCATCTCGCCCATGCATTCGATGTCCTGTTCCATGTGGTCGAATGCTGAATCGTTACCCTTTCGCTCGCGTCCCAGATCGAGCGCCACGGTGAGCCTTGCCAAGGGTGAACGCAGCTCATGAGATATGTCATAGATGAGCTGCTTCTGGCGGGAAATCAGCTCCTCTATGCGGCTTGCCATTGCATTGAAATCGCGCACGAGAAAGCCCAGTTCATCCTTGCGCCGCTCCATATCTGCAGAAGCGCGCATGCCTAAATCACCCGCGGCGAGGAGTTGCGATGCTTCTCGCAGGCGCAGAATTGGAATAGTAAGATGTCGTGCGAGAAGATAGCAGATGCCAAAAGAAACAAGAAGCACCACGCATATGCGAAGCGCAATGGCAGTTCTGCTGATGGTTGGCGTGCCTGTAGGAATCTCCGCAGCGTAGATGTATTGTTTGCCACCACTGCTCTTGACCAGCATGGCGACACGGGCGATTCCATCCCTGACGAAAATGCTTCCGTTTTTCGTGGAGAGTACGCGAGAGATATTGCTGGCGAAGAGTTCACAGTCATCGCCGACGACTGTATTTCCCGCCTCATCAAAAAGACACGCATGCGTGTGCGTGTTCGTTCCCATCTGCTGCATGTAGAGCGATGCAGCAGGCAGGCCATGCAGTTCAGCCTCTTCGACTGCGACCGCTCCAGAGTAACGCGCCGCGTTTGTCAAACCATCATGCCAACGCGAGGACATCCTTCCGGGCTGGAGAAGAAATGTAACGACCAGAGCGATACCTGTAACGATGACTGTCGTCCAGAACGACAGAAATATTTTGAGAAACAAGCTGTGTCTGGGGAGTTTCATGTCACCTCAGAGCGCACGATAAGGAGATATCCGCTGCCACGTACCGCCTTGATGCGTTCGCCGGCATCGGCGGCGTGAGTCAGTTTCCTGCGCACATTGCTGATATGGACATCGATGACCCGATCAAATGGGCCCAGCTTGCGTCCGAGGACAACTTCAGTGAGATGCTCTCGCGTGACGACATGCCCCGCATGGTGAAGCAGTGTTTCGAGAAGACTGAACTCGACGCTGGTGAGATCGAGTTGCGTTTTATTGATCCACGCTTCGCGAGCCGTGGAATCGAGGCGAATGTCATCCACCACAAGTGAAACGGCTGCATTCTTTGTGTAGTGTGTTCGGCGCAAAATGGCGTGAATGCGGGCGATAAGTTCGCGAGGATTGAAGGGCTTGGGCAGGTAATCATCGGCGCCAATTTCAAGCCCCAGAATGCGGTCTACATCTTCGCCGCGCGCGGTCAGGATCAATACGGGCACGGTAGACCGTTCCCGCAAATGGCGCAACACATCAAGGCCCTTCATGCCGGGTAGCATCAGGTCGAGTATCACGAGTGCGTAATCGTGCGAAAGAGCGCGCTCTAAGCCTTGCTGTCCATTGTGAATGGCTTCGATCGAGAAATCCTCTGTGCTGAGCCGTTCGGCAAGAAGCCGGCACAACTCCACATCATCATCGATGATGAGCACGCGAGCCATTCTCATATACGCCAACCTCGATTTCCGATCTTAGTGCATCGCATCGCAGGAGTACTCGAGCTTTACAAAACTTTATATAGCTTAACCATTCTTAATCGCATGCTCTGTGGGCCAATGCTCGAATTGAGATGTGGCAGAAAAAGGAGATGTTGTTATGAGACGAATCGTGATCTGGTCATGCGCGGCAGTATTGCTGGCAGTCACTGGAGTGGCCATTGCGAGGGCAAACACGCGGGGATGGAATGGATGCTTTGGTCACCGCTGGGGTCATTTTGGCGCTATGGGTTATGTGGCGCACGAATTGAATCTGAGTGATGCACAGAAACAGCAGATTCATTCCATGTGGCAGACGGAGCGCCCTGCTCTATCCGGGCTGCTTCAGGAATTCGCTGCGGAGAACAAGGAAATGGACCAGGCCACTGCCAAAGGCAACCTCGATGAAAGCAAAGTACAAGAGATAGCCGCGCGACAGGGTGCGACTGTGGCGAAGCTGCTGGTGGAAAAGGAACACTTCAAAGCGAAGATCTACGCGACGGTTTTGAATCCGGAGCAACGGACCAAGGCAGACGCATTGCAATCCCGCTGGCATGACCGTTTAGATCACATCGGCAAGAGGATGGAGTAACGCGATGAAAACGAAACTCGCAATTTTTACCAAACTGCCATTTTTTACTCAGTTGACTGTGATCGGGCTTGTTGGCGTCGCAATCGCACTCTGGATGCAATGGCTTTCCGGCGATCCCGCCTATCCCAAGTTTCCACCGGGACCTGTGATCTTTATCGCTATAGCGGGGGTGATTGTCATTGGAGCACGCTGGTGGTGGACGCCGCTGATCGGTGCGCTGATCTCGCTGCTGGTTACCTCCGGCTGGTTTGTGCGGCTGCCGGCGGCCATTCTGCGGTTGACTCATCCTGGGAGCGTCGGCAAATTCCACGCCGGTATATGGATTGGCGCGGTACTTCAAATCGTTGGGCTGGTGGTAGGAGATATCGCGGGCCTGGCTGCGACGGTTCAAAACTACCGGCGCATGGGAACTGCGGGCGACAGCGCAAAGATGGCATGCCGGATTTTTGGCGGAATATTTGTCCTGATGGGGATACTGGTTATGGTCGGCGGAGCCCACGTGGACAAATATCACAACCTGATGCATCTCACGTGGGGCGCTCTGGCACTTGGCGCGAGCTTCATGGGCGCGACTGTCGCAAAACGCTTCTGCATCGGATCCGGCGTTTTCTATCTGGCGCTGGCCATCCTTGGCCTGCTGCTTGGAAATCCATTGATGAACAGGACATGGTATCTGGGGCCGATGCTGCTAAACACCGGAGACCATATTTTTCACCTGGTGCTCGGCTCGCTCTTCCTGAGCATCGGTCTGCTTTCGGGACGCACCTTGACGATTCATCGTATCCAGCAAGTTGGAAGTTGATTGTCGGGTGGTGATATCAGGCCTTTAGCACTCATCGACTCAGATTTACGCGCCGCAACTGGATAAATACCTGCAACCGCGTTCCTGATGAGCGATCAGTTGACGACGAGAAGCCTACTTCCTGAGATTCATGTGCGATAGTTGGGGCGATGCACAGGTTTTCCTCATGAGACTGAAGGAAACGAGGCCCACCGCGCAGTGAAGCGACAGTGGGCAGCGCCTGTGAGATGGCCTCAGCGCACCCGAAGACGGACTCGGACAGATCGCATTCTCGCTGTTTTTCCGGCATCGATCTACGGGGCCAGAGGTTTCAGGCTGGGGGTTTTCTGTGTGGTAGGGGAGTGAAGCGTTTCAGCCGTTCAACCTCTTATCAAAAGGGGCGTGCAGTCTATGCCCCGTGATGGACTGGGTTCTATCTTCTACTCGCAGAGATATGAAAATGACCGACTATCGTGAGGTGATGCGTAGCCTTGAGCACGCAGATGGCGCTAAGCTGATTCTTCACTGTACTTAAGTGCGAGGAGTTTTCTAACGCGTTCCGATAAAGCGGTCAGCTCTATAAAGGCCTGCTCGATGTATGCGTGTGAATCCGGTCCATTCTGACTGGCCAGGAACAGGGTGTTTGTCAGGCTCTGGAGAGGGTTGTTGATCTGATGCGCCATCTTGTGGGCTCGCTCAGCAGATGCTTCAGCTTTAGCGGCGAGTTTTGCTTTTTCGTCAGCTGCCTGCTGACGCAGAATGATGGCAACCAGGTCCGCGAGACTGCGGAGGAGTTCATAATCCTGCGGGTCGAACGCCCGCTCTGAGGTGTGGGATACTGCCCAAATCGTTCCACGAATACCATCTGCCTCCCAGGGGATCAGCATGCCGTCCGAGATCGGATCGGCGGTGACACCCAAAAAGTCATAGTAGGGCTTCGTGACTCGGTACAGTTGAGCGCGGCCGCGGTCGAGGCAGGTCCCGCACGGGCTGAAAAACCTTGGAGTTCTACCACCGAGATATGGTTCAAAGCTGCCAGCGATTGCGATCCATCGAAAGGTCGGTTCGCCGGCTTCATTCGGTTCAGCAAGGCTGATGCCGGCACTGTCCGCTCCGCAGCAGCTTACGGCGACGTTGACGAGCTCCTGCAAGACGTCCTGAGGGCGCTCGGCGAAGACCTGAGTCAGGCGGCGTAGCGCGTCGAACGGCTGGTGGTAGTCCCGCTTCTTGGCTGTGCGGGCGACGAACTCCGGATCGTCCAGGAGGTCGCGCAATTCCATTCCGATATCGCGCACGTCCGTGCCGACCACTGGACATCCTCCTTCTCAGCCGATACTTTATCGTATCCCCCGAAGGTTTACGGTCCAAGTGAATTCGATGGAGCGCTCCCATCAAGGCGGCGAGCCTGGAGTGGTTTACACCGGGTAGATAAGTACCGACACACTTCCCAGCTGATCTCGATTACTCCAAAGCCGGTTTCGCTTCGAGTATTCCGACGTTTCGAACCATCAGAACGTCGTCCCCAACGGGGTGTACCCCAATCAGGATGAAGCCCGCTGCCTCAAGAAGCGTTTTCCATTCGCGCTCGCTGCGCTCTTTGCCGCCGGTGACAGCAAGCATGTTGAGGTCGCTCATCAGGTGGCCTTCCAGTTGCGGGTCTGCATGTGAGACGAGCGGGGGCAGGATGAATTCAATGATCAACAAACTGCCATTCTGCGGAATGACCGCGCGGCAGTTCTTGAGAATCGTGATTGCCTCCGCGTCCCGACGTCCGTGCAGAACATGCTTGAGCATGTACACATCAGCGCCTGCCGGGACCGACTGCATCAGGTCTGCGGCGATCAGTTCGCATCGCGAGGAAGAATCTTCCTCGGCGAAGCGGGTTCTGGCTGCATCTACGCTGGATTCGAGATCGACAAGCATGCCTCGCAGATGCGGATTGAGTGCAAGCACTGCAAGAATGAGCGATCCGCCACCACCGCCGAGATCGGCGACCACCTTCGCGCGCGAAAAATCCCATGCGGCAGCGACAGGAGCGTAATCTTCCGCAGGAGCGGTACCCATCACCGCACGAAAGATCGAACTGGCATCGGGATCCTGCGACCAACGGGAAGGTATCTTCGGATCACGCACCTGAGAGGCCGGCTTGCCGGTTCGAACGCAGTCGGTAAGCAGAGACCAGCTGTCGGCAAGCAGATCCGCCCAAAAGATGACAGCTGGCCAGACGGATTGAGGCACATCCCTACGCAGGGGTTGACCGAAGGAAGTCAGCCAAAAGTGTTCCGGCGTCGTTTCTTCCGTGACACCGATGCTGGCAAGCGCACGAAGCAGACGGTACAGGGCATTGGCATCTGCCTGACACTTCTCGGCAAGAAAACCAACACTGTGCACCTCGTCTCCAAGCGCATCGGCAATGCCGAGACGTGCAGCTGCACAAAGCACGCGGCTGCGGGAATACGCCATCGCCATTTCAATCAGGCTCGTATTCGGCGTGACATTGCCGATGCCGCCGGTATGTTGGGCCATGAGACACCTCACATTTCAATGTACGTACCTTTCTCCATCGGAGAAGACTCAGGGAAGAGCAACTTTCAGCATCCATCCGCCAATGGATGTCCCGCTAGCGCCTTCCCGCGAAGCCTCAAGTTCTTGTCAAGCGAGTTTTCACCCGGTATGCGGTTGCCATGCACAGGAAATTGACGAGGGCTGAAGTTGAGTCTCAATCACGCCCATCGTATGCGGGCCCGTTCATCTTGAGAAGCCCGAAAATAACCTTCCGCGCGGCCTTGGGGCGATCGCTGGAAGCCGCCAATGGCCTGCGCCAACACCAATCGAAATGCCATGCGACCGATGATTGGCAGCCGTTTCTCCATTTGAGGTTGAACTGTTTCAGCACAGAGTGATACTCTCGCCGAGTTTGCTCTGGCGTTTGCGCGGCCCTTTCCCGGTAAAAAGAATGTATAAAGGCGGTTCTTATGCCCAGTGGTTCTTATGCCCAATAATGTCGTGAATTATGACGGCAGTATTGCCTTCTCACCCCAGGTCCTCGTTTATCCAACGACTGTCGCAGAAATTCAAGCGATTCTGCGTGATTCGGAGACCTATCCGGGTCCAGTGCGCGCGATGGGAAGCTATCACTCACTGACACCATGTGCTTCATCCACCGGGACCATCGTCAATATGTCCCAGATGGTCCAGGTCATCGCGGTCGACACACAAAACATGGCCCTGACTGCGCAGGCTGGACTTCAGGTGATTGATGCTGCTGCGGCACTTCGCAGTCACGGCCTGCAGTTGATGACCAATATCGAAATCGGCAACATGAGACTGGGCGCTGCCGCCTGCTGTCATAGCAAAGATGCGCTCGACGGTATTGAGTTCGGCCAATTCAATTCTTATGTCACGGCGATGAAATGGGTGGGACCCGATGGTGAGCTTGCTGCAGCTTCAGAGGCTGAGAGTCCCGATCTGCTTCGCAAAGTACGGTCGAGCTACGGACTCATTGGGATCGTCTATGAGGTAACGCTGAAAGTTAAGCCTGTCGAAGCGCTGCACTTCAGCTATTTGCCCCGTTCTGTCGACGAACTGCAGCAGGCGGAGGTCGATAATTTCCTTGACACCTCGGAAGGGCTGATCTGCTGGACGGTGGGAAGAATGTGCATCTTTCAGCAGCGTTATCGCGTCGCCTCACCGGAAATACTCTCTGCACTTTGTGCTGATGTTCGCCGGAAGCTATGGAGTTACACCGGCGCACACGTGGGCCAGTTCATCAGTAAGTTCTTCTCCGATCCTTCTGTGCGTAATGCTATTCAGCAGGGTGACTTCGATGTCGAAAACGCACTTTATGAAAGCCTCCATCTTCTAGGAGGCATCACGCTGCTCGCACCCGATAAAATCATCGACTATCACAACACTCCAGACTCGGCGAAATACGCATTCACCTTCTGGGCGTTTCCACGTTCGCAATGGCTTCCAACCCTGAGAGCTTATTTAGATTTTGCTGATCAACATTTCAAGGCTACGGGATTCCGCTGTAATTTGCCCCTGGGCTCTTACCACATTCGTCGTGACACAAATTCACTGCTCTCCTACACGAACGATGAGGAGATCTTTTCGATCGATCCGATTCACGCAGTCACTGATCTTACGGCGTGGCAGAACTTCATGCAGGCGTTCAATGATTTTGCTTTTGAAAGAAAAGGCATTCCGCTCCTGAACCAGAGCCCATTTGTTCAGAGAAAACACGTTGAAGCCGCGTATGGCCAACGCTGGATCGATTTTTCCGCATGGGTTCGTTCCATGGATCCAAAAGGGCGCATGCTCAACCCATTCTTTGCTGACCTTTTATCTCCAGCTTCGGCTTAGATAAGGCCACGGCTTTTTAAGTCTTTGTCAGGCGAGTTTTCACCCGGGATGCGGTTGCCATTCGCCGGAAATTGGCAAGGGTTGAAGTTGAATCCCGATCACGCCATAGGATGCCCGATTCAAGCTGGGGAGCCTTGCGTTCCAGAGCGAGATAGACTACTCCGGAACGCGCCAGATGCCGCATGGATGCAGGTACCAGCGCGATTCCCATGCCAGCCGATACCAGGCTGATGATGGTCTGCATCTGGATTGCATGTTGGATGATGTGAACATCGCCTCCGCGCGCGGCGTAGTAATCCATCACGAGATCGTAAAAAGAAGGAGCGACACGCCGCGGAAAGACGACCAGCGGCGATGAAGTCATCGCGGCTGAGGTCAGGCGACCTTTCACGGGCGTTATGCGGCCCTGCGTAATCCAGTTTTCCGGAACCGCAGCGATCAGTGATTCGCAGACGAGCTTGCGATAGGAAAGTCCCCTGGGCAGATCTGCCGGACCAGGGCGGATGATGATGCCCACATTGCCTTTGCCTTCGAGCAGCGTTGAAATCTGTACATCGCTCGTCGCTTCAGTGAGCAGGAGTTCGACTGAGGGATAGAGATACCGGAAGCGTTGCACTAACGCTGGCAGGATGTTGTAGTCGGCAGTGCTGACGAAGGATACTTCGAGCCGGCCTGCGTCACCGCTACGAATGCGTTGCGCCAGCCCGGCCAGGGTTTCTACGCTATCGAGTGCGGCGCGGACAGGTCCTAGCCACTCCGCTCCCAGAGGAGTGAGAGCCACGCTACGATTCGTCCGCGTGAACAGGGACGAGCCGATCTCCGCTTCAAGTGCTTTGATGGATTGGCTCAATGGAGGCTGGGTCATGCTGAGGCGGTTGGCTGCTTTGCCAAAGTGCAGAGTCTCGGCAACTGCCACGAAATACCTGAGTTGACGTTGATCCATATTGATATGTTTAACGACCTAATCAAGCGAGAACAATATATTTTACAACTATAGTCTGAATCGATAGCCTGCCATCAGCGTCTTCAGTGGAGAGAATATGCCGCCCTATCGTTCAAGGACAACCACACACGGCCGCAACATGGCAGGCGCTCGCAGCCTTTGGCGAGCGACAGGAATGAAGGACGGGGATTTTGGCAAGCCTATCATCGCTGTCGCCAACAGCTTTACGCAGTTTGTCCCCGGCCATGTCCATCTGAAAGATCTGGGCCAGTTAGTGGCGAGCGAAATTGAAGCGGCGGGAGGTGTGGCAAAGGAGTTCAACACCATTGCTGTCGATGACGGCATCGCCATGGGGCATGGCGGGACGCTTTATTCGCTGCCGTCGCGCGAACTCATTGCTGACTCTGTTGAATACATGGCGAACGCGCATTGTGCGGACGCGCTTGTCTGCATTTCGAATTGCGACAAGATCACGCCCGGAATGCTGATGGCAGCCATGCGGCTGAATATACCCGCTATCTTTGTCTCCGGTGGGCCGATGGAGGCTGGTAAGGCCACTATCAAGCACCGCAAGCAGGCGTTCGATCTGGTGGATGCCATCGTCGTCGCCGCTGACGATCGCTACAGCGACGCAGAGGTGGCAGTGATCGAGCGGTCCGCTTGTCCAACGTGCGGTTCCTGTTCGGGCATGTTTACGGCCAATTCGATGAACTGTCTCACGGAAGCCCTGGGGCTTGCGCTGCCAGGAAACGGTTCCGTCCTGGCGACACACTCCGACCGTGAACAACTGTTTCGACGCGCCGGTCGATTGATCGTCGATCTCGCCAAGCGTTGGTACGAAGGCGATGATAGAAGCGCACTGCCACGCGGTATTGCGAGCCGGGCCGCTTTCGAAAATGCCATGAGCCTGGACATTGCCATGGGCGGCTCGACAAACACAGTGCTGCATCTGCTGGCGGCTGCCAGCGAAGGCGAAGTGGACTTCACGATGGCGGATATCGATCGCCTTTCGCGTCGCGTATCTTGCCTGTGTAAGGTTGCACCGGCAAAGAGCGATGTTCACCTTGAAGATGTGCATCGTGCCGGCGGAGTCATGGCGATTCTTGGCGAACTCGATCGGGCCGGATTGATCGATGCGAGTGTGCCCACTGTCCATGCCAGCACGATGGGAAAGGCTCTTGAGAGTTGGGACATTATGCGGACCAATGATGCTTCGGTCGATACCTTCTATCGTGCGGCACCGGGCAATATTCCTACGCAGAAGGCTTTCTCTCAGTCCGCTCGCTGGAATGAACTCGATAAGAATCGTGAGTCCGGCGCGATACGATCTGTGGAGCACGCGTTCAGCAAGGATGGTGGTCTCGCCATTCTCTTCGGCAATCTCGCGCCGGAAGGTTGCATCGTCAAGACAGCGGGCGTGGACCCATCCATGCTCGTGCTCACGGGAAAAGCAATCGTCTTCGAGAGCCAGGAGGACGCGATCACAGGAATTCTTGGCGATCAGGTCACTGCGGGAAGTATTGTTGTGGTTCGCTATGAAGGACCCAAGGGCGGTCCCGGCATGCAGGAGATGCTTTACCCGACCAGCTATCTCAAGTCGAAGGGCCTCGCGAAGTCATGTGCCCTGATAACGGACGGGCGTTTCTCCGGCGGCAGCTCCGGACTTTCGATCGGCCATGTTTCTCCTGAAGCCGCCGAGGGTGGCCTTCTCGGTCTGATCGAAACTGGCGACACTATCAAGATCGATATCCCCGCGCGCTCTATTCACCTTGAACTCAGTAATGAGGTGATAGAAGAGCGTCGGGCAGCAATGACGGCTCGAGGGTGTAACGCATGGAAGCCGGTCAACCGTGAACGTGCTGTTTCCCCGGCGCTTCAGGCATATGCGGCGCTGACGAGCAACGCAGCTCGCGGTGCGATTCGGGACGTGAAACAGCTTCGGTCGAACTAGAAATTTCGGGACTGTCAGTACTCAATAACGCCAAAGCATGCCATGATGTGCCACTTCCGAATTACTGGAGCCTAGCGGACCGACAAGGACTAATCTAATCCTCGATAAGTGCGGTGGCGATTTAGCATCAGTTAGCACAACGACGTAGAACACAGTTCTGTGCGTAATTGTCTCGTAGTATCTGAGAACCACGTTTTGCAGGCATGAGCAGCAGACATCCGCTTGTCGTTATTCATTAGCCCATTATGGGCATGCTATTGAACTGACAAGGCTATGCTTACTGCATGCTGTGGTCCGCCTGCAGTATCGATCGCGTTTATCGATATCGTGTAAGAACCTGCTGGCGTCGTATCCGGGCTGGATGGCATGCTGCTGCTGCTGCCACCACAACCCAGCACTGCCAGGGATATGGACGCTAATAACAAATCCCAACAGAGTACACGCAAATTACGGTTCCAACGGCTGGTCCTCTTCGGAACGAAGGCGAGACCCATGGCTCCCGCGACGGCGAGTCCACCTACAGGCATCCATGGTGGCAGCGATGGGTTGGAATGCAGACTGGGATTGAGCATGGCCGTAGCAGCCGATGTGCTGATCGTTAACGTGCTGGAGATTGGGGTCCCGCCCGCCGGTGTCACGCTTGCGGGCGAGAACGAGCAGGCTGCCTGGGCAGGTAGTGAACCACAGGAAAATTTTACTGTGCCCGTGTAACCTGCGACAGGAGTTACCGTGAAGGTGAAGGTGGCAGTTTGACCTGGAGTGACGGTTTTGGATGTCGGCGTAGCTGTGATCGTGAAGTCAGGAGCGGCGATCATGATGTTTACGGCACTGGAGATGCTGGCTGCATTGTTTTTGTCCCCCTGGTAGGTTGCGGTCGTGGCGTAGCTGCCGGCTGCAGCAAATGACGTTTGCAGGGTCGCCACACCATTTATAAGAGTTGCCGTTCCCAGGCTTGTGGCGTTCGCGGTGAAAGAGACGGAACCGGTCGGACTGCTTCCGCTCACCGTTGCCTTCAAAGTTATCTGCCCATTCACATTTCCCGCGCTTGGTGTAGCTTGCAGAGTGGTAGCTGTCGTCGCTGGAGTTATCGTGATGCCGACAGGAGACGAAGTACTGGCCGTATTGTTGTTATCGCCCGCGTAAATAGCTGTGACTGTGTAGCTGCCGGCATTGGCAAAGGATGTCGCTAATGTTGCGGTTCCATTGACAAGAGCTTCTGTCCCAAGGTTATTTCCATTGGCTGTAAAAGAGACAGACCCGGTGGGGCTGGTTCCAAGAACGGATGCGGTTAGCGTAATCGCGGCTCCTGGAGTGGCCGTCGCCAACGAAGTCTGCAGGGCAGTTGCACTCGTGAGGGGCGCGGGTTTTGCGGGAGCAGGATTGGTCTGGTTCAATAAGGAAAGTACATACGGTCCATAGTTGCCGCCAGTGAGCCCAGTGAGCCCAATCAAGACATCCTGTCGTTTGTCATTGGGAAGAGCTGGAGACTGATTGTTAAGCCGGACAGGAGCTGTCGTATTGAAGGTAACCAGCGAGGTACTGACGAAGTAGTTGTTCGTATCTAGGGTAAAGTTGCCGTGTCCGTCTCCGAAATAAACTCCGAGATAAGGCGAGGCGATCTCCTGCTCGCCAATAAGTAAGTCTGGATTATCATCCCCATTCACATCTCCGATCGACAAGGAGTACTGATAGGTATATGACGGCAGTGTTACGGCGTAGAAGGGTGTGGTCTGGAAGGTTCCATCCCCTTTCCCGGCATAGATCATGCTACCGCCAGCACTACCGGAGACCGCATCCAGGACGCCATCTCCATTAAGGTCGGCGAGAGCGACGGCCGAAATTTGACCAGCTGAATTGGCGGGAATTGTGAGTGGGATTTGTTTGAACGTTCCGTCACCATTTCCGAGGAAAACAGCGTCGCCCCAGATGAAGTCGAGCTTCTTATCATTATTCAGGTCGCCGGTTAGGAAACTTGGGTACTGCGTACCTTGGGATACATTGAGGTTGACGGGGGCGCCAAACGTCCCATCCCCAAGTCCTGGCAGAAATAAAAGGCCCTGCTGACAGCCGACGTTATAGGGGAGAATGATATCGAGTTTTCCGTCAGAATTAAAGTCACCGGTAACCCCTGGGCCTACTTGGCTGACCCCTAAAGCGAGAGCTGTTCCCTTAGCCTGGAATCGGCCATCGCCCTTTCCAGGAAAGGAGAGCAGTTGGGCATCTGAAGCTTCACAAATCACTGCGTTGGGACCGGATGTGGTGCCCGGCTGAACCGCGATGGTGTCAATCTCCCCATCCCCATTAAAGTCTCCGGTCATCAGGAAATACCCTGTCGGTGCAGCAGGAAGTGGAGTAGTTTGGTTTAGGATCGCGAAGGTGCCGTCTCCTCTGCCGAGTGCCGTGCCGAAGTAGTTCCCTCCCTGGGCGGGGTAAAATACCATGTCGGCGATGCCATCCTTGTTTAGGTCAGCGACCGGACCGGAGACGGGCGTACCGGGCGGCGCCTGGAGGGTACCATCCCCATTTCCGGAAAAGATAAAGGTTCCAGCAGCTGCGTTGCCAAGGATCAAGTCCTGTTTTCCGTCCCCGTTCACATCCGCAAACAAGAGCGGACTGCCGGTTAAGGCGTAGCTGCCGATGGGCGTAAAGCCGCCCTTGCCATCTCCGTGGAAGACATTCAGTACGTTGGTAGTGAAGACAAGATCGAGATTGCCGTCGCTGGTAAGAGCCACGGCTGCCATCGTGCCGGCACCTAACGACGAGGGAGCAGGGGTGGCTGCGATCGGTAAAGCTGCGCCCTGATCGAAGGTTCCACTGGTACTACCCAGCAGAATCTGCACCGATGTATAAAGACTATTAGCTGCAGGAGGCAGCAGAAACGACAGATCTGTAACTCCATCATTATTAAAGTCGCCTGTGGTGAAGCTATAAAAAGGAGCTATCGACTGCGTATTGGCCGCGTTGAGAGTACCGTCCCCTTTCCCATAGAGAACGGAAAACCCGGTTAACATAAAGCTTGAACTCGAAAGATGGTCGTCATCAAGTCCTGTTTGCCGTCTCCGTTGAAGTCACCAGCCGCAAGCTGGTATGCGCCACTCGGAGCGGCGTACAGTTTAGGTGACGCAAACACGCCAGGTGACGCGGTGCCCTCGTTCAAAAAACAGCTACTTGCGGTACAGCGGGTGGCGAACCTGAGACGAGCGTGGCGACATCAAGATAACCGTCGCCATTTAAGTCGGCGAACACTGGTGCCCCCGAATTTATCGCGAAATAGGCCGGAGTTTGAAAAGTGCCGTCCCCATTGCCTAACTGGACAGTAAGGTAGCCATTGCAGGAAAAAACGAGGTCCAGCTTCTTGTCATTGTTTACGTCTGCAAAATTCATTACGGGGAAACCTGCCGTAATTGGACAGAGAGATGTTGTCACAGTGGTAGCTGCATTGCTGCCGAAGCTCAGTACAATCCCCAGAGAGTATTGAGTGTTCGCGACGATGACATAGGCAACGTCGGGCTTTCCGTCGCCATTGAAGTCGCCGGTGAATACGGGAGAGGAGTCGCCAGGAAAAGTAATGGGGGTCGCAATAGGGAAAATGGCTTGGGAATTTTGCGCGTTGGCTGACCCGCTAGCGTCACAAAGGATTGCAAAAGCGATCAAAAGACCGGTAGCCCGAAGTGCATTTTTAAACAAGGCGACAATCATAAGAAGGATCCCAAATTGGGATTTGTATACCTTGAGTGTGAACTATTGGCATTGAAAAACCAATTACTTTGGTATTTGGCTAAGCCGAGGTCATGGCGCCAGCAGGATATCTAGGCATATTGCTCATTCGCACAGGCAATTCCGCTTTTCGGCAATTAAGTTGGTGATAACAGGCTTGGGCATTCCTTAGAGGAGAATTCCGCATAAACGCCTTTGTCGAGATGAAACTTCGCTTTCGAGAGTCGATTCAAAGGGCGGCCCGTCATCGATGAGGAGAAGGACAGCAAGCGACTTATGGATGCTAACGAGGGAGGAGACCGTTTCATCCACTTCCAGCTTATTCTCATCGATCTCTCGTGTCCGCAAGCCCTCGAAGCCTTCTTTTTGCGATAGCTTTGAACGCAGCTTCGACGATCCCAATAATGAGAATTGCTTCCAGTTTGACCGTAATTCAAGAAACGCGCCAACGATAACGTGCAAATCCCGGATAACTCTGGCTACGATTACTCGTGAGGACTCATCCGACCCTCGACGAGTGACTTGGCGATTATGCAGCTAATGATCCAGATGCATGGTTAATCCGATCGCCATCTGAACGTTCACTATAAGTTGGACTCTGTCCCTTACTCCGCGCGCAGGATCTCGGTAGGGTCTGTGCGCAGCGCGCGAAACACGGCGGGCAGTGTGGCAACAAGCGCAGTGAGCAGAATGGCACACGCCGGCAGCGAGATCATATCCGCGTCGGTTGCTTTGACCCGGTAGAAAAGCGACGCGACATAGTGCGCCGCGCCGAATCCGAGCGTGATGCCCGTACAGCCTCCAAGCGCGATCATCAGGAAGACATCGAGAGTCACAATGCGCACGATGCCCGCACGAGTCGAGCCAATCGCCATGCGGATACCGATCTCGCGGCGGCGCTGGAGAACGGAGTAGTTGAGGACAGCGTAGAGTCCGATGCCGGCGAGCAGCAGGGCGACCGCGGCAAAGAAGGCGGCCAGTGTGGCGAGCAGGCGCTCGCGAATGGTCTGGTCGCGGACCAGATTGAGCTGCGTGGTGATGTTCGAGACGCGAAGGCCGTTGTGGCGCTGCGCAATGAATTGGCGGAGGGAGTCCGCGAGGGCGAGCGGATTCTGAGAATCGGTGTGAATGACGAAGGTGGCAAAGTCGACGGCTTTGGGGGCGGATTGGTCGCCGATTTCGTCGAAGGGGACGTAGAAGACGGCGCGGGTGGGCTCGCGCAGGTCGTGGTAAGGGACGTCGGGGGTGACGCCGACGATCGTGTTGAGGGGTTGATTGGCGCCACGTTCAAAGGTGCGGCCGATGGGGTCCTGGCCGGGGAAGTAAGTCTTGACGAAGGTTTCGTTGACGATGGCGGCTCCCGGCGAAGCGTCTTGAGGGCGAAAGTCGCGGCCGGAAACGAGGGGGATCTTCATGGTCGAGAGCCAGCCCGGGGAAGCGTTCAGGAAAAAGGCGGGAGTCGAACTGGGAGGCGCGCCGTTGATGGAGATGTCGCTGTTTATCATGATGCGCCCCAGAAGGGGCCAGCCCGAGATGGCGACCGAGTTGACGCCGGGGACGGCGCGGAGCGCCTCGGCAGTTTGATTCCAGACGACAGGGAGCTGGCCCTTGCCGGCAACCGTTTCGAGCAGCAGCAGACGGTCGGTGGAGAAACCGAGGGGCCGGTTTTGCAGATGCTGAAAGGATGCGACGAAGAGCGAAGACAAAAAGAGGACGAGGCAGCAGAAAGCGACCTGAACAGCGATGGCTCCACGCATGAGACGGCGTGGCGAGTGCGGATCTTCACCACCTTTGAGGACAGCGACGGGCCGGACGGCAGAGGCGCGGAGAGCAGGAAGCAAACCAAGCAATAAAACAACGAGGATAAGAAGCCCGGAGCCGAAGAGAAGCACACGCCAGTCGGCGGGAAGGGCCAGGCGCGCAGGGTTGTCGGGCGGATTGACGAGGCTGAGCACAAAGGGCGCCGACCACGCCGCAAAGAGTGCGCCGAGGGCGGAAGCGAAGACGGCGAGGAGCGCGCTCTGGCACAGGATGAGCTGGACGAGGCGACGACGTCCTGCGCCGATCGAGATGCGGAGAGCCATCTCCTGGGCGCGGGCGACGGCCTGGGCGGTCATCATGTTGGCGACGTTGACGCAGGCGATGAGCAGGACGAGCGCGGCCAGGAGACCGAGAACGCCGAGGAATCGACGATAGTCTTTCTGGAGGTCGGAGATGCCGGCACCAGCCGGATGGAGGACAAGCTTCTTATCGAAAAGGCGGTCGATGGTGGCCTGGGGTACGCCCCGGAAGCACGTGGAGCACTCGATCTCGAAGGCATGGCTGACGGCGGAGAGATGTTGACGAAGCGGCTCGAGAGCAGTAGCCGGGTTGACGCCGGATTTCAACATCAGGAAGGTGCGTTGCCAGGTGACGTTCTCATGAGCGGCCAGGCTGCTCATGCTAACGGGCAGAAAGATGTCGGCGACGGTTCCCTTTTCCGTTCCAGTGAAATCGCGAGGACCGACACCGATGATTTCGAAGGTCTGGTCGCTGATGTGGAGCGAGCGGCCGAGGACGTGGGGATCGCGGCCGAAGCGGTGATTCCAGTAGTCCCAGGAGAGGACCGCATAGGGCCCGGCACCGGAGGCACGGTCGTCGGCGGGGGCGAGCAGACGGCCGAGCGCGGGCTCAAGGCCGAAGAGCGGAAACACGTTGCCGGAGACATAAACGACGTGGGCCTTCTCCACGTCGTCTCCGGCGGACAGGATGATGTCCGTGCGTTCGGCGTCGCTGATGGCGATGAGGTCGGCCTGGTCCTTGACGGCATCGCGCATGAGCTTGAAATCCGGCGTGGCCCAGTAGCCGTCGTCGATAGGCTTGCCCTCCAGGCCGGTCAACTTGCGGGAGAGGACATAGAGTTTGCTGGAATTGGAGATGGGCAACGGGCGCCAGAGCAAGGCGTCGATAAGACGGAAGGCGGCAACACAGGAGCCTATTCCTAGGGCTAGCGAAAGCACAGCGGCCAGGGACGTGACCTTGTTGCGGCAGAGCTGCCGCCAGCCGAATCTTACATCGGCGAGAAGCGACTCAAGCCATCCGGCAACACGAATGTTGTGGCTTGCCTCGCGCTGGCGCAGTATCGAACCGAAGGTGCGGTGTGCTTCGTCGGGGTCGTGTCCCGATGCGATGGCTTCTTCAATGTGCGACTGCAGCTCTTCCTCGATCTCGCGATTCAAGCGCTCGCCGCGCAAGGCATTAGAAATACGCGACCACAACGACATGTCATACCTCCCGGAGAACCCGATTGATCGCCAGGCTGACTGACTGCCAGCGCGACTCTTCTGCACCCAGTTGCTTCTTGCCCGCGGCGGTCAGTTCGTAGATCCGGGCTCGGCGACCGGTGTCTTTCTTGATCCACTCCGCGCGAATCCAGCCCGCTTCCTCCATTCGATGGAGCGCAGGGTAGAGCGAACCCTGTTCTGCGCGCAGCACTTCGCCGGATGTACTGGCGATGGCGGTCATGATGGCGTACCCGTGAAGCCGCGGGCGCCGCGACAATATCTTGAGCACGAGCAAATCGAGTGAACCTTGCAGGGCATCGGTCTTGGGCATAGTCAGATGTCTTTGTATAGATATCTGACTATAAAGTCAAGACGCCCCTCATCTCATGCAAACAACTATGGGCAGAAATGTCAGGACTAGGAGGCGTGCTTCGAGGCGTACTCGATTCCAAGAGCAGCCAAAACGACGAGAATGTTGGCCATGACGACGACAGCGAGAACATTACAAGTGGCACGAAATTTTGTAACGCCGAGGGTCGATGAAAACCAGATTACCTCGACTGCTACATACCAGCAGAAAGCTACGAGAAAGACCAGAAGGCCCGCAATGACATACGGAACTTTCTGGAATTCAACAAGCAGTCCAGCAATAGAAGCAACGAGCGCAAATGGTGCGGCAATGAAACACTGACCATAGAAAAGTGGACGCAACGCCACCCGGTCAATGCGCTTGCCCTGGTGCTTCAGCAGATCAACAGCCATCAGCACGGGAAAAATGTTCAAGAAGCTCACGGTCAGAGTAGCGCAGCATCTCAACCGGGCTCAAAATCGACCGAATCAAAGTTATCGGATAAAAGACGATCCAGCCGACGACCTCATACAGGAAGTCGTCGAGAGATTTGAGCAACTTCATGAAGTCCATGCTGAGTTCCAGTCTGGTCTGAGTTGCACTTGACTGTACCAGATTTGTCTAAGTTCGAATTTGATAGGTAGTTAGCCAAAAATACAACGCCAGTAACTTGATTAAGTCGGCATGTCGGAAATTGGGTCCAAACATCCATTCATCGCATGACCTTGGAGCAACCGTAAGTGAAGCGCTCCCGCGTCAAGCTCACCAAACGATCCCGAGCCTTCAACCTGTGGGACAAAAAAGAAAAGCCCGCGCAAAGGCGCGGCTAGCGGTCTTGAAACTACCTGATTAGCCTTCGGCTGCTTCCCAGTCGCATTCTAGAATCGGAGTTACAGCAACGCGTGCTTTCGGAAAATGAGAATCACTAATCCGAGATGCCAACTATTCGGTAACTTGCGTGATCTCGTTTGTCGCTGAGTAAGTTGGCGATTTGGCACTTGCTGATCCACCGTCGAGATCTTCTCGTCAAAGGCAGATCGACCTCCTCGCCAAGATCTCGAATCCGACATGCGCGAGGCAGCCAAAAAATTCGAGCTCGAAAAGCCGCCAAACTTCGCGACCGAATCAAGCATTTGCGTGACAAGGAGTTTTTTTGTTCAGTTAATCAGTACTCGTACTTTTTGCGCTGTGATCCAGCGATACCTTCAGGATCATTTAGGAAATCAATGAGCTCGCTCAGGATAATGAGGTTACAAACCTTCGCTCCTGCATCTAAATCTGTAAGCACGTGGGTTATACCGTGAAAC
The DNA here is from genome assembly GCF_009765985.1 of Acidobacterium sp. S8. GTDB lineage: Bacteria > Acidobacteriota > Terriglobia > Terriglobales > Acidobacteriaceae > Alloacidobacterium. The sequence continues at coordinate 19,610 of NZ_LMUM01000034.1, forward strand.
TGACGCTGATCAGCATTCTCCGGAATTAACAAAGATGTGATGCCGTAACGATCTTTGTATTGCTCTCCGGTCTCCCAAGCCACACAAAGATCGATATCCTTGGCGTTCTTGTTCTGTTCGTCGAAATCTGCAATCAGCCCGTCGAGTGAATACTTGTACTCCAAAATTCTGGGATCGGTCACCCTGCCCTGGAGCGCCTTGGCCGTATCAGCCGGCACTCCTAGCGGATTGCTTTCCGCGCTGTGCGCATACAATTCCGATTTTAGATCAAATGATATTTTGAAGAGCCCGTCATAGGTAAACCTCTCATTCGTCGACATCATATGAAGTCCTCGAATGACACCGCCAGCAATGAGCTGATGGAATAATGCTATTACGTCCTGCTCCCGAGTTGGCTTCGAAGTTATAGACAATTTTTCAGTCGGCTTGAAGAAGTGAACGCTGGCTAGTACGAGCGGTTGAGCACTCTCGTGCTTGAGCATGTCCTTCTTCCAATCTGCAATTTCAAGCTCCCGAACGAAATCAGGAGCTACCCCTGTGTTCGCTTTCAATCGCGTCCGAAATTTCGAGAGCTGGTTTTCCATCAGGGTTCTGGATACGCTCTTTGCGAAATCTGAAAGCTCGCGATGAAATCCTTTGCGGCCTAAATCGGGGGTGTAGTTATCAAAGTGAAATAGGAAATGTACCTGCTGTTGTCGTCCCGTGTATCGAACAAGCGGAACCTGGATAACATCGCCTTGAGGCATGTTGTTTGCAGCTAGCTGTATACCCGGAACCAGAACCTTATAGTTCGGCCTTAATGCCAATGAATCATTGAAACCGGTCCACAATTTTGCCGTGCATCCGAATTCAACGCTGACGGTTGGCGAGTGCTTTTCTATCACGCCCTTTTCTTCGTCGTCGAGAGATGAAGACAGTAGAGTCGCTAATTCAGCGCTTGTCCAGGTGTCGTAAATGAAATCAAGATTGTTGTACTTGTCGGGGAATTTGTATCCGGCGCCATATTTTTCGTGAAGCTCCTCTGCGGCTTTGGCCAACTCCCTGTAGGTTGCGTTCTTCTTGGCCGATTCGTGTAACCAAAAATAAGAAGTCCCTATATGGGATAGTGAAGAGGTAGCGCCATCCTTAACGACTCTTACGTTTATCTTGACTGTCGAATCACGCTTGAAGGAACCAAGACCTGTCTTAATGTCCAGAATCTTGCTCCAGACTTCCGCGTTACTTGCGCCAACCCAAGCGAGTTTTTTGGGGTGGGTCGAATCGTCAAAACGCACCGTCACGGAGACCCCGCGATCTATTTCGTCGAATGCCGAATCAATCTGCGCAGAGTCATCTGGTTCTACCTTGGGGTTATCGCTGTGCGATGCCTCTCCCAGCCATTTGCGAGCGTTAAGTATTCTACCGGACGCTTCGAACCCTGGCACTTTAGTGGAAACACGAATGTAGTTGAATCCATACGCTACGTAAGTTGCTCCGACACCTTTATGCCCTCTGGTGTTTCCCGTTTTAAAAGAAAAATTGGGAGCTAAAAACTGCTGGAATCTGTCTTTATCCAAACCGATTCCATTGTCGGTAACGGTGAGGGAGTTGTCATCCAAATCGATGCGAATATCGAGCCTCGGACTGTATGTGGCTAGCGTACCTGCGGACTTTTCATAATCCGCTCTAGACTCAACCGCATCCAACCCATTCTGTATCAATTCGCAAAATGGGTCATACCACCCCACGTACGAGCTAAGTATGTTTTGTATCTCTCGCTTGAGAGACCCGAGAGCAGCTTCGTTAATAGTAGTGTTCTTGAAAGATAGCGGATCGAACGGGGCAAACGTCATCATCTCTCCGATCGAATCCAGTGTAAATAAATCTGGGTGGGTGGCCCACACCTAACCCAACACCAATCTGGGTGCCCCACATCCCGCTTTTCAAACCTGTGTTCTCAGGATGCCACAGCCGTCACCACCGCCCAATCGATGCTAGAACTGTGACCACATGGACCCCATCCTGACCTCCCGAACCAACGTAGACACCACCTGCGTCCTGGTAAAACCCCAAAATTGCGTCCGGAAACACGTTCCAGAAAAGACGGCAGGTAGCCGCTGGCCCAGTCGGTTTGTCCTCGATTGGCGACTTCAGGCCAATGCACTCCTTGAGCCGCCAACCATGCATGTCCTCAGTGTGAACCATTACTTATCTGTAAAACCGGCATGTCGGAAATGGACTCCGAACATCCATTCGTCGCATGACTTGAACCAACCCCAAGCGAAGCGCTCCCACGTCAAACTCACCAAACGATCCCGAGTCTCTCAGCTTGCCGAAGCAAAAGAAAAAGCCCGCGCAATGGCGGGCTCTCTCGGTTTTTAAAAACTAACCTGATTACGCTTCGGCTGCTTCCAGTTCTTCATCCAAACCATGGCGACGCAGCAGGTTGGGCAAATTCTGCGAAAAAGCCGAGCGCGGCATCACCATATCGCAACCGGCTTCCAGCGCCTTCACCTTCAGGTCGCCCTGCAGATGCGAAAGGAATCCGATCACCGATGTTCCCCGCTTGAACTTCGACTTGATACGCGGAATCAATGTCAGCGGCTTGGCATTCGCATTGTTCAGATCGAAAACAATCAGAGAAGGACGCGCATCTTCCGGCACATCCGCGAGCTTGGCGACGATATCCTTGTCTGCCTTTACAAAGCCGACTTTCACTCCAAGCTTGCGAGCCGTTTCCTGAATCTTGGCAAGAAAGAACAGATCATCAATGAAGCAGAAGATGCGGGTCGGCGCATCCTCGCGCACCGGCGCAGGCGCTAATTCCACCACAGGCTCCTGATGGAATCCGTTGGGATGGAGATTGCCATTCCTGTACTCGATCGTCGAAGGAGGCCCGTCGGCTACATTGCCGTTCGCGGTTCGGTAGCTGTGGTCCATCGGACCGACAAAAACCTGCTGCCTGCGCGGCTTGCTCTTGCGCCGTCCTCCACCCTGCCCGCCGCCATTTCCATTCTTCTGGTATTGCCGGTTCTGGTTGGAGTTCTTCGGCTTTTGTCCCTGTTGCGGCTGATTCTGCTGGTTTGCCTGGGGTGCGCTGGGCTGGCCTTTGGCGCCCTTGCGTCTGCGGCGTCTACGGCGATGCCCTTGGGGTTGCCCCTGCGGTACTTGCTCCTGCGGCACTTGTGCCTGGGGCGGGTTCTGCTCTGTTGTCATGCTTGCACTTCCTGGTGCGTTGACTTGGTTGCAGCGAAATTCCGGCGGAAAGCCGCTGCCGCTTTCTCCGTTATCGGGTTTGCCGGGAGATCAGTGGATACATAACTCCGCTTCAGCTTCGGCGTAAAGGGGATTCAGGTCGTCGAGGGAGGAACCGGATCCAGGCCTGCACTGCGTTGTTGGAGTCCAATATGCGATCTTTCAACTCGCTATCACTTTATATTTGGGTGTTCATCCTGATTGCGCCATCGGAGACGGACCTGAATCGGGATGAGACGCGCCTGTTGAAAATTTTGACTGTCGAGACATGCGGCGAACTTTCCGGATTTTCCCCTCCGGCATCAGCCGCTCGATAGGCAAAGACGATACTACTAGCAAAAGACACGTCTGGCAAGCTTTTGGTTGCAGGAAATTTCGCTTTTCCATGCTGAAACGGAAATGACCGCTCGAAAGCGGTCATTTCTGCCTGTATGATGGCCAATCACTGGCCTCCCTAAAACCCCTCCGCCTTGAAGACGATTGGGTAAAGCACCTCGGCCCGGTCGAAAACTCATCTGGCTTTCGCTCTCAGTCGCCGAGGTATGTGCTTCGTACCTCCGATGTCCATCTGAAAGGCACGTAACGTCGCTGGCACTACTCCTATAAGCAATTCTTATGCCGTACTGATTTTCTTTTGGAATCAATGATTTACGGGATGAAGAAATGAGTGCTTCTTCTGTTTATGGAATGTTGTAGGGCCGCACCTTCACAAATTCATACAATTCGCTGCCATTACTTCTGGCATCCACGGCAATAGTGGGTCCCACGCCCGGCCAGAACCATCCGCTGAATCGGCATACCGCAAGTCGAACATGGTTCCCCGCCGCGCATATATACCTTGTGTTCCAGCTGAAAGAAGCCCCGTTCGCCATCCGCATCCACATAATCCGATACCGACGACCCGCCCAGGGCAATCGCATGGCGCAGAATCTCCTGCAACGCCGCATGCAGCCTCTTCAACTGCTCCCGCGTAAGCCGTCCTGCCATGCGCGTCGGCCGAATCCCTGCCCGAAACAGACTCTCATCGGCATAAATATTCCCCACGCCATGCAGCAGCTTCTGGTTCAGCAGTGCCGCTTTGATCGGCGTCTTCCGATTTTTGAAGAGTCCGGCAAACTCCTCGAAAGAGATCGTCAGCGGTTCCTGCCCCGGCCCGCGAAATCCCTGACCCGCAGCCTCCCGGTGAATCGCCAGCCGCCCAAAGCGTCGCGGATCCACAAACCGAAGCTCCCGCCCCGATCCCAGCCTCAACACCGCGTGCGTATGCGTCTCCACGGGAGCCCCGGCCTCAGCAACCAGCAGTCGGCCCGTCATTCCCAGATGCACAATCCACTGCAAGCCATCCCCGCCTTCAAGATCGAAGACAATGTGCTTGCCGACACGATACACCCGTTCCACCCGTCGTCCACTCAGCGTCGCCGCCATCTCTATCGGACTTGTCTTGAATGGCTCCGGCTTCGATCCCAGCCAAACCGACTCAATCACATCGCCGCGCACACGTTTATCCACACCGGTGGCAACAGTCTCGACTTCAGGAAGCTCAGGCATGGTTTTCTCTTTTTATCTTCGCAGAAGCAGGATGGTTTGGAGAAAACCTGGGTGCCCCATCCTTTCGCACACTTTGCGAAAGGGTGGGAGAGCAAACCATCCAACCGCAAACCGTCATTCTGACGACCTGAGCGAAGTCGAAGAAAAAGACCTCAGCGGTTCAGCCTCTCAAAGTAAAAACCACCCATCCGTGATACACATGCCAGTAAAAGTTTTTCGAAGACAGAAAGCCGCATGTACACTCCCAGAATCCTGAAGATCGTCCCCATTCTCTTCCTCGCGGCAATCCCCACCAGCATCGCCATCGCGCAGTCCCCCCAGCCCTATTCTGCCGCTCCGTGGGAAAACGTTCTCTACGGCGCCGCCTACTACAACGAGTACATGCCCGCAGACCTGCAACCCGGCCGCCTCGATAAAGACATCGCCCTCATGAAGCAGGCCGACATCTCCGTCGTCCGCATGGGCGAGTCCACCTGGAGTCTCTGGGAGCCCGAAGACGGCCGCTTCGAATACGCCTGGATGGACCGCGTCGTCGACGCCATGGGCAAAGCCGGAATCAAAGTCATCCTCGGCACCCCCACTTACTCCATCCCAACGTGGATGTACCACGAGCACCCCGAAGTTCTCGCCGAGCCGCTCACCGGAACCAAGCCCTCCTACGGCATGCGCCAGAACATGGACATTACCAGCCCCACCTTCCGCTTTTACGCGCAACGCCTCATCCGCAACCTCGTCGAGCACTACAAAAATAATCCTTACGTCATCGGCTGGCAGGTCGACAACGAAACCGGCTCCTACAACGCCAACAATTCCGAGGTCTTCACCGGTTTCGTCGATCACCTCAAGCAAAAGTTCGGAACCACCGACAACCTCAACAAAGTCTGGTTCCTCAACTACTGGGGCGAAGACGTCGACGGATGGGAGAACATGCCGCCGCGCCAGAACGCCACCAGCACCGGATACAAACTCGAGTGGTCCCGCTGGCAGCAGATGCGCGTCACAGATTACCTAAGCTGGCAAGCCGCCCTCGTCCGCGAATACCGCCGTCCCGATCAGTTCGTTACGCAGGACTTTTCCGACGCCGTCCACCGCGACGTTAACGAATTTGAAGTCGCCAAGGCTCTCGACATCGTCTCCGTCAATCCCTATCACGGCACGCAGGACCACATGGACGGCGAGATCGAGGCCCAGGCCGGCGACTACTACCGTTCGCTCAAGCACGCCAACTATCTCGTCACCGAAACCAACGCGCAAACTACCTACTGGGCCTCGACCTTCCAGTACCCTCCCTACGATGGCCAGTTACGCCTCGACGTTTACAGCCATCTCTCAAGCGGCGCCAACATGGTCGAGTACTGGCACTGGCACTCCATCCATTCCGGACAGGAAACCTACTGGAAAGGCATCCTCTCGCACGACCTCGAGCCCAACCGCCCCTACGCCGAGGTATCCCGCACTGCGCATGAGCTCCAGAAAATCGGTCCGCATCTCATCGACCTCAAAATCACCAACCAGGTCGCCATCCTCCACAGCGTCGATTCGCTCAACGCCATCGACTTCATGCCCTTCGCCTCCACCGGCCCACGCTGGGCCTTTGGACCCGCCAGCGCCGACTACTCCTCGCTCCTCAATCAGATCCACACAGCTCTCTACAATCTCAACGTAGGCACCGATTTCGTCTTTCCCGAAGACCCCGACTTCTCCAAATACAAAGTCCTCATCGTGCCCATGCTCTACATCGCCGCCGACGCCCTGCTCCAGAAAATCTCCGACTTCGTCAAAGGAGGCGGCCACGTCCTCATGACCTTCAAGAGCGGGTTCGCCAATGAGAACTCCGCCGTTCGCTGGGTGCGCGCCCCCGGCCCCCTGCGCGAAGCCGCCGGATTCAGCTACCAGGAATTTTCGAACTTAGAGAAGCCACTGGCCCTCAAGGACGACCCATTCCACGTCGGAGAAGAAAACAAAGTAAGCTACTGGGCCGAATTCCTAATGCCCGAACACGCCAAAGCGCTGGCATATTATGACCACCCGTTTTTCGGAAAATGGCCCGCCATTACCGAAAACAACTACGGCTCCGGCACGCTCACCTATGAAGGAACCTATCTCACCGACGCATTACAAAAAGCAGTAGTAGAACAAGTCCTCAAAGAAGCGAACTTAACGGGTCCCGATCAGCAGCTCCCCACGCCAGTCCATGTAAAACACGGCATCAACCGCATGGGCAAACAACTCCACTACTACCTCAACTACTCAAGCGACCCACAAACCTTCACCTACTTCTACAAAGCCGGAACCGACTTACTAACCAACAATGCCATCGCGGCATCCGGAAAAATCACATTGCAGCCATGGGACGTAGCTATCGTGGAAGAAAAGTAATGGAAGAAAAGTGATGCACCTCTACTTCATCTAGCTTAAAAAAGAAGCAAACGCGCAACTCATCAAGGCAGGGTATACAGATTTACGCGTGGCAAGAGTGTGGAGCACTCTTCTTACGAGCTGGCGACATTTTCTAAGGAGTCGATGCGACGCGGTGGTGCGGGAGAAAACGTCGCGCGTTTCCTCTTCCCTGAGTCCGAACATATTGCGATAGAGGTTCTCTGTTCCTGGCGTGGTGACCCCATCGGTGTCAAATATTAAATTCATCGCCTGAGCGTGCTCCATAGCTTTCACGCCGAGAAACTTGATCGCATCCGGATGAGGCTTTGGATCGGAACTGTCCGCGGGGACGACACGACGAGTGGACAACCAATAATAACAACGAAACTTGTCCCACACATATACGATGGCGGCGTCGTGAGGGACATTGGGCCTTTCGGGGAGAGCTTCATCCTCGGGAGGTCTTGCTCTCGCGGCAATGGCACGCATCTGCGCTCGGGAAGTTCCTTCCTCTATCAGGGATCTCATGGCATCGAGAGACGAATAGCTTCTTTTCTCTTGCGTCCACAGATTTGCCGCATAGAAGCGCACGAACTCTTCTGCATTGATTTCCAGGCAATCCAATCTCTTGGCCGCTCTCTTAATATGTCCGATATGTTTACTCTTGCGGGTCTCCATTACGTCGGTATTATTGGGATGGCGCACATAGGTAAGTTCAGTCCTATGTTCAAAACCTGCATTCTTAAAAGCGGTCCTCACGAGATCGGCATAACTTACATTTGGATTGCAAATGAAATCTACGGACGACCATCGAGGCAGCTGCTCCAATAATGATTGGAGAACCTCTGCTTGTTGTTTACGGCTCAGCTGCTCGTCAACGATCGGGCCGCCAAGATGCGACCAATGCGGGTCACGCGCCCAGGAAAAGCCTTTCCGGTTTCTCGATATGATATAGGGCAGTCTCCCAACAACGACGTTACCATCGAAAACCTTCAGTTCTCGATAACGGGAAGATCCGCACGCAGCCTCAATCCACCAATCCTGGTTAAAGATGGGGAGATCAGATTGGTCAATGCCGGGGAGTGGATGCGCTCCCAAAGGGCTGGAATGTCGGGGCATAAATATCATTGGCCCTCATCTTGGATTTTGGTCAGGGCCCCGGCCGCATCCCCCGTATGCCACCGCCGCACTTAGAGCACGGATTTTGTCATTCTTGAAGCCAACTGGTGATAAGCAGCATAAGAAGGTTTCAACTGTTAAAAATTGTCCGCATGAATTCATGCCTCTATCGAGTGGATGCGTCGAGGATCATGCCCGTTGCTTTCCTCACCGATTTTCATCGGATACGAATGTTGCACTCGGCGGCCAGTCCCACATCTCTTTTGGATGCAACTGTGGCCCATTCAAGCCGCCTTTAGCTTGAATGGGACATTTCAGATAAGCTCTGTCAAAACTTACGCATGCCAGAGAATACCCACCCTTGGATGAAGCTCCGCTGCCATCTCAACGGCTCAGGCAGGGAGCAAACCCTCACCTGCCTCCACAATCTCGGAACCGACTTACTTAATCAAACAACACCATCGCCGCATCCGAAAAGATCACGTTGCAATCATGGGACGTCGCCATGATTGAAGAGACATAAAATTAGAAAAGTGATTTTTGTTGGTGCCAACTACTCTCTCATCGGCCTGTCGCATTTTGCTTTCCAGCCTTATGCAGCGAGGCCAGTGAGCTGTCAGAGTTAGCCCTGTCATCTATCTTGTTGTGTCGAAGCAGCTCGGCAGTTCTGCCTGTACCGGGCACATAGACTGCTTCTAGAGTCTGGCGTCCGTCGGAATCGTCAAAGGTCACGCTTCCTTTTGATCCCAGCCGGCTGTCGTCTTCAGGACGCACCGTTACGAATCTCTGTCCTCCTCCATTCACATTGCGAATGGAAAGAGTCCACGCAGATAACAGAGTGAACTCGTATGTCCCAGCCGGATAGGATTGGCTGCCGGCAATGAAGGCAACTGGAGTAGTTACGATAATCGTTTGGGCTCCGGCGTTCTGCGTGCTCAGAGCTGACATGCCGCTCATAGTAATGGCTGCAAGAACTAACTTGAGGAATATAGAAGTAAGCTTTTCACGACTCATGGTGCGCTCCTTACCGCGCAGCCAATGGATATCTGCGCAGTAACTCGATTTCAGCATCGGACATGAAGGAGTGCGATAAACATTAGTTAAGCTGAATTAAGTTTTGTAAAGCATTGTTGATGAAATGGTCCACTTAGTAAGACACCCTACAACTTATGGGCTGGCGTCCCATATCTTAAACATGGGCATCCCATGTGTCGCTTTTAAGATATGGGATCATCCTTATTTTTTGATAGAAGCAACAGGCACCCATCCTTTCGCATATTTTTGCGAAAGGGTGGGAAAGCAATATTCTTCAAGCCGCACTCCCAAAGCCAAGAGAGGCGCCGAAGCGCCTCCCGGGTAGAAGCACCGGCCTTTAGGCCGGGGAAATACTCAAGCGATCGGATAGTTCTCTACTGAGCAGTCGTTGCCTTGTCTGCGACTTGTCGGATGGACGCAGCCCGCACAGTCGCAACCCTCGACCTGTTCACAATGGATTTCAGCATCATTTCCGCCCGCGATGAAAGACAGACGCCGAATGATCCTTTCCCTGAACCGTAAGTAGAGCGGCCATGCGAGGGGCGGGAACCGATAGCCACGATGACGATCAGGACGGCCGCGAAAATAGCGAAACGGCGCATAGGTCGATCCTCTGGAGGACGATACGGGGGCTGTGTCATAGCAATTCCTCAAAACCTTCAGAAACAGATAAGAGCACGCAATAGGCCAAATATTATGGCGCGCAACCTCTCTGAAACCAACAGAAATCCCGGACATTCAAAAAAGGACTGTCCGTTCTAGGGTCAAAGCTATTCAAAAGTGGACACAGCCCGGGTGCCCAGGTTCGCGAGGCTAACCTGGGTTAAGGAAAGCACTCCCCTAAACCCACACTCCGAAACCCAAAAGAGCCGCGGAGGCGCCTCCAGAAGAAGCCGGGTGCCCCATCCTTTCGCATACTTTGCGGAAGGGTGGGAGAGCAATACACTCCAAACTCTATTCCCAAACCCAAAAGAGCCGCGAAAGCGCCTCTTCGATAGAAACCCCGAGAGATCCCTCAAACCTCGCAGCGTTATGCGTTTTTCAGATAGAAGCATCGTGGTTTAGCCCAGTGAAAAAAGGCTCGAACGCAGAAGGGGCTTCAGCCCGGGGCCTCTCCCGCCATATATACATCTACTTCTCGCTGCTCGGAGGCGTCAGCCCCTTCAGCCGCATATACAAAGCCAGCGTCGCATACTGCTCGTTGTCATGCGCGACATTTCCCCACGCAATCCCCAGCCGTGAGCGCTTCGCCTGACCGGCCTGCACCATCTCCGTCATATTCGCATCGTTCAGCGCGGCATAAGCCTTATCGCATTCGGCAAACGAAGCCTTCAGCGCTTCCACAATCGTCGCTTTGTCCGCCGTCTCCGCGGGAGCCTCTTTCGCCGCAGCGCCGCCATTCAATGCGCCACAGCCGTGCAGCTGCGCCTCCGTCACGTGATTCACAACGCGGGCAAAGGTGCGGATATCCGGCGTCGGCTTGTAACTGTAGTTTTCCGCCGGCATATTGTCGGCCGATTTGATGATGTTGGTCTTCACCGCCGCATACCGCGCCTGAACTTCAGCGGCCAATGCATTCGCCGTCGCTGCCTGTCCAAACATCGCCGCTGGAGCCATCAGTCCAGCCAGCGCCGCCACCGCACATACCGCTTTCATCGCTTGCATTAGTCCTTCACCTCGCACCTAGGCTAACACTGCCCGAATCCGTGAGACACGACAGATTTTGGCGCACCCGCCAGCCGCGTATATCATAGGTATTTGGCCCCCACCCGGCACACGCTTTCTACGCTCCACCTCATTTCGGGAAGGCAAAATCGCAAGCGGCAACGTGTGTCAGGCAGGCTCTAGTTCAAGACAGGTACAAAGATAGATGCGAGCAAAAACAGCAGTCGTACTCGGCGCCCAGTGGGGCGATGAAGGCAAAGGCAAGATCGTCGATGTGCTCTCCGAGCGCTTTTCCGTTGTAGCCCGCTACGCAGGCGGCCACAACGCCGGACACACCGTCATCATCGGCGGCAAGAAGTTCATCCTCCAACTTATTCCCTGCGGCATCCTGCGCCCCGGCTCCAAGGCCGTCATCGGCAACGGTGTTGTGCTCGACCCGATGGCCTTCCTTAAGGAAGTCGGCAAGCTGCGTGACCTCGGTGTTAACGTAGACAATCAGATCTTCGTCTCCAACCGCGCGCAGGTCATCCTCGAATACCACCGCATGATCGAGCTTGCCGCGGAAAGCGCGCCCGGACGCCAGCGCATCGGCACCACCAGCCGCGGCATCGGCCCGGCGTACGAAGACAAGATGGCACGCAACGGCCTCCGCGTCGTCGATTTGCTGAACACGAACCTGCTGAAGACGCACATCGAGAACGCCTGCCACGAAAAAAATACCATCGCCAACGCGCTCTTCGGAGCGAAGCCGCTCGACCCGGCGAAAATGTACGAAGAGTATGCTCACGCCGCCGAGCAGATCGCGCCCTTCGTGACCGACACAGCCTTCATGCTCAACAAGGCCATCGACAACGGCGGCAGCGTGATGTTTGAAGGCGCGCAGGGAACGATGCTCGACATCGACCACGGCACTTATCCGTTCGTGACTTCATCCTCAGCCACCGCAGGCGGAGCCGTTACCGGAACCGGAGTCGGCCCGACGAAAATCGGCACAGTTATCGGCGTGACCAAAGCATATGTCACCCGCGTCGGCGAAGGCCCATTCCCAACTGAAATCTTCGACGAATCCGGCGAGCTGCTCCGCGCACGCGGACAGGAGTTCGGCGCTGTTACCGGTCGCCCACGCCGTTGCGGATGGCTCGATCTGCCGCTGCTGCGCTACTCGAACCAGGTCAACGGCACCGAGTGGCTGGTCGTCACCAAGCTCGACGTGCTCGATGCCTTCGAAGAAATCCCTGTCTGCACCGGCTATAAGATCGACGGCAAGCTCATCGACACTATGCCCGCCGATGTGCGCGGTATCGAATCCATTGAGTGCGTTTATACGAAGCTCAAGGGCTGGAACGAATCGACCGAAGGCATCACCGAATTCGATAAGCTGCCGAAGATCGCGCAGGATTATCTCCGCTTCCTCGAAAAGGAATCCGGCGCAAAAATCGGCATGATTTCGACAGGCCCGGACCGCGATCAGACCATGCTGATGCCTGAATTTGCAGCAGCGTTGAACGAACTTCATTCCTAACCGAGGCGCTAAACTCCTTCATGCTATTACTCGGCGCGGAGTGCCTCCGTCGGATTGACGGAGGCAGCCCGGCGTGCGGGTAAGCTTACCGCCAGGACTGCGATTCCAACCAGCACCCCGATTGTGATCGAAACAGAAAGCGGGTCTGCTGCGCTGGTGTTGAACAGCAGCCCGCTCAGCAGCCGTGCGCCGGCAAAGCCAACCGCCAGACCAGCCACAATGCCGGAGGCAATAAATACTGCGGCCTGCTGCAGCACCAGTCGCAGAATATCTGCTCGCCGCGCCCCTACCGCCATGCGCACGCCGATCTCTCTCGTTCGCTGCTCGACGGAATACGCAAGCACTCCGTAAATACCGATGGCTGCAAGCAACACCGCTATTACGGCAAAGATGCCGAGCAGCACTGCCGTCATTCTCTGTCGCGCAAGCGAATCGGAAAGAATCTCATCGACAGCGTGGACATTGTAGATAGCGACATTCGGATCTGACTCACGCACTGCGTTGCTTACCAGAGGCACAATGCTCAGTGGAGCTGCTCCGGTACGCACCAGCAGCACCGCGTGCAAGCCGTATCCCTGAAGATAGATTTCCGGCTGCGGCTCGGTTTCCACTCCCAGATCATGCGCGTTTGCAACCACGCCAACGACGGGAATGCTGGAAGGCTGCGGACTCATGACGTCGATAAGAACGTGCGCACCAATGGGATTTCTTCCTGAGAGATGCCGGTGCGCGAATGCCTGATTGACGACAAAGAAACTCGCTTGCGAATCGACATCTTTCTGATCAAAGACCCGGCCCTGCTCGAGCGCAATTCCCATGGTGCGGAAGAAGTCAGGACTGACAAAACGAAGCTGCGCATAGGGAAACGATCCTAGAGCGAGCGGCGGAGCGCCTTCGATCAAAAAACGCGTCATGAGTATGGATGGATTCAGCGGCACCGCAGTCGTGCTCCCCACAGAAATGACGCCCGGAGAATGAGAGATTTTTTCTATCAGCTGCTCATAGAGCTGAGTTGTCGCTGTGCTGCTGTCCTGATAGCGCGGCTCCGGCAGAGTGATTTCAAAGCTGAGCAAATGGTCTGTGCGAAAGCCAGGATCAATGGCGATAAGCTTCTGAAAGCTCCGGACGACGAGCGTGCCAAGAAACAGGACAATCACAGCGATAGCAATCTCTCCGGCAATCAGTGCGCCGCGTCTGCGCCTGCTGGCCGGAGTGCTTCTGCGATCGCCGGGGCGAAAAGCTCCCGCGAGGCTGGAAAAAGTTTTTGTGACCGGGAGCACGCCAAAGACAATCGCTGTAAGCGCACAGGTGCCAAGCGTGAGCAGCAGCACCGGAATGTTCATCCCAATGGATTGAACCAGAGAAAGATCCACGCCTGAGGTATGCGAGAGCGCGAGACGCAGCAGCGGTAAGGCAAGCCACGCAAGGGCTGTTCCCAACCCGCCTCCCACCAGGCAAAGGATCGCGGTCTGAGCCAGAAATTGCGAAAAGAGGCGGCGGCGATCTGCGCCAAGAGCCTGGCGAATGGCGATTTCGCGCTGATCTGCCGTAGCACGCACCATGATGAGGTTGGCGACGTTTGTGCACGCAATCAGCAGCACCAGCAGGACTGCTCCCATAAGGCTGAGGATTGCCGGACGCAGTGCGCCTACCAGCTGCTCTCGCAGTGGCTTGAGAGTCACGCCCTCCAGACGGTTGGTCGCGGGATACGCTGCTGATATGCGAGATGCAATCGTCTGCATGTCAGTTCTGGCCTCAGTCAATCCAACATCCGTCCGCAGCCGGCCCAGCACATTCACCGAGTGCCACACGCGCGAAGCCTGCGTCGCCGAATCGAGCAGCGAAAGCGGTAGCCATACTTCGCCTTCGGCAGGATATGAAGCACCTGGCGGCAGCACGCCCACGACCGTATAACTCGCACCATTCAGGTCGATGCTGCGCCCGACAACATTCGCATCACCACCAAAGTAGCGCCGCCATGCCGTCGCACTCAGCATGGCGACGTGGTCGCTTCCCGGCTTTTCATCTTGTTCAGTCAACGTGCGCCCAATGAATGGAGACACTCCGAGCACAGAGAAGAAATTGCCCGAGGCGAGCACCCTGTGCACCTGTTCTCCGTGGCCATTCATAACCAGCGAGACGGTGCCGGGGTTCACGACTGAATAAGCGGCGATTTGCTCGAAACTCTTCTGTTGCGCGCGCCAATCCAGGTAGTCGGGATAGGTGGCTTCTGCGCCTCCTGCAACCTGCGGATGTGTCTCAAGGATTGCGACGATTCGACCCGCGTCATGGAAGGGAAGAGTCTGCAGCAGAAGCCCGTAAATCACGCTGAAGATGGCTGTGTTCGCTCCGACGCCAAGCGCCAGCGTCAGAATAGCGGTGAAGGCAAATCCCGGTGATTTAAACAGCTGGCGTAGTGCGTAACGCAGATTCCGCAAAAGCGTGTGCATGGTTCTCTACCTCGAAAGGAAGGCACGGGCAAATTATCAACCGCGCATCCTTCCCATTTCCATGAGATTCGTGATGTTTTGACGGAAATGAGCCAGCCCGATGCTGACCTTGTGAAGCTGCTCTGAGGCCTTCCAAAGGCTTACACTGGAAGCATGACCACTGCCGCACTTGCCACGGAACAACTGACCCACGAACAGAAACTCGACCGTCTCGCCGAAGTCGCCGTCCGCGTTGGACTGGGACTCGAGCGCGGGCAGGAACTGGTGATGACTGCCTCGCTCGATGCGCTGCCGCTCGCGCGCCGCATCACCGAACACGCGTATCGCGCCGGTGCTTCGCTGGTGACGACACTGTTTAGTGACGACGAAACAGCGCTGATGCGCTACAAATTTGCATCCGACGAGAGCTTCGATCGCGCTCCCGCATGGCTCTATGACGGCATGGGCACTGCATTCCGAAGCGGCGCCGCACGGCTGGCGATTGCGGGTGCGAATCCGTCACTGCTTTCGAACGAAGATCCGGACAAAGTGGGCCGCGCCAACCGCGCTGTTTCAAAAGCTTACCGGCCTGCGCTCGAGCTGATTACGCGCCACGAAATCAACTGGACGATCGTGGCCAGCGCCACGCCAGCATGGGCTGCGGCGATGTTTCCGAACGATACTCTCGAAGTCGCGCTTGCGAAGTTATGGGACGCGATCTTTGCATCCTCACGCGTCGACACTGAAGATCCGGTTGCGGCGTGGAAGACGCATGATGCGGGGCTACACAAGCGCGCCGCTTATCTGAACGAAAAGCGTTATTCCGCATTGCAGTATCGCGGACCGGGAACGGACTTCCGCCTCGGGCTTGCCGATGACCATCTCTGGCTCGGCGGCGGCACGACTGCCGGAAACGGCGCTTACTGCATTCCGAACATGCCGACCGAAGAGGTCTTCAGCACTCCGCATAAAGACCGCGCCGATGGTGTCGTAACAGCTACCAAGCCGCTCTCGCATCAGGGCACGATGATTGAAGGCATACAAGTGCGTTTTGAAGCCGGCCGCATCGTTGAAGCGAAGGCAACTAAAGGTCAGGAAGTCCTGCAGAAGCTGATCGACACCGACGATGGTGCTCGCCGGCTGGGCGAGGTGGCGCTGGTGCCGCATTCATCTCCGATTGCAGCCAGCGGATTGCTTTTCTTCAATACTCTCTTTGACGAAAATGCTGCATGCCACATCGCGCTGGGACAGGCTTACAGCTCGTGCCTGATCGATGGCGATAAGCTCACTCCGGAGCAACTGGCTGCCAAGGGTGCGAATGACAGCCTGATCCATGTGGACTGGATGATCGGCTCGGACAAACTGGATATCGACGGTATTACGGCTTATGGCGCGACGGAGCCATTGATGCGCCGAGGTGAATGGGTATAGCAGCAGAATGTTCTGAGTAGTAAAGAATTCTGATCTGTACATAAAGTCTAAGCACAGATCGGAATTCTGCTGTATCCTTGAGGGTTCCCCTTCCTCCCCTGCCATGACAAATATTTACGGCGTCGCAGGGTATGAAAGCCAGCAATCTCAATTCGAGATTGGGCCCTTCGTTCCATGAATCGGTAAATCTGGATTTTCTGCGTTCCGTCGCTGTCCTGACAGTCTTCGGAACCCACTACTACGACATCCGAAACGGGGCCGGAGCGTTGTGGAGTATTCCCTGGCATCTGGGTCAACTTGGCGTGCTGATTTTTTTCGTGCACACCTCCCTGGTATTGATGTGGTCGCTTGAACGCACGTCGATTCGGGAACAGCGGCTGGTCACGCCATTTTATGTGCGCCGGGCCTTCCGCATTTATCCCTTGAGTATGGTGTGTGTTCTTTTCGCGTATTTTCTTGACGCGCAATGGTCGCCGGTCAATTTCTGGCAGAATCTTACGCTCACGCAATATGTGTTCTTCCATGGCAAACCAACGTTTCCACCGACCATTACGCCGCTGTGGACATTGCCTCTCGAAATTGAAATGTACGTCGCGCTGCCAATACTTTTTCTTCTTCTCCGGCATCGCCCTGTAAAGCTTCTTGTGGCTCTTTGGGCAGCTTTCATCGCTGCTGCATGCGTATTGCCGCGTTTTGGCGATGGGTTGACAATTTTTCGATATGTACCTTGTTTTTTCGGTGGCGTCATGGCTTGGCGACTTATGCGCCAGCGTGACAATCGACAGTTTCCAGGGTGGCTGTGGCCTGCAGCGATTGCAGCAGTTTCATGCGTCTGGATGCTCGCCACCGAAAAGTATCTGCCATTTTTCATTGCCGCTTTAGGAGTTTCTCTGGGGCTGGTTATTCCGTTGTTTCGTGAAATGCAATCGAAAGCAGTACGCTCTGCTGCAAAAATCGTTGCGCGTTACAGCTATGGCATCTATCTCTCGCATTTTCCCATCATGCTGTATGTCATAAGCAGTCCTCACTATCGTTGGTTCAAAGTCATTCCTCCTATGCCTCTCATCCGGCATCACGGCGGCCCGATTCATGTCTTGTTGGTGACGGCCCTCACCTGCGTTGCATCACTTGTGCTGTACCACGGAATCGAAGAGCCTGGAATCCGCCTTGGAAGAATCATGGCGCGGCAGACTGCCCGCAAGCCTCTTTCCCGCGAAGCGATTTCTGTTCGCGGAGAGAGCGCACACATCCGCTGATCGAATGCACGTAAATTGGCAGCCTGAAGGCGGGTGAAACGCACATCCCTGTTGCCCGCCCGAGGGGAGCGCAGAGCAGTGTATGAATCCATGTTCGTTCTTGTCCATCCAATTGGCACAGGAGAGGCTGAACGATGCCAAAGGCAATTCGCTTTCATGAGATTGGTGGACCGGAAGTATTGCGGTTCGAGGAGATCGCAAAACCAGAGCCGGGTAGAGGTGAAGTCCGGCTCAAGGTGCAGGCGATCGGGCTGAACCGTGCCGAATCGATGTTTTATCGCGGCCAATACATTTATCAGCCCAAGCTGCCTGCCGGACTGGGTTACGAAGCGTCAGGCGTGGTAGAAGCAGTGGGGCCGGATGCCGATAAGAGCTGGATCGGCAAATCGGTCTCTACTATACCGGCTTTTTCTCTGAATGAATACGGTATGGTCGGCGAGGAGGTCATTGCTCCGATAGTGGCGCTTGCCGAGTATCCGGCGAATCTCTCAGTGGTCGAGAGTGCAGCAATCTGGATGCAGTATGTGACGGCCTACGGCGCTCTGATCGGAATTGCTGGTGTAAAAAAAGGCGACTTTGTTGTGATTTCCGCCGCGTCGAGTAGCGTCGGCATTGCCGCGATTGAAATTGCCAAAGCAGAAGGCGCAGTTTCGATCGCTACGACGCGAACCAGCCAGAAAAAAGCTGAGCTGAAAGAGTTAGGCGCCGATCATGTAATCGCCACCGAGGAAGAGGATTTTGTCGCTCACGTTCAGGAGATTACCGGAGGGAAGGGAGCCCGGGTGATCTTCGATCCGGTTGCCGGGCCGTTTCTTGAAAAACTGGCCGATGCCGTGGCGCCGGGCGGAATTATTTTTCAGTATGGTGCGTTGTCATTGCAGCCTACCCCTTTGCCGCTGGTCACGATCCTGGTAAAAGGGGTTTCAGTTCGCGGCTATACGCTGATGGAATTTACCCGCGTCCCGGAGAAGCTGGCTCCGGCCAAGAAATATGTCTACGACCGTTTGGCCGATGGGCGATTTACGCCGCGGATTGCGAAGACATTTCCGTTTGCGCAGACGGTGGAGGCTTACAAGTATCTGGAGTCGAATGCGCAGGTAGGGAAGATTGTCGTTACCGTTCCTTAGTGTTCAAACATACAGTTGACCCATCCCAATCAGGCCTGTGCAGGCTTCAGAATGATGCCGAACAGGCCTTTTTGGTTGAAACGTCTTAGATCCGGTTGAATCGGTTCGGCGTCGCAAATCATGGAGCGCTGATGGGGAAAGGTTTGCGTGAATGTCTGGAAACCCCAATTGGCATCGACATCATCCACGACGATTGCGCCGTTCGGCCTTAATACCGTCCATGCTCGATCCAGCTCGAAGCGTACATTGCGTTCACTGTGCAGGCTGTCATGAATGAAAAGATCGATCTGGCCCAGGCGGGAAAGCAGATCAGGGAGATGCAGCCTGCTGGAGCCCTTGATATAGGACCATCGATCTCCATAGCGATTTCCAACTGCGACGCCGACCTGCTTGCGCCAGTCCCTTTCCAGAGGTGGAAGGTCGATACTCCAGAGCCGGCCTTCGCCGTTTTTTTCCAGCGCCTCGAGAATGCAGCGCGACGTAACGCCATGCGCCACACCGGTTTCGACGACCATTTTCGGTTTCATATGCCGAACGAGGCACCATATCGCCCGCACGAATCCGGCATCGCCGTCATTCCATGCCTGAAAGCTCTCTGGACCCACTCGAACTCCCATGGCTTCCATCTCTGCAATGACCTTTGGCCAAAGACCCCAAAACTCTGAAGCAACCTGGCATGGCCAGGGGAGGCCTAAAAGACCATGAAGCTGCTGCTCCCAATAGGGATCGGACTCATATGGACATCGTGGCCCGCGCTGTTCGCGCTGAGCTACATAGGTATCGTGAACTGTCGTCCAGATTTGAAGAGGGTCGGCGGCCAGATCGGCCACGCCGGAGACGGGATGCTTTACCAGATAGCGTAGAGGAATACCCAGCATGGCCCTGGTCCTCCAGTGTTGCTTTGCGCATCAGCTGAGCTTGCTGGGAGTGTACATCTATTTAACGTCTATTTTGACAATTGTTGATTGCAATACAACTATTCTGCGTCCCGCGACCGCAATTGTCTGCCTCCTTCAGGTACGCCGGCTAACGATCAGACTGCGATAGAGATCGATGGTCTGGTCGGCGATGGCCGTCCAGGAAAAGTGTTCTTCGACGCGCTTGCGGCCTGTCTGACCAAATTGTCTCGCCTTCGCTGTGTCTGTGAGCAGGTCTGAGAGTTTTGCGGCGAGGTCACGGGCGAACTTGTCGGGATTTGTGGGGAAACTGGTGATTGGATCCTGCTCGAAGGGGACCAGATAGCCGGTAGCGCCATCGACGACGACTTCGAGTATGCCTCCAGTAGCGCTGGCTACAACCGGAGCCTGGCAAGCCATGGCTTCGAGATTGATGATGCCGAAGGGCTCGTAAACGGATGGGCAGCAGAAGACGGCGCAATTGCTGTAAAGCTCGATCGCTTCCTGCTTGGTGACCATCTTGTCAATCCAGACGATGTTGGGATTGTGCGCGCGAGCCTCTTCGACTTTCTGCTTCATCTCGGCGGCGATCTCCGGCGTATCCGGCGCTCCGGCGCAGAGGACGACCTGCGTGTCTTGCGGCAGGTAGCGAATAGCGTCGACCAAGTGCGTGACGCCTTTTTGCCGGGTGATACGGCCTACGAAGAGGATATAAGGCTGGCTGAGATTGACGCCGAAGCTGGGGAGCGCAGAAGTGTCCGTGGTCTTCTGGTATTGCGCGAGATCGATGCCGTTGTAGATGACGTGGATGCGCTCGGGGTCTACGTCAGGATAGGCTCGCAGGATGTCGGCTTTCGTTCCATTGGAGACAGCGATGATAGCGTCGGCGTCGAGCATGGCCGTCTGCTCCATCCATGAGCTCATGGCGTAGCCGCTGCCAAGCTGCTCGGCCTTCCATGCGCGCAGCGGTTCGAGGCTGTGCGTTGTGAGCACGAAGGGAACGCCATGCAGCTTTTTGGCGAGGAAGCCCGCCATCGACACGTACCAGGTATGCGTGTGGACGATATCTATATCGGAAAGGCTCTTGACCTGCGCGAGATTGAGGCTCATGGCCTCAAGCGCGGTGGTAAATTTCTGCGTTTCGCCTTCCGCGAGCTTTTCCCAGGGCTGGTCGCCGCGAACGTGGAGATTGCCTTCGTCGGAATTTTGATTGCCCCAGCAGTGGACTTCGACTTCGATCTTTTTGGCCAGCTCGCGGCTGAGGTATTCAACGTGAACTCCAGCGCCGCCGTAGACGTTGGGCGGGTATTCGCGGGTCATGAGGGCTGCTCGCACTTTGTCCTCCGGGGATTTGTAACTCTCGGTGAGATGCTTGTTGTGCTGCCGGAGCATTCTAGCGCTGGCTTGTGCAGATGGTCTAACAGCGATCCGATCCCTTCGCAAAGTACGCGAAAGGATCGGATCGCCCAAGCGTTTTATTTTGCGAGTTCGGATTCGATGGCGCTGACGAGTGCCGGATCGTCGGGCTTCGTGTCGGGCGCGAAGCGAGCAGCAACGTTGCCATTGCGGTCGACAACAAATTTTTCGAAGTTCCAGAGGATTTCCGGTTCCTCATTCGGCTGAACGCCAAACTCAATCAGCTTTTCCCTGAGGGAAGGCACTTCGGAGGTTTTTATGGATTCGGGCTGGGCTTCGATCAGGGCCTTGTAGAGCGGGTGTTTTGCTTCGCCGACTACGGTGATCTTTTCGTAGAGAGGGAAGTCGACGCCGAAGTTGAGGCTGCAGAAATTCTGTATCTCTTCATTGGTGCCGGGTTCCTGTCCGGCGAAGTCGTTCGATGGGAAGCCGGTGATCACGAATCCCTTGTCGCGGTAGTTGCGGTAAAGATTTTCGAGAGCTTCGTATTGCGGCGTGAGTCCGCACTTGGAGGCTACGTTGACGACGAGCATGACTTCGCCCTGAAATTCGGCAAGAGTGGTTTCTTCTCCGGTGATACGGCGGACGGGGATGTTCTGAATGCTCATGGGTTCAATTTTAGCCTGATCGGCCTTAGCTGCGGCCCTGGTTTACACAAGGCTCCGCGCTTCGTTCAGGATGACGGCGGTCTTTTGTGAGGCAGAAATGCAAAAAGGTGAAGGAGCAAAGCTCCTTCACCTTTTTGCGAATGCCCGTCCGGCGAGGACCGCGCCGCGCGTAGCGGCTGCCGGAGGCATTCGGTTTACGCCCGGCCAATAGCGACGTGGCTTTCGAGCGGGATGCCGGCGCGGCTGGTGACCTCGAAGATCAGTGTGTTGCTGCGCTTGTCGGCGTCGATTTTTACTTCGTCACCGTGCAGGATTTCGCCGTCGAGGATTTTAAGCGCCAGCGGGTCTTGGATCAGCTTTTGCAGCGCGCGCTTCAACGGACGTGCTCCGTAGGCGCGGTCGTAGCCTTGCGTGAAGAGCATGTGCCTGGCAGCATCGGTCAGTGTGATCTCGATCTTGCGGTCGGCCAGCAGCTTTTTGAGATCGGCCAGACGCAGATCGATGATGTGCGTGAGCTGATCTTCGCCCAGCGGACGGAAGATGACGATGTCATCGACGCGGTTCAGAAACTCGGGACGGAAGTTTTGACGCAGCACTTCCATCACCTGCTGGCGTGCTTTCTCGAAGCCGATTTCGTTCGAGATCAGCTCGGCGTTGAGGGCCTGCGCGCCGAGGTTCGAGGTCATGATGATGACGGTGTTCTTGAAGTCCACGGTACGGCCTTTCGAGTCAGTCAGGCGGCCGTCGTCGAGAACCTGCAGGAGCACGTTGAAGACGTCTGGATGCGCCTTTTCGATCTCGTCGAAGAGGATGACCGAGTAGGGGCGGCGGCGGACGGCTTCGGTGAGCTGACCTCCTTCGTCAAAGCCGATGTAGCCCGGAGGCGCGCCAATCAAGCGTGCGACGGCGTGCTTCTCCATATACTCGGACATGTCGATGCGGATCATCGCCTGCTCGTCGTCGAATAAAAATTCGGCGAGTGCGCGGGCGGTTTCGGTTTTGCCTACGCCTGTGGGACCGAGAAAGATGAACGAGCCGATGGGTCGCTTGGGATCGCTCAAGCCAGCGCGTGAGCGCCGGATGGCGTTGGCGACTGTGGACAAGGCTTCGTCCTGACCGACGACACGCTCGCGCAGGCGAGACTCCATCTGGACGAGCTTTTTTACTTCGCCTTCGAGCATCTTCGAGACAGGGACGCCTGTCCATTTCGAGACGATGCTGGCGATGTCTTCTTCGTCGACCTCTTCTTTCAGCATGCGCTGCGCGTTGGCGGTGCCTTCCTGCGCGGCGGTCAGCTGCTTCAGCTCTGCTTCGAGCTTTGGCAGATCGCCGTATTGGATTTGTGCGGCACGTTCGAGATTGCCGAGGCGGGTCTGCTCTTCGGCTTCAAAGCGCAGGGCTTCAACCTTCTTCTTTACGTCGGAGAGGCGCGTGATGGCTTCGCGCTCTTTCTGCCAGCGTGCACGCAGGCCAGTAGCTTTCTCGCGCAGTGCGGCCAGCTCGCGATCGACTACTTCGCGGCGGGCTTTCGAGTTCTCATCGGTTTCACGCTTGAGGGCGGCCTTTTCAATTTCGAGCGAAGTCGCTTCGCGTTCGAGCTGATCGATCTCGGTCGGGACAGAGCCGATCTGGATGGCCAGCGATGCGGCGGCTTCGTCGACGAGGTCGATAGCCTTGTCGGGCAGAAAGCGGTCGGAGATGTAGCGATGCGATAGCTCGGCTGCGGCGACGATAGCCGAGTCCTTGATGCGGACGTTGTGGTGCGCCTCGTAGCGTTCTTTGAGGCCACGAAGAATCGCGATGGTGTCTTCGACGTTGGGTTCACCAACGAAGACGATCTGGAAGCGGCGTTCGAGCGCTGCATCCTTTTCGATGTACTTGCGGTACTCATTCAGCGTGGTTGCGCCGATGGCGCGCAGCTCACCACGCGCGAGCGCTGGCTTCAGCATGTTCGAGGCGTCAATGGCGCCTTCGGCTGCGCCTGCTCCGACAAGGGTATGGAGCTCGTCGATGAAGAGGATGATCTGACCGTTCGATTCTTCGATCTCTTTGAGGATAGCTTTGAGGCGGTCTTCAAACTCGCCTCGATACTTCGCGCCTGCGAGCATCGATCCGAGATCGAGCGAGATGACGCGCTTGTTGCGCAGGATCTCAGGCACGTCACCGGAGACGATGCGGCGCGCGAGGCCTTCAACGATGGCAGTCTTACCCACGCCGGGCTCGCCGATGAGCACGGGATTATTTTTTGTGCGGCGCGAAAGTACCTGGATAACGCGGCGAATCTCTTCATCGCGGCCAATGACGGGGTCAAGCTTGCCGCGACGAGCGAGCTCGGTAAGGTCTTTGGCGTATTTTTCGAGCGCCTGGAATTTCGCTTCAGGGTTCTGGTCGGTCACGCGCTGCGAGCCGCGCACGGTGCTCAGGCTCTTCAGGATCGCGTCGTGGGTCGCGCCGAAAGAGGCGAGCAACAGCTGCGCGCCTTCGTTCTTCTGTTGCGCGAGGGCGAGCAGCAGGTGCTCGGTCGAGACGTACTCGTCCTTGAAATTGTCGGCTTCCTTGAATGCCTGGTCGATGACTTTCTGCAACGCCTGCGACATGCTCGGCTGCGCACCAGAGCCCGAGACCTTCGGCAGCTTGCTGATTGCATCTTCAGTTTTTGCCAGGAGCTGGTCGGTGGCTACGCCGACTTTTTGAAGCACAGGAACGATGATGCCTTCCTTGTCTTCGAGCAGCGCGGCCAGCAGGTGCAGCGACAACAGCTCAGGATTGCCGTGCTCGGTTGCGAGCGTGCCCGCGCTCTGAATCGCTTCCTGCGATTTGACGGTAAATTTGTCCCAACGAATGGCCATGTCTTTTTTCTCAGCTTTCGATCTTGTGATGTAAGAAAGCGGGAATGAAAGCAATTCTCTCATTCCCGCGAGGTCCCTAGGATCCAGGGCAAAGCCCCTTCCGGTCAGGTTCCATTCACCGGGCTAAAGCCCGATGCTTCTACCCGAAAACCTATCTTTAGGCATTCGAGGTCGTGCTTTCTTGCCTGCTCTTAGGCGGCTGGCTTCGTTTCCGCCTTGGGTGCTTCGATAGGCTTTGCGGAGCCCACCGAGACCTTAATCTGCTTCGGTTTTGCTTCGGCGCGCTTC
Organism: Acidobacterium sp. S8; assembly: GCF_009765985.1. Lineage (GTDB taxonomy): Bacteria > Acidobacteriota > Terriglobia > Terriglobales > Acidobacteriaceae > Alloacidobacterium. The sequence goes on from NZ_LMUM01000034.1 coordinate 44,412, forward strand.
TGCAGTTCGATTTTCAGAACGCCCGCGTCGTAGCTGGCATCGACATTCTCCGTGCTGATCGTGTTCGGCACGGTGAAGGCACGATAAAAGGTGCCATAGCGGCGCTCGATGCGATGGAAATTTTCTTCTTTCTCTTCTTTTTCGAACTTACGTTCGCCGCGGACGGTCAGCGTATTGTTTTCGACGCGAATGTCGAAGTCTTCCTGCTTCATGCCCGGGACCTCCAGCTTGAGGACGACTTTGTGTTCATCCTCATAGACATCGACCGGGGGAACGAAGGCGGCTGTCGCCAGCGTGTCGGATTCGCCCTGACCGCGGGTGTAGTCCTGAAAAAGCGAGTTCATGCGGTTCTGCAAACTCAGTACGTCGCGAAATGGATCCCAACGATTGATAGCCATAGATTTCCTCCAAATATTTCCTTAAGAATTGAGGCCATTTTCGGCCTTGCAGTCTATCTGATTCAGGCTATAGAACGAGAGATTCACAAAATATGAGTGGTTTATTGTCAACTTACAGTAAGAAACCTAGGTCTTTATTTTCATAGGTTTAATCGGATATTTTCAAAATCACCTAAGAAATCATCGATAGAAATTTTCCTAGCGATGTTTCTTCTGGATTCTTCGCTGCGCTCAGAATGACGCTTTTGAAGTGGATATGTGCGCAAAAAAGAGCGAAATTGTGATCTTATTTGCGCCTATATTCGGCCTCTTAGACGGTTGATCTGGCGGCGGTCGCGTTTGGAAGGCCGGCCTTCGGGGAGTGTTTCGAATTGCTGGAGGGCCTTCTTTTCTTCAGCCAGCTTCTGGCGGCGATCGCGGCTGGCGTCGGTTTCGCGGTAGAGGGTCTTGGCCACGGCGGCGGGGCCGCGTACTTCGCTCAGCAACAGGACCTCGACTTCGAAATCACCGCCCTCATTCTTGATCTGGAGCATATCGCCGGGACTGACGCTGCGGGCGGGTTTGGCTGGCTGTCCGTTGAAAAGAATTCTGCCAAGATCGCAGGCGCGGGAGGCGAAAGCGCGGGTTTTGAAGAAGCGCGCCGCCCAGAGCCATTTATCCATGCGTACCGAAGTCATAACTTATTTTCATACGAGATGATCCCAGGTCTCAAAATTGAGACTCTTCGACTCGCTCAGTGCAGGTTTTGGGCGCCCGATCATGCATCCGCCTAGAATAAGCGAGGATGCTGACTGACGAACAACGCAAGCGTGTGTGTGTGGTTTTGGTGCGGGCGCGAAATCCGAACAATATCGGCGCGGTGGCGCGCGCGATGTATGACTTTGGCTTCGACGAGTTGCGGATCGTGAACGACTATCCTGTTCCATTTGAAAGGGCGCGGTCAGCCATCGATGCTGAGGCGGTGCTGGCCGGAGCGCGCGAGTTTGCCGCGGTTGCGGAGGCGGTTGCGGATTGCAGCCTGGTGGTGGGGACAACCGCGGGAGGCAAGCGGGTGCATGAGCATCCGCTGCGGGAGCTGGCCGAAGGCGGAGGACTTGTGCATGAGCACCTGATGCAAGCGGAGCATCGCGTGGCGCTGCTTTTCGGATCGGAGAAGACGGGCTTGAGCCGTGAAGAGCTGACCCACTGCCATTGGACGATGACCATTCCCATGTTTGACCGGGACGGGGCGCGGCACCCTTCGATGAACCTGGGGCAGGCGGCGGCAGTTTGTCTGTATGAGCTGGCGCGTACAACCATGCCGGTGGCTGCGGCTGGGCCTTTACTCGCTCCGGCGGAAGATTTGGAGCGGCTTACTGTGCTGCTGGGCGAGTTGGCTGAGGTCAGCGAGTACACACGGCGTCATCCGGCAAACAGCGGCGACGGGCTCTTGCGGCGATTTGTCCGGCGGATGCAGATGGAGCCTGCCGATGCCGCGATGTGGATGGGAATTGTGCGGCAGGCGCTCTGGAAGATTCGCACCGAGAAGACGGATACGCAGAACAAATAGAGCTTGCTTTACGCGGCGAGGCGAATCTGGTCGCCTGGCTCCGCATTCCAGCTTGGCGAGAGCTGGCCGGTTTGCTCTCCTCTCGATACTCAGGGCACGGGGTTGCCGTTGATCAGAGCGTCTCTTGCCCGCAGAAAGCCATGAGGCTCGACATGCGCTCCTCCTTGAAAGGGGCGCGAGAGATCGGCGATAGCTGTGAGGCAGAGGGCAATGAGCAGCGCGAGACCAAGCACCTGCAGCGCATGCAGGGCAAAGTTTTCTGCGCCAAACAGGCACGCGTACGAGATGGTGAGTATGCTGCCGAGCAGCAGGACCGCCCAGAGAATTCCGGGCAGATGCTGCTTGGTCTGAAGCTCGCGGACGCGACGGTGCTCCGTCATAGTGGAGAGTTGAGAAATGGCATGATCGAGCGCGACCTGCTGCGTGGCGTTGAGGCCGTCAGAAGAGGTGAGCGTGGACCATATGCGTTCGATCACGGGCCGGCCTGAGTGGGAGAAAACGGATTGGCTCATGGCGGGCCATTCTTCTGTGAGCACTACGTCGATATAGCGCAAGGCGAGCGAGTGAATTGCATCCCGCTGGCCGGCCGGAAGGCCGTTGCTGATGCGCGAGAGATTGACGAGAGCATTTGCTTCGGCATCGGCGTTGGCCTCGGCGTCATAGAAACTGGTCCATGCAGTAAAAAGCATGAAACTGATGATGACGCCATAGGTGGTGCCGAGAAAGTTGAACTGCCAGCCGAAAACGGTGTTGTAACTTCTTCTGTGCTGCGGCGCCCAAAGCCGGTTGAGCACCACCAGGAAACCAAGGGACGCGGCAACAACGCAGAGTATGACAAAAATACTGGCTGCCGTGCTGAGCATGGTTCAAGCCTCCGAATGCCGGTGACGCGGATTGTATAACGAGGCTCGCGCTTTTCGGTTAGATTTCTCGGTCCCGATGCGGCGCTGCAAGCATGGTGTGAAGCGTGTCGGTCAGAGCAGGACGATTAGTAATTCGGTATCATCCCTCTCACGATGCTTCATCTGGATGAAGAGCAGGTTCGCAGCCTGCTGCATTATGAAGAACTGATTCCCGCAATGGAGCAGGCGCTGATTCGCTTCTCCGCGGGAGAGATTCGCCAGCCGGTGCGGTCGATTATGCGAGTGCCCGAGCATAACGGCATCTTTGGCATGATGCCTGCGGTCAATAGCGAGGTGATGGGCATCAAGCTGGTGTGCGTGTATGAGAAAAACGGCGCGCTGGGATTGCCAACGCATCAGGCGATCATTCAGCTTTTCTCTGCGAAGACGGGAGAGCCGCTTGCTTCGATGGATGGACGGCTGATTACCGAGATGCGCACGGCTGCGGTTTCTGCGGTGGCGACGCGTTTATTGTCAAAGCCGGATGCGCGCGTGCTCGCTGTTCTTGGGACGGGAGTGCAGGCTCGGGCGCATCTTCGTGCGCTGCGCGTGGTGCGCGAATTTGAAGAGGTTCGCGTGTGGGGGCGGACGGCGGAACATGTCCATGAGATCGCCGAAGAGTTTTGCGTTCGCGGTGTGCTTGACCTGGAGCAGGCCGTTCGCGGCGCTGATGTGGTGGTGAGTGTCGCGCATGTACATGAGCCGTTGTTGCGCGGAGAGTGGCTGGAGGCGGATACCTACGTCAACGCTGTAGCTGCTGTGGGTCCGGAGCGGCGCGAGCTGGATGATGCGGTGATGGATGCGGCGATTGTGGTCGAGTCGCGCGAATCGGCGCTGCGGGAGTCGGGAGATATTCGCGATTCCGGCGCTGAGGTTTATGCGGAATTGGGGGAGCTGCTGGCCGGCTCGATTCCTGTGCCATCGGGACGGCGTGTTTATAAGGCGCTTGGGATTGGCGCTGAGGATGTGGCTGCGGCGACATTGGTGTGGGAGAAAATAAAGCCCAAACAAAACAACTCGTCATTCTGAGCGCAGCGAAGAATCCATATGATTCTTCATCGTCGCAATATCGAGCACGTTCTGATTAGGATTTTTCTTATCTATATAGGGGAGAACCATAGGCGGGAACCGTGCGGTTTGTGCGAGAAATGAATCAGTGTTTCACCCGCGTGTGCATCTGATGGATTCTTCGCTGCGCTCAGAATGACGGCGATTTTGTGGGCGTTGGAAATAAGAAAGGCCGCTCCGGAGAGCGGCCTTTGAATTTGTAACTGTGCTTATTTCTTATTCGGTGACGGCGTCGACGAAAGCCTTCAGCTTGCGTGAGCGCGAAGGATGCCGCAGCTTGCGCAGTGCCTTGGCTTCGATCTGGCGGATACGTTCGCGGGTGACCTGGAAGCTCTGGCCCACTTCTTCGAGCGTGTGCTCGGAGCCGTCTTCGAGGCCGAAGCGCATCTTGATGACGCGCTCTTCGCGCGGCGTCAGGGTGCGCAGAACCTGCGAGGTGTACTCCTTCAGATTGACGCTGATGACGGCGTCAGAAGGCGATACGGCCATGCGGTCTTCGATAAAGTCGCCAAGGTGCGAATCTTCTTCTTCGCCGATCGGCGTTTCGAGGGAGATGGGCTCCTGCGCGATTTTGAGGACCTTGCGGACCTTCGCGACCGGGATATCCATGCGCTTGGCAATCTCTTCCGAGGTTGGCTCGCGGCCAAGCTCCTGCACCAGCTGACGCGAGGTGCGGATGAGCTTGTTGATTGTCTCGATCATGTGCACCGGGATACGGATGGTGCGGGCCTGATCCGCGATAGCGCGGGTGATGGCCTGACGAATCCACCAGGTGGCGTAGGTCGAGAATTTGTAACCGCGACGGTACTCGAATTTATCGACCGCCTTCATCAGGCCGATGTTGCCTTCCTGAATCAGGTCGAGGAACTGGAGACCGCGATTGGTGTACTTCTTCGCAATCGAAACGACAAGTCGCAGGTTGGCTTCGATCAGCTCGCGCTTGGCCTGCTCGGCATCCATGTCGCCCTGAATCATCTCGCGCTGTGTGCGCTTGAGTTCAGCGATCGAGACACCGGCTTCCTGCTCCAGCTTTTCGAGGTCGATCTTGCAGTTCTTCTGCTGACGACGATATTCCTTCTTCAGCTCTTCGCTCTTCGATTGATCGAACTTCTGGTCGAGCGACTTGACCTGCCGTTCGAGCATGCGCATCGAATCGACGGTCTTGTTGAGCTTGTCGAGAAGGCGCTTGCGCTCCTGGTTGGTGTACTTCAGCTCGCGGACGATGCGCGAAACGTAGACCTTTTCGCGCGCAATGGCCCAGCGCGTCTTGCGATGCTCTTTGGCTTTTGCCTTCGGATTGATGGTCGCGAGCTTCTCTTCAAAAGCAGCAGCTTTTTTCTGATGCTTTACCAGGGCGTCGATGCGGCTGACGGTCTGGCGAACGCGCGCCTGAAGAATCTCTTCCGTGATCTCTTCTTCGTCGAAGATCACCACTTCCTTGATGTTGCGAACGCCGCGCTTGAGGTCTTCGCCGAGGCCGACGATTTCGCGAATAACAATCGACGAGCGCGAAATGGCTTTCATGACGCGGAGCTGGCCGCGCTCAATGCGTTTCGCGATTTCGACTTCGCCTTCGCGCGTCAGCAGTGGTACGGTGCCCATCTCGCGCAGATACATGCGGACGGGGTCATTGGTTTTTTCAAGGGTGCCCGGCGTCAGGTCGAGTTCTACGTCTTCGCCTTCCTCGCCTTCTTCGTACTTGTCGCCGCCGAATTTAGGGCTGCCCTCATCGAGCAGATCAATCCCCTGCGTTCCGATCGTTGTGATCAGATCGTCGAGGTCATCTGGTGAATTCAGGTCATTGGGAATCAGGTCGTTGACTTCACCATAGGTGAGGTAACCCTTTTCCTTGCCTGTATCAATCAGATTCTGGATGTCGTCCTCGTACTTGTCTTCCATGGCCAAGCGAGTTTTCTCCCGGGAAAAATTAGGGTCTGTATATGCTTGGATAGGACGAGGTGCGATTGAGGCCGTATTCGGCAATTCCCGGAGCTATGTCGCAGGGTGCAAGGCGCACGTCCACCAAAGACTTATAGAATATCACGGACTACCTGCCTTTCCGGCCAACATAACACAATTCGCCGTCCGCGATTTTTCGATCCCAATAGCTTAGATGTGGAAATCCCAGAATCGTTTCATCACTTTGTTTTTCCTTGAGTTACGACGCTGGGAGCGCCACTGCTTCCCTCTGGTGAATGGAGGCCCTGTCTCGTCAAGTAAATGACAAAAAGCGACTTACGCGATATAAAGAATGGCTGCTTCCGGTTCCGGGGTTGCGAAGCCTTCGCCAGATGCGCTGTAACGGTCGAGCGGAACGCGGCACTAAGGTTTGGGCCACGGGTTTTGGGCCATGCACGCCTGCATTGATGGAGAGGTCATGAGTAAGCCTTACATCCCTGGTGAAGAAAGCAAGGAATACGAACAGCTCACAAGCGCCCAGAAGGCAGAGGTTCAAAAGGAAACAGACCGCCGTTTCCGCGAACAGACAGGGGTTACCCGCAGCCTGGATTCCGCAAACGCTTCGGATCTCGAATTGCGCCGGACATGGCTGCGTATCCGCGACGAAGTCATCGCCGATCGCGACGGGCAGGCACTGCGCCACGACCTCGATCTGGATGGTCTGACGGCAATTCCGGAGGAGATGCGATTCGACGGATGGAACGAAGGGGCCCAACTGCTTGACACCTGGTTTTCAAGGCCTCCGGTCGCGAGTCCGAATTACACGGCTCCCGTCACAGATCTCATCAAGATAAGCTGGGTCCTTCAATTTCCAAGAGCTAAATCTGTGTATGACGAGATTTTGAGGGATCGAATCTGGACAAATGATGCAAGTAAGCGCCGTTTTATGGATATTTTGAAGGGAAAAGTCATGCCCGGCGAAGGTTTGTCCTCACCCTTTTGGGACCTGTCAGCAGCAGTCACGGTCGTGGATCAGGAATGGCTCAATGCGCGTCCTGTCGAAAATGGCCTCTCTGTCGATGGGCTGGCTGTGGCGCTGGGTGCATTTGTTTTCAATATCGCGGTCGCCGGCAAAATCTCCAGCCAGCCACTCTTGCCGGGTATGCTAAGCATGCGGATGGTGACGGTTTCGATCGAAGAAGTGGGGATTTATGCCAAGGATTCCTTCGATTTCGAAGGAGATCAATTCCTTGGATGGTGGGGCTACAGGGACACGGAATATCACAACAGCGACTTTCGGGAATGGCGTGCGATCAACAATGCCGGGGGCGACTTCCGGGTTTATTCCGATATCGCGCGGATCAAACTGGCTGTGCCCGATACGGTCACTGTCACCATTCCCTGATCAGAATTTTCAACTCATTTCGTCACTCACATCGCAAAGCCGTCATGGGATCGACTGCCGAGGCTCTTCTTGCGGGAAGCAGGCAGGCCAGCGCAGCGACTACAAGTAACAGAAAAGAAACGGCTAAGAGGATTAACGGATTGGTAGAGGCGTTCTCGATCCAGCGCGTCATGACGCGGGTGAGGCCGAAGCTCAGGGCCAGACCCACCGCGATGCCCAAGCCGACGCTGACTCCGGCAGAGGCGAAGACGATTTTGAGGACGTGCCAGCGCTGCGCGCCCAGGGCCATGCGGATGCCGAATTCATTCGTCCGCTGAAGAACGGAGTAGGAGACGACGCTGTAGAGGCCAACGGCCGCCAGCAGCAGGGCAAGGACCGAGAAGCCGCCGAAGAGCATGGAGACCAGACGTCCTCTGCCATATACCGGCATGCTTTTGATCCAGGTTTCGAGCACGCCGTCGTTCCACTGGACGGCTTGCTGATCAGGATTGACGGAGACAATCTGTTGCTTGACGCTGTGTGTTACCGCGGTCGGATTGACGCGGGTGCGCACCAGAATCTGTGTAAACATCCACATGTTGACGGTATATGGCAGGTAAATCGCGGGCTTGACGGGCTTGTCGATGCCATCATCGAGGGCGTCTCCCGTGACGCCGATGATCTGCAGCCAGCCGTCAGCGCCGGGCGCGGTCAGACGATTTGGCGGTTCATTTTTTAACGACGGGATTTTTACGGAGCGGCCGACAATATCGCCCGTCGAATAGTAGTGTTTGGCAAACGCCTCATTGACCACGGCCATGAGAGCGCCATGCTGCAATTCCGTCTCATCCCACAGGCGCCCTCGTTTGACGGGGATCTCCAAGGCGCTGAAATAATGCGAATCGACGAAGTTGACGCTGGCTTTCTGGTCCTCTGATGCTGTTTTTCCTTGCAGGTCAAAGGGCTGGCCCCAGCCGCTGTCGGGAGGCGTGGCGTTCGTCGAGATTGCGGTTGTGGTGACGTCGGGCAGTCCTGCGATCTTGTCACGAAGCTGAGTGAAGTAACTTGACCGCTCCGCCCATGTCGGGAAGGTGTTCTCGTGGATCGGAATGCCGACCGACATGATGTTGTGCGGGTTGTAGCCAAGATTGACGTGCATCAAGCGCACGAAGCCTTCGATGGCGGCGCCAGCTGCCGTCAGCAGGAGCAGCGTGAGAGCAATCTGACCGGCGATGAGGGTGGAGTGGAGATTCTTTCCACGGACGCTGCCGGCAACCTTGCGTGTGCTCGATTGCATGACCTGGCTGATTTCAGGGCGCGAAAATTGGAGCGCCGGAAAGAGCCCGAAGAGAATTCCAGTGACAAGAGCAATGCCGATGCTGAACAACAGCACGGGCAGATTCACGTGGAAGCTCGCTTCATTGGGGAAGGATCCCTCGGGCAAATGAGCGACGATGAATCCGATGCTTCCATAGGCCAGAAGCACGCCGAGCCCGGCTCCGGTGACCGACAGGATGAGGGATTCAGTGAGCAACTGGCGAACGATACGGACGCCACTGGCTCCGACTGCCGAGCGGACGGCAAATTCATGCTGGCGGGCGGTGCCACGCGCCAGTAGCAGGATCGAGACATTGCCGCAGCCTATGGCTAGCAGCAATGCGACAGCGCCAAAAAGCAGATAGAGGGTCTTGCTGATGGTGGTCGTTACCCAGTGGCTCAGGTTTTGGAACTCAATTTTCTTGAAGCCATTCTTCGGATAATGGTCGGGCGTTTGTTTCGCGAATTCCTGGAAATATGGCTGCAGTTCGGCTGTGACCGCTTCTGGCTTGAGGCCGGCTCTGACTTTGACAATGGTGCCGTACTGTTCCGTCACGGAAGAGGTGAGTTTGAGAGGAAGATAGACGTCCGGGCCCATGAACCCGAAATGAGGTGGCATGACGCCGATGATGGTGTAGGTCTTGTGTACGAGCTGGATCGTTCTGCCCACTACGGTTGGGTCGCCGTTGTAATGGTGCATCCAGAATTTGTTGCTCAAGACGATGACCGGCTGAGGGTCCTTGCCATCCGGTGCGTCCGAAGGGAGATAATATCGGCCGAGCATGGCGGGCACGCCGAGCATCTGAAAGAGATTACCGGTGAAATAGAAGGCCTGGACGTCTTCAGGGACATCGCTTCCAGTGACGGTGAGGTTCCAGCCATTCATTGCTACGACATATTCGAGAGACTTCGCCTTGGCGAGTTCACGTGTCTGCGGGCCGTTCAGGCCGTAGCCTTGTCCCTCCCCTGACTTGTCGAGCAACGCAAGGCTGCCGATGCGGTCCGCACCCTGGTAAGGCCACGGGTTCATAAGCACGGCATAGATGATGCTGAAGACGGAGACGGTGGCGCCGATGCCGAGGGCGAGCGAGAGAATGGCGGTAAGAGCGAAGCCGGGGTTTTTCCAGAGCTGACGAGCTGCGTAGCGAATATCCTGCAAAACGGTGGCCATTGTGGCCTCCTGACTGAGAAGTTACCCGGAACTTTTTATTCACACCTGAGTGCCGTTATCGGATCGACGGAAGAAGCACGGCGCGCAGGCGCAAGGCAGGCTACGACTGCAACGACGAGCAGCAGAAGTGAAACACTCAAAACTAACAACGGATTACCGGAGCCGTTTTCTACCCAGCGCGCGATAAAGCGGCTGAGGCCGAAGCTCAATCCCAGTCCGGCCGCCACACCCACACCGACGCTTACCGCAGCCGAGGCGAGAACGATTTTCAGCACGTCGGATTTCTGCGCGCCCAGCGCCATGCGAATGCCAAACTCATTCGTGCGCTGCGCCACCGAGTAGGAGACGACGCTGTAGAGGCCGACGGCGGAAAGGACGAGTGCAAGAATGGAAAATGCGCCAAAAAGTGCGGAAATCAATCGTCCACGTGCATATTCCGGCTCATTTTTGATCCATGTTTCGAGGTTGTCGATCTGCCCAAAAGCCTGCTGGTCCGGGTCGACGGCGGCCAACTGCTGGCGGATGCTATGCAACATCGTCTCAGGCGCGACGCGCGTGTGGACGAGAATCTGTGTGTGCATCCACATGAGTGTGCTGTAGGGCATAAAAACCGCCGGCTTCTCCGGCTTGTCAAGCCCGTTATCCAGCGAGTCGGCGACAACGCCGATGATCTGCAGCCAGCCATCGGCTCCCGGCGCGGTCAAGGTGTACGGCGGCTCGTTCTTTTGCGTCGGCACTTTCAGCGAATGCCCGAGAATATCCCCGTTCGGGTAAAACCGCTTTGCGAAGGTCTGGTTGACCAGCACGAGCGGCGCGCTGTGCGCCACTTCGGAGTGCTCCCAGGTGCGCCCGTTGAGCAGTGGTATGCGGAGCGTGCTGAAATAACCGGAATCGATATAATTCATGCGCGCGGTTTGTCCTTCCAGCGAGGGATTGGGCGCTTTTCCCAGCAATTCGAATCTCTCTTCGTCCCCGCTGCTGGGAGGCGTGGCATTCGTCGAGATGCCGGTGGAGACGACATCGGGCAGCTCGGCGACCTTCGCGCGAAGCTGCTCGAAGTAGTTCACCCGCGATGCCCATGCCGTAAAACTGTTTTCGTGCACCGGGATGCCGACCGAGATGACATGGTGCGGGTCGTAGCCGAGCGGGACGCGCATCATGTGCACAAAGCCTTCGATTGCGGCTCCGGCTGCCGTCATCAGCAGGAGAGTGAGTGCGATCTGCGAGCCGATCAGCAGGTTATGGGTGCGGCGGCCATGCGCGCTGCCCGCAACCTTCTTCGAGCTCGACTGCATCACCTGGCTGACTTCGGGTCTGGCCATCTGCAAGGCCGGGAACAATCCGAAAAGAACGCCGGTGAGCACTGCCAGCCCGGTGCTGAAGAGAAGCACCGGCAGGTTGATGCTGATAGCTACGTCCGGCGGGTACAGGTTCTGCGGCATCCACGCCACGATGAGCCGCAGCAGCTGATAAGCGAGCAGGATGCCGAATCCGGTGCCGGTGAGCGCAAGCATCAGCGACTCGGTGAGCAGCTGGCGCACGAGGCGAAAACCGCTGGCTCCCACGGCGGAGCGCACGGCGAACTCATGCTGCCGCGCCGTTCCGCGCGCCAGTAACAGGATGGAGACATTGCCGCAGCCGATAAGGAGCAGCAGAGCTACGGCGGCGAAGAGCAAATAAAGCATGCCCCCGATGTTCTGCCGGGTTTCATCAGTCAGAGCGCGTGCATCTACCTGGAATTTTGGTGGGAAGTGGCTCGGTGTCTCTTTGGCAAAACGTTCGAATAGTGGCTGCATCTCGGCGTTTGCGCCAGCCCAGGAAACATCGGGGCGCAGCTTGATGACGACACCAAAGGTACGTCCCGGGTCGGTAGTGATAGCCCGCGGAAGATACACGTCCCCGCCCCATCCCCAGGTGAAGTTGGGCCGGGTGACGCCGATGATGGTGTACTTCTTGTGGACCAGCTCGAGTGTTTTACCAATAATGTTCGGATCACCGCTGAAATGCCGCTGCCAGAAGCGGTAGTGCAGCATGACGACCGGTTGTGGCTCCTGTCCGTCGGGCGTATCGGATGGCCCGATATTGCGGCCAAGAAGGGCGGGAACACCAAGCGTGGGGAATGTGTCACCTATCCCGTAATACGCTACGACGTCTTCCGGGACATCATGGCCGGTGACGGTCAGGTTCCACTCGTCCCAGGTGGCGACGCTTTCAACGGAGTGGGTCTTTTCCAACTCCCTGAGCTGCGGCCCGGTGATGGCAGCGTTGAAGATGTTTCCATAGGGATCGCTAATGCTCAGGTTGCCCAGACGATGGATGTTCGCGTAAGGGAATGGATGCAGCAGGACTCCATAGATCACGCTGAAGACGGAAACCGTTGCGCCGATGCCGAGGGCGAGCGAGAGAATTGCCGTGAGCGCGAAGCCGGGACGGGTTCGCAACTGACGGAAAGCGTATCGGAGATCCTGAAACAGCGTGGTCATAAGATTTCTTCTACGTCGTTACTCCGTGCGCAGCGCCTGCATGGGCTCAACCCGTGCAGCCCGGCGCGCGGGGATGAGAGCGGCGGCGATGGAGACAGATACCATGCCCACGCCTGCGGCTATCAGGCTGAACAGATCGTGCGCGGAAAGCTTGTACAGCATGGAAGCCATAAGTTTGGAGGCAAACCATGCGAGAGGCAGGCCGACGGCAAGTCCTACGGTGGCCAACAAGAGACTGTCTCGAAGAACTGCTAAGAGCACCTGGCGGCGCTGCGCTCCCAGCGCCATGCGGACGCCGATCTCCATGGTGCGGCGATTCACCTGGTAAGCGAGTGCTCCGTAAAGGCCGATGGCGACGAGAAGCGCTGCCAGTCCACCGAAGAAGACAGCCAGACGGGCAAAGAGTGCGGGCATCAGATAGGACTCTTCAAATTGGGTCTGAAGAACTTCCGGTTTATCGAGCGGTGCGTTCGGATCCATCTCGCGAAGAACCCGGCGGATAGCGGGAAGTAACGTGACGGGATTGCCGGCAGCGCGGACCTCCACATCCATATTTCCAATCGAGTCCGATTGCTGATAGCTGTACCAGGCCATCGGCATCGGTTCTTCATCGGAGGAGTTGTATTTGCTGTCGCGGACGACGCCGACGATGGTGGCCGGATTTTTCGCGCCCCCGATGGTGTGACCGATCGGGCTGGTATGTTTCAAAAAGCGATCGGCCAGAGTCTGATTGATGACAACGACTCGCTGCGCTCCCTTGGTATCGCTCTCGCGGATGTCGCGTCCAGACATCACGGGAATGCCCAATGTGCGGAAGAAGTCCGAGCCGACCTCATTGCTGCGCAGCATATTTTTACCGTCATCCCAGGGGTATTCGCGGCCATCGAGTGTTAGCAGGTTGTTGTCCGTCCAGCCTGATCCGGGACGATTGCCGGCGAGGGTGACGGACTCAACTCCGGGTAGCAATTGAATACGCCTGCTGAGCTGGGAGTAGAAGGCGAGCTTCTGCGCATCGTCATGCGCCCCGATGGGGTGAACGCCGAATGCCAGCACGCTGTCGGCGTGCATGCCGAGATCGACGTTCTGGTAATTGCGCAAGGTGCGTACCAGCAGGCCGGAGGCGAAGAGCAGCATGACGCAGAGAGCCATCTGCATGGCGATGAGGATTTTTCCTGTGACCACGCGGCTGCGGCTCGTAGTCGCCTGCGTACCCGTAGAGCGGAGCACAAGCGTGACCGGCGTATTGCTGGCCGAGCGCAAAGGTGCAAGTCCAAAGAGAACAGCGGCAATGACAGAAATCCCCAGTGTGAAGAGCAGGACGCTGGTATCCGGCGCGAGGCTGATCTCCAACGCTGACCACAGCGCGAGCAGGCGAGTGGCTTCGACTGCGAAAAGCCAGCCCAGCAGCGATCCCGAAGTGACGAGGATGGCACTCTCGGCGAGCAACTGCCGGAAGAGCGGCCACCGGTTTGCTCCGAGAGCCAGTCGTAAAGAGAACTCGCGCTCGCGAGCCGAATTACGCGCGACGAACAGCATGATGATGTTGACGCAGGCTATGACCAGCACCAGTGCGACCATGCCCATCAATACATGTAAAGGTGTTTCGTAGTCAGTATTAGCGGTACCAAGCCCTTGCGCCGGAGCCAGCTGTAGCTCCAGCTTTTCTCCGTTTGGCTTCACGTCTTTTCCGACGGTTTCATAGGCGGCATGGGCAAAAACCGGATTCATGTGCGCTTGCGCCTGCTTCGGAGTCACGCCCGGCCGGAGGCGTGCCATGAGCATGAGATTCCACCAGTTGGGACTGCCGTAAAGGGTGCGTCCGCTGGTAAAAGGAGTGCCCCATGAGGGTAGTTCCGGGCGATTTTGCAGAGGCACCCAAACATCGGTCGAGTTGCCGCCAGATTCGACGCCATAGAACCGCGGCGAAGCGATGCCGGTGACGGTAAAGGGCACGCCATTGATATAGAGGATTCGTCCGATGACCTGCGGATCGCGGTTGAAGCGGCGTGTCCAATATCCATAACTGAGAACAGCAAGCTGCGAGTGCTTGTCCTCGTCTGCCGCAGCGAAAGCCTGTCCCGCCGTCATCTCGACGCCGAGGGCGGAGAAGAAGTTGCCGCTGACTTCATCTGCCTCGATATCTTCCGGCGTATCACCGTAGCGGGCGGCGGTTTTGGTAAAGGAGAGCGGGACGTAGGCGATGACGTCTGCGAAAGCGGCGCGGTCTTCGCGCAGCCGATTATAGACATTCATGCCGTAGGTATAGCGCGAGTCACCCGTATTACCGACGCCGGGCGGCATGTGCTCATGGGTGAGATAGACGAGTTGCTGCGGATCACGAACCGGTAGAGAGCGGAGCAGCACGGCATTCATAACACTGAAAATGGCGGTGTTTACGCCGATGCCGAGAGCAAGAGTCAAAACCACGGTCAGGGCAAAGCCAGGCGATTTGCGCAACTGGCGGAAGGCGTAGCGGACGTCTTGCAGCATGGTCACCGGGTCGCTCCAGGGAGTGTTTCGCGTAAAGGTTGGAGCATGTTGCCATCCAAAACGAGCGGCAGGCTAAGTTATTGATTCGGAGGTGATATGAGAGCGGGGCGGAGATAAAAATGTTCATTCGCGGACGGAGGCCGTTCGCAAATGGACAGCATTTATTCGTTACGGAGGGCCTGCATCGGCTGAATCAGCGAAGCGCGGAAGGCGGGTACGATGCAGGCCGCGAGGGCCACGACGAGCAGCACAAAGCAGACGCTGAGGATGGTCCAGGGATCGAGCACGCTGTTCTCAATCCAGCTCGATAACAGGCTGCTGAGAGAGAAGCTGGCCACCAGGCCGATGACAAGTCCGGCCCCAACGCTGACTCCCGCCGTGCCCAGAACATTTTGCAGGATATGGCGCCGCCGTGCCCCCAGCGCCATGCGGATGCCGAACTCATGGATGCGCTGGGCGACGGAATAAGAGACGACGCTGTAGAGTCCGACGATGGCAAGAACCATGGCGAGCACGGAAAAGAGGCCGGAAAGCACGGCGATGAGGTGCTCGCGGGCCCATTCTGCCTGGTGCTCGACCCGTTCGGTCATGGAAATAACAGGATACGAGACCTGCTGACTGGGGTTGATGGCGGCGATCTGACGGCGGACAGCGGACTCGTAGGCGAGCGGATCGCCCCCGGTTCGCACCAGTATCTGCACGAAATCGATCATATAGAGCGAGTAAGGGACATAAATTTCGGGCTTCACTGCCTGGTCGAGGCCGTCATTGCGAGCGTCGGCAACCACTCCGATAATCGGCAGCCAGCTATCGCTTCCATGGACGGCAACGATGCCCGGAGGATGACCTTGTAAGCGCGGGATGCGGACAGAATGGCCGATCGGATCGCTGTTGGAGAAATAGCGGCGGACGAAGGTCTGGTTCACCAGGGCAAAGGCTGCGCCGCGTTCCGTTTCGGCTGGATCCCACATGCGGCCGCGAAGCAGCGGAATGTGCAGTATGGAGAAGAACTGCGGATCGACAAAATTTATATTTGTGATCTGCGGGCCGAGCGCGGGCTGTCCGAGAATCTCGATGGGGAAATCCCATTCACTGTTGGGCGGGGCGATGAGGGCGAGCGAGGCGGCAGAAACTCCGGGAGTCTGAGCCACCTTGTTGCGTAATTGCTGGAAGTAGCTGGCGCGGGCTTCCCAGGTGGTGTAGGTGTTCTGGTGGATGGGGATGCTGAAGTCGGCTACATGGTGCGGGTCAAAGCCCATCTCAGTGTGCAGTAACCGGCGGAAGCTCTGAATGGCTGAAGCCGAAACGGTGAGCAAAATCATGGCCATCGCGATCTGTCCGGCGATCAGAATCGAGTGCAGGCGGCGGCTGGCAACGTTTCCGGCAGCTTTCTGACTGTTTGCCTGCATGATCTCGCGTATTTCGGGATTGGCGAGCTGCAGCGCTGGAAAGAGGCCAAAGAGAACGCTGGTCAGGACAGCCAGGCCGATGCTGAATCCCAGAACAGGCACATGGACGGGGATGGCGAGTCCGCGGGGAAAGAGTTGCCACGGCAGCAGGTGAACGACAAAGGGCGTACTGCGATAGGTGGCGATGACGCCGAGCGCTGCCCCGGCAAAGCCGATGATGAGCGATTCGGTAAGCAGCTGGCGCACGATTCTCCAGCCGCTGCCTCCTACGGCGGCGCGGACGGCAAACTCATGTTGCCGCGCAGTGCCGCGGGTCAGCAGGAGAATGCTGACGTTGACACAGCCAATGACCAGCAACAGTAATACACCGCCGAATAACAGCGTCAGGGCCTTGGCGAGAGGCCGGCGGAAGCGGTCGTTCACGCTTTGCAGATCAAGCTGGTAGCCTTCGAGCCAAAGGCTTGGCTGTTCATGGATCATTTGCGTGAAGACAGGATGGGCTTCTTCCAGCGCCCGTTTGCGTGAAACCCCCGGACTCAGCCGCATCACCGTCATGTAGCTGGACGGGTGCTGATTGGAAGTATCGAGTGGTACGTAGACATCCGCGTCCCACCAGGTGAAGCGGCGCGGCATGACGCCGAGAATGATGTAATTGCGATTGTTCAGTCGCAGGGGCTGGCCGACGATGGCCGGATTTCCATTGAAGCGGCGCAGCCAGTACTGATAGGTAAGGACTACGGTGGGCTGCGGCGCCTGGCCCTCCGGCGCATCCGAGGGCAGGAAGGTGCGGCCGAGGTAGGCAGGCACTCCAAAGAACGGGAAGGCGTTGCCGGAGAGATAGACCACGTCGACATCCTGCGGGATATCGACGGTGGTATCCGCGAGGTATTGTTCGTCCATCTCCACGATGTCAGAGAACGCATGCATCTTGCGGAAAGTCGGAAGATAGGTGCGCGCGATATACGCAACCTGATCCGCTCCGGTTTTGGGCCGCGCATAGAACTGCACGATGCGGTCAGCATGCGGATAGGGCGATGGATTGATGAGGACGCTGTAGACGACGCTGAAGACCGAGACCGTGGCGGCGATGCCGAGCGCGAGCGAAAACACGGCTGTGATGGCAAAGCCGGGGTGCTTCCATAACTGCCGGAGAGCGAAGCGAACATCCTGCAGAACGATCGACACGAAGCCTCAGCGTGAGATTGGACTTACTCGGAAAGACCAAATTCCTACTTTAAACGAGCCCTGCGAGAGACAGCATGGCACAGGCAGAGAAAACTGCAGCGTCGCAAATCAGGACAGCTACGGAATCATCTAGCGTGATTTCCGGCGGTGATTTGATAGACGAGGAAGCTCATAACTCCGATCACGGCGATGGCAAAGGTCAAAAGAAATCCTCCAATGACCAGGTTTGCCGTTCGCCGCTGCTCGGGTTTTGGCCGCGTGATGCCAAATGTATCTATAAATAATTCGGTGAGGTACGCCAGCAGCTTCATCGTCCCCAAATCTTGCCGTTCCCAGCATATCGCCTGAGTGCAGTGCGAATCAAAGTGCTCGCCCGGCAGCGGCCCCCGAAGCCCATGCCCATTGAAAGTTGAAGCCGCCGAGATGGCCGGTAACGTCCACACTTTCGCCGATGAAAAAGAGACCCAGAAAGCGCTTGCACTCCATTGTTTTGGCGGAAAGCTCATCGGTGTCGATGCCGCCGGCGGTGACTTCGGCCTTCTCGTAGCCCTCAGTGCCTGCGGGAGTGATGGGGTAGTTGTGCAACTGATGCTCCAACTCTTCGATCGCTCGATTGGTCCACGATTTTGGTTCAGCCAGAGAGATGATGCGGTCGGCCAGACGCTGCGGCAGGGCTTCTCGAAGCAGTGAGGCGGCTCTTGCGGCGTCTCGTCCTGAGGGGCTGGCGAGGAGCGATGTGAATAGCTGTTTTTCCGGTGCGAGATCGAGAGTCAGAGTTTGCGGGGCGGTCCAGTACGAGGAGATTTGCAGGATTGCCGGACCGCTCAAACCGCGATGCGTGACGAGCATCTTTTCGCGGAAGCGCTGACGCCCGATGGTCGCGATGACTTCTGCCGAGAGGCCAGCGAGATCGCAGAGCTTTGTGCAGTCCTGAGGCGACAGCGTGAACGGAACCAGCGCGGGGCGGGTAGGAACGATTTTGATTCCGAACTGACGGGCGACGTCATAACCGAAGCCGGTGGCTCCCATCTTTGGGATGGAAAGGCCCCCGGTAGCAACGACCAGAGCAGGCGCGTGGAATTCGCCTTTACTTGCATGCAGGGTGAAATTTTCGCCTCGCTCGATGCGTTCGGTACGTGTTCCGAGAAAGATGCTGACGTTTGCATCCCTGCACTCGGCGAGCAGCATGTCGAGAATCTGGCGGGAGGACTGGTCGCAGAAGAGCTGACCGAGTGTCTTCTCGTGATACGCGATGCCGTGCTTGTGGACGAGCGCGAGGAAATCCTGCGGCGTGTAACGTGCGAGCGCTGACTTGGCAAAGTGCGGATTCGCGGATAGGAAATTTTCCGGACGACAGTGGATGTTGGTGAAGTTGCAGCGGCCGCCTCCGGAGATGAGGATCTTTTTCCCCGGTCGCTCAGCAAGCTCAAGCAGAGCGACGCGACGACCGCGCCTGCCTGCTTCGATAGCGCACATGAGTCCGGCTGCGCCAGCGCCGAGGATGATGGCATCGAATGTCACGGGCGGACCTATTTCACCTCAATGACGGCGAGGCCGTGGGGCGGCAGCTGAAAATTAGCGGTCTTTTTTGTCGCGATCAGACCGTCCTGATAGCTGCCCGGGGCATGCGCGTCGATGGCGACGTGCTCGGGCGCAGATGGCGCCTGTATGCAGTAAGAGAGGCTCAGCAGAAAGCAGAGAAGCAGGCTCAGAGAAGAACGGCGCATGATGACCTCGAAGAATCAAAGTATCGCGTAAGGCGGGGAATACAAACTGCCGGCTCGTCGGGATTCTGAAACTGCTGAGCGCAGCGAAATGAGATTCGCTGCGCTCAGAATTACGGGCTCTACGAGATGAATTTAGCCGTGAAGTATGCGCGCCGTGCCGCCTTCGGGGCCTTGCACCTTGATCTTCTTTGCCAGGCCTAACCAGCCAAGGGCGCGGATGCACCAGTAGTTGAAGTCGATCTCGTACCAGGCCATGCCATGGCTGGCAGAAACCGGATGCGCGTGATGGTTGTTGTGCCATCCTTCGCCGCCGGAGAGCAGGGCCACCCACCACAGGTTGCGCGAGTCATCGCGAGTAGCGAAGCGCTTGGAGCCCCACATATGCGTTGCGGAATTGACCAGCCAGGTGACGTGCAGCCCGAGAGCTACGCGCAGGAAGACTCCCCACAGCAACCATGACCATCCGCCGACAGCGAAGAGGGCGATGCCAACGAGGGTGATGGGCAGCCAATGATACTTGCTGAGCCAGCGGTAAAAGCCCTGGCGTGCAAGGTCAGGCGCATAGCGGCCAAGCAGGACCGGGTCATCGTTATGCAGCGAACCGTAGAGAATCCAGCCGATGTGCGACCACCAGCCGCCATCGCGGGGGGAATGCGGGTCGCCCGGCTTGTCGGTGAGCTGATGATGCAGGCGATGGACGGCCACCCAGTAAAGCGGGCCGCCCTGAAGGGACAGGGTGCCGCAGATGGCCATGAAATATTCCACCCATTTGGGGGTGGTGAACCCGCGATGGGTCAGCTGGCGGTGGTAGCTCATAGCGATACCCACGTTCTGCCCCAATACCCATAGCACCGACGTAACGAGCAGCGCCGACCAGCTGAAAAAGAAGAGGGCCGCAATGGCGCCGATGTGAAAAATAGCAATCCAGATCCCGAAGACCCAGTTGAACTTTTCGGAAGGCTTCTGCAGATAGAGTTCTGCGTCGGATTCGAGTGTGGCGGTATCGGTTTGTGCTGCGTCTTCAATCAATACTGGCATGGTTTTGTCTCAGGTATGACGATAGACCGTACAAGTCTCGTGATTTGTAAGACTTCAGTAATTTCTGAGTGAAAACGAGGCGGGAGCGCGTAAGTGCTGTCAATAGTGAGGATAGAGAGTGTGATACCTTGTCAGCCGAACAGGAGTTTGGCAATGAAAACTGTCTTCGCGGCGCTTTTGCTTACTATTTTTTGCTGTTCCGGGTATGCGGAGAGCCCAGGCGCGTGGGAGGGATTTGTGACCGACACGCACTGCGGCACGAATTGCCAGCGTACCTCTTCGATGACTCCAGATCGCGCCTGTGTGCGACGCTGCGTGAAGCAGGGATCAAAGTATGGTCTCTGGATGGGGAATCATGTGTATCCACTGGAGCCCCAGTCCAAAGCGTCGAAGTTTGCCGCGGAAAATGTTCGCGTGACCGGCCAGATGGCGAACGACACGATTCAGATTACTTCCATTACACCGATCGAGAAGCATTAATAGACGAAGAGCAAGTCGTCATTCTGAGACGAAGGCGAAGAATCTCAAGCCAACTTGGCTTGAAATTCTTTCCCTCGACTTCGCTCAGGACAGGCCCTCCCTTCGGTCGTCAGAATGACTGCGGTTTTATGACTACAGAAGAATGTTCTAGCTGGAAACTTCACGGATTTCCGCAGTCATGCGTATCGTTTCGGGCTTTGGCGGTGCTTCGTCCAGTCTGCCGAAGATCATCTTGCCGGACGCGGTCTGAAGCACGGAGGTCACGCTGATCTCGACCGAACGGCCGATCATGCGACGGGCGTGATCGACGACGACCATGGTTCCGTCATCGAGATAGCCAACACCCTGGTTGTATTCCTTGCCTTCTTTGAGGATGGCGATGTTCATCTTCTCGCCCGGTAATACGACCGGTTTGAGCGCGTTGGCTAAATCATTGATGTTCAGTACCGGCACATGATGCAGATGCGCGACTTTATTCAGGTTGAAGTCGTTGGTGACGATTTTTGCGTCGAGCTGCTTGGCCAGCTCAATGAGCTTGAGATCGACTTCGCGGATGTGAGCGAAATCTTCTTCGGTGATGTGTACGTTGAGCAGCGAATTCGCCTGCATGCGCTGCAGCACGTCGAGGCCGCGGCGTCCACGCTGGCGTTTCGAGCCGTCGGACGAATCTGCCACCATTTGCAACTCGCGCAGCACAAATTCGGGAATGACGAGCGTGCCGTCTAGGAAGCCGGTGTCGGCCATGTCGGCGATGCGTCCGTCGATGATGGCGCTGGTGTCGAGTATTTTGACATTGCGCTTCACCTGACGCTCGCTGCTGAAGAGATCGCCCAGCGCCGAGAGGTTGAGCAGCTCACCTTTACTGGTGCCTACGACGAGGCCCACGTAAGACATGAGCAGCAGAACGAAGATCTGCACCATGCTGCGTGTACTGCCCGGCGGCAGGCTGTTGGCCAGCACCAGGCTGAAGAGGAAAGCTCCGAAGATGCCAAGGATGCTGCCGATGACGGCGCCGATCAAGCGCTTCAGGCTCAGTGCGCGCACACGCTGTTCGAAGACGATGACCAGCGCAGCCCCGCCGGCTCCGGTAACAGCCGAGAGCCATGCAGGAAAGTTAAAGAGGCGAAAGAAATAACAGACGGCGGCAAAAACAAGAACAAAAAGAATGCGTATCAAAACGAGGTCCATAAAGAAGCGGAGCCTCCATGAAAAAACGATCTGTCAGGCGGGGTTTTGGATATGAAAAAAAGAAGCTCTGCCTGGCATCACGGGAGTATACGCACGGCAGTGCCCGTCGGGCAAAGACTGATTTGCTCCAGATGAAATCGCTTATCGTGTCTCTGGAAAGACCGTAAAAAGAAAACGTCATTCTGAGCCGAAGGCGAAGAATCTCAACCAGATTGATTTGAGACTCTTCGCCACTTCGTGTCTCAGAATGACGGTGATTTATGACGAGAGAAACGACCTAGTATTTCGGAAGTTTCGGATCGACGTCGGTGGCCCAGCCGGTGATTCCGCCTGCGAGATTGGCTACATTCTTGAAGCCGCTCTTCTGCAGGAACTCGGCAGCGCGCTGGCTGCGTCCGCCGGTCTTGCAGTGGATGACGATCTCGCGATTGGGATCGAGCTCATTGAGGCGGTTGGGCAGATCGCCGAGCGGAATGAGAGGCGCGCCGATATTCACGATCTGGTATTCGTGCGGCTCACGCACGTCGAGGACGAAGACATCTTCGCCGGCATCGAGGCGGCGCTTCAATTCAACAGGCGTAATTTGCGGAATTCCATTTTGCATAGCTGCTGGCTTCTCTTCGGGGAAGATACCACAGAACTGCTGGTAGTCGATCAATTTGGTGACCGTGGGATGCGTGCCGCATACCGGGCAGTCAGGATTCTTGCGCAGCTTCAGCTCGCGGAACTTCATGTTCAGTGAATCGACGAGCAACAGGCGTCCGACGAGCGAATCGCCCTTGCCAAGAATCAGCTTGATGACCTCGGTCGCCTGCACGACGCCCAGAAGGCCGGGCAAGATTCCGAGTACGCCGCCTTCAGCGCAGGAGGGAACGAGTCCGGGCGGTGGCGGCTCAGGGTAGAGGCAGCGATAGCAGGGGCCGTCTTCGGTGGCGAAGACGCTGGCCTGACCTTCGAAGCGGAAGATCGAAGCATAGGCATTGGGCTTGTTGCCGCTGAGCACGCAGGCGTCGTTGACGAGATAGCGCGTGGGGAAGTTGTCGGTGCCGTCGGCGACGATGTCATAGTCCTTGATGATCTCAAGCGCGTTGGCGCTGGTGAGCATCGTCTCGTGCTTCACGATATTGACATACGGATTCAAAGCCTTCAGCTTTTCTGCGGCAGAGTCGATCTTGGGGCGGCCCACATCATTGGTACTGTGGATGATCTGGCGCTGCAGGTTGCTCTCGTCCACCACGTCGAAGTCGACGAGGCCGAGTGTGCCGATTCCCGCTGCGGCCAGATAATAGGTGAGCGGCGCGCCAAGGCCGCCGGTGCCGACGCAAAGAACCTTTGCGGCTTTGAGCTTCTGCTGGCCTTCGAGGCCAACTTCGGGCAGGATCAGGTGCCGTGAGTAGCGGGCGATTTCGGCGTTATCAAGTTGTGGCAGGGCCGCGGTTTCTTCAGTAAGAGCTGGCATCTAAATTCTCCAAAATTCTGTCATCCTGAGCGGAGCGAACGATCTGTTTTTTTGCATCAGGCCCGGGCCTAAAGGCCCTCGTTTACCCTGCTATTCACCGGGCTAAAGCCCGGTGCTTCTACCCTTAAATTGGCGCCAAAGGCGCGTATGCCTCGACGGCTAGTCCCACCCGCCGGCAATGGACGGAATGATCGAGAGCGAATCTGCCTCGGTTACCGTGGTAGCTTCTTTTTCGGGAAGGTAGCGCACGTCTTCGTCGTTCAGGTAGACGTTCACAAACGCGCGCAGCTTGCCTTCGTCGGAGTAAAGATGCTTCTTCAGATCAGGATGTTGGACTGTCAATGCATCCAGGGCCTGACCCACAGTTTGAGCATTCACTTGCACGGCGTCCTGCTTATCGACATAAGCGCGCAACGGAGTAGGGATGAAAATCTTCATGGCAGAAATCCTTTCGCAATACGATTCGATGGTTCGGGGATAGTCAGGCTCAGGCCCGTCTATGAATGACTGGCAAACCGGCGGTCAACATCGCCCGGCTACCAGTTCCTCCACCTGAATCGTTTCGTCCTCAAAGGATTTGTCTTCTTCCGTCGTTCCCGTTAGCAGGAACGAATTCGTCTGCTGCGCTACGCCCTTTTCGACTGCCGTAATGACATAGGAGCAGCCAAGCCAGTGCGCTTCAGCAAAATCGGTCTTCGACCACTGCGCCGGATGGTCCGGATGCGAGTGATAGAAGCCTACAATATCCAATCCGCGCTCACGCGCCTGCCGCTGAATCTTTACCAGCTCCTGCGGAGCGATGTGATAGCGGTTATGAGCGGAGTCGGTGCGTGTGTTTCCCGCACGCACAGCATCTTCGACTTCATTCACACCATCATGGGAGCAGCCCAGCAGCACGCCACAACATTCATGCGGATAGGTCTCTTCGCCATGTTCCCGCAGTGCGTTGTAAACGGATTCGCTGAGCTTAAGCATTGGTCTCGTCTTCCTCCCAGAAGCGTTCACTTAAATATTTGTCTGCCGAATCGGGCAGAACGGTCACGATCACAGCTTCACGGCCTGCCGCGGCTTCTTCTTCTGCGATGCGCAGGCAGGCTGCTACCGCTCCAGCCGCCGATACGCCAACCAAAAGCCCCTCGGTTCGCGCAAGCCTCTTAGCCATACGATACGCGACTTCGGTTTCAAGCTCCATATCGCGGTCGGCGAGATGGGCGTCATAAATCTTCGGCACAATCGCGGTCGCCATGTGTTTCAGACCTTCGAGGCCGTTAAATGGCGAGTCGGGCTGCATGGAAATGCACTGAATCTGCGGGTTCAGCTCTTTCAGGCGGCGCGTGGTGCCGATAAATGTCCCGCTGGTGCCGAGGCCAGCGACGAAATGCGTGAGCTGACCTTCGGTCTGCCGCCAGATTTCGTTGGCAGTGCCGTTATAGTGCGCCTGCCAGTTGGCGTCATTCCCGTACTGGTCGGCGTAGTAAAACTTTTCGGGCTCGCTGGCGGCCAGGGCGCGTGCCTTGCGGATAGCTCCGTCGGAGCCGTCATTCGGGTCGGTCCAGATGACGTTTGCGCCATAGGCGCCGAGAATCTTCTTGCGCTCAGGCGAGACATTGGCTGGTACGCAGAGCGTGACCGGAAAGCCCAAAGCCGCACCCAGCATGGCGTAGGCGATGCCGGTGTTGCCACTGGTGGCGTCAAGCAGATGCTGGCCCTTACCGAGCCTGCCCTGCTCCATGGCTGTCGTCACGATGGAGGAAGCAGCGCGATCCTTCACTGATCCGCCGGGGTTCACCCATTCAGCCTTGCCCAGAATCTGGATTCCCGGAAGGTGAGCGGCAACGCGCTCCAGACGCAGCAAGGGGGTATTGCCGATGCGATCGAAAAGTGTCGTGCCCAGCGACCGGGTCAATAATGAGTCAGTTGCCATAAGCGAATGCATTGCAGCCAGCCGTCAAAATGTGCGAGAGTGAAGGTACGCGGCAGCTTACTGTAAGTTTATCCTCTGCCACGTCTTTACCGCCATGCTCAGAAAAACAAAGCAGCTTACCTTCGATGAAATCGTCCCCAAACTTCGCAGCTTTCAATTTGATGTAAAAGAGGTGCCCGGGGTCGCAGGGCAATATCGCATTGAGAAATATGGCTGCGGTGCCATCGTGGTGCGTGGCAGCGAGGGGAAGGGTTTGGCAGTGGTAGCCGGTCCGGGTTTTGTGCTCGGCGGACAGATCGCCCACCTCCTGGATCGTGGCTACCAGAAGATGTTGAAAACAAAGAGCCTGGAAATTGCAGCGACGGCCGATCACCTCAAGGCGATTCATCGCTTCAATGAGGAGTTGAAGGAGATTGCGGGTCAGCCCAGTCTCTATAACGAATCGATCGGCACCACCAGCGACGATTATTTTTACGACCGCCTGAAAGGGCGCGATACCAAGCCCATCCTGCGGTCGCCCGCTCCATGGGACAACGCTGACGCTCACTGACATCTATGAGAATCTGGCGAGCCATCCTGATCCCCTTTTTGCTCGCCGGATTTCTCTCCTCTCAGTCGCATCCTGCCACGAAACAAGACGATATCTCATCCGTTTATTCCGCGTTGATGCACGGGCCTGTCTTTCAGGCTCTCGGCCAGCGCCAGGGGCAGTGCTGGGCGATTGCGGATACCACGATCAACATTGACGACATGAGTCCGCCGATCGCTCCCGATGCGCAGCTCAAGCCTCCGAGCTACGATCCCAAACCATTTCAGGAAGCGCTGGCGGATTATTACGCCCGCAAATATCAGCGTCAAACTTTGACGCACGCGGATCAGATCGGCGCTTCCTACAAATTGCTTTCGCCGCAGGAAGCCGCTGCCTTCCGCGCGTCGCGTACCTCTGTGTCTGCCAGCAGCAGCGGAAATGCTGCATGCGGTGGAATCACCTACTTCAGCGACGTTTACTTCAACTCGCACCGGAATGCGGCACTGGTTTACATGCTCAACTGGTGCGGCAGTTTGTGCAGCCAGGGCGAGTGGGTTTATCTGGAAAAGCAGGGTGATCGTTGGGCCCAGCGATCCGGGCAGCCTGCCATCACTTCAGGCGCTAAACCATTTTGATTCGGAATTAGCGTTTTGCGCGCTCACGCTGGAGCTCCCGGTACACATCGCTCTTCGAAAGGCCACGCTCGCGAGCGATGCGTTTGAGCGCATCTTTTTCATCAACATTTTCTGACTTTTGCAATTCGGCGATCCGATCGGTGATGCTGCCGGCGGAGAGGTCATCTTTCGACAACGTATGAGCCTCGACCAGCAGCGTTATTTCGCCGCGAACGCGGTCGCGCTGGCTGAGATTGGCGGCAACCTCGGCAACGCTGCCGCGCAGGAATTCCTCGTGTAGCTTTGTCAGTTCGCGCGCCACCACAACACGGCATGCCTCGCCCCAGACTGCCTGCACGTCGCCCAGCGTTTCGAGAATGCGATGCGGTGCCTCGTAAAAAATGAGGGTGACACCCTCTTCAGATTTCGTCGCCAGCTCTTCGAGTGCTGCCCGACGCGCTCCGGCCTTTGCCGGCAGAAATCCCTCGTAGGCAAAATGCTCTGTGTTCAGCCCCGATGCGACCAGTGCGCTCAATGCCGCGTTTGCGCCCGGAATAGGGTATACGGCGATTCCTGCATCAATGGCAGCAGCAGCGATTCGCATTCCGGGATCGGAGATGCCGGGCATGCCTGCGTCGGAGACGATGGCGATGCGCGAGCCCTGCTGCATGGCGGCTAAAAATTCCGGGATGCGTCCGGTTTCGTTGTGCTCGTGGCAGCTGATGGTGGGCGTTGTGATGCCGAAGTGGTTCAGCAGCTTCTGCGTCTGTCGAGTGTCTTCGCAGGCGATGCGGTCTGCATCGCGCAGCACATGGAGAGCGCGAAGAGTAATGTCTCCGAGATTGCCGATGGGAGTGCCGACAAGATAGAGGCCGGGAGCAAGCAGCTGTTTTTCTGATTCTTCAAAGCGAGAATCATCATCGTCCATCGGCATTTAATTCTCGCGTTTGAGCCTGCGGTGCTCAGCCAGCATGCCCATGCTGTGCATCAGGTTCTGCAAGGTCACGATGCCGATGATGCGCTCGCCCTCCGTTACGGGAATAAGCGACATGCGGCCGCCTGCCATGCGGCGGATCATCAGGCCAAGCGAATCGCCGGGTTGCGCCACTTGGAACGTGCGTGACATCACGCCCTGCACATAGCCGTTGCCCTCGCTGCGCAGCGCTTCCAGAATGCCCTGGCGCGAGACGATACCGACAAGGTTCGCGCCGCGTACGACAGGGAACTCGTCCTGCAGGCTGTGAATGGCTTTGTAGAGCGCATCTTCGAGAGTGTCTGAAGGCGAAAGAGTTGAGAAGTCGGTGAGCATCACGTCGCGCATCGTGACCGTGTCGACCACTGACTGGAACATCAATCCCTGATCTTCAAGCTGTGCGCCGATAAAGATGAAGAAACCGGCCATGATGAGCCATGGGCTCAGGCTGCTTCCCAGCCCGGAGTTGGGGACGAAGAGGAGCGCAATGCCGCCGAGCACGCCGACGAGGCCGAGGATCTGGCCGAGTCCCGATGCAGCGCGTGTTGCCTGTGCTGCACCACGTGTCCGCGTGAAGCCGCCGCGCAGCATGCGGCCGGCATCGAGGGGATAGGCGGGGATCAGATTCAAAACGCCGAGAATGACATTCAGCCAGACGGTCGAGCGCATAAGGTGCGTGGGCGTGACCCAGGGCTTGGCGAAGAGCGCCACTTGCGGCGCCGCGCCGGCGATCAATGCGCCGATGGCAATGGCAAAACCGAAATTAGCGAGTGGACCGACGACGGCCATCGATGTCTGTATGCCGCCCTGGCTGGCGCGCTCGGCGCTTTCAGGATTGGCATATGAGAAGAGGCCGCCAATGGGAAGAAGCAGAATGCTGCGCAGCTGTATGCCGTGGTAGGCGGCTACGATCACGCGCGCAACTTCACGTACGACAACGGCCAGCAGAAGAATGAGCCATAGCATGATGGCCCGCCACGACGAGATGTTCGCAAGGTTGGTGGCGAGCAGACAGAGGCCGAATAGGAGCAGGAAGAAGGTATGGATGCGTAAATCTACGCCCATCCAGCGACCCAGGGGAAATGACCAGCCGCGCATTTGCTCGTTCGTCCTCGTTCCTTAAAGCTTGCTTCTGTCATTGTATGCTGGCCGCGAGGCGACAGCTCTTTCGATGCCAGACAAGCAGATATTCACGATCCGTTAGTATCGGAATCGATGCGTGTTATCGCGGGAAAATTTCGGTCACGGGTACTGGTCGCTCCGCGCGGGCTTGATACTCGCCCCACCACCGACCGTCTGCGCGAAACGCTCTTCAACGTACTTGCGCCGCGTATCGAAGGCGCTACGTTTCTCGATTTGTATGCGGGTTCGGGTGCGAATGGAATCGAAGCGCTGAGCCGCGGCGCTGCTGCGGTAGTCTTTGTCGAAAAAGCGGAACCGGCAATCAAAGTCATTCGCGGGAATCTCAGTGCGCTGGGAATTCGCGATGGATGGCAGATGGAAACCCGCAGCGCTGCCGCTTCGGTGAAACGTCTCAAGGAGCAAGGCCAGCATTTCGATATTGTCTTTCTCGATCCGCCTTATAAGGCGGCCGAAGAATACGCGCTCGTGCTGCAGCTGCTCGGCGGTGAATACAGTTCTTTGCTTGTCGAGGATGCGGTCGTCATCGCAGAGCATCATCGTAAGCAGCTGCTTGAAGAAGACTATGGCGGTTTGCATCGCTATCGGGTGATTGAGCAGGGCGATGCTGTGCTCAGTTTTTATAGAAACATTATTGATGCGCCGATTTAAATGTAGCTACAATTAAATTCGTGATTGATTGGGAGCGTGTGAAGAAGATGTACGACTCGGATGCTCCTATTCCTTATGATCCTGAGGATGGGCCTTACGATCCTAACGATGAAGCGGCGGTGAATGCTTACTGGGATTCGGCCATCATCACGCGTGGTCCGGGACAGCGGGGTCCGCAGAAAACACCGACCAAGCAGCTTGTATCGCTGCGGCTCTCGCCAGAAGTATTGGACTACTTCAAATCAAAAGGGCCGGGCTGGCAGACGCGTATTGATCAGACATTGAAGTCGGCGATACGCAAAAAGAAAACGGCTTAAGATTGTCGCTCGCCGGTTCTCAAGTCAATGGCGAAGGCTACATCCTTATCTGTCATTAAGTCCCATCCGGTGCCGGTGAGCGTGCTGCTGGTGATGCTTGTGATTTCAATGCCTTCCCAGGAGAGACGCTCGCTCTGCCATGCCTGTCCTTCGCGTCCCCACGCAAGGATCGAGTGATGCCCAACAAACAACAGTAACTGTTGCTCGCGTAATGCTCGGACCTGGAGGACAGGGCGGTAGGGAGTCATGCTCCATCGCTGCGGCTCAAGCGTGTCGACGAGATAGGCATAGCCGCCCGAAACCGCGCACAGCCAGTCAGGATGCGGACAGCTCCATATGCCGGTCGGGGCGGCGGGATCAGCGAAGCCCAGCGCACAGGTCGCAAGAAACGCATCACCCTGCGCAGGCTTGACCAGCAACTCCATCGCGCCGCGTTCTACCTCTTCTGCTTCTTTTGGATAGACGAACTGCCTCGCGGGAGCGATTAGCGGACGCCTTTCCAACGCCTCCGCTGACCAGCTATGCGGAAAGGTGAGATCCGTCGTTCTCATGCAGAGACAAACTGCTCGACGCGTTCGCGCACGCTTAACACATGCTCTGGAAGCGATAAACGGCTGCCCTCTTCAAAGATCGGGATCAGCTTATCGAACTCGGGGCCTGAGTGCGCTCCGGTGAGCGCGATGCGTACCGGATGAAAGAGGTCTTTACCTTTGGCCCCGGTTTCAGCTTTGATCTCGTTCATCCAGAGCTTGAATTGTTCCGGAGTCATCGGGTCTTCCCATGCACGAATGCGATCCGCGAAGGCGGCGAGCACTTTCTGGGCTGCTTCCGATCGCAGGATCGTTGCATTCTCCTCGTTTGCTGCAGCGAGGATTGCATCGAAGCGAAAAATGAAGTGTGTTTTTTCCGGGAGTTGTTCCAGGCGGTCTACTGAGGGCAGAAATAGCGCGATCAGTTTGCCAAACCAGCTTCTGATCGCAGCGTCGCCGGGGCTGCGGGCAGGCAGCAGTCCCGCCTTCTCGAAATAAGGCCATGCGAGATCCATGATTCGTGCCGGATCGGCCAGTTTCAGATAATGCCGATTGAGCCAGTGCAGCTTGTCGAAGTCGAAGATAGCAGGCGATGCGGTCACGCGCTCGATCTCAAACTCTGCGATCAGCTCCGGCGGGGTAAAGGTCTCGCTGGTTCCATCTTTCGCTCCCCAGCCAAGCAGCGCCAGGTAATTCACCAGCGCTTCCGGCAGAATGCCCATCTCGCGGAAGCTGGCGATGGAGGTCGCGCCGTGGCGCTTCGAAAGCCGCTCGCGATCGCTGCCTAGAATGGTTGAGAGATGCGCGAACTGCGGTACCGACCAGCCGAAGGCTTCGTAGATTGCCACCTGTTTCGGCGTATTTGAAATATGGTCATCGCCGCGGATCACATGCGTGATTTCCATCAGCGCATCGTCGACTGTCACAACATAGTTGTAGACAGGCACGCCGCTTGAGCGCACAAGGATGGGATCGCTGACTGTTTCGCTCGAAAACTCCACATCACCACGGACAATATCGTGGAAGCGCAGCGGTCTGTCAGGAATGCGCAGGCGCACGGCGAACAATTTGCCGGATGCGGCGCGAGTATCCGAGTCGGCTTTCGTAATCGCGCGACATGTGCCCGAGTAGATCTGCGGGCGATGCTCGGCGATGGCCTTCTGCCGCTCAGCTTCGAGTTCCTCTGCCGTGCAGAAGCAGCGGTAGGCCTTGCCTTCGCTCAGAAGCTTCTCGGTGTGCTCGTGATAAATGCCAAGCCGCTCTGACTGCCGGTATGGGGCATGCGGGCCGCCAATCTCCGGACCTTCATCCCCGTCGAGGCCAAGCCAGTGCAGGTCTTCGATCAATTGCGATTCGTGCTCTTCTTTGCTGCGTTCGACGTCTGTGTCTTCGATGCGAAGAATGTATTTTCCGCCCGTGTGACGGGCCACCAGCCAGTTGTAAAGCGCCGTGCGGGCGTTGCCCACGTGCAGCAATCCCGTCGGCGAAGGCGCGAAGCGAACGCGCGTTTTGTTCGTATTCATAGTTAATTTGAGGGTATCAAGATTCAACCTGCGTGGGCTTTCAGGTATGCGGAAGGCTCGAGGATGGCTCTAGCGAAAATGCTCCCAGCCACTGGCATCGAGCGAGGTATGCGACCCGTCCCTGCTTGTGATTTCCATCCACGGTCTGCCCTTGCGATGCTGCTTCATGCCACCGATCAAGTGAATGGGAACACCAGCAATTTTCCCGGGCACCTTAACGCTTGGAGGAGCGGTGAAGAGCAGTTCGTAATCCTCGCCGCCGTGGAGGGCGAGATGAAGAGCGGATGGAATCCAGCCGTCTTGTTCGGCCTTTCGGGCGAGGGGATGAACAGGAACGATGGCAGCGTCAACTTCGGCGGCCAGATTCGATTCCTCGCACAAATGTGCGAGATCGGTGGAAAGCCCGTCGCTTACATCGATGGCCGCAGTTGCCTTCAGGCCCGGCAATCTGGCTCCTACGGCAAGGCGCGGCTCAGGATATAGATGTGGATGTCCCGGAGCGGCTTTTGTGAGTTTGCGGAAAGCCTGTGGATTGCGCCCCAGCGCGAGTAATTCTGCCTCGGCGCCGCCCAGAGCTCCCGTGACGTAGAGAATATCGCCGGGTCTCGCGCCGGAGCGTAGAAGAGCTCGTTTGCGAGGGACCGAGCCAAGTAGAACAATATCCGCGGAGACCATGCCCGTCTGCTTCGAGCCGGATTCGTCAAAAAGAGGCGATTGGGCGGTGTCGCCACCTGCCAGCGGAATGCGATGCTGGTCTGCCAGTGCCAGCAGTCCATCGAGAAAGCGCTCTACCCAGCTTGACCCCGGCTCTGCGATGGTCAGCTCGGCGGGAACGGCGATTGAGAGAAATGCTGCCATCGGCCGTGCTCCCATCGCAGCCAGATCGCTGAGCCCACGGGCAAGGCAGCGGTGTCCAGCTGATTCAGGCGTATGCCAATCGCGGCGAAAATGCACCTGTTCGAGCGAAAAATCGGTGGTTACGGCAATTTCATGCCCTGCCGGAGGCCGCAATAGAGCACAATCGTCGCC
Source organism: Acidobacterium sp. S8 (assembly GCF_009765985.1). Classification (GTDB taxonomy): domain Bacteria; phylum Acidobacteriota; class Terriglobia; order Terriglobales; family Acidobacteriaceae; genus Alloacidobacterium. Next base: position 76,789 of record NZ_LMUM01000034.1, read on the forward strand.
AATGCCAAGGCGCAGGCTTGCCGTCCGCTGTGGGGTGCGTTTGCGGATGGCGGCAATGAGCGCGCGTTCGCCACTGGACCGAGGCGATTGCTTTTTCCGGGGCACGCTGTAAAGAATACCTCGACAATCACAAATTTGGCCTGATGACTATGGAGTTTCCAAATGGGAAAACAGAGATGTCATTGGGTGAACTTTGGTTGACCCGACGAGAACAACCCTGTTAGTTTCAAAGAAACCCATAAGCTGCTGGAATCGTTGTCTCACCTGAGAGCAGTAGCAACTAAATCATGGGACTAAGTGTCTTATCTGGGGTCCCCTCTGCGAGGGAAAGAGATTTGCGTAAACGCTATTACATTATTTTCGTTGCCCGGGAAGAAGATGGACGGCTCAGGAAGATCCCAGTTCCCTTACACTATGCCTACATCTTTGTGGCGGCGGCTGTAGTAGGTGCCTTTACCATTACCGGAATGGCCGGTTCTTATTCACGCATGTTGCTGAAAACAGCGAGCTTCAACCAGGTTCGCTCCCAGCGCGAAGCCCTTCGCAAAGATTACGCGCACATGGAACAGGTAGCGCACGAAAAAGAAGTACAGGCTGCGTCTCTCGGTTCGCTGGCCAATGAAGTAACGGCGCTTTACGGATTGCGCCAGAACAAGCTCACCGCGAAATCTGCCGGAACCGCCGCACCGGCGATTGCCGATAATTCCGATAGCTTCAGCCAACAGGCGTATGTCCAATCTCTTGATCAGCTTACAAGCCTGCGCCGGACTGCGCTTTCAGGCCAGTTCTACCAATCTCTGAATCTCGGCACACGCCATCCTTTTGGAGGACTTACCGATCTTCCGAACCTGGCGAATGCCCCATCGCTCTGGCCGGTCGTGGGTCCTGTAACGAGCTCGTTTGGCGAGCGTGAAGACCCGTTCAATGGTGAAGGCGCTTTCCACGCGGGAGTCGACATTTCCTCGCATTTTGGTGAAGCTGTACGGGCTACGGCAGATGGCACGATTGAAACGGCTGGTTTGGCTACCGGTTATGGCCGCGAAGTAGTCATCGACCACGGCTATGGCGTGAAGACTCTTTACGGGCACCTTTCCGGCTTTGCTGTGACGGATGGCCAGCAGGTAACCCGCGGCCAAATCATCGGCTATGTTGGCACGACGGGGCGCAGCACGGGACCGCACCTTCATTATGAGGTTCGCATCCGGAACACGCCAGTCAATCCACATAAGTATCTGCGTGAAACCATGCAGCAAATGGCTGCGACCACCGATGCCGCTCCTCTGATCGGGACTCGCTAGGCAATACAGGCATCAATCAAAAGGCCGCCAGACTGGCGGCCTTTTGATTTTGGAAACCTCGCTATCTCAGCAGCTATTTTCCTGTGTAGGTAACGTGCCAGATCGAGCCTGATCCGTCATCGGTGACGAAGAGCGAACCATCGTCGCCGACAGCCACACCCACCGGTCGGCCCCAGACGTGGCCATCTGCCGTGGTGAAGCCTGTCAGGAAATCTTCGTACTCTCCCGTGGCTTTTCCATCATGCATCGGCACGCGAATCACTTCATAACCGGCGCGATTCGACTTGTTCCATGAGCCGTGCTCGGCAGCGAACCCGTCGCCCTTGTATTCCGAAGGAAATTGCGAGCCCTCGTAGAAGGTCAATTCGAGCGAGGCGAAGTGTGGTTGCAGCAGCACGTCGGGTGTAATGACCTTGGACTGCAGCTCCGGATGCTTGCCGGCGTGACGCGGATCCTGATGTCCGCCCATATACCACCAGGGCCACCCATAGAAGCCACCTTCTTCGACGTGGGTAATGTAATCGGGGACAAGGTTGTCGCCGAGCATATCGCGCTCATTGGTGGAGCACCAGAGCTGTCCGGTCGTGGGATTAATGGCCTCGCCTACGCAGTTACGAATACCGGAGGCGTAAATCTTCACGAACTTGCCTTCGGGCGTGAATTCGAGGACATCGGCACGATGAAATTCTTCAGGGTGGGTGTCGGCATCGTCGACATTCGAGTGCGATCCGACGGAGACGAACATCTTGGTGCCGTCCTTGGAGAAGACAATATCGCGCGTCCAGTGACCGCCACCGCGCAGCTTGCCGCCGCCCGGAAGATCGGCGAGCTTTTCTGCCGGACCACTTGCCTTCAGGTCGCCACTTTTATAGGGAAAGCGCACGACCGAATCGGTATTGCCGACATAAACCCACTTGGGATTCGGCCCGGCAGGATAAAGCGCGATGCCGAAGGGCTGACTCAGGCCATCAGCGAACTTCTCCATCTGCTTGTATTTACCATCGGACCCGATGCCCCGGAAAACGAGAATTTCGTTGCTGTAACTCACGGCCACGAAGAGATCGCCATTGGGAGCCTTGCGGATCAGGCGCGGCTGATTCAATCCGTCAGCATAGAGGGATACTTTAAAACCGGCAGGAGCCTGCGGCCATGCGCCATCGGAACGCTTCACCATGGGGGCACCGTTATCGACGCCCTTGGTCGCATATGGCTCAGGCAGATCGGCTACCGTAATCTTGCGGCGTACGCCGGGTTTTTCCTGTGTGTAGTCAGTAAATGCCGCCTTGCCGGTGATGACCGTTCCGGATTGCTGCCCGTCGGCGTGCCATGCGGGAACGGCCAGAACGCCGACGGCGAATGTTGCGGCAACGGCTGCAACATATGGAAATCGTCTACTCATAACTACCAGTCCTCCAGGGTATTTCGCTGCGTTTATGGCAGTGGTCTAACCACTCAGATGTCGCTAAGAGCCATCATAGACGCAAATTATTGTTTGCCGGTGACAGGGGACGGCAGTTTTCCGGGAACGACAAGGCGCTCCAGCAATTGCGGAGGAATGGTGGCACGCAGGGTGGCGCGGTCCTTCCGGTGCTCGATCTGAATGCTGTCGAGAAGTGGCTTCAAATCCGCGTCGGTTACGCCGGGAATGAGTCCCTGGGCATTGCGCACGAAGCTCACCAGCGCTTTTACTGATTCAGCCGACGACGCGGCTGCCTCTTCCGTCTGCGCAATCTCATCCACGCGCAGATGCAATGATCCGGTCCATCGCACGGAGGCAATAAACATGGAGTCGAAGTTGACCGGCAGCCGGATGCCCATCACGCTGACCTCTCCGCTGTCTCCGAAGGGCAGGCCGATTTCACCGATGCCCCAGGCGAGCGACAGTAGCGGCACCTCTTCATAGTGATCGGTCAGCAGGCTGGAACCGGAGAACGGCAGCGCAGCGGAGCGGTATCGGTCGAGAATGGAGTGTATCTGCTCGGCGCTAGGCGTATTACTGACTGCAACCATGTCATAGCCGAGTATCGTCACGCGCACCGTTCGCCCATCGCTGGGAATGCTGTAGATGGTGTGGCCGGCGTAGCTTTCCTGTACGGTTGCAAGTCCTTCGAGGTAATGTGTCAGCTTGCGCCCGTCGAAGTGGCCTTCAAAGACTTCGGAAAATGCGACGGGGCCGTTGGGGCCTGCCGGGTTCGGCATGCGATGCAGAGCGAAGGCAACGGCATCCAGGTCGCGTTCAAACTGGATGCCTGTAGCGTCAATAAAACTCTGGTAGTCAGGATCGTGCGCGACCGGATGCTGATCGAAGTGCGAAACCTTTCGCAGCGGCAAAAGGTTGAGATAGACGATGCCGTCCGATTCCGGCAGCAGGCGCGCCGCCTCTGGCGGGGCCTTCACGCGTAGATAAAACGCCGCCGCCAACATCAGCAGAATGACCACGACAACCGCAATCGTGATCCTGGTGCGTCGGCGTATTCTCAAGTAGCGCTCCTTGGGCGAACCCCTCCATCATCTCATGGGAAATCGTAGAGAGGCATTGCTGGCGGCCTTCCCTTCAAGCAGAATGGTCGTGACATCTATGGCGTTTGAGACAGGGCAGCGGGTTGGTGATTACGAAGTAATACGGGCGCTTGGGGCAGGCGGGCTGGGACAGGTTTACGAAGTGCGTCATATGATTTCGCAGCGCAGCGAAGCCATGAAGATTCTGCTGCCCGGCCAGATTGCCACGGAAGAAATGGGCGAGCGCTTTCGCCGCGAAATCCAATTGTTAGGCGCTCTGAACCATCCGCATATTGCTGCGCTGCATAATGCTTTTTACTTCGATGGCCAGCTCATCATGATCATGGAGTTGATCGACGGCGAGACGCTGCGCGCCAAAGCTGCGCGTATGCGCATGCCGATAGCGGAAATTCTGCAGTACTCGGGACAGATTCTTTCCGCCCTGGACTATGCCCATACTCGCGGCGTGGTGCATCGGGATATTAAGCCATCGAACATCATGCTCACCCGTGAGAACCATGTGAAGCTGGTGGACTTTGGCGTCGCCATCGGCGAACACGCAGCGGAGCTGACCGCTCCCGGCTTCATGGTGGGCTCGGTGAACTACATGTCGCCGGAGCAGATCACGGGAGACAAGGCGACACGTCGATCGGATATTTATTCCGTAGGCGTAACTCTCTACGAGGTACTGACCGGTTATCTCCCGGTCAACGGCAACAGCAACATGGAGATCATGCGCTCGCACCTGAACGACCGCCCGGCGCCCCCGATGACTCGGAACAGGCAGTTGCCCGAGCGGCTCTCCGATGCGCTGATGAAGTCGCTCGAGAAAGCTCCGGAAGAAAGGTTCGCTACGGCGCAGGAGTTTCTCACTGCGCTCAACGCCATTTCCGGAACAGGCTTGCAGGATGCGTACTCAGTCGAAACAACACCACTGCATATCCCAGGAAGCAGCGCACCCTCACCCCAACGCAAGGGAAGCGGCAGCCAGCCAATGCAGACGCCCAGCCAGGTTGCGCAATTTCCTCTCGACGACATAAGCAGAAAGCTGGCTGTTTATATAGGTCCCATCGCCAAGGTTGTAGTACGCAAGCTGGCGCCGAAGTGTACAGACATCGACCAGCTTTATAAAGAAGCCGCGACGCACATCTCATCGGAAAAAGACAGGCAGAAGTTTCTGCAATCGAAGCGTCATTAGGCCGCATAGCTACGAAAGTGATTTCGACGCGGCCTTTAAACCAAGTTCCCTGGTGATGAGTTTCCTGAGCCAGATCTGTGCGGGATCGTCATTTCGCTGACGATGCCAGACCATGCGCAAGGCAAAAGGAGGAAGCCCTAGCGGCTCGGGACAGGAGAGCAGGTTGAGGCCTTTGCCAAAGCTTTTTACGACGGATTCCTGAATGCATGCCACAAGATCGCTCGACGCCACAGCGTGCAGTACCGAGAGGCAATGCGGGAGTGCGAGCCTGAGACGGCGACGAAGTCCTCTTGCGGCGAGCTCATTGTCGATGAGTCCCCAGGGTTGGTTGCGGTAGATCACCGCTGCATGATCGAGTCGTGTAAATCTCTGCAACGTGAGTTTGCGTTTCCACATGGCATGTCCGCGTCGTGCGATCACGACATTGTTTTCTTCGGAAAGCGTCTCCATGATGAAGCTCGACGAAAGATATCGAGCATCAGGAAAATAGCCGATGGCAAGGTCGAGGGTTCCGTTGCGGAGATCGCTTTCGGGTACGGTGAAAAGCCAGTCGAGACGGCGGGTCTGCATTTGCAGTTCGCCTGAGAGCATGGAGCGGGCAAAAAGCGAAACAAGATGCAACTCCACATCGTCGCTCATGCCGATGCGGAAGCGCTGCGCGCTGGCTGAGGGGTCAAACGTCTGTGGCGCTTCAAAGGTCTTCCGGAGCTGTGCGAGTGCTGAGCGGATAGGACCTGCGAGTTGCTCGGCTCGCGGAGTTGGGATCATGCCTTGCGAGGTGCGTATGAATAAAGGATCTTCAAGACGGGTGCGCAGCCGCGCAAGCGCATTGCTGAATGCCGGCTGGCTCAGACCGATTCGCTTGGCCGCGCGACCCACATGCCGCTCGTCCACCAGCGACTCGAATGCGAGCAAAAGGTTTAGATCGAGCCCATTAATATTCACGTAGTAAATATTGCACATAAACAATATCCATTTCACGAATGTGATGGGATTCAGCTATACCAGCATCATGCTCAAACACATCGCCATTCTGCTCCTTCTTCTGCCTGCTGTTGCTTTCTGCGCCGCACCCCCGTCTGACAGCCCTGCCCTGCAGGTTTTTAAGCAATGGCTAGACGCGTTCAACTCCAATGATGTTGCTAAGGTGTCGGAATTCTGGCAAACCTATGGAGGAAATGCGACCGGCGATCACTCGACCAATGATCTGAGACTGCGGGAGATGACCGGAGGGATGACGATCTTCAAAGTGGTCGAAGATACCGGATCGCATCTGGTGGTGCTGATGAAAGAGCGGAGGGGAGTTTATTCGGAATCCACTCTAGATCTGGCGACGACCCATCCTCCCACAATCGCGCGTATCTCGGGTCATCCGGTTCCGTCGCCGGAGGATGCAGCTGACAGGGCTTCGAGTGATGAGGATCTGGCGAAGAAGGTCCAGGAACATGTAGCGCAGATGCAGGGAGACGACGCTTTCTCAGGAGCGATACTGATCGCGCACCACGGTAACGTGATTCTCGATCAAGCCTGGGGCATGGCTGATACCACAAGGCAGATAAAAAATACGACAGATACGCAGTTCTGTATTGGATCGATGAATAAGATGTTCACGTCGGTCGCGATCTTGCAGCTTGTAGGTCAGGGTAAGCTCGCTCTCGACAAGCCGATCGCAAGTTACTGGCCCGACTATCCCAACAAGGATGTTGCGTCGCGTGTGACGATCCGCGAACTGCTGAGCCACACCGGCGGCACTGGAGATATCTTCACTCCGGAATATGAGGCGCATCGCATGGAGACCCGGACGCTTGCGGATTATGTAACGCTCTTCGGCGATCGGCCGGTGCGCTTCGAGCCGGGAACCCGTATGGAGTATTCCAACTATGGTTTCATCCTGCTCGGCCGCATCATCGAGCTTGTGAGTGGCGAGCCGTACGAGAAATATGTTCGAGAGCATATCTTCGTCCCGGCAGGCATGCAGCATACAGATTCGCGGCCAGAGTCGGATCACGTTGAGGGTCGCGCCATTGGCTACATGCATGGACCGAATGGCCTCACGGCGAACACCGCCATGATGCCGTGGAGTGGAACATCGGCTGGTGGAGGCTACTCGACGGTGCAGGACCTTCAGTTGTTCGCGGAAGCGCTGCAGGAAGGAAAGCTATTGAATCCGACGCTTCTCAAGGCAGCGACGACAGGGGATGCTGTGCATCCGGATTATGGCATGGGGTTTTATGTCCTGGGAGATGGAGCCTATGGACATGGCGGCGGAGCCCAGGGAATCAATGGCGAACTGCATGTCCTGCCACAGAGCGGCTATGTGCTTGTGGCGCTTGCGAACCGCGATCCCCGTATGGCCTCCGACATGGTGAATTTCATCGCATCCACTCTGCCGCACGAAAAGCTTCAGCAATCTTCTCCAGCGAACTGAACTTCTTCAGCTTTCATTCCTCGCGCAATGTGGTGGCAGGATCGATTCCGGCGATACGTATGGTTGGCAGCACCGTGGCAATAAGTGCTACGGCTGAGAGTGCCGCGATGACTGTGAGTATTGTGGTCGCGTCGTAGACTCCAACACCATAGAGGACGCTGTGCATGGCTCGCAGTGCTCCTGCGCACAGGAGCAATCCCAGGACGAGCCCGAATGCGGAGGCTCGTAACCCAGGAGCGCCGGTGTGGACCATGGCTTGTTGCATTGTGGAACCCAGAGCGATGCGGATACCGATCTCGCGTGTCTTCTGCGCGACGATATTTGCGATGAGAGCGAAGATTCCGACGGCGCTCAGCAGTAAAGCCAGCACCGCCATAGCACTGAGCAGCGCTACTTCGACGCGCTGCGTGGCCAATGTTTTCTGCAGAAGATCGTGCATGCTGTAGAAACCGGAAAAGGGTAAGTTAGGATCGACGCTGGCAAGCGCGCGCTGCATTTGCGCAGTCAATCCCTCCACGGGAGCTGCGGTACGCACAATCCAACTGGGCTGGAACCAGACGTGAACCACTGATAGCTGTCTGTTTTCCACCTGCGCGGCGGGAATGTACATCGTCGCTTCGTTCATGATGGGCGCGGTGGGATCGATTCCTGGCGCCATGGCCACATCTTCGACGACGCCGACGATCAGGGTGTCTACGAACACGTGGCGGCCTACAGGATTCGCTCCATGGAAAAATTTGCGAGCAAATGTCCTGTTGACGATGGTTACAGCCTGCTTGTGCGGGCCATCCGCTTCGGTGAAGGCGCGGCCGGAGAGGACCGGAATCTGTAGTGTGGCGAAGTAATCCGCAGTGACATACACCTCATCCGCCATTGCTTTCTGACCTGTTTCGTTACCGTCTTCGATGCTGATTCCTCCCATGATGAGGGAGCGCTCGTAGGGCAGGCTCAGGCCGACCGCAGCTTGTTGCACGCCAGGGATCTGACGCATGGCATCGATGCTTTCGCGCAGTAGCTTTTGAAAAGCCGCTGCATCGTGATAGCGGACATCATCGAGAGATACTCTCGCAGTCATTACGCCGGTGGGGTTAAAGCCAGGCGGCAGGGTCTGCAGATGAATGAGAGTGCGGATGAGCAGGCCGGAAGCGGCCAGCAGCACAACGGTGAGAGCCATTTCGCAGACGATAAGCGCCTGCCGCAATCCAAGACGATCGCTGCCAGTTGCCGAGCGGCTGGCGATGGCAGTCCGCAAATCGAATTTCCGCATGGTGAGCGCGGGCAGCATGCCAAAAAGAACGCTGGTGAACAGAGAGAGGAAAAAGGTAAATGCGAGCACGCGGAGATCGAGCGGCACGGCAGCTACGGGCAAGAAGTGTTCTGGGAGAAGCAGAGCAATCCGCGCAACGCGAAGAAGCCTGTAGCAATACCTGCCGCTCCTCCGATGAATGCAAGCAGAAGATTCTCGATCCAGAGCTGTCTTTGAATCTGCCAGCGCGAAGCTCCGAGTGCGAGCCGTGTAGCCACTTCCGATGTGCGTCGCAACATGCGCACGAGGGTGAGCCCGGCAAGATTGGCGCAGGCGATGAGCAGGATGAATCCCGCCGCTATCATCAGCGCTAAAACCTGAGGGCGCAGCGTGGCCGTCTCGCCTTTTTGCAGCGGCACGGAATAGTACGAAACCTGCGCGCCGGGATTATCTTCGAGTTCATAGCGACCAGTGCGAAGAGACCACGCGCGATTGATTTCGGCATCGGCCTGCTGCCAGGTGGCGCCGTCGCGCAGCCGCGTGATGGCGTCGAAGTTTGTTCCTGAGCCTTCGCCATCACGAGTGGGCTGGATCGCCGTATATAGATCGGCGCTCACAGGAAGCATCGCGTCTTCAGGCAACACGCCGATGACGGTATAGGGTTCGCTCTTCAGCAGAATGGCCTGGCCGAGAATCCTGGGATTCGAACTGAAGGTGCTGTGCCACAATCCATAACTGAGAATGGCTGTCTTTGGTCCGTGTGGACGGTCTTCTGCCTCCGAAAAATTGCGCCCAAGAATGGGGTGAAGATTCAACACGTCTAGGTAATGCTGGGAGATGCGACCCGCGCGCACGTATTGCACATGCGTGCCTGCCTTCAGGTTTACGCCGGAAGGTCGTATGCCGGATACTGCGGATATCAGCGAAGGTACATTGTCGCGGAGCAGTTCAAATTGTTCGCCATTTACGTGGTGCCGCTCATCGGATGTGGTGGCGCCGGTGATGCGCGTATAGATCGTGCCCATGCGCTCGGGATGCGCATAAGGCAGGCTCTTGAGCATGAGCGCGTTGACTAATGAGAAGATCGCCGTGTTTGCGCCGATGGATAATGCCAGCGTAAGCACGACTGTCACGCTGAAGCCGGGATAGCGCCAGAACTGGCGCATGGCGAATCGCGCGTCCCGCCAGAAAAGCTCAAGCCCCGCTCCGGCGCGCTGGTCACGCACCGATTGTTTTAGTTGCTCAATACCGCCCGCTTCAATCAGCGCGGCGCGACGAGCTTCAACGGCAGACGCTCCGGCCGCAATCTTTTCCTCTGTCAGCAAGTCCACATAGGCGTGGAGTTCATCGTCGAGTTGGTCGTTGACCCGTTGTCTATGGAAGATATTGCGCAGAGCGCTTTTCGTGCGGGACCAGATTTGCATCGCTTGCCCCCTAGGTTGCTTTTAATGCTTTGGCCATCGCAATGGCGACTCGGGTCCACTCTTCGGTTTCAACTTCAAGCTGCCCTTTGCCCGATTTTGTGAGCCGGTAAAATTTTGCGCGACGGTTGTTTTCTGATTCACCCCAGAAGGAATTCAGCCAGCCCGCTTCTTCCATGCGATGAAGCGCTGGAAACAGAGACCCCGGCTTGACGAGAAATGTTCCATGCGTGATCTGCTCGATGCGCCGCGAGATGCCGAGGCCGTGCAACTCTCCCGGTCCAAGCGCTTTCAGGATGAGCAGATCGAGCGTGCCTTGCAGAAGATTCGTTTGTTTTGGACTCACTCGCTTCTTCCTATCGTTTGTCTATATGAGATTGTGCCCTTCTCGTATAGATTGTCAATAGGAGTAAAGCCGTCGCCTTTAGTCGTTCAGCATCTCCATCGCTTTCTTCAGGCTCGTGTGCATGCGGTTGAACGATGTGGTGACCTGCGCTATTTCATCTCGACCCCTCACAAGTAACGGCGGCTGATCGATATCTCCGGTACTAATGAGATCAGCGGAGGCGCTCACCTTGCGCAGCGGTTGAATCACGATGAAATACATGCCAATGTCGATCAGAACAATGGCTGCAAAGAAGATTGTTCCCAGCGTGATGAGGAGATTTCGAAAACCTTCATTGGCAATCTTGATCGGAACTGACATAGGCACGGCGATGATCTGCGCGGCCACTGTCTCATTGGGCTTCCAGCCGAATCCATTCTGCGTACCGTAACGTTGGACAAGCGCCGCAGGCGCAAGACTGGGAAGGCTGTGACAGCTCAGGCAGCCAGGCTCGGCAACAATGGGGCGGGCAAGATAAAGCGTGCGTCCGACAGGACCCTCAGTTCGCCACCAGCTGCGTTTCCCCCGGATGGTTGCGGAAATAATTCACGATGTCGGCCTGCCAGTCTTCGGCGCGGTCGACAAGGTTCGTTGGGTTCAGCGTGGCTTCCTTGTAGGTGTAGTCGGGGAAATCCTTGCGCAGACGGTTGAATGTTACCGTCGCCGCGTAAAAGGGAATCGTCTGCGGCAGAAAAACATCCGCGTGCTGCGGCGTCTTTTCCAGAAGTGGACCGATCTCTTCTTCAGTGTAATCGCGCGTAGCCTTCGAGCTGGCTGCCATCAGCTCGGCCTGGCTGAGGACGGCTTTTTTCGCATCGTCCATCAGAAAGCTGCGTGCGTTGAATGCGATCAAAACGAGGCCGAGGCCGAAGACCAAAATGAGAAGAAGATTAAATTTTGCAAGGAGTTTCATGCTGAGTCCCGTCCAGCGCATTACAGCATAGAGTGGAGTTATCGGGAAATATTTTGTCGTGAAAAAGCGATCGTGCGCGAGCGTATCTCACGCACGATCGCCACACGGCAGTTAGAACGAACTGCCCGCGATAATGGGAGCCACGACAATGCGATCGAGATCTGGCGCATAGCCAGTGGAGTTATCGAAGCGCAGCGTGTTGACTCCGGCATGCAGCTGTATCTGTAGGACAGTGTAGGTTGGCTCGTCAAAGGTGCTGCCGTTCAGGGCCAGCTCCTGCGCGTTGCCGTCGTTGATGGTGAGGAAGAACGAGCGCGGTCCGCTGGTGGCGTAATCCACCTCCAGCAGATACGTGCCGCTCGAAGGGACGGTGACGTTCGAGAAGGTCACAGCATTGCCTGCGCCTCCGCCGATATTGCCGGCTTTCGCAAGGCCAGAGGCATAGTTGCTGAATCCGCCGGTGACCGTGCCGCTGAGAGTCGCCACTTCCGCTTCATACGTCGTTGCCGAAGGAAGAGGCGCATCGCCATTGCCGCTGATCACAATGCGATCAAGGTCGGGCGGATAGCTGACAGGGTTTCCAAACTGGATAGAGTTCATGCCCTTCTGCAATTGCACCGGAATGACAGTGGCCGCTGGAATGAAAAAGCTGCCGCCGCCCGAATTCAACGTCTTGAACGGGCCGCCATTCACGCTATAGAGATAAGAGCGCAGTCCCTGCGTCATTGAATCCACCTGCATGAGATACACCCCGGCGCGGCGCACATACACGTTGTTAAAAGTGACCGTGTTGTTCGCACCAAGCCCCAGGCCGCCAACCTTCTCGCCGTCCGAGCAGGGCGTGCAGTCTGCGATCGAAGCCGAGCCTCCAAGAATCGCGGACTCCGCTTCATAGCTTGTTGAAGGCGAAGGCGCTGCCTGGCCGAACGTGGTCACCTTCAGCAGCTTCACGTCGTGGCCGTTCAGCACCGTGGTAAAGGAAAGCAGGGAAGGGCCGAGTTCACGATGGTTCCATAGGTCGCGGACCTGGAGTGCCCCTGTCACTCCCAGCAAGTTCCAGGGCAGATGCACGACAGAAGGCGTGGCAGTCAGGTTAAAGACAGCCACGTAGTAAGTGTTATGACCGAGAGATGAAACCCAGACCGGCAGATCGCCGCCGAGCGCCTGTTTCGCAGGCTTTCCGGATTGATTCACGGCGATGACTTCATCATTGCTGACGAGGCTCTTGCCGAATGCGTCTATCTTCGTCAGGTCGCCGCCGAGATACATCGGCGCATTCGCCATCGCCCAAAGCGAAACAGCGGTGCGCTTCTCGTCGTTGGTCAGGCCGTCGAGTGTTCCGTCGCCAATGTCGAGCGAATCGAGATCGTTCCAACCCTGCGATGGACTGGCTGAGTTCTGCCATCCGGGCAGGTCGCGGAAGCGCTGATAAATGCGCTGCCAGTCAGTCAGCGTTCCGCAGCGGCCCTCGCATTCAATGTCATCTTCAATGCGCCGTGCATTCTGGTAGGGCAAAAAGTCGCTGAGATAATCCTGATCGATGGCCCACGAAATCGTCAGCCAGATCGGCTTGCCGGTGAGCGCAATCGCCTTCGACCATGCGGCGACATCGGCGCGGTTATCGATCGAAAGTCCATCGCTGTACGATCCGGGCGTCACGCCGTCGAGCTTGATGAAATCCACGCCCCAGGAGGCAAACAGCGCTACGACGGAGTTCATGTACTCCTGTGCTCCCGGCTTGGTGAAGTCAATTTTGTAGTGGTAGGGCGAGGTGCCGGAGCCGCCAAAGGCGTTTCCCGCCGTATAGGGCACTGTGAGTATGTCCTGAATGTGATATTGCGTTCCGAGGATGGGAGAATTTGCCTGAACGGCAGGCTGCTCCACGCCGGGAATCCAGTAGATGCCAGCCTTCTGTCCGTTCTGGTGGATGTGATCGATCAACGCCTTGATATCCGGAAAGGTCGTCGTGTTGGGAATCGGCCGACCATTCGCATCGAAGCTGCCCTGCCATCCGGAATCGATATTGATGTACTTGAAGCCGTGCGATTGAATGCCCGATGCGGCCAGAGCATCGGATTGGGTCGTGATGTTGGCCTGGGTCAGGAAGCTGCCGTTGATGGTCTGCTCGCTGAAGGTGCTCCAGCCAAGATAGGGCCTTTGACCGGCGCCGTTGACCTGCGCGTGGGCGAGACTGCCTGCTGCTAGAAAGAGCGGAAGAAGATATCGAGGTATCAGCCGCCCTTGCGAAAAGCGTTTGTGTTTACGAATGGGAAGAGAAATATTCATGGGGGTTTTTATCTCCGGGTTCCGTGAAGTTAGCAGCGTCATCCTCGTAAAATGAAACCGATTTCATTCTGGAAGAGAATCTCCGGTAACGTACCCGAAAATTGAGAAAACTCAACCAAAACAGGAGAGACTGTACGACTGCATTTTTACGGCTGTCAAGAAAGAAATGCCCGGCAATGACGGTTTTTAATCATACGAAAGATAGGTTTCATCGAGAGACCATTGCGGTCACGGCCCCTAGATTTCGATGAACACATTTAGAATGTGTACGTTCACAGAAATTATCTATACGGCGACTTTTGCAGCCAGTGCCGTTCCTACCCCCACCGCATCGGTAATTATGTCGATCACCTTTGCGATGTCATCCAGATGCTTGGTGCAATCTGTAATCTGCTGCTGTTCGCTTTTCATTTCTGTAACCAGCGAAATCACCTGCGGATCGTCGTCGTGAAAGACTCTCTGGACGCAGTTCCAGTAATTACGGCGCGACGCCACATACTGCGTCATGACTTGATCGCGTTCAGTCTGCGAAGGGCAGGCGGCAAGAATCATCGAGAGCTGTTGTGTCAGCAGCATGTATTGGTCTTCAAGGCTTTGCAGGGACGGTCCCATAAACCGATTCTCCTTTATTTTCCGTGCTGCTTTTGATGAGGCTCAATCCATGATTCGACGTCGGCCAGCGAGGGGAAGCCACGCTGAGGCATGCGGCCTTCAGCGGCTAATTCATGGGTGCGCTTCGCCAGCTCTTTAAGGGCACCATCCATAGTGTCCGAGGCTTTGGAGTGAGCTGCAATATCAGTAGCAGCTTTCGTCTTAATTTGTTCCCGCGCATAGTCCGCCAGTCCCTGCGAAAGCTGTTCTGTCGGCACGCGCGAGGATAGATCAAAGGGCTGCAGCGCCGGCGCCATCAGGCTGTTCGGATCTACCTGATTGTGGTTTACGAGATCAAGCGCAATGCCTTGAGCCAGACCGATATAAGTCCGGTCAATCGAGTCGTAGACAGGTTTTTCCTGGGTATACATCTGAGAAAGCGCGGCGATGGTCGGATCGATGCTCTTCGCCATTTTGCGCTCATCGCGCTCCTGTGCGAACTGGGTCAGAATTTTTCCAGCATTCTGCAGAACCGTCGCTGCGTCGGAGCCGCCGGGCATATTGGGAATCGCGGCAAGAGCTGTACCCAGATCGGCTGCTGATGTCGAGACATCGGCGGGTGCTTTCGAGCCACTGAGTCCTGTAAATGCCTTCGCCAGATCAGCGAGTGCCTTTGCCATCTCGGAGCGCTTTTGTAAATCAGCCTGCACGTCGCTTAACTGCGCCTGATCCTGGGCGTCGAGCGGAACGCCGCTGGTAGCCTGCTGCAGCCGTTCCAGCCTGGCATGGTTGTCGACGATCTGTGCAAGCGCAGCATAGTAGTCGCTGAGGCAGCTGGCCGTGGAAGTCATCTGCGTGGCCAGCGCACGTGCGTCATCAGAAGTTTTGCACGATAACAGCGAGGCGCAGAGGACAAAGAGCAGAGGGAATGCAAAGAATCGTCGTAATCGCAGCATTTCTATTCGTGTCGCTTTCTCTGCGAAACCTCCTTCAGCGCGGAAAGAAGTGGCAGGCAAGCAGCATTGTTCCACCCAAGTGTCGGGAAGGCAACGAACAAATGCCGATGTGAGTCCGAGGGGATCTCAGAAGTCGACATTAGAAGCGCGGCTCGCCTCAAATGTTGCTTAAAAAGATAACAGTATTACTCATTTGACAACAGTACGAAACAGCAAATAAAAAGGGTGACTGTGGTAACGATTCCATGAATTCGTTTCCGAGAAACATGCTGCGCTGATTCCAACTCCCTCTGGAGGCCAAAGTGTTCACTCATTGCCGGGCTCGGCTCGCAAATTCTCTGTATTTGCTTATCGCCGTCTTCCTACTTCTTCATCCATCTTTTACTTATGGTCAGGCTGATACCTCTTCCGCTTCCGGTACGGTCACGGATTCGACTGGTGCTGTTCTGCCTAATGCTCATGTGGTTATTCACAATGACAGCACTGGTGCGGAACGCACCGTCACAACCAACGGCAGCGGCTATTACACCGTTACCAATCTCCCGTCAGGAAGCTATACCGTGCGCGTCGAAGCGCCCGGCTTTCAAACTGCAGTGCGCAACGGCAACCGGCTCGATCCAAACATTGGAAGCAAGATCGATGTGACGCTGCAGACAGGCAGCAACGCTACTACGGTTACAGTGCAAGCTGACGCCAACGTGCTGCAGACCGAATCAGCTGCGGCAGGCCAGCTGGTAACCAGCGAGCAGGTAAAGACGATCCAGCTCAATGGCCGCAACCCGCTCTATCTCTCCCAGCTAGAACCGGGCGTAACGCGCAATGCAGCGATTTCGTCCTTCAACTTCGCACCCGATTTCAGTGGCCCGACCATCAACGGCGCGCGTGGCAATGAAAGCATCCTTACACTCGACGGCGCGCCGATGGTGCGTACCCGCGCCAACGGAACGCAGATCGGTGTGGCGGATGTGGATTCCACATCGCAGGTGCAGATTCTGACGACGGGCTATCCGGCTGAGTACGGCGGCACCTCCGGTGGCATGATCCGCATGGTGCCGAAGAGCGGTACCAGCCAGTTCCACGGCAGCGCCTACGAGTATTTGCGTAACTCCTTCTTCAATGCGAATACCTGGGGTCGAAACGATTCCACCCAGCCGGCATTGGCCAACCATCCCGAGGCCTTCCGTTACAACCAGTTCGGCTGGAACCTGAGCGGACCGGTGTATATTCCGCACGTCTTCAACACCTCGAAGCAGAAGCTCTTCTTCCTCGCCGGACAGGAGTACGTCCGCTACCGGCAGACCGTAACGCAGACTGGCAAGGTGCCAACGGCACTCATGCGCCAGGGCAATTTCAGCGAGCTGCTGGGCAGCAACATCTTCCAGAGCCCGGTGCAACTGGTGAACCCAAATACCGGTCAGCCATATCAGAACAACGTCATTCCGCAGACTCAGCTCAGTGCGAACGGTATTGCGCTGCTGAATGCCTATCCTGCTCCGAATGCGAACAACTCTGGCTTCAACTGGCAGGAGCAGGCGCCTTATCCGCAGGATCAGAGAAAAGACACGCTGGTCATCGACTACGTTCCGGCCGACGCGCATCATCTTCGCTTCAGCCTGCTGAATTACAACTACGACTACGTCAATCCATTTGCGGGAAACTTCGACCGCACGCCGCAAAGGTGGCATTGGCCGAATCAGGTGGGCGTTCTGCACTACACCTGGACGATCAGCCCGACGATGGTAAACGAAGCTACAGCCTCGGCTTCGGCGGATCACATCACTATCAACTACGACACGTCGAACGGACTGTATAACCGCGACCTGTACGGGATCAATTTCCCCTATATTTACCCCACTGACACCAAGCTGGTTCCGAACAAGATCCCGACAATCGATCTGGCAAACTTCACCACGCTCGACGGCGGCCCATATCCGTCGCACTCCGGCGGCCCAATCGTCAATTTTTCCGACAACCTCACCAAGGTCATCGGCAACCACACGTTAAAGGTTGGTTTCCTCTGGCAGTGGTCGGGTGAGAATAACTTCGACCAGATTGACGTCAGCAGCACGACGCCCGGCGCCACCAACAACCAGAACGGTCAATTCAACTTCAGCGATACGCGCAGCGGACATCCAACATCGAACGCGGCAGTCGGCAACGCAGCCCTCGGCCTCTTCGATACGTATGGCGAAATCGGGCAGAAGTCGTACACGCTCTTCCGCGGCAAGATGTACGAGGGCTTCGCGCAGGATACGTGGCGGGCGACTCCGAAGCTGGTGGTCGAATACGGAGCCCGTTACAGCGTGATGCTGCCGTACACGGCTGCGTGGCGGAATCAGTCGGTCTTCGATCCCGGCTCGTGGCAGGCGTCTCTGGCCCCCACGGTGGATCCGGTGACCGATGAGATTACCGGCGGCGATCCTTACAACGGCGTAGTGATTCCAGGCAGCGGATTCCCAAGCTCAGCGCAAGGGCACGTACCGGCCGATATCCTCAACGGCCAGTACAATCGCCTATTCCGTGGCTTCGGTCCGGGATACTCCCACACGACATGGAGCAATATCCAGCCGCGCGTCGGCGTTACCTATCAGGTCACTCCACTGACGGTAGTGCGTGCCGGTGGCGGCCGCTTCGTGCAGCGTATCGGTATCAGCGATTCGGTCCAGCTTGGCGGCAACGCGCCATTCCAGCCCAGCACGACCGTGACAGCCGGCTCCGTCGACAATCCGGGCGCTGTCGGAGCGAACAGCCTGCCGCTGGCGCTTTCCTCTCAGGCGTTGAATTTCCCCGATCCGAATGCCTGGAGCTGGAATGCCGCCGTCGAGCAGGAAATCCCCAGCTTCGCCACCTTCACCATTCAGTATGTAGGCCGCCGCGGTCTGCATCTCTCGCAGATTGAGAACGTTAACCAGTTGCAGCCCGGCACCAAGCAGGCGAATCCCGGCGTGCAGGATGACGCTCTTCGCCCCTATCGCGGCTTCTCTGCCATCCTGCAGGACACAAATGGTGGAAGCTCGATGTACAACGCTCTGCAACTTAATCTGAAGCGCCGTATGACGAAGAACCTGCTCTTCGGCGTGGCATATACCTGGTCAAAAAGCTTGGATTACGGCTCCAGCCCAGGCTACGAGCTGCCGAATGTGTACGATAAGCGCCCGAACTACGGCCCCAGCGACTTCGATATTCGCAATGTGCTGGTGGTCAATTACGTGTGGGATATCCCTTATGCTTCCCACGCGGATAACCGCCTCGTGCGGGGAGCACTGGGAAACTGGCAGCTTTCCGGCACAACGCAGGCGCAGACCGGCGAGCCATTCACCGTCAGCACCGGCGATGACTTTGCCGGCGTAGGATTGGGCGCTGGAAGCCAGGTGTGGGAAACAACCGGAACACCCACTGTTTCCAAGCAGTTCGCCGGAAATAACGGGACCGGTAAGTGGTTTGATCCAACAGTTTTTGTGGCTCCGGCGGCAGGAACATTTGCTCCTCGAGGAACCCGTAACTCCATCTACGGGCCGGGCTTCCAGAGCTGGAATATCGCCATGTTAAAGAACTTCCACATCCTCCCGGGGCATGAAAATCACCTGCTTTCGTTCAAGGCGGAGGCATTCAACTTCACCAACCATCCCAACCTCGATTCGCCCGACAGCAACCCCACCAGCGGCACCTTTGGTGAGGTCACGCAGAAGGGAAATACCTACTCATCCGAGCGCCAGATGCAGTTCAGTTTGCGCTACGAGTTCTAAGTAACTTAGGATCTTCTGTCGTATTCCGCCTCCCATTCCATCCAGGAATGGGAGGCTTTCTCTAGGTCGGTTCCTGAAGCCATAATGTGTTCCAAGTGAGAACTGAGGAAAAGGGAGATTGCAGGGTTTTGAATCCGCTGCATGTTAGTGCGGCTGAGCCTGCCATGCGCGGATGACGATGTCCTGGAAGTTTCCTACCCGCTTGGGCAATGCTGCCGCGGTTTCATAATTAAAGCCGCATCTTTCCAACCGGCTCAGGAAGGTGGACAACGCGTGACTCTCGCCTGGAAGATGGTGGTGATATTCAATGAACATGAAGCGTATCAGTGGCATCTTGCCCGAAGCCTCAAGCTCTTCAAAGGCGGCTATCTCTGAGCCTTCGATGTCGATCTTCAGCAGATCGATTTCCCCTTCGATAAGCCGGGAGAGAGGCATGGCTTCCACTAAAACTTCTTCGCTGGCTCCGCGCAATGGATTTGTGCTGCTGACGCCCAGACCTGGGGATGTGTAAAACGGGATTGATCCTTCCCTGTCGCTTACGGCCTTATTCAGAATCCTTACGTCTTTCAGTCCGGCAACATTTTCCTGCAACAGGGCGAACGTGCCGGGAGAGGCTTCCACGCCGGTGATTCTTGCATGCGGCCAGAGACTCTTGAAATATACGATCGACATGCCGATATTGCTGCCGCAATCGAGGATGGTGGCAGGAGTAATCGGACAACCCCCATAGCACTCGTGAATAAAGACTTCCTCAAATACGTACTTGAAGGTCCCTAGATCGCTGAAATGTATGGGAATGCCTAATAGCGAGAGATGATCCGGAGGCTTCTGGTTTTTTTTGGCGACCCCCAGGAGGAACCGCATTTTGAGGAAGTCCCGGGCAATCTCGCGCCGTCTTCCCTGTGAGCCATGTGTGGCAAAATGCAGGACGTCGGATAGAGTTTCGACATGATCTGCGACTCGGGTTGCAAGACCGTTTAACATAGGCTTGTGCCGGGACCCCGGAAGGGGAGGATTCCTTTGTAGCACGAATTTGAAGGTAGCGTAGTGAAAATTGCAGCCCGTAACGGCATGTGTTAATCTTTCAATCTGTACCCCTCTTTTAAACGACGCCTTGGTGTCTTTGGAAACAGGAGTATGAGGCTGTCCGGGCTGGCGTAGCTCAGCTGGTAGAGCATCTGATTTGTAATCAGACGGTCGGGGGTTCAAGTCCCTTCGCCAGCTCCAGAATCCTAAAGCCTCACCGTAGCTTTTAAGTTCGATTGGCGCGAGCCATCCGCAGTCATTCCACCTGACAGCGTCCCGTTTAGGCCGGAGCGTTTTGAGCCTCCGAAAGGACGACTGGTGTCTTGGCGAAGTGGAAAACTCGCATCAAGCAAGGTATGCACAGGTGGCCGAGTGGTTAATGGCAGCAGACTGTAAATCTGCCGCTCCTAGGAGCTACGAAGGTTCGAATCCTTCCCTGTGCACCAGTTAAAGGATTTCAGGCTGAGAAGCCCGGAATTATAGTCGGGGAAGCGGGTTTTATGCAGGTTCGAGGCATGCAGCGCAAGATTGTCGCGCTCCTCGTTTTGGCTGCGCTCGCTGGCCTGGCCTGGAGCACGATGGATGCCGGCAAGGTTCGCATGCTGGTTTTTGTGTTGCTCGGTGGATTCGCTCTTCGGGTTCTGCTGACCGCGGGTCGGCGGTACGATGAAGAAGAGAATCCGCAGTAGGTTTGTAGTGGCAGGCTGATGTAGCTC
>NZ_LMUM01000034.1:97507-612068 GCF_009765985.1 Acidobacterium sp. S8
AGCCAAATAATCAAAGCATCGTGTTTCGCCGCTCCATCAACATCACATCGCGCCAGACGCCATCCATGCGTCCCAGCTTTTCCCTCACACCAACGACGCGAAACCCACATCGTTTATGCGCCTCGACGCTGGCAATATTCTCAGGAAAAATTCCCGCCTGCAGCGTCCATAGTCCCTGCCTCTCCGACTCCTCCACAAGAGCCGCCAGCAACTGTCGCCCAATCTTCCGGCCGCGCATGCGCTCGGCTACATATAGGCTTACCTCGGCCACGCCGCCATAGACGCATCGCCCCGATACCGGGGCCAGCGCTGCCCAGCCGGCAATCTCGTCACCTGCGCGTCCTATAAGCCGGCTGTGCGATAGATGCGCAGCATCCCATGCGGCCCAATCCGGAGCGGACTTCTCAAACGTGGCATTGCCCGTCGCAATCCCCTCCAGATAAATAGCGCGTACAGCAGGCCAATCTGCAGGCGTCATTGCATCAATATGGAACTCTTCCATTTGCCGAAGCCCATTCCTTTTGATAAATCGCAGCCATCGCCGGTTTGACCCGTCCATACCACGCTGCTAGACTTTAAGTATCTCAGCAGACAGCATTTTCCCTGCCTGCCAGTTCCCCCTTCCGCAAAAGGATTTTGAAGGAAACTCGTGGATACACAAACACGTCACGCCCTAAAGCAGGACAGCTTCATTCAGGCAACCACCTCCAGCATCGGCTGGGTCGAGGCGCATCGCTCGACCGTCATCAAGGTGTCTGTTGTAGCCGTTGCCCTCATCGCCGTCGTTCTCGCTGGCGTCATCTTTTATAACAATCGCTCCGAGCGCGCTGAAGTCCTCTTTGGCCAGGCCATGGACATTTACAACACGCCGCTCGCCCAGGCGGGACAGCCCGCCGAACCGGGCCTCAAGACCTATGCCTCCTCAGCCGACCGCGCCAAAGCTGCGCACCCCTTATTTGAGGAAGCAGCCGAGAAGTATGGCTGGTTCAAGGCCGGTGCCAATGCGCGTTACCTCGCAGGCATGACCGCGCTCGATATGGGTCAGAGCTCCGCAGGCGAAAACGATCTCAAGCAGGCAGCTGACGGACACGACAGCGGAGTCGCCGCACTCGCCAAGCTCGCTCTCGCGGGTCTTTATCACCAGACGAACCGCGACTCGCAGGCCATCGATCTCTATAAGCAGCTCATCGCCAAGCCAACTCTGACCGTCCCGGCCAGCATGGCGAAGTTGCAGCTTGCCGCTCTTTACGAAAACACCCGTCCCGACGAGGCGAAAAAGCTCTACGCCGAAATCAAGGACCAGGACAAGACCACGGCAGCCGGCCAGATCGCCACGCAGAAGTTGCAGGGCGCAACCGCTCAGCCGCAGCCGCAACCGCTGCAACCGTAATCTATCCGTTGAATCCAAAGAAGCCCGCCTCGCGCGGGCTTTTTTCATGAGCGAAATGGCCACCCGGCCCGTCAGTCCTTGGTAGAAGCGATGAGTTCTTTTGAAACACAAGCCGCCGGGTGGTTTTACACTCAACCTGTCTTGAAATCCCGCGAAGATGTGAGCGAAATCATCACCGCGCTCGTCGCTGAATACTCGACGACGCTTTACCGCGTCGCTTATTCGGTCACGCGGAACGCCGCCGAAGCCGAAGATATCGTGCAGGAAACATTTCTTCGCGTGCTGAAACATCAGAACAAGCTGGGCGAAATCCGTGATGCTCGCGTCTGGCTTGTGCGCATCGCCTGGAACCTCGCGCTCGACCGCAAGCGCCGAGGCAAGACGCGCCCGGAAACAGAAGACATCGCCGACCTCGTCCGCACTCTGCCCTCATCCGAGCGGCGTGCCGACGACGAGGTGATCTCCGCACAGGAACAGGCGCGCGTGCTCGCGCTGATCGACAATCTGCCCGTAAAAGAGCGGCAGGCGTTGCTGCTCTCTGCTATGGATGAGCTCTCAACCGCAGAAATCGCCGGCATTTGCTCCACGACTGAATCATCGATCCGCTCGCGTATCTTTCGCGCCCGTCGCGATCTGGCCGCCATGCTGGAAAAACAGGGAAGCAGCCGATGACCCTTTATCACAACAATCCGGACGAACAGATCGATGCCGCGCTCCGGCGCCTCGCCAGTGCGGCGCCTCCACCCGATCTTGAACAGCGTGTACGCGCCCGCCTGCGTCATAAATCCGCCGAGCGCAAGACCAGCGGCGGCAAGCTCATGGATTTCTTCTTCGGTCAGCGGATCGTCTTCGCCTCCGCTGCAGCGGGACTGGTCGGCTTTATGATCGTCGTCGGCAGCGTGCAGCACTCACATCAGCGCGCATTTTCCGCCCCCGCTATCCATCTGCCTTCTGGCAATGGACTAGGAGCTGCATCCAGCACCCACATCGCGCCTGCGCCCATCGCCGTCCCGGAACATTCCCGCGCCCGCTCCGAACATAAAGTAGAAAACGGACGCGCCACCGTCTCTCGCGATGCGCGCAAACCTAAAGGTGTCGCCGTTCCCGAATCCACAGCTCCGGAAAAACCGTAAGTGACAACATGGGCGCCCATCCTTTTGTGCTCTTGGCAAAAGGTGGGAAGGCGAATTAGCTCGAAAACCCTTCAAACAGCATGTGCAGAACCGCCAGCACAGCCGCACCAATAAACGCTGCGCCGAAAGTCGTCACATAAAACCCCGGCACAATCCCGCTCGCCAGCTTCAGAATCACCGCATTGATCACTAGGAAGAACAATCCCAGCGTCAGGATCCCAAGCGGCAATGTAATCAGCTTCAGCAGGAATCCCAGCGTCACATTCAGCAACCCGATGACGACCACGGCAATCAACGCAGACGGCAGGTTGGCCACCTTGAAGCCTGGCACCAGCCACGCCACAATCAGCAATGCAATCGCATCCAAAATCCATCTCACCAGCAGGCTCAGCATATCGTCGTTCTCCCTTTCGTATGAGGAACCATTTCGACTCTACCAGCGTATCCTGAGATGTTGAAGAAGCACAGACTCCTTTTCGCCAACGGCATCATCGTTCTCGCGGTCGCGCGCGCCTGTGCGCAGACCGCGCAAGCGCCCCTGCCTGACGTGCCCACCCTCATGAAGCAGGTGGAAGAGCACCAGCACAAAATGGACCAGGTGCGCGAGAACTATACCTATCACGAAACCGTCATCACTCACGAGCTGGACAAACAAGGCAACGTCAAGAAAATCGAGAGCGAGGAAGACAATGTCTTCTTCGTGAACAGCCATGAAATTCACTCAAGGGTGAAGAAAGATGGCAAAGAGCTGAGCGCCAGCGATCAGAAAAAGGAACAGGAGCGGGTTCAGAAAGACGTTGAGAAAGCTTCCAAGACGCCGCCCGGTCAATCGCCAGATAAGGACGACGTCACCGTCACCCGCCTCCTCCAGATCTTGAAAGTTTCAAACCCCCGCCGCGAGCAGATGGACAACCGCAGCGTCATCGCCTTCGACTTTACCGGTGACCCGCACGCAAAAACACACGGCATGGCAGAAGACGCATCGAAGAAACTTGGTGGCACCATCTGGATCGATGAGAGCGACCGCGAGGTGCGCCGCATGATCGCTCACTTTAACGACAACTTTCACATCGGTTTTGGCCTGTTTTCCGTTGGAAAAGGAAGCACTTTCGTCTTCGACCAAAAGCTCGTTAACAATGAGCTATGGCTTCCCACGGACGCGCAGGCTCACGTCATCGCGCATGCAATTGGTGTCATCGGCTGGCGTGGTGATCTTGCCGTCACCGACAACGACTACAAAAAATTCCACGCCGATGCCGCAGAACAGCCCGGAGCGGCTGTCATGCCTCCACCCACGCACTAGAGCGCGCCGACGCTGAGCATCTGGCGAAGAAAGATATCAGCACTTACCCATAAAAAGAGCCGCCCTCGCAGGGCGGCTCTTTTTGTAACTATAGCAGGCACAAATTACTGTTGTGGCTGTGCCGGAGGTGCCGCAGCATCGCCAGAGGCTCCGCCGTGCCTTTCCTGCATACGTTCCTGCATCTTCTGCTGCATGGCTTCGTATTTCTGTTTCTGCTGATCGTTCAGCACCGCTTCGATCTTGCCGGTCGTGTCCTCGTGCAGACTCTTTGCCTTCGCCATCTTGTCATCGCGCGAGAGCGATGTGTCCTGATGCAGCTGCATCATCTGCTGCTGCTGATTTTCGAGGATCGGCTTGATCTGCGTTTGCTGATCCGAAGTTAGATTGAGCGTCTTCGTCAAATGCTCAAGTTGTTTGTCGGGGCTGAATCCCTGGCCCCTCGGTCCGTGCATAGGTGGGGCGGGAGCCGTAGATTGATCCTGCGCGAAGCCTGTCATTCCAAGTCCGAGCAAGCCAGTGAGTGCGATACTACAGAGCAATTTCCGCATATCGTGTTATTTCCTCCAACACTTCTTCTAAACACCATCCGGCACGCCGGGTTGCGTACCAAACGCTTCCGAAGCAGATAGACGATGGAATCCCTGCGGAAGACCACCTCGCACATAATTTTTATCTGTGAATCGTTTTGGCTGACTCTATTTCGTAGTCGTAAGTGGAGGCATCACCACCGGCTCCGAACGCAGTCCGCAAGGCAGCAAATCGTCCGCATGTTCTTGAGGATGCGGGACATACGCATAAGCGAAAATTGCCCTGTACTCACGTTCTCCGGGGTTATTACAGATGGCGCAACTGGGCCGGTAAGTGAGTGAGGGATGGTCATGCACCGTCTCGGTCCACTCCTGCGAAGCATGCGCAGCTACGGTCATATATTCGGGATGCTGCGGCAACTCCTTCGGCTGATAAGCAAAGACCTCGCCCTTTTCGTTGTAGGCATCTACAAAACTGCCGCCTGAGCCGCTCGATGCCCTCCATAGCCACTTGCTGCCTACATGCGCATACCAGTGCGCGCTCGATGGCACCGGCCTGGCCAGACGAATGTTCTTATTTGTATCGTTCTTGATTACAAATATAAATCCGGGGCCTTTGCCCGGCTCAGCCTCCGCCAGATAACTGGCCGTCAAATTGATATGCGAGCACAAAGGCACGTAAGGACCGGGATGATGGGTAACCGCGCTTCCCGTCGAAACGGAGACGGCGGTAAGTACAGCGATAGCTGCTGAAAAAGAGCCCTTGCGCATATTCATCTGATCCAGACTATCGTGCTCAGCGCGTTTTTGCTGCGAGTGGCAGACGTCGATGTTACTATCCTCGCAAACGAAATACTATGCGGCGTGCTCTTCCATTAGCGCTGGTCGCCCTTGCTACTGCGTCCATGTATGCGTCTGATCTGACGCTGACGCATACTTCTGAATTCGCTGGCCAAACAGGTCGCGTCATGCGGACCAACTCCACCATCATGATCCATAACCAGCGCAGCCGCATACCCGCAGCGGATGAAGGAAAAGCCAACGGCCAGCGCATCGCATTCGTCCGGCAATGTGATCTCAAGCAGTCCATCACCATCGATCTCGACAACCAGATTTACTCCGTTCACCCACTCCCTAAAGGATTAACCCACGCAGAATACGAAGCCGCGAAAGTAAAAGCCCAGTCGCAGCCAAAGCCCGCAGAAACGCTCACGATCATAACCAACGTCGAAGATACAGGCGAGACAAAGCTCCTCTTTGGCCGCATCGCGTACCATTACAAAATCCATACCAAACGCGAGCCAAGCTCCGGGGCCAATGCCGAAGCTCGCGAGGAATTCACTGACGGCTGGTTCATCGATATCCCCGAATATCAGCAGCTGCGTAGCTGCGACCCATTTGCAGAATCGGGCACACGACACGCAGCCGTCTTCATCAACTATTCCGATTCCAGTCCAATGAACTATCGCATCGTACCGAAAATCACCGGAGCAAAAATGCAAGCCACGTATCCCGCCGACACCTTTACCACCACGCACGAATGGTTAAAGCAGCCCGACGGCAGCGTAAACGAGTACACCAGCACCACTAAAGAAAAAATCGCTACGCTCAGCACCGATCCACTCGACCCCGGGCTCTTCGACGCGCCGAAAGATTACGCTCGCGTCTCTGAAGTAAAAACCATCCCCACACCCTCATGGATCTACCGCGCGGAAATAGCCTGGGCAAAGTTCTGGAGTGGGTTGGATTCTGAGAGCGGAAACCCAATAAGAATAAACACAGAGATTGGCATTTCACTTCGCACCGTGATATCACCGAAAGCATGACGACTCTTCAACAGGATCCGGCAGAAGCAGCCAAGCGCAGGGCGGCCGAGTGGGCCGC
Source organism: Acidobacterium sp. S8 (assembly GCF_009765985.1). Classification (GTDB taxonomy): domain Bacteria; phylum Acidobacteriota; class Terriglobia; order Terriglobales; family Acidobacteriaceae; genus Alloacidobacterium. The sequence continues at coordinate 103,745 of NZ_LMUM01000034.1, forward strand.
ATCACAAGTAGAAGAAGGCATGGCCGTCGGTCTCGGTTCCGGTACAACTTCGGCGCTGGTCATTGAAGAAGTAGGCCGCCGGGTTGCTACTGGTCTGCGCATCACCGCTATCGCTACCTCCGAGCAGTCACATCGCCAGGCTATCTCACTCGGCATCCCCATGACAGACTTCGCCCGTCAGCCGCACCTCGATCTCACCATCGACGGCGCCGACGAAGTCCAACAGGGCACACTGCATCTCATCAAGGGCCATGGAGGCGCATTGTTGCGCGAGAAAATTGTTGCGATGGCCAGCAGCAAATTGCTCATCGCTGTCGATCCGCGAAAGCTTGTAATAGCTCTTGGCTCAACCTTCACCGTGCCGGTAGAAACCGTTCCTTTCGGATGGGAAACCACCGCCACCCGTCTGCGCGATCTCGGCTTCGCTCCCGAGCTAAGAGTGAATGACAATGGCCAACCCTACATCACTGACGGTCAGCACTACATCCTGCACTGCAGCCTGCCCAAGTCCGGCCTTACACCAGAGCAGGCCGCCGAAGCATTCAACCAGACCGTAGGCGTCGTTGAGCACGGCCTCTTCCTCGGCATGGCGGACAAGGTCGTCATCGGACGCGTTGACGGCGTTGAGATTTTGGAACCCATGTCGGCCACGCTTCCCGGCTAGTTCCCGCTGTGCCCCGTGCATCGCAATACGCCGAGATATTGCTTCCACGGACCAACAGCGTCACGGTATTGATAGGCCATCACCCGGGAGATCTGGTGCAGATGCGTCAAATCATGAGTAGCCCAAGTTGCCAGCAGTTGCGACAGCGTTACTGCTCCAAACGCAGGGTGGAGTCCACGCGCAGATAATCTTTCCGGCGATAAATCCCATCGGGACAGCTCCTCGATGTTCCCCGCTCGAAGCCGTGCAAATTCATCCAGCAATTCTTCCAGAGACTTCCCGGCGCCTTCCCGCTTGTGCCCTTCGCGATCGAACGGCTCGAATGCCCGGCTCTCACAGAATTGCAAAATCCACTTTGCCCGCAACATCCAGTTCACGCGTTCGCCGTCAATCAGATGGCCAATGACATCGAACACACTCCACGTACCATGGCCTTCATTTCTCAGCGTCCAGACTTCCGGCAGGTCGCGCAGAAGGGCATTAAGAGCACGAGGTGTGCGAGAAAGCAGCGCTATCGTTTCTTCGAGACTATGTTCCATCGCACTTCACTCCGTTTCGCTTGTGATTACGGATGGCGAGAGCTTTTTTACAGCAGTTGATACCACGCATTAAGTTCAGCGCGAAACCCAGCGTACACGCCAGCTTTTCTCCGCAGCCTGAAACAGAAACACGCAGAAGACCGTGATCAAAGGTTCCAGCGGATGCCGGAATCTTGCACCTGGCGTGACGAAATAATAGCTGATGGGCAGCAGTAGAAACGCCCATGCAAACAGGCCTGATGCAGGAATGCGCCGTCGCCATGAAAGCCACAACCCAAGAAGAGCGGCAAAACTCAACAAGCTGTAATTGATCTCTCGCAGATACTCAGCTGCGGCCTGCCGCTCATCCGAATGAGGCACGCCGACCCAGTAAAAATAAAACCGCTTCAGGCTGATTTTGAGGAAGTGTTCGCGATGCGCGCGAATGTATGCCTTCGCTTTGTCACCCTGCATTTTCACGTATCGAACCTCGCCCATCTCGCGATAGACGGCGATCCGGTTTGCGCCATCGATAATCGGCAGCGTGCCGCCCCACGGAAATCCCTCCGAGCCCGGCCCGTTGCCCGCATACAGTTCCGCGCCAAGGTTCCCTCGAATGGGAATGAAGGTGTGAAAGACGTGCCAGTTGCGAACAATCCACGGCATCAGGCAGGCCCAGAAAACAATCGACCCCAGTACAGCTCCGCGAATGGCCGCAGCCTTGTTCTTCGCGCCAAAAACAATCCAAAGCCCGCAGATCGGAAGCATTAGCAGCGGCGAAGGATTCGACAGCGCCACGCCCGCCCACACCAGCCCGAACAGAAGCCAGTACGGAAGCGTGTTTCGCTCGCGGTCGTCGCCAACACCGCGCATCCGCAATGCAATCACCAGCACCCAGGCGAAGAGCATTGTGGTCAGCGTCATCTCCCACACCCAGCGAACGGCATACTGCATCGCCGCCGGATACAACGCCCACAACCAGCCCGACCACTGTGCGATGCTCGCGCCGTTGCGTTCTTTCGCGTAGCAGCGCTTCGCAATCTCGTAAACCGCAGGCACCGTAGCCGCCGAGAAGACGCTGTTCACGCACAGAATCGCCCATCCCGAGAGCTTCGTATACACGCCGAAAATCTTGAAAACCGCGGCGAGAATCAGCGGATAGAGCGGTGGATTCCAGGCCGTCGGCCCGGTATTGCTCACAAACGGATCGGCATACCCGCGACCGATCGCCAGCGCGCGCGAAATGCGCCCCATCTCCCATCCGAACTCGAAATGATCGTTGAAGGTGTGAAAGCGATAGCTGCGGGTGATCGTAATGTAGAGCACGCGTACCAAAAGCGCCACCCAGAACATCGTCCAGGGCGACTTCCAATCGATCCGCTTCTTTGTCTCTGTGGACTCTATGACAGCCATTTCAGCAGCCGGATGGCTCCCATCGACGCTGGTTTCGAATGCGCCGACGCATCGGTGCGCGCATGGATCTCATCCTTCCTCTCCGCATAGTATTCATAAGCGCGCGTCAGCATCTCTTCATTGGTCACAGTCGGCTGCCATCCCAGCTGTGCTTTCGCCTTGGTCGTGTCGAAGAGGAAGTCTTCCGCAATCATCTGGTAGTGATAAGGTCCCAGCGGCGATACCTTCAGCACGTGCGCCAGCTTCATCGCCGCCAGCGTCGGACCCTTCGGCAGCGAACGTACGCGCGATTTGCTTCCCGCCTTGCGAATCACCGCCTCGTACACCTCGCGAAGGGTCTTCACGTTGTCCGAGCCAACGTGAAAGGTATCCGATCCCTGATAGTCAAGCGCACGGATGCACGCCGAAGCCAGGTCCTGTGCATAGATGAACTGGTAGCGATTGTCACCCTTGCCGACTACCCAGATCGTATTGCCGTCGTGCATGAACTCGAAGAGGATGGCAAGCAATCCCAGCCGCCCGCTGTCGATGATCGTAGGACAGCGCAGTGTTACGATGTCGAGCTTGTCGGTATATTTTGTCAGGCCCTGTTCTGCAGCCAGCTTTGACTTGCCGTAGATCTCGATCGGCTGCGGCGGCTCCGTCTCGGCAACCGGATGCCCCAGGTTGCTGGCCCATAGACAGTTTGTCGAGATGAAGACCATCTTCTTTACGCCGGCCGTAACACAGGCTTTCGCAAGGTTCAGCGTACCGTCGATATTGGAGGTCCACAGCTGGTCGCTGTCGATCTTTCCGTGCGCGAGCATCGCCGCACAATGAATGACGCCGTCGAAGCGCTCTTCGTAGAAGACTTTTGCGAGCAGCGCCGTGTCCCTCAGATCACCCTGCACGCTCTGCAGTCCGGGCAATCGGTCCGTGTCAGGAAGCAGGTCGTAATTCACGCAGGTGTAGCCTTCGGCCAGCAGTCTGCGTTTGAGTACGCCGCCGAAAAAGCCGGACCCGCCAGTGACAAGAATATGGGGCATTTTTCCCAGTCTACTCTGCCGTCATTCTGACGACCAACGGAAGGAAGAATCTCAAGCCAGGCCGATTTGGGATTCTTCTCCCATGGCTCAGAATCACGGCTTTCATACTTGATCTACATCAAAGGAAAGCTTAATTCCTGACGCAAATGTCGGAGCTGCATGCGCTGCGGGCGACGGTGTATCCTCAACACCATGATGCGCATACGTCCTATCTTGGTGTTTCCGATCGCCTCCCTCGCCTTCATTGCCTTTCCGCTTTTCGCGCAGCAGGCAGACAAGCCCAAGCCCGAAGACACAGAGGTTTGGGAACCGGTACCGGCAGTGGTGACCCCGGGAGCGACACCCACCGCGGCTCCCTCCGACGCGATCATCCTCTTCGACGGTAAGAATGAGGACGAATGGGTATCCGCGCAGGACAAATCTCCAGCCAAATGGATCGTCTCCGATGGCGTACTGACCGTCAGTAAAGCGCCCGGTGTGGGCAACATCGAAACCAAACGAACATTCAAGAACTATCAACTTCACATCGAGTGGAAGGTCCCTGAAAATATCACCGGCTCGGGCCAGGCGCGCGGCAACAGCGGTGTTTTTCTTGCCTCTACCGGTCCCGGCGACGATGGATATGAATTGCAGGTTCTCGATTGCTACAACAACAAAACCTACGTCAATGGAATGGTCGGAAGCATCTACAAGCAGGCTATTCCTCTGGCGAATGCGGCCCGTAAACCCGGAGAATGGCAGAGCTACGACGTGGTGTGGACCGCGCCGACCTTCAATGAAGATGGTTCTTTGAAAACACCCTCCTATGTCACGGTCTTCTTCAATGGCGTATTGGTAGAGAACCATTTCGAGTTGAAAGGCCAAACCCTGTATATCGGAAAGCCTTTCTATAAGAAATACGATTCGGCCCCGATCAAGCTGCAGGCGCACGGCGACCACAGCGAGCCCCTCAGCTTCCGGAACATCTGGGTGAGAGAGCTGAACTAGGCGCTTTTCAGAGACGGCGAACGTGCATGCCTTGCCACAAAACCGGGTCTGGGGTAGACTAAAGATTCGGCACCAGTATGGGCATCGGTCTGTCTGCTTGCCCGCCCTCCTCGCACAAGCGAAGAACGCAGTTTCAGCGGGCTCTGGTATGCACGAAAGTTCAGGATTTTTGGAGTGAGTTATGGCTCAGGTCTGCGAAATCTGCGGCAAAGGCCCGCAATTCGGTAATAACATCTCGCACGCGCACAACATCACCAAGCGGCGCTGGAACGTCAACCTCCGTCCAGTCAAAGCCAAGGTGGAAGGTGGCGCGAAGAAGTTGCGCGTCTGCACCAGCTGCATCAAGAGCGGCAAGGTCGTCAAAGCTTAACCTGCGGATCATTCCGCAATAAAAAGCCCCGGAAACGGGGCTTTTTCTATTCATCCCGCAGCAATTGCGCTGGCTCCGCTAAAAGCGCTCGCCGCGCCGGAATAGCCGCCGAAAGCAGCCCCACCAGGGCCATCGTCAGCACCGCAGCCAGAATCACCAGCGGGTCCGAGGCCGAAGCTTGGTACACAATGCTGGCCAGTACCCAGCTGGCGGTCAGGCCCAGTATTAGCCCGGCCAGCGACCCCGCTCCCAGCAGCAGCGTCGCTCGTCCCAGAGCCGCACGCAATACATGCCGGTTCTGCGCACCCAGGGCTACGCGAATACCCAGCTCCCGCATACGCTTCGAGACGGTATAGCTCGCCATTCCGAAGATGCCTGTGATCGCCAGCATCATGCCCAGCGCTCCCAGAATGCCGAGTGCAACCGTAGCCGCGCGCGCCGGCAGCATCACAAAACTCAACGCGTCAGGCCATGCGCTGAGGCTGAACACCGGCAGCGCCGGATCGACGCCCGCAATCGCCTGCCGCATGGCTGGAATGATCTCTGCCCCGCTGCGGTCAGAGCGCGCCAGCAGCACCAGGCTGCTGTCCCTGCTCTGCGCAAACGGCCGATAGACCACAGGCTTCAGGTCTTCCGCCAGGGTCTCGTACTTGCCGTCTTCGACGACGCCGACGATCTCGGTATTTTGACCCATCCCCGCCATGTAGAGCTTGCCCACCACGTTCTCGGTTCCGAAGAGCTGTTTTGCAAATGTCCGGTTCACGATGGCGACCTGCGGCGCGTGCTTGTCGTCATGCACGGTAAAGGCGCGGCCCGCCAGAAGCCTCGTTCCAGCCACGGAGAAATAGTCCGGGGAAACCTTGTAGACGTTAGCGTTGAACTTCATCCCTGCGACGCCGAAATCCGTTGTGCCCGGCGCATAGATCGCCGACCCATTCTGATTCAGGCTCAGCGGCGTCGTATCCGAAAACGCCGCTGCGGTCACTCCCGGAATATGTGCGACGGCATCGAGCAGACGCTGCTGTGCTGCGGGAATATCTGCATCGCCGTATCCGGCAAGATGCAGGTCCATGCTGGCCAGCGTAACGCCATCCGGACGAATGCCGATCGGCATGGTAAAAGTGCGCAGCAAACCGCGCAGCGAAACAAACGACGCCGTCACCAGCAGGCAGCAGAGCGCAATCTGCACCGCCAGCAGAATGTCGCGCAGCGCAAACCTGCGCTGGCCCGCGTCTGTAGCTCCGGCTGCTTTCAACACCTGGTTCGGGTCCGTCTTCCATATCTGGCGTGCCGGAACCACCCCAAAGAGCACTCCGGTAAACAAGGCCAGCAATACGGCAAAGATATAGATGCCTGCACCCGGCTCGACCAGAAACTGCACCGGAATCTCCGACTGCGGACGCCATACCGTGAGCAGGTGCAGCAATTGCGCCGCGGCAAAGGCAGCGACTGCGCCTCCAGCCACTGCCAGCAGCACAGACTCGGTCAGCAGCTGCCGCAATATCCTCCTGCGGCTGGAGCCGACAGCGATGCGAATGCCCATCTCGCGGGCGCGATCCGCCGAGCGTGCCGCGAACAATCCACCCAGATTGGCGCAGGCGGCCAGCAACACCAGCAGGGCCAGCCCCATCACTCCATACAGAAAGGCGTGCACCGGCCCGCTCAGCGCATTGCCCAGCAGGCCCGGCTGCGTCAGCGTCAGGTGCAGCTTCCTGTCATCCTCCGGATATTGCTGTGCCAGCAGCGCGGCTACATTGGCGAGATCGGCTGTAGCCTGCGCAGGCGTTATCCCGGGTTTGAGCCGTCCAATGTCCCACGAATTGCTGTTTCCGCGGCTGTCGAGCCAGCTGTAGCCTTCGATCTGTTCCTCGTCCTGCACCGGAACCCATATCTCCGGCCAGAAAAAACGCTCCGTGCCGTTGAAGCTTTGAGGCGCGACTCCAATCACCGTATAGGGCTGTTTGTTCAACCGCACCGTCTTGCCTACAACATTCGGATCGCCGCCAAACCGCACCTTCCAGCAGGCATAACTAAGCACGGCATTCGGGCTCCCGTTCTTATTCGCGTCATCGGCAGGATGCAGAAAGCGGCCCAGCACAGGCTTTATACCGAGCATGTCGAAGTAGTTGCCGCTAACCTCATATCCCCAGACCGGCTGGGCGGTTCCGTTTGCATCGAACCCGATACGCGCCAGCCGGTACATTGCCACATTGGAAAATGTGCGGTTGCGGTCTCGGATATCGCGGTAGTTGGGATACGACATGGCGATGCCGCCGGGATGCTGAATCTGGAAGATGCGGCTCGCCTCCGGCACCGGCAGCGAATGCAGCACCAGCGCATTGAGCACTCCGAAGACGACGACATTCGCCCCGATAGCCAGTGTGAGCGTAAGGATGGCGGTCAGAGCAAACCCGGGCGAGCGGCGAAGCTGCCGCAATGTGTAGCGGATATCCTGCAATACCTCGTGCATGTAGAGCCCTCGGCAGAAACTGTCGCCTATCAGATACGGCACGTACAGCACCACACCCAGGTTGGGATGAACGATTGATTCCATGCGGGTTATCGCCCACCTCCTGCATACGCACTTTGCAGGGTGTTCGATTCCGCATTCATGCGTCCACATGCGGACACCCCTATTCATCGAAAACCTCAGCATTTCTATTGACATGTGACTAAATGGTCACGTAATGTCTCTAACCATGGACGACGTCTTCAAAGCGCTGGCTGATCCGACACGACGCAGCCTGCTCGACGAGCTCTTCAAAAAAGACGGACAGACGTTGACTGAGTTGGAGGAGCGCCTGCCCATGACCCGCTTCGGCGTCATGAAGCACCTCAAACTCCTCGAAGAGGCAGGCCTCGTCGCCACGCGCCGTCGTGGACGCGAAAAGCTGCACTATCTCAATGCCATTCCTATCCGGCTCATTCATGACCGCTGGGTGAGCAAATACACCGAGCCCTGGGTAGAAACCCTCGCCAACCTCAAACACACATTGGAGAGCAAAACCATGGAAAAAGTATTCGAAATCTATATCAAGACCACGCCTGAACGCCTCTGGAAGGCGATCACGGATGCCGAAATGCGGAAAAAATATAACTTCGGACTAACAGTGACATCCGACTGGACTGTCGGATCGACTTACAAAGGCGTCGGCGGAGAAACGACGATCCTCGAAGGGGAAAACCTGGAGGTTGATCCACCACGGAAGCTGGTGCAAACCTTCCGCGCACTTTGGGGTGAGGACGTGAAGAGTGAGGGTACGTCCCGCGTAACGTGGGAGATTGTGCCGGTCGCTGACTCCTGCCTGCTTAAAGTGACGCACGATCAGCTTCACGAGGGTGCCAACAATCAGTTGTATGGCGGCTGGCCGATGATTCTCTCCGGCATCAAAACGCTGCTGGAAACAGGAGAGCTGCTCACCACACCAGGATCGCTGATGTGGGTAGAAAACTCACAGCAACCTTCGCAGGTATGCGGCACAAGATAGCAAATTGCCGAGGCAGGGAAATCGTATGGCACGGTTTCCCACCGCCTCTGTTTGATCATCGGTCTTCAGCTAGTTGCATTTCTGAATATGGCCGCCGATCGAAAACTGTATATCGACCTGATTGCCGGTTCCTTTGAAAGGAGGACACACACTCGCTAAACCTTTTGGGCCGGAAGCTTGCGCCCAACTGTTGAGGATGACATGGACATTCGTGATAGTGAACTGAGAGTTTTGTGCACTAAACGAGCCCCAGATTGGGCTCTGTTTTGAAACGGCTGCTTTATCGACGATATGAAAATTTTCAAATGTCACTTGCTGATAAGGGGCCTGCGGAAATCGAATGGCGGGATATACATCATGCAGAAAAGACGAATCGTAAGTAGCGTCGACATTAGATATCTTTAGATTTTTGCTGGTCAGCAAATCCAGAAACCCGTCGGGACGGTATGACTTATATCCATCCACTACAACGTCGATTCCGCCGATTTTGAGCGAGTTGGCATATCCGCTGCCCGGGTCAGAGCCGCCCTTATCGCGGGCCGTTCCAACGCGAATGCCATAGTCGATCACATCGGTGATGCGAATATTGCGATTTTCGAGTCCGGCCTGCGTCGGGAGGTAGTTCAGGTAAAAGAGATGCGGTGGAGCAAACCATTTTCCGATGCCTCCTACGTTTCCACCCTGGTCATCCTGCACGTCGCCATACCGGTGTGCTCGCACATGCTCAAAGACCGTGTTCTGGAATGATCCCTGCCATCCCATGTAATACCCGTCCAGGTCAATATTGGAAAATGTGACATTGCTGGGAACTGAATAAAACTCTGATGTGATGGGTAACTGATGCGAAGCCGTTTGATTGCCGTTATAGCTCCCGATCGATGAGCAGATCATAGGAATAAACTGGCTGCCTTTGGCCTGCGGCGCAACAAAACATTTTGAGATTCCGGACCTCCAGATCCTTTACCGCACCAACGAGAAAGAAGATCGCAGAAGTATTCGTGTATCCGGCCCACGGTGCGGCTGCCTGGACAAAATGGATTCCTCGATTCGCTGCCAGCCATGCGGTCAGGCTGCGGTCACTGAAGGCAGGGGACGGTTCGTAATTCTGGCTATGCGATAGAATCCCTTTCTCGTAATAGCCTCCGACCTTCTGATTGACAGGCAATTGACCCGTATATTGCACGTTCCAGCTCAGCAGGCGAATCTTTGAACTATTGGCGATGATGAACGCGGGGATATGCACATTGTCCACTTTGAACAGTCCATTTTGGGTGAACTGTACAGTGGTTCCGTTATCGATGTATATGGGGCGGTCAATGTCATATCCCACGTGGATAAATACCGGGCAATCCACTGTCAGCGTGAACGCGCCATTCTTCGCCGCGGCGAAGGCCGCTATCACGCCCGCATCATCATCTGTCTTGCCGTCGCAGTGAACCCAACTATGTATCGAACGGCTTGTTGTGGCGCCGGACTGTGCGTGTGCCGCCGCAATCATGGCAGGAAAGAGGAACACAGGCACAAGGATCGAGCAAATCAGGCATAGCTGAAATAGAAGCTTTTTCACGATTCGGTCTCCTGTAGATTTCATGATCACCATCCTGCGCCCTTCAGGGCGTCGCCGTGCGCTGATGCCTGATACCGAGAGAGAAAGCCGAATCCACCCTCAGTGAGCGAATCTCTCTGCGGTGCGGGCCTTGGCTTTTTCGGCTTCTTCTTCTCGGTTCTTTGGCGGTGCGGTTGTTTCAAGCGAGCGCAGCAACCGTGTTGCAGCAGCAGCTACTTGGTCAATCGCATCGTTGAAAGCATCTTCATTCACCTTCGAGGGCTTGTTGAATCCGCTGATCTTTCGTACGAACTGCAGCGAAGCGGCTCGAATCTCCTCGTCAGTGACAGGCGGATCGAAGTTGAAGAGGTTTTTGACGTTTCGACACATGGCTGGCCTCTTGTCTGAGTCTGACTGAAGGCATGTGAGCGGTCAATTCCCTAAAGACGGTAGAATGAAAATGCCCGCACGAACTTCTGCGGCCTGAGATTACATCGCAGCAACTCCACAGAACGGCGTTGCACCAAGGCACGAGACGCGCGTCTGAATGATTATCTGACCCCAATTAAGCATCCGGCACTAGGCAAAATAGGCCTGGAAGCGACCTTCGGTGATTGACCCGAACCCCGATAACCAGTAAACTAATTAAGTTTGGCGATCCTGCCTGTTGCCCCGTGCGCATAGTCGTCTGGCGCTTTCAGCTCACCGCGTTTTTCGGTTAGAGCATCGGTGCCCGAGGCAAGCATGTATCTGCCCAGCTTCAATGAGTTTACGCGCCTTTTTACGAGGGCCGTTGGAGGATTTATGTACGCGGTCATCCGCACTGGTGGTAAACAGTATCGTGTCGCTCCGGGCGACGTGGTGAAAATTGAGAAGGCGGCCGCGAACGAGAACGGCACCGTCGAGTTTAGCGATGTGCTGGCATTTTCCGGCGATGCGGGTGCGGTGTCCAAGCCTGAATCGGCGAAGGTAATTGCCACTGTACTCGGCGATGGCCGTGGCGACAAGATCCTGGTCTTCCACTATAAGCGGAAGAAGCAGTACAAGAAGCTGCAGGGACACCGTCAGGCGTTCACACAGGTTCGCATCAACGAAATCCAGGTCGACGGTACGACCTATAGCGCCCAGAAGTAAGCTGGCGCAAAATTTTGAAGGCCAGTGCAGCTGGCGTGAGGATTAAGAAATGGCACATAAAAAAGGTGGCGGAAGTTCTAATAACGGGCGCGATTCTAACGCGCAGCGACTGGGCGTCAAGGCCTTCGGTGGCGAGTTGGTCACTGGCGGGTCGATTATCGTGCGCCAGCGCGGCACACGGCTAAAGCCAGGCCTCAACGTGGGTCGTGGCAGCGATGACACGCTCTTTGCCAAGATTGACGGTAAGGTGAAATTCGTCGACCGTGGGCGCATGGGTCGTTTTGTGGCCATCGAGCCAATCGTGGCTGAGTAAGCCTTCTTTCTATAAAAGGCCGGAGCACATTGCTCCGGCCTTTTGCGTTGGGTGTAACAAATTTCCCTGTGGAACAAAAAGAGCCCCGGAAAAATACTCCGGGGCTTGTCGTTTCCAAAACTTGTGGATTAGCCGCCGCCCACTGAATTCTTAGCAAGTACCCTGTCTACTACGCTTTCCACATTCTGCAGGAAGCCGCTCTGTTGCATGGCAGGTTGTGGCTGAGTGTTCGGACCCAGTTCCTGCGCCAAATCGTTCCACTGCGACAGGGTAGACGAGACGGCAGCTACGTCCTTCTGCTCTCTTCGCGCTTCAGGGATAAACATGTAGGCGATCCAGATCGCAAGAGCAACAAGGGTGGCGATTCCGCCTGCGTTATAGGTCCACACGCGCAGGCCGGCAACGCTGAAGGCCGAAGCGACCAATTCTGCGGCCGCCATAACTCCGCTTCCCAGGCAGATACCAAATCCCCAGCTGCGATAAGACTGGCCGAGAGAATGGGCGCATACCACCAGCAGAGACAACAGGCAGAGCACCAGGATGCTCATTCCGCTGCTGATGCTTGCGGCGACAGCGGGCAGGTGTGCCCCGGCCGGCAGGGCCGCGAAATCGATGCTGACCGAAAGTACGGAGATCCCGAGCGAAACCACGGCTGCCCAGCGGAAGAGAATCGAGCCCACCCGGCTGAGGCCGGGCAATGGCGCCATGATGGAAAGGAAAATATCCCGCAGGGCAAAATACATTGCGACACAGCCAGCAATATATACAACCCAATAAGCTGCGGAAAATGCGCTCGTCTTTAGAAACGCGCCCGGAATGATCTGCGGCGCATGGCTGATTCCTAACAAAAGGAATGCGCCGAATGTGCGAATCGCAAGAAAAACCTGAAAGGCGGGGAAAGAAGCCCTGCTCTTGAAACGAAGAGGAAAACAGAGAGCCGTCGCCCAAAGAAGGGGCTCAAGGTAGGACATCGCCGTGATGGGGGTAAAATTCATGCGCTGGTCCAAGCCACTGTATTCGACAATAATGCGAGATACGTCCGGCAACAAGACTGACTTTCCACAAAGTAGTAACACTCAAATTGTTACTAAAGCATGGATCATCAATCGGATGAGCCGCATATCTATTGGTTGCTGGTTGCGGTCTAGGATGCCCTTTAGTCATACATTGTTGTCCTGCCGGGATGAAAAATATGTCCATTTCCGCGCTGCCAGCCATCATTGATTTGCGGTAACCTGTTGGCCGGGGCCGCATACCGTGATCGAATCCCTGCGCCGCGACTTTAACCAGCGCTTTCGTCCAGAAACCTACCGCAGGATGCTGCATAGTCTGGACGCCTGCGTCCGCACTCATGTCAGCTTCCGCGTCGCAGAGACGCCTTGTTTTTTCCCAAAAAGCCTGATGGACGAGATGGCTGAGATTGGAGCGGAACTGACACATCTTCTCGTCGAAAACGCTCCCTATCTTAAGGCTTCGCGGGCCATGATTCCGGAGCAGTTTCTCGCAGCGGACGAGACCGGCCATCCGCATTTCATGACTGCCGATTTCGGATTGGTGCGCGAAAAGGATGGCAAACTGTCGCCAAAACTAGTCGAAATGCAGGCTTTTCCCTCAGTTTTTGCCTATCAATTCGTGCTCAATGAGGTCTACCGCTCGGCTTTCGATCTGGATAGTTCGCTTGGTTACCTGCTCGGAGGCCATACGGAAGCGAGCTTTTGGAAGCTGATGGAGCGGGTCATTCTGCGCGGCCATCATCCTGAAAATGTGGTGCTTACGGAAATTGAGCCACTGAAACAGAAAACCTTGCCTGATTTCAGGGTGACGACTGAGCGCCTGGGAATCGAAATTGTAGACATCTGTGACCTGGTGCCAGACATTCAACCCGGAAAACAGACGCGTCTGTGCTATCGCAAAGGGAAAAAATTAATTCCCATACGCCGCCTCTACAACCGCGCCATTGTGGATGAGCTGATCGTTAAGGGAATTAGTTTGCCTTTTGATTTCCATGATTCGTTCGATGTGGAATGGGCCGGGCATCCTAACTGGTACTTCCATATCAGCAAGTTCTCTATCCCGCACCTCGACCATCCTGCGGTTCCACCGGCAGTCTTTCTTGATGATTGGATGGCAGGCAGGAATAAAGATCGCCTGCCGCAGGATCGTAATAAATTGATTTTAAAGCCGCTATTCTCGTTTGCGGGAAAAGGGATTGAGTTTGCTCCTTCCGATGAGTTGCTGGCTTCGATTCCCAAGGCGGACCGCAGGGCATATCTTCTTCAGGAACGGGTACAGTTTGAATCTGTCATCGAAACTCCCGAAGGTCCCACACAGCCAGAAATCCGCATTCTTTATCTGTGGCCGGATGGTGGGCATCTCGAACCCGTGCTTTCTCTGGTTCGACTGGGGAGGGGAAAGATGATGGGGGTGGACCATAACCGTAATAAGGAGTGGGTGGGCGGCTCCGCTGCCTTCTATCCGCACGAGTGAATTCTGCGACTCCGTGGAACATAGGAAGACACCTCTTGCGAACAGATTCGACCAGTAAACCTATGAAAAGTTGTTGTCCTTTGGTTATATAAACGGTGTAAACTTTGGTAATTCGGAACAGGGCTTGATTTTAGGTATTTTGAAAGAGCGCCTGACCGGTCAGGCTCGGGAGCAGCGGAATGGTATCGGAGAATTCTTATCCTTTTGAGATTAATGCAGAAGGAAACCGTTTCTCCATGCGATTTCCTCTCCATTTACCGGTTCGTATTCTTTCCGGAAATCGTGAGTTTTCAGGAACGACCGAGAATATCTCGGCGAACGGAGTTCTTTTCCGTCTCACTGCCTCGATCCCGGTAGATGCGCCAGTGGAATTTTTGCTCGAGATTTCCGCAGATGAGCTTGGAGGACAGAATGCCGCCGCTGTTCACTGCTCTGGACGGATCATCCGTTCCTATCGAGAGCAATCAAATTGTTTTGCGGCAGCGGTGATTGATGAGTATCGCTTCCAATAAAAATGGATATACGGATCAAACGATGAGCTCGGAAGCAAAGCAGAACACGCTGAATCATGCCGCAGTATCTATGAGTGGACCAGACGAATCACCATCCCCGAAGCGGACCATCCGCCTGATTATGGCGGATTCTCAGGCGATCTATCGCGTTGGTATGCGAAAGGTCTTTGCCGTAGAAGAAGATATCGACGTGGTAGTGCAGGTCGATAGCATTGCCAATCTGCAGATATCGCTTCCTCATCATCCGGCCGACGTGCTGGTAATGGAAGGCAATCTGCTCGCGGGAAAAGGTGCGGCGATCGCCGATATCCTGCGACTTTCGCCGGATCTGAAGATCATTGTGCAGGCCACGGCTGCCGACGAGGCGCACACCGTCGAGCTTTATCGCCGGGGCGTTCGGGGAATCATTCCACGGTCGATTTCGCCCGATCTGCTGGTGAAATGCGTGCGTAAAATTGCGGCGGGTGAGACCTGGATCGACAATCAGTCTGTGACGTGGGTCATCGAGGCGTATCGTACACAGGCTTCGGCGATGGCCAGCCCAAAAAACCAGCCCCGCCTGTCACCAAAAGAGCTTGCGATCATCAGCTGTATCACGCAGGGCAAGCGTAATAAAGAGATTGCTTACCAGCTGGGAACGAGCGAGCAGGTCATAAAGAATTATCTGCGCAAGATCTATGACAAGCTGGGCGTTTCCGACAGACTGGAACTGGCTCTTTACTGCCTGCATCACCAGATCCACACTAAGGGCATGGAACCGGATGCCAGGGCCAGCATCGAAGCTGCGCTCGGGGAACCGATTAAGCTCTAGCCTCTAATCAGTTACGCTGCCACGTGCCTCTTCGAGCAGGGCAATCAGTGTCGTGAGCTTTTCACGGCTCATGTGGCCCAGAATTTCCTTCACGCTATCATTCACGACAGGATCCATGTCTTTGAGCAGCCGGAGTCCTTCCGCCGTGATGGTAGCGTAGATGACCCGGCGATCTTTTGGATCGCGTTTGCGCTTGATGAGCTTTTGCTTTTGCAGGCGGTCGAGCAGGCGAGTGATATCAGGATCGCTGCTGACAAGCCGTTCGCCTATCTCGGAGCATCGCATACCGGCATCGCCGGCGCCACGCAAAATGCGTAACACGTTGTATTGAGTCGGGGTAACTCCGTGCGGCTTGAATAGCTGCTGCGAATAGTGCTGCAAGCGATCCGAAGTTCGCCGTATGTTCAGCAGAGCTTCTTCTTCCAGCGTAACGAACGGGCGGGTTTGTTTGATTTCTTCCTGTAATTTGCTGACCATGAGCGCCTTTACATGGAGACGGCGTGCTCTCCCGTGCCGGGCAGCACGCCGAACTAACATTATGACAGTTTTTACAGCTTGATCAGTTCGATATCCAATTCGACCTTAACATCGTCTCCGACAACAGAGTCGCCAGACTTCAGGCTGCCATTCCATGTAAGTCCAAAATCCTGCCGGTGAATGGTTGTCGTTCCCGAAAAAGCGCGGCGGATTTTGCCATAGGGGTCGGCCTGCTCCTTGCTGGGGCCGTCGAGCGCCAGGGTGACAGATTTGGTGACACCGTGAAGCGTGAGGTCGCCGGTGAGTTGCAGCTGCCCGTTACTGTTCGACAGGCTCTTGCTGACGAAGGTCATCTGCGGGTATTTCGCGGCATCGAAGAAGTCGGGACTCTTGAGATGCGTATCGCGCTGCGCCACGCCGGTGTCAATAGTGGTGATATCAATCGCCGCGTTCGTGCTGGACTTCGTGAGGTCCTTCTCGTCGAGAATGAGAGTGCCGTTGATGCTGCCGAAGCGTCCGTGCACGTTCGAGATGCCCATGTGACGGATGGAAAAGTCGGCCTCGCTGTGGGCCGGATCGATCTGCCATTTCGATACCTGCGCCGAGGCGGCAGACGCGATGGCCAAAATTGCGGCCAGAACTGCGGATGTCTTTTTCAGAGCTTGCATTGTGATCTTTCTCCAGGACTTCGTTGTCGGATCGCCAGAGTCGCTGGCGAAGTTAATATATAGATACGCAGAAACGATAATCGTTGCAACAAATATTTATCTGAAATAAATCAAATAGGATTGGCCGGACACTCTGGTAAGCTCCTAGATTCGGGCCCTGACGATGCCACCACCCCGTTACTTTTCCCATTTTCGGTCGCTGACATCGCCGCAACGGCATGCCTTTGCCGCCTGCTTTTTGGGCTGGTCGCTCGATGCCTTCGATTATTTCCTGCTTGTTTTCTGTGTTTCAGCGATTGCGGCCGACTTCCATGCGCGTGCCTCGGCAGTCGCTGAGGCGCTTTTTCTCACGCTGGCTTTTCGCCCGGTGGGCGCATTTCTCTTTGGGTTCTTGGCAGATAAATGGGGCCGGCGTCCGGCGCTGATGTTGAATATTGCCTGCTATTCGATCTTTGAGCTGGCATGCGCTTTTTCTCCATCGCTGCATAGTCTATTGATTCTCCGTGCGCTTTTCGGAATCGCCATGGGCGGGGAATGGGGCGTGGGCGCGGCACTGGCATTTGAGACGCTGCCGAAAGAAGGGCGCGGTTTCTTTTCCGGACTGCTTCAGGAGGGCTACGCCGTCGGATACCTGGTGGCGGCAGCGGTCTATGCTGTGCTCTTCAAACCGTTTTCACATCTGATGTGGCACGGGCACGTCGTAGGCTGGCGTGGACTTTTTATCGTCGGTGCTGCGCCCGCGCTTCTTGTTCTGTATATCGGGCTCAAGGTTGAAGAGTCACCAGTATGGCGCGTCGGGCTGGGTGAAAAGACGAAGATCTCAGTTGCGAGCGGTATCCGGCAATACGCGCCTACGTTTCTTTTCCTGATCATTCTCATGGCCGGATTCAATGCCTTTTCGCATGGCACGCAGGATTTATACCCGACATTTCTGCAGAAAGATCATGGCTATTCGGCTGCGCTGACGGGCGGTGTCGCCATCGTGTACAACATCGGAGCGTTGTTGGGTGGCATTCTCTTCGGCAGCCTGTCAGAACGCTTTGGGCGCAAGCGCGCCATCATCGCTGCTGCGTTATTAGCGCTGCCTGTAATTCCGTTATTCGCCTTTGGTCACTCTCTCTACGTTCTGGCGGCTGGAGCTTTCCTCATGCAATTCATGGTGCAGGGAGCGTGGGGAGTGGTTCCTGCTTATCTCACGGAGTTGTCGCCGGGGCCTGTGCGCGCTACGTTTCCCGGGCTTGCCTACCAGCTTGGAAACCTGTTGACCTCGCGTAATGCCGTGCTGCAGGCAAAGGCAGCGGAGCGTTACGGCAGCTACGGGATGGTGCTTGCGGTGACCGTCTTCATTGTGGCGATCTTTCTTGCAATCGTTACCACGTTCGGACGCGAAGCGCGCGGAGTTGCGATGACGGTCGAGTGAAGGTTTTGCCTGCAGGTGCGAAATTTTTTCTAGGCGAGAGTCGAACCTGCGGAATGCCAGCCTATAAAACGATTGAATAATGCGGGTACGGCGCGGATGTACTCCTGGAACAAAAATTGCATCAGAGGAAAGTGTGTGTAGTTAGTGTTGTGTGGTCGAATTGGCAAACGTGACATCCAGAGGACGATGACGCTGAGCATCTCGGCAAATCGCTAGCTGTCGTGCTTGCCAAATTGAGCAAAAAGCGGCCCCCTTCGCGGGGCCGCTTTTATTTATGCCAGTAAACGATAGCGGCATTTCTGACGTTGACCGAGAGCATAGCCGCCGTAGGTTGGAGGCAGGTTTACGATGTCCACGAATTCGGCTCCCGCCAGTTCGCAGCTGCGGCGTGAAGCGGCATTATCCGGATCACAGGTGATCCAAAGAGGAGCGATGTCGAGCTGACGCGCCAGCGGCAGCAATAGTCGAACCGATCGCGCCGCGTACCGGCGACCCCGATATGGTTCGTGTACGGCGTATCCGATGTGCCCGGAAAAACGCTCGATGGTGGAGTTGGTTTCAGCGCGCAGGTTGATGCGGCCCATTTCTTCGCTGGTATCCGCATGGACCATCAGGAAGTGATATGCGGGAACTAGAAAAAATTTGTGAGGCTCGTAGCGGGAAAATTTCAGGACTAGATCTTCGTCGTGTAGCAAGCCTGGATCGATATGCGAATCGAGAGTCGTAATCATAAGACGTTATCGTTTGAGCGAAGCGAGGTCTTGTTCTTTCTATAGTATCGAAGCAGATTTCTCGCTTCGCTCAGAGTGACAACGATGCGCCGCCGATGCGGCAGCTCATTCAGCTTTCTTTATAGATTTCCGCGTGCTTCCTGTTCGCGTTCAATCGCTTCGAACAGCGCCTTGAAATTCCCCTTACCGAAGCTACGACTGCCTTTGCGTTGAATGATCTCGTAGAACAAAGTGGGCCGATCTTCTACTGGACGAGTAAAGATCTGCAACATGTAGCCCTCGTCGTCGCGATCGACGAGGATGCCGAGCTGTTCGAGTTCCTGAATGGGCTCGTCAATCTTGCCGACGCGCGCTTCCAGTTCAGAGTAGTAACTGTGCGGAACCTTCAGGAATTCGACGCCTTGTTGTTGCAATCTATCAACCGTGTGCAGAATATTGTCAGTTGCAAGCGCGAGATGCTGTACGCCGGAACCGTGATAGTACTCAAGGTATTCTTCGATCTGTGATTTTCTGCGGCCCTCCGCCGGTTCGTTAATAGGAAACTTTACGCGCCCGTTCCCATTGGCCATGACCTTCGACATCAAAGCCGAGTATTCCGTGGAGATGTCTTTATCGTCGAAGTGCTGGTAGAGAGAGAAGCCCATGATGTCCGAGTAGAAATCAACCCAACGATTCATCTCGTTCCAACCCACATTGCCCACCATGTGGTCGATGTAAAGCAGTCCGACGGGACGGGCAACGGGATCATTTTCGACAACTCGATAACCCGGCATGAACGGGCCGCCATATTCCCTGCGTTCGACAAAGGTGTGGACCGTATCGCCATAAGTAGCGATCGTGGAGAGCTTCACGACACCGTGCTCGTCGCGGACTTCAAAAGGCTCGCGAACACTACGGGCGCCCCGCTTTGTCGTCTCTTTCCATGCCAGTTTTGCATCATCTACCCAGAGCGCGACGTCGTGCACTCCGTCACCGTGGCGATGCACATGCTCAGCGATTTCTCCATCTGGACGCAGTGGTGTTGTAAGTACGAATCGTACTTTTCCCTGCTGCAACACATAGGAAGCGCGGCTGCGAACGCCAGTCTCAGGGCCGGCGTATGCCACAAGTTTCATGCCGAAAGCTACGCGGTAGTAATAAGCCGCCTGACGCGCATTACCCACGTAAAATTCAACATAGTCTGTTCCATTGAGGGGAAGAAAGTCTTTCTGAGTTTGTACTTCAGGGTGCAGAAGAGTGGACATCGAAGAGTACTCCCATTTCACTTAAGTTAGACGCGCCGTCTGTATCTTCGGATTACCTGACATATGCGGCTGCGACCCAATACCATATACCCAGGGAAACACGCTTGACCAGATGGCAGAGTATGAAATGCCGATAAAAATTACGGACCGTGACCTGCTGCTTGTCATCGACGTGCAAAACGATTTTTGCCCGGGTGGCGCGCTTCCTGTACCTCATGGAGATGAAGTGGTTCCTGTCATCCACAAGGTTTTGCCGTTGTTCCAGCATGTGATCCTCACGCAGGACTGGCATCCGAAAGGCCATCTTTCGTTTGCGTCGAGCCATGCAGGAGCGGAAGAATTTGTTCCAATCAAAGTTACATATGGAGAGCAGACGTTATGGCCCGACCATTGCGTGCAGGGAAGCCGCGGAGCCGAATTTCATTCCAGTCTTGACACACAAAGAGCAGAGTTGATTCTGCGTAAAGGATTTCGACGCGAGATCGATTCTTATTCCGCGTTTCAGGAAAATGACCGCGCGACGAAGACGGGACTGGATGGACATTTGCGCGAACGCGGGATTGAGCGCGTCTTTCTTGCGGGACTCGCTTATGATTTCTGCGTGCGCTACTCAGCGGTGGATGCGCGTGCGGCTGGATTTGCAGCTTTTGTCATAGCAGACGCTTGCCGGGCGATTGATTTGCAGGATTCGGTTGAGGCTACGCGAAGGGACTTTGCGGCTGCCGGCGTAGAGGAAATTGCGGTGGGGGAGCTTTCCTGAGATCAACGAGAATTTACAGTGGGAAATTGACACGTCTCCCGCTGGAATGCGATGCTCAAGAGTTTTGTACGAAGGGGTGTCCGGTCATGAACCCGCTCACAGCGAATTTGCCAATTGCTGAATCGTTTCTCATCCAGCAGGACTGGGCTGCCTATACGCCCGACCAGCATTCCGTCTGGGCTGAGCTGGTGCGGCGACGCATGCCACAGCTTGAAGAGCACGCCTGCGAGGAGTATCTCCAGGGCTTTCAACAGATTGGGCTGCGTGAGGATTCGATTCCTGATCTCGCGGAAGTGAATAAGCGTCTTGGGCCGCGCACTGGATGGAACGCGACGCCTGTGAGCGGTTTTCTGCCGCCGGATGCTTTTTTTGAAATGCTCGCAGCGCGCCAGTTTCCCACCACGACGTGGCTGCGCAAACGCGAATCGCTCGAATACACACCGGAGCCGGATATCTTCCATGATGTTTTCGGTCATGTGCCGATGCACGCGCACCCGGTATTTGCCGATTTTCTGCAGCAGTACGGCCGTGTCTGTGCCGGGCTGATGCACGACAAGGACAAGCTGGAGCGTATGGGGCGGCTCTTCTGGTTTACGGTTGAATTCGGCGTCATCCGGCAGAAGGGCACGATCAAGCTTTATGGCAGTGGGCTCATCTCCTCGCATGGCGAATCGACGAATGTAATCAACAGAACAGACGAGGGCGGTCCTGAAATTCGCGATTTCGATCTGGATGCCGTCCTGAATCAGCAATTTCTGGTTTCTGAGATGCAGAAGGTTTTATACGCCGTCGAATCGTTCGATCAGATTTACGAAGCAGCCAGAGAAGCCGAGCACCGATTGGCATAAAGTATCCAAATCGCGGCTCATCGAATCAAATGCGTATGCAGGCGCAGGAAAACAGTCGGGTTAAGAAGATCATGCGCCAGACGGGTGGATACGCCTGCGTCGCAGTTGGCGCGGCGGGATGCGTACTCCCGATTCTTCCCGGTATTCCTTTGATGCTCCTCGGTCTGGGCCTGCTCGCAGTCGATAGTCCTCGCGCCGCCCGGCTGCGGGATCGGCTGAAGGCACATGCAAATCGGCAGATCGCCCGCCTGCGCGGGAAAGCAGATCCGGCAAAAGACGCAGACAAGAGTACGTCGCGAGATTCGATAGTCTAGTCCCCGAATTCGAAACCTAAATTTCCTCATCCGTGGCATGTAGCATGAACAGAGACAGTTCATGAGCGACGCAAAATCTCTTTCCCCTGAAATTCTTCTTCACATCTCTCAATCTCTTAACCTTCCTCTACACGGTCTTGTTGCCGTAATCGGATTACTGGACGAAGGCGGGACAGTTCCGTTCATCGCGCGTTATCGCAAAGAGGCAACCGGCAATCTCGATGAGGTGCAGATCCGCGACATCGAAGAGAAGCTGGCCTATTTCCGCGAACTGGAAGAACGCCGCGCCACTATCTTGGCTTCCATTGCAGAGCAGGGAAAACTGACGGATGCATTGAAGGCGCGCATCGAAGGCACCCTCGATAAGAGCGAGCTTGAAGACCTCTACCTTCCTTACAAGCCCAAGCGCCGCACCAAGGCGACAATGGCTCGGGAAAAGGGGCTGGAGCCGCTGGCGCAATATCTCTGGGCGCAGCAGGCCGGCGTAGAAACGCTTGAGACGCTCGCTCCGACATTCGTGAATGTCGAGCTTGGAGTCGCTACAGCGGACGAAGCGCTCGAAGGTGCGCGCCACATTGTCGCTGAGTGGATCAGCGAAAGTGCCGATCTGCGCAAGGCTCTTCGCCAGCTCATGTTTGACGAGGGCATTGTGATCAGCCGCAAGGCGCTCGACGCCAAAGACGAGCAGGAAAAGTTCAAGATGTATTACGAGTACAAGGAGCCGGTGAAGACGATTCCTTCGCACCGCATGCTGGCTATTCGCCGCGGTGAAAGCGAAAACGTGCTTTATTTCCTGATTGAACTCGAAGCGCAGCGGTCCATCGGGGTCATACAGTCGCATGTGTTGCGGCAGCGGGGTGACTGGACGCGTCACCTGGAGCTCGCGATTGAAGACGCCTGGACGCGACTGCTTAACTCCTCCATTCAGGCAGAGATTCGCTTCGAGTTGAAACAGCGTTCCGATACGGAAGCGATTCAGGTCTTCCGCGACAATCTTTATCACTTGCTGCTCGCGCCTCCGGCTGGACCGATCTCAGTGCTCGGTATCGATCCTGGACTACGCACCGGCTGCAAGATAGCTGTCGTCGACGAAACCGGCAAGATGCTGGCGCACGATGTTATTTATCCGCATACCTCGAAGCACGGTGTTGTTGAAGCTAACCATAAAATCGAAGCTCTTCTGCGGCAACACAACGTCCGCGCCATCGCGATAGGCAATGGCACAGCCTCACGCGAAACGGATGCCTTTGTGCGCGAGTTCCTGCGGGAAAAGCAGATTCAGGACATCTTCTCCGTTACCGTCAGCGAATCAGGCGCGAGCGTCTACTCCGCGTCAGATATTGCGCGGCAAGAGTTTCCCGACCTCGATCTGACTGTGCGCGGAGCCATCTCGATTGCGCGGCGGTTACAGGACCCGCTATCGGAATTAGTGAAGGTCGACCCGAAATCGATTGGTGTTGGCCAGTATCAGCATGACGTCGATCAACGGCAACTTCAGGAGTCGCTCGAAAATGTCATTGAAAGCTGCGTAAATCGAGTGGGCGTGGATCTGAACACATCCTCGTGGACGCTGCTGCGTTACGTTGCCGGAGTCACCGAGCGTACGGCGATCAACATCGTCAACCATCGCAACCAGAATGGCCGTTTCCGCTCGCGCACACAGTTGATGGAAGTTTCCGGTATCGGACCGAAGACGTTTGAGCAGGCTGCCGGATTCCTTCGTATTCGCAATGGAGATAATCCCCTCGACATGACCGCAGTACACCCTGAATCGTATTCGGTGGTTGAGCAGATTGCCGAATCATTGCAGACGCCAATTGATGAGGTTATCCGCAATCCGCAGGTGCTGGAAAAGATAGACCGCAACCAGCTCTCGGCAGGAACTTTCACGCTGAACGACATTCTGGAAGAACTGTGCAAGCCGGGCCGCGATCCCCGCGACAAGTTTGTTGCGCCCAGTTTCCATGAAGGTGTGAAGGAAATCTCTGACGTGCAGGTGGGAATGGTGCTCGAAGGCGTGGTGACGAATGTGACAAAGTTTGGAGCCTTCGTCGACATCGGCGTGCATCAGGACGGCCTTGTTCACATCAGCGAGCTCTCCAACCGCTTCATCAAGGAACCCTCAGAAGCGGTGAAAGCCGGGCAGATCGTAAAAGTGAAAGTGTTGAGCGCCGATGCCAGGACCAAGCGAATTTCGCTCTCAATGAAAGCGTTGATGGAGCCCGCGGAACGCCCGGCTGTCAAGATGAAGCAGCCGCCGAAACCACAGGCTACGTTGAATGAAAAGCTGGCGACACTTTCCACAAAGTGGAAGGTGCGCTAGAGCCTGCTGTTCTTTTCAGAAGTAAAAGGGAACTCAGCCACGCTGCCGATGGTGGTGAGTTCCCAGTTACTGACCAGATCCATAATGGGTGCGTAGAGTTTGGTAACAGTCTCAAGCGTCTCCGCACATATGTTTTCGCGGAATTTTTACATATTTGTTGCATACTGAAGGCTGGAGGGATTCCCTTGCCCCGCATTCATTTCCAGCAGCAGCTCGCCGAGTTAAAAGACAAAATTCTGGGGATGGCCGCGCTTTCTCAGCAGGCACTGGATGCCTCCGTCGACGCATATTTACAGCGCGACGCGAGCCTCTGCCAGTTTGTGCGGGAGAACGAAAAGGCTATTAATTCCTCGCAGCGTGAACTGGATGAGATGGCCTACGACCTGCTTGCCAAGGAACAACCCATGGCGATTGATCTGCGGTTCATCCTCGCAGTGATCAAGATCAACAGCGATCTGGAGCGGATCGGGGACCAGTCCATGAGCATCGCCATTCGCACGCTGGATATGCTTCGAGGTGATCCGGTCGATCTGCCCATCGACATTGACTGCATGCGTAACTGCGCCGCACGTATGATCCGCACGGCCCTACAGTCGCTGCTTGACGCGGATGCGCACGTCGCGGAGTCAGTGCTGGAGATGGACGATGAGATCGATCGTATGAACCGCATTGCTCACGAAGATTTGACAAGATTTATTCAGGCTCGTCCGGAGCTGAGCCAACCGGCGCTGCACGCAATCATCATTTCGCGCAATCTGGAGCGGATCGCGGATCACGCGACCAACATTGCCATGGATGTGATTTTCTGGGTGCGCGGCGCAGACGTGCGTCATCAGCTGAGCGCGGCCATCGACTAGCAAACAGCGGCTATTTCCACGAAGCTGTAATCACAAAGAACGCCGTGTGGTAGCCCAGGATGGCTACTCCGGCGTTTTCTTTTGAAGTCAGAGTAAGGAGCCGGGATGCAGGGCATCCCGGCCGGACGAACGAGCTCCTTACTTGAATTGGCTAATCGCGTCCCAAACGTATACGCCAATAATAGTTGCGGACAGAACACACGTAGCGCCCGTCATAATGCGAACGAGCGGTTGAACCCGATTCACTTTCTGTACAATCAGGGTTTGCTCCTGCTCCTGGTGACCGGAAGACGGGTCAAGGAAGAGCTGATCTTCCTCGTAGCGGGTCAGGGTTCCACGGTAAGCAAGGAGCGCTAAAAGAAGGGTTGTGACAACGGCCCAAACGATCCACAGCATAAGCATGATGCTCATAGAGCACCTCAGGATTCGAGTTGGAGCTGTCCCAGGTACAAGCGGGTCCGAAATTTACCGGGCTCGGGGGTAGGTGGGGCCGCTTCGATTTGGATCATAGTCCTATCGCAACTGGGTTGAACAGGGGCTTTTTTCGCGAAATGAAACCAGTTTGGCAACCTCTTGATATTTTGAGGACTCCATACGTTTGATTGTTTACGGGTTTGGAGGAGAAAGATGCGTTTTGCCTTGAATACTTTTGCCGCACTCACCATCAGTGTGGCGTCCCTGGGATTCACTGCGTGCAATAATAATCAGCCGGCGTCGGACCAACAGGTGCAGGATCAAGCCGCTAAGACGACCCAGGACGTGAAAGCAGGCGCGAAACAGGCAGCAGCTGACGCGAAGGTTGCAGCCGCCAACGCGGAGCGCAAAGTAAACGACATAGCGGCTGGAGTGAAAGAAGGGTTGAAGTCAAATGCAAAGCCCGGCGCTGGCACAGTGAACATCAACTCCGCTACGGAAGAGCAACTTGTTGAATTACCAGGAATTACGGGAAAAAGGGCACAGCTGATTGTTCAGGGTCGACCTTATGGTTCGGCGAGTGATCTGGTGAGCAAGGGTATCCTCACACAGGCGCAATATGACCGGATATCCGGCCAGGTTATCGCCCAGTAAGACTGAATCCAAAGCGTACATCCGTCATCCAAATATGAGGAGTTGTATGGCCGGGTGAGCGGCTGTACACTTATAGAAGCTTATTTACCAGGGAGATTTACATGGCAACTGCAACCCTTACGCCCGCGGAAACACCTGAAGTCAAGAAAACACCCTTGTCTCTGAGCGATACGGCGGTCGGTAAAGTCCGCGAAATCATGGCGACGCAGGATCCGCTTCCTGCCGGATTACGCATTGGCGTTGTAGGCGGCGGTTGTTCAGGCTTCCAGTACTCCATGTCCTTTGAGAATCAGTCGGGCATGATGGATAAGGTGTTCACCTTCGACGGACTCAAGGTCTTTGTCGATGCAACATCGTTGATGTACCTGAACGGTTGCGTCGTCGATTACGTCGAAACGCTGGAAGCAGCTGGCTTCAAGTTCGAGAATCCGAACACGAAGAGCACCTGTGGCTGCGGATCCTCCTTCAGCGTGTAATCACTTTTTGTTAGAAGATTAGGAAAAGGCCTCGCACTGCGCGAGGCCTTTTCTATTGCTGCGGCGAAGTCGGTGTGCTGCTGGGAAAGCCGCTCGACGGTGCGGTTGGATTGCTGCCGGGCGAAGTTGGGCTGGAACTACCGGCGCCATTGGTTCCGTTGGTGCCGTTGACGTTTGTGCTGGCTCCGCCGAAAAGGCTTACGGCGCTCATCAGGTCTTCGACGGGATCGTAGACAAATTCCCATTCGTTGTAATGCTTCTGCAGCTTGTATTGCCTGATGGATGTCTTGGTGTTCTTGCTTGCGACTCCCACTATGGGAGCGCCACCCATCGTCTGACCGCTGCTGGGTGAGCTGGGCGACGTTCCGCCGAAAGAACTGGTGGTGCTGCCGCCCGGCGTCGTGCTGTTACCGAATGTACTTGAAGTTCCGCTTGAGTCCGTCGAACTACTCGATGATGAGAAGGTGCTGCCGTTGGAGCTTCCGCCAAAGGTTGGCGTCGTCCCAACCATACCGCTATTTCCTGCTGTCGTCGTCGCTCCGCCATTTTGGATCGGTTGACTGAAGAGGCCCATGGGCTTCACGTGAGCTTCACCCAGGTGAATGAGCTTCCAGTCGTCTTTGCCTGTCATCGGATCCGCGTAGCGCTTGCGCAGGAAATGGATGTTGTTGGAGTTTTCCAGCTGATCAATGGATCCGGGATAGCGGCCGAACTTTTTGTAATAGAGCTTAATGGCCCGTTTGTATTGCTCGCCGCGACGCACCAGTTCCGTTTCGCGATCACGCTGAATATCGGCAGCGATGCGCGGGGCAGCCACAGCCAGCGCGATCAGCAACAGCAGCGTCATAAAAATCACTGCCATCAGGATGTAACCTGCTTCCGCCTGCGAAGATGGGCTGCGGCGTTTCATGGAATCAGTTCTGCACCAGTGGCAGCGGCTGCGCGTTCCGGTATGGAATATCCTCGATCTGTATCGAGAATGGCGAAATCTTCAAGACCTTGTACCGATGATCGACCACGTCTCCCTCAGATGCAATGAACACATCATCGCCATGCAGAAGAAATGCTTTGCGGGTGCCATCCTTGGGCGACTCATAGCCGAAAAATTTTAGATCGATCGCTGGTGGTGGCGGGGGGCCCTGCGGAACCTGTGCGACAGAACCCGAAGGCCGAATCGGAGCCTTTACTTTTTCAATCTCCACCGGAGCCGACGATTGCGAGAAGATGTTGCGGCCTTTGCCT
The DNA here is from genome assembly GCF_009765985.1 of Acidobacterium sp. S8. GTDB lineage: Bacteria > Acidobacteriota > Terriglobia > Terriglobales > Acidobacteriaceae > Alloacidobacterium. The sequence continues at coordinate 131,441 of NZ_LMUM01000034.1, forward strand.
GAATATTCAAGCGATTCGGCCTGCGCCATCCATTCCGGATGCAGCGTTGGATCGAGGCTTGCGCCAATGCCGGGGATGCGGACCGCTGCGTGCTCGCCCGCTGTTCTGGTTGAAGTCGTGCGCGCCGGCCGCGTCGTGGTGGTTTGTGGCGGTGGCGCAGGTGCTGGCGTCGATCCTCCGCCGAAGTAACTCATCAACACATTAACGAGCAGACCGATGACGACAACGCCCAGCGAACCGGCGATGATGACTTTTTTCTTATCTTCCGCGCCCAGTTTCAGAGCCATCAGCGAACCTCCGGAGACTGCAGGGAGGCCTGCTGATTTGCTACTGCATTCTGATCACCGGTCGCCGCAGGAAGATCATCGCTCGACTGTAGATAGGTGGTCATGCGCAGGCGCAGATTGACGAGTCCACCCTGCTGCCCGCTGAAAGTCAGCGTGTTGATAGTGAAGAAAACGTCATTCTTATCGCGCTCGATATCGTTGATGAAATGCATCAGCGAAGTGTATTCGCCACTCAGGCTGGCATCGATGCGCACTTCTGTCAGTCCATGAATAGCCGGCACAGGTGTATATTGTGCGCGCGTCAGGCGCACATTGTTCTTGCTGGTTAACGCGCCGAGTTCGCCAGCCATCGTCGAGTAGTTCGGGGCGATGCGCTTTCCATAAAACTTGTCGGCATCCGTACGTGCCTGATCCACTTTTTCGGGAAGGCCCTGCAGGTGTGACATCTGCGCTTGTAACTGCTCATAAGTCACGTGGCTCGCTTCGTAGTCCGCCGTTTGATCGGAACTTGCGGCATGCCACGCGAGGACCAGGCGCGTCAGCAGGAAAAGGTTCAATCCAAGCAAAATGACCACGCCGGCAAAATGCAGATTCAGCATTGTAAGCAATTTGCGCAGGTTGTTCATCGCGCGCCTCGCTTCGTTTTCTGTACAGGCTGCGGTTGCTGTGACTTTTGTTCCGGCTGTTTTGCCTGCTTACTTTCGGAGTTTTCCGGTGCGAGCGGCAGCGGCCTGTAATCGGCAAGGATGTCGAAGTTTACATCGCTTGATGCGTTGACGGGCATCGCCTGCCCGTTGCCATTGTTCGAAGTGGCGAGAGCTTCGTTCGAGAGGCGGGGCGAGGCGAAATGCTTTGATTTTTCCAGGTTCTTCACCAGTTCAATCGCGCGGTCACGCGCGCCGCTTACCCGCATGCGAATCGTGACGTGTCCATCAGAAGAAACCTGAGGATCGATGCTCATGACCTGTACGCCACCGGGCAGAACCGTCTCAAGGTCCGTCATCGTTGAGGTCCACGAGAATGCCTTGCGACGGAAGAGATCGTTTAGAAAGTCAGACTGCGTCAGCACAGCCGCATTTTGCGGCTGACGCATCAGCGCCTGGTAACTCTGCTGTTGGCGCTGCATCTGCTGCACGCTGCCTTGCATGGTATGTACCCTTGCCGTAGCCGCCGCTGCTTTTTGCTGCTCGACATGAGAGAGAAACCACAGCGGAATCGCCAGCACGAAAAGAATCGCCATCCAGAGGCGAAGCCGCTTGTAGACGGGCCGCAGCTCGATAAATTGTTTAGTAGCAAGATTGACGGTAATGCGCATTAGCTTGCGAGCGCTCCTGACACTCCGGACATCAAACCCTTGGGCACGTTGCCCGTTCCAGCTACCGCTGCCGAAGTCAGGTCGCGGATGCGGAACTGTTCAAGCTCGAGAACGCGTGATAACTCCGGCGCGCCGCCAGGCCCGGCATAAAAAACCGCATTCGGGATGGATGAGAGTGTGTCTTCAAAATAAGCAATCGATACAGAAACGGCATGGCGAAGCTCTTCATCATGAAGTGTTTCGTCATCGGGTAGCTCAAGGCTGCGATGCAGCAGCAGCTCATCGCCGCGCGTGATCGCTGTCGTCACCGAACTTCCATTGAGATTAACGAAGAGTGCGGGTTCAGCCTCCGACAATGCCGCGAGCGCGGCCAGCGTGCTGGGTATTACGACACCAGGTTCGTATCCCGCGAGTCGCACAGCCTCTTCGTACTCGCTGATCACAGCACGCGGCATCGCAGTGACTAAAACGCGCGCTTCATCCGCGTTCTGCGTCATGATCTGGTAGCTGATGGCCGCGTCATCGACTTCAAAAGGAACCAGCTTACGCAAACGGAAACGTACGACCGGCAGGGCTTCGGCAAGCTTTGAGGGCAGCGTGTCGAAATCGAGCAGCAACACTCGGGCGGCCGCATCGGGAACTACCAGCGTGAGACGCTTGTCCCGCGCATCGACCGCATCAAGAGCGCGCTTCAGAGCAGCGACGACCGCAGCCTTGTCGAGGATGTTCGGCGTCTTCAGGCCGGGTATCAAAGCGCCGGCAAAAAGCGCAGCGAAAGAGGTTGCCGTCTGCGGCGTATCGTTCAGACGTGCGGCGACAACGCCGGCGGGCGCAAGCTCGCATGCCAGCCGGGGACGTAAATGCGTATTCGGCAAAAGAAATTCGAATGCCACTAGCGGGTCGCCTCGATGAACGTAACCTTGTTGATTTCCTTGAGCGTCGTAAATCCATTCCGCACGCGATCCAGCGCAGATTCGCGCAGAAACTGCATACCTTCCTGCTGTGCGAGCTTGCGGACTTCGGAGCTGGGCTTCTTCTCCAGAATGATTTCGCGGATCGGATCAGTGAGATCGAGCAGCTCGTGGATCGCCGTTCGTCCGCGATAACCGGTGCCCCCGCATTCAATGCAGCCCGCACCTTCGCGGAAATCGAAGTTGCGCCACTCGTCGAGATTGAGGCCGCTGGCGATCAGCGTCTCTTCATCGTGCTTCACCGAGCGGACACAGTATTCACATATGGTACGCACGAGACGTTGCGCGAGGATGCAGTTGAGCGCCGAGATGAAGTTGTACGGCTCGACGCCCATATTCAAAAAGCGGCCGAGCACGTCAAAGACGTTGTTTGCGTGGACGGTAGTGAAGACAAGGTGTCCGGTCAGCGCAGAGTTGATAGCGATCTGCGCCGTTTCCTGGTCGCGGATTTCGCCGACGAGAATCTTGTCCGGGTCGTGGCGCAGGATAGAGCGCAGTCCGCGCGCGAAAGTAAGACCTTTTTTCTCGTTGACGGGAATCTGCGTAACGCCGCGAATCTGGTATTCGACCGGGTCTTCGATGGTGATGATCTTGTCTTCTTCGCTCTTGATCTCGTTGAGCGCAGCGTAAAGTGTGGTGGTTTTGCCGGAGCCGGTCGGACCGGTAACGAGCACCATGCCGTAGGGCTCTTTGATGTAGCGGCGGAAGCGGCGCAGATCTTCATCGGCGAAGCCAACAACATCAAGCGAGAGCTTGGTGAATTTCTCGCTCATGGACTCTTTATCGAGCACGCGAAGCACAGCGTTTTCGCCATGTACCGTAGGCATGACGGAGACGCGGAAGTCGATGAGACGCGTCTTGTACCGCACCCGGAAGCGGCCGTCCTGTGGCACGCGGCGCTCGGCGATATCGAGCTCGCTCATGACCTTGATACGCGAAAGAATCGTCGAGTGGTGCTCGCGTGCGATGGGGGCCATCGCCTGCTGCAGCACGCCGTCAATGCGGTACTTGACGATAACGGAGTCGTCGTAGGTCTCTATGTGGATATCGGAAGCGCGACGTTCGAGGGCTGTGAAGATCGTAGTGTCGACGAGGCGGATGATCGGGCTGATGTCTTCTTCTGAGGTCAGCTTTTCGATCGAGATGTTTTCGTCGGGATTGTCATCCCCGGAAAGAACATCGAAGGTCAAACCTTCAGAAGCCTCGTCGAGGACGCGCTGCGACTGCTCGGTTTTTTTGAGCAGATCGGTGATCTGCGAAAGGGTAGCCACGCGGGTGGAAATGCGCTGGCCGAGAAGGCTTGCGATTTCATCCAGCACCATCAGGCGGCTGGGGTCGCTCACGGCGATGACGAGCCGGTCCTCGTGCTGTTCGAGCGGCACGAAGTTGTAGCGGAACATCATGTCCACGGGCACGGTGCGGAAGAGATCGTGCTGAATGCGGAAGTTCTTGAGATCGACGAACTCACAACGATAGCGGATGGCGAGCGCCTGTGCGCGCGCTGTCTCGTCCTGCTCGATGGGAATGAATGCTGGTGCCTGTGCCATAAAAATCCTTTACCGCTGGAACGTGCCTGCCTGGCTGAGCGAGAAGATGGGGAGATAAAGCGCGATGAGAATAATAACCACTACAACACCCATCACGATAAGAATGGCAGGCTCGATCAGCGCGAGCGATGCCGTCAGAGCAGTCTGCACGTCTTCTTCAAAAAATTCCGCGACCGAATTCAGCATCTGCGGTAATGCGCCGGTCGATTCGCCTACCTCGATCATCTCCGTCGAAAGCTCGGGAAAGACTTTGGTGCTAATGAGGCTTTTCGCGAGGCTCTTGCCTTCGCGCACGCTGCCTACAGACGAGAATACTGCTTTCGCGATGCGTTTGCTGGCGATCGATCTCGCGGCAGTTTCGAGCGACGGTACCAGGGGTAAGCCGCCGGAGAGCAGAGTCGAGAGCGTCCGGGAGAAGAGGGCGACCTGATACTTGAGCCAGATGTTGCCGAAGATGGGAAGCTTGATGCGGATGCCATCAATGCGGTCGGCGCCGGTTTCGGTCTTGCTCCAACGGTAAAGCAGATAGCCGATGATCGCTGCACAAGGCAGGATATAGAGGATATAGTGTTGCGCTCCGTTGCCTAAAGCGAGCAGAAAGAGCGTGATTGCCGGCAGTTTGGTGCCGATCTGGTCGTAGAGCAGGGCAAAACGCGGGACGACGAAGGTGATCAGGAAGATGAAGAGTCCGAAGACTAGTGTGATGAGCAGTGCCGGATAGACGAGCGAGGCCTGTAACTTCTTGCGGAATGTGAGGGATACGCGCTGGAACGACAGATAGCGGCCAAGCACCTCTTCCAGGTTGCCGCTGCGTTCACCTGCCAGAAGCGTCGTGGTGTAGATGAGCGGGAAGCCGCCCTGCGCCTCGAAAGCCGAGGAGATGGATTCGCCAGTGCGTACACGCGCCGAAACGTTCTGTAATTGCGCAGAAAACGTCGGATTTTTCTGGTTTTTTGCCAGCATTTCGAGCGAGCTGAGGATCGGGAGACCAGCCCGGATCAGGGTTAGAAATTGCTGGTTAAATATAAGAAATGTTTCGAGTTTCGCCCGTTTTCGGCCGCCGCCGGCGAGGCCGCGGGGCTTGACCGAATAAACATAATATCCGGCTTGCGAAAATCGCTGGCGCAATTCTTCGGCTGAGGCAGCGGACTGGATCTGTTCCTGTACGCGCCCGCGCTCATCGGCCAGCTTGATGACGAATTCTGCCATTCTTTTCCACGATACCAGTTTGCAGGCCGGGAAATCCCCCGAAAACCCGGCCTGCCGTGTTTCCATTCTTAGGTGCTGCTAATCAGACGCAACCGGCGTGTGGTTCGCTCAAATTCTGCTTCGCCCACTCTTTCGCATAAGCGCGAAAGAATAGGGCGCCCGGTTCTTGGGTCCTGCGCCTGACTGGAGATTCTTCATTCCGCTTCGCTTCATTCAGAATGACGGCGTGCTGCCAGGGGTACCCCTCCCCGTTTTGTACGGAGATTTTTTATTTTCAGTGGTTTACAAGGCATAGCATCTACGGAGATCTTTTGTTTTCTATGAGTTGCGAAGGATAGAGAAGCTGCTCCGACGATTTTGTCCGCTCCTTACTACTATTTACCAATTTGGGCAGTAATTATCGGCAATGCTATGTCGTTGTTGATGCTCGATTTAGCGGACTGAAGGGGTTGACACCACTCCATTGCCTGCGGATGGCAGGGCGCCTAATTTTGCGATTCGCCCTTTCGGGCCGACAATCCATGGAAGGCTGAGGGCGTTCCAGTTGTCGTTGTCGAGTGGCTTCCAGGTTTTGCCGTCGTCGTAGCTGATATCGGAGCCGCTGGTTCCTGCGGCGATCCATGCTTGAGCGTCTGCGTCCCAGGCGACGGTAGAACGGTAGCCGTGCGGCGGTTTCGTGGCGGCAGTCCAATGTTGGCCCCCGTCGGTGGTCCAAGCGGCGGTTCCGTTGGATTCGTCCGGCTTGGTGTAGTCGCCTCCTACGGCTACAGCGATAGTCTTGTCTGCATTCATTGCAATCGAGAAAATTCCCGCCGAAGCCGTGGTTCCAGCCATGGGCAGCTTCTTCTTTTCAAAGAGCAAGGATTTTTCAAAGCAGGTTGCTGGGCTCATTTGTGCCGTAATTGATGTACAGACACTGTCCCCAGTATAGAGATAGGGACCGTCTGGTCCGCTTGTCCCAAACCATGGCACATGGGAGGGGCCATACAGAAGCGCCGAATTACTGGCTGCAAAAGCTCCGATCCTAACCTTGCCGATATCAAGGTTCGCTGTGTTGACGCGATCCCATGTTTTCCCAGCGTCCAGGGTAAAAAGCAGTACGAGTCTGTCTTTTACCGGGTCACCCAGAGCAAATCCGTGGTCTTGATCCTCAAACGCCAACGCGTCCCAGAAGCCGCCCTTGTCTGGGTTGGTGTAGAGCAGTGTCCAGTGGGAGCAGCCGTCCGTTGTCTTGTAGAGGCGGGACTGGTCGCCGGGGCCGCTGGACATGACGATGGCGGTGTTGGCGTCCCAGGCCCAGATGCCGCGGAAGTCGAGCTTTTCCGCTCCCGGCGGCATGGCGCAGCTTTGCCACATGTAGCCGCTGTCCTCGGTGCGCAGGACAATGCCGTCGGTTCCGCTGGCCCAGGCTACTCCGCCGCCGACGGCATGGATGCCGCGCAGACTGGCCGTGGTGCCGCTGTTCTGCATCTCCCATGGGCCGGATTTCTCGGTTTGCGCGCTGGCGGTGAGGGTGATGGCGAGGAGCATGGCGGCGGCTTTCATCGTGGTTCAAGGATATTTGATTTTGGAAGGTGGACCGGGGCTGAAGCCCCTCTTTTTGCGTGGCGGGATTCACCGGGCAAAAGCCCGGTGCTTCTACCCTCTCGTCTTTCTGGGCCAATCCGATGTCTGAGAAGGCGATGGGTGTTTTGTCGCTTTGGAAGTGACTGCGATCCCACCCTTTCGCCTTCGGCTCAGAATGGGGCACCCGGCTTTGCTTTTCTGGTTGAAGGTTTGGGCGATCATGCCTGCCGGGGTATTTCATGGATTCTTCGTCGCTGCGCTCCTCAGAATGACGGCCTGAGGTTTGATTATGAATTTGGTTTGGTTAGGAAAAAGAAAGGCCCGCCAGCCGGAGTGCGAACTGCACATGGCTGACGGGCGGGAGAAGTGTCGGAGACTCCTTGAAAGTTTACTTAGTGGATGTCGAGGCTACCCTTCAGCGGGGTTTCCGCTGAGGACGGGCCGGCGACGATCTTGTACTTGCCGGAGAGCAGCTGCCAGCTTTCTTTCTGCTCGTCGAAGATCGAGATCACCTGCGGATCGACGGTGATGGTGACGGTCTTCGATTCGCCGGGAGATAGATCGACGCGCTCAAAGCCGACGAGGTGCTTGAAGGACTCGTCAGATTTATCGGGAAGTGTGGCGTAGACTTCGGCAATTTCGGTTCCGGAGCGCTTGCCAGTGTTCTTTACCTTGAAGGACACGGTCTTCTGATCGCTGTCTGTCTTCAGATCAGAATAAGAGAAGCTGGTGTAGGAGAGCCCATAGCCGAAGGGGAAGAGCGGCTGCTTGTGCTCGGCTTCGTACCACTTGTATCCCACCTTCACACCTTCGTCATAGCTGACGCTGTACTTCGATTCGGCATGGGTGCGGCCATTGACAGCGCCTGTGCCCTGGCCTTCGTCCTCTTTGGTCAAAGGCGCGATGGTGGGACGCGGCAGATCGGCTTCACTCTTCGGGAAGGTCATGGCGAGCTTGCCTGAAGGGTTGACCTCTCCGGTGAGAACGTTGGCGAGTGCGATGTGACCGCTGGTGCCTGCGTACCAGGCTTCGACTACGCCACTGACATTGTCGAGCCACGGCATGGTGACGGCTGTGCCGGATTCAAGGACGACGATGGTGTGCGGATTGGCGGCGGCGATCTTTTCGATCAGCGCATCCTGATTGTCGGGCAGTGAGAGCGAGGGTAGGTCCATGCCTTCAGAGATCCACTGGTAGGCGAAGACGATAGCTACGTCAGAGCTCTTGGCCAGCGATGCAGCGGAGTCGAGGTCCTGACCATCGTTGTACTCGATCTTGGTGCTGGGCAGCTTTTCGCGCAGCGCCTTGAGTGGTGAGGTGGGGAACCAGATGTGTTCCTGCCAGTGGGTTGAGCCCTGTCCTGGAGGCATGATGGCGTTGCCGCCTGGAGGATCGACCTGCGCGGAGCCGCCACCGGAGATCATGCCAACGTCGGCATGGCCGCCGATGAGGGCGATGCTGTGAATCTTACCGGAGTTGAGGGGCAGGATGCTCTTGTCATTCTTGAGCAGGACGATGCTCTGCTCTTCGATGTGCTGCGCGACTTCAAAGCCGTGGCGCACGTCGACTACGCCCTTCTCGCCGGGGTTATCAACAAGACCATCGGCAAATATGGAGCGGAGAACGCGGCGTGCATGGTCGTCAATTTCAGACTGCGGCACGCGGCCTGCTTCGACGGCTTCCTTGAGCTTGGGGCCGAAGAAGTCGCCCATGGGCTCCTCGTTGTCGAGACCTGCAGCGGATGCCTTCTCGGTGCTGTGCGTGCCACCCCAGTCGGAGACGACGAAGCCTGGAAACTTCCACTGATCTTTGAGGACGGTGGTGAGGGTGTATTTATTTTCGCAGGCGTAGTCGCCATTGATGCGGTTGTAGGAGCACATGACGGCGCCGGGGTCAGCGATCTGGATGCCAATGTGGAAGGCGAGAAGGTCGCTTTCCTGCATGGCGCGATGCGAGATGGTGGCGTTGACGATGTTGCGGCCGGTTTCCTGATCGTTGATGGCGTAGTGCTTGATGTCGCCGATGACGTGCTCGGCCTGTTCGCACTTCATGAGGTTGCCAACGAGCGTTCCGGCCAGGAGCGGATCTTCGCCCATGTACTCAAAGCTGCGTCCGTTGCGGGGCTCGCGGGTGAGGTTGACGCCGCCGCCGAGGGTCATGTTGTAGCCCTGGGCGCGCAGTTCGCTGCCGATGACCTGACCGAAGCTGCAAGCTGCCTGCGGGTTCCAGCTGGAGGCTGCGCCGAGGTTGGAGGGAAGCGCGGTGGAGTAGCGGCCATTCTCGCCGCTGCTGCGGACGCCATAGGCGGCGTCGGACATATAGATGTTGGGGATGCCGAGGCGCTCCGGTCCGACAGTCATGCCCGCTCCGCCATTGGCCTGCGAGGTGAGAGGCATCTGCCAGTTAGGCGTGTGGGGCATGCCATTGCCGTGCAGCAGATCGATCTTTTCATCGAGCGTCATCTGCTTGAGGACGAGCTCGGCACGCTCGTCTGGCGAGAGGCTTTTGTTCATCCACGGCTGGTTCTGGACGTCGGGGGCTTTTTGATGGTGCTTCTGCGCCTGCATTGGCGCGGCTGGCGTGAGCATGGTGAAAATGCCGGCGGCCAGGGGCAGGCATTTTATGAACGTACGAATCCGCATGTTGTTCCCTCAGGGTTTTCGATTGCGTGGCCATGCTAAAAGCATGGAAATACGATCGTCAAGCTCAAACGATTTAGTAAAACCGGAAAATTGATTTGCGTCGAAGGCTAATTGGAGTCAATCGTTTGTCTTGGAAGACAGTTCAGGTTAGCACGGCGGAGATGTCTTCACTGTCATACGGCGGTGAATTTGGGATAGCATCATCTTGCCCAAGATAAGCTTGTTTCCGTGGGGGAAGACCGATGCAGATACTCCTGCAAGACCTGCGCTATGCCTTTCGCCAGCTACGCAAGAATCCTGGCTTTGCTCTGACGGCGATATTGACGCTGGCTCTCGGAATTGGCGCGACGACAGCTGTTTTCAGCGTGGCTTATGGCGTGCTGATCGATCCGTTTCCGTATAAGGACGTGCATACGCTGGCTACGCCGAAGCTCTGCTCTTCGGAGTGGCCGTGGGGCTGCGGGTGGAATGTGTATACGGGCGCGCAGTTCAACGAGATTGCGCAGAAGACCGATATCTTCAGCGGCGTAACGGCTTCGACGATCAGCAATGTGGTGCTGACGGGAGGCGCGGAGCCGCAGCGGATTCGGGGCAATTACGTTACGGCGAATACGTTTGACGTGCTGGGTGTGCAGCCGATTCTCGGACGGGCGTCGACGGAGAACGACGTGCTGCCGGGTCATGGAGAGGTGGCTCTGCTGAGCTATCGGTATTGGCAGGCACACTACGGCGGGAATCGCTCGGTGCTGGGTAAGGTGCTGACGCTGGATGGGCATCCATGCACGGTGATTGGAGTCATGCCACCGCGGTTTCTGTGGCGCGGCGGGGACGTGTATCTGCCCATTCAAATTACGAATGAGCGTGAGGTACATGGGCAGCACTTTTTCGCGCTGGTAGGACGGCTGAAGCCGGGTGTAACGGATGCGCAGGCAACGGCTGAGCTGGCGCCGATCTTTGCTGATTTTGCGAAGACCGATCCGCATGGATATCCGAAGGATCTCCGCCTGGGGATTATGCCGTTCGACCAGATGTTTCAGTCAGGACTGGCGAGCACGCTTTATCTGCTGTTGGGCGCGGTGGGTGTGCTGCTGCTGATTGCATGCGTGAATGTGTCGAGCCTGCTGCTGGCAAGGGCGGTATATCGTGAGCATGAATTTGTAGTACGGGCTGCGATTGGGGCTTCGCGAATGCGGCTGGTGCGGTATGCGCTTACCGAGTCGCTGCTGCTGGCTGCGGTCGCGATGCCGGTGGCTCTGGGATTCGCCTATGCCGGGCTGCAGGCCACGCTGAGGATTGTGCCGGCGGAAACGATTCCGGATGAAGCGGTAGTGACGATGAATGTGCCGGTGCTGCTGGTGTCGATTGGCATAGCGCTGGCGACGGTGCTGATCTTCGGGCTGGCTCCGGCATGGCACAGCGCGAATCCGAGATTGGCGGCGGTGTTGAACAGCGTACGCTCTTCGGGGAGCAGGGCGCAGCGGCGACTGTTGAGCGGCTTTGTGGTGACAGAGGTTGCGTTGTCGCTGGTGTTGCTCATCCTGGCGGGGCTGATGGTGCGCTCGCTGATGGCGGTTGAAAATGCTCCGGTGCCATTTTCTCCGGATCACACGCTGATGATGCGGATTCCGCTGACGGATGAGCGGTATCCAACCGCGGAGCGTCGAGCGCAGTTCTTCCGCGAATTGACGGAGAAGGTGCGCTCGCTGCCGGGCGTGAAGAATGCAACGATAGATGATGCGTTTCCTCTTATGGACATGTATGGAGACCATGTGCAGATAGCGGGACAGCCAGTGGATAAGCGCTTTACGAATATTCATCTGACCGACGCGGTGTATACGCAGATGGCGGGCCGCAGGATTCTGCAGGGGCATGCTCTGGATGAGCGGGAGATTGAGGAAAAAGCGCATGAGATCGTGGTAACGGAGAATTTCGCCAAGCGCTATTTCAGCGGTCAGAATGTGCTGGGGCGGACGGTGCATCTGCCGGAGTTTCAGCCAGACGGGAAGAACAAATTGCAGGACGATGCCTTTACGGTTGTGGGCGTGATGGATGACCTGCCGCTCTTTGCCGGGTTCCGCGAGGATTATCCGCATATCTTTATGCCGTACACGATTGCGCCGGAGGCGGACAGCGCGCTGATTGTGGAGACGGCAGTGCCTGCGGATGACCTGATGAATGCTGTGCGGCAGGCGGTCTATTCGATCGACAAGGACCAGCCGATTGTTGCTGCCATGAGTCTGCGGCAGATGCTGGATATGTATGGATATGCGGGGCCACGGTTTGCGCTGGCGTTGTTTGGGACCTTTGCGGCAGCGGCGCTGGTGCTCTCACTGGTTGGGATTTATGGGGTGCTGTCGTTTGTGACTTCGCAGCGTACGCAGGAGATCGGGATTCGCATGGCATTGGGCGCCGATCGAGGCAAAGTGATGTGGATGGTGCTGCGCCATGCGTGTGTGCTGGCGCTGCTCGGAGTCGCTGCAGGCTTGCCGTTGGCATTTTTTGCCGGACGCTTTGCCAAGGACGAGCTGATCAACACTTCGCAGCATGATCCGGTCGCGATTTTGGTGGCGGTGTGCATTCTGCCGCTGCTGGCTGTGGCGGGAACATGGCTGCCTGCGCGGCGGGCTGCGGGAATCGATCCGGTCAAGGCGCTGCGAGCGGAGTGAGCGTTATCTTTTGGGAATTCGTGCGTCTGTCATTTTGAACAGGACGGCTGCCGATTGCCTCGATCTTGCTTAAGCCCACATCTCTTCAAGATGTCGGTTATCGGAGGGCACGCTGAGGGGAATCCGATGAGGTTCACCAGAGCAAGCGTCTTTCGGACTGCATCAGAATCTTTTCTTTCGGAGGCATTTTTTTGAAGAACTTTACAGTCACAAACGCGCTGTTGACGGTGATTGCGATTGCGTTGGTGTCGATTGCGATTCGGCCATACGTTGCGCCGCAGACAGCGCAGGCACAGGCAACGGCTCCCTATCCGTTTTATTTCGAGCCGGGGACGCAGATGCTGAAGGCTTCTGATGGAAGCAAGCAGCTTTATGGTCGCGTGGTGGTCGATATGCGGAATGGGAAGATATGGGGTTTTCCAACGAATACGCCGGACACCTATCCGTGGAATCCGGTGGATGCCAAGCCACAGATCTCACATCCGTTTTATCTGGGTAAATTTGCTTTTGAGGATACGGACAAGATCGACAGGTAATAGCTGGATCGAGGAGCGGGAAAACCCAGGAAGGTATTTCGACTATCTGCATTCTCTGGATTCTTCACTCCGCTTCGCTGCGTTCAGAATGACGGCTCTTGAGTGATACGCCTTTCTAAATCGGCGGCCGGGTGCCCCATCCTTTCGCGCATTTTGTGAAAGGGTGGGAGACGAAAATACTCACCAGGCTAAATGACGGCTCATCTGTTCTAAATCGGCGGCATACCTTCGATGATGTGCGCTCCGGTGGGGGTGTGAAAGACGAAGTCGGCGTCGGTGGCCGGGGCGTTCGGCTGCTCGTCTGCGAACGCGAATGTGTTGATGGCGCCGTCGGTCTCTTCGATGCGCATGGACTGGATAACGCCTTCAGTGTTTGCCGTGATGCTGAAGGAAGCGATGCGCTGCTCCATGTTTTTGGGGATGCCGGAGAGGGTGTAAGCACCATTGTCGGCCGGAGCGATCTGAAGATTAGTTAATTCTTTGGAAAGTTGCGTGTGGCCGAGAAGGAAGCGCAGCGGCGAGCGAAGGTCATCGAGTTTCCTGGCCGGGACGCGCGGAATTTCCATGTCACCGGGGGCGTAGAAGTACGCGTTCTGTCCATCGAGGACGAAGAGCTTTCCTTGTGGCAGTGAGTATGTCCAGCGCATCTTGCCCGGCTTTTTCAGGAGCAGGATGCCGCTCTCTACGCGGTGCATGCCCATGCCGTCGTATTTCTGAGTGAATTTTACTGACAGAGAATGAAGCGCGTTGTAGTGCTTGTCGATGCGGGCGGCCTGAGACTCGGCAGTGGGAGTCTGGGCGTGGAGCTGGATGGATGTGAATGCCAGGAGGAGCGCGAGAAACCCGGAGAAGAATTGCGGGGAGTTGAGTCTATATGGATTCTTCACTCCGCTTTGCTCCGTTCAGAATGACAGGTGTTGGGATGGACGATATCCCACCCTTTCGCAAAATGCGCGAAAGGATGGGACACCTAGGTTTTGTGGCTGTAGAAAAAAAGCAGGTCCTTCGACTCGGCGCCCTGGACGAAGGGCTCGAATGCTACTGCAGTGGCACCGTGCAATTGGTTCCGCCTGCTGGATCGGCCTTGATTTCGCCGGTGATGTCGATGCAGAAGCCGCGGTGGCCGGTTTTGCCTACGGCCTGGGGCACGGCGGTCGCTTCATAGCCGGTGTACATGTCCTGGTTATTCACCGTCGTCTTGGTGCAGTTGACGATGTTGAAGGCGTATCCAGCCTTTACCCCGGTCGCGAGGTCGCGCTGCAGCAACTGGGAGTTCGTTGCGCTCGGCGGCCCTGAGTTCGAATCGCCGCCCAGCGCCTGCAGCGAGCAGGCAAACCCGTTGGCGGGGTAGTTCGTCTGGAATTGAATTTCCGACTGGTAGATGGCACGCAGAGACTGAATGGCCGAAGTCTCATTCGCCTGGCTGCGCAGATTGAGCATGTTGGGGATGGCAATGAGCATGAGGATCAGCATGATCGAGATAACGATCAGCAGTTCCATCAGGGTAAATCCAGCTTGCCGCCTGCGGCGGTCCGAAGGTCTTTGCATTTGAAGATCAATCATGGGTCGTGTGCTTCTCCCCGTAGGCTGCCAAAAAGACAGCCGCCGAGAGAAATCCTAAATTAGTAGGACGCAGGATGCCAGCGAAGCGCTCATTTACTGGGCACAGGGGTTTACTATCCCACCCTTCGCCTGTGGCTCAGGATGGGGCACCCGATGTACCTGACTTTCAAAAATGAGGCGATGCCGGGTACCCCATCCTTTCGCGCACTTTGCGAAAGGGTGGGATAGCCCTTGTGACCTGACCCTAGCAATCAAGCTGGCTGCGATTGAGCTTTACGCCGTCGAGGCGGCCCAGCAGCGTCACCGCGACCAATCCCGGCTGGAAGAGATGGTTGGCCATGGCCAGCACCTGATCCTCGCTGATGGCTTCGACCTTGTCGAGGATCTCCTGCATGCCGAAGAAGTAGTTGAAGTGCATCTGCTGGCGCGCGAGGTTCGACATGCGCGACATGGAGCTTTCAAGAGAGAGCAGCAGGTTGCCCTTGAGCTGGTCTTTGGCGCGGCGCAGCTCATCGGCTGGCAGGGGCTCATTCTTCAAACGGCGGAACTGCTCCATGACTAACTGGACGACCTGCACTGCGCGGTCGGCGGAGGTTCCGGCGTAGACGCAGAGCGATCCGGTATCGCTGTAAGGATTCAGGTCGCTGTAGATCGAGTAGGCGAGGCCGCGCTCTTCACGGACAGTCTGGAAGAGGCGCGAGGACATGCCACCGCCGAGAATCGTATTCAAGACAAGCGTGACGTAGCGCGACTCGTCGGCAATGGCCGGAGCAGGGACGCCGAGGCAGAGCTGGACCTGTTCGAGCGACTTCTTATTCTTGAGAATGATGCGAGCCGCGGTCTTTGGAGAGACGGCAAAGCTCACAGATTCGCCTGCCGGCAGCGATTCGAAGCGACGCGTGACCTGCTCGACGAAGGCATCGTGGTCGAGATTTCCGGCAGCGGAAAAGATCATATTGCCGCCGTGGAACTTCTGGCCGTAGTAGCTACAAAGCGTATCGCGCTCGAAGCGTCGCACAGTCTCTTTCGTTCCGAGGATCGGCCTGCCCAGCGGGTGGTCCTTCCAGAACGCCTGAGTGAAGATTTCGTGGACCAGATAATCAGGGTTGTCTTCGTCCATCTTGATCTCTTCAAGGATGACGCCGCGTTCGCGCGTGATCTCATCACTGGCGAAGACGGGATTGAGGACGAGGTCGGAGAGGACGTCGAGGGCTACCGGGACGTGCTCGTCGAGCACCTTCATGTTGAAGCAGACCGTTTCTTTGCCGGTGAAGGCGTCGAGATTGCCGCCGATGGCGTCGACTTCGCGGGCGATGTGTTGCGCGGACCGCGACTTGGTGCCCTTGAAGACCATGTGCTCGACAAAGTGCGAGATGCCGTTGACCTCAGGCATTTCGTGGCGCGAGCCCGCGCGAATCCAGACGCCCATGGCGACGGAGCGGACGTAATCCATTTTTTCGGTCAGAATCGTAAGCCCGTTAGGCAGGACGGTGCGGCGTATATTGCGTTCGTTATCCATTTGATAATTCCTGGTTGGTTGCTGCCCGTGCGGACTATGGGACTGCTCTCTGTGGCAGGGAGAATGCGCTATGCTGTCTCAACGGAGCTGTTGCTATGATGCCGCCGGGCAGGAAAAAACCTATCTCCATTTTAGACTCTCTTGGGGCTGCCGCGACTCAACCTCTTTTTGGCCTTAAAAATCAACAACTTAAAGATTTGCTCAGAGAATTTGCCGAGCCGGCCTACCGCGTAAAGCAGCTTTCCGGGGCACTTTACCGGGAATGGGTCGACGATCTGGCAGAGGTTTCCACGCTGCCGAAGACTCTCCGGGATGCCATTTCAGAGCGCGGATATCAGGTTGGATTGCCGAAAATTGTCGAAGCATTTACCTCGGTCGATGGCACCGAGCGCTATCTGATTTCCGGGAACGATGGGCAGACGGTCGAGACAGTCTGGATGCCGGATGGCGATGGCGGCGAGGCGGACGATGGTTCGGAAGCCGGAACGGATTTGCGACGGGCAACGATCTGCGTTTCGAGCCAGATTGGCTGCGCGGTGAATTGCCAGTTTTGCCTGACGGCGAAGCTGGGAATCATTCGCAACCTGACCGCCGGCGAGATTGCCGGGCAGGTGGTCACGGTGCTGAAGCGGCAGAAGGTTCGGATCGGAAGGGATCGCATCAACCTCGTCTTTATGGGGATGGGCGAGCCGTTTCTCAACTACGACGAGTTCATGGCGGCGGTGCGGCTGCTGGTAGAAGAAGTTGGGATTCCCGAGTCGCGGATGACGGTTTCGACTTCGGGAATTGTGCCGGGGATTTTGCGGTTCGCCGAAGAGACGCTGCGACCGAAGCTGGCGATTTCACTGAACGCTCCGAATGATGCGATTCGCGCTGGGATTATGCCGATTACGCGCAAGTGGGATATCTCGGATGTGATGACGGCGGTGAAGCGGGTTTCGCTGCGCGCGAAAGAGAAGATCACGTTTGAGTATGTGCTGCTAGGCGGCTTGAATGACCGCCTCGATGACGCGGACGAGGTCGGACGGCTGCTCAGGCGCGCGAATCTGCCGCTGAAGGTGAATCTGATTGTCTGGAATCCGGGGCCGGGGATGCCGTATCGCATGTCAGATCCGGATACGGTGGCTCAGTTTCAGGAGCGGCTGCGGTTGAGTGGTATTCCAGCGTTCGTGCGCAGGCCGCGCGGACGGGATATCTATGCGGCTTGCGGTCAGTTGAAGCGGACTACGGAGCTGGTTCAGGTTGAATAGAAATTGTCGGCTCTCTGGAAACTGACCCCACCCTTCGCTCAGGATGGGTACCCACGGTAGTTACTCTCGTGCTTTTATCCGCGCATTTTGTCGTTCTCGTTTTGTTGGTTGAGAGCCAGTTGCAACACCTGGACGGCGACGCGATCGGCGGCGTGGCGGAGGACATTGCCTTCCTCGGCGAAGTTGCCCTGGATGCAGTGGATGCCCATGGCTTCGATGCGTTCGATATCAGGATCGATCGGCTCCGCGCCTTCGGCGGCGTAGCGGTCCCGTGTTTCTGCTGAGATGGGCGCGGTATTCACCAGGGCGTAGTCGAAGATCGGGCCGCGAGCGTGTTCGTAAATGCGCTTGATGTGCTCGGAAGCGGTGAGGTGCAGGCTTTCGTTAGCCTGCGTCATCAAATTGCAGACATAAACCCGCAGGCCGTGGGCGTTGGTCAGTGCTTCTGGGATTCCTTTGACCAGCAGATTGGTGATGATGCTGGTGAAGAGCGAACCGGGCCCGATGGTGATGATGTCGGCCTGCTCAATGGCTTCGAGGGTTTCGGGCATGGGCGCGGCATCGGGCGGGTCCATGCTCAGCTCGGTGATGTGTTTTTTACTGGCGGTAATGTTGGTTTCGCCCTCGACGATTTCACCGTCGTCCATCTGTGCTGCGAGGGTTACGTTGGCGGTGGTCGCCGGGTAAATGTGGCCGCGGGTAGCCAGAATCTCGGCGGCGAGACGGATGGCCTGTGCGAAGTCGCCGGTCATCTCGGAGAGCGCCGCCACGAAGAGATTGCCGAAGCTGTGGCCTTCGAGGCCGGCTCCGGAACGAAAGCGGTGATTGAAGAGGCGGGCGATGAGGTGCTCATCTTCCGAGAGGGCCACCATGCAGTTGCGCAGATCGCCGGGTGGCAGCATGTTGAAGTCTTTGCGCAGGCGGCCGCTCGATCCTCCGTCGTCGGTAACGGTGACGATGGCGGAGAGATGGCTGATGAGGCAGGGGTAATCATCGCATTCGGGCTGGGTGGCCCCCGGCGAGGGAACGAAACGCTTGAATCCTCGCAGCAGGGTGGAAAGGCCGGTTCCACCGCCCATGGCAACCACGCGCAGACTCACTCTTTCTGCGGCGGAGAACGAGGCGGGCGAGGGTGCAGCGGTCGCTTGCTTCATGAGCGGCTCAAAAAAGAGTGTATCGGAAGAGGAATGGTCAGGGCTCCTTCTCAGCAGGTTGCAGGTGAAGTTGCGGATCTGAGGAATCATATCGGCCGTACCCAGAACCAGACGTGTGCCGGAAAGCAGGCTGACATTTCGCTTGTCACAGTGGAGTAATTCGGCAAAATGCGGTCCTTCAGCGATTCCAAGGCGCATGGGTATGGCTCCCACCACTGCACCGATGCGGATGGCGGAAGTTGCTTCTTCCGGCGCCGTATTGTCATCATGCGCGATCACTCCCGATGCAGTGGACATGCCTCCGCTGCCGGCTGGGAGAACCGAATGAAGGGGCACGCGTAAGGAGTCCGGCGCCGTGATTTCGAGGATGTGAAGGGCGAGCGCGGTGCGTGAATGATCTTCGCAATCGGCACTCTCTATGAGAAGCCCTAAGGACGATTCCGGAGAAGATTTCGTGTGCCGCACTGCCGAGACAACGTTGCCGTAATGGTTGCTCCAAGGAAACAGAGTGCAAGCCGGGACGCTCCACCATGAAAGCACTCTGGCCTGGAAGGCTTCACCGACCCTGGTGTGTCCGGCATCGATGCCAGTGACCAGTTTGGCTTCAAGATAGCCGGAAGCTGGCTGCTGGATATTCTGCGCGAATGACGCTGCGGTGGCACCAAGGCATAGGATTCCCAGAAAAATCAGCAGATGAATTGTCTGACGATCTGGAGCTCTCAAATTCTCTTTCCACGGGCAGCTAGGGCGTCTCCGGATACAGCAACTCGGTGAAGCGCGGATCGTCTGCCATGTCCTGAAAATCGGAGTCGGTGCGCGCCTGGATGCGGTTCTTCGGATTGAGCTGAATGGCTGTCGTCAGATGCTCGAGGCACTCCTCAGCCTGTCCGGTCATGCTGTCGAGGATAGCCAGCCCGTAGTGTGCGTAGTCGGCCGAGGGGTTCTTTTTGAGAATGCCTTCGAGCTGGTCGCGGGCATCTTCGTAATCTCCAGTATTGAGCAGCGAGATAGCGTAGTCATACTGCTCGCCGGGTGTGGCGAATGCGAGTGCAGCATGGCTGGCGTGGCGCTGACAGGCTGCCAGATAAACGCGGGAGCGGTCAGCCAGCGCAAGAGGTGCGCTCGCGCTGAGCTTTTCGAATGCGACGCGGGCCTTCTCGTATTTGCCCTCTTGCATGAGCTGTACGGCACCCTGGAAATGTTCCACCGCCTGAAGCTGCGCCTTATCTGCTGCTTTATCGGGTTCGTGCTTTACTTTTTCAGAAGTTGCGCGAATGGTGCGGCGGGCTCCAGCACCGTGACGTGTATCTTGCATATGAATGATTTCCCTTGGTTTCCCTGGCATATGCGCGCTCTCAAGCGAGCATTTAGAAATTTCCCGCTGAATTCGTTTTTATACGCAGAACCGTGCTTCGAGTCAACCGCACGCCCCGCCAGTCGGGAGTGCAGGAACTCCATTGTCTGCCATACTGATGCCGATTCCCCAGATGGAACGGCTTCGATCGCACTCTTTCCAGCTTGTCGCGCAATGACTTAATATCCACTTCGTACATATCAGACCATACAGCAAGTTCAGTCCCCGCCGGGTCGGCGCGATCAAGCGGGAACGTACGTCAACCGAATCACGTCCTCGCCAATTCGATCGCTGGCAACAAGGCGGAGCGGCGGTCGGGGGCCGGAGAAGAATGGCGTGCCGCGACCAAGCACGACGGGGTGGAGGTAAAGTCGATACTCATCGATAAGACCAAGGTTGGTTAGGCTTCCGGCCAGGTCCGGTCCGGCAACGTCAATCTCCCCATCCAGCTGAGCCTTCAGCTCACGTATCACCGCCTCGAAGTCATTGCCGACAAGTGTGGCGTCGGGGCCGACCGATTTCAACGAGCGCGACACAACCCACTTCCGCTGGCCCCGCCACACCGCCGCGAAGTCGCGGTCCTCCGCGTCCCAGTCCGGAAGGTCATCGTCCCAATACCGCATGATCTCGTACATGCGGCGACCGTACACAACGCCCGTCAAGCCGCGCGCCTGCTCTATGAAGTGACGGGAGAGCGCAGGGTCCGGCGGTCCTATTTCCAGGTGGTCGACGTAGCCGTCCAGGGATTGGCTCAATCCATACACGAGCTTTGCCATGGTACAAAATCTTACCCCAGGTTCTTGAGAATAGCTTGAGCCGACGTTCCGCAGAATTGAGGTCGGATACGATCTGCTGCGAAACAGGCGAAGTTACGACTTCTCCAGCGAAGACGCAGTCTCGCGATAGTGGTCGCGGAATCCGGGCGAAGCTGTATCGAGTGGAGTTTCATCGGGAGCGACCAGAACACCCTGCTGTTCGGCCCAGCCCGGGAGCACCTGGCTTCCGGTGATGAGGCGGGCGCCATGGGTGAAGGTGAAGTAAGTCCATGCCCAATCAAAGAAAACGGTAATGCGGTTTCGGAAGCCGATAAGGAAATAGATGTGGATGGTGAGCCATGTCATCCAGGCGGGGAAGCCGCTCCAATGAGCCTTGAACGGCCATTTGATGTTGGCTACAGCGGCGAGACGGCCAATGGTAGCCATATCGCCCTTGTCGAAGTAGCGGAAGGGCTTGCGTGGATGGTGTTTCAAGTCCTGGTTAACCATGACCGCCACGTGATCGCCCATCTGCATCGCGGGTTGGGCGACGCCCGGCACCTGCTTGCCGTCCTGCTCGAAGTGCGCGAGGTCGCCGCAGATAAAGATTTCCGGATATCCGGCGGGATTGAGTGTGTCGTTGACCATGACGCAGCCGCGGCGGTCGGTTTCTACGCCGAGAAGCGCGCCCAGGGGCGATGCCTGAACGCCGGCCGCCCAGATCGTGACGACCGCATCGAGTCGGTTGCCGCTCACGGTGACATACCCGGGCTTCACATCGGTAACTTTTGCGCCGGTGTGTACCTCAACGCCGAGATCGGCCAGTTGTTGCACCGCTTTCTGCGAGAGGTCCTCAGGATAGGCCGCAAGGATTCGCGGCCCGCCTTCGAGGATGAGAACCCGCGCTTTGGCGGGATCGATATGGCGGAAGTCGTGGCGCATGTATAGCTTAGCGATGTCGGAAATGGCTCCGGCGAGCTCTACGCCTGTGGGGCCGCCGCCGATAATGACGAAGTTCAGCGGGGGGTGCGAGCCTGTTTCCAGCATCTGACGCTCAGCCAGCTCGAAGGCCAGCAGGACGCGGCGGCGAATCTCTGTGGCGTCTTCGATCGTTTTGAGCCCTGGAGCGGACTCTGCCCAGGCATCGTTGCCGAAATAGGAGTGCGTCGAACCTGTAGCCAGGACCAGATAGTCGTATTCCATTTCGACGCCGCTCTTCATAGTCACACGGCGCTGATCTCTATCGAAGCTTATTACCTCGTCCATCAGCACTTCCGCGTTCTTGTACCCGCGCAGGATGCTACGGATGGGCGTGGCGATATCCGCGGGAGAAAGTACGGCCAGGGCCACCTGATAGAGCAGCGGCTGGAAAGTATGGTGGTTGCGGCGGTCGATGACCGTGATGTCGACAGGCAGTTTCGCCAGGGCCAGTGACGCATGAAGCCCGGCGAATCCTCCGCCGACGATCAGCACTCGCGGCCTGCGCCCCTCCTCCACCGCGGGAATTCGCACCAAGGCTGCGCTCGCAGTCGTACCCATCTCACCCTCCTCAAAAAAGTTAAGCCTAAAAGTAGAGATGCCGCACACAGGCTAATCGACGCCAGCGAATTGGACTGATGCATGTGGTGAACACCGGGATAACCGCCCGAGACCATGCCGCATCTCCCTACTTGATTCGAGGGAGATGAAAACATGAGCGATCGGGAAGAGCAATTCAAGCAGCTAAAAGCCAACGTTGAAAAGGCGCTCGAGGAACTGACGCAAGTTTCCTCAACGCACGATCCTGAAAGCTCCGAAGTGAATGAGGCCAAGGAACGCCGTGCCCAGGCCGAAAAAGCACTGGTCGACTTCAGGGCTCAGGAGCCGTGAACGGAATCATACACATCGCCGGTCAGGGTTCAGGGATGTTGATCAATTTCAAAGTTCAGAACTGCCACATTTCCGGTTACAGCGGTGACGCCCAATCGCGTGGGCTGACCGTTGCCGCTGAGCGGAAACAAGGTCACCAGGCCGTCTGAGCCGGATGTTGCCTGGACCGACTGCGAAGCAAGCTGTGGGGCCGCCGGGCATCTTCCCTGTGGGGGACAGTCTGAAGTCCATTGCCACAGAGTTTCATAGAAGGTCACAACGCCTCCCGCCATGGGATGGCCGACCGCATCCGTGACCCGTAAAACCACCGGGGCTGGAGTCGCGCTCGCAGCCAGGGTCTGCCCTGCGCCGCTGACAGCGACGAGTGCCGCCACCTCCGCATGGACGCTGTAGACCTGATACGTGGCGCACACAGTGTTGCCGGGTAGACACGCATACAGAGGTGTATCCGCGCCCTCTGCCAACGGCCCGATGTTCAGGCTCGTTGTTGCGATTCCGTTCTGATCTGTGAGACTCGTTGCTGACGCCGGCGCGGCTGCGCTGGGAGCGGTCCAGACGACGCTTTGGCCGGGAACTGGAACGCCGTTGCTTAATACCTCGACCTGGGGGGACCAGGATGCGGTGGCTCCAATGGCAATATAGAGTGCCGGCGTAAGGGGCGCGATGGAAGGCGGCGCACTGCCGCTGAATTCGGTGATGACACTGGCGCCGTCACTCAATGACGCCGTGACCTGGGCAAGAGCGGTTGAAGTCGCGGAGATATTCATGGTCGCGATGCCGTCACCGCCCGACATCACACTGCAGGTTGGCTGGCCGCAGCCGAGAACGGCGGTTCCTTCGCTTACGGTGAAGGTCACGCTCACGCCTGCGGCTGGGGTCTGAACATCCGGAGCGAGCGCTTTGACTGTGAACGGGGTGGGAACGCCGCTTGGAATCGTTCCGAAGGGTGCCGTGACGATACTGAGCGCATCGCCGCCCATCGCGTCATAGCTGAGACCGTCCTGAATTGCGGTGACGGCGAGCGTGGCGGGATCGCTGACTGTCAACAGGACTACTCCATTGGCCCCATTTGCGGGAGGCGCAATCGCCGTAATTTCAGTGGGCGTGACGCTGGTGACGGCCGCGGCAACTCCGTGAACGGTGACTATGGAATTTGCGCGAAAACCTACGCCGCGGATGGTAATAGGGCCGCCGCTGAGTGCAAGGCGCGTCGGCGTGACGCTGTCAGCGTACAGCAGGCGGCCGCGGTAGAGATAGTCGGGGCGTCCATCACCCCGGCTGTCAGCGACCCCAAGGCGCAGCGATCCCTGGGCCACTGTCGCAATGGAGAGAGTCGTCAGGCCGGTCTGGTCGCCGTTGAAGGGCTGCACCGTGGCGCTCACCGGCGATGTGCCTGCTGCGTCGCTTCCATTCCAGGCGCCGAGGACGAGCCGCGCCTTGTCCTGTGCAGGCTGGCCATTGGGATCGAGAGCCTGCACCTCAACGGTGAGCTCGCGATTCGGGCGCACTGGCCAATCGAACCAGCCTGTGTGTCCGTAGCTGGTGATTCTGCCGGTCCACTCGCCCGCTGCCGGAATGCGCGCCGGGGCGGTTTCCGTGCCGTCGTTGCCGGTGAACGATTCGTCGGCGGAATCCTGAATCACCACGTCCTCAGTGGTGGTAGTTCCCGCAGTCAGGCCGTGCAGTGTGATCGTCGGCATCGTGCCTGAGGGGCTGACCTGCCCCTGTGTGTAGGGGCCTACCGAATACCCGGCGGAGTAGAGCGGATTGATCGCTTCAAAACTGAGCTGGTAGTCCGAGATGGTCATGCCGACCGGCAATGGAACTCCGCTCAAATCGAACTGGCCTTCGAGAGTCTGATCATCGCTACCGTATTTGTTGAAGGGATTTCCCTGACTGTCATTCGCTCCGTTTACCGGGTCAGGAGCCGCGCCCTGAAAGAATGCGCCGCTCACAGCAGTGACGGTGTAGCGGATATCGGGCGTGCTGGTTCCGGGTTTGAGCGGACTAAGCACGACATTGACACCCTGCATGCCTTGACCGGTGCTGAAGTGGATTGTTCCCTTCACTGAGATGGTGGCGGCTGCCGTGACCTTCTTGCCGGGAAAGCTGCTCTGGTTGGCTGCGGTGACGGTATAGAGCCGGCTGATCGAAGCGATATCGTCATAGCGCAGAGTCAGGCCGCTGGTGGTGCAGGGAATTCCGGTGATGCTGCAGACGTATTCGACCGGATGCATAAGGGGCCATCCTGCGATACCATCTGCGGTGATCTGATCGCCCGCGAACATCGATTCGTTCGCCTGCGACCAGTCGAGCCCGAGAATTCTGCCGAAACCACGCACAATTTGATACTGCATGATGTCGAGCTGGCCGTTGTTCTGCGCGCAGAGGCCATTGAGCAGCATGAGGGCGTGGGCGATGGTGCCGTCGGTTCCAACATTGTCGACGATCGTCATGACACCGTTGTCGCGGCAGTCGCCGGGATCGCTGGCGCCCTGTCCAAAGAATGCATTGATCACCGATCCGTCGGCATCGTAGACGATTGCCACCGGTTTGGAGGTAGCCGTCGATTGAATATCGGTGGGCATGGTGATGCCGCTTGCAGTCGCAATGACGTTGGAACCGGTCACGTCTTCGTTGAGATTGCCGCCGTTGGTGATCGAGACGCCTGCTGTTGGCACGCTGTTCCAGACGGCAGCTGATTGCGCGATGAAGCTGGTCATGTAGGTGTGATACCCGAGAGAGGAAAGGGCGTTCTGGTCGAGGTAATACGAGATGGCTCCGTTCTTCCAGTGAACCGGCTGGCCTTTCGCCGAAGAATTGAAGTAACTGGAGCCGGCAACCCACCGCGGTCCGCCTGCAAAGGCGAGATGTGCGAGAGAGAAAACCAGAAGCCAGATCGAGAACCTGTAACCGCTGCGAAGCATGGCTCTATTCGGCCATGAAGCAGGAAAACTTTAGCCGTAAAAGAGGTGTCACCGGCACGGTGGTTTCAGTCTGGAACGGCTCGTATAAGGCGGTTTCAAGACGGGAATTGCCCCGAAAAAATTGGATTGACAGGCTTTCCGCGGTCAGATTTCGGGGAAGAAATCAAAGAAAGCGTCGATACTCTGGCGCAGCTGCGCCTCGATCTGTTCCCGCGATCCCTCAAGGATGTGCATCGTCACTCGTGCTGAGTTGCCGTTTTTCAGTTGAATGGGAGCGTCGCTCACCTGCTCGATTTCATCCGCGGGCAGGAGCCGTAATCCATAGACTAAAGTCAGGTTTGCCATAGGGGTATATTAGCGCCGCGCATCTTTTCCGGGCACCGGGCATCTACCATCTACCGGTCAAACGGTACAATCAAATTCGACCGTTCATATGTCAGACACGATACGCGACACCGTTATTATTGGCTCCGGCTGCGCCGGACTCACCGCCGCCATTTATACCGCCCGCGCCAACCTGAAGCCGCTTGTGCTTGAGGGCCACGAGCCGGGAGGACAGCTTTCGATTACGACTCTGGTGGAGAATTTCCCCGGCTGGCCAGAGGGCATCCAAGGGCCGCAGCTCATTGAGAACATGAAGCTGCAGGCGACGCGCTTCGGCGCAGAGTTCCGCATGGGGCACCTGGCCTCGGCTGATCTGTCGAAGCGCCCGTTTGCGCTGAAGATCGGCAGCGAGACGATCCATACCCGAACACTGATCATTGCCAGCGGTGCATCGGCGCGTTGGCTGGGCCTGCCGTCGGAACAGGCGTTGATTGGGCACGGGGTCAGCTCCTGCGCAACCTGCGATGGATTTTTCTTTTCCGGCAGGGAGATTGCCGTAGTTGGCGGCGGCGACTCGGCGATGGAAGAAGCTCTCTTCCTGACGCGATTCGCAGAGAAGGTGACGCTGCTGCACCGTCGTGAGCAGTTCCGCGCTTCGCGCATCATGCTCGACCGCGCGATTGCCCACCCGAAGATCCAGTTCCGTGCAAACACCATTATCGAAGAAGTACTGGGCGTCGAGCAGAAGGAAGTATCCGGCCTTCGCATCCGCGATATTGTGACCAATGAAGAGTCGACCCTTCCTATCAGCGGACTCTTTCTCGGTATCGGCCATATTCCCAACGCGAAGATGTTCGAAGGCCAGATCGATCTCGACGAGGACGGCTATATCAAGACGCATGATTCGGTCTTCACCAGGGTCGCCGGCGTCTATGCCTGTGGCGATGTGCAGGATCGCCGTTATCGCCAGGCGATTACCGCTGCCGGCTCAGGCTGCATGGCTGCGCTGGAAGTTGAGAAGTATCTCGAAGAGCACGGCCGTTAAGTGCGGGATTTGTATACCACTGGATTGAGCGCCGGATCGTTGTACATTTTGAGCTGGCGGTAGAGCTTGAACCGGCGTTCTCCAGCGAGTACCTGCTGCCAGAGGCGATCCAGACAACCAACAAGATCGCTGCGCTGCATGGTGAGGATTTCCAGGCGCTCACGATTGCGTTCGGCATGACCCGCCGGAGCACCGGGCCGTTCGATTTCTTCTGCCGTGTGAAAAAGCTTCAGCGCGAGGATCGAGAGCCGGTCGATTATAAGACCAGGGCTTTCCGAGTGCAGCTCGGCTTCCGGATTCGGCAGGTTCGCGGTCCGCAGATTCTCCAACAATAAAATGTCGCAGCGCTCGGCAAGATCATTGCGGCGCTGATTGATGCGATCGATGGCGCGCTTCACTTCAGCCAATTCGTGATCGGTGGCCTGCGGTGCGCGAGCCCTGTCTTCGGTGTGCCAGAGCTCGAAATTCGCAAGATGCTGGGCGAAGACGGTTGCTAGGAAGTCGCTTGAGGGCGAGAGTGGGACGTCGGGCGCTTCCGCGTGCCACAGTGCGGTAAGAGTGTCATGCTGCCGGGCAATTTCTTCGGCTGAAAAGATCATGGAGTCAGGTTGAGGCATAGTTGCAACGAGGCGGCCTCGCTGTTGTCGCAGAGGTGCGCCAGCCCTTATGGTAGAGCCAGTCCATAACAGATGCGAGGCTACTGATGAAATTTGCTCGAATCGTATTCTGGCTTGCTGGCGCGTGGGGCTTTCTGGTTCTCACGCCAATGTATTTTCTCTATGACACAGTGGGCAGGCAGACGCCTCCACCCTTGACCCATCCCGGCTTCTATTACGGGTTCGTTGGGGTGGGACTGGCTTGGCAGCTAGCCTTTTTCTTTATCGGTTCGGATCCGGTTCGGTATTGCCCGATGATGATTCCGGCAATGGCGGAAAAGTTTCTTTATGGCGCAACGCTGGTCGTGCTTTACTTGCAGGGACGCATCGGACCGAAGGAAATGTTCGGAATGGCAGATATTATCCTGGGTCTCTTCTTTGTGATGGCATTCTGGCGGACACGCGCGCTACCGCGAAATTCCGCCTGACAGGCGAGATGGAATTTCGACGATGAACGAGCGAATTCTCTGTATTTCGACATACGAAAAAGGGCAGGCGTTTATGCGCCGGTGTGCGGCAATGGGTTGCCGCGTGGCGCTGTTAACAGTCGAAAAGCTGAAAGACGCCGATTGGCCGCGTGACATCTTGGAAGAGCTCGTGACCATGCCGGCCAATCTTTCCTTAGAACAGATCATCCACACTGTGACCTACGTCGCTCGCGGCTGGAAGATCGACCGCCTTGTGGCGCTGGATGAGTTTGACATGGAAACGGTGGCCGCTCTGCGCGAGCATATGCGCATCCCCGGCATGGGCCGCACGACCACGGCATATTTTCGAGACAAACTGGCCATGCGGTTTGAGGCGCAAAGGGCCGGGGTGCTGGTGCCGGAGTTTTCCCCGGTGCTCAACTACGACGATTTGCGTGTCTACATGGACAACGTGCCCGGGCCATGGGTTTTGAAGCCACGCGCCGAAGCGTCAGCAATCGGCATCAGGAAAATTCACGAACCGGAACAACTGTGGCGCACGCTCGATGAACTGGGCGACCGGCAAAGTTACTATCTTCTGGAACGGTTTGTCCCCGGCGATATTTATCATGTCGACGCGATTACCAGTGAGCGGCGAGTGATGTTCGCCGAGGTCAGCCGCTACGGCAAGCCTCCGATGCAGGTAATGCACGAGGGTGGGGTATTTACGACACGGGTCGTGGACCGCGCAGGCGACGACGCGCGGCAACTTATTGCCCTGAACGCGCGGCTGATTCCCGCACTGGGTATGGTACGGGGAGTGACGCATGCCGAGTACATTCGCGGGAGAGACGGCAGATATTATTTTCTCGAGGTGGCAGCGCGTGTCGGCGGGGCCTTTATCGCCGACGTGGTGGAATTCGCTACCGGCGTGAACCTCTGGGAGGAGTGGGCGCGCATTGAAGTGTGCTCAGTGCGTGGAGAGGCGTATAAGCCGCCGGTCCAGTTGCGGGATTATGCGGGGAGCGTGCTGTGCCTGGCCCGTTCCGCCGATCCGGATGTCTCCGCCTTCGATGCGCCGGAGATTGTCTACCGCATGAAGAAACATCACCACGCAGGCCTCATTGTGAGGTCAGAAGACCCCGAGCGCGTGAAGACGCTGCTGGACGACTATGGAATGCGCTTCGCCGAGATGTACCTCGCGGTGCAGCCTGTTCCCGACAAGCCGACCGCCTGACCTCGGATCCGGAACAACGCAAGTTTCCTCCCCTATGTAGAAAACTATATAATGCCGCTCTCGCTCGTGTTCAGAGATCGCCGGGCGGATAGTTTTCTGCGTGAGGTGAACATGAGGCTTATCGGAAGCAAAGTGTCCAATCGCTTTTGGATTGTTGTTTGTGTTCTCGCATCTGCTGGGCGAGCACAGATGGCTACTTCGCAATATGACAATGCGCGGACCGGGGCTTATCTCAATGAAACCCGGTTAACGCCGCAAAACGTCAATCCAAAGCAGTTTGGAAGGCTTTTTACTCTGAAAGTAGACGGGGACGTATACGCGCAGCCGCTCTTCCTGGCCGGCGTGCAGATCCCGGGCAAAGGGCGGCATGATGTCGTATTCATTGCGACGGAGCATGACAGTGTCTACGCATTCGATGCCTACGGAAATCCCTCCACGCCGCTGTGGCAGGTCAGCTTCCTCAAAGACGGCGCCTCTACGATTTCGGCACGCGAAGTGGAATGCCCATTTATTGTGCCGGAAGTGGGGATCACACCCACTCCTGTCATGGATGCGAAATCAGGCACGCTCTATGTGCTTGCCCGCACCGAGCAGACACATTATCTTACCCGCGATTTTCACCAGAAACTTCACGCTCTGGCAGTAACAACCGGAGTAGAAAAATTTGGAGGCCCAACGGAAATACACGCTACGGTGCATGGCCAGGGAAACGGCAGTTCGGGCGGCAATGTGGCTTTCGAGCCATTGCGAGAGAATCCTCGGGCGGCCTTATTGCTTGCAAATGGCACGGTTTATCTCTCCTGGGCGTCTTCCTGTGATGTCGGCCCTTATCACGGCTGGCTCATGGCATACGATGCCCATACCCTGCAACAGAAGGCCGTATGGAATGCCTCACCGGATGCGGATGACAGCGGCATATGGGCGAGCGATACAGGACCTGCGGCAGATAAAGATGGCAATGTTTATGTCGCCACCGGCAACGGACTTTTCGACGCAGCCGGAGGGGCCTACGATTATGGAGATACATTCTTAAAACTGAGTGGGCAGACTCTGAAGCCCGTGGATTACTTTGCTCCTTATAACGTGAAAGAACTCGATGCGAATGATGGTGATCTCGGCTCTGGCGGGCCGATGCTCCTGCCGGACCAGCCCGGACCGCATCCGCACCTCGCCGTTGTTGGCGGCAAAGATCCGCTCATTTACGTGCTCGACCGCGATCATCTCGGCCACTATCGCGCGGCAGGCAATACCCAGGCAGTGCAGACGATTCCAACGGTCGGTGGAATTTATGGATCGATGGCTTACTGGAACCATCATGTCTATGTGCTGAGCAGCGGCGATGCGCTGCGCGACTATGCGGTAGTGGATGGAAAGCTGATGCCGAAAGCAGCCAGCAGTTTCAAATTCGCAGACCATGCAGCCACCCCTGTGGTTTCCGCGAATGGCGACAGGAATGGAATTGTCTGGGTAGTGAGTTCAAAGGGTTGGAATTCTCCGAGCAGAACGGCGGTTCTGCACGCGTGCGATGCGGCAAACATCGGACATGAACTTTACAACACTGACCAAAATTCCGCTCGCGATCGGGCAGGCAGCGCGCTTCGATTTAACATGCCGACGATCGTGAATGGGCACGTCTATGTGGGCGCCAAAGGCGAAGTCGATGTCTATGGTTTGCTTCCGGTAAAAAACCGATGATGCGTTCGTCACAATACCGAACGATTTGCGCGCTTGCCGTTATCGCATTGTGCGCCGGGTGTCGCAAGCCTTCAGCGGAAAACGGGGCTGTGCTCTTCAGAAAGAATTGCGGCGGGTGCCGCACGTCGCAACCTGGCCAGGTAAAAGCTGCTCCTGTGCTCGACGGATATTTCAAGAGAAGTCCGCGGCCCAGTCTCCGTCAGACAAAACGGACGATCCGAGACGGAGGACGTTTTATGCCTCCGTTTCGCAACCGGTTGTCATCGGACCAGGTAGACGATCTGATCGCTTATTTGAAGAGCTGTCCATAAACCAGAGAGCAAAGGAGCAGGACAGCTAAAATGGACGAGCAGGAACTTCGCATCGAAAGGAAAGTATCTGTGAGCGATACTGCTTACCAGTTTCCCCATCGCCGCTATAATCCGTTGCGCCAGCAATGGGTGCTGATTTCTCCGCACCGCACGCAGCGCCCGTGGCAGGGAGAAGTCAATCCGTCTTCCGGATTTTCGGATGTGCATTACGATCCCACCTGTTACCTGTGCCCGTGCAATGAGCGCGCAGGGGGACATCTTAATCCCAACTATGAAAACGTATTCATTTTCGATAATGACTACGCTGCGCTGCTGCCGGACTCACCCGCGCCTCAAACATCTGGCATGCCGGAGCTGCTGCGCGCTGAGCAGGAACGTGGACGTTGCCGGGTGCTCTGCTTTCATCCCGACCACAGCCTGACCGTCGCTCTCATGGAGGAGCAGGATATTCTCGGCGTGGTAAACGCATGGGTGGAACAGTACAAGGAACTCTCGGCAAATCCTGAGATCCGTCATGTGCAGATTTTCGAGAATCGCGGCGCCATGATGGGGGCGAGCAATCCGCATCCTCATTGCCAGATATGGGCGACCGAGCATGTTCCCGATGAGCCCGCCCTCGAAACCGAGTCACAGAAAGCATATAAGGCCGAGCATGGCTCGTGCCTGCTTTGCGATTACCTCAAGACGGAAACGGACGCGAAGACACGTATCGTTTGCGAGAACGACGAATTTCTGGCGGTGGTACCGTGGTGGGCAGTGTGGCCGTTTGAGACGCTGGTGCTGGCGAAAAAGCACGTTGGATCAATGGCCGAGTTCTCGGATGCTCAGCGCGCCGCTCTGGCCAATATTCTCAAGCAGACGACGACGCGCTACGACAACCTTTTCGAGACGAGCTTCCCTTACACAATGGGATTTCACCAGACGCCGTGCGATGGCGAAGAGCATGGTGAATGGCATTTCCACGCGCATTATTATCCGCCGTTGCTGCGTTCGGCTACGGTGCGCAAATTCATGGTGGGTTTCGAAATGTTGGGAATGCCGCAGCGGGATATCACGCCGGAAAGCGCGGCTGATAGGCTGCGCTCTGTTGCAGCGGTTCATTTTACAAAGAAATAAAAAAGCGGATCGACCAAAGTCAGATTGTCATGATTCAAGCCGCAAACCATTGATCTTATTGATTTCATGGTGAGCTCGCTGGGATTCGAACCCAGGACCCACGCCTTAAAAGGGCGTTGCTCTACCAACTGAGCTACGAGCTCACGGAAAATTCCGCTACTTCAAAAATAACATAGAAGTGACAACACCTTGCATGAGACCAGTCATTCTTATCGAGGGTGATTGTGTTGCGAGTTGCTTCAGGCGCGGCATCTCACCATGAAGGGGCACCTGAAACCTTGATGAAGGAAGACAACCTACGCTTCAGAATGAGGAATCGTCATTTCCTGCCCGGAATTCTGCTTTTGCTGCTGCCTGTTGTTCCTGCACATGCGCAGACGGCGATTCAGCAGGGGTTCAACCGTTTATACAATCTGGATTTCTCAGGAGCTCATCAAAGCTTTGATACCTGGGAGAAAACGCATCCCACTGACCCGATGGGTCCGGTTTCTCATGCGGCGGATTTCCTCTTTGCCGAATTCGACCGGCTCGGCGTGCTTCAGTCGCAATTCTTTATCGACGATAACCGGTATGAGTCACGTAAGAAGGAAGCCCCTGATCCCAATATGAAAACAAAGTTCGATCAGGCGCTGAACGCGACAGATGACCTCTCAAGTAAGGCCTTGGCTGCCAACCCTGACGATTCCAATGCGCAATTTGCCAAGGTCTTCGCGCTGGGGCTCCGGTCTGACTACGCCGCGCTGATCGAACGCCGCGATCTGGCCGCCATCAGCTATACCAAGCAGAGCCGGGCAATTGCTGAACAGCTGCTGAAGGAGAAACCTGATGCTTACGACGCTTACCTCGCCGTCGGAATCGAAAATTATCTAAGCGGAATCAAGCCTGCGCCGGTCCGTTGGATGCTGCAGCTGGGCGGAGTGCAGACCGATAAGGAAGCTGGCCTGCGCGACCTGGAGCTGACTGCGGCACACGGCGACCTGCTTGCGCCCTTTGCACGGCTTCTGCTGGCGGTGGCGGCATTACGCGACAAAGACACAGCAAAAGCGTGCAATCTTCTCAGCGGATTGTCAGCGCGCTACCCGCAGAACAGTCTCTATCGAAACGAAAAACAGCAGCGCTGCCACTAGACGAACTCTTCGAGCCCGCTCCGCCGGGATGATTTGATTGCTTGGATAATTCTGAGCTGGGCTTGCTGGCGCGCAAAAATGCGACATCGGGTCAGGCTGCATGATCGGGAGATTGCATCCAATATCATCGGCGCCGCGATGGATTTACAGACAACAGCCTTCGATCCAGTTCAATCAGCAAAAGACGCCGGACTTCGTTACGTAACGGATGCGCAACCCGGTATCCTGCGAAAGCGGCGTGGCAAAGGGTTCCGCTACATCGGGCCAGACGGCAAGCCAGTGCGCGATGCCGAGACGCTTGCCCGTATCGAGTCCCTCGTGATTCCCCCGCATGGACCGATGTGTGGATCTGCGCCAATCCCAAGGGACATCTTCAGGTAACCGGACGTGATGCCAAGGGCAGGAAGCAGAGCAGATATCATCCTCGCTGGCGTGCGATACGCGATGAAACCAAATACGAGCGCATGATACTTTTCGGCACGGTTCTGCCTACCGTTCGTCAACAGGTAGAGCAAGACCTTAGCCTCGCTGGAATACCGCGAAAGAAGGTGCTGGCCGCCATCGTCCGGCTGATGGAGACCACATACATTCGCGTTGGCAACGAGGAATACGCGCGTACCAATCATTCCTACGGGCTAACCACCATGCGAAACCGTCATGTCGAAATAGAGGGCGCGAACATCACCTTCAAATTCGAGGGCAAGAGTGGCATTCGCCACAGCATCGATATCAATGACCGCAGGCTGGCAAAAATTATTCAGCGCTGCCAGGATCTCCCCGGCTATGAGCTCTTTCAGTTTGTCGATCGAGAAGGAGAAAACCACACGATAGACTCGGCCGACGTAAATGATTACCTGCGCGAGATTACGAATCAGGATTTTACGGCGAAGGACTTTCGCACCTGGGCTGGGACCGTGCTCGCCAGTATGGCCCTTTGCGAGTTCGAAGCATTTGCCTCAGATACAGAAGCGAAAAAGAATATTGTGCAGGCCATTAAGCAGGTCGCCCGCCAACTCGGTAATACGCCTTCCGTCTGTCGGAAGTGCTATGTTCACCCTGCGATTCTGGAAAGCTATCTCAAGGGAGTTTTGCGCCGCAGCGCAAAGCGAAGCCACAGTAAGTCTGAAGATGGATCGCATGCGCTGCGCCAGGAAGAGGCTGCATTGATGCGCCTGCTGCGAAATGGCTCATCTTGAGACTTCGGTCCGGCAACCGAGAAAATTGTAGGGTGACGTGGCGCCAGTCGACGGGTTGAGATCTCAATGCCTGTCGTTTGTTATAGTCAATAAGATGGCGTCGAAGGTTCAGGTAAGCGCGAAACCACAGGAAAAATCTCCGGGAATTCCATATGTCGCCTTCGTTCTTGGCTGGCTGGTTCCGGGACTAGGACATGTGCTTACGAAGCACTGGATACGGGCCGCTTTACTCTTTGTCTCGATTACATCTCTGTTCGTGCTCGGCATTATGATGCAGGGCAAACTCTACGCCGCCAATACCGGGGACATGCTGGAAATGCTCGGCTTCGCCGGCGATCTTGGCTGCGGTCTGCTGTATGTGATTGGACACCTCCTCGGTCTCGGCCACGGCGCCGTCCAGATCGCTACCGCTGACTACGGGACCAAGTTCATTGTTGTCGCCGGGCTGCTGAATATTATCGCGGCGGTCGACGCGCATAACCTTCGCATAGGCAGGAAGCCGGCATGCTAGCCCTCTCGCATTTTTCTTCGGTCCTGGTCTTCGCCACATTTGCCTCGATTGTCTTTGGCATCACCCAGCGCACCACTCCCAAAGCCATGGTCCGGTACGGTCTTTACTGCTGGAGCATGTTCGTGGGAATTGTGATTGCGGCCAGCTGGGTGATGTGGCTTATTCGCCGATAAGCTCAGTGCCAGGAACGGTCCCACACCATCGCATCGAAAGAGTGCTTCTCGACAAAGCCTATGCGCCGGTAAAGCTCGACCGCGTTGGCGTTTTCTTCGGTGACAGTCAGCGTGAGTCCGCGAAAACCGCGACGACTTAGATTCTCCGCACATTCTTCGATTAAACGAAGTCCCAGACCAGCTCCTCGCTGATCATGCGCAACGCAAACCTGCGTAACGTGACCCACTTCTTCGCGCACTCGTGAGCACAATAGAACACCGACGAGAGAAGCATCCGCGCTGCGAACGACCGAACGTGATGCGGCGGGATCGAAAATGCCGCAGCCGGGAAAGCGGACAATGTTGTGCAGAAAACGCAGCGAGCCGGCGACCGAGCGATATTGATCGTTGATGTAGCTGTCCAGGTGGCCGTTGTAGGCATCCGCTATCAAATAGCTTGCTGGCTGAAAGTCGCATTCGCGCCAGGGATAAATGGTGAAGCCCTGAGGAGTCTCCCGGGCTTGGACCGAGGGCTTAAACTGCGTCAGATCAAGCTCCATAAAGAGCCTGCGGAACAGCTTGAAACCGGTCTGGCGAAAGATTTCTGCGTGTACTCCATGTGGATGGAGCAGGAGCTGGCATTCTACGCGGTTGATGCCGGGCGAATGCTGCAACAGCTCGATCAGATGATCCAGCAATTGGCTTTCCACGTCGGCCGCCGCGCCGGAGAGCGAAAAGACATCGCCAATAATGGCCTTATGGTCTTCGTAAACGCAAAAAATATATCCGCAGATGCGGCCATTTTCGACGGCAACGTAGCCGGGCAGTACGCGGGAGTCGAGATATTGCAGCAGCAGGTCAGCTGAGGAACGGTAATCCCATTGCAGACGCTCGCTCCACATGCGGCTCTCTTCTTCCAGCACATGGCGCAGGCTGCTGGCAGAAAAGTGTCGAAGGTCGAGGATCTCGAGTTGCAATGCAGAACTCATCATTCACCGCTTACACGTGTCCCTGGGCGAACATCAGATTTCGCCTCTTTCCGGACCCAAAATCCAGACTTACTTTGACTACTCGCGAGCAGTCACTGCATAGACGACCAGGTTCTGAGCAGGATACACGAAGAGTGGCTCGTATCGCCTTCCGGTAAGTTTTTGACGCAACTCACCCACATAAGACTCACGCGCTACCAGAATGTGCTGCTCCGGGGGAATGCCGTCCTCTTCATAATTCACCACTTTCCGGTCACGGTAAAACGAAAGTCCATATTCCATGTCGCGACGGACCTTGTAAACAGCTACCGTGTCATCGGGCGGAGCGATCTGCTTTAGTATGCGATAAAGCGGCCTCGCCGAATAGGTGAGATCAATCAGCTGGACGGTGCCTTTGGTCGAGGCAATCTGTCCGAAGCCGAAGAATGGCCCGATCCCGTAGAGAAAGAGGAGCAGGATCACGATCGGAATCATGGTGGCGATCCGCAACCTTTGAATGCCGAAGCGGCCTACCGTGATCAGGATGAAGATGGCAGCCGCAAATCCGGTTGTACCGGCCGCAACCAGCGCATTCGTGGGCGGCCATGAATCCGAATGTTGAATAAGCCGCGGCAGTAACAGGACCAGAGTGGTAAGGCCGCCCGCCAGCACCCCATGCAGAATCAGCAGCCATGGTTTGAGGCCGCGCTCGCGCATGCGGTTCAGGTAGTCGCCAGTCAGAATGGTAATCGGCGGAATCGAAGGCAGAATATAGCCCGGCAGCTTGGATTCCGAAAACGAAAAGAACACAACAGGAATCAACGCCCAGAGCACTAGAAATTCAGGAAAGGCGTCGCCTGTCCGTTGATGGCCCATGTAGTGGAACTTCGCTCGCCTGGCCCGCCATTCCGCGATGGAGCCCTGAATGGCGTCGTTCAGAGCAGCTACAGCGATCACCGCCCACGGCATGAGACTCAGCAGCAGGACGGGTATGTAATACCAGAAATGCTGATCATGCTCGAACCGGTTCGTAGCAAAGCGCTCCAGGTTATGTTCGAGGAAAAACACGCGTAAGAAGTTCGGATTTCGCTTTTGTACCGCAATAAACCAGGGCAGAACCATCGCCAGATACAGGATGATTCCCGGCCACCAGACGCTTCGCCGCAAGATCGACCACTCCTTACGCAGCGCTGCAAAGACAGTAATGATTACGATGGCAAGAAACGGAGCAACCGGCCCTTTGGCCAGCGTCGCCGCACCCACAAAAAAGTACAGGTCGAAGAGCCAGAATTTACTGTCCGTCTCATACCAGGCATACCAGCCCAGCATGCCAATGCAGAACGGAGCAGCCAGCTGCATGTCGGTAGAGGCGCCACGTGCAAAGCTCAGGATCCCGACACAAGAGGCAGTCAGGAGTGCCGCATCCAGCTGCCCCCCGGGGCGAAATCGCCGCATATGCAGGAAAATGAGCGTGACCAGAACGAAGGCAAAACTGGCCGAAGGGATGCGCGCCGTCCAGTCGTGCACACCGAATTCCCGGAAGGCAAACATGGCCCGCCAATAGTAAAGAGCAGGCTTTTCCAGCCACGGCTTGCCATACAGAATTGGCGTGACATAGTCGTGCCGGTTGAGCATCTCACGAGCGATCTGGGCATAGCGCGGCTCGTCAGCGCCTACAAGGCCAATGCCCGCTCCGCCGAAGATGGGGACGAGACCATAAAAGAGAAAAAAAGCGGTAAAGAGAAAAAGAGTCAGTGCTTCCAGCGTCGTTCCCAGGAACGGGAAACGCGTCATAGCAGTCGTGGGATGGATGCGCAGCGCCTTGATGCTCTTGGAGATAGCCACGTTCTTCGTAAGGTTCCCGCAGTAAGGCTATCAGATTCGGTCAGGCGACTTCATGAACCGCGGCGCTCAGGGTATTTCGCGCGACATTCACGATCATCTCCGCCGCTTCCGGAAGCGGACCGTCGAGCGTGCACCCGCTGGCGTGCTGGTGTCCGCCGCCTCCAAATCGCTCGGCAATGCGCGCTACATTCACGTCACCTTTGCTTCGCATGGAGAGCCGGACGCGATGGTTACTCAACTCCCGCAGAAAGATGGCAACGTCCACACCAGCTATACCAATGCCGTAGTTTGCCAGCCCCTCGCAGTCTTCCTCTGCCGCATGTGTGCGAAGCATGTCCTCATGCGTGACCCACATCCAGGCAATACGTCCATCGCGCCGCAGGGTGGAAAGCGCTGCACCTAACAGGAGCATCTTCGACATCGGGTGCGAAAAGTAAACGTCTTTGGCGATGACCGCCGATCGCGCTCCGTGCCGCACCAACTCTGCCGCCAGGTCAAAGGTGTGCGCGCCAATACCCTCGTAGCAGAAGGATCCCGTATCTGTCAGAACAGCGGCATAAAGACAGTTAGCCATCTCCGGAGTGACATGAACCCCTGCGAGCATGGCCAGTTCATAAATCATCTCTGCGACGGCGCAGGCTTCCGTGTCGATCCAATTCACCTGTCCGAAGGTGCGGCCGCTGGCGTGGTGATCGATATTGATGAGTTTGCGTCCCTCCAGACCGCGAAGCCGCGACCTCTCGATGCCATCGCATTCGAGCAGAATGACAGCATCGTAGTTGCCATCCACGCGAGAGACCTGGCGAATGGCAGACGCACACGGAAGTGAGCGGTAGATCAGCGGCACTCGATCGCACGAAACCATCTCCACATGCTTGCCGAGCTGTTCAAGAATCATCGAGCAGGCCAGCATCGAACCCACCGCGTCGCCATCCGGGCGCGCATGTGCGCTGACCAGAAAACGCTGACCGGCTTCGATGGCTTGTAAGACTGCGTGAATGTTGTGCCGCTCGCCCATGGTTCTCAGTTTGCTGCTATCGGAATTTCTCCCCCGTATGACTACTCCACGGCATTCTTCTGCCGCTTCTTCGTGCGCCCCAGCAGTTCATCGATTCGGGTCTTCATTTTTTCTGAGCGGTCTATGTGAAACGTAAGCTCCGGCACATGCCGCACGCCCATCCGTTCCAGCAATTCACGCCGGATATAACCCCGTGCCGCCATCAATCCTTCTACTGTCTTTGCCTCTTCTTCCGGGCCGCCATCGACGGCTACATAAATCAACGCCGACTTTCCCCCCGGGTTCAGCACCACTTGGCTGATATGGGCAAAACTGATACGAGGATCTGATAACTCACCCTCGATCATGGCTCCAATCTCCTCGCGCAGCGTCTCCGCCACGCGATCCTGATGATATTTACGCGCCCGTTGTTCTGGCATTCTCTACTTCCTTTGGTTAAACGATTGAGAATATCAGACGAGACGGCCCTGGTCGCGTAAAAGTGAGCAAAAAGGTTGGAAATGGAGCCGGAACGAAGGTCCGGCATGCTGAAACAAGAAGTGTTATGAGTCTGACTCCCGAAGGATCGAGGCCAAAATGTAAAACGCCTGTGGATATTGATCCACAGGCGCTAACAATTCAGTAGCCCTCCCCCAAGTGCTACTCAATGTCTGAACTTTACCTTGGGTGAGAGCGGTTGCATATACCAATTTAGTTTCCAAAAATGGAATTGTCGTAACCAATAACAAGTTACCGTTGTCAGCCGAAGTGCTCCTTTTTCACGGGAATAGCGGGAATTACCGACCGTTCATTGGGCTAAATGCGCGCAATATTGCGAGACTTCAGGATGTTTTTCGACGAGGTTCACAGCTAGCAGTTAGAAGGATGAGCGCCGGCGGCAAAGTGAAGCATAGGCATAGCTAGGACAATCGCAGCAAACACACGACGCCGCTTTGATGGGCTTTCGTCGCAGGATTCGTCTTTTCCATGACAAAGGCAACTTTAGATGATTAGAATGTTCGCGTTTACATTCCGCACCTTAATCTGTTCTCTGAAGGAGAAGTCAAAAGAAATGTCTCGTAGGAATATATCTGCATCCTGGGTTCTCTCGCTGTGCATGCTGGCCGCTCCGGCCGCCGCCATCGCGCAATCCTCACAACTTGCCGCGACCCCGCCAATGGGCTGGAATAGCTGGAACCATTTCGCCACGAGGGTGACGGATGCCGATGTTCGCGGCGCAGCGGATGCCCTGGTCTCCAGCGGCATGCGAGATGCAGGCTATATTTACGTGAATATCGATGACTCTTGGGAAGCTGGGCGCGACGCCCAGGGCAACATCCAGACGAACAAAAAATTTCCCGACATGAAGGCCCTGTCTGATTATGTGCACTCGAAGGGCCTGAAACTGGGCATCTACTCTTCGCCTGGACCGCAGACCTGCGGCAAATACGAAGGTAGCTATCAGCATGAAGAGCAGGATGCCAAAACCTATGCAGCATGGGGCATCGATTACCTGAAGTACGACCAGTGCAGCTACGGCAAAATCATTCAACAGGAAGCGGGCAACGATCACGAAAAAGCTTTTGCCATGCAGAAGGACTCTTACGACAAGATGTACAAGGCTCTTAAAGCCACCGGTCGCCCGATTGTTTTCAGCATGTGCCAATACGGTTTGAACAATGTGTGGGAGTGGGGAACCGAGGTGGGCGGCAACCTGTGGCGTACCACCGGCGACATCAACGATCACTACACGCGCATGGAACAGATCGGCTTCTCGCAGGCCGGGCTCTCAAAGTACGCTGGGCCGGGACACTGGAACGATCCTGACATGCTCGAAGTCGGCAACGGCGGCATGACCGACGACGAATACCATCTGCACATGACGCTGTGGGCGATTCTGGCTTCGCCG
The DNA here is from genome assembly GCF_009765985.1 of Acidobacterium sp. S8. Taxonomy (GTDB): domain Bacteria; phylum Acidobacteriota; class Terriglobia; order Terriglobales; family Acidobacteriaceae; genus Alloacidobacterium. The sequence continues at coordinate 172,067 of NZ_LMUM01000034.1, forward strand.
CTCCTCGCCGGAAACGACCTGAGCAAGATGAGCCCCGAGACGCTGGCGATTCTCACCAATAAAGAAGTCATTGCCGTCGACCAGGACGCACTCGGCAAGCAGGGCGATCGCGTCTGGGCAGAAGGTCCGAGTGAAGTATGGGCAAAGCCGCTCTCCGGCGGAGCTAAGGCTGTTGCGCTCTTCAATCGGGCGGAATCAGCACGGCCTATCACGCTCAAGCTCAAAGACGTGGGCTTCGGCAACAATGCGAAGCTGCGCGATCTGTGGGCGGGCAAGGAAGTCACGGCCACGAATGGCAGCTACACGGTGCTGATTCCGAAACACGGAACGGTGCTGCTCAAAGTCAGCCAGTAGCAAATGGAAACAACAGAAGAACTTTCGGCGAGGACGCTTTCCCGCGTCTCTCGCCGATTGATGCCTTTTCTCTTTGCGCTTTATGTGTTCGCGTATCTCGATCGTGTCAACGTCGGATACGCGGCACTCTTTATCCGGCGCGAACTCAGCTTCAGCGATACGGTCTACGGCACCGGCGCGGGACTGTTTTTTTTGAGCTATGCGCTGTTTGAGGTACCAAGCAACCTGATTCTGCTGCGCGTCGGACCACGCCGTTGGATTGGCCTGCTGATGGCAATTTGGGGCGTGATTTCAGCCAGCATGCCGCTCGTGCATACGCCTTTTCAGTTTTATCTGCTGAGATTTCTTCTTGGCGCCGCCGAGGCCGGTTTCTTCCCGGGCATTGTTCTCTATCTCACATACTGGTTTCCAAAGCAGCAACGGGCGCGGGCTGTTGCGCGTTTTATGGCGGCGACAGCGATCGCAGGCGTGATTGGTGCGCCGCTTTCGAATCTACTGTTTCGGCTCGATGGAGTGGCCGGCATCGCCGGATGGAAGTGGCTCTTCGTTGGCGAAGGTGTGCCTTCCATTCTGCTTGGCACGCTGGTCTTCTGGGTATTGACCGATACACCGCATGAGGCAAGCTGGCTCAGTGCAGACGAGCGCAATTGGCTCATCGAAACGCTGACATCCGAGCAGGCGAACATTCCTGACAAGCACTCCATGCACTTGCGTGACGTATGGCGGAACTCGATGCTCTGGCGGCTGGCGTTTATCTATTTCGCCATCTCTGTGGGGCTTTACAGCCTCAGCTTATGGCTGCCGGTGGTGCTCAAGCAGATATCGCATGCTTCCGATGCCCGCGTCATTCTGCTCACGGCCGTTCCTTATCTTGCAGCTACAATCGCAATGCTCTGGATCGCGCATAGTTCGGACAAGCGGCAGAAGCGGCGCTGGTATCTGGTTGCGAGTCTGATCGCCGCAATGCTGGGCTTTATCTTGAGCGCATGGCTTGCCAATCCCTGGCTGGCGATGGCATCGTTATCTCTTGCCACAGCTGGAATCTGGGGCGGCTTCGGGCCGTTCTGGTCCATGCCCACGAGCATGCTGCGGGGAACGGCAGCCGCGGGCGGCATCGCTATCATTAATTCCGTCGGAGGTCTGGGCGGCTTCTGTGGCCCGTACTTGATGGGCGCGGTCAGCGATGCCACTCACAACTTTCACGCCGCTTTGCTGACGGCCGCAGGATTGCTCTTGCTGGCGGCTCTCGTCGCAGCCCGGCTGCGCGCAATCTGAATCAATTTGTAACGATAAGAGGCACGAATCACGATGATGCTGCAATGGAATCGATACCAAAAGGCAAGGCTATCAGCCGGATCTTTTACCCTCATCCTTATTCTGTCCGTTCTCTCAGCCCCGCCAGGCACCGCGCAAACTCAAAAACCGGTATGGCGCATTGGAATATTCGATCGCTCCTCCGCTGAATTTGCTGACGGCGCACCCAGCCAGCCGTCCACATTCGTTATCGGCCGCGACCAGACGGAAAAAAGCTGGTACGGCTTTGCTCCGTCAGCCTTTCCTGCCGGCCATGTGGAGCCCTCTTCGGCGCCACGTACCATCCAGTTTTCCATGCCGGAAAAGCCAGCGTCCGGATATCGTCTGCGTGTCTCGCTTCTTATCGAACACTCCAGCGTGCCCGCCTTGCGCGTGGCGATTAATGGCCGAACCGGCACCTTCTATCTGCACCCTGAGCTGGACTACAGCATGGGCGACACGATGGCCGCATTCTTCTCCGCGTACGGCCACGCGACCGTCGAATTTGATTTTCCCGGAAATTATCTTCATTCGGGCACAAATTCCATCTCCCTGCAGGCTGTAGCCACCGCCGAGAAAGGAGTTCCCGACGCGGGATTCAATTATGACGCGATTGAGCTCGACCCATCGACAGCAGCATCGTCTGCGCCAAGCGCGCATATAGAACCGACGATCTTCTACCGACAACACGAGAACTCACTGACTGAGCAGGTAGATGTCTTTGTCCGCTACGGCCAGCGCCCGCAGTCGGGAAAAGTTGATCTGGAAATCGCAGGACGGCACTTCCAGGCGCCTTTGCGCGCCGATCAGGATTTTGGCGAGGAGCGCATTCAGTTGCCAGTGCCCGAGTTTCCTGCGAACACCCGAGCCAGCCTCACAGTAAACCTGAGCGGACGCACCGCGCACTTCCAGGAAACTCTCAATCCGCAAAAGAAGTGGACGCTCTTTCTGGTCCCACACGTTCATCTTGATGTGGGCTATACCGATTACCAGGCAAAGGTCGCTACCATCCAAAGCCGCATTCTCGATGAGGCCATGGATCTGACCGCGAAGCATCCTGCCTTCCGCTTTAGCACCGACGGCTCATGGAACCTGGAACAATATCTCAAAACGCGCACGCCGCAGGAACAGCAACGAGTCATTCAAGCGATCCAGCACGAGCAACTCTATATCCCGGCGCAATATGCCAACGTGCTCACCGGCTTTCCCACGGCGGAGACGCTCATCCGCTCGCTCTATCCCAGCGCGAATTTCAGCCGCGAGCACGGCACGCCGCTCAACTACGCCAACATCACTGACGTGCCTTCTTATTCGTGGTCCTATGCGTCAGTGCTGGCTGCGGCAGGCATTCAATATTTTCTTGCTGGAAGCAACAACGATCGCGCGCCGGTGCTGCTGCAAGGGCACTTGAATGAGAATTCGCCCATGTACTGGGAAGGCCCTGACGGAAAGAAAGTGCTCTTCTGGTATTCGCGGCATTACATGCAGATGCAGTTCATGTTTGGCCTGCCACCGCTGCCGCAGACTGGCGAAGAAGTTGTGCCGCTGTTTCTGCAGATGTATCGGCGTCCGAATTATCAGGCGCACGCTGCGATTCTCTTTGGCACGCAGGTCGAGAACACCGACCTCTTTCCGCAACAGGCAGAACTGGCCGATCAATGGAATGCGCTCTATGCCTATCCGCGCATTCAATACTCCGGCTTCCATGATGCTCTCGCTGAAATCGCAAAGCAGTTCGGCGATCAGATTCCAACCGTTCGCGGAGATGGCGGACCCTACTGGGAAGATGGAATCGGCTCCGATGCCTTCTACGCCGCAATCGAGCGCGAGAACGAAAGCCGTGGTCCATCGGCAGAGAAGCTGGCCACCATCAGCTCGCTCGTGAATCCGCGCATCGCCGTCGATCACGATGCTCTCGGCAAGATGTGGAACAACATGGTGCTCATGGATGAGCACACCTGGCTCTCATGGAACAGCGTCTCCGATCCGGATAGTCGCGAAGCTACCGAACAGCTACGCGTAAAAGACTCACGCGCCACCACCGCTGCCGAATTGCGCGATCATCTGTTGCGCGGCAGCATGGCCAGCATCGCCGACTCCATCGCTGCAGGCGTTGGCAGTGTCATTGTCTTCAATCCGCTTAACTGGAAGCGGGATGACGTTGTCGGCTTCGATCTTGACAAAGGTTATGAGATTGTCGATCGCACGACAGACCAACCAGTATCCAGCACAGTGGTGCATGAAGGCCCGAACTTCCGCCGCGTCGAATTTGTCGCCAAAGACGTGCCAGCCGTCGGATACAAGGTCTATTCGCTTCGTCAATCTTCTGCTCCCGCGACCGAAGCAAAATCGGGCAGCAATACAACTCTCGAAAGCCCGTACTATCGCATAGAACTCGATCCCTCTACCGGCGCCCTGCGAAGCGTCTACGACAAGCAGCTGCAAAAAGAATTAGTAGATCAGAGCAGTCCATACCGCTTCGGGCAATATCTCTACGTGAGCGGCGGCGATAAGGAGCCGAACAGCGTCCTCCAATACCGCGTGGTCTCGCCAAAACCCGAGCTGCAGGTTCACACCGCCGGGCAAGGCCATCTCGTATCGGTAGAACATACAGCTTACGGATGGAGCGCGCACATCGAAAGCTCCGCTGAAAACACCCCAAAAATCATCAGCGAAATCCGCCTCTTCGAGAACGAAAAGAAAATTGAGTTCCTCGAAGACGTAAACAAGAAAGAAGCGCTGACAAAAGAAGCGGTCTACTTCGCTTTCCCCTTCGCCATGAGCCATCCGCAATTTCAGTACGAAATTCAAAACGGCGTCGTCGATCCGTCAAAGGACATGTATCCCGGCGCCGGACACGAGTGGTTCTCGATCCAGCATTGGGTCTCGGTACAACAAGACGGCGCATCCGGAACCGTGATGCCGCTCGATACGCCGCTGATCACGCTGGGCGACATCAACCGCGGAGCATGGCCAACCGAGTTCGGCTCGCGCCCCGGCAGCATCTTCGCCTATGCCATGAACAATTACTGGCACACGAATTATCGCGCCGCGCAGGGCGGAGACTTCCGCTTCCGCTTCGTGATCACCAGCGCCCCATCGACCGATGCGACCGCGCTGAGCCGTGTGGGATGGCAGGAGATGACGCCGCTCGAAGTGGACGAAATCCGCTCGCAGGATAAAGCACTCGACCTGCCCCGCCCGCTTGACGGCAAGCAGGCGGGCTTCCTCACCATCGACGATCCCAACCTGGTGCTCGATACCTGGAAGCCTGCCGAGGATGGCGACGGCACCATCCTGCGCCTGATCGACCTGGGCGGGGCAACGCGCACGGTCTCCGTCAAAACGCCGCTGCTCGCCATCCATAAAGTCTGGGAAACGGACGCGGTCGAGCGCAACCAGAAAGAACTGACCGCGCGGGATCAAAATGGATTCAAAGTCGAGGTGCATCCGCATGAGATTGTCACCATTCGGCTTAGCGGCGATCCTCTGCTCCGGGCGCCGACCGAATAATTCCCAATGCGGGTTTGGCGCGCTGATTTCGTTCCCAATCGGCGCGCCTTTCGACTTGTATTGCCGAGAAACAGTAAAATAAGAGTGACGATGAAATGTCTGGTCATCTCTCGCGTATTTACACCACGACAAGCTGTCTCCGCTGAAGGCCCTGTGAGGCCTGAGTGGCGCTGCCTGCCTCGCATTACGCGAAAGCGCGGACCTCGACCGGCAGCATCCACCGGAATCAATTATTTATGAGTGCTACCAAGCTGGAACCGACACATAGTGATCTGCAGGAGCAACTGCAGAGCAGGGAACAAGTTTTCGACGCCTTTCGCCGCTGGGGCTACCTTCAGGCGCAGCTTGATCCCTTAGGCCAATACCTCCCCGCCGAGCCAATCCCCGAACTTGATCTTGAAGGCGACGACGCCGACGAAGCCCGCAGCTATTATTGCGGCACCATTGCGGCGGAGTTCATGCACATTGCCAGCCGCGAGCGCCGCCAATGGATCGCCGATCGGCTGGAGACGCCGGCTCAAGACGTCGATCAAACAAGAATTCTCGACCTGCTCATCAAAGCCGACGTCTTCGAGCAGGTCATCCAGTCGCGCTATCTCGGCACCAAGCGATTCTCGCTCGAAGGCGTCACCGCGCTCATCCCCTTTCTTGACGAGCTGTTGAATCGCTCAAGCGAGCTGGGCGCAGAAAAAGCCGTCATCGGTATGAGCCATCGCGGACGCCTCAGCGTCATGGTGAACACCTTCGGCAAATCGCCTGCCGATATTTTTTCCAAGTTTGAAGATGTGGACCCGCGCAGCATCCTCGGCGGCGGCGACGTGAAGTACCACGTAGGCGCCACCGGCGATTACGCCACCCGCAACAACAAATCTGTCGCCCTGCATCTGGTCTCGAACCCCAGCCATCTCGAAGCCGTCGATCCCGTAGCCATGGGTCGCACCCGCGCCAAGCAGGCACGCTATGGCAAAGATGGCCAGGACCGCGTGCTCCCGATCGTCATTCACGGCGACGCAGCCTTTGCCGGACAGGGCATCTGGGCCGAAACACTGAACCTCGGCTCGATTGATGGCTTCACCGTCGGCGGCGGCATTCACATCATCGCCAACAACCTCATCGGCTTCACCGCCGAGCCAGACGAATCGAACTCGTCGCGCTTTGCCTCCGATTTGGCGAAGCGCATGCCCATTCCCATCTTCCACGTCAACGCGGAAGACCCTGACGCAGTCGTACGCATCGCAGCGTTGGCCATCGAATACCGCTACACCTTCAAGAGCGATGTTGTCATCGACCTCATCGGCTATCGCCGTCACGGACACAGCGAAGTCGACGATCCGACGATTACGCAGCCCTTGCGTTACGCTAGGATCAAGGATCATCCTCCGCTCTACGAGATTTACGCGAAGAAGCTGGGCGCCGACATCGCCGGACGCGTCAAGGAACTGCAGACCGGCTTCGCCGAGGCGCAGCGTGCCGCTAAGTCAATGAAGAAGATGCCGACGCTCGCACAGCTGCCCGATTACTGGTCGGCCTATGCAGGCGGCAAATACAAGCCGGAATATGAAGTCGAAACCGGCCTCACCCCTGAGGAAGTCGGCAAGATTGCTCTCGGTCTCACGAAATATCCGGCAAACTTCCATGTCCATCCCAAGATCAAGAAGCTGCTCGAACAGCGCGCCGAAATGGGCGAAGGCAAAAAGCCCTTCGACTACGGCATGGCCGAAGCGGTCGCTATCGGCTCACTGCTCACGCAGGGCACGCCGGTGCGCCTCACCGGACAGGACAGCCAGCGCGGAACCTTCAACCATCGCCACAGCGTTCTCATCGATATCGAGAACGAAGAGACGCACATTCCGCTCAACCATCTCGCCGATGGACGGGCCGAGTTCGAAGTCTACAACTCCATCCTTTCCGAGGCCGGAGTGCTTGGCTACGAGTACGGCTACAGCCGCGACTACCCGGAAAAGCTGATCATGTGGGAAGCGCAGTTCGGCGACTTCGCCAACGGCGCGCAGATCATCATCGATCAGTTCATCTCTTCCGGCGAAGACAAGTGGGGATTGCTCGGCGGCGTCGTCGTCCTCCTGCCGCACGGCTATGAAGGCCAGGGCCCCGAGCATTCAAGCGCCCGCGTCGAGCGCTATCTGCAGCTCGCAGCGCACGACAATATGCAGATCTGCCAGCCTTCCACGGCCGCGCAGTACTTCCATCTGCTGCGGCGTCAGGCCATGCGCAAGTGGCGCAAGCCGCTCATCGTCTTCACACCCAAGAGCATGCTGCGCCATCCCGATGCGGTCTCGTCCATCGAAGATTTCGCGCAGCCTCACTTCCTCAACGTGCTGCCGGAGACGGAAATCCCAAGCGCAAAGCGCCTGCTCGTCTGCACCGGAAAGATCGGCCACGAGCTGCGTGTCGAGCGCGAAAAGCGCAAGGACACGTCGACGGGCATCATCTTCCTCGAGCAGCTCTATCCGTGGCCCGAGGCCGAGCTCGAAGCCGCCATCCAGGCGCACCCCGAGGCGCACGAAGTGATCTGGGTGCAGGAAGAACCGGAGAACATGGGCGCTCTCTCTTTTGTCATGCCGCGGCTCAAGCGGCTCGCCCGCGACCGCCAGGTGCTGAGCATCAAGCGGTCAGCAGCAGCAAGCCCGGCCACCGGTTCAGCCAAAGCGCATGAAATGGAGCAAAAGACGCTCATCGAGCTGGCACTCAGCTCCGGGCTACAGGAGAAAGCCAGCAAGTAAGGCTGGCCCAGAAACAACAATGCCTCCGGCGGCGGACTGGCCGTCCGGGGCAAACGAAAAAGCCCCAGTAAAAACTGGGGCTTTTTCATTTTCAATGGGCGCTCACTTCTGGACCGCGGCCGATGTTTATAGATGCCGTCATCCAAGCGAGAGTCGCAGCATAAGCATCTCGCAAGGTGTGGGCCTTTAGGCCCGGGCTTTAACTTGTCAAGCCCCCTTGGCCGTTTCTGCCGATCTAATCCAGACAATCTAAAACGCTTACACACCAAACAAATTTGGCAGTCTATTTCCCCTCAAACTGCTAAAATAGAAGTAGAGAGAAAACAAACGCCGCTAGCGCGGGCGTTTTTCATTTTCAGGAGAAAACGGGGACCCTCCCGTAAGTCATTGAAAACTAGAACCTACCTAACCCGAGCAGAATCAGCAGCATAGCGGGGGATCATCCCCCGTAAACTATTGAAAACAAACACAACCAGCCCACCCACCCGGGGGGGAGGGGGAGGATACCCATGCCTGCCAGACAGAGCGTCAGCGACTACGAATGCCAGCACGTTCGTCCCAGCGGAAGAAAATGCGAAGCCATTGCCATCCGCGGACACCGCTTCTGCTACTTCCACCTTCAGACTCGACGCAGCAGCCAATCCACCATCACGCCGGCCGAAGCCGTCGCCAACGGGGCCACCGCACCCGCTCCATCCGCCGCGACCCTCACCTTGCCGATGCTCGAAGACCGCAGCGCCATCCAGCTTGTGATTACCGACATTCTCCGCGCCCTCGCAGCTAACCAGATCGACACCAAGCGCGCCAGTCTTCTCCTCTACGGCCTCCAGATCGCCTCCGCCAACTGCAGCAAATACGACGACATCGGCAATCTGCATCCCGTCCGCACCCTCGAACTCACTCCCGAAGGCGAAGAAGTCGGACCCCTCGTCGAAGCCTGATCAAAGGAAAGCCTTCCTGTAAACCGTGAGAAAGTCGCAGAGGAACTAGCTGTCCAGCTTCTTTGTCACCAGCTCGTTCAGAAGCGCCGGATTTGCCTGTCCCTTTGACAGCTTCATCACCTGGCCAACGAAGAAGGCCGCGACCGTCTTCTTGCCGCCGCGATATTGCTCGACCTGCTTTGGATTGGCGGCGATGATCTCGTCGATCATCTTCTCGATCGCGGCCGGATCGGTGATCTGCTGCGGCTTTTCGCGCTCGTAAACAATGGCGAAATCCTCGCCGTTCTCAAATGCCGCGTCGAAGAGCTGCTTGAGCTGCTTGCTCGAAAGCTTGCCTTCTTCGGCGAGATCGGCGGCGAATGCAATACCTTTCATCGTGATCGGCGACTCTTCGAGTTCCAGGCCTTTTAGCTTGAGCCGGCTGGTGAGCTCGCTCTGCACAAGATTGGCCACGCGCTTCGGGCTCTTCGCCGCCTTGGCCGCAGCTTCAAACTGGTCAGCGAAAGCCTGTGTCGCGGTGAGCGTCTGTGCGTCCTGCTCGGAGATTTCGTACTCGGCGACCATGCGGGCGCGGCGCGCCTCCGGCAGCTCCGGCATCTGCTTTGCGATCTCCGCTCTGCGCTCAGCAGTGACGATGAGCGGTGGAAGATCCGGCTCGGGGAAGTAGCGGTAATCGTGCGCCTGCTCCTTCGAGCGCATGGAATACGTGCGGCCTTCATGCGCGTTCCACAGGCGCGTTTCCTGTATAACGCGACCGCCGCTCTCAATCACTTCGATCTGGCGTTCGATTTCATATTCGAGCGCAGAACGGATAAAGCGGAAGCTGTTGACGTTCTTGACTTCGGCCTTGGTGCCGAACTTTTCCTGTCCACGCGGACGCACGCTCACGTTCGCGTCGCAGCGCAGCGAGCCTTCTTCCATGTTGCAATCGCTGACAGCGGTGTAAAGCAGGATTTCTTTGAGACGCGTGAGATATTCGTAAGCTTCCTCCGGCGTGCGGATATCGGGCTCGCTGACAATCTCGATCAGAGGTGTGCCGCAGCGGTTCAGATCGACGTAAGTGCGCGTCGCCGAGTCGGCGAACCCATCGTGGATGCTCTTGCCTGCATCCTCTTCCATGTGCAGACGGGTGATCCCGATGCGTTTGGTGCCCTCGGGCGTAGGCACTTCAATCCAGCCATTCTTGGCTAGAGGCTTATCGAACTGCGAAATCTGGTAGCCCTTGGGCAGATCGGGATAGAAATAGTTTTTGCGGGCGAAGATGGAGCGCTCGCGGACCTCGCAGTTAATCGCCAGCGCCGCGAGTGTGGCAAACTCAACGGCTCGCTCGTTGAGAACGGGCAAAGCCCCTGGAAGACCCAGGCACACCGGGCAGACATGCGTATTGGGAGGCGCGCCGAACTGATTCGAGCAGCCGCAAAAGGCCTTGGTGTTGGTCAGCAACTGCACATGGACTTCAAGTCCGATGACCGGTTCGTACTTCGCCAGAACCTCTGGCGACAAGCTCGCGGTAGTAGCCATAGATAGCTTAATTTTAGCAGCGGACTTATTCAGGATGCCTTTGCATATTGGCTTTTAGTTCTTTGGAATTCAGATGAGGAATGAGCTCTCTTTCAATGGACGGAGTTGATCGCATCTCCCGTGAATGGGCATTCCATGCGAATAGCCGCCCTGAGAGCGTAGCGGGAGATAGATTGCGCTAAACTGAAACAGCATGATCCTCCCATTCGTCCGCGAACTTTTAGCGGACTTGGAGCACTCCTCATCTTTTGAACAGGCACGAAGGCATCTCGCCCTTGCCCGTGGGCGTCGTCGTGTCTCCGGCCTCACCTCGACGGCTCGCGCTCTTTATCTTCCGCTCTTTGCCCGAGCTGCGAATGTTCCAGTCGTCATTGTGGTTGCGGACAACAAAGCCGCGGATACGCTGCAGATTTCGTTGCGCGCAGCCTGCGAGCTGACGGGTGCGATCGCCCCTGAACGCGTGTTGAAGTTACCAGCTCACGACGTACTTCCTTTTGAAAATCTTTCTCCCCATCCGGAAATTCAGGAACAGCGCGCGGCGACCCTGTGGAAGATGGCGACTGGTACGGCTTCGATCGTGATTGCCCCGGTGGAAGCCGCGGCGATGAAGTTCTTTGGCGCGGAATATTACGCCGACCTGGCGCGCACCTTACGGCGCGGGGAAGAGATTGACATTGACGAACTGACGACGCATCTGGCCAGCGCGGGTTATACAGCGCTGGATATTGTCGAGATGCCCGGCCAATTCACCCGGCGTGGCGGCATTCTCGATGTCTATTCGCCGGAGGCCGACCGCCCGGTGCGTGTTGAGTTCTTCGGCGATGAGATCGACTCCATCCGCAAGTTCGATCCGGAATCGCAGCGGTCTTCCACTCCATTGGATGAAGCGGTGCTGCTGCCACTGACCGAAACGCCGATTACCGAGCGCCTTTTGGCTGCGGTACATGCGCGACTAAGCGGCGCACGGTTGGATGCGGCGGATGACCCGGAGATGCTGGCCGAGTCGATCACTGCCGGCGGCGTGAGCGTCTTTCCCGGGTGGGAATTCTTCTCCACCGTTGCCGGAGCCGACAAAACGCTTCTCGATCTTTTTTCGCGATGCGCGCTCTTTGTAGAAGAGCCGGCGATGATCAAAAATCAGCTCGATCGATGGTGGAATAAGGTCGAACAGCGGCATGACCGCAGCGGCATTGGCTCATTGATTGAACCGCAGGACATTTATATGCGACCAGAGCTGCTGCTGGCGCAGATGGCTTCCCACGCCGGTCTCGATATCGATCAGCTCGGCGCGGTGGATGTGCTCGACGAGGACGAAACGCTCGGCGAAATTGAGATCTCATCTCGGCCCACGCTCCGTTTTCACGGCTCGATTCCTGCATTCATTGAGCAGGTGCGTACGTTGATGCAGCAGGAGACGCGCATGCTGCTCGCCGTTCCCAATCAGGGCGAGGTAGAGCGGCTGGCGAACCTGCTGCGCGAATATGAAATTCCTTACCGTCTCGGCAGCCGCATTCAGCATGCCGGCAGCGAGACTATCTACGACGAGTCGAGCTATCTGGCTGGTGATTTGCGCACGCCGATTCTGGTTCGTACGCAACTCGCAAATGGCGTAAGTCTGCCGGAGGCGAACCTCGTTCTTTTTGGCGCGAACGATTTCTCTGACGAAGCGGATATTACGGCACGGCCTGCTCCGAAAAAGTCGAAAACTGCTGCGTTCGTTTCCGACTTCCGCGATCTGGCGGTTGGCGACTACGTCGTTCACGTAGAGCACGGAATTGCACGCTACATGGGCCTCAAAGAGATTACCCAGGATGGCGTCAATATCGAATTCATGATTCTCGAGTTTGCGGAGCAGGCGCGCTTGTATGTGCCGCTCACGCGGCTCGATCTGATCCAGAAATATCGTTCGAGCGAAACCGGAATTGCACCGATTCTGAACAGACTCGGCTCGCAGCAATGGGCAAAGACTAAGGCGCGCGTGAAGAAGGCCATGCAGGATATGGCCGACGAACTGCTCAAACTTTACGCGCAGCGCAAGGCCGCCCAGGGAAATGCTTTTTCGCCGGACAACGAATTTCAGCGCGAGTTCGAAGACGCCTTCGATTACAACGAAACTGACGACCAGCTGAACGCGATCAACGACATCAAACGCGACATGGAATCGCACATGCCGATGGATCGCCTTCTGTGCGGCGATGTGGGCTACGGCAAAACAGAAGTTGCCATGCGCGCCGCTTTTAAAGCGGTGCAGGATGGCAAGCAGGTAGCCGTTCTTACGCCGACCACAGTACTCAGTTTTCAACACCTCGAAACATTCAAAAGACGCTTCAAACTCTTTCCCATTGCGGTCGAGATGATCTCGCGCTTCCGCACTCCGAAAGAGCAGAAGCTCATTCTCGAACAGGTGGAACTGGGCAAGGTCGATATTCTCATCGGCACACATCGGCTGCTTTCGAAGGACATCAAGTTTCACGATCTCGGTTTGCTGGTTGTGGATGAAGAGCAACGTTTCGGCGTTCGCCACAAAGAGCGATTGAAGCAGATGCGGCAATCGATCGATGTGCTGGCCATGTCGGCAACGCCGATTCCGCGCACGCTGCATATGTCGCTCGTTGGCCTGCGCGATATGAGCGTGATCGAGACGCCGCCTAAAGATCGCATGGCGATTCAGACAGTCGTCGCGAAATTTGACGAGAAGTTGATCCGGTCTGCGGTCGAAGTGGAGCTGGAACGCGGCGGCCAGGTTTATTTTGTCCACAACCGCGTAGAGACCATCTACGAAATCGCCGCCAAGATTCAGGAACTGGTGCCCGCGGCGCGCATCACCGTTGGCCACGGACAAATGGGCGAGAGCGAGCTTGAGAGAGTCATGCTGGCTTTCATGCACCATGAATACGACGTCTTAGTAGCGACGACGATCATCGAGAACGGCCTCGATATTCCGCTGGCAAATACCATCATTATCAATCGCTCTGACAGGCATGGGCTTTCGGAGTTGTACCAGCTGCGAGGGCGTGTAGGACGCTCGAATCGTCGAGCTTATTCCTATCTGTTGATTCCGCCTGAGCAGGAACTGACAGAGATAGCGCGGCGAAGGCTGGCAGCTTTGAAAGAATTCTCCGACCTCGGCGCGGGCTTTAAAATTGCGGCGCTCGATCTTGAGCTGCGCGGTGCGGGCAACATGCTGGGCGGCGAACAGAGCGGCCACATCGAAGCCGTAGGTTTTGAGATGTATACCGGAATGCTTGAAGAAGCAGTCGCCAAGTTGAAGGGCGAAGAACGTGTCGAGGTGCCGGTAACGCAGCTGAATCTTGGCATCAGCCTGCGCATTGACGAGAGTTACATCACAGAAGAAAATCAGCGCCTGCGTATCTACAAGCGGATCGCCGGAGCGCAGACCGAAGGCGCAGTCGCCGATGTGCAGACGGAGCTCGAAGACCGCTACGGCCCTGTGCCGGACGGCGTAAAGTTGCTGCTTGAAGCTGCATTACTGCGCGCTGAATGTGAGCGCGTAGGCGTGGCGCAAGTGGACCGAAAGCGCGACCAGCTGCACATTCGTTTTACTGAGCAGGCAAGCGTTGATCCGGGACGCTTGATGAAGCTTGTCGCCAAAAACGCCAAGCGCGGGGCGCAGTTTACTCCTCAGGGCGTATTGCGTTACCCGCTCTCGCAGACTAAGCCGGATGAAGTGTTGATGGAGATTCGCCTGTTGCTCGATGAGCTGATGGTGGAGCAGGCAGCAGCAAAATAAGATCAAAGATAGTTACAAATAGAAACGAGGATGTTTTGAGAACGAAATGGATTCCTCTCTTGCTTGCATTTGGAGGCGTGATGATAGCAACTGCGCAGGGGCTGAACGCGAACGCCCAATTTCGCGCCTTGGCCGACCAGTATTTCGAGAAGGCGACCTTCGCCTACAATCCTACATTCGGCACCAGCGCGGGGCTCCACCAGTACGATTCGAAACTGGAAGACTACAGCCACGCCACCGTCGATGCACAGATCATGACACTGCATGATTTCGAGCAGAAGTTCGAGAACCTGCCTGCATTCCAGATGGACCAATCGACACAGGCTGACCGCCAGATGTTGCTCGACGATATTCGCAGCAAGCTGCTAACGCTTCAGGTCATTAAGCCGTGGGAAAAGAATCCGGATAACTATTCAAGCGGAATTACCAACAGTGCCTTTGTGCTGATGGAGCGCAAGTTCGCTCCCGCTGACGACCGGCTGCGCTCGCTGATTGCCCGCGAGAAACAGATGCCGGCAGTCTTTACGGCGGCGCAGCAAAATCTCAAGAATCCTCCCCACATCTATACCGAGATTGCACTGGAGCAATTGCCCGGCATTATCAGTTTCTTTGAGAACGATGTGCCCGAGGCATTCAAGGACGCCAAAGACCCAGCAACTAAGGCAGAGTTCAAGAAGACAAACGCCGCGGTGATCGCGGCGCTTCAGAGTTATGAGTCGTGGCTGAAACAGGATCTGCTGGCACGCTCGAATGGCGATTTTCGCCTTGGTGCTGAGACCTTCTCAAAAAAGCTGGAATACGACGAGATGGTAGATACGCCGCTGCCAAAACTGCTGGAGACCGCTTATGCAGACATGCATAAGAACCAGGCGGAATTCGCTCGCGTTGCCAAAGAGGTGGATGCTTCAAAGACGCCTCAGGAAGTCCTGGCCGAGCTGGCAACCATCCATCCTGCTCCCGACCAACTGCTGCAGAGTTTCCGCAATACCTTCGATGAGCTGATTTCGTTCATCAATACAAAGCACATCATCACCATTCCTTCCGATGTACGTCCGGTGCTCGAAGAGACGCCGCCATTTATGCGTGCGACGACGCAGGCTTCGATGGATTCGCCCGGACCATTTGAGACGCACTCGAAGACGGCATACTTCAATGTCACGCTGCCAGAGAAAGACTGGACGCCTGAGCACATTGCCGAACACATGGCGGCATTCAACGTCGGTACGGTCATCAGCACCTCGGTTCACGAAGCATATCCAGGACACTATGTGCAGTTTTTGTGGGCGAATAACACGCCGTTGAGCAAAGTCCGCAAGATGATCTATACCAATACGAATGTCGAAGGCTGGGCACATTACTGCGAGCAGATGATGCTCGATGAAGGCTTTGGTCAGCCGGGAACGGGAGCGAAAGACGAACGCGAGGCCCATCTCATCAGGCTGGGACAGCTACAGGACGCGTTGCTGCGCGATGCACGCTTCATTGTCGGCATCAAAATGCACACTGGAGAGATGACCTTCGATCAGGCTGTGGGTTTCTTCGTGAAGGAAGGCTACCAATCACGTTCGGTTGGCACGGTCGAGACAAAACGCGGCACCTCCGATCCAACATATCTTTATTACACGCTGGGTAAACTCCAGATCATGAAGCTGCGTGCAGATATGGAAAAGAAAGAAGGCTCCAGCTTTTCGCTGCAAAGATTTCACGATGAATTTATGCGTCAGGGTGGAGCGCCAATAAAGATTGTGCGACAGGCTATGCTGGGAGATAATTCTCCAACGCTCTAGGCAAAAAACCGCATCATATATCGGTGGCTCTCTGCCACACCAAACCTGTAGTCGATAACTCGAATAGAAAGAGAATAGGACACGCATGAACAAGAAAGTGCGTAAAGCAGTTTTTCCCGCAGCAGGTCTTGGTACCCGCTTCCTGCCAGCCACAAAGTCCATTCCCAAGGAAATGCTGGCGCTGGTCGATAAGCCCATCATTCAATATGGCGTGGAAGAGGCGCTTGCCGCCGGCATCGAGCAGATTATTATTGTCACCGGTCGCGGCAAGACGGCGATCGAAGATCACTTCGACGTGAGCTTCGAGCTGGAAGCGAATCTTGAGCGACGCGGCAAAAAAGATTTGCTTGCTGTCGCACGTAATGTATCAAACATGGTCGAACTTTCCTACGTGCGTCAGAAGGAAGCACGTGGCCTGGGACACGCCGTGCTGATGGCGCGCCATCTCGTTGGCGATGAGCCATTCGCTGTCATTTTGCCGGATGATGTCATCGACGCCCCCGTGCCATGCCTCAAGCAGATGATGGATGTCTTCGATCAGATGCAGGGTTCGGTTCTTGCGACGCAGATCGTGGAAGGCCCCGCTATCTCAGCCTATGGAGTGCTCGACGGAACTGCAGTTGATAAGAATCCACGTCTGATGAACGTGAAGGGTATGGTGGAAAAGCCCAAGCCAGCCGACGCCCCGTCGAAAAGTGCCATCATTGGCCGCTATATCCTTACACCGAAGATTTTCGAGCTGCTGGAAAAGACACCGCTCGGCGCTGGCGGAGAATTGCAGCTTACCGATGGCATCAAGATGCTGCTTGAAAGCGAAAAAGTATACGGCTATACCTTTGAAGGAATTCGTCACGATGCCGGTGACAAATTGGGCATGCTGAAGGCTACTGTCGATTTCGCGCTAAAGCGGGATGATCTGGGTCCGCAATTCAGAGAATATCTGAAGTCTTTGAGCCTGTAGTCTTACTATTAAGCAATGAAAGCCCGGCTTATGAGCCGGGCTTTTTATTTCCACTTGACATTGCAGCCGAGGCTTGGCTTTTGTGTCAGATCCACTGGCTCTCCGACCAGTTGCGCATCCACAGCGCTTCTTAAATCGCTGCCCGTGACTGGAATGCCGTTACCGGGACGGCTGTCATCAAACTGGCCGCGGTATGTCAACTTCAAATCTTTGTCGAACAGAAAAAAGTCGGGTGTGCAGGTAGCATCATAGGCGCGAGCTACGCCCTGAGATTCGTCATATAGATAGGGAAATGTGAAGGCCTCCTGACGCGCCTGCTCGGCTAGACTTTCGGGCGCATCGTCTGGATAATTTGCGGCGTCATTGCTGCTGATGGCGATGACTCCGAGGCCTTTTCCTACGTAGTCGCGGCCTAGTTTTGCCAACTCTTTTTCCAGGTGCTTGACGAAGGGGCAGTGACGGCAGATGAACATGACGAGCAAGCCTTTGGGACCGCGCACCGACTGCAGATCCAATGTCTTTCCGGTGACGACCTCTTGTAGTGAAAACTCCGGCGCTGCAGTGCCGAGCGGAAGCATGGCAGATTCAGTTCTAGCCATTACGTTCTCCTTTTCTTAAAAGAGGGAATTCTGTTTGCGCGGCTGCGGGAGTCCGAAGTGCTCGTAAGCCAGACGCGTGGCTACACGCCCGCGGGGAGTGCGATCGAGGAAGCCGATCTGAATCAGGAATGGCTCATAGACTTCTTCGAGGGCATCTTCTTCTTCAGCCAGCGTCGCGGCCAAGGTGTTTAGCCCAACCGGCCCGCCGTCGTACTTTTCGATAATCGTCATCAGCAGGCGACGATCAAGTTCATCGAAGCCATGCGCGTCGACTTCAAGCAGCTTTAGCGCCTGTTCTGCCGTAGCGCGGTCGATTTTTCCCGAGCCGCGCACCTGTGCGAAATCGCGTACCCGACGCAGCAGGCGATTCGCGATGCGCGGAGTTCCGCGCGAGCGCATGGCGATCTCGGCTGCGCCATCTTCATCGATGGGAACATTCATCACCTCAGCAGACCGCTCGACAATGAATCGCAGATCGTCGTCGGTGTAAAACTCTAGTCGCAGCAGGATGCCGAAGCGCGAACGCAGGGGCGACGAGAGTAACCCTGGCCGAGTGGTAGCAGCGACGAAGGTGAATGGCTTGATGTCCATGACGTGCGTACGCGCCGCGGGGCCCTGCCCAATAATGATGTCAAGCTTGTAATCTTCGAGCGCAGTGTAGAGCTTTTCTTCAAGCACCGGCTGCAGGCGATGGATCTCGTCAAGAAACAGCACCTGCCGCTCACGCAGGTTGGTGAGGATCGCTGTCAGGTCTCCTTGAATTTGCAGCGCAGGGCCGGAAGTCTGCTGGAAGCCAACATCTAATTCATTCGCGATGATGGACGCCAGCGTCGTTTTTCCAAGTCCGGGAGGGCCGAAGAGCAATACATGATCGAGCGCTTCGCCGCGGTTCCTGGCAGCCTCAAGCGCAATCGCCAGCTGCTCCTTGGCTTTGTGTTGGCCAACGAACTCCTGCAATCGGCGCGGACGCAGCTTCAGCTCGAAACTGTTTTCATCTTCGGCGCGCGCGGCGCTTACCAGGCGTTCGGGATCGTCTTTCGCTGTCATTCACTCGGAGTGTAGCAGTTTAGAAAAGTGGATGTCAGATATGCATTTGGAATCGTTTCCATCACTGTCGTTTTGCATTAGATTGGTAGGTATGCGTTTCAAGTCTGTCCTGCTTTCGATTGGCGTTCTCGCCCTCTCTTCCGTTGCATTCGCACAGCCAGCCCCATCACCGATGTCCGATGATCAGAAGACAGAGATGACTCATCGTGTGCGCCAGGAGTTTCTCCATGCATGGGATGGCTATCGCCAGTATGCGTGGGGCCATGACGACTTGATGCCCTTGAGCAAGAAGCCGCACGACTGGTTGCACATTCGCTGCTGATGACTCCGGTCGATGGCCTGGACACGATGATCCTGATGGGCCTGCAGCCACAAGCCGACGAAGCGCGCAAGCTGATCGACGAGAAGCTCGACTTCGATCAGGACATGTATGTGAAGGACTTCGAGATCACCATCCGCATGATGGGTGGCCTGATGTCGAGTTATGAGCTGACCGGAGACAAGCGTCTGCTCGAACTGGCCGATGATCTGGGCCGCCGCATGCTCCCCATGTTCAATTCCCCGACGGGCATGCCTTATGAATATGTGAACTTGCATACCGGCGCAGTACGCGGAGCAGAGAGCAATCCCGCGGAGGTGGGCAGTCTGCTGCTGGAGTATGGAACGCTGGCAAAACTGACCGGCAAGCAAATGTACTACGACAAGGCCAAGCGCGCGTTGGTTGAGATGTATAAGCGCCAGTCGAAGATCGGTCTGGTTGGCATTGGCATTAACGTGGAGACCGGGAAGTGGACCGACCAGACAGCGGGCATCATGGGTGGCATCGACTCCTATTATGAGTATCTGTTGAAGTGCGCCATCCTCTTTCACGACAAAGATTGCGAGCACATGTGGACGCAAAGTGCACGCGCAATCAATAAATATCTCGCCGATCAACGTCCGAACGGCCTCTGGTATGGGCAGGCCAACATGGAGACTGGCAAGCGCGTCTCTACTTATTACGGTGCTCTCGATGCTTTTTATCCCGCAGTGCTGGCTCTCTCCGGCGATCGCAAGCGCGCAGCGCAGCTTGAGGATTCAAGCTACCTGATGTGGAATTTCGCCGGCGTCGAGCCCGATAGCTTCGACTACGCGAAGATGCAGATTGCCAGTGCAGCGTATCCCCTGCGCCCGGAGATCATCGAATCTGCCTACTACCTCTACCACTACACACACGATCCGAAATATCTCACCATGGGACAGACCTTTTTCGATTCGCTGGTGAAGTACTGCCGCACTGATGTAGGGTTTGCCGCGCTCAGCGACGTTCGCACGAAGCAGAAAACCGACAGTATGGAGAGCTTCTTCTTTGCCGAGACGATGAAGTATCTCTATCTGATCTTTGCGCCACCATCGACGCTCAATTTCGATTCGATTGTCTTTAATACCGAGGCGCATCCGCTGAAGCGGAATTTCATTACTGCCTCCAAATAGCTATTGCGCCAGCAGGGGTAATCCTACAATGCACAAGGCGGCCTCAGCGACGACAACTGCACTCGTGATCCAGAGAAAGGGCTTGCGATAGCGGGTTTCGAGCACATCTGCAAAGACTCCGCCGATGAAAGCGAGCAGAAACGGGAGTGCCCATAGCCAGGGCTCGCTCTGCACGCCCGGAGTAACAAGGATAAGCAGCAGGGAAGTCACCAGCAGTGGTGTAGTGTTCCCGAAGTAACGGGACCGCCGGAAGACGAGATAGAACCCGAGCGCTCCGACAGCGGCAATGGTGATGCCTGCGTTTGTCAGTGACGAAAAGAATGCGCCTGCCTGACTCAGCGAGAACCACAGCTTACCGGCTTCGCTGCGGAAGACATAGCTGAAGGCGTCCGGACGAAAAGCGTATGACGCAAAGAGCAGGAATAATCCACCCAGAATCCATAGGATGAGCAGCGTAGGCAGGTAGGAGCGTCTGCCTTCCGCAACATAAGCCATGAATGCAATAGCCAGCACTAGGCCGAGGATGAATGCCGAAATATGTGCAGCTGCCGTGAATCCAAACGCGAGCGTCAGCAGGATAATGCGTGGCCGCCACTTGCTTTGCGGTCCTTGCATCGCATGTGCGACTCCGATGGCCGTATAGACAGTCGCGAATAAACCGAAGGCCACAAGAATCTCGTTATTCGGATAAGTGCAGGCATGCACGATGGGAGGCGCGAAGCAGTAAAGCGCCAGCGCAATGTAACCGCCGGTATTTCCGTAGAGGCGCCGCGTAACCCACCAGAGACAGGCTCCGAGAGCGAGGCCGGCCAGAATAAATGGTAGCCGGATAAAAAGCTTGACGTTGCCGACTTCGTGACGCATCTCCCAGGTAGAAGTGGACGATTCCTGGCCTGCGAAGATGCGCTGAATCGTCAGCGGCAGGCCGGCAGCGCGATACGCCAGTGTGCCGTCGTGGATATTTCCGCAGCTGGTGAAGTACCCGGCAAGCGGCGATGGCTTCTCCCACATCTCGCGTCCGCAGCGTGCAAATTGGTAGTCCGTTTCGCTGAGCGTCTGGTGTTTTGTAACCCACAGGCACTGCGCCAGCAGCAGAAAGAGCATGGCTGCGGCGATCTGTTGTGGACGGTTAAAGCGGAATTTGCGGATGCTGTGGGCTGTCGAAGGCGGCATCGTTTCGTGGGATTCTGAACCCAGTGTACCGGACATTCTCAAGAGACAGAATTTCGACGTCTGCAAACCCATGAAAGCAATAGACTAAGCAGCGTTGCTGAGGGCTAACTATTTTAGTATCATAAAGATAGGTTCATATCACCCACTTCTTTGGCTGTGGCCCAACTGCCGCATCGTGTGGTCGGTGTGAAACCTCGAAACGAATCTATGGCAGACGATCAGAACCCACTACTTCCCCTCGGCAATGGCGGCAATGACGGTCCCACAGGACCTGGCGCAGCCAACCTCGTTCCGATCAACATTGAAGACGAGATGCGGAATTCGTATCTCGCGTATTCCATGTCGGTCATTATCGGTCGCGCTTTGCCCGACGTTCGCGACGGACTGAAGCCGGTGCATCGCCGCATTCTCTATGGCATGCACGACATGGGCCTGCAGCACAATAAAAAGTACACCAAGTGCGCCAAGGTTGTCGGTCATGTGATGGGCAACTACCATCCGCACGGTGACTCGGCCATTTACGACACCATGGTGCGTCTCGCGCAGCCCTTCAGCATGCGCTACGTGCTGGTCGATGGTCAGGGCAACTTCGGCTCTGTCGACGGCGATATGCCCGCGGCCATGCGTTACACCGAATCCCGCATGACGAAGCTCGCAGGTGAGATGCTCGCCGACATTGATCAGGAGACGGTGGACTTCGTTCCGAATTATGACGAATCGACCTTCGAGCCGTCGGTGCTTCCTGCACGCGCTCCGAATCTCATCATTAATGGCGCGAACGGCATCGCCGTCGGCATGGCGACAAATATCCCACCGCATAATTTGACGGAAGTGGTGAACGCCGCTATTGAAATGGTGAACAACCCGCACGCCGGTCTCGAAGAAGTGCTCAAGCATGTGCAGGGGCCGGACTTTCCGACGGGCGGCTTCATCTATGGTCGCAGCGGCATTGCCAACGCCTACAAAACGGGTCGCGGTCGCTTCCTTATGCGCGCCAAGTGCGCCATCGAGAATCTGAACCAGGGGCGCCAGGCGATCATCGTCAGCGAGATTCCTTACCAGGTCAACAAGAACACGCTCATCAAGCGCATCGCTGAACTGGTTAACGAGAAAATCATTGACGAGATCTCCGACGTACGCGACGAGAGCGACCGCGACGGCATGCGCATCGTCATCGAGCTTAAGCGTGGAGCCGAGCCGCAGATCATTCTCAACCAGCTGTACAAGCACTCGCAGATGCAAGAGAGTTTCTCGATGATCTTCCTTGCCGTGGTCAACAACCAGCCACGCGAGCTTCCGCTGCATGAGGCGATCCGCCACTTTCTCGACCACCGCGTCGATGTGGTCCGGCGCCGCACGGCCTTCCTGCTGCGCAAGGCGCGTGAACGCGAGCACATTCTGCTCGGCTACCAGATCGCACTCGATCACCTCGACAATGTCATCAAGATCATTCGCGGATCCTCTTCGCGTGGCGATGCACGTGAGAACCTGTT
This sequence comes from Acidobacterium sp. S8, assembly GCF_009765985.1. Lineage (GTDB taxonomy): Bacteria > Acidobacteriota > Terriglobia > Terriglobales > Acidobacteriaceae > Alloacidobacterium. The sequence continues at coordinate 194,714 of NZ_LMUM01000034.1, forward strand.
CCAGTTCTTCTCCGGCAAAACCATCACTGTGCGTGACCAGGCGCTTGTAGGCGTCAAGCTTGATCCAGCGCGATACGCTATCGATCCGGCAACGCTCATCTCGCCGACGCTGACTCTCAGCTACCGCCAGATCGACGCCATCCTCGAATTGCAGCTCTATCGCCTCACTCAGCTCTCGATCGACGAGCTGCTCAAGGAACTGGCTGATGTACGTGGCCGCATCGATGAATACGAATCGATTCTAGGTTCAGAAAAGAAGCTGCGTGCCGTCATCGTCAAGGAACTCGAGGCCGTCCGTAAGGACTACGGCGACGAGCGCCGCACGCAGATCATCGACGAGACTGCCGAGCTGCAGCTCGAAGACCTGATCGCAGACGAGCAGGTTGCGGTAACTGTTTCGCATCAAGGCTACCTGAAGCGGACACCGATTTCGACCTATCGCCAGCAGCGGCGCGGCGGGCAGGGACGCACCGGCATGAAGACGCGCGAAGAGGATTTTGTTTCGCAGCTGATTGTCGATTCAACGCACGCCTTCCTCCTCTGCTTCACCAACACGGGACGGGTGTACTGGCTCAAGGTGTACGAGATTCCCGACGTCGGCGCAGCAGGCAAGGGAAAGTCGATGCAGAGCTTGCTGAACCTGCAGCCAGGTGAGACGGTTCGTAATATTCTGCCGGTACGCAACCTTGAAGAAGACGGCAAATTCATCTTCTTCGCGACGCGTAACGGAACGGTCAAGAAGACGCCGCTCAAAGACTTCTCGAATGTCATGGCACGCGGCATCATCGCTATCGGCGTCGATGAGGATGACGAGCTGATTGGCGTTCGTCTTACCGACGGCCACCAGATTGTCTTTCTCGCCACACACGAGGGCATGGCGATCCGCTTCGATGAGAACGATGTGCGCTCGATGGGCCGTCCGGCCCGCGGCGTGCGCGGCATCGACCTCGGCAAGAAGGATTATCTCGTCGGACTTGCGGTCACTCCGCATGAGCGCAGGAAAGACGAAGGCGGCGTCAACTGCGACTGCCTCATTCTCAGCATCACGGAGAACGGCTTTGGCAAGCGCACTGATGTGGACGAGTATCGGCTCCAAACGCGCGGCGGCAAGGGAGTCATTAATGTAAAGACGACGGTTCGCAACGGCAAAGTCTCGTCGATCCAGTTGGTGGATGAAACATCGGAACTGATGGTGATCAGCCAGTACGGCAAGATCATCCGCATCGACACCAAGACGATCCGCGCGGCCGGACGTTCAACGCAGGGCGTGAAGCTGCTCAACCTCGAAGACGAGGACAAGGTAGCGGCCGCCGTCGTCATTCCACCTGAAGAAGCCAAGCAGGAAGCGGAGAATGGGACGTTACTCCAATAGCATCCTGAAAAATAAAAAGAGCGAAGAGGGCATCGAAAGAAATTTCGATGCCCTCTTCGCATCAGGGAGCAACTTATTCGGATTGAGCGTTGATCGTCGCTTCTTCGATCGGGAGATGATTGCTTGCCAGTTGCCTCTCTCGTTTGCCGGTGGAGAGCGAAGCCACCATGCCATCGTTTCCACCTTCAATCCGACGCAATACGTAGTCGGTCGGATAATGAAGAAAGGTTAATTTCGCCTGACTTGGGCGCGCTTCGCCCGCAGAAATATGAAAAAGGACGCTTCTCTTGCGATCGGCTGAGCTCACCCTCCATATCCGGTTGAGTTGCACCTCATAAATCAGGTAGCTGCCTGCCGGCAATCGGGCGTTCTCGACGGTGAAGGCGAACGGTATATCGACCTTCATCAATGGCCTGTCGTCTATCTGCGCATGCAGAAAGCAGGCCGGCGATAACAGAATGCAAACAACAAATAGGAAAAGTGCTTTCATGGGATCCCTCCTTGGCTTGCCTTGAAAGCATCGTGAAGCTGTTACGCTCGTTGCGCGATCTGGATTGGGCGAACTGTTCTCTTCTACTGGCCAGCGGCGTGAATGGACGGGAGATTTCCTGCAGCGAAACTCCGGCGGTGGTAGTCTCAACAACAAGCCGTTATGTTGCGCCGCCTGCTTTCCATCGCTGTTCTCGCTATCGCTTCCACCTGTCTCCACGCTTCGAAGACGTCTGCTGCGCCAGCGCAACCACCGCTGCTTCCTTCTGATTTCGCCGGTTGGCATCAGGCAGCAGCTCCAAAGAGCAGCACTGCGCCGGAAGCGGCCGATCAGACCGACGCACCAGCCTTACGCGAATATGGCTTCACCGAATTTGATTCCGCCAACTACACCCAGGCTGACAACAAGCTGAACATACGGGCGATCCGCTTCGCCGATGCCACCGGCGCGTACGGCGCGTTTACTTTCTACCGACGGCCCGGCATGCTGAAGGAGGACATCGGCAGCAACGGAGCTTTCGATGGCGTGCGCGTCCTCTTCTGGACAGGCGCAACGCTGATCGACGCCACCTTCGACCATCTGACGGCGATGTCTGCGGCACAGCTGCGCGAGCTCGCCGCCGATCTGCCAAAGATCAGCGGTCCCAGCTCGGTAGCGCCTCCGCTTCCGAAATATTTCCCTCCGGCCTCTCTCGACCAGGGAACCCTGCGTTACAGCGTCGGTCCGGTTGCTTATGCACGAAGTGGCGGCGTGCTTCCCGCGACGGTGATTGGCTTTGACCGTGATGCGGAAGTGGTGACGGCAAACTATTCCACCCAGGACGGCGACGGAACGCTGACATTGCTCATGTATCCGACACCGCAGATGGCCATCCATCAGGAGCAGGCGATTCAGGCGCTGCTAAAGGCCGGCAATTCGCCGCAGGCAGCATGGCCTCAGCCGTTAGCCGAGAGCAGCCCTGTGAGCCTGCTGGTGCGCCGCAGCGGCCCCATCGTCGCGATCACCAGCGGTAGCTTCTCTGTAAATGAAGCGCATAAGCTTCTGAATGCGATTAACTACAACGCCGACATCACCTGGAACCATCCCGAAGGTTACGTGAGCGAAGCCTCGAAGACCGCGCGGCTGCTTCTCGGCATTGCCTACCTCACTGGAATTCTTGGCGGCGCAGCCATTATCCTTGGGCTGTTTTTTGGTGGAGGACGCGCAATGTTTCGCAGACTTCGCGGCAAACCCGCGTCAACTCTGAACGAGGAAGACTTCATCAGCCTGAAGTTGCGGTGACCGTTGATTGCACCGATTCATGTGCAATATGAATTAAATCGAAGAAAATAAACGCCCTTGCAACGGGCAAACCGACCATAGGCGAAAATTAGGCAAAGATAAACCGGCTTGATATTAGGAAAGTCAATGTCCGTAATAGGTTGATTCTCGAAGATTTATATTGCTCCGGATTTTGCCTTGACACCCCTACGGAGTGCCCATAGTATTTCGCCAGAAAGTTCTGATGGTTTTGCCTCCGTTGGAACTATTCTCCCTAAAGAGAGAAGCCGCCCTGTTGCCGGGCGGCTTCTCTCGTCTAATTTCCCTTGTTGTCAACCAGAAATTGCTGATCTGTTCCGCAAAAAAAAGCAAACGAGATGGGTGTGGTGGTCATCCGAACCCTATGCCCAAATACGGATTGCCCGGCGGTCATGCACAATATCAGTAGGAAAAATACAGCTAAGATCATCTCGTTCTTATCAGTTGATGCCGTAGTGAAAGGGGTGGCGCTATAACCGCACCACAGTGTACGACGTAGCCGCTTTGCGATAAAATCCAAAGAGCAGGCCGACGTAGCTCAGTTGGTAGAGCAGCCGATTCGTAATCGGCAGGTCACCGGTTCAAGTCCGGTCGTCGGCTCCAGTGTCACTCCGAAACATAACCGAGGCAGCAGGCCACGAGGCAAGCCTCAACATGTGGTTCTGACACTTAGGCTGGGCGAATGTTTTTTTGGCATACGTCATCCGTTTGGCGAAAAGCAGCATGCTTTCCTGCGCTTTTATTCATCATTAAAAATCTTGTAATCAAATACTTATGAAGCTTTAGACATCATGGGCTTGAGAAGTATTTGGCCGTCGGCAAAGGGCTGGGCTTGCGCAAGGCTTAGCACAAGCTGTTCGCGCGGTCCCCCTTGGCAGGCTCAGGGCAGGCCCTTTGACTGCGCTCATGACCACGGCATTTAAGCCGGGGAAGTTGTCTCGCTGAGCGGTTCTTTTTGGGCTGTTTTGGGGCGATCTTGTCTGGTTGGTTCGACATACAGTAGTCCGGAAAATTATGATGGCTGCCATGTCTGCCAGCCGCCGGGATTTTCTGCGTTATAGCGCTTTTGCTGCCGCCTCCACCGTTGCTGTTCCTTCTCTGTTTGCCAAAGGCAAAAAGACCGCGCCGTTTCAACTGGGCATGTGCAGCTATACCTTTCGCGAGTTTGACCGGGCGCATGTCATCCAGTTCATGAAAGAGCTGAAGCTCACCAATCTGAATGCCAAGGACGCGAAGGACCATCTGCCGATGTCTTCGGCCGAAGCCGAGGATCAGGCTGTTGCAGATTACAAGGCGGCCGGCATCAAGCTGACCGCCGTCGGGGCTGTCTATTTTCCCAAAGATGATGACGACGATGTGCGCACCCGCTTTGAATATGCGAAGCGTGCGGGAGTGAAGGTCATCGTTGCGGGTGATCCGACGCCGGAAGCGCTGCCACGCATCGAGAAGTTTGTGAAGGAGTATGACATCCGGATCGCCATCCATAACCATGGGCCGGAGGACAAGATCTGGCACTCGCCGCTGGATGTGCTCAATGCGGTCAAGGGCATGGACCCGCGCATGGGCTGCTGTATCGATGTGGGCCACACGGTACGAACGGGGACGGATGTGGTAGCGGCGATCAAGGAAGTGGGACCGCGCCTCTTCGATGTGCATATGAAGGATTTGACCGATTTCAAGGCGAAAGAAAGCCAGGTGGCGGTGGGCGATGGCAAGATGCCTGTGCGTGAAATCTTCGAAGCGCTGGTTGCGATCAATTACAAGGGCGACGTTGACTTAGAGTACGAGGTACATGGGGATGATCCTATGCCCGGGGCTACTAAGAGCATTGACTATATACGCAAGGTGCTGGGGGAGATGGGATATCAGGGGTGACGTTTTTTGGCTATTAATCTGGATATGCGCGAGATATATCGCTATAGGTGGTCATGGACTTTGTTGAGTGGCGGCAGACAGCCGTCAGTCAACTCGTACTGATTGATCCATCCTCTCTCATATGCATTCAGTTGAATGACCTCCTTCAAAGTCAAAATCGAAACTAAAGAAGCTTTGCCCAAAGAAGTCATTTCTCGATTGCGACCTGCATCTAGGTGTTGCAGCAGACGGCTACTGATGCATGTGGCTTGACCGATATAGAGGATATCTCCTCCCGCATTAGTAAGAACATAGCACCCAGGACCGTTTCCGACAGATCGGACCGGCAAATACTCGAAGGGTGTCAGAGGTCCAGGAGACGGAATCAAGGAAGTGACTTTCAAAATACGGGGTCTCCCGAAACTTGGGGAACGTTAATAGCTGCAGACAATGCATTGGCATATTTGCGTATAGACGCTCTATTTATGCCGGAGGCCGTATTGCCGCGGTACCAAAACTGAGGCTGGGCCATGCCGAGAAATTCAGTCGGGAGGTTTTCGAAACCATGGGCGAGAAGATTGACTATAGTTTCTTCCTTGAAATCCTGCCGATTCGTGAGATGCAGAAATACAGCGGGTCATGCTCCGTGAAAGAGTTCCAATCCATTCGTTCGAAACACAACGGAAATCTCATTGTCCTTATCGACTAGTAATCTTTTAATAGCTCGCCAATAATTGAGGAGTACCTTTTGCTGCTTTTCTACTGTCCAGGCGGGGCCTCCTACCGGATTAGAGGGAACAAGTACATGTTTCTTGATCGATGTTACAAAGCTTTTCTGGTTCATAGATGAAGAACCAGACTCATCCTCACTATTGGCCATAAGCACCCGCCCCTTCCAAGGTGAATCCGGAGATATATTTAAGAAATTCACAATAGCTAGAGCACGTTGATCCTCGCCGCGGTCGACTTGACGCTGAATCCAACGTGGAAGCACCGGCATTTTCTTGAAGTTAATCAAGTCCGTGAGACGAGCAACGATTTGCTGCTCGATTGCAACATCAACTTTCTGGGTCGTATTCACAATAAGAAAATGACACATCTGGCTGATTTCATCGAGATCGACAGCAATATTGACTGGAACCTCGAACGAATCTATCGACGCATCCTTTTCCGAGGCAAGGATAAGTCCCCGAATACGATGCTGGCCGTCAACCACATTGAAGGCACCTACTCTTTCCGTGTCAATGGTAATCGTGTTAGTTTCTTCGTCGAAAGGAAGTAGTTTGTCCGTGGCGAGAAAGATCGATGTGGGCAGGAAGGCTTCTTTCTCTCGATGTCCCTCAAGGAGATATTCTGACAATCGTTTCGCCCGTGCTTCGTTGAGTACGCGCTGGTAACCAACGCCTAAGCCTGAATCAGGCGTTTCGATTTTGAAGAAATTAGGTATCTTCAAGTCTTTTATCCGCAAGCTAGAAGCGAATAAGCAAAGATTTCCCTGCAGTATCTTGCTTGCTGGGCGCTTAATAAGCATTGACTAGTTTCTCCCTAAAATATGTCCATCTTAACCTATCATCACTTTTGCCAAACTTTCGGATAAAGTTGCAATCAAGAGACACACATTTCTGTCATTCATCGGTCGATGCGCTCCCACCCGGCTTTGCTGGTGACATGGGGTTGGTTGCTTGCAATCGTCAATGGTTCTTGATGACAGACTTCCGCAAACGTGCATGGAAGGATTTATTGTCGGAAGATGGCTGTTGGAGCTTTCACCAGCCTGAAAGACCGGTGCTTCTGCCGAAAGGCTTGAACATTCTGCGGACTTGGCATGGTCCGGATCAAAGCGTGATCCGCCAAGGCAGCGGATGCTGCATCTCCGATTCTTCGTCACTTTATTCCTCAGAATCACGGCCGCTTACGCGGGAAATATCGAAGCCTTGAGTGCTCGCCTTACGCCATGTTTTGCAGCGTGGCGTTGATGTCGTTCAATGAAAAGACCTGCACGGGCCAGCGGGTGCCTTTGTCCGCGAGGGTGGCCTTGATCTTTTCGCGCTCGTCGTCGCTTGTGACCAGCAGCAGGATCTGCATCTCGTTGAAAAATCCTTCGAAGAGGGCGACGGCTTCAGGCTGGATGATTCCCATTTTGACGCGCTGGGGCAGCGAGGCGACGCGCTCCTTGACAATGTCTTCGAGCGTGCGGATACGCCAGAGAATGGTTTCGGTACGGAGGGCGGTGAAGTTGCCGAAGTAGAGATAACGCATGCCGTCGAAGGTCATGAGCATGGTGAAGCCGAGGGGCTGGCCCATCTGAAAGAGGCTGCGATCGCCTTCGCTGGTGATGGGCACGACGAGCAGGCGCTGCGAGAGCAGGAAGGATTCGACGATCTGATCGGGGGTGAGGACGGGCGCGACTTCCTGACCGGTGGCGGCGATGGCGACATCGATAGCTTCGGCAGCCTGACGGGCGAAGGTTTCATTGGAGTACTTGATGGTGTCGAGTCCGGCCACGTTGAAGGGCAGACGCTGCGAGTCCCGCTGAAAGGGGATGACGTATTTGTTGAAGCCGAGGACGAGGCCGTATTCCATGTTGACGTTGGCGCTGGGGCTCTCGACGCCGTCTTTGACGCGATTGTTGGCGAGGATGATGCAGAACTGCGACTGGATGATCTTGGAACAGATCTTGGCGCAGAAGGCGCTCTGGCCGGGCGCGATTTCACCGGCGGCCTCGATGCCTTCAATGCCACGCTTTTCCAAAAGCGTTCGCAGGATGGTCATCTCGAGAGCGCTCTCGCTGAATCCATAGCCGATGAAACAGGTGCGCGAAGAGGAAAAAACAAAATCGCAGCGTGGAAGGCCTATGACGCAGAATTCATTCCGGCGTATCCGTTTGTCCATTTCTCAACTCCTGATGCCAGTGCTTTAGCTGCTTCGGTTGCGTGCTGGATGACCATTAGGGGAGAAGAATACAGGGCCGTGACATCGCGGTGTCGCGAATAAAGGGCATTATAAGACTGCTTTCAGCGACGCGCTACGAGAATGATGAAGGCGCCTTCCGTGCATAATGGGGATGCATCCGGAAAGGAATCGGCATGTATATTCCGAAGTTCAACGAGGAGACGCGAGTTCCCGTTATCCATCAGCTGATGCGGTCGCATCCGCTGGCTTCGCTGGTGACGTTTGGCGCGTCGGGGTTGTTTGCTTCGCATCTGCCAATGGTCCTTGATGAGCGAGCTGCGCCCTTTGGGATGCTGCGGTGTCATGTATCGCGGGCAAACGCGCAGTGGAAGGATTTCGATCCAGACGTGCAGGCGCTGGCTATCTTTTCCGGCGCGGAGCATTACATTTCTCCGGCGTGGTATGCGGAAAAGCAGGCGACGGGCAAGGTGGTTCCGACATGGAACTATGTGGTGGTGCATGCCTATGGCTATCTAAAAGTGATGGACGATGTTGTGTGGCTGCGGGCGCATGTGGAGAGCCTGACGAAGATTCATGAGGCGGGCATGCAGAATCCATGGGCGGTGAGCGATGCTCCAGAGGAGTATGTGGCGCCGATGCTTAAAGGGATTGTCGGATTGGAGATGAAGATTGAGCGGCTGGAGGGTAAATGGAAGTTGAGCCAGAATCGCTCGGAAGAGGATCGCCGCGGAGTGGTGGAAGGGCTGGAGGATGGCGGCGAGATGAAGCGGTTGATGCTGGATGCTCTGGAGGACCGAGGCTGATTGCTAAAGACCCAGGTTAGCTTCGCGAACCTGGGGCACCCGCTTTTTTCGTTTTGTAGATTTGCAGATTGGGTCCACTGATTCAACTGCTGCCTGCTTCGCGTATCGGGTTCTCGTCATGCTAGACTCAGCGGTTCACCTTATGAGTTACGAAAATATTCTTGTGGAAGTGCGTGAGCCGATTGCTGTTGTGACTTTTAATCGGCCCAAGGTGTTGAATGCGTTAAACGGGGCTACGCTGCGCGAGCTGGATGCGGCGATCATAGAGCTGGCTGCGCATGCGGGCGTCCGGGCGATTCTGCTGACGGGAGCTGGCGAGAAGGCCTTTGCTGCGGGGGCCGATATTCAGGAGCTCGCCGCTGTATCGGCGGTAGATGGACATGCGCTGGCGATGCGCGGACAGCAAGTCTTCGATCGAATTGAGAATTGCGGCAAGCCGGTGATTGCGTGCGTGAACGGCTTTGCGCTGGGCGGCGGATGCGAGCTGGCGCTGGCGTGCACTTTGCGCATTGCCAGCGAGACAGCGAGGTTTGGCCAGCCGGAGGTGAAGCTGGGGATCATTCCGGGATATGGGGGATCACAGCGGCTGCCGCGGCTGGTGGGCAAGGGCGCGGCGCTCAAGCTGCTGCTTACGGGCGAGATGATTTCGGCTGCGGAGGCTTTGCGCATCGGGCTGGTAGAGGAAGTAGTTTCGCCGGGTGAGCTGTTGGCGCGCGCGGAGCAGATTGCGAAAGCGATTGCCGCGCAGGCTTCGCTGGCGATTGAAAAATGCCTGGAAGCGGTACATGCGGGGTACGACTTGCCGCTGCGGCAGGCGCTGGATCTCGAGGCTGCGCTCTTTGGGATTTGCTGTGCGACCGAAGACAAGACGGAGGGCACGAAGGCTTTTCTGGAAAAGCGCACAGCGGTTTGGACTGGGAAGTAGGACTGGTTTGTAGTCGGTGCGCTGTCCCAATCCCACCCTTTCGCAAAAAGCGCGAAAGGATGGGGCACCCGATGTCGGAGATTCTCAAATCGCGGAATCCGCCTTATCAGTATCCCGCCCATGTGCTTCGCACTTGTGTCTATTCGGATTTCGGTGGCCCGGACATCTTTCTCACCACTGCTTCATCTGTCTTCTGGTGGAGTTCGTTTGTCCTGGCGAACTCGGCTTGTGCCTGCTGCTTCTTGCCCATGGCGGAGTAGAGACGCGCGAGGCGCCAGTGCGCGTCGGGTTGCGAGGGATCCATCTCAATGGCGCGTTTCAGATTGGCTGCGGCTGCTTCGTTCTGATTCTGCGCGGCATCGACGATACCCATATCGAGGAAGGCGAGGCGGGTTGCGCCCTGCTGCGCGACGGCCTGCTTGAGGTAGTTCGCGGCGGTAGCTTCGTCATTGCGTTTGAGCGCGATGTCGCCTAAATAAGTAAGCGCTTGCGGGTGATTGGGGTTCTCTTCGAGTTCGAGTTTGAATTCAGCCTCGGCTTCGTCATACTTGTGCTGCTTCCAGAGCATGTATCCCAGGCCGAAGTGAACTTCAGGTGTGTGCGGATCAGCTTTGGCCGCGGCGCGGAATTGAGCGATGGCGTTGTCGGTCTGGCCGAGGCCGTCGAAGGCTTCGCCGGCGAGGATGTCGGCCTGGGCGGAATCGGGCGCTTGCTGGAGGATGAGTTGGTATTGCTCGAGCGTGCACTGATATCGCGCGGCCCACAGGCAGCTTTGCGCGAGCGTGGTGCGCAGCTGAAGATTTTCGGGCGCCGCTGCTACTGCCGTTTCAAGATAAGGGATCGCTTCACCGTATTGCCCTGCCCCGTAATAGCTCATGGCGAGAAGAAGCTTTGGCCGCGTGTCTTCTGGCGCTTCGGCGGCGGCGGCTTTTAACGGCGAGATGGCGTCTTTAAATTTTTCCTGCTTGAAGAGAGCGAGGCCGAGATCGAGTTGCAGGCCGGGAGCCTTGATGCCAAGTTCGAGCGCTCTGCGATAGGCGGGGACGGCCTCGGCATAATTGCCTTCGAGCGCGAGGGTGAGGCCGAGCTGCGCCCATGCGGCTGCGTCCTTAGGATTGGCTGCGGTTGCGGCTTCCCATTTTTCTTCGGCTGCCGCGTAGTTATTTGGTGTGTCCTGCGCGAGGAGAAATGCGGGAATCAAAAAACAGGTAAGAAGGAATGAGAGACGCCGCACGCTGCACCCGAAAAAGTTAACTGGAAGCATGGTATCGCACGCGGGGTAAAGAAAGAGCGCAGTGGATATAACCACTGCGCCCGGTTTGCCAGCGAAACGATTAGAAGAGGAACTTCGCGCCGAACTGCAGAACGCGAGGATCGTAGGTTGAGGTTAGCTGTCCAAAGTTCGAGCTGGTGAAGCCCTGGCTCACGTTCTGGAATTCAGTGTGGTTGAAGGTGTTGTAGGATTCGGCACGTAGCTGGAATCGCGGACCTTCCGCCGAGGTGATGCGGAATTCCTTGAAGAGGCTAAGGTTCCAGTTAAAGAGCCCGGGGGATACGATCGTATCCTTGCCGGCGTTGCCGAAGCCTGAATTGACGCCGCCTGCCCAGGGAGCGGTCGGCGCTGCGAAGGATGCCGGGTTGAACCAGGCAAGCTGCTTTTTGGGGTAGCTTACATTGCCAACCAGATTCGGACGGTTGGCGGCATTACCTCCCAATCCCAGGACATCAGTTCCATAGTTGACATTAGTTGGCGTGCCACTTTGCGCTGTGGTGATGCCGGATATCTGCCAGCCTCCCAGCAGTGACCGTGCCAGGCCGTTGCTCGAGTGCAGGAAGAAGGGGAGGTCATAGATATAGTTGGCGTTGAAGATGTGGCGGCGGTCGATGAGGCCCGAACCGCGGTCATAGTCCTGGTTGAAGGGATTCGAAAGCTGGCCGCTTGAACCGGCAAGAGGGAACGAGGTGAGATCGCCGCTCTGGATGTCGATCTCATGCGACCAGGTGTAAGCAAGCTGGAGGGACAAGCCGTGCTTGTTCTCCATGCGCAGCGCTGCCTGCAGCGAGTGGTAATTACTATTGGTCGCATTCTCAGTCTTGCCGATATTAGCCCAGCCAGGATATTGCCGATAGAGGTTGGCATTCGCCCCGTTAGCAACAGCCTCACGCTGATCGTAAGGATTGGCCAGATTGTTGGTATCGGTTAAAGGCAACGTATTGATTGCCCGGATATCGTTCTGGTTCCATCCTGTCATGCCGACATATTGCACCGCCATGACAATCGATGGAGCCAGTTCATCTTGAACGCCGAGACTGAATTGTTGTGTGGCAGGATTGCGATAATTCAGATCGAGCGCGCTGAAGTTGAGCGGCGTGACCGGGACGGCAGCGGTCGCTCCGGTCTGGTTATTGGTGTTTGGGTTTGAGAAGTAGATGCCATTCACGGAAGGCTGAGCAGACCATGGCGCGTTGATATCGGTGCCATAGATGTCGTTGCCCTGGACGCGCTCGAAGAATAATCCATAGCCGCCGCGAATCACGGTCTTGCCGTTCCCGAGAACGTCATAGGCAAAACCGACACGAGGCTGAACTGTTCCGTACGAGTTGTGGACCAGACCACGTGGAAATCCGTTCACGCCCGCCAGTTGAACGCCATTCAAATAGTAGGCTTGTGCGGCGCCTGCTGGCTGGCTGAAGCCCGGGCCGTTCGGATCGAGAGTTCCGTCGGATGCGGGGATCTGCGCGTCGGCAGGATTGAAATCCGCCTGAACGAAGTTGGAGGTGCGATTGTTTTTTTCATAGACATGGGGCAGACCGTCATAGCGAATGCCCAGGTTCAGCGTGAGCTGCGGCATCACATGCCAGTTGTCCATCGCGTAGAACGAATACGTGTTGTTGACCCAGTGAGCTATCAACTGCTGCTGGAGCTGCTGATAGCTGTTGGCAAATCCCAGCAGGAAATTCACATAGGAATCGCCCGAGTAGGATGAGGAGTTGAAAGTATAGTCGCCCTGCGTATCGGCCTGCACCTGCTGGTTCTTGTCCATGCGCATATACCCAGCGCCGAACTTGAGAGAGTGTGCGCCCCTGGTCCACGACAGATCATCTCGGACCTGATAGTCGAGGAATGAATTGTGCCAGGGCCAGTAGTTCGTTGTGTAGGTTGTGCCAGGACCAACGCCGGAGAACTGCACTTGCGGCAGCCGGTTCATTGCGTTGTTACCACTAAAAATTCCCACGGCACTCCACCCGGAAGGTTGTTGATAAATTCCAGCCGGGGTGATGTCGATGGTGTTTCCGTTCACGTTAAAAGCTGTTTCATTCAGCAGCGTGGGAGAGATTACCTGGCTTAGTTTTACAACCGCGCCCCATGACGGATTTTGGAATACATTGCCGACTGTTGGGTAACTGTCGCCGCTCCACATGACCGGGAAGATGGTCTGCGACATCTGATCGTGAATCCAGTGACCCATCAAGTGCATTCTGTCGGTGAGATCGTGGTCGATGCGAACTACATCCTCGCGAACATCCGTCGGCTGCTTCGGTGAAGCGATGTATTGATCGCCATTGAAGTTCGCTTGAGGAATAGCACCCGTGCCCATGAACAGTACGGAATTCGGATCAAAAACCTGATAAGGAATGGTGGAAACGCAGGTTGTCGAGGAGCTGCAGGTGTAGGGGAACGGCTGTCCCGCTACAAGTCCAGCTGTGCTGTACTGCGTGAGCTTTGCTGGATCGGTAGTGTTCGGTACGACCGGCAATACCGCAGCGCCATTATTTACATAGTCGGTGTACTGCAGGTTCTGCCCGCTCACGGGGAAGTTCGAGACGGGAATCGTGTTCGTGGCGTTCGGATTCGCCCCGGAAATAAACTTGCGCCACTCTTCACTCCAGAAGAAGTAAGTTTTCTTGCGCTCGCTGTTATAAACATGGGGGATAAAGAGCGGACCTCCGATCTCTCCGCCGAAAATATTCAAACGAAGTTCGGGGATCGGCTGATTCGCCTGCTTGGAGAAGTAGTTGTTCGCGTCAAAAATGTCGTTACGATTGAACTCCCACAGGCCACCGTGGAAGTTGTGGGTTCCTGACTTGAGAACCATGGTTACAGTTCCGCCGGAAGCAATACCGTAATCGGGGCTGTAGTTGCTGCTCAGAGTCTGGAACTCAGCCAGGACATCGGGCGAAGGCAGGATGCCGAGTTTGCCGCCGCTGCCGCGGTCATAGACTTCGCCGCCATCGATCAGCCAGTTGTTATGGTCGGGACGCATACCGTTGAAGCTCAGGCTGAAGTTGCTGCCCTGTGCTGTGACGCCATTGAATGAAGGCATCATGTTGGATACGCCAGTTCCCAGCGTGGTCAGCGCGATGACGTTGCGTCCATTCGTCGCCAACTGCAAAATCTGCTTGCCGCTGATGAGCGTGCTGACCTCATTTGTTTCCGATTGGACCTGGAGCGCATTGGCCTGTACGGTGATGGTCTGGCTCGCCGCGCCTACTTCAAGCGGAACATCGGAACGCAGAGTCTGCGCTACGTTCAGAATCAGTCCGGATTTCGCATAGTTTTTAAAGCCGGTGGCTGTTGCCTGCAGGTTGTAGGTGCCGATCTGCAATCCCGGAATATCGTAAAGGCCGGCTCCGTTCGTTTGCGTACTACGAGTGGTGCCGGTAGAGAGATGAGTGACGGTGATGGTTGCATTCGGCACGGCTGCGCCGGATGAATCGGTTACGCTGCCGGTGATTTCCGCATTCTCTTGTGCCCCAGCGATGGATACAGCACACAAAACGAACGCGAAGACGGCTAGAAGCCTTCTTAGATACGTCATCAGGTTGCCCCCTTAAGAACCGCTAGTGAAACACGTTGAATTCGTACTTTTTAAATAAAAGCCACTGTTTCATCTGCGCTTCTTCAGGCAACGGAACGACACTTATGAGTCATGGAAATAGCGCAGTAAACAGTTTTACTGAATTCCGCCTGACATTTAGCTCCCAAGACAAATCGATTGTCAAGAGAGGAATAAAGGGTGGGTATAGATAGGCACTATGTGAAAAACGCTTTACCGGATGGGTAACTCCAACACATATCGATTGAAAGCGCGTACATAGAACAGTCTGGAAACGAATACATTTGTGCACAAAATTTCGTTGAGCCGTGCACGCGGTGAGGTCGATACGAGGGAAGATCAAATTCCATTCCCTCGGCCAGGGTTCTACAATGCCGAATCAGGATTCGGAGCGTAAGCGTTTTCTACTGCAGTAAAGAGAGGCAGTTACATGCCGCAATCGACTTGATATGCTGCCATATAGAGTTCCGAATAGAAATGAAGCTTAAACAAGCCCTCTCCACCTTCCTGTTTGGCCCGGTTCTGATCGCCGTGGTCGTTACCGGTTGCCATTCTTCAACGTCGTCACCATCTGCCACTCCTGACGCCGCAGCGCAGGCGCGGGAGCAGGCATTGGCGGCGGCAAAAAAAACTGATACTGCCCGGCAAGAGCTGGAGGAGATTCCGCCGCCGGCAAAGAGCCACTATATGGCCATTCATACCCGGGAAAGCTGGAATAACCCATTTCTTACGGTTGGCAATACAGATGTGACTTTGCGCGTGATTTCGCCTGACCAGACGCACAGCGCGGCGCTGCCGAGCACGATGTTGAAACCGGCGAAGGCTCGCCGCCAGGAGCTGGAAATTCGGCTGGCCGATCTGCCTGATGCCCTGAGCGCGTTGCCGCGGGAAGACTGGCCGTATGGCCGCGTGATCGCGGTAGAAGAAGATCCGGCCGAGACGCGAGCTAACCGGCTGCAGGTTCGCCGGAATGTGGAATCGACGATGCAGACGCTGAATAATCTCGGAATCGTGATCTACGAATGGCCGGTGACCGGCCTGTCACGATAGACGAGAGAGAGGAATCAGCTTGAGCGAAGGCGCACTGGAGCGGAGACCCCGCACCGACGCCTTGGAGGAGCGGTGCACGATGGCGAGCTTTTCGCGATCGAGGATTTTCCGCTGCTGCCCGCGAGCATGGTTGGCCCAGGGGCCTATAGGATCAAGCCGAAGATATGCGGTCCAGTGCCGCACCGCTTTCCTGCGCTGGCCGGTGCGCTCATAGGCGAGAGCCAGATTGTAATGGGCGTCGGCGTACGACGGCACCAGCCGGATGGCCGAGCGATAGGCCTCGATGGATGCAGGCAGGAGCTGCAGCTCGTCCAGTACATTGCCGAGGTCGAAAAAGGCAAGCGCATATTCCGGATCAGCCAGGGTGGCCTGCCGGTAATGGTGTTCGGCCTCGAGAAATTTTTTCTGGTTGTAGTGAATCGTACCCAGATTGATGCACGCAGGAGCGTGCGCGGGGTCCAGGTCGAGAATCTCCTGATAAAGCTCGCTGGCTTCTGCGATTTTTCCGCTTTCTTCGCAACGAACCGCTTCGAGAAAGAGGTTGTTAGCCCTGGCTTCGCACTGGAACGGGCTAAGAACCGCGTGCCCGAGCGCCGCCGGGGTGCGATTACCGCTGGCATCAAAGTCGAAGACCAGCTGGCGGGTGATCGGCTCCATAGAAGCGCCGGAGTGGCGGAAGATCAGCCGCGAACCACGCCGTGCCGTTCCGGCTTCGAGTAGCGGATTCGCCATACCGGATGCAGATCGCATGGCCGTTACGGAGGCACGAATGCTGGCCACAGAAAGGCGCGTGGCGCGGAGGTCGCGCAATTTGCGCAACTGTACCAAATCCTGAAATGAGTAGGAGTCAGAGGGGGCGATCAGGCCACCGCGCTCCCATCCGCGCAACTGCTTCGGATGAATGCGCAGGATACGCAGAACGTCCTGACGGTTATATGGATTCACAGGGCGAACCGTTGCTCCTTGCGGTCTCTACCGCTGCCTCTTGAGGCGATTATGCGCATAGAGTTGCAAAGGCACAAGGGGTTGTGTATGAAAATCCGTGGATAAACCGTACTTAATTCGATTCCGGGAACGAATTTGTGCAGGTTGTTCCGGCTAAAATCGCACCGGAACAAGACAGACAGTCCGCAACTGAGATGATGAAAGCATGGCGTTCAACATTCAAGAGCAGTTCGGCCAGATTGATATCTATGTTTTCGATCAGATCCTACGAGGCAATATCGCGCCCGGAATGCGAGTCCTTGATGCCGGATGTGGGTATGGACGCAACCTTGTACATTTACTACGCGAAGGCTGCGAAGTGTTTGCTCTCGATCTCGATCAAGAGGGAATAAAGCATGTGCGACAACTCTCCGCTTCCTTCGAGACTGGACTTCCGGCAGACAACTTTCAGGTCGGATCCATTGAGCGGATGCCCTTCCCTGATGCCTTTGCCGATGTTGTGATCTGTAATTCGGTGCTTCATTTCGCCCGGGATGAAGAGCACTTCAGCTCGATGCTGGCAGAGTTATGGCGGGTTTTAAGGCCGGGAGGTATGCTTTTCTGCCGCCTGGGATCGAGGATCGGCATGGAGTTCGAACGAGTACCAGGCGGAAGGTTTATCGTGGGCGATGGCTCAGAGTGGTTCCTGGCAGATGAGGAGATGCTTATGGAATACACGGATAAGATGAACGGCATCCTTGTGGATCCATTGAAGACAACTATTGTGCAAGATTACCGTTGCATGACGACCTGGGTTCTGAGGAAACGGCGCTAATCGGCCTTCGTCTGGTCATTACACGCTGGCAGGACACATCTTCTTATGCCGGCACCGAGAGATACTGATTTCCACTTTTATAGGGAATACTTTTGGAAATCAGGAGAGCGGAATCGTCACTGGACCTGGACGTCGCCGCTGGTTCGTTTCGCGATTCCGTTGCTGAATGAAGTGAGTACGCACTTTATTCAGCTGGTAATGGACGACTTCTAATTCCGAACACGCGATTTTGTAGGCCATCTCCTTACCGAGGCGCTTCAGAACCCGTTTACGCTTCTCGATGCCCTGAATGAGCAAGTTGAATGCCTGTTCCGGCGTCAAGTCGGAATTTCCGATGCCAGTAGGTGGCTCGCTTTTTCTTATCTCGATATTGATTACCTTGCCCAAGATGGTTGTCCTAAGGGGCAATGTAGACCGGACGGATCAACCCAACAAGTTACCCCGGTAATGTGCAGGCGCAAAAATCGCAAAACCTGAGGTTAAACGTTTCGCATCTTATGCAGACATTACGCCATCCGCTTTGAGCGGCGATCCGCGGGGAGAGTCTGCCGCCCAAAACGCGACGCCAGCGGGTTGTGGCGTGACCGCTGGCGCAGCGGAAGACCTATCCGATGGCTCCGCTTTCTCAGATCAACGAGATTCTTAGGCTACTTCACTGTCGCCGTGACGCTCCCTTCCCATAAAACTCCCTCAAAGTTCACGGCATAGACGACAAATTGATGCGTGCCTGCAGGCAAGACGATGGAAGCTCCAAGGAACGGTCCACTGAACTCGGTAAACTTTTTCACGCCATCCACCCACACCTCCATGCGTTGCAGCCCGCCATCAATATTGGCGGATGCCTCCACCAGCACCGGTGAGCCCACCGAGGTTCCGGATGCCGGAGTACAGATATTCACCCCCAGAGACGACGGCGCGGCGCAGGGAGCGGGGCCAACGGTGAAGTTGAAATCAAGCTTCTGCAGGGTGTTGTCGATATCCGCAGCAAACAGGGTTGCGTTGTGCGTTCCGGGGTTGTAGTCGGTGATGAAGTTGAACCATGCATTGTTGCCCCAGGTGTTGTGCTGCTCCTGGACCTTGACGCCATCGACCCACAGTTCCATCTTGCGAATCTGGCCGAATGAATTGGCGGCAGCGTTAAAGCTGAGCTGCGATGTAGTAGAACCCGTAGGAGCACATAGACTGATGCCTCGACCTTGTTTGGGATAGTCGCAGTCACTCCATACGCCATGCGACGTGGAGTTGATGAAGGCGTTGATTGAGGGGGCTGCGACGGAGTTTTGCACGAAGCCGATGTCCGGCTTGGTGTCTTCATTGAAATTGCCCGCTATGAGATTGGTGGCAGAGCTTGCGGAACCGATTGAGACGAGTTGCTGCGTGAATTGCCCGGGGTCAGCTCCGGCAAGGAAGAACAGCAAACTTCTTGCCTGACCGGAAGCGTTCATGGCGACAAGGTCCATGAGCCCATCGTCATTGAAATCGGCCATCGCCAGTTCCCCGGTCAGTGAATGGGGTGAGTTACCCACGCCGTTGTTGGGAAGACCGGAAAAATAGGATGTGAAAGTTCTGGAACCCTGTCCATAGAAGAGAGCCAGCTGATTCGTGGCATGATCGATTCCAAAGAGATCCGTGAGCCCGTCGCTGTTCAGATCTCCGGAGCTCAACGTAAACAGCCCGGTACTCGTATAGGGAGTTGTATCTTCGAAGTCAGCGATGCCGCCATTGTTATAGAGAACATGCAGGGCGGTTCCGCAGTTGCCGCCGTTACTGCATAGGGTGGCGACTGTGAACGCTACATCGGTTTTATCGTTCGAGTCAAAGTCTCCAAGCGCAATGTTGTCAACAGTGGTGCCAGCAAAAGGATTGTAGATAGGAATCGGGCTCTCCGACGCAACAAAGCCACCCGCTCCGTCACCCGTGATGACGAAGAGAGTCTGCGTTGTCGCATTGCTGGCTGCTGCGACGAGATCGAGCTTGCCGTCCTGATTGAAGTCGGCTGCCGCAATCGGTACGGCATCCAGCATCTCTGCAGAGGGAAAGTTGATGGTGGAATACTTCGGAGCCTGGAATGTGCCATCGCCTTTGCCCAAAAATACAGCGAGCTGGTTGGTTCCAGTGAGAGCCAGGATCAAGTCGACTTTGCCGTCACCATTGAAATCTCCATAAGCAATCGGAGAAAGAGAGCCGCCGCCGAGGACAGTATAAGTGACAGGGGAGCGAAAAGTTCCATCGCCATTCGCAATGCTGATCGTGAATCCATTGGGCGCCTGGGAACGGTCCTGAATCATATCGGGAATACCGTCATTGTTAACATCGACCGCGTACACATTGTGACCCGTCGTTGCGGTGGGAGATGTGTTGTTGGAAAAGCTGACGGGAACCTGGGCCACGCAGGTGGCCGCTCCAGCCGTTGCAAATAGGACGGCTGTAAGTATCATGCGAGGAAGTGACACTGGAAACTCCTGAAGTATCGCAATCAGAAAACGCACGCCGGGGGGAACGATGCAAACGATTGGAAGGTCCATCCCCCTTTTCGAGTTGTCACGGAATTCTCAGGTCAGAGGATTAGGTTAAAAGAACCACGGTGAGTGAGATGCAAAGTTCCGAGAGGCCAGGGTTCATGGAATGTGCTGCGCGCTTCCGTGCAGAGCACGGGATTTGAGGCGAGGATATCGGGGAAGGTTGCAATAAGACGAATTGCTTGTGGAAGGGGCTCCAACTCGCCGCGAGCGTGGGCTATGTGGCTTTTCGACTTTGTGCCTTCAGGTAAGTCAGGCCAGTCATCTACTTTTAATATTGCTGTTGCAAAACGGTGCGACTATTGAGTGCATGCTGTTGATCATCTCAAAAAGCTGCTCGTTTTGCAGTGGTGAATTAGTTCGCTCCCCCATGCAGAGCTTTCTTGAGAAGCACGTCTTGTGGCTATTCGGCGTCTTTCCATGGCGCTGCAGCGTTTGTGATCGATCGCGCCGCCGATTCGGACGCTATGGGCTACTCTGATTCAAAAACGCTGGATGTTCGAAAATCGAAAACGATGAACGAGGCAGTGGAGCGCTCCGCTGCCTGATCCATTCATAATCTAATCTTGTAGCCACGTTGGCTAAATGACTGCCTGTAGCGAGTTTGACTACTCCCCCGCTGCTTCCACGCTCTCGATCAGCGTTATCAACTGGTCTACCTTGGTAAGTTTGAAGAGTTCCATTACCCGATAATTCGTGCCCGCCACCAGAAGCTTTCGTCCGCCTTTCTGACACGCCACATAGTAATTGATGATGGCGCCCATCCCGGCTGAGTCCATATAGGGCACGTCCGAAAGATCGAGGATGGTGGTCGCCGCATCTTTACGGAGTTCAGCCTGAAAATCAAACAGATTGCTAAGCGTAAGAGGGCCTTCCAGCTTCAGGATGCGGCTGTCGGCGGCCTGTCCCGGGACGGTGGTGAGCTTCATCGAATCCTGCTGCATATCGGGTAAGTGTAAAGAACAGAAGACGGGCCTTGATTACAGCCGTGTAAATCCCACGCGCAGGAACCGAGTTACGGCTAAGTGCCATAACGACTCTAAAGGCTTGACGATATAAAAGGAGTGAAGGTCACCCGTTCAGCCGCGCCTTGGCAATCGCATCCAGCACCCCATTGAGAAAATTGATCGATTCCGGAGCCGAATAGCGACGCGCAATCTCCAGCGCTTCGTTGATGACGATGGGCGCGGGTGTACCGGAGAAGCCCAGCATCTCCGCAATCGCCATCCGCAGCACATTGCGATCGACGCTCGCCATGCGATCCAGCCGCCAGTGCTTGGAGTGTTTTTCGATCAGGGTGGTAATTTCGTCTTCTCGCGTGACGGCGACACGAAAAAGATCTTCGGCGAAGCCGCGCACATCCGTATCGTCTTCGTCGCGCGCCTTCCAGAAGGTGGCCCGCACCTGGTCGGGCGTATTTTTGCCCATGTCGAGCTGAAAAAGCATCTGCATCGCGAGTTCGCGCGACTTGCGCCGCTTGCCTGAAGCAGCGGAACGGGGAGTCGTCATGCCTTAGCTCCAATCTTGCGATGCAGCGAAACCATCTCTATGGCAGCCGATGCCGCTTCAAATCCCTTGTTTCCGGCCTTCAATCCGGCTCGATCAAGAGCCTGCTCCAGCGTCTCGCAGGTCAGCACGCCAAAAGCATGCGGAACTCCGGTCTCCTGCTGCGACTGCCCGATACCGCGCGAAACCTCGTTATAAATGGCCTCATAATGCGCCGTTTCGCCGCGTAAAAGCACTCCAAGCGTGACAATTGCGTCGAATTTTCCGGACTCCGCCAGCTTCCGCGCCGCCGAAGGAATCTCCCACGCCCCGGGGACCCGAATAATCTCTACGTCTTCTTTCTTCGCGCCGCTGCGGTAAAAAGCATCGAGCGAGCCCTGCAGCAGCCGATCCGTGATCACGGCATTCCATCGCGCCACCACGATGGCGAAGCGCATCCCGGTGGCGACGAGGTCACCTTCGATCGCCACAGGCTTGCCCTTGAGCGGGTCGATCCACTCCCAGAAAGAGAACGCAACACCGGGAACGGGCTCAACCGTAAACATCCGCGACTTCCAATCCGTATTGGCGGTATCGGTGATTCGCCCTTCCGCCGCGTTCTGAGCTATCCACCGGTCGGCGACTTCGCGTACCGAATCGAGGCTGGTGACCTCGATAAAGACGTCAGCGTTCGAGGGTGGTACTCCGTCAATAAACTCAAGATTGCCAAGCGGCGCGAGAAAGGCGCGGCCGCGGCTCTGTTCTTCGTTCCAGTCCTTACCTTGCTCAAAACCGAGCACCGAAAAGAAGCTCGCCAACTTGTCGAAAGCGGCTGCCGCGCCGGTCTGGCGGACTGCTGTGATGCCTTTGATCATAGTTTGACTTTATCAGCGTGGAGGGTTGCGCGGAAATCAGCACCGGCACAGAGACTGCCGTAAGGCCGCAACTTTCGTTAGTATGGCAGATGGAGAACTGATGTTGGCAATCTACCGGAATTTCCTGAAGTCTTGTTTGTTTGTTGCGGCGCTCCTTGTAGCGTCCTTTGCTCAGCCAGTAAATGCGCAGACGTATCTCAAGAACAGCGAGATAGGGGCAAATGTCTTTGGACAGTTCACCAACTCATCGAGCGGGAATGGCATCGACGTGAAACCCGGCGACTCGGTGGGTGGGCAGGGGACATTTCGTCATGTGTACCACCCGTGGCTGGGCTATGAAGTGGGCTACGGCTATACCCGTTTCACTGACAGGTACTCGAGCTATCCGTTCGGTGTGCAGCACAATACCCACGAGTTTGAAGGATCGTATCTGGCAACCCTGCCCGGTGTCGTTCTCGGCGTGCGGCCCTTTGGCATGGTCGGCGCAAGCGCCTTGCTCTACTCGCCTTCGCTCAATGGAGGCCAGAATGCCAGCGCTCAGGCACGGCTGGCCATTACATTTGGTGCGGGAGCCGATTTTCCGCTGCTGACTTCTCACTTCGGCCTGCGCGTGCAGTATCGCGCGCTCTACCATCCGACGCCGGATTACGGCGATACGATCTTCAAGACGGATACCTGGCGTATTTCGAGCGAGCCTGCCGTCGGGCTTTACCTGCACTTCTAGGCTGTTAGAGCTGCGGCACGCACGCCTGTCGCGTGCCGCAACGCTGCGAGTCCCAGTAGTCCCAATCCCAGCGCGCACACGCCGCCCCATCCCCAGCGCGCCCATGCCATCGTCGAAAACAGCGATCCGAGTGACCCACCGAGAAAATAGGCGGTCATGTAGACGGTATTGATGCGGCCGCGTGCCCCAGGCTCAAGGCCGAAGATGCGTGTCTGATTGGCGATCTGATTCGCCTGTGCGCCCAGATCGAGAATGATGACGCCGAAAACCAGTCCTAACAGGTGATAGCCCAGCAGCCACAGAATGCAGAAGCCCAGCGAGAGCAGCGTCAGACCCAGCGTTACCACAGCGCGCGAGCCGCGCTTGTCGGCGACTCTTCCGGCAACTGGCGCGATCAGCGCGCCGGTGGCACCGAGAATGCCGAAGCTGCCAGCGGTGCCAGCCCCGAGATGATAGTGTTTGGAGCCAAGCAGGAAGACCAGCGTCGTCCAGAATGCGCTGAAGGCGCCAAAGACCAGCCCTCCGATGACTGCCGATTCGCGCAACACAGGGTGCGTACGGATCAGTGTCCACAGCGAACGCAACGCCTGCACGTAAGGCAGTGGCTTGTGCGGGGGCAGTTTCGGCAGCTTGCGCAACAATAACGGCACAAATGCTGCGTTGCTGACGGCAGCGAAGATGAAAACTGCACGCCAGCCGAAAAGTGTGGCGATCCAGCCGGAAACCGACCGCGCCAGCAGCACCCCAAGCAGCAAGCCAGTCATGACAGTGCCTACGGCGCGACCACGCTCCTCATCGTCCGCCAATTCCGGCGCGATAGGTACCACAACGTGTGTCACTGCTGCAGTCAGGCCAAGCGCGACGCTGGATACGAGCAACGTCCACAGATTGGGCGCCAAAGCATTGAGCACGGCAAAGAGAGCGACTCCGGCAAAGAGCCGCACCATGAGACCCCGGCGCTCGACCACATCGCCCAGCGGCACGAAAGTGAGAATCCCGATGGAGTAGCCGACCTGGGTCGCCACCGCAACGGCTCCCATCTGGCTGTGATCGGCATGCAAACTGCGCGCCATATCCAGCAAAAGCGGCTGATTGTAGTAGATATTTGAGACGCCTACACCGCACGCCAGACCCAGGAATGGCAGCAGGCTATGGTGACGGGGATGAAGGTCAACCGGAACTTCGGGCGGAATGGTCTCGGTCTGTGCCAAATTTCATTTTAGATGACCACATTGGGGGTACCCCCGATTTTGTACGGAGATCCTTTAAAATCAATGAGTTAGCCTGTTTCACGCGGTAAGGGGCTCCTCTTTACTTCCTATATGTTCAGTTTATCGAAAAACGCCATAGGGCTTGACAGCTTTTTCGCCTCGATATCATTTTGCCGCTGCGGCAAGAATTGCCTCGAGCGCGGAGGTTTGGATGGCAGCGTTGCTCGATTTGAAAGGGCCGGACCACACTTCGCCGAATTGATGATTGGGTCCTTGAGCGTTTTTGAGAATGCTGGCGGCGTTCACGGTAAAAAATTTGCGGTAGCGCGGGTCAGGGGAGATTGCTTCCAGATCCATGAGATTGCGCATGAAGATGCCCTTAAATTGTTCGCCATCGGCTCCGCAATTCGGCTCGCAGGTATCGTGCAGAACGCCGTTCGCATCGGCAAGGTGTTCGATTGCGGCTGTGGCGATGGACTGCGCCGCTGCGGGAAGCGCCGGATCGGGCGCGACCTTGTTTAACTCAGAGAGGCCGCCGAGGATGACGCCCTGATTGTAGGTCCAGGTGGTTCTCTGGTTGTTTTTGCAAGAGTCGTCGAGACCGTCATTGATCAGGTGCTGCGCATTGATCATGCCGGAGTTTGAGAACCACGCCCATTCCTTGTGTGCCCAATCAAGATATTCTGCTCGTTGCTTGGGGTCGCTGAAGCGTGCCGCGAGATGCGCGGCTACGGAGAGAAATAGCTCATTGGCGATGGCATTTTTGTACTTGCGATCCTTACTCCACCAGATGCCGCCCCCGCACGTCCCGTCCCAACTGTGAGACATATCGGTGAAGATAGCCCGGGCCATGGTGAGGTACTGCCGCTCGTGCGTGAGGTCGTAGACGTCGATCCAAGCAAGCGCCCACCAGCCCTCGTCGTCGCAATAGTCATTCAGGAAGCCCGCCGACGTTTCCTGCGCCTGCTGGAAGGTATTGGCGAAGACAGGTTGATATTCCTTGCTGCCGCTGAGTCGCGCGTAATTGGCGAGAACGGTGATGGAATTGGCCGCATTCCACCACCCGGTGGTTTGGTAGAGACCGGTGTCGTGTGAATACCAGGTTTGCAATGTATGGATGCCGTTAGTCGCTTGCTGGAGATAGTTGTCCTTCTGTTGCTGGCCATCGGCGGAGAAGCTGAAGAACGAGAGCAGGAATAGAGCGACGAAGAATTTTGGGAGCATCTGTGCCTCGAAGACGATGGTATCGTTTCCACCGGCAGGCGTACAAGGCGCTTCTCCATGCCTCTCTCGTAGCGGTATGGAGTTCAAATTCCGGGGCTAAAGCCCCTTTTCTGTTTCCGGCTCATTCACCGGGCTGAAGCCCGGTGCTTCTACCCAAGCCCAGTGCTTCTACCTAAGTCGAATACTTCTATCCAAGTCCGGTGCTGCTATCTTCCCATGTTTTCCTCCAATCGAAAGGCCGTATTATCATTGTTATCATGGTACATTTGTACCATGATAACGAAAAGCGATGAGCCCGATCTGGTTGTAGAGCGAGTGCAGACGGGCGTGCGCATGGAGAAGCGGTTGTTGAAAGTTTTAAAGGCGCTCGCGGAATATCACGATATGTCGCTCGGTGACTTGCTGGAAGGCATTGTGCTGCATGCATTCGACGGCAAATGCGCCTTCGGCAAGGAGAGCCTGCAGCGCATTACGGATTTGAAGCGCATTTTTGGGCTGAATCTGGATGCGTCAGCGAGCCACAGGATGCGGGATCGAAAGTGAGGAGTCATGAAAAGGCGATGGATCATAACTGCATGCATAATCGGCATCTGCATTGCGGGTATTTGGGGGCACTTGATTTGGCATCGTCAGAAAGGATCGGGAATGTCACTGCACGTTCGAAATAGCTTTGAGTTCGTGATGGATGCTCCGGTCGCGACTGTCTTTCCATTATTTGGAGCGGATCGGGAAAGAATGTGGGACTCGAGCTGGAATCCGGTGTTTATGCATCCCTCGCCTGCAGAGGATATTGCGGGAGCGGTCTTCCGGGTGAAGCATGGCCATCACGATGCCACCTGGATCAACACGGCATTTGACGAGGAGCGCGGACACATTCAGTATGTGTATCTGCTTCCGGATGTGATGGTGACGCTGATCGATATTCAATTAACTCCACTCGGTCAGGATCGTACGTGGGCGGAAGTTGTTTATGAGCGAACGGCTTTGAGCGTCGACGGGGATGCTGTTGTGGCGCACCGCGGGGACGCGGACGGCAAGATGGGGCCGGAGTGGGCGGCGTTGATTGATGGCTACCTGAAAAAGACAGCCGAAGTGGGGCCATAATTCTTCAGCGTTTTTATCTTTCACCCAACACCAGCTTGCCGATAGTAGCCAGCTGCATGTTTGAAGTGCCTTCGTAGATTTTGCCGATCTTGGCATCGCGGTAGAACTTTTCGACAGGGTAGTCTTTGACGAAACCGTACCCGCCGTAGATTTCAACCGCGTGGCTCGCGACTCTTTCTGCGACCTGTGAAGCAAAATATTTTGCCATGGCGGCTTCCCGGATATAGCTCAATTTAGCGTCTTTCAGGCGGGCGGCGTTGTAGACGAGCAGGCGAGTGGCTTCGATTTCTGTTGCCATCTCCGCCAGCGAGAACTGCACGGCTTGAAATTCCGCGATAGCTTTGCCGAATTGCCTGCGTTCTTTAGCGTATTTCGCGGCACAATTCCACGCGCCCTGTGCGAGGCCCAGCATCTGGGCACCGATGCCGATACGGCCTTCGTTAAGCGTTTCGATAGCGATTTTGTAGCCCTTGCCAGGCTCGCCGAGGACACTGGCGATGGGCACGCGGCAGTCTTCGAGAATCAACTCGCAGGTGGAGGAGGCACGAATGCCGAGCTTGTCTTCCTTCTTGCCCACAGTAAAGCCCGTTGAGTCTTTCTCGACAACGAAGGCGGTGATGCCTTTGTAACTCGCTGCAGGATCGAGTGTGGCGAAGACGATGAAGATCCCGGCTTCCTTTGCGTTCGTGATCCAGAGCTTCTGGCCGTTGAGCAGGTAGTGGTCGCCGCGCAACTCAGCGCGTGTCTGCAGGGCAAAAGCGTCAGACCCGGAAGCAGCCTCAGACAAGGCGTAGGCGCCTACCGTTCCAGTTGCAAGACGCGAGAGGTAGTGCTGCTTCTGTTCAGGGGATCCCCAGCGCAGGAATGCGTTCACGCAGAGCGTGTTCTGCACGTCGACGAGCACACCGACGGAGGCATCGATGGCGGAGATTTCTTCGACGGCGAGAATAGCCTCGAAGAACGTGCCGCCACTGCCGCCATATTCGACGGGAATTTCAATGCCCATAAGGCCGAGATTGAAGAGCTGCGGCAGCAGTTCGGCGGCGAAGTGTTGCTCTTCATCCATCTGGCGGACAAGCGGACCGATGCTTTGCTGTGAAAATTCGCGCACGGTGGAGCGGAAGAGCAGCTCGTCTTCGTTCAATTGGGTAAGGGGTACTGCGTCAGACATGGAAACCTCGAGGGCGTGGAAAACATTTGAGTGTAGCAGAGCGCAACTATATCGATCGGCGGAAATCGAATAAGATCAATGGAACGCGAGATGACATCCTCACTGCATATAGTTGCCACTGGGATTTTCTGTGCCTGCTTTCTGCTGGTTACGCTGGCGGGCTTCTGGGCTGCGCGATGGAAGCGCGGCGACCTCGACAGCCTGGAAGAATGGGGGCTGGCCGGGCGCCGTTTCGGAACGCTGATCACGTGGTTCCTGATCGGCGGCGACTTCTATACCGCTTACACGGTCATTGCTGTTCCGGCGGCGCTTTATGGCACAGGGGCTCCGGGATTCTTCGCCATTCCTTACTGCATCCTGCTGTATCCGTATATGATGCTGGTGCTGCCGAGACTGTGGCAGGTTTGCAACCGTCACGGTTACATAACGCTGGCCGATTTTGTGCGCGGTCGCTTCGGCAGCCGACCGCTTTCGATTGCCATTGCGCTCACGGGGATTCTGGCGACGATGCCGTATATCGCACTGCAGCTGGTGGGTATGCGCGAGGTGATTGCCGCGCTGGGCATACATGGCGAATGGCCACTGGTGGCGGCGTTTATCATTCTGGCTGCTTACACGTATTCAAGCGGGTTGAGGGCGCCGGCGGTGATTGCGATTGTGAAGGACATCATGCTGTACATCATGGTGCTGGCAGCGATCATCATTATCCCCATCAAGCTAGGTGGATATGCGCATATTTTTGCCGCTGCGGGCACGGTGCTGGCGCAGAAGAAGCCTGCGGCTTCGATCATTCTGCATCCCTCACAATATTTGAGTTATACGACGCTGGCATTTGGGTCGGCGATTGCGATTGTGCTCTACCCGCATACAGCTACGGGGGTATTGAGTTCTTCGAGTGGAAAGGTTATCAAGCGCAACGCTGCGCTGCTGCCTGCCTATAACCTGCTGCTGGCGCTCATCGCCTTGCTCGGTTTTGTTGCGATTGCGGCGGGAATTCATACAGCGAATTCGTCGAGCGCGGTGCCGCTGCTCTTCATGCAGGAATTTCCGGAATGGTTCTCGGGATTCTGCCTGGCAGCGATCGGCATTGGCGCGCTGGTGCCCGCTGCGATCATGTCGATTGCTTCAGCGAATTTATTTACGCGCAATCTGTATGGCGAGCTGTGGCATCGCTCGATGACCCCCAAGCAGGAGGCGACACAGGCCAAGCTGGTTTCGCTCTTTATCAAATTAGGCGCGCTAGTCTTCGTGCTGTTCGTGAAGGCGCAGTATGCTATCGAGCTTCAACTGCTGGGAGGCATCTGGATCGCGCAGCTCTTTCCGTCGGTGGTCTGCGGATTGTTTACGCGATGGCTGCATGGACGCGCTCTCTTTTGGGGATGGGCTGCGGGCATGGCAACGGGAACGGGCATGGCCTTTGCTCGCGACCTGAAAAGCTCCATCTATCCGATTCATTTCGGTAGTCATGTGTGGACGGTATATGCGGCGATCCCGGCATTACTGGCGAATCTGCTGGTCTCTGTTTTAGTCACTTTGGCGCTGGACGCGATGAAGCGCGAGCGCGGACAGGATGTGACAATCGAGGCCGACTATGTGGCGGAGCAGGCGTGATTCGTTAGCTGCTAGGATACTGCCGTGGCTTCGACATTCGACTTTCCAGTCCTGAACAATACGCAGCATCCGCATGAGAAATTTTCCGCTTCGCATGAGCTGGAGCAGAGGCTGCGCTCGGTAGTTCGCGGCGAAGTGCGCTTCGATGCGGGCGCACGTGCCCTATATGCGACCGATGCCTCGAACTACCGGCAGGTGCCGATTGGACTCGTCGT
The DNA here is from genome assembly GCF_009765985.1 of Acidobacterium sp. S8. Taxonomy (GTDB): domain Bacteria; phylum Acidobacteriota; class Terriglobia; order Terriglobales; family Acidobacteriaceae; genus Alloacidobacterium. The sequence continues at coordinate 224,156 of NZ_LMUM01000034.1, forward strand.
TCCTCTTGATGAAGAGGACGTGATTGCAGCAGTCGCTGCATGCCGTGAAATGGGTGCGCCGGTGCTGGCGCGCGGCGGCGGCACGAGCCTGGCCGGACAGTGCTGCAACGTCGCGGTGGTGCTCGATTTTTCGAAGTACATGCGGTCGATCAAGTGGCTCGATGCTGAAAAGAAGCTGGCGTATGTAGAGCCGGGGATCGTTCTCGATCGCGTGCGTGAAGCTGCCGAGGAGCATCATCTGACCTTTGCGCCTGATCCGGCAACGCATAGCCGCTGCACGCTGGGCGGCATGATCGGCAACAACTCCTGCGGCGTGCATGCGCTGATGGGCGGCAAGACGGTCGATAACATTCATTCGCTTGATATCGTTTTATATGACGGCACGCGGCTGACGGTCGGTGCGACTACCGAGGATGAGTTGCAGACGATCATCGCGGCAGGCGGGCGTCGCGGAGAAATTTATGCCGGATTGCGGAGTTTGCGCGACCGATACTCCGATCTTGTTCGGCAGCGCTTTCCGCGCATTCCGCGGCGGGTTTCCGGATATAACCTCGATGAGCTGCTGCCGGAGAATGGCTTTCATGTAGCGCGTGCGCTGGTGGGAAGTGAAGGCAGCTGCATGACGGTACTCGGCGCGACGCTGCATCTGACGGACAGTCCTCCGCATCGCCGGCTGGTAGGGCTGGGCTTTGCTGATCCATTTATTGCTGCGGATCATGTGCCCGAGGTGCTGGAGTATAGGCCAATTGGGCTCGAAGGCTTCGATGGCATGCTGGTGGATTTTATGCAGCGCAAAAAGCTGGCGGTGGATGATGTGGCGTTGCTGCCGGAGGGGCGTGGACATCTGCTGGTGGAATTTGGTGGCTGGTCGCCGGAAGATGCTGATTCCCAAGTCGAGCGTTTTGTGCAGGGAATATCGCAGACGCCTGCTTCGGTTCGCAGATACAGCAGTGAAGAGGCGCCGCGGGTGTGGCATGTACGCGAGTCGGCGCTTGGCTCAACCGTGTTTGTTCCGGGCGAGCCGCATGGATGGGAAGGTTGGGAAGACGCCGCGGTTCCGCCGGCGAAACTTGGCTCATACCTCCGCGCTCTTTTCCACCTCATGGACGAGTTTGGCTACCGTAGCCCCATGTATGGTCACTTTGGGCAGGGATGCGTGCACATGCGCATCAACTTCGACCTCGAGAGCGAGCCGGGTATTCGCAAATTCCGCGTGTTTCTGGATCGCGCGACGGATGTGGTCATTGAGCACGGTGGATCCCTTTCAGGCGAGCACGGGGATGGACAGGCGCGGGCTGCGTTGCTGCCGAAGATGTTCGGGCCGGAACTGATGCAGGCCTTCCGCGAATTTAAGGCACTGTGGGACCCGCTGAACAGGATGAATCCGGGCAAGCTGGTGGATCCGGTGAACGTTTATGAACCGCATGAAAACCTGCGATTAGGCGCGAACTATGTCTCGGAAAAGACCGCGACCTATTTCCAATTTCCTGAAGATAAGGGATCGCTGGCGGAAGCTACGTTGCGCTGTGTGGGTGTGGGCGCATGCCGTAAGCAGGGCGTAGGTACGATGTGCCCCAGCTACATGGCCACGAAGGAAGAAAAACATTCGACGCGCGGGCGAGCGCATCTGCTGTGGGAGATGCTGGAAGGCAACGTGCTGGATCGCAACTGGAATAGCGAGGCTGTGCATGAGGCGCTCGATCTGTGCCTCTCCTGCAAGGCGTGTAAAACCGAATGCCCGGTCAATGTAGACGTAGCGACTTATAAGGCAGAGTTCCTTGCGCATTACCATGAGAAGCATCGGCACGCGCTCCGCGATTACGCATTCGCCTTCATGGATCGCTGGGCGCATCTTGCGTCTGCGATTCCAGGCATAACAACGCGCGCGGCTAATTTGCCCCTGCAGGTTCCGGGTCTGCGCGAGATTGTGAAGCAGGTATTGGGAGTCGCACCGCAGCGTAGCCTTCCGCGCTTTGCCGCTCGCAGCTACCAGAGCGGCGTGAGTGATCGGAATTCACGCACAGAGCAGGTTCTGCTGTGGCCGGACACATGGAACAACTATTACCATCCGCATGTTCTTGAGTCGGCGCGGCAGGTGCTTACGGATGCGGGTTTCGCGCCATACACGCCAAAGCAGCACGTCTGCTGCGGGCGGCCGCTTTATGATTTCGGATTTCTCACGGAAGCGCGCTCGTATCTCGAAAAAATTCTGCGGGACTTTGCTCCGCAGATTGAAGCAGGAACGGCCTTCATTTTCCTTGAACCCAGTTGCGCCAGCGTCTTTCGTGATGAGCTATTAAATTTCTTTCCATCAAATGACGGCGCGAAGAGGCTAAGTAGCCAGACTTATCTGCTGAGCGAATTCCTTGTCCGCCAAGCACCTCAGTATCGGCCGCCAAGTCTCACCGGACAACGCATCGTGTTGCATGGACACTGCCACCACAAATCGCTTTTCAAGATGAAGGACGAGATTGCAATTTTGAAAGCCACAGGGGCAGACGTCCAGACGCTCGATTCCGGCTGCTGTGGCATGGCCGGACCATTTGGTTTTGAGAAAGAGAAATACGAAGTATCACAGGCGCTTGGAGAGCGTGTCCTGTTGCCTGCAGCGCGGAGCGCCTCGGATAAGACGCTGCTGGTGTCAGATGGTTTCAGCTGCCGGGAGCAGATCGCTCAGAATACAAACCGCCGTGCGCTGCACTTCGCTGAGGTGATCAGTAGTCGCCGTGGACGACATTCTTAAGCGACTCGCCATGCATGAATCGCCTGATTTGTTGCGCGACGAGATCAAATGCGCGGGGCATGAACAGCGGGCTTGAGCCACCGACATGCGGCGTGAGCAGCAGGTTTGGCGCGGTCCACAGCGGGTGTCCTTCAGGCAGCGGTTCAGGATCAGTAACATCAAGCGCTGCGCGAATTCGCTTGTCTGTAAGCGCCTCGACCAGTGCGTCGGTATCAACGACAGGTCCGCGGGCGGCGTTAACGAGCAATGCACCCTGCTTCATGCATGCGATGGCGTCGGCGTCGATAAGATGGTGTGTTTCCGGTGTGAGCGGAACGATGAGAACGATAATATCGGCTGTATACAACAGTTCGCGTAGCCTGCTGACTGGTTCTACGCCGGGCTTTGCCGAGCGAGCCACGCGCACAATGTTCACTCCGAATGGAACCAGACGCTCTTCGATCGATTTGCCGATCGAGCCATAGCCGACGATCATCACCGTCTTGCCTTCCAGCTCTTCGATCAAGACAGGCGGATAATTGTGAGTCTGCGTCTTATAGATGGAGCGGTAGTTTTCGTCGGCAACATCGCGCGAAACCCACTTGCCCGCCCGTTGAAGATCGAAATAAAAGGGCAGGAATTTGGTCATCGCGAGAATTGCACTCACTGTCCATTCAGACGTAGCGACGTTGTGAACGCCCTGTGCATCGCACAGAATTGCGCCCGGAGGCACGAAGTTTCGTTGCCAATCGACGCCGGCTTGTAAGGATTGCACAACTTTTACGCCGCGAAGAAACGGCGCGACCGGCTGCGCATCTTTAGCGAAGATAGGCGTAACCCAGAAATCGATTTCGATGGGGACCGCGGGCGCTTTAGGCAGGACGATGACGTCGGCTTCTTTGGGCAGCTTTGCAATTAAAGGCGCGTCCGCCCAGTAGGGAACTCCAACTCTTATCACGTGTCCAGGCTCCTGCGGAATGGAAGGATTGCACTGACAGATTATCTCAGTGAGCAGACGATATTGAGTCGATCCGGATGGAAATCTGTGTTACCTATTCGAAAGTTCGCAGACTCAAGATCGTGCCTTCTATCTGAGTGCAGAAGGCACGAGTTCGATGTCACTGCTTCTGATGGAAGACGGCGTCGTTAATATCGGGCCAGAATTCTTTAAAGATGAATGTCAATCCATCGAGACCTACGTTTGTGAGCCAGTGCTGGCCAACTTTTGTCCAGGTGCGCTCCTGGGCCGGATAGTAAAGGCTGGAGATACCTGATGCAGCGCCTGCCCCGACTATCTCTGAGGCATTAAAGGTTTCATTGCCCGCGTCGGTGCGCGTAATGAGGACGCGGGAGAAGGAATAGGCACTTCGCTTTATGAGGCCACCGTGCCCTAATGTGTAGTAGCGCGAATCCTGCTTGAGCACTGTGGGGAAGATGAATTCGACGTTATAGTTCTCGACTGCCTGGTCAGCGAACGTATGCCAGTAATAGCGGCCGTAGCCTGCTGCACCCTGGTCAAATTCAGGGTATGAGTCCTCTGCCTGACTGATGCCTGCCAAAATTCCGGCAAAGATGAAAGCTGAATAATCGAAGCTGTCCTGCGTGGAGGTGATGAATTTATCTTTCATGGACTGAGGCGGGAGCTTTTCATTCGCGGAAACCGAGCGAAAATTGGGTATTATGCCGAGAATGCGTTTCGTCTGCTTTCCCTCTGTGCTCGCCGGCGGCTGCTGGCTCTGAGCCGTGCCGGTCTGGTCCTGTTCCGCGAATGTGATATCAGGTGCGTCGGGAAGATTGTCTGTAGACGCAATAGTGTGGGATTGCGCATTGGCCATGGAAAATGCGGCAAAAGAGAGAAGACACATACAAGAAAGAAAAAAAAAGCTTCGGCGCATGCAGGTTTAGACGAAATATATTGCAGACAAGGTGCAATTAAACGCGAAATCGCATTCGTGCGGTCATTTTAGAAACTTAGCCAGGGCTTCAATACCTGCTTCAATCGCCGAATCAGGCACTGAATAGCCGAAGCGTACATGGCCTTCGCCCTGCGCGCCGAATACTACGCCGGGGATCGTGGCAACATGCGCCTTTTCCAGTAATATCCCGGCAGCTTTACGGCTGTCCTTGTTGATTCTGCTGACATTCGGCAGAGCGTAAAAGGCTCCTTCCGGCATTTCGCAGGTCAGGCCAAGTTCATTCAGGGCCTTTACGAGCGAATCACGCTTACGCCGGTATTCTTCGCGCCGCCCATCGAGAAAGCTCTGAGGAGTTGCCAGCGCTTCCAGAGCAGCCCATTGCGAGGGTGTCGATACGCCGTTGACGGAATAGAGCACCAGCTTGCGCAGCCCGCTCATGAACGGTTCTTTGGCGACAACGTAACCTACGCGCCACCCTGTCATTCCGTAGCTCTTGGAAAAAGTGTAGGTCGAGATAGTGTGTTCAGCCATGCCCGGCAATGAGCCGATGGAGACGTGGTCGCCATCATAGACGAGATCTTCATAGGCCTCGTCGGCGATGACGATAAGGTTGTGTTTCTTTGCAAAGGCTGCGACCTCTTCTGCTTCCTTTCGCGAAAATACTGTTCCTGACGGATTCTGGGGTGTGTTGTAGTAGATCGCCTTCGTGTGCGGCGTGGAGAATTGCTCGAGCGTCTGCGTGATCCCGTGGCGTCGCGCGCTTGCCGTGGGCACCAGCAGCGGACGCGCTTGAGCGCCAGTGACCATGTCGCGGATGGGAGTCCAGTAAGGGGAAAAGAGCAGCAGATCATCGCCGGGATCGAGGACAGCCTGAAAGGCTGCATAGAGTGCGTGTGCGCCACCGGCAGTGACGAGCACGTCGTCGAATTTCACGTCGAGATGGTTGCGGTTCCGCAGCTTTTCGACGAGAGCCTCCCTCAGTGGGACAATTCCGGACGAGGGCGCGTATTTTGTCTTGTTCTCAACGAGGGCCCGGATCATGGCGTACTTTACCGGTTCCGGCGTCTCAAAAAAGGGCTCGCCACCGTGAAAAGCGTGTACGATTTCCCCCGCCGTGCGAAGCTCAATGACTTTGTTGCGGACCTGGACGATGTCGGAAAATCCGACCTCATCCAGACGTTTTGCCAGGCGGAATGCGCTCTTTTTCGTAGCCATTGCGAACTTTCTCCAGATCAGGAAATCGGTTGGCGAAGTGCGAACCGGGGAGCGCCAAACTAATAAGCTTATCCGATCCTGGGCTTTTGCAGTGTCGTCCCGGACCCGTGGGACACCCGGAAGACTCTCAGGAACCATCTCAACTGTGGACGCGTATGATTTGTCAGCAGCGATAGAGGAGTGCAGCTTATGACCACGCCCTGGATAACTGGAGACCTTACGGATGAACAGCGCGCGGTCTTTTATGCGCAGATGTCGGCAGTACAGAAAGACGAAGTGGTGGGCGTGCTGCTGGCGCTGTTTCTGGGGACCTTCGGGGCGCACCACTTTTATCTGCGTCGCAACGGCATGGGCGTCATATATGTATTGTTCTGCTGGTCCGGCATTCCCACCATTGCCAGCCTGATCGAATGCTTCTTTATGCCTGCCCGGGTGCGACAATACAACGCCGAACAGGCAGCTATCCTGGCCTCCAGCCTGCGTTATGCCATCCCGGCAACAGCAGGCATGGTAACGACGGCTTTACTGCCCGCAGGTGGATCAAGATGCTTTTCGTGTGGAACTCCGCTGCCGGCGGGTGTGAAATTCTGCAGCCGTTGCGGCGCTCCAGTGGAATAGACGTTCAGGAACGTAATGCCTGCATCACGAAGTCGGCGCGCTCCGAGATAGAAGTCCTCGGGATCTCGATTAAATTGTAGCCATACTCGACGTAAACATCTTTGATCGTCTGATACACGGCGACGGATTCAGCATAGGTCTGCTTGCGCTCGGAATCGGTTTCGTAAATCTCCTCCCAGGGCGGAGTGAGAAAAACGTTGCGGTTGTAGCGGAGAAGCTGCGCATGCGCGTAAGAGTCTTCCGGCAATGTGAGTTGCGCGAGGCGATAATGGGCAAAAGTATCCAGGATGCCGCGATCGAAAATCGTTACCTGCTGTGCATTCGCGTATGCCAGATAATCTTCGATGGATTTTTTCAACATTAACTCTGAATAACGCTGCATGTTCTTCCAAGGAACAGCATCGCCGCCGTTGCGCATTTCCTGCTGGATGATGTCACGTGCCGCTTCGGGAACACATGCGCTGCCGCGGCTGATCAACTCATCCAGCAACTTGGTTTTTCCAGTGCCGGGACCGCCTGTGATGACATACAGGCGGTCATTGGATTGTTCTTTGATTTGGGTCGGCATTTCTCTCGAGCGGAGAGCGTGGTCTTACATATTGGTGTGGCCGGCGCGCATCTCTTCGTTGAAGGTAGGCTTGGTGATGTCGAGGGCAGCGTGCAGACGGTCGTTGTATTCTTCGGCGTGAGCAATGAGACCCGGTGTCGCTACCGCGTAATCGTCGGTAAGAGCGAACTGACCTTGTTTTGCCAGATCGGCAGCGATCCGCTGCAACTCTTCGGCCGTCGTGTTCAGGTACTGTGCATCGCGTGGATCGGCGGTCCAGACGGGCTGATCGTTTCCGAGGACGTGCGAAAGCCAGTAGATCTTCAGCTTAAGGAAGTCCATGCGGCTGGCATCATCCGTATCGGTAAAGAAGAATTTCTTCTGCCAGCGGCTGTAATAGCGCGTTGTGACCGGAACAGGCTGGCGGTTGCCGCTCTTGAGCAATTCAAGCTGGCCCTGATCGAAGGTCTTGCGGATGGCGTTGTAGATAAACGTCTCGGCATAGGGCTGCTCAGGCGCAGGAACGATCTCGGCGAAGGTCAGGGTCATGCTGGAGGCGATCTTTGCGTGCAGAGGGGATTTTGTGCCGTCTTCGAGGTGCGCGAGGCCGTGCACGATATAGGTGTCGGCACCGGAGGTCGAGCGATGAAACGGCCATGCAAACTGGTCGAAGCTGATGGGTAATCCCGCGATCGTCACGTAAGCATCCGGTCGCGGATTGCGCAGCCGCTTCGCGGCTTCCTGCAGGTGAGTAGTCATCTCGCCAATCAGTTCGGCACTCTGAAAGTCAAAAGCGTCGCTCAGCTCAAGCTGCAGAGTCTTTGCGGGTGGTGCATCCGGCGAAAGTGCGAGCTTGAAGATCGCGGTAGGACGGTTGTTGAAGCCGGTGCCTGCTTCGGCGGAAAGAACGGTTAATCCGGCTGCCTGAGCAGCGTTGCCCAGAGTGGCCGTCAGTGCTGTTTCTAAATTCGTACTCATCACTCTTTATCTTACTGGTTCACGGGAAAAAGCGCCTAGAACTCGCGGAGGGCCCGGTCGACCGAGAGCTTTTCCGTAGTGAGATGGATAACGGTGGCGCTGTCGCCTTTGCGTTCCGCTTCGGAGATCGCAGCGCGCAGCTCCCGCTGTCGCCATTCGAGGTGGCGGTGACGCAGGGTATCGAGCGCTGCGGTCACATGCTCGGCGCTGACCGGCTCGATCTCGCCGTTTAGCGCCTGCGCCAGCAGGCTGCGGCCCATCGGGTCTTCGATGGCGTGCATGGGATCGGCGGAACCACGATGGCGAAGCTGCTTCAGAATAGGCGCGACAGTCAGGCCGTCGAAGTGCGCTTCGTTTGCGTCGAAGCCCGTGGATGCAACCTGGCAGGCGGCTTCTGAGAGCGCACCGGCGAGGGCGCGCAGAAGAATTTTTTCCGCTTCGCTGAGCGCGGGGAAGGCGTGCGCTAATGAATCGCGACGCTTTGCGGCGGCCTCTTTCAGCTCTTCACGCACAAGGGCCGAATCAATGCCGATTTTCTGGGCGGCATCGGCGGCAAATTCGTCGCGGGTGATGCGACTGGGCATGCGGCGGATATGCGGCAGCAGATAATTCAGCGCCTTCACCTTGGCGTCCGCTGTTGTCGGCGGAAAAAGCTGGCGCGCCCGCTCGATCAGGTAATCGGAGTGGCGTTTTGCACCGCGCAGGGCTGCCAGATACGCCGGTGCCCCATGCTCGCGAATATACCGGTCGGGATCGAGGCCGCCTTCGAGGGTGACGACGCGCACCTCAAAGCCCTCTTCGGTCAGTAATGCGATGGATTTTTCTGCCGCGTTTGCGCCTGCGGTATCGGGGTCAAAATTGACGATGATGCGAGTTGCGTAGCGCGCCAGCAGGCGCGATTGCGCTTCGGTAAAGGCCGTGCCGCTGGTGGCGAGAACATTTTTTACCCCGGCGAGATAGACAGAGATGCAGTCCATCTGGCCTTCGACGAGCAGGGCGAAGCCGGTTTCGCGGATCGGCTGACGTGCCTTATCGAGATTAAAGAGCACGTTTCCCTTGGAATACAGGGGCGTTTCGGGCGAATTCAGGTACTTCGGACCTGCTTTTTCGCCAGTTTCAAGCGCCCGTGCGGTGAAAGCGATGGCGCGGCCCGCCTCGTTCGCGATGGGGAAAGTGACCCGCTTGCGAAAGCGCGAGTAGAGTGGTCCCGGCGTGCCGTCTTCCTGCGCCTTGAAAGAGAACAATCCGGAGAGGCGCAGCGTCTCTTGATCGGCGACCGACTGCAGTTTTTCGCGCAAAGCGTGAAAAGAATCCGGCGCGTAGCCGATGCGGAATTTTTGAATATCTTCCGGCTTGAGACCGCGTCCGGTGAGATATTCGCGCGCCAGAGAGCCTTCCGGCGAGCGAAGCTGCTCCTCAAACCATGCCGTCGCCAGCTCGTGAAGCTCGATCAATTTCCCGCGCTGGCGGCTTTCCTGTGCCTCTTCTTCAGAAGAATATTCGCGTTTTGGCAGCTGAATACCGCACTTTTGAGCGACAAAACGGACCGATTCGGGGAAGCTGACGTTCTCGACTTTTTGAATAAAGGTGAAGACGTCGCCGGAAACGCCGCAGCCGAAACAGTGGAAGAACTGCCTAGTGGCATGCACGGAAAAAGAGGGCGATTTTTCCTTATGAAAAGGGCATAATCCGCTGAAGTTTTGCGCTCCAGCCTTCTTCAGACGTACATAATCGCCGATGATTTTGACGATATCGGCCTGCTGCTTGACGAGTTGTGCGAAATCCGAAGCCATGGATGCTGCAAATAGAGTGTATCGAGTCGCTCATTACGTGGCAGAAAACCTAAGATAGCCAAATTATGGTCATCGGGTGGCCCCATCAATTCTGTAAATTCCTTATTTTTAAGGGCTTACAAATTCGATGGTGTGGTAAATTACTTGTTTTCAATTATTTACGAATTTTTCCACATCAAATTATTGAAAAATAAGGACTTACTGAAACTACGGTAACGTTCTCTACTTTGAGAATCGGATCTGACGACTTCCTCCTGATTCAAGTGACGGCGGTCTATAACTACAGAAAAAATACTTTACAAGCTGCATTCGGAATTCTCGATATAAAACCCCCTATATTCAGGATATCGAATCTGCCCATAATTCTCTGCCAACACTTGTTGGAACAATTAAATTTATTTTGCTGCGAAGGCAGAAATCAGTGTCTCGGGGGATTTGCCGTCTTCGCGTAACGATCGCAGCGATAAGGCATCGTGGCGCTTCGCCAATCGTTGTCCGTGCTCGTCGAGCAGGAGCGGGCAATGGTACCAGCGGGGCGGCTCATATCCGAGCGCGCGATAGAGAAGAATCTGCCGCGCCGTCGAGCGCAACAAGTCTGCGCCGCGCACCACTTCTGAAATGCACATGTCGGCATCGTCGACGACAACGGCAAGCTGGTAAGCGGGGATATCGTCGCGCCGCCAAATGAGGAAATCGCCGAAGTCGCGCCCGGCGGTGAATCGCTGCCGGTCGAAATGGCCATCCTCGAAAGCGACGATTTCGCTATCGGGAACGCGAAAGCGCCAATTCATCCCCGCAGGCGAAGCTGGCAGCTCGACTGCGGAAACAGGTCGGCAGGTTCCGGGATACAACGGCTCATCGTCCTCATCGTGCGGAGCCTGCGCGCTGCGTACGAGATCTTTACGTGAGCAGCGGCAAGGATAGACGAAGCCATCCTGGACCAGCCTGCGCCATGCGGCCAGGTACAGCTCTCGCCGCTGGCTCTGCACATAAGGGGCGTAAGGGCCGCCCACGTCCAGGCCTTCCTGCCAGTAGATTCCCAGCCAGCGGAGGTCTTCGAGCATGGCCCTTGCATATTCGGGCCTGGATCGCTGCGGGTCGAGATCTTCGTCGCGCAGGATTAACGTGCCATTGGCGTGCAGTGCGCGCTGATAGGCCGTCCAAAAAGTTCGCGCATGACCCAGGTGCAGGAATCCGGTGGGTGACGGCGCGAGACGGCCGCGATAAGAGGAGATCACGAATTTAGTTTAGTGGTTTGAACCCACATCTCTTCGAGATGTGGGGCACCCAGGTTCGAGAGACCCCGGAGCTAAAGCCCATTTTTCCCTGATGTTATTCACCGGGCTAAAGCCCGGTGCTTCTACCGAAAAGCACCAATGACCGAAAGTGGGATTTTCTGTCATTGGTTTCATCATCCTCAATGATCGAGACTGCTCTCAATGATCGATCTTATTCGAGTACGTTTGCCAAGGCGGAGGCGGTCTATCTGAGCGAGCCGGACCGCTCTATCGCAGGATGCCATGAAGCAGAAAGATCATGGCTGCAGTGATAGACAGAATGCGCCAGCGATGCAGCGTCTCCCACTTTTTGGGTTGCTGTTGCCAGCCCTCCGGCAAAGAGCCGTCTTTCAATGTGGCGATGCGATCGTTGATCGGCACCAGCGCAGCGATGCTGAAGACGATGACCGCTATCCAGACAGCGGACGCGATGAGAAGAGACGACAGTGCCGGCTCATGTCTCCGCGCGTAGGCCTCGATCAGCATAAGAAGGAGCGATATTCCATACCAGACGGGCATGGCCTTACCGAGCAAGGCGGCGAAGAGCCGCAGTATTTTTGCCTGTGTGCCTTCGTCGAGTTGCCGGACCACCGGATTGATAAAGAGTGAGACGGTCAGCTCATTGCCGATCATGAAACCGACGCAAAGGATCGTAAGTATGTCGAGAATTTGCATGTGAAAACTCCGGGAACTACATATCTTCTGATCCATCTCGCTTATATGATGACTCAAATGGATGTACTGACTAATTTGTCAGTATGCGAGGGTTCATCGACATGCCAGTTTCCAAAAAAGAAATTTCGCAATGTCCCATCGACGCCATGCTGTCTGTGATTGACGGACGATGGAAGGGGACGATTCTATGGCGCTTGTGCGATGGGCCGATGCGAACCAGCGAGCTGCGGCGCAGCATTCCCGGAATTACGGAGCGGATGCTGATTCGGCACCTGCAGGAGCTGGTGCGCGACGGCATCATTGCCAGGCATGAAGAAAAGCGAGTGCCGCCCTGTGTCCGCTATTCGATTACAAAATATGGATGGACGCTGGCGCCGGTGCTGGAGACGATTTGCGGCTGGGGACGTAAGCATCTGGGGCGGATGGAAAAGGATGCGCACCGATGATGGGATGGTTTGAGTTCAGCTTAATGTCCGGGCTGGATGTCGTAGCCTGGCGGCGGATAGAATAATGCCGCATCGGGCTCTCCGCGGTGAATGCTGGTCAGTTCAAAGTCGGGTAGCCCAGTCGAACCTTTCTCATCTGGAAGCTGTTTCATCTCGATCAGCTCTTTTAGCTCTGGCGAGTACCAGATCTCCATCACCAGGGTTTGTTGCGCGCCAGTCTTGGCGTCCGTTGTGATCCTCGTTCGCCGCACTCCGACTGCTTCGAGATTACCGAATGTTCTCTTCCCCAGTGGCTCTGAATGAGTGACAGTATTTACGAAGTGCTCTTCTTCCGGTTTCGTAATCACGGTGTCGGCCCACATGTGCTGCGTGTAATGCAGCGTGCGGGGCATGCAAGTCACAATCGCTGTCGGCTTGTCGGGCGCCACCCACGGCTCCATCCATCGGAAGCTGCAGTGTGAGACCGAATCGTTGACAGAAACTTCGCGAGCCTGGATCATGCCTCCATGGCCGTCCGGTCGTGGCATCGCCTCTTCCGTTCTTGTTCTGCCAGCCCCGTCGCGAGCCTGGGAATTGCTCTTGCTCATGTCTTTCACCGCTCCCGTTGCCGGATTGAGATAGTGCATGGTGGTGACGAGTGTGGCTGTATACGGAGCGTCTGTTTCGGGAGACATGGTTGAGGTCACATCGTTGTCCGGCGGATACCAGCTTGCGGGAAAACGTGCCGATGGGGGCGGAGCGATCTTCGTTATGACGGGAGTGCTGCTTTGCCCATAGCCCAGGACAGTCACACAAATCATGAGGCTCCAGCCGAATTTCATCGCCAGTCGTTCCACGGCATCATGCTAACGCAGGCGCCTCGCGTCAGAACAGGTCGGGAATGCTGGTGAAGGCAATGCGGGTGGGCGCGGCGGCCCTGGCCAAGAGCATGCTTGCGGGGAAGAGAGTATCGGTGCCGTATTTGAGGTTGAGCTCATCCATGGTGGCGGAGAGGCGGGAGCGGCGGGATTCCGTTTCAAGGCTGGAAAACAGATTGAGGGTGTGCAGTTGATCGGGCACCAGATTTCCCAGCCATACGCCCACAAAAAAGGGCTTGGCATACAGCTCGCCCGTGGGCAGATGTGCCCAAAGCTTGGAGAGGGTTTCCACGAGAGTCTGATTATCCTGGCACTCGACGACGGTCATGCTGCGCGACCAGCCGCTTTGGGGAATGCCCGAGTAGTGGCGTTTTTTTGCAGTGTCTTTGGGCACAACAAATTTTACTGACAGCGTTACATTGCTTGCCCACAGGTTGGCCGCGCGCAAACGCATGGCTGCCTTGTGCAGCAGCTTGTGGGCGATGGCATAGGAGCCGTCCCGGGAGCGGAACTCCGGTGGCAGCATGTGGCTCTGACTGATCGATTTCTGATGCTCAAGCGTGGGATCGTTGAAGTCGTCACCGCGGAGCCAGTGCCAGAGTTTTTCTCCGCCGATGCCTCCCCAGACGTCGTTGAGCTCTTCGCGGTCGAGAGCGAGCAGTTGCGTCATGGTTCGAATGCCGCGGAGATGGAGGTGCTTTTCCATCCGCGCGCCGATGCCGGGAAGTGCGCGCAGATCGAGGCTTTCGAGTGCCGGTTTCAGGATGTCCGGGGTGAGAGCGACGAGGCCATCGGGCTTGTCCATATCCGAGGCGATCTTCGCGAGATAGCGGTTTGTGGCGAGCCCAACGGAGCAGTGGAGGGTGCTGCCCACCTTCTGCCTGATTGTCTCTTTGACGCGGCGTGCCAGGTCGAGAGCGGCTACTAAGGGCTGTTCGCGACCCATGAGGCTACAGGCCATTTCATCGATGGACATGACGGTCGAGACGGGCACGCAGCTTTCGACGGCTTCGACAATCTTATTGTGGTATTCGACGTACATCTTGTGGTCGGCTTCCACCAGTTCGATACCGGGGCAAAGGCGCTTGGCCTCGCCCACCTGGGTGCCGGTTTTTACGCCGAAAGCCTTGGCTTCATAGCTGGCGGCGATGCAGCAGGTGGTATCGGCCATAACGGGAACGACGGCGACGGGCCGGTTGCGCAGCTCGGGGTGAAGCTCCTGTTCGACGGAGGCGAAGTAGGAGTTCAGGTCCAGGAAGAGCCAGCGAAGGCGAGGTTCGGAGGCGAAACGGGGTTGGGTGACGGAAGTCACGGCGATTATTCGTATTTTATTCGCCTTCGAGAGGTTCCGGTAAACGAAAAAAGAAGAAATGACATCTTAGATTTTGTTTCGCGCTGTTGGCTGCTGAGCCGATAAGGGCATCATGCAGCCAATTTCACACGATTTTGCTTTCTAGCCTTGAAATACGGTGAGATGATGAAGGTGCCTGGTACAGCCATCCACCCCGACATGGCGCAGAAGAAGAAGTGGAGCTGAATATGTGGTTCCTGAAAATGAGCGATCTGTTGAGCCATTTGTCGCATATGAGCGATTTTTTGCCTGCGATCCTGGTGACGATCGGCGCTGGGATGTTAATTGGGTGCGCGGTGGGATGTGTGTGCACTCCCTGCGAAGAGAAGGACGATCTTTTTCACAAAGAAGTCTATTGAGCTCTCGCAGTCGCACGGCTGAAAGATCGGCGACTCTTGCCCTGTTACGTACTCATCTACTGCCATCGTCTGTCTCTTCTATAATCCGACTTCATGGAGACATCGAAGTCCGCGATACGCGCTGAATCTCTGGACGAATTAGAACGCCGCAACCGCCTGGCAGAAGAGGGCGGCGGACTGGAGCGTCGCGAACGCCAGCATCGCGAAGGCAAGCTGTCAGCGCGCGAACGCATCTCTCTGCTGCTGGATGAAGGCAGCTTCGAAGAAACCGACAAACTGGTTACGCATCGCTGCACCGATTTCGGGATGGAGCAGAAGCGCATTCCCGGCGACGGCTTTGTGACCGGATATGGGCGCATTGACGGCCGCACTGTTTTTGTTTTCGCGCAGGATTTCACTGTCTTCGGCGGCTCGCTCTCCGAGTCGAATGCTGCGAAGATCGTCAAGCTGATGGATATGGCGGTGCGGGTCGGCTCGCCGATCATTGGGCTGAATGATTCGGGTGGCGCGCGCATTCAGGAGGGCGTGGTGTCTCTAGCAGGGTACGCGGATATCTTCCTGCGGAATACTCTTGCGAGCGGCGTTGTTCCGCAGATATCGGCGGTGCTTGGACCGTGCGCGGGTGGCGCGGTGTATTCGCCGGCTATTACCGATTTCACGCTGATGGTGGATAAGACTTCGTACATGTTCGTGACCGGGCCTGACGTGATCAAGACGGTGACGCACGAGGAAGTGACGAAGGAGCAGCTGGGCGGCGCTGCCACTCACAATGAAATCTCAGGTGTGGCGCACTTTATGGCGCATGATGATGCGGAATGCCTGGCGATGATTCGCGAGCTGTTCAGCTTTCTGCCATCGAACAATGTCGATGATCCGCCGAGGCGGGCATGCTCCGATCCTGTGGATCGAGCGGATGCGGAGCTGGACACGCTGGTGCCTGCGGAATCGAATCAGCCGTACGACATCAAGCTGGTGATCGAGCGGCTGGTGGATGACGGGTATTTTTTTGAAGTCCACGAGCACTTTGCTCGGAATATTGTGATTGGGTTTGCGCGCATGAATGGGCGTCCGGTGGGCATTGTTGCCAACCAACCGGCGTTTCTTGCCGGGGTGCTCGACATTGACGCGAGCGTGAAGGCTGCGCGCTTTGTTCGCTTTTGCGATGCGTTCAATATTCCGCTGATTACTCTCGAAGATGTGCCGGGCTTTCTGCCGGGAACGCAGCAGGAGTATGGCGGCATTATTCGCCATGGAGCGAAGCTGCTCTATGCCTTTGCCGAAGCAACGGTGCCGAAGCTCACGGTGATTACGCGCAAGGCTTATGGCGGCGCTTATTGCGTGATGAGCTCGAAGCATATTCGCACGGATCTGAATCTTGCATGGCCTACGGCAGAGATTGCGGTGATGGGGCCGGAAGGCGCGGTGAATATCGTCTATGGGCGGGAGCTGTCGCAGGTGGTTGCAGAGGCGGAACGCAATGACGGGCCGCTGAGCGAAGAACGTAAGCAGGCATTGCTGGCAGCTGCGCGGGCGGAAAAGGTTCACGAATTCCGCGAGCAGTTTGCCAATCCCTACATTGCTGCCGAGCGCGGGTACGTCGATGCCGTGATCCCGCCGCGTGAGACGCGCCGGAGGCTGATTACCGCGCTTGAAATGCTGGACGGCAAGCGAGATAAAAATCCACCGAAGAAGCATGGGAATATTCCGCTATGAACGACGCCATCAGTACAGAAACGGCAGAGCACTACACGTGGGGCACGGTCTGCGACGGCTGGCATTTTGTGCGCTCTGAAGATTTAAGCGTGATCGAAGAACGTATGCCGCCGGGAACGGAAGAACAGCGGCACTGGCATCAACGCTCGCGCCAGTTCTTTTACGTTCTGGAGGGTGAGTTCACCATGCAGTTCGACGAGCATGCGACTGTGCTGAAGTCAGGGCAGGGAATTGAGATTGCTCCCGGCACGCCGCATCAGGCGAAGAATGCATCGGGCGCGGACGTGCGTTTTCTGGTTGTTTCGCAGCCACGCAGCCACGGTGACCGGTTGGTTTAAGAGGTTTTAGCGTGCGCGGTGCGCCGGGCAGAACTCGCTGCGCCTGCGGCTGTAAAAGTAGTAGATGCAAAGCCCGATCGCCAGCCAAACGAAAAAGCGCAGCCAGGTCATGATCGGGAGACCGGCCATGAGCAGGATGCAGAAGAAGATGCTCAGTACCGGAAGGACCGGGCCGCCGGGGCAGCGGAAGCTGCGGTGCCGGTGCGGGTCTTTGTAGCGCAGAATCAGCACGCCGGTTGATACGAGCACGAATGCGAAAAGTGTTCCGATGTTCGAGAGATCGGAGAAGGTTCCGATATCGAGCAGGCCTGCTGGAAGTCCTACAACAAATCCCGCTACCCAGGTCGAGATCGCGGGCGTCCGATACTTAGGGTGCACCTTTGAAAATACTGACGGCAGAAGCCGGTCGCGCGACATGGCAAACCAGACGCGCGCCTGTCCGATCTGGAAGACGAGGATCGAAGAGATCATTCCCAGAAGTGCGCCGATGAGTACAGCGAGCCGCACCCAGTGCAGCGTCTCTCCGCCATGAGAGAGAGAGAGTTTTTTAAGAGTATTGACCACCGGCGCGGCATCGCCCACCAACTGATCCCACTTGATGAGTCCCGTCAGCACCACGGCTACGCCGATGTAAAGAATGGTGCAGACAATCAATGTCGCAATAATGCCGATCGGGACGTCACGCTGAGGATTTTTACATTCCTCGGCAGCCGTCGAAACCGAGTCGAAGCCAATGTAGGTAAAGAAAATAATCGAGCCGCCGGTGAGCACGCCCGACCATCCGTGCGGGTAGAACGGATGCCAGTTCGATGAATGGATAAAGTGGGTCCCGAAGGCGACAAAGATCAAAATGGCTGCGATCTTCAGCAGCACCATAATGTTGTTGGTTTCCGCCGATTCCCGGATACCGCGCACCAGCACTACCGTCAGCAGCATGACGATCAGGAATGCCGGGAAGTTGAAGCCGAAGTGCCAGCCGGATGCGTACAACATGTTGCCCTGCAGGTCCTGCAAACCTGACGGCAGATACGCCGGAGAGATCCATTGCAGGGCGGGATGAATGCCCAGCCAGTCCAGCAGATCTACGACGTGTGCCGCGAAGCCGACGGACACCGCCATATTCGAGAAGGCGTATTCCAGGATTAAATCCCAACCGATGATCCAGGCAATCAGCTCGCCCAGGGTTGCATAGGTATAGGTGTATGCCGATCCGGCAATGGGAATCATCGAAGCCAGCTCGGCATAGCAGAGCCCGGTAAACGCGCAGACGATAGCCACCAGCACGAGCGATAACGCCAGCGCCGGTCCAGCTCCTGGACGACCGACTAAAGCCGTGTGATGGATCAAATAATCCAGCACAGGCGTGTTCAGGATCGACGAGGTATCGAACTTTTCGCCCGCAATGGCAGTGCCGATTACAGTAAAAATACCTGAGCCGATCACAGCGCCAATGCCCAGCGCTGTCAGCGACCACGGACCAAGCGTCTTTTTGAGGCTGTGCTCAGGCGCTTCCGAATCGCTGATAAGTTTGTCGATCGATTTTCTGGCGAAGACTTGGTACGACAGGTTCCTGGCTCCTGCAGACTTGATGAGGGGAGTGTAGCCGCTCAGGGCCTCTTCGGCGAAGCAAAATCGCCGAAGAGGCCCTTCAAATCGCCTTTAGCGCTTGCTCGCGCCGCGTACCAGTTTCTTGATCTTCTGTTTGTTCGAGCCACGCGGAGTGGTCCGCTTTGCCTTCGGTGCCGCCTTCTTGCGGGCTGTACGCTTTACCTTCTTGCGTTCTTCGGTGCTTTCAATCTTCTTTGTGTTTGCCATTGTTCTCCTTCAATCCCTTGTCGTCCTCGAACCATTCGCATCGCGACTTGTCATCCTGAGCGGAGCAATGCGAAGTCGAAGGACCTACTTTTTTCTTTTTGATCGGCAGGCGTTTACAGCCGCTCCAGCTGGGCAAACTTCTCCACCAGCTTTTTCACACCGAACCTTGTAAATTGTACCGTGATCTTGGCATCTTCACCGTCTCCCTCGCGCCGAAAGACCACGCCCTCGCCATATTTTGGATGTCGAACTCTCTGACCGCTTTTGAATCCAACCGCGCCCTTCGGTTCCGGTACGTCAATCTTAGGTCGCGACGAACCTGCGCCGCGCCCGCTAAAAAACTGCGCGATGTTATCGAGCGATTCGCCGCCGCCCTTTTTTATCGAGCTTCGGGCTGGTAAATTCCCGTTCCGTTGCGCGCGGGCAGGCCGCTGATCTTCATCTTCATAGCTGTAGTGATGGCCCGTCTCAAAGCCATCGTCATACTCGCGCCGCTGAAAGCGCGATGGCTGCTGTGTGTAAGCCGCCGCATAGCCGCCCCAACTCGAAGAAGTTCGCGTCCCGCCGCTCAAGTCTTCAAGCAGCGCCGAAGGTACCTCTTCGAGAAACCGCGAAGGCAGGGAAGCCTCCGGCATATCGTTTCCATAGCGCCTGCGATACCGCGCCCGCGTCAGCACCAGGATATCCATGGCGCGCGTCATGCCGACGTAGGCCAGCCGCCGCTCTTCTTCCATCTGCTCCGGATCGTTGAGCGTCCGCGAATGCGGAAACAATCCCTCTTCAAGCCCGGCCAGCAGCACGAGTGGGAATTCCAGCCCCTTTGCCGCGTGCAGTGTCATCAGCGTGACGCGCGAATTGGCGTCGTACTTGTCCGTATCGCTGACGAGTGCAGCATGGTCGAGAAACTCATCCAGTGTCTCGCCGCGCTCCTGCGCATCCTGCGCTGCGTTTGCCAGTTCCTTGAGGTTTTCGATGCGGGAGAAAGCTTCCGGTGTTCCTTCTTCTTCGAGGGCGCGAATGTATCCGCTGCGGTCATTGATGAAGCGAATCAGCTCCGGCAAGGTCGCAGCATCGCCCGGTGCACGGAAACCGGGCACGGCTTCCGGCTCCTCTTTCTTCACCTCAGGAGTTACAGGCGGTGTTTTCTTTGCAGGCTCGTCCGCAAACGGATTGAAATCCGAAGCGTCGAAGGCTACATCCTCGTCTGAGAAGGCGAATCCATGCTGCTCGTCGTTGCCGAAATCGAAGCTGGTGTCGTCGTCTTCAGAAGCAGCGGCCTCTATCTCAAACGATGTATCTTCGACTGGTGCTACATCCGCGGCCAACTTCTCCGCAAAGCCCGGAGCCAACATCGCACGCGCATCTTCGATCAGCTTGCGAAATGAATCGAGCGCGATACAGGCCCGCGTGGGCAGCAGTCTCTCGCTCAGGACCTTTCCGATTGCATTCCAGGTGCTCGATCCGGTTTCGAGGGCGATGCGTTCGAGAGTTTCAAGTGTGGTTTTGCCGATGCCACGCGCTGGAACATTGATGACCCGCTGCAATGCAATCGAGTCATTGGGATTCTGCACCAGTTTCAGATAGCTGAGCAGGTCTTTGATTTCAGACCGGTCGTAGAAGGAAAACCCGCCGACCATGGTGTAGCTGATTCCGTATCGGCGCAGCGCTTCTTCAATCAAGCGCGACTGCGAGTTCGTTCGGTAGAGCACCGCCACGCGCACATCTTCGTGCTCTGAGCCAGCCTTGCGCAGATATTTCTGGATGTAATCGGCGACGAAGAGCGCCTCGTTCTCGCCATCCGGAGCTTCATAATATCCAATCAGCGAGCCGCCTTCGCGCTCCGTCCAGAGGTGCTTGCCCTTGCGCTGCGAATTGCGCGCGACGACAGCGCCCGCCGCCTCGAGAATCACCTGCGTCGAACGATAGTTCTGTTCGAGGCGAATCACTTGTGCGTTCGGGAAATCCTTCTCGAACTCGAGAATGTTGCGGATATCCGCGCCGCGCCACGAATAGATGCTCTGATCCTCATCGCCGACGACGCAGACATTCTTGTTTTCGCCTGCCAGAAGTTTCATCAGCTCGTACTGCGGCCGGTTTGTATCCTGATATTCGTCGATCAGCAGGTAACGGTAGCGGCGGTAATAGCGCTCGCGTACTTCGGCGGAAGACTTGAGTAACCGGACTGCCTCGAGAAGAAGATCATCGAAATCGAGCGCGTTGTTTTTCCGCAGCTCTTTACGATAGGCCTCGAAGATGTGGGCGACCTTCTCGCTCATCGGATCCGAGGACTGCAGGTAATACTCCTGCGGGTCGATCATGTGGTTCTTGGCCCATGAAATTTTCGACAGCACCACGCGCGGCGTCAGCTGCTTGTCGTCGAGGCCCATGCGCCGCATGATCTGCTTGACCAGCGACTGCTGGTCGCTCTCGTCATAGATGGCGAAGGTTTTGGTCAGCCCTTCATTGCCGATGCGTAGCGCCTCGATATCGCGCCGCAGCATGCGCACGCAGAACGAGTGAAAAGTCGCAATCAATGGCTTTGCCAGCGTCGAGTGCCCGATTAATTTGTCGACACGCTCGGCCATCTCGGCAGAAGCTTTATTGGTAAACGTCACGGCGAGGATCGAATCCGGCGCAACTCCCCGCTCCTGAATGAGATACGCGATGCGATGCGTAATGACGCGCGTCTTCCCCGATCCGGCGCCAGCCAGAATCAGCACGGGGCCATCAACGGATTCGACCCCAGCCCGCTGCGGTGGGTTTAATTTGTCCAGTAAATGCTGCAAAACAGAAATTCTCTCGGTAGGCGTTCTAGCTCTAGTGTATCGCTATTTGGTAATCTATAAAGTTCATATTCCTTACTAAAAAGTAAGGAATATGGTTATGATTAAGGATAGAAGAAGAAGCTATGGCATCATCCACCATTACATCTAAAGGACAGATCACAATTCCTATCGAAGTAAGGACCAATCTGGGCGTAGGCGTCGGGGATCGCATTGAGTTTGTCTTTAATAAAGCAACCGGGCACTATGAAATGATCCCGGCCACCGTTTCCATACAGTCGCTCAAAGGCATTCTTCCAAAACGGAAGAAGCCCGTTACGATCAGCGAGATGAATGAAGCAATTGCGGAGCGGGGAGCGTCCGCTCGGTGATAGGTCTCGATACGAACGTGCTTGTGCGCTATTTTGCTCAAGATGATCCGGTCCAGTCGTCCAAGGCTACTACCCTGATAGGATCGCTTACGCCCGAGGATCCCGGCTTTGTCGCTATCCCCTCGGTAGTCGAATTGGTGTGGGTACTCGCGCGCGCCTATCAGTCCGACCGTATCTTTATCATCCATATTCTGGAGGAACTACTGCGGGCGAAGGAAATCATCGTTGAGCAATCGCCCTTAATGTGGCAAGCTCTGCACTTGTACAAAGTTTCGAAAGCAGATTTCGCCGATTGTTTAATCGAGCGCTCCTGCCAGATTGCAGGCTGTCACTACACGGTAACCTTCGACGCTATTGCGGCAAAAACTGCGGGCATGCGGCTGATTAAGTAAACTTTCATTGATGCCCAAACCCATCCAGCCAAGTATCTGCGTTTTTTGCGGCTCAGCCGACGGAGCCGACCCAGCCTACGCCCAGACCGCAAGAGAACTAGGCGAGCGTATAGCCGCGGCAGGCATGGGACTCGTTTACGGCGGAGCCACAGTCGGTCTCATGGGAATTGTTGCCGAAGCCTCTATTGGTGGCGGAGCGGAGGTGATCGGCGTGATGCCCGAAGTGTTGATGGATCGAGAGATCGCACATCGCCGCATCACGCATTTCCACGTAGTTACGACCATGCATGAGCGCAAAGCCCTCATGTACGATCACGCTGATGCCTTTGTCGCGCTTCCCGGCGGCTACGGTACGCTCGACGAATTCATGGAGATCGTCACATGGGCCCAGCTTAAGATCCATCAGAAGCCCTGCATCCTCATCAACACCAGCGGCTACTACGATAGCTTTCTCGCCTTCCTGGATCACGCGGTAACGCAAGGCTTCCTCAAACCGGAGAACCGCAAGCTGGTTCGGGTAGCGGCAGATGCAGAAACAGCTCTGGCTATCGCTCGAAGCTATTGGGAGACGCAGCGGATCGAGCCGTCTCATGACGAGTCATTCGACAATCTCATCCGATAGCTGCACGCTGTTCAAAATCTTCTTTATCTATAAATCCAAAACTTCAGAGCTGCCGTACAAACTACAGATGAAGTAGGTCCGTTCTGGACCGCGCTCCGTCACGGGAGCCCCTGTTCGAGCAGTACGCTCAAGACTCCACTCATAAAGTCGCCGTACTTCTCCGCCCACTTGTCCGGCGATCGCCGGCATTGGGCTGACTGTTGTTCCACCCTTTCAAGGAGGAATCATGAAACAGGAAGAATCGCAAAAAACTGACGACATTGTTGAGATCGTTGAAAGAGTTCTCAACCGCCGTTCGTTTGTCAAAGGTGCCGGAGTTACAGGAGCTGGTCTGATTGGCGCCACTTTTCTCGGCGCCAAAACAGGCATGCTGGATAAAATACCCGGGGCTCACGCGGTCGGTCTCCATTCAACTTCGGTCGAGGCGGCGTCGATCACCGATGCTGACATCCTCAACTTCGCGCTCAATCTGGAATATCTTGAAGCCGAGTTCTATACCGTCGCAACTACCGGCAAGACGATTGAACAAATCGGTATCGGAACTGGCGGCGTGGGAGAACCTGGGCCTACGAGCGGCGGCAAACGTGTTCATTTTGAACGGGACAGAGGTGACTGGCACTGGTCTGGTGATGAAGTGTCTGGCCGGCTGCATGCCATCGCGGAGGAAATTGCATACGATGAACAGCAGCACGTTATCCTTTTGCGCTCAGCACTCGGATCTGCGGCGATTGCCAAGCCTGCCATCAATCTCGACGCCTTGGGGATTGGCTTCGATACCTTCCAGCAGTTCCTTGTCCTTGCCCGCGCATTTGAGGACACGGGTGTTTCTGCCTACGGTGGGGCAGCTCCGCTCATCACCAGCAAGGCTTATCTGGCAACCGCAGCGCGCATCGCCTTAACCGAGGCTTTGCACTCTGCAAACCTGCGTCTCCTTATCGCCGAAAATCACGTCAAGACTTCACCGCTCGATAGTCTCGACATTCTTCCACCGCCCTCGGGCAAACAGTATTTTGAAGTAGACAAGCAGGCATTGGCGGTCGTCCGCACGACCAGCCAGGTGCTGGCAATTGCCTATGCAAGCAGCGCACCGGGAACCTCCAAGGGCGGCTTCTTTCCCAATGGAGTCAATGGCAACATCAACACCGTGTAGCCGGACGGTTCCACGTATACCTGAGTATGCTGGGTGGCCCATCCTTCGCACAGCGAGGGATGGCGCCCGGCCAGCATATAAGTTCATTCACGGCAGGTCGTCGGAATTTGCTCCGGCTTGGCGGCGAGTGAAGAGGATGATCGTTGCCGAATTATTGTCGGCACTCCGCACAAACGCAATGCCGTCGCAGATAGTCCCATGAGTAGATCCCGCTCTGGTGCCCATCGTTCCAGTGGAAGCTGATGGCGTACCGACCTACTGGCGTCACTGAATCAGGCCGCGCCGGAGCCTGATACATTGGCAGCAAAGTTTCAGGTTTTGCTTTTGCCTCGCCCGGTTTGCGTCCCGACTTCTGTCGTTCCTCATGGCACGTTGCGCAGGGACACGCAAGCCGCAGCCAGGCAAAACTCCACTGGCTGCGGTGACCGTCCTTCCAGTCGATCTCCATGCCGGAGCCACCCGTTTTGTCTACCCGGACTTTGGACGGAGTCTTCGCATCCGCAGAAAGCTCGCGCTCTGCGGCCTTCGCCTGCCGCGCTTCTTCCTCGGTAACGAAGCGAATCCCTTCGTGGCTCATCTCTTCCAGTGTATCGCCTGAGCAGCTCTTCTAGCCTTGTCTCCAAAAGAAGTAAGCAGCCATGCCCAGCCCCAGGCAGACTACTACCCACCGCATTAGACGAGCATCGAGACGGCGCGAGAAACGTGCGCCAAAATATCCGCCGATCGCAGCCGTCACCATCATCAGGAGACAATGCTGCCATAGCACCTGCTTCTCCACGATGAAGACGATCACGGCGACGCCGTTTGCCAGCGTGGTCGTAACCACCTTGAGCGCATTGATCTGGTTGATATTCTCGATTCCGAAAATCGCCAAAAGCGAAATGATCAGGAAGCCGGCACCTGCACCGAAGTAGCCAATGTAAAAACAAACCACGATCATGCCGAGAAACAACGGAAGATGTGACGGAGGGCTTTGCTCCGCAGTCTTGCCACGACTGCGTGCCTGCAACCAGCGGGAAATCGGCGTACTCAAGGCGAAGAGTAAAGCAGCCATCAGCAACAGCCAGGGAACAAGACGCAGGAACGTATTTTGCTCGGTCCGCAGCAGCACCAGGCCGCCGGCAACGCCGCCGATGGCCGCCGCAATGCAGAGCGGCAGCAACAGGCCCAGGTTATGTTTCAGGTCTTCAAAATAGGCAGCAATCGAAGTGAATTGCCCAGGCCAAAGGGCTACTGTATTGGTTGCGTTTGCCTGAATCGGCAAAACGCCTATGTTCAGCAGAGCGGGAAAGGACAGAAACGATCCTCCGCCGGCCATTGCGTTCAGTGCTCCTGCAATCAGTGATGCGGTCAGAAGCCACGCACCGCGTCCGTCCCAATGAAAGTGCATGTTCATTCGATTCTATTGCGCAAGCCAAGATTCTCTCACGCAAGATGCAGTTCAGGTGTGGCTGCGATCAGAGTCTGCGTATATTCATTGCGGGCCGTGTTGCATACTTCACTGCTGGTGCCGAATTCCACCAGTCTTCCACGGCGCAGCACCGCAATATTTGTCGAGAGATACCGGACCAGCGGCATCGAGTGCGAGATGAAGAGATATGTCAGCTGAAACTCACGCTGGAGATCACGCAGCAGGTTCACAATCTGTGCGCCCACGCTCACGTCGAGCGCCGAAACCGGCTCGTCCAGAACTAGTAACTCCGGCCGCAGAGCCAGAGCACGCGCGATGTTGATGCGCTGTCGCTGGCCGCCGGAAAATTCATGCGGATATCGATCGAGTGCAGACTCGTCGAGCCCCACAGCGCGTAGTAACTCGGAGCACTTCGTCTTCAATTCTTTCCGGACCGCGGCACGGTGGATCACCAGCGGCTCCGCTACGATCTCGCCCACACGCATGCGCGGATTCAGGGCTGCAAAAGGGTCCTGGAAGACGGGCTGCATACGGCGGCGCATTCCACGCAGCTGACGCTGGGGCACATTGTTCACGGGCCGTCCGTCGAAGGTCACGTTGCCGGAAGTGGGTTCGATCAGCCCAAGTACCATGCGCGAAATTGTGCTCTTGCCGGAGCCCGATTCGCCAACGAGTCCAAGCGTTTCACCCCGTTCGATGACAAACGAGACGTCGTCGACGACAAGCGCATGCGAACTGCGCAGCCCGTCGCGCCGCGGATAGCTCTTCGAGAGGTGACTTACTTGAACAAGCGGCATAGGTCGATTCTTGCACTAAAGCTTCGGATGCAGCTTTTGAAATCCTGTCGCATCCTGATATGCCCTGGCAAATGCGCACAGCTTCGCGTCCTGATAATGGCCGCCGAGAAAGGTAAGGCTCACAGGAGTTCCCGGTCCGCCGATGGAGTCGTCATCGCCTGTATCAATCTTCGGGGGCGTTGGCGCATCGTCTCCGCGAATTCCATTCGGCACAATCACAGCTGGGTGTCCGGTAAGATTCGTGACTACCAGCTGTTCGCTATTGGTGGAGGCCACGATGACATCCACCTGATCGAAGAGCTTCGACACTTCGCGAATCGCCAGCGTGCGGGCGCGGTTCGCCTGAATGTATTCCACGGCGGGATAGAAACGCGCGATGCGAAAATCATTTGGCCAGTCTTCCGGGCTCTGCTCGGTCAGCAACTTGTCGCGTCCGGTCATGGTGAGCTCATCGAAAGCTGCCGCCGCCTCAGCGGTCAGCAGGGGAGTCATTGCACCATACGGAAGATCGGGCAATGTCACCGGAACTAGATTCACGCCCATGCCGCGCAGCTTATCGAGAGCGGCCAGATCATAACGGCGGTCGTACTCGCGACGCGCGCGTGCAGCCATCCGCTCTCGCTCCTGTTTCTCGCGCTTCTTCTTTTCCTCATCGGTCAGAGGAGCGGATTGCTTTTCTTCGTGCTTAGGCTCTTCTTTCTCGGCTTCGAACTCTTTAGCGATGTAGCCCACGCGCAGCGACTTCCAATCAAATTCCGCGTCCCAATTGAAGGCGGCATTGCGTACGGATTGATCCTCATCGTCGGGACCGTAGATCGCTTCGAGTACGATGGCGCAGTCTTCTACTGCGCGACAGATAGGCCCGAGTTTGTCCATCGTCCAGCTGAGTGCCATTGCCCCGGTGCGGGGAACGAAGCCGAAGGTGGGACGCAGTCCAGTGGTGCCGCATCGTGTGGAAGGCGAAGAGATGGAGCCCAAAGTCTCTGAGCCGATGGCAAAGGCTACGCAGCCGGAAGCCGTTGTCGATGCCGAGCCGGCTGACGAACCGCTGGAGCCCTGCTTCAGGTTCCACGGATTGCGCGTACGACCACCGAACCATTTGTCCCCCATTGCCAATGCGCCGAGCGTTGTCTTAGCCACCAGCACTGCGCCCGCGGCATCGAGTCGCTTGACCACAGTCGCGTCTTCGTTAAAGCTCTGCTTCTCGAATCCGCCGGCGCCCCACGTTGTCGGATAGCCCTTCACCGATAACAGGTCTTTCGCTCCCCAGGGCAGCCCATGCAGGGGTCCGCGATATTTTCCTGCGGCAATGTCAGCGTCGGCTTCCTTTGCGTGTGCCAGTGCGCGCTCTTCAGTAATGGTAACGACGAAATGCAGCAGTGGATCGTAGCGCTTGAGGCGCGCAATGTACATCTCGGTGAAATCCACCGAAGAGACTTTCTTTCTCCGTACCAGGTCGCCCAGTTCCACCACAGAAGCAAAGGCCAGTTCTTCAAGATTCGAAGGCGCGGTCGCGATTGCGGGGGCTTTGCTATAACGTGGCTCGTGTTTTTCGGTGTTGATCTTTGCGCCCGGCGGCAGGGGATTGAAGATATAGGCCGGTGGCACGTTGTTCGGTATGTTTAGTTTGCGAATCGCCGCATAAGATGCACGCTGGTCGTTTAAGCCATCGATCATCATCTGCTTCTGGTCCGGAGCAATCGTCACTCCGGCCAGTTCTGCAGCCGCGTCTATCATCGCGGGTGTGATTTTTGCTCTTGCTCCATCAGCAGTCTTTTCCTGCGCGGCCAGCGTATACAGCGCACCAGGGAAAAGCGTGGATGCCAGGCCAAAACGGCTGCAGGTAAACAGAAATGCTCGGCGGTCTAATGGCATAGTGGGACAGTTGCCTCCGAAATCTGGGTTGAAATGGCAGTATACCGACCACGGACCGAAAACGGCCTTCAGGAGGTAAGACGATTCGATGAGATTGGGCGCATCTGCCAGAGCGTCGCATCGCTCACGGCCCGTCCCGGATCGAGGATCGTCAACAACGTCCGATCCGGCTCCAGATCGTATACCCGGCTGGTGTGCGCGATTCTGTCGTTCACCATCACCTCGACAACCGAGCCATCGAGATAGAGAGAGAGCTTCATCTCCCCTTGGGATACGGAGACGCCAACCTCCTTGGCGTTGAATGTTAAGGCGCCGCTTGTCGCATCAAGCTGAAAATGAGCTGCGGGTTTCGCTTCCGTCCCGAGAACAATGTGCACCGGTCCGTGCAACGGCTGAACCTGCATATTCAGCGAAGCGCTCAAGCCCTTTACCGGCCACGCTATCCGATTCTTCCTCGCCTGCCATCGTACGGGTTCGCCCGCTCGCAGGTCTTCAACTTTTGGGAGCACCCGCATCTCCAGTTGCCCGCTCGCATTCACTCGCAGCACGCGCGGCAAAGACATCATCCCCGCCCATCCCGCGCTCGCATATTCAGCTTCCGGCCTTGTCTCCCGCAGCCATCCCCATAGAATCCGGTTGCCGTCCTTATCCACCATCGACTTTGGTGCGTAATATACCTGCGGCCCGTAATCCAGTTCGCCCTTTTGCTCGCCCGTAAATCTCTTCGCTTCCGCGTCGTAGGTGCCAACCTCCCAGAAGACCGTGCCCTCAGTCGAATAAAGCAGCACATGCTTTCCATCGAGCGCAAAAAAGTCCGGACACTCCCACATCTCTCCGCTGCCCACCGGATCGGTGTGCTTACCGTTCCATTTGCCCTCGGCCAGCGGATGCAGATATTCCCAGCGTCGCAAGTTATGTGAGCGATACAGCAATACGCAACCGCCTTTGTTACGTATTCCTGAGCCTACACCCACATACCATGTGTCTCCCTCACGCCACGGACATGGATCGCGAAAGCCGGTAATATCCATCCCCGGTGGAGGCGCAGGAATTACCGGCTTCGCCAGCTTCTTCCACGTTTTCAGTTCGGGATCATGCGACACAGCCAGGCACTGCGATTCGCGCAAAGGATTTCGCTCATCCTTGATCGTCGCCTCTGCCAGCGGCGCGCGCTTCACACCCGTGTAGATAAATGTAGGCGCGCCTTTGTAAACAATAGCGCTGCCGCTGAAGCAGCCTTCCTCGTCCGGCCCGCCCTTCGTCGGCGACAGCGCTATCGGCAGATGCTGCCAGTGCACCATGTCCGGACTCACCGCATGCGCCCAGTGCATATCGCCCCACACCGCCGCGTGCGGATTGTACTGGCAGAACATGTGATATTTACCCTTCCAGTAAATTGGCCCATTCGGATCATTCATCCAGTTGCGTGCAGGCAATAAATGAAACTGGGGCCGGTTGGTATCCATCGCCAGATCCGCACCAGCGGCAAACGCGCTGCGCCGCAACATCGATGCAGCCGCCACATCGGCGCATCCCTGCATAAACTCTCTGCGTGAAACTTCTTTGGTCATCGGCAGAAGTATATGCCCGCGCACGGCGCTATCCTCAACTCATGAGCGAGATTCTTTTCCGCAAAGCGAATGAAGGCGACCTTCCGGCAATTCTGAGGCTGTATGCCGGTGGCGGCATCACAGATGACGAGTCCTTCACTCTGGATGAAGCGCGCCAGCATTTTCAGCTCTTCAAAAGCTATCCATCCTTCCGCATCTTCGTCGCGCTGATTGACGACGTCATCGTCGGCACCTATGAATTGCTGATTATGGACAACCTCGCCAAGCGCGGCAAAAAATCGGGAGTTGTTGAAGACGTAGCAGTCGATCCCGCGTATCAGGGCCGCGGCATCGGTCGCGCCATGATGGAGCACGCGCGCGACGAATGCCGCAAAGCCGGATGCTATAAATTCACTCTCTCGAGTAATCTCAAACGCGAAGCAGCGCACCGCTTTTACGATGCGCTGGGATTCGAGCGCCACGGCTACAGCTTTCTTACGAAGCTATGAGGCCGCATCATGTCGGTTCCGCTGCGGCACGCAGGCCGTCAAAATATTCTTCTATCTCCTCTGAATAGTCGTCTTCTTCCGGCGGAAGAGGCATGCCATGCGCGACCAGAGATTTCGCGCAGGCGAGCCAGTTGCCCGTTGCGAACTCTTCTGCGTTGTTGTTCGATGCGTAGCCGAGGGTGCCCCTGGCATTGCCACCAAAGCCATGTTTCTGCTGCCAGTCCGCGCCATGGCTGAGCAGGAATTCCGTCATATCGGCATCCCCGCGAAAGACAGCGAGATTGAGCGCTGAGGCATTCCAGTCGCCACCGCGTGCCTGGATCGGCCACCCTGCCTCCACCATCGTTTTCACGGCTGCAAAGTTTCCTTGTGCGGCCAGATTCGGTAGCTGTTTCAGCTGCTTTTCCGAGAGCTTTTGTACTATATCCGGCATTTCAGCTAGCAGCCGTTTCGCTTCGTTGCTGTCGCCACGCGCGCACGCCGCAACAAATGCATCTTCTCGTGAAAGCGTGGCGTCGGTTTCAGAGGTACGGAGCATCTGGGCCACTTCAGGTAGTCCATACGAAAGAGCAAATCGATACGGTGTCTGGCCATCTGCGTTCACTGCGTTTTTATCTGCTCCGGCATCGAGCAGCATTTGAATATGCTCGATCGAGCGGCCTCGCTTGATGGCATGGAAGATGGGGAAGTCCGAAGCGCCGGGGTGTCCGGCATTGCCTCCGTGGGCAAGCAGCAGCCTCAGGCCTTCCGGTCTGTCGTAATCCAGCGCATGACCGACAGCGTTTGTGCCATCGACTTTCGCTCCGGCTTCCAACAGCAGCCGCGTGCAGGTTAGATCGCTGCTCTCCATCGAGTGATAGAGCGATTCGTTGTCATTCGGATTCGCCCCACGCTCCAACAGAAGGCGCGTCATACCGGCGTGGTGATTCTGTCCCGCCGCGCCGAACAGAGCACTCAACGGCCAGTCAGGGTAGTCCGGGTTGGTCCATGACTGATTGGGATTCGCGCCATGATCGAGCAACAATTTGGCGCAACGCAGCAAGGCGTCTGCGAATGCGTCATCTCTAACCAGGCTTGAATGCGTAACCGCTACCAGAGGAGGCCTCTGCAGAGGACCACCCGCTGCATGCACCCATGCAGGATCGATGGCGAGCTTGCGGCGCAGCAGATCTTCATTTCCTGTTGCGCATGCAAGGTTAGGATCGTCGCCAAGCAGATCGGGACGGTCGTGAAGCATGCGGATCGCCAACTGTGGCCTCGGCGCATCGTAGCCTGCGCCATAAACGAGTTTGAGCCATCGCAGCACGGCTTCTTCCTGGCTTAATCGTGCAAGGGTCTTCTGTTCGACATGAGCTTTTAGCGCGGTCCACGATGCGAACCCGTATTTGCGTGCAATACAGGATTGAGCGTCATGCAACCGAGGCTGCTCAATGGACAAAGCGGATGGGAGAGATTCACGAATTCGATGTACTGCGGTGAGATCGTTTTCTTTGCAGGCGCGCAGCAGCTGCTTGGCTTGTTTTTTAAGGTGAGAAAGGTCAGGAACTTCGGGAAGTTGTTTCATGTTGCCTCCATGCGTGGTCATGCCGATGGCCCGCAATCCGGCTGCATAAAGGCTTTTAACCTTTGGTGAATTGGCAAGTGGGTTCAACCCTTCCCGCGGGCCCGGAGGCGTCCTGCAACGCCAAAAGAATTGTAGCGAAAATGAGTGGATCAATCGAATTTCCGGCTTGATTTATTACCGTCGACGATTTCCGCGCCCGTTGGACACATCGCCAGTAGAGGGCAGGCAGCGCAGTGCTTTTCAAAATCAATTTTGGTACACCGCACTTGGCCGTGCCGCTTCACAAGGCTGTGATGCTCGTCCAGCATCGCCGGAGTCCAGGAAACAGGCGCCATCTGCAGAAGCCGTCGCTCGGTCTCGTCTGCAGTCACGCTTTGCGGCACGAGGTGCAGGCGTTTCGCAATGCGATCATGATGTGAATCTACAGCAATGGCGCGACCGCGAATCGTGCTGAAGTTTACGACCGAAGCGCTGGTCTTTGCGCCTACGCCTTCGAAGGATTCCAGCCAGCGGCGAATGCGCTCTTCGCTATGGCCATGCAGAAAATCAAGATTCAGCTTACCGCCGTTCTGGCGGGTAATGCGCCGCAATGCCTTTTGCAGGGCGGGAGCTTTCTTTTCCGGAAACTTAACAACAGCGATTGTCTCCAACACATCTTGTTCGGGCGCATCGCGCACCTGTTTCCAGGTAGCAAAACGTTTTTCAAGTGCGTACAACGCTTCATGGGAAACCTCTGTTTTGGTACGTGATGAAAGCATGGAATACACAAGCTGACGCAAAGGGGGCCAGCATTCACGCTGTGGCGGAGGTCCGTAGGCGGCCAGCAATGCCTGATGCAGCTCTTCAAGCCGCGTGTCCTGAAAAAGAAAAGGACTCACAATATCTATGTTATGACCTTTTCAATCTGGAACAAGATGGGGTCATTAGTGTTGTCATAAAAAGAAAAGAGCGGCCATGGCCGCTCTTTTCTGATTCAAACACAAAGCTGCGCTTAGATATCCAGGTTCTTTACATCGAGCGCGTTGTCTTCGATGAACTTGCGCCGTGCTTCGACATCTTCGCCCATCAGTGTGGTGAAGATCGTCTCGGTTTCGGCGATGTCTTCAAGTTTCACGGTGAGCAGCGTGCGGTGCTCGGGGTCCATCGTCGTCTCCCAGAGTTGGGTCGCAGTCATCTCGCCCAGACCCTTATAGCGCTGTACCTGGTATTCGCGCCGGCCCTGCTCGATGACGTACTCGAACAGCTCCTGCGGGGTGTGTTTTTCAACCGGTTCATGAGAAGCGCGGCCTACGCGCTTGGGAGCAGGCTTGCCCGCTTCGATCTCGCCCGTGGTCTCGCCTTCCGTCTCTTCCGGATCGGGCTCGGTAGTCGCTGCCGTCTTGCTCGCATATTCGATCAGGAACGGCGGTTCCAGCGCGTCTTTAATCTGCGAGTACTTGGCCAGCATCTGCCGTGTCTCCGGAGCTGAGGCGTAGGTCCAGTCGATTTTGCGCTCTGCGCCCTGCGCATCGTGGAAAATCAGCGACCAGGTCTGATGCTCTTCGTCGTGGACTGGCTGATCGACGCCCTTGAACTGATATTTCTTCTCGATCTTCTTGAGTTCGCCGTGCAACTCGGTGAGCTTCGCCGGAACGCTTGCGCCGTCGCCTTCAAAGTCGGAGCGTTTCGCAGGCTCTTTGCCTTCGTGCGCGAAGAGTTTCGCAAAGAGGCCGGTCACCTCGTCGTTGCGCATCCGCTTGTTCACCTTATCGAAGAAACCGATGTAGTCGTTCAGATGACCCATGAACTTGGTCAAAGCCGCGCCTTCGAGCTTGGTGGCGTTCTCACCGTGGCGGACAATCATGCCATCCGAGGCACGCTTGACCATAACCTTCACGAACTCGCGGTCGTCCTTGATGTACTGCTCGAACTTGCCCTTCTTGATGCGATAAAGCGGCGGCTGCGCAATGTAGACATGCCCGCGCTTGATCAGCTCCTGCATGTGGCGGAAGAAGAAGGTCAGCAGCAGGGTACGAATGTGCGAACCGTCGACGTCGGCGTCGGTCATCAGGATGATCTTGCCGTAGCGCAGCTTGGCCGGATCGAAATCTTCCTTGCCAATGCCGGTGCCGAGCGCCGTAATCATGGCGCGGATTTCTTCGTGGCCCAGCATCTTGTCGTAGCGGGCCTTCTCGACATTGAGAATTTTACCTTTGAGGGGAAGGATCGCCTGGAAGCGGCGGTCACGTCCCTGCTTGGCAGTTCCGCCTGCGGATTCACCCTCGACCAGATAGAGCTCGCAGCGTTCTGGCCGGCGTTCGCTGCAATCGGCCAGCTTGCCCGGCAGTCCGCCGCCGTCGAGCGCGCCCTTGCGGCGAGTGAGATCACGCGCCTTGCGCGCTGCCTCGCGTGCGCGAGCCGCGTCAATCGCCTTATTGATGATCTTGCGGGCGACCTGAGGGTTCTGCTCGAGGAACATGCCCAGCTTCTCGTTTACGAGCGCCTGTACGGTTCCCGCGATATCGGAGTTCAGCTTGCCCTTGGTCTGGCCTTCAAACTGCGGCTGCGACAGCTTTACGCTGATGACGGCAACCAGCCCTTCGCGGACATCGTCTCCGGAGAGGTTTTCCTTCACGTCCTTGAAGAGGCCCATCTGCTGGCCTGCGGCGTTGATGGTGCGCGTCAGCGCCGTCTTGAAGCCGGAGAGGTGCGTGCCACCATCGACGGTGTTGATGTTGTTGGCGAAGGTGAAAACCGTCTCCGAGTAAGCATCGTTGTACTGGATGGCGATTTCCATATCGACGCCGTCGCGCATTGCTTCCATCACAATCGGCTTGTCGTGGAGAATCTGCTTGCCCTTGTTGATGTGCTTGATGAACTCGGCGATACCGCCTGCATATTTGAAGTCGGCGCGCTTCGCTTCACCCGTCTTTGCGTCGGTAGTGCGCTCGTCGGTAAGCGAGATCTCAAGGCCCTTGTTCAGGAAGGCTAGTTCACGCAGCCGCTGCGCCAGCGTGTCGTAGTTGTATTCGAGAACGGTAAAGATGCTCTTGTCCGGCAGGAAGTGGACCTTGGTGCCGCGCTTCTTCGAGGTGCCTGTCTGCCGCAGCTTCGATACCGGGATACCGCGCTCGTAATCCTGCTCGTAGGTGTGGTTGTCGCGCCAGATTTCGACATCGAACTCTTCGCTCAACGCGTTGACGCAGGAGACACCGACGCCGTGCAGACCACCGGAAACCTTGTAGTTGGACGAATCGAATTTACCGCCGGCATGCAGCTTGGTCAGGACCACCTGCACTGCAGCCATTTTCTCGCCCGTAGGCAGCGTCATGTCATCGACAGGGATGCCACGGCCATCGTCGACCACGGTAATCGAGTTATCAACATGGATGACGACTTCAATCCTTTTCGCGTGCCCTGCCAGCGCTTCATCGACCGAATTGTCGACTACTTCATAGACCAGGTGGTGCAGCCCCATCTCGCCGGTCGAGCCGATGTACATGGCGGGGCGCAGCCGAACGGCCTCCAGACCTTCCAAAATTTTGATGTTGTCGCCGGTGTATCCGTTTTTCTGGCCATTTGGTTCAGGGGAGGAATCCAGCTCTGCGAGGGAAGTTGTTGAAACGGCAAGCTCTTTAGTGGACATGAAACTCCGGCAAGGCAAAGCCTTCAATCGCCGCTCAGCCGGACCGGCTGGAAATTGGACTAACAGATTGATAGCGAAGAGGTTTTTGCCCTGATTCTCTTGTCAATTATAGCATGCCGGAGGGGTATTTTTGAGTATCTTCCAGGGGCGAAAAAGGCCGCATTTTGGGCGCATTTCGATGCAAAAAACGCACCAAATACGCCCTTTTTCAGTAGTAAAGATACTTCCGCCACTTCTGGTCGCTGTGGCCGATCATCCGCATGATGTGACGGCTGGTGTGGAGGGTAAATGGACGGGGTTCCCTGAGCAGTTTCATGTCCTGTAACTCGTGCAATAACTGGTTTCCTTTACGCCGGTTACAGCTGTGGCAGCAGGCGACGAGGTTTTCCCAGGTGGAGAGGCCGCCGCGGGAGCGTGGGATGACGTGGTCGAGCGTCAGTTCACCCGCCGGGAGCACAACGCCGCAATATTGGCAGCTGTTGCGGTCACGCAGCAGGATATTTTTTCGCGACAAGGCCCGCGTCTGATGGGGAATTCGGCGGTATTCGAGCAGACGGATCACCGATGGCATGGGCATGCGGACACGGGCGGCGTGCAGCGTGGCTCCCTGCTCTTCCTCGGTCTTGGCGACGCCTTTGAGGACCAGCACCAGAGCGCGGCGTGCTCCACAGATGTTAATGGGTTCATAGGAGGCGTTCAGGACCAGCACTGGCGCCTGCAGGGTTGTCGCGATCTGCGGCCGCACATTTTCGCGCGGGACGGCGGTGTGCTTCTGTTTGCGTGCGTGAATCATGGCTCTTCCCAATGACATCTCTCCCCCAAATCTCGATCAAAGACCTGATGAGCACAGCCCCCGGCTAGCTGCCGCCGCGAACCGCAGGAACCAACTCCGCATCCCAAAACGCCACATCTTCGTGCATCGGCGCCAAAGTGGCGGGCAAGACTGGCGGCTGGATTCGTTCCTGCCGCTGCGCCCGCGCTACCGTGGCCACATACACGCTCGCTGCACCCGCCCTGCGCAGCGCCTGCGCGCATGCTCGAGCCGTCGCTCCTGTGGTGTAAATATCGTCAATCAGAAGAAGGTCTGCGCCCTTTATCTTTTCCGGCGCAGAAACAAAAAAAGCGCCGCGCACGTTGGCGCGGCGCTGGTGCGGGGTTAGACCCGCCTGACTTTCCGTGGCTCGACGGCGTTCGAGGACGCCCGCAGCCACGCTCAATTTCCACTCGGGGCGCGCCTGCCTGAGCGCTTTGATCGCGGCCCTGGCCAGCAATTCGGCTTGATTGAAGCTCCGCTGGCGGTGCTTGCTTCTGAAGAGCGGAACGGGAACCACGACCAGCTTCTTCGGTATTCCTTCGACTGCGGCGATCTGCCGGGCGAGCAGTTGACCCAGCGGCGCAGACACAGGTTCCATTCCGTCGTATTTCAGCAGGTGCAGCAGTTCCCGGAGCTTGTCTTGGTAAAGTCCGTGAGCAACGGCCCGCTCAAAGGGCGGCGCAGTGGTGCGGCAGAACCGGCAGAGCAAGCGGTCGGCTTCGCCAAAGTCCTGAATTCCGAGGGCTTCGCCGCAAATCGCGCAGAGAATTTCATTTTGTTCGGGGAGCTGTTGCCAGCAGGAATTGCAGACAGGGACGCGAGAGAGATGCAGGAGAGATTCGCCACAGAGGCGGCATGGAGCAGGAAAGAGGGCGCAGCCGAGACTGTCTACCGGACTTCGCAGCACGCGAGCGACCGCTCTCCATGCTGAGGTACCGGTCTGTCGAACGTCGAGCGCGTTTGCATCACGCTGACTAGGGAAGACGCACCTCTCACGGTGGTCTGAACCACCGTTGCACAGGAGTATACAGCGAAACGTTGCACAAATCCAGGTGCTTCGGTTTCGGGAGCGTGTCAGTTTGAATTCATATTTCTGAGCGGCAGACAACATACCGGCACTCAGCGGAAGCTGCAGGGAAATCAATCAGCGATTTGGTCCGTTATCGCCATTCCCAAAGCAGGCACCACCCGAACCTCGACCCGATTCGGATAATCCGGCGTTAGGTCGAGGTTGAACGGCGTAAGACTCTCAGGCCTACCTTCCGAGATTACGCAAGATCGAAACGATCAAGGTTCATCACCTTGTTCCAGGCCGCTACGAAGTCATGAACAAACTTCTCTTCCGCGTCCGAACTTCCGTAGACTTCAGCCAGGGCCCTGAGTTGGGAATTTGAACCGAAGATGAGATCGACACGTGTGCCGGTCCACTTGAGTTCACCTGTTTTGCGATCATACCCGTCAAATGCGTCCTGGGCGTCTGAGACCGGCTTCCACTCCGTGCCCATATCGAGCAGGTTGAGGAAGAAGTCATTGGTCAGTGCTTCCGGCCGTTTGGTGAAGACGCCATGCTTTGCCTGTCCGACGTTGGCACCGAGGACACGCAGGCCGCCAACGAGTACCGCCAGCTCAGGCGCGGTCAGCGTCAGCAGTTGGGCCTTATCGATCAGTAACGTCTCCGACGATACGCTGTATTTCTTTTTGAGGTAGTTGCGGAAGCCATCCGCGACCGGCTCGAGCACACCGAAAGACTCCACATCGGTCTGCTCCTGAGAAGCATCCGTGCGCCCCGGTGTAAACGGAACCGTCACATCGTGGCCGGCATTCTTCGCCGCCTGCTCAACACCGGCGCAACCCGCCAGAACAATCAGGTCAGCGAGCGAGACCTTCTTGCCGCCCTGCGTTCCGTTGAATTCGCTCTGGATACCTTCGAGCGTCTTCAACACCTTCGCGAGTCGCTCAGGCTGGTTGGCCTCCCAGTCTTTCTGCGGCGTCAGGCGAATACGGGCGCCGTTGGCGCCGCCACGCTTGTCGGAGCCACGGAAAGTGGACGCCGATGCCCAGGCGGTCGAAACCAGCTCAGAGACAGACAAGCCCGAAGCCAGAATCTTACCCTTGAGCGTGGCAATATCCTCTTCATTGATCAGCTCATGATCGACGGCGGGAATGGGATCCTGCCAGATGAGCACTTCGGCAGGGACTTCCGGGCCGAGATAGCGTGCGCGCGGACCCATGTCGCGATGCGTCAGCTTGAACCACGCACGGGCGAAGGCATCGGCGAACGCATCCGGATTCTCGTAGAAGCGCCTCGAAATTTTTTCATAGTCAGGATTGAGGCGCAGGGCGAGATCCGTGGTCAGCATCGACGGCCCGCGACGCTTTGACGGATCGTGCGGATCCGGCACGGTGCCGTTGCCTGCTTCATCTTTCGGCTTCCACTGGTTCGCTCCGGCAGGGCTTTTGGTCAGCTCCCACTCATAGCGAAACAGGTGGTCAAAGAACTCGTTGCTCCATTGTGTCGGCTTGGTCGTCCAGACGACTTCGAGGCCGCTTGTGATCGTGTCGCCACCCTTGCCAGTGCCAAAGCTGTTCTTCCAGCCGAGGCCTTGCTCCTCAATGCCGGCGGCTTCAGGTTCAGGCCCCACATTGGACGACGGGCCGGCGCCGTGAGTCTTGCCGAAGGTGTGACCGCCGGCGATCAACGCTACTGTTTCCTCGTCGTTCATGGCCATGCGGGCGAAGGTTTCGCGGATGTCGTGGGCTGCGGCAACAGGGTCCGGGTTGCCATCCGGGCCTTCCGGATTCACATAGATCAGGCCCATCTGCACCGCTGCGAGCGGATTCTCCAGATTGCGCTCGTTGGAGCCGCCGGCGGTGCGATCATGTTCGGTGCCATGCATCTCGGGGTCTGCCACGAGCACGCCGTCACCGGACTGGCCCTTGCCATAGCGAAGATCGCCGCCCAGCCACGTGGTCTCGGTGCCCCAGTAAACGTCCTCGTCGGGCTCCCACACATCTTCGCGCCCGCCGCCGAAACCAAAGGTCTTGAATCCCATCGATTCCAGGGCAACATTGCCAGTGAGGATGATCAGGTCGGCCCATGAAATTTTGTTGCCGTACTTCTGCTTCACTGGCCAGATCAGCCGGCGCGCCTTATCGAGGCTCACGTTGTCGGGCCAGCTGTTGAGAGGCGCGAAGCGCTGTTGGCCGGATCCGGCACCCCCGCGACCATCGCCCGTGCGATATGTTCCGGCGCTGTGCCACGCCATGCGAATGAATAAAGGTCCGTAGTGGCCGAAGTCTGCTGGCCACCAGTCCTGCGAGGTAGTCATCACCGCCAAAATATCTTTCTTCACGGCTGCCAGGTCGAGGCTCTTGAACGCTTCGGCATAGTTGAAGTCCTTGTCCATCGGATCGGACAGGTATGAGTGCTGGTGCAGTATCTTCAGCTTCAACTGGTTCGGCCACCAGTCACGGTTCGACGTGCCTTCACCTGCGGCGTGATGGAATGGGCACTTTGCTTCGGTTGCCATGCTTTCTCTCCTTTTGGCTGCTTGAGTCAAACTCCTGGGTCTGCTGCGGCCCGCATATAGTTTGTCTCAACCAGATGAATGTAGCATTATGAAGTCAGATAGTTCCAATACATAGATCGCATCCTGAGTATAGGTATCACCTATGGAGTTTCACCAACTTCGTTACGTCTGTGCAATCGCCGATACAGGCAGTTTCAGCCGCGCCGCAGAACGCTGCCAGGTTGCCCAGCCCTCGCTCTCGCAACAGGTCCTCAAGCTCGAGGAAGATTTAGGAACTAAGCTCTTTGACCGCCTGGGCCGCAGCGTGCGCCTCACTGAGGCCGGTCACGCCTTTCTGCCCCACGCTCGCTCCATTCTGAGTCAGATGGAGATGGCACGATCAAACGTAGCCGATAAATGCGCGGACGTTCGCGGCAGCGTAGCCGTAGGTATTATCCCGACCATTGCGCCCTACCTTATGCCGCGCTATACGACGGCCTTTGCGAAGAAATATGCGGAGGCGAAACTGCGCATCGTTGAAGATACAACGCCGGTCCTGGTCGAAAGCCTGCGGGACCTGTCGATCGATCTGGCGATTCTTGCCCTCCCTCTGCGTCACAAAGACCTGGAGCTATTTCCTCTTCGCACCGAACCGCTATTCGCCGTGCTACCCAGAAATCATCCCCTTGCCGCAGCCGAATCACTTGCCCTCAAAGATCTCCGCGGAGAGTCCTTCGTCATGCTGCGCGACGGCCACTGTTTCCGTGACCTCAGCCTCGCCGCCTGCACGCATGCCCGCGTGACGCCGCGCATCGCGTTTGAAAGCGGCCAGTTCAGCAGCCTCTTTGGAATGGTTGCCGCCGGCGTCGGCATCTCGCTCGTTCCTGAGATGGCCATAGACCGGAACGCTGGCTGCCGCTATGTACGTCTCAGCGATGCGCGAGCAACGCGCACCATCGTCGCCGCTGTTCTACGTGGACGCAGCTTCAACCGCGTCCAGCAGGCCTTTTTGTCAGGGATCAAAAACTAGGAGAGCATCGATTCGCGCGGCGGTGAAAGGTTACGTCTCAAATAACTCCAACTCGCCAATGCGCGCATTGAACGTCGAGAAATGGCCAAGCCCCAGTTCACTCCGGAATCAGGTCTATTCGGAAACTCTGGAGGCAAACTGGTTCGTGGCCCGTTTCGCGGCAACAATACTCTATTCAGCCCGCAATGCGTCTACGGGGTCGACCGTCGAGGCTCGGCGGGAGGGCAGATAGCAAGCCAGGTACGAAGTGGCGATCACGCCGACTGTGATTGCGATGTAGGTGATCGGATCGACCGGGCTTACGTTGAACAGCAGCGACGACATCAGGCGCATGGTGATGAAGGCGACGACGAGGCCGCAGGCTACTCCTATGGCTGTGAGCAACAATCCCTGGCGGACGAACAAGGCGGTCAACGCGCTGCGCTGCGCGCCGAGGGCCATGCGGATGCCGATTTCACGCGTACGCTGTGAGACGGAATATGAGATGACGCCATAAATTCCTATGATTCCGAGCAGCAGAGCCATGCCTCCGGCGACGCAGAGCATGACCAGCGTGAAAGAAGTCCGCGCCATGGATTTCGTATAAAGCTCGCCAAGAGTCGCGGGATTCGCGAGAGGCACATCCGGATCGATAGACCAGACCTGCTGCTGAATCTCTTTCATGAAGGTCTGCGAGCCCGCGCGGGGGCTGCGGATGACGAAAGCAACACCGCGCCGCAGGTCCTGTTTCTGGCCTTCGAAGTTGATTGGAAAGATGGGCCAGTAGACGGTCGAAGGCGCGGGCTTATCGACGCCGTCATCGTGCATGTCCTGGGCAACTCCGACGATCTCACGCCAGTCGTCGGTGGTTGCCACGCGAATTCTTTTGCCCAGCGCACCGTTTGCATCGTGCCAGTACTCGCGCGCGAAATTTTCGGAGATGATGGCGACCGGTCTCTTCTGATAAGTGTCTTCCCAGGTGAGATCGCGACCGGCCACAAGATGTGTTCCCAGGGTTGCGAAGAAGCCGGGCGAGATGAATTTGAAGCGGCGAATTGGAGGCAGCTCACCTTCGCCATACACATGGTCCTGGGCAAACAATACGTCGTTTGAATCGCGCCCATCCATGGGGACCGCGCTTGAGAAGCTGACGGCAGAGACGCCGGGAATTGCTGCGAGCTTGTCGAGAATATCCTGCTGCATCCGGATCACGCGCTCAGGCTGAGAGTCCGGGATTTGCGTTTCCGGAATGTAGAAACGGAAAGACTGTATGGCTTCCGGCTGAACGAAGCCTGGAGAGACGTGGATCAAGGCGCGGAATGTGCGGATCATCAGTCCGGAGCAGATCAGCAGGACCAGCGCGAGCGCTACCTGCACGACGACGAGGGCCTTGCGCGCGCGATGCCGCTCGCGGCTCTGGCTCAACGCGCGGCCGCCTTCGCGGAGGCTGCTGTTTACGCTTGCGCCGGCATATTTGAGGACAGGAATGGCTCCAATCAGGAGGCTGGTGAAAAGAGCGAGACCGAGCGTGAAGAGCAGAACGGGAATATTGATGCCGATTTCATGGATACGCGGCAGGCCAGTGGGCGCAATCGCCACGAGAAGCCGCAGTGCGCCGTAAGCGAGTGTTAGACCAAGCAGGCTGCCTGCAATGCCAAGAACGACACTTTCAAAAAGTAGATCTCCCGCAATGCGCTTCCAGTCGGCACCGAGGGCGGAGCGAACTGCCAGCTCCTGACGGCGTCCTTCGACACGTACCAGCAGCAGGTTGGCGACATTTGCGCAGGCGACCATGAGAACCAGAGCGATTGAACCCATGAGCACCCACAACACATTGCCAATGTCGCCGACAACGTCCTGCTTCAGCGGCCGAAGATTGGGCATGATGCGAGCTTTTTCAAAGATGGTGGGGCTAAACCCTTCGGGAGCAGGAAAGCTGCGCAGAACTACCGGAAGCAGTCGCGCCATGTCGGCGCTGGCTTGCGCCATAGTCACTCCGGGCTTTAAGCGGGCAAGAGCGCTCTGGCTGAAGTTGCCGAGCTTTGTCTTGCTGCGGTCCCATTGGAAAGGCAGCACCAGCGCTGCATCTTCATAGTCGAGAAAATGAAAATCTCTGGGCAGAACGCCGATGATCTCCCGCGGCTTGCCGTCCACTGTGATCGAGCGTCCGATGACGGATGATTCGCCGCCAAACTTCTTCTGCCAGTATCCATAGGAGAGCAGAACGGTCTGTGGCGCGCCGGGAGAGTCGTCCTTGCGGGTAAATAAGCGTCCCAGCGTGGGAGCGACGCCGAGAATCGGCAGCGTACCATCGGTGACATCAAGCCCTCGCAGATGTTCCGGTTCTCCAGCTCCGGTCACATCCAACGAATCGCTGTCGTAAACGCCGATGTCCTGGAGCGTGGTGTTTTGTTCGCGGTCGATAAAGTAGATCGACGGCGACATATTCAGTTCCTTGATGTTGATTCCGGGCGCGGTGTGCCAGACGCCGATCAACTGTTCAGGATGGGTATAGGGCAGCGCCTTGAGAAGAACACCATCGACGACGCTGAAGATTACGGTATTCGCGCCTACACCAATGGCGAGCGTGAGCAGCGTGATGGTGGTAAAGAGTGGCGCGCGGCTTAGCCTGCGCAGGACCTGCTTCAGTTGATCGTTGAACATTGCCATGCGACACGCCTCGCTCGATCATGCAAATTTTGCCCGGATAAGGCGCAGCTCTCCCACGCCAGGTCTAGTGATACGTCGTACGTCAGGAAATCTCCGGAAGTTCCAGAGTAGTTGTCTTAGGCAGTTAAACGGTGATCTTCTTCGTCGCAGGAGCCGCCTGCTTTCCCATCAGCGTCGAAAAGACCCCGGCAACGACTAGAAAGACGCCTACGAGTTGAAATGGAGCCAGCCGCTCGCCTGCGAGCACAGCTCCGGCAAAGAGGGCTATGACTGGATTTACATACGCATAGCTGGCGACGCGGGTTGTAGGTTCATTGGCAATAAGCCACACATAAGCGGTGAAGGCTATGATCGAGGCCGCCACCACAAGATAAGCCATGCTGCCGAGAATGAGCGGCCGAAGGAGCACGTTTGTTGGCGGCATGCGGCTTAGTTCTCCCGTCAATGCGGAGAGCACGAAGATCAGGCCGCCGCCAACGGCCATCTGCCATCCGGCATTGAGTGTCTGGGGCTTCGGCA
Organism: Acidobacterium sp. S8; assembly: GCF_009765985.1. Taxonomy (GTDB): domain Bacteria; phylum Acidobacteriota; class Terriglobia; order Terriglobales; family Acidobacteriaceae; genus Alloacidobacterium. The sequence goes on from NZ_LMUM01000034.1 coordinate 267,946, forward strand.
AAGAGAGACTGCGCGACCAGAGTGTTCCACCAGCCCAGCAGAGCGTGGCAGCGATGAGAATGAGCAATGCCAAGGTTGAGATATGAGTTGACGAATGAGACGACGGCAGAGCGAGCATGGCGACTCCGACGAAGCCCAGAAAGACTCCAATGATGGAGAGCACCGAGGCTTTCTGCGATCGCAGGATCGTGAGCTCGCCGACGAATATCCAGACTGGAATCATGGCGGAGATGACAGCGGCAATCCCTGATGGCACTTGAATCTCAGCCCAGAAGAGTCCCGCATACATGCAGGTGAACATGATGAAGCCGAGCGCACCCGCGCCGAGCCATTGCCGCCACGAGCAGATGCATTCACCTCGCAGATAGCTGTAGAGGACCAGTAATAATCCAGCGAGAGCGAAACGGAAACCAGCAGCAAAGAACGGTGGCACTGCGGCAACGATTTCACGGATTGCGAGGAAGGAGCCGCCCCACAGAATGTAAATTGCAGCGTAGGCCAGCAGCTTGCGGATGGACATGGTATAGCATAACGCGCGTGTATCTCACTTTTTGAGCGGGTGCGTCATGTCTTGCGGTCGCACCCATTGATCGAACTGTTCTCCAGTAAGGAAGCCCAGCTTAAGAGCTGCTTCGCGAAGGCTGATGTCTTCGCGGTAAGCGGTGAGGGAGATTTTCGCCGCCTTCTCGTATCCGATATGCGGATTGAGGGCCGTGACGAGCATGAGCGAATTGTCTAGATTGTCCTTGATCCGTCTTTCGTCTGGTTCAATTCCTCTGGCGCAGTGCTCGGTGAAGGACCGGCAGGCATCGGCAAGGAGTTCGGCGGATGTAAGAACGTTATGCAGGATCACGGGCTTGTAGACATTGAGCTGAAAGTTTCCCTGGGAGCCGGCGAAGGCGACAGCATGATCGTTGCCAAAGACCTGCACCGCGACCATGGTGAGCGCTTCGCACTGCGTGGGATTAACCTTGCCGGGCATGATGGAAGAACCGGGTTCGTTCTCGGGGATTTTGAGCTCGCCTAAACCTGCTCGCGGGCCGCTAGCATACCAGCGGACGTCGTTAGCGATCTTCATCAGCGCGCCTGCGAGCGTACGCAGCGTTCCGCTTACTGTAACTATGCCGTCATGGGCGGCGAGTGCAGCGAATTTATTGGGAGCAGAGATGAATGGCTTACCGGTTTCTTCGGCAATGTGGTGCGATGCCACTTCGCCAAAGCGTGCATCGGCGTTGAGTCCTGTACCGACGGCTGTGCCGCCGATGGCTAATTCATAGATCAGCGGGAGCGACTTGCGAATGCCTTCGAGAGACTGTTCAAGCTGTGCCACCCAGCCAGAGATCATCTGTCCGACGGTGAGCGGAGTTGCGTCCTGAAGATGGGTTCGCCCAATCATTACGATGTCCGTGTAGACCCACGCTTTTTCATCGAGCACACTGCGGAGTTCGTCGACCGCAGGAATGAGTATGTTTTCGATCGTCTCGACGGCGGCGATGTGCATCACGGTTGGAAAGGTATCATTCGACGACTGGCTGCGGTTGACATCGTCGTTGGGATGAACCGGCTTCTTCGATCCGAGAACGCCGCCAGCGAGTTGGATTGCGCGATTGGCGATTACCTCGTTGGCATTCATATTGGTCTGCGTGCCGGAGCCGGTCTGAAAGACGACCAAGGGGAATTCGTTATCCCAGCGACCGTCGATGACTTCCTGAGAGGCGCGCGCGATCAGATCGACTTTTTCTTTCGAAAGCTGGCCTAGATCGCCATTTGCCAGCGCAGCAGATTTTTTCAGAATACCAAGCGCGCGTATGACAGAACGGCCCCAGCGGAAGCGCTCTACGCCGATGAGGAAATTGATGTGGGATCGCTGCGTCTGCGCCCCCCAAAGATGTTCGGACGGCACCTCCACATCTCCAAGAGCGTCTTCTTCGATCCGAAAGGAATGATTTGTTTCGCTGGCTGGCATGATCGTTTTCTCCGCTGCGTGCTATTCCTTGCGTTTATATAGCTGATATTTTGGTTCCCAAATATTGGCTTCGATCTCGCGGTTCAATGCGTCTTCGCCATTGATCTGCGCCTGTCCGTCTTGAATCGCCCGTTGGCCCACGGCGTGTGCGATCAAACGCCCGAGATTGCGGGCTTCAGAGAGTGGCGGAAGCAGGCTGTCTTCTTTATTGGTCTGCGTGGGGAGGTGGCGAATCAGCTCTGTTGCCGCCGCTTTCACCATGGTGTCAGTTACATGCTTCGATCTGGAGGCGATGATCCCGAGAGCCAGCCCGGGGAAGATGTAAGAGTTGTTGGTCTGCGCGATGTGGATTTTCTTTCCGCCGACTTCGACTGGATCGAAGGGGCTCCCAGTACCGACGAGTGCACGGCCTTCCGTCCAGTTGATCAGATCCTGCGGAGTAGCTTCGCTGCGAGAGGTTGGATTCGAGAGAGGGAATATCACGGGGCGAGCGCTATGCTTCGCCATCTCGCGCACGACCTGCTCAGTAAATGCGCCACCCTGACCGGAGACACCGATGAGGACCGTGGGTTTCACATTGCGGATTACGTCGAGGAGCGTAATCTCTCCATCCGATTGCCGCCAGTTTCGTACTTCCTGTTCTTTGCGCGCATAAGGCCGCTGGTCGGCTCCCACATCCTTACGATTTTCAGTGATCAGGCCGTAGAGATCGACTGCATAGAAATGGGAACGCGCCTCTTCTTCCGAGAGACCATTGTCCTGCATGAACTTTGACAGCAGGTCGGCGATGCCCAGGCCTGCGCTTCCGAAGCCGAAGACGACAATCTTCTGCTGCTCCAGTGGGTTGCCGGTTACGTTGACGGCGGAGACTAATGTTGCTGTCGCGATCGCAGCGGTGCCCTGAATATCGTCGTTGAAGGTGCAGAGCTGATTTCTATAGCGAGCGAGGAGGCGGGCTGCATTGGAACCTGCGAAGTCTTCCCATTGCAGAAGCACATGCGGCCAACGCGCTTTCACAGCGGAGACGAACATTTCAACGAAGTCGTCGTATTCCTGTCCGCGGATGCGATGGTGTCTCCATCCGATGTAGATTGGATTCTTCAATCTTTCATCGTTGTCTGTTCCTACATCGAGCAGAATCGGCAGGCAATGTTCCGGATGAATGCCTCCAAGCGCGGTGTAGAGAGCCATCTTGCCGATGGGAATCCCCATCCCTCCGGCGCCTTGATCGCCAAGGCCAAGGATGCGTTCGCCATCGCTGACGACGATGCACTTTATGTCGTCGTAGCGCCGGTGGCTGAGTATTTTCGCGATGCGGTCTCTATTGGGGTAACTGAGAAATAATCCACGCGGCTTTCTCCATATTTCGCTGAAGCGCTGACAGCCTTCGCCTACGGTTGGCGTGTAGACGAGGGGTAGCATCTTGTCGATGTTGCGCACGAGCATTGCGTAGAAGAGCGTCTCGTTCGTATCCTGCAGGTCGCGGAGAAAAGCGTATTTACTGAACGGAGTCGGCTGCTGATCGAAGGCCTGCATTCTGCGCTCGATCTGTTGCTCGAGATTTCCGACATGGGGCGGCAACAGGCCGTGGAGGGAAAACTCATCGCGCTCCTGATCGGTAAACGCTGTTCCCTTGTTCAGGCGAGGAGAATTGATCAGGTTGAAGCCGGCAAGAGATATAAAGCAGGTCTTTTCGGCTGATTCTTCCTGATCGTATGCGCTCATCATTGCTCCTCCTGTTCTGGTGGATTACATCCTCAGCGCAGAAGGTTGGTTTTGGCCAGGTCGATGACTTCGTCACCGCGTCCGCTGAGCACAGCGCGAATCATGTAGAGGCTGAAGCCCCAAGCCTGTTCGAGATTGATGGTCGGCGGCATCGAAAGTTCCTGTCGATTGACCAGGACATCGACCAGGGCAGGCCCATTGTGAGCGAGCGCGCGGGCGAAAGCCGGGCGCAGTTCTTCCGGCTTCTCGACGCGAATTCCGAGGATGCCGGCTGATTCGGCGAGCTTGGAGAAATCGGGATTGACGAGGTCTGTGCCGTAATCGACAAGTCCGGCTGCCTTCATTTCCAGTTCCACGAAGCCGAGCGAGCTGTTGTTGAAGACCACGACCTTAACCGGCAGATTGAGTTGTTTGAGCGTCAACAGATCTCCGAGCAGCATGGCAAGGCCCCCGTCTCCGGAGAGTGTGATGACCTGCCGACCTGGATGGCTCGCTTGTATTCCGATGGCCTGTGGCAGTGCGTTTGCCATGGAGCCGTGAGTGAAGGAACCAAGCAGCCTGCGCCTGCCATTCATGTGAAGATAGCGTGCAGACCACACCGTAGGCGTGCCCACGTCGCAGGTGAAGACGGCGTCTTCGGATGCAACCTCGTCGAGAATTTTTGCGACATATTGCGGATGAATGGGCGTGCGACCGGGCTCGCCTACGGCAAGATCATCAAGTCCCTGACGAGCATTCTTATAGTGATTGAGGCATGTATCGAGATACGAACGATCGGCTTTGGGATCGATGTATGGAGTTAGAGCGTCCAGAGTATCCTTCACGTTTCCGATAAGGCCAAGATCGACGGTGGTGCGCCGTCCTATCTGCTCGCCGAGCCGGTCAACCTGAATAATCTTTGCGTTCCTCGGATAGAACTGCTGATAGGGGAAGTCCGTCCCCAGCATCAGCAGCACATCGCAGTTCATCATGGCGTGATAGCCGGAAGAGAAGCCCAGCAGGCCGGTCATTCCCACGTCATAAGGATTGCCATATTCGATGAATTCCTTGCCGCGCAGCGCATGGACAATCGGCGCTTTCAATCGTTCGGCCATTGCGACGAGTTCTGTGTGAGCGCCTTCACAGCCAGCGCCGCCAAGGATGGTCACTTTGCGCGCATCGTTAAGAATCGCCGCGGCGCGCTGGATCTCATTGTCTGACGGGCGAATGACGGGTGCGGAGTCTTCGATACCGAGTGATAGTGCAGGCGATGGACATTCGCGCAGAGCAACGTCTCCAGGAAGAACAACGACGGCAACGCCACGCTTCAGGATGGCTGTACGCATGGCGATGCCGAGCACGCGCGGCATCTGATCGGGCTGCGAAACGAGCTCGCAATAATGGCTGCAGTCTTTGAAGAGAGATTCAGGATGCGTTTCCTGAAAATAGCCGCTTCCGAGTTCGTGGCTGGGAATCTGCGCGGCGATGGCGAGCACTGGCACGCGGCTGCGGTGACAGTCGAAAAGACCATTGATGAGGTGAAGATTGCCAGGGCCACAGCTGCCGGCACAGACTGCGATCTTTCCAGTGAGATGGGCTTCTGCGCCGGCAGCGAAGGCGGCTACTTCTTCATGCCTGGTGTGCAGCCAGTCAATTTCCTTACTTTTGCGGATGGTGTCGGTCAGACCATTCAGCGAATCGCCCGCCACTCCATAGACTCGTTTCACGCCCGCGTTGACGAGGGTCTCAATGAATATCTCGGCTACTTTCTTTGCCATGCCGTTCTGCTCCTTTTGTCTTTGAAACACGGGACAAACAACTGAGTGGCTGACGAGTGGATATTCCCAGTGGCTATAATTATCCCGCATTATTGGGAGCAATGATCAGCGGACTGAAGCAGGCCTCGTGATCTTAATGCCTGGGCTTTGGTCCAAGCGCTTGCAGATGTTTTAAGGTAAGCCGCGAATTTCTCACGAACGAATGCCGGCCGTTCATATTGGCAAATGTATGAATCGGACTTGTTCATAGTCCCATTCATATTTGTTTTGCGCGGATATAAGAGAGTTTAATGGCGCACAGAAATTTCGACGTATCCAGCAACAAACGTCTTGACGCGGTCGTCCGGCTGCTCGATAACTGAACCAACTCAATTTTGCACTTCGCCTTTTAGGCCTGCCGAGGTAGTTCCCAGCCTCAGGCAGAAGGCGCCCTTCTACAGTCATCGTGCGTAGTATTTTAGTACCTCGCAGCCCTATATACCGTTCCGCTTTTTTGGAGGCATTTCAAGTGGGCCATCGTCTCTCTGTCGTTTTGTCATTCTTTTTTTGCAGTCTGGTCAGCAGTTTTGCACTGCCGCCGAGCGTTCATCATCCTTTGGACGCACTTACTCCCGATGAATACTGGACGGCTTACAGAGTGCTCCGTGCCGCCGGCCATGTTGAGGAATCGACAGCGTTTGCCAGCGTACTTTTTCATGAGCCGCCCAAGGACCAGGTCCTGGCATGGAAGACGGGAGATCCGATTTCACGTAAAGCCGATGTTGTTCTTTTCGACAAGGGCCACTCTTATGCTGCGCTCGTCGATATCAGCGGCGAGAAGCTTGAAAGCTTCACCGAGTTAAAAGGTGTGCAGGCGCCTTTTACGGATGATGAGCGACATGGGGTGGAAGATGCGATCAAGCACGATCCGCGTGTTGTAGAAGCGCTGAAGAAGCGCGGCATTACTGACCTGAAAGTGGTGACCTGTTATGCCGTTCCTGCGGGCTTTGTAGATTTACCTGAGCAGAAGGACGGCAAGCGCCTGGGATGGGGCGGTTGTATGGACGCGGAAGGCGCCACCGGTATGTGGGACCGTGAAATAGGCGGAATCTTTTTTACCGTAGACATGAACGCGAAGAAAATTATCCGCTTCAACGATTATGGCGCAGTGCCTATGCCGCCGCCTTCCAATAATTATGACGCAGACGGCGGCCCTGCGCTGCCAGGTACACAGCCCATCATCGTCTCGCAGCCCGGCGGGCCAAGCTTCACCATCAAGGATGGAGAAGTGAGCTGGCAAAACTGGCGCTTCCGCTTCCGTCTCGATCCGCGTATCGGAACGGTGATCAATCTCGCGTCTATCAATGATGGCGGCAAGCTGCGTTCGGTGATGTATGAGGGCTCGCTCTCGGAGCTATACGTTCCGTACCAGGACCCGGAAGAGACGTGGAACTCGCATGTTTTCATCGATGCGGGCGAATATTTTACTTACGACGGCATCGGTACCATCAAGCCGCTACTTGCAGGCGTTGACTGCCCGTCGTATGCGAGCTTCTTCAGCGGCGTGTTTTATAACACGAGCGGCCATCCGGTTCTTCGACCGCAGATGGCATGCATGTTCGAGCGCACGATTGGCGATCCGGCGTGGCGTCATGGCGACGAGGCCGGAGTCTCCGGCAGACCGTCGCGCGAACTTGTGCTGCGCACGGTAGCAGTGGTGGGGAATTATGACTACCTGCTTGACTGGCGGTTCGAGCAGACGGGTACCATTCGCGTGGCCGTGGGCGCCACGGGAGTTCTTGAAGTAAAGCCCGTGAAAGAAAAGACTGTCGATGGTCCCATGTCCGATGACCTGATGGCAAAGGATGAAAAGGGCAATCCGGTTGAATTCGGCCAACTGGTTGCGCCGGGAGTGGATGGTGTCGATCACGATCATTTCTTCAGCTTCCGACTTGATCTCGACGTGGATGGGCCCAAGAACTCGTTCATGGCTGACAAGCTGGTGCAATACCAGCTGCCAAAGGACAATCCGAGCCCACGCCGCGTGATATGGGCGATGCAGCCGACGATGGTGAAAACAGAAGGCGATGCCATGCAGGATCTCGACCTGCATCATCCTACGATGTGGCGTTTTGTAAGCCAGGATATGCACGATCCATACGGCTATCCAACAAGCTTCGAGATCATGCCGGGAGAAACAGCAGCTTCTCTATTGCCTGATAGTGAGTGGCCGCAACGTCGCGCCGGTTTCTCATCGCATCAGCTCTGGGTCACACCATACGATCCGTCGGAGTTCTATGCTGCCGGCACCTACGTTGCGAACAGTAAAGATAAGGATGGGCTCCCCGCGTGGGTGAAGCAGAATCGCAGCATCGAAAATACCGATATCGTTGCCTGGTATACGGTTGGTTTCCACCATGTCCCGCGTCCAGAAGACTGGCCACAGATGCCTGTGATGTGGCATGACTTCGATATTCGTCCATTCCATTTCTTCCCAAAGAATCCGGGAATGGATTTACCTATGACGCCGTAACAATACGGCGTTTGAAGTGAAGTAAAGCCGCAGAGGTTCGCGGCCTCGCTCGTCATATTTTTACGAAACGGCGGTCCAGCTGAGCAGCTTGGGGCCAGTACTCTACGTGTCTCTTGAGGTGCATCATGGTGAAGCTCCTTCTATCGTTTACGCGTAATGTTGTGGCCCGGGATTATCGCCCGATTCTTTATTTAACGCTTGCAGCCAGCATGGGATCACTGCCGATACATTCACAATCTACTTTTGGCTCGATTGTCGGCACCATAAGAGATTCATCAAACGCGGTGGTAAGCGGAGCCTCGGTCAATCTAACCAACACCGAAACTGCAATCTCACGCGATACCACGACGAACCAAAGCGGAGATTACAGTTTCACAAATCTAAATCCGGGCAAATATGAGGTTCACATTGTCGCTTCGGGATTTGAAAAGGTTGAATTCTTTAATCTCGATCTGCAATCGCGAGAGACCAAGCGCGTCGATGCTGCATTAAAAATTGGAAAAGCTTCCGACACCATCACCGTGCAGGGCGCGTCGGCAGGCGTAATTACAACCGAGGTATCGAATCTTTCTGAAACGAAGACGGGGCGGGAGCTGACGGAGTTGCCCGTGGCTGTCTATTCAAGATCGACCGGCTCTACGAGCCCGATTACCACGCTGACAACCGAGCCGGGCGTTCAGATCGATGACAACTCCAACATAATGGTGGATGGGACAACGCCGGCCCTCATGTCTTACACCATCGATGGAATCAGCAGCGTATCAGTTGAAAACAGCGGTCCCATCAACGAGCTTTTTCCTTCATTCAACTCCATTTCTGAAATTCGTATCAGCGGAAGCAACAATAGCGCCGAGTTCAGCGGCGTTGCTGATGTGACTACGACGTCGAAAAGCGGGACGAATGAATTTCACGGCGGGGTTTTCGAAAACTTTGAGAATACCGTTCTCACGGCTGGCGATCCCTTCACGCACTCGACACCTAAGCTCATCATGAATGACTTTGGAGGATTTCTTGGTGGTCCGGTCAGCATTCCAAAGTTGTATAGCGGGCAGAATAAGTTCTTTTTCTTCATGAGTTATGAGGGGCTTCGTCTGCCCCGCGAAGTACCGCTTATCACCAGCGTTCCATCAGAGGACATGCGCAACGGCAACCTTGTGGATTATCTAAGTGGAACACCTATCTATTATCCCGATGGCAGTCCCATCGACCCGGCAAATGTTCCTATCTCGCAGGTTTCCGCGAATATGATGAAGTACTTTATTCCGCATGAGAATATCGGCGATCCGTCGTCTTACCAGAAAAACTATCGCGTGAATTATCCAGCGCCTATCTCCAGCGATCAGGCCGATCTTCGGTTGGACTATGTGCTGACTCCCAAGCAATCCATGTTTGCGCGAGGAACCTACAAGACGCGGTATGTGGTGACACCGCCAGATCCTAACTGCACGGGTTTTTGTGTCAACGCAGGATCGCCAATTACCGGCGCATTTGCGCAGCCGGAAACCGATCAAGGCGTGACCTTCTCGTACAACTACGCCATCACTTCTTCGCTCGTAAACGAATTGCGCGCAGGTTTTAATGGAACGCACTTTGCTACCGTGATGCAGCAGGGCACGTCCGCCGGGTACCTCGACCAATCTGGCATTGAGGGGATTCAACAGCCCGATCCCGTACCGCAGGTTCCCAACGCAATCATCACCGGTTTTATGTGGACCGGGGGTGGCAATCCCTCGGTACAGCACAGTAATATCGTGCAGCTTATTGACAACGTGACCTGGAACAAGGGAGGGCACACATTCAAATTCGGGGCCGATATCCGCCGGATGACCGATCACGATGACAACGTCTTCGGCAATCTTCAGTCGGGCTGGTACGTGTTCGACAACTCACAAACCGCCTTTACGGATGCAGGCGGAAATCCCGTAAGCATCGGCGACCCATTCACCGGATTTTTGCTCGGCTATCCTGACTACACAGTTCTTGCGGAGCAGGTGAATCACCCTGCCATGAATGGTCTCGGCTACGGCTACGGATTTTTTGCCCAGGATGATTGGAAGATCACGCCGCGGCTGACATTGAACATTGGTCTGCGCTACGAACTGCATCCGCCCCTCAAGGACACGAAATACAACACCGCTGCTTTCCTGCCCGACTACAACCAGGACGGAGTAGCGGGAGCCGTGGCCGTACCCAATGAGCAGGCCTTAGGTTATACCTCTTCGTATTTTGCTGAATCGATTTCGCCCTCTCCCATCCTCACTGCCAAGCAGGCAGGCATTCCCGAGACGCTTCGCTACACCTACAAAAAAGATTTTGGACCACGCATCGGTTTTGCCTGGCGGCCACATGGCGATGACAAGATGGTGCTGCGCGGTGGTTGGGGACGCTTTATCGAACAGCCGCTCGGCTTCTCGCTAGTCTCCGGATGGGCCGTGCATTCGAGCTTCGTCAACTACTCCTATCAAAGCGTTGATGCGAATGGGAATCCAACGATTTCGTTCCCGGCCCCTTTTTCTTCCACAATTACGTCCGGAGGGGCATCGTTTCAATATGCTTTTCCAGTTCACTATATCGATCCCTCCGTGCAGCAGTGGAATCTCACTCTGGAGCAGGACCTCGGTGCCGGCATCGGCATGCGCCTCTCCTATATCGGAAGCCACGGTGGAAATCTCGAAACCTTCGTCGATGTGAATCAGGTGCCTGCCAACACGATCGGCTGGAACTCAGCGTTTCCGCAGTACGCCCCCTTTCAAAGCTGGGGCTATATCCAGAGCGTTGTGAATGGCGCCGAGAGCAATTACAACAGCATGAGTGTGGCTGCAACCAAACGCTTCGTGAATGGACTGCAATTTCAGGCGAGTTACGTTTGGACGCGTGATTTGTCGGATGCAGGTGGATACGCGCCCTCCGGAGTTACCACCGAAGGCGGCAGCATTTCTTCTGATCGTTTTCATATCGGACGCGACTATGGCAATGCGTCTTTCGATCGACGCCATCGCTTTCTTACAACGTTTCTCTATGAGCTGCCTTTCGGTAAAGGCAAGCAGTTTTTCTATAACAGTGGATTGTTGAACGAGTTGGCCGGCGGGTGCCAGCTTGGAGGCGTAGTCGTTCTACAGAGTGGAGCCTTCCTGACTCCTTATCAAACATCGACCGATCCGGCAGGCACGAACATGCTTTCGAACGTGGGCGCCACTCGAGCCGACGTTGTACCGAACACTGCTGCTTATGTGCGCCATATGTCGACAGGCGGAGGCGATCCGGTCTATCTGAATTCGGATGCTTTCACAGATCCGCCTAATAATAGCGGCGGATTCGGCAATGCTGGCGTCGGCAACTTCGCCGGCCCTGGAACTGAAGCGGTTTCGCTTTCGCTGATCAAGAAGACCACGATTCGCGAAGGAACGGCTTTATATTTTGGCGCGGAGGCATCGAACCTCCTCAACCATCGGAACTACGATATTCCCGATATGAACGTGGACGACGGTCCCGGGGCATTTGGAGTAATCACCGCGCTTCAATCTGCGGAGGGAGCCGGCCCCCGCAACATTGAGCTGACAGCGCGAATTACTTTCTAAGCAAGCAGCGAGCAGAAATCAGTTTTTGTCGTAGTGCGGGAAGTGTTGCGATCAGGCGTGTGGCTGGCTACTGAGTCGTGGCTGCCATCCGTATGCGGCAATTGAATTACGCCAAAAGAATTTCTCCTGAGCAGTCATGGTTTTTGTGTTCATAAACTTCTGAACGAGGCCCAGCGTGTCTGCATAAGTCGCTAAATGGTCGCCGTTAGGCCAATCGCTGCCGAATAGCAGGCGATCCTCGCCGAATGTATCCCACAGCATATCCAGCTTCTCTTTGTAGAGAGCCAGATTGAGCGAGGTCTGCCCATTTAACTGCTTCGGAATTTCCGAGAGCTTAGCGAAGACATTCGGCGCACTTCGGAGGGTTTCAAGATGAGCCGCGAACGTCTTTTGAGATGAGGCATCGGCGGGTATTTGCGCATTGGGCAGATGATCGATAACGATCTTAGCTGCCGGAATTTTGTCTTTAATTCGGAAGAGAGCGGAAATCAGTTCCATGTCTGGATTCGCACTTTCAAAGACAAGATGAGTTTCGCTCAACAGCTTCAGATCTTCGAGAAATCCCGGCTTGTTCATGTCCTCCGACAAATTCCGATTCCAAAGATTGCCATAGCGAATTCCTTTAAAGAGCGGATTTGCGCTGAGGCGATCGATATTCTTTCCAAACGACACGCTGCCCGGAACCAGATCACCGATGATACCGACGATGATCGGGTCGCTCTCAGCGATTTGAAGAAGCCAATCGTTATCACTTTCCCATGGACTACATTCGATGGCAATGGCTCCGCAGATGCCTAGACCTCGAGTGACATTTTTGTAGCGACCGGGCAGCGATGGTTTATACAGAACCGTATCTGTCGCTGGCGGCCAGGGCACTCCCTGCGGCCGTGTCGGATCGAAAAGATGTATATGTGCGTCGAGGATCGGGATGTTCTTCGTTGTGTCCGCCTGCACTTGTTTTGTAAGGGCCGTCAGCAGAGTAGCTGCGGCTGATTTCAAGACATCTCTTCGCTTCAATCGATCACCTGCCGATATATGGTTTTGAAAATAGGCACCAGCCAATAATATTCAAGCCGACCCTGCGGGTCACATTGGCGAATGTGCCATTATGGTTATTGCGGTAGAGATGGCTTTTTTGGCTGAGGCTCCGAAAAGATTCTCCCATCCGTAGCTTTGCCGTTGGCCAGGAAATATCGGGCCATCGCCGCGATCGTAATCGATGATGCCGGCTCGGCTTCAGGTCATTTCAATGATGTATTTCTTTGTGCCGGCTTTTCCCGAAGCAGCAGCCATCCGTTTCATTTCTGACCGCCTGTATGAGGTGACGATTATCTAGCCGGAGAGCGCTGAAAGCCACGCCGGCTATAGGTCTGCGGCTTCCAGATCACCTTCGATCAACCGCTTTTCGGGTGAAAAGCTACGTCCCGGATTCATGATACGCGCTCATTGTGGGAAAATGGGCGAGACTAGAAATCCAGCTTTTCTGCGCCACAGAATTTTGGGGATGTGGTCATAAAGGGTGCATATCTCAATACTTCAATCACAGGGTTCACGAGTCCATATGAAGTTTTTAAAAGTAGCGTTTGCTGTTCTGACGGGCGTGTTCGTTTGCGGCGGTTCTTCTCTGGTTGCACAGAATGTCGATGCAACGATGCTGCTCAAGCCGCCTGCTGATAGCTGGCCAAGCTATCATGGTGACTATTCTGGTCGTCGCCATAGCAAGTTGGCACAGATCACTCCGCAAAACGTAGATGGACTGACACTTGGATGGGCATTCCAGACGAATCAGACAGCGACGATCAAGTCTTCGCCCATATTGGTCGATGGGGTGTTGTATTTTACCGTGCCGGATAACGTCTGGGCAGTCGATGCCCGTTCTGGCCATATGCTATGGCACTATACCTATCCGCCGAACAACGGTGACCACATCGGACAGCGCGGCGTTGCCATATACAAGGACTGGGTGTTCTTTACGTCGCCGGATGCGCACCTGATTTCGCTGAATGCGAAAGATGGAAGCGTGCGTTGGATCGTGGAGATCGCTGACGTAGAGAAGGGATACTGGGCGACCATGGCCCCCCTCGTTGTCGGCAATCACGTGATTATTGGGGTGGGCGGCGACCTCGATAACCTGCAAACCTTTATCCGATCGGTTGATCCGGAGACAGGTAAAACGCAATGGCAATGGGATGTCACTCCTCCTGCCGGCACTCCGCATACTGCGACCGGCGGCACCACGTGGATGGCCGGGACCTACGATCCTGATCTTCACCTCATTTACTGGGGAACAGGGAATCCAACGCCTGTCCTTAATGGAACCGTGCGTCCAGGAGACAATCTCTACACCTGCAGCATCGTTGCTCTCGATCCTGATACTGGAAAGCTCGTATGGGCTTTTCAGCCATCGCCGCACGATACCCACGATTGGGATGCAGTCGAAATTCCAGTGCTTGTGGATGGAGTTTTTCACGGCCAGCACCGAAAGATGCTGATGCAGGCCTCTCGGAACGGGTATTTCTTTGTGCTCGATCGCACCAATGGGAAGAGCTTGTTAACTGCGCCCTTCGGGCCGGTGAACTGGGCATCGAGTGTGGATAAGGAAGGCCGCCCCATTCCCGATCCCGCAAAAGAACCAGCGCCTGATGGCCGACTTATCGCGCCTGACGAGGGTGGCCTTACGAATTTTCGATCGCCCAGTTTTGATCCGAATACTGGCCTGTTTATTGTCGATGCTCATCCGAGCTGGAGTATCTATTTCGCCAAACCGGCTGATGGCACTTATGGATGGGCAGGTGCCGATTACGGCGTGTGGGGTAAGGGAGTCATCGAAGCTATTGACTATCAAACCGGAAAAATTCGTTGGAGCCATGAGGTAGGTCCGGGAGGAGCAGGTTCGGGAGTTTTAACGACGGATTCCGGACTGACCTTTACAGGTGACGCTCATGGAAACTTTCTGGCGCTGGATACAAATAACGGCAAAACGCTATGGCATGCGGGATCGGGAGGCAATATAGCCAGTTCTCCGATCTCTTATGAACTCGACGGAAAACAGTATGTCCTGACCAGCGGAGGCGGCGTCTTGTTCGCCTGGAGACTGCCTTAGGACAGTCTCCAGCGCTCAAATTACCAGAGACAAAGCGACTGTAAGAAGCAGAGCGACAACCGAGATAATCGTCTCGCAAACGGACCATGTTTTGATGGTTTGAGCGACGCTCATGTTGAAGTATTCTTTGACGAGCCAGAAGCCGCCATCGTTGACGTGCGAAAAAATTAAAGAGCCAGCGCCAGTTGCAATTGCCAGCAGCTCAGGATGAACTCCGGTGCTGTGCAGCGCGATAGGAGCGATGATGCCAGCGGCGGTCGTCATGGCCACCGTCGCAGATCCTGTTGCCAGTCGCATTAGTGCAGCAAGCAGCCACGCCAGCAGGAGCAGCGGGATGTGGCTGTGCAGCGCGACGACGATAATCGCCTTGGAGACGCCGCTATCCTGCAGAATGCGTCCAAACCCTCCGCCCGCGCCCACCAGAAGCGTGATGCTTGCCGTGGGAGCCAGGCATTCATTGCTGAACCGCAGAATTGTGTCACGGGTAAAGCCGCTTAATTTGCCAAGTGTGAAGAAGCTGAAGAGTACGCCGATCAGCAATGCCATATCGTCGTTGCCTATAAAGTGCAGGCTCTCATTCATCATGTTGCCCGGCCTAGATATCGCGTCTGCCCAGCTTCCGATAAGCATCAGGAGAACCGGCAAGAGGATCGTAAGCAGCGTAAGCGAGAAGGTCGGCAGCTTGCGGTTCGGATCCGGGTCTGCGAATTCCGCGGCCATCGGGTTATCTGCAGCCAGGGTGACATGCGGAGCGATGAGCTTCGCATAAAAGGGACCAGCGATGATCGCCGTAGGAAGGCCGATCAGCAACGCGTAAAAGATGGTGCGACCCACATCTGCTTTATAGATCGTTGCTGCCATCAGGGCCGCTGGATGCGGAGGCACCAATCCATGAACAACGGAAAGCCCGGCTACCATGGGCAGTCCCACCAGGATCAACGAAGTCCTGGTTCGCCGGGCTACCGTAAACGCGATTGGAATCAGCAGTACGAAGCCAACTTCAAAGAAAGCGGGCAGGCCAACTAACAGCCCGATCACAACCATGGCCCAATGAATGTTCTTCTCTCCGAAAATCCGGATGAGAGTATACGCAATTTGATCTGCACCGCCTGATTCGGCCATCATTTTGCCGAGCATGGTTCCCAGCGCCACCACGATCGCTATATGTCCCAGCGTTCCACCGACTCCGGTTTCAAACGAGTGCACGATGGTGCTGAAGGGCATTCCGGTAACAACAGCGAGCGACAGCGCAGCAAGAAACAGGCTGATGAAAGGATTCAGCTTGAAGATGGTGATCAGCAAAATCAGTCCGACAACGGAAACTGAAGCCGCGACAAGCAGAAAAATGTTGTGATGATCGATCATAGACGCACTAGTAGCGCTGCTCCAGTCACTTCTTCGTTGTGCTCAGATTAAAAATTACTCATTCGCAGACTTGTAGGCGACGCAGTCAATCTCAACTTTGCAATCTACAACCATGCTTGATACTACGCAGGCGCGGGCAGGCGGATGTTCACCGAAATATTCTTTGAAAACAGTGTTGAATGAGGAGAAGTCACGCGGATCATCAAGCCACACACCGCAACGCACTACATGCTCCGGCCCATATCCGGCCTCTTTAAGAATCGCCAGAAGATTGCGAATTGCCTGATGAGATTGAGCGACGATGTTGCCTGCGACTACTTCGCCGTTGATCATGGGAATCTGACCCGAAACATAGAGCCAGCCATTGGCTTCTACTGCTCGCGCAAATGGAAGATGCTGCCCGCCTGTACCTTTGCCGCCTTCTACGCCATACCGCTTAATGCTCATCCGCTGCTCCTCACCTTACTTTTTGGGGTTACTGAATCCACTTTGTTTTCCCTCGAGAGAGAAACCGTCCGCCACGTTTTTCTGTCGCTCCGTGAGCGGTATAAGAAAGAATGCCATTGACCCACACGCCTGCAATGCCTTCGGCGGGTTGCATGGGATCAGAAAATGTAGCTGTGTCGATGATTCTCTCCGCATCGAAGAGCGCGAGGTCAGCAAAATAACCTTTACGTATCATTCCTCGCTCAGCGAGCCCGAAGCGTTGAGCCGGCATGCCTGTCATCTTATGAACTGCCTCCGGCAGCGAAAACAATTTCTCGTCCCGGCTGTAGCGGCCCAGCACACGCGGAAAGGTGCCCCATAGGCGTGGATGCGGAAGAGGATCGTTGGGTAGGCCATCTGAGCCAATCATGGTCGCTGGATGTCGCAGAATCCTGCGCATATCTTCTTCAGAGATGCTGTGATAGATAGCGCCAGCAGGTTGCAATTGCCGCGCCGCCTCCAGTTGCTTAACGCCCCAAAGCGCCGCAATTTGGGCAAGTGTGTGCCCGGCAATCTCAGGATGTGGCATGCTCCAGGTGATGGTGATCTTGACGCGCTCGTCTACCTGCCGCAGATCAAGCGTGCTCGAACCAGCCGCGTAGGGATAGCAATCGCAGCCTGCATATTGTTCGGTTCGCGCCGTTTCCAGGGTGCGCAGAACTTCCTCACTTCGTCCCCAGTTGTTTATTCCGGCGCACTTCAAGTGAGAAATGATGACAGGCACATGGCTTAATCGCCCAATCTCGAATGCTTCCTGCATCGCATCGAGAATTGTTTCGGTTTCAGAGCGCATGTGCGTTGTATATACAGCGCCTGCGGCTGCAAGTGGCGTTGCCAGGCTCAACACTTCTTCAGTAGAGGCGGAGTAGGCCGAGAGGTAAGCGAGTCCGGAGCTAAGACCTAACGCTCCGTTGTCCAGCGCTTCCTTCAGTTGCTCGCGCATCGCATCGATTTCCACTTCTGTAGCGAAGCGGTCGAGCCGATCCATGTGGTTATTGCGCAAAGCCGTATGCCCGACAAGCGCACCTACATTTACTGCTGGACTGGCGGCTTGAATGGCCGCGACATATGCGGCAAAAGTGGGATAGCAAAAGACATCCGCGTTGCCGAGCAGATTCATCGGATCCGGCGGCTCTCCGCGCAACTGCACTGGCGCGGCGCTGATGCCGCAGTTGCCGACAATCACCGTCGTCACGCCCTGCGAAAGCTTCGGCAGCATAGCTGGAGTGCGAATCACGCTTGTGTCGTCGTGCGTGTGGACGTCGACGAATCCGGGCGCCAGTATCAGTCCGTCTGCGTCCATCGATTCCGACGCATCATACGCAAGGTGTGGTCCAATTTCGCAGATACGGCCGCCGCGAAGTGCAACGTCCATGCGTTGGCCATCAGCACCGCTGCCGTCCAGAACAGTGGCGTTTCGGATAAGCGTGTCGCAACTCAACATGTTGGCTCTTTTAGAATATAAGCTGTATCCATCGCGCGTCTCGCATTTCAATTCTTGTGCTTGCTCCCGGAGACTCATCCATTGAAAGACAATCGACTCAAGCAAATCATTGGCCTCGACACAATCACTCCATGGAATAAGGGTCTCGGCTCTTTTGAAAATGCGCTCGAACCCAAAAATGTAACCTCGCTGAACTGGAACCTGCTGCGCGAAGATCTCAGTCTGCCGACAGCTGTTCTTTATCAGGAGCGGTTGCTGCACAATCTCGATTGGATGCAGCAGTTCATCACTGCATACGGAGTCAGGCTCGCGCCACATGGCAAAACCACGATGGCTCCGAAGCTTTTCCAGATGCAGCTAGAGCAGGGTGCGTGGGGAATTACGCTGGCGACGGCGCATCAGACACTCATCGCCTATCAGCATGGTGTCCGCCGTATTCTGATGGCCAACCAACTGGTCGGCAAAGAGAACATGGCGATCATCTCTCGTCTGCTGCAGGATTCGGAATTTGAATATTATTGCCTCGTCGATTCGGCGGCGCAGGTGGAACAGCTCGGCGCTTTTTATGCGCAGCGCAATCAACAGCTGAATGTATTGATCGAGCTGGGAGTCAACGGCGGGCGCACCGGTATTCGCGACCAGAAGCAGCTGGACTCTGTTTTAGAGGCGCTGTCCGGCTGGAAACATTCTCTCGCTCTGAGTGGCATCGAAATGTATGAAGGTGTTCTCGATGATGAGGCCTCCATACGCGCGTTTCTCGAGCGCGCTGTTGCCGTAACCCAGGAGCTTGCTGACAAGCAATACTTCCGGCGTGCGCCTATTCTGCTTTCGGGCGCTGGCTCTGCATGGTACGACGTGGTAGCCGAGGTTTTTTCGGCTGCCAGAGTCGGCGACAATATTGAGATCGTCCTTCGGCCAGGTTGTTATCTTACGCACGATATCGGGGCCTATCGCGAGGCGCAGACAAAGATACTCGATCGCAATCCCATCGCACACCGTATGCGCTCCGGTTTATTACCCGCACTTCAAGTATGGGCCTATGTGCAATCCATTCCTGAAGAGGAAAAGGCGATCATCGGTATGGGCAAACGCGATGCTGCCTTCGACGCCGGTCTTCCTGCTCCCGCGCTCCATTTCAGACCGGGGGGGACAGCTCCGAAGGATGCTCCTGCCCACTGGGCACTTACCAGGATGATGGACCAGCATGCCTACCTGAAGATTGCCGCCAATGACGATCTTCGCGTCGGCGACATGATCGGTCTCGACATCTCGCATCCCTGCCTGACCTTCGACAAATGGCGAGTGCTGCCGATACTCGACGCGGGTTATCAGGTAGTTGACCTCGTTCAGACATTTTTCTGAAGCTCAAGCCTCTTCCGTGAAAGTTGCGGGATCACTCATGCTGGGCCTTCCTGTTTCGACATGTCCGGCAAACTGGCGGCGAAAGATCGGCGACTCTGAAGTGGTGATTATCAAATCGAACCAATTAGAACTAGACCCCAGAGACCAGTGATCTTCAGCCGTCGCGTGTGCCGCGAGCGAAATCAAGTGCGGGGCTTCGCTTGCCGCATACGGATTGACTACTCGAAGCGTGCACGCGACATCGCCGTGATTCGAGCATGTCAGATAGATGTCACCGCTCGAATGATCATAACGAGTCGAGACTTCAGGATCAGGCAATCCCGGCAACGCGATCAATCCTCGAAGATGACCGTAGAAACCATTAGGTCCATAAATGACAACATCGTAATCAGGATCTGTACGCGGCTCTTTGTCGGCTTTACGGTCAGAACCTGTATCCGATAGCAACCAATAATCTGAAACAGCGCTCCCTGCGGAAACCGAATAGCGGCGAGGAGGCTGGTGGGGAATGAGATTATTGCGGGCATAAAATGCCGCCCCAGCCTTGCCGTCGTTACGGAAGTCGATCCAGAATTTGCTCTGTTCGGAATCAACACGGCAATGGGTGTAGAAAGCATAGGGCAGCGCTCGCGCGGGACGCGTTCCCGGCTCCTGTTGAGGCATGGATTGAACCGCTGGAACACTGTAAGGCTCATGCAGCGACGCAAGAACATCGGGAACGGAGAACTTCGATGAAACTTGAGTGGACATGGAGGTCGCCGCACCGGTGAAATCGAAGGCGGAGGTAAGATCGCCGCAGATCGCACGCCGCCACGCATTCACGTTCGGCTCCGGGATTTTGAAGCGCGCCTCAAGGAACTGCAAAACAGAAGTGTGATCGAAGGTCTGTGAACAAACCCAGCCCCCGGTCGTCCACGGAGAAACGATGAGCAGCGGCACGCGCGGCCCCAGACCGACAGGTTGCATGCCGCCCGGATCAGAACCGGGCACAAGAGGGCGGCGCTCATGCGGATATTTATCCATATTAATGAACTCGTCTCGCAATGCGTCCACCAGATCCGGTGAAACCAGTCCCTGTGCATTCTGCTGCTGTCTGTATGCCGGCATGGGAGGAATCACATGATCGAACAGTCCATCGTTCTCGTCATAGTTGATAATGAAAACTGTTTTGCTCCATACGTCAGGATTGGCCGTAAGAGCTTCAAGAATAAGGTTGATGTAGTACGCGCCGTCACGAGGCGAAGCGTCAGGATGTTCGCAATATTTGTAAGGGGCAACTATCCACGAGACCTGCGGTAACTGCCCGGTGACGACATCATTGTGAAATTCAGCAAGCGTGTGATCGGTGACGCCCTTGATAACCAGAGAACTATGCGCCGGCGCGCCTTCTTTGACGTGATACTGGGCAAAGAACTCGAGTGAATTGTCCGTGTAGTTATCCGTTGGAGTACCCGGTTCACCCGTACCACCCTGATAAAGCTTCCAGCTCACCCCGCTCGCTTCCAGGCGTTCCGGGTAGGTCATCCATGTGTATCCGTTTGTGTGATGGCGTTCGTTAAATCCAGGCCCATTGCCTTTTTTGCCGAGCCTGTTGGACGCATCCATTGTGCCTGACCACAGGTAAATGCGGTTTGGCGCAGTGTTCGAGTGGACCGAGCAATGGTATGCGTCGCAGATGGTGAAAGCATCAGCCAGCGCGTAATGAAAGGAGACATCTTCGCGCTTCAGATATCCCATGGTGAGCACGTCCTGCTTCTGAGTTACCCATTGATCGTGATGGCCGTTATTCCAGGCCTGATGACCGCTGCTCCATCCATGATCGGTTCCGGCCTGAAATTCTGTCGTGCGCTTGGGATTGAGATAGAACGGAAGGACATGGGTCGCGTCCTCGGCAAGACCCCGGTTTTGATAATGCTTGGTCTTAACTTTAGCGGTGGGCTGGTGCCAGACTGGCTTACCGCTCGGCAACATCGCCGGACGCGGATCGTTAAATCCGCGCACGCCGCGAAGACTTCCGAAGTAGTGATCGAAGGAGCGATTCTCCTGCATGAGGATCACGACATGCTCAACGTCCTGGATAGTCCCCGTCGCGCGATGTGCCGGAATAGCCAGCGCTTTCCGGATGCTTGCGGGAAAGATGGCTGCACTGGCGGCAGTTGCCGCTAAACGTAAAAAGTCACGCCTTGTGGGCATGTCGGTAAGTCTCCTTGCCTACGAATCTAATTTTGACTGGTTGGAGTATACCGAACCTGAATTACGTAAATTTGAATCTCACGTGCGATGATTTGTGACTCAACGGGTCAGCGTCGAATCGCCTGAGCACCAAGAAGATAAAGTGCACAGAAATCATTGTAGATTTTATTCGTAAATCGATAGTTTCATTTATGGTTATCGACAGCGGAAAAGTTATGGAGCGACTTTCTATGTCCAAGATCCGGTTGTTCTTTTACAGCGTTGGGTTTCTGCCAGTCGTGTTTCTGATCTCCGGTTTGTTGATTTCAACATCGTTTGCTGCCGTAGATGATCCAGAACAGGATTCGTTGAACAAGCCGGAGCGATTGGAGTGGTTTCAGGATCAGGGCTTTGGGCTTTTCATACATTGGAGCGTTGACAGCCAGCTTGGTGTAGTCATCAGTCACTCCCTGGTGGGCGCATCTCCTGAATATACTGAGCGCTTCTTTAGCGACCTTCCGAAATCTTTCGACCCGGACCGATTTAAACCATTGGATTGGGCGCGTCTCGCGCACCTTGCTGGTGTCCGGTATGTGATGTTTACGACCAAGCATCATTCCGGTTTCGCCATGTTCGATACGAAGACGACCCCATTCGGCATCATGAATACGCCGTTTCATCGTGATATTACAAAGGAGGTTTTTGACGCCTTTCGTTCGGAAGGTATCGCGACGGGCGTTTACTATTCATCGGACGATTTCTGGTGGCTGCATACGCACGGGAAGACAATCGAGCGTTCGGTTCCAGAAGTTCAGCCGCGCAACAATCCCGGACTCATGCAATACGATCAGACTCAACTTCAAGAGTTGCTGACGCATTATGGCAAGATCGACGCACTCTTTTTGGATGGTGAAGCGGTTGGACTGCGCGATCTCGCGTGGAAACTGAATCCAGACATCGTCGTTACTCGCGGGGCGATCAAGACTCCCGAGCTAACTGTTCCGGGCATGCCTCTTCCGGGTGCTTGGGAAACTTGCATGACCATGGGAACAGCGTGGCAATATCAGCCTCAAAACGAGCACTACAAGTCGGGAGGCGAGTTAATCCGCCTGCTGATTCAGACACGCGCAAAGGGCGGCAATTTTCTGCTGAACGTAGGGCCGAAGCCTAACGGTGAACTGCCCATCGAAGAGGAAGAGCGCTTGCGTGAGATCGCGCTCTGGATGTTTGTGAACTCGGACGCAATCTATGCGGTACGTCCCTGGGTCATTACAAACGAAGGTGACATATGGTTCACGAAAAAGAAGGACACCAACACTCTGTACGCAATCGTTGAATCCGATACGCCGTGGCCGCGTGCAACCTGGAAGGAATTTACACTCCATTCGGTTCGCGCGACAGACAAGACGCAGGTAAGTGTCCTGGGGCAAAACGACGAGGTGGTCGAATATCATCCTGAAATCAAACCTAAATCTACCTGGCATCAAGGAGAAGATGGTCTGCACGTGCGAGTGATGCAGACGCAACGCCTGCAGGACAACTTTCGCTGGCCGAATCCTGCGGTATTGAAGATTACTAATGTCGAACCGGCGCTGAATCCCCCGCATGTGCAAACCATCGGATCGGCGCTGGAGTCATCCGGTCAGGAGATACTTGAGGGCACAGTCCTCGATATGGGCGATCGCTCTTCGCTCGAAGTCGGCTTCGAATATCGACCAATTCTCGGTGAAGATGTCAATTCGCGCTCATCCGCATGGATGGCGACGCCAACACAAACTATCTCCAAGCCGGGCAATTTCAAAGCGAATGTGGATGGCCTCGATCCAAAAGGTGCTTACGAGTTTCGCGCCGTAATCCGCCATCCGTTGTTGCCGCTCTATGGTTCAGAGATCACGATGAAACACTAGCCTGGTTGCACATGTAATTTCTTTTAGAAATTTCAGCAGGAGATGTTTTATATGAGATACCAGCGCGCGTTGTGCATGCTTGTATACGCGATAGTAGCAACGATCGGTCCCGCCTATGGCCAATCCCAGAATGATCTTTACATCTCGCCTTCCCGGCCCGTTCCAACGGGTAAGGCACCAGGTATGCGGGTGAAGCAGATAAAAGACACGCCGGAAGAGAAAGTCTACGCTGTGATTTTTTACAAGGGCGATGAAGTGCTGAGCGGACTTACAGACTTTGTAATCCAGCACAAAATTGAGGACGCACACTTTACTGCGATCGGAGCTGTAAACGGCGCGACGCTAGCGTGGCTGGATCCGTCGAAGAAAATCTACCATCGTATTCCGGTTGCAGAGCAAGTAGAAGTGCTGTCGCTGGTCGGAGACGTTGCCACCTTTAATGAGAAGCCTGTCGTCCATATGCATGCAGTACTTGGTAAGCCGAATGGCACAACGGTTGGCGGGCATGTCTTTGAATTGAATGTCAATCCAACGTTAGAAGTCTTTATCACCGCGAACACGTCCATCCTGAAGAAGAAGCCGGATGATGCCTCGGGAATGAAGGTGATCGATCCAACGCAATAGTCGTTCGAGACCTTTGAAGGAGCTACGAGTGGACGACAGCAGAAGAGCATTTATCAAGCAGGCAGTCGGTCTTTCCGTTGTTTGTGCTGCAAGGTTCGATTCGGAAGATCCGGCTTATGCAAGCACATCAAACGGAGTTGTTGGCGATGATAAAGCCGAGTGGTATCAGCGTCCCCTGCGATGGGCCCAGCTAGCGTTCGTAGAAGACGATCCGGGGAACTACGATCTTTCGTTCTGGCTCGATTATTTCCAAAAAATTCACGTGGATGCAGCCTGTCTAAGTGCCGGAGGCGTTGTCGCTTTCTATCCGACGGAAATTCCCCTTCACTATCGAAGTAAATGGCTAGGCACGATGGACACCTTTGGCGACATTGTTGCCGGATGCCGCAAGCTCGGAATGAACGTGATCGCAAGAACGGACGCGCATGCTTGTCATCAGGATGTCTATGATGCGCATCCCGATTGGATTGCCGTCGATGAAGAGGGCCACAAGCGGCGGCACCCATCTGATCCGCAGTACTGGATCACATGCGCTTTAGGCCCCTACAACTTCGACTTCATGACGTCGGTGCACCAGGAAATCATGCGGAAGTACATGGTCGATGGCATTTTCACGAACCGTTGGTCGGGATCCGGCATGTGCTATTGCGAGCATTGCGTGAAATCCTTTCGTGAGTTTTCCGGGCTTGATCTTCCCCGCACCGACGATCCCCAAAATCCAGCGCGGCGCCAATACATTCTGTGGAATCAGGCGAGACTATTTGAGCTATGGAGGCTATGGAACCAGAAGCTCAAAGAAATCAATCCACATGCCAGCTACATCGCAAATGCCGGCGGTGGCGCACTTAGTCCACTCGATATGAAAACAATTGGAGAACTGGCCCCCACCCTCTTCGCCGATCGCCAGGGAAGAAGCGGCCTGATGGCGCCATGGGCCAACGGAAAAAATGGCAAAGAATACCGCGCAACGATGGGGCAAAAGGCCATAGGAGGAATTTTTAGTGTTGGTATCGAGGATAAATACCGCTGGAAAGATTCCGTTCAGTCAAGCGATGAGATCCGCCTCTGGGTGGCGGACGGAATCGCACAGGGCCTTCGTCCCTGGTTTACTAAATTCAATGCCAAGCCAATCGATCGCAGGTGGTTGCCCGTAGTAGAGGAAATCTACAAGTGGCACTACGCGAACGAATCATACCTTCGGAACGAGAGATCTTTTGCGCGAGTCGGGCTCGTCTACTCTCAGCAAACAGCGACTTTTTACGGTGGCAAAAGGGCGCAAGCTTTAGTGGAAGATCCTGCTCTCGGCTTCTATCAAGCGCTGATTGAGGCGCGTATACCCTTCGAAATGGTGCATGATCGACTACTTGACCCTGAGCACATAAACCAGTTCTGCACCTTGATCTTCCCTAATATCGCGGCGCTCTCAACTGCGCAATGTCAGCAGATTCGTGAATTCGTAGAACGCGGCGGAAGCGTGATCGCCACGTATGAAACGTCTCTTTATGACGAATGGGGTGTTCGTCGTCGGGACTTTGGGTTGTCGTCAATATTTGGAGCTTCCTTTGCCGGCGACGCGCAAGGACCCATGCTCAACTCGTATCTCGCTCTGGAAAAGGATCCAATGTCAGAAACGTTTCATCCTCTACTGTCAGGTTTCGAGGATGCGACGAGGCTCATCAACGCCACCAATCAGGTAAATGTAAAGCCCATAGGCCATAGCTTTTTCTCTCCACTACAAATTGTGCCGACCTATCCTGATCTTCCTATGGAAGACGTCTTTCCACGACCGATGAAGGAGCGCAGTCCCGGAGTATTTCTCAGAGAATCCGAACGAAGCCGCGTAGTCTACTTTCCGGGAGATATCGATCGCACTTTCTGGGAGGTGCTCGACGTCGACCATGCGAAACTCCTGCGCAATGCTGTACTTTGGGCAACGAACGAGACTGCGCCCATAAGTGTGGAAGGACAAGGAATCGTCGACATCTCTGTGTGGGGACAGAAAAATTCTATGACGGTCCACATTGTGAACCTTACAAATCCCATGATGATGAAGGGGCCAGTTCGTGAGGTAATTCCAATTGCAAACCAGCGCGTGCGAATACAAATCCCTGAAGAGCGACACGTAACACGAGCAAAGCTGTTGGTGTCCGGAAAAGACATCTCTTATCGACGGGAGCAAGGACTTATCCTTCTCGATATTTCCTCAATTGGTGTACACGAAGTGATTGCCTTAGACTTCGCCATCTAACCGATTGCCCAGTCGCTTGTGACTGATCGGACAAATGATTTTGTTTAAATGGCTGGAAGAACCCAAGCCTCTACAAATGGCATGAAATCTGTTCGAATCATCGTTGCTTTTCAAGCAATATCTGCCCATGATTCCAAAAAACTAATCAACTCTTGCGGAGATTGGAGCCACGCTTCGGCATTCGTTGGGCGGTACTCAGGCCGCACGAGCACCGAAAGACCGCGTCCGTTCAAGACATGGAACGCATCTTCGTCAGTGAAATCGTCTCCCAAAAAAGCAATTGGTGTCGCTGCATCTGTCGTTTTTAGAACTGCCCGGATCACGTCGCCTTTGTCGGGACAGGCAGTCCGAAGCTCAATACCACCGTCGAACGCAAGAAGCTTGACCCCTTGTATTCCATTGAATTTATCCCATCCGCCTTGAATGCGACTCTGAACGTCCTCAACCTCTGACGCGGATAATCCGCGCCAGTGAACGGCGATGCCCCCTGGTTTGATTTCAGTGATGGGTAACAACTCTTTCTGGGACAACCAATCTTCTGCCTCTCGAAGGATTGCAAGAATATTTGGATCGATATCTGTGCATCGATATACTCCATCCGCTGAGAGATGCTCCAAGCCGTGCGCACCCCATATTTCAAAATCAGTTAACTCGCGGAGTAAATTCTGTATCTCACTCACCGGCCGTCCGGATACGACAGTGATCTTCGTTCTACCTGATCGAATTATCCGATCCAGGATCGGCATGATGCCCGGATAGGGATAAGCCTTATGGCGGTCCGCCTGAAATGGCGCCAGGGTGCCATCGTAATCCAACAATAGCCGCGCGGTCATCGAGCGGTCGAACCGCTGAAAGAAATCGGCAACTGCCGCCTTTCGATCAATATTGTCCACACTAGGTCTCGCTTGCGGTTGTCTTCGGTACTGCATCCCTGCTGAGTCGCAGGTCGCACAAATCTCCGATTAAGCTAGCCGCCCACCAGTAAATGTTGTGTTCCTTCACGGATTTCCGCATTCGCTCCATGCGATCGGCCACCTCGTTCACATCCATCTCCAGCGCCTGAGAGATCGCCTCGCCTGTTGCCTCCGTATCGTATGGATTCACGATGAGGGCGTCGCGCAGGTCACGCGCCGCCCCAGTGAACAGGCTAAGTATCAATACTCCACGTTCGTCCTGGCGCGCAGCAACATATTCTTTTGCTACCAGGTTCATCCCATCGTGCAGAGAAGTGACCATGCATAGATGCGCTACGCGATAATAGCGTTCCACCTCTTCGTGGCTGTGCTGGCGGCTGAGAAGAACGATGGGTCTCCACTTGCCCCGTCTGAACCGTTCATTGATGCGATTCGCCTCACTTTCCACTTCCCTATGGAAATCGGCATACCTCGGAATACGGCTGCGGGTTGGTGCGCCGATTTGGATAAAGGTAAATTTCCCCTGATAACGGGGATGCCTTTCCAGAAAAGACTCCACCGCCAGAAAGCGTTCGAGAATGCCCTTGGTATAGTCCATGCGATCGACGCCAACGCCCAAAAAGGTCGTTTCAATTCCGAGCTCCGCGATGAGGGCGCTCCGCTCCTCAGCCGCCGTATCTTTTTCGGGAGCAATGTTCTCGGCTTCCAAAAAATCCACGCTGATTGGAAATGGGAGGACGGAAGACCAATGGTTCTTGCGTCTGACGGAAAAATGCTCCCAATCTACCCGGGCTTCGAGTACCCGATCTACGGTGCTAAGAAAATTGTTGCAATGCGCTTGTACGTGAAAGCCGATCAGGTCTGCTCCCAGCAATCCGTCCAATAATTCCTGTTGCCATGGGCAGATACTGAACGCCTCCGGATTCGGCCACGGAATATGCCAGAAGATTGCAACGCGGACATGAGGAAGGCGCTCCTTGATCATCCGCGGTAGCAAGGCAAAGTGATAATCCTGGATCAGAACAACAGGATCTTTTTCATCTGCTATTTCTTCCGCAAGCGCGTCAGCAAATCGCGCATTGACTTCGTTGTAGTATTTCCAATCGGATGCACGAAACGCAGGGCGCGTATGCGCCATATGGCAGAGCGGCCATAGACCTTCGTTTGCAAAGCCGTAATAATAGCCTTCCTCTTCTTCTTCACTGAGCCAGACGCGACGCAACGTGTATTTCGGATTGTCCGGAGGAACCTGGAGGCAGTCTTTGCTGTCGACCATCTCCCTGTCTGCATTCCCGCTTCCTTGTGCGACCCAGGTTCCATTGCAAGCGCAGAGAATCGGCTCTATCGCCGTAACCAGCCCACTGGCAGGAACGGTCACAGTGATTTCGTTACCCTGTCGATTGTGAATATATGGTTCACGATTTGAGACTACGAAAAGATTGCTGCCACGAAGCTTGGTGCGGACGTGATCGGCCAGTCGTTGTGCTGTCCAGAGCGACTCGTTTGTATTCCGGAGTCGAGCTTCAATCTCTGCCGCGGCCCGTGCCTGGCGCATGCTTTCTGCGAGAGGGGCCACCTCTCGCGCCAGCGGTTGGAGGAAGTCCAGATCCTTTGCGGGCGGCGGAGCAACGTTCCGGTCTGTGTGAAGCGTTTTCATCCACTGTGCTGCGCGTGCAATTGGTCCCACCAGGCTCCAGCGCACGATCAACAATGTGATGGCGACAATAACCAGCACTTGACCGGCTATGTGCACAAACGCCTGGCTCCAGACATGGAATATCTGGGAACGAATATAGCCAGTGTCATAGACAACGATCATCCCACCGGCGACGTGGTTGTTTATGGCATGCAGCGGCGCGGCGAGCACATATAAACGCCTAAAACGCGACCGCATATACGTCGTCGCGGGGCGATTGTTCGAGACTGCATCTTTCAGTACCTGCGGTATCGCGGGGGTGAACGTACTGAGATCGCGAGTGGCGGCGAGAGGAAAGAATTCGCTGTCGTAGATTCCGATACCAAGCAGATGATCTCGATTGTTGAAACGCTCGACCATGGCTTTGAGCCCGGCCGTATCTCCATTTTGCAAATAGGATTCTGCATTGGCAGCCAGACTCTCGCCAAATGTCTCTGATTTCCGCTCGAGGTCGAGGCGGAGTGCATCCTTCTCGGTTCGCACCTGATACCAGGATGACACCAGGGAAACCGTAGTGACCCCGATGATCATCGCAATAATCAAACGTAAACTCAGAATTCGCATTCACCCTCGTCTGATTCACATCTCATGCAGCTGAATGTAGGGAACGATTCATTAGCCATTGGGCGGAGACGCTGCATTATTCGCTCACACTATTCAGGAGTAGCCGCTTCATACTTTGCAGGGGAGGATAGGATTTGCCTCCATAGAGCAGAATCGGTTCAGAAATCACTATCCGCATTTCCATGACCTACGGCCAAGCAAGCTCGAAGTCATGGTTCCAATCGGTAGCGGTTAGAAGCCGGCCCACAGTAAAGAGCCGCCCGAAGCCTGAGCGAAGCCTGAGAAATACATGGCATTGTCTCCCTTCATCCACCTGCACCACGAAGGAAAATGCACACACGCATCAAACGGTGCCAATGTACGTAGATCGCTCATAAAGTAAGTTTAACAACCAGGGAGACCGGAGCCAAAAAAAGTACTCAACTATCAAGTTCTTCGGGCAGGGCGATGCATCGAAATAGCCCCGCAGGAAGTGCGGCGGGAGGCCAGTCTCCGATTTGAATGCAAGGGGCTGTCGATGAGGGCATCGGCGATTTTGCATCAAGTGAGCTATCGGTATTGCCGCTTTCGAGGGCGCTGCACGAGGGAGAAAGAGCAGAACAGTGATTGACGTGCGCAGCCGCTCGGAATAGAGTCGAGTCCTCCGTACTTCAGATTCAAATTGGCACATGAAATGCCCGTGCGAATTCGCAACCATGCGGAAATTGGCTTGGTGCAATTGTGTTCGGGAGGAGAGTTATCATGCACGCGCCTCCGACCGCCGATCCATTTCAGCAATTCCAAGTGACGTCCAATAAAGATGTTTCGGAGTCGCTTCCGCCTTTGGGAGCCGGGCTGAAAATACTGATGGTCTGGCCACGCTTTCCGCCTTCGTTCTGGGGCTTTGAAGGTGTTCTCGAGATGATCCCGGAGAGATCCGTGATGCCGCCGTTAGGCCTGATCACTGTAGCGGCGCTGTGCCCATCCAGTTGGCAGATCCGTCTTCTCGATAGGGCGTTTCAAGAGTTGCGCGACGAGGACCTGCTCTGGGCCGACCTGGTGATGGTGAGCGCGATGCTCGCACAACGTGCCGATGCTCTAGACATCCTCGCCCGCGCTCGTACTTTGGAGCGCCGTACTTTTATCGGGGGCCCGTGGGCCAGCAGCGAACCAGATTTTCTGCTCGGGCACGCAGACCATGTTCTGGTCGGTGAGGCGGAAGAGGTCTTCGCGGACATCGCCAGTGCGTTGGAAAAGGGTGAGGCGCGCCGGATCTACCATGTCGCTGACAAACCGGACATGTCCCACAGTCCTGTGCCGCGCTTCGACCTGCTTCAATTAGATAAATACACATCGATGCCCGTGCAGTTCTCGCGCGGCTGTCCCTTCCAATGTGAATTTTGCGACATCATCACGATCTATGGGAGGCGTCCGCGAGCCAAGACCCCATCGCAGGTGATTGCAGAGCTGGATGAGCTTCGGCGGCTGAATTGGCGCAACGAAGTGTTCATCGTGGATGACAATTTCATCGGAAATCAGAAGCAGGCGCTGCTTCTGACACACGAACTCAGCGCATGGCAGGAACGCAATGGGCATCCTGTCTCGTTCTACACGGAAGCCTCTATCGACCTTGCGGATCGGCCCGAGCTGCTTGCAGCCATGGTCGCAGCCAACTTCATGTATGTCTTCATCGGTATCGAGACGCCATCTGCGGAGGCACTGAAAGGATCGCGAAAATTTCAAAATCTCCGCGGCAATATTGCCGACCAGGTCCGTGTGATTCGTGAAAGCGGGTTATGGGTGCTGGCCGGATTTATCGTTGGCTTCGATTCGGATGACGAAAGCATATTCGAAAGGCAGCTTGAATTTATCAATCAAACCGGGATCGCCTGGGCGATGGCAGGCGTTTTGCAGGCTCCCCCTACGACCGCTTTGTTCGATCGGATGAAGCGCGAGGGACGCCTCATCGAAGACAGCCAGGCGACTACAAACTTCAGCCCTCCCAACTTCCACACTGTGCTGCCGTTGCTGGTATTGCTGCGCGGATTGGCTGGTTTGCTGACGGCACTATATACACCGGAGGCGTATTTCGGGCGAGCTTTCCGCTCGATCGAATCGTGGCATCCTCGCGCGACGCAGCAGCCTCCAAAGCTGCCTCTCACTTACAACTTGAGAGTTTTATTCGCGTCGATGTGGCGGCAGGGGGTCCGCTCCCACTATCGGTCTGCGTTTTGGCGCTTTCTGTGGCTGATCATTCGCAAATGGGCGAGCCAGCCGGCGAAGCTGTGGCTCGGATACATGGTGCTGCTCTCTGCGCACCACTTTCTTAACTATGCCCTGGTTGCCGCCGAAGAGCTTGAAGAGCACTGCCGCGCACTGGAGAAGGAGGGAATTCGCGAATCGCGAAAATTTGCGTTTCCTTCAAGTGGCTCGTCCGTCGCAAATGTCCAGCACGTGCCAGTATCAGAATTGCTTCAGAAGAAAAACGCTGTCGGATGATATCGGGTCAAAGCAGCTTCTTCGAGCCTTAATCCTGAAGCTTTTCCAGTGTTTCCACTAACGCACCCTGCCACTCTGGCAGAGTAATCTTCAGCTCAGATTGCAGCTTCTTATTCGACAGAACCGAATTTGCCGGACGTGTTGCCGGAGTCGGATAATCGCTTGACGGAATGCCTGAGACTTCAGGTGCTTTCGCCCCGGATCTCTTCTGATGCTGCGCGAAGATTTCTCGCGCAAACCGGCACCACGTTGTTTCTCCGCCGCAGGTTAAATGATAGATGCCATACTCCGGTTGTCCATCCATCGCCGCAGTTACAGCTGCGCGCGTCGCGTCGGCAATGGCGATTGACGATGTCGGTGCTCCAAACTGATCATCGACAATTTTCAATTGATCGCGTTCACGGCCAAGCCGCAGCATAGTACGAAGGAAGTTATGTCCATGCGGGCCATAAACCCAGCTCGTGCGGAAAATAAAGTATTTTCCACCGACTGCTTCGATGAACTTCTCTCCCGCCAATTTGGTCTTTCCATAGATATTCAGCGGATTCGTTGCATCCGTCTCAACCCAGGGGGATGCCTTGGATCCGTCAAAGACATAATCGGTGGAGTAATGCATGAGTACCGCATCGAGCTCCGCAGCCTCTTCGGCAAGTACCCGAGGGGCATCGCCATTGATCGTCATCGCCAGCTCGGGCTCGGACTCAGCGCGGTCGACTGCGGTATATGCAGCGGCGTTCAGGATGACATTCGGCCGAAGCTGGCGGATGAGCGCACGCAGCTCTTCCGGTTTAGAAAGGTCGGCTCTTTGCCGGTCGCATGCTGTGACCTTGCCTACATTCCCGAAGCTGCGCTGCAGTTCAGTACCGACCTGCCCGTTCGCGCCGAGGATCAAGATGATTGGCTGGCTCATGCGAACATCTCAGCCTTATCCAGCGTTGGCCCTTGCTGATCTTTTGCCGATACGATCGCCTCTTGTGGCGAAACAGGCCAGGGAATCGCAACAGCAGGATCATTCCACAGCAGTGTTCTTTCATCTGCCGGAGAGTAGTATTCGGTGACCTTATAGGCAAACCCTGCAACTTCGGACAAGGCGACGAAGCCATGGCCAAAACCTTCAGGAACCCAGAAAAGACGGCCATTTTCGCCGGAGAGCTCGACGCCTACATGCTTGCCGAAGGTGGGCGAGCTGCGACGCAAGTCTACAGCGACATCCCATACGGCGCCATGCGTAACGCGTACCAGCTTGCCCTGAGTATTTTGAATCTGATAGTGAATACCGCGCACGACATTCTTTTTTGATACAGAAAAGTTGTCCTGCACCCAGTGTGTCGGCAAACCTGCCTGCTGCAGCGCACGCTCGTTGTAGGTTTCACAGAAAACGCCGCGATCGTCCTTGAAAAGGCGCGGCTCAAGTATCAGAACTCCGGGCAGTGCAGTCTCAATAATGTTCATTCTCTTATACGTCTTCGGAAGGAAAGTTGGGTTCGTTAAGCAGCGTTAATAGATATTGCCCGTATCCACTCTTGCGCACGGGTTGTGCAAGTGTTTCAAGCTGCGCTGTCGTGATATATCCATGCCGGAAGGCAATCTCTTCCGGGCATGCGATCTTGAGGCCCTGCCGTCGCTCGATTGTCTGGATGAACAGTCCCGCCTCGAAGAGCGAGTCGTGGGTTCCCGTATCAAGCCATGCCATGCCCCGACTCATCAATGCAACATCGAGCGAGCCGCGTTCCAGGTAGATTCGATTCAGATCGGTGATTTCGAGCTCGCCACGTGGAGAAGGCTTGAGTGATGATGCAATTTCCACCACGTCGTTGTCGTAGAAATATAATCCTGTCACCGCATAGCGCGACTTGGGCACTTGTGGCTTTTCTTCAAGGCTGATAGCGCGACCATTCTTGTCGAATTCCACTACGCCGTAGCGTTCCGGATCGTGTACCGGATAGGCAAAAACTGTGGCGCCCTTTGTTTTGGCTGCCGCTTTTACTAATTGGGCCGACAGAGACTCGCCATAAAAGATATTGTCTCCCAGCACCAGCGCGCACGGATCAGAACCGATAAAGTCCTTGCCGATAATGAATGCCTGGGCAAGGCCATCCGGGCTTGGCTGCACGGCATAGGAAAGCTTCATTCCCCATTGCGATCCATCACCGAGCAGCTCGGCAAAGCGGGAGGTATCCTGCGGCGTTGAGATAATCAGGATCTCCCGGATACCCGCCAGCATGAGCGTGGTCAGCGGGTAATAGATCATTGGCTTGTCGTAGACCGGAAGAAGCTGCTTCGAAACAACGTGCGTCACAGGATAGAGGCGGGTTCCAGACCCGCCGGCCAGCACTATTCCTTTCATCGTGCGACACGCTCCGCATAGTTTGTTTCAATCCATTGCTGGTATGCGCCGGAGCGCACATTCTCTACCCATTCCTGGTTTGCCAGGAACCACGCCACCGTCTTGCGGATTCCCGATTCAAAGCGTTCCGCCGGTTCCCAACCCAGCTCCTGCTTGATCTTGCGGGCGTCAATCGCGTAGCGCCGGTCGTGACCTGGGCGATCGTTGACATAAGCAATCAATTTTTGCCGCGAGCCGATCTCGGTGCTGGGCGCAAGCTCGTCCAGCAGATCGCAAATCGTCGTCACTACATCAATATTTGCTTTTTCGCTGGATCCGCCGATGTTATAGGTTTCACCCAGCCTGCCGTGTTCGAGAACGGCACGGATGGCAGAGCAGTGGTCTTCGACGAAGAGCCAGTCGCGGACATTTTTTCCATCGCCATAGACCGGCAGCGGTTTGCCCTCAAGCCCATTCAGGATCATCAGAGGGATCAACTTTTCGGGAAACTGATATGGGCCGTAGTTGTTCGAGCAGTTCGTCGTGAGCACCGGCAGTTTATAGGTGTGGAAGTAGGCCCTCACCAGATGGTCGGAAGCCGCTTTGGACGCAGCGTAAGGGCTGTTTGGCGCGTAAGGCGTTGTCTCGGAGAAGGCAGGATCGTTCGGCTCAAGCGTCCCATACACTTCATCCGTCGAAACATGCAGGAAACGGAACTGCTGCTGTTCCTCCGCGCTCAACTCTAAGTAATATGCCTTCGCCGCCTGAAGCAATGCGAATGTGCCAATGACGTTGGTTTGTACAAACGCGCCCGGTCCAACAATGGAGCGGTCCACATGGCTTTCCGCGGCAAAATGAACAATAGCTCTGGGCTTATGCTCGCGCAGAAGACGTCCGACTAATTCTTCATCCGCGATATCTCCATGGACAAAGATATGTTTCGAATTCTCGCTGAGAGATTGCAGGTTATTTAGATTGCCGGCGTAGGTCAGGCTGTCGAGGTTGATCACAGTGGAGCCGACTTCTCTTATCCACGTGAGAACGAAGTTAGAGCCGATAAAGCCAGCTCCGCCTGTTACCAGGATCGAATCTTCTCTGCTCATCATTATTTAGGGTGTCTTCCTAATTTAGGTTGTTTTCCTAGTCCAGAGTGCTTTGCGTAGAATGTCGAGACGTTGGCTCTGTTCAGGGTTCTGGCGTAATCTCTCCATGCCCTCATGCCATAATGCAGCGAAGATGCCGATAAATAATCCAGCCACGCCAGCAATCAGGGTAATCAAACCGCGTTTCGGGAATGATTTGTAATCGGGAACGATAGCCGGATCAACGACCTGGATCAACGCTCCTTCTTTCGCCTCGTCGAGCTTTGCCAGTTCAAACTGCCGCGCCAGAATCTCAAAGATGGTTTCATAATACTTTACATCACGCAGTTTGCGAACATACTCAATCCCCGCCTGCGGCACAAGGCCCTTCGGCACGATCAATCCACCGCTGCTGTCATCGGCACTACCGCCGAGTTTTGTCAGTTGCGCC
This sequence comes from Acidobacterium sp. S8, assembly GCF_009765985.1. GTDB lineage: Bacteria > Acidobacteriota > Terriglobia > Terriglobales > Acidobacteriaceae > Alloacidobacterium. The sequence goes on from NZ_LMUM01000034.1 coordinate 303,706, forward strand.
CGCATGCTGTCCAGTTCCTGCTGTGTCTGCACGACGTTCGCATTTTCGCTGGTCGCGTAAGTGCGCATCCCTTGTAGCTGCACTTCTTTTGCCGTAATCTGCGCCCGCAGGGCGGCTGCCGATTCGATCAACGCGCGAGCCTGACTGTCGAGCTGGATCATGCCTGTTTTCTGTTCTGTCTCTTTCAGCGCTTCTTCCGCATTGGCCAGGTTGTCCTTAGCCTGCAGCAGCTGCTGTTCAAAAAAAAGACGACGTTGCGCCGCTTCGCCAATAGCGAGATGCTGCGAAAGGCCGCGATATGCATCTACGTATGCATTCGCCATCTCTGCTGCCCGTTTTGGGTCTTTATCTTCTACAGAGATGTGAATCAGGTTGTCTTTTGTCCCCGCCTCAACTGTCGTATGACTTTCGAAAGCCTTTCGCGCTGTAGACATGTACTTCTCTTTGTATTCGGCCATCAACCCAAAGCGCTCAATCATAGCGTCTTCTACTGTGCGGCTCTTAAACATGGCCACAAACATGTCGTTGGGATTCTTCAATCCCATCGAAGAGCCGGCCAGCGCACCCAGCGAGCCGAGGTTACCGATTTGGGACATGATCGCAGAACTCAACGAAGAGCCTTGCTGCGGTGGCAGCACCGTCGTCATGGCGGTGTACTTCTTCGGCAGGAGTAGAGACACCAGAAGCGCGACCAGCGCGAAGCCGAGAGCAAACTTCACGATCAGCCATTTCCTGCGGGCCAGAATGATCAGCAGATCAAGGAGCGATATTTCGTCGTAAGACTCCTCAGGGCTATGGCTCGCCGGGGAAGTCTCGGTTTCCAGATGTCGAATCTCGGTCGTTGTGGTGTTCATTCGCTGCGGCTTTGGAACCGGCACCCCAAAAATGCAACTATCAGAAAAGCTTGTACTTTACTGCGCGATCTTTTGCATAGTAAAGCGGATGGGGGCCCCTTCCAGAAGTTTAACGCAAGCGAGCTCTCCAGCCCTAAGACGTTTTTCCGGGGTGGCCGGTCACATCTCCCATCCCATCAGCATCAGCATCATGGCCTCCGGTCGCCCATAACAGAGCACTGACAAATACCACTGCAAAGAAGAGGATTGCTCCGACTGTCGTTGGCATGCTTGCCTCCTGTTCAATTGGAAATCGGAATGCCTGGCAGGGTTGCGTCGCCCTTCAAACCTTTACCGGAACGGGCTGTATCTTTTTTGCCGATGGCCGAGCTTTTTCCACCCTAACGCGGGACGAGGTGACAAGCGCGACCGCAACTACGATCGCAGCCATGCCGATATACCCCGTATCCGCCAGCCGCTCGCCGAGGAAAATCGCTCCTAGAATGACCGCGACGACGGGATTGACATACGCATAGGTGGACACTTTGGAGACAGGTACATGATCCAGAAGCCAGACAAATGCGGTATATCCAACCAATGATCCAAAAACCACGAGATACGCGACCGCTTCGATCGCCGGGCGTGTCCAGGTGGATGCCTTCCAGGCTCCGGTAGCCAGTCCGAGACTTCCACTGGCGAGGCCGGCAGCCAGCATCTCCCATCCGGCAGCGACAATCGGGTTAACCGGCAGCTTCAACTCCCGCGACAAAACAGAACCGACGGCCCACGAAAACGTGCCACCCAATACGATCAAGCATCCCTCTAACTGGAATTGCCATCCCCCGGTCTGATGCCGCAGACTCGGCCACACCAACGCAGTTAGACCCGCAAATCCTAGGCCCAGGCCTATCCATCCCCGGACCGTGAGCTTCTCTCCCCGAGGGAGAAGCATGCCGATGATTGCGACGTACAAAGGCATGACCGCAACCAGCAGGGCTGCAAGGCCGCTGTCGATGTATCGTTCACCGGCGACGAGCGAAATATTTCCTCCGCCCAGCAGTAGCAGGCCGACGACGGCTAGCCATGCCAGCTCGCGCGGTGCAGGCAGAATCCGTACGCCCCTGAGCCGGCAGAAAGCCAGCAACAATATGCCTGCGACCAGGAATCGCGTACTCCCGAGTACCAGGGGATTCAGATACTGCACTCCAATCTTGATCGCTGTGTAAGTCGATCCCCAGAAGATATAAACGCATCCAAACGCGAATGGAACGGCCAGCGATGCTGCGCGGGTACGGTTCATGAGCGGCGCTCCTCTAAGTCGTGCCTTATGCGGCGCGACCTGACAAGAAGATGTCGTCGTATGTTATTTCGATTATGGATTGAAAAGATGTGGATCATCTTTTTTAGAGATTCGCGGGTACGCGGTTCCGTCCACAAATGCTGGTTCCTCCCCAAGAAATGATCAGCCCTGCTGTGCGTGTCTACGCTGGCTATCTCATCTCGCGAAACCTGGCTCTGGCCATCATGCTCATGATCGCGGTGAGCCTCCGGAGGCAAGCATCGCTGCGCGCATTCGTGATTCTGACCGCTCTCATTCAGGTTCTGGATGCGGTGCTCGATGCTATCGAAGGGCGCTGGGTGATGGTACCGGGGGTTTTTATTTTTGCGATTGCATTTTATTTGTTGGCGCTCTGGCCTTCCCGGCATGACCCAATACAGACTGTCTGACAGCAGTCTATTCCGCATGCTTTTCACTTCACGCCTCCCTCACGCGCGTGCTATGCTCACCTCACACCGGAACAACATGCGCAGCGACAGGCACATTGCCGTTTTTGGCTCTACTTCCAGCAATAGACGCTGGAGCCTGGCCTTTGCGCGCGCTATCGCTCCCCGCAAGCATCTCTGTGTGCTCCCCACCCGCACGCGACCTAGTCTCTTCGGCAGCGATTAGTCGCCGCTGCCCGTGACGCGCAACTGCGTGCTCCTTGGCAAGGATCGTTACCCGTCCTCCATCTGCATTCGCGTCATCGCGGGAAGAAAGACTCCTCCCGACAGCCCTATCGCCGCCAAATTCAGGCGATTCCGGAAACCAAGATCAGGCTGAAGCCTAAACCAAGGCCCTACAAGGAGAACAAATTATGCAGTCGACTGAAATTCTGAGCAAATTTGGACCGAAACTGAAAGGCCAACTGCCCGGTCCGAAGGCGAAGCGAATCGTTGAGGACGATGATCGCCTCATCTCGCCCAGCTACACGCGTTCCTACCCGCTGGTAGCGAAAACTGGGCGTGGAGTTCGCATCGAAGACGTAGATGGCAACGAGTTCCTCGACTTTGCCGCCGGCATCGCCGTCACTTCGACCGGCCACTGCCATCCTGAAGTTGTAGCCGCCATCCAGAAGCAGGCGGCGGAACTCATCCACATCTCGGGCACCGACTTCTACTATGAGTCTCTGGTTACCTTCGCAGAGCGCCTGTCCGCTATCGCACCCATGCCCGGACCGCACCGCTTTTACTATGGGAACTCCGGCGCGGAAGCCGTGGAGTGCGCCCTCAAGATTGCCCGCTACCACACGCAGCGCCAGCACGTCATCGCCTTCTTCGGAGCCTTTCATGGACGCACCATGGGCGCGCTTTCGTTGACCGCTTCCAAGCCGCAGCAACGCCGCCGTTTTGCGCCGCTCGTGCCTGGTGTGACGCATGTGCGCTATCCATACGCCTATCGCGGCTGTAGCGGCGGCCCACAGGAAGAAGAAGCCTTCGCTCTCGGCTGCGCCCGCTATATCGAAGAGAAGCTTTTCAAGACCACACTCGCGCCGGAAGAAGTGGCTGCCATTTTTGTCGAGCCTATTCAAGGGGAAGGCGGCTATGTGGTCGCGCCCACCGTCTTTATGCAGGAATTGCGCCGCATCTGCGACAAATACGGCATCCTGCTCGTCGCGGACGAAGTGCAGTCCGGCGCTGGGCGCACCGGTAAGTGGTGGGCCATTGAGCACACTGGCGTCGAGCCGGACATCGTCTGTATGGCAAAGGGCATCGCTTCCGGAATGCCTCTCGGTATCTGCATGACGCGCGCAGACATCATGGACTGGAAGCCCGGTTCGCATGCCTCCACCTTCGGCGGCAACCCCGTTTCTATCGCGGCGGCGCTTGCCACTATGGACATTCTCGAGCGCGAGGGCATTGCCAATGCCGGAAAAATTGGCGGGCAGATGTTGAAACGGCTGCGCGAGTGGCCGTCTAAGCATTCGATCGTCGGAGATGTCCGCGGACGCGGTCTGATGATCGGTATTGAAATTGTTAAAAACCAGGCCAGCCGTGAACCTGCAGGAGAATGGCGCGATCGTATCGTCGAAGTGGCCTTCGAGCGCGGTCTCCTGATCCTCGGCTGTGGCGAGACTTCGATTCGACTGGCGCCGGCACTCGTTGTCAACGAGCATGAGGCTGCCATCGCACTCGATATTCTCGAGGAGTGTATTTCATCAGTTGAAAGTGAGTACGCCGAATCGGGCGCGCTTGCCGGTTCCGCAGTATAAGATGTGAGGCCAGAGATCCTTCGTGATCTCTGGCGCTCCTCAGGATCAGGCCATTCGTATTAACCATCTCTCCTAGGGGCAGGTATGATCACACGTCTTTGGCGGGGTTATACGACTCCGGAAAATGCTGACGCATATGAAAAGTATGTTCGGCTTGAAATCTTTCCTCAACTTCGTTCCGTCCGTGGATTTTTAGGCGGCAACCTCCTGCGCCGCAATCTCTTCCAGGAAGTCGAATTCGTAGCTCTGACGCACTTTGATTCGCTGGAATCCGTACGTGCCGCCGCCGGTGAAGAATTCGGCTACATTATCATTCCGGAAGTCGGACGTAAATTGCTCTCCCGCTTCGACCAGCGCGTGGCCATTTATGAAATGGTGGTCGATGAAGGGCGAACTGAGCCCAGTTCATTTTCGTAGCGCTTGCCTGCGGAACACCACGCCGGCAATCAAAAATAAGAGAGAAACCGCAGCTGCGAGCAGCGTATGCGGACGCGAGCCAGCATTCAGTTGCAATGCCGCATCTACCAGCCATACCACCGCGCCTACAAACCAGATGATGTAGGAATTTGACCGCACCTTTTTTCTTGGATGCACCTACTCACAGATGTTCTGGTCGCGATTGTGGATCAGAACATCCGGTAATCGCCTTCTTCTCGCGGAGCATGCACAAGCAGTCCAAGCTCGCCGCACAATCGCTCCAGTCTTGCACGGGTCGCCTGAGCAACAGGCACCATCGGCAGCCTGTAATGCTCTTCGATCCGGCCCATCATGGCCATTACGGCCTTTACGGGCCCGGGACTCGTCTCCCAGAAATTTGCCTGGATCAGCCGGTAGAACTTGCGGTTGATCTGCCGCGCCATCGGCCAGTCACCAGTAAGCGCCTCCTGCACCATACGCGCCATCTCGGCGGGAATTTCGTTCGAGGCGACAGAAACCAGCCCTCGCGCGCCGGCTCCAATCGCACCGAGTGCCATGTTGTCATCGCCGGCATAGATGCTGAAGCTGCGCGGAGCCTGTGTCACCAGCTCTGTGATTTGCGGCAGGCTGCCGCTCGATTCTTTAATCGCCGCAATATTTGGAGCGTCTTCAATCAGCCGCATCACTGTAGCCGATTCAAGATTCGTCCCCGTGCGACCGGGAATGTTGTAGAGCACGACCGACAGCTTCACTGCCTGGGCAATTGCCTTGAAGTGCTGGTATTGGCCTTCCTGTCCTGGCTTGTTGTAATAGGGGTTCGCCGTCAGAATCGCGGTCACCCCCGGCACCTGTGCCGCAATCCGCGCCCGCTGTACCGCTTCGCGTGTCGCATTATGAGTGCACCCCGCCCAGACCGGCACTCGCCCGGCAGTGGCCTCGGTCACAATGCGGATGACGCGCAGCCATTCTTCCTCGTTGAGGGAAGGCGTCTCCGCCGTCGTGCCGCAGGCCACCAGCCAGTCGATGCCGCTTTCAATCTGCCATTGCGTCAGCGCATAGAGCGCCTGTTCATTGATTGCGCCGTCCGCATGAAACGGAGTTACCAGCGCCGTGCCACAGCCTATCAGATCCATCACTGATCGAGTCTACAGGAAGGCGCAGGGTGCAAAGAAGGGCTACAAAGAGTGCCGTTTTTCATACAATTTGGCGTCCACCAGGAAACGGAACCAGAACGTCTGCAGCACGAAGAAGATGAAACCCGTTGTGCCATCGAGAAATCCCAGCCGCAGAAAATAACGATAGAAAAAAAGCACGAAAGGCCGCACAAAAAGCGGCGAATCGTTATAAAGCCCACGTAAATAGCGCTTCCTCTGCACCGGATTTCCGGAAATCTTGCCTTCAATCCTGCCGGTGTCAGCCTTTTCGCTCTGCTCTTCAACTTCGGCGTCAGACCAGCGGTTGTGGCGGAACGTCCACTCGCTCAATGACATCCGGATGTCGTCTGTCATTTGCCCCTTCAACTGCGCGGATGTGCCCGATTTCAGATAGAAGTGCTGATCGTATTTCCGCGCTTCGCATCTTCCTGCGCCGGTCCTGAAGAGCCGCATGTGCCAGGTAGGGTACATGGCGCCGTGACGGATGGGCCTGCCCATAAACAGCATCAGCCGCGGAAGATAGAACCCCGTGTGCTCAGTCTCTTCGCCGAGTGCCGCAATCTCCTGCAGCAACTCCGGCGACAGCCGTTCATCGGCATCCAGGTGAAGCTGCCATCCATACTTCACCGGCACGGAATCGATGGCCCAGTTTCGCTGCGCGCCATAGTTTTCAAAGGCGTGCTCGGTTACCTGCGCACCGAAAGTCTGTGCAATCTCTACCGTGCGATCTTTGCTATAGGAATCGACAATGTGAATATCGTCGGTAAGCCCGGCGACCGACTGAAGAGTTTCCGCAATCGACAGCTCAGAGTTAAAAGTAAGAATGATGACCGATGGCCTCAAGGGTACCTCATTGCATGAAGTAAGATCGACCAAGCCAATATCTGCTCCGCTCTGCACCAGAGGAAGCGGAGCCGACTTCAGTATCGCATCAGCCATGTACGATTAAGATAAAGTGCCGGAACCAGGACTGATATGGAGCAGGACCCTACTCTTCTACCGTCATTTTCGCTGCGCAACCGCCTTACTCGTGTGGCTTGGCAACTGGTTTACATCCTGCTTTTCCGCCTGTCGCCGCGACCGTTCCATGCGTGGCGTGCCAGCTTGCTGCGGCTTTTCGGAGCAAGACTGGGTCCGACGTGCCATATTTATCCCAAAGCCAGAATATGGGCGCCCTGGAACCTGATTTGCGAAGACCGCGTGAGCGTGGCAGACGATGCCGAGCTTTATAATCCGTCGCCTCTTTACATGGGCTCGCATTGCATCGTCTCGCAGGGAGCTTACCTTTGCGGTGCCACGCACGAATACGATGATCCGTCTTTCCGTCTCGTGCATTTTCCCATGAGACTCGGTGCTTATTCCTGGATCTGTGCTCGCGCGGCAGTCAATCCCGGAGTCAATGTTGGCGATGGCGCCATTCTGGCGCTGGGAGCCATTGCTACGCGAGATCTCGATCCATTCGGCATCTATGCAGGAATTCCCGCGCGCAAGATAAAAGAGAGATCGAGAAACGCAGTGCCCGAAGAATTTTCAGCTAAAGTTGATCAGCAATCTCGCTGAAGTCCCACACCCCGGTCTTGCCGGCGATCCATTCCGCTGCGCGTACTGCGCCTTCAGCAAAGGCACGGCGCGAAAAAGCCTCATGGCGAATCTCAATCAGTTCATCTCCGGAGCGCGCTTCCAGCACATGCACGCCGGCAACATCGCCTTCGCGCTTCGATTCAATCTCTACGTTGAGGGCAGGATTCGCGGCCTGCACCGCCTGTCGGATGGAAAGTGCCGTACCGGATGGTGCATCTTTCTTGGAAGCGTGGTGTGTTTCAGTGATCTTGAATTGGTAGCTGGGAACAGCGATGGCCAACTCGCGCGCGAGCCGATAGACGGCCTGCACGCCAATGGAAAAATTCGTGCCGTAAAGAAAGCCCGCGCCCTTGCGTGCCGCCAGTGTGCGCATGTCATTCAGATGCTGATACCAGCCGGTCGTGCCTACAACCATGCGCGCGCCAGTCGCCAGGCAGGCGCGCATGTTGGCGACAGCCGCTTCTGGTGTAGTGAAATCGATTACGGCATCGAAACCGGCAAGAAACGGAGCGGTGAGCGCCATCGTGTTGCGGTTTTCCTCTTCGCCTACAACGCGCACGCCATGTCCATGCTCATGTGCGACATCGGCAATCACGCGCCCGGTTTTCCCTCGTCCCAGCACCAGGAAGAGCATCGCTACCTCACGCTTGCTTCGGCTGTGGCGCTCTTACGCGCTTCCACCTCAAAAATTTCCGGGTCGGGCTTTTCGAAGAAGGCGGCATGGAGTGAACGCACTGCCTCATCCGCATCGTCCTCCTCGATCATGAAACTCATGTTAATCTCTGACGCTCCCTGCGAGATCATGCGCACATTCACATGGCGAATCGCATTGAAGACCTGCGCCGCAATGCCGTTCTGTCCACGGATATTCTCGCCCACCATGCACACCAGCGCCTTGCGGCCTTCATACTTTACATCGGCCAGCCTGCTCAGGTCGGCGGCGATTTCGGGAATCCTGTCGTTTGAGTCAACGGTGAGCGAAATGCTGACCTCAGAAGTCGAAACCATATCCACCGGACACTTGTGCTTGTCGAAGACCTCGAAGATAGCCTTGAGATAACCGTGCGACATCAGCATGCGGCTGGCTACGACGTCAATGATCGTAAGCCGCTTCTTCACTGCGATCGACTTGAAGGGGCTGTCACAATGCGGAGCAAGCGAAATAATGCGCGTGCCTTCGTTCTCCGGATTGCGCGAGTTCAGCACCAGCACGGGAATATTTTTCTGCACAGCGGGCAGAATCGTCGCCGGATGTAGCACCTTCGCGCCGAAGTAAGCCAGCTCTGCGGCCTCTTCAAAGCTAATCGTCTTCACCCGCAATGCATCCGGGCAGACGCGAGGATCAGCAGTCATGATGCCGTTCACGTCGGTCCAGATTTCAATGGCCTCGGCATGCACGCCGCCACCGATGAGAGCAGCGGTAAAGTCCGAGCCGCCGCGTCCGAGCGTCGTAGTCACGCCTTTTTCGGTCGACCCGATAAAGCCGCCCATGACTACCGTCTTGCCTTCGCTGGCCAGCGGCAGTACCTGCTCCTTCAATTTCTCCTCAATCAATACGTCCTGCGGAACCGCCTTGGCATGCTGCGCATCCGTAATGATGCAGGCGCGCGAATCCACATGCACGCCATCGAGGCCGCGCACAGCGAAAGCCTCTGCGATCATGCGGCTCGAAAGCCGCTCTCCGTAAGAGACGATCATGTCACTGATGCGCGGCGTCAGTTCGCCAACCGCGGCCAACCCGCGCAGAATTTCATCGAGCGCATCGAATTCCGCATCGATCCATGTTTGCGAATGCGCATACGCCGGACCCGTCACATCGTTGCACTGCGACATCTCTTCGCCGCGAGCCTGCGCCGTCAGGCGGCAAGCAACTTCCTTGTGACGGCTGCGCAAGCGGGCCGTAATCGCCAGCGCGCCATTGCGATCGGCGCGTGCTGCAGCATTTGCCGCAGCAATCAGCTGGTCTGTCACTTTCGCCATCGCGCTGACAACGACAATCGGCTGCAGCCCTTTTTCACGACGTCCGGCAACAATGCCAGCCGTACGGTGGATCGCCACTGCATCTTCGACGGAGGTCCCGCCGAACTTCATCACGACAAGCTTCTTCATGCCAGGACCGCCACAGGATCGAGCTTACCCAGCGATACCAGCAGCTCTGCATTCAGCAGTGCAGCGCCGGCCGCTCCGCGAATCGTGTTATGCGAAAGAACCGTAAACTTCCAGTCGAGCAGCGTGCAGGGCCGCAAGCGTCCAACCGTCGCCGCCATACCGTTGCCGCGCATGCGATCGAGCCGCGGTTGCGGACGATCATCGGCAGCAACAAACTCCACCGGCTGTGCCGGAGCTGTCGGTAGATCCTGACCGGCAAGCGGCTTAAACTCGCTCCATGCCGCCAGAATTTGCTCACGCGTGGCAGGCTTGCGCAGCTTGATGCTCACGCTTTCCGTATGTCCGTCTTCGACGGGAACGCGATTGCAGTGCGCTGAGATTTTCGCATCGAGAGAGACTACCTGCGAGCCCCTGAGCGAGCCCAGCAACTTCAGCGTCTCTTCCTGCATCTTTTCTTCTTCGCTCTTGATGTAAGGAACGACGTTGCCCATGATATCGAGCGAGGCCACGCCCGGATAGCCCGCGCCGCTCACAGCCTGCATGGTGCTGACAAAAATCGACTCGATACCGAAGCGCTCTTCAAGAGGCTTGAGCGCGAGCACTAATCCGATTGCCGAGCAGTTGGGATTCGTGACGATGTAGCCGCCGGACTGCTTCCGCCAGCTCTGGTTTTCGAGCAGCGGCAAATGGTTCGCATTCACTTCCGGAATCACCAGCGGCACATCTTCCTGCATGCGGAAGGCACTGGAATTCGAGATCACTGCGCAGCCTGCAGCAGCGAACTTCGGCTCCATCTCGCGCGCAATATCGGAATCGAGGGCGGCGAAAATAATCCTGGGAGCGCCTTCGGGCGTTGCAGGAGAAACCTGCATCTCGGCAATGTGTGCAGGGAGTGCCGTATCCAGTTTCCATTTCACCGCGTCGCCGTAAAGCTTGCCACTTGACTTGTCGCTGGCCGCAAGCCATGCCACTTCAAACCACGGGTGGCGCTCAAGGAGCTGGATGAAACGCTGGCCGACCATGCCGGTCGCACCGAGAATGCCGATCTTCTGTCGCTGCATGTGCCTCTTTCCCATCAGCGAGGGGGTGTGTACACCAATATCCATGCATATGCGATGGACTGTTCGCTGTACTGAATAGTGTAACTGCTTGTCGCACGCAGATGCACGTCAGGGAATCATCGCAGCCAAGAGAAAAGCCTTTGCGTTCCCGCAAAGGCTCTCATTCCCATTACGAAATAGCTGGGTGCCCCAGGTTCGCGAAGCTAACCTGGGATTGCTTTTCCGTTTACCCTACTTCGCCGCGAACGTGAAATCCTGCGCAGCCGTCTGCTTTGCGCTCACGGTCACGGTCGCCGTCTGCTGCCCCAACACTTCATGATCGGCAATCACCGTATACGTCCCCGGCGGCAGACCCTTGATCACAAAATGCCCATCCGCATCGCTGACTGCAAAAAACGGATTCGCGGACACATTGATAAAGGCCTGCATCCACGGGTGGTTATTGCAGCGCACGGGAATCATCAGCTCTGGCTGGCTGAAGACGCGCGACTCAGGCTGGCCATTCGGCCCTTGCGAAATGTCAGCTTCGTGGTTGCCGCCAACAGTCGGGATCATATGAATGTTGTGCATCGTCGGATCGCTGTTGGTGAAGCGGATCTGCTGGCCCACCATCGCGCCCACAACATGCGGCGCATAGCGGCAGCCCTTCTGGTCGATCACAACCGGCGTCGATGGCGCCGGATAAAGCTTGTTTCCAAGCCCGTCCTTTATAGAAACGAAAACGTTCTGCAGGCCGTTTTTGCCCACATACTGCTCGCTGTAATTTGCTGGCCCCAGGCTGCACGCGGGGTCCTGCGCCATGTCGATCAGGACCGGAGCCGGCATCTTTCCCGAGAAATGAATCGTCCCGCTGATTGTCCCCGCCGTATTCCAGTCGATCTGCGTATATTGTCCCGCCGATTCACTCGCGCCACTCGGAGCAGCCTTCTTGCATCCTGCTACCGGCAGCAAGAGGCTCGCGGCGGCCACAACCGTAATCAGATATCGCATTCCGTTCACTCCGAGTTTCATCAAACAAGGGTGCCCCAGGTTCGCGAAGCTAACCTGGGGATGTTCAAAAAATCAGTTATGCTACTTCTTCCAACGCCGTGATCACAGCATCGGCAAAGGCCCGAGTGCCGCTTGTCCCGCCCACATCGCGGGTGAGCGTCTTCTTCTCGCCGTAAACCTTTTCGATCGCCGCCTGCACTTTATCAGCGGCAGCATCTTCATCGATATGCCGCAGCATCAGCACAGCCGATTGCAGCAGCGCCGTCGGGTTGGCAATATCTTTGCCCGCAATGTCCGGAGCTGAACCATGCACTGCCTCGAAGATCGCCGCGTCTGTGCCCAGGTTCGCGCCCGGAACCAATCCCAGGCCGCCAACAAACGCCGCGCAAAGATCGCTGACGATATCGCCGTAGAGATTCTCGAGCAGCAGCGTGTCGTATTGGTAGGGATTCATCACTAGCTGCATACAGGTGTTGTCGATAATGTGCTCGCCGTAAGTGATTTCAGGAAAACCCTTCGCTACCTCGCGCGCGCACTTCAGGAACAGGCCATCCGAGAGCTTCATGATATTGGCCTTGTGAATGGCGTGGATTTTCTTCCGCTTGGCTTTTCTCGCAAAGTCGAAGGCGAACTGCGCGATGCGGGTCGAGGCTTTGGCGGTAATGATTTTGAGCGATTCCACTACGCCCGGAACTACTTCGTGCTCCAGCCCGACGTAAAGCCCTTCCGTGTTCTCGCGCACGATCACCAGATCGACATTAGGGTAGCGAGTCTCAAGTCCGGGCAGGTTCTTGATCGGCCGAAAATTCGCATACAGCTCAAACTTCTTACGCAGCGTCACGTTGATGGAAGGGAAGCCGCCCCCCACCGGAGTCGTTACTGGACCCTTTAACGCGAGCTTGTTGCGCTCGATCGATTCGTACAATTCTCTTGGAATGTATTCCTGGTATTTCTCAAAAGCTTCTGCCCCGGCAGCAAAGCGCTCCCAGTCGAACTTCACTCCCGTAGCTTCCAGGATGCGGACAACCGCATCGGTGACTTCCGGTCCAATTCCGTCGCCCGGAATCAACGTTACTTTATGCGTTTTTTTCTCAGTCATAATCTCTTAAAAGCAGCAAGTCAGAAGATCAACCGTGTGGGTGCAAGCAAAGCGCCAACGGACGTCATCTTGTCCTGAACGTCGTGAAGCAGTCCGGGTGTCCCATTCTGAGCCGCAGGCGAAGGGTGGGGAGTATTACCCCGCGTTTTTCCCTTTCTTTCCGTGTTCTTTCCCGCCCAGCAACTGCTCCAGCTCTTCCTTAAACTCGCGAACGTCCTTGAAATCCCGGTACACGCTAGCAAACCGGATGTAAGCAACCGTATCGAGGGCCTTCAGCTTGCTCATTAACAACTCGCCCATCTCTGTCGTCGAGCGCTCGCGTTCCGGCGAATCCATCAGGTAGGCTTCGGCTTCATCCACCAGCGATTCCAGCTTGCTCGCCGAAATTGGCCGCTTTTCGCAGGCATGCAGCAGGCCGCTCAACACCTTCTGTCGCTCAAACTTTTCCCGGCGGCCGTCCTTCTTCACCACCATGTAAGGAATTTCGTCGATGCGTTCATAGGTGGTAAAGCGCTTGTTGCAGCGCTCACACTCGCGCCGCCGCCGAATCGAATCGGCCTCTTTGCTCTCGCGCGAGTCCACCACACGGTCTTGCGCAAACCCGCAGTAAGGACACTTCATCTGTCTGTTTTTGATTTTAACAGCCCGAGTGCAGAGCACCGCAGCAATGGGCTTGCCCAGACTTCATTGTGAGGGAGAAGCAAAGCCTACGGTATTGCATTCTTCCGCATATTCGCGCATTTGATATTTGCTATGCCGGAGCAGAAACCGAAGTGCCGCTCAGCCCGAGAGCTTCTGCATTTTTCCACATGGCCGCAATGCAAAAGGCGATGTGATCGTCGAGCGAAACGCCCAACTCATCCGCCCCTTTCACAATGTCGTCGCGATTTACGCCCTTGGCGAACGCCTTGTCCTTCATCTTTTTCCGCACGCCGGCCACTTCGACATCGTGAATGGATTTCGTCGGCTTCACCAGCGAACAGGCCGTCAGGAATCCGGCAAGCTCATCGCAGGCAAAGAGCGTCTTCGCCAGGTGCGTCTCACGCGGCACGCCGGAGTATTCCGCGTGACCAAGAATCGCCGTGCGAATCTCCTCGGGCCAGCCCTGCTCAGTGAGAATTTTGTTGCCGATAAACGGATGCTCTTCCGGCGTTGGATATTTCTCGTAGTCAAAATCGTGTAGTACGCCGGTTACAGAATAGCTCTCGACAAATGCCTCGCGCTCTTCGCCCGCAAGACCCTGTGCATCGGCTTCACGCTCACCATAGGCGCGCACACACGTCTCAACCGCAAGCGCGTGTTTTAACAGGCTGCCCGATTGCGTGTACTCATTCAGCAGAGACCATGCGCGTTCGCGCGAGTAACCGTTCTGGTTCGACATAGCATCTCCTCTTCGGGTTTCTTCCCATTATTTCCGGGTTTTTTAGGCCCGACTCACAGTTTTCACTTGACAACAAAGATACCTTGCCTGCATGGTAAACGAGAGTTGAGAAGATTCCGGCTACAATGCCTCAACCTTCTCAGCCCGGACGCCTTGCTCTGGCCTCCGTTAAACAACATATGGCAACTACCTTAGCAACCGTCGAGGCACGCGAGGTACTTCGTTGCGATCACTGCAGTCTGGTGCAATTCCGCACGTCGAATTCCCTCTGCAGACGCTGCCACAAGCCCCTCGAAATCGAAGAGCCCGAACCACTGCTCCCGCAATTGGTGACAGAAGCGACTCCGACCGCCGATGGCGGATCGAGCCTTGATGTTGCCTGCGCGGTGCGCGATATTCGCCACTCTCGCAAACTCAGCCAGCGCCAGCTCGCCGGACGGATGCAGGTGCCCCGCACCTACATCTCCAAAATCGAGAATGGCAAGGCGATGCCGACGCTTTCTTCGCTGGAACGCCTGGCGAATGCGCTCGAAGTGGATATTCGTAATCTACTTCGCGACGCCCGCAGCCGGCACCATGAGGAGACAGCGACGCTTCTCGCCGACCCCTTCCTGAAGGAAATTGCGCCCTATATTGGCCAATTGGACGCTTATCAGCGCTCCATTTTCCTGAATCAGGTGCGCGATATGGCAATGGGCAGGCGGCGGCTGGCGTAAGTCTTTTTGTTGCTTCATACCGCTCTTTCGCCTGCAGGGAAACTCTCTGCGTTAAATTGTGTTCTTACTGTTTGTAAGGCGGCAGCTGCTCTGGCGGATGCCGTAAGGTGAGAACAGATGATTCCCAGATCGGCGTTATTTAAAACCCGGGTAAAGCTACAAAGGCCCGGTCATTTCTTTGAGCGGCGCTTGGCCCATGTTGTGTCAGGCTCCGCGATTGCCGCGGTTTTTTCGGCATGTGTATTTCTTGGTGTCAGCAAGCTGCAGGCTCAGGATGTGCCGCCTCCTCCACCGGACGCGTCGCAGCAGGATCAGCAGCAGGCCCCGCAATATGGAGCGCAGGTTCCGCAGGATAACGGTGCGCAGCAGGGGGCACCGCCCGAGAATGGTCAGCAAGCTCCCGCACCGCAGGGACAGCCGTTAGGCGCCGATCAGCTCGGCCAGCTCGTAGCACCCATCGCGCTCTATCCTGATTCGCTGATCGCCCAGATTCTGGCTGCCGCCACCTACCCTACACAGGTGGTCGAAGCCGATCGCTGGCGCGAGTCGCAAGGCAACGCTCCCGCCGAACAGATCGCTGCCGGTGCAAACGAGCAGCAGTGGGATCCCAGCGTCAAAGCGCTGACCGCATTCCCATCCGTCCTGTCGCAGCTCGATAAAAACCTGCAATGGACGACCGATCTCGGCAACGCTTACTACAACCAGCCGCAGGATGTCATGGATGCCGTGCAGCGTATGCGCCAGGAGGCGCAGCAGTCCGGCAACCTGCAGAGCAACCAGCAGCAGGAAGTCAGCAATGATGGCGGAGACATAGCCATCGCTCCCGCCAATCCGGATGTAGTCTACGTGCCGGTTTACAACCCCTGGATCGTGTACGGATCGCCGCTCGTGGCTTTCCCCGGCTACTACTATGCGGCGCCTCCGGGGTTATTCGTTGGTGTCGGCTTCGGCTATGGAATCGGTTTCGGTTGGGGCATTCCGATCCGCCCCTGGGGGCCTTGGGGCTGGGGATGGCATACATGGGGCTGCGGATGGCATAACGGCGCAGTCGTCTACAACCGGAGCACTTACATCACCCGCAGCACAACCGTCATCAACCGCGGCTACAATCGCCCCGGTGCGCCACCGGTGCAGCTTGCCGGGCAGCGTGGATCGTTCATGAATCGCCCGGCGTACGCGAGTTATGCCCATAACGTAGCGTCGGGGGCGAGGCCTATGCCGAATGCGCCTGCCACACGTCCCGGCAGCTTCAGCAGCCGGCCGACGGGACAAGCGGGCTACAACCGCCCCGCGGCTCCTGCCAACGGTTCGAATGGATATCGCGCGCCAGGCAACACCGCTCCGCGCTCGACATATTCGCCTGCTCCGGGGCAGAATTACAACCACCCGAACCAGGCACCGCCGTATCGTCCATCGCAGCCCCAGAACTATAGTCGTCCCGCTGCGCCCCAGCACTACAGCAGGCCGGCACCTCAGCAGAATTACAGCCGTCCTGCTGCGCCTGCGCCCCGCGCAGCTCCCGCATCAGCACCCCACGCTGCACCCGCGCCACACGGTGGTGAAGGCGGTGGCAGAGGCGAGCATCACCACTGATCTGTATTCAGGCGAAATTAAGATAGTGGCACTACAATTGGCCGTGGTTATCGCTTGATTGCGATGGGCACGGCCATGTGCTACGGTCGGACGAGAGGATTGTTTTGAGCCGTATTCACGAGCTACCGGCGGAAGAGCTGGCGATTTACCGCCGTCTCGATCCTGCGCGCCTTCCCAAGCACGTTGCCATCATCATGGATGGCAATGGCCGCTGGGCTGGCAAGCGCAGCCTCAAGCGGTTTCTGGGCCACCAGCAAGGCGCCGAATCGGTGCAATATGTTGTCGAGACGGCTTCGCGCATCGATCTGCCATGGCTCACTCTCTACGCGTTTTCGCTGGAAAACAATCTCCGCCGGCCCAAGACCGAAGTCAGCTTCCTCATGCGGCTTTTGAGCACATACCTCACGAACAATGTGAAGCGCATGAACGACAACAACGTGCGCATCCAATACATCGGCCGCACGCATGAACTGCCCAAAGAAGTGCAGGAGCGCATGCAGTGGGCATCCGAAGCGACCCAGCAGAACACCGGCACGACACTCACGCTGGCTCTAAACTATGGAGCACGCTCCGAGCTGGTGGACTCTTTCAAGCGCCTGCACACGGAGATCCAGCAGAAGCACATTTGTCTTGAAGACCTGACCGAGCAGGACATTCAGCGGCACCTGTACACCGCGCATATGCCCGATCCAGACCTGCTCATCCGCACCTCAGGCGAGATGCGGGTCTCAAACTATCTGCTCTGGCAGATCGCCTACACGGAAATCTTCGTTACGAATCGGCTCTGGCCAGACTTCCGCGGCATTCACATGCTTGATGCCATCGAAGACTTTCAGCGCCGGGAACGCCGCTACGGCGGCCTGAACGACGGCACCGAATCCGACGACGTGTCCTCACTGCCCGCCAATCAGCTGGTGAACAGCTAAAAATTCAGACAAAACGCCTTCATCCGTGATGAACGGATACCCATCCTTCGCGCCGGGTGCCCCATCCTTTCTCGCTTTTTGCGAAAGGGTGAGATAACCAGGACTCTAGTCGTTACTGTGCCGCCCCTACCGGCACTCGCTCCGGCGCATCAATCGACACCTTTGACTGATCCGACTTCACCTTTAACTCCACCAGCTCCGGCTTCGCCTTCACAGGAACCGTAAAGCCCAGCTCGTACTGGTTCTCGAACCGTTTGTGCAAATCCTCAAGATACGGCTGTATCGAAACCGGATTACTCATTCCCTGGTAGTAAAGTTTGCCGCCCGTGGCCTGCGAAAGCTGCATCAGCAGGTTTTGTCCCGCGTTCGTCTCGTATTCGCTGCGATCAAGCCGGCCCGTATCGCGGTAATAAATCGAATAGACAATGATGCCTGCCCTCTGCGCGTCGGTGATTGCGGCTTGCAGATACGGATTGTCCGGGTCATAACGAAGGTTGTAGCGATCCACGCCGTCAGTGATCATCAGCACTTCGCGGCGGTTGTTCCTGTCTCGGGAGGGCCAGTTTTTCGCCAGATCAGAGAGGCAGAAATAGGGACTGGCATTCCCGCCGGGCACGCCATTCGTGAGCCGGATCGCTTTCGCTGCCAGCGCATGATCAGCCGTCAAATTTTGCTCAAAAGCCGCGCGGCCATTCTGCATGTAGGCGATGCCAACCTGCGTCGTAGGCGGCAGGGCCTGAATGAATTTCCCCAGGTCGTTCATTTGCAGCCCGAGGCTTGAGCGTGCTGAATCATCGATAAGAACGACAAATTCCAGGCCCGCCTTATCCCCGCTCAGCGATTCCCAATGTGTCACCGTGCTGTCTTTTCCATTGGCTTTCACCTTCAGATTCTGCTGCTGCAAGGCCGGTGCTTCTCCCCCCTTGGGAAGGACTGTGACCGTGGCCTGCGCGGTGCCGGTATCGCCCTGTTGAGCCGTGGCTGGCAGTGCACAGGCGAGCGAACCCAAGGCAAATATTGCTACCGCAATTCTGATATTTGTCATTCATAGCTCCTGATCTTTAGACGCTAAGGCAGCATGAATTGCCGCATATTCCGGCATGACCGTGTATCCTGCCCAACAGGGTCTCCGTACGAACGATGAAACGTGTATTGACTGCAGTTGTGCTTGTTCCCCTTGTTTTGTTGCTGGTCTTCAAAGGGCCATTCTGGCTGATTACGCTGGCCGCAGCTGCCGTCGCAGGCCTCGCTGCGTGGGAATATCTGGTGATCGCCGATGCAACCGGGGCAAAGACGCCGCGCATTGCCGTCATCGTTGGCATCGCTGCGCTCTTCGCCTGCGTCTTCTTTCGTCCGGAATACACCGCTCCATTGCTCGGATGCCTGAGCTTCGTGCTCTTCATTCTTTGCGCATTTCGATCTCCGCTGCCCCGCGTGTTGCCCGACACAGCCTATTCCGTCTTCGGGCTGCTGTACATTGGCCTGTCGCTGACGTCGATTCCGCTTCTCAGCGCGCAGGAAAACGGATCATCGTTGCTCGTCTTTCTCTTTTTCACGGTGTGGACAGGCGATGTAGTCGCGCTTTACGTGGGCCGAGCCTTTGGGAAACGTAAACTCGCCCCATCGATCAGCCCGAACAAAACGTGGGAAGGCAGCGCAGGCTCCGTATTGGGCAGTCTGCTGATCACCCTTGTGCTGATCTTCCTCGGACAGATACTCGCGAAACATGGCTTCGACTGGATCGCTTATCCCGGCTCGATCTTCCGGTGGCTCGGCTTGGCAGTACTGTTAAACATCGCCGCGCAGGTAGGCGACCTCATTGAATCAGCCATCAAACGCGGCGCAGGCGTAAAAGATTCCGGCACCCTGCTGCCCGGACACGGCGGCGTGCTCGACCGGATCGACGCATTGCTGCTGGCTGCTCCAGTATTGTGGTGGGCGCAACTGGCGCAGCAGTGGTTTTAGAATCGAAGCGTAGCCGGGAGAGCGCATGAAAAAGCTTCTATTGCTTCTCGTCCTGATCGGCACCACCACCGCGCATGCCCAGGACGACGGCCTGTGGGAAGGCTATGACGGTGAGTGGACCCATGTCTCCAATCAACTGATCTCGCTGGCCGAGGCCATTCCCTCCGACAAGTATACCTGGCGGCCTGCACCGGGCGTTCGCTCCGTAAGCGAAGTCTATATGCACATCGCGATTGCGAATTTTTATCTGCTGAGCGTGACTGGCCCCAGGATGCCGCCCGATCTCACCTCTGACGACTTGGAAAAGACAGTAACTGCAAAGGCCGATGTCATCCATTGGCTGAAGCGCTCGTTAGACGCAGTGAAAACCGCACGCGCACAGCTGAAACCCGGCGACCTTCAGCGCAAGGTCGAAATCGAGGGCAAGCACGTGACGGTCGACGGAATGTACCTCCGCATCATCGTCCACGATAATGAACATATGGGGCAGCTTGTGGCTTACGCTCGCATGAATGGCATCGTGCCGCCGTGGTCGCAGCCTGCTAAAAAATAATAGGAGTGAGATTCACACCTTGAAACAGATCGCCATTCTCGGCTCAACCGGCTCCATTGGGCAGAGCACCCTCAGCATCATCGAAAGCTTTCCGGACCGTTTCGCCGTGTCGTCGCTGGCTGCCGGACAAAACCTCGACGCGGCATTTGAGCAGTCTGTCCGCTGGCATCCCCGTGTTGTTTCCGTCGCCACCGAAGAATCAGCCGCAACGCTGGCACAGCGTCTCAAGACCGCAGGCATAAGCGACATCGAAGTCCTCTACGGAACCGAAGGCACAGTCCGCGTAGCCACGCTGCCCGAAGTAGATTTTGTAGTCTCCGCCATCGTTGGTGTCGCCGGACTTGAAGCGACCTACGCCGCTGTCGAGGCTGGCAAAGCCATCGGCTTGGCCAACAAGGAAGCGATGGTGGCCGCGGGTGAAATCCTCACCGCAGCCGCGCGCGCAAAGAATGTTCCGCTCCTCCCCATCGATTCCGAACACAACGCCGTGCATCAGTGCATGCGTGCCGGAACGAAAGAAGAAATCCGCCGCATCTGGCTGACCGCTTCCGGTGGCCCATTCCGCCAGCTGCCTCTCAGTGAATTCGAAGGCATCACCGTAGAGCAGGCGCTCAAGCACCCGACATGGGTTATGGGGCGCCGCATCACCATCGACTCGGCAACCATGCTCAACAAGGGCCTCGAAATTATTGAGGCCTGCCGCCTCTTCAATCTGCCGCCATCAGACGTCAAAGTCAGTGTGCACCCGCAATCCACTGTGCATTCGTTGGTGGAATACATCGACGGCAGCATCCTTGCGCAGATTTCCGTCACCGACATGCGCCTGCCGATTCTTTACGCGATGAGCTATCCGGAACGTGTTCAGTCCGATCTCACCTTCGACATGGCTTCTCTCGGACAGCTCAATTTCGAGCCACCCGACTTCGCCCGTTTCCCCTGCCTGCGCCTCGCCTACGAGGCCGCGGAGAAGGGAGGCGCTCATTGCATTGCACTTAACGCCGCCGACGAGGTTGCCGTCGAGGCGTTTCTGGAAAGAAAAATCTGCTTTACAGGCATAGCGCGTACAATAGAAGGAGTATTGCAGGCTACCCCCGAGACTCATCCCCGGACCATTCGTGAAGTGCTCGCGCTCGATCATCAGGCGCGCGAAATGGCAAGGGAAGTCCTGGCACGGGCTGGACATGAAGCTGTCGTCCCCCGAACCTGATGCCCGCTGATAGGTTTTTCTAAAACACACATGCCTTTTGCTCTTACCGCGATATTCTCCATGCTCGTTGTGCTCGGCATCATGGTGCTGGTGCATGAGTTCGGCCACTTTGCTGTGGCTAAGTTTTTCCGTGTGCGCGTCGAAGTCTTTTCCATCGGCTTCGGGACCCGCCTCTTCGGCTTCCGCCGCGGTGATACCGACTACCGCCTGAGCCTGCTGCCCCTGGGCGGCTACGTGAAGATGGCTGGCGAAAATCCCACCGAGGAGCGCACTGGCGATCCCGGTGAATTTGCCTCGCATCCGCGCTGGCAGCGCGTGCTCATCGGACTCGCTGGTCCGGTGGCCAATTTCATCCTCGCCTTCGCGCTCATGACCGGCTACTACATGATGCACAACGAGGTCGAGCAGTACCTCTACGGGCCCGCCGTCGTCGATCTGGTGCCGGTGAACTCCGCCGCCGCCCACGCCGGCTTGCAGTCCGGTGACCGCATCATCAAATTCGATAAGGACGTAAATCCCACCTGGGAAAAGGTCCGCATCCGCGCCGCCCTCGATGCCAATTCGAGCGTTCCATTTACCGTTGAGCGCAACACAAATAGCCAGACAACACAGGTTTCCGGCTCTCTCTTTTTAGTCGATAGCAGCAAGGGACAGGACTTCGAGATCGAGAACATCGGCCTCATCCCGCGTTATCAGAGCGGCCCGCTCAAGGTACAGGGCATCGAGCCCGGCTTCCCAGCAGACAAAGCAGGCCTGAAGTCCGGCGATCTTATCAACTCCATCAACGGACAGGCTCTCCACTCCGTGGCAGCGGTCATGGCTTTCCTGCAGCAGCAGAACGGCCAGCCCGTCACGTTGAATGTGGACCGCAACGGCCAGCCGGAGACGCTGCGCATTCAGCCCACCTGGGCCGACAACGGTGAGGGGCAAATGGGCTATCGCCTCGGCTTCAAGGCTGAGCTGCCGCCTTTCCGGGTCGAACAGCTTCCGCTCCCGCAGGCCATTCGCCGCTCCGTCGTCTTCAATCTTCACAACGCCGGCTACATCGTCGACGTGCTGCATCGCCTCTTTACCCGCCGCTCGCAGGTCCAGCAATTGATGGGACCCGTCGGCATGGCTCGTTATACCGGCGAAGCCGTCACCATGCCCGGCTGGCAGCCCATCATCACCCTGATGGCGCTCATCAGCATCAACCTCGGCATCTTCAACCTGCTGCCCATTCCCATACTCGACGGCGGCATGATCCTGCTGCTGATGATCGAGGGAACGATCCGCCGCGATCTGAACCAGCAGTTCAAGGAGCGCGTGTATCAGGTTGCATTCGTGGTGCTCGTGCTCTTCGCCGTCTTCGTGATGTTTAACGACGTCTCGAAGTTCGCCATCTTCTCGAAGCTCAAGCCGTAACGACGGTTGGATGAATCTGAGTCTTAGATTTGGTAGAAGCACCGGGCTTCAGCCCGGTGAATATCAATTTAGACAAAGGGGCTTTAGCCCCGGGTTGTAAAGCCTGCCTCGCGCAGGCTTTTTCCTCAATTACACTCAAGCTGCATGCAGTCTTCCTCCATCACCGTACGTGTCCGCTACGCTGAAACCGATCAGATGGGCGTCGTCTACCACGCCAATTACTTTGTCTGGTTTGAAATGGGCCGCGTCGAATGCCTGCGCCAGCTCGGATTCGATTACAAGCAGATGGAAATCGCCGACGACTGCCACCTGCCCGTCGTCGAAGCGACCTGCCGCTACAGAGCCCCGGCGCATTATGACGAGGTACTAACAGTCGAGACGCGCATCATCGCCTTACGCTCCAGCGTGATCCGCTTCGCCTACAACCTGTTTCATGTGCAATCTGACGTCATCCGGCTCCTCGCCGAGGCGCAGACGACGCACGTCGTCGTCGATGGCAAGATGCAGAAGCGCACCCTGCCGGAAAAGTACGCGACAGCTATCCGCGCACAGCTCAAATAAAAATTCTCGGAGAGCTTCCCGGACATTCCGCAGACAACCGTCCAGCCATTACACTGGTTCCGAACTGTTGAGGACAAATAATTCGTCCTCAAACAACCGGAGGACGAATTCCACATGCAGATTCTTTCCCGCGCCGTGCTCATCGCCGCTGCCGCTGGACTGTTGTTGACCGCAGGCTGCGAAACCGGGCGCACCAATAAAAATCACGCCGTATGGCAGCACCTTTCCGATGAGACCACGACCGGCAAGCCCGACATGGCGAAGGCCGCGCCCGCAACCGGTCAGCCTCCGGTGCCGGGCTCGCCGACAGCCGCAGGCAAGGATGGTCTGCAGCCGCTGAATGATTCAGAGGCACGCAACGGCGTGGGATCCGAAGAAGGAAAGCCCATGGCCTTCGACCGCCAGAAGAAAGATCCCTTCGAGCGGCAATGAAACAGGGCTGCCCGTATAAACGGGCAGCCCTTGTTTGTTACTTCAGCCCGGCAGGAATACGCCACCCATTTGTGTGCTCCGATTTCAATAGCAGGTAGAAGTCGTAAGTTTCATTATCGACCCCCTTGGCGTGCTCCTTCATGGCCAGTGCCGTCGCCTGGGTGGTGCTTGCCGGTACACCCTGCTGCCCCACAGCCAGCGAGAAGTCATTGAAGCAGGGTTCCCACGGTGGATTCTTAATCACCGGCAGCGTTGGCAGGGAAGTGTCCGAGCTGCTGAGATCCAATGCCAATGCCAGGTTCGCAATATCGTTTGAGGCATCGCGCGGCGTCAACGGCGCCAGCTGCCACCGCCATTCAATCAGCTTCAATATCGACGTGTGATCGAAGGTCAGCGAATTGATCCGTGGCTTGTCCGGATTCCCTTTGCTGAACGGAGACACCACCACTGTCGGCACGCGGCACCCCAACAGCGTTTTTCCATCGACAATATCCGTATCCACCGCATTCGCAGCTGCCGCGCGTGGTGGAACTACATGGTCGAAGAAGCCGCCCCATTCATCGCGATTGATCACCAGCACCGTCTTCGACCACTCCGGACTCTTCGCCAGCGCTTCTACCACCTGCCGCAGAAATATCTCGCCCTTGCGCAGGTCGGCATGTGGATGATCGTCATTTCCCGAGCCGTCGTCCAGAATCGTGAACCAGGGGTCTACAAACGAGACAGGGGGCAAATTGCCAATCGCGGCATCGAGCAGAAAATCAGCATAAAGCGCGGATATTTCGGCATATTTGAGCCCCCAGAGCGCCAAAAACGGCACATTTGAGTAGTAATATTTGCAGCTGACGCCCGCGCTTAGCAGCGAATCCCAGATCGTCGGCAGCGTCGAAAGACTCAGCGAATTATCCAGCCGGTCGGTCTGCGCGGCATGTTGAAAGACGCGATTCGGAAAAGTAGACGACATGATCGAAGGAAAATAATTGCAGAGCGTCGTATAGTTCCGCGCCAGAACACTGAAAAGCGGCAGGTCAGCTTCTTCGTAATAGCCGATAGCGAACGTGTCATTGGTGCTGGTGCGCAGCCAGCCGTCCATATTGCCGTTGTTGTACTCCGATCGCCCTCCGGCATAGGAATGGTCCGGGTCAGGGTGCGAGCAGCCCACAAAATCCGTCAGCCGGTACGTCGGGTGGGCTACGCCGCTGTTATCCAGATATTGCAGGCCCGACTGGCGGCCATTCGCATTCGGCATCCAGCCTAGCAGGTGATCGAAGCTTCGGTTTTCCATCATCACAACCACCACATGCTCAATTCCCGATTGTTCCGGGCTGGGCAATAACGGGTTGATCGTCTGTGCCTGCGGCTGGCCGGTTGGGATTGTACTGGCGAGGGCTACTCCGGATACGCTGGCTACGCTGCGCATGAAGTCTCTGCGGTTGATGCTCATTGGGGTTCTCCGTCAAGAGAAGGATTGACGTGCCCTTGAAATTCCAGTCCCGAATAATAAATCTCGCGTGAATATACCTGAAATTATGGATGAAAACGGACCACAAGTGGGTTATTACGACATAAAATCTCGTACCCGGACATGGCTGCGAATGAAGGTCACCGTCGTCTCAAGCGCCGTGCCCGGCCCAAAGATCGCCGCCACGCCATGCGATTTTAGAGAGGCTGTATCCTGCTCGGGAATCGTCCCCCCGAGCACAACCAGAATGTCATCGGCACCCCGCTCTTTGAGCAGCGCCATCACCCGCGGCACGATGGCGTTATGTGCTCCGGAAAGAATGCTCAGCCCAATGCAGTCCACATCTTCCTGAATCGCCGCATTCACGATCATCTCCGGCGTCTGCCGTAGCCCGGTATAGATGACCTCCATGCCGGCATCCCGCAGAGAGCGCGCAATCACCTTGGCGCCACGGTCATGGCCATCCAGGCCCGGCTTGGCGACGAGGACACGAATTGGAGTAGTGCGCTCTTCAGACATAAGAACCCGCAAGAATAGCACATGCCTGAGAGCTGTGTTTTAGCGTGTGAAATGACCGCGGGCTGTCATCTCTGCGCACAAAGAGAATCCTGCTTTACTTCTCCCGCGCCACCACAAAATCGGGAACCCACAGCAGCGCACGCTTGAAGTCGGAATCGGGCAGGGAAGCGATGGCATGGCGCGCGCGATCGGCATGCCGAAAAGCCGCACTCATCGCGTAATCCACTGACTGGTTCCGTGCCAGCACCGCAAGAATCTCGTCATGCGTTACCCGCTCGAAGTTCTGATCTGTAAGGACCGTCAGGATAGCCTCGCGCTCCGGCGCAGAACCATGTTCCAGCGCATGAACGACAGCAAGCGTAGCCTTGCCTTCGCGCAGATCGCTGGCCACTGGCTTGCCCAGCACTTCCTCGGTAGCCGTCAGGTCCAGCACATCGTCCACAATCTGGAAGGCCATGCCCAGCGCATGTCCGTACTCGCCCATCAGGTCTTCGGCTTCGCCGCTCACCTGCGCCAGCACCGAGCCAAGTCGCATCGTGACTTCAAAAAGGCAGGCCGTCTTGCGGTAGATCAGGTCGTAGTATTCCTGCTCCGTGACAGCACGCCCCAGCGTCTCCATCTGGAGCAGCTCGCCCTCCACCATCTGTTGCGTAAGCCCGATCAGCAGGTCAAGCACGCGGAAGTTGCGTTCTTCGAGCGCCACGCGAAAAGCCTGCATATAGAGCCAATCGCCGGCGAGCACGCACTTTGCGTTCCCCCACGTGGTGTTAGCCGAAGGCCGTCCGCGCCGCGTGTCGGCAGCGTCAATAATGTCGTCGTGAACCAGCGTGGCCGTGTGCACCATCTCAACCACCGCGCCCAGCCGCACCGCGCCATGTCCGGAGTAGCCCTGCGACTTGGCTGAAAGCAGCAGCAGCGAAGGCCGAATGCGCTTCCCGCCGCCCTCGCGCAGGTAATCGGAAATTTCCGTAATGGCTTTGACGGAGGAGACGGCATCATTGCCGAACTCACGCTCAATCGCGCGCAGATCGTCATGCAGCAGGTCGAAGACCTCTTTTGCCGTCGCTATGGTGGTTGTGCTCACTTGCTCTCCGCTTAGGCTCAAAAAACTTCTTTCTGCTCTTCGACTAATTCGACCGGTAATTCGTAAACTGCATATCGATGCCGATGTCCTTGCCCTTCAGCAGCGCGATCACCTCTTGTAGAGTATCGCGGTCCTTGCTGCTTATGCGCACTGTATCGCCCTGAATCGAGGCCTGCGCCTTCTTTTTCGAGTCCTTGATGAGCCGGACGATCTCTTTTGCCTTCTCGCTCGGAATGCCCTGCTGCAGCGTAATCTTCTGCCGCACGCTCGACCCCATCGCCTGTTCCAGCTTCTCGTAAACTAGCGCCTTGAGCGAGATGCCGCGCTTCACCAGCTTGTGCGACAGGATTTCCTTTACCGCTTCCAGCTTGTACTCATCGGCGGAGGCGAGCTGGATGGCCTCGTCATTTTCCAGTTTGATCTCGGACTTTGAGTCCTTGAGATCGAAGCGTGCGCGCACTTCCTTCACTGCCTGATCGATGGCATTGCGCACTTCCTGTATATCTACCTTGCTTACGACGTCGAAGGAGTTGTCCCCGGCCATAAAATCTCTCTCTACTTCAGATTATCAGCGCAAACGACACGCGAACCGCTACCCTCAGTGTGCCATGTTCGCTGCCATACTGAAAAACCGATAGAAGTTTTCCGTCGTATGGGAAGCTACATCATCCACAGTCAGATTACGGATTTCGGCCACTTTTGCAGCGACCTCGACCACCCAGGCCGGTTCATTGCGCTTGCCCCGGTTCGGCACCGGCGCAAGAAAAGGCGCATCAGTCTCGATCAGCATGCGGTCCAGAGGCACATTTACGGCAGCATCGCGGATCGGCTGCGCCTTGGGAAAGGTAATATTCCCCGCAAACGAGATAAGAAAGCCGCAATCCATCGCGCGTCTGGCATGATCCCATTCGCCGGTAAAGCAATGCAGAATGCCGCCCAGTCCCTTCGGCGCCCATTCCGCTTCAATCAAATCAAGGGTATCGTCCCAGGCATTGGTGCTATTGTCGGATGGCCGACAGTGAATAATGATCGGCTTCCTGTGCTCCGCCGCAATCTCCATCTGCTGGAGGAAAACAGTCTTCTGCGTCTCGCGTGGAGAGTGGTCGTAAAAGTAGTCGAGACCAATCTCGCCGCAGGCAATCACTTCCGGTTGCTGCAAAAGATCGTTGAGCTTCGCCAGCGCAGCATCGTCAGCCAGTTGCGCCTCATGAGGATGCACCCCGGCACTCACAAAGATGCGCGGCGTCTCCGGTCTGCCCGCGTACTCGCGGCTCAGATCGAGCGCCCGGTGCATCGTCTCCGGCCCATCGCCTATGCCAATCGAAAGCACCGTCCGCACACCCGCCTGCCACGCGCGCGCCAGCAATGCATCGCGGTCTTCGTCGTAACGTGCGCTGTCAAGGTGTGCATGGGAGTCGATGAGCAAAGGCGATCCTCAATGATTCAGTTCGTCGTAGTCTTTAAGCCGTCATCCTGAGTGCGATGGCTCCTCAAAATTAACGTGTCATCCTGACCCTGAACGGAGTGAAGGGGAAGGACCTGCTTCTTGCCTCGATCGGCATAAAGCCGGGTGCCCCATTCTGAGCCGCAGGCGAAGGGTGGGAGAGCATGAAATCAAGCCCCACCCGCCGTCATCCTGAGTGAAGCGCAGCGGAGTCGAGGGACCTGCGGTTTCTGGATGTTCGGGATCACCCACGCATCGTCGACCAAAAGCAGGCCGACAAACTACTTCAGCCGCGCCCCAATCTCGATATCTTCCAGAAACCCAGCCAGCACCGGCTTCCCGTCACCCAGTGAAGCAGCCACGATCATGCCATTCGATTCCAGCCCGCGCAGCTTACGCGGAGCAAGATTCGCCACAATCACAACCTTGCGTCCAATCAGCGATTCCGGCGTATAAGCCTCAGCGATCCCGGCAAGAATCTGCCGCGTCTCGTACCCAAGATCCACTTCAAGACGAAGCAGCTTGTCTGCTTTTGGGACCCGCTCGGCAACTTTAATCTGCGCCACGCGCAGCTCCACCTTGGCGAAGTCGTCGATCGTGATTTTCGCGTTTTCCTGTGAAACTGCCGCCTGTCCAGCGGCGGCTGCAATCCCGGAAGTCTCTGCCGGAGCAGGTACTGCCGTCGTTTGCGTCTCTGCCGCAGCGGGAGGTGTCTGTGATCCAGCGTGAATGTCATTCCGGATCGCATCGGTGAAAGCCGCTACCGCGCTGCTTTCGCTGGTGGATTCGGAGATGGCGACCGCCAGCCCATCCACGATGGATTCGAGCTTGGAAGTATGGTGCTCCGGAGTTGTGGGCTGCGTGGCCTCGGTTGCTTTTGCGTTTTGCTGTTCGATGTCTTGCATACGGGTAATCGCGTCCTTTTCTGCGCGGGGAAAGACAGGGCCAAGCTCGCCGAGCTTTGTGCCGGCCTTCAGGCCTCCCCATGTGAGATTCTTCAAATCTGCTTTCTTGATATCCCCAAGCCCGAGCTGCGACCACACCTTCGCAGCCGCATCCGGCATCACCGGATACACAAGCGCGGTAATAATGCGAATCGCTTCAGCCGCCGTGTAGAGCACATCGGCGCGGAAGAGCCGCATGTCGTTCTCGCTCACATCGCCGTGCGCCTTCCACGGTGCACGAGCGGTGAGAAAGCCATCGACGTTGCCGATCAGACCCCAGAGCGATTCGAGAGCCTTCGAGAAATTAAGCGCCTCAAACTCTTTTCCAAAGGTGGCAATGTAGCTCGGCGCATCCTGGCAAATGCCCACATCGCACGCCGCTGCTTCCGGAATCACGCCGTCAAAATACTTCTGAATCATCGCCAGCGTGCGGCTGGCCAGATTTCCGTAGCCGTTCGCAAGATCGCTGTTATACCGCTGCACCAGCGCGTCGAAAGAGAAGCTGCCGTCATTCCCGAAGACAATTTCGCGCAGCAGAAAATACCGCAGCGCGTCTGCCCCAAGCACTTCGAGAATCGTCTCCGCGCGCACAATGTTCCCGCGTGACTTCGACATCTTGCTTTCTTCAAAGAGCAGCCAGCCATGCGCCACGATGCTCTTCGGCAACGGCAGCCCCGCCGCCATCAGGAAAGCAGGCCAGTAAACGCAGTGAAAGCGGCTGATCTCCTTACCGATAATCTGCAGATCGGCTGGCCAGTATTTCTCAAACTTGCTGGGGTCGTTGCTGCCGTAGCCAAGCGCCGTAATGTAATTGCTCAGTGCATCCAGCCAGACATAAATGACATGCTTTTCATCACTGGGAACCGGGATGCCCCACTTGATGCTGGTGCGGCTCACAGACAAATCTTTCAGCCCGCTGCGCACAAACGAGATCACCTCGTTGCGACGCGTCTCAGGCCGAATAAACTCCGGATTCGCCTCGTAAAACTCCAGCAGCTTGCGCTCAAACGCCGATAGCTTGAAGAAATAATTCTCTTCGCTGATCGTCTCCGTGGGCCGTCCGCAATCCGGACAAGGCGCGCCCGGAGCAACATCGACATAAGCCTCGTCAAAAACGCAATACTGTCCGGTGTATGAGCCCTTATAGATGTATCCGCGCTCTTTCAGCAGCGTAAAGAATTTCTGCACCGATTCTTTATGACGCGGCTCTGTCGTGCGGATGAAGTCGTCATACGTGAGCCCCATGCAGTCCCACAGCCCGCGAAACTCCGCCGCCACGCGATCGGTAAACTCTTGCGGTTCGATGCCCGCAGCCTTCGCCGAGCGCTCGATCTTCTGTCCATGTTCATCGGTTCCGGTCAGGAACCACGTGTCAAAGCCAAGCGCGCGTTTCCGCCGCGCCACGGCATCCGCCACAATCGTGGTGTAAGCGTGACCGATATGCGGCCGCGCATTGACGTAGTAAATCGGAGTGGTCAGGTAAAACTTTTCGGGATCAGGCATGCGCGGAATTTACGGCTCTCTTCATCTTAGGGTTGCGTGGAACCAGCGTCAAACCAGCACCCCTGTTAAAATCAAGCAGTAAAATCAGGTATTTGACACAAAGAGCGCCACGGAATTTCCGCCCGCACTTTTCCGGTGAACCCACGTGTATTTAAGAGAACAGAAGAAGCTGACCGCTCGACTTCGCGCCGTTCTGCGCGACAAGTTCCAGATCGAGCTCGACACCATCGCCATCGAGCAGCCACCCGAGATCAAGTTCGGCGAATACGCCCTGCCGCTCGCCTTTGAGCTGGCCCGCAAGCTTAAAAAAGCTCCGCGCAAGATCGCCGAAGAGATTATTGCCGACCTGTCGCCTCTCGAAGGCTTCACTAGATTCGAAGTTGCCGGAGCAGGCTACATCAATGCCCGCCTCGATCGCGCCGCCGCAGCCCGCGACATAGCCGCAGGAGCCGACGTCCCCGCGCTCGAAGCCCCTGTGCACTCGCTCGTCGAGCACACCAGCATCAACCCGAATAAGGCAGCCCACGTCGGCCACCTGCGCAATGCCATCCTCGGCGACACCTTCGTCCAGCTTCTTCGCGCCGCCGGACAAAAGGTCGATGTGCAGAATTACATCGACAACACCGGCGTACAGGTAGCCGACGTCGTCGTCGGCCTCATGCACCTCGAAGGGCTCTCTCTAAAAGATGTCGAAGCCCTGATGGCCAGGCTCGCCGCCGATGGCCAGCGCATCGACTACTACTGCTGGGACCTCTACGCCCGCGTCTCGCAGTGGTACAACGCCAATGGTGATGAAGCTGTAAGCCAGGAGCGCAAAGCTTTACGGCTGCTTACGCTTCATCAGATGGAGCAAGGTGCCCTTCATTTGGCCGATGCTGGGCAAAAATCAAGGGAAACAGCACGGATTGCGGAAATCATTTCGACTGCTGTTTTAAGACGCCATTTAGAAACGATGCTGCGTCTTGGGATCGAATATGATCTCTTACCTCGAGAAAGTGAAATTCTTAGCCTGCACTTCTGGGACCTCGCTTTCGAGCAACTCAAAACCAAAGGCGTCCTCTACTTCGAAACCGAAGGCAAGAACAAAGGCTGCTGGGTCATGAAGCGCCCCGGAACCGCGCAGGCCGCACAAGGCGACGGCCCCGACGAAGACGCGAAAGTCATCGTCCGCTCCAACGGTACCGTCACCTACGTCGGCAAGGACATCGCCTACCATCTCTGGAAATTCGGCCTCCTCGGACGCGACTTCGCCTACAACAAATTCTTCGAGTACCCGAATCACACCTGCTGGATCTCCGCCGAACACGGTGAGCCCAACCACCCACACTTCGGCGGCGCGCAGGCCATCTACAACGTCATCGATTCGCGCCAGTCCGACCCTCAGGCCAACGTCATCGAAGCCCTGCGCGGCCTCGGCTACACCGATCAGGCCTCGCACTACACGCATTTTTCTTATGAGATGGTCGCGCTCACACCGCGCTGCGCCGAAGAACTCGGCTACACCATCGCCGAAGAAGACCGTAGCCGCCCCTACATCGAAGTCTCAGGCCGCAAAGGCTTCGGCGTAAAAGCCGACGACCTCATCGACAAGCTCATCGTCGCAACCCAGTCCGAAGTCGACAGCCGCCACCCCGAGCAGAGCGAAGCCGAGCGCACCCAGATCGCAACCGAAATTGCCGTCGGCGCGCTGCGCTACTTCATGCTCAAGTACACGCGCAACACCGTCATCGCCTTCGACTTCAAAGACGCTCTCAGCTTCGAAGGCGAAACCGGCCCCTATATGCAGTACGCCGTCGTGCGCACCCGCAGCATCTTCCGCAAAGCCGGAATCACCGCCGAGCAAGCCCTCGCCGATTTCGCCAGCGTCGACGCCTCGCCCTATCTCGCCGGCGAAGAAGGCGACGGCATCTGGCAAGTCTGGCTCCGCGCCGCAAAAACCACCCTGCTGCTCGACCAGTGCATCGCCACCGCCGAGCCCGCATACCTGGCCAAACACGCCTTCCAGCTCGCGCAGGAGTTCAGCAACTTCTACCGCAAGCACCACATTTTGACCGAGGCCAATCCCGAGCGGAAGAAATTCCTGCTCGCCACCGCCGCCATCACCCAGCGCGAGCTCATCCGCTCCCTGGCATGGCTAGGCATCAGCGCCCCGGAAGTCATGTAAGAGGAAACAAGGCCGTCATTCTGACCCTGAACAAAGTGAAGGGGAAGAATCCATGAGCTACTTTGAGAGCTGAGACAGCCGTCAGTTGCGCATGGATTCTTTAACCAGGGTGCCCCATTCTGAGCGAAGCGAAGGGTGGGGAGGGAAATATCTACTGCACGTCTCCACCCTTCAACCTGGGTGCCCCATCCTTTCGCGCCTTTTGCGAAAGGGTGGGAAAGCATCTACTGCAACGGCTGACCATCCGCAGTCATAAGCTGCAACTGCTGCTGGTCATACTGCTTCACCCCATCCGGCAGCGGAGCATAATTCAAGCTCCCAGCCGTGGCCTGCCCATCCGTAATGATGTACTGCGCAAAGCCCTTCAGCGCAGCCCGCTTATCCTTACCCGGACCATCCTTCGGAATAATCAGGAACGTCAGCCCCGAAATCGGATAAGCGTCCTTCGCTGAAGCTGGCGGGTTCACAATCGGAGTCCGCGGGTCTTGCGCCAACTGGCTGCTGAAAGCATTGATTGCTGCCGTCGTGGCGTCTGCCGTAGCAGAAACATACTCGCCAGCCTGGTTTTTTACCTTCGCCACCGGCAGTTGATTCTGCTGCGCGTAGGTCAGCTCCACATAGCCAATTGCTCCCGGAGACTGCCGAATATTTCCCGTGACACCCTCGCTGCCCTTGCCGCCCAGTCCAACCGGCCAGTTTACCGAATTGCCCTTGCCCACCTTCGACTGCCACTCCGGGCTCACAGCAGCCAGATAAGTAGTGAAAATGTTGGTCGTGCCGCTGCCCTCCGCGCGGTGAGCTACCACGATATTCACCTTCGGCAGTGTCACTCCAGGGTTGTCCTTCGCAATCAACGGATCCTGCCAGCTCTTGATCGTGCCCAGAAAGATGCCTGCCAGCGCTTCAGGTGAAAGCTGCAGCGGGTCTTTCAAATCCGGCAGGTTATAAGTCAGACAGACAGGACCGGCGGACTCGGGAAACTGGATCACCGGTTTCATCGCAGCCAGCTGTTGATCGTTCAGCGCAGCATCGGAGGCGCCAAAATCCACCGTGCCCGCCTTCACCTGCTGAATGCCCCCACCCGAGCCTATGGACTGGTAATTGATCTGCACATTGGTGTGAACCTTTGAATAATCCGACGTCCAGCGCGTCATCACAGGATTGACAAAGGTGCTCCCGGCGCCCGAGAGCTGAATGTTTTCCGGACCGCTAGGTTTGCAGCCGGTAAAAGCAACCACGGCGAGCGTAGCGGCAGCCGCCGCAAATTTCTGGGTCATTGTAAAAGTAGAACCTTGCACGCGAAATCCTCCTCCTACAGTACATACCCGTCAGTTGTTGCCGAGACATCCCCGGATGCCTCCCCATCATATTTTCAAGAAATATTCACATTCACTTTGGCCCATTTCCCTGCCGCGAGCTGGCAACGCTTCCGCCGCCATCTCCTTCCTACTTACCAGAGCACGTAAAACTTCTCATGGTATGCCAAAAAAGAAGTGGAGGTAGTCGGCATGCAGCAAACCCTGAAAGGTAAGAGAGTCGCAATTCTGGCCACAGATGGCTTTGAACAGGTTGAGCTTACCGAACCCAAGAAGGCAGTCGAACAAGCTGGTGCGACGACAGATGTCATCTCGCCCAAGTCCGGAGAAATCCGCGGATGGAAGTTCAAAGATTGGGGCGACTCGGTAAAGGTCGACAAAACGCTCGAAAACGCCAAACCGGCAGATTACGACTTGCTGCTGCTCCCGGGCGGCGTCGCCAATCCAGACAATCTGCGAATGGACGAGAAAGCCGTCAATTTTGTGAAGCAGTTCGCCCAAGCCGGCAAGCCGATAGCAGCCATCTGTCACGGGCCGTGGACTTTAATCGAAGCAGGAGTGGTCAAAGGACGCACGCTCACCTCATGGCCGTCCCTCAAGACCGACTTGAAGAACGCCGGAGCCAATTGGGTCGATAAAGAAGTGGTTGTGGATGGCAACTTCATCACCAGCAGGAAGCCGGACGATCTCCCCGCCTTCAATAAAAAGGTGATCGAGGAAATTGCCGATGGCAAACACCTGAAGGCCGCCTCTTAGAAATAATTGGGTATACGGTTGAGGGCTGCGCTCATGCGCAGCCCTCAGTTTTTACGATGAAGAAGAAACCCGGGTGCCCCATCCTTTCGCGCATTTTGCGAAAGGGTGGGATCCGAAAAAACAGCCGGACGATCTGTTTCGTGAACTAGAGAAAAACCAGGGATAAACTACTTTCCGTAACTCCTCACCCACTCCACAATACTTCTTACCCCAACCCCGGTCGGACCCTTGGCCGTCCAGGCTTTCGCATCATCCAGCCAGGCCATGCTGGCAATATCAAGGTGAATCCACGGAGTATCCTCCGCAAACTCTTTCAGAAACATAGCCGCCGTAATAGCCCCGCCATAACGTCCGCCCGTATTCTTAATATCGGCAATATCCGAGCGAATCTGTTCGCGATACTCCTCATCGAGCGGTAGCCGCCAGAACCGCTCCCCGGATTTCGCCAGCGCGCCGGCAAAGTGCTCGTAAGTATCCTCATCGTTTGAGAAGACCCCGGCATTGATCTGCCCCAGAGCCACAGCCACGGCACCCGTGAGCGTGGCCGCATCGATCAGGTGGGTCGCCCCCAGCTGACGCGCATAAGCCAGCCCATCCGCCAGCACCAGCCGCCCTTCCGCATCCGTATTGATGATCTCAATGCTCTTGCCCGACATGGCAATTTCCACATCGCCCGGCTTGAAAGCCTTGCCCGAAGGCATGTTCTCTGCAGCCGTAACAATCGAGATCACTTTCACCGCAGGCTTCAGTTGAGCGATGGCGCGCATCGCTCCGATCATGGCCGCACCCCCGGCCATGTCGTACTTCATCTTCTCCATGTTGTCCGAGGGCTTGATCGAAATGCCGCCCGTATCGAACGTGATGCCCTTGCCCACCAAACCCAGTACCGGCCCGTCCGCTGGCGCATTTTCCGGCGTGTACTCCATCACAATCAGAGCAGGCGGCTCATCCGAGCCCTGAGTGACGCTCCAGAAGGCTCCCATTTTCAGCTCATGCAGCTTTTCCGCGCCAAAAACCTCGCATTTCAGGCCGAATTCCTGCGCCATTTCCGCAGCTTTTTGCCCCAGAATCGTCGGCGTCATGCGGTTTCCCGGCTCGTTCACCAGCGTGCGGGTAAAGTTCTGCGATTCGCCGATGATCCGGCCTTCCTCAAAGCCGCTTTCAGCAGCTTTCTTATCGATGCCCTCCGCAGCCACAATCGCCAGAGACTGGATGCTCTGGTCCTTGCGATCGCTGCGGTAGGTATCCGGATCGAAATCGGCGATCAATGCGCCTTCTACCGCGGCGCGAGCGACTGCAGCGGCGTCAAAGGTATTCGGAAGCACGATGGCAAGCTCACGCAGCTTGCGCGGCTTAGCCAAACGGACGGCGGTTCCAGCCGCCTTGCGCACATCATGCGCCGCAGCTTTCGCCTGCTTGTCCAGCCCAACCACCAGCAGGCGCTTCGCCTTCAGCCCCGCCGGAGCATGCAGCAGAACGGTTTCATTGCTTCCGCTCGCAAATTCACCCGTGGTGAGAACGCCGGAAGCTGCCTTCTGCAACGCCTCCTCGCCCGTCAGGAGCGAGATTTCGGGTTTGCTGTCTTTGCCTGTGGCTGCATCGGTCGAAAAAACGACAAGAAGTTCGGTCTCAATAGCGGCGGCATCGCCGGTCTGGAAGGTGGTCTTCATGCCTCCAGTGTAAGGCTTCAGATTCAGATCCGGCATCGAGAGCCGGGAAGTCGCAGACTGAAATCGCACCTCGTCAACCACCAAAGAGCGTCATTCTGAGGAGCGTAGCGACGAAGAATCCAGAGAATACCTCGATAGCGAAGAAGTAGAACCCTTTCAACCAGCTTTCAACAAAGAACAAGCCACGCCCCCATCCCTCCAAAGAGCGTCATTCTGAGGAGCACAGCGACGAAGAATCCAGAGGATGTCTCGATAGCGAAAACGCAGGACCCTTTCAGCCAGCCTCCAAAAATAAGCCCCGCAACCGTGTCAAGCAATTTCTACCATCATCTTCCACAACTCCTTGAAAATGCAATAAATTCGTCGCAACGACAATTGGCATAGAATTATGCCCTAAAACGCTACACTGGAAATAGCGAACCAGAAACGGAGCCAATTCAGACCCCCTGCTAAGTGATTGAAAACAATAGAAGCAAGTTAACCTATTTAGAATCATGGGTTTGTCGGGGGGTCATCCCCCGCTAAGTGATTGAAAAATATAGAGCCGGAAGAAAAAAGGAGGGGGGAGGGGGTAGCTGACCCCCGTCCCTTCAGAACAGCAACTTCAGCCCAAACTGAATCTGCCGGGAAGTTGTAGCGGTCGTCGTAATGACCCCCGCCGTAGGCGAAGGCGTGGACGAAGCCGACGAATAAACCACCGTATTCGGCGTCCCGAAGTTGGTGTGGTTGAGGATATTGAAGAACTCGCTGCGGAATTGCAGGTTTACCTTTTCCGAGATAGCCGTGTTCTTGCGCAGCGAAAGATCGAGCTCGGAAACCCCAGGTCCGGTCAGCGTATTGCGTCCAAGATTCCCATAAGTGCCGGAAACTGGCACGATAAACGCCTCAGGATTGAAATATTGTGAAGCTCCGCCTTCGACAATCTTTCCGCGAAAATCGGGATTAACCGAAGGACGGACCGGATTGCGGCTGTCGCCGTTATTCGACGGATTAAAGCCAAGCTGCGGCGTAAATGGCAGGCCCGTTTGCAGATTGACGATAGCGCTGGTGCTCCAGCCACTTACGGCCCGTTCTCCGAAGTTCGATAATCCGGCAAGCCATGGCTTTCCGTGTCCGAAAGGCAGGTCATACGTGCCGTTAAGCACAGCCAAATGGCGCACATCGGTATTCGCCGGACCGTAATCAAGACCCGGTTCCGCCGGATACATCACGAATCCGGGCGCATTCGCCCCCACACTGCTGTTCCAGGCTGTACCGTTATCGAGATTTTTCGAGAAGGTATAAACGCCGCGAAGCTGCAGCCCATTGTTAAAGCGCCGGTTCACATCGACAATCAGCCCGTTGTAAGAGCTCACGCCTTCTGAGATCCAGGTCGTACTGTTGGCCAGCGCGGGATTGGCAAGCGGTGCTCCGCTGGGATAGTAGACCGTCCCGGCAGCCAGACCGACTGGGCACGGCGAAGCCGGGCAGATCGTAGGAATCGGCTCGTTCACGTCCTCGGATAGCATCTGGTGATAGCCATGCGAACCGAGATAACCGAGCGTAAGGGAGATGCCGGGTGCAATCTGCTGCTCCACATTCAGCGACCAGCTCAGCAGCGTCGGTGTATCCGCATTCGGCTGAATGCCGCTGGGCGAAACCTTGCTGTTAGCCGGAGCAGGCTCGCCGGGAACAAAGTTGAGCGACGACACGGCAACGTTCTTGATGCTCTGCGTCGTATTGAAAGGAGCATTCTGGTCGAGCCGGTAGTCGAGGCTGTCGAGCAGCGCGCGATAAACGCCGAAGCCCGCATGAACCACCGTGCCGCCCTTCTGCGAAGGCGTCCACGCGACACCAATTCGTGGCTCCGGCATGAACTTCGCGCGGTTGTCCGCGAAGGCGGACGAGCCGACATGCGGCTGCGTCTCCAGCACGCCGTTGTCGTCGAAGACATAGTTGGAAGCGCGTCCCTGGGCTTCGTTCCAGCCGTCTGTCGATTCGAAGCGGAAGCCAAGCCGCAGCTCGAGATTTGACCGCAGCCGCAACGTGTCCTGCACGAAGCCCGCAGCTTCGAGCGATCGCCAGCCGAGTTCCGTAGGCGAGGGAATGACAGTAAAGGTGGAGACAGAGCCCTTCAGAAATGCGCTCAGGCTGCCAAAAGAAGCCTGGCCATACTGATACTGCGCGAGATTGCTGTTCGACTGAAGCCGCTGCAACCAGACCCCAGCTTCCAGCTGGTTCCGACCATGCGAAATATACACATGGTCGTCCCACGTGAACAGGTTGCGAACCGCGCGAAGGTTGCTGCCCGCATTGGTGCCGCCGAGACTGATCTGCGAAGCACCGTTCAACGCCGTACCGCCGCCGATGACGACGGCGCCGATCTGTTTCCCCGCAACCCAGCCGGGAAGATCGACCGGCGTCTCGCCGGTAAAGAAATACCCGCCGCGAGAAAAGCCGAAGCGGAAGGTATTCAGAATGTTCGAGGTGAAGATGTGCTGCTCCTGTGCGCTCAGCACCTGCTCGCGCAGGCTCGTGTCCACCGAGCTGAGTGGATTGATGGTAGGAGTGTTTGCCGCGCTGTCGTCAATCGTGTAAACCGCAAATGCAGAATCCTTCGCGGAGATATTGTCATCGAGCCGCGTCGTGCCAAAGTCCTCGCGGATGCGTTGCAGCGGATGATTGAATGCTTCAGCGATGCCGCCGCCAAGCTCCGGCCCATTCTGGACCGGCCATAGCTCCAGTAGAGGCTGCACACTGGGTACGGCCTGCGCGCGAGACGCGTTGTCCGGAACCAGCGTCACGTTCGACAAGCCAAGATTTTGCCGGAAGCCTTCGTAGTTGCCGAACAACAGCAGTTTATTTTTCACCAGCGGTCCGCCAAGCGAACCGCCAAACTGGTTGCGCTGAAAGATGGGAATATCGCTCTGGTCGAAGTAGTTACGCGCATCAAGAGCGCTGTTGCGCAGAAACTCAAAGGCGCTGCCGTGCAGCTTGTTTGTGCCCGACGCAGTCACGATGCTAACCTGCGCGCCGGTTCTCTTGCCATACTCCGCGCCGTAAGCGTCGGAGACGACGTTGAACTCGCGCACCGCATCGACACCCAGCAGCTGTCCGCTCACACCGCCGGGAGTGACGTTGATCTCCGAAGCCCCGGTATACTCAATACCGTTCAGCAGGAAGATATTGTCCTGCGGACGGTGACCGGCAACAGCAAACATATTGCCCGGCGAAGAATTGGTCGTTCCAACCGCGCCGGAACGCTGGCCGGTGTAATTCACTACAGCGGGATTGAGAGTAATCAGCTCATCGAAGCTGCGGCCATTGAGGGGAAGCTCCTTCACCTGGCGCTCGCTTACGAGACCGGAAATCTGCTGTGTCGTGGGATTCAGCGTCTGCGGCGCATCAGTAACAGCCACATCCTCATGCACTGAGCCCACTGCCAGCGAGAGATCAACCACAGCGCTCTGGCCAATCACCAGGCTGATGCCGCTGCGCGATTGTGTGCTGAAGCCGTCTTTCTGCGCTATGACTTCATAGTTGCCGACGGGAACGGATGGCGCTGCATAGTGCCCTGAAGCATCGCTCGCGACCCGGCGTTCCGCGCCTGTTTCGAGATTTCGTACTGTGATCGTCGCTTGCGGAATGCTGGCGCCCGAAGCATCGCGGACTGTGCCGATAATGGAGGCCCCAACAATCTGCGCTCGAGCGTTGACGGTGAATACCGCAGCAAGCGCTGATAAAAGAATTACAAGTACGCGTGTATGTCCGCGCTCCATAGATACTCCCCAAAAAGTTGCTGCATTGTGATTTGTGAAAAGAGAAGAGGCGGCAGATCAACAACAACACAGGGAGTCGCGATCGACGCCTGCAGGGAATACGAGTTGAAAAGATCTGAAACCCATGTTTTCACCGAG
The DNA here is from genome assembly GCF_009765985.1 of Acidobacterium sp. S8. Lineage (GTDB taxonomy): Bacteria > Acidobacteriota > Terriglobia > Terriglobales > Acidobacteriaceae > Alloacidobacterium. Next base: position 343,979 of record NZ_LMUM01000034.1, read on the forward strand.
GAAGTAAAAAGCCGCCAGGAGATTGCCCGGCGGCTGCTTTGAAAACGAAGCTCTTATGAAAGCTAGTTCGCGTGCATGCACGTGCGGGCGCAACAGTTGCCTGTGCAACAGCCACAACATGCGGTCTGGTAGACGCGAGTCATTGTTTCGTAGTGTATGAGGAATGCTCGCAACGGTCAATGGCACAGTTTGACAGCGGCCCCGGGATGCGAGATTCTAAATAGCACATGGCTTCCACGCTTTGTACCTTCGCCTGTCGAATCGAGTGTCGCTGTTGTTATGACATCAGCGCATGTCGGCGAGGGTGTAAGCACTGTCGATAGAAATTCTCACTATCCAGTCAGCTTAGATACACATCAACCCACGGCCAGACATTTCTGAGCGTGGGTTTTTAATTCCCGCCTCAATTGTCCAAAAGCATACAGGGGAGCTTCATAGCTCATGGCTACAGCAGTCTACAATCCGCCTCCCGCACCCATAGCTTCACAGGGGCGGCTTACTCATCTTCAGATGCTGGAAGCCGAGAGCATTCATATCATTCGTGAGGTCGCATCCGAGTTTCAGAAGCCGGTGATGCTCTATTCCATCGGCAAGGACTCGTCGGTAATGCTGCGCCTCGCGCAAAAGGCGTTTCACCCCGGGCCAATTCCGTTTCCGCTCCTACATGTCGATACCGGATACAAATTCCGCGAGATGCTGGAGTTTCGCGACAATTACACGCGTGAACTCGGCTTGAATCTGCTGGTATGGCGGAACGAAGAGGCACTGGCTGGCGGCGCAAATCCCGTAGCTCTGGGAACGCAACGCTGCTGCGGACTTTTGAAAACACAAGCACTTCTTGACGGGCTCCGCGCTCACGGTTTCGATGCGGCATTCGGCGGAGCACGTCGTGATGAGGAACGATCACGCGCAAAAGAGCGCATCTTTTCCTTCCGCGACGGTGCCGGACAGTGGGATCCAAAGAACCAGCGGCCTGAGTTGTGGAATATCTACAACAGTCGCATCGGTCCGGGCGAGAGCATCCGTGTCTTCCCACTCTCAAACTGGACTGAGCTGGACATATGGCACTACATCCATCTCGAAAACATTCCTATCGTGCCGCTGTATTTTGCGCGGGAGCGTCGCATGCTGGTGCGTGGCGATAGCCTGATTCCTGTCGAGCAGCCCTTCGTTAAGGGACTGCCGGGCGAAGAGCAGTGGGTACGTTGCCGCTTGCGATCGCTGGGTTGCAGCCCATGCACGGGAGCTATCCGTTCAGACGCAGACACCGTGCCGAAGATTATTGCCGAGTTGATCTCGTTTCGCTCGTCGGAACGCGCCAACCGTATCATCGATCACGATCAGGATGGCTCGATGGAGATTAAGAAGCGCGAGGGCTATTTCTGATGACGCATGCATCCTCCGTGCTCGATGATTTGCGCGATGCGGCCGAGCCATTCGAAATCGAAGACTTTCTCGCTGCCGAACAGCAGAAAGATCTTTTGCGTTTCACTACGGCAGGCAGCGTCGATGACGGCAAGTCAACGCTGATAGGACGGCTGCTCTACGATTCGCGCAGTGTTTACGAAGACCAGGTGAAAGCAGTCACGCGCAGTAATACCGGCGATGGCACGTCTATCGATTTCGCGCTGCTTACCGATGGCCTGCGCGCCGAGCGCGAGCAGGGAATCACCATCGACGTTGCCTATCGATTCTTTGCCACGGCGAAAAGAAAATTCATCATCGCTGACACGCCCGGTCACGAGCAGTACACACGCAACATGGTTACGGGTGCTTCTACCGCTGAGCTGGCCATTGTCCTGGTCGATGCGCGCAAGGGCATTCTCACGCAGTCCCGCCGCCACGCTTTCATCTCCTCGCTTCTCGGAATCCGCCATGTTGTCGCCGCCATCAACAAGATGGATCTGGTCGATTTTTCCGAGGAGGTCTTCGCGAAACATCAGCGCGACCTGCAGGCTCTCGCGCAACAACTGGAAATTCAAAATCTGGTTTGCATTCCCATCAGCGCACTGGATGGCGACAATGTTGTAATCGCCAGCGAGCGCACTCCGTGGTACTCAGGGCCAACGCTGCTGGAGCATCTCGAATCTGTTCCGATTGCGGAGCACTTGGAATACGCGCCATTTCGGATGCCGGTACAACGCGTCATCCGTCCCAATCAGGACTTTCGCGGATTCGCCGGACAGATCGCATCAGGCACGATCAAGCCCGGCGATGCCATCGTTGCTTTGCCTTCTGGAAGAACAAGCCGAGTCAAGGCGATTCATACCTTCGACGGGGAATTGGAAAGCGCATTCGCTCCACAGTCAGTCACGCTCACGCTCGAAGATGAAGTCGACATCAGCCGCGGTGACCTGATCGCACATGAAGGTAACGCGCCAACCATCTCCACAGAATTTACCGCTTCGCTCGTATGGCTGCATGCGGAGCCATTCACAGCCGGCAAAACCTATCTGCTGAAACACGCGAGCCAGACGGTGAAGGCACATCTGAAACTGACGCATCGTTTAGATGTGGAAACGCTGGCACAACATCCGGCTCAGGCGCTTGAACTGAATGAGATCGGCGAAGTTCATATAAGGACAAGCCGTCTGCTCATGGTGGATGCCTATCGGGACAATCGAATCACCGGCAGTTTTATTCTCATCGATGCGCAGAACAATGCAACGGTCGGTGCCGGCATGATTCGCAACGCGCAGCCGGCCAAAACATCGCAGGGATTGGAAAACAAAGGCGCGTTGATATCTCTGCCGCAAGCCGAACTCATACCCGCGCTAGAAAAATCGCTGCTGGCATCCGGTGAAGATGTTGTCGTGACGCGCGTGCAAAAGCCAGAGGTATGGCGCACGTTGCTGCACGCCGGCTTGATTGTGCTCGTCTACACTCCGGAAAAATCGCAGGTAGAGATCATCACGCTCAATAACGCGAGTCAATTTACTACGCAATCGCTGCAGCAGCTTACAGATGTGGAAGACGTTCTTCGAACAGTTGAGCAGATGAAGAAGGGAGCTGATCGGGATGACAGTGAGTTCTGAAGCGAGCACGAGCATTGTGCCTGGTCTCGAAGAAAAGATCAGCGCAGCGAGATCTCTCGTTGCAGCGCATGTGAATGGTTCGCCCGGCGAATGCGTTACCTGCAGTTTTCAGGCAGAAGACATGATCGTGCTGCACATGGTGCGCGAAATCTATCCGGATGTGCCGGTATTGTTTCTCGACACTGGTTATCACTTCGCGGAAACCTATGCGTATCGTGACGAATTGGCGACCGCATGGAACCTGAACCTCATCAACCTGACGCCGCGCCAGAGTGTGCCTGAGCAGGAAGCGCAATTCGGGATCCTGCATCAGAGCGCTCCGGACCAGTGCTGCAAGCTCCGCAAGGTAGAACCGCTATTCGCTGCGCTGGCAGAATACGCAACCTGGTTCACAGGCATGCGCCGCGAACAGGCCAAGAGCCGCGCACTGATGCAGGCGCTCGATCACTTCACACTCCCGGGCGGCAAGCAGTTATTGAAGATCAGCCCGCTCACCGACTGGAGCACGCGTGACGTCTGGTATTACGCGCAGGAACATGGAATTCCGCTGCTGCCGCTCTATGACAAGGGCTACTCCAGCATCGGCTGCGAACCTTGCACCAGTCTGCCGTCCGATCCAAATGATCCGCGCTCAGGCCGCTGGTCGGGCCGTAAACAGGAGTGCGGCATTCACATTCAGGCGCAGTAGCGCTAAGGATAGTCATGGAACTGGCCATCGGGTTTTTCATCGCGTTCGCGATCGCAGTCACGGGAGTAGGTGCAGGCACTATCACTGCGCCGATCCTCGTGCTTTTTCTGCACGTGCCGCTCCCGCTCGCCGTTGGAACAGCTCTCGTCTATTCCGCAATCGTGAAGCTGATCGTTGTCCCTATCCAGATGTGGCGAAAACAAGTGGTATATCGCGCAGTGGGTTACATGTTGCTCGGGGGTCTTCCTGGGGTGCTGATTGGCGTGTGGCTTTTCCGCCGCGTTGTGCAGCATGGCCATGAAAGCATTCTCTATGCCGCGCTCGGTAGCATTATTGTTGCCTCTTCCGGATGGCATCTCTATCGAACATTTCGCGGAAAGCACCTTTCCCAGGCTGAGCGCAATCGTCCTAGATGGCTGGCAATCCTGATGCTCCCCATCGGCGCGGAGGTGGGTTTTTCTTCTTCAGGGGCAGGAGCTCTCGGCACCATCGCTTTACTGGGACTTACCACGCTCAGTACGACGCAGATCGTGGGAACAGATCTTGCCTTTGGTCTTTGCCTCTCGCTAGTGGGCGGGGGACTGCATCTTCTCAGCCAGAATCTCGATTCGACGTTGTTATTGAAATTGCTGGTGGGTGGGCTTCTTGGCGCGATCGCCGGAAGTGTTGCCGCGCCACGCCTGCCAAATAAAAAGCTGCGACTGGTTCTGACAGCATGGCTGCTGATGATTGGCGTGCAATTCTGCTATCAGGCCGTGCATCTTCATATCGGTGCGCAGTCGCGGGAGAACCATCTCGCGTCCGTTCCGACTACTCAACATGCTCTCCTGCACCCTCTCAAAATCGTAAAACCGTAGCGCACAGCAGCGTTTCTTCGGCATACTGGACTTCCAAAGGTTTTAGTCTGTAAACGGAGTCTATTGCTCTTGAAAACATTCCTGCTTAGTCCGTTATCCGCCGCTGTTCTGGCTCTTGCCGCTTCGGTCTCCGCGCAAAACGCAATCGACATCAAACCTTCCCCGCAGCAAACGGCGTGGCAGGACCTCGAGATCGGGGTCATCATCCACTTCGGTACAAATACTTTTCTCGATCGCGAATGGGGTGACGGCACGGCGGGTCCGAAAGTGTTCAACCCTTCGAACGTCGACACCGACCAGTGGATGAAAGCCGTCAAAGCTGCCGGGGCGAAATATGCTGTGCTGGTCGCGAAACATCACGATGGATTCACTCTCTGGCCCAGCGAGCAGACAGACTACGGCGTAAAGAGCAGCCCCTGGATGAACGGTAAGGGCGACCTGGTGCGTATGGCTGCGGATTCTGCACGAGCGAATGGCTTAAAGTTCGGGGTCTATCTCTCGCCCTGGGATCGCCATGAGCCGAAGTACAAAGACCCCAAAGCTTATGACGAGTACTACCTGAAGCAGCTCGACGAACTCTCTACGCATTATGGAGATTTAATCGAGTTCTGGCTTGATGGAGCCGGCAGTGCCGGACGCAAATATGACTTTGACAGCATCATCGACGAGCTGCGTACGTATCAACCGAACACGATGGTCTTCGCTGATGTCGCACTCTTCAAGTATGCGGATCTGCGTTGGGTAGGAACCGAAAGCGGCAGTATCTCTTACGAAGACTGGAACGTGATCGATCGCGCAGGTTATCTGCGCTGGCGTCCCATTGAAGCAGATACGCCTTTGCACAAGCTACATTGGTTTTGGCATCCGAATGACGAAGCGACTCTCAAGAGCGTCAGCGAGCTAGTCGAGGTCTACAACAACACGGTGGGACATGGCGGACAACTGATGCTTGGTATCGCGCCAGATAACACGGGTCGCCTACCCGAAGCGGATGTGATGCGCCTCAAAGAGTTCGGTGATGCAATCAAACGGCTCTACAGCCACAACCTCATCGTTGATGAGCATGCGAAGCCTGCATCAGCTGATGAGTCCGCCGCAATCGATAATGATCCAGAGACATTCTGGTCGTCGCCGCCGGGTTCACATCATGCAACCGTAGAAGTTACATTTGCGAAACCTGTCACCTTCGATCGCGCCCTGTCAATGGAATGGCTCAACGATGGCCAGCACATCCAGAAATACGCGATAGAAATCTACAAAGACGGAGCGTGGCAGCGCATCGTGGAAGCTCAGGCTATTGGTCACAAGAAGATTGATATCTTCCGGCCCGTAACCGCGCAGCGCGTGCGCCTCAACCTGCTCTCGACCACCAGCGAGGCGCACATCCGCGAGTTTCAGTTATTTTCTGACAATCCCGACGGAAGACGGCCCTGAGTCGGCAACGGCCTCATCTACCTTCTGAATCCCGGTGATCGTAAGATTCTGCTCTACGCCGGAATCTGTATCACCAGGCTGCGCTCCACCAACAAACACCTTGTAGTTGCCTGCCGTCACAGCACGCTGGCCCTGCGCATCCACCAGGCTCAAGCGTCGGGAATCTAAATCGAAGCTGACATGTGCAATTTGATGTGGTTCCACATGGATGCGCTTGAAACCCGCCAGCCAATGATTTGGATTACCCGGCGCAGCAGGCGGCGTAATGTAAAGCTCCGCTACTTCATCGCCCGCAATCGCGCTTGTATTCTCTACGTCAGCCGTCACATGCAGCGTTGTTCCCGCACTCAGCTTCCCTGACGAAAGACGGAGATTCTTGTAAACGAATTTCGAATAGCTCAATCCATAGCCAAAGCCAAAGAGCGGCTTTTGCCGGAAGTAGCGGTACGTGCGGCCTTCCATGGCGTAGCTATCGAAAGCGGGCAGTTGATCCACAGATTGATAGAACGTCACCGGGAGTCGCCCACCAGGATTTACCGCTCCCGTCAGTACATCTGCAATCGCTGTGCCTCCGGCCTGTCCCGGATACCACGCTTCCACAATCGCGTTGGCGTGTTCCTTCGCCCAGTCTACGGCCAATGCGCTGCCATTCAGCAGAACGACGACCAGTGGCTTATTCGTCGCTGCAAGAGCTTCCAGCAGATCGCGCTGCACGGCAGGTAGAGCTATATCTGTGCGGTCGCCGCCAGAAAAGCCGGGAACATGCACCGGCATTTCCTCGCCTTCTACTTCAGGCGATAGTCCGACGAAAGCAACAACAGCGTCTGCCTGATTGGCAAACTGAACCGCCTGCTGGCGAAGCTGCTCGATATTTGGTTTCCACTTCAATCGGATGCCCGCGCCATAGTCTGCCCCCGAGCGCGCATATTCCATCTTGAAGGCATGCGGTTGGGCATCATCGAAATGAACGGTAAATGTCAGCGGCTTTCCTGAGTCGTGGGGATCGTGGCTCGAATCTTTCGCAACTTCCTTCCCATCGAATGAAACGCTATAGGAATATGTGGAAGCGCAGTGTGGCTCGCAACCTGCGTGGTCTACGGTAAAGGAAACATCGCCGGGCGCAACCGGTTGAAAGCTTCCGCTCCAGCGCACGCTGAAGCTCTTTGCTCCGCGCACGGGAAGAGGCACAACGCGATTCCAGTCAAAATCAATCCGCGCATCTTCCTGCGTAGTTGGCGCGCCGCCGAAGTTTGCGTCGGAATAGTACTCCGCTGTCAGCCCCCCTGCTTGACCGTCCTTGTTGAGAAAAGCGCCGCTCGGGACGATGGCGGGTAGTTCTGCGACCAGCGGCGAGCCTTGCGCAAACAACACCTTTGTACCTTTAGCTGCCAGCTCCTGCTGCAATCCTGCCAGCGGTGTCACCGGATGCTCCGGCACGCCGTTGTAGTTTCCTTCCAGCGTGGTCAGTGATTCTGCATTTGGTCCGATCACCGCAATTGTCTTTAATGTGCTTGCCAGCGGCAGGGTGTTATGGTCGTTCTTCAACAGCACGATCGCTTCATGCGCGGCCTTTAGCGCCAGCTCCGCGTGGGCCGGTGTTGCATTCTCACTCGGAGCTATCCGCGAATAAGCATTCGAGCCTTGGGGATCGAAAAGTCCCAGCTCAAAGCGGGCCGTAAACAGTCGCGTAACCGACTGAGTGAGGGCAGCTTCATCAATCAAACCCTGATGCACAGCATCTACCAGCGCGCCGAATTCCGGGCCGCAGCTGGTGTCGGTACCTGCTTTCACCGCAGCCGCCGAGGCATGCGCCGCATCGGGTGAAAAGTGGTGACCATTCTCGCTAAAGAAATCGGTGACCGCCCAGCAATCGGAAGTGACATATCCTTTGAATTTCCATTCACGCCGCAATATTGAGTCCAGCAGTTCGTGGTTCGCGCAAGCCGGCGTGCCATTCACGCTGTTATAGGCGCACATGATGGAATCAGCCTTGGCATCCACCATCGCCGTGCGGAAGGCGGGCAAATAGGTGTCTTCCACATCATGCGGAGATGGATCGATATTGGCGCTGTGCCGCGTCGATTCCGGTCCGCTGTGCACTGCGTAGTGCTTGGCCGTGGCAATCGTTTTGAATACTTTCGGATCGTCGCCCTGTAATCCGCGAATAAAAGCAGCTCCCATCTGACCGGTCAGATAAGGATCTTCGCCATAGGTCTCTTGTCCACGTCCCCACCGCGGATCACGAAAAATATTGATGTTCGGCGACCAAAAATCGAGGCCGCGATAGATGCTATGGTCCCCTTCTGCCTGCGCCGCATTGAATTTTGCCCGCGCCTCAGTTGAAATCGTATCGGCGATGCCGTGCTCCAGCTCTGTGTCCCAAGTTGCCGCGAGTCCAATCGCCTGCGGGAAAACGGTGGCATAACCGGCACGCGCCACGCCGTGCAACGCCTCGCTCCACCAGTGATAATCCGGCACCTGCAGTCGCGGAATCGCCGCCGCATTGTCCTGCATCTGCGAGACTTTCTCTTCCAGCGTCATCCGCGAAACCAGGTCGGCAACACGCTTCTCTGTCGGCTGAGATGGATCAAGATAGACGGGCTTTTCTGGAGTAGACTGGCAGAAACCATGTGTTGCGGATGCCAGAATGATGAGAGCAAAAAACGGAACTGCACACGACAATACCAAACGAATCTTCATAGATATCACACGCAACTTCCCGCACCAGTGTACAGATGTATACGGTTTAGTAAAGCGATTTTCTTAACGAACGCTGCTCCCAGCAAAGCCACTCCAAGAACGAGGAAAAGTAGTGCGGATTTCGCTGTTCATCACCTGCTACAACGACACGCTCTTTCCAGAGACCGGGAAATATGTAGTTCGCCTGCTTGAACGGCTTGGTCACGAAATAGATTTCCCGCTCGAACAGACCTGCTGTGGCCAGATGCACTATAACACTGGCTATCAGACAGAGGCGATGCCGCTGATGCGACGCTTTGTCGAAATCTTCGAAGACGCGGAAGTGGTCTGCATCCCATCCTCTTCCTGTGTGGCGATGATACGCGACCATTACCCGAAAATGGCTGAGGCTGCGGGCGATCCAGCTCTGGTCCAGAAAGTGAATGCACTGCTGCCGCGAGTTTATGAACTGAGCGAGCTCCTGGTGAACAAGCTGGGATTGGAAGATGTAGGCGCCTATTATCCGCATCGCGTTACATATCATGCCAGTTGCCATTCGTTACGCAGTCTGCACCTGGGCGATGTGCCACTGCAGCTGTTACGAAATGTGCGCGGCATCGATCTTGTGGAGTTGCAGAACGTGGATCAATGCTGCGGTTTCGGGGGCACCTTTGCGGTGAAGAATGGTGATGTCTCCGCGGCCATGCTCTCCGATAAGCTTCGCTGTGTTGAGAACACCCGTGCTGAAGTCTGTACCGCAGTCGATAATTCCTGCCTCATGCATATCTTTGGTGGATTGCATCGGCAGCGTACCGGCGTCAAGACAGTGCACATTGCAGAAATCCTCGCCTCCACAGAAGACGAGGCTACCCAATGAGCATTCGCGTAGGTGAAGCTGCCGAAGCGCCGTCATTCCAGAAAGCCGCTCTGCCGTTGTTAGATGATACGCAGCTGCGCAAGAATGTCCGCCACGCTACCGATGTCATCACCAACAAGCGTGCCATCGTTGTGGGAGAGCAGCACGATTGGCAGCAGCTGCGTTCCGCAGCCAGCGCCATCAAAGAACATACGCTGCGACACCTCGATCACTACCTGCTGCAGTTTGAAGCTGCTTGCACCGCTGCTGGAGGCCATGTCCATTGGGCCTCCGATGCTGATGAGGCGAACCGCATCATCGTCGATCTGGTAAAGCAATACGGCGGCAAGGAAGTCATCAAGGTGAAGACGATGACCTCCGATGAAATCGGTCTCAATAAGGCGTTCGAGGCGAATGGCATTCATCCTCACGAAACCGATCTTGCCGACATGATTATTCAGCTCGGTCATGACAAGCCATCACACATCGTCGTGCCCGCATTGCACAAGAATCGCCAACAGGTGCGCGAAATTTTTATGCAGGCGATGGGGCTTTCTGAGTTGGGCGATAAGCCGGAAGACCTGACCAATGCAGCCCGCCACTATCTCCGTGAGAAATTTCTGAAGGTAGGAATTGGCTTCAGCGGAGCCAATTATCTCCTTGCGGACACAGGTGGCGTTTGCGTTGTCGAATCAGAAGGCAATGGCCGTATGTGTCTCACCTTGCCTGATGTGCTGATCACAGTCGCAGGCATAGAAAAAGTGATTCCAGGTTTCCGTGATCTTGAAATCTTTCTGCAATTGCTGCCGCGCTCCGCGACCGGCGAGCGCATGAATCCTTATAACTCGCTATGGACGGGCGTTCACGACGGAGATGGCCCGCAACATTTCCATATTGTTCTTCTCGACAATGGACGCACGCGCATCCTTGCTGACCCGGAATCACGGCAGACGCTGCATTGCATTCGGTGCGGAGCCTGCCTGAACACCTGCCCCGTCTATCGTCAGACTGGTGGGCACGCCTATGGTTCGATCTATGCAGGACCTATCGGTGCCATCCTGACGCCGCAGCTCTTCGATATGCAGCACTCGCAATCGCTGCCTTATGCGTCGTCGTTATGCGGGGCCTGCTATGAAGTCTGCCCGGTAAAAATCAATATTCCCGAAGTGCTTATTCACTTGCGTGGCCGCGTTGTACGAGAGCAGCAGAGCGGAGCGAATATCGAAGCCATGGGGATGAAGGCCATGGCGAATATCTTTGCCAGCCGCCGCCGCTTTGAAGCTGCGCAGCGCCTCGGACGAATCGGCCAATGGCCATTCGTCTCGGAAGGGTGGGTAAAGCATCTGCCAGGGATGCTCGGCAATTGGACATCGGTACGCGATTTGCAGTCGATGCCGCAACAATCGTTCCGTAGTTGGTGGCGAGATCGCAAGAAATCTGCTGTGGCAAAGGAGAAAGCCGATGCCTGAGGCCACGAACACGCGAGAAGCGATTCTCAGCCGGATTAGAGCGACGAATCCTACCGCAGATGCAGCGGTGTGCACGTCCGAGTACCAGGCAATCGAGCGCGCCTATCAGCAGTCGGCATCGATGGATCGCGCCTCGATCATCAGGACGTTCATCGAACGCCTGCATGAATACGATGCGAACGTCACCGAGACGAGCGTCGACGGAATCGCGACTGCTATTGCCGAAATACTGAACACACACAGCCAGAAGTCCACAGTACTAGCGGACAATTTCAAGCAGCAGTTTTTGCCAGCGGATTTTCATTGCGTGCGCGAATCTCAAATTACAAAGGAACAGCTCAATACGATCGAAGGTGCGATTTCCGAATGCGAAGTAGCTATCGCGCACACCGGTACCATCATCATCAGAGGGTCGCGGCAGATTACTTTATTGCCCGACCGCTATCTTTGCGTGGTTTCTGAGAGCCAGGTCGTCGAAACGGTACCGGAAGCAATAGCTGTACTGGAAAAATTTGCAGCAGAGCCGCTCACCTTCATCTCTGGCCCGTCGGCTACAGCCGACATTGAGATGACACGCATTCGTGGAGTTCACGGTCCACGCATTCTCGATATTGTTTTGGTCAGAGATTAGGCAGCGTGTTTCACGCGATATCCGCGAGTCGCGAAATAGAGAACGAATAAATAGCAAACCAGTGGCACAAAGAAAGCTGCCTGAATATTGGATGCGTCGGATATACGCCCCATCAGGGCAGGAAATACTGCGCCTCCGAGGATGGCCATCACCACCAATGAAGACCCGCGTTTGGTATAGGGCCCCAGGTGCCGAATACTCAGCGCAAAGATAGTCGGGAACATGATTGAGTGAAAAAATCCCAGTAGCACGATACCCGCAAGCGCTGAAGATCCTCGCGTAAAGATCACAAGCAACACCGACGCGACACAACCAACGGCAAAAATGGCTAGCATTTTTGCGGGCTGAATCTTCTTCATCAATGCGGATCCGGCAAAGCGTCCGATCATAAATCCCAGTAGATGCAGCTTGAGATAATTCGCGGCCTGTGTGTCCAGTGTTCCCGGATGCGTGTGTTGTACGAAGCGAATGACAAAGCTGGCAACACCTACTTGTGCGCCAATGTAGAAGAACTGTGCCGCAACACCTTTTATTAAGTGCGGAAATGCGAGAATCCCTGGCAAATTAGGCGATTCCTCTTCCGCTGTTTCTTCCTGAATCACCGGTAGTTTTGAAAGAAAGATGATGACTGCCATCGCTACAAAGATGCCAACCATCACAAGGTAAGGCATGCGTACGACATCAGCTTCCGACCCAGCAGGAGCAGCATGTGCGCGCGAAAGAATAAACGTCGATCCTAGAATCGGCGTAACTACTGCCCCGACTGCATTGAATGACTGCGCTACATTCAGCCGCTGCTCTGAAGTCTGCGGTGGCCCAAGAAATGTGACATAGGGATTTGCAGAAACCTCAAGAAACGACTGCCCGCATGCCATGACAAAAAGCCCCAGCAAAAAGACAGCGTATTCGCGCACTGACGCCGCAGGAATAAATAGAAATGCACCGCACGCGCAGATCAACAATCCACAGACAATGCCGCGCTGATAACCGATCTTTTCCATAACTCTGCCTGCAGGCCATGCAGCCAGAAAGTATCCTCCGAAGAAAGCCACCTGTACGAACGACGATTGAAAGTCCGTAAGGTGAAACGCGCCCTTCAGGTGCGGAATAAGGATGTCGTTCAAATTGACGCCGACAGCCCACAAAAAAAAGAGACTGGTAATCAGGATCAGCGGCAGCACATAGCGGCGCTCGGTAAGCGGACCGCCTGTCTGCGGCGTCGAGGATGAAGAAATGCGCGTTACCGCCATAGGGTGCGGCTACTTTCCAGCGACGACGGGGTTTGTCAGCGTACCCAATCCGCTTACTTCGATCGTCACCGTCTCGCCCGCGCGGAGCCAGCGCTGCGGTGTGCGTCCTAAGCCTACACCCGCAGGCGTACCCGTGCTGATAATGTCTCCAGCCTGCAGTGGCGTGATTGAAGAAATATAGGCGATCAAATCAGGTAGCTTAAAGATTAACTCGCGCGTATTCGAGTGTTGCAGTACCTTGCCGTCAATCGAAAGTTTCACATCCAAAGCGTGCGGATCGGCAATCTCATCCTTTGTCACGATGGCTGGACCAAGTGGAGCAAAAGTGTTGAAACTCTTACCCAGAGTCCATTGTGTCGTCGCCAACTGAACATCGCGCGCACTCACGTCATTCAGAATGGTGTAGCCGAAGGCATATTCCTGCCAATCATCGCGTGCGATCCGGCTACCGCCCTTGCCGATGACGCAGGCAAACTCCGCTTCGTAATCCGGTTGCGACGAAATCGACGGCAACTCGATTGCAGTATTCGGACCAGTTAAGGCAGATGCCAGCTTCAGAAAAATCGTTGGCACCTTGGGAATCTCCATCTTCGATTCCACTGCGTGATCCCGGTAATTCAACCCAACACAGAAGATGCGCGGCGGGTCAGGCAACGGCGTCAGCAAACGGGCATCTTCGAGGGAAAGACGAGAGCCGCCGGCTGCGAGTAAATCCTCAGCGGTGTTCAGCGCCTCTGCGCCACCATGGATGATGGAAAGCACGCTGCGAAAACGCGACGATACATCCACAATAGAGCCGCCGACAAGGACACCGGGACGAGCAATTCCACTCGCTTCAGAATATGTAACTAACTTCATGCTTCTCTCCAAATACGGCCATCAGGATAGCTGTAATCGCGCAACGTCTCCGGATAAATTTCAGCGCTGTAACCCGGCTGCTCTGGCAGCAGATAATGGGCATTCCGAATCCGCACCGGATCTATGAAATGTTCGTGAAGATGATCGACAAATTCTGTTACGCGATCTTCCAGGGTCGCCGAAACCCGAAGATAATCGAACACCGAAAGATGCTGCACATACTCACACAAACCAACGCCGCCAGCGTGCGGACAGACAGGAATATTGAACTTTGCTGCCATCAATATGACAGCAAGATTCTCGTTGACCCCCGCCAATCGGCAGCTGTCAATCTGGCAAACGTCAATCGAGCCCGCCTGCATCAACTGCTTGAACATGACGCGATTATGGCAGTGTTCTCCAGTGGCGATGCGCACCTGGGGCACCTCGCGTCGGATGCGTGCGTGGCCAAGAATATCGTCGGGACTTGTAGGCTCTTCCATCCACCAGGGATCCACTTCCGCCAGCATGCGCGTGCGTTCGATTGCTTCTCCTATGTCCCATTTCTGATTCGCATCCATCATCAGCTTATTGTCAGGACCAATGACCTTCCGCAAGAGCCGAGCACGCCGCAAATCATCATTTGGATCGCCGCCCACTTTTAATTTGAAATGCGTCCAGCCCTCGGCCAGGCCCTCATTGGCCAGCCGGATAATCTTCTCGTCGCTATAGCCAAACCACCCGGCTGACGTCGTGTAGGCTGGATAGCCTGTTTGTCGCAGTTCAGCAAGTCGGGCTTCTTGCCCTTTCTCGCGTTCGCGTAGAAGTTGCAGAGCTTCTTCCCGCGTGAGCGCATCTGAGATGTAGCGAAAATCAATGGCGCGGACGATTTCTTCGGCGCTCATATCGGCCAGCAGCTTCCACAGCGGCTTGCCTTCCACGCGCGCATACAAATCCCAAACAGCATTGACTAACGCACCGGTTGCGAGATGGATCACGCCTTTTTCCGGGCCGAGCCAGCGAAATTGGCTATCTGAGGTGAGCTCGCGATAAAACGCACCCAGGTTATCTGTAAGCGCAGATAACTCGCGTCCGATAACGAAGCGCGAGAGATAACGCAATGCTTCGACACAAAGTTCAGTGCCACGTCCCAGCGTAAAGGTCAGACCAAACCCTCGCAGTCCGTGGTTCGTTTCCAGAATGCAATAAGCTGCCGAATAATCAGGATCGGTATTCACCGCGTCCGATCCGATCTGCTCTCGCGAAGTCGGAAAACGTAGATCAATCACCTGCACATTTGTGATTTTCAATTCACTCAATCGGAATCATTCTCCTTGTTAAGGCAGCTAAGCCGCCGTCCAGCCACCGTCAATCGGCAACAACGATCCAGTCATAAACTCCGCTTCATCGGAACAGACATAGCGGATCAACGAAGCAATTTCCTCCGGTTTGCCAAGCCGGCCCATTGGCTGGCGTGCATTCAGTTGCTCTCGCATCTTCTCTTTTTCGTGTGCGTGATACTTGTCGAGATAGCCTTCGACAAAAGGCGTCTGCACGGTGCCTGGACAAATACAGTTGACGCGCAACTCTTTGGGATATTCAACCGCAAGCTGCCGCGTCATCGCCAGCACCGCACCCTTCGTTGTGCAGTATGCAAATCGCTGCTTAATGCCGACCTGTCCTGCAACCGAACCGATATTGACGATCGAGCCTCGGCTCTTGAGTAGCAACGGCAGTAATGCGCGGGTCACCAGATAGACTGATTTCACATTTACTTCCATCAGCTTGTCGAAGTCATCTGGCTCAACATGTGCGATATCTCCCACATGTGCAATGCCGGCGTTATTGACGAGAATGTCTAGCCGGTCGAGCTTTGCTGCGACAGCTTCAATGGAGTCCAGCTTCGTCACATCCATCAGGACAGCGGTCGCATCCGGTAAGCCTGCTGCAAGTGATTGATCTTTATCTAAATTCAAGTCGGCGAAGACACCCGCGGCTCCAGCGCCCGCCAATTCTTTGCACGTGGCTTCGCCGATACCACTTGCGCCACCGGTAACGAGCGCCCGCTTTCCGTCTAGTCGAAATGCTCCTTTGTTCTCCGTCATCGAAACGTAATCCTCTGCGCAAGAATGCGCTTTTGTGCACTGGCCGAAGCACCTTCTGTTCTCAGAGCTTCCATCGCCATATCATTCAAAATTTCGGCGAACGTGGCCTTCAAATGTTGTTCGCCGGAGAGCGTAATCTCTTCGGCGAGTACATTCTCGAAATTGGCAGATTCCCTCACGGCAATACGCAAACGCATCATCGGCATGATCAATTCCTGAGGAGCGGAACTCCGCTCTGTTCGCTTGATGTGTATGCGGCCTCCACCGTGCGCATCGTGTCGATCGCATCTTCCACGCTGGTTGGCAGAGTATTCGATGCGCCGGTCACATACGCCTGCAGTGATCCCATTGATCCGATAAAGGCATCCGGAAACCAATTGCCCTTCGTTGGGAGCTGGTGCCATTTTTCGCCGAGTTTGGCGAAGCTCAAAGTGTCCGGGCGCCCTTTCGGATAATCCAGATTCACTCCCATCACCGCATGCAGCCCACCTTCAGTTCCTTCCCATCTCACATAGCTCTGCTGCGTGTCCTGGAATCTATGTCCGTGGTTTGTCGCGATATAAACGCGCTTCCAATCTCCGTAATCGAGCGTGATGACGCTCTTTGTGGAGGCAAGATTTGCCGTATTCGGATGGCGAACTGTGCGCGCCAAAACTCTTTCCGGATTACCGAACCACGACCGCACCAGGTCAATGTAGTGAATGCTGTGGTAAAGAATTTCGAGCCGCGGAGCGGTCGATAGAAACGTCCATAACTCCCACGGCATATAGACGCTCACCACTATTTCCATGTCATGCAACTGCCCCAGCAGGCCGGCGTCTGTAATTTTTTTTGCGGCAAGCATGGTCGGGGCATACCGCAGCTGGAAATTCACTGCCGCGGTCAGGCTCTTCTTTCTGCAAAGCGACAGAATTTCTTCCGCTTCTTCGAGCGTATTGCCCATTGGCTTCTGGATCAGTACTGAGGCTCCGTCTGGCAGACGCTTCAATACATCAAGAATGGCTCCGGCAGGTACCGCCACATCGAAGATGCTCTTTGGTGGAGCATAACGAATCGCCTCATCGAGTGAATCGGTCGCTAAGGGAACGGAATAGTTTTCCGCAAGGGTCGCTGCCCTATCCCGGTTTGCGTCTACCAGCGCTGCTACCGGAAACCCCGCCTTCTTGTAAGCGGGCAGATGCGCATCGTGCACAATGCCACCTGCTCCCACTACGATAATGGGCAGAGGCTGCGCAGGCAGTGGGGGAGTTGCATCGTCAAGGGCTTGTTGTATTCGGGTGTCCAACTCAGAGACCATCACCTCGGATCACTCTCCTTCAGGAGTCAGCCTGAAGCTATAAGCATAGTGGCCCGGAGCGTTCGCTGGCAGTTCAAGATGAAGGCCATCAGCCTGCTGACTGAAGTGAATTGTCGCATCCGACCCGAGGAGCGATACAGTTTTTACTTTGAAGCTGGTTGCATCTGCGAGTGAGTGAATCACCAGGTGGCCATCAGAAGGCCAGCCCATCGCGATTGCATAGAGCATCTTGCCCTTGGTCGTGAAGCGGATATCCTGCGACGTGTAGGGTTTTGTATCTGCATCATTGAATGATCCGGCGACAACTTTGGTCGGCCCCTCTCCGTATGTCGTCCAGGAGCGCGTGCCGTAGATTGCCTCGCCGTTTGTCTTCAGCCACGCGCCCATGTGCTGCAGAATTGACTGCGCCTCTTCGGGAATGGTGCCATCGGATTTAGGTCCGATATTTAGTAGCAGATTGCCATTCTTGCTGACGATATCGATAAGTTGCCACACCAGACTTTCCGGCGATTTGTAGGTGTCGCCGGAGATATATCCCCAGGATTTCTGGCTCACGGAAGTATCCGTTTGCCAGTGAACCGGACGAATCCGATCCAGTTGCCCGCGCTCAATATCGAGTACGGTTGTTCCGTCAGGAAACGCGTTATTTTTGCGGAAGAGCACTACCTGCTGCCCATTCTTTGCAGCCTGGTTGTAGTAGAAAGCTGCAAAGCGCTTCAGATAAGGCTGAAATGTATCCTGCTCTACCCACCAATCAAAGTAGACAAGCTCTGGATGATAGCGTTCCACCAACTCGCCGCTGCGCGCCAGCCAATCGTTCAGATACGCCGCGTCCGGATGCCCGGTGCCGTCCTTTCCCGGGTCGATTCCGATATGCGCGGGGCCATATAAGGAGGCATAGTTCGGGTCTTGTACATCGGACGGGAACTGACGTCCGCCATTCATGAACCAGTAGTGTTCAGCGCGGTGCGAAGACGCCCCAAAATGAAGGCCCTCGGCGAGAATGGCAGTGCGTAGCTCGCCGATAATGTCGCGCTTCGGCCCCATCTTTGTCGCACACCAGTCGCTCAGGTCAGAGTGGTACATCTGGAATCCGTCATGGTGCTCCGCGACGGGGATGATGTACCGCGCGCCCGATTCCTTAAAGAGTGCGGCCCACGCTTTTGCGTCAAAGCTCTGCGCCTTGAACTGCGGAACGAAGTCCTTGTAGCCGAATTTTGTCTGCGGCCCGTAGGTTTCAACCTGGTGCTTGAACTCTGGCGTGCCCTGCCGATAAGAGTCGCGCGGATACCATTCGCTGCCGAATGCCGGAACCGAATAAACGCCCCAGTGAATGAAGATGCCGAACTTTGCGTCCTGGTACCACTCCGGGATCTTGTATCCCTTCAGCGAATCCCAGTCTGGTTGAAATGGCCCTTCCTTCGAAGCTTTGTCCACCGAAGAGAGCACTGTGTTACGCTGCTTGTCATATTTCTTTACCGACTGCTGCCAGGTCAGATCATTTTTGTCGGGTTGTTGCGCGTACGCTCCAAGGCCGGAGGCAGCCAGCAGGCAGAAAGCGAACCATTTCGATAGGCCAGTCAAAGTCGTGCTCCAGGAAAAGGGTTATTTCATCCATACTTTTATACGCTAAAAATGGTTTTAGCGAGTAATAGTATTGCGGGATTCCGGTCGGCGTACATTTTGCTGGCGGTTTACAATTTACAATCTCTGCTAGCTGCTCAGGAAAGAAGCATCCTTGAAAACGGCAAAACGACGCTACCCTACCCCTGCCCTGGAAAAAGGGCTCGACATTCTTGAGCTGTTCGCACATGAGCCCGGCGGCCTCACCAAGAGCGACGTTGCCCGCCGCCTCAACCGTACCGTATCCGAGATTTTTCGCATGCTCTTGTGTCTGGAGGAGCGCGGCTATATCGGTCGCGCGGAAGATGACGACCGCTTCCGGCTGACGCTGAAGATCTTCCGCATGGCGCTCGAATATCCTCCGACGAAGCGTCTGGTCTCGGAAGCACTGCCAATCATGCAGGCCCTCGTGCACAAGCTTAACCAGTCCTGCCATTTGGGAGTGTTGGAAGCGGGACAGGTTGTCATTGTCGCGCAGGCCGATTCGCCCGTGAGCCCCGGCTTCTACGTCAAGGCCGGATCAATCGTCGACCTCATGCATGCCGCTACCGGGCACGTCATTCTGGCGCACATTCCGGAGGAACTGCGCAATCGCGCTGTGGAGATGTGGCAGCAGGAGACCGGAAACCGCATTCCCAAAGACCTGGATGAACACCTCGCGAAGATTCGTTCGATGGGATTCGAGGAGCGCGACAGCTACCAGATTCGGGGGGTCATCAACATCACCTATCCAGTCTTCGACGAGAGCGGGCAGGCCGTGGCTGCTCTTACTGTTCCTTACCTGGCTCGCACGGAGGATCCAACTACGCCGAAATTGGTGCGCGCAGCTCTTCGCGAAGCCAGTATCAAGCTGACGGAGTCGATAGGTGGCATTCCGCATCTCTCGACTGAGGCGAAAAAAAGTAGATAAGCCAGCAGACTATTCGGGCGTGGCTTCCTTTATTTTCGCAAATTCTCTATTTTCAATTACTTGCGGTAAATTTAAGGATAAATTCCTTATTTTGTTTAAGTTACTAGACATCGCAAATTCTGCCGGGAATCACGATGAATTACCCTACTTTTATTTTACCGATTTTAGCGGTAATTCTCGGCGCGCATAAACTACCGTTTATCAGCTACTTATCTTAATGAGGGCTTGACAAGAAAACGGGTTCATTCATCCCGAAGGGCTACAACAGGTTCTACAGACGAAGCCCGTCGAGCCGGAAAGAAAGCGGCAACTAGTCCAGCAGCAATCAGCGCGATGGTTAGCCCCAGAATCCGTCCTGCATCCTTGTCCACATGGAGTTCCACTACCGAACCGATATATTTCTGCGCGGCTGCTGTAAGTAACAGGCCGACCACGACACCGCTGCCCAGCATCCAGCTCACCCGACGATAGATGCCCGAGAGAATCCGTCCTCGGGTCGCTCCCAGAGCCATACGGACACCTATATCGCGCGTGGAAAGTTCGACCTCGTGACTAATCAGCCCAAACAGACCTACGATGGCCAGCAGTACGGCGAGCGCGGCAAAGGATCCAAAGAGCCAATTTTCGAGGCGCTCAAAGATCAGCGTGTCGGCAATCACGCTCCGCATGGTCTCCGGCGTGCGGAAGGGAAGCGTTGGATCAACATCATGGAAAGCCTTTCGCAGGCTGGGCACTAGATTTGCCGAAGCAAGATTCGTGCGTACCACCAGCGTCATATTTCCCAGCACGCGCATGCTCTCCTGCTTTGGAACCTGGGATGAGACGTAATCCATTTCGGCCATCGGCGCTTCATAGATGTTCTGGCGAATGTTCTTCACCACGCCGATGATCTGCGTTTTGTCATCGTCATCGATCTGCATGCCAATGGGATCGCGTCCTGCGGGAATGAACTTCTTTACGAAGGCTTCATTCACCACCATCACCGGTTTTGAGGTTGGAGTGTCGAGGCTGGGATCAAGCAGGCGACCACGCACCAGGCGGTCTTTGAAGACATCGAAATAGCCGGGTGAAACGACGCGGTACTCCGCCAGAGTGACTTCGTTGGGGGCTGCGGGCGGTGTTCCCGTGACGTGTATCTCGGAATTCCAGCCCCAGTTCTGAATCGGCAGCACCTGGATCATGCCGACAGCCTGGACGCCGGGAATGGCGTGAATCTTATCAAACAGCGGCTGATAGAAATCAGCCATGACATCGCGGCCGTCATAACGACCGGGCGACAGATCAATCTCCGTCGTAAGAATGTTGTCGGGTGAGAAGCCCAGCTCCGTATTCTGCAGGCCGCCGAGCATATGCATCAGTAGCCCGGATACCACCAGCAACGCAAGGGCGAGCGCCATTTGTGTGACCACAAACGCGGCGCGTAGGCGATGCTGTCCACGCGAAGTACCAGCGCTTCCGCCCGCTCGCAGCGCAAGCGTAGGCGCGGTTCCGGAGAGGCGCATGGCCGGAGCAAGGGCCGCGATAACCGTAACAATGACTGATACAAAAAGAGCGGCCAGCAGTACTGGAATGTTCAGTTGTACCTCGGCACCACGCGCCAGTGCGGAGATCAACAACAGGCGAATTACGTGCAGCAGTCCGTAGGCGAGCACGATGCCGCCGATTGCTCCGCAAAAAGCAAAGAGGAGGGCCTCGGTCAGAATCTGCCGCGCAATTCTTCCTCGATGCGCGCCGATTGCCGAGCGAAGAGCAATTTCGCGTTCACGCTTTACGCCGCGCGCCAGCATCAGTCCGGCGACGTTCACGCATCCGATCGCTAACAGGGCCAGCACTGCGTAGAACAGCAGTTGAAGCGAACTGCTGGTTTTGCCCAGGATGAAGGTTGAAAGCTCAACGAGCTTTACGCTGCGTCCCTTCGAATCGGGATAGGTACGGCCCAGATCGGCAAAGACGGCATTCATATCAGCTTGCGCCTGCTGAAGGGTCACGCCGGGTTTCAATCGGGCAATTGTAGGCATGAAGTGATTGCCGCGGTTGTCGTGCATCTGCTTGGTGAGATGAACCGGAATATACACAGCATTTGTGCGGCTGATCGGATAGCGAAAGCCAGCCGGCATGACGCCAATGATTGTGTAAGGGCGGCCGTCGAGTTTTGCCTTCTGACCGATCACGCTCGCCTGTCCGCCAAAGTTTTGCTGCCACACCTCATAGCTCAGTACAACAACGTCATTCCTGCCGTCCTGATCTTCGCCGGGGGCGAATGTGCGCCCCAGGAGCGGATTTACTCCGAACACATCGAAAAAATTATCTGTTGCCTGCACCCCATGCAGAGCGATGGGGCCGCCATTTGCCTCAAAGTTCACCGTTCCGCCGAAGCCGCTCACTCCGGCTAAAGCCGCGAGGCTATGGTTCATCCGCCGCCAGTCCAGATACTCGGGATAGGAGGCTGGTTGCGTATAGCCCTCAGGGGAATGCGTCTGCAGCGCCACAATTTTTTCGGGCTGCTGATAAGGAAGAGGCCGGATCACCATGGCATAAAGCACGCTGAAAACGGCTGCAGTGATTCCGATGCTGAGTGCCAGAGTGGCAATGACGGTTGCGCCGAAACCAGGTGACTTCCGCAACTGCCTTATCGCGTAACGAAGATCCTGCAGGAAGGATTGCATGGTGAAGGCCTCTGTCCAGAAGTGGGCAAGCAAGCTGCCAATCGATTGATACCTATTCTGACTTAGAATCAGCCAGTTAGCACCGATAAAGAAGACGTTGCGGCAAGATGTCCGTCCATTTTCAAACTCAGCTGTTCGATAGCGGACAATGCCTGCTGTCGATCATCGGCGGGCCGCGATAACCGACAATCCACCAGCGGGCTGGGCGGGTTGAAGGCGATCATATGCCTGCTGTAATAAAAGCCAGTCATCTTGCAGGGCAGAAGGGTCTTCCCGCCCGTGGTTTTTTGCGTGAATCATGCATTCAACACGACCCAGCATGAATTCGAACGCAAGTTCAGGATCGGAACCGGGAGCCAGCACGTTGGCGCTGGTGATGCCGACTCGACGTGTCAGATTGTTCGCTTCGATCTCAATCCACGGATTGCCATCGCTGTCGACTGTGACCTGCGCCTTAGCGAACTCGATGGGCATCTTTCCTTTTTTCCCTTGGGGAATTTCCTCTGCCGCAGCAAATGCCTGATATCTCGTAAGCAGCGCCTGCTCGCTGGTGGCATCCGGGACTTTCGCGAGAGTCATGGCTGGAGCTGGAGGATTCATCAGCGATACGGGCTGCACCATGTCTGGGGAAGCCTGCGGGGTGTCTGTTGCCTGCTCTGAAGTCGCGAAGGAAGGCCGCGAATGGTGGAGATATTCCTTGTACAAACCAAATCGACCAGTCAAAAAATAGGCCACGAAGAAGGACCCGGCTACCTCGTGATCGCCAATCAGAGCGGCTGGTATCAGATATTTTTTTGTGTGAATGGCTGTTTCGGTGCCGCTCCGGGCTAACCCGCTGCGGGGAATCTCTCCCGGCTGCTGGGCGAAGTGAAGGCTGTAGAAGCCGAGCTCAGTGTGCTTGACTGCCCAGTGGGTGAAGGATCGGGCGGCAGCCTTCGGACCCATCATGCCCAGATCGTTGAGAAAGTCACGGTGCACCGAGTGGGGAAAGATCATATTGACGAGGGTGCGGGTAAAGACGGCGCAGTTGTTCGTCATGCCGTGATAATGGTTCACGTTGGGATCGGTATTCAGCCAGTCCACGATCACCTGATCCTGCGCTCGCGTGGTGCGCACGGCGTAGACAAAGACATCACGGTCGGCCGTGGCCGCGACGAGGTCGCGCCAGTAACTATGCTGTACGTCCGGGCAATCACCGGCTCCACAAACGGGCTGCAGGAAATGGTGACGGGCTTCCTTCTGAAGCGCGTCTTTGACGTTGGGCGAGGCGTAAAGAAGTCTGGTTTCCGGGTCAGGCAGACCCTGCAAATAGATGCTTAAGGGAGCAATATTCCAGGCATAAGGCTGCGCTTCGCGGAAATGAGGATAGGTGGTGACGATAGACCCTTGCTCCCCTGGCTCGCACAACCGTGCCTGTATGGGGGAGATTGGGCAGACACCCGAAAGATAGACCAGGGAATGGCCGGCCTGCGTGTACGACGAATAGCCGATGGTCGTGGGATCGGCTATGACGACGCCTATATCCGCTCTTGCCTTTGAGCCAAAAAAAGCCGTCGCCAAGATGACGAAGGTAGTCAGACAGCTTCTGAGCCCGCGCCACTCCCATCCGTGCATAGGTGTCTCCATCCTCTTCAGAAAACCAGCGAGATCGCATTTCTGAGTCTGGAACCATTTGGCTACGTTGGCTTCAGATCTTATTAGAAATCAGGAAAAATTATGCAAAATCGAGCTCAAAATTGCGCGAAATGGTGCATTTATCGCAATTCTGCGCAAGGTTATCGCCGCGGTAAATAACCCAGAACCTCACCCGGCTCAGGGCGAACGCGGAAATCGGCATGAGCTTCCGCATAGATTACGGTGCCGTCCTGCGCGATTACATAGGTGGCAGGGAGCGGCAACATCCAGCTTTCATCTCCGTTGACGAACGGTACATTGACCAGGATGCTGCGGAAGTATTGCTGGTGAAACGGAGGAACCTTATAGGCCAGTCCGAATTGCTGCGCCACATCGCAATGGGAGTCGTGCAGCAGCGGAAAGGGAATTCCATGGTGGCCTGCGGTGAAGTCGCTCTGGCGGGTGGTCTGAGGGGAAATTGCAACCAGAAGCGCCCCACGCTCACGGATAACGGGGTAAAGATCGCGCCATGCTTCGAGCTCCGTCATGCAGTAAGGGCACCAGCGTCCACGGAAGAAATCGACAATGAGCGGACCCAGCGACAAGAGATCAGTGGAGTGGACAATGCGTCCCGAGGCGTCGGGCAGCGCGAACTCGGGAGCTTTTGCGCCTATCGGAAGAATTTGTTCCTCGATACCGGTCGAAAAAAGATCAGACACGGCCTGTTCGCTGATGGCCAGGCGTTCGGGCTGCACCAACGTCCGCGTGTTGGCGGTGATTTCGTCGAGCTGATCCTGTAATCGATGGTCGAGATCAATCATGGATTCGATTATCGGCCCCCGCGCATGCCGCCCAGCATTCCCATGGCGCGGCGCTGCAACATTCCACCCTTGCCTACGTTTTTGAACATCTTGCGCATTTGCGCGTACTGCCGCAGAAGTTGGTTTACTTCCTGTACCGTTGTTCCGGAGCCGGTGGCGATGCGTTTGCGGCGGCTGCCGGAGATGATTTCGTGGTGATTGCGTTCTTTGGCCGTCATCGAGTTGATGATCGCCTCGACGCGGACGAATTGTTTCTCGTCCACCTGATCGGCCATCTGCTGCATGCCTGCGAGTGGTCCAACTGATGGGAGCATCTTCATGATGCTCTGCAAAGAACCGAGTTTACGAATCTGGCGCAGCTGGTCGCGGAAATCTTCGAGCGAGAATCCGTCTCCGGAGAGCGCTTTGCGAGCGAATTCTTCGGACTTCTTCTTGTCCAGCTTTTCTTCGGCCTTCTCAATGAGCGTCATGATGTCGCCCATGCCAAGGATGCGGCTTACGATGCGGTCTGGGTGGAAAGGCTCGAAGGCGTCGGGCTTTTCGCCCATTCCGATAAACTTTACCGGCTGGCCGGTCACGTGGCGGATCGAGAGCGCCGCGCCGCCGCGTGCGTCGCCGTCCATCTTTGTGAGGATGATGCCGGTGAGCGCGAGGCGCTTGTGGAACTCGTCGGCGGACTTCACTGCGTCCTGTCCGGTCATCGAGTCGGCGATGAAGAGAATTTCCTGCGGAGTGAGCAGCTTCTTGAGCGATTCCATTTCGCCCATCAGCTCTTCGTCAATGTGCAGGCGACCGGCGGTATCGACGATCAGCGTGTCGCAGCCGGAGATGATGGCTTCGCGGCGTGCTTCTTTCGCCAGGCGCTCGACCAGGGCTGTGCCTGCGGGCTCGCCTTTGGTGTCACCTTCATAGAGGTTGGCCTTGATCGACTTGGCTACGACTCTGAGCTGCTCGCGCGCCGCCGGACGGTATACGTCAACGGAGACGAGCATAGGGCGGTGTCCGCCCTTTTGCAGCCATGCTGCCA
Organism: Acidobacterium sp. S8; assembly: GCF_009765985.1. Lineage (GTDB taxonomy): Bacteria > Acidobacteriota > Terriglobia > Terriglobales > Acidobacteriaceae > Alloacidobacterium. The sequence continues at coordinate 369,778 of NZ_LMUM01000034.1, forward strand.
GCTTGCCGGAGGTAGTCGTCTTACCGGAACCCTGCAGACCGGCCATCAGGATGACTGTCGGAGGTTTGGAGGCGAACTGGAAGCGGGCCGTGTCTTTGCCGAGGAGCGCGACCAGCTCATCACGCACAATTTTGACAACCTGCTCGGTCGGCGAGAGCGCTGTCAGCACTTCCTGGCCGACGGCCTTCTCGCGGATGTGCTCGATCAAATCCTTAACGACGTTGAGGTTGACGTCGGCTTCAAGCAGCGCCACGCGGATTTCGCGCAAGGCTTCGCCGATGTTCTCTTCGGTGATGGTGCCCTGTCCGCGCAGATTTTTGAATGTGCGCTGCAGTTTCTCTGAAAGGTTCTCAAACATAGCTTCAAAACCAGTTTAACAGTCCTGCCTGCTTCGGATGGCCGGAGGCTGCATCGTTGGCCGCGATCCGCGAATCTACTGTTTCGAGAAGACATTCTGGAGGGCGGAACCATGGACCTAGGATTAAAAGGGAAAAGAGCGTTAGTGACTGGCTCAACGGCAGGCATCGGGTTTGCAATCGCCAGGCTTCTTGCCCGGGAGGGAGCGTCTGTTTATGTGAATGGACGCACCGAAGCCCGCGTCGAGAAGGCAGTGGCTGAGATCGAGGGCAAAGTGGACGGAATTGCCGCTGATCTGACAACGCCGGAGGGTGCACAGAAGCTCTTCGAGCGGGTGAAAGATGTCGATATTGTCGTCAATAACCTGGGAATCTTTGAAGCCAAGCCATTTCTCGAAATTGAGGACTCGGAATGGGTGCGCTTTTTCGAGGCGAACGTGCTTTCCGGGATTCGCGTGACCCGGCATTATCTTCCGCCCATGCTGGAGCGAAAATGGGGCCGTATTCTTTTCATTTCCAGTGAATCTGCGATCCAGATTCCTGCCGAAATGGTGCATTACGGCATGACGAAGACTGCGCAGATCGCGATTGCGCGCGGCATCGCGGAGTCTTTTCCGGCCAGTGGAGTGACTGTTAACTCTGTCCTTGTTGGGCCGACAGAGAGTGAAGGTGTTTCCGCGTTTGTTGATGGGTTGGCCAGTCAACAGAAGAAAAGCAGGGAAGATGTAGAGCGTGACTTTTTCCAACACATGCGGCCGACCAGCCTGATCAAGAGGTTTGAAACTCCTGATGAAGTGGCGGCGATGGTGGGCTTCCTCTGCAGCGAAGCAGCTTCGGCGATTACAGGTTCAGCGCAGCGGGTGGATGGCGGCGTGGTGAAGGCGATCGTATAAGAAAAGACGCTAGCTAATCGACTTCGACGTGCTCGAAACCGAGGCCCAGCAGCATAGTGGTGACGGTTGCGGCGGCGTTTTTGCGCGCAGTTTGAAGAATTCCGTCATTGACTGCTGCCTGCTGCAATTCCTGCTGCGCCTTATCGCGGACTTCGCTTTCAAGGTTGGGGTCGGCGGCGGCGAAAAGGCCGGTTTCGCGGGAGTAGACGCGAGTCTTTGAGTTGTCGAGCGTAGTGGTGAAAACTTCTGATTGCGGCAGATGAACCTGAACGGCGCGTCCATTGATCTTGATATCGCTCGATTGCAGTTTGCTCAGGTCGATGCCCGCGATCGTTTGTCCGTGAACGACGAGCAGCAGTTTGTCGCCCGCAAGAAAATCAGGGAAATATTCACTCTCGCGAGAGCCGCCGACCACCTTGTCCATCGTATAAACGACGGTTTCCAGTCGTTGCAGCTGCTGGATTTTCGCCACGATGGTAGGCAGTGAAGTGTCCACTGACAAGCTGCGATGGGTCAGCTTTGCGGCGAATTCATTCCAGGCGCCTTCTGTTGCGTGGCGGATAAACAACACCAGCGCGATGGCGCCAATCACCAATCCGAGGAAAAGCGATAGCAGGATTTTTCCGATGCTTGATCTCTTTGGCGGTTCGACGGGGGTGAGGACTGGAGTGCTCATAAAGGATTCGATGATGAATGACTGTAATTCGTCATCTCAGGCGAGAGATAGAGTACGGGAATTCATCTTTTTGACCATGGTTACTTCCGCCTGAGTGAAGCGAGGAATCCCAGCGATATTGGCTTAGCGTAAATCACTGAGATTCTTCCTCCCGTTGGTCGTCAGAATGATGGCCGGCTGTCCGTTGCTAATCTGCGATCGCCGGAATTGTCCGATTTGCTCGTATTTCCTGAGAGCCTACCCGGTTGGCATAGCTCGCCTGGATAAACTTGCTGAACAGCGGATGCGGCTCAAGCGGTTTCGATTTGAATTCCGGGTGGAACTGGCAGCCGAGGAAATACGGATGGTCGGGAATTTCGACAATTTCGACATAGGTTGCGTCGGGGGTCGTTCCGGTGATGCGCAGACCGGCTCCGGTGAGCAGCGCTTCATATTCGCGATTAAATTCGTACCGGTGGCGGTGGCGCTCGCTGATTTCCGTCGATCCGTAGGCCTTGTTTGCCAGCGAATCCGGCTGCAAAATGCATGTCCATGCACCTAGACGCATGGTTCCGCCCATTTCTTCTACGCCGGTTAATTCACGCAGCTTGTAGATCACGCGGTGCGGCGTCGCCGGGTCGAACTCGCTGGAGTTGGCTCCGTTCAGGCCGCAGACATTGCGGGCAAACTCAATGCAGGCGGTCTGCATGCCGAGGCAGATGCCGAAGTAGGGAACCTTATTCTCGCGCGCATAACGGATCGCGTTCAGCATGCCCTCGATGCCGCGCTTGCCGAAGCCGCCCGGGACCAGAATTCCGTCAAAGTCTTTGAGTTGCTCCTCGTAATTATGTGTCTCCAGGCCTTCGGCCTCTATCCAAGTCACGCGGAGTTTCAGGTTGTGCCCGAGCGAGGCGTGAACAAGCGCTTCTTTCAAGGATTTATAGCTGTCCTCGTACTCAACGTACTTACCGACAATGGCGATAGAAACTTCGTCTTTCGGGTTATAGCAGCGGTCGACCAGATCTCTCCAACGGCTCATGTCGGCTTCGCGCGCATCGATGTGCAGATACCTGAGCGCCAGCGTATCTACACCCTCCTGCGCAAAGCTGAGAGGAACCTCGTAAATTGAATCCACATCCCGGGCTGTGATGACGGCCTTTTCTTCGAGATTGCAGAATAGCGCGATCTTCCCTTTCATCTCATGCGAAAGCGGGCGGTCGCAGCGGCACAGCAGGATGTCTGGCTGGATTCCGATCGATAGCATCTCTTTCACGGAGTGCTGTGTCGGTTTGGTCTTCAGCTCCTGCGCGGCGCTGATCCACGGCACCAGCGTGACGTGAACAAAAACGGTATTCTCGCGGCCTAACTCCTGCCGCATCTGACGGATGGCTTCAAGAAACGGGAGTGACTCGATGTCGCCAACGGTGCCGCCGATTTCTACGATGGTCACATCGCAGTCGGCAGAGACCTTGCGCATGGCGTTTTTGATTTCGTTGGTTACGTGGGGAATAACCTGGACGGTTTTGCCGAGATAGTCGCCGCGGCGCTCCTTAGTGATGATCTGTTCGTAGATGCGACCGGTAGTGAGGTTATTGTCGCGGGTAAGGCGGGCGTGGGTGAAGCGTTCGTAGTGGCCGAGGTCGAGGTCGGTTTCGGCGCCGTCGTCGGTGACGAAGACTTCGCCGTGCTGGAACGGCGACATCGTTCCAGGGTCGACATTAAGGTAGGGGTCAAACTTCATGAGGTTGACCTTTAAACCTCGCGCTTCCAGCAGGCAGCCGATCGACGCCGCGGCTAAACCCTTTCCTAAGCTGGACACAACCCCGCCGGTCACAAAGATGTACTTTGCGGACATCGCTGCTTCACCTTTTTCTTGTTGTTTTGATTGGCGTACCAGGTAGGCACAATTGATTTTACCCGGAATTTCACCAGAAAGAAAGAGGCGCAGAGAAGGTGCTGTATAACAGGAAGATACGTGACGCAACCTGCACCCATTGCGTCTAAAAGACGGCCCATGAAACGCCTGGCTCTTATCGTGATTGCCCTCCTGTTCCTGCCGGGAGTGCGCTGCATGGCGCAAGTTGGAGATAAGCGTCTCATTCTAAAAGACGGTTCCTATCAGGTTGTCACTCAATACGAAGTGAAGGGCGACCGCGTGCGCTATAAGAGTGCTGAGCGCGGCGGTGAATGGGAAGAGATTCCGAATACCCTCGTTGACTGGCCGGCAACCGAAAAGTGGAACAAGGAGCATGCGCCCGGAGCGCTTGCTACCGCCGAAGCCGAGAGAGAAAAGAAAGAGCAGAGCGACGCTGCCGAGATTGACAAAGAGGAACAGCAGGAACGAGATGCAGAAAAGGCCCGCATGCCGGTTGTTTCGCCAGGCCTGCGCCTGCCCGACGAGAGCGGCGTTTGGGTGATGGACACGTTTCAAGCAACTCCGGAACTGGTCAGAATGCAGCAGAGTAACGGCGACCTGAATAAAGACCTTGGGCACAACGTGCTCAAAGCAACGATCAATCCCATGGGCGGCTCGAAGCAGCTGATCCAGATCGATGGCGCGCGCTCAAAAATTCAACTGCATGTAAACCAGCCGGAGCTCTATGTTGCTCTCGATGCCAGCGACGAGGGAACGCTCCCGGACGATGCGCTGAAAGTAGATACTCACGGCGCCAGCGCCAAAGTAGACAAGAACAACCATAGTTCGCCAACCAGCCGATATGTGATTGTGCGCGTGCAGCAGCGGCGTAATCTGCGAGTAGTTGCTGCTATGAACATCAGCATGGTGGGCAAGGTTTCTCACTCAGAGGACATTGTTGAAACTACGAGTCAGATTCTCCCGGGTAATCACTGGATGAAAGTGATACCCAAAGTGCCTCTCAGTTTTGGCGAATACGCTCTGATGGAAGTGCTTTCACCACAGGAAGTGAATCTCGATGTGTGGGATTTTGGGGTCGATCCTCGTGCCCCTGAAAATAAAAACACGCTGACGCCGATACTAGCCTCAAAGTAGACGGCTGTATCTATCCTCATGCGGCTGCATCCAATAGAGTAGATATCAACCTGATGGCAGCATCTTTCACCAGTCCCGGTATACAGGAAGCGGATCGAAGCGCGCGCCTGATCGACAAGCACGGTCGCGCCATTACTGACCTGCGGGTATCCGTGACTGACCGGTGCAATTACAAGTGCGTTTATTGCCGGACGGGAAACGACGGTGCTCAGTACGCCGAGCTTCCTCTGGATGACTATTTTCGCATTGTTCGTGTCCTGGTGAATCTGGGGATTGAAAAGGTCAGGCTGACCGGCGGCGAGCCTCTTCTACGAAGAGATTTGCCCACTCTGGTGCGAGAGCTGGCGAAGCTAAGAACCGTGGATGGCAACCATCCGCTCGATCTTGCGCTGACGACCAATGGTCATTTACTGGCAGATCTAGCGCAGCCGCTCAAGGACGCAGGACTAACCCGCGTTACGGTCAGCATGGACGCGGTGGATCCGGAAATTTTTGCTCGCATCACTCGCGTTCCCGGCAGCTTTCACAAGGTGACTGCCGGAATTCGCGCAGCGCAGCGTGCCGGCCTGGGTCCAGTCAAAGTGAACTGCGTGCTCCTGCGTGGGTTCAACGAAGACCAGGTGGTGCCCTTCGCAAAATTTGCGCGCGACGAGGGCGTGATCGTGCGCTTTATTGAATTTATGCCGCTCGAAGAAGATCGTCTCTGGACGCCGGCTTCGGTGATTCCGGTGCATGAATTACTGGAGCGTTTGAGCACATTCCGTCCGGTTGTGCCGCTCAAGGCAAACGCGCTCAGTGAGACTGCTCGGCGCTATACCTTCGACGATGGTGTAGGTGAGATCGGCATCATCGCGCCGGTTTCCCAGGCATTCTGTGGGCATTGCAGCCGCATCCGTCTTACCTCAGACGGGAAAATCCGCACCTGCCTCTTTTCGCAGTTCGATCATGATCTACTTGCCCGCATGCGTCACGGCGCTACAGACGAAGAGATGGCAGAGTGGATTCGGCAGGTGGTGGAACAGAAAGAGGCACGCCATCACATTGGTGAACCGGGATTTCTGAAACCATCGCGCAGCATGGTCCATATCGGCGGATAAACGTGCGAGGTTTATGGATGCTTCGCAGTGGATTGTGAAGAGTGATGATGGAGCACGCCGCGCTGACAAAAGCGGTTCCCGCATATTCTGCAGCGATAAGGCCGTTGGCCTAGAAATAATCTGGGCCAATCTTTCCATCGCGCGTGAGAACGCCGAATGGAACTCAGCTCAGAACACCAGGGACAGGAGATTTTTGACATGAAACAACTCCAGTCTTCGGTCTAACTTTACTCTGCGATTCGTAGGCCGAAAACTGGTGCTACTGTCTCATGAAATCTGCGACGAAGCAACAGATCGTTAGTAACTACACGATCGATTTGGTCATGCGCCGCACTTGAATCGATTGGTGCCCGGGCAGAGGAACATCGAAGGTGTCGAGCGCCAGATAGCCATGCGCTTCATAGAGTGGAACGCCTGGCAACGTCGCCGCCATCTCCATGCTGCGGAAGCCCGCTTCACGCGCTTCATCTTCGCAATGCAGAAGCAACGCGCGGCCTACGCCCTTTCGCGCAAAGGCGGGATGCGTAAAGAAAGCGCGGATACGCGCCGGGTCACGTGCTGGATCAAGCAGAGTGTCCTGGCGGGAATGTTCGAAATGGCTTGCGCCGTAAAGCGTGGTGCGTTTGCTCCATCCGCCGCAGCCAGCGAGTTGACTGCCCATCTCCGCTACGTAGTATGTGCCGTCTTCGATGAGTTGCATATCCACGCCAAAGACGGATTGCGCGGCAGCCTCGATCTGCTCCGGCGTATACCAGCCTGCCTGCAGCTCGCGTACTGAGCGCTCGATCAATTCGCGTAGCGCTGGCACATCATCCAGGGTAGCCACGCGTATGTAAATGGCAGTCATCACAAGCTACTGTAGCGCAGATGGCGCCGAAGGCGTCCGCCCGTGCCGTCAGCACCTACATTCCGTCGTAGTTCGGGCCGCCGCCGCCCTCGGGAGGCACCCAATTCACGATCTGGTAAGGATCCATGATGTCGCAGGTCTTGCAATGCACACAGTTGGCAAAGTTGATGTGCAGCTGCTTGCCAGAATGTGTTTCGCTCGTTTCGACGATCTCGTAAACAGCAGCCGGGCAGAAGTACTGGCAAGGGTTGCCGAACTCTTTTACGCAACGATTGTTGCAGATGTCCAGATCTTTGATGACCAGATGCACAGGCTGATCGTCCTCGTGCCGTGTGCCGGAGTGATAGACATCTGTCAGCCGGTCGAAGGTTAACTTGCCGTCGCCCTTTGCGTTATATAAAAAGTGGTGGCGTCCGTCACCGTAAGGGCTGAGCGCATCTGCATGTTTCATGCGCAGGTAGCCGGCTTCGTTTTTCGAATCTGGTCCGAGATTCGAGCCGTGCATCAGTTGCTGAAGACCGGCCTTTATCATTCCGTCGTAAAGTCCGTGCTCGAAAGCCTGGTGGAAGTTGCGTACCGGAAAAAGTTCGTCTTTAATCCAGCTCTTGTCCACTGCGGCCTTGTACTCGCTAAGAGTGTCCGCGGAGTTGTCGCCGGAGAGCAGCGCATCGAAGGCGGTCTCTGCGGCAAGCATGCCGCTTTTGATGGCGAGATGAATTCCCTTGAGCCGCTGCGAATTCAGAAAGCTTGCCGAGTCGCCGAGGATCATCCAGCCGTTGCCGGAGATGCGCGGCATCGTGAGCCATCCACCGTAGGGCAGCGTCTTTGCGCCGTAGCGGATCATCTTGCCGCCCTCGAGAAGATGGCGAGCGAATGGATGCTCCTTGAAATCCTGAAAGACATGGTGAGGATCGGTGCGCGGGTCTTCGTAATCGAGCCCGGTCACATAACCTACGGAAACCAGCGTGTCGGAGATGCCGTAAATCCATGCGCCGCCGTACTCCTTCGTCGTCAGCGGATAGCCCAGTGTGTAGATCACTTCACCTTTGGCAACGCGGCCCGCGGGAATTTCCCATAGCTCCTTGATGCCTACGCCGTAAGTCTGCGCGTGGTAAAAATCTTCAAGCTCAAGTCGCTCGGTCAGTTGTTTGGCGCAGTTGCCGCGCGTGCCTTCGGCGAGAATTGTGATCTTCGCGCGGAGATCGTAGCCCGGCTCAAAATTCGCCTTCGGCTGTCCCTGCTTGTCGACACCTTTATCATCGGTGCGGACGCCAGTCACGCGCGCGGTGTCTGCGTCGCGGCTGTCATCTTCAAACAACAGCTCCGACCCGGCGAATCCGGTGAAGACAGTGATGCCTGCCGCTTCTACTTTTTCGCTCAACCACTTCACGAACTTGTTGATGGAGATGACATAGTTGCCGTGATCGCGCAGTGGCGGCGGAACGATCGGGAATTTGCGCGCCTTGTCCTTACTGAGAAAATAAACCGATTCCTTCGTGACCTCGGCATCAATCGGCGCTTCCGATTCGAAGCCCGGCAGCAGTTCGCGCATTGAGCGCGGGTCTAGCAGCGCACCTGACAAACAATGCTGGCCTACTTCGCGTGCCTTTTCGAGAACGTAGATGTTGTCTTTGGAGAGCTGCGAATCCGGATGATGCGCGTTATGCTCGTCGATCAGCTGCGAGAGCCGCAGCGCGCAGGCCATGCCAGCAGGCCCTCCGCCGATGATGACGACATCGGCCTCCATCTGCGGGCGGTCTATATCTTCGATTGGTTTACGAAACGTGATCATAGGCGACTGATCATCTTACTAGAGATAAAGACAAAGACGCGTCATTCTGAGCGTAGCGAAGAATCCATAAGATGCAGACACTACCTATACTCCATACGGCTTCTGACAAAATTGTTTTCCAGAAAAACTCGTTCTGCAAACTTAAATTTATCGCTGGAAACAGTTCACATAGATTCTTCACTGCCCTCAGGATGACATCCGATTAATCTCAATTCCATGAGACGAGGCTGGGTATATATTCTCTGCGGTCGAACCGGGACGCTCTACACAGGAGTTACAAGTAATCTTTATAACCGAGTGCTGGAACACCGCAGCGTATCAAATCCGGCTTCGAGTCAAAATATAGTTGCAATCGTCTGGTTTATTTTGAAGAGTTCGGCGACATCACTTCGGCCATAGATCGCGAAAAGAAGATCAAAGGGTGGACCAGGGCGAAGAAGCTGGAACTGATTGAATCGAAAAATCCGGAGTGGCGTGATCTAGCGATCCATTGGGGAAGACAGATGCTGATGCCACATCAAAGTATCCACGAAGAAAACGAACGGCAGCAAGGCCGCATTCAGCTTCCCATGGATTCTTCCCCTTCACTACGTTCAGGGTCAGAATGACGCGCCTTACGGATAGCTTAAGCCTTAGCCTTCTTAATCTCCTCAGTCAACGCAGGCACAATATCGAACAGATTCCCCACCACGCCCACATCGGCAATCTCAAAGATCGGAGCCTCAGGGTCTTTGTTGATCGCCACAATCGTGCTTGAGCCCTTCATGCCGACGATGTGCTGGATCGCCCCGCTGATCCCCAGCGCGAAATAGAGCTTCGGAGCGACAGTCTGCCCGGAGCTGCCAATTTGCCTTTCTAGCGGCAGCCAGCCGTTATCGCAGATAGGCCGTGAAGCCGCCACCTCGCCGCCGAGCGCCTTGGCCAGCTCTTCGGCCAGTGCGAGGTTTTTCTGCTCCTTGATGCCGCGTCCCACAGCGACGATGACCTCCGACTGTGAAAGATCGACCGCCTGCTTCGCTTCCTGAAAAACTTCGTGTGGCGTGACACGTGCCGGGCCATCGGCAACCGCAGCGGAAATGTTCTCGACGGTGGCCGATCCTTCCGCCTGGTCTCCGCGAAACGCGCCTATCTGGAAGGTCGCCAGCCACGGGCCGTCGGAGCCGAACGAGACATCCGCGGCAAACTTTCCCTGAAACATCTGCCGGGTAAACAGCAGCTTGCCATTCTCGTGCTTGTAGCCAATGGCGTCCGCAATGAGAGTCCGCCCTAGTGCAAGCGCCAGGCGGGGGGCAAAGTCGCGCACCTGATAGGTATGCGGAAAGAGCACCAGCTTCGGCTGCTTGTCCTGAATGAGCTGCTTCAGCGCAAAAACATAAGCGTCGGAGGTGTATGTCGCCAGCACCGGGGCCTCCAGCGCGTAGACGCGAACTACAGCTTTACCCGCCAGTTCCTGCGCGAGCGACGCGATGCCGCTGCCCGCGAGCACAACCTCGACGGTCCAGCCCATTTCTTTTGCGATAGCCTGTGCGCCCGCAATGGTTTCAAAGGAAACGCGGTTCAGCTTGCCTTCCCGCTGTTCCGCAACGACAAGAATAGTGTCTGCCATACACACCTCAGGGGAGCCGTAGCTCCCCTTGGTCGATTCAAATCTATAGGAAAGAAAATCTGGGTGCCCCAATTCTTTCGCGTTTTTTTTGCGAAAGGGTGGGAGACGACCCTTACAGGCTGGCAAACTCCGACCGGCCACGCTTCAAATACGTGCCGTACATGCCAAAAACAACCGCCAGCACGCCGGTAAAGATGTTGTAGTAGAGCATGGGATGGACTGCGCCAGGCGAATACGTGGCGTCCTGGCCTGACCACACCGTCAGCAGAATAGCGAAGAAACCAAACTGCCCGGCAATTACCTGGAAGGTCAGCCCCCACTGGCGGCGCTTGTCCAAAGCTTCTACGTCACGGGGCGTCAGGGCGCGTTCTTCAGCAGGGATATTCGTGTTGGCCATCGTGCTCTCAATCTCCTAAAAAATAGCGTCAAAAAATGGCGAAAATTCTATGGCAACCATTAAATCACGCGCGCGGTGTTTTTGAGATATTCCGTTACCTTGCGCGCCACTTCGGCAGCCGGTCCGTCGATCATTTCAGTCTTTTTCTGTTTTACCGGCACATACAGCCGCTCAATCTGCTGCAGGTTTTTGCTCAGTTTCGGCTCAACCTCTGCCCACGCAACCTTTCGGAGGGGCTTGTTCTTGGCCTGCTTGATGCCGATCAGGCTCGCGTAGCGCAGCTTATTGATGCCGCTCTGGATGGTCAGCACCGCAGGTGTCGGCAGGTCGACATACTGGTAGTGGCCGGCCTCTAATTCTCTTTTCAGGTGGAGGCCGGAATCGGTTTTTTCAATGCCGATGATGATCGTGGCATGCGGCAGCCCCAGAATTTCAGCCAGGAGAACGCCCGTCTGAGCCGCGCCAAAGTCGTCCGATTGCAGCCCGGTGACGATGAGGTCGAAATTCTCCTCCGCCACGGCGGCAGCGATCGCCCGCGCTGTATTGGTCGAGTCCAGCTGCACAAACTTGTCGTCCTCGAGATGAATGGCCCGGTCGGCTCCCTTAGCCAGCGCCTCGCGCAGCACCTGCTGCGATCGGGCAGGCCCGGCAGTGATCACGACCACTTCGCCGCCATGTTTTTCCTTCTGACGCAGCGCTTCTTCGAGCGCGTAGGCATCCGGCTCGTTGACTTCGTAGGAGACATCCTCTCGAATCCATGTGCCGGACTCGTTCAGCTTCAGCGGAGCATCTTTTTGCGGGACCTGTTTGATGCAGACAAGAATCTTCATAGGTGAACGCGCCAGTATATCGAATCAGGCAATCCACAAGCGAATCGGCTCGTATCCGATGCTATTCTCCTTGTCATCATGCAAAAGAAAATACTGGCCGCCATCGGAACAATTGCGTTCGTCTCGTCGGCGACTTTCGCATTTGCGCAGCAGCTCTCCGCTCCAGAGCAGGCCATGGTCAGCTACATCAAGGCCAACGAGCAGGCTTCGAATGACCTCCTCAAACAGCTGGTTGAAATCAACAGCGGCACGCGCAATCTTGAAGGCGTCCGCACCGTCGGCAAAATCATTTCGGGCCAGCTCACAGACCTTGGCTTCAAGACTCAGTGGATACCGATGGACGAGGTCAAGCGCGCCGGTGTACTCGTAGCCGAGCACCCCTGTCCGGAGCCGGGCAAGTGCGGCAAGCGCATGCTGCTCATCGGCCACATGGACACGGTCTTCGAAAAAGACAGCCCGTTCCAGACGTATACAGTCAACGGTCACATCGCCACCGGTCCCGGCACGAATGACATGAAGGGCGGCCTCGTCATCATGCTGTACGCGCTTAAAGCGATGCAGGCCGCAAATGTCCTGAAGCAGACTGAAATCACCATCGTTCTCAGCGGCGATGAAGAAGCGCATGGCGAGCCGGCCAGCATTTCGCGCCGCGACATGATCGCCGCAGCCAAACACAGCGACGTGGCGCTCGAGTTCGAAGGTACTCCGCGTGTGGATGGCGTTTACTACGGCAGCGTGAGCCGCCGCAGCTCTATCACGTGGCATCTCAAGGCGACAGGAGAAACCGGCCACTCGTCTGGAATTTTCTCTGACAGCAAAGGTTACGGGGCCATCTACGAAGTAGCCCGCATCCTCGACACTTTCCGCACGCAGCTTCCGGAAAAATATCTGACCTATAATGTCGGTCTCGTCCTCGGCGGCACGACAGTCGATGTAGGCTCAGAGGGAATATCGGGCAGCGCTACCGGCAAAGACAACGTCATCTCGCCAACGGCATACGCCAGCGGCGATATCCGCACCATCTCCAACGACCAGAGCGACCGCGTTGAAGCAAAGATGAAAGCCATCGTCGCCCAGCATCTTCCTAAGACCAACGCAACCATCGAGTTTGGGGAAGGATATCCGGCGATGGCTCCCACGGAAGATAGCCGCGCCCTGCTGAAAATACTGAATGGCGCGAATAAGAGTCTCGGCTTCACTGAAATGCCGGAACTCGATCCGATGAAGCGCGGCGCCGGCGACATCTCTTTCGTTGCGGAATATCTACCCGGACTCGCAGGGATTGGAGCTACGGGCGACGGCGCGCATGCACCCGGCGAGACCGTCGATCTTTCGGCGCAGCCGATCAATACGGAGCGCGACGCGCTGCTCATGTATCGGCTGAGCAGAGTGGATGCGAAGGCCGATCTGAAGACACTCAAGTCAGGGAAAGAAGCAAAATAGCTGGGCGAAGTGAAAAGGTAGAATCGAAATATGTCAGAAGATCAGCAGTGGCCTGCCTCCCTCCTTGAGCGTGCGAAAAAAATCCGTCTCTTTCTTATGGACGTGGACGGCACGCTTACCAATGGCGGTGTGTGCCTCATCTCGTTGCCTGATGGCGGCCCTGTTTCCGAGATGAAGATTTTTAATTCGAAAGACGGCATGGGCCTGAAGCTGGCGAACACGATGGGCATCAAGACCGGATTTATTACCGGGCGCAAATCGCCAGCCGTGCAGCAGCGCGCCAAAGAGCTTACCGTCGACTATGTCTACCTCGGTCAGGCAAAAAAGGTGGCTGCGTTTGAAGAGTGCATGCAGAAGGCTGGAGTCACCGAGGAAGAAGTCGCCTACATGGGCGACGATCTTCCCGACATGCCGCTGGCCCAACGTGCCGGACTTGCTGTTGCCGTAGCCGATGCTGCGCCGGAGCTGAAAGCCGCCTGCCACTTCGTCACAATCACACGCGGCGGAGAGGGTTCAGCCCGCGAAGTGATTGAGCTGATCCTGAAGGCGCAGGGCCGCTGGGAAGAAGCGATTCCGCGAGCGCTGGCTTAGGCAGACTGCAGAAACGCCACCGACTGAATCCCAGCGACTTCAAACCGCTTCCGGCAGCGAATATTTTTGCACGCTACCTGATCGTCTTTACGCACCATGTACGATTGCGCCTTGGCAAAGCGTGCGCGATCGCGCTCATCGGCATGACGCGGCAGCGAGGGACGCTTGCGGCGCACCAGCCACGCAAGCTGATACTCCTCTGCCTTTCCGCAATGCGGACAGGTAAGCGTATGGGTGCGCTGCTCATTCTGCTCGTTGAAAAAATCACGTTCTTCCATAGCAAATCACCCCTATCAACTTCGAAAGTATTTCATACTGAGGCGGTAGCTGGAAACCGCGCTGTCAAAGAGCACACATGGTAAAGAAGAAAGCTAAAAAGTTTTCAACAGTAAAGGCAGTCAAAGCCAACGCACGCGAACGTGTTGGACAGCCCAAAGCCGAGCGCGTGATTGAAGACAAGCCGCGCGAGGAACGCCGTAAGGCCAAGCACAAGCCAACACTCAGCGAAATCATGAACCGCGAGGAATAGCTATCGGCAAGCGCTCGCGGTCAGAGGTCGCTTCGGTATTAATCGCTCTCCTTGTTGCGTGCGCGTATCTTGAACCATATCGGTGAGCCTTCAAACCCGAAGGCTTCGCGAATCTGATTTTCGAGAAAGCGCTCGAAAGAGAAGTGCAGCTTCACGTCGCGGTTGGTGAAGAGGATGAACGTAGGTGGTGCCACTGCTGCCTGTGTCATGTAGAAGATGCGCACCTTTTTTGCCATCGGCACACTGGCGCGCTGGAAATCGACGCGTTCGAGAAAGCGATTCATCTGGCCGGTGGAGACGCGCTTGCGACGCTCTGCGGCTACGCGGATGACGGCATCGAGCACGCGATGAACATTCGTGCCTTCGGCAGCGGAGATGAAGAGAACCGGCGCATAGTTCAGATATTTGAGGGTGCGGCGTAGTTGCTCTTCGAAAATAGCGCGGTCGGCGGGAGGCTTGCCATCCGTGCGCTTCGAAGTGACTAAATCCCACTTGTTGACGACGATGACGACCGACCGGCCGCTCTCGTGCGCGTAGCCGCCAATGGTTGCATCGGAAGCGGTAACGCCTTCGGTGGCATCGATGATAAGCAGCGCTACGTCCGACGCTTCGAGATGCTTGCGCGCCATGACCACCGATAACTTCTCAGCCATCAAATGCGTTTTGCCTTTGCGTCGGATGCCCGCCGTATCGACGATGCGAAGCTGCTGTCCTGCGTGTTCGATGACTTCGTCGACGGCATCGCGCGTGGTGCCTGCGACGGGCGAAACGATCGCGCGGGAGGAGCCGGTCATGGCATTGAGCAGGGTCGATTTGCCGACATTCGGGCGGCCGATGATAGCGACGCGGGTCTCATGCTGCTGGAACTCGCCGTGTGTGCGATGCGGCGCTTCCTGCGGCGCTTCCTGCGGTGCTTCTTTCGCAGATTTCTCTTCGATGGGTTCTGGCAGATCTTCTTCGGCTTCAGGAAAGGTGAGGACGGCGAAGACCTCATCGAGCAAATCGCCGATGTTGTGTCCGTGTTCGGCGGAGATGGGGATGAGATTTTTGATTCCAAGGCGGCGGAAGTTTTCGGCTCCAGCGTCGAGTGCTTCGACGTCGATCTTGTTCACAGCCAGAAAGAGCGGCTTGCCGGTTTTTTGCAGCAAGCGGGCTAGGTCGATGTCGGGTGCGGCCAACTCGGTGCGTCCGTCGACGACCATGACAATGGCCTGTGCCTCTTCGAGTGCTACCCGCGCCTGGCGAAAGATTTCCACCGGAATCAATGCTTCCTCGTCCGGGACAATGCCGCCGGTATCGACTAGACGGGCAACATGGCCTTCCCACTCCACTTCGCCGTAGATGCGGTCGCGGGTAATGCCCGGCTCATCTCCCACGATGGAGCGGCGCGATCCGGTGAGGCGATTGAAAAGAGTGGACTTACCCACGTTTGGGCGGCCTACGATGGCAAACAGAGGTTCTGCTGCCGATTCAGCCGACTGTGGGTTCTTAATCTTGGCAGGGCGGGTTCTGCGCGTCGCGTTTTTCCTGGTGCTCAAATTCTTGCTCCTTTACGGTGACGCGCTGTGAAGGCGAACACTTGTCTATTATAGAAACCAGACTTCGCTGGAATTTCGCCTGTGCCATTAGACACCCAAACTACGCCCGCGCTGCCATCGCTCCACGACTTCTTCGCTCCGGGCGGAGTGCTGTCGCGTTCGAGCCTGCCATACGAGTTTCGCAAGGGGCAACTGGAGATGGCGCAGGCTGTGGAACGCGCCCTGAAAGAGCACAAGCACCTGATCGTAGAGGCCGGAACGGGAACTGGCAAGACGCTGGCTTATCTGCTACCTGCGTTGCGAACCGGGCAGCGGGTCATTATCTCGACGGGAACGAAGAATCTGCAGGAGCAGCTTTACTTCAAGGACGTGCCGTTCCTCGAATCGCTACTCGGGCCATTGCGCGTTACGTACATGAAGGGGCGAGCTAACTATCTCTGCCGCCATAAGTTATACGCACTGCGCGACCAGCCGATTCTGAATGGCCTGGAAGAAATTGAGCAGTATCGCACGATTGCCGAGTGGGAGAAGACGACTGAAACCGGCGATCGAGCCGAGATCGATTCGCTGCCGGAGACGAGCGCGGTATGGGGAAAGCTGGATGCGCGCAGCGATGCCTGCCTGGGACAGAGCTGTCCTAACTATGAGCGCTGCTTCATTACGGAGATGCGCCGTAAAGCGGCGGAAAGCGATGTCGTCATCGTGAATCACCATCTCTTTTTTGCTGATCTGGCCATCAAGCAGCAGGCCAAGGCCGCGCCCGATGCAGGCGTGCTGCCGGATGCGGCGGCGGTGATCTTTGACGAGGCGCATGAGCTGGAAGATGTGGCATCGAGCTATTTTGGCATCAGCTTGAGCAATGTGCGCTTTGAGGAGCTGGCGCGCGATCTGGAAACGATGCTGCGCTCGAAGCAGGCTTTGAGCAGCGGTCTGCAGTCAGCCTCGCAGCTGGTGCGTGAGCGGGCGCGGATGTTCTTCGGCGCTCTGCCAATGAGCGCGAGCGGCGAAGGTCGCATGCAGTTCGGCAATCGCGAAGAATTTCTGGAAACACAGGGCGATCTTTACATTGCGCTGATGAATGCGCTGCATCGGCTGGAGGGCGAACTGGAGCGGGTACGCGGTGTAGAAGAGGCTCCAGGGTTGAAGAAGCGCGCGGCGGATGTGCGCGAGCACTTGAAGTTCCTGATGGAAGCCGACGATCGTAATACCGTCTTCTGGCTGGAGCGCCGCAATGCCGGACGAGCGCGTGAGGCGGGTCGCAACACGTATCTGCAGGCGACGCCGATTGATGTGTCGCAGCTCTTGAATGAGTTGCTCTTCGAGAATTTCCCCAGCGTAATTCTTACCTCGGCAACGCTCACGGTGCAGAGCGGATTCGAGCATATTCGCAAGCGCGTGGGTATGCGCGATGCGCGCGAACTGGTGGTGCCGTCGCACTTCAAATATGGTGAACAGGCGCTTCTTTATCTGCCTCCGGATATGCCAGACCCGCGTGATCCAAATTTTCAGGATCAGGCGACGAAGCATATCCGCCGCGTGCTGGAGTTTTCCGAAGGCCGCGCTTTCTGTCTTTTCACCAGCTATCAACAGATGCGGGATATCTATGAGCGTTTGTTGATGGAAGTGCCGTATCCGCTGCTGCTACAGGGGAATGCGCCGCGTCGAGCCTTGATTGAGGAGTTCCGTACGACGCCGAATGCTGTGCTCTTCGGTACGTCGAGTTTCTGGCAGGGTGTGGATGTGCAGGGCGAGGCACTGAGCTGCGTCATCATCGACCGCCTGCCGTTTGCTGTGCCGACAGATCCGGTGGTGCAGGCGCGCATGCGCGCGATTGAAGAGGGCGGTGGCAGTCCGTTTTTTGAATACCAGGTGCCGTCGGCGGTAATTACGCTGAAGCAGGGTTTCGGGCGACTGATCCGCTCGCTTGAAGATCGCGGCGTGCTGATGCTGCTCGATCCGCGCATTCAGCGGCAGAGGTATGGGCGCGTTTTCCTCGACAGCCTGCCGCCTTATCGCATCACGCAGGATATGGCCGCGGTCAGTGATTTCTTTCACAAGCCCGGTTCGTTAGCATAGAGCAAGGAAGTATGGCCCGGAACCTCTACATTCTCGCTGGAACGCTGCTGCTGTTTGCCCTGATTTCTTTTGGTATGACGTTCGTTGGCCGGTCACAAACCGGGTTGCCAGGCAACGGAACCTTATGGGCAACAACCGCCTTATTTCTAACGGTAGGCGGCCTGATTGTGGCCCTCTGCGGTGTGATGACGGCCATGTTTGAACAGGTGGATCGCCGTGCTGAGGAGAAACGCTACCAGGAGCGCAGCCGCAGGCCCCGCCGCTGAGAAACGTTACAATAGAGAAGGGCATTTCTGCCCGAGAGAGCTAAGCAAGCATGTATGAAGTAACTGTAGAGCGCGGGTTTTCCTCAGGACACTACCTGCGCAATTACAAGGGCAAGTGCGAGAATCCGCACGGCCACAATTACAAGGTGCGCATCACGCTGCGCGGGGAGCGGCTGGACCACGCCGGTCTACTGCTGGACTTCAAGGAACTGAAGCATGTCATGCTCCCGGTCATCGATCGCATCGATCACCAGATGCTGAACGACCTGGAGCCGTTTACGGAGATCAATCCGTCGGCCGAAAATCTCGCGCGATACTTTTACGACGAGACGAACAAGCAGCTCGCCGAAATGACCGATGGCCGCGTGCACGTAAAAGACTGCACCATCTACGAGACCGACACCACCACGGCGACGTACTACGAGTAACCTGCCTTGTATCTGATCGAAATTTATAAATCTGTTCAGGGCGAATCGAGCTTTGCCGGCCGGCCGTGCATCTTTGTGCGGCTCGCAGGATGCAATCTGCGTTGCTCCTGGTGCGACTCGGAGTATACGTTCAAAGGCGGCTACAAGCTGTCTGAAGACGAGGTTGTCGCCGAGGTAGAGAAGCTGGCTCCGGTGAAGCTGGTCGAGTTTACCGGCGGCGAGCCTCTGTTGCAGGAGCGCGAGCTGATTCCGCTGATGGAGCGGCTGTTGACATCCGGCTACGAACTGATGATCGAGACCAGCGGCGAGCGGCCTCTGGATCGTGTGCCTGCGGCTGTGCACAAGATCGTCGATGTGAAATGTCCTGGCTCAGGCGAGGGCGACAGCTTTCGTATGAGCAATCTCGACTTTCTGACAAAGCGGGATGAGGTGAAGTTCGTCATCACGAATCGTGGTGATTATGAGTTTGCCCGCGATTTTATTCGCGAGCACTCGCTCGAAACCCGCGCTGGTTCCGTGCTGCTGTCACCTGCGTTTATTAAGACGCCAACGCCAGTTCGAAGCACGGAAAACTGCATGCTCGATCCGCGTGAGCTGGTGGAATGGCTGCTCGCCGATGGGCTGGAAGCGCGGCTGAGCCTGCAGATTCACAAGTATATCTGGGAGCCTCAGAAAAAGGGTGTTTAGAAGCGGCACGTCAAGACTTTATTCTCATCACAAAATATCCATCATTCTGACGACCGAAGGAAGGAAAAATCTCAAGCCCGCTTCATTAGAGATTCTTCGCCTGCGGATCAGAATGACGGGCGGCTTATTTCAAAAATTGAATTAAGCCGATCTGCCTCACTGCGGCTGCGTTTGCAGGTACTTGTCGAACGGAATTTCGAAATAGAACAACTCTTTGCCGTCAGCGTCTTTAATCTCACGGAAGACCAGCTTAGCGCCTTTCAACGGCGCGTTGCCTAATCCCTGAATGTCGTAGAAGAGGAATCCGGCGCGCGTGGTGTGCGGTTCCACTACGAGGGCTGCATATTCAAATTCTGAAAAATCCTCTTCCACTTTGCGGTTTGGTGTCTTGGGTTTGGTATGCAGCTTGATTGGGCCGACGGGGATATGTTCCCCCTCTTTGTCTCGGAGTGAGATGCGGCGCTCAATGTCACCCGCTTCAGCTGCGGGAAGACGTTCACCGTGGGCGGGAATGAAGTTGATGCGAACGTCATTGAGCGATATGGGGCGGTCGCCATTATTGGTAATGATGATGCGGATGGGAAGGAACTGGTGATCGAGATAGTTCACGCGAAAGGTCTTGATCTGCTCTTCCGTGTTGTATGGGACCGCGGCGATGGCCACGTGCTCGTTCTGGTGGATATCGACTGCGGGATAAGTCGCAGCGTCTTTCGCCTGTTGGGGAGCATGTTCGAAAGCCAATGAGTTTCCAACACAGCAGGAAGCCAGTAGTGCCAGAGATAGAAAAGATCGTACGCGCATCATCCTGTGGACGATTATCATCAACGGTTAAGACTTCAGTAAAGTGAGATTGGTAAGCGGATGCTGTTTCTCTACAGCCTGGCCCTCGCTCTTGTGCTCGTCGTGGGCTCGCCGTACTGGCTTTTCAGGATGCTTACCAGCGGGAAATACCGCGAAGGACTAAGCGAACGGCTGGGTTTCGTGCCTCGCCGTCTGCGGACCAGGACGGGCGATCCAGTGATATGGGTGCATGCCGTCTCGGTTGGTGAACTGCTCGCCGCCTCGCGCATGATCGAGGAGCTAAAAGCGCGATTGCCAGGCTGGCGAATCGTTATCTCGACTACGACAAAAACTGGACAGGCTC
The DNA here is from genome assembly GCF_009765985.1 of Acidobacterium sp. S8. Lineage (GTDB taxonomy): Bacteria > Acidobacteriota > Terriglobia > Terriglobales > Acidobacteriaceae > Alloacidobacterium. Next base: position 389,963 of record NZ_LMUM01000034.1, read on the forward strand.
TCGCACTGCAACGATTCGGCGCTGAGAATGTTTTTTACTTCCCGCTGGACTTTGCCTTCGCGGTACGGGCATATCTTCGCGCTCTGCAACCGCGCATGCTGGTGCTGATGGAGACCGAGTTCTGGCCGCGCCTTCTTATTGCATGTCGCCGCTCGCGGATACCGATCGCCGCGGTCAATGCGCGTATCTCGGATCGCTCATGGCCACGCTATTTGCGGCTGCGCTTCTTGTGGAGACATCTGCTCGACGGCCTTTCGCTCGTACTCGCTCAAAGTGACACCGATGTAAAGAGGCTGCAAGCCATCGGCGCCGCGAATGTGCGCTATGGCGGTAACTTGAAATTCGACGTTCGTTCCGTTGCGCCCGCTGCGGTAACGCAGGCTCTGGCAATGCAAATCGCGGATGGCACGAAGGTCCTCGTCTGCGGAAGTACGCTCGAGGGCGAGGAAAGCATGCTGATCGCTGCCGCGCCAGCCGATGCTCTGATCGTGATTGCTCCCCGTCATCCTGAACGGTTCGATGCCGTGGCGCAAATGCTCCAACGCAGCGGCAGACCGTGGGTGCGGCGTTCGCAGTGGATGACTGCGCCTGCGCCGATTACGTCCGGGACGGTCTTTCTGCTTGATTCGATCGGCGAGCTGGCCTCCGTCTATTCGCTGGCAACCGTCGCGTTTGTTGGCGGAAGCCTGGTGGCTGCCGGTGGTCACAATCCTCTTGAAGCGGCGCAGTTTCGTATTCCGGTGGTGATGGGGCCGCACTATGCGAATTTTCGCGCAATCGTCGATAGGCTGAGGCTCGATGATGGCATTCGCATTGTCGAACCGCCATCGTTGAAAGAAGCGCTGGACGAGCTTTTTCGCGACGAAGAGGCTGCATTGGCGATGGGAGCGCGCGGCTATGCAGTCTTCATATCGGAAGCGGGAGCGACCGCGCGCGCCGTCGATGCGTTATCGGCAGTTGTGGAGAGTAGGCAATGATACAACGCGCTCTGCTTCCGCTGGTACCGCTGTATGCCGCCGCGATCGCAGCGAAAAATGCTGCCTACGATCACGGCTGGGCGCATCCGGATAAGCTGCGGTGGCCGGTCATCAGCGTCGGAAATATCTCTGTTGGCGGATCAGGAAAGACGCCGCTGGTGATCGCACTGGCAAAGCTCTTCACCCAACACAAAATTCACGTCGACGTGCTTTCGCGTGGATACGGACGCAGCTCACACGCCATCGAGCGCGTCGATCCTGCCGGAAGCGCAGAACGCTTTGGTGATGAGCCTTTGCTCATTGCGCAGTCAGCTCAGGTTCCGGTGTATGTGGGCGCGAGCCGGTACGATGCGGGTCGTCTGGCAGAAAATGAACAATCCAGCACCGGGGTTCACCTGCTCGACGACGGTTTTCAGCATCGCAAGCTGGCAAGAAATGTAAATATAGCGGTCGTCCATAGCAGCGATTTAAGGGAGAGCCTGCTGCCTTCCGGCCGTTTGCGAGAGCCTCTGAGCGCCTTGCGTCGAGCGTCGATTCTGGTCCTGCGCGAAGAAGATGCTGAGCTTGAGAATCAATTGGCCCAGCGAGGAATCAAGAAGCCCGTCTGGTGGATAAGACGTTCACTCACAGTTCGACCGGACACGGGAAGCGTGCTGCCTTTCTGCGGCATCGCGCGTCCGGAAGAGTTTTTTCAGTCGCTGCGAAGAGAGGCGATCGCAGCTGTGGCGACGCATGCCTTTCGCGATCATCATCGCTACAGCGAGCGTGATATGCAGCAGCTGATTACGAAGGCGCGGGCAAACTCGGCGCAGGCTTTTCTTACTACAGAGAAGGACTGGGTCCGCTTAACACCGGCGCAGCGAGATAGCCTCTCAGCGGTTGCGCCTCTGCAGATCGCTCGTCTGGAGGCCGTTCTGCAAAACGAAGCCGCCGCATGGTCTGAGCTTGAACGGCTTCTGCCCGCAGTTTTCTCTCGTTCCTTGTGAGAAAATCAAAGTTTGTCAACAGAAAGTCAGCAGTTGCGAGTACTCATCGTACGGCTGGGCGCTATGGGCGATATTCTTCACGCTCTGCCGGCCGTCACGGCGCTGCGTGCTGCGCATCCTGAGTGGTTTATTGGCTGGGCCGTGGAACCGCAGTGGCGAGGATTGCTCGCAGCATCCTGTGTGAAGGCGATAAGCCACGAAATGCCTATCGTAGACCGGCTGCATATTGTGCCGGCGAAGGACTGGGGACGACATCCCCTGCGTGCGGAAACGATCAAAGATATTCGTCGCACCCGGCATGAACTGCGCGCTGCGCGTTACGATATCTGCGTTGATCTGCAGGGAGCCGTGCGGTCGGCTGTACTGGGCAGGTGGGCGCATCCCAAGCGGCTGATCGGTGAAGAGAAGCCGCGGGAATGGGCAGCTCGTTATCTTTTCGACGAGCAAATACCGACAACTGGTACGCACGTCATCGAACAGGCGATAGAAGTAACGAACGCAGTGGCCCACGAACAGCTTCCAGTCATGCTGCCGTGGCTGCCTGTAAGTGAAGCAGCCGAGCGGTATTGTGATGCCAGTCTTGCGGCGTTTGATGGAAAGCCATTCGTGATCCTGAACCCCGGCGCGGGCTGGGGGGCGAAGCGCTGGCCAACAGAGCGCTACGGCGAAATGGCTCGCAGATTTTCAGAAATAGGCTATGGAGTGGTCATCAACTCCGGCCCTGGAGAGGAAATGCTGGCAACGGAAGTGAATGCGACGAGCGGAAATATTGCATTGCCGCTTTCGCCAGCGCTGGATGGGTTGATCGCGCTTATGCGGCGCGCTTCGCTGGTGATTGCCGGCGATACCGGTCCGCTGCATCTCGCATCGGCTCTCGGCAAGCCTGTGGTCGGCATCTTCGGTCCTACGGACCCGGCGCGCAATGGTCCTTTTGGCGGTGCTTTCCGCGTGCTTCGGCATCCGGAAAGCAAGCGCGACCACAGCCGCCGCGCTGAGCCCGAGGCCGGATTACTGACAATTTCGCCTGATGAAGTATGGAGCGCTGCAATGGAGTTATTCCCCGATGGCCGCTGACTGGAGCCGAATCGCGCGCCGCATTCGCGTGCCGATGGGATTTGTTTTTGCCGGTGTGTATTTATGGCTGGCTCGACCCACGCTCATCTCCATGGCGTGGAGCCTGCTGATGGTTGTGCCCGGGCTATGGCTGCGAGGCTACGCTGCTGGATACGTGAAGAAGAACGCCGAGCTGACGATGACCGGTCCCTATGCCTACACACGGAATCCGCTCTATCTCGGCTCCATGCTCATCGCCTTCGGGTTTGCGGCAGCGTCGAAGAGCGTCATCATCGTCGTGCTGCTGGCGTTGCTCTTTGCGTTGATCTACATTCCCGTCATCCGCTCGGAGGAAGCCTTTTTGCGCTCGAAATTTCCGGATTTTGATGCCTATGCCGCTAGTGTTCCGCGTTTGTTGCCGCGTTTACGCCCGGCCCGCGTGGCAGATAGCGAACCGGGGCGGTTTTCTTTTCCTTTGTACCGCAAACACCGCGAGTACAATGCTCTTATGGGTGCAACGGCCATCTATGCTGTGCTTGCCCTCAGAATCTTTTTCAAGCACTAAAAAGAGTGAGCACGGATATTGACCTGGCTTCGTAGACTTCTTCCCATTGTTCTTTGCTTTTCGTTGCTGGCGGGTGCCCGTGCGCAAAATGCGCCGCCGTTGCCTGCTCCCCATCCCGGCTTGGGACTTCCGGCAAGACAATCGCTCACCTATACCGTCGATTGGCGTGTTTTTCCTGCAGGCACGGTAACGTTCCGGCAGGAAGCCGATGGCGATGTGCAGCGCATTACAGTCACGGGCGATTCCATTGGTGCGGTCAACCTCATCTATCGCGTCAGTGACCGCTTTCAGTCATCGTTCAATCGGCGTACGGGCTGTTCGATTGGGTTCAGCAAGCAGCTGATCGAAGGCCGGCGCCAGGTGAACAGCGATCTGAAATTCAACTATGCCCAGAGTAAGGCGATCCTCGATGAGAAGAATCTCGTCTCAGGAATCAGCAAGCATCAGGAGTCCTCGATTCCATCTTGCGTAACCGATCTTCTTTCCGCCATTTTTTACACGGCCACACAGCCACTACAGGCTGGACAGAGCTTTGTGGTTCCCGTTTTTGACGCGGGGAAAAATATTCCTGTCACCATGAAGGCGGAAGACAAGGAATCGATCAAGACGCCTTCAGGCACCTATCAAACCGTCCGCGTTCAGCCGCTGGCGGACGCTGGCGTAGTGAAAAATCGCGGAAATATCTGGATCTGGTACACAGACGACGAGCGCCACATTCCGGTGCAAATGCGTGCGCGTCTCTTCTGGGGAACCATTACCTTCCAGCTCACCAATATCGATCAGAAGTAAGTTATTGGATTCGGTAGCGCTCGCGCATCAGCCGCTGCAGGCGCGGCTTGTAGATCAGGTTGTAGGCCAGCTCCTTATCCGGAAACATGGCGAGTGCGGCGCGTCGACTGTCAGCCACCATCTCGGCGGCCTCATCTACTGTCAGGGTTGTATCCTGGCTGATGACTGACATCACCATGTTCATCATGATCTGCAGACGGCGTATTTTCCGCTGCTCTTCGCGTAGCTCTTCCGGGGTCTGCTGTGGGGTTTCGCTTGTAGAAGAATTGTGCTGGTTATGTAGCAGGTCGCGGTCAGCATTCACTTCGCCTGGGCCCATTGCTTGTCCTCCATTGGCGGGCTTGCTTGCACGCATCGTACAACGCTGGAGATGCGCAGCAAACGGAAAAGATGTCGGACGTGCCTGAATTGGCACTCTTATCGTGCAGGTGCCGGATCCCACGCAGCAGCGGTCACGTTTCTTCCATCGAGATAAAACGTAGATGCGCCGAGCAGATCGGTGCGCCAGGTGCGAACATGCGCGTCCTCCAGCTTGTTCAGCGTTTCCATCTTTGGGTGGCCGTAGTAGTTGTGTCGTCCCACAGAAATCGCCGCGTATTCGGGAGCGACCGCATACAGAAATTCAGGTGTGGTAGACGTCTTGCTGCCGTGATGTCCGATTTTCAGCAGGTCAGAGTGCAGGCCGCCAAGCGCCAGCATGCGCCTCTCGCTGGGGGCTTCCGCATCGCCCTCGAGCAGCGCGGACGTATGGCTGTAGCTCACGCGCAGCACAAGTGAGTCATCATTTGCAGGCGCGCCCTTGGGTATGTAGTCGGCTGATGGAGAGAGCACGCGAATATCAGCGCTGCCAAAGCGAAAGGCATCCCCTGCAACATGTTGTTGCGTTTTGATGCCGAGTGTCTTTGTCTCGCGCAACAGTCGATCGTAGGCTGGGGAATCGGGATTGCGGCCGATCCATAGCTCGCGTGGGCGAAAATTTGCGAGCACCGCAGGCATACCGCCGATATGGTCTGCATGCGCATGCGTAATGGCGACGGCGTCAAGCCTGCGAATACCGCGCGTCCATAAAAGCTGCGACACTACATCTTCGCCGATATCAAATTTCGATTCAGGAGAAGCCCCGGCTAGTCCGCCTGCATCGACCAGCAGTGTTTTGCCGTCAGGAGTAACGACAAGCAGAGCGTCGCCCTGCCCGACATCGATGGTTGTAACTTCGAGCGCACCCGGGCGATAGTGGATGCGGTGCGGCAACATGCCTACGATAGCCGCTCCGGCCAACGATGCCAGCGCAATGGAGATGGCGAATCTGCGCTGACGGATGATCCATATCGCCAGGGCAATTCCAGCCATCCAGACCGAAACCGCTATTGCCGATGGCGTCGCGATGCGCAGATCACCTGTCATCGAATCCGAAAATAGATGGATGGTCCACAGCACCAGGTGCAGGAGTGCCGCAGTAACAGCAGCCGGTACGAAGGCAGCGACGGGCACGAGCAATACGGCCACCAACGTGAGGATAGCGGACGGAAGCAGAATTCCCAATAGCGGGACCACGAGCAAATTGACCGGAAGCGCAACGGCAGTAATGCGATGAAAGTAGAGCGCCATTGGCAATGATATGACCAGCTCGACGACGACAGAAACCAGCAGAAGCTCAGTGGCACGCAGTATCAGACGAACCAGGAACGGGACGCTGTTTGCCGCATGTCGGCCGAGGAGAAAACGCGCATGCTCGACGACAAGGCGTAGACTCACCCGAAACTGTGCGACGCGGGGCGGCAATTTCGGATCGACGGAGAGCATCCACAGATCGCGTAACGCCGCGAGATAAGGCGCAAATGTTTTTTCCGCGATTGGTGCTGCAATGCCAGCTATGGCCAGCACTGAGAGCAGCGTCATCTGAAAGCCGGCTTCAAATAGAAATCGCGGATTTACAGCAAGCAGGCCGAGAGCCGCGAATCCGATCGCGTTCAGGGAGCTGCGATCGCGCCATAAAAGTCTTCCGATCAGAAAAAGTGTGATCATCCAGAACGAGCGCTGTACCGGATGACCGAACCCGGTAAAGAGCGCGTAGCCGAGAGAAAGAAGAATAGTAGCGAGTGTCGCTGTCACGCGTGGAAGTCGAAATGTTTTTGCAAGAAAGAAGATAATTCCGGCAAAGATCGCAAGGTGCATTCCCGAAACAACCAGCAGATGAAACGAGCCGGTGCGCTCAAAGCCGGTGCGTATGCCGCGCGACAGATAGCTGCGGTCTCCGGTCAGCATGGCCGTCAGCATGGTTGCGTCTTCGCGATCTAGCCGAAGGAAAGACGGAAGCTTCGTCGATTGCCGCTCGGCGAATGCGATTAACCGTAAGCTGGCCTCTTGCTGTATCGAATGAAGTCTGCAAGTGAGAGACGCATGCGATGCGGCGGAGATAACTTTGAAGGCGGATAGTTTGACACTGCCCAGTGCTCCTATGCCTTCATCGAGCATATAAGCGCGCTCATTCCACACTCCCTGGTCGAGATATCGATCAGGCTGCCGCATCGTGACATTCGCCTGTATCCGATCGCCGCATGCGATCTTTGGAAAAGCCACTTCAACTTGCGCATAGATGCCGAGTGAAATCCCGCCGGCAACAGGGCGCATATCGGCCGACGCGATCCTCACCTGCAGCTGCATACTTTGTTCTTCGTGCACTTTATCCGAGAAGGGGAGCGAAGATTCGATGCGCCGCAGAGGTCCGGTTCTGATGACTCTGGCCTCGACCATGTGGGGCGTTCCATCTGCAAGTTGAGTCAGCTGCGCTTGAGGAGCGGGCCACGGTGTTGCTTCCGCGCAGAAGGATCCCAGCAACAGGAAGAGAATTGCAAGTGGCAACAGCGAGAGCCGCTGCGCTGTGTGTACTGCCACTAGAGAAAGTACAGCGCAGAGTGAAATTCCGATGAGCAGGAGATCTGGCGAGAACCAGAAAAAGTGAACTCCAACTATGCCAGTCGCAAAGCAGAGAGCCGCAAAGAGCAGCGGCAGAAAGTGGAAACGAAGCGGCGCGGTAACCGGAGAAAACGGGACGGGTTGGGTCGCAGCCTGCGGCATAAGACTACCGCCTCAGCACTCAATCGATGGACAACATCGTGACGCTTTCCAAGTGAAAGGTCTGCGGGAAAAGGTCCACCATATGCATGCTTGCGAGGCGATAGCCGGATTCTACCAACGCGTGCAGGTCGCGCGAGAGCGTCGCCGGGTCACAGGAGACGTAAACCATGGTCCGTGGCCTTACTTTGGTAAGCAGCGCTGTGATATCGGCGCCAAGTCCGCTTCGCGGCGGATCGACGACGACCAGGTCCGGTGTAGTGTCGTGTTTATGTCGCAGAAAATCGAGAGTGCTACTTCGGATAGCTTGACTGTCTGGTAGATTCTTGCCCATGTCGTTGGATGACGATGGCGCAGCTTCCACTGCGATTAGTTTCTCGAATTTCTCACGCAGCGGCAGCGAGAACAATCCAACGCCCGCGTACAAATCCCATGCCAGTCTGCCTGAGTGATCTGCGGTAACAAGCTGGATCAGACGATCAACCAAAAAACGATTCACCTGGAAAAATGAGCCGATGCTTACCTCGTAAGAATGTTCGCCGGCACGATAAGTGAGCGCCTGAGCTTGCCAGGCGAACAGCTTATTCTCAGTCTGGTTTTTCTCTGTGACAAACACCGCAGCGCCTGAAATGACCGGCAAGTCTCGCTGTAACATTTCACAGAACTGGCGGAGCTTCTCAGAGAGCTCTCGATCTCGCTTGCGCGTCCATAACGAGACAAGCAGTTCGCTTTGCTCTTCATTTGTGAAGAATTCGATCTCCTCGAACTCTGAAATGTAAGCCGCGCCGATGCGCGTCACGATAGCAATCGCCTGCTCGACGATGGGAGCAGAGATGGGGCAATGCGTGATGGGGAGATTTACATGCGAGGCTCGGCGTTTATAGCAAAGTGCGAAGGGCTGTCGTTGAATATGCAGACGTGCGCGGTTGCGATATCCAAACGGTGCAGCATGTATAGGAATGATTTCAGGCAGATGGGACAACTTCGCGCGCTCAAGCGTTTCGCGCAGAATGCCAAGCTTGATTTCAATCTGAGCAGAATAGTCGGCGTGTTGGTATTGACATCCGCCGCAAGCGCCGAAGTATTCGCATGGTGCAGTGGCCCGGTTCTGCGTAGGCTCCAGCACTGCGTCCAGCTCGGCGTTGGCGAAGCTGCGCTTGTCCTCGGTGATGTGCGCTTCTACTAATTCGCCCGGCAACGTAAAAGGAACAAAGATAGCTTTGCCTTCTGCGCGCGCTAATCCAGCGCCGCCATAGATGCACTTTTCAATCTGCAGCTTCATGACTGGCTCATATAGAAGAGGCTCATGCGTGGCAGCCGATATTTTTCCAGCAGGCGCTTATGCAGGAACTGCTGCTCGATCTGGCGAATTTGCACCACCTGCATGCGCCTGCGGTATGGAGCCAGCTCGCGCGACGCCTGCTCTCGTACCGCAGCAAGATCGGCCTCTGGAGTGGTGGTCAGAAGCGTAGCAAAGAGCTTTTCTTCGAGCACGGTGAGAGTGCGTTCCAACTCTTCGACATCTGGCTGTTCGGTACGGGCCCCGATCGCCAGCCCTCGCAATCGCTGACTCATCTCTTCCGCCGTCTCCCGCGCGACGCCAATCAAAGAGGCGGCTTGGAGTTCAGCCGCGCAAGATTCAAGATGTGCGGCGATGCGTTCCGCTTCAAATCCCGGAGCAGGTGTCTCAGAATCACGAGCAGGCGCAGCGCCGACAGAAGCTTCTTTCATCTCTTCAACTGCCGTCATAACCTCCTGCGTGCAGTATGCGAGACCATTTACACGACGCACCCGCGCATGCGCTCTTCGCGCCTCATGCTTTTCAAAGGCAGCGTCGATGCCGCGCAGTACAGCCTCGAGGGGAACGCCTGCTTCGCGCCATATTTCTATGAGCGCCCAGTCGAGTGTTGAGAGCAGCAGCAGCGATCCACGTCGCCGCTGGAAGTGTTCTTCGATTTCAGTAAAGTAATTGAAATAATTTTCCACGGTTACGTCAGGTTGTCACGAACGCGGCGATTGCGTAGCGGTCTTTGCCGTGTGATTGCGCTCGTAGATAATTCGCAGTCCGTCGAGAGTGAGCATGTCATCCACGGCAGAAATATATTTCGATTCGCCCGCGATGAGATGCGCGAGTCCGCCAGTAGCCACGCATTTCGTCTCTGAGCCCAGCTTGGCAATCATGCGTTCGAGAATACTGTCGACGAGACCGATGTGCCCATAGAAGAGGCCAATCTGCAGATTATCAACAGTGTTGGTGCCAATGATCTTTGCCGGACGCTTGATCTCAACTCGCGGCAATCGCGCTGCGCGGGCAAACAATGCTTCAGCAGAGATATTCAGCCCCGGAGCAATGGCGCCACCAAGGAACTCACCCTTGCTCGATATCACATCGAAATTTGTCGCCGTGCCGAAATCCACAACGATGCTGGGGCCGCCATATTTCTGAAACGCGCCCACGCAATTGGCAACGCGATCCGCCCCCACTTCGCTGGGGTTGTCGGTAAGAATCGGCAGCCCGGTCTTCACGCCGGGTTCGATAAACAGCGGCTTGTGGTTGAAATAGCGCTCGCAAAATTGACGCAGAATCCAGTCAATCGGAGGCACGACAGAGGCGATGACGATGCCGGTGACAGCCTTGCTCTCCACGCCTTTGCTCTGCAGCAGACTTTGCACGAGTATGCCGTATTCGTCTGCGGTTTGCGTATGCCGCGTGCTGATGCGCCATGTTGCCTGCAGGTCGCCGATGCGACCTCCTTCCATCATGGGATAGAGCGCGATGATTGTATTGGTGTTGTTAACGTTGAGTACAAGCAGCATTTATTTTCCAGAAGTATCTTTGAATTCGCGCACGCCGCCGGAGAAGACCGTACGCAATCCCTGCGCTGTGCGCACCTGTAAGAAGCCGCGAGCATCCAGGCCCTCGGTCAATCCATCGAAGCCGTCCATCTCTTCCACGTGCACCTGCTTGCCGCGCACCCAGCTCGATGCCTTTTCCACGCGCTCCAGGACAGATTGCCTGGAGGCAGCGGCGTTCGCCGGATCAGAGAGCGCAACCACCTCGCGATGAAGTGATTGTAGCAGGGTAAGCAGCAGCTCCTGCCGTGGCCACGTGCGTCCTGTTTCGACATGCAGAGACGTGGCGATATTGCGCAACTCAGGCGGAAACTGCTGCTGGTGCACATTGATTCCGATGCCGATCACAAGATGGCGGACGCGTGTGACCTCAGCGTTGAGTTCCGTAAGAATGCCGCAGAATTTTCGCGGACCGAAGAGCAGATCATTAGGCCAGCGCAGATCGCATGACAGAGTCGTTGTCTGCATGACGGCATTGCGCACGGCCAGCCCCGTAGCGAGGGAGAGCCACAGCACGTCCGCCGGAGCCATGCGCGGACGCAGCAGCACGCTGACGTAAAGACCAGAGCCTGGAGGCGACGACCACGCATGTGCCCCGCGTCCACGTCCGGCTGTTTGCTCATCGGCGAAATACACTGAGCCATGCTGCGCGCCTGCTTCTGCCTGCTGCATGGCATGCGTATTGGTGGAATGAATCGACGGGAAAAACTGCAGCTTGCCTGCAAACGGTGTGCCACTCAACGCTCCGTCGAGCGCAGGTATGTCGAAGGCATCCTCAATCATCAAAGATCGCTCAATAAATCTCAGCCGTGATCTTCATGCTTAAATCTACAGCGACAGCGGAATGCGTCAGCGCTCCGACAGAGATGTAATCGACACCCGCAAGCGCGTATTTGCGAATGTTCTCAAGCAGAATCCCGCCGGAAGCCTCAATCGGAATCGTCAGTCCGCGACCGCGCACAATGCCGACGGCTTTCTTTACGTCTGCGGGCGTCATGTTGTCCACGAGCAGTGATTCAGCGCCATGATCAAGGGCCGTTTCCAGTTCCGCGAAGCTACGCACTTCGATGTCGATAGTCTGCCCCGGCTTACGCAGCTCGTGCGCGCGTTTCAGTACCTTCTCAATACCGCCGCCCAGCGAGATGTGATTGTTCTTGATGAGAATGCCATCGGAGAGATCGAGGCGATGATTTTCGCCGCCACCGCAACGAACCGCGTACTTGTCGAGAATGCGAAGGCCGGGAATCGTCTTACGGGTGTCGAGAATGCGCGTGTTTGTACCTGCGATTGCGTCAACGTACTGCCGCGTCATGGTAGAGATACCGCTCATGCGCTGCATCAGATTGAGAATCACGCGCTCGCAGCCAAGAATGACGCGGGCATTGTGGCGAATCACGGCGATAGCCTGACCCGTTTTCACGCGCACGCCTTCAAAAATCTCCGGGTGACTGATGACTTCGTAACGCCCACTGTCACGTTTATCGAGCTGCGCAAAAATTTCCAGAAAACGCGGAATGCAGCCGAGGCCGGAGATGGTGCAATCCTGCTTGGCGACAATAGTGGCCGAGGCGCGCAGGCCGGGCTCAATCGTGATCGCTGTTGTTATATCGCTGGTGGCTTTATCTTCCACCAGCGCCTGCTCCAGAATTGCCTCAATCCGCCTGCTCTTCCAATCCATGTATTCCTCGTTGTTATGCGAGTTGTTCCAGCTTTTCGATCGCGTCCAGCGTTTCCTGGCGTAGCATCGCAGCTTCAGATGCCTGTTTTTTTAAACCCGTAACTACCTTTTCAGGAGCCTTGGAAAGAAAGCCATCATTGCCAAGCTGGCGTTCCGCATTTATCAGAATTTTGTCGTATTGATCCAACTGCTTGCGCAGCCGCTCGCGCTCGGCGACAACATCGATTTGCTTTTCGTAAGATGAGCCGACGGTAAAGCTGGCCGTTGTTCTTGTATTGCCGGGGCCAAGATTCCACGTAGCTGGAAAGTCGATTGCAGAAACACGCGCGAGCCTCTCGATGATCGAGCGGTTGGTCTCGGCAAGATGCTGGAGAGTGTCCGGGCCAGCGATCTGAATCGCAACCAGCTCGCGCTCGGGCACGTCGAGATCTTTGCGCAGAGCGCGCACGGTCACGATCAGCTCCTGCAGGATCGCCATTTCACCTTCTACCGAGGCGTCGAGTGCTTCTTCCAGAGGCTGCGGATACCGCGACAGCGCAATCGACTTGGCTGGCGTCTTGCCGTCATACACTGCATGCCACAGCTCTTCCGTAAGGAAGGGCATGAAAGGCGAGAGCAGTCGAAGCGCCGCTTCGAAAGTACTCAGCAGCGTGGTCAATGCAGCTCTGGTCGCAGATTTGTCAGCGTATTCGCCGAAGTCCAGCCGCAGCTTTACGATCTCCAGATACCAGTCGCAGAAATCGCCCCAGAAGAATTGATAGACGAGGTTTGCCGCCTCGTGGAAACGGTATTCCCCTAACGCCCTGTTTACTTCTGCTGCTGTGTTGTTCAGTCGCGAGACGATCCAGCGTGCTTCGATCGGAGCGTTTTCATCCGGACCGAACGAATTTACCAGCGTCCTGGGATCGACAAAAATGCCGGATTCCGCAGCGCGGTCCACGTTCATAAAGATGAAGCGCGCCGCATTCCAGATTTTGTTGGCAAAGGCGCGATAGCCTTCCGTGCGAGACTCACTGAAAGCAATATCGGTTCCCGGCGAGGCCATCGATGCCAGCGTGAAACGCACCGCATCCGTCCCGTACTTGCCAACAATCTCGATTGGATCGATCACGTTGCCCTTGGTCTTAGACATCTTCTGCCGGTCGGCATCGCGCACCAGAGCGTGGATATAGACTTCGCGGAAGGGCACAGCATCTTTCAGTGTGCGCTCGGAGCCATCGGCCATCGGCATATCAAGCATGAAGTGGCAGCCGAGCATAATCATGCGCGCCACCCAGAAGAAGAGAATGTCGAAACCGGTAACCAGAAGCTGAGTGGGATAGAAAATGTCGAGATCGTGGGTGTGGCGCGGCCATCCGAAGACGGAACAGGGAAGCAGCCCGGACGAGAACCACGTGTCGAGCACATCTTTTTCCTGCTCTAAATCTGTGCTCTTGCAATGCGAGCACTGTGCAGGTGTCTCCCTCGCCACGGTGATCTGCTTGCACGTTCCGCAGTGCCAGGCAGGAATGCGGTGTCCCCACCAGAGTTGGCGTGAGATGCACCAGTCGTGGATATTGCGCATCCACTCGAAATAAGTCTTCGCATACTGCTCAGGCGAAAACTTGATGTAGCCTTGCTCGACGGCGGCGATGGCCTTATCTGCCAGCGGCTGAATCTTAACAAACCACTGTGTCGAAAGCCGCGGCTCTACCACGCTCTTGCAGCGGTCGCATTTGCCTATGGAGTTCGTATGATCTTTCGCCGCAACCAGCAAGCCCTGCGCTTCAAGATCAGCCAGAATGCGCTTGCGGGCTTCGTAGCGGTCGAGCCCGGCGTAAGCGCCGCCCTCATCGTTGATGTGAGCCGTCTCGTCCATTACGTTGATGGAGGGCATCCCATGCCGTTGCCCGAGGGCAAAGTCGTTGGGATCATGCGCAGGCGTCACCTTCACCGCACCTGTGCCGAAATCGGCGCTCACCCACGCGTCGGTAATGATGGGAATCTCGCGGTTCATCAAGGGCAGCCGGAGGCGCTTGCCGTGTAGATGTTTGTAGCGCTCATCGTCTGGATTGACAGCCACGGCAACGTCGCCAAGCATGGTCTCCGGACGCGTTGTAGCAATGGCGAGAAACTGCCCCGGCTCTTCTACGACCGGATAGCGAATCTCCCACAGCTTACCCTGCTGCTCTTCATGCACCACTTCCAGGTCACTGATCGCAGTCTGCTGCACCGGACACCAGTTCACGATGTAGGCACCGCGGTAGATCAACCCCTGCTCGTGCAGCCGCACAAAAGCCTCGCGCACGGCTACGGAGAGGTGGTCGTCCATGGTGAAGTATTCGCGCGACCAGTCCACGCTCGCGCCGAGACGCTTCATCTGGTCGAGAATGGCTCCGCCGTAGTGCTGCTTCCACTGCCATACGCGCTCAACGAAGGCTTCGCGGCCAAGTTCCTGTCGCGTAGTATTTTCCGACGCGAGCTGGCGTTCCACCATCATCTGCGTCGCGATTCCGGCATGGTCCGTTCCCGGCAGCCATAGCGCCAGGTCGCCCCGCATGCGCCGCCAACGCGTCAGAATGTCCATCTCCGTCTGGTTGAGCATGTGGCCCATGTGCAGGCGGCCGGTGACGTTCGGCGGTGGCAACAGAATGGTAAAAGGAGAGGCGGCGGGAGCGCCTTCGGGAGTGGGCACGTCGAAGAGACGTTCGCGCACCCAGTATTCCGCCCAGCGATCTTCAATCGCTGTCGGATCATAAGATTTGGGAAGATCGTGCGACATTTTGAAGTGAACCTAACCTTTCACGATAAAGCATTTCGCCAATGGGTGCATGCGCCTCACAGTAGAAAGGCCGCCCGAAGAGGCGGCCTTTGCTGGTTTCATCTGCGTTCGTTTTAGAACGGATTCAGCTTGTCCAGACCCTTCTTCTTTTTCTTGGTGGAAGATTCCTTGCTCTTGTCGACCGGAACATTTGGATTCTTCTTACCGTTCGTCGTGCCCGTCTGAACCTGTGCTGGCGCGCTTCCGGCCTTGACGTCATTGACCTGGTCGGCAGCTTCGGCCGGCTTATCGACCGGCGGCAGGGCCGTATTGGTGTTTGCCGGAGGTCCAACCGGTTGCAGGCCATATTCAGCACCTGGATTGGCTGGTGCAGCGGGCGCAGCCTCATTCCCAGGCGCAGCCTCATTGCCGGTCGGCGCAGCAGGAACCGCCTCACTTCCCGTAACTCCGCCCGAATTGGCGCCAGGGTTCACAATCTCCACGCTGGTGGAGTTGCCGCCGCTGTTCCCCGAGGGAATGGCTTCCATCTCGACCGCATTGCCCGTGTTCGAACCTGCAGCGTATGCGCCAGCACTGGCTCCTGTCCCTACTGCCGCGGCGGAAGCCGTCGTTGCTCCACCGCCATAGCTCGGACCTGCAGGCAGTGGCTGGCTTTTCAAAGCAGCGTTGAACATGGCTACTGTGCTATTGCGCACGTCTGGAGCGGTCGTTTGGGGGGTATCTGTGAGCGCAGGCTCGCCTACGCGCGCCGCGCGTACGGTGGATGGGCCAGGCTTAACCAGCAGCATGGCACGATCCTTCAGCTTTACTGAGGTCCGGCTGCCTTCTTCTGCCTCGCTTTCGGCAAGCTGCTCCTGGGTCGGTTCCGGCACCGGACGACCCATGGCAATCAGGCGATCCTTCGCGTCTTCCACATGCGGAGCCATTGCGTATCGCGTCACGACGCGGTCATAGGCATCGGCGGCGCGATCATTGTAGGCCTTCACCAGCTCGACCTTCGCCTTCGGAGGCAGGTTCAGCCTTTCGGCGGTCTGCGCCTGGGTAACGTATGCGTCACCCAGCGTAATCAGCGTCTGATCGCTGTGGCTGAAGAGCGGATAGCTGTCGGCTACAGTCTGCAGGCGGGCAATCGTTGCGGGCCAGTTCTCGTGCGAGGCATAAAACTGCCCTACCTCGAATTGACGCTGTGCCAGAACCTCCTGCACATCACGCAGCCGCTGCTTGGCACGCGG
This sequence comes from Acidobacterium sp. S8, assembly GCF_009765985.1. GTDB lineage: Bacteria > Acidobacteriota > Terriglobia > Terriglobales > Acidobacteriaceae > Alloacidobacterium. The sequence continues at coordinate 405,932 of NZ_LMUM01000034.1, forward strand.
CACCAGCGGAGAATCGGGGAACTGCTGCAGCATCTGCCGGTATTCCTGCTCGGCATGCATCACATTCTGAGCGTCGCGGTCCGGCTTGGCCATCTGTTGGTAATAGATGTCGCCGACCTTCATCTGCGCTTCGGCTGCTTCCGGCGTGTTGGGGAAGAAGGTGATGAAGTCCTTATATTCCTGCTCCGCCTGCGTCAGCGCAGCCGATCCGCCTTCCTTGTACCAGGTGTCGCCCACGGCGAGCTTGGCGCGCATCGCGTATTCGGTATCCGGATAGGTGTTGAGCAGCGTCTGCAGGTCCAGACGGGCCACGTCATACTTGCCCTTCTTCATGGCCTTCATGGCCTTGTCGAAGAGCTCTTTATCCGGCTGCTTAGAGTTCACGTTGGCTAGCGGATTGGCGCTCAGGTCCGTCTGCTTCTTCTTTTTCTTACTCGCGGCGTTGGCGCAGGGCACCATGGCCAGACAGAGGCAAACAGCCGAGACTTGGGTAACAAAACGATTCATAACACCTCAAAAACCTTTGCGGCTCAAAAGGACAGCCGCGACCTGATTCCTATGCTACTCCCCAGCTTTCCAGTTCGGCAGCTTTCTGGGCAGCAGCGAGCAGTTTGCGGGCATTCTGTTCGGCATGGCCGCCATCGAACACGGCACTTCCGGCCACCAGCAGCTCGCCTCCATTTTCGACGACTGCCGCGATGGTATCGTGAGCCACGCCGCCATCTACTTCAATCCTATAGCTCAGCCCCAGTTCCTGGCGAAGTTCTTTGAGCTGCCGCATCTTGGTCAGCGAGTAGGGAATAAATTTTTGTCCCCCGAAACCGGGATTCACGCTCATCACCAGCACATGGTGCACCATGCCGAGAATCGGCCGCAGCAGCGAAACTTCGGTCGCCGGATTGATCACCACCCCCGGCTGCATTCCGTGCTGAGCAATCAGCTCCAGGGTCCGGTGCAGATGCCGGCAGGCTTCGTAATGCACGCTTACCCAGTCAGCCCCTGCATCCGCGAAGGCGGGAATAAAATTGTCCGGATTTTCGATCATCAGGTGGCAATCGAGCGGCAACTTAGTCACCTTGCGCAGCGACTTTACCACCGGCGGTCCCAGGGTGATATTGGGCACAAAATGCCCATCCATCACATCCACGTGGATGGCCGTGCCGCCGCCCCGCTCCGCAGCAGCAACTTCATCTGCGAGGTGCGCAAAATCCGAAGAAAGTATGGATGGAAGCAGCTCGACCATGACACCGTCAGTGTATCAAGTTCAGCGTATGCACGGCCTTGACCGTCTTCGTATTTCATAGAAATCACGCACTTCGCCGGAGAATGATTCCGTCGCCATCTCCGCTCCTCCGGCGCTAAAAAATCTGTAACGGCATTCAGCCGCCATCCACTACAATTACGCTCTCCTCCACCATGATGAAATCCACGTGTTTGCGGAGAAGTCCATGAGCAAGAACATCGTCCTCTGCTGCGACGGCACCGGCAACGACTTTCACGACCCCAGCACAAACTCAAACGTCGTCAAGCTCTACGGAACGCTGAAAATTAATCAGGAGCAGTTCGGCTATTACCATCCCGGCGTCGGAACCATGGGGTCGCCAAAGGCTCGCGGCTGGTTTGAACAGCAGGCATCGCGCATCTGGGGACTCGCCACCGGCGCCGGTCTTCTCGACAATGTGGGCGACGCCTATCGTTACCTGATGAACACCTACGCGGATGGCGACCGGATTTACATTTTCGGATTCAGCCGTGGAGCCTACACTGCCCGGGCCATTGCCAGTGTGCTGCATGTTTTTGGGCTTTGTTGCGCGGGGAACGAAGGGCTGATTCCTTACATTCTTCGCATGTATGCGCAGCGCAGCCGCCAGGAGAAGCGCAAAAAGGCTACTTTCGATTCAGAAAACGCCTTTAAGCAAACTTTTTCTCATAAAAACGAAGTTAATGTGCATTTTTGCGGAGTATGGGACACGGTCAGCTCGTATGGCTGGGTCTATTCGCCCATCAACCTGCCCTATGCCGGCCGCAATCCTATTATTCTTACCGGACGCCACGCCATCTCCATTCATGAGCGGCGCTGCTACTACCACGACAACCTATGGGGGCACCCATTTCCCGGACAAGACCTGCGCCAGGTTTGGTTTTCCGGCGTCCACTCTGATATCGGCGGCAGCTATTTCGAATCTGAAAGTGGCCTGTCGAAGATCTCTCTCGAATGGATGCTGGTCGAGGCAGAAAAGGCCGGTCTGCTGATTGATAGTGAGAAGGTGCAGCGAATCCTCGGACGAGATAACGCTCCCGGCGAGATGCCATATGCCGCACCGGACGCGAATGCTGATCTCCACACCTCGCTGCAGGGGGCCTGGTGGATACCGGAATTCCTGCCAGAGCGGAATCCTCACACGAAAGGCAGCACGTGGCGCTGGCCTCTGGGCCACTACCGGATCATTCCGGAGAACTCCGTCATTCACGAAAGCGTATTTCAGGGCAAATGGAAGCCGGAGAGCCCGCCCCCGCACTCGATCGAACCGTGGGTGCCATATCCGCATCCGGCTACCCAATAAACCATGCCGGGTGCCCCATCCTTTCGCGTAATTGGCGAAAGGGTGGGAGAGCAGTAACGGTCAATCTACGCATGCCGCCAAAGCTGTAGCAGAGCCCCAGCCCCACCATCCACAGGGTCAGACTTGGGAAAGGGAAGCATTTTCATGCGCAGCGACGCCTCTTCGGAAGGCGCGCTCCGGCATATATCCCAGTTCTGCTGCGGCGGATACGCCCCTACGACCAGAAAATCCGGGCTCGCGGAGAGCTTACAGTGGCCCGTTCCCGCCGGAAGCACCGCAACGTCTCCAGCTCGAACGGTGATTTCATGGCCGTTCTCGCCGCCAAGCATCAGGTGCGCCTCGCCTCCGGCAAAACCCAGCACTTCATGCGCCGTCGAATGGTAGTGGTGAAAATCGTAGACCCCATTACGCCATTGCGGCGGCCAGCCATTGCGTAGAAATGCAGCCTCGAAACGAGCTGCAGGATCGGCCCCTTCGGTTGAAATCACGCGGCGATAAAGCAGAACAGGCAGGTGCTCGTTATTCGGCATCCACCCGTTGCGCGAGAGCTGCAGAGTCTCTGGCTTCGATGTGACGGCAAAGCCGGAACTGGCCGACGACAAGCCGAGTCCGGCAAGCAGCGTGTTGAATCTGCGTCGGTCCAGATTGGTCATAACAATTGGATGCTCTGTCTATTGCGGGGGGAACACTGTTCGCCAGTCGCTCTTCATATCCACCACCAGCCAGTGCTTCGCAGTCGCCTCGTCGAGAGGCGTAGTGAGCTGCCTGACGGATGAATTCCGGTCATACGCAGCTTTGCGGGCAACATACCTGAGCCGAAACGGTTACTTCTTTTTCAACTCTGAAGCATACTCCATCGACCAGATCGCCCCTGGGCGCATATACATGCTGGCGCGGTACATGCCGTCCTCGTCATAAGCTTCAGGCGTACGGAAAAAGTATCCGCGGTCGCGCCAGACCACGTTGTAGACACCCTGCGCCGTTTTATAAGCCTCATCGCGGAGCCCTTCGGCCAGCATTTCGGATGCAACGCTGAAGGTCGTTCCTGTCCAGACCTCTGTCACCTGCGGATTCTGCGTGAGGTGCTCCCCCTTCGGCCCGGTACCGTTTACTGCACCCATCTGTCCATTTCCGAAGAGCATGACGTTGTTGTTGTACACAGTCCTCAAGGCGGAGAGCCGCATCTTCTTGGGAACCAGATCGCCAAGGTTAGTCAGGTTGGCATACCACTGGCCTGCGAGCTGCTCCGCCATAATGTCATTGTGGTATTCGCTGAGTGTGTCGTAGTTGAAGTAGGTCCCATTCCACAGCTTCTTCACATAAGCCGCTTGCGCCTGTTTAAAAAGCACATCGTATTCGGTTGCAGCAGCGGAATCTCCAACCTTAAGCGCAATTTCTGTCGTCGCACGCAAGGCAGCCAGATATAGTCCACCGCTGTAGGTGCTTTCACCCGTGGCAATCCAGTCGTCATATGTCTGATCGGGGAAGCCGCCGTTCTCGATTAGTCCATCGCCATCGGTGTCATAGTGGCTCAGATGCTCCATCGCCGCTTTCACCGAGTTCCATGCGTAGTGAAGAAATGTAACGTCGCTACTGCCGCTGAAAAGATAGTCCCGCCATACCATCAGCACATATTTACTATTCAGGTCGCGCCAGTTCGATACGTCCTGGTAGTTGTACTGGTTTACATTCACGAAAGGGTCTTCCTGCGGTGCGCCAAGATCGTGCGGCACCGCTCCCGGAGTCTTGCGCTCCATCGTTACGAATTGACCGTCATGCTGCGATTTCCACGCCCATAGGTATCTTTGCGGATTGCTCTCCTGTACGGTATCGGTGTACTGGCGCATCACTTGCTTTTCAATGTCGGGCCAGAAGCGTATCAGCGGAAACGACCCATAAAAGCGAACGTCCGAGGTGCCGTAGTACGGATAATCGAAGCACTCAAGGAAGCTGAACGTATCTTCATCCCGAGAGGAGAAATGATTCGGATTTCCGATCCCATCTAGTTCGTGCGCCCAGACAGTCCCGCCATCGGCGATGGCGTATAGCTCATTGAAAAGCTCACCCCGATACCACAGCGGCTTCGACTCGTCTGAGATGTAAGGCTTCTGCCAGAGGTCGATTTCATTGCTCCAGCCCTTGTCACGCTCAAGCGCAACTTTGGCAATCTGCCAGGCGTTTGTGCCCTCCCCTCCGAAGAATCTCGTATAGCGGCGCAGCCACTTTCGGCCGCCCCCGAACTGAATCAGCGGAAGGTCCCAGGAAAGAACCATCGGCACCACTCGTTTTTCATGCGGAGCAAGAGTGAAGCGCACAGCAATGGCCCCGGCAATCTGCTCTCCACTGCTGGCCATATCCGAACTTGAGTTCGGCAGGCGGCCGTCGGCTGCGAACGCCTTCCAGACATCAGCCGCCGGCCCCTGCGGATAGAAGGTGGTCATGTGGGTGATCTCGGTTCCTTTTCCCCCATGGACTGCAATCGCAAACTGCCCGTCCCACTCCTCGCGCGCTGCGCCCGTACGGATCCGGTCAAAAATAATACCGTCCATTGAGCCGCCGTCGACCTCCTCCGAGACGTAACGATTTCTATCCTGATTGCTCAGTGCCGAGCCGAAACCCGGCGACGTATCCCGGAACCAGCCGATCATGTTGGTCCAGGAAAACAGCAGCGAGACGACTACCGGAGTATCCGTCGGATTTTCCGCATACCAGTTGTAAAGCGCAACCGGATAGCTCGATTCCCGATAGTTATTTGGGAGAACCGGAGAAAACTGCTCGACCGTCAGTTTGACGCCAAGCTGATGCGCGTCATACGCAAACCATGATTTCGGATACAGCGCCGCATAAAGGCCGGTATCTGCATCCCCCGTCCCTGGCTGATACGACCAGTCCCACGCCGACAACTCGCCGTGCAGAGGCTTGCCGGTCGAGAGAACCACCGACTTCGACGTCCCTTCCTGCGGCTGCACAAACACGGCAAATTGGTTCGCCGGCACGTCTTCGTACTTATGAACTCCAGCCTTCAGGTGCCAGCGCTCGAAGTTGCCCCGGTAGCTGCGCGAGAAAGTACCCGCGCCCAGTCCACCCACGGGGGCTCCCTGCCAAAAGCCGTCGTCGATATTGGTGGGAAGGGAAGGCTTCCGTCCACCCGGGTTCGGCGGTGGTTGTCCGATGCCGATACGCCAGGCAGCCTTGGGAATCTGGTCATCCGCAAACAGGGGCAGGCAGCTGAAAAGAAGCAAAATTGCACAGGTAAAACGGTTCAGTGCCACCTTTCAGGCCCCTCCGACCGCAGCCATCATACAATGCAAGTCGTTGATTTGCTAAAGAAAAGTCAATAATTGACGGAAAACGGTATACCGCTCTTGAAACCCAACCGGGATGAGAAAATATCAAAGAATGTTTCGCCTGCCCCTTGCTGTATCTTTTGTTTTCGCCATCGTTCTCACCGGCTGCGGCTACCACTCCGTTAACTCAGCCGTGCACCTGCCGAAAACTGTTCACACGCTCGCGGTCCCGACCTTCGTCAACCATACGCAGTCCTATCACACGGAAGTCTCCTTCACGAACGCCGTCATCCGCGAGTTCACCAGCCGCACGCCGTACAAGGTTCTCGCCACTGATAAGCCGGACTCGGGCGATGCCGTCCTCGAAGGCGCCATCAATTCCTTCCAGATCATTCCGCTGACCTACAACATTCAGACCGGTCAATCGTCGAGCTATCTCATCACCATCGGCGCTAGCGTCAAGGTACTCGACCGCGACCATCGCGTGTTGTACGAAAACAAGACATATCTCTTCCGCCAGCAGTATCAGACCACCCAGGATCTCGTCAGCTTTATCCAGGAAGACCCGGCTGCCGTTCAGCGCCTTTCTCGTGACTTTGCCCAGGCCCTCGTCTCCGATATTCTGGAGTCCTTCTAATGCACGAGAATGATCTTTCCCGAATCGTCATCCTGAGCGGAGCGTGCAAAGCACGCGAAGTCGAAGGACCTGCGGTTTGTTCTTTCCAGGAGCGGCACTGACATGGGAGCAGGCTTCGCATCCACTGACCGCTTTCTCGCAGAACTTCGCAGTAACCACCTGCGTCCCGGCTATGTCCTCATCGGCGACGAGATCTTTCTCTACGAGCGCTGCCGCCGCGCGCTGCTCGAAGCCTACGTTCCTGCCGATCTCCGCGACTTCTGCCTCTCCGACATCGACCTTGCTGAGACCAGCATCTTCGAGGCACTCGACCGCGCGCAGACGCCATCACTGATGTCTCCATTTCAGGTTCTCTTCATCCGCAATCTGAAACAGCTCTATACTCGCGGCGCCAAGAAGGATGAATTCGCCGCTATCGACGGCTACTTCCGCTCGCCAAATCCTCAAGCCGTACTTATCTTTGTCGCCGACCATCTTCGCATCCCATCCGACCCTCGCCGCATGGACATGACCGACAAGGACCGCTACGACCGCATCCGCGAAACTCTCGGCGATCATTGCGGCATCGTGGAGCTGGCACGCGTCGATGAGTCGGATGCGCTGCGCTGGCTGCTTGCCGAAGCTGAGAAGCAGCAGATCAAGCTCGAACAGGATGCAGCCAGGGAATTAGTAGACGCCCTCGGCGCGGACATGATGCTTATCGCCAGCGAATTCGAGAAGCTCTCGCTCTATGCCGGAATAAAAAAACTCATCACCCTCGGCGATGTCGAGACGATGGTGCTCGCCGCCAAGCAGCGCTCACTCTACGAACTTACCGACGCCATCTCGTCCAAGGACAAGCAGCGCGCTCTCATTTTGTTAGACGGTCTGCTCAATGCCTCGGACGGAGGTGAAGACGCAGCCATTGGACACCTCTACATGCTGGCGCGCACTTTCCGCCAGATGCTCGTCATTCTCGAAAAAAATGTGCGTGACTCCCGCGCTATCTGGCAGGCGCTATGGCAGGGCTTCCGCATGCCGCCTTTTGCCGCAGAAGACTTAATCCGCCAGGCGCGTCGCTACAAATCAAAGCGCGAACTTACCCGCGCTCTGCGCCTCATTGCCCGAGCAGATTTAGAATTGCGCTCGCAGCCACCCGACAAAAAGCTCGTGCTCGAAAGGCTGGTGATGGACCTGGCGAGCGAACCGAAATCCACATTGGCAGAGCTCGTTTCCCATCAAATACAACTTATATGAGCAGGTTCCTGGGTGCCCCATCCTTTCACGTACTTTGCGAAAGGATGGGATAAATAAATGCTTCCACGCGGATGACAGAAACAAAGAAGGCGATGCGCAAAGCGCATCGCCTTCTTTGCCCACACGATAAGAAGTTAACTTATCGCGACGAGCCTTCGTTCTGCACCCAGATCGCATTGCCGCCGAGTAGTGTCGGATACGAAATAGGATTGCCGCTGTTATCCAGCATGGTCACAGGGAACGAACCCGCGCTGCCCGGATCGACTGCGCTGTAACCGAAGTTATACGCGTATGCATCCGAGAAGTAGTCTGAGATGTAGTTGCTCAGGGTTGCCAGTGAGCCGTTGACCCCCGGCCGCTCGACCACCCACTCCGCGCTGTTGCCCACAAGCTGTGTTCCCGCGGGTGCGTTGAAGTTGATGATCACGTACTGGTTCGTGTTGTAGTTGACGAGATAAGCATGGCCAGCGGTTGAGCTCGTGTTCCACACTTCTACAAAGAGATCGTCGCCGGGTACGATTGGCAGGCTCGTGATCCGTGTCCAGCCGTTCGGGTACCACTCATACCATGCCGAGTAGTAAGCCGATTTCGTCGACCCGCTGCAATAGGCATCGGCTTCATTGCCCGCCTGCAGCACATCGCCCGATCCCCAACCATCGATGCCGACCCACGTCACCGAATAATCCCACGCGCCAGTGCATGCACCGTAAGCCTGTGTCGCAACCGGCACAACATAATCGGCAATGATGTAGTAGAAAGACGAGCTTCCATACTTCGTAACGCCATTCGTGTTCACATATCCGCTCCAGTTGTAGGAGGTGGATGCGCTGCCGCTGCTCGGAGCCGCGCCAGCCTTCATCTTGGCTGGGCCGGCGAAGTTATTCGTCATCTCCAATTTTGGAGTCATGCGAATTTTGGAGGCAGCCATCGCCTTCTGCCATCGGGCAAAAGCCTTGGGTGCTTCAACTTCATTCGGACGCGGCGGGAAGCCGTAGTATTCCAGGTCCTGGTCCGACGCGTTCAAGGGATTAAATCCCTTCGGCGGAGCTGCGATTGTGGTTGCTCCCGCAATGTTCGTCGGGAGTTCGTTCGGTTTCAGCTGCTGTTGCTGTGCTGTGCCTGTAAGAGGCGCAGCAAGCAGCAGGGCGGAAACGAGAGACAACATACGCTGTTTCATGTTTCTGCTTCTTCCTTCAATTCAATTGTGAGGATTTGGCCTAAGGGCCCAAGAGGTGCTAACAGCAAGTAGTGAAGGAAGACGAACGTTCGTTACGCGCGAAGGGAAATATTTGTGGTCCACAGTCAGGTTCAATATTCGCAGTGACAGGGCCCGGAAGCATTTGCCTGCGAGCCCTGCTGGATTAGCAGTAGCATGGGTGCCCCATCCTTTCGCGCTTTTTTGCGAAAGGGTGGGATAGCAAAATGCAATCCAGGCGCTATCGTACGCATCCAGCCAAGCAACCGCTGCACCAGGGCGCCCACCGTTTCACCGATGACCACAAACGTTAAATCGCAATATCTCCTCGCGTCAGTCCCAGGCGCTATAGAGTACGTGCATGCGAACTCTGCTCGCCGTTGTCTTTTTGCTCTCCGCTCTTTCCGCATCGGCACAAACCGCGTTTCCCGTCGGTCCCAACGGTTTCACCTTCTCCGGCGAATGGGATTGCAAAGGTCAGTTCATCAATGGCAAGCCGCATCATTCGCACTACTCTGCTGAACCGGTGCTGGGTGGCGCATGGTTGCAGCTTTCCGAAAGAGACATCGACCCGCCCGGGTATCTCAGCGAATATCTCATCCGCTTCGATCCGGCGCAGAAGCTCTACATCAATGAAGATCTGAACAACTTCGGCTATGCGCGCTATGCCAGCCCAGGATGGCAGGACAACAAGTTCATCTTCACCAGCATCGAGACGCATTATGCGCGGCCACTGCCCGAGAATCGATTCGTCTATACCGTGACTGGCGCAAAGTCTTTTGATGTCTCCTGGGAGTCACGCAGAGACAAGAGCAGCGACTTCAAATCATCGGACATGATCCACTGTGAACAATCGGCAGCAACAGAACCGACAGTCCCGATCCAGAACAATTCCAAATCAGACGCGAAGGAGCGGTATTCGTCGCCGAACGCCGCTCCTCAGGGCTGAATCTGGTCTTCGTTAAAAGCTCTTATCCGGGTCCTTGAACAGGAACAGATAAACCGCGCCTCCCACTGCACCGCCAAGAATTGGAGCAAGCCAGAAGAGCCAGAGCTGCTGCAGCGGCCACCAGAAACCGGCGAAGATTGCCGGTCCCGTTGAGCGCGCCGGATTGACCGAAGTATTCGTCACCGGAATGCTGATGAGATGGATGAGCGTCAACGCCAAACCAATCGCGATAGGCGCGAAACCCGCCGGAACGCCACGCTTGTCCGTCGCCCCCATGATCACCCACAGGAAGAAGAAGGTGAGAACAAACTCCGCCACAAAGCAGGCCAGAAGCGAATAGCCGCCCGGTGAATGTGTTCCATACCCATTTGAGGCAAAGCTGCTGGAAGCAGCGTTGAAGGTTGGATTGCCTGTCACGATAATGTACAGAACGCCTGCCGCCGCGATGGCGCCAAGAACCTGTGCCACTACGTATGCGGGAAGGTCTTTTATCGGGAACCGCTTTCCCACCACCAACCCAACGGAGATCGCCGGATTCAAATGGCATCCGGAGATGTGGCCGATGGCAAAGGCCATCGTCAAAACGGTCAAGCCAAAGGCGAAAGATACGCCCACGAAGCCGATGCCCAATGCGGGAAAGGCCGCCGAAATCAATGCTGCGCCACAACCACCAAAAACCAGCCAGAAAGTGCCCAAAAACTCCGCAATTGAGCGGCGAACGAGTGTTGGTGTCACAACGCTTCCTCCTTGCAATACGCCAGAACCGGCGCGGTATGGGACCGCCCAAACGCTACCACGGAATCACTAATGGCGGCTAAAGGATTTTTTTGCTGTCGAGAGGACGCGCAAATCTAAATTGTCTGTATCTAGTTGAAATGAATGATCTAAAGCAGTTTTTTTAAACACAGTGGAATTAAGCAAGATACGGGCGAGAATAGCTTATTCGACGATTACTTCTTCCACGCCTTGGCCGCCGCTGGTCAGCGTGATAGCTGCCGCCACGATCAGTCCGCCGCCCACCCAGGCTAGCGGGCCAAGCTTCTCACCCAGCAACTTCACTCCAAGAATCGAACCCAGCGCAGGCTCAATGTTCAAAAAGACTCCGGCACGCGAAGCCGGAACACGGTGAATCCCGGTATTCCATAGCAGGATGGCGGCAGCATTACACAGCATACCGCTGGCTGCCAGTGCCAGCCACGCCTTCGTACTCACTCCATGCACCGGCGGCAGACCATTCCGTAAAACAACCCAAACCGCAATCATGGCAGTTCCGATTAGCAGTCCATAAGCGGTAACCGCCATGGGTGAGTGACGCTGCATAAGCCGCTTGTTCAGCAAAATCCAGGCGAGGGCGATGATAAGCGACATAACGATCAATAAATCGCCCGTCAGAGTCGGATCCTGTCCGGAACCGCTGTGATGAGTTCCTCCGAGCACGATGAGCGAAACCCCGGTCGTCGACCCGGCCAGTGCCAGCCATCCCTTCCAGTCCAGCCGCTCGTGGGCAAAAATTGAAGCCCCGAGGGCAAGGATCACCGGCATGGTGCCGACCATCAGCGCCGCATGGCTAACAGTAGTCAGGGACAGCCCTTGAAACTGAATAAGATACTGCACCGGAAACCCGAAAAACGAAGCGGTCAGTAACAGCAGCCAGTCATGGCGAGAGAAAGTGGGACGTCGCAGCACAAATAACAGCGGAGGACAGGCAAACAGGAACCGATAAAGCACCATATGCCCCACCGACATCTCAGCCAAGGCAATCTTGCCCCAGAAAAAGCCGGTGCCCCACAAGCACCCAGCAAGCGCACAAGCTCCGTAGCCGAGCAAAGCCCGGCTGGAGTCTTTCGCTGGAGTGATTGCGGTGGAAGTCATATCTAACTTTGTCATAAGCACAAAATTCCCGCTCTTCGATTCCTGCGAACGAAGAGATTCCGATCCCGAAAGGAGAAATCAGCAGGTTAGAAATAAGCCGAGATGGAACGACGTAGAAACGGCGAATCTTAAGGAGAAGAAAAGCCCGGCACGAGGCCGGGCTTCTGCGTCTACCCTGGTGGAAAATCACCAGATGGCGCAACGATTGGGGGGAGCCATGGGCTGGCCAGTCTTGCAGGCGAAAGCCTTCTGAAACTCCGGCAGATTGACCACAACACCGTTCACGCGGAATTCCTCCGGTGAGTGTGGATCGACCTGCACCCGCAACCGAAGGTCTTCCGGACGGTTGTTCTGGCACCAACCCTGCCCGTAGGCGACGAAGAACTGCTGCTGAGGAGTCAGGTTGCCATAACCGGCATCGCCCTTCTTCGTCACGTCGACACCCGCCTTTTGCGCGCGGTCGAGATACGCGAGGAAGGCGAGCTTTAACCCGCCGAGATCGGCGATGTTTTCGCCCAGCGTCAGCTTGCCGTTGACGTGAAGATCATCGACAGCCACGAAGCCGTCGTATTCTTTTACGACGCAGTCAGCGCGCTCGGTGAACTTCTTTTCGTCTTCCGGCGTCCACCATTCCTTGAGGTTGCCGCTCCCGTCGAACTGGCGTCCTTCATCATCGAAGCCATGCGTCAGCTCGTGGCCGATGACACCGCCCGCATCCCCGTAGTTCACAGCATCATCCTGCCGCGGATCAAAATAAGGCGGCTGCAGGATACCGGCGGGAAAGTTAATGTCGTTCATCTGCGGATTGTAATAGGCGTTCACGGTAGGCGGAGTCATGCCCCATTCGCCGCGATCGACCGGCTTGCCGATCTTGTTGATTTGCCGCTTCTCTTCAAAGGTTGCCGCTCGCTGCGCGTTGCCAAAAGCATCGCCGCGTTCAACGGTAAGGGTTGAATAATCGCGCCATTTATCGGGGTAACCAATCTTATTGGCGACATCATGCAGCTTTTCTTTCGCGCGCGTCTTGGTCTCCGGACTCATCCACGCCAGCTGGTCGATATCGCTGCCCATGGCGGCTTCAATATCGTGCGTGAGCTCCAATGTGCGCTGCTTATCCTTTGGGCTGAAGCGCTGCTCCACGTAGACCTGGCCGAGAGCCTCACCCAGGGCGCGGTCTGTCGCGCGCGCGCAGCGTTTCCAGCGCGGCTGCTGCTCCGGCTGGCCTTCGAGGATTTTGCCGTAGAAGTTGAACGACTCCACATCCAGCGCCTGCGGAAGTGTAGTGCTGGGAGTCTCGCGAATCGCTGCCCAGCGGAGATAGGTTTTCAAATCGTCGATATCCGTTGAAGCCAGCACCTGGTTTAATCCAGTGAAGAAACCGGGAACAACCACGTTCAGCGAACTCACATCCGGTGCGTTCCGTGCGCGCAGATAGGTCGTGAAAGCAAAGCCCGGCGCGCTGCTGTCGAAGCTGGCAAGCGTCATCTTGTGATACAAGGCCTTCGGATCGCGTCGATCAACATTGCTAAGAGAGTGACTGGCAAGTTCCGTTTCAATCTTTAATACCGTGTCGGCATCTTTCGCCGCCTGCTCCTTTGTTTCACCCAGCAGTACGAAAGTGTTCGCAACGTGCTCTTTATACTGCTGGCGCAGCTTCACCGATTTTTCGTCCGTACGGTCGTAGTAACCTTTTTCCGGAAGTCCGAGGCCGGCCTGGTCAAACTCCGCTATCTGCTGCGTGGCGTCCTTGAAGTCCTGGTCTGAGCTGAACTCGAAAAAAGTGCCGATACCGATGCTGTCCATCCACGCCGTAATCTCCGGTAATTCGCTCTTGGACTTGAGCGCGGCGATACGTTCCAGCACTGGCTGAAGGGGCTTCATGCCTGCCTGGTTGATCGCAGCCGTGTCTACGCAGGTAGCGTAATAATCGCCAATTTTCTGCTCATTCGGAGTGCGCCCGGATCCTGCGGCCGCAGCCTTTTCAAGAATTGATTTCAGCACGAGCTGGTTTTGGTCGTCCAACTCGGTTCCGCGCCCATAGGAGGATTCATCCGCCGGGATTGGGTTTTGTTTCGCCCAACCGCCGCAGGCGTATTGATAGAAATTGACGCACGGGTCAGCGCTGGCGTCCATCAGGGATGGGTCAAGCGCTTTCAGGTTTTTGTGCGAATCTGTAGTGTTCTGCGCATAAGTGTAGAGCGGGAACGACCCCGCCAGAAGCAGGCAGGCAACGGCTATTCTCGAGAAAGTCATACGGCCTCAATCAGTAAGACAATTTTGCGTTATCACAAACATACGCGATGAAAGAGTCACTGGTTTCATTTTTGTAGGAGAATGGTGAGCATGACCCGAAGGAGCCGAGTGAGCGTGCCAATCCGGATGCTGCTTGCCTGCTCCGCGGCCTGCGTCCTCACTTTGCCTGCCTTTTCAGGCGAAAAAAAGCCGTCGCAACCCCAGCCGAAAGCCGACTTCAGCATCCCCGTCGGTCCGTTGGGATATGCCGCGCCAAGCTCCTTTTACCTCACCTCCAGGCTCTCCTGCATATCGCTCGATTTCATTGATAAAGACCACCTGCTTTTTACCTTTCGCGTGGCCGGATTGATGAAACGGATGCCGGATGAACCGCCAAATGATGAGGATCAGACCATTCGCGCCGTGGTGTTGGAACTGCCGGAGGGGAAGGTGACGGCGAAGACAGAATGGCGCATGCATGACCGCTGGCGCTATTTGTGGCGACTTGCCGATGGCAAGTTTCTCGTGCGTCAGCGCAACGCATTATTTGTGACCGACAAATCGCTGGAATTGCAGCCGTTTATCCATACCGACGAGCCTCTCGAAAATGTTCAGATATCGCCAGATCGCAAACTGATCGTGATGGAGACGGAAAGGAAAGGTGAGAATCCGCAAACCGTAGCCAGTCTGGCTGGTCCTCCGGCTGACCCCCCGCCCAGCGATAAGCCGGTACAGATTTACATTTTGCAAACGGATACGCGTCGTGTCGTGGCGCGCGCCGAGACTCTGAATCCTGTCGAAATACCTATGATGGCGGACGGACATCTCATGTCGATTCCGGCCAACCAGAACAGGTGGCTGGTACGTTTTGCGCCATTCAAAGGCGAAGAAAGAACGCTTACCGAAGTCGAATCAAATTGCCATCCCACAGAAGAGACGGTAAGCAAGGACGTGGCCCTGGTGATGACGTGCCCGCGTTCCGGCAACGATCATGTGGTGCACGCGGTAAACCTCGAAGGGAAAACGCTTTGGCAGCAGCAGTGGGAGAGCCGCTACATCTGGCCGACATTCCAGCTTGCGCAGGACGGAAGCCGCTTCGCCTTCAGTTCTCTTGAAGTCTCGCATTCCATCGGGACCATGGATCCGGTAGATGAGACCAGCATACGAAGCCAGACCGTAGGGGTCTTTGATATTGGCACCGGACACCTGAAGCTGGTCAGGAATGCGACGCCGGTTCTCAGCGCGGGGCAAAATTATGCGCTTTCGCCCGATGGCTCCCAGTTTGCCATTTTGCGAGAAGGAGCCATCGAAATTTACAAACTTCCACCGGCCCCCGTAGTCGAGGGTCAGTAATCATCAAGCGGGCAGCTTCGTAACGTCCGGATACTCGTGCTGCTCGCGGCCAATCTTTCCGTCATACATTGTGGTTGACTTGAATCGCTCATAGCGGCCATCTGCCGCCCACCACGAAACCCTCTTCTCAAGTGCAGCCTTCTCCTGGTCTGACATCGGCTTGAATTGGGAAGCGATGGCGAGATTCTGTTCCAGTACTTCGAGAGAATCAATGCCGCTGATGGTCGTCGACACCGGAAGGCTCATGGCATAGCGCAAACCCTCTTCCGGAGTGATACCGCCATGTGTCACCATTTCGCCGCTGCCGCCCAGACTCTTCATCCCTAAAACTGCCAAACCGCGCCGATTCGCCTCAGGCAGAACGCGCTGCTGAAAACTGCGGAAGCTCACATCAAAGGGATTTAATGGCATCTGGATGGTGTCGAAAGGGAAGTCGTGCGAGAGCATCTTCAGGTGAATAGACGGGTCTTTATGCCCAGTAAAGCCGACCCACTTCACTTTGCCGTCCTTCTTTGCCTGCTCCAGAGCTTCAATCGCGCCGTCCGGACGGAAAATGTTATCGGGATCGTTGTAATACACGACCTCGTGAATCTGCCATACATCCAGATGGTCCGTCTTCAGCCGTCGCAGCGATTGCTCCAGTTGCTGCATGGCTACGCTCTTGTCACGGCCATGCGTGCAGACCTTCGTCATAAGAATGACTTTGTCGCGTTTCCCTCGAAGAGCCTCGCCCAGCCGCTCTTCGGCAATACCCTCGTGATACTCCCACGCGTTATCGAAAAAATTCACGCCCGCATCGATGGCACGGGCGACAATCTCGCTCGCTTCGTTCTGATCTTTCGCCGATCCAAGATGAAAGCCACCGAGACCCATGATGGAAACGCTGGCCCCGGTCTTGCCGAAGGGCCGATGTGGAACCGAGTACGTGCTGCCGTTCGATTGCATGTGTGGTGACTCCTGTCCTGCCGCTTCCGCGTGCGCCTGACCGGCAGTAAAAGAGCCGGCTCCTGCAATTGCGGCCGATTTCAAAAATGTGCGCCGTGATACTGAATCGTTTACCTGTGACATGATCAGCTCGCCTGAACCTGCGGAAATGGTTTGCCGGTATTGTCCGTTTCCCTGAGCATCTCCTTGACTTCAATCGATGCCTCATCCAGTGGAAAATCGTGAGCCAGGCGTGCCTCCGGGTTATCGTATTTCAGCGACATCTTGTAGAGTTCAAATCGTCCATCCGCGGCCATCTTCCGGCAGCGATCGCGCAATTCCTGCATTTTTTCCGGCGAAAATGGCGTGAAATCCTGCGCAATTTTCAAGTTTTGTTCGAGGATTTCCAGCTTTTCCATGCCCGTAATGGTCGTCGTGACCGGCAGGCTCATGGCGTAGCCCAGCGCCTCCTGCGGCGAGAGCATTCCTTTCTGAATCGATTCACCATGCCCGACAATCGGTTTCATCCCCAGCGCTGCAATCCCGCGCTTGTTCAGCTCAGGCAGAACTTCCTGCTCGAAGCTGAGAAATGTCGAATCAAATGGATTCAGCGGCATCTGCACCGAATCCCATTCAAATCCGCAGTTCAGCATTTTGAGATGAACTTCGGGCCGCTTGTGACCGGTAAATCCTACGAAGCGAACTTTTCCTTCCTTGCGTGCTTTCTCCAGTGCCTCAGCTGCCCCATTCGGCCGGATGAACAAATCGGGATCATTCTCGAAGGCCACGCCGTGCACCTGCCAAAGATCAAGATGGTCAGTCTGCAGCCGGTTCAGGGATTGTTCCAGCATCTGCGTGGCCAGCATCGCTTCGCGGCCGTGCGTGCAGACCTTCGTCATCAGGAAAACCTTGTCGCGCTTCCCCTTCAGCGCGCGACCCATCCAGTCTTCTGACTTGCCGCGGTGGTATTCCCAGCAATTGTCAAAGAAGGTGATGCCGCCATCGATGGCGCGATGGGCTACCTCGATGGCTGCCTTCAAATCCTGAGCCTGCCCAAGATGGTGACCGCCCAGACCTAGCGCCGAAACAGTAACGTCCTTATGCCTTCCAAATGGACGCATGGGAATCTGCATGCCGTGCTCCTCATCGTTCATGGAATGAGATGCAGCATGGAAGCTATGCATCCGGCTGAAACCCGGTGTCGCTAAAGGACGTTTTTGGAAGATGAAAAATTACAGCTTGAATAGTTCACGCAAACGTCGCGTTTGCGCCCGGCTCACAGGAATCTCGGTCTGCTTCTTGTCGTCCATGCGCAACTGGTAGCTGCTCTTGAACCATGGCACGACTTCTTTGATGTGGTTGATGTTGACCACAAAGGAGCGATGCGCCCGCCAGAAGATCAACGGATCGAGCAGCTCAAGCAGCTCCTCAAGTGTGCGGCATTTCGATTGGCCTTCAATCGTGGGCGTTACGACAGTGATCACGCCTTCGTCGATGGAAGCGAAACAGATATCCTTCTGGTCTACCAGCAGGAGACGGCTCTGCGCCTGCAGCACGATCTTGCCGCTGTGGCGCTGCGGCTGTTGCTGCTGCTCAATGAGCTTGAGTAGCGCGCCGATGCGAATATCGCCGGTAAGATCGGCGTGTTTATCCGTGCCTGTGCCCTCAGCATGCGAGTGAAGCTCCTGCAGCCGCTGCCGGGCGCGTTCCAGCGCCTGCAGAACCCGGTCGCGATCGAACGGCTTTAACAGGTAGTCGATCGCGTTGACATCGAAAGCCTTCACCGCATATTGATCGAAAGCTGTGGCGAAAATAATCTGCGGAAGATGCTCATTGCTATGTTCGAGCAGCTTCTTGAGGACGGCAAAGCCATCCAGTCCCGGCATCTGTACGTCGAGAAAGACAACATCCGGCTGGTGCGTACGAATCAGATCGACGGCTTCAATGCCGTTCGTTCCCTGGGCAAGCACTTCGACGTCGCCGGTCGTATCCAGCAGATACTTCAGCTCTTCACGCGCCAGCTCTTCGTCATCGATGATGAGTGCAGTCATCGCCATAGTCGCAAGCACTCAGTATAGGAAGCGGTGGAAAGGGCGGTCAAACGCGAGAGGTGCGAATGGGAGGCTTTCAGCTCTGAAAGGCGTGCAGGCGTGCCGGACGGTTATCCGAGACAAGATCATGTCCGCAATGCACGCAATAAAGATCCGTGATGCGCACGCTGCGGTAGCACTTCCCGCAGGACGCTGAAACCTGATAGGCGCATTGCGGGCAGAAGTGATATTCGCTCTCTACGCGAGTTCCGCAGGCCGGGCAGAGAGAAATGACTGGCTGCCGCAGCAGAAAATAAAGCACAGCGCCAATACCTCCCGGCATCACCAGGCAGATCACCATCCAGATACGTGCACTCATGCCGCGGCGTGGCGAGTCGTTACTGACATAGCCCACCATCAACATGTAAAGCGACGCCAACGCACCCCAGGAGAGCGCAAAGTAAATCCGCAGGCCCATCGGTGCAGGCGGATGGTGGCGGCCCTGAGGAAACACCACCCAGAACAGGTATTGCATGACGACAAAGATCAGTATCGCCGCCGCAACCGACCAGCGTGGAATCAGCTTGAGCTCGCTGGAGAAAGTTGTTTCCTGGTGTTCGCGAAGTGGGAACCTGGCTGCCATGGCTGTTTATCGCCGCCCGTGATACATTGACCGTCCGTCGCGCAGCCCAACGAGAAGCGCGCCAAGAACAGTGGAAAACAGCAGGAGGATGAGTACCGTCACCATGCTGTGTGCTTCAAAGAAGTCGCCGCCCACCATGAAGTCATCCATCGTGCTCCAGATGGCCGGGGTAAGTACCATGGCAAGCACCGCGATGGTCAGCACCGCAATTGCGGTGTTCCGGCGGTTGCGGCTGCGCTGCTCACTCAATTCGGTAGCAGCCTGCAGCACAGCGCGACGGGTGCGTTGCACCACTGCGAGATCAGCATTGGCATTCATGCCGGCAAGCATCTCTACCATTTGTGGGTCGGGCTCTGTGTAGAGCCTCCGCTGGTTCACAACGCCTCCTGCTGGCCGGTGATGGCTTCGAGTCTCGGCTTCAGTGATGCCAGCCCGCGATAGAGCCGCGACTTTACCGTCGACAGGGGCGCAGCTGTTACGTGCGCAATTTCATCCAGTGAAAGCTCTTCCTGGAAGCGCAGCACCAGTACCTCGCGGTGCAGAGGATCTAGCGTCAAAAGCAGCTTTGCGACAATCTGCCCATTTTCGTATCCCTGGTAAAGCTCAAAGGGATTCGGACCGTTGCCCGGCACCTCGAAGGCGCGATCATCGTCGTTGTTCTCGCATAATTCTTCCAGGCTGATCATGGTGCGCTTGCGGCGCATATCGATCACCAGATTGCGGGCGATGGTGAAAAGCCAGGTATCGAAGCGGGCGTTGCCGTTATATTGCGCACCGCGCATCAGCACCCGCATCCAAGTTTCCTGGAAAAGGTCTTCAGCCATTTCGCGGTTGCCGGTCAGGTAGAGCAGATACCGCAGCAGGCGATGCTGATACTGCACGATGAGCTCGTCCAGCAGGCCGGCGTCATGGCGCTTCAAACCTTCCGCAATCAGAACATTTTCCTGATGCGCCTGCCCTGTCAATGTAAGCGATGCGGTGCTCATCCTATGAGCAGAGACGGGACTTGCTTCGCCAAAGACTCTCGTCGAGAGAAAATTCTGCACTTTTTCTATGGGACTCATCGCAAAATCCTGGGAGCGGACAGAATGCCCCATGGCGCAATGGAAGGAGCGATCCGCTAACACTCCTATTATCCGGCAGATATCATCCCGGCAGCAAGCGATACACTGGATAGGATGGAAGTTCTTTATGGCCTGCACTCGGTCGAAGAGGCCCTGCGCGCCGGAAACCGCCAGTTCGACCATGTCTGCGTCGCCCGTGAGCGCCATGATCAGCGCCTGCAACGCGTCATCGATCTCTGCCGCGAGACAGGCGTCCGCCTGCGCTTTGAGCCGCGCGAACATCTGACCAAGCTGGCGAAAACCCCGGGTCACCAGGGCGTCGTAGCCGTTGTGCGCGCCAAGTCCTTACTGGAGCTGGAAGACCTGCTCGACGGTCCCGAGCCTCGTCTGCTGCTGGCCTTGGATGGCGTCGAAGACCCCCAGAATCTTGGCGCGCTATTGCGCACCGCCGACGGGGCAGGAGCCGATGGCGTCATCCTCACGGAACGCCGCTCGGCGCCCATCAGCCCGGTCGCCATCAAAGCCTCCGCCGGAGCAGCGGAGCACGTGCCCATCGCCCGAGTAGTAAATCTCAGCCGTGCCCTAGAACAGCTCAAGGAGCGGAATCTATGGTGCGTTGGGCTCGACGAGCGCGGAACGATGTCTTACGACGAGTTCGATTTCACGTCTAATTGTGTATTGGTGCTGGGGCGCGAAGGCGCAGGCCTGCATGATCTGGTGCGAAAGCATTGTGACCACCTGCTCAGCATTCCCATGGCCGGCAAAGTGGCATCGCTGAACGTCTCGGTCGCCGGTGCCGTGGTTCTTTATGAAGCAGCAAGGCAAAGACGCGCCGCACACGATCAGCCCAAAGCGGCTGCCCCGGCCAAAAAGAAAGTGCAAAAAGGTTTAGGTTCATGACAGTAGTAAGGCCGCTTCTGGCGGCAGTTGTATGCAGTGTTGTAGCTTTCGCGCAGACCACCCCACAAACTCCCCAGCCACAGGAACAGCTGCCGCCCGCTCGCGGCAAAGTGCTCTTCTCCCGGTCCTCCAGCGATGCCCAGCAGGAAGCCAGCGCTAAACAGCCTCAGGCCTCCGCCGTGAATGTGACGGACGAGGAACGTATAGCGCCAACCTTTACCGGCTACGATCTCGACGTACACCTGATGCTCAAAGACCAGACCCTGGCCGTGCGCGCTCAGGTCACCGTCCGCAACGATGGCGCGCAACCGCTCTCGCGCCTGCCTCTTCAGCTCTCGTCAACTCTGACCTTCGAGACCATCAGCTTTGAAGGCAAAAAGCTGCCCTTTACGCAGCAGATCATCAACAGCGACGCCGACCACACCGGGCAGATGCAGGAAGCCGTGGTCACTCTGCCTCAGCCGCTGGCTCCTAAGGCTGAAACGACCATTGCTATCGTCTACAGCGGGCAGATTCCACCGTCCACAAAACGTCTGGAGCAGATCGGTGCGCCGGCCGACATGGCCCAGCAATCCGACTGGGATCAGATATCGGAGGACTTTACCGGCTTGCGCGGCTTCGGCGATGTGGTCTGGTACCCGGTCTCGTCCATGCCCTATGCCCTCGGTGATGGCGCCAAACTCTTCACGGAAATCGGCCGCCAGAAGCTGCGGCAACAGAATGCTCTGGTTTCGACGCGCGTCACCGCTGAATACACAGGAACAGCCCCAAATGCAGCGGTCATCGTTGGGCACAATATTTCCGTACCAGCGCCATCCGTCACGCCTACGGCATCCTTTCCCGGCATCGTCAAATTCTCCCTGCCCGCTACCCGCTTAGGGTTCGGGACACTCAGTATTTTTCTCGCACCCCGCATCGCACATGATGCGAGCGGCCTCCATGTTCTCGCAGCCGATTACGACGAGCCAAATGTCCAGGGCTACCTCACCGCAGCCACCATGGTACAGCCGCTGATTGAGCAGTGGCTGGGCACCCGGCCAAAGCAGCCGCTTACTCTCTTCGATCTGCCAGACAGGCACGACGCCGCATTCGAGCAGGGAGCAATGACCGCAACCGGTTTTGAGGCGCGGGAGCCGCAGGAGCTTGCCGTCGCTCTTAGCCACAGCATGGCTCATGCCTGGTTCCAGTCACCGCGAGAATGGCTGAATGAAGGCGTAGCCAACTTCATCGGCACGCTATGGATTGAGCAAACCAAGGGCCGCGACGCCGCACTCGAACACCTCGAAGCCACGCGCGGAGCGCTCGCTGTAGGCGAGCCTGCCAGCCCGGGCGAGAGCAGCGGCCAGCCGCTCATCGCGGCTTCCGATGCTGTTTACTATCGCAGCAAGGCGACTTATATCTTCTGGATGCTCCGCGATCTCGCGGGCGACAAGCCGCTCTCTGCCGCGCTGCGCGCCTATGACCCGGCGCAGGATACCTCGCCGGACTACTTCGAACATGTGCTCGAGCAGTCGAGCGGTAAAGACCTAAAATGGTTTTTCGACGACTGGGTCTATCACGATAAAGGCCTGCCCGATCTTTCTATCGCAGGCGTCTTTCCATCGGCTTCCGCGCAGAGCGGACAGTATCTCGTGGCCATCGACCTGGTAAACAATGGCTACGCCACCGCGGAAGTTCCTCTCACCGTTCGATCCGGCCCGGCGACTCAACAAACCATACGCGTACAAATTCCTGCGCGTTCCAAGATCACGCATCGTATGCTGATCCAGGGTAAGCCGACCGAAGTTCTCCTCAATGACGGTGTCGTGCCCGAGGTGCAGGCCAGCGTGCACCAGCGCGACCTCAACATGATCGGCGGCGATAGCAACTAGAAAAATTTGGAGGCTGCGTGTCTCTTGCATCTTGCCTGAAACATGCCCGCAGGCTCATCTGCGGCATGCTTGCACTCTCGTCCTGCCTTGCGCAGACGCCGGCGCAGTATCGTTATTTCCGCGTAGGGAATGTCACCGATACAGTTACAAAAACACAGCCGGGCTTCGCGCTTATCGGAGGCGGCAAAGATCTCGATCCAGCTTTTCTCTGGCTCTGTCAGCACTCCGGCGGCGGTGACTTCCTCATACTGCGAGCGACCGGCACCGATGCCTACAATTCATACGTGCAACTGCTATGCCATGTGAATTCCGTAGCCACGCTCGTGATTCCGAATAAAGCCGCAGCTAACGATCCATTCGTCGCAGAAACCATCAGCAAGGCCGAAGCCATTTTTATCTCCGGCGGCGATCAGGCCAACTACATCAATTTCTGGCAGAACACACCGGTCCAAAAACTTCTTAACGATGCCATTCACAAGGGCGTGCCCGTCGGAGGCACCAGCGCTGGCCTCGCCGTACAAAGCGAGTACATCTACTCAGCACAGAACGATCCGCACGACGGTCCGGATCTGACATCGAAGCTCGCCCTCGCTAATCCATTCCATCCGCAAATCGTGATTGCGCATAATTTTCTCGACGATCCTGCGCTTAAAGGCACCATCACGGATACACATTTCGTTACCCGCGACCGTATGGGCCGTCTTCTGACATTTATGGCGCGCATTTCCGCAGACCACGGCAACTTGCCAGTGAAGGGAATCGGCATCGACGAGCAGACCGCAGTTTTAATGGAGCCGGATGGCCACGCCACCGTCGTCGGTCACGGAGCAGCTTATTTTTTTACTCTGTCGACGAAAGAAGCGGTTTTGAAGGAAGCGGTGCCGCTCACGGTGAAAAACATCACAGTGCAGAAAGCAACGTCGGGCAGCAAATTTGATCTGAGTAATTGGACGGGTAACGCTGAGAAATATCAGTTGAGCGTGGATGCCGGAACGATTCATTCCACAAAGCCGGATGGAAAAATCTACTAGGGAGCCGATCAAATCAATCCCCGTCGTTTCCGACGAAGAGAAGAACCTCAACTATGCAGAATGTCGTTGAGATTCTTCTCTTTCTTTGACTTAATTCGAGTTTAGCGAAGCCAAATCGATGACGAACCGGTACCGCACATCGCTCTTCACCACGCGATCATAAGCCTCATTCACCTTCTGAATGGGAATCAGCTCAATGTCGCTGGTGATGTTGTGCTCTCCACAGAAATCCAGCATCTCTTGCGTTTCGGGAATGCCGCCAATAGCAGAGCCTGCGAGGCTGCGGCGCCCAAGAATGAGCGAGAAAGAAGCAACCTCGTTCGGCTTGTCTGGAACTCCAACGACCACCATCGACCCATCCACTTTCAACAGGCTCAGGTATTGATTCCAGTCCATCTCGCTTGAAGAAACGGTGTTGATAATCAGATCGAAGCTGCGCGCAAGCTTCTCGAAGGTCTTCGGGTCAGAAGTGGCATAGAAGTGATCCGCGCCCAGTCGCTTTCCGTCGTCCTGCTTGCGCAGCGACTGGCTCAGTACAGTAACCTCCGCGCCCATCGCATGTGCCAACTTCACGCCCATGTGGCCCAGGCCGCCTAGTCCAACAATAGCGACCTTTTTTCCCGGTACCGCCTGCCAGTGCCGCAGTGGAGAATAGAGCGTAATGCCAGCGCAGAGCAGCGGCGCCGCAGCGTCCAAGGCCAGGTTTTCTGGGATGTGGAGAATGTAGTTCTCGTCCGCCACAATCTTGTCGGAATAGCCGCCCATCATCAGCTCGCCGTCCTTAGCTTTAGCGTTATAGGTCCATACCGCACCCTTGGCGCAATACTGTTCCAGTCCCTTCTGGCACTCTTCGCATGTGCGACAGGAATCGACAAAACAGCCAATACCGGCCTTATCGCCCACCTTGAACTTCGTCACCTTGCTGCCCACCGCCGTCACTATCCCTGCGATCTCGTGGCCTGGAACCATTGGGAAGATGGATCCGCCCCACTCATCGCGAACCTGGTGAATGTCGGAGTGGCAGATGCCGCAGAATTTGATATCGATGGCAACGTCGTAATCGCGCAGTTCGCGGCGCTCGAACGAATAAGGGGTCAGCGGAGCCTTAGCGGCAGCAGCAGCAAAACCTTTTGCTTGTGACATGGGGTATATCTCTCCAGGAAAATTGTTTCAAATGTACCATTTGAAATGAGTGAACAGTTTTAGCAGTGGAAACAGCAGAAAAAGCGTGCAGATGCTACAAAATGGATGCTAGGCGCAGCCATAATGTAGCGGTTTTTACGCGAAAGTCCCGTTTTTGAGCGATGGGAAAACACAGCACCCGTGTCAGTCCCCAACAACGTAAGATCAGATGGCGACCGGCTATCCCTGAACAGAAACGCCGGAGAAGGATAGCAATGCAACGCCCCGCACGGGCTGCCCGAAGAAGCGTGCAGGCTCAAAGATGCTGAAGAGCAACTGGTTCTCGACCTGGGCGCGAGTGCGCGCGTCGCTGGGGCCGGAGACGATCTGATAGTCGTAAACGCGCCCCGATCCGTCAACATATGCCTCGACTACCACCGGGTTGCCGCGATCCCCGATCGAGTTAGGGGCAGCAGCCAGGTTCGCATAGAGGAAATGCGGGCTGGAAGCCTCGCCCAGCGGCTGATCGCCCGCTGATGCTGCTTCCGGTGCGCCTACCAGCAGTCCCACGGTCCCAATCAGCAGGATGGCGCTGGCGACGCCTGCTGACGCCTGCAGAAGAAACGGAGCAATCGAATTCTGCCAACGCATCTGCAAGCGTGCTAGATTCTGCTTTGGAGAGCGCGTCTTTTCCTGCGAAATGGCGACACGCAGCCGCAGTGCCAGATCGGCCGGCGCTTTCGCCGGGCCCAGATCCGCCAGCATATGCTGCGCGTTACGCCATTGTTCGAATTCCACCGAGCATTTCGAGCAGGAGTCCAGATGTGCAGCCACTTTCTGCATGGCTACGCCCGTCATGTCTCCGTCAAAGTACGCAGAAAACTGAGACCGAGTGCCGCTGCATTTACTCATTGCGCCTCCTTTACCAGGCAGGCAACAGAAGATACCGGATTCCGAGCGCTGCTGGATGGTCGCTTGGCAGCAGCTTCGGCGAATGGGGCAAGGCGAGCCTTGATCTGGGCGCGTCCGCGCATCAGGCGTGACTTCACCGTGCCCAGGTTGATATTCAGGATTTCGGCGATCTCATCGTAAGCCAACCCTTCGATATCGCGCAGGATCAGGACCATGCGGAAGGGCTCGGCAATCTCGCGCAACTCGGCCTCGACGCGAGCGCGAATCTCTGCGTGAGCCGCCAGATCAAAGGGCGATTCGTTGTCGTCCACGAGAGTGTCTTTAATGAAGAGCGGATGGCCATCCGCCGAACGCCCCGTCTCTGCTTCGATGGTCACTTCCTTGCGGCAATGGCGCGACCACCAGCGGCGCTGATTCAGCGCTTCATGCAGAGCGATCCGGTACATCCAGGTGCGCAGACTCGATTCACCATGGAAGCCGGAGATGCCGCGAAAAACCTTAATAAAGACATCCTGAGTTACATCAGGAGCGTCGGTGGGGTTTTGAAGAGTGCGCGCAATCACGCTGTAAATCGGCTGATGATAGGTGGCGATCAGCCATGAAAACGCTTCCTCAGAGCCCGCTTTCAACTCCGCAATGATTTCGACCTCTTCGGGCCGAACCGAGATAACGCCTGCCAGATTTCCCACTACCGTTCCTGCTTGCACTTCGGGATATCCTCCTACAGTAACAAATTGGCTGGAAGTCTGGCATCTCCCAGTCCGGGGAATGAGCGCTCTAACCTCTGCGGCTCATAGAAAATTGCGATTAACACGTATGAACTGCGCCGCCGGCGACCGAGTGTCTCGCTCACTCTACCTGCTTTAGACACCGGCAAGAGAGGATTTGGTTCCCTGAAAATTAGAGAAGTTCCGTTCCAGAACTCATGAATCGACATCGTGGGCTTTGGGCTTGGGATGCCTTCCGGTAAATTCTTGAAAACAAGGGGTGGAGCCATCAATGTCTGATTCAATGATAGCTATACGTAAATATCTGATTCTATTTGGTTTGTTTCGATCTGCACCTTAGGGCCAAGCATTAACCATACTTGAGGGTGGTGCTCTGTCCGACTTCGATAAGATAACCGTCAGGATCGCGGATGTAGCAGCGCCACTCGCCGTACTTCTCCAAGGGCTCCGTGATGAACTCGGCTCCTCGACTTTTCCATAGTTCATAGCACGCTTGAATATCTGCAACGCGGAAATTCATAAAGCTGTTGATGTGATTCGGGTCGGGAACGCTGAGCGTTACCGTCGGCTTGTCCGGTGTCGGCCCACCCCCGACGTTCAAAATCATCCAGATATTCGCGAGCTGAAGGTACGCAGGCGCGTTGCCGTCACCCAGGCTCAGAATGTGAGCGCCGAAGACCGTTTCGTAGTAGCGAGCCGACCGCTCGATGTTCGCGACGGTGAGAAAATGCGCGATGCTGATCCCCTCCTGAGGGGCATCTCATAGCTCTTCTGCTCGATTTGCACGCTGTTCATTGACAGCTCCTTTTCCGATACATTGCCCAGCGATGATGATTAAACACCCTAATCCGTCGTATGACATCCCAATTCCGCCGCCTCGCGACGACGTGAAACCGCGAACGTAGGCTAAGCCAAATTTGACTGTCCAATCTTGGGATAGCCCTCGGACACTTTAGTCGTTCGCGACAAGATGAAGTTGAATCGGTAGCCGAGAAACGCCCATCTCGGCAGCAATATCCGTCAGGGATGAAGGTGTCTATACGATGGAACTGGCTGCATCGACAGTAGGGAATTCCAACTGTTCCGAGTCCACGTATGGCTCGAAATGGGCGCGGCAGCGGGCTTCATACAGCCCTGCGGCGCCGACTACGACCAGCTCCTGGCTTCCGCCGATGCGCTGGGTATGGATGGCCGGTGCTCCACAGACCATGCAGACGGCGGAGAGCTTGAGGGTTTCGTCGGCGATCGCCATCAGGTCGGGAATGGGCCGGAAAGGCTCCCCGGTAAAGGTCGTATCGAGCCCGGCGATGAGAATGCGCTTGCCCAGGTGAACGAGCTCGAGCGACAGGCTAACGAGGCTTTCATCGAAGAACTGCGCCTCATCGATGCCGATGACCTCTATCTCGTCGATCTGACTAAACAGTTCTTCCCGGAGCCGCTCCACGTTCGCCACCACGCAGGCATCGTGCGTCTGCGCGCTATGCGAGGCGATAGCGGTCTTGTGATAGCGGAGATCGATATCCGGCTTGAAGCAGATAACGCGCTGACGGGCAATTTTGGCCCGCTTCAGCCTCCGGATCAGCTCTTCGGATTTACCAGAGAACATGGGCCCGGTGATGACCTCAATTCGTCCCGGCGGGATGGCAGGCATCATGGGCGCACCGCCTGGTGGAGGGCGAGCAGGGTTTCGAGCAGCGGGCGCAAGTATTTGAGATCGAGCGCATTTGCGCCATCGGACTTGGCTTCAGCAGGATTGTCGTGCACTTCGAGAAAAATGCCGTCCACGCCTGCAGCCACAGCAGCCCGCGTCAGGACAGGGATAAACTCTGGCTGGCCGCCGGAAACGCCATTGGCCGCCGAGGGTGTCTGCACCGAGTGCGTGCCGTCAAAGACGACCGGGGCCAGTTTGCGCATGACCGGCAGCGAGCGCATATCGACGACCAGATTGTTGTAGCCGAAGCTGGCGCCGCGCTCGGTAAGAAAAAGCCTGCTGTTTCCAGTGGTCAGAACCTTCTCGACGGTGTGCTTCATATCCCACGGCGCGACGAACTGCCCTTTTTTGACGTTGATGGCGCGGCCGGTGCGACCGGCAGCGAGCAGCAGGTCCGTCTGGCGGCAGAGGAAGGCGGGAATCTGCAGCACGTCGGCTCCCTCGGCAGCAATTTCGCACTGGGAGGGCTCGTGTACGTCCGTCAGAACGGGCAGGCCTGTCGATTCCGCCACGCGCCGGAGGATCGCCGTGCCTTCTTTGAGGCCGGGTCCACGGAAGCTCGTGACCGAGGTGCGGTTGGCCTTGTCATAGGAGGCCTTGAATATATAGGGGACGCCCAGATCGGAGGTGACGCGCTGGATGGCGTCGGCCATTTTGCGTACGTGGGCTTCGCTTTCGATCACACAGGGGCCGGCGATCAGAAAGAGCTGCCCCGACCCAATGTGTACATTTCCAACTTCAAATTCGTGACTCACATTATTGATTGAATCATAAGTCCATCACACGCTCGAACAGTCCAGGAACGAAAGTCGTCATTCTGACCCTGAGGAACGAAGGGGAAGAATCCCCAGCCAGCCTGACTTGAGATTCTTCCTCCCTGCGCTTCGCGCCGGGTCGTCAGAATGACGACGGTCGATAGCCGCGGGAAAATGTTCGAAGAAAAAGCCCGCCGGTGAGGGCGGGCTTTGAGTGAAGCTTGAGGAAAAAATGTTACTGGCCGGCTACTGCCTGCACATGCTGCGTTGAGTGGTTACCGTGCGGGATAGCCGCAGCGCAGGTCGGCTGGCCGGCTGCCTTATAGGGCGAGTTCTGATTGGAGGTCAGAGCGCCCGTATTCGGATTCAGCTCGAAGCCGCTTACCGTGTTGTCCACGAAGTTGGAGGTGTAGATAAAGCGTCCCAGCGCTGGTTCGATGAGGACGCAGGTGGGGTGCGCGCCGGTCTGATAGGCGGTAGCTCCGGAAATAGCGGAGGGAGTTCCCGTGGACTGGTTGATGGCGTAGGCCGTAATGTCGCCTGCGTTGTAATTGGCGACGTAGATGTACTGGCCGCGCGGATCCACCGTGACGTTGACCGGGAAGGTGTCGGTCTTGACTGGAGGATTCTGGCTCGGGTTCAGAATGCCAGTCGAAAGAATCGTGTAGGTGATGAGCTGATTCTGACGGCTGTCGGTGACGTAGAGGAAACGGTTCGTCGGATCAGCAGCGACAGAGGACGGCGAGGTTCCCGTCGGGTAGACGGTAACAGCGGAGAGCGTGCCATCGGAGCCAACGTTGAAGGCGTCGAGCGAACCCAGCGTGCTGGTAGCCGCAGGCAGATTATCCTGCGCGGTAACGAAGACCGAATTGCCATCGGCGAGCGCTGCCACGGCGGTGGGGCTGAAGCCGACAGGAACGTAGGTTGCCGTCTGGGTCGCGTTATTCGAATCGACGAAAGTCTGCTGTACCGGGGCGCAGCCGCTGCCTCCGAGGTTTCCTGAGGTGCTGTCGACGGGGTAGACCACCAGCGCGCCGGGACCTGGGTTGGCGCTGCTGTATACCGGGCCGCCAGGCGTCGTCGGCGAATAGAAGTCGACGACATACATGAGTGTGCCCGACGCGTTGAGGGCGAGGGCGACCGGCGCAGAACCAGGCGTATTGCAGGTCTGCTGCGGATACAGCTTGCCGTCGGTGCCGATGGCAAATTGCACGATGTTGTTGTCGTCTTTATTGATGACGTACAGATTTTTGCCGTCCGGCGAAGTGACTGCGCCCACCGGATTTCTTCCGCCCGAAGGATAGGGCGAATCCTGAATCTGCGTCAGAGCACCGGATTCGGAGTCGGCTTTGTATACGCTGATCTGGCCAGGGTTGTTCTGGGATGCCGTGACATACACATAGTCAATCGTGTTGCTTGGACTGCAAGACGTAAGACCGAGACCCACTCCGAGAGTTGCTGTGGTGGCCAGAAGCACCCGGCCTGATTTCCTCAACTTCATGCGCTTCCTTCATCCTGGCCTTTGGCACAGGCTTCTTTTGTAAGGGATTGCTCCCGCTTGCATTGTAAAAGTTCGGACCGCTTTCGGCTACATAAGCAGTGCGGTCACACTTCCTGCAGAAGGGCCGCGCACCGCGGTCCCACTGCAGAAAGGTCATACTGAGCCCGGCTAGGTCGTGCGTCCGCTGACCGCGCACCAGGTTGGATTGCCCACCGTGTTGAACGTCGAGCCTCTGGTCAGCAGAGTCAAGCTGCCCGATTTCGGATCGAGCTTGCGTCCGGTGAACTGGCTGTCGTTGAAGCTCGTCGTGTAGATGAACTGGTTCGACGGATCCTCGAAGATGCAATTGACGCCCGAGCCTGACCCAAACGGTTCGCCTGCGATATGCTGCAGCGCTCCGGTTGTCGGATCGATGGTCCATCCCGTGATCTGGCTGATCGGATTCACGATGCCCGAGGTCGGCCCAGCATTCACCACGTAGAGGTATGTGCTCTTGCTGTCTACGACAAGTGAGACCGGGTTCGAGGCGGTGGAATCGTTGGCTACCGGACCAGTGCTGAGCGCCTGCAGTGAACCGTTTGTGCCCGCGGTGAAGGGAAGTATCTCGCCCGAGCCACTGTTGGAATCCGCATCAAGGATGTAAATGTACTTGCTGCCGGAGAGATTCGCACCCTGCGCCGTGCTGATGGCCGACATCCGCTGCGTGCCCATGACGAGCGGCGAGTTCTGCGTGATCGTCAACTGGCCGTTCGTGGCGTTCAGCGCCAACGGATAGACCGTCTGCACATCCTTGTTGGAGGAGCTGCCCGCGTCAGCCGTGAAGATGAAGCCCGCCGTCGCTGTGAAGTCGACCGGAGCGCAACCGACAGGGAAGTACGTCAGCTGGTTGCCGTTCGAATCCTCCTGCTGCTGGTTGGTGATGATCGACAGGCGTCCGGTGTTGGGATCGATGCTGAACGCGGTAATATCGCCGGTCGGGTAGAAGGTGCCGTCTGCGGCCTGGCAAGGATGTTGCGCATCCTGCTTCAGCGTGGACGAAACGCCATCGGTCGTAACCGGGGCGTAGGTGTCGAGGATGAAGACATATTTTCCAGTTGAATCGGGAAGGATGCGGATCGAGTTCGATCCCTGGCTCGAATAGCTCGCCTGGAAGGCTAGTGTGCCGTTGCCGCCAACGCTGTAGACCGCAACATTCGCACCGGTGTAGCTGTGGGAATAGGTGCCATCCGTATTCTGCGTAATCTGCTCTGCCCCCTGGTTCAGGACATAGATGTAACGGCCTCCGCTGAGGACGAAGGTGCGAATGGGATTGGTGCCGCCGGAGCCGAAGGGTGAGCCCGGGGCGGGAGTCAGCTTGCCGGTTTCGTAGCTTTCCTTGAAGGAGCCGATCTGGTTGTATTGGGTTCCAACCGCGAAAACATACGCCACCGTGTAGTCATTCATGCACGAGGTGGCGCCAAACATCAGGACAAGGGATACCACCGCGGCCAAAGATATCTGGCCAATTTTTCTAAACTTCATGCGCTTCCTTCATCCTGGCCATGGAGGATGGCGCAGGCAACTGGGTCGGGATGTGCTCCCGTTTGCATTGTAAAACAGGCGATAGGTTTCAGGGCACAGCTCTCTTTCGCAGGTCGCAGATCACAGAGTTCTGGTCACAGTTTCCTGCGCCTGCAAACACTGCCTGGTGTGCTGTTGTTCAGACTTTTGCATGCTGCAACCGTGAGCATGCAAACGCGGGAAAGTTTCCCGGCAAACCACACTATAAAAATACCCCATGTCCAGGGGAAGGACATGGGGTATTTCTGGTCCTGGATGTGATTCTACCAGACGCGGCAGGCATCGTCGGGCATCATCGGCTGTCCTTTATGGCAGCCGAAGGCCTGTCCGAAGCCCTCAAAGTTCCGCACCACGCCGTTCACGCGGAACATGCCGGGCGAGTGCGGATCCGTTTTGGCCGAGACGCGCTGCACCTGCTCAGTGCGGTTTTCGCACCACACCTGCGCGTAAGCGATGAAGAACCGCTGCGGCGAGGTGTAGCCGTCGATTTTCGTCTCAGGGCTCTTGTTTTCATCCTTCAGCGTATCCATCAGCGCCTGGTAGGCGATGCGGATGCCACCGTTGTCGGCAGTGTTTTCGCCGAGGGTCAGCTTGCCGTTGAGGTGGGTTCCGGGCACAGGCTCGAAGCCGTCATACTCCTTCACTTCGCAATCCGTACGCGCCTCGAAGGCTTTTTTGTCGTCGGCTGTCCACCAGTCTTTTACATTGCCCTTGGCGTCGTATTTACTGCCTTCGTCGTCAAAGCCGTGCGTCATCTCGTGGCCTATGACCATGCCGATGGCGCCGAAGTTCACAGCCGGGTCCTTGGTGTTGTCAAAGAACGGCGGCTGCAGGATGCCTGCGGGGAAGTTGATGTCGTTCATCGCCGGATCGTAGTAGGCGTTGACCGTCGGCGGCGTCATGCCCCATTCCTTCTCATCGACAGGCTTGCCGAGGTGGTTGATCTCGAAATCCCACTCGAAGGCGTCGGAATGTTGCACGTTGCTGACCAGGTTATCGCGCTTGACTTCGAGCTTCGAGAAATCCCGCCACTGGTCGGGATAGCCGATCTTCCGCCGAAAGGCGTCGAGCTTGACTGCGGCCTGCTTCCTGGTTTCTTCGCTCATCCACGGAAGCGTTTTGATGTCGTCGCCGAGGGCCTTTTCAAGCGCCGCGACCAGCTTCTCCATATTGTCCTTGGCTGAGGGCGGGAAATTCTCCTTTACCCAGTCCTGGCCTACGGCTTCACCCAGTGCGCGGTCGGTGAGAGATGTGCAGCGCTTCCAGCGGGCCGTCTGCTCGGCCTGGCCTTGCAGCGTCTTCTGGAAGAAGTCGAAGTGGGCGTCGTCGAAGGTGCTCGAAAGCCACGGAGCATAGGTGTTTACTGCATGGAAGCGCAGGTAGCTCTTCAGGCTGTCAAGGCTTTCGTTGGAAAGGATCTGGTTCAGAGCCTTGAAATACTCCGGTGTGGCCACGTTCAGCGTGTCGAAGCTGGGAGCGCGCAGAGTTCCGATGTAATCGGTCCAGTCGAAGTCCGGCGTCAGGGTGCTGAGCTCGGTGACCTTCATGATGTGGTAGACGTTGTCAGGATTACGCAGCTCGACGCGAGGCAGAGAGCCCTTGGCCAGCGCAGTTTCAATATCAATGACGCTCTTGGCCTCGGCAGCAGCCTTGTCGTCCGAATCGCCGACGAGCTTGAAGATCTGCACGATGTAATCGTGATACTGCTCACGGATCTTCGCCATGCGCGGGTTGTCTTCGAGGTAGTAATCGCGATCGGGCAGCGAAAGACCACCTTGTATGGTGCTGGCAATCTGCTTGGTCGAATCCTTCTGGTCCTGCTCCACGCCGAAGCGCATGAAAGCGGAAACGCCACCCTGCGTCTGCAGATGGCCTATGAGTTGTCCAAGCTGCTTCTTATCGGTCACACCATCAATGTGCGCGAGGACCGGCTGGATTGGCTTATCGCCAAGCTGATTGGCGAGGTCGGTATTCATGCAGGCGGCGAAGAAGTCGCCGTACTGGTGCTGCAGTGGAGTCTTGGGCGAGTCAGCGGCTTTTTTCAGATCTGTATAGAGCAGGTAGCGGTTGCGCTCGGCCAGCTCATTAAAGCGTCCCCAGCGCGTCTGGTCGCCGGGAATAGGATTGTTCTTACGCCAGTTGCCGCAGGCGTATTGAAAGAAATCCGTGCAGGGATCGGCGGCCTTGTCGATGGCCGTGAGATCGAAGCTGCGGAGAGCCTTGGGTTCAGTGGGTGCAGCGCTCGAAGGGGTGTCCGCTGCTGCAACCGCAGCATGCGTTCCGATAGAATTTTGCGCGACGGCGAAACCGGTACATAGCAACAGTACCGAAGCAATACGAATAGGTTGCATAGAAATCCTTAGGATGCGAGAGCACCTCTACTTGCTCGATACGGGTGCTGGCCTCAATTTTGCACACTGGTAACACCGATGTGCTGGCTCTGAAAGTACCATGCAGCGGAGGGCTTGTGCAGTGAAACCTGTTTCTCAATCGTTAGGAAGAACCCGGCAGTCCATGAAGCGGTCGGCGAGGCTGGCCTGTAACGCATGAACAATTATCAGGAATTCTTCGACCAAGCCGCCGCGGATGCCATACCCGTTCGCGGCTTCCTGCACTGCCCTTCCGGCTCGCCTGAGGCGGCCCTCGTGCTGACCCATGGAGCAGGCGCGAACTGCACTGCTCCTCTGCTCATCGCAGTCGCCGACGCTCTTTGCGATGCCGGATGGATGGTTCTGCGCTGCGATCTTCCTTTCCGTCAGGCGCGTCCACAGGGACCGCCGCCGCGTGGCAGCGCAGAGCGCGATCAGCAGGGTCTTCGCGCGGCCGTCGCATCTCTGCAGCGCCAGACCTCTGCCCCTGTCTCGCTCGGAGGTCATTCCTATGGCGGAAGGCAGGCTTCGATGCTGGCAGCCGATCACCCCGGCCTCGTCGAAAAGCTTCTGCTTCTTTCCTATCCGCTGCATCCGCCACAACGCCCCGCGGAGTTGCGGACGGCGCACTTCCCGCGCCTGCAGACTTCGGCACTTTTCGTTCACGGGGTGCGCGACGGCTTCGCCTCATCGGAAGAAATGAAGACCGCTCTCGAACTAATTCCGGCTTCGACAAAACTCCTTTCCATCGACGGCGCGGGGCATGAACTGATGACGAAGCGCAATCGCGGCGAATTGCCGGCGACCATTGTCGAAGCGTTCAGACGGTTCGGTGCAGGTGATACGGAAATTTCCATTTGACAAACCATAACCATATGGTTATGGTTTCAACATGCCGTGCGCTGCAGATAATCTCTTCAGAGCCCTCGCCGATCCGACTCGCCGAGCTATCTTCGAACGGCTGACCCGCGACGGTGAACAGACCGTACACGCGTTGACTGAGCGCGCCGGTGTGTCGCAGCCGATGGTTTCGAAGCATCTGGCCGCGCTCAAGCGCGCGAAGCTAGTACACAACCGCCGCCAGGGACGCGAAACCCATTACCAGGCCAGACCCGAAGCTCTCGCGCCGCTCGTGGACTGGATCGGCCACTATGGCGCCTTCTGGCATAGCAGATTTGATCAACTCGAAGACCTATTGAAAAGGATGGACAAATGACGACGCCTGATACTTCTACCCATTCCGTTATTGTGGAAAGGGAATTCCCTTATCCGCCAGAGAAAGTGTGGCGGGCGCTCACCGAAAGTTCCCTGATTGAACAATGGCTGATGAAGAATGACTTTCAGCCGGTTGCGGGTCACTCGTTCAACTTGCGCTCCACACCTGTGCCGAACTGGGACGGCATCATCAATTGCGAAGTCCTGGTCGTCGAACCCAACAGGAAACTCTCCTATAGCTGGGGAACGTTAGGGCTTGAGAGCGTAGTCTTCTGGACGCTGGTCGCGACAGAAGGCGGCACACTCCTGCGCATGGAGCATTCCGGCTTCCCATCCGATCAGGACGCCAGCTACAAGGGCGCTCAGTACGGCTGGAAGAGGTTCATCGGCGGCCTGGAACAGGTTATCGCCGGGCTGCAATAACGTCGGCATCGAAAAGGGAAGTGCATGTTCGGAGAAAACATGAAGACCACAAGTAGTCCAAATGACGCGGCCGCTTCAGCGAAGATCACGAAGCGGATTGAAGACCTGGGCGATTGGAGAGGACAGACCCTCGCCCATCTTCGTCATCTCATCCACGAAGCCGATCCCGACATTGAGGAGGAGTGGAAATGGGAGAAGCTAAAATCCCCGGGAACTCCTGTCTGGTCCCACGACGGCATCGTTTGCACCGGGGAATCGTACAAACAAGCCGTCAAGCTCACATTTGCTCGCGGAGCCTCCATCAAGGATCCCCAAAAACTCTTCAATTCCAGCCTGGAGGGGAACGTGCAGCGTGCGATCGACTTCCGCGAAGGGGAGAAAATCAACGAAGATGCCTTCAGGCAACTCATCCGCGCCGCGGTGGCGGCCAACTCCGCAGCGCTCGCTCAACGGGCAGCCAAGAAGAAGTAAGTGTAGCGCCGGAGAAATCGGCATCGCGATTAAAAACTGGCGATGAAGTGATAACTCAGCATCAGAAAATCTTCATGTGGATCGTCAGATACTTTTTCGGGTTCTGGCGCACAGCCGTTATCAAATTGTTCGTGTTCTGGATCATCTCGTCGGTGTGGTTGTAGAGGTCTTTATTGACCATGAGCTGACCGATGGTACCTTCACCGTTGTCGACCCGGTTCAGGATGGAATCGAGCCTGGTAACGGTATCGTTCAGCTTGTTGGCAAACTGCGGGTCTTTCGCGATCAGGCCCAGGCCGCCTTTACCTGCGTTCACGTCCTTGAGCAGAGCGTTCAGGCTTGCTGTCGATTCGCGCAGATTGTTGTAAAGGGTCTCGTCCTTGAGCAGTTTTCCGATAGTACCGTTGCCGCTGTCGATCTGGTTGGCGACATCCTGGAGCTTGCCCACCGTGGCGTTGGCGCGGTTATAGAGCGTGTCGTCGGCAATCAGCTTGCCGATGGAACCTTTACCGTTGCCCACCTCATCGACGAGCTGCTGGATCTCGTTCAACGTGGCCACCGCTCTGTTATAGAGGCTGGGATCGTTGATGAGCATACCGATGGAGCCTTTGCCCGTGTTGAGCGCGTCTACGAGATTGTCGACCTTGGCCAGAATGGTATTCAGCTGCTCAATGGTGCCCTGGCTGGATTTAATGACGTCGGTGAGATTCGGCGTCTCTGTGGTCTGCAGTTCCGCGTTGTTCTGGATCGCAGCACCGGTCGCAAACTTGCTGTTGATATCGAGGACCGTGTCTCCGAGCACACCGATGGTTTCGAGGCTGGTTTTCGAATCTGCGTGAATCGCGGGCTGGAACTTCTTGCTGAGGCGCATGATCACCTCCACAGGAGTCAGCTTGCGCTCAGGGACGATGCGAATACTTTTGACGGTGCCGACGGTAACGCCCTCAAGGTTGACAGGAGCGCCGACCTTGAGCCCTGCTGCATTCTCAAAATAAGAACGCACCGTGATCTTGCCTGCTAAAAAGCCGCCCGTGTTGCCGGACATGAGGAAAATGAGCGCTGTGAGCGAGACAAGCGCCACCAGCACTAATACGCCGACTTTCAGTTGTGACCACTGAACTTCCTGCTGGCTTGGCACTGCCCCCTCGTTCACAAAACCGGAATGGAAAGACTTCTATCGCGCCTTGAGAATATCAAACATACTCGATTGCGGCTTGGCTTTCGTTTGGATGGCAACCGCCTGCCAGCCGTTGCAAAACGATACAAATCTATGCCTTACTGTTCGTTTTCAAGTTGGACCGAGGCCATTGCCAGCGTTGCCGTATGGGTGATTGAAAGTGAGACATGCTTCACTCCGAGACGCTCGGCAAACTCCATCGCCCGTCCGCTCAGGTGCAATGTGGGCCGATGTCCCGGCAACCGCCGCACTTCGATTTCCTTCCAGGTCACGCCATGCTGAATGCCCGTCCCCAGAGCCTTCGCGCCTGCTTCCTTGGCAGCAAAACGCGCGGCGAAACTCTCTGCCGCGTTCTTTTTGCGCTGACAGTAGGCGATTTCGACCGGCGTGAATATTTTTCCCAGGAAACGCTCTCCGTAACGCGCAATGGACTGGGCGATCCGATCTATTTCCACAATGTCGATTCCTGTACCCACCAGCATGAGCAGAATTTTTCCTCTTTGCACGGTAGCACAGCAGGTTACGTATCTATACCAAAGAGTTTCAGGGTAACGATGAAGATTGGCCTTCTCTGGACCGATCATGTATGTGTGATGGAAGCGGACGAACTCGTCGATTGGGATTTGAAGCTGACGGCCACCTGTGCCGACGATCCGCAGCGTGTACTGCGGTTTTTAACCGGCGCTGTGCTCTCCTGCGGCGGCTGGGTGCTTTCCCGCAGCATGCCCGGCTCCGACACCGTGGAAATGAGCTTTGAATTCGCCCGCGCAGTCAGCCTTGAAGTTTATAGCGTTCTGATTGCCGCCGGGCTGGAGCTGAGCCGCGACGCCCACATCAGCATGACCGAATTGTGCCAGTGCACCAAAAATCTGCTGGCCAGCAAAGGCTTTGAGGTCGCCCGCGTTCGCCTGCTTGTCCTGGCCGCTCCGCTCGACAGCAATCACCGGAATTTTCACCACCCCGTCGAGCTGACCTAAACATAAGAGTTGTCATTCCGATCGGAGCGGGTGCCCCATGTCTCGCTTTTGAGACATGGGTGTGGGTACCTCATCGCCAACCAATAAAATTTGGGTGCCCCATCCTTTGCGCAGCAAAGGGTGGGATAGCTCATCCCGCTTCGACCAGCCCATAACGCCGCTGCCACGCCTCCCGCAGCCGCGTGCGCACCAGCTTCTTCTCGTCTTCCGTCCCTTCAGGCTTTTCCACAAACCGCGCCGCCTCAGCCTTCGCCAGTTCCAGCAGATCGCGATCGCGAACAAGGTTCGCCACGCGAAAATCCGGCAACCCAGCCTGCCGTGTGCCGAAGAATTCCCCCGGCCCGCGCAGCTGCAGGTCCAGTTCAGCCAGCTCGAAGCCATTCTGCGTGCGCACCATGGCTCCCAGCCGCTCCTCGCCCTGCTCGGAAACCCTGCCGCCCGTCATCAGTATGCAATAGGACTTCGCCGCGCCGCGTCCTACGCGTCCGCGAAGCTGGTGCAACTGGGCCAGCCCGAAGCGCTCCGCATGCTCGATGACCATGACAGTCGCGTTGGGCACATCCACGCCGACTTCGATGACGGTAGTTGAGATGAGCACGTCAATCTCGCCCCGTTGGAAGCGACGCATGACAATTTCTTTCTCGTCAGAATCCAACCGCCCATGCAGCAACCCCAGCCGCAACCCTGACAGAGCTCCGGTCCGCAGCGCCTCATACATATCGGTAGCTGCCTTCAGCGAAGGCTTCTCAAAAAGCGCCGCTGTCTTCGTCTTCTTCGCGGATTTTTTTGGCTTCGGTTCCTCTTCGGGATCGGGCGGAGCGAAATCCAACTCCGGCTGATCGTCCTTTGCCCCCTCAATCACCGGATAAACAACATACGCCTGATGTCCACGCCCAACCTGCTCACGCACAAACTTCCAGACTTCATCGGCACGCTCGTCGGAAACCTTGCGCGTGACAATCGGAGTGCGCCCCGGAGGCAGCTCATCCAGCACGCTCAAATCGAGATCGCCATAGAGGGAAAGCGCCAGCGTCCGCGGAATCGGTGTCGCCGTCATCACCAGCACATCAGGCTCCGCATCGGTTGGCTTCTTCATCAGCCGAAAGCGCTGCAGTACGCCGAAACGATGCTGCTCATCTACGACGATGAGCCCAAGCTTGTCGAACTCGACTTTTTCCTCGATGAGCGCGTGCGTGCCGATGACGACATCGGCCTCGCCCTGATAAATCTTGCTGCGATTCAGCTTCTTCACGTCGGCATCGAGCGATCCGGTCAGCAGAACAATTCTGTACGGCTTTGACGAGCGCTCCAGCAGCTTGCGGGCCGCAAGATAATGCTGCGTTGCAAGAATTTCCGTAGGGGCCATCAGCGCCGCCTGGTAGCCGTTCTCAATGGCCACCAGCATCGCCTGCAGTGCGACAATAGTCTTTCCTGAACCGACATCCCCCTGCAGCAGCCGGCGCATCGGCGACGGCCTTCGCATGTCGGCGACAATCTCGGCCAGCGCATTTTTCTGCGCGGTCGTCGGATGAAAGGGCAGAATCTCGCGGATCGCCTCGCGTACTTTCTTCGCCGTCTCGAAAGCAATCCCGGCGCGCTCCTTGAAGCGCCGTCGCTTCAACTCCAGCCCCATCTCCAGATAAAACAGCTCTTCAAAAATCAGCCGCCTGTGCGCCAGCGTTCCGGAAGCCTGCAGCTGCGTCATCGGCGTGCCCGGTGGCGGGAAATGCACGCCGCGCAGCGCTTCTGCACGTCCCGGCAAAGAGAGCCGCTCCACCAGCGCACGCGGCAGCGTCTCAGGAAGATGCCCGTCTAATTCCTCAAGCAGGTTGTAGACGATCCGTCGCAGCCACCGTGTCGTCAGCTTATTGCCACCGAGCGATTCATATACCGGCACGATGCGCCCGACTTCCAGCAGCTCACTCTCGTCCTCGTCTGCAGAAAGTATCTCCACCTGCGGCTGAATCATCTTGTAGCCGCGGCCTGAGCGCGATGCCTCGACCTTGCCGTAAACCGCGAGCATCTGTCCGTGCTTGAACTTGTCTTTCAGATACGTTCCGTGGAACCACATGCACTTCAGCGATGAAATGCCTTGCCCCACCGTCATCTCGAAGATCGGTATACTGCGCGTTCGCAGCAGCACCGTGCCGCGCACCTCGCCGATCACGCTCGCCATCTCGCCCGGCTTCAGCTCGCTCAAAGGCATCGGATGCAGCCGGTCCTCATAGCGAAACGGCAGGTGATACAACAGGTCTTCAACTGTAGAAATCCCTTTGGCGGCAAGCGTCTGCGCAATCTGCGGACCAATGCCTTTGACGTATTGAACCTGCGTATCAAGCCCCACCACAAAATGGATGCTATCAGGAACGAAGGAGCTGGGTGCCCCCATCCTTTCGCGCAGTCTGCGAAAGGGTGGGAGAGCTAATCGCGCGACGCGGCAGCAGGATAGAAGCACCGGCTCGGTGCCGCATGTCTCGATCCTGAGACATGGGATCGTTCACTTCCCATCCGATCAAATCCGGATAAGTTACACTGGCAGCGACCCCCGCTGGAGAAATTTCATACATGGCCGCAGTTGTTGAACTGGACCGCATTTCCAAATCCTATGAGAAGAAAGCCGCCGTTCGAGAACTGAGCCTGCGCATTGAAGCGGGCACCATGTTCGGGCTGCTCGGACCTAACGGCTCAGGAAAGACTTCGAGCATCCGCATGATGGTCGGCATCACCATGCCCGACTCTGGCAGCGTAAGCCTGCTGGGCAAGCCCTTCGCGCGCGAAACCCTCAGGCAGGTCGGCTATCTGCCTGAAGAACGCGGCCTCTACAAGAAGATGAAGGTCATGGATCAGCTCGTTTTCATGGGCGAACTGCGCGGCCTCGACAAGGCCACCGCAGGCCGCCGCGCACACGACTGGTGTGAGCGCATGCAGATTCTCGAAGCTGCTGACAAGAAAACCGAAGAGCTCTCCAAGGGCATGCAACAGAAGATTCAGTTCATCTCTACGCTCATGCACGACCCCGAG
The DNA here is from genome assembly GCF_009765985.1 of Acidobacterium sp. S8. Taxonomy (GTDB): domain Bacteria; phylum Acidobacteriota; class Terriglobia; order Terriglobales; family Acidobacteriaceae; genus Alloacidobacterium. The sequence continues at coordinate 447,662 of NZ_LMUM01000034.1, forward strand.
CTCATCATTATGGACGAGCCTTTCTCAGGCCTCGACCCCGTCAACGCCGTCCTGCTGCAGGACACGCTTATCGATCTCAAAAACGCGGGCAAAGCGATCCTGTTTTCGACGCACCGCATGGACCAGGTCGAGAAACTCTGCGACGCCATCTGCCTCATCCATGCAGGACAGGCCGTGCTCTCCGGCGGCATGCGCGAAGTCAAATCACGATATGAGCGCGATCGCGTCGTGATGCAGTTTGAAGGCGACAATTCCTTCCTCCAGCACCCGGCGATTGCCGAATACAAGGATTACGCCGGACACGTCGAAATCCGCCTCAAGCCGCATGCCGACGCGCAAAGCCTCCTGCGCGAAGCCATGCAGAAGGCGACCATCTTCAAGTTCGAATTAGTTGAGCCGTCGCTCGAAGAGATCTTCATTCAGACCGTGGGAGAAAAAGTCGATGCATGAGATCCTGCTCATCGCGAAGCGCGAATTTCTGGAACAGGTGCGGGGCAAGGCCTTCAAGGTCACGACGATCCTCATCCCCGTCATCTTTGGTGCCATCATTGGCATCTCGGTCTTCGCCAGTAAGAATTCCGGACAGGGCAAGCACATCGTAATTGCCGCCAATGACGCGCCTCTCGCCAGCCGCATCCGCGAAAAACTGCTCGCCGATAAAGACGCGCACATGAGCGTCGACGTGCTCGCGCCCGCAGCTGAGTCTGACCGCCAGCAATTGATTTCGAAAATAGACCAGAAGCAGCTCGACGGCTTCCTCTGGCTCACCACCGACGCCAATGCGACCAATCCCAATGCCACTTTCGTCGGGCGCTCCTCCGGCGACTTCGCGACCGAATCTCGACTCTCCGACGCCGTCGATCACGCCATCGTGCAGCAGCGCCTCTCCTCGCATGGCATCCCGACCGATGATATCGATTCGCTGACCAAAGGCGTAAAGATTGAAACCGAACAGGTGAAGAACGGCAAAGAAGTCGGCAGCAGCACGCTCGGTTCCTTCTTCGCCGCCTACATCATGGCCTTCCTGCTTACCTTCACCGTCATGATGTACGGCATGAACGTAGGCCGCTCCGTCATTCAGGAAAAGACCTCGCGCATCTTTGAAGTCATGCTCTCGACCGTCAAGCCCACCGACATGCTCGCCGGAAAGCTCATCGGCATCGGAGCCGTCGGCCTCTCGCAGCTCGCCATCTGGGCCGCTGCTGCTTTGTTGTTTTCGAGCACCGCTCTCGCCGCCAGCCTCATGTCCGGCGGACTGAAGATTCAAATCTCGGCCATCGAAATTATTCTCTTCGCCGTCTACTTCCTGCTGGGTTACGCCCTCTACAGCACGCTCTTCGCCGGACTCGCCGCCACCTGCGAAAGCGAGCAGGAGCTACAGCAGTACGCGCCGCTGGCCGCCGTGCCCGTCTGGCTCAGCTTCAGCATGATCACCTTCATCGTCAGCAATCCAAATTCGTTCTGGTCGGTGGCCATATCGCTCTTCCCGCCCTGCGCGCCTATCGCCATGTTCCTGCGCATCGCCTCGCAGTTTCCGCCATTATGGCAAATCGCCTTATCGATTGTGCTGCTGCTTCTATCGGTCGTCGTCGTGGTCTGGTTTGCATCCCGCATCTACCGCATCGGCATCCTGATGTACGGCAAACGAGCCACCGTCCCTGAAATGCTCCGCTGGCTCCGCTACTCCTAGGGACACAATCCCAACACGCCGTCATCCTGAGCGTAGCGCGTAGCGCGCAGTCGAAGGACCCGCACGAGCAAAGCTCGTGCGAATTGGTCTTGCAAAGGCAAGACTAACCGTCGCTAGGCGATACTAAATTTTTCTACGGCCGGAATTAGAATCGGCGAATGAAACGTCGGCATGGATTTAGTGCATGGCTAATTACAAGGGAGTGGTGCGGGAATAATGGGGAACCACAAAAAAACGTAGTAGAGATTCTTTCTCCACGCTTGTCACCTGAACGCGTGCTTGAGATTGTTGAGCTCCTGTATCACAGAGAGGCAGCACTCTCTGAGAAAGTGGCTTGGCGTTTGCGTAAACAGGCACAGCCTTATACGGCGGAGTTTCCGATGATTGAGGGCGTAAGATGGACTGGTCAAATCATCTGTGGTCATAACCCGTGGCTACTTGCGCGGTTGGTGGACAACCTCATCGTAAACATTGACGCGGATGGCAACGAGGCTGCGTCGTGGACCGACCGGGTACAGGCTGCTGAGATAACCGAGCAGATACGTCAAATGCGCGGGGACGATTAATATTCCAGCACCTCGCCGGGTGCCCCAGGCTCGCTTCTGAGAGATCTGGGACCAACTACGACCCCATAAAGGACAGCGCACGAGAAAACGCCTCACCGGGCGGCCTTCATCGCCCAGCGAAGGTAGAACCCTAGCTGATCCTGAGCACCCTGATAGTGCTGTTGACAGAAAGGCTCACAGTCGCCCGGTTCAGTGAAAATGGAGTCATGTTTCCCGCCTCGTCAAAGGTCCAGATGCAGCGAACGCTTTGGCCTCCGGATACCGATATCCGCACTCTCTGATGATCGAGGGGCGTTGGATTCTGAGCGTCCACATCATAGATGCTGCCTTTCAACCAGATCGCCAGCCAGAAGGAACCATCCTGCTTCTCGAACAGACTTGTTTCGACCCCCATGGTATTGCCGGTTAAAGAATAGTTGAGCGTATCGGGCGCAAAGCTGCCCTGTTCATCCGAGAGCAGTTTTGTAAGATTGGCGATCGCCGTATACGCTGGTCGCGGCGATAAGTCGTATCGCAGCAGTCCATAGCCGGTGGTCGAAGAAGGATCATCCATCAGCTCGTAGATATACGTACGCGAGATGCCCTCGTTCCACGCGTGCAGCAGCAGACGCGGCGCATACACGGCTTCGATCGATTCCGAGATAGCGCCTTGCGTAGGCGTTTGATTGGCAACGTAGCCGCTCTCGGTCATGATCACCGGCACGTCGGGCCCATCCATATTCAATTTATCCATGCTCCACTTGAATGAACCGTATGCGTGTCCCTGAGTATCGAGTCCTCCCCATCCCCAGGTTTCCGGATTCCTGCCGCCCCAATAGGCATGCAGATTATTGAAGTTCATGTATCCGGAAATGACGCCGATGGCCGGATATGATGTTGGCTGAGTAAACGAAGGCCCAATCACTGGTAACTGAGCATTCTCGCCTGCCTGCCACACGGTCGGCAGATATGCCTTGAGATCGGCGGCCCAGTTCGGATCATCCGTCTGGTCGTATTCGTTGGGGCCTTCGAGCGCTTCCACATCTGGATAATTAGGCAGCAGTGCGTCCAGCTGCGCCGCCGTTGCGCCGCTTTGCGGGTTGGGCGTAACCAGGTCTGCATGGATTCCGGCTTGTGCGAGCATGGCATGAATTGCGTAAAGGTTGGGAGCGATCCACGAATAAGAGAGCCCGTCGCGAATATGGCTGACATGCAGATCTTGGAGGGCTTGGATCAGGGTTGACGGTTGCTGATAGTATGCCGTGTCCGTGTAGGTGAAGTGTGTATTGACGCCGACAGAATTTAAGAAATCATAGGCCCGAGACGCGCGCTGTTGCGCGGTCGCCGAGCCCATTAAAGACAACGTAAAAAGAGCGAGGGGGAGGATCTTGAGCATAATGCTATCAACGTAGCAAAAAAGTAATGCGTATATAGGTTACAGAAGTTGTACTTCCTTAGGTCTAGTCTGGGAGTGTAGGTCCGATTTGAGAGGCTTAAAATTCAGGAATTCAAATCAGTGAGCAAAAATTCAGGGTTTAGTCCGAGGAATAATTTGGTGCTGGAGTACTCCAGTCTCGATTTTGAGATTTGGGATTCAAAATCAAACCAGCAAGCGGAATTTAGGGTAGAAGCCCGGGCTTCAGCCCGGCGAATAAAACGAAGAGCTATACCTTGCTGCCGCTGTTCGGAGCGCAATCCGAAGGAATAGAGCGGACTCCTGTCAAGCCCCTAAAATGCAAAATAATTCGCAAGCAACTGAAAACAAGCCGCATAAAAGACTCTGAATTTGGCAGATAATTTAGCTGAAACTGCTATTCTGGATATAGAGAAAAAAAGCCCGCCGATTGGCGGGCTTTTCGTTTGAGCGTAAATTTGCCCCCGCCGAAATGGAGTTGAGCGAGTTGACTGCAAGAAATGTTAGCTGACAAGACCAGCCTTAGAGCCTAATGTGGTTCGAGATTAAGTTCTAAGGTTCCACCCGGGAGAAAGACATTGCGATCAAGAAAGCTTCAGGCAGTAACTCTGCTGTTTCTTATGTCAGGGTTCCTGCTGTCCAACGCATTTGCCCAAAACGGCGATAGCAAGCCCCTTTCAGATTTACCACGGCAATTTGCCGCGACGGCTTTTGGTCAGGCGGGCTCGCTGGCCGGCAAGAGCTTTGGCGTCACCGTCTTTATCACGGCGTGGACAAGCGATCAGCAGGTAAAGGACTACATTGCCACGCTGCAGCAGGGCGGTCCCGATGCGCTGGTGAAGGCGATGGAGAAGATTGACGACGTAGGACGGCTTTCTCCTACAGGCTACGTAGGCAACGGCTTTCGCTTTGCCCGGTTCAAAAAGACAGCAAACGGCGGCCTGCACATCGTCATGGTCACCGACCGTCCTATGTCGTTCGGGGAGGTCTACCGTGGAGGACGCTCGACTGACTATCAATTCGGAATTGCCGTGCTGGACGTGGATCAAAATGGCAAGGGCACCGGCAAGCTGGCGCCTGTCTGCAAAATCAAGTTCAACAAAAAGAATGAGCTTGAGATAGAAAACTATGGCCAGAAGCCCTTTCGCCTGGCGAACATCTACCTGCAGAAATAAGGACCCCCAGCTAAGTAGTTGAAAATACACAACCGCAGGTAACCCTATTTGAATCATGGAGATAGCGGGGGATAATTCCCCGCTAACTTATTGAAAACAAAAGAACGGGCAGCTGACATAGGGGGGAGGGGGTAGTACCGGGTAGAATCAGGTGCGTGACGACCCGGCAAGACTCAGGCTTCTCCGTCTCACAGCGCATTGTGCTGGCCATTGTGCCGCGCCTGACTGCGGCGATTCTGGCCGCGATCGGCATGACCCTGCGCTTCAAGGTCATCGCCGAGGAGGGAGCCACCCCGGCCACGCCGCCCCCGAAAGGAATCTTCTGCTTCTGGCACCAGTGCACGCTGCCTTGCGGCTGGTACTTCCGCAAATACCGCTGCACGATTCTCATCAGCCGCAGCTTCGACGGAGAACTAATTGCCAGAACCCTCGGCATCCTGGGCTTCGGCAGCGTTCGCGGCTCAAGCTCACGCGGAGGCGCAGCCGGACTGTTCGCCCTGCAGGACGTCCTGGTAAAGGGTGAAGCGGTAATCTTCACCGCCGACGGCCCGCGAGGCCCGATCTACCAGACCAAGATGGGTCCGGTGAAGCTGGCGCAGATGGCGCAGGAGCAAATCGGCAGCTTCTACCTGCTTCCCGAGCATGCCTGGGTCTTGAACTCCTGGGACCGCTTCCTGATTCCGAAGCCGTTTTCCCGCGTCATCGTAAGCTGGTCGCGCTCCGTAACCCCGCCAGCCCCCGATGCCGACGCAACAACTCTGGAATCCAAACGCCAGGAACTGAACGAAGCCATAGAACGAGCCAGATTCAACGCAGAACGACACATACAAATCTAAAAAGGCCGTCATCATGAGCGAAGCCTTGCGAAAGCAAGGCAACGGTAGAAGCACCGGCCTTCAGGCCGGTGAAGAAGGAAGAATGTTAGAGGGCTTTAGCCCTGGGATTCTTCACCTTAAGAAGCACAGATAAAATTAGGAGAGTGCAAGTCTCCGATTTCAACTTCCACCTTCCCGAAGAACTCATCGCTCAGAAACCACTCGAAGACCGAGCAGGAGCGCGCATGCTCACGCTCGACCGCCAGACAGGAACGTACGAAGACCACCACTTCCGCGAATTGCCGGATATGTTGCGCGAAGGCGATGTTCTGGTCCTGAATAATAGCCGAGTGATCCCAGCGCGTCTCTTCGCACACCGCGCCGGACTGCATACGCAGGCAGGCCATGAGACAACCGGACGCATTCAGGTCCTGCTGACCGAGCAGATCAGCGAATGGGAATGGAAAGTCCTGGCGCGGCCCGGACGCAAAGTGCTGACAGGAGAAAGGCTCACCTTCGGCGAAAATGTCCTGCAGGCCGAAGTCATCGCGCACGGAGAATTCGGCGAACGCACCCTACGCTTCGAACCGACCGCCGACTTCTACGGTGCACTGGAGCAGCTGGGCCACATGCCCCTGCCGCCATACATCCACCGCCAGGACGAAGCTGCCGACCGCGAGCGTTACCAGACGGTCTACGCCGACCAGCGCGGCTCAGTCGCCGCACCGACCGCAGGATTGCACTTTACGCCGCAAATTCTCGAGAAATTGCGCGAAAAAGGCGTGCAAATTGAATATGTAACACTGCATGTAGGACTCGGAACCTTCCAGCCAGTGCGAGTCGACAAAGTCGAAGACATTCACCTGCACACGGAACGGTACACGCTGCCTGAAGCAACGGCTGAAGCAGTGAATGCAGCGAAGCGCGATGGCCGAAGAATCGTCGCCGCCGGCACAACAACCGTCCGCACGCTCGAACACTGCGCCGGCATTGCAAAGGAAGGCAAGCTGGAACCGCATTCCGGCGCAACGAACATCTTCATCTCGCCCGGATATGAATTCCGGGTGGTGAACGCGCTGCTGACGAACTTCCACTTACCGCAGTCGACGCTGCTGATGCTGGTCAGCGCTTTTGGCGGACGCGAGCCTGTGCTCGGTGCATATAAATACGCAGTCGAAGCAGGCTATCGCTTCTTCTCCTACGGAGACTGCATGTTCCTTTCGTAAGCGGTAGACTCAGCTTTGATGCCTTCTCAGAACAAGCCCACTGTTTTCCTGCTCGATGCAATGTCGTTTATCTTCCGCGCTTATCATGCGATGCAGCGGCAACGCCCCATGTCCACGCGCAACGGCGTGCCGACCGCGGCAACCTACGTCTTCGTGAACATGATCAACAAGCTGCGGCGTGACTTTCAGCCGGAATACTTTGCGGCGGTCTTCGACATCAGCGGAAAGGTCTTCCGCGACGAACGCGCCAAAGAGATGACTTTGCGAAAGTTCAATGTCAAGACGCAGACCTTCGATGTGGTCGATTACGGAGGCTACAAGGCCAATCGCGCGGAAATGCCGCCGGATCTGGCGCAGCAGTTGCCGTATATTCGTCGCGCGCTCGAGGCCTTCCATATTCCGATTCTTGAGGCTGAGGGATTTGAGGCCGACGACGTTATCGGAACCTTGTCGAAGAAGGCCGCGCAGGATGGCTATCCCGTCTACGTCGTCTCGAACGACAAGGACATGCTGCAGCTGGTCGACGATCAGGTAAAGGTCCTGAATCCGGTGAAAGACAACCTGATCCTCGACCGCACGAAGGTTGAAGAAACACTTGGCGTGCCGCCGGAGAAGGTCATCGACGTGATGGCGTTGCGTGGCGATTCCATCGACAATATCCCGGGCGCTCCGGGAATCGGCGACAAGGGTTCGGTGGAACTGATCCAGCAATTCGGAAGTCTGGAAGCTGCGCTTGATCGCGCAGCAGAGGTGAAGCGCAAGACATATCGCGAATCGCTCGAAAACAATCGCGACACGATTCTGCTGAGCAAGGAGCTGGTGACGATCCATTGCGAAGTTCCGCTGGAACTGGACCTGGATGCGATGCGAACACTGCCACCGGACGTAAGCGCATGCCGACAGCTGTTTACTGAGCTCGAGTTCACGACGCTGCTGAAGGAACTCGCGCCTGTCGAGTTGGAGCATCCTGTCGAATACCTGATCCATCCCACGCCGGAGCAGATCGCGACATTCATCACGCAGGCGAAGCAGGAGGGTTTCGCTTTCGCGCTGCCAAGCTCCGAGCTGACAGCGGTTGCCGAGCAGATCAGTGAGCAGGAAGCCGAGGCAATCGAAGACAGGGAACCGGAACTGAAGACCATGTCGCTGCTCGATCTGATGGATGCTGTTGAGCCGCGTCTTCCGGAAAAACTGGAATTCCGCATTGCAGTCGCGGCAGATGCGCACAAGGCTTTGCTGGTGCCAGTGGATGCAGTGAAAGAGCTATTGGAAGATGCTTCAGTCCAGAAAAGCACGCACGACCTGAAGGGCGCACTGCGCGCATTGGAGCGTTATGGAGTGCAGCTGAGAAATGCGCCCGACGACCTGATGCTTTACTCGTACCTGGTGAACCCCACGCACGCCTCACACAGGCTGAGTGATGTTGCAGCACGCTTCAGCAGCCATCCATTGAAAGAGACGGCAGAAAACCAGCTGCCGGAATCGGCACATGCGATACGCACATTGACGCCGGGCCTGCGCGACGAAGTGGACGCACTGCAGGCGCGAAGCGTTTACGAGACCATCGATCTCCCGCTGGTGTCGATTCTGCTGCGCATGGAAGAAGCTGGTGTGCGCATTGATTCGGGTGTACTTCGGAGCATGGGCGACCGGCTCTCGAAGGAGATTCATCGCCTTGGCGAAGAGATTTACGACCGATCCGGGCATCGCTTCAATGTCAATTCGCCGAAGCAATTAGGCGATGTGCTTTTCAACAAGATGAATCTGCCCAAGCCGATGAAGTATGGCAAAGGCAAAGTGGTTTCTACGGCGCAGGATGTTTTGGAGGAGCTTGCTGAACATCATGATGTGCCCAGGCTCGTGCTCGAATACCGGCAGCTTGCCAAACTGAAATCGAACTACGTGGATACGCTGCCATTGCTGGCGGATCGCGAAGGCCGCGTGCACACTACGTTCAACCAGGTCGGCACGGCGACAGGTCGTTTGTCGTCTACGAATCCCAACCTGCAGAACATTCCTATTCGCACGGAACTGGGGCGTGAGATTCGCGCTGCCTTTATTGCTGCGCCGGGCCGCCTGCTTTTCTCTGCCGATTATTCGCAGATTGAGTTGAGGCTGATGGCACATTTCTCTGACGATCCGCTTCTGGTGCGCGCTTATCAGACAGGTCAGGACATTCACACTCTCACGGCGTCAGAGGTTTTTGGCGTTCCTGCGGAGCACATGAGCAAGGAGACGCGCAACCGCGCCAAGGCAGTGAACTTCGGAATCGTCTATGGTATTTCGCCTTTCGGATTGGCGGCGCAGTTGAGTATCGATCAACATGAGGCGCGACTGTATATCGAAACATACTTCGCGCGGTATAAGGGTGTGCGTGCGTATATCGACAGCGTGCTGGATGAGGTGCGGCGCGAGCAGCGGGTGCGTACGCTCTTTGGGCGTGTGCGGCCTATCCCGGATATCCAGAGCCGCAATGCCAATCTGCGCGGATTCGCTGAGCGAACCGCAGTGAATACTCCGCTACAGGGAACGGCTGCCGATCTGATCAAGCTCGCGATGATTCGGATTGATCGCCGGCTTGCAGAAGAGAAGCTGACAACGGTGATGACGCTACAGGTACATGACGAATTGCTCTTCGATGTTGCGAAAGATGAAGCTGAGCGGGTGCAGGCACTGGTGAAGCATGAGATGGAGCATGTTGTTGAGTTGAAGGTGCCGATTGTTGCCGATTGCGGAGTGGGTGCGAACTGGCGCGACTTGAAGTGATTCAAAAATGCGCGGGAAGGCAGAGTCTGCGCTGCGCTCAGGATGGCTGAGCTTAGTTGAGTTTTCATCCTGAGTGAAGCAAGGTAAGGCTGTTTTTACACGCCGATGGCTTCGCGTATCGCGCCTGCGATGCGGTCCGCGTGATGCCGCATGACAATCTCCGATTCCGCTTCTATCATCACGCGAGCCAGCGCTTCTGTACCTGAGTAACGCACCACTACCCGGCCGTTCTCGGCGAGAGCTGTTTCCGCATCGCGAATTGTGCTCGTAACAGTTGCAATTTCATCGAGCGGCTTTTTCTCTTTCACGCGGACGTTGACGATGACTTGCGGGAAGACTTTCAGGTCGGCGATAAGCTCGTGTAGTGACTTGCCAGAACGGCGAACGATGTCGAGGACGACGAGCGCGGTCAGAAGACCATCGCCGGTTGTCGCGAGATGAGGAAAAAGGATGTGGCCGGACTGTTCTCCTCCGAGCGACGCGTCTTCTTTCTGCATCCGCTCCAATACATACTTGTCTCCTACCGGTGCGCGCAGCATCTGGATACCATCACGGCGCAGAGCTGCTTCAAGGCCCATGTTGGACATTGTCGTGGCCACCACTAATCCGCCGTTTAGAAGATTACGAGTGTGCAAGTCGCGTGCGGCCAGCAGCAGAACAGCATCGCCATTCACAACCTTTCCGGTAGAGTCTGCGAAGAGAGCGCGGTCGGCATCGCCATCGAAGGTTACACCGATATCTGCGCCCAACGCCGCTGTTTCCTTCGCAACAACTTCGGGATGCAGCGCACCGCAATCGGCGTTGATGTTGCGGCCATCCGGCACAATGTGCGTGAGATGGATTTTGCCTCCGATTTGAGAAAAAAGCTCAGGCGCGATGGCAGAAGCGGCTCCGTTCGCACAATCGAGCACTAGCCGCAATCCATCGAGGTTGAGACTGGGTACAGCCGCTCTGAGGAAGTCCTCATACTCAGCGCGAAATTTAGAATTAACGGCGGGAGCGTTGAGTGTCGCGAGATCCGGTGCAGCTGCATTCTCCAGCCGCCGAAAGATCTCTTCCTCGATGCGTAATTCTGTCTCGTCGGGAAGTTTATAACCGTTGCCGCCGAAGACTTTGATGCCGTTGTCCTGCCAGGGATTGTGCGAGGCTGAGATCACTACACCCGCATCGAAACCATGCTTGCGTGCCAGGAAGGCGACAGCGGGTGTGGTGACGACGCCGGCACTTTCGACCTTCGCACCTCCATCAGTAATGCCTGCGCTCAATGCCGCGGCGATCCACGTGCTGCTTTCTCTTGTGTCCATGCCAAGCACGAAGCGCGGATGGCTGTTGCCAGCTTTTACCTGGTGAGCAAGTGCGAGTCCGACAGCGTAGACGGTTCTGGAATCGAGCGGGTGCTGTCCAGCTATGCCGCGAATCCCATCGGTGCCAAAGAGTTTTCTCATAGATTCAGACTTTTCTTTCCGGAATGATTTCGGTGACGCGGCTCTCAACGCTGCCATTGGCGAGCCTGGTCACGAGACGCTGATTCGGGGCTAATTGCGCAGCGCTTTTCACCAGGGAGCCTTGTTCATCGAAGACGAGAGCATAGCCGCGGTTTAACACGGCGAGCGGCGAGAGGGATTGCAGTTGTCGAGTCAGGCTGAGCAGGCATGCGTTTTCGTTTTGAATGCGGTTTTGCTGCGCACGTGTGAGTCTGGTTTCCACAACATCGAGCCGCTCCCTCAGCAGGCGAAGGAGGTGAGTTGCATCCTGGCGCAACAGGCGGCTGGTAAGCAGTTGTAATTGCGCTGAAAGAGCGTGATTGGCTGTGCTCCAGGCTGCATCCATGCGGAAGCGCAACTCATCTAGCCGTTGCTGGCGCCGAGCGAAGCTCTCCCGCAATCGAGCGAAGGCTGCATCTGATGTGAGGCGCGCGAAGTTATCTCGCGCTTGCATTAATCGATAACGAATGGCGCGCTGCAGGCGCGAGGTCAGCAACTCAAGGTGATCCTCTACTTTGTGGAGCGCGCCGGTGATGATTTCGGCAGCTGCCGATGGAGTGGGGGCGCGGAGATCCGCGACAAAGTCGGCAATGGTGAAGTCGGTTTCGTGGCCGACTGCGGAAACCACAGGCAAACTCGAGGCGGCAATGGCGCGCGCCAACAACTCCGAATTGAAGGGTGCGAGGTCTTCGATCGATCCGCCGCCTCGCGCGATGACAATTACATCGGCTTTCCGTGTGCGATTGAAGAAGATGATGCCCGCAGCAATTTCGGCGGCGGCGGAATCGCCCTGCACCAGCGCGGGGTAAAGCAGGATGTCGAGGGCGGCATGACGGCGATTGGCGATGCTGAGAAAGTCGCGGATGACGGCCCCCGTAGGAGACGTGATGATGCCGACGCAGTGTGGAAAGGCTGGCAGAGGCTTCTTTGCGGACTGGTCGAAGAGTCCTTCCCGCTGCAGCCGTACCTTTAACTGCTCGAACGCAACCTGTAGAGAGCCTGCGCCGACCGGCTCCATGAATTCGGCAACGATTTGCATCTGACCGCGCTGCTCGTAGACGGAAACTTTGCCGCGAACCAGAACGTGCAGGCCATCTTCGGGGCGGAAGCGCAGCAGGGATGCCTGCCGACGAAAGAGAACAACCGGCAACTGGGCATCCCCGTCCTTGAGCGTGAAATACACATGGCCGGAAGGCGCCGGGCGCAGGTTTGAGATTTCGCCCTCTACCCACAGGTCGGCATATTCGCGTTCAACGTGAGAGCGCACCTCACCGACGAGTTCACCTACTTTCCAGATGCGTCGTGTTTCCGCTTTGGGCGTATCGAAGACAAAGCCGAGCTGCGGACCGGATTCGGATGCTGCGTGGGTCACAAAAAATTAGTTTATCGCCGAAAGCGCGAGATCAGGTAGAAGATGAGGGAAAGTAGGATGCTGAGGAGAAGGGAACTGGCAAGCGGAAAGTAGAACGAAGTTTGCTTGCCGCGCCAGGCAATATCTCCGGGGAGGCGACCGAACGGTAGACCGGTTTTGCCGAGCACCAGAATGAGGCCGCCGACAGTGAGAAAGAGAAGTCCCAATCCGACGAGCATGCGGCCAAGGTCGCTCATGTTGCCAGTGTAGAACGTAAAGCGACCGTTGACGGAGGGTGGAGGTTCCTGCTCTTCTAGGCGCAGTGAAAGAGAGAAATCTGTGCAGATCCTGACTCTGATAGCCGGTATTGCGTGTCTTTTTCTGGCATTGCTGGATGCTTTTCAAACAGTAATTCTGCCGCGCCGTGCTACAGGCAACCTGCGTATTACTCGCATTTTTTATATTGTGACGTGGATTCCGTGGTCGTGGCTTGCTACCCGAGTCAGGCATGAGCGCAAGCGCGAAACGATGCTAAGTTTCTATGGGCCCTTATCGCTGGTCCTGCTGATTGTCATATGGGCCAGCGCGCTTGTTCTCGGTTTTGCGCTGATTTTCTATGCTCTGGGCTCGCCATTTTCTGATCCTTTGGGGCGCACAGTCGGTTTGCGTTCTGACATTTATGTCAGCGGAACTACGCTTTTCACGCTTGGTTTGGGCGATGTGGTGCCCCGGCAGTACATTATCCGCGACCTGGTGATCGTGGAAGCAGGCATGGGGCTGGGGTTTGTCGCCATGGTGATCGGCTATTTTCCTGTGCTCTATGGAGCGTTTTCCAAGCGAGAAGTGAGTATTTCGCTGCTGGACGCCCGAGCCGGATCACCCCCATCCGCGGTCGAGCTACTGCGACGCCATTCGTTTGAGGGAGGCAGCGCCGCACTGATTCTTTTGCTGGAAGAGTGGGAACGATGGTCGGCCGAGCTGCTGGAAAGTCACATCTCCTACCCTTTGCTGTGCTATTTTCGCTCTCAGCATACCCACCAGAGCTGGCTAAGTGCCCTTACTGCGATTCTGGATGCCTGCGCACTACTGATTGCCGGAGTGCAGGACCATTCCGCGCGGCAGGCGCAGCTCACGTTTGCCATGGCGCGGCATGCGATGGTGGACTTGGCGCAGGTATTTTCGCTGCCGCCGGTTCAGGATATGGTCGACCGCCTGCCTGAGAAGCAGTTTGAGAAGGTCTACGACCAGATGTGTCAGACGGGAGTGCGTCTTTGCCAGGATGCACACTCGGCGGAGAGACTGCGACAGATGCGCGCGCTCTATGAGGGGTATGCAGAGGCGTTCAGTGTCTACCTGTGTATGCCTTTACCGCAGTGGCTGCCGCAACGGAACCAGAAGGATAATTGGCTATCGGTAGCACGTCTTCGCGCACAGGCAGAGGGGAAAGCGCCGACGGATACAGAAACTACGTTCTTCGACGAAGAACATCACGTCTTCTAAATTTTCACATTGCCTGGGATTTTTCGCCTTCCAGGGTCAAACCACGCTCGAAGGGGATAAGCTTGGTTGAATCGACATCCTTCAAAGAGGACAAATAAGAGCGGGTGGCGGTCCTGCATAATGACCGAAACCAGAAAAAACCAGCAAGATCAAGGCCCAAAAAGAATACGGCAACGAATAGCATTACAACGCTCCATCGGAAATAAAAGGAAAGAAAACCGGGACTTTTTCTTTGTTCCGCGGGAGATACTACTCCCTTATTTAAACGCTTGACTACTGCTTTTTTATCAATTTTTTCATGTTCTGCGAAGAAAAAGGAAAACATTGCGCGCCTGAAAATCGAAAGGCCGGTTCTTCGAACCGGCCTTTCGGGATAACTGCCCGGAAAATCAAGCCGTAACAGGTTCCAGCAGCCGAGCCCAGCGACGCTCTGTGCGGGCTTCGTATGCCTTTTTGTGATAGGCGTAGCCAGTGATCAACGGCAGAGCCAAGGTGGCCTCACTGTAGACCATCTGTTCGAACGTCGTATCGACCTTGCCCCATGAACTGGCTTCCTTGAGCGTGCTGGATGAAAGCGCGCCATCACGCACATCCGCTACGGTGATCTGGATCGCGTATTTGTGCATAGGGGCTTCAGTGCCGAGAATGTCTGCGGCAACGACGATATCCTGTGCGAAGTTCTTCGGTACACCGCCGCCGATCATCAGCAAGCCGGTTGTCGGGTTGGCGATCTTCAGCTGGGTAAGCTCGTAGAAATCCTTTGCCGAATCGAGCGAGACTTTGGGCTTGTCCTGGCGAGCATGCTGATGCGCGACCAGTCCGAAGCCGGCCGAGCAGTCGCTGAAGGCCGGGCAGAAGATGGGCACATCCTTCTGGTAGGCGGCGTACACGATCGAATCCACGCCACCCTTTTCTGGCGTCTTGCCGTTCGTTTCAAGATAGGCACCCATGGCGCGGATGAACTCACGCGAACTGTGAGGGCGCGGATCGAGGGAATCGGCGATCTTCTCCGTGGTCGTATCGCAGATACGCAGCTCTTCTTCATCAATCAGCGTGTCGTAGATACGGTCGATCATCAACTCGCGCAGAGTTCCATCTTCCGTGCCTTGCTTGAGCAGGTCATCGGCGATCCAGTGCTTGTAGCCGAGACCTTCGAAGAAATCCTGGTCAACGATATTCGCGCCAGTGGAGACGATGGCGTCAACCATGTTGTTGCGGATGAGGTCGATGAAGACCTGCTTGAGACCGGCGGAGATCAGCGATCCGGCGAGGCAGAGGATGACGCCGCAATCCTTGTCGCGCAGCATGCGCTCGTAAATCGAAGCTGCCCGGTTCAAGTCACGGGAGCTGAAGGCCATATGTTGCATGGCATCGACCAGCGCAACCACGTTGTGCTGCTTGATATCGATGTGCTGAATGGCGTCTTTGAGAAGTTCCTGTTTCGTTGGCATAGCCATTTTAGAATATCAAGAAATACCCTGTGTTTACAGGGTATTTGTGTGAATTTCCGGCACCAGAAAAAGCAAATGAAAGGCGAAACTCTAGTAGCGCCCGTCGCGTTTTTGCGCCAAGACTAAGCCGCGCGGAGTCGGCAGCAGAACCACCGAGATCAATCCCTCCGCTTCCATCTTGAGGGCGGCATCACGGACGATCTTCAGGTGGGAGCTGGCATCGTGCATCAGGATCAGCCCCTGTGAATTGATCTGCGGTAGGAAGTGCTTTACTTCCGGTTCGCGGATCGGCATATCACTGTCGCTGAACAGGATGTCGATTTTGCCATCGACCTTCATTTCCAGGCTGGATTCATTGCGTAGCTCGATCCACTCGCTGAGCCCGGAGGCCGCGATCTTCTCCTTCGCCTTTGTGAAGACAACCGGGTCCAGTTCGCAGCTGATGATCCTGCCGAAGCCGTTCCGCTTCAATCCTTCGGCGATCCAAAGCGTGCTGACGCCGAGGAAAGAGCCGGTTTCTACGACGAGCTCGGGCTTGACGGTGGTGGTCAGTGTGCGAAGGAATTCGAGCACTTCGGCCTCGGCTGTCATCGAGTCATACATGCTCCAGCGCTCTGGGTGAGGACATTCCGGCGTGGGGCGGTGATATTCCGGCAGCAGAGCGCCTGCGGCGCGCTCGGCCTGCAGCATGACCTTGTGTTCCTGCTTCAATTTTTTACGAAAGAGACCCATCAAACTCAGCTTTCCTGGGCCGGAACAATATATAAAACGGCCTGCCATAGTGTAACCAGCCGATGGCGGCTGACAAAATCGGGGCGATTTGTTTGCTTTGCGTACTTGACGGAGCAAATTTCTCTCGTTATCTTACCCCTGAGAAATTTATGGAAAAGAAATCAGAACCTTTTGGCGATTTAATCCAGGGAACTTTGGAAATGCTTGTCTTGAAGTCCCTGATACGCGGGCCCATGCACGGCTATGGCGTGGCAGAGTGGATTCACCAAACCTCTCAGCAGGTGTTGCGTGTGGAAGAGGGGGCTTTGTATCCCGCGTTGCACCGGTTGGAGCTGCGCGGACTTCTTTCTGCGCAGTGGGGAGCTTCAGAGAATAATCGCCGCGCGAAGTTCTACCAGTTGACGGCTGAGGGGAAGAAGAAGCTGGCTGCTGAATCGCAACGCTGGACCCGGCTTTCCTCCGCTGTAGCGTTCGTGATGCAACAGGGATAGAGGCAATCGCATGTCGGAATGGCTGCATGAAATCAGATTTCGGATGAAGGCCGTGTTGCGGAGGCGCAGACTGCATCGCGAGATGGCGGAAGAGCTAGCCTTCCACCAGGCAATGCTCAGGGAAAGCTGGCGCGTGCGGGAACAGATTCGACGCAGCTCGATTCTGCCGTGCGTGGGACGTTTGGCGACGCGCATCGGTGGCAGGAAAGGCTTGCGGAATTATGGCAGTTCCGCTGGTTGGAGAATCTGCTGCGCGACCTAAGCTTTTCTGCGCGTTCTGCGCAAATCGCCAGGTTTTACAGTCGTGGCGTTGTTTACGCTTGCGCTTGGTATAGGAGCGAATGCGGCGGTTTTCAGCCTGGTGAATGGATTGCTGCTGCGCCCGCTGCCGGTTCCACACGCAGAGGAATTGACACTTTTGCGACTACAACCGGGCAGGTATAGGTATTCGTTTTGTGCCCCACCTTGCGCGCGCTCGAAATTGACCGGTGTGCTTCACAACACTTCAGTACATGACGCATCGGTGACGCTGCACTCTGTGGCGACGCTGGCAGTGATCGCCTGCATTGCGTCGCTGTTGCCTGCGCTGCGCGCTACGCAGATCGAGCCTATAGAGGCAATTCGTTGCGAATCAGCTGCCAGATGAATATCTGGTTTTCTGCCTCGGGACGCATGTAATCGCCCATAGCAAACTTGTATACTCGCCAGTGATGAAACTGAATCGCTCTGTTTTTCTTCGTCGCATTGTCGTTGCTGCCCTGTTACCACTGATTGCTGTTCCGCCCTCGTTCGGATGGGGCAACGAAGGTCATCGCATGGTGAATAAGCTTGCCGCTGAAAACCTGCCCGCGGATATGCCGGCTTTTATGCGTACCCAGGCTGCCATCGACGAAATTGAATATCTGGGGCCGGAACCGGATCGCTGGCGCGGGACGGGTGAGGCGGAGTTGAACGCGACGCAGGCTCCCGATCATTACATCGATCTCGAGCTAGCGGATATGATTCATCCGCTGCCCCGGCGACGTTACGACTTCATTGCTGCGGCTTATGGGGCTATCGTGACGCACCCGGTACAGGCCAGCCAGCTTCGTCCTGAGCACATCGGCTTTCAGCCCTATATCACCAACGAAGTATGGGAGCGTCTGAAGTCAGCCATGCGTGACTATCGAGACCTGACCGCAAAACACGAAGACACGAAGCCGGTCGAGGCGGCGATCCTGTTCTATTCCGGCTGGCTGGGCCATTATGTAGGCGATGGCGCACAGCCTCTGCATACGACGGTCAACTTCAACGGCTGGGTGAACAAAGAAAATCCGAACGGCTACACCACCGACCACAAGATCCACTGGCAGTTTGAGGGTGTCTACGTTGCCGCCAATGTGAAGGAAGGCGATGTGAAGCCATTGGTGGCAGCACTTCATCCCGTGGGGGATGAATTTGACGATTACATGACGTATCTACGCCACTCGAATACCCTGGTAGAACGTGTCTATCAGCTGGAAAAAGCGCACGGATTCGAGGGTGCTGGCACGCCTGAGGCGAAGCAGTTTACCGCCGAGCGGCTGGCTGCGGGTGCGAGCAAGTTGCGCGATCTGATGTACTCAGCTTGGGTAGAGAGCGCGAAACCGGTTCCAGAACGCCACTACGACTAAATGTTCAGGAGTGACCGGCGAACCCATCGAGCGCGTACATATCGTGTGTAGCCAGCAGCTGCTTTCGCCGCAGCATACCCAGGACCTGTTCGACCGACCAATCGAACGATGAGGTGCCATCGACAACCAGATCAGCATATTGCGCGGACGGCCGGACGAATTGTTCGGCCATCGGACGCACTGTCTCCGCGTAGTGCTGCTCTACTACTTCGGGCGTCCGTCCACGATCGCGTACATCACGCGCAAGGCGTCGCTGGTAGCAGATCTCATCCGGAGTATCGACGTAGACGCTTAGATCGTAGAGTTTTCGCAGGGCTTCGTAATGCAGGGCGAGGATGCCATCGATCAACAGAAAGTGCGGTTCGTAGACCGTAACTGACGCGCCGGGGACTCGCGTATGCGTGGAGAAATCATATTGCGGCTGCGCGATGCTGCGTCCGGACGCGAGCTGGCGAATATGCGCTACCAGCAGATCCGACTCCAGCGCATCCGGATGGTCGAAGTTTACTTGACATCGTTCTTCGTAGGTCAGGTGGCCGAGATCCTGATAGTAGTGGTCCAAGTGAAAATGCGTGCCTTCGAGTTCACGGGCGAGTTCCTGAGCAAGAGATGTCTTGCCCGATCCGGAGTAGCCAGCAATGCCAATCACGACAGGGCCCTGGGCGGTTTCATTCATTGGCGGCCGACTTCTTTCTCGATGGCCGGGATCAGGCGCGCCAGTAGCGTTGAGAACTGCGCTGCGACACGGCGTCCGGTCTCGATCACTTCTTCATGGCCGAGCGGTTCATCCTGCAAACCCGCGGCCAGATTCGTTACACAGGATATGCCGAGCACTTCGATGCCCATCTGCCGCGCCGCAATCACTTCCTGAACGGTCGACATGCCAACCAGGTCAGCGCCCATGGTGCGGAAGGCGCGTATCTCAGCCGGAGTTTCGAAGCTGGGACCGAGCACGCATATGTAGATTCCTTCAGCGAGGTCCATTCTGGAGTTTTTCGCAGTCTCGATCGCCAAGGTGCGCAAGCGTTTCGAATAGGCTTCGCTCATATCGAAGAAGCGAGTTCCAAAGCGCTCGTCATTTTCACCGATGACCGGATTGCGGCCGGTGAAATTGATGTGATCGGAGATGAGGACGAGCTCGCCCTGCTTCATGCCCTCTCGAATGCCGCCTGCCGCGTTGGTTGCTATCAGCGTTTTTATACCGAGTAATCCCAATACCCGAGTCGGGAAAGTTACCTGTTCTGATGAGTAGCCTTCATACGCGTGTACCCGGCCCTGCATGACGGCTACGGCAACGCCGTCAATTCTGCCGATGACCAGCCGTCCACCATGCCCTGGAACCGTGGGCGGCGGAAAGTACGGAATCTGAGTAAATGGAATGGCAACGCCGTCCGTGACCCGGTCGGCGAAAGCGCCGAGTCCTGATCCGAGGACAATGCCGATGGATGGCGTCAGGACTGTGCGGGTCCGAATGTAGTCGGCTGCCGCCATAGCCTGTTCAAACAAAGAAATGTCGTTGCTCACGTCTCTTTATGTTTTATCGCATCAGGATGCCGACAATCGAGGCGGACATCAAATTTGCCATGGTTCCTGCCAGCATGGCGCGTAAACCGAGTCGCGCCAGCTCGTTGCGGCGGTTCGGAGCCAGCGCGCCAATGCCGCCAATCTGGATGCCGATGGAGCTTAGGTTGGCGAAGCCGCAAAGCGCGAAAGTCGCAATGGTGAATGACCGGAAGGTCATTGCGGCCTTTTGCGCGCCAAGCATGGAGTAAGCCACAACCTCATTAATCACCATGCGCGTTCCCAATAGGTCGCCAACGATTTTCGCGTCGCGCCAGGGAATGCCGATGAGCCACGCAATGGGTGCAAAGATAACGCCCAGGATCGCGTCGAGGGATGAGGGAAATGGGATATGGCGCGGCCCAAGCCAGTTGTGAATGCCGCCGAGGATTCCATTTGCGAGTGCGATCAGCGCCATAAATGAAATGAGCATGATGGCGACATTGAAGGCGAGCTGGCCGCCGTCAATGGTGCCGCGCGCGATGGCTCCGAGTAGGTTTTCTTCCTTGTGCTCGGCGTCTTTCGGCATGTGGACGGTGCCTTCGGTCGCCGGGGTTTCTGTTTCCGGAACCAGCATTTTGGAAATGAGAATCGTGCCCGGGGCCGTCATGATGACGGCGGCCAACAGATGCTGTGCCTCAATTCCATACAGAATGTAGGCCGCCATGATGCCGCCCGAGACATGTGCCATGCCGCTGGTCATGATCGTCATCAGCTCTGATCGAGTTGCGTTGGGCAGAAACGGCCGGATCGTCAGAGGCGCTTCGGTCTGGCCCATGAAAACGCTGGCGGCGACGTTGAGGCTTTCGGCACCGCTGACGCGCAGCGTGATCTGCATGAGCCGCGCAAAGAGCTGGATGAGCAACTGCATGACACCCAGGTGATAGAGGACCGCGAAGAATGCGGAGATGAAGATGATGGTCGGTAAAACCTGAAAGGCGAAGATGCTGCCAAACGAGGAATGCTGTTTTCCGAGTTCACCGAAAACGAAACCGGAGCCGACGTAAGCATAAGAGAGCAGCTTGGTTACTGCGTTACCTGCGATCGCCAGCGTTTTCTGTCCCCAGGAAAAATCGAGAACGAGGAAGGCGAAGAAAACCTGCAGCCCTAGTCCCCAGAAGACGGTTCGCCATCGGATGGCCCGACGGTTGGTAGAAAAAATCCACGCCAGCGTCAGCATCGTCAGCAGACCAAGAATACCCGTAAATCGACCCAAATCGCTCTCCTGTCCTCTCCATCCTATGGGTGATTCGCGGCTTCGAGGTACTGTTTTCTGTTTTCGGCGGTAATGATTTCTTGTATCAGGGGATCATCGGGGAGTGGTTCGTCACCAATGACCAGCGCATCCCGCAGCAGTGTTTCGGGTTCGGCAAATTGCTCATCGCGGTCGGCAAAGAGCGTGCAGAGCAGCTCGCCTGCCTGCACTTTGCCGCCGAGTTTAATGTGCATTTCCAGCCCGGCGTGCGCCGAAACGGGATCTTCCGAGCGGGCACGCCCTGCTCCCAGCCGCTGCACCGCCCAGCCTACCTGTGTGCAATCGACCTGCGCAAGATAGCCGGAACGGTCTGCTCGAAGCTCCTTCGTTGCGCCGGGCTGGTGGAATTTTTCCGGCGCGGCAAAGCTGGAGGTATCGCCTCCCTGCGTCTCAACCATTTCCGTAAAGATCTTGAGCGCAGCGCCGGATTGCAAAATTTCTTCTGCGCGATGTCGCCCCGCTTTGGCGCTTGTGGCAACGCCGCCCAGAAAGATCATCCATCCCGCAAGGATCAAGGACAGCTCGCGCAAATCTTCATTCAGCGGATTTCTCTTGCCCGCCAGCAAATCAAGCGCTTCCGCGATCTCGATCCAGTTTCCAGCAAAGCGGCCCAGCGGCTGATTCATATTTGTGAGCAGTGCTGCCGTGCGGGTTCCAGACCGCTCGCCGGTCTCCACCATCAGTGCAGCCAGAAAAAGCGCATCTTCTTTCCTTTGCATGAAAGCGCCGGAACCTGTTTTCACGTCCAGCACCAGGCCATTCAGTCCAGCGGCAAGCTTTTTGCTCATGATGGAGGGGGCGATCAGAAAAGGGCTGTCCACCGTCGAGGTCCGGTCGCGCAGCATGTAGAGAACGCGATCTGCAGGGACTAGATTTTCAGTTTGCCCCACGATGCTAACGCCAACTTTTGCGAGTACCTGCTCCATCTCGACGAGCGAGAGCTGGGTACGATAGCCGGGAATGCTTTCGAGCTTATCCAGTGTGCCGCCCGTGTGGCCGAGTGCGCGGCCGCTGATCATGGGAACCACTAGTCCCGCGGCAGCGGCGATCGGCGCCACGAGAAAAGAAGTTTTATCTCCGACGCCGCCGGTCGAATGCTTGTCGACTGCGAATTTTCCCAACGGTGACGGATCGAAGACTTCGCCCGAAAACTTCATGGCTGTCGTCAAGGCGTCGACTTCCGCGAGACTCAGTCCTTGCAAAAACGCGGCCATCAGCCATGCTGCAAGCTGTTCCTCGGGAATGGCATCGATAGCCGCGCCTTGGGCAAGGAAGGCGATCTCGTCTGGCGTCAACTCCTGGCCGCCGCGCGTTTTTCGAATCAGATCAACCGCGTGCATCGTCATTCTTTTTGCCAGTTGCTGAACGCGTAGGGCAGCAGTTCGTGGAATGGTTTTTGGATCATGTCGTTCGCTGCGGGAAACCAGATCACTGCGTCATGCTCGACGAATTCACTCAGCATCTGCAGGCAGGCCCCGCAGGGCGAACTGGCTGCATGGTTCAGATTTGCAATCATCACGGCGACAATTTTTCTTGTCGCGCCTTCCGTTGCAATGGCCCGCACCAGTGCCGTCCGCTCGGCGCAGATCGTGAGGCTGTAGGAGATGTTTTCGACGTTGCAGCCGGTTACGACTGTGCCATCTTCGAAGAGCAGCGCTGCGCCAACGCGGAAGCCTGAGTAGGGAGCATAGGCGTTTGTGGCGGCTGCATCTGCAGCAACACGCAATCGTTCTATCGTCTCCGGTGCCAGCTCTGCCATCTATCTTGAGGCTACTGGTATTAGCAGCAGGCGGCAAGGCCAGTTCAAGTTCCCGCTCCATCGCCCGATAACACACATGTGGACGAGTTAACGCGAGAATTTCTCATCGAAAGCCAGGAAGGCCTGGACCGGATGGAGCGCTGTCTGACCGAACTCGAAGAACGGCCCGGCGATCACGAGTTGCTGGCGGAAATCTTCCGGTCTGTGCATACGATCAAGGGCACGACAGGATTTCTCGGCTTCTCGCGGCTGGAATCGCTCGCACATGCCGGGGAAAATTTGCTGGGGCTCTTGCGCGATGGCAAGCTGACAGCCAATGCGGAAATTATCAGCGGTCTGCTGGCTCTGCTCGATATTCTCCGCGGGATTCTCGCTGTGATTGAGGCGAGCGGACAAGAAGGCGAAGGCGATGATGCCGCCATGATTGAACGGCTGCAAGTTTTGCAGCAAGGCTCGGCTGGCAAGCCGGCGCAGGCTGATCAGTCACAACAGCCTGCCAAGAAGAAAAGAATTCGTAAACCGAAAGTTAAGACAGGCGCAATCTCCGTGCAAGGCGCGGCACAGAGTGCTGCATCTCGGGAAGAAGTCAAAGCGACCGAGATATATCAGGCCGAGCCGCAAACCGCGCAGGCGCGCACCGCGGTTAATGCGGCAGAATCCACACTTCGCGTTGACGTAGACCTGCTCAACCGAATGATGAACCTGGTGGGTGAGCTTGTGCTCACTCGCAATCAGATTCTTCAGATGGTGAGCAGCGACGCGAATCTGACGGTGCTCTCACGCCGTCTCGATATGGTGACGGCCGATTTGCGTGAGGCGGTGATGAAGGCGCGCATGCAGCCTGTCAGCCATGTTTTTTCCAAGTTTCCACGTATGGTGCGCGA
Organism: Acidobacterium sp. S8; assembly: GCF_009765985.1. GTDB lineage: Bacteria > Acidobacteriota > Terriglobia > Terriglobales > Acidobacteriaceae > Alloacidobacterium. The sequence continues at coordinate 471,412 of NZ_LMUM01000034.1, forward strand.
TCTTGCTCAGCAGCTTAACAAGCGGGTTCGCTTGGTGATGGAAGGCCAGGAGACGGAGCTCGACAAGAGTTTGCTCGAGGCGATCAAAGATTCGCTTACGCACTCAGTCCGTAACGCCATCGACCACGGCATCGAGATGCCGCAGGCGCGCGAGACTGCCGGCAAGGATGCAGAAGGAACGCTGCGTCTGCGCGCCTACCAGGAAGGCAGCCACGTCGTGATTGAGGTCTCCGATGACGGTGGCGGCATGAAGGTTGAGCGCATTCGAGATAAGGCGCTTGAACGCAAGCTGATCACACGTGAACGCGCCGCGCAGCTCTCTGACCGAGAATTGATGCAGTTAATCTTCCTGCCAGGTTTTTCGACTGCTGAGGCGATCACGAATGTTTCCGGCCGCGGCGTCGGCATGGATGTGGTGCGCACCAATGTCGAAAAAATCGGCGGCAAGGTGGAAATCGATAGCCGGGCCGGGAAGGGAACCACGCTGCGCCTGCGAATTCCCCTGACGCTTGCGATTGTGCCAGCTCTGATCGTGCGTAGCCACGGACAGAGTTTCGCATTGCCGCAGGGGGCACTTTTTGAGCTGGTGCATCTGTCTGCTGAGCAGATACGTGAGCAGATGGAGTGGATGGAGGGTACAGCGCTTTATCGTTTGCGAGGCAAGCTGCTGCCGCTGGTCTTCCTTGGTTCTTTGCTGAAACAGCGCGCAGATCTCGATCCGTTGCGCGAGGTGTATATCGCGGTGCTCAATGCGGAAGGGCGCCGCTATGGGCTCGTAGTAGATGGTCTTGCCGATCCGGAAGAGATTGTCGTCAAGCCGCTTTCGTCGGTCCTCAAGCAGATCGGTCTTTTCTCCGGTGCGACAGTACTCGGCAACGGCGAGATGGCGTTGATCCTCGACCCGGGCGCAATTGCCACTCAGGCGAATATCGGCATGGCGCTTGAAGATGACGAACCCGAGATTGTGGAAGCGAACATGAACGACGGCACAACGGAGTATCTGCTGATGCAGAACGATAAGGAATTTGCAGCTGTGCCGTTGAATCGAGTGCTGCGCATTGAACGCATTCCGTGCGCACAGATGGAGTGGCTGGGCGGCATGCCGGTTCTCCGGTTTGAGGACACTCTCCTTCCATTGCTGGCACAGAAGAATAGCCATGCCGCATTGTCTGATGAAGCGGAAATGACAGTTGTTGTCTGCCTCGATGGAGAACGTCACGTTGGCGTTGCGGTTGACCATGTTCTCGACGTCGCATCCGGCAAGCCACTGGCCGAGGCAGGCACGCAGATCGCGGCACACGACGTAACTCTACTGAAAGACAATGTAACAAGCATCGTCAATTTGAGCCGTATTCCGGCGCTGCCCAGAGTCAATCAGCCGACCAAAGTGGTGGCGACTACCTGGCGGGAGATCGAAGTGGGAGCACTCGTATGATCACAGCGCTTTCCAGGCAAACCGCCGTCGCTGATGAAGCGATCGAAATGTGTTCGGTGCGTATTGGGCAGACGCTCTATGGCGTGCCCATCATGCGTATTCTTGAAATTCTCGGCAAGCCGGCCAAGCAGCCGGTGCCGCTGGCACCGCGCTATATCGGCGGTCTGGTGCATTACGGCGGTGAGGTATTGACGACGGTGTCGTTGCGCAGCCTGCTCGAAATGCGAGAGCACAATGCTGTCGAAGACATTCTTGTTTTTGAAGGCGTGGATGGCTATTTTGGATTGCTCGTCGATGAAGTTGACGAGGTGATGACGGTGCTGCCAACGGAATTCGAAGGGAATCCCTCCACCCTCGATGACAGGCGCAAGGCACTTTTCGCGGGCACCTACAAGCTGAAGGATCGCCTGCTCGTAATGCTCGATCCTGAGCGTCTGGACCCGGTGCGGTTGGCCGAAACGGCGACTGCGTAGAACGAACTCAAGGGGGCGTATGCGGGCGCTGATTGTCGATGACTCGCGCTACATTCGGAACTATCTCCGTTCATTGCTCGAGGCACGCGGATTCGAGTGCCTCGAAGCAGAAAACGGCCAGCTTGCTCTCGCGGCGATTCACGGCTGTGACGTTGCGCTGGTGGACGTTAACATGCCCGTGATGGGTGGCTTGGAATGTGTACGCGCGATGCGCAGCAATCCGGAACTGAGTGCACTAAGGATCATGATGGTGACCACCGAGGCAGACCATACCTTTATCGAAGCGGCCCTTGAAGCCGGAGCAGACGAATACCTGATGAAGCCATTCGACGCAGATGCATTAGTCGACAAGCTGCAGATGATCGGTATTCCCTAGAGAAACGGCCTCCCCATGCCTGCAAATCCGATTCGCGTTCTCGTCGTTGACGACTCTCTGGTGATGCGCAGTCTGCTGCGCATGGTACTGGCCTCTGAGCCTGCCATTGAACTGGCGGGCATGGCCTCCGATGGCGTTGCAGCGCTCGATGCGGTGCAGCGGCTGAAGCCCGACCTGGTCCTGCTGGATATAGAAATGCCACGCATGAATGGCCTTGAGGTGCTGGCCGAACTTCGTGCGCGACGAGTAGCGGCGAAAGTCATCATGTGCAGCACGCTTACCTCGCGTGGGGCGCGCATCACGCTCGAAGCCCTGGCTTCCGGTGCAACCGATTACGTGACCAAGCCAACAGCACAGAACGGCGCGGCGAATGCGGTCGCGTCGCTAAGTCGCGACCTCTTGCCGCGGATCAAGGGTCTATTTGCATCACGACAAGCTCGAACTGCGACGGTTTCTGTCGAGACTCTTTATCCGCGACGAGCTGAGATCGTCGTCGTCGGCGTCTCGACCGGCGGCCCTGTAGCGCTTGAAGCATTGCTGTCCCAGCTTCCCGCAGAGTTTCCCGTTCCCATTGTGATTGTGCAGCATATGCCACAGCTTTTTACCGCGATGCTGGCTGACCGCCTGAACCGCGAGTGCGCACTTAGAGTCATGGAGGCGGATCCCGCGATGCGCCCCGAGGCAGGCACTGTGATAATTGCGCGCGGCGACTGGCATTTGGAATTCTCACGCCTTGCCTTTGGCGCAGGTCATACCCTGTGCCTGTCACAGGCTGAGCCGGAGCATTTCTGCCGTCCCTCCATCGATCTGCTCTTTCGCTCGGCAGCCGCATTCTACGGAGACGCGGTGATCGGTGTTGTGCTCACCGGAATGGGGTCAGACGGGCTAGAAGGTTGTAAGGCTATCCGTAAAGCAGGAGGAAGAATCCTGGCGCAGGATCGCGCGTCCAGCGCCGTGTGGGGAATGCCTGGCGTGGTAGCCGAAGCGGGACTGGCGCATCGCATTCTTCCGCTGCCGGCCATTGCTGCCGAACTCCAGCGCCTTTGTCCTGCATCGATGTTGACTGCTTCAAAAGGGTAATCGCTCATGCCATGCTCGCAAGCCGACTATTCTTTCCTGCGGCAGCTTCTTTCCAGCCGCTCCGACAACATCGTGGATCCGTCACGAAACGATCTCTTTGATGCGCGTCTGTACCGCGTGGCGCGATCACGCGGTATGAATGGGCTTGACGATCTGGTTGCCAGGCTGAAGATGTCGAGTGATCCGTTGCTCACCCAGGAAGTAGTCGAGGCGATGACGATCAATGAAACCAGCTTCTTTCGTGACCGTTCGCCGTTCGACTTGCTGAAGGACAAGCTGTTGCCGAGTTTGATCGAAAACCGCTCCCAGCAACAGACGCTTCGACTGTGGAGCGCCGCCTGTTCCACTGGTCAGGAAGCCTATTCGCTTGCCATGTTACTGCGGCAACATTTTCCACAGCTGGCGCAATGGAAAATCGAGATTGTTGGCACCGACATCAACGCGGAAATGGTTCGACGAGCCAGGAGCGGACGATTTCAGCGCATGGAAGTTAATCGCGGCTTACCAGCACGCTTTCTGCTTCAATACTTTGTTCGGGATGAGGAGGAATGGAAAGCAATTCCTGAGCTCCGCTCCATGTGCAGCTTTCACCAGAGAAACCTGAGCCATGCCTTCCCAGTATTGGAGAAGTATGACGGCATTCTGATGCGCAACGTGCTGTTCTATTTTTCTGAAGCGACGCGACGGCTTATCCTGCGGCGCATGCATTCAGCCCTTTGTGCTGACGGATTTCTCCTGCTTGGAGCCAGCGAACAGGCAGGACTGCACGATCTCTGGCAGCCGGTTGTGGACGGAAGCGCCTGCTACTACAAACCGCGCATCTGATTCAGCATTGCAGGTATTCTGCATGCTGAGGCTATTCAGGTGCCAAAGAAAGTAAAAGCGGTGGACGACGAGAAAGATGTCCTGGAGCTTTTTCATCCGGTCACGGCGGCATGGTTTCGTGCGGTCTTCGATAGCCCGACCGCCCCGCAACGCCTCGGATGGCCGGCGATTGCGCGGGGCGATAGCACGCTCATTCTCGCTCCCACAGGCACAGGCAAGACCCTGACAGCATTTCTCTGGTGCCTCGACCGGTTGATGCTGCATCGCCAACAAACCGAGGCCGAGGCCTGCCGCGTCATTTATATCAGTCCGCTTAAAGCGCTTGCAGTTGACGTTGAACGCAATCTGCGGTCGCCTCTCGCTGGCATTACCAACATGGCTCGCCAGCAAGGCACTCCCGTGCATCAGCCGCAGATCAGCGTGCGGACCGGCGATACCCCGCAAAAGGAGCGCAGCCGTTTCCGTCGTCATCCAGCCGAGATTTTGATCACGACCCCGGAATCGCTCTATCTGCTCCTTACCTCTGAATCAGCGGCATCGTTGCGCTCTGTCGATACCGTGATCATCGATGAAATTCACGCGCTCGTGCCGACAAAACGCGGCGCGCATCTGGCGCTCAGCCTCGAACGTCTCGAAGCAATTACCGAAAACCGCATCCAGCGTATCGGGCTCTCCGCAACACAGCGGCCGCTTGAAGAAGTGGCGCACTTTCTCGCAGGATGCGAGCCACGAAAAGGCAAAGCTGGCGGAAGCGCCGGTGATTTGGCTGCACTCGAAAAGGAATGGACGACGGATACCGAGTCGCAAGATGAAGCTCCAAGATTTCGCCCTGTCACGATCATCAACGCCAGTGAGCCGAAGAAACTAGAACTGCGCATTGAAGTGCCGGTCGAAGATATGGCTAAACTCGGCCAGCAGGAAGATCTGCCAAGCGGGGCAGCCTCGCAAGGCCCGAAGCGCACTTCTATCTGGAGCGCGATTCATCCACGACTGCTTGAGATTGTTCGCGGGCGGCAGTCGACCCTCATCTTCGTTAACAACCGGCGCATCGCCGAGCGCCTGGCTGGCGCGCTCAATGAACTCGCCGGCGAGCCTATTGCGCGCGCGCATCATGGATCGCTCGCTACAGCCCAGCGCTCCGAGATTGAGGAGCAGCTCAAAGCAGGCGCGATCAAAGCGCTGGTGGCTACTTCTACGCTTGAGCTGGGGATCGACATGGGCGCAGTCGATCTCGTCATTCAGGTCGAAGCTCCCCCTTCTGTCGCCAGCGGCATGCAGCGCATTGGCCGGGCGGGACACCAAGTGGGCGCGGCGAGCGAAGGCATCATCTTCCCTAAATATCGCGCCGATCTTGTTGCTTGTGCCGCTGTCACACGTGCCATGCATGAAGGATTGGTGGAGTCGACGCGCTATCTGCGCAATCCGCTCGACGTGCTTGCACAGCAGATTGTCGCGACTGTAGCTCAGCCGCCGCGTTCTGCTATCCCAAGAAAGAAGGGGCAGCCACCGGCGAACGCAGAAATCTCCACCGCCGATCTTTTTCGGATTGTTGCCAGTTCTGCTCCGTTCGCTTCACTTACTCGCGGAGCCTTTGACGGCGTGCTCGACCTGCTTGCAGGCCGTTATCCGTCAGACGAATTTGCCGAGCTGCGGCCGCGCATCACCTGGGATCGCGTGCACGATATCATCACGCCGAGAGAAGGGGCGAAGAGCCTTGCAATTCTCAACGGAGGCACCATTCCAGATCGCGGCCTTTACGGCGTTTTCCTTTCCGGTACTGAAGGAAAGCCAGTACGGGTTGGTGAACTCGATGAGGAGATGGTATTCGAAAGCCATACAGGCGAGACATTTATCCTGGGTGCGTCCACGTGGCGTATTGATGAAATCACACACGACCGAGTGCTGGTTTCGCCCGCGCCGGGCGAGCCGGGAAAGATGCCGTTCTGGCACGGAGACAGCGCAGGGCGCCCGCTTGAATTCGGTCGCCGCATAGGGCAACTTGTTCGCGAGCTGCGCGAGATGCCGCGCAACGCCGCGCTGAGCCGGCTGGTGCGCGAACATGATCTTGATCCAATTGCGGCTGAAAACCTCATCCGTTTTCTCGCCGATCAGGAGATAGCTACTACTGCAGTTCCGGACGATCGGACCATCGTCATTGAACGCGTGCGCGATGAGCTGGGCGACTGGCGCGTCTGCGTGCTTACGCCGTTCGGTAATCGCGTGCATGCTCCCTGGGCTATGGCTATTGTCGGAAAGCTGCGCGCTGCAGGCTCGGTCGATGTAGAAACCATGTGGGCCGATGATGGATTTGTCCTGCGTTTTCCTGACACAGAAGCTGCGCCCGATGCGGATATGCTTCTGCTTGATCCGGCGGAAGCTTCCGATCTGGTTCTCCGCCAACTTGGATCTACGGCGCTCTTTGCCGCAAAATTTCGCGAAAGCGCCGCTCGCGCTTTGCTGCTGCCACGTCGGCGCGCACAGGGGCGCGCGCCACTGTGGCAGCAACGCAAGCGCGCATACGATTTGTTATCGGTAGCGTCACGCTACCCGGCGTTTCCTATGCTGCTTGAGGCATACCGCGAATGCGTACGCGATGTCTTCGACATGCCCGCATTTCTTGAGGTCTTACGAGCGATTGAAAAGCGCCAGATACGAGTGCATGTCGCAGATTCGCGCACGCCGTCGCCCTTCGCTTCATCGCTGCTTTTCAGCTACGTCGCAAACTATATCTACGATGGTGACGCTCCACTGGCTGAGAGACGCGCCCAGGCGCTCTCCATCGATCAGGAGCAGTTGCAGGAGCTTCTGGGAGATGCAGATCTGCGAGAGCTGCTGGATGCCGATGCCATAGGCGAGGTTGAAGAACAACTGCAGATGCTGGGTGAAAGTTACCGTGTGCGTTCGGCTGATGGCATCCATGACCTGCTGCTTCGCCTTGGCGATCTTTCGCGCGACGAACTAGCGAAGCGGCTCGCTTCGCAAGACTTGCTCTCCAGCCTCGATCGTTTGCTGCGCGCGAAGCGGCTGCTAGAGATCAAAATTGGGGGCGAAAAGCGGTTGATCGCCGTCGAGGATGCAGCGCGCTATCGCGATGCACTCGGCATTCCATTGCCTCCGGGTCTTCCAAAACAACTTCTGGAAGCTGCAGCCGTCCCGATGCTGGAGCTGATACGGCGCTATGCCCGCACCCACGGCCCCTTCACATTGCAGGATGTAGCGAGACGCTTCGGAATCGCAGAACCGCAGGCGGAAGCCGTACTTCATACGCTCGTTCTCGACAGTCGAATCGTCGAAGGCGGTTTCCGTCCCGGTGGCGTTCACCGCGAGTGGTGCGATGCGGAAGTGCTGCGCATGATCCGCAGAAAATCGCTAGCGCGACTGCGGAAAGAAATTGAGCCAGTCGAGCAGCAGATGTTCGCGCGACTTGAGACCCATTGGCAGGGGGTACTGCAACGCAGGCGCGGTCTGGATGCCCTGCTTGATACCATCGAAAGCTTGCAGGGAGCGCCAATTCCTGCATCGTTGCTCGAAACTGCGATCCTCCCGGCACGCATCGTGAAATATGCTCCGTCCGATCTCGATACTCTCATCGCTGCTGGAGAAGTTGTCTGGTATGGGCTCGATCCGCTGGGCGAGCGTGACGGGCGCATCGGCCTCTATCTCGCAGACAAACTGACTTCGCTGCTTCCTCCAGCACAAACACAGGCAACGACAGCCTTGAGTTCACGCGAAGAGGCGATCCTCGGAGAGCTGCAGCGTGGTGGCGCACTCTTCTTCGCACAGTTGCATGATGCTGTGGGTGGAGGGTATCCGGGCGAGACACTCGACGCGTTGTGGAATCTTGTATGGCAGGGAAGAGTTACGAACGATACCTTTCATGCGCTGCGGGCCTACGCTTCCAAGCCAACTACATCGCGGCCTGCCAAGCGCCAGCACAATACGCAGGTGTTTCGTTCGCGTAGAACCACACCGCCAAGCGCGCAGGGCCGCTGGACACTGCTTCCTGCCACATCCGTTTCTGCCACGGAATGGAGTCACGCCATCGCTCAGCAGTTGCTTAGCCGTTACGGCATTATTTCTCGTGAAACCATTACGCAGGAAAATATTCCTGGCGGCTTTAGTGCAGTCTATGACGTGCTGAAAGCGATGGAAGAAAGCGGCCGTATCCGACGCGGATATTTCGTAGCCGGGCTCGGAGCGACGCAATTCGCGCTGCCTTCTGCGGTTGACCTGCTACGTTCTTTACGAAATACACTGCAGCCAGAGCGAGCAGAGATTCTAGCTCTTGCGGCGACCGATCCCGCGAATCCTTATGGCGCGGTCTTACCCTGGCCAGCCGTGCAGTTGGAAGCGGAAGCCGATGGGAGCGGCCGCTCGCTCACACGCAGCGTTGGAGCCACAGTAATCATCCGCAACGGAGAACTGGTTGCCTATCTGCGCCGCAACAATCCAAATCTTCTCGTTTTTCTTCCTGCCGATGAGCCGGAGCGTACGAACGCAGCACGTGATCTTGCAGAGTTCCTATCGGGCATGGCTCAGAATGAGATGGAGCATCGCAGTGGTCTGCTGATATCGTCGGTCAACGGACAACCCGCGCACCTGCATTTCCTGTCCCGCTTTCTGCAGGATGCCGGCTTTCAAGCGGCGCCCATGGGCTTCAATGTACGTCGCATTGTTTCTGCAGCACAAGCAGCTTCCTCTGAGGTGCAATAGGCAATGCCGGAAGGCGATACCATATTTCGGACTGCCCGTACTTTGCAGCGAGCGCTGGCTGGTGAAAAAATCCTAAGTTTCGAAAGCGTCTATGCGCCGTTGGCCGCAGCCAATGACAACGAGCCTCTGGCTGGCCGCATCATTGAACGGGTGGAGGCAAGAGGCAAATGGCTGCTCATCTATTTCTCCGGCGACATCATCCTGCTGACGCATATGCTGATGAATGGAAGCTGGCACATCTATCGACGCGGAGAGCGCTGGCAAAGACCACGGTGCCAGATGCGCATCGTTATTACGACAGAAAAATTTGAAGCGGTCGCCTTTGAAGTTCCTGTTGCGCAGTTTCACACGGTGCGCTCTCTTGAGCGTCATACATCGATCCCCAAGCTCGGTCCCGATTTGCTCAAGTCATCGTTTGCCGAAGATGACGCAGCTGCACGCTTGCGAGCATATCCCGAAGAGGAAGTAGGAAATGTTCTTCTCAATCAGCAGGTGATGGCGGGTATCGGAAATGTCTTCAAGTCAGAAATCTGCTTTGCCTGCGGCATTCATCCTTTTCGCAAAGTCCGAACACTCACGAATCCCGATCTCCAATGTTTAATTGACACAGCGCGCAAGCAACTCTCCGCCAATGTACTCGAGTCTTCCACCGACGGCCCAGTCACTTACTCCGGTGCGAGACGCACGCGCCACACCTCAGATGAGGGAGCGCGGTTGTGGGTCTATTCCAGAAAAGGAAAGCAATGCCGCCGCTGCGGCACAGTCATCGAGATGCGAAAGCAGGGGCCGGGAGCGCGCTCTACATATTGGTGCCCCGAGTGCCAGCCAGCACAAGTGAATCTCTCGGATCAAATCTGACGCGCCTGTGATATAAGGATGCCGCCCCCCGAAAAGGACAAAGTTATGCATACTTCTATCTGCTGGCTCGCGTTCCTGGCTGCTTGCGGAGCGGTCCCGGCACTCGCCCAGACAGACGTTTCCATTCAAGACTGGACTTTGGGAATCGAATGTCACGTCCAGTATCTCCGGCATACAGATTCCACCTGATGTACAGGCACATCTGGCTCAGATGCCGCCCGAACAGCAGGAGAAGATTCGCAGCATGATGGGTGGAGCGCCGCAGACCTCCGTGATGCGAAGCTGCATGACGAAAGAACAATTCGATAAGTGGAATGACTCCTTCCACGAGAATAAAGACAAGGACGAGCAGTGCACGCATACCAATGTCATCACGGATGTGCATGAGCGAACCTTCGACATCAACTGCACTTCGCCGACTGCGAAGAGCGCAGGCCGTATTCAGATGTTCATCGATAGCGATGAAAAGGGGCATGGCTCCGTACACATGGTCCGCACCGCATCAGAGGGACCGCAGGCCATGAAGCCGATCACCGTGGATGTAAAGTTCGATACGCATTACATCGGTTCTGACTGCGGCAGTATCAAGCCGGGAGATGCTGAGCCCGTCCGCTAGGACTATTGCGGATTTTGTTGCTGCGGCTGTTGTTGTGGCTGCTGTGGCTGCTGATCGTCCTTCTTGCCGCCGAACAGGCGGCCAAAGAATCCGCGCTTTTTCTTGGTCTGCTGGGCATTGGGGTCCGCACTATTTTCCGTAACCACACTTTGTGCAGGATTCGGTGCAGGCGTCATAGGCGCGACGGGTTGCGGCGCGGGCTGTGCTGTCTGGACGGGCGCAGGTCCAACTGGTTTCTGTCCAATCCCAAAGATCTTCTGGAAGAGATTGCGCTGGTCTCCATTCGTGTGGTCACAAGTGTCAGTCGGCTGCGTGCCGTCGAGAAAGGCCGCAGTATAGACAGAAGTTGAGCATGAAGCATCGGCAATAAGGTTGGTAGCCTTGTCCAACTGCACTTCAGTGATGCCAGCAGGCGGTTCGAAATTTTTCGTGTCAGAATATTGCGGCAACGCTACAGCGCGCTTCATAAACTCGGCAAAGATTGGGGCCGCTGCATCGGCGCCTTGAAGTTTGATGTCAGAATAGTCATCGTTACCGACCCAGACAATGCAGAGAAGATTCGAAGTGTATCCCGCAAACCATGCGTCGTTCGAGGTCCCGGTTTTTCCTGCTGCCGGGGCCGTGAAGCCCATCGAGCGAACTTTTATCCCCGTGCCATGGTTGATCACATTTTCCAGCATGCTGGTTGTCAGGTATGCTACGCGCGGATCGAGTATCGGTTTGCTGGTCGGTGAGTATTCGCTGATCACATCGCCATTGGCGCTGCGCACGGAAGCCAGCATCCATGGATCGATCTTCACGCCGCCGTTCGCAAATACGGTGTACGCGCCTGCCATATCGAGAGGCGCCGCATCATAGGCCCCGATTGCCACCGAAGGTGTCCCGCGAGCCGACTTGATGCCTGCATCCCGTGCCAACGCGGCCACGTTGTTAAATCCCACCATTTGGCCAAGAGCGATGGTTGCGACGTTCTGCGATTCCTGCAACGCAAAACGCGCCGTGATCATGCCGTATTCTTCGTTGTGAAAGTTGTGCGGAGTGTATTCCTGGTCGCCAACTGTGTAGGTCGTCTGCTCATCGTTCAGCATCGTCACCGGCGTAAAGACGCTGCTGGTTCCGTCGCTGTTCGTCAACTGCGCGCCGGAAAGGCTGCTGTTGAATGCCGCAGCATACACGAAAGGCTTAAAGATTGATCCAGTGGGACGATGCCTCACCGCATGGTTGAACTGGCTCATGCCGTAGTTACGGCCGCCCACCAGCGCCAATACCTGGCCGGTGTGCGGATTAAGCGCGATCAATGCCACCTGCGGATAGGTAATATCGCTGTCCACCGTGGCTGGGCTGTTTTTCGTTGCGCGATGCGTGTGCTTTTTCGTCACCAGCGCATCCACCAGCTTCATCCCTTCGTTCACGGCATCCGATGCCGCTGTCTGCAGCTGTGGATCGAGCGAGGTATAAATGCGCAGTCCCTGATGGTTGTATTCCGCATCGCCCAGCTTCTGCACAATCTGGTCGCGTACCAGGTCAACAAAATAAGGAGCTTCGTTGGCATCGACGCTTTGCGTCGTCAGCTTCAATGGACTGGCCTTCGCTTCTTCGGCTTGGTCTTTGGTGATGGCTCCCGTCTCGACCATTGCATCCAGCACTACGTTGCGGCGCTCCATGGCGCGAGCGGCGTGACGGTATGGGTTCAAACGGCTTGGGCTCTGAATCAGTCCCGCAAGCAGCGCGCATTCCTGCAGATTGAGCTGCCGCACATCTTTGCCAAAATATGCCTGTGCCGCTTCGCCAAATCCATTGATGGCAAAGCTGCCCTGTTGTCCTAGTGATATTTCATTCGCGTACAGCTCAAAAATCTTCTGCTTGCCGTACCGGTGTTCCAGCTGGAAGGTAATCAGAATCTGGATCAGCTTGCGCCGAATCGTCCGTTCCGGAGTCAGAAAGAAGTTCTTGGCAAGTTGCATCGTCAATGTCGAGCCGCCGCCCATGTACCGGCGATCGCCCCGCATATCGTGCCATACCCAACCGATCATGCTGTAATAATCGACACCCGAATGTTCGAAGAAGCGCTTGTCTTCAATCGAAGTTACCGCAGGGACGAGGTAGCGCGGCAGTTCGTTGTAAGTCACGAGGCGCCGCTTGATGCGGTTCTGATCGGAAAGGCCAGTGACGAGCAGCGGCTCCAGTTCATACGCCGCCAAGGCCTGCCCATTAGCATCTGTAATTTTAGAGACGGTCCGTGTATCGAAGTCGATCGTTGCGCTGTCCGGCGCGTGGTAAGACTGCGGCCCTGGATGAATCGTTATGCTTCCGCTGTTAAGCGAATACGTGCCCATCGGCGATACCGGCATAGCACCATCTTCCGTGTAACCGGCGGACCTCAACTCCTGGACGACAAAATTCGCCGTCAGCTTCTGTCCCGGACGCACCTCGCGCGGCGCGGCATAGATCTTCGCCGTGTTGGTGAAGAGTGGCTTTTCCAGCCTTTCATCGACGATGTGCTTATAGCGGCAATAATAGAAGCTGAATAACGCAATGCATGCTAAGAAGACGACTCCGGCTGCCACGGCTGCTATTTTCAGAACGTTGCGGTTAAGCAGGCTGCCGGACGCGGATCGGGGTGCGAGTTTTACTTTCACGGCCAATTTGGAACTACCACCTTTAATATTAACGGTTTTGGACCGTATTCGGGTCTCGGCCGGCGAGCCGGGGAAATCCCCTCGTTACCCGCACCTGCTTGGATGCCGGCAGCACTCCTATTAAGACGAAGGCCGGAGAAATAAAGTACCCTTTCTGAGCAAACTGTGTGAATGAGATTCTTTCCAAAGACCTTACAATGGCCGCACTCTCATTCTGGAGCACCGGATGCCTCTTTCGCGTGTCGCAGTTCGCTTGTTGGCCATTTTCGCGGTTTTTAGCGGGACGGTTCGGCCTCTACAGATTCCTGTCACTCCCACCGCGCCTCAACCAGCGCATCGCGCTGCAGAAACTACGCCACCAACTGTTCCTGGCAATGAGCACGCGCTCGAAGCTGCCGACCTGGAGGCATTTTTTGACGGGATACTACCTCTTCAGCTGGAGCGAAACGATATCGCCGGTGCCTCAGTGCTGGTCATGCAGAACGGGAATGTCCTTCTTAAGAAAGGATACGGGTACGCGGACGAGAAAACGAATAAGCCGGTCAATCCCGACACGACCATCTTCCGTCTTGCTTCCATCTCGAAGCTTTTCACCTGGGTCTCGGTCATGCAGCTTGAGGAGCAGGGCAAGCTTGACCTCGATACCGATATTAACCATTATCTGGATTTCCAGATTGCCCCTGCCTTCGGCAAGCCCATTGCCCTCCGCAACCTGATGACACACACTGGCGGCTTCGAAGAGGAAAGCAACGACATCATCTTCACCGATCCGAAAAAAGTTGTTTCGCTGCGGGATTTTCTCATACAAAATCAGCCTAAAAGGCTTTTTCCGCCAGGTACCGTTCCCGCATATTCCAACTATGGTGTCGGTCTGGCCAGCTACATTGTGCAGCGTGTGAGCGGAATGCCATTTGAGCAGTATGTGCAGGATCACGTCTTCGCCCCGCTGGGTATGACACATTCCACTTTTTATCAGCCGCCACCAAAAGCCCTGGCTTCCTCGCCTTCCGAAGGGTATCGCGATGATACGCAAAAGCCGCCTGTAGGCTTTGAGATCTTCAACCCGGTAGGAGCGGGTGGTCTTTCGTCGACTGCCGCCGATATGGGACGCTTCGGCACTGCGCTGCTGCAGGGCGGGGAACTCGACGGGCAGCGTATCCTCAAGCCGGAAACGCTGGCTGCCATGTGGACACCACAATTTCGCGCCAGCGACCAGATGCCGCCCATTGCCATGGGCTTCTACGAGACTTGGCGCAATCATCTGCGCTGGATTGGCCACGAAGGCGATCTGATCGCATTTCACAGCCTCTTCTTTGTTGAGCCGACGGAAAAGCTGGTACTGTTCGTCTCCTACAATTCGGCGGGCGGTGGAGACAGCAAGCCGCGGCCCGAGATCATCAATATGTTCACCGATCGCTATTTTCCTGGGGATATGAAGCAGTCGTTTGTCAGCTTGTCCCGCCAGGAACTCGATGCTATCAAAGGCCGCTACCAGAGCACGCGCCGTGCCGATAGCACCCACCTTGCTCTTGCCAACCTGTTCGACCAGCACAGCGCCGATGTCAATAAGGCCGGCATACTGCATGTGGAGGACTTCAAAGATCTCAGAGATCACGCTATTAAATGGAAGCCCATCGGCAACGATCTCTGGCAGGAAGTGGACGGTCAGCGGCGGCTCTTTGCTATTCGTGACAGCAGTGGGAAAGTCATACGACTTGCATATGACTTTCCCGGCGTGCAGGCGCAGCGCGTTCCCTGGTATGAAAACAGCCACTTCGTGCTGAGCGCCGACGGATGTAGCCTGGCAGTGCTGGCCTGCGTTATCCTTGCATCCTTAAGCAGAACAGCAAGACGCATCTTCCTCAAGCGCCCACGTCCCTCGCCACAGCCGGGAACCCGCTGGCTTCCCTTCGTCACGCAGGCAGCCGCGTGGGTGTGGGTGACGATGCTCGTTTCGATACTGACTTTCTTTGCAATGAGGGGCGATCATCTCATGCCGCCCACGCCAGCATGGGACAAGTACATGCTCCTTATCGACGTTGTTACCGCATTCGCCATGCTGCTCAGCTTTTTTGCAATCCTTTCCGGCATCCGCATCTGGCGGCGGCCGGAGACGCGACACATCACACGCCTGAAATATTCCCTCGTGGCGCTGGCTTGCGTGTTCTTGTGCTGGTTCGCCATCCACTGGAACCTTCTCGGCCCGGTGCATCGAATCTGACCTCAGTACCGCCATACGGGAGAAGGCATCCACCGCTGCGCTTACACTGACTGTTGGCTATACCAGTCCTTCGAATGAGATTGATGAGTATGCGTAGTCGCCTGAATTGTGTTGTCGGATGCCTTCTTTCTGTCGCCGTTCTTTCTACCAGTGTTGCTCTGCCGGCGCAGCAGCATCTCCCTACTCCGCAGGAGCAGCAGCGCATCGATGAGGCCATTGCGGACCACATCGCTGACGTTCCCGATAACGCCGGGCCGATGGCTAAGGATTTGTCTCCGAAGCTGAAGCCGAAAGCCGTTGAGGCTGCCATCCGCAAAGTAGCCGACTGGCAGCTCCAGCGCTCGCAGCCTTACTTCGGAAACGACTGGACATGGAGTGTGCTTTATACAGGTTTCATGGCTGCTTCCAGCGCTACGGGCGACAGTAAATACAGCGACGCCCTGCTCGAAGTCGGAAAGAAATTTGACTGGAAGTTGCGCTCGCGTCTGCCAAATGCCGACAACCAGAGTATTGGGCAGATGTATGCGGAACAATACCTGCAGAAGAGTGATCCGCAGATGATTGCTGACACGCATACGGAGCTTGACGCGTTGATCGAGCACGAGAACGATCCCGCGACGAGAATTCCCTGGTGGTGGTGCGATGCTCTCTTCATGGCGCCCCCTTTGTGGGCATGGATGAACGCCATCACGCATGAGGAAAAGTATCTCGATTACATCGACCGCGAATGGTGGAAGACGTCGCAATTGCTTTACGATCCGCAAGAACATCTTTACTTCCGCGACGCCACCTATCTCGATAAAAAAGAGCCAAACGGGAAGAAGATGTTCTGGTCGCGCGGCAATGGATGGGTGCTGGCAGGCACGGCACGGCTCCTGCAGTTTTACCCCAAAGATGACTCGCGTCGCGCGAAATATGTGCAGCAGTACAAGGAAATGGCCGCGAGCCTAATCAAGCTTCAGGGCAAGGATGGTCTTTGGCGTTCGGGGCTTCTCGACCCAGAATATTACCAGCAGCCGGAAAACTCCGGCTCTGCCCTTATTACGTTTGGTCTGGCGTATGGCGTAAATGAAGGCATCCTGGATCGCAAGACGTATGCGCCCGTAGTGGCGCGCGCGTGGAAAGGCCTGTTGTCTTACGTTTACGCCGACGGCCGTCTGGGCAGCATTCAACAGGTAGGCGCAGCGCCCGCATTTTTCAAGCCGGCGTCCAGCTTTAACTTTGGTGTCGGGGGTTTTCTGCTCGCCGGCTCTGAGGTAGACCGCATGGCGAAAGGCCATAAGAAGTAGCAATGCTGCATCCAATCGATACTCGAGCACGGGATGCGTAGACGAGATAATTTTGACATGAAATAAAGAAATATTATGATCGGCTGCGCTCCGACCTTATAGCGTGGCCGTAATTGATCCGTTAGTTGTTACAAACAAAGCTCTCTCACCGTATTTCGGACTTGCCTCAGATCATTGCCCCATCGTCCTTCTGCAATAAAGCCCTCTTATAAGCTCATTCACATTCCTTTAATACCCAAATTTTGCAGTTGAAATAGCGATTTTGTTCGAACTAAGTTGGGTCATGGAAGTCATCCGCCAGACATTTCATCCGGCTCGTTACCCCAAGAAGCTCGTGTCAATTCATTGCTTCACGCTCTCTCGAGCCAGATAGATTTCAGTCACTGAAAACAGACATCACCCACAAGCTTTCCTTTGGAGGTCGTTGCTATGTCGTTCCGAAGTCGCAGTCCTATACCTGTATTTGTCACAGTCATAGTTCTATTTATTTCAACGCTTTACCCCTCTTCGATGCGAGCTCAAACCTTTCGTGGCGGCATTAACGGAACGGTTACCGACCAGGCAGGCGCCGTTGTTGCGGGCGCACAGGTGACAGCCACCGCCGATGCTACACAGGTCGCACACACTACAATCAGCTCCAGTGGTGGTGAATTCTCGTTTCAGGATCTACCGCTCGGTAGCTATACCGTCGCCGCAACAGCGAGTGGCTTCCAGCTCGTGAAGTTTTCCAACGTTGCAGTTACGGCGGGAACCATCTACACACTGCCCATCAAACTTTCGGTCGCCTCACAGGCTACGACAGTCGAAGTATCGGCAGCCGCGCTTGCCCTGGATACGACGACAACGACACAGACAACGGTATTGCAAAGCAAAGCGGTACAGGACATTCCCCTGAACGGCCGCGATTTTACCCAGCTTGTAGCGTTGACTCCTGGGTTCGCCGGGTATGTGGGTGGCGGTTACGGCTCATTGAACGGTACCCGTGCCAACCAGATGAACTGGCAGATCGACGGTATCGACAACAACGATCTATGGCATAACATCCCCGCGGTCAATCAGGGCGGTGTCTCCGGCATTGCAGGCATCGTGCTTCCCATCGACGCTGTGGAGCAGTTTTCCGCGCAGACACAAGCTCCGCCGGAATCGGGCAGAAATCCGGGTGGCACTATCAATCTAAGCTTACGGTCTGGATCCAACGGAATTCATGGTTCCGCATACTACTTCAATCGCAACGAAGCCTTGGGAGCGAAGAATCCGTTTACCTCGACCAAACAGGAAGTGCGTAATCAGAACTGGGGCTTTTCCGCAGGAGGTCCTTTCATCAAGGACAAGCTTTTCTGGTTCACAACATTTGAAAAGCAGAACTTTACTATCGGAGTTCCGGCGCAGGCAACCGAACCCTCAATTGCATATCAGAACGAGGCGGCAGCCGTTCTTGCCAATCATGGAATCGCAGTCAATCCGGTTGCCGTTTCTCTTATCAACGGCAATGGCTCTACGAAAGGGCTGTGGCCGACGTATGCTCTTAATGGCCCGGCCTCGACGAACAACTATACCAGCGTCGATCCTGAATATGGCTATAGCTACAACGGTCTGGTCAAGCTCGATTACACCATCAACGACCGCAACAGTCTGTCTGCGCACTGGTTCGTAGGGCAGGGAAATCAGGTAGCGCCGGTTGGATCAATCCTGAAGGCATACTATGAAGTCGCCCCTATCCACGTTCAAAACTATGCCATCGTTTACAACCACGTCTTCACGCCAACCATAGCCAACCAGCTTCTCGCCGGCGTCAACTACTTCAACCAGGTGTTCAGCGATTTTGAAACGGATTTCGATCCGGCCGCTCTTGGCTTGGTTACGGGATCTCCCTACCCTGGTGCCCCGAACATTAACATCGGCGCAAATGGAGAATTCGACCCGACCGGGGAAACACCGCCTGAGGGCCGCAACGACATCACCGGCCATCTCACCGACGATCTTTCCTGGACCATCGGAAAGCATCAATTCAAGTTCGGCGGCGAATACCGCCAAGCGCAGCTGGATGAATTCTATAAACGGCATGCTCTTGGCTCTTTAACCTTCGACGGCGCACAGGGTCCGTGGACGGCGTCCGATATCGCTCCTTATGGAGGCGATACCAATCTTCTGCCGCTTGCTGATTTCATGGCGGGCTATGTTTCACCCACCGGATCTTCCATCGCGATTGGCGATCCCGACCGGCAGGTCTTTGTAAATACCTTCGACCTGTTTGCGCAGGACGCATGGCAGTTATCTCCAAAACTGTCATTCAACTACGGCGTTCGTTATGACTACGAAGGCCCTCTACACAACGGATACAAAAACCTCTCCACTTTCCGGCCATCGCTGGGCGGCATTGTCTTGCAGGGCGAACAGGTCGATTCCCTCTATGACCGAAGCTGGTTGAATTTCAGTCCGCGCGTCGGCTTCTCCTATCAGGCATCCGGCAACACTGTAATTCGTGCCGGGTACGGGTTCTACTTCGATACTCCAAATCTGAACCCATTCCTGGATAATCGTCCCGGCAATGGCGCTCCCAATGGTGTGGAAGGCAATCCAAGCGGACCAAGCCCAGTACTTACTGTGCAGCCAACTAATATTGGCGCGACGAATCCGATTCAGTTCGGCGTTCCAGTATTTCCCTCAAGCAGCAGCGCCGACTGCCCTTGCGCCCTTTTCTCGGTTGATAAAAACTTCCGGAATGCCTACAGCATGAACTACAACCTGCAGGTGGAACAGAGTCTCAACGGCAAAGTTGTCGCGCAGCTGGGTTATGTAGGCAGCGAAGGCCGCCGCCTGTTGAGTCTGCTGGATATCAATCAGGGATTTGTGAATCCTGGCGTCGGAGTTACTCCCGGCACCTATTCCAATTTTGTGCAGACTTCCGTCAGCGCCAACCCTCTGGTCGGAACAAATCCTATCAACCAGCTCGAAAGCATCGGAACCTCCAACTACAACTCGCTGCAGGCCACTCTGAGAACGCAGAATTGGCACCGCCTCAGCTCCAGCTTGACTTATACGTGGAGTCACAACATGGATATCGTGACCGCATACCGCGGACAGCTGCCGCAAGACAGCCATGATTTCAAAGGTGACTATGGAAACAGCGACTTCGATGTACGCAACACGTTCGTGGGATTTTTCTCTTATGAAGTTCCTGGATCCAGCCATCTCCGGCTGCTTAGCACAGGCTGGCAGGCGAATACGCTCTTAACACTGCACGGCGGCCAGCCATTTAGTGTCATGTCGTCCAGCGACACAACCGGCACGAATGAAGGCGTACAGCGTGCTGATGTCATCGGTAATCCATACGATGGCGTACATCACAATTCGAGCACGTCACAATCGTGGTTGAATGCAGCCGCCTTTACGAACCCTGCTCAATACACTTTTGGAGATTCGCGCAGGAACCAGTATTTTGGACCTGGATATGGCTCCTGGGATCTTTCTGTCTTCAAGAACACGCCGATCACAGAGCGCGTCAGCACACAATTCCGCGTAGAGATGTTCAACTTGACCAATAGGTCTAACTTTGCGCCTCCCAGAAATACGGTGGGCACGCAACTGGGGACTCTCTATGACACCATTGGTGACTACAACGGTGCCCCCGGCATCGGCGCAGGCGAGCCGTTCAACACACAGTTGGCTCTCAAGATTATCTTCTAACCCTCAACAATGCGGTGCATGTCAAATGCGCCGCTTCCTCTTGGTTATCCTGGCCGGACAAATCAGTCTAGCCAGGTTCTCTCTCATAAAAAAGTTTGGAGTGAAAAAGAAAGTTATGGGATTAAGTAGACGTGATTTTTTAATGCGGGTCGGTCAGGCTGGCGGCTATGGAGCCGCCTTCATGATGATGCAATCGCTTGGCCTGATGCCGGCACCTGGAGCCTATGCGCAGGACGCTCTGAGCCCAGTGCCCGGCAAGGGAACCCGGGTCGTGATTTTAGGTGGAGGCATCGCCGGTCTGGTCTCGGCATATGAGCTGGGCAAAGCTGGATATAAATGTACCGTGCTCGAAGCGCGTTCCCGCGTTGGTGGCCGCAACTGGAGTATCCGCCGAGGTACGCAGGTGCAGTTTGCCGATGGCACACAGCAGACCTGCAACTTTGAAGAAGGCCATTACTTCAATGCGGGTCCCGCTCGTCTTCCATCCATCCATACCACCATGCTTGGCTACTGCCGCGAACTCGGCGTGCCGCTGGAAGTTGAGGTCAATACATCGCGCGGTACATTGCTGCAATGCGACAAGATGAACGATGGCAAGGCTGTCGAGCAGCGCCAGATGGTCAACGATACACGCGGTCACGTCTCGGAATTGCTCGCAAAGTGCATCAATAAAGGCGCTCTCGATCAGGATTTGAGCAGCGATGACAAGGAGCGCATGCTCACTTTCCTGCGGGAATACGGTGATTTGAAAACCGATTACGTATTCAAAGGTTCAGAGCGTTCCGGATTCAAAATCTACCCGGGCGCGGGTCCTGCTGCTCCGGAGGCCAAAGATCCATTGCCGATGCATGCTTTGCTCGACGCCGATCTCTGGCAGGGCTTGATGTCGGAAGATGTCATCGATTGGCAGGCGACGATGTTCCAGCCGGTAGGAGGTATGGACCGCATCCCCGCGGCCTTTGAAAAAAAGCTTGGCAGCGTTGTGCGCTATGGCGCTGAGGTGAAGCAGATTCGCCAATCACCCAACGGAGTTACCGTCACCTATCTCGATCGCAAGTCTGGTAAATCAGAAAACGTATCTGCTGATTACTGCATCTGCGCCATGCCCTTTAGCGTCGTCAAGACAATAGATGCTGATTTCTCGCCCGATATAAAGGCTCTCATCAGCGCCAGCAGCTATGACTCCGGCTACAAAGTGGCATGGGAGTCCCGCCGCTTCTGGGAACAGCAATATAACATCTACGGCGGTCT
This sequence comes from Acidobacterium sp. S8, assembly GCF_009765985.1. Lineage (GTDB taxonomy): Bacteria > Acidobacteriota > Terriglobia > Terriglobales > Acidobacteriaceae > Alloacidobacterium. The sequence continues at coordinate 492,875 of NZ_LMUM01000034.1, forward strand.
CTCCTATCTGCGCCAGACCGTCGATGTCGTCTGGTATCCAAGCGCATCGTTCTTCTCGCCGAGCGGCATCATCGTTGGCGGCTACTCCATTGAGAACGGCACACCCTTCGGGCGACTGCCCAATATGCAGGCCAAGCTTGATGCATCTCGCGCATCGATCGAAAAACTGCATCCGGGCTATTCAAAAGAACTCAAGAACCCCCTGTACATCAACTGGGGCGAAATTCCATACAACCTTGGCTCCTGGATTCACGGATACGGCAGCGAGTACGCGAAGACATACCAGCGCATCATCGTGCCTGACCGTCGTGTCTACTTCGCAGGCGACCACACCAGCCACATCATCGGCTGGCAGGAAGGAGCGGCGCTTTCCGCTTATCGCACCGTGAACCAGATCGGAGTTGCCGTGCAAAAAGGAGGATCGAGTGCAGCGTAACCGTTCGCTTATGGAGTTCTGTCTGGTATTTGTAACCGCAACTGTGCTTTTATCCGCAAACGCGCAAGCTCAGCGGAAAGTCACGCGTCTTCCTCTTCCGCCGCCTCATTCGGATTTTCCGATCTCTCAAGGTGTCTGGGTGGGAGACACGCTTTATCTCAGCGGCATGATGGCTTCCACACTCGCTTCACCCACACCCGGCGATACGAAAGAGCAGACTGTCAGCACCATCCAGCAGATTCAAAAAGCTCTGGAAGCGCAGAAGCTGACACTTGGCGACGTCGTCATGATGCACGCCTATCTCGCAGGTGATCCAGCCAAAGGCGGCAAGATGGACTTTGCCGGATTCATGGCTGGTTATACGCAGTTCTTCGGTACCAAGGATCAGCCGAATAAGCCTGCACGCAGTGCTATGCAGGTAGCCGCTCTTGCCGCGCCTACGGGACTCATAGAGATCGAAGTGATCGCTGTTCGTCCTCAATAAAAACCATCCACCCACAAAGAGAAAAGCCCCGGAGTTCCGGGGCTTTTCTCTGCGATTCGATTTACGAGAGGTGAGTGTAAGGAGCATTCCGCAGTCGCTCCGGCAGCGGAAGAGGCTCAAGGCCGGCTGTAGAAGAGCTCATCACCTGCTTATAAGCGGTGCGGAACTTTTCCATATCCGAGCTGGTGCCGACAGTGATGCGGACATAGGTCGGCCACGCAGGCCACACGCGGCCAATATAAACGTTCTTCGCTGCCATTGCGGTCAGCACTTCTTTGCCAGGACGTCCTGTATCCAGCATGAAGCAGTTGCTTTGCGAAGGCGTGAACTTGTAGTTGCTCGCAGTGAGCCACTCAAAGGTCTCCTGGCGAATATCAGCATTAATCTTCTTGCGCTCCGCGATCAGATCTTTTTGCTGAAGACTTGTCGTAGCCGCCGCAACCGCCATAATCGGCATTGAATTCATACCGTAGGGCTGTAGTTTGGCTAGCAGGTCAGGACGCCCGATTGCGAAACCGCAACGCATGCCGGCCATTCCATATAGCTTGGAAAATGTTCGCAGAACGATCACATCTTTATCGGCTTTTACCAGATCGAGAGACGGGGTGGCATCGGAGAAATGGATATATGCTTCGTCGATCAGCAGAATCGATCCCTTTGGCTTATTTTCCACCGCGTATTCGATATCCTCGCGGCTGGTGATCGTTCCTGTCGGGTTATTTGGGTTGCAGATATACAGCACGCCAGCATTAGGATCGGCGGCCACCATCGCTTTTATGTCATGAGCATAGGTCTTGGTAAGCGGTACGGGGATCACTTTTGCTCCGCTGGCCTTGGCGGCATAAGTGCCCGCCTCGTAGCCTGGATCAGCCGTCACGTAAGACTTTTCCTTCGATGTGAATGCAAGCACGCTGTAATGCAGCGGCTCGCTTGATCCGGCATAAGCCATCACATATTCTGGTTTCAGGCCTTCCATCCCGCTGAAGGTCGTAATCAGCTTCTCGGTGAGATCGAAGTCGTAACGGCCGCCTTCAGGAATCAGACTGGAAATCGTTGCGCACGCTCCCGTGCAAGGTCCAAGCGGATTTTCATTGGCGTTGATGCGTACCGCATCGGGTGGAATATTCTGCGACATCCGGCGGCGTTGCGCGTGCGCCAGATGTGACTCGGTAAGTATCGGAATGGAAGCAACGACGGAAGCAGCGGCGGAATAGCGAAGGAAGGAACGGCGGGAGAAGCCGGTGTCAACGGGACACATAAATGTCTCCTGAATAGTAGATACAAAAAATCTAGTCTCCCGTGCAGGCTATAACAAGCGAGGAATCTATGTTTTTCCTGCTATTCAAAGAGTTTCTGCGAAGTATAAGAACCAGTTATCGATCGTAAGCGCTTGATCGTACATTCCGTTGAGTACATTCGCCAAACCTATAAAAGCAGCATGATCTTTCCAATATGGCCGCCACCCTGCATGCGCATGTGTGCCTCCGCCGCATTTTCCAATGGAAAAGTTGAATCCACAATCGGACGAATTTGGCCTGAATCCACTAGCGGCCAGACCTTCTCCGCAATCTGATCGCACAGCGCTGTCTTTTCATTCACCGACCGAGAGCGCAGCGTAGAACCGGTAACTATCAGTCTCTTCATCATGATGGCCCGCAGATCAACCGTTACCTCTGCACCATGAGAGGTAGCGATATGTACCAGGCGTCCAAGCGGCGCCAGCAACTGTATATGCTTCGGAAAATAATCTCCTCCCACCATATCGAGAATGACATCGACACCTCTCCTGCTGCTCCAATCCAGAGCGCCGGCCAACCAATCCTCTTCACGATAGTTGAAGGCTCTCTCGGCACCAAGTGAAAGGCAGAAGTCGCACTTTTGCTGTGATCCGGCAGTCGTTGCCACCAGGGCGCCAAAGCTCTTCGCCATCTGGATGGCCATCGTCCCAATGCCGCTCGTACCTCCCTGCACCAGAAGCCGTTCGCCCGATTGCAGATAATTGGTTGCAAAAAGATTAGCCCATACTGTGAAAACGGCTTCCGGGAGTGCCGCTACATCGGTAAGGCTAACGCTTGCAGGCAGCGGCAGACAGCAGCCGGCGTTGGCCACGCAGTATTCCGCATACCCGCCGCCCGGTATAAGCGCGCATACCGCGTCTCCTACCTTCCATCGTGCATTCACATCGCTGCCTGTTTCTGCAATGTGCCCTGAGACCTCCATCCCCAAAATAGGGGATGCACCCGGCGGCGGCGGATAGTGGCCTTCGCGCTGAAGCAGGTCGGCGCGGTTCAATCCGGCTGCTGCCACTTTGATGAGAACCTCTCCGGCTCCCGGCTTAGGGGTAGCTATCTCCGCGACGGTAAGAACTTCCGGGCCGCCATCATGCTCAATGTGAATGGCTCGCATAGAAGTACAGGATAGGACAAACGCTACCGAAATGGATTCTCATCCGCCGAAGGCCCGTAAATGGACGGCACCGGCGCGTCGTTCAGTCGCAGATAGACCGTAAGTTGCCCGCGATGATGCGCAAGATGGCTGAAGACCGCGTCGCGGATCATGATATGTCGCGGGTTCTCGCTTGCCACATGACCGCCGACCACAAACTTCCATGTTGTCAACAGGTGCTCGTCGGTCGTGTTCTCCAACGCTTTGCGTGCCTTTGCGACCGAATCGTCCAATGCGGCGATTAACTCGGACCGCGTCGTCAACTTCTGCGGCTTATGTTTGGAGTCACCCTGCGGCGTCATATCCAGCTGGTCTTCTTCGATCATGAATTGGATCCAGCCCAGAATGGTCGCAACGATTGTTGCCAGATATCCCAGCGGCATCGATTTCTCGTGGGGCTTCCAGTCATAACGGCCTTCAGGCACGCGTTCTAACGCACGGCGGGTCGATGCAGCTTCACGTTCCAGATCGGCAAGCAATAACTCAGTCATCTTCATGTTCACTTTCTCCCTCGAAAGCAATGCTAGTCCGCCATATATGACACCTTGTGTCATAATTGCCCATTCTCAAAAATTTACTTCGAGATGCATTCCATGAGAGCTGATCGCCTGATGTCCGCCTTGTTGCTGCTTCAAGCTCGCGGTCAGATGACCGGTCGAGAGCTGGCGGAGAAGCTTGAGGTCTCCGAGCGGACTGTGCATCGCGACATGGAGGCGCTGAGCGCGTCCGGGGTGCCGGTCTATGCCATGCGCGGATCACATGGAGGCTGGCAGCTGGATGAGGACTGGCGTACCCAGGTGCCGGGCCTCGATGAGGCCGAGCTGCGCGCTCTGCTCATGGCGCAGCCGCGCTCTCTGGGTGACAAACAGCTGGCTGCGGCGGCCGACCGTGCTATCGGCAAGCTCATGGCCTCTTTGCCGCAGTCTTTGCGTGAGCGGGCATCGTCTATCCGTGACCGCCTCTATATTGACACCACCGGCTGGCTGGGTACCTCGGAGAACCTCTCGATGCTGGCCATCGTTCAGGAGGCGGTGGCACGCGACCGCAAGCTGAGCTTCCTTTACTGGCGAGCGGGCCGCGAGAAGGTCGAGCGCACCGTCGATCCGCTGGGTCTTATTGCCAAGGGAAGCACCTGGTACCTATTCGCCGGAACCGATCGCGGTTATCGCACTTATCGCATCTCGCGCATGGAAGATGCGAAGCTGCTTGATGCGCCGAGCGTCCGTCCGCGCGACTTCAACCTGGAAGCGGCATGGAGAATCTCCGCTGAAGAGTTCCGCGACGAGGTGAACCGCGAGATCGAAGCCTCGCGCCTCGCATATGCCGCGCGACTGGAGGCCGAGCGGCGAGCCTTGCAGGAGATGGAGATTGCCAAGCAGGTGCAGGCGCGGCTCTTTCCGCAGCGTCTCCCGCCTTTGCAGTCGCTCGACTACGCAGGTGTTTGTATTCAGGCGCGACAGGTTGGCGGCGATTACTACGACTTTCTGCATCTCGGAGAAAACCGGCTGGGACTGGTCATCGGGGACATTGCGGGCAAGGGAATTGCCGGCGCTTTGCTGATGGCAAATCTACAGGCCAATCTTCGCGGACAGCTGGCGATCGTCCTCGATCATCCGCATCATCTCCTCCACTCCGTCAACCAGCTCTTCTACGAGAACACCGGCGACAGCTCTTACGCCACGCTCTTCTACGCCGAGTATGAAGATCACATCCAGCGCCTGCATTACGCCAACTGCGGTCATCTACCGGCTCTACTGCTGAGAAGCGGCGGAGATGTCGACTGGCTTCACTCCACTTGCACGGTTGTCGGCATGTTTGCGGACTGGCAGTGCGAGACGAAGGAAACATGCCTCAATCCCGGCGATACAGTTGTACTATTTACCGACGGAGTGACAGAAGCCTGCAACCAGCGGGGCGAGGAGTTTGGCCTGGAAAGGCTCGCCGACAGTTTGCAGCGGAATCGCCATTTACCGTCACAAGATTTGCTGAAGTCCATTGCCGACGAGCTGCAGCTTCACAGCCCGGAAGAACAAGCAGATGACATTACACTCATCGTTGCAAAATGCCGTGAAACGGAACAGAAACAGCTCTTTCCCCAGCCGGTGTAGGCCCCCTACCCCCCTTTCTGAGATATCGTTTCTATTGTTTTCAACAATTTAGCAGGGGATCATCCCCTTATAAATTGTTGATTCTGAATGGATTAGCTTCAAATGAGTGTTTTCAACGACTTAGCGGGGGAGTGACGATTTTATTAACAGGTCGTGAGGCACTGTCTGGTCAAAAGCCCTTCTATATCCAGAATATCAAAATCATGCGAAATACTCTGCCAACTATTTTCAGCGGATAACCGATTATTTTTCAATTGTTTAACGGAGATCAGGACATGTCGGGGGCTTGACAGATTTTTGACGATCGACCGGAACGACTTTGATTTGGAACAGAAAAAAGGGGGCCAATATGGGCCCCCTTTTTATTGTCGTTAATAGGAATGGGGATAGCCGTGCATCAGATGCTCTACGCCTACCTGATATCCGCGACGGAAACCATCGCGATAGGCCTCGCGATCATGATGGCCTACAGGAGGATGACGGAATTCATCGCGGTTCTCCACGCTGGGCTGACGGTGATTCTCGTAATCTTTTCGAGCGCCTTCGATGCCGTCGTGGAAGCCTTGCGACTCGACTCCCTGAAGCTCTGCCGGAGCGGATGCCCATGGCTCATGCCCATATCCTGGAGGCGGTGGCGGGGGTGCCGCATATTGCGCCTGTGCTGCGGGGATGCTGAGTAAAGTAGCTGCCATAAACGCTGCCAACGATAGACCGGGGATTATTTTTTTCGTCATGTGGGTTTCTCCATTTATCGGAATGGGTTTGTGCCCATCCTCTTTTTGTCCAGACCCCAGTTTCGATGAAGAGATGCGCAGGCATGTTGTATGGAGAATTTGCTTACGGAAAGGCAACCAAAAGTCGCTGAATGATTGTTTGGTTTCGTGAATCCGCGACATCTCAATCAAAATTTGCGCCAAGTTATATGGACGGGGTGCCCCAGGTTCGCGAAGCTAACCTGGGTCTTTTCTCAACGACTACTCAATTGATTCCGATAAGCAGTTGATCCCACCTGATACAAAGCGATTGAGATAACATATTTGCGACATTCACGAAAAAACCCAGGTTAGCTTCGCGAACCTGGGGCACCCGCTGTTTCGTTGGCGAGAAGAAGTTGGGCGGTGGTTCGTTCTCTTCTTCTTGCGGTCCAGTGTGATTCGATTTCGACGGTTCCTGCTTCTCCCGTTGCGTAGTGAATGAAGCTTGACCAGGGCCAGTCTTCTGGTTTCGCTGCCAGTCCTCGCTTTACTGGGTTTCGGTGAATGTATCGGAGCTTCTCGATTCGCTTTCGTTCTGAGTAGACGTTGAAGTCGTAGTAGCGCGGTGTCCAAAACGGGTTTTGTGTGGATTGTTTTGAGATGGAGACTTTGATGGCTTTGATTGCTGTTGCTAATGGATTTGCAGGCGGCTCGCTCACGAGCAGATGCACATGCTCGGGCATGATGACGTAGCCGGGGATTACGAATCCGTATTTCTGTCTAGTTTTCTCGATGGATTCTTCACAGAGTGAGCGCGCTTGTGGGGTGTTCAGGTAGGGTTTGCGCTGGTAACAACTGAAGGTGATGAAGTGGAGGTCGGTCTTTGTTTCCTGAAACCGATTCAGTCCCCACGGCATGGTTGTGTGAGTGTATAAAATCGTTCTTCTAATCTGAAGTTACGTTGGTTTGGATGGGAAGACCCAGGTTAGCTTCGCGAACCTGGGGCACCCGTATCTTCGTTATACCCGCGTCACTTCGGCTTCGCTCAGGGCAGGTTCCCGGGGTACCCGGTTCCGTGATGGCACCCGGTTCTGTTGCCGATCTAGAGGATCCAGCCGCCGCCTATTACCTCGTCGTTGTCGTAGAAGACGGCTGACTGGCCGGGGGTGACGGCGCGCTGCGGGTCGTCGAAGGTGGCGAGGACTTCACCGTCGCCAACCATTTCAATCGTGGCCCAGGCGGGCTCATGGCGGTGGCGAATCTTGGCCTTGACGCGCATGGGGCCATCGAGCGAGGCAATCGAAATCCAGTTCAGATCGCGGGCGCGGAGCGTCTGGATGGTGGTTTCTGATTCATTGCCGACTGTGACCTTGTTTGACGCATTGTCGATCTGGATGACGTAGAGCGGCGTGGGCGAGGATAGACCGAGTCCCTTGCGCTGTCCTACGGTGAAGTTATGGATGCCCTGATGATGGCCGATCACTTCTCCCGTTGTTGACACGAGCTCGCCGGAGGAATCGGGTAGCGGCTCGCCCTGCTCGTCGAGATAGGCGTCGATGAACTTCTTGTAATCGCCGCCGGGGATGAAGCAGATCTCCTGCGAGTCGGGCTTGCTGGCCAGGGCGAGTGCGTGCTCGCGAGCAATCTCGCGGACCTCGGGCTTGGTGTAGTTGCCGAGGGGGAAGAGCGTGCGTGAGAGCTGATCCTGCGTGAGGCCGAAGAGAAAATAGGTCTGATCCTTCGAGGTATCGGCGGGGCGCTTGAGGATCCAGCGGTTGCGCTCCGGGTCGTACTCGTTGCGAGCGTAGTGGCCGGTGGCGATGCGGTCGGCGCCGATCTGGCGGGCGCGGATGAGCAGCTGGTCAAACTTGAGATGGTTGTTGCAAAGGGAGCAGGGAATGGGCGTGCGTCCGGCGAGGTACTCACGGACGAAGGGGCGGACGACCTGCTCCTCAAAGCGCTCCTGCTCATTGAGCAGGTAATAGGGGATGCCGAGGTTCTCGGCGACCCGGCGTGCGTCGTAGACATCGTCAATGGAGCAGCAGCGGCCCTGCACCTGCTCGGGCATGCCCTCCTTGCCGGCGAGACGGCGCTGGTTCCAGAGCTGCAGCGTGAGGCCGACGAGCTCGTAGCTCTCGTCCTTGAGCATGGCGGCGACGGTCGAGGAATCGACTCCGCCGGACATGGCTACGGCTACCGTGTTGTTGAAGGTTGACGGCATGATGAAAAGACCCAGGTTATATGAAGAAACCCAGTTAGCTTCGCGAACCTGGGGCACCCAGCTGGTTCTAGTATCTCATTTTCCACAGGTGGATGGTGGGTGCCATGCCTCGATTTGAGACATGGAGTGATCGAAACTCACATCTCAAAAGCGAAATGTGGGCATCCGGCTACCGTGCTGTTGAAGGTGGTAGTTATGATGGGAAAAAGCCCCAGGTTAGCTTCGCGAACCTGGGGCACCCGGCAGAAGTGTAGCGTAAACTGACGGCCGTTTCGAAAGAGAATCAAGCAGTTGTGTTACACTAAAACCACGCTCAGTGATTTGGTTGTGAGCCGTTCTCGCCCTCCAAAGCAAGATCGCCTGGCACGTAATTATCCCAAGCCCCTACAGCGTAGCCGCTCCTTGATGGAGTGGGTGCATGCACGCAATGCGCGGCATGTGAGAGGCAGCGTCCGGCAGAACCTCGTGTCGAGGAGTAACTTCGATCTCGACCATTGGATTTGATTCACTCGGGTTTTCCCATACGCATACATTCTGATTCATCGGGACAGTGAAGCTGTATCCGGATGAACCACATATACCGGCGGTGCGCCTGTGCATCTGTGTGCGTCGAGCCGGACTAAAGGACACATGAACCAATTTTCAGATTTCAACATTTCACCAGCGCTGAAGACGCGCCTGGCTGCAGTAAATTTCGTTACGCCCACTCCTGTGCAGGAGAAGGCGATTCCTCCCGCGCTTGAGGGAAAAGATGTGCTGGCAACAGCGCAGACCGGCACCGGCAAGACGCTCAGCTTTTTGATTCCGATCATTGAGCGGTTGCAGCAGTCGCAGAACAAGAATGCCAAGGCCCTGATCCTGTTGCCGACACGCGAGCTGGCGATGCAGGTGGAGCAGGCTTTCCGCAAGATTGCGAACGGCTCTAATATTCAGGTCGCGCTTGTTTGCGGCGGCATGAATGAAGGCCCGCAGCTGCAGGCGATTCGCAAGGGTGCGCGGTTGATCGTGGCGACTCCTGGCCGCCTTGAGGATTACCTCAAGCGCAGGCTGGTGAAGCTCGATACGGTCGAGATTCTGGTGCTGGACGAAGTGGACCGCATGCTGGATATGGGCTTCAAGCCTGCTATCCGTCGTATAGCGGACTCGACGCCGACACAGCGGCAGACGCTTTGCTATTCGGCAACCCTCGACGCGCAGATTAAGGAAATCGTTCGCGATTACCAGAGCAATCCTGTTCGCATCGAGATCGGCTCAGTATTGAAGCCGTCAGAGAACGTGGAGCTGCAGACATTCGAAGTGACGCAGGAAAAGAAGCTCGAACTCCTGGAGCATCTGCTCGAGAAGGAAAAGGGAAGCTTCCTGGTCTTTGTGCGCACGAAGCATGGCGCAGATCGTATTGCGAAGAAGCTTTCGCACTCCGGATGGGCCGCGACGCAGATTCACGGCGATCGCTCGCAGTCACAGCGTAACGCCGCTTTGCGGAGCTTTTCTGAGGGCAGGCATCGCGTGCTGGTAGCGACCGATGTGGCCGCTCGCGGCATCGATGTGAAGCACGTGGCACACGTGGTGAACTACGATATGCCCAAGGTTGCTGAGGACTTCGTCCACCGCGTTGGCCGTACCGGTCGCGCTTCGAGCCGTGGCGTGGCCTCGACGTTTGCCCTGCCGGGTGAGAGAAAAGACCTGCGCAGAATCGAAAAGGCGCTCTCGGTCACGATGAAGAAATTTCGCGTGAACGTCGGCGCTGCTGCCAATATGTCGCGGCAGATGGTTTCGGCGTAATCGCTCTTATTTAGGACGAAAAGAAAAGGCACAGCTCTTCAAGCTGTGCCTTTTACTTTTCTGTAAGTTATTGAATAGATATTGTCTCTCAGCGGATTGATTCTGGTTATCCCAGAGTTCCGGCGTTCACCGGTGCGAGTTCGCGCAGGCGAGCGGCAGCTGTTGGGATAATGCTCAGTGCAAAGTCGATATCGTCTTCCGTTGTTTGCTTCGTGAGCGAAAAGCGCAGACTGGCGCGCGCTCTTGCCGGAGTGAGGTTCATGGCGCTGAGCACATGCGATGGCTCGGCGGCTCCCGAGGCGCAGGCTGAGCCGCCCGAGGTGCATAAACCTTTGAGATCGAGCGCGATCACCAGAGCCTCACCTTCGAGATTGTCGAAGTAGAGATTGGTCGTGTTGGCGACGCGGGCAGAATTTCCGCCATTGACTCCGGTTTCTTCTACTTGCGCGAGAACGCCCTGCTCGAGCCGGTTGCGCAGCGCGGCAACTTTCTGGATGGTGCCGTCGGTGAGGGCAGCGCGGGCAATTTCTGCGGCTTTGCCCAAGCCCACGATACCGGGAAGGTTTTCAGTACCGGCGCGGCGCTGGCGCTCGTGCGATCCGCCAAAGAAGAGTGGTTCGAGCTGAGTGCCACGGCGAACGTAAAGAACTCCTGTACCCTGTGGCGCGTGCATTTTATGGCCGGAGATGCTGAGCAGATCGCAGCGTAGCGTTTGCACGTCGATTGTCAGCTTGCCCGCGGCCTGCACGGCGTCGGTGTGGAAAAAGATGTCGGCCTCGGCTGCGATGCGGCCAATCTCACTCACCGGCTGGATTACGCCGGTTTCATTGTTGGCCATCATGATGCTGATGAGCTTGGTATTCGGCTTGATGGAGCGGCGTACGACCTGCGGATCGACGGCACCTTCGCCTGAAACCGGCACAAATGTCACTTCGGCGCCGCGGTCGCGTAGCTTCTCGGCTGCATGCAGCACGGCGTGGTGCTCTATCGATGAAGTAATGAGGTGATCGCCCGGTCCGACAAGGCCGAAGAGCGCCATGTTGTCGCTTTCGGTGCCGCCGGAGGTGAAGACAATTTCGGCTGGACGGCAGTTCACGAGTGCAGCCACCGATTCCCGTGCCTGCTCGACAGCGGCGCGAGCATGCTGGCCCTGCTGGTGGATGGAGGAGGCGTTGCCGAAGTGCTCGATGAAATAGGGGCGCATGGCGTCGAGCACCTCAGGTACGAGAGGTGTCGTTGCATTGGCATCCATGTATACCCGTTTCATCGTGCGCGATCTCCTAACTTTTCTATTCTACGACCTGAAGGGCCGGTTGCAGCATATAGCCGGACCGTACCTGGGGAAACCACGTAGCACCGAGCTTTTCAGGCGTTTAGACGACAATTTGACACCCTGGATTATGCGCCTTCTGCTAGGCTGCTAGCGCAGTAGTTTCAGAGGAGGACGGAGAATGAAAATCATGCGTGCAGTTTGCATTGCATTGCTTTGTTGTCTTGCGGTTCCGGCAACATTTACCTACGCGCAGTCGAGTACACAAGCCACGCCGGCGGATACCTATAACCACCTGATGAGCTTGCAGGAGAGCGAAGTAGTGGGTGCGGCAGAGGCCATGCCCGCCGACAAATACAACTTTGCGCCAACGCAGGGGGAGTTCAAGGGCGTGCGTACCTTCGGACAGCAGGTAAAACATCTGGCGGAAGCGAACTATGAATTTTTTGAAGGCTGGAATGTGCCGGGCGCGGTGAAGGACGACGATATCGAGAAGTTGACGAGCAAGGATGACATCGTGAAGGCGCTCAAGGATTCTTACGTCTATGCGCATAAGGCTATCGATACGATTACTGCCGCCAATGCCTTTGAGGTGATGGGAACCGGCGAGCGCAAGTCGACCCGCGCCATGTTGGCTGCTTTCTGCATCGCTCACTCGATGGATCACTACGGACAGATGGTTGTTTATCTGCGCATGAATGGAATTGTTCCGCCTGCCAGCCGCAAGAGTGGAACGTAAGACTTACTTCCAAGTGCACGTGCTTCACTGTAAATAAAAAAGGCGTCCGTAGCTGGGCGCCTTTTTTGTGCTGATGGAATTTATCGTTGTGCGATCGGGATGTAGGTCGCCGGATACTCGGGCCCGATGTATTCTGCGCGCGGACGGATGAGGCGGTTGTCGTCGAGTTGTTCGATGACATGGGCGGCCCATCCAGACATGCGGCTGATGGCGAAGATAGGGGTGAAGAGATCGAGATCGATGCCGAGCGTGGTGTAGGTCGATGCCGAGTAGAAATCGACGTTCGCGTTCAGCTTCTTCTCTGTCCGGATGTACTGCTCGATCTGCTGGGACATGTCGAACCACTTGGTATTGTTGGCTGCGCGGCTCAGGTCTTCTGACATCTTCCGCAGGTGGGTGGCACGCGGGTCTTCAGTGCGGTAAACGCGATGACCGAAGCCGGAGACCTTTTTCTTCTGCGCCAACATGTTCTTCACGTATTCGACTGGATCGGCGCCTTCTTTCTCAATCTCGAAGAGCAGACGCATTACAGCTTCGTTCGCGCCACCGTGCAGTGGACCCTTCAGCGCGCCAATGGCTCCGGTAATCGCAGAATGTACATCAGAAAGCGTTGCGGCGATAACGCGAGCGGCAAAGGTCGAGGCGTTCAGCTCATGATCAGCGTGCAGGATCAGGGCAACATCGAAGGTGCGGGTCGCAGTTTCAGATGGCTTTTCGCCGGTGAGCATCCAGAGGAAATTGCCGGCGTGCGAGAGCGACTTGTCGGCTTCGACGACGGGCTTACCCTTGCGGATTCGATCGAAGGCGGCAACAATCATCGGAATCTGCGCGGTGAGATCGAAGCTGTTGCGCACATTCGAATCGTGGTCGACAGCTTTCTCGTCCTTGTCGTACATGCTCAGCGCGGAGACGGCGGTGCGAAGCACTTCCATCGGCGTTGCTGTTTTCGGGAAGGATTGGATGAGCTTAAGGGTATCGGCGGGAAGCTGGCGGGCGTCGGAAAGTTCTTTTTTGAAGGTTGCGAGTTCGGATGCGGTGGGAAGTTTTCCGTGCCAGAGGAGGTAAGTCGTCTCCTCGAATGTGGATTTTTCGGCCAGCTCATGAATGTCAATGCCGCGGTAGGCGAGCACCCCGGCTTCTCCATCGATCCAGCAAATGCCAGAGTTGGCTGCAACAATTCCTTCCAGACCTTTAGTAGCTACTGCGGTCGACATATCTTGCTCAATCCCTCCAGTGAAATTGCCTGATCCAGGCGAACTTTGTTGGATGCGGCCACCTTGTGGCCGGATGCTGATAACAACCCGGTAATTCGCCGATGGAGACGCTTGTGGAACGCCTGGGACGCGAAAGTGGGCTAAATACTGTTTATAGCAGCGTCGTTATAGGGTTGTCACTTTGCGGGTCAGTGGACTACCTCTGCCATAGAGACGGCTGCGGAGTCGAATCGGTCGCACCGGAAAGGAGAAAGATCGACACTCGGAGTCTTATCCAAGATGATTTCCTGCAACACACGTGCCGTTGCCGGAGCGAGCAGGATGCCGTTGCGGAAATGGCCGGAGGCAATCCAGCAGTTGTGTGGGCCGCAGGCGCCGATCACCGGAAGGCCATCCGCAGAGCCGGGGCGCAAGCCAGCCCATGTCTCCACTATCTGCGCATTGCGAATGGGTGGCCAGAGGGCGACAGCGTCATCAATCAACGTCTGAATCGTTGTCTCCTGGACAGATTTGTCAAAGCCGGCGTGCTCGACGGTTGCCCCGATGACGATGCGGCCATCGCCACGCGGAACGAGGTAAAGCTCGGGTGTACGGATGACATAGGGCAGATGGAGATGTGACGGCAGCTTGACCGTAACCATCTGTCCTTTACGCGGCTCGATTGTTGGCAGACTGGCAATCGCTCCTGCCCAGGCTCCGCAGCAATTGATGAAGTGTTCGGCCTCGTAAGTCGCCTGAGGTGTGGTGATGCTGACGCCGGAAGGTCCGTTGCGAACGGCGGTTATGGGCGATTGCTCTACGATGGCAACCCCGGCGGCGGTCGCAGCCTTTGGCAAAGCAGCGCAGAGATCGCGAGGATCGAGGCTGTGTTCGTTGAGCCACAAAAAGCTTCGTCCGGCAGAATGCAGCTCAGGCAGACGTGAGGCGACTTCTTCGGACGAGAGCGCGGCTTTGAAATGATGGCCAGGTGTCGAGCCTTGCAGCGTTCCGCTTGTGCGGAGGGGAATTTTTAATTCCGAAAGCTCTTCGACATTTGCGAGATAGCCGGGATAGAGCGAAATGCTGAGATTCGAAAGGGGCTGCAGCGCAGCGGGATTCTCCGGATCGTGCGCGGCGAGCATGCCGGCGGCCGCCCAGGAAGCCTCGCTCATGGCGCGTTCCCGCTCAAGTACGGTGACACGCAGGCCGTCTTCGGCCAGTTCCAGCGCCGTGGAGAGGCCAATAATTCCCGCCCCTGCGATGACTACATCTGCTGTGCCCACGTCTCTATTGTATGGCGGCGATAGACCAAAAATGATTTGCCACCGTCCATTGATGTTGGGTAGTCTCACGGCACGGCGAAAGAGGGAACGAGAACGATGACTGACGAACCGGTTGTGGAGCAGAGGAGTTTTTCAGGAGCATTTTTAGGATTGCTGGCTGCAGCGTTGCTGGCCGCTCTGGGCGGCCTGATCTGGAGCTATACACTCAGCACTCGCCTGACAAAGGCGGAGACGCAGGTGATACAGGCGCAGACGCAGAACGATCAGCTATCCAAGGAGCTGGAGCAGACCAATGCCCGTCTGAAGGTCGAATCGGAAACGCTGGGGCAATCCGTCGGCTTGACTCAGAAACAGCTGGAGACGCGGGCCAACGATCTGATGCGGCGACAACAGGCGGACGCGAAGCGGCTTGAAAGTGCGCAGGCAGCGGCTCAGCAACAGATCGGCGCGGTTTCGAGCGACGTTTCCAGCGTAAAAACAGATGTAGGCGGCGTGAAAACCGATGTGGCTCAGACCAAGACCGAGTTGCAGAATACGCAAGCACAGCTGCAGAGCATGAAGGGTGACATGGGCGTGCAGAGCGGCCTTATCGCTACCAATCACAGCGAGCTGGAAATTCTGAAGCACAAGGGCGACCGCAACTACTACGAGTTCACACTGCACAAGGGGAAGCGGGAGCCGGTGTCTACTGTCGGGCTGGAATTGCGTAAGGCCGACACCAAACACAGCCGCTTTACGCTGAACGTCTATGCCGATGACAAGAAGATCGAGAAGAAAGATCGTGGACTGAATGAGCCGGTACAGTTCTACACGGGCAAAGATAACTATCTGTATGAGCTGGTGGTGAACAACATCGGCAAAGACCAGGTTCAGGGTTATATCTCAACGCCGAAAGCGGCACCGGCGCCCGTGAGTGTCACTCACTAAACGCTATTTTGCGGGTGCGGGCCACGGAAGCACCAGGTTCTTCTGATGCATGAAGGAGATGTCGGCTTCAAAGCCATGGCGCGCGTCCCATTGATCTTTCGTGATGGGATAGTGGACGATGATCAGCCCTTGCACGGTCTGGCCGGGATTGAGGGTGATGTCGCGCATCAGCGGCTCCTGCTTTAAGGCAGCCAGCTGCGGGTAGGCGAGGAACGCGTTCTGGAAGTCGGTTTTGTTGGCGCCAAGGCTGCGCTGCTCTTCGCCATCTGCACTGGTGAGATTGCCCCACATGTCATGCAGAAAAAGCGGGATATCGGTCTGGTTGCGAATCTCAACGTCGGCCAGAACAATCAGCTGGTCATAGGTTTCCATGCCGCCTTGCACGCCCTCCGCCCCTTCACCAACGCGCATCTGGCTGTGAATCGGGACAACGTCCAGTTTTAGAATCTTGCCTGCCGCTACAGGCGGCTTCTCGCCAATGTAGACGTAAACCGCAATTGCTGCCACAACCAACACAGTTGCAACCAGCACAATCAACAGCGAGCGTTTGCCGGAATTCATTTCCTCTGCCATCAGTGCTGAATTTTATCCTACTCGTGTGGAAGCGGCAGAAGAGGCTCGACATGGCGCGGCGGAGAGGCGATACTGGCTTGCAATTTCACCACTGCTTTTGCGGAGATATGTGAGCACAAGGAGGGCTGCGGAATGGACCAGATTCTAGGAGTGGCAATCGGCATCGTTCTCGTGTGCCTGCTGCTGAGTATTATTGCTTCGCACGTTTGCGAGATGGCGGCCGCTTTCACTGCGAAACGCGCCGTCGCTCTAGAGAAAGCGATTTGCAAGATGGTGGGCGACCCTGCCGTCTACGAAAAGTTTGTCAGTCATCCACTGATCGAAACGATCTCGTTCGAACCGGCAAAACTTCTCGGCATTCGGATCTCTTCAACGACAAAACCGCGGCCTACGTATATTGCTTCTCCACTCTTTACCCGCGTTTTGCTTGTTTCGTTGGCAGAGATGCAAAATCTGCCTTCGACGGACGTGACGGCAATTGTGGCAAGCCTTCCGGCTAATTCGCCGCTGAAACAAAAGCTCGGCGCGATCATTCTGGGAATAGAGCACGACAGCGTGGCTTGCGTCTCGGCAGTCGAGCAATGGTATGACGGCACGATGGACCGCGTGAACGGCTTATATAAACGGCACACGCAGAGCTGGCTGCTGGCGCTCGGGCTGGTGCTGGCCATCATGTGCAATGCGAATCTCTTTACGATCACGCAGAAACTCTGGACATCGAAGGATGCGCGGGATGCGGTTACGGCAACGGCGCAGATGTATAGCTGTAAAGATGGCCAACATTGCGGGCTGCCCAGTTATGAAACGGCCCGCAGCGATATACAGAAGAGATTGGGAGATGAGCTTCCAGTTGGTTATGACTGGGATTATGTGCAGCGCTATTGGAAAGCTAAAGCCGATCCGGACCACGCGGGGGCGAAGCAGATAGCGATCCATTGGGGATTCAACCTGGGAGGATGGCTGCTTACGGCGATCGCTGTTTCACTTGGAGCACCCTTCTGGTTCGACATGCTGAACAAGCTGATCAACATGAGACTGGTTGGGCAGAAGCCTGAGAAAGCTACCGCGGTTCCAGCGAGCGGCGGGATTGACTCAAGCGGAGCGACGATAGTGGCGGCTCCCACCGTTGATGTTTCTGTGCAAGCGCCAGATGACCCCACGAGTACAGGTTAGGTTCGTGGGCGCAGCGCTGTGAGGAATTTGTCGGCGGGGAGGGTATTGAGCACGTCGTCCTTCGTAAGCCAGGCGCGCCGCAGTTGCTTTATGCCGTAGCGCATCTTCTCCATGTGGCTTGTGTGGTGCGAATCAGTGTTGATGGAGATTTTGCAGCCAAGCTCTTTGGCGAGGCGCAGGTCGCGATCACAAAGATCGAGCCGGTCGGGATAGGCATTGTGTTCGACGGCGACGCCGAGTTCAGCGGCGCGGCGCAGAATCTGCGGCAGGTTCAGTTTGTAAGCTTCGCGGCGTAGAAGCAGGCGTCCGGTGGGATGTCCGAGGATGCGCGTGTTGGGATTTTCCAAAGCACGTAGAACGCGCTCGGTCATCTGCTCCTCGGGCTGATTGAAGAGGGAATGCACGCTGGCGATGACAACATCCATTTGCGCCAGCACTTCGTCCGAGAGATCGAGTTGTCCGTCGCTGAGAATGTCGACTTCGATGCCGGTGAAGATGCGAATACGACCTTCCATCTGGTCGTTGACCTTGCGAATGTTTTTGATGTGCTCGAGCGCTCGCTCGTCATCAAGTCCGAAGGTCATGGCCAGGTTTTTAGAATGGTCGGTGATCGCCATGTATTCGTAGCCATGCGCGAGCGCCGCTTCCGCCATTTCGCGGATAGTATTCTTTCCATCCGTCGCGGTGGTGTGCATGTGCACGTCGCCGCGAATGTCGCTCTGTTCGATGAGCGCAGGAAGGCGATGCTGCTCGGCTGCTTCGATCTCGCCGTTGTTCTCGCGCAGCTCCGGCGGAATCCAGTCCAGGCCTAGCGCGGCGTAGATCTCCTGTTCCGCAGCTCCGGCGACAAACGATCCGTCTTCAATGCGCGCGAGTGCGTATTCGCTCAGCGTATAGCCGCGCTTGAGAGCGCGTTGGCGGATGGTGACGTTGTGCATTTTCGATCCGGAGAAGTATTGCAGCGCTGCGCCGTAGGAACCTTCCGGCAGAAGGCGCACATCCACCTGCAGGCCGCTGCGTAATCGAAAGCTGACCTTGTTCTGTCCTTTGGCAATGAGATCCGCGATGGGCGGATACGCTGCCGTGTACTCCACAGCAGCCTGCACCTTGTCTTCAGCGCATCCCGGACCAGTGACGAGAATATCCAGATCACCAACGGTTTCGCGTCCGCGCCGCAGCGAACCCGCGGGGGTGATGGTTTCAAGGCCCTCAAAGTTTCGCAGGTAGGCGATCAGTTTTTCGGCGGCTGTTTCGGCATCATCGATGAGAAAGCGACCGCTGTTTTTCTTGTGTTCTTCGATGCCTTTTTTCAGCTTCTCAATCTGCTTTGCGCCCATGCGCGGCAGAGTTTCCAGCTTGCCTGCTGTGATCGCAGCTTCGAGTTCTTCGATGGAGGAGACCTGCAACGCCTCCCAGAAAAGAAGAACGGATTTCGGCCCCATGCCGGGAAGCTTGAGCAGATCGAGCATTCCAACTCTGTACTTCGTCAGCAGCTCTTCGCGCAGGGGCAGTGTGCCGGCCTTTTCAATTTCCTGAATGTTGGCAGCCATGCCTTTGCCGATGCCCGGGATATCGAGCAGCTTCTTCAGGTCGCCTGCAATTTCACTGAGTTGAATTGTGCTCGACTCCACCGCTTCGGCTGCGCGGCGATAGGAGCGAATACGGAAAGGATCGCCGCCGCTGATTTCAAGAAGATCAGCAGTTTCGGCGAGAAGCTGTGCGATCGAACGATTGTCCATCGAAAGACGATTATCGCTTAGTTGGCAGAAAGTATAAAACCCGGCTGCCTTGTATGCGGTAGCCGGGTTCAATCTTCAAGGCGACACACGCCAACTCTTACCTCATCGAAGGCAGAAATGATATGTAAGGAGCGGAAACGATATATCTTGCCTTGCTCCCGTCAGGCAACTTCGCGTGCGCGGGTGACCTGATCTGCCTGGGGACCCTTTTGTCCCTGGACAATATCAAACTCCACGTCGTCGCCTTCTTTCAGACTCTTGTAGCCGTCAAGCTGGATCGCGCTGTAATGGACGAATACGTCGGGCCCATCATCGCGACCAATAAAACCATAACCTTTCGCGTTGTTGAACCACTTCACTTTTCCCTTATAGGTTGCCACGAGCCTTAGACCTTCCTGAAGCAGATTACGGTTGGGGACACCAACCTGCTTGCAAATAGAGACGCACATCAGGCTGCTTTGGTTTTCCTACGGGATTCACAGAATTTCGATCTACACAAAATCAGTTACTTAGCGAAGCTTCTTTTTCGCGCGAAGGCGCGCATACAGCTGGACTGCCACGAGAGTCTTACCGTCCAGAATTTTTCCCTCGTCAATCTTGTTCAATATTTCGGAGAGTGGAACCAACACCACTTCGAGCAACTCGTCTTCTTCCGGAGCCGCTTCTCCTGCCGTGAGTTCTTCGGCCAGAAATATCTGCATCCATTCGCCAAGAAATCCGGGACTGGCGAAATAGCGAACGAGCCTCGTCCACTTTTTAGCGCGGTAGCCCGTCTCCTCGATAAGCTCCCGTTTCGCGGCCGCGAGGCGCTCTTCGCCTTCGTCCATTTTTCCCGCTGGAATCTCCCACAGATATTGCCCGGCAGCATGGCGATACTGCCGCTCCATCACAATCAGCGGATCGCGCTTGGTGGAATCCAAAACCGCAAGGATGACGACTGAGCCGTTGTGGCGGATGATGTCGCGCGACACGGTTTTGTTCCCCGGCTCCTGCACTTCTTCGCGGAGAACCCGAAAGAGTGGTCCATCATATGCAACTTTTGACGAAAGCACTTCGAACTTTGCCTTCTTGAATGTAATCGCTGATTTCACGGCTTTCTTCTTCGGCGGCATGCCTGTCCTCCGGCTGGTTTTTCTTTACCGTATCATCCGGGTATGCCGGGAAAAACAGATCTCACTATTGTGGGGCTGGGGAACTGGGGCAGCTCGCTTGCGCATGCCTGCTTGGCTGCCGATATCCCGTTATCCGAGGTTGTTACGAGAGCGAGTCGTCGTCTGCGCCTGCAGGTGCCGCAGGTGACGTTCGAAAATGCAGCTTTCGACGCGAAGATTCTCTGGCTCTGTGTGCGCGATGCTGAAATTGCGAGCGTTGCCGAGCGCATTGTCGAGCGGCGTGGCAGTTTAAGGAGACAGATTGTTGTGCATTCGAGCGGCGCTCTGAATGTGAAGGCGCTGGATGCCGCAAAGCGCGCGGGAGCCCAAGTTGCCTCCATTGCGCCGGTGATGAGCTTTCCAACACG
The DNA here is from genome assembly GCF_009765985.1 of Acidobacterium sp. S8. GTDB lineage: Bacteria > Acidobacteriota > Terriglobia > Terriglobales > Acidobacteriaceae > Alloacidobacterium. The sequence continues at coordinate 513,462 of NZ_LMUM01000034.1, forward strand.
CATCCCGGTTCCGCTGTCCGGTGTTTTCTTCGCGGTGGAAGCCGGACCTGAAATTCACGTGAGCCTGAACCATCTGGTTCGCAAGCTGGGTGGCGAGCCCTTTGCGGTCGAATCGAAGAAGAAGCCGATGTATCACGCGGCGGCTACCCTGGCATCGCCACTGCTTGTCAGCGAAATCTCAGCAGCCATGGCTGCTGCGCGCCTGGCTGGGCTTTCGGAGCGCCATGCAAAGCGCTGGGTCGAGTCGCTGGCGCAGGCAAGCATGCGCAATGTATTTGCGCGTGGCGAGAAGAACAGCTTCAGCGGCGCTTTTGCACGGGGCGATTTGGAAACAATAAGACTGCATCTTCAGACCTTGCAACAGCATCCGATTCTGGCAGAGGTCTACCGCTCGCTGGCGAGACACGCCGTAGAGACGCTTCCTGTGAAGCGCCGCCCAGAGCTGCAATCTCTGCTGAAGATGGACGCGCTGAGGAAAAAGAGCAGCCGCGTGAGACACTGAAAAGGATTCCGGCGCAAAGAGACGCCGCACGCAGTTGGAGAACGAGCGACTTGCACACAGAGTGCTTTCCAGTTACGGTTTTACCGCATCTCTCGCGTCTTTTCACCGACTACGCGTTGAGCCGCACCCCGTTGCCTTATTACCCGCTGAGTCCGTACTCGCAAGAGTGGGCGTCCCGGCAGAGGGCACTTGATCCATCGGCGCGCGCGGCTGTGGCAGATCTGCTGGTCGAGCAGAATCGAAGCTTCGGCGCCGGCGAAAAGACCTTTGAAAATATTGAACGCCTGCGGAACGGGGCCAACGCGGTTGTAACCGGGCAGCAGGTGACGCTCTTAGGCGGCCCGCTTTTTACTCTGTTTAAGACGGCGACAGTCATTCGCAAGGCGCAGGACGCTACGTCGGCGGGGTATCCGCATGTGCCGATTTTCTGGCTGGCCAGCGAAGACCATGATCTGGCCGAGGCCGATCATGTCGCTTTACCTTCGCGCCGCGAACTGCATACGATCAAGCTGGCTCTTCAAAATGAGACGCCTCATGAGGCGGTTGGGGCTTTAACGCTGGGGCCGGGCATACGCGCGGTTCTGGATGAAGCGATGGAGCTGCTTGGACCGGGACCGCTGCTCGACCTTCTGGAACAAAGTTATACGCCGGATTCGACGTTCGCCCAGGCTTTCGGACAACTGATCGCAAAGACATTTGCGGCGTATGGATTGATCGTGATCGACGCCTCTGCCCCGGCATTTCATGCGCTGGGTGCGCCGGTTCTGCGGCAGGCGATCACCGAAGCGGAGACGCTACATACTGCACTCGTGCAACGCGATAAGGAACTGGCAGAAGCGGGTTATCATTCTCAGGTACTGGTCGGAGCGCAGAGTAGTCTGCTCTTTCTTACGGATGCGGAAACCGGTACGCGACTGCCATTACGACGTAAAGGAACAGAGGAGTGGACGGCCGGGAAGCACGCGTACAACACCAGCGAATTACTGGAAATTCTTGAAGTAAATCCCGAGCGTTTCAGCCCGAATGCTCTGCTCCGTGCAGTCTTTCAGGACTATATCCTGCCTACTTCGGCCTATGTGGGTGGACCGGCGGAGATTGCCTATTTCGCGCAATCGCAGGTGGTCTACGAGAAGATTCTTGGCCGGGTTACACCGGTTTTGCCTCGTTTGAGCGCTACTTTAGTTGAGCCCGCAATTGCCGATGTGATGGGGCAGCATGAGCTCTCGCTCTCTGATCTGCTGTCATCGCATCCGGATGAGCTGGCTCATAGGCTTGGGGCGCGGGCGATCCCAATCGAGGGCAAAAAGAAGCTCGCTGCGGCTGGAAACGCGCTCGATGAGGAATTAAAGACCGTTACGGAATGGATGGAGTCCATCGATGCCGGTCTTGGACGGTCCGCCCACGTGGCAGCCTCCAAAATGCGCTACCAGATGAACCGGCTTCGTCGCCTCGCAGCAAATTTCCAACTGCAAAAAGAGGCTAGCATTCGTCGCCATGTCGATGCCCTGTATTTGAGCCTTTGTCCCGGCAATCACCTGCAGGAGCGCGCGGTAGGCGCGGCCTTCTTCCTGTCACGGTATGGTGACGGCCTTATTGATCTGCTGGTTGAAAATGCTGCCCAGGAGTGTCCGGGCCACAAAGCTCTTTATCTGTAATTCCTCAACTGGCACAACCTATCGCAACTGGCCTACAATCACTGTTTGTATATGGCTCCTAAGGAACAAACCGCGTTTGAAGTGGCCTGCCCGGATTGCGGCGCAATGCTCAAGATCGATCCGGTAACGCGCGCAGTGATCGCGCATACACCTGCTCCGCGCAAGCGGACGTTTGAAGATTTTGAGACTGCCGCGCGCGCCATGCGCGAGCAGGATGAGCGCAAGGAAAGCCTCTTCCGCCAGGCGGTAGACGCCGAAAAGAATAAGGACGACCTGCTCGAGAAGAAGTTTGCCGAAGCGCTGCGCAAGGCTAAAGAAACTCCGGATACCGGCAAACCGCTGCGCGATTTTGATCTCGACTGAGTCAATCTGCATCTCACCCGATAAAGGAGCAATCATGGGCCTGACCAGGCTTTCGCACGAAATTCAAGACCGGCTTCCCGAGAATCTTCCTCAGTTTTCCTGGCAGCGCACTGTTGCTGCGGGCTCGCTTGTGGCTGGCGCTCTGCTGTTTCTCTCAGGACATCGCAAAGCGGCACTGGGTGTGGCCGCTGCTGGTGCAACGGTTGGGCTGCTTGAGCATCCCGAGGCAGCGCGAGAGTTGTGGGAGAGCCTGCCCGGCTATCTGCGCAAGGGGCAGGATGTTCTGGTGCGCGTGGAAGACTTTGTCAACGAGGTGGCTCGGCAGGGCAACAAGCTGCGGAGCTCGATCGGCTAGCCAATTCCTAATTGCTTGCGGGCTGCTTCGCTGATGCGTTCCGGCCCCCAAGTGGGCTCCCAAACAAGATTGACTTGTGTTTCGCCGACTTCCTGCATGCAGGCTAGGCGGTTGCGCACGTTGTCCATGATCATGCCGTGCGCCGGGCAACCTGGAGAAGTCATCGACATGTCGACCTCGACGCGATGTTTTGGAATCATCCCCGGAGCCTCCGGATCGGGCGCGACCGCCACGCGGTAGACGAGTCCCAGGTCGACGATGTTGACCGGAATTTCGGGATCGTAAACGTCGCGCAGTGCGGTGAGAACATCCTGTTCTGTGAGTGCCATAGTTTCCTTCATCAATGTGTGCGCTCGACCAGATACTGCGCTACAGATTTGAGTCCTTCGGCGGCCGTGCCATAAGGCGCCAGTTCGGCGAAAGCTTCCTTGATCAGTTTTTCCGCATGCTGGCGCGAAGCCTCAATGCCGAAGACGGCGGGCCATGTCGCCTTGTCGCTGGCCAGATCTTTGCCGGCGGTCTTTCCAAGCTGAGCGGAATCCTGTGTGACATCGAGCACATCATCGACGATCTGGAAGGCGAGTCCTGCTTTGCGGCCAAACTCAGTCAGCCGTTGCACGTCTTCCGGCGTCGCGCCTGCATAAATGCCTCCGCTCACGACACTTACGCGAATGAGCGCACCTGTTTTGGCACGGTGGATCGCGTCCACAGATTCAGCCGTCGGCTTCGTGCCTTCCCCTTCGAGATCGAGTACCTGGCCGCCGATCATACCCTCGACTGTTCCGGTAGCTTGAGCGATCGAGCGCACAATTTCGACGGTTGCGGGAGCAGGGCAGCGTAGTTTTGACAGCACTTCATAAGCGGTCGTCTGTAGTGCATCGCCCGCGAGAATCGCAATTGCCTCACCAAAGACGACGTGACAGGTTGGCTTGCCGCGGCGCAGGTCATCGTTATCCAGAGCGGGCAGATCGTCGTGAATCAGCGAATAGGTGTGCAGCATTTCAATCGCCGCGCCCAGCTCCTCCACGCCTTCCGGCAGGCCTCCATTGCCGTGGATCATCCGTGCCGCTTCCATAGCCAGCACGGGACGAAGCCGCTTGCCTCCTGCGAAGGTGCTGTGACGCATGGCTTTATGGATAGAGACAGGCACCTGAGTGGCAGGCGGGAGCAGACGTTCGAGGGCTGCATCGGTCAGCTCCTGACCGGAGACCAGCAGATCTTTTACTTCGGCTTGCATTCTACTTTTATGATAACTGAAGATTTCGCCGTCTCTTCGTTTGGACGAAGACCGCGATGGCGATACAAATCGCCAGCAATGACAGAGCGCGTCCCAGCTCGACGTCTCTGGTCGCGACGTAGGCAATGGTGATTGTGGACCGGCCATCGGGAATGGGAACCGTCATCAGCCCATCATCGCGATGCGGGCGCAGAACCAAGCTCTGGCCGTTTACGCGCACCTGCCACGCGGGATAATCCATCAGCCTGAAAACAGCGTAGGCGGAGGATTGCGTAGTAATTTCAACGGTCTTATTTTCAGTTTTCCAGCGTTGGATCTCTATCTGCGCAGGTATCGTGTTCGCTGCATTTTTAACCCATTCCGGATTCTCCGCGATGGAGCTGTCAGCCTGATCGACGTCTGCTACGGAGAGGACGCGAACCAGAGGCAGCTGTCGCTGAATATCTCCATTGTCGGAATTGGCGGCGGTATATTCGTCGGTGCCCTCAAAGCCGCCATTACGGAACGTGGCTTGCTGCGCCGCGATATTGTCTTCGTCATCGCATGGTTGCCAGACGATGGATGCGGCAAGCGAAGTCATGATGACAGCAAGCGAAAGCATGGCGATTGCACGAACGAGAATGGTCTTTCGCGTATCTGCTTGAAGAAAACTGCCGCGGAGAGCGAGTCCGATCAGCGCCGCCATCACGATTCCCAATACCAAGAGCCATCTCCAGGGAAATTGCAGAAACTGAAGTTCAGGCACGTGGCGCCAGAGAAAATCACTGAAGGGCAGCAATAAGACGCAGATTGTAAAGAGGCTGGCAAGGAACGATCTTCGCAGCGGGTTCGGCTTCGATCTGGAAAAGATGGCAGCGACGATGGCCGTAAGCACCATCGCTACGGCGATCCATGATGCGGTGCGCAATACCTGATCGTGGAAGGCTTCGCCGGTATGTCCGAAGAGAAAGCTGTCTTCGACACGCATGCCGGAACCGATGGCGCGCGCAATCTCAACCCAGCGCTCTTCATAAACCGCCGGCACGATGTAGAAGGCTGCGAGACCAAGTCCAAGAGCCACGGCACCTGCGGCGCGCCGGATAAGCATAAGGCTGCGTTCCTGAATTGCGGCAACTAACACAATCAGCACCAGCAGGTAACAGCCCATCACCGCAGCGGGAGCGTTGGTAAGCCATAGCGTGGCGACAATCAGAGCCAGCGGCAGCATACTTGACTGCCTCCGTAACCCATAGAGAACCAGCAACGGTAGCCAGATGGCTGATAGCAGCTCTCCATAAGCCGTGCGCTCGTAAGCCACGAACATCATGTAGGGATTGAGCAGATAAACGCAGGCAGCCACTGCGGCGGCATCGCTCTCCATCCACTCGCGCGCCATAGAGAAAAAGCTCAATCCGCATGCGATCAGCGCGATCAGCGTGAAAGCAACCGGCGTCCATGCCCAGGGCAGGACGAGGCCAAGCAGCGCGCCAAGCAGCCAGGAGAGAGGCGGATAAAAGACGAAGCGCGGCTCCCCGGCTCCATAATTTGCTGAAACACCCCAATGCGGATAGAGAACGCCTTCGCGCCAGTGATGCACAACCTCAAGCCACGATTGCAGATGGAAGTCGAAGTCGTGGCCGCACGACGTTCCGCGCCATGCCAGCGGTAGAGCGGCAATCAGCGCACAGGCCAGAATTAATGATCGGCGGCGACGGTGCCGTGTGGCGTTGCTCGACAGGCTATGCGGAAAGCGAAACGATATCCTCACGGCAACAAACGCAACGTATGTGAAGTCGATGCACTTACTGATCCATCCATAAATGGCAGCGCGAAGGTTTTGCCGTTGTACCAGTACTGCCACTGATCGCGATAATAGGGGCTGAGCGGGTCGCCTGATTGTCCCATGACGATATTCTCGGTCGCGCCGTCAGGATTGCTCCAGTCCATAGTGAAGCGCTGCGATGGCCCGAAGGTGCGGCCCACCTGCTTAACCGTGCTGGTATCGCCGGACTGTGGCTGCACGCCGGTGCCCGTCCAGCTTTTGAACCAGGGCAGTAGCCGATAGAGCGGGTGTTCAATCTCTACCGGGTGGACGTACCCGTAGCGCCACTTACGCAGATCGGCAGGCGCGTGGTCTTCCTCCAGCCCGCGAGTGACGCATGCGGCGAGAAAGTCATCCCATGTTGCGTAGTCTTTAGGAAGCCACTGTGCAGGCGCGTGCATGATGATCTCTTCCTGTGCGAAGGCGCTCGCCGCCCACTGATAGATTTGCCAGTCGTCGCCCAGCTTCGGTTTCAGCAGCATTGGCCAGAAGGCGTGCTTGGCCGCATCGACGATCGCGGCGGGAGCCGACTGAATACTGACCGATCCATCCCATGAGCGCATCAGGTCGGCGGCCTGCCGCAGGCGTGCGTCGGCCACCTTCGCGTGATCGATGGCGTAAGCGAAGCGTTGCGCAAACTCCTGATCGAGCTCGGAGTAAATGTCCGTCTGAAGCGTCAGCATGTCTGCAGGCGTCAGCTTATCTTTGCCGGAAAGCCACTTCCATATCCGCTCATTACGGTAAGGGCTGGCCCACTCAAGCGTGAGCTGGAATGGGTAATTATCCGGCGTGACGCGCGAATTTGCTGTAGCCAGAATGCCATTGGCCGGGTCGAGCGTGCTTGGCATCTGGTCAAAAGGAACGAAGCCCTGCCAGTCGTGCTGCGTATCGTTGATCGGCGTGCCCTTGATGCCGGTTGGACGATTGGGAATAAATCCCACAGCCTGATATCCGATATGCTCCTGATCGTCTGCATAGATGACGTTGAGAGTAGGCGCCCACCACGTACTTAGTGCCTGCCGGAATGTTGGCCAATCCGACGCACTGTCCAGATCGAACAACGGAATACCACTGGACCTCGAATCATAGGCGGCCCAGCGCAGCAAAAGCGTGCGCTTTTCATTAGGCAGGACAGGGTTGAGCACGACACCGTGATCGGTGCGCTCTACGTCCAATGTGACATCGCTGCCGCCTCTCACTCGAATGGTTTCCTGCGTATGCTCGAACGGATGCCAGCCGTCCGCGCGCAGATACTCATGCTGTGCATTCACCTGCTGCACATAAATATCCTGCGTATCGCCATAAAGAGCCGTGTATCCCCAGGCGATATGGTCATTGCGTCCTGCAGTGACAAACGGCATGCCGGCCACTGTGACGCCTGCTACGTGGAAGCCACCCGATCTGAGATCCACTTCATACCAGGTGTTGGGAAGATTGTGCCCTAGGTGCATATCGTTTGAGAGAAGCGGCTTACCGGAGGCCGTATGCGCACCGGAGATGGCCCACTCATTCGATCCGGGAATGCATTCGCGGCAGACATCCTTTGTTCCCTCTATCAATTCGCGCAGGTGCAGAAGATCGTGCAGTGAGGTCTGCGATTCGTCGAGCGGTACATCGGGAATCATCGGCTGCGGTGCAGTCAAGTCAGGCGGAGCGACGGTCGGCGGATGATCGCGCCAGGAGCCGGTTGGATATAGCTCGGCAGCCAGTGCTGGACCCAGGCGGGCTTCCACTTTCTCCCGGCCCAGCTTGTCGGGCCAGTGCTCGTCGAGAATCTGCACCATGTTTAAGCCGATCAGGATCGAGTCGACCGGCTGCCAGGGTTTGGGTTGGTACATGAGAAGGCGAAACTCAGCCGGTAGATGATCGCGATGCGTATCGATGTAGGTGTTCACGCCCCGGGCATAGTCTTCAAAATATCGGCGATCACGGGCTGAGAGGCTTGCCGCCATGCGCTCCGCGGTCGCGCGAATTTGCAGAACACGCTGCATGCGGTCGTGATCAACCAGTTTCTTGCCCAGAATTTCGGCGAGCTCTCCAGCGGCTACACGGCGCGCCATGTCCATTTGCCACAGCCGATCCTGCGCCGTCACATAGCCCTGCGCTTCAAAAAGATCGTCGAGTGTCGCCGCTTCTATATGGGGAACGCCGTGCTGGTCGCGGCGCACACTCACAGCCGTGGATAATCCGGCAACGCGCACCTGACCATCCAGTTGCGGCAGAGAATCGCGCATGGCATGCTTCAGCCACCATCCACCACCGAAAACAGTGCATACCAAAGCAACAATTACAAGAATCACAAAGCCGAGAAAGAGACGCAGCAAGGGATGACGGCGCTTTTCCTCTTCAAGTTGCACGCTTCTGCCGAGAGTCATGTCGAGGACATTGTCTCATCGGGGATGGGGTGAACACCAAAATCGAATGTTAATCCGCGAGATTGAAAATCCTGATCTGCACAAGTTTTGCGATAGTGAGATTGTTGAAGCCGCGATCCTTCATGTGATGGATGAAATCGGGCGTTACCTTGAAGATGCGCATCTGGATCAAGTCGTCGGCCGTCGGTTGGTAACCCATCGCGCGATACTGCTTCACTTCATCTGGATTCACGCCGTGAATCTTGAAGGCGATGAGCTTCTCCGCAGATAAATTCGGGAAGCCAAGATCGGCCATGCTTTTCGCAAATGGGGCATCCACTTTGAAGATGCGCATCGCCAATATTTTGTCGGAGTCGATGTTTTTTACTCCGGCTGCCTGCAGCGACTGTACCCACGACGTTTCAACGTGAAAGAGGGTATATGCTTCGAGTTTTCTTGAATCGAAGTCACTGAAACCCATCTGATGCATTCTCTGCACGAAAGCGGCATCGGGAACAAACGTGAAGTCGCCGGTCAACGTCAGATCGCGCACCGTGCCCGAACAAGTAAGCTTCCCCGCCTCGGCCGCGATGACCGCATCGACGCGCGCTCCGTCCTGCCTGAGATTCGCCAACGAAAAGCCGGTGAAGTTGCTCAGCGGCATGTCGCTGTCATTTGTATTGCAGTGGCGTTCGCCATTCTCGCATAAGCCGTCCTCGAGCTTGAACTGGACATGATCGGGCTTGACGGCGGGCGCGATGCTGCAGCTTCCATGCAGAGTCTCCAACCGGTCATCTGCGTGAATATTTATCGAGCTGCAAATGATAAGTGCCGCGATAAATAAGGTTGAGGTTTTCATCAGTTGCTCGCTTTTACATCGCTGTCATCGAGAATGCCCGAGATGCGAAGCTTCACCAGCTTCTGAATCGTGAGCGGAGCAAAACCGTGGCGCTTTGCCGACGCGATGAAATCTCCGTCGATATTGAAGATCTTCATCTGCAGCAGGTCATCCACCGTGGCTTCAGGGAATTGTGCTTTCACTGACTTTGCGAACTCCGGGGAAATACCTTGCACTCGCAATTCCACCAGCTTTTTGGACGGAATGTCGTTGAATCCAGCTGACTTCATACCGGAGACAAATTCAGGCGAGACATTGAAGATGCGGTACGAGATCAGATCGTGAAAGCTGCTGACTTCAATGCCATCTGCGCGCAATTTCGCCGCATAATCCGGCGTAACACCCTGAACCTTAAGCGCGATCAAATCATCGATAGTTGGTTTGCCGAAGCCGACCTTTGCCATGGCATCTGCGTATTCCGGGGTCACATCCTGCACCTTCATTGCGATGAATTTATTCATATCGCCGTCATAGCCAGCCGAGCGCATGTGTGACATGTATTCCGGCGTGAGGTCCTGCACTTTCATCGCGATCAGTTCATCCGCCGATGGCTTCTTGCCCGTAGCCTTTGTCATGGCCGCAACGTATTCGGGAGTGATGCCCTGGACCTTCATCGCAACATATTTGTCGACGCTCGCGTCGTAGCCAGCGGCGCGCATGCCTGAAACGTAGTCAGGCGTAATACCCTGGACCTTCATGGCTATTAACTCATCCGCTGTCGGCTTTCTCCCCGCCAGTTTCGCCATGTCCGCCGCATATTCCGGCGTAATGTCCTGGACTTTCATTGCGACATATTTATCGAGATCGACATCGTATCCAGCGGCACGCATGCGGTCGATGTAATCGGACTTTGCCTGCGGATCGGCTTCGGGTGCCGGCGCAGGTTTTGGTTCAGGCTTCGGAGCGGCTTCGACAACAGCGGCGGCGATGCTGGGTGTTGGTTTTACGCTTGGTGCTTCAATGGCTGGCCGGGCGACAGACGCCCGGATCGCGGCATGCCGGACAGCATGCACTATCGACGCCGATACCTTAGGCGCGGCCTTGAAGCTGGCAAAGACCTGCGGCAGCGGGCATACAAAGAGCAACAGCAGCGCCGACATTCCTACCAGCGAAAGCGGCTTGAAATCGCGCGGCTGCTCTTCCGGGTCGCCGAGAATGCGCAGGATACGTGCCCGCAGGCTTACGCGGGATTGGTTGCCGTCGAGCGCCATGGCAAGATGCAGATGCAGCTTACGCTCTTCTTCCAGGCGCAGCAGGGCAGTGGCATATACCGCCGGATCCTGGCAGGTCTCAACGGCAATATCATCACAGCACAACTCGCGCTGATCGCGCAGACGTCGGCTGATCCACCACACGGCGGGGTGGAAGAAGAAAAGCGTCTCGATCATCGTCTGGAGAATGTTCCAGAAATAATCAGCGCGTCGGATATGGGCGAGTTCATGCGCCAGGACAACTTCCAGCTGCTCCGGGCTGAGGCTGGTGAGCGCGGTGATGGGAAGCAGAATCAGCGGACGAATAACGCCGACGGTAAGTGGTCCAGCAACACGGCTTGAGAGCCGCAGATCGACGAAGCGTGGAACACCCATCTGCAGACGGATGCGATCAAGGCCGATACGCAGCGTATGAGGAGCCTTCTGCAGCGCGCTGTGGCGCAGACGGCGGATAAGCCACCATCCGCCAATCGTGCGCAGCGACAGGCAGACGACACCGGCTAACCATAAGAGATCGAGATACGGCATCACATCGACGGCAAGTAACTTGGCCGCATGCCGTGGTGCCGAAGGCATATCAATCACCGCCAGCGGGCGGGGAATGATCTGGAGCGCCGGCCGAACGCTCGATGAGGAGCCTGCGGCGAGGACCGCTGTTTGGCGATAGCTGTTTTCTTCGTAAGCGAGCGTCCCGATGGACGCTCCCAGCATGGCAAGCAGCGCGACGAGCGCGAGTACGTAGCGGGCCTGGGTGCGATTCCTGGCCACAACCATGTCTGTCAATTTGTAAACGATGGCGATGGCGCCTGCCTGCCAGCAGAAGTGAAGCAATGTCCAGCCCAGAGCTTCCCAATGATGTGTCATCGTGTTTCCCTCTTTTGCTCGATCAGCGTACGAATCTCATCCAGTTCTTCCGCACTCGCCGGTTGCATTGCCAGCGCGTGCATGGCCAGCTGTGCTGCGGAGCCGGAAAAAAGCCTCTCGCTCAAATCACGCAGCAGCTGGTTCTGTGTCTCTTCCTGGCTGGCGGCGGAGCGATAAATGTGGGCCTTGCCCGATTCCTCGCGCTCCACCAGACCTTTTTCCGTCATGATCTGCAAAATTTTGAGAACCGACGTATAGCCAACGGCGCGCTGAAGATTTACCTCATCGTGCAGCTCACGGACGGTCGCCGGTCCCTTTTCCCACAATACCCGGAGCAGCTCTAGTTCGCCTTCCGTCGGTTTCGGTAAAGACTGCCTCTTTAACTTCATGATTCGGACTGTATACGAAGTGCTTCGTAGCTGTCAACGAAAATCTTCGTAGATCAAAAAGTCTTCCAATCAAGCTGCCGCGAACTTGTCATCCGGAGCCGCAGGCGAAGGGTGAAACCGAATACTTGGGTAATCAGGCGGCCGCGATGCGCCGTATCAGATCAGATTGCTCGTTAGGGTTCTCGGCGCCGATGGTGAAGGCGTCGAGCACGCCGCTGTGCAGGGCAAAGCGCAGGGCCTCATCCTGACGCGTGCGCATCGCTCCCTGTCCTAGAATCTTCATGCCGACAATGCCTTTGCCCTCGGAGCGCATCTCCTTGAGGACACTGATCACTGTCTGCGGATCGGCATCCATATGTGCACCCACGGGATTGAGGCGTACGAGATCGATCTCCACCCATGGAGATTTTGCCGCTGCCCGCAGAGCTTCGATCGAATGGCAGGAAACGCCATGTGCGCGAATGATGCCCTTTTCCTTGGCTTCAGAAAAAACATCCATCACTCCGCGATAACGTGTCGTCCAGTCATCTTCGGTAACGCAGTGAATCAGCGCGATATCGATATAGTCAGTCTTCAGCTCCCGCAGATAGCGCTGCAAGTCTGCTTTCGCCTGTTTCGGATCGCGGTCGTCACACTTCGTCATCACGACAACCTTGTCGCGGGAAACGTGCTTGAGGGCTTCGGCGACATCCGGATGGCTGCCATAAGAATCCGCCGTATCGAAGAAAAGCAGACCATTGTCATAGCCGCGTTCCAACAAATGCGGCAGGGCGTTGGTGCGGGTCTGGTTCGAACCCCCGCCACCGCCAACGGTTCCGGTTCCCATAGCCAGGCGGCTGGTGCGAATACCGGTTTTTCCGAGCACGACTGTGTCTGTGGCCTGGAATTTCTGCATGGAGGCGGGCGTATCGAGGGTTGCTGCAAAGCCGTTCGGGGCAATGTATGCCGCTCCCAGTCCAGCGGCTGCCCCGGTGAGGAATTCTCTGCGATTCATGCAATCTCCCTCCTGCGTGCCCGATTTTGGTGAAATTCTACGCTTAATTGGATGGTTTTTACCCCGACTGGTGAGCACATTCACCCAAATTTCATGCCTCTACGGGCCGAACCTCAACATGCCGAAACGGCGAAGTTGTGCGCCGACCCCACCACAGCCACATCAGCAGAGCTATGAGAATCAGCAGCGGTACGATCAGCAGACTGCCCTCCGGACCGGTAGCGCCTCCTGTCCAGAGCAACGAGCCCGTAGGATGCACAGAGAGCAGATGCCCTTTTGCGATCATGCCGCTGTCGGGCGTTCCGTAAAAATATGTTTGACCCCAATCCCACGCGGCGTGGAAGCCGATGGCCCACCATAGCGAGCCGGTATACCAAAGGCTCAGACAGAAGACGAGACCGACTGCCCCGGCGGAAAACAGTCCCACCGGAGACTCGCCCGCATTGCCCTTGTGAATGGCGCCGAAGAGTACGGAGAGCAAAAGTGCGCCCCACCAGAAGCCGATACCCCGCGCCAGAGTAAATTGCAGGTACCCTCGCAGGAGCGATTCTTCAAATAATCCGACAAAGACGAAGACAAGACCCCATCCTGCTGCGTATTCCCATGCCAGTAATCCGTGAAGCGGAGAGCCATCGAAGGCCAGCAGATGCGCCTTCCACAAAGATCCGACAAGAAGAGAGATGGCAACAAATCCCCAAATCAGTCCGAAAATAAAACGCTGCAGCCTTGCGGTTCCGGCGTATCCATAAGCGCCAATCTTCCGTTTTTCAATCACTGCCATCACGCCGGCGGCAATCAGGAACAAAGCAAACTGGCAAAGCTCCTGCAGAAAAGAAATGCGCGGCCTAATCGCGGCCTTCGGATCCATATGCGTCCGGAAATAGCGGCCTAACGCCAGGCCGAACAGCACTTCAAGCGCGATAAAGATCGCCAGAAAGAGCAATGCGCTCCAGCCGGCCCGAATGCCGTTTTTCCCGACAAATGCCCAATGCAGATCGTGCTTCTGGGAAGGCTCTGTCGGCTGATCCACGGAAGATGTTTCCGAAAACTCGTCCACTATCGTTCTCCTGGCTTTGTTAGGAATGCCCTGATGATAAGCGAATGCCCATATGAAGAGCGGTGATTTTTAGCGCGAAGCGCATCCGCCCGAGCGGACAACAGCTTGACATGGGAGACAGTCCCGGCAATCCTAAGAGATTCCTGCTTAGCAAGACCTTTTTTATTTTTGGGGAGTGGCCACATCTTGAAGGTACGTGTCTTTTACCACGACAAATGTTTTGACGGAGCCTGCTCGGCCTCGCTCTTTACGCGGTTTCACCGCGAGAGCATCACTCCTGATGCCGAGTATAGCTATCACGGCCTGGTGCACCGCGCAGGCGCTCTCTTCAATGAGGCTGATTTTATAGGGGACGAGAATGCCATCGTCGACTTCAAGTACTCGGCGTCTCCCCAAATCACCTGGTGGTTCGATCACCATCTGAGCGCATTTCTCACGCCGGAAGACCATCAGGACTACCTGCGTGGGCTCGCTGACGGCAAATACAGCAATCGCCGCTTCTATGATCCGGATTACACCTCCTGCACCAGTTTTCTCGCGTACATTGCCGCGACACGCTTCGGCTTTAACGCCGCGCCGGTGGCGGAGCTGGTGAAATGGGCAGATATTGTCGATGGCGCGCTTTATGAAAGTCCGGAAGCCGCGGTAGAAATGGCTGCACCGGCCATGAAGCTGACTCTTATTATCGAATCGACGCAGGACCCAGCATTTATTCCGCGCCTGATTCCGCTGCTCACGGAGATGCCGCTGGCCGAGGTGTTGCAGCAGCCCTTTGTGGCGGAATTGCTGCCGCCGCTGCTTGAACGCCATCAGGAGGCGCTGAAGCTCATCGGAGAGCGCTCTGAAGAGAGAGATGGCACCATCTACTTCGACATCAGCGACCATCAGCTGGAAGGCTATAACAAATTCATTCCGTACTACCTGCATCCGGATGCGACATATTCGATAGGCCTCTCAAAATCGAGTTTCCGGACGAAGGTAGCGGTCGGGTCGAACCCGTGGACAAAAGCCAAGCCGGAGGAGATGGTGAATCTGGCTACGGTCTGCGAGCGGTACGGCGGCGGCGGTCACGCCCGCGTGGGCGCTATCAGCTTTTCTCCGAACAGAAGTGATGAAGCGCGCAAAGCCGCGGCTGAAATCGTGGCGGAGCTGCGCGAGCATAATCCCGGAAAATAGCCGATGCTGCCAGTCAAAATCTGTGTTGCCGCTGTCATGGCCTGTGCTGCGAGCATGGCCATTGCGCAGCAGAATGCATGGACCATCGGCCCATTCATACACCCGGAGAGTGGCAATCCGGTCGTTAGCCCAAAACCGGCATCGACATTCGATGACCCCGTGACCCACGCGCCAGTCCACTGGGAAGCGTTGCATACCTTCAATCCCGCAGCCGTCGTCCGCAATGGCAAGGTGTACGTACTGTACCGCGCCGAAGATGACTCCGGCACCATGCAGATTGGTATGCACACCTCGCGCCTGGGACTAGCCGAGAGCAGCGACGGTATCCACTTCACTCGCAGCGCCACGCCGGTTTTCTATCCCGCAAATGATGCGCAAAAAGATCGCGAATGGCCGGGCGGCGTCGAAGACCCGCGCATCGTGGAATCAGAAGACGGCACCTACGTGCTGACCTACACGCAGTGGAATCGAAAGACTTATTCAGTAGGAATAGCCACTTCCCGCGATCTGTTGCACTGGACTAAATATGGGCCGGCCTTTGCTGAAGCAGAACACGGTAAGTATGCGGACCTGAAATATAAGTCCGCGGGCATGGTCACTACGCTGAAAAATGGCCGCCTGATCGCAGCAAAAATTCATGGAAAATACTGGATGTACTGGGGTGAAGGCGCGGTGCATCTGGCTACGTCGACAGACCTCGTTCACTGGACGCCGGTAGAGGACGCGCACGGCCAGCCGATTGAGCTGCTGCGCCCGCGATCAGAACACTTCGACAGCACATTCCCTGAAACCGGGCCGCCACCAGTGCTGACCAAGGCTGGAATCGTTGTCCTCTACAACGGCAAGAATGCGGTTGACGGGGGCGACCCGGCGCTCGGTCCGAATGCCTATGCGGCAGGCGAAGCTCTGTTCGCAGCGAACGATCCTGCACATCTCCTGCATCAGACTGATGCGCCAGCTCTTAAACCCGAGCTGCCCTATGAAAGAACCGGCCAGTATGCCGCTGGAACCACTTTCGCGGAGGGGCTGGTCTACTTTCACGACCAGTGGCTGCTGTACTATGGCTGCGCAGATTCGCTGGTAGCCGTAGTAACTGCTCGTTCAAACAAATAATTCATCCTGGCTGGATCCGGCTCCATCCAAAGCTGCAGGAGAAAAGCTATGAACGTAGTCCTTTACGGCGCAACCGGGATGATCGGCAGCCGCATTCTGAACGAGCTTATTTCGCGCGGTCACACAGTGGCCGCTGTTGTCCGTGATCCGTCACGTGTTCCGCAGAATTCTGTAGTCAAAGCGGTGAAAGGCGATCTGCTGGATACGGCGAGTGTCGCTGCAACCGTAAAGGGAGCCGACGCCGTCATTAGCGCCTACAACCCGGGACAGAACGCCGCCGCCATCGTCGATGCCACGCGCTCTCTGATCGTTGGATTGGAGCAGGCCGGAGTGAAGCGCCTGATTGAAGTCGGCGGTGCGGGTAGCCTCTTTGTCGCTCCGAATGTGCGGGTTGTCGATGCACCGGATTTTCCCGCTGCATGGAAGGAAATCGCGCTCGCACACGGCGACGCGCTCGATGTTCTGCGGACGGCAAATCTTGACTGGACCTATTTCAGCCCTGCCGCCGTCATCCAGCCGGGCCAGCGCACAGGGAAATTCCGGCTGGGTCTCGACAATCTAATAACCGATGCGAACGGCAGCAGCCAGATCTCCGCTGAAGACTATGCCATTGCACTGGGCGATGAGCTTGAACATCCGAAGCACATCAAACAGCGTTTTACGATTGGTTATTAATCTACTTATTTTCCTGCGGTAGCCGGCATCTTGCGGCTGGGCCAATCGGGCGCGCGCTTTTCAAGAAACGCGCGCACACCCTCCTTGAAGTCTTCTGTCACTCTCGCGTCAGCATTCGCGGCGATGGCCGCCTCCAGTTCCATGCTCAGCCGATGGTTGACGAAATCATTCATCAGCCGCTTCGTCGCCTGCATGGCTTCGGGGCTGTTCCGCAGCAGGCATTGCGCCAGCTTGCGAGCTTCGTGCATCAGGTCCTGCTCGGCAATGATACGTGTTACCAGGCCCAGATCATGTGCTTCTTCTGCCTTGATCAATCGCCCCGTCAGAAGCAGATCGCGCGAGCGCTTGTCTCCAATCTGGCGAATCAGAAATGAGGACACAATCGCCGGAATAAAGCCGATGCGGACCTCGGTGTAGCCGAATTTTGCTTCAGGCACGGACAGGGTAAAGTCGCAGATCGTGGCCAACCCCATGCCTCCGGCAATCGCGGCGCCATTGACTGCCGCGATGGTCGGCTTCGATACATCGTGAAGTGTACGGAATAGGTGGGCAAGATGCTCGGAATCCGCACGGTGCTGTGCGGAGGTTTTGGCGGTAATGCTTTCCAGGTGATCGAGGTCAAGCCCTGCACAGAATGCCGAACCGGAACCGGTGAGGATCACCGCCCCGCAATGTGACTTTTCCGCTTTCTCCAGCGCATCGATCAGCTCTTCAATCATGACCGGACTCAGCGCATTGCGCCTCTCCGGACGGTTCATTGTAATGGTAAGAATGCCTTCGTCGGCATTTGTACGGAGTGTCTGATAGTGGCCCATGGTTCGCTCCCTGAGGACTCAGCAGTGTACACGCAGAGAGGGAGAAGACGCTATTGCGTTGTTGGGCCGAATTTTCCAGCAATGGCGTGACTGGCTGCCAGCAGGCTATCGAGCGGTTGCAGCGGCGGCAGTTCCGCTCCCATCCGCTCCAGTTCTGCCACGGCAAGCTCTGTCGCAATATTGCCTATCAGGGCGTCCTGCGCAAACGGGCAGCCACCAAGTCCGGCGATGGCCGTGTCAAAACGGCGGCAGCCTGCGCGATAGGCTGCACTTACCTTGGCGGCGACATCTTCCGGTCGTGCATGCAGATGAACGCCGATTTCGAGGCTCTCATTGATGGAAAGCACCGCGCTGATCAGCCGCGACACTTCATCCGGCGTTGCCAGACCGACGGTGTCTGCCAGCGAAACCTGCTCAATACCCATATTGGCCAGGAGATCACACGCGGCGATCACTTCGTCGATGCTCCAGTCATCCCCGTAAGGATTGCCGAAAGCCATGGAAATATAAGCTACAACGCCCAGGCCAGCTTTGAAAGCAGCCTGCCCAATCGCTTCCAGGGCGTCCAGCGATTCTTCCGGCGTCTGGCCCTGGTTACGTTTCAGAAATTCCGGCGAGACGGAGTAAGGGAAACCAAGCGTTGTCACAGCATTTGTTGCGATGGCACGCTCCGCGCCCTTCTGGTTTACGACAATGCCGATGATCTCGATATCATCCGGCGCATCCAGATATTCAAGTACCTGCTCTGAGTCCGCCATCTGCGGCACAGCCTTTGGCGAAACAAAGGAGACTGCGTCAATATACTTAAATCCCGCGGCAATCAAGGTGCGCAGGTAGTCGGCCTTCACTTCAGCCGGAATTGGTTTCGGCAGCCCTTGCCACGCGTCGCGGGGGCATTCAATCAGTTTGACGGCTTCGCTCATCGCAACTCACTTACTTTATAGATGCGCGAGCGCAACAACAATACCAACCGCGCCAAAATGCACAATCGCCGTAGTCACCAGCGCGGATACGAATCCCCTGGCACGCAGAACCAGCGACATCAGGAATCCATACAGCGGAAACTGCAGGTACATCATCCCCTGCGAGAGCACGTTGGCGACGTCGGCAGGGAAACCGAGAATATGGCTTTGTACCAGCTGCACCCATGGATAAAGCATGCGCAGCGCATCCGGACCAGCCAGCGCCATTACGCCTGCCGCGCGCACGGTGAGCGGCGTTACCAGGATGCCGATCAGCAGCGGCCACCATGTCAACCAGGTGGAAGATGCGGCTTTCTTCTTCCTGCGGGTGGCGGGTTTTCGCTGCGTTGCAGATGTGGCCGGGCTCATATTTTGAGCATAACCGCCCAGCGCGCAGATGGAGGAAAGCGGGTGAGGAAAACTAGCGCGCGATGTACCAGAAAACGCACCGGAGCCGCATGATAGGATGCGCCTATGCTCCGGAAACAAACCATTCTTACCTCCTTCGCGGCCGCGTGTCTTCTTTTGCCCTGCTTCACTTCCGCCCAGTCGATTCAGGATCGACTGAAGCAGCTGATGAACACCTCGACAGGCGCATGGACACCAGAACAAATCGCCACCATGGAGAAGCTGCGCGACGCCGCCATGCAGGATCCATACGCGCTCAAAGAACTACGGCATCTCACCGACAATATCGGCCCGCGGCTGAGCGGATCGCCGCAGGCGCAGAAGGCTGTCGACTACGTTGCCGCGGAGATGCGTGCCCTAGGCGCAGATGTGCAGCTTGAGAAGACCTCAGTCACGCATTGGGTGCGCGGTGTAGAAACAGCGGAGCTGACTGCATGGCCGGGGATGGCTGATGGAACCAAGCAGAAGATTGTGCTCACCGCTCTCGGCGGAAGCGTGGCCACGAATGCCGATGGACTGGTTGCCGATGTGGCCGTCGTCGATTCCTTTGACGAATTGAAGAAGCTGCCTGAAGGCGCGGTGAAGGGCAAGATTCTGCTCTTCAATGAAAAATTCGACAAGCGTCTTGCCGCGCAGGGCGATGGATTGAACGCCTACGGACAGGGCGTGATGTATCGCGGCGCAGGCCCGAGCGTGGCTGCGTCCCTTGGAGCAGTCGCCGTGCTGGTTCGTTCAGTGGGCGGCGCCGACTACCGCCTGCCGCATACCGGAGCCACCGTCTACGCTGACGGACTGACGAAGATTCCAGCCGCAGCCGTAACGGCAGAAGACGCCGATCTGCTTGCCAATCTCACGCAACAGGGACAGGTGCGTATGCGGCTCACCCTTACGCCGCAAACTCTGCCGCCCGCGCCCAGCTACAACGTTGTCGCCGACTGGAAGGGCTCAGAGCACCCCGAGCAGGTTGTCATCGTCTCCGGCCACCTCGACTCATGGGACCTCGGCACCGGAGCCATCGATGATGGCGCGGGCATCGTCGTTTCCATGCAGGCCATTCACTTGCTCCAACAACTCGGCATTCATCCCAAGCGTACCGTGCGCTTCATTGCATGGATGGATGAAGAACAGGGCGGCGAAGGCGCAGCGACCTACGCTAAAGATCACGCAGCAGATTTAAATAACCACGTCGGCGCGCTCGAGTCCGATCTTGGAGCCGGGCATCCGGTCGGCATTATCGCCGCAGGCAAGCCCGCTCTTGCAGAATTCCTTCGGCCCGTCGCTCACACACTCGCCCCCATTGGGGCCACCGTCGTCACCTCCAGCGAAGACGCAGGGGAAGATATCTCCTTCCTCAAGGGAGTGCCGCAGTTCGCGCCCAACCAGGACAGCCGCTTTTACTTCAATTACCACCACACCGCAGCGGATACTTTCGATAAGGTGAATCCACAGGAACTGAATGAGAATGCCGCGGTGATGACGGTTCTGGCGTATGCGCTGGCGGATTCGCCAACGCCTGCGCCGAGATAGATCAACAATAGAGTGGGTGCTCTTTTTGCATCATCAGGGGAAAAGATCGAAGCCTGCTACTTCGATCTTTTCTTCGTCTTCCGATTCTTTTCTCTACGCAGTTTCCATGCAGTGGTCAGCGCACCTGTAAGCGAATCCTCATCGGCCTTCGCAAGCACAATGTGCGTGCTTCCCATATGCCCCCATCCTCCGGCGATAGGCACAAATAAATCGGGCCGCTCCTCGACAAACGCAGCCTGTTGCTCCGGAGTCAGCATGAGATTTCCATAGCCCTTGTTTTCGGCGGCGAGGGTGGCAAAGATCCTGCCGTCAACACGAAAGTCAGCCGAGCCCATGTGGGAGCCTTCTTCAGCGCCTTGCAGGCTCAAAGCAATCCGGCGAAAGTCGGAAGCATTCATGATGGGTATGTAACGCTAAGCACTATATAAATTCGTTTCGAGAAATTTATTCCGAAACTTGCCCTGGGGATCGTAGTGTCCGACCAGCGATTTGAAATCCGCCAGCTTTTCGTATTTCGCCTCAAGCTGCGCGGGTGGAATCGTGAAAAGCTTGGCCCAGTGCGGACGGGTATCGAAAGGCGCCAGCTGTTTTTCGATCAATGGCAGAATCTCCTTCACGGCTGGCCATTCCGGCTTCCATGTAAAGTGGATCGCCATCGAATCGCGTTTGTACGCCATGCTCATCCAGAGATTATCTGCGGCAATCGTTCGCAACTCAGTGATAAACAAATGCGGCGTAATGCGATCACGCAACTTTTCCACCGCGAGAATCGCCTCATATCCGTGTTCGCGCGGTACAAAATATTCCGTTTGCAGTTCAGCTCCGCTGCTGGGCGTAAAGTTCATGCGGAAGTGCGGCATGCGCTCATACCACGGCCCCGGAATTCCCATCTGCTCTGTGCATGGTGTGGCGTCGTGCCCCGCAATCGGATGCAGCTTGTGAGTGGCGAGCTTTGCGCCGTAGAACTCCGGGGGTAACTGTGACGATTCTCCCGGTATCACACGGCTCTTGATCCAGACCTGTGTAGCGCGATGGTTCTGCCAGTCGGTAAACAGGCTCACGCTATATCCGCTGCCGAAGATCGTATCGAGATTATTCTTCAGCTGATCGAACGAAAGATTTTCATAGACTTCCTGTCGCATCTGAAAAGTCGGCAGCAGATCGAGCGTAATGCGCGTGATGACGCCAAGCGCTCCCAGCGAGACAACCGCGCCCTGAAACCGATCGCCATCCTTCGCGCGCGTAAGCATAGCGAGATTTCCATTGGCCGTAACAAACTCGATTCCGGAAACCGCCGTGCTCAGATTGCCGTTGTGAATTCCTGACCCATGCGTTCCAGTCGAGCACGCTCCCACAACGGTAATGTGCGGGAGGGAAGCGAGATTATGCAGCGCATAGCCGCGCTGATCGATGTAAGGCGCAAGCTGGCCATAGCGCACGCCGGCACCCACGGTGACAGTGCGCGCCTTATCATCAATCGTCATTTCCTGAAGATGTTCGAGCGAGATCTGGTTTGCTGTGCTGTCGGCGATGGAATTGAACGAATGACGCGCGCCAAGAGCACGGAGCTTGGCGCATTGTTTTACGACCTGCGGCACCTCGTCCGCCGATGCAGGCTGGAAAAGATGGTCAGTGGAATAGGTCAAATTTCCCGACCAGTTGGTGCGCGGCGCGACTTTCGGCGGACTTTGCTCAGCAGAAGCGAGTCGTGACAAGGTAACTCCACCTATGAGTATGCCGGAAGTCTTTAGAAAGTCGCGTTTGTTCATATGGGCAACTTTGTATCACCCGCACGTTGGGTATGGCGAGAGCGCTCGCTGTTGTATTGCCAGGTGAGCGAAGTGTTATCTATCGAAGCTTGAGACGGGACTGACCTATTTTGGAACCGTCTATCCCTTATTGTCTTTTTGTAACTCCTCTAACGAAACATCTTTGATGTGAGTTCCAATCCACCATTGGAAGCCAAAGGGGTCTTCGATGCCGGCGCTGCGGTCGCCGTAGAACTGGTCAGCGGGTTCTCGTAGGCTTTTTGCACCGGCGGCGAGGGCGTGTTGGTAGACGGCATCGCAATTTTCGACGTAGAGCATGATGCTCGCCGCGGAGCCGCCGAAGTGCTTGGGGCCGTAGATTTCGCGCTCGGGAAATTCATCGGCCAGCATGATGACGGAATCGCCGATTTCGAGTTCAGCATGGCCGATGCGACCGTCTTGCTGCGGCATGCGCATGCGCTCGGTTGCACCAAAGGCTTTTTTGTAAAAATCGAGAGCTTCTGCAGCGCCGCGAATGTGCAGATAGGGCTGAATGCTGTGGTAGCCGTCGGGTATTGGTTTGACTTGTGACATACGTCAGTTTCTCCAGATGTGGACCATTCTCGTTGAGGCCAGAGATAGCTGTATTGTAAAAATTTGAAGTGCTGCAAGCCTGGTGATGACAAACCGCAATTCTCTTCTATTCAGGATTTAGGCTGCCACAGCTCGACGCGATTGCCTTCGGGATCGATGAACCAGCCGAAGAGCCCGTATTCCGTGTCTTCTCGTTTTGGGTCGA
Organism: Acidobacterium sp. S8; assembly: GCF_009765985.1. Taxonomy (GTDB): domain Bacteria; phylum Acidobacteriota; class Terriglobia; order Terriglobales; family Acidobacteriaceae; genus Alloacidobacterium. The sequence continues at coordinate 536,365 of NZ_LMUM01000034.1, forward strand.
CATTGACGCCTGCGGTTGCCAGTGCATCGAGGATCGCGCCGAGATCATCGACCTGAAAATTGAGCATCGCGGGCTGGGCCGGCGGCCAGTAGGTGTCGTCGCTGCGAAAGAAGGCGACGACGGTGTATGCCTGTTGCTCCTTTGCGGGAAACATGAAACATCCACCCTCGGGCTTCAGTCCGAGATGGGCTTTATACCAGGCGTAGAGGGCTTTTGGATCTTTCGCCCGTATAAATGCTCCACCTAAACCGATTGCTTTCGACATGGTTCTCCTTACAAGTCTGTATTGTTCAGACGATCGGCACATGGTTCATGTGCATCGTTGCTGAGGCGAGATATACCGATGGGGTGACGCCGGAAAATGATTGAAAGTCATGAATGAAGTGTGGCTGGTCATAATAGCCGCAATCGAGCGCTATCTGTGTCCAATCCGCGTTTCCGATCCCATGAACTGCCTGAATGACCTGCTGGAAGCGGCGGACGCGAGAAAAGGCTTTGGGAGTCAGGCCGACCTGCTGGCGAAAGAGCTGGATGAAGCGGCGTGGGCTGAGGCCGATCTGATCCGTGATAGCTGTGATGGTGGTTCCATGCGGGGTCTGCCGGATGCGATTGAGCGCATAGTTCACTGCCGGATGCCAGGCGAGCGGGCGCGCGAGTTGCGCCAGCAGGTCCTGCTCAAGGATGTGGAACATCACTGAGATGCCGGGTGCGGAAAGCATGCGTTCGCGCAGCTCTTCTACGCGGGTGCGCCAAAGATCTTCGAGCGTGACGGAGGCGTTTTCCATGGCGTCGGCTGGCTCGCGGAAGAAGGGAAACGCGCCGCCGGGCTGGAACTGGATGCCGAGGACGCGTTCCTGCCCCACGGTATCGATGACGAAGTAGTTGGTGCGCGCTCCGGAGAGGACGGCGTGGCCGTAGGTATCGAATTGTTGCAGATTGTCAGAGCGGTAGATGCGGATTGGTTCGTCTCTCAGGTTGAAGACGATAGTGGCTTCGCCGTTGGGCATGAGGCGCTCGTGCGTATGTGCGCCTTCAAGAATGCCTTCCCAATACCAGAAGCATTGGATGAACTGTCCTAGTGGATACGCTGGGGTGTAGCGCAAGGATGGCATGGCGGAAGTTTACTCTAGCCTGGCAGAGCCGGGACTAAAGCTCCCAGGATTTTTATGTCTTTTCAACGGGCTAAGGGTTTGGATGCCCCACATCTCTTCGAGATGTGGGGCATCCGCTTTCCACTGAACGTGAACGGCGCGGGCTGTTGTGCCCGCGCCGTTTCTTTGCTTTAGATTTCGACTCTTTTAGTTTCGTGTTGGCATCAGGTCCATGGGTTCGGTGAGGCTGAAAGTGACGACTGAGCCTTTGGGTACTTCTGCCATTTCAGGGTGCTGCATGAGCAAGTGCGCGGTGATGACGCCAGCTCCGATGAGCGAGCCAACGAGTGCGCCTGTCGGGCCGCCGACTTGTGCGCCGACGAGCGCGCCTGTACCAGCGCCTGCCCCATATTCAATCGCGTTTTTCTTCAGATGCGACGAGGGTTGGATACCGCCTTCGCTGTCAGTGCGCGTGTGAGGGGCCTTCGAGTCGATGACCTGTCCGTATAGGTGGTAGGCGGTGCCGTCCGGCAGGATGACGACATCGGGGCGCAGCCTCAGGGTGGCTGCCTGTCCGAAGTGATGGCCCTGTCTTACGCTCACGACCCGGCCGCGCAGCTCAGAGCCTGCGGGGATGATGATGCGTCCGTTCTTGTAAACGTCCGATGCTACCTGCGCTTTGAAGGCGGTTCCGGCGCTCGTTTCCTTGGTGGACAGCGTGTCCATGAGCCGGGCGCGGATATTTGTTCCCTCCGCCAGTTCGTTGCTGGGCGAAGGCACGAAACCGACGATGTCTTCATCGGGATTGTAGGGACGCGTGGCAAGCGTTGCGCCGGCTGCCGATGCAGGAGAAGTGCTGGTCCCCGATGATGTCGACGTCACGATGCCATAGTCGGGATTAGTGGCGGGCGCAGGGGCTGTAGCGGTGGTTGTGGGGGCTGCAGCGGGTGCGGTAGTAATCGCAGGCGATGGCTTGGCTACAGCCGGCGGCGGATCATCCGGGCTGGCGACGATGGTGTCATCGGCCGGCGGATTGGAAACTCCCTGATTGGGGGATTGAACAGCCTGCTGCGCAAATACTGCGGGCGCCAGGAGCAGTGCACTGGCAAACGCGATCAAGGTAAGAGAATTTCCGCTCTTTCTCATGTGTAACTCCATCACTTCAGGGCTTCTATAGGGCTGGCGTTACATTGTTGAACACTAAAACCATCAAATGGTCGCGCCTGCAACAAGACTAGACGAGTCGATGTCGCTCGGCCATAAGGAGATGCATCCAACGAACCACAACAGACAACAGATTCGGGGAAGCGTGTGTACGGCGGAGAGTCGATGAATCGCAGGTGAATCATTTGGGCGCTCAGCAGGAAGAGCCGCGTCTTTGTTATCCTTTTCAAGAACACTCACTCGGGAAATTCCTCGGGAAGGTAATTTCATTGCATGTCGGGTTTTGTAGATACCATAGGCGGCTTTGCCGGTGAGCCGATTCGTGTGGACCGACGCCCGAAACTTAAAGACCGGCTCAGACACCAGATTTCGAGGGACGAAATGACAGAGATTGCAGCAATTCATGCGCGTGAAATTCTTGATTCGCGCGGAAACCCGACAGTGGAAGCCGATGTGGTGCTCGCCGATGGATCGGTGGGCCGGGCCGCAGTGCCCAGCGGCGCTTCTACCGGGGAGCACGAAGCAGTTGAGCTGCGCGATGGAGACAAGAGCCACTATCTGGGCAAGGGCGTACTGCAGGCAGTAGAGAACGTCGAGAGCATTCTGGCGCCTGAACTGACGGGCATGGATGCAGCGAACCAACGGCTGCTGGATGCGACGATGATTTCGCTCGACGGCACGCCGAATAAGAGCCGCCTGGGTGCGAATGCGATTCTGGCGGTTTCGATGGCCGCTGCGCGCGCTTCGGCTACCGCCCTGAAGGTGCCGCTGTATCGCTATCTGGGGGGCGTGAACGCCTCGATTTTGCCGACGCCTATGATGAATATTCTGAACGGCGGCGCGCATGCCGATAACAACGTGGACTTTCAAGAGTTCATGGTGATGCCGGTAGGCGCGGAGCGCTTTTCGGATGCTCTGCGCTGCGGCGCGGAGATCTTCCACACGCTGAAGGGTGTGCTGAAGAAGAGGGGCTACAACACCGCGGTTGGAGATGAGGGCGGTTTTGCTCCTTCGCTGAAGTCAAACGTGGAAGCGATTGAAGTGATTCTCGAGGCCATTGAGATTGCCGGATACAAGGCAGGCGAGGATGTAGCGATCGCTCTCGATCCAGCAGCGAGCGAGTTCTTCGACAAGGAATCGGGCAAGTACATCTTCAAGAAGTCAGACAAGAGCGAGAAGACGAGCGAAGAGATGGCTCGCTATTGGGAGAGCTGGACTCGGCAGTATCCCATTGTCTCGATTGAAGACGGGCTTGCGGAAGACGACTGGCAGGGCTGGAAGTATTTGACCGAGCTGGTCGGCGATCATGTACAGCTTGTCGGCGACGATCTTTTCGTGACGAACACCGAGCGGCTGCAGCGCGGTATAGAAGAAGGCGTTGCAAATTCGATTCTGATCAAGGTGAACCAGATCGGCACGATCAGCGAAACGCTCGAAGCGATTGCGCTGGGACGCCGCTATGGATATACCTCGATCATCTCCCACCGCAGCGGCGAGACGGAAGACACATTCATTGCTGATCTGGCAGTAGGAACCGGCGTAGGGCAGATCAAGACTGGCTCAGCATCGCGTACGGACCGAATCGCAAAGTACAACCAGCTTCTGCGGATTGAGGAAGAACTGGGACAGGCTGCTGAATTTCTTGGCCTGGAAGCGGTAAACTTTGGCGAGTAAGTGAACAGTAAGAGAACGCGCGGATACGATGTCCGCGCGTTTTGCTTTGCCATCCCCCACAGGAGTTTCTTCATGCGTATTTTCCAGGGCGCCATTTGTGCGGCCTTCCTCTCGACTTCGTTGTTTGCCCAGCAGGCAGCTACTTCCCCAACCCCGAAATCGACTACTTCCACGGCGCAATCGGCATCATCTGAGCCTGCAATCAAGCCTCCAACAAACCCGATCACCGCGGCGCAGATTGCCGAAATGCAACGGCTGACCGGAGCCGCCGAGACGAAGAAGCGCATTGTGGAAAGCGCCATGGAATACTACCGCCGGTCGTTTCCGCCGTATATTCCCCAGGATGTAGTGGAGGATCTGGAAAAAAGCCTGCGAAGCGCTGACATTGAATCGCATGCCGCGCAGATCTATCCGAAATACATTTCGACGGAAGATGCGACGCACATCATCGAGTTTTATAAGTCGCCTTCCGGGCAGCGGCTAATCCAGGCGCAGCCTTATCTGATGACGGAGATTCAGCGTTCTGCCATTGAAGTAGCGCAGCAGACGGCTAAGGACGTGATTACGCGGCATAAGGCGGAAATTGAAGCAGCACAGCAGAAGTTTATGCAGGATCGGCAGCAGGCGAAGCCTTCGCTGAACACGCCAAGCCCATCGCCTTCTACACCGAGCACTCCGAATTCACCACAGAAATAGCTGCTTTATTTGACAGGAGAAAGAGTTGTCGATTCATAAGAGACCGCTTGTCCTTACGATTCTGGATGGATGGGGGTATCGCCCCCAGATTGAGAACAATGCCATTGCGCTGGCTCGCAAGCCGACGTATGACAGGTTGCTGGCAGAATATCCAAATACGCTGCTGCATGCCTCGGATCATTTTGTCGGCCTGCCCGATGGGCAGATGGGCAATAGCGAAGTAGGACATCTCAATATCGGAGCAGGGCGTGTGGTGAGGATGGACATCACCCGCATCGACGCGCTGATCGCAAGCGGCGACTTCTTTACGCATCCGGTTATTGCTGACGCAATGAAACAGGCGCGTGAAGATGGACGGCAACTCCATTTCTTCGGCTTGCTCTCAGATGGCGGTGTGCATTCGCATCAGAAGCATTTGTATGCGCTATTGAAGGCTGCCAAGCAGCATGGTCTGGAGCGCGTTTTCGTTCATGCGTTCATGGATGGACGTGATACGTCTCCAACAAATGGCGCGGGATATCTGGCTGCGCTGGAACAGAAAATGCGCGAATATGGCGTGGGGAAGATCGCTTCTGTTTCAGGCCGCTATTATGCGATGGACCGCGACCGCCGCTGGGAGCGCGAGAAGAAGGCCTTTGATGCGATGGTGACGGGACGCGCGGAGGGCGGTGCGTATCAAGATCCCATTGCGCGCGTGAAAGAACTCTACAACAACGACATTACAGACGAGTTTATTGTGCCGTTTGTGGTTACAGATGAGCATGGCCAACCGAATGGAGTCATCCGTGATGAGGATGTCTGCATCATGTTCAACTATCGCGCTGACCGCGCACGCCAGATTACGCGCGTGCTTGGCCGCAATAGCAATTTCGCCAAGGATGGCGGCCGCGAACTGATCAATGCTGCAGAACTGGATGAGACGATTCCGGTCAGCGATGTGCCCAAGAACCTGCACTACGTCTGCATGACGCAGTACGACAAGAACTTTAAGCTGCCGATGATTATTCTGCCGGAGTCGATGGAGAACCTGCTGGCGAATCTTCTGGCGCAGGCGAACCTTCGGAACCTTCGTGTTGCGGAGACAGAGAAATATGCGCACGTAACGTATTTCTTCAATGGCGGTATTGAGACGCCGTTCCCTGGAGAGGACCGCGTTCTCGTGCCGTCTCAGAAGGTCGCGACGTATGATCTCGCACCAGAGATGAGCGCTGCCGGGATTGCCGATGCTGTCGTGAAGGCGGTGGAAGATACGGCGTTTGATCTGGTGGTGGTGAACTTTGCCAATGCCGACATGGTTGGGCACTCGGGCCAGCTGGCGCCGACGGTCAAAGGCGTAGAAACGGTTGATGCATGTCTTGGGCAAATCTATCAGTCTATTCGCCAGAGCGGAGGATCGTTGCTGATTACTGCTGATCATGGCAATGCCGAGATGATGGTCGATCCAGTTACGGGTGGACCGCATACTGCGCATACAACGAATCCTGTGCCGTTTATTCTGGTAAGCGAAGATGCGAAGCAGTTTACGCTGAAGCCGGGCGGATCGTTGCGAGACATTTCACCGACGGTGCTGGGTATCCTCGGACTCGATCAGCCAACGCAGATGTCTGGCGGCGATCTGCGGCAGCGTATCGGCTAGCGCCATTGTTTAATTAATAGAAAAGCCCTCAGGTTATGAGGGCTTTTCTATTAGGGGCAGCTGTCAGGTCAGAAGATCTTTTGATCGCGCGGGTACCAGGTGATCTGAAATTGTGCGGTGGTGTCATTCTGGGGGCCTGACTTATAAACGGGAGCTACCCAGCGCTCGTATTGGACCCAGCCATTCAATTCGATATCCTTATGAATGCGCTTCACGACGCTGAATTGGTAGTCGTTTTGCGTGGTGCCACCCGCCAGGAATTCGCGCGAACCCTTGGCAGTACGATAGCTGAACTGTATGTGTTCCTGCGGCGAGAGATGCCACGTGAGCCATGTCTGTCCACCCGTTGATTGGCGACCGAGCCAGCTTCCCATGATGAAACCCTTATTGGTGTAACCCTGGCGCTGAATACTTTCGTTGTAGAGGAAGTTCGGACCACCTGTGCTGACGGTGTCCGTGGTACCGCCTTCTACACGGAAGTCGAGCTTATCCATTCCAGGAAAATGGGAGAGATAAAGGCCCGGCATATATGCGGAGCGTCGCGGGGCACTCACCGGGCTCACATCATCATGGGCGAGCGAATCTGTGTAAAGCGTGAGCCATTTACGCATGAATGGCAGGCGGTAGGAAAAGTCGAAGGTGCCGAAGCGTGCTCCCGGATCGTCTCGTGAGAGTTTCTCTTCTCCCGAGACGTTCTGCAAGCTAAAGAAGCTCTTCAGGAAGCTGTGGATGGTAATCGGAACATGGTCTTTGCCACCCCAGATGACGGTTCTCTCAAAGCCAAACTCGAGGTTCTCCGTGGGCTTAAAGCTGATCTTTTCGCCGTGCATCCACGGTGAGTTGGGATAAGTATGGCCCTTCAGGCTCCCGACGAAAAAATCATAGCGGAACGGGCCGGTAAGGCGCGAAAGCAGGGGTATGCGTAGGGGCTCGGTACGGTCGATCTGAAATGCGTAGATATTTTCAGCGTTCGTGCTAAATGCGAAACTGCCGCTCTGATTGGGAGCCCACCAGTGATCCGTTTTTCCAAATGAGATGTCGTGATTCAGGATGTGGTAGGAAATGTTAGCTTCCTGCACCCGGAAGGTGTTTGTCGTGTCGATGGGACCGAGTGGGATTGTGGCTTGGTTCGGATTTGATGCGATGGGAATGTTGAGATCCACCTGAGAGAGGTAAGCAAAAAGCGCTGGCGAATAACCCGCAGCGCTGGGCGCGTGCTGATATTCGCCACGGAAATAGAGGGCGAAACGGCCTGCCTCACTGCGAGCGCTGAAGCCGGTGTAGTTATTGAAGCCTTCCTGATAGGGACGCCCATAGTCGTTCACGATGGTCTGGCCGAGGTGAAAGCTGTCGCGCAAGGGAGTACCGGCGATGCCGCGGAGATTTGTATAGACGCTCTCTGCTTCCGCGTGTACTGCTTGCTGGCCGAAGTGGTTCTCAATGCCTGGCGCGACCTCTGAGAGAACACTTGAATATATGTCGCGGGCTTCCTGATTGTCGGTATCAGATTCGATTTTGTCAGCGGTTTGCTGCAGCATGTGGAGAATGCTCAGGCGGGTCCACGGACGCAGACCCAGAAATGCGGTATCCAGGTAGCCAAGTCCCTGCAAGCGGGAGAGGGCTGGATACACCCAGCTATCCATCGGAATATAGGTGGTACCGAGAGTGCTGACGTGAGTAATTGGTGAGGCCGGTGTGTAATTCGGAGGGATCGATTGTTGAGGTGTACCCCCGTCGGAGGGAGCCTCCACGGCGATCTGCCTGCTGACGTTTTCCTGACCCGCAACGGATTGTAAAGGGAAACTGACGGCTACAACGAAACAGATCAAAGAGAAAAATCGCACTCGCACCTCAAAAATTTAGAGTCCACAAATCTCTTCATCCGTAAGCGGAATTTTTACGCTACGAATGGCCCGCGGGCAATGACGTCATTGGTTCAAGGCTAGATGAAGGACGTAAGCAAGACAAGCGCCATTGATATGAGCTTAAATTTTACACAAAGAAGATATTTCCAGCGCGGGATGGTGAAATGGCATCTTTGGCCTTAAAAGCTTGCTTGATTTCCTTCTCAAAGGCACGCAGATCGGGGCGATTTTGATCTTTGTGAAATAGACCTTTGGCCGCCAGATAGTTTTGCATGCTGCGAATCGGGTCCCTTCTGGTGCCTTTGGCAGAGAAGTCGCACGCAATCACGCTGGGTCCGGTACCGCGGCGAGCCCGGACAGCGCACTCATGCATAACCCGGTATACGGCGACGACATCGGTGCCATCTACGGGAATTACCGGCAAACCAAGCGAGCTCAGAATTTCGGATTTTAATGCTTCTTTGCCGGTGTAGACATAGATGACCGGCAACTTCCGCGTGATGGAGAAGAGAAGAGCACCGCGAGCAGCGGCAGAGACTCCTGGGCTGTAGGAAAGAAATGCGACCGCGATACTTTCTGCGCTTTTGGCAAGGTGTGCAGATGCAATGCCGGTAGCAATGGCAGACTCGATCACTTCGCTGGAGGAGACTTTTCGCTTCGCCGCAGGTATTTTGCCATGTGACTTATTCAGGTTGGGAAGGAAAGAGGATAACGGCAGTCCTTTTAGAAAGCTGGTGACGACTCCCTCCCCGCAAGAATCGATGACTGCGTCTTCAGAGCGGAGATCGATGGTGGAAGCCACGAGAGCTGCTTCTCTTCCTTTGGAAGATGAGCTCTTGCTGGATCGCCGGAGATGAGAATCCAAAATGCGGCACTTGAGCATGGAGAGGTACATCTGCTGCAACTTTTCGTTGCTGATGAGAGAAAATGCAGGCGCTGTCGGAGTCTTCTGCGGAGATTTTCTAGCCATGTCTTCGGGCAATTGTAACGCAGCGAAAGAAGATATCTACGATCCACTTCTTTCGCCTGAACGAGGATGTTTTCAACATAATTGTGAAAAAGCCTGTGCAAGACTCGGGTCCAAAAAGATGAAGCACAGGAATGGCGCGGGTTTTAACATTCTGCACTTCTTTTGCAGCAATGCAGCGATGCCGCAGCAGATGCTTTTCTATGTCGAGTAGTCCGCGTTAATATGCACGTACTCCGCAGTGAGATCGGTAGTCCAGAAACGGCATTGTCCGTTGCCAACACCGAGGTGCATACGTACGGTAAATTCGCGCTGCTTGAGATAACTGTGCGCCGCGGCTTCGTCGAAACCGGTAACACGCCCACCGCTCTCACAGATCTGCTGCTCTCCAAACCAGATGCTGATACGCTCAGGATCAATCTCTGCGCCTGAATAACCGGCGGCAGCCATCAGACGTCCCCAATTCGGGTCGGATCCGGCCCATGCTGTCTTTACCAGCGGTGAATGTGCGATGGCTTTTGCAATGATCAGGGCGTCGCAATCGTTTGCCGCGCCTTCGATCTGCAATTCCACAACGTGGGTTACGCCTTCGCCGTCGTCTACGATCTGTCTTGCGAGCGAGGTGCAGACCTCGGCCAGGGCGGCTGCGAATGAGGCGTTCGCATGGTCGATCTGAGCGCCACTAGCGCCCGAAGCCAGCAGCAGCACGGTGTCATTGGTAGATGTGTCGCCGTCGATGGAGATGCGGTTAAAGCTGACCTCCACGCTCTGCTGCAGCAGCGTATTGAGGTCAGATGGCTGAATGGCGGCATCCGTAAACAGGTAGACCAGCATGGTGGCGTGGGGCACGAGTTGTGGATGAATCATGCCTGCCCCTTTACAGACACCCGCGATACGAACTGTTTTGCCATCCACGTTCAAGGAAGCGTGCGCGACCTTTGGTTTGGTGTCTGTGGTCATGATGGCGCGCGCAAATTGCAAGAAATGCTCGGGAGTTGCACTTAAAGACGCGGCGATCTGCGGAAGCACTGCGATCGGCTTTTCTGCCGGCAGGGGTACGCCGATGATGCCTGTGGACGAGGGAAAGACCTCATGCGGTTCGCAGTGAAAAATTTCCGCGGCTGCGGCGCAGATCTGCTGGCATGCTTCGAGACCGGCGTGCCCTGTAGCGCAGTTTGCATTCCCCGCATTGACCGCGACTACGCGCACGTGACCTGCACTGCGCTCCAGATGTCTACGGCCAATGATGATGGGAGCAGCAACGACTCGGTTGCTGGTGAACATTGCCGCAGCGCTTGCAGGCTGGTCGGCAACGGCAACGGCAAAGTCGGGTTTGCCGCTTGGCTTGATTCCGGCTTTTACCGCCGCAAAGCGGAAGCCTGAAGGCAATGCATCAGGGGATAGGAGAGATGAATCGTTCATTGTCTGGCTTTAGTCTAAACAAGATATCAATTTCAGGAAGGATAGAAGGTTGACGAACGAGGCCAGGGAAGAGTTTTTACGCATGCGGCAGGTGAGCGTCGCGCGCGGCGATGCGGTTGTGCTGCACAATGTCGATCTAAACATTCGCACAGGAGAACATGTCGCGATCCTAGGACCGAATGGTTGTGGCAAGTCGACGTTAATTAAAACCATTACCTGCGAGTGCTACCCGATTTTTACGCCTGAGATGGAGTGCCGTCTGATGGGGCGCGAGCGGTGGGATGTCTCACAGCTGCGCAGCCATCTCGGCGTCGTTTCAGCCGATCTGCCTGGTGAACGCACGCCTGTTTCAAAGGGAAGAGACGTGGTTGTGGTCGGATTTTTTTCGGCTTCGACGATCTGGCCGAATCTCCACATTACCGGCGAAATGCGTGAGCGCGCGCAGGAAGCCATGGCGTTGATGCAGGCGACCCATCTGGCCGAAAAGCTGGTGGGAGAAATGTCGGCGGGTGAGCAGCGACGCATCATGATCGCCCGGGCGCTTGTTCATCGGCCAGAGATGCTGCTGCTGGATGAGCCATCCAACGCTCTGGATATCGCTGCCCAGCGGGAGCTACGGGAGGCGTTGCGGATTGTTGCACAGCAGGGAACAGGCATCATTATGGTGACGCACCACCTGGCGGATATTCTGCCGGAGATTGACAGGGTGATCATGATGCGGACCGGCCGGATTGTCGCTGACGGGCCAAGGCAGGAATTGATTACGTCGGATCGGCTGCGCGAACTGTTTGGTGTGGAGGTTACGCTCACGGAGCGGGACGGATATTGGCATAGCTGGTGAGCTTCTTTCTATCCCACCTTTCGGCTGCGCCTCAGGATGGGGCACTCGCATAGCTGGTGAGGTCTTGATTTTCCATTTACCGAGGAATAAGGTCTGAGGTACACGGGAAAGGAGGTTGATCCAATCTATGAAAAATTCTGAAGGTAGTAGTTGCACGATCCAACGTGAGGTGACTGAGGCTTAGAGCACCCTTTGCTCTAGACCTGGCGTTTGCATTCACTCGCCGAGGCCCACTCACAGATAGAAGGGTGCCTCAGGTCAATCTCAACAGCTCACCGGTATCAAAGGCCCGCATTTGTCGAATCTGACAGCGGGCCTTTGTACATCTATGGCCAAAAATCCTCGTACAATAAGCGTATGGAACCTCTCGTCATCGCAGGCAAAGCTTTTCAGTCACGGCTGATTGTTGGCACCGGAAAATACAAGGACGGTCCGGAGACGCAGGCTGCGATAGAAGCCTCGGGTGCGGAGATGGTTACGGTCGCGGTGCGTCGCGTGAATCTCGATCGTTCCAAGGAATCGCTGCTCGACTATATCGATCCACAGCGTTATTTTCTGTTGCCGAATACGGCTGGCTGTTACACGGCGGATGAGGCGATTCGCGCTGCGCGCCTGGGTCGAGAGGTTGGAATTTCTGACTGGGTGAAAATTGAGGTTATTGGCGATCAGGCGACACTTTATCCTGATGTGCAGGCGACGCTTGAGGCGACGCGCACTCTGGTGAAGGAAGGTTTTACTGTTCTTCCGTATACGTCGGATGACGTGGTGTTTGCCAGACGCCTGATTGATGCGGGCGCGGCGGCGGTGATGCCGCTGGCTTCGCCGATCGGCAGCGGTCTTGGCATACAGAACCGCGCGACTCTGCAGATTCTGCGCGAAATGATTACCGAAGTGCCTCTGATTGTCGACGCCGGCGTGGGTACTGCTTCCGATGCGGCTCTGGCCTTGGAACTAGGGGCCGATGGAGTGTTGATGAATACCGCGATTGCGGCAGCAGCTAATCCGATTCTAATGGCGGAAGCGATGCAGCATGCCGTGCTTGCTGGACGACAGGCATACCTGGCTGGCCGCATGCAACGCAAGCTTTATGCCACGGCTAGCTCGCCACTTGAGGGTATTTCCCGCTAGCTCAGGATTTACTCGAAAAGAATCGGCTGTGCAGAGATCTCCGACTCGCGGAAGTTGCTGAGGCCAACGCCTACTAAACGAAAGCGCTGGGTTTCATCCAGCGCGACCCTATCTCTCAGCGAAAGAGCAATCGCAGCTAGCTCATCGCATGAACCTGGAGGGAACGCAGGCGTATAACTGCGCGTAAGAATGCTGAATTCCGCTGTTTTCAGCTTTAAGACGACCGTCCGGGCTGTGCGCGGGTCTTTGCGGGATGCGGCCCAAACCTTATCGGCCAGACGGCGTATGACAGGCTCCGTTTCATCGAGCAACAGGTCGCGCTCGAAGGTATCTTCAGCGGAAATGGATTGCGTGGGCCGGTCAGAGACGACGGGACTGTGATCGACGCCATGAGCCAACTCGAAAAGGCGCATCCCATGACGCCCGAATTGCTCTTCCAGCATGGCTGGGCCCAATTGTCGCAGGTCGCCTACCGTTTTCACACCAAGCAGCTCCAGTCGCTTTCCCGTTACCGCGCCTACGCCGGGCAGTCGCATCACAGGAAGCGGCGGTAGAAATGTTTCGATATCTTCCGGCTGAATAACAAAAAGTCCGTTGGGCTTGCGCCAGTCGGAGGCAATCTTGGCGAGGAATTTATTTGGAGCCACTCCTGCCGATGCAGTGAGATGCAGCTCTTCCCAGATTTGCTTGCGGATTGTTCTGGCCACGCGTGTTGCTGTCGAGAGTCCGGTTTTGTTCTCGGTTACGTCCAAGTAGGCTTCATCGAGGGATAGCGGTTCGATAAGGTCGGTGTGCCGCTTGAAAATATCGCGAGCGAGCTTCGAAGCCGCCCGGTAGCGCACAAAATCCGGAGGAATGAAGACAGCGCCCGGACAAAGACGTTCGGCGTGAACTGCAGCCATGGCGGAACGCACGCCGAACCGTCTTGCTTCATAGGAGGCTGCGCACACAACGGAACGAAGGCCGCGCCATGCAACGACGACAGGCCGGCCTCGGAGCGACGGATCGTCACGCTGTTCGACGGATGCGTAAAAAGCGTCCATGTCGATATGGACGATCTTGCGGAGGCTCATTCTGTACCCGTTGCAGCGCTTTCTTTTTCAAAATGGAGTGGCTACCATTTCGGCGGTTATGCTATCAAATAGATAGCAGCAGCCTGTCTGCGGTTGCGCTTTTCACGCTGGGAGTTTCTGTTGCGTGATTCTAAGTGATTCATATGGGTTGGTTTAGAACAAAAGAGGGCTTTCTTCCTCAGCTTGCCTTCGTGCTGCTGGGATTAGCTATTTCTGTGTTCACGTGGGGGCTACAGTACAAACTTTCTCTTTATGACCCGCCACAAGCCATTTCGCACCAGATGCCGGAAGCCAAACTTCTTTCCAAAGAAGAGCAGGTGAGTAAGACGGAAAGCCCGTTGCTGGACGCTTCGAAAACGATAATGAAGAAAATGGAGCTGATCTTATCCAGTATTTTTCTTCTCATCTCACTGGCTCTGAATCTTCGGTATGCACTGAAACCCTCTGGAAGCGTGCGCGATCTGCGCACTTCGTTCCGCCCGCGGCTTCTCGCCTGCCTGGACGCTTTCTTTTTCCGTCCCCCTCCTGTTATTGCCTGATCCCTATCTCCACTTAACAAACTGAACTCAGCCGGCTTCAGTTCTGCGTGCATTTGCAATCAAAATGTCGTGGCGTAGCTACATGTGCCGGCCAACGCAAGAATAGGCGCATTCAAAATTTATGGGAAGACGAGCTTGCTTGACTCTCGCAGCAGTGTTGTCGCTGCCTGCTATTTCAGTCCTTGCCGGATGCAGTTCCAGCGCGAGGAGTTCTGATGCCAATGCCAACGCTGCTGTGGCGCCATCCGCAATGGTAGCAGTGGTGACGCGCGGAGCCATTACTCACACGTTGAATCTGGCGGGACAGTTTCAGCCCTACCAGGTGATTGATGTCCATGCCAAGGTATCGGGCTATATCCGGCATATCTATGTGGATATCGGTGACAAGGTTCATCAGGGACAGGTGCTGGCTGTGCTCGAAGTTCCGGAACTGAGCGCGCAGCTAAAGGGCACGGTTGCAGAAGTTGCACATAGTAAAGATGAGATTACGCGCGAGCAGCATGAAGTTTCGCGGGCCCAGGCGGAACATGCTGCCGTACATGCCGATTATTTGCGGTTGAAACAGGCTTCCGCGGCGCAGCCGGGACTCGTCGCAGAACAGGAGCTGGACAACGCGCAGTCGAAGGATCTGGCATCGGGGGCTCAGGTTGATGCGGCCAAAGCTGCGCTGTCTGCTGCAAAGCAGGAGTCCGACGTCGCGGGCGCAGATAATGAGCGCGTCGGCGCGCTTGCCGATTACACAAGAGTGACAGCGCCGCTCGACGGCGTTGTTACCTGGCGCTATGCAGATACGGGCGCATTGATTCAGGCAGGCACCTCTTCTGATGTGCAATCGCTTCCCGTGGTAAAGCTTTCGCAAAGTGGATTGCTGCGTTTACGCCTGCCGGTTCCGGAAGACGCCGTGGAGTTCATCCATGAGGGTTCTGAGGTAAACGTCCATGTCGACGCGGTGAACCGGACGATCGCGGGGAAGGTAGTACGCTTCACGCGCGACATCAGCGCAGCTACGCGAACGATGGAGACGGAGATCGATGTTGAGAACAAAGATCTTTCTCTGACTCCCGGCATGTATGCCAACGCCACATTGGAACTGGAGCGCAAAGACAATGTGCTCACAATTCCGGGGCAGGCAGTGATTCACAATGGCAGTCATGATTCGGTGTTGATCGTCGATCAGCAGAATCATGTGCAGCAGCGGAAGGTTGTGCTGGGCTTGCAGGGATCGACACTGGTAGAGGTAAAGAACGGGCTTGCGGAAGGTGATCGCGTCATCACCGGCGGCCAGTCAAAGTATCAGCCCGGCGAAACAGTTGCGCCAAAACTTCAGGCGTTGCCTACATTCGATGTCGATCAAGAGCAATCGGAAGGCGGACAATAATGCCTAAATTTGCTCTCAAATATCCCTATTTCATCATCATGATATGCCTTGTGATCGCCGTCGTAGGCGTTACCAGCATTGTGGGCATGCCGGTCGATCTTTTTCCGGAAATCGATATTCCTGTCGTAGTGGTGGCGACGTTCTATTCGGGCATGCCGCCGCAGCAGATTGAAGCGGACATAACCGATACATTTGAACGCTTCTTTACACTGGGGAGCAACATCGATCATATCGAGTCTCGCTCACTCACCGGCGTCAGCCTTATCAAGATCTATTTCAAACCGGGCACGGATCGGAATGCGGCTCTCAGCAATATAGCGAACCTTGCCATGGCCGATCTGCGGCGACTGCCTCCGGGAACTTTGCCGCCGGTGGTGCTCGGCATGGACGCGTCGAGCCAGCCTGTATGTCTCGTCACCTTGAAAGGCCAAGGGCTGAACGAAACAAGCCTGAAAGATCTCGCGCAGTTTCAGGTGCGCAACCAGATTGCGAATGTTGCCGGGGCGTCAGTCCCTCAGCCATTTGGAGGCCGCTATCGCCAGATCATGGTGTATGTCGATCCGGTAAAGCTGGAAGCTCACAACATGAGCCTGATGGATGTAGTGCATGGTGTGAATGAATCGAACCTGATTCTGCCTGCTGGCGATGTGCGCATTGGGCCGAAGGATTACAACATCTACGCGAACAGCCAAGTGCCTACGCCGGATGAGATCAACGATCTGCCGCTGAAATCGGTCGGCAATGCGTCGGTGATGGTCCGCGATATTGGCCACGCGGAAGACTCGGGCACGATGCAGACGAACATCGTTCGCATCGATGGTCAGCGTTCGGTCTATATTCCGGTGCTGAAGCAAGGTGGCGACAGCAACACCATCACGATTGTGAATGGGATGAAAGCCGCGATCAAGAATCTGGTGGACATCCCAGCTTCGCTGAAGACGGCGGTTGTCTTCGACCAGTCGCTCTTTGTGAAATCCGCAGTCAAGAATCTGATTAAAGAAGCCACCATCGGTCTTGTGCTGACGGGCGTGATGATTCTTGTCTTTCTGGGGAGCCCTCGCGCGACATTTGCCGTGCTGCTTTCAATTCCGCTCTCGGCGCTGGTCTGCCTGCTTTTGATGAAGGCGAAAGGCGGATCGATCAACACGATGTTGTTGGGCGGCCTGGCGCTGGCCTTCTCACGGCTGATCGATGATTCGGTGGTTGTCCTCGAGAATATCTTCCGTTACATGGAAATGGGTGTGGCTCCGCGCGAAGCGGCGGAAAAAGGCGGCATGGAGGTTTCACTTGCTGTGCTTGCTGCCACATCAACTACATCGATTGTCTTTTTTCCGGTGACGTTCTTTGCGGGGGTGAGCAAGTATCTCTTTACCGATCTCGCGCTAGGTGTGGTGCTTTCGATCTTCGCCTCTTACATATTCGCGATGACAGTCGTACCGCTGTACTGCTCGCAGTTTATTCACTTTTCCCATGGGCACCTGGAAGAAGAGGAGAAGCGAGGATTTTTCCAACGTTTCGAGCGGAAATTCAATCATGGATTTCGCCGCATGCTGGATTATTACGAAGTTCTGGTGATGCGTGCCATGCGGCGGCCAGGACGAACGGCGCTTATCATTCTGGGCGGAGTCGCGGCCATCCTGGCTGGTCTCTTTCCGTTCCTGGGCAGGTCTTATTTTCCGCGAACAGATCCCGGCCAGTTTGTCGTCAATATCAAGTGCCCGAGCGGAACGCGCATTGAATTGAGCAACCAGTACATTGCGCAAGTGGAGAACGAAATTCGCAGCGTAATTCCTTCCGACGAACTGCAGATGATCGTTTCCAACATAGGCATTACGCCCGATCTTTCTGCCATCTACACCACAAATTCGGCAATGGACACGGCGTTTGTTCAAGTAAGCCTCAAGGATGATCACAAAATAGGAAGTTATGCCTACATGGAACAAGTGCGCCACAAGCTCGCAGCCGACATGCCGGAGCTGACGACGTACTTTCAATCTGGAGGTCTTGTAGATTCGGTGATTAATCAGGGGCTGCCTGCGCCGCTCGATATTCAGATCAGCGGAAATGATCTCGAACAGTCGTTCGAAATTGCGCGCCAGATCGCAAGGAAGATCAAGCCGTTGAAAAGCGTCAGCGATGTGCTTATTCCGCAGGATCTCAGATATCCGGGACTCGAACTGAATATCGATCGCGAACGAGCCAGCCTCATCGGGCTTTCTCCGAAGGAAGTAGTGGACAACGTCATCACGGCGATGACTTCGAATGGCATGATCGCCCCCAGTTACTGGATCGATCCGAAGACGGGCAATAACTACATGCTTACTGTGCAGTATGGCGAGAAAAAGATCGCCAACATGAGCATGGAAGACTTCAAGTCGATTCCGCTGCGCGCGCCGAATGGCACGGACTATACGCCGCTGCAATCGGTGGCGAATATCAAAGAAATCAATACCCCGACCGAAGTCGATCACTACCAGATTCGCCGCGTCATCGATGTTTACGTTATGCCGTCGAAGGAATCGCCGGTGGGTGTGAGCCATGATGTGGACGGAGTTCTCAAGAATATTCAGGCGCCAAAGAACGTTCGCATTCGTGTGCGTGGGTCGGTTGTAAGCATGAATGAATCTTTCCTTCGCTTTGCTATCGGACTGATGCTCTCGATTGCGCTGGTGTACCTCATTCTGATGGCGCAGTTCACCTCCTTTGTCGATCCGTTCATCATCCTCATGGCGATTCCGCCGGGACTAGCCGGGGTTGTTCTCACTCTGCTGGTTACAGGCAGCACGCTCAACATCATGTCGCTGATGGGCGTGATCATGATGACCGGTATTGTTGTCTCGAACAGCATCCTGATCGTGGAATTCGCAACGGTTCTGCATGAGCAGGGTAAAACGCTGCTGGAGTCAGTGGTTCAATCCTGCAAGATTCGTCTCAGGCCCATTCTGATGACATCGCTGGCTACTCTCCTCGGCATGATTCCTATGGCGCTTGGCATCGAGGCTGGAAGCGAGCAGTATGCGCCTCTGGCCCGCGCCATTATCGGCGGTCTGGCAGTGTCAGTGATCGTCACGGTCTTTCTTGTGCCAGCTGTGTACCTGCTTGTCCATGGCAGAAAAGAAAGGGAAACGGTATTTGCACAGGAGGTGAGCCAGTGATCTGGCACTGTAAGCTTTCGATTCCATTGGCCCTCGTTCTGACGACGGGAGCTGTCACTGGATTTGCGCAGACAGCTACGGGGGCGCGGCCGCTTCCTGATGCTCCCCCCGCACTTCTGCTTGCACAGAATGTGGGGTCGGCTACAGGGACGGATGTTCTAAAGCAGGCGAGTCCAGATGCGGGGGCTGCGAATCAGCAACTAACGAGAAGAGACACAGAGGAGATGGCGATCAAGAATAATCCACGCATCCGCGTGGGCCGTTTGCTGGCTCTGGCTCAGCACCAGGTAGTGCGTGAAACGAGAGCGGCAGAGTTGCCAACCGCGAATGCAAGCGTCACAGCGGTTGAGGCGGAAGAGGGAAGCCGAATATCGGCTGGCTCGCTTACCGCATCCAGATTGATAAACCATGCGGGAGCGGGGGGAAGCTTCACCCAGTTGATTACGGACTTTGGACGGACGCGGAATCTGGTGGCGTCTTCCAAGCTGCAGGAGCAGGCGCAGAATGCAAACGCTCTGGCCACCACCGAAGATATCGTTCTGGCTACCGATCAGGCTTTTTACAATGCCCTGCAGGCTCAGGCGATGCTCAAAGTTGCGGAGCAGACAGTCAGCACTCGCCAGACGACCCAGACGCAGGTCAACGAAATGACGAAGAACAAACTCAAGTCGACACTTGATTTGAGTTTTGCGGACGTCAATCTTTCGCAGTCAAAGCTGCTATTGCTGGATGCGCAGAACAACGCCGACTCTACAATGGCGGCACTCGATGCTGTGCTCGGTTTTGACCGTCAGGTTACATACGAGCTGGTGGATAATCCAGCTCCACTTCAGTCGCCACCGTCTGATGTGAGCCAGCTGATACAGCTTGGGCTGCAGCAAAGGCCTGATCTGCAGGCGCTCAACTATAACCAGCAGGCTGCGCTGAAACAAAAAAATGCCGATCGCGATCAGATGTTGCCTTCGATTAGCGCTGCGGGCACTGCTGGCACGGTACCTGTTCGAGCGGACCAATACTACACAGCGAACTGGTGGGGCGCGATCGGAGTCAATGTAAACATTCCGGTGTTCAACGGATTTCTTTACAGCGCGCAGACAAAGGAGGCGGCCATTCGCGCCGAGGCAGCGGGTGAGCAGGGCCGCGATCTGCGCAACAATATCGTTCGCGATATTCGCACTTCATGGCTGGCGGCGAATGCGGCGTTTCAGCGGGTCGCTGTCACGCAAGATCTTCTGAAACAGGCGAATCTCGCGCTGGGGCTGGCACAGACGCGCTACAAGCTGGGATTGAGTTCCATTGTTGAGCTTAGCCAGGCCGAGTTGCAGCAAACCGACGCCGCCATCGACAACACGAATGCACGTTACCAATATCGGCTTTCATTGGCGACGCTCAACTACCAAACGGGTACTGCCCCATGACAGAAAGCGCGCAAAAAATTCATCTCGTGCCGTTTTCCACGCGTATACTGCTTCGGCGGACTGGAGTCCGCTGCAGGAGTTTGTGAGATGGAAAACTCAGTTATGGGATTAACACCGTATCTGACGGTCAGCGATGCCAAAGCGGCCACCGAATTCTATAAAAACGCCCTGGGCGCGAAAGAGATCAGGAGCCATATGGCTCCTGACGGGAAAAGATACATGCACGTCCACCTTGATATTCGCGGCAGCGCATTGATGTTTGCCGACGACTTTCCGGAGTACAACGGCGGAAAAAGCCGTACACCGCAGGGGCTTGGCGGATCGCCGGTGATATTACATTTGCAGGTGGAAGATGGCCAGCAGACCTGGGATCGCGCAATTGCCGCAGGCGCGACTGCGACCATGCCGTTTATGGAGCAGTTCTGGGGAGATCTTTACGGGCAATTCACCGATCCGTTCGGGCACCAGTGGTCGATCGGGCAATCCGTCAAGAAACCGACGGAGGCCGAGATACAGGAAGGCGCCAAGGCTGCTTTCAAGGCGTGAAACAGACCGGGAGCAACATCGCGCTGTTCCCGGTCCCTTCTTCGATTAGTGAATCCGGATATCGCCTGACCCGGTTTCGATACGCACTGTTGGGCCACCACCGTTTACGTCGCCGGTGATGTGGTGCTTCTCAAAGCTGCCGTGAGTGCTGATCGGCGGATCGCTGTGAACATCGCCCGAACCGGTCTGCGCATCGAGCGAGAAGTGTGCGCTGCCGGTTGTGAGCGTGACCGAGCCGGAGCCGGTTTGAAGCCGCCAATTCGCCGTGGGCTGCCCTTGAATCTCGATATCACCCGAGCCGGTCTCGGCATATAGATCGCCCTGTACGCCTTTGAGGTGAATGGTTCCGCTGCCGGTCTGTGCCTTGACGCCGGTAGGCGATTTCAACTCGGCGCGAATATCGCCAGAGCCGGTTTCGAGCGTGGTGCGTCCGCTCAGTCCGGAGGCATCGATGGAGCCGGAGCCGGTGTCGAGCTTGGCGGGTCCAGCCAGATCAGCCACATGAATATCCCCGGAACCGCTATTCGCAGCCAGGTCAGTACCTTTCGGCGTAGTGATGTCGTAGTCGATTGCGATGTTCTTATATTCGGTATGCTTGCCGATGGCGATGATGTTTCCACTCTGCTCGATTGGCGGATTGGAAACGACCTGATTGACCCGCTCTTCCGGCGAGCCCATATCGACCCAGCTGTTCCACTTGGCAGCATGCACATGGCCAATAATGTGGACGCTCCCATCAGAGCCCGGCGTGACATGGATGTAGCCGGATCCGGTATTGACGCTGAGGGTTACGTTGCCGCTGGTGTGAAGCGTTTTGTCGAAGGTACCGTCTGCTGCAAGAAGTACTGTGGGAGCGAGCAGCAGAGCCGTGACTGCAAGTGCTTTATGGAGATGCATACTTTTCGATCCTTTTGCCGGGAACAGAAGGCGTTATATAGGGGTAAACAACCGGCACAACTACTCTACTGCTGAAGTATGACGGTGTCTCCCTCTTTTAATCCATCGAGAATTTCGGTCTTGCTGCCGTTGGAAATCCCCGCTTTGACCGGAATCTTGCGCTGACCGTCTTTTTGTTTGGGGTCGGGAACGAAGACGAAGGCGTTTTTCTGATTGTCATAGACCAGCGCCTGCTCCGGAACCGTGAGCGCGTTCTTGTGCTCGGTAATCAAAACCTCGGCATTGGCCGTCATATTGGCTTTCAGCTCTCCAGTCGGATTATCGATCGAAACGCGGACTTCAAAGGTGGTTACGTTGTCTTTTTCCACGCCGAGGGGTGCAATTTTGGTGACTTTACCGTTGAAGGATTTGGTTGGAAAAGACTCGACGCGGATGCGTGCTGGCTGGCCCAGGTAAACGCTGCCTATATCCGCCTCATCCATTTTCCCCTGCACGTATACCTGGGTGGTGTCTCCAAGCGTCATGACCAGCGTTGCTGTCGAGCCGAGCACGAGAATGGAGCTGACCGCATCGCCCATTTCCACGTCGCGCGAGAGCACGACCCCGTCCATGGGAGAGACCAGCGTGGTGTAGCTGAGCTGTTCGTTGAGCTGGTCAAGGCTGGCCTGTGCCTGCTGTACCTGGGCCGCGGCCTGCTTCAGCTTGGCCTGATCGACGCTGATCTGAGCGACCGATGAGTCGCGCTTATTTTCTGCGGCGACGTAGTTGCGCTGCGCATCGTCAAGCGTTTGTTGCGAGACGATGCCGTCATTCTGCATGGCGCGGTTGCGGTCATAGGTGGACTTGTACATCGGCAGATCGGGAGCCGCTGCGTTGACCTTATCCTGATCGATATTCGCCTTGTAGGTGACGACATTAGCTTCGGCGGCGGCGAGTTGTGCCTTCTGCGCTGCAACCTGGGCGAGAATTTCCTGCTGATCGAGCTGCGCCAGCACCTCGCCTTTGTGGACATGCTGGTTGATGTCGACATACAGCTTTTCTACAATGCCGCTGGCTTTGGATTTAAGCTCTACTTTGGTGATGGGCTGGATTTTCCCCGTGGCAACTACGCTTTTGGCGATGTCACCGCGGGTGGCCTTGGCGAGTTTGCCGGGCTCGATTTTGCTGCCGTTGCCGCGTGCGAACGCGACTGCCGCTATGAGTGCCACCACAACTGCCGGGATCGCCCAGAGCCACCATCTTTTCTTTCGTTTACGCTGAGTTGTCACCGGTCACGCTCCCGCTGATTAGACTTTCCGTTTACAAATTGGGCACTTGCCGGATAGGTATACGAAACGGGCGAAGCGTTGGTTCCGTAATACGAACTGTTAAACTCAGGGGAAAATGTCTGGATTGTTGCTTTTCCGGTTCGTTTCGATTGCTGTATTAATTCTCGCCAACGGCTTCTTCGTCGCGGCGGAGTTCGCTATCGTCAGCGTCCGGGAGACCCGCGTAGAGCAACTGATTGCGCAACGCAGGCCCGGAGCGCGCCTGGTTCGCCGGCTGCAGGAGAATCTGGATGATTTCCTGCCTGCTGTACAGTTTGGCGTGACTCTGTGCAGCCTGGCGCTGGGATGGATCGGCGAACCCGTCGTCGCCGCGATTTTCGAGGAATGGCTGTCCCATATTCCCCATGCCAACGTCTACGCGCACCTGATCGCTGTTCTCGTCGCTTTTGCGCTGATTACCTACTTTCATGTGCTGCTGGGAGAACTGGTCCCGAAATCTCTGACGCTGCGTAAGGTGGACCAGGTGGCGCTCGGCGTCGCTGGCCCTATGGATGCGTTTATCCGGGTGACGCGTCCGGCGGTTCGGCTGCTCAACCGGTCGGCATCGCTGGTTTTGAAGCTTTTTCGGGCTCCGATGGTGCATGAGGGCACTGTGCATTCGCCTGAGGAGCTGAAATTGATTGCAACGGCAGCCCGGCGTGGAGGGTTGCTGCCGGAGTTTCAGGAATCCCTCATTCATCGTGCGGTCGAGGCTAACCAGATTACTGCGCGAGAGATTATGACGCCGCGGCAGCGTATCTTTTCGTTGCCGGCAGACATGCTGATTGAAGCTGCCAGCGCACGGATCGTCGAAGAACTGCACTCGCGCATTCCAGTTTATGATCCGTCGCGCGGGCCGGATTATATTGTCGGCGTTGCTTATTCAAAGGATATTTCCCGGCTCATGCACTTTCGCGCTTCGGCGCGCACGCGCTTTGCCGATGCGCCCTTTACGGAGCTTCGCTTGCGACAGGTGATGCGCGAAGTTCTGGTGGTTCCGGAGACGAAGCCTGTGCTCGATCTGCTGCAGGAATTTCAGCAGCGCCGGCGTCACCTGGCCATAGTGGTGGATGAGTTTGGCACGACCGTTGGACTGGTGACGGTGGAGGACGCGATCGAGCAGCTGGTAGGCGAGGTAGAGGATGAGTTCGATGTGGCGGCGAGGACGGCGCTTACCTCAGCCAGTGGCAGTGTGGTGCTCGACGGCAGCGTGAACCTGCGTGATCTGGAGACGCAGATGAACTGGCACCTGCCCCGCGATGGCGGCGTAGAAACACTGGCCGGCTTCCTTCTGGCGCGCCTGGGAAAAATTCCAAAAGGCGGCGAGTCGGTGGAGTTTGAAGGCCGCAAGCTTACGGTTGCCGAGATGATTGGAAACCGCATCAGCAAGGTTGTGGTGCAGAATCTGCAGCCGTTATCGCTTCAGCCGGAGAAAGCCTCCTGATGCAGGCTCTGCGATCGCTAGTGCTGCGATTGGTGTATACGATTCCGGTCATCTGGCTGGTGGTGTCGCTGGTTTTCCTGTTGATTCATCTTGTGCCGGGCGATCCGGTGGAGCAGATGCTCGGGGAGGGCGCTCGCGTACAGGATATTGCGGCGCTGCGGCATGCTTATGGGTTAGATATTCCGCTATGGGAGCAGTATGTTCGCTACTGGCGGGGAGCGCTGCACGGAGATTTGGGGCGCTCGGTTCGGCTGAACGATACAGTAACGCACCTGGTTTTGACGCGTTATCCGTACACGATCGAGCTGACGGCTGCGGCGCTGGTTGTCGCTTTACTGTTGTCGATTCCGGCAGGAATCTTTGCGGCGCTGCATCGCGGGCGATGGCGTGACAATGCGGTCGGCGTCGTTAGTCTGCTGGGCCTGTCGTTTCCGGGCTTTGCGCTTGGGCCAATTCTGATTCTGCTGGTAGCGATCAAGCTTGGCTGGCTGCCGGTGAGCGGCGCAGGAGGATGGGACCATCTGGTGCTGCCAGCCATTACGATGGGCAGCGCTCTGGCAGCGATCCTGACCCGCATGGTACGGACGGCGATGCTCGAAGAGCTTGGGCAGGATTACATTCGCACGGCTCGTGCGAAAGGATTGCCGGAGCGCACTGTCGTCTACAAGCATGCGCTGCGCAATGCCATGATTCCGGTTCTGACGCTTATCGGACTGCAATTTGGCGCGCTGCTGGCTGGTGCGATTGTGACTGAAACGATCTTCAGCTGGCCAGGAATCGGGCGGCTCACTGTTTCCGCCATTTCCAATCGCGATTACGCCCTGGTCCAGGGATGCATCCTGGCGGTTGGACTGACGTATGTGCTGGTGAATTTGATTACGGATGTGCTGTATATGGTGGTGAATCCGCGGATTCGGAATTAGCCAATTGTCATGAGTTGAGGCTGAACTTCATCATTGCTGATTTCCAGAAATCCGATGGAAACCGGCAGGGAGAATCTTCTCGGTCCTGCGCTTCCGGGATTGAAATAAAGCACGCCTTTTTTCCATGCGATGAGCGGCTTATGCGAATGGCCGCTGATGACAACCTGGATGCCGACGGCGACAGGCTCGAGATCGAGCTCATGAACATCGTGCAGCATGTAGATGCTGACGCCGTTTAACTCGATCAGTTCGACGGCGGGGAGCCGCGCACACACGCCGCCGCTGTCAATGTTGCCTCGGATGGCTGTCAGCGGGGCGATCTCACGGAGTTGGCCGAGGATTGCCGGGTTGCCGACGTCGCCCGCATGCAGGATGTGCTTCACACCGCGCAGGCCTGAGACAGCTTCGGGGCGGAGCAGACCGTGTGTGTCTGAGATGACACCAACCTTCATGTTTTCCACTCCATTGGATGCGATTTCGTACGGGATTTCCTCAGTCGCTCTGAAATTTTCTTATCCGCTATCAATTATGAATCCGGCGTAAAATTTAAGTATGAAGGTCACGGTCGGAGTCTCTGGTGGCGTTGCTGCCTACAAAGCAGCCGAACTCGTCCGCGCGCTGCAGCGGCAGGCGCTCGATGTGCATGTCGTTATGACAGAAGCGGCGCAGCAGTTTGTTCAGCCGCTGACGTTTGCTTCACTTACCGGGCACAAGGTAATCACCAGCCTGTGGGCAGGCGATTCCGACGAGAGCAATCTAGATTCTGCGATCGAGCATATCGATGCTGCGCAGACTACGGATGCGCTCGTCGTGGCTCCGGCGACGGCGAATGTGCTGGCGAAGTTTGCGCAGGGGATTGCCGACGATTTTCTGACGACGATGTATCTGGCGACGACAGCCCCTGTCATCGTCGCTCCAGCCATGAACGTGAATATGTGGAATCATCCGGCGACGCGCGCGAGCCTCGCTGTACTCGAAGAGCGCGGTGTGCGCATAGTTTCGCCGGATAGCGGATATCTTGCCTGCGGCATGATCGGCAGCGGACGGCTGGCTGAGAATGACGCCATCGTACAGGCGGTGCTCGATATCTTAAACCACCGCAATGATCTGGCGGGAGAAACGGTTCTGATTACGGCTGGCGGAACGCGCGAAGCGATTGATCCCGTGAGATTTCTTGGAAACCGCTCCAGCGGGAAGATGGGTTATGCGCTGGCGGACGCTGCGGCGAAACGCGGAGCGAAGGTGATTCTGGTTTCCGCTCCCACGGCGTTGCGCGCGCCTGCGAATTGCGAAATGGTTCCGGTAATTACGACCGAACAGATGCGTACTGCTGTCCTGAATCGTCTCGATGAAGCGACGATTGTAATTAAAGCGGCGGCTGTGGCGGATTATAAACCGGTGATGCCAGCAGAACAGAAATTGAAGCGCACCGGCCCGCTGACAATCGAGTTGCAGCCTACTGAAGATATTCTCGCCGAAGTAGTGAAGCGTCGCCGCGATGGCATGCTAGTGATCGGCTTTGCCGCCGAGACGGAGAACGCAATCGTGCACGGTCGCGATAAGTTGCTGCGCAAGGGAGCAGATGCAATCGTGCTGAACGACGTTTCGCGCGAGGGTGTAGGTTTCGATTCCGACCGCAACGCGGTGACTTTTCTGACGCGACAGACGTCTATCGATCTTCCCGAGATGAGCAAGCGTGAGTTGGCCGACCGAATCCTGGGAGAGGTGATGACACTGCGCCGCCCGCAAAAGGTGCTTGCCGAAAGATAATCGATGCCTTCTGTGAACTCTGAGCAGCAGCGAGTGCTTGCCGCGCGCGTGCGCTATTTCCGCGACCTCGGCATCCTTGATTTTTATCGCCGGGGCGAATCTCTTCTGGCAGAATCTTTATCTGAAGCCATCGAATCCACGCATGTAACCGTTGCGGTTGCAGAAGAAAATATGCCGAAAAAGCTGCCCGCAGTTCCCATTTCAGATCTGTTTCCTGTCTCTGCCCTCGTCGCTCCAGAGGAGCGTGAGTCTGCGCTCCATGTCATTCGTGAAGATATTGGCGAATGCACCCGCTGCCCGCTGGGTTTTGCAGGCCGAAATACGATCGTCTTTGGCGAGGGCGATCCGAATACGCGCCTGATGTTTGTGGGCGAAGGCCCGGGCGCGGATGAAGATATGCAGGGCCGTCCGTTTGTGGGCCGTGCAGGTCAGCTGTTGAACAATATGATTTCGGCGATGGGTCTGAAGCGCGAAGAGGTTTATATCGCGAATATCGTGAAGTGTCGGCCTCCACAAAACAGGACACCGGAGCCGGAAGAAGCGAACACGTGCGCGCAATTTCTCTTTCGGCAGATAGACGTCATTCGTCCGGAGATTATTGTCGCACTCGGCGCCACAGCTGCGACCTATCTACTGGGTGGCAAGGCTCCGTTGAGCGCGTTACGCGGGCGCATGCATGAGGCACGCGGCTCGAAGCTTATTGTCACGTATCATCCGGCTTATTTATTGCGTGATCCCCGCCAGAAAAAAGAAACGTGGAAGGACCTGCAGATTGCCATGGCTGAATTGGGACTGGAAGCACCGAAACGTCCTGTCACGGAGTAAGTTTCCAATCTAGGAGAAGTGACTGCGAGCGGCATGACGATCTGGAATGTCGCATGTCTAAAACATATTTCGCCCACGATAATAATTTTTCACATACAATTCCCCAGTCAATATTTCACCCTGGGGGAATGCTGTGAACTTATTTCGTCGTACCATCACTGCGGTTGCTGTAGTGGCAGTGACTTTTTTGAGCTATGCGCAGCTGAAGGGTAGTAAGCCGGATGCACAACCTGTGAATCATCCGGTTCCCGCTATTCAAGATACAGAAACGCCAGCCCAGCGGGACGCGCGCATGGAATGGTGGCGCGAAGCACGATTCGGCATGTTTATTCACTGGGGACTCTACTCGATTCCAGCAGGAACCTGGAATGGCAAGCAGATTCCCGGCATTGGCGAATGGATTATGAATACAGCGTCGATTCCGGTTGCCGATTACAAGGCTCTCGCTCCGAAGTTCAATCCTACGGGCTTCAACGCGCACGATATCGTGGCTTTGGCCAAGTCTGCCGGAATGAAGTACATCGTGATCACGGCCAAGCATCACGATGGCTTCGCGATGTTCGACTCGAAGGCAGACCCATTTAATATTGTTGCCGCCACGCCCTTCAAGCGCGATCCTCTGCGCGAGTTGGCCGCAGAGTGTAAGAAGCAGGGAATCAAGCTCGGCTTCTACTATTCGCAGGATCAGGACTGGACCGCTCCGGGTGGCGCCGCCCTCAAGACCGGCGACCATCAGCCGCCGACCTATCACTGGGACAAGGCGCAGGACGGCAGCTTTGACACCTATCTGCAAACCAAAGCTATTCCCCAGCTCAAGGAACTGCTTTCCAACTACGGCGACTTTCCAGTCGTGATCTGGTTCGATACGCCTACGAAAGACATGACGCCTGCCCGCGCGGCGGAGATCGTCAAGCTGCTGAATCAGCATCCAAACCTGATCTGGAATAACCGGCTTGGCGGGACCTATAAGGGCGATACGGAAACTCCGGAGCAATTCATTCCGGCGCAGGGCTATCCCGGCCGCGACTGGGAATCCTGCATGACGATGAACGACACGTGGGGATTTAAGTCCTACGACACAAATTTCAAGTCGACCGAGACACTGGTGCGCAACCTGATCGATATCGCCAGCAAGGGCGGCAACTATCTGCTCAATATTGGTCCGGATTCGCACGGCATTGTTCCGGCTCCCGAAATCGACCGCCTGCATGCCGTGGGTAAATGGCTGTCTGTAAATGGTGAGGCCATCTACAACACCAAGCCGACGCTTTTTGGCGCCGAGGCTGGGAGCTTCAGCCCAACGGAGAAAGAGAAGGACGGCAAGCCGAAGTTCATTCCGGCG
Organism: Acidobacterium sp. S8; assembly: GCF_009765985.1. Lineage (GTDB taxonomy): Bacteria > Acidobacteriota > Terriglobia > Terriglobales > Acidobacteriaceae > Alloacidobacterium. Next base: position 565,466 of record NZ_LMUM01000034.1, read on the forward strand.
TGGAACTGGCGTTCGACTACGGCTTCGGACAAGATTTACATTGAAATCTTCAACTGGCCGGGCAACGGCTCCTTCCATCTGGATAAGCGGCCGCGTCAGGTAACGGGTGCATATCTGCTGGCGGATGCGGGCCACAAGCCGTTGAAGCTGAAACAATCCGGCAGCAGTTTGGATGTGCAGCTTCCAACGCAGGCTCCGGATCCGATCGCTACTGTGCTGGTGCTCAAGACATCGCGATAATCAGTTTCGTACAAAAGAAAACGCCGCGATCTGAAATCGCGGCGTTTTTCTTTTGATTTGTTTCTAGACCAGGGCTTCAGCCTTCACGTCGACCTTGTCGTACCAGGAGTGTGCTGCCTTGAGAGCAGTGTTGACGTTCTCAATGTTCTTCACGCCTTCGGTGTTGAGCCAGTCTTCAAATGCCTTTGCGCCCTGTTTGGCGTAAACGGCGATGCCGTCCTTCCAGGTGGCGCGGCCGCAGAGTACGCCGTTGAAGCTGGTGCCGCTTTCGGCAGCCAGTTCCAGCGTCTCAATGAAGACGGGATTGGAAACGCCGGCCGAGAGATAGATGAACGGCTTGTGCGTGGAAGAAGCAGCGATGCGGAAGTGGTCCAGGGCTTCGGCACGGGTGTAGGCCTGCTCGCCCTTGAACGCCTTGGTTCCGGCAACGAACTCCATCTGGATCGGCACTTCGACCTTCAGTACATCCACGCCGTAGCGGGACTTGCCAAACTCTTCCATCGAGCCAGTCACGATCTCGGGCTTGCGCTTCGCGTAACCGATACCCTTTTCGTCCTCGCCATGCACGTCGTAGCCCACGGTTTCAAGGAAGAAGGGAATGTCGTGCGCGACGCACTCATCACCGATGCGCTCAACCCATGCATGTTTGTGGTCGTTGATCGAGGACTTTTCGAATGGGGTGTAGTAGAGCAGGATCTTAATGCAATCCGCGCCCGCTTCCTTCAGACGGCGTACCGACCATACGTCGAGTAGATCGGGCAGACGGCCAGGCAGAGCTGCATCGTAGCCGGTTTTTTCATAGGCAAGCAGCAGGCCCTTGCCATTACGCTTCTTCGAAGCTGGCAGACCGAACTCAGGATCGAGCAGGATGGCGGAGGCGTGCTTGGTCAGCACTTCGGTGACAAGAACCTTGAACTCTTCGAGAGCGGAGTCCGGCATCTCGGCAACGCCCTTTTCCTTCGCAAGCGACTTCTTCAGCGAGCCGCGCTGATCCATGGCAGCTGCGGCAATTACTCCGCGTTCATTGGAAACTGATTTGAGGCCGGCCAGCTTGCCGGGCGTCAATTTGATAGACATCGTAAATTCTCCTGCTTTTTTTTTGATCTTTTGAGTTTCGGGAATTTCCTAAAGAGTCTCACGGATGATTTTAACCCAGGACCATGAAGGCCGGGCATGAGGTCTGGGATGTCGCGAAATTCGGGCCTGCAACTACCTGGCTGAACGGTCAAAGAAAATACGCAAAGGGCGTATCAGGTAGTAGAGGGGATAAAGCAGTTTCGGCAGCGCGACGGATGCATAATCTTTTTCGCTTGGCCGCAGAAAATCAAGCGACAGGAAAAAAAGTAAGCGGTCATGAAAGTCGAGCAATTGGAGGTTATAGGGGGTTCTGCCGGGCGGCGTACTGCCCGCGGCATCAAACAGGTTTTTCTCCATATGCTCTGCCAGCGCGCACGCAGTTTGATCTGATTCAAACAGCTGTAGGGCGAATGTAGGAACTGTGACTCCGGCAACTCGCTGTGCCAGCAACACTCCCAATGCCAGAGCACGCCATAGCCCCTGCTGCTTCGCTTCACGGATGGTTTCCTGCCAATCGAGCTCTGGAGATGAGCTGATAAGTTGAGCAACATCGCAGATCCAGATGAGCCGCGACCATACGTGCTTGCATCCGTGCATGCAGAGCACCAGCAATGTGGTTTCTGCGCTCATATCAGGAACCTCGGCTCCAGCCAGTATCGTGCTTCTTCGCTGCGGCCAAATCCAATCCATGCCGAGATCACGGCGAAACCTCGGCTGTGTGAGTTCAAGTCGCCAGCGGAGTTCGAGAATCATCCCATCCGCTTCGCGTTCGAAATGGTATTCGTAGTAGTCCGACAGAATTGGATCGCCGTCATCGCGCACGGGAGTTTGCAGTACGTAACCTCGCTCCTGCAGCAGAGCAGCAGCGCGCTTCAGGTCGCGGCGGTGGATGAGGATATCCAGATCGCCGGCGGGGCGCAGCGAGAGATCGTGATAAGCCGATGCCGCCAGCACCGGCCCCTTGAAGGGTATTGCCTGAATCTCTTCGCGCTCAAATGTGTGGAGTACAGCGATCAGCTCCGCCGCATTTGCCAGGCTATGAAAGATGTTGCGCTGATATTCGGACTGCAGGCGTTGCTGCACGCTGTCCGGGAGTGCGGCGCCAAGGCTGCCAAGCTGTGAGAAGAGCATCGGCAGTATGCGATGTTCCTCTGCCAGAGCGATGACAGAATCCCAGTCGGCGATATTTTCTGCGAGGCTGCGAAGCTGAAATGCGGAGGTGATGTGTGGATAACGCGCTGAAGCGCGCAACAAATTATTGTCATCGAGACAAGGAGTCATCCATTCCGCCAAGATGCTATCGCGGAGTTCACACAGGCGCACGCTTTGCAATGGTCGCGTTTCATGGGCTACGCGGCAATTTTACTGCAGCTACCCAGCTGGGAGGTTGCAGCAAATTGCAACACTGAGCAGCTAAAAAGTACTAACGGACGGATTACCAGAAAGTCATCGGAGATTACCAAGAGGCGTGCTGCAAGCGCGGTGCACTCATGTACACTTCGCACACAAACAACTGCGGATGACCCCTACCGCTGAACTTCTGAAGAAGAGGTCAACATGCAAGTAGAACGTATTAACTCTGATGCCTTGGCAGTAAACAGTTTGCCTGATGGTTCCCGGGTCATTTTCGATCATGCGAATGAGGTGGTTGTTGCTCTGAATGCGACTGCAGGTGCAGCCTGGGACGCATGCAGTGAGCCAACGACCTTATCTGGCGTAACGGAAAAGATGCGGCAGTCTCTGGATCCGGCAATTACGGAAGAGCTGGTCGAAGATGCGATCCTGCAATTGCAGGAAAAGAATCTGGTAAAAACCGCAGGACAACAGGCCAACCGCCGCCAATTTATTGCTTCGCTTGGCGCCATTGCTCTGCCCCTGGTTGTGTCTTTGCCTATTTCAGAACAGAAGGCCTATGCTGCGCGGGCACGTTCTGGTCCAACAAAGCCACTTCCGCCAAAAGATCATCACGATAATCCGATCCAATGGCTTTTGGGCTTGCTCGGGTTGTGAGATAAGGGCAAGTCAAGCGATATCTCGCACCGCGTAACTCGGCGTGTGTCTGCCAGTAAGCGCTGAGGATGATTTTTTACTTTTTTTGCCCCCGAAAAATAAGTCGCGTTGTTGCGGCTGCCGCGGATTTGTGCGCCAGCATTTGCATCAACCATAACCCCCAAAGAAAGACGAGGGAATTCATACATATGCCTTGTGCTTATGGCTTCCGGGTTCGCGCCTTCGCCTGCGATATTCAGGTCGAAGCGACGCAGCCTGAGGTGTATGCGATCCTGAAGCGCTATGTTTTTCCATCTCTACCGAAACACGAAAGGTCTGTGGAACTGGCCGATCTATTGATCCACGTAGGCGTTGCGGAAGACCAGTTCGAGTTGCGTGTAAATGATATGGCCGTGGCAACCGCTGTGGATCCATTACTTCTCGTACCTGATGTCATACGTGCGCTGGATGAGGCTGTGCTGCAGCGTCTGACCACAATGCGGGCAGTGCATGCAGGCGTGGTCCAGTGGGGTGATCGTGTATTACTGCTTCCTGGCATCACGCATGCCGGGAAATCTTCTTTGGTGGCGGAACTGCTGCGGCGTGGTGCGACCTATTTTTCCGACGAATACGCACTGATTGATGCAGAAGGGCTGGTGCATCCGTATCCACGACCCTTACTCGTGCGCAATGGCCGTCCGGATCAGTCGCCGATGCTGGCGGGAGAGTGCAACGCCCCTGTGGGCTTTGTTCCGGCGCCGGTGGGTTGGGTCCTGTCAGTCACTTACGGCTCAACGTCTGAGTGGAGCATTACGGAGATTCCCCAGAGTATTGGCTTGCTTGCACTCTTGGGCAACACGCCACACGCCCTGTCAGAGTCTCCTGAGCTAGTCGATGTTTTTGGGCGCGCCATCGCAGGCGCCAGCTGCTATGCCGGCAAACGAAATGAGGCGGCTCACGCGGTCGATCATATCCTGCGATTGATTGCCGCGTGAGGCAAGGCCGCTGTTCTTGGCTGTATGCAGATTAAGCCGGTTCTTTCGAGGCCAGACTATACCGCGTCCCGCAACAGGACCTTCTGCGCAGCTAACAATTGCTCAATGCCTCGGGCCGCATAGTCCATCATCTCCAGCATGCGACTGCGTGCAAAAGGAGTGCGCTCCGCCGTTGCCTGCACTTCGACGAGGCCGCCATCTTCAGTCATAACGACGTTCATATCGACTTCGGCCTGTGAGTCTTCTTCATAGGCAAGATCGAGCAATACTGTTTCTTCCACAATGCCAACGCTGGTGGCGGCAACCAACTGCTGCAAGGGTGAGCGAGGCAAGGCTCCCGTAGCGACCATGCGGTTGAGAGCAATCCCTAAAGCAGCGCACGCGCCGGTAATGGCAGCTGTCCGCGTCCCTCCATCTGCCTGCAGCACATCGCAATCAAGAATGATGGTGCGCTCACCCAAGGCTTTCATGTCCACAACCGCGCGCAGTGATCGGCCAATCAGCCGCTGGATCTCATGGGTGCGGCCTCCGACCTTTCCTCTTTCCGATTCGCGAGCAGTCCGTGTGAGTGTAGCCCGGGGCAGCATGCCGTATTCTGCAGTGACCCAGCCGCGCCCGCTATTGCGCAACCACGACGGAACACCCTGTTCGATCGTGGCATTACACAAAACACGGGTGTTGCCCAGTTCAATCAAGACGGACCCCTCAGCGACGGCGACATAGTGAGGAATGAGACGGAGCGAGCGCAAAGCATCGGCTGCTCGCTCGGCGGAACGATAGAAGGTTTTCGATAGGTCGGGCATCGCTCCATTGTAAGCAAGTGGAGACGTGGCAATTTCTTTTCGTCTTCGGAACGCGGCGCCCCCTCGACTGGAAATTCTATTTTGGGACGTCGATATGACCGTCCCAAAATAGGCCACGGCGTAACACTCTTAAATTCAATAGTTATGCGAACTCAAGGCTGAGATGTTCTGTTTTGGGAAAATCTCGGACGGATGTTTATAGCACCGTACCAAGCCGATTTCTCTGCAACTTGTTTATTTTAAGCGATTTACTGAATTCTTCCGATTTGGAACGCGACGTGTATTAGAGAGAGATAGGCGCAACAATTTGTTGCATGAAGGTGAGCTCGATTATGCCCGTTCCAGCCCGAAACCACCAGAACCATAAAGCTCTTCAGCCCGTTCCACTGCCAGATACGCAGACTGCGTTGGAAATCCAGGAACCGTTTGCAGCAATTGCCCACGATGCCCGCAACGTTGTAGCCGCATTGCAGATTTATTCTGATTTGCTGGCTGAACCCGGGGTCTTGTCCGACGGTTACCGTCATTTCGCAAGCGACCTGAGGACTATTGTGGCCAGCAGTTCAGGATTGGTCCAGAAGTTGACCATGCTGAGCGGACCCGATAAGTCTCTTCCGCAGGGCACGGAGATCGACGATCTCCCGCTCGCCGTAGAGCGCATGAAAGGTCCTCTGAGTGCGCTCGCTGGCCAAAACATCGCACTTGAGATGGAATGCCTGCCGGCTTACGGCCGCATTCGTCTCTCAGAAGAAGATCTGGCTCGCATCCTCATCAACCTCACGCACGCTGCCATTGGCGGAACTCGAGCGGCAGGCGATTCTTGGAGCCCTAAAGCAGCTGCAGGGAGATAAGCTTGCGGCGGCGAAGCTGCTCGGTATTGGCAAGACAACGATGTACCGCAAGCTTAAGGAATATGGGCTGAGCGAAGCTTGAGCAAATTACATAAGGGGATTTCCATGCAGAGCATGCTGATGATTACTTCGATTCTTGGTGCGGATAACTGCGCCGCGGTGCTGGCCAGCCAACTGGGCTTTTCGGTGGAGATTGTAGCAAGCCGCAGAGAGGGACTTGCACGGCTTCGGCGTCACGAATATACGCTCGTCGTTGTCGACGATGCCATTGCCGAATCTGATCCGGAAGGTGCGGAACTTCTCTGGAAGCATGCCGGACTGGCGGTTCCGATGCAGATCAATTTTGCCATCTCCGGTACTACCCGGCTGGTGCGTGAGATCCGCGCTGTGCTGGCACGGCGCGAGCAGGAGCAGGCGCTGGCCATGCGCGCGGCCGCTGTCGCTGTCGAGAGCGAGCTGCGTGACACGGTGACTGGCCTGATTCTTCATTCGCAGCTTGCTTTGACGGAGCCTTCGATCTCGCCGGAGTTGCTGGCGAAGCTGAAGACGGTGGCAGAGCTGGCGGGAAACTTGCAGCAGCGGCTGGGGCATTCGATGAATTAGTGCCCTATTGTGAGCCGTCAGGCTGACAAAGAGTCTTAGCGTTTTCTGCGCGAAGCTTCTGGATGGCTATGCCTCACGAAATACTCAGAGGCAGAATGACGTCGCTCTTTTATATCGGCCTCAGTGGATCGTCTTCATCTTGCGCTGCATGTAGTCCATGAGCAGGTATTCGCCGAGGTTTTGCGGCGTGGTGAAGTAGGCTTTGCCGCGGCACATCTGCGTGATGCGCTGCACGAACTGCACCAGGCCGAAGTCGGAGGCGAGCATGAAGGTGTTGATCATGATGCCTTTGCGCTTGCAGTGCGAGACCTCTTCGAGCGTTTCGCTGACGACGAGCGGGTCGAGGCCGAAGGCGTTCTTGTAGATGCGTCCGTCGGGCAAGGTGAGGGCCGAGGGCTTGCCGTCGGTGATCATCACGATCTGCTTCATGTCCTTCTTCTGGCGGTCCAACACTCGCTGGGCTACGCGTAGTCCTTCGCGGGTGTTGGTGTAGTACGGGCCGACTTTAACTCGCGCCAGTTGTGAGACTGGCATCTCTTCGGCTGAGTCGTGGAAGAGCACGAGCGAGAGCGAATCGCCGGGATATTGGGTGCGGATGAGGTGCGAGAGCGCCATGGCCACCCGCTTTGCCGGGGTGAAGCGGTCTTCGCCGTAAAGAATCATGGAGTGCGAGCAGTCGAGCATGACGACGGTGGCGCAGGAGCTTTGGTATTCGCACTGATGGACTTGCAGGTCGCTGTACTCCATGTTGAGGGGTAGCGAGATACCTTCGCGGGCGATGGCGGAAGTGAGCGTGGCCACAGTATCGAGGTTCAGGGTGTCGCCGAATTCATACTGCCGCGAGGCGCCGCTGGCTTCAATGCCGGTAGCCATGTGGCGGGTATCGTGACGTCCGTAGTTCGACTTGCCGAGCGAACCGAGAAGATCGCGCAAAGTTTTATAGCCAAGGAAATCGAGACTTTTATCTGTAACCTCGAAACGCACCTGGCTTTCGTTTTCTCCGACTTGTCCCGAAGATGACGAAGACTGCGAGGGATCGCGCGGCTGCTCCATGGAAATGTAGTTTTCCTGCTCCATGCGCTGGATGAGCTGCTCGATCAGCTCGTCCAACTCGCCCTCGGCGGACATTTCATCAATCTGGTCCTGCATCTGCTGGTCAAATAGCTCACCGGATTCGAGCGCCCTCTTCAGGGCGTCGCGCAGCGCATCCATGGTGTGATCGAGATCATTGAATTCCATCCAGGGATTCTGGAAGCCGGAGTCGAGCAGGTAGTCGGATAGGGCGTTGAGCAGGTCTTCCATGCTCATCTCGCCGGCCAGGCCGCCTTCGTACTTGGTGTAGCGGATGCGCTTCATGGAGTTAGTCTGCGCCTTGTCCGAGCGGGACGCAAATCAGAGTGGGTTTACAGAGTATTGGACATGATCTGGAGCAAGGTGAGGAGCGTTTGGGCGCGGTAGACGCTGATGGTGTCGTCGGCGAGGGCGTAGATGGTTTGCGAGAGGACGTACTGCAGCTCCTGGCGGGTGGTGATATCGGGAAGGGCACCGAGGAGCAGGGTGGGACGGACGCGATGTGGGCGCGGAGCATGGCGCTTATGTCCGGGGGCGTGGTGCTGGCAGTGCGGCCTGCTTCGCAGGGCGATGGCTTGGCACTTGTTTCCGTTCGAGAGAATGTGCTGGCATTCCGGGACCATGGTTCTCCTTATCCCCCTTTGGGGGAGGGGTTCTCTATATTACTGAAAATAATGGGTTTGTTTTGAGTTCGATGTAAGTATATGAATTGTTTCGGGTTATGGCTATGTGTTTGATTCTGTTCGTGTTTTCTTTCCAGATCAGGTTAAGCGGATATATATTCTTCGTTCCCACCCTTTCGCAAAGTGCGCGAAGGATGGGGCACCCATTTCGTGCGCTTAAGCAAGGTAAGCTCGGTGCTTCTACCTTCTACGTGGTAATAACAACGGCTTTCATTAGAGATGAATGTTGATGCGCTCTGTGTTACGGGCCTTGCTGCGCAAGGCTTCGCACCTGCGGTGCGGGTCCATTCGACTCCGCTACGCTTCGCTCAGGATGACGGCAATTTTCTTCGATAGGTGCTTGTGCTGCAAAAACAAAAAAGCCTGCCGAGATGGCAGGCTTTTTCTCCTATTTCTATTTTACTGAATCTGCCTATAATTCTCTGCCAAATTAGCTTGATTATTTGGCTTTTAGAATGTGTTACTTCGCAACTATTTTGTGGTGAGGGGCTTGACAGAAATTTCCGGGTCTGCGGAATCCTGAAGACATTTGATCTGCAATCAATTCGCTCTCAGGCTGCGACAGTTTCAGAGTGTGCCAACTCGAAGGTGAGGTTTACGGATCTCTCTCCAACCGGGCGGGTGCGATGGCGGACGCCGCGAGGGATGGTAAGCAATTGGCCGGGATCAAGCTCGAGCGATCCGCTTTCAAATTCGATGGACAGTCGCCCTTCGATCACTAGAAACGTCTCGTCGGAGTTTGGATGAGAATGCCAGTGATAGGGTTCTGTCATCGTGGCAATGCGGACGACATGGTCATTGATCCTGGCAATTGGATGATTGTCGTATCCGGAATGGGTCGAAGATTCTGCTTTCAGCGTGATGATTTCTGGAAGGTTTCCATTCATGCTCGATCCTCGCGTTCTCGTTTTGATGCCAGCCTTTCGCTGCGGAATGCCTTCTTCGAACTCATCGTTTCTTCAGAATGACGGTTCTTAATCAGTTGAGCTGGATATTTCCTTCTTTCCCACCCTTTCGCAAAGTGCGCGAAAGGATGGGGCACCCATATGTTGCACCCATTTACTGCGCCCATTTACTGCATCCATTTACTGCATCCATTTACTGCATCCATTTACTGCTATTCGTTTCTGAGCGCGTCCATGGGCTCGACGCTGGCTGCGCGCTGGGAGGGGATCAGGGCGGCCAGAAATGCGGCTGCCGCCAGAAGCAGTGTTGCGCTGGCCAGGATCAGGGGGTTCCAGGGGCGCACGTAGAAGAGCTGGGTTGCCATGGCGTGTCCGGCGGCAATGGCTGCGGGAATACCGATGGCCAGTCCGATGCCTACCTGCAGGAAGGCTCCGCGCATCACCATCTTTACGACTGACATTCTGTCAGCGCCGAGGGCCATGCGGATGCCGATCTCATTCGTGCGCTGGGCCACGGAATAGGATGTGACGCCGTAGAGGCCGATAGCGGCGAGGATGAGCGCCAATCCGCCGAAGAGGGAAGTCAGCCGGGAGATGAGAGCCTGCTGAGAAAAATCGGAGCGCAGGATCTCGTCGTAAGTTTCCATTTGCTCGATAGTCAGGTTGGGATCGATTTCGGCCAGCGCCTGGCGCACTGTAGCTCCTACGCCGGAGGGATTGCCGGGTACCCAGACGACGATATTCGACAGGTAGTGGGTGCGCGTCTCTCCGTTGATCTCGGCGGGCGTGTCCCACACGACAGATTGCGTCTCAGGGACGAAGTACATGGGGCTGATGGGCTCGTTCATATTCCAAGGCAGGTAACGGATGTCAGCTGAGACGCCGACGATCTCGTAATCTGCGGCGTGCTTCATCTCCTGCTGGCCGAAATGCCTACCGATCGGGTTTTCTCCCTTAAAGAACTTTTTTACGAAAGCCTCATTGACGACGGCGACACGCTGCGAGGACGCGGTGTCCTGCTCGGTGATGGGCCGCCCCATAATGATGCGATTGCCGATGGTGCTGAAAAATCCGGGCGTGATGCGTGAATCCATCGCGTTGTAGTCGTCATTTCCGCGTGGCTCGGGCTTCCCTTCAATGCGAATGGAGTTGTTCCAGTTCGAGTTGCTGAGAGGCGCGTAAAGAGTGATGGCTGCGCTGCGTACGCCAGGTATGCGGCGGATGCGCTCCTGGATGCGCTCATAGAGGTTTTCGAGCTGATCTTCCCTGTATCCGGCGATGAGGGGATCGATCCAGACGACGGATCGATCTCGGGTGTCGAAGCCGAAGTTCTGATGCTGCATATTGCGCAGGCTCTGAGCCAGCATGACAGCCGCGCTGAGCAGCACCAGCGAAAGCCCCGCCTGCGTGATGACCAAAGCTTTTTGCGGGAGCGAGGTTTTGGCTGCGACGGAGCGGCTCGCACCGCGCAGCGCATCCAGCGGCTCGGCGCGGGAGCTGACCCAGGCGGGGGCTATGCCAAAGAAGATTCCGGTGAGCAGGGAGACGCCAAGCGCGAAGAGAAGCACCGGGAACGATGGCGCGGCTTCAATCGGCACGTAGCTGTTGGGATCGGTGAAGGCGAGCTTGAGAATCATGCTGGTTCCGGCGTAGGCGATCATGAGGCCGGCGGCTCCTCCGAATAAGCCGAGCAATACGCTTTCGACCAGAGCCTTCTTCACCATCTGCAGGCGCGATGCGCCAAGGGCCATACGGATGGAGGTCTGCTGCTTGCCTGCGAGTCCACGCGCGAGCATGAGGTTGGCGAGGTTGGCACAGGCAATGAGCAGCACGCAGCCGGATGCGATGAGCAGCAGGGTGAGGCCGGATTGATACGATTCGCGCATCTGGGTGACGCCAGCGCCGCCGGGCGTGAGGTGAAGCGCCTGTTTCGGCAGATACTCTTTTTCCTGCGCTGACATGTCCGCGATGTGGCTCATCTGCCATTCGCGGAGCTCGAGCTTTAACTGCGCCTCAAGCGCCTTCGGGTCGGTGCCGGAGCGGACCCGGCCGAGCACATTGAGCCAGTTTGAATTGGGCTGCTTGAGCAATGAGCTGGTTCCCTGAAGATATGGCTCGTCGGAGAGCGGTACCCAGAAATCGGGGCTTCCCCAGCTGCGCAGCTCGCCGCCGAAGAATCCGGGCGGAGCGATGCCGACGATAACGAAGGGCTTGCTGTTGATCTGAAAGGTGGCGCCGATGACGGAGGGGTCGCTGCCGTACTTCGTCTGCCAGACGTGATAGCTCATGACGGCTACGGGCGAAGCTCCTTCGCGGTCGTCAGTCTCAGTGAGGACGCGGCCTGCCCAGGGGCCAACGCCGAAGGTGCGGAAGTAGTTTCCGGAGACGAATTCGCCGTTCCGCAGCTCTGCCGGCTGCTGGCTGCCGGCTCGGCGCACTCCGAGGCCGGCGGTGCCGCCTTGAAATGCTGCGAGATCGGCGAAGGCGGGTGTGTGATCGCGGAAGTGTTTGTAGAGGTCATTGGAGAAGATAGAGTACTCTTCCCACTGCGTGTATCCGCCCCACATGCAGCAGTGCACCTTGTCGCCGATGCGGTAGAGCTCCTGTGGTTTGGTGACGGGCAGCGATTTGAGCAGCACGGCATGGACGAGGGTGAAGATTGCGGTGGTGGCTCCGATGCCGAGGGCCAGCGTCAGCACGGCTGTCAGTGTGAATCCCGGAGACTTCCGTAATTGCCTCAGTGCGAATTTCAAGTTCGCCAACATTTTGGCTCCCTTCGTGCTGCGTTCATCGTTCAGGCATGCCGGATGCCAGACGTGCTGCAATGAAAACACGGCGGTTATCGAGACGGAGCAGCCCCCCGATTGTCCGAAACTGCGACGATGGTGTCCATAACCGAACAAATTTTTCGAAGCCGGATAAGCCAAAAAAATTCCTATTGCACGACTCAGTTATATGTTACTGTGAGTAACATTATGGACGGTAACACTACACACGGTCACGATCCGGCAGAGCTGGGCGAGCTGGAACTGAGCATGATGCAGCTGATATGGCAGCATGCGGCGGAAGAAGGAGCGATCAGCGCGGAGCAGGTGCGCGAAGAGCTGGGGCGTCCGCTGAAGGATTCGACGATCCGCACGGTGCTGCGGCGCCTGGAAGAAAAGGGCTACCTGACGCATACCGTGGAGGGGCGCACATTTTTGTATCGGCCCTCGGAGGCGCGGCAGAAGGTAGCGGGGCGCGCGGTGAAGCGGATCATCGACTGGTTCTGCGATGGATCGGTGGAAGCTCTGCTGGTGGGGATGGTGGATTCCGAGGTTCTGGATCAGAAGGAATTGCAACGGCTGGCGGACCGCATTGCAGCGGCAAAGAAAGGGAGGAAGTGATGACGGCATGGATGTTGGAGTCGGCTCTTCGCGCTTTGATGATGGGCGCGGTCGTATGGACGGGCATCAAGCTGCTGCGAGTGCGCGATGTAGTGGTGCAGAAAACGGCGTGGGTGCTGGTGCTGGTCGCGTCTATAGCGATGCCTGCATTGATGCGATGGAGCGTGCTGCAGAGCAAGGCCCCGGTTGTGGTGCCGGTGAGGGCCGTGGCTGCGCCGGAGATGCAAAAGCCGCTGCCGGCAATGATTGAACCTGCAAAACAAGCTGCAAGAGAGATCACTCTGCTGCCTTCGTATACGGATGCGATGACGCCGGTGCAGCGCTGGAGCGCGAGCCAATGGAAAAGCATGGTGGTGCCGGGATATATAGCTGTCAGCGCGATTCTGCTGCTGCGGTTGATGATTGGGCTGATTGCGGCTGGCCGCATCCGGCGGCGCGCGGAGGATGCTTCGGTCCTGCTTGATCCGCGGTCGACGGTGCGTATCAGCGGTGATATTGAGACGCCGGTGACGATCGGGTCGGCGATTGTGCTGCCGGAGTCATATGAGGAGTGGGACAAGCACAAGCTGCGGATGGTTCTGGCGCATGAGCGTTCGCACGTGAGGCAGGGAGATTTTTATCTGCAGCTGGCCGCTGGGGTGTATGCGGCGATTTTCTGGTTCAATCCGCTGAGCTGGTGGCTTAAGAAGGAGATTGCCGATCTGGGCGAAGCGATCAGCGATCGCGCTGCTCTTGCGGAGGCGGCGAGCCGCGCGACGTATGCCGAGGTGCTGGTGGAGTTTGCTGCGATTCGGCGCAAGCCGCTGGCTGGCGTAGCGATGGCGCGGTCTGGGAATCTGCGGCGGCGGGTAGATCGGCTGCTGGTAGAGCAGAAATTTCGCAGCGCATTCACTCCATGCAGATGGCATCTGGCTGCGGCTGCGGCGCTGGTTCCGGTGGCGCTGGTGATTGCGGTGACGCTGGTGCGGGTACAGACGGCAGAGGCGATGCAGGCTCCGGAGAAGATGACGCCGGTAGCGCGGGCGGTGACGAAGGCTGTGGCGGAGATCCCGGTTGCGCCGGTTTTGCATTCGCCTGTTCACGCGATGGCTGCCGCGCAGACGAAGCCTGTCCAGCCGCCGGTAGAGGTGCAGGAGTTTACCGGAGACGATGACAACTCCTATGCGATAGTAACGGGCGATTCTACGAGCAGGATTGGCTCGTGGCACTCGGGCGATTCGTTCGACCAGTTGAAGAGCAAGATGCATGGGGATTACATCTGGGTTGAGCGTGATGGGAAGTCGTATGTGATTGACGATCCCGCGCTGGTGTCACAGGCGAAGGACTACTTCAAGCCGATGGAAGAGCTTGGACGGCGTCAGGGGGAACTCGGCAAACAGCAGGGAGAGCTGGGAAAAGAACAGGCGCGGCTGGGCGAGATGGAAGCAGGTGTAAGCGGACCGCCGCCTGATCTTTCGAAGGAGCTGGCCGAGGCACAGCAGGCGCTAAAGAAGCTGCAGGAAGCAAAGGTTGACCAGCAACTGAAGCAGGAGGATATGAGCGATATCCAAGGCAAGCTTGCCGATGTGCAGGCAAAGCTGGCAGAGGCGCAGGGCAAATTTGGCGATGCGCAGGCGAAGCTTGGGGAGAAACAGGCAGAGTTCGGTGAGCAGCAGGCCAAGCTCGGTGAAAAGCAGGCAGCCCTGGGGCAGCAGCAGGCGGCCCTCGGGGAACAGCAGGCACAACTCGCACATGCAGCCACGCAGAAGGTGAAAGCCTTGATTGACAATGCTTTTCAGAGTGGAAAGGCGCGGCCGATACAGTGAGGCCAGCCCCGCGTCTGCATGGAGGCGCGGGGCTTCTTTTTCCAAGCTATTGATAGAGGCGAGCTTTGGCGATTGCGATTTTTTCGAGCGCGGCACGGCGCTTGTCTCCATACAGCTGAAGCGCGGCGTTGTCTGACGACTTGACCGTGTCATTTACCTTCATTACTCCGTCTATCCACTCCCGCAGACTCTTCGTTTCAGAGGCCGTACCAAGATTCGTGATCTTCGGATCGTTATCGAAAAACTGCAACTGCTGCCATTCACCGGCTTCGTGATTGACCCAGGAGATGTAGCCGTTGGGAAGAATCTGTCGCGGCGCCTTCAGCGCTCCGGTGAAGCTGTAGCGCGTTCCCGGTGTCTCGAGGGGATCGTAGAAGCGCGGCGTGATGAAATCTGAGACGACGACGCCATTGATGGTGTAACCGTACTTGTCGTCTTCGCATGGGTCGCAGGCTTCGACGAGATAACCGAACTGTCCGGTGCCATCGACGATTTTCTTTCCATCGATTTCGATGGCGACGGAAGACTGCATGCGGTTGCCGTAGGGATCGACGAGCATCTCGAGGACCTCATGGCTGGCGTCGATGGTCCATTCCGCGCTTTCAGGGCTGGCGATGACCTTCGCATAAGGCTGCTTGTGCTTATCAAGATGAAAGCCACCTTCGCCGGGCGGCAGGGTCTTCACGAGCTGCACCGGCCATACGCCTGCGGGAATCTTTTTTGGATCGGGCAGGTAGAGCACGGTAGCAGAGACCTGCCAGAACTGCGGCAGATCGCGGGTGACCTGAATATTCAGGGCGGCGGAAACGGACTGCACTAATTCGGGATTGAGGCTTCCGGTGGTATCCACCAGCCCCACTTGAATGACTGACATGACGAAACTCCTCGGCAAATAGAGTGAAAGACTTGATGTTCACTCGCCTGGCTTTCGAGGGAGTCGGAGAAGCGCGAACGGGAAGGCAGGCGATCGAATGCTCGGAACAATATCACTTGCGGAAAAAACCGGACAGGTCTTTTTGCCGCTGCTGGATTAGTGAAATTCGATCTCGAAGTGTTTCACTCAATCTACAGCACTCCCGGCTTACAATCGATCCATGCCAACGATGCCAACATTTGAAGAATTGAACGAACGTTTCGCTATTGAGGGCGCTGTGCGAGTGATTGCGGGAGAGGCAGGACTGCCTAAAATACAGATCCACACTCCTGCGGCGGAAGCTGATCTTTATTTACATGGCGCGCAGGTCACGTCCTGGCGTCCGGCAGGCGAGGAAGAGGTAATTTTCCTGAGTGGTGCTTCCCGTTTCGAGGATGGCAGGGCCATTCGTGGCGGCATTCCGATTTGCTTTCCGTGGTTTCGCTCGAAGGCGGACGATGCGAAAGCTCCAGCGCATGGTTTTGTGCGCACGAAAACATGGCAGCTCGATTCGATTTCGCAGAATGGCCACGATCTAGTGGTTGAGCTTTCGACCGAAAGCGACGAATCGACCCAACGGTGGTGGCCGCATGCATTCCACACCGTCTATCGCGTTACGGCAGGCAGTGCACTCAAGCTGGAATTGATTGTGACGAATACGGGCACGGAATTTCTTCAATTTGAAGAGGCTTTGCACACCTATCATCGGGTGGGCGATGCCGAGAAGATTCGCGTCTCAGGGCTGGATGGCGTGAAGTATCTCGACAACACGGATGCAAATCGCGAGAAGACGCAGGAGGGCGATGTCATCATGACAAAGCCGGTGGATAACGCGTATCTCAACACAACCGGTACTCTTACATTAATCGATCCGGTATTGAAGCGGCGCATCGAGATTGCAAAGGAGCACTCGCTGACGACGGTGGTGTGGAATCCGTGGGAAAGCGGGGCGAAGGCGCTCGCCGATCTGGGAGATGACGCGTGGAAGCAGATGGCTTGCGTGGAAGCCTGCAATATTCTTAGCTATGCTGTGACGCTTGCACCCGGTGAACGGCACGCGATGACAGCGACTATCAAAGTCTTCTCCGAGTAGTAAAAATATCCCGAATAAAGAAAGCTCTTCGCCTATGAACTTACAATCGGCCCGCACGGGAATGCGTTGCATGCTGTTATCGCTTCTGCTTCTGCCTGCATTCTCAAACTCTTTTGCAGCCTCGTCTTCCTGCGACAACATTCCTCATGCGGATCATCCAAAAGCTTCGCTCACGAATGGAGATATCAACGCTGTCGTCTTCCTGCCTGATCCGGCGAAGGGATATTACCGCTCTACTCGCTTTGACTGGGCGGGAGTAATTCCATGCCTGTCATATAAGGGCCACACATACTGGGGCGAATGGTTTCATACCTTCGATCCACTGGTGAATGATTCAATCACGGGGCCGGTCGAAGAATTTCGCTCAGAAGATGGAGCGCTCGGTTATGCTGCAGCCAAGCCGGGCGAGCTTTTCGTGAAGGTAGGCGTCGGGACGCTTCGTAAACTCGAAGACAAGCCGTACAAATTCGGCACTGCATATCCGTTGGTGGATACGGGGAAGTGGACGGTCAAGACGAGCAAGCGCTCCGTTCGCTTTCAGCAGACGCTCCAGTCGCCTATCGGCTTCGCTTATGTCTATACCAAGACGGTGCAGCTCGATAAACACGGTGCTGTGCTCTCGCTGGAGCATGAGCTGAAAAATACCGGATCGAAGGCGATCGTGACCGACGTGTACGACCATGATTTTTTTATGCTCGACGGGCAGCCGACCGGTCCGGGAATGACGGTCCGTTTTCGCTTCAACCCTGCCAGCAAGCCATCGCCTGACAATTCTTTCGATCCATCGATGGCGAAGATGGAGGGGAATGAGATTGGCTATCTGAAAGAGCTGCAGACTGGACAAACGGTGTCGACGTACATTACTGGATATTCGGATAAGGCATCGGACTACGACATTACTGTTGAGAACGCCAACACTGGCGCGGGCGTGGAACAGACATCGGATTCGCCGATCGCCAAGTTTTATCTGTGGTCGATTCGCAGCACCATTTCACCGGAGGCCTATATTCATCTGGACGTGCCGCCGGGAAAGACGCAAAGCTGGCAGATTCATTACCGTTTCTTCACGCGCTAGTTGAAGCCACGACGCGTGCGGCGCTGCGTACCCCACTCGTCGGCTTCGCGCTCTGGTTCACGATCGGGGCGGCCGGTATTGCGTGCCTTATCCTGCGCCGCAAAGCCGCGCTCTTCGGTCCGGCTGAGGCGATGGTGAGCGTACATGCCTTCGAGCAGGAATTCAGCGGCTGCGACGAGATGCTCCGGATCGGAGCTGCCCTTAATCTTCAACGGCGAAAGCTTTTCGGTGAGTCCCTGAATCTGTTTCAGCTCTGCGGCGATGGCGCCGGAAGATTGATCGTCATCGAACTTGATGGTTCCACCGAGATTGAACCACTGCTCGATCTGCTGCGTGTTCGTCTCGTTAAAGTAGTTGTCGTAGATTTTTCCGATGGCCACGCGCAGGATCTCGCGCACGACGGTGTCGGCTCCGCGCATCTCGCCTTCATACTCAAGCTCGAGCTTGCCGGTGATGCCAGGGAGCGCTGCGTACAGATCGCTGATACGCGGCAGGATCAGCGTTTCGCCGTGCATCAAGGCCCGGCGCTCGGCGCTGGAGATGATGAGATCCAGAGTGGAGATGGGCAGACGCTGGCTGACGCCGCTGCGCTTGTCGACTTTCTTGTCTTCGCGCGCTGAGAAGGCGACCTGCTCTACGAGCTCGCGCATGTATTGTGGGATTTCGAGCTTGCCGAGTCCGCGATCGGTCCATGTTTCCTGCGCAGTGATGGCGATGCCTTCTTCGATCGTTTCCGGATAGTGCGTGCGGATTTCCGAACCGATGCGGTCTTTGAGTGGAGTAACGATCTTGCCGCGTGCGGTGTAGTCTTCGGGATTTGCGCTGAAGACGAGAGCGACATCGAGGGCGAGGCGCACGGGATAACCCTTAATCTGCACGTCGCCTTCCTGCATGATATTGAAGAGGGCGACCTGAATTTTTCCGGCGAGATCGGGAAGTTCATTGATGGCGAAGATGCCTCGATTGGCGCGGGGCAGCAGGCCGTAGTGCATGGTCAGCTCGCTCGATAAATCCTGGCCGCCGCGCGCAGCCTTGATGGGATCGAGATCGCCAATGAGGTCTGCGACGGTTACATCAGGCGTAGCGAGTTTCTCGACGTAGCGTTCATGGCGGGTCATCCAGGCGATGGGTGTCGCATCACCTTTTGCTGCAATCAGGTCGCGGCTGCTTTTGCTCAGAGGATGGTAAGGATTATCGCGTATCTCGGAGCCGGCGATGTATGGAGCATGTTCGTCGAGGAGCGCTGTCAATGCGCGCAGGATGCGGCTCTTTGCCTGTCCGCGAAGGCCGAGCAGGATGAAATTCTGCTTCGATAAAACTGCGTTCACGATTTGCGGAACGACCGTATCTTCATAGCCGACGATGCCGGGGAAGATGGTCTCCCGTGCCTTCAGCCGCGCAATGAGGTTTTCGCGTAACTCATCCTTTACACTGCGGGTCTTGAGTCGCGCTTCAGAATAGGCTGTGCTCTTGCGAAGTTCTCCAAGCGTTTGCGGCAGCTGCTGGCTAGTCGGCATCGTGACTCCTGTGCATAGTATGACTGGTTTTTCGATGAGATGTAATGTGAGTCAGATTCAGACCCGAGCTACATAATGTGTCCGTTGCCTTGCGCTACTTTGCTGGTATGCGCACCCGTACGCAGCTTCGGCAGCATGGTTTGATAGAAGTCGCAGAGCCTCCGCGTTCGTTCTTCGTCCGAGCGAAGGCCAAGCAGTTGCTGCTTGAATCCGAGATCGGCGGGGAGTGCCCAGGCGAGTTGAAAGGCGATCGGCATATCCAGGTCGATGTGGGAAGGCTGATGCTCCATACCTGCCAGCTCCAGCACCTCAAAGTGCAGCGCTACACATTCTTCGCGCATATGCCGCGTAGATTCCTGTCCGTCGTCGCTGAAGAAATCGACCTCGGCCTGGAGGAAGTCGCGTGAGTTGTCGAGCAACTCGATCTCGAAGCGGTCGTTACCCACACACAGAATATCGAGACGCTGGTCGTCATACTCATGCAGCACCCGCACGATTCTGGCCATGCAGCCGATGACGGCTAATCCTTCGCGTTGTGCTCGCACAACGCCGAAGGGGCTTTGATCGGCGAGACATTCCCCAATCATTTCCTTGTAACGCTCCTCGAAGATGTGCAGAGGCAGCGGGGTACCCGGAAAGAGAACGACATCCAGCGGGAATAGGGGGACCTTCATGATTTCGTTATTATGCGCGTTTTGTGTGGTGTCAAGGCAGGCCGGCAGAGCTTTGTTTTGATGTGCTGCCATTCCTGACCGATTGTTTGCGTGGGAAGAATTTACGCCTGTAGCTCCAATTCGTCGAGCATGGCCTGCATCTCACTCAATGCGTGCTGGTTGCCTGTGCGCCGGGCACTGGCGATGCCGTCGGTGAGCTGCGATTTCGCTTCGCCGGTACGTCCTGCCTTTGCCAGCGTTTGCGCTGCCATGAAATATCCAGCGGTGTAGTCGGGGTGATCGGCGAGCAGACGCTGAAACTCCTTGAGCGACGTGTCTACGTTTCCCTGGGTGGCGTATTCCATAGCCAGGCCATAACGGGCGAAGGCGTTGGTGGGGTCCTGCGTGAGAATTTCAGTAAGCGCTGCGATCTTATCCATTGCTTCGATTATTTCGCGGGTGGAGCGGGGAAGCAAACGGCGCGCTGGTTGATTAAATCCGCGCGATTGCCGAAACTGATAGAAGCCACACGCAACGATGTCGATTGCCAGGGGCGG
The DNA here is from genome assembly GCF_009765985.1 of Acidobacterium sp. S8. Taxonomy (GTDB): domain Bacteria; phylum Acidobacteriota; class Terriglobia; order Terriglobales; family Acidobacteriaceae; genus Alloacidobacterium. The sequence continues at coordinate 585,682 of NZ_LMUM01000034.1, forward strand.
GGAAAGGTAAGTAATTGATGAATTCTTCCGGGCACTCACTTCCCGTGCGCACGATCGCCGAATCGCAATCGGAGATGACCGAGCTGATTTTGCCGAATGATACGAATACGCTGGGCAATCTGCTGGGCGGGCGGCTGATGCACTTTATCGACCTGGTGGGAGCAATGGCCGCTTATCGTCACTCGCGCACGCATGTCGTCACTGCTTCGATGGACCACATTGATTTCATCGCGCCCGTCCATGTGGGCGATTTGCTGATTCTGAAATCGTCGCTCAATCGCGCCTTCAATACTTCGATGGAAGTGGGCGTAAAGGTGTGGGTGGAGAACACGATTGCGGGCACGCATCGTCATGTCGCTTCGGCGTACCTCACATTTGTGGCAGTCGATTCGCAAGGACGCCGTGTTCCTGTTCCGGGCCTTGCGCCGGATACGGAAGAAGAGAAGCGCCGCTTTGAAGATGCTGGCCGCCGCCGGGAGCTGCGCCAGAAGGAACTTGGGCACAAGCGCGCGAAGACGCCGACCATAGTTTAGTTGGTGAGACGAAGATTTATGCTGTCCCACCCTTTCGCAAAGTCCGCGAAAGGATGGGGCACCGGCTAACCGCCCTCATTCACAGGTTATAGGGAGTTTTTATGGCACATGGACACGCACCGCAACCACCTGCACCCACACCTTTGCCGGGTGTGGCGAATATCGTCGCTATTGGATCGGGCAAGGGCGGAGTAGGAAAGACGACGCTTGCTGTGAACACCGCAATTGCGCTGGCGAAGCTGGGATATGAAGTTGGCCTGATTGACGCGGATATCTACGGGCCGAACGTTCCGCTGATGATGGGGTCAGGACAGCAGCCGCGAGTGCTGCCGAATAATCAAATTGAACCCAATCTCGCGCACGGGGTGAAGGTGATTTCTGTCGGGCTGATTTCGCCCGGCGACAAGCCGCTGGTGATGCGCGGACCGATGCTGCATCAGATCATTCGGCAGTTTCTGCAGCAGGTAGATTGGGGAGCGCTGGATTTCCTGATTATCGACCTGCCTCCGGGAACGGGCGATGTTGTCATCTCGCTGGTGCAGACGGTTCCGCTGACCGGTGCGGTTGTGGTTTCTACTCCTTCGGATGTGGCGCTGCAGGATGCGCGCAAAGCGCTGGAGATGTTTCATCAGGTGAACGTCGAGGTGTTGGGCATTGTCGAGAACATGAGCCACTTCACTTGTCCGCACTGCCACCAGGAGATCGACATCTTCTCGAAGGGTGGCGCGGAGCGGACGGCGAAGCAGTTCAATATTCCGTTTCTCGGGTCGGTGGAGCTCGATCCGGAGATTCGCCAGGGCGGCGACAAGGGCCTGCCCATTGCGTTACTGGGGGAAGATTCGCCGAAGGCGAAGGCGTTTTACGACGTGGCGAAGCAGGTCGCGGAGCGCGCGGAGGCGCTGTCGGCCAAGGCGGAAAATATTTTCGAGATCAGCTGAGCAATGACGGGCACAGCAACCGGCCGGCAAGCGCGGAGCATCCAAACGAGCACTCGTATCGAGGTGGAGTGCCATGGCAACGGTCATCGAAAAGCCGAAAGGCGGAAGCTTTCAGGCGGCGCGGCGAAACAAGATCGCATCGGCAGCTCCTGAAGTACAGACCCGCATCACGAATGATGCCTTCGGTCGCTTCGCTGCCGTGACATCAGGATGGCTGGGATCGAAGTGGGCCTTTATAGCGGCGGCCCTGGTGATCGTGGTGTGGGCTGTCACCGGGCCGGTCTTTCACTATTCAAACACCTGGCAATTGATCATCAATACCGGCACAACAATCGTGACTTTTTTGATGGTGTTTCTGATTCAGAACACGCAGAACCGGGATGCGCGGGCGATTAACCTGAAGTTGAATGAGCTGATTCGGGCTACGGATAAGGCGCGCGATCAGATGATCGATATTGAAAATCTTTCCGATCTGGAGCTCGACGAGCTTCACGCCAGTTACGAGAAGATCAAGGCGGCATGCGAAGGCCGGAAACAGACGGGCAAGCAGTCCAATCCAAATCAGTTATAGTGCTGCTGTAGCGAGGCAGAGCTGGACCTAGCGTCGCGGAAAGTCTTCCGGAGATTGCGGATGCGTGTCTGGGTTTACCTTGGAGCGTTGTGGCTGGCCGCGTTCTGCGTGGCAGATGGACAGGTGCAGATCCATGTGGATCTGACCCGAACCGAAGGAAAGTTCACTCCCGTCTATAGCTGGTTCGGGTATGACGAGTCGAACTACACGACGACGAAAAATGGACGCGCTTTACTGCGCGAATTGCACGATTTAAGCCCGGTTCCGGTGCATATTCGCGCGCATTTTCTGCTCGCTACGGGCGACGGGAACCCGGAGCTGAAGTGGAGCTCGACGAACGTCTATACCGAGGACGCGCAGGGCCATCCGGTCTACAGCTGGACAATTCTGGATCAGATTTTCGATGCCTATGCAGCGACGGGAGTGCGTCCGATGGTGGAGCTGGGCTTTATGCCGAAGGCGTTGTCGAGCCATCCGGAGCCGTATCACATTCCCTGGCCGACGAAGCCGGGAGATGTGGAGGGATGGTCGTTTCCTCCGAAGGATTATGCGCGCTGGGGCGAGCTAGTCTACCAGGTGGCAGAGCACATGGTGCAACGGTACGGAAAGGATGCGGTCGCGGGCTGGTATTGGGAGGTGTGGAACGAGCCGGATATCTTTTACTGGCATGGCACCGAGGACGAGTACAACAAGCTCTACGACTATGCGGTTGCGGGCGTGAGGAAGGCGATTCCCGAGGCCCGCGTAGGTGGGCCTGCCAGCACTGGGCCGAATCCGAGAAGCCATTCGGCTCAATTTTTAGAAGCATTTCTAACGCATTGTGCCCAAGACAAGAGTGCGGCGACGGGCGGAGCGATTCCGCTGGACTTTATTTCGTTTCATGTGAAGGGAAGCCCGGAGATTGTTCAGGACCATGTGCAAATGGGGCTGAACAAGGAACTGGAGAATGCAGCTACAGGGTTTGCGATTGTGCGGAAGTTTCCGAAATTTGAGAAGCTGCCGGTGATTTTGAGTGAAGCCGATCCGGAGGGATGCGCGGCATGCTCATCGCGCAAGTATCCGCATAATGCTTACCGGAATGGCACGATGTATCCCTCGTACACGGCGGCGGCGATGAAGGAGCTGTTTGCGCTGCAGGATCAATATCAGGTGAACCTGATCAGCATGCTGACGTGGGCCTTTGAGTTCGAAGATCAGCCTTACTTCGACGGCTTTCGCACGCTGGCTACGAATGGCGTTGATAAGCCGGTGATCAATTTCTTTCGCATGGCCGGATTGATGACTGGCGAGCGTGTGCGGGTAGAGAGCAGCGGCAGCGTGGCGCTGGATGACATTTTGAAATCAGGTGTGCGGCAGCAGGCAGACGTAGATGCGCTGGCTACGGCTGGTGATCATGAGGCTGCGGTGATGCTCTGGAACTATCACGACGATGATCTTCCCGGCCCTACGGCTGCGATCGATCTTGCAGTCGAAGGATTTCCGGCTGCTGCCCGGCGGGTGCTGGTGGAGCATTACCGCATCGATGATGCGCACAGCAATGCGTATACGGTATGGAAGGCGATGGGATCGCCGCAGAGTCCTACGCCGGAGCAGTATGCGCGGTTACAGGCGACTGGCGGTTTGCAGTTGCTCGATTCGCCGCAATGGATGGTTCTCGATTCCGGCACAGTAAAGTTGAGTTTTGAGTTGCCGCGGCATGGGGTTTCGCTGGCGCGGTTCAGCTGGTAGAGATACAGGTGTTCGAATGTATCGTCTTCCACCCTTTCGCAAGTGCGCAAAAGGATGGGGCACCCAGGTTCTGTAGAATCCTCACCCTCAAGATCGAGATGTGGGACATCTTAGTGTTTTGTTTATGCGGCTTTGCGAGCTTTCTTGATTAATTGAAAAGCTGCGTCCGCTCCCCTGCATCCGAGCAGTTGATACTTTTTGCCCTCAAGGCTGTGGTAGTGAACGAAGAATTGCTGAAGCTCGTCTATCCATTTTTTTGGCAGATCTTTTATGCGTCTGATATTGGCATACATGTGATTCGCTTCGGCGACGGCAAGTAGTCTGTCGTTTCTGATTCTCTTCTTGCCGTCGATCTGCTCGCCTTCGATCACGCCAATGAGGCGGGAGCGCACGGCGCAGCCGGGAAACGCTGGCTCATCCATTAGCAGAAGGACGTCGATGGGATCGCCATCAGGCGCAAGCGTCTGAGGCAGGAAGCCGAAGTCATAAGGAAAAACCATGCCCGCGGGGAGCACTTTTTTGAGCGAGAAGATGCCTTGATCTGGATCAAACGCAAACTTGTTTCGACTGCCTGCAGGGGTTTCGATGATGACCTGAAGAATGCCATCTTTTTTATCGATGGGCTTGAGGCTTGTTGGGACTGCCAAAGATTTCATTGGTCCACTTTCAGCTGCTCTGCTTCTATCCGCAGCCAGCACTTGTTGGAAGCTGCTTTCGGATTCGGCGTTGTATGTCCAACCGACAGACCAAATTGCGAATATGCCTTTACGAGGAGTTCTACACAGATCGCCGGATCCCCTATTGCGTGGCAGTCGCTGGTTTCGTCGTCGGCTGCTGAGGAGCCGATGGATTCGCGAGTGGAGGCAGACCGGCTGCCTGCCGGAGCTTGTCATAGCCGGGATATGTGAAATTGGGATCGACCTGTTGCTTGAAAAGCTCGGTGGCAGCGACGGACTCCCCTTCAAGGCCGTAGGGATTTTGCTGGTAGATGCCATTGGCGGACGCGGCTGTGACCTAAGGTTTGGTACATGCACGAGCGCGAGATATCTTTCGTATCGCATCTGTTTCTTTCAACATAAACTGTTGAGAGACACCTGGCTGGCAACTTATGATTGCAGCCGTCCGTCAACATTGCTTTGGGTGCCGCATGCTTCAGGAGAGCCGATGATTCTGCGATGGTGTACGTTGGTTCTGGCATCGTTTCTTTGTGCGGCGACATTCTTCCATCTATCGCCATGTCGTGCACAGGCGGAATCGCCATCGCCTTCGGGGCAGACTCCTTTTACCTTTCGCGCTGATACGCACATTGTTCTTACGGATGTAACAGTCACGGATGCGAACGGCAATCCCGTGCACGGTCTGCCGCAGTCCGCGTTTCGCATCCTGGATAACAAACAGCCGCAGGAGATTGCTTCGTTTGAAGAGCATTCTGGTACGCCTGCCGTGAACCTGTTACCTGCGAGCGCTCCCGGCGTTTACAGCAATGACTATCTGCTGCACCTGCCTCCGGTTTTGAATATCGTGGTGATCGATATTGCCAACCTGGATATCTCTTACCAGATGTATTTGAACCTTCAGCTGACGAAGTTTCTGAATGAGCTGCCGGAGGGGCAGCCTCTTGCTATCTATCTGCGCGCGGGCGAAGGCTGTTTTCTGATGCAGAACTTTACTTCGGATCGCAAGCTGCTGCTGGATGCGTTGCATCGAGCGATCCCGCGTTTTGCTCCAAATGGCCGTAGATATCTGACTGAGTTCGATACGTTGCAGCAGATAGCGCTCTCTTTAAGCCAGTTGCCTGGCCGCAAGAATGTTCTCTGGTTTTCCGGTGGTTCCACGCAGTTGGACGCTTCTCTCAGGTCCAATCCGATGCCTCTACAGAATGAATCTGCGTGGCGCGATCTTTATGATCTGCTCGATCAGGATCGCATCGCCATCTATCCGATTGATGCGCGTGGTCTCACCGGCTGCCTTCAATGCTCGACTCTCCATTTTCAATTCATGGCTATGAACGATGTGGCCCAGGCTACGGGCGGTCGTGCTTTCTATAACGACAACGGCTTGAAGGAGGTCGCTCAAAATGTTCTCAGCTCGGACGGCAGCTTTTATACGCTGACTTATTCACCGGCTAATCTGCGATTCGATAACAAGTGGCACAAGATTCACATTGAGGTGAGTGATGCCGCTTACCGCCTCAGCTATCGAAGCGGATACTTTGCGGACGGAAGCCTTCGCAAACCGGAAGAGCCGCCAAAACCGAGAACACGTTTGCTGGCGAATGGGGAGACGTTCAAGGTTTCCGATGCAACGCGAAAGCCGATTGTCTTTCAAGCCGTTGTGCTTCCGGCATCAGATCCATCGATCGCAGATCAGGACAAGCCGTCGGGCTCGCTGCCTCTGCCTGATGCAAAGAAGGGGTCGGTCCCGTTTGCGGTCCGGTATACGGTGCCGATGAGCGCGTTGACCTTAAGACGTGTCGACGGGAGACTGGAGGTTGACGTAGGCGTTGCAGCCGTTGTGCTCAATCGCGAAGGCGGCTTGGCGGCTAGCCATGTTTATAACGTGACCATGGTGCTGAAAGAGGAATCGTATCGGCGCAGCCCAGATCTGCCGATTGTGCTGGACCAGAAACTGAATTTGACGAAGGACGCTCAGTTCCTGAATCTGGGTGTGTGGGATCAGATCAATGGACGATTCGGCAGCATCGAGATTCCGCTGACGGTGCCGAAGCCGCAGAAGCAGTAGTTGTGCACCGTGATTCTTAACCCATTCCAACTGGAGAAAGACAATGACGAGAGGCGCGGCCATGAATCTAGCCAACGATTGGGTAGCGGCGTGGAACGGCCATGATCTGGACGCGATCATGATGCACTATGAAGATGCCGTCGAGTTGACTTCGCCGACTGCTGCTCAGTTGTTGGGGACGTCCGATGGCAAAGTGGTTGGGAAAGAAAACGTGAAAGCTTATTTTCAGCGAGGGTTAGAAGCTTATCCGGAACTAAGTTTTCATCTCGAGGACGTGCTCTGGGGCGTGAACAGCGTGGTGCTCTACTACACGAATCAAAAGGGGACACGCACGGCAGAGTTCATGGAGCTTTCAGCGATGGGGAAAGTGGCTCGCGTGGTGGCGAACTACAACGGCTAGCATGGGTAGGGAATTGCGGTGGCACCCCGGCAAGTTGATCCGCTGCGGTCTTCGACCTTAAGCGGATGAGCCTGCGGCAGCAAGGTACGCCGTCTGCAGACGGCGATTTATTCAGAGGGCTAAAGCCCTCTGCTTCTACCCTTCTTACTTCGGCGCCAGGCCCGTCGCTTTCTGCCGAAGTTGTGACTGCGCCAGCGCGAGCTTGTACGCGACGTAGTACTTGTAGATATTGGAAACGTAGGTGACGGTCTCCTGCCCAATGTCCTGGGCGGCAACCAGTTCCACGTTGCCGAACCAGATGTTGGGATCAAGGCCCATGGTGACCGCCTCTTTGCGCAGCCTCGCGATCCGATTTGGTCCGGCGTTGTAACTGGCAAATACAAATAACGTCTTGTTTAGAGAATCGACCTGCGGGTCATTGAAATAGGTGTCCTCGATGTTGCGCAACATCTTGACGCCAGCGTGAATGTTGCCGTCAGCGTTGCCTACATTCGGTATGCTGATGGGAGAGGCCGCCGCAAATTTTGGGATCACCTGCATGATGCCCACAGCCCCGCTGGGATTCCGTTTGCTCTGGTCCAGCAGAGACTCCTGATAACCCTGGGCCGCAATCATCAGATAATCGAAGCTGTACTCACCCGCATACTTTTGGAAAAGCGCAAGGTTCGTCTGGAATTTCTTCATCTCCGTGCCGGAGGTTGAATTCCTGACCCACTTGGTGTTTTGCAGGTAGCGGCGAAGCAGCGTGTTGCCGAAGGATGTTCCCGTCGCGTGCGTCTGGAGAAATTCGTCGACCAGTTGTTTCAATTGAGGGTTGTTCTTGCGCATGACCCATGCCAACTGTCCTCCACTTGCGATGACCAGGTCAGGATGCGGCTGGATGTGATCGAGCACTTGCGACCAGAGGGCAGCTCGTTCTTTCGTTGTGACCGTCGCCGGGATCAATCCTGCGTTCACCATCTGCACCAGATCGTCGTTCGTCAGGTTTTTGTCGGCGGCCTTGATTAGGATCGGCGTCTTGCCGGCTTTCTGGAGGGTCTCGTTCGCTTTCTGGAGGTTCTCATAATAGTTGGAGAGAGGATTGACGTAGACCTCTTTTCCCCCAAGATCGGCGAGGGTGGAAACCGGGCCGAAGTCTGGTCCTGTGACGATGATCTGGGTTATGTCTGACTGTAACGGTGCCGAGAAGGCAACCCGCTTTTCACGGTCGGGCGTGACCATGATTCCTGAAGCTATCATGTCTCCCATTCCTTGCGTCAGGGCCGCTTCAATCTGGTCCAATCGCACTGGGAGAAATGTGACTTTCACATCGAGCTTGCCTGTTTTCAGTTTTTGGTTGGCAAATTTCTGGAACTCCTCTAATGCCTCGTACATCACACCCCGGGGTTGTCCTTTGTCATAGAAAAAACCGATGGGGTTGAGGATAAGCAGGGCACGAATGTTGCGATTCTTCACCATCTCATCGAGGTCGCCGGTGCGGCGGCCGAAAGCAGTCGGCAACGCTACGCCGGTCGATGGCGCTGGCGGTTCATCGGGTGCGAGTGCTGAGGGAACGGCCGTCTGCTGCTTTGCCTGCTCCGTGGCGGCCTTGGGCTGAGTTTTTTTGCCGCAGGCAATCGGCAGAAGAAGGGCAGACAAACTAATTACGAAGATGAGGGTGTGGCTGGACGAAGTCGAGGTTGTGGACATTCATCTTCTCCTCTGCGACGTGGCAATGAATTAACGCCATCCTCGGTTGGGAGTGTCGAATTATAGGCCGGCCCAGACGGTTCAGCCAAACATCCTGCAAACCCACATCTCAGAATCGCATCCCGATGTCTTTCACTCGCGACCTGAAGTGGATGTGCCTGAGGCTGTTGTTGTTGAAGGTGTCGCGGGTGTTCCTTCGCGGATGAGGAGGGCCATGCGGGGGAAGGTGAAGCTGCCTCCTGCGTCGTCGATGACGTTGACCTGGCAGGTGTAGAGGCCGGGCTTCAGGTCGGTTAATGGGACGTCGAATTGGAAGGCGATCGCGTCGCGTGTGGGCACGTTGAGTTGCGTGGCCTGGATGAGCGGTGTTTCGTAGACCTTCAATCCATTGCTTAGAAATTCGATGCTGGTGAAGACTCGGATCGGGGTGGTAGCTGTGTCCTTGTTTTTGCTTCCTCCCTTTTGTTTTGCCTGCGCGGTGTTCGATCCCAGGTCAGCTTCGCGAACCTGGGGCACCCCGGTTTTTGACTCGCCTGTTGCCTTCGCTGGGTTGTAGACCTCGTAGAGAAAGTAGAGATGCTGGTTCTGGGTGAAGGTGTGGGCGAGGTTGGGAACGATCTGCTGGCCGTCGCGGACGAGCAAACTGTCGGATTTTTTGCCTGCGGGGATGCGCTGGCTGGCGAGCACTACGGAGCTTAGCTTGACTGGAGCTTTGCGCAGGTCGGGTACGTTGATGTCGGTTTCGAAGGAGCCCATGCGTCCGGTTTCGTTTTCACGCACGACGAACTTGAGATGGAACTTTCCTGCGGGCAGGGTGAAGTTGGTCGAATACTGGATGGTGCGCTGGCGTACCTGCTGCGCCTGATCTATGGCGAGCTTGACGGTGTCGCGTGCGTTGCCGATGACGCGGCCTGCGGAGTCTTTGACCTCTCCGATGATGTCAAGCGTGGCCTTGTCGCGGTCGCCTCCTTTTACGAAAGGAATTTGCGAGCCGGGGACGAGGATCGAGATCGGGATGGAGTAGTGGAAGTCGTCGAGGCGGAAATAGAGCGCCTGCAGGTAGACGGCGACATCGGTTGCGGGCAGGTCGCTGGCGAGCTCGTCGCCGAGTTCGCGCTCACGGTCGTCTTTGTTGGAGTGCTTGAAGTCGGCGGGGGCGTAGTAGCCGGGGCGGTATTCGAGCTTCAGGTCGGAGCGGTTGATCTTGATCGACAGGCGACGGTAAGAGCCGTCGCGCCGCGCGTCAGTCGAGCGAAAGCCGATGACGTAGTAGGCCGAAGTGTCCTGCTGCATGCGCTGGAAGGCGGGCGCGAAGTCGTTGGTGTCGAAGAAGGCTTTGCCGCCGGTGTCGGATGAGAGGTTGGCCATAACTTCCTGCGAGTTAAAGTTGGCGTCGAGGTTGTTCTGCAAGGCTGCGCCGTTATAGGCGCTGGTGCCGCGGAGGCTTCCGGTACTCGCGTCGCCTAATGGCGAGATGGCTTCGAGGCCGCGCGCGTCGACCGAATAGATGGCCATGTTGGAGCGCACGGCGGTGTTGATGGCGGAGCGCAGAGAAGCCTGGTTCTCAATGCCGTCGCGCGAGATGCCGCCGGAAAAGTAGAGTAAAGATTTTTTCTCGTTGATGTAGTTAAGCGACTTGGCGATGGCGGCGATGGCGTAGAGCTCACGGTCGGTGTTGATGTCGTTGTATTCACTCTCGTCGGCGGTGTAGGCGGTGGTGTCTTCGACTTGATTGGTGGTGCTGGTAGAGCCGGGAGCGAAGCCCTGAGACTGGTCGCCGGAGTAGCTGTTGACGGCCTTGAGGAGCAGGCTCTTGTCCTGGGTGAAATCCTGATCGAGCGAGAGCGAGCTGTCGAGCGAGGCGACGGCAACGACGTCGGCGGCCTGCATCTGCTTGCTGATGTAGTTGCGGGCGGCATCCTGCGCGCGTTCGATGTCTTCGGGCTGCATGGAGGTGATGTCGAAGAAGAGAACGACGAGGCGGTGGTCGCGGAGCGCGTCGGCGGTGACGACGGGAGACTTGCCGAGAAGAATGGATTTGCCGGTCTTACCGCTGATAGTGGCTTCGTTGAGCGCGGCGGCTTCGTCGACGCTTTCAAAATCGAAGCTGACGATTTGCTGCTGCTTGCCGTTCTCGGTGATGGTGAAGTCCTTTTGCGTGAGGCCTTTTACGACCTGGCCTGTTTTCTTGTCGCGGGCGACAACGTTCGTGAGGACGAGGTCGCTGTTTACCTTCAGGGTGAAGGCCTGGGATTGGTCGTCCTGTTGCGCGTTTGCGGAGATGAATGCGAAGAGTAGGACAAGGACGAGGGTCGCTGACAGACCCAGGTTAGCTCCGCGAACCTGGGGCACCCGGATTTTGCGGCTCCTCTTCACTGCGTTCGGCGTCAGGAGGACATCGTTATGTTTGATCATTGTTCGTGTCTCCTAGAAGCGGTAGCGGGCGAGGAAGGTGAAGGCGCGCATGGATGCGGCGGAATTGACTTGTCCGTATGTGGCCGAGCCGAGTGTGGTGTCGACGCCTGCGTATTGTACGGTATTGAAAACGTTGCTGGCGGTGGCTCGCATTTCGAGGTTGCGCATGTCGCCGAAGCGGATGCTCTTTGAGAGCGAGGCGTTGAAGTCGATAGTGCCGGGGCCGGGAATGAAGTAACGGGGCGCGGTTCCGTAGGTTCCGGCGGGTTGTGCGAAGGCATCTTTGTTAAACCAGTTGCGGATGGTGCCTCCGCCTGCAGTGAGCGATGCTCCGGGAACATAGTCAGGGCGCAGAGAGCCGGCGCTGCCGCGGGCTACATCTTCGACGCTGGCTTCATAGTGCGGCGTGAGCGGCTCGCCGGTGGCAAAGTTGAAGGTTCCGGAGAGCGAGATGTTGGCGAGTGCGTGTGACCAGAAATCGCCGGTGGTGAGCATGTGTGTATCGGGGCCGAAGGGTAGCTCGTAGACGAAGTCGCCTTTGAGGTTGTGGCGGAGATCGAAGCTGGAGTTCGATTCTTCGGCGAGGATGTTCTGCCAGTTTTGCGCGACGATGGTGCTGGTGCCTCCATTGCCGCCGATGGAGCTGGCGTTGTCAATCGAATGCGAGTAGGTGTAGGTCGCACCGACGGCAACACCGCGCTGCATCCGCTTGCGCAGGCGCACGGCGAGGGCGTTGTAATTGGAGAAGGCGATCGAGTCTTCCCAGTCGTAATAGACGCCGCTGAGGGATTCGGTGGCGGATCGACCCGGGGCGCTGACCGCATCAAGGCGCGTGCCTTTCGATCCGTTGTAGCCGACGTTGAGGACGATGCCCATTGGCAGGGTGCGTTGAATGTCGAGGTTCCAGACCTGCACGTAGGGCAGGTGGAAGTCTTTATTGACGGCGTAGTTGCCGATGTCCTGCGGAGCGGGGAAGCCGTTGGCTAATGTGATGTCGGCTCCGGTGGTGGCTTCGTTGGTTTGCACATCGGCAAAGGGCGGCTGGAAGGCGAAGTTCTGCACGAACTTTACATACTGTCCGTTGGCGAAGTTGATGCCGTATCCAGCGCGAACGACCGTATCTTTGATGGCTCGCCATGCGAGGCCGAGGCGCGGGGAAAAATTGTCGCGTTCAGGTTCGATGAGGGTGCGTGGATATTTGCCGGAGTAGGGGCCGACCTGATTCGGCTGCACCGGGGTGACGCTGGCGAAGTTGTTGCCTGCATCGAGATTGACGAGGCGGTCGTCTTTTTCCGAGTAAGGCGAGAAGTATTCGTAGCGCAGTCCGGCCATGATGGTGAGGTTGGGAAGCGCCTGCCAGCTGTCCTGGAAGAAGGCGTCCCAGACGTTTTCGCGGAGATAGGCCTTTTGATATGGAGCCTGCAGCGCGGTCTGCTGCGGGAAGCCGAGGAGCAGATCGGCGAGCGATGAGCCGGTGGCGGCAAGGCCGCCGCTGGTGTTCTCGTTGGTACCTGGCTGCTGGGTATAAAGGCCGGTGAAGTAGAAATTTCCCGTCGAGTTGGCGTTGCCGATCATGTCGAGGTGCACGCGCTTGAAGTCACCACCGAACTTGAAGTTGTTCTTGTGGTGGATCCAGGAACTGGATTCGGCGAGGGAGATGGTCTGGTTGGTGTGGAGATTGGGCTGCTGCTCGTTGAGGCCGGTGAACTGGTTGAGGGTGATGCTGGGCAGGCCGTAGTTGAGCGGGCTGGTGGCACCGCCGAAGATGTTGATGCCGAGCTGCTGGGCTACGTCGGTAGTGTTGGTGAAGTAATTCTGCAGCTCGATGTTGCTGCGGTTCCATCCAGCGGTGAGGCTGTTGGTGAGCTTGCCTTTGCCTGCGACGTATGCCGCCTGCAGCGTGTACTGGTGCATCTGCTGCTTGCCGCCGAGGTCGGGAAAGATGTTCAGCTCGTCAGAGGCGTTGTGGCTGTAGTTGAAATTGGCATTGACGCTCTGATGCCAGGTGTTGCCGCCCTGTCCCATAGCCTGCCGGATCATGCCGATGATGGGCGAGCCGCCTGCACTCGAACCGAAGTTGTGGATGTAGCGCATGCCGACGTTGGTGGTGTTGGTCTGGCTGGTCGAGATGCGCTGGTAATTCTGGAGCGATCCGGGCAGGTTCGCTGTGGGAATGTAGTTGAGAAGCCCGGTGGCTTGCGGCGCAATGCAGGCCGCGGGTATGACGTTATTTACAAACGGCTGGCCGGGTATGTTGCCGTTGGCCGTGCAAGTCGCTCCGCCGGGTGCGCTGGCAGCGGACGGATTGTAGATGATAATTGGCGTGCCATTTTGTGTTGTCAGCGAAGAGAGATCGCCGGTTCTCTCGTCAGCAGTGGGCACAGTTCCGTATTGATTGAATGGCGACGAGGAGTGATTACCCGCGAGGGTGAAGAAGAGGAGGTCGCGGGTATCATGCTCGAGGATTTTAGGAATGTAGGGGGCGCCAATGAAGGTCAGGCCGAAGTGATTGGAGGCGTAGCTGGGCTGATTGAGCGGCGCTCCGCGAACGGAGAATGGCTCGGCGTTGAGCGCGGAGTTGCCGCCATTCCAGAAGATGGCTCCATGAGGCTTGGCGGGATTGAAGTTGCGGAAGTTGCCGCGTCCGCCGAAGCCACGCCCGCCGCCACCCCCTCCTCCGCCGGGACCACCACCAAAACCTCCGGGGCCACCAGCGCCGCCGCCTTGCCCTCCGCGTCCACTATTGCCGCCGGGTGATTGTGAGAGCGACTGGTTGAACTCGTTGTCGTCCATGTTCTGACGCATCTGCTGCATGTCAAGGCCGGCGAAAGGATTGGTGGTTCCGCTTTGCCCGCTGACGGCGACGGATTCGCCGGAGAAGTCAGAGTTATTGGCCAGTGTGGGGAGTTGCGTGTCCGATCCGCTGGTGGCGCCGCCTGCCTGAATGAGTCCAGCTGCTGCACCGAGGAGGCTGAGGTTCTGCGAGCCGCTGCCGGCGTATTGCCGTAGGTTTTGCGTCAGCTGGGTGGTCTGGCTGCTGCCTTCTTCCTGCGTGGCGCGGGACGCCAGCGTGAGGGTGAAGTCGGCCTGCTGGTTGTGCGAGGTAGCGTTGAGCAGTGCTTCTTTTGTGGTTTGGGCGAAGGCGGCGAAGTCGCTGCGGACAACGTAGCGGCCATTCTGCGGGATGGCGAGTGAATAGGCACCAGTAGCGTCGGTAACGGTGCTGTATTTCTTGCCTGTGAGGGTATTGGTGGCGGTGATGCTGACCCCCGGGAGGGGAGTGGTTCCGGATTTGACTGTGCCGTGGATGGTGCCGCCTGTCGTGGATGACGGCGGGACCGGGGGCTGTGGCTGCGTCTGAGCGGAGCATGCTGCGGAAAGGGCCAGCAACAGGCTGAATGTCAGCAATCGGGGCACGGTAAAAATCCTTCTGCTCGTTTGGCTACTGTTGCGGTGCGCTTGTTTGTCCTGACCCGGTTCCCTGCCCACCGGGTCCACCCGGACGGCGGTTAGGATCAAGCACAGTCAGCTCGGAGGCGACGAAATTGCCACTCGGTGATGCACCACGGGCGGAGATAGTGTCGCCGACCTTGATATCGGCCAGCGTAATGCTGTCACGGTGCTTGCGGAAGGACGTATTCTCGTCGACGGTAATGGTCTGTGTCTTTTTATCCGGGCGCTCGACGGTGAGGGTGAGGTCCTTGATGGCAGTGATCTTGCCGGCGGTCCAGGTTTTGCCGAAGTCGGCCTGCATCTGCTTCATGCGCGCGACCTGCTCGGCATCGAGGACGGCTAAAAAGGCGGCGCCGACGGTGTGAGCCTGCTCGTCGACTTCGCCTCCGGTCATGATGACATCGCCGGCGTGGACGTCGGTGGCTTTGATGGGCTGGCGATCTTTCATGATGCGGGTGTTGGGGCCGGTGGCGATCTTGTAGCTGGTGCCGTCTTCGGTCTTGATGGTGAAGCTCCCGCCATCGATGGCGGTAACGGTGCCGTGAACGGCGGACCCCATGCCCATGAAACCGGCGCCCCCACGCGGCCGGCCGGCGCCATCCTGCTGTTGCTGCGCGAACGCGGGCGACAATGTCAGTGAACCTAAAAGCAAAAGCGATGCGATGCGGGAGATGAATTTCATATATTCCTTAGCGTACCAATAGAGGGCAATTGGGGAACCAATCTACTGATGGCTGCCAGATAGACGCAGAATCGGCCGTCCGAGTCTCAGGGTGCCTCATTAGCAAATACGTCGCTGTCAGGCTTTTTGTTCGACGATTCCCCGGTCTGAGGTACACTGCCGGGAATGCCGCAACTAAATGATTCTGTTCACACGGAAACGCATTTTCAATCAAGCGACGTGGTGCGCGATGTAGTGATCGGCATGGCGGACGGGCTGACGGTTCCCTTTGCCCTGGCGGCAGGGCTTTCGGGTGTGGTGTCTTCAACGCACCTGGTGGTGATTGCCGGACTGGCAGAGATTGCGGCGGGATCGATCGCGATGGGCCTGGGCGGATACCTGGCATCGCGCGGCGACTCGGAGCACTATGCCAGCGAGCGCCGCCGCGAGGAAATGGAGATTGTGGAGCGGACGCGCGATGAGGAAGAGGAGATCTACGAAATCTTCGAAGAGTATGGCGTCACACGTCCCGAGAGCGATTCGGTGCTGCAGGCGCTGAAGCGCAATCCCAAAGCGTGGGTGGATTTTATGATGCGCTTCGAGCTGGGCCTCGAGGAGCCGGAGGCGCACAGGGCGCGACAGAGCGCAGCTACGATTGCCTGCTCGTATGTAGTTGGCGGACTGGTGCCGTTGCTTCCTTATATGTTGCTGACCGAGAGCGCCCGGGCGCTGATGTTTTCCGTAGTGCTTACGCTGCTGGCGCTGGTGATTTTTGGCGCGGTGAAAGGACGGCTGACGGGCGCGGGAGCATTACGCAGCGGATTACAGACGGTGTTGATTGGAGGATTGGCGGCGGCCGCGGCGTATGGGCTGGCTCGATTGTTTCGATCCTGATAAGAAGCAGTGATGGTAATTATAAAAAGAAGCGGCGGCTGTTTGGGCGCATCTTTGTTTCCATCGCCGCCAATGTTAGGCTTTGGAGCAACGCGCGGCGGGAAAAGCCCTCTAATGTAGAGGAGGTTTGAGGTATCGTGACGACTGCAGTGGCAACCCCTACCATGACGTCATCGCTGGCACAGCGGTTTTGTAGCCTGCGGCAGCAGAGCGAGCTACTCTGTGCGCCGCTTACACCGGAAGATATGATGGTGCAGTCATGCGCGGAGGCGAGTCCCGCGAAGTGGCACCTGGCACATACGACATGGTTTTTCGAGACGTTTATCCTGCGCGAGC
Organism: Acidobacterium sp. S8; assembly: GCF_009765985.1. GTDB lineage: Bacteria > Acidobacteriota > Terriglobia > Terriglobales > Acidobacteriaceae > Alloacidobacterium. Next base: position 602,042 of record NZ_LMUM01000034.1, read on the forward strand.
TTGACACGGACTACAAACCCTTCCATCCAGATTTTCTCTGGCTCTTCAACAGCTACTACAACTCAGTATCCGAGCAGCCGGAGAAGAAGCTGCGCGCTTCGTTTTCACGACCCGGTGTGGAGGAGATTCGTGCCTACCGTGAATATGTGAACGAGAATCTGCATAAACGGCTGAAAGTCGGCGTGCCGGAAGCGGTAGAGCAGAAAGTGATTCTCGGACTGCACCATGAGCAGCAGCACCAGGAATTACTGCTGATGGACATCAAGCATGCCTTCTGGACGAATCCGCTGCGTCCTGCGTATCTGCTATTGCCGTTTGAGCAGCTGGGTGGGGATGCGGCAGTCCTGGAATGGCGGGACTATGACGGCGGCCTAGCGGAGATCGGCCATGACGGCGAAGGGTTCTGCTTTGACAACGAATTGCCGCAGCACCGCGTCTATCTGGAGCCGTTTGCTTTGGCTTCACGGACCGTTACGTGCGCGGAGTATCTGGCGTTCATGGAAGATGGCGGCTACCAGCGTGCCGATTTGTGGCTTTCGGAGGGATGGCAGACGGTGCAAGCTGAGGGATGGCGTGCACCGCTTTACTGGCAGCAGGATAAGAAGTCCGGCGATTGGAGCGTCTTTACGCTGCGCGGCGAGGTTCCTCTGAGTGAGCTGGCGCAAACTCCCGTGTGCCATGTGAGCTATTTTGAAGCAGATGCTTTTGCGCACTGGGCAGGAAAACGTCTGCCGACGGAAGCGGAGTGGGAAGTAGCGGCATCACAAGAGAGCGTGAGCGGAAATTTTATGGAAGACGGTGTGCTGCATCCGGTAGCGGGCGACGGCACACAGATGTTTGGAAATGTGTGGGAGTGGACGGCGAGCGCTTATCTGGGATATCCGGGATTTCATGCATTACCCGGGGCGCTGGGTGAGTACAACGGAAAATTCATGTCAAACCAGATGGTGTTGCGCGGCGGGTCGTGCGTAACACCGAGAACCCATATTCGCGCGAGCTACCGGAATTTTTTCTCTCCGGCCACGCGCTGGCAGTTTTCCGGCATTCGTTTAGCCAGTTAGGTTTTCTGAGGAGCGGGACTGATGCATGTACTTTCCTGTCCACACTTGCCGGAGGCGGCGTACACCCCGCTCGGTTCTGAAGTATATCGTGGGTTAACCTCAACTCCAAAGACGCTGAGTCCGTGGCTGTTTTACGACGCCGCAGGCTCGCAGCTTTTTGAACAGATCACAGAATTGCCGGAATATTATCCGACACGCACAGAGCGTTCTATTCTTGCTGCGCACGCAGATGAGATTGTCTCGACAGCAGCGGGTTGCGAGCCGTTGACCATGATCGAGCTGGGCGCCGGCACCGCCACCAAGACCGGTTTGCTGCTAAAGGCTGCGGTGCTGCGCCAGGGTGAGGTGACGTATCACGCGATCGATGTTTCGAGCACCGCGCTCGATGAGGCGAAGCAGCGCATTGAAGCGGAGCTCGAAGGCGTGGCCGTGGTGCCGCGCGTGTGTGATTACACCGAAGGACTGGGACAGATCGATGCTCCGGGACAGCGGCGCATGGTGCTCTATATCGGATCGAGCATCGGAAACTTTGAGCCAGCGGATGCGCTCACCATTCTGCGCGATCTTCGCAAGGATCTGAAGCCGGGAGACAAGCTTCTGCTGGGTGTGGACATGGTGAAGGATACCGAGACACTGATTCTTGCCTACGACGATGCAGCCGGTGTGACGGCGGCCTTCAATAAAAATGTGCTGGCGCGGATTAACCGCGAACTGGGCGCTAATTTTAATCTGAATTTATTTCGTCACGAGGCGCGGTGGAATGAAGAATGCTCCCGCGTGGAGATGCATCTGGAAAGCATGATTGCGCAGCAGGTTTCAATTCCGGCGTTGGAGCTGGAATTGACATTCCAGCGAGGCGAGACCATTCATACCGAAAACAGTTACAAATTCCGCGACGAGAACGTGATCGAGATGCTGGAACGCGCAGATTTTCATCTGAGCGATCACTGGACGGATGAGCGCGAATGGTTTGGGGTGTATCTGGCTACCGCCTGGTAGGTCTCAGCTTCTATTCGGCGCGTTAGGATGGAAGTTCTCTTCTTCTTGAACCAAGATCATCGTAAGGGAGGGGATTACTGTAATTAGCCGTAGCCTCTTCATTTTTGGATATCGCACTGAAGCGGGTGCGCGGGAATGCCTCCGGATAATTTTTCTGGATGAAGTCGATCATCTTCTCGCGCACAAGACAGCGCAGGTCAAATTGTTCGCTGGAGTTGCGGGCGCTTAGCAGACAGCGGATTTCCATGGTGTGTTCAGAGAGATTCGTCACCTGCAGCGAATTCACGCGGCGATCCCACAGCGGAGAAGCTTCGAGTACCCGGGTAAATTCCTCTCGCAGCGCATCTACCGGAACGGAATAATCTACATACAAAAATGCGGTGCCTAGCAGGTCGGAGCTGTTGCGGGTCCAGTTCTGAAAGGGATTCTCGATGAAGTAGCTGAGCGGAACGATGAGCCTTCGCTGGTCCCAGATGGCGACAACCACATACGCCGTAGTGATCTCTTCGATCTTTCCCCATTCGCCCTGAACAATCACCACATCGTCGATGCGGATAGGTTCAGTGAAAGCGATTTGCAATCCTGCTAGCAAATTGGCTGCCGTAGATTTTGCAGCGGTTGCGAGTACAAGGCTGGCGAGTCCCGCGGATGCGAGCAGACCCGCGCCATAGTGCCAGATCTTGGAGTCGTGGAAGAGCGAAAGGATAAGGCCGGCATCGACCAGCAGCAGCAGGGCGATGGCGATGCGCCGCATGAACTGCATCTGCGTACGCATACGGCGGGCACGCAGATTGTCGCTCACGCCGAGGTCGTAGCGCCGTAGCAACAGGTCTTCGACCATGTAGACGCCTGAGACCATGAGCCAGCCCAGCGCAAGAAACCAGACGATACCAAGGACTTTGTGCGTGAGGTCGAGGTAGATGGCTGGAATCGGAACCCAGTGCAGTACAAAGGCGATGGCGGTGAGAACGACGACGAGGCGCGCGGGCCGGCGCAATCTTTCAATAACGGTGAGGAAGAAAGAGCGTTTCTTCAGCTGCTGCTCCTCAGTACGGAAATGATTCAGCAGGCGAAAGAAGATGTCATGCGCGAATAAACTGACAAGAATGGCGATACAAATTGCCGTCACGCCGAGAAGCCATTCCCGGTGATGCACTTCGAGCATGCTGTAAATCGATGCAAACATAAAAGGGATATTAGTAAAGATGCCTGTATCGGTGAGAGGGTTTCTTGATCACCCGATACGCTGGTAGTCGCCGCTCTTGCCGCCCGTCTTTTTTTCGAGGCGAAGCTCGCGGATCACGATGCCTTTATCGAGCGCCTTGCACATGTCGTATATGGTGAGTGCCGCGATGGAAGCGGCGGTAAGAGCTTCCATTTCAACGCCGGTAGGTCCGGTGGTCACGGCTTTGCTGCGAATGGAGATGCCTCCTTCGGCGACGGTGGCTTCGACATCGATGAAAGTGAGCGGCAGTGGATGGCAGAGCGGAATGAGGTCAGAGGTGCGTTTGGCGGCCTGGATTCCCGCAAACCGTGCGACCTCCAGCGGATTGCCCTTGGAATTGTGCGGGAGCGCTGCCAGCACCTCAGCCGAAAGCGCAACGAAAGCAGAAGCCTCAGCTTCGCGGCGGGTTGCAGCCTTCGCGCTGACGTCGACCATCTTTGCTTCGCCTGCTTCGTTGAAATGCGAGAGCTTGCTCATGCAAATAGCCTAAACCAGCAGCACGGAGACGTGTTCTCCGGCAGCCAGATCGCCTGAACTAGCTGGTGCAACGACGAAGCCATTGGCGGCAGCGGTGCTGGCCAGGTCGCCTGACCCCTGCCAGGGTATGACGGTGGCCTCAGGCGCGTCGATTTTGAAATCGATGTGCGCTGGTAAGAAGCGGGTGAGGTTTGGTTTCGCAGTCAGGGAGTGTGAGAGTTTTGCCTGTGCGAATCGTGGGCCATCGGTTTCACTTCCGCTGAGCGCTGCAATGATCGGCTGCGCGAATAAGAGGAACGTCACCATGGTGGAGACGGGATTGCCGGGAAGTCCGAAAAAGTATTGCTGCGGCAGCCGTCCGAAGACAACGGGACGTCCGGGCTGGATTTTCGCTCCGGTGAAGAAAAATTCTGCTCCGAGTGAGAGCAATGCCTGCTCGACGAAATCGTATTTGCCCATGGAGACGCCGCCCGACATGAGCAGGAGGTCGCAACTTGCTGCGCTGCGAATCGCAGCTTCGATTTTTGCTTCATCATCGGGCGCAACGGGCAGGATGACCGGCTCCCCTCCGGCGATTATGACCTGCGCCGCTAATGAGTAACTGTTAGAGTTACGAATCTGGTGCGTGAGCGGTGAGTGGTCGATCGCGACTAGTTCGTCGCCAGTGACGAGGATGGCGATGCGCGGACGCGTGTAGACGGAGATGTTCGCGTAACCGCAGGCTGCGGCCGCGGCGATGTGCGAAGCAGCGAGGCGAGTGCCTGCAGGTACGATGACGCTTTCGGATTTTGCCTCGGCTCCAGCGGGTACGATATTTTCTCCGGTTGCGAGCGCGCGGCCTGCTTCTATCCGCAGCAACTCTTCTTCAACGGCAACGTGTTCGACCATGACGACGCAATCGGCACCTGGAGGAACGGGAGCTCCGGTCATGATTTCTATGGCTTCGCCTGAATTGAGAGCGGGGCCTTGCCAGATCTCTCCGGCGCGCAATTGTCCGATGATGCGAAGGGGCTTTTCAGTTTGAAGATCTTCTGCACGGCAGGCATATCCATCGCGTGTCGAGCGCGGGAAGGGCGGTTGATCGCGGTCGGCAAGGATAGGCATGGCAAGAACGCGGTTGAGAGAAGTGAGCAGTGGAATGGATTCAGTTGTGCGCTTGGCCTGCAACAGAGATCTGGCGTGTTGCCGGATCACATCAGCGGCTTCGTTATAGGTGAGGATGAGATTGCTCACAGTGCGATTCTAGAGCTTTTATTCCAAACCCGGAGAATGTCGTCTGAGCCGCGAAGATCACCCGCCAGTGTCATTTGGGATTCTTCGCCTCCGGCTCAGAATGACAACACGATATTTAAATGGAAAGAAAAGAGACCAAAGAAAAAGAGCGCCGCTCAGAGAACGGCGCTCTTTTGGTGTTTCCTGAAGCTACTTCTTGGGAGCCTTGTAGCTGCTCTTAATGGTTTCACCCATGCCCTGCAGCACACCCTTTACTTCGTTCGAGAACGGACCATTGGGGTCGAGCTCAAGATACTTCTGGTAAGCATCGGCTGTGCCCGGAGGAGCCTGAATCTTTCCGGTTTTCTGATCGACGGTGGCTTTGCTGATCAAAGCCTGTCCCTTCAGGTAATACGGAACAGGCTTGTTGGGATCGGCCGCGATGGCCTTGTCGGCTGCTGCGATGACGCCATCAGTCTGGCCGGCGCGGCTCATGACAATGGCCTCGTTGCCGTAGTACATGGCAGCCTGGCTGGGATTGATCTTTGCAGCGGCCTCATAGGCAGCCTGCGCATCGGGAACCTTGCCCTCATTGGCGAGAACTTCGCCGAGCGCGTTGTTAGCAGCGGCTTGGATTTCAGGATTCGGCTTTTTGCCTGCCGCGTCGAGCTCAACAGATTTCTTCAACGAAGTTTCAGCATCGCTGTTCTTCTTTTGTCCAGCCTGCGCCACACCGAGTTCGAGCCAGAGCACGGCGGCATCGGGCTTCGCCTGGGTGTCCTTCAACATCAGCTGTTCAGCTTCCGCGTAATTCTTGGCCTTGTTGTCGTTGCGTGCCGTGGTGAGATCGGCGTTCAGATTCTTAATGACCGAGTTCTCTTTCATTGCCTCAGAGTTCTTGGCCTTCAGGTCCGCGAGTGCTTTGCGCTGTTCGGGCGAGAGCTTGGAGATGTACTCCGGGCGCGTCAGGTCAAAGTCTTGCGCGGTATCGGCGCCTGCGGCTACCTTTACCTCGGGAAACTGGTCGAGGACCTTGTCCGCCGGTGTGTCGGGCCTGCGCAGCGACTCGGTGTAAGTGCCGGCGGCAACGCCGTCGCCCTTGTAATCACCGTTGGCATCGGAATTGAAGGTATATTTCGCAGTCTTGCCGCCATCGGTGGACAGGGTGACGACGCCGTCGGTAACAGGAATGCCTGCCGGGTCCTGAACGTGGCCGTGGATCTTGCCGGTCTGGTCCTGTGCGAATGCAGGGGTAAGGATTGCTGGCACGGATGCGGCCAGTGCGAGCGCCAGCCAGAACTTCGTCTTTCTCATGTTTTCTCCTCAAGGGCGCGGCAAATTTGCTGGTGGGTGCCGGTCCTTATCTTTACTTAAAAAAATCTTTACTTAAAAAACTTCTGGCTCCGGAACAGGTTCCGGCATTTGCCAGCCTTCAGGATACGTCAGCATATGGGATGCGGTCTTTCGACCCGGCTTCTTCAAAAGCGCGGAGTCGGAGGACACAGCTTTCACACACGCCGCAGGCAACTTCTTCGCCTGAGTAGCATGACCACGTTAAATCCAAGGGCGCGCCCAATTCAAGGCCGAGCGCCACGATCTCCTTCTTCCGCATATGGATGAGCGGAGTGGCAACTTCGATGTCTCCCTCTTTCGTTCCCATGCGAATAAGTTGCTGAAAGGCCTCGTAATAGGCCGGACGGCAGTCCGGATAGCCCGAACTGTCCTGCTCGACGGCGCCAATAAGAATCTTTTTCGCGCCCAGGACCTCCGCCCAACTGACCGCCGCCGAGAGAAAATGTGCGTTGCGGAAAGGGACATAGGTGACCGGGATTTCCGCGCCGATCTGCTCGCCGGCTGGAGCTTCGGGTACGGCGATCGAGGTATCGGTCAGCGCGGAGCCTCCGATACGGCGGAACAGGTCGATTTTCAGGTGTAGGAAGTCTTTGAATCCCAACTTGTTAGCGACGGTGCGGGCGGAGGCCAGCTCTTTGGCTTCAGTACGCTGGCCATAGCTGAAGTGGACGGCATAGGCATCGTAATCGCGCGCGGCCAGGGCAGCGCAGACAGCGGAATCCATGCCTCCGGAGAGGCTGACGACGGCTTTGGCGGGGGGAACGGGCAAGGACATGGTTCTCTCCTTTTATCGTACCGCGGCAGCTCGTCGCGCGTGCGCATCGGGCGTTGAATGGTGTCTACTTTGCTTGAAGGGGCCTTTCGGGAGTAAGACTTGAGAGGGTTGCGATTGTGGCGTTTGCCGCATCAGAGGGATGTAGATATATTTTTTGCTTCACCCAATTAAGAGGAGAAAGAGAATGGCGGATAAGAAAGATAGCGGCACCGGTCTGACACGCGAAGGCCTGATTAAACTTTTGAATGAAGATCTTTCGCGTGAATATCAGGCCATTATTGCTTACGTTGTGTACTCGCAGGTTTTAAAAGGTGCTGCCTACATGAATATCGCGGCCGAGCTGGCGATACATGCTACCGAAGAGCTGCAGCATGCCATCATCCTGTCGAACCAAATCGATTATCTTGGCGGAATGCCCAGCGTGACCCCGAAACCGGTAAAGACGTCAGAGGACGCGAAAGAAATGCTGCGCTTCGATCTCGACAATGAGAATGAAACTATCCGTAACTATCGCGAGCGGGTGCGCCAGTGCGAAGCACTGGGAGAGTATGCGATGGCGGAACAGATTCGCGGAATTTTAGTCCAGGAACAGGACCATCAGATTTCTCTGGCGACCGCGCTGGGGATCGATGTGCCCGATGTGAGCAAGCCGGAAACCAAGGCCAAGTAGGGATACAGCACATTGAGCGGTTGCGTCGGATAAGGTAGATTTTCCTTCGCTCAGAATCACAACATTGCCGGAGTGGCAGCTGAGGCTGGCTGCCACCAGTTATCGAATGCCGCCAAACATCGCTCGCATTGCAGGCGATGACGCTCTTTCTTGTCTCGAATCTTTTTGCGCAGTTCTTCCTCCAATGGAACCAACAGGTCGAACGTGATGTTCGCGGGCTGGAAGCGCTTCGCATCGGCCTTTGTGATGTAGTTTACGAGCGAGCCTAACGCGGTCTCGCGCGGAATCGGTGTAGCGCTTGCGCCTTTGGCGGCTGCGGCTGCGGCTGCGGCTGCGTAGAGCCCGGCGAGCAGGCCGGTGGCGATCGATTCGGTGTAGCCTTCGACGCCGGAGATTTGTCCGGCAAAGTAGATGCTCGGATGGTCGCGCAGGGTCAGCGTATCTGTCAGCACTTGGGGCGCGTTGATGTAGGTGTTGCGGTGAATTTGGCCATAGCGCAGGAATTTTGCGTTTTCGAGGCCGGGAATGAGGCGCATGACGCGGGCCTGCTCCCCAAACTTGAGGTGGTTCTGGAACCCGACCAGGTTGTAAGAATCGGCACGCAGATTTTCGCAGCGTAGCTGGACTACTGCATACGGTGTTTTTCCGGTGCGCGGGTCGCGCAGCCCCACCGGCTTCATGCAGCCGAATCGCAAAGTATCGTAACCGCGACGGGCCAGCTCTTCAATCGGCAGGCATCCTTCGAAGTAGCAGAGCTTCTCCCACTCTTTTTCCTGCACGGTTTCAGCTGTAGTGAGTGCCTGATAAAAGGCGTCGTACTCTTCTTTGGTGAAGGGGCAGTTGATGTAGTCGGCGGTGCCTTTGTCCCAGCGCGCGGCGAAGTAGACGCGATCCATGTTGATGGAGTCGGCTTCGACGATGGGGCTGATGGAGTCGTAGAAAGCAAGATGGTCGCTGCCGGTGAGGCGGGCAATTTCACTCGACAGCGCCGATGAAGTGAGCGGGCCTGAGGCGATGATGGTGATGCCGTCTTCGGGGTCGAGTTGCGTGACCTCTTCGCGGTGAACCGTGATGCGCGGTTCGCGCTCGATAGCTTCATTGATGAGGCGCGAGAACTTTACGCGATCGACCGCAAGAGCTTGTCCGGCGGGGACGGCACTGGCGTCGGCACATTGCAACAGCGGAGAGTTCGCCCGTCGCATTTCCTGTTTCAGCAGCCAGGGCGCGGTGTTTTCGCTTTCAGATTTCAGCGAGTTGGAGCAGACGAGCTCGCCGAAATCGGCTGTCTGGTGCGCGGGCGTTGAGCGCACGGGGCGCATCTCGTACAAATCGACATCGACCCCAGCGCGTGCGGCAACGAGCGCAGCTTCCGGCCCGGCGAGTCCTCCGCCTATCACCCGGATCCGGCTCACGCTGTTACCTCATCTGAATTCGTGGCGAGCGCTTGCAGCGCCTCTCCGGTCATGCGCATGCGACGCCAGTCGCCGTGCATCACGGCTCCGATGGAATGGTAGAAGTCGATGGCTGGCTGGTTCCAGTCGAGTACGTCCCATTGCAGGCGGGCGGACCCGCGTCTTACGGCTGCCGCGGCGACGGCCTGAAGCAATGCCTTGCCGGTGCCCCGTCCGCGAAATTCAGGCTGAACGAACAGGTCTTCGAGATGCAGGCTGGGCCCTTCCCAGGTGGAATAGATCGGGAAGTAGAGCGCAAAGCCCGCAGGCCTGCCGTCTTCTTCGGCAATGAGGCATTCGTAATACGGATTGGCGCCGAAGCCATCGCGCAGCAACTGCTCCTCGGTGATTTTTACCGAGTGCGGCTCGCGCTCATATTCGGCTAGAGCGCGGACAAGCGAGTGCATGAGCGGGATGTCGGCTGGCGTGGCTTGGCGGATGGTGGTCATATTTTTTATTTTATCGGGAAGATGACATTACGGTTTCGATCCCACCCTTGTATGTTGTGATTTGAAGCGTGACGATAGGTTCACGTTTCGGCGGAGAGGCCGCTCCCACCCGAGGCCAGATTTTTTGAGCCTGATGGCGAAGAGAGGCCCCCGCCCCTCTCTTTTTACGCCGTGGAGAATCGGAGGCCTTTAGAGCCTGCATGTTCAAGGGCGGCGCAAAGAGCAAGCCCGTTGACGCGGACAGGGGCGGCAGCCGAGACAGATCGTACTTTCAAGGAGCTTCATGAGCAAGCCGAATCCATCCATGCAGTCCACCGTATTTTGCGGCATTGATGTGAGCGCCGCGACTCTTGCC
>NZ_LMUM01000034.1:612078-612718 GCF_009765985.1 Acidobacterium sp. S8
CCAGCGGTCACAAGGCCCTGATCACCTGGCTGCACAAGCGCAAAGCGCGGGTGAGAGTATCGCTGGAGGCGACCGGCATTTACTCGCTGGACCTGGCTATGGCACTTGATCGTGCGGATGGCATCGAGGTCGCGGTGCTGAACCCGAAGTTGGTCCATCGCTTCGCGCAGACACTGCGCCGATCGAAGACTGACTCAGCGGATGCGCAGACACTGGCCGAATATAGCCGTCGTATGCCCTTTACGCCGTGGTGCGCACCGAGCCTGAACAGCTTGCAGCTGCGCACCATCAGCCGTCATCTCCTCGGTCTGACAGCAGAATACACACGGCAAAACAACCGCCTCCACGCCGCGGAGAAATCGGCGGCGACGCCGCGCTGCGTGGTGAACGACTTGAAGCGCTCCATGGCTTCGATCGAGCGGCGCATCCTGCGGTTCCGCCGCGAGGCTAGAGAACTGGTTCGCAGCGATGAAACCATCCGGAAACGGTTCGAGCTACTCATCGGCATCCCAGGCATCGGCGAGATCAGCGCGGTTCAGTTGCTGGGCGAACTCTCATCGCTCTCACCGGAGATGTCGGTGCGGCAGTGGGTGGCGCACAGTGGCCTGGACCCAGTACATCAGGTCTCGGGAACCTCGGT
>NZ_LMUM01000034.1:612728-762909 GCF_009765985.1 Acidobacterium sp. S8
CAAAGTAGTTCGCAGAGATCTCTGCCAGCGCGCGTCTACCGTGCGCGACCTCAGCAACAGCAATATCAGGTGAGCCCGCAGCAATTTCCTGAAACGCCATCGCGGAATCCGTGACAACGGCATGGGCGCCACGTTCGATAGCCGAGAGAATAAACCTGTTACCATCCGCCGTGCCGCCCTGCATGGCAACAAATAGCGAGCCTTGCGCGACTTTGCGCGAATCGTATTCGACGCCTGTCACGTCCGCCAAGGGGCCAGCTCGTCGCACCAGACGAACTCCCCGCAAAACCTCATCCATGTGCATAGGAATAAATCGATTCTAGCTTCAGCGGGTGAAGCGCACCACAATCTCTGTACCCATCGGCACCATCGTACCGGCAGAGGGCGCCTGCTGACGTGCAATTCCCGAGCCCAGTGCCTGCACTCCGAGTCCGGCTGTGCCCGCCTGCTCAATCACATGGCGTACAGACTGCCCAACAAAGGAAGGCACTGCGACACGTTTGGACGCATTGACTACCACCGATCCGTTCACGACCGGAGCTGGCGCGGTCGCAGAGATTGATGGTGGCGGCGGAGCTGGATCATCGGAGAGCTTTTTCAGTGGTGTCGTCTCGGCTACTGGAGTAGTTACAGCCGCATGAAGAGGTGGTGTAGGTGTATTCGTCGCGACTTGCACAGGTGCAGCATCCTTCGCTACCGGAGCAGCCTGTGCCGTCACCGGTGGAGCGCGCAGCGGATCATCCGCCGGAAGATCATTCACATCGGCAAAAAGCGAGTTCAGATTTTCATCACTTTCGGCGGGCCTGTCGTCGTCCTCTACCGGCTGCTGGTCTTTCGCAATCAGCGGTTGCGGCTTCAAATCCTGATCGTGCGGCACGCCAAGGTATTCGAGAATCTGCTGCGCCAGATCATGAAACGCAGGAGCGCTGGCCTGCGCGCCGTGGTGGCCGCCGGCTTCGGGCGAATCCATCACAATGGCAATGCTGATCGCGGGATTGTTCACCGGAGCATAGCCCACAAAAGAGGCAACGTACTTTGTCTTGGAATAGGTGTGCGTGCGCACGTCGATCTTCTGCGCCGTGCCCGTCTTGCCAGCGGCGCTATAGCCATCGAGCTGCGCGAAGCGGCCTGTGCCGTTTTCCACCACGCCTTCCATCATCTTGCGCATCTCCGCCGAGGTCATCGTCGAAATCACGCGGTGCGCCCCGTCCGGCAGCGGATTCGGCAGATCACCATTCGGATGAAACGAGATGGGTTGCAGCTTCGGATCGCCCTTGCGCAGGTCGGTGCTTTTGATCAGAATGTGCGGCGGCAGATATACGCCCCCATTAGCAATGGTGGAAACCATGGTGATGAGCTGGATCGGCGTTACGCCGATCTCCTGCCCCATAGGAATGGAGCCAATCGAAGTCGGCTCCCAGCGCTTGACAGGCTTGAGCAGGCCGCGCGTTTCCGAGGGCAACTCGATGCCCGAGCGCTGGCCAAAACCGAAGGAACGAATGTATTGGTAATACTTATCTTGCCCCATGCGCAGCGCCAGCTTGATCGCAGCCACGTCGCTCGACTCCCACAGCGCCTGGCTCGTTGAAATTACATTTCCAAAGCGGGCTTCGTAGCGAATGGCGTCATTGTCATCGTGCGTGGTTCGCCCGGCGATTGTGATTCTGCCGCCATCTGTGGCGATCTTGGAGTCGGGCGTGGCGACCTTTTCTTCAAGCGCGGCGGAATAGGCCACCAGCTTGAAGGTCGAGCCCGGCTCATAGACATCGCTCACCGCGTGGTCGCGCAGCAGGTCAGTCGTTGCATGGCGAAAATCATTGGGATTGAATGTAGGACGAATCGCCAGCGCCAGAATTTGCCCGGTATGCGGGTCTTGTACGACGATGGTTCCGTTGATCGACTTGGTGCGCTCCATATTGCGATCCAGCTCCTGCTCGGCCATGAACTGGATATTCGCATCGAGCGTCAGCACCAGGTTGTCACCCGGAAGCGGCTCGCGCTCCTCGCTGCCGAGCACATGCCTGCGCGCATCGAGCGCCGTCAACATGCGACCTGGCGTACCGTGCAGCTCATCATCGAAGTTTTGCTCCAGGCCGCCGAGTCCGCTATCATCCAGGCCGACATAGCCCAGCACCTCGGAGGCAAGCTGGTTATCAGGATAAAAACGCTTGAACTCCTTCTGGACATACACGCCCTTCAGGTTCAGCGCCTTTACTTTAGCGATAACCGCCGGGTCCTGCTTGCGTGAGACCCAGGCAAAATTCTTTGAGGCGTTGAACCGTGCCCGAATTTGCTTTTCTGAAGTAAAGGAATCGGTCGGGTCGATATGGACGACCTTTGCCAGGGCCGCCGCCGTCGCAGGCCGCGCATCCCCGATTTCCGAAGGCACTGCATAAATCGAGTCTGCCAGCACGGTCATCGCCAGCTCGTGCAGGTTCCGGTCGTAGAGCACTCCGCGGCGCGGAGCTACTTCAAATGTTCGCTGTTGCTGCCGGGCGGCGCGCTCCACAAATTCGTGGTGCCGGATCACCTGCAACCATACCAGCCGCATGCCGATCGCCCCCACCCACAGGGCAAAAAACGCGAGCACATAGACCACGCGCAAGCGGCGCATCGGGGTAATGACACCCGTTTGCGCCGCTTGTGTGTTCTGCGATGCCGGATTGATTTGGGGCTGAAATGAGAACCGCTTCACCGCACGCTACCTTCCGGCAGAAATTCAAGTTTAGCGAAGAGGCATAGCAGGCGTCATCTGCGCCAAAACAGGCCCATTTGGATCGACGCTGGCATCCGGACGAACCACCTGTCCAGGACGGGGTGCATCCAGACCCAGATGTTTGGCCATGCGGTCGATGCGGGCAGGATCGCCGAGCTGAGCTTCGGTCAGGCGAAGCTGCCGGTTCTGCTCTTCAAGCTGCACCACCTGCTGCTTCTCCGATTCCACCCGGTAGCCATATTCGATGGAGCTGAAGTGCTGCCAGCCATAGACCATCACCAGGGCGAAGAGCATGGCCATCGCGCAGGCAAACGTTCGCATCTCGCGCACGCGCTGCGGATCGGCGGCCTTCACCAGCCGCGAGTTATCAAAACGCTTTGCAAAGAAGACTTCAGGTGTCGGCCCCCGGCGCGCGCGCTGCTGCTGCGCAAACAGGGACAGGTTCCGCTCAGCGGCCGTCGCTTCCACACTCTTGCGCGAGGCCGTCATCATTCCGTTGCTTGCGATTACCTGTGTTGCCATCTCGTCTTCTCCACTTCTGCTTCTTATTCCCTATTTGCCTTCCTCAAACGACCGGGCCAGAGCCGCTATTTCTGAGGAAGGATTGAACTGAATGTCGTCTTGCCAACTTTCGCCTTGTACTACGGTGGGACGACCCCGGCCCGATCCTTTCACTTCATGAAAACCTTCCAGCTTTCTTCTTTTCCGCTGCCCGCAGCTTCGCGCTGCGCGACCTCGGATTGCGATCCGTCTCCTCCGCTTCCGCCGTCACCGGCTTCCGCGTCAACACCTCATAAATCCCTTGCCGCGCGCCTTCGCGCAGCGAATCTTTGGCTCGCCGGTCTTCGAGAGAGTGAAAGCTGATCACCACCAGCCTTCCTCCCGGCTTCAATAGCCTCGGCGCTGCATCCAGCAGCGCTTCGATCTCAGACAACTCGGCATTTACGTAAATTCGGAGGGCCTGAAAGGTTCGTGTCGCAGGGTGCAGAGCATGTCGACTGCGGTCTGATTTCATTATCGGGGCCGCAGCCGATATGACTTTGGCAAGTTGTGCCGTTGTCGTGATCGGCCGGGCCCTGACAATGGCTCTGGCGATTCTCCGCGACCTCCTTTCCTCTCCGAATTCGTAAATCAGATCGGCAAGCTCTTTTTCGTCGACCTGGTTTACCACCTGTTCGGCGGACATGCCCACGCGAGGATTCATCCTCATGTCTAATGGGCCGTCCGCCTGAAAACTAAATCCTCTATGCGCCTCATCGAACTGCAGTGAGCTGACGCCAAAATCCGCCAGCAGCCCGTCCAGGCTCTCCGCCTCCAGCAGCTTCTCCGCCTGTGAAAACTCCACATCGTGCAGGACGACTTCCGGCATCGCCGGTCCCAGCACTTCGCGCAGATCATCGAGCCGCTTGCGCGCAATGGCCATCGCATCCGGATCGCGGTCAAACGCAATCAGCTTGCCCCGAGGGCCAAGCTGTCGCGCAATTGCCGTCGAATGTCCAGCAAGTCCGAGAGTGGCATCCACATACGTGCCGCCCGGCCGCACATTCAGGTATCGGATCGCATCTTGTAAAAGAACCGGCACATGCCGTTCACGTTCCGTCATGTGCTACCCCCTTGGGGGCCTGGTTACAACCCCAAAAACTAAAGCCCAAATCCTGCCAAAGCCTGCTCGTCTTCCGGTGTCAGCGGATTCTCGTCCATATTCCGCTTGAAATCTTCATGGTTGGCCACGGTCAGATAGTTCTGCATGCCGAAAACCACCACATCTGTCATCAAATTCGCCGTCTCCCGCAAAATCTGCGGCAGCAGCAGCCGGCCCTGCGCGTCCATTTCTGCTGTCTGGCCGTAATAGTTGATCCGGTCCATCAGCTTCTTCTTTGCTGGATGAAAGCTCGGTATCTCCTTGAGCTTTTCTTCAATCTTTTCCCACTCTTTCAGCGGATAAATCTCGGCTACCTTGCCATCCTTGCTGGTGATGTAAAAGAGCGAGCCGTAGTTCTCCGTCAGCGGACGCTTGAACTCCGCCGGGAGCTTGAGCCTCCCCTTTTCATCAACGCGCGCTGGATGGTTTCCACGAAACATAGCCGCTCATTTCCTGCTGACCGGATTCCGTCAATGCCTTTATCGGTTGACGGGTCCGATTCAGGAGTAAAAATCAAAAATCTTCGAGAATCGCTCCCGATGGACCATTTTTGACTACTTTGCTCCACCGACATCGTAAACCAGTAGATGCACCCGTCAAAAGTTGTTTTCTTGTGGAGATTCACGGAAAAGATGAAGAGCAAAAGACCTGAAATTTTGGCGATGCTCAAAGCCCATTATCTAGTACAGGGAGATCGCATCCCATACCGCAGATAGTGTTTGCAAATTTGATTCCCGGCCATATTTCCATACTTGCCATATTTGCCGGGGCAGGATAGGCAATTTCGCCCTATCTTCGCCTAATGGAAAACTCCATTGCGTTCACGAAGCCGGCGCTGAACATAAAACACCAGGTACGCTACCACCAGCACATTCACCAGAACAAGTCCGGCCTTGACCCATGAGGGGTGTCGAACGATTTCAAAAAACTCCCACGGCAGAAACGATGCGGTCAAAATCAGCGTGAAATACTCCGCCCAGGTTTTTTCCAGCACCAGGCCGGTTCCCTCGATAAAATCCAGGCACGCATAGCAAAAAATCGCAATCGTAATCTGCTTCATTCTATGCGCGTCGATCAGCGCAGCTTTATCCAGCAGCAAATTGACGAATTTGCTCTCCGGATCGAAGTGCATATCGATCAGCCAATGAGAGAGGATATCGGCGATATCACGGTGTAACAGCTTGAGGGCGCCGATGCCGAGCAGAACGAACAGAATACCCTTGAGCAACTTGAATCCGCCAATCACTATGATCCAGCGATCATGGTGACGGACTTTTTTGGTCGATGCGGTCTGAACGTTCTGCACTGCGATAATGGATCCTGTTCCCATCTTAGAGTCTGCTAAAGACTCCGATGCGGCCTTTTAACGGACCGCTGCTCTGGCGGGATGCATCCTCTTCAAAAAGGGGGCAAGCTTCTCAAGAGCCGCCTCGACGCTTAGACCGTAGCGTGCCCTCAACTGCTCGACCTTGCCGTGCTCTATAAAGCGGTCAGGCCACCCGATGCGGACAACAGGAACCTGCAGCTGCATCTCTCCCAGGGCCTCCATCACGGCGCTGCCGAAGCCACCCATCAAGACATGATCCTCAAATGTGACGATGACGCCCACTCGTTTGGCGTATTGCGCCAGAATCTCCCGATCCAGCGGCTTGACGAAGCGCGGATTGATCACGGCCGCAGAGTATCCCTGACCTGCCAATCTCTCAGCCAGATCCTGTGCCATCGGTAGCAGCGCACCCAGACCAAAGATGGCAATGTCGTCGCCATCGGCAATGACTTCGGCCTTACCGATCGGCAATGCCGCGGACTGCTCCTTCACCGGTGTTCCGGGTCCGGTACCACGCGGATAACGCACCGCGCTCGGTCCATCATGCAACATGGCGGTAAAGAGCATGTCGGCTAGCTCATCTTCATTCGCCGGGACCATGTGGATGATGTTCGGAATGCCGCGAAGATAGCTGATATCGAAGAGCCCGTGGTGCGTCGCCCCGTCATCGCCGCTCAGGCCGCCACGGTCCATGCAGAAGACTACCGGAAGGTTCTGCAGGCATACGTCATGCACGATGGGATCGAAAGCCCTCTGCAGAAATGTCGAATAAATCGCGCAGTAGGGTCTATAACCGCGCGTCGCCATGCCGGCAGCGAAAATCACCGCATGCTCTTCCGCGATGCCTACATCGAAATACCTATTCGGATGGTGCGGACGGAAGAGATCAAGCGCCGTGCCGTTCGGCATCGCTGCCGTAATTGCGACGACCTTCTCATTCTTGTCAGCCAGCTTGACCAGCGTATTCGCAAAGACTTCTGAGTACGTCGGCTGACCTGCAGACTTGGTCTCGCCGGTCTCAGGATCGTATGGCCCGAGCCCGTGAAACTTCTTCTGTTTGTCGAGAGCCGGTTGAAAACCGCGACCCTTTTGCGTAATCGCATGCAGCAGCACAGGGCGGTCCTGCGTCTTCAGAAACTGAAATGTCTCAATCAGCAGCCCGATATTGTGCCCATCCAGCGGCCCGTAATACGTAAGCCCAAACTCTTCGAAGAAGACCGAAGGCCACAGCATGCCCTTCGCCGCTTCCTCGGCTCGCCGCACGACGCTCACTGCTGTTTTACCGGTCTTGCCCAGGCGTTCCAGCAATCGCGCTGCGCTGTCGTGCAAATGAGTCACATGCTCGTTGGTAACAATCTTGTGCAGATAACGCGCAATCGCGCCGACATTGCGATCGATCGACCATTCGTTATCGTTCAGAACCACGATCAGCCGCTTCGTCTGGTCCGCGATATTGTTCAACGCCTCAAACGAGATGCCATTGGTAAAAGCCGCATCACCAGCCAGCGCAACCACGTGCTCCTTGCCCCCTGCAAGATCACGCGCTACCGCCATACCCAGAGCGGCAGAGAGAGCGGTGCCGGCGTGTCCAGCGCCATAGATATCATGCTCACTCTCGGTGCGCAGCATGAAGCCGTTCAGGCCGCCGGGCTGCCTTATCGTCTCAAAGCGGTCGCGACGCCCTGTCAGCAGCTTATGGATATAAGCCTGATGGCTGACATCAAAAACAAACTTGTCCGCCGGAGTATCAAAGACGTAATGCATGGCCAGCGTCAGCTCTACTACACCGAGATTTGGCCCAAGGTGGCCCCCGGTTTTCGATAGCGACTGGATCAGAGTTTCGCGGATTTCCTGCGCCAGCGATTCCAGTTCTGCAACGGAAAGCTTCTTGATATCAGCCGGCGATTGGATGGTGTCGAGTAAATGTCCCATTCAGTGATAAAGCGCCCGTCTTTATAGACTCAGATGCGCGCGACCAGTTGCTCCTTTTGAGCCATCAAAAAAAGACCCCCTGAAGGGCCTTGTACAGCAGAGCGAAGGTCATTCCTCTGAAAGCTAAGTATAACATTTATATGAATCGTGCATAGCACCCGTGGGAGACCGGCCATTCGATGAGTGAATCTCAAGCCCTTCTGGACCAGATTTTCGACGTATCAGAGTCTGTGCGTTACGCTGCACTTTATCGCGACGATCACCTCGTTTCCCGCCAGCGGGATGAGATTGCTGGGGCCTCTTCGAACGAGTCGGATCGCTACGAAGAGCTCTTCGTGAACCCCACGCTTCTCACACTCATCCGGCAACGCGGCAACGTGGACTGCGGCGGAGCTCAGTTTGTCGTCGTACGTTACGGAAACTTTTATCAGCTGGTAATTGCTCTGACCGGCGGCCACGTTTCGGTCTGCTTCGAGCTCTCCGCGAATCCGCTGGAATATGCCGGCCGCATTCGAGACATCTGCGAATAAGCCCGCAGGAGCCGGCTACTCCACCAGTGCCCGTAATGCTTCCTTTGGCGGCGTCTCTTTGCGAAACTCGCCCTCCCAGCGCGCCACCACGGCAGAAGCAAGGCAGTTTCCCACCACGTTCACCGTGGTCCGCCCCATATCCATCAACGCGTCAATTCCAAGAATGAGAAAAATTGGCTCCTCCGGCAGATGAAAGACCGACGAAGTAGCCAGCAGCACCACCAGCACGGCACGCGGCACCCCGGCAACGCCCTTGCTTGTCAGCATCAATACAGCCAGCATGAATATCTGCTGCTTCCAGCCCAGATGCATGCCGCCTGCCTGTGCCACGAACACTGAAGCAATGGCCAGATAAAGCGCCGACCCGGCAAGATTGAAGCTGTATCCCGTCGGAATCACGAAACCGACGATCCTGCGCGGCACGCCAAAGGCCTCCATTGCCTCCATCGCGCGCGGCAG
Source organism: Acidobacterium sp. S8 (assembly GCF_009765985.1). Lineage (GTDB taxonomy): Bacteria > Acidobacteriota > Terriglobia > Terriglobales > Acidobacteriaceae > Alloacidobacterium. Next base: position 621,335 of record NZ_LMUM01000034.1, read on the forward strand.
CGCAGCTTCTGAGGTGCTGGTAGCAAAAGCGATGGTGGCAGGCTCGGCAATAGCAGCCAGAAATCCGCGCAGCGGAATGCGCGCAATCAGCAGCGCAGGCAGCATTGCCAGCAATGCAAACGCGATTAGCGCGACATAGAGCGTCACCAGTAGCTTCGCCAGGCTCGCCATCACGCCCAGCCCGCCATGCGCCACCGTGTAAGCCAGAGCCGCGCCCACGCCGATCGGCGCGTAGTACATCACAATGTTGGTAAAGGCGAACATCGTCTGCGTCAGCGATTCGGCTATGCGCAACAATGGCGCACGCTGCTCTTCCTTCAACCGTGCGAGTGCAAGGCCAAAGATCAGCGCAAAAACCGCAACCTGCAGAATCTGATCCTCTGCGACCGATTTCGCGATATTCTCCGGAAATACGTGCAGCAGAAATTGCTGCCATGAAAGCCCGGTATCGTGCGGCGGCCCAGTCTCCATACGCATCTCAGCGTGCCCGTGGATCGGCGCGTTTTGCACCGCATCCAGTCCGACTCCCGCTTTCGATACATTGATCGATACCAGCCCGATCACCAGCGCGACCGTCGTCAACACCTCAAAATAGATCAGCGACTTCAGCCCAAGTCTGCCGACGCTACGCATTTCACCGTGTCCCGCAATCCCGGTGATAAGCGTTCCCAGAATCAGCGGCGCAACGATCGCCTTGATCAGGCGCAGAAAAATATCGCTGAAAACACGCGCCTCTAAGGCCGCACTCGGCAGATCCAGCCCAAACTCCACGCCGGCCAGCATCCCCCAGATGATCCATGCCGTAAGCGATCTCCGCCTGAACGCAAAAACCGTGAATACAATCAGCCCGAGCAGACGTAGCCACAGCCCAACATGAGAAGCATGCAGCGCAATTCCGACGACGTAGAGAACTGCGCCGGCCATGCCAAGCCAGCTGCTGCGCTTTATCTTTGCTGAAGATGTCATGGGTTCATTTCAACCATATGGCACTGCTAGCATAAAGCCAGACAGTTTCGAGAGGTTCGGAAATGCGATTCGTTGCCCTGCCTGTTTCACTTGCCAGCCTGATTCTCTGCGTCTCTGCATCCGCTCAGCAACTGCAACTCGACCCGCTGGCGAAACCTTCGCCATCTGCCAACATGTCGAGCGCTTTGACGAATCCCGGCATCTCGCCCGGCGTGGCTTTTCTCTTTCAGCTTGAGGCCCAGTTTGCGGCAGATACGGCAAAGGCTGGCGGCAAAGCCTTCGCCTCGTGGTTCGCCGATGATGCCGTAACACTCGGCAACAAGCAGGCGCCAGTGATGGGCCACGCTGCCATCGCAGCGCAAACCACGTGGAGCCCGGAAGAATATCAATTGACCTGGACGCCGCAGGGCGGCGAGATGTCTGCCGCAGGCGACATGGGCTACACCTGGGGACATTATGAAGGCCATTCCAAAGATAAAAACGGCAACGCCGTCGTCACCAGTGGCCGCTATTTGACTATCTGGAAGAAACAGTCCGATGGAAAATGGAAAGTCACGCTCGACTCCAGCAGCGAAGAGCCGCCCTCAGCAGGCGATTGCTGCAAGGTGCCCTAAAAAATAAGTCCGACAAAAAAGCCGGGCTTACGAATCTTGTAAACCTGAACTACTCATCCTGCTCGCGCAGTTTGGCGATCACGTTGAAGTCTTCCAGCGTCGAAATATCTCCTTTGATATCCCCGCCTGCTGCCAGTTCGCGCAGTAACCGCCGCATGATTTTGCCCGACCGCGTCTTCGGCAGCTGTTCGGTAAAGCGAATGTCATCAGGACGCGCAAGCGCTCCAATCTCCTTGGCCACCCAGGCACGCAGCTCGTCTTTCAATTCTTTTGATGGCTCATAGCCGCTCTCGAGCGTGACAAACGCAGCAATCGCCTGCCCCTTCATCTCGTCCGGACGTCCCACCACCGCGGCTTCGGCAACCTTGGAGTGAGCCACCAGCGCCGACTCCACTTCCATCGTGCCAAGACGATGACCACTCACATTGAGCACGTCATCGACGCGCCCCATCAGCCAGTAGCAGCCATCCTCATCCACGCGCGCGCCGTCACCGGTGAAGTACGATCCCGGAATCTCCGACCAATAACCCTTCACGTAGCGCTCCGGGTTGTTGTAGATCGTTCGCGCCATTGAAGGCCACGGCTTGCGAATCACCAGCAACCCGCCATGTCCTGCCGGAACCGGCTGGCCTTCTTTTGTAACTACTTCAGGCACAATTCCAAAGAAAGGTCGCGTCGCTGAACCCGGCTTTGTCGGCACTGCACCCGGAATCGGCGCAATCATGATGGCGCCCGTCTCCGTCTGCCACCACGTATCGACAATCGGACAGCGCCCTTTGCCGACCTTATCGCGATACCACATCCACGCCTCAGGATTGATCGGCTCGCCCACTGTCCCCAGCAACCGCAGCGAATCGAGCTTGTACTTTTCCAGATATTTCTCGCCCCATTTTATAAAGGCACGGATTGCCGTCGGTGCCGTATAGAAAATCGTGACCTTGTGATCGTCAATAATCTTCCAGAAGCGATCCATCTCCGGAAAATTCGGAGCGCCCTCATACATCAGCGTTGTCACGCCATTCTGCAACACGCCATACACAACGTAAGAATGTCCCGTCACCCAGCCAATATCCGCCGAGCACCAGTACATATCATCTTCGCGCAGATCGAAGATGTACTTGCTGGTAAGGTACGTCTGCACCGAATAGCCGCCAGTGGTATGCACCAGGCCTTTCGGCTTGCCTGTTGTTCCCGAGGTGTAAAGAATGTAAAGCGGATCTTCAGAGTCCAGCTCTTCAGCCGGGCAATCCGGAGCAGCTTTCGCCATCAGTTCATGCCACCAGTAGTCGCGTCCGGCCTGCATGTTTACTGGCGATCCCGACCGCTGATATACCACAACGTCCTTCACTGTCGGACATTGCCCAACAGCCTCATCGACCGTCGCCTTGAGCTTCACTTCGTTACCGCGGCGATACGCCGTATCCTGCGTCAGAATCGCTACGCATTCCGCATCGTTCACGCGGTCAACGATCGCATGCGCCGCAAAACCGCCAAAGATCACTGAATGCACCGCGCCAATACGTGCGCAGGCCAGCACTGCAATTGCAAGCTCTGGCGTCATGCCCATGTAGACAGCAACCCGGTCGCCCTTCTTGATGCCCAGGCCCTTCAGCACATTGGCAAAGCGCTGCACTTCGCCGTGCAGATCGCCAAAAGTCAATCTACGGATCTCTCCTGGCTCGCCTTCCCAGACAATCGCGACCTTATCTCGCTTGTCGCCCAGCGCGTGCCGATCGACGCAGTTGTAGCAGAGATTTGTCTTCCCGCCGACAAACCACTTTGCCCATGGCTCATTCCACTCCAGCACCTTGTCCCACGGTTTGAACCAGTGCAACTCTCGTGCAGCATCCGCCCAGAAACTCTCCGGATCTTCTACAGATCGCCGGTAAATCTCTTCATACTCGGCGAGGTTTTTGACATGCGCTTTAGCGGCAAATTCGGCAGGCGGAGGAAAGACACGGTTTTCGCGTAGCGTGGAATCAAGATGGGGATCATGGCTTGCGGTCGTTAAAGACATGCTTCTAGCTGTACCTCTTTGGGCTCGAAGGAGATTGAGAACGAAGAAAAAACAATTCTTCTCCCGCAATCACGTTAAAGGCTGGCTACTGGAAGTGGCAAGGGCTTTTCTGTATAGACAGGTATACATGGTGCCATTTGTAGCCTCGTGCCAAGAAAAATCGTGCTATTTTAGCTGTGTTCTTAAGGGATCGCACAATGAAACGAGTCGCCCTCCTCGTAGTGCTTCTGCAGGCAGTGTTTGCATCCTCCCTCGCGGCCGGACAGCAAGCTCCTCAGGATGCTCCGCACGCCCCAGATGGAGGTACATTTGAGCGAATCAATAATATCGACATCCCGCCCGTCGCCAATGCTCCTTTTACTGCGACGGTAAGTGCCGAATGGATACGGAAGCTTGAGGACGGCGGCACGATTACCATTTCAAATCATCGACAGGTCGCGCGCGATAGCAGTGGACGCGTCTTTCAGGAGCGGAGGCTGCTAGTACCTGGCGGCGACCAGAAAACCTCTCCCATCTCTGAACTCGACTTCAGCGATCCAAATCAGCATGAACTCTATATTTGCTTCCCATCCGCGCATACATGCTCTCTGCGTGACTACTATGTACCAGCGGATTTTCACCTTCCCCAGCCCGGCGAGTTGCCTAGCCACCAGGGCAACCTGACCCGCGAAGATCTGGGTAAAAACACACTGGACGGCGTGGAAGTTGTCGGGACACGGGAAACTCTTACTCTCAATCAGGGTACGATCGGCAATTCCCAACCGCTGTCTGTCACCAAGGAGTTCTGGTACTCACCTCAGCTGGGAATCAATCTGCTGGTCAAACGTGTCGACCCCCGTCACGGCACGCAGATTTTTTCTGTCTCGGAGTTGAAGTTGGTGTCTACCCAGCCCGCGACTTTCCAGCCTCCGCAGGGATACGCCATTAAGGACATGCGTTCCCCGACAGATCAACAGTCTGAAGGAAGTCCGGTCACACTGCATAATCCATAGCTGAGTGCGATGACACTCTTCTTTGAGCGGTCGCTGGAAAACTACCGCTAAAGAGTCCTCTCGGTCGTGACCGCTACTGATAACGCAGCTGATGCCATTTCCATGCGCTCGCCACAATGTCGTCAAGCCTGGCAAACGAGGGCTTCCAGCCGAGTTCGCTTTCGATCTTCTGTGAACTCGCAATCAATACAGCCGGATCGCCCGAACGCCGCTCCGTCTCTTCCACCGGAATCGGATGCCCGGTGACGCGGCGCGCCGATTCAATCACTTCCAGAATGGAAAAGCCCTGACCGTTGCCAATGTTGTAAATCAACCGGTTTCGTTCGGCAAGCGCCTCAAATGCCAGCAGATGCGCCTGTGCCAGGTCCTGCACATGGATGTAATCCCGAATGCATGTTCCGTCCGGCGTCGGATAATCTCGGCCGTAAATCTTTATATTTTTGCGTTTTCCGAGTGCTACATCCAGAATCAGCGGAATGAGATGAGATTCCGGCTCGTGCGCTTCGCCTCGTCCCTCAATAGCGCCAGCTACGTTGAAATATCGTAGGCTGGCATAACGGAAGCCATGCACACGGTTCATCCACGTCAGCATCTGCTCGACCAGCAGCTTCGATTCCCCATAGGCATTCGTCGGGCGTAGCGGCGCATCTTCCCGAATAGGTGTCGATTCCGGCTCTCCATAAACGGCCGCCGTCGATGAAAAAACCAGCCGGTTGATGCTTTTCGCCAGCATCGCTTCCAGCAATACAAGCGTGGACGATGAGTTGTTGCGAAAATAAAGTTCCGGCTTCTTCATGCTCTCGCCGGCCTCAATGAGAGCGGCAAAGTGCATCACTCCGTCAAATTTCCTGGAAGAAAAGAGCTGTTCCAATTTGGAACGGTCAGCGATATCTCCCTCCACGAATTCAGCTCGCTCGGGGACCATGGATCTGTGTCCATGGCAGAGGTTGTCGTAAATTGTGACTTCGTGACCGTTGTCCAGCAGAAGATTTGCGACCGTGCCGCCGATATAGCCAGCCCCGCCCGTAACCAAAAGTCTCACGTTATCTCCTCGTATCGCTTTGAATTATAGCTATTTCCATTGCAGGGACTGAGGCAACCGAAGCGGGCTCTTTGGCAGTCGAACATTATGGTGGAGAAGGTCTGACAAACAAATTTACACAGACGCAACCGCTTTCTGCGGTAATACTTACGCGGTTCTCCCCGCCTCAATGGAATTAAGGGGGATGTTACCAAAATCATTACTTTTGTAACATGCATGAAAGAGGATAGTAGTTCGACCTTTCTGCGCTTTTGCAGGAATATCGTACGATCACTATCAATCGAGCACATTTGGAAGCCATCTTGCTACATTAATTCGGGAGCAGCTTGAAAAGTGCATTTTTGGCACCGAACAGGTACGTAATCCTCACCGAACGAAAACAAACGCGGTGCGCAGTCGCTATAAATTGCGTCTTTAATAATGCGATATCAAATTTACCCGGATATTTTGATCTACTGACTCTATGGCAAGTAACGATCCGCTAAATCAATCCACCTTTGGCCTCCTTCCAGAGCCTAAGGGACGCCTTGGGTCTTTCGGCATCAGCGCAATTGTGAATGGCGTGGCAGGTGCGATCCTGATTCTGCTTACCATGGCCCAGGTGCATAAGGAGAAAGTGCGCCGCTACGAAGCTACGCAGCTCGTTTTCCCGGTGGAACAGCCCAAGCCATACATTCCGCCTGCCCCCAAGGTGAAGGTCATTCCTCCTCCGCCGAAGATCGACCAGCCCCCGAAGATCTCTATCCCCAAGCCTCAGCCTGAACCACCCAAACCGGTTGCGGTGAAAATTCCGACCCCCGACGTGCATCCTGTAGTCGCTGCACCACCAAAGGCAGTTGCTCCGCCGCCGCAGCCGAAGGTAGGCCTGTTCAAGAGCGCGACACCGACAGCGGTCGCCAACAATACTTCCGCACCATCCCTGAAAACTGGCGGATTCGGCGACCCCGTAGGCGTAACGCCCAATCCCAGCGCCAGCCGTCCAGCAAATATCGCGGCGGTCGGTGCTTTTGGGGCTGCGCCTGGCGCTGCCCAGGGTGCTGGCGCTGCCCGGCAGGGCAGTGTTCAAGGTACAGCTTTCGGTTCCGGAGTCGCCAACGGCGTCCCGGGCGGCAAAGACCATGGCACAGTCGCCTCAGCCGGATTCAGCAACGGCGTCGTAGGCGGAACGGGCGCGCCCGGCAGCCACGGAACTGCGGCGGTGGCGGCGGGCGGTTTCGGCCAGACGACAGGCAGCGGCTCCAGTCAGCCAGTCGCAAAGGTCAAAGAACCGGCTTCCACGCCGATCGTGGTCGTAAACAAGCCACTTCCGCAATACACTCAGGAAGCAAAACAGCTCAAGATTGAGGGGGATGTCACCCTCGAAGTCCGTTTCACTGCTTCTGGCCAGGTTGAAGTGCTGAAAGTCGTTCAGGGACTGGGACACGGGCTGGATGAGCAGGCTAAACTGGCAGCCGAACGAATTCGTTTTAAGCCCGCCACGAAGAATGGAGCGGCGGTCGACCAGGTAAGCGTAATTCATATCAGTTTTCAGCTTGCTTGAGCTGTCGACAAGAGAAGTTTGACTGAATCTAATTTTGATTTTGTTGTTTCAAAGCACACGAGAGAAAGAACACAGGAGTCAGGAAATGCCCTTTCGCAAGTTATGGATGACCGGTTTATCGGTTTCTTTGGCGATTTTGACCGCCCAGGCGAAGACGCCAAAATTCACGCCCCCGGTTCCTCTCACTCCCGAGCAGACCGCATTGATTCAGAAAGCGATCGCTCAGGAAAAAGTAACCGTAAAGGCAATCGAGTCGCATACGCCAGTCGTGCAGACCTACATCCAGAACATGCGACCTGACCCAAAGCTTTATTCTGTTCCGGAATCGGACCAATATATGCTCGGTCGCGTGGATTTCGGCAAGACCTTCAGTAATAAGGGCTACGAGGAAAAGTCAGCTTCCCACGGCTTCTTTAAAGGCTCGTTCAAATATGTCAGCGGTCTGACCAAGAGCTTCAACCTCAGTTATTCGCCCACTGGATTCATGGACATGATGTTCCTCGATCCGGTCAGCTTCGACATGCAGCATTACGATTTCGTGTATGTCCGCCGCGAGTTCCTGGGCAGCATCCGCACCCTCGTTTTCGATGTGCGTCCCAAGCCAAAAACCGGGGCTGGCCGATTCTTCGGGCGTATCTGGATTGAGGATCAGGACGGCAACATTGTTCGCTTCAACGGTACTTACAGCAGCAATCCGAACGATGACGTGACGCGCTATTACCACTTTGATAGCTGGCGTCTGAATGTACAGCCGGACATCTGGCTACCTGCAGCAATCTATGTAGAAGAATCGAAGGGCGGCACGGGCAAGAAAAATGGCGGTTTCCGCGCCCAGTCCCATTTCTGGGGTTACTCTCTCAAGCTTCCCACCCGGGAATCAGATGCGGAATCGATGACAATCGAGAACGCTCAGGACCAAAGCGAAAACTCTCAGGATGTCAGTCCATTGGCAGCCAGGCGTGAGTGGGTTTCACAAGCGGAATCGAACGTTCTCGACCGTCTCGTGCAGGCTGGCCTGCTGGCGCCGCCCAGCGACTTCGACAAAGTGCTCGAGCAAGTTACGAACAACATCATCATCGGCAACAAGCTCAACCTTCCCGGCGATATTCATTGCCGCGTCATGATGACTACCCCGCTCGAATCGCTGGCTATCGGCAATACCATTCTGCTGAGCAAAGGGCTGGTTGATGTGCTGCCGCAGGAAGAGGATTTGGCTGCTGTATTGAGCTTTCAGCTGGCGCACATTGTGCTCGGACACCATATTGACACGCGATACGCCTTCAATGACCGTCTGCTCTTTCCTGACGAGGCGACATTGGAACGCATTGAGATGAATCACACCCCAGCTGACAACGAAGCAGCGGCCAAAAGGGGGATGGACCTGTTCAATGGCTCCATTTATCACGATAAAAACGCCACCGTCAGCCTCTTTTATCAGCAACTCGCAGTTCGCGCTAAATCGTTGCCCGCCCTGGTGACACCCCGTTTAGGCGATTCCCTGCTCAAGGCGGATGGAACACCGTGGATGGCTGGCTTCCTTAATCATGGACCAAAGCTGAACATCGAAGATGTGGCCCAGGATCGCGCTGCCTTGCCCATCGGCAGCCACTTGCGCATAGATCCCTGGAACGATCGGGTATATGCGTTGAATTTGCGTGCCGATCAGATCCTGAATCCGGGTGACAAGATGCCACTCGAATTATCGCCGGTCTATTTCCGGCTGCAGCGCTATCAGGCGCCTGCTGCGGCGGCATCTGCAGTTCCTGCAAACGCTCCTCAAACTGGACAGGCGCAGCCGCCAGCGGCAGATAACAATGCTCCGGCACCAGACAATAACAATGCTCAACCCCAGGCACAGCCGCAACAAAACCCTCAGTAGGGTATGAGCAAAGGTAAATAAAAATTGCAATAGCTTCATGAATTTCTTGGCAGATCGCTTATTTTGGAGATCGCAACGTGTTAAAAAAACTCGCTGGTTTTGTACTTCTGCTTCTTCCTATGTCTTTGACTGCCCAAGTGGCTACAGCCACCGAAGGCGGCGGACAGGGTCTCTCCTTCGGCGCAGAATACTCCAATTTTAGTCCTGACTGGGGTCATACTCGGCTGCAAGGTATAGCGGTTGTTGGCGATTTAGATGGAATTTTCCTGAAAAATCTCGGCATTGAAGGGGAAGCCAGGTGGTTGAACTTCAACCAACCATCTGGCGAGACAGAACAGAATTACTTGATCGGTCCCCGTTACCGCCTTTACCGCTATCATAAGTTTAGTTTCTATGCTAAATTCTTGATGGGCGGTGGCTTTATTACCTATCCCAATAAGATTGGTACTGGTAGTTATTTCGCCTACGTCCCCGGAGGCACGGTAGAGTACCACCTAAATCATCACTGGGCCGTACGGGGTGACTACGAATATCAGACCTGGCCCGCCGCGCCTGGCCTTGCGTTCACATACCCAAGGCCAAGCCGCGGACTCACGCCAAACGGTTTCAGCGCTGGCGTTTCATACCACCTCTTCTAAATTGCAAGGAATTAAGCATAAGAAAAAGCCCCGGAGTATTGCTCCGGGGCTTTTTCTTTCTACAAACCTAAGCGATTAGAAGTGGTAGGCCACACCAATCGTCGGATTATTGATGTTGTAATACCGATTCGTGCGGTAGTCAGTAAGCCCGAAATTCGGAGCCTTCACCACGATCCCGCGATACTCCACTCGAATATCCCAGCTCGGGCTCAGCTCATAAGCGATCCCACCGCCGTAAAACCCACCTACGTCAGTGCTCTGTTTGGCGTCTAGATCGGTCGTTTTCTGGTCCTTGATAGGTGAAAAGATGTAACCACCCACACCAGCCTCGACGAACGGATTAAAATTCCTGAAACTGAAGTTATAAACATATGCGGCTGAGACTTCCTGCATGCGAGTGTGAATGCGAATGGAGTTGAAGCTGGTCACATACTTCTGCACGTCCTGGTTGTACTGGTAATTCGCCTCAAGCCCACTGCGCGGTGTCAGCATATAACGGTAGCTGCCCAGCGCACCCCATATGCCGATGGTGGCGTCCTGCTGCACCGTGTTGCCAACTACGTGTGGAGGAATCAAGCCTGCGAGGCTCAAGCTGACATCCTGTCTACTTTCCTGTGCAAACCCAGCCACTGTCGAAAATGACAGCAACGCTAAAGACAACAAAATCTTCTTCATCCGTTCGTGAACCTCTCGCCTGCTAAAAGCTCCGCAGGCACAACGCCTCTCGGGCTCGTCAAATTAAAATTTTGAATGGACTCGAAAGCCCACCTCGTCATTGTACCTGCCGGAGGCCATTTGCACAGCTACCGTTTCACGTCTTTAGACGCGCCAACGTTCTTCTCGTCATACAGAAACGGCCTACCGCGGTCCGCAGCCAGTGAGCGAACCACCCGCATTAAGGCCAGCGCCGCATATGACAATGTTCCATGCCTGCGATAGACGAGCCATAGATGCCGCGCGCAATCCAGTTCCGGAACAGCCACCGTTACCAGCTCGCCGCGCGCCACTTCCGTCTGCACGGATAACGCCGGCACCAGAGCCACGCCATTGCCGCTGGCGACGAAGCGTTTGATCGCCTCCAGGCTGGGCAGTTCCACGCCAATATTGAGCGGTGTCTTGTGCTTTGCAAACGATTCCTCGACCAGCTTCCGGCGTGGCGATGTGACATTGTGCGCAATGAAATTTTCCGCGCCAAGATCGCGGATGCGTACCTTTTTCTCACGTGCCAGCACATGCTTCGGGTGCACTACGAACGTCAATTCATCCGAATAGACAGCGATCGCATCGAGTTGCTCATCCTCCGGCTTGAAAGAAACAATGCCAAGCTCCACCGTACGTCGCTGTACATCGTCAGGAATTCGGCTCGCTAACGACCGCTGCACCAGGATAGAAATTTGCGGGCATTGCCGCCGAAATTCATCCAGCACCGGCAGCAGGTACAAGCAGGTATACTCATTCGCCGCCAGTGTCAGCCGTCCCCGCTCGAGCGACCGCACTTCTTCGAGCGCGCTGGTAGCCTCATTCCGCAGATTCAAAAGGCGTTCCGCGTACTCGCGCAACACCTCGCCAGCTGCTGTCAGGGTTCCGTCACGCGAGGCCCGCTCAAAAAGCGGTTCGCCAAATTCATCCTCAAGCTTCCGAATCACCTGGCTCACCGCAGGCTGCGTGCGATGCAGTCGGACAGCAGCACGAGAAAAGCTGCGCTCCTTCACTACGGTCAGAAAAGTTTCAAGTTGGGATAATTCCATAAGGATGAAAGAGCTAGAAGAGGCCGGTTTCTAGCATCATAACTAAAATTTATAATAAATCAAGAAATTAGAAATTTGAATTATGTCTTATCTTTTGAGAAACTAGCTTCATTCGAGGTTGGCCCCGATATGGCACAGGACCGAGTTCTGTTTTTCGATACGACCCTTCGCGATGGTGAGCAATCGCCCGGCTGCAGCATGACGCACGACGAAAAGGTCTGGATGGCTCATGCGCTTGAAGACCTGGGCGTAGACATTCTTGAGGCCGGCTTCGCGATTTCCTCCGACGGCGATTTCGCCGCCATTCAGGCCGTATCCAAAGAGATTCGCAAGCCGCGTATCGCCTCGCTCGCACGCGCCCGGCGCGAAGATATCGAACGGGCCGCCGCTTCTCTTGAGCACGCAGAGCATTCGCGCATTCATATCTTTCTCGCCAGCTCTGATATTCACCTAGAGTACAAACTGAAGATCAGCCGCGAAGCAGCGCTCGAACAGGCGGCACAATCCGTAGCGCTCGCACGCACTTACGTCGATGACGTGGAGTTTTCGCCCGAAGATTCAACCCGCACCGATATCGATTTTCTCTGCAAGATCGTCTCCGTGGCCATTGAAGCCGGAGCCACGACCATCAATATGCCGGACACGGTCGGTTACGCCACGCCTAATGAGTACGCTGCCATGTTCCGCACTGTCCGCGAGCGAGTTCCAGGTGCGGATAAGGTCATCTTCTCCTCGCACTGTCACAACGATCTGGGTCTGGCCGTCGCCAATTCCCTGGGAGCTATCGAAGGCGGTGCGCGTCAGGTGGAATGTACTATCAACGGCATCGGTGAGCGCGCCGGCAATGCAGCTATCGAAGAGATTGCAGCCGCTCTCAGCGTGCGCCGCGACAAATATCCAGTCGAGCACAATCTCAAGCTCGATCAGCTGTATCCTACCAGCCAGCGCCTGGCGCAAGTCATCAGCTTCGCCCCTTCGCCCAACAAGGCAATCGTCGGCAGCAATGCCTTCGCGCATGAGGCGGGCATCCATCAGCATGGCGTGCTGTCGAATCCACTGACTTACGAGATCATGACGCCTGCTTCTGTCGGCGTTCCGGCAAACCGCATGGTGCTCGGTAAGCATTCGGGCCGCCACGCATTGCGCTCACGTCTTGTCGATCTTGGGTATCACCTGGAAGCTTCCGATCTCGACGCAGCCTACCGCGCATTCACAGAACTGGCCGATAAAAAGAAGTCTGTCTATGACCAGGATCTGATCAACCTTGTCGCACACCACAAGCGCCATCATGATCTGATCTCCGCTGAGCCAGTCAGCGAAGCCAGTTGAGAAGGCGAACGCAAGATCCTCCGACTTCGCTGCGCTGAAGATAAACAATGACTGTGATTGCATCGCTAGCAGAGAGATAGGGAAAAGTAGAAGCACCGGGCTTCAGCCCAGTGAAACGAGCACAGAAGAGAGGGGTTTGAGCCCCGGAAGCTCTTGGGAGAAAGCATAAAGATGAAGCTGAAGGTTCTTGTTGTTGCCGGAGATGGTATTGGCCCCGAAGTCACCGCGGAAGCATCGCGCATTTTGCGCTCGGTCGCAGAACTCGGCGGGTACGAGTTTGAATTTCGCGAAGCGCTGATCGGTGGCGCGGCCATCAAGGCACAAGGCACGCCCCTGCCCCAGGCAACCTTGGATGGCGCACTGGAAAGCGATGCCGTGCTCCTCGGAGCGGTCGGTGGCAATGAGTTCAACTCCCTTCCGCCCGACAAGCGTCCCGAAGCCGGTCTACTGCAGATCCGCCAGGCGCTCGGCGGCTTCGCTAATCTGCGCCCGGCCTTCGCACATCCGGCGCTTGCAGCGAATTCACCCCTGAAGCCGGAAGTCATCGACGGTGCCGACATCCTCTTTGTCCGCGAACTGCTCGGCGGTCTCTATTTTGGCGAGCCGCGCCAATGGGATCGCGAAGCCGGTTCGGCCTGGAACACAATGCGTTATACCCGTGATGAAGTCATCCGCGTGGCCCGTGTCGCCTTTGAACTCGCGCAGAAGCGCCGCAAAAAACTGACATCCGTCGATAAGGCCAACGTCCTCGAAGTCTCACAGCTCTGGCGCGCCACTGTCACCGAAGTCGCCAAGGATTATCCCGACGTGACCCTTGATCATCAATACGTCGACGCCATGTCCATGCACCTGATGAATACACCGCGCAGTTATGACGTGGTGCTCACCGAAAACCTCTTCGGCGACATTCTCTCCGACGAGTCCGCCGTCATCACGGGATCGCTCGGCATGCTGCCCTCGGCCACCATCGGCGGACAGGTGAATCTTTACGAGCCGGTCCACGGTTCCGCGCCCGATATTGCAGGCAAAGGACTCGCGAATCCATTAGGAGCGATTCTTACGGCAGCGATGCTGCTCCGCCACTCAGGAAATCTTGAACAGGACGCAGCCGCCATTGAAACCGCTGTCCGCAAAGTTCTCGAGCAGGGCTACCGCACCGCTGACCTTGCCCGCAGTGAGAAGGACAAGAAGATGGTGCTCTCGACGCAGGAGATGGGCAAGCAGGTACACGAAACGTTGAACGAGATCATCGACAGACGGCAAGCCATGCACGCCGTTTAGTCCGACGAAGAATGACGGATAAATGATTTTCGATTTACCAAGGGAACATATCGGGTGCCCCAGGTTCGTGAAGCTAACCTGGGTTTCTTAGCCCGGCGATTGAAAACGGGAGTCAGAATGGCAGCAAAAACTTTATTCGAAAAAGTCTGGGAGCAGCACCTCGTAGCCGAACCGGCAAACGAGCCGACACTGCTCTACATTGACCTGCATCTTGTCCACGAGGTCACGTCGCCGCAGGCATTTGACGGCCTGCGACTGGCCGGACGCAAACTCCGCCGCCCCGACCGCACTGTGGCCACCGTCGATCACAATGTTCCGACTACGACCAATCGCCTCATCATTGAAGACGCCATCGCCGACAAGCAGATCAACACGCTGCGCAAAAACTGCAAAGAGTTCGGAGTCGAGCTCTATGACGTGGAAGATATCGAGCAAGGCATCGTCCATGTTATCGGGCCTGAACTCGGCCTTACCAAGCCCGGCATGACGATCGTCTGCGGCGATTCGCACACCTCAACCCACGGAGCATTCGGCGCGCTGGCCTTCGGCATCGGCACCTCTGAAGTCGAGCACGTCATGGCGACACAGTGCCTGCCGCAATCGAAGCCGAAAACTTTCCGCATCTCCGTCGAAGGCGAGCTGGCTCAGGGCGTCACCGCAAAAGATATCGTCCTCGGCATCATCGGACGCATTGGCACCGACGGCGCAACTGGCTATGTGGTTGAATATGCTGGCTCCGCCATCCGCTCGCTTTCGATGGAAGGTCGCATGACGGTCTGCAATATGAGCATCGAGGCAGGTGCGCGCGCCGGCATGATCGCTCCCGACGAAACCACCTTCGCCTATCTCAAAGGCCGCCGACACGCACCCAAAGGCGCAGCATGGGACGAGGCCGTTGCCTCGTGGAGCAAGCTCAAAACCGATCCCGATGCAAAGTTCGACCGCGAGATGATCATCAAGGCGGAAGACCTCGCCCCTTATGTCACCTGGGGAACCAACCCCGGCATGGTCATCCCGGTCACGGACCGCGTTCCCGATCCAGCCAAAGCACAATCCGACAATGACCGCCGCGCCTTTGAGCGGGCGCTCGAATACATGGATCTGAAAGCCGGCGTCGCCATCGAGGAGATTCCTGTCGACCGCGTCTTCCTCGGCTCCTGCACCAACTCGCGCATTGAAGATCTGCGCGCCGCCGCGAAAGTTGTCACCGGATATCACGTCAGCCCGCACGTTCGCGCGATGGTCGTTCCCGGCTCGCACCTGGTGAAGCAGCAAGCGGAAAGAGAAGGCCTCGATAAAATCTTTCTCGACGCAGGCTTCGAATGGCGCGAGCCTGGCTGCTCCATGTGCCTCGGCATGAATCCCGACATCCTGCAACCCGGCGAGCGCTGCGCCTCCACCAGTAACCGCAACTTCGAAGGCCGCCAGGGACGCGGCGGACGCACACATCTCGTCAGCCCCGAGATGGCCGCGGCCGCAGCCGTCACCGGCCACTTCACCGACATCCGCCAGTGGGAATTCAAAGGCGAGGAGGTTCTGGCCTAATGCAGCCATTCCGCACGCTCACATCCGTCGTTACGCCGCTTGACCGCGTCAACGTCGATACCGACCAGATCATTCCAAAGCAGTTCCTGAAGCGCATCGAGCGCACCGGCTACGGCGAGTTTCTCTTCTTTGATTGGCGGCAGGACCCGAATTTCGAAATCAACCAGCCACGTCACAAGAGCTCGCAGATTCTCGTTGCCGCTAAGAATTTCGGCTGCGGCTCCTCGCGCGAACACGCAGCCTGGGCGCTCTCTGATTTCGGCTACCGCTGCGTTATCGCGCCTTCATTCGCGGACATCTTTCACTCGAATGCCGGCAAGAACGGCATTCTGCTCATCACACTGCCAGAAGAACAGGTACAGGCGCTGCTTGATCGCGCTGCGAAGACGGAAGGCTACAAGCTACACGTCTCACTCGAAGACGAGACTGTCCACGACGATCAGGGATTCTCGGCGAAGTTCTCTATCGATCCCTTTCGCCGCTACTGCCTGCTCGAAGGGCTGGATGACATCGGCCTCACGCTGCGTCATGCCGACAAGCTCGACAATTTCGAACAAGCCCACAATACCAAACACTGGCTCGCGCCCAGAACATAAACCACGACGCGCCTAACCACTCGGAGAAGCACATTGAGTCAGAACGGCAAAGACGACGCAAAGAGAATCAGCAACGCTCTCACAGAAGGCCCCAATCGTGCCGGAGCGCGTGCCATGTTGCGCAGCATCGGCTTCACGAAAGAAGACCTGTATAAGCCCATCATCGGCATCGCCAATACGTGGACGGAGATCGGCCCTTGCAACTTCCATCTGCGCACCATCGCTGAAGCTGTAAAGCAGGGCATCCGCGAAGCAGGCGGCACTCCGATGGAGTTCAACACCATCACCATCTCCGACGGCATCACCATGGGCACCGAGGGCATGAAGGCCTCACTCATCAGCCGCGAGGTGATTGCCGACTCAGTCGAGCTCGTAACGCGCGGCAATCTCTTCGACGGCCTCGTCTGCATCGCCGGCTGTGATAAGAACATGCCCGGCACCGTCATGTCGCTCGCGCGCCTCAACATCCCCGGCCTCATGCTCTACGGCGGCTCCATCGCGCCCGGCTATCTCAACAACAAAGCCATCACCATTCAGGATGTCTACGAAGCCATCGGCGCACACTCCGCCGGTAAGCTCAGCGACGCCGGACTCGAAGCTATCGAAGCCAATGCCTGTCCCGGCGCGGGAGCCTGCGGTGGCCAGTTCACTGCCAACACCATGGCCATGGCTTGCGAATTTCTCGGCATCTCGCCCATCGGTTTGTCGGGCGTGCCCGCCTTATCTCCCGAAAAGCACGCTGCCTCGCGCTTGGCCGGAGCGATGGTCATGGAACTCGCCCGCCAAAACCTGCGCCCCAGCCAGATCATCACGCGTGAGTCGCTCGAAAACGCCATCACCGCGGTTGCCGCCTCCGGTGGATCGACCAACGCTGTTCTCCACCTGATCGCCATCGCCAATGAAGTCGGCATCAAGCTCACCGTCGATGACTTCGACCGGATCAGCCGCAACACGCCACTGCTCTGCGACCTCAAGCCCGGCGGCAAATACGTCGCAACCGACTACCACAACGCAGGCGGCAGCCGTCTGCTCGCAGCGCGACTCATCGATGCCGGTCTTCTGCATAAAGACTGTATTCACGTCACCGGCCGCACCATCGCCGAAGAAGCAGCCGAAGCCGTCGAAGCGCCCGATCAGGATGTGATCCATCCCGCCTCATCGCCGATCAAGCCCACCGGCGGCCTGGTCATTCTCAAAGGCAATCTCGCGCCCGAAGGCTGCGTCATCAAGGTCGCAGGCCACAATCGCCTCGAGCATCGCGGGCCCGCGCGCGTCTTCGACTGCGAAGAAGATGCCTTCCGCGCCGTGGATTCCGGAAGCATCAAGCCGAATGAAGTCCTCGTCATCCGCTACGAAGGCCCCAAAGGCGGTCCCGGCATGCGAGAGATGCTTCAGATCACGGCTGCGCTTGTTGCCATTCCCGAATTATCGGAAACCGTCGCCCTGCTTACCGATGGCCGCTTCTCAGGAGCCACCCGCGGCCTCATGGTCGGACACGTTGCGCCGGAAGCCGCAGTCGGCGGTCCCATCGCCGCCATCCGAGAAGGTGACATCATTCACTTCGATATCCCGAACCGCAAGCTCGAAGTAGAGATACCGGAAAAAGAGTTACAGTCACGGTTACAAAACTGGAAGGCCCCCGAGCCGAAGTACAAACGCGGCGTCTTCCGCAAGTACGCCGATGCAGTTTCATCGGCATCGTTAGGCGCAGTTACGAACTAAAAGGACGCGAGGACTTCAGTCCTCGCATTACGAATGAGTTTCAGGTTTTCATCCTGAGCGGAGCGCAAAGCGCGTGGTCGAAGGACCTGCAGTTTTATCGCTCAGCAGCACCTCATAGGAGTCAGACATCATGGGTCAAAGCTCACAAAACGACTCACCATCAACAGACGCTACTCGCCTCACCGGCTCAGAGATTGTCTGGGCTACGCTCGTCGGGGAAGGCGTGAGCGATGTCTTCGGATATCCCGGCGGGGCCATTCTGCCAATCTACGACGCGATGCGTAAATTCCCGATCCGCCATATCCTCGTTCGCCACGAACAGGGCGCCTCGCATATGGCCGATGGTTATGCGCGCGCCTCGGGCCGCGTCGGTGTTGCCATGGCAACATCAGGTCCGGGCGCTACCAATCTCGTCACCGGCCTCGCTACGGCCATGATGGATTCGATTCCCATCGTCTGCATCACCGGACAGGTCTCGAGCAAAGTGCTTGGCTCCGACGCCTTTCAGGAAGTCGATATCACCGGCATCACGCTGCCTATCACCAAGCACAATTTTCTGGTGACGCGCGCTGAAGACATCGCCCCCGCGCTCCGCGAAGCCTTTCTCATCGCAAAATCCGGACGTCCTGGCCCCGTCCTTGTCGATATCACCAAGGACGCGCAGCAGAACTCAGCGCTCTTCGATTTTGAAGCCGCCGCACCCAGGACCTACCGTCCGCATCCGATGCAGAGCCACAGCGCCGATTCGGTCACCGATGCAGCCAAACTCATCCGCGAAGCGAAGCGGCCCGTCATCCTTGCCGGACATGGCGTCATCCAGTCCGGAGCTGTCGACCAGGTGCGCGCCCTCTCTGAACGCATACAGATTCCCGTTGCCTGCACCCTGCTCGGACTCGGCGGCTTCCCTGCTTCGCACGCGCTCTCACTTGGCATGATGGGCATGCACGGCGAAGCCTGGGTCAATCAGGCCATCCAGCAAGCTGATCTGCTCATAGCCTGCGGCATGCGCTTCGATGACCGCGTGACCGGAACGCTCGCCACCTACGCGCCTAACGCAAAGAAGATACACATCGAAGTCGATCCAGCTGAAATCAACAAGAATGTAAAGGTAGACGTCGCACTCGTCGGCGATCTCAAGCAGGTCCTAGAAATCCTGCTGCCTCACATCTCTTCGCGCGCAAGCTCGCCGTGGATACGCGAGATCAGCGAGATGAAAGGCGAATGTTCCGTACGCGACATCAAAAATTTGCCTGACAACGGCCATCTCTACGCCGCGCATGTCATTAATGATCTCTGGAACGCGACCGACGGCAAGGCCATCGTTGTCACCGACGTAGGCCAGCACCAGATGTGGGAAGCGCAATACTACAAGCACGATGCGCCGCGCTCGCTCGTCACATCAGGCGGCCTGGGCACGATGGGCTTCGCATTGCCCGCAGCTATCGGTGCAAAAATCGCCTGCCCGGAAAAAGAAGTCTGGGTCATCGCCGGTGACGGCGGCTTCCAGATGACCGCAGCCGAACTCTCCACCATCGCGCAGGAGAATCTCGACATCAATATCGCCATCATCAACAATGGCTTCCTCGGCATGGTGCGCCAGTGGCAGGAGTTCATCTACGACAAGAATTACGCCTCGTCGCCCATTCTCAGCCCTGACTTTGTAAAGCTGGCTGACGCTCACGGCATCCCCGGCGCAACCGCTAGAACGCGTACGGAAGTTGCATCAGCAGTCAGCGCTGCGCGTACATCCAAGGGACCATTTCTTATCAACTTCCTCGTAGAAAAAGAAGACTCCGTTTACCCGATGGTTGCCGCAGGCTCGGCGCTGCACGAAATGATTCGCCGCCCTGACAATCCAATGATCGAAACAGCGGAAGACGCATAAGGATAATTTGTAACCATGCTGCATACATTTGTTGCACTCGTAGAAGATAAACCGGGCGTGCTCACGCGCGTCGCATCGCTCTTCCGCCGTCTCAACGTCAACATCGTCTCGCTCACTGTGGGCCGATCCGAGAGACCCGGCGTCTCGCGCATGACTATCGTTGCGCTCTCGTCCACCTCCGCCGGTCATCGCATTGTGGCCAGCCTCTACAAGCTCGAAAATGTGCTTGAAGTCGACGACATGGACCAGGTAGCGAACGTCAGCCGCGAGCTCGCGCTCATCAAGGTGGGGGCCACGCCGCAGACGCGATCGCATATCTTCGAGCTGGTCGAGGTTTTCCGCGCGCGTATTGTCGATCTCGCTCCCGAATCGCTGATGATCGAGATCACCGGCGTCGAAAGCAAGATCGAAGGGCTGATTCAGGTCCTTATCGAAAGCGGCGATCCGATCCTCGAAGTCTCACGCACCGGACGCATGGTCATGCGCCGTGGCCACCACACCAGCCGCGTCCTCGAAGCCATGCGCGTCGCGACTGCCTCAGAGAACGAGACAAAGAATGCTGCTGTCTTCGATCTCGTCGAAGAAGAATCCAATTTCCAGAAATAAGGACGTCGTTCGTCCGGGAATCAATTCGAGTTTTTAGCTAGAAGCACCGGGCTTTAGCCCGGTGAACCAGGATCACACAAATACGGGGTTTCAGCCCCGGTTTACACCACGAAGGGAAAGAAAGAATGGCAAAGACGTATCACGACCAGGACGCGGATCTCTCGCTCATCCAGCAAAAGAAGGTCGCCATCATAGGCTACGGATCGCAGGGACACGCGCACGCGCTCAACCTCAAGGATTCAGGCGTGCATGTGCGCGTCGGTCTACCCGCCGGCAGCAAGTCCATCGACAAAGCGAAGAAGACAGGCCTCGAAGTCTCCACCATCGCCGAAGCAGCCGAATGGGGCGATGTCATCATGATCCTCACGCCCGATGAGACGCAGGCCGAGGTCTACACGAAAGAAGTTGAGCCTCACCTCAAGCCCGGCAAAGCTCTCGTCTTCGCCCATGGATTCAACATTCGCTATGGCACCATCAAGCCGCCCGCAGGCGTCGATGTCTTCCTCGTTGCGCCCAAGGCCCCTGGCCATCGCGTGCGCGAAGTCTTCACCGAAGGCGGCGGCACACCCGGCCTCGTTGCGGTGGAACAGGATGCCAGCGGCAAAGCGCTCGAACTCGCACTCTCGTACGCCAAGGGCATCGGCTGCACCCGTGCCGGTGTGCTTGAAACCACCTTCAAGGAAGAGACCGAAACCGATCTCTTCGGCGAGCAGGCCGTCCTCTGCGGAGGCACTGCCGCTCTCGTCAAGGCTGGCTTTGAGACGCTGGTCGAAGCTGGATACCAGCCCGAGCTTGCCTACTTCGAATGCCTGCACGAGTTGAAGCTCATCGTGGATCTCATGTATCGCGGTGGCCTCTCCTACATGCGCTACTCCATCTCGAACACTGCCGAGTGGGGCGACTACACCGCAGGCCCGCGCATCGTCACCGACGAAACTCGTGCCGCGATGAAGAAACTGCTCTCCGAAATTCAGGATGGCACCTTCGCCAAGAACTTCATCGACGAGAACAAGACTGGCAAGAAGAAGTTCGATGCAATCCGCAAAGAAGAGGCCAAGCACAAGATCGAAGAGGTCGGTGCAGAGCTCCGCGCAGCCATGCCCTTTCTCGATCCGGTCACTATCAAGGCGTAACGATCACAAAGCCACGGTGAAACTTGAGTGCCCCATCCTGAGCCGAAGGCGAAGGGTGGGGGGGTTTCTTTTTAACCTCCAAAGCAGCACCTGTATCATAAAAAATAGAAGCGTATGACGATCCGCAGCCTCCCTCTCGCCATACTCCTTTGCACTCCTGCGCTTCTCTTCGCACAGGCGCACTCAAGCTGTGCCTTGCGCCCCACAACTCTTGCGCAGATGCGCCGCTGTTACCGGCCGCTGCTCGTCTTCTGTCCAGACGCTACCGATCCGCGCCTGAAAAAACAGCAATCGACACTCGACGAAGCTGCTGACGATATGATGATCGCTTCGTGATGTTCGTTCCCATCCTCGCAAAATCAGCTAAATACCAGGCACCGCTTGATACTCCCTATGCAATCATCGGAGCGAAAGAAATCATCGCAATCCGTAACCGATTCCATATTTCGGAAGATGAATTTGCTATTTTCCTTTTGGGAGAAGATGGAGAAATCAAGCTCCGCAGCGATGTGCCGGTGAGTATCGCAAAGCTCAATTCCCTGATTGACTCCATGCCCGATCGAAAGGTCGAAATGGAGCGTCCGCACTCGAATTAGTGCCATTCAACAGTTTCTTGACATGTGTTCAATGCATCCTGGGCTAAGATGTACCATCAAAGTCAGGTAGGGTCTTATGAATACAGCCAGCATCGCCCCCACCCCCGAACGACTTATCCCCCAAGGCCCCACACCGCTCAAGGAGATCGTCGCTGCCCTCAAGCGTGTGGCTCCGCTGCAGGGCATGGAAGAGTTTGAATACATGTGGCTTGCCGAGCATGGCACCGAGCGTTTTGCCGACGCAGGCGAGACCATCTTCCGCGAAGGCGAACCTGCCAATGAAATGACGATTATGCTCAAGGGCGAGATTCATGTTCGCCGCGAGCACGCTGGCCCTACGGCTATCTGGGTCGGACGCTCCGGCATCCTCTCCGGCCTGCTTCCCTTCTCGCGCATGAAAACCTATGGCGGCCATGGCTACGCTACAGCTCCTACCTGGGCTCTTTCGTATCCCAAAGATCTTTTCCCAGAGATGCTTGAGGTCGTACCGTCGATGACCCAACGGTGCGTCAGCGTGCTGCTCGATCGCGTGCGCGAAGTCACACGCATGGAACAGCAGGCGGAGAAGCTCAGCGCACTTGGTAAGCTGGCCGGCAATCTCGCTCACGAGCTGAACAATCCAGCATCGGCGGCGCAACGCGCTGCCTCCGGCCTGCTCGATGAGCTGCATGTCTACGGGCATGAAAAATATCGCCTCGGCAGTCTTTGTCTTTCCGCGAAACATCTCGCTGATGTGCGCAAGTGGCAGGATACGATTCGCGCGCAGGCAAAAGAAGCTCGCAATCAATTGGAATTCTCTGCCCGCGAAGATGCTCTGCTCACGTGGATGCGTGGACACGATATTGAAACGCCATGGAAAATCTCGCCCGAGCTGACAGAGTCAGGCGTCACTCCGGAGCAGCTCGAGCCATTAGCAGGCTTCCTCGATGGCAGCGCACTCACGGTCGTGCTCACACAGTTCTCCTCTTCGCTGCGGGCAGAAAACATGGCCAACGCCATGCTCGACTCTACCGCTCGCATCTTCGACCTCATCCGCGCCATCAAGGATTACTCCTACATGGATCAGGCGCCGATTCAGGAGATCGACATCCCGCAGGGCCTCGAAAATACACTGGCCATGTTGCAATCGCGCCTCCAGCACGTCGACGTGGCACGCCGCTACGCGCCCGATCTGCCTCATATCAGCGCCTATGCCAGCGAACTCAACCAGGTCTGGATGGCGATTCTCGAAAACGCTCTCGACGCCATTCACGACGAAGGCAAGATCACCCTCGGCGTACAGGTTTCCGGCGACATGCTGCTGATCGAAGTGTGGGACAACGGTCCCGGCATCCCGCCCGACCTGCAGGACCGCATCTTCGAGCCCTTCTACACAACGAAAGCTCCTGGAAGCGGCCTAGGACTCGGCCTCGACACCGTGCAGCGCATCGTTCGCAAACACCGCGGCTACGTCCGCGTGCAATCCGAACCCGGCGCCACCTGCTTCCAGATACGCCTGCCCATCGAACAACTGCAGGCCTACTAGAATTGAACGCCACCGAACGGATGCCTCATCCTTTCGCGCATCTTGCGAAAGGATGGGAAAGAAAGATATCCAGCGCCGACTTCACTCCGCCCGCAGCGCTTCCATCGGATCAACCATCGCCGCTCGCCGTGCAGGCAGATAAGCCGCGAGCAATCCAACCAGAAGCAGAGTCACAGCCACAATGCCCAGCGTCCATCCATCGCGCGCGCTTACACCGTAAAGATAGCTGCGCACGACACGTCCGGAAGCAATCGCCAGCGCTAATCCGATGACTACGCCAGACACCAGCATCACACTCGCCTGTCGCATTACCAGCCACAGCAGATCGCCGCGCTGCGCCCCAAGCGCAAGCCGCACACCGAGTTCGCGAGTACGCTGCGAAACAACATAGGCCAGCAATCCATACAAGCCCGCGACACAAAGAAGCAAAGCCGAGCCACCAAAGATTTCAAGCAAATGTGCTGCTAGCTGCTGACTGCCGAATGAGTCCTCAACTACCTGGTCCATCGTAGTGAAATTGCTCCCCGCCAGCGCCGGATCAGCCTGCCGCAGTACCTCCCGCAGTTCAGGAATGACGGCTTTTGGATCGCGATCGGTACGCACCGCAATATCCATGGCGATGCCTTCCATCGTTTTGTAAATTCCACTTTCGGGAGTGACCTGGGAAATAGCGACTTCGACTTCGGGCTGAGACGGCTGAGCGATAGCGCTCTGATGCACGTCATCGAGCACGCCCACAATCTCCGCATCCTTGCCTGAGGTGATATGCCATAGCTTCATGCCAACGACTTTGCTCAGGTCATGCTGATCGGGCGAATATTCACGGGCAAAAGCGCGGTTGACGACGAATACCGGCTGCGACGATGGCGTGTCCTGCATATTGAAGAAGCGGCCTGCCAGCATCTTGAATCCGAACACCTGCTGCAGGTTAGGGGTAGCAGCGTTGAGAAGAGCGTCAACCTTCCATGACTTCCGAGTCGGAGACTGGGCCGCATCCATCTTCAATTCAAGATGAATATTGAAAGTTCCTCCCAATGGCACTTCCGACATTAAGCCAGCCGACTGCACGCCAGGCAGATGTTTCACCCGCTCCAGCAGTGGCATATACAAATTGTTCGTCATGTTCTCGCCAGCAAACTTGTACCCCGGAATCTGCATATTTGCCACAATGATGTGATCGGTACGAAAGCCAAGTGGCACATGTCGCAGCGTATAAAGCGTGCGTAGCAACAATCCGCAGCCAACCAGTAACGTCATAGACAGGGCAATCTCCACCATTACCAGCACGCTGCGCATGCGGTTCTGTCCTCGCGCAGCACCGCTTTGCAGTCCGCCTTGCTTCAGCGCTGGCTCAACCGGAGCGTGCGCCGACATCCACGCCGGCCAGACAGAAGAAACCAGTGCCGAAACAAGCGTCAATCCCAGCAATGCAATCAAAATGCGCCAATCCGGAGCAGCAGACACAGGCAACGGCAAATGATGTTTCATACCGCGTGCAAATAATTTCACTGCGAGCAAGGCCAGCCCTAGTCCGAAGCCCGCGCCGCAAAAACTCAGCAATAGCCCTTCCACGATGAACTGCTGCATGATGCGCCAGCGTCCCGCCCCAAGAGCCCCGCGCACGGCAATCTCGCGCTGCCTCGCCATCGCCCGCGCCAGCAGCAGGTTCGTCGTATTTACGCAGGCAATCAGCCAAAGCACGCCGGACGCAGCCAGCAGCATGAACAAAGCGTGCTTCGTGTCCGTCTCCACTAGCGAATCGCCATATTTTTCAATCCATGCACCGGAATGTTTCTGCCGTGCCTCAGGATCCACATACCCGACAGCAATCTGCTTCTGCAGCGTCGCCAGTTCGGCTTCCGCGCGCTTTTCGCTTACACCCGGCTTCAGCCTTCCAACAACGGTATAGTCCGGTGTCCCATCGGTGCGGCCCTTGTCGTCATCTCCTAACTGCGCCAGCGTCCACGCATCCAGCCCTCCTCCAAACAAGGAATTTCCCGCAGCATAGGGAAACGTAAACCCGCGCGGCATCACACCCGCGACGACATACGGAGTTCCGCTGACCTTCACCGACTTGCCTACAATGCCCGGGTCGGCTCCAAACATCGAGCGCCATGCCGCGTCGCTCAGAATGACGCTGTTTGCATCCGGGCTTTGCGCGAACCCATCCGCATCATTGCGAAAGTCACGACCCAGCGCCGGCGATACACCCAGCACCGCGAATAAATTCGCGCTTACTTTGTAAAAGCCAACAGCTTCCGTGCCGGTCGCACCTTCAAGGAAATTGCGCCCATTGGCCTGTGCATAAAAACCGATGCCCTCAAAACTCCTGCTCCACTTACGCCATTCCTGCAGATCAAGATACGGCGCGCCGGAATTTCCTCCTTGTTCGTTGCGCTGGCTGGCGGCATTGAGCAGCATCAGACGTCCCGCATCCGCGTAGGGTAACGGACGCAGCATCACTCGGTCCACCACCGTAAACATCGCCGCCGGAGCAGCAATTCCGAGCGCGAGCGTAGTGATCACCGTCGCCGCAAACGCGGGCGACCTCCGCAGCTGCCGCATTGCATACTTCACATCCTGCAGCAGACGCTCCTGACACACCCATCCCCACGTTTCGCGTGCGACATCTTTCGTCAAAGCCACGTTGCCCATCTCACGCTCCACCTCATGCCGTGCCGTCGCCGCATCTTCTCCGCGCGCCACGCGATCTTCGACAGCCATGCGGATATGCGCTTCGATCTCTGCATCCAATTCGCTTTTCTTCCGCCACCACCGCATCACATCCCTCCGCAGACTGCAAAACCTGGGTGCCGCATCCTTTCGCTCACTTTACGAAAGCGTGGGATTTATCCTTACTCCGGCTCCGCTTCCAACACCCCGCCAATCGCGGCAACCATCTGTGCCCACCGGCTGCGGTTCGAGGCAAGCTGCTGCTTGCCAGCAGCCGTAATCTGGTAATACTTCGCTCGCTGATTGCTCTCCGTCTGCCGCCATTCCGACTTGACCCACTTCTGCCGCTCCAGTCGATGAAGAGCCGGATACAGCGAGCCAGTCTCCACCTGCAACACATCTCCGGAATTGGCGCGAATCGCCTGGCTGATGGCATACCCATGCTGCGCGCCCCACTGCAGCGTTTGCAGAATCAACATATCGAGCGTTCCCTGCAACAATTCAATACGGTTTTTGTAATTTTCTTTCGGCGCCATAAGGATGTAGACAAATTACTATCTGGGCGGTAGTTTGTCTACATCCCTTGTCTCAATTGCGCTCAGACTTCCCGGCCACGCCACTTCCTGCAACAATCAATCAGTAACTATCATCATTTTTTTGGAATGGAAGTTTCGCCTTACATGGAACCAAATGAAGCTCAGGAATTACAGGAAGAGCACGAACAGGCAGCCAAAAACCCCAGTCTTCGTCCGGTCAGCTTCACTATGAGCGTGCTGGCCGTGCTGGTAGCCATATCCACCGTTCTCGGCCATCGCACCCATACGGAAGCTGTACTTTCTCAGGCCAAAGCCAGCGATCAATGGAATGAATATCAGGCAAAGAAGATTCGCCTGAACGAAACGCAGTTGAGCTCAGATATGCTCTCCGTGCTGGCCGTCCACGACGACGCCGCGCGCAAGCTCATGGAGACCTACAAAACCCACGCCGGCAAATGGTCTGACGATCTGAAAGAAGAACAGCAAAAAGCTCATGACTATGAAGCGGAAGTACGTCACGCCGAACGCAAAGCGAACCGTTTCGATTTAGGAGAAGCCCTTCTTGAAATCGGTCTCGTCATCACGTCGATCACGTTACTCACGCGGCAACGCGCCTACTGGTATCTCGGCATCGGCTTTGGAGCCGCAGGCTTTACCGTCTGCATCACAGTACTGCTGCTGCACTTGTAACAAAAAGCCCACGGTGTAGCGGGCTTTTCTTTGTAACTATTTCTTCACCGGCTCGACGTCGGTGTTCCATTCTTCGATCGGTCCAAGATTCAGCTTTTCAATCTCCGGCTGAATCTTGGCTCTATCCCCTACAGCAATCAACATCATGTTTTCCGGATGGATATAGTTAAGGGCAGCACTTGCTGTCTGCTCCGATGTCACCGCCTCAATCTTCGCTGGATATGCGCGGTAATAATCCAGCGGCAACTGATAGGTGAAGATATCCGCCATCTTGCCATTGGTCTGTTCCACCGTCTCAAAATCTCCGGGCAACGAGCGGATCAGATGATCTTTTGACATCGCCAGCTCATCCCCGCTCAGCGGCGTCGTGCGGATGCGGTCAAGCTCTGAAAACAGCTCATGCACCGCAGGCCCTGTCACATCCGTCCGCACCGAAGCGCCGGCAAGAAATGGCCCCGTGCCACGCATGAACTGGAACAGGCTGAATGCGCCATATGTGTAGCCATGGCGCTCGCGCAGATTCATATTGATGCGGCTCGAAAACAGTCCACCCAGCATGGTATTCAATACATTCAGCTGCGCGAAGTCCGGCGTCGAACGAGGCACGCCCAGTCCAGCAGCCCAGATCGCAGTCTGAGGAGCGCCCGGTAAATCCACAAGAATCACCCGGCGTGTCGGTGGCGCAGGTGCAGCCGGTGGCTGCGAAACTGTGCCCTTCGCCGACCAACTCCCAAAATACTTCTCCGCCAGATCGCGTGCCTGCTTTTCATTTAGGTCGCCCGCAAAGAACAGCGCCGAGTTGGCAGGCGTATATCGCTCGCTCCAGAAACCGGA
Source organism: Acidobacterium sp. S8 (assembly GCF_009765985.1). Lineage (GTDB taxonomy): Bacteria > Acidobacteriota > Terriglobia > Terriglobales > Acidobacteriaceae > Alloacidobacterium. The sequence continues at coordinate 649,722 of NZ_LMUM01000034.1, forward strand.
GAGATCGTCGCGCGTCGTCGCCTTGATCGAGGCCTCCGTGCCGATGCTGCGATATCCATATGGGCTGTCCGCTCCGTACAATGCGCGAGACGCAACCATGAACGCGACCTGCACCGGCTGGTCCTTCATCTGCATCAGCGCTGTAAGGCGCTCCTTGCGAATTCGCTCAATTTCCTTGTCGCTGAATGCAGGATGCAAGCTCACGTCAGCCAGTAAGTCCATCGCCGGATCCGTTACGTTGCTCAACGCGCTGATCCTCACAAACGCGTTATCGTTGCCCGCGGTCTTGGAGAGCGTTGCGCCAATCTGGTCAATATCATCGGCAATCTGCGGTGCTGAGCGGTTTGCCGTACCTTCCGTCAGCATAGCCGCGGTAAATCCAGCCACACCCGGTTTCTTCGGCGAATCACCTTCACTGCCCCCCAGCGTAATCAGCGAAGCGCTCATCACCGGGAGATTATGCGATTCCACCAGATACACCTTCAGCCCATTCGCCAGCGTAAAGACCTTCGGTTCAGGCAGCGACAATTTCGGCTGCGGTCCTGGCTGCGGGGCAGTCTTGCGCCATGTCTGTGCCTGGTCAAAATCAGCCGAATACTCCGGCTCGATCTTCACATTCGCATCCGTATCGTCAGGGCTCCGCGGCACATCCTCCACAACTTTCTTGCCCGGAATTCCATACACCGTCACGCGCTGATTCTGCGTGAGATTCGACTTCGCATATTTCTGCACACTTGCAATCGTCACGGCGTCGTAGCGTGCGATGTCCTTCGGCAGATACCCAGGATCGCCCGTGTACTGGTTGTAATAATTCAGCGTGTCGGCAACGCCGCCAAAGCCGCCTACGCGCTGCAACCCGCGAAACTTATTCGCTTCCGTTGTATTACGTGCGCGATCAATCTCAGCCTGCGTCGGCCCCGATTGTAGGAACTCGTCGATAACCGCGTTCGCCGCCTTCTCCAGCTGCTCTGCTGTCACACCCGGACGCGCTACCAGTTCACACGTAGTCCACGATTGCAGCGCCTGCGACTGGTTATAGCAATCCGTCGATTGCGCAATCTGCTGCTCGTAAACCAGGTTGCGGTAGAGTCGGCTCGATTTGGCCCCGCCCAGAATATAAGAAGCAACATCGGCATCCGCATCACCCGGCATAAATGCCTGGGGCGTCAGCCATGCCAGTTCCACTTTCGGCAGCTTTACGGCATCTGTAACAGTCAAGCGCCGCTCCGAAGTAATCGGTGGTGTGACGACATCTACCTTCGGCACCTCAGGACCCTTGGGAATCGGCCCGAAATATTTCTCCAGCAGCGCTTTCGTCTTTGCCTTGTCAATGTCTCCGGCAATTGCAATCGTTGCATTATTCGGCGCGTAATACTGCTTGAAGAATTGCCGAACATCTTCGAGCCTCGCAGCCTCCACGTCCGCGTGCGATCCAATCACGTCCGCATGGTAAGGATGATCCTTGGGAAACAGCTCATGGACCAATGCTTCATCCACCACTCCGTATGGTTGGTTCTCCACACTCTGCCGTCGTTCGTTGCGCACCACGTCACGCTGGTTCGTAAGCTTCTGCCGGTCGAGCGTGTCCAGCAAAAAGCCCATCCGGTCGCTCTCAAGCCACAGTGCCAGTTCCAATTGATTCGAAGGCACCGTCTCAAAATAATTCGTGCGATCAAACGAAGTTGTTCCGTTAATACCGGAAGCGCCAGCCGCCTCCAGATATTTGAAGTGCGCCTTCTCGCCCACATGCTTCGAGCCTTCGAACATCATGTGCTCAAAGAGATGCGCAAAACCCGTGCGCCCCGCACGCTCCTTCACCGGCCCTACGTGATACCACAGATCGACACCGATGATAGGCAGCCGATGATCTTCCGCCAGAATCACCTGCAGACCATTCGGCAGCGTGTAACTCTCATATTTGATTTCGGGAACCTTCAGCTTCGAAGGTGCTTCTGCTGCGACAGCGGTCAACGGAGAAAAAGCCATGGCAAATATTCCTAACAAAGCAATGCAACGTTCACGCATTTCGAAACGGGCCTCCCCACAGGCTTGAGGTGTGGCGCGATCATATCAGACCGCACGCCGCATCCCCAGCACTATGCGATGACCTGCTGATAGAGCCGATAAGGCTCTGTTCGGATGTCAATAAAGGGCTTCAACCGCAGTTCACCGGCGCCGGACTTCACCATCCATTCGCTTCCCATGCCCATGGGCTGCGCCTGCAGCAGATCGGCCTGCCGCAAACCAGATACAGAGCCCGTCTCCCGCAACGCAAACAACGCAACCGGCCCGTTCATCAGCGCCACCAGGTCAGGATGCTGCGCATCCACGGCTTCTGTGCGCAGTGGCATATCGAATTCCACTTCGATCCGGTCGCCATCCTTCCATGTGCGTCGTAGCGTAACAAATCGTCCCGGCACAACTTCAGCATCAGCCTTCTGTCCGTTGATGGAAACACGCGTCTTTGCGCCAGCCCATGCTGGAATGCGCAGCGCCACACCAAACATCTCCGGAGTTGTCAGCGAGAGCGACAGCGCCGTCTGGTTGCTCCATGGATACCGCGTTTCCTGCCGCAGTCCGCACCGCGTGCTCCCCTGGACCCACGTCACTCGCGACGGCACATAAAGATTCACGTACACAGTCTGCGCATCTTTGAAATAAGAGCTGATGCCATAATCCGCCGTGATCTGTGGAAACGTTCCCGAGCAGCATGGCCACTTATCCGGGTGGTAGACCTTGCTTCCTGCGTCGTTGTAATCGGAATAGTAGAAGCTCGATCCATCTTCAAGCAGCGGCTTTGCGCCCAGAATCGTGTTGTAGAGCACACGCTCCATGCTGTCTCCATAGCGGCTGTCGCGCGTCACGCGCAGCAGGTATCGTGTCAGCTTGAAATGTGCATACGCGCCGCACGGCGTTTCGAAGCTGCTGTGCGATTTGGTCAGACTCGCGGCCAGCGCTCCTGTTCCAGGCTTCCAGAAATTCTCATCCCAGCCCCAGCCTCCGGTAGCAAAACTTTGCTCGGTCACCAGCATCTCGAAAGCATTCTTCGCCGCGCGCAGATGCTTCTCGCTGCCCAGAACAAGATAAGCCTGCATCGCCGAGCTCAACGCATTTACATGGCTGTACGCATGCTCGTTGATCATCGCGTTCTCGCCATTCGCCAGCGGATTGAAATATGTATCATCTTCCAGATACTTCACGCCGAGTTCGCGATAACGGCTTCCCGCGCCGCGAGTGTACGCAATGAAAAGATTTTCCGGCAGCGTATAGCTTTCATCCCACGTGTACGACAAATCCTTATGCGGACGCGCACGCTGCTCCGCGCGCGACAAAGCCTTCTCCGGCAGATGCCTCATCGCCGTATCTGTCGTCTTGTTCAGAACAGCAAAGGCTTCGGAGTCCCCCGCAAACTGATGGGCATCGATCAATGCGCACACCAGCTTGTCATATGTGTAAGCGGGAAAACGAAAATTCTCATAGAAGCTGTCGCTGATCGTCGGCGCATACCCCTGCACCAGCCGCTGCACCTTCGCCTGCGTCACCTTATCCCCGGTAATCGCATAAGCCCGCGCCAGTCCCGACACATACTGCCCAAAGCTGTGTCCTGTCGCGAATCCGCGCTCATTATTATGCTGATAGTCATAATCCGGATTGTTGTCGTACCAGCCGCCCATATCCTCGCCTGGCGCTGGCAGGCCGGCACGTTCGCGATAAGGCTTCAGCAGCTTATCCTCATCCATGGCCAGAAAGAACGCATGATTCGTGTCAAACTGCTCGCGCATCGGCCCTTCAAGCAGTTGCACATCGCCATATCCAAATTGCTCCAGCGGCGCATTTCCCTCGGCATAGATCACCGCTCTGCGCCCCAGCAGGATCCCTCCACTCGCAACAGTCCCGGCCTTCAAAAATCCCCGACGCGACAACCGTGTCATTCCGCCCCCTGAAAAACTACGCATTGATTATCACGCCGTCCATGCACCCTTGGCCAACGATCAAGTAATCTGTTCAAGGGACAAAACCATGCGCACCCGCACCCGCCTTTTCCTGTCGGCACTTCTGCTCTGCATACTTCCACTTGCTCATACCCAGCAGATCGCGCCCGTCGTCACCGCCGACAATGGCCCCAACGCTCTCGTACAGGAACAGAAACATTACGTCGTGCTCGTCTCGCTCGACGGCTTCCGCTATGACTACGCAAAGAAATACGGTGCAACCCATCTGCTGGCATTGGCCAAACAAGGTACAAGCGCACCCGAGGGCATGATTCCGTCATATCCATCCATCACCTTTCCCAATCACTACACGCTCGTAACGGGTCTCTATCCCGAGCACCACGGCATCGTCGCTATGAGCTTCTATGACGAGCAGCGTAAAGAGCTCTATTCCTACAACGATCCCAAGACCAACAGCGACGGCTCCTGGTATGGCGGAACACCGCTATGGGTTCTCGCTGAGCAGCAGGGCATGCGCTCCGCCTGCTTCTTCTGGCCCGGCTCCGAGGCCGCGATTCAGAACGTCCGCCCCAGCTACTACCTGCACTACGACGACAAGTTCCCCGACGAAAAGCGCATCGATCAGGTCATCGACTGGCTCAAAATGCCGGAAGACCACCGCCCCCACTTCATCACTCTGTACTACTCAAACGTAGATCACGCCGGTCATCAATATGGGCCAGACAGCCCGCAGGTCGCCGCTGCCGTCAAACACGTCGATGCGCTCATCGGAAAATTGCATGCCTCGATCGACGCCCTGCACATGCCCATCGATCTCATCATCGTCAGCGATCACGGCATGGCTAAGGAAGAAGGCCCCTGGATCGATCTCGATCAGTACACTGACCTCTCCAACTTCACGACCGTAGGCGCACTGCTCTATGGAAAATCTGAAGCCGACACCGACCGCGCCTACCAAAAGCTCAAAGCCGCCGACGGCAAATTCATGGTCTACCGCCGCGCTCACATGCCGGCATGGCTGCACTACAACAGCAATCCGCGCGCCGGAGATCCCATCATCGTCCCTAAGGGGCCTTACGCGATTCGCGCCCACGCCCCTTCAACTGATGAACAAGACCATCCGCCCAATGCAGGCGTTCACGGCTACGATCCACGCGACATGCCCGAGATGAAGGCCATCTTCTTCGCCACCGGTCCCGACATCCGCTCCGGAATCACACTCAAACCCTTTGAAAACGTGAACGTCTACCCATTCGTTGCGCGCATCCTGCGACTGGAGGCTCCGCCCACCGATGGCAGTCTCAACGTTCTCTCCAGCGCCCTCATCGAGGCCGATCGCGAATGAAAGAAATCATTGCGTATCGTTATCCATTACCGTCATTCTGACGACCAACAGGAGGAAGAATCTCTAACCGATATCGCAGCAAATTCTTCACCTTCAGATCAGAAAGACAACAGTTAAATACCTGGGAAAGAAAGCAGCACGAATGGCCTTTTATCTTGGATTCGACGCAGGCGGCACCAAAACCGACTGCGCCCTCGCCGACGAAACTCAAATTATCGCCCGCACACAGAACGGAAGCATCAAGCCACTGCGTGTCACCGCCGCGCAAGCTGAAGCCAACATGCGTGCCCTGCTCGAAGATATCGCGCGCCAGAGCGGCATCGATCTCAAGAAGGTAGCAGTATCCTGCGTAGGAACAGCGGGCCTGCGCCTCCCGCAGACAAAAGAGTGGATGCAGCAGATCATCTCGCGCCACGCCGGTGGCGAAATTCTCGTGGTCGGCGATGAAACCACCGCACTCGACGCTGCTTTTCCCGGACAGGCCGGAGTGCTCGTCATCGGCGGCACCGGCTCAAACATCCTCGGTCGCACCAGCACTGGCGAAACCTTCAACGTCGGCGGATGGGGCCCAGCCCTCGGCGATGAAGGATCCGGCTACTGGATCGGCCACGAAGGCCTCAAAATGGCTCTCCGCGCGCACGACTTCCAGCAGCCCACCATGATCCTCGATAAAGTCATGCGCTTCTGGAAAGCGGACAATCTAGGCGAAGTCACCAATATCGGCAATGAAACGCCCCTGCCCGACTTTTCCCAGCTTGCGCCGCTCATCGTCGAATGTGCCGAGCAAGGCGATGCTGTAGCGCTCGAAATCCTACACCTGGGCGGCCACATGCTCGGCGAAAACGCAGCCCACGCCGTCCATAGGCTTCGCGCTCTTGAACCTGACGCCCCCATGCCTGGCGTCGCCTATGTGGGAGGCATCCTCAAGGGCGTAGCATTTGTTCGCGAAAGCATGACCGACACTATCCACCGCAGCCTGCCCACCGTGAAAGTGCTGCCCGAAGCCGTCGACCCGGTCATCGGAGCACTCTGGCGCGCTCGCAACGGTGTGCAATAACAGAAAAACCTCCATGAAGAAGAACGTCATTCCGAGCGAAGCCAAGAATCCAGAGAAGGCCCGGTCTACATAAGCACCATAAGGGTTCAATCGTGAAACCTTATAGAATCCAACCGCATTCACTTCCCATGGATTCTTCGCGCGGATCGCGCGCTCAGAATGACGATCTGATGGTTTGGAACGAGTGTAAACTAAGTCACAATCGGAGCGTCAGCAACTCCAGCCACGCCAAAGACGCGCCGGTAGCGCTCAATCTCACTCTGCGGTCCCAGCGCCTTCTGGAAGTTATCCGAGAGCTTGACCGCGGGCCGTCCCTCCGCATCATTCAGCTTGCAAACCAGGCTAGCCGGATCGAAACCGTCATCCCCGCGCGGATTGCAGTTGCGAAAATCATTCGTCAGCAGGGTGCCCCATCCAGCGCTGAAACGAATCCGCCTCTCGGGTGTCCACTTTTTCGCATCCTCAAAATCGCTCGCCTGCTTGAAATCCGCTGGCAGCAGTCCCTGGCGAATCGTTCCCCCAAAATAAGCATGCAAGCCAAGAATCTCATCTACATCTAGAGAGTCTGATGCGATAAACAGTTTCTGCTTCGGATCGCGCCCGCGCGCTTCCAGCCACGCTATGTATTCATCACCAGCAATATAAGGATCCTTGCTGTCTGCCCGCTGCCCCGTCCAATCTGCAACCCAGTCCGGAGCGCCCTGCAAAAACTGCGTCGTCCCGAAAGTATCCGGCAGCAGAATCAGCAACTCGCCCTGATACGTTTTCTGCCACAGCTCCAGCAGCCGATACTGCGCCGTCTTCAGCTCTTCATCCGTGTCGGCCATCGCTGCCAGCGCCATCGGCAACTCATGCGCATTCGTGCCGATCGCTTCGAGATCATGCTTGTAAGCCAGATACGTATTCGACGTGCCCGTGAAGTTCGTGCCCAGCACATCGCTCATCGCCCTGACGACATACTCCTGCCACAGAAAACTGTGCCGCCTGCGCGTGCCAAAATCGCTCACCCGCAGGTCAGGAACCCCAAGCAGCCGCGCCATCTTCTCCCAGAGCCGCGTCTTCGCACGCGCATAAAGAATGTCCATCTCAAGCTCGCTCAAATCCTTCAACGCCGCACGCGTCCTCAACTCATTAACGGTCGAGAGCGCATAAATCTCCCACAGCGTCGTCTCCGTCCAAAGCCCGCGAAATGTCAGCGATATCTGGCCATCCTGAACCCCAAGCTCATAATCCGAAAGCCGGAAATCTTTTTCCAGCCACTCTAGAAACGCAGGCTCAAAAATTCCTCGCCGTCCATAGAACGTATTGCCGGCCAGCCAGATAATCTCCGACTTATGAAAGCGCAGCTTCCGCGTCTGCTCCAGCTGCTCCCGCAGTTCATCGATATCAATCGCATCGCCAAGGCGCAGCTGCGCCGAGCGATTGATAAACGAAAACGAAACATGTGTCTTGGGAAAATGCTTCCAGATAAACTGCAGCATCAGCAGCTTGTAGAAATCCGTATCCAGCAGGGAGCGCGTAATCGGATCCAGCTCCCAGTTATGGTTATGCGCGCGCCGCGCCAGGTTGATGATCACGATGAAATTACTCTAATTCAAATCAAGACTAATTCTTGATTTCTAGAAAAAGCAGCTGGCTTAAGCCCGTTGAAAACGACTTGAAAAGCCAGGGGCCTTCAGCCCGGGCCACAATACCAAAATTACACAGATACAGTCTGATCACCCCACTTGTTACCATAAATAGTGAAAACGACATGCCGATGCTGAAGCGCTTCTTCTCTCTCATCCTGGTCTTCGCCCTCACCACAGGGCTGGCTCCGCGCGCCAACGCCAGCGCATACGACGCGCATCCGAAACTCGTCGTCATTCTCGTCATCGACCAGTTCCGCGAAGATTATCTGGAGCGCTACCGCACCGACTTCAAGCCCAAAGGCTTCCGCCTTTTCCTCGATCACGGCGCCTACTTCCCCGATTGCTACTACGGCTACTCCAATCTATTGACAGCTCCCGGACACTCCACCATCGGCACTGGAGCTTACACCGACGGTCATGGCATCGGCTCTAACGCATGGTGGGATCTCGATCGCAACAAGGAGCGTCCCGTCACCTCCGTCGAGGATGAGCGCTATGCCATCGTCGGCATGCCAGCAGGCGCGAAAACAAGCCCCGGCCGCTCGCCACGCAATTTGCTTGCCTCCACAGTTGGCGACGAGCTCCGCCTCGATACCAAAGGCGAAGCGAAGGTGTTCGGCGTTTCCCTTAAAGACCGCGCCGCCATCCTGCCCGCGGGCGCAGCTGCCAACGGAGCCTTCTGGGTCGACGAGGCCACCGGCACTTACACCACCTCCACCTACTACATGCCGCAGCTCCCCGACTGGGCCACGGAATTCAACTCCAGCGGACGTCTCGATCAGGCCAAGCAGGAAAGCGGCCTCGCCAACATCACAAACTTTGAATCGCAAGTTGGAGCGACACCCGCCAGCATCAGCTACGAACTCGACTTCGCGAAGGCCCTCATCACCGGCGAAGAACTGGGTAAGCACGACGTCACCGACATGCTGACTCTCAGCATCTCCGGTACCGACATTCTCGGCCATCAGATCGGTCCCGATGCCGACCAGCAGCGAGTCATGGTCGATGCCCTCGACACTGATCTCGACAGCTTCTTCACATGGCTCGACAAGAACGTCGAAGGCGGCCTCGGCAATGTCTGGATCGCCGTCACCGCCGACCACGGCGTAGCCCCGTCGCCCGCCGTCTCTGCGACCCTGGGCATGAACGCAGCGCAGATCGACGTCACCAAACTCATCGCCAACCTGAACGATGCCATCAACCAGAAATTCTCGCCCGGCGAAAAAGTCGTCTATATCCTCCCGCACCAGGAATTACCCTATCTCTCGCTGAACCGCCCTTCCTTCGATCGCGCCGGCATCAATGAGCAGGAAGCCGAGCAGGCCGTACAGGATGCCTTGCAGCCCGCCTTCGACACCCTCACCGCACCGAGCGATGCCAAGCTGCCTGTGCAGGCAAAGCTGCCTCCGCATCCCGTCCTCTACCGCAGCTACACCCGCATGCAACTGGCAGGAGGCGACCTGCCGCACACCCAGTTCGGCGATCTTCTGGCGCATAGCTACACTCCCAACGGAGGATGGTACATCCGCGTCGTTCCCGCCGCCTTCCAGATGGGCCTCGAAAAAGACAACGGCACCACCCACTTCACGCCTTATTCCTATGACCGCCACGTACCGCTCGGGTTCTATGGAGTGCCTTTCAACACCGGCATCTACCACGGTCGCGTCGAGCCGGTCGATCTCGCGGCTACCTTCGCCTCGCTCCTCGGAGTCAACCAGCCGTCAGCCTCAGTGGGTCACATCCTCACCCAGGCCCTAAAGCCCGCGGCAGAAGTAACCTACCCCAAGCCACCGGTGGTCCATACACGCCGAGGCCCACGCGGGACCACAAGAAAATCCGCGTCCACAGCGCCTGAAGCGACGAAGCCGGTACGAGCAACGAAGCCTGCAGCCTCTACAAAGCCAGCAACGGAGCAGCCGCAACCGTGAAGCCAGACATGAAAGTTCGCTTCGCTGGCATTGAGCTGCGCAACCCCGTCATCGCTGCCAGCGGAACCTTCGCCTACGGTATTGAATTTGAAGAGATCGTCTCGCTCGACCGCATCGGTGGCTTCGTCACCAAGGGTCTTTCGCGTGAGCCGATGGGAGGCAACCAGGCTCCGCGCATTATCGAGACAGCAGCCGGAATGATCAACGCCATCGGCCTGCAGAACATCGGCGTCAAGGCATTCCTTGAAACCAAGCTGCCCGCGCTCGCCCGCTATCCCTCCTGTGGCGTTATCGCCAACGTCTTCGGCTACGAAGTCGAAGACTACATCGCGGTCATCGAAGCGTTGAATGAAAAGCGCGGCATTGTTGCCTACGAGCTGAACGCTTCCTGCCCCAACACAAAGCACGGAGGCCAGGTCTTCGGCACCGACTGGCGTTTGCTGGGCGAACTCGTCCTCCGCACCAAAGAAATCGCAAAGCGCCCGATCATCGTCAAACTCTCGCCCAACGTCACTTCCATCGCAGCCATGGCCCGCTGCGCAGAAGACGCCGGAGCCGACGCCATCTCGCTCGTCAACACCTTCGTTTCGCTTTCCATCGACATCAAAACACGCCGCCCGCGCATCGCCAACATCACCGGAGGACTCTCCGGCCCCGCCATCAAGCCCATCGCCGTCCGCATGGTCTGGGAAGCAGCCAAAGCAGTAAAGATTCCGGTCATCGGCATGGGCGGCATCACCACGCCGGAAGACGCCGTCGAATTCATGATGGCAGGAGCGACCGCCGTCCAGGTGGGAACCGCCAGCTACGCCGACCCGCGCGCCGTCGAGCGCATCGCCCACGGCCTCGAACACTGGTGCACCCGCCATCACATCGAGCGCGTCACCAGCCTGATCGGCACCATCGACACCACCCCGTCGGAGAAATAAGAGCGGGAAGAAACAATACCCGGGTGCCCCATCCTTTTCGCGCTCTTTGCGAAAGGGCCGGACGGAAAAAAACTCAATCCTATTCAACTCTTCGCTTCAGGCTGAGCCTGCATCGCCCGATACAGCTTGAAGATTGAGAAATTGCGGAAAATGGCAGCAGACCAGCACCAGCGGTCGCGCCGCCGAGGGCGAGAAACTTCCTGCGTGTAAATGGCATTAGCTCTTCCTTTGCTTCAGCGAGAATGGGGGAGTCTGCAAAGCGAGCAATAGACCGGAGTGGTAACGATTCCATTCGCACCGAAACGATAGTTACCAGCCACAAAAACTGTCAAGTTTTGGAGCGTCTTTTTTTCACTTTTTCGGGTGCGCGAAAAGGAACATTTTTTACCTCTGTTCCGTATTTCTCAGCAGCAAAGGAGCTCCCGCCCGATGATCAAATTTCTTCTCTGGTGCATCCTCTTTATCTTCTGCTGGCCGCTGGCATTGCTGGCGATTATCGCCTACCCATTCGTCTGGCTGCTGCTCCTGCCCTTCCGCATCGTTGGCATCGCTGTCGAAGGCGCGCTCGAACTGGTAGCGGCCATCATCTTCCTGCCCGGCCGCATCCTCCGCGCCGTCTGATGCCGCCTTCGGACAATGCCGTCTCAGCCTTCCCATAGCGCCGTCATTCTGAGCGAAGCGAGAATCCATAAGATATCTCGCGTGGCAGAAAATCCGGGTGCCGGTGCCCCATCCTTTCGCGCCCTTTGCGAAAGGGTGGGATTGCAAAAAACATCCATTCACAGAAATCCACACCCAAAAGAAAAAGCCCTCGTCTTTCGACAAGGGCTTTTCCTCAAAATTAACGACTCAGCTTAGGCAGCTTTGCGCGGCAATCGGCGATTCTGCAGTACCCGGGCCTGGGCCATGGCCATATCTGTCAGATACATAGGTGCGGGCGTAGCAATCGCCACCAAAATCCAGGCCAGAGCCGAAACCAGCAATCCGGCAACCGCTGCCGCCTGCAGCGTCAGAACGACATCAATCTGCCGCAGATGCAGGTTCACAATCGCCCAGTTCCGCAGCGGCTCAACGTGGTGAATCACCGCCAGCGCCAAAAGAAAAGCCAGCGTCGAAAGGGTCGATAAACCGATCAGCGTTACATCTACAGTGCGGTGCAGGCGCTGCCGGGAACGGCAGTGCTGGCATTCCACAAGATGTTGTTCGTAATCGACGCGCATTTCCGGCGAAATCCCGGAAATGTCATATCTCCAGCTGGAAAGTATGTCGCCAATGACTTGGTCGGTGCAAAGTGTCATGTGAATCCGTTCTCCGCCCTTAACGTGCTGACTTACCGGTAACAGCCTCCGAAGATCCAATCGGACCGGAAGACAAAAACCACGAGCGGCCAGGGAATCTCAATCCAGTATAAATCACTTGCGTTACAACACAATAGACTCTGTTGGCGTTCGTTGTTCAGCTAGAACTAACCTGTTTCCCAGCAAGCTCATACGGTCCCGCAAAGCATATTCCGCAGCAACCCGGGCCAGTTCTGGAAGGTTGTTACTCTCTGATAGATGCGCCAGCACCACATAAGACGCTTGTCCGTCATAGTGTTTCTCCAGAAAACTGGAGGCGGCGTCATTTGACAGGTGCCCAACCCGCGACATCACCCTCTGCTTCACCGACCACGGATACGGCCCATCCCGCAGCATCTCCAAGTCATGATTCGACTCCAGCATCAACACATCGCAGCCGCGCAGCTGCAAACTGACATTGGGCGGCATATATCCCAAATCCGTGGCAATGCCAATCCGAATCCCCTCTGCCTGGAAGACAAACCCAACAGGATCAATAGCATCGTGCGGAATCGTGAAGGCGCTGACTGAGATATCGCCGATCGAAAAACTCGCTCCGGCACGAAAATATTCTACCCCCGGCAGCGCACACGGATCGGCCTCGGCCTTCCCGGCCGAAGCCGTCAATTCCTCTTCCTCGGCAGCGCACTCCGCCAACTCCGCCTCGCGATAAAACGGATTTTCGAGCTCCGCCTCCGGAGCAGCCGCGCTGGCCTCCGCTTCCGCCTTTTTGCGGGCTGCCTCCTGCTGCCGCTGCACCAGCCATTCGGCATAGGTCAACCGCTTGCGGGGTGTCATCCAGCGCATCCAGGCCCGGTGTGTCGCTTCCGTAAAGTAGACAGGAATCCCCAGCTTGCGGGCCGTCACCTGCAGGCCCTGCACATGGTCCTGGTGCTCATGGGTAATCAGAATCGCATCCAGCGTCTCCGGGTCTTCCCCCGCGGAGCGCATGCGCTTGAAAATCTCGCGGCACGACATCCCGGCATCCACCAGAATCCGCGTCCGCGTGCTGGAGACAACCGTGCTATTGCCCTTCGAACCGCTGGCGAGCACCGTCATCCGAACCATATCTGTCAGAATACGCCCGAAGCATGTGGAAGACAGGTCCGATTCCCTGGGCAGGAATCAACCTCGACTACAGCCCTCAGCAATCAGGAATGAGGCTGAAGATAGCCATCCAGCAGCACTAGCTGTCCTTGCGGTAAAGCAGATCGCGAATCGCCTTCCGACGCTCTGCATTCACTTCGCTCTCGGCCTTGCGCTCATCGGCACCGACACGATGCTGCATCACCGGATCATTTGCTTCCTCGCTGCTGCATTCCGGGCAGCGATTCGCAAATCCTGGCTTATCCGGCTTCAATTCAAATTCCTCTTTGCAGATGACACAGACTTTGACAGGAAACGGCATAACATCTCCATGATAATAAAAACCTCCGTTCCTTTGAACCCCCTCGAGGACCCGCGTCAACGCCTGGATTCCAGTAAATGCCGGGTGCCCCCATCCTTTCGCGTTCTTGCGAAAGGGTGGGATAAGAGCGAAATTTACCGCCGAAAAAAATCATTGATACCACATCACCCATACCGTTCTCGGCAAACCGCCATCCACTCCGCCGCGCGTTCTCTGCGGTCTTCAAATCGGGTCGAAAGAATCGCACCCCACAGCACACCCTGCAGGTCGCGCGCATCGAAAAACGGCTTCAACTGAGCCAGATCAAAATCGCCGCCATAGCTCTTGACCGCGGTCTTGTAGTCTTCCCCTGAAGTGCGAACAAAGCAAGCCAGATCCCATGCGATCGGTCCGCGGCAGGCATCTTCAAAATCCGTCCATAACAGTCCGCGCTTCGTCTTGAGAACATTTTTCCTGTGCGCGTCTCCATGCACAGGCTGCTCCGGCAAACCCAGCGCATCCACCTGCGCCGTAATCTCCGCATAGCCGCGCCGCAAGATGGCCAGATCGTCATCCTCGACCACATGCCACCGCTCGACTTCATCCAGCCACGCAGGAATTTCTCTCACCGGACTCAGCTCCCGCATCTCGCCCGCATACCCGCGCAATTCCGCATGCAGTTCACGCAGAAATGGTCCGACCTCTCCGACAGTAGGCGCATAGCCGGAATCATGCTCCACATACTCCCAGAACGTGAGCGCCAGTCCGTCGTACACATGCGGCCCCGGCGGCAGTTCTCTACTAGGTGGAACAACAGGAAAGCCCCGCGCCGCAAGGAACCCCGCAAGATCCAAATCGAGCGCCAGCCACCACTCCACCGGCTTCCGAACCAGCCCCGTCGTCGTGGCGACCCGTGCCACTACTTCGGCAGGCTGCAGGTGCACCAGCACATTGCTGCCGTCTGCCAGAACCTCCGACGCATCGCACAGGATTCCATGTGTCCGGGCTACTGCAACGGCAGCTTCCACCGCCCGTACACTGAGCGAATCGCGTTTTCCACCCGTCAAGCCACCTTCTCCTTCAACTTCATCTGACATTCGCCAGCAATGAATTACGCATCAATGTGGCTTGAATGTTTTGCCTGTTTCGATCAGTGTTTTTAGACGCGAGAGGATGCGTGGCCAACCATCCGCAGTGGATGCGTAGGCCTCGTTATCCTCCGCCCACTGGTCATGCACAAGAGAGACCTTGGTGGCCTCCGTCTCCGGTACGAGTTCTATCGTGACCCGTGAGAAATTACTGGAAGGGCCAATGGCAAATGTGTATTGCAGCAACTTTGGAGGCTCAGACTGGAGCACCTCACCGTGGACATAGGTAGTGCGCTTGCCATCGGCTCCAATACCGACCCAGTTCATCGAACCGCCGGGCTTCAGATCGACTTCCAGTTCGGCCCCCATAAAGAGAACGCGATTGGATTCGGGGGAGACAAAACCCTCCCAAACCTTATCCGGAGTTGCGGCGATGTAGAAGACAAAGTGCAATGGAGTTTGCTCGGCCATCGGATCTCCTTCAATGTTTGTTTATGCCAATGTATTGACCGCTTGCACGACCGGGGCGGTCGTCACATACTCTACGCGTACTGGTAAAAGCCCCGGCCACTCTTGCGCCCCAGCCAGCCCGCGTCCACCATCCTGACAAGTAGTGGGCAGGGCCGATACTTGGGATCGCCAAGCCCGTCATGCAATACCCGCATGATGTCGAGACACACATCGAGCCCGATAAAATCCGCGAGAGTCAGCGGGCCCATCGGATGCGCCATGCCCAGCTGGAAAACCTCGTCGATGGATTCGGGCGTCGCCACACCCTCCATCACGGCAAACATCGCTTCGTTGAGCAGCGGCATCAGCACGCGATTCGAAACAAATCCGGGAGCATCGTTCACCTCAACCGGCGTCTTGTCCAGCTTTTCGGAAAGCTCCTTCACCGCGTCATAGGTCGCCTGTGAAGTCTGCATTCCCCGAATCACCTCTACCAGCTTCATCACCGGCACCGGGTTGAAGAAGTGCATACCGATCACCTGCTCCGGCCGCTTCGTCTGCGCTGCCAGCCTGGTAATCGAAATCGAAGAAGTATTCGAAGCGAGAATCACATGCTTCGGCAGAATCGAATCCAGCTCAGCAAACAGTTTGCTCTTGATCTCAAATTTTTCTGTCGCCGCTTCAATCACAAAATCGCACGCTGCCAGTGACGCCCGATTGAGCGTCCCTTGGATCCGTCCGAGCGACGCAACAGCTTCGTCCGTAGTCAGTTTGCCCTTCGCAGCCTCGCGTTCGAGATTCTTCTTGATCGCCTCGAGCCCGCGATCGAGAAACCGCTGCTCCACTTCGCAAAGCCGAACATCAAATCCGCCGCGCGCAAAAACATGCGCAATGCCATTACCCATCGTGCCCGCGCCGAGCACGCCAACCGTCTTGATATCACCCACTCAAATCACCTCAGCAAAACAAATGAGTGTATCAGGTGCAGCCACTCCAGAGTTACGGCAGTCATTCTGAGCGTAGGGGAAGAATCGAAGATGAATCCGGCAGTGACGAACATCGGAAGCGGCGTTACGAAACCCGCACCACAATCGCAGTAATATTGTCGCTGCCGCCCTCGGCATTCGCCTCATCCACCAGCTTCTGGCACAGTGCCTGCAGATCAGAAGCATCGCCGCTCAGCAGCTCAGCCAATCGCGGCTCGGAAACTTCCTTCGTCAGCCCATCGGAACACAAAAGGAAAAGATCGCCATGCTCCGTCGCAACTTCGTCCACATCCGGAGACACGGTCTCGCGCGTTCCAATAGCCCTGGTAATCACATTCCGCAGCGGAGACATCTCCGCCTCTCCAGGCGTTATCTGCCCCAGCCTCACCTGCTCGTCGACCAGCGAGTGATCCTGCGTCATGCGTTCCAGCGCGCCCGCGCGAAGCCGGTAGCAGCGGCTGTCGCCAACATGGGCAATCCAGGCACGCCCGTCGCGCACCAGCAGCGAAACCATGGTCGTTCCCATGCCATGCAGCGAGGTGTCCCGTTCCGCGTGCGAGAAGACGCGCCAGTTCGCCTCGGCAATTCCCTGCTCCAGTATCTTGCGCGCTTCATGTAATGTTTGTGCGCTGCAGACCTTGTCCCGCAAAGTCTCGACAGCTGTCTGGCTCGCAACTTCGCCCGCAGCCGCGCCGCCCATGCCGTCGCATACGACAAAGAATCCCACCTCGGCACAAAGCCCGTAGGAATCTTCATTCGCGGAGCGAACCCGCCCCACATCCGTCAAAGCTGCTGCCTCTATGAGCATCGATTCCTGAAGCATCGCAAAATAGTCGTGCCTATCCACGATACACAAGATGGTCGATTCTTCACACCCAAGTAATCTTTATCTGCAAAGGAAAAGGCTGGCGCAAGGCCAGCCTCTTCCCATAATTCGCTTTGACTCACGAATGCGAAGCCGCACTCGCCAGCTTTGACTCGGCCTCCGCGATCACGCGGTTTGCCTCTTCATACTTCTCGGCGTCATCACCCGCTTCGTTCCACATCTTGTGTCCGCGATCGAGCTGCTCCTGCGCGCGTCCGGTGTCGATCTCTTCCGGCTTCAACGCACTCTCCGCCAGAATCGTCACCCGTTCCGGCAGCACCTCGACAAATCCCCAGTTGACGTTGTACCTCTGTTCGCCTGCATGTGCGCCGTGCAGGCGTACCTCTCCGGCGCCCAGCTCTGCCAGCAGCGGAGTATGTCCGAAGAGCACTTCGAGATATCCCGAACGCGATGGCAACTCCACCGCATCCGCCGTCGTATCGATGAGGATGCGCTCCGGAGTTACCAGCCGTACTTGAAGTTGATCTGGCATCGTCGTCCCTTATGCGGTCGTCTTCATCTTTTCGGCGGCTGCAAGCACGTCCTCAATCGAGCCCTTCAGATAGAAGGCCTGCTCAGGAATGCTGTCATGCTTGCCTTCCAGCACTTCCTTGAAGCTGCGCACCGTGTCTTCAATCTTTACGTAGGCGCCCGGAATACCAGTGAACTGCTCAGCCACATGGAAAGGCTGCGAGAGGAAGCGCTGGATCTTACGCGCGCGTCCTACCGTGAGCTTGTCTTCTTCTGAAAGCTCATCGATGCCCAAAATCGCGATGATGTCCTGCAGATCCTTGTAACGCTGCAGAATACGCTTCACACCTTGCGCCACATCATAGTGTTCCTGCCCCACAATGCGCGGTGAGAGAATACGCGAAGTCGAAGCCAGCGGATCGACGGCAGGATAGATACCGAGTTCAGACAACGGACGCGAAAGCACCGTCGTCGCATCCAGGTGAGCAAAGGTTGTCGCCGGGGCAGGATCGGTAAGATCGTCAGCCGGAACATAGACAGCCTGCACCGAGGTCACAGAACCCTTCTTAGTCGAGGTGATGCGCTCCTGCAGCTCGCCCATTTCCGTCGCGAGGTTCGGCTGATAACCGACTGCCGAAGGCATACGTCCCAGCAGCGTCGATACCTCAGAGCCCGCCTGCGTAAAGCGGAAGATGTTGTCGATGAAGAGCAGCGTGTCCGCTCCTTCGTTGTCGCGGAAATACTCAGCGACTGTCAGGCCTGTCAGAGCCACGCGAAGACGCGCACCTGGCGGCTCGGTCATCTGGCCATAGATCAAAGCAGCCTTCGACTTCGAGAAATCCTTCAGATCGATAACGCCGGCTTCCTGAAATTCCATCCAGAGATCGTTGCCTTCGCGGGTACGCTCGCCGACTCCGGCAAACACCGAGAAGCCGCCATGCTTCAATGCGACGTTGTTGATCAGTTCCTGAATGATGACTGTCTTGCCGACACCAGCGCCGCCGAAGAGTCCGATCTTGCCGCCCTTCAAAAAGGGCTGGATCAGGTCGATGACCTTCACGCCGGTCTCAAACATCTCTTCGCGTGTCGACTGCTCTTCGAACAACGGAGCAGGACGATGAATCGGCATGTGAACCTTCGCATTCACCGGGCCAAGCTCGTCCACCGGTTCGCCAATCACGTTCAGCACGCGACCCAGCGTCTCGTGACCAACAGGAACCGTGATCGGTCCCCCGAGATCGATCACATTCATGCCGCGCACCATGCCTTCCGTGGCCTGCATAGCCACGCAGCGAACGCGGCCTTCGCCCAGGTGCTGCTGCACTTCCAGAATGACGTTGATCGGGTTGGGCACGGTGAAGCCATCGCTTACGACGCGCAATGCCTGGTAGATCGCCGGCATCGTTGCTTCTTCAAACTGCACATCGACTGCTGGTCCCGAAATCTTGATTACTTTGCCAATATTCTCTGCCATAGAATTCTTTCTCTCTTAAAGAGCGGCTGCGCCGCTGACAATCTCGATCAGTTCCTTGGTAATCGCTGCCTGACGCACGCGGTTCATCAACAGTGTGTAATGGTCAATCAGGTCCGACGCGTTGTTTGTCGCTGAATCCATCGCCGTCATACGCGCCGCAAACTCCGCCGCCGATGACTCCAGCATTGCGTGATATAGCTTCGTCGTCACATAACGTGGCAGAATCGCGTTAAACAGCTCCTTCGGATTCGGCTCGTAGAGATAATCCACGTCTGCCGTACCAAAACGCTTGGCTTCTTCATCCGCCTGCTTTGCAGCCTCGGCAAAATCTGCCGAATCAGGGCTGATGCCCGCCGACTCTGCTGCTTCTACCGCCCGCTCGCGATCTTCCCTCGACATCTCCTCAGCATGCGCCACATCCTGCGCGCCAATTTCAACAATCGGAAGTATTCGCTCGACCACCACGCGCTGCTGAATCACTGACTTGAATTCGTTGTAAACGATATAGGCCGCATCGATCTGCTCTCGCGTATACAGCGAGACAATCTCCGCGCCCAGTTCGCTCACCTGGTCGAACGAAAGCTTGAGCAGCATGCTGCGATAGCGGTCGTCCATCATCTCGACCGGCGCAACGCGCTCCTGGCGCTCGCCACGCGGCGCACGCTCTTCGTCGTGCTCGCTCCGCTGCGCTTCCAGATATTTCGCCGCCGGATAACGCCGCCG
This sequence comes from Acidobacterium sp. S8, assembly GCF_009765985.1. Classification (GTDB taxonomy): domain Bacteria; phylum Acidobacteriota; class Terriglobia; order Terriglobales; family Acidobacteriaceae; genus Alloacidobacterium. The sequence goes on from NZ_LMUM01000034.1 coordinate 669,346, forward strand.
CAGAATATCTCGCCCCTTGCGGCCGATCGCTTCCACGTCGATCTGCCGATCGTTGTGGTCGCCGATAAAGTTCGTCGCTGCCTTGATAATGTTGGCATTGAAAGCGCCTGCAAAGCCGCCTTCCCCTGAGACCACCACCAGCAGCACATTCTTCTCCGGACGCGTCAGCAGCAGCGGATGCCGCACCTCGCCCGTCTCCGGATCGAAGATTTCAATGCGCCGTTTGAGCGATTGCAGCACGCTCGTCATCATCGCCGCATACGGACGCGAAGACAGCGCCCTCTCCTGCGCGCGGCGCAGCTTGGCGGCGGCCACCATCTTCATGGCCTTGGTGATCTGGCGCGTATTCTTGATGCTGCGAATGCGCCGTCGTAAATCGAGAACGTTTGCCATGGTTTCGCTTCAGGTTTACTTCTTGGCTCCAGCAGGCTGCGCCGTGTCCGACGACGCATCTTTTGCCTTGCTGTTGTCCTTATTTTTATCCAAGGACTTGGCTTGTTTTGTTTCAGGCGCTGCCACCTGCGCCGACTGGTGCTCCGCAAAGAAGTTCTGCTTGAACTCGTTCACCGCATCCTTCAGCTTCGCTCGCAGATCATCGTCCAGAGCCTTCTTCTCTGCAATATCCTTCAACAGTCCCGTCTGCGCAGAATCCAGATATTTGTGGAAGCCATCCTCAAACGCGCGGATGTCGGGTACCTTCACGTCATCCAGCAGACCCTGCGTGCCTGCGAACAGAATCGCCACTTGGTGTTCCGCCGTCAGCGGCTGGAACTGCGGCTGCTTCAGCAGCTCCGTCAAACGCTGGCCGCGATTCAGCTGGTTCTGCGTCACCTTGTCCAGATCGCTGCCGAACTGCGAGAACGCCGCCAGCTCGCGGTACTGCGCCAGATCAAGCTTCAGCGTCGAACCGACCTGTTTGATCGCCTTGATCGCGGCTGAGAAGCCGACACGCGAAACTGAAAGCCCCACGTTCACCGCCGGACGGATGCCGGAGTTGAACAAATCAGTCTCCAGGAAAATCTGTCCATCCGTGATCGAAATCACGTTCGTCGGGATGTAGGCCGAAACGTCGCCCGCCTGCGTTTCAATAATCGGCAGAGCCGTCAGCGAACCGCCACCCTTTTCCTTGCTCAGCTTCGACGAGCGCTCCAGCATGCGCGAGTGGAGATAGAACACGTCGCCCGGATACGCCTCGCGGCCCGGAGGACGACGCAACAGCAGTGAGATTTCACGGTATGCCACGGCATGCTTCGAGAGATCGTCGTAGATCACCAGCGCGTGCTTGCCCCTGTCGCGGAAGTATTCACCAATCGACGTGGCCGCATAGGGCGCGAGATACAGCATCGGAGCGGGTTCCGACGCAGTCGCCGCGACTACAACGGTGTAATCCATTGCACCGTTTTCCGTCAGCGTCTGTACGACCTGCGCCACCGAAGACCGTTTCTGCCCGATCGCGCAATAAATGCAGATCAGGTCGTTCTTCGCATTGTTGATGATCGTGTCGAGCGCAATCGCCGTCTTGCCTGTCTGGCGGTCACCAATGATCAGCTCGCGCTGTCCACGGCCAATCGGAATCATGCTGTCGACGGCCTTGAGGCCGGTCATCATCGGCTCGCGTACCGACTGGCGATCGACCACTCCCGGAGCAATGCGCTCTACAGGCAGCGTCTCCGACGTGTTGATCGGACCCTTGTCGTCAATCGGCTCGCCCAGCGCGTTCACTACGCGGCCAATCACCGCCTCGCCGACAGGCACGCTCAAAATCTTGCCCGTGCGCTTTACCTGGTCACCCTCGCTGAGGGCGGTGTACTCGCCCATTAGAATGGCGCCGACCTGCTCCTCTTCCAGGTTCATCGCGAGCCCGGCCACGCCGTGGGGGAACTCGAGCATCTCGCCATACATGACCTTGTCGAGGCCGTGGATACGGGCGATGCCATCGCCGAGGGAGATGATCGTTCCCACCTCGTCCACGCGGATCTTCGCGTCGTAATTCTGAATCTGCTCTTTCAGGAGCTGTGTAATCTCGTCTGCTTTAATCTGAGCCATGCTTCACTTTCCCAACGGAATCTTGTCTTTCGGCAACTCGCGCTAGCTGGCGAGCTGTTCCTTCAACTGGTCCAGCTTTCCCTTCACTGAGCCGTCATACACCGTACTGCCTACCCGCACCACCACGCCTCCGAGCAGCGACTTATCTTCGTGATACGTCGCCTGCACCTGCGTTCCAGTCATCTCGGCAACCTTCTGCTCGATGCTCTTGCGCTCATCATCAGCCAATGGCCGCGCGGTTGTTACCTGTACCTCTGAAATTCCAAGCCGCCGGTTCACTTCCTTGCGGTACTCAGCCAGCACTTCGTCCAGCAAATTGAGCCGGTCATGCTGAATCAGCACGGCAATAAAATTCCTTACCAGCTGCGACATTCCCAGTCGCGTATTCAGCTTGTCCAGAATTCCAACCTTCTGGTCCGCTGCAAACGAAGGGTCGAGAAAAATCTCGCGCAGGTCTGCGCCTTCCTTCCACGTGGCAACAAAATCATCGAGCTGCTGCTGGACCTCATTTGGGTTCAGATGCGCCTCAAACACAACCGCGGCAAAGGCACGCGCATAGGGAGCGGCAATCGCTGCCATCAGTTCTTCCCTCCGTTGCCCTGGGTGCTGGCCAGATCAGCGGTAAACTTTTCCACCAGAATCCGGTCCGCATCCGCGCCCAGATGAATCTTCTGTACTGCCCGCTCAACTGCAAGATCGGCCGCAAAGCGCTTCAAATCGCGCTGCGCTGCGGCGCCAAACGCTTCAATCTCCTGCTCGGCAGATTCCACAATCCGCTTGCGCTCTTCTTCGAGCGTGGCCTTGACGTGTTTTTCATCTTCCAGGCTGTCATGCTCGGCCTGCTTCCGAATCGCATCGATTTCCGTATCCAGCTTCGCCAGCCGCGCTTCTACAGCACTCAGGCGTTTACTCGCATCTTCGGTAGCCGCGCGCGCCTCCAGCAGTTCTTTCTGGATTTTTTCCGACCGTGAACGGAAGGCCTTGGGCAGCGCCTTCACCAGGAACCAGACGATCGCAATGATCATCACTGCGGAATTGAAGTCTTCAAAAATCTTCGCCGCGGTCTCGGTGTCCGTATGTATCGACTTGGCAATCCACTGGACAGCCGCCGAATGCCGGTAATGCTCTTCCTCGGAATTCGTCTCCGGCGCATCCATCTTCTCGTACTGAGAATGGAAGTTCCCAGGAGGTGGTGCCGGCGCAGTGTTTTCCTGGCTGAAGCCGTGGGAAACCGCACCAGCCATCAAGACGATGGCGGCAAAAAAAATCGCAAATTTGATCTTCCAGTTACGCTTCAACGGGCACTCTCCACGGGGGCCAGGTCTGCGGGAAGAATGGCTTGAAGAATCTGGGTGGCCAGCTGCTCGGTCGAGCCTTCAATCTGCTGCCGCGCCTCAGAGGTCTGCGTCTCGAGCGCTTTCTGTGCCACGCGTACGCGCTCCTGGGCTGCCAAACGGACTGAGGCCAGCGTATGCTCGCGCTCGGTATTCCACTGCTGCAAAAGCTGGTCCCGGTGCCGGAAAATTTCCATGCGTGCCGCCCGCAGCCGGGCTTCATATTCCTGCGTCTTGGCATCCGCCGCGGCTATGGCATCAGCGGCCTTCTCTACCGCTCCCTGCGTCCGTTCCCGGCGCTCGGCAAGCGTCCGCGTCAGCGGGCCAAACAGGAGCACCCGGTAAGCCACCACCAGGAGAACAAAAAGGATCGCTGTCGGTATGCTACCGACAAACAGATCAACGAGTTGGTGCAGAATCTGATCCATGCTTCGCAGTTCTCTTCAGCCGCCGAAAAACCTGTCCGGCAACTTGTCTCCTACACTTCTACCCTCCCTATCCACACCTTTTCCAACGCCTTTGCGACTCGCTTCGGCGCGCTTTTGAGCTGCCTTTTAACCCTTGGAAATCTGATCTGGAAGGTCTTGCAGAACCTACTGGTTGTAACAGAGTGAAAATTCGAGTGTCAATGCGGGGCAGACACTTACCTTATACGTGTATCACAACCCGTTATTTTATGCAGATTAACACTTGACTCCCCCCAAAGCGGGGGTAGACTGAAAGTATCACCTATGACCCGGTTCAGGGTCCAGCGGGTCGAATGCCTGGGAATCTCCACCGCTCCCACTCATTCGACCCGTTCTTGCGTCTACCCGAAACTCACGATACCGTCCCAGCAAGGAAGCCGGACCCGCCACCGTCATACGTACCGTGTTCCCGATAAACTTGCGGTCACGCAGCACCGCACCAGCTCCGAGGGCAGCCAATACTTCGCCCTTGGCCTGGGGAATGATGAATGCCTGCTCGATGATCGGATCCGCTGTCAGCTCTGCATCCACCCGCGCCAGCAATGGATCAATCCCCAGCCCAGCCTTGCCTGAAGTCAAAATCGCGCCGCTCGCCGCCAGCTCTGCACGCTCCTCATCCGGAAGCAGGTCCACCTTGTTCATCACCTCGAGACGTCTCTTATTCAGCACACCAAGCTCGCCCAGAACCTTCTCCACTTCAGCCTTCTGCTCCTCCCGCGTGGGACTGGAAGCATCCCGAACATGCAGCAGGACCTCGGCCTTCTGTACCTCTTCAAGCGTCGCGCGAAATGAAGTCACCAGCGTATGCGGCAGGTTGCGAATGAACCCGACCGTATCGGAAAGCAGCACTTTCCTGCGCGACGGCAGCTGAATCGCTTTTAATTTTGGATCGAGCGTGGCAAACATCCGCGCCGACTCCAGCACTCCGGCCTTCGTCAACGCATTAAAGAGTGTGCTCTTTCCCGCATTGGTGTAGCCCACCAGCGCCACCGTCGGCACCGGAACCGACTCGCGCCGCTGCCGTTGCTGGCCGCGCACCCTCCGCACTGCCTCCAGATCGCTCTTCACCTGAAGAATGCGCCGCTGAATCTTGCGCCGGTCCGTCTCGAGCTGCGTCTCGCCCGGACCTCTCGTACCAATGCCGCCGCCCAACTGCGACATCGATTTACCCCGCCCAGCCAGCCTCGGCAGCATATACTCCAGCTGCGCCAGCTCCACCTGCAGCTGACCTTCGCGCGTGCGCGCATGTCGGGCAAAGATGTCGAGAATGAGCTGGGTCCGGTCCAGAACTCGGCAAGGCAGCCGATCTTCCAGGTTCCGCAACTGTGTAGGAGTCAAATCGTGATCGAAGAGAATGACACTGGCTTCGGTCGAAGCCGCCAAACCCGCCAGCTCTTCTACCTTGCCGCTGCCTATCAGGGTCGCCGGATCAGGCTTCGGCCGCCGTTGAATGATTTCCCCGGCAATCTCCGCACCGGCGCTTGTCACCAGCTCGCGAAATTCAATGAGAGAAGAATCCAGATCGAGATGCGAGGAAGCCGCGGATAGCTCCCCAGCCTCACCTTCCGCTGCGATGCGCGCCGCTTCGCGGGCAAGAATCGCTGTCGGGGGCAGAGGAGCGCGTCGCGCGGCGAACTCCACCGCAACCAGCAGCGCGCGGTCTTCTGCGCCATCCGTGCCTGTGCGTTGAAGCTCACCCACGAAACGTTGTTCCTGAAATTCTTCCCGCAGTTAGGCGCTCTGTTCTGCGGTCGCTGATCCCGTCGGGCTGCCGGTCGCAGAATGCGACGCAGGCGGCCTGTGGTCAGCATGCAGCACAGACCGGGAGCTCACCACAGTTGAGATGGCGTGCTTGAAGATCAATTGTTCCTGGCTGTTGTTCTCCAGCAGCACAGAATATTTGTCGAAGGAGCGGATCTTTCCTGTCAGTTTCACTCCGCTGACCAAGTAGATCGTAATGGGGGTCTTGTCTTTACGGACCGTATTAAGAAACGTGTCCTGGATGTTCTGTGCCGGCTTGTTATCCATGTGCCGATCTCCTGTCATATATATCTCGTAGATTCAACTGCAACACTTAAAATTGCATTCAATACCCGAAGGCTATACAAGGTTGTAGAACAATACTGAGGATAAACCGAACCATGCAATGCCTCGTTAGCAAGCCCTGATTCCGTTCAGCCTGACGAAGAGAGACCTATTCCGCCTCAGACGTAGTTTGATGCCACAAATTTTTGAAGGATGTACAACCTTCAGAAATTTCTTTCCCACCTGAATAGTGACGCACCGCGCTCGTTCGTTACATCCACCTTTCGATGGATCGAGCAATTATTCCTCGTTACTCGAAGAGACTACGCCAATTTTCGGATCCCTGGCTCTTCGATGATTCCACGTATGAGGGTATTTATGAAAGGTATTTATGAAATCATCGTTAAAAAAAGCTTTTCTGTGGCAAAAAAACAAGCTCATTTATGCGAATGCCGCTTCGCATGCGTCTCATGCCGTTTCTTGCTCTTTTTCCCTTTTTCGGCCGCCGGTGCGGCTGTTGTAGCCCGTGGCTGAGGCGTCTGCGGAGCAGGAGCCGCGCTCGGAGGCTCAACCTTTCGCACAATCACCCCCTCCAGCCGGTAGGTCTGGAGAGTCGTGTTCGCGGGCCGCGCCGCACCCGTGGCCGGGTCGATCGATATCGTGTCGTCCGAAGCGGTCTTGAATGAAAACACCGGTATCGTGCCGATCTTGTCAAAGGTCTGCATACCTACGTGCACCGGCAGATATCCCTGCAGATTCCGCATCCGGTAAGCCGTCTCATACCGATGCTTATGTGAATTCCAGGTAAAAATACGCACCTGGTCAAAGTCATACGGAAGTCCGTCTTTATACGGTCCCAGAACCGTCACATACTCCGGCGCCTGTCCATTCGGAAAATTCGATCCCGGATCGCTCACCGTCGTCAGTTGATACGCACCAATCATCCGCTGGCTCTCCGCATATCCCCCAATCGACTCCGGAATATCGATATCCAGCCGCCTCGACAGCATCCAGCCCACGCGTCCCTGCTTATCCCGCACGAGCCACCAGTCTTCGAGCACCGGCGGCACGGCAGGAGCTACTGGCGTTGGTGTAGATGGTGCAGTAGTATCCGGCTTTTCGGGCGATTTCACCTTCGCGGCGTCTGCCTTAGCCTTTGCACTATCGCTTTTCGGCTTCTTGGGCTTCGCTACAGGCATAGCCTGCGGTGGGTTGTCTTTCGGTACGGAAGCGCGCACCAGCATTTGCAGCTTGTCGTTCTCCGGAAGCAGAAAAAATCGGTCTTCTTTTCGGCCTGGCCGTACATGCAGATAAAGGTCATCCCGCAGCGTCGCTGTGGCAATCACAGGATCGTTGACATGCTGCTTTGTCAGGTCGACAAACTGTTGATAAGTTGCCTGATCGATAACGCCGTGTTCCTCGATCCAGCCAATCTCGCCCTTCTCCGTCTTCACCTTCAGAAAGCGGCGCGAGTGCTCCACAACTTCGAGCCGCTGCCCATTCGCCACATCGCCCACGCGGTTCGAAACCGCAGCAATGCGGTCACGCAGAAACGTCTCCTTCGCCACCACATACACATACTCCTTGGCAGGCTTGGGCCGCAGCCGATTGCAGCCGCCTATCGTCAGAAGCAACACAATTGCAGGTAGGACACGGGCAAACGGAGAGAAAAACTGGCGAGGAACTATGCTCATTTGGAGGAAAGGAGAACAAGAGGACAACAGCCCACTCTTCTTCCTTTTATTCCTTGAGCATAGCACTGAAAATTGCGGTCTTCGGCTGCCGCGAAACTAAGCAGTAATACCGCTCTGCCACGCCTCGCTTGTTCACGCCTCACAATTTCTTTGAAGTATTTTTCATCCGGCACACAAATTTTTTATTCTTCGATCTCATAAATCCGGGGAAGCCATCCCAGACGTACAGACGATGTACATGCCTGATCTTCGTTGAAATAGGAGGCACTCACGTGAAGAAGCTCGATGAGTTTTTTAAAAAAGGCGTATCCCGCCGTTCCTTCATAGCTGGAGTAGGAATCAGCGCAGGAACAGCGGCTACTGCATTAGCCATCGGATGCGGCAATAACAGCAGTTCCTCATCCGGCCCCTCGCCAAACCCAACACCCACGCCCACCACCTTTACCGACGCAGATTATCTCAACTTCGCTCTGAACCTCGAATATCTCGAAGCCGAATTTTATCTCCGCGCCGCTACCGGATCAGGTTTATCTGACACCGACGCCGGATCGAGCGCTGGCGCAGTTACTGGCGGTTCGCAGGTCGCGTTCAAAACGCTTGCCATCCAGCAATACGCTATGGAGATTGCGAATGATGAGCTTGCCCACGTGCGCTTTCTCCGCAAGGCCCTGGGATCAGCCGCCGTCAGCCGCCCGGCCATCGATCTCACCAACAGCTTCAATGCGGCAGCCATGGCCGCTGGTATCGGATCTACCTTCAATCCTTTTGCGGATGAAAACAGCTTCCTCGTCGGCGCATTTACCTTTGAGGATGTCGGCGTCACTGCCTACCACGGAGCCGCCAGTCTGCTGACCGACAAGAATAATCTCGCCGCTGCTGCCGGTATCCTCGCTACCGAGGCCTACCACGCCGGCGAAATTCGTACCCTCATCACCCAGCTTGGCGATCCCTATGTGACCTACGCGAACCAGATTTCCACTCTGCGCGCTACAGCGGGAGGCGGAGCCGAGACGCAGCTTTCAGGCAGCACGATCGTGGCCTCTGACTCCAACTCCATCTCCTATGACCGCACGCCCAGCCAGGTGCTGCATATCGTCTATCTGAATCCAGCGGCTGGCGTCGTCAAGAGCGGCGGGTTCTTTCCCAACGGACTCAACGGCAACATCACAGCTTCGGCTTCCTAAGGAGACACGGACATGGACTTCATTGAAGAAAAAGATCGCACCACCGCTCTTCTTGAGGAAAAGAAGTCATCGCGACGTTCCGCCATACTTCTTGGCGGCGCTGCCTTAGCAGGCATGGCGCTCAGCCGTAGCCGGGCCTTCGCCCAGGCCTCAACCACCGTCACTGACAACGACATTCTCAACTTCGCCCTAAATCTCGAATTCCTTGAGGCGCAGTTCTACACCATTGCCACAACTGGCATGACGCTCGAACAGGCCGGCATTTCTACCAAAGGTGGAGACGGCACAGCCGGCGGCACCGTGACCGTTAAAGCGAATGCAAAGGTTCCCTTCAAAGATCCTCTGCTCACGCAGCTGGCCGCTGAAATCGCCATGGACGAGCAGAATCACGTGAAGTTTCTGCAGTCTGCTCTCGCCACCAACGCGGTAGCGCAGCCGAACATCGACCTCATGACCAGCTTCAATACGCTCGCCATGGCAGCAGGTCTCGGAGCCACATTCGATCCCTTCGCCAGCGAAACCAATTTCCTGCTCGGAGCTTTTATCTTTGAGGATGTCGGCGTCACTGCCTATCAAGGCGCGGCCGGACTCATCTCCAGCAAAACCTATCTCGATAAAGCCGTCGGCATTCATAACGTCGAGGCCTATCACGCCGCAGCCATCCGCACCCGTATCTTTCAGGCCGGAACCGCAGCGCAATCAGCATCCCAGGCCATCGCCGCCACGCGCGCCAAACTCGACGGAACTGGCAACGACGACATCGGCGTCGGCATCACCAACGGTGCCGCTACCATCGTCAACAACGATGCCAATGGAATGACGTATGCTCGCACGACTTCGCAGGTGTTGAGCATCGTCTACGGAGGAGGTGCCGCCGGAACCGGAGGCGTCTTTTACCCGAATGCAATGAACGGAACTATTAAATAGAAATGAAGCCACGCACCAAATAAGGGGCCGCAAATCTGCGACCCCTATTTTTTGGGTAGTCTATTTCGTCGCTACAATGGCGCTCGCCAGCGTAGGATCGGTCCCGGTTGTCTTGCTCGAAAAGGCATCCAGCTTCCCCGGCGTCGTCGTGTCAATGGTGAACACCTGCATATCCGGATTGCCGCCTACGCAAGCCACTGCGATGTACGCTCCCGTCTTATCCTCCACGATATCCACCGGCGCTGAACCCGTCGTGTAAGGTGATCCCGAAAGCGCCGTCAGCGCTCCGTTTGCGGAAAGCGCAAAGCCGCTGATCGTGCCATCCGTCCGGTTGGTCACATATACATAGCTTCCACTCGCGGTGACCACCACCTGCGATGGGCCCAGCCCTGTCTTCGTCGGAGATGTCGCTAACTCCGTGAGTATGGAACTCCCGGTCGTATTGATGCTCAACACGCGAACTGCATTGATGCCTGTCTCCGTTACAAACAGATACTTGCTGGTCGGATCGCTGGCCAGCCCCATGTCGGCATTCGTCGATGCTTTGGGGCTTAAAAGTTGGCTCTTGCTGATCACGCCTGTCGCGGAGGCAAAGGTCAGAATATCCACTCCGCCTGTTCCCAGCGAGATAAACACATACTGGCCATTCGGCGTGATATACAGGTTGCCCGTCGTGCCTGTGTCCAGCGCCAGCGGATTACCCTGCGTCGTCAGCGCTCCCGTGCTGGCATTGATGCCGAAGACATAGACCTGCGGTGTCAGGTCCGCCACAATCAGCCATTGCCCCGTAGGATCGACCTTCATCGTGACCGGACTCACGCCTGTCGCAACCGGGCTGCCACTGTTCGCGACCGTGAGGGTTCCATCGGAATTGATGGTGTACGCATAGATGCCGCCGGAGAGGCTGCCCATATAGAGAAACGTATCTTTCGGCGTAATCGCCATCGCATTCGGCGGCAGTCCCGTCGCAAAGGGCGAATTTGAAAGATCGCTCACCGCGCTGTTCGCAATCGTGAATCCCGCAATAGAGCTCACGCTGGTCGACGAATTCGCTACGTACAAGTAATTGCCGCTGTTCGTGTTTCCGCCGCCGCCTGTCTCATCCGGAAAAAACTTACCCCCGCATGAGCACAGCAGCATCAATCCGGCCATGCAAAAGAAATGAAAAAGCCTCGTCTTCAATCCAGATCTCACTCGTTCGACTCTCTTGTCCTCATGCCCCATCTCACTAAGCACTAACCCCGCGGAACAGCGCGCCGTGTCTTTTATCTTCGATATACTGCGCTCACACACTATGCACAAATCCATCCGCCTAGTCTTGGTCATATCACTGCTCGTACCCTTTTGTCGCGTCGCAGCCGCCGCCAGCCATCCCTCTTTCTGCAATCAGTGCGTTCGCGCCGATGAAAATTTCCTCGCCTCCGACTCCCTCCACGGACGCGGCAGCGCCACCCGCGATGAGCACATCGCCGCCACCTGGGCCGCCTCGCTATTCGAAAGCTTCGGCCTTGAACCCGCAGGCGACAACGGTAGTTTCATTCAGAAAGCGCCTCTGCCCGACCCGCTTCCCGACCGTCTGAAGCAGCGCCTTGCGAAATACGAGGATACCCCCCGTACTGAAACCTGGAACGCCGTCGCCGTCCTTCGTGGTTCCGACTCAAAGACGCAGCAGGACGCCATTCTGCTCACCGCGCACCTCGACCACCTCGGTATCGGCCCCGCCGTCAATGGCGACACCATCTACAACGGAGCTGACGACGACGCCTCCGGCACCACCGCCGTCATCGAACTCGCCCGCGTGCTCAGCCAGGGCAAGCGCCCCAAACGCACCATCATCTTCGCATTATTCGGCTCAGAGGAAATCGGCGGCTTCGGCAACCGCTACTTCATCGATCACCCGCCCGTGCCGCTCGATCACATCGTCACCAATCTCGAATTTGAAATGATCGGACGCCCCGATCCCGCGGTCCCCGCAGGCGATTTCTGGCTCACCGGTTGGGAGCGCTCGAACCTCGGCCCCACGCTCGCCGGACATGGCGCGCACCTCGCCGGTGATCCGCATCCGAAGGAGCAGTTCTTCCGCCGGTCCGACAATTACGCCCTTGCGAAAAAAGGCATCATCGCGCAAACCGTCTCCAGCTTCAACCTGCACAAGGACTACCACCAGCCCAGCGACGAGATCGATAAGCTCGATATACCCTACATGACCACCGTCATCTCATCCATGGTGAAACCCATCACCTGGCTCGCCAACACTGACTGGAAACCAACCTGGAATCCCAACGGCAAGCCCTAGCCATGACAGCCATTTTTTCTCGAAAAAACTAACACCAACATAAAACGTCATTCTGAACGAAGCGAAGAATCTCAAACAATCCGTAGATGAGCTTCTTCGCCTTCGCCACGTTTAGACAGCTTTTTGGCGCGGTGTGGCACACGATGTACCCTGTGCTCATGCGGACCACGCTCAAAATACTCATCGTCCTCATCATTGTGTGCCTTATCTGTCCGGCAACCGTTCTCGGCCTTTACTTCTTCGCCTCAAGTCAAAATGCAAATCTCAATAAAGTAGACGCCCTCATTGTCCTCGGCTGCCCCACAAAGGCCGACGGCTCACCCACGCCGGAACAGCGTGAGCGCGTCATGGAAGGCGTTCGAGAATATCAAAAGGGCGTCAGCAGCGAGATCATCATAACCGGCACCGCCGCTCATAATCAGTTTGTGGAGGCACACGACACCATCCAGAACATCTACTACTCGAACAAAATCATGGAAGCGCATGGCTGGCACACGACGGAAGTCATCAGCTCTCCCTATCACCTGCCGCGCACCGCACTCATCCTCCATCACTATCCGCAACTGCAATGGAAAACGCACCCCGCGCAATGGCCTCCGGAATACAGCCTTTCGAAAAAGCTGCAGCTCGAGTGGAAAGAAGCCCGAACCTGTTTTCGCATCCACCTGCATGGCTTCCCGCCATCAAAATATCTGCCGAATTAGTTTCGCTAAGGTATAGCGGCGAGAGCGAAGACGCGACCAGCATATGGCCCACTAGCGCTATTGGCGGGTTGCTACAAGAAATTGCGATTTTCAGGCCGGCGGTGAATTTAGAAACAAATATGGCGTGATATGGCGCTAAATGTCGCTCACGGTATGTATGATTGCAACAAGGTCCAGTGGGAAAAGTCCTGATCGGAAATCACAACATGAACCTGGGCAAGTGATTTATCCAATTGAGAAAACACTCTCTGATGCCACCGTACTCGCACGAGGAAAGGTTGGATCCGATGAGTGTTCATCTAGTAAATCCCAGCGACAATTCTTTTGGCACGGCCGTCATTACGCCACGATGGCTGTTTGTCCTAGCAGCGGCAACTCCCCGGTCAGCGGGAGACCCCATTCTCGTCGATGAGTCGCTGGAGCAGATTGTCCCGGAAAGTATCCTGCCGGGAGATATCGTCGGCATCAGCGTACATACGGGCAATGCTTTGCGCGGATATGAGGTCGGACGCATAGCGCGCGAACGTGGCGCATGGGTCGTGTACGGCGGCATCCATGCAACGCTCTTCCCTGAAGAAGCGCTGGAACGCGGTCGTGCTCATGCAGTCGTAAAGGGCGACGGCGATCTCGCGTGGGGCAAGGTCGTCACCGATTGCCTGGCCGGCAATCCATCCAGCATCTACGAGGGCGGACGGATAGAAGGAAGCCAGTTTCTGGCTGCTCGATGGGACCTCATGCCGCGCGATAAATATATGTGGGCCTCGGTACAGACCATTCGCGGATGCCCGAAGCACTGCTCCTTCTGCAGCGTCTGGCGGACCGATGGACAGCAGCCCCGTCAGCGACGCTACCAAAGCGTGATCGACGAAATCGTCCATCTGCGCCAGATCGGCTTCCGCTTTATCGCCCTCGCCGACGACAACTTCTATCCCGTTACCTTGACCGATCTGCGCCTGGCCAGGCAGCAGAACAATCTCGCCAAACTTGAAGAGCTGACAGCAATCCGCACAGAGCGTTTTCAACTCATGGAAGAGCTCGCAAAGCTACCAAAAGACATGGTCTTCTTTACCCAGATCACCATGGAAGCAGGCGAAGACGGCGAATATCTGGACGCGATGCGCAAAGCCAATATCAAGGGCGCTCTGGTTGGAGTGGAGGCCGTCACTCCGGAAGGACTCAAGGCTGTCTACAAAGATTTCAACTACTCCGGCGAAGCACTCGCGAAGCAGCTCCAAACATTCAAACAGCACGGCGTCCATGTCCTCGGATCATTCATCTTCGGACTACCGACCGATAAGCCCGCAACCTTTGATGCAACGGTCGAGATGGCATTGAAGGCCGGCGTAACCTTTGCCCAGTTCGTCATGATGACCCCATTTCCCGGAACCGTGGATTTTACTCGATGGGAAAAAGAGCAGGCCAAAAGCCCAACGCTGGTCGGCGATGTGCCGATTACTCGCTACTGGCTCATTCCGACCGAAGTTCGTCCCAAAATGTTCACCCCTCACCCATCCATGAGCTCCGATGAGATTCGGGAGCGCACGCAAAAGGTCTGGGACAGGTTTTATAACTGGACCGCAATCTGGCAGAGATCGGCATGCACTCCAACCCTGCGCGCCCGAATCGCTTTTATGTTTCTTTCGAAACTCTACCGGCAGATGTACGCCGGAACTGGAATTTCAACCGACAGCGCCCGCAGAAAAAAATCCAAATCATGGGCGCGATGGACGGCAAGACAATGCAAAAAGCTCTTCCATGCAAAGCCGCTGCCGGACCTGAAATCTCCCGCATGGGAATTCTCCTTCCCGGCTCCTCTGCATCAGCCCGCGTTTCTACGGAACGCACGTCCGGATGAAACAGGGCCTTTCGTCGTCCTCCCTGAAAATTAATTCCGGCAGTCAGAAAAAAGGGGGATATTTCATTGGAATATCCCCCCTCTTTAATCATCCGAAAAAACCTATAGCAAATTCCTAGGTATAGACCAGGAACGAAAGTCATCATTCTGAGCCACGGGAGAAGAATCCCCAACCAGCCTACTTGAGATTCTTACTTTCCTTCGGTCGTCCGAATGACGGCGGTTTATAGCTACCGGAAAATCTAGACCGCAACAGCTTCGCTCTGCGCCACACGTTCCGCATCCAGCACCGTACCAATCGCGTGAATAATCGAAGCCACACGCACCACAGCCAGCACCGTTTCTTCGCTCACACCCTTGTCGCGTACAACCTTGTCATGCGAATCGACGCACTTGCCGCAGCCGTTGATCGCCGAAACCGCTAGCGACCACAGCTCGAAGTCGTTGTGATCGACACCATGCGTACGCATCGCATTCATTCGCAAACGCGCCGGCATCGTGCCGTACTTTTCATTCGACGTGAGATGCAGAAAGCGATAGTAGATGTTATTCATTCCCATCACCGAAGCCGCCGCTTTCGCTGCGTCAAACTCCTGTGCAGAAAGCTGCTTCGCACCTTCCTCCAGCACCGCTGCCGTCAACTCAGGTTTGCGCGTGGCAATCGCACTCGCCACCACCGTGCCCCAAAGCTGCTGTTTCGTAAGCTCCGTATTCTGCCGCACCAGGCTCGAATAATTCAGCTTCAAATCCTTCGCATGACTCGGCAATCCATCAATCAACTGATCCAATTGCATATTCAAATCCTTTCTTCATGCCCCAAAATCGCAATCTGCAACTACCTGCAGACTGGCCGTCATTCTGACGACCAACGGGAGGAAGAATCTCAAACCAATCTGGCTAGGAATTCCTCATCGATCGGAGCAAATCATCACAAATGTTCTAAAAATGGCGAGACAAACGTCCCGCCATTTCCGTCTGGACAGCAGTCCTTAGACAGCCAGCGTCTCTTCGCCCTTCTGCCAGTTGCAGGGGCAAAGCTCATCGGTTTGCAGCGCGTCGAGCACACGCAACACTTCCTGCGGATTGCGGCCCACCGAAAGATCCGTCACATATACAAAGCGAATTACGCCTTCCGGATCGACGATGAACGTCGCGCGCTGCGCCACGCCAGCTGCCGGATCAAGAATCCCAAGCTGCTCCGTCAGGTCGCGCTTCACATCGGCGAGCATCGGGAAGGCAGGTCCCTCAGATCGTCATGGTTATTGCGCCATGCCAGGTGAACGAATTCGGAATCGATGCTGCCGCCCAGCACCTGCGTATCACGGTCCGCAAACTCATTGTTGATCTTGCCGAATGCAGCAATTTCCGTCGGACACACAAACGTGAAGTCCTTCGGCCAGAAGAAATACACCTTCCACTTGCCCGGATAGCTCTCGTTCGTAATCGTCTCAAACGCCTTGTTCTTGTCGCGGCTCACAGTTGCGGTCACAGAAAAATTAGGGAACTTCTCGCCTACACTCAGCATGTATGACTCCTTTTAAGTAAGTTGGTTCAGTAAGAAAATTGATATGAAAGGTTGAAGATTAATCAGCTTTTTTCTGGCAATCGGCGCACAATCCCAGCACATCTACGGCAAAACGCTGCGCCAGAAAACCGCCTGGCAGCTTGCCATATTGCGTGGCCAGTCCTAAAGCCTCCGCATCGATATCGGAGATCGATTTGCAGGAGGTGCAAACAAGATGATGATGCGGCTTATGATTTATCTCCACCCGAAGCGAGCCGTGATGCAGGCTCACTTCGCGGAAAACGCCGCTCTCTATAAATAGATGAAGGTTTTTGTAAACAGTTGCTAACGAGATCGAAGGTATTCTGCGCTTCACCCGCGCATACACTTCTTCCGGGCTTGGGTGCCCGTGCATGTTTTTGAGAACTTCGTAAATTACCTGCCGCTGATGAGTAGCAGCAAGCCCTGCACGCTCGCACAACTCTCGAAACTCTTTGATTTCCTGTGCGCTCATCAATTTCTATTAAACGATAATAATTATCGTTTGTCAAAGACCGCCCTACACTCTTCCCACCCTCTGCGACCCATCCCGGCTTGCATTATCTTTAAGTTTTGAATAAGAAAATGCCAACGCGTTGCATCTCAGAAATAAGTTGAAAAAGGAAAGTGGATGCTGAACAATCCTCTCAATGTCGATCAAAAGGACGATGCCCTTCTTCGCAGTCAGATGGCGCAGTTTTTCGACGCCACGACCGACGCCATTATCTTTCTCGATCGCAGTTATAACTTTACATTCCTCAACCGCCAGGCCCGCGAACTGATCTCTCCTGACGGAAAAGTGCTTGGGAAAAATCTTTTCGAGAGCTTCCCCGCCACCGTCTACGAGAATTCGCCCTATATAGAAAACTATCGCAAAAGCATGGAAGATGGCTTAGCGACTGAATTCGAAGCCTTCTACCCTGAGTCTCTTAACTTGTGGCTGCGAATCCAAAGTTATCCGGCGAAAGACGGCATCACGATCTTCTTTCGCGACATCACGCAGGAGAGAATGGTCCAGATTGCCCTTCTTGAAAAGAGCGCACAGGCCGAGCGCCAAATCTCCGAGATCGAAACGCTCTACCGCACAGCCCCTATCGGACTTGCATTATTCGACGTCAAAGATTTCCGCTATCTGCGCCTGAATGATCGCCAGGCGCAGTTCTTCGGCCTCGCTCCAGAGCAGGTTGTCGGGCGAACCCTCACTGAAATGGCGCCCATCGAAGGCCTTCGCGAGCTTTTCGAACAAGTGCGATCTGGCGAGCCGGTGATCAACTATCCCCTCGAGGGCACGCTCGTCACGGATCCGGAACAGTATCGCTACTGGACGGTAAGCTACTTCCCCGTATATGCCGCCGATGGATCCGTTCAGGCCATCACTGCGGCATCGCTTGAAATAACACAGCAGAAAAAGGCAGAGCAGGCTCTCGTCCAGAACGAAAAGCTGGTAGCCGTAGGCCGTTTAGCCAGCTCCATCGCTCATGAGATCAATAATCCGCTCGAGTCCGTTACCAATCTTCTTTATCTCGCTCGTCACAGCAACAACCTTGCAAAAATTCAGGAATACCTCGACACTGCGGAACGAGAATTACGCCGCGTCTCCGTCATCAGCAACCAGACTCTGCGCTTTCACAAGCAATCCACCAGCCCGCAGGAAGTTTCGTCAGAGAGTCTCATCGACAGTGTGACCTCCATCTATCAGGGCCGCATCGTCAACGCGCATGTGCAAGTCGAAACGCGTCTTCGCGCGGAAAAAACGGTGCGGTGTTTTGAGGGAGAGATCCGACAGATCATCAGCAATCTCGTTAGCAACGCCATTGATGCCATGGCGCCATCCGGAGGCGGGCGTCTCCTTCTACGCAGCCGCGCGGGCACGGATTGGAAGTCCGGCAAAAAAGGAATGACCTTTACCGTCGCAGATTCCGGAACCGGCATGACCCGCCAGACGCTCACAAAACTTTTCGAACCCTTCTTCACCACAAAGGGCTTCGGTGGTACAGGATTAGGTCTCTGGGTAACGAAGGAAATTATCGACCGGCATCAGGGCAAGCTTCGTGTCCGCAGCAGTCAGGCAAAAGGCAAAAGCGGTACCGTCTTTACAATTTTTCTGCCCTTTTCCGCTGCAATTCAACGTAACAAGGATGAGTTAGCCTAGACCGCTCAGTTCGGCCTCTCCGACCTGTTTCGGCCAAAGCGCTCATCCAGCGGCTGTCGGCCGCGAAAGCCTGCGTCAATCGTATGCCAGAAATCGATGCGCGACTCGCCCATCCTCCAGCACAACAGCACTATCTCACTATCGATCAGGCAGGGAAAATCGAGCAGGCCCATCTCCAGATCCTTCACCTGCACGCCGATCGAGTCGATCTCTGCAATAGCGTCCTTAGCCTGTTGCACCAGCTTGTCAACTTCAGCCCGCTGGCGCGCTACCGCTATCACATTCACCTGCATGCCACCGGAAAGAAAGATACGCTGCCGCAGCTCCTGCAGGCTCGCGTCCTTCTCCTCAGCCAGCCGCTTGCCATCGACCGCCCGCTTCAGCAGCGATTCCAGTATCGGTAGCAGCGACTGCGCCTCATCCAGCGTGAACGTCTTCATACCATGATTCTAATTCTCCAGAAAAGAATAACCGTAACAGAATGCGGCATCCCGAATGCGGGTGATGGAGGTGCCAAATACGGGTGCCCCAGAGCCTGCCCTGAGCGAAGCCGAAGGGTTCGCGAAGCTAACCTGGGTCCTTCTCCTAAAAGCCGAAAAATCTTAAGAACCGAGCCGCTCCGCCATCAAGCCCGAATCTCCAACATCCGATCCAGAGCCACCCGGGCCCAGTGCTTCACATCGTCGCGCACTTTGATCTGATTCACCACATTCCCCTCGATCAAGTTCTCCAGCGCCCAGGCCAGGTGCTGCGGACTTATCCGGTACATCGTCGTGCACAGGCAGCCCGTGTCGTCGAGCGTGATGATCTTCTTTCCCTTCGGCGCAAACTCCTTCGCCAACCGGTTCACCAGATGGATCTCCGTGCCGATCGCAAACATCGTGCCATCAGGCGCATCGTTCACCAGTTGAATCAGCCGCTCCGTCGAGCCCAGCGCATCAGCCTTCTGGCAAACCTCCCAGCGGCACTCCGGATGCACGATCACCTGGATCCCCGGATACTTCGCGCGAACTTTATCGACATGCTCCGGCAGAAAGCGCTGGTGTACCGAGCAATGGCCCTTCCACAGAATGACCTTCGCCGCCTTCAGCCGGGCAGGCGTCAGGCCGCCATTGATCTGGTACGGGTCCCACACCACCATCTCGTTCAGCGGAATCCCCATCGCAAACGCAGTGTTCCGTCCCAGATGCTGATCGGGCAGAAACAGAATCTTCTCCGCACGCGCAAAACCCCAGTCAAAGGCCTTGCCCGCATTCGACGAAGTACAAACCAGCCCGCCGCGCTCGCCGCAGAATGCTTTGATAGCAGCCGTCGAATTCATGTACGTGATAGGCAGAACGTCGCCAGGGTTCAGGCCTACGGCCATCAACGAATCCCAGCAATCTTCCACCTGCCCGATCTCCGCCATGTCCGCCATCGAACAGCCGGCATTCAGGTCAGGCAAAATCACCTGCTGGTCGTCGCGCCCCAGCACATCGGCGCTCTCGGCCATAAAGTGCACGCCGCAGAAAACCAGATATTTTGCCTCGGTTTCGGCAGCAACTTTAGATAATTTGTAGGAATCGCCCGTGAAATCGGCAAAGCAGATCACTTCGTCCCGCTGGTAGTGGTGCCCCAGCAGAATTGTGGTGTTGCCCAGTTTGGCGCGCGCCGCCGCAATGCGCTCGTCCATGCCGTGATCCGGCTGGGCCAGGTAGTTATCCAGGGAACAAACGTCCTGCTCAATCGCAGGGGCCGACAATACTTCTTCTTCCGTAAGTACGCTCAATTCTTTTTCCGCCTTCAGTCCAATTCGTTGGACGGGGATGTTGAAAGCAATCATGGTTGCAGAGGATTCGCCGCGGCCTAAGCCGCTCAACCCACGGGGATGTTGCAACCCTGTAAATTCGATGTGCCGTTACGGTATTCGTCGCAGAAAATGCGCCTCTGCCGGCAAATCGATTTCATTCGATTTTAATACAAAGCAGTTCCGGCGGTGTCTTGATTTGTTTTTTTGGCAGGTCAGTCTGGATTCATGTTTCCTGCGACATTGACCGATCTCCAGGCTGCCCATCACGCGGCAGCTTACCGAGAATACGTCAGTCTAAAAGGTCAAACAGCGCTAAGGCCTGGAGTCCCAAGGCGACAGGAAACACACTTTATCCGAGATACCTCACTGTGCCTTGGCGTGTTTTATTCCCAATTGCTTCTTAGACAAGAGGATGGTTGAACAATCGCGTTACTGTTTCGGCAGCAAGCCGGTATTTACGACGTGTTTTATCAGTGAGTTGGGCCTATTGTTTGCTGCGGCCGCTTTATTGGCACCGACCACGTTTCTTAGGTTTGACACTCGCTGAGCACTACCGACAGACAGTAAAGATTTGTCATCAGCGCCCGGATATGGCGAGTGAGACGGTTCGCGAAGAGAACCGAGGTCTACGATTGCAATGCCGCTCCCATATTGCCCGGTAATCGCAATGAGGACGTTATCTTTCCCGTCGCTAACCAGCGCGTCGTAGTTCTGCGACATTGGAACCGGCAAGGAAATCCTTGTACGCAGGATTCCCAATCTACCGTCGAAGACATCGATCCCGCTGATCGATGGCTGAAATAGCAGGCTTCCATCAGGGCTCAGTTTCGTGCCGTAGACGTAGGCAAAGTAATCTGCTTCCCGATCATTCAATACAAGGTAAGACTCGGCGTTCAGCGCAGGATCATATAGGTAGCTGGTGGCCTCTACCCGGCTGTTATCGCTCGACAAGGCCAGATCATAGTCGCCGTAGCAGCAGCCGGGGCCTGCGGTGGACCAATTGAGCGTATCCGTTGCCGTGTCGATGCTGAAGACGGAACCATCGTTGTTAAAGAAAACGCGAGAATTATCAGAACTGATTGCCACCTTGTACAAGGGACCGCCGAAGCCATCAATGCCGTAGTCTTTGATCTTGTCGGAGTTTGTGTCGAGCTTGAAAAAGTAATCGAAGCCCTCTCCGCCGACAGTAAAGGCAGCGAAGTAAATCATTCCCGAATCGCTGACAGCAAGACCTGCTGGATTGGTGATTAACCCGGATTGATATGGTTCAGGGAAGCCAGCAAAATAGGGCACATTGAAGGGGAAGGATCGCACTGAGTTTGTCGAATCCGGGTCGATAAGATAAATCATTCCTGCGGTGGCGTCAGAGACGGCGAGCTTGCTTCCATCAGGAGAGAGTGCGATTCCCCACAGGCGGTGCGTTGTATTTTGGGGGGCAGCTGGAACCTGGATAGGGGTAAGCCACTGTCCCTGTGTTTTTGAGAAAACTCGAATCTCCGCCGCGTCAGTGAAGTAGTAGAGATCCCGTCTTGCATCATAGATACCCTGCGCCAGCACCGCGCCTGCCAGCGGGAATTGCTGGATCGGTGGCAGATAATGGATGGCTGCGGGAAAAGCAGACGCTCCTGACGGAGTGGTGATAGTGACATCTGCGGATCCTCCTGCGACGCCGGCAGGAATTGTGTATGCTGCAGCCTGCAAAAGAGATGGCGGGCTGGATGAGTTATATGCATTTGGAAAGTACTGACTGATTTTTACTGGTTTGCCGCCAACACTGATTTGCAGATCCGTCGGAATAGCAGCACCATAGTCCACCGATCCAAAGCCATACCCGAAGACCATGCCCATGCCGCCGCCCTCGGCCGTCGATGAATCCCCAGTTACTTCGAGGATCGTGGGCCCATAGCTAAACGCATTGGGAATCACCTGCATGCCGCCATCTGCCATCAGCGAATAAACATCCACCAGGCCGGGAGCACCGGGCGGTGTTGTCCCATAGAAGGTTCCGGATCCCGAGATTGACGAGGCCTTGTTGCCCCCAAAATAAACAGCGCTCAACGCCCCTGTTTCCGAACCATTCCATTGCGTTTGCGTTCCCCCAGTCACGGGACCGGTGGGCGGGGTGAGATAAGCATTCGCGAACTGGGTGCCGACAGGACCCGTCCGCAGCGCCGCAGTGTCAAGCATGCCGATGCCTTCGGTCACCGGTCCGGCGAGTAGCCCCGTGTTATCGACAGCCTGAATCCACGGGCTGGATGTAGGGCCATAAAAGAAATCCGGTATCCAGCCGATATTGCTGCCTCTGGCAATGTCATACGCGTACGCAGTAGAGCCAAATTCCGGCGTGATGTAAAGCGTTTTTGAGTCTAGGCTGACAAGTAGCAACGGACCGTTGACATCGGTCACTGGGAAGGACGCTGTTTGCGAAAGCGTATGGGCGTCAAACACAAAGATCTGTGTCGGTTGACCGAATTGAGAAGCCAGATTGCCGTTCTGAATAATCAGGATGGATTTTCCATCGGGAGTCGTTGTGATCTGCGATCCGATCACATTCGCTGAGTTGAATTGGCCCGTAACAGGGTTAAAGGTACAAAGAGAACTGCCAGCATAAATGACCACCAGCGCCCGATCGCCGGTGACGGTGAATCCGAAGATATGCCCGTCTGCAATGCAATTGGGAATGGATCCGCTGTACGCAGCGATCGTATTATCGGATGGATTCCAGATAGCAAAGCCGTCATAACCATCGACGCCTGGAATACCTCCTTGCCCCCCCAACAATGCAAGCTTGCCATTGCTGAGTGTCCTGACGGAATAGGCATCGTATCCGCTCGAGCCAATCTGGGATGCGATATAGCGACGTGTGACCTTCATGGCTACCGGATCGATCGCATATATATCTCCCAACTGGGTGCCTGCATAGAGTGTCGTATGATCTGGAGTTTCGTCCATTCCGTAAGCGCCCGGAACAGCAATAGCCCCGATCTCTTTCTGAGTGCCGGCGTCGAGCACCATGATCTGGTTGGTCCCGGGATCACTCATGAAGAAGCGGTTTGTGTTGGAGTCGTAAATTACAGCGTACGGGTTCACCGCATCTGTCTTTACATATCGCGTGCGCGTAAGGGAGGTCCTGACGGGAAGAGAAGCTTGTGTTGTCAGGCTTAGCTGCGCCGTATGCCGCAAGGAACCGGAGGAGCCGGTAAATGTCACCGTCGCGGTGGACGCAGTGACAGAATTGGAGGCCGTAATGGTAAGCTGCTGCAAAATTCCAGGAGTTACCGACGGTCCAGACGGAGAAATGGTTACGCCGGAGGGTAAGCCCGCTATCTGAATCGCTACGGGGGAGTTGAACCCATTAGAACCGGTAACGGAAATCGACAGGGACTTGGAAGCACCGCCAGCGATGGTGACGCTCGACGGTGAAAGCGACAAACTGAAGTTCGCACCTGGCGGTTTTGGTTGCGAGCCGGTAGCTTCTCCGGGACCGACGTGAATGCCGCAGCCGCAAAGTGCAGCAACAGTAATTAGAAGAAGGATTGTGTGTAATGAGGTTGAGCAGGCGAACGAATGCGAAAATGCCGGAAGCGCGTTCTTCATGCGTAGAGCGAAGTCCTCGGATTCAAATCAATCAGCGAGCAATGGGGGCAGCTTCAGTATCTAAGGTTCAGGTTTGGCGAGTCAATATTCTCCGATTGGTTCGCAGTTATTGCGAAATCTCCGGGCCATTTACCGACAACAGCGTAGGCTTTATTTCGCCGCAGCTTGTCACACCTTTCGCCACACCGAAATTGCACCAACCCATAGATAAAACCGAGTCGTACTGGAAAGAGCATTTAGGATTGCGCTGATTTTCCCGATAATGTCGCTTTTCCGCGCTTAATCCAGACGAGGGTGCAGTATTTTGAGCGCAAAGGAACCAGATTCACCCCATTAAGGTCATTTGCTGATCCGACACAACTGCTCGAAGTGAGTCCCGGGCGCCAAAAACGTCTTCAGCTTCACCGCTTGTCAAGTATGCCAAACGGCGTAAATCAAAATAAATCTATCTATTCCAATGACTTACAAGCAGCTCACAGGGCGTGGCAGATTTATGGCGTAATTACATAAATAGATATAGAGACCATAAATCTTAAAAATCTTAGAGATCGCCACAAGGCTAAACCCTTGAAAATAAACGATCTCCGTACGGGATTTTACTCGTAAACCATTGAAAATAAACGATCTCCGTACAAAAGACCAGGGGGTAGGTCTGACGCCGAAAAAGCTATATTTGTGACCCGTCCTCCGCGACAGGTATCATGATGGGAATCAGATGCACTTCGGCGACTCCATCTTCATCTTTCTGCTGGCCTTGATCCTCTTCGGCCCTAAGCGGCTCCCTGAAATAGGGCGCCAGATCGGCAAACTTCTCGCCGAGTTTCGGCGCGCCAGCAACGAATTCAAGATGCAGATAGACGAAGAGTTGCGCACCATGGAGCAGCAGGAACGGCAAAAGCAGATCGAGCAGGCCGCCTCCCAGCCCGCCAGCCAGCTTCCCGCCGAAATCCCGGCCCCCACCCAGCCGACGATCATGCCGCCAAGCACCGGCGAGCCCGTCAGCGCCACGGAATGGCCCTATAACAAGGACCTTCCCGTCCCAGAGATCGATCCCGGCTACCAGGAAGCGGTAGCCAAAGAAGAACAAGCGGCAAACCCACCCGCCACACCGTCCGAAAGCGAGCAGGCCTCCATCCACCATGGCTGATGGCGAGAAAGAAAACCTCTTAGATCGCGCCCGAAATGCAGTAACAGAACGCGCGGAATTGCCGGGCATGAGCCTCCTCGAGCACCTCGAAGAGCTGCGCCGCCGCCTCGTGCACTCGGTCATTTATCTCGTGGCAGGCTTCTTCATCGCCTACGGCTTTCACGAAAAAATTTACGGCTTCATGGAAAAGCCGATCAAGTACGCGCTCGCCAAGCATCACCAGCCGGCGCTGCTGAATTATCACAACCCGATCGACGGCTTCAACATGTACCTGAAGATCAGCTTTATGGCCGGCTGCATCATCTCCGCGCCATTCATCCTCTATCAGGTATGGCTCTTCATATCCCCGGGGCTTTATAAGAGCGAGAAGCGCTTCGTTACCCCGTTCATGATGGCTACGGTGGGACTCTTTCTAGCAGGAGCCTTCTTCGGCTACCGCTGGGTATTCCCCGGCTCCCTCGACTTTCTATTCACGTTCAACAAAGATTTCAACCCGCTCATCGAGATCAATGAATACACCGATCTCTTTCTGACCGTCATCCTCGGTTTGGGCGTCACCTTCGAGCTGCCGATCCTTGTCATGTTCCTGGCGCTCTTCGGGATCGTCAACGCACGCTTTCTATGGAAAAATTTGCGTTACGCGATCCTCATCATCTTCATCATCGCGGCCATCATCACCCCAACACCGGACATCCTGACCATGTGCGTCTTCGCCACCCCCATGCTGGTTCTCTACCTCATCAGCATCGGCGTTGCCTTCATGGTCCACCCCACCCGCCGCAGACGGAAGAGAGAAGAGGCCGCCTCCTGATGCCGCGGCTCACAAAGACTCAGGGTGCGCCATCCTTTTGTCGTGCCTTTCGACAAAAAGATGGGATCCCCCAATTCTTTTCGCTGGCTTTACTCCTGGTTTTTTGTTTCTTTCAGGCCAACAGTTCGTACGCTGCCACGTCTGACAGCTTCAACGGAACACGGGCACTCGAATATACGCGCGAGTTCGTCTCCATCGGCCCCCGGTGGGTAGGCAGTCCCGGGCACGTCAAAGCTGAAGACTTCATCAAGAAGCAGTTCGCGAAAGACAATCTTGAAGAAGACACCTTCACGATGAACACGGCCA
This sequence comes from Acidobacterium sp. S8, assembly GCF_009765985.1. Taxonomy (GTDB): domain Bacteria; phylum Acidobacteriota; class Terriglobia; order Terriglobales; family Acidobacteriaceae; genus Alloacidobacterium. Next base: position 695,223 of record NZ_LMUM01000034.1, read on the forward strand.
TCGGCCCCCAGACGATGCACAACTTCATCGTCCGTTTCCCCGGCAAAAAAGACGGCGTGATCGTGCTGGGATCGCATTACGAGACAAACTATCCGCTCCGCAACATCAACTTCGTCGGTGCAAACGACGGCGGATCGACAACGGGTTTTCTCATTGAGATGGCCAACCACCTCCGTGGCCGCACGCTCGACGGTTACAGCGTATGGCTCGTCTTCTTCGACGGCGAAGAAGCCTTCAAAGAGTGGTCAGCGTCCGACAGCACCTACGGAAGCCGCCATCTCGCGGCAAAATGGCAAAACGACGGCACTCTCAAACGCATCAAAGCTTTTATCCTGCTCGACATGATCGGTGACAAGGACCTCGATATCCAACGCGATGGGAACTCGACAGGCTGGCTGCTCGACCTGATCCAGCATGCAGCCGCGAAAGATGGCAACCAGTCCTACTTCTATCAGCAACAGACGGAAGTGGAAGACGATCACCTCGCCTTCGTGAAACGCGGGGTCCCTACGGCGGACGTGATTGATCTCGATTACGGCTATCAGAACGCTTACCACCACACGGCACAGGATACGATGGACAAAATCAGCGCGAAGAGCCTGACCATCGTAGGTAGCACGATATTGGAAACCATCCGCCTGTTGAATCTACGCTAGCCTATGATCGCCGGAGCGACCATCTCGTACTGGATCGGATTCCACGTGCTGGTGGTCGTATTGCTCGCGGTCGATCTTTTTATTCTGCAACGAGGAAGCCACTCCACCCAGGCACGTAATGCCTGGGCATGGACAGTTTTTCTCGCCACTCTGGCTGCTGGCTTCGCACTCTTTTTATCCAAAACGCAAGGCCGCCAGCCGGGACTCGAGTTTTTCTCCGGCTACCTGATCGAAGGCTCTCTCAGCATCGACAACCTGTTCGTTTTCCTTCTCATGTTTCGCTCGCTCCGGTTAAATACCGACGAGCAACACCGCGTGCTGATGTGGGGCGTGCTCGGAGCGATAGTCATGCGCGCGCTATTCATCGCTGTCGGTGTCTCGCTGCTCAACCGCTTTGCGTGGGTAAATTACATCTTTGGCGCATTTCTGCTGATCGCAGCCATCCGCTTGTTGCGCCACAAGCAGGGAGACGACTCAGCACCGGGCATCATGAGCTGGCTGCAGCGTTGCTGCCTGCGCAGCGTACAAGATCAAGGCGAGGCTGGGATCAAGCTTGCGATGCCGGGATTGCTATTTGTGATCCTGGCCGTAGAAGCGACGGACCTGATCTTTGCGCTCGACTCCGTTCCGGCAGTACTGGCTATCTCACGTGACCCGTTCATCGTCTACACATCCAATATTTTTGCGATTCTTGGGCTACGCTCGCTGTATTTCGTGCTCGCCCGAATGCTCGACAGCCTTCGTCTGCTGCACTACGGCCTCGCAGTAATTCTGGCCTTCGTCGCTCTTAAAATGCTGCTCGCGCACTGGATCGAAGTTCCCGTCACGATATCCCTGGCTGTCATCCTGACGACATTGGCAATCTTCGCGATCGCGAGCAAACTCATTCCAGAAAAGAAGCTTAGCTAGTCAGCAGCGAATTGCACTGCCACCTCATCCTTACACGAGACCGAATGTTTCTGGAAACGCACATCATCGCGCCGTGGAAAATCGTTGCGGTAATGGGCTCCGCGGCTCTCTTCCCGGGCTAATGCTGCATGCACAATCAGTTCAGCGATCGCTTGCAGGTTTCGCAACTCCAGAGCAGAACGGCTCACGCTTGCTGGAAGTAGAGTGCAGATATATTTGAGCTCTGATTGAGCCTCCCGCAATGCCGAAGCATCGCGCAGTAACCCCGCTTTCTGCCACATAATCTGTTGTAACTGCCGCAGCAAATCCTCCGTATTGCCTTCAGAAGCAGTCCGCATATCAGACGCCATATTGTCTTTGGCAGCAAATACAGGCTCTTCTTGCATCTTTTCCGCTGCGCGAGCACCAAAGACCAGACCTTCGAGCAGCGAATTGCTGGCAAGCCGGTTTGCGCCATGGACGCCGGTGCAAGCCGCCTCACCAGCGGCATACAGGCGCTTCAAAGATGTCTTCCCATCCACGTCAGTTTTCACACCGCCCATTAGATAGTGCGCCGCAGGTCTTACCGGAATCAGGTCGCGGCCGAGATCAAACCCATGCCGCGCCAGGAAAGCAGAGATACCGGGAAATCGCTTATGAAAATCCATGCCCTGCACATGCCTCATGTCGAGATGAACCGGTAGCTGCTCCCCATTCGCGCCGATTCCCTCGCGAGTAATCGCACGCGCCACAACATCGCGCGGAGCAAGTTCCAGCAGCGGATGATACCGCTCCATGAAGCGCTCTCCCTGGGCATTACGCAGATATGCACCCTCACCCCGCAGCGCCTCCGACAATAGAAACCGTGGAACGCCCGGCAGACTCAGCGCCGTAGGATGAAACTGATAAAACTCCATATCCGAGATTTCCGCTCCGGCACGGTACGCCATCGCGATGCCATCGCCGGTAGCCACAGCAGGATTCGTAGTATCGCTATATACCTGTCCTGCCCCACCGCTGGCCAACAGAACGGCACGCGTATAAATATCGTGCAGACGCCCATCGCGATCCATGACCGTGAGACCAACCACTTCCCCGGCTTGAACGATCAGATCAACGCACATCGTCCACTCAAGCAGCGTGATGTTTTCTATCGCGCGGGCATGAGCCAGCAGCGAGCGACCAATCTCAGCGCCGGTCGCATCTCCGTTTGCATGTAGAATCCGGTTCCGGCTGTGCGCTCCCTCACGCGTGAGCATCAGCTCGCCATTATGACGGTCAAAGCCAGTGCCCCACTGCAGAAGCTCCTCGACCCGCAGCGGCCCCTCTTCGACCAGAACCTTCGCAGCGTCGCGATTCACCAGCCCGTCACCCGCCTGCAGCGTGTCTTCCAGATGCAATGACACATCCTCATCACCGCCCATTGCTACGGCAATGCCACCCTGCGCATAGCTGGTATTCGATTCGCCCAGTTTTTCCTTAGTAATGACTAGAACCCGGCCCGCATCAGACAATCCGATCGCGGCCCGCAGGCCTGCGATGCCGGCGCCCACGATCACATAGTCCGTTTGTTTAGCAATCTCCATAAACTTTGAGGCTACCACCTGTGTGCAACTTTCTTAGACTCGCTTTAGCCATCAAAAGCTTCAGCAAGCTCGCCTGCGATACGATGAAAAGAGCGTGCGTAAGATACAAGTCAAAACAGCATCGGCCCAATATCCCGTGATCGTGGGCAGCAGCATTCTTCCAACTCTCTACCGTCGCCTGCCGAAGCGAAGCCGCATCTTCGTCCTCACTTCTCCGGAAATCTGGGCTCTCTGGTCGAAGCGTTTTCTCGCCTCTTTTCCGAAGCAGGATCAGCCATGCGTCCTGTTTTTGCCTGCAGGCGAGCAGCACAAGCGCATGGCGCAGGTGGAGCGGCTCGCCACCGAAATGTCCGCAGCGGGAGCCGATCGCAGTTCGCTGCTGATCGCCTTCGGTGGCGGCATCGTAGGCGACATGGGTGGTTTTCTGGCGGCCATATACATGCGCGGCATCGACTACATCCAGATACCATCGACACTGCTCGCACAAGTCGATTCATCCGTAGGCGGCAAGACGGGGGCTAACCTCGCATCAGGCAAAAATCTAATCGGCAGCTTCCATCATCCGCTCGCGGTGTATGCAGATATCGACCTGTTGCAGACGCTTTCCAACCGCGAACTGAGAGCGGGCCTTTTCGAAAGTATCAAAGCCGGTATCATTCGCGATGCGCGCCTTTTCCGCTTCATGGAGCGCAATGTCGAAGCTATCCTCAGACGGGATAGCAAAGCGCTCGAGTACGTCATATCCGTTTCGATCAAAATGAAGGCTGAAGTAGTTGGCATTGATGAGCGAGAGTCAGGCTTGCGCATGATTCTGAACCTGGGCCACACCGTCGGACATGCCATTGAGGTTGCAACTCACTACCGAAAGCTGCTGCACGGCGAAGCGATAGCCTGGGGCATGCTGGCGGCCCTTCAGCTTGGCCGTTCGCGTAACACAATCTCTTCCGCAGACGCCGATCGCGTGCAACGGACCATCCTTGCCTACGGGCCGCTGCCGCCATTCAAAGCCACCGCGCAAAAATTGATTGAAGCTGCCTCGCGCGACAAGAAGAATCGTGCCGGAGTACGTCGTTTCATACTGCCGGAAGGAATCGGCAGCGCAACCGTGGTAGAAGATGTAAAAGACGTCGAGTTGATCGAGGCGATCGACTGGATGCTCGCCCGCGTTCGAGAGGTATGATGCCGACTCAGGGAGCACAGCCAGCTGGGACGTCCGATCCGCAGAGTGCTGCGCGCGCTGTGCGTGACATGTTCGACAGCATCGCGCCACGCTACGACCTGCTGAACCATGTGCTCTCGATGAATATCGATCGCCTGTGGTGGTGGCGCACTGCTCGTAAATTCCAGAATATTCTCGCGCGCCCTGAAACGACTATCCTCGATATATGCTGCGGCACAGGCGATATGACGATGGCCTTGCTGCGCCATCGCCCTGCGAACGCGAAGCCTGTTCTTGCCGCCGATTTCTCCCACCAGATGCTGATTCGCGGCAATAGCAAATTCTTAAGACACAACGCCGTTGCCGTGGAAGCAGACGCGCTGCAACTGCCGTTGGCATCCTCATCCATCGACCTCGTTACCTCGGCCTTCGGCTTCCGCAACCTGTCGAACTACCTCGCAGGCCTCACAGAGTTTTACCGCGTTCTCCGGCCCGGCGGCGAGTTCGGCATCCTCGACTTCAGCGAGCCTTCCGGCATTACCGGCAAGCTCTACGCCTTTTACTTCCGGCGCGTTCTTCCAGCCATCGGGTCACGCATCTCTGGCACGACCGGACCTTATGCCTATCTGCCGGCTTCCGTGCATCATTTTCCGCCGCCAGCTGAAATGCTCGACCAAATGCGCAGCGCCGGTTTCGTCGATGTTTCCTGGCAGCCGTACAGCTTCGGCATTGCAGGTCTCTACCGTGGTGTGAAACCCTAGTTAGCAGTGATGATGCACGCCACAACAGCAACGACATCTTCTCGCGCCCGGAGCGAAAAACGTTCTGTTGCCATGGTCTCGGTGCTGGCGGCAAGCGTGATGACGCTACTCAAACTCATCACTGGACTTTTAACCGGAAGCCTCGGCATGCTCTCTGACGCCGCACATTCCGGCATTGATCTGGCTGGCGCGGGGCTGACATTTCTCTCCGTACGAGTCTCCGATAAGCCCGCCGACGAGGACCATCCCTACGGCCACGGCAAAATCGAGAATGTTTCTGCATTTGTCGAAACGTTTCTCATGCTGGCCTCAAGCATCTGGATTACATCCGAGGCCGTCAGGCGCATCTTCGTTCATTCAGTCGCCATTCACTATTCGTTCTGGCCGCTGCTGGTTCTGCTACTTTCTATCGGCGTCGATCTATGGCGCTCGCGCCAGCTCCTTGCGGTCGCGAACAAATATCGCAGTCAGGCACTGGAGGCAGATGCGCTGCACTTTGCTTCAGATATCTGGTCAACCGTGGCCGTCTTTATCGGACTCTGCGCCTCGTGGCTTGGAGGACAATTTCATATTTCATGGCTAAGGCTCGCCGACCCCATCGCCGCAATTTGCGTCTCGATGATGATTCTTTATTTCAGCGGCAAGCTGGCATACCGTACCGTTGCTGCATTGGTGGACACGGTTCCGGTTGAAACCCGGCACCGAGTTCTAACCGAAGTCCGGCATACACCAGGCGTGCTCTCTGTCGATCAGGCGCGCATGCGGCGGTCCGGCAATTCTTACTTCGCCGACCTCACGCTGTCACTCTCTCGTCAATCAACATTCCAACACACCGAACAGCTCGTAAAAGAAGCCACTGAAGCAGTGCAGCGCGTGCTGCCCGACGCCGATGTCGTCATCCATACTGTGCCGAGACCCGGCATTGCGGAAAGCATCTTCGACAAGATACGGGCAATCGCTGCGCGCAATAATGTCGTATTGCACGATGTCAGCGTGCAATCTTTTAACGACAAGCTGAGAGTAGAACAACATATTGAAGTCGCTGAAAAGATGACGCTGCGTGAAGCTCATACTTTCGTCAAGCTCATTGAACAGGAGATTCGTGACGAGCTGCCACAGATCGAATCCGTGTTGACGCACATTGAGAGCGAGCCCGCGACGATCGAGCGCCCGCTCAGTGTGGCAACCGACCAGACGATCGAGAAGCATTTGCGCCATGCAGCTTCGATTCTCCCGGAAATTATCGACATCCATGAAGTCGTCGTCGGGCGCATCGGCGATGGTGTACAGGTTTCCTGTCATTGCACCTTGCCAGACAACATGCGAATGCAGCGCGTCCATGAGGTCATCACTGCTCTTGAAGACCGCTTTAAGGTTGAGTGCCCCGAAGCGAATCGCGTGCTCATTCATCCGGAACCAGCTACCGACAATCATCATCACTAAAAGGAAGATCATGATCGCCAGCGCAGAATGGAAATCAGGCATGCAGTTTGACGGCCGCTCTGAAAGTGGCCACACCATCCACTTTGACGCAGATCCGGCACACACCGCTGGTCCCACTCCCATGGAAGCTGTGCTGGCCGCGCTCTGCGGTTGCACTTCAGTCGATGTCGTCAGCATTCTTCAAAAAAAGCGCGAATCCTTCACCAGCCTCGTCGTATCAGCCGAAGCGCAACAGGCCCCCGCGCCTCCTCGCGTCTTTACACACATACGGCTGATTTATCGGGTCGACGGCAAAGTATCAAAAAAAGCGATGGAAGATGCCGTAGCGCTGTCCAAAGACAAATACTGTTCTATCAGCAAAATGCTCGAGAAGAGCGCAGCCATCGACTTCGCCATCGAATATGCCGACGAGGCGCAGGGCAAATGATCCGCTTCTTCCGTCTCGGGCTGGTGGCGTTGTTACTATGCGTGGTGGCGCTGCTATCGGCGATCACCACCATGCACTTCGCCATCCACGGGGCGGAGGTGTCTGTTCCCGATTTTCGCGGACTGACGGTAGCAGAAGCGATGCGCAAAGCGGCTGCACTTGATCTGAACCTCAGCGTTGACAATCGCTTCTATAGCGCTGAAATGCCCTCAGGGCGCGTGCTCACGCAAACACCTGCATCCGGCGTCACCGTTCGTCGCGAGTGGCGCGTTCGCATCACACAAAGCCTCGGCCCGCAACGCATGGCCATTCCGAACGTAATCGGACAGCCCGAACGCACTGCAACCATCTCCATTCGGCGAGGCGGCCTTGACCTCGGCAACGTGGCCCACATGCCTTACCCCGGAGTGGCTGGCGGTACAGTAATTGCACAGAACCCTGCGCCAGACGCGGAAGGGGTCGAGCGCCCTAGCCTCAGCCTGCTCGTTGCGGATGCAACAACACCCGCACCGCCGGCCTACGTGATGCCCGACTTTACCGGACAGCTCTTTCCGACCGCCGCGGCCACCATCGTACACAGCGGCTTAAAAACAGGGCCGCCGCTTGAGGCGAGAATGCCGATTGCATCCATTACGCCCACCGACGCAGGACAAGCACCCACTACGCCGGTACCCCCAGGCACCGTCATTAGTCAAGCGCCACCGCCCGGATCTCACATCGATGCGAGCACACCGGTACAATTCACGGTTGCACACTAATTGTGACGTGTAAGCAGCGCAGCGAAGAATCCATCGCATTGGTGGACTCCGGGAATTGTACGCAAACAGCCATCAACCACGGCCGTATCGCGCAGTTGCTGCGCTCCCTCACGTAGCAGGACTCTAGCCTGTTCCAGTCGATCAATCTCTCCGTCCAATGGAACGATTTCAAAATCCTCGCGGCTGCGAAGAGCGGCCTGCACCACAGCCTCATTCTCCTCAGGCTCGAGAGAGCACGTTGAATAGAGCAGCTTCCCTCCCGGTTTTACACTGCGCATCAGGGAAGTCAGAATTTCTATCTGACGCGTCTGCTGACGCTTCAGTCCATCCTCGTTGAGCCGATGGCGAATCTCCGGGTTTCGCGCCAGTGTTCCCGTTCCGCTGCACGGAGCATCGCACAAGACAAGATCGAATTCCGGATGGAACGCTCTTTTTGCAACATCATCGGTTACAAACTCTATAGAGCAGTCAAACCGTTCTATCCTAAGCATCCGCTGCATTGCATCCAGACGACGCTTGCTAACATCACAAGCGGTAATCTGCGCTCCTGGATTACGTTCCGCAAGGATTGCCGTCTTGCCGCCAGGAGCGGCACATGCATCAAGAATTTTCTGTCCCCTGCCTGCGAGTTCAGCGACAAGCTGTGAACCCTCATCCTGAATACGCGCCACCCCTTCATGAAACGTGGTCGAAGCTGAGATATCTCCCCATAGCACTCTGCGTACATTTGCAAGATAACTTGAGGGCGCAAGCTCGATGCCCTCAGCGAGCAGCCGTTCTTCTGCATCCGGCGCTAGCAATCGGACGAATGCAGGCGCAGGCTCCTGATCATATTCACAGATAAGTTTGGCCGCTTGAAATCCAAGATTTCTGCCCCAGCGCTCAACCAGCCATCGTGGATGCGCAGATAGATCGGCGAGTGTCGATAGATTTGTAACTTCTACTGTATCGTTTGTTTTACCCTGGCCCGCAATTTTGCGCAGGATGGCATTCACCATACCAGCGGCAAATTTATTCCCGTCGCTCTTAGCCAACTCGACGCTCTCTCCAATTGCGGCATAGGGGGGAACACGATCAAGATATAGCAACTGGAAAGCACCGAGACGCATGGCGACTCGCACAGCTGTATCGAGCTGTGCTTTCGGACGGCTAAGAAGAGCCGCAATACGCGCATCCAGTGCAATCTGCCACCGAAGCACGCCCATCACGAGATTCATAGTCAGATTGCGGTCCTGTGGCGAGAGATCTTCCATCGCTGGTTGATACAGCAGCTCGTCGCTGTTTCCCGAACCGCGTTCCACCGCCAACAATATTTCAAAAGCAGCCGCGCGCGCTGGAGCAACGCCTTTCATCCCAGTCGATCGCCGTTTTTCAACTGGTAGCCGCGCAGAAAATCCGCAGCTGGCATGCGCTTCTTGCCTTCCATCTGGACTTCAAAAATCTCCAGTCGGCTGCTCGAGCCGCAATCGACGAAAAGCCGCTCACGATCCACTCGCACTTGGGCCGGAATACTCTGTTCTCCACTCAACTCCATCGGATGCATATGATGCAGCGACAATTTTTTCCCGCGAAAAGACGTGTAGACCCCCGGCCACGGCTGAAAGCCGCGCCAGCGGTTGTAAATCGTCATCGCAGGACGCGTGAAATCAATCGAGCCGTCTTCCCTTTTCAAAATAGGAGCGAGCGTCGCTTGCTTATCATCCTGCTTCTTCGCCGCTATCGTGCCTGCTGTCAGCTGTTCCAGCGTTTCCACCATCAGCGGCGCGCCCATCTCGGCAAGCAGCGGAAAGATATCCTCCGATGTCTGATCGGGGGCGATCGGCATCTCGCGCTGCAGAAGCATGTCGCCCGTATCCAGCCCTTCGTCAATGCGCATGGTCGTCGCGCCGGTAACCGGCTCGCCGTTGGCTACAGCCCATTGAATAGGGGCCGCGCCGCGGTATTTCGGCAGCAGCGATGCATGCAGGTTCAGGTTGCCAAAGCGAGGCAGATCCAGCATCCACTTCGGGATGATACGGCCATAAGCGACAACAATGATGGCCTCTGGTTGAATCGCCTCCAGCTGCGCACGAAATTCCTGGTTATTCTTGATCTTTTCCGGCTGCACTGCCGGCAGACCGACCTCTAGTGCCGTTTGCTTCACTGGGGGAGCCACAAGTTGCATACCACGCCCGCTTGGCCGATCCGGCTGCGTTACCACAAGCTGGATATCATGCCCGGCATGCAGCAGCGCCTTCAGCGTGGAAACAGCAAACTGCGGCGTGCCACAAAAGACGAGGCGCATGGTCTACCACTCGCCATTTTTCTGCATCTTGCGAATTTTGCGCAACAACAGATCGCGTTTGAGTGCGCTCACACGGAAGATAAAAAGAATTCCGTCGAGATGGTCGATTTCATGTTGAAAGGCGCGCGCCAGTAATTCGTCGCCATCAAGTTCAAACCACTTGCCATTGACATCCTGCGCACGAACGCGCACCTTCTCGGCCCGCGAAACTTTTTCCCGAATTTCCGGCAAGCTCAGACACCCTTCCTCTTCGCTCTGCTTGCCTTCTTTATAGATGACCTCAGGATTGATAAGAACAATCTTGTCTTTCGGATCCTTCTTGAAACTGAGATCGATCACGGTCAACCGCTTCGAGACACCTACCTGCGGCGCAGCCAGACCGATACCATGAGCCGCATACATGGACTCGAACATATCATCGACAAGCGTGCGCAGCTCGTCATCGAACTCAGTCACGAGTTCGGTTTGCTTCTGCAAAATCGGATCGGGGTATTTAACAATCTCTCGAATCATTCTTCTTAAAACTCAATAGGCGCGAATCTGCTCCACGTAACCATCATAGTTACGTTTTAATTCCTTCAACGAGTCTCCGCCGAATTTCTCCAGAACCAGGCGCGCAAATGCCAGGGCGACCATCGCTTCCGCTGCTACACCTGCTGCCGGAACCACACACACATCGCTGCGCTCGTAAGCAGCCTTCGTCTCTTCCCGCGTATCGAAGCGCACCGACTGCAGTGGTCTGCGCAGCGTCGATATGGGCTTCAAATAGCCCCGGACAATCACGTCCTCGCCGTTCGAAATGCCACCCTCAACGCCGCCCGCGTTATTGTGATCTCGGATAAAGCGCGTTGCCCTGCCGTCGACAGCTTCGCTGCTGTAGCCGATAGCGTCGTGCACTTCCGAACCGAACGACTCCGCAGCCGTAACACCGCGGCCAATCTCGACCGCCTTCACTGCCTGTAACGACATCACAGCCTGCGCCAAGATGCCATCCAGTCGTTCATCCCAGTTCACATGGGTGCCAACACCCGCAGGCGCACCGTGAATCACCACCTCGAAGACACCGCCGACTGTATCCCCCGTGCGCAACACTTTGTCGACCTCAGCCTTCATGAGCGCTTCTGCTTCTTCGTCGACGCAGCCCAACAGCACTTCATTCTTCGCACGCAATGCCGCCACTTCATCCCAGCTCGCATCCCGATCAAGCTCAGCCTGACCTACTCGGATGACGTGGCTGGCAATATCGATGCCGAGCGGTAAAAGCAGCAGCTTCGCCAGAGCGCCCGCAGCTACGCGCGCGGTCGATTCCCTGGCTGAAGCCCGTTCCAGCACGTACCGCGCATCGGGAAAATCATACTTGAGAGCGCCGGCAAGATCCGCATGCCCCGGCCGCGGAGAAGCGACCGCCTTATGCTTTCCCGGATCGCCAGTTTCTACCGGAAGAATATCCACCCAATTCTTCCAGTCGCGATTCTCAATCTCCATCGCAACCGGCGAACCGATGGTCTTCCCATGCCGGACACCTGAAAGAATGTGCGCCGTGTCTTGTTCAATGCGCATGCGTCCGCCGCGACCATAGCCCTGTTGCCGCCGCCATAGCTCACGGTTGATGAAATTTGTGTCGACTTCGATTCCGGCGGGCAGCCCCGAAACCAGGGCAATCAAACTCTCGCCGTGCGATTCACCTGCAGTAGAAAAACGTAACATGTGCGTGCTGTGCCAGTTTTGATTGTAGCGCAGCCGCGAGCGTCATATTCACTCCACAAGCCACGCGTACTGTTCACCAGTCAGTGGCACCACAGATAATCTTCCCTGGCTCACCAACGGCGAATCGGCGAAGAGCTTGTGCGCCTTGATGTCGGTCAGCGTCTTTGGCGACTTGACGGGCTTACCAGCTTTGATGCGCACAAGAGGAAGCTTCGCATCCGTCGCATCCACAGAAACCACTGTCGCCGTGCCTACAGCCGAGCGCTCGTCGCCCGTGTGATAGATCACCAGTTTTTCGCCCGGCTTCATGCCGCGAAGAAACTTCACCGCCGCAGGATTGGTCACGCCATCCCAGATGGTCTCTTTGTCGCGCTCGAGGTCACTCATCGAATAAACCGATGGCTCGGTCTTCAACAGGTAAGGCATTGGCTTCTTCCTCCGGCTCTGGTTCTATCACAACAGCAGGCGGTTCTTCCTCAAGAAACCCCGCCGTATTCAGCAGCGGACGATCCATCGAGCGTACCCATTCCGTCACCTGTCCCGGCGCTCGCCCCTGCGTCGCGGCGCGTGCAAACTCGCTGCGCATCGTCTGCATCTTCGCATCCAGGTCATCGAGATAATGCAACAGCAGTGCCTCAGGAGTCATGGGCAGCTTGGGCGAGCCGAATTCATATTTTCCATGATGGCTGAGAATCATGTGCTTCACCAGCAGGCGCAGCTTGTCAGGAAAATCTGGCAGGCTCGCCAGCTTTGTCTCGATCATTCCTACGCCGATTGAGATATGCCCGATGAGCTGACCTTCAAGCGTATAGTCGAAGCTCGTTCCCCACCGCAACTCCTGCAGTTTGCCAATATCATGCAGAATCACGCCCGTCAGCAGAAGATCGCGATTGACCTCCGCATAGTGGCGCGCCGCCGGATCAGCAATCCCAAGCAGTGAAACGATGTGCTCCAGCAAGCCGCCAATCCACGCATGATGCATACTCTTGGCCGCTGGCGCATTCTTCAGCGGTACCGCAATCTCCGGATCATCCAGAAAAGCGCGCACCAGCGCCTGCAAATGAGGATTGGTAAAGGTGGCGACATAGCCGTTCAGTTCCGCCCATAGCTCTTCCACATCGCGCAAAGTCCTGGGAACAAAATCGCCAAGATCGTACTCGGCTTCCTCCGCACGGCGAATTCTATCGAGCGTAAGCTGCAGCTTGTCCTGGTAGCGCGAAACCTGTCCGCGCGCCTTTACAACATCGCCTGATGCGAACTCCTGAGCATCGGCAACTTCCCACATACGGGTCTCAAGCTGGCCGGTGCAGTCGCTCAGGGTGAGAGCGAAGTAGGGCGCGCCATCTTTCCGGCTGCGGACTTGCTTTGTGGTGACGGCAAAAAAGCCCGTCACCACTTGATTTTCAAATTTGTTCAAATCCGCGATGAACAGGTCTTTCATCGTAGTCGTTTCTATGGCTGCGAAGCGGGTGCCCCGGTTGAGGGCGTCGGCGCGGAAGGAGTAGCAGGCTCCGTGGTGCGCGGTCCCTCAGGATTTGGCACTGGCTCGGGCTTTGGTTCTTCCTTCGGCTTGTCGGAAAGCCGCGTCTTTTCTGCCGGCTTCGGTGCTTTCTTGGGCTTCCCGGTGTCGCCATTCAACCCAAGTGGAGTCGATTGCTCCTGCCGAGCTGCCAGCTCATCCTGGCTCTCGGGAGAAGGCGCGAATGGATCGGTCTTATCCTTTGACTTTTTCTGCTTCGGCTCCTTGGCCCGTGCCGAGTAACGGGTTTTTTCCTTCTTCTCTTCTACGTGCTGATTTTCGACTGTGCCATCCGGCCCTACGACCTGCACATTCTGCGGCACATTGTTGCTTGCTACCTGTGTGCCCGTGGCGCCGGCATCTTCTGTCTTTGTCTGAGCAGAAGGCAGCGTCTCACGCGGAGCCTGCCCGAAGCGGATCTTCTCTTTCTTGCCCGGCTTCTCGACACCAGCATTGCTGGCAACCTGCGATTTCTGCGCCGGGGCGCTCGCAGCCGGTGCTGTAGTGGTTGCAACTGGAGCAGCTGCAGCCGTTTCCGTCGCAGCGCCAGTTTGTGTGGCATTGGCCTGTGGAATATCTGCTAACGAGGGCACATTCGCCGGAGCAGCAGCTGGGGCGGCGGCGCTCGCAGTTTGTGTCGTAGTCGCTGGATGCGAAGACTTCTGCCGATAACGTGTGCGCTCGACGTGTTTTTTCTTGCCCGTTGGCGGCGTATATGCGGTATATGTCGTCGTAGGATTTGTTTCGTTCGGAGTAGCCGCAGAATCTTCGTATCCCTGCTTCACTACGACATATGAGTCTTCACGCAGCTTCGTCAGATACTGTCGAAGCGCTGGAGCCATCTTCTGGCTGTAGAGCGCATCTTCTACCTGCGGTTCCACGTCTTTCAAAGGCTGTACACCGCCTGGCGTATGGTCTGTCACCTTCAGGATCACAAAGCCCTGTTTCGTGCGAATCGGCTGTGTCAATTCACCGGCTTTCAAGTTGAACGTCTGATCTTCCAGAACCTTCGCAAGCTGTCCGCGCTTGAATTCTCCTAGTTCCCCGCCCTGCGCCGCCGTTGGTCCGCCCGACTGCGACTTTGCCACCTGCGCGAAATCGGCTCCCGATTTCAGTTGCGAAGCAACATCGTCAGCCTTCTTTTGCGCCGCGTCTACCTGCGCCGCATCATCCGGATTCGCTGTTGGAATCAGGATCTCGCTCAGTTTCACCTGCTCGGGACTATCAAAATCTGCCTTGTGCGTGTCGTAATACTTCTGCACATCCGACTGGCTGAGGTTCAAATGCCGTCCTACCTCATCGCGGATCACGGACGACGAGATAATGCCATCCTTGATGTGCTGCTTGAAATCTTCAAAAGAAACGCCCTGAGATTCGGCCGCTTTCTGCAGGTCGTCCATGCTGTCCAGGTGGTTCTGCTTGCGAATATCGTCGAGCCGCTTGATCGTCTCGCTCTCGCCCGTAACCCCGAGTTCCTTGCCCTTGGAAAGCAATAGCTGCTGATCGATCAGGTCGCGAAGCAAATCGTGCTTCGCTTCAAAAATCTGCTGCTGCGACCAGCCCTGCTGTTGTCCCTGGGAAACCAGTTCCTGCTCGGCGCGCTTGTAGTCAGCATTGCTGATTACCTGATCGTTCACGCGCGCTACGATCTCGGTCACCACAGCGCCCTGGTAGGGCGATTGCTGCTCGGCAGCCGTCGGCGCCTTGGCCGGAGTCTGGGCGACAGATGGAATTGCCAGAAAGACGATGCCTGCAGCGAACGCGGCCGGGAGCGATAAGGATCGATAAATCATGTCTATACGTCTCAACTTGAACGCACTCCCCAATTCTGCAAGTACCAGTTTTAGATCGGATTGCGCTTCCGTCATTCTAAACACTCCGGGCAGGCGAATGCGAATCGAACTAAATGAAAGACGCCTTTATCGGCCACTGGATAGCAAAAAGCGGTAGTCCGACGTCTCTTCGTCCGCCTCCTTGCTATACTTTCCACAAGGATGCCCAGAGGGTCCTTAGCGATCATGCCTTCCCGTACTCGACGCACCGTCTTCTCCTTAGCAGTCTTTTTTACCGCCTGCGGCATTGCGGGCATGGTCGTCAGCCAGCGGGTTGGCGCACAATCAAGCTCCGACGAATCACAGTTCCGCGACAGCCTGAAGTCGTTCACCAGCGTCTATGACGTGGTGGCGCAGAACTACGCCGAGCCGCTTGATGGCGATAAACAGGACAGAGCCATCTACGATGGTGCGATTCCAGGCATGCTGCGCGTGCTCGATCCACACTCGAATTTTTACGATCCCAAAGCCTACGCCCGCATGAAGGAAGACCAGCACGGCAAATACTACGGCGTCGGTATGACCATCCAGCCGCAGAGCGTCAGCGGCGTACAGCGGATTGTGGTGCTTTATCCCTACGAAGGCACGCCATCGTTTAAGGCCGGCGTTCGTCCGGGGGACGTCATCGTCTCTGTCGATGGCAAGGCTACCGATAATATGAACTCCGAACAGGTTGCGAACATGCTCAAGGGACCGAAAGGCACGCATGTTCACCTCACCGTATCGCGTGAAGGCGCCAATGCGGCTCTGACATTCGACCTCGTTCGTGATGAAATCCCCCATCCCAGCATCGACCTGAAAGAAGAGATTCGCCCAGGTATTGGCTACATCCATATCACGCAGTTTCAGGAATCGACCGGCCGCGAAGTTGGTGACGCTCTCGACTCCTTCGGCCCCGGCATCAAAGGGCTCGTGCTCGATCTGCGCGGAAATCCCGGCGGGCTGCTTAATGAAGCAGTGGCCACCTGCGACAAGTTCCTGAATAAGGGCCAGCTCATCGTCTCGCAACGCGGTCGCGCTTTCCCGGAGCAATCCTACCACGCCATGCACGGCAATGGCGGCAAGACGTATCCGATCGTCATACTCGTCAATCACGGAACTGCTTCCGCGGCGGAGATTGTCAGCGGCGCGATGCAGGATCATGACCGCGCCATCGTCGTAGGCGAAACAACCTTCGGCAAGGGCTTGGTCCAGACGGTCTATCCGCTCTCTGACAACACCGGCCTGGCGCTCACCACTTATCACTACTTCACGCCCAGCGGACGCCTTATCCAGCGCAACTATAGTGGTGTTTCACTCTACGACTACTACTACAACCACGACCAGATCCAGCAGGATTCCAAAGACCGCGAAGTCAAACTGACTGACTCAGGCCGCACAGTCTATGGTGGCGGCGGTATCACACCGGACTACAAGGTCGACACGCCGAAATCCACCCATATCCAGGAAGTTCTGCTTGCGCACTACGCCTTCTTTAACTTTGCCGGTCACTATCTTGCGAACCGCACCGTCACAAAAGACTTCCAGGTAGATGACGGCGTCATGGCAGATTTCAAGCAGTTTCTCGGATCGCAGCAGATCACCTACTCCGATCAGGAGCTGAATGCCGTTATGGATTGGGTGAAGGCAAACATCAAGGCTGAAATCTTCACCACTCAATTCGGTCAGGCCGAAGGCCTGAAGGTCCGCGCCGCATGGGACCCGATGATCAACCAGGCACTCGGCTACATGCCACAGGCTACAACCTTGGAACAGACAGCCATGAAAACGGACTCGCAGAAGACCACCACCGCCCGCAACACGGCAACCGTTCCAGCTACCGAATAATAATCTCCACTCAAAAATAAAAGGCAGGCTAAAAAAAGCCCTGCCTTTTTATTTTGTCTTTGCCTCTTACTTTCCGATCACTCGAGCAACCGTCTCGCCAATCGCCGCAGGACTCTCCACTACATGAATTCCCGCAGCCGTGAGTGCTTTCATCTTCTCGGCAGCAGTTCCCTGACCGCCTGAGATGATCGCGCCGGCATGGCCCATGCGGCGTCCCGGAGGCGCCGTCTGACCAGCGATGAATCCAACCACCGGCTTCTTGACATGCTGCTTCACGTACTCAGCAGCCGTCTCTTCCGCCGTGCCGCCGATTTCGCCGATCATAATGATCGCCTCCGTCTCCGGATCTTCATTTAGCAGCTTCAAAGCATCGATGTGAGTTGTGCCGATGATCGGATCGCCGCCAATGCCGATAGCAGTCGACTGTCCGATGCCACGCTGCGTCAGCTGATACACGGCTTCATACGTCAGCGTTCCAGACCGCGAAACGATGCCGATGTTACCTTCTTTGTGAATGCGACCAGGCATAATGCCGATCTTAGCCTTGCCAGGCGAGATCACGCCGGGGCAGTTCGGCCCCACAAGCGTAGATTTGGAGTGCTTCAGCACGCTCCAGACCTTCACCATATCGTTGACCGGAATACCTTCCGTGATGCAGATAATCAGCGGAAGTCCGGCTTCATTCGCTTCAAGGATTGCATCCGCAGCAAACGGTGGCGGCACAAAGATAACCGTCGCATTCGCACCGGTTTCAGCGACAGCCTTCTCAACCGTGTCGAATACCGGCCAGCCTTCGTGAATCGTTCCGCCCTTGCCCGGCGTTACGCCACCAACAACCTTGGTGCCGTACTCGGCGCAGCCCTTCGCATGGAAGGTGCCTTCTTTACCGGTGATGCCCTGCACGATGAGGCGAGTGTTTTTATCGACCAGAACTGCCATGTTTACTTGCCTCCTTTGGCTGCGGCAACAACCTTTTCCGCCGCTTCCTGCATGGTTGCGCCTACCTGGAAATTCAGTCCTGAATCCGCCAGGATCTTGCGGCCTTCTTCCACGTTCGTGCCCTCAAGACGAAGCACAATCGGCACCGCAACCTTCAACTTCTGCGCCGCGCCCACAACGCCTTGCGCCAATGTATCCACACGCAGAATCCCGCCGAAGATATTGATGAAGACAGCCTTTACATTCTTGTCAGAGAGCAAAATCTCAAAAGCGTGCTCAATCTGCTGCTGGTTCGCGCCGCCTCCTACATCGAGGAAGTTCGCGGGCGAACCGCCTGCGTACTGGATGATGTCCATCGTCGCCATGGCCAGACCAGCGCCGTTCACCATGCAGGCGATGTTGCCGTCGAGCTTGATGTAGTTCAGCGCATACTTCGAAGCTTCGACTTCCAGCGGATCTTCTTCCGCGACATCGCGCAGTTCCTTCAATTCCTTGTGGCGGAACATCGCGTTGTCGTCGAAATTGATCTTGCAATCAAGCGCGAAGAGCTTGTCGTCCTTCGTCGTGATGAAAGGATTGATCTCAAGCAGCGAAGCATCCGTATCGATATAGACCTTGTAGAGGCCCAGCATGAACTTCACCGCTTCGTTGATCTGCGTCGGCTTCAATCCCAGCGCAAAAGCAAGCTGGCGCGCCTGGTAGGGCTGGAAGCCCACGGCGGGATCAATATAAGCCTTATGAATCGCGCTCGGGTCTTTCGCGGCGACCTCTTCGATCTCCATGCCGCCCGCCTGCGAGGCCATGAAGGCCAGCTTCGAAACCGCGCGGTCGAGCACGATGCCGAGATACAGCTCGCGGTCAATCGCCGCCGTCTCTTCGATCAGCAGCCGCTGCACTTTCTGGCCCTGCGGACCCGTCTGGTGCGTAATCAGCTGCATACCGAGGATCTGCTTCGCGTACTGCTCGGCCTCTTCGATGTTCTTCGCTACCTTCACGCCGCCGCCTTTGCCGCGGCCTCCGGCGTGAATCTGCGCCTTGACTACGACGCCGTTCGCTCCGCCGGTAAAGAGCTTCTTAGCCACATCTAACGCTTCGTCGAGCGTGTTGGCCACCTCACCCCGCGGCACGGCAACGCCGTGTTTCGCAAGGATGTCTTTCGCCTGATACTCGTGGATTTTCATAGCTTATATGCGCCGCAGATTTCTCCCAGTACGGTTTCAACGCCTGTTTACAAAGAGAATTGGGGCTGACACTTCATAGTACAGTCCGCGATGCCCGCTTGTCAGGTCGCGCCATCCCCGGCTGCGAAACGCACTTAACTTCGATACGATGACACTAGATGGCAAGCCCGAAAGAACTGCTTCCGGAACCAGCCGCAGAACCGCGCCCGCTCACACGTGAAGAAGCACGCACAGCGTTGCGCGAAATCCTTGCCGGCGCGGCAGATGACGCCGAAATCGCAGCGCTTCTCACCGCTATGGCACGGCGCGGCGAAACCATCGACGAGCTGACCGGCTTCGCCGAAACCATGCGCGAGCTGTCCATACCGGTTCCGCTCACAGCCGAAGAGCGCGCCCAGCTTATCGATACCTGCGGCACGGGAGGCGACGATCGCGGCACTTTCAACATCTCGACCGGCGCTGCGCTGGTCGCTGCTGCTGCGGGAGCCAGGGTCGCCAAGCATGGCAATCGCGCCGTCACCTCGAAGTGCGGCTCCGCCGATGTGCTTGAGGCCCTCGGCGTTGCCGTTGCGCTGCCTCCGGAACTGGCCGTCGAATCGCTGCGCGAAACCGGCTTCATGTTCCTCTACGCTCCGGCTCTGCATCCGGCGATGAAGCGCGTCGCACATATCCGGCGCGCGCTTGGCTTTCGCACTATCTTCAACATCGCCGGGCCGCTCACCAATCCAGCCGGAGCACCCGCACAGATTATGGGCGTTTTCGCCCGCGATCGCGTCAGCCTTGTCGCCGAGACGATGACAAGGCTCGGCGTCCGTCATGCCTTTGTCGTCCATGGCAGCGATGGCCTCGACGAGCTGACCATCTCCGGCCCAAGTCACGTTGCCGAAGTGCGGGAGTTATCAAGCAGCGTGCAGCTCTCCGAAATCACTCCCGAGGATGCAGGCCTCCCACGCGCAGCGCTCTCTGAGCTGTCTGCAGCTGAAAATCCAGCCGATAATGCGGCCATCCTCGAGCGCATCTTCAGCGGCGAACGCGGTCCCCGACGCGACATCGTCGTACTCAACGCAGCTGCCGCGCTGGTCACGAGCCGCATCGCCGCCAACCTTAGCGAAGGCGTTGCGCGCGCAACCGAAGCCATCGACTCCGGTGCGGTGCAGCACACACTCCGCAGGCTGCGCGACTTCGCCAAGAAGATCGGTTGAAGACAGACACAGCAACAAAGCTGGCGATATACTTTGCCAGCGCCTGATCGAACAGGAGGACCAGTACGCATGCAGCTTGTAGCACGTTATGCAACATCGCTTCTGGCAGCCGTCATCGCAACCACCGGACTCATCCACGCGCAGACCATCCAGGTCGATAAGAACAACCGCACCATCGCAATCACCGCCAGCGACAAGGCCATCACCGATGCCGATCTTGCCGTCGTACACATCGGCTTCCAGGTTTATGGGGCCGATGAGACCTCCACGTATGCAGCCGGATCGACAACCTCTAACGCCATCATCGACGCGCTCAAGAAGGCTGGAATTCCGGAGAAGTCGATTGAGAGCGAAAACCAGAACCTGCAGCCGAACAACTTCCACGATCCGCAGGAATCTCAGATGGACCGCGCCAAGAAGCAGTTCATGCTCAACCAGTCTTGGACGGTAAAGACCAAGCCCGACGATGCGGCCAAGACGCTTCACCTCGCTGTCGAGGCGGGCGCAAACCAAAGCGGGCAGATCGACTGGAAATACCAGGACATGAATGATCTGCAGGCTAAAGCCGCAGCCAATGCTCTGGCCAAGGCGCAGGTCATCGCACAGCAGATGGCGCAAGGACTCAACGTGAAGCTCGCCGGACTGATCTATGCCAGCAATCAGGCGCCTGAGAGTCCGGTTCGGCCGATGCCGATGATGGCGATGTCCGTCCACGGCAGGTTGTCTGCGGCCAAAGTCGCTCCTCTGGCTATCACTGGGCGACAGATCGAAGAATCGGCCACGGTTTACGCGGTCTTCGCCATTGAGTAAACATGGTTTGGGTAGAAGCACTGGGCTTTAGCCCAGTGAAATCCCGGCAAACTCAAAAGGGGCTTCAGCCCCGGCATCATTTTGCGGAAATGCCCAGGGCTAAAGCCCTTGTCTTTCAACCTTTGGTCGCCGGGCTGAAGCCCGGCGCTTCTACCAGTTTATGAGACCTTCAATAGCAACGATACGTCAGTCGAGTTAGGAATCCATCATGCCTCGTTATGAATACCGTGATCTGCATCCCACACGCGAAGCCGA
Source organism: Acidobacterium sp. S8 (assembly GCF_009765985.1). Lineage (GTDB taxonomy): Bacteria > Acidobacteriota > Terriglobia > Terriglobales > Acidobacteriaceae > Alloacidobacterium. Next base: position 716,457 of record NZ_LMUM01000034.1, read on the forward strand.
AGAAGTCTATCTGCGCTGGCTCAAGTATCTGGACGAAGAGTTCACCAAGCACCGCAAGCCGGAGCTGCGCGCCGAGCTGGTACATGACAACCTGCACCAGTTGATGCTGGGCCAGCCCAAGGGCGGAAGGCTTAACTTTACGTTGACCAGCGAACTGCCCTTTAACGTGCTGCAGCTCTCCTTCAACTCAGCCAACATCACGCTTGAGCCGGAATACTACGGCGACATCGACGAGAAGAAATATGCCTGCATCAAGCCGCTCATCTACTTCTGGCAGATGTTCGATCGTTCGCCGGTAAGCCTGAACCACTGGCTCGGCTTCCGCTTCCGCGCCATGCTCGGCAGGCACATCTTCAAGCACATCGGGAAGAACGTAAAGATCTTCCACGGCGTCGAGTTCACCTTCGGCTACAACCTCACCATCGAAGACGACTGCGTCATCCACAAGTACGTCATGCTCGATGACCGTGGCGAGCTCATTATCCGCAAAGGCACGTCCATCTCCGACTACGCTGCCGTCTACTCGCACGCGCACGATCCGGTCGAATCCGGCATCGTCGAAAATCGGAAGACCGAGATCGGTCCGGGCGCGCGGCTGACCTACCATTCTGCCGTCATGGCTGGCGTCAAAGTCGGCGAAAACACCATGCTCGGAGCCATGGGCGTGGCTACGAAAGATGTCGCCGATCACTCGATTGTCGGCGGAGTTCCGGCAAAACAGCTCAAGACCAAGGATGACGCGCGCCAGTTTGAGGACCGCGAGACCTACAAAGCTCCGCCTTCGACCGGTGAACACTGCGAATAGTACGTACTGTTCTCCTGATGCCAATACCTTCGTCATTCTGAGGAATGAAGCGACGAAGAATCTCAAGCCACGATGATTGGAGATTCTTTGCCTACGGCTCAGAATGACGCTTCTTTTGCCCGACGCTGGAAATTGATCCAGTAGAAGAGAAGCGTAACAAGACCATAATCCATGGCGGCAAAGCGGCGTTTCGCCGTGCGCGCAGCACCTGATACGATCGTTGTGGTGGTATGAGCCAGCAAGAGATCGTCCTCAAAATCTTTCAGTTCGTCATCCTCGTCTTCGCATTGAGCCTGCATGAAGCGGCGCATGCGTGGATGGCATCCCGCCTGGGTGACCAGACGGCGCGCATGCTGGGGCGCGTCACGCTGAACCCGACCAAGCACATCGACCCGGTCGGAACCATCCTGATTCCGCTGGCCATGCTCTTTCTGCCCGGCTCCCGAGGCTTCCTCATCGGCTGGGCGCGGCCCACTCCGGTCAATACCCGAAATTTCAAGCGCATTGTGCGCGACGACATCCTGACGACGCTGGCCGGACCGGCCAGCAACCTTGTTGCCGCCGTGGCCTCGCTGCTGGCCCTTGTCATTGTAGCTAAAGTGACTCCGGTGGGCGCGGTTGCCATCAAGGAGCTGGCGGTGATGGGTGGTATCGACCCGCAGCTAATGGCTGCCAGCCCGATCGTTTCGCCCATGATCATCCTGTTCTACATGGGCATCTGGCTCAATCTGCTGCTTGCGGCCTTCAACCTAATTCCGCTGCCGCCGCTCGACGGTTCGCACATCATCCGGCACATGCTGCCCTATAAAGCCCTGCGCGTTTACGACTCGCTGGGGATGATCAGCCTGATCCTGATTCTCTTCTTCGGCGGTCCGGTGATCAGCCTGATGGTCAGTCCAGCATGGGCGGTCTTCAACCACGTACTGCTGGCCCTGTGACCCCGGGGTACCCCTCCCCCTCCCTCTTGCACCGTGTCCTTTGTTTTCAATGGTTTCGCGGGGGATCATCCCCAGCTATCCTGCTGATTCTTATAGAGTTAGATGCGCTCTAGTGTTTTCAATAACTTAGCTGGGGGTCCTGTTTCGTATCCAAGAAAAAAGCCCGCTTCAAGCGGGCTTTTTCTTTCCTGTTTCTATGATAGCAATTTTAGCGGTAATTCTCTGCCAACTATCTTGATGGGTTAAGTAGTTTAATTTGAACTGTTTGTGGGGAATGGGAGACGTCTTAGGGCTTGACAGCTTTTGAAAGACCCACCTTAGCTTCGCGAAGGTGGGGCACCCGGTTTTGCTTGGCTCCATTGTGCATTTCTCAATGCTGAGAAAACTTCCGTACAATAGGCAAAAGTAATTTCTTACGTGAAGGATACGGTGTCGATTTCCACTTCTGCTCCCCTGAAACGCGTGCTGAGCGGCATGCGTCCGACTGGCAAACTGCATCTGGGCAATTACATGGGCGCGCTGCACAACTGGGTGCGGCTGCAGCATGAATACGATTGCTTCTTCTTTATCGCCGACTGGCATGCCCTGACGACCGATTACGCCGATACGTCGCAGATCAAGGCCAATACGCGTGAGGTGATTCTCGACTTCCTGGGAGCAGGACTGGACCCGGCGAAGAGCGTGCTCTTTGTCCAAAGTGACGTGAAACAGCACGCCGAACTGCATCTGCTCTTCTCGATGATTACGCCGCTGGGCTGGTTGGAGCGCGTGCCTACCTACAAAGAACAGCAGGAGAACATTTCGGGGAAAGACCTGTCGACGTATGGGTTCCTTGGGTATCCCCTGCTGCAGGCTGCGGATATTCTGCTCTATGGGGGCCGCGATACCACCAGCAGTCGAATCGTCGAACTCTTTGTCCCAGTTGGCCAGGATCAGGTGGCACACGTGGAGCTGACGCGTGAAGTGGCGCGGCGATTTAACCAGTTCTACAAGGTGCGCGAGAAGGAAATACTGCCGGAGCCACAGGTTCTGCTGACACCATCGCCCAAGCTGCCCGGTACCGATGGCCGCAAGATGTCGAAGAGCTACGGGAATACGATCATGCTGACCGATCCGGAGCCGGTGGTGCGGCAGAAGCTGAAGCCCATGGTCACCGATCCGGCGCGCGTGCGGCGGACCGATCCCGGCAATCCGGATGTCTGCCCGGTCGGCGATCTGCATAAGGTCTTCTCATCGCAGGAGACGCTGGCGAAGGTCTACGAGGGCTGCACGACGGCTTCGATTGGCTGCATCGAATGCAAGGGATGGGTCGCCGACTCCGTAGTGCGGGTGCTGGAGCCGATTCAGCAGCGGCGCAGCGGATATGAGCAGAATCCCAAGCTGGTTGACGAGATTTTAGAGGACGGTAAGAACCGGGCGGCGGCGCGTGCCGAGCAGACGATGGTGGAAGTACGGTCTGCGGTCGGGATCGGGTGAGTGGTCATGATGGATGAATTGAAACCCGAGGATGCAAGTCCAGAATTACAGCCTGAATCAGACCCGGGGCTAAAGCCCTCGGACGCTGAGACTGTATTCCCCGGGCTGAAGCCCGGGGCTTCTACCGAAACACCAACTGCTGAGCCTTCTACCCAGACGCCAACTACACCGGCTTCTACACAGAACACCGATCCTCAAGGTAAATCGAAAGACCGGGAGACAAGCAAGAAGGAAAAGCCTAAAGAAGAGAGTGCGTCTCCTTTCTCGATTACTGTCGCCAAGGTGTATGACGGGCCGCTGGACCTGCTGCTGGACCTGATCCGGAAGCAGGACATCGACATCTACGACATTCCTATCGCCAAGATTACGGCGCAGTTTCTAGCGTATGTCGAACAATTGAAAGCCTCTGACGTGGACACAGCGGGCGAGTTTATCTACACCGCTTCGCTGCTGATTCATATCAAGAGCAAGATGCTGCTGCCGCGCTCGCCCATCGAAGTCGCGGAGGGCGAGATCGACGATCCACGTCGCGAGCTGGTAGAACGGCTGCTCGAGCACGAGCGCTTCAAGAACGCCGCGCAAATGCTGGCGCAGAAGCAGCTCATTGAGGAATCGACCTGGTCGAATCCGTCGCTCAAGGAATTTCGCAACGACGAGGGCACGGAACAGGAGATTGCGGCGGATACGGTCGATCTGGTCCGCGTCTTCCGCGAAATTCTGGATCGGTTGAAGCAGCGTCCGGTGCTCGATCTCGAAGAGGATTCGGTCACCGTGGGGCAGATGATCGATTACATGCGGCGGCGGCTGATTACCGAGGATAAACCGGTAGCCCTGCGGAAGCTGCTGGGGAATGCCCGGTCGGAGAAAACGCTGGTGGCGATGTTTCTGGCGGTGCTGGAATTGGTGCGTTTACAGGCCATTTTGCTGCGCCAGGATCGCGTTTTCGACGATATTTTCGTCAAAAAACACGCTGATTTTGAAGCCGTGATTACGGAGCGCATGAACCAGATGCGGGACGACTGGACCTAGAACTAGCCCACCTTAGCTTCGCGAAGGTGGGGCACCCGTTTTTCGCGCTGCCTGATGCAAACTGCAGGTCCCTCCACTTCGCTTCGCTCCGGTCGGGATGACAAGGTGTGAGCCAGCCGTATTCACCGAAAATTAACAGAATTTTTGGGTTCGTTTTTACACATGGCCTCCATCGGCCCTGATAGGGTGCTTGCACGCATCTGATTCGGAGCCAATTTTTTATGAACGACGTTTCGTCTGTCGCACTTCCTCCTGCATCTGCACCAGGTAAAAGTATTCTCGATCAAAAAATGAAGAAGTCGCCCGGGCTGATTGGCTCGCTGGTGTTTGGCGCGGTCCTGCTGGGCGGTGTTGGGTACGCCGGATTTCATCTGGCGAACGACCTCTCCGGCACACGCCTTTTAAGTGTGTGGCCGTATGTGCTGCTGGGCGTGGCGCTGCTGATTGCGCTGGGCTTCGAGTTCGTCAACGGTTTTCATGACACGGCGAACGCCGTAGCTACGGTGATTTACACGCATTCGCTTGAGCCGAATATTGCGGTGGTTTGGTCGGGAATGTGGAACCTGATTGGCGTGCTGACGTCGTCGGGTGGCGTGGCGTTTTCGATTCTGTCACTGCTGCCGGTGGAATTGATTTTGCAGGTCGGCAAGGGCGCGGGATTTGCCATGGTCTTCGCGCTGTTGATTTCGGCGATCATCTGGAACCTGAGCACATGGGCGCTGGGACTGCCGGCGTCGAGTTCGCACACGCTGATCGGTTCGATCATTGGCGTGGGCCTGGCGAACCAGCTGATCGGAGGCCATAACGGCACGAGCGGCGTGGACTGGTCGCAGGTAACCAATGTTTTTCGCGTGCTGCTGATCTCGCCTGTGGTCGGTTTCGGCCTGGCGGCACTCCTGCTGTTGCTCTTGAAGGTTCTGGTCAAGAATCCGGCGCTGTACGAGTCGCCGAAAGGCAATGAACCGCCGCCGTTCTGGATTCGCGGATTGCTGATTCTGACCTGCACCGGTGTGAGCTTCGGGCACGGCTCGAATGACGGGCAGAAGGGCATGGGGCTGATCATGCTGATCCTGATCGGTACGGTACCTACGGCTTATGCACTCAACCACGCGATCGGTTTCGCGCAGGTGCCGGATTTTGCCGCTGTTTCTGAGCAGGCGGCCCATGTGCTGAGCGGATACGTATCGCAGGACGCGGTGATGGACGATGCGCGCAGCGATCTGACGGATTACATCCGCACCAAGCAGTACACGCCGAACACTGCGCTGGCGGCGCGGCAGCTGGCTATCGATATCAGCCATGAAGTACAGCAATACAAATCGCTGGCAGGAGTGCCGGCTAACCAGCAGCAGAACGTCCGCAACGATATGTATGTGGAAAGCGAAACTCTGCGGCTGATGGCCAAGGCCAAGACGCCGGCCTATACCCCGGCCGAAACAGCCGTGCTGGTGAATTACAAGAAGCACCTTGATGATTCGACAAAGTTCATTCCCACGTGGGTGAAGGTTGCCGTGGCTCTCGCCCTCGGGATGGGAACCATGGTCGGCTGGAAACGCATTGTCGTCACGGTGGGCGAGAAGATCGGCAAAGAGCACCTTACCTATGCTCAGGGAGCTTCAGCGGAGATTGTGGCTGCTGTGACGATCATCGCTGCCGACCAGTTCAAGATGCCGGTATCGACGACGCATGTGCTGTCGTCAGGCATTGCCGGAACGATGCTGGCCAATGGATCGGGACTGCAGCTGGCGACGATCCGCAATATCGCGCTGGCATGGGTCTTTACACTGCCCGCTGCGGCGCTGCTTGCCGGATGTCTCTTCTGGCTGCTGCGGCAGTTTATCCACTGATTTCCACCCTGCACCTGACGTAATCTGCGGCGCTTCGGTAGTATCAAAGAGAACCGGAGCGCCGTTTTACGTTCGGGCGTATCCTGTCCCCTGAAAGCATGAGCCTAAAAGCGAAAATTGAGGCGGTGATCTACGCCGCGGAAGAACCTGTCACGCTGGCGCAGCTTGCCGCGCTGTTTGGCGATGAAGCGCTGGAAGAGAAACGCGCACGCGAGGCTGCAGCGCAGTCGGTTGAGCCTGCGAACGAGCCTGAGGGCGTCGTCAGCGCAGGCAATGTGTCGCCGGATGATGGCGTGCTGCCGGTGGAACTGGCGGATGGGCTGATTCCGGATGAGTCGGCTCCGCTGACGGTGGAAGAAGCTGCGGTGATGGGTGGCCATGCTTCGGAAGACGAGGTTCCCGCGACTGAAACTGTTTCTTCACCGGAAGACGAAAAGAAGGCGGCGCGGCAGCGGGACCGCGAGGTGCGCGAGGAATTGCGGCGCACTGTGGGCGAGCTGATTGCCGATTATGCGGACAGCGACCGTGGCATGGAAGTCCGCGAGATTGCGGGCGGGTATCGGGTTGGTACGAAGCCCGAGTATCACGATGCGGTGCGCGGATTTGTGAAGAGTCTGAAGCCGCCGATGAAGCTGTCTTTGCAGGCGCTGGAGACGCTGGCGGTGATTGCCTACAAGCAGCCGGTGACGGCGCCTGAGGTGGGCGAGATTCGCGGCGTGGATTCGGCGGGTGTGATTGGATCGTTGATCAGCCGTAAGCTGATTACGACTGCGGGACGCAAGCAGGTAATCGGCAGGCCGATTCTCTATAAGACGACCAAGGAATTTCTGCTGCGCTTTGGATTGAAAGACCTGAACGAGCTGCCGTCGATTGAGGAATTTGAGAAGATGGCGGCGGGTGAGCTGGCGGAGTCGGAAGATCTGCCGTTCCAGCAACACCAGGCGTCGCATGCAGAGGCCGAGCTGGACGAGGTAGACGAAGAAGCCGACGCTGAAGAAGCAGCCCGTGCGCAGGCGGCTGTCGAAGTCACCGATGAAACGGCGGAGGAAGCGGCGGATCTTCCGGGAGTGGCAGTCGAGATAACCGAGATTGAAATTGAAGTGGAAGAGACAGATGTAAACGTCGAAGCTATTTCAGAGGAAGCGGCGGAAGCTACCCATGAGTGAACCGGTTCGGCTGCAGAAGATTATTGCCCAGGCAGGGATTGTTTCGCGTCGCAAAGCCGAGGAGCTGATTCTCGACGGACGCGTACAGGTGAATGGGCAGATCATCACCGAATTGGGCACGAAGGCCGATCCGGAGCGTGACCATATCCGCGTAGACGGCAAGCTGTTGCATGGCGCACAGCAGCAGCGCTACCTGATGCTGAACAAGCCGAAGGGCTACGTCACGACGGCGAGCGATCCTGAAGGCCGCCCTACCGTCATGAAGTTTGTTGAGCGTGCCGGGGTGCGCGTCTTTCCTGTGGGCCGACTCGATTACCAGAGCGAAGGCCTGCTGCTGATGACCAACGACGGCGAGCTGGCCAATGCTCTGACACGCGCTGCAGCGAAGGTGGAGAAAGTTTACCTGGTGAAGGTCAGCGGTAAGCCACCTGAATCGGGGCTGGATCAGCTGCGCTCGGGCATCATGATTGAGCGCGGCAAGCCGGGAGAGCGCGCAGGCCGCGTGATGACGGCTCCGACCAGGATCAAGCTGATCCGCGACGCTGAGAATCCCTGGTATGAGATGACGTTGATCGAGGGCCGCAACCGCGAGATCCGCAAAATGTTCGAAGAGATCGGGCACCATGTGGAGAAGATTCGGCGGGTTGGATATGGGCCGCTGGTGCTCGATGTGCCTCCGGGTGAGGTACGGGAGCTTTCGGCGGATGAAGTAGAAGCGTTGCGCAGAGCGGTTCGGCCTAAGAGGGCGGCTGCTGTTAAGAGCGTTGCCGCGCCGGTGTCGAGGCCGAAGAAGCATGCTGATAATTTTCGCGGGCGTCCTGCGGCGAAGAAGAGTGTGCGGAGCTCGAAGCCGGCTCCGCGTAAGACAAAGTAACTGTTCCACGCTGAATCCAGCATCCCACCCTTTGCTGCGCAAAGGATGGGGCACCCAGCAGAATCCCACCCTTCGCATTCGCTCAGGATGGGGCACCCGGGCGGTTAAGATCGACAGTCATGCAATCATCTCCTTTCTCAGCAATCGGCGGGTCGTTCGAGATACATGAGTGGCGCGGCAGTGGTCCGGCCACACTGCACGTTCACCATTGCGACGACGAAGCGTGGCATGTCCTGGAAGGCGAACTGGTTTTTCGCTATTCCGATCGGACGGAGACTGCGGGTCCCGGAACGACAGTATTCGTTCCGGCAGGCGTCGCCCATACTTACACTGCCGAAGTGGATGCTCGATATCTCATTGTTCTGACGCCGCGTCTGAGCGCACTGATCGCTGCGCTTCACGCCGATCGCGACCCGATCCATCAGAAAGAGATTTATCTACAGTTCGAATCCGAACTATTGGAGTAGAAGTCAGATTCGAAAAATCCCTTAGCGGCGGCCCAGATTGATGTCCAGCTGCACGCCTTTGCCGTTGTAGGTATTCACGGCTGAAAGGGAAAAGAGGCTGGCTTCTCTTGAGCGGTGGCGGAAGACATAATCGCCGATGAGATAGCCGAAGGTGCTGCCGACGATCACGTCTGAGGGGAAGTGTTCGCGCGAAAGAACACGCGACACCGAGACAGCTGTCGCCAGCGAGTAGACTGTGATCTTCGTAGGTGTGGTGTCGTACTGACCGGCAATGACGCGGGCGAACGACCATGCGATCATGCAGTGATTCGATGGCATCGATTGGCCATCTGGCCAGGTGCTGGGTCCATGCGGCCAGAAGCGGCCTGTGCCGTCACCCTGATTAGGACGCTCGCGATCGATGGCGTACTTCAAGCCTTCATTCAGGATCAGCGCGTCAAGCGTTGCCTCGCCTGCGAGCACGGACGATTCCTGCAGATAATCGTTATGCGTTGCGGCTGCAACAAAATAGCCGACAACGGGCGCGGCGGATGGTCCGTAGAGGCCGACATAATCGGAAAACTTTTTGAATTTATCTTCGCGGCTGGGATGCGAGCCCAGCTTGCGCATCATGTTCGCGTCGTAGTCGATGGCGAAACCGGTAGCGACGCCAAAGGGAGCGATCCAGAGCATGTCCTTTGCGGTGATGCGCAAGGGACTGGTGACGATGCCGGCCTCATCCTGCGCGACATGCGTGATGCAGGGCTTGATGGAGTGGAGGGTGCAATCGTCATTCGACGCGGATTGCGCAAGCAATCTGCCTGCACAGAAAACAGATAGGACAATTGCCGCGAACCTCGGAAACATACGCAAACGTTGAGCGTATCACGCCGAAGCTTAAGCCTCTCTTAAGAGCGAGGGTTAGGCTTTCGGCAATTGCTCTACTCCGTTCGCAATGCATGCATCGGCTCGGTATTCGCAGCCCTGCGCGCGGGCACAACGGCAGCAATGAACGCAGCCGTAAGCAGAACCAGCGTCGTGATGACAATGATCAGCGGATCGTACGGCTTAATACCATACAGCTGATTCGCCATGGCGCGGCCACCGAGAATCGTTGCGGGTATTCCGATAGCAAGTCCGATGACAACCTGCAGGAACGCGCCCGCCAGGACCAGCTTCAGCACTGCGGTACGATCCGCGCCGAGCGCCATGCGAATACCGATCTCGCTCGTGCGCCGCTCGACCGAATACGCCGTCACGCCGTAGAGGCCGATCGATGCCAGCACCAGCGCCAGCAATCCGAAGAGCGATGTAAGCTGCGCGATCATTCCCTGCTGGTTGAAATTGTTCTGCACCTGCTCGGCGAAAGTTTCGAAATCAATCACTGTCAGATTCGGATTCACCTGCGAGATCGCGTGTCTCACCTGCGACTCCAGGCCGGGCACAAAACCGGCTGTGTGCAGCTCAATCGCATTCAGCTTGGTGTGGGAGACATTCTCGAAGACTCCCATATCCGGGTCCTGATATTTCACCCACTGCTGCGAAGACAGAAAGAACATGGGCCGGATCTTGCTCGTCGGCTGCCAGTACTGCGTGTCTTCCGTTACACCAACGATCTCGTAGGTTCCAGAGGTCTTCTGATCGATACCGAAATGCTTGCCGATGGCATTGCCGTCTTTGAAGAATTTTTTGGCGAATGTTTTATTCACCACCGCAACCGGACGCGTCGCGGAAGTATCCTGATCGGTAAATTCGCGGCCCTGAATCAGCTTCGTTCCGATCGTGTCGAAATAGCCGGCGCTTGCGCGTACCCATGAAGCGTTGTTCTCATCGCTGCCGGGCTGCGGCGGCGGCTGTCCTTCAAAGTAGACGCCGGTACCCCAGTTGTCGCCTTCCATCGGGCTGTACAGCGAATAGGCCACGCTCTTCATTCCCGGAATCTCCGCCAGCCCGTCGTGCAGCTGGCGATAAAACGCATCCATCTGTTCCGGCTTGTAACCGGCCATTTGCGGATCGATATGCAGGATGTAGCGGTTGCTGGTATCGAAGCCGAATTGCTGATGCTGCATATTGCGCAGGCTCTGCGTCAGCAGTCCGGCGGCACACAGCAGAACGAGTGAAACCGCTGCCTGCACCACGACCAGAGTTTTCTGGGTAATCGAGCTTCCCTTGCCTGTTGAACGATTCGCTCCGCGCAGAGCCTCAATCGGATTGGCATGCGCCGTCATCCACGCCGGAGCGACGCCAAAGACAATTCCGGTCACGAGCGAAACAGCGAAAGCAAAGGCCAGCACCGGCAACGAAGGTGAAGCATGGATGGGCACATACGTCTTCTGGAAGGCGAGATGCAGGATCAGTTTGGTGCCGCCGTAAGCAAACGCGAGACTGACGGCGCCGCCAAGCACGGCCAGTACAACGCTTTCCGTCAACGCCTGCCGCACTAACCGTGTGCGGGGTGCGCCGAGCGCTGAACGCACGGAGGTCTGCAGCTTGCGAGTGGCCGCGCGCACCAGCATCAGGTTTGCAAGATTCGCGCAGGCAATCAGCAGCACGAAGGACGAGATCCACATCAGCAGATGCAGGCCATCCTGATACTCATCGCGCATGCGCTGCACGCCGCCGCCACCGGGCACGATGTGCAGTGTCTGTTTCGGAACGAGCGGCTTGGCGCGCTCGTCCACCTTGCTCTGCGGGCTCAGCAGAAACTGTCGCAACTGCACCTGCATGCGTGATTCGATCTGCTTGATGTTGATGCCCGGATTGGCGCGAGCAATCAGGTTGAGCCATTGCATATCGGGCCGGTCGCGCACCGTCATGACGCCATCGATCTGCGGTTCGCTCGATATCGGGAACCAGAAGGACGCGGGATCGCTTGTCAATCGTTCGCCGTAGTAACCCGGAGGGGTCACGCCGATCATGGTGTAGGGCTGGCCGTTGATGATGAAGCTCGAGCCGATTACCGAAGGATCCTGCCCGAACTTCTGCTGCCAGGTGCGGAAGCTCATGACCACGACAGGAGCCGCGCCTATCTTATCGTCAGAGGGCTGGAGCAGACGCCCGGCATAGGCGTTGATACCAAATGTTTCAAAAGCATTGCCGGAGACGAATTGGCTGACGAAGCTCTCAGCGGGATGATCGCTGGTCTGCCGCCGCACACTTACCTGATCCGCGCCGGCCTGGAAGGCCGCCATCTGCGGGAACTCGGGATTGTTATCGCGGAAGACCTTGTACTGCTCATAGGAAAAGAGCGACCATTCGTCCTGCATGCCACCGTTGATGCAGCAGTTCTCGTTATTGCCAATGCGCCACAGGTCTTCGGGCTTCGTCACAGGCAGCGACTTCAACAGCACGGCATGCACCAACGTAAAGATCGCCGTCGTCGCACCAATACCGAGCGCCAGCGTCAGAACCGCTGTCGCTGTGAATCCCGGAGCCTTGCGGAACTGCCGCATGGCATAACGAATATCTTCAAGAATTGCCTGCATGCCATCTCCTACGATGGAAATAAGTTCATGGTTCCGAAAAAATCCCTTTCAGAAGCTGTCATCCTCGGCGAAGTGCCGAAGGCGCGCAATCGAAGAGTATGCGAAGGAACCTGTTTTTTTCGTGAATCAGATCACTTGCTGTAGTTATGAGCCGCCGTTCTTTTTGAGCCGCAGGCGAAGAATTCTTAACCAAGATGGCTGGAGATTCTTCGCCTGCGGCTCAGAATGACGACTTATCTCTACACCTGCAGCAAGTTTATCTTCATGCAACTGCATCACTCATTGCGCAACGTCGTCGCCGGATCGACGGAAGCCGCCCGCCGTGCCGGAAGCAGGCCCGCCACGCTGCCAATCGTTAGCAGCGCTGCCACCGCAATAGCCAATGATGACACCACTCCATTGCCAAAGTCTGCGAACTGCTGGCGGAGCATCTCCGTCGCCAGCATCGACATGGCAATACCGATGACGAGCCCGATACCAACCCAGGCGAGCGCGCCTTTCATCACCAGGCTCACCACCTGGAGTCGCTGCGCGCCGAGCGCCATGCGGATGCCGATCTCGTTCGTGCGCTGCGCCGTCACATAGCTGATGAGTCCGTAGATGCCGACCAGAGCCAGCACGAGTGCCAGTCCGGCAAAGGCCGTCAGCAGCCACACGATCAGTTTGCGCGGAGCCAGCGAGGCATTCACGGCAGCTTCGAGCGTTCCCGTATCGGCTACCGTTTGCGAGGGATCGATACCTGCGACCGCACGCTTGAGTCCGCTAATCATCCCCGCTGCATCGCCGTCAGTGCGCACGACGAAGATAGCCCGATCGTTCGTTCCCTGCGCATAGGGATAGTAGCGCATGCCGTCGCTGGTATCTTCTTCAAGCGAACTTACACGTATATCGCCCACAACTCCGATCACCTCGGACCACTGCTTGCCGTCGTCGAAGCGCAGATGCTGTCCGATTGGATTCTGGTTTGGCCAGTATTTATGCGCCAGTCGCTGGTCGATTACCACGACCGGCTGCGTGTTGCTGCGATCCTCGTCGCTGACCCAGCGGCCTGCCACCAGCGGAATCTGCATGACCTTCAAATAGTTCGCAGTGGCAAAACTCAGCTGGCTGTGCGGTCCTGGATCAGTCGTGCTTCTTGGCCTTCCTTCGATATTGAACGAGTTTGCGCTGCTTCCATCTGTAAACGGCAAAAAGGTGATCGCAGCAGCAGCTTTCACTCCCGGCTGCGCGCTCAGATTATCGAGCACGGAAGAAACAAACGTACCCTGCCGCTGCTGATCTTCCTTGTAAGCTTGTCCGGAATAAAACACTTTGCCTTCCGCCACACCCTGCGGATTGAAGCCCGGATTCACCTGCTGCAACTGTTGCAGGCTGGCGAGGAAAAGCCCGGTCCCTGTCAGCAACATGAATGCCAGCGCCACTTCGGCGATGACGAAAACGCTGCGCATCCTCTGCTTGTCTACCGATGCGGTCGCGCTCCTGCCGCCTTCATGCAATTCAAGCTTCTTCTGCGCGCTGACAATCTTCGCCGCTGGAGCCAGCCCGGCAATGAGTGCCGTTAATATGCCGATGCCCGCAGTAAACGCCAGTACGCCGAAAGACGTTTGCACCGTATAGCCTTCCGCCATGCTCTGCGGAACCATCCACAGCAGCATGCGTCCAAAGACAGGGCCAAGGGCGATGCCGATGATTGTCGCCATCGACGCCAGCATTAACGTCTCCGTCATCATCTGGCGCACCAGCCGCCACGCATTTGCGCCGAGCGCGGTGCGAATCGCGAACTCGCGAGTGCGGGTCGACGACCGCGCCAGAAATAAACCGGCAACGTTCGCCGAGGCAATCAGCAGCACCAGCACCACTACTCCGAACAGCACATAGAGCGGCTTGCGTAGCGGTCCCGCTGCAAATTCAGTCAGCGAGGTTGCAGTCATTCCCCATCGTGCGCTGCCACCAAAACCGCCAGATCCTTTGCGCAGAACTTCTTCGTGGCTCTTAGCCACCAGCCCGGCGTTCAACTGTTCCACGCTCACGCCCGGCTTTAACCGAAGCGCGGCGTTATACGATTCGTTAAAGCGATTCCCATCGTCATACGCGTCTGGCGCGAGTCCCATCGGAATCCACATATCTTTGTCGCGCGGCCAGTCGAAATCACTGCGCATCACGCCAATCACTCGATACGGCTTCTGATCGAGCACTACGCTCTGGCCAATCACATTGCGGTCGCCGCCGAAGACGCGACGCCACGCGGCATAGCTGAGCACCACAACCTGATTCGCACCCGCATGATCTTCTTCCGGCGCAAAGGTGCGGCCCAGAATCGGCTTGGCGCCAAATACCTGGAACCACTGCCATGTGACGCGATCTGCGTTGAAATGCTCGGTCACGCCATCGTGGACAAGGTTCATGCTGTCGCCCTCTTCGAGCGCAGCAGCATCCACCTGATTCTTCATCGAGGCAGCATCGGCAAAGTCCGGAACCGAGACCACGGGAAAATCGAGGCCCAGCTGCTTGTACTCGGTGCGCATCACCGCGACGCGCTCTGGCGCGTCCACACCCGAGGGATGCATCAGTACGGCATGAATCACACTAAAGATTGCTGTATTTGCCCCGATGCCAAGCGCAAGCGTCACAATTGCCGTTGCCGCAAATCCAGGAGCCTTGCCTATCTGACGCAGCGCGAACCGCAGATCCTCGAAGAAAGCCATGCTTGTCCCTCCGGCAATTTACTCGCACATGGAGTGCCACACACCGAAAGTCAGCATATCTCATTGAAAATGGGTGGATTTGCTTGCTCAGATGAACCCTTAGGCAGCTAAGATCCTGTCCGAATCTGGACGAAGCTGTTCATTTTCGGGCATAACAAATTTGATATCGAGATCTTTCACCAAACAGGTGGCGGTTCGGTCAAAGGAGGCAGCTCAGGCAAAGGCGGTTCTGTGTGGACCGCAACGAGATTCTCATCCGGCGGCTCCAGTCGATTCCCCAACTCCCGATACCGCGAGCCGAAGAAATATGCTGCATACGATTGTTTGAAGACTGCCGCGGTTCCGTAAACCGCCGCCATCGCGAGCAGATAAATTACCAATAATACGAGTGTCATTACCCCGACAATCACTACAAAGGCGATCTGCAGTCCGATTCCGCCATGCCACAAGGCGTGATACAACCCGAAGCCAACCGCCAGACCGGCGACGGCGGCCACCATCAGGGCGATGAACACAACCAACATCAGTACCCAGCTGATACCGATGGATACGACGAATCGAAGTAGTAGATAGACGAGAAGTTGTCCCGGCTCTGCCCGGAACAGATTGAAGAACCTGCCCAGCGCGCCCTCGATCGGAGCGTCTTCGATCGCCATCGGGGGCAACACAAAATCCTGCAGAATGGCGTCAATTACCACCCAAACCAGCGCCAGCAATAAGCAAATGCCAAGAAAAGGAAGCATCTGCGCAAATATCGGCCAGGGATTGGAATTCGCAGCTTGCGCCCCTGCAGTCTTTAGCGTCTTCAAAAGGTGGACGACAAATGGCCCCGTACTAATGGCTGCCAGAATCAGAAATATGAACGATGTCAGCAGCATGACGCCGAAATACCGCCATGTTTGCCGCCCGTATTTTCTCCATGCCTCGCGCACTCGGCCCTGCCGGTATACCACCAGATCAAACAGGGTAAAACGCAGGCGGCAGAAGAGATACGTTGCCACCACCCAGATAACAAGCCCGATCAGCAGCATGATCGCGAAGATGGCAAAGATAGCCACTCCGCTAACTCCCCCGGCGAGCGATCCTATGCCTGCTCCGGTCGGGACCGGATCGACGGAGCCAAAGTTCATCCGACCCGGATGCCGCATGGCCGCGCCTCCGGCCATCTGCGCGCCCTGCATCGGATACGAGATGATGACCGAATAGAAACTCGGCTGCGTCAACGCTGCAACCAGCGCAATCTTCAAGAAGAATCCCAGCCGGAAGGGCGCGGCCATCACAAGGCGCGCTCTCCGGAAGGCAGGTCCCAGGGCATCGGCGGCGGAAAGCATCTTCATGCGTGCCCTGAGGGTACGGTATCCGCCCGCGCGCCGCAATACCGATCGTCGTGTTGTTAATTCCTACAATATTCACACTCCACCATTTGATCGATATTGCATAGTTTCTCTTGACAACTATTCGGCAGAGTCACTACATTTCGGCCTCGAAGTTGGTATCGATTCCAAGGCACGTACAGAACGACGAGTAGCGGTTCCACCCAAGCTTGAAATTGCAGCACTTTTTCTGAGGAGAAGGTTTCATGCTCATTCGATGGAGGCTGTTCATCTTTCTATCCCTGGGGCTGCTTCTAGCCCCTTTGGCGCAAGCTCAATCTGACAACGCATCCATTTCCGGCACGATCACGGATTCAGCAGGCGCAGTGTTGCCTCGCGCGACTGTCACTATCCGCAATGAAGCCACCACCGAAGTTCGCTCAGCAACTTCCAACGATGGTGGCTTCTACACCGTAACGAATCTCGCTCCCGGCACCTACACCGTGCGCATTGAAGCCCAGGGCTTTGAAAGCTATGTGCAGAGCCACGCACATCTGGACCCGAGCATAGGTCTGCGTATCGATGCCAATCTGCGCATCGGCAGCTCGGCGACGACTGTTAACGTCGTGGCCAATGCCAACGTTGTGCAGACGCAGACGGCAGCTGTGGGCCAGCTCGTAACCCAGCAGCAGGTGCAGGCCATTCAGCTGAACGGCCGCAATCCGATGTACCTGGCTCAACTCGAACCCGGCGTGCGCCGCAGCTCATCGATCTCGAACTTTAACTTCGGTCTCGACAATGGCATCAACATCAACGGTTCCAACAGCCGTGAAAACGGCATGACCTTTGACGGCGCTCCCATGGTACGCAGCCGCGGCAACGGCACCAGCATTGGCGTGGCAGATACCGATTCGACGTCTGAAATGCAGGTACTCACCGCTGCTTATCCGGCGGAATATGGGCGCGCCTCCGGCGGCATCATACGTATCGTCCCGAAGAGCGGTACCAGCGACTTCCACGGAGCCGCCTTCGAATACCTGCGCAACTCCTTCCTCAACGCGAATACCTGGAGCCGCAAGTTATCCACCGACCCGTCGATTTACGGTCACCCGCCGGCGTTCCGGTTTAATCAGTTCGGCTGGAATTTTAACGGGCCGGTCTGGATTCCCGGAGTACACTTCAACACGAACAAGAACAAGCTTTTCTTCCTTGCCGGGCAGGAGTGGATTCGCTACCGCCACGTCGATACGGATACCCGCAAAGTGCCCACAGCGCTGATGCGCGGCGGTGACTTCAGCGAGCTTCTCAACCCATCGAATATCTTCTACGGCAAAGCCATCCAGCTGGTGAATCCAACCACTGGAGCTCCTTACCCTGGAAATATCATTCCGCCGGACCAGCTCAGCGCTAACGGTCTGGCGTTGCTCAATGCCTACCCTGCGCCGAATGCCGCCAACCCGACGTATAACTGGATCGACGCGGCCATTTATCCGGAAGATCAGCGAAAAGATACGCTCGTCGTCGACTATCTTCCTTCCGATAGCCATCACATCCGTTTCTCGCTGCTGAACTACAACTACGACAGCGTCTCGCCGCACTACGGCAACTTCAACCGCACGCCGCAGGTATGGCATCGTCCCAATCAGGTCGCCGTCTTCCACTACACTTGGACCGTCAGCCCGACCATGGTCAACGAGGCTTACGTTTCAGGAAGCGCGGACCACGTAAGAATCGGCATCGATCTCAGCAGCGGGCTTTACAACCGAACAAATTACGGCATCAACTATCCATATCTCTTCCCGGGCGGCGATAAGGAAATCCCGGATAAGATTCCCACCATCCAGATTGCCAACTTCGACACCCTCGACGGTGGTCCGTACCCCTCACATTCCGGCGGCGTAGTGTGGGATTTTGCCGACAGCCTCACGAAAATCATTGGCAATCACACCCTCAAGGCTGGTGTTCTTTATGAGCGCGAGAGCCAGAACGACTTCGACCAGATCAACGTAAGCTCCACCACTCCAGGCGCCACTAATAACCAGAACGGTTTCTTCACCTTTACCGATACGCGCGGCGGCAATCCTTCATCGAACGCCGGCGTCGGAAACACTGCCCTGGGTCTGTTCGACACCTACGGTGAAATCGGCGTTCGCGCCTACACCATCTTCCTCGCCAACATGTACGAATACTTTGTTCAGGACACATGGCGCGCCAAGCCCAACCTCGTCATTGAATACGGCCTCCGCCACAGCATCATGCAGCCCTACTACGCCCGGTGGGGAAATCTCTCTGTCTTCTCGCCTGCTACTTATGATCCGTCGACTGCGCCTACTGTCGATCCCACCACGGGATTCGTCTCCGGCAGCAACCTCTATGACGGCATCGTGATCCCCGGCAGCAGCTTTCCCAGCGAAGCCAAAGGACACGTGCCCGATGACATCCTGAATGGGCAGTACAACAATCTCTTTCACGGATTCGATCGCGGCTATAACCCCACGGTCTGGACCAACATTCAGCCGCGTGTCGGCATCACTTACTCGCTCGACTCGAGGACCGTCATCCGCGCCGGAGCAGGCCGCTACTTCGACCGCCTCGGTGTGAGTGACAGCGTTCACCTCGGCGGAAACCCGCCATTCCAGCCGTCGGCAACCGTCAGCTACGGCGCGGTGAATGATCCCGGCGGCATCGGAGCCAACAACTACCCGATTAACATGACGTCCTATGCTTACCATTTCCCTTCACCGGAAGCATGGTCGTGGACATTCACCACCGAGCATGAATTTTCCGGCTTGGGCGTCTTTACCCTCGGCTACGTGGGACGGCACGGACTTCACCTGCAGCATCTGGAAAATATCAACCAGCTGGTCGCAGGAACCCGGCAGGCAAATCCGGACATTGCGAAGCCTGACGCGCTGCGTCCCTTCCAGGGGTTCTCGGTCATCCAGCAGCAAACCAACGACGGCATCTCGATGTACCACGGTCTGCAGGCGAACCTGAAACGCCGTGTCACTCACGGACTGATGTTCGGCGTTGCTTACACCTGGTCGAAGAGCACGGATACCGCTTCCGACGCCGGCACCAATATCCCCAATTACTACGATCCGAAGGAATTCTACGGCCCCAGCGACTATGACACTCGCCACATCCTCGTCATTAACTACGTCTGGGATCTCAGCTTCGCCGACCATGCTTCCAACTGGGCGGAAAGAAATGTCTTCGGCAGATGGCAGCTCTCCGGAACGTCACAGTTCCAGAGCGGCTATCCGCTCTCCGTATCCACTGGCGACGACTTCGCCGGAGTAGGACCGGGATCGGGCAATCAGCTATGGACAATCACTGGACCCGTGCAGATGCTCAAGAAAAGTTCGCCCAACAATTCAAATGGCAACTTATGGTTCACTCCAGGGGTATTTCAGCAGCCAGCCGCGGGAACGTTCTCTGCACGTGAAACACGGAACCAGGTCTATGGGCCGGGCTTCCAGAGCTGGAACATCGCCATGCAGAAAGCCTTTTCGATCATTCCCGCGCATGAAAACAACCGTCTCATCTTCAAGGCCGAGGCTTTCAATTTTCTGAATCACCCCAACCTCGACAATCCCAACACCACGCCAACCAGCAATACCTTTGGGAAGGCGACCGCCAAGGGAAATACTTACGCCTCTGACCGCCAGATGCAGTTCAGCCTGCGCTATCAGTTCTAAGTTTGATGTGCCTCCTGAAGCGACAGCAGCCAGGTGCTGCTGTCGCTTATTTTTTCCTGCAAAAAATCTCTATGCCGGGTGATCGCAAGCTATCCCACCCTTTACCTTCGGCTCAGGATGGGTACCCGGAATTCAGTGCCGCGTCGAAAACTGCGTTCCGAGACAAGGGTGCGGGTGCCCGATCCTGAGCGCAGCGAAGATTCTCTCTCGCACTTCAAGCATTTTTTTCTCTTTAGGGGTGTCCAGAGGGGATATTTCTCTTTTTAGATGGCGGGCAGGAGCGCGGGGAAGAGTTTGCTTCCGTCGTAGGGTGTTTCACTGCGAAGCATCCCATAAATGGCATGGAGCAGTTTGCGAGCGACGGCGATGATCGCCTGCAGCTTGGCCTTGTGACGACTCAGAAGTGTTTCGTAGAACGCCTTCAGGTGGGGATCGAGACGAACGGCGACCAGGGCGGGCATGTAGAGCGCGCGACGCAGATACCGATTGCCAGCCCGACTCATGCGGGAGGGCTTGTGCACCGAGGTTCCCGAGACCTGATGTACTGGGTCCAGGCCACTGTGCGCCACCCACTGCCTGCATGTTCAAGGGCGGCGTCCATCCATGCAGTCCACCGTATTTTGCGGCATTGATGTGAGCGCCGCGACTCTTGCCGTAGCCCTTCATCAAGAAGATCAGCGGTTCGAGCAACGTGTTTTCAGCAATAACGGACCGAGATTAAGAAGCCTTGACCCCATTTTCCTCGCAAGGGGTTTGAAAATCCTCTCCCCGGTATAAAACGCAAATCATCCGTCGATACTTTCCCTATGGCTGCTGCATGACTCGCTGGATTGCGGGTGATTTCCATTGTCCGGTCAACAGCTCGGGCTTGGGCCAGTAATAGCGCAGGGTGAGCATAAACGGTCCTTTGGGAGCGGGAAGCCAATTGGCGTCCTTCTCTTTTCCGGGGGAGTCGGCCTGGATGTAGATAGTCAGCCCGCCGTCGGGGTCGGTTTTCAGGTGCGGAAGCATGGGCGAGTTGATCAGGTAGCGGTGGATGGGGTTCGCGACCAGCAACTGCTCCGGCAACTTATACATGGTGAGCGACCAGAAGGCATTGACGGGAGGCAGCTGTCCGGCGGCGAAACGGAGTGTGTATTTGTTCGCGCTGCCGTCGAGCGGCTGACCGGAGGAGTCTTTGTCGAGGATCGGGTAAAGGGCTTCATCGCGAGAGTTGGCGCCGATACCCATCTCTGTGCCGGTAGCGCGCGCGAGGTAATCGTTCTTTAGATAGTCGCGCGATCCGAAGAGAGTGTCGGTCTTGCCTGCCATGGACGCACGCTTGGCTTCAATGGCCTTCTGCCCTTCTTCCAGACCGGTCTTAAGAAAGGTCTGCAGCTGAGGCGAAAAGGCGGAGGCATCGAAAGGCTTTCCGGGAAGAACGCCGATTCTCGCAAACTCGTTGCGCAACTGCACTTCGCTGGGGTGTGGCGGCACGGCGAACTGCAGAAGGAAGGCGAGCTGATTGAGGAATGGAAGCGAGGTCTGCTCGGCCGGTGCGATGGGCTTCGGCCAGTCGATGGCTGGCGGTTGGGGCGGCGCGGGGGTGTGCAGATACTCATGCAGGGTCTGGATTTTGTAGCCTGCCTGAATTTTTTTGACGTGGGCGAGGTCGGCGGGGTTGAAGAGCTGGGTGCGTCCGACAACGTTGACGAACGAAGTCTCTGACGGGAAGGTTCTGGTGATGTCCTTTGGGACTTCGCCCTTCCAGCCGGGACCGGTGATCAGGTATTTTCCGCCCTCATTTCCCGTGGTGCGGGTGCCGATGTAGGCGAAGTTGAAGGTATAGAGATCCATCAGCTGAAAGACGAAGTAGCGGTCCTTCTCCATGGGGGGAATGGTGATGACGACGGGCTCGGCGCGGAGATCGAGGCCGGCAAAGGAGTATGGCGTGTCGGAGTTGGGAGTGACGAAGGCGGTATCGTCGGGAGTGAAGACGCGCGCGATGTTCAGGATGGTGTTGAAGGGGCCTTTGTACTGGGGATTATCCTTGTCGACGCTGAAGGCGTAGATGGTTTTGTAGACGGCGACCATGGGCACACCGTAGATGTAGGCCTGTTTGGCGATCAGGCGCGCTTCGATCGGATTGAGAGAGGCGATGCTGGGCTGCGGTTGCGGTGAAGCTTTTTCAGGCGATGATGGCGCCGGTGCTGATTTGCATCCCGCGACTGCGACCACCAGGGCAAGCATCGATACAGCAAAACACTTCGCTGTTTGTATCGTGTCTCTCACGCTGCTCTCTCCGTTTGTGAATAGAGGAACTCTGATTCCTGAGTGGGGATCATTGTATGTCACGGTGGTTGGGGCTTGCGGGTTTGAAAGTTTCTGTATCCCACCCTTTCGCAAAGTGCGCGAAAGGATGGGGCACCCAGGTTTTGGGGATTGCTTGAGGCTGGCTGACGGGCCGGAGGTACTATGGTGGCGGAGCAGGAAGCGGTGATGACGCGTTCACCCAGGGTTCAGAATCAACTCGGCCGATCCGCGGTGCGAATGTTTGCCGCCAATGATCGCATGAACCAGATGCTGATCGAGCACCTTGACCCCGCGGCGTGGAGAGCCAAACCGCCGGGCAAGGTGCGTCCGATTGCGGCGATTTTTACGCATATGCACAATGTTCGCTGCAAGTGGGTGAGGCTGACGGCTCCGCACCTGAAGGTTCCGGCGCTGCTCAATCGTGCGCATTGCACTCCCGAGGAGGTTCGCGCTGGATTGGCGGAGAGCGCCGCTCGCTGCGTGGAGATGCTGGCGGAAGCGTTTGGTGATGGTGAGGGTCGGATTGAGGAATTTCGCAGAGATGGCTGGGCTCCGGCGTGGCCGGTTGGCGTGGAGATGCTTTGCTACATGCTCGCTCATGAGGCTCATCATCGCGGGCAGGTGCTGATGCTGGCGCATCAGCTTGGGTTTTCGCTGGAGTATGAGGTGGCGGATGGGATCTGGAATTGGGAGAAGCTTTGGAGGGAGTGTGGGGCGGATGGTGGACCTGGTTCTTGAGGCTGGAGGGGGTGAGGTGGTCGCCTTCGGCGACGGTTTTATTCCGGGGACTGAAGTCCCCGGCTTCTACCGGGAGGCGCGAAAGCGCCTCTTTTGTTTACGACCTCGAAGATTCTGCTTTCCCACCCTTTGCTTCGCAAAGGATGGGGCACCCGGCATAACGATTACGTTTATCGATGGAACTTAAACAGCATTGCCGAAAAATCTGGATTTTCGGCGCGAGCCAATTACTGAGGCTTAAATGCTGGTTGGGTGCCCCATCCTTTCGCGGTTTTTGCGAAAGGGTGGGAGACGACTACTCTTCGGTAATCTTTTACCAAGTTGTCTTAGGTGAAAAGATGAGAACCGAACCTCGTCATGCCTAAAGGACTTGTCCGATACTACGGTGGAGACGATCTCCATTTCATCACTTTTAGTTGCTACCATCGGCTTCCTTTTCTGGATACCGCCGAAGCGCGGAGTGTCTTTCTGGAAATGCTCGAAGACGCTCGACGAAAATATCTGTTTCGCGTGGCTGGATACGTGGTTATGCCGGAACATGTTCATCTGCTTGTGAGCGAGCCGCAGATCGGAACTCCTTCCACGGTTCTACAGGTTGTGAAGCAGCGTACCGCGAGAAAGATTCACGATGTCATTCGAGGGCAGATGTGGCAGCGGCGTTTTTATGACTTCAACGTTTTCACTCAGGAGAAGGTGACTGAGAAATTGTTTTATATGCATGAGAATCCGGTGAAGCGCGGGCTGGTTTTGTCTGCGGAGGAATGGAGTTGGAGTAGTGCGCGGTTCTATCGTTCAGGGGAGCAGGGTGTGGTGAAGATTCTGGATGAGAAGATTGTTGCTTGTCAGGAATTGACTCGAGTATCGCTTGTTTAGATTTTTTGCTTTCCCACCCTTTGCTTCGCAAAGGATGGGGCACCCGACATTTTGGCAACCGATGTAGAAAGTAAAAGCCCGGCGCTTGGCCGGGCTTTTTGCTTTTGCGCCGAAGGCGCGTGTCGCTGGACGCGTAGTCCCTAGTCACCCATGACTTCTTCGGTAGCGGGGGCTGGCTTTGGGGCCGGGGCGATGGAGTTGATGGAGACGAGGCCTTCGACTGGCTTTTCGCCGAGGACGTGCTCGCGATAGAGCTTGGCCATCTGCGCGTTTTCGGCGTCCTGCTTGAGCTTGGCGTCGCGGGCGCGAATCTTTTCTTCGCGCGAGTTCTTGGCTACGCCCAGCTTGTCGAGGGTGTCGTTGGCGGCGGCGTTCACGTGCTCGTCGTTCAGGAGCAGCGTGTGCTGCGCGTCGCCCATGCCCACCTTCTTACCACCGGCGAAGATTTCGTGACGGCCATGCTCGTCGTACCACTTGGTGAGCGTGGAGGTCATATGCATCTTCTCGATGATGTTGCGCCAGCCCACGCCCGTGTTGTAGGCGCAGAAGCTGATTTCGCCTTCCTGGGTGGCGTAAGGGATGATGCACTGCTCGGTGCGGCGGAAATCGTAGTTGAAGAGATCCTGGAACCACATGCCGGCGATGAAGAGGAAGTTCCAGCGATCGGCGCGACGCATTTCGATGTCGGCCATGGTGCGGTCAGCCTTCACCGAGCCGTACTTGCGGTTGGTGGAGCCGGAGAACTTGTCGAACTTCTTCAGAAGGTCGCCGATGCGCATGTGCGTGGGCGCCTTGGTCGGATCATAGTTCCGCAGAAGCGCGAGCGTGATGCCGACGAGCGAGAGGAACTTGCCGCGAGCGGCATCGTTGACCTTGGCTACGTCTTTGGCGAGGCGATCGGCGTTGAGGAAGGCGGTGACGGGCACGGCTTCCTTGGTTTCCTTGTCGATCATGATGGCCATGCCGATGCCGCAGTTCGGGTGGCATCCGCAGGAGATCTGTCCCCAGTCGCGGTCAGGGCCGTGGACGAGGTCGGCGAAGTCGGAGAAGGTCGAAATGAAGCTGATGGGGAACCAGTCGCGGGTCGGCTCGCCGATGCCGGTCTGGTTCTTCACGTCGTGCGCGAGGTGCGAGAGGGTGTAACGCTGGGCTTCGCGGCGCTCATCGCTAACTTCCTCGTCGCGGCCGGTAAAGGATACGGGCTGGAAGCTGAGGAAGTTGATTTTCTTGGGGTTGTCGAGGGCGAACTGGATGATGTGGCCGACCTGCTCGTTATTGATGCCGTTGATGATGGTCGTTACGGGAACGATGTCGACACCGGCTTCGTGCAGGTTGTGGATGGCCTGGAGCTTCACATCAAAGAGGTTACCGACCTTGCGGTGCGAGTTGGCAGCGTTGCCGATGCCGTCGAACTGGAGGTAAGCGTAACGCAGACCGGCTTCGGCTGCGGCGCGGCTGAACTCCTTCGACTTAGCGAACTCGATACCGTTGGTCGCGGCCTGGACGGACTCGTAACCGACCTTGCGGGCGTAGGCGACCGCGTCGAGGAAGTAGGGCGAGAGCGTCGGCTCACCGCCGGAGAACTGGACCGACATCTGACGACGCGGCTTGATGGTGATCGCGTTGTCGAGCATGGTCTTGATTTCGTCCCACGTCAGCTCGTGGACGAAGCCAACCTGGTTGGCGTCCATGAAGCAGGGGTCGCACATCATGTTGCAGCGGTTGGTCAGATCGATGGTGAGGACCGAGCCGCGGCCATGGGTGACCGTCGAAGTGCCGTGGTTGTGAAGCTTTTCGTCGTTGTGGGCCTTGATGTCGCGGCCGGGGAAGACCTCTTCGAGGTGCTTGAAGAAGGCGGTGTCGATGGACATGACGTCTTCGAAGTGGCCGTGCTTGGGGCAGTCCTTAACCATAAGGATCTTGCCGTCGCGCTCGATGATCTGCGCCTTGATCTCGCCAACCTTCTCATTCAGAAGGATTTCGTGAGGCAGCTTGCCGTCGATGATCTGCTGGCGGATCTCAGGGATGCACTTGGGGCAAAGGGAATCGGTGGTGCGGGGCCATCCAAGGGGGGGCTTTTCCTTCTGGTAGGACTTCAACAGAGGCTTGTCGGACCACTTGGGGGTGAATGATTCGTTGGGGCTGATGCGGTTCAGTCTCTCGAAGACGGACCATGCGCCTTGTGCGGCGATGGTGACCGCGCGCTCTGCGTATTTGGTGGCTTTCGACATTTTTCGGATTCTCCTGATGCTTCCCTACCGGGCTACAAACTGACCAAAAAAGCTGCTTTCGGACAGGAAAGCCAAGCTTAAATGTTTACGGCCCTCAGCGGAAGTGCGTTTTAAGGTAACTGCCGCTTCCAGAGGACTTTACCAGCATCCAGCATAGGCTCTCGGAAGGGATTGAAGAAACGACTTCGGCTGAATGGGGAAAATTGGTGTTCAGACGGGAATCGTTGGGGGTGAATGGGACGGATGTTCGGCCCTGCTGGTTTTGTACCGCGGTCCGGAGGGCCGAGAAGCGGCTGCAAGGAAGCGCTGGAAGAACCCAAGTTCAGGTGTTGTTGAGGAGGTAGCTTATCTGTTAATGAAACTTAAATTTTGTACTTGCGCAATGAGTAAAGTTTGCGGATGATGTTGACTAATTTATATACCGGCGCGCTGGATCGATCGGCAAGCGCCGGCTGTCTGTAAGGCGGCGCGAAGCGCGCAAATCACCCTATTTGAGAGGCCCCATAAATGCACATGCTCCGATGTTCATGGAAGACGCGTGTATGCGTTTCCAGATGTGTACAGACAGCCAGTTGTCTGGTCACCCTGCTCATTCTCCTGTGTTCCCCCCTTGTGGGCCAGAACATCTCAGGCACGATCACCGGCACAGTAAGGGATTCGTCGGGAGCCGTGGTTTCCGGCGCTTCTGTCACGATTACCAATGCGAACCAGAATGCTGTTGTCTTTAGCGGGAAGACGAACGCTGCCGGACAATATACCGCGCCGTTTCTTCCAGTGGGCGGCTACTCGGTTGCCGTGGAGGCTCCGGGCTTCAAGAAGGTGGAACGCACCGATATCAAGCTGGATGTGGGCCAGAACCTTACGGCGGATATCACTCTTGAGCCGGGCAGCGAGCAGCAGACGGTGAGCGTGAGCGCTTCTGCCCTGCAAGTGGATTTACAGAGCGCGCAGGCGCAGACGGTCATCAGCGGAAGGCAGATCCAGGAGCTTTCGCTGAATACGCGCAATTATGAGCAGCTGGTTTCGCTCATGCCCGGCGTTTCGACTGGATTGGCTTCCGACCAGTTGTATGTGGGCGCCAGCAATCCGGTGGGCACCTCGAACCAGATCAATTTTTCGATCAACGGCAGCCGTCCTACGCAGAACACCTGGAATATCGATGGCGCGGATAACGTGGATCGCGGCGCGAATCTGACGCTACTGGCTTATCCCAGCATTGACTCGATCGCAGAATTCTCTGTACAACGCAGCAATTACAACGCTGAGTTTGGCCGCAGCTCGAGCGGACAGATCAATGTGATTACCAATGCCGGTACGAATCAGTTTCACGGCGATCTGTATGAGTTCTTCCGCAACGACGTGCTCGATGCGAATACCTACCTGAACAATCGGCATAACATTCCGATTCCGTCGCTGCGATATAACGACTTTGGCGGGACGGTGGGCGGCCCGATCTGGCGCGACCATACTTTCTTTTTCTTTTCGGAAGAGGCACGGCGCGTCGTGACGCATACGAATTTTCTTGCGGACGTGCCGAGTACGGCGGAGCTGGCGGGCGACCTGTCGGCGTCTCCGACTCCTGTCTGCGTGCTTTGGAGTGCGCCTGGGGCGAACCAGACCTGTCTGCAGACGGGCTACCAGGTGACTCAATTCTCGCCTGCGGCACAGGCGTACCTGACCGATATCTTCAACAAGCTACCGAAGCCTGATGATCCGAATTGCACGGGAGCCTGCACCCTGACCTCGAATGGCCTGAATATCTTCAATATGCACCAGGAAATTGTGCGCATTGACCAGGTATTCAGCCCAAAATTCAGGATTTTCGGTCGGTTTGAAAACGATACGATTCCAACGACCGAACCGGGCGGCTTGTTCATTGGAAGCGCATTACCGGGTGTTTCGACGTCGTCGACCAACTCGCCGGGGCGCATCGTCTCGATTCACGCTACGAATGCGTTTTCGCCGACCCTCATCAACGATGCCGGCTACAACTATTCCCACGGCGGCATTTTGAGCACACCAATTGGCCTCACGGCGGGAGCGAATTCTCCCGATATTCTTTCCGCCATCAGTCTTCCCTATGCTTCTTCACTGAATGTCGCTCCTACGCTGGGATTCACCTATTTCTCCGGCATTTCGGATCGCGGCCAGTATCGCGACTTTAACGACGACAATAATGGCTTCGATCATCTCTCGAAGGTTTTCGGGCGTCACTCGACGAAATTTGGCGTGACATATCACTGGTACCAGAAGGATGAGAACTCGGCGTCTGGTAATCAAGGCTCTTTTGCTTTTCCAACGACAGCCCCGAGTGGCAGCAACAGCGAATACCAGGAGTGGGCCAATTTCCTGACCGGCAATACCAGCTCCTTTACCCAGGCGTCTCAGGATTTTCGCGCTGTGATTCGCCAGCAACAGTGGGAAATGTATGGGGAGGATACCTTCCAGGCACGACCCAACCTGACCCTCACCTACGGCTTGCGCTACTCGCTCTTCCGCCAGCCTACGGATGCGAAGGGACACCTGACGAACTTCGATCCTTCAGTATTTGACCCCAGCAGCGCTCCGGCGATCGATCCTACTACCGGTCAATTTGCAGCCGCCGGCGCCAGTGCGAACCTGAACGGTATTATCGTCGGCGGCAATGGATCGCGTTATGGGGATGCGATCAATCAGCAGAACAATCTCAGCTTCGCTCCCCGTGTGGGCTTTGCCTGGGATCCGAAGGGCCACGGCACGATGTCTGTCCGCGGCGGCTACGGTATGTTCTTTGATTCGTCGGCAGTCAGCCGTTATGAGATCAATGTCTTCACCAACCCGCCGTTCGTGACGAGCCTGTCACTTGGGCCGAGTCCTCTGGACAGTCCGAGCGGGGAGGCGAAGGTATCGAATTATCCCGCCGCGCTTGCCGCGGTGGCTCCGAAATGGCATACGCCGTATACGCAGGAGTACAACCTGGACGTGCAGCAGCAGTTCCCTTCGCAGTGGCTGCTAGACATTGGCTACTACGGAGCGATCGGCACGCATCTGCTGGGTGAAGTGGATCTGAACCAGCCGCTTCCGGGCGCGTATGTGACGGCGCTGGCTCCTTATGGAGTAACCGGGCCGCCGACGCGCGGCAAGACAACGCAGCAGTTGAACTATATTCGCCCGTACCAGGGATATGACTCGATCAACGATCAGATCACGAGCTTTACGTCGAACTACAACGGCATGCAAGTGGCGTTGCAGAAGCGTTTCGGCGCGAATTCGCTCCTGAATCTGAATTACACGTGGTCGAAGGCGATGACGACTGCGTTCAACGATACTTCTCCGGCGCAGAACACTTACGATCTGAAGGCGGAGTATGGCCCGGCGCGCTATGACCGGACAAATATCTTCAATGCGAATTTCGTCTATGATCTGCCGTTCTTCCAAGCGCAGTCCGGTTTTGTTGGGCATGTGCTGGGAGGATGGGAGTTCTCGGGCATCATCAATTCCTATTCCGGATTGCCGTATACCGTCACTGGAGTGCTGAACGATCCTGCAGGGCAGGGAGTGCTCGACGGCAGCAGCTCAGTCAGCGGGCGGCCTGACCTTGTAGGGAATCCGAACATGGCCAGCGCTGCAAGCGGGCCGATCCATAACAACAATGGCATTCAGCCCTGGTTCAATACGGCGGCTTATGCCCAGGTGTGTCCGACGGTGGGTGGTGTCACGACTTGTCCTACGGGCGCCCGGCCGGGTGATGAGCATCCGGGCAGCGTGCGCGGGCCGGGACTGTGGCGCGCCGATCTTTCACTGTTCAAGAACATTAAGTTCAACGACCGCTTTCATATGCAGTTCCGTGCGGAATCATTCAATACTTTGAACCACACGAATCCTGATCTCATCAGCACGTCGTATACGTCGGGGACGTTTGGCAAGGTCACCTCGTATCGCGATCCGCGTATTCTGCAGCTGGCTTTGAAGTTGTACTTCTAAGCTGGATGGCAGTTAGAAATGAAGGAAGAGTTTCAGCCGAGTTTGCTCGGCTGGGATTCTTCCTTTTTTGTTGCTTGTAATTGTTATTTCGAGCTGCGGGCTAAGAGCCTAGAGCTGTCATGGTTTGAGATTCTTCCTCCCTTTGGTCGTCAGAATGACGGCGATGATTGGGCAGTGACGTTGACTGTGGCTACGGCGGGCGATTTGTTCTGTGCAGGTGGCTGTTGTTTCGAGCTGCGGACTAAGAGCCTAGAGCCGTCATGGTTTGAGATTCTTCCTTCCGTTGGTCGTCAGAATGACGGCTATGATTGGGCTGTGACGGTGACTGTGGGATACGACGGCCATTTTTCGAAATAAAAAATCTAATTGCTGATGGTGGTTGCTTCTTTGCGCAGGCGCGCTTCAGTGCCTTCGAGCATTCTGTTGACGAGGGCCAGAGGCAGGCCGACGACGTTGAAGTAGCAGCCGTGAATGCGCGGGATCCAGAGTGAGGCGTATCCCTGGATGCCGTAGGCTCCAGCCTTGTCCATGGGTTCGCCAGTGTTGATGTAGGTATCGATCTCGACTTCGGAGAGGGTGGACATGGTGACGTAGGTCAGCTCCGAGGCGATCTCTTTGCCGTCGCGAGAGACGACCGCGACACCGGTGACGACGGAATGCGTCTGACCGGAGAGCAGGCGGAGCATGCGCGCGGCGTCGTTAGCATCCTTGGGCTTGCCGAGGATTTCTTTTTCAGGTGAGACGACGATAGTGTCGGCTCCGAGGACGATCAAAGGATCATCGGGCAAGTCGAGCATATGGAGCTCGGAGTAAACGGCTTCGGCCTTTTCCCGCGCGAGCCTGGTGGCGAAGGCGATGGGGTCTTCGGTGAAGCGAAGCTCCTCGGGGATGGCTGAGGCGTGAATGCGGAAGCTGAATCCGGCTGTCGTAAGCAGCTCTTTACGGCGCGGCGATGAGGAAGCAAGTACGAGCATAGAAAAAATTACAGTCCTTAAAGATGGATGCCGGTGCGCGGTCCCTGCGCATCGCAGATGCCCCAGGCCATGCGCGGCGTATTATGTGCGATGCCGAAGCGGCCATCAGGAGCGAGCAGGATGATGCCGCCGTGTCCGCCGAGGCGCTTGTGGAGATAGGCCATGGCGTCGGGAGCGACCTGCTCCGGCGAGCGGCCCAGCTGCACGCGATCGACGGCCCATTTGCCCAGTACCAGCTTCATGATCGGCTCGCCCCATCCGGTAAGCGAGACGGCGGCACTGGAGTTATCGGCATAGCAGCCGCAACCAATGAGCGACGAGTCGCCGACGCGGCCGGGGGCCTTGTTCAGGGTGCCTCCGGTAGAAGTGGCGGCGGCGATGTTGCCTTTCGCGTCGAGGGCGACGGCGCCGACGGTATCGTGTGAGGCGAGCTCGGCCGCGGTTTCCGGAGATTTGTCGTCGCCTGCGAAGGTGAGGTCGGGAAGGCCGGCGCGTTCCTTGGCCTGTGCATCTTCGAGGCGGCGCTGCTCGCGTTCGAGCACTAATTCCCCGTTGTCGATCAGCTCCATGCCGTGCTGCTGCGCGAATTCTTCGGCTCCCTGGCCGACGAAGTAGACGTGCGGGCTTTTGTCGAGGACGAGCCGCGCCGCCTGAATGGGATTGCGCAGCCGCTCGACGCAGGCGACGCCTCCGGCGCGCATACTGCCGCCATCCATCAGGAGCGCGTCGAGCTGGACGCGGCCATCGCGGGTGAGGAAGCTGCCGCGTCCGGCGTCGAAGGTGTCGTCGTCTTCGAGTACGGAGACGGCTGCCTCGACTGCGTCGACGGCGGACGCGCCTTTCTGGAGCTGGGCGTAGCCGGCAGAGAGCGCGTTGGAGACGCCGCGCTGATGGGCCTCGACCATGTCGTCGGGAATGGCCCAGGCTCCTCCGTGAACGAGCAAAATTGGTGTGCGTGGCATAGGCGAACTTCTGATTGTATCGGAGAGGCGTGGCAGAGGCTTAACAGAGGGCGGGTTCGTTGATATCGCAGCGCTTTACGGTAATGGTGAGGGAGTGTTTCCGTTTAAGAATGCCGGAGATGGTTTCGCTGCGGTCCAGCTCTTTGAGGTCGCCAGCCGCGCCGATGGTGTAGTGATTGCCGCATGGAGACTCCATGCCTTCGCGGCTGTGATAGGCAAAGCAGCCGAGAAGACGCTCGGCCAGTGGCGCGCGCAGAGTGCGCTGTGGCAGGTCGGTTTCGCCCTGCGCGTCGGTCATGATCTGTTCAAGATGCTCTGAGCGCTCGGCGGAGGCCTGCTGCCACAGTTCGCTTACGGCGGTGTCGGCCATTGGCTTACCGAACTGGTCTACCAGCTTGACGTGGTATGCGGGGACTACCGTCAACTTTTCCGGATAAAGCAAAATGACAAGCACCAGGATAGAGAATAACCACCAGGGCCATTGTTTTCTCATCGCCGCTACTGTATCTCGATTCTGTCTGCGTGGGTATGGTTTCCTTTTCGGGCGTTGTTTTTCGCAACATAAGAGGAGCGGGACGAGATGAAGGCAAATTGTGTGAGAATGTAGCCGATGATGCGTCGCCGGGATTTTCTTCTTTCTTCTGCCCGTTCTCTTGCAGCTGCCGCCGTGGGGACGACGTTTCTTTCTAGCCGGATGGCGGTGGCCGCGCCTGATCAGAATGCGCTTGCCGGAACGATAGCCTTGAACCAGCTTGGGTATCTGCCGTCGCAGCCGAAGATGGCGAGCGTGCGCGGCAACGCTGCTTCGTTTGTCATCCGCTCGGCGAAGAATGCGGTTGCGCTGCAAGGGAAGCTTGGAGAGGCTCGCGCGGATGCGGCTTCCGGAGACACGCTGCGAAGTGTGGATTTTTCTGCGCTGACAAAGCCGGGAAGCTATGTGCTCGAACTTGATACCGGCGAGCGATCGGATGCCTTCCAGATTGGGCGCGATGTGTATCACGATGCGCTACGGCTTGCGATGCGCTCATATTATGGCCAGCGTTGCGGCTGCGCGGTCGATCTGGGCGGAGGCTATGCGCATCCGGCATGCCATATGTCTGCGGGCTATCATGCGTCTTCCGGAAAGAGCGGAGCGCTGCAAAACCATGGCGGATGGCATGATGCGGGGGATTATGGCCGGTATATCGTGAACGCTGCTGTGAGCACAGCGACGCTGCTGTGGGCGTGGGAGTTGTATCAGCCTGTGCTGAAAACTCTGGGATTGCAGATTCCAGAGTCAGGCGGGAAGCTGCCGGATTATCTTGCGGAGATTCGCTGGAATCTGGACTGGATTCTGACGCTGCAGGATGACGACGGCGGCGTCTGGCACAAGCAGACGAGCCTGCAGTTCTGCGGCTTCATTATGCCGCAGGCGGATACGCTTACCAGCTACGTGATTGGAACTGGCGAGCCAGCGTACAAGGGTACTTGCGCGAGCGCCGATTTCGCAGCAGTGATGGCGGTGGCTGCGCGCTGTTACGGTTCTTACGATTCGGAGTACGCGAAGCGCTGCCTGGATGCGGCGCGAAAAGCGTGGGCGTGGAGCGTAAAGCACCCTGATGTGACTTTTCATAATCCGCCGGATGTGGGCACGGGCGAATATGGCGATACGGATTGCGCCGATGAGATGTTGTGGGCTGCGGGTGAGCTCTGGCGCACCACCGGCGATGATGAATATGAGAAGTTCTTTGCTTCGGCGGCCGGCAAGGGCGATGAGATCAAGATTGCCGCTCCGGACTGGAGCGGTGTATCGCCGCTTGGCTATTGGAGCTATGCTCTTTCCGAAAGGAAAGATGCGGCGGGGCTGCGAAGCGCCATTCAGCAGGCTACGGTGAAAGCGGCGGAGAGTCTGGTTGCAAATAGTAACAGTAACGGTTACGACAATACGCTGACAGAGACGGATTACGTTTGGGGATCGAACGGCGTGGCGGGAAACCAAGCGCTGCTGCTGCTGGTAGCGAACCATTTTCATCCAGACAGCTCTTTTGTACATGCGGCGCTCAACAATCTGCACTATCTGCTGGGGCGCAACTGCTTCTCGCTCTCGTGGGTGACGCAGGTGGGCACGCGATCGTTCCAGCATCCGCATCACCGTCCCAGCGCGGCCGACGGTATCACTGCGCCGTGGCCGGGGCTTCTGTCGGGCGGACCGAACCGGCGACCGGCTGACCCCGTGGCGAAGACGCTGGCGATGGCACCGCCGATGCGAATGTATGTCGATGACTCGGGAGCGTATTCGATGAATGAGATTGCGATCAACTGGAACGCGCCACTGGTGTTTCTTCTCGCTGCGGCGAATAGTCTTTAGCCGTCAAGTCACCTTCGTAACGCCTGGAGCGTGGCGGAGGCTTGTATTGCAGGGTGCGACGTCCTACGCTGAAGTGCATGGAACGTAAGCGCGCGGGGCTTTCTATTCTTATGCTGACGATTGCCCTGCGTGGTTCCTTATTTGCTGCTCCTGCCAAGTCACACGCAGTGGGATTGGGAGCAGTGAAGACGGTGCCGTACTCTGTCGCCGGCGATCCGGCTGGTGCAGCGCAGGGTGAGACGGAACTGCGGGTGCGTCCGCTGGTGGTGGATGCAAAGGTAAAAGAGTGGACGACCGGAGAAGTTCACGATGTGACGGATCGCAGCTTCGCGGTGCGCCGCGCGATCCGGCTCAATGATGCCCTCCCCACAGAAAAAAAAGAGCATTGGGTCTGGCAGCGCGGTCCGTGGCTGCTGATCGACCGGGCCAGCGGACACATTACTCCGATCAAGCTGCCTGATTATGATCCGGCGGTGTCGAGCGTTGTGTGGTTTCGCGACTATGCGGCTTACTGCGGTCTGAATGCCAGCGGCAAGCAGTTGTTTGCGGTGGTGGCGCAGATAGCCGCGCGGAAGCCAGTGCTGTCGAAAAAGCTCAAGGCGTGGGATGTTGCTGACCATCCAACACCGGCGTGCGCTCCTTCCGCATGGCAGCGCGAGCCGCTGCGCATTACTTTTCAGGCTACTGGATCGGAGCAGGTCAGCTACGATCTCGTGGGTCAGTCGTCGGTGCTGGTAGAAGACGGCGACGACAGCGACACGGGAAATTAGCGTCCATTTCTGCGATGCAATGCACATGAACTTTCATCGTCTGGTTTGAGCTGTCGTCGCGTTCGGCTACACTGTTGGTGTGCGACGCTCGCTCGCCATCTCGTTGTTGCTGCTCTTCAGCTTCTCACTTCTGACGCCTTTCTTCGCGCCGGATGCGGAAGCTGCTGTGCCCGCCTGCTGCCGTCGTGGAGGCAGGCATCACTGCGTAGAATCGGACGGAGATGCCAAGGACAACGGAACCAGGATGATCGCTCAGCGGTGTCCGTATGCCCCGGAAGCTCCGGCGATCGTGCATCTGACGGCTTTTACTCCGGCTCCGAACGAAGCGGTATTCGCCGGACTGGTCAGCCATCCGTCAGTTCATGCACAGATAGCCGCACAGTACCGCATCTCATTCGATCGCTCGCGCCAGAAGCGCGGACCTCCCGTCTTCTTCTTTCTGTAGCTGCCAGTATCCGAACTCCGATTCGCGGAGTTCCTGAGAATTCTCCAGCCACATAGAGGAGGTTTCTGCCGTATGCGCAGAACTGCATTGCTTTTTCTTTTTGCCTGCCTGTTTTTGAGTTTGCAGGCACATGCCAGTGTCTTTGGACAGGTGGAAGGCATCGTGCATGATCCGCAGCATCGACCGATTTCGGGAGCGCAGGTTGTTCTTAAGTCGGCTACTTCTGATTTTTCGCAGCAGATACAGACGAACAATGACGGGGCTTTCCGTTTTGCTGCTATTCCGGCGGGCGATTATCTGGTCACGATCCGGCAATCGGGCTTCAGTGCTCTCGAACAACACATCACCGTTGCTTCGGGCGCGTCACCGCTTCTGCATTTCGAGCTTTCGGTTGCGGGTGTTCAGCAATCCGCTGTGGTTACGGCGGAAGCGCAGACTGCCAATGTCGATACGGTGACTCCTACAACTTTGGTCAGCCGCGAAGATATTGCCCGCACGCCTGGAGCGAGCCGCACGAACGGCTTTGAAATGATCACGGACTATGTTCCGGGTTCGTATGAAACGCATGACATGCTGCATATGCGCGGCGGTCACCAGGTGAGCTGGCTGATTGATGGCGTTCAGATTCCCAACACCAACATTGGAAGCAACCTCGGCGCGCAGATTGATCCCAAGGATATCGATTACCTTGAAGCGCAGCGTGGGAGCTATAACGCCGATGTGGGCGATCGCACCTATGGCGTTTTCAATGTGGTGCCACGCACGGGTTTCGCCGGCAACAACCAGGCTGAGCTTGTTTTGAGCGCTGGCAACTTCTACCAGACCAATGACCAGCTCAACTTTGGCAGCCACAGCGAAAAGTTTGCATATTACGGCAGTCTTAACGGCAACCGCAGCAACTATGGATTGCAGCCGCCTATCTCGCAGGTGTATCACGATGCTGTGAATGGTTACGGCGGCTTTGCTTCATTCATTTACAACCGCACTCCGCAGGATCAGTTTCGTCTTATCACCCAGTTGCGGACCGACTACTTTCAGGTTCCGTATGATCCGGACCCTAACAGCTGGGAGAATCAGGAATATGACTCAAGCGGGTTGCGCGATGGCCAGCATGAGACCGATGGACTGACGACATTCTCGTGGGTTCACACATTCAACACATCGACACTGTTACAGATTTCGCCGTTCTACCACTACAACAGCGCCAACTATGAACCAAAGCCATATGACTTTCCTGTAGCCACGACCAGTGATCGAGCTTCGAACTACGGCGGAGTGCAGGGATCGATCAGCACCGAGATTGCCAGCAATAACATTCAGGCGGGCATCTACTCGTTTGGTCAGCATGACAGTTATCTGTTCGGAAGCATCTTCAACGATGGAAGCTTCGAAAATTTTTCGACTCCCGATGCGGCGAGCGGCGGGCTGGTAGAAGAATTCATCTCTGACAATTACAAAATCACACCCTGGCTTACGCTGATTGGCGGATTGCGCCAGTCGTGGTTTCGAGGCGATTTTACGGAGAAGGCGACAAGCCCGCGTGTGGGCGCTGCGGTGCAGATACCGAAGCTTAATTGGGTCTTCCGCGGATTCTATGGCCACTATTACCAGCCGCCTCCGCTCCTCACGGCGACAGGGCCGATTCTTGGATATGCGAATTCGCAAAATACCGCATTCGAGCCGTTGCATGGCGAACGGGATGAAGAGCACCAGTTTGGAGTGCAGATTCCCTTTCGTGGATGGCTGCTGGACGCCGATACATTCCGTACACGCGCGAAGAACTTTCTCGATCACAGCAATGTCGGCGAATCGAGCCTCTATTATCCTGTCACGATCGATGGAGCGCTGATTCGCGGATGGGAGCTGACGCTGCGCTCGCCGCGTCTCTGGCGTTATGGACAGGCGCACCTGGCGTACTCAAACCAGATTGCCGAGCAGCGGGGAGCGATTACGGGAGGGCTGGTCTGCGCGCCTATAAGCTCACCGGACTGCGAGGCGGATTTCAGCTATTCGCCGCTCGATCATGATCAGCGCAACACTCTTAACGTAGGCTACGACGTTTCATTGCCGTGGCGCGTCTTCGCATCAACAAATGTTTATTACGGGTCGGGCTTCAGTAATGGAGATCCGAATGAGCAGTATCCGGGCAACTATCTGCCACAGCATACGACCTTCGATCTAACGGCAGGAAAGACATTCGGAGAAAATGTAACCGTATCGGTTACATCACTCAACGTCGCTGACCACCGGGTATTGCTGGATAACAGCCTTACCTTTGGAGGCTTTCACTATAACGATCCTCGCCAGATTTATGGCGAAGTTCGCTATCGCTTTCATTATTAGTAAGCGTCATCCGAGGGAAGAGTCTCCAGTCATCCTGGCTTGAGATTCTTCCTCCGTTCGCGTTGCTCAGGGTCGTCAGAAGGACGGCGTCTTACAGTCATGCGCGGCGGCGCATGGAGCGCGAATCATTTCTTGATGGTGCGCGAATCCCATTGTGTACAGCCGGTGGGCTGGCTGTAGTCGAGCATCTTGCAACCGGCGACGCTGCCCGGCGCCTGCTTATCTGTGCTGAAGGGCATGAGCGTTGGCGGTCCAAGGATGCCGAGGAACTGGCTGTCCCATTTCACGGGGATGAGCGAGTTGTGTTTGAGCGTGAATGTGGCGGGAGACGGCGACGGTTTGTCCTCAACGGTATCGAAGGTGATCGCCAGCGTTTTCCCGTCAAGGGTCCAATGGACATGCCATACTTCGGGGTCTTTCTCGTGCCAGTTCTGTTGCAGAACCGCGGTGCCGTCTTTGGCAAGCGTCAGCAGGACGACGCGATGCACTTCGGCGGAATATCCACCGCTGCCCATGTAGAAGTTCTTGAGCTTATCGGCGTAGCTGGAAGCCGAAATCGAGAGCGCAAGCAGGAGCACGAGAGCCGCCAAAGGTTTGATACGCATATGGTCTACATCGTATCGCGTATAGCGGACTTGTCGAGCGGAGAATGAATATGCTCGGGACGAACTCCGAGTCCGACGACACGCGCCATGATGCGCTGAAGGCCGGGCAGGTTGAGAATCGCACGCATCTGCCACGGAGCATGGGCTTTCTCCGGCTTGCCAAGGAAATTTAACGAGGCGTTATGCGCCCGTGCCTGCATGCCTTGTATTACGCGCACCGGGAATTCGCGCCGTTCCTGAACGCGAGCCAGCAGATCGCGGGTGACCGCTTTCTGGCGTAGCGGCTGAGCCAGTATGTTCGCCGCGGCAACTGCATCCTGCACTGCGAGGTTGATGCCGACGCCTCCGGCCGGCGACATGGCGTGAGCCGCGTCTCCGATGCAGAGCAATCCATCTCTGTACCACTGCCGCAGGCGGTTGATCTGGATGGAAAGCAGCTTCACCTGGTCCCAGTCCTTGATCTCTTCGACGCGTTTGCCGAGGAACGGGCTGACCTGCAGCAGCGATTCTCTGAAGGCGGGAATGCCCGCGGCCTTTATCTGGTCGAACATGCCCTTGCGGATGATGAGACCAGCCTGAAAATATTCTTCGCGGTTGATGAGGATGAGCATCTGGCCATAGTCGATATTTCCCAATGAATGGTAGGGATCGTCGGGATGACGGCTGATGTGGAACCAGAGCACATCGACGGGCGCGCCGTGATCGATGACGTCGAACTTTGCCGTGTCGCGGACGATCGAATGGCGGCCATCGCAGCCTACGGTTAGATCGGCTTCGATTTCGGCTTCCCCTTGCGGCGTCTTGACGCGAACTCCCTGCACGCGGCCGCTCTCTTCTATAAGCCCAATCACTTCGTGTTCCATGCGCAGGTCGAAGGTCGTAAACCTGTTACCGTGCTCGGAGAGGAAATTCAGGAAGTCCCACTGCGGCATCAGGCCGATGAATTTGCAATGTGTGGGCAGGTGAGAGAAATCGGCTGCGGTAAAGGCGAAATCGCCGAACTGGCCGCCGACGCTGTGAAGTTCCTGATGAGGCAGCTTGAGGAACTCGTCGAGCAGACCGAGTTCATACATCAGTTCCAGCGTCGAAGGATGAATGGTGTCGCCGCGGAAGTCGCGGAAGAAATCTTTGTGCTTTTCGAGCACTGTTACGCGAACGCCTGCACGCGCCAGCAGGTAGCCGAGCATGACGCCTGCCGGGCCGCCGCCCGCAACACAGCATGTTGTTTTATCCCGTTTCTGCATCCTTTTCCTTCGAAAATACAAGCATTGCGCCAGAGGGTTAAAACTTACAGGACTACGATACATGTATGGATGCGTTTGAAGACTTATTGAGGCAGGCGGAGGTGGCTCATGGGCATCTTTGCGCCGGACAGATTCTCGGCGTCCGGATGGCCATGCTTGGCTGCGCGCGACTTGGCATCGATGAGCCGCGCGGTAAGGACCGCAAGCGCCTGGTGACGTATATCGAGATTGACCGCTGCGCCACGGATGCGATCGGAGTGGTGACGGGCTGTCGCCTGGGCAAGCGCGCGTTGAAGTTCCGCGACTGGGGCAAGATGGCCGCGACGTTTG
The DNA here is from genome assembly GCF_009765985.1 of Acidobacterium sp. S8. GTDB lineage: Bacteria > Acidobacteriota > Terriglobia > Terriglobales > Acidobacteriaceae > Alloacidobacterium. Next base: position 756,359 of record NZ_LMUM01000034.1, read on the forward strand.
TCGATCTCGCCGCGGATAAGGCGATCCGCATCGCAGCAAAAGAGTCGTCGAAGGCGCTGGCGCGCGAGATGTATCCGGAGATAGAGAACAAGAACCAGCAGCAGATGAAGGCTTATCGCGAGATGAGCGACGGCGATCTCTTCGATGAGCAGTGGGTACGGGTGGTGATTGGGCCGAAGGAATTTCCCGGTTACAAGGGCGAGCGCATTGTTTGTGATCGCTGTAGTGAGGGCATTAACTATGACCGCTTCGTGCGGCGGGATGGGCAGAATCTTTGCTTCAGCTGCGCTGCGCCGGAAGAGCGCTATTATCAGCCGCTCTAGTGATGTTTTCATTTTAAGGTCCAAATTCAGACGGAGAAAGGCCCAGGGCTAAAGCCCTCCAGAGCGGTGCGCCTATTCACCGGGCTAAAGCCCGGTGCTTCTACCTGAATGAAGAGTGATAAATAACAAAGCCCGCCATGATGGCGGGCTTTGCTGGCTGAGGATGAATTAGAAGCTGAAGCGCGCTCCAAATTCACCGGTGAAGGATTGCGGAGTTACAGTGCTGCTGGGTGTGATGAAGTTCGTTGGTTTCAGGAAGGATGACGGATCGGTCGCATCGAGCGAATTGATGTTGCTCTGAAGGTTCGGTCCGAAGTTAGCGCGGTTCGTAAGATCGAAGCTCTGGAAGAAAAGATTGACGTTGTATCTTTCTCCGAAGGTGATCGTCTTGCCGATTCTGGCATCGAGTTCTACGAAGGTCTGGCCGCCGGTTGTGTCGTAGGAAACCTCCTCGCAGGTTCCGGCTGAGAGGCAATTCTTGTAGAAAGTGCCGCTATACGCACTGCCGTCGGCGTTGAAGAGCGCAGTGAGCGAGCCGAAGTCATTCATCTTTCCGCCCTTGGGGATAATGGCGTGAGCGTTGCCGCGGCCACTTCCCACACCCCATATGTCGCTGCTAGAGAATACGTCCACGGGACGGCCCGAGCCGATCTGGAACAGCGGCGAAATGTCGATCTTCCAGGGAAGAGAGATAGTCGCCGAAGCGGTGAGGTGGTGGGTTTCGTCATTTGGCGAGCGCCCATAGTCCTGGCGGCGGAATTGGCCAAGGAATGGATTCGTAGCAGTGTTACGGAAAGATGCCGCCGCACCCTCGAAAGCCAGGCTCTTCGACCAGGTGTAATTTGCAGTGCCTGTGATGCGCTTCCACATTTGCTGACGATAGCTCAGGTTGAGGGCGTCATAGTAGGAACGACCAATCGATTCTTCGTCAGCAATGCGGCCGAGTACCGGGACGCCGGCTGCGGTGAAAGCTGCGGAGAAGGGACGGGAGCCGTCGCTGTAGTAGCGGAGCGGGTTGATGTTGACGGTCTTGTCTTCATGAAGGCTACGCACCTGCACATATTCGACTTCCACTACAGAATGCACGTTTGGTGCGGCCTGCAAGCCAAAGTTGATCTGCTGCGTGTAGGGATTGCGGTAGTGGGGATCCATGAGTCGTCCGGTAGATCCCGGAGCCAGATCGTGCGTTGCAGGAGGAATGACTGGCATGGGATCGACTCCATACCGCCAGTTGCTCAGGACGATATCTGTACCAGGTACTGTGTTTCCACTGGAGCAGGTGGTGTCGCCGGGACCATTGCAGGAGATGCTGAAGGTATTGGCGAAGACCAGATTATTTGCCTGCTGAATCATGAACAGCGGAATGTTTTCGAACGTCTGGCCATAGTAAAGGCCATAACCTCCGCGAACGACGACGCGAGCGTTGCCGAATACGTCGTAGGCGAAGCCGATGCGCGGGCTGATATCGAGATTGTCATTGCTGGGCAACCCCGTATAGGTACCGCCGATGTTGGCCAGGTTAGGAACATAGCCGCTGAGGAAATTAATGGGGTTGCCCGCAGCGGGAACAGTTGGAACGCCGGTTGCTGCTGCGGCGATCAATTGCTGTACGGTGCGGCTGTTCTTCTGCTTGTCGATGCCGTAGGTATCGATGTCGCGGTCATAACGAATGCCGAGGTTCAGAAGCAGTCGGGGAGTCACCTTCCAATCGTCCTGAACGAAGAGGCCGAGCATCTTCGGAGAGAGGTTGAAGGATGGATCGCCCGATGTTCCCGTCATGGCCTGCACCAGGCCCGGCGTGGCAAAGCCCTGAGGATACTTGCCGGGGCTTCCAAGGATGTTGGAGGGCGTGTCGAAGAAGTCGAATTCAGGAGTCGGGTTGTTCTCGAAGAATCCGCCGACCTGAGGTTCGTAGATGAAGTCCACACCAGCGCGCAGCGTGTGGGCACCGTGTGTCCAGGAGAAGTCATCGCGGAACTGGAACTTGTGCTGGCTCGATTTCTGCGGGACGTTGGCGTTGGTGCCGAAGCTGGTGCCGTCTGGGAAGGTGATCAGAGGCGTCTGCGTCGTGGTGTTGATGAGGTTGTTCCAATACTGGAAGCCAGCAGTGAAGTTATTGACAATGCTCGACGACAGAATGGAGTTCAACGTGAAGTTGGTGAGGATCAGATCGTTGATCGTGTAGTTGCCTTCTGACAAGTCGTTCTGCGAGGTCGACTGATCGTTGTTGCTTTTGTTGTCCTGCGCGGTGTAACTGAAGAAAGCTCTTTCGTTCGGACTGAAGGTGTGATCGATGCGACCGTTGTAGCGCTTGTCGTCATACGGGGTGGGAATTGTGTGAGAGACCTGCGGGCCGGGAGAGAAAGCTCCACTGCTGGCTGCAAGTGCAAGTTCGTTATATGAATCGGGGTTGACGGAGATGCTGGAGCGCTCGCGCAGACCTTCGTAGGCGAAGAAGCCGAAGTCCTTATCTTTGCGAATGGGACCGCCAAACGATCCGCCGTATTGCTGACGGCTGTAGTCGGGCTTTGACTGATCACCCTGTTCAGCAAAGTAGTTGTTGGTCTGGAAGGTCTGGGTGCGGAAGAAGCCATAGAGTGATCCGTGGAACTTGTTGGTGCCGGATTTGGTGATCACATTCAGTGCTGCGCCTTCGCTCTTGCCGTTTGCGGCAGAGAAGCGGTTCGGGCTGATATTGAACTCCTGCACAGCTTCGAGGGGCAACTGCATGACGGCGCCGCCGACGGTGTTGTCCTTATTATCGATGCCGTTGACGGTGGTATTGGTATTGCGGCCGGAAGAGCCATTCACGGCATAGACGGCATAGCGGTTCTTGGTCGGGTCATAGCTATCGACCATTTTGACGCCGGGAGCGAGGATGGCCAGATTAGCAAAGTCGCGACCGTTGAGAGGCAGATCTTCAATCTGCTTGGTGCTGACCGTTGTCGAGACGTCAGTCTTCTCTGTATCGACAAGCTGACTGTTTGCCGTAACTTCGACGGTCTGGGAGACCTGTCCTGTCGTCATCGGCACATTGATGGTTGCTGTCGCGCCGACCAGCACCTGCAAGCCCTTTACTTGTGCCGAACTGAAGCCGCTGGCTTCCACCTGAAGCTGATATGCGCCGGGCGAGAGCAGGTCGAAGCGATATTCGCCGGTCCCGCTTGTCACCGTCCTGCGTTCGGCGTTAGTGGCCGTGTTGGTGACGGTTACGGCAGCATTGGGAACTGCTGCACCGGTGGGATCGGTGACCACTCCTGAGATATTGCCGCTGGCGGTTGCCTGGGCGAGCAGTGTTTGCCGTCCCGATAAAATCGCCGTAGATAGTAAGCAGATGTAAAGAAAAGGACGCAAAAGCGCCCCGCGCGTCATAGCCATAAACCACTCCTTCGGAAAAATGCAGCACAACAACCGGCCAAAACTGGACGACCGAAAAACCTCTCTCCGCATGAAAATGCAGATTGTCACAAGTTCATGACCGGAGGATTGTCGAAGATACTAAACCGACAATGGGAATTGTCGATAGGAAAAAATGAAACGCCGCAGGCCCGCATAAATTCTGTTTATCAGCGATGGCAAGCGCCGAAACGAAAGCGATTTGTAACTTCGGCTGTATCTTATGCCAGCGCCAGCGTATACGCCTCATAGACGCTGTCGAATACCGAATCCCATGAAGCATTGAGCGCGACGGCCCGGGCGGCGGCACGCATCTGGTTGTGAGGCTCCGGATCACCGATAAGGTGAAGGATGGTGTTGGCGAAGTTCTCATCGTCGGCGACGAAGCCGGTTTTGCCCTCCTCAACGATGTAGCGTGGGCCACCGTCGGGCGTAACGACGGCGGGAACACCGGAGGATAAGGCTTCGAGGACGACGTTGCCAAAGGTGTCAGTGTGGGAAGGAAAAACGAAGAGATCCATGTTCGCGTAGGCGGTGGAAAGCGCTTCGCCATGTAAGACGCCGGGAAATTCGGCGTTGGGCAAGTGCTGGCGCAGCCATGGTTCCTGTACACCGTGGCCGACGATGAGGAAGCGAAAATTGCTGATCCCCGCCGCCAGCAATTGCTCGCGGATGCGGACGAGCAGGGCGACATTCTTTTCGACGGACAGCCGACCGACGAAGCCGAGGACAAATGCCGTGTCGTCCGGCGTCCGGTTGCGAAACTGAGGTGAGAATTGCGTTGTGTTGATTCCTCTCTGCATCAGCTTGCAGGGGCGTCGTGTCACGTCCTCGAGCAGCTCGCAAAGCGCTTCATTCGGCGCAAAGAGCACGCGAGCCATGGAATAGAACTGTGCGCTGGCAAAGAGGCTGGAGCGTTCGATCTGTTCAGCCGCTAACATCGCTTGCCGCTCTGGCAAGACCTTGAGAAATTTCTGCGATCGCTTGGCAGCATATTCGTGAACATTTGTGTGCCAGGAGGCCACTAGAGGCAGGTGGTAATGGTTGGCCAGCGAGGCTCCGATCATGCCGAAATCGCTGGGTCCGGTGATGTGGATCAGGTCGGGGCGGAAGCTCCGCAGAGTTCGGGCGATGAGAGGCAGATGACGGAAAAAAACAAGATCGAAACTCAGATCTTTTTCCAGGCCGAAGGAGAGCGGCCCGCGCGAAAGCTCGAGAGTTGTCAGTGCGCCTTCTGTTTGCAGGCGATCTGCGCGTCTACCGGCGCGAACACACAAAAACGGCAGGTTGCGCCGCCGGACAAAGGCCTCAAATTCCCGGCTGGTATGGGCCACGCCGTTGATCTCGTGGAACGAATCGGGAAAATACGCAACGCGAGGCGGGAAGGACATACAAAGGGAGTGTAAATGTCCTTTGCTGGTCTTTTGAGAAAAACGGCTGTCCATCTTGCGGCGAAGGGTGCTGGCGCGAGCATGACAACTGTCATCTCCGTTTGCTGACAAAGCATACTGCTGCCGCTCAGTGGTCTGATGCGATGCTTGTGGTGTCAGAGAGAGGGTTTTATGAACAACATTCCTGCGCACACGCCATGGCATAAAGAAAAAGACTGCGACTCGTTCACCACTATCGTAAACAGGCTGGGCATGGCGCTTTTCATTCTTGGGATATTCGTTCCCGGAGCGCATTCGCTCATGATGGTGGGCATGGCGTTGATCGCTATCTCATACATCTGGTAAGGACAGTTCTACGGGCTTTCTTCGGCTGCAATGCGGTTGATGACGCGTTGCACGAATACGGCGTGGAAGTTAACGTGACGGGCCAGGTCGGGCACAAACTCGGTGATGAAGTTGCCGATGGGATCAGTGGCGAGGGCGGTTCCATAGCGGGCGCTGGCGGCCGCCCAGCCTGTGTCACGATAAGGAACATAAGCATCGCCAACGGCTTCTTCAAATATTCCGCCTACGACGGTAGCGTAGTTGAACATGCCCTCGCCATCATCTCCCTGCGTCCACGCGATCTGATAAATACAGTGCGCGATGCGGCGCGTGTATGAAGCATTGGGCATGCGATGGTAGTGCGGATCCTGGTGCGCGATCGCCGGGATGAGGAATGTTCCGAAGAATTCGTTGGTCATGTCCTGCGTGAATGACACGCCGGAGAGTTTTGCCCATCCTTCCATGCCGGGTCCATAGGCCGAGTGAGAATCGGATGCCACGGAAATGGCGGAAATACCACCGATGGTAAGCAAGTTGAACGGATCGAAGACATCCTTGGTGGCGAGGATGGCCTTCTGGCGAGGCGTCATGGGATGCGCCTCGGCATTGTCAATGAATTTCTGGAATGGATTGTAATTTGGTCCGCAACTCATTTGTGGAGATGCCGCGGACTTCGACTGCATATCTTTGCAAGTGGGCAGCGAGGATGGAATCACGATTGGTGGTGTTGGAGGCTGATTCTCAGACGCGGCTGGGGGGAAGCTCTGGCTCTCAGGGGTCGCGCCTGAGGCGAATTCTATAGCGGGGAGAGGTGCATCCGGCAGCGTCTGCTGTCCATAGACAGAACGCGATGGCATGGCGACAACGAAGATTACGGTCCAACGAAATGTTTTAAGAAGGACCGTTATGTCCAATAGAGCGCGCAATCGCCGCATATTGTGTTGGACGCAGGACGAGCCTGTTTTTCTGCCGGGAGATCCATGTTCAAGGCTAATCCGAGCGATGGCGGCGGAAAAATTTGTCGCGTACATCGGGCCAGAACTCCGACCACAGATCGCCGCCTGCTTCGCCGAGCAGTGAGAATCCCCATGTTTCCATGACGACGGTGCCGTTCGCG
>NZ_LMUM01000005.1 GCF_009765985.1 Acidobacterium sp. S8
AACCGCCACAGCACTTCGAGAACTTGCCTCGCGTCACCGTGCAGCTACCTATTTTCAATGAACAGTTCGTCATCGATCGCCTCATCGAAGCCTGCTGCAATCTCGATTACCCGCGCGAGCTGCTCGAAATTCAGGTCCTCGATGACTCCACCGACGAGACGAAAGAAGTGGCTCGCGGCATCGTCGAACAGTATCGAGAAGCCGGTCACCCCATCGTCTACATTTACCGCACTGATCGCTACGGCTTCAAAGCCGGAGCGCTCGACCACGGTCTGAAGACCGCAACCGGTGAATTCGTCGCCATCTTCGACGCCGACTTTGTGCCACCTCGCGAGTGGATCATGCAGGTCATCCATCACTTTGCCGAACCCGGCATAGGCATGGTTCAGACACGCTGGACGCACCTCAACCGTGACTACAGCTTCCTCACGCAGGTCGAAGCTATCCTGCTCGATGGTCACTTTGTGCTCGAACATGGCGGACGCTCACGCGCCGGGGTTTTCTTCAACTTCAACGGTACTGCGGGAATGTGGCGCAAAGTTGTCATCGGCGAAGCCGGCGGCTGGCAGCACGACACGCTGACCGAAGATACTGACCTCAGCTATCGCGCGCAATTAAAGGGCTGGCGCTTCAAATATCTTCAGGATGTCGAATGCCCCGCTGAAGTGCCCATCGAAATGACGGCCTTCAAAACGCAGCAGGCGCGCTGGGCCAAGGGCCTCATTCAGACCTCGAAAAAAATCCTGCCCCAGGTCTTCAAGAGCGATGCTCCGTTTCACACCAAGCTCGAAGCCTGGTATCACCTCACAGCGAATATCAGCTATCCGCTCATGGTCGTGCTCTCGACGCTGCTCATGCCCGCCATGGTCATCCGCTTCTATCAGGGATGGTTCCAGATGCTGCTCATCGACTTCCCCCTCTTCATGGCGTCAACCTTTTCGATCTCATCTTTCTATCTCGTCTCACAGAAAGAGCTGTATCCAAAGAAGTGGTATCGGACATTCCTATACCTGCCGTTCCTCATGTCGCTCGGCATCGGCCTCACCGTCACTAATACGAAAGCGGTTCTCGAAGCACTCCTCGGCATCCAGAGCTCATTCAAGCGCACTCCAAAATACCGCGTCGAAAAGCGGGGCGAAAAATCGCAGGCCGCGAAATACCGCAAACGTCTCGGCATCATTCCCTGGATTGAATTGCTCATCGGCTGCTACTTCGCGGTCACCATCTGGTACGCCATCACCAACGAGAATTACTTTACCGTGCCCTTCCTGCTTTTGTTCGTCGTTGGTTACTGGTACACGGGATTACTCTCGCTGCTCCAGGGTCGCTTCGAGCGCTGGCGCACCGGCGGCGCGAACCTCGAAGAATCCTCACCCAAGCCATTCCCCGTCGGCGTCTAGCGTACCTGTTTTCATTTTTCGTTTGCAGAATGCTGGAGCGTTGCTACGATGGGCATATTCCCGGCTCGCAGCAATGCTTTCTCCATCTCAATCTGGATAACGAACGATGAATACTCGCGGTGTATCTCTCGCCAAATGTTTTCTTGCGCTTGCTCCCATCTTCCTCAGCCTGATCAGCCTGACGGCAAAAGCGGACAGCCTCTCTGAATTAAGCCAGAGCTTCTGGCAATGGCGCGCCGTCGAGCAGCCCTTCACCAACGACGACATCCCGCGCATCGATCGCCCCGCGGATTTCAGAATCGATTGGACTACCGCAACCATCTCCGCGAGACGCAAAGATCTCACAGCATTCGAAACTCGCTGGAAAACCCTCGCGCCTTCCCCAAGTGCGCCCATCCCGCAACAAGTCGACTATCGCCTTCTCGGCTCCGCCATCGCTCGCGTTGAATGGGAGCTGAACATCAACCGCGAATGGCAACGCAACCCAGTGTTCTATGTCGATCAGACACTCGGCAGCCTCTTCGTGCTTCTCATGCCGCCGCCACCCTTCGACGCGCAGCGCCAGGCGCAGCTCATCTCGCGCCTTCAATCTTTTCCCGCCACACTCGACGCAGCACGCGAAAATCGCACCGATATGCGCAAGCCATTCGCGCAGCTGGCAATTGAAGCACTCGATGACTTGCCCAACCGCTTCAACACCATGTTGACTGCTCTCACGCCGCAGCTTGATCCCGCAACTGCAAAAGCAATAAAGGACAGCGCACCAGCAGCCATCAGCGCGCTTGAATCCTACCGCGACTGGCTCAAGCAGAAGCTGCCCACCATGCGCGAAGAGACCGCCATTGGTTGCGACAACTACATCTACTTCCTGCGCAACGTTGCCCTCATGCCGTATACCCCGGAACAGCTCCTCTCCATAAGCCGCCAGGAATGGGACCGCACCGTCGCCTTCGAATCCTACGAGCAGGCACGCAACACCGGCCTGCCGCCCATGCCCATCTTCCCTAATCAGCAGGCGCAGATCGAACGCGAGGAAAAGAACGAAGCAGAAATCCGTGCCTTCCTTGGAGCGCGCCACATCCTCACCGTGCCTTCGTGGATGAAGCATTATCGCAATCTCCCGCTGCCTGCCTACGTTGCGCCATTCTCCGATCTTGGTGTCACCGACGATCTCACTGGTCCCTCGCGCCTCGATCAAAACGGCACCAGCTACATTCGCGTGCCTAGTCCATCGCTCGGCTACTTCAATCTCTCCACAGCGCGCGACCCGCGCCCCATCATCGTGCATGAAGGCGTACCCGGCCACTACTTCCAGCTCTGTTTAAGCTGGGCGAACTCTGACCCAATCCGCCGCCGCTACTACGATTCCGGCGCGAACGAGGGCATCGGCTTTTACGCAGAAGAAATGATGCTCCAGGCCGGACTCTTCGACGATTCGCCGCGCACCCGCGAAATCATCTACAGCTTCATGCGCCTGCGCGCCCTGCGCGTCGAAGTCGACGTAAAACTGGCCACCGGTGAATTCACGTTAGAGCAAGCTGCCGATTACCTCTCGAAGACAGTTCCCATGGATCACGGCACTGCCATTGAAGAAGCCGCCATGTTTTCGAGCACGCCCGGTCAAGCCATCTCTTACCAGATCGGAAAAATTCAGATCATGCGCCTGCTTGCCGACACGCGGCAACAGAAAGGCGAAAAATTCTCGCTGCAATCCTTCCATGATTTCGTCTGGACGAACGGCAATGTCCCGCTCTCGCTGCAGCGCTGGGAGCTTCTCAACGACCCCGGTGATCTGCCGCCCGCACCGGACTTCGCAGCCTCTCACGATTGACGCCGGTTCGCTTCCAACGCGAATAGTACACTCGTTGGTATGAAATCCTTTTGTCGCGTAATGTTCGCCGTTACGCTTATCTTCGCCTCTGCCGCACTGCCCGCGCTCGACCGCCAGCCAAACGCCGATTACCACGCACGCCGCGTCGCCCTCGCGAATAAGCTGAATGGCGGCGTTGCCATCCTCTTCGCAGCAGAGGAGCCTTTGCTCGACTTCATGCCGTACCGGCAGGACGCAGACTTTTACTACCTCACCGGATGGAATGAACCCGGCGCGGCGCTCCTCATCGAAGCGCCGCAAGCTGCACAAGGCACACACCCCGCACGCCCCTACCGCGAGATTATGTTCCTGCCCACGCGCAACCTGCGCATGGAACTCTATACCGGCAGGAAACTTGACGCAGCCTCGCCTGACGCAACGCAGCTCACAGGCGTCGATGAAGTGAAGATGATGAGCGATCTCGCCGTCACCCTCAACCAGATGGCCGCAGAGAATCGCGCAGCCGCCTATCGCATCTGGTCAGAGCCGGACACCGAGCAGGCAAAAGCCCTCGTCCAATGGACAGCAACCACTCTCGGCATGGAAAGTGCGCCGCCCTTTTCTGATGTGCGTACGCCAGTGCAGCTGCTCCGCGCCACCAAAGACGCCGGCGAGCTCGCGCTGCTGCACAAAGCATCCGATGCCTCCGTGCAGGCGCAGTTCGCCATGATGAAGTCGGTTCACCCCGGACAGAAAGAGCGCACCACAACCGGCATCATCTACGAGAAGCTGCTCGAGAATGGTTGTGAGCGCCCGTCATACGCGCCCATCGTTGGCTCCGGAGAAAAATCCACCGAGCTGCACTATTCCGACAATAGCCAGACCATGCGGGATGGCGACGTCGTCGTCGTTGATGCGGCAGGGGAATACTCTATGTACGCTTCCGACATCACACGCACCATGCCGGTCAATGGACACTTCACCGCACGCCAGCGCGAAGTTTACGGCATCGTTCTCGGCGCGCAAAAAGCCGCCATCGAAGGCCTCGTCGCCGGAAAATCACACATCAACGACCCGCAACACAAATATCCTGACTCGCTCGACACCATCGCCTTTAACTACATGAACGCGCACGGCAAAGATCTGCACGGTGAGCCTCTGGGCAAATATTTCATCCACGGCATCGGCCATTCCGTCGGCATCGACGTACACGATCCGTATGACTACTCGCAGCCCATCCAGAAAGGCATGGTCTTCACCATCGAGCCGGGCATCTACATTCCGGAAGAAAAAATCGGCGTCCGCATCGAAGATGTCTTTTACGTGGATCAGGACGGCAAGCTCGTCGATCTGACTGAAGCGCTGCCTAAAGATGCTGAAGCCGTAGAAAAGGCCATGCGCAAGTAACCATGCAAATCGCACATTCATTCCTGGAGATTCTCGCAGGCTTCATCATCATCGTCGGCCTTATGGGAATCGCCACTGCGCTTCTGAAGCGTTTTGCTCCTGACCTCACACGCGAAGACGCGCCACCCGATCTCTTCATCATGGCTATCAATATAGGCGTTGGTCTCGCTTGTGGCTTGCTCGGCGGATATATAACAGCACGCTATGCAAGAGGCAATCCGCTGGTGCATGCACTTGTGCTGGCCATCGTCGTACTGTTGCTCAGCGCGCTTTCGTCGTTACAGATGAAAGGCAAACAGCCGATCCACTATCTGCTCATTCTCACGACAATTCCCTCGCTCGCCGTCCTCGCAGGAGGCGTAATCCGCCTGCATCAGCTTGGTGTCTATTGATAGACAAAAAAGGGCGGCCGAAGCCACCCTTTTTTTGTTTTCATCTGCACTGTTCAGAAGCGAATACCGAACGTGACTGGGATCAGGCTTGAAGTGCCGGAACCATATGGATCCGAGGAGCTCGCGATCGGCGAATCCACCCACGTATAGCGGGCTTCCGTAAAGAGCTTCGCCTTACTGTCCGGCCCAAAAGCCTTCCAGTAAAAGCCCGCTCCAATATTGAGACCCCCCTGGTTGCTGGATGAGTGCGCGACGGTAGTCGGATAGTACCCCTCATAGCAGTAGTAGTAGCAGCTTATTCCCAACACCGGCGCGGTAAAATTCGTCACCTTGCGATAGAAACCGCCGCCTCCGGTTATATACGCTCCCGTCGTGGGTGTAACAGGCAGGTAGAAGATCGGGTCAAGCGTGATCGACCACGTATTTACGTTGCCTCCAAGAGGCACGTTCGATCCGCTGTCGATCGCGAGCTGCGTGAGCGTGCTTCCTGGAATTTTGTCACGGTTAAACTGATACTCCAACAAGGCGCCAATGTGTTTCGTAAAATTCCACCCCCCACCCAACTTGAGGTTATAGCCATAGGTTTCCCAGCCATGCGAGGTGTTGCCCACCGGCGCTGTAAATCCTCCACCCGCTTCAAATGCTAGCTTGCTCCAACGACTCTCGTAAGATTGATATCCGCCGTTCGTCTGTCCATACTGCGGTTTCGGGGAGGGATTCGGATCTCCGGTCAATGAAGCGCCGTCGATATCCTCGCCGCTGAGATACGACTTGTTGTCATCCGATGAGCTGAAGTGACCAGGGGTATCACTCTGGGCACGAGCCATGATTGGAAACGACGCCAAAGCGATAGCAGTTACGGCAATGGCGAAAGGCCGCGATAATTTACGCGAAAGACTGCAACTTACCACCATAGATTCCTCATTCGCTGCAATTTTCGGGCTTCGTGGGCATGCCCTTTTTTCTCTACAACCCCATTCGGATGCATTTGATTCGGTGGATGATGCATTTACCAGAAAATAACTCCCTGCCTCGCTGGAGACAGGGAGTCAAAAATGCTTAAATGCCGCTTAGTGGATGTCGAACTGCTCGGGATGCAGAGCAGGATCGCTCTTCACAATAATCGTCTTACTCGTCATCTCCTCAATTTCATTCAGCCAGCGTGCGTTGTTCGCCTTCAGCGTTTTTACCACTTCAGGGTGTACGCGCAGCAGCACATCATTGCGTTCCAGATGCTTCTGCATCTTTCGCATCTCGGTATAGATTTCGTTGCAGACCGTCATCGGGCTCTTCACCATGCCGGTACCCTGGCAGATGTTGCAGGGTACGCTCAGCGTTCGTTCCAGCGACTGCTTGACCCGCTTGCGCGTAATCGCAACCAGACCGAAATCATTAAACTGCAGAACCTTCGAAGGCGCGCGATCCGCCTTCAACGCTTCTTCCAGAACCTGCATCACCTTGTGCCGGTTCTTGCGCTCATCCATGTCGATGAAGTCGATCACGATAATGCCACCCAGGTCCCGCAGGCGAATCTGCCGAACTATTTCCGGAATGGCATCAAGGTTCGTCTTAAGGATCGTGTCTTCCAGGCGAGCCGTCTTGCCGACATACTTTCCAGTATTGATATCGATGGCAACCAGAGCTTCTGTCTGGTTGATGACAATCGAACCGCCGGATTTGAGCCACACCTTCGAGCGCAGTGCCTTAGTGATCTCATCCTGAATGCCGAACTGTTCAAAGAGCGGCGTCTCTTTCGTGTAGAGCTTTACGCGCCGCACCAGCGAAGGCTGGAAGCGGTTCAGGAAGCGCACCACGCGCTCGTATTCGGTCTCGCTGTCAACCCAGATTGTCGAGAAATTATCGCTCACCTGGTCACGCAGCACGCGCTCGACAAGGTTGAGATCGTGATAGATCAGTGACGGAGCTTTGCCATCATCCGAACGTTGCTTAATGTCGTTCCACAGGCTGATCAGGAACCGGAGATCTGCGCGAAGCTCATCTTCGCTCGCTCCATCCGCAGCCGTGCGGACGATGAATCCGCCCGAAGCCGTTCCCTTCTCGCTGATCAGAATCCGCTTCAGCCGCTGACGCTCTTCGTCCGATGAAATCTTGCGCGAAACGCCAACATGATTGACCGTCGGCATAAACACCAGGAATCGGCCCGGCAGCGCGATGTGGCTGGTGATGCGCGCGCCCTTCTTGGCGATCGGTTCCTTGGCAATCTGAACCAGGATCTCCTGCCCCGGCTTCAGCAGCTCGGTGATAACAGGCAGATCGGTAACCTGGGCGGATGCGCGACGCGGTCCACCACCTCCGTTACCGCCTTGACGACGGCGTCCATGGCGCCCGCGTCCTCCGCGACGGCGATCACGCTGATCCTGCTTGCGGGGTTCCGTCTCGGCATGGGCATCGGCGGAAACTTCTTCTTCCGCGGTCTCTTCTTCTATCTCTTCCTCATCCTCGTCTTCGTCCACTTCTTCGTAGGGCAGCTCTTCCTGCTCCTGCTCGGCAAGTGCGCCTTCAGGACCGAAGTTCAACCGCTGGTTGATGTGCAGGTCGCGCACCATCGCTCCCAGATCGGCTCCATTCATCTGGTGATCGAGTGTCTCTTCCTCAAGGTCTTCCAGATCGTGCTCATCGGCATGCGCGTGGATCGGCTCAAAGTCATACTCCTCTTCGTCGATGACTTCTTCTTCCAGAAGCCCGGCGCCGGGAGCAAACAGCTTCTCGTCCTCAATCTCCACAGGGGCAGCTTCTATTGCCACCGGCTCGATCGTCTCTTCCTCTTCCTGAAATTCAACCGTGATCTCAGGTTCGGCAACTGCGTTTTCTGTAACTTTTTCAGTTACATAAGGCACGAATGCCGGTGCAGCCTCTGGCGCTTCGATATGTTCTTCAATTTCCTCAACATCGCTGGAGATACGAAATTCACTCGGCGCTGCTACATCCACGTGGTGCGAAGCCGACGCATGCTCCGGATCGTACTCATGCTCTTCCTCGACCGTTTCCACAGCTTCAGAATGTTCTTCTTCGTGAACTAGAGCTACCGGCTCGACGATCGCCTCCGGCTCAGAGCTATGTGCTACTTCTTCGGCATTCTCAGCAGCAGAAGTAGCCTCCCGCATGGGCTCTTCGACAGCGACAGCAGCAGGCTCTTCCGCCACCGGCACGTCAGGAGTTTCCTCCACGACCGTCTCTGCAGCAAACTCCGGAACAACTGCCTCGGGAAATGCCTCGTGCGCTTCAGCCTCATCTACAGCTGGCACCACCGGAACCACAGCCGCGACTTCCCCGGCAGGCACCACTGGCGCTTCGCTCGCGCGGCTGCGACGTGCACGCGACTCACCTGGAAGCAGCGAGTTGCCGTCCCACTGAATCGGCCCTTCAATCAACGTTGATGGCTTCGAAGTATAATTCGTTTTTGCAGGAGCCGGAGCGGCAGCAGCCTTGGCTTCGCTTGCGGCAGGCTGGCCGCCGTACTTCGAAAGCGACTCCCCTGGAAGCAGCGCCGGCGTGTGCGACACGACAGGCGTATCAAAATGCGCGGCTGGAATTCCACCCGGAGCACCATGCTCCGGTAAAGCTACCGGCTCGGCAGAAATGCTTTCTGCGATCGCTTCCGGCGACTCGATATGTCCGTTGTCCTCGCGCTGTTGCTGACGTCCATCCCGGCCCTTGCGGCCACGGCGGCCACGCCAGCGGCGTGTGCCCTGCTGAAAGCGCTCACTGGGTCCCTGTTCACCATCGTTCTGTTCTGCGGGTTGCTCGCCGCTGCTCTCCGTCTCTTCCCGGACAGGCTGTGCTTCCCGGCGCGCCTCTTTTTGCTGCTGCGGTTGCGATCCGCCAATGCGCTCAAAGTCCGCCGAATCTTCCTGCTCTTCGAGAAAATCGGTGACATAAAGAAACGCGTCGCGCTCCAGCCCAAGATCGACAAACGCTGACTGCATTCCGGGCAGAACGCGCGTTACACGGCCTTTGTAAATGGAACCCGCGAGGGTATATTCGTTTTCGCGCTCGTAGTAAATCTCTGCGAGCTGATCATCTTCCAAGATTGCAAGCCGCGTTTCATGCGGCGTGCTTGAAATGCATATTTCCTTTGACATGCTGCCTCTCTTGCCCGGCAGCTCTCAACGAGCCTGGGGCAGCGGACGAGGCAGATCAAACCGGAAAACCGGACGAGACCAGAGATGACAAAGAGATGGCCGGTATCCGCACAAATCCACGGTCGCGCCCGCTCCCGGGCGGAGGTCCATGAAAAGGTTGGGATATTTTCGGGAGGCTATCTGGGCGCAGAGAGTTTGTGACCGCTTCAACCCATTCATTCGGCGGGGTCGTTACCCGTCTCAGCGCGCTCATTCTGATCCTGACCGGCCCGGTGACCCACCACGGCCGGCTAATAATTAACTTTCTTAAACTTCCTAAAATCAGCCTTGCGCCTTGCAAGGCCCCTGCAAAAAAACGGTCCGCCCTTCAGTTCACGAATCGGTTCATCCGGACATTCATCACCATGCCCAGGGCAAGAAACGTGAACAGCACCGAAGATCCACCGTAACTCATTAACGGTAAAGGAATTCCGGTTACCGGCATCAGCCCTATCACCATACCGATGTTGACCGCGATCTGAAAGATCAAAACGGCCACCACGCCCATCACGATGAGCGTTCCGGGTAGGTCAGCAGCTGTTTGAGCGTTCTGAATCAAACGCATCAATATCAAAAAGTATAGCAGCAAGACGATTGAGGCGCCGATAAACCCGTGTTCCTCGCAAAATGCGGCAAAAATGAAGTCGGTATAGGGAATCGGCAGGAAATCTCCCTGCGTCTGCGTTCCCTTGGTTGCGCCACGGCCGAAGACCCCGCCATCGCCCACCGCAATCAGCGACTGTCGGATCTGGTAACCCGACCCTTTCGGGTCATCATCGGGATTCATAAAGCTGGTCAGCCGCGCCTTCTGGTATGGCTTCAGCACCTTACCGCTCTTCCAGATCACCCCAACCGCCAGCAATCCCACCAGAATAATAATTCCGGCCTTCTTCCAGTCGATGCCGCCAAGAAACAGCCCCACCAGCAGAACCGGCGAATACGTCAGCGCTGTCCCCAGATCCGGCTGCTTCAGCACCAGAAGCATCGGAACGCCGACCAGAGCCATGGCCTTGAAGATGTCTTTCCAGGTCAATTCCCTGCCAGAAAGTCCCCAAAAGTAGCGCGCAATGGCCACAATCAGCACCAATTTCACCCATTCTGATGGCTGAAAATGGATACCGCCCGGCAATTTAATCCACCGCCGTGCACCCAGTACCTTGGTCCCCACCGCCAGCACAGCGATCAAAGAAACAATGCAGAACCCATAAATCCAGTGAATAAACTCAAGCAGCCGGTGGTAATCGATGACAGAAAAAACAAACATCGCTCCCAGACCGCCCAGCAGCCAGAGCATCTGCATTTTGTGGAAGCCAACAAATTTGGTATGCATCGTGGCGCTGTAGATCTCAAGAATGCTGATGATCGAAAGAATCAGCACGAATCCCAGCAGGGTCCAGTCAAAATCACGGAACGAGAGAAAACGTCGCATCTACGATTAATTTCCCCCAACCATCGCCGTGGCCAGCGTACTGGTTTTTACCGGAGGCATGGTCAGATAAAAGTGGCCGCCCCACATCTCCGCCTGATCGCCCTGCGGCTTCACCACCTGCTTGCCGCCAAAAATCTTCGGCTGGCTGGGATTATCCCAGATTGCCCCCACATCCACTTTGTTAGGAGTCTTCGCGATCAGATTATTCTCGAGCCGGCGCTGCTTATTCACGTACGCCGCAATCACGCGGGCAGCAAGACGGCCCGCCAGTTTTCCGTGCTCGCCTGCCTCGAAAAGAATGCAAACCACGATGTCCGGATTGCGCCGCGGCGCGAAGCCTACGAACCACGCATTATCTTTTACCGAATGCGCATGGCCCAGTCTTGCAGCCAGCGCATTACTCATCGTCTGCGCGCTGCCCGTCTTGCCTGCAAAATCAATGCCTTCAAGATGAGCGCTGGGATCGGTTCCATAACCGGGCTGCATCACCTGAGCCATCGCGTCGGTGATGGTCTCCCAGCTTGCCGGATCAATCGGCACAACCTTATCGCCGGAGCCGGGAAAAGTGTCATACATCGCCTTGCGGTAATCGGCAGGCAATTCATCGGGGAAGATGACATGCGGACGCTTCAACGCCCCACCGGAAGCAATCCCAGACAGAGCACGCGCCATCTGCACAGGCGTTGCCGTGACAGCGCCCTGTCCAATGCCCACCGACGTCACCTCACCCGGATACCACTTCTGGTGGAAAAGCCTCATCTTCCACTCTGCTGAAGGCATCGTCCCGGAAACTTCATTCGGTAGATCAATACCGGTCTTCGATCCAATGCCAAATGCGTGGGCCCATTTCGCAATCCTTTCAATTCCCAGCTTCGCCGCCAGAGTGTAAAAGAACACATCGCAGGATTGATAAATGCCCTTATCGATATTCACTTCGCCGTGGCCGCCGTGCACCCAGCACTTCTGGTAAGTCCCGAACAGGCTCACTCCACCCGAGCAATGCACCTTCAAATCCTGCGCAACCCCTTCTTCGAGGCCAGCCGCAGCCATGATGATTTTGAACGTGGACCCCGGAGCCAACTGCGCCTGAATCGCCTTATTCAACAGCGGATGCTCCGGATCGGTGACCAGCTTATTCCACTCGTCTCGTCCGATACGCACCGCAAAAGCATTCGGGTCGAAGACTGGCCGGCTCACCATCGCCAGCACTTCGCCCGAATGTGGGTCCATGGCAATGATGGCGCCATTGCGATCGCCCAGCGCATTCTCAGCCGCGCGCTGAATATCGATATCGATCGTCAGCTTCAGGCTCTTGCCCGGCACCGCATGCTCGGTTCCCAGCTTGCCCACTTCCCTGCCGTGGCTGTCGACGATCACGTCCTGCGAGCCGTCTTGCCCTCGCAGCATGGCATCGTAAGACTGCTCCACTCCCGACCTGCCGACCACGTCGCCCGGCTCATAATAGGCGTATTTCGGGTCGTTCAGCATATCTTCGCTGACCTCGCCCACATAGCCGATCAGGTGCGCTGCAAATCCATCTTTCGGATAAAGCCGCCTCTGCTCCTCGACCGTTTCCAGCTCCGGAAACTCGTCGCGATGCGCCTCGATAAATTCATGCTCATCCGGAGTGATGTCCTGCTTCAGCGGCAGAGGCTGATACTTCGGAGCCAACTGATATTTCTTGAGGATCGCCACGATCTGGTCGACCGTCATGTTCAACCCGCGCGCAATCATCGGCAGGTCGGCCATGTAGTCATGCCCCTGCTCGCGCACCAGGTAACAGGAAATAGAGGGGTAATTATCGACCAGCAGCCGTCCCTCGCGGTCAAACAGCTTGCCCCGCGGAGCCAGAATCGGAACCTTGCGAATGCGGTTGGCTTCGGCCAGCGCGTGATAATTCTCCGCGCCCACCACCTGCAGCCGCCACAGGCCAAAGACCAGAATCAGCAGTATTGCGACGATCACATACTGAATGACCGTTAGCTTGAATCCTGGCAATTTTTCTTCCCGGTTGAGCATGCTGGTTACTTCTCTTCGCTCCCGTCGAAGCTATCACTAGAATACCTGTAAATGATGACTAATACGCCTTTCCACCCGTAGCTATCTGGTGTCCCCATATCAATTCGGAATCCCCGGGTGCCCCATCCTTTCGCGTCTTTGGCGAAAGGGTGGGATAGCCACTAGCCCGAACCCGCTAATTCGGAATCGCATGATCCGCCGGAATATCCTCGCCAGCCCAGATGCGCTTCTGTGTCCACGGACGCGCCGGAGCCGTCCAGAACGGATCGCCCGGCGGTAATCCAAGCTGCAAAAGCCCCACCGAGCAGAGATACAGGCTTCCCGTCGAGATATAGCCTTCGCCAATTGACGGCTGATGCCCCACCGCCCCAATCTCGAGCCAGCCATGAGCATCGAACGTGCCCGGCGCTTCCATCGTCTTCCGCACCACCGCCGTCAAAGCCGCACGCACCGCACCCGAGTCGAGCGACGACGGAAGCCGATGCATCCAGGCCATCTCCGACAACACCTGAAACGCACCAAACCGATAGGCGCTCGACCGGCCTATGACAGGAAACGTCCCATCCGGCGCAATCAGCCGTTCCTCAATCGCCGCATATCGCTGCGCCCGCACCAGCTCGCCATCGTACAGCTTGCCCAGCGGATGCTGCTTCTCCGCACAAACCCGCAGAACCTCAAGCAGCAGAGGATGGATCACAAAACTGTTGTAGTAATCCCAGTGAAACCGCTCCCCATCGCCGTAAACCCCGTCGCCCTTGTACCACTCCATATGGCGGTTCACGGCAGTTTCAATCGGCTGCATCTCGCACTCGCCGGTAAACTCCCACAACGCCGCTTCAATCACCGCGCTGAAAAGCAGCCAGTTGCTTTCAAAAGGATGAATTACCCGAGTCGACTTGAGCGCTGCCGCCACATTCGTCCGCTGCTCTGCCGTCAGATTGCCCCAGAGCTGCTTCGGCGCCCTTAACAGCGCCAATGAAAGAAACGCTGCATCCACCAGCGGTTGCGAACCGCGGTTGAAATTCATGAAATCCGGCGACTTCGGATCGGTAGCGTGCGCAATTCCCGTCACCGCCATCCGGATATAGTGCTCTCGCAACTGCCCTTCGTCGCTCTGATCAGGACCCAGCTCCAGCCACGGCGCCATACCCGCCAACAGTCTTCCCAGCGCCTCTAAATGCGTATAGGCCGCCCGATCGGTGGAACCTTCGACAGGCATCGTCTGCTTAAGTTTATTTTGATCGAGCGCAGTCAATACCGGATCAGCCAGCTTCTGCATCACCTGAATGGAATACTCCCGGTCCTGAGCCCCGGTACTCGTCTGTCCGTATGCCGCCAGCGGAAGCAAGCCGCAAATCATCAGAGAGACAAAAGCATACTGCCGCTTAGATTTGTCATCGCGACCGAAGCGGAGAGCCCGCAGCGGAGGGGCCTGCAGTTTTCTTAGCGGCTGCATAGATACAGCTGCCCACCCGTCAACTCGCAAACGCTAGTACTCCTTCTGTTTCGCCAGATCCAGCAGCGCAAACAGGATCACGCCCACAATCGTATTCACCACTGCCCGCACCAGTTCGTGAATCCAACCCCAGGCATACGGCTGCGCCAGAAGCCGCCGTACCAGCAGCCAGTACATACCGCTGTGCAGAAAGAAAAATCCGAAGGTCAGCAGCGCGCGCGTGCCATGATTTTCCGTATCGATCCGCACGCCAAGCGATGCCGCCAGGTAGCCGATGATCGATTTGCAGATGCCGAAGATACCCAGAGGCTGGCGCGTCAACGCGTCCTGCGCAATGCCGATCACCGCTCCTACCACCGTCCCCACAACCGGATTGCGCCGCGAGATAGCGAAATAAATCGTCACCAGCAGCGGCAGGTCCAGCATGTCGAAGCGAGAAAAATGCAGCGAGACAAAGGACTGCAATCCCAGCGCAAGAATCGGCACCAGGATAAACAGAATCAGTGGATAGGACTGTACCTCGATATCGCGCCGGGCCGCGGCGCTCAGCCGGCTCATTATAAGCGGCCTCCCTGAGGCTGTTGAGCGGGTGTGCTCTGCTGCGGTTGCGGCTTTGGTTTTTGCAGCATGGTCGGCGGCGGACGGCTGCCGTCATCGGGGACCAACTCCGGTCCTTTGTGTTGCGCAGGCGCTGTACTCGGCGGCTTCTGCGGCTGAGTAGCCGGAGTATGTTGCGCGGGTGTTCCTGAAGATGGCTGCGTAGTCGAAGGTCGGGGCACCGCGGTCGTAGCGGACGGAGAGGGTGTAGGTTTCTTCGCGGACGAGGGCAGCGGCCCATCGACGACCACTATCGTCTTGGGCGGCGCCGGATTCACGCCGGCATTTGCGGCATTGTTTGTCTTTGGCACTGCCGGACGGGTCACAGGAGTCGTCACGCCAGTAGTGCTGCTTCTCGTCTCGCTGCTTCTTGTCTCACCGTTCCCGCTGCTCACAGTGGATGCGCTCGCTGCCGGTTTCGGAGTGGAGGCCGGCGCATGATTCGCATTCTCACCAGTGCTGTTCGCAACCGCAGGCCGTGTGACTGTCCCTGTGGGAGGCCGGCTGCCGTCATCCGGCACCATTTGCGGTACTTTCTTCTTCGGCGCTACCTCTGCACTATCGGTTCCACCGCTCGCAACTCCGCTACTGCTGCTCGATGGCGTCGCAGGACGCGGCTTCGACACCGTCAGCACTCCCTCCGACTGCGGAGCCAGCCGTGCTCCCGGCGTCAAAGTAGTGGCAGCGGGAGTCGAATTCGGCGTGAACCTGTCAGCATGCACCGCTGCCGGAGGACGCATCGGGCGGCCGATATCTTCTCCTTGCGCATCTGGTGAAGCGTCGTTATCTTCGCTATCCGGCGGAGCATCCGGATCGATTCGGCTCGGCAGCCGTTCTGCCAGAACCTCCGAAGCTCTAAGCTGTTCCGTACTCGCAACCGCTTCGCTCTGGATCATGTCCAGCTTCTGCCGGGGCGTGACCTCCGCCCCCATATTAGTGACAACTAGAACTTCTTCCAGCTGCGAAAGATTCGCTGCTGGCCGGATCACCACATCCACCAGCGGATCACGCTCCGGATCGACAATCACGCGGTCGACATATCCCACTGCCAGCCCACGCGGAAAAATCTGATCGCCGCCACTCGTCACCACCGGCTCGCCCGCTTTGATACGTTCATCCGGCATCACGCTCATCACCTGCGGCTGTCCCAACGCGTTGCCGCGCAAAATGCCACGGATGCGAGTCGTTGCAAGAATCACGCCCGCGCCACTGGTGGGATCGGTAATCTCGAGCACCTGGCTGGTATGGGGGAAGACTTCGCGGATACGTCCTACGACCCCGTCCGTCGTAATCACCGGCATATCGACGGCCACCCCGTCTTTCGCGCCTTTGTCGATGGAAAGAATGCGCGACTGCTCTACGCCCGAAGTGCCGATAATCTGCGCGGGGAGCGTGTGGTAGACATATTTTTCTTTGAAGGCTAGCAGCTGCTGCAACCGTTGTCCCTGGCGGGCGTCTTCGGCAATGCCGCCCTCCTGGATACGCAGCCGTCGCAACTCTAACTCAAGGTCTTTATTTTGTTGTCGAACGTGAATCAGATCGAGATAGTTGTCCCACACGCCAAGAATGCTTGTGCCCAGCCAGTGCACCACCCGTTCCGGCGGCGTTACCAGGCTGATCGCCCAGTAGCGAATCAGGCGCACCCCGCCCGCATCCGGCTGCGCGTGTTCTTTCGGCAGCGGACGGCGGACCTGGATGGCCACTCCGATGACCTGCGCCAGGAGCACCACAATCAGGACCAGGGCGTTCTTGTAACGGCTTAAGAAGGATTCCATGGCCTATTGCCTGATGCTCAGTGCGAGGCAGGCGAGGACTTCGGTCCTCGCAACCATGCCAATACAGTCGATGGGCTTCAGCCCCTGAGGTTTACGGTTCCTCATCCATCCAACAAAAAGCAATGCAGAAACCTAGTCAATCTTGATCTTACGCAGCAAACGGAAGTCGCTGAGCATTTTTCCTGTGCCCAGAACCACGCTGGCCAACGGATCGTCGGCGATCGAAACCGGCAGCCCGGTCTCCTCGCGAATACGCTTGTCTAAATTCTTAATCAGCGCGCCACCGCCAGTCAGCACAATGCCACGGTCGCTGATGTCCGCCGAAAGCTCCGGAGGCGTCCGCTCAAGTGCTACGCGAATCGCATTCATGATGGTCGAGATGCACTCGCCCAGCGACTCGCGGATCTCGCTGTCATCAATGGTGATCGTCTTGGGCACACCCTCGATCAGGTTGCGGCCCTTAATCTCCATCGTCAGCGGCTTATCCAGCGGATACGCCGAGCCAATCTCCTGCTTGATCTGCTCCGCCGTCCGCTCGCCGATCAAAAGATTGTATTTCCGCTTGAGGTAGTTCATCACCGCCTCGTCCATCTGGTTGCCGGCCATGCGCACCGAACGCGAATAGACGATACCGGCCAGCGAAATCACGGCGATATCTGTCGTCCCGCCG
Organism: Acidobacterium sp. S8; assembly: GCF_009765985.1. Taxonomy (GTDB): domain Bacteria; phylum Acidobacteriota; class Terriglobia; order Terriglobales; family Acidobacteriaceae; genus Alloacidobacterium. The sequence goes on from NZ_LMUM01000005.1 coordinate 17,098, forward strand.
CCAATATCGACGACCATGTTACCGCTCGGCTCGGTAATCGGCAGACCTGCGCCGATCGCCGCCACCATCGCCTGCTCCACCAGAAACACTTCGCTCGCCTTGGCGCGATACGCTGAGTCCTCAACCGCCCGCTTTTCTACCTGGGTAATCTCAGACGGCACGCCGATCACAATACGCGGATGCACCAGCATCTTGCGGTTGTGCGCCTTCTGGATGAAGTAGTTCAGCATCTTTTCCGTGACTTTGAAATCGGCGATGACGCCGTCCTTCATCGGCTTGATGGCGACGATGTTGCCCGGCGTGCGGCCCAGCATCTCCTTCGCCTCTTTGCCCACGGCCTCAACTTCGCCGGTATTTTTGTTAATGGCGACAATGGAAGGCTCATTCACGACGATGCCCTTGCCCCGGGCATAGACGAGCGTATTGGCAGTACCTAGATCAATGGCCAGATCGCTGGAAAACATACTGAACAGCGAGCGCAGACCGTGCGACCGCGAAGAGCGCGAAGAGAAACCGTTCGATGACATGAAGAAATGCTTTTCCGTGGACTCAACTTCATTGTAAGGCCAGCAAGCATTTGCTGCACCGCAGCAGCGCGTGGATTTCTTGGCTTTTTCTAGGAAATTACAACGGTACAGAGCCTTTCAGTAATACTCGTCTTAGTCCATAACAATCAACATGCACGCATCCGCGACAAATAATGCGCCAGTCTTCGTCATGCGATATCCTCTTTAGTTTGGCTATCCCGCATTCACGAAAGCAGATTCCATGTCCCACAAGCTCTACAAAAACCTCATCGGCGGCGAATGGGTCGCCGCAAAGACCGGCAAGACTTTCCTCAACATCAATCCCGCAGACAAGAACGATATCGTCGGCGAATTCCAATCCTCCGGCGCCGACGATGTAGACGCAGCCGTCAAAGCCGCAGAAGCGGCCTTCAAGACATGGCGCATCTTCCCCGCGCCCAAGCGCGCTGAAATTCTCTACCGCACCGGACAGCTTCTTGAGCAGCGCAAAGAGCAGTACGCGCAGGAGATGACCCGCGAAATGGGCAAAGTCATCGCCGAAACACGCGGCGACGTGCAGGAAGCCATCGACACCGCCTACTACATGGCAGGTGAAGGCCGCCGACTCTTCGGCCAGACCACGCCTTCCGAGCTGCAGAATAAGTTCGCCATGTCCGTGCGCATGCCTGTCGGCGTCTGCGGCATGATCGCCCCCTGGAACTTCCCCATGGCCATCCCCTCGTGGAAGCTCTTCCCTGCACTGGTCTGCGGCAACACCTGCGTCATTAAGCCTGCTGAAGACACACCGCTCTCGACCTTCAATCTCGTGCAGACGCTCATCGACGCAGGCCTGCCCAAAGGCGTCGTCAACATCGTCACCGGATACGGCCCCGACGCCGGAGCGCCCATCGTCTCGCATCCCGGCGTGCGCGCCGTCTCTTTCACCGGATCTTCCGAAGTTGGCCGCATCGTCGGCCAGACCGCAGCCGCAAACTTCAAGCCCTGCTCACTCGAAATGGGCGGCAAGAACGCCATGATCGTCCTCGACGACGCCAACCTCGACCTCGCGCTCGACGGAGCCGTCTGGGGATCCTTCGGCACCGCGGGCCAGCGCTGCACGGCCACCAGTCGCATCATCCTCCACAAGAAAATTGCCGCTGAGTTCACCGAAAAGCTCGTAACCCGCGCCAAGGCCCTCAAGGTAGGCAACGGCCTCGACGAGTCCATCGAAATGGGCCCGCAAATCAACGAGCAGCAGATCGAGACCTCGACCAAATACAGCAAAATCGCGCAGGAAGAAGGCGCAAAGATTCTCTGTGGCGGCACGCGTCTCGCAGAAGGCCCGCACGCCAACGGAACCTTCTTCGCTCCCACCGTCGTCGCCGGGGTAAAGCCAAAGATGCGCATCGCGCAGGAAGAAGTCTTCGGCCCGGTCGTCAGCCTGATTGAATGCGATAGCTTTGACGACGCCCTCGACATTGCCAACAGCATCCAATACGGCCTCTCGACCGCCCTCTACTCGCGCGATGTCAACCATGCCTTCCGCGCCATGCGCGACCTCGAAGCCGGCATCACTTACATCAACGCGCCCACCATCGGAGCAGAAGTTCACCTGCCCTTCGGCGGCGTCAAACAGACCGGCAATGGCCACCGTGAAGGCGGCACCGGCGCACTCGATTTCTACACAACCTGGAAATCCGTTTACGTCGACTACTCCGACAAACTACAGCGAGCACAGATCGACTAAACAAGACGCAAACCGCCATGCGGCGCTGCGCGGCCCTTCACCGAAATGGAAGTACTCCTTCGGAAGGCAGCGCACAAATAGGGTTGGCTCTATTGCGCCGCAAGCTGTTTCTCACTGAAAACCAGGCACCGCTGAAAAAATGGCAGAGCCTCAGTCGCAACGCGTCCATCGTCGCCCCAGTTTTTCTCTCCCCACGACCCGTTATATTCTTCCGCCTCATTGGGAACGCCGAATTCATTCAGCTTGTGCGCAAACGCCTGGTTCGCGTAAACGTGATCCTGATTCCCATCGCTTCGCCCCCAGTCAAACTTGAAGCCTCGAAGCGATTTCAAATTCTCCGCGTACCGCGGAATCATCGTCTCCAGCAGAAAACCGTTCCGCAGCTTGTCTGTGAGCGCCGAATCAGTCACCAGCTTGTCGCCATCCTTGCGCGCCGGCAGGTCGGCGAAGAGCGGCGGCTTCTCCGGCTCAGGCAGAAACGCCTGATACATGGTCAGAAAAAGTATCGAAAGCCCATCTTTCTTCACGTCATCGATCGATTTCGCGCTCCATAAAATCTCCCAATTAGGCCGCACATGCATAGTCTGTATGCCCGATCCCGTCCCGACCGGATGCAGCGCATACAGCGATCCAAAGACCTCCGGGTGCCGCATCCCTAACCGGATCGCTCCATATCCTCCCATGCGATCTCCCATCAGTCCGCGCGAGTCACGGCTGGCCAGCGTTCGAAAATTGGAGTCCATGTAAGCAACCAGATCCTTCGCAACGAAGTCTTCCCAGTTCCCTGTCGCCGGTGAATTCGCAAACCACGAAGGCCCCAGCGGCGTATTCATATCCACCGAAACAACGATGAATTTCCTAATGACGCCCCGCGCAATGGCCCGATCGAAAACCTCCTGCGCGCCCTGACTATCGAATAACGCACCGTATCCATCAAACGAAAAAGGAAAGTAATAGATCACCGGATACCGCTGCGACGACCCCTCATAACCAGCAGGCAGATAGATCGCCATTTTTCGCACGGGATCAGTCCCGATCCTGCTCTGCGCCAGGCTCGCCGATCTCAGTTCGCGGCGAAGAATCTGACTACCATCCGCAGCAGATACCGGAACAATGCTGACAAGGATGAAAAGAAAAACAGCCGACAGATTTCGCACTACCCTCATCGTGTTGCCCTCTCTTCGTTCGAGATACACGGCCGCCCATCGCGAGCATCAATGCGTTAGGGAAATTTCCTTGTTAGACGTCTGCACAGCGAATTGGAAAGACAAGCCAGGGGAACCCAATCGCTCTGGGTGCCCCATCCCTTCGCGCTCTCTGCGAAAGGGTGGGATAGATCAACTTACCCCTGCCCGAAGAGCTTAGCGAAGAAGTGTCCGATGTGATGGAATAATCCGCCGGATTTCTCTGGCTGTGGCGGCGGCGGAGCTTCGACAGGCGGCGCAGCTGAAGCCACCGGAGCAGGCGGAGTTACAGGAGGCGCGGTCGCAGGCTGATTCGGCGCAGCGCCATTATAGGTAAGCGGAACCTCAACCTGCGCATGCGGCGTTCCTACCGGAACCACCGGCTCTGATGGAGGCGGAGGAGGCTGCTTCAATCCCTCGCTCACTGCCAGCGGAAACGCCGTATCTGCCGGCGTTGAAGAAGGCCCGCCCACAGGCTTCTCGTTATTGCTTGCGACCGCAACCGCCGTATCCGGAGGACAACCGCAGGGCTCAGCCTCGTTATCCACCACCTGCTGCAGGCTTCCATGCTCGAACAGCACGCGCTGGTTCGGCTTCACCCGGTAGATGCCGCCCTCAAACTGACTGGTCACCGTAATGTACGGAGCGTTGTCGCCGTGGTTGTCAATGCAGGTATCGCCCTTCTGGTTCATCCGCATCTTCAAATCCGCCATGCCTGGGCCGGAGACAAGAATCCGGAGGTCAGGCGTCAGCAGCACATCCGAATATGATCCGGTCTTGTAGTTCGCCTCGATCGCTCCGCGATCGAGCGCCAGCATCAGTGCCGTCGAGTTTTCCCCTTGAGCCTGAGCGACTGATTTATCCCGCGTCAGGTGAACGGTCGTCGAAGCGCACAGCCGTAAATTACCTCCGCGCGCCAGCGTCACATTGGCAGTCTTGTCGCCCGCCGTAACGCTGCCGTTGTTGCCGATCGTCGCCTTCCCGTTCACCACTTCGAGCGATCCGGAAACCGTCACACCCTCGGTCGGAACATAGGCAATCGGCTGCTCCTGCGCGTAAGCAGTCAGCGCAAGCCCCAGCAGCGGAAGATACTTCAGCAGCATGAAATGCTACAGCTCCAGAAAATTCTTGATGAGTCGCTTGCCGTCCTGCGTCAGCACGCTTTCAGGGTGGAACTGCACGCCTTCAACCGGAAACTTGCGATGCCGCAGACCCATGATCGTCCCATCGGCAGTCCGCGCCGTGATCTCGAGCTCATCCGGCAATCCCTTTTCCGCAACAATTAGCGAGTGGTAGCGCGTGCAGGTCATCGGATTGGCCAGCCCGCTGAAAATCGTCTTTCCGTCATGTTTCACTTCGCTCGTCTTGCCATGCATCAGTTTCGGCGCGCGCACCACTTCGCCGCCAAACGCGGCTCCAATCGCCTGGTGCCCAAGGCACACTCCTAGAATTGGCACCTTACCGGCAAAGCGCTTGATCACATCAATCGAGATGCCCGCCTCGTGCGGCGTGCACGGTCCCGGCGATAGCAGAATCCGCTCCGGACCGAGCGCCTCTACCTCATCCACCGTAAGCTCGTCATTGCGGCGCACCGTCATCTCTGCGCCCAGCTCGCCCATATACTGCACCAGGTTGTAGGTAAATGAATCGTAGTTATCGAGGACGAAGACCATATGCTGTCTTCAGTGTAACTCCCTGCGGTTCGGCGAGTTGCTTGCACATAAAGACCGTCGCCTGCGGATTGTCGTTGTAGCGCTCGCACGGCAGGTATCCATGCCGACGGTAAAAGCGGATCGCAGGCATCAGGTCTTTCTTCGAATCCAGGTAAAGCCTGGCATAGCCGTGCTCCATCGCATACGCCTCCAACGCCTTGAGCAGCGTCTCCGCGATCCCCTGTCCCCGATGCCCAATGCGCACATATAACCGCTTGATCTCGCCGCTCTTCCGCGGGCGCTGCAAGCGCCGCAATGCAATGCATCCGATCGTCTCGCCTTCAGCCGTCGCCAGCCACACTCCGGCTCCATCGGCGAAGTACTCCCGCTCAAATTCTGCCCGGTCATCCCGCGCCACTACTCCTATCTCCTCGTAGTACGCGCAAACGATTTTGTAGGCAGCTTCCGCTTCTATTGCCGATGCCCGATGAATCTTCACCACAGCAGAGTAAGACATTCGAAGCAACATGGCACTATAATTTGCAGCAGGCAATCCGATCCCCGAGACGAACGAGTATCTGGTTGCTGCCAAATGCTTCTGGAGGTCCTCCAAATGAAGCTCACTTTCCTCGCTCTCGTCACCTTATCTGCCACCGCCCTGGCCCAAAACGCAACTCCCGGCTCTCCCGCCGACTTCCGCCAGAATCCTCCCATTTCGCAGGTTGGCTGTCCCGTCAGCTTCACCACCGTTGCCCTTGAAACGAAGGCGCGCCTGATGCCCGTCCAGGTCGGCCAGCCGCAGGACGGCAGCCTTTCCTTCGAATACAGGAATCAAAGTGGGAAGAAAATTCAGTCCATCGCCGTACGCGTAGAGCTGCTCATGAAAAAGAGCGTCTATGACCTCGACGCGACACCCATCGCCCTGAACATGATGCTGGCCGGAAACGGCGCAGTAGAAACGCTGCCTCTCGCCATTCGCGCCTATGGCCTCACCCGTGTAAACCTCCAGCAGGTGACCTACTCCGACGGCACCATCTGGACTGCTGGCGACAAGCTGCATTGCGGCTATGCGCCTCAAGGCACTGAAAATATCGGCAAGCTCCAATAGCGCGTTTCAGGAAAACCCTGGGTGCCCCATCCTTTCGCGCCTTTTGCGAAAGGATGGGATGAGAATCACTCTTCCGCCCACCGCCGGGCTCCTCCTCTAAAAAGGGGCGCACGATACAATCCCCATAGATCATGCTCAAAAAGGCTGTCCTTCTCGCCGTCATTCTCCTCGCATACAGCACAACACGAGCCGAAGAGCCGCAATCCGCAAAATCCGCCTTCCAGAGCTACATCGCGGCACTTGAAACCCGCTTCGACCAGCAGAACGCCTCAGCACAGAATTTCCTTTCCATCGACCAACAAGCTGCCCGGCAACATCAGATCCCCATTCATCAGATCAAGACCCCTCAAGTCGAGGGCGGCACCATCGAAGACTGGATCGGAGGCGCATTTCTTCCCGGCGCAACTCTCGATCAGGTCCTCAAAATTGACCAGGACTACGCCCGCTACGTCACCTATTACGCCCCGGAAATCGTGCAGGCCCGCGTCCTCTCCCATCAGGGAAACCACTTCCAGGTCTTCTATCGCCTTAAAAAGCACAAGGTCGTCACCGTCGTCCTCGACACCATTCACAACATTGACTTCCTCCCGCTCGCCAGCGATCGCTACGCCGTTCGCTCCCGTTCCGTAAGCGTCCGTGAAGTCCGCGATGCCGGAGAAGCGGACGAAAGAGTCCTACCCGAGGGCGAAGGTCTCGGCTTTCTCTGGGCCATGAATTCCTACTGGCGCGTCCAGCAGCGCGACGGAGGTGTCTACATCGAATGTGAAGTCGTAACCCTCGCCCGCTCCATTCCCATGGGCATGGGAGCGCTGCTCCGCCCGACCATCGAATCCTTCGCCTCCGAATCGCTCACCAACACGCTTAAAGAAAAAGTCGGTGCGGTCCTGCCAGCGGCCAGGCAATAAAAACCCGATTCTTCCGGCATTGCAACCACGGCAATCCCTGGCTTCATCGAACCTCTCAGAGAGCCTGACGGTTGGTAGGCAAACTCGGGGAGCCTGCATGCCAGCTGCGAGGACGATTCAAACCGACATACCGGCGCGCATGGACGCGCTGCCCTGGAGCCGTTGGCACTGGGTCATCGTCACCGCCCTCGGCGTGACGTGGATTCTCGATGGACTCGAAGTCACCTTAGCAGGAGCGGTCGGCGCCGCCCTCAAAGATCCGCAAGCCCTTCACCTGACTGATTCACAGGTGGGCTTCTCCGCAACCTGCTATCTCATGGGTGCCGTCGTTGGAGCGCTCCTTTTCGGATACGCCACCGACCTCTTCGGAAGAAAAAAGCTCTTCTTCATCACCCTCGCGCTTTACGTCTGCGCCACGGCAGCCACCGCATTCTCGTGGAGCGCCACCAGCTACTTCATATTCCGCGCGCTCACCGGCGCCGGTATTGGAGGCGAATACGCCGCCATCAACTCTGCCATCGACGAGCTCATTCCTGCGCGTCTCCGCGGACAGGTCGATCTCGCCATCAACTCTACCTTCTGGCTCGGAGCCGCCCTCGGCTCAGGAGCGACCATCTTCCTGCTCAATCCTTCCCACATCCCCGTGCATCTCGGCTGGCGATTCGCATTCGGCATCGGCGCAGTTCTTGGAATATGTATTCTCTTTCTCCGTACCGCCGTCCCTGAAAGCCCGCGCTGGCTCGTCATCCATGGCCGCGTTGATGAAGCCAATAAGATCGTCGCGGATATTGAGCAGCAGGCGGAGAAAACCGCAGAAGGGCCAGCTGGTGCCTCATCGAAAAATCATGACAAGACCGAAATCCATCCTCGCAAGCGAACCACATTCCGCGAGATCGCTCACACCATGCTCGTCGAGCACCGCCGGCGCTCGATCCTCGGTTTCGTCCTGATGATCGCGCAGGCCTTCTTCTATAACGCCATCTTCTTTACCTACGCTCTCGTTCTCACCCGGTTCTACAACATTCCGGCCGCACGCGTAGGTCTTTACATCTTCCCCTTTGCTCTGGGAAATATTCTCGGCCCCATTCTTCTCGGGCAGCTCTTCGACAGCGTCGGCCGCAAGCCGATGATCATCCTCACCTACTCGCTCTCCGGGATTCTGCTCGCCATCACAGGCTTTCTCTTTGCGCGCGGCATGCTCACCGCCACCACCCAATCCATTGCATGGACCGTCATCTTCTTCATCGCCTCCTGCGCTGCCAGCTCGGCCTACTTAACAGTGAGCGAAATATTCCCTCTCGAGCTGCGCGCCATGGCCATCTCTGTCTTCTATGCTTTCGGCACTTTGGTCGGAGGCGTTTTTGCCCCGACGCTCTTCGGTCATCTCATCGGAACCGGCTTGCGCATGAATCTCTTTTACGGTTATCTCGGCGGAGCTGCGCTGATGATCATCGCCGCCATTTTCGAGGGATTCTTCGGAGTCAAGGCAGAACGGCAGTCGCTCGAATCCATAGCCGCCCCGCTTTCCAGCAAGGCAGCGTGACAAGCCTCAATTAAGTCGCGCAGTGTGAATTCGGATCTCGAACGAGCCCCAGGTTGGGTGCCAGACTAAAGGTAGCGTTGCCGTTGCCCAGCATCACGTCGAAGGTATCGCCATCATCGTCATCGTAGACGACCGCCAGGTCGGCAATCCCGTCTCCATTGAAGTCAGCCGCGGAAAGATGCGGAGAGGTCCCGGGCATGCGCAAAGGAAAAGACCATCCACGTTCGAATGATCCCGCGCCGGCGCCGGTAAATACGGTCACTGAACTCGAGCGCCAGTCCGCCACCGCAAAATCAAGCCTGCCGTCATGGTTGAAGTCGGCTACTGCAATGGACGCAGCCGATTGCAGGTGAGCTATCTCCTCGGCTTGCGCCAGGCTGCCCTTCCCGTCTGCAAGGAACAACACCACCGTCCCATCGTCATCGCCTACGATCACATCGGGTACGCCGTCGCCGTTTACATCTCCCACAGCAATCGATCGCGGCTTGTGCCCCGGAATCGGATAGGACGCATTCTGTTGGAAGCCGCCGTTCGCCCGACCCAGCGACACCGTCAAAATTCCCGTTCCCGTCGGATCCCCACCCGCAGTCGCTTCCGCTATATCGACGACGCCGTCCCGGTTAAAGTCCCCCATCACAACAAGTCTGGAAGCTGCATCGTCTGAGTCGTCGTCTCCAGCTCCAAATCCGGCAGCGTAGGCCCGGAACGGCGTCCACGCTGCGACAGCAAATACAATCATTGCGGCGCAGGTCACTCGTCCCGTTTTGAGGGCAGTTCGAATCATCAAGGTCCCTGTAAAAAGCTTAACTCCCAGCCGGGACCTGTGACACCCTTTTCGCACTTTTTCCGCCTGAAAGAATTCGAATCGCCGGTGAATAAGCTGAACAAGGAGAAGTATTTCTCGCAAAACCATGACGCTCAATTGCCGCTCTTTCCGGTAATTCTTAACGGATTTTATATGCGTTCTCCCATAAAGTGAGTACGTTGCACTGCTTTCAGGAAGTAGTCTTGATTCATTCCTGCACCGGAGTTGGGCTTGCTGGAGGATGCTTGAGGAGTTTGGCGTTAGCAGGAATGATCTGTCTCTCGTCTCTGGGAACGTATTGCGGCAACGCTCAGCAGATTCCGAATGCGCCAGAGCCTGCGACGTCAGCAAAGGCCACTGACACACGGAACTTCTTTACGCGCTGGATCGACTTCTACAGGCAGGACTGGAAGGGGACCGCAACCGCCGGCCCGGCAGCCCCTCGGCGGGGCCTGCCTTCCCCATTGAGTTCACCCCCATTCCCCAGCGCGGACTGGTCTTATGGCGGCTCACCCACCATCGGAGAATCCGACGGAAATGTCTATCCGCTGCAGACCGCGATCGATGAAGCGAAGGGACGCACAAAAGTCTATGGGTGGATCGAGCCCACCGCGAATGTATCGACATCGCGCGACAGAAACTATCCGGAAACGAACGATATTTATTCAAATCGCGTAGAGCTCGGGCAGGCCGTCGTATATGTCGAGCGCCTCCCCGATTCTGTGCAGCGGGACCATATCGACTGGGGATTTCATCTGACCGGCTTCTTCGGAACCGACTACCGCTCAACCACAAACAAGGGATACTTCAGCAGTCAGTTGCTCGACCACAACCGCCAATACGGCTTCGATCCAGTGCTCGAATATGCGGACATCTACTTCCCTCATGTAGCAAAAGGTATGAACCTCCGAGCAGGACGATTCATCTCCATTCCCGGCATCGAAGCCCAGTTGACGCCGAACAATTACATCTTCAGTCACTCTCTGCTCTACGCCGTCGATCCCTTTACCGATACGGGCCTGCTGTCCACCATCCAGCTGAGCGATCAATGGGTGGTGCAGGCTGGAATCTCGGGAAGTCACGATGTCGCGCTATGGACTGAAGACGCCAAGCCATCGTTCATGGGCTGCGTGAGCTATACGACAAAGAGTGTGAATGACAACCTGTACCTGTGCGCAAACGGAATCAACGACGGCAAGTACGCCTTCAACAATCTGCAGATGTATGACGGCACCTGGTATCACAAGTTTGGCAGCACATGGCACATCGCAACCGAGATGTATTCGATGTACCAGAGAGATGTGCCCAGCACCCACGGACCCATTGCGCCTGAAAAGGGAACCAACGGCGCGAATTGCAGACCCGGCCTGCAGGCCTGCCTGGCGCCGGAATGGGCGATGGTCAATTACATCAATAAGCAGCTTTCGCCACACGACTTCGTCTCATTTCGCAGCGATTTCCTGAACGACAAAAAAGGCCAGCGAACCGGATATGCTACGAAATACAGTGAGGCCACGCTGATGCTGAGCCATTGGGTAGGATCGACGGTGCAGATAAGGCCGGAAATACGCTTCGATCACGCCTGGGACCGTAGGTCCTACGACCAGGGAACGCGGACCAATCAATTTACCTTCGCAACGGATGTGATCTTCCACTTCTAGCCAGAGCAGATTTCATTCAACTCCAGCGAAGATGAAAAACATACACATAAAGCAGCGCCAGCATGCCGATGACACTCGCCAGCAGAATACTGTGCTTCAGGGTGAAGCGCAGAAGCTTCGACTGGTCTGTTACCGACAGGCCGGTTGCTGCGGCGGCGACCGCGATTGTCTGCAGGCTGATCATCTTGCCCATCACGCCGCCAGCGGAGTTCGTGGCCGCCATAAGAATCGGGTCCAGGTGCAGGCGCTGTGCAGTGATCACCTGCAAGCCGCCGAATAACGCGTTCGCTGATGTATCCGATCCCGTCAGAAAAACACCCAGCCACCCCAGCAGTGCGCTGAAAAATGGAAACAGTACTCCAGTCGCTGAAAACGCAAGTCCCAGCGTTGCCGTCGCTCCGCAGTAATTCATCAGGAAGGCGATGGCAAGTACTGAGGTGACAGTCACCGTTGGCAGCAGGAGCGTACGCACAACCGACAGCAGGACGCGCATCAACTGCAGCGGGCCTACCCTTAAACAAACAGCTGAAAGCAATGTCGCCACCATGCACGACGTGCCCGATGCGGCAAACCAGTTCAAATTGAAGATCGCAGGATATGGAGCCGCCCGGGCAACAATCGGAGGCATGCGCCGCACTGCGTTATGTAGAAAAGGCCAGTGGATTGCGATGCTCGCCTGATCCAGCAACGCGTGTACCGGCTTATAGCCCCACAGCAGGACACACACCACCAGCAAACCGTATGGCAGCCACGCATAGATCGCCTCGCCCACGCTGTACTCGGGAATCTCCGCTGCCATCACGGCATTTTCAGGCAGGTAGATGCTCGTGTCATGCTTTGCCGGATGCCAGAAGCGCAGCACCGCAATCAGTGTGAGTATGGCGGTCAGCGACGAAAGAATGTCCGTGAGTTGCGGCCCGATAAAATTCGAGACGGAAAACTGCACCGACGCGAAGGCCACACCGGCGGCCACGGCCGGAAACCATATCCCTGCCATCCCTCTCAGGCCCCACATCGCGATGACCAGATATGCGGGAAGAATGAGAGAAACAGGAGCACAAAGACTGCCCACTGCGGCGCTCAGCTTATCGAGCGGCAGCCCAGTGGTTCCAGCCAGCGTTACCAGCGGAATCGCGATAGAGCCGAATGCCACCGGCGCCGTATTCGCGAGCAGGCAGATGCCCGAAGCGCCGAATGCAGGGAAGCCCAGCCCTGTAAGCATCGTCGCCGCAATAGCTACGGGCGTGCCGAACCCCGCAGCGCCTTCAAGGAACGCACCAAATGCGAAAGCGATCAACAGGGCCTGCAGCCGGGGATCGGGCGTCAATCGGCTGATCGAGTGACGAATGATCTCGAACTTGCCTGTCACCTCGGTAACACGAAAGAGTGCGATGGCCCAGAAAACAATCCATGAAATGGGAAACAGCCCGAAAGCAGCCCCGTGAAAAGCTGCGCTCACCGCGGTTATAACGGGCATGTGATACGCCCCGATGGCGAGAACAAATGTCGCGCCGAGTCCGAAGAGCCCCGCGGCCCACGCCGGCTTGCGAAAAACTCCCAGCAGGATCAGCAACGTGAAGATAGGAACCGCAGCCAGCGCCGCAGAGAAGGCCAGACCTTGCCCGAAGAGAAGATACGTTTGAGGCCACGCCATGCTTGATATTGTTCAGTGAGTCGGAGTGACTGCTTTGACGGTAGGCCAATGGTATGGTGCCCTCAAAAAGCTGTCAACGAAGAGCCTGTGCATCAAAATGACGTCCGCGTAGACTTTTTCTCCCCAGCGACGTCTATTCTGAAAATTTCACTACATTTTTAAACGGGGTTGCTGTGAAAGCTACTCTAAGACGGAGTTCGTAAGAATGATTGTTGCCCGTCGTCGAGAAATTCTGGGATCGATTGCACTGGTTTTTACAGCATTGATATGCGGTTGCGGCGTCCACACCAACCAACTTGATTTGAGTCCATCCGTAGGCTCAGTTACGCTTACTCCCGGTTCCTCTGCGAATGTCGATGTTACGGCGGCCGCCGACGTATCCGGAACCATATCAATTACTGTCAGCGGCTTGCCTCCAGGCGTCACTGTATCGCCATCGCCTTTGCAGGTTGCGGCGGGATCCACGGGAACACTCACCTTCAAAGCCGCCATGAATGCGGCTGCTGATGCTTTTCCGGCAACCGGCCCAGCCAATACGGATTATGCAACTTATACAGTTACGATTTCAGGGGCGCTTCAGGCAGTCAGGAACAGCTCGAACCTTCAACTTACGGTTTCGCTGGAAAATCCCTCGTTCGTGCCGACGACAATGAACCTGCCTGTGGTCCGGATAACGACGCAGGACAATGCCCCCATCTTGAATAAGACGGACTATGTACAGGGCAACGTTACGATCACGCCCGGAACGGCCGATCCTGCCGATTCGCCCTACACCGGTCCAATGGAGGCGCACCTGCATGGCAACAGCACGATTGAAATGCCTAAAAAGCCTTATAAAGTAAAACTGAATTCAAAAGCGCCTCTATTAGGAATGCCCTCGAATAAGAATTGGATTCTGCTGGCTAATTACGATGACAAGGCTCTCATGAGAAATTATGTAGCTCTGGAGCTGAGCCAGCGGCTTAGCATGCCGTGGACGCCAAGTTCAGTATTTGTTGAGCTGTTCGTGAACGATCAGTACGAAGGTAATTACCAGTTGACGCAAGAGGTAGACATCGGCAAGACCCAGGTGAATATCACCGAAATGGATGACACAGACAATTCCGGAAAAGCGCTAACGGGAGGCTACCTTCTCGAAATTGATCAACATCAGGATGAAGACTTCGTCTTTACAACGCCCCATGGAGTGGAGTTTGGCCTGCAGGATCCCGACCCTGCGACCTCGGAACAATCTTCCTACATTCAAAGCTATGTGCAGGAGGCGGAAGATTCACTTTATTCTGGCAATTTCACTGACTCAACAACAGGCTGGCGCTCCTATTTCGATCAGAACACGCTAATTAACTGGTATCTGACAAATGAGATTATGGGGAACGTCGATGCTGACTTTTACAGCAGCGATTATGTCTACAAAGACAAAAACAATCCTCTTTTATACATGGGACCCGTATGGGACTTTGATATCAGTTCGGGAAACGTGAACTATGCGCCGATCGTAAGCCCCGACATATGGTGGGTGGGCACCGATGCCGCGTGGTATTCCCGGCTGTTCCAGGATCCAAAATTTACCGATGCCGTCATAGCCCGCTGGAAGCAGGTCAAAGCGTCGCAATTGGACACACTGCCAGCCTTCATCGACCAGACCGCTGCAAACCTGAATCAATCGCAGCAGAATAATTTCCAACGATGGCCGATTCTTGGAGTGGCTGTATGGCCGAATTCCGAGGTCGCAGGTTCCTATCAAGGAGAGGTGGACTTCCTGAAAAGCTGGCTGACACAGCGCATCGCCTGGATGGATTCGCAATTTAGCCAGGGCATCGGACCGACCGGTTCTGGTTCAGGCCCGGGAAGCGATTCCGGCTCGGGAAGCGGACTGGGTTCAACATCCAGCACCGCCGTAAAGCATTAGCCATTTGCGATTAGACAACGCACGTGTCGCTCAAGATTGACACGTTCACGCCAACACTTCTCTCTTGTTCAAAGGGGAAAAATGATTGGCAACCCGCTGTCGCCCCGCGCCATCCTTTACAAACGTAGACGTTTCACTGAAGTAAGAAAGGTGCGAACTCTCATGCAGTTTTTCCTTACTCATCCATGGCTCCTGTTTATCGCGGGCGCATGGCTCGGCGTTTTCGTAGGCTGCGGCGTGGCTCTGGTGCTCGCGGGTTCTCGCGTGCAAGATCTTGAAGCAAAAAAAGCCTTCCTGCAGATGAAGCTCGATAACCGAAGCAAAGCCAGAATGAAACTTCGTCAGCATCAGCATGCAGCTTAAAATGCAGCCCGGACAATTCGTTTCGCCGCTGAAGTCCCCAATGGTAACCAGTTTGTGGTTACAACAAATTGTTTCTTGGAACTAAAGAGTGACTAGGCAAGACCACCCAACGCAGCTAAAGTTGAATTATTGAGTAGCACTTGGGGGAGGGCTACTGAATTGTGACGCCGATGGACATACTGTCCATCGGCGTTTTACATTTTCAGTTCAACTCGTCACCCGTTATCGCGAAGCGTAGAAAAAATCATAGCCTCAGCCCTGTCCCGGCTCAAGCCTTCGCCGGCCTGCCCATCAGCCATTCCGTGCAATGATGAACGGCTTCCATCGCATCCAGATCGGATTCGTCATAGGCCGTTCCCACCGTCGCGTAGCACTTCAGGCAAATGGAATCGAACGATCCATCCTTATTCGCCCGATGAGCGAAACCCTTTTCCGTTTTCATAAACGAATCTTGCAGAATTATCGAGGCGGAACATTAATCATTCCTTAATGTAGTAGCCCGACCATTCTCCGACTTCCGTTCTTGAGTGTCGCGGAGTCGGACGCGTGCGGCTTGTACCGCGCATGATATGCTCTTTCCCGATATGAGCGACCATTTTTTGAAAGCGGCAATTGAAGAGGCGAGAATTGGACTAGCTCAAAATGGTATCCCGATTGGCTCCGTTCTCGTAATAGATGGCGAGATCATTAGCCGCGGCCATAACAAGCGCGTTCAAGAAGGAAACCCTATCCTTCATGCCGAGATTGATTGCCTGGCGAATGCTGGTCGGTTAGGTTTTAGTCAATACAGCCGCGCAGTGTTATATACAACGCTATCGCCTTGCGATATGTGCTCTGGAGCGATTCTGCTTTATAAGATACCCAAGGTCGTTATCGGCGAAAACCGCACGTTCCGCGGCCCCGAGGAATATCTTCGTTCCCGCAATATAACATTAGAGGTTGTTGACGACGAGGACTGTTATCACCTCATGCAAGATTTCATTGCACGTAACATCGAACTCTGGAACGAAGATATCGGCCTACCCTCCGAGCAAAAAAAACTCTAGCGAACTTCGCTTCTTAGTCGCTATGCTGATTATCTTCTCGATTTGACGGTCGAAGCCTATTTGTCATTTTTTGATTCTAATAGCTTCACAGCATGGATAAACGTTATGGCTGATAGGTTACCTCGGCTGTTTATTGGGTCATCGACTGAAGGCAGACTCGTTGCAGAAGCAGTACGAGAAAGCCTAACAAATGATGCCGATGTCATTCTCTGGTCAGAGGCGTTCGACCTGGGAAGTTCCTTCATCGAATCACTACGCAAACAAACATATGGTGCTGATTTTGCAGTACTCATAATGACGCCCGATGACATTGTCGAGAGCCGAGGCAAGGAAAGCTTTTCACCTCGAGATAATCTCGTATTCGAACTCGGCTTATTCTCCGGCAGGATTGGACTTGAGCGCTGCTATTGCATCCACCCCGAAAAGAATGCGCCTAAGATTCCGACCGATCTCTTGGGGGTGACGACTGGATCCTATCGGGCCGATCATCCTCAAGGCCTCGTCTCAGCGGTTGGCGCAGTGTGTAACAAAATTCGCAGGAAAATCGCCGAGCTAGGCGTTTACGTGCAGGTGAATCCGACGATTGAATTCTGTTCTCGGATCGCGGGCTTTTGGTGGGAATACATTACACCCGTCCGTTTTTCCGCTCTCGGGCTTCTTGAAATCACATTCGATCACAACGCCTGGGGCATACACATCCAAGGCTTGGCACACGCTCCTGATGGCTCCCGGGTAGCCGATTGGTGGACAGAGGGTTGTGGAATCAACTGCGCAGACAGAAAGCTGAGCTATGTATGGAAAGGACGATACTTGAACCGCCCCGAGGGAAACTTTGAAGGATTTGGTGATTTCTCGTTCAATGAATCGAACGGCTCGTTTGTGCGTGGTCATGGGATTTTCCTGGAGGTCGATGCGACGGATTTGCCACACGCGAGAAAAAAGGCTGGCAAGCTCACCCGGTGTTCGGCTGCGGATATCGAAATTATGCGTTCAGGAGACAAAGCGCAAATATCAACACTTATCCAGGAAAAGCTTGATCTTACAAACATTGCGAAATCACTGAAGACGCCACCCCGTTCGTTCCCATAGGCCGGATGATCCAGCATTACGTTCTGCTATGTGCTGAGATGGTTAGCAGGCGATGAGCCTTTATAGGGCCAGAGATTTCGGGAGAGAGCCGATACCGCGAAATAAGAAGTTGCCGAGCGCATCCAGCGTGAACGTCGCAGTAAACATGAACGCTAACCAAAAATTCCCCACAGCGAGCGGCACAGCGACTACCGAAATCACATAAGTAATTGATTTCAATGGTGGGCGAGGCGGGAATCGAACCCACAACCCCCGGCTTAGAAGGCCGGTGCTCTATCCAATTGAGCTACTCGCCCGCGCTTGATTGCTTCTACTTAATTGTAATGGCTCTCGACCCGATTGTTGCACCTGCATCGCGTCTCAACAAAGAACTCATCACACCGAAAACGGCCACGCGCCTTCATCACCGCACCACTCAAATCTCTGTGCACCCCAACGCTCCGGAACAGTGCTCTCAAACCAATCCGCAGCTGTCTTAAACGGAGCCGCCTTCGCCGCCACCTGAAACGCCTCCTTAAGCGCCTGCCTCTGTTCCGCACCCATGGCCTGCTTTTCCACTGAAACAAACAGCGCCGTCCCGCTCGCCGCTACATAGCGCAGCCACTGCTCTGTCTCGCGCCACGGAACCGCCTGCGTCACGGCAACACAATCGCCATCCACCGCAAAAAAACTTCCCTGCTGCGCCAGCCGGAAGGCAATCGTATTCACACCCATGCGCCGCGTACGCTCCCAGATCTTCCCGCTCGTGTCATCACCGGTTCGAGACAAATCAAAAATCCCAGCGCCCAGCTGTCCCACCGTATTGCAGCCAAGGATCAGCGTCTTCTCACCGAGTGTCGCGCGAATCTCCCGATATAAATCCGCGATAATCTCCGCATTCGTGCGGCTGCGATCGTGAAAATGCCAGCCCGAAAGCGCAGGCTGCGCGCCCATCTCAAATCCCCACTGCCCCAGCAGGTCATAGGTCGAGAAGTCGTGCTTTACCATCTCGTAGCCCCACTCTGCCAGTTGGCGCAGCTTCGTCCGAACCGCTTCCAGAGCATCCGGAATCGTCGGATCATACGCCAGCTCTGCCGTGCGCTCCGTGCGTCGACCGAAGCGAGCCTCCGGCATCAGCAACTCCCGATTCGTCCCTTCAGGAGCAATCAACGGACGAATCCATATCCCCGGTCGCACCCCGCGCTCGCGAATCTCTCCAGCCAGCTGCGCCATATCCGGAAATTTATCCTTATGCGTCCACCCATCGTCGATCACGGTAAATGGCTTCGGACCACCCGCAGGCCGCAACGCCGCCGCCATATCCGCATCTTCCAGAATCAGCTCCCGGCTGCTCTTGCCATACGCGTAGTACCAGTCATTCGTGCCATACACAACTCCCTGCGAAGGCCGCGGCTTCCGGCACATCACCTCGCAAAACTGATGCAGCGCCGCAATCGCATCCTCTCCGGCCTCGCCCCTGCGCGTGACAATCGTAGCCGCATGCAGTTGCCGCTCACCCAGCTCTACGCCCGATCCGCCATTCGAAACATCCAGCCACAGCGACACTCCCTCCGCATCCACTTGCCAGAAGCACATTGCGCCCGCGCCCGTCTCTACTCCGTATCCATGCAACGCCGCGCCGTCAAACGCCGCAAAATACCACGGCATCACTCGCTCCGGCATCATCGCTCGCCATGCCAGATCGCCATAGCTGCGCTCCCAGTGATCGCCAAGAAAGCGAAGCCGCGAATCAACCGCCGCAGACCACCGCAAGTGAACATGCGTCAAAGCCGTGCCCGCAGCCGACACATGCACCGCCAGCGTCGCGACCTCCGCAGCAGTTTCTACCTCAACGCCGTGCCCCTGCCATCTCGAACCAGACCGCGTCAGAACGATGCGATTCTCAAGCCCCGCATAAGCCGTCGCAGAATACGGCAAGCGCAGCAGCTCAAAATAACTCGAGGTCTTCGCCGCAGCCGAAGCAAAAGCCGGCACTCCACTCACCGCACCCAGAGCAGAAGAAGCCACCACACCACCAAGAAAGGATCGTCGCGTCAGAAAATCATCAGGCATCTTGCGATCATAAAACGACCGAAGCCCTACCGCCGGGATGCGCAAGCCACCGCAAAGCATCCACTGTCCATCGCACACGACCCAGACCCCCGCCGGGTGCCTCAGAGCCTGCCCTGAGCGAAGCCGAAGGATTCACGTAGCTAACCTGGGTTCTTTCAACCCACGTCATCATAAAAGGATGATTCAGCCGGGTGCCCCAGGTTCGCGTAGCTAACCTGGGTATTTTTTAACCCACGTCATCATAAAAAAAGCGATTCAGCAAGCCACCTCAAAAGCAGCCTCCATTCATCGCACGCCACCCCGACGACCGCCTCAGCATGCTACCCTCAATCTTTGCCTTTTAGAGCATTTTCGGAGCCAGCAATGAAGCCAATTTTTGCCCTCGCCGCCCTCAGCCTCCTGCCCTTCATCCCCGCTCACGCGCAGGAGACCCACGGCATCTCCATCGCCAACATGGACACCTCCGTCAAACCGGGCGACGACTTCTACCTCTACGCCAATGGCAATTGGATCAAGCGCACTGAAATCCCCGCCGACCGCGCCGGCATCGGCGTCTTCACCACCCTTGCCGATCTCAGCAACAAGCGCACCGCCGACCTCATCGAAGAAGCCGCGAAATCCGCCGCACCCGCAGGCTCCGGCCAGCGCAAAATCGCCGACCTCTACAACTCCTATATGAACGAGGCCGCCATCGAATCCAGGGGATCGGCACCGCTCCGCCCGCACCTCGAAGCCATCCTCGCCATCAAAAACAAAACGGACCTCTCCCGCGCATTAGGCGAAACCCTCCGCGCCGACGTCGATGCCCTCAACAACACCAATTTCCACACGCCGAATCTATTCGGCCTCTGGGTCGCGCCGGGCTTCAATGATTCCGACCATTACACCGCCTACCTGCTCCAGGGCGGCCTCGAACTCCCCGACCGCGAATACTACACCAGCGATACCCCACACATGCACGATCTGATGACCAAGTACCAGACCCACGTCGCCGCCATGCTCCGGCTCGCCGGATTTGACAACGCTGAATCGCGCGCCGCAAACGTCGTCTCACTCGAGCACGCCATCGCCGAAAAGCACATCCCGCTTGAAGAAAACGAAGACATCCACAAAGCCAACAACACCTGGCAGCCCTCTGACTTCACAACCAAGGCCCCCGGCATCGACTGGCCGGAATTCTTCCGCGCTGCAGGTCTCGACAAGCAATCCAGCTTCATCGTCTGGCAGCCCACCGCCTTCACCGGCGAATCCGCGCTCGTCGCCTCTACACCGCTCGATACATGGAAGGACTGGCTCGCCTACCACCTCATCGAAAACTACGCCGGCATCCTGCCCAAAGCCTTTGCCGACGAGCGCTTCGCCTTCTTCGGCAAAACTCTTACCGGAACTCCGCAGCAGCGTCCGCGCTGGCAACGCGGCGTCTTCGTCGTCAACGGCCTCCTCGGAGATGAAGTAGGCAAGCTCTATGCCCAGCGCTACTTCCCGCCCGAAGCCAAGGCGCAGGCGCAGGCCATGGTCGCCAATCTCATCGCTGCCTTCCACAAGCGCATCGATGCCCTCACTTGGATGGCCCCTGCCACCAAGGCCGAGGCACAAGCCAAACTCGATACCCTGTACGTAGGCATCGGCTACCCCGAAACATGGGAAGACTATTCCAATCTCGAAATCAAGCCCGATGATGTCTTCGGCAACTTCTGGCGCGGCAGTCTCGCCGCTTACCATCGCGAAATCGGCCGCCTCGGCACGCCTGTCGATCGGCACCGCTGGTGCATGACCCCGCAGACCGTCAACGCCGTCAACCTGCCGCTGCAAAACGGCCTCAACTTCCCCGCCGCCATCCTGCAGCCGCCATTCTTCGATCCGCAGGCTCCCGCCGCTTCCAACTACGGAGCGATCGGCTCCGTCATCGGTCACGAAATCAGCCACACCTTTGACTCGGAAGGAGCCGCCTTCGACTCCAAAGGCCGCGTCCGTAACTGGTGGACACCCGAAGACCTCGCCCACTTCAACGCCGCTACAGCAAAGCTCGCCGCGCAGTATGACACTTACATGCCCTTCCCTGATCTGCATGTCCATGGCAAGCAGACATTAGGTGAAAATATCGCCGACGTCGCCGGAATCGCCGCCGCCTACGACGGTTATCACGCCTCTCTCAACGGCAGCCCCGCACCCGAGCAGCATGGATTCTCCGGCGATCAGCAGTTCTTCATCGCCTTCGCTCAGAACTGGGGATCAAAGGCCCGCGAAGCCGCCCTCCGCCAGCAGGTCGTCGGCGACCCGCATGCACCCGCCGAATACCGCGCCGCCACCGTCCGCAACATCGACGCATGGTACGATGCCTTCACCGTAAAACCCGGCGACAAACTCTACCTCGCCCCACCCGACCGAGTCCGCATCTGGTAACAGTAATTTGTTGAATTGCCTTCTCAGGTTTGAACGCGACCATCTGAGCGAAGCACCGTACGTTCAACTCGTCATCCCGAGTGAAGCGATGTGTTTTTCAACTTGTCATCCTGAGCGAAGCGACCGCAGGGAGTGCAGCCGAAGGACCTGCAGTTTGCATCGTCCGGCAGAAAACTGGGTGCCCCATTCTGAGCGTAGCGAAGGGTGGGGGAAAGAAGGGTGGAAACCTGGGTGCCCCAGGTTCGCGTAGCTAACCTGGGTCTTCTTTCAACCCACATCCATCACAAAAAAGGGTGAAATACAGACAAGCTCAACTGAACCGCGTCCGCTTCCAAAGCAGCCAACCACACCCAATCGCGGCAAAAACCAGCACCACACACAGCACGCTGACCCAGGCAAAATTCATCTCCAGCGGAGGCGCCTTTACCTGCAATCCCAGCCAGAGAAAAACCGCTACAGCGCAAGCGACAATCGCATAATCCCACCATGGCCGCCGCCGCTTTTCCTCATCCCCATGGATCGATCCCAGCTGTGCCGCCACGCAATCCTCAAAGCGCAGACCATACTTCTCGCACTCTCGTGAAATCGCATCGCGCCCCGATTGCTGCTCTCGCGCCGGAGCCGCCGCCGTGCTGATAAACACAGCCCCCACAATCATCAGCAGAGAGCCCGTCAAAATCATTCCGCGGCTCGCATCGCTCACATGCGCCAGCTCACCAAACACCAGCGCACCCCACGCCAGTCCCCATAACTGGTTCGTATTCGACAGCGGAATGCCGCGTCCGATGCCGACATACTTCGTCGCATACTGCTGGAACAGATCGCCGATCACCCAGCAGAAGCCGCCAAGAAAAATCCAGAACACAACATGCCGCGCTGCCATCAATTCCGCATGCAACGGAGCCACACCGCCGCCAAACATCACCGCCAGCAATCCCATCGAACCCAGCTCGCCGATCGTAAACACAGTCACAAACGACAGCGGATTCATCCCGCTCAAATACGCCTTCCGATAAGGCACATACATCGTGCCCCACAGCAGGCTCGCCCCCAGCGCCGCCAGAATTCCATGCACCGCGCGAGCATGCTGCATATCTGTATGCTGCACAGTTACAAATGCCAGCAGAATAGCGCCCGCCACGATTGCCAGCGCTCCGCCCAGTACTCTCGACCCGATGCGGAAGCCCGCTCCGCGCATTTCCTGGAAGAGCAGCCAGCCCCAGAAAATCCCAATCAGGCTATTGGTATTCCAAAGCGGAAATGCAATCGCCAGCCCCACATCCCGGATCGCAAACACCGTCAGCGTATTCGCCACCGCCCACAGCGACCCCGCCAGCACAGCCCACACAATCAAATGCGGCTTGGCAAACAAGTCGCGGAACACATAATCCGTCCCCTTCAGCAGAGTCGGCAGCGTCCACCGCGCCACAAACACGCCCAGCACCATCGCCAGCGAAATGGCAAACGGAGAAAGCCCGGCATTCACCAGCTTCGTCGGAGCCTCCGCACCGCCCAGCCAGACCCCGGCCGCCAGTCCGCAAGCCACGCCCAACCCATGCATCGAGGTAGCTTGTGTGTGACGGCTAACAGTATTCGCCAATCAAAATCTCCTTAAACTATGCCGGTGCCGATACGAAGCTACGCCGTCATCCTGAGCGAAGCGTGGCGGAGTCGAAGGACCCGCAAGCTTGAAATGCGTGCGCCTTCTGCCTTGCGCAGCAAGGCTAACGAAACCCCCAAGCTCAATGCAGCCACGCCAGCAGTACCACCCCGACCGCGAGCACGCCCACCGGAATCCAGAACTGCACATCCGTCAAAATCGCTTTCAGCATTTGGATAAACCTAACGGCATCATTCCCATGCTGTCAAAGATCAAATCTCGGACTATATGGAATCGCTACCAATCCCCCAAAATCAGCAAATTCAGGTGACGACCGTCCGTCCGCACTCCTATAATGGATCGTCAACGGAGGAATCTTCTCATGCACACCATCACGCCCGAAAAACCCATGGAACACCTCGACGACTGGGACGATTTCGTCGCCAGCCGCTACAAAGAGGGCAAAGCAGAAGAAGAGTTCCGCAACTACGACGCCGAAGCCAACCCCGGCGTAGCCGAGTTCTACCGGCTCAACCATCAGCACCAGACCGTCGACTTCGTCCTCGAAAAAGAAAAGGAATTCCTCGGCCTCAATCGCGGCAAAAAAAGCATTTGGGAAGCAGCCGACTACCTCAATACCCTCGTCGACGACAGCGACCCCGACACCGATCTCACCCAGATCGAGCACCTTCTGCAAACGTCAGAAGCCATCCGCCGCGACGGCCATCCGCGCTGGATGGTGCTCACCGGCCTCATCCACGATCTCGGAAAAGTCCTCTGCCTCTACGGCGAGCCGCAATGGGCCGTCGTCGGCGACACTTTCCCGGTAGGCTGCGCCTGGTCCGACCAGATCGTTTTTCCCGAATACTTCGCCGCCAACCCGGACAGCGACGTTCCCGAGTACCAGACCAAATACGGCATCTACGAGCCCAACTGCGGCCTCGACAAGGTCCATCTCTCCTGGGGACACGACGAGTACATCTATAACGTCGCCAAGCCCTACATGCCTGAGCCCGCGCTCTACATGCTGCGCTATCACTCGTTTTACCCGGCGCACAAGCACGGAGCCTACAAGCACCTCATGACCTCGCACGACGAGGAGATGTTCGACTGGGTCCACAAGTTCAATCCCTACGACCTCTACTCCAAAGGCGCGGCCAAGCCCGACTTCAAAGAGCTAAAACCTTACTATGACGATCTCATCGCCGAGTACTTCCCGGAGAAGATCGCCTGGTAAAAGGACGCACACTTCAGAATAGAGAGCGCGTCTTCGAGACGCGCTCTCTTCTTTCCCCGTAGGAAAATTACCGGGTGCCCCAGGTTCGCGCAGCTAACCTGGGTGTTTTTTAACCCACATCACACAAAAGGGTGGGAGCAGAAATCTCATCCAAAGACATTTGTCATCCGGAGCGAAGCTAAGCATCCCTACCACCGATCTGAAATCTCTGATAATAGAAAACAGGAGAACCGATGGCCAAGCTCTTCCAATCGATCGAGCCCGCGCTCCGCGAATTCATTGAGAAGCAGCACATCTTCTTCAACGCCTCCGCCGCGTCCGACGGCCGCGTCAACCTCTCGCCCCGCGATGCTGCCTCTCTGCGAGTCCTCGACACCCGCACCGTTATCTACCTCGACCGCACCGGAAGCGGCAATGAAACCGCAGCCCATGTGCGGATCAAAAACCGCCTCACCCTCATGTTCTGCGCCTTTGAAGGCGCGCCCACCATCCTCCGCCTCTACGGCAAGGCCCGCATCCTCCGCCGTGGCACCCTCGAATACCTCACATTCCTTGCCTCTGCCTTCGATAACGCCGAGCCGCCGGGAGCCCGCCAGATGGTCATGCTCGACGTCGATTCAGTCCAGACCTCCTGCGGCTATGGCGTGCCCTTATTCGACTACGTCGGCGAGCGCACCACCCTCACCCGCTGGGCAGAAGCCAAAGGTGAAGCCGGGCTCGACGAATACCGCCGCCTGAAAAACGCCCAAAGCATAGACGGCTTCGCCACCGGCCTCCTCGAAAACGAAACAATCTAAGAATGGATACAGGGTCATCTTGACGAAGCCGACCAGCCAAGCCGCCCCAACCGCGGGTGCCCCAGAGCCTGCCCTGAGCGAAGCCGAAGGGTTCGCGTAGCTAACCTGGGTATTCTTCAACCCAAGTCACAAACATGGGTGCCCTATCCTTTCGCGCCTTTGCGAAAGGGCGGGAGAGCAGCAATTCGATCATGAATTCTGCAAATGAACTCCAAACTGGAGAACCTTGCCAGCAAGGCCCGGTAGAAGCACCGGCTATCGAGGTTAGCGCGAAGCGCCCGCGTGCCCGGCACTTACCAGATTCGCAAATATCCGGTACGCGCCCGGAACCGCTTCATCCGTCTGCCGATACAGTGCATAAGCCACGTAGATATAAGCGCCCTTCCCGTATCGCGCATATAACAGGCCACCCTTCTGCGGGTCCTGCCCCGGGTCGTGCGTTTCTGTCAGCGCCGCGTAGTGCGAATCCCACGACTCCATGAACGAGTGCCCGCGCTCTTCTATCCAGCCGTTGAAGTCGCCCTCGGTGATCTTGTTTGGCCAGTTCAGCAGCGGATTGTTCGGCTCCAGAATCGTGACCTTCGATTTCTCGTCGACCACCTTCTCCAAGCGTCCCAGCGAGTAAGGATAAGGCCCGAAATTATGGTCGTACTCTGGCGAGTTGTACTGCACCACAACAGTGCCGCCATTCTGCGCAAAATCCAGCAGCCGCTGGTTGGCCTGCATCAGCACAGGCCGCGCCGCGTAGGTGCGGATGCCGAGCACAATTGCGTCATACTGGCTCAGGTCGCCATGCAGAATCTCATCGTCCGTCAGCAGATGTGATTGAATGCCGATCTGCTCCAGCGCCTGCGGTACTTCGTCGCCCGTTCCCATGATGTAGCCGACTTTAAGATTGGGAGCGACCTTCACATCAACGCCGCGTGCAAGGTACGTGGCCGGATGATAGTAGTAATACGGCCGCACGCCCGGATATCCGACCTGCTGCACGCCTTCGGTGAATTCGTAATTGCCGCTGCGTGCCACAGCTTTGATTGTGTAACTTGCATCCGTCAAGAAAGACGGATGCACCGTAAACGGAATGGTCAGCGGATCATTCGCAGGCAGATGAAACTTTGCCGTCGCCGGCTCCGCCGTCCAGCCCGCAGGAAGTTCGAGATGCAGCTCGCCGTCGGCAGTTGACTGCTGTTCATTGTCGAGCGTCACCGCCAGCGGAAACGACTTCTCGCCAAGCGGCATCACGCCAGCACCCGTGCCGATCTTGACCGAAATCCGCGGCAGCACAACCAGCGGTTGATAGACAGCGCCCGGCCCGTGCACCCAGTGCACCGTCTGCACTACTTGGCCGATGCGAATGGGCACGCCATCGTAATTGAACTCCGCCCAGCCCTCCACCGGATAGGGCGCAAACGGACGGTTCAACCATCGCTTGTCGTCGATGTTGTAATAAGGCTGCTCAATCGAAGGACGGCTGAAGTAAGGCCGGGTTGGAGTGGCGCGGCTCGGCACCTCTACCTTGAAAGGAATATCGGTCTCGACGCCGCTCGATGTATTGACGCCGCCCTGCCGCTCCACCGGCCAGTGCTCGCTCTCCGGAGTCACAAGCCACGTGCGCGTCAGCCGCAGCTTGCCGCCTGTCGTCCACGGCTCCGCGCTGGTCACGTGCAGGCGCACGTTGAAATCCATGCCCGGGGTCGCGTGCAAGAAGGTCATCGCTGCCGCCGAGCCGGAAAATGGATTGCGTTCCGTCCGCTGACCCGGAGCCACCAGCGCATTTACCTGCAGTCCAAGCGCCTCGGCCAATGCGGTGTTGAACTGCGCCAGCTTGATTTGCAATTCGCGACTCACATTGGATTTGTCATCCGCGCTCAGTCCACTCGCATTCACCGCGTCGATCAGCTGCTGGGTTTTTTGATAGCCGTCATGCAGGTCGGGAACAATCTTCGACGGATCGGAAGGAATATACGCATACAGCGCTTTGGTGACATGACGATCGATCTCGCGCAATCCATCTTTCAGGAACTGGTTATCGCCATGCGCAAGCGAGGCAATCCCCGCGAGCGATACATCGATGCCGTCGAAGAAGGACGATTCCTGATCCTTCGTCCCCACCCGCGAGCCGTAGCGGTGGTAATCCACATCGAACGGCCCCGGCAGCGGAGGATTGCCGCCGCCATTCTGCGACTTCTGCTCGCTCCAGCCCTCGCGCGACATCTGCACATACGAGCGGCCAAGCACCGGATCGAACGATCCTTCCGGAATCACCACATTCGTTGCCGGAACATCGTCCATCCAGGTCTGGTTAACATAGTCGCGCAGATGCAGCGGCGACGACTTGCCCGTCGCGTAATCGAACATCGTCTTGTGCGCGCCATCGCCGCCAATAGAAAAACCCGGCACGCGCGCATACACCTTCAACGGCGACCACGGTCTCAACCCCTCGGCAATCTGGTCGGGAAAGACATTCGGATCGCCCGCAGCCTTGAAGGCCTCCTGCGCCATCTCGCCGGAAACCTGGTGGTGCCCATGACCATCCGTGATGTTGCCGGTAAACACCGAAGTAAGTACGAGAGGACGGTTCAATCGGACAGCCCGCACCACATCATAAAGAACTCGATCATGCCCCCACTGCTCAAAAGCCTCATCGATCGTCTTCGAGAAACCATAGTCGGCAACCCGCGACCAGTACTGCTCCGTGCCGCTGAACTCATCCGCGCGCAGCAGCTCATTCGTGCGGATCAGGCCGAGCGCATCATAGGTTTCGCTCGACATCGCATTCTGTCCGCCTTCGCCGCGCGTCAGCGTCAGCATCGCGACGCGAGCTCCGGCGCCACGCGATTCAAGCGTCAGCATGCCGCCGTCTTCATCATCCGGGTGCGCGACTATCATCATCACGCTCGCCCAGGTGTGCAGCTTGCGTAGAGTCTGCCACAGTCCATCGGCGCCGCGATCTTCGGGCAGTGTATGCGCGTTGGGTGTGGCGGCAATCTGCGTGGCCCACGGCACAGTCTGGGCTTGTGTCATCGTGGCCGTAGCGAGCGCGAGTGTGGCAATCAGCTTGAGTCGTCGGCTGGCAGGCTGCATCTGGTTATTTGATCTCCAGGAAAGTGTTCTAGCTCAGTGTACAATCCACGAACTGCGTCTCTTGTTTGATGATGGTCGAATTGAAACGACAAGTCGGTCTGGGCAATGCCATCTCGCTGAACATGATGAACATGATCGGCGTCGGCCCCTTCATCACGCTGCCGCTGGTGGTAGCGGCGATGGGTGGCCCGCAGGCGATACTGGGATGGATTCTCGGCGCCTTGATCGCAGTATGCGACGGATTGGTATGGGCTGAGCTTGGCGCTGCCATGCCCGAGGCTGGTGGCTCCTATGCCTTCCTCCGCGAAATCTACGGACGCAACGGTGCAGGCTGCTGGGCATCGTTTCTCTACATCTGGCAGCTCGGCTTCAGTGCCCCGCTTTCCATCGCCTCGGGCTGCATCGGTCTGGCGCAATATGCAGCGTATCTGTGGCCGTCGCTCAGCAGGAATGTTTTCGGCATCGCACACCTGCATTACACAGGTGTCCTGGCAGCCGTTATTTGCCTGCTGATTCTCGCGATGCTCTATCGCAATCTCAGCACCATCACGCGACTCGCTTGGATTCTGTGGTCCGGGGTGCTGCTCACCATCGGGTCCGTGATCCTCGCAGGATTGACGCACTTCCATCCTGCGCTGCTCGCAATGCCGCCTGGAGCATTTCATCTGACGCCGGCGTTCTTTCAGGGGCTGGGTGCTGCGACGCTGATTGCAACATACGACTACTGGGGCTATTACACCGTCACCTTTCTCGGTGGAGAAGTACGCAACCCGGAACGCGCCATACCTCGCACGATCCTGTTCTCGATTGCAATCGTCGCCATCCTGTATCTGCTGATGAATATCAGCGTGCTCGGCGTGATTCCGTGGCAGGACGTCGTCAAAGGTGGAAACGAACGGAATGCGATCGTCGCGGTGCTGATGCAACGGACGTTTGGTCCGGCGGCCGGTCGCATCATCGCAGCTCTTGTCATGTGGACAGCATTTGCTTCGGTTTTCTCACTGCTGCTTGCATATTCACGAGCACCTTACGCCGCTGCGCTCGACGGCAACTACTTCCGCGTCTTCGCGCGTCTGCATCCGAAACATGGCTTTCCCTACGTCTCGCTGCTCGCACTCGGAATTGTCGCCGCATGCTTCTGCTTCTTCGATCTGTCGCATGTGATTTCTGCATTGGTCGC
The DNA here is from genome assembly GCF_009765985.1 of Acidobacterium sp. S8. GTDB lineage: Bacteria > Acidobacteriota > Terriglobia > Terriglobales > Acidobacteriaceae > Alloacidobacterium. Next base: position 46,623 of record NZ_LMUM01000005.1, read on the forward strand.
CATCCGCATCATCCTGCAATATGTGCTGCAGCAGATCGGCGTCATTCTTCTGCGCATAAAAAAGCCGGACATGCCGCGGCCCTTTCGACTATGGTTGTATCCGCTTCCGCCGCTGCTTGCGCTGGCAGGATTTATTTTTATTTTGTTCTCGCGGCCAGATGCTTCGCGGGAATTCGTCTATGCCGGCGTGATTGCCATCACCGGCAGTGCGCTCTACTTCATTCGTGCGCGGAAGCGGCGAGAGTGGCCGTTCGCGCCTCATGCGAAATAAATCTGCACCATGCCAAACGTCGAGAATCGCACCTGCACTTCAGACCCGGCATTGGCAGTGAATTTCCCGCACCAGCTGCCGGTCGTGATCCAGTCGCCGGCTTTCAGTCCGGCAGTACGATGTTGGGCCTCATCCGCGAGCCATACCACCAGGCGAAGCAGGTCGGTCCCGGCAGTGTTTGACGCATTTCCCTCAAAGCGAACGACGCCGTCCATGGTCACGATAACGGATTCTTTGGCTAGGTCTGCACTCTGCCATCCGGCAAATGCAGGGCCATAGGCGAAGCCTCCGTTCATCTGCAGATCGCCAATCGCCGAAAAGCGCTCGACCTTATCCGGATCGACGAATGCAGGCTCCAGCAGCTCGATGGCAGGATGCGCCGAGGCAATCGCATCGATGACCTCTTCGCGCGTGTATGGCTGCTCACGCGGAGGCAGGTCTTTGCCCAGATGGAAAGCAATCTCAGCCTCTACGCCACGATAGCGCCGGTGAGATTCAGAGAGGGTCTGGCCGCTCGAAGCGAAGCCTCCCAGCAGTGGCATGGGAGAAAAGAGTGGTGTCGTTTCCGGCGACGGCGCTCCAACCTTCCAACCACCCACCGGTCCCATCGCTTGCGCGATGATGTCCTGCAATGCGTAGGCTTCATCAAGGGTGTGAGGGCGCAGAGCGTCGGGAAGTTCGTCGATTGGCTGAGTATCGCGCCGGGCTGCAAGCAGCAGTTCAGCGGCCTGCCGCATGCGATCATTTTCGAGCGAAGAGAGTCTTTGCCAGTGCTGCGATATGGGTGTAACCATTGCCTGCTCCTGCGAGTCTGATGTGTAGATTGGATGCGTTTGGCATTCGGGTGAGGGTATTGATTTCTCTCGTGTACATGCTGTTTGTTGCGTCGTCAAATCGCGCCGAGCTTCGTGCGATCAAGCGTAGTCTAATTAATAAGTAGAAAGCCAGGAATTCCATCCATGTTGATTCGCAAGCCCAGCGATATTCCGTCCTCTGAAATCACATCGCAGTCTGCCTACCTCAATCGCAGAAAGTTTATTACTGCGGCTGGTACCGCGGGCATCGCGGCATTGGCGGGAGAACGCATCCGGCGCATTCTTAAGCCGACTGCCGG
>NZ_LMUM01000037.1:0-8102 GCF_009765985.1 Acidobacterium sp. S8
GGGCCACGCTAACGCCTGCTGTGAATAGCAACGGGCCACCGGTCTCTCAATCGAAACACGGCCATCTCCGTCAGTTATGCAATACGCGGTTGGTAAAGATTCTAAATACTGCGAGCGCCTCTGTTATGAGGGAAGACTTGTCCGACATGCGACAACATGTCCATTGTCGACTGCACAGTTCTGAGATGTGAGCAGTCAAGATAGAGTCCTAACGTTTATCAATCCGCAATGGAGCTACGCGTTTCGGGCAGAATCATCGAATCTAGAACTCGTACCTCAGCGCCAGTTGTCCGACGCGAGCGTTGACAGCCGTACTGCTGATCAGACCGAACGTCGGCGATGTGAAGTTGGTATCGGGGTTGGCAAATTGCGGATGGTTCAGTGCATTGAAGAACTCGGCGCGAAATTGAAGGCTAGTTTTTTCGAGGTGGCCCCGGAGTGCTGCGGTCCTGGTGAACGCGACATCCAAGTTCGCCTGCCCGGGGCCGTCGACAATCCCGGTGGCGCTGTTCCCAAATCCGGTTCCAATGCCATCCGACCCGATAATTGGCGGAGTCGTAAAACAGGCGGCGTTGAAATAGCCACCCAATTTCGAATCCACCGACCCACCCTTGACCAATTGCTTGTTCGGACAGGCGCCGCTCAATTGCGCTCGGTCTTCGTTTATCCCAAAGACGTTGTTGGTATTGGTGTCTGCAATGGTAAGAGCGCTGCCGGATTGAATCGTAGCTACTGCGGCAACGGCCCATCCTCCCAGAACCGCCCGTCGAAGTCCCGCCGACGGGCTCGGGAGACTCCATGTTTCGCTGAAAACGAATCGATGAGTGCGGTCGGAACTGGCGCGTCCCCATCGCTGCCTGGGAGAATTCTGGTCTCCTAATGTCAGTACGACTCCTGCGGACGTTGAGTTGACGTCGGCGCCATCGGTGTCCAAAGTCTTGGAGAAGGTGTACGAAGCGAGGAATTGAAGGCCGTGGCTAAGCCGCTTCGTCAGGCTACCTTCCAGCCCGTTGTACCAGGAGTTCCCCGCCGATTCCATTTCGCGAAGAGCGTCGGGCCGTATGCCAGGAACGGGCACCCGCGATCCAATGTTGGCCAACGTGTTCGCAGATGCGCTCAGCGCTTGATTCTGGGAACGAAGGCGATCCAGATGTGTCCCCCTGCTACCGACGTACCCAACCTCGAGCAACCAATCTTTGGCGAACTCTCCCTGGACATTCAGCGAGAACTGCTGGACCATTGCCGGCCGAAAATTGGGGGCTTGAGCATTGACCGAGGAGCTCGTGGTTGGGGAATAGGGAACAAACATTGGGAATGAATCCGGCGCTGGAAATGGCTGTGCGAAGGGTGCTTGAAATGTCGCGGCCGCGTTCGCCAGTCCGGTGACGGCTCGGGAGAGGGCAAACGGCGCAGCGAGCACTGATTTAGCAGCGGACTGGCCGGTTGAGCGAGAGTAGTACATGCCGTACCCCCCACGCAGCGCCAGCCGAGTTGTCATGGGCAAAATCTGCCAGGCAAACCCTGTGCGGGAAGCGAACGTGTTCTGGCCCTCACCATAATTTGCAAATGTATTGCTTGCACGTATTACGCCGGGCGGGAGGGCGCCCGGAAAATTGGAGGCCACAATGTAGCCGTCAAGACTTCCGTCCACTGACGGGCTGCCATCGGCCTTGTTGACATCGAAGCTCGAGTTCCTCCCCAGGCTGTCGCCGAACTGTCCCAGGCGCTCGTAGCGTAGCCCCAGATTCAGGGTCAAAGACGGCCGGATGCGATAGTCGTCCTGCACAGATCCCGAACCTTCCCACACCCGGTAATCACGATTCAACAGTCCGAAAGTGTCAGATGATGCGAAGACATTGCTAACCGTCCCGGTACCGTTACTGTTGGCGTCGAGGCCGAGTAGAAAATCCGGCCAGCTCAGGAACTGTATGAATGAACCAAACCCATCGAAGTCAAGATCGTCTTCCGATCGCGTCAACGAGCCTCCGAATCTCATGGCATGAGAACCCTTCAGAAAGCTGAGAATATCCTTAAAGACGAAGGAGTTTTGTGTGTAGGTCCGAGGAATAGTAGTAGTCATGCTCACGGAACCAGCGATGTTCAAACTTGGGAGCTCGTTGTTCTTGTTCATCTCGCCTTCGGATACACCTACATCGGACCACTTAAACGGGGCATTTGCCCCCATCTTTGTACTTGTGCGCACGAATCCAATTCTGGCTTGATTGAGCAAGACGTTGCTAAACACGTAAGTATGAGCAAGAGAGGAGACGACGAAATCGGAATCACTTGGGCTGTCGAACTCACGAATGTTACCCGATGGGTTCAACGCGCCCCCCGGAAAAGTGACCAACTGATCGTCCCTCGCGATAAAAAATCGTGCCGCCAGTTGGCTCTTCTCCGAAATAACGGTATCGACGGTTCCCAGTCCCTGATCTTCCGCGAAGTTGCAAGGTTGTGAGAAGGCTGAAAAGCCGCTGCTGGCGAAGGACCTCGACGCGTCAACAGTTTGAGGCGTCGGAATCAAAAAATTGCCGTCGGGCAGTTTGAAATTCAAGAGAGCCTGGGCAACGGGATTGATGTTGGATCCGTCCGGATGAATTGCGACTCCTCCCGAAACACCTTTCAAGCCTGCGAATTGCCTCCCAAGGGCCGTGAGCGACCTGTCGTTGGTGAGCGGTGGTTCGCTCAAGGTGACGGCGCAGGCAACCCGGGATTGACCAGAGGCTACGCCATTAATCTGCCGGGTTCCCTGATACGATCCGAGGAAAAACAACTTGTCCTTCCTGATGGGCCCTCCGAGCACAAACCCGAACTGGTTCTGCTTGAGGTCCGGACGCCGCTGGCCCGTTTCGTTCAAAAAGAAGTCGTTTGCGTTGAGGACATTGTTGCGCCAATACTCGAACATGGTCCCATGGAAGTGATCGGTCCCCGACTTCGTAATCACACTGACATTGGCCCCCACGGCACGCCCGAACTCCGCATCGTAAGTTCCGGTCTGCACCTTGAACTCTTCCAGCGTATCGGGATTCGGAATCGGAATTCCGCCGCTTAGTGGGCCCGAACCGAGCACGTCGCTGACGCTGATTCCGTCAATTTGCCAGTTATTGTCATAGGATCGTGCTCCGTGCACGAAAACTCCATCGTTGGACGGTCCAATTTGTGATAGTGCTGTTGCCCCAGCCCCAAGCTCCCCGGCGTTGTTAACTCCGACAGCCACTCCGGGCGAAAGCCCGGCTATCTGCGTGAAGTTTCGTGTGGCCAATGGCAAATGGCTCACGGTGTCTTTGTCCACCACTCTTCCCAGTGCTGACGAGTCGAGTTGAACCATCTGAGGGTTCGAAGATACTTCCACATGCTCAAGACGCGTCGCGAGTTCAAGATGAAGTTCCAGCCGAAGTGTCTCGGTTACGTGAACATGGATATCTCGTTGACTCACTGGTTTGAAGTCAACTTCGCCTGCCTTAACCTCATACGTGCCAGGAGGCAGCAAGAAGAATGCGAATCGACCGTTGCTGTCCGAGGTGACGGACTTCACTTCAGAACCATCCTGGTTTTTAAGGTGAAGAGTGATTCCCGGGAGAACCGCCCCGGAAGAGTCCAGAGTCAGGCCAGCCAATGCACCAGTGGAGGCTGTCTGGCCCCGGGCCACGCCGGCAAACGCCAGACTCAGGACGGTCAGTGTTAGCAAGTTCCAACGGCGAAGCAGGAGCATGCTGGACCGTACCCTAAAACTAATGAAATTCGGGGCATCTGCCTGACAGACAATGCCATTTCCCGTGATTCGAACCGCTGGCGCGATATCAACCTCTGGGGTAAGCTCTCAGTCAGCAGCGTGGCGATTTTAAACCCCGTCGCTGCTCCCGACAAGTGCTTGTCTTCTTTGGAGAACAGTGCCGTAGCATGTCGTTTGCTTTCTGTGGATTGGAAGATCGAAATCGTCGCGTGATCCAGCGTCCTTTCGGAGAAAACGTCCGGGAGGATAGAATTTGGCCGCGCGACCTTGCCGTTTTCGCTTTTATTTTGTCGCTTCTCGCAATCCAGGGCGTTGCTACCGCACAAGTCCAGACTACTCGACGGATTCTGATTCTGAATCAAACAAACGATTCGTATCCCGCGATCCCTATCATCAACCAGGGAATCCAAACTGCGCTATCCATTTTGCCCTATCGTCTTGAGTTCTATTCCGAGTACCTTGATCCCGGGTTGTTTCCCGATCCAGCGGTCCAGCAGGAGTTCCGCGATTTCTACATTCGGAAGTATCGGAATCGCCAACCCGATGTGATCATCACGGTTGGGCCAGCGCCACTCAAGTTCATGCAAGAGGCCCACCAAAGAGCCTTTCCCGGCGTTCCCATTGTTTTCTGTCTGCCCACGGGAGATGTGTCGATTGCTCCTGCGTTAGATTCCGATTTTACGGGAGTCGAAAGCGATTTTAGCGCGGCGCAGACTCTGCAGATAGCTTTGAAGTTCCAGCCCGGGACGGAGCACGTGGTGGTGCTGGGGGGCGTATCGGATATGGACAAACGCCTGCAAGCCCTACTCAAGCAGCAAATTAAGGGACTCACAGACCATCTCGAAATCACTTATATGACGGATGTGGCTGTGCCTGAGCTACCCGAACGTCTGAAGCATCTTCCACGCCACACTCTCGTACTCCTCCTCACCTATGGGAGCGATGCGGCAGGAAACGGGTACAAGTCAAACGAAATCGGGCCGCTGGTTGCCGCGGCGGCGAATGCTCCAGTCTTTACTTTCTATGATGTCTACCTGAATCACGGAGAAGTTGGAGGCTATCTTTCAAACCTCAATGAGCAAGGCAAGGTAGCCGGAAGCATGGCGCTGAGGCTACTCCAGGGGGAAAAGCCGCAGGACATTCCCCAGGTAAAAGGCGTAAACACCTACATGTTCGATTGGCGAGCGATGAAACGCTGGAGCCTCAAAGAGAGCGAGATACCCCCAGACAGTATTGTCCTCAACAGGCAGCCAACAGCTTGGGAGTCTTACAAGTGGTACATCATCGGCGGTCTTTCGTTGATGACGGTTGAAAGTGCTCTGATCATCGCGCTGATTTGGCAGAGAGCGCGTCGAAGAGGGACGGAAAGAGAGTTGTCCCTCATGTATGACCGCTTTCTCATGGCCGTCGAGGCTGGGCGATCCGTGGGCTGGGATGCAGACCTGAGGAAGGGACGAAATCGATGGTTCGGCGATCTGCAGACCATATTTGGCATCCGAGGAGACACCCACGACGGTCACTTGGAAGACTTTCGCAGTCACGTACATCCGGAGGATCTCGTAGCATTCGAGACCGCAGTTGCCGAGGCCAGAGATAAGCGAAGATCGTACGCTGCAGAGTTCCGCGTCGTTCGGAAGGATGGCGACTTTCGTTGGATATCAGCGAGAGGAAGATTTTATTTCACTCCGAATGGCGAGCCGGAACGAATGCTCGGGATGGCGGCAGACATCACCGAACGCAAACTCGCAGAGGAAGCGCTCAACAGCTTGAGCGGGCGATTGATTCAAGCACAGGAGGCGGAACGCAGCCGGATTGCGAGAGAGATCCATGACGACTACCAGCAACGGCTGGCCCTGCTGTCAATCGATCTGGAAAATCTTGCCAGGTATCTGGAGCGAGACTCCGAAGGACATGACCGTCTACGCGAACTCTGGGATCGCGTAGGCGAATTGGGCTCGGACTTGCACTCTTTATCACACCGTTTGCATTCAGCGACACTCGACAACCTGGGCCTCGTTGCTGCACTGGGATCCCTGTGCACGGAATTCAGCGACTACCATTCAATCAAGGTCAATTTCGTGGAAGAAAATGTGCCGCGCAATATTCCGAGCGAAGTGGCATTGTGTCTCTTTCGCATTACGCAGGAAGCGCTGCAAAACGTCAAAAAACACAGCCGCGCAGATTCGGCGGAGGTTCGAGTGGAGGGACTGAAACAGAAGATCCACCTTTCGATTTCCGACTGCGGAACAGGCTTTAATCAGGGAGCCGCTTTAAGACGGAGCGGAATCGGCATTTGGAGCATGGAGGAACGAGTGCGGCTGGTAGGCGGACAATTTGCAGTTCACTCACGCCCTGGGGAGGGCACTAAAATCGATGTCTGGCTTCCGATCGGCAGCTGACGTCCCCCCAGTTGAAGGAAGAGTCTCATGCGGAAACCCGACCAACGAAACTTCCGTCCACGCGTCCTCGTAGCAGATGATCACGCGATCGTCGCCGAGGGCATATGTGCGCTGCTGGTGGGCAGCATAAAAGAAGCCCGTGGGCATCCCAACATCGGGGAAAAGACGGTCATGTTTCAAAATACCGCATCATGGAAGATTTCAACCTGAAGAGCAATGCGATTTCGTGCTGTTTGCGCTGAAAAATCACGTGATCTGATAAGCAGGTCGGACTATCCGTTTTGCTAGTTGGCGCAGACTGTAACCTCTTTATAGGATTTGCTAGCAACGTGGCCACAATTGACAAGTGCGAAATCGCACCGCGGACCTCCGGGGTAGAGACGCCACAACGCGAGCGTCCGCGAGTTCTGCTTGCGGACGACCACGACTTCTTTCTGAGCCGCGTGATGTCTGTCCTGAAGTTGGATTTTGATGTGGTCGGAACAGTCAATGACGGAGGAGCTCTCGTTTGCGAAGCGCAACGACTGCACCCCGATCTCATCGTTCTGGACATAGCGATGCCGGTCCTCAATGGGATCGAGGCCGCCCACGAGATCCACTCAGCTTATCCCGCAATTAAGCTTGTCTTCCTCACGTTGCACCCCGATCCGCAATTTGTACGCGCATGCTTTGCGGAAGGAGGGCTCGGCTACGTGATCAAGTCACGCCTCGAGAGAGACCTCATTCCCGCCATCAATGAGGCCCTCTTGGGTCGCTCCTTCATTTCTCCTTCCGTGGGCGGGGCTTTGCTCTGATATTGGCATTGCTATACAGGGCAAAACTTGTAACCGAGAGTATTGAAATCTGTACGTGAACCAAGATTGTGCTATTGATTCACTACCGAGCGGCGGTCGCTAGTTACCGCCTTAGACCATAGGTATGCATGGAGGTAATTCGGGAAAGTGTCTAACATGCTGGCCTGGGTGACGAAGCAATTTACCGAAATCCTGACTTTGCAGGACTCTGGTTCCAATTGCCTCGGGTGCCGCTATGTCCAATCTGCAGGTTTCAAGTAGGGATGCTATTCATACAAGGGTTCGAGGAGCCAACGTTTTTGAAGAAAGGTCTCCGCCAGAATCGCTACTTTTGCGGGGCGTCGGCGGCGATCGACTGTAAACAGTCAATCTACGAGCGTACACAGTTCCGGCCTTCCCTCTTCGCATGATAGAGCGCTTTATCTGCCGCTTCCAGCAAGTGCTGTCGCTCTTCGATCGATGTAGGAGAAGCGGTTGCGACTCCGCAGCATACCGTGACCAGTCCGGAGCCCGAAGCCTGCGGGGTAGACCCAGGCGACGAGATGTTCGACTTCTCAACAAGGTGTCTCAATCGTTCCGCAATCTGAACCGCGGCAGTATTCGTTGTCGATGGAAGGAGCACGACAAATTCATCTCCTCCTAAACGAGCAGCGAAGTCGCTTTTCATTCGTAAAGATGCTGTGATCAGCTGTGCGATACGCTGAAGGACCAGGTCTCCGTACCCATGACCATATTCATCGTTGGCGACTTTGAAACCATCGAGGTCTACCATAATCATTGACAGGGCGGCGCTCTCCCTGGCAGCTGTTTTCCAATCATGCTCAAATCGCGTCTCGAACGATAGTCGGTTTGGAAGACCGGTTAGAGTGTCCTCTTCGGCAATATGGGTCAACGTTCGATTCGAATCGCGAAGATCTTCCGCAAGCATCTCTCCTCTCAAGTAAAGCAGGTAGTTCAGACGTTCTTCTCGGTTTGAACTGTAATTAGCTATAACCGCGGAACCAGCGATACCCAGGATTAGGCAAAATCCGAATAGCTTCTGATCGTGAGAAAGAAGTCTATCCGTTGTTAGAAATGTGATATCCCCGGCGAGCATGGTCCCTGTTGCCGCCAAGGCGTAGAGAAAACGCAATCGCATCACCGTGTTCGTAAAGACAATCACTGCCAGCATCCCGA
>NZ_LMUM01000037.1:8112-425422 GCF_009765985.1 Acidobacterium sp. S8
GGCTACGGGACTCTGGTTGGCTTCGAGATAGAGGTGGGTGAGACCAGCAAGACAGGAGAACGCTGGCCCTTTCTGTGGCACATGCTCAGCGTTGGCGGTCTTCCCGCCATCACCGCGCTCTCCGCACTCTTTCCGAATGTAGGCAATTTTCTGTTTTCCTGGATACAGCCGCTGTTGGCAACGCTCCATTAGTGCTGCGTCTCGATTAGAAGAGCATAGATTTGGCGAGCCCGGATAGGATAAACGCGGTTATGGAAAAGCACAAAACCAGTGAGGCAAGCTGGACCACGGGACTTCGGCAGCAGCCGTTCATGGACTTAGCGGCCTGTTTTGCCGTGCGAATGCCATTCACCCGCCCGCGAAGCGGGCCGCCTTGCGGAGAAATTTTGGTCCAGCCACTGGAAACTGAGCGAAAACTCGGGTCGTGCCAGGCGAATCTACACAACTCAAGATGGGCGAACCCGAACTCCATGTACATCGTCGTATTCATCCCGATCTAAGAATTTGTCCCAAGGATAGGGAGCGCGTCCAAGATGCGATCGCATATTGTTCCAGATGCTTTGTTTCGGGAGTACCAGGGCCCGAGGTGAGACAACGGAAACTGAAACGCAAAACCTCCCGATGGGGCTGACCGTACTCGATACCAATGTCATTGTCTCCGCTGGGATCAAGCGGACGGTTTTCCTGCGCGAATTATTCAGGGTGCCATTCAAGAGGCGAACATCCAAATCGCCGTGAGCCCTTTTGATCGTTGGGGAATACGGGGCGGGCCTAATATTACAATTCGCACAATGACCTTCCTCCGGCGTGGCTGAGGTTCCTGATAGAAGGCGCGCTGCGGTTCCCGGATGGAGCATCCTGCCCACATCCGTTCCCGATCCAGATGACGCATGTTCCTCTCCCTAGCCAAAACAACCGGTGCATGGCTCATTACGGGTAATTTCAAGCACTATCCCACCGAATCGAGAGCGGCGTGATTGCCCTTACCCTGCGGAGTACCTGGCCATATTGGATGAAACCTGCTGAATGAATCAAATAGGTCATGTTCCCTGATCGCGCAGGCGTCTAGATGAAGGTTTTTCGATGCTTCCGCCTCCCCGCGTTGGGTAGGCCGTTTCGGACATTTTCTTTCCCAAAAATATCTCTGAGGGGTCAGTGTGTCGTTTGAGCCAAGTAAATTTGGCCACTTTTGCATATTGTTGTGCGAGAAGAGTCGAAATCCGTAAGGATAAGAGAAGTACGAAAGTCGAGATATCTGAAGTTGTAGCTCAATAACGCCAAGGCTCAAGATGCAGGACGACGTTACGATCTATGACTTGAAATCCGTCATTACAGTGGCGCAGGAGGGCAGCGTATCACGTGCAGCGACACGTCTGCACATGTCTCAGCCTGCGCTGAGCCGCAGGATCCACCATGTCGAAGCGGTGGTAAAGGTGAGGCTCTTTTTTATCTGGCACGGAGGAGCGCGTTTGACCGAAGCCGGCAAAGCTTGTGTCGAAGAGATTTTTCACGTTTTAGATCATTACGACCGGGCAGCACGGCGAGCGCGGAATGCGGCAGGACGTGAGGCTGGCGTTCTCGAAGTGGCCTATTCATCATGCCTTTGCCCAGAGTTGTTAACGATTGTCTCGGACCTTCATTTCGAGCGACCGGATGATCCGGTTCTGAGGATGACAAGCCTGCACACGGTCGGAATTATCCGAGGTGTATTGGACGGGCAGGACCAGGCGGGGATCGGCTATCTTCCGATCGCCTACTCCGAGCTCGAAACCAGAGAACTGCTGGATGAGGACCTGATGCTGTGCATTCCGGCGCGGCACCGTCTCTTTCGCCTTAACCTCATCTCTCCGCAAGACCTCGATAGGGAGCCGCTGATCGGTGTATCAGAACATGCGCTGCCTGAAGTTCATAGGGAGATCACCACCTATTTCGAAGTCCTCGGCATCGACCTGAACGTGATCGCGCAGCCCTTCACATTCTATGAGGCGATCCACATGGTGGCGGCAGGCAGAGGCCTTGCGATGGTGAGCAGCGGTTGGTCGCACCTGACGAAGGATGGCATTGCCTTCCGGCCTCTGGCGGACAAACTGCTGACCATGAAGAGCGGAGTCTTTGTGAGGCGGGACAACCGCACCGAGGCCGTCAACGATTTTCAGAATCTGTTATGGACAAGAACGGAAAAGCTCAGGAACGAGCGGCAAAAGATACGCTCGATCTGCGTCACGGGTCCGCCTGAACACAGGCGGGCAAATGGAAACTGACAGATCGGAGGATAATGCGCAGACTTATCTTAGTTTCACTGACTGCTTTTCTTATACTCGGCGGCTGCAGCAACGAGAAGAAACCGAACTCGGCCAATTTCACGAAAGCGATCAATCAGTATCTTGCGAAGCACGGCCAGGTATGCACCTACTTCGCGCAGACGTTTCCGATTGATATTCCCGCATCTGAGTCGAAGGACCAGTATGGCATCGCGCCGCAAATGGCCGCGCTGGAACATGCTGGCTTGGTGCATGGACGCAACACGACCGCAGTGATCCAAGGAATGATGGGCGCGCTGGGACCATCGGCTCCGCGGCCCGTGAGGCGTTACGATCTGACGAATGAAGGAAAAAAATACGTTCAGGTGAAATCCGACGTTTTAGGTCAGAGCAACGCGTTCTGCTATGGCCAGAAAACGGTGGATTCCGTCGCCAAGTGGACGGAACCGGCAGCGATGGGACCGTACATGCAAAGCGAGGCCACCTATACCTACAAGATTGCAGACCTCGCGCCGTGGGCGAGACAGGCTCAAGTGCAGCAGGCATTCGGCGATATACGAATTACTGTCAGCGGTATCTCGAAAGCCGACGAGGTGACAGGATTGGTGTTGACCAACAAGGGCTGGGAAGCTCTTGAGCAGTAGTTTCAATCGAAAGCTACTGCTTTGATCTCTGTGATGCGCCGCCATTCGTACTGCTTGGCGACGTGCGTGACCATGTCGATGGATCTTCTGCATTCATCTTCAACATCTCGCAAATGAACACCGCCTGATCCACGCATGGCAAGTTGAGCCAGCCGACGCAAGGCGTCTTCGGCGCTGTTGGCATGGATGGTAGTCAACGATCCGCGATGTCCGGTGTTGAGCGCGTCGAGAAAGACACGCGCCTCCAGCCCGCGAATCTCCCCCACGATAATCCTGTCCGGCCTATGGCGGAGCGCTGCTTTGAGCAGGTCTGCGAACCCAATCTGGCTCTTGTGGGTGTCGAGTTGGGCCTCGGCGGAGATGACATGCGGCTTCCTGATAGAGAGCTCCGCGACATCTTCAAGGATCAGGATGCGGTCCCTTTCAGGGATAAAACCGGCCAGCACATTAGCGAGTGTGGTCTTGCCCGAACTGGTTGCGCCGGAGATCAGCAGGTTGTCGCCACGCCGCACGGCATCGGCCAGCGTCTTCGCCTGAGCTTCGGTCAGGGTCTTCCGCTCGATCAGATCGTGGATGGTGAAGTTCCGCGCAGTGAATTTGCGGATGGTCATCATCGGATTCGGGTTGACCACGGGCGGGATCATCGCGGCCATGCGGCTGCCATCAGGTAGGCGTAGGTTCAGGATGGGAGAATCAGCGTCGAGTTTTTTTCCGAACTTGTTAGCGATCACTTCGAGGCCAGTGGCGAGCGCGTCTTTCTCAAACCGGACATCCGGCAGAGGCTGAACACGACCTGCTTCTTCAATCCAGATTGAGCCGTCAGGGTTGACCATGATTTCTGAGATGGTCTCGTTCAGTAGCAAAGACTCGATGGGCTTGAGGAACGGAATGATGATGTCAAAGCTCACGCCGGTATCCTCCGGGGATCGAAGCCGATTTGCTCCTGCTCAAACCAGGTCATGCTGATGGGCAGGAAGTCCGGCTTGAGATAGCAGTATGTCGGCTGCAATGGGGTGATGCCATCGAAGGCGACCACAATTGCCTGCGCGTTTTGGAGATCGAAGAAAACCTTTTCCTCGAAGAGCGGTTCCGTGTGTTTCTGATACTGCTTGGAGGCGGAGACGGAGCCTTTGTTGGACGAGGTGCGGCCAGAGAGCCATCCGACGTTGGCATTCGTCGAGGATTCGGAGACGGTGTAGCTGATCCGCGTGCGGTCCGCCTTGCCACAGAGTTCCGATGCGTAGCGCGCGGTCTCAGGATCAGAAGTGGTAAGGAAGACCTTACTGCGGAACGCCTGCAGCAGGATCTTCACGCCTTCATTGGGGAGCGTGTCTTTCAGGCTGGCGATGCTTTGCGTGGCGACGATAGGGATGCACTTCGGCTGGCGCGAGATCGAGAGAAATCGCTCGTCGCCCGTAGGATTGTCGCCGCCGACCGTGGCGAAGTTCTGATACTCGTCACAGAGGAAGACAGTTGGACGATAATGCTTCACCGGCTCTGCATCCATCTTCGGGATGCGCAGCAGTATGGCTCTTTGATAGTCAATCTTCATTAAGGTGCCGATGGTTTTGGCCAGTGCTGGATTCAGGGCTACGGGAAAGTTCAGGCCAACGACGCTCCCAGTCTCGATCAGATCCTCGAACGGAGGCAGGACGCGGCCTTTGGGATCGCCGGCACATGGCTTGCCGTTATAGAGTTCCTTCGGCGGGCAGAAGACGCGCCGCACCTGTGGATCGGTCTCGAACAGCGAGAGGAAGACCACGATGCCCTGGATGATCGAGGTCTTGACCTCGGAGCGGAAGAATTTCCAGTGCTCCCAATACCAGTATCGGACGCTTTCGAAGCGATCATATTGTTCCGGCGAGTATGGCTTCCGGGTAAAGATGAACAACTCCGTGTTCGTCTCCTGAACCAGCAGCCGTTCCAACTCCTCGGTCCACACGGCTAGGTACTGCTTTGCCTCCTTATTCCACTCGAATCCAAGCGGAGACAGGAACGGCTCATGTTTTCGGTAATCACGTCTTCCGATGCCGATGTACTGCGTACCGCTAAAGCGCGATCCGACTTCGATCAGCATCTCTTCCAAACGTCCGGCGCTGATCACGGTGCGGAAGAGATCGACCAGCGTCAGGTATCCGTCGCGGACGCGATGAAGCAGAATTACATACCGGACCAGATCGGTGTAGGACTGCTGCCAGAACGGTTCCTTGCCCTTGCCCCAGATCGACGTGATGATGGAGGCGATATTGAATGCCTGTGCGTAGGGATCGAGCGAGTTGTTCAGCGGGTTATAGCGGATGTCGCCGTCGAGCGAGACCTCGACATAATCCTGCTCTCGTCCGCACCAGTTCAGGATGCGGCGAAGCTGGCGGCAGAGATCGCCTTTTACTTCGAGCACGACGCCAGAGAGCTTCCGTTCTGGATCGTGGGCGCGATAGGCGAACAACTGCCGCATGGCTGGAAGGACTAGGGCCGCGGTCTTTCCCGATCCGGTTGCGCCCACGATGCAGGTCCCGGTATAGAGACCGCGTTCGGGGATGGAAAGCCACTGCGGAGTTGGGCTGGTCCTGGGGACAAGCTGGCTGTGGACCTCTCCGAGGACCAGTGACAAGTCCTGCCTGGTACGTGGATCAGGATACGGAGGGAGCGGCCCGGCCATCTGCTCCGTCTCTCTCTTATATATGTGGATATAAGTGAGCGAGAAAAAGGTGGAGAGAATCAGGAACGGGGTGCTGTAGAGAAAAAGATCGTAGCTCCAGACGAGAGCGCGAAAGATCGGAGGCTGCTTCAGGGCAATCAAACGCAGCATAGGATTCATGATGTTGATGGGGTAGAGACTGCTCAGGGTGATACCGCAGGCCGCGCTCAAGCCGAACGAGAGCAGGATACGATACTCAATCAGTGAATGGGCGACGCCTTGTAGATGCGCACGAATCTTCATAAGAAAATTACCTCCTTCATGCTCTCGCAGCAGTGGGTGTCATCGATGGATCAGGCTTAGTCGCTGCATCGGCTACAGAGCGGATCGGTGCGGACGCGGCCTTTGGACTGCTGGCTGGCTGTGCGGAGTTCGGCGGCGCAGTTGCTTTGTATTTCTGGAAGTCTTCTTCCTGGGCCAGTGCAAAGCGCAGCAGTTCGTTGATGACATAGTTGGTTTCGTTGTTCGACCACTGCGCCAATAACTCAATGTCATCGGCGACGGTCTGGTCGATGGAGGATTGGAGCTTCGCGCGGCGCACCCGGCTCACTCCGTGAATCAGTTTCAGTCGGCTCATGATTATCTCTTGTGGATGAAGTTGCGATCTGTCGTGCATCCGTCACGGATAAGTTATGGATCAGTTCTGAATCAGTACCCGATACCGAACCAAGCCGCTTTGTATCTGTCGCAGATGAATCTGGTATCAGCAACAGATACGTTCTCGATACCTGAACAGCCGGGGGCGGGAGCGACCAGCGCGGCGGAGCCGACGCGGGAAGTGCGGAGCACTGGGGTCGCTCCCGCCCCCGGCATACACCCTTCCGTGACCCGGCTATCTCGGTAACTTGTTCTACCCGCATCAATAAGCCTCCATCGTGGGGGGCTGGTGTGGGGGCTGCTGAGGGGGCTGGCTACCTTCTTCGGATTGGCCCTCCTGCCGCAGCGTGTAGATCGGATAGCTGTATGGCAGGAGCTTCGTCGTGAAGGTCACGCGCAGCGGAGTCTGCTGGAATCGCTCGCGGATTTTGTCGGCGCTTGTGCTCCCGGCCTTCCATGCAGCATAGAGGGCCTGGTGTTCGAGCGTGGTGTAGAGCGCTTCTCCTTCGCGCAGAAGCTGCAACTCGGAGGACAGGACACCACCGCCTTCGGAGTCGAAGAACTGCCTGGCCCGCAGGAATTTCAGGAAGTGATCGACGCCCATCGGCGTGAGCGGAGTCACGCCGCGCATCCGGTCGGCGGGAAAGCAGCGCTCGAAGGCGGCCTTTGCCCGTCGCACATTGGCGTCGGTATCGGCGAGGTAGATCAACTCAGAGGCGGCAAGTGCGCCGAACAGCGGCTGATACTGCTCAAGGAAATTCTCGAACCGGGAGCTGCTGACCTGGCCTTCGTCGAAAAAGGTAAGGCACGGGACACCGATGTGGGAGACCAGGATGGGAAACCTCTCGGAGAAGTAGAGCGGCCTGCCCACATAGCTTTGCGGTAGTAATTCCAACTTCACGCCGCACTGCGTTGTGAAGAAATCCACCTTGGCCGCTTCCGTGAAGAGCACGTCCGCGCTGAGGTGATCGAGCATGAAGTCGAGCACCATGAGCCGGGACTTGATGTAGGCGTCGCTCTTGATGCGGCGATGCTGCGATCCGGCAAGGCCGAGAGCAGCATAGACGGGCTTTGCTGTCAGGTGGTAGACATGCCGCTTCTGCCCGCATTCGATGACTTGGATATGGCGATGGCGAGATGCTTTCGTAAGAAAGCGGATCGCTATCTTTCCGCCTGTTCGCTGCGTGAAAGAGTGGTACTGGCGACGGAGGAAGTAGCCGGAATGCACGGCAACCAGATACAGGAATGAAGCCTCGCGCTGGACATAGCCGATGGCTTCGAGAGATTGAATGGGGTCGTATTCCATAGCTACAGCTCCAGAATGTTTTCCATGAGGTGGCTGTCGCCCTCGATCTTTGCGGTCAGAGAGGAACGGTCAGCGGCAGAAGCGTAATTGCGGAATCCTGCCTGCGCCTTCGAGCGCAGATGGCCGCGGTGGTAGGCGGCGGTGAGGACTTCGATGTCCTCGTGGTCGGTGCGCGAGCCCTGATCCAGATCCAGGCTCGGGTCCTGACCGGCTTCGCGGGGAAGGACATACTCGATGCGCACGTCGGGAATCTGAATCCCGCCGTCCACGAACGGCAGATTGAACTGCTTGGCGACCTGCTCCTTGATTTCGGCCATGCCGTGCGTCGGGTCGGCTTTGCGCTCGCGGTAGATCGCCTTCTGCACGTCGGCTTTGATTTCGTAGTCGAGGCGCACGCGGAGGTTTGTGCCGCCCTTGCTCTCGATGCGTTCAGCCTCTTTCCGGTAGGCGCGGTAAATCTGCGAGTCGTGCTCGACTTCGCGTCGCTTGACCAGACCGGCATAGACCTTCTGGTCTTTGGGGAGGTCACCATCCTTAATAAGGAGGCGGCGGCCTTCTTTGGTGAGCGTGACCACCTCGACGCGCTCGATGCTGCGCCGCCGTCCGTCGCGGCGGAGATTGATGTGCGTGGTCTCGATGAGTCCCTTGTCGCGGAGATAGCGGAGATCGTTTTCGAGTGTGCCCGACTTGCCGCGATAGAGCGACTCGCGGAGGTCCGCTGTGCGGACGACGCGGAAGCGCCCGGCTTCGCGGAGAAGCTGCTTTTCTTCAGGCCGCAGCTCCAGCCCGACGATGTTTGTGGCAGCGCGCGATGGACGGCGCGGGTCGTCCGAAGACACAGGACGGCGGCGCTCGCGCGGCACGTCCTGGGCCGGGCTTTCTCCCTGCGAGGAGTACGAGGGCGGTCCCCGCGAGGGGCGGTCCTCCGATCGTCGGGCTGCTTCAGCCGGTGCTGCAAAGGGTTTTCCGGCACTGTCCGTTTAGGCGTCCGCGCATCATTGGGGGAACTGTCGTTCTCATCGCGGCGGCGCGGCAACTCCTGGGGAAGATCGAGTCTCATGGCTGTGTCTCCCCATCCTCACCGTGCTCCGCAACATCCGACGAAAATTCAATAACAGCCTGCGGAGCCACTGGTTCTGCGGCATCCGGGGTTTTCTGGCCGATGACGCGACGCACGTCGTAGTCGGCCAACCGCGTGAAGCGGTTCATCTCTTTTTCCGCGGCCTCGCGCATCTGGCGCACTTTGGCGATGAGGTCGGACGTGCGCTCTATATACTGCTCTTCGTTCACCATGGCTATCGCTCCTCCTCGTCTCCGAACTGCGCGAGCATTTCGTCCGATAGTTCGCTCTGCCCGGTCTGGATCTCCTGATCGAGATGCCTGAGCTTGCGGCCTGTATCACGCAGGAAGAACTTGCGCTCGATCCAGATGGTGAGGCCGAGCAGATTGGCGAAGAGCAGAGCGCAGTAAAGCGCGATGCTCTTCAGGTATTGGTGCAGGATGAGACTGCGCCACGGAGTGAGGAACTGCATCTCGCGCGTCAGCCAGAAGCCGAGGGCTAGGAAGATGAGTGTGGCGACAAAGACGGCATTGGCGATCATGATTGTGTCCTCGGGGGATGTCCTTTCCTTCACGCGCGCGAAGCATGCGCGGAAAGATAAAAAGAGGCAGAGAGGCAATAACCTCTCTGCCGAAAGCACGACGGCACTAGCCGTCGTAATTTTCAATTACGCCAACAGGAGGAATGTCCAGCTTGCGGACATGCGCGGCATGGACTTCATAGACTGGCTGTTTCAGGTTCACCTCGGCATAGTGGTGAATGATCAACCGGCCTTTGATCTCGACGTAGTCGCCTTGCTTCATCTCGCGTAGCGAGGTGCAGAAACCAGCGCCGGACAGATCACACGAAACCAGCCGCCGTGGGAAAGCCATTCGTTGGCTGGCCGCCACCAGACGCCGTCGTCCATGCAGACCGTGAGGATGAGGTAAGGGTCTTTGTCGGTGCGTTTCATCGGCGGGACCTCGGCATCTCTGCCGAGGAACCCGCGAAGTTTCACTGTGTTCCTGAAGAGGCTCATGGCTGAACCTCCGTGTTGTAGTCATCGGAGTCGCCGTAATCGACCAATGCTTCTGGCCGATCCAGCCTCTGAATGCGGACGGCAGGGACGGCATAGGTCGAGTGCTTCACCGGAAAGCGTTCGCCGGCAACGACTACGCCATGCTCCTGCTCCAGAGCGCGCAACTCACCTTCGACTTTCAGGTAGTCGCCGCGCCTCATGCCGCAGAAGAACGTGCCTGGGCAGATGATGCGATGCCAGTCGGTGCGCGGTATTCACTCGTTCTTGCCGAGATCCCATCTGCCGGAGACGGTCGCCAGCAGCAGAACTGCGAAGGAGTCTTCGGTGATTCCGTGTGAGGGGGGCGCCTCGGCATTTTTGCCGAGGAATCCGCGTAAGAGGACGTTATTGGCAAAGAGAGTCAGCATGTCGCACCTCCCGTGAGGGAGGACAACGCCGCTTACGCGGCGTCATCCTCCGTGATGGGATCGGCGTCGAGGTTCTCCCCCTTGGCCGGTGCTGCCAGCTTCTTCACGGTGTTGGCGCGCACTTCCTTGTCGCGGAAGGTGACCTTGACCTTGCTCTTGCTCTGCCCGACTTCCTTCTCGTACTCCGTCGAGCGCAGCTCGCCTTCGACTTCCACGTAGTCGCCCTTCTTCAGGCCCTTCGCGTAGTCAGCGGACTTGCCGAAGGCGACGATGCGGTGCCATTCGGTGTGGTTCACCCACTCGTTCTTCTGCTGGTCCTTGTAGCCGGACTTGGTGGCGAGCGAGAGGACGACTACCGTCTTCTGATTGCGGGTTGCGAAGTTCTCGGCATCCTTGCCCAGGAAGCCCTTCAGAGTGATTTTGTTTTCGTAGAGTGCCATTGCTTTTCTCCTGTTTGGATTTGCCCTGTTTTTACTCGGGGACACTCTTGCGCGAAGCGACGTGAGGTGCCCCGCTCCCAAGGCCGAGCGGCGCTTTTTCGGAAGGTTCGGAAAATCTTTTCGTCCGCGTTCTGTGCGGAGATTTGCCGAAAAGATTTCTGAAAGCCGAAACCCTCTAGGGCGGCGCAGCCGAAGCAGAGCCGTGCCGTGCCGCAGGGCGCGGGATAAGCACCGAGCGAGTGACCGAGTGAGACATGGGAAAAATCCGGGAGAGATGGCGCTCTAGGGAAACATCCGTCTGAAGGTGTCTGGACGGGGGATGCGTAAGATTCGCAACCCGCACGCCGGAGTCGTCGTCCTGTCCCGCCTCCGATGCGGCGTTGACCAGCGGGGAGTGGATGAACCACGCTCGGCAGCCTTCCGCATCGTTTCCTATCTGCCGACACTTTGCGGAGGGCGGTTCCTGGGCGACTACGTGGAAGGCGAAACTGCGCGGTCTAAAGTACGAGTGAATGCGGGTTGGGCGAAGGTCAAGGTCTTCTCTCTTTCGCAAGGAAAGCGCCAACACCGTGAAGGAGCGGAGGCTCATGGCTCTCTCCTAGCGCTGTGCTCACGGAGGATTTGATCGACGGCGGCGATGCGTTGTCCGATCCAGCGCATGACGGGGACAGCCATCGAATTGCCGAGAGCTTTGTAGCGGGGGCCATCGGCTGCGAGCTTGCCACGGTACTCGACCAGCGTGTATCCGTCGGGGAATCCCTGCAACCGCTCGCACTCGCGCGGCGTCAGCCTACGCACGGCCATTTGGGGCGTCATCACGTCATCGACTCGCCCACCTTCGCCGCCACGCTGAAGGGTCCCGGCCATGTCGGTCGATGCCGTGAGTTCTCCAGACCAGGAGATGGACTGCTTCTGAAGCACAGCCGTCGTCGAGCTGTTCTCCATGCTGCCGGGAGCGCGGGTACGAAGGCTCCCCGCAACTTCGGTCGATGAAGCGGCGCTTGCCGTGCCGTCGCTTCCGTGGAGGGTGAACGCGACGGTAGCCGCATTCCGGCCCGATGCATTCTGGCTTGTTCCAAGCGAGTGCATCACATCGCCGGCCAGAACGTCACCGGACTGGTTCTGCGAAAATGCGATGGCTACCTGTCCGCCGCCATTCGAGTGGCTTCGATCATGTCCGATGCCGCGCAGCGTCGGCGCAACATCGCTCGCATCAGCGCCGGAGTCCTTTGCGGAGAAGGCGACATAGCATTGCTGTTTCAAGCCTGGCTGCGCCGCCAGCGCGCCGACTGTTTTACCGTCTCCGCCGTGCAGCCGCACCTCGTCACGGCTGTTTTGCGCAAAGGCGACAGCCTGAGCGCAACCGCTCTCCAGAGTGTGAGCAATGTCCTTGGAGAAGCCGCTGCCGTTGGACTGGGTATGTGCGGTGCAGATGGCGACAGGCACCGCGGGCGTTCCGCGCCCGGTGCCGTCCTCGCTCGCGTCGAAGCCATCGGCTGAGAGCGCATGAGCAATCAGCGTCTCTGTCTCGTAATCCTGTCTGCCCATGCCTCCGGCATTCAGGCAATGCGAGATTTCATTTGTTAATGAGAGGACGCCCGCGCCTAGTTGATTGCGGACGAAGCCATCCTTGCATCCTGTGTCGATGGTGGGGGCGGTGTCTGTGAGGCGACCGCCAGCAGGGCCGACTTCAACGCCTCCGGCAGCTCCTTGCCGCGCTTCTCGGCGCGGCGGAGGATACCCCGACAGGCCCGCGAACTCAAGAAATACGGCTGCGGGACCTCTCCAGTCTCCAAGATGTCCGACAACGAAGACGCGACGGCGTCGTTGGGGTACTCCGAAAAATCTAGCGTCCAGAATTCGGTAGGCGATCCCATACCCGCACTCGACCAGCATTCTGAGGAAGGCTCCAAACGTCCGTCCTCCGTCGATCGACAGGACACCGGGGACGTTCTCCCACACCAGCCAAGCGGGCCGGAGGCGATCAGCAAGTCGAGCAAACTCGATGGTGAGGTTGCCACGCGGATCATCCAGTCCCGCTCGCTTACCGGCGACGGAGAAAGACTGGCAAGGTGTTCCTCCGGCCAGAAGGTCGATTGTTCCCACATCGTCTTTACCTATCTTTGTGAAATCGCCCCCATTGATGATCGCGCCATCGGCAGGCAGAGCAATGATGTTGCGAACGGCCGCCGCGCGCTGCTTAGCCTCTTTGCGCGTTGTTGCTCCATGTGGACTAGGCATGTACACAAGGCGCGATGCGCGATAGCGCGAGCGCAGCAGCCAGCAACAGAACGGGTCGATCTCCGCGAACATGGCGGGTTGCCAGCCGAGAGGTTGCCATGCAACCGATACGGCCTCGATGCCGGAGCAGACAGAGAGGTACTTCATGCGCCGCCCCGAGGTTGCGGGCCACGCTTCCGCGCGCACAACACATCGAGAGCGCCGAGGATATGGGCCATAGAGGTATTGCGGCCATAAAGCACCATGTCCGCGTAGCGGATAGGTGCGAGATCGCCGGCACGGTCAACGAGCAGGAGCGGAATGTGCAAATCTGATTCGAGTAGGCGATGGATCAACCTGCCGGCGGGGTCGCCCTGTCTTGCGTGGATCAGGACGCCGCAGACAAGCTCACTTGCCATCATGACGGCAGCGGCACTCCGGCTGTCGTCAACGGCAGTGACATCGTAGGGTTGAAGACGGAGCGCGAAGGCCGTAGCGGATAGCAATTCACGGTCGGGACAATAGAGCAAGATGGGTTTCTTCGGTCGCATGGCGCTTAACTCCCGAACGCCTGATCTTCGTGAACGTAGCTGATGACGAGGCCAAGAGGATTGGTGAGCAGCATCTGGTTGGGCACTTGGTCGCGGAAGCTGTAGATGACGTTCGCCGTCCAGCGTTCCCGCCGCTGTTCCTGCTGGTCGCCGGGGGAACGGAAGACTTTCTCAAACTCCACATGCGCGCGATAGGGAAGCTGGCGCGCGTCTTCGAGCACCACAGCCTTGATCTCGATGTCCACATTGGGCTGGCCGGGATCGAGCAGGAAGTTTTCGAGGGTCTTCTGCTGGTTCACCTTTGCCAGCGTTGTCGACTGCAACGGATCGGAGAGAAAACTCAACGACTGCGAGAAGTCGCGTTGCAGCGTGGCGTGATTGCGTCCGTAGTAAAGCTCGCACCAGCGGGCGAGATAGTATTTGCTGACGCGCTCGACAGGGATTTTCGAGAAGTCGTCATAGTTCATCACCTGCCCGCGCCCGATGTCGTAGACCGCGATGACAAGCGGCTTCAGCCGGGAGGCAGCGGTCTCGGCTCTCCAGAGGAACGCAAGCAACGCGAGCGTGACGAGGGAGAGCACGAGCAGCGCGATCTTCAGGTAGGTGTTGGTCACGACAGGCTCGGCATAGAGTTCGAGAAACCTGTGCCCCGCTTCGGTGGTAGAAAAAGATGTCTTTGTCATGGCGTTAACTCCCCATCGGGTTGACCCAGGTTCCGGCGCGGCCACTGAGAATCGCGCCGGTCAGCTCCGGTATCTTGATCAGGCCGTAGATGCAGACCATGAGCGTGATAAAGAGGGCGGGCAGCACGGTCAGCGCATTCGAGATGCTGATGCTGCCGATGACCTGAAACATCGACGTGAGCACCTTGGCGAAGACGTAGATGAAGGCCGAGGCGATAACTTGATAGAAGCTGAAGCCGATGAATGCCTTGAACCAGCCCCAGAAGAGCCAGTCCATCTTCGGCACAATGAACCAGGGAATGAACATCGGTCCGATGAGCACGCAGACTGCCGAAGCGACAAGGCCGTATGCGATAACGGCAAAGGCCACAGCCTCCATCGCGGCGAGAATCACAGCGATCAGAAGGTAGGTCAGGTCTTCGAGGATGCTGTACTTGCCCGGCGGGGTGCCGAGCTGCTTTTCCGCATCGAGGACGGTGTTGACGATCTGCTGGGTCTGGTCCGACTCGATCTGGTTGGAGATGTTCTGGGCTTCCTTTGTCACAAGATCGCTGAAGCTGTAGCCGATACCTGGGATCGGCGACGAATAATACGTCAGCATGCCGAGGCCGAAGGAGATCATCAGGATCAGGTCGGCGAACTTGGCGAAATGGAATCCGCCGCCATGCCCCTGCGCGGCGGACAGCGCGGATTTGATGCCGAACCAGGCAATCAGGATCACGGCCAAGCCACGGAAAATATCCAGTCCCGTAGCCTGCAGCGTGGCGCTGTTCGACGTGATCAGTTGGGTGATTGCCTGGTTCAGAGCGGTAAAAGGGTTTGGCTGCATGGCTCAGTGTCCTGTGGTTGAGAGGGAGACGGAGTGGATGGAATCGCTCACGCCGGAGGTCATGTTCTGCATCAGCGTGGGGAAGTTCTGCTGGAAGTAGATCGACTGGTTCATAAGCCGATTGCGTTCGTCCAGTTGTTCTTTCTCATCGAGGGCCTGTTGCGCGGCCTGTGCGGCGAGGATCTGGTTGGTGTCCTGCTGCGAGTGAATCTGCAACATGGTGGCGGAATTGATCTTGCCGAGCAGGGCGTTCGAGGTCTGCTGCGAGGGATCGTTCGAGTAGGTGTCGGATTCGAGATTGGCCAGCTTCTGCTGGAAGGTCTGCGAATCAGAACGAATCGTTCCTAACGTGGACAGCGAATTGGTCAGTGTCGCCTGGCCGAGTTCGGAGGACGCATATTGGTTCTTAATGACAGCCTGGGTTGTAGCGTCCTGGCTGGAGAGGCCGCTGCCGGGATAGCTCTGCAACGGAATGACAGCGGCGCTATATGCCGACGTGACGCGAGTGGGATTGCCAAGATCGAGCGCGTTGATCCACGCGGACGTGTTGCCATAAGTGTTGGGCGCTGACATGGAAGAGAGATTGGTCCACATGGAGAAATCTGACTTATAACGTACGGCGAGGTTCTGCGGCATCTTCGACATCTGGTAGGCGAGGTTGTAGGCGGCAATGACCTGGGTCATCGTTTTGTAGGTGGAGGTGTAAATCTGCTCTGCGGTTTGGAGGCTCTGCGACCCCTGCTCGATCTGCTGGATTGCATGGGCGCTTTGTGTGGGGTCGTAGACGATGCCTGATCCGAATTGCGCGTGTGCCACAGGCGCGAGCGCGAGAACGGGTGGAAGAGCGAAATAAGCGAGTCTGCTGATCTTCATGACAAGTCCTTTCTGTGAGCGCCGAGCGCAAGCAACGGCGCATTGGTAATGTAGCGATAGGGAGAGGGTTTCTTCGGAGGCGAGGGGGAGGCGCAGCCGACCACGAGCAGGCCGAGAAGCGCGAGCATTGCCACGCGCGTCACATCACCCCCGGCATGTCGTGGTTCTCATACGCGGGCAGCAGCATGTCCTGCGTGAGATAAATCTTGATGCGGTGGCCTTCGCGGATGGTGATGGTGGGTGGAATGTTGATGAACTTGTCGAGAACGTTGGCGCTGGAGGTAGCGAGGCTCTCGGCCATACCCTGCCGGTACATACTGGAACCGTTCTCCTCGTAGCCGGAGTCGGTCGTTGCTTCGGCTGCGCCGGCGATGATGCCGAGCGCGATCGATGCACCGAAGATTTGGATGTAGTGGTTGTTGACCTTGTCTTTCAGGCCCGTCTCACCGGCCTGATCGAGACCGTGGAACTGGTCGAGATCGACGTTGTAACCGTCAGGCATGATCATGCGGTGGAAGGCGACAGCGAGGCGCTTCTGGCCGAACCCAGAGACCTTCTGCGCATTGCCAAGAATGAACGTGCCTTCGGGAATCAGCACATGCTGGCGGTCCCGGCTGTAGACGGGGTTGGTCACCATGATCTTGACCGATCCGATAAACTCCCCATCGAGGCGAGTCACCAGAGAGGTGTCGATGGTGGTTCCCTCGAAGAGCACATAAGGCTGACCGTGAGCGGAGTTGACGTTCACCTCTGGCGGGTGCTTTTCATTGGCATCAGAGTGCTGCGAAGCAGGCACGATGGATGAAGCGGGAGAGTTATTCGTTGATGGAGTGCCTCTGACAGCAGCGGGAGCAGATGAGGCCGCGCCAGGAATCGTGTCATCGCCGGAAACAAGGTTCGACGCGAAGCGCGCTTTGAAGGCCAGCGCCTTTTCCGCGTCCGCAATGGGATCACGCGGCGGCTCAGTGGAGGGTGGCGACTGCGTAGCAGGAGCCATGCCATTTGGCTGTGCGGATGGATTGTTGCTGGTAACAGGGCCAGTAGTATTGTCTTTCTGCGCCTGGGCCTGCTGTTGCTGGCTCTGCCGCTGGGCGGCGCTGAGGTCCTGCTCCAGTTCGTGAATCTTCTGCTGATTCACATCCGTGGACAGAGCGGCGGACGATGGCGTTGTGCCGGTGGCCGAGGGCTTCGGGTGGTTCTTCGAGAACATCACCGCCATCAGAATCAGGACGGCGAGGCCCGCGACGACATAACCCTGCGCCTGCTTTGGAACGACGCCTTCCGGCAGCCTGCGCTTGTCAACGACGGCTGGAGGTGCTGCTGCCGTCTCCTGTTCCTGTGCTGTCGTGATGTTTGCTTTTTCCTCTGCCATCGGCGCACCTACTGGCCTTTCCGCTCGAAGGTGAGCTTGTGCTTGCCGATTTCGAGGTATCCCTTGTCCACCACCTGCGGGATGACGTAGGTGCCATCGGTGAGCTGATAGGTAATGAGGTCGGGTTTTCCGTCCTTCACCTCGTAGACAGAAAACTTCTCAGCAGCCGAGGACTTGATGTAGGTGAACTTGTCATCGTGGTAGATCGCCGACACACTGAAGGGCGCAGCGTTTTTGTAGGCGTAATCGAACTTCAGCGCCTGCGTGGGGTAATTGGCGCGGTACTCTTCGAGTGCCTGCGTAGCCCGGTGCTGCGCAAGCTGCGCCTGCTGCTGCGCAACGGCGACTTCGGATGCCGGCAGCAGCTTGTCTGCGCCGTTCGCCGCGGCAATGGACGAGGGGTCACTCGGCTCGATGACCACCTTCAGATCCGGCTCGGTGGACTCGTCATCGTCCAGCGTGAACGAGTACACCGTGCCCTTGTCGGTGATCAGGTTGAGGTTCGAGTGGATGCCTTCCTTTGCCGGGTGCAGGAAGCAATAGTTGCCGACAGCGTCGATGATCCAGAAGTCCTTGTCGCCTGTAGCGACCTGAAGGATCTTCTCGGTGACGGGGAGTTGAATGAGCGTGGTGTAGCGCATCTTCGCGCGCACGCTCACGATGTCGTTCTGGTGGTAGTGGACGATGCGGGCCGATTGCTGGCCGTGAGCAACGGTCGCAACCAGGCCGAGCACCAGCGGGAAGATGGGAGCGCGGTTCATCGATTCACCTCATTCGGTTCTGTGGGTTGTGTGGGGTTGGGGTAGTCCTGGACCAGACGCAGGAGTCCCTGCTCCGGCCCGAAGCGGGCGAAGTATTGCTGCTTGAGGATGTTGTCGCGGGGCGTGTTCGTCGCCATCCAGTAGCTCAGCGGATCGACCGAGAGCCGGAGCTTCTTCGCATACTGCGGCTGTTTGAAGAGCAGGTCACGCTTGGGCACCAGCGATTCCAACAGCTCGAGGTCTGTGTCGTTCAATTGGAAGGCTTCGGCGTACAGCTTGCGGTCGATGCCCGGATTGGCGAGGAAGATACGGCTGGGGCAGGACTCGTTGACCAGTTGCAGCAGGTTGTTCGAGACCAGCTCGATCATCGATTGCGTGGTCAGGATCATGGCGCCGTTCAGCTTCCGCCACGTCTTCTCGGCTCTCATCACCCAGTCGTGAATGATCTGGCGTTTGAAGAAAATCCATGCCTCGTCGATGACGAAGAGCTTGAAGGTGGCGATGTTCTCGCGCTTTTCGATCTCCGAGGCTGCGCGCTGTAGCAGATAAAACAGCATCGGCTCCAGTACATCGGGATACTTATCCCACCCGTCGAAGTTGAAGGTCTGGAAGCGGGAGAAGGTCAGCGTGTCCTCGACGTTGTCGAAGAGATAGCCGAACTGCCCGGACTGCAGCCAGCGATGCAGGCGTTCGCCGAGCGGACCGAGGATCGACGCAAAGTTGGTCAGCGTCCTGATCTCACGCGGAAGCTTGTACACGCGCTCGATGCCGGCGAACAGGGCCTTCTCGTCCTCCGGCGTCAGGTCATAGCGTCCGCCCGCCTCGATCAGCACACGAAGGAAGAGATAAAGGAAGTTCTGGTTCTCGTGTGTCGGCGCCAGTGAAAATGGATTGATGCTGAAGCCGGGGTCTTTCAGCCCGACGTTGAGATAGCTCCCACCGAAGGACTGCGTCAGCATCTGGTAGCTCGCGCCGAGGTCGAAGACGAAGGTCAGCGGGTTATATTTCTGTGCCGACTGGATGAGGAAATTTGTGGTGAAGGATTTGCCACTGCCGATAGCGCCGAGGATGAAGGCATTGGGCACATCGCCCCAGTGTAGATTCAGGTAGTATGGCGTCCCGTGCGTCGATTCGAGGACGGCGAGGTATTCCTTGTCCAGTTGCGGGTTCCACTTCGAGCCTGCGTCGATGGTGAACAGGAACGACAGGTCCGCGTAGTTCGAGTTGAGTGCCCACTGCTTGCGAAGATTGAACTGCCGATTGCCTGGGACAGTCGCAAAGAACGCATTGAGCAGGTTGTAGCGTTCCTCATACAAGAGACCGTCATGCTGCGTGAACAGCTTCTGAAACTCCGCGACCGTATGCTCCACCTTCACGCGGTCTTCGTCGTAGATGACGACCGACAGCGTGAACTCGCCGAAGTTCTTGCCCTCCATGCCGAGCGCAGTCAGGGCCGAGCCTAGCTCGGCGACCGCTGCTTCTTTCGAGTCATCGACCAGCTCATCCTTCGGGCCGGTGTTCTGGCGGTCCTGAAGGTTCGAGACGAAACTGGTCTTCGAGTTGTGGTGATGACGGCGGCGCGAGGCGATCTCTTTCCGGGCCTTGGCGTTATCGACCGGATGCCACTCGGTGACGACGTGGAAGTTCGCGGGAACATCGAAGAGGCCCTGCAGCAGCAGGGGCCGCGTCTCGGAGGGAAGCTCTTTCAGTGTGAGGACGCGAAGGTAATCGTCCTCCACGCGCAGGTAGCCGCGATGCGCCTACAGCTCCGAGTCGCATAACTGCCGGTCGATGCACTGCGCGCTGTATAGACGCGCATTCTGATTCTTGGAGGGGCGGAAGTTGACGAGACTGCGCAGTATGCGAAACGTCTCCTCCGCCCCTGGCAGCGTGACCGTCATGAGGTCGTTTAGCTGCCCACTCAAACTCTGTACTTTCTGCTGCAACCGCAGGCGGTCGCGCTCGATCTGTTCGTAAATCAGCGTGCGTTCCTTATTGCCGGAGAAGAGGCCGCGCAAGTCGCGCAGCGACGCGCCGGGTTGCTTCGGTAGTTGCGCGAGCGCGTGCAGTAGGCCAGTCTTCTGGTAGCTGCCATCGATCATGACGACCCAGAAGATTTCTATGCTGTAGAGCCGGTCGGCTTTCGATTGCAGGAAGGCGCTGCGCTGTTCTACCGCCGCGCGCACGAGTGGATTCTCATACTCGGCGTGGGGTATCGCGGGTCGGTTGTGCTTGAAGAGGATCTGATAAAGGCGGCACCTGTCATCAAGCGAGCGCAGGGCGGCTTCGAGACGCTTGACCGCATAGTCGCGTCCGGCATGGTCGAGGCTCTCGTAGTCGATGCCTCCAATCTTCAGCACGGTGCCGAGGTCGCCGGATTTAGTGAGGAACGAGCGCGAGTCCCAGAACCCAAACAGGTTGATCTGTGCGGGAAATGAGCCAGCCTCTTTCCAGTCCTTCGTGATGTCGTCAACTCTGACCATCGAGCCTCGCAATGCGTATCTCTGTGTCATCGGTTTTCATGGGGTCGTAGCGGCGGCTGAACTTGCCGGAGTTGAAGAGCACGCGCAGAATTTCCACGTCATGCTTCGTGGCAATGCGGGCAATAATGACGCTCACGACAAAGAGCAAGATGCCGCCGACCAGCGAGTGAAGGAGTGAGAAGACGGAGCCTCCGGTGATCAGCGCGACGAAGAACAGCCTTCGCTCCGCGCCAAGCACGGTCAGCGGGCGGTTCATCGCTTTATAAACTTTGTTCTGTCGTGAGCCGCCCTCTGCCATGCGCTTCTCCTTTCCACCTTCGAGTTATGGGTTGTTGTTGGGCCTGCCGGCGAAGGGCTACGACGGGAAAAGCCAGGCCATGAAGTTCACCGCCCCGACCGCCATGCCGATGCCGAAGACAATGCCGGCGAGCATCTTCTTCGACTGGCCCTCGCCGTAGGCGAACATGAGTCCGCCCACGACGATGGCGACCAGCGACAGGCCGGTGGCGATGGTGCCGGTGAACGCGGTCTTGAGCACGTTCACCGCGTTGTCCCACGGATCGCTGCCGGACTGGGCATAGACCGGCAGAGCCGCGAGGAACATCAGGGATGGAATGGCTAGTCTCCGGGCATGGGTGTGCCATCGCCGGAGGCCAGGTGGTTTGGTTGGAAGTGTGTTCTGCATAGGCTCCCTCCATCTGCTTTTCCGGCGAGTGGATACTCCCGGCTGCAAGGATGTGGAGCGAATATAGGATTGGGCCGCTGGGCCGTCTAATGCTTTTTAGGGGGTGGGGTATGCAGATTCTGCATACCCTCGAACGTCGCGCTTGAACGGCTGAAAAGGCCGGGTGTATGCGACATCGGACGGAGGTGGAGGAGATGCCAAGCCATTCCTTCCCGACATGGCCAGCAAAGAAAAACCGCACCGTGGCGCGAGTCAAGGCGGCGGGAACAACGACTCAGGATTGGGTTCGCCTTTACGCGCGGCGCGGTGCGGGCAAAATGCACTCAGTCGGGAAGGAAGGAGAGGACCGCCTTGCGATCCTCTCTTTCACGCGCCCTAGCCGCTGACTCGCTGCCAGGTGGTACTCAGCATCCAACTCAATGCCGAGATACTTTCTGTTGATCAGCAACGCAGCCGCGCAGGTTGACCCGCTGCCAGCGAAGGAATCGAGCACCAGCTCACCCGGCAACGTGAAGCTGCGAATCAACTGCGCCAGCACTGCAACAGGCTTCTGGGTTGGATGCAGCTTGTTGCCGCTGTATGGCATCTCGATCACATCCATGAGCGGCTGCTTCGGCAATGGTGGTCTGCCCTTTGCCAGCAGGAATGCCTGCTCATGCTGATAGCGAAGGAACCTGCTCTTCGAGCTGTAGCTTTTGCGAAACACGATGTGTCCGACAGGCTGAAAACCCGCGTCTTTCCATGCTGCGAAGAAGGCATCGACTTTGCTCCAGCCGTAAAAAATCACAGCGACTCGATCCTGCTTGAGTACGCGATATGCTTCCTTCATTGCGGGCTTGAGCCAGTCGGCGTTCGCATCGTTCTGAATGGTGCGTCCATCGCGGTCGCGGTAGTTCACCAGGTATGGAGGGTCGGTCAGAATGAAGTCCACGCTATTCGCTGGCATCTGGCGCATGATCTCGATGCAATCTCCCTGCGCGATGGTGTTGATGAGTTGACTGGTCTGATTGTTCTGGATGGCCTGCATGGCTTGATCTCCTTTGTGATCCCGGAGTGATCTCTCAGGACACCTCCCGCAAGCGCGCGCGAGAGGACCGCTCCCTAGTGCCGCAGGCGTGCTTTTTCGGAAGGTTCGGAAATCTTTTTTGCGTTTGTTGCACAAAGATTGTTCGAAAGCCGAAACCGCAAGGCCGCGCAATGATAGGGTCCCCGGCAGGTCCGCACTTGACTTGCTGGGGTGGTAGCCGAAGCAGAACACCAAGCGCCGACGGGCGCGGGCTGCTTTTCTCTCGCGGTGCCTGAGAGAACACGCAGCACACAGGAGATCGATCTTCGCTTGCAGGCTTCCGAACGAAACGGGCCAGTCATTCACCTGTTTCGCAATAAGGAAGACTTCCAGCCAGATGCATAAAGAATGATTCACTCTGACAGATAAGAGAAGGGGAATAAACAACTTATAGCAGAGCGAGTGGGGTATACGGAATCTGTATACCCCACCCCTAAAAAGCATAGCCTCCAGTCAAAAAATGTTCCTATCTTCCGTCTCGCGGGCCTTCATCATCCTGGAGCCGCTGAATTTTGCGCACTGGGACGTACCGCCTGAAGGCTTCGTCCGTGAGGTCAACTATGTCAAACTCAATTTTCTCTTCTCCGCTCAAACCAGAGCCGTTCGTCAACGCTGAGCGTGCAGCGCTCTTTCTTGATATGCCACGAAAGACCCTGTTGGGGCTTGCCCGCCTGGGTAAGCTGCCGGCGCACGGAATCCCCGGCAAACGCAGGAAACACGCATGGCGTTTTCGTATTTCCGAACTCGATCTCTGGATGCGTACAGAGGTAACATCAGGTAGCGACCAGGGCCTTTCATCAGAAAGGAAGTTTCTATGAAAAGGCCTCGTTATCAGTTCGGAAGCCTATATATGGAGTCGCGTAGAAACGGCCCCGATGTATGGGTCTATCGCTGGCGTGAAACCAACCAGCAAGGCAGCCGCCAGCTGCGAAAGCAAATCCTGGGAACGGTAAAGGAACTACGGAACCAGGCAGATGCGTTCAGGGCGGCGGAGACGTTTCGCCTCAGTATTAACCGTCAGGCGGTCGAGCACGCAGGACCGCCACCAACCCTTCGTAAGCTCATCGAGCACTACCGATTGAAGGAACTGCCGATGGATCATCACGAAGGCAAAAGAAGGTCGACGAAGATGGGCTACATCAGCAATCTCGACAACCACATCGTGCCGCGCTGGGGAGACTATCTTCCGAGCCGCGTCACGACGATCGAGGTTGAGGAGTGGCTGAAGTCGCTCGTGCTTGCACCCGCAAGCCGGGCGAAAGTACGCAACGTGTTGAGCATGATCTTTCGTCATGGCATGCGCTGGGGATGGCTCGATAAGAACCCGGTAACGATGGTGCGGGTCAGCTCAAAGCGTCTGCGGCGCCCGGACGTGCTTACGGCGGAGGAGTTCCGTTCTCTACTGGAAGCTCTGCCGCAACGCGAACGTCTGTTAGGCACGATCTGTGCGACCACGGGTCTGCGGATCGGCGAGGTACTCGGTCTGAAGTGGGAAGACATTAACTTCACCACGCACATGGCCGATGTCCTTCGCTCCTATTCGGACGGCGCCGTCGGTCCCTGCAAGACGGAAATCTCCGAGCAGCCCGTACCGCTCGATGAGATTGTCTTGGAAGGACTGCAGGGATGGCGGCAGGTCTCAGGCTACCCGGAAGCTAGCGACTGGGTCTTCGCCAGCGATCATCACTTCGGCAAAACTCCGCTTTGGCCTGACAGCCCTCGGACCAAAATCCTGCAGCCCATCGCTCGACGGGTGGGCATCACGAAACGGATTGGCTGGCATACGTTCCGGCGCACATACAGCTCATTGCTGGCTTCAACTGGCAACGATGTGAAGGTGGTTCAGGAACTGATGCGCCACTCCAAAATCAGCACGACGATGGAGGTCTACGCGCAGGCGGGCATGGAGCAGAAGCGTGTCGCGCAGCGCAGGGCCGTCGATGTTCTACTGGGTAGGAAACCGAGGATTGCT
Source organism: Acidobacterium sp. S8 (assembly GCF_009765985.1). Taxonomy (GTDB): domain Bacteria; phylum Acidobacteriota; class Terriglobia; order Terriglobales; family Acidobacteriaceae; genus Alloacidobacterium. Next base: position 32,039 of record NZ_LMUM01000037.1, read on the forward strand.
ACCATCGAGGGCGCAGAACTGTGATGTTCCCATACTGTTCCCACGAAAGTGGCCCAGTTCCCGGAAGTGGTAGCCTAAGTTGTTGAGTTGTTTGGTGGACCTGATCGGGATCGAACCGATGACCTCTTCCATGCCATAGTCCCAACATTAGGCTTTTCAATAACTTACAAGACCCCGGTGGCTCCCTAAGTCCTTGTAAGCTGACATGACGCCTAAACCGACGTATCGCAAAACGTATCGCGTTTTGGTGCATGAATCCTCAGCTCGGCAAGAAACCGCGTCGTGCCCTGAGTTCTAGACGCAGCTCCTCGCGGAGTGCTTTGCTCTTCCTCAGCCGCTTGAAAAACTCCTCCAGAACGCTCACCATAATCGCATTCACGCTCACACCCTCCTCTTCCGCCCAGGCTCGGATCACGGTTCGAGCTTCGACTCCAACATGCAAAAGCTGAGGTTTGGATAGCGGGAGTCCAGCCTTGCGAGTCTGCGTGATCGTTACGTCCTTCCGTTCGACGTTACGAAGGGCAAAAAGAACTACCCTCGAAAGATCGCCTGCCACGCGCGCCTCCTCGGTGACCGCCTCCCGGAGATCAATGGGTAGGCGCAGGGTCATGCCAGCGCGGTCTTCCGTCCAGCGCTGTCCCTCGCGGTTCACGTTTCGACTTGTCTTCCGTATTGCCAACGCGTCTGACTTCCTGCCCAAGTTGACTTGCTCCGCAAACATAAAGGTCCGATCGAGACCTCATCGCGAGTGGTCGTTCTGTGGTATTGAAATGGAACTTTCAATAGACGACATGATTCTAGCGTAAAAGAGCGTAGCCTTGCCGCCACAAGAGGCTATCAAATGAGCGCCTACCTTCCTAAATACTCTTGTAGAGTGGCCACCGTACCTGAAATTTGCGCGGGTTTAGAGAGAGACGCCGTACTCGTCCGTATGTAGCCTCCCGATTCTGGTTAATCTTCGTGGCGCGTGGTGGCCTTGCAACACGACGACGGAGCTGGGTGCTGAGCGTGCTCACCGCAGGGCCCTTGTATCCTCGAGAAATGGCCGAGATACAAAATCCCGTAGGACCACTAGTCAAGGCTGATGCTGTGAACTTCACTAGAGAGCAGATAGAGAGGCTACTCGCGGCTGCATGCAACTTCCAGGGTCAGGGCATGGCAGCACGCGAAAAATGCCGCGAGGACTTCCGCGATGCTGAGCGTGAGGACGACAATACCCTGCGGATAATGGTCGACGGGCTGGTTGGTTCACTTCAGGATAAGCTCTCCCAACCGATCGAGAAGGTAGATCCGGGGATCTCCTATCAGATCGGCTTGGTGACCTCCTACGTCCGAACTCACTTCATCGTCACCGATCTGATCCTGAACGGCGACCTGGTCGAGGCCGTGACGCTGATCCGGAAGCAACTCGAATCCGTCGCCCGCTTGAATGAACTGGACAAGCGGCCACTAGACAAACTTGAGGGCAAGACCCCAAACATACGTATGTTCTTCAGGCACGGGGGCGGAGAGATGTATGGGCACCTTTCAGAGGTGGCTCACTTTTCGAAATCGCGCGTTTCCGAACTGATGCATGTGATCCAGAACGGGGATCGTATCGGGCCAAGTCTCTATCCGGTCTTCACCGAGCACAGTTTCGCGTGCCTCGATATGCACCACTTCGTTTCGATCTACTTCCTGGCGTGGATCACAGAGAAGCTGTCCGAATGGTATCCGCACATCGATCACCAGGAAGGGAGGACGATGGTCGGCCTGACTATCGCATATGCCAAGAAAATCGACGTAATTCGGTTTCCGGATCGACAGCCGGAACCCTGATCTGGGTTCATCTGTCATTGCGTCTTGCCAGAATTATCGCGATTGTCTCAACATTCCAGGCTCGCATCGAAGACGGCATTTACATAGGGTCAAAACCTATGTGAACCAGCTAGTCTGAATGCCTGCGGACCATCATTTCGCCTCTTATGTGTGAGCCGGCGTTTGGTGGGAGAAGCACCGGCGTTCTATCGTTTCTGCATGACCTGGCGCACCCACAATGTTCGGTTACAGCTTCGGGATCTCCGACGGGCGGATTACGCTTGGCGATGGTAGCGAAGTCGATTGCCTACAGAAGGTCCACCCAATCGGGCGGCATGTAGCCGCCGGCTTCGCGGGTTCAGTTAACATCGGCTTCGCCATGATCGATGAGCTGCGACGTCTGGCCGACTATAAAGACCCTCGGATAGCATGTGACCCGGAAGCAGTGCGAAAGCAGTGGCCGGGCTGCGCCCGGGCGGTGTTCAACCGGTTCGGCCCCGAAGACCAGACCGACCAGTGTCACCTCATGCTGTTCATGGTGCACCCGCTCCAACACGGCGGGAATTCAGGCGGTCTGTTGGAAGCGACGATACAATCGAGCTTCCCGGTGATTGAACCCGAATGATTACGAAAACATCGCTAATCTCGCTGCGCAACCTCGACCTTGCTCTGTCCCGGATCCTCACTGCGAAAAATCACCAGCATAAGCGCATGTTCCGACACATCTATCAGGCCTACGAGCCGGGGCGCCGGGCGAACCTGCTTCTGCTACACGAAAAGCTCAGGGGTGGATGGAAGGCCACCCGTCCGATCCGCATTTACATGCCGAAGCCCTCCGGCCTGCTTCGTCCCCTCACGCTCCTGACGCTCGAGGATCAAATCGTCCTGCAGGCTATCGCGAACCAGGTCGCAAAGCAGACCTTCGAACGGAGGCGCGATGTGCAGGGACAGTCGGTTTTCAGCAACTGCCTGAGCAAGGATCCGAACTCGATCTTCTTTCTTCAGGATTGGCGATCTACCTATCACCAGTTCCAAGTCCGACTCGCGCGCCACCTGGCGGCCGGCAATCAGTGGATCGCACACTTCGATCTGGCGGCTTTCTACGAGACGATCTCACACCGCGCTCTCCAGACGATCGTAGCGCCTTCCGGTGGAGGGAACGAGCTTTGGTCGCTCATTCGCGAGTGGCTGTGCGTATGGACGTCCGAACAGGGAGGCATTCCGGTGGACCACGGCATACCCCAAGGGCCGATGGCGTCGGATTTCCTGGCGGAGGTGTTTCTCCTGCCGCTCGACGAGGCCATGAAGCGCACTGGCATCCCCTACATCCGGTATGTGGATGACATTCGCGTCCTTGCGAAAAGCGAGGAAGAGGCGCGACGAGCAGCAATCGTGCTGGAAATAGAATGTCGGCGTTGGAGTCTGATACCGCAAGGCTCCAAGTTCAAAGTCTCGCATGCGAGAACCATTGCCGAAGCTCTCGGTACGCTGCCCAGCATCGCGGAATCGACAGGTCGCGATGTGGACGAAGGCGAACTCGACGATGCATCGGCCGTGAGCATCCTGCGCGACGCCATCAAGGGTCGGCCGCCGCGTGTCGTGGACAAGAGCCGGCTGCGCTATGTTCTTTACCGGGCAGGTGCTTCCCCCAGTGTGCTCCGGAGGACGATCGATCTGCTCCCTCGGCATCCTGAGCATATCGATGCCTTCGCCGCATACTTGCAAAACTATTCGAAGTCCCGGCCGGTCGAGCGGCTGGTCTGGAGCATGCTCGGGTCCGGAGTTCTTTACGACTACGTTGAGGCCGAATTGTGGATGATCGCAGCCCGCATGGGCTCCGCCCAGACGCTCGCCGGTCTGCTTCAGAGGGCCCAGCTGCAGGCAAGACGACGGCCCCTATCGTTCTCGATGCGCCGTGCGCTGCTGACGTTTTTCGTGAGTTGCCGCAACGTCGGGGTCTATACGAACGGCATGACCATTAAGCGTCTGCGGGCTCAAACCCCATACATCCAGTCACTCATCGTTCCTCACTTCGTCAGCGGAGATTTCAAGGCCGGCGGCATAGCCTCCGAGCTGGTGAAGGCTGCGCTTCCGGGAATGGTTCTGGCAGGCCAGATGGTCGACCGCTCCATCACTGTCGAAGAACTCGGCGTTCAAGTCGCTGAACTGGAACCGGAGGTGAGAAACGTATTCCATGGCCTCGGCCTGATTGAGGGACCGAAGCAACCGCGCTTCGATCAAGTCGGCGATGTACTCCGGATTCGCTACGGCATCCCGTACTGGAAAGGATGGCGGGGACTCCTTGCCAGCAATTATCAGCACGCGCTGCAGGTCTTGCTTACGGCCGAGAACAAGTTCCTGCCTGATAGCTCGGGCTGGTTGTCCTCACAAAACTCCTTCAACGATGCGGTGTTCAGGGCGCTTCAGGCCTATCTTCAGAGCAAGGGGCTGCCTGGTGCGATGACCATGCTCGATCCGAAGGGCAAGCTGCACCCATTCGGCCGCCTGCTCGACAAAGACACGGCGTTCTCAAGAGCATTCCCTACGATGTCGGCTTCGCTTCGCGCTGGAAACGATCGACGTAATAGCATACCGGACAGCCATCCGTTTGAGTTCAAAAGCGGAAAGCGGACCAAGCGCCTGCGTGTCCGCGAACGCGATGAATTAAAGGCCAAATTCACAAGCGCCTACGGAGAGATCGTCACCTTCGTGAATGCGCAACCATAACCATGGGGCGCGGTTCGTGGCTGGGCGGGGTCTGCGCGATCACCGGCATCGTCCTTGTTGGGACCGATCGAGGAGTTGGCTCTGCTTGCCGCGGCTTCGCGTCAATTAATCGACGGTCGATTCTCTTGAGAATAGAGAAGCGCAAGCTTCTCATATCCGGCCACCACCCGGAGCGGAGATGGCGGTCAAGGCCGTGAAGCGCCGCGCTAGCGGTCGCAGCGGAGAGCCTTGACGGACACCGGAGCGGAGGGTAAGAGCTCCGCACAAACGAATGGTCTGTCAATTTTTGATACCGATCTCTCTTATTCCCATTGTTTGTCTCGCGCAGACAGGATTCGGTAGCTGATGTTCATGAACCAAGCGTAGGGTCGGAGAGGTTGAACACTTTTCGCCTCACTTGATGCCGCCCTCTATCGTCAATTCGACTCCGCCCACCACCCGTGCGGCTCAGTATGTCCGAATGTCAACGGAACATCAGCAGTATTCTCCGCAAAACCAGTCTGACACCATCACGAAATATGCCATCGCTCACAATATGGACATCGTCGCCACATACGACGACCACGGGCGAAGCGGGCTCAACCTCGCGGGCCGGGATGGGCTAAGTCAGCTTCTGAAGGATGTTGAGCAAGGGCGCACAAGCTTCACGGACCTCCTGGTTTACGACGTGAGCCGCTGGGGACGGTTCCAGGACGCCGACGAAAGCGCGTATCACGAATATGTTTTGAAGCGAGCAGGTATCCGCGTTCACTATTGCGGCGAGCAGTTCGCAAACGATGGGAGCATGGCGTCTGCGCTGATGAAGACGCTCAAACGAACCATGGCGGGGGAATATAGCCGGGAGCTGTCTGTCAAAGTCTTTGCGGGGCAATGCCGCCTCATTGAGCTTGGATTCAGGCAAGGCGGCCCGGCTGGTTACGGTCTCCGACGCCAGCTCATTGATCGTGACGGCAAAGAAAAGGGATTACTAGCGCGAGGAGAGCGGAAAAGCCTACAGACGGACCGTGTTGTTCTGGTGCCTGGTCCTGAAGCAGAAATTCTTGTTGTGCGGGACCTGTTCTCTCGTTTTGTGGAAAACGGGCAATCAGAAAAGAACTTAGCCTTCTACCTCAACAGCAAGGATGTACTGTCTGACATGGAGAAACCTTGGACGAGGGCGACGATTCATCAAATTCTCACGAATCCTAAGTATGTCGGCGCCAATGTGTACAACCGTCGTTCATACAAGTTGAAGATGAAGCGGCTGGTAAACCCACCTGAAATGTGGATCTCTCGCAACGAAGCATTCAAGGCAATCGTTCCCACGGATGTCTTTTTGCAAGCCCGCCGGATCATCGATGCTCGACATGTGCATTTGACAGACGATGACTTGCTCGCGCGGTTGCGAGTGCTGTTAGAGCGATGCGGGAAGCTGTCGGGGCTACTTATCGATGAGGCAGAAGATATGCCTTCAAGTTCAATTTACGTGTCGCGGTTCGGCGGTCTCCATAGAGCTTACGAGCTCATTGATTGGAGCGACCGGCGAGACTCCAGCTTTATTGAAGCAAATCGAGAGCTGCGTCGGCGGCATCAAGATCTAGTCAAAATCATCGTTGCGGATTTGCGAGCTACTGGGGCGCACGTAGAGGTAGACGACCGTTCCGACTTGCTAACCATCAATCACGAATACACGGCGTCTCTCATCCTTTCAAGGTGTCAGGAGACGAAAGCGCAGTCTCAACGATGGCGACTCCGGTTTGATGCTGGGCTAGTTCCGGACATCACCATTGCCGGTCGGCTGAATCCAGGAAATCAGACCGTTAAGGACTACTACCTGCTTCCAAGCATTGATCTCCTCTGGAAGCGGCTCAGTCTTGCCGCTGACAATGGAGTCTTGTTGGACCTATATAGATTCGACACCCTCAATCTATTTTTGAACCTCGCAAAAAGAGTTCCAGTGGAGGACGTAGCGTGAACGAGCAACAAGTTGAATCGATTCTCATCTCAGAAATCCGAATTACGAACCCACGATCACGGAATCGACTCAAGTGGCAATTGGTCGTTCAAAGCATCGCAACCGTAGGTTTGAAGCGGCCTATCACCGTAGCGCGAAGACCTCATTCAAATTCCGACGGCAAACGCTACGATTTGGTATGCGGACAAGGGCGCATGGAGGCTTTTGTCGAGCTTGGTGAAATGTTCATTCCAGCAATCATCATCGAAGCACCAGAACAAGATCGTCAATTGATGAGCCTGGTCGAAAATATAGCCAGAAGACCGGCATCGACCCATGCGATTTTGTTCGAAGTTAGGGTTCTGCGTGAGAGGGGGCACTCAAGCGAGCAGATCGCTCGTAAGCTTGGCCTGGACCGGGCGTACCTTTATGGAATCTGCAATCTCATTGATAAAGGAGAAGAATTTCTTGTCTCTTCCGTAGAGGCCGGTCGCATCCCGCTGAGCGTTGCCGTAGAAATCGCCACTGGCAACAATCATGAGATCTCCAGGGCATTGTCGGAAGCTTACGAGAAGGGCGATCTGCGTGGGGCGCGCATCTCGGCCGCTCGCCGGGTCATAAGCCAGAGGTTAGAAAGACAAAGGCTTCAAGGGAAGACCGCGCCGACGCGCCGCAAACTGACCGGCGAAGCTCTAGTCCAGGAGTATAAGCAAAAGATTCGTGAGCAGACCGCCTTAGTGGTGAAGGCGAACCGCACAAGAGATCGGCTGATTTTGCTCACATCCGCCGTTCGAATCCTATTTGCAGATGAGAATTTTCGCACTCTTTTGAAGGCCGAAGGCGTTCAGTCTGTGCCTGCGGAGCTTGCAGGAAGGATCCAACAATGAAGCGCGCATCCGCGAATTTGCGTTCTGCCTTTCAGAACAACATCCTGACGCTGCCGCTGAGCTCGATCGTCCCACAGAGGAGCGCAACTGCGGAAGCGCTCCGTTCCTCCATTTTCAAACAAATTCTGGCGTCTGTGCGCGAGATCGGCCTAATCGAGCCGCTGGTCGTCTATCCGCGGGAGGGAAAGGGCTTTCTGCTTTTGGATGGACATCTCAGATTTGAGGCTCTCAAGATATTGGGGAGTGAGGAGGTTAACTGCATCGTCTCCACGGATGATGAGAGCTACACGTACAACAAACGAGTGAACCACATACCACCCGTTGCCCAACACTTCATGCTCATGGAAGCTATAAAGAGCGGAGTTGCAGAGGAGCGTATCGCCGCCACCCTAAACGTTGACGTGGCGGCGATTCGGAGGCGGGTGCAGATGCTTGAAGGAATTTGCCCCGAGGTAGTCGAGATGTTGCGGGATCGGAAGCTAAGCCTGGACCTGTTCCCGGTACTGCGAAAGATGAAAGCAATTGGACAGATAGCGACGGTCGAGCTAATGGTCCTCCGCAATGACTATTCTGTCGCGTTTGCAAAGACCAGGCTCGCCATCAGTCCTCCGGCGCTCCTCGCGAAGACTTCAACTGCACGTCAACACACTGCTAATGCTGACGCTGCAGATGCACTCCTCGGCGATGATACAGATGGTCTCATTCAGAATCTGAAGGCAATTGAAGAGACCTACGGCACCGACGTTCTGACGCTTACGGTAAGCTGTGCCTATCTTGACCGGCTGTTCAATGAAGAAAAGATTACGAGCTATTTGGAACGACATCATCCAGGCCCTCTGGAAACGCTGAAGACGATTATCTCGGCTTTTAGACCCCCTTCAACACTGGAGAAAGGCGCGACCGCGCAATAATGTAGAGTGAGGCGTGCGATCCAACATAAGAGCTCAAGTTCAGTTCGGCTCATAGCTTTGGTCTTCAATCTTCACAAGCAGTCTTCCCAAAACCGAGTACTGCGGGTGCTGATTTAGAGCTCGCTGAGATGCGCTATATGCCGTTTAACTAGTCCAGCTACTATTAGGTCCACAGCCAAAAGTAGGCGCATTGGGTATGCGAATATTCGTTGCCATTACGGATCAAGATTGGTTCAACCTTCACGCGTCAAGTGTGCAGATTGACGAGGTAAACTTCTGGCGACCATCACCTACGGCTAATTTCAAGGCGCTCCAGCCGGGAGAATTGATGCTCTTCAAATTGCATTCTCCCCTCAATTTCATTGCCGGTGGTGGCTTTTTCACCAGATTTCTTCATCTAGCACTGAGCCTGGCCTGGGATAGCTTCGGTAGGGCGAACGGCGTCGTCTCTGTTGAAGAAATGAGAATGCGGATAGGGAAATATCGGCACGTAGATTTCGCGTCAAGTGATGATCCGAATGTAGGGTGCATTCTGCTTGCTGAGCCATTCTTCTGGCCCAGGGAGCTTTGGATTTCCCCTCCCGCTGAATTCAGTCGAAATAATCAAGTGGGGCAAGGCTTCGATGCCGAATCCGGTGCCGGCAAGGCATTGTGGGCTGCGGTATCCGAGCGTCTTGCCGTTCACCCGCCGCCGAAAATCGAAACCGCAACCGCGACACTTTCGGCGATCGAATCGAATGGTTATGGAAAACCTCAAATCGTCCACCCACGACTAGGCCAGGGTACCTTCCGGGTTTTGGTGACGGAGGCGTATGAGCGGCGCTGTGCAATCACTGGCGAACGCACGCTGCCTGTCCTCGATACGGCGCACATCATGCCATTCTCCATTTGCCAGCGGCACGAGCTCTCAAATGGAATCCTGATGCGCAGCGACCTGCACCGGCTATTTGACGGTGGCTACCTGACCATAGACCCCGCTGACCGAAAGGTAGTTGTCAGCAAACGCATTCGTCAGGAGTTTGATAACGGTAAGGAATATTATCGACTTGAGGGACAACAGATCCGCGAACCAAATAACCTCGCATTCAGACCGTTAACAGAGAACATCGAATATCACGCATACCACAGATTTCGATAGCCTGACCATGCCCTTTTTTCGATCTGTCCTCAGTTTCAAGTAGCTAGTCATTTCTTGCCCGCCCTTCGAGGCGATTGCAACTCCGCATTTATGCAAGCGACTTACAGACAGCTTTTCGCAATACGCCGACCTAGTCATTTAACAACGAACGGTCGGAACGATAGTCTGAAGGCGGACCTAGCAGGTTCGAGGTTCGGTGCTATCCAACCCGCATTTAGCTGCACTGTGATTCTTCTTCACCTCTTGTGCATGCGGGCCCGATCTTGCACGATGTCTGGATCCAATTGTCTGCTTGTGGCTGTCGGGGCTGGCCGCTAACCTCACAGTGTGTAAAGACTCGAGTTGGGAACCGTCAATGACGGTCGAGATGAGGTCGTTTTGATAGTTCACATAGAAACGGAGCGCGAAAAGAACCACCCGCGAAAGATCGCCGGCTACCCGCGCCTCTTCCGTGACCACCTCCTGGAGGTCGATTGGGAGGCGCAGAGTCATCGCGGCCCGGTGTTCCGCCCACCGCTGCTCACGTTTCTAACGATTGTCTTTGTTGCTAACCGATCCTTCTTCCCAGTGCGAGTCGTCGGCGCAGTCGAAGGACAGCGACCTCAATTCAATCTCACCGTTTTTGTCTCTCATTCTATTGAAATGAAACTTTCAACAGAAGAGGCAATCTTACGATAGAGAGGCAGAGGCGCCCCGATGACCGGCTCTCTTGCCGACTCATTTATGATGAGGACGCATGTTTGGAGCTTCCTTTCAAGAATGAGCGACCTAAACGAGGGCCTGTACGACCAGCTCGTCACTCGCCGCGTTCGTGAGTCTCTCGATCGGCAGGCCACCCTTGGTCTGAAATCGTTGGTTGAAGCGATCGAAGAGAACGATCACCCGGATTATCTCGCACGTCACCTAATTCGACAGATAAAGGCCGCCCTTCGTGGATTACCTGCGGAAGACCGTAATCGTCGGCAGATCGACCTAGCGAATTCTCTTTTGGACTTCGTGCGCGATCCGGCAGATTCGATCGAATTAGATCCTGTCGATGTACCCGGCCAAGTTCTTCGCGCTATCTACCGCGGCGCTGATGCACCAAAGCCGCCATCCACGCCCCTTAGCGTTACTAGCCTGCTCATGAATGCGTTGGATGAACCTCGTCTCGGCTTCGAACTTGAACGCGAAATGGCCACCGCCGATCGCGTATTTATGGTGGTCAGCTTCATCCAGTGGCGTGGGTGGCAGCGACTCAAAAGCGCATTTCACGAACTCGCGACCCGCCAGGTTCCAATTCGACTCCTCACGACGACCTATATTGGAGCCACCGATTTCCGAGCTATCGAGGAAATTTCGCGGCTGCCGAATGTCGAGTTGCGAATCTCACTGGATGGGCGTCGGCGACGTCTCCATGCCAAATCATGGCTGTTTCAGAGGGACAATGGCTTCAGCAGCATCTATGTTGGTTCCGCCAACTTGTCTGGACCCGCTCTTGAAGACGGCATCGAATGGACAGTCAAGCTGAGCGAAGTGGAAGCACCTCACATTGTCGAACGCTTCCGCGGAGCGTTCGACTCTCTCTGGTGTGATGAGGAATTCGAGCAGTTCCGACCAGACGATGAAGATTTTTGCCGGCGGGTGAAGCAGTCTTTGGAATATGCGAAGCGCGGGCCAGGAGGCCGCGATTCCGGACCACCAGTGTTCTTTGATCTTCGGCCGCATCCCTACCAACAAGCCACCCTCGATCAACTTGAGACAGAACGGATCGATAAAGGGCATTTCCGCAATCTCGTCGTCGCCCCAACAGGGACGGGCAAGACGCTGATCGCGGCCTTCGACTATGCTCGCCAATCCTTCTCGGGACCTAGACCGAGGTTGCTGTTTCTAGCGCACCGAGAAGAGTTGCTGCGCCAGGCCCGTGATCGATTCCGTCACGTGTTGCGCGACGAGTCTTTTGGAGATCTGTTAGGCGGTGGAGAAGAACCGAGTAGTTACGAGCATCTATTCGCGACGATTCAGAGCTTTCGTAGCCGAGGTCTACTTGAAACTCAGGGCGAGACACATTGGGAATACGTCGTGCTCGACGAAGCACACCACGTGCCGGCGGAGAGCTATCGCGAGATCGTCGCTTCTTTGCGGCCGCGCATTTTGTTGGGATTGACCGCTACCCCAGAGCGCATGGACGGAGAGAGCATCCTGCCGTGGTTCGGAAATCGAATCGCAGACGAGATGCGTCTCTGGCATGCAGTTGAACGCCAGTACCTGGTGCCATTCGACTACTACGGAGTTCACGACGGCACCGACCTAACCGGACTTTCCTGGAGCCGCGGTTCATACGCCATCGGCGAACTCGAACAACGCTACGTTGGCAATACGCGGCGGGCGAACCTAATCATAAGGGAGTTTTGCGAGTTCTATGGCGACTGGCGTCTTGCGCGAGGATTGGGGTTCTGCGTCAGTATCGCCCACGCCCAATTCATGGCTGAGTCGTTTCGCCAGGCAGGGATACCTGCCTTGGCTATTACCAGTGAATCCCCTGATGACGAGAGGGCGCAGGCCGCCATGCGATTACGCAATCGAGAGGTCAACGTTCTATTTAGCGTTGATCTCTTTAATGAGGGTGTGGACATCCCGGAGGCAGATTGCGTCCTCTTTCTGAGACCGACTGAGAGCTCAACCGTCTTTCTCCAACAGTTAGGGCGCGGACTTCGTCTGGATACAGGTAAAACGACTTGCCTTGTCCTTGATTTCATTGGAAACCAGAGGCGAGAATTTCGATTTGATCAGAGATTCCTTGCTCTGTTCGGCGGAACGCGCCAGCAAGTAATTCGGCAGATTGAGACTGGGATCACACGGCTGCCCGGCAACTGTTACTTCCGGCTCGACAAAGAGTCCAGAAAAGTAGTCTTGGAGAATTTGAAAGCACAGTTGCAGGTGAGTCGGGCTCGGATGGTCACGGAGCTAAACGCCCTGGCCGGCCACCTCGGGCGGCGGCCCACACTGATCGAATATCTTGCCGAAACGCACTATGAGCTTTCAGACGTTTACAAGCCTTCTATCGGCGGTTGGTATGCGCTCCTCAACGAAGGACGATTCCTTGAAGACCCGCTGACGGAAGCCGACGTTCTCCTGTCGAAGCGTTTCCAACTCTTGCTTCACATCGATTCGACCCGCCGGCTGCGATTTTACCTATATCAATTGAGCGCAAGACAGGTTGGCCTTGAGCCGATGCCGCCTTTGGAACAGCGTATGGTCCAAATGCTTACCTTTCGCCTATTGCAGAGCGAAGCGCGACAAACGGACACTGATTGGGACGCCGGATTGGTGCGACTTCAGCAAAACAACTTGGCAAGAGGTGAGTTACAGGAACTCTGCGAAGCAATGTTGGATCTGGTGAAGCTGCATACTGACGAAAGACCGTTGATGGATGAATGCCCTCTCTTCCTCCATCGGCAATACACGCGCGATGAGGTCCTGGTTGGACTAGGTTTACCGAATCTTGTTGGAGCGCGTCAGACTCAGACCGGCCGCCTTTGGATTGAATCATCAAATACGGAGATCTTCTTCGTGACGCTAGACAAGTCTGAGAAAACTTTTTCCCCCTCAACACGCTACGAGGACTTTGCGCTAAGTCCTACCCGATTTCATTGGCAATCCCAGAGCACCACCGGCGAGAACTCTCCTACCGGCCAGAGGTACTCACGTCAGCGAGAGAATGGCGCTAGATTCTTATTGTTCGTCCGACCTAGAAAGGGTGACCCATTCTTATTTCTTGGGCCTCTGCGATACGTTTCGCATTCAGGAAGCCGGCCTATGAGCATTTACTGGGACTTAGATTTCCCTATGCCAGCCTGGTTCTTCGAGCTTTGCGCCTCACTGCGTGCGGCGTAAACGAGGAGCACTTTAGAAAGCAGGTCGGTTTACCTTTCGCCTAGCGTGACAATCTTTTGAGTAATGTGTCCAGCGGCATGATCTCAGTCTTTGCGTCGTGCTTGTAACTCTCCCGCCCTGGGTAAACGACGATCTGATGGTTGGCTTTGACGTCGGCGCAGCCAATATAAAAGCCTTTACTGGGCTTCGGATCGCTGAGCGAACGCTTCATCTCGATTGCCCATCGCTCACTTGGCGCGGTCTCCAAAACCAGGTCAATCTCGGCTCCGACAGAGGTGCGGTAAAACCACGCCTGGGTGTTGGCCGGTACCGCACTCAAGATGTTCTCTATGAGCATTCCCTCCCAGCTCGATCCGACCACGGGATGCCCCAATAAGGTCTCCTGATCGCGTATCCCCAGCAGCGTATGCAGAAGTCCGCTATCCCGCACATAAACCTTTGGGGAGCGGACAAGACGCTTGCCGACATTGGAAGCCCATGGCTGCAGACGACGCACAAGCAGGAGGTCAACCATGATGTCGAGATATCTGCCCACCGTTTGGCCGCTGATTCCCAAGCCCGCCGCAAGCTGCGCCGCGTTCAGCATCTGGCCCTGATTGTGTCCGAGCATCTGCCAAAAGCGGTGAAGCGTCTCGGCTGGAACGCGTGGACCTAACGAGGGAACGTCCCGTTCCAGATAGGTCTGGATGAAGGCCGCGCGCCATTCGAAGCTCTGAACTTCGGTTTCCGCGAGGAAGCTGTCTGGGAAGCCGCCACGCACCCAAAGAGTTTGGCCGGCATTGGGGGAGAAACCAAGTACTTCGCTTTCCAGGAATGGGGTCAGCTCCATATAGGCGATTCTGCCCGCAAGCGTCTCCGCAGATTGCTGCAAGAGATCAATAGAGGCCGATCCGAGTAAAAGGAACTGGCCGGTGCGTTTCCCCTTTCGCTTTCTCCGGTCGATCAAGCTACGCAGAGTTTGAAAGATTCCTGGAAGACGGTGGATCTCGTCCAGGATCACGAGCCGATCTTCGTAATCAGAAAGGTAGAGTTCTGGATCCGCAAGCTTGGCACGATCTGAAGGGAGTTCCAAGTCGAGGTACAACGCTGAATTGTCAGCCTCGCTGGTGAGACTGAGGGCAAGCGTTGTTTTGCCGACCTGCCTGGGCCCGAGCAAAGCAACGGCGGGGAACTGACCTAAAAGCTGAAGGAGCCGGGTTTTGGCTGCACGCTGAATCATACCTTGCAATTATTCCACATCGCGGAAGAAATGCTAGGTAAATCTGCGGGCCCAACACTTTCTATATCAATTTCCAGATGAGTCTTGAACAGGCCTCACCAACACCATTGCGCGCATGCGCTCAGATCATCGCGAACGGAAGGATTCGGTGGTCCGGCGCAAGCAGAGCTGAAGCCTGCAATTTCGCACCGAAAAATATGCAATTTGAATGTGACGCACATTGCCCCTCTAAAGGTACATATGTGCGGCAGGATATCCTTCACAAAACAAATGGGATAGAAGAGCAAAACCCTCAAAGTGCGTCTGCGCTTTATGTTCCACTACCGCTCTTTCCCTGAAAGACAGCTCGAACCGAAGCGTTCCTCCACCGCTCTCTGAGCCTCAGAAAGCGCGGTCTTCGACCGCAATAAAAGCCGCACTCTGGCAGACAAAGTCTCATTCGCCCTCACCGCCCTTGACGATGAGGGAAAGTGCTATCAAATGCTGCCTAGTGCTGCAAAGTGAGGGAAAGTGAGGGTAGTCAAAGAGATAAATGGACGACCGCCTTGCATGAATGAAAATCCAATGGCAAACTCTTATTGAAATGTACTCGTCAATAAATAACGAGGTGGCTGAGGTGAGCGCACTCGTCGAACGGCTCCGAGCAAGAAAGGATCTCCTTCCGCTCAAGGCCAGGGGACTTAGGAGATTTGCTGTTGAGTTGAACGCCATCTCTGAAGTCGGTCTGCCCTGGAAAGCGGTTTGGCGGATATTGCGGGAGGTGGGATACCAAGGGACATACCGGCAGTTTGTGGCGATGGCGAATCGGCTAACGGGTAAACCTAATCGGACTAGAACGAAGACCAAGAACCTCCCTGCGCCGACCGCAGAAAAGCATCCACAGCCCGCCGCAGCGTCCGTAGCGAATCAGGGTACCGGGCAAAATAACAAACCCGAATGGCAAATCCGAAGAGAAGAAGAAATGGCGAGATTGGATCGCCTCGCCGAGGAGAACCGGGCCAGGGATACCCAGCTCAGTCGACCGAAGCTTTTTAAGCCTACGCCGTTCGAGGGTAGACATGAGGAATGATCGAACTCTTGAAAGCCAAGGAAGCAGTGTTGTTCGCGTTGCAAATGTCCAGATGAGGTGAGAGATGGAACTCCTGAATACGCCCACGACGCACGAACCGTTTGTCGCTCCTGAACGTGCCGCGGCTTTCCTGGCCCTGTCACGGAAGACTGTGCTCAAACTGGCCCGGAGAGGCGACCTGCCGGCGCATCCCGTAGGTCGAGGAGTGCGCCAGATGTGGCGATTTCGCCTCTCGGAACTCTCTCGATGGTTGGAGTGTGAAGCGGTAAAATTGGACCAGCCATCGGGGTCGGAATGAGAGGAATGTCTCTTGAATCGACCACGGTATCAACACGGCTTTTTCAGCCGTCATCAGCGCAAGAAGGGGCCAGAAGTCTGGGTTTATCGATGGCGGGATATTGACGCCAAAGGTAAACCCAAAATGCGTGCTCTTGTAATTGGTTCAGTGAAGCAGTACCCAACGGAAACGGCGGCATGGAAAGCCGTTTCCACACTGCGCCTCGACGTTAACCATCACACCTCCCGTCCTGAAGGTTTGCCAGAAACATTTGAGCAATTGGTAGAACACTACCGGTTGATCGAGTTGGATCTGGAAAAAGAATCCGAGCGGAAGGTCGTACAGACAAAGCAGACCTACGCTGTTTATCTGAAGGCAAGAATCGTTCCGCGTTGGGGCCATTACCGTCTTCGGGAGATCAAAGCGGTAGCGGTGGAGCGGTGGCTTGGCTCCATCGACGATTTAGCGAATGGGACCAAAGCGAAGATCAAGGGCATCATGAGTGAAGTCTTCCAACACGCGATCCGCTATGGCTGGCTCAATGATGGAGAAAACCCCATCTTTGCCGTCCGCCAGAGCACCAAGCGGAAGCGGGTCACGGAACCACTGGAAGTGGCAGAGTTCCGTGCGCTCATTCTGGAGTTGCCGCAGAGGATGCGCGTCATTGGCATCGTGGCTGCGACTACAGGGCTGCGGATAAGCGAAGTCCTGGGACTGAAGTGGATGGACATCGACTGGAAGACGTTGCAGATGGACGTTACCCGGTCGGTCGTGGACGGCATTGTGGGGAAGTGCAAGACAGAGACCTCCCGCAGGCCGGTCCCCATCGATGAGTTAACCACAGCCGAGTTGTTGGCCTGGAAGCGGGAAACCTGCTACGCAGAGCCGGAGGACTGGGTCTTCGCCAGCGAACGAGTTCAGGGCAAAATGCCGCCCTGGGCCGATACGCTTCTGGATCGCTTCCTGCAACCTGCTGCGAAACGGGCCGGAATCACCAAGTGGGTCGGTTTCCATACCTTCCGGCACACCTACTCAACGCTGCTCAAAGCAAACGGGGAAGATGTCAAAGTGGTGCAGGAGTTGATGCGCCACGCCAACATCTCCACGACGATGAACATTTACACGAAGGCCCTGACTTCAGCCAAGCGAGAAGCGCAGAGCCGGGTGGTCGATGTTCTTCTGGACCGTTCAAGAAATGTCGTAGAAAGTGCTGCGGAGGATGCAGCATGAGAACCAACGTATCGAAAGCGTATCGCGTTTTTTCTGCGAATCCGCTAAGTTGTTGGGTTTATTGGTGGACCTGATCGGGATCGAACCGATGACCTCTTCCATGCCATGGAAGCGCGCTCCCAGCTGCGCCACAGGCCCACATTAACGAAGGACTGTTCTTATTTTCTAGGATGACTAACGTTTCGTCAAACTGAGTCTCTGGAAATCCCTGTTTCGTCATCATGGACTGTGTTCACACGAAGCAACCATCATAAGGAAGGCCGCATCGGGAAACTATATGCAATTTATAAGTCGAAGTGTTTCCTGGCGGCTGATTGGTGCCGGTTCGCTAGCTATTTCCCTGAGTGCAGGAATGTCTTTTTGTCAGACTAACGCCGCCGGAGCCAACGCCGCAGCACAGACGGCCCAGGTGCCCGCGAAACCCTCCGATATTATGCAACCCGCCCTTAACAATGTGAGCCATACGATGGCCGGATTAAATATTTCGCGATGGAAGGCTCCCGGCGAGGTGCGCTCTGCTACGCAAGACAACACCACTTCCATCCAGCATGATCTCAGCAACACTCTTCCGGGTTTGCTCGCGACTGCTGATGCTGCACCAACCCAGGTCTCGGCCGTATTTCCTGTTTATCGCAACATTGATGCTCTTTACGATGTACTCTTACGCGTCTCGCAGACGGCCGAACTTGCGGCGCCGCAGAATGAAGCCAACAGCGTTGCCGATGCGCTGCATACTCTGGAATCGGCTCGGACTGAGCTGGGCAACATGATCGTGAATATTTCAAAGACGGCCGAGGAAGAGGCAATCAAGCTCCGCGCCGCCGTCCAGCAGGCGGCAACCGTGCAGCCTGCAGCACCGGCGAAAACCACGGTCGTGAATGACGGTCCAGCAAAACCTGCCAGCACGACTAAAAAGAAGAAGAAACCTGTAACCCCGCCGGCTACGCCGCCAGACCAACAACCGCAATAAAAAAGACTGCCTGGCCTATGGTGGGCACCTACTGCCACAAACGCCTCTTCTTGATTGAAGAGGCGTTTCGCTTTATGTGACGGAATCTGTCAACGTCCGAAGAATAGTGCAGCGCTTCCGGCCGGATAGCTATTTCAGGCAAAAAAAGGGCCCCTCGGGGGAGGGGCCAATCTGCCTTGGTTCTCTCGTTGTGTGAGAGCTTGGTTGCGGACCTTTTTTATTGTTGTGGTTGTCCCGCTGGTTGCGACGCAGCACCCTGAGGGGAGGGCTGCGCGGAAGACTGCTGCGTCGCACCAATCGGCGAACTCGCATTCGAGGAAGGCGAGTTCAAGGCCGCTAAACTGTTTTGCATCGTCGATACACGAACCACGCTACCGGTCGCTGCCGTGCCATCCGAACTTTCAAGCTTGGCATTGCCCATCGCAACCTGATGGATGCGATAGACCGGAATCTGGTGCTCGGTCACGAGGTAGCGGACAACTGCATCCGCCATGTGCTGCGAACTCTGGATACCTGCCTGACCACGGGTGCGCGAATATCCTTCGACTTCGACGATGTAACCCTTTTGACCCTGGAGCTGGGTTGCAATCTGATCGAGAGCATCTTTAGCTTTCGCGTTCAGGGTGGTCTGGCCGGAGCGGAAACGTATTTCCGTGTCGTTTACCTTCTGATATTGGTCTATTCCAGCCACCGTGGTATTCAGCTTACCTGTCTGATTACTGGCCTGTTGAGCCGTCGACTGAGCCTGATTTGCCGTGCTGCTGGCGGTCTGGGCGGTCTGGTTTGCCTGATCAGCCGTACTCTGAGCCTGATGAATGCCGGCCTGAGCTCGCGAATCGACATCCTTGATGTCATTAGCGTTTTTGGCCGTCAGTTGATCCAACTCATTCAGGCGGTCTTTTACGGGGCTCAACTGCCGATTTACCCACTTCTTGCGGGCAAATGGATTCATGTGGCCCCAGAAACCTTCATTCGACTTGGTGGGGAGGGGCTGACCTGTTGCGTACGTGCTGTTATCGTTCGGGTTCATTCCATTTGCTGTACCACTGGCCGAAGCGCCCGTCTGCACTTGTGCATTGGGGGTGGGGGAGGGCGGTGGGGAGGACTGACCCGATTGTGCAAACGCTGGGATTCCGAGGCTCGCTGCGAGAACCAATGTTGCTACTATGCGGAGATCTGGATTTTTTTTAGTCATTTTCATCGTTTTGTATCCTTCGTAGTAACTTCCTGCTAAGAACACACTCCGGATGCTGCGCAGCGTCCCTTACGCAGAGATAAATAGCAGTTGGCTTGCCAAACTCACCGCAGAGATGGAACAAAGTTGTTAGGGTTATTGAATTGAATAACTTGCGGGTTGAATGACGGAAATATCCACAGGAAAGCTTTTGATATGAGTTCCGAAGTTTCGAGCGGAATCGAGCGCAGTTTACGCTTTAGATAGGAAAAATTTGCCTAGTGGGAGCGGAGTAGAAATTACTTGCTGCTGGTCTGGATAATGCGTACTTCAGGATATTGGCCATTCCAATCGCCGACTATCTGATCGAGAACTATGCGAAAATCGCGCCGATCCCCAGGTTTTATCGGATCGGCAGAGACAGGCTCTGTATCGACATACGGTTCGCGTGTGCGGATGAGAGCCAGCTGTTGAGTTTCTTTTTGTGCGAGCTGATTGCCGAAGTCGCGAAAGGCTAATTGCACCGTGATCGAGGAAATGGTCTGGGCGCCGGTATTAGTCAGCTGGCCGTCTACATAAGTCACTTTGCCTCCCGCGAAGTTGTGCGATTCGCTCATCTGGAGGCCGGTAATTGGCAAACTGGCTGCATAGGGATCAGCCGCGGCTAGTGCGGCTCCGCCGGGATTGTATGGGGCGGCCTTTTTCCCGCCAAAGATGAACAAAAGCAGCAAACCTGCGATCACAACCGCGCCAGCGATGATCCAGGGAAGAAAGGAACGGGACTCCTTTTCGGTTGTTTTGGAAAGAAATCCGGATGCATTCTGCTGATCGTTCATCAGTTGGATTTTACATCTGAGCCAGGAAAATCCTCGATCCGGGCTATTTGTATGTCACGAAATCGCGCATTTCGTCACGATTTAGATGTGATTTCGAGGCTTTTTAAGGCTGGATTTGAGGGTCAGTAATGCCGACGACACACCATCGCGCAAAAATTTACATATTTCGCACCTACTGAAGTCAAAACCGTGTCTAAATGGTACAGAACTACAGAAAGCTCATCCGGGTCACGAGCTGAAGCAAATGGGCTAAAGATACCGTTACGAATTTGAGGCTGAAATGGAAAACCTCCCTGAAACGCCTACCCTTCGAGCAGTAGTCAGGGCCGACGCCATGCCGAGAAAAGCCGCCGATTATGTTTATCAGGCAGCAACGGTGGTTGCGGCTTTGCTGCTGCTTTTGACAGCGGCTGTCTGATTTTTCTGTTCAGGCGAATCGCGCCCGCCGCTCACCGCGGCGGAAATCGCTGCCGGTCATCTCCACGACGACACACATCTCAGCCAGACGAGAGCGCATGCGTTCCCCGATACGGTCGCCCAAGGTTTCTTCGCGCATGGCGCGGTTCGCGGCTCCGGTCCCGCCGGGCGACTGGTCGGCGTAGTTCGTGGTGATGATCGTCGTACGTTTGTCGTTGTAGCGGGTATTGAGGATGTGGGCGACGGTATCCCATACCCAATCAGTTGGCTTGGCCGCGCCCAGCTCGTCGATCACCAGCACCTCGGCATCGAAGACCGGCCTGAGAATTTCCAGCTCCGTCGTGGATACCTGCGGGTTGTAGGAGTTCTGAATTTCCTTGAGCAGCTCGCGGTAGTCGCAAAAGAGGCCATGGACGCCTTTTTCAACGATCAGCGCCTGGAGAATTCCTACGCTCAGGTGGGTTTTACCTACTCCGATGGATCCAGTAAAGAGCAATCCCTGTCCGTCGGTGCCCACCGGGTAATTGTCCACGAACTGGCGCGCCCTTTGAGCGGCCATGGTCTGCGATCGGTCGATGCCCTGGCCGTCGAATTTGTAGTTTTCCAACGAACAGTGCTCGTAGCGGCGCGGAATACCGGCTCGAACCAGAAGCTGTCTCCGGCGACGCTCAAACTGACATTCGCAGGCTTCGGCTGCCTGGGTGCCGTTTTTTTGCCGGACCACCCGCATTCCCATTCCATCGCACTTTGGGCAGACTTCACTCATGGCTTTGCTTAGTATCGCAGGGGAGGATGTGTATATCCAGACCGGCGTTTCTCCGGTTCGCTAGAGGAACTTCTGCCGCTGAGGACGCTAAGAAAGCATAGCTCGCAGCTGTTGTGGTGGGCGCTGTGTCATCCTTCTTCACATTCGGAGCCAGGGGATGGGGAATGTGATGTCCCACCCTTCGCTTCGCTCAGGATGGGGCACCCAGGTTTTTGCCGATCAGCATGCTAATCCCTTATCGGGCGGACGCTGTCCTGTGGGTGGTTTCGGGGAGCGCCCAGGCGAAGAGCACGCCACCGCTGCTGGTCATGACATACTGCCGCCCGTCGAGTTCATAGGTGGAAGGCGAACTTTGCATCCCTGCACCTGTGCCGGCATGCCAAAGTGTCTTGCCATTGCTGGTATCCAGTGCGAGGACGTTTCCGTACGCGTCTCCAGTGAAGGTCAAGCCGGATTCGGTGGTCAGCACGCCTGCACCCGCACCTCCGCGGCCAACGTCGTGGCTCCAACGAATTTTGCCGGTTTGATAGTCGATCGCCTCGATGACACCTTTACCCCAAACGCCATAGTCAGCTCCTGCCCAGCCATAATTGCCGTCGGCAGGCTTGGCGAAGTAAATGCTGTAGCTCGGGTGGGCATCCACGATAAAAAGGCCGGTTTTTTGATCGAAACTAGGTGCGCGGAAATTGGTGAGACCGCCTTCATCCGGCGCGATAAAACGACCATCGGGCGCAGGTTCCTTGTCCGGGTTCGGAATGGGGCGGCCGTCTTTATCGACGCCGAGAGCCCAGTTCACAGGGCCAAATGGGGTGGTGAGCAAACTCTTCCCATTGGTGCGGTCGAGAACGAAGAAGTAGCCATTGCGAGAAGACTGCATGAGCATCTTGCGCGGCTGACCGTGGAAATCGCGGTCGACAAGGACAGGTGTTTCGACGGCGTCCCAATCATGCGTGTCATGGGGTGAGACGGAGAAGCCCCATGCGAGTTTTCCGGTGTCGGGATTGAGAGCGACAATGCTGCAGGTATAGTGGTTGTCGCCGGGACGAGTTTTGCCGTTGAGAACAGGTGTGGGATTGCCGGTGCCCCAGTAGAGGAGATTTAGGTCGGGGTCGTAGGTGCCGGTCATCCACGTCATGCCGCCGGTGGTGCTGTTCGGCGTTCCGGCTGGAGGCGTGCTGTTCCATTGCCACTGTGCTTCTCCGGTTTCAGGATCGACGGAACGCAGATAGCCAGACAGATTGTCGAAGTCTCCGGAGACGCCGACGATCACGTGGTTGCGGACGACAAGCGGCGCCATCGTGGTCCAGTAGCCCTTGGTTACGTCGGCAATCTGGACACTCCAACGGATCGTGCCATCTTTGGCGTTGAGCGAGATGAGGTGGCAGTCGGGAGTGAGGTAGTAAAGCCATCCCTTATACATGGCAACACCGCGCTGGCCGATATGGTCGCCCTGATCGGTGGGCTTGTTGTAGTGCCAAAGCATGTGGCCGGAGCGGGCATCGACAGCCCAGATGTGATCGGGAACGGTGAAATAGAGAACGCCATCGACCAGCAGCGGCGTGGACTTGATGGACGCGCCCTGGTTGGTCTGGAACGCCCAGGCAAGGCCGAGATTCCCGACATTTTGCGGCGCGATCTGCGTGAGATGGCTATGCCGCCGCCCGGTGTAGTCACCGTGATAGTTCGGCCAGGTGTCCGGCGCGGGATGCGCGATCGTGTCAGGATCAAGGTTTTGCGCGACCGACGCGTGCGGCATCAAGGGCAGGAGTGCGGCCGTAGCAAAGACCAAAGCGTGTTTCAAAAACTTCATAACAGTTATGTGACCTCGTCAATAGATGCGGGTGCAGCCGAGCACCTATCGCAGGGTTTGCAAGTATGCCATTAAATTGTGGATGTCGGCGTCAGTGTATTTGCTGAAGAGTTCCACGTGACCGTTCGCCGGATCTTCGACCGTGTAGTGGACGCGGTTCACAGACCATGAGTGATAAGTGCCACTGTCATCGCGTATGCCGACGGTGAACTCGTCGAGATAGATGACCAGACCGCGGATTTTTTCTCCTGACGGAAGGCTGACCGTTGCGTAGCGTTTGGCTTCGCGCGGGTAGAGCATCTGCTCTTCAAGTTGCAGGCCCTCAAGGCGGGAGGCAATCCCTTTCAGGTCTCCGGTGGCCGAGTGGCAGCTGGCGCAGGCATGGTCGAAGTATTGCTTTCCAGCTTCGACATTGCCTGTCTGCAAGTCAGAGACATCGACACCGCGGCGGCTGCCGGGATGCGCGGCGGCCTTGGACTGCTGCGAGTGAATGAAGGCCACGAGAGAAGCGACCTCGTCGTTCGAGAAATTAAAGGCAGGCATCTTCTTTTCCGGGCGGCCGTTGTGAATCACTTCAGAGATTTTGTTGCCGTTCACATCCGCGAGAACGAGTTTGGACCGCGTGAGGTCAGGTCCTGTTTCACCACCTGCGGCATCACGTCCATGGCAGAAGGCGCAGTTGCGCTGGAAGAGGCGTTGGCCAGCTTCGGCAGCACTCGTGGAAACGGTGGCTGAGTGCGCGGGCGCGGAAAGATCGTCCGTGGTGAGGAAATGCAGCAGCTCTGATAACTCACCGTCCTGAAGCGTAGGGAAGGCGGGCATGCGGCCCTTGCCTTTATGAATGAGATCGGTAATCTGCTGCGGATTGAGCTGGCGGCCCACATCGAGCAAGGGAGGGAAGCCTGGAATATTGCCCTCGCGTTGCTCACCATGACAGATGGAGCAGTGTTTTGCATAGGACTGTGCGCCGACGGACGCGGCAACATGCGCCGGTTCTGTGCCAGCGGGCGGCGCCTGCGCGCTCATCACAGCGGGAGAAATTCCGAGAAGAACGGCGAAAAGTGTTGCAGTGTGAATTTTCTTCATGAACCGATGGTTACCTTCCATCACAATTTTGGCTTCCGTACAGATGCTGTCTGAATCCGAGTTGGTGGTCATCCTGCGTACTTGATGAGCTGCATAAATCCGTAGTCCATGTGCAGCTGCTGATGACAGTGCATGAGGGTATCGCCGGGATTGTCGGCGACGAAATCTACAGCGACGCTGTCGAGCGGCATGACATTGATGACATCTTTCTTGAGGCCGCTGATCTGTTTATCGCCGATGCGCGTCACTTCGAATGTGTGGCGGTGGAGATGCATAGGGTGCTGATCTCCGCTGCCGTTGCGGAAGACGAGCCGATAACGCTTGCCTTTTTGCACGATGAGAGGATCGATGTCTGGCCATGACTTGTTATTGATGGTCCAGGTATCGAACTTCGATCCGTGAAGTGCGCCGATGTCGCGAAATGTCAGGGTAAAGGTCTGGTCGGGCTCAGGGGCAGCCGTTGTATTGGCAAACTGCGTGTAGTCCCATTCAGCGGGCGCGGGATCTTTCCATACGGGCGCGCCTTTTTTGCCTGCGTATTCGACGACGATGCCGAGGCCCATCTGCCGCGACTTTTCGTTCGTTGAGCCAAGTATCCAGACACCCGGCGAGTTCATTTCGACGACGGCATCGACGCGCTCGGCAACGGCGAGCGAGAGAACTTCGACTGATTTCGGATTGGGGACCGGATTGCCGTCCATGGCGATGATCTTGAAGGTGTGGCCGGGAAGCGCGAGCACGACATTTTCCGTGCCGCTGGCATTAAGCAGGCGCATAAGGATGCGCTGACCCTGCTTGACGCGGATCGGCTCGCCTGCACCCAGCATGTGGGAGTTGATGGTGGCGTACTTGTAGCCGACATCGGAGCCGGTGGTTTGAGGCATATTGGAGGACTGCTCTCGCATGGTATCGACCATGGGAACGAATGAGGGCTCCCAGTGATGAATGGCGAGGTTGATCTCCTGATCGTAGTGCGCGGGCTGCTCGCTGCCTTCGATCAGCAGAAAGCCGAATTGGCCGGTATAGGTGCCGATGGCGAGATTGTCGTTGGCGGTGGCGTGGGTGTGATACCAGCGCGTGCCCGAGGGGCGAGGCGTGAAGGAATAACGCTGCGTGTGGCCGGCAGGAATCATCGGGGAGCCTTCTTCCATCGCTCCGTCATTGAGCGAATCGATGGCGAGGCCGTGCCAGTGGACGATGTCGGCATTATCGGTTGCGTTGGTCACGTCGATGGAGACTGGGACGCCTTCGCGCAGGCGAAGCAGCGGGCCGGGAACCTGTCCGTTATAGGCAAGTGTCTTTATTGAAACGCCGGGACCGATATCAAGCGTGCAGGGTTCGATGCGAAGGGCATGGTCGGCTTTTGCGGCGTCGGGAGCGAGCGCGAAGGATCGCGGCACAAGCCCTTGAAGCGAACTGCCTGCGAATACCAGGGCCGACGATGAAATAAAGTTTCTTCTATTCATAATCTGTTGATTCCTGCCAAAGTGGATGCGCTTTCATTTGGCATTGTTTTTCACTAGGGAAATAAAGTTTCACTATACCCACCACGCGGCGCCGGGCGTTTCCTTAATGACGACTTCATTCAGGAATTGCGCGGCTTTGGTCAGGCCTTCTTCTGCTGAGAGGAGGCTGTCTTCGTGCTCGATGGATAGTACGTTGTCGTAGCCATACATGCGCAGCGTCGATACGAATTCTTTCCACCACTCCGCGCCGTGGCCATAGCCGCAGGTGCGGAAGATCCATCCGCGATTGCGCTCGTCGGTGTAGGGCTTGGTGTCGAGCACGCCGGTGCGTGGGAGATTGGCAGAGTAGATCTGCGTATCTTTCGCGTGAACGTGGAAGATGGCGTCTCCGAGGACGCGGATGGCGGCGATTGGGTCGATTCCTTGCCAGAACATGTGGCTGGGGTCGTAGTTGCAGCCGATGGATGGTCCGGCGATCTCGCGAAGGCGGAGCAGGGTTTCCGGGCTGTAGACGACGAAGCCGGGATGCATCTCGATGGCGATTTTGACATTGTGCTGGGCGGCGAATTCGGCGCGCTTGATCCAGTAAGGAGTGACGACTTCTTTCCATTGCCATGCCAGGACGTCGAGATATTCGGGCGGCCAGGGGCAGGTGACCCAGTTGGGAGCTTTCGCGTCGGGCGAGTCGCCGGGGCAGCCGGAGAAATCGACGACAACAGGGATGCCGAGTTTTTCTGCGAGCAGGATGGTTTTGCGATTGACCTCCTGCGCCGCTTCGGCCTGTTTGGGATCGGGATGAAGGGGGTTGCCGTGGCAGCTTAGCGCGCTGACGGATACACCGGAGTCGTCCAGAGTCTTGCGGAATTCTTTCAGGGCGTCGGCATCGTCCAGCATGGAGAGCTTGCAGTGGGCATCGCCCGGGTAGTTGCCGGTGCCGAGTTCCACTGTTGTGATGTTCAGGGCCTTGAGCTTGGCCAGAACATCCTTCAGCGGCAGTTGCGAAAGCAGCGGTGTAAATACTCCCAATTTCATTCCTGCATTGCTCCTTATGAACTGTGCTGCCTAGCTGTTTGACGGCGAGTGTTGCACGTTTTGCCATGCGCCGCCTGCTGCGTGGCTTTTCAACATGGCTTCGACAAGGCATGTTGAGCGGTAGCCATCTTCAAATGTAGCGAGCGCGGCTGGCCTGGCTTCCGGCTTTCCGCCTTCGCGGACCCACTGATACGCGTCACTCATAATGTTGCGGAAGGCGTCGGCCCATGATTCCTGGTGGCCGCCGGGCAGGTGGACGTAGGGAAGGACATCCTTGGAAACCAGCGAGGGGTCCTTCGCCATGATGCTGTTGGGTTGATTGTGCCGCCCGATCCAGAGCTCGTTCTGCTCTTCCTGTCTCCATTTAAGGGAGAGCGTTCTACCGTTTACTTCGAGTTGCAGGTCATTCTTGTGACCGGGCAGTACCTGTCCTACGGAAAAAGAGCCCTTCGCGCCGTTTTCGAAGCGGAGGAGGACGCTGGCTAAGTCTTCTGCATGCACTTCTACGGGCTGGCGATCGCTACCGCCTTTGGTGGAAAAGGCTTCTGCCGATGTGCCGGAGGAATAACGGACGGGAATGACGGTGGTAAGGTCGGCGAGTACGTAGGCGATCTTCAAGCCGGAGACATGTTCGGCGAGATCGCACCAGTGAGAGCCGATGTCTCCCAAGGCAGAGGTTGTTCCGCCTTTCGCAGGGTCGGAGCGCCACGAATAGACGTTTGGGTCGGTCATCCAGTCTTGAAGATAGTAGCCGTGGACGAAGCTGAGGTCCCCTGTTTCGCCGCGTGCGATCATGCCGCGTGCCTGTTGCACTAAGGGATTGCCGCGGTAATTGAAGGTGACGACATGGGCTACTTTTGCGGCGATGGCGGCGTCGCGCAGCTGGCGACCTTCGTTCGCATTCAGGGCCAGCGGCTTATCGGAGATGACGTGTTTGCCTGCCGCAAGGGCAGCCATCGTAACCGGAAGGTGCAGATGGTTGGGCGTGGTGTTATGGATGACCTGGATGTCAGGATCGGCGATCAGGGCTTTATAGTCGCCATAGGAGCGGTCAATCTTATATTCATGCGCCTTCTTTTCGGCTGATGCCTGGGAGGAGCCGGCGACGGCAACAATATCTACGTCTCCAAGTCGCCTGACGGCATCAATGTGGTGCGCTGCAACGAATCCCGGGCCGATGAGGCCCATTCCGATCTTTTTCATCCGGTGCTGTGTGTCCTCTACAAGGAATATGCTAAAACGCCGCGCTTCTTATCGTGTTCCAGTCGTGAGAAATTACATTCAGCCTGAAATGCGAAACCTCTCCGATGGAAGATAGCGAAGACGGGTAAGGCAGAGGAAATGCAGCAGTTTTTTCGAAGAGAACACAACAACTCCCCTTCCATTACTGAAAATATCTTATTGCCAAAGAAGCATATCGCTTTAGCTATAGAACTGTGAAGGGCTTGAGCTGAATTTGGGCGGAATAGTCCAATGCCGTGATGATGGAAATCATCCGAAAAGCCTGATGGGAGCGATTGAAATGTGAATACCTTCATTTCGCAGGCAATGAATATTTTTCCGTGAACTACTGGCGGCGAGAGCGAACGATGGCGGCTTTGGCTTCCTTATCAGCTTCGCGGCGGCGTTCGGTTTCACGCTTATCCCAGTCTTGTTTGCCCTTGGCGACGGCCAGTTCGCATTTGACACGGCCATTGCGGAAATAAAGGCGAGTGGGAATGAGCGTAAATCCCTTCTGCTGCGTCTTGATGAGTAGTTTGCGAATTTCTTCCTGGTGCAGCAGCAGCTTCCTCGTGCGGAGCGACTCGTGGTTGGTGTAGTTGCCGTGGGAATACGGACCGATATGCGCGTTCAACAGAAAGGCTTCGCCATCTTTAATGATGCCGTAAGCGTCTTTGAGATTGGCCTTGCCTTCACGGATGGATTTGACCTCCGTGCCACGGAGGGCTACGCCCGTCTCGATCTTGTCCGAAAGGAAGTAATTATGCCCGGCCGCGCGGTTCACGGCGGCGTCACGCGAACCGGCTGCGACGGGGTCGCGGGGTTTCGCCTGGGTTTTGACTTTTTGCGGGGCTGCGGGAGCCACCTGATGGCTGGTTTGGCGTGCCATGGGTACGAATCCTAATGCTAGCATGTGGACGGATGATAGCTGTTCCCCGGGAGGCCGCTGCTATAATCGGTCATCGCCCGGGAATGAAAAGAAACAAGTTGCTGGCTGAATTTTCTCTCTCCAAGCGTGCTCCGCAAGCCGCTCCCGAGGCCTTTTCCCCAGAGATGTTTACCTGGAGTTGCATGAAACGTCGAACCGTGAAGCCGGGTGCCGCGAAGCTGGTACTCTTTTCCATCGCATTGTGTGTTTTCTTTGGCTTTTCCACGAGCGCCCACGCGCAGTCTGCAAAGAAATGGTTTAAGCAGGCGGAGGACGCGGAAGCGAGAGAAGACGTTCAAACGGCCTATGATGACTACTACAAGGCCTTTCAGAAGGACCCCAAGGATCTGCGCTACAAGGCAGCTTATGAGCGCATGCGCTTCCCGGCTGCCACGGCCCATGTAAAACAGGGCGAGAAGCTGCGCGATCAGGGCGACAACACGGGGGCGCTGACCGAGTTTCTGCACGCGCTCGAGATCGATCCAAGTAATGAACTGGCGCAGCAGGAGATCCAGGCGACACGCGAAAAGATGAACGCGCCTCCGACCCAGGAGACCTCGGTTCCCCTGAATGCAAATCCTGTTTTCAGTGATATCAGCGGTCCGCCACAGCTGAAACCAATGTCGAATGAGCCGCTGACGATTCACTCAATCGAAGACAGCAAGATCGTCTACCAGACGGTAGGCAAGCTCGCCGGCATCAATGTGCTCTTTGATCCGGACTACACCTCGAAGCGCATCCAAGTGGACCTGACAAACGTAGATCTGTATGACGCGCTGCGGATTGTCGGCACCATCTCGGGCACATTCTGGCGCCCCATTACCGCGAATACCATTTTTGTGGCGCAGAACAATCGCGGCAAGCGCGCAGAGCTGGATGAGCAGGCGGTACAGACCTTCTATCTCACGAACGTATCGCAGCAACAGGACTTGAACGATGTGCAGACTGCACTGCGCAACGTGTTTACCGCTGGGCACCTGTACGCCGTGCCGAGCCAAAACGCGATCATCATGCGCGGTACGCCGGATGAGCTGTTGCTGGCGCAGAAGCTCATTAACGATCTGGACAAGGCGCGCGCCGAGGTTGTAATCGACATCGCGGTCATGGAAGTAAACCGCGATAAGACGCGGCAGATCGGTATTCAGCTTCCACAGACGGCGACGATCAATTTTCAGCAATCCAATGCAAACCAGACTTCGTCTTCTTCTTCTTCTTCCTCATCATCTTCCTCAGGTACATCATCGGGCACGAGTACAACGGGCGGCCTGACCCTGAATGACCTGGCGCATTTGAACGCCACGAACTTCGCTGTGACCATCGGACAGGCGCAGGCAAATCTCCTGCTGACCGATTCTGATTCTAAGATTCTGCAGAACCCGCGCATTCGCGCCTCCGACGGACAGGAAGCGACCCTGAAGATTGGTGAAAAGTATCCGGTCGCCACCGGTTCTTACCAGACGGGCGCAGCCACTGCGATCGTCAGCTCACTGGTGAACACGCAGTTCCAGTACATGGACGTGGGCGTGAACATCAATATGAAGCCCCAGATCCACTATGACCGCGACGTGACGGTGAAGATGAAGATCGAGGTCTCGACCATCGGTCCTGTGCTGAATCTGGGCGGCATCAGCCAGCCGGTCATTCTGAATAACAGCGCTGAGGAAACCATTCGTCTGAAAGAGGGCGAGGCCAGCATTATCGGCGGCATCCTTACCAAGTCGAGCACCCGCTCGTTGAGCGGCACCCCGGGGCTGGCAGAATTGCCTATCCTGCGATACATCTTTGGTTCTGAAACGCGCGAGACGCAGGACGATGAGATTGTCTTTCTGGTGATTCCGCATGTGGTGCGTGCAGCCCAGATTTCTCCTCTGAATACGCGCCAGATTGATACGGGCACAACGAACTCGATCGAGTTGCGCAGAATACAGGCCCCGGGCACTCCGCCGCAGGCGACCCCGGCAGTGGCACAGCCGGGCAGTCAGGGAATTCCCGGCCAATCGGCCGAGGCGGCAGCTCAGAACGCGCTGGGACAGATGCAACAGCAGGCCAATGCCGGTGCTCCTGTGAGTCTGCAACTGGCAGCTCCTCCGGCCCCGCAGAAGGTGGGAACGACGTTCCAGGTTCCGGTCAATCTTTCGGGCGGCCAGGACGTATTCTCCGTGCCACTGCAGATGCAATATGACAGCTCCAAGCTCAGTCTGATCAATGTCGATGTCGGAAACTTCCTCGGCAAAGACGGACAGGCGGTAGCGCTCGTGCATCGCGATGACGGCAACGGCGGCGTAACGATCTCAGCCTCGAGACCTCCGGGTGCGGCTGGCATCAGCGGAAACGGACCGGTGGTTGTACTCACTTTCCAGGCAAAGGCTCCGGGCGATGCTTCGGTTGCCATCTCGCGGCCTGTGGTGAGGAACAGCTCCCAGCAACCGGTGCCGGCCATGGGTTCGCAGGCAGTCGTACACGTGCAGTGAAGCAGGGCGCGGTTCGCGTGGCGGTCATGCAGCGAATTTTGCGAGAGGACTGGCTTTCGATATCGCGCTTGTGCGCGAACTGACAAGGCAGGTCCTTCGCGGCGCTCTGGAAACAAAACGAAAAACGCTTAAGGCAACAACATCTTTGGAATAGTGTGACTGTTTGCTTGAAATCACGGAGTAGAGGCGGTGAGGCGGGGCTCACGCTTGTAGAGCTGATCGTGACGGTTGCGATCCTCGCCATCCTTGCTTCAGCGGCAATTCCTCTGACTCGGTTGACTGTGAAACGGGAGAAAGAGCGCGAGCTTCACTACGACTTGTGGACGATGCGCGACGCAATCGACCATTACAAGGATGCGGCTGACCGAGGAGCCTTTCAGACAAAGGTAGACAGCTTCAACTATCCGCCGGATTTGCAGACGCTGGTAGACGGCGTGGATGTGCAGGGGAAAAAGGTGCGCTTTTTGCGGCGCATCCCCGTCGATCCTATGACGGGCAAGGACGAGTGGGGGATGCGGTCGATGCAGGATGACCCGACCAGCGACTCGTGGGGCGGCCAGAACGTCTTCGATGTGTCTTCCAAGTCGGATGGAACAGCGTTGGATGGGACGAAGTTTAACACGTGGTGATGATGCGGATGACGAGAAGAAGACGCGGGCAGGATGGATTTACGCTGGTCGAACTGATGGTGGTGATGCTCATCATCGGCGTGCTGGCAGCGATTGCGATTCCGTCTTATATATCGTCTCTAAAATCGGCGCGTGAAGCGGTGCTGAAGGAAGATCTGCACGTATTGCGGCAGGCGATCGATTCCTACACGATGGACAAAGAGAAAGGACCGCAGTCCCTCGACGACCTGGTGCAGGATGGCTATATCAAAGATGTGCCGGTGGATCCCATGACGCACAGCAACAGCACCTGGGTGACGGCGATGAGCGACACGCTTGAGAGCGTGGACCAGTCGGAGCCGGGAATTAATGACGTGCACAGTGGTTCGGATGAGATGGGAACGAACGGCCAGCCTTATTCGAGCTGGTAATTCCAGACCTCGTTCAGTCTGACGGCATCCAAGCATCTAGATGACTGAGCAGAATTATCCCGACACAGCCGAAATATTCGATCGATTTACGGCACTCGCGTCTATTGCCCTGGAAGCGGGTGGGCTGCTGGTTTTCGCGGGTGAATTAGATCGTCGCGGTATGGCAATCGCAGTTGCAAGCAATATTGCAGGCGCCGCCTCGCTGGCAGTGGATGGGAATGCTGAACGCGCGAAGCAGGCGCTGCGGCAGGGTATCTGCGATTTCATGGTCAACAGCCTGGATGAGGCGTTGCGCATTCTGAAAAATGAAATTCGCAAGAAACAGCCAGTATCGGTGGTGCTGGTAAGCGATCCAGCGCAGTCTGCGGCTGCGATGCTGGAGCGCGGAGTTCAGCCTGACCTTGTGGCTGGCGAAGGGCTGCAGTCAGAAAAATTTGTTGAGCGCGGAGCGAAGGTGCTTCCCGCTGCAGTGGCTACGGTCGGTTCGCTGGTCGTGACGTGGAGCGTTTCACAGGATGCCGCGAAGTGGCTGCCGCTTGTCGATGCTGTGGCTGCGGAAGCATTGGGGAGCGATGAGGACTCGCGTGTGAAATGGCTGCGGCTTGGCCCGCGCTATCTGCAGAAACAACTGTCGAAAGAAAGATATGTACGATTCACTGCCGATGAATTGGTCAGGTTTGTAGGACTCCTGCAGCAGCGCATTCACTCGGGTGAGATTGCCGTTCCGGTTGAGATTTTGAGCGACGGCCAGCCGGTGATTCAGCCCTCATCTTCTGCTGCGGTGTAGATCGCAGACCACACCTCTTTCAATCCAGCACCCGTTTTCGAGGAGCAAAGCAACAGGTCTTCAACCGCGAGGCCTTTTCGCAGCTCTGCTTGCGCTTTGACGCGCGCATTTCCGGAGAGACGGTCAGCCTTGGTTCCGATCACGAGAATGCGGCGGTCATGCGCCTGCAGGAAATGAATGAGCTGCGCATCGCTCTTCTGCGGCGGGATATTGCTGTCTACTAGGCAGAGGCAGAGCGCGAGGGTTGGGCGTTCGGCAAGGTAGGGCTCGATGAATTTGGGCCATTCGGAGGAGATGGATTTCGAGAGCTTCGCATAGCCGTATCCGGGCAGATCGGCGAAGTAAAGCTGGGGCTGCTGGCGGTCGGGCGAATCGGTAATGGAGAAAAAATTGATGGAGCGTGTGCGTCCGGGTGTAGACGAGATGTGCGCCTGCTTCGAGCCCAGGAGAGCATTGAGCAGGCTGGATTTGCCGACGTTGGAGCGGCCGAGGAATGCGACCTCGGGAATGGAGGGCGCGGGGAAGTGCTCAGGCGAGAATGCGGAGAGTAGGAATTTGGGATATACGCGTTGCATGGTGAAAGGCCAAGTATAGAAGAGATTGAATCTGCATGCGGTGCCGGCCTTCCTCTTTTCTGCTTCATTCCTGATATATCTATGAGGGATGAATTTTCTTCAGCGAATGCGCGCATTGCGTGGGCAGATGAAGAAGCAGGGATTGGATGCGCTGCTGGTGTCGCATCTTCCGAATGTGCGCTATCTGTGCGGTTTTACCGGATCGAATGCAGTGCTGGCGGTAACAGCGAAACGCTCGGCCATGTTTACAGATGGCCGCTATACGGCACAGGCAAAGGAAGAGACCCAAGGCGCGCGCCCAGTGATTGCGAAGAAGTCGGCGCTGCGTGAGGCTTGCGCATGGCTGGATGCGGCTGGCGTGGCGCGGGCTTATTTTGATCCGGAACAGACGACGGTTTCCGCGCTGGACATGATGCGGGGAGCGTTGACTGCGGGGAAGCGACGCGGCTTCTTTCACCCGCTGGGAAAGCCAGCGGTTTCTGCTCTGCGCATGGTGAAGGATGCGGATGAGCTGTTGCTCATGGAGCAGGCGGCACTACTCGGCTGCAATCTGTTTACGGCTGTGCTACCGCATATACAGAGCGGAGCGACTGAATCGGAGATTGCCGCTGATCTCGAATTTTTTGCTCGCAGCATGGGTGCAGAGGGCATGTCATTTGAGACGATCGTAGCTTCCGGGAAGCGCTCGGCGTTACCGCATGGGCGGGCCACAACCGCGAAGTTGCCGCGCAACGGCTTCGTAACATTGGACTTCGGTGTTATCCTCAAAGGTTATTGCTCCGATATGACGCGCACTGTGCACCTTGGAAAGCCGGGCAGGGAAGCGCAGTTCGCGTATGATGCGGTGCTGGAGGCGCAGGAGGCTGCGGTTGCCGCGGTTCAACCTGGCGCGACGTGCGGCGAAGTGGATGAAGCCGCGCGCGCGGTGCTTAAAAAAGCAGGGCTGGCGCAGTACTTTACGCATTCCACTGGGCATGGCGTGGGCATTGAGATTCACGAGTCGCCGCGCGTGGCCGCAGGTCAGGAACAATTGCTTGCGCCCGGTATGGTGATTACGATTGAGCCGGGTATTTATATTGAAGGGAAGTTTGGCATTCGTATTGAAGACATGGTTGCCGTGACGGAAAACGGCGGAAAAATTCTGACGCCTGCACCGAAGGCGTTGATCCAGCTATGATGCCTGAGAACTTGAGAGACATTCAAAGATGAATCCAGAAGAGATGAAAGAGCTCAAGGAACTGATTGAGTTTCTGAAAGAAAACAAGATTGGCGAGTTTGATCTTGAACGCGGCGAGCTGAAGGTTCGCATCAAGTTTGCGCAGGAAGGCTCTGCCGCGGATCTCGCGGGTTTGAGCCGCTTACTGGCATCCGCACCGGCTCCAGCAACATTGCCTGCGGTGCAAGCTGCTGCTGCTCCGAGTGGCGCGCCTGCACCGGCTCCGGCTGCTGAGAACGAAGACGCTTCCCTGCATATTGTGAAGTCGCCGATCGTGGGAACATTTTACGAGTCGCCCTCGCCTGGCACGCCTGCATTTGTGAAGGCCGGCGACCAGGTGGAGCAGGGCCAGGTCCTTTGCATTATCGAGGCCATGAAGCTGATGAATGAGATCGAGTCCGACGCATCGGGCGAGATCGTCAAGCGCTTTGTGCAGAATGGTCAGCCGGTGGAATACGGCCAGCAGCTCTTTGCGGTTCGTCCGCGCTAGGTTTCTATGTTTCGAAAAGTTCTAATCGCCAACCGTGGCGAAATTGCGCTGCGTGTGATTTGTGCCTGCAAGGAACTGGGGATTCGCACGGTAGCGGTGTATTCCGAGGCCGACCGCAACTCGCTGCACGTGCGCTTTGCGGATGAAGCGATCTGCATTGGACCTCCGCGCTCGGCGGAGAGCTATCTAAACGTTCCAGCGGTCATCAGCGCGGCGGAGATTGCCGATGTGGATGCGATTCATCCCGGCTATGGATTGCTGAGCGAGAACGCGAACTTCGCCGAAGTCTGCCGCGCTTCGAACATCAAGTTCATTGGACCACCGCCAGAAGTGACGCGGCTGATGGGCGAGAAGGAAAAAGCGCGTCAGGCGATGAAGAAGGCCAAGGTGCCGATTCTTCCTGGCTCCGATGGGGTCATCGCGAGCGAAGATGAGGCGCTGGAGTGGGCGAAGTCTGTCGGCTTCCCGGTCATTCTGAAAGCGACTGCGGGCGGTGGTGGACGCGGCATGCGTGTGGTGCGCTCGGCAGAAGAACTACCGGGGCTTTTTCAAGCTGCGAGCAGCGAGGCTTCGAATGCCTTCGGCAACGGCTCTCTCTACATGGAGAAGTTTATTGAGCGGCCGCGGCACATCGAGTTCCAGATTCTGGCCGATGAGCATGGCAATGTGATTTCGCTTGGCGAGCGCGAGTGTTCGATCCAGAGACGGCACCAGAAGCTGATTGAGGAAGCGCCATCGCTACAGGTAACGCAGAAGATGCGCGACGAGATCGGCAAGACGCTGAAGCGTTCGCTCGAACATGTCGGTTACCAGAATGCGGGCACGATTGAATTTCTGATGGATGAAGACGGCAAGATGTACTTCATCGAGATGAATACGCGCATCCAGGTGGAGCATCCGGTGACCGAGCTGGTGACTGGTATCGATCTCGTCAAGGCGCAATTGCGCATCGCTTCAGGCGAAAGGCTGTCGAGCATTCTGCCGGAGCCGACGACGATTCGAGGGCATGCGATTGAGTGCCGCATCAATGCAGAGCATCCGGAGAAGTTCACGCCATCAGCAGGTAAGATAAACGTCTTCAACGTTCCCGGAGGCAATGGCATTCGTGTAGACACGGCGCAATATGCCGAGGGAGTTGTACCGCCGTATTACGACTCGCTGATTGCCAAACTGATTGCGCATGGCAAAGACCGCCAAGAGGCAATGGCTCGCATGCAGCGCGCTCTCGATATGTTTGTCGTCGAGGGGATTCACACGACGATTCCGCTGCATCGTGGGATTTTTCAGGATGAGGAATTCCGCGAAGGCAACTTCGATACGAAGTTCATGGAGCGTTATTTCGAGCGCGAAAAAGAGCGGAAAGAAGCAGAAGGAATTCAGTAATTCCCTAGCTCGTCTTTCTCTGCGT
Source organism: Acidobacterium sp. S8 (assembly GCF_009765985.1). GTDB lineage: Bacteria > Acidobacteriota > Terriglobia > Terriglobales > Acidobacteriaceae > Alloacidobacterium. The sequence goes on from NZ_LMUM01000037.1 coordinate 68,795, forward strand.
TCGATCGAGGCTCTTCACCGAACCAATACCAGTTCGGCTCGGCGTAGCTTCCATGTTGCTCTAACCAACCGTCGATTCGCGGATTCACGGGCACGTGGCGTGCTGGGAGTTCAGCGCCTGCGGCTATCAGTGTTTCGATGATGCCGATATAGATCTCCGGATCGCCACCGTGCGCTGCCGACCATAGTGTCTGGCCGAAGACTGTTCCGCCGTAGATGTTCTTCATCTCGAGCGGCGGATTGTGCTGCAGTAGGATTTTGACTGTGTTCAGATGGCCGCCGATGACGGCGCAGTGCAAGCCGGTCTGGCCGTCGTCGCCCTGCGTTGCAGGATCGACGCCTCTCTCCAGAAGAAACTCAACCATTCCGGTATGGCCATATAGACATGCGTACCGAAATCCTGATTCCAGCTGTTTCCTTGTTGCGGATGGCTTCAGAGCGCCGTCATCGTTGAAGTAGCTTTTGGCCAGATCAAGACGGCCAATGCCTGCCGCCGATTCCAGCGTTAAGCCAGCGCCACGGCTGGCGAGAAATGCCGCAGCCTTTGTACGACCATTTGCCAGACATCCCAATACAGCCGGATGGTTGTTGCCTGCAGTGCGTGGCTGGTCAATGGTTGCGCCGTGGTCGAGCAAGGTCTGGAGAAGCGGTTCCTGCACTCCGGCAAGTTCAGGATGAATGCTGGTTGCAGCCAGGCCGAGTGTGGTGGCTCCTCCGCCGTAGACATTTGCTGTTGCATCGATTTCCGCTCCAGCTTCGAGCAGCAGGTTCGTGATCTGCACAATGTTTTTCGGAGTCTTCTGGCGATAATTTTCGACACCATTTGCGGCGACGTAGAGCAACAGCGTGGCTTGATGCTCGCGTGTCGAACGCATACGGACGAGTGGTGGATCTTCGTGCAGTAATCGTTGCAGCACAGATAGTTTGCCGGTGACGATTGCGTCAGCAGCGGCCTCGAATCTGCCGACGGACGAGTTTTCCCGCGTGAGGGCTTCCATGTGTCGCGTGAATTTGGGCCAGCTTTCGAAGCCATGCGAGCGAGCGATCACAAACTGCGCGTTAGTGAGTGTGCATTTCTCGGCAAGCTTTTCCCGAGCGAAGGATTCGGTCCGGTTCGCATCTGCGAGTGACGGCTTGCTACCTGCCCGTTGTGCCAGTGTTTCGATCCATCGATTCGTCCACTCGCTGATGGCGTTTCCGTCATGTGACTTTCCGGCTTTGACGAGTTCTTTGGCGAGTTTTCTATAACGTTCCAGGCTGGGACGAGGAGGAAGAGGCAGGGCATCCTGCGGGTTGGGCATACGAATCTCCTTTCAGTGCATGCCTGGAGTCCGCACGAATCAGGCTGAAAGAAGGTTCGCGACCTTCAGTTGTGAAACTCGTTGGGTGGGCAGAGCCCTTTCCGCGGACTGGATGCGCCCCGAGCGCTGCTCTTCTCTTATCACAGCGGTGCAAGGGAGGGCAATGAAGTGTCAGGAAACGTCGAATTTGTTTATCCTGAGAGGGCTATGTCATTCTCGTTACCTTCGCTTTATCCCATTCTGGATGCCTCTCTGCTGCCTTCCTTTGAACGCGGTGTCTATCTGGTACACACTGTGACTGAACTGGAGATGGCAGGCGTTACGTTGCTGCAATATCGCAATAAGCAGGGCAGCGATGACGAGATTCTTATCGATGCAGACAGGATGAGGAAGGCTGCCACGAGCGCGGTCACGCTTATCATGAATGATCATCCGGAGCTTGCCGTACGTGCGAATTTCGATGGCGTCCATGTGGGGCAGGACGATGAATCTGTTGCCGAAGCTCGAAGGATTGTTGGCCCGAACCGGATGGTTGGAATCTCGACCCACAACCTTGAGCAGGTAGCGGCCGCCGATGCGCTCCCTGTGGACTATCTTGCGATCGGGCCAGTATTTATGACGACTTCCAAGCTGAATCCTGACGCGGTGGTGGGGCTGGACGGCGTGCGTGCGGCGCGCAGGCTGACGCGCAAGCCATTGGTTGCGATTGGCGGCATTACGTTTGAGAATGCGTTTGAAGTGCTCGCGGCCGGGGCTGATTCGGTTGCTGTGATCTCAATGTTGTTTGGATCGGCAGAGGAACCGGCGAAGATCGCTCGGGAATTTCTTGCGATTGCTGGGCGATGATGGCTGCGCTTTCCTGCCGTTTCGTAAAGTACGAAAGATGGGCCCCAGATTTCGACTCCCGGACATGCTGCTTTTACGGCGTTGCGGGCGCGTCCTTTGAAGTAAGACCTTTCCAATCTTTCACCAGGGCGCTGAGCGCATCGTCGAAATTGCGATCGTGAGTCTTCTGCAGATTTGCACTTTCAATGGATTCGGTGAGCGTCCACAGGATGTAGTGCGTGGCGCGGTCGAAGATGGTCAGGCGCAGCATAGGCAGCGGGTCAGACGATCCTTTTGTCTTGTCGGCATCTTTAGGACCACTGGGCGCGACGAGCTGCAGCTGCACAACGAGATCGGCCTCTGCCGGGTCGGCGACAAGCGTGAATTTCCCCGATGATTGCAGCGCAGCATAGAACTGGTTATATGCGCGATCGGAGCTGCCGCTGAAAGGATGCGGGAAGAGTCCGCTGTCGGCTCCGGCATTGGATAGAAAAATCTTTTTGGCCGTATAAACTTTGGGTGGAAAAGGAGGGGCTTTCTCCGTTGACGCCTGCTGCGCTAGTACCATGGTTGCAGTGAGTAAGATGATACTGAGAATGGATGACCAAACTGCTTTTGTTTTATGAAGCATGATGGTTTTCCCCAGGTAGACAATATCCATACAGGTGGACGGCACAGAATAAAAAATGGTTTCGATTGTTAGGGAGTGCGCAGCCGTCTTCAAAAGCTAACAATCGCATTTCGGATTCTTAGAACGGCCGCAGTATCAAGTTTCGCGCGTGCTGGTACCAAACTGACTACCGGTGCGCTGATGGAATGAAGCAAGCCCTTCCCAAAGTCATGGCGCAATTCGGAAATTTCCGGTAGAACAAACATCAAGTGACCACGAGCACCCGACCTTCTCCAATACAAACGAACGCAGACAGCCCGCATCTGGTGCAACGGCTGGGGCTGTTCAGCTCGACGGCAATTGTCATCGGCTCGATGATTGGCTCGGGCATTTTTATCGTTCCGGCGGAGATTGGTCGCGGTGTGGGTTCGCCCGCGCTGCTGATTGGCGCCTGGCTGGTGACAGCAGTCATGACGATCATCGGCGCACTCAGTTATGGCGAGCTGGCGGCGATGATGCCCAAAGCAGGCGGACAATATGTTTATCTGAGAGAAGCCCTGGGCCCCCTGTGGGGCTTTCTTTTTGGGTGGACGCTTTTTCTCGTCATCCAGACGGGCACAATTGCCGCGGTTGCCGTGGCGTTCGGCAAGTTTCTCGGAGTGTTTTTCCCGACGATTTCTTCATCGCACTGGCTGCTGAAGCTGGGTCATGTTCCGGCTCTGAAGATTGGTCCAATGGTGCTCGGTAATATGGATGTCGGCTTGAACACAGCGAACCTGACGGGCATTCTGATTGTTCTTCTTCTGACTGTGGTGAATATTTTTGGCGTGCGTCTCGGCGCTCTGGTGCAGAACGTTTTTACGACCGCAAAACTGGCGTCGCTTTTAGGGTTGGTAATTCTCGGTTTCTGGTTCGGCAAAAATCCGGCGGCGATGGCGGCGAATTTTGGCCACAACTTCTGGCAAAATGCTTCGTGGCATGTGCTGCACCCGGTGCAGGTAGGTGTGGGTGGCCCGATTGCGATGGTCGGGCTGCTGGCGATTCTTGCTGTAGTGCAGACGGGCTCACTGTTTTCAGCCGATGCGTGGAATAACGTGACGTTTACCGCAGGCGAGATTCGCAACCCGAAGCGAAATCTGCCGCTTTCCCTGGTGCTTGGCACGGTGGTCGTGATCTCGCTCTATGTGGCGGCAAACTTTGTGTATCTGTTTGCGCTGCCGCTGGTTGGCGATCCGCACGGCGCGACGGCGGTTGCGCGCGGCATTCAGTATGCGGCGGAAGACCGCGTGGCGACGGCTGTGTTGCAGCAGATCTTCCATAACGGCGGCGCTTTTCTGATGGCCGCGGCAATCCTGATTTCTACCTTTGGCTGCGCGAACGGGATGATTCTGGCCGGGGCGCGCGTCTACTACGCAATGAGCTGCGACGGCCTGTTTTTCAAGGCGACAAGCGGGCTGCATCCGCGCTACAAGACGCCGGTGGCGGCGTTGATTGTGCAGGCAATCTGGACGTGTTTTCTTTGCCTGACGGGATCGTACAGCCAGCTGCTCGACTACATCATCTGCACCGAGCTGATCTTTTACATTCTGACAATCGCCTGCCTGTTTGTGCTGCGGCGGAAGCGTCCGGATGCCGAACGTCCTTACCGTGCTGTAGGATATCCAGTTCTGCCTGCCCTTTATATAGGTATGGCGGCGTGGATATGTGTCGTATTATTGCGCTACAAGCCGCAATTTACCTGGCCGGGACTGTGCATTGTGCTGCTTGGCGTTCCTGTCTACCTGATCTGGTCGCGTCGCAGACAGGAAGTTACGACGGTTTGAAACATGATTGATTTTTTCTTTGGAAGGAACGCGCTCGTACATGGCTAATTTGTTTGCAGTCAAACCGCTCTCCTCGTTGACAGCCGAAGCCGGTGAAGAGGGAGAGCACACACTCAGGCGGTCGCTGGGGCCGGTGAACCTGATTACGCTCGGTGTGGGAGCGGTGATCGGAGCCGGCATCTTTGTGCTGACCGGACAGGCCGCCGCGCTGCACGCAGGACCTGCGATTGCGCTGAGCTTTATTCTGGCGGGCATTACCTGCGCTTTTGCGGGTCTCTGCTATGCCGAGTTTGCCTCGCTGATTCCGATTGCCGGTTCGGCCTATACATACGGATATGCGACGCTGGGCGAGCTGGTGGCGTGGATTATCGGCTGGTGCCTTTGCCTGGAATATGCCTTCGGCGCGGCCACCGTAGCTTCGGGCTGGTCAGGATATTTTCTGAGCCTGCTGGAGCAGATTGGGCTGACGCCTTCTGCTTCGCTGGCACGATTTACGACGACTTACGGCAATGTGCTGTATCTCTATCACGGCCGCTGGATGCCGTTCATGTCGCTTCCAATGGGTGTGACGGATACGTCGGGGATGCCGCATGTGACGGGCGTCTTTAATGTGGTGGCCTTTGTCGCAATTGCGCTGGTGACAGTGGTGCTGGTACGCGGCATTAAGGAATCGGCCAACCTCAACTCTGCGATTGTGTTCGTGAAGGTTGGCGTTGTAGGCATCTTCCTTTTTCTGGGAATCGGCTTTCTGTTGCAACATCCTGATCTGGCCCGGATGAACTGGCATCCTTTTATCCCGCCAAAGATCGGACCGGGACAGTTCGGCATCAGCGGTATTGCTGCCGGCGCGGCATCCGTCTTCTTCGCATACATTGGGTTCGACGCGGTATCGACGGCAGCGCAGGAGGCGAAGAATCCGCAGCGCGATATGCCTATCGGCATTCTCGGGTCGCTGGTGATCTGCACGATCCTTTACATCGCAGTTTCGCTTACGCTCACGGGTCTTGTGAGCTACAAGGCGCTGAACGTGGCCGAACCTGTGGCCATCGGCATCGACGCGACAGGCGTGCGATGGGGCGGCATTCTGGTGAAGATCGGCGCGGTCTTCGGCCTTGGCACTGTGATGCTGGTGATGTTGCTGGGACAGTCGCGAGTGTTCTATTCGATGTCGCGCGATGGATTGCTGCCAAAATGGGCAAGCGCCATCCATCCCAAATTTCGCACTCCGTGGATTTCGAATATTGTGGTTGGCACCATCGTCGCTTTTCTGCCGGCGCTGTTGCCGATCGACAAGCTGAGCGCGATGGTGAACATGGGCACGCTGCTCGCGTTTGCTATTGTTTCGGCGGGCGTGTGGATTTTGCGCGTGCGGCAACCTGAGCTGCATCGGCCCTTCAAAACGCCGCTGGTGCCGCTGGTGCCGATCTGCGGTATCATCAGCGCGCTGTACCTGATTGCGAACCTGCCCACGCTGACGTGGATCGTAGTGAGTATCTGGCTGGTAGTTGGACTGGTGATTTATTTCACATATTCGACGAAACACAGCAAGGTGCAGAAGATGCCAGTGGAAACGACTGCTGGCAAGCACTGATTCGCTCGGCCATATTGCCGTTGTTAATGAAAAAGGTCCGAAGCGAGAGCCTCGGACCTTTTCACTTTGACTCTGAAGTTATTGTTTCGCGAAGCGAAGCATACGCTGTTCCAGCCTCGCTTTTACTTCAGGCCACTCCTCGTCAATGATGCTGAACCAGTGAGTATGGCGTGTGCTGCCGTCGTGAATGACGACGTGATTACGAAAGACGCCTTCAGGCTTCGCGCCGAGTGCCTGAATTGCGGCTTGAGATTTCAAATTATTGTGGTGAGTTTTGAACGCGACGCGGCGCGCATGCATCTTTTCGAAGGCATGGGTGAGCTGCAGGTATTTGGCTTCTACGTTGATACCCTTGCGTTGATAGGCCGGGTTCAGCCATGTCCAGCCGATTTCCAAATTTCTGTTGCGGGATTGAATATCGGCGAACCGGGTTGCGCCGATAACGCGGCCGTCGGCCTTTGATCGCGTCGCCCAGGCGATGATTGTGCCTGCGGCTGAACCATCGAGCCCAGTCTGAATATAGTGGCGCATATCGTTCTCTGTTTTCATCGGATCCGTCCACCACTGCCAGAGCCGCTGGTCCTGCGCGGCTTCGACGAGCGCGGGTAAGTGATCCATGCTTAACGGTTCCAGGCGGACGAGTGTGCCTTCCAGGATGACGGGGCTGACTTGCATGTGCATAGTGTAAAGAAGCGCTGTTATTTGCGCGTCAAGATGTTGTTGAGTACAGGCTTTCTTCGGCGTGCCGATCATCTCACTCACCCATTTCTTTACACGGCTCACCCGGGTGCAGTGGGCAAGGTAGTCATTGTGCCCATATAATGGCGCTTTGTGTACGTAGACTCGTTTTAATAAAACGTTTCCGCAAAGCACATTTCCGAGAAAAGGTAACGCTGTTTTGACTCTGGTTCCTGCTGAAATTAATTTCCGGAGACGGCTCCGGTGTGTGGCGCTCCTGGCGCTTTTGTGTGTTGCGCAATGCTTCGTTCTCGCAGCGCAGGAGAACGAGGCTGTTATGCCGACATCCGGCGGCGTGCTCCATAACGCTATTGGTGCCGCGATCGGCGGCGCGAAAATTCGGTTGGCGCGCCAGGGACACGAAGTCGTCGCGGTCACGAAAGCAGACGGAAGTTTCACATTCCAAAACCTGAAAGCGGGACAATATCAATTGTCATTGGAAGTGAGCGGGAAGACTCTTCATCTCGCGCAGCCGCTTCTGCTCGATTCCACTCATGTAGCTGTCATAGTTACACTAGTCGATCAGAATACAGTTGCTGTCAGCTATCCGCAGGAACAGCCCGCAGCCACAGGCGGTGAGCAACTTTCCAGTCGCGCCGTGAGTGAACTGCCGTTGAACAAGCGCGATTTCAGCCAGTTGCTGCTGCTGGCTGCCGGCACAATGACCGACGCGAATGGCGCTACAAATTTCACGCAGCAGTTTGCCATCAACGGACAACGCGGCGTGGAAGCAACCTTTGCGATGGATGGCGCAGATACGAGCGATCCGGAGATGGGCGGCGGCACATTTACCAATTTCGATGTCGATGCCGTGGAAGGCATTCAATCCAACTCGGGGTGGATGCCGGCAGAGATAGGCCGTGGCGCTTCCGGCTTCACCGACATCATCACTCGCTCTGGTAAAAGTGGATTTCACGGATCGGTGTTTGAATTTCTGCGCAACTCAGCCCTGGATGCGCGAAATTATTTCGATCATCCTCCGACAGGAAGAATCCCTCCCTTCCGCCGCAATGAGTTCGGGTTTACGAATGGCGGCCCGGTCGTGATTCCGCACATGTATGACGGACGCGGGAAGACCTTTTATTTCGGCCAATATCAGGGGTTCCGGCAGGTGCTGGGAACGACGCAGGTGCTCGCGGTTCCAACAGCGGACGAACGAGCCGGACTCGACACGAGCGCCTATGCGGGTGACACGCTGTATGTCCCCGTGGATGGACAGATTGCGCAGGTGCTGACGCGGTATCCGCTGCCGAATTATCCGCAGGGTGCATATGGAGCGCACACGTATGCGACTTCTTCAAAGGTCGATACGACTGCAAATCAGTTCTCGATCCGCATCGACCAGAAGATGGACGAGAAGTCGCAGTTGTTCGCGCGCTTTAACTGGGACAATCTTTCCGGGCCGACGACGAATCCCGATCAGACGGCGATCGACCGCAGCTTCGGGGTGGAATATATCGATCATCAGCGCAATGGCGTGCTGACATACAGCCGCACGGTTTCTCCGCGATATTCGTTCGAGTCGTCCATCAGCTTTACCCGAACGACACCGCAGTTTCCCACGCCAAACCATACCGATCCGGCAGTGAAGTTCAACGACGGCTTGTTTGAGGCCTTCAATTCCGCAGCGGGCTCGGTGATGTCGTCGTTTGGAAATCTCTTTCAGGCGCGCCAGAATTTTGCCTACATCAGCGGCAAACACGCATGGAAGTGGGGCGGCGAAATCCGGTTGAATCGCGATACAACGTATTTCGGCACCAGCGTGAATGGCGAGTATGATTTCGGCGGCGGTACCGCATATTCGCCCGTCGAAATAAAGTCGCAAAGCGGTATGCACGACGTTCACGTTGGCGACCCGCTACCGGACACTCTTTCAGGTCTGCTCACCGGCACTCCGTTTTCATATAACGTGGCCGTCGCTCCGCCCTATTTCTCAAACGGATACCACATTGGTCCCGCGGCAATTAACCGTAACAATTTCGCCATGTATGTGCAGGATACGTGGAAGCTGAATGATCGTTTTGTGCTCGACTATGGCGTACGGTACGAGATTTATACGCCGATCGTGGAACGGGCGAAGCGAACTTCCAGATTTGATACGATCGATGGCCAGCAGCAGTTTCTTGTGAATCCGCAGCCGGGCTACCAGACGAATTACACGGGCTGGGGGCCACGGGTACAGCTGGATTGGCGTGCAGCCGAGAAGCTGCATGTACGTGTTGGTGGCGCGATCACGACGATTCCGCCAAATATCTGGCAGGACAACTCACTCACCGGCTCGACGCCTTTCGTGATCTATCCGCACCTGAGCGCGACGCGGGGAGCGCAGTTTCATTACGGCTTCCAGATCACGCCGGATGTGCTGCCGCGCGCCTATACACCTTCTGGCCAGGACATCTTCGCCAGCGGCGACACGAAAAAAGTGCCGGCGAATACGATCTTCGATGTAGACCGCTACGAGCACGACATGGCAGCGTTGACGCCGGGGAATCAGATTACGCCGCTGAACCTCGGCGGGATCGATCGCAAGTTCGGCAATGGATATCTGGGCACGTGGACGCTTGGTCTGGAGCGGCAGTTCGGTCATCTGACCGCCGACGTGGGCTACGTGGGCACGGCTGGCGTGAAGTTGCCCCGCATGACCTTTCCCAATGGCTATCCGGGAGCGAGTCCCGAGTTCGCTCCCCACACGCAGTTCGACAGCGACGGAAATGTGATTGGCGGCTTCGGCGTGGAATCGATTATCGATGACACCTCGCGCTCGAACTACAACGCGTTCCAGACATCGCTGCAAGGCACCTTCCCGCGCGGAGGTCCCGGAGTCCAGGCAAGCTACACATGGTCGAAATCACTGGATGACACCAGCGGAGTGTTGGGCGGAGGCACCGGTTCCACGGGCGCAGTGTCGCAAGTGCTTCCGCAGGACCCGTTTAACACGCACGCCGAGTATGGACCATCGAGCTTCGACGTCGCACACAGTTTCGGCTTGAGCCTGGCACAGGATCTACACCTGGACAGCGCCGGTTTCCTGGAGCCGGTTAGCAAGAAGCTTACCGGCGGGTGGGAGCTGCTGAGCATTTCAACGATTACAAGCGGATCGGTTTTCACTGTGTATTCCGGCGTACAGCAGACCGGCGCTGGATCGAACGGTACCGATCGGCCCGACCAGATCGGGAAGCCGCATCTCTCGTCGGCACGCAAGGTGCGCGAGGATTACTTCGGACAAGGCGCAAATAATGCGTCGTATTTCTATATTCCAATCAATCTGGCTGGCGGAACCGGGCCGAACAGCGGACGCTTCGGAACCCTGTCGCGAAATTCCTTCCGTGGGCCCGCATATTACAACTATGACTTCGCCCTCATCAAAGACACGCCGTTTGGGACACGCAAAAGCGGTAGTGAGCTGATGGATGTGCAGTTCCGCGCCGAATTCTTCAACCTATTCAATATCGTGAATATGGGGCTGCCGACGAATACCATCAAAGGCTCTGGTTTCGGCGAAATCAGCAAAACGGCAGGGACGTCACGTCAAATCCAGTTTTCGCTTAAATTGATTTACTAGCCGCGCGGCCCTGACGGGTGTCCATAAACGGACATTGCATTCCGGAAATGACCATTCAGCAATAAAACAGCTGGAGGGCAGCAGGCACGACGGAATTGAATCTAAAGCGGTTATCTGCAGGGCAAGAAGTGGCGAGCCAGTTGCAATGTCTATAGTCGATGGATATCGCTCGGCCAGATATTAGGAAGAAGAAGTTACGTCGCCAGATTTTAATCGGGGCGATTGGGCTGGTCGTCGTCGCGGCTGCGGCGGCGGCTGTTTACCGGCTGAAACCGGCTGCACCCGGCGTGGATGCCAGCACGGTTTGGCCCGACACGGTGAAACGTGGTCCCATGATCGTGCAGGTGCGCGGACTGGGAACACTGGTACCCAGCGAAGAAAGCATCCGCCTGATTCCGTCTCAAACTGAGGCGACGGTGGTGCGCATCCGTGTTCTGCCTGGAACGAAAGTAGCTCCGGATACGGTCCTGATGGATCTTGCTGATCCGCAACTCGACCAGGAGCTGTTGACTGCGCAACTACAGCTGAAGTCTGACGAGGTCGCATACCATAACCTGCAAGCGACGCTGCAAAGCGCCCTCATGGATAAGAAGGTAGCTGCGGCAACTGTGACGTCCAATTACAGTCAGGCGGAACTACAGGCGCAGATCGACAAAAAGCGCTATGACCTTGGTGTCATTAGCGGCCTTGATTACAACAAGTCGAAGACCTCGGCGGATGCTCTGACCACGCAGAACACGATTTCTACAGAGCAGATCGACATCAATCAAAAAGCTATCCAGACGCAGTTGGATGTGCAGCAGGCGAAGATCGATCAGGATAAGGCGCTGCTGCAGCTGAAGCAGGACCAGAAAGCTGCGTTAGAAGTGCGCGCGGGCATCGATGGTGTGCTGATTTCGCTCGGTCAGGCTAACACTACCGGCACAGCGACAGGCGATCAGCCTTCATTGGGCGTAGGCGCCCACGTTGCTCCGGGAACGACGCTTGCCACGGTCGTGGTACCGAACCAGCTCAAAGCGCAGCTGAAGATCGCAGAAACCCAGGCACACGATATTCTGTTGGACCAGCCGGCGGAAGTTGATACGCATAACGGTATCGTTCCAGGCCATGTCACAAGAATTGATCCCGCCGTAGTGAACGGAACGCGTACGGTTGACGTAAAGCTAGATGGAGCCCTTCCCGCGGGAGCGGTTCCGCAGCTGAGCGTGGACGGCACTGTCGATCTGCAGCGGCTGACAAACGTGATGTATGTCGGTCGTCCGGCATTCGGGAATCCTGACAGCACCATCAGTCTGTTCAAGTACGAACCTGATGGCAAGACAGCGGCCCGGGTGCAGGTGAAGGTGGGCAAGGCATCAGTTACGCAGATTCAGATTTTGAGTGGTCTGAATGAAGGCGATCGGGTAATTTTGTCGGATATGTCGCGGTACGACAACACCGATAAGGTTCGTTTGGAATAGCGGGTGAAAACGAGGAGCGAGGTAGACATGGATAATCCACAGGCGTTGATCAATATTGAAGGGCTGACGAAGGTTTTCTATACGGACGAGATCGAGACGCACGCGCTCTCGGGCATTCATCTCACCGTCAACAAGGGCGAATATGTGGCGATGCAGGGGCCGTCAGGCTGCGGCAAATCGACACTGCTTTCGATTATCGGCTTGCTCGACACGCCGACGGCGGGAAAATATCTGCTGAACGGCCATGCGGTAGAGAACCTGAATTTCGCTCAGCGCTCGCGCATTCGCAACCAGGAGATCGGCTTCATCTTCCAGAGCTTCAACCTGATCGGCGACCTCACGGTTTATGAGAACGTCGAGCTTCCTCTTACGTATCGCACCGGCATGTCGGCTGCGGAGCGCAAGCGGCGCGTACAGGAGTCGCTGGAGCGCGTGAGCATGGCGCACCGCATGAAGCACTATCCTTCGCAGCTCTCTGGCGGTCAACAGCAGCGTGTCGCTGTGGCTCGCGCATTGGCTGGTTCACCGTCCATCCTGCTGGCTGACGAACCTACCGGAAACCTGGACTCGCGCAACGGCGAAGCGGTGATGGAGTTGCTGCAGAATCTGCATAAGGATGGCGCAACGATCGTGATGGTGACTCACGATCCTCGTTTTGCACGCCATGCAGAGCGCAACATTCATCTCTTCGACGGCAAGGTTGTCGCTGAAGGCGATGCACTGGAACAGGTGCTGGAAGCACGGTAAATCAAACATTCTGGGCAGTGGTTTACTCCGCGCATGGGGTCTATGTTGTGCGCTGGGGGTAGATCATTGCCTCAAAAGACGCAAGGAAGGCAGCCGCGGTAAGACAGTTTCACCAATAATGTACCGCGGATGCTTTCTGTTTCGAGAGCGTGTGAAGGAAGTGACACTCCATGATTGAACTGAGAAACATCGAACGCAGCTACAAAACGGGAGCGGGGCAGACCTGGGTATTGCGCCGCATCAATCTCACGATTCAGGAAGGTGAGTTTCTCACCATCATGGGGCCTTCGGGCGCGGGCAAATCGTCATTGCTGAATGTGCTGGCTTTGCTGGATGACCAGTGGCTGGGCGAGTACTGGCTCAAAGACGAGCCGGTGCATAAGATGAACCGCAAGCAGCGGGCTGAGCTGGCGAAGAAGAACATCGGCATGGTCTTCCAGAGCTATCACCTGCTCGATGATCTGACCGTGCAGGAAAATATCGATCTTCCGCTGTCCTACAAAGACATTCCTCGTAACGAGCGGCAGGGACTTGTCGCGGATACCCTGGACCGCTTCCAGATTGTCGGCAAGAAAGATCTATATCCTTCGCAGTTATCTGGCGGACAACAGCAACTGGTAGGCATAGCGCGCGCCGTGATTCACAAGCCGGTGCTGCTGCTAGCCGACGAGCCGACGGGCAATCTGCATTCGAGCCAGGCCAAGGAAATCATGGAGCTTTTCCGCGAGTTAAACGAACAGGGAACCACGATCGTCCAGGTGACGCATTCCGAATCCAACGCCGCTTACGGCAGCCGCGTGATTGAAGTTCGCGACGGCTGGATGGTGAAGGATACTTCGAATCCGGAACTCGGCGCGGAGGTGAGCGCGTCGTGAATCACGGGTCCCGGTTACAGCAACGATTGGCTGCAGCAGCGCTTTGCTGCCTCGTATCCTCCAGCACTTTCGCGCAGACCGCTCCTGCGTCCCAGCAGCAGACCGCTCCGGACGCTCCAGCAGCGCAGCAGGCATCCCCGCCACCTACCATTGCCCAGCAGAATGCGGCTATGCAAGCTTCCGCTCCTTCTGTCGTGCCGTTCCACGTCGAACTGCCTCACTCGCATAATCCTATTTCGCCCTACACGCCGAGCACCGCGCCTTCGTTGAACCTGACGAACTCGCCGCGCCTGCAACAGCTCATCCGCGATGGAAAGATCTATATTTCGTTGAAAGACGCAATCGCACTGGCGATTGAAAACAACCTGGATCTCGCCTACTTCCGCTACAACATGCCAATTGCCGATATGGATATTTCCCGCACCAAAGCTGGTGGCCAGACGCGAGGCGTGAACACGGCAGTCCAGCAGGGGACACAGGGAGGATTCGGATCATCGAGCTCAGGGGCAGGATCGGCATCGTCCGGCGGCGCAACGGCAGCCGGTGCAGGCGGTCTGGTGCAGTCCACTTTAGGTTCCGGTACCCTGGTCAACTCCTTCGATCCGCAACTGACTGTGCAATCTTATGTAGATCACACTACTCAGCAAGAACCGAATGTATTCTCAATCGGTGTTCCACTTTTGAAAGAAAACACCATTGATTTTACGACCCAATACACACAGTCCTTTTCATTGGGCACGAACATTCAGGCTGGCTACATCGGGCAGAGGTATACCGTAAATAGCCCATATTTTGCCGTCAATCCAAATCTCTTTTCGGATTTCCAATTTACTATCAGCCAGCCGCTGCTCGCAGGCTTTGGGTTTGGTACGAACGAGAGATACATCCGGATTGCCAAGAAAAATAAGACGCTTACCGATCTCAGCTTCAAAGCGCAGACGATTGCGACAATCACGCAAGTAGAAAATATCTATTGGGATCTCGTAAATGCTTATCAAGATGAGGTGATCAAGGAACGCTCACTGTCATACGCGAACCAGACGCTTGATGACGACCAGAAACAATTGGAGTTGAAAGCCATTCCAGCTTTACAGGTCATGAAAGATCAGGCTGACGTCGCCGCACGCGAAGGAGACCTCACTGTAGCCAAGGCGGCGTTGCGGTTGAACGAACTGCTCATCAAGAACGCGCTGACGAAAGAAATCGACGATCCTACCCTCGAAGACATGCCGGTTGTGCCTTTGGACCATGAAGGAACGGCGGACGACAACGAGGGAAAAGCGGCAGAGGCGTTGATTGCGCAGGCTGAAAAGAATCGCCCCGACGTTTCGCAAGACCAGATTGCGATGGAAATCGCTCAGGATAACCTGAAGACAATTAAGAATTCGCTCCTTCCATCGCTCTCGGTCTATGGACTTTACGCGGGTACCAGCACCGGCGGCCCGGCTAATCCATATTGCAGCCTGGGGCCCGAAAACTGCTCTACGACATTGCCTCCTGATTTTGCCACCACACTGCAGAACACATTCAACTACACCGCTCCGGAATACCGTGTGGGTTTCAACCTGAACATAACCTTGCGTAACCGAATTGCGAAAGCTGACCAGTTCCGCGCTGTGCTCGAATTCCGCCAGAACCAGATTACTTTCGAACAGCAGAAGAAAACCATCCGTCTCGACGTGCGCAACTCGCAGTATGCGTTAGAACAGGCAAGAGCGCGTGTCGATTCTGCGCAAAAGGCGCAGGATCTGGCTCAGAAGACCTTTGACATCACCAAGGAAGAACAGCAACTCGGATCGAAATCGAGCTATGACACGCTTGCTGCCGATCACGATCTGGCAGTAGCGCAATCGGCGCTGGTGTTAGCGCAGACGGCCTATGAAAAGGCTAAGGTAGATATCGATCGTGCCACCGGCACTACCCTAGACCACATGAGTGTTTCTATCGATGACGCCAAGGCCGGTGTTATCACGCACACGCAGCCGTAAGCTGCCATTAACGGTATACTCAGGTCTTCGATGACCACGACATCTCAACTCGGCGGGGCGGAAAACAACACCGCCGCTCCGCATGTGCCTCGCATACTGATCGCAGACGATCAACCGCATATTCTGGACGCGCTGGAGCTTCTGCTGGAGCCGGAAGCCTTCGTGCTGGAACGGGCGTCTTCGCCCGCCATGGTGATCGAGGCCATGCAATCCGGCACATACGATGCGCTACTTGTCGACCTGAATTACACAAGGGATACGACTTCCGGCAAAGAAGGACTCGACCTCCTCACGCAAATTAAGGCACTGGACAGTCATGTTCCGGTGATTGTGATGACAGCGTGGGCGAACGTCGAGGTTGCAGTCGAGGCCATGCGGCGCGGCGCGAGAGATTTCATTCCCAAGCCATGGGACAACGCCCGGCTGCTAACGGTTCTGCGCACCCAGATCGATCTGCATCACGCTGTAAGACGGGCATATCAATTGGAAGCGGAAAACCGCATCCTGCGCGGGCAGAATCTTCCTGACTTGATCGCCACTGCGGCTGCGATGCAACCTGTACTGAGCACGATCACGCGCATTGGCCCGTCAGATGCGAACGTTCTGATTACGGGCGAGCACGGAACAGGCAAAGAAATCGTAGCGCAAATGCTGCACGGTCTTTCGCAGCGAGCCACGCGCTCGCTGGTTGCGGTCAATACCGGCGCTCTGCCAGAAGGCACCTTCGAGAGCGAATTATTCGGTCACGTGAAGGGCGCTTTTACCGACGCCCGAACGGAGCGGATAGGTCGTTTTGAACTGGCCGATGGGGGCACCCTGTTTTTAGACGAGATTGCCAACGTGCCCATGCGTCAGCAGGCCAAGCTGTTGCGCGTGCTTGAAACCGGTGAGATGGAGCGTGTCGGCTCGTCAAAAACGCGGCGCGTGAATGTGCGCGTCCTATCAGCTACGAACGCCGATCTTCACGTCGAAGTAGAACAAGGCCGTTTTCGCGGCGATCTCCTGTTCCGCCTCAACACAGTTGAGATTCATCTGCCACCACTACGCGAGCGCCGCGAAGATATACCGCTGCTGGCTGCACACTTCCTGAATCGCTATGCTTCGCGTTACCGTAAACAGATGGACGGGATTAATCCTGCCGCCTTGCAGGTGATGCTGCAGCACCCATGGCCGGGCAATGTGCGCGAGCTTGACCACACAATCGAGCGGGCTGTGCTGATGGCGCGTGGGCCTGTCATCGAGACTTCCGATCTGGGATTGAACCAGGCACGCGCCTCCAGCCAGACGCTCGAAGACATGAGCCTGGAATCCGTAGAGAGTATTCTCATCCGCAAGGCACTGACTCGCGCCAATGGAAACGTGAGTCAGGCTGCTGAAGCGCTCGGCTTAAGCCGTGGCGCTTTGTACCGGCGGATGGAGAAATATGGCATCTAGGAGCCGACGAGAACAGAACCACCGGCGCACGGCCGCCACCAGCAAAGTTCCACGAGAAGGAATCAGCTTCGAAGCGAAGATCAAGGTTCTGACCGCTTCGCTCTGCATTCCTATCTTCGTGCTCTCTGCCATTCTGCTCTGGATCGAGCATGTCTCACTGTCTCTGATCATCGGCTCTCTGACGACCTTAGCTCTTGTCGTTCTGCTGGTAGCTTCAATCTTTCTCGAACAAGTGGTGCGTCCGCTGCAAACTCTGGCCAACGTGGTGGCAGCCTTAAGAGAAGAAGATTTTTCCTTCCGCGCTCGCGGAGCCGCTCCTCATGATTCTCTAGGCGAGCTGGCAATTGAGATCAACCAGCTTGCTGATGCTCTGCAATCGCAACGGTTGAGTGCTCTGGAAGCAGTTGCCCTGCTGCGACGTGTGATTCTCGAGATGGACGCGCCAGTATTGGCCTTCGACGAGCAGGGAGCGTTGCGAGTGGTGAATCCGGCCGCGGAGCGTGTATTGCATCTCAACGCGGCGCGCGATCTTGGACGCAATGCCGGCGAGCTGGGACTGCGCAGGATTCTGGATGAGCCCGATGAAGGCATTACGGCGATCGAAGCCCAGGGGCAACAAGCCCGCTGGATGGTGCGGCGCAGCAGCTTTCGCCAGCGCGGCGTGCCTCATACTCTGCTGGTGCTTTCCGATGTCAGCAGTGCACTGCGCGAAGAAGAGCGCATTGCATGGCGCAGGCTGATTCGCGTGCTGGGGCACGAGATCAGCAATTCGCTCGCGCCCATTAAATCGATAGCCGGAACCCTGCGATCACGCATCGCGCAGCTGCCGCCGGAGAGCGCAATTAATTTCGAGCGCGGACTGAACGTTATCGAAAGCAGGGCCGAGGCGCTGAACCGTTTCGTGCAGGCGTATCGGCAACTGGCTCAGCTGCCTGCTCCAGTATTGCGACTGGTTCCTCTACCGGCGCTTCTGGATCGTGTCGCCGGGCTGGAAACGCGTCTTACGGTAAATGTAGTCGAGGTGCAGCCGGTGAATTTGACGGCAGATGCGGATCAGATCGAACAGTTGCTGATCAATCTGGTGAAGAATGCAGTCGAAGCAGCGGTGAATGACCGCGAAGAAGCAGGACTGGTGAGCGAGCCTTCAGTCACCATCCGCAGCCGCGTTGCCGGAGATATGGTCTCAATTTTTGTGGAGGATAATGGGCCAGGATTGACGAATCCAGGAAACCTGTTCGTGCCCTTCTATACAACAAAAACTAATGGAAGCGGCGTCGGCCTCGTACTGGCGCGGCAGATTGCCGAGGCCCATGGCGGTTCTCTTGAATTGCGAAACCGGGTAGATGCCATCGGTTGTCAGGCCGAGGTGAGAATTCCGCTTACATCGTCGGACAACTCATCGGGAGAAACGCCTGATTCTGTCGAAATGGACGACATATCCCTGCGGCGTATTTGAGACCGCTTACGGCGCAAAGTTTTCTATAAGATTGAAGTGTAATTCGTGCGATTTTGGGAAATTACTGGGCTGGTTACAGCAAGCGTGCCGCATACGTTTCGCTCAGATTTGAAACTCTAAATAGTTGGGAAGAAGGCAGAGGAAATATCGGTGTCTGACGCGCAAGTGAATCCTTTGAAATTAGCCATCCTGGGTTTTGGAACAGTTGGAAGCTCGGTGGCTCGCATACTTTGTGACGCAAAACCGCAAGGCGTGGAACTGACGCACATCTTTAACCGCGACATTGCGCGCAAGCGTGTCGACTGGGTTCCGGCGAACGTCACCTGGACAGAAAATATCCACGATGTTTTATCGTCACCGGTTGACGTGGTGTTGGAGCTGGCTGGCGGTCTTAACCCTGCAGGCGATTGGGTTCGGCAGGCCCTCGAAGCAGGGAAGTCTGTTGTGACTGCGAATAAAAAGCTGATAGCCGAGCACGGCATCGCTCTCGACAAACTGGCGCGCAGCAAAGGCTGCCATTTATTTTACGGAGCCGCAGTCGCTGGCGGCGTGCCCGTGATTCCCGGCCTCCAGCAGGGGCTGGCAGGCGATCGTATTACGCGTATCGAAGGCATCCTGAATGGCACCTGCAACTTCATTTTGAGCAAGATGGAAGATGGTGCGGAGTTTGCGCCAATATTGAAAGAAGCGCAGGCGCTGGGCTATGCAGAGGCCGATCCGACCGAGGACGTGGCCGGGTTTGATGCACGCGCAAAGCTCGTGATTCTGTCGCGCATCGCACTGCGTGCTGACTTGACCACAGCAGAGGTTCCGGCGAAAGCGATCACCGAAATTGCGGCTATTGATTTCGCCTATGCAAGCGAGTTGGGCTGCACCATTCGCCAGATCTCCAGGTCCGAGCTGCGAAATGGTCGGGTTCTCGCCACGGTGGGACCGATGCTCGTGCCGAAAACGTCGCCGCTTGCGTGGTCGCGGGGTACAGAGAATATGGTTCTGGTAGGAGGAGCTTACGGCGGCGATGTCGTCTTCTCCGGCCACGGCGCCGGAGGCAATCCAACCGCAGTCGCAGTCATCTCCGACCTGCTGGCGATTGCTCACGGTTCACGTGCGATTGATATGCCGAGTCGCAAGATGGATGTGAGCGGAGATTTCCTGCTGCGGCATTACATTCGTTTTATCGTAAAAGACCGTCCCGGAATTATCGCTCAGATCGCTGGAGCGCTGGCGGAACAGGAGATCAATATCCACGCCATCCTACAGAAGCCAGGGCACACTAAGGCAAACCTGCCGTTTGTTGTCATTGTCGAACCGTGTGCTTCATCCGTGTTGAAGCGGGCTTTGGAGAAGATTGCCGGGCTCGATTGCCTGCTGGAGCCTACGCTCGACCTTCAGATACTGGAGCCGGAACCGGAAGTCTGAAGGCACTCCGCGAGAAGAATCTCAGAATAAGTAATAACGATGAGATTCTTCGTCGCGGCAGATGAGGTGAATCCCGCTCAGCTGTGACCGAGAACAGGATGCGGTTCGTAGGGTTCTTCCAGCGCTTTGATTTCGTCGGCATCCAGATGGACATCAAGAGCGGCAAGCGCATCGTCAAGATGATGCATCTTACTGGCTCCCACGATGGGCGCCGCTATTTCCTGCTTGGCCAGCATCCAGGCGAGCGCAATCTGCGCATTGCTTACGCCTCGTTTTTTAGCAATCTCCGTGACGCGATCAACTACAGTGAAATCTGAATCGCGGTAGTAGAGGTTGTGGGCAAAATCATCGGTTTTAGCGCGTGTTGTTTCTCCACGATTTTTCTGATTTCGGTTGCCCGCAAGAAAACCTCTCGCCAGCGGACTCCACGGTATCAGGCCGATCCCCTGATCTTTGCAGAGGGGAATCATTTCGCGCTCTTCCTCGCGATAGACGAGGTTGTAGTGGTTTTGCATCGTAACGAAGCGACTAAGCCCGAGCGTGTCAGAAATGTGGAGCATCTGTTGGAACTGCCACGCATACATCGATGATGCGCCAATGTAGAGGGCCTTGCCAGAGCGCACGACATCATCGAGCGCTTCCATCGTTTCCTCAATCGGTGTTTGATCATCGAAGCGATGAATCTGATAGAGATCGACGTAATCTGTTCCCAGGCGGCGCAGACTGTCGTCAATGGCATGCATAATGTGTTTGCGCGAGAGACCGCGCTGGTTAGGATCGTCGCCCATAGCGTTGAATACCTTTGTGGCGATCACAACCTTGTCGCGTGAGGGGCCGAATTCCTTTAATGCCCGGCCCGTAATTTCTTCGCTCACCCCGAGCGAATACACGTCGGCAGTATCGAAAAAGTTGATGCCCGCTTCCAAAGCGCGCCGGAAGAATGGTTTGCTCTCTTCTTCCTCAAGGATCCACTCGCGCCATTTCTTCGAGCCATAGGTCATCGTTCCAAGGCAAATGCGGGACACCTTCAGTCCGGTCGACCCAAGATTCACAAACTCCATGCTGCCTCCTGCGGCGTTATAGGAATAAAACTTACCTGTTAGATGGAGCGAGCCGCTTGAATGTCTCATTTCTTGGCCAATCCGGCAGCACTCGCGCCTCTGATATATTCTCTTCGCGATATATCAGCGTCCAATATTGGCAGCGATACGTGCTCGGGGTTGCATCCAACCGAACAAAAGGACTCATATGATGCGCGCTACGGAAGCCTCCGGTCACCTTGTTTCGTCCTTGCTGCCTGATTCACCAACAGACCTTCCTGCCGTTGAGATCACGATTGACGGAGCCTTGGCTACGGCCTGCGCCGGCGAGCGACTCATCGATGCAATCAACCGGACTGGTAAAGAAGTACCGCAGGTCTGCTATCACCATCATCTTGGACCGATCCAGACATGCGACACCTGCATGGTTGAGGTGAATGGCAAGCTGGTGCGGGCCTGCGGTACGACTGCGCAAGACGGAATGACCATCGCCACAGAATCGGCGAGAGCCCAGGCGGCCCAGCACGAAGCATTCGATCGCATTCTCGGCAATCATCTTCTTTATTGCACCGTGTGTGACAACAACAACGGTAATTGCACTGTGCACAACACCACGGCGCTGCTGAAGGTGGAGCATCAGAAGCATCCCTACAAGCCAAAGCCATACGAAAAAGACTTTTCCAACCCGTTTTATCGTTATGACCCTGATCAGTGCATTCTCTGTGGACGGTGTGTCGAAGCCTGCCAGAATGTCCAGGTGAATGAGACGCTCTCCATTCGCTGGGAAGACGAGCACCCGCGTGTTCTGTGGGATGGCGGAGAGCAGATCGGCGGATCGAGCTGCGTGAGCTGTGGCCACTGCATCACGGTGTGTCCATGCAATGCGCTCATGGAGAAATCCATGCTGGGCGAGGCAGGATACTTCACTCACTTGCCCGCCGATGCCTTGAACGGAATGATCGACCTTGTGAAAGCAGTTGAGCCGGAGATTGGATACGGGCCGATTCTACAGCTTTCAGAAACCGAAGCCGGCATGCGCCAGGTGCGCGTCAAGAAGACGAAGACCGTCTGCACTTATTGTGGTGTCGGATGCTCCTTTGATATATGGACAAAAGACAGAAACATTCTGAAAGTCGAGCCGGGCGAAGGCGCAGCGAACAACATTTCTACCTGCGTTAAGGGAAAATTCGGATGGGATTTCGTCAACCATAAGGATCGCCTGCAGAAGCCGCTGATTCGAGAAGGAGAAAGTTTTCGCGAGGCGAGTTGGGATGAGGCGCTGGATCTGATAGAGAAGCGGTTCAAGGAGATCAAGGCCGCACACGGACCGGATTCACTGGGCTTCATCTCCTCTTCCAAGTGCACGAATGAAGAAAATTACCTGATGCAGAAGTTGGCGCGTGCAGTCGTCGGCACAAATAACGTGGATAACTGTTCACGCTACTGCCAGTCACCCGCAACGCAGGGACTTTTCCGGACAGTCGGCTATGGCGGCGATTCCGGATCGATCAGCGATATCGGCAAGGCTTCGCTGGTGTTGATTATCGGCAGCAACACAGCGGAGAGCCATCCGGTACTCGCGACTCGGGTGAAGCGGGCCCACAAGCTGCATGGGCAGAAGCTGATCGTGGCCGATCTGCGTGAGCATGAAATGGCTCGTCGTGCGGACATTCATTTGCGTCCGACGCCGAGCACCGACCTGGTGTGGCTTTCAGCGATCACCAGATACATCATCGACAGTGGCAAGGCCAAGATGGATTTCATCGAGCAGTGGGTTAATAAACTCGATGAATATAAGAAGAGCCTTGAGCCTTTCACGCTGGAGTTCGCAGAGCAGATCACCGGTATTTCACGAGAAACATTGATTCATGTGGCGGATGAAATCGCTGCCGCGCCTTCCGTCTGCGCACTATGGGCGATGGGAGTGACGCAGCATTGCGGCGGCTCGGATACTTCAACAGCGATCTCAAACCTGTTGCTCGCAACGGGCAATTACATGCGCCCCGGAACCGGAGCCTATCCTCTGCGTGGCCATAACAACGTGCAGGGCGCGAGTGATTTCGGATGTATGCCGATCTACTATCCGGGATATGAAAAAGTAGAAGATGAAGAGGTTAGAAAACGCTACGAACAGGCGTGGGGTGTGACACTGCCTACCAGCAAAGGCCTCGACAACCATGAAATGGTGGATGCGATCTTCGACGGCAAGATGAAGGGCATTTATCTCTTTGGTGAGGACATGTACAGCGCCGACTCGAATGCGAACCGTGTGGGTGAAGGTTTTTCCATGCTCGACTTCTTCGTCGTGCAGGACATTTTCTTCACCGAGACTTGCCGCTACGCCGATGTGGTGCTGCCTGCAAGTCCGAGTCTGGAGAAGGACGGCACCTTCGTGAACACGGAACGGCGCATTCAACGGCTCTATGAGGCTTTTCCGCCATTGGGTGAAAGCAAGCCGGACTGGGAGATAGTGCAGCTGATTGCAAATCGGCTTGGAGCGCATTGGAAGTACACCCACCCGGCCGATGTGATGCACGAAGCAGCTTCGCTCGCGCCGATGTTTGCAGGTGTCACCTACGATCGCCTTGCCGGATATAAGACGCTGCAGTGGCCGGTGGCGGTAGACGGCACCGATGAGCCGCTTCTCTATACGAAGAACTTCAAATTCCCGGACGGCAAAGCGAACTTCTATCCATTAGAGTGGCTGCCGCCGTGCGATCAGGAAAACGATGAATTTGACCTGCACCTGAATAATGGCCGGTTGCTGGAACACTTCCACGAAGGCAACATGACCTACCGCGTCGCCGGCGTAAAGGAAGAAACGCCTAATCGATTCGTAGAAGTATCGCCGGAATTGGCGGAGACTCGCAGTGTTGTTACCGGTCAGTGGGTCGATATCACTTCCAAACATGGCGAAATTCGTACGCGGGTTCTGGTCACAGATCGAGTCAAGGGCAACCAGCTTTACATGCCTCTCAACTCCCCGGAAAGTCCGGTCAACCTGCTGACAGGGAGTTACACCGACAGGCAGACGCACACACCTGCCTACAAAGAAACGCCGGTAAAGATGAAGGCATTGCCTTGGCGAGGCGAGAATCCGCTGCCTCGCATCAATTTCCGCTACGGCAAACCAACGCCCCAGAGAGGCGTAGAAGTAGAACGCAAATGGAAGCGTGCCGATTACTCGATGCCCGGTAATGAATTGGTTCAGATTCAGACCAAGGGAGCAAAGTAATGGCAAAGCCAATCGAGATACGCCCGCAGCCTCGCAACGCACGTGAGGAGTTACAGCGTCGTTTGGACAACGCTCCCGTAGAGCACGCCGACGCGATGCTTTCCCTCTACGAGTTGCTGCAGCAATTGCATGATTCCGGCACACTCGATCTTTTACGAGGAACCGTGGGAGCAGGCGACGAGATAGTAAATCACGCCGTACGCCTCATCACTCAGCCTGAATCAGTGCGTAGCATCCGCAATGTATTGATCCTGGCAAAGCTGCTTGGAAGCATCGATCCCGAAATTCTGCATCAACTGTCTGAGGCGGTTCCGGCTGCAGTCGAGCAATCCAGGCAAGAAGAGCCGCCGTCCCTATGGGCGCTGCTCAAAAGCTTCCGCTCTGAGGATAGCAGGCGCGCATTAGCGGCTGGAGCAGGCGTGCTTGAAGTCATAGGGCGGCAGCTGAAGAGTACAGATAAGTAGGGGCTTCTAAGATTTTCGCTTGGGCCGCCGAGTGCTGACCGGTCCAGTCGACTCGCGCACAATCAGCTCAGGCTGCATCACGATCTCTTCCGGGAACTGATTAGATGGTTGTGCAATCATCTCAAGCAAAACTTGAGCACCTTGGCGGCCCATCTCGCGCAGTGGTTGACGCACCGTCGTCAAACTTGGCTGGTGATAAGCCGCGCTCATAATGTCGTCAAATCCAACCACAGAGATATCGCCGGGAACCGTAAGTCCCGCGTCGTAAATAGCGCGGATAACGCCGATCGCCGAAATATCGTTGAAGCAGAAGATGGCGGTGAAATCACGCGTGCGTGCCAGCAGATCGCGCATCGGCCCGTAGCCGACCTCCGGCGACCAGCTGTCAGCATCCAGTTGAATACAATGATCCGTTTGCATCTCGATGCCGAGTTCCCGCGCTACTTCCAGAATGGAGCGCCACCGATACTCTGTATCGGGAATGATGTTGGGACCTTTCACGAAGGCCATTTTGCGATGACCAAGCTCATATAAATGCCGCAGTGCAAGTTCAGCGCCCTTGAGATGATCGAGCACAACATTCGTGACGCCCGGTGAGTTGTTGTGCGCCGAGACGGCAACCGTCGGTAAAGGGCTGCGGATCTCTGACGGAGTGTTCAGCAGCAGAAAGCCATCCACCGCGCGCTCCACCAGGAGGCGCGGATACTCCTGCATCAACTCCATATTCCAATAGTGGCTCGCCGTGAAATAAAAGTATTGCGCGCGGATCAGAAATTCTTCCACGCCATTCATGACCATGGTGAAATAGCCTTCGCTCAGATCAGGCGCAATGACGCCGATCGACATGCTGCGATTGCGGCGCAGAGAGCGTGCAAAATAATTTGGCCGGTAGTGAAATTTACGCGCAGCCTGGAAGACGCGTTCGCGCGTATGCGCCGGTATAGACTTGGCCGCTGGAGAATTGTTCAGCACAAGCGAAACGGTAGTCTGGGAGAGCTGAAGGATAGAGGCAAGCTGCTTCAGATTGATGGGGTCACCACTATGTGGAGCTTCCTGCTTATCTTTCGGGTCATGACTCATAGGCGATTTGTAGCACGTTTGATTATACGAACTCTACTCCTTCGCTCCGGGAAACGATTACTTGGCTCGTTGGCTACGCGACGCTCACCTCATCATAGGTGCCCATCACCTTACGAAGAGCGTTACAGATTTCGCCGATCGTGGCATAGGCCTTCACGCAATCGAGCAAATACGGCATGGTGTTCGTGGTGGAGATACCCTCTGCGGCCGCTGGCTCTTTTTCCGCAGCATGACAAAGAGCAAGCAGGCTTCGCGCGACGGCTTCACCTGAACGCTCTTGCCGCAACCTCTTCAATTTTGCCGTCTGCGCATCGCGCACTGACTCGTCGATATACAAAATCTGCGGTGCGGGCTCATCGACTGCATATTCATTCACGCCGACAATGATCTTTTCTCCTGCTTCCACCGCCCGCTGATAGGCATAGCTGGCGTCGGCAATTTCCTTCTGCGGAAAGCCTTGTTCGATAGCGCGTACCATACCGCCCAACGCGTCAAGCTTATCGAAATAGGCAAACGCAGCCTTTTCCATGTCCTGAGTAAAATGCTCGACGAAATAAGAACCGCCGAGGGGATCGGCGACCTCGGCAACACCGGATTCATAGGCAAGGATCTGCTGTGTTCGTAAGGCAATGCGGGCGGCATCTTCAGTAGGCAGCGCCAGAGCCTCATCATAGGCATCGGTGTGCAGCGATTGCGTGCCGCCCAGAACAGCGGCCAGCGCCTGCAATGCGACGCGTGCAATATTGTTCTTCGGCTGCTGGGCCGTGAGTGAAACTCCGGCAGTTTGTGTATGAAACCGCATCCAGGTAGAACGCGGACTCTTCGCCCCAAAGCGTTCCGTCATCACGCGATACCAGACTTTGCGCGCCGCGCGGAACTTGGCGATTTCTTCGAAAAAGTCATTGTGCGAGTTAAAGAAAAAGCTGAGACGCGGGGCAAAGTCATCTATGGCGAGACCGCGACGGAGCGCCCACTCTACGTATTCGATTCCATCATAGAGCGTGAACGCCAGCTCCTGCTGAGCAGTCGATCCTGCCTCGCGGATGTGGTAGCCCGATATGGAAATTGGATTGAAGCGTGGTGTAAATCGTGAGCCAAATTCCAGGGTATCCACGACCAGGCGCATGGAAGGAGCAGGTGGAAAGATATATTCCTTCTGCGCGATGTACTCTTTGAGAATGTCATTTTGCAGCGTCCCTGAAATCTTCGTCCAGTCCGCTCCCTGACGCTCGGCAACCGCAAGATACATGGCCCAGATAACGCTCGCTGGCGAGTTGATCGTCATCGAGACAGTCGTTTGTTCGAGATTGATTCCTGAAAAAAGCGTCTCCATGTCTTCGAGCGAGTCAATAGCGACGCCACACTTGCCAACCTCGCCTTCGCTTTGAGGATCATCGGAGTCGCAGCCCATCAGAGTCGGCAGATCGAAGGCAACCGAGAGCCCCCCGCCTCCATTGGCCAGCAGATATTTGTAGCGTAGGTTTGTCTCCTCCGGTGAAGCGAAACCGGAAAACTGCCGCATGGTCCAGAGCTTGCCTTGATAACCGTTCGCATAAATGCCGCGCGTGTACGGAGGTTCGCCAGGGAGACTAGGACTCGTTTCGCTGTCGTCCGCCACATCCATTTGCGTGTAGAGGCGCTCTACCGGCACGCCGGACACAGTGGTGAAATGAGCACGGCTGTCTCTGCCAATATTGGCGCCGCTCATCGCACCGATCGCTCTTTCGGTGGATTTTTTCAGCGCTGGTTCGAGCACTTGTTTTTCCCAGCGTTGTTTTTCCGTCGCATCTTTCGGCGTGGGCGTATCAGCGAACGGCTCATCAGGCATACATCACCTCAGATTTAGAAATCCTCGTCATCGCCGATAGGCTGGCCCGGAGGGGTTTCCAGACCATCCACTTTCGCGAATTTCGAATGGTCCTTGTCGAAGAGTTCGATCTCGTTCCTCGCGCCGAGCCAATGAGCGTGCAGCAAAGACGAGTCACTCGCGACACTTACTTTACCGTCGATCCAGGTCTTGAGTAGATCGACCTCTGCCTCTGCGACTGCAGCTGCTTCCTGAGACGCAGACTGTGATGCAGCCAGCGCGAGCAGATGACGCAACACGACATCCTCGACTGTGAGTTGCGTTGCCAAAGTTGAACCGGACAGAGGCGGCGCGTACCACGTCTGCTGAAGCGTTCGATGAATAACATCGTCAAGACCCGGCAAAGAAGGATCACGCAGCTTCTCCTCCACCAGGCGGCTCGCGCGTGTTGGTTCAAAGAGCAGGCCGGCCGTCAGGCCCGCTGCTGATTCGACTGCTCCCTGCGGATCGAAGGTAAGTCCGGTGCGTCCGGGAAAGGATTCCCGATTACTCGGATAGCCGGGAGGCCTTGGTGGCAGCGAATTCAGCAGCGATTGTGGCAGCGTGAGAGCGACCGGATCAAGGGTATGCAAAACCGCATCCAGAGCTTTCTTCTGTTCAGCCGCAGGAATATCGCGCGTAATGAGCTGGCCGTCGCCGCGCAAAGCATAGCGATAATCCAGCCCACCTATCTCCTTGCTGGCAGCTTCTGTTTGATAGCGATGCAGTAAGTAGAGGGGCACAAGTGTGTCTTCCAATTGCGCCAGAGGCTGGCCCGGCTGGATGGCATTCTCTCCGAAGCGCTTCAGAGCGGCAGCACGAACAGTAAGAATCCGATTCAGTTCGTCTGCCGGATCGGCTCCGTTATCCCACAAATGCGCATGCGGATGAGCGCTGCCCAGAGGACGTGAGTCTTCATCGGTGATAAAGAGCTGGCCCGCGTCGGTTGCTTTTCGCAGAATGGCGTCGAGCGCCTTGTGCTCGTCAGTTCCTTGCGGAAAGTCAGAGTATCCATACGCAATGGCTACTTTGTCCCATGCTCCGATATTTGTTGTGTAGGCATGAGAAAGATCAGGTGTGCCATCCGGCTTCAGAGTAATCCAGGGATGCGGATAATCCATGACAGAGTCACCCGGCGCTACAGAGCTTGCAGCAAAGTTATGCGCCAGCCCAAGCGTATGGCCCACTTCGTGCGCTGCAAGCTGACGAATGCGCGCAAGCACCATCTCTTTCATCGCATCGGGAACCGGCTTCCCTTGTTGGTATGGAGAAAGCAATGCTTCGGCAATCAGATAATCCTGGCGGCTGCGCAAAGAGCCCAATGTTACCTGGCCTTTGATGATTTCTCCGGTGCGTGGATCAGTGACCGCTTCTCCATAGGACCATCCCCGCGTGGAGCGGTGTACCCACTGGATGGTGTTGTATCTCACATCCATCGGATCGGCGCCTTCGGGCAGCACCTTCACCTGAAAAGCATCCTTGAATCCGGCTGCCTCAAAAGCCTGGTTCCACCAGCTCGCTCCTTCGACAAGCGCATTGCGAATCGGCTCAGGCGCTCCACGATCCACGTAATAAACAATGGGCTTGACCGGCTCGCTCATCGCAGCAGTGGGATCTTTCTTCTGCAGATGATGTCGCGCAACGAAGTGGATATCCATCGGCTGGCCGAGCGGCGCTGAATAGTCACGATAGCTCACATCAAAATATCCG
Organism: Acidobacterium sp. S8; assembly: GCF_009765985.1. Lineage (GTDB taxonomy): Bacteria > Acidobacteriota > Terriglobia > Terriglobales > Acidobacteriaceae > Alloacidobacterium. The sequence goes on from NZ_LMUM01000037.1 coordinate 97,998, forward strand.
GCGCGAGGGTCAAAAGCTCGTGGCTTATATCCGTCATCAGGCAACTGGATAAAAGAGTAATGCTCATGCACGGTCACGGCATGCGCATCGGGTGTAACTGAGGCGACTAGCTTCGCATGCGAAGGATCGTCCGTAGCGAAGGTGAGCACCGATTCCACTTCTGTGTTCAGGGGAAAGTTTTTGGTGCTCTCCATGGAGATGGCGCTGCGGCTGGCATCCAGGCGATAGCTGCCTTGTTTGCTCTGCTGCAGGCGTTCGGCTACCCCATGCGCATCATGCAGAAAAAAATCTGTAGCATCGACAAGTACTTTATCGCCGTCCTCGGCTTCTACCTTGAAACCCCACAGAACAGACTCGGCGAAGGACTGCGACACATCGAGTTGTTCTTCAGCATGAGGCGAGCTTGAGCGGTATTGAAGATTGCGCTCAATCAGCAGAACCTTCGGACCGCTGCGGTAGAAACGCACCACGCGACCCTGTCCAAGCTGGCCGCGATCGAGTCCGAGATCGTTCGAGCCGACCCCGTAGGGCAAAGAATCAAGAAAGAGAAAATCCTTACCGAAGCTGTCAATTTCAAGATAGAGCTTGCCGGCTTTGGTATCCCATGCAATCGGGAAGAAGCCATCGAGTTTTTGCGTGCCGGCAGTCTTCTGTGAGATCGATTGTGTATCGGCAAGAACAGGCAGGCACATTGCAATCGACAAAAAGAGCGAGAACAGGCAACGCAACGGAAGCATCGATCAGCCTTTTGAAGGAAGATATACGGAGCCTATCTCGTTCAGAAAAAACAAGCCAGAAATTTATGGATTTCTACTCGCCTGCGACTCCCATGCCTTGGCATATTTCCAGCTCACATAGGCAGAGTGATATGCGTGCAGAAGCAAGCCCTCGCGTCCATCCATAAAGCCCAGGCGAGCCACGTAATTGTAGAAAAAAGTTGCAACTGGATTCAGGAGCACATTCCACACGAAAGCAGGCCAGCTTCTGCCGCTTTTTCCGTTAGCAATCGCCTGCTCCGCTCCCAGCGTGCTGTAGCGATTCATATGGTCGATGTAGCTTTCAAGCGTGGGGTAAGCGTGATGAACGAGGTCACCCTGCAATTCTCCAGTCTTGCCGGAACATTGCAGAGTTTCATGCACAACACGCTCCTGAAACCGGGCTGCTCCTTTCTTGAAGAGGCGCAGCTTGCGATCCGGATAGAAGCCGCCATACCTGATCCAGCGACCGAGAAAGAAATTACGTCGCGGTATAAAGTAAGCGTCGGATGCCGGCTGTGTATCCAGCAACTGCATCACATCGCGTGCAAGCGTCGCGCTGACTTCTTCATCGGCATCGAGCGAGAGCACCCACTCGGAGCTGCAGTACTCGATTGCCAGATTTTTCTGCTTCCCGAACCCTCGCCACTCTTCGAGCACGATCTTTGCGCCGAAGCTCCACGCAATTTCTACAGTCCCATCCGTAGACCCCGAATCAACGACGACGACTTCATTCGCCCAGCGAACGCTTTCCAGGGTTCGAGGCAGATTGGCCTCTTCATTTTTCGTGATGATGGCGACAGAGAGGGTCTTTCCCATCGAGCAGCCTGCTAATTTAGCGTGACCGTGTCTGTTCCGAGATGCTCATTGATAAGCCGCGCGACCAGCGGCTTAAGTTCTGTGCCGTTTTTCAGCAGCACAAACACCTGCGCCGCATCTGACCAGTCAAGCTTAAAGCTGGTTGACAGCGCAGAGATCCATATCTGTCGCACCGGCGTATTGGGCGTAATCACAAACTTTCCCGGTGGCTCATCGAAGACGATATTGAGCACGCCGTTTTGTTCCTCGGCTTCAAAATCGCCGTCTTCTTCAGCAGCAATTAAGCTTTTTTTCAGAGACTCGATAGCAGCATCCGCATGTTTGCGGAAGGTAAGCTCATCTAACATGGGATCAGTGTAGCAGCGTGATTACTATTTTGGAGCCGTCTGCAGAGATCGCGTGAAAGTCGCAGGATTTTTACAGGCCAAAGCCAGAAAGCACCGCACAATCGCAGCATCCAACAGTGGAGAAGAGATGATGATCCGGATTGCCCGCTACGCGTTGTTTTTCTCCGCCGGACTCCTGTTGTTTGGCCGGGTGAGTTTTGCCCAGCTCAGTCCAGATGAGGTACGGCAGCTCGTGAAAGACGTAGCCTACAACGAGTTGCAGGATCGAGAGCGCGACAGCTTCTGGAAATACCATATGGAACAGAAGATCGCCGGCATCAGTTATTCGAAATATCAGGTAGAGACAAAAGAGGGGCCAATCTTCCTCATATTGGATCAGGATGGCAGGCCTCTCAGCGATGCTGAAGAAAAGAAAGAGCATGCACGGTTGGAGGGGTTGCTGCAAAACCCCCGCGCACTCGCGAAAAACCGCGAAGACCATCAACAGGATGAGGAGCGTATGCAACGCTTAATCGCGCTCATGCCGCAAGCCTTCCTTTTCGAGCCGAACGGGCCAGCGAACGGCGACATCATTACGCTGAACTTCAAACCGAACCCGGACTTCAGGCCGCCTACTTATGAGGCGCGTGTGTTTCACGGTATGGCCGGTACTATCGAGATCAATCAACGATTGAAACGGTTTGTCGCCATGCACGGTAAAGTCATCGACCGCATCGATTTCGGCTATGGACTGCTTGGCTACGTCGACAAAGGCGGCAACTTCAACATTCATCGCGAACAGGTGAATGCAACGCATTGGAAGACGGACCTTGTGGATGTACACGTCTCCGGGCACGTCGTCCTCTTCAAAAGCGTGAGCAAGGATCATCATGAGGTCCGCTCAGATTTTCATCCGGTGCCCGTCGACATCAGCCTGCCAGAGGCAAAGCATCTCCTCGATGAGGCCTCGCAGAATATGGCGGAGCTTCAACCTGGTTCTAAATGACAATTCGGATCGAATAGCTACAGTCGGCGAATCAGCAGCAGCGTCTGATCATCCGCTTGTTTGCCGAAAGCGCGGGCGGCGCTCAGTATCGCATCTGCCAGCACAGGCAGGCTGCCCGTGGCGTGCGCAGCGATCACATTCTGCAAACGATCAAGACCAAATTCCTCTTCCACACCATTGCAGGCTTCAAGAATGCCGTCAGTCACCGCAATGAGTATGTCCCCGCTGGCCATTGTGGTGGATTCTGAGGAAAAGCCGGTGACAGGCAGAAGGCCGAGCGGAAATTGTTCAACAGAAATCTCTCTCGCCCGTTCTTTCGCCGCATTTGCCCGGTAATGCAGGATCGGCGGATGGGCGGCCAGCGCATAAAATACGCTTCCATCCGGTTCAAGATTGAAGCCTGCGAATGTCGCATACATCTGCGGCTCCTTCACTCCCGGTAGCACGCGGTTCAGCCGGTCCATAAGAACAGGCAAAACCATACCTGGTTGCACAGGGCGCGCATCGAGCAGAACCGTGCGTACCGCAGTCTTAAGCATCCCCATAAGGATCCCAGCCTGCAATCCGTGGCCGGCAATATCAGCAATATAGGCGACCGTGCTGCCATCTTCGAGCAGCAGAGCATCCACGAGATCACCGCCAACCTTATCGCTTGGATCGGAACGCCCATAGAGTTCAAAGTTCGCAGTGCGCAGTTCAATAGGGGGTACCAGCGTTTGCTGAATGCCGTGAGCCAGCTCGAGTTCATTGCGGACGCGGAATGCTTCGCGGCCTTCTCCGCGAAGGAAGCGTATGAACAGCATGTAAGAAACGATCACCAGCACCAACATGACAATTGCGGCGAAGTGAATACCGGAAGCGGTGGACACCGGTTGCAAATGGAAATGCGTTGTAAGAAGAGAAACAGTGAGGCCAAATCCCACCCATATGGGAACTTGTAATAGAGTCGCACCGATGAAATAGCGGGGACTGAGACGTGTACCGATATGAAGGTACATCAGAGCGACAAGCCCGCTCCAAACGGCATTGAGAATTGCGATGGCGTAGGGCATGTGGCCCAGGCTGAGCATGTCTCCAAAAAAGCCTGTGACGGCGAACAGACAGAATACGGCGGCGTACAGAGACCACAATCTGCTAAAGGGGACGTATTTGTAGTATTGCCGTGTTGCGGGCTTGAAGGTGTCTGCGGATTTTTTGAAAAAAGAACCCATTAGCAGGCACGATATCAGAGATTCTATGAAACCTCGGACGCAACAGGCCGGCTTTTAGAGCCGGCCTGCTTTCGGATGCCGTGATTGGCTAGACGAACAATGGAGCCAGCACCAGTGTGACAGTGGCAAGCAATTTGATGAGCACATGCAGCGACGGTCCGGCAGTGTCTTTGAACGGATCGCCGACCGTATCGCCGACAACCGCCGCCTTGTGAGCTTCTGATCGCTTACCGCCGTATTGGCCGGTCTCAATGAACTTCTTGGCGTTGTCCCATGCGCCGCCGCCATTGTTCATCAGCATCGCCAGCAGAATTCCGGAGATGGTGCCGACCATCAGCAGGCCAGCTACGGCTTCGGCTCCGCTCAGGTTTATCGGAACGCCGTGAATCATCGGAGAATCGGCCAGTTCTCTAAGGTTGAAGGATGGGCTGAAGTGCCGGAAGATAACGCCGACGGCCAGAGGCATCGCCACGGCCAGCGCACCCGGCAGCACCATCTCTTTCAGCGCCGCGCCAGTCACGATGCGCACGCAGCGTCCGTAGTCCGGCATCGACGTGCCTTCCATGATGCCGGGATTTTCCTTGAACTGCTGGTGAACATCCTGAATGACGGTTTGTGCGGCGCGGCCCACGGCTTTGATGGCCAGGGACGAGAAGAGGTAGGTAAGCATCGCGCCCAGCAGCGCGCCGACAAAGACGGGCACCGAGGCAAGGTTGACATTCGAGAAGCTCCACGAGGGCGACAGGGTTTCGCCAGCGGCTGCTAAACGCTGGCCTACGATGTCGTGGATCGTCTGAAGATAGGCGGAGAAGAGCAGGAAGGCCGCGAGCGATGCCGAGCCGATGGCATAGCCCTTGGTGAGGGCCTTGGTAGTGTTTCCAGCCGCGTCAAGCTTGTCTGTCTTTTCACGGACATTCTCGGGCTGGTTGCTCATCTCGATGATGCCGCCTGCGTTGTCCGTGATAGGGCCGAAGGTGTCCATGGCAAGGATGTAGGCCGCCGAGGAGAGCATGCCCATGGTTGCAATGGCTGTGCCGTAGATACCTTTTGAGTAGTCGGAAATTGTGCCTACATCGGCGAGACCGCGCACACCAAAATAGTAGCTGAGCAGCAGGGCAGCGCCGATGACGAGAACGGGTACGGCGGGTGTTTCCATGCCTACGGCGAGGCCGCTGATGATGTTCGTTGCCGGGCCTGTGGTCGATGCCTGCGCTATCGAGCGTACCGGGCGGAAGCGCGTCTCAGTGTAATACTCCGTAATGCGGACGAAGAGGAACGACGTGATGATGCCGCAGATGCCGGAGCCAAGCAGCCACCAGCGATCCTGCAGCATGAAGTGGACAGCGGCCGCAAAACCGGCGAGCGCGAGGAGCGAAGTCACATAGTAGCCGCGGTTGAGGGCGTGCATCGGGTCTTCGTCTTCCTTGCTGTGCACGATGCTGACGCCGACAATGCTGGACACAAGGTTGATCGCCTGCACGATGAGCGGGAAGAGAATGCCCTTGATGCCGAAGACCGGATAAAGTGCCGCGCCGAGAATCATGGCGCCGACGTTCTCCGCTGCGGTGGATTCGAAGATGTCCGCGCCGCGGCCTGCACAATCGCCCACGTTATCGCCAACAAGGTCGGCAATGACGGCGGGGTTGCGGGGATCGTCCTCCGGAATTCCGGCTTCTACTTTACCCACAAGGTCGGCGCCCACGTCGGCGGCCTTGGTGAAGATGCCGCCGCCGAGCTGGGCGAAGAGCGCTACCAGCGACGCGCCGAAGCCGAAGCCGACAAGCTGGAAGGGAACCTGCTGCGGGTGATGCAATCCTCCGAAAGCGAGAAAAAGGGTGCCAACGCCCAGAAGCGAGAGCGCCACTACGATGAGTCCGGTGACCGCGCCGCCGCGCAGTGCGATCTGCAATGCCTTGCCCAGGCTGCTGCGGGCCGCTGAGGCTGTCCGGATGTTCGATCGGATGGAAACCCACATACCAGTCTGCCCGGCAAAGGCCGAGCAGGCTGCGCCGATCAGGAAGCTGATAACGACTTTATTCGCATAAGGAGCAGTGAAAGGGGAGAGGTGATAGCCAAGATAAAGAATAATGGCAAGTCCTGCGGCTATCATCGCAATCGTTCCGTACTGCCTGCGCATAAAGGCTTCCGCGCCCTCGCGGATAGCATCCGAGATGCGTTGCATGTCGACGGTCCCGGTATCTGAGGCCAGAACTGACCGCGCGAAGATCAGTGCCGCAACCAGGCCAAGAACGCCGGTTGCCAGCGCGATCCAAAGATAAAGACCTTCGTTACTTGTATAAGGTGACCCATTTGCCTGCCAGAAACATGCAGCCAGCGTGCAGAGAAACAACATTCAACATCCCTCCAGAAAATTGCCATCACGGCTCGTGCTTGTTATTCCGGCTGAATCTTCCGGAACCAGAACCGTATCAGACCTTGTGACGATCTGGAAAATAGAAAACACTGGAAACCTCTTCCGGAGTATTTCGACGCACAATCGTCACAAAACGCTGCATTAGAGCACGTTGCAGAAACGATGGTCAACGTACGCTCGCTGCCATAAGATGCCATTTCCTGGTTCGTACCTGTCTGGTAGCTTCGGCATGGCGAGGTCGGCCGTGTTTTTCTACAATAGATATGCAGTCCGTTCCTGCCTTCAGAGGCTTGGCCGGCTGCCGGTAAAAATGCCTGCTCGTTGCTGACACAGCGCTGGCACGAACCTGTACAATCACCTGTCGCCTGCGTTAGACGACGATTATGGCAACGATTAGGGGTTTTCTGTATGGCCAAAACAGCCGTCCGCGGCGCAGAGGAGAGAAAGACAAGTGCGGATTCCGGGCTCGACCCGGAGCGCCTTGTGGAGATGTACCGCCTGATGTACCTTTCGCGTCGCACCGACGACCGCGAAATTCTGCTCAAGCGGCAGCAGAAAATTTTCTTCCAGATCTCCGGTGCCGGCCACGAAGCTCTGCTGGTTGCCGCTGGCTTGGCCATGAAACCGGGCTACGACTGGTTCTTTCCTTATTATCGTGATCGCGCCCTCTGCCTCGCTCTGGGAAGTACCGCGGAGGAGTTGTTTTTGCAGGCTGTGGGAGCCGCCGCCGATCCCTCCAGCGGTGGACGCCAGATGCCTTCGCACTGGGGCAACAAAAAGCTGAATATCGTCTCCCAATCCTCCGCGACTGCAACCCAGGTCCTGCACGCTGTCGGCTGCGCCGAGGCCGGGCGCTATTTTTCCCGCCATCTTGAAGCCGCGGAAAAGCACGATGACGACTATCGCGCATTCAAAGATGTGACCTTCCACGGGGACGAAGTCGTCTACACCTCGCTAGGCGAAGGCTCGACCAGCCAGGGAGAATTCTGGGAAGCTTTGAATACCGCCTCAAACCAGAAACTTCCCGTTCTTTTTGTTGTTGAAGACAACGGGTATGCCATCTCGACTCCGGTAGAAGTAAACACGCCGGGCGGCAATATCTCGAAGCTGGTAGCTAATTTTCCAAACTTCTACTTTGCCGAAGTCGATGGCACCGATCCCATCGAAAGTTCTCGCGTTTTTGAGGAAGCCGTCGCCTATTGCCGCACCGGCAACGGTCCGGCATTTGTACACGGCCATGTCATTCGCCCATATTCCCATTCGCTTTCCGACGATGATCGTCTGTACCGGCCAAAAAGCGAGCTCGACGCCGATTCGCTGCGCGATCCGCTGCAGAAAATGCAGATGTTTCTTCTGCGCGAAGGCATTCTGGACGCCGACGCCATCAATAGCCTGGAAAAGCAGGTAGATGAAGAGGTCCGTCAGGCAGCTGAACGGGCTCTACGCTCTCCGTTTCCTGAACCGGCGAGCATCCCGCTTCATGTCTATTCCGAAGATTACGACCCCACTCGCCCGGAACTGCAAACCAGCCCTGCTCAAACCGCAGATGCGCAGGAACGCACGATGGCCGACCTCATCAACGCCTGCCTGAAAGACGAGATGCGCCACGATCCGCGCATCGTCGTCTATGGCGAAGACGTTGCCGATAGCAGTCGCGAAGAATATCTCCGGGAAGGTTTGGTCAAGGGCAAAGGCGGAGTCTTCAAATTGACTGCCGGATTGCAGACCGAGTTCGGCAGCGACCGCGTCTTCAATTCACCGCTGGCGGAAGCAAACATTGTTGGCCGCGCCGTCGGCTATGGCGTGCGAGGCATGAAGCCGGTCGTGGAAATTCAGTTCTTCGACTACATCTGGCCATCGATACATCAATTCCGCAATGAGCTGAGCCTTATGCGCTGGCGCTCCAACGGAACCTATTCAGCGCCCGCGGTCATCCGTGTCCCCGTGGGGGGGTATCTGACCGGAGGTTCTATCTACCACTCTCAGAGCGGCGAAAGCATATTCACGCATACGCCGGGTGTGCGCGTTGTTTTCCCATCGAATGCGCTCGACGCCAACGGTCTGCTGCGCACGGCCATCCGCTGCGACGACCCCGTTCTTTTCCTGGAGCACAAACGTCTTTACCGCGAAACTTATGGCCGCGCCGTCTACCCGGGTCCGGATTACATGATCCCCTTCGGCAAGGCCAAAACGGTTCGCGAAGGCAAAGACCTCACCATCGTGACTTATGGAGCCGTCGTGCCTCGCGCTCTGCAAGCCGCGCAAAAAGCGCAGCGCGAGAACGGCATAGAAGTGGAGATTCTCGATCTTCGCACCCTCAGCCCCTACGACTGGGAAGCGATTGCCGAGTCGGTAAAAAAGACCAGCCGCGTCATCGTAGCCCACGAAGATATGCTGAGCTGGGGTTATGGAGCCGAAATCGCTGCACGCATCGCCGATGAGCTGTTCGAATATCTCGACGCACCAGTAAAGCGCGTAGCTGCTATGGATACCTTCGTGGCCTACCAGCCGCAGCTCGAGGACGTCATCCTGCCACAGCCCGAGCATATTTATAGAGCGATCGCAGAACTGGCAAAGTACTGAATAAGCAAGACTTCGAGAGCAGCTTTCGCTGCTCTCGTGCGAACCAATTGCAAAATTTCCTCCATGCAACTAAATTATTAGTTACTTTTTAAAAGCTGCTGCGTCAAAAAGAGTGCCGGAGAGATAAAAGTGCCCCGAAAGCCATCAGAAACGCTCACAGCGGCCGAATTGCGCATCATGAATGTGCTCTGGCAGAAAGGCTCGGGCACCGTTCAGCAAATTCTCGATTCGTTTACAGAAAAACCAGCATTAGCCTATAACTCCGTTTTGACTACCATCCGGGTGTTGGAAAAGAAGGGCTATGTGCAACATTCTAAAGACGGACGCGCTCATATATACGAAGTGCTCGTCGAGCAAAAGGAAGCGACCCGGTCGGAAATTCGCCATCTTGTAAGCCGTTTTTTTAGCAATTCTCATGAAGATCTGGTGCTGAATCTCCTGGAAGATCGAGGAGTTTCATCCGAAGAGTTAGCGCGTCTTCGCCAGATGCTGGATCGGAGCAGCGAAAAATGAGCTGGGTTTTGCTGCAAAAAGCACTTCAAATGGCGCATATTTCGGTCGAAAGAGTAGCAAATTCGCTGCCTGAAGGCTTGCTGATCGCGTTCCTCGCGTGGCTGTTGTTACGAGTGGTCGGTCGTCAGAACGCCGGGACCCGTTTTGCTGTCTGGATTACGGCCTTATTTGCCGTGATAAGTCTGCCTTTTTGGAGCGCTTTCAGCTCGATATTAGCGCAAAAAAGGGCATTTATCGCGCCAATTAGCGCACATTCGCACGCCGCCATTCCGCTTTTCTGGATACTGCCGATTTCGATCTTCTGGATGATCGGAAGTGGCCTGGCGATGGCAAGGCTGATTGCCGGCTTGTGGCAGGTACGAGTTATTCGGAAAAGCAGCAAAGTCGTCGATCCGGCGCTGCTGGACAGCAGCCTGCAAAAAGCGCTTCAAGAATCCGACAGGCCAGTCATCATTGGCGAATCGACCGAGGTTCGGGTGCCGACGGCTATCGGTTTCTTCAAGCCGATGATCGTCTTTCCTTCGTGGACACTCCGCGAACTTTCTCCCGATGAGCTGAGAATTATTTTGATCCACGAGCTGGCACATGTGCGCCGCCGCGATGACTGGACGAACCTGCTGCAGAAATTGGTGCGTGCGGTCTTCTTCTTCCATCCCGCTGTCTGGTGGATCGACTCTCGACTCACTCTGGAGCGCGAGATGGCCTGCGACGATGCTGTATTGGCAAAGACCGGCAATCCCCGCGCTTATGCCAGCTGCCTGGTAGATCTGCTCGAAAAGAATTGCGCCCAGCGCGGATGGGCGATGGCACAGGCGGCTGTGCACCGGGCACATGAAGCTTCGTTGAGAATCGCCCGGATTCTGGATTCACGCCGCATTGGAACCACACGGGTTGCGAAGCTTGTGCCGGGAATGGCGGCCATTTTCTCTCTGGGCTGCGTTGGGCTTCTGCTGTGGACTCCCAAACTGGTTGTTTTCCAGCCGGTGGGCATTACGGCAACGGTGAACAATACCGATCTATCGACTATTCCAGCAGATCGCCTGCCGGCACCCAAAGTGGTCCCGGCTTCGTTTCGCGTGAGCTCGCCTGTCAGCCAGGTTCCAATGGCAAAGAAACCGAGTCACCATAATCGACGCGCTGCTGTGAATCCAGCCACGGTAAAGGCGAACAGCTCTCCGCGAGAATTGAAGCCTTCAGTCATCCTGGCAAGCGCGATTCAGAAGCATAAACAGATGGCTCCAACGCTGCTCTTTGTCCAAACCGTGGAGTTTGAGATGCAACCTGGAGTCTATGCAGAATTCCAGAGTGCATCACTGCAACCAAGGATGACGCAAGCTAGCCAGACGCAGATGGAGATGTCTCGAAGATCAGAAACAGGCTGGCAAATTCAGGTGTGGCATGTTGTGCTGATGGCCCCGGCACAGGCCCAAATCATGGGGAAAACAATCTAAAAAATTTTGACTTTAACAACTAATTATTTAGTTAGAAAGAGGGAGTAAGAAATGAATCGAGCAAGACTGAAATCCATACTTACGCGGCGCCTCGTTGTGCCGGTCATCGCTGCTACGGCTGTTGTATCCTTTGGCGCGTACGAGGTGTCCCGGACAGCATCCGCGGCCACCGGCTGGCCCGCGCCGGCTCCTGCCGCCGCGCCGCTTGATGACAGCAGCATCGGAGCGCTGGCCTCGCTGGATCAGGCGATGGAAACGCTCACGGCGCGCGTCCGGCCCGCAGTCGTCAATGTCACCGTCACGGCAAAGGTAGGACCGCAAGACGCAGACGACGATCAGCAGGATCAAAAGCAACAGCAAATGCAGCAGTTCTTCGGTCAGGGCTCGCCCTTTGGACAATTCTTCAATATGCCCAATCAGCCTCAGGGGCCGAGCATTGAGCATGGAGAAGGCAGCGGAGTCGTCATCGCGCCGAATGGCTACATCGTAACCAACAACCACGTCATTCAGGGAGCAACCGACATCCGCGTCACGATGACCGATCGCAGGATCTATCCCGCGAAACTTGTCGGCGCCGATCCTCTGACCGATCTCGCAGTGATCAAGATCGATGCGAGCAACCTGCCCAGCGTGCCGTGGGGCGACTCGTCGAAGCTGCAGCCCGGCCAGACCGTGCTCGCCTTCGGCAATCCCTATGGACTCACGTTTACCGTAACGCGCGGGATTGTCAGCGCTCTCAATCGCCCGAATCCTTCTGCATCGGACCGTCGGAAGCCGGGCGGGTTCATCCAGACGGACGCGGCGATCAATCCGGGCAACTCGGGTGGCGCGCTGGTTAACTCTCACGGAGAGCTGATCGGCATCAATACCTTTCTCATCTCGCCTTCAGGCACCTTCTCGGGAATGGGCTTTGCTATCCCGACGCAGATTGTTCAGCCTACTGTGGAAAAGCTGATGAAGTACGGCAAGGTGGAGCACGGCTTCATGGGCATCTCGATTTCGGACGTCACTCCCGACAATGCGAAGTTCTTCAACCTGAAGAATGCCAGCGGTGCGTTGGTGAGCGATGTAACGGCAGACTCGCCAGCAGCGAAAGCTGGGCTCAAGACGGGCGATGTGATTACGACGCTCGACGGCAAACCGGTAAGCGATGCCGGAGAGCTGCAGATGGTGACGGGACAGAAACAGCCCGGCGACACGATTCAGCTCGGTGTGATTCGTGACGGCAAGAGCATGGATGTTTCCGTCACGCTGGAATCGATGAACAAAGCGCAGACGAAGGAAGCCGCTACTCCGGGACAGGGCAAGGCAAAATGGGGCGTGAGTGTCGGCGACATTAATCCTTCGGTCCGGCAACAGTTGCAACTGCCTTCGAACGTAACTGGAGCTGTTATCCAGGACGTGAAATCCGGAAGCCCTGCGGACAATGCCGGGCTGCAACCGGGAGACGTTATTCAGCAGGTGAACCGCAAGCCCGTGCATTCGGCGAGCGAAGCTGCCGATGCCATGTCGAGCGTGCCAGTGGGTGAAAATGCGTTGATTCTGGTGTGGTCGAATGGAGGCAGCACTTATCGCGTGTTGCATCCAGCCGAAGCGCAGTAACGTTAAGAACCAAAGCACAAAAGTCGTCATTCTGAGCCGGAGGCGAAGAATCCCCAACCAAGCTAGTTTGAGATTCTTCGCTGCGCTCAGAATGACGGCTCTATTTTCCTGGCTAACAGTTACAGAACATTCGGTAAGGAACGGATAGGGTAGCTCTTAAAAGAACTACCCTCCTTTCGGCCGTCAGAATGACGGGCTTTTTACTGAATATGAATATTCGCCTGCAGTTTTATTTCTGCCGAGGATTCGCCGATCATGACCTCGACTGGCTCTTTCTCAAGCACCATCTGTTTCTGCTTTTCATCCCAATACCGCAGATCGTCTGCCTTCAAGGGAATCTGTACGGTTTTGGTTTCTCCGGGGTTAAGGCTCACTCGCTGAAAGCCTTTTAGTTCTTCGTTCGGCCGCTCCACTTTCGAGTGAGGATGTTTGATGTAAAGCTCGGCGACGGCGTCTCCGGCGCGATCGCCCGTATTCTTCACGTCGACGCTTACGGTAACTGTGCTGTTCTTTGCCAGGTTGGGCGAGCTTGTCTTCAGGTTGGAATAGCTGAAGGTTGTGTAGCTCAAGCCATAGCCGAACGGGTAGAGCGGCTTGCCTTTGAAATACATGTATGTGCGGCCATGGCGGATGTTGTAATCCATCATCGGCGGCAGCTGATCGAGTGATTGCGGCCAGGTTGTGGTCAGATGGCCGCCGGGGTTGTAATCGCCAAAGAGCACCTGTGCGATGGCGGTTCCTTCATCCTGCGATGCATGCGTCATATGCAGGATGGCCGGCACATGTTCCTGCGTCCAGTTGATGGCGTAGGGAAAGCTCGATACCAGGACGACGATCGTCTTCGGATTCACCGAGTACACCTGTTTGATAAGCTGCTCCTGCTCGCCGAGCGAGATGCTGTCACGATCGCGGCCTTCGCGTCCGTCGCCGGCAGCAGAGCAGGGAAGCGTTGAGCCGTCATGGTGCACGTTGTCCCAGTCATGCGCCATATCAGGCCCGCAGGTTGGATCGTTGCCGACAACTACGACGGCGGCATCGGATTCGCGCGCAGCTTTTACTGCCTCATTACCAAGCTCACTCGCGGCATAGTGGACGGCGACGCCGGAGCCGACTGCTTCCTTGATTCCAGCAAGCGGTGTTACGGCGTATGGAGGCTTGCCGCCATACCAATCCCAGTGAACAGAATCGGCAAGCGGACCAATGACGGCGATGGACTTGATGGATTTGCTGAGCGGGAGAAGATTCTGTTCGTTCTTCAGCAGAACTACGGACTCCAAAGCCATCTTCTTTGAAACGGATTTGTCGGCATCGGTGTTCCAGGGCTCGGGCGAATCTTTCACCGTGGAGTAGGGGACCATCTCCGGCGGATCGAGCAGCCCGAGACGGATGGTGATGCGGAACTTCGGTCGCAGCAGGTCATCCAGTTCTTTCTCTGTGATGGAGCCGTCCTTCAGCGCGGCTTTCGTCTCGTCTTTGTAGGTATCGAGGAACTGGTTGATTCCGGCTTTGAGGCAGGCGACCACTGCTTCTTTTTGCGAAGGGAAGAGATGGCGCTGGGTCACAAGATCTGTCACTGCGCCGCCATCACTGGAAAGAATATCGACGCCCCATTGCTTCACCAGAATGCTCTTCAGGATGGGGTTGATGGCCATGGTCGTGCCATTCCATGCGTTGTAGGAGGCCATGACCGCCTTTGCGTCGGCGTCGAGAAACGCCATGCGAAAGGGAACTGAATAGTATTCCCAGAAAAGGCGCTCATCGAAGTCGGACGAGGTGTGCGTGCGGCCTTCCTCGTTGCTGTTAGCAAGGAAGTGCTTGAGCAAGGCGGCGGCCTGCCAATACTTAGGATCGTTGCCTTGCAGTCCGTGCACGAAGGAGACGGCCATGGTTCCGTTGAAGAAAGGATCCTCGCCGTAGACCTCTTCACTGCGGCCCCAGCGTGGATCGCGCGCGAGATCGGACTGCGGCCCCCAGAGCATGAGAATCTGGCGGTCATATTTTGTTGTTTGCGAAATGAACCGGGCCTCGTGTCCTTCGACCGCTGCTGCCTGTTGCACAAGCGCCGGGTCCCATGTTTCTCCCATGCCGGGAGGCTGAGGGAACTGCGTCGTTGGGATCGGGGGGCGATTCGCTTTTCCGCCGCCACGCTGGACGACTCCATGAATGCCTTCGGAACCGCCGTAGCTCGGTATCCCCAAGCGCAGCACGGCGGTGGGCACACCGAGGCAGTCGATCTTTTCTTCCGTTGTCATCAGCGAGAGGATGCTGTCGATGCGTTTTTCCATCGGCAGCTTCGGATCCTGAAACGGGTATTTGTACTGCTGAGAGTGTAAGGGTGGAATGCAGGCGACGGCCATCGATAGCAGCGTCAACCGGCCAAGAAGGCCAGCACCGAAATTTTTCCTCATGCAGAGTTCTCCAGGCAGCTCGAATAAAGACCGATTAATCGATTTAGTAAATCAACTTATGCCTTTGGAGTATGTTCTTGCAAGCGGTCCTGACTGCAGAGACAGGACATATGAGAGGAATCGCTTTGGGGATTCGGCAAGATTGGAAGTCACGGAGTGAATGCTGCGTGCATCCACTCCGATGATTGCCGGGAATTTAGAAGGGGATATCGTCGTCGGTGATTTCGGCTGACTGGCCGTAATCTTCGGCGGGTGCTGAGGAGCGCTGATCGAAGGAGGCCGTACTGCCGGAGCGGGTATAGCTGCCGCCACCTTCGCCCTCGCCGCGTCCGCTGAGCAGGGAGATATCGTTGACCACAATCTCGGTCTTATAACGCTTCTGGCCGCTGGTCTTGTCATCCCAGGAGCTTGTGCGCAGGCTGCCTTCCACGTAAAGCTTCGAACCCTTTTTGACATAGTCGCGGATGATCTCGGCAACTTTTCCGAAGGCCACAAGGTTGTGCCACTCGGTCTTATCCGTCCAGTTGCCGGCCGGATCTTTCGCGCGTTCCGTGGTTGCGATGGAAAAATTTCCTACCATGGTGCCGCCCGGGGTCGCGCGCATCTCTGGATCTTTGCCTACGTTGCCGAGAAGAATGACTTTATTGACGCTCTTTGCCATAAATGAAAAATACTCCATCACTGCGCGGATTGTGCTCCGCGGACGTTTCATCAACAGTTAATTCTGAAGGATAGCAGGAACCACGAAGAGGGGCCATAGTTCGCGGGTAGGCAGGAGGGGCATTTTCTTGCTATATATCGAAAAGATATATAGCATTTCGATGTAGCAGGAGATGAGCCGTGCTTCCTTTCCTCGTTCTCGTTGTCGTCTTTCTTCTTGCTCGGTTGCTGGGCTTGGCTGGCGTTCATTTTCTGGATGATTGGCTACATTGCCTTCGTATAGCCCTGGCAGCTATGTTTCTGTTGACTGCCTCTGCGCACTGGGGCAAGCGGCGGGCAGACATCGTCCGCATGGTGCCGCCATCCTTCCCGCGTCCGGAACTGCTGGTGACACTCACTGGCATCGCCGAAATCGCGGGGGCCATTGGGCTGTTATTGGACCCGACTGCAAAGACTGCATCCATCTGTCTTGCCGTATTGCTGGTCGCCTTGTTTCCCGCGAACGCATACGCGGCCAGGCATCGGCTTACGATCCATGGCCGGCCGGTTCCCGGTTTGGCGGTGCGGACGGGATTGCAGATCGTTTTTCTGGCGGCGGTCATCGCCACAGGGTGGTTCTGATATGTCGGCTCGTATTAACCAAAGCCAATTTGCCCTACTGGGGCTTCTGAGTTTCCGTCCCATGTCCGGCTATGACCTGAAGCAGCTGAGCGCCTGGTCGGTGGGGCATTTCTGGCGCGAAGGCTACGGGCAGATTTATCCCACGCTGCGGCAGCTCGAAAAAGAGCGACTGGTTACAAAGAAAACTCAGCGGCAAAAGGGCAAGCCCGATCGCAATGTGTATTCGCTCACTCCAGCGGGGAAGACGCGCCTGGAGGAGTGGCTGGTTCTTCCGGCAAATCCCGAGGTCCCGCGTAATGAGCTTCTGCTCAAGCTTTTTTTCGGCCAGTGGACGCCGGTGGAAGTCAGCCGCAGGCAGGTCGAGGATCATCGGGCGCTGTTGAAGCAGCAATTAGTGGAATATGCGGAGATTCGTCACCGACTGCAAAAGGAAAACAGCGCTGATCCGGGGCTGCCGTTCTGGGAGATGACGTTAAGCTACGGCGAGCATAGGGCAAAGGCTGAGCTGGCCTGGGCTGAGGAGACTCTCAAAAAGCTCAGAAGCCGGCAGTCATAAGCAGGAGGTTTGCCATGCAAGATCCGTTATGGATGAAGTCGATTCTGGCCGTTCATATAACGGCTGGAGCTTCCGCTTTTCTTCTCGCGCCGCTGGCGCTGCTTACGGCGAAGGGCGGCAAGGCGCATCGCCGATGGGGCGTCATCTATTTCTGGGCGATGGCCGTCGTTGCCGTAACTGCTCTGGTGATGGCTTTCTATCGCCCTGTGCTTTTCCTCGGACTAGTGGCGATCTTCAGCTTCTATTCGGCGTTTGTCGGCTATCGCGTGCTTGGGCAGAAAGCTGCGTACAAAGGCGAAAAAACGGTAACAACTCTGGACTGGCTAGCTTTGGTTGTCACGTTTATCGCCAGCTTCGCTTTGGCTTTCTTCGGCGCAGTGAAGCCGGCGCTGGTACAGCATCTGGGCATTCCGGCCATAGTCTTCGGCGCACTCGGCATGTGGATCGCTGGAACTACCGCCTGGAAGTTTACTCATCGACCAAAAGAAAAAATGTTCTGGTGGTACGCCCACATTTCCGGGATGCTGGGCAGCTATATTGCGGCGTGGACGGCTTTCAGTGTTGTCACGATTGGACCTTTGCTTCACGGAGCCTGGTGGATATGGGTGGTGCCGACCGGCATCGGCGTTCCGGCCATCGTGATGACGCGGGCATATTACCAGAAGAAATTTACGCCGTGCACCCACTCGTAATCAGGAGCGGCTTTCCGGTTCAAAGTGTCTGCCATTGCTCAGAGTGCCTGCGAATGTCATCCTTAAGAGATGAAGCGAGAAAAAGTAATTTGCGCCATTGCTGTATTGGTGTTGGCCTGTTGCGCGTCGGTCAGCGCACAGGAATTTGGATATTGGCGCGCGGCGGGTTCGACAGCGCAGTCGGTTACAGGGGATGTGGGAATATCTGAAACAAAGTTAACGATCTACTTTGCCAACTTTGCCCTTGTTCGCGCACGCGATCTTGAACCGGCAGAAGCAAGTTCAGTTTTTGATGTAGACAGCAACTCCAGTGAAAAGGGCCATCTCTACAAAGTGAACATACCCGCTTCAAAAAAGTTTATGCACAAGAACACTTTGTGCGGCTCTGAAGATACTCAGTGGATGGCAACCTATGTTGACGGCCACACGTTGCATCTCGCATTCTTTTCCGGACAGAAAGCTCCTACCTTCACGCTGGATGCAATCTCGAATTCCTCTAATATGTGCGGCACCTATAGCTACACGCGTTGAACTGACAGCTGCTTCACAACGCCCAAGTAGGATGGCTGTATCATTTTCTTAATGCTGGCATCCTTCCGCTTTCTCTGGAATGCGACTCGCGGCCACCGTCTGCGTCCGTGGCGCAGCGAATATATCAAGTGGCGAATTGAAACTTATTCCGGCATGAAAGCTGAGAAGCTCCAGACGCGAGACATTCTTGGTTTCGTATGGTCCGAAAAGCGCAATCTGCTTCGCTTTCTGAAATGGACCAACGAGATTGACGGAATCAAGCGTCTCTCTGTGCGCGGCTCGGGGGAGTGATGTTTCGAACCTCGGCCCGTTTCTTTTTTCAAAAAGGAGCTGCGGCATTTTCTTCGTTGCGATTCGCGCTTCTTTGCACTGGTCTCGCACTCCTGGTCGCGCAGCCTCTTCGCGCGCAGGAGCCGTTTCCAGGTGAACCGCCAGCCCAACCGCAACCTCAGCCGCAGCAACCAGCAGATCGTGAACCGCCCGATCAGCAAGTTCCGCCGACCATTCGCGTCAACACCAGCGTGGTGCTGGTGCCTACGCTGGTGGAAAAGCCATCCGGTGAGGTGGTCTATGGGTTGGCCGAAAAAGATTTCACATTGCTGGACAACGGAGTTCCGCAGCAAGTGCATGTTGATGATGATCTCGACATGCAACCTGTCTCACTCGTAGTCTGCATCGAGCGCGGACGGTCCAGTGATCTCGAATTCAGCAAGCTTGCGAAGCTTGGTCCGCTGCTCGATCTTTTTACCGCTGGCGGACGCGGCGAGGCAGCGCTGGTGGTCTTCGATTCCAAACCTCTTTACCTTGACCCCTTCTCCCGCGATACCAGCGATATCACCCAGGACCTTCAGCGTTTGAAGCCCGGTGATGGAGGTGCTGCGATTCTCGATGCGGTTGGCTATTCCGTCGATCTGCTGGAACATCGGCCTCCGGATCATCGCCGCGTGCTGCTGCTTATCAGCGAATCGCGCGACCACGGCAGCAAAACTGTCAGCGCGCAGGACCTGGTGGAACGTATCGGCACCAGCAATACGCTTGTGCTGAGTCTTACGTTTTCGCCGACAAAGGCGAACCTTATTGAGTGGGGTAAGGGCAATGCAGAAGGAGGCTCATCGATCGATGTGCTCGCTCCGTTGAAAATGGCGATAGCTGCGGTTCACAAGAATGCGTCTCGCGAAATTGCCGTCATGAGTGGCGGCGAGTACGCAGCTTTCACCAAGGAAAAGGGTTTCCAGGATCGCGTGGATGAGTTGGCAAGCCATGCGCGCAACCGGTATATCCTCAGCTTTCATCCCACGGATTTAACTCCTGGGCTGCATACCATTCAGGTGAAGCTCAACACCGATTACGATGCGCGCGTGGTGGCGCGGGCCAGTTATTGGGCGGTGAACGACTCTGCCGGCCCCCAATAGAGCCGCAATAATGTTGCTAAATTCACAGAATCGGCGCATCTTAGCGTCGATAAGGCATCGAATGGCATCTATGAAATAACGCGTAAAATCCAATCACCCGATCTTGAAGGGAACGATCCTCAACGATGGCGGCAGGCTCAACAGTTGCTGAACCAAAACTAGTAGCGCAGGAGCGTTGGCGCCCGCGAGCCAATCCGTGGGCAATTGCTGCGACGGTGGCTCTGGCCGCGTTCATGGAAGTTCTGGATACGTCCATCGCCAACGTAGCGCTGCCGCACATCGCCGGTAGCCTCGGAGCGAGTCAGGATGAAAGTACGTGGGTGCTGACCGCGTATCTCGTTTCCAATGCTGTGGTACTGCCCATGGGCGGATGGGCCGCAAGCATTATTGGCCGCAAGAACTTCTTCATGTTCTGCATCGTGATCTTTACCGTCAGCTCATTTCTATGCGGTATTGCTCCGTCACTGGGATTGCTTTTGCTCTTTCGCGTATTTCAGGGCGCAGGCGGAGGCGGTCTGCAGCCTATGGCGCAGGCCATCATGGCCGATTCCTTCGAGCCCTCGAAGCGCGGTCTCGCCTTTGCGCTCTATGGCATCGTTGCAATTCTCGCGCCTTCGATTGGCCCGACACTTGGCGGCTGGATTACCGATAATTACAGCTGGCACTGGATCTTCTACATCAATATTCCTGTCGGCATTCTTGCGCTGATCATGACGCAGCGTATGGTGGACGATCCACCGTGGATCAAGGCCGACCGTAAAAATCTGCTCAAAGTGGATGGCATGGGAATCGGGCTGCTGGTGATTTCGATGGCGGCGCTGCAGATCACGCTCGACAAGGGCGAAGAGAAGGACTGGTTCAATTCCGACTTTATCCGGTTCTTCGGAATTGCTTTCATCGTTTCGTTCATCGCGCTCCTCGCATGGGAGTGGTACGCCAAAAATCCCATCATGGAGTTGCGCCTTCTCAAGAATCGCAATTTCGCTACCTGCTGTTTTCTCATGCTCTTTACCGGCGGCCTGCTGAATGCGACGACCGTGTTACAGCCGCAGTTTCTGCAGGCGCAGCTTGGTTACACGGCGACCATTGCGGGTTTGTCCCTGTCGGCTGGCGGACTGGTCCTGCTCTTCATGATGCCGTTGGCGGGTCAGGCTGTGAGCCGCCTGCCCGCGCGTAATATCATCGTCTTCGGCTTCTGCTGTTTTGCGGCTTCCTATTACTACACAGCGATCCGCATCAACCTGGGCCTCAGCTTTGGGATGGCGTCTTTCCTCAGAGTTGTTCAGGTGGCGGCGATTCCGTTCGTTTTCATTTCGGTGACGACCGCAGCTTATTTCGGCATGCCAGTACAGAAGAACAACCAGGTCTCAGGCCTCATCAATTTTGTGCGCAATATTGGCGGCAGCATTCTTATCTCGCTCACCGGCGCGGGCATTACGGAGCTTGGGCAATTCCATCAGAACCAGATGCTGAAACAGCTGACGCCTTCGACCGCGAACCTACAAAATCAAATTAGCGCACTCAGCAGTGTATTTTCGCGGACCGCAGGTGCGGCGAATGCAAATCAACTGGCGCAGGGACAGATTTACAACATGATGCAGCAGCAGGCCCATACGCTCGCATATCGCGACATGTATTTTATTCTGTGCGCCGCATCCTTGATCATGGTTCCGCTGGGCTTCTTGCTGCGCAAGAACAAACCCGGTTCCGGCGGCGAAATCGCTATCCATTGATGGAGTACGATACAAGCATGCGCAGGCAAACGCATCTCGTTTTCTCGGTAATGATGACCTTGCTTCTGGTTGCTGGCATGGTCTCTTCCGCTGCCTGCGAGATGACGTGTGGCCCCGCGTTGAGATCTGCTGTATGCTGCCCGCAACAGGCGCGTCACTGCGCTGGAACTCCGTCTATCAAGAATGCTCACGATTGCGACCATCCACTGCAAGGCCCCGCGAGCGTTGCAGAAGGGCGAGCCGTGCAGTTCCATGCTGCGGCGGATTCTTCAGCATCTCCGATGGCAGGCGTCATTTATGCAGCCTTCGGAACGGCTGCCTATGAAGATTCTTCACCAGGCTTCGTGCGATCTTCCTTCGTAATACCCCTTCGCATTTGATTCCCCGCCTCCTCTGATCAAGGAAATAACGGCCAGCTATGCCGTTGTGAGTGTTTTCTGTTTTCCTCTTGAGGAGTTTTCGTGAACAGGCTTTTTTGTTTACCGCTGCTGTTGGGCAGCGTAGTGGCTGCTGCGCAGCAGTCGATGTCCATGCCTATGTCGGACGGCATGAAGATGGATAATTTGATGAGCCGCGGCAGCGATACATTTGCGCAGCAGATTGAGCACCACGCCAGTTCCGGTACGAGTGCCGAGCCCGATTCGACGCCAACGCCGATGTGGATGAAGATGCACGGCGACTGGATGCTCATGTTTCATGCAAACGCATTCATACTCGATGAACAGCAGACGAGTCCGCGTGGCGGTGATAAGTTTTTCTCTACGAACTGGTTTATGCCGATGGCGCAGCGCCAGCTTGGCCCCGGCTATCTCGCGCTGCGCGTCATGTTCAGCCTTGAGCCGGCAACCATTACAGATCGGCAATATCCACTGCTCTTCCAGCAAGGAGAAACCGCTTATGGTAATCCGATTGTCGATGGCCAGCACCCGCACAATTTCCTGATGGAACTGACTGCCATTTACGACTGGAAGCTGGGCGAGAAAACTCTGCTCTCCTTTTATGCGGCTCCGGTTGGCGATCCGGCGATTGGGCCAACAGCTTACCCGCATCGCGCTTCCGCCTTTGAAAATCCTGTGGGCACGCTTGGGCATCACCAGGAAGACTCGACTCACATCGCCGATGATGTCATTACAGTGGGCTTTACCCATGGCATTGTGCGCATCGAAGGCAGCGGCTTCCATGGCCGTGAGCCGAACGAGCATCGCTGGCAGGTGCAGCAGGGTGCTATCGACTCATGGTCAACAAGATTGACGCTGCAGCCTGGAAAGAACTGGAGCGGGCAATATTCTTATGGCCGCATTCACAGCCCGGAGGCGCTGTTTCCCGATGAAGATCAGGAGCGCATGACGGCTTCCGCAATGTATAACCGGCCGATGCAACACGGCAACTGGACGAGCACGCTGGCGTGGGGAAGGACGCGCTCGCTCACAGATAGCGTCGTCCAGAACAGCTACCTTCTTGAATCGACGCTGCGCTTTGCAGAAAAGAATTATGTCTGGACACGCATGGAGAATGTTGATCGCACCACGGAATTGTTGCTCGGCGAGAATCCTGTGCCGCCCGGCTTTCATGAAGAGCCAGCAGGGCGAGTGCAGGCTTATACCTTTGGCTACGATCGCGATTTCGATCTGCTGCCGCACTGGAAAACAGCGATCGGCGCACAGACGACGATATACACGCCTGGTTCGCGTCTGCAACCTGTTTACGGAAGCGACCCGATGGGCGTTGCCATTTTTATACGTCTGCGCCCATCTGGGAAATAAGCGGGAAGTATTTGCAGTACGTAGATGGTTTCGCGCATCGAAAATAGAAGATCAGCGAAAATAATCTTTGCGCATGGCCATCGACTCAGACGAAAAGATAGAGCCGGAAAAACCGGCATCCTCACGGGACTATTCCCATGCGTGGCGGGCTCTCCGCCACCGCAATTTTCGCCTGTTTTTCAGCGGCCAGAGTATTTCGCTTATCGGCACCTGGATGACGCGCATCGCCACGGCGTGGCTGGTGTACCGGCTGACGAAGTCATCGTTGCTGCTGGGCACGGTGAGCTTCGCCGGCCAGATTCCGACATTTCTGCTCGCGCCTTTCGCCGGTGTGCTGGTCGATCGAATGGACCGCCGCCGCGTGCTGATATGGACGCAGGTACTTGCCATGGTGCAGTCGCTGGCTATGGCTGCATTGACCTTGACGAAGCTGATCAATATCCATGAGGTGCTGGCGCTCAGCGTTTTTCAGGGTGTGATCAACGCTTTCGATATGCCCGGCCGCCAGGCCTTCCTGGTGCAGATGGTTGAAGACCGCGGCGATCTGTCGAACGCTATTGCCATCAATTCATCCATGGTCAATCTGGCACGGCTCGTTGGGCCATCGCTCGCGGGTCTGGTGATTGCGGCAACCAATGAAGGCTGGTGTTTCCTCATAGATGGCGTCAGCTACATCGCCGTCATTATCTCTCTGCTCATGATGCGTGTTCCGGTAGTGGCAGTGAAGCGTGCAGCGGCTTCCATGGTGGAGCAGTTGAAAGAAGGCTGGACCTATGTCTCGGGCTTCGCGCCGATTCGGACGATCCTGCTGCTCTTTGCCTTGCTTAGTCTCATGGGCATGCCTTTTGTTGTGCTTATGCCAATCTTCGCTGCGCAGGTGTTGCACGGAGGCCCGCATACGCTTGGCTTTCTGATGGGTGCTCTCGGCGTGGGCGCATTAGCTTCGGCTCTATCGCTGGTTCTGCGTAAGTCGGTGCGTGGGCTTCTCAAGATGATTCCGATCGCGGCCGCCGTGTTTGGCGTCGGGCTGGTTGGTTTTGGCCTCTCTCATATGCAGTGGCTCTCGATGGCGCTGATGCTGGTGACAGGCTTCGGCATGATGCAGGGTCTGACCGTGAGCAACACCATCATCCAGACGCTGGTGCCTGAGGATAAGCGCGGCCGTGTTATGAGCTACTACACGGTTGCGTTTGTCGGGATGGCCCCATTCGGCAGCCTGATGGCAGGCGCGCTGGGACACAGCATAGGCTCACAGCGAACCGTGATGATCAGCGGTGTCGCCTGCGTCGCGGGAGCGCTATGGTTCTGGTCGCGCATGAAATCGATTCGCGTGGAGATGCGGCCGGTCTATGAGCAACTCGGTATTATTCAGCCGAAAGTTCCCGCAGTTGTCGAAGAGGAAGTGAGTCACTAGCCCTTTACAAACAGTCTGCTATCTTTGTATCCAGATTAAATTCCCAAGAATTATCAATAGATACGAGGGGGCAGCGATGCCGTTTTGCGCTTTCTGTAGAAAAGCGTTTTTGCTTAGTGTGGCCTTTACCAGCCTATATGCGTCAGCACAGATTGATCAGACTTACGCGCGCGATCCGAAGCAGGCAGTCGATCAGGATTACACGCAGCGCATTGCAAAATACACAACGCTGCCAGAGCTGAATTCGCACCTTACGGACTACCTGCCGGCATCATCGACGGTGCCGACGCCGGCAAAGGCTCTAGGCGATGTCTCTGGTGCTCCCGATATGCTTCCTTACGCGGAAGATGTTTACGCCTATTTCCGCATGCTGGAAAAAGCGAGTCCGCGGGTCAAGGTCTTTACGATCGGCCACACGGAAGAAGGCCGCGAGATGATCGCGGTTGCTGTTGCCGACGAATCGCTGCTGAAGAACTACAAAGAAAATGATGCGCGGCTGGCGAAGCTCGCCGACCCGCGCACCATCCATATGAACGACGCGACCGCCGCCGAGCTGGTCAAGCAGTCCGTGCCTGTTTACTACATCACAGGCACGATTCATTCGCCGGAAACCGGAGCGCCGACCGCTCTGATGGAGCTGGCATATCGTCTGACTGTTGATAACTCGCCTTACATTCAGTACATCCGTACGCACATGATTACGCTGATTACTCCGGTCGTCGAAGTGGACGGGCGCGATCGTATGGTCGATATCTACAAGTGGCACAAGGCGCATCCGAATGAGAACTATCCGCGGCTCATGTACTGGGGGCACTATGTTGCGCATGACAACAACCGCGATGCCATGACGCTGACGCTCGACCTTTCACGCAACGTGCTGAACACGTATGTCGGATGGCACGCGCAAGTGCTGCACGATCTGCATGAGTCGGTTCCGTTTCTCTATGACAACACCGTTGGAGACGAGCCGTACAACGCGTGGCTCGATCCCATACTGACAAACGAATGGCAGATGATTGGCTGGAACAACGTGCAGGAGATGACAAAGTTCGGCATGCCGGGCGTCTTCACCCACGGCGACTTCGACACCTGGAGCCCTGGCTATCTGATGTTTATGGCGGCGATGCACAACGGCATCAGCCGTCTTTACGAAACCTTCGGCAACGGGGGTGCGGATACTGTCGAACGCATCCTTCAGCCCGGCGAATACTCGCGCACCTGGTTCCGCCAGAATCCGCCGTATCCGAAGATCAAGTGGTCACAGCGCGATAACAATAACTATGAGCAGACTGCGCTGCTGGTCTCGCTCAGCTATTTTGCGCAAAACTCGCAGACCTTTCTCAATAATTTCTATCTCAAGAGCAAGCGCTCCATCCTCAAGCCGACTGATTCCGGACCAGCCGCTTATGTGCTTCCCGCCAACGACGATTCTGCAGACCGGCAGCGCATGCTGCTCGACGTTCTTCGCGGACAGCATGTGGAAATCAGCAGGACGACGGAAGCTGTGACAGTCGCGGTTCCGGCTAAGCCCAAGCGCGAAAAGAAGGACGACGCTGACGACAAGGAAGCGAAACCAAAGTCCGAGCAAGCGAAGACGGAGCAACGTAGCTTCCCAGCAGGCAGCTATGTGATCCGTATGGATCAGCCCTATTCGCGCATCGCCGATGCGTTGCTTGATCGCCAGTACTGGGCACCGAATGATCCGCAGAAGACTCCATATGACGACACTGGCTGGTCGCTGCCTGCGCTCTTTAATGTGGAGGCCGTGCGTGTCATCGAGCCCGCGATTTTGAAGGCAAAAATGGAAAGCGTTCCGGATGGAGTAGGTTTCGGGGGATGGGGAGGCAATTGTTCTATCGATCTGGTTCTCAATCATGCCGATCCGAGTCTCATCACGTTTCGGTATCTGCTGAAGAATGCAACTGTGTCAGTTGCAGATTCTCCGTTCACGGCGAATAACCAGCAGTTCCCAGCCGGTTCCCTGATTATCAAGGAGAGTTCGCGGGAGGAGGCAATGATGGCATTCGGAAAAACGCTACTGCCAATGGTCGGGGTATGTACTCCTCCATCGGTTGCTATGCACTCTGCTGCGGCGCCGCGCATTGCCATGATGCACACATGGCTCAGTACGCAGGGTGAAGGCTGGTGGCGTCAGGCGCTCGATAAACAGGGCGTTCCCTACGACTACATCAGCACACAGACGGTGAGCAGTGAAGATGATCTGCGTTCAAAATATGACGTCATCCTCTTCGCACCGGTAGGTTACTCGCGCACACAGCAGATCATCGAAGGGATGCCAATGTGGGGCAACGCGCTTCCGTGGAAGAAGACGGAGCTCACGCCGAACCTTGGCCGTATCGATTCGACAGATGACATGCGCCCCGGGCTCGGTTATAGCGGCGTCGACCACCTGCGTCACTTCGTAGAGCAGGGCGGCCTACTCGTCACTTCGCAGGATACGGCACAGTTCGCCATCGACACTGGCCTCGCGCCCGGTGTTTCTGTCGTCACGCACGGCGATCTAAAAGTCGTCGGCTCATTGCTGGGAACCGCGGTCGTCGATTCCAAATCGCCGCTGCTCTACGGCTACAGCAAGCCACTTACTGTCTATAGCGAAGATGGCCTTTCGCTGAACGTGAGCAATACAGTTGGAGGCACGCGTGGGCCGCGCTTCGGCGCCGAAGATCAGCGCCCAACCGGACGCGGCGGACCAGACGACCCCGATATTCCGCAGGGCCGTCCTTTTGTTGCTGCCGACGAGCGGCCACGTCCGAAGCCGTGGGAGCCGATGCCGCTGAACGAAGAGCAGATGCGCAACAACCCTAATGTCATTCCGGCAGAGTTGCGGCCTCAGGTCGTATTGCGCTACGCAGACAAAGATTCGCTGCTGGTCTCGGGCTTGCTCGACCATGGCGATCTGCTCGCGCAGCATGCAGCGGTGGTTGCCGCGCATCTGGGCAAGGGAACGGTTTTGCTCTTCGCCAATAATCCTTTGTATCGAGGTGAGACCATCGGCAGCTATTCGCTCGTCTTCAATGCCATTCTTAACTTCGATCATCTGAGCCAGACCGCACCTCCGGCTCAGAGCAGCGCAGGCCAGTAGTCATTACGAGGCGCTTAGGCGGGAGGAAATTTCTTCTGATACTCTCGCCTAAGAACCATGCCCGCTTTTTGTGATGTAGCCCTGCCTGTTCCGCTCGACCGCGCCTTTACCTATGCGCTGAATGGCGAAGTTCCAGGCGTGGGCTGCCGCGTGCTGGTTCCGTTTCGCAATGAAAAACTGGCCGGGGTCGTGATACGCGTACATGATGACCCGCCGCCGGTAGAAGCGAAACCGCTCCTCGCCATTCTCGATCCTGATCCGATCATTTCCGGCACCCTGCTTGAACTGGCGCAGTGGATCGCGCAATACTACATCGCTCCCTTGGGCGAGGTTCTGCGCACCATGCTCCCGCTGACGGCCGAAGTGCGGCGCGTCGTGCTCTACCGCATTGCTGATGCAGGCCGCCAGGCCTTGTATGAGGGCGCGGAAAAGGGATCGTCGCGCCGCTCAAAACTTTCGCCCGAAGAGCAGAACATCGAATATGCCGTTCTCAACTATCTGGAGAATGGTGAAGCAGCACGCGCTTCACCTCTGCGGTCTGCGACGGGAGCGAGTCTGCAACTGCTGCAGGGCATGCTGCGCAAGCGCTGGATCACGCGCGAGACGGCAGCCGATGCCCGCGATGCGCGAAGGACCGTCCGCTATGCCGTGATTGTCGCCGACACCCGGCTGCCGAAATTGAATGAAAACCAGCAGATCATTCTGGCTGAGCTGGCGGGTGCGGGGGGCGAGCTTCCAGTTGTGGAGCTGCGCAAGCTGACAGTGCCGCAATCGACGCTGGCCACACTGGTGAAGCGAGAGCTCGTGCGCATCGAAGAGCGCGCGGCGGATTTTCATCTGACTGGCCTCGGCATCAAACGCCCTGAATATGAATTGAACTTCCAGCAACGGGCAGCATTTGATGCGATCACAGCAGCGGCAGACTCCGGCGAATTTCGTCCACACCTGTTGCACGGTGTGACAGGCTCTGGCAAGACCGCCGTGTACCTCGCTGTCATGCGGCATGCGCTCGATCGGGGCAAGTCGGCAATTTTACTTGTTCCCGAGATAGGTCTCACCCCGGCGATGGCCGCACAACTGCATCATGCTTTTGCCTCTGACGTAGCGCTTTTACATTCGGCGCTCACGCCCGAAGAGCGCGCCGAGCAGTGGCACCGTATCCGCAGGGGGGATGCGCGCATTGTTGTCGGCACTCGCTCGGCGATCTTTGCTCCGGTTCAGAATCTCGGATTGATTGTTGTCGATGAAGAGCACGACTCCAGCTACAAGCAGGAAGAGATGCCGCGTTACCACGCCCGCGATGTGGCTGTGATGCGCGCAAAATTCTCATCTGCAACCATCGTGCTCGGGTCGGCAACGCCGTCTCTTGAATCGTGGCAGAACGCCGAGCGTGGCCGGTACGCGAAGATCGAGATGCACGAGCGCGTGAATCAGCGACCGCTGCCGCTGGTCGAGCTGATCGACATGCGCCGCGAATTTCAGGAGACAGGGCAGGAGCAGCTTTTTTCTCGTTCGCTGATAGAAGAAACAAAGGCTACGATCGAGCGCGGCGAGCAGGCGATCATCCTGCTTAATCGTCGGGGCTATTCGTTCGTGGTGATGTGCCGTGCCTGCGGGGAAAAGCTGGAATGCGAAAACTGCGCCATCTCGCTGACCTACCATAAAGCTCTGACTAGTGACGACGCCCGCGCACACGTGGGCCAGCGCCTGGAATGTCACTATTGCGGTTACAAAAGAACGGTGCCCAAGCTCTGTCCGAAATGCGAAAGCGAGCATCTCTATTTTCTCGGCGCGGGCTCACAGCAGGGCGAAGAGCGGTTGCAGGAGATATTTCCCGGAGCGCGAATTGGCCGCATGGACCGCGACACGGTACGCGGGCGCCACGATCTCGAACGGCTGCTGACCCGACTCCATTCGGGTGAGATCAACCTGCTGGTCGGCACCCAGATGATCGCCAAGGGGCATGATATTCACGGCGTCACGCTGGTTGGGGTCGTCGGTTGCGATCATGCACTGGGTATGCCGGATTTCCGCGCTTCAGAGCGCGTCTTTCAATTGATGACGCAGGTTTCAGGACGAGCCGGGCGCGGGGAATTGCCTGGAAAAGTGATCGTGCAGACCTACCATCCGGATCATTATGCAATTGAGTGCGCGGCGAAGCATGATTTCCACGCATTTGTTGAGAGGGAATTGAAATACCGTCGGTGGATGCACTATCCGCCATTTCAGGTATTGGCGAATGTATTGATTCAGAGCCAGCATCTGGAAGAGGCCGCCGGATGGGCCGCTACCCTGGGACGCTGGTTCCAGCAAACTCAACTCACTGGTGTACGCGTGCTCGGCCCCGCAACCGCGCCGATCGCACGCATCAAGCGCATCTATCGATTTCATCTGGTCATGAAAGCGGAAAAACGCCAGCTCCTGGCGAAAACACTTCGTGCCATGCTCGCGCACGCAGACGCTGCCGGAATTCCACGACGCAATCTAATCGTGGATGTGGACGCCGTAAGCCTGATGTGAGCGACGAGCCAGTTTAGGAATCGAGCAGGTGCAGTTCTTTGCCGGGTTTGAACCGAACCGCCTTGCCCGGCGTGATATTAACCACCGCTCCGGTCCGCGGATTGCGTCCGATACCAGTCTTGCGGGGCCGCACATTGAAGACGCCAAAGCCTCGCAGCTCAATGCGGTCACCACCAGCCAGCGCCTTCTTCAGGCTCTCAAACACCGTGTCTACAGCTGCTTCCGCCTTGTTGCGCGGCAGGCCGGTGCGTTCAATGACGTGATGAATAATGTCCTGTTTTATCAACGTCTTCCCTCTCTTTTACAAGGCTTTTTCTACACATGTTTCCGGCTAGCAAGGATAGTAGAAATGTTTCCGCCCATTGTCAACGTCCCAGATGTCACATAAGATGCAGATTTTGAGCGGATTATTCTACTTTTTACAGTTTCGCGATACCCTTTTAGACAAGATTAAGGAGTTGCATGGCAATCAAGAGCGACCGTTGGATCAGAGAACAAGCCACAAAGAATCAAATGATTCACCCCTTCAGTGAAAAGCAAGTAAAAGAAGGGGTTATCTCCTATGGGCTTTCATCCTATGGATACGATTTGCGTGTTTCCGATGAATTTAAAATTTTTACCAACGTAAATAGCGCTATCATAGACCCGAAGAATTTCGACGAACGGTCGTTTGTTACAGTTCAGGCCGAGTCGGTGATCGTCCCCCCAAACTCATTTGCCTTGGCACGTTCTGTCGAATATTTCAAGATCCCACGGGATGTACTCACGATTTGCGTCGGAAAATCGACCTATGCTCGGTGCGGAATCATAGTGAATGTGACGCCGTTTGAGCCAGAGTGGGAGGGATACGTGACATTGGAGATCTCCAATACGACTCCTCTGCCTGCCCGGGTCTACGCAAATGAGGGCCTCTGCCAGATTTTGTTTTTCCAGTCGGACGAAGTGTGCGAAATCAGCTACGCGGATCGCCGTGGAAAGTATCAGAAACAGCAGGGAATTGTTCTGCCGAAGCTTTAGATGAATGACCAACGCCAATACGCGCAGACCCTGAAATTGGGCCTGCTGGCTGTCGAGCCGATCCGCCGTACCGGCCTGCGAAGCATCCTCGAGGAGGTTCCCGGGGTGCAGCTTACCGATACCGGCCTCGATGGTCTTCTGGCTGCCCACTCTCTGGATATCGCGGTTATCAGTCTTATGCTGACTGCGGAGATGCTGACTACCATCGAGCGCCTGCGCGCCGAAATGCCTGCCATTCGGATTATTGTGATGAGCGAGGATGGGGATGACGAGAGCGTAATCGCAGCAATTTCTGCCGGCGCCAAGGGCTATCTCGAGGACAGCGCGACGCCGGAGGAAGTTATACGTGCGATTGAAGTTGTGCACAGCGGATCCATCTGGGCTCCTCGGAGTGCCCTCTCCAAGTTGGTCGATCGTATGCTTGGCGGCGGCACATTCTCTACCCGTTCCGCGCCGCAATTTACCACTCGCGAGCTGGAAGTCCTGCAGCTGCTTGTGGCCGCCCGATCCAATCGGGAGATCGCTGAGGCGCTGGGTATTGAGGTCCGTACAGTCAAGTCCTATGTGGGACGGATGATGCGGAAGGTCGGCGTTGGAAACCGCATCGCGCTTTCCATTCACGCTGCCAAGCATGCGCTGGGGAGTGGTCCTGAGCGCGGGAGCTAGAGGCAGATCGGGCGTCTGCCTGTCGGTCTTACTTAGGTCCACCTACCTCGGTTATCTTGCGCGAATATCTTCAAAACTTTACAACTCAATTAGCAACAACGCAGATCTGGGGAACGGGGATGGTTTTGCGGGAAACTGCCAGCCACCCCCATTTTTTTGTTTGCGACACCTTCCCGCCTCCGATTCAACCCGCGCGACTAACTTCGCATCACAGTGTCAGGAAGAGCATAGCCGCGCTTTCATACAGTTGATGTGTCTCTTCTCAAAATGGTCGCGGCTTTGTAGCTGGAACATTCTGCAAAATCTTTAAAAGCAATGGACAATAAGAAGAAAGAGGAAAGAACGAATGAAGAAATTTATAGCGCTGTTGTGCATGGCAGGCATGGCATTCCCCGCACTTGCCGCCAGTGACAAAGCGACGCTCGATCAGCGTTTGGAAAATTCCCGGGTCATCATCGATGAGATTATGCAAACACCGGATAAGGGTATTCCCGACGGCATCGTAAAACAGGCTACCTGCATTGCAGTTGTTCCCAGCCTCAAGAAAGGTGCCTTTATTGTTGGCGCAGAGTATGGCCAGGGTGTTGTTACCTGCCGTACAGGCCGCGGTTGGAGCGGTCCAGTATTCATCCGCATGGCGGGTGGGTCATTCGGCTTCCAGATTGGCGGTCAGGGAACGGATCTAGTTCTTGTAGCCGTGAATGACAAGGGTTTGCAAGACCTTCTGAAGAGCAAGTTCAAGATTGGTGGCGATGCCGCTGCTTCCGCTGGCCCGGTGGGCCGCAATGCTCAGGCTGCCACGGACATTACCTTGCACTCCGAACTCTTAACCTACTCGCGCAGCAAGGGTCTATTCGCTGGTATTGATCTGGATGGAACCACTGTCAGCCAGAACTCGGAAGACACCACGGAACTGTATGGTGCTCCGCATACTTTCGCAGAGATTCTGAAGGGCAACGTTCTTCCTCCCGAGGATGCACGCCCGTTCCTCCGCACCGTAGCAAAGTATTTCCACACCAGCCAAGACCAGTAATCATCCTTAAACTCATAATGTAAAAGGGGCCGCAGCGATGCGGCTCCTTTTGTTTTTGGCTAATGGCACCGCCGAAGCCTCAAAAACGTCTCACCGCCCTGCCTGCGGTTACACTGAAATGAATTTCTTCCATGCGAGAAAGTCTCGAGTTCGCCGTTGTCTGGGTATTGGTTGGCTTTATGCGCCTGTTGCCGCGTCCCGTTGCGCGGGCCTTCGGCGCATCCATAGGAGCGCTTGCATGGCAGGCGGTGCCACGCCTGCGCCAGGTTGGATTGAGAAACCTTGAGCTTGCTTTCCCGCAGTGGAGTTCCACGGAGCGGGAGCAGACATTGCGTCGTCTCTATCGCAACCTGGGCTGGCAGCTCGCAGAATTCTGCCAGATGCCGAAATATACTCCGGAGAATACGCGGCCATTCATATGCTACGAAGGTCTCGAGAATTATCTGGACGCCAGAAACAAGGGCAAAGGCGTTTTGATCGTCACCGGTCACCTGGGAGCGTGGGAGCTCTCCAGTTTCTACCATTCGCTGATGGGATATGCGATGAGCATGGTCATCCGACGCCTCGATAATCCCAGGGTGGACAAGATGGTGAACGACATTCGCTGCGCTCACGGAAACCGCGTGCTGCACAAGGATGATTTTGCCCGTGGCCTGCTGGGAGCCATGCGGCAAGGCGAGACCGTCGGCATCCTCATGGATACGAATATGACGCCGCCTCAGGGGGTCTTCGTGCCTTTCTTCGGCAAGCCTGCGTGTACCGCTTCCGGATTGGCGCGGGTCGCGCTCAAAACTGGAGCCGCTGTTTTGCCGGGCTTCATGCTGTGGGAAGAGGCAGAGAAGAAATACGTCCTGCACTTCGGTGAAGAGATTCCTTTCGAACGTACCGGCAACGACGAGGCCGACGCCGTGACCAACACGGCCAGGTGCACCGCAGCCATTGAAGATTACGTCAGGCGGTATCCTGATCAGTGGCTTTGGGTACACCGGCGCTGGAAGACGCGCCCCGAGGGCGAGAATTCGGTGTATTGAGGTGATATGGCGAGCCTGAAGAAAATTGCAGACGCTATCGGCGCGAAGTTGCGCGGCGGGGATAGGGATATTGTCCAGGTTTCGAGCGCCGCCCTTGCGGATGGAGCGTCTCTCGTTTTCGCCGAAGACGAAACTGCTTTGCAGGGTGCGTTGCAATCTTCCGCCGCTGCTGTGCTGCTGACGGAAGAGCTGGCGAAACAGGCATCTGATATGAAATCGCTGCTGCTCATGCAACAGCCGCGTCTCGGCTTTGCGCGTGCGGCACGTATGCTCCGCTCCTCCGAGCTGGCGACGGGAGTGCATTCCAGTGCGGTTGTCGGGCACGGCGCAGTTCTTGGCCAGAATGTCTCCGTCGGCGCGTATGCGGTCATCGAAGAAGACGCAAATATAGGCGTCGGAACGAGGATCGGCCCCGGCTGCGTGATTGGCAGAAATGCGCGAATCGGACAGGAGTGCCGCATCTATCCGCGTGTCGTGCTCTATCCCGGTGTGACATTAGGCGATCGCGTCGTAGTGCATGCCGGAGCTGTTCTCGGCGGCGATGGTTTCGGCTATGTTCGTGACGCCGCCAGCGGCGAATACCTGCAATTTCCTCAACAGGGCGTCTTGATCATCGAAGACGACGTAGAGATTGGCGCGAATACCACAGTCGATCGCGGCGCGCTCGCAGAGACCCGTATCGCTCGCGGCGTGAAGCTCGATAACCTCGTTCACGTCGGCCACAATGTCAGCATCGGGAAAAATGTCGTCATTGCCGCACAGACCGGCGTCTCCGGCAGCAGCGTGATAGGAGATGACGCCATCGTCGGCGGCCAGGTTGGTATCGCGGATCACGTTGAGATTGGCGAAAAGGTGATTCTTGGGGCGCAGGCGGGCATCCCGTCCCGGAAGAAAATTCGCGGTCCCGGCATCGTCTTCTGGGGCACACCGGCGCGTCCGATCAAGGACTACCTCAAAGAACTGGCTGCTCTCTCGCGGCTGACCCGCGCATCGAAACGGAAAGAGGATTAAGCCGTGGCCGTCGTCGTTATCGGTGGGCATTCGCGAAACATCGGCAAGACCTCTGTTGTAGCGGGCCTGATTGCACGCCTGTCGCAGTACCGCTGGACCGCCTTCAAAATTACCCAATATGGCCACGGCTTTTGCACGGCCAATGGTGAACCCTGCGATTGCCAGACGGACGACCATACGCTCGCCGTCAGTGAAGAGAGAAGCCGAGAGAGCGGAACCGATACCGCCCGCTTTCTGGCTGCTGGCGCCGCGCGCTCCATCTGGGTGCGGACGCGCACCGGCATGCTGGCCGAAGCTATGCCGCGTATTCGCAAAGAGCTAGCCGCTGCAGAGAACGCGATCATCGAATCGAACAGCATCCTGCAATTCGTGCGTCCGGATCTCTACCTGACAGTCCTCGACGCAGGCACGGCCGATTTCAAGGATTCGGCACGACTTTTTCTTGACCGGGCGGACGCAGTGCTGGTGCGAGCAGCCACTTCAGAGCTTCTTCCTCAGTGGCAGAAAGTTTCCCTCAAGCTCATTGAAAACAAGCCGCAGTTTGTGATCGCTCCGCCGGACTACATGAGCGATGAAGTGACTCACTTCGTTGCCCACCGCCTTGAGCCGCTGACCCACGCCTGAGGCAGTCGCATCGGTTAAAGTATGGGTATGCCCTCAGAGCAGAATGCAGGCGGCAGCTTTGCCGAAGCTGTGGCCATCATGGCCCGCTTGCGCGCACCCGGCGGATGTCCGTGGGACCGTGAACAGACCTTCGATTCCATTCGCAAATACACCCTCGAAGAGACCTATGAGGTCTTCGACGCCATCGAGCGCCGCGACTGGTCTGGCTTGAAAGATGAGCTTGGCGATCTGCTTCTGCAGGTGCTTTTTTATTCCGAAATGGCATCAGAAGCAGGCGATTTCACCATCTCCGACGTCGTTGAGGGATTGAACCGCAAGCTGATCCGCCGCCATCCCCACGTCTTCGGAGACGAAGCTGCCGCTGCTGCGGGCAACGCTGCGCAGGGATTGCAGACGGAGGGAATCGACTCGCGGCAAGTTCTCCGCAATTGGGAAGAAATCAAGCAATTAGAGAAAATAGCTAATGTAAAAGTTGAAGAAGCAGCGGGGCGGCTCGATGGCGTTCCTCGCTCCTTTCCTGCCTTGATGGAAGCGACCAAGCTCGGCTCCAAGGCGGCGAAGGCAGGCTTTGACTGGCCGGATGTAACCGGACTTTTCGACAAGCTGCAGGAGGAGATTGGCGAAATCCATGCTGAGTTAACTGCTGCGGAAAAGGACGAAAAAGCCATCGCTGCAGAGATCGGCGACTTGCTTTTCACTGCCGTGAACTTAGCCCGTCACCTTCATGTCGATCCCGAGTTCGCGCTGCGGGAGACGAATGCAAAGTTTCGCCGTCGTTTCGCGGCTATGGAATCGGCCAGCGAGAAATCATTGGAAGAGCTATCCCCGGAGGCTTTGGAAAAGCTGTGGAAAGAAGCCAAGGACCAAGAGAACAGTAAGTGATGAATCTGACCTATACCACTCCGCAGGGGCATTCCATTGTGATCCGCTCCTGCAAGGGCTTTGAAGAACTCGATGCCTGTGTTCAGCTCCAGATCGCAGTATGGGGATATTCCGACGGCGACGTGATTCCGCGACGCGTCTTTACCGTCACTCAAAAAATCGGCGGCCAGGTGCTGGGAGCTTTCGACGTGACCGGCGGAGTATCCGATACGTACGAAAAACTCGTTGGCTTCGCCATGGCTTTGCCGGCTGTCCGCCCGCAGGTCGAGCCCCAGGCAGGCCCGGACCCGTATCTGCACTCCCACATGCTGGCCGTTCTTCCCGAGTATCGCAACTCCGGCATTGGCCGGCGGCTGAAACTGGCCCAGCGCGACGACGCTATTGCCCGGGGTTTCCGCCTGATGGAGTGGACCTTCGATCCGCTGGAGATTAAAAATTCTTTCCTCAATATCCACAGGCTGGGCGTGATCGTTCGCAGGTACACTCCGGACTTTTATGGTGTATCCTCTTCTCGTCTGCAAGGAGGATTGCCTACAGACCGTTTGCATGCCGAGTGGTGGATGCAGTCGGAGCACGTCCAGGCAATCCTGTCTGGCGTTTCTCGTTCTACGCTCCCGGCTCCGCAGACAGTTTCTGAGACAATTGTTGAAACGATCATTGTGCCCCGCGAGATCGCCAGATGGAAGGCATCCGAGGAAGAACAGGGGCGGGCGTTCGCAGTGCAGGCAGATAATCGCGAGCGCTTTCAGAAAGCATTTGCGCGCAGGCTGGCCGTCATCGGCTTCAGAACGGACGCGGAAGGCAACGGAATTTTTGAGCTCGGACATTGGCATGAGCCCAAGTTTTAGGAACAAGAGAGTAACGCATGAAAATTGAAGCCATCACACTTCGTGAGATCCGCATGCCGCTGGTCAAGCCATTTCAGACCAGCTTCGGCACAACGACCGACCGGCGCATCCTGCTGGTTGAGATCAAAGGCGAAGGCTTAACCGGATGGGGGGAGTGCGTCGCAGGCGAACATCCTTACTTCAGCGACGAAACCATTGACACCGCCTGGATCGTCTCCCTGCAGGAACTCGTACCGGCTCTTGCCAATGGCGATCCGGAGCACGGTGGAAAATGTCCGACAATCTTTCGCCAAGTACGGGGTCATCGTATGGCCAAGGCCGCGCTTGAAAACGCGGTCTGGGATCTGGAAGCGCAAATGCGCGGCATTGCGCTATCGGAGCTGCTGGGCGGCATCCGGGAAACCATCCCCTGCGGCGTCTCGATCGGTATTCAGCCCACTCTTGAGGGACAGCTTGCCGAGGTCGAGAGGGAAGTCGAGGCGGGATATCAACGCATTAAGCTGAAATGCAAACCAGGCTGGGATATCCGTGTCTTCGAAGCGGTGCGTAATCGCTGGCCGGATATTATGCTGAGCTGCGATGCAAACTCCGCGTATCGCATGAATGATATCGAGCATCTCGTTGATTTCGAAAAATTTAACTTGCTCATGATTGAGCAGCCGCTGTGGTCCGACGATTTTTATTTTCATTCATTGCTGCAAAAGCGCTTGAAGACGGCCATCTGCCTTGATGAATCGATCCGGAATCGCCGCGATGCGCTGGCCGCGATCGAGATGGAGTCCTGCCGCATCATCAATATCAAGAATGGTCGGGTCGGCGGCTTCAGTGAGGCGATTGCTGTGCATAATGCGGCACAGGAACGTGGCATCCCGGTCTGGTGTGGCGGGATGCTGGAAACGGGTATCGGACGCGCACACAATATTGCCCTGTCATCGCTTGAAAACTTCTCGCTGCCGGGAGATGTTTCCGCTTCCAAGCGCTATTGGAAAGAAGACATCATCGAGCCGGAAGTGACTGTCTCAACAGAAGGCGAGATCACCGTGCCGCAGGGCGTCGGCAGGGGTTTTGAAGTACGCGAAGACCTGATCGAAAAACTTACCGTGCGCAAGGAAGAAGTTCGAGCACTGGCGTTGGCCTGAGGCTTCCGCGGAACAGAAATCATTATTACTGCGTACTTTCGATGTGGCGGACAAATGTCCGCCACTTTGTGCGTGGACGCGCGTCTTATCAGGAAGATGCTCTTGAGGAGCATCCAAAGGAATTGAGGTAATTGCAATGACTCCGCAGGAAAGCTCAATGTTGCAGGATTTGATCCGCAAAGTGCAGGAAACACAACTTACAGAAAAAGATCCGGAAGCTGAACGGCTGTTATTTCAGACTTTAGGGCAGGACCCAGACGCGATTTACAAGCTGGCGCAAACTGTACTGGTGCAGAACCTGGCGCTGAATCAAGCGCGCGCCCAGATGCAGCAGCTACAGCAGCAGGCACAGCAGCCTCCTCACACGACCAGTTTTCTTGGTGGCCTGCTCGGCCATCGTGATCCCGTGCCTCCTGCCCAGCCTCAGTATCAACCTGTGCCAACATACGAAGCGCCGCAGTATGCCCCAGCGCCGACTTATTCGCCGCAGCCCAGCGCTACGGGAAACTTCCTGCGTAGTGCCGCCACGACAGCGGCAGGGGTCGCCGCGGGCGCTCTTGCTTTTGAGGGTATCGAATCCCTCATACACGGCCATGGCGGAGGATGGGGTGGCGGGGGATATGGCTCCGGATTCGGTGCTCCGCCGGTCGAGGAAACCGTCATCAATAATTACTACGACGACCAGTCTCAGCCCGGAGGCGGCTTCGCAGAACACCGTGAGCATGAAGCGTCTTACGATGAGCGCCCCGGTAGCGACGCTGGTCTGCAGGATGCCAGCTATCAGCCCGACACCGATCCAACTTCTCTGGACGACACGCAGGCAGACGATTTCGGCAGCGGTGATGATTTCAGCAGTGATCTCGGCGGAGGCGACGACAGTAATTTCGCGTGATAACCGCGATGAGAGTATTGCGCAATTAAAAAAGCTCCAGCCTTAGCCGGAGCTTTTGCATTAGTGAATAGTGAATGATGCTCCAAAAGAGATGCTCTGTTAACGAGAGGCTACCTGGCGGCTACGCGTCCGTTCCCGTCGCTTAACAGCATCTTGATCGCTTCCTGATATCCCATCTGCGCCGGAACCGGCTCGAAGTGGGAGGCGTCTTCGGTTGTCTGGAAACTCAGCGTTTTAATCATCAATGCCTTGCCGGTCAGGTTCAGCTTCATGTGTGTGGTCTCCCAATGGTGATCGCCCACGTCGGCCTGTTCCACCAGGATGCTGCCACCCTTGTAGAGCCGCCCCAGGATGCCCCAGCCAAATTCAACATCGGCAATGAGGTGAGCGTCGAGCTTCACCATGCGCTCCTGACCTTTATCGATCCAGAGTTCGCCAGCCATGCCGGCGTAAACCTGTGCTTCGCGGTCCGGTGGGGTGAAGTTAGGGTTCGGCTGAAAGCTTAACCGGTAGCAC
The DNA here is from genome assembly GCF_009765985.1 of Acidobacterium sp. S8. Lineage (GTDB taxonomy): Bacteria > Acidobacteriota > Terriglobia > Terriglobales > Acidobacteriaceae > Alloacidobacterium. Next base: position 137,710 of record NZ_LMUM01000037.1, read on the forward strand.
TGACCATTCGGGCCATCGACCATGCCCTCGTATTTATAAGCGAAAGCGTCTGGCAGTAAGCGGATCATCTTGTTGGCGCGATCGCTGTCTTCCTGCTCCCGCTTGCGGCGGTGCTCCTGCACTTCCGGGTGCGCGGCCAGATTGTTCAGCCGGTCCAACTCCGCCTGTTGCACGTCAGCATCCAGCGGCTTGTCATCGATGGCAATGAGGCGGGCAACATCGCCGTCCTTGGTCTCGACAATCTCCTTGGTCGTGATCTTTCCGTCATCGATCTTGTGCAACTGGTAGCGGTAAGGGTGGCCGCCGTTGGACGAGTGCAGCTCATTTTGCGAAGCGCGGCGCACGAGCGGAACTGGATCATGTTCTACGTCCTGCGCCCGTGCGGCAGAGCCCAGCGGCTGAAGAGCAGCAAGCACAGCTATCAAAACCGCAATCGTCGCTCCACTGGGCCGGAGACCACGACAGGCACCTCGTGGTCCATCCTGCAAACTACGTTCTTCTATCATCACTGCATCTTTCAATAAGCCTGAGCCGTTAGACGCCGAACGGCAACGAGAAGTTTTCCCGAATCAACAGCTTCAGAACCGTTTCGGAACTCAGAGTGTACGCCAAAACAGTGGCGGTGGTTGCACCGTGAAAGTTCCTTGCGTATAGTCGTGGCAACGTCCCAGTTACGATTCTCAGGAGAAATATACATGGCTGCAGGCGACGGCACGACTGCCACGATCGGCAAGTCAGTTCAGATACGCGGCGAGGTTAAAGGAAACGAAGACCTTCTTGTCGATGGCTTGGTGGAGGGTACCATCACCTTGAGCGAGAGCCGGTTAAGCATCGGCGCAAATGCTCACGTAAAAGCCAATGTTGCGGCCCGTGACGTAGTAGTTGTGGGCACGCTGAATGGCGATATCAGCGCGACGGGACGGGTAGAGTTGCGCTCCGGATGCCATGTTACTGGTGACATTCGCGCGGGACGCCTGTCAATTGAGGAGAACGCAATTTTCTCTGGCAAGGTAGACTTAGTGCAGTCATCAGGATCGGCGGAGAAGGGCTCGGCTGCGGCAGCGCCTTCATCGACGGCTTCAGCTGACAAGCCAGGCGCGCTTTTTGGTGCTGCAAAATAAGCCTGTTTTAAGCGCATGAACTCGATCTGTGGTGACGAAATTGCTTAAAGGCATGAGATGAGCGTGCTGCGTAGCCTATTCAGCCGCGGTCAGACAGAGGAGCAAGGGCAGAAACCCACTTTGCTTTCCGGACCGCGTATGCCCCGCCATTCCAGCGGGTGGTCAGCCTTGCAGCAACATCTGAAGGCAGAGTCCTCTTTGCGCGTACTGGATATCGGGCCCACCTCGCCTTCCAATATCAACCATCTCACCAGCATGGGTCATAGCGTCTGGATGGCGGATGTCGTCCACGAGGCTTTGAAGGGTGGATGGGAAACACCAGCGGAAGAAGGCGGTGAGCCAGGATTCGACCTGGATGGCTTCTTCGAGCAGAACCTTAATTTCAGCGGCCGCGAATTCGATGTCGTGCTGCTGTGGACGACTCTTGATTACGTGCCCGACGGACTGATTGCACCGCTCATCGAGAGGCTTCACCGGTCCCTGGTAGCGGGTGGACGTGTGCTGGCGCTCTTTCATACGAAACCGAGCGGCCCCGAGACAGCCTTCTGCCGGTATCACCTTACCGAAGGCGATACCATCGAGATGCAGGAGAGCGCTCCGTTCCCGGTGAGGCGCGTCTATACCAATCGGAACATCGAGAAGCTTTTTACCGCCTTCAGCAATTACCGCTTCTTTCTGGCTAAAGACAATCTCTACGAAGTCATCATCACGCGCTGAATCGGCGCCTTATGTTTTCGGCACGGGCAGGCTTCCACATTCTGACGGGCTCTGGCCAGAGTGACTGCTGGACCGGCCTGGTATCCCGCGGAATTCTCTCTGAAGGGATCCATTCACTCGCTCTGTTGCCGAGCCCGTATTTTTTTACGGCGGCGGCGAGCAGATCGGAAATGCGCTTCTGATAAGCCTTGGAAACAAAGGCATCTTCGCCATACCGCTTCTCGTAGGAAGCCTCAAGCGCGGGAAAATGCTCACGCACAAAGCTTAAAAACGTCTCCTTCGAGCACGGTTTCAGGAAAAGGGGATTGGCAGCGAGAAAATTCGCATCGGTTGCGCGAGCGCGTTTTGCCATGGAGTCAAAAGCCGCTGGCGTGTCGGTGATGCCGGGCATAATCGGGCAGCATAAAATTCCCGTTCGCAGGCCCTCCGCACGAAGCGCAGCTACTGTTTTGAAGCGCAGATCAGGCCGCGGAGCCCGCGGCTCAAGGATGCGAGCCAGCTCGGTGTCAGGGGTCGTAATGGTGATATGCAGCACGAGCCGGTTACGCTCGGCGATCTTCTTCAGCAAGTCGAGGTCTCGCAAAATCAGCGTCGATTTCGTCACAATGCCCAAATGCAGCCCGCGACATTCGGCGAAGACCTCCAGCAGGCTGCGTGTCACCCTGGCACGGCGCTCAATCGGCTGATAGGGATCGGTAGCGGTTCCGATGGCGATGAGCTCGTTGGCATGCATCTTTCTTAGTTCCTGACGCAGTAGCCATGCTGCATTCTGCTTGATAAAAATGTGCCGCTCGAAAAGCTGAGGATCGCGTAGCTCCATAAATTCATGCGTGTAGCGCGCATAGCAGTAGCGGCAGGCGAATTCGCATCCGCGATAAGGATTGATACTTTTTCCGAAGGGCAATCCGCGTTTAGAGACAGAGGTGTTTAGAATCGACCGCACTGCGAGCGCGCTGTACTGCGTCAGGTGACCGGTATTCGTGACCTCAGCATGGCTTGCGAGGCGGGCAATGCCGACTAGCCCCGGGTGGGCGTCTTCTTCAGTAAAGAGGGAACCCGATCTCTCTATTTTCGCCTTTTCTTCGCTCATGGCCACTACAATACTCTTGTCCTAAGGAGGCGTCAAGCGCGGGTTTTTTAATCAGAAAATGAAGAAATTAGCGCTCCTGATGCGCATCCTAGAGCAAAGAAGCCGAAGAATTTTCGCATAAGAAAACAGGAGTATCTATATGGCGGACTTGAAGGGCACAGTAGTGACCTGGTTGGGGCATGCTACCGTTCACATTGCAACCGCGAAGGGAACATCGATCCTCATCGATCCATTCATTGAGCAGAATCCAAAATTTCCGAAGAACTATAAGCTCCCCGAGAAAATCGATCTGATCCTTGCGACTCACGGACACGGCGATCACATCGCAGATCTGGTTTCGGTGGCTACGACCCATCATTCGACCGTAGTAGGCATGGTGGAGCTCACGGGATGGGCGCAGTCGAAGGGCGTGAAAAATGCGGTTGGAATGAATCTTGGAGGATCGTGGAAGTATGAGGATCTGACGATCAGCATCGTCGAAGCCAGGCACAGCTCCGGCATCGAGGACGGCGGCAAGATGATTTATGGCGGTGAGCCCATTGGGTTCGTCATCTCAATTCAGGACGGCCCAGTGCTGTACCACGCAGGCGATACCAGCGTTTTTCTCGATATGCAGCTGATCCGCGATCTATATCATCCGGAAGTTGCCATGCTGCCCATTGGAGACCACTACACGATGGGACCAAAAGCTGCTGCCCTGGCGGCGAAATATCTTGAAGCCGGAACAATTCTGCCGATCCACTATGGAACTTTCCCGGTACTCACAGGAACACCCGCGGAGCTTGCAGGTTTTCTGGAGGGAAGTGGTATCGAAGTGAAAGCTTTAACGCCGGGCGAGAGCCTGCGCTGAAGAGACTAAAAGGGCGGCGGTGTCTCATCGTCAGACGCCGCACCTCTTGTATTCGGGATGACGATCTACTTCTTGCCGGCTTGCTGTTTTCTACGCTCGGCCCACCGTTTTTTCATGGCTTCGCCAATACGGCGCCGGCCCTCGGCACTCATCGTGCTCTTACGCTTGCGAATAACAGACTTCCTGCTTCCCTCGTAACGAGCGGTGGATGATCCTGCAAGTAGCGCGCGCGCTTCTTTAAGACGCGCTATTTCTTTGTCGAGCTCAGCGACGATTTTGTTGACTTCCACTGTTCCTCCATGGGAGAACGTCGATTCAGGTAAACATTCATGAGTGGAGGTGTCCGTGCCAGACGAAGTAAAGAAACTTATCCGCAATTAAACCAACGGTACCGGCAGGGGCAACCTATTAATAGCAAAAAAAAACGAAAACAATGAGTATTAACTACTCTTTCACTCTACGGCACCAGCACGCGCTTGACAAATCGTAGCCCGGATAACTAAGTGGAATTGACGATAGTAAGTTGTATTTTGTTCAGCCAGAGCGGAGCTAGTTCTCGTGATCGGCAGAGCCTGATGAAGGTCGCGGGGCTGGGATGGAGTAATCGCTTCGATCTCTTCCAGTCTGTATTCCGGCAGGCGTTTCCAGTGTCGACTTACTACCATCCTTGGTATAACGCCGGATATCTCGGAGAGTCTCCTGCTTGTCGCGCGCATATTCAATTGCAAGACGCGTGAGCGCGTAGGTAACTATATCGCTGTGGTGCAGTCCCTGCATTTCAGGATCGCGGCGGAAGTTCAGCCACAGCCTGTGGACTAACTGCACATCGTCAGCCTGCAAGGCAGGCGCGTGCGGTCCGATATGAAAGCCCTGCGCGTCGCCATTTGCGGTTACAACATAGAAAGTAAACTGGCGCTTCGGCTCCGGTAGATTCTCCCATGCCTGCCCCACATGGTAAGCCTGTTCCTGCGCGGTCATTTTGTTAGATAGTCCTGAAACAAGCGCGGTAACTTCCAAAGAATTCGCTGTCTGCACCAGTGCGGCGAAGATATCGCCAGCGGGAACTACCAGCAGTGATATGTGTTTACCAAAACTTTCAGCGACAGAGACGGCCTTGGTAAAGAGCATTTGTTCGTGCTCGCTGAAGAGCTGCTCAGAGGGGTCGATATATTCGGGTCCGCCGGCTCCCATCATGCGTGCCGTCAACACAACAACGTCTTGATCGTCTGTATTCGTGCGCGATAAAGCCCACTTCAAAGCGAAAGGATTTACTGCATCCCGCATCGTGACCAGAATGCCGCCGGGACGAATTTCCAGCGCTTCGCGTCCGATCGTATCCTGATGCTCAAGCTGGAAATGCTCCTTCATCTGCTTTTCGGTAGCAGCCTGTTTCCGTTTGTTGCGCCGCTCGGAAATGGTGAAGATAACGTAGAAGGTAGCGGCAAAGAGCACGCCGCTCTTAGTGGCGACACTCTTCGTAAAGAGGTTTACGATTGCTGTGGAGAAGAGAACGAGAAACACTGAGAACAAGCCGACCGGCAGCTCTACTTTGCCGATACGGATATTGATGGGAACTTTCCAGCCACGCTCGCCTTTGTACTTCCATCGCAACACTAGCATGGCCAGCGAGTTGAAGGTAAAGCTCCAGATCACACCGAACGCGTAAGCTTCACCAAGGGTGATGACGTTGCCGCGACTCGCGATGATCGTGAATAGCTGCAGCGCCGTAACCAGGTTCACGATGCGATAACTAGTGCCGAACTTACGATGCGGTTTGCGAAACCAGTCCGTCAGTACGCCGTCTTCGGCAATGCGCATCAAGACGCCGGTCGAGCCGATGATCGATGTATTGATCGCACCGGAGAGGATCAAAAAGCCTACGATCACGACAAAAACGCGGAAGACAATCTTCAGCGTGAGCGGTCCCACCATATACATGGCAAGCCCGGCGATCAGATTGTCGCGGAACACCGGTACGCGCACGGAATCCGGGATCAGCATGACAGCCAGCAGTGAAACGATGCCGGTAAATACCAGGCTGTAGATCGCGATCACGATTGCGGCGCGCTTCAGATTCTTGAGCTTCGGGTGCTCAATTTCGCGGTTCACCTGCGCCAGCGTCTCTTCGCCGCTCATTGCAAGTACCGAATGCCCGAAGGCCATCAATATGCCGAAGAGTCCGAGCGTGGTGGCAAACTTCGTTCCTGAAAGAAAGCCGAGAGCATCGTTAGAAAAATGCAGGTTGGAAGGAACCGGGAGCGGCGGCAACGGGGCGCTGAGGTGAATCGCAGAGTAGATGCCCCAGCCCAGCAGCAGGACCACCATAACGGTGGTGATCTTCATGACTTCGAGGGCCTTGTCGGTTGATTCCTCAATGCCCTTGGTGTTCTGCCACCAGTAGTACATCGTGACCGCAGCGCAAAAAACTGCCGATGTCTCATTCATCGGCAATTGGCGTGCGTGGCCTCCGTGGATGAGCGCGACAGGTAGCCATCCGTGCGTCGCCCCTACTGCCATGAGTTCATTCAGCAGGCCGGTAATATATTGTCCCGCAGATACGCCTGAGATCGGGCCGGTAAGGATGTAATCAAACATCAGGGCCGAGACACTCAGCTTGGCGAAGGTGCCGCCCAATGCTTCTTTCACCACACGGTAAACGCCGCCGCGCGTGAACATGGAACAGCTCTCCACGTAGACCGCGCGAACGGCAAATGAGAAGAGCATGACGCCGAGAATGAACCAGGGCGCAGCTTTTCCCACCGCCTCTTCTGCAATGCCACCAGCGTAGAAAGCTGATGAGCCTAAGTCATTGAGAACGACCGCTGCCGCCCGCCAGAAGGAGATGAAAGTAAGCATGACCGAGGAGGCGACAACCAGCCTTACTCGGTTCGATTGCGGAGCGGTAAACGTTTGACCAACTGACATGGATGAAAGGTGACGACCTGGCTACTCACCACCAGGCGAGTGACTGCCCCGGCGAGGACGCTCAGCGCTGAGTGTATGTCTAGTTGGACCTATAGTCAATGAAAGGATGCCCTTGTAGAGTGGGTCAGTCACCAAGAAGCTCGTGAAGATCCTCGACGAAGCTGATGATAATGACGATCGACGCTCCTGCCATCCCGATGAAGAAGAGATAGGTCAACACATGCATTCCGAAATAGACAAGAGTGTCCACACAAGCATTCTACCGCGATCTGGCCAGAATGGTAGACTCACCCTGAATGCGCTCTTATCTACGCAATCCCATCTTGCTTGGATTGCTCTCCGCCGTCCTTCTGGACCTGCCATTCCCTATCGCCGGGCCTATGCCGCCGTGGCGCGCCGTCTTTTCATGGATCGCACTGGTACCGCTGCTTTACGGCCTGCTTTCCGAGTCCAGCTTTAGCGCGCCGCGATATCTCCAGCGCAGTGCGCTCGCCGGGTACGCATGCGGCGTGCTCTGGTACATCCTGAACTGTTATTGGATCTACGACACCATGCTCTATTACGGGCATGTGCCGGCTCCAGGTGCAGCAGGTATCGTGCTTCTTTACAGCCTGGTGCTGGGACTTTACTTCGCGCTCTTCGGTTTTCTGATTGCACTTTGCCGCAAAGCGTTTCGATCGAATACGATTCCCCTGGCGCTCGCGCCGTTCTTCTGGGCCGCTATTGAGCTTGCCGCCTCACGCATCACCAGCGTTCCCTGGGACCAACTGGGTTATGCGCAAGTCGATAATTTTTTGCTCACGCGTCTCGCGCCCTTTACTGGTGTCTACGGAATCTCTTTCGTTTTGATGGCGGCAAATGCACTTCTCGCTGCAGCTTTGCTCGCTAGATCGATTCATACGCGTATTCGCTTAGGTGTGGGAGCTGCGCTTCTGATTGTTCTTTTTCAACTCGGCTCTCTCTTCGCGCCGAAATCGGCTTCCACTTCGGTCTTCAGTGTCATGTTGCAGCCGAACCTCGACGTGGGCATGGATAACGAATGGGTCGGCCCTGTATGGGACGAAAATGCGTCGTGGATACTGGAGCAGAGCCGTCTCACCTGTACACCTGCGTATATTGGCTTGCCCTGGCCGGCCGCAAAGTTGCAACAACCACAATGCAGCCAGAATGTCCCGCCTCCCGGGGTCGTCGTCTGGCCGGAGGCGCAATCTTCGCTGGGCAGCAATGATCCACACACGATCGATTTGCTGCGTGAGATGGCAACTTCCACGCATGCGCCGGTCGTCGCCGGCATGCTCGGCCACGACCAGACTGGAACCTACAACTCAGGCGTCTTCACCATACCGGATGGCAACGTCATCGGTCGTTACGACAAAATCCATCTTGTCCCCTTCGGTGAATACGTGCCGTTCCGCAACGTCTTCTTTTTTGCGGGACATCTCACACAACAGCTCGTCGACCTGCAGCGCGGAACGGATCGCAAGGTATTTCGCTCGAATGGTCATACATTCGGCATCTTCATCTGCTATGAATCGATTTTTGCCGACGAAGTCCGTCAGTTTGCAAAGAATGGCGCGGAGGTATTCGTCAATATCTCCGACGATGGCTGGTATGGCGACACCAGCGCTCCCTGGCAGCACCTGAACATGGCGCGCATGCGGTCCATCGAGAACCACCGCTGGATTCTCCTCGACACCAACAACGGCATTACGACTGCCATCGACCCGCAGGGCAGAACAACCGTCAGTTCACCGCGTAATATACGAACATCGCTCGTAGCCCGTTACGGATATGAAGACGACCTGACCTTCTATGCTCGCCACGGCGATCTCTTCGCCATGCTGTGTGGGATAATTTCTATAGCGGCCGCGGCAATGGCAGTACGCTCTGTGGCACGTCGCTAAGTTTTAACTGATGATGAGTGGAACGGGCTTTAGCCACGGTCTGCTCCTCATACATTGAATAAAAAGACAGGTCTCCTAAGTGTTGAACGATCTCGAATTCGCCTACACTCCCGTCCGGGACAAAGTCCGTGACCTGCGGGAGTATCTTTGACTCCGCCCGTCTCCGCAAAGAACTAGCCGTCATAGAAAACAAGCTCTCCGATCCTGCGCTGTGGGCGAATGCCGCTCTGTCGCAGCCGTTGATGCGCGACCGCAGGCGTTATGAAGATCAGCTTGCATCGGACGATGAGCTTGTCCGTCGCGCCGGCGATATCGAAGCTTATTTCGACCTGGCTCGTGAAGGCGAGTCGGTCGAGTCTGATCTTGAACGTGAGATTAAATCGCTGAGCGATTATGTCGAAAAGCTGGAAGAGCGCACCATGCTCTCCGGCGAGAACGATGCACTGAATGCGATCGTCACTGTGCATCCAGGCGCCGGTGGTACTGAAAGTCAGGACTGGGCAGAGATGCTGATGCGCATGTATCTGCGGTGGGCGGAACAGCAGGGCTTCAAGACGGAAATGAACGACTATCAGGATGGCGAAGAAGCAGGCATTAAGTCCGCGACCTTCACTGTCACCGGCGACTATGCCTTCGGGCTGCTTTCCGGCGAGACCGGTGTGCACCGCCTGGTACGCATCTCGCCTTTCGATCAGGCTAAGCGACGGCACACATCGTTCGCCTCCGTCTTTATTTCGCCGGAAATCGATGACTCCATCGAGATCGACATCAAGCCTGACGACATCCGAACGGACACTTACCGCTCAGGCGGAAAGGGCGGCCAGCATGTCAACACGACGGATTCAGCCGTGCGCATCACGCACATTCCTACTAACATTGTGGTGCAATGCCAGAACGAGCGCTCGCAGCACAAGAACCGCGAGAAGGCGATGAAGATGCTGCGCTCGCGCCTCTACGAATACGAGTTGGACAAGAAGAAAGCCGAGAGTAAGAAGCTCGAAGACTCAAAGCTGGACATTAACTTTGGATCACAGATTCGCTCTTATGTCCTGCAACCCTATCGCATCGCCAAAGACCATCGCACAAAAGTGGAAGTAGGCGATGTAGACAAAGTATTGGATGGTTTCCTGGATCCATTTATCCGCGGATATCTGTTGATGCGTAGAAACGGCGGAGTGCCTGTCGTAGCGGATGTTGGAGATGATCTGGAGTAGTTATGAACGAGCCCAACACCATCCGTGAAATCCTCGACAACGCGAAGACCATCGCCGTAGTCGGCCTGACCAACAAAGAAGGTCGCGCCAGCCTCGGCGTCTCGCGTTTCATGCAGAGTCGCGGATATCGCATTATCCCAGTCAATCCGAAAATTGAAAGCGCGCTCGGCGAGAAGGCTTATCCCTCGCTCGACGCCGCGCTCGAAGCCGCTGGCAAGATCGACCTCGTGAATGTCTTTCGCCTGCCGCACTACATACCGGACATCGTGAAAGACACGATCCGCCTCAAAATTCCGTACCTCTGGATACAGGAGGGCATCGTGCACGAAGAAGCCGCGGCTCAGGCCGAAGCCGCAGGGATCAAGCTTGTCATGGACCGCTGCATCCTCAAAGACCGTATGGCTGCTGGCTGGGTCTAGTCATCCAGGCGGACGCGCCTCCCGCGCCACAAGACAGACGGCGCTTCGATTCCTAACTGCTTCGCATCTGCTCTGCAATGCCATGAATGGCGCGATGCGCTGATAACGCCGCGCCCTCCTGCCAGCCAACAATATGGCTCAGGTAATCCCCGGCAAAGTAGATTCTGCCATCTGGCTTATTCAGTTCATCGTAAGCAGGCTTGGTAGAAGGAATCATGTTCATCGCGAAGCAGCCAAGGCTGTAGGGAATTCGCTGCCACGAAATATAAATCGGCTTCGTCAGCGACTGGCCGTGTCCCGGATGCAGCACCTCAACCGCAGCACGCGACGCATCGAGTTTTGCCTGCACTGTCGGCAACGCGCCGAACTCGGTAGGCTTGCCATCGTCGTAGTCATTTTGCTCGAAGTTGAAGCCCGAGAGAATGATTCCTGTTTTCGTAAATAGTCCGGCGCTTGGATACCAGACCAGATTCACAATCTGTTTCGGAAAAGAAATGCCGCCATAGATGTTGTACTGCTTCTCCCAGAAGCGCGGAGCCTCCCATCCAATCTTGTAAAGGGATGCCATCGTCATGCCGCTGAAGGCCTGCTTCGTCTCCGACGAACAGTCGATATCGAGTGTCTTGAGAATACTCAGCGGAAAAGTGCAGATGCAGTAATCGGCTTCGATGCTTTTGGGCGAACCACTCTCCGTGTATTCCACCCGCACGCCGTTCGCAGTCTTGGCGACCTTCTTTACCAAGGTCCTGTAGTGAACGATATCGCCCAGCGATTTCGCGAACGCATAAGGAATGCGGTCCATGCCGCCGACAGGCTGAAACATGGTCGCCTGCCAGTCGATCTGCTCCTCGTATAGCTCACCCGTAGAAAAATCCGAAATCAGCAGCTCATGCAAACTAAGCGGCGGCCGCAATTTTTCTTCATCCGAGCCCGCGCCGGGAGGGGAGACAAAGCCGCTGCGCTCCGAGCCCTTGTAACTAAAATCTTTTGAAAGATCACCATACTGTTTCAAAAAAGCAAGCATTCGCTCCGTGTCTTCCGTGCTCAAAACCTTATCCAGCCCATGCTGGTCGATGCACTTGGCGAGCAGCTCAGACACATAACCGCGCGTATCGTTGACCACCTGTCGCTGTTCCACCGGCTTGCCGCCGTTCAATGTGTCGGCCTGCATCAGCGTGCTGCGCGAGGTATTAATCTCAACTTCCAGCGGCACACCCAATTCTTCGCAGTAGCCCAGGATGGTGCGATGGATGGAAGGCAGGCGCGCCGGCCCCGCATTTAAGTAATGGCCATCCTGCCAATCGCAGTTCTGAACAGTGCCATCTGTAAACTCCACCTTGCTTCCGTTGCGGACGCTCCAGTTTCTGCCTCCGGGACGCTCCCGCGCCTCAAGCACGGTACAGCTGAAACCAGCCTTGCGTAGCTCATAAGCCGAGACCAATCCGGCGATGCCGCCGCCAAGGATCACGATCTTTTTGCCCTTGCCAAAATCGGCCGGCAGAGCAGGCAGCGGAGAAGCCTCTGCTTTCGTGGCCATGAGGCCGAGCGCCTGCATAGCCGTAAATGCCGCGCGATAGCCGCCCGCCATCGCAACCCGGCCAATAAACGTACGCCGTGTCCACGCCATCAGAAGCAGTCCTCCGGAACCAGAAAGAAACAGCTAAGAAAGGAAGTGCCTCCAGTGTCGCCTGCCGGTAAGTAGTTGGCAACAGCATGGAAATCCCTTTTATTCCGGATAAAGAAATGTTTTGCTCCTCGGGGGATTTCACCCCACCTGGACAATCTGTAACCTCGACGCCCCGGGCAGCGTCCTACAATAGAAGGAACAACATGCGCGCACGTATTCTGATTCCGGTCCTCTGCCTCCTGTCTTTTCTTGTAGCGGGAACCACTGCCGCATGGTCCGCGCCGACAGCGACCGCACCGCATCTCACCGTTCAGCTCGCAGTACCACCGGCAGAAATCTTTCCGGGACAGAACTTCACCGCGGGACTCTACTTCAAGCTTGATCCCGGCTGGCACGTCTATTGGGTCAATGCAGGCGATTCCGGTGAGCCGCCTCGCATCCGGTGGACGCTACCAGAAGGCGTTACAGCCGATCCGATGCAGTTTCCCGCGCCCAAGCGCCTGCCGCTTGGTCCGCTCATGGACTTCGGCTATGAGAACGAAGTTCTCTTTCCCATCCCCATGCACATCGGCACAGCATTCAAGCCGGAAGGAAACTCGACGACTCTCAGCGCAAGGGTAGACTGGCTCGTCTGCCGCGAAGTCTGCCTTCCCGGCAAAGCGACGCTCGATATCGAGCGCAAAGCTCTATCGTCGCCACCCTCCGCGCCGACGTATATCAGTGCCGACCAGCAACTCATCGCGCGATTTACTCGCACTCTGCCGCAGCAGCTGTCTGCAGGCATGCTGGCAAAATTCACGCCTACGGCAACCGGCTTCGATCTCACCGTACTTACCGGCAGGAGCGAATCTACAGCACAGTTCTTTCCCTTCGATCAGAACCAGCTTGCCAATGCTGCACCGCAGCCAGTGAAGCCGCTGAGCAACGGCATTCAGATCAGCCTGAAGAAGGACGAAAATCTTCAGAAACCGCCCGATCAGCTGCACGGCCTCATCGTGCTGTCAGATGGCGAAGCGCTCGAGATTCATGCGACACCCGGCACCCTGGCCGCTGCCTCTACATCCGAAGAAAACTTTGGGGCGCTAGCAAAAGTTGTTGGCCTCGCGTTTATCGGCGGTATGATTCTCAACCTCATGCCCTGTGTCTTTCCCGTCCTGTTTATCAAGGGGCTTTCGCTCGTCCAGTCATCGCAGCAGGAGCGCCACAAGCTGCGCGCCCACGGCTGGGTCTACACGCTGGGCATTCTCGTATCTTTCTGGGCCGTAGTGGCTGTTCTGCTTGTGCTGCGCGCTGGTGGACGCGAACTGGGCTGGGGCTTCCAGTTCCAGTCGCCTACCTTCATCGCCATCATCGCCATGCTGCTTTTCTTTCTCGGGCTCTCGCTGACGGGCATGTTTGAGGTCGGCCTCACGCTCACCAGTAAAGGCTCAAGCCTGGCCGCCCAGCATGGATACGCAGGCAGCTTCTTCACCGGCGTATTAGCCATGGTCGTTGCCACGCCCTGCACCGCGCCGTTTATGGGAGCAGCCATCGGCTACGCGCTCGCGCACTCCGCATTCGTCAGCTTCATCATCTTTACTTCGCTGGCTTTAGGACTAGCCGCGCCCTACCTGTTGTTGACCTTCAATCCTGCATGGACAAGCCTGCTGCCGCGTCCCGGCGCGTGGATGGAAATCCTCAAGCAGGCAACATCCATCCCTATCTTCGCCACTGTGATCTGGCTGCTATGGCTCTTCGCCCACAGCGCAGGCTTGAACGCTCTCGCTGGACTGCTCGCCGCATTTCTGTTGCTGGCCATTGCCGCATGGATACTTGGCCGCTGGCCGGCAAAAGCTCCGGCGACCGCCGCCGCCGTTGTCGTGCTCGTATTAGCCGTCGCGCTGCCTGTTTTTGCTGTGCGCACCTTTGCTGCCACGCCAGCGCAGGCTTCCGCGGCACACGATTCCAACTGGCAGCCATTCTCCCCGGCGCTTGTAGAAAAGTACCGTGCTCAGGGTCGCCCTGTTTTCGTTGATTTCACAGCGAGCTGGTGCCTCAGCTGCCAGGTGAACGAGCGCGTCATTCTGAGCCGTGACGATGTGCAGAAAAAACTGCGTGACGGCAATTTCGCTCTCATTCGTGCTGACTGGACCGACGCCGATCAGACTATCACCGAGGCGCTTAACGCGCTGGGCCGCAGCGGCGTTCCCACCTACGCAATCTATCCCGCATCCGCACAGGAGCAGCCCCAGGTGTTGCCCGAAGTTCTTACTCCGGGGATTGTTCTCGACGCCATCGACCACCAGCAGCAGAAGCAGGCTTCGCTCGTTACTAAGTAGGGTCTTCTCGCGGAAAAATCTGAGTGTAGATCTTCAGCTGATTCGTCGCCCTCGACCCATGCGACGCGCAACGTTATTGGCCTGCTCATAAAAACGAAAACGGCGCTGCTGGCCAGTCGTTTCTTCATGCCGCAAATAAAAATTACTTCTCAGCTGGCCATCATGCGTTTGTAAAATTCCTGTCACACAACTGTGGCATTGTCTTTCTGGTGATCCCATTGCACTTGTAGATTTTCCTCGACGTGGCAAGCATGTCTATGCACAATAGACACCAACACTAGGTCAACACTAAATTTTCACGCCGCAGGCTCGCTCTCTTTCGGCCGCAGTGAACGGTCGATCTTCAAGCCTTCAGCATTTCATAACGAAGATGTAGTCATTTAGGAGACCACCAACTTTATGAAAGATTTTTCGCTCCGACGAAACCAACGCATCTCCCTACTTGCCTTGATAATTTGTTTGTTTGGCGGCGCAATCGTTCGTGCGCAATCCACCCAGGGAACGATCCTCGGCGCTGTGAAGGATGTGGCGGGCGCCGTCGTTCCCGACGCGAGCATCACCCTTACCAGCGTCGAAGAAGGATCAATCCGCACGGCACATCCTAACGATTCCGGTGAATACATCTTTTCCGACGTGAAGGCCGGTCATTACACGGTAGAAGTGACGCGCGACGGATTTCAAAAGTGGGTAGCGACCGGACTGACGCTGAACGTTCGCCAACAGCTTCGCGTCGATGCAACGCTGGTAGTAGGCAGCGTGCAGCAGGAAGTCCAGGTTTCGGGCGATACCATCACCGCCATTGATACGGAAACGCCGTCTATCAACGCGGTTTACAGCGCAGCCGACGTCGCCAACCTGCCAGTAAATACACGCGCCAGCGCCAGTGGTACAAGCGCGTTGAACATCGTGGGCACGCTGCCTGGGGTACAGGCCGATCACGGCAATTTCTCCTTGCAGGGTGGCTTGCCGTTCCAGACGGAGGTTTCCGTTGACGGTATCACCGTCCAAAGCGCGACTGGTAATTCGCCGATCGCAGACGCATTCCCATCCAGCGAATCTATTTCGGAACTGCGCGCCGACGGCGCCATGGACAATGCCGAGTTCGGTCAACCCGGTGAAATCACCATTACCACCAAGGGTGGCACCAACAAAATTCATGGCTCGGCGTTCTGGTATCACCAGAACGCGGCCTTTGATGCCATTCCGTACACGTACCCCATCACCACTTCGAAGCCAAAGCTTATTGGTAATACGTATGGAGGCAGCTTCGGCGGTCCGGTTGTAATTCCGCACTTGTATAACGGGCACAATAAGACCTTCATCTACGGGGCTTATGAAGGATGGCGGCATCCTTCACAGTCAACAGAGCAGTATAAGGTGCCGAGTACGCTGATGAAGCAGGGAGACTTCTCAAAGTATGTTTCCGACGGCTTCACCGGCTTGACGAATCCGTTCACCGGCGGAAGCTATGGTACGAAGTTGCCGTCGATCAATGGATCTGCCCAAAAGCTGCTTTCGTTTTATCCCGATCCCAACGTCGGCGATCCGACAGACTATTCCGATGACGATGTGGCCAACTACATCGTCAACAAAGATACGAGCGGCCATTCAGATCAGTTTGATATTCGAGGCGACCAATACTTCGGTGCAAATCAGAAATTCCTGTTGTGGGGACGTTTCACGTGGAAGAACTTTCCGACAAGCAGCGTCGAACCACTTTCCGTCCCTTCGGCTCTATATACCGACCAATCCCGCGTCCTCAAGGTGAGTGCTAACTGGACTATCACCCCGCATCTGATCGATGAGGGCGGTTTTGGTTTTACCCTCTACGGTTCAGGAGAAACCAACAGCTTCGATGGCAAGTCTTTCACTACCGGACTGGGCTTGAACGGACTGCAGAACCTCTTTTATAACGGTATTCCAGAACTTGATTTCAATAACATCAGCCACCTCAATGCTGATCGTCTGACTTCCATTACCAAGTCGCGCACCTATGTCTATACCGATGCGCTGACATGGTCGAAAGGGAATCACGAATTCAAGTTCGGTCTGGATATTCGTACCCTCGAAGCGATCACGCCACTTGGCTTCAATGGGTCGGACAACTACGGCACCTTCCAATACAACACTCAAAACAGCGCAGGCCTCTTCACCGGCGTCGACTTCGCCGACTTCCTCTCCGGCCTGCCTTACCAGACCTTCTATGACGTAGTGCAGCAGGACAACGACGGCACTTCAGTCCACTACCACTTCTTCGCCCAGGATCAGTGGAAGGTGAATTCAAACCTGACGCTGAGCTACGGCATTCGTTATGAACTGCATCCCGGCTATAGCGACAAAGGCGGCGACATCGGCAACTTCGATCCGGACGTAACCCTCTCCGGCCGCTCCATCTATCCGGATGGCAAGTCCGCGTTGCTCGCGCAAAGCTTTCTTGCAAGTGCGAACGCCTGCGATCCTGACGGCGTCAACAACACGAATGATGCAGTAATCAACGGTGCACCCTGTATGCCGGTGCAAGGCAATAGCGCGGCAGGTTTTCCCGCAGGCTTGAAAAAGTATCCGCACCTGCGCTTCATGCCTCGTTTCGGCTTCGCATGGCGTCCCTTCGATGATGACAAGACTGCCGTCCGCGGCGGCTTCGGCATGTACAACATCACGCTGCTCGGAACCAACTTCTACTCGCTTACCGGAACCCTGCAGGCACAGACCACGCAATACACCAACACATTCGATACCGCCACGCACACCGTTGGCTATCAATGGCCGGACATCTACGCTGGTGCTGGCAACGGCGGCTGCACCACCTGCTATGGACAGGATTACTTTGGAACCGCAAACAGCACCCACTGGAAAGATCCCTACACTGAGCAGTGGTCATTGAGCGTCGATCACGATTTCGGCAGCGGATATGCTGCGCGAGTCTCCTACATCGGTTCTGAGACGCATCAGCTCGTCTGGGCGCCCGATGAAAACTCCCTGCCCTTCTCAAACACGACCTCCGCTAACTTCCAGCCGCTCAGCGCGCGTATCTTCCCCAACTGGGGCCGCATCAACACCCGCGCTACCGGCGCTAACGAGAGCTATCACTCTGCCCAGGCAGAATTCGATCATCGCTTCCAGAGAGGCCTTCAGCTGAATTCTTCGTGGACATACGCCAAGGCGCTTGCAGACAATCAGGGTCCGGCTAATACTGGCTTCGCAGGTGAAAACGGCGGCGCACGCGCTACTTCCATCCTCGACCGCCAGGCCGATTTCGGAAATGTTTACGGCACCCGGCGCAATCGTTGGAACACGACGGCTGTCTACGATCTTCCCTTCGGACGCGGACGCGAGTTCGGTTCGAATATGTCCCGCATCGCCGATGCGGCTGTAGGAGGCTGGCGTCTTTCGACCATCTTCCTCTGGCAGACGGGACCGTTTGAGTCGCCATACTTCCCGGATGGTCAGGGTGATCCCTCCGGTACCGGTTCAGGACTCGACGGCACAGCATCCGGCTTTGACGGCAGTCACCGCAATCAATATCCCGATACCGTGGTTGGCACGAGTTCCAAGCCCGCGCATCAAAACCGCTTGCTGTGGGTCAATCCTTCCGGCTTCACCTGCCCCGGCTATCCAAACTGGCAACCGGGAACAGCCTGCACCACCGGCAGCGGTGCAGGGCCATCGCCAAATCCGATTGGCCGCTTCGGCAACGCGCAGGTTGGCTCAGTCGTGGGACCCGGCACTGTGAATCTTTCCGCTGGCCTCAGCAAGACCTTCTCGATTACCGAGCGGCTCAAGTTGAGAGCGGAAGGCACTTTTACCAACGTGCTCAACCACACCAACCTCAGCGATCCGAATATGAACATCAGTTCGCCGAGCTTCGGTTTGATCTCAAGCGCTCTGACCTCAGACTTCGGCGGCGCGCGCTCTGGACAGGTTTCGATGCGTCTGGATTTCTAAACTCTCCTTCAACCAAAAAGCGCGGGCCGTAAAGGCCCGCGTTTCTTTCTTCGAGCAAGTTCTTAGGTGTATCAGGAACGAAAGTCGTCACTCTGAGCCGCAGGCGAAGAAGCCCACCCATCCGGTTTTAAGATTCTTCCTCCCTTTCGGTCGTCAGAATGATGGCTGTTGATAGCCATCGGGAAATGCTCACGAGTTCAAATCAATACCGCCAGCTGGTCACATCCGCTCCCTGCGGAGCCGTCTTCTCAATCCGATCGAGAATCTTCGGCAGGTACATCGTGTTGTAGTGCAGCCGCGACATGTAGTTCGGCTGCGTAGGATCGCCATTCCAGCAGTGCTCCGCCTTCTCGCCGTACTTCACCTCGCCGTCATACGGAGGGTTCTTCGTCGACTTCAAAAAGTCCTCGGTGTAATACACAGCATTGTTCAGGAAATAGGTATCGGCGCTACCCACATAGATGTGAATCTTGCCCTGTAGCTTTGGTCCAAGCGTGGGCCAGTTCTTTTCCATAATCGCCCGCAGATCGTAATGCTCCTTCCAGTATTCGGCGGTCTTATGGTCGATCACGCCTGTTTCCTTGTCGAAGATCGGCTGTGGGTAGCCGTCCGCGCCAACCGGGCCGAAGACAGCCTGCCAGATGTCATACTGCTCGCCGGATCGACCGTGATCGCCCAGCGCCAGCTCATAGGCGTTATTGTCCCGTTGCTGTGCCAGCGTTTGCCCTAGATAGTTGCGCATCGAAGGCTGCGGCACCTGCTTGTGCGCTCCCTGTAGAAAAAATGCATTCGTGTCGTCATACAAATTGATCGTCGTATACGCGCGAAAATCAATCGGGTCCGGGCACGCTGCGAACGTCCCGTTGTAATGATCGGGATAGAAGACCTGTACCGCCAGCGCCTCCCATCCACCAGTCGAACCGCCATACATAAACCGCGCCCACCCCTGTCCAATGCCGCGAAACTGCTTCTCAATCGCAGGAATCAGCTCCGTCTCAATGGCCGCGCCGTATGGCCCCACATTGGCGGAATCCACTGCGTACGAGTCGTCATAAAAAGGGTTCGCATGATTGATCTTCACGATCAGCACTCGCGGGAACTTCGGGCTGATCCATTGTTGATAAAACTTGTAAGCCTCCTGCTGTTGAATACGGTTGTAGCCAGCAAGATGAAAGCGCTCGCTATAATCCGGCTTCAAATTCGGATCAGGCGGCTCAGTGCGAAAGTCGTCAAAGCCATCGGAAAAATGATCGTGAAAGATAATCAGCGGGAAGTGTGCTTCCGTATGCTGATCGAAGCCCTCCGGTACGAGTACGATCGCGGACAAATACATCGGTCGCCCCCAGAACTTTGTCAACAACTCGCTCTTGATCTTCAGGTGCCGGATATACTTCGTATCTTTCGCATCCGGAATCGGAGGAATCTCCTGGTCGAGTGTGATTGCAGCCGTAGCACCCGGCTCCACATGAATTTTCTGTGGCTTGCTGTAAAGATTGCCCGGCGAAACATTCCAGTGCTGACCCTCGCCCTGGTCCATGTGCAGCTTCACCGGGGTGCCGTCGCTCCGGTGAAATGTCTCATATCGGTTCAGCACGGCCTGCACATAATAGTCGCCCGTCGGAACATCCTTCAGGCTGCGAATCGGATAGCCGAACGCGGAGTCGTCTACCACCGTCGCCGCGCCGGGCTTCCACCCATCCACGGTCAAGCCGAAGACCATCTGAGTCCGCGCCGTGTCGTCAATCTGCATCCGCGGTTCTGCTGAAGGATCGTTTGAAAGCACAAGAAGGAGCCGACCGTCGAGCGGTTGCGCGCTGCGCCCGGCGGGAAAGCTGACAGAAAATTTCGGAGACTGCGCCATGGCTCCAAGTGAAACCGATAAAGCCGCAAGTGAGAGTGCTGTTCGTATCCGTAGCATGGCCAGAAGTCTATCGAAGCAAGCCTGCCAGTCAAAAGGAATTCTTCGCGGCGGTGTAGACTCGAAGACGTACAGGTGCAAAGCTGTGAGCTCTTGAGCGAGCAATTTTGTTAAACGGGAAGCCGGTGCAATTCCGGCACTGTCCCGCAGCGGTGATGGGAGCGAAACGCGCACGACCGCAAGGTCACGCACTGTTCTTCAAGGGAATGGGAAGCGGCGCGAAGTAGATCGCCCAGAGTCCGAATACCGGCCTGTGCAAGCGCCATCGCGTGCGTACACCATCAGCCGGCCTCGGGGAATGGGCCAGTCTGATACATGTCCCTGCGCACAGATGGTTCCATTTTGCTTTTGAAAGGGAACCACTATGACTCCATCATCTGTAACGCTCATAAGCGCAAATCTAGGCTATCCGCGCATCGGCGCACACCGCGAACTCAAGTTCGCGCTTGAATCCTACTGGCAGGGCAAAAGTGATGAAGCTTCTGCTTGCCACTGCAAGCGAACTCAAGAATAAGCACTGGCTCACGCAGGCGAGCGCCAGCATCGACATCATTCCATCGAACGACTTCTCTCTTTACGACCAGGTTTTCGACATGCTGGTTACGCTCGGGGCAACGCCGACCCGCTTCGGCAAAGAAGAATTGACGCTTCGCCGATACTTCGAGATGGCGCGCAACAGCCAGCAACAGCCGCCGCTCGAAATGACGAAGTGGTTCAACACCAACTATCACTACCTCGTGCCTGAGTGGTCCAGCGATCTCGAATTTCACACCAACCCCGCCAAACTACTCGATGAACTAGCCGCCAGCGCAAAGCTCAATATCCACACGCGACCCGTACTCATCGGGCCCATCACAATGCTGCTTCTCGGCAAGTCCGTCGATGGTGTCGACCCGCTTTCACTCCTGCCAAAGCTGCTCAACAGTTATGTGGAAGTGCTGCGCGCTTTGCACGAGGCGGGTGCGGAATGGGTGCAGATCGACGAGCCGTGCCTCGTCACCGATCTCGCACCGGCCTATCGCGACGCCTATCGCAGCGCGTATGAAAAGCTCGCGGAGGTTCCACTGAAGCTCATGCTGATGACCTACTTCGGCGATCTTGGCGATCATCTCGATCTTGCATGTTCACTTCCCGTCGCAGGCGTTCACATCGACCTCGCTCGCGCTCCAGGGCAATTAGAACCTGCACTGAAAGCAATCAAGCCCGAACAGCTCTTAAGCCTCGGTGTCGTCGACGGCCGCAATATTTGGGTCGCCGATCTCGATAAATCTCACGCGCTTATCCACCAAGCTGCGCAGCAACTCGGAGCCGAGCGTGTCATCGTCGCGCCCTCCTGTTCGTTGCTGCACGTGCCGGCTGACAGCTCAGAAGAAAACGGGTTGCCCGGTAATCTGAAGCATTGGCTGAGCTTTGCGCAGCAGAAGCTCGAAGAAATCAAAATCCTCGCAGCAGGCCCGCAAACATTCCCGGAAGCCTTCGCCGAGCGCCGCAAAATCCTCACCGAACGCGCGGCATCCGCCGACGCCCGCATTGCATCGGTGCGCGAAGCGGTCACAGCACTCAAGCCGGAAGATTTCACGCGACCATCTGTCTACGCGCAGCGCGCCGTCAAACAGCGCAAAGCCCTCAACCTTCCACTCTTTCCCACCACTACCATTGGCTCATTTCCTCAAACTCAGGAGATACGCAAAGCCCGTGCCAAATGGCGCAAGGATGAGATAACAAACGCCGAATACGAAACCTATCTCGAACAGGAGATGGCTGCCTGCATCCGCAAGCAGGAAGAGATTGGCCTCGACGTTCTGGTGCACGGCGAGTTCGAGCGCAATGACATGGTCGAGTATTTCGGCGAACAGCTTGCAGGCTTCGCCTTCACAAAAAATGGTTGGGTGCAGAGCTACGGATCACGCTGCGTCAAGCCGCCAATTATCTACGGTGACGTTCTGCGCTCTGAGCCCATGACTGTAAGCTGGAGTACCCGCGCGCAGGCTCTCACCAGTAGGCCGATGAAAGGCATGCTCACCGGCCCGGTCACGATTCTGCAATGGTCCTTCGTTCGCGACGATCTCTCCTGCCGCGAAGTGACGCAGCAGATCGCGCTTGCTTTGCGCGATGAAATCCATGACCTCGAAGCCGCCGGTATCGGTGTTATCCAGCTCGACGAGCCCGCTCTTCGTGAAGGCCTGCCGTTACGCCGCAGTGACTGGGCCGCCTATCTCGATTGGGCAGCCGCGGCATTCCGCCTGGCCACCTCATCAGTGAGAGACGAAACGCAGATTCACACTCACATGTGCTACAGCGAGTTCAATGACATCTTCGCTGCCCTCGCCGCGCTCGATGCCGACGTGATCTCCATCGAATCCGCACGCTCGCGCATGGAACTGCTCGACGCCTTCCGCGAGTCAGGCTATCCCAACGAAATGGGACCGGGCGTCTACGACATCCACTCGACGCGGGTTCCCGACACAGCCGAGGTCACCGAGTTGCTCCACGCCGCGCTCAAGGCTCTGCGTCCAGAGCAGCTGTGGATCAATCCAGATTGTGGCTTGAAGACGCGCAACTGGCCAGAGACGCTGATTGCGCTGAAGAATATGTGTGAAGCGGCAAAACAACTGCGTGTGGAGTTCGCCGAAGTAACACAGTCGTCATTCTAAGGAGCAAGGCGGCGAAGAATCTCAACGAATCAAAATCGTTGAAATTCTTCGCCGCGCTTAAACTGTCGCGCCTAAATGAATGGCTAGCACTTTTTGCACTTGGCAAGAATCGCCTTCTGCAGGCGTTCACGAAGTGCATTCGGCAGCTCATACAACTCATGGCTGCGGTAGATTTCGATTGTTTTGCGCGTGGTGTTCATCGTGATGACACAATGCTCGCAGCCGCGCAGATGCTCTTCAAGGTCCGCCCTTAGTGTTATCGATACCCGTTCTTCGAGCAGATCATCCAGTTGCGCAATAAACTCCGTGCACGTCACTTCGCACCATCCCTTTTGTTTTTGCGGAAGTACCGGCTCAGCCGTTCCCGCAACTGCAGCCGCGCCCTCAGCAAACGCGACTTAACCGCCGGGACACTCAGTCCCAAAGTTTCAGCGGTCTCTTCTGTCGAGAGACCTTCTACGTCCCGCAATACAAACACGGTACGGAAGCCCGGGGGCAGCCCTTGAATCGTCTTCCGCAAAATGTCGGCCAGTTCCGATTGACCATATTGCATCTCCGGATCCGGACCCCAGTCCGCCAGATCGCGCGGCATGGAGCCTTCATCCGTCTCGACATCTTCGTCGATCGAAACCATACGACCGGTGCGCCGTTTACGCAAGCGCATCAGCGACTCGTTCACCGCAATCCGCACCAGCCAGGTATAAAACTTCGAGTTACCCTGGAACTGATCCAGCTTCTCGTACGCCTTTAAAAAGGCGTCCTGCACCACGTCTTCCGCGTCTTCGCGGTTTTGCGTGATGTGCTGCGCAATTCGAAAAACCTGGCGGTCATATTGCTTCACCAGCTTTTCGAACGCCTGCACATCCCCTTCGCGTGCTCGGTTTACGAGCAGAACGTCCGGGTGAACTTCTTCCGTTCCTTGTGTTTGGATGTCTGGCATGACAGATGGCTTCAGGAAATCGACCTTTCGTGACCGGAACAGCGATCGCGCCGCAGCGTGGGCTACAGCCTGTTCCAGCCTACATAGTAAATGATTTGCGCTCGGCAGGAGCGAAGTTACTGATTCTGCATTTGTTGTCTCATCAGACTGAAATCTTTGGCGTCTACGCATCGCCGATCAGTGCATAAATAGGAACGCCTCTGCGCTCAATCGTGCCGCAAACGCAGCCATGCTCCGCGTTTTCGGCTTACAGTGAAAGCAGGGGAGCAGTGTACGCAGTGAGTCGAGTTTTTTCTGGCGGAAATAAGGTTGCAGCTTTGGTTATCGCTGGCGCGGTGTCAGCCTCGTGCTGGTCACAGGGAACGTCATCGTCTTCCACTACACATAAAAAGCATACGTCCACTACATCATCCACACATACTGCGAAGAAGACCACGACGCACAGCGTTGAGCATAAAACATCCACGGCGACGCACCACAAATCGACACACACCAAGCGGCGCCCGCTCTCAGCCAAAGCCAAGGCAAAGAGCCAGAAGCTGCATCAGGCCTTCGTAGCTTCATCGCAGCTTCGCCCAATGGCGCAGCAACTGGCCACCATGCGTACGCCGGCCGCTTATGCCGGAGTATCGGCCTACGCCCGTTCTCATAGTGGCGAAGCATCCGCTGCGGCATACATGGCCCTCGGTCACGCCTATCTGCTCGACCTCAAATTTCCTGATGCCGTGACCGCCTTCCATCAGGCAAACGTGCAGGGGCAGGCGCTTGACGACTACGCCGACTACCTCGAAGCTCAGGCCGATCTGCAGAGCAACAATCTCGCGCAGGCTGAAACCATCCTCAGCTCCTTCGTACAAAAGCATCCTGACAGCATCTTCGTTCACAGCGTTCCTGTGTTGCAGGCCAATCTCTTCCTGCAGGAAGGCGATCCGCAGGCTGCGCTTCACATCCTCGACGCGCATAAAGATGAGAACATCGCCAACCATGCCGACTATCAGCTCGCGCTCGCCAAAAGCTATCAGATGGCTGGCCGTCTGCCTGAAGCGACGCAACTCTTCCGCCGCACGTTTCTTGGTTTCCCTTTGAGTTATGAGGCGACGCAGGCTAAGGCGCAGCTGGCCGCATTAGGAGCAACCTCGTCGCTCACGATCGAAGAGCGCAGCCATCACGCCGAAGCTCTCTATAAGGCAGGGCGCTTCAACGAAGCAGACGATGAATACCGCGCCTTGGCAAATGATCCATCCGTCACCGACGGTCTGAAAAATTCGCTGCTTGTCGCCGCCGCCAACTGCGACTGGAAGCTCAAGCACCTCAGCAAAGACGCACTCGACCGAATCCCCGACAGCGATGACGAAACCGGCGCGCGTCGAATGTATCTCTACATGGAGCTTGCCCGCGACAAGGACGACGGCGAAACCCAGCGCAGCATTGTCGAGCAAATGGAGACGCGCTTCCCAAGCAGCCCCTGGCTCAATGAAGCTCTCTACTCCAGCGGCAACATGTATCTGCTGCGTAAGGATTTCCCCACCGCCATTGGCTACTATGGCGAGCTTGCCAAGCGATTCCCCAAGTCCTCCTATGCGCCCAGCGCTCACTGGCGTGCCGCGTGGCTTAACTATCGCACCGGGCAATACTCTGAGGCTGCCCGCCTCATGGATGAGCAGATCGCCGTCTACCACGGCGGCAAGGAAATTCCCTCAGCGCTCTACTGGCGCGGACGTCTCTATCAAAATCAGGAACGCCGCCCGGAGATGGCCGCGGTCTACTACCACACCGTCGCCCGCATCTATCGCCACTACTACTACGCATCCATCGCGCAGCAGCGGCTTGCTGAACTCGGCAGCGTGACTCCGGCCAACGTCGCCTCGCTCGAAGCCATGCATCCCGAGCCCATCCCCACGCTTACCGACGACATTCCCGAAGACGATCCGCATGTCGTTCGCGCACACCTTCTCGCCAACGCCGGATTGAACGAATACATCGCGCCTGAAATTCAGGCGGCCGACGGCAGTGACGAATGGGGCGCTCTCGCCGAAGCGAAGATCTATGCCTCTTATGGCGAGAACTGGCGCGCCATGCGCTGCATGAAGCGCGCGCTTCCGTTCTACACCTCGGCGCCGATTGACTCGCTGCCGATGGAATACTGGCGCATCCTTTTCCCGCAGGCCTATTGGTCCACCATTAAGTCTGAATCGGAAAAGAACGGGCTTGATCCTTACATGGTCGCGTCGCTTATTCGCCAGGAAACGGAGTTCAATCCCGCCGCCATCTCGAACAAGAGTGCCTATGGCCTCATGCAGCTATTGCCCTCGGTTGGCAAAAGCATGGCTAAAGAAGAAGGTATCCACCACTTCGAAGCCAACGATCTGCTTAATCCCGATACGAACATCCGCCTCGGCACGCGTTACCTGCGCCAGACGCTCGAGAAATTCAACAGCCAGCCCGAGTACACCTTTGCAGCTTACAATGCGGGCGACAATCGCGTTACCGACTGGCAATCCATCGGTCACTACAGTGGCATGGATGAGTTCGTAGAATCTATCCCTTTCACCGAAACACGCGAATACGTGCAGGCCATCATCCGCAATGAAGAAATCTATCGCGAGCTCGACCACGCCTCGACACAGCAAAGCGCCTCAGCTACTAAATAAAGTGATGTCAGTCTAAGCGATAACCCGGGTGCCCCATCCTTTGCGAAGCAAAGGGCGGGGTCCAATCTCTCCATCGAGCCAATCACGCCCCAACCCAGTTAATTCGTTCGCAGCGCAATCATTGGATCGATCCGCGAAGCCCGACGCGCCGGAATATATCCGGCCAGCAGGGCCACCGTACCCAGCAGCAACACCATCCCCGCAAACGTCAACGGATCGGTAGGCTCTGTCCCAAAGAGTAGGGAAGCGATCAATCTTCCGACTCCAAACGCCGCAACAGCTCCAACAGCAATACCCGCCAGCGCCAGCCACAACGTCCTGCGAATCACATCCAGTTGCACGCGCGACCGTGAAGCGCCCAACGCCATGCGAATCCCGATCTCCTGCGTCTGCCGTGTTACCGAATACGAGATCACGCCGTAAATTCCCAGAGAAGCCAGCAATAACCCAAGCCCGGCAAAGATCCCTACCAGCATGACAAAAAACCGTCGCGGCGAGGTGGAATGATCCACCAGTGTCTGGATAGGAATGAACTCCGTCGCGGGCTGTCCCGGATTGATCTCGCGCAACGCATGCATCACGCTCGAAGCCAATGTAGCTGGAGGCAGCTTCGTCCTCACCACCAGCTCCGCACCCACAGGCCCGTATGAAAGGGGCAGATACATCTGCCAGCCGGCAGCGGTTTCTGCGCTGCTCTCATGCACATCGCTAACCACGCCGATAACGCGGGCATCCGTCCCGTTTACCTCTGCAATGCGGCCCACGGCATCCTGACCGGGCCAGAGTTTTTTGGCGACCGTCTCGTTGATAATGACTGCTTTTTCACTGTTGAAGCCATCGTTCCAGTCGAAGTCGCGGCCCTTCACCAGCCGCATACCAATCGCGTTGAGATATCCTGGCGAAACGATATAGACAAACGTGTCTTCCAGTTCTCCCTTGGCATACTCTCCATGCCCTTTGGCCGAGATCCCCCAGCTTCGATTGCGGCTCATGGGCAGCATGTCAGAGATCCCCGCAGCTTCAATCCCAGGAAGACTCTGCACGCGCCCCTGAATTTCTTTCCAGCTTGCCCTGGCTTTTTCAGCTGTATCCGGATTGCCGTAGTCCACGCTGATCGCCGCACTCCGGCTCGGCTCGAAGCCAAGATCGACATCCAGCACGCGCATGAAGCTGCGCAGCAGCAGCCCCGCGCCTACCAGCAGTACGCAGGCCAGCGCTACTTCTGAAATCACCAGCACTGCGCGCATCCGCTCATGCTTCCGGCCTGCGCTCGCCCCATGTCCGCTGTCCTTGAGCGCGTCCTGCAGATCGCTGCGTGACATCCTCAGCGCCGGAGCCAGCCCAAACAGCACCGCCGCGACTACTGCAATCAGCACCGTCCAAGCCAGAGCGCTTCCATCCAGCCGGACACTGCTCAGGAGCGGCAGTGCAATCGATCCCTGATGCGCCAGATAGCTCGTGACACCGAATGCAATGCCCAACCCCAGCAATGATCCCGCAGCGGAAAGCACCAGGCTCTCCGTCAATAGCTGACGAACCAGCCTGCCGCGCCCCGCACCCAGCGCGCTGCGCATGGCAAACTCTTTGCTGCGGGCCGCAGCCCGCGCCAGCAGCAGGTTTGAAAGATTCACGCACACAATCAGCAGAATCAGGCCCACCGCGCACCACAGCACAATCAGCGACCGCCGCAGCTTGCCGCTCACATAATCCTTCAGAACTAAAAGATTGGCAGTGTAGCCCGGCTTCTGATTTGGACGCTGCACGTTGCTATCAAGCTCGGGAAAAAGCATGTCCGCCTCGGCCTGCGCCAACCCCACGCCTACCCCCGGCTTCAGTCGCCCGATCAGCGCCAGTGTATTTCCCCATTCACGAATAGTGGTCATGATGACCGGCGTAAAAAGATCCGCCTTCTTCCCCGGAGCAAACACCGAGCCGAAATCAAAGTTCTCCGGCAGCACACCGATAATCGTCGTCAGCGTCCCATCAAGATTGACTGCCTGCCCAACAACGGCAGGGTTTCCGGCAAACTGATGCTTCCAATACGCATAGCTCAGCAGCCCTACCGGACGAGCATTCTTCAAGCACTCTTCCGGCAAAAAGAGCCGTCCCAGCATCGGTTCAACGCCTAGCGTCTGAAAGAAATTCCCCATCACTATCATGCCGCTGAGCGGAACCGGCTGGCCGCTACCAATGAGCTTCACATTGTCATCGGCATTAAAGGCGAAGTAGCCGCTCACCGATTGAAAAGCATGGTTGCGCTGCTGAAACTCCTCTACCGCATCCGCCGAGTACGTCATGCTCGACTCGCCGCCGCGCGTATCCCTCGTCAATATCCGAATCAGCCGCTCAGGATCGTGAAACGGAAGCGGCCGCAGCAGAATCGTATTCACCACGCTGAAGACGGCGACATTCGCGCCGATCCCCAACCCCAGAATCAGCACTGCAATCAGCGCGAAGCCGCGATCGTGCCCCAGTGTGCGAAACGAAAAGCGCAGATCCTGCATCAGCACATCGAGCCACGGCAACCCGCGTTCTTCGCGCTGCTGCTCGCGTGCCTGCTGCACCCCGCCAAAGCGAACCAGTGCCGCTCTCCGCGCCTCTTCCACCGTCATCCCGCGCCGCACGTTTTCTTCAATCGCCAGATCAAGGTGCGAAGCCATCTCCGCATCCAGATCCCGATCTAAAGGTGCCTTCGCGAAAAAAGAGCGCATACGCTGCAGCATCTGCAGAAACACATGGGTCATAAACTTTACCTTTCAAAGAACCTGGTAGTCAGCCTCAATTCGCACGCAGCGCAATCATCGGATCGATCCGCGAAGCCCGTCGCGCCGGAATATACCCAGCCAGCAGTGCAACCACGGCCAGCAGCACCACCGTCGCCGCAAACGTAATCGGATCCGTCGGCTCCGTCCCATACAGCAGCGACGCAATGCCGCGAGCCACCGCGAACGAAGCCACCGCACCCGCACCAATCCCAATCAATGCCAGCAGCAGCGTCTTGCGAATCACCCCAAGCTGTACCCGCGACCGCGAGGCACCCAGCGCCATGCGAATCCCAATCTCCTGCGTCTGCCGCGTGACGGAATATGAGATCACGCCATAAATCCCCAGCGAAGCCAGCAATAGTCCAAGCCCCGCAAAGATGCCCACCAGCAGCACAAAGAAGCGCCGGGGCGACGTCGCATGATCCACCAGCCCCTGAATCGGCTTGAACTCGGTAGCAGGTTGTCCCGGATTGATGTCGCGTAGCGTATGCATCACGCTCGAAGCCAGTGCCGATGGCGGCAGCTTCGTCCGCACCACCAGGTTCGCCCCTTCCGGCCCAAAGTTCTTGTTCGCTGGCAGATACATCTGCGCGCCTGCATTGTCCTCCGCGCTGCTTTCGCGCACATCGGCAATCACGCCGATCACGCGCACTTCTGCGCCACCCGCAACAGCTATACGTCCAATCGGGTCCTGCCCCGGCCAGAGCTTCTTCGCAATGGTTTCGTTAATAACGACCACGTTCTGGTTATTTGCCAGATCTTCCCAACTGATGTCGCGCCCCTTCATCATGCGCATGCCCATCGCGTTCACATATCCGGGCGAAACAACGTAGACGAAAATACCTATGAAATCATTGTCCTTAGGCTTCTCGGTGCCTTTTGCCGCAATGCCCCAGCTTCGATTCCGGCTCATGGGCAGATTGTCCGAGATGCCTGCCGCCTCGACTCCAGGAATCATCGAAACCTGGCGCACCACTTCCTGCCATATCGCGGCTCTCTTCTCCGCATTGCCGCCATCGTTATAGTCCACGCTGATCGCCGCAGCCCGACTTGGCTGGAATCCAAGGTCCACATCCAGCACGCGCAGAAAGCTCCGCAACAACAGTCCCGCGCCTACTACCAGCACGCACGCCAGCGCTACTTCTGAAATCACCAGCACCGAACGCATCCGCTCATGCTTTCTGCCTTCGCTCGTCCCGTGTCCAGTATCTTTGAGCGCCTCCTGCAAGTCGCCGCGCGAAACCCTCAGCGCCGGAACCAGCCCGAAGAGCACCGCCGCTGCTACCGCAATCATCACTGTCCACGCCAGCGCCGTGCTGTCCACGCGCACACTGCTCAGCAGCGGCAGCGCAATCGATCCCTGATGCGCCAGGTAAGCCGTTACCGAGTAAGCAATCCCCAGCCCGAGCATTGCGCCAAGGCTCGCCAGCACAAGGCTCTCCGTTAGCAGTTGCCGAACCAGCCGTCCGCGTTCCGCGCCCAGCGCGCTGCGCATGGCAAATTCCTTGCTGCGAGCCGCCGCCCGCGCCAGCAGCAGGTTCGAAAGGTTGACGCACACAATCAGCAGAATCAGACCCACCGCGCACCACAGCACAATCAGCGACCGGTGCAGCTTTCCGCTCACATACTCCTTCAGAACCGTGAGCTGGCCCGTATAACCCTTTCCGTACTCCGGGTGTTTCAGCTCGAAAAACAGTTGCGGCAGCAACATATCGGCCTCAGCCTGAGCCGCGCCCAGCGTCACGCCCGGCTTCAAACGTCCAATCAGCGCCAGGTCATTTCCGTCATCGCGGAAATCGTCCATGATGTACGGAACGAACAGGTCCACCTTCGCGCCGGGCGAAAACACTGATCCGAAATCGAAGCTTTCCGGCAGCACGCCTATCACCGTTACCGGCGTGTTATTGAAACTGATTGCCTTGCCTACGATGCTGCTGTCTCCGCCAAACTCTTTCTTCCAAAAGGCATGGCTCAACAACGTGACCGGCCGCGCATTCTTCACGATCTCCTCTGGCCTGAACAACCGGCCAAGTACGGGATCCACGCCGAGTGTCTGGAAGAAATTCCCCATCACCAGGATGCCGGTTACGGGTAGCGGCACTGCGCGCGCAGTCAGCTTGAAATTGTCCGGTCCGGTGAAGGCAAAATATCCCGTTACATCCTGAAAGGAACGATTCCGCTTCTGGTACTCCTCAGTAGCATCCGCCGTATACGTCTTGCTCGATTCGCCGCTCTGCGGATTCTTCTCCACAATCCGCACCAGCCGTTCAGGATCACGCAAGGGAAGCGGACGCAGCAGAATCGTATTCACTACGCTGAAGACAGCGACATTCGCGCCAATTCCCAGCCCCAGAATCAGCACTGCAACAATAGCGAAGCTGCGATCGCGCCGCAGCGTCCGGAAGGTAAATCGCAAATCCTGCCCTAATACATCGAGCCACGGCAAACCGCGTTCTTCACGATGCTGCTCACTCAGCTGTTGCATTCCACCAAAGCGCACAAGGGCCTTCCTTCTCGCCTCTTCAGGCGTCATTCCACGTCGCACATTTTCTTCAATCGCCATCTCAAGATGCGAAGTCATCTCGTCAGTCATGTCATGGTCGAGCGAATCCTTGCGGAAAAAAGAACGAAGACGGCTGAGCGCCCGTCGGAGTGAAGCGCTCACGGTATTAGTCGTTGCGGAGGTCCCATTTGAGTCCGTCATTGACCACCGCCTTCGTTCTGCATGGCCAATACCCGGCCCATGACACCAGCCAGCCGCTCCCAGTACGCGGCATCCTGAGCAAGCTGTTTTCGCCCCGTTCTGGTGATCGAATAAAACTTGGCCTTACGATTGTTTTCCGATGTGCCCCATTCGGCATCGATCCATCCGCGCTGCTGCAGTCTTACCAGCGATGCATAAATCGTCCCCTGGTTCAGCAGCACCTCATCTCCGCTGATCTGCTCAATACGCCGCGCAATCCCATAGCCATGCAGCGAGCCCATCGCCGCCAGCGTCTGCAGAACCATCAGGTCCAGCGTTCCCTGCAAAAGATCAAGTTTCGACTCGCCCACCGAAGTCTCCTGTGGCCACACCACATAACCATTGCATACTTATATGTGGTGACGCCACAGGAAAACGTCAAGAAAACGTCAAATTTTCTAAGGCGTGAAAATCAAATTTCTTGGGCGATTTGTCGAATTCCGGTCCGGCCGTTCGTTGATATGGTGAAGGCAGGGTAACCGGCCGCCGAAGACCATTACAGGAGAAGGAGAAATTATGGCGCAGTATTTGATCGCTATTCACCACCCCGACGGCTACGACGGGTCCACAGAGAGCAAAGCGATGGTGCGGGATATCAGCGCGCTCAACGAAGAGATGGATGCTGCTGGTGCCAGGATCTTCGCTGGCGGGCTTACCGCGGCCAGCAGTGCCAAGTCGCTGCGGGCGCAGGCTAATGGTGAGGTGCTCATGACGGACGGGCCGTATCTGGAAACCAAGGAGCATATTGGCGGCTTTTGGATACTGGAAGCCGCTGACCTGGACGAGGCACTGGCATGGGGCCGCAAAGCTGTTGTCGCCTGTCGGGCACCGGTCGAGGTGCGCGCATTTTTTCGGGGTCGGCCTGAAACAACTGAGCGGGAGTAGCATTACTACCGGCGATCACGGCCTGAAAAACAAAATCAGATAGGACTCAAAAGAAACTCAGTCATGAGAAAAATCAATATGCTTGAATTGTCTCCCTTGAGGGGTGTCATACAGCCCGAGGAAGAGAAATGCGAGAACGCTGGTGTTAGGTGATCCGTTGAACCCATTGGCTCCGCCAGGCCGGCGCCTCAAAGGGATCCGCGAAATACTGTGTCTCGTGCACGACCTTATCGTCGCGGAACTCCATAATGCTCACTGTGAATGCTGATCGCCCCTGGTAGGTGATCGTGTATTCCGTGATCCAGAGATCATCTCGTCCGAGAATCCGCTTCACGGTGAAGCCTGACGGCTTGCCCGGATGATGACTCCGCAAGGCCTGTAAATTGCTTCGCCCGAGGATTCGCTCGCCCGACTGGGGATAGTCACAGATGGCATCGTCATCGTAAATGTCGTGTTCCGCGTTTGTATCTCCGGCAGCCGACGCCTGCCAGTGCTTATCCAGGGCTTCACGTATCTGTTCCTCTTGCATGGATTCCTCCCGGTGAGATTTCGGTTTTATTTGCCTTGTGGAATAAAACCCGGGCTGCCGGTCTTCACCACTTCATTGAGTCTCTGCCTGGTCTGAATGCCATTGATTTCGTGAAACGCGTCTTCCGGAAGCGCGGAGATGTTGAAATTCTCCTTCGCGCGAGCCGCGCTCTTCGGGGTGGTAAGCAATGCCGTGCCGCGTTGCGCCGCCCATGCCAGCAGCACTTGTGCTGGCGTCTTTCCAGTGCGTATGGCGATCGCCAGAATAACCGGATCCTCCAACAGGCCCGGCCTCATTCCATGTCCTAAAGGCGCAAAGGCCAAAAATACTATGTCCTTTTTCTTGCAGAATTCCAGAAGCTCCGTTTCCGGAAGATACGGATGCGACTCGACCTGCACCACGGCCGGTTTGATGCGGGCAGCTTCGTAGACTGGTATCAATTCGTTCAGGCTGATATCCGACAATCCGATGGCACGGCATTTGCCGCGATCTACGAGATTCTCCATCGCTCCCCACGTGTCGAGCAAGGTCACGCCGCGGTCGTAAATGACATTGCCGTTTTGATCTCTCGGATCCTGGTCGTCCCCCGCCTGGAACGCAAACGGAGTATGAATGAGGTAGAGATCCAGATGGTTGAGCTTGAGTCTGTCCAGACTCGCATCGAAGGCCGGTTCCACGCGTTCAGGGCGATGATTGGTATTCCACAATTTTGTGGTGATGAAGATGTCCTCTCGCGCAATCCCGCCAGCAAGGCCTTTCTGTAACGCCTCGCCTACTTCACGCTCATTCCGATATCGTTCCGCACAATCGAAGTGCCGAAATCCGGCAGCCAGCGCATCTCTGATAGCACTTACCGTGGTGGCTGCATCAGGAATCAGAGTGCCAAACCCGAGAACAGGCATATAACCGGCGCCGTGGCTGAGCGGTATTTTCGTAGTCCGAAAATCAGAGGATTCGATCATCATGAACAGCTAGACAAGAAGTGCGCCGAGTCTTGAGGTGACCGGCACAATAATTCTGCTTTGCCCAACAGATATTCGCGGGCCATATCCGATCCATTAGGACGCCTGAACAAAAATTAAAGCCCGGCAAGTCAGCATAGTCTATTGGACGAAAGTATGGATGATGAATTTTGGATGACTAGCGATACTCGGGATTGAAAATTTTGGGAATTGCTGCCGGGAATTGGCCGTCATCGCTCGCCGGTTTTTTCTCTTGCCATTCATCTAGCCCGGACCCCCATGAAAACATCCCAAGTCAGCTATTGAGCTGTGCAGCGAGTTTTTTCATGGCGGCATTTTCGAGGATAACTTCGCCGGCCTCTCGACTGTGCAAAGCTATCTCTGCGGCGATGGAGCGACCGAGAATTCGCTGATCGATATTGCCGAACCGCCCAGGCACGAGGCTTCCCAACCAACCGACCCAGGCTGGGGTATGTGCGTTGCCGACAATGATGCCGGGACGAAAGATGGCGAGGCGGGTAAAACCGATGGCGCGCACGGTGTCTTCCTTCATGCCCATGACGCGGACATAGCGAAAGTGGCTGCGGGCTGTGCTTCCTGCCGCAGAAAGCAGGCAAAACTGGGCGATTCCGGCGTCATGGCAGCCACGCGCAAAGGCGCCGACCACGCCGATTTCGAGTTGTTTCAATTCCTCTTCGCTCCAGCGCGCCGATCCAGAACCGACACCCACACAGCTCACGGCGCTGACGGGACCCTGGCTTAAAACTTCGCGGGCAAGGGCGGCGGTGCGCTCGGCAAAGTCAGCAGCGCCGGTATCAAGAACGACGTTGCGTACCCGCGACGGCATCGCAATGGGCTTTCTGGTGACCATCACTACTTCGCGACATTCCGGAATTGCGAGCAGCTCCGCGACCGCTGCACCACCGACTTGCCCGGTACCACCGAGAACAATTGCGGCGAAATTCTGATTCATCAAGAGGACCTCTGCTTAGGGAAGGGTGCCATAGCCCCGTTCATCCCAGGAGGGAAGCATGCCTGGTCTCGGTTTCTAAATTGAGCCAGTGAAGCATGGCTTTTCTCAATTGGCGTACGACTCAAAGTACTTATTGAGGTGATGTTTTCGACCACGAAATCTCATCTCCCCCAAAGAGCAGAATCTGCCCCACATCCTGCTCATTGCGCGCAAACTGTAAGTCTATATATCTGCCTTCGAACCTGCGCCTGATTCGTAACGTTTTCACAATGTCGGACTGCAGAGAATTGAGCGAGTGCGGAAACACATACCAGGCCCTCGATCCAAGCGGAATATAGGTCGTATGGCCATTCACAACAACGTTGAGCATGGCGCTTACCGTCACCACCCCTTGGAAATTCACGCAGTCAACCTGAGATGGGTCGAGATCATCGCAGGTCGCTTTCGGGTCGTTCACCATCATTCGCGTCGCTTCATTCAGGCTTTGAATCTCCCGTCCGCCAAGCAGAATCGCGGGGCTCTTGATGTTGCCCGAGACCACCAGGCTCTGCAGTAAGAGTCGAAGATGAGAGCTTTCCTTGAATCGTGAAGCGAGCGTCGTGTCAGGGAGATTTGCGACCGAGGTGGCAAATTTCTTGTAATCGCCTTCGCTGCGAAGAAACTTCAGCTGGGTGCGTTGGTCAGCATCATGCGCAACCCTGTAGTACGTGGTGATCGTGCCTTGATAATTCTCTCCGCTCTGTAAGTCGCCTCCTTCCTTCGCAAACAAATTGCGCTCAATGCGCAATTCCATGCCCAGCGCCAGATCAACATATCCACCCGGCCCATAGGAGTAGCGATAGAACAGCGATTCGTCCGCAGGCAAAGCCATGTTTGCGACCATACCCTGCTCGACCATCGCCAACTCATTCGGAGAGGCGAAGCATCGTTGTCGCGCAGACAGCTCGCCGAGAAACTTACTCCATTCGCCTTTCATATCGACATAGCCGCCATTCTGCGCCCATGTTTCAGCGAGTGGAGTTTCGGCACTCCAATACGCCGTGCCCTGATACTGCGCCGGATACAGAGAAAACCACTTTCCATGAATCGAGCACTGATTCTCCGGCATTCGATTCCCGTCATAACGGATGGGGAGCTGGATTGTCTGGTGAGCTTGCTGAGACCATGCACTCCCTGGCGGGAGCAAAAAATATTGAGAATCAACTTCCGCGAGCTTATAAAACTCCTGCGAAGCAGGCTGACGGTGAGCTGCACAGCCAAGGCTTCCGGTCAGCACTAGGCTGAGTGCCATCAACTTGAGCCTTCGATCGAGTCGCCGCATCTTCATCTTCTTCAACGTATAAATTCAGAAATATCTCAAAGCGCAGCAAACCCCAAGCATTAGAAAATGATCGGGTGCCCCAGGTTCGCGGAGCTAACCTGGGATCCTCCACAATCCAAGAACTACCCACCCTAGAGGCCGTCCTTCTGACTCTGACCGAAATGGAGTGAAGAATCCAGAAGATATCTCAAAGCGCGGCGAACCCCAAGCATTAGATAACGAGAATCTAGTATTCATCACCCCCAAGAACGAACCAAGTTCGTAACGGCAGAAAGTATCACCCACTGGACAGGTTGCGGACGCCAGCCCTCTTTCGACACTATTCGTCGCGCAGGACACGCATAGGGTCAACTCGCATGGCGCGCCATGTCGGGAGAAAGCACGCTGCTAAGGAGACCGCTCCCAATAGAAGAACGATCGCCGAGTAGGTCCTCGGGTCAAGCCAGGAGACGCCGAAGAGCAGCGGCTTCCACCACGCAGCTGCCGAAAGGCTGCGGGCGGCGAGCAGGGCGATGGCTGTTCCGATGGCGAGGCCGGAGAGAACTAATGCGGCGGTGCGGAAGAGGATGAGTGAGGCTATATGGTGGCGATCGGCTCCAATCGCCATGCGGAGGCCGATTTCGCGGGTGCGTGTCGCGACCATGGCGGCGAGGGTGGCGTAGAGACCGAGTCCTGTTAAGAAAAGCGCGATGGCTGCGAAGGCGGAAATGAGCAGAGTTTCGAAGCGCTGCGTGCCGGAGACGAGGCTTAGGTGCATTTCCATGGTTTCAGGAGTGAGAAGAAAGAGCGTGGGATCGATGCTGGCGAGCGCAGCCTGCGCGGGCTTGCCGTACTGCAGGGGGTTGCCGGCGACGCGGAGGACGATGGCGGGGCGCATGAGCATGGAAGCCTGCGAGTAGGGGAAGACGGCCATCGGCTGCGGCGGTTCCTGAATGGAGTACTGCTGGAAGTCGGCGAGCACGCCGATGATTTCTCGGTCGTTGCGTGTGGTGGGATCGAGGTCGTTGGACTGGTTGCGGAGCTGGATGAGATCGGGGCGGATGTGCCTTCCTATGGGGTTCTGGTTGGGAAAGTATTCTTTAACGAAGGCCTGATTCACGAGGGTGACGAAGGGAGCTTTGGGGTCGTTATCAGCGGCGGTGAAGGTGCGGCCCTGCAGTAGAGGCACGCCGAGGGTCTCGAAGTATCCGGGCTCGGCTTCGCCGATGAAGGCGGTCAGCGGATTGTCGGGCGGGTTGGGACGGCCATCGATTTCAACGGGTGCGCTGGCGTAGGCGCCCTCCATGGGCGTGGGATAGCCACCGGAGGCACTGCGGACGCCGGGAATGGCGGCGAGTTTGGGCAGATATTCTTTGTAGAAGAGAGCTTTCTTTGCATCCGGGTAGCGGGCGTTTGTGAGCGGCAGCATAAAGCGCAGCAGATGGTCGGGCTGAAAGCCTAGTTTGGCATGACGCACGTTGACAAAGCCGCGAATGAGCGGTCCGGAGACCAGCAATAAAGCGAAACCGAGGGCGGTCTGCGCGATGACGAGGGTGTTCTGGAAGCCGTGAGAGCGTCGGCCGGTGGTGCTATGGCTCTGTTCACGAAGGGACTCGATGGGCGAGATCCGCGTGAGCTTCCATGCGGGTACGAGGCTGCTCAGGATGGCGCAGAGGATGGAGATCGCTGCGGTGAAGGCGAGGACACGGCCATCAATGGCGACTTCGCCAATGCGTGGGATGTCATCGGGGACGAACGGCAGGGCGGTATGCAGTAAGACATAGGCGAGGGCGATGCCGATGGCTCCGCCAGCGAGGGCGAGGACGAGGGCTTCGATGAAAAGCTGCCGCCAGATGCGCCATGAAGATGCGCCGAGGGCGGCGCGGAGGGCGATTTCGCCGCGCCGCTTCATGGTGCGGGTGAGCATGAGTCCTGCAACGTTGGTGCAAACGATGAGGAGCACGGCGAGGACAGCGGCCATGAGCAAAAGCAGTGCGGGGCGCATGTCTCCGGTAACATCGGCCAGCTTGGACTGGACGAAGACAGAGGTGAGGTAGCGGTCTTCAGAGTAGGTCTGGGCAAGGCTGGACTGTATCGTGGCGAGGTCGGCATGGGCCTCCTGCAGGGTGATGCCGGGCTTGAGGCGGCCTATGATTTCGGCGAATCCGTTGTCGCGCTCCTTGCCGCGTGGCGCGGAGCCATCGAGGAAATAGGAGAAGCTGGTCCAGAGCTCAGCCTGGTCGTTACCCCGCGGCTCGGTGAAGCCTTTGGGCATCACTCCAACGATGGTGAAAGGCTGGTCGCTGACGAGGATGGTAGTGCCGAGGATGTTCTTATCGGAGGCGAAAAGGCGCTCCCAGAGGCCGTAGCCGAGAATGACGACATGATGACCAGCCTGATCGTCATCGTGGGTGAAGTTGCGGCCGAGGATGGGCTGGACGCCAAGGGTGTCGAAATAATTGGCCGTGACGCGGCAGATGGGGAGAACGTCGCCATCCCTGCCATTGGCGCGGCTGATGAGACGCCCGTCACCGGAGAATGCAGCGAGTTGGGCGAAGGAGTGACTGCGATCGCGCCAGTCAAGGTAGTTGGGATAAGAGGTCCCGCTGCGATCGAGTCCCTGGCCCTGGCGCGATTCTACGGTGTAAACGGCAGTGAGCTGTTCCGGGTGCGGCAGGGGCAGCGGCTTGAGCAGGACACCGTCGATGAGGCTGTAGATCGCGCTCGTGGTGCCAATGCCGAGAGCGAGGGTGAGGATAGCGGTCAATGCGAAGCCTGGCGATTTGCGCAGCTGGCGCAGGGCAAAATAGAAATCGGAACGCAGGGAGGCGACCATGACTAGGAGAAAATTCATACTAGCATCTGCCAGGTGCCCTATCCTGAGCCGCAGGTGGAGGGGATAGCCGCGTGCCCCAGGTTCGCGAAGCTAACACGGGATTCCTCCACAATCCGAGAACTCCCCAACCCTCAGGCCGTCATTCTGAGCGCAGCGAAGAATCCAGAAGATATCTCAAGGCGCAGCGAACACTCAAGCCTCAGAAATTGAGGACTACTTTGTCAAAATGCCGGGTGCACACCGGGTCTCGATTCTGAGACCGGGATTTTCAGCATGGAAAATCCATCATCATAAAACCTACCAAAAATGCGCTCAAAGCGAACCAGCGTGCAGATTTTTGCTCTTAAATACACATACTCATCCAGTGGAATGTGGCCAATATAGACGTCAGCCGATAGAGACTTCGTACGCTGAGAGAAGCGAAGAATCCCCAAGACATATCAAGGCGCAAACCAGTCCTCACGCCTTATTCTTGTCAAGATCCCCGTCTCGATAACCTAACCGCATCCACAGTATTTTCAAAGGTTTAGCAAGAAGCCGAAGGCGCCGAGAATTATGACCAAATTTGCTATCCTGAAAGTAGGTAAACATAAATAGTGCTTTTCTCCACATGTAAACCGGGAAAACTACAGCTAAACCACTGAAACTAAACAATCTCCGTATGGAATGCCCTCTGTAAATCACTGAAAATAAACAATCTCCGTACAAAACAGGGGAGGGTACCCCCGGGGCATCGGAAATACGCGAAAATAGAGTGATGCAGTTCATTGACCTCAAAGCGCAGTACCGCAGGCTGAAGCAGGATATCGATTCCCGCATCCAGAAGGTCCTCGACCACGGCCAGTACATCCTCGGCCCTGAAGTCTCGGAGCTCGAAGCGAAGCTTGCAGCCCGTACCGGCGCGAAGCACTGCATCGGCTGCGCCAGCGGCACTGACGCGCTACTCCTGGCAATGATGGCGCTCCACATCGGCCCCGGCGATGAGGTCATTACCTCGCCCTTTACTTTCTTCGCGACTGGCGAGATGATCGCTCTCCTCGGCGCACTCCCGATCTTCGTCGACATCGACCCCGCAACCTACAACATCGATCCGGCAAAGATCGAAGCCGCCATCACGCCGCGCACGAAAGCGATTATGCCCGTCAGTCTTTACGGACAATGCGCCGATATGGACCCGATCAACGCCATCGCGGCGAAGCACGGCGTGGCCGTCATCGAAGATGCCGCCCAGAGCTTCGGCGGAACCTATAAAGGCCGCCAGTCCGGGAATCTGAGCACCATTGCCTGCACCAGCTTCTTCCCGTCAAAGCCGCTGGGCTGCTATGGAGACGGGGGCGCCATATTCACCAGCGACGACGATCTCGCCCACCGCCTGCGCGAGCTGGCCAATCACGGCCAGGCCGGCCGCTACCATCACGTGAGCGTCGGCATCAACGGACGCCTCGACACCATCCAAGCCGCCATTTTGCTCGCGAAGCTGGCCGTCTTCGACGACGAACTGGCCGCTCGCCAGCAAGCCGCTGCCGCTTATAGTGAACAGCTGAGGGAAGCGGTGCACACGCCTGCAGTCGGGGAAGAATACACCAGCGCCTGGGCGCAGTACACCATCGAAGTAGACGAGCGCGACGCCGTCCAGAAAGCCCTTCAGCAGGCGGGAATTCCTACCGCAGTTCACTATCCGGTCCCGCTGCACCTCCAGCCCGTCTTTGCCGGAATGAACCTGCCTGAAGGCAGCTTCCCTCACTCCGAGCGAGCAGGCAAGCGCGTGCTGAGCCTGCCCATCCATCCTTACCTTGAACCCTCCCAGATCGTAACCATCAGCGAAGCGGTCAAACAAGCGGTGGCAGGAGTGACCGCCGTTACCAAATGAATACAAAAGATCCACCCAAAAAACCACTGAGGGATTGACACCAAACCGCATTGGGGTAAAAATCTCATCAAACATTTCGACAACGAAATGTTTTGAGGTCATCCGCAGGCGATGCAGACAGACCGCTTCACCACCAGCGATGTTCTCCGATTGACAGGCGCTACCGCGCGCCAGCTGCAGTGGTGGGATGAAAAACGCGTCGTAGTGCCGGAGCGCGAGGGCCGCAACCGCATCTACTCGACCGCCGATCTGGTTGAAATCCTCGTCATCGAAGAGCTTCGCCGCAGGCATATTTCGCTCCAGCAGGTGCGCCGTGTGCTACGTTTCCTGCGGAAGGAAGTCCATTCGCGGCTGGCCGATATCGTACAAGGCCACGAGGAACATCATCTTCTCCTCGACGGGAAACACATCTATCTCGAGTCGGATTCAAAGCAGATTGTCGATCTCATGCGCAACACTGATCAGCCGATGCTGTTGATATGTCTGACGGACACTGTCAGCCGGCTGCAGGTCGACTTGGATCAGGTTCTGACCAAAGAGCCAGCGAAACCGGCAGCAAAGCACCGGAACAAAAGGAGGGCACCGGAAGAATCGAGCGCAGCGTAAAGAGGCCGCCACCCCAAGGCATAAATTAGAGCAAGCCCTTAAAAACAGGAGGTCATCAATGTCCGCAGAACTGCAGTTGCTTGAAGAATGGATCCCCGAACAAATGGAACCAGGAACCTTGTTTGTGCTGGAAAACGCAGGCACAATGGGCGATGCAAAAAATCCTTATTGGGCCGTGCTGGCCTGTCCCAGCTGCGGCGCACTCGGACTGATTACCCGAGCACAGTTTGCCGGTCTGGAGTCAATGATCTGCGGCGCAAACAACTGCTCGGCGGAATACTTCCTGCGCGAGGATGAGATCGAATACCGCAAGCCAAATTAGATATAAGCTGCAATCGACAGAAAAAGGCTGCCGAAAGGCAGCCTTTTCTTTGCAATGTGCGCGAGAGTTTAAGCGCGGTTGAAAGAAGCGATCGCGCTGGCTTCGTCGTCCTTGACATCGAAAACGGTGTAAAGCTTCGTGATCTGGAGCAGATCATGAACCTTCTTAGTCAGGTTCAGCAGCTTCAGCTCACCGCCCTGATTACGGACTGTGGTGTAGGCGCTTACCAGCTCGCCGATGCCCGAACTGTCAATATAGTTGACATCCCCCAGGTTCAGCAGGATGAGTTTGGATCCCTTTGCCAAAAGGTCCCGAACAGCATCACGCAACTGCACACTGCCTTCGCCGAGGGTAATGCGGCCACTAAGATCGAGAATGGTTACACCGTCCACCTGACGGGTATTCACCTTCATGCTCACGTAAAATTCCTCCTTAAAACTAACTGCCGGTTTGGGCGGTACCAAGATGTTTGATCAGTGTCAGCTCGGTTCCAGGATGCAATTGCTTGAAGTGTACCTCATCCATAAAGGAGCGGATAAGAAAGATTCCACGACCTGAGCCACGCAGCAGATTTTCCGGCGCGAGCGGATCGGGAAGCGTCTCGGGGTCCAGTCCCTTGCCCTGGTCGGCGATGCGAATCACCAGTGCCTCCCCGGTGTTTTCAAAGGATGCAGTGATGCGTTTCTCCGGGTCGTAAGAATTGCCATGCAGGACTGCATTGACTGCCGCCTCCCGCACCGCCATCGCAATGCGGAAAACCTCGTCTTCGTCCATGCCAGCCTTCTTCGCCATCTGCTCGGCGGTCTGTTCCACACGGTTCACGCTGTCGAGCGAGGATTCGAGCGTATACGTTATCCGGCCTGCTTGCGAACCTGTCAATTGATGTTCCTCGCCATGCTGCATGGACATCCTTAATTTTTATCCTGTTGTAGGGCAGTTTGCTTGTTGGACGGACTAATGTCAAGCCGAGCCGCGGCCCGCTCGTGGAAATATGCGCTAAATCGAAATCTCGCCTCTATAAGCAGCCAGCGGCGCAGCCTGTTAGACTGCACGCGGGACGCGAATTGAGATGAGTGAAAAACACAATGGCCCAAGCCTGAGCCTGCTGTTGGGGACGCCCGTGACCGATTCCCACGGAGAGCTGCTTGGGCGGCTAAAAGATGTTGCCGTGGCCACAGGCTCTGAGGCTGGCAGTATTGCCGGGGTTGTCCTGAAGACGAAGGCCGGACTGAGACTCGTTCGCCCAACCGAGGTAAGCGTTATGGCCAGCGGGGCGCTGGTGCTCAGTTCCCGCGAGGCGCTGCAACCTTTGCGCGAGGACGATAACTTTCTTCTTCTCCGGCAGGACCTTCTTGATCGCCAGATTATTGACGTTCACGGACGAAAAGTCGTCCGGGTGAATGATGTCGATCTCCAGTGGTTTTCGCGCGAGGAGAAGCAGGACTTGCGCGTGCGCGAGGTCGAGGTGGGGCTCAGAGGGGCGATCAGGCGGCTGCTTCTTGGAGTTATGCCAAAACAGGCAATTGATCGGTTTGCGCGTCAATTTCCGGCTCGCGTCATTCCGTGGGAATTCGTGGATGTAATCGAAGTCGATCCGGCCCGGCGCGTGAAGCTGAAGATCGAGCATGAGCGCCTCGCCCAGCTGCATCCATCGGATATTGCCGATATTTTGGAGAGCCTCGCCCCTGCAGAACGCGAGGCGATTCTCACCACTCTCGATGAAGAGGTGGCGGCCGAAACGCTTGAGGAAGTCGAACCAAAGCTGCAGAAGGCTCTCGTGGAATCGCTATCCTCGGAGACGGCAGCCGCGATCGTCGAAGAAATGGATCCGAGCGCCGCCGCCGACCTCCTGGCCGAGCTGCCGGACGAACGATCGGAAGCCATTCTTGAAGAGATGAACCCGGAAGAGAGGCAGGAAGTAGAAGACCTACTTGAATTCCGAGAAGATTCCGCTGCCGGCCGCATGACTACCCAATTTGTGCAGGTATCGTTTGAGGCAACTGTATCGGACAGCGTAGAAGCGTTGCGTGTTTTTGATGGCGATCTGGAAACGATTA
Organism: Acidobacterium sp. S8; assembly: GCF_009765985.1. Lineage (GTDB taxonomy): Bacteria > Acidobacteriota > Terriglobia > Terriglobales > Acidobacteriaceae > Alloacidobacterium. The sequence continues at coordinate 181,851 of NZ_LMUM01000037.1, forward strand.
CCGAGGTATACCTTGTCGACGATCAGGAAGTTCTGAAGGGTATAGTTCCGTTGGGCAGAATTGTGCTGGCGAAACCAGAGACGCGGCTGGCCGTCCTTGCTGAGCCGCGATTCATAACCTGCAAGGAAAACGATCATCAAAAGTATGTGGCGGAATTGTTCGACAAATACAACCTGCGAGCGTTGCCAGTGTTGAACGATGGAGGCCAACTAGTCGGCGTCGTCGAAGCGGACCATGTCATCTCATTTCTGAGAGACAGAATTTAGCCCTGACAACGACTTTTATTGATGCTGTTTGAGCATGATATGTTCGCTTAGACCGCTCCGCAAAATTCCTAAAACTCGAGAGACAAAACCCACATGTTGAAGCGTTGGAGAACCCGGATACTCTTGTTTCTTGCTGTACTGGGGCCGGGATTTATCACTGCCAACGTCGATAACGATCCGAACGGAATCCTCACGTATTCGCAGTCAGGTGCGCAGTTCGGATATTCACTGCTCTGGACCATTATTCCCATTACTCTTGCGCTGATCGTCGTGCAGGAAATGTGCGCACGTATGGGTGTGGTGACAGGCAAGGGACTGAGTGATTTAATCCGCGAAGAGTTCGGACTGCGCATGACGTTCATCATCATGGTGCTGCTGGTCGTCGTGAACTTCGGCAACGTGATTGGAGAATTTGCCGGCATCGCAGGCAGTCTGCAACTCTTTCATCTCTCAAAATATATTTCGGTACCGATCTGCGCCGCTCTCGTGTGGTTGCTGGCCGTTCGCGGAGATTACAAAAGCGTAGAAAAGATTTTCCTTACGGCATCGGTTTTCTATATCGCCTATATCATCACGGGGGTTTTATCAGGCCCAAGCTGGCATGAGGCTGCGGTTGCAACCATAAAGCTACCGTCGCGAAGCGCCTGGCAGCAGCGTGGTTATCTATTCATGGTGGTGAGCGTGATCGGCACTACGATTGCCCCGTGGATGCAGTTCTACCTGCAGTCTTCCATCGTAGAAAAGGGAATCAACATCAGGAAATATCCAGCGACCCGGCTGGATGTGATCGTAGGCTCGATTTTTACTGATGTTGTGGCATGGTTCATTATCGTAGCCTGCGCAGCCACGCTTTGGACGCATGGGCTGGGAGCGATCACCATGCCGGCCGATGCCGCGGAAGCTATGAAGCCGCTAGCTGGTTCATACGCGTTTTTGCTCTTCGCTTTTGGGTTGTTCAATGCGTCGTTTTTCGCGGCTTCCGTTTTGCCGCTTTCGACCGCCTACACCGTTTGCGAAGGCATGGGCTTTGAGTCAGGAGTGAACAAGAGCTTCAGTCAGGCACCCTTTTTTTACTGGCTTTACACACTATTAATTGCCGGCGGTGTAGCAGTTGTCTTGATTCCCAATTTTCCCCTTGTTCAGTTCTCCATCTTTTCGCAGATGCTGAACGGGGTTCTTTTGCCTATTGTGATCATTTTCATGCTCCTGCTGATCAATCGCCAGGATCTGATGGGAAAACATGTCAACTCCGTCTGGTTGAACGTTGTGGCCTGGTTGACGGCAGCTATTGTTACAGTTTTATCGGCAATTCTCACTTACCAGCAGGTAGAAGGCTTCTTCAGGCACTGAACCCTCAAAAAGAAAGCCCCAATCTCTGCGGAAGATTGGGGTCAGGAGGTATTGGTGTGTTTCAAGAGACAAGATGATAGTAGGGCAGGGCAAAGCGAACGTCTTGAATCCGACGATTGCTTTTTATCTCCACCTTTCGGTGGAGCCACGACCTGTCGATGGAAGTCTTCCTGATACGCGTAGCAGCCCGTGCACCGCGGAGAGATTCAGAGATGGGAGGAGCTTCGACCTCGAGAAAACAACACAATTGCGGAATCGCCGGTTTTATTTCGGCTGTATCTCGTGATCGAGGATGGAGTTGTCTTCTGTAATCAGAACCTTATGGAAGAGCCATTCCGGATCGGAGTGCAGGATCTCTGCAATACGGGCTCGGAGACTGTCGTTGGGTTCGCGAAAACCGTTGATAATTTTGCTCAGATGAGCCTCATCAATGCCCAGAATTTTGGCCATGCGATTCTGGCGCAGACCGCTGGTATAGATTCGGAGCTTCAGATTGGGATAAATGTCACGATGAATAGGCACTATATGTATCCAATAGTTTTGTTTGGAAGCAGGAAAATCGGCGCATTCTCCATCGCTTCGTATGTTTGACTGGGAAAGGTGCAATTGTCTGGCCAAAGAATGGACTCTGCTAAATTCAACATTTTGTTGCTATTCCTGTTTGATTCAGGTAATAAAGATGCTGCATTTTCGCCATTCTTGCTAAACAGCCGATAAGTTTCCCAAATAATATGCCTGAGGACAGACGGCCGAGGGTAACTTACTTTCGGTTACGCGCTGGCAAGACGTGGAAAGTAATTAGTAATCAAGTGCAAAAGAGGTATTGTTGTCGCCGTCAGGGGGTGTAACAGTAGGAGCGCAGGGCATATTCTTGGTGGGGCCATCAAAAAGTTGTTGAAAGGCTGAGATGGGGTACACCCCTCTACTCGCATGTCCCCGCGAACGGCGATAGCGAGGGCTCATGGAAACGGTACAGGTAGTCCAGGATCTGCGAAGTGAGGGAAGCATGTTGTGCGAGATTGTCATAGCGGGTGAATACCGCGATGTGCATCGATGCTTGAATGAAGAGTTGGAATTGGAGAAATACAGCCTTTTAGCAGTGAAAGGTATCCCTGAAGCCATTGCCTATCTACGCGATCCCGGCTGCGAAGCATCAGTCGCGGTCTTCTGCAACGTAACCATGCGACGTGAGCACGACTTCCACGAATTATTGGAACTCGCCGTGATTCATCCGCACCTGCAGATGCTGCTGTTGCCGGAAAACCTGCGAAGCCTGCCCCACGATCTGCCCGTTAACAACGAAAACATCCGCATTGTTCAAAAATCGTCGACATTCGATGGTCTGGTTGACTCCATTCGCGAGGCGGCTGATTGTGCCGACATTTTGCTCGAGAGGGCTCATCAGGATGAAAGGGAAGAGGCAGCAGAAGTCTCCAGCGGGGGCTCGCCGTTGTTCTCCACTACCTTTCTTACACGTGTGGGCATGGCGGATGTGCCAGTTCTCCTGCACGGAGAAACGGGTGTAGGAAAGGAAGTGATGGCACGCCGCTTGTGCGCGTATTCGCCGCGCGCCAGGAAGCCGTTTCTCAAGCTGAACTGTGCAGCTCTGCCTTCGGAACTTGTTGAAAGCGAACTGTTTGGCTACGAAAAGGGAGCATTTACCGGAGCAGCCAGCGACAAACCCGGCAAATTTGAAGTGGCGCAAGGTGGAACGATCCTGCTGGATGAAATCGGCGACATGGATATTCGCCTTCAGGCGAAATTGCTTCAGGTTCTCCAGGATGGAGAAATTCAACCTTTGGGCAGCAACAGGACTGTCAAAGTGAATGTGCGCATCCTGGCTGCGACGCATCGTGATCTACGCCGGGCAATCGAACAGGGCACCTTTCGCGAAGACCTCTACTATCGCCTGAACGTCATCAACATCACGATTCCGCCACTGCGGGAGCGCAGGAGTGAAATTCTTCCGTTGGCCGATGCGTTGCTCCGCCGGCATTTACGCAACGGTGCTCCGGTGCCTCTTCTTACAGACGAACTCCAGGATGCCATGCTGGCCTATTACTGGCCAGGAAATGTGCGCGAACTGGAGAACATGATGCGGCGCTTTCTCGTGTATCAAAGCGCGGATCTTCTGGTGCAGGAATTGAAGCAAGGATGCAAAGCCAGCGTGGCAGTCGCGCTCTCGAGCCATTACCGTGTGCCCGGCAATGAAAACGCCTCTTCCATCGATGATGTTATTGAACAGTCACGAAAGGCTGAATCAAAATTGCTCTTGGAAGCTCTGGAAGCGACCCGCTGGAACCGCCGCCAGGCGGCGGCGAGGCTGAATCTCGAGTATCGGGCGTTCCTTTATAAGCTTCAGAAGTATGGAATTGCGGAAAGACGGGAGCGAGACAAGGCGGTATGAACCGCCTCAGCCAAACAGGGTTTCCAGCCTGTCCATATCGAAGCCGATCATGACTTCACTATCGATAACGATGGTTGGGGTGGACTGACTGTTCAGGTCCATCAACTCCTGTAGCGCCTTGGGATCGGCGGTTACATCCTTGTATTCAAAGGGGATCTCGCGCGAGTTGAAGAAATGTTTTGCAGCGAAGCAAGGAGGACATCCGGGCTGGCTGTAGAGAATGACACGTTTCTGCGACATACCGAATAGATGCTGCACTTGTGGTGCAAGTTTCAATGAATTGCTCTAATGGAGCCGCGCCAACCGGATAGCGCTTGTTTTCTGATCGCCCGGAAAAACTTCGCTATCTTTACCAGCAATCGCCGTCCGCATAAAGTCCATCCAGATCGGCAAAGCTGCTCTGGCGCCGGTTTCCTTATCGCCGAGAGAGGTGCGGTTGTCATAGCCGACCCATACGCCGCAGGTGATCGAAGGCGAAAAGCCCACAAACCAAGCATCCGTGAAATCGCTTGTCGTGCCCGTTTTTCCGCCAATGGAGTGATTGAGCGCTGCTGCGGCGGCGGCCGTGCCGCTGCGTGTCACTTCCCTCAACAGCACCATCATGGTGCGTGCCGTCTTTGCGCTGGTAGCCTCAGTCACCTCCGGCGATTCCTCGAGGAGCGGAGAACCATCTGCCCTCGCCACTCGACGGATCAACCGCGGCGCAATGCGTATTCCGTCATTCGGAAAAGCAGAGTAAGCAGCCACCTGCTGCTGAAGCGTTACTTCTACTGCGCCCAGGGCAACCGGAAGAAACGCCGGAATATTCGATGTAATGCCAAACTGATGTGCTACCTCGATGACTTTGCGGATGCCGACATGATCGGCGAGTTTCAGCGCCGGGATATTCCGCGAATCAGCAAAAGCCTTCAACAGGGTAATGTTGCCTAGATAATTGCCTTCGTAGTTATGCGGAGTGTATCCGCCGAACGAGGTCGGCGCATCCAGAATTTTCTGATCCGGAGTAGCCCCCTCTTCGATGGCAGCCGTATAGACATATGGCTTGAACGAAGATCCGGTCTGCCGCTCGGCCTGCGTGGCACGGTTGAACTGCGACATGTTGAAATCGCGACCGCCGACCATCGCCAGAACGTCGCCGGTGACATTGTCCATTGCCATCAGCGATCCCTGCGTGCCCGAATCTTCTTCGAGTGTGCCGCGAAGCACTTTGCCATCCGACTGCGCGAGATGGACGTAGATGATGTCGCCCTCTTTGAGGAAGCCGTCCGCGGTCTTAAATCCGGTCCATGCCCAATCCTCTGTAGTAAGGACGAGCTGTTGATTCCCCACGCGCGCTGTTACCTGGTAGGGAAGCACGCCCGTGACCAGGGCGTGGATATAGGTGCCGGTTTCGGGTGGCACTGTCCAGTCCGGATGCCTGAATCCCTCCATGTCCACGCCACCCGAGATGACATTGAGCAGGTGCCCTCGCCATTCGTGACGGCGCTCGTACGCGGTTAGTCCATCGAGAACCGCCTGGTTTGCCTTCTGTTGCAAATCAAGATCGAGCGTGGTGTAGACCTTCAGCCCGTCCTCATGTACCTGATCGGTGCCGAGTTTTCGTTCCAGCTCGCGCCGCACTTCTTCGATGAACCAGGGAGCGACACTGTTTGCCGGCGGCTCGATATGCAACCCCAGCGGCGCGGAGCGTGCTACGTTGGCCTGTGCTGCCGTGATCTTGCCATCTTCGAGCATGGCGTTGATGACCATGTTGCGGCGGCGGAATGCCTTATCTGGATTCAGAATCGGAGAATATTCGGATGGACCTTTCGGCAGACCGGCCAGCAGTGCAGCCTCTGGCAACGTGAGATCGCGAGCATGCTTGCTGAAATAGTATTCCGACCCGGCTTCGAAGCCGTAAACGCCATGCCCCAGGTAAATCTGGTTGGCATACAGGGCGAAAATCTGCTGTTTTGTAAATCTTCGCTCGATTTGAATTGATAGCAGAATCTCCTGCAGCTTGCGCCCAAACGTGCGCTCGCTGGAGAGAAATAGATTCCGCGCCAACTGCATGGTGAGCGTCGATGCTCCCTGTGCGCGGTTTTTCGACGTCAGATCGTGATAGGCCGCGCCCATTACACGAAAAAAATTAATGCCCCAGTGGCTCTCGAAGTTCTTGTCTTCGATGGAAACGACAGCCTCACGCAGAAGCGGCGAAAGATCGTTGTAATTTACGACGACACGACGCTCCAGTGCGAATGAGCCGAAGACGCGCCCATGCGTGTCGTATAGATTTGTGATCGTATCGGGGCGATAACGGGTCAGGTCATCGATCTGCGGAAGATTAACTGAATAGACGAGCATTAGGCCGGTCATGGAGCCGACGGCCGCCGCCAGCAGAAGCAACACAACCAGCGCAACGCCACCCGCGACCTTGCGCCGTCCTGCGCCGGGGCGAAAACCGCTGCCGGTTACTTGAGGGCGTTCGTTTAACAATGTGTATCCAGTGACTCTAGAACCGCCAGGCTGCGGTGGGTTCAGGCGTTCTTCTGCTTCAGAATATCGAGCGCCTTATTCAGCTGATCATCTGTCTGAGGTTCCGGCTTCTGCGCAGTCTGCGCTCCAGCCTCAGGCTCAGCGGAAGCGGCCAGATACTGGTCGATGCTCGGACCCACTACAACGTTCGGCATCACAGCCTCGTCCTGAATCTTCTTACCCGATGGAGACTCATACTTTGCAACAGAAAGAATCAACGCGGCACCGTCAGGCAGTTCAATCGTCTTCTGCACCGTGCCCTCGCCAAAGGTACGATCGCCAACAACATCACCGCGCTTATCGTCCAGAATAGCCGCTGCAACCAATTCACCGGGTCCGGCCGTGCCGTGGTTCACCAGCACCACGAGGGGGGCGGAGGTGACAAACTTGGCTGGTTCCGCGCTGAAGGTTTCCTTCGGCATCTTCTGCCCCTCAAGCGAAGCAATGGTGCCGCTTTGTAGGAATGCATTGGCCAGCCTTACAGCTTGGGTCTCATCGCCTTCGGTTACGTCACGCAGGTCGAGAAGCACCTTCTTATTGCCGCTTTTCTGCATCGAGCGCAAACGGGTTTCAATCTCAGTGACGCGTTCCTTATTTAGAACAACGGGCTTGAGATAGAGAATGCTGGAGTTTTCATATTCCTGTTCGCCCATTGCTGGAACGGCAATCGCCGTTCGCGTGAGGGTGATCTTGTCGGGTTCGGATTTGCCACGGTTCAAACGCACCAGAGAAAAGGTAACGTCGGTTCCGGGCTTCCCAGCCAGCAGCAATCGAATCATCGCCAGCGACATTTCGCGCGTGGACTGGCCGCCAATCGATTCGATGATATCTCCGTCCTGGATCTGTTCGCGCTCGGCAGGGCTGCCCGGCATAATCGAGACAACCGTCGCATATCCGACACGCTTGGAGACATTCAGACCTACCTGAGCTGTTCCCTCCGCGCTGTGTGCTTTATAGGACGTGTACTCAGCCGGGGTCAGATAGCTTGAATCGGAATCGAGAGATTCCAGCAATCCGTGGAGCGCGCCTGTCGTGACATTGCCGATACTAGGCTCGACGACGTAATCGCTCTGAATCTTGTGCAGTACTTCTTCATAGACGCCCATCTGGCGATATGCGCCGTCGTTTTGCGTCCCGGCTCTCACGCCGCTCAGGCCGAATCCACCAAGGAAAACGACGACAACAAGAAGGACAGATATAGCGAGGATGGCGCGCTTAAAACCCTTAGACATGGCAAGACTCAGGCAGCCGGAAGCTGTTAAGAGAATCATACTCCAGCCGGATGGGTTTTGTTGGCGGGGTTCGCTTGGTGGCGGCGGGTAGAATCGAACTACCGACCTACGGGTTATGAGTCCGTCGCTCTAACCATCTGAGCTACGCCGCCGGTTTTCAGGTGGGAAAATCGCTGAAAAACTACCTTTCTTATGATACGAACGATGCGGCGGATGGTCAATGCCGCCATCCATTTACGTCCGCGCTAGCGCATGGATTGCAGAAGCAGCAGCACCCCGATACAGGCCAGTCCGAGATAAATGTATTTCATAAAGGCGTCCCCATGAAGCCGGTGATTGACTGCGCGGCCAAGAATAATTGCAGGTAGAGCAGCCGGCAAGGAAACCAGATAATAATGTGTCACGATAGGTTTCCACAGACCGGCAGCCCAGTACCCGGCCATGCCGACGATACTTGCCGGCAGAAAATAGCCCTGCAATGTGGCTCGAAACTGCTGCGCAGACCAGCGGCGCATGGAGCCGTAAATTGCGAGCGGCGGCCCGTTCATCCCATACGCTCCGCCAAGCACCCCGGCACAGAAGCCAAATCCAAGTAGCCAGCTGCGTTTATCGCTCGACAGCTCGGGTGGTCGCTTCACCATCAGCGAGTACGCAGAAAAGGCCACAATAAAGATGCCCAGGATCGCTTTGACTGTTCGCTGATGACTGCTGGTCAGCAGCATAAGGCCGATTGGAATACCGAGAAGCGTGGCCATGATCAGCCAGCCCGTGCTACGCATATGAATTTTCCGCCAATCCTGCGCCACGACGACAGCGGCAACGGTGATCGACATCAACACGGCGACCGGAGCTGCGACGTCGATAGGAATAAAGATCGCAAGCAGTGGAACAGCGACGAGAGCCTCGCCAAATCCAAAAGTTGATCGAATCAAGGTAGCGAAAAAGATGACTAGAAGAACGTCCAGCGTCGTGGGGGCCATAGCTGAGTCGGCATGCTCCGGAAGAGAATTGAAAGCGCTGGGGACGGTCTTTCTATGTTCTATTTTATCGTTCGCTTCAGCGACGGGGGGCACGCTAGCGTATTTTTCTCGGAATAGATATACACTGTATAGTTGTCTGATATACAGTGTATAGCTATGGACGACACAACTACCTCACATCGCATTGCAGATGAGGCACTCATTCTTTTGGAAGAGGAAGGCGAAAGCGCTGTGAGCATGCGGCGCGTAGCCCAAGCCGTGGGTATCACGCCGATGGCGATTTATCATCATTTCCCGAGCAGGGAAGCCTTATTGAATTTCGTCGTCGATCGCGAATTCGGAAAATTTCTCGGCTATATGCAGGCGCGTCCTCTGCGCGGTTCCGTTCAAACGCGGCTGCTGGGCAGCATGGATTCGTACATAGATTATGCCTTCGAACGTCCGCGGATCTTCGATTACGTCTTTACTCAGCCGAGACCGAATGCGCGTCGCTATCCGGACGATTTCCGCGCTCGGCGTTCACCTACGCTTAATCCCATCGCCGATCTTGTGGCCGAGGCCATGAAGTCCGGGTATCTGAAACGCGATGACGTCTGGGAAATCGCTCTCGAATTGTGGGCACATGCTCATGGTTACGTCACGCTTTACCGCGGAGGCCGCTTCCATCTTTCGGAAACGGAATTCCGCGCACTTGTACGTCGCTCGCTCAGGAGATTGCTTCATGGACTCAAAGCTGAATAGTACTTCTCTTGCCGCACTCTGCCTTACATTGTCTGCGGCTTTGCTTTTCTTGGGTACCGGACTTGCCCCACTCTGGCCTCTCACCTGGCTTGCCCTCATTCCCGTGCTTTGGATCGCGCCGAGAGTTTCCGCGTCTACAGCATTCTTGATAGCGGCAGGCGCTTTCGCGCTTGGCAGTCTGAACGAGTGGTATTACCTGGCGATCGTCATTCCGGCATGGCTTTCAATCATGAATTCGGTTGCGCCGGCATGCATCTTGGGCATCGTTGTTCTGTTCTTCCGCAATAGAGTACTGAAAGGGCGCTTATGGCAAGCAGCGCTGATTGTTCCCCCCTTCTGGGTCACCTGTGAATATGTGAGGTCGATCGTCTCCGTTCACGGAACGATTGGAAACCTTGCTTATTCTCAGATGAACTTTCTGCCCATTCTCCAAGTCGCTTCAGTCACAGGCATATGGGGCATCAGCTTTTGCATATTGCTATTTGCGGCGACAATCGCGGCGCTTTTCAGCTCAGGTCCATCCGAGGTGAAACAGATATTGGCGGGTGGCGTAGCCATTTTTCTGATCATGGTCCTTGGTTATGGGTTCTGGCGTCTTGCAGCAACGCCGAAAAACTCGCCTACGGTTAAGGTTGGCCTCATTGCGTCTGACGACTCGATGAATCTCATTGTTCCAACGCCGGAAGATGCTGCGTATGCCTTCGATCGCGACGGAAAGAAGATGTTGTCCATGGCGCCTCAGGGTATTCAACTTTTCGTGCTGCCTGAGCACAGCGGGCCGATTCTTGATTCCACAGTCGCCGCGACAGACGCCACCTTTGAGCGCCTCGCGCAGCAGACGCACGCATTCATCGCTATCGGCGTGGACCGCATCTCGCCGAAGGTCTCATGGAACCAGGAGCGACTCTATGCCCCCGATGGCACACTGCTCGCAACATATGACAAGCATCATCTTCTGCCACATTGGGAGGACCAGTTCACGCCCTCATCGAGTCGTACGGCGCTGTCTGTGCCGTACGGTGCCATGTGCGCGGGACCGGATGCACCGAAGCCAACCGCCGTTTCCGCAACTGCAGGCAAGTGGGGCCTTGAGATTTGCAAGGATATGGACTTCCCGAAGCTCAGCCGACAATATGCCCGAGATGGCGTAGCCCTGATGGTAGTTCCTGCGTGGGACTTCAGTCTGGACGGATGGCTACATGGACGCATGGGCATCATGCGCGGAGTCGAAGGCGGCTTCAGTATTGCGCGTTCGGCAAAGAGGAGTATTCTCTACGCAACCGATGACCGCGGCCGCGTGCTTGCGGAGCGCGACACCATGTTCGCATCCTTTGCCACGGTGGTGGCTAATGTTCCAGTGCGCCACGACCCCACAATTTACGCCCGCTTTGGAGACTGGTTCGCATGGTTGAATATAGCGTTGCTGGTTGGATTGCTGGCGGCTCCCTTAGTTCGTCGCTCTTGATTACACTAGCGGTAACAGGAGCATCTTTTTGCGCATACTTGGTGTTATTCCTGCGAGGCTCGCTTCAACCCGCCTGCCTCGCAAAGTGTTACGGGAGATTTCCGGCGAACCCATGCTGGCCTTGGTATATCGAGCTGCGCGCGCCTGCACGCAGCTTGATCAGGTGCTGATTGCAACCGACTCGGAAGAAGTAATGGAGTTTGCCGAGTCCCGGAGCTTTCCTGCCGTCTTTACTCCGGAGGACTGCGCCAGCGGTTCGGATCGCGTTTATGCAGTTGCGCAGTCGATAGCCGCGGATATTTACGTGAATATTCAAGGTGACGAGCCGCTGCTTCGTCCCGAACACCTGGACGCACTCCTTGAGCCGATGGCGCGGCCAGAGGTAGAAGTGGCCACTCTTTCGACACCGTGCCTGCCAGATTTAATAAAGAATCCAAACGCAGTGAAAGTCGTGACTGCAGCTGATGGCAGGGCACTCTATTTCTCTCGCGCTACCATCCCGTTTGATCGGGATGGCGTCGGCAATGTTCCATATCAAAAGCATCTCGGTTTCTACGCCTATCGAAAGGAAGTATTGAACCGCTTTCCTAAACTGCCGCCCAGCAGACTCGAAACGATCGAGCGCCTGGAGCAGTTGCGATTTCTCGAAAACGGAATCTCTGTCTATGTCACTTCCACGCCCTTTGACACGGTGGGAGTCGATACAGAAGAGGATCTGGTCGCAGTCGAAAAAATTCTACAAGCTCAGAAAGACAAACAGGCGCAAACTCCCTGAGTCGAATGGCAGCGCGTGGAGGCTCTGCGGATTATTTTGACTGCGAGCCGCTGCGATAGATAACGCCATCCTTCATCACGAAATCCACTTTTTCCATCACGGAAATCTGATCGAGAGGATTGCCCGGCACGGCAACAATATCTGCAAGCTTTCCCGGCTCAACCACGCCGACTTTGTCGTTAAGATGCATCAGCTTCGCTGCCTGCAGAGTTGCGCTCTGCAAAGCCTGCGATGCGGGCATGCCATCGCGCACAAGTGTTGCGAATTCTTTCGCTGGATCCGTCGTCCAGGGAAATGCGCCGGCATCCGTGCCGAAAGCAATCTTGAGATGCGCAGCCATGGCGCGCCGGAAGGTATCTGCGTGCGTCTTGATCATCTGTTCATAGACCGGGTTGCCATCACTGGCGCGTCCTTCCGCAACCGCCTCCAGCGCATACGTGGTAGGCACGTACCAGATACCTTTAGCGGCCATTGTCTTGATATCTTCCGGAGCAATGTAGTCGCCGTGTTCCAGCGTATCCACTCCCGCCGTGACGGCGTTATGCACACCGTGCAATCCCATCGCATGCGCGGCTACCGGATGATTCTGACGATGCGCCTCATCGACTATCGCTGTCAGCTCGTCGACCGTGAACGTGGGAATATCATCGAGCACTCCATCCGGTCGAAGGAAATAACCGCGGTCGACGTAGACCTTAACCCAGTCGGCCCCATACGAAATCTGTTCGCGCACAGCCTTGCGGCATTCATCGGGGCCGTCGCAAAGCTGCACACCATGGGGCACGTCCACGCCATATGCGTAACCGAGCAGCGGATAAGCGCCGGTTACATCGAGCGCGCGTGTGGCCACCTGCATGCGCGGGCCGGGAACCACTCCCTGTTCGATAAGGCGTTTGATATCGACATCGGCGTAAAGCGCACCTTCGGTTTCGAGATCGCGAATCGTAGTGAATCCATAATTGAGAGCTTTGGTCGCTGTGGCAGCACCGACAATGGCGCGATACGCCAGAGACTGCTTCAGCAGTTGATCCGCATAGGCGGAAGCGGTAGCGTCACCCTGCAACAGGACGTGCGTATGCGTGTCGATCAGTCCCGGAAGACAGGTTTCAGCGGAAAGATCGGTCACGCTCGCACCGCTCGGAACGTTCTTTCCCTCTTCGACGCTGATGATTTTGTTGTCTTGAATCTCGATCACAGCGTGCTGACGAAGTGTGCCGCTGTTGCTGTCAAAAAGCGCGCCGCATTGAAGATAGTGTGTTGCATTCTGGGCAACGGCGAATGGGCAGAACAAAAACAGAGCTGCAGAGAGAGTTTGGCGAAACGTTGGAGTCATTGCGGGGAAGATATCATCCCCGCAATGCTAGAGCAAGATCACGCGTCTCCACTACTTTTCGCTGAGAACATCCACCCCGTAGGCCGGTAAATCAACCGAAGTACGCGAACCATCTCCGAGCAAATCGCGCATCTCGTGTGGAAGTTTCACATGCGCTTTCGCAGTGTTGTGATTGATAAGAATCAGCACTGAGTGGCCATTTCCTTTACGCTGGCATACCTCTACTCCGTCTGGCGCGTCAGGGAGGATGGGCTTCACGCCATGTTGTTGGAGAAGGGAAGAAGTCAGCTTCGCCAGTAGATCATCATCGATCCACGCGCCAACATAAGTGATGGTCCCTTTGCCTACCTTGCGTGTAATGGCGGCAGGTTGGTTGTCGAGCCAGCCATTGCTCGCGCCGTAGCGCAGTAGCACCTGCGTATCTACGGCCTTGGCGCTAAGCTGCTCCGCCCAGAGCGATGCCGATCCCGATCCCGTATCGCCGCTGACCGGAACCTTGTCCTCGAGTGCATAAAATTGCTCAACACGGCCGCCGAGCGCGTCGACCAGGGGCCCCGGCTGGCGTTCGACATTCAGCGCGTCGTACTCGTCCTTCATCCCCGAGCGCGGACCAAGCACCAGGTTGCCACCCTGTTTCATATAAGCGAGCAGATGGTCTGCCGTTTCCTTCGACAGCACATTCAAGCCGGCTGCGACCACCAGCTTGTATTTATCAAGTGAATCGTGCACGGAAATCACGTCGACCGACTGCGCCTGCTTGTAGAGCGGGCCGTAGAAGTTGACCATCTCGGCTACCGGGTCGAAGTTGCGATTATGCCGCTGGAAGTTGATTGCCCAGCGGCTGTCGTAATCATTGATGAGTGCGACTGAGGATTGTGGGGTTGTGCCCTCCAGAGCCTTGCCGGTTTTATCGAACTCCTCGCCAACCTGTTTGACTTCGTCATAGACAGGCACCGGCGTACCATCCGCGCCGACCAGGACACCGTGATATTGCTCCTGTCCATTCAGCGCGCTGCGCCACTGCCAATATGCCACAGCATCCGCTCCATGCCCAATGGCCTGCCATGCCATATCGCGTACCTGCCCGCGGGCAAGTGTCGAATTGACGGCATGCCAGTTCACGAAGGCCGGCTGTGTTTCCATCACCCAGAAGTTCTTGTCCTTAAATCCGCGAGTCATATCGTGGCGCGCGCCATTGTCCAGCCAGTCATAATGTTCGTCGCCGATGTAGTCGTCCCACGCGGCAATATCCAGGTTCGAATGAACAACGTATTCGTCGAAGCCATCAAACCAGCCCATTGTGTTGGTCGTAATAAACTGCCGCTTGTCAGCATGTGGGCGGATAGCGCTGATCTGGTTGGCCGAATAACTCTTCCATGTATCGCTGACAAAATGTTTCCAGTCGAGCAGCAGGCCAGGATTCTCGCCTTTCTCCCGCACCGGAATCTCATCGAAGTTGTCGTACGTCTGGCTCCAGTAGCTCGTCGTCCAGCGGTTGTTCAGGTTGTCGATTGTTCCGTATTTGGCCTTAAGCCATGCATGGAACTGCGCCTTCGCTTCCGGATCGAAAGAGGGCGCGGCATATTCATTGTCAAGCTGCCATCCGACGACATTTGGATTGTGGCCGTAGCGCTCCGCCATCTTCTCTGTGATCTCATGAGCAAACTTGCGATACCTTTCGCTGGCAAATGAAAATTGCTGACGATTGCCATGCTCATCGCGCACGCCCTTTTCATCCATGCGCAGCGTGTCAGGATATTTTGTCGTCAGCCATGCAGGCGGAGCAGCGGTAGGTGTTCCCAACACGACGCAGATGTGATGCTTTGCGGCAAGCTCAATCGCACGATCGAGCCACGCGAAATCATATTTGTCTTCCGCTGGCTCCATTACACTCCAGGCAAATTCTCCAACGCGCACCAGATGAAGATGAGCCGCTTCCATCAACTCCAGATCAGCTTCCCACCGCGATTCGGGCCATTGCTCCGGATACCACGCTGCTCCAAGCAGGAGAGGCGGTTTCTCTGCATATTGCGTGGCCTGCGCTGAGGCAATGGACAGTGAAGCGAGCCCAACCGAAACAGAAGCTGTGCAAGCCATAATAAGGTGAAGTGTTTTGCGGGCCAGCATGTAATCGATTACCTCCTGTGACACCCGATCCGGATCGGACCGACGTATAGATCGGAAATCAACGAATCAAAACGTTCGCTGCTGGATAGATCACTCCCTCGATTGCGATCTGCATCTCCGGCAAGGATGGCGTCTTCGTCAACACGTCAATGGAGCCATTCTGAAGGAGCGCCGTATCTTCGACCTTGGCTCCGCGAATACTCGGGTTCCACGCCAGTGCTTCACTTGCAGTGAGCGTTTGATTACCTGCAGGTGTGGCAACCCACTCGCGCTCTATGTAGCCTATAGGTCCTCCCTGGTGATGTAGTTCTTCCTCGCCGGCAAAGCCTGTATCACGATAAGCCTCTTTAGCTACTGTGAAGAGTTCTGAGGCGGTGGCGCCGGCACGGCTCGCATGCAGGAGTCGAGCGTTGACCACAGCACACGCGGCAAAGGCATCTACAAGCTGCTGAGGAGGAGGCCCAAAGTGCACAAAGCGGGTGATCGAAACAGCCAGCCCCCATTTGCGCGCGCAGAGATTCAGCATTCCATAGCGATCCAGCACTGCACCGCGTGATACTGCATGCTTGTATTTGTAAATGCGGTTGTCCGCCGCCATCAGCAGCACGGTCGGCAGAATGCCTTGCGCTATCAATGGCGCAGCCACTGCAGCAGACATTTCAAATTCGGTCATACCGGGCTTTAATTCTGTCAATGCTGTAATCGTAGCGTCGGCAGTATGTTGCGCCAGCCAGTGAAGCCGCGCTATCTCTCCCGCCGTCAGCGGTGTTCGCAACGGCGCGAGATTGATCGATATCAGCCCCTCGGCCGTACTGTCTGTGCCGATTGCGCCATCGCTCACGATGCGGCGAACGGCATTGAGATCATTTTCATACCACGATGCAATGACCGGTTCATATCCCAGCCCTGCAAACTCTTCGTCCGCCAAGCGGGCTGCTTCATTGTTTGGAGCCAGGTAATACTTCCGCCCATCTCGTAACAGCAGCAGCGAGGTCACCGCCGTCTCTGAAGGAATGGCGACACGCGCCTCCACAGCTCCAGCCGTTGCCCACGCGATATTCTCGTGCCGCCGTAGCAGGATTCCAGAAAGTTGTCTGCGGTCGAGCAGCTCTGCGATGCGTGGCCATTTCTCATCGATTTCCGCAATGCGAGACTCAGTCCCGAGGGCGGTGAATTCCGCGATCTCACGATCGTTGTCAGAAACAGTTTGCTCTGTGTGGCTGCTCATGCATCTCCTAAAATAAATCGATTTTCTATGCTGCTTCTCGTTGATTAATCTATACGCATAGGCTTGTCATGCGCAAAGAATGTTAAGGTTGGCCCGGCAACAGCAGAATCCCTTCCCCTTATGTAGGAAGCTGTGGCACTCTGATTAATACTGGCGGAGCAGCGGATGCACAACCGCAATAACGTGTACTATCGCTCCTATTATCAGGAATGGCGCTGGCTTATCAGGTTGTCACCCATCCGTACGATCTCGAATGAGTATTCCAAATGAAAACAGCCGCCCCAAGGCGGCTGTTTTCATGTCGATTGAATGAGATTATTCGTGCGGAGGTAAAGTCAGTGAGTGCGCCAGTTTGAAGCTGAGCACAGTTTCCGGTTCAAGCGAAATGTCCCGGTTGTTGCCTGTCAGGCCAGCACCCGCGGTACCTGCGCCAGCACCCGCAAGAGCGCCTATAGCCGCGCCTTTGCCACCGCCGGCAAGGCCGCCAATCAGAGCGCCGGCGCCGGCGCCCCCGCCGATAAAGCCGGCAGTACGTTTGCCTTTGCCGGTTGTCTGCTGGCTGTAAACGCTGGTGGTGATCGGATAGTTGTTGCCGTGTACCGTAATCGACTGCAGAGTAACACCCAGGGCCGCCGCACCCTTGAATTTCCCGGCGGATTTTGCGTCGGTTACCGTGCCGCTGACTGATGCGCCCGCTGGGACCGCCCTGACCCCGCCAACCGTGATGGAGTTAGTCAGCGTCCCAGTGAAGCCCTCTCCCGCGGCGCTCGTCTTCGAACTTAAAGGGCTGCCGAGTCGGACAGACAAAGTGGTTCCCGCCGGAATCACGATCGGTTGCGGTGGTGGCGGCGGAGGCGCTGCCTCAGCCGCCGGAGCCGTCGCCGTCGGGGCGGGTTGGCCTGCTGCCGGAGCCGCCGCAGGCTGTCCCGGAGCCGGAGCCGCTGCCGGCTCACCCGCCGGCGCCGCAGGTTGTGACGTTGCCTGCTCCTGATCCGAAGACTTCTTGCATCCAGAAATCAACAATCCTGTCGAAAGCAGCGCGGTGAGTATATAAAGATTTGGCCGGTTCATGATTAACCTTTCTACCTGAGGTGACAACCTACGACTTAGCACGAAGATTACCACCCTCGGGTAGCGTCTGCATACAAAGGGAAAAGCTGAAGATGGCGGCCTTTTCCCTCCATCTCCTCGCGTCTGATCGATGTTCATCTGGCCACTTTTGGGGCCGTCACGCTGCCAGATAAGTCCGTCATTCAAGTCAATGGCTAATAGAAAAGCAGGTAGTTAGACTGATGTACGCGGAAACTCCGCCTCCTGTGAATCGCGGCCAGCAGTCGTCTTTCCTGTGCCGGAAAGATGGATGAAAGTGGAATACTTGAGGAAGCAAGAATTGTGGAGTCTAATTGCAGTTGTGCGATAACGAATGACTGATACAACGCCTTGAGGTGTGTATGAGGGTTGAATCCACCGTATCGGATCCGGCGGTTCTAAGCTGTTGGAAGGATATTGCCCGCTACCTGGGCAAGGGAGTTCGCACTGTACAACGATGGGAACAGGAGTTCGGTTTGCCGGTCAGAAGACCGAGCGGCGTGGATCATAAGAGTGCTGTCATCGCTCATGCCCGGGATCTGGATGCGTGGATTGCATCGCGTTGGTCTTTACGTGAAAAACTCACGAATAGTCCGCCAAGCAAACTGGCAAGGACAGAGTGGAAAGATACAATTCAACGGTCGCGTGCATTGCGGGAAGCCCATGGCGCTTTGGTTCATGAGATGTCCGATGCGCTCAGAATGCTGATTCAAAGTTGCAGCCAATTATCGAAATATCAGGCGATGATGGCATCTCAATCGCTGGTCCCGGCCTACAGGCGCCTAGTTGACGAGGAACCTGGAGGTTGAATGCTGCCAGGTTGCGATCTCGCGATCGGCAAGAAATATTTGTTGATTCAGGGAAAATCACCTAAGAGGGCTTACTCGCATGGCTCAACAGAGCGATGTGCATGTAATTCTCCTGGAAACGAGAGAGACGAGAGCCAGAGCCTCTCTTGTCTTGCAGGAAGCTTCAAGATTACGACTCAGGCTCGCGGAATCATTGCAACGATTCCACGAATTACGAAACCAGCGGCTCCAGTTCATCACGCAGGCGAATGTCACAGCGCGAGAAATGACAGATTCTCCTATTTCTGCATCCAATAATCAGTAGATCAAGGGCCGTCTTAACCGAGTAATTCCGGCTGGCTCCTCTTGAGAGGTGCCAATGTGGATTTGACGAGCGAGTATTGTGAAACGCGGAAGAGCCTTGAAGAACGCGGCTGGATTTTGACCAGCAGACTGTCCAGCTTGGCCTCCCGCCTATTTTTCTTAGCATCTAGGGATCATAAGTCTTTTGATGAAACCACGATCAAGTGCATAGAGACGCGAGGCGAATTAAAGAAGTCGCGGCTGCTCCTTCATGATCATCGCGCCAAGCATGGTTGTTAATCCTTCAACTCTTTGGCATCCGTCCTAATAATGTCGCACAAAATCCGGTATATCCAGTTCGTAGTCTTCTCTTGAAGATGTGGGTTAGCAGCGCACTCTGATCGCGCGGATCGACAATTGCGCGCTCATGCAAGGAACCTCTGGCTTTCGATGAACTACGATTCTCTGCCTCTGCATTCGGTCAATGCAGAATCATCTAATCCCTGTTGCTCGGAGAGCAACAAGCTGGTCTTTCTATTAAGCTTTTTCCTCTCTGAATCGAGGATCCAGCCCCATTTTCCGAAGTACCGGAAACTGGAACGCAGGTGGTAGGCCAGGAGTTTCGGATTGCGATAAGATCCCTTAGCATATCCATGAGTTACAGACACTTCAGGGTAATAGACTGTCTTGTATTTGGCGGCGATCCGACGACAAAGGTCGAAGTCTTCCATGTACATGAAATAGCGCTCGTCAAAACCGCCGATCTCTCGCAGCGCCGATGACCGCAGGAGCATAAAGCATCCTGAGAGACAAGGCACCTCTCTTGGCTTGTCCATGTCAAGATGCCGCAACTCATACCGTGCGCGTTGCGCTTTAAAGAGCGAGCTACCCAGAAAACGGCGGACGAACAAATCCAGGGGCGACGGCAGTTGCTTACACAAGCGCTGTTCGCTTCCGTCAGGATAAAGGATGCGGGGCATCACAAGCCCAACGTCAGGATGCTCTTCCATAAAGCGATAAAGCGAATCAAGGACCTCCGGATCGCAGCTGATGTCGGGATTGACAACAAGATGATACTTAGCTGGTCTGCAATGCTTTTTTATGGCAAAGTTATGTCCTGCTCCGAAGCCAACATTTCGGTTCATGCGAATATATTCGGCGCCGTAACTTTCCACGCAGGAACGAAGGGATTCGCAGGATGAATTGTCAATCACCACGACCTGGCGCACAGATTCGCTCGCCCGCACTGACTGCAATAGGTCGCCGATCTCCTGCGGAGAATTACCATAGGTGACGAGAGAGGCTGTAATGCAATTGAGCTCAGGTTTTGCTTGTACCTCATTTTCGCAAGTCCGAGGTGATTCCTGCTTCAAGCTCCTTGTCTCCTTCACGATTTTCCCCGGCCCAGCTTAGACGTGGCTGCCATACAGTACGAATCTGACGGGCGATAAAATTACTTATCGCCTTGAGTATACTAATGCGATAAGCACGGCGATATCTGGCACGCGATGAAAATATTGATTGACTTCACCCAGATCCCTGTTGTGCGCACCGGGGTAGGGGTCTACTCAGAGAATCTGATACGGGAACTCGTGCAGTTGATTCGCCCCGAGGACGTATTATTCCTATTAATTCAGGACGATGAGGTTGCACTGCGTGAAATTGGGGGAGTGCATCCCAATATTCAATTTGTTTCCATACCTTCCAGATATTTCCGAAAGCGCGCCCTGCTTTTTGCCTTCGAACAGTTCATTCTGCCGGTCATGCTGCTTCGGAAGCGGATCGATGTACTTCATTCGCTCCATTACACGCATCCATTCATTTCACCTTCGAGACGGGTTGTGACGATTCATGACCTGACGTTTCTTCTTTATCCCGAACTGCACACGCTCGGTCGCCGCCTTATCATGCCGCTGTTTATACGGCATGCTGTCAGGCATGTTGAAGCGGTGATCTTCGTCTCAAATTCGGCTCGTGAGGATGCGAATCGTTTGGTGCCCGGGGGAAAAGCGCTCGAATCTGTCATTCCTCTTGGAGTGAATCGCAGCCTTTTCGAGGCTCCTGATTGTGATGAAATTCAAAATGTCCTCCAAAAACTAAACATAGAGCGACCATTCTTGCTCTTCATCGGGACGATCGAGCCGCGAAAAAACATCATTCGCCTCGTTCAGGCGTTCGAGATGGTAGCGGACAAGCAATCGGGCATTGTTCTGGTGTTGGCCGGTAAGTTCGGCTGGGACTATGCGGAGGTTCTTGATGCAATCGAAAATTCGCGGCATCGGAATCGCATTCGGCTCGCGGGTTTCATCACTGACGTCGAAAAAAAGGCGCTCCTCAACTCCTGTGAGATTCTCGTCTACCCTTCTCTCTATGAAGGTTTCGGATTGCCGGTGCTTGAGGCCATGGCGGCAGGCGCGCCGGTCATCACCAGCAACTTAAGCTCTCTGCCAGAGGTGAGCGGAAACGCAGGCATACTTATCAATCCGAAGGTTATTCCGCTCCTTGTTAGCGCGATTTTTGGAGTGCTGGCAAGTGCAGAAAAGAAGATCGCTATGCGAACGGATGGAAAACAGCGCGCATCGCTATTTACTTGGAAAAATACAGCGCGACTCACGTACGAAACGTATTGTCAGGTCTTGGGGATACGCGAAAGACATGACCAGCCGTCTTTTTCGGCAACCGAAAAGGCAAATTCTGATTTCTTTTTGTAAAATCACTCCCTAACTCAGCATCTGCCTGCTTATCTGGAATGACGGAGCGTGTGACCCTCCCCAAGCTCTCGAGGACGGGCTAAATCGATGCAGATCATAGTGTAAATTGCGTAGATGTAACGAGGCTGAGTGAAGGGAGGAGCAGCGCAAATGATAAGCGTTAGCACACAAAATAAGCCTACCGGTCTGTTCAGTTTCATTCGCTTTGTGTATAGCGCCACTGTGAAGACGATCGTATACGCCAGGCAGCCAAGAGGCAGCAATAGCCAGTTCTGTGCATCGGAGATGAACTTATCCCACCATTTGTTCCAGTCATAGAATTGAGGCGAGTGCAATTGGCCTGTCAAAAGCATAAAAATCTTTAGTATGACGACAAGCGGAAAACCGAAAGCCTGCTGAACGGTGTTGATCCATATGAGCGTCGGTGCATCCTCCATAAGCCAATCAAGCGCATGCGGATCAATGCCCAATATGCGAAACGCGAAAGGGTAAATCAATGTGATAGCTGCGACTAATATAAGGACTCCCAGCCAAGGTCGTCTCCGGAAGAGGAAGCTGTCAAAAACCAGGAAAAGAATCAGAATGGCGACCTGCTCCCATCTGGCAACGGCGGAGACAAGGATGACGACCGCAAGCATGAGTTTGGATCGTTTTTCGGAGTAGAGATATTTCGCAGTGAGAACGCCGCCTAACAGGGCGAATATTTCCTTATTGAGAGTGGTGAGAGCAAGGAGAAGCTGCGCATTAGCGAGAAAGAGAAACCCGACGACTGCAATCTTAACCTTGGGAATGGATGCTGCGACCTTTAAGGAAATAGCGAAGAGTATAAGGTTGAAGCCCATTATGCAAAAGCCATTACGCAATATCCGAACCATGAGAACCGGACCCAGGAAA
This sequence comes from Acidobacterium sp. S8, assembly GCF_009765985.1. Classification (GTDB taxonomy): domain Bacteria; phylum Acidobacteriota; class Terriglobia; order Terriglobales; family Acidobacteriaceae; genus Alloacidobacterium. Next base: position 204,054 of record NZ_LMUM01000037.1, read on the forward strand.
TTGCCGGTGAGAGAAATTAATCGTGCATCACCAGAGTCCTGCGCCCATTTTGCATATTCCCAATACCGATCAGAATCTGCTCCTATACGAGTTTGGATCTCTCCAGCGATCCACGGCTCCACATATTGGAAATAAAAAAAGATGCAAAAGAGTATGTACACAATAAGAGTTGCAAAAAATAGCCATTCGCTTGCGCGCCGTTTTCTGAGTAACCAGATGCTCAGGCTTGGGCGATTCGGGGAATAGAATTGCGAGTTCAACAAGTCGTCGGCACTCCAAATTGTTGTTCAGCATATGCGTCAGGAGTCCTCATAAATCAAACACCTGAAAGCTGTCAGATGTAATCAGTCGACAAGTCAGAACTGGAAGCCGATGGCCCGACGAACACTTGGGAAAATAGCTTCGCCATTCACATCATTTCCGGCCTGTGCTATTCGCCTGCCAGTTTGTGAGTCGCTGTCTTTTTGATGTCTTCACCCTATACAACCACTGTCGCCACGCAATTCGTGAAAATTCGGGGTTCTCATACTTAAATCGCTGTTTGATCGCTCTTGCAAAAAGCCGAAGCGTTTGCAGGGCGTTCTCGAAGCGGTCACGATAGAGATCGTGAAATGCAGTTTCTGCCATGGAGAAATTTGTGTAACGCCAGGGGGTCATGAGATGGTCGTAATCCATGATCGACATCTTATGTTCGATGGTCGCGTCCGCCGCCCGCCAGACTTTCAGATCGTGCCGAAAGAACATGTGAAAAACATACATATCGGAGTAATCCAGCCAGAATTCCGGGCTGAACCCTCCAATGGTCCGTAGAGCTTCGACCCGCAGCATACAACCGCTGTTGATGGCAATTGCTTCTCCAGCTGCGACACCGCATTCTCCTGCCGGGTAATTGCGATTCCGCATATATAGTTGCCGCTTTGGAGAAACAACAATATGTCCCACGCGCACAGTCGGCGCGATTGCAGCGATTTCCTTGCGGGCCAGCAAATTGGTGCCATACCGAAGCATGGTAAAGAGCACTTCTCGGCTGATTTTCGTATCTTGGTCAAGCAGCAACATCCACGGATAGCCCTGTTCGGTCGCGATTTGTTGAGCACTGTTGTAAGCTCCCGAAACACCGAGATTTTGCTCGGAATGACGATAAGTGAAAGGGACCGGTAGGCGAGGGCTTGAAAGTTGCTCTGGGCTGTTATCCCAGACGAGAAGTTTATAAGCCGCAGCCAACTCCGGCTCAGCGGCAAGAGCCTCACAGAGGCATTGCAACGTCTCCGATTCTTCGAAAAGCTTCTTGTAGCAGACTACAACAGCCAAAATCTGCATTGCCCTATGCTCCATTAGCTGAAAGAGGATCCGAGTTTCGGAAGTTTCGATCCCGCTGTCCACTCTGCATTCTGCTTTCAAACAAGGGGCTCAGAGTCGCTAGAGAGCATTCAGGCGACAGCCCTTGCTCGTTTGGACCACCTACCAACAGCACGGATGACTAAATCGGTAAGCTCTTTGCGCTCCAGGTGGTTGAAATTCACTTTATAAGTGATCAGGATAGCAGAGATCTCGGCACCGGAAATCAGAATGCATTTTGTGGCCAGATGCATCTCTTGCCGCATCAGAACACCAACGAGAGCCGCTGAAGGCAGACAGCACAGAACAGGTGCAATGATACCGTTTGTTAGCAGGCGTCTGCGGCTGAATTGCATCGCGTCAGTACGGGGCATACTGACGATGAAATGCAGAGCTACGCCAACAAATGCGCCAAGCAACGTGCCTAACGCCACCCCAACTGCTCCGAACAATTGAGCGCCGATCAGGCTGCACCCCAGATTTGCGACTCCTTCTCCGAGCGGAGAAATGAGCATCTGGTGCTGCTGACCGGCAGCAAAGCCAATGCTCGCGTAAGGCATGAGAGTTAAGCGGACAAATTGCGCGATGATCAGAATGACTGCAGAGAGTAATGCGTGGCGCGCATAATCTGGTCCCACCCATAGCGTCAGGAAACTATGGATTCCCAGGAGCAGAGGTAACGCGAGAATACAGAGGAGAGCAGTTGCGTAACGAGTTGTTCTGAGAACCGCCTCACCCATGCGAATGGGATCTTGGATGGCGCTCATTCCGGAGGCTATGGGAATGAGCGTACCGACGATGGCCCCTTGAGGCACTATGAGCATATTACTGACTGTTGCGGCTACTGCATAATAGGCCGCCGAGTGGAAGTCGAAAGCTGCGACGATCGGCAAATCTATGCCCGTAATCAGGATCGATCCGATCTGAGTGGCAATGACTGCGTAGCAGAACGTCACGAACTCCTTGACCGCAGCCTTGTCGACATTTGCCCAGCGGAGAACGCCTTTCATTTTGAGGAAGCTCCAGGCCCATACATAAGCCGCGGCCTGGAGGAGATTGCCGAGCGCGATCCACGCCGCCATAATATAGAGGCGCTGATGATGATAGGCAGCCCACGCAGCACCCACGGCACCGACGATCTTTCCCAGGCTCCCTGCCAATGCGTTGACTTCATTCTTCTGGAGGCCGAAGAACGTGCCGGCCAGCGTGGAAAAGGGAAGGCTGAAAACCAGTGACAAGCCGACGATGAGAAGCGCCTGGCGCGCGTCCGAACTGATGGAGGCCGGAATGTTCGGGAAAAGGTGTTCCAACTGCCACGAGCCCAAGACGATCAGGATCGCAGCAGACAGGCTCGCGAAAAGCATGAGAGCCGCAGCGCTACTCAACATTCGTCCCATGTAGCGACTGTCGTCAAGCCCCTCCGCGCGCGCGACAAATCGCCCGACCACAGACTGGATGCTGGCGTCGATAAGTCCGACATAGGCTCCAACCTGAAGAATGAGGACCCAGGTTGCGTAAACCGGCTTGTCAAGTACACGCACCAGAAGAGGTGGCAGGAATAATGCAAGCAGCCACGAAGTTCCCATCCTGCTCAGATTCGCAACGGAGTTCTTCGCGATACTAGCAAGCGCCGGCATTCTATTCTGGACTCGTACACGTTTCTCAGTATTTTTCAGCACGGCTTAAGCAGTCAATGACACGTGTGTAGGATATCGCACCAACGCACAATTGATCTGTATTACCCAGGCACTGGATCCGCCCAGACATCGCGTTCCTGGCTCCGGAACCAGCGGATTGCGCGGCCAATCTTCGTTGTAAAACCTACTGGACTCTCCACTGCCAATGAGACATTGAGTGCGATGAATCTGTTATCTAAAACAAAAGTAAGAATCGGTGACCCGCGAACGCGACAAGTAGATTTAGTACATCTATATCGGGCGGCAGTATAATGCCTTGTCGTGTCAATCGCGTCAGCGAGACGATCAGGGACTACTGATTCCAGCAGTCTGTCGGCTATCACAGAATCAAGCAGCTATAACAAAATGACAACTCCACAGCGACGCCACAAAGCTGACGAGACGAAATCCACTCACAATTCCAAAATTAAAGTTAAGAGTAAGAAAAATGCGAAAGCCATCAACAACGGATTTCCGGTCGTGGGAATTGGCGCATCCGCCGGTGGACTTGAAGCTTTCACCAGCCTGCTAAAGGCTCTGTCCCCTGATCTCGGCATGGCCTTTGTTTTCGTGCCACATCTTGATCCTTCCCGCGAAAGCGCATTTACGCAGATTTTACCCCGTTCCACGTCGATGCCCGTGCAGCAGGTAACGGATGGAATGCGAGTTAAGCGGAATCATCTCTATGTCATTCCACCGAACTGCAATCTTACGATCGCCAATGGAATACTGCATATTGCTGTTAGGGAAGAAGCGCGGTTAGTCAATACGACGATCGATATCTTCTTCCGCTCGCTGGCAGCTGACCAAGGCAACAATGCGATTGGAGTGGTTCTTTCCGGAACCGCTTCTGATGGCACGCGAGGATTAGCAGCTATCAAGGACAAAGGCGGTATCACTTTTGCGCAGGATACCGCATCGGCCAAGTATGACGGCATGCCGGCGAGTGCCATTGCCGCGGAATGCGTGGACTTTGTTCTCTCGCCGCGAGAAATTGCTGCCGAGCTGGCGCGCATACGCAAGTATGCCTATGAGTCCGGTTACTATCTTGAGCCAGCCGGTGAGAACACCAAAGAAAAGACCGTCCATCTAGCCGAGGTGTTTCGTCTGTTGCGACGTGTTACCAAAGTCGATTTTTCCGGATACAAGCCGCCGACAATTGGCCGCCGAATTCAACGCAGAATGGCTCTGCACAAAATTGAAAAGATCGATGAATATGTGCGCCTGCTGCATCACGAAGGTGCGGAGATAAATGCGCTGTACCAGGATTTGCTGATCAATGTGACCAGCTTCTTTCGCAATCCGGATGCCTTTGAAGCGCTCAAGCAGATTGTGTATCCGGCTATTCTGAAAGCGCGCACGTCTTCTTCTTCGCCAATCCGCATCTGGGTTCTCGGATGTTCCACCGGTGAAGAGACGTATTCTCATGCCATGTCGCTGGTGGAGTTTCTCGGTGAGCGGACAGAAGTGCCTATCCAGATTTTCGGAACAGACTTAAGCGAGACCGCGATACAACGCGCCCGCGCCGGCGTTTACAAGGACAGCATTGAAGCGGATGTAAACCCACAGCGGCTGCGGCGCTTTTTTCATAAATCAGACGGCGGCTATCAGATCAGCAAGAAAATCCGTGATCTTTGCATTTTCTCGACGCAGAACGTTTTCCGCGATCCGGCATTTTCCCGCATGGACCTGGTGAGTTGCCGTAATGTGATGATCTATTTAGGTCAAACATTGCAAAAGAGGGTCATTCCCGTCTTTCACTATGCATTGAATCCCACTGGGTTCCTTATGATTGGAAGCACAGAGGGTCTGTTGGGAGCGGGTTCGGAGTTATTTGAGATGGCCGACAAGAAGCAGAAAATCTACCGTAAAAAACTGGTCTCTACGCCCATGACCTTCGGCGTTTCTCCGAGCGCGCCTGAAGAAGCTAAAGAAGGAATAGAAATCCCACCGCCGCCACCACCGCCGGATAATCTGAGGACGCCGATCGAATTACAACGAGAGGCAGACCGCCTCCTGCTGGCACGATATACACCTCCTGCGGTGGTGATTAACGATCAGCTTGAGATTCTGCAGAACCGCGGCCGGACCGGCGCGTTTCTGGAGCTGCCAACAGGAAGAGCCACCCTGAATCTGCTGAAGATGGCGCGACCCGGATTGCTATTCGAATTGCAGAGCGCTATCAATGAAGCGCGTAAAAGCGGGGTCGAGGCAAAGCGCGAGAACATACAGGTGGAGGGGAACGGACACACAGCGCATGTTGTGGTTCGAGTAATCCCGTTCCGCACGCCCCTCCAGGCTCAACACAACTTCCTGATCGTGTTTGAGCTCGCTGCTCACGAGACTGGTGATGGATCGAGGGCGAAGTTAACTCCGAAGCCGTCGGCGAAAATCGACCAATCCGAACGGGACAAGCAAATTGCGCAACTCAAGCAGGAGCTGGCGTCGACGAAGGACTATCTGCAATCGATTATTGAGACACAGGAGATAACGAACGAAGAGCTGCAGTCTGCGAATGAGGAAATTCAGTCGGGCAATGAGGAACTGCAAAGCACAAATGAAGAACTGCAGACTTCGAAGGAGGAACTGGAATCAGCCAACGAAGAACTGCACACAGTGAACGAAGAGATGCAACATCGCAATGAGTTACTGACACAGTTGAACAATGACCTGACGAATCTTCTCCATAGCGTGAACCTGCCTATGGTAATGATGGGGGCTGACCTCAGCGTGCGTCGCTTCACTCCGCAGGCGGCGTCGGTGCTGGGTCTGATGGCAAGTGATGTGGGCAGGCCCATACCGAGATTGAAACTGAAGATCGACGTATCTAACCTGGAGCCGATGATGCTGGACGTGATTCAGAAGGGGCAGGCGAAGCAGTATCCGGTACAGGACCGCGAAGGCAATTGGTGCATGATTCGGATTACTCCCTATCTGACGCTTGAAAACCGCATCGATGGCGTTGTTCTCAGCATGGTCGACAAAAGCGCATTCGAGGACGCGACGGCAATCAAGGCTTCGAATGGAAAGAAGCGATCCTTAAAAAAGGGCGGATCCAGGGAGAAACCTGGATCGAATAAAAGTGATCGCGATGTCAATAGTGAGCATTACGGCGGCTGATAAATCTTTCCTGCCCGCGACGGTTGGCACATTCGGTGAATAAGAGAACACGGAACTCGTGGCGCGCATCATAGTTCGTCGTCTTTCCAAATCAACGTATATACGAGCCACAGAAACCATGCGCCAACCGCTTTCACAGTCGAAGATGATCTTCTAATCCACTCGATCATCGTCCCTCCGAAAAGGGCTAAGATTGCATCGGATCGCGCTCTGGAGTTCGAGACAGTCGTTGGCAGTTCCCACAGACTTCACCTCATCAAGGAGCGGCCAACAAGATATTTTGCCATAGGTATTTTAAAAGATGGTGGACGCGGTAGGAATCGAACCTACAACCTGTCGATTAAGAGTCGAATGCTCTGCCAGTTGAGCTACGCGTCCATTTTTGCGCAGTAGAAAATTCTGCGGGACTGAGAAGGGAAGCATTCTTCAAGAGAATGCTCTTATAGAAATATAGCACAAAAATTTACTGGAAACAGCGACGCGGAAGGCGGTTTTGAAATTTAGAAGGAGAAGGAAAGTCCGCCTTGAATACTGCGCTCCGCCTGCGCAAAATACAATGTGCTACCGTCCTGCGTCACAAAGGGCCGGTAGCCTTGCGCAAGCAAATTACGAACATCGATGAGGGCTTCCACTCGATAAGGAAGTATGTGGCACCGAATAGGCTGGCGCAGATAGAAGCTCAGGTAGGGATCGGACAGCTGGTTGTTGAAAGAATCGACTGGCGTGACTGTGTCGGTTGGTTGCCAGCGGTAAGAGGCGCGCCACTGCGTGCCTGCATGTTTTGATTTTCCATTGATGCTGGCCGTGACCATCGAAGCTCTGCGCGGGTGAAGGCTGCCGATGCCTTCTTCCAGCGTCACCGGCCCAGATAAGGACTCCATCGTCAGTGCATCGCCCATTGCATACGCGAGGCTCAACCAGGTGTCGTCGCCGATATGGTCGCGTATTTCGGCAAGCACACCGTTGCTGAAGAAATTCTGGCCAGTTGCTTTCAACAAGTCGGTATTGGGATCGTAAAGTAGATTGCCGCTATTCCAGTCGGCGAGCGAAAGAGTTCCACCACCGCTTACAACCGGATGATTGATGTGATCCTGGTATGCCGTCATCCGCCAGGTGACGCGGCCTTTATGGCGCTCGTAGGAAATCTCCTGATGCAATCCGTCTTCGAGAAGCAGCTTGCCATTTTGCTCAGTAAGAGCCGGAGCAAGCGTCTCTGCCCGGTCAATCTCATCCGCATGCTGTGCGCCCGGTGAAGTGGACATATGGTAGGAGACGGTATTATCACCCGCATGTACGCTGACACCCGCAAAGGGATGATTGGCGAATTGATTGTCCCCCAGGTGAATCGCCTCAATTTCATTGCCGAATTCGGCGGATATTACATCGGGCAAAAGATCCATTGTTTCCGAAGATCGCAACACCACGGCCTGTAATCCCTGATCCCGCACGCCGCCTTCGATATCGGGGCGGTCCTCAAAGGCTGCCACAGTCCTCATGGTGCGCCCCGGGCCAAGCTGCTTAGCGTAGCCGACCACCGTATTCAGCGACGCGCTCTCAGCCTGGCTCAAATCAGCACGCAGAATCAACTGCTGGCCATCGCCATTTGAGCGTTCCATTTCAAAATCATGGTGCAGACCGCCATCGCCAAACTGGCTTGCGCCGCCGCGAATCGTGACCCGCGCCTTAAGCGCCGGAGTGCTGCCATCGCCATCCGAAACAACAACCAGGGGACCATCTTCAAGCATGCGGAGCAACGGGCGGTTTGCGGAGAGGCGCAGCGTCCAGGCCCAGTCATCCTGAGGTTCATCCACCTGCCGTGGTTTTGCGGGCAGCCAGCGGAACGCCTCGTATAGGGTGTCCAGCGTTAGATTGACCACCATCTTTGAATCGGCCGCTACGCGGATGTTTTGTCGAAGTGTAGGCAGGAAAAACGAGCCGGAGGCCTTGAGATTATAGGTGCCGGGAACTATCGTCTGCAGCGTATAACGGCCATGGTCGTCGGTAAAGGCATTGGCTAGGACGGCAAGATTTGGCCCCAGCAGTTCTACCAGGGCGCCCACCTGTGGCGCACCTTTGGCATCCCGGACCACGCCTGAGATCGCAGCAGCGGCAGGCCCCTCTGCATACGCAGGCAGCGCCAGCATGGCGATCAGCAGCGCAAAGGCTGGGCCGATCTTGATCCGCAGATTGAGAACCGTCATGCTCACCGATTTCGTTCGTCACCAGGATCGGTCGACAGCTTCCAGTTCTCCATCACCACCTGAACTGGAAAACGTCAAGCGACCCTCCATACTCCTGGCCGTTTGCCCCAAAATCGTTGTTGTCCAGGACTCGCTGCTCTAACGGCAGCTTCGTCCTCCGCACCTCTATTACCTATTCCACCGTAAAAGGCGCTGATTGCGCAATTTTTTGGTTGGAAATACTGTCATTCACCTTGATCCAGATCTGGTATTTTCCGGGCTGAAGATTCGCGAGGGGGACGCTTTTCTCCAGCGTTACCTGATCAGAATTGGCGCCGAGCTTCTTCGAGTCTTCCTGCATATCGAAGATTGTCTTATTAGACGCCAGATCGACGATTTCGTACTGAATCGTCGCCGCATTCTGCTTACTCTTTTCGTCAATTCCCAGGTTATATACCTGCATCCAGAAATTCAGCTTCTGTGAGCGTTGGAATGCTGGCGGAATTGTAGGGTTTGACGTGACGGCTGGCAAGAGCTTTGTGTTGCTGATAATGAAGTTGCCGGCGCCAATTTCTTTCGATGGTACCAACTCCATACGATTGGCGAGAATCAGCGAAGAAGCTGACAGCTTGTCATCGTCATACCTCGGCACATTAATCGCCTGCGCCCACACACCCAGATGGTCCGGGTTGTTGACGTCCTTGATGCCGATATCCACGCGGTAGCGACCCGGACGAAGAGGCAGAGCCTTCCAGAAAAGCTGTTTGTTGTCCAGGGTCTTCGACAGCAATTCTGATGGAACCTCAACACCAACCGTTTCTTCAAAGCTCTGGATCACCTTGCCCGTAATCGAGGAGACGCGACCGATAATATGAACCTGGCCGCTGGAGACACCGTCCTTGCTGTTGAAGGTGATGTCACGATTCTTGATCTGCAGGGTCAGCGGTACCAGTACCGTGTCATCCGTCACTTTCACGTAGTCCGCACGCACATCGAAGGGAAAGAACGGACCATTCATGAGTTTGTGGTTCGTCATGAACGATTCAAGCTCAAGATCCTTGAACTTAATGACTGGCGGAGCTTCGAGCTTCGCATACTGCTCCAGGCGGTCGAATTGCTTGCTCTGTTGCATGCTCGACATCGGTCCGGTACCCAATGATTCCAGTCCGCCGTGAAAGCGATCCGCCTGCTTCGCCATGCCCATCTGTTCGTAAAGCGTCTGACCGGCGCCTGGAACGTGCAGAAGAGCATCCTTTTCGGAGCGGTCGATGGTCATGTGGTAGTCGCCGCACATGCAGGTATCGACAAATTCGATATCGATGTTTTCGCCGATGCCCTCGATGTAGCGATAATGCCAGACTTCAAACGGGTAGGTCGAGGTAGTGCCGCCGCCCTCATCCATCGGACGGTCATAGGTGCCGCCGCTGGGATGCGAATCGGTGCTGTCCGGCTTGCCATACTTGATATAGATCATGCCGCGATCTGTCTTCCAGCCCGGTTTTCCGGCAGCAAAATGCTCGTTGGAATACTCGATACGGCGATAATTCTCGTCGCGGAACTCATTTTCCGGCGAATCCGGATTGGGATTGCGGCGCTGCCAGAAGGCTTCGATGAAGGCGTCGCGCTCTTCGTCGTTACTCAGGCTCTTGAACGCCCTTAATTCCTGATCAGTGATAATCCAGTGGACATCCTGGTCAACCCACTTTTTGTAGGGCCCTTTTAATTCCTGCTTCAGTTCCTTTTGTTGCTTAAAGCGTTCCTTATCAGAAAGCTGGCGCTTCAGCGGATCATCTGTGGAGGAATCCGTTGTGGAGGGACTCTGGCTATCGGCCTGCGCTTGAGCCGGTCGGCTCTTCAACTGTGGATCGGTTTGCGTTGTCGACTGCGCCTGAGAAATCGCGAAAGCTCCCAGGGAGATCGCGAGAAATGCTGGAATACGGCCCTTCAACATACTGTGTGTGTTTTACCCCTCTACCGCTTCCATCAATTTTACGGATTCATGAAGACGGAATACAAGCGCCTTCCGCATTCAGAACATAGTTTTAGACGTCTGAGCCTGTCTTTTAGCGCTATCGCGTCGAAATACGGGACTGCTATCATGGTTGCCACCTGAGCGGAAGACAATCGGGACGTAAGGAAAACTGCGTTTTTGCGGAACCCGGCCTGCCGGACTTTCGTATTTTCTGGAATCGAGTGCCGGGCAAGGCTTTGCAAATATGCAGATACAGGAAGACTGGCTTTGAAAAAAATTGTCATTATTGTTGTCGTCATTCTCGCCGTGGCGGGTATCGTTGCGCTCACTATTGTGCGTGCTCAATCGGGCTACACCAAGGTTTTGACCGGAAAAGTCGTGCGCGCCAACCTCGTGGCCGTCGTCAGCGGAACCGGCCAGATCAAGCCCAAAACCTATGTCAACGTAGGCGCGACGGCTTTTGGACGCATCACGCACCTCTATGTGAAAGAGGGCGACCACGTAAAGAAGGGCCAGGTGCTAGCGACGGTCGAAAGCATCCAGCCTGAGGCCAATGTAGATGCCCAGAAGGCAGCGATTGATGCCGCGAAAACGGATATTTCGTCCTATATCGCTGCGGAAAAGACCGCCGAAGCAAATGTGGAGCATTCGAAGGCAGATCTCGAACAAAAAAAGCTTGATTACGATCGATATACGGCTCTTTATGCTGAAAAACTCGTCTCCAAGGCCGATTTTGACGCCAAAAAAGCAGCATATGACACCGATGTCGCGACTCTGAACCAATCGAACGCCGCCTTGGTACAGGCAAAGGCGCAGACGGATTCTGCCCGCGGCCACCTGGGAACGCAGGTCGCGACACTGCGCTTTAACGAGGATGCGCTGAATAAGACGGTCAGTGTCGCACCATTTGACGCGCTCGTCACCAATCTGCCCGTCCGTGAAGGGGAAACAGTAGTCGTCGGCATTCAGAATGCCGAAGGCTCAACCCTTATGACTCTTGCCGACATGTCGATTATTACCGCCGAGGTCAAGGTGGACGAGACCGACATCGTAAATGTCTCCCTTGGGCAGGAAGCCGATGTAAGTGTCGATGCGCTGCCGGGAAAAGTTTTCAAGGGACATGTCACTGAGGTAGGCGACCAGGCTCTCCTCCGCTCCACAGGCGTAGCCACAAGCCAATCGACCAGCGGAACGGAAGAGGCGAAAGACTTCAAGGTTGTCGTCACCCTGGACCGTGCTTATGACGAGTTGAAGCCGGGTTTGTCGTCGACAGCGAAGATCACCACCGCCAGCAGGCCGAATACGCTTTCGATCCCGATTCAGGCGCTCACGATGCGCCCTCCTGAGCCCTCGACGGAAAAGGCGCATGTTCAGCCCGTTTCCGCCACCAAAGCGGCCGCACCAGATGCCGAGAAGGTGCAGGGTGTCTTCGTGATGCGTCCTGATAAGAACGGCAAACTGCGGGCGCATTTTGTTCCCATAACCACAGGAATCACCGGGTCCACCGATATCGAAGTAACCAGCGGCTTGAAAGAGGGAGATGAAATCGTCACGGGAACCTACCGTATCCTGCGAAATCTGAAGGACGACTCGCTGGTCAAACGGGATACGACTCCACCGACCGTCAACAAAGAGGATAGCGATTCTTCTTCGTCCTCGTAGTGGGGAGAATCAGGAGCAGGCATATGATAACGACCCAGACACCCAGCGAAGCAGAAGCGCGAATTACCCCCGGAGTCTCGAATCCAAACGGACCCAGGCCCGGCGACATCATCGTGGTGCACGATCTCTGGAAGACCTATGACATGGGTTCTGAGCAGCAGGTGCACGCCCTGCAGGGCGTGCACCTGCGTATGAAGCAGAATGAATATGTCGCCATCATGGGCCCGTCCGGCTCAGGCAAATCTACTTTGATGAACCTGATCGGCTGTCTCGATACCCCCAGCAAAGGCGAGTATTGGCTGAACGGGCATCTCGTCAGCGACCTGAACGATGACGAGCTTGCACGCATCCGCAACAAGGAAATCGGCTTCGTCTTCCAGACATTCAATCTGTTGGCGCGCGCTACGGCACTGCATAACGTGGAGTTGCCGCTTATCTACAACGGCACCCCGGCCGCAGAGCGGCTGGAGCGTGCCGAGAATGCACTGCGCGCAGTCAACCTTGGCGATCGCATGCACCACAAGCCGAACGAGCTTTCCGGCGGCCAGCGGCAGCGCGTCGCTATCGCCCGCGCGCTCATCAACAGGCCTTCGATCATCCTGGCCGACGAGCCAACAGGAAACCTGGACTCGAAAACCGGCGATGAAATCATGGCCCTCTTCGACGAATTGCAGGCCCGGGGCAATACCATCGTCCTCGTGACTCACGAGCCTGATATCGCCGAATATGCGCATCGCGTCGTGCACATCCGAGACGGCAAGATTTTCTCCGATCAGGCTTCGTCTCGCGTGCACAAGCCATTAGCAGACGAGGAAATAGAAAACCCGTAATCCCGGTCCGACAAATCGCCAAAAAAGAGCGCCCAATAAGGCGCTCTTTTTGTGCTCATTGCTCTTCTTTTTTTTCATTCAGCCGATGAACCGTACAGGCTTGTCGTCCATGGCCAGATAGAGAATCACGACCCAGGGGAGTGGTGTGTCCGCGTTCATACAGTTGAGCAATGACTCGTTGAGGGCCGAGGAGCCCGGCAGAGCTCTGGCAGGCCTGGAGGGGATGATCGGGCAAAGCCTCGTCATGCAGAGGCTATTTGCGCGCCTACGACAGGCCGCACCTCACCTCCGTGTGGCAGCGATCGAGGGAGAACCGGGGACAGGGAAGACGTTGGCTGCCCGGACGTTGCATACGCTCGGGCCGGCTTCTGGGGCCGCTTTTACCGCCTGCCCTGCGGCCCACTTTCTGTTGTCAGAGACGCAGGCGCTCCTCGAAGAGGTTCGCGGAGGAACGCTCTATCTTAGTCGTCTCGCGGATCTGACTTCCGAGCAGCAGTCGCGGTTCATCGACTTTCTGGAGTGGTGGGAGCACCGCAGCGGGCGCGATATGAACGGCATCTTTCCGCGACAGTTATTCGTCGGCTCCTCGAAGCCACTGCGTCAGCTTTCCGTCAGCGGCGAACTGCGCACCGATCTCTGCTACCGTCTCACCGCTATTCGCTTTGAACTGCCTCCGCTCCGCGACCGACGTGACGATATTCCGGCGCTTGCCGAATCGTTTGCCATCCATCACGGTGCGGTGCACGGAAAAGCGATGCGCGGCCTCGGACCGGGATCGCTTGCAAGGCTGCTTACGCATAGCTGGCCGGGAAATGTGCGCGAGCTTGAGACGATCATGGCAAACGCCGTCATGGATTGCGCGGGGCAGTGGATCCGTCCCATCGACACTCCACCCCTTATGCAGGCGGCAAGCGCGCTTCGTCCGCAAATCAGCACGGTCGCACCCAGTGAAGATGATCCAAATCTCGACCGCATGATTCTGCGCCACATCACTCACGTCCTTGCCCGGACACGCGGCAATAAGCTGCGAGCATCGCAGCTGCTCGGAATCAGCCGCTCTACGCTGTATCGATTGCTGGAGTCAGGAAGTCTCGCCTCGCATAAGTAAGGGATGCACACAGAGCGAAGGGGGTGAATCCCCTGATACACTGCGCTTTAAGTCACCTTTGCTATGAAGAAACTTCTCTCCCTGACCCTCGCGTCATTCTTGCTCCTCGCTCCCGCACATTTCGCCTCTTATGCACAGAGTGTCGCGGAACGCAGTAAAGCGCTCAATACGCTTTTCTCCGACATGTGGGAAGACCGTCTGCAGCACTCGCCTGAATTTGCTTCCTCGATTGGCGATAAGCGCTGGAACGATCGCCTTACCGATTATTCCGTGGCCGCCTATAACGAGCGGTTGACGCGCGGACGCGACTATCTGATACGCCTCGGCTCTATCGATACCACCGGCCTCAGTGATCAGGAGCAACTGAGCAAGGACCTGATGGCCCGACAATTGGCGGAGGAGCAGGAAGCAGCAAACTTCAAGCCGTGGGAGATGCCGGTAGATCAGTTCAACGGATTGCAGTCCGAACTGCCGCAGCTTGTCTCTGTGCTCAGCTTCGACTCGGTTAAGGACTATGACGATTACATCGCCAGGCTGAAAGAAATCCCCAATGCTTTTCAGCAGATCACCGACAACATGATGACCGGCATCGACGATCATCGTGTGCCGCCAAAATATCTGCTTGAAAAAGTGCTGGTGCAGGTGAACACCATCGCACAGCAGAAGCCGGAAGAAACGCCCTTTGCGAGTCCCCTGAAAAAATTCCCTTCAAGCATCTCGGCTGCTGATCAGGACCGCATCAAGGCCTCGCTTCTGGATGTCATTCAGAAGCAGGTGCAGCCGGCATACACTCGCTTTGCGAAATTTCTGCAGGGCGTCTACATCCCTGCGGGACGCACGGAGCCGGGTGTATGGTCGCTGCCAGACGGCGATAAATATTATGCCTTTCGCGTGCGCCAGAGCACAACGACCGATCTGACGCCGGATCAGATTCATCAGATTGGTCTTGATGAAGTGAAGCGCGACGAAGCTGAGATGCTCGTGATCGCGCAGAAGCTCGGGTTCAAAGATATTGCTTCGCTGCGCGCATCCATCGCGGCAAACCCAAAGCTGCACGCGCAATCAAGAGAGCAGCTGCTCGATTTATACCGTCATGACATTGACCAGATGAAGGCGAAGCTGCCAGATCTGGTCGGACGCTTGCCTAAAGCGCCGCTTGTCGTAGAAGCCGTGCCTTCTTTCATCGAAAAAGATCAGGCTCCTGCCTACTATGAGCATGCCTCGCCTGATGGCAAACGTCCCGGCACCGTCTATGTAAACACGTATGACTTCGCGCACCGCTCGCTGGCGAATGTCGAGTCGATTGCCTACCACGAAGGCCTGCCCGGACATCATCTGCAGGTCTCCATCGCGCAGGAGCTGACCGGCCTGCCTGAATTCCGCAAATACATGCATTACACGGCGTACGGCGAGGGCTGGGGACTCTATGCGGAACGATTGGGAAAAGACGTCGGTTTTTATCAGGATCCCTATTCCGACTTTGGGCGTCTGGAGGCGGATATCTTCCGCGCCATCCGGCTTGTTGTTGATACCGGCGTGCACTCCAAGCATTGGACACGCGATCAGATGGTGGAGTTTTTCAAGGCTCATTCCGGACTGGATGATGCAACCGTAAACGCAGAAGTAGACCGTTATATTGCGTGGCCGGCGCAGGCTCTGGGTTACAAAATGGGCCAGCTCAAGCTTCTCGAACTGAGAGCGCGGGCGCAGAAAGAGCTTGGCAGCAAATTTGATCTGCGTTCTTTCCATGATGAGGTTCTCGACTCAGGAGCGCTGCCGCTGGATGTCCTCGATGAGCGTGTGACTGCATGGATTGCGCAGCAAAAAGGTAAGTAGCGGCCGGTGTAGTCTAGGAGCACGATGAACGAAGATATTACTCAAATACGCGTAGCCATTCTCGGCGCGGGCAAAATGGGCGGCATTCTGCTGCAGGCGTTTTTGAAGCAGCAGCTCTTTACGCAGGATCAGCTGACCGCGACTGTTGCGCATGAGGAACGGGCGCAGGTGCTCTCCGCACAGTGGGGCGTGGAAGTAACGACTGATAATGTTGAGGCGGCGCGCCGCGCCGACCTCATTCTACTGGGTGTGAAGCCGTTTCAGGTCACAGAACTGGTCAGCCAACTCAGGCCGGTACTTACAGAGGAAAAGATGCTGATGTCCTTTGCGACAGGCGTGAAGACAAGCGCTATCGAAGAGGCAGCGGGGCTGTCCATTCCCGTAATCCGTTCCATGCCGAATACCCCGTCCATGCTGGGCGTGGGCATGACGGCTCTCTGTCGCGGTAGGTATGTCACCGATGCGCAGATGCTGATGGCCTCACGCATTTATGAGACGATTGGCCGCACTGTGATTGTGGACGAGAAGCATATGGATGCCGTCACAGCGCTTTCCGCCTCGGGGCCGGCATACATCTACATCATTCTCGAATCGCTTGCCGAAGCCGGTGTAAAAGTCGGCCTACCGCGCGATATCGCGACGTTGCTCGCCGCGCAGATGACTTTCGGTGCGTCCAAGATGGTGCTGGATACGGGATATCATCCGGCGTTGCTCAAGGATGCCGTTACAACTCCGGCTGGCTGCACGATTGACGGCATCCTGGAACTCGAAGAAGGGGGTCTTCGCGTCACCTTGATTAAGGCTGTTATGCGGGCAGCGCAACGCGCTCGCGAGCTTGCTGGATAGCAGGAACGCCCTTTTCGAGCAGGTTGAGGAAATAGTCTGCGATTGGCACGATGTCGAAGTGTGATTCAGCGTAGGCTCTCGCCTGCTTTCCAAACCAAGTGCGTTGATCGTGACTGCTGATCAGTTTGCGACCGGCGGAAACAAAGTCCGCAGGAGAGTCGGGTGATACGACCCATCCTGCATTGGCGGCTCGAACCACTTTTGTCGCCTGATTCTCTTCGGGAGCCGCCATCAGCATGGCCCGTCCCGCGCAAAGATATGCAAGTGCCTTGGAGGGAACGGCAAACATCCCTGCATCGGAGTCGAGGAGCGTAATAAGCACGTCCGCCGCACCCAGGACTTCCGAGAGTCGGTCATATGGCTGAAATGGCTGCAGGCGAAACACGTCAGGACTGAGGTCTTTCGTATGCTCGCGCAGCCAGTCAGCGCCTATTCCCGCGCCATTCACGATCAGAATGGCCTCCCGCATTTTCTCGAGGTGTTGAGCGAGGCTCAGCAGCAATTCCGGGCGATGCTTCATCCCCAGTGTTCCCGAGTACATGAAGCAGAACTTGTCCGCGACGTGATTCTCGCGCGCCCACGCATTATCTTTTGGCAAGGGGAGCACCTCATCCAACGGTGCCCAGTTTTCGATCATGTGAATTTTGCGTGGATCGATGCCCCATCGTTTCACATAATCGACAAAGCCATTGGAAATGCAGACAACATGATCAGATTGTTTTAATAGCGTTTTCTCGACGTGTTCATAATACGAGCCGCCGACCCTGGCTAACATTTTGGCTCGGCGTTCGAAGAAAAAGCGAACTGCAAGGCCATAAATGTCCTGCAACCAATATACAAATTGGGCGTCCTGCCTTTTGGACTCCTGAAGGAGGAGTTTTTGCCCATCGGGCGGCATGTTTGAAGAGAGAATGGCGTCGGGGTGAAATTGACGTACAGCCTCCGAGACTACTCGGCCATATTCTATGTCCGCCGCTCGGCGCTTGAGCGGCGAATGTTTCACGAATGCCGAACCGATATTCATGCCGGTGATGGTGATATTGGCTGATTCTTTTCCGCACACGGCACCTTTTGGCGTGGATATGTTGCCGGCAAAATAAACGTGCTGAACCTGGTGCCCGCGGCGCGCTAACTCACGGCTGAGCTGAATCTGAAACGGGTGCCCTGAGAATTCATTGACAAAAATCCGCATACGTCTAACCCCGAATTTTGGACTTTGCGTGAAATTTAGAGACGTACCCCACCTAAAGTTACCATGGTAAGCTAAAGTTTTTCTTTTTTATGTCGATCCATGAATGGCAGCGCGTCTACGTCCTGCCTTCAATCGCAAGCAAATCAGAGACCTTTGAGGGAATTCCTATGACAAACCTGTAAATCCTTGAAAAGGATAGCGATGCTGGGAGTTTAACTCAACCAGCATTCTGCTATAGGGATAAGTCAATCTCTCCCTTGCGAAGAAATTGCATTGTTTGGCGAAGAATCAACACTACTGCGGGGTCGTAGAATCGTTGACCTTTTGTTTGGTTTCCTTGGACTTGTCGTGGGCTTTCTGATTAGTTTCCTTGGACTTGTCCTTGGCCTTGGTAGTCGGCTCCGCGTCCGGATTTACGACTTTCTCTGTGCCTTCCTTGGTCTTGTCATAAGCCTTGGTTGAGCCTTCCTTGGTCTTGTCGTAGCCGGTAGTCGTGCCTTCTTTGGTCTTGTTGTAGCCCTTTGTCGTGCCTTTCTTTACGCCGGTTCCGGTGTCTTTTGCGGCATTTTTGGTGTCTGTACCGGCCGTTTTCATGTCCTGCGAGGCAGTAGACTGCGCCCAGATTGCGGCACCCGGCGCGGCGAAAAGCGTGGAGGCGAGGAGCAGCGAAGCGAAACGATTGATTTTCATAGCATTCGATTAGATTCAGCCGCCTTCTAAAGAGTTGTGACCGAAGAAACGATTAAAATATTAGCCAAAGCAGGTGACACTCCGTTGACCACCAGCGCTCTTCCATTTTCCGCCGCCCGCGAAGACCACTCCAGAGGGGTGCAACGCTTTGCATGGCTTGTACTTATCTACAATGTCGCCGTCATATTATGGGGATCGATCGTGCGTGCTACCGGTTCCGGAGCGGGCTGCGGTGAACACTGGCCGCTCTGTAATGGAACGGTCATGCAGCATTCGCCGCGCATTGAAACCATTATCGAACTGACACACCGGGTAACCAGCGGGATCGCGTTGGTTGCGATGCTGGCTTTGCTGGCCTGGACGTTTGCATCAACTGCGAAGCGTCATCTGGCGCGATTTTTTGTGATCGCAGCGGCCGTTCTTACCTTCAATGAGGCGCTTTTGGGAGCGCTTCTTGTGTTGTTGGGGAAGGTCGCTCACGACCAATCGGCCTCGCGCGCCGTGTATCTCTCGCTGCACCTGGCGAATACGCTGCTTTTGCTGGCGGCCCTGGCGTTTACGGCTCACTTTTTGTCGCGGGAGCGCGGATTCATGCGCGGCAGCGTCGAGTATCGGGCTCAGGGCGTGGCGTCAATCGGTCTGTTGGCAACGCTTTTCGTGGGCGTAAGCGGTTCGCTGGCGGCATTAGGCGACACGCTTTTTCCGGCAACTTCGCTTGGAGCGGCACTGGCCCAGGATTTCTCAGCTAAAAGTGGGTGGCTGCTGCGCATCCGCTGGCTGCACCCAAGCCTTGGGTTTCTGGCTGGAGCCTTCATCTGCTGGCTTATTTTTACCAGCGCGTGGAGAGGCCGAAATCGCAGTCTGGCCATGGGTGTAGTCGGGCTTCTCGCGTTGCAATATTTGCTGGGATTTGCCGATGTGGCGCTGCTTGCCCCTACCTGGATGCAGATCGTTCACCTGCTGGGCGCTGATCTGCTCTGGATTGCGCTGGTTGTTCTGACGGCTCGCGTCTGCATTGTTCCCATCGGCTGTACGGAATCTATCTGCCACCTTCCCTTTGCCGGTCTTCGATCCAAATAGAAAACCGCCATTCCGAAGAACGGCGGTTCTTATACAGCGCTGGAGGTTTCAGCTCTAGAAGTTGAAGGCGGCCTCCAGGAAGATGCTACGGTTGCCTGCCGTCGGCGGACCGAAGAAGCCGCCGGCGAGCGATTGTGATTTACCGAAGAATGATTGCGGTTGATATACGCCTGACGCATCAGGGGTCGCAGACAGGACTGAGTTCGGCGTTCCCAGGTTCTGATGGTTGAGGACGTTCGCGGCAAAGGCTGTCAGCGTCAGGTTGTACTTGCGAGGCACTGCTGCATCCAGTCTGCCGGGACCGCCCTGATTACCGCTTAATCCACCGAAGCCGCGACCACCGCGGCCGCCTGGGCCACCACCGCTTGGGCCATTGCCTTCGACCTTTGGCCCGATGCCGATGACTTTAGCGACGCGCATGTTCAGGCTGACGTTGCTGGGACCGGTGCCGAAGCCATAGGGAACAATCTTTTCATTCGTTCCGAGCGGGTTGATGTTCATGCAGGGCAAGCCATATTGCGAAAGGTCTACGGCATATTGCTCCGTGCAGCTGGCGGCAAAGGTAGGACGGGCGTTGAACTGGTTGTTCTCGGTGAGATCCTGGCCGATGGTGATGTTGTAGGGCGTTCCGGAGTTATAGACGAGGAACGGAGAGAGGGATGTGGCCCATGGCCCCTGAATATTGCCGAAGATCACGAAGCGGTTGTGAATGTCCTGCGCGGCGCGCCCGTAGTCGAGCTTGGTATCGTGTGCGTTCGACAGGAAGCTGTTGACTCCGCCGGTGTTGCTCAACATGTTGTTGTAGACGTAGAAGCCGAAGAGGCTGAAGCGGCGGTAGCGAGCATTCGCGCTGGCGATAAGCTCGCTCTGCCGATAGAAGCCTCCTGACTGGTAGGTGTAGAGGTTCTCGCTGGGCGTAGGCAGATTGACCGCATTGGCGTAGGTGTCATCTGAAGAATCGAAGTAGGGCGCGGACAGGTTGTTGGTGAGGTATTGGTGCACGCCCTGGCTGTAGAGGTAGGTCACGTTGCTGGTGATGTGCTTGCTGAACTGACGATCGACGCCGATGGCAGCCTGCATATCATTTGCCGCGTGGAAATGCTGATCGACCTGGAAATAGGTAGGAGCAGGAGTTGGCTGCCCCGGACTCACAATGACGATCTGCTGATTGGATTCGCCCCCTGGCACGGGCACGTTGTGGTGGATGGAATTGACGAAGAAGGGCGTGCTGCCACCGCCGCCAAAGCTATTGGCGATGCCGAAGCGCTGGAAGAACCAGCCGTATCCGGCGCGGAGGATGGTCTTGGCAGGCTTGCCGTGGCCGCCGTCAAGGGCATAGGCGATCGATATGCGCGGCGCCCAGTCATTCTTGTCATTGACGCGATTCTGCGCTTCCCAGCGGATGCCATAGCTGAAGGTGAAGCGCTGGCTGACCTTCAGATCATCCTGATAGAACATGCCGATATCAAAGAGGGTGACACGGGCGGTGTATTGATTATTGTTGACTACCGTGTGTTGGTATTTTCTGAAAAGCTGCGGCGTGGGATTGCCTTTGTCATTAATGAAATCAGCCAGGTCGTTATAGGTATATTGTCCGTTGGTGCCTGAGTCGGTGTAGTTGGCATCTCGCGTAGCACGCATTCTTACGCCGAAATTCAACGAGTGCTTTCCACCTGAGGCTGTGAAGTAATCCTGCAGCTCGTAGTAGTCCTGACTGTCGCGAGTTGTGCCGCTGTTGCTTCCGCCCGAAGTGAAGGAGCCCTGTACCGATACGGTGGGATCGGTCGAGAGCGGCGTCTGCTGATTGCGAGTGCGGGTGTATTCGAAGCGCATGTCATTGACGACGTGCGGATTCATGACCCAGCTGTTGCTGAGCTGGATTTCATTCTCGACATTGTGCGTGTCGTATCCAACGGAGGGCAGGGTGTATTGACCGACTCCGGAATTGGATTGAGTATTGCGCGTGTAGCTGTAACGTGCAGTCAACGTATCGCTCGGGCTGAGGGCGAAGTCGAAGCGCGGGTTGATATCGATGCGTGTGCTGGGATTGGCGACGGTCTGGTTCAGAAAGACGGGAGAGTTTGGATCAGTGGTAGCGACGGGATCTACAGCATCAACGACGCTGACATTCTGAATATCGCGCCCGAAAGCACCCACGAAGAAGGAGATGTTCTTATTGATCGAGCCGCCGACATTGCCATTGAGGAAATAGGTGTAATAGTCGGGGAAGGGAATTTTCGGCTGGCCGGGCTGTAGGTTCGAGTTCAGGATAGGGTTCGCCGAGTTGAAAGCCGAATCAGTGCCGCGTGCATTGATGCTGCCGTGCAGCTTGTCGGTGCCGGGCTTGGTGAGAATCTCAATACGGCCGTATCCGAGGCGATCGTACTGCGCGGAAAAGGGATTCTGGTTGACGCGGATTTCGCGAATGGACGATTTGGGCGGAAGCTGGCCGCCCGTGAAGCCGTCAATATAAATCTGGCCGCCGTTCGGACCTGCCGATGGACCGGCGAGGGCCTGCAGCTCATTCGATAGCTCATCGGGATCGTCAGAGAGAGCATCAAGATCTTTGCCCTTGATGACGACGGCGTTTGCATTGCTGTCCGGGCTTGTGTCTACCGTGGTGCCCTCAGCTTCCACCTGTACCTGCTGCTGTTCGGTCTGGATGGCCAGCGATACATCGAAGAGCTTTGCCTGGCCTGCAGCAACAGAAATCGCCTTGGAGTTGGACGGGGCAAAGCCTTGCGCATTCGCAATGACAATGTAGGTGCCCGGCGTGAGGTTATTGACCTGATAGGAGCCGCTTCCGCTGGAAGTGACAGTAGCGACGGTGTGCCCGTCGGGCGTGGTGAGACTCACATTCGCATTCGGAATGACTGCGCCGGAAGGGTCGGTCACCTGTCCGTGTACGGAGCCCTTCGTGGCCTGCGCCTGGAGGCGCGATGCCGAGCCCAGGCTGAGAAGCAGAACCATCAGGATAGAAAAATAGCGTAGCAGGACTCTTTGATTCACAAAGTCTCCAAGGAATTAAACGATCAAAAGATATTTGGGCTTACTTGTTCTGGGCTTACTGTTGCGCGGCTCCCCCGGCTTCGCTTCCGCCGCCGAGGCTCCAGGAAGAGGAAAATAAGCTCTGGCTTGCTGTGGTCGAAGCCTGGAGCATGGGTTCAACGCCGGCGAGCAAAGTAATAGCGGTTGCCGTTTCGCTGGAGCCCTGGGTTGAGACGATCATGACTGCATCGCCCTGGTGCAGATCGCTGAGTTGCACGATCGGGGCGCGTTGCAGCATTTGTGAGAGATCACCGCCGCGAGCGCCGCCTTGACGGCCCATGCCAACGGTGCCTGCAGTGCCTGCGGGCGGCTGCGCATTCGCAGACGCGGGCTGCGCGCCAGCGGGAGCACCCTTCAGCCTGCCGGCAATGGCTTGCGCCATCTCCGGCGCGAGTTTATGTAACTGTGAGTCAGACGTGAAACGCACGGTGATAGGTTTTTTCGTGGCAAGGTCCATCACGGTCAGAGTCTGTGCGCCTGCGTTGACCTGCTGAACCTGTCCAGCGATGTTGCGGAAGGAGCCGGCGACAATTTCATCCGCGGTGAGCTCGGTTCCGTCGGCGTTGCGGTCGCCGCGCGCGCGCAGCTGATCACCAGGCTTGATCTGATCAAGGGTGGCGACTTTGGCGTCGTCGAACTTCACCGAGTCCTGTGCGTAACGGCGGACGATGGTTTTAGGTGTGGTGTGGATGGTGATGGTTCTTGCGCCTGAGGCTACGACTACGGTGTTGCCAGCGGCATCGACCGATTTCACGATGCCTCCGCTGCCACGTTTCTGCCAGTCTTCGCGGTCCTGTTGCTGGCGTTGCGCGATATCGCTTTGTTTCATGGCGATGACGGCTTGCGCGGTGTAGGTATTTTCAGCCGAGCCAGGAGTGGCGCGGACCAATACTCGGTCGCCAATGGCGATGTCCTGCACGTGAATGGCGGCGGCGCTGCTGAGGTCTTTCTGGCCTGGCTCTGTGCGCACAATGCGAGTCGCATCGCCGACGGAAATTGTCTCCAGTACGCCCTTATCAGACTTGATGGTGATGCTGTCCCCGGTGGTCGCTGTCACGGTGCCGAGCAGCCGCGCTGTGGAGGCTGCAGGAGCCTGATAGGCAGCCGCCCAAACAGACTGCGAGGGGGCTGCGATGGTGGCAGCGGCGGCGAGCGTGAGAGCGAAGGATGTTTTTATAAATGGCATAACGTGCTGTTTTTAAGGACGTTCCTGAAATCTATTTCCCTTTTGGGGCCTATCAAAAGGACGTGACCGGCCATGGGAAAGTTTCATCTCCTATTTTACGGGAAAACGGTTACAGAGGCAGGGAAGCCGGATTGGTGTCGTTTCCATGATTGAGTCTGCTGTACTTGTGGCGGTCAGCGTTTATCATCAGCGATGACCGTCTTTCTGAGCAGTGGCAAGTCTCCTCAGATCGCGACCATCTGAGGATTGGAAACTTCATGGCCATCACAAATGTAAGCAGCGCTTCAGTTACAACCAACGCCCCGGGCAGCACCAATCGAAGCGCCATGGCGATGGTTACGACATTATTCTTTGTCTGGGGTTTTCTTACCTCGCTCAACGACATTCTTATTCCGCACCTGAAATCGATCTTTTCACTGAATTACGCAGAGGCGATGCTGGTGCAGTTCGCGTTCTTCGGCGCGTACGCGGCTTTCGGTTTTCTGTCGGGGAAAGTAGTCGAATGGATCGGCTACCAGCGGACGATGGTTGCGGGCCTCTTTACGATGTGCGCCGGAGCGCTGCTGTTTATTCCGGCTGCGAGCGCGCCATCGTTCCCGCTGTTTCTGACGGCGCTGATTGTTCTCGCGGCCGGCATCACGGCGCTGCAGGTGGCTGCCAATCCTTATGTGTCGGTGCTTGGTCCGACGGAGACGGCGTCGAGCCGCCTGAATCTTACGCAGGCATTCAATTCGTTGGGAACGGTGATCGGTCCTCTGCTTGGCGGCTGGCTGATTCTGGGTGCGGCGGCGAAAAATCTGCAGGATGTCACAAAGATGGATTCGGTGCAGCTGCATGCGTATCGCGTGCATGAGGCGGCGACGGTCAAGTTTCCTTATCTGGCGATTGCGCTGGCGCTGGTGGTGCTGGGCCTGGCGATTGCGATGTATAAATTTCCACGCCTCGATACGACCAAGGACTACCGCCCGATGGGCGAGAAGAAGGACAGCATCTGGCGGCATCCGCATGTGGTGCTGGGCGCGATTGGAATTTTTGTCTACGTCGGCGCAGAGGTTTCGATCGGCAGCTTTCTGATTAACTACTTCAACCGGCCTGAGATTGGCGGTCTGAGCGCATTGGCAGCATCGGCGCTGGTTCCTTTCTATTGGGGCGGCGCGATGGTGGGCCGCTTTATTGGCTCGGCCGTGCTGCAGAAGGTCAAGACCGGATCGCTGGTCGCCTTATGCGCGATGATTGCTGCCGTGCTGGTGATCATCTCGATGCTGACCTTCGGGCACGTTGCGATCTGGACCATTCTTGCGGTCGGACTCTTCAATTCCATCTTGTTCCCATGCATCTTTACCCTCGGCATTGCGGAGATGGGGCCGCTGACGGGTGAGGCGTCGGGACTGCTGGTAACGGCGATTGTCGGCGGCGCGCTGATTCCCGAGGTGCAGGGTGTTCTGGCGGACAGCATCGGTATCCATCACGCGTTCATTCTGCCGGTGCTCTGCTATCTCTACATTGTTTACTACGGGCTGAAGGGCTCGAAGGTCGTCACTGCTTAGGCATTGAGCTTGCCCCGGTCTTTCTTTTGCGGAGCGGGGCATTTCCTTCGCGGAAGCTGAGTTCTCAAATCTGCACTTCGCCTGATAGGCTTGCCGGGTGGAATCGTTATCATTGGAGACACTTCCCTATGCGTAGAAGGGATTTTCTGGGCGCGGCATTGGTACAGGCCGGCGCTCTCGCCACGGCTCATTCTGCTTCCCGATTTGGACTTGGAAATTTTGTACCCGCAGCGGCAGCACCCCTGAAGCCGATGGCTGTGGGCGTGCTCATCGTTCCGGCAAAAGGACCTGAAGCTACCATCTCGCGCGTGAAAGAGCTGGGCATGACGAACTGCTTTTTGTCGCTTGATGCGTATATTGGCAAGTTCACGCCTGCGCTCGCCGACGAGCTTGGCGGCCTGCTGCAGAAGTATGGGGTTACGGCGACGACGGCCGAAGTAGTCGGGCCGGGGAAGCTGGTGTGGAATTTCGAGGATGGTCCATCGACGATCGGACTGGTTCCCCGTGACAGCCGCGCCGCCCGCATCGATGCGCTGAAGCAGACTTCCGATTTCGCCAAGCTTCTCGGCATTCCGCAAATTCAGACTCATTGCGGATTCATTCCTGAGAACCCGCGCGATCCGCTTTATGACGAAGCGGTGCTCGCGATTCAGGAGGTCGCCAAGCACTGCGCCGCCAACGGGCAGCATTTTCTGATGGAGACCGGGCAGGAGACGCCGACGACGATGGCACGCGCGATCAAGGATGTGAACCAGCCGAATCTCGGCGTTGGTCTGGATACGGCGAACGTCATCCTTTATGGCAAGGCGAATCCGGTCGATGCGGTCGATATCATCGGACCGCACGTGCGAGCGGTGCATGCAAAGGATGGCAAGTGGCCGACCAATCCGATGAAGCTGGGTGACGAGGTGCTGATCGGCACCGGCATTGTCGATTTCGAAAAGGTCTTCACCAAGCTGCACAAGCTCGGCTATTCCGGAACGATTACCATCGAGCGCGAAACCGAAGGCCCGCAGCAGATGGAAGATGTGAAGAACGAGAAGGTCTATCTCGAACGCATTATCGAAAAAATCCAAAAGAGTAACGCATAACGGAGCACGACAACACATGGATCGAAGAAAATTCCTTGCTGGTTCCGCTGCCGCTTCCGGCCTGATGTTTCTGAAACCTAAAACTGCTTTCGGCTATCAGGCCAACTCCGCGGTGCGATATGCGCTGCTGGGGTGCGGCAGTCGCGGCACCTCCGTCGCCACCTCGTTTGCGAAAAATACGAGCGCACGTATCGTCGCTCTCGCGGATCTGTTTCCCGATCAGCTGGAAAAGGGCAAAGCTCATTTTGACGAGGTGAACCAATCGCTGGGATATGCGGGTCCGGAGCTGCAATTCCGCGGTTATAAAGCTTATGAGGAGCTGGCCGCGTCGCCGCATGTCGATGCAGTACAGATTTCGACGCCGCCCTATTTCCATGTGCAACATCTGGAAGCGATGGTGCATGGCGGCAAACACACATATTGTGAAAAGCCGGTCGGCATCGATATTGAGCAGACAAAGCAGGCTCTTGAAATCGCCAAGCATGTCGATGGCAAAGTCAGCGTGGATGTCGGTTTCCAGATTCGCAGCGCGCCGCCATTTATGGAGATCGTGCGCCGCATCCACAATGGCGACCTCGGAAAAATCGTGAGCGCCACTGCCTGGTACAACGCGCCGCCTGCCGTCGAGCATGATTATCCCAGCGCCTCCGCCGATGAGCAGCGCATTCGCAACTGGCTCTGGTATCGAAACCTGTCGGGCGACATTCTGCTTGAGCAGAATATCCACGTCATCGATATCTGCAACTGGGCTCTGCAAGGTCATCCCGTGAAAGCGGTAGCCACCGGCGGACGTAACGTGATCACGCATGCGGGCGACACCTGGGATAACTACCAGGTCGTCTTCACCTATCCAGAAGATGTTCACGTCAGCTTCTCGTCCACGCAGTTCTGCCCCGGCAAATGGTTCGACGTCTCCGAGCGCATCTTCGGATCGAAGGGCATTGCTGAAGCGCCTTATTCAGGCCCGCTGCGCATCATCGGCGACAATGCGTGGACGTGGTCTGAGAGCAACAGCCAGCCGACTGGCTCGTTCGCAGCTAACGGCGCATTCAGCGACAATCTGGCGCAGGCCGATTCAGAAAAAGATAAGGGCTTTATCGAGAGCATCACCTCCGGCAAGTTCCACAACCAGATTGCGGCAGGCGTGGAAAGCGCACGCAGCTGCATGCTGGGCCGCATGGCTGGCTATCAGAAGCGCGAAGTCACATGGGACGAGCTGCTTGCTCATGGCGAAACATACAAGCTCGATATCAACATGAGCCAGTTCAGCTAAAGTATTTCCTGGCTATCGAGTGCCGTCACTCTGATGAGCGAAGGGAGAAGAATCCCGAGCCTAGCTGGTTTGGGGTTCTTCGCCTATGGCTCAGAATGACGACTTTGTGCTTGATATTTGAGTTGTAAATTGGAGAATCCTAATTTAAGCCTGATTTGAGATTCTTCCTCCCTCCGGTCGTCAGAATGACGGCATTCTGTATTTTGTGACTCACCTGAAATGTTAGTTAGTCCTTCATGAAGACCTTATCGTCCGCAAATTCATCTTCCGCGATGTGAGTGCGGTATGATGCAGAATCTCCGCTCGTTGAGGCTATAGATGCTTGCAAGCAAATTTCTTCTGGGCTGCTTTTGCCTTGTTGCACCACTTCTGTCCGCGCAGAGTTTTACTCTCGAGCAGGCTTTGAGCGCGCCATTCAGTTCGCAGTTAAAGGCTGCTCCTTCGTCGGACGCTTTCGCCTGGGTTACCAATCTAGAAGGTCGCCGCAATTTATGGATCGCACGGAAAACCGGCGATGGAAATGCCTATAGCGCGACGCAGCTGACGAAGTTCGACAAAGATGACGGCATTGAGATTGGAGATTTGGCGTGGACTCCGGATGCCGCTTCGATTGTGTATGCGCGCGGTGGAGATTTCGAGTTTCCTGAAAGTCCTGCTCCCGATCCGGCGCTCATTCCAGGCGGTGTGGAGCAGGAAATCTGGATTATTCCCACGCTGGGCGGAGAAGCGCGCAAACTCGCTTCCGGACGCGCACCGGCTGTCTCTCCTAAAGGAAACGATGTTGCATATCTGTCCAAAGGTCAGATATGGACGGTCTCGCTCAACAATGCAACCGCGAAGCCGGAGCAGCTGCTGCACACGCGAGGTACTGTGACAGCGATCTTCTGGTCACCGGATGGACGAGCGCTGGCTTTCGTCAGCGATCGCGGGGATCACAGCTTCATCGGCGTATATTCTTTCGATACAAAAACACTTCAATATCTCGATCCCGGCACCGATCACGATGATGATCCAATATGGTCGAGTGACAGCAAGCGTATAGCGTTTATTCGCGTGCCATACAGCAAGACCGCTGAAATCTTTGGCGCCAAGCGGAGCGGTCCGCCATGGTCGATTCGCGTAGCGGATGTGCAAAGCGGAAAAGGACAGGAGATCTGGCGAGCGCGTGAAGGACGTGGCAGCGTCTTTCACGAAGCGCAGGGACAGAGTCAGCTCCATTGGACGAAGCAGGGAGCCATCGTTTTTCCATGGGAAGCAGATGGCTGGCTTCACCTGTACTCGCTGGCAGAAGGCAGCAAAGAAGCAAAGCTGCTGACACATGGCGAGTTTGAAGTGGACAACGTAACAGCGAGTCGCGATGGCAGCGCCATCGTCTACTCCTCCAATCAAGGTGATATTGATCGCAAACATATCTGGAGAATCGATACTGCCAGCGGACACGTTGCAGAATTGACGCGTGGTGAAGGCATTGAGACTTCTCCGGTGATCACAAGCGACGGCAAAGAGATTGCTATTCTTCATTCCGATGCGCGCGTGCCAATTCGTCCAGCAATGCTTAGCGAAAATGGAGAGCTGCGCGATCTAGCGCCGCAGGCTGAGCCTGCCGGATTTCCAGCAGGGAGTTTTGTTGTGCCGCAGCAGGTCATCTTCTCCGCAGCAGACGGTCTCCGAATTCACGGTCAGCTTTTTCTGCCAAAGAATGTCAACGACGGACATCGCCATCCGGCAGCCATCTTCTTTCATGGCGGTTCGCGGCGGCAAATGGTGCTCGGCTGGAACCCGATGGAGTATTACTCGAACGCTTACGGGATGAACCAGTATCTGGCAAGTCAGGGCTACATTGTGCTCTCAGTGAACTATCGCAGTGGTATTGGTTATGGCGAGGAGTTTCGCGAGGCGTTGAATTACGGCGCTTCGGGCGCAAGCGAGTTTAATGATGTGCAGGGAGCAGGACTCTATCTGCAGAGCCGTGCCGATGTAGATGCTGCGCATATTGGAGTGTGGGGCGGAAGCTACGGTGGCTATCTCACCGCTCTGGCGCTGGCTCGAGCGTCGGATATGTTCGCAGCCGGAGTCGATATGCATGGCGTTCATGATTGGAATGTCGAACGTGGGAGCGGACTTCCAGCCTATGATCCGGAAGCTGATCCTCAGCTTGCACGCACGGCATGGCTGTCGTCGCCGATGTCTTCGGTCAACACCTGGCGTTCGCCTGTGCTGCTGATCCAGGGCGATGATGATCGTAACGTGGAATTTTTGCAGACGATACAGATGGCTGCCGCACTGCGCAAACAAAAAGTAGACGTCGAAGAGCTTGTCTTCCCCGATGAGATTCATGACTTCCTGCTGCATCGCGACTGGCTGGCGGCTTATACCGCAGGCGCAGATTTCTTTGCGCGGCACCTGAAGTAGGTTGGGGTTGGTTCGTTCGTCAGTGGAGCAGCGCGAATGCGACAATCGTGCTGCCTTGCTGACCGGTCTGCGCTTCAGCCAGTGAATTCAGGGAGTCTTCGAGGTCCTCTGTATCCAGAAACATCTGGCACGCTGCAATCTCCTCTTCGCTGGCGCCGTGATAGCAGAGCTCGCAGACACCGAGGCCGTCTTCCGATCGCACCGGCGGACCAAAGACGCGGCAGGTCATCGGTCGAGATGCGTACAGATCGCACATGCCTGTTTCCGGATCGAGTACGGGACATGTTTCGTCGTTGGCAAAAGTTTCGAAGTGCTCCTGTGCTTCCGGCGAATCATCCAGAATGCCGGTGCGAATATCTCCAGGGAAATCGGCTGCGATGCGCGACACGGATTCGCGCACCCTTTCCATCACGCGGGAAGCGCGCGCCGGATCGTCTTTTGTGAGCTGATCGAATCCGGCCCGTAATCGCTCGGCGTCAAGCTGGCTGATGGCGAATGCTCCCACGCAACATTGCGTGCAGCCGGGACGGCATGCGAGCCATGCGCCGCTGCGCCGTGCAGCATCGGCAAGGGCTGCGTCTACGATCTGCACCAGCCGCTGATCCTCTGGGGGAAGCATGCTTTCAGCATATCGCTGTATCGGGGATTTCGGCTTTATGATGCTTTCCGTTACGCTTGACGCGTGAACGCAACCATTCAGATCGGTCCGGCAGACCGCGTTTTCGTCCTCACAGGCGCAGGCATCAGCGCCGAGAGCGGTATTCCTACATTCCGTGATTCTGACGGGCTCTGGAGCGGCTATCGCATTGAGGAAGTTGCCACTCCTGAGGCATGGGAGGCCGATCATGAGCGTGTGTGGCAGTTCTATTCCATGCGCCGGCACGATGCACAACTCTGTCAGCCGAATCCGGCCCACTACGCGCTGGCCGCGCTTGAATCGCAAATCGGAGACAGGCTATTTGTCTGCACGCAGAACGTCGATGATCTACAGGAGCGAGCTGGATCACTCAATCTGGTGCATATGCACGGAGAGCTATTCAAATCGCGCTGCGAAGCCGATTGTGGTGAGCTTGTCTTCGTGGATCGCAACTCTTACGAATCTGCCGCGCAAATTCCAACATGCGCCTGCGGAGCGCGTATTCGCCCGCACATTGTCTGGTTTGGTGAGTACCCGCTTGAAATGGATAGGGTGATGCGTGAGATCGACCGCTGCGATGTCATGATCGTCATCGGCACCTCCGGCAATGTCCATCCGGCAGCCAGTTTCGTGCATTGGGCCAGCGGACGCAATCAGGCCGGGATGCAAAAGGTGAGAACCTACTACGTGGGTCCCGAGCGGCCATTGAACGCCGGGGCTTTTACCGAAGTGTTTCTGGGTAAGGCCGGGGAAATTCTGCCGGGCCTGATCGCCCTGGAATAAGAGATCGCAACGAAGCGTTTGCCAAAGCACCATGCCAGCAGATAACTTATAGAGTTTTGACCTTCCCTTCATGCCGAAGGGGACAGCATGCCTGTTGCAGCATTGAAGTATCAGTCCGGATTTGCCAACGAATTCGCCACCGAAGCTGTGCCGGGAGGCTTGCCTGAGGGACAGAACGCTCCGCAGAAGCATTCTCTCGGTCTTTACACCGAGCAGTTCAGCGGAACATCGTTCACTTCGCCGCGTCACGTAAACCGGCGCACGTGGACCTATCGCATCAAACCTTCGGTGACGCACAAACCCTACGAAGAGTATTCTGCGCGGCTCGTCCGCAGCGGCCCGTTTACCGAAGTGCCCACGCCGCCGAATCAATTGCGCTGGGATCCGGTTCCCATCCCAAAAGAGCCAACGGATTTCGTCGATGGCATTGTTACGCTTGGCGGCAATGGAGATCCGGCGATGCAGACCGGAGTCGCGATCCATGTCTACGCCATCAATCGCTCGATGGAAGATCGCTTCTTCTATAACGCCGACGGAGAGATGCTGATTGTGCCGCAGCAGGGAGCGCTTTGGATTCATACGGAACTCGGCATCCTCGGGATCGCGCCGGGAGAAATCTGTGTTCTGCCGCGAGGCTTGAAGTTTCGCGTAGTTCTCCAAGAGGCGTCGGCGCGCGGATATATCTGCGAAAACTATGGCCAGCAGTTCCGGCTGCCGGAGCTCGGTCCGATTGGCGCAAACGGATTAGCCAACGCCCGCGACTTTCTTTATCCCGCAGCCGCGTATGAGGATCGCGAAGGCATCTTCCACATCGTCAGCAAATTCCTCGGCAACCTTTGGATCGCCGAGATTGATCACTCGCCGTTGGACGTCGTTGCCTGGCATGGCAATTATGCGCCTTACAAATACGATTTGAAGAACTTCAACTGTATCAACAGTGTTTCGTTCGATCATCCCGATCCATCGATTTACACTGTGCTCACCGCCCCGAGCGCGATCGCCGGCACATCTAATGTAGATTTTGCAATCTTTCCGCCGCGCTGGATGGTAGCCGAACATACCTTCCGTCCGCCGTGGTTCCACCGCAACATGATGAATGAGTTCATGGGATTGGTCTTCGGTCAATACGACGCAAAGACAGAAGGTTTTGTGCCCGGCGGAGCGAGCCTGCACAATTGCATGGCGGGACACGGACCAGACGCGGAGACATTTGAGCGCGCCAGCGCGGCTGAACTTAAGCCGCAGTACCTGGGCAATACGCTGGCGTTCATGTTTGAAACGCAGCTTGCCGTACGTCCGACGAAGTTTGCGCTGGAGACGAAGATCCTGCAGCACGAATATTACGAGTGCTGGCAGGGATTGAAAAAACATTTCAAACCGGGCGCGGACCAGAAATGACGACTGCGATAGAGGCGATGCTGGAGGAACTCAACGACTACGCGGGCCTCTTTCCGCCTGCTGGCCTCGATATGAAGACCGCAGTCCGAAACTATTCCGAATATCTCAGCGGCGATGACGCGTGGATGCTTGGACGCTTCGTTGTTCCCGCTCAGCGGCTTGGAGAATTCGCTTCGGTCTTTACGGAAAACTGCTGCGATGAACAGGCTTCGCCCTGGCTCCTGAGTGTTGTTGCTTCCGGAAACGAGGAAGATCTGCAGTACATCGCCGACTTTGTGGAGGGAGCGTCTTATCTCGACGCCATTGAGTTTAAAGCGGACAATATCGAACACGCTGAAAAAGTGCTTCTCTCCGTTCCATCGAGCATGGCTGCCTACGTAGAGTTCGCGCCGAATAAAAGTGAAGAGATGCTGCCTCTGCTGAAGAAGTATGACGCCCGGGCAAAGATACGGTGCGGCGGTGTTACGGCCGAGGCAATTCCGACTAAGCAATCCGTAGCGCATTTCATCGCCGCCTGCGCGAATGCAGGCGTCGCCTTCAAAGCGACTGCAGGTTTGCATCATCCGCTGCGTTCCATGCAGAAGCTGACCTACGAGCGGGCAAGCGCCTCTGCCCTCATGTTCGGTTTTGCAAATGTATTTGTAGCAGCAACAATGGCATATAACGGCGCGTCCAAGAATGACATCATTCCGGTTCTCGGCGAAGAATCTCCGCAAGCCTTCACGTGGGAAAAGGACAAGGGGATCTGGCTTAACTACTCTTATTCGGCAGCACAAATCGCAGAGGCGCGGGAGAAGTTTGCTGTCAGTTTCGGTTCCTGCTCTTTTACCGAGCCAGTGCAGGATCTGAAAACTCTCGGATGGCTGTAACTATGGGGACAAGCTGGGTCGAATCAGCCAATGATGGTGATACAGATTTTCCGCTTCAGAATCTTCCTCTCGGAATCTTTTCGACAGCCGATCTTGATCGCCGCGTCGGCGTAGCAATTGGCGATTATGTCCTGGACCTGCATTCCTGTTTCGAGCAAGGTCTTCTCGGAAGCCCGAGTGCCTCCCTCCTAAAAGCCTATACATCGCATACCTTGAACATTCTGATGTCGGGCGGCCGCAAAGCTGTGAAGCCATTGCGTGCAAGGTTGAAAGAGATGCTTAGTGCTGAAGCTGCCTCCGAGCTTCGCGACGAGGTAGAAAAACTATTGCATTCTTCATCGGAAGTGACGATGCACCTTCCAGCGGAGATCGGCGACTACACAGATTTCTATGCTTCGCTGTATCACGCAACCAACGTAGGCAGACTCTTTCGCCCCGATAACCCATTACTGCCGAATTACAAATACATTCCCATTGGTTACCACGGTCGAGCATCCTCAATCGTCTTGAGTGGAGCGCAGATCAAACGTCCTCGCGGCCAGATGAAAGCTCCCGACGCGGAGCACCCGGTCTTTGCTACGAGTCGCCTCCTCGATTATGAGTTGGAGGCAGGTTTTTTCATCAGTGAAGGAAATCAGCTCGGAACCGACATCCCTCTCGATAAAGCGGAGGCTCATATCTTTGGACTCTGCCTCGTCAACGACTGGTCAGCGCGCGACATGCAGGCGTGGGAATATCAACCGCTCGGGCCATTTCTGGCGAAGAATTTCGCGACGACCATATCGCCGTGGGTGGTGACTATGGAAGCTCTCGAACCATTTCGCGTTCCTGCATTTGAGCGCAGCGCATACGATCCGCAACCGCTGCCGTACCTGGACTCTACAAGTAACAGCCAGCAGGGCGGCATTGATCTCACGTTGGAAGTATGGCTCTCATCGCAGCGCATGCGTGAAGCAAAGCTGGAGCCGGTGCGTCTGAGCAAAGGGAATGCGCGCGATTTGTACTGGACACTAGCACAAATGCTCACGCATCACGCCAGTAATGGCTGTAATCTGCGTCCCGGTGATCTGCTTGCGAGTGGAACGGTATCAGGGCCGTCTAGAGAATCCGTTGGCTGTCTCCTGGAGATGACTCGGCGCGGCGCGGAGCCGATCGAGCTGCCGGGCGGCGAGCAGCGCCGGTTTCTTGAAGACGGCGACGAAATCATTCTCCGAGGGTATTGCCAGCGGGAAGGCTATCCGAGGATCGGTTTCGGCGAGTGTCGCGGAACGATCGTTCCAGCTTCCTGAAGATTTGCAGTCCCATCCGTTGACCTGAACTGGGATATATCTTCCCGCAGATGACTACTGCAAAATCTTCACCACATTGCGCACGGCATCTTCCGGCGTCACAAAGCGAAGATATTCTCGTCCTTCAACGCCGCCCATAGGAATCTCTGCTTTGCGGAAGTGCATGCCACTCTGCATCTCATCTTCGAGCGCGATATGTACCTCCTGCGCGTCCGTAGCTTCAATGACAGAGAGAACATTCTCCGCTGTAATGCCGCAGCCGGGCATGATGATGATGCGGTCTCCGGCTTCTTCGACCATCTTTGCCACCATGGCTGCCCCGTCGACTACCGAAGACGCACCACCCGACGTCAGCACGCGCACCACACCCGTCGAGATGACGGCCTCTAACGCCTCCAGCAGGTCGCGCGATACATCGATGGCGCGATGAAAGGTAACGGGTAGCGGATGTGCGATCTCAACCAGCTGCTTTGTGCGTTCCGCATCCACCGATCCATCGGCGCGCAGTAAGCCGAGCACAATGCCGTCAGCGCCTAATTCCTTAGCGATGCGAATGTCATGCTGCATCGATAGAAACTCGGCGTCGGTGTAAAGAAAATCTCCACCTCGCGGGCGAATCATGACGTTGATTCCAAGCTTTGCGCTCTCACGCGCGGCCTGGATAGTTCCGGCACTGGGCGTAGTGCCACCCTCCAGAAGGTTCGCGCATAGTTCAACGCGCTGAGCACCTCCGAGATCAGCGGCGATCACTGAATCGACGGATTCAAGACAAAGTTCGAGTGTGACTGGCTTTTTCATAAGGAAGAATGACCTGCTTGAATGATTATTTCGCCTGCGCGAAGGAAACATAGTTGCGGCCGAAGTAAAGGCGATAGTGATCGCCGTCGGCATTGAGTTGGAGTGGACCAGGGCGCTTGATTTCGGCGTC
This sequence comes from Acidobacterium sp. S8, assembly GCF_009765985.1. Taxonomy (GTDB): domain Bacteria; phylum Acidobacteriota; class Terriglobia; order Terriglobales; family Acidobacteriaceae; genus Alloacidobacterium. The sequence goes on from NZ_LMUM01000037.1 coordinate 240,045, forward strand.
GTGCTGCACAGGAGCGGTAATGAGATCGTTGGCGGCAATATCCATCACAAGGAAGTGGTCTCCGACGATACCCACACCGTATGCACCCGGCTTGAGTGTTTGCCCGCTGAAGTCGAGTGCAACTTCAGTGATGAGATAAGCCTGGTATTTTTGCTGAACACCGCTCGAATAGCCCGAGGTGTCTACGAGCGTAGCCAACATATACCTGTCGTTTGTGAAGTGGACACCTGCAGAATTACGCGCCTGAACGGAAGCCGACTGTCCGCGAAAAAATACCGCATCTGGCAAGAGTTTCGCCGCCTGCTGCGCCGTCACAATCGAAGGCGCCGACTGGCAGAAGCCAGTCAGCGAAGCCGCAAGTAATATCGCCGCTAAAACAACGGAAGAGGGAAGTGTTCGACTGCTAAAATTTCTCACGTGTTCACCGAAGAAGCCATCAGCGAAAGAGTATCATCCCGATGGTTTCGCTTGTTTAGTGTTTGCGCACAGGGTGCTTGGGATTCGGAGGGCAGGTGGATTCGCGAATGATCAGCTCAGGAACGATTGCAACATGCTCTGGAAAATCCTTGCTCCCACGAATCCTCTGCAGCAGAAGTCGCGCTGCATGCGTACCCATGCTATGCAGAGGCTGCCGGATCGTTGTAAGGCTTGGGTTGTGATAGGCCGCACCCTGAATATCATCGAAGCCGACAATCGAGATATCTTCCGGTACGCGCAGCCCATGGTCACGGAATGCGCGAATGGCACCAATGGCTGCCACGTCGTTGAACGAAACCAGCGCGGTGAATGGGCGGTTGTGCGCCAGCAACTGCTGCACGACCGGATAGCCGAGCTCCGGCGACGAGACATTCACCTCCAACTGCACTGTCAGCTCAGGATGCACCTCAAGTTCGAGCTTGCGCGCGACTGACATCAGACTCTTCCAGCGATCCTCTGAATCGGAGCTGAATGTTTGTCCTCGCATGAACGCGATCTGCCTGTGTCCCAGCTGGTAGAGATGATGCAACGCCAGCTCTGCCGCTCTCTTATGATCGAGCGTGATGCTGGTCACGCCCTCGATCTTTCGGTGCCCTGCCACCGCCACGACTGGCAGCGGCAGGCTGTGCTGTAGTGCCGTGTCGATGGCGATGAAACCTTCAACAGATCGGTCCATCAGCAGCCGTGGATACTCTTCAATCAAGTCGGCTTTGCGCCTGTGACTAGCCGTGAGGTAGAAATATCCCTCTTCGAGCAGCACTTCTTCAATGCCGTCCATCACCAGCACGGAGTAGCCATCGCTCAGCTCCGGCACCAGCACACCCACGGAAAAAGTCTGCTTCTTGCGGAGCGAACGGGCATAGAAGCTCGGGCGATAGTCAAACTTTTTCGCCGCCGCGAGCACCCGGTCCCGCGTCTCCTGCGGAATCGACCGCACACCAGGTGCATTGTTCAGCACGAGCGAAATAGTAGCGGGGGAAAGATCGAGATAATCGCCGAGAATTTTAAGACTGATTGGTTTTCCGGGTAGGAACTCGGTGGGCTTCGTTTCCGTAACCGGAGACTTGCGTTTTGGCATACATGCCTTTGTAGATGTTCATAACGAAATGTTCAACTGAAATCACAGGGCTGCGCTGCTGGCGCGGGCAACAGGCGCAGTTCCCATGCAGTTTAAACACCTTCGCGAATGGCACGCAGTGCGGGATAGAGCCGGCGATACATCTTGTAGCCGTCTGCGTAGCTGCGTTCTTCAGATGCTTCCGGCGCAATCTGTTCGGCTACGCGAATCGCCGTTGCGCATGCTGCATCGGTATCGGGCCACGCGCCAGCACCTACACCGGCCAGCAACGCCGCGCCGAAAGCCGCGCCTTCTTCCGCTTCGAGAATATCGGAGGGATATCCATAAACGCTGGCTTGAATCGACCGCCACAACGGTCCGCGCGCTCCTCCGCCACCTAGACGAACGCCTTTCACCGGTATGCCGAGTTCGGCAAAGAGTGTAAATGTATCTTTCAGCGAGTAGGCCACGCCTTCGAGCACCGAGCGTATCAAGTGTCCGCGAGTGTGTGAAGCGGTGATGCCGTAAAAGGCTGCTGTTGCCTGCGAATCGAGATGAGGGGTGCGCTCACCCAGCAAATAGGGAGCCCACAGCAGTCCGTCGCTGCCTGCTGGAACCTGCTCCGCTTCAGCTGTGAGTGCATCATAATTTGCTCCCGGAGCGATCACGTCTCGCAGCCAACGCAGCGAAAGCCCAGCCGCCTGGGTAACACCCATCACATGCCAGCGGCCCGGTACAGCATGGCAGAACGTGTGCAGCCGGCCCAGAGGATCTTTCGTCGGTGCAGCCGTGGCCGCAAAAACTACACCCGAAGTTCCGATCGTTGCAGAGACAGACCCCGGCTGCAGAATGCCCATGCCAACGGCACCCGCTCCCTGATCGCCAGCGCCGGCGACCACCGGCATGCCTGCAACAAGGCCGGTTGAAGCAGATGCCTCCGCAGAAATATGAGCGCAAACCTCCGGCGACTCGAAGAGTTGCGGCAGCCACGCTTCATCAATGCCCGCCACACGCGCCACTTCAGAAGACCAGCGACGGTTCGTCACGTCCAGAAGCAATGTGCCTGACGCTTCCTGCACATCGATGGCATAGGTCCCGGTCATCCGGTAGCGAACATAATCCTTCGGGCAGAGAATATGCGCGATACGCGAGAAGATGTCAGGTTCGTGCTCGCGAACCCACAGCAGCTTGGTGAGAGTAAAATTCGGCAGCGCAGGATTGCAGGTGAGCTCGATAAGCCGCTCACGGCCAATCTGCTCGTGCAGCCAGTCGCATTGCGGACCGGTGCGTTGATCGCACCAGATCAGCGAAGGACGAAGCACTTTGCCTTCGGAGTCAAGCATCACCGCGCCGTGCATCTGTCCGGTCAGTCCGGCGGCGCCAATGTCTGATGCGGCAACGCCGCTTGCAGCCAGCACTTCGCGAATCGCTGTCTGCGCTGCGCGCCACCAGTCTTCGGGGTCCTGTTCGGCCCATCCGGGATAAGGCGTGCGGAAAGGCTCATGCTCGCTCGAGGCCGAAGCGACCACCTTTCCGTTTTCATCAATCAACACGGCACGGGTGCCGCCGGTGCCCACATCCAATCCCAGAAAATACACGCAAAAGTCCTTTGATAAACCGAATTAGCAGATCGACTTACTCTATCACTAAGCCGGGACAGGAATCTCTAGAGTTTCATTCCGAACGCAGGGCTTTGAGCGGATCGACGTTAGCCGCCCTTTGCGCCGGGATGACACTGGCGACAAGTGCGACAAACGCCACGCCCAGCGCGGCAAGCAGGTAGCTCACCGCGTCATAGGACTTCACTCCATACAGCGCTGACGTCAATGCACTCGCCACCAGAATCGCCAAAGGTATGCCGATGGCGATTCCGCAAGCCGTCAGTATCAAACTATCGCGCATCACCATCCACACCACCTGCCCGCGCTGCGCGCCTACAGCCATCCGCACGCCAATCTCGATCATACGATTGTTCACCCGGTATGCGAGCGTTCCGTAAAGCCCGGTGGCTACCAGAACTACAGCCAGCAGGCCAAAGAAGCCCGCCAGTCGCGCAAAGAGCAGTTGTTGCGAAATCGATTCCTGATATTGCGCCAGCTGCGTCATCGGCTTCAGTAACGGCAGATTCGGGTCCATCTCCTGCACGACCTTGCGTACTGCGGGAAGAATGGCCATCGGATTTCCGCGAACGCGCATCTCGATATGCATCTCTCCAATCCCCTCGGCCTGGGTATAAACCTGCCAGGCCATCGGAATGGGCTCTTCTTCGATGCTTCTGTATTTGTGGTTTTTCACCACGCCGATAATCGTCTTCTGCGATTTTGGATCTTTACCGCCGATCTGATGACCAATCGGGTTTTCATTCGGCAAGAAGCGTTTCGCGAAAAGCTCATTGACCACAGCGACCTGCGGCGAGTTCGCAGTATCCGACTCAGCAAACTCGCGGCCCGACAGAACAGGCACTCCAAGCGTATGAAAAAAATCGGCGCCGACAGTATTACGGCGCACCAGACCCTGCTCGCCGTCGGAATTCGGTGGCTTGCGTCCATCGATCAGCACGGAGCCGTTACTCGACCAGCCCGACCCTATGCGTTCCTGCATAATCGTCACCGATCCAACGCTGGGAAGCATGCGAAGCTTATCCATGAGCTGCTGATAGAACAAGACCCTTTCCGCATCGGAGTGAGCCTTCTGCGGGTTCACTCCGAAGACGAGCAAACCTTCCACGCGCATGCCGAGGGAAATGTTTTCGAGATTGCGCAATGTGCGGATCAGCAGGCCTGCACCCACCAGCAGCACCATGCACAGCGACATTTGCAGGGCGACGACGATCCTGCCGCTGCGAGCTTTGCCTGCGTCGGTATTCGCCGTTGCCGAAGATGTTTTCAGCGCGAGTCCCGGACCACCGGCAAGCGCTACGCGCAGAGGCGCGAGGCCGAAGATCAGCGCAGCGCCGAGCAGGATCGCTAAAGTGAAGAGGAGCACCACATGATCAGGCACGAGACTGGTCTCAATCCGCGACCACACTGCCAGTGAATGTGTAGCGGCGATAGCAAATGTCCATGCCAACCCGCCTCCCAGCACAACCAGCAGCAGGCTTTCTGACAGAAGCTGGCGAAACAGCTCTTTGCGATCCGCTCCCAGCGCCAGCCGCACGCTGAACTCGCGCTGTCGCGTGGCATTGCGCGCCATCAACAGCATCGCAACGTTGCTCAGCGCGATCAGCAGTACAAGGCCGACCATCGACAGCAGCGTTCTGAGCGGGCGTCCATAGTCGTCCTCGTAGCCGGGAAAACTCTTCGCGTCCTGAAAGCTCAGTACCGGAGGCTTCTCGCCAGCTTCCGGATTGCCGATGCCGATATAAGCAGCTCTTTGAAATATCGGCTGCAGCTGGGCAATTGCCTGGTTTTTGGAGACTCCGGGAGCCAACCGGCCCAGCAAGCGCAGTTCCCACCATTCGGGGTGTTGTAAATAATTCTTGCCATCGTTCTTCACCTCGCCCCAGGGATCGAGCTCCGACCGATCCTGAAATGGAATCCAGAAGTCGATGGAGTCTCCCGCCTCAGTCCCTTCGAAATTTTCAGCGCCGATACCGACAATCGTGAAAGGGAACCCTTTGACGTAAAGAGTCTGTCCCAACACGTCAGGACTGCGCGAGAAGCGTTGTGTCCAGTAGTTGTAGCTGATGACCGCAACGGGGGAGTGTTGCACCTCATCCTGCGAAGTGAAGCCATGTCCGCGTGCCAATGCCACGCCAAGCCCGCTGAAGTAATTGCCGCTCACGACATCGCCTTGCGCTTCCTCCGGCTCAGTGCCATAGCGCACGGCAACCTTCCCAACCGCGAGCGGGGCATAGACCATTACCTGCGAAAAAGCGGTATGCTGCTGCCTCAGCGTGTCATAGACGGGGTAGGAAAATGATGTAGTCCAATCACCGGTGTTATTGCCTTTGTGAGGCGCTCCCGATGTATTCAGGTACACAACGCGTTCCGGATCTTTTACAGGCAATGACTTCAACAACACAGAATTCATCACACTGAAGACAGCCGTATTGGCGCCGATGCCGAGCGCCAGCGTGAGCACGCAGATGGTCGTGAATCCCAGCGACTTCCTCAGCTGGCGAATTCCGTATCGCAGGTCGTTCAGATATCGATTCATAGCGCCCCATTCCAATCACTGCAAAACGATCTCGTGATTCTTTTACTCGGTCCGCAGCGCCGTCAGCGGGTCGACTTCCGCCGCACGGCGCGCAGGGATCAGGCTTGCGGCAATCGCCACCACCGAAACCCCTAGTACCGCCAACGCATAGCTCACAGCGTCCAAGGGTTTTACGCCATAGAGTGAAGACGCCAATGCTTTCGCTACGAGAGTCGATAGAGGAACTCCCACTGCAATACCGATGGCAGTCAGCACCAGGCTGTCCCGCAGCACCATCCACACCACCTGGCCGCGCCGCGCGCCCACCGCCATGCGTACGCCGATCTCTACCGTGCGATTGTTGATGCGGTACGCCAGCGTTCCATAGAGCCCCGTGGCCACAAGCACTACCGCGAGCAGTCCGAAGAATCCAGCCAGTCGTGCAAAGAGCAGCTGCCGTGAAATAGTCTGCTCAAACTGCGCACGCTGCGTCATCGGTTGAATCAGCGGCAGGTTAGCGTCGATCTGTTCCATAACTTTGCGGACAGCAGGAAGAATCGCCAGCGGTTCACCATGCACGCGCAAATCAACATTCATTCCGCCCACTCGCGGGATCTGCATATAGGGAACCCACGCCATAGGAATCGGTTCCTCGTCCATGCTGCGGTACTTGTGATTCTTCACCACACCCACCACAGTGAACTGGAATTTCCCATCGGGAGTTCCAATGCGATGCCCCAGAGGATTCTGATTTGGCAGGAACCGCTGCGCGAACAATTCATTGATAACGGCAACCGGCTGCGACGCCGCAGTGTCTGCGTCGCTGAAATCGCGGCCTTCCAGAACAGGCACTCCGAGCGTATGAAAGAAGTCCGGCCCAACGACATTGTTGCGCACGGTCAGCGATTCGCCATTGGCAACGTGAGGCAGCTTACCATCCACGGACATGCTGAAGTTATCCGATGACCACGAGCCCAGCCGCTCCTCCATAATGGTTGCCGATTCGACCCCCGGCAGCACTCGCAACTTGTTTTGCAGATTCTGATAGAACGCGAATCCTTCGTCAGCATTGTGGATGGTCGGAGTGATACCGAAGACCACCAGCCCATCCGTGCGCATGCCCAGCGGAATATTTTCGAGATTGCGCAGTGTGCGAATCAGCAGTCCTCCGCCGACAAGCAGTACCACGCATAACGCCATCTGCAGCGTAATAATGATCCTCCCCATGCGTGTCTTGCCGGCATCGGTATGCGAAGCCGCAGAAGAAGTCTTCAACACTAGCCCCGGTCCTGAAGAGAGCGCGATCCGCAAGGGAGCTAACCCAAAGAGGAGAGAGGCCACAGCCAGAATGCTCAAGGTGAAAAGCAGAACGGTGGTATCAGGAGCAAGGCTCGATTCAATGCGAGCCCAGGCTGCCAGTGCCCGTGTAGCCGATGCGGCAAAAAGCCACGCCAGCCCGCCGCCTAGCGCAACTAATAAAGCGCTCTCAGCCAACAGTTGCCGAAGCAACTCACCGCGCGCCGCTCCCAGCGCCAGCCGCAGAGAGAATTCACGCTGCCGCGTCGAGTTACGAGCCATCAGCAGCATTACCACATTGCTGAGCGCGATCAGCAGCACCAGTCCCACCATCGCCATCAGCATTCTGAGCGGCTTGCCATATTGCTGGTCATATCCGGGAAAGCTCTTCGCGTCCTGCAGACTCAATACCGGACGCTTTTCTCCCGGCTCAGGATTCCCCAAACCGATATAGGCAGCCGTCTGGAAAGCAGACTGCAGCCGCGCGACGGCCTGTGCCTTCGTCACTCCGGGAGCAAGGCGGCCAAGCATGCGCATGCACCACCATGTCGTATTAGCCTGATATGTCTTGCCATCTTCTGGCGGATTGCCCCAGGCATTCAATTCCTCGCGGTTCTGCAGCGGAATCCAGAAGTCAGTCGAATCGCCGGACTCGGTCCCTTCAAAACCTTCGACGGCAATCCCAACAATCGTTGTGGGAATTCCATTCACGAACAGAGTTTTTCCAAGCACATCTGGACTGCGCGAAAACCGCTGTGTCCAGTAGTTGTAACTGATGACAGCAACAGGCGCATGGCTCGCTTCGTCTTGTGCCGTGAAGCCGTGACCGCGTATCAGCCGCACGCCCAGGCCGGAAAAATAATTGCCGCTCACCATATCACCGGCCGCTTCTTCGGACTGCGCGCCATAGCGAACTGCCACCTTGCTGCTGGAGAGCGGAACAAACGCCATCAGATCTGTAAAGGCGCCTGGCTGTCGGCGCAGCGCATCGTACACGGCATAGGGAAACGTCTCATTCGAGTCGATCGTTCCTGTCCGGTTCGGTGCATTCGACGTACGCAGGTAAACCACGCTCTGCGGGTTTTCGACCGGCAGCGATTTCAGAAGCACCGCGTTCATCACGCTGAAGACGGCGGTATTCGCTCCAATGCCGAGCGCCAGCGTCAACACGCAGACCGCGGTAAATCCTGGCGACTTTCTTAATTGGCGAATTCCATAGCGCAGGTCGGTCCAAAACTTCCTCATAGACGTCCTCCCCGGTGCTCAGTTCTTCAGTAGTGGAGCAGGCATGCGGCCTTCCAATCTCGCAGCACACTAAACCGTTGATAAATAAACTGCCTGTAACGAAGGAGAATGCCTGGGGTGTTCAAATGTGGATGACGGGCGTCCGATATCGGACATCTTCCACCCGTGGCAGAATACAAAGAGTCCCCTTTAATGAGCATTAAGACACTCAGTAGCCGCGAAGTTTACCGCAACCCTTGGCTCCGCGTTCGCGAAGATGCGATCGAGCGCGATAACGGCGCACAAGGCCTTTATGGCGTCGTCGATAAAGACGATTGCGCCATCATTATCCCCATCGATGGTGACCGCATTTACCTCGTCGAGCAATTCCGTTATCCCATTCAACAGCGCTGCCTTGAGCTTCCCCAGGGAGGCTGGGAGACTGCCGATATCGATCCCGAGACACTGGCGCGCGGCGAGTTGCGCGAGGAGACGGGCTTCGACGCCGCATCCATGATCCACCTCGGCATGATCTACATCGCTTACGGCTTTGCAAACCAGAAGCAGTACGTCTATCTTGCGACTGGACTCACTCACGTCGGCACCGATTTCGATGCCGAAGAGCACGATCTGACGCTCCACTCCTTTAGCATTGAGGAGTTCGAGCAAATGATGCTCGACGGCGTCATCCGCGACAGCTGTACGCTCGCTGCCTGGGGACTCTATCTTCTCTGGAAAAATAAAAAGAATGTTGAGGCCGGCGGCTAAGCCGTGTGGGGCATAGCGATGCCAGCCGAGGCTGTAAAGTAGAAAGAGATAACCATGAGCATGAGAATTGGACACGGCTGGGATTCACACGCCTTCAAAGCGGGAGTGCCGCTGAAAATTGGCGGTCTCGCCATCGATCACCCGGAAGGACTTGCCGGCCACTCTGACGGCGATGTGCTGCTCCACGCCATCACCGACGCGCTGCTTGGCGCCGTTTCCGCAGGTGATATTGGCAGCTTCTTCCCCCCGGGCGATCCGCGCTGGAAAGATGCCGATTCTGCCATTTTTCTGAACCTGGCGCTCGAAGAGATTCAGAATGCCGGCTACCGCATCGTCAATATCGACACGACGCTGGTGCTCGCCGCTCCCAAAATAGGGCCAATCTCAGCTGAGTTGCGTGAGCATCTGGCTGATTTGCTGGGTGTGGAACCTAATGCTGTCGGCGTTAAGGCAAAGACGCCCGAGGGCCTCAACGTGGACCACGTAGCGCAGGCTCATGCTGTCGTGCTGTTGGAGCAGGTCGAAGATCCAACCGAGCTGAAGAGCATGACGGCCGTCATAGAAAGCCAGCGGCAGCTTGAAGACGTGGTGAAGGACCTGGTGAGCCAGGTCCACGGCACACCCGAACGCAAAATCACCATCTTCGATACCGAAGACATCACCTAAAGTACATCGTCGAAATGTCTGAATCAGTTTCTACTCCCCGCGTTCGTTTTGCGCCTTCCCCTACCGGATATCTGCACGTAGGCGGCGCCCGCACTGCGCTTTTCAACTGGCTCTATGCCCGCCACTTTGGCGGCACGCTCATCCTGCGTATTGAAGACACGGACTTCGAGCGCTCCTCGGAAGAGATGGTCGAAGGCATTCTGGAAGGCATGCGCTGGCTCGGCCTAAACTGGGATGAGGGCCCTTTCTATCAGTCGAAGCGGCTCGAATTGTATCGTCAGACTGCGGAAAAACTGCTCGCCAGCGGCCACGCCTATTACTGCTTCTGCACCAGAGAAGAACTGGAGCAGCGCCGCGCTGCCGCAGTTGCCGCAGGTCGGCCGCCCATGTACGACCGTCGCTGCCGCAGGATAGAAAAGGACATTGCCGCGCAGCGCAAAGCCGCAGGAGAAGCCTGCGCGCTCCGATTCGCCGTTCCGGAAGGCGGAGCTACCAGCTTTGAGGATGCCGTCTTCGGCAAAGTGGAATTTTCGAATGCTGAGATTGAGGACTTCGTGCTGTTGCGCTCCGATGGCATCCCGACTTACCACCTCAGCGTAGTGGCCGATGACATCGACATGCGCCTGACGCACATTATCCGCGGCGCGGATCATATCTCAAACACTCCGAAGCAGGTACTGCAGTACAGGGCGCTGGGAGTACAGCTGCCGGTGTTTGCCCACGTGCCGCTGATCCTCGGCCCCGACAAGACCCGCCTCTCTAAGCGGCACGGCGCCACCAGCGTGATCGCTTACAAAGAATTTGGCATCGTTCCAGAAGCGTTTCGCAATTTTCTTTCGCTGCTCGGCTGGACGCCCGGCGCAGCAGGTAAAGATGCAGACGGAAAAGACCGCGAGATTTTTGGCTCTGATGAATTGATTCGCCTCTTCTCGCTCGATGGCATTTCGAAATCGAATGCAGTCTTCGATAACGACAAGCTGGCATGGTTCAACACCGAATACATACGCGCTTACGACGCCCAAAAACTGCTTCCGCTGATCGAAGAGGAATGGGCCAAGGCTGGCTTTACACCCGACCGTTCCCAGGATGAAGTGCTGGCTGCTATCAATCTGGTAAAGCCCCGTGCGCGCAACCTGAAAGACTTCGCGATAGCTTTCCGCGCTTATTTCATCGATAGCTTCGAATATGATCCCGCTGCGGTTGCCAAGTTTTTGAAGGATGATTTCGTGCGTGCACTGCTGGTTGAACTGGCCGCACGTTACGAATCGACGGCTGAGTTTACTGAAGCTTCGACCGAGCAGGTCCTGCGAGAATTTGCGGAGGAAAAGGGCGTTAAGGCTGGGGCTCTCATCAACGGATCGCGCGTTGCGCTTACCGGACAGGCAGTTGCCCCAAGCCTGTTTGCCGTCATGGTGAATCTTGGCAAGAATCGCGTGGTGAAGCGATTGGCCGCTGCCAATAACGTCGGCACAGTCTGACGATCGATGCGCGCATCATTACGCTCAGAATGACGTAAGTCTGTTTGCTATTTTGCGATGACGCTTACCGCGATGGAGGCCGTCTTCGGCGGATAGCAGGAATTTGCGTCACAAGCCTGATAGCGCAGAGCTGCCTGCACCAGGTGATCGCCCTTCTGTGCGGTTACGTGCGCGCGCAGAACGAATTCGCCAGTGTAAACGCTCAATTTATCCTCAGGGCTGAAGGCTGGCGAATAGTCGGTCCCGGCAGGAAAATCCACGCTTGCAACGTTCACACCTTCGGGCTCTCCAACCATCAACTGGGTAGGGATGAGGCTCTTCGCGCGAGGCGTGTGCGAGTTGATGTGCAGGCCGTCATTCACTCGAAAATGCAGCTCCACAATGTCCGGTTTGCCGGCTGTCAGTGATACCTGTTCAGGGTAAAGAAACTTCACCAGCTGATGCTGATCGGCCTTGGACGCATCACTCTGCCACGCAAGCTTTTGCGAATTGGCGCAGCGCAGACTCAGACAAAGAGCGCCCGCGAGCACAACATACAGCAGCCTGCGCATCATGCTCCTCCGCTGGCGATGGCCTTCTTGATATTTGCCTCCAGCTCACTGCGATCGTGAAGGCCAACGGTATACGCCACCACTTTGCCTGTGCGATCCACAAAAAATGAGCTGGGCAGCGCATCTATTCCGCCGTAAGGATGCGAGATGGAATCGCCATCAATCAGCACCGGATAGTCGATGTGCATGTGGTTGACGAACTTGGCGATGTCCTCTTTGTCCTGGGCATTTTGTTTCTCGTCGTCTTTGTCCAGGTCATCGGTCGAGACGCCAAGAATTTCGAATCCCTGCGGCCCGTATTGTTTGCGCAACTCGATCAACCAGGGCGTCTCCACCTTGCACGGCGCGCACCAGGTCGCCATGAAGTTTACGAGCACGGCCTTGCCTTTGTAGTTGGCGAGCGAAACCTTCTGTCCTTGCAGGGTCTCCAGTGTGAAAGCGGGAGCGGGCTTGCCCTGCAATGGCGATTTGTCTTCTTCCGCTGCCTCGGCGGCAGCATCGGCAGGAGAAGCAGGTGTCGCGGGAGTAAGCACAGACTGCATGGCCTGAAGCTGTGCCTCCTCGGCCCTTCGGTGGCGGTAATTCACCACGCCCGACCAGATCATCAGCACCAATGCGGCAATGAGCAGAATGAGAACCAGGTGATTGCGTTTCAAGTCAAACCCTTTCTTCGCTGATTTCATTTTAAGGGATGCCCGGGCATAAGCGATGGATCCTGAATCTGAACACGGCAGGCGGCCCTAAGCTTTGATACCATCCAAAATGTTTGGACACTATGGCGGATCATACCCCGGCACAACTCGTTCGCATTGAAGCAGAAGCCCTGCAGCGGCTCGCAGACCGGCTGGAAGGCCCGATGGCGGTGGACTTTGAGCGTGCCGTCGATCTTATTGTCCAGTGTGGGCTGTCTCGCGGACGCGTTGTCGTCACAGGCATGGGCAAGAGCGGCATTATCGCGCAAAAGATTGCGGCTACGCTCAGTTCCACCGGCAGCCCGGCGCTTTTCCTGCACCCGGCGGAAGCCGTTCACGGCGATCTTGGCATGGTGGCGCGCGGGGATGTGGTGATTGCGCTTTCCGCGAGCGGCGAGACTGAAGAAATTTTGCGCCTTCTGGCCACCATCAAGCGCATCGGCGACGCGCTCATCAGCTTTTGCTGCAATTTGAAATCGACACTCGCTCTGGCGAGCGATGTTGCCCTCGATTGTGGGGTCGAGCAGGAAGCCTGCGGCATGGGGCTTGCCCCGACTGCATCTACGACCGCAATGCTGGCGCTGGGCGACGCGCTTGCCATTGCTGTCTCGATTCGAAAAGGTTTCCGCGCAGAGAACTTTGCTGATCTGCATCCCGGAGGAAAGCTAGGCAAAAAGCTTTCGCGGGTGCATCACCTTATGCACGCCGGTGACGCCATTCCGCGGGTGCAGATGCAGACACCCATGAGCGAAGTCATATATGAAATGTCGCGTAAGGGGCTTGGCATCACTACGGTAGAGGACCACGGCAAGCTCGCGGGCATCATCAGCGATGGAGACCTGCGACGTCTGCTTGAACACGACGGCTCAAAGGGATTGGAGAAGACCGCAGGCGAAGCGATGAACCGCTCCCCAAAGACAATTGCTCCTGACGAGCTGGCTGTGCGCGCTCTCGACATCATGGAAGAGAAGAAAATTACTTCCCTGGTGGTCGTCGACGAAGCCGGAAACATTCAAGGGATCGTTCATCTGCACGATCTATGGGAGACGGAGCTGATTTAGCTGCTATGGTCTTGAAAATCGTTCAGGTTGGCGACCCCGTTCTGCGCACAAAAGCACGCCCGCTTACAAAAGAAGAAATCCGCAGCGCATTGATTCGCGAGTTGATCGCGGATATGCGCGAGACCATGCACGCCGCACCGGGGGTAGGACTGGCGGCGCCGCAGGTCGGGCAATCGTTGCAGTTGGCCGTGATTGAAGATAAAGCCGAATATCACAAGAATCTAAACAAAGCGGATCTGAAAGCGCGGGAACGGGAACCGATCCCTTTCCACGTCATCATAAATCCTGAAATTGAGCTGCTGACGCCACCGGAAATTGCCTTTCACGAAGGCTGCCTCAGCGTTCCCGGGTTCATGGCTGTCGTGTCGCGTGCGCAGAAGGTCCGCGTGACCTGCCTGGATGAGCGCGGCAAGCCAGGAGTCGTGGATGCCAGCGGCTGGCACGCACGTATCCTGCAGCACGAAATCGATCATCTGAACTGTCGCATCTACATTGACCGCATGCGAAGCGAAACTTTTTCCACGCTCGAAAATTACCAGGCGCAGACGAAAGCGTGAATTCCGGCGCCCGCTGCATCGTATGTGATAGAACAACATGGTGAAAGTGGCAGAAAAGAACGCAGCCGCCAAATCCTCGCATGAACTCGCCGGAGACCGCCTGATGGAACTGGCGCAGCAAAAAGTGCCCATACCCGACCAGAAGCTTCTTCCCGAGAAAACATCTCCTCAGGACGAGAAGAAGTCCCGCGCTGGATTGCTGCATGCCCTGGGCCGGCTTAAGCCTATGCTCCCGGTACTGGCCTCCGGGCTGCGCATGGTCGATCATGGCGCTGTGCAAGCGGTCGCCCAGCTGTTGAACTTCGTTGACGGTGGTGCCGGCGGGCAATCGGCCGCAAAAGAAGAGCTGCACCAAGGATTGGCCGAGATCGACGCCGGCCACCGTGAACTGCGGCTCCGGGTGCAGGACCAGACCGTGGAAATGAAGCGCATTGAGGAGCAAATCACGCTTCTTCGCCAAACATCCGAGCGCAACGCAATCGAACATGCCGAGCTGGTAAATGAAGTTAAGTCATTGAATTCGCTCGTTCGAACGATCGGCGCCGGGTTGGCAATTCTGCTGATTGTGCTTATTTCGCTGGTAGGACTGCTGCTGTCGCGGCATTCCTAATAGATTCGATAATCAATTTCGACCGTCATCTGATGCGAAATCGCTTTGCCCTTGATTTGGGGGCTCAAAGCAATAGTTCTGCATAGCCTTAAGTGCATTTTCATCAAGGGAACAAAGCCAAGTCAAAATCATCCTATTTCATATAAGCAAAATAAATTCTCATATTGCGAATTGAAATTTATCCTCGTTTTGCTAACTTTTCTTCACGGTTGCAGGAAAAATTTGCCAGTTGTTAGCCGGTAGGACTAGGATACGTTTCAGTTCGGAGTAGTTCGTGGTAAAACGGACGCGCCAGAACGCAAGATGCAGCTGATTCAAAAAGATGCCGATGTAATACATCATTCCAAATACCAGCGTACGGAGCGAATTCTCTATGGCATGGTATGCCTACTGCATTGCCGAGAAACAAGCCTTCCCTGAGTTGCTCCGCCACCGTAAACCCATTCCAATGGAAGCGGTGTCGGGCATAGCCGGAAATCAGGTTTTTCTTTATCCCGCCAGTGATCTAGCCGTAATCGTCAGCGAACATTCCCCAGTAGAAAACTTAAGCGACCGGGCAGGCGTAGAACACGCTCGCGTAATAGCCGATTGCTTCAAAAGCTCCACCGTTCTTCCCTTCCGTTTTGGAACAGTTTTTTCCGATGACGAAAGCCTTCGCCGGTCAGTTCGTTCCAACCAGCGACAGTTCCTCACCAATATTGAACGCCTCCGCGGCAAGGCCGAAATGCATCTGAAAGTCGTACTCGATGACTGCTGCCGCGAACAGCTTCATGCCTATTCCGCCCAGGCAAACACTGGGACCGGAAGAGAGTATCTTATGCAGCTTCGAGAAAACGCTACCCGGCAACGGGAGCGCCAGACCAAGGCAAGGGCCGTATCGGTGCAGATGCATCGGATGTTCGCTCCGCTTGCTGAGGAAGTCAGCTGCCGACGGACGGATTCGGGCAAAATGCTGCTGGATATCGCCCACCTGATCGACCACAAGTGCGTGGAACGGTACCAGAACAAATATTCCAGCGCGAGCCAGATCATGAAGGATTGCCAGATGCAGCTCTCCGGGCCGTGGCCGCCCTATCACTTCGTGCATCGGCTTACCACCAGGCACGGCAATGCACATCACAACGGCGTGCAGACCGTAGCCCAGGCATAAGTTTCCAGAATTGTTAAAGCCCCGGCGGACCCACGAACCGCCGAGGCTTTTCTCTTCTGGAGCAAGAGGTTGTGCGGACTCGTCTTGGCAGAAGATCTGCCCAGCCTCTTAGATAGAAAGACGCGTGAATTTCGGAATCGTTTACACAGGGAGCTGAAAGGTCGGCCGATTTCTAGGCTGGAATATTTTTTTTCTTCCGGCTCAGCACGAAATCGTTATCCTGCTTGCGACGGCTGGCGGTAGCGCGGTCGATCTTGCGCCAGAATGCCCAGAAATAATCCACAGCGGAGATGGTGGAAACAAGCGCCATAAAGTAGACCGCCGTCACTGCGACCGAGCGTACCGGCATGATGAACCAGCCGAAATACCAGGCATCCCAACGATGCGCCAGAATGACAGCTACCACGGAAACAATCTGAATTACCGTCTTTAACTTGCCAACATCGCTGGCTTCAATGGTAAATCCCTCAGTACTGGCAATACTGCGCAGCCCCGTGACCAGAAACTCCCGGCCAATGACCAGAACCGCGATCCATGGCTTCACGATATCGGGGGAGTACTGCAGAAGGCAGATAAATGCTGCTGTAATCAACAGCTTATCGGCAAGAGGATCGAGCAGCATGCCGATGGTCGTGATCTGGCCGCGGCGCCTCGCCAGATAGCCGTCCACTCCATCGGAAATGGAAACAAGGATAAAGAAAATAGACGTGAATAATTCCTGTTCGCCGTTTGGCCCGTGGAGCGGGAAATGCGGCGACAGCATCCAGATCAGCAGCGGCACGCTGAAGATTCGGCCCATCGTAATGGAGTTGGGAAGATTCACGGCACAACGACCTGGCAAGAAGACCCTTACCTAGCCATTATGCACCACCGCATGTCCGGTGAGATAGACACGGAAATGAAGGTGTCTTGAATTAAAAGGGGGATTATCAGCAACTCTACGGTTCCGGCGTCTCGTCCACCACCCGGTAGTGGGCTGGTACGGTAAAGAGGGAAGCATTCGGAGCGGCCCGGTTCACGTCCTTCACCGCGATAGCGAACCGCAACCCGGTTTTAGATATGAATTTTCTCTCGCAAGCGAAGCATACTGCGCTGCGCCCCTCGAGATTTAGCAGATGAGTGAAAATTTTATTTCCCATAGAACTTCGAGTGGTATAGTTTCTTCCATAGATATTCGAGTGGAGAGGCAATCACTTGGGCAACACAAAGAAATCGACTGACGTTGACATGCTGAAAGGCACGCTCGACATGCTCGTTCTGCGCACGCTGATCATGGGCCCGGCGCATGGACACACCATCGCTCATGTGATTGAACACACATCGGAAAACGTGCTGGACGTGGAGCAGGGGTCTCTCTATCCCGCGCTTCATCGGCTTGAAGAGCGTGGCTGGGTTTCTTCCTACTGGGGTGTAAGCGAAAATAACCGCAAGGCCAAGTTCTACCAGCTCACGGCCATTGGCCGTAAACAGCTGGTGGCCGAGGCAGGCCGCTGGCGGCAGATCGTTGAGGCGATTGGCCGCGTCATGGGCGAAAGCCTTGATTAGGCGGTATCTACATGCAGTTGAAGGCGTATCGGGGAACAATCCCGTGCGGGGATGCGTTTGATGTTCAGGTGCGTCCTTAAACAGGCGCTCATGTTCTGGGAAAGATGAGACCGCATGACCAATTCCCCAGCGTCACGTATCAAATATCTTGTCCGTCAACCAAGCCTCTGGTTCGCTCTCGTAATCTGGTGCCTGCTCAGTGCGGCAGCCATCCTGCTCTGCCGGACCGGTGTGCCGCTCGACCGGCCCGAACTCGGCACCACGCCGCCCATAACCGATGTGCTCAACAACTCCATCGGTCTCTTTTCGATCATCCTGCTCATCGGCATCGTCTCCTTTCTGGCGCGGCATCGTCCGGCTCCGGAGCTTGCCGAACGCGCTCCGGAGCGGGGCATTGCCTTACGTGAAACGCTGGCGATGTGGATTTACGGCGCCGTCGTTCTGTTCGCGGGCCGCATCATTGGACAGCACTACTTCGGCGAAGGCATCGCGCTGCATCTCAATGGCTGCCTCTTCGGCGCGACGCACGTCCAGTCGCCGGCCGCGGTCTACACCTGGGCTGCGTACAACGGTATCCTCCTCGCGCTTCTTCCGTATCTCATCTTTCGCTGGCGTGGCTACTCGCTTCAGGCGCTCAATCTGCGGTCTGCCAACTGGAAGAATGACGCGCTCATCATCGCCGTTGTCATGCTCATCGGCTGTGCCTACGAGCTTGCCGGCCCCAACATCTTTCAGCTCACGCTGCATCAGCAGCTCGTCGGCGGAGCGCTCTCTCTGGTGCTGCATCTGTGCGGGACCGATCTCCCTATCATGATCTTCATCTATGCGATCCTGCTGCCGCGCTATGCCCGGCTGTTCTCTCCACCGGTCGCCTTTCTGGCTGGCGCCGTCAGTTACCCGCTCATGCACGTTTTCGAATCATGGACACGCTATGACTCGCCTTATCACGCGGCAGTCTCTGTCATCTTTGTTTTGCTCACGTTTTTCCCTGCAGGTGTGATGAAGTCATTCCTCACATTTCGGACAGGAAATGCCTGGGTACACATGTGGGGCTTCCATGCCGTCACACCGCACGTCATGGTGGACACGCGACTGATCGTTCACGATTTCAATATTCGCTAGGAGAGTCAGTGAATCCCGTAAAGTTTTTCAGCAGACGCAGGCGCGACGCCGAGCTGGCGCGCGAGATTGAAGCGCATATCGCGCACGAAATAGACGAGAATCTCGGTCGAGGCTTTTCGCCTGAAGAAGCGCGCCGCCAGGCACACCTGAAATTCGGTAGCCCGCGCCGTGTGCGGGAAGAGGAGTGGGAGCGCGGGACCGTTCACTTCTTCGCTGATATCTGGCGCGATTGCAGGTATTCCATGCGCACATTGTGGCGCACGCCGGCCTTTTCTATCACCGCCATCATGGTGATGGCACTGGGAATTGGCGCAAATACAGCGCTGTTCACGGTGGTCCGCTCAGTGCTGCTCAAGCCGCTTCCATTCAAAGACCCGTCTCGACTGATTCAGATATATGAAAAGAGCCCGAACGGACAGCGTGCCTTCAGTTACGTAGCAGGCGGCATGTATGCGGCATGGAAAAAACAGGCGCCCAGTATTGAACAGATGGCGATTTACGGCACCGATCCCATCAACCTGTCGGATGGCGGCGGTCAGCTCCCGGAACGAATCCGCTATGCTTCTGCATCGTGGGAATTTTTCTCAACGCTTGGCGTTACGCCGGAGATAGGCCGATTCTTCACCCAGTCCGAAGACAGTCCACAGGCGCCCGGAACCGTAGTTTTGACGCATGGCTTATGGGAACGGAGATATGGCGGCGACAAAGGAATTCTGGGCAGGACGATACAGCTCGATTCGCATCCCTACACGGTCATCGGAGTGTTGCCTGCATGGTTTGTCTATCCGGACACACGGACACAGCTATGGGCGGCTATCTACCACGAGCAGGATCCGGCACAGATACAAAAGGTCGACCTGCATAACTATTTCGTAATTGGCAGGCTGCGCCCCGGCGCCACGCTGGCACAAGCGTTGAGCGAAGTAGACACCGCGACCAAGCGCGTTCATCTCGATCACCCCACGCCTTTCACCGGCAGCTCTGCAAATGTACGTACGATGCTCGATGGCGTAGTACATGAGGCAAAGACGCAACTCTATATACTCCTTGCCGCAACCAGTTGCGTTCTGCTCATCGCCTGCCTCAACGTCGCGAATCTGCTGGTCGCGCGTTCCGCATCCCGGCGAAAAGAGATTTCGATTCGCGCCTCGCTGGGCGGCAGCCGATGGCGCTTGCTGCGTGAGCAGCTGACGGAAAGCGCAGTGCTGGCTTTAGCCGCAGGCGCGGTGGGACTACCGCTGGCATGGCTCGGCATGCAGTGGCTTGTGCATTCCAGGCCCGACCTGGCCCGCGTCGACACCGTTCAGATGGATACGGCTTCTTTACTCTTCGGAGTGGTCATGATAGTCCTGAGCGGCATCCTGGCTGGTTTGATTCCGGGATCATCGTTCATGCGCGGCCCGTTGCTGGCATCGCTGCAGGAATCGTCTCGCACTAATAGCGCGGGCTCATCGACCGCTCGCATGCGAAAGGTTCTGCTCGCGGTGGAAGTCGCGTTCACGGTTGTGTTGCTTACCAGCGCGGGACTTCTCCTCAAGAGCTACCAAAAGCTGCGTGCGCTCGACCTGGGATGCGCAACGCGGAATGTTCTTACCATGCAGTTCGCTTTGTCTGATGTGCAATACAATACGCCCGAAAAACGTCTCGCATTTTTTGAAGAGCTATTACCGCGCCTGCGTGCCTTGCCCGGCGTGAAGGCGGCGGGACTCTCCACCGCACTGCCGGGACAGGGTTATGGCGGAGACTCTCATTTCACCATCATGGAACATCCGGGCAAACAGGAAGAGCAGAGCGTCATGGTGCGGGCTGTCGATCCGGGATACTTTCAGGCGCTGCAAATTCCAGTGCGAGCCGGGCGTGCCTTTGAAGAGCGCGAAAGACTGCAAAACGCTTCATCGATCATCATCAGCGAATCGATGGCCAAACAATATTTTCCCAACGAGAATCCTCTGGGCAAACACATTCGCGCCGGCGTGCTTAACGATGCGGAATTCGAAGTGGTGGGAATAGTAGGCAACACGTTGTGGAGTCTTACAGAGCCGGAGGGACCGACCATGTACTTGCCTATCCTTTGCGGGCAATGGTGGTGGTCTTCTATTGGAATTCGGTCGGACAAAGATGCAATGAGCTTGGCGCTGCCGGTACAGAAACTGCTGGCGCAGCTCAATCCCGGCTTGCCGGTTTCCGATGTGCTGACCATGGAGCAATCGATCGGGAAATCCACACTCGATGCAAACTTCACCTCGATGCTGGTGCTCGCTTTTGCTGTCATTGCGTTGCTGCTGGCGGCCGTTGGATTGTATGGAGTGCTCTCTTATCTCGCGACGCAGCGCACCGGCGAGATAGGAATTCGCATCGCGCTTGGGGCGCAGCGTGGCTCTGTGCTTCGTCTGCTTTTATTTGATGGTTTAATGCCTGCATGGATTGGGCTGGTGATCGGACTGATCGGAAGCGCCTTCAGCGTGCAGCTGATTCGAAGCATGCTTTATGGCACGCAGCCGCTCGATTGGACGATCTTCGCCTCTGTCGCAGCTATTTTGTCGCTGGTAGCTGCGTTTGCCTGTTCTATCCCGGCATGGAGGGCGGCGCATCTCGATCCTGTGCAGGCATTGCGCTCCGAATAGCAGCTATGCCCGCACAATAAAGCGGAAGCGCATGTCTTCGCCAAACCACATGATGTAATTGGTTCCCCACGCATTGTTGAAGAGGTTGCAGTGAACGCCGCCTGAGAGATCGGGCTGCGTCCGCGAAAAATTCAGTGGAGATTTCTCACCTAAGGCGATTACGGGCGCATCAAGCAACTCGAGGCGAAATTCGCTGTCGCCATCTTTGTGATGAATCCCGGGAGAGACTGCATGCAGATGCCTTCCTCCGGCGACGGCCACATCGAATGGCGACACCGGCTCGCCTGATTTTTCCATCATCCAGCCTTGAGGATCTTTCACCTGTGGATTGAAAGTCAGCCAGATAGCCTCCGGCATGCGCGTTGCTGGCTTTCCAAACCAGTAAAAGTTTAGATGGATTTCCGGCGCAGCATCAGGCAGAACCAGTTCCAGATATAGATCCTGCGGAAAGGCCGCGCGTCCCGAGTTCAAAGCAGCAGCATCTTTTATTTCCAGCTGCGCCAGAATGCGATGTCCAGCTGCATCCTTGGCAACGTGCAGGTCAGTGAGAGACGGCAGCCACTCCTGACTTTCAGCCCCGTAGCGCTCGATATTCGGCTTACCGAAATCTTTCTTCGCCCAATCCGCATCGCTCACCACGTAATTCGTGAAGAACTGCGTGTAGTCCTTTTGTGACAGTGTCTGATATGAAAATAATGCCAGCGGATGGTCGGCTGAAGCCCACTCGCGTTCCGTTTTCTTGTTGCGCAGTTTGCGTATCGCACCAGTTTTCGCGTCGATGCCAACAACAAAATGCTTCGATTCGATCTCGTTCTCCGCCGAGTGTGGCGACCCAGCGACCATCGACGGTTTCTTCGCCTCCAGAGCGCGTACCGCCTGCTGCGCTTCATTCTGCAACTGCGCCGGCAGCGCAGAAATCCCGTCGAACAAATCCTTGCGCTTCTCTTCCCAGCTGAATTCGACGACCTTGTAATTCTTCGTCTCCAGCATCGAGGCGAGATCCTTCGGCGTGTAGTGATCGAAGTCCAGCCACGTCTTTGTGTCGGTGCCCCAGGTGTGTTCAGCTTCCAGCAAAACCCGTCGCAGCATGGCTACATCCGTTGTATCGCCGATGCCAAATTTTTTCTGCGCAATCCAGCGCTCGCGAAGCCGCGCCACTTCGCGGTAACGCGCCAGCTTCAGGGGATCGCTGGCTACGCCGTGAATCCATGAATCGCCAATCTCCTGCGTGATGACAGGGAGATGGCTGTGAAACGGATCTACAGCATTCGCGATCTCGGTCAGATTTGTTGGCGTGACTTCGGCATTGGGAAATTGGTCCTTCAGGCGCGCATAGACTTTTCTAATTTCCTCAGGAGAATGTGGGCCGCTGTTATCGTCCCGCACCACAATGGCAACCGCGAGATCGGAGCC
This sequence comes from Acidobacterium sp. S8, assembly GCF_009765985.1. Taxonomy (GTDB): domain Bacteria; phylum Acidobacteriota; class Terriglobia; order Terriglobales; family Acidobacteriaceae; genus Alloacidobacterium. The sequence continues at coordinate 262,473 of NZ_LMUM01000037.1, forward strand.
AGGAACGCGCGTCACGCCGCCGTACCCGTGGTGATACATCACCGACAGCGTCTCTCCTCGCGAATCCTTCCATGTAAACAGGGGAGGCAACTCAGCGGGAGTACTCGCGTCATTCACTCCGATATCGAGGAACTTCACGCCATGCCCGGCCAGCGGAGCAATCAGCCCGCGCGTATGTCCGGGTACATCCGTCATCTTCGCGCCCGTCGTCGTCCGCCCAAAACGCCTGTCGAGCGACTGCGAAAGTCCCAGGCTCCCTTCGATCATCGAACGGTCGATCAATTCTGTCTGCCAGGTAAATGGCAACGCATGCCAGGCAATATCTCCGCGCTGGATCGCCTGCTCCATGCGCTTGCGATCTTCTGCGGAAGCCTGTTCGAGGTACTCGTAGAGTAGCCACGAGCCGGTGGTCCACACATAGCGCTCGTTGCCCGACTGCCGCATCTCTTCGGCAATCTGCATGGCATGCGGAAAGTATTCGGTGAAATACCTCTGCACAACGTGCGCCTGCGTATCGATGAAGCCAGCATCGAAGTGACATTTGAACATCACCAGTACGTGCTTTACAGCAGGATCGGGTGCGGGAGTGATTACCGGTGACTGCAATGAAAAAGCAGAATGAGGCGCCCACAAAAGCGAGCTACCTGCCATAGTTGCTGACTTCAGAAAATCACGACGCTGCATGAGCACTCAACAAGATCAGAAAATAGAAACGCCACCAATTCTATAGCGCTCGCATCGGCTCGTCATTCCGATTGGATTCGTAAATTTAGCTTCAGTACAGTCTGCGAAATATCGCTTCGTCCCTTTGCGGCATAACCGTCTCCCGTAAGTCGGAACGAATGAAGATGTAATTCGAATATCGAAAATATTCACGGAACCGCTCTGGGTTCGGCGCCAGAACTCCCTTCGATGTCATTAGATAACACTCGTAACCGAATTCGGATAACCACTTCAGCGCATATGTCAGGGTAGAACCTGCATGCCTCCACCCTTCTCCATATTCAAATTGTCCAACCTGAATCATCCCTTTCGATAAAAGCTCTCTCGCACCCTGCAGCACAAGAAAGTCATAACCTTCAGCATCGATTTTGAGATAATCAACCCGAGGCCAGTCTCGCTTACTTACTTCGCGGTCAATGGTGGTAATTGGAACCTGTCTGCAGTTCGCTGCTGAGGAGACGGCGCCTATTAATGACGACGTCTCTCCCGCATCGGCCTCTTCGAAAAATGGCAGAAAGCCTGGTTTATCGGCCACAGCGGCTTCCAAGATTTCAAGCTGGTTAATCTCAGCGAAACTCCGCCGAAGCTTCGACATTGCAGACCGCGAAGGATCAATCAACAAACCCTGCGCAGCTGGGGAGTAATTCAGTAATGCAGCGGTCCAATCGCCTTTGTTTGCGCCAACGTCAATAAAGTAACTAATAGAAGGCGCAACACTTCTCAGAAAATCTCCTTCGCCGTTGCGCTCCAAGGCACTTTCAGTGGTGCCATGAGCCAATGCGATAACAGCTTCGGCCTGGTTCCGTATCTTTTCAGCAGCCCAAAGTCCGATCCGTGAGTGCCCCATCAAGGAATGCGTGCTCCCCAGCATTTTGCGCGCAATTGACATTGTAGCCTCTTCGCCCGTATAGAAAGCGACATCTGAGATTGCCCTCACTATACAACGAAGGCTTCCGGGCGGTCAGTAAATCAAGATAAGGCTAGCAATAAAAAGGACGGCCCAAAGGCCGTCCTTTTCAGCTCATACACGATTACGCATAGATGCCGCGCTGCTTGATGGTAAAGGCTACGCGATCAATCGCCAGCATGTAGGCTGCAATGCGGTTATTGACGCCATGGGCCTCAGAGTAGCGGACGACAGCATCGAAGCTTTCGGCCAGGATGCTCTCCAGCTGCTCGTTGATGAAGGCCTCCTTCCAGAAGTAGCCCTGACGATCCTGCACCCATTCAAAGTAGGAGGCCGTGACACCACCCGCGTTCGCCAGGATGTCCGGAATAATGAACACCTTTTTGTCGGCGAGAATTTCGTCAGCAACCGCGGTTGTCGGGCCGTTGGCGCCTTCGCAGATCACGCGAGCCTTAATGCGATCGGCATTGCGGCTGGTGATGACGTTTTCGGTCGCAGCGGGAATCAGGATTTCGCAGTCAGCTGTCAGCAGTTCGTGCGTGTCATAGGCCTCTGCACCCTTGAAGCCGAGGACAGTGCCGTTGCGCTGGCGGTGCTCAAGAAGAGAGCAGATGTCGATGCCGTTCGGGTTGAACAGGCCGCCATCGTATTCTGCGATGCCGATAATCTTGTAGCCCTTGTCGCGAAGAAGATTCGCGGCATTCGAGCCGACATTGCCAAAGCCCTGAATAATGACCCTGCAGCCATCGAAAGACATCTGAAGATATTTGAGCGCCTCGTCGCACATCACGCTGATGCCGCGACCGGTGGCTTCGCGGCGTCCACGCGATCCGCCAATGTTCAGTGGCTTGCCGGTCACAACGCTGGTCACCGTCTGACGCTGATGCATGGAATAGGTATCCATCATCCACGCCATAGTCTGCTCGTTGGTGCCCATGTCCGGAGCAGGTACATCTTTTTCCGGTCCGATGAATTCGATGATCTCGGCGGTGTAGCGGCGCGTCATGCGCTCCAGCTCGCCCATCGACATTTTTTTAGGATCGCAAATCACGCCGCCCTTTGCGCCGCCGAAGGGGATATTCACCACGGCGCATTTCCACGTCATCCAGCTTGCCAGTGCGCGCACTTCGTCGAGCGATACGTCCGGCGAGTAGCGAATGCCGCCCTTACCGGGACCGCGAGCCTGCGAGTGCAGCACACGGAAGCCGGTAAACATCTCAATTCGGCCATCATCCATGCTTACGGGGAAATGCACGATAATCTCGCGCGAAGGATGCCGCAGTACACGCCATAAACCTTCATCCAGATTCAGCTTGCGTGCCGCGAAGTCAAACCGAGCAGCCTGTGCTTCCCAGGGATTAATCTCCTGCTCGAGGGTTATTGTAGCCATACCAAACCATCTCTCCCTTTCGACCGATTCTCCGCTTATTGCGTGAGTAGAGCGTCAATTTCTGCATGCAAATTACGGTCATTTCGGCATGCAAATGACATACATTTGACCCATATTTGCAGGAAAACATGCGAATCCGGCCAAACTCACCGAGTATAGGCTTCGGTAGAGCACCTCGCAAGCTTGATCGACACGGCTGGGAGGGTATATAGCGTGGTTCCTGTTCCGCTGTTTTGAGCTATCTCCAAGGGCAGCAATTACATGGCTGAAGATACTCAACCCTGGCGATGTTTACGGTACGATAACCACTAAGCCATGCCATCGCACGAAACATCGCTGCCCAGCCGCTCCGAATTTCTGAAGCTCGCCCGCACCCACACCCTCGTGCCGCTTTACCGCACGCTGACCGCCGATCTCGAAACGCCTGTGACCGCCTTTCTGCGCCTTGCGAACGATGAGCCAGAGTGTTTTCTGCTGGAATCGGTCGAAAACGGCGAAAAGATTGGCCGCTATACGTTTATCGGCATCCGGCCCTTCCGCAAGATAGTTTCGCGTGGCCAGTCCATTGAAATCACCGAAAATGGCAAGCTGCGTCGGATAGAAGGCGACATCTTCGCTCTGTGGAAAGAGCTGATGACCAGTCACAAACCAGCGCGCATCGCCGGATTGCCGCCATTTACTGCCGGAGCTGTCGGATTTTTCGCCTATGATGCCGTGCGGCAGATCGAGCGGCTCCCGGAAACGACGGAAGACGATCTCGGCCTCCCCGATGTCTGCCTCATGTTCTTCCACGAAGTGCTGGCCTTCGATCACATTCGCAAAGAAATGCTGCTCATCGCTACCGCCGATGTCTCGCAGCAGAAGCCGGAGCGCGCCTATTCTGACGCAATCAAGCGTCTCGACCGGCTGGAAAAACGCCTCGCTGTGCCCCTTCCGAAGCTGAAACAAAAGAAAGTCGGCGGCAAGCTTAAACTCGATTCTCAAACGCGCAAAAAAGATTTCTATAAAGCTGTCGAACAGGCCAAGGAATACATCGCGGCTGGAGACGTTTTTCAGGTGGTGCTCTCGCAGCGATTTGATGTGGAGACAGGTGTTGATCCCTTCTCGGTCTATCGCGCACTCCGTATCGTGAATCCCTCGCCGTATCTCTATTTCCTGCGCATGGGCACCAAAAAACCCGGCGCCCGCGGTTCAGATGTTGTCACGCAGATCGCCGGCTCCTCGCCGGAGCTGCTGGTTCGCGTCAACCAGGGACGCATCCAGTACCGTCCGATTGCCGGAACCCGTCCACGCGGCGCAAGCGAAGAAGACGATCTGCGCGTAGCCCAGGAGATGCTGCATGACGAAAAAGAACGCGCCGAGCATGTGATGCTTGTCGATTTGGGCCGCAATGATGTCGGCCGCGTCAGCGAATACGGTTCGGTCGAAGTGAAGGAATTGATGACGGTCGAGCGCTACTCGCACGTCATGCACATCGTCAGCGGCATCGAGGGCAAGCTTCGCCCCGAATTGCATGCTGTCGATGCTTTCCGCGCCTGCTTTCCTGCAGGAACCCTCAGCGGCGCTCCAAAAGTTCGCGCGATGGAGATCATTGAGGAACTGGAGCCGACACGTCGCGGTATCTATGGCGGCAGCGTCCTCTACGCTGACTACTCCGGCAATCTGGATTCGTGCATCGCCATTCGCACCCTGCTGCAGCAAGGCAAACAGGGATATATCCAGGCCGGAGCTGGTATCGTGGCAGACTCCGTTCCGGAAAAAGAGTTTGAGGAATCGGTCAATAAATCGCGCGCTGTGGTGCGTGCGATTGAACGCGCCCGCAGATAGCTTCAGACTGCCATGCCAAGCCCGCTGCAGCCTGATTGCTTGAAAATCAGGCTGCCGATCTTCTTCCCGACAGTGCGTGCCATAACTTCTTTCCCGAAGCCTTCCAGCGTCTCACGATTTCATAGACGATGACAGTCGCATATGTCACTGCGACCCATAAAAATACCTCCTCGATCGGGAGGCGTGACCACGCAGTGATGCGGACGCCAAGCATCTGCTCATCGCGAAAGTTCCACCAGCCGTAAGGAAGAGCGAGTGTTACCTCCCACAGCAGGCTGATAAGAACGACCATGAACATGGTCAGGCTGAATGCCCGCCAGTTAATGACAGGCCGCGCTGTCGGCAGGAACAGGGAAGAGGGAAGCAGCGCGCCGAGAACAAGAAATGTGAAGTAGCCGGGGAATCCCGGACCGCCGAAATTGCGCTTGTAAAGAATGCCTGCCAGTACGAGAAAAATCGCCAGCGTTACAGATTGCGGATGGAACCGGAACAGACGTTCGAAATTAATTCTATTGGCGTCGTTATCTGGAACGCTGTAAGCGTCGAGCCAGTACGCATCGAGCCATATATAGAGCAGAAGAATCGCGAGAAAGCCCGCGAAATAGAAAATGTACTCTTCGACCGGAACGCCTCCACCAAGTGCGGAGGCGCGAATACCGAGCGTCGCTCCCGCGTTTGGAAAATAAAAAAAATACCTGGCAAAGAAAAAGTCGAGACCCGCTCCGAGCGGGAAAAGCAGCCCGATCGTCCACCAGAAGGCTTTCTGGGAAACCCGGATTTCCTCCTGCGGAAAGAACCAGAAGGCAATGATGAATACCGGCAGGATGAACAGGAGAAGACTAACGGTATATCCGTATGGCGTGGGAGCAGGCGCCGGTCCGCGAACTGTGTGTAACGTGATCGCTGCCGGCGCAGCAATCAATCCGAACATGGCCAGCACCAGCCAGAAACTGGCGCGGGGCGACGGTGGAGATTTCCGCATAGCTAATCCTCGAAGGGAGCCTGCTTCATGGTGTAACAGGTTCAAGCCCGGATCACGGAAATTCTATGGATTTTGCTGCGGCGTTGTTTGAGCGCCGCTTGCCGTCAGCGATGCAGCGCGGCGGTCCGCTGCAGATAAAACTCCGCCAGCTCAAGATCGCCAGGCTGCGTGATCTTCAGATTGGTTGAAGAGCCCGCGACGACAGCTACCGGCGAGCCTGCCCGTTCGACGATGCTCGATTCATCGGTTCCGGTGAACCCGTCGGCTGTGGCTTCCGCAAAGGCTCGTCTCAGCAGTCCGCAACGGAAACCCTGTGGGGTCTGCGCCTGCACAATATATTCGCGCGGAATCGTAGCAGTGATGATGGCCCCGTCGGCGGTGCGTTCTACCTGCTTGATCGTATCCACAGCGGGCAATCCGACGATGGCGGCGTCGTGCTTTTCCACGGCTTCAATGGTGCGGGTAATGGTGGCCGGATCGATCAGCGGGCGCACCGCGTCATGGACCAGCACGATATCGTTATCGTCGCAGTCGAGTGCATTCAGAGCATTGGCAACGCTCTCCTGACGCGTGTCGCCTCCTGTCACAATCTGCACCTTGTCTGCGAAGCCATATTCTGAAACCTGTGCTTCCACGCGCTCACGTTCATTCGCGCGCACCGAAACATAGATCGTGCTGACTTTTGGGACCTGGGCAAAGGCTCGCAAACTGTGAATCAGGATAGGGACGCCTGCCAGTTCAAGAAACTGTTTCGGCGCAGCTGTGGAATGATGGCCCGCCGACATGCGCGTACCGAGTCCGGCTGCTGGAAGAATGATAAAAACCCGCATAAACAATCGGAGTATACAGGAAATAGTTGTCGCTGCGAGACTTAGGCAGCCTCAGGCCGATGGCCTGCAGTACACTGGGACGGTTCGCCGGAAAACGTTCTCCAGGAGAAAATGCCGATGATCCATCGTCTTCGCATGTGCGGTTTACTACTCATAATCGCCGCCACGACCTGTTCCTTCGCCCAGAGCCATGAAAAATTGATTGCACCCACGCCGCCCATGGGATGGAATAGCTGGGACTCTTACGGCCTTACTATCACCGAAAATCAGTTCAAGGCCAACGTTGACTGGTTCAATCAGCACCTCAAGCCATACGGCTGGCAATACGTCGTCATCGACGAAGGCTGGTATCTGCAGCATCCTGAAAATGCAGGAACCAAAGGTGCAGACCAGGGCTACACTCTGGACTCGAATGGCCGTTACTTGCCTGCGCCAAACCGCTTTTCATCGAGCAACGGAGACGCCGGGCTGAAAGCCCTCGGCGATTACGTCCACTCCTTAGGATTGAAATTCGGCATCCATATAATCCGCGGCATCCCCAAAGAGGCAGTCGAGAAAAACCTGCCCATTGCTGGCTCATCGTTTCACGCAGCCGACGCAGCGAACACGTCAGATCTCTGCCGCTGGAATCCAGACAACTATGGACTCAAAGCCAATGCCGCCGGCCAGGCTTATTACGATTCGCTTGGCAAACTCTATGCCAGCTGGGGACTCGATTTCGTCAAGGTAGACTGCATCTCCGCACCCTATGACGCCGACGAGATTCACATGATGAGTGCAGCCCTCAGGAAGAGCGGTCGCGATATTGCCCTCAGCCTCTCGCCCGGTCCAACTCCCATCGAGCAAGCCGACGACGTGCGCAAGTACGCGCAACTCTGGCGCATCTCTGACGACTTCTGGGATGTTTGGAAGAAACCCGAAGGCGACACCAGCAATTTTCCGCAATCGCTTACCCGCCAGTTCGACAAGCTCGCACAATGGTCGCCGCACGTAGAACCCGGCCACTGGCCTGACGCCGACATGCTGCCCCTCGGCTATCTCGGACCGAAGCCCGGCTGGGGCAATCCAAGACATTCCCGCTTCACTCAGGACGAAGCGCGCACCCTCATCACCTTATGGTCCATCGCCCGTTCTCCCTTAATCCTCGGTGCGAACCTCACGCAGATGGACAGATCCACTGAATCGTTGCTAACCGATCCGGAAATCATCGCCGTCGATCAGCACTCGAGCGGCAATAAGCCTGTGCTACAGACGCCGACCACTGTTGTATGGACAGCCCACGGCGCGCAGGGCGAGCAATACATTGCTGTCTTCAACCTGAGCGATTCGCAGCAGCCAATTTCCTATGGCTGGAAAGAAGTGGGCCTGTCTGGGAGCAGTTATCGCACGCGCGATTTATGGCTGAAAAAGGACCTGGGTTCAGCGTCAGCCCTCAAAGTGACGCTGGCTCCGCACGCTTCAGTCTTGTATTCCGTCAAGTGAAGGCTTAGTGCTAAGAAAAATGGCCGTCATTCTGAGCCGCAGGCGAAGAATCTCCTGATCGCCTGCGCTCAGCTAAAAGGACGGGCAAATCATTCCCACTCGATCGTGCCCGGCGGCTTCGACGTGATGTCATACACCACGCGATTGATCCCGCGAATCTCATTCACAATGCGGCTGGAAATCTTCTTCAACACTTCGTAAGGCAGCGGGACCCAGTCCGCCGTCATGCCATCTTCCGAGTGCACCGCGCGAACTGCGCAGGTGTAAGCATACGTTCGCTGATCGCCCATCACGCCCACACTCTTCACCGGCAGCAGCACCGCAAACGACTGCCAGATCTGCTGGTAAAGCCCGGCGGCCTTGATCTCGTGCACGACAATGTCGTCGGCCTCCTGCAGCAGCGCCACGCGCTCCGGCGTAATTTCGCCAAGAATGCGCACCGCAAGCCCCGGCCCGGGAAATGGCTGGCGTTGCAGAATGTCTTCCGGCATCTGCAGATCGCGTCCGATGCGGCGCACCTCGTCCTTGAACAAATCGCGCAGAGGCTCAATGAGCTTCAGCTTCATCGTTTCCGGCAACCCGCCAACATTATGGTGACTCTTGATCGTCTGCGACGGTCCTTTGACAGATGACGACTCAATCACGTCCGGATAGAGCGTGCCCTGCACCAGCCAGTCCACACCGCCAGTGAGTTGCGAGATGCGGTGAGCCTCGTCATCGAAGACGTTGATGAATTCGCTGCCGATAACCTTGCGCTTCGTCTCCGGATCGGTCACTCCCGCCAGCCGCGAAAGAAATCGTCCACTCGCATCCACCGCAACCAGATTCAGCCCAAGCTTCTCGCGCAGATTCTCCTGCACCTTGAAGAACTCATTCTTGCGCAGCACGCCGTTGTCCACGAAAACGCACGTGAGCCGGTCGCCAATCGCACGATGCACGAGCACAGCCGCAACCGACGAATCGACCCCACCGGACAACGCGCAAATAGCGTGGCCATCGCCAACCTTCTCGCGAATCGCCGCAACCGTCGACTGGATAAAGTGCTCCGGCGTCCAATCGGCTTTCGCCTTGCATATATTGAATAAGAAGTTGCGCAGCAGCTCCGAGCCGTGGCGCGTGTGGTGCACTTCCGGATGAAACTGCACCGCCCAGATATTTCGCTCCGGATTAGCAATGCCCGCGACCGCGTTGCTGGTCTTCGCCGTCAGATGAAAACCCTGAGGTAACTCCAGCGCTTCGTCACCATGTGACATCCACACATGCAGATCGGTGGGCAGCCCTGCAAACAGCGGCGTCGCCGGATCCACGACCGAGACCTCGGCATGCCCGTATTCGCGCTTGTCAGCCGATCGAACCTTGCCGCCCAAATGATGCGCAATAAACTGCAGCCCATAGCAGATGCCAAGCACCGGCTTGCCCAGACCAAGTACCGCAGGATCGGCCTTAGGCGCGTCCGCGTCATACACCGAGTTAGGGCCGCCCGAAAGAATGATGCCCAGCGGCTTGTAGCCTTCAATCTCAGCCAGCGTGGCAGTGCAGGGAAGTACAACGGAAAAGACGTTCTGCTCGCGGATGCGACGCGCAATCAGCTGCGTATACTGCGAGCCAAAATCAAGGATGACGATCGACGATGTGTCCACTCACCAGTTTACTTTGATGCCGCCGAAATTGGCGATGGATTCAATGGGGACTCTTTCCACAAGCGCCAGAATCGGATGAAAGCCACCAGCCGCGCGACCTGGAAAAAGTCAGACGCCGCAAGATAAAGCACCGACACCAAAGTCCACCAGATGAACAGCGGCGGCCCCTGCATCACGGATGCGAAGGGAAGCGGCGTCGCCGAAAAAACCATCGCAAGCACAATCAGGGCAATCTTGATGATGCCCATCACCATGTTTACTTCCACCAGCTTGCTGGTCAGCGGCCCGAGACGCACGCTGCGGTAAAGGGTCGCCGCGATGCCACGGTCTTCAAGCAGAGCAAGCAGCGGCGCTATCGAAAACACCCAGCTCAGCAAGCCCCACAACGTAAAAATCCCCAGCGAGAGGCAAATCACCAGTGCGCAGTAAAACACCAGGTTCGGCTCCGCACCCGAGAGCGTTGTATTGGCCGCCCAATGAATCGCCAAAAACCACAAGAGAAAGCTTCCGCCAAGCGCAATCACGCGCAGAAGTTGCAGCGCAATCATCCGCACCGGCCTTATCGGTAGCGTCGAATCATATCGCCGCAGTACCAGGTTGCGCCCGATCCCCGACGTGATCGACCACCCAATCGCGAGCAGCGGCAGCAGCCACAAAGCCGCATGCAGCACCGGCTGCCGCAGAATCGCATATACGTCCGCAATCGCAACCGCGCCGTGCATCGGGTCCTGCAGGGAAAAATCTTCGATGCCGGTTGCACGAAGCTGGTCGGTAGTCGCCGCCAGAATACGCGCGCCCACCTGCCAGAGCAGCAGCAGCGCAGGCACGCCAAAGAGCCATCGCCACGCGACCTCAATGGCCAGCAGGGAAGGGCGCGACCAGCAGCCCGCTATCGTATGCACGAGTGACTGCGTGCCGCGCACGGCCTCTTTCTCTGCCATCAGCCCTTCACAACAATGTTGACCAGCTTGCCCTTCACGACAATGGCCTTCACAATCTCTTTGCCGACAACCGCGGCCTGCACCTTCGCGTCCGCTTTGATCGCTTCGCGAATTGTCTCGTCGTCAGCACCGGCAGCTACCCGGATCACCGCCCGCAGCTTGCCGTTTACCTGCACCGGAATCTCGATCTCATCCTCGCGAGCAAGTTCCGCGTTAAACGCTGGCCACGGCGCGCGCAGAATGTTCTGCTCCTGCCCAAGCTGCTCCCATAGCTCGAACGCAAGGTAAGGAGCGAACGGCGCAATCAACAGCACCAGGTTTTCCAGCAGCACCTTCACCGTCGTCGCCGGAACCTTACCCGATCCGATCTCTGCATCGGCAGCGGTGTATGCGTTCAACAATTCCATGATCGCCGCAATGCAGGTGTTGAAGTGCCAGCGCCCGGCAAAATCTTCCGTGATCTTGCCGATCGTCTGGTGCAGCTTCCGCAGCAGCGCTTGTGACGTAGCATCCGCAACATTTGTATCAGTCGCAGATACAGAACGCGCCGTCTCCGCGTGCTTCATCACAAAGCGGTACACCTTGCCTAAAAATCGGCTGACTCCGGCCACACCATCTTCCTGCCAGTCCAGATCGCGATCCGGCGGCGCAGCAAACAGCGAGTACATACGCGTAGCATCTGCACCGTACCGGCCGATCATGTCGTCAGGCGACACCACATTGCCCTTCGACTTCGACATCTTCGCGCCATTCTTGATCACCATGCCTTGCGTAAACAGGCGCTCCGCCGGCTCATCGTTTTTGATGAGGCTAAGATCGCGCATCACCTTCGTCCAGAAGCGCGAATAGATCAGGTGCAGAATGGCGTGCTCAACGCCGCCAATGTATTGATCAATCGGGAACCAGTACTGCGCCGCAGCCGGATCGAACGGACCCTGGTCATACTTCGCGCTGGTGTAGCGATAAAAGTACCACGACGAATCGACAAACGTGTCCATCGTGTCCGTCTCGCGCCGCGCCGGGCCACCGCACTTCGGGCAGGTTGCGTTAACGAATCCCGGCAGCTTGCTCAGTGGCGATCCGCCCTGCTGCGTAATCTCGACGTTGTCCGGCAAAAGCACCGGCAACTGGTCATCAGGCACCGGAACAATCCCGTCCTTCTCGCAATACAGCATCGGAATCGGCGTGCCCCAGTACCGCTGGCGGCTCACGCCCCAATCTTTCAGGCGGAAAGTGATCGTCGCCTTGCCGAAGCCCTTTTCTTCCGCGAAAGCGGCCATCTTCTGCTGCGCTTCCTTATTGCCAAGCGAGTTGAATTCGCCGGAATTGATCAGCAGGCTCTCTTCATCGGTATATGGCAATGAATCCTGCGCGGCTTCGCCCTTTTCGCTTTCAACGCGTCGCGGCAGAATCACAATGCGAATTTCAATACCATACTTTTTCGCAAACTCGTAATCGCGCTCGTCATGCGCCGGCACAGACATAATCGCGCCAGTACCGTAATCCGCAAGAATATAGTTAGCCACCCAGATCGGCAGCCGTTCACCATTGAACGGATTGATGGCGTAGTGTCCGGTGAACACGCCATGCTTTTCGATCTCGCCAATATCTCCGGCTTCTCTCGCCTTCTTCTGCTGGTCGAGCAATGCCTCTACTTCTGACGCCAGCTTCGTATCCTGCGCGGCAAATTCCTTCACCAACGCATGTTCCGGAGCGAGCTGGATGCTGGTCGCTCCAAAAATCGTGTCGATGCGCGTCGTAAAGACGGTAATCTTCCCATTGGTCGTCGCATCTTCCCGCGCAGGCAGAACCGTCGTGCCCTTATCGCGGGTCGAGCGCTCGTCCTCAGGCGCGCTGCTCGCATCTTCTACCGCAAACTCGACTTCCGCGCCTTCGCTGCGGCCAATCCAGTTACGCTGCATGGTACGCACTTTTTCCGGCCAGCCTTCCAGCTTGTCCAGGCCGTCCAGCAGCTCCTGCGCATAGTTGGTAATGCGCAAAAACCACTGTTCCAGGTCGCGCTGCTCCACGATCGTATCTTCATGCCGCCAGCAGCGTCCGTCGATCACCTGTTCGTTGGCCAGCACCGTCGCGCATTCCGGGCACCAGTTCACCTTGCTCTTTTTGCGATAGGCAAGCCCGCGCTCGAACATGCGGATAAAGAACCACTGGTTCCAGCGGTAGTAGTCCGGCAGGCAGGTTGTCACTTCATTTCGCCAATCGTAACTGAAGCCGATGCGGTCCATCTGCCGCTTCATGGCGGCGATGTTCGAGGTCGTCCATTGCCGCGGCGGCATGTTGTTCTTGATAGCCGCATTCTCGGCCGGAAGTCCGAAGGCGTCCCAGCCCATCGGGTGCAACACATTGTGGCCCTGCATCCACATGTAGCGCGCTAAGGCGTCGCCAATGGAGTAGTTGCGGACGTGGCCCATGTGCAGCTGGCCGGAGGGGTAAGGCAGCATCTCCAGCACGTAATACTTCGATTTGCCGCTCGACGCCGGTTCCGCGGCGTAAAGGTCAGGCTGCTCCGCCCAGCGCTGTTGCCAGCGGGGCTCAATCTCAGCCGGGGTATAGCGGATTTCGGTAGAGACTCCGCCTGTCGCTGCCGTGGCAACGGGTTCTGTTGGATTACTTGAAGACATACTTTACCTATTCTACTGATTACGAATCGATTGCCGAGGATTCTAAGAGCCCATCGTCATTCTGAGCCATGGGCGAAGAATCTCCAATACATGAGTGAGCCCATAGATGCATCCAAATCGAAAAGTTCTTATGCTGGAAGAGTTTAGATGAAAATAGGGGGCCCTCACCCGGAGACAAGTCCCCGCAGGACACTCACATTTCGCGCGTCATCCCCCGGCTCATCGACCGGCGTCTCCGCAACAAAGGCGCAATGAGCGAATCGTTCATCGTTCAGCAGGCGCCGAAACGCGCCGAGGCCGATCGTACCCTCGCCGATATTTTCGTGGCGGTCGAGCTTCGATCCGCGCGGCGCCTTGGCATCGTTCATATGCCATACGCGGACGGCATCCAGCCCCATCGTCGCTTCGATCCGGCAAACCGTCTCCTCATAACCCTCAGGGCTCACAACGTCATATCCGGCAACGTGCGTATGGCAGGTATCGAGGCAAGCTCCAACCGGAGCTTTATCACGCAACCGGTGAATCAGCTCTGCCACCTGCTCGAAGCTGCCACCCAGCGAGAATTCTGCCCCGGCGGTATTCTCGATGAGAATTTTGAAGTCGCAGATCTCTTCCGCCACGCCGTCAAGCGATTTCGCAATCGACTCAGCCGCTAGTCGCAGACCCTCTTCCCGAGTAAGGCCGCGCCAGGAACCGGGATGTAGCACCAGGTATTCCGCTCCCAGCGCCAACGCCCGCTCAATCTCGCCGCGAAAAGCCGCAATCGACTTGGTGCGAACCTCCTCCGATTGGCTGCAGAGATTGACCAGATAACTTGTGTGAACTACCAGCGGCCAGCAGTCGTATCTCTTTCGTAGCTCGCGCATCTGCAAGCAGTGCGTTTCTTCCAGGCGCGCGGGTCGCCACATGCGCGGGCTGGATGAGAAGATTTGAAAGGTATTCGCGCCGATGTCGTGTGCGCGCTCTGCCGCCTTGTATACTCCGCCTGCGGTCGATAGATGAATGCCGATACGCCGTTTAGTCACTGCTTCCAGTGTAAAGAGAGTAGTGGACTATACAGCTATACAAGTGTATCGTCAGACGGTATTGAGATTTTTATGCGCACAGTGATCACGGCAGAAAAGCTGCTGACCCCGGACAAGACAATTTCGCAGCCGATCGTGGTCATCGAAGATGGCCTCATTACCAGTATTTCCTCGCGCTCACAAGGTACGCTTCCCACAGGCGAAGTGCGCGACTTCCCCGGCGCAACTCTCGTTCCCGCCTATTTCGATGTGCACATCCACGGCAGCGGCGGCTCCGACGTCATGGATGCCACAGAGAGTTCGCTGAACACCATTGGCGATTTTCTCGCGCAGCATGGAGTCGGAGCATATCTAGCGACCACCGTTTCAGCCTCCGTAGATACGACGCTGCGCTCGCTATGCGGGCTGGCAAAGCTCATGAAGATGGAATTGCAGGGAGCCCGCCCGCTCGGAATCCATATCGAAGGGCCATTCATCTCCCACGCCAAGCGTGGCGCACACGCTGAGCGCGACCTGCAATTGCCCACAGCGGCATTGTTCAACCGCATGTGGGAAGCGGCAGAAGGCTGCATCCGCCTGATGACCATTGCGCCCGAATTGCCCGGTGCCGACGAAGTGATTGCACGCGCCGTCGAGCTCGGAATCCGCGTCAGTCTCGGTCACAGCAATGCGGGAACAGAGGACGCGATGCGCGGCCTGCGGGCCGGAGCCACTTCAGCAACGCACACCTTCAATGCCATGCGCCGCTTCGATCACCGCGAACCCGGAATTTTAGGCGTCGTGCTCGATCGCGAAGAACTCTTCGCCGAAATCATCTGCGACGGCCTGCATGTGCATCCGACGGTAGTCAGCCTCTTCTGGAAAGCAAAGGGCAGTGACCGCGCCATTCTCGTGACCGACGCGATGAGCGCCACCGGTATGCCCGACGGAAACTACCGCCTGGGTGAGCTCGATGTTCGCGTGAAGAACGGCAAGTGCATCATCGGCGAAGATACGTTGGCAGGCAGCACCCTGACGATGGATCGCGCAGTGCGTAATTTCGCCGAGTTTGCCGGCGTTGAGATCGTCACCGCAGCAGCACTGGCCAGCCGAAACCCGGCGCGCATGATTGGCGTCGACTCGCAGCTCGGCGCAATCGAAGCAGATCGCGCAGCCGACATCACGGTGCTTTCTGCAAAAGGCGACGTACAGGCGACAATTCTGCGCGGTCAATTGACAGGTCTCTGAGAAAAAACGGGTCTGTCGCCCTGATAAAACAACCGTCATCCTGACAAAAAAAGAGCCGTCATCCTGAGCGCAGCGAAAGATCTACATCCTGCTGCGCTTATCTTCCTTCCATTTATGCCGAAAGACTCCTCAGTTTAGTAATCTAAAGACCTATGCTCGATCTTGCCTTTGTAAGGGCCAACCTGCCGTTGGTCGAAGAAAAGCTGCGCGCCCGCGGACAGGACCCGGCTGCGCTGCTTGGGGATTTCCAGCGCCTCGATGCCGAGCGCCGCGAAAAAATCACTAAGCTTGAAACGCTGAAGATGCAGCGTAACCAGAAGTCCGAACAGATTGCCAGGCTGAAGAAATCCGGAGAGAACGCCGCGCCAATCATGGAGGAAGTTCGCTCGCTGAAAGAGGCGATCGAAGCCGAGCAGTCAGTAACCAATCGGCTGGAAGAGCAAATGCGCAGCAGTCTCGCACGCATTCCAAATCTTCCGCACGAATCTGTGCCCGTCGGCAAGTCCGAGCATGACAATGTTGAGGTCAAGCGCTGGGGCGCGCCCCCGACCTTTGATTTTCAGCCAAAGCCGCACTGGGAGATCGGCGAAGCCTTAGGCATTCTCGACCTGGAGCGCGCAGCGAAGCTCTCTGGCGCACGATTCGCTGTCTATTGGGCCGAAGGGGCGCGGCTGGAACGAGCGCTCATCAACTTCATGCTCGACACGCACACGCGCGAGAACGGCTACACCGAAGTGCTGCCGCCCTTCATGGTCAACAGCAAATCACTCTTCGGAACCGGACAGCTTCCCAAGTTTGCCGAAGATCTTTTCCGCTGCGTAGACGAGCAGGGCTACCAGGAAGGCCAGTACCGCGAAAATGATCACTGGCTCATTCCCACGGCGGAAGTCCCGGTAACAAACCTCTATCGCGACGAGACGCTGGATGAGGTGAAACTGCCGATTCAGCTAACGGCCTACACGCCATGCTTCCGCTCCGAGGCCGGTTCCTACGGCAAGGATGTGCGCGGCATCATTCGCCAGCACCAGTTTCAAAAAGTCGAGTTGGTAAAGTTCACAAAGCCGGAAGACAGTTACGACGAACTGGAAAAGCTGACAGCCAACGCGGAAGCAATTCTTGAAAAGCTGGGTCTGCCTTACCGCCGCATGCTGCTTTGCACCGGCGACATGGGCTTCAGCTCAGCCAAGACATACGACCTCGAAGTCTGGCTGCCGGGACAGAACCTCTATCGCGAAATATCCTCCTGCTCAAACTTCGAGTCCTTCCAGGCGCGGCGTGCAAATATTCGCTACCGCCCGCAGGGCAAGGGTAAGACTGAATTACTGCACACGCTCAACGGCAGCGCTCTGGCAACAGGCCGCACCTGGCTGGCCATTCTTGAGAACTACCAGCAGGCCGATGGCTCCGTGCGCGTACCAGAAGTGCTCGTGCCATATATGGGCGGTCAGACCGTCATCGCACCCAGGTAAAATGGAATCGAGAGTTTCCCCAATGGGCCGTATTCTAAAAAGCTACTTTTTCTGGACGTATGAGCGCGGCAGCTTCCACTACGACATAATGGTGACGCTGATCCTCGCCTTTATCTTCATCACGCCGCATCTTTGGAATTATGGCGACCACCCCTCTGCCGGCAACTTTGCTCCGAGCGAGGTAGTCGTGCGCGTCGATGGCAATAACGGCTTCACCTATCAGATTCCAGCGGAGCAGGTACACGGCAATGCATCGGCCTCCTTTGAAAGTAGGCTGGGGCAGAGCATCGAGCGCATCTCCGGACCGATGGTGATCGACCATTACGACACACTGAAAGACGCCAGCGGCAAAGTGACGGCATATAAAGTGTGGGCACACCGCTGAGCGGCTGCTGCATCCAATAAACCGGATTAATTGTTGAAACCCTATGAACCGAATGAAGATAAGACCCCTTGTAATTCTGGCTGCACTCCTGGTGCTCAGCACTGCCGGATTCGCACAAAGCGGCGATCTGCAGAAAGTTCTCAGCCAGCTCGACTCGGCTTCGCAAAAGTTCCAGAGCGCACAAGCCGACTTCAATTGGGACCAGTTCACTGCTGTCGTACAGAGCCACGAATCCACGGCGGGAACGATCGCGTTTCGTCACACCGGCAGCGGCACGGAAATGATCGCGCACGCGAAGACCGACAACGGCCAGCCCGCTCTGAAAGACATCCTCTACAAGGACGGCGAGCTGACCTACTACCAGCCGACCATCAAGCAGCAGACCATCTTCTCCGCAGGCGCCAATCGCCAGCAATATGAAGGCTTCCTGACTCTTGGCTTTGGCGGCAGCGGCAAAGACCTGGCAACAAACTGGAACATTCAATTCGGCGGTATGGAAGCCATTGACGGCGTGCAGACGGCGAAGCTCGATCTGAAGCCCAAAAACGCCAGCGGCAATCAGATGTTCTCGCACATCACCATCTGGATTGATCCGGCGCGCGCGGTCTCACTCAAGCAGCAGTTCTTTCAGGAGAGCGGCGATACGCGCACGGCACTCTACACAAATATCCAGATCAATAGTGTTCCGGCAAATGCCTTCGCCATCAAAGCAGCACCGGGAACGCAGACCGTCCGCAAATAAGAATGAGTACACCGCAGAGTATCGCAGCGATTGCTGACATTCACGGCAATCGTTGGGCGCTGGAAGCGGTGTTGTCCGACATTCGCGCCCGTGGCATTGAGACCATCGTCGACCTCGGTGACGATCTCTACGGCCCGCTCGATCTGCACGGTACCGCAGCCCAGTTAGCGAAAATTCCAGCTTTCCGAGTACAGGGAAACTGTGATCGTATGCTGATCGAGACAGATCCAATCGATCCGGCAAGCACATTGGCGCGCAATCGCGTAGAACTGACCGCTGAACAGAACCTCTGGTTAGCTGCTGCTCCAAGAACAGTTACTCTCGAAAATATTCTCTTCTGCCACGGTACACCGTGGCGCGATGATGAATATCTTTTCTGGGCGCTCGATTCAACCGGAGCAGTCCTGCATACAGTCGATCAACTTCAAACTACCTTGCAGTCCATAGAGCAGGCTGTGATTGTCTGCGCTCATTCGCACACTCCGCTTACTCGCAATCTTCCCAACGGCAAGCTGGTTGTCAATGTAGGCAGCGTCGGATTGCCTGCATATTCCGACGACGCTCCGTACGCACATGCAATGCAGTCAAATTCGCCTTATGCTCGTTACGCAATCCTCACCCGATCTAACAGCGGCTGGACGGCAGAACACATTTCAGTCGCATACGATTGGGAAGCAGCCGTCCGGTGCGCCGAGCAGAACGGCCGCGTCGATTGGGCAAAATGGCTTAGAACCGGCACGGTCTAAACGAAACTCATCCGCCCGCGGCAATTTTCTCCGTCTGGTGCGACATCTTCGCCGTGCGCTCCAGTTTGTCCCAGTTAAAGGGACGACCATCGATGGCGCGCTTCAGCGTCTTGAAGAGCACAAGCGAAAAAATCTGACGATACGAAAAACGCTGCAACCAGATATGGAAGAGCAGCCAGCCATCGCCTTTATTGGCCGGATGCCGGCGCTCGAGCGCGAACGCTAGCGACGACGTAACGAAATCAATCAGCAGGAACCCGAGGAAGTAGACGAGCAGCTTCTCGAAGCTCGCCGCGCTCGCCGCCTCCGGATGATAGTGCTTGTTCCACCAGTACTGCAGTATGCCTGCGGCAAACATGATGTCGATGAAAGGCGACACCAGTGGCAGCAGGATCTGAAAGATCAGAATATTCGGCAGGGCAAAAAGTCCCATGGCGAGATTCGTTCGGAACGCCTGCTTATGTTTGAAGACAGCCTGCAGAATTCCGAAAGACCAGCGGAAACGCTGGCGCATCAGGCCATTCATCGTCGTCGGCGCTTCGGTAAAGGCGAGCGCGCGATCCTCATAGATGACCTTATAGTTCTGTTCGAGCAGGTTCATCGTAAGATCGGCATCTTCCGCAACCGTGTTCGCTGGATATCCGCCAGCCTTAAGAGCGGCGCTCGTGCGCCATGCGCCGATAGCTCCCGGAACCACCGTCACCACATTAAAGAGATCGAGCGCGCGACGCTCAAAGTTCTGGCTCGTGATGTATTCCAGGGCCTGCCAGCGTGTCCACAGATTCACCTTGTTGCCGACCTTGGCGTTGCCTGCAACCGCGCCGATGCGCTCATCCGCGAAATGGCAAACCAACTTTGCCACTGCATCCTGCGCAATCACGGTATCGGCATCAATGCCGACATAGAAATCTTCATCCAGATGCTTCAGCGCGAAATTCAGAGCTTCAGCTTTGCCCGCATTCGGCTTCGTCAGAACAGTCAGCAATCCGGAGGCAATCTCCTCAGGATAGGCCTCACGCACGACTTCAAATGTGCGATCTTTCGAGCCATCGTCGATGACCACGATGCGCATATTTTTATAAGTCGAGTTCATCACCGACCGCACCGTACGCACAATGACCTTCTCTTCGTTGTAGGCCGGAATCAGCACCGCAACCCTCGGCTCGAAAGTGCCTGTTGCCGGAACCTTGCGGCGGCGGAAGCGATCGATCAAAGCAAACAGCCCGACAATAATCAGGCGCGCGCTCATCAGCACATCGCCAACAAAAAAGACTGTGACCACAAAGTGATTGAAGAAACCGTAAAGGAAGAACGCAACTGAATCGACACGCGCCTGCCAGCGCAGCCGTGGCGCGATCGGCGGCATTACTTCTGCCGTTGTCTTGCCCATTAGCTCAGAGACAGGAACAAACTCGTAACCTTTGGCCCGCAACGTCGTAATCAGCAGCGGCAGCGCAGCCACCGTCACCGTGCGATCCCCACCGCCATCGTGCATCAGTATGATGCTGCCGCGGAAATCCGGCCGCTCTTTCATCGCCGCCAGCGATGCCAGCACATTATCGACAATCTCCTGCGGAGTTTTGCGCGGATGCTCGTTCCAATCTTCGGTATCAATCTTGTTGCCGACAATGATGTAGCCCATCTGCTCGATGCGATCGGCAGGAGCAGCCTGATCGTTCGTGTCAGGCTCCTGATCGATCGAGTATGGCGGACGGAAGTAGAGCGGCTGCCTGCCTAACTCGGCGGCAAAAAGACGCTCCGTGAGATTCAGTTCCAACTCCACCTGGCGCTGCGAAATTTCGCTGATATCCGGATGCGTAAAAGTATGATTGCCGACTTCATGGCCTTCACGCACATAGCGCTTCAACAGGCTCGTGTGGTCCGCCGCCTCCTGGCCAATCACCATGAAGGCGCCCTTCACGTTGTACTGCTTCAGAATGTCGAGGATCTTCGGCGTCCATACCGGATCAGGACCATCATCAAATGAAAGCGCCAGCTTCTTCGGTTGATACCCATACTGTCCCAGCGTGTAGGAATGCGGCAGCGTCACCATGCGCTCATCGGTGATCGTGAAGTTATCCGAGTCCATGCTGATCGTTCGACTGCCGCGTTCAGGCCGCGCCACAATGCGCAGAATGTCGCCTTCGCCCTCAGTGTTGACATCGTGGCCCGGCGGCACATCCTGAAGAAGCTGCGGAGCATCGGGCGCGCCCGGATGATCCCAGATCGCCCACATCGAGCCATCTTCCTCGCCCAGCCTCCACAGAGCGAACGTCCTCAATCCCATCTGCCGCGCCGCGCGCAGTTCGTTCAAGGTCGTCACGCCATCCAGGAACCACACCTGATGACGCACGTGCTCGTCTTCATCGTCGTAAGCGAAGTGCGGGTTCAGCTCGTCGCCTTCAAGGTGTACATCGGCATCTGCGTCAGAGGCGCGCTGCCAAGCCTCCTGCACAGTCAAATCCTCGGTGTCGAGAACCTTGTTGCTCGGCTTCTTGCCCTTTTCCGGCAGAGGCGTAGACCAGTCGTAACCATAATTGCCCAGCGCGCAAATGACCTTCTGCTTGGGAACCAGCTTGAGCACATGCGTCAAATTGCCTTCAAACCAATCCTGCGCCGCCACCGGCCCCGGAGCGCTCGACTCTTCATGCTGGTCGTAATTCATCAGGATGATGCCGTCGCTGTTCTTCGCCAGCGTTTTCAGTACCGCATCCGGCGTGCTCACCTGGACATTCACATAGAGCCGCAGATTCTTCGCATGCAGATCGGTGTAGATTTCTCCCAGCCACTCGGCATACAGCTTCGCGTCTTTGTCCGGAATCTGCTCAAAGTCAAGGCAAAGTCCGCGATAACTCGGGCTGGCAGACAAAAATTTATCAATTTGAATATGCAGGCTTTCGCGCGCAGCCGGATTTTCCAGCATTTTCCCAATCACATCGCCGTTCCAGCTGCCAGCCTTCACGTCATAGTCATTCAGCATGGGAAAGATCTCTGTATCTTCCTTTGCTGCGGCAATCGTGCGGGCGACGCGGTTCTCCGGATCGATGCTGTGCACACCCGCCGAATCGACAACTTCATAGACTTTGACAGGGAAGAGCGATGTGGCGGCGGTCAGCCTGCCGTCCGGCGTGCTTACATGCAGCCAGTCGGGAAAGAGCAGATCGATCTGATGGATATGAGCCTTCAGCGAAGAGTAGCTGGGCTCGTCGTTGACATAAAATGCCGCGCGCAATCCTTCATCCGTATTCAACGGAATCTCTGACGGCTTGCGGTACGTGCGCCTGCGCGTCGGGCGCGGCGCGGCTTTCTTCAGATCAGCAGGAGGTTTCAGCGCTTTGTAATTGCGCTTCTGGGAGGGCAGCAGCAGCTCCGGCAGCGATTGACGCTTGATCACGCTAAAGGCAAAGACGGCGAGCACCAGGGTCAGTATCACGGCTGTTGCGTCAAAAACGCGCCTCAGGCGTTTCCAGCGTTTACGCTGTGGATCGTAAAAAACCTGTTTCATGCTCTCCTGATCTTCTTCAAATATCTATTGTATTCGTCAGCCGCTCGCTGCCTTGTATGATTCATTTGCATGCTGGCTGCGCTTCCTCGCAAATGGTGGATGATTCTTTTTGCGCTCGCTGCCGGAGCCGCACTGCGGTTCTGGTTCATCCACGCCTACCCTGAAGTGCAGGGCGATCCCCTCATCTATGGCGATATCGCCAAAAACTGGATGCTGCACGGCATCTACGGCCTTTCAGGCACGGATGGCATCCGCCCCACCCTCATCCGCCTGCCCGGCTATCCGCTTTTTTTGATGCTCTGTTTCCGGCTCTTCGGCATGGAGCACTACCACGCGGTCATGTACGCGCAAACGGCAATCGATCTGGCTTCGTGTCTGCTCATCGCCGGCTTCGCAGCTAAGATTGCCTCGCCGCGCGCAGCCTGGACCGCCCTGTGGCTCGCCGCGCTCTGTCCCTTTACCGCGAACTACGCGGCAACGCCGCTCACAGAAACGCTGGAGCTTTTTTGCATCGCTCTGGCTCTCTTCTCGTTCGCGCGCCTCTTGGAGAACCCGCAATGGCGCTGGGTGTTGCTGTTGGCTCTCGCCCTCAGCTACGCAGCCATTCTGCGGCCCGACGGCGCTCTGCTTGCCGTGGCTCTCTGCCCGGCCATCGTCTATTACGGCGCGAAACTCTGGGGCATGCGCCAGATGCTGCGCATGGCCGTCGTCTGCGGTGCGCTTGCCATGCTGCCATTTGTACCCTGGGCCTTCCGCAACTGGAGCACGTTTCATGTCTTTCAGCCGCTGGCTCCCCGCTACGCCATGGATCCCGGCGAATACACCGACCCCGGCTTCAACCGCTGGACGAAGAGCGTCTGCGCTGATCTGACCTGCACCTGGGAAATTTACTGGAACGCGAACAGCGATGCGATGCCGTTTGAAAATCTGCCCGATCGCGCCTTCGATTCGCTGGCGCAGTATGAAAAGACCAAGCATCTTTTCGCCGACTACAACAAAATCACGACTCTTACCCCTGAGATCGATGAACGCTTCGCCGATCTCGCACACGAGCGCATCGCCGCCAGGCCGCTTCGCTATTTCGTCGCCATGCCTCTGCTCCGGCTCGCCGACATGTGGCTGCGCCCACGCACTGAGCTGCTCTGGATCGAGCTGCGCTGGTGGGAGTATTCGAAACACCACTCGGAAACAGAATTTGTCGCTGCCTATGCCGCGCTCAATCTCGTCTATCTCATTCTGGCTCTGATCGGCATTTACCGCTGGCCTCGTTTTACCGGAGCGATGCTGCTCTTCATTTTCCTGCGCTGCGCATTGCTGGCTACCATCGAGGCGCCCGAGCCGCGCTATACACTGGAATGTTTCCCCATGCTCATCGCGCTGGCTGGCGTGGCGTTTGACCACAGGCGGAATTATCTGCGTCTGCCCATTTAAGACTCTCAACGGAGAATCATGAATCAGGAACTCTGGACCGCCGTCGACCAATATGTCCATGAACAACTCGTGCCCTCTGATCCGGCACTCGATGCCGCGCTCGCCGCCTGTGAGGAAGAAGGCCTGCCCGCCATCAGCGTAACCGCAAGCCAGGGCAAGCTGCTGCACATGTTGGCTCTTATGCAGGGCGCAAGCAATATCCTCGAAATCGGAACCCTCGGCGGCTACAGCACCATATGGCTCGCGCGCGCTCTGCCTTCCGGCGGACGGCTGGTGACACTCGAGGCCGATCCGAAGCACGCACGGGTGGCAAGCGAAAACATCGCCCGAGCCGGCTTATCGAATGTGGTCGAGCTGCGCGAAGGCAGGGCGCTCGAAACGCTGCCGGAGCTGGCTGCCGAAGGACTTGAAGCCTTCGACCTCATCTTCATCGACGCCGACAAGCGCAACAACCCGAAGTATTTTGACTGGGCCCTCCGCCTGTCGCGCAAGGGCAGTCTGATCATCGTCGACAACGTCATCCGCGAAGGCTCGATCCTTCAACCTGAAAGCAAAGACGCTGATGTGCAGGGCGTACGTCATCTCTTCGAACGCATGGCGGCCGAACCGCGCATCCTTTCCACCGCCATGCAAACCGTCGGCAGCAAAGGCTACGACGGCTTCGCCATCGCGTTGGTGACTGCCTAACCCCGGACAAGCCGTCAACGGTGCTCATGTTGTCGCGCATTCTTGCGAAAGTGTGGGTAGGTTTTATAGGGTAGAAGCACCGGCCTTCAGGCCGGTGACTTCAATCCGCCCAAAAGGGGCTTTAGCCCCGGGCTTTCCACTTCTGCCGAATCCTCACACCCAGCCGCCATCCACAATGTAGCTCTGATTCGTGATCGCCGAAGAATCATCGGCAGCGAGAAAAAGCACAAGCCGCGAAACATCCTCCGGCATGAGCGACCGCTTAAGGCTCTGTCCGTTCAGAATTTCATTCTCGTACTCAGGCGTCCACCACAAGCGGCGCTGCCTTTCCGTCAAAATCGCCCCCGGCAGCACACAATTCACACGAACGCCCGAGGGCCCAAGTTCATGCGCCATGGTGCGAGTAAGACCCACAATACCGGCCTTCGCCGTAACGTATGCGGGCAGCCCGGTACTCGGAATCATCCAGGAAATCGAGCTCATATTGATAATCGAACCCTGCCCTCGCGTCTTCATGCCCGGTGCGACCGCCTGCATGGCGAAGAACTGGTGGCGCAGGCAGACCGCCATCATTTTGTCCCAGTATTCAGGCGTAACATCTTCCCACGCATGACGCTCATCATTCGCCGCGTTGTTCACCAGCACTTCTATCAGGCCAAGAGTCTTTTCGGCTCCCTGAATGGCCTGCTTCAGTGCAGAAATATCCGTAAGATCGCAGGGAAGAAAAAGCGGTGCGTACTCCGCAATCTCGCTAAGGCTCTCAACTAGCTCTTCGGAAGGCCCTCGCACGAGATCAAGAAAAGCTACCTTCGCGCCCTGCAATGCAAAATGCTCCACCATCGAGGCACCGATACCCGAGCCACCGCCAGTGATGAGCACCCCTTTGCCCCTGAGACTTGGATAGCGAGCAAACCGCTCTCCGTCTATCATCGAATTTCCTCTCGCCATTGGCTTATCGCAGCATGGTATCGCAGCTGCTGGATCCAAATCGTGTCAACGAATCAGAACACGGTTTTCAGGCAGAAGCACCGGGCTTTCGCCCGGTGAATACGGTCGGCAAATAGAAGGGGCTTCCGCCCCGATTTCATGCCGTCATCCTCTGCCTGCGTTAAACTGAACAGTTATGGCTACCGCAGTGAATCCCACCGTCATCCTGCCCCGCACGCCCAAGGGCGAATTTCGCAACGAACCCTTCGTCGATTTTTCAAAGTATGAAAACGCGAACCTGATAAAGGACGCGCTGGTGCAAGTCGGCGACATGCTGGGTCACGAGTACGAATTAGTCATTGGCGGCGAACGTATGCGCGGGTCCGCCAAGCTCGAATCGCATAATCCTGCAAAACCGACGCAGATCGTCGGTATTCATCAGGAGGCCTCGCCCAGGCATACTGAGATGGCAATCGAGGCCGCTCTCAAGGCCTTCGAGACCTGGCGATATGCGCATGTGGAAGAGCGCACCTCGCTGCTGCTGAATGCGTCGCGCATCATCCGTGAACGCAAAGCCGAATTTTGCGCGTGGCTGACCTACGAAGTCGGCAAGAACTGGGCGGAAGCCGATGCCGACGTAGCCGAAACGATAGACTTCCTCGAGTTTTATGCGCGTGAGGCCCTGCGGCTTTCCACGGCCACCACGCCGATCCAGTATCCCGGCGAGCGCAACGAGCTGCTCTACATCCCGTTGGGCGTCGGTGCCGTCATTCCGCCGTGGAACTTCCCATTTGCCATCATGGCCGGCATGACGGCTGCCGCCATCGTAACCGGCAACACTGTCGTTCTCAAGCCCTCAACCGACGCGCCCACCATCGCCGCGCGCTTTCTTGACGTGCTGGAAGAGGCCGGCATGCCGCCAGGTGTCGTCAATCTCTGCCAGGGCGGCCCTGCCGTTGGTCAGGCCATCGTCGAACATCCAAAGACACGTTTCATCGCCTTTACCGGCTCGAAAAAGGTTGGTCTGGAGATCCACGAGCGCGCCGCCAAAACTCAGCCCGGTCAGATATGGATCAAGCGGACCATTCTCGAGATGGGTGGCAAGGATTCCATCATCGTCAGCTCCGATGCGGATCTTGATGAAGCGGTAGCAGGCGTGATCACCTCGGCCTTTGGCTTCAGCGGCCAGAAGTGCTCAGCTTGCTCGCGGGCCATCATCGAGGAGCCCCTATATGACGTTTTCATTGACCGCATACGCGAAGCCGTGCCGAAACTGACAATCGGTGATCCGGCGAAAAATCCGAATATGGGACCCGTCGTGAATGCCCGTGCGATGAAAACCATCCAAAGCTATATCGAGACCGGCAAAAAGGAAGGCCGTTTGATAGCGGGCGGCAACGCCGTCGAAACTCCCGAACAGGGCTACTTCCTCGAACCAACCGTCTTTGCCGACGTCGCTCCCGACGCGCGCATCGCTCAGGAAGAGATATTCGGGCCGGTGCTGGCGATTATCAAAGCAAAATCCTACGATCACGCACTCGAAATCGCCAACAATACGGAGTACGGCCTGACCGGAGCGGTCTACACCGCCGATCGCGAAAAACTCGACCACGCCCGCCGCGTCTTCCATGTGGGCAATCTCTATCTGAATAGAAAGTGCACAGGAGCTATGGTCGGCGCTCACCCCTTTGGCGGCTTCAATATGTCCGGCACCGACTCCAAGGCCGGCGGTCCTGATTACCTTCTACTGTTCACCCAGGGGAAATCAGTCGCCGAAAAGTTGCGTTAAATGCAAAAAAGGGCCAGCAAAGCTGGCCCTGAAGCACAAAAAAAGCAGCTTTTCGGCTGCGGATTTACACCAGAACTCCCATCATTTCATTGCCGACGGCAGCTGCCGCGTCGGCCAGCATTTTATGGTGAATAGTGAAGAGAGCGAGTTCTAATCGGTCCGAAACCCCTGTCTTATCATAGACATTGCGCAGGTAATTCTTCACTACTTGTTCCGTGGTCCCCAGCTTCATCGCAATCTCCTTGTTCTTACAGCCTTGAACGATGAGCGCGACAATTTTCATCTCTTTTAAAGTCAGGCGATCGCGTACGCGAGCTCCTACTGCGTCTTCATGGAGATGGGAAACCTCATTACTTGCTGCCTGTTGAAACTGTCCTCCAGCTCCAACCTGGCGCACGCAGTCGATCAAAACCGGGCTGCTTACGTTGCGATACATCAAGCCCTCGACTCCTGCTGAGAGAAAGCGTGCTGGTGAATCACTATTTTCCAGAATTGCAATGGAACGGCTGCCAGCTCGTGCAACTCGCTGGGAAAGGGTGGTGAGGTCAGTGACCAGAG
The DNA here is from genome assembly GCF_009765985.1 of Acidobacterium sp. S8. Classification (GTDB taxonomy): domain Bacteria; phylum Acidobacteriota; class Terriglobia; order Terriglobales; family Acidobacteriaceae; genus Alloacidobacterium. Next base: position 290,328 of record NZ_LMUM01000037.1, read on the forward strand.
TGGCCGCAAAAATCAGCATGACACCGCGAAATGCGTCCAAAGCCTGATAAAGGCGTTCAGGATCCGGGCACTGAGCAATGATGCGAAAATCGTCCTCCATGGCCAGAATTTTCGCCGTACCTGCGCGAAAAATTGCCTGATTATCCGCAAGAATAATTTTGTTCATGGAATTGGCGTTCGTTCCCCCGTCAACGAATGCGTAAGTGGTGCCAGGGTGAAAGGCACACGAGCTATAGTTTTCCGATTTATCCAGATGGCGGTAATGAATTTCCACCATCATGTTTCTTCGGCTCAAGGCAGTAAAACAATCAATGTGTCTTAAATTTGGACACTTAGAATCACTAAACCAGGCATTTCCCTTAAGAGAAAAACCATTCACAACAACTTTTTGATTTAGTGGATGTAGCCTACATGAGGAAAACTTATTTGGGAATAAAAATTTCTTAAGTAATCTGCTTTTTTAAGAATTTAGGTAGATGGAATCGCAATCCTTAGTTAGGCAGCGACCTTGCCTGTGCATTGCTATCGCGACAGGGCGCATTCTCGTTCGTTTCCACCTTTGTTTTCTGCAGTTCATCTCCCATGGCTTATCTTTTCTCCGCTCACGTCTTACACTAAGGGCACATGCCAAAGCCGGTCATTCTCGCCGTAGACGACGACATCAGTGTCCTCGAAGCTGTAGTTCAGGACCTGCGCCGCCAGTATGGGGCGAACTACCGCATCTTGCGCGCAGCCTCGGGGCAGGCGGCGCTGGACACCTGTACCCAGCTTCAGCAGCGTGGCGATGCGGTAGCGCTCTTCCTTTCCGATCAGCGCATGCCAGGAATGTCGGGAGTCGAGTTCCTGGGCAAGGCGCAGTCGATCTATCCCGAAGCGAAACGAGCCCTGTTGACGGCATATGCCGACACGGAAGCAGCAATTCGGGCCATAAATACGGCCAAAATCAACTATTACTTGACTAAACCCTGGGATCCGCCGGAGGAAAAGCTCTACCCGGTCCTCGACGATCTGCTGGAAAACTGGACCGCAGGCTACAAGCCGCCCTTTGAGGGATTGCGCGTCATCGGCCCACGGTGGTCGCTGAACGACTATCAGGTACGCGATTTCCTCTCCCGCAACCAGATACCTTATGTCTGGCTCGATCCGGAAACCAGCGATGAGGCCATCCAACTGCTGGACCGGTATAAGCTTAGTGATCGTAAATTGCCCGCGGTGCTTTTTGCGGATGGCACATCGCTGGTACAGCCCAATCAGACTGAGCTTGCCGGCCGCATCGGGTTAAGCACGCAGGCACAAAAAGAATTTTATGACGTTGCCATCATTGGAGCCGGTCCGGCAGGGTTGGCAGCGGCCGTGTATGCGGCTTCTGAAGGCTTAAAGGCGCTCGTAATCGAGCCGGAGGCTCCCGGCGGTCAGGCTGGCAGTAGTTCCCGCATCGAGAATTATCTTGGTTTCCCCTCAGGGTTGAGCGGAGCTGACCTCGCGCGCCGCGCCTTTGCGCAGGCTTCGCGGTTTGGCGCAGAATTTCTGACCCAGCGTGCGATCAGCATTCGCACGGAAACCCCTTACCACTTTGTGAAGCTTGGTGACGGCCGGGAAATCTCCTGCCACGTCCTGCTGATAGCTGTGGGGGTAGATTATCGCAAGCTGGATGTACCCGGAATTGAGCAATTTACCGGGGCTGGTGTTTACTATGGCGCAGCCATGGCAGAAGCAATTTCCTGTCGTAACGAAGATGTATATATCGTCGGTGGTGCCAATTCCGCCGGACAGGCGGCAATGTACTTCTCCAAGTACGCTCATAAGGTTACGATGCTGGTGCGCGGCGACTCACTCGAACGCAGTATGTCGAAATATTTAATCGATCAGATCGCAGGGACATCCAATATTGAGGTTCAGACAGGCGCTCAGGTCGATCAGGTTCAGGGCAATGGGCGTCTGGAGTGTCTGAAAGTACGGAACCAGCAGGGAGAATTGGTCTGCAAGGCGTCGTCGCTCTTTATTTTCATAGGCGCCGCGCCGCAAACGGACTGGTTGCCGGATACTGTGATGCGGGACCCCAACGGGTTCCTGCTGTCGGGGCCGGATCTGAAGATGGAAGGCAAGATGCCGAAGATATGGAAGGAAGACCGGGCGCCATATCTGCTGGAAACCAGCACTCCCGGAGTTTTTGTTGCAGGAGATGCGCGTCACGGGTCCGTGAAGCGCGTAGCTTCGGCAGTCGGAGAAGGTTCAATCTCCGTGCAGTTTATGCACCAGTATCTCGCTCGCTTTTAGGAATTCGACAACATTAAGATGGCCCAACTACTCGCTACCGTCAACGCAAAGAAAGTCAGTGCGCGGGATCTTTATCCCGAACTACACAAAATTTCCGTTTTTGCTCAAACTTCGGAAGAGGATTTGGCGTGTCTTGGCGATATCGAAGTGCTGGAAGTGCCATCCGGCACCATACTGTACCGTACGGGTGAGGGGCCTACCTATTTCTGGATCGTCTTACACGGCGAATTGCGCGCCTTCAAGAATGACAGCGACGGATCGCAGGTTTTTCTTAATGCCGTTAAGGATGGCGATACCTTCGGCGAAGTACCCATTCTGGTGGGGCACTCGACGACCACAGCTACCTGCGAGACCGTGACCAATTGCACTCTGGCCCGTGTTCAACCGGAGGCCTTTTGGCAGTTGATGGCGACCTGCCCGGTGGTACGCCGTGTTGTTCTCGAAAATATGTCGCGCAGGCTGGAAGCGTATACGGCTTTGACGCTTCATCGAGAAAAGCTTATCTCACTTGGCACACTTGCCGCGGGGTTGATGCACGAGTTGAACAACCCCGGAGCGGCGGCCAAGCGAGCGGCCTCACAACTGCGCGAGAACATGACGCGGCAGCAGGAACTGAGCATGCGCATGAGCAGGGCGCAGCTTTCGCCGCAACAGCTGGAATGTCTGGCCCAGCTTCAGGAAGAAGTTTTTGCTCCTGCGCGGCACCATACGATGAGTTCGCTGGAACAGAGTGACGCTGAGGAAGCGCTTACTGAGTGGCTTGAGAGCATCGGCGTCGATAACGCCTGGAAAATGGGACCGACGCTGGTTGCAGCAGGCTGGTCGCGTGGCGATATCGAATGCACACAGGGCTCGTTTCCTCCGAACGTGCTTTCCGACGCGATGAACTGGCTGGAGGCTCTCATCTCTAATGTCCAGCTGGTCGGCACTATTGAGGAAAGCATCGCGCGAGTTACCGAGCTGGTCATGGCGGTGAAAAAATACGCCTACGAAGACAAAAATAAACAACATAAGCTCGATATTCACGACACCATCCAGAGCACCCTTACCATCCTCGGTCACAAATTCCGCCAAAAACAGATCACGATTGAAAAGCAGTTCGCTGCCGGCGTTCCTGTACTTGTGACCTGCGGCACAGGAATCAGCCAGGTGTGGACCAACCTTCTCGACAACGCGATCGATGCCTCGCCTGAGCCGGGTAAAATCACCGTTCGGACATGGCTCGAATCGGAATGGGTCTGCGTGGGTGTGAAGGACGAGGGTGCCGGGATTCCGGCGGAGCACCGGGCGAAGGTTTTTGAGCCGTTTTTTACGACAAAGCCGATCGGCATCGGCACCGGCCTGGGACTCGATATTGCGCAACGCATCGTAACCGGACATTACGGCGGCCAGATCAGCTTCTCCAGCGAGCCCGGCAGGACCGAATTTGTGGTGAAATTGCCGCTCCAAACTCCTCCTCAAACTACGACTTCGTGAGCCTTTTTCGGCAGATCGTTGATTCAACACGCAATTTCTAAAAAAGACTTCGGCAACCTGTGGTGTGGCTCTGCGTTTATGCGGATGTAACTCAGGAGCTGATGTTCATGAAATACACCACTGCCGGACTACTCTTACTCTCAGCGCTTGCTCTTCTCGCCGGATGCTCCAGTCACCCCGCATATTATGTCGCTCCGCCGCCGCCACCGGGTCCGGCAGCATACGCTGAACCTCCGCTCATTCAGGCTGCCCACCAGAACGGTTTCGCCGAAGGCGTGAATGTGGGTGAGCGGGATCGCGTAGATGGCCACAGCTATCGCCCGACCAACAGCAGGTTATATGCGAATACGCCCGGCTATTCTCCGCAGCTTGGCGGACCATTCTGGCAGTATCAGTCGGCGTATCGCGATGCCTACATGCGCGGCTACCGGAAGGGCTACCAACGCGGATAAGGGAACCATTGAGGCGCGGCATCGTATACCATTCAGAGCGAAACGATGCTGCGTCTGATTTCCCCATACGATGCGCAGCAAGACTGAGCAGGAGATCCCACGATGCAAAGCCGTATTACCGGAACCACCATGCCCGTCCTCGAACTGTTGTTAGAGCCGAATGACGTTGTCATTTCGGAAGCGGGAGAACTTTCCTGGATGACCAGCTCGATCCAGATGACGACTCACACGCAGATGGGCGGCGGAGGCGGACTCTTTGGAGCGCTGCGCCGGGTTGCCGGTGGCGGCAGCCTTTTTATGACGGAATATCGTGCGGTTGGAGCCGCTGGTGAAGTTGCTTTTGCAACCCGGGTTCCCGGTCATATCGTTCCTGTGGAAGTGGGCGGCGGACACGAATACCTCATCGATCGTCATGGATTTCTCTGCGCCACTCCGCAGATTCAACTGGGCGTCGCCTTTCAGCAATCACTGGGCGCGGGCATCTTTGGTGGCGACGGCTTCATGCTGCAAAAGGTCAGCGGGCAGGGTACGGCGTGGCTCGAACTCTCGGGTGAGCTGATCGTGAAGGACCTCGCGCCTGGAGAGGTGCTTCGCGTTCATCCCGGTCACGTCGGCGCTTTTCAGGGCACAGTGTCGTTTCAGATCACCCGCGTTCCGGGCATTCGCAACATGATCTTCGGCGGCGATGGGATTTTTCTCGCCCAGCTAACCGGCCCCGGCCGTGTCTGGCTACAGACGCTTCCCATCTCCAAGCTGGCACACCAGTTGATGCAGTACATGCCATCAGAAGGACGCAGAGAGACATCTGAGGCTGGAGTGGTCGGCGGTATTGTGGGCTCCATCCTTGGTGGAATGAAGTAGCCAGGATCACGCGATCACAGTAGAGTGTCGAGCTTTGCAGCCGCAGGACCGGCGAATGACCAGCTCTACCGGGAGCACGATGCGGCTTCCTTCCTCGGGAAATTCATCGCGCTTAATGCGGTCGAAAAGCAGGTTCGCTGCCACGCGGCCCAGCTCAGATGCGGGCTGGCGCACGACGGTGAGCGTCGGATGCAGAATGTCAGCGAGTTCAAAGTCATCGAAGCCGACGAGTGCGACCTCTTCCGGTACGCGGACTCCTTTTTCAAGCAGAGCGTGCAGCGAGTAACGCGTGGTGAGATTGTTTGCGGTAAAAAAGGCAGTGGGTGGATTCTTGCCCTGAAGCTGGTTATCGATAATTTCAGCAGTCGTTTCCTCGGATGAACAGTCAAACGTTGCCGACGGCTCCAGATGGCTTTCCTGCATGGCCCGGCGGTATCCCTCGAAGCGCGAGCGCACGGTATAAAGATTCCGGTTGAAGCCGAGGAACAGAATGCGCTTATGATCATGCTGTTGAATCAGGTGCTGCACGGCACGCTTGGCGCCGCTCTGGTTCTGCACCTGCACGGAGTCGAGACGCGCATCGTGCACGGGGCGATCCAGAGTAACAATGTGCGTGCCGGCAAATTCGGCCTGGCTGACGCGTGATTTACGGATGTCCGCCGGGATGATGAGCATCCCTTCGACGTGACGCTGCAGCATCGACTGGGCTTCATTGAACTCAGTGACTGGGTCTTCGTTGGATGTGGTGAGGATGACGGAGTAGTTATGTTCACGCGCAACCGTGTTAACAGCGTGGGCGCAGGTGGCGAAGAACGGATCGAAAAGATAAGGAACAATGAGCCCGATGGTGCGCGACTTGAAGCTGCGAAGTGCCCGTGCCATTTCATTAGGACGGTATCCCAGCTTTTCGATGGCACGGTAGACGCGTTTCGCGGTCTCTTCCGTGACATTGGCGGAGCCATTCAACACGCGCGACACGGTCATGGTACCGACGCCGGCCACGCGCGCGACATCGTTCATGGTAGGTTTTCGTTCCATACGTGAGGCGATGTTATATGACCATCGCATCCGCCGGAAGCACCATCAACTGTTCAGCGAATGGAAGAAGGGAAGCATAGCTGCGCCGAGCAGGCCCGAATCGGAACCAAGCTCAGCGGCGACGACGTTTGTACGGCCTGCTTCCAGAACAAATGGGTCGGCCGGCTTGCTAAGGCGGTAGACATAGCTGCCGCGTTCTAACTCAGCGAACATAGCCGGTGCGAAGAGATCCCATGCAGCTACCACGCCTCCACCGATGACATAGAGCGGCATATTGAGAGTGCTGACCAGGCTGGCCAGTCCGATTCCCAGCGCCTCGCCTACGCCTTTGTATACTTGTTTCGCGTCTGGGTCGCCGGCCAGAGCGGCTTCCGCGAGACTGCGTGCGGTGACGGAGCCGTTTCCATTTTGCTTGGCAAGAACAACGTGCTGTCCGGCGCGGGCAATGGCTGTGGCTGAGGCATATTGTTCCAGGCATCCGCGAGTGCCGCAGCCGCAGGGCAGGCCATCGTGATACACGGGAACGTGTCCCGCCTCGCCGCCCATTCCATTGAAGCCGTGCCAGACATGGCCATTCAGGATAATACCGCTGCCGACGCCGGTTCCCAGCGTGAGCATGCAGAGCGATTGATAGCCCGAACTCTTGCCGGCTCCTGCGTGGCATTCTGCCAATGCGGCGGCGTTGGCGTCACATTCTACAAATACCGGAAGCCTCAGGCGACTTTCCAGCTCCGTTTTCAGCTCCAGTCCTTCAAAACCGGGCAGGTTCGGTGGCTCCAGCAGCCGTCCCGAAGGTAATTCGAGTGGACCAGGACTTCCGACGCCAACGCCGACCAGCTTCTCGCGTCCACCGTAAACAGCGATGAGTTGTTTGACGGCTCCGCACATATCGTCAAGAACGGCGCCAGGACCGTCCAGCACTCGCGTCGGCAGGGTGATAGCTTCAAAGCGAGTCCAGTCTGCTCCGTAAGCGGCGATGCGAAGATTGGTGCCGCCCAGGTCAATGCCGATCGAATACGTACTCATGCGCAGGAAAACATACCTCTTATCTGTATTACGCCATTGATAACGTTATCACATCAACAGAAGAAGAATTCCAATTTCCAAAGTCTCTATTTGCCCGCTTCAACGAGTGCGGCTTGCATTGAAAGAGGCATCAGCGGGATCAGTTCGTCAACTTGTTTAAAGAATTTCATCTCGAATGTTTTCTTTCGGGATTACCCTCCGAGGTACCTGCTGGAATTTCACGGCGATCCACAGAGGTGCTCACGTTATAGTTTGGTTGGCGACTCTCACGACCCTGCTCAGGCGTGGCTAAGACAGATACCTACAGAAACGGCACGGTGCTGGCCGAGGAAGAGACAGCAGACGAATTTCTTCGTCCTGCGGCTCCCACGGTTCCGCGCACGCGATCGCAGCGCTCTGTTCCTCGGCGGCAAGAGAACGAGGCGGACGGCGAAGAGGTTTTCCTGCGCTCGCGCAGGCGTGTTCCTGTCCGGAAGGGCGTTCTGCCTGGCTTCCTCACCAAGACCATGCCCGGACGCATCATGCTGGGCACGTCAGCGGCGATCGTGGTCGCAATGTTTGTTTTGGCAGGGATGGCAGTTAAAAACTTTCTCGATCACGATCCTCGTTTCCGTATTGACTCGGCTTCCGCCATTCAGATCGACGGCAACAGCCAGTTGACGCGCGCGGCCCTGTTGACAGTCTTCGGCTCTGATATTGGCCGAAACCTCTTCTTTGTCCCGTTGACAGAACGCCGCAAGGAACTCGAGCAGGTTCCCTGGGTAGCGCACGCGACCGTGATGCGCGTGATGCCGAACCAGCTGCGCGTCTCAATCGTCGAGCGTTCGCCGATTGCCTTTGTGCGCGTCGGCAACCAGGTCAAGCTGGTCGATGGCGATGGCGTCATTCTCGACATGCCGGCCGCAGCGCTGGCGGCCAAACATTATTCCTTCCCGGTCGTGACCGGCATCAATCCGCAGGACCCGCTCTCGGTGCGCCATCCACGCATGCGGCTTTACCAGAAATTTATGAATGAAATCGACTCGACCGGCGAGAAGCTCTCGCAGCAGATGAGCGAGATTGATATTTCCGATCCGGAAGATGTGCAGGGTCTGGTTTCTTCAGGCAATTCCGATATTCTGCTGCATTTCGGTGAGGACAATTTCCTCAATCGCTGGCGCGAATACCAGGCGCATCTGGCGGAGTGGAAGCAGCAATATCCACATCTCGCTTCAGTAGATCTCCGCTATGACCGCCAGGTAGTCTTGAAGATGACGCCGGATGCTCCGCAGGAGAGCGCTCCGGTCGCAAGTTCGCCCGCTCCATCTTCGCCCGTAGCTGCGCCTGCACGGAAAACAGTGGCAAAAGCCCATCCCATAGCGCACCCCCACAGGAAGAGAGCATGAGCCAGAAGACCGAAAACCTGCTGACGGTGCTCGACGTGGGAAGCGCGAAAACACGTGTGCTGGTGGCTGAATTGCATGAAGGCGCGTTGCGTTTTCGCGGGTACGGCGAGACCGAATCGACCGGCATGCGCAAAGGACTTGTTGCCGACCTGAAAAATGCTACCCAGTCGATCAACAAGGCAGCGACCACAGCCGAAGGCATGGCCATGGAAACGATTGACCACTGCGTAGTTGGTATCGGAGGCGGCCATATACGCGGACTCAACAGCCGCGGGGGCGTAAGCCTGGGAACGCGTCTGCGCGAGATCACCCGCGAAGATGTACGCGCTGCCGTCGATCGCGCCCGATCTGTGTCTCTGCCCAATGATCGCGAAATCATCCACCTGCTGCCGCAGCAGTTCATCCTCGACGAGCAGCCGGGAATTCATGATCCCGTCGGCATGGTGGGCAGCCGTCTTGAAGTGAACCTGCACATCTCGACCGCCTCGGCTTCCGCGCTGCAGAGCGTAGTTACCTGCGCGAATAAAGCAGGGCTTGAGGTGACGGAATCAGTTTTTGAAGCGATTGCCGCAGCCGAAGCGACCGTATCCGCCGATGAGCGCGAGCTTGGTTCATGCCTCATCGACATTGGAGCGGATTCGACCGAGCTGGTCGTCTTCTTTGAAGGTTCGGTTGCGCATACTTCGGTGATCCCGATCGGCGGCAGCCACTTCACTAATGATCTTGCCGTCGGCCTGCACATTTCTGTTCCGGAAGCGGAGTGGATCAAGTGCAATTACGGGCATGCCGTGGTGACCAGCGTCTCTTCGTCCAATGAAATCGAGTTGCAGGGAATGCCGGGGCACTCGCCGCGCACCGTCAGACAGCGCTATATCAGCGAAATTCTCGAGCCTCGCGCCCGCGAGCTCTTCCAGTTGCTGCGCGAGAATCTGCGTCAGGGCGGAGTGCTGGAAGCGCTGGGCGCGGGCTGCGTACTCACCGGCGGTGGATCGCGTTTGCCGGGACTGCTCGACACCGCAGAGAGCCTGCTGCGTGTTCCAGCGCGTATCGGGACACCTGTGCCGCTTTCGCGCATGCCGGAAGAACTGATTGCACCGGAATATACAGCTTTAGTTGGAATGCTTTTGTATGCCCACCGCACCAGCGTGACCCGTGCGGCGGAAGACCAGGGACTGCGCGCAAAGCTGCGCGCCATCTTCGCAGGAAGTCTGTAGGAGCACAAATGAACCCGTCAGAAGAAATCCGTATTCAGTACCACGAACAGCTCCCGCACGGAGCGAAGATCAAAGTCATCGGCGTCGGCGGCGGCGGCGGCAATGCCGTCAACCGCATGATTTCAGCCCGTGTCGAGGGCGTTGAATTCATCACCGCCAACACGGACGCGCAGGCGCTACAGCTTTCGCAGGCCCCGGTCAAGCTGCAGCTGGGAATGAAGCTCACCAGCGGTCTCGGTGCAGGCGCGAACCCTGACGTGGGCCGCCGCGCTGCGCTCGAAGATTCGGAAAAGATCATCGAAGCGCTCGAAGGCGCCGACATGGTCTTTGTCACCGCCGGTATGGGCGGCGGCACAGGAACCGGCGCTGCTCCGGTCATCGCATCGCTTGCCAGCGAAATGGGCGCTCTGACGGTCGCTGTCGTGACGAGGCCTTTCGGTTTTGAGGGCAAGCGGCGCATGATGCAGGCCGACCGCGGCATGCAGGAGCTGCTCGACAGTGTCGACACGATGATCGTGATCCCCAATGAAAAGTTGCTGGCTGTCGCCAAGGATGCTGGCTTCTTCGAATCCTTCCGCATCGCCGATGACGTGCTCCGGCAGGGCGTTCAGGGCATTTCGGACATTATTACGATTCCGGGTATCATCAACCGCGATTTTGCCGATGTAAAGACCACGATGGCAGGCATGGGTTACGCAGTCATGGGCACGGCGATGCGCGGAGGCGAAAACCGCGCGATCGAAGCAGCCCAGGCAGCTATGGCGTCACCGCTGCTTGAAGATGGAGCCATCGACGGAGCTAAGGGCATTCTCATCAATATCAGCGGATCCAGCTCACTGAAGCTGAGCGAGGTGAATGAGGCTTCGACGTTGATTCAGAACGCGGCCCATGAAGATGCGAACATCATCTTCGGCGCGGTGCTCGATGAATCGATGGGCGACGATGTGAAGATCACCGTCATCGCCACCGGCTTCCGTCAGGATATGCCGGAGCGTCGTGAACGCATGCTGACTGCCGCATTGCGAACGACGTCTTCAGCCCGCGTCCATGTCGAGACTCGCGGAGAAGGTGCGCTAGAAACGCCACGCTTTATGAGCGAGGACGAGAACGAAACGCCCCGCCGTAAGATCCCGGTCACTGTGGCGCCAGTTCCAGAACCGGTCCATATTCCCGAACCGGTGCATCTCGCGGAGCCGGTAGCTGCGGTAGCTGTAGCCGAGCCTTTTCCGCCAATTGACGTTTTCGGGATCGCACATGAGGAAGAATCGGGCGAAAATCTGGATATTCCTGCATTTATGCGCCGCGGGGGTTTGTAAAATAGAGATGGATGGGTATATTAGGGACATCGCTCGACCGAGCCCCATCCATCATTTATAAAATGAGTGTATTTCCCGGAGTGGAAACGAGATAGCCCATTTCGGAACCATCAGGGTAGGTTGGTAGTTTTGCAGGAAGTTCAGACTGTTTCTGTGCGTACGATGCAATTCAGAGTAGCTGAGCTCAGGATGGATCTATAGATGAAACGCATAGCAAATTTCGCTCTCCTGTTAGGACTGGCCGCGTTGCCGGGATCGCTCTATGCCGGGGATACCAACACGACCCCGCATCATTCGACCCGCCACTCGCACGCGCATGTTCAGGAATCTGCAAATGCGACCCAGCATATCTCGCATCTTCAGCACAGCCGTCGGGCGGCATCTACGGCTGCGGTGAGCCATGGGCATGTTCGCCACGCCAGCCTGACAAGCCGGCATCATCGCTCCTATGAACGGTTTACTGGAAACTCATTTACCGATATCGATATTACGAACAGCGATCTGATTGGCGGAGAAGATCCCGTGGTCCGGCAGGCGGCTATCGACGCGCTGGGAAATATGAACGGCACCGTAGTCGCCATTGACCCCAGCAATGGCCGCATCCTGGCGATGGTCAACCAGAAGCTGGCCCTTTCGAGCGGTGCAGAGCCCTGCTCGACCATTAAGGTTTCAGTTGCATTGGCCGCTCTCGAGGAAGGCATCATCACCAAGGACACGCCGGTGAATCTTGGCGGTTCCTATCATATGAACCTGACCGAGGCCCTCGCACATTCCAACAATCTCTATTTTGAGACGCTGGGCCGCCGGCTTGGTTTTGAGCGCGTTCGCCACTACGCCAACCAGTTCGGCCTGGGTGAACTGGCCGGTTACAACATACCCAATGAGCAGCTTGGCATCTACCCCGACCAGGAGTTGCCGGAAAGCAAGGGCGGCGTAGGCCGTATGTGCTCTTTCGGCGAGAGCGTTTCGATGACGCCCCTGCAACTCGGTGCGCTGGTCTCAGCTGTCGCCAACGGCGGAACTCTGTATTATCTGCAGCACCCAACGACCGTAGATGAAGTCACCAATTATCAGCCGCGCATCAAGCGCACACTCGATATCGGCAAAATCATCCCGGAGATTCAGGACGGCATGCACGCAGCGGTTCAATACGGCACTGCGCGTTCGCTGAAGGCCAACTTCAATCAGTTTCCGGTGATGGGTAAGACCGGTACCTGCTCCGATAACGGCACCCGCTTTGGCTGGTTCGCCTCTTATGCCGATACGCAGTACGGCCGCATCGTCACCGTCTTCTTCCTCGAAGGCGGACGCCCGACCTTCGGACCAAAGGCCGCCGAACTGACTGGCCTTTTCTACCGCAACCTGTGGGATAAGAGCTACTTCGCGGCCAAGCAGCCTGCGGAAACGACGACCGCGAAGACGGCTTTCGGAGTCAGCGAATAACGCATCTCAACTTGCGACAGAACGGCCTCCACATCGGAGGCCGTTTTCATTCAGTTACTATTTTCAGGACATGAAAATTCTCACCGCAGACGAGATGCGCGCCGCAGACCGCGTAACCACAGACCATTACGCAGTGCCTTCGCTTGAACTGATGGAGCACGCCGGGCACGCGGTCGCCCGCTTCGTGCTGGCCGAATTCCCGCAGGCGGAGCGGATCACCGTCCTCTGCGGCAAGGGCAACAATGGCGGCGATGGATTTGTAGCGGCGCGTGCACTCGCCGCAGCAGGGCGTAAGGTAAAGGTGCTGTTGCTTGGCTATCCCGCAGATCTGAAGGGCGATGCGAAAGAAATGTTCGAGCGCATGGAGCTGGCGCCCGTTCTCGCGCCGGACGAAGCCGCACTTGACTCCGCCCAGATCATCGATCTGTTGAAGGAGTCGGATCTCTTTCTCGACGCGGTTGTGGGCACAGGTTTCAAGCCTCCGCTCAAGGGAGTGGCGCTGGCGTTGCGCAATCGCATCAACAGCCTTGTTGCTCCTGTCGTGGCCGTCGATCTGCCGTCGGGTTGGGACGCGGATTCTCGCGAGTATCTGGCCGACGGTGCTTATCGCGCCGACGCTGTGGTGACCTTCACCGCCCCGAAGCTTGCCCATGTTTGCGGCAACCTGACAGACAGCGCGCATAAGCCAATCGTCGTTGCGGGAATCGGCTCACCGGATGAGGCGATCACGTCCGAATTGAACCTCACATGGGCGGGAGCCTCGAAGCGCGTGACAGAGACACCGCGTCCCGCCGAGAGCAATAAAGGTAAATACGGCCACGTGCTGGTCATCGGAGGCTCTTACGGCAAAGCAGGCGCACCTTCGATGGCTTCGCTGGCCGCGTTACGCACGGGCGCTGGATTGGTCACCGCAGCAGTAGCCCAGCCCATTCTTGACGCTGTCGCGCGCATCACTCCGGAGCTGATGACGATTCCTCTTCGCGCAGGTAGCCAGGGCGAGATCAGCAGCAGCAATCTTGACGCCGATACTCTGAAAGAACTCCTCGACAAGAAAACCGTGCTCGCTATAGGCCCCGGTCTTGGGCAATCGCCTGAAACCGAAGCCTTTCTTCTCGGACTGCTAGAGAAAACAAATCTTCCCACTGTTCTCGATGCAGATGCTCTCAACATCCTCGCCAAACACAAAGAAAAAATCGATGGACGTAACCGATTGCTAGTGCTGACACCTCATCCGGGAGAAATGGCGCGGCTCGCCGGCATCAGCACCAGCGAAGTACAGGCCAACCGTGAGCCGCTGGCCCGTGAATTTGCGATGAACCATCGCGTCACGCTCGTACTCAAAGGTTGGCGTACCTTGATTGCCCATCCTGATGGCAGCATCGCCATCAACACCACTGGAAACCCCGGCATGGCGAAGGGAGGCAGCGGAGACATTCTCACCGGCATCGTCGCTGCGATGCTGGCGCAATACCCGCACCTTGCAGGTGAGGCAGTGAACGCCGCTGTTTACCTCCACGGCCTCGCCGCCGACTTTGCCGTGCGTGAACAGGATGAGCACACTTTGCTGGCGACCGACACCATCGCGCATCTTTCAACAGCTTTTCGCTTTCGTTCCGAGGACAAAGGCGGGTATGTTTGGATACAGGGGATGCCACGATGACACAGGCGACAGGCACGAAAGTCCACGAGTTCGAGACAAACAACGCCGCCGACACGATTCGTGCAGGCCACGAAATCGCGAAATTGCTCACGCCCCCCAAGTTTCTCATCCTGAAGGGCGACCTCGGCGCGGGCAAGACTACGCTCGTCAAAGGCATCGCCGAAGCACTCGACGCCGCCGATCCGGATGAAGTCACGAGCCCTACCTTCACGCTCATCCATGAATATGAAGGCACGAGGCATGAGCACGGTAAAGACGAGCCAGTGTTGCTCTACCATCTCGATCTGTATCGAATCGAGCAGGAGCGCCAACTCGATTCGCTCGGACTTGACGAAATTGCGACGCCCGACAGCATCGTGCTCGTCGAATGGGGAGACAAATTTCCAAGTGTTGCCAAGCGCAGCAATGGCGAGATTGTGATGAAGTCTACTGGCGGCGATTCGCGCAAAATCACGCTGACCCTAAAAGACTAGAGCTTCCGTACGAATGCCGTCGTTCAGAAAGACTAGCTTCCGAATGCTGTCATTCTGAGCGTAGCGAAGAATCCAGAAGAACCGCCAGCGTAGTTGCATCCGTCAGCGATCTTTGGATTCTTCGCTGCGTTCGGAATGACGTCACTCACGATGAGGGATCTTTTTCTCTAGCGCCCGCGGCTCTTATCATCCACAATCTGATAAAGGATGAAACCAGCAAGCGTGTCGCAAGCCATCGAAACGCCTCCTATCACCGCACATCATGATCTGAAACAGACGCTCGGCACCTGGCAGCTTTGGGGCATCGCAGTCGGCCTCGTCATATCCGGCGAATACTTCGGGTGGAGCTATGGATGGGCGAGCGCAGGTACGCTCGGCTTCCTTGTAACGTCGCTGGTGATCGCAGCGATGTATGCGACCTTCATCTTCAGCTTCACTGAATTGACCTGTTCCATCCCTCACGCCGGCGGCCCTTTTGCCTATGCGCGTGCTGCCTTCGGTCCTATCGGCGGATACTTTGCAGGCGCGGCTACGCTGGTGGAGTTTGTCTTTGCTCCGCCGGCCATTGCATTGGCAATCGGTGCTTACCTCAATGTGCAATTTCCGGCGCTGGCTCCAAAACACGCCGCGCTCGGCGCGTATCTCGTCTTCATGGCGCTCAACATCATCGGTGTGCAGATAGCCGCCGCCTTTGAGCTTCTGGTCACACTGCTGGCGATTTTCGAACTGTTAGTCTTTATGGCCGTGGTCACACCCGGCTTTCATTTCGCCAATTTTCTTCGCGGTGGGTGGGCGGGCAGCGATCATCTCACTTTGCATGCTGTGCCCGGAATCTTTGCGGCGATCCCGTTTGCGATCTGGTTCTTTCTTGCGATTGAAGGCGTCGCCATGGCCGCTGAAGAAGCGAAAGATCCGAAGCGATCGATTCCAATTGCATATATCGCAGGCATCGTTACGCTGGTGGCGCTTGCGTTAGGCGTAATGATTTTCGCCGGCTCCGCAGGCGATTGGACCAAGCTCGCCAATATTAACGATCCGCTGCCGCAGGCGATGAAGATAGTCGTCGGGGTGCGGAGTGGATGGCTGCACATGCTGGTCTGGCTCGGACTCTTCGGGCTGATCGCCTCCTTTCACGGCATCATTCTCGGCTACTCGCGGCAGATATTTGCCCTCGCACGTGCCGGCTACCTCCCGCGTTTTCTCGCGAGTATCCATCCGCGCTTCAAGACGCCCTGGCTCGCCATTCTCGCCGGAGGAGCAGTTGGCATCGCCGCCATCTACAGCGATCAGCTCATCACCTTCGGCGGCCAGACGCTGACGGCGAACATCGTCACCATGTCGGTCTTCGGCGCCATCCTGATGTATATCCTCAGCATGCTGGCCCTCTTTCGCCTGCGCACGACGCGTCCCGATTTGCATCGCAGCTATAAAGCGCCGCTCTATCCATTCTTTCCTGCGTTTGCGCTGATTTGCTCCATTCTCTGCATGGGGACGATGCTTTATTACAATCGCCTTGTCGCGCTGGTCTTTCTAGGGTTACTGGCCGCGGGATTCATCTACTTCCTGCTTACTCGCCGCCAGCGCGAACACGCAGCCGACTCAACACCACTGTCATCGTCCTGAGCGCAGCGAAGTCGAAGGATCTCGAGTTTGCTTCGATCGGCATGAATGCAAAGCCTTACACTATCTGTGACATCATGGCCTACACGCACACCATCGGTAGCCGAATCTGGCGCTTCAACGGCCTGAAGACGCTGCTTGCCAAGGCGAGCCCTGCACGCTCCGGCGACGAGCTGGCCGGTGTCGCAGCGGAAAGCGAAGAAGAACGCATGGCTGCGCGCATGGCATTGGCCGATGTTCCGCTGAAGCACTTCCTCGAAGAAGCTGTAATTTCCTATGAATCCGATGAAGTCACGCGGCTTATTTTCGATACGCATGATGCCGGAGCCTTCTCCGAGATCGGCCATCTCACGGTGGGCGATTTTCGCAACTGGCTGCTCAGCCACGCAACCGATACCGAGACGCTCACGCGCATCGCACCAGCCATTACGCCGGAGATGGCCGCAGCTGTTTCCAAGTTGATGCGCAATCAGGATCTGATTCTCGTCGCGCAGAAATGCCGCGTCGTCACGCGTTTTCGCAACACCATCGGACTACCGGGACAGATGTCAGTGCGCCTGCAGCCGAATCATCCGACTGACGATGCTAAAGGCATCGCGGCATCGATGCTCGACGGATTGCTCTATGGCTGCGGAGATGCCGTCATCGGCATCAACCCCGCCAGCGACAGCTTGAGCGCTGTGATAACGCTGCTCGATATGCTGGACAAATTTCGTGAGCGGTATGAAGTGCCAACGCAGTCATGCGTCCTCACGCATGTGACGACGACGATACAGGCAATCGAACAGGGCGCACCCGTCGATCTTGTCTTTCAATCCATCGCCGGAACAGAAAAAGCAAATGCCAGCTTTGGCGTCAATTTGACCCTGCTCAAGGAAGCGCACGAAGCGGGATTGTCTTTGAGTCGTGGAACCGTCGGCAATAACGTGATGTACTTCGAAACGGGGCAGGGAAGTGCTCTCTCTGCCGATGCGCACCACGGCGTCGATCAGCAGACCTGCGAAGCACGCGCATATGCTGTTGCGCGTGCCTTCAGCCCGCTGCTGGTAAACACAGTAGTGGGATTTATCGGACCTGAATATCTATACGACGGCAAGCAGATCACGCGCGCGGGATTGGAAGATCACTTCTGCGGCAAGCTACTCGGACTGCCCATGGGCTGCGACATCTGCTACACCAACCACGCCGAGGCCGATCAGGATGATATGGACACGCTGCTCACGTTGCTGGCCGTCGCAGGCGTGAACTTCATCATGGGAGTCCCCGGAGCCGACGACATCATGCTCAACTACCAGAGCACATCCTTTCACGACGCGCTGTATGTGCGTAGCGTTCTCGGACTAAAACGAGCGCCGGAGTTTGAGGCATGGCTGGAAAAAATGGGCATCACCAGCCAGGATGGCAACCTCTCAGAACGCCTGCTGCCTGGCGCTGCGCGATTGCTCGAAAGTGCATGAGCGAAATCATCGAGAATCCGTGGACGCGGCTGCGCAGCTTCACGGGAGCGCGCCTCGCTTTAGGCCGCGCAGGAGACAGCCTGCCGACACGCGAAGTTCTTGAGTTCGGTCTGGCGCATGCGCAGGCGCGCGATGCCGTGCATCATGCACTCAACACCGAAGCTCTTACCTTGGACATAGCCGCGCAGTGCCTTGAATCGATCACAGTACAAAGCGCCGCGCAAGACCGGGCCGAGTACCTCCGCCGTCCGGATCTGGGGCGGAAGTTAAACGCTGAGAGCCACTCTCGATTAACCTCGCTTTCAAAATGCGACTTGGTTTTTATCGTCGCCGATGGCCTTTCGGCGATTGCGCCCGAGCATCACGCCATCCCTATGCTGCAACAAATGAAGCACACGCTGGAAAGTTGGCAAATCGCTCCTGTCATCATCGCCACGCAGGCCCGTGTCGCGCTCGGCGATGAGATCGGCGAATTACTGAAAGCAGAGATGACGGTGATGTTGATCGGTGAGCGCCCCGGACTTAGCTCGCCTGATAGCCTCGGCATCTATCTCACTTACGATCCGCGTGTAGGACGCACGGATGCGGACAGGAACTGCATCTCCAACGTGCGCCCTGAGGGATTGAGCTACGAGGCCGCAGCGCACAAACTGTATCACCTGATGCTTGCTGCGCACAAAATCGGACACTCCGGCGTCGCACTCAAAGACGAAAGCGATCAGCTGCGACTTTCCTGACAATTGACCATTAGGCAGGATTGCCGCTGTTATCCGTCGTCCACGATTCAGTCTGAAACGCGATAAAGATCGCAGCCCACGTCTTGCTCGCAGGAAGTTCAAAGACCAGCAATCCATCCTGCCAGATGCCATTGTCTTTCTCGAAACTTCCCGGCGGATTTCCCTGGTTCATGTGAATATCGTGAATGCCGGTGCCTTCCGTGTATTGGCTGCCGAAGGCGTAAATGGTGCCGTTGTCATCGGCAATCGCCTGGTTCAAGAACTGAATCACTGCGTTCTTCAGATTCGAAGACTCGGTCTTTCCGGGCAGCGGCAGCAATTGCATCTGGCTCAACGTAACGATCGGCTGACCATTTGTCGTGCTGCGCACAAAATCCACTGCGGGATTATCCTGCATCGTCAGCCGGGTCATGCCAACGGCGAGAGCGTCGAGCAGAGAGGCATCGGGCGGCGTGAAGTTCTCATTAATGAAATAGAGAACCTGCGAGCCGTTGGTTGATTCGATGTTCACCGCGATCTGATAAGTTTTCCCACCCGCAGCCACATTGATTAGATAATGCGGCTGCGAGTCGGGCGATAGGTTGCCAGACTGAGGATCGCCCTTGAGCACGCTGTATTCGTAAATAGGCATTGAATACTCCGAAAGCTGTAACCGTACGCGTAGCTGACTGCAGGGCGATGAAAGATCAGAAGCCCATGATGTTGTAACCGCAATCGACATAGACCGTTTCGCCGGTTATGCCGCTTGCTAAATCAGATGCAAGAAAGAGCGCTGTGCCGCCAACTTCCGCCTGCTCCACATTGCGGTGCAGGGGTGCGCGGTCGGCGTGGGCTTTGAGCATATCGCTGAGGCCGCCGATACCGCGCGCGGCCAGCGTTTTGATCGGTCCTGCGGAGATGGCGTTTACGCGAATATTCTTTCTGCCAAGATCTGCTGCCAGGTAGCGCACCGTAGCCTCGAGCGCGGCTTTGGCGACGCCCATAACGTTGTAGTTGGGAACAACTTTTTCTGCGCCGAAGTAGGTCAGCGTGATAATGCTGCCGCCCGCGGTCATCAAAGGAGCCGCCGCGCGGCTGAGCGCAATCAGCGAATAGACGCTAATGTCATGCGCTATACGGAAGCCTTCACGCGAAGTCTGCACAAAGTCATTCTTCAGTTCATCGGCGGGCGCAAAGGCAACGGAATGCACCAGCACATGCAGCTTGCCGTAGCGTTCTTTTAACTGCTCAAAAACCTGCGTAATTTCGCCGTCGTTTGACACATCGCACTGAAAAGCCTCAGCTCCCGGTAGATCTGCAATCAGGCTTTCGGCCTCTGCCTTAAGGCGTTCGTTCTGATAACCAATGGCCAGTTTCGCGCCTGCTTCATGCAACTTCTGCACAATCGCCCAGGCAATGCTGCGCTTATTGGCAACTCCAAATACGACGGCTACCCGTCCTTCAAGATTCAACATGGAACTTCTTCCCTCCAAACACGTAAGCATATCAGCCGCCGAGATCTACTAACTCGACTCCGGCGATTTCCTCGCCAAGAAATCTCGATCCTAAACGGCGAAATTTATCTACAGAATCCGTTGCATAAAACCGGCGCAGCCCGGCTCCGCCGCCAGCCCTGTCGCCGAGTGCAGCCGCCACCTGCATCGCCGTCGCTTCCGCCGAATCGATCACCCGCAAATCCGGAATCGCCCGCTGAATCTGCGAACGCAGCAACGGATAATGGGTGCACCCAAGCACCAGCGTATCCGCATTCAGGTTTTTTGCCACCGCTTCATCCATAAGCTCTGAAAGATAAATACGCAGCACCTCCAGCGTCACCGGATGCTCAATCCATCCCTCTTCCACCAGCGGAACCAGCAGGGGGCACGCCTTTTCCAGCGCGCGCAGACCGCGCTCCGCGCAGGCCCGCTCATAAGCATGGCTCTGCACCGTCGCGTCCGTCGCAATCACCAGCGCATCCTGCGTCTGAGAGTGAGCCAGCGCCGCATTCGCGCCCGTTTCGATCACGCCCAGCACCGGGACGCGCACCGCATCCTTGATGGCGTCGAGAGCCAGCGCGCTCGCTGTGTTGCAGGCAATGACAAGAAATTCCGCGCCCTCTTCCGCCAGAAAACGCGCACTTGAAACCGCATAGCGCGCAATCGTGGCTTGTGATTTCGACCCATAGGGCAGCCGCGCCGTATCGCCCAGATATACATAGTCCGCTGCCGGTACGTGGCGAAGCAGAGCCGCCATCACCGTCAATCCGCCCACGCCCGAATCAAAGACGCCAATCTTCACTCGCGCACCGCCGTCTCCGTATCCGATGCGAGATACACGCGAGTCAAATCCGCGTGACCGGCAAGCGTGTCTTTCTGCTGGCCGTCCACCAGAAAGCGAACCTCAGTAATTTGCGGAAGATCCGCATGCAGCGTCGCAATCATCGAGAGCACCGTCAGAGTTTCCGGTTCAATACCGGAGGGCTGCGCCTGTACAAAGGCCGAATTCAGATTCACCACCGCCATTAGTCCCTGGCCGTCCTTTTGTTGCGAAACAGGCATCAGGAATACTTCATCCACACCCGAAGCATTCGCAATCGGATGGGTTGATTTTGGCGCGGCATATTCTTCGAGCAGCTTCTGCATCAGCACGCGTGCTCGCGCATTCGGATCCTTCGGCATCGGGAAGCTGCGCTCCACCGGAATCAGCGACCCGTCCAGATCATTCGCCACCAGCAGGGTGATTTTTTCAACCGGCGCGCTCGAAGGTGCGCTCAGCGGCAGACTGTTCGCAGCGGTTATCAACCGGTCATGCGCCCGCTCGCGCATGCGAATCAGCACGATCGCCATGATGACGGCCACCACCAGCATGGCCCAGAATGCAACGCGCTGGAAACGGGGAATCAAGGCTGCTGTCTCCAGTCGTTCTTCCACTGCATGAGTGCGGCAGTCAGCGCGTCGATGATCTTGTTCTGATAACTCACATCCGTCAGCGGCGTCGCCTTTGTCGTATTTCCCTGGGCGAGCGGTGCAATCTCCACTGCAATCGCCGGGCAGGCGAAACTATCCATCGGCTGCAGCGCAGTGCGTGCCAACGTAACCGGAACCGCTGCATGGCCAAGCGCTGTGCTGATTTCAGAAGACAGCCGCAGACTCTGAGTTACATAAGCGGCCTGCGCCGTCTGCCAGGGAAGCAGTTTGGAGTACGGAATGGGCGCGAGTGACGAGGTAAACAGATGCACGCCGCTCCCGGTGGTCGTAGCATGCAGCGTGACACACGCCGCCGCCATGGCGCGATTGGCTGCCTCAGCACGCGAAACCATAGGTATCAGCGTGTCGGCGTCCCGAGTCGTCACGATCTGAATGCCCCGTGAGGCCAGCGCCTGGCGAAGCCGCACCGAAAAGCCCAGCGATAAATCTTTCTCCTCCAGCGTATCGCTGAAGCGCGCGCCGGCATCAGCGCCGCCATGCGCGGCATCCAGCACGACAACATACTGCGGCTGCACCTGTGCTCTCTGTGCCGAGGGGACCGCCGGCATTTTGCTGATATCGGGCAAGCTCGATGGAGGTGGCGTCTCCTGTGCCGCGAGGCCAATTGCCATCACCGGGAGCAATAAAAAAAGTGCAAATCGAATTGTGGCGGAAAATATCGGCATACGACAGCGTCAGCAGCCTATTTCAGTCCAGCGGATAGATCGCAAGCCCACTCAACAGCTTTGGGAAAAAATCGGTGGATTTCTGCGGCATCACATCACCGGCAAATGCAACCTCGCGCAGCTGATTCATGGTTACCGGATTCATCAGAAACGCGATATCTGCTTCGCCATTTGCTACCTGTTCCATGGCTTCCTCTGCCTCTCGCAGATATCGCAGATTGGTCTGCTCGCGTATCGCCTCCGGCGTAATGCCCAGCAGTTGTTCAAGAACCAGGCCGTGCAATTGCGCCACATCCAGTTGCCGCTGCCGTTCGGAAAGGTGTGACAGCGCCTTCCCAATCGTCTCCGGCTTTGCGATTAAAAGAAAATTGCCAGCCTTCGTGACAGCCATCAGCGCAGTTCTTTCAGAGCCTGCCTCAGCGAGCGTTTTCTGCAAAGTCACTGCATCCTCGGAATCGACTTGTTCCACGTCGAAATAAGTCTTTGCCTGCTCCACAACCGCTGCGGGACCGAAATTCTTCAAGCCAAAGACCACGCGATGCGTCGGCAGAATCACAAGTCCTTCCGCATCCATATTCACGAAGGTCATCATCACTGCGGCTTCGGGATAAGGTGGGTGTGGCAGCGAGGCCGTATTCCGCTCGCTCGAGGTCGGCTGCGCAGGCGCATGCTCTTTCGAGTAATTCAGCGCCGTTTCATAGCGATGGTGTCCGTCAGCGATGATCAGCTTCTTATCCCGAAGCGCGCTGGCGAGGATATTGATCGTGCCCGGCTCGCTGATCTTCCAGACACGGTGCAACACATCGTATTCGTCGGTCACTTCGATCTCCGGCACCGCGCTCTCGTTGAAGAGAAGTCTTTCCGCCGTCAGTCCCGGATCGGAGTACAGCATGAAAATCTGTCCGAAATGCGCGCGCGTGGCTCGCAGCAGATTCAGCCGATCGGACTTCGGTTTTGACAGGGTCTGCTCGTGACGGAAGACGACCTTTTCGCTGTAGTCGTGCAGTCCTCCGAGCGCAATGAAGCCGCGGCGCTCCAGAACCTTGTTATCGGAACCCGGCACTGTGAATTTTTGCGAGTAGGCATAGATGCTGGGCTCCACTTCCTGCGCCAGAATGCCGCTCTCGCGCCAGTCGGAGAAATCGCGGGCCGCGCGGGTGTACACATCGGCGTTTTCGGCGCCGTCAAAAAGCTCCGGCAGACCAAGAATAATGCGAACCAGATTGTAGGGGCTTTTCTGGTAATACGCCTGCTGCATCGAGGGAGAAATCTTATCGTATGGCTGCGTTACGCAGTCCTCTACACGAACAAGCGATGGATTGTAGCGCAATGCGCGAAACGGATAGATGCGGGCCATGCGAGCGGCGATAACTCCCGGAGCTCTGATTTTTTATTGTCGGGGCAGTGATTGCTCTATCTCGATTGTATCCCACGCATTCTGGAGGAGTTTCCATCGCTGAGCCACCGCTTTTCCGGCGCAGAAAGAACGACTCGGCAACCATAACCACCGCTTCACCGTATCGATTCTCATGGCATCGAAAAGTCCTGGACCAGCTTTCGAGCCGCCGTGCTACGATTCTGCTCAAGAAGGACGAGGGTACCCACTCATGGCGCTCTTGCTGGGGCGCAATCTCGCTCGCTCGACCGGAACTGCATACGGCCACATTGCATCCGCTCTTATTGTGCTGCTTTTGGGACTGCTGACGATTTCTCCGTTGCGTGTTTTCGCGCAGGAAGATCAGTTGAACCGCGTCCACGTGCCGCCACCTCCGCCAAAGCCGGAACCTGACGCGCCTCCGCTACTGCAGGGTGAAGACGCTATGAACGCCCGCCACAACGAGCGCATCCGTGTCGATGTAAACCTTGTGCTGGTGCCGCTCATCGTCACCGATCCAATGGACCGCCTCGTGACCGGCCTCGAAAAGCAGAACTTTTTCGTTTATGAAAACAACAAGCTTCAGAACATCAAAACCTTCTCGCAGGAAGACGCTCCGGTATCAATCGGAATCATCTTCGACCTGAGCGGCAGCATGGCCAATAAGGTCATTCGCGCCCGCGATTCCATCCTTCAGTTCATGCACACCGCGAACCCTCAGGATGAGTTCTTCGTCATCGGATTCAACGATCGTCCGGAGCTGATCGAGGATTTCACCTCGAACCCACAGGATGTAGAAGCGCGCCTAACCATGGTCCACGCTGAGCACCGTACCGCCCTTCTCGACGCGATCTATTTTGGCCTGAACAAAATGAAGCAGGCCAAATACGATCGTCGCGCCATCCTCATCGTCTCCGACGGAGGAGATAACCGCAGCCGTTACACGGAAAACGAGGTTCGCGCTACCGTACGCGAATCCAACGTGCAGATTTACTCCATCGGCATCTTCGATCCTTACGCCGCCACCACCGAGGAGCGGCTCGGCCCCATGCTGCTGAACGACATCAGCGGCGAAACCGGGGGCAGGCTCTTCCGCGTGGATGATATTGCCGAAATGGGTGATATCGCCGAAAAGATCAG
Organism: Acidobacterium sp. S8; assembly: GCF_009765985.1. Classification (GTDB taxonomy): domain Bacteria; phylum Acidobacteriota; class Terriglobia; order Terriglobales; family Acidobacteriaceae; genus Alloacidobacterium. Next base: position 314,909 of record NZ_LMUM01000037.1, read on the forward strand.
TGCCGAGTTGCGCAACGAATATGTGCTGGGCTTCAACCCCGATGATCTACGAAAAGACGGCAAGTGGCGTAAATTGAAAGTAAAGCTGGTTCCGCCTCCTGGGCTGCCCCTGCTTACTGTTCATGCACGCACTGGATACTATGCGCCATTGCAATAAACGGCCTGCCGTTGTTTTTGTTCTCCTTTTCGCTTATTTTGCTTCCGGCTGGGCTCAGGCTCCTGCGCCGCAGGCACGGCCCGATCAGCAGCCGCCACTCACCGTTGACCGTGATCCCATCGTTTCGCCCGATGCTGCCGACAATCAGCCCGTCAGCCCAAATAATCCGGGAGCAGCGCGCCCGGGCACGCTTGAGCATGGCAGGAGGGGCGAATTCACCTTCCACCGTGACGTGGACGAAGTGGTCCTGAACGCCACAGTGCTCGACGACCATAGCCACCTGGTGAATGACCTGAAGCAGGATAACTTCCATGTCTTTGAAGACGGTGTGACGCAAAACATCGCCTCTTTTCAGCACCAGGACATTCCTGTTTCGATGGGTATTCTCGTCGACAACTCAGGCTCAATGCGCGACAAGCGCATTGCGGTAAATTCTGCGGCACTCGATCTGGTCAAGGCCTCCAATCCGCAGGATGAAGCCTTCATCGTCAACTTCTCCGACGAGGCCTTTATCGATCAGGACTTCACCTCCGATATTAATAAGCTTCGCGACGGCCTGGCTCACATTGATTCCAAAGGCGGAACTGCGCTTTACGACGCTGTGGTTGCTTCCGCCGATCAGCTGGCCAAAAATGCAAAACGCCCCAAGCAGGTGCTGCTCATCGTCACCGATGGCGAAGACAATGCCTCCAGCCTGAACCTTGAACAGACGATTCGTCGTGTCCAGGACCTCGAAGGGCCGGTGGTTTACTCCATTGGCCTGCTCTTTGGAGACAGTGGCGGAGGCCGGGAAGCGCACCGCGCCCGTCGCGCCCTGCAGATGCTTTCGAATGAGACCGGAGGGATATCTTACTTTCCGCATTCACTCTCGGAAGTGGATGAGATCTGCGCCGAAGTCGCTCGCGATATCCGCAATCAGTACACCATCGGCTATCACTCGACAAATCCTGCGAGCAAAGGAGGCTACCGCCTCGTGAATGTCCAGGCCAGCGCTCCCGGCCACAGCAAGCTAAACGTACGCACTAAACGCGGCTATTACCCTAAAAGCGACAAAAACAGCGTGGCCGCACAAGCCACCTCGTCGCATCAAAAACAGTGAACTGGCAGCTTCGGATTATTGTCTGATAGCGCTAAACCGCCGTCATTCTGACGATCAAAGGAAGGAAGAATCTCAAATCAGCATCGCTGGAGGATTCTTCCCCTTCGTTCCCCAGGGTCAGAATGACGGTTATCCTCCCCGGTTGACGCTGAAAATCGCTACATAAAAAAGGGGGGCAGATTTTCATCTCCCCCTTTTTTATTTCATAAGTTACGTAAATAAATGATCTCCGTACAAACAGTGGACGGGCGTCTATCCTTCCACAACCGGAACTTCCTTCATCTTTACGCCCGATAAAGTCTCCCATCCGCGACGTGAGAGGTCCCACCAGATCAGGTAGCCGGCAATGGCGGCAATGACGATCAGCACCGTCCCGCTGATCCACTCGCCGAAGACGAACTTACCCAGTCCGAAGAGCGTTCCGTAAACCAGCACGCATCCCATGACCGTATCGAAGGCGTTCGCTCCAAAGTCGCGTACCGGGGGCAGCTCCGGAGCCTGTGCAGCAATATGTTTCCAGCCATAGACCGCTGGATGCACTCGACGGTAGAAGGCCAGCAGCGTCGATTCCTTCTCGGCAGGCGTAACGAATGTTGCCACCAGCCATGCAATTGTCGTCACACCAGCGGTAATGAGCGTGGATTTGGCAAAAACGACTGCATTATTGCCAGTGAACCCAACATGCGATAGCGCGAGAGCGACGACAGCCGCAACGATCATCGCGGAAATCTCGCTCCAGGCATTGATGCGCCACCAGAACCATCGCAGGATATAAACCGCGCCCGTGCCCGCGCCAAGATTGAGAACCAGCTCCCATCCGGCACTGATCGAAGTCAGCTGGCTGGCAACATAACCGCTCGCCAGCACAAGAATGACCGTAATGATCTTGCTGACGAAAACGTAATGCTTTTCGCTGCCGTTCCTCTTCCAGAAGCGGCGATAGAAGTCGTTGACCAGATACGAAGTGCCCCAGTTCAGCTGCGTGCCGATCGTCGACATATAGGCAGCCAGGAACGCGGCAACCATCAAGCCACGCAATGCAGGAGGCAGATAGTCGCGTAGCACCATCACGTAGCCCTGTTGCGGATTCGCAGCGTAAGCCGCGCTCGGATGCAATCCCCCGTGAGGCGAATACACCGCCAGTGCGACAAGGCCGGTCACAATCCACGGCCAGGGCCGCAGCGCATAGTGCGCAATATTGAACCAGAGCGTTGCCCCGAGCGAGTGCTGCTCATTCTTGGCGCTGAACATGCGCTGAGCCACGTAACCGCCACCGCCCGGCTCCGCGCCCGGATACCAGGCCGCCCACCACTGCACACCGATGTACATCAGAAACGTAAGCAGCGGCAGCGTCCAGATATTTGCGGTGGTAAGCCCGGTATGGAAGTCGGGCAGGAACGACAAGACATTGGAGGTTGGCTGTCCAGCAGCTCGCGTGGACTCGCCAACCACGGCAAGCTGCAATTTGAGGGCATGCATGCCGCCAATCTGCGAAACCGCCAGCCACGCCAGCACGACGATCATCGTCATCTTCAGCGCGAACTGGAAGAGATCGGTGACCAGCACGCCCCAGAGTCCGCCAATGAAAGTGTAAAGACCCGTGAAGGGAACCAAAATAAAGATGCAGATTGCCAGCGCCGTATGCCGTGGATCGCCCAGCGTGTAATGAAACAGCGCATGGCCGCCGATGCTCAACTGCAACATGCGCCCTTGCGCGATCACCGGTCCCAGCACCACGGAGATAATATCGACCATCGCCCGCGTGACCCAGCCGAGGATGAAGCAGTTCATCAGCAGGCCAAGGTAGATCGCTTTGAAGCCACGCAAAAACGCTGCAGGCTTACCGCCGTAACGGATCTCAACAAGTTCTACGTCAGTAAGAATTTCAGCGCGCCGCCAGTAGCGGGCAAAGAAGAAGACCGTCGTCATGCCGCTGAGGCAGAGACTCCACCAGATCCAGTTGCCGGAAATACCCTGCGTCGCTACCAGGCCGCAGACCAGTAGCGGCGTATCGGCAGCAAAGGTGGTCGCCACCATCGAGGTACCCGCCAGCCACCAGGACACGTCGCGTCCTGAGACGAAAAAATCTTCGGTCGAGCCGCTCGATTTGCTGCGGTAATAAACGCCAATCAGCAGATTGAATAGCAGATAACCGGCTATGACAAGCCAGTCCGCAAGGGTTAATGACATGCGCTTCTCTCAGGATCCAGGAATTCTAACAGTGAAAGCAGTATATACAGGTTTACATCTCTTAGGAAACAGCTTTTCATCAGCGGTCTTCGTGGAAGTCAAAGTAGGCAAGGTTCATATTTCCCTCACTCAGAATGTGAACGGTAAGAATGCTTTTCCCCGCAGGCAGGTGAAGCTTTACAAAGTTTTGCTGCAGATTCCAGTGGTGCCACTGCCGCCATGCAATCGGGTCGGAAGCATTGAAGGTAGAGATAATCGGGAGCGGTCCGGTCGCATCCTTGCCATTCACATCGAGAGAGATCGTCCCGCCGCGATTGGAAGTGTAGAGGAGGTCAGCGCCATAGGTGCCGGCGTGCGCCGCGTTTACCGTGATGTTGAACCACTCGCCCGGCTCCGTCCAGCCCACGTAAAGCAGATCAACCGGAGGCTGCACTTTGTCATACGGGCTATTGTCAATCGTGTCGTGAAACTTGGTATAGGAGGTATCAACAGCTTCGTGCATGCGGAACTCATTGAGATAAGTTCCATCTGCTGGATTCAGTACTCCGCTTCCTAGATTTTTCTCCGTGGTGTCGTGATAAGCAATGCCTTCGCCGCCCTGATCGTAATAGGCGCACAAGACACGCCCGGGAATGCTCTGCGCTCCGCCCGTGTGATGACTGTCCTGATAAGGAGTGCCTTTGTATTCGGTCGAGAAGTCCGACACCAAAATTACGCTCGATGTGAGCAAGGCCATAGCTGGAAAAAGAAAGGAAAAGAGCCGCACGTAACCTCCGGAAACAGTCTACGGCGGCGCGATTGAGAAAGGGTTATTTCTTCTGACAGTTGGGGCACCAGTAGACGGTGCGTGTCGCAAGCTCAGCACGTTCAATTTTCGTTCCGCAGATAAAGCACGGTTTGCCATGCCTGCGATAGACATAGCGCTCTTCTTCTTCACGCACCGGGCCGCGGGGATGCGGCCTGTCTTTGGCACTTGTCGTGACGTAGCGCGTGTCCTTCACACCCGCAGACATGAGCGTCTGCGCGTCTTTCCAGATCGATTTCAGGGAAGCGAGATTCACATCTTTGCCTGGACGCAGAGGATGAATCCGCGCGCGGAAGAGAAGTTCCGCGCGATAGATATTGCCGATGCCGGCAAAGACTGATTGGTCCATCAACAATGCGCCGATGGATGTGTTGCGCTTGGCGATCTTTTCGAATGCCGGTTTTGGATCTGAGCCGGGAATCAGCGGATCCGGACCGAGACGATCACGCAGTAATTGCCATTTTTCATCTGTGAAGATGGATGTGTCTGTACCGCCTCGCAGCTCCATCCAGTCAGACTTTGTATAGATTCGTAGCCGCAGCGCGCCCTTCACAGGAGGAAGCGGCATCTTGCCCTGCTTGAAATCACCATACATCCCGAGATGTACATGCAAAATCAGATCGCGTCCGAAGCGATACCCAAGATGCTTGCCAATAGCATCGACGCGAATCAGTTTGTGTCCATCTAAAACTTCGGCATCAGCAAATCCACCGTTTGGCGAATCAACATGCACGCGCTTACCGGCAAAGACCGCGGCATGTTCTTCCGCAAAACGGTGGATCTGATTTCCTTCAGGCATAATTTCTTAATTCCAAACAAGCTCCACCGGCACGGCTTCAATTCGGCAGAACATATCCGGCTCCATCCTGTTCAGCTGGGCCTTGAATTTCTCTGCTTCCTCGCGCGTGCTGAACATCAGGGTGTTGTACACCCGTCCCGCTCGCAACTGCTCGCATTTCCATAGGGTCTCAGTCATTTTTTCAAATACTCCAATCTTTCACTTCTATAAACACGAGGGGCGCGCTAACGTTTCGGTGAGCGCGCCCTTAGTGTTACCGAGTTTTATCGCACTCGTTATTTTTTCTCGTCAACGTCCACGTATTCAGCATCGATGACGCCTTCATCTTTCTTTTCTTCCGTCGTACCCGCTGCTGCCTGTGCTCCGTCTGTCGGAGGAACACCCGCGCCAGCTGCGTTGGCTTTGTACATGGCCTCGGCCAGCTTGTGCGACGCCGTGGTCAGTTTCTCCCGCGCCGTATTTAATTCAGATGCAGAAGGCGTGCCTTCGAGCGTCTTTTTTGCTTCGGCCAGTTCAGTCTCGACATCGGTCTTGTCGCTGCCGGAGACTTTATCGCCGCTATCCTTCAACATCTTCTCGATGTTGTATACCAGGCTATCGAGCTGATTGCGAGCCTCGATCTCCTCACGCTTTGCCTTGTCTTCAGCCGAATGCGCCTCGGCATCCTTCGCCATGCGTTCGACTTCCTCTTTGCTTAGACCTGAAGATGACGTAATCGTAACCTTCTGGTCCTTGCCGGTAGCATTATCCTTCGCCGTAACATTCAAGATGCCGTTGGCATCAATGTCGAACGTTACTTCGACCTGAGGAATACCACGCGGAGCCGGAGGAATGCCGCTGAGCTTGAACTTCGCCAGCGTACGGTTCTGCCCGGCCATCGGGCGCTCGCCCTGCAGAACGTGGACTTCGACTTCCGTCTGCGAATCCGCCGCTGTCGAGAAGGTTTCAGTCTTCTTCGTCGGAATGGTCGTATTGCGCGGAATCATCGGCGTCGCCACGCCACCCAGCGTTTCAATTGCCAGCGTCAGCGGCGTTACGTCGAGTAGAAGCAGATCCTTCACTTCGCCCGAAAGTACGCCAGCCTGTACCGCAGCACCGATTGCAACCACTTCGTCAGGATTCACACCCTTGTGCGGTTCCTTGCCGAAGAGCTCCTTCACGACCTGCTGGATGCGGGGCATGCGTGTCTGTCCGCCAACCAGGACCACTTCGTCGATCTTGCTCGCATCGACTCCAGCATCTGCCATAGCCTTTTTGCAGGGTTCGAGCGAACGCTGAATCAGGTCTTCGACAAGCTGCTCCAACTTGGCACGCGTCAATTTCTTGACAAGGTGCTTTGGACCGCTTGCATCCGCCGTGATAAACGGCAGATTGATCTCGGTCTCCAGTGCGGTAGACAGCTCGATCTTCGCCCGCTCAGCTGCGTCTTTCAGACGCTGCAAGGCCATTTCGTTGCCCTTCGAGCGCAGATCGAGGCCTTCATCCTTCTTGAACTCGTCAATCAGCCAATCCACGATCTTCTGGTCAATGTTGTCGCCACCAAGGTGCGTGTCGCCATTGGTCGACTTCACTTCGATGACGCCTTCACCCACTTCGAGAATCGAGATATCGAACGTACCGCCGCCGAAGTCGTAGACAGCAATCGTCTCATCTTTTTTCTTATCGAGACCGTAGGCCAAAGCGGCAGCCGTCGGTTCGTTCACGATACGCTTTACGTCAAGACCGGCAATGCGTCCGGCGTCCTTCGTGGCTTGGCGCTGTGCGTCATTAAAGTACGCAGGCACGGTGATGACGGCTTCCGTCACCGAGGTGCCGAGATAGTCTTCTGCAGCCTTTTTCAGCTTTTGCAGGATCATCGCCGAAACCTCAGGTGGCGTGTAATCCTTGCCCTGCGCCTCCACTACGATGTGGTCGCCCTGCTGCTTCACCTTATAGGGGACCATCTTCATCTCATCGCTCACTTCATTGAAGCGGCGGCCCATAAAGCGCTTGATCGAATAGATCGTATTTTCGGGGTTCGTAATGGCCTGGCGCTTGGCCACCTGCCCTACCAGGCGCTCGCCGCTCTTGGTGAATCCCACTACGGACGGCGTCGTGCGCCCGCCCTCTTCGTTGGGGATCACCTTCGGCTCACCGCCTTCCATTACGGCTACGACGGAGTTGGTCGTACCCAGGTCAATTCCAATAATTTTTGCCATAATCCTCTGCCTCACTGCCCTTGTGCTGGCTTCAGCCTTGAAATAGCTGAAATTAGCTTCGCACTTGAGTCGTTTATTGTCAACTTATCTGATGCTATCTAACACATAGAGGATGCATAATTGTAAATCGCTGATTTCAATGGAAATGCATCCACAATCCGCTTGGCTGTATCCAACGGAAAGCAGCTTAATCCTGAACTAACCCAGAAGCATTCATGCCAGGCGATAACCTCTCTCAATCCGCCCAAAATGCCGGGGGAAACCCTTGGCTTATCGCCATTTCGGTCATGTTGGCGACGTTTATGGAGGTTTTAGATACCGCCATTGCCTCCGTGGCCCTGCCGTATATCGCCGGTTCGCTTTCGGCTTCCAATGATGAGGCTACCTGGGTTCTGACCAGCTATCTGGTGGCAAATGCAGTTATTCTCCCCGCCAGCAACTGGTTTGCCCTTCGTTTTGGACGCAAACGCTTTCTTATCATCTGCGTCATCATCTTTACCGTCGCCTCATTCTTCTGCGGAGCCGCCCCGTCGCTGGCCTTCATCCTGATCGCCCGCGTGGTTCAGGGAGCGGGCGGTGGCGCGCTGCAGCCGCTTTCGCAGGCCATTCTGCTCGAAAGCTTTCCCCCTCAGAAGCGCGCTGCGGCCATGGCGCTATTTGCCTTCGGAGTGGTCGTGGCTCCGGTCATCGGGCCCACACTCGGTGGTTGGCTAACTGATTCGTACAGCTGGCGTTACGCCTTTTACATCAATATTCCGGTTGGCGCGTTGGCTGTGTTTATGATCAGCCGCTATGTGAAAGACCCGCCCTACATTAAGAATGCCAAGGTCGGGCCCTTCGATAATCTTGGATTTGGGCTGTTGGCTGTCTGGTCGGGTTGCCTGCAGGTGATTCTCGATAAAGGACAGGAAGACGACTGGTTTGGCGCCATTTGGTTACGCTGGGCTTTTGCCGCGCTGGTCATCAGCTTTATCTGGTTCCTGATTCACTCCTGGCGGAAGAAGGAGCCCCTGGTTAACCTGCGCACGCTCAAGGATTGGAATTTTGCCATCGGTTGCTCTCTCATTTTTATGTTCGGCGTTTGCATTTATTCCATGGTCACGGTGCTGCCGCTGTTCTACCAGGAACTGCTGGGCTACACGGCCTTCACGGCTGGCCTCGTCGTCGGGCCTCGCGGTCTCGGATCGATCATGGGCATGCCCATCATCGGCTATATCAGCAACAAAGTCGATGCGCGCTACCTCCTGACCTTTGGCTTCCTGGTCTTCGGAATAACATCACTGGTTTTCGGCAACATTACGCTGGATATCAGCCCAACGACGCTGCTTTGGCCCATTATCATCACCGGCTTCGCGCTGAGCTTTGTCTTTGTGCCGATCACGACGCAGGCTTATGGAACGCTCAAGAATGAGCAGATTGGCAACGCCAGCGGTATTTTTAACCTGATACGCAATATCGGCGGCTCCATCGGCATTTCCGTAGCGCAGACTCTTCTCGTTCGTCGGGCTGACCATCACCAGAACGAAATTCTCAACTATGTGAGCCAGTCGAGTTTCTGGTTTGAGCAGCGCATCAGCGATCTCAGCCGCTTTCTCGGCCGCGCAGCCAATCCTGCCAACGGCTTGATCGCCAGCCAGAGCCAGCTTTATAAGCAGCTGGGTCAACAGGCGATGTTGTGGGCCTTCGTCGATGTCTTCCGTTACATGTCGCTGCTCTGTTTCGTCTCCGTGGCGCTGGTCTGGCTTTTCCGTAAGGTCAAGCCCGGTAAAAAGGCTCCAGCCGGGGCACATTAGGCAGAAAAAACTCGTCCAAGCCTTCTAGTCCCCGGCTCCGCTTGTAGCAATCAACGTGAATAAGCGTTCGACAGCATTTCAGGAGTGACGGCGCCGCGCACCCGATACATTTCCTCGGAAATGGTCGCGAGCTTGGACGGGCGAAGTTGCGGACCCAATCCATAAAACTGTTGGAAGCTCATGATCAGAGGCCGCCATTTGTCCGGGTCGATGCGGTTGGGAGCGCCCCGCATCTGAATGCTGTCGTCGACATGAACGCGCGTGATGCGGACTTCCAGCGCGACCAGTGATCCTCTGCGCTGCTCGTCATCTTCCTCAAGCGAATGCACGTTCTCGAGCTTTGCTTCGAGTTGGACGGGGCATTCGAGTGCCCGTGGAGCTTTTACTGTTTCGGAATTTCCGATGGTGAAACCTGAGATCCCGAACTTATCTTTTTCGTGCCAGTAGCCCTTCTCCAATTTATGCGGAGGCACAGGATTGGAGCCCGTGGTTAGGGCGAGGCGATCGACCATGTCTGCCAGATCTTCAGAAGGGAGGTTGAGGACGCATTCGCCGGTGCGGATCAGGTTTTGCGGCGTCTTCGAGCGCGCTCCAAGGCCAAGTACACAGCGCCTGCCAAGCCACCACGCTGAGGACATTGGAGCAAGGTTGGGCGAGCCATCTTCGTTCAAGGTACCGATGAGCACTACTGGAGTTCCAAAATACAAGATTGCCGGATCAATGGTTTGCAGCATCGCAAATTCCTCGTTTCTGTAGACACAGTAGAGAAAGCGTTGCGAGCAAACTATCCGCATCTTGCGCTCGAATTTTAATGGATCACAGAAATGGTTCGGTCTGTATATATTTACCAATTGGTAAATAATGAGCGATCCTGCCCGCATCTAAATTTTCTGATCTGCGAAATCGAAAGGACTGCGCATGCAGGAACGAAAGTTCGTTACGATTGAGCCCAAGATCCTTTACTTTGGGACGCCGGTGGCGCTCATCAGCTCACTCAATGAAGACGGCAGCACAAATCTTGCGCCGATGTCATCGTTCTGGGCGCTGGGATGGACGCTGATGCTCGGATTGCTGGATGAGACGAAGACGGCGGAGAATTTTGCGCGGCATGCCGAATGCGTCATCAATCTCCCTTCGCCGGAAATGTGGCCTCAGGTGGAGAAACTGGCTCCCTTGACGGGAAAAGATCCTGTGCCCGAGATCAAGGCAAAGCAATTTCGCTATGAGCACCAGAAATTTGAGGCGTCAGGATTGACGCCCATGCCGAGCGAGACGGTTAAGCCGATGCGGGCTGCGGAATGTCCAGTGCAGATGGAGGCGCGTGTCGCAAAGTTGCACCAGATGGGCGGGGACAAGCTGAACGCATTAGGCGGCGGCGTGGCGGCTGAGGTTGAGATTGTGCGCGTGCATGTAGACGAGGAGTTTGTTCTGAGCGGACACTATGTCGATCCAGAGAAGTGGTCGCCGCTGATTTATAACTTCCGTCATTACTTCCGCCTGGCAGAGAAGGAATTGGGCAAGACCTTTCGGGCGGAGAAATAGCCGTCATTATTTCGAGCGTGGGGCAGGATTGGAAGCAGATGGCGGAGTGGACTGCATAGGATGCCGCAACAAGGCGCTTCCTGCAACAGCCACGACGATACAAGCCAGCGCAACCGTCAATATTTTGGAGAATGAAGCCCGTAACGAGGCAGGCGTTTGCGCGGGACGCTTTCGCAACGTCCAGATCACCGCGATGACGCCAAGATGAATCAGCATTCCGATGGCGCCGGTACTGTCGTTGAGAGGATCGCCATTATGGATGTGCGTGTAAACAGCGCCAAACATATCGATGGTGAATCCGATTAAAGTTGGAAGCATCGCCCAGGGTAAAAAGAAACCGATTCCTCCTATGGCTTCTGCGATGATGATGCATTTGAGAAATGCAATCGAGTATCCGGATTGAGTGAAGAACTGAATCATGCTCTCCATGTAAAAAATCTTAGCGATACCGGCGATGGAGAATGCAACGCCAATGGAAAGGCAGAGCGCAAGGTAAACGGAAGAATCGAGCAGAAGCTCCCGGCGATCTTTACGGCGTGCGGACAGTCCAAACAGTGCGCCGTAAAGAAAATTGCTTATGTCAGAAATTACCCCGCCCGAGATACTCCAGAAATGTTGGTGCCAGATCAAGCTGGCAACGAAAATGGCACACCTCAGGGCCAATAGGATGACGACGACAGTGAGATAGCCGCGTGCGATTCGAGAAGGCCCTATCTGAGCGGCGCGGCGGCTGAAGAGAGCGCCGAGGACAAATCCGACAAGCATCACTGCCAAAAATAATCGACCCTGTAGAACATGAATCTCCTTCATCGCCCATGAAAACACGGCGTGAGATTGCGAAGGAGGTATTGCGGCAAGGGGTGTGTGTCGTGCGGTGACTTGTTCGTTCGAAGCAATTAATGCATGGCCGTTACGGCTTCGCCTTCCGGCATCTCGACGAGTGCGGGTATGCGCGTTCTCCCGATCAACAGGATGAGCAGGGCAGCGAAGGCGGTACTCGATAGAAGCGAGACGATAGCGGTTGCTCCGAGTACGCCGATTCCCATGGAAATGAGCGAGCCTGTTCCGGCTTGCAAGAAACCTAGCAAGGCCGATGCGCTGCCTGCGTCCTTTGAGAGGGTGCCATGCCGATGGCGGCGGCATTGGGGTAGGTCAATCCTATCGACAGCAGAAAGAAAAAGAAGAGGACAAGCGTGGCGCGCAGATCGATGAGGTGCATGTGCGCCCCTGCGAAAAAGACGGCACCGATGAAGACCTGAAAGCTCAGTGCGTAGAAGAAAATCTTCTGGCTGCTGAAGCGGCGCAGCAGAAAAACGTTGATCTGGTTGCCTCCGATGAAGCCCATGACCAGCACGGCAAAGATAAGGCCGAAGGCTTTAGCGCCGAGGTGGTAGCCGTCCATAAAAATGATGGGCGAACCGGCGACGAAGGCGAAGAGGCCGGCGAAGGAGAAGGCTCCGGCGAGCGCGTAGGTAATGAACTGCGGCTGCCTGAGAATCATCCAGAAGCCTCTGAGGATGGGCTGCGGGCGGAGCGAGATGGATTTGTCAGGCGTATGGCCTTCCGGCAACAGCGTGAAGATGAGCGTGAGAATCAGCAGTGCGTTAGCGGCGAGGAGAAGAAAGATCCAGCGCCAGCCGAGACTTGAAACGAGCAGGCTGCCAACGGTGGGCGCGAGCAGCGGCGAGGTCCCGATGATGAGAAAGAGCAGCGAAAAGATTTTGGCACTCTCGCGGGCGTGGAAAAAATCGCGCACCATGGCGATGGCAGCCACCTGTGCGGCGCATCCTCCCAGCGCCTGAATGAAGCGCAGTGCGATGAATACATGAATGCTGTGCGCCTGCGCGCAACCGATGGACGCGAGGATGTAGACGATGAGGCCGACGTAAAGCGGGCGCTTGCGTCCGAAGCGATCAAGCAGCGGGCCGTACAGAATTTGTCCGAGAGCGAAGCCGACGAAGTATGTCGAGAGCGAGATAGAGATGAGGGATGTGGTCGTGCCGAATTCTGCAGCAATGCGCGAAAAAGCTGGCAGATACATGTCGATGGCAAAGGGCGTAACGACACTGAGTAGGCCCAGCAGGAAGATAATCCATGCGTGTTTGTAACGTAACGATGTCATTTTTGTGGATCGTGAAGAGAATTAAAAGTGCAAGTTCTCAAACCGCAATGCTTTGGAGAATTCACTCAGTGGATTCTTCGGCAGGCGACAAAGATTCAGTAACTGCGCTGCCGATCATTATTTGCAGTCGGCGCAAAATATGTAGCCGCGGGGAATTTCAGTCGTGACAGAAGTCGGTAATCGCTCCAAGAGAATAGGTGTCGGCGGCAAAGGTGAAGGTGCCCTGTTCTTTGATTTCGCGCGACGCACGGATAAATGCAGTCAGAGCGGCGCGACTGAGGGCTGATCCCAAACTGATGCGGCGCACGCCCAAGGCTGCAAGATCTGCAACACTGAGTTGCACCGCTCCCTTTAATGCAGCCAGTACATTCACCGGCTTGCTGACAGAGGAGCAGACGGCTTTGATATCTTCCGGGCGTGTGAGTCCGGGAGCATAGAGCACTTCGGCTCCGGCTTTTTCAAAAGCCTGCAGGCGGCGGATGGTGTCGTCGAGGTCGGGGCGTCCGTGAAGATAGTTTTCAGCACGGGCGACAAACATGAAAGGGAAAGGCAGTGCAAGCGCGGCCTCTGCAGCCGCAGCCACCCGCTCCACGGCATGGTCGAAGTCGTAGATCGGTTTTTTATCGTCGCTGGTAGCGTCTTCGATGGAGGCTCCAACCAGGCCAGCTTCGGCGGCAAGACGGATGGTTTCGGCGGCAGCTTCCGCGGAATCACCGTAGCCATTTTCAAGATCCGCAGCAACCGGCAGATGTGTCGCGTCGACAATGGACTTCGCGTTGGCCAAGGCTTCGTCGCGAGTGATGCTGGCCGTTCCGTCGCGGCGGCCGAGGGTTACCGCCAAACCGCCGCTTGTCGTCGAAAGGGCCTCGAAGCCGAGTGCAGCGAGGATGCATGCGGTCCCCGCGTCCCACGGATTAGCTACGAGGAGAGGTTTAGATTGCTGGTGGAGTGACTGAAAGATCGCAGCTTTTTCCGCTTGTGTCGGCATGGATCGAGTTTACTTCTAAGTAACGGCTGTGCTCAAACGGACGGCAGACAAAGCCGCAGCACAAGAAAAAGCAACACGCCGGCGAAGAAAACCAGAGCCATGCGAATGCCCGGTTCGCGGTTAACCTCAGGAACGAGGTCAGTAGCAGCTACGTAAATAGCCACGCCTGCAGAAAGCGGAAGCCCAGCCTCTATCCATGACGGCAGCAGCCCGATGACCAGCGCACCGGCAATGGTTGCCGTCGCCAGTACGGACGCAGCGACGAGAGCAGCCTTGCGGCTGCGCCCCGAAGCCAGCATGACCGAGGCGACGGTAAATCCCTCCGGGACTTTATGCAGAAAGATGGCAATGAAGATCAGCCAGCCCAGCAGATTCGACAGAACAAAACCGGAGGCAATCGCCACTCCATCAAAGAACGCGTGAACGGCCAACCCGCCGAGCACGGAATAGCTGGTGCGTGCGGAGATGAACTCGTCGTGATGAGTCTCTTCGCCGAAATGAAAATGGGGAACAATCGTATGTTCCAGAAGGTGAATAGCGCAGTATCCAGCCAGCACAAGCACCGGGCCCCATTTCGGAGAGAAACGAAGGCTTTCTGGCAGCATCTCGAGAAAAGCTACCGCCAGCATGAAGCCCGCGCCCAGCGCTACGGAGTAGCGGAGGTAGCGCTTCTCCCAATTAGCGCGTACGAGAAGCAGGCCGCCGAAAACGTCCGCTACCGCAGCCACTGCGCCGAGAATGAGGGAAAGAAACATAAGTTGAATTTTGGTAGTGACGCCAATTCATCATCATAACTCGCCATTTGCAGGAAAACGGTGGCGGCGCAAGCATTTGATGCTTTGAGGGTTAACCCAACCTGCAAAAGCCAGACCACCCCGATGGCATCTTCGCCTATCTCAATCTATGTACGTGTACCAAATCTGTAGCAAAAGGATGCACGTTTTATGACAAACCAGAGTGACAAACGGCCGGAGCAGAACGACCGGCAGAATCAACCGAACAAGCCTCACGATGAGCAGGGAAGCACACAGAACCGGCCCTCCCACATGAATCAGGGAACCGAGGCTTTTCGCCCCGATCAAGCGAAACAGCAGGATGAGCGCCGCGAGAATCAGAAGGCTGGCCAGCCTCAGCCGCCTTCGCGGAAGGTCTCCTAAATAGAGCGGCGAGGGGCTCAGCGAGAGCCCCTCGTTCTAGTCCCGAGCTACAAACGCCACAAGCAAAATTCCTGCCACCAGCACAGCTTCTTCCACACGCTCCGATTCCACGTGCAGCTTATTGAATGCCAACCGATCGGGGTCGTCAGCTGCCACAGCATCAATCGCGCCGCCCGCGGCAAGGCGATAACCCTCCATTTTCGGAATGATCCAGAACTGGGAGAAGGCCGTCAACGCCAGCATGATGAAGGCAAAGATGACCGGCAACACGACATTCCGAGCATAGGTGCGAGCCCGCTGCGCGGCCAGAAGAAGAACGACGATGAGCGTTCCTGCAACCAGCCCCTCGTAGTGCAGAATACGCAGGCATTTTCCAACGATGATGCCTGCGGCATGTGTGTCAGAAATTGAAGAAAAAGCTGTGGCCGCGACGACAGGAAAGAACATGATCCCGCCGAGCCACAGCGTGATGAGGAGCAGAATGAGAGCACGCAGAAGAGTTTTCATCAGGCCGTCACCGTTCCTGCACTCCATAAACGCTCGACCGTCCGATGAGCTTTTCGATGCGCTTCGAAATCGGCGGATGGGTCGCGAAAAGATTGGCGAAGTCGCGTCCGCTGAGTAGCGGTTGCACGATGAACAGGTGTGCATTGGAAGGCGAGGCCTGCATGGGAAGCCGTTTGGAGTATGCGTCGAGCTTCTCCAGGGCCGAGGCAAGCGCATACGGATTGCCGGTGATATGCGCGCCGGTGGCGTCCGCTTCGTATTCGCGGGAGCGCGAAATAGCCAACTGTATGAGAGTCGCAGCAATCGGCGCCAGGATCAGCATGAAGAGCGCGCCCAGACCGCCTCCGCCACGCTCGCGGTCGCGGCTGTCCCCGTATCCGCCGAACAGCGAAGCCCAATAGCCCATTCGTGCCAGCATGGTAATGGCGCCGGCAAGTGTGGCAGCAATGGAACTGGTCAGGATGTCGCGATTGCGCACATGGCCCAATTCATGGGCGAGCACGCCCTCCAGTTCATCGTCGTTTAGCAGATTCAGTATCCCCTGCGTAACGGCGACTGAGGCGTGTTTCGGGTTGCGCCCGGTAGCAAAGGCATTCGGCGAATCGGAAGGGATGACATAAATCTTCGGCATCGGCAAACCGATCCGTTGGGTCATCCGCTCTACGACCTGGTAGACACGCGGCAACTCTTCGCGCGTGGCAGGCTGCGCCCGGTACATCGTCAGTGCCAGCTTGTCAGAGTAGAAGTAACTGAAGAAATTCATCCCGGCGGCAAAGATAAATGCCAGCAACATACCGTTGCGGCCGCCAAAGTGCTGCCCAAGCAAGACCAGGCAGAGTGTAAGCGCAGTCATCAGGAAAGCAGTCTTGAAAGTGTTCATTGCGAGCGGCCCTCCATTTCCGTTGAACCGCTTCCATAGATTGTTTCATAGAGTGGCTGGAGCCGTTTTTGTACTGTTTTCAGTAACTTCATACTGTATTCGGAATCATAAGATAACTATTGAGGAAACAGCCATTTACTTGTAAATAACTATAGTGGATCGTCTAAGTCAGTTACTTTCTTTAACCTGAGAATAAGTGATAGCTGCTGAGTTCTACGGTATGAAAATTGCCTTTGTGCGAGCAATGACTTCTTCCTGGAATGGGGCGAACTATGACTTCAAGTGTGTTGGCCACAAGGTGGTCAAACGATAAGTGTAGTTGTATTTGTAAACTCCTGATCCTAGCCGTGCTGATTTCCACTCTTTCCTCCTTCGCCCAGGAAACCACGGGCGCTCTTCAAGGCACAATCAAAGATTCTGCCGGAGCCATCATTAGTAATGCGCATCTGGTGCTCTCCAGCGACACGCTGGTGGGAACGAAAGAGCTGAATACAGATTCCAGCGGCTATTACCACTTTTCCAACGTGCCTCCGGGCACTTACACCCTGAAAGCGACGGCGCCGGGTTTCGACACCCTGATTCGAGAAGGAATCATAATTCTGGTCGGACATTCCCCGACACTCGATCTGACGATGAAAGTCGGTGCGGTCAGCACCACGATTCAGGTCACAAGTCAGACTCCCCTCATCGATACGACGACCAATACTACGCTGACCAATATTCCTGAAGATGTCATTCAGAATGTGCCCCATGGACGCTCGTTTCAGTCGGTCATCGAGTTTGCTCCCTCGGCACGCAACGAACCTCTGGCTGGCAATAATATGCAGAGCAATGGATCAGGCGGCTCATCTCCGGGCAGTATGAGCAATGGCGGCGATCACGGTTTTTCCGTTGCCGGCGGTGCTGATTCGGAAAACTCCTACCTTGTTGAAGGACAGGAAACGGCCAATATTATCGGAGGCTACTCCCATACAAACGTTCCTTTTGATTTCATTCAGGAAGTACAGCTGAAAAGCTCCGGTATCGAAGCCCAACACGGAGGCGCGCTTGGCGGTGTCGTGAACGTGATCATGAAGAAGGGCAGCGACAACTGGCATGGATCGGTTTTTACCCAGTTTGAAAATGATGCGTTGGATGGATCGCCCACCGCAACGTCGCGATACGATCCCAGCTCGAGCGGAGCTGCGACTTCCTGGGGAGCAGTAGATCCGACCTATCAGAACTACCAGCCGATCCGGCCGCATACAAGCGATGTATTTCCCGGCTTTACCTTCGGCGGCCCAATCTTCAAGAATCGGCTCTTTGGCGTAGTCGGTTTCAATCCTGAATTCAATAATTACGCGCAAAATGTGAATTACGGTCCTACGAATGGCGGGATTCTGCCCTTCAGCCGGAATACGCAGACCTACTACACGTATGCGCGAGTAGACGCCGTTGTCGCGCAAAAACTGCGTGTTTTCGGTTCCTGGCTGTATCAGTTGCAGCGTCAGAGCGGCGAGGCGTTGCCAGTCTCTGATTCGGTTCAGGGATACTTCAATACCAGCACCGGATGCTTCGGCTCCGCTACGTCGGCGAGTAACCCTTGCCTCAGCACGGGTATTCCCTCGTTTGCGTATGCGCACTCGCTGGGATACGTCGCACCAAACAACACTACCAATGCAGGTGCAGACTGGACGATCACCCAGAGCCTGGTCTCTACGACACGTTTTGGCTACTATTTCGAGAACTACCACGACTTCGGTTATCCCACGACAGGTACCATCTATGCTTTTCAGGCGAATGGCATAGGCGGCACTGACATTAGCGGCAATCCTCTTCCTCCCGATCTCCAACAGGGAGCCGGATATTTCAATATTGCTCAGAATGCCAACTACACGGTTCGCAACGCGAACAAGGCAATTCAACTGGATGAGGATCTCGCGTGGTACAAGAGCGGATGGGCGGGCACGCATAACATCGCGTTCGGCTACCAGCTAAACCGTCTGTCAAACGACATTGATCAGCATTACAACACTCCTAACGTACAGGTCTGGCCCGGAACGGGAAATCCATACTCCCCGCAAGGCCAGGTGGGTGCACAAAACTGCGCAACGGTCGAAGCGATCAATCAGCCAGGAAATCCGAATGCTGTCTGCGTCGGCACCTACGGCAACGTCGATGTCTATGACTACGGATCTCTCGGGAAAGCAACTAGTTACAACCATGCCTTCTTCGTCCAGGATTCCTGGCAGATTGGCCATGGGATAACGATCAACGCCGGCGTACGTGTGGAGCATGAGTATCTGCCCGCCGAAAATCAGCCGTCGGGCTCGATTGCCACACCAATTAACTTTGGCTGGGGTGACAAAATAGCCCCGCGTCTTGGAGTAGCGTGGGATCTCGCGCAGAACGGCAAGGTTAAGGTGTTTGCCAGCTATGGGCAGTTCTATGACCAGATGAAGCTGAACCTGGCCATCAGCTCCTACGGCGGACAGTACTGGCAGGAATGCTGGTACGCGCTGATGACCCCAGACCTCTCGACGGTAATGCCAGCGTTTAATAGCGGCGGGCGATATTGCGTGGGACCAAATTCGTCGAGTGAGGCGAACTTCGGCGGCACCACTCCCTCGGGATTGATCTTCCTCGAGAATCAGAATATCCGCGCTTTCCCCACCACCTGCCCGACTTGCAGCTCGACCGAAGAGGGCACCGCTCCTGGCCTGAAGCCGTACGAACAACATGAATCGGTCTATGGCATCGACTACCAGATTGCTCCCAGTCTGGCCCTCGAGGCCCGATGGGATCGGCGACGACTCGATCACGTAATCGAAGACTCGGCCTTATATAACCCGAATGTTGGTGAAACCTTCGTCATCGTCAATCCTGGGCAGGGAGTGAATAGCACCTTCAACGGCTTCTGGAATTTTCTTTATGGAACGCCGCCGCCTTCATGCTCGGGAACGGATTGCCCGCCGCAAGGGATTATTCCCGCAGCTCGCAGCTATGACGGCATCGAAATTCGCCTGACCAAAGCAAGCACCAATCACTGGTTCGGCATGTTTTCCTACACGTATAGCAATTTTCGCGGCAACTACACGGGATTGACCAGCACCGATGTTGCCGACGGTGGCGGCGGACGCAATGCGCCGAACAACAGCCGCTCGTTTGACGAGCCGTACTTCTCCTGGAACTCGATGGGCGGGTCTTCCAGCGGACTGCTGCCTACTGACCGGCCACATGCCTTCAAGGGATATGCCTACTATGAGCTGCCGTGGCTCCAGAAGTTCACCAGCGACTTCGGCATCTTCCAGTATGGCTACAGCGGTACTCCGCTTACGAGCTACCTCGACGTGGGCTATGCCTTCCCCGGGGCATTCCCGACCGATGTCGTCGATCGCGGAAAATGGGTGGATGTCACCCAGGATCCAACCAGCGGCGCCATCTCGGTGGGCCAGCCTTACACCAAGCGGACTCCGTGGTATACGCAAACAGATTTCAACTTCCAGCAATCCTATAAGGTTACTGAGAAAACGGCGTTGAGCTTCGCGACTACTTTTACAAATCTGCTGAATCAGCATTCGGTAGTCTCTACCGGGCAGCAGATCGATTCAAACTATGCCGTGAACTTTGCTGCCCCCAGCACTCCAGGCTGCGCAGCAGCGAATACCGCCATTCTCAACTCGCCGGATCCCACTTGTTACATCTTTGATGGTGCTCCGGCGTATGCGTCCTATATGCGTCCATACAATATTCAGGCGCTGATGAATTCAGCTCCCTCGAATGCAACCAGCGGTCCGGTAACGGTAAACAGTCAGTACGGCAAGCCGTATCTCTTCCAGACGGCGCGGGGTATCCGTCTGCAGCTGAAATATACCTTCTGATGAGCTAAAAACGCACTGGCGAATGGACTTCCTGAACCGTCCGTTCGCCAGGTTTTCATTACGGGCGGTAAATGAAAATACCAAATCTCAAACCGGTCTATGAAATTATGGATATATCCATTTACTCATATGTAAATAGATGAGACGCTAAATCGCTGAATTTATGATCGTTTGCGTTTTGGCCATTTGACTGCATCACCGGGGAGCATTCAATACTTTCCTGGGGTGTGTTAGTGCCGAAATTTATAAAGCCGGAGACATTGACTCTTCGGTCCAAGATATTCTCTGGAATCAGGTACGGATCGCTTGCCCTCGCGATTACGTTCGTGGCTGCCAACGGCAGCTTTTTTCCCAGCAATGCAGCATTTGGTCAGGCTGTATCAGTGAATGGTGGCTCCATCCAGGGAACGATCACGGATTCATCCGGAGCAGCAATCGGCAACGCGGATATTACCATTTCCGATAGGGAAACTGGTTATTCAAAGAGTCTGAAAACCGACGGCGCCGGTTTTTACAGCATCGGACCTTTGAACCCGGGCACCTACCAAGTCACAGTCGAAGCTTCCGGTTTCTCGAAGCTTGTAGTGGAAACCGTAGTTCGTACAGGTACCGCAACGCCGGGTAGTTACAGACTCAGCATTGGCGGAGCTGCGACCGAAATCACTGTCACTGCAGGCGCAGTGCAGGTCAATACCGATCAGCCAGGCGTCTCCGGCGTCATTAATGCGCAGCAGATCGATTCACTTCCTATCAACGGACGCAACTTCCTCGATCTTGCTCAGCTTGAGCCGGGCGTACAGCTGCAGGATGGAAACTCCTTCGATCCTACGAAGGCCGGTTACTCCGCCCTCGCGGTCAACGGCATTTCTGGCCGTACCACCCGCATCATCCTCGACGGGCAGGACATCACCGACGAAAACGTGGGAACGACCATCGTCAACGTTTCTTCGGGCGCCATTGACGAATTTCAGATCAACCACTCCACGCAGGATGTTTCCGGTGATCTGACCTCGACCGGTCAAGTGCTGGTTGCCACCCGTTCAGGGACCAATCAGTATCACGGGCAGGCTTTTTACAATTTTCAGGACAATAACGCGGGATTCGCTACGATTCAGGGCGTAAATGTGCCCTTCCAGCGGAATCAGTTCGGTGGACGAGTCGGCGGCCCGATCATTAAGGATAAGCTCTTCTTCTTCGCTAACTCTGAGCGTATTAAACAGGAGCAATCCGCGGCCGCATCCCTGGGCCCGCAAGTATCCGGAATTCAGGCTCTATTTCCATCAATCGGCTCCCCCTTTCGGGAGACCTACTCTACAGGAAAACTGGACTACAACGGTCCCTTTGGCGGCCACTATTTTGCCCGTGTAAATTACGATGTAAACTCCTCGGTATCGGGCTCTGGCTATTCGCTCTATTCAAACCGTGATAACACGTGGGGCATCGTAGGCGGCGCCGACTTTGTCAGCGGTGCGTTTACGCACAGCTTTCGCGGCGGTTATGAGAAGTTCCACAATCTGATCGGCGATGCTACAGCAGGAAATTCGTCTCTTTACAATCCAATTGCCGGTCTGAGTATCGACTGGGGCGCGCAGGCACTTTATACAGGTCCGAACGCAAATGCTCCGCAGGCTACCTTCCAGTCGGATAAGCAGTTCCGTTATGACGGCGGCTGGACTCACGCGGCGCACAACCTGCGCTTTGGCGGTGAGTTCAATCGTCTGCTTGGCGGCGGCTACGCATCGTTTTTCGGACTTGGTCCGAGAGCGTACGTCAGCAATTCTGGTCTCGTAAGCGGCGATCCAACGGATCCTCTAAATTATGCATTTCACGCTGCATATTTAGGCAACGGCGAGGGATTCTTCTCTGAGAAGCCCGGTTTTGGGCTGGATGGCGGTGGCCAGGAAGATTGGCGCATTGGTTTCTACGTTACCGATGCATGGAAGGTCCGCCCGAACCTGACCTTGACAGCTGGGCTGCGCTATAACCGCGACACGCAAAGAGCCAATCAGGATCTCGGCGCCATACCGTGCTCTGATATTGATGCAAATCTCTTTTCTTCAGTACCCTGCTCAGGAAGCGAGCCTCTGCTGGATCAGTTCGGTCCTGGACTCGGAAATCGCGTCAGCCAGCCGAACATGAACTTCGGACCCCAGATCGGATTTGCTTACAGTCCGGGAAGCACCGCAAAGACAGTAATTCGCGGCGGGTTCGGCGTCTACTACGATTCCAACATCTGGAACAATATCCTCTTCGACCGCGAAAACCGGTTGAAAAGCGGCCTGTTCAATGCTTACAACTATATGGATTGCACAAGCACTCCGCAGGTGCCGTTCCCTGGCGGCAATACGGTCACGTCTGTAAACGGCATTCCGTTAAGTCAGGTTTGCCAGATGCCTATGTCCCAATCGGGTCCGCTGCTTGTACAGCTACAGCAGCAATACCAGCAAGCTGTTCAGGCGGCTGGTCCCGCTCTCAATCCAGCCTACGTTGGCGAAACACTGAATATTCCCAGCTCCTTCTACGCACCAAACTACGTTTCTCCCTATTCGTTGCAATGGAACTTCGGACTCCAGCGGGAAGTTCGCACTGGCCTCGTAATCTCTGCCGACTACGTGCACAGCGCAACCCTGAAGATTCAGCAGACCATTGATATGAATCACGTGGGAGCGGCCCGATATCTCAACACTGCAGCTGCGCAAAATGCGATTGCAGCAACATTAAGCGCCAATGGATGGGCCAGCATCGATGATGCCATTGCTAATGGAGCCACGATCGACGACTTCATGCAAAATGGTCTTGACTCAGGAAATAATGTTCTGGGTGGAGGATCTGCTCTTTTGCTAGGCGGACCTGCCAAAGGATCTACGGCGAATGGAGCAGCTTTCCCTGGCGCCAATCCGAACCTTGGTGTCGGTCTATTCAACACACCGAGCGGCCGTGCGGGATATGACGCGCTTCAGATCAACCTTCGTCAGCAGAAGCGTCGGCCTTTCCCTGGTATTGCCGATTCAAACTTCGAAGTGTCTTACTCATTCTCGCGTATTCAGACAACTTCGAGAGGCGGATCGAATGCCTTCTTCACCGACGGCGCCTGGGACTACGATGCCCCTACTCGTTTCATGGGAGATGCCGATCTTGATCACCGGCATGCGCTGTCTTTCGGTGGTGCCTTCACCATCGCCCATCATGGTCCACAGATTGGCCTGATCGGACATTTCCGCTCGGCTGCGCCTACCAATCTCCTTCTGGATAACACCACGGAAAATAACATTTACCAAACCGACGTAGACGGTGATGGACAAACTGGCGACCTGTTGCCGGCGACCAATCCGGGTGCCTTTATGCGGCAATATGGAAGTGGCAGCCTCAAAAAAGCTATCGATAATTACAACTCTTCGTATGCTGGAACTTTAACTCCGGCAGGCAAGGCGTTGTTGAACGCTGGATTATTCACCGGTAAACAGTTGTCGCAGTTGAATGCTGTCCAGCAGCAAATCTATGACGGCTACAGCGGGAATGCTTTTTCCAACCCGATGTTCAAGGGACTGGATGCCAGCTTTACCTATCCGATCAAGCTGCGGTTCATCTCTGAATCAGCCAGCATCGAACCGGCAGTCGCTTTTTACAATGTCGCGAACTTTGCGTCATGGAGTGGTGCTACCGGCAATTTGTTAAACACAAACAATGCAGGGCCAGACGGTTCGGGAGCCTATGGATATGTAAACGGCACCAACGGTTTCGATTTCAAAAATCAGGAACGTGTACAGCGCGGTGCCGGTACATTCGACGTCGGCGGTCCTCGTTCTACAGAGTTCAAGCTGACCCTCAACTTCTAACCAGTCACAACTAAAGACAAAGCGGAGAGCCTTTTGGCTCTCCGCTTTGTCTTGTGCCTGACCCGGTTCGTCTCATAGGCGGCGAGTGCGCCGAGCGGTTATGATAGGTTTTCGTCAGGAGATTTTCACGATGCAGGTCAGGCTTTTGGTTGTTGCCGGAATGTTCGCGCTCAGTATGGCTGGATATGCGGAGCAGCCGGCCTCCACCGTGAAAGGTTATGTCAGCGAGGAGCAATGCGGCGCTTCCCACAGTTCGCCCAGCGCTGAAGCCACGAAATGCGTGAAGAAATGCATTCGCGGCGGGTCGGCACCCGTTCTCGTCAGCGAAGGTAAGGTCTACAAGCTGAAGGGTGAAGACACCGCAGTCCAGAATCTTGCCGGGAAAAATGTCACCGTGAAGGGAACTGTGAACGGTGAAACGATCACAGTTCTCTGGGTGTCGGCAAGGAAATCCTAGTGGAAGTCAGACCGCTGCGGTCGGCTCTGGTGATTCCAATTCCCGCGTTATGAGGCCTTCGATTTGCCTTTAGCAGCTTTTTTGGCGGCGCGTTCGCGCTTTTTTATTTCCTCTTCTGAAAACATGGTGCCGCGGCATTTGGCCGCTCCGCAATTGCAAAAGCACTCGTCATCTTCGCCATCGTACAGGTTGTATTCATAGGTCAGCTCTTCATTGGCGGGAATGTCGCGGATAGCCTTGATCCAGACGCGTCCGCGCACCTCAACTGTCTGACAATTCGGGTCGCAGGAATGATTGATGAACATGGCAGTGCCGTGGCCGTCGATCACAAAAGCCCCGTCTCCAACACCGAAGAGGTAGGTTGTAGGTGAATCCTGGTACTTTTCGTCGGCTTCGTCTTTGGTGATGCGCGGGCCGGTGTATTCGATGACGCGCTCGCCTTTTTTGATAGGGGCAGTCGTATAGCAGCCGGCTGCGTGGATGGCAGAAGATCGGATAATCAGGCTCATGAGATAAGGATTCGAGCCGAGTATAACGCACCTCGCGCACTGGATTGCTGCGGAAAACCAAAGCTTATTGCCGAAAGGTTTCTCGTGCCAGAGTAAGAAAGTTTTCTTCGAGCTCCGTTAAGCTCTGTTCCCGGTACGCCAGTTCCAGATGGCTGAAGATATTTGCTCCTCGAAGGCGGACGCAGCGCACCTCCTGATGAGCAATTTTCTCTACACATTTCGGCGCAATAGTGACGCCCATGCCGGTGCCAACGAGGCGCAGAATCGTCAGCCAGTGCGGCGCTTCCTGCACAATGCGTGGACGAAAGCCTCCCTGCTGACATAAGCGCATGACTTTCTCCCATGCATTCTGGCCCACCCCGGGTGAGAAAAGAACAAATGGTTCTGAACGGAGATCATCGATGCGAATGGAAGCTTTGTCGGCAAGCGGGTGCTGCGCGGAAACCACCGCGATGTAAGGCTCTGGCAGCAGGACTTCGGTATGCAGAGATTTCTCCTGATCGGCATCACGAGTGAAACCGATATCGGCGGTTCCGTTGCGCAGGGCGTCCAGCAGTCCGCTGGTATAGAACTCGCGCAGGCGCAACTCCACTTCCGGAAAGCGTCTGCGGTACTCGCTCAACATGCTCGGCAAAACCGTGAGCATGGCCGATGCGATGAACCCAACGGTGAGTGTGCCGACTTCGCCGCGACCGATACGCCGTGTGCTTTGGATATCCTCCGCAACTTTACGTAAGGTTTGCTGCGCTCGCTTCAGCAACTCCTCCCCGGCTCCGGTAAGGCGAACCTGCCGCGAGTTGCGCAGGAGCAGCGGGTGTCCGATGGCCTCCTCAAGCTTGCGAATCTGCTGCGAAAGCGGAGGCTGCGCGATGTGAAGACGCTGGGCGGCGCGGCCGAAATGAAGTTCTTCCGCTACAGCCACGAAATAGCGAAGATGTCGCAGTTCGATGCCAGTTATATCCATGAGATATGAATAAAGACAAACAATATATTGGACATATTATTCCGGCTGCGGCTAGATAACAATAAAGGAGTTACCGGGATGCAGACTCTCATGCAGATCACTTTTCGTTCCTTCGAAGCAGGCCAGCCAGGTGACAGGGAAGCCTTTCGCGTTCTTAATGAGCAGTGGATCGCCAAATACTTTGTACTGGAAGAAAAAGATATCCAGACTCTGCGCGAACCGGAGAAGTACATCCTGAAGCCGGGCGGCCATATTTATATGGGTTCGATTGATGATGAGATCGTTGGCTGCTGCGCCTTGATTGCGAATGGCCTGGGCTCCTACGAAGTGGCGAAAATGGCTGTGGACGAGTCCCGACGCAACCAGGGAATCGGAAAGGCGATGCTGGCCCATGTCATTGAAGAGGCGCGATCTCTTGGGGCATACAGGCTGACGCTCGAAACCAACAGCAAGCTGAAAAATGCCATTCACGTCTACGAATCGCTGGGATTCAAGCATACTGACCCGTCGCGCTTGGAGCCGTCGCCTTATCAGCGGGCGAACGTGTTTATGGAGCAGTTCTTGTAATTCAGCCCGACGCCAATTTTCTCCCATCCTTTCGCAGGCGCATCTCGTCTATTCTTAGAGAGAAGGGATTTCATGCGGCAGTTGGTTTCAGTTCCGGTGCTGATGGTAGCGTTCGTTCTGGGTGCTCCGGCGGTTTTTGGTCAACAGCAACAAAAGCAGCAGTCTGATCCGTATCAGACGCCCCCTACGCCTCCACAGTCGCCGTCGAGCCAGCCGGATAAAAATTGCGGTGGTCAGGCTACAGGCACAGGAAAAGGACCCTGGAAGTCGAGCAGTACCTGTCCGCCGCCGGCGCAAAGTGACAGTACGCCACCGCTTCAGCCGTCACAGAATTCTGGCCAGCAGCCGAAGAAATCGACAGCGGACGACAATCCGTTCCCCGAAGATATTTCGAAAAAAGCCGCAGATGAGGCAAAGGCCCGCGATGCTGAAGCGGGTAAAGCAGCGCCTGCGCCTGAGTCCGGCGAAAGTTCCAGCCGCGACAAAATGGGCGATCTCGATCTGGAAGGCGATCGTACTGACCGGCTCGATAACGGCGCTGGTGGCGTCATCCACGATCCGAAACTCGCAACCGACGATGTGCATGTCGGCCAGTTTTATCTGAATCGCGAAGACTACAAAGGTGCATACACGCGTTTTAAGGAAGCTACGCTGGCCGATCCTGAAAATTCCGAGGCGGTTTTCTATCTCGCTCAGGCGGCCCAGCGGATGAACCATAAGGACGAGGCCACACAGAATTATCAGCTCTATCTCACCGCTTTACCGAATGGGCCGAAAGCAAAAGAGGCACGCAAGGCGCTGCACGATCTCGGCGCTTCCTCGAAACGGTGAATGCGGCTACACTAGCGCCCATGCACCCCGCGCTTGATTGCATGTGTCAGGCTTATGCTGAGGCTCTGGAGCCGCTAACTGCCGTTCAGTCTCAGGCGCATCCGGCAGGAAATTTGGACCGCTGGAATGCTCAGCAAGTGGTCGAACATTTGCTGCTCAGCTACCGCAGCACGATTCGCGGACTCGAAGAAAGACTACTGAAAGGACGCGCCACCCAGGCGCCCGTTACTCCGCAACATGAAATGATGTGGCGGCGCTATATTGGCGCCGGGGTATTTCCCGCTGGCCAGAAAGCTCCGCCAATCGTTGTTCCCGGGCAGATGGACGCTGCCCCTATGTCTGGCTTGGCACTGACTTCTTCGTTACGGACAGACTTGGAAACGATGGATGGGCTGCTCGACCAATGCGCTGCAAAGTTTGGTCCCCGGCCGATGGCGTCGCACATTGCATTCGGGCCACTTTCCGCAGATCAATGGCGCGAATTTCACTGCGTCCATGGACGCCATCATCTGATCCAGTTAAATTACACTATTTCTTCAACCACTACGGGTTAGTTGAAGAAGTGAAAGTACCACTTTAAGATTGGCTCTCCGTGGAAAATGACATAAATAGCTGCGGCACTCAGAAAAGAGCCAAAAGGTAGTGCGAAGGTGCGGCCGCTTTCGCGTCGATATGCAATCCACGAGATGCCGAAGATCGCGGCACCCATGACTCCGAGAAACAGCACAAGCAGCGACTGCCAGGGTCCGAGCCACGCTGCGATCATCGCCAGCAGCTTGGCATCGCCTAATCCCATGCCCTCCTTGCGACGCACCAGCCAATAAAGTCCGCGAATTAGAAGGATGAGACTTGCAGCACAAACCGCAAAGGCAAGTGACCAAACAGCCGCGCGCCAGCCTCTCCGCAGAAAGTGGTAACCGATGCCTAAGACAATTCCCGGCAAGGTAAAGGCATCGGGAAGAAGCATTGTCTCGGCGTCCATAACGGCGAGGCCAAGCAGCAGAAAAATGAGTACCACCATCCCCACCGCTTCGAGAGTCAGGTCAAATTTGAGGTAAGACAGTAGAAACAGCGCTGCCATGGCAAACTCTATCAACGGATATCGCCATGAGATCGCCAGCCCGCAGTCCCTGCAGCGTCCACGGAGCAGAAGCCAGCTCACAATGGGGATGTTGTCCCATGAGCGGATGGAATGCTCGCAGGCTGGGCAGCGCGATGCGGGACGGACAATCGATTCATGCTGTGGAAGGCGGGAGATGCAGACGTTCAAAAAACTGCCGAAGGCCAGACCAAACAGGACGGAAAAGATGGCGGCGAGCACAATCACTGGACGCAGTATAGTGCCTGCCGCGCTTTCCGTAGGCGCGATCAGCAACCTCAAAAGCTCATTTTTGGTTGCATTTCAGCGCGAAAATGTGACCTTTTCCGGCCTTTTTGGTGCAGATTTCAGGCTTTTTTTCCACCAACTAGCAGCAGTGCGCCTCCCCCGACAATAGCAAGCACCCCGAGAACCGGCGGCAGAGGAATACTGTGTGTTTCCTTCTTGGAGGCCTGAATGGGGCCCATATCGATGACCTTTTTTTGTGTTGTGTAGGTAATTCCGCCGTAAATCAGCGCGATAATCCCGATGACAATCAGAACGATTCCAGTAACTTTCATGGAAAGACTTTCCCCCTCAGACAAATACGTTGTTGTTGCTCAGAGTCGAGCGGAACCAATTTCGTTGTCCGGCAGGCTTCGATATCCGTTCTTCGAGGAGCGCTAGCGTCTCCCAAGCCTGGAATCTACAGCAAGATGCCCGGATCCGCTGAAGAGGATCAGCAGAGCCAGCGCAAACAGCGATAGCGGAAATTCAAATCCCTGTGGGCCGGTGAGTCCATGGCGCAGGTGAACGGCGATAATCGCGACTGCCATGTCGATCGCCACACCTAAGGCCGCGACGGGTACAAGCAGGCCTATAACCAGCAGCGCGCCCCCGAAAAACTCAGTAAATGCTGCAACGTAACCGAGCCAGTAGGGCATTCCGAGATGAGCCACCGTCTGCGCGAAGTTGTAAAGGGAACCGTGGGGAAAGATTTTGTGCCAGCCGTGTACGAGCATAATGACACCCAAGACAACGCGGGCAACCAGCACGCCTAATGGTCGAAATCGATCAAGCCATGCAAACACCTGGAGCTATTCCTTTCATGTAACGCTTTAAGTTTATATTGCGGGTTCGAGTCTATGGCTTCAGATGCAAGCCCTCAAGAAAGTCACCCAGGGCCTTTTGATACTTTTCCTGTTCCGTCGGCGCGATTTCCAAAAACTGCTTTGGGTCGCTGGCACTCTTGTACGCAGTCGCCGTAGGCATGCTATCACCGGCTGTCAGAAAAAGTTTTGGGGTCTGGAGGTGCTGCAAGACCGAGGCAATGTCGAAGCGGTCGCCGGTCAGCAGGCGCACGGGAAGAATCCTGGAGCGGGCGTCGGCTGAGAGGATGGTGAGGGCATCGGGGCTGACTTGGTCGAGGATAATTCCAGGAATTTCAGGATGGAGGGCTGCCGTAGATGCTGCGATCGAGGCGCCCAGACCTGATCCGTAGAGCAGGATGGAATGGGGAGGCAGGTGGCGGGTGCCACTCAGGTAGGACATGGCGGCGTCGGCATCCTGGTTCAGGGACGACTCCGAAGGGTGCAGATTGGCGCTCTTGCCGAATCCGCGATAATCGAAGGCAAAAAGATTGATTCCGAGGCCGTGAAGCGTCTCGAGTTGAGCGACCGTATCGGAAAGCGATCCTTGTCCGTCGTGCAGCAGGAGAATCGTGCTGCCGGGATAAGGTGCGCCAGGAGCGGCCGGAATCCACCAGCCCGTAAGCTGCGGCTGGCCGGTCTCGGTGTAGTCGAAGTGGATCTCCTGATATGAGACTTTCGGGGTGACATTGACTGTGCTGGACGGATGAAAGATGAGCTGCCAGCTTCCCTGGTAAAAGAGAAGGCAAAGCGTGGCATAGGCACACACCGCACCCAGAGCAATTACTCCGGCAAGAGCCGAGAGCAGCCATTTGCCGCTGACAAGCGGCTGTTGCGGGCGCAGCGGATCGTTCCATCCAGTTGCGCGGGCCTGTTTTGCGGTTTGTTTTGGAGTCTTTTCGGGAGATTTTTTCGGCACTGCAGGCTATCCAAAGGCGAGTTCGTCGGCGGATTCGAGCGGCGTTCCACAAATGCGGCAGATGACAGCGGAGCAATCGCCGCAGACCAGCGGATCGGCTACTTCGCGAGCACAAACAGGACACCACAGGCGAACGTCTTTGGCTGCGGGTGGATTCGGAGGCTGCTCTTCGTGCATTCTGAAGATGAGCGTAGCACGATGGCGATAGCGAGCGCGCGACCATAGGAGTGAAGGTGACGAATGCCCGAATTTGTGAGGATTTGCGCGAAGACTGATTTGCCGCCGTCGGGCGAGGCGCGTGAAATGACCGTGGATGGAAAAATGCTTTGTGTGGCCAATGAGGATGGAGTGATCTCCGCAACCGACAACGTATGCCCGCATCGCGGCGGTCCGTTGGGGCAGGGAATGGTGGAAGGCGGCAAGATCATCTGCCCATGGCACGCGTGGGCCTTCGATTTGAAAACCGGCTCGGCGGCGCATACTCAGATGGCGAAAGTTGCTGTTTACGAAGTGCAGGTTGCGGGTGAGGATGTGCTCGTGCGGATTGGATGAAAGACGGAGTGACAGGAACGCTGCTGTAGGGTTAGGCCGCCGCTGTGACTCTCTGCTTTACCTGACCGATCGTCTTGTCCCTGGCAGCCTCGGCGAGATCAAAACGATTCTGCAGGTTGAGCCAAAACTGCGCCGAAATCCCAAAATATTTTCCCAATCGCAAGGCGGTATTGGCCGAAATGGACCGCTTCGACCTCACAATATCATTGATGCGCGGGGCTGGAACGTTGAGCTCCTTGGCTAGACGGTAAGCTGTCAATCCCGCTGGTTCCATGAACTCATGCAGGAGAATTTCGCCTGGATGAACTGCGAATGTCTTAATCATTTGATAATCTCCACGGGATAAAATCCACTACAGCCGATATTGCTTTAGTGATAGTCAACTATCTCTACAGCATGTGCATTGTTGTCTTTCCACACAAAGCAAATGCGATGTTGATCATTGATGCGGATCGAATGCTGCCCTTCGCGGTTGCCTTTCAACTTTTCCAGCATATTGCCGGGAGGAACACGAAGTTCCTGCAACTCATTTGCCGCATCCAAAATTGCAAGCTTTCTGTTGGCTGTGGCGCGGATAGCTGAGAATTTTCGGCTCTTGCCCGTCATCCACAACACTTCAGTTTCTTGATCCTTGCAATCAACGATCATCCCCTAAAATAATAACGTCTATCGTTAATAACGTAAAACATTATTAACGATAGACGTACCTAATTTGTAGGTTGGAGCTAATCCAGGCCCGGTTGAGAGGTGAATGTCGAAGCCGGCAATCCTTCCTTGTTGAAGAGATTGGCGTCGGTCCAGCTGGCCCAGCCGTAGCGGACAGCCGCAGGATGAGCGACGCCCTGTGCCTCGATTAGCACGCTTGAGCCGTCAATCTTTGCCTTTGCGGGCAAGAATTTGCCGTCCGACCCAGCGATTTCAAAGCCATCGAGTTGTCCGCCGTGGGCTGCCAGACCATCTTTGGCATGGTCGAACCAGACACGCATGGCATTTCCTTCGACAGTCGCCGTGCGATAGAGTGGGCCGGAGAATTCCAACTGCGGTTCGCCATAGGTTAGTGCGCGAGCGGCCAAGGCGAGGCGGCCGCCTACAGTCTGCTTGTCCGGCGGGTGGACATTGTCCTTGTCACCGACGTCAAGGGTCACCGCCATGGCGGTATCGGTTTCAGAAAGCGTACGCCGTTGCGCGTCGCGGACTGCTCCCCAATTCTCATTGGGCGAGGAAAAATTGGAGATCTGCACATAGAGGAAGGGGAAGTTTCCCTCACCCCATTGCTTGCGCCAATCCTGGATCATGGCGCGAAAAAATCGCGCATACATAGGAGCGCGCTCGGGATCGCTGTTAGTTTCACCCTGATACCAGATCGCTCCTTTGATGGTGTAGGGAACCAAGGGCGCGATCATGCCGTTGTAGAGGCTGGCGGGCTCCCATGACAGGCCGTCAGGATGCCAGGAGTGCTTCGGTTTCGGCTGCCCGGCCTTTGCCGCCGCATCGTCTTCGCGCTTGTCACGGGCTATTTCGAGATCCCGGTCACTCAGCTCATCGGTGAAGATTGACCATGAGCGGTAGATCGGCATCAGGCCGGCATCGGAGCCGATGCGGTCCAGGCTGATCCATGAATCGACGGGCGTTCCGCCCCAGGTGGAATCGATGAGTCCGATTGGGACGTGCTCGCGGGAATTGATTTCCCGCCCGAAGAAGTAAGCAACTGCAGAGAAATCCGCAGCCGTTTGCGGCGTGCAGGTAGTCCAGGTTGAATTGATGTCACTGACAGGGAAGTACGAGCTCTTCTTCTCAATGCGCAGCAGGCGGACGGTGGGCAGATTGGCCTGGGCAATCTCCTGTGCGCCATTCTTGAGGACCGCGCTATTGGGAAAGCCGCTGAGGGGCATTTCCATATTGGATTGACCGGAGGCCACCCACACATCGCCGATAAGAATGTCGGAGAGGGTGACGGCCGCTGCGGAATCGCCGCTGCCTTGCGCGGTCAGCGTATAGGGGCCGCCTGCCTGCTCGGGCGCGAGCCACAGGCTCCATTTGCCCAGATCAGTGGCAGTGGCGGTGCGCGTTTGATCGTGGAAGCGGACGGTGATCGTCTCGCCGGGATCAGACCATCCCCAGATATGAATGGGAGCATTGCGCTGCAGAACGGCATGGCTGCTCAAAACGTTGGGAAGTCTCACTTCCGCGTTGACGGCGACGGAAAACAAAAGGACAAACACAGGAAAAAGAGAGGTGCAGAGTCTTTTATGAATTTTCATGGGTGCAAACGCCTGTTTGGATATGGCGTGATAACCATAACATTCGAAGGCTCATTCGGAAGAGGTCAGAGCAGTTTGCCTGCGGCCAAGTCGCGGACTAATCCACGGTCAGCAGCGACGAAATCATAGGTGGGCAGATCGCTGAGACTGCACCAGCGGATATCGTTAAAAATGTGATTGGTGATTTTACCTTCGAAGCGGTGAACTGCAAAGAATTGCAGATCGACCGAGCCCCCGTTACGGTATGCGTGCCTGATATGGGCGATGCGCGTGCCGACTGTGGCGGTGACTCCTAACTCTTCTTCCAGTTCGCGAACGAGGGCTTGTTCTGCGCTTTCGCCCGGTTCCATTTTGCCGCCGGGAAACTCCCATTTCAGCGCCATGGCCTGGTCAGCACGCCGCTGGCATATGAGCACCTCGCCGTTACGGAGAATGAGCCCCGCGGCGACGTAGCGCACGGATTTTACGTCCGTGCCTGTCTTAGATGAATCAATATCTTCCACGCTCACATTAGTTTAGACGGTCTTCGCCTCAAAATTGATGCAGCGCATTTGCTGGCTTAAAGTAACACCATAAATTTCGGGACGAATCGTGGATGCCAGCAACCGCAGTCCCTCCACCAGCGTAGGGGCGGGCGTATTCAGCAACTCCTCGCTGATGCAGAATACCCGGCTTTCGCGGACGGCGAGGAGATCTCGCCAACCGCGTTTTTCCACAATCCGTTCGAGCGGCACGCGCATGCCGGCGCCGCACCAGGCCATGATCATGACGTCAGGATTGGCTTCTGCGACTGTTTTTGCGTTTGTCACCGCTCCTGGAGCGCCGACAAATTCGCCACCAGCCGCCTCAACCAGTTCCTTGACCCAGAGTTGTGAATGGATGAGCGGCTTGCCCCATTCTTCGCAGTAAACGAGGGGACGCGGCTTTGCGGTCGCGCTGCGGCGAGCTGTGTCGACAATGGCCGCCTGCATGGAGGCAGCTTTTCTCTCACCGGCCTCGCGCGCATTGACGGCTGCGGCGATGAGCCGAATGTCACTGTAAATATCTGTAAGTGAGTGCGGGGCAAGGGCCAGTACCGGAAACCCGGCTTTGAGGATGGCTTCCAGTGATTCGTGCCGGTAAGGTACCGAAGCAATGACGAGGTCAGGCTTGAGCGCGGTCAGCTCATCCGTGGTCGTCGTCCACGCATCGTGTACCAGGGTGAGGCTACGGCTGCGAAGCTCCGGGACCGCTTCGAGGCAAAAGCGTGTACAGGCAACCAGCGTGTCCAGACGCCCCAGATGCTTGAGTATGACGGAGACGCTGGGCTGCAGAGAAACGATACGCATAGGCGGGATCTAGGTTAAACTTTGCTGTCCTTCATGACAGATGCAGGATAAAACACTGTCCAGCCGTTGTCTGCTGCGTTTTGCAAGAGTGCGGGGGTGGGATTGACTGGAAAGGCATGCTTCGCGATTTTGAGCATGGCTTCATCGTGGATTGAGTTGCCGAAGACGCAATCAGGATTTGCCACGCCGGAACGGATAAGCGCCTCTGCCTTGGCTTCATCGGTAGGCACGCCCACCAGTTCGCTGGTGATAAGCCCATTGGTGACTCGCACCTCGGCAGCCAACACATGGGACGCTGGAATGCCGAAGCGCTTGACGCCTTCTTCAATGACCCAGTTGTTGGTGGAGCTTACAGCCCAAAGCTCGGTCCCATTGGCTCGCAAATCGGCAATCAGCTCGCGCAATTCGGGAAAGATATTCGCTTCGATGTGGGTGCGGAAGTAGGTTGCGGCGGCCCGGCGCATCTCCTCTTCGCGGAGATCGGCATACATTTGAACCATCTCGCCGCACATTTCGACTTCGGAGACTTTTCCCGCGAGATAAGCACGGTACTGCGAGTCGACCCAGTCGGCGGTGTTGCGCGAGACGAGGCCGGTTTCAATCGACCACACCATGAAGCCGTATCCGGCGTCGCCGCTCCAGAGGGTGCCGTCGCAGTCAAAAACGGCGATCTGGGGTTTGGTAGCCAGCACCGCCTGGTGAAACTCTTCTCGTGTGTAGTGTTCGGCGGGCGCGGTATGTAGCATTGTCACAAAAGTTCCTCACCCCTTATTGTGAGCGATGGCGACGGATTTTGCACGATGCGGATTGTGAAGCGTTGGTGAACTTGGTTCGGGAAGCCTCTTACTGTGTACTGGATGCACAATCTGCCGCAGATAATCAAAGTGTGGACGCCAATCGCAATACTGAGCTAATCCGCGAGTATCTGGCGTATCTGCGCGTGGAAAAGGGTCTGCGGCCGCTCACGTGCGAGGCTTACGAGCGCGATCTGCTGCAGTTCTCAGAATATCTGGAGCGGGAAAACATTCTGCCGATGGTAGCGCGGCAACGGGAAATCGCGGGATTCCTCGAACATCTGCGTACGCATGCGGTCGAATCGCGGTCGATGGCGAGGAAGCTTTCGTGCCTGCGCGGGTTTTACAAATGGCTGCTGTTGGACAAACGTATTCATCATGATCCGACGATGAATCTGGAATCGCCGGATGCCTGGAAGGTGCTGCCGAAGTCGCTTGCTCCCGCCGAAGTGAACTCGATGCTGGAACGTGCCGCTGTTGCCGCTGATCATCCTGAAGCTGATGCGATTGCGCTTCGTGATCGCGCGATTCTGGAATTGCTTTATGCGGGTGGCCTGCGCGTTTCGGAGTTGACCGGATTGTGCGTGGCGGATCTCTCGCTCGATGCGGGCCGCGTACTGGTGCGAGGCAAAGGAGACAAGGAGCGCATAGTGCCGCTGGGGGCGCTGTGTATCAAGGCTCTGGAAGAATACCTCGAGCGCGGAAGGCAGGCGTTGGCGGGCAATGCCCGCGGCGTGAATCAGCTTTTTCTTTCTACACGCGGCAAGCCGCTCTCGCGCGAATGGATATGGCGGCTGGTGAAATCGAGCGATAGCCATGCGAGTCCGCATAAGTTAAGGCACAGCTGCGCGACACACATGGTGGAGCACGGCGCCGATCTGCGTACGGTGCAGACATTTCTCGGCCATGCGGATATAGCGACGACGCAGGTTTATACGCACCTTGCGCTGGGGCGCCTCAAGGCTGTGCATCGCATGCATCATCCGCGTGCGAAGCGGGTTGAGGATCGATGATGGCGCAATTCTGGAATCCCACCCTTTCGCAAAGTGCGCGAAAGGATGGGGCACCCGGGCCTGAGCTCTCTAAGGGAGATGCGATGAGCGGGAAACCGAGACCGAAGATCGTCATGCTGACCGATGAATATCTTGCGGTGCTTGCGAACGAGCGTGGATCGTCTCCGCATACTCTGCGGGCCTATGCGCGGGAGCTGCACAGCTTTGTTGCGTATCTTGTGGAAACCTTCGGTGCTGGCTTTGAGATCAAGCGCATCGAGCATAAGCATGTCCGCGCTTATATGGCGACGCTCTACGATAAGGGATTATCCAAGGCGTCGTCTGCGAGGGCGCTTGCTGCCATACGATCATGGTTCAAGTGGCTGGCCAAGAGCGGACATGTCGAGCAAAGTCCTGCGGCGCTGGTTGCGACTCCCAAGCTGCCGAAGCATCTGCCGCGTGTTCCTACCATCGAGCAGATGAATCGTGCGGTCGATGGGGTAAGCGAAGACTTTGCAGCGTGGCCGGAGCGGGATCGCCTGATCTTCGAGCTGCTATATGGCTGCGGCATCCGCAATGCCGAGCTGGTCGGAATCGACTTGAAAGACATTCATTGGGCGAACGACGCGATTCTGGTGCGTGGCAAAGGCCGCAAGGAACGGTATGTTCCGCTGGGCGATGCGGCGGCACAGGCGTTGCGCGCGTATCTCCCACAACGCGAAGGCCGTCTGCAAGCGGCAAATAAGCAGGCTGAGGCTTTGCTGCTGAATGCAAAGCTGCGCGGCAATGGACGGCTGACCACACGCAGCGTAGGCCGCATCGTAAAGGCTCTGGCGATTGCAAATGGGCTGCCGGCGGAGGTGCATCCGCATACGCTCCGCCACGCCTTCGGCACTCACATGCTGGAAGAAGGTGCAGATTTACGAGCCATTCAGGAATTGCTTGGCCACGAGCGACTGTCGACTACGCAGCGTTATACTCAGCTGACCGTTGGCCAGGTGGCCGAGGTTTACGATCGCACCCACCCGCGAGCGAAGTAATTTTCTGCACAATCTGTATCCTGTTGATACTGTCCAAACGAACGGAGTATCCAGCCAGGGTGAAAATCAAGGTGTGTTTTTCAGCGCGCACTGTATTGGCGTTGAGTAGTCTCGCTTTGCTCACGGGGTTTGCCGCCGTACTTCCCGCGCAGAGTGCTTTTCAATCTGTGGATCCAATGATTGGCACCGGACCAGAGGGGCACACCTTTCCCGGAGCTACTGTGCCATTTGGCATGGTGCAGCTGAGTCCTGATACGCAGATTCGCCCTTTCAAGCAGAGTTACAAGTGGGCAGCAGGCTATCGTTACGAAGACAAGACCATTCTTGGCTTTTCGCACACGCACTTTTCCGGAGCCGGACACTCCGATCTTGGTGACTTTCTTGTGCAGCCGATATCGGGTGAAGTGAAACTTGAACCGGGCGACATTGACGTGCCGCACTCCGGTTATCGGTCCAGCTTTCGCCATGAGACAGAAAAAGCCGAGCCTGGCTACTATGCCGTCAGGCTCGATGATTACGGCGTGCGTGCCGAGCTGACGGCAACAACGCGCGTGGGCGTACATCGCTACACATTTCCCGCTGACGAACCGGCGCATCTGCTTCTCGACATGCGCTCGTCCATCTACAACTACACAGGAAAAGTCTTGTGGTCGAGCGTGCGCGTGCGTGCCGACGGAACCATCACCGGCATGCGCGAGACGCGCGGCTGGGCTCCTGCACGGCAGCTTTATTTCGCGATGCGTTTTTCGCAGCCATTGGCTGGACATGAACTGTACGACCACGAGCCTCTGCCGCTGGAGTACAAGGGATTCGCGACTCCCGGGACATCACCTTCCGACACGCAGGCCATTGCAGGACGCGGTTTGATCGGCGTTTTTGATTTTGGAGAGCTGAAACAACCTCTGATTGTGAAGGTCGCCATCTCGCCAGTAGGCGAGGACAATGCGATTGCAAATCTTGATGCAGAGGTTCCGGGCTTCGATTTCGATGCAGTGCGTGCGCATGCCCGCAGCGCCTGGGAAGATGCGCTCTCGGTAGTGGATTTGAAGGCCGAACCGGCGATGCGTAAGAGCCTCTACACGGCTTTGTATCACGCGCTCATGGCTCCTTCGATTGCGATGGATGTAGATGGAAGCTATCGTGGCCCTGACTACCAGGTGCACAAGGCCGAAGGCTTCCACTTTGTTTCTTCGTTTTCTCTCTGGGATACCTACCGGGCTGAGCAGCCGCTGATGACCCTGATTGAGCCTCCAGACAGAACAGCCGATGTAGTGCGATCGCTGCTGGTTTCGCAGAAGGAAAGCCCGTTCGGCATTCTGCCAATATGGCAGTTTCAGGGGCTTGAGACATGGTGCATGATTGGTTATCACGCGGTGCCGGAGATCGCCGACGCCTATATGAAAGGCCTCGCCGGTTCCGATGCCAACGAAGCGCTGAATGCCATGATCGCAAGCGCCACGTATGCTCCTTATGGTCATATCGGCGAATATATGAAGCTCGGATACGTCCCTGTAGACAATGACGGGGAAGCTGCATCGAAAACGATGGAATATGCCTACGACGATTGGACAATTGCGCGCATGGCTCGCCGCATGGGACGCAATGATGTGGCCGATACCTTTGATAAACGAGCCGAGAACTGGCGCAATGTCTTCGATAAGAGCACAGGCTTTGTAGTGCCGAAGAAGGCGGATGGAAGTTTTCGCGAGCCGTTTGATCCGGCGCAAGCGGGCGCGCAGAGCGGCTTTACGGAAGGCAATGCATGGCAGTATTCGTGGTATCAGCCGCAGGATGAAGCAGCGCTGATCCAGATTCTGGGTGGTGATCAAAAATTAGTCGACAAGTTGGACGCGATGTTCGACGCGAAGGTGGATCCTAAGCGTTACGCCGATGTCGAAGACATTGCCGGAATGATAGGCCAATATATCCACGGCAATGAGCCAAGCCATCACCTTGCGTATCTGTATGACTACGCGGGGCAGCCGTGGCGCACGCAGGAGCGACTCAAGCAGATTGTTGATTCGCAGTACCGGCCTGCTCCGGATGGCCTGGTGGGCAACGATGATCTTGGGCAGATGTCCGCATGGCTATTGTTTACGGCATTCGGGTTTTATCCGGTTGCGCCTGGAACAAACGAATATGTGATCGGCAGGCCATTCGTCGAAGAGGCTACGCTGCATTTGCCAAATGGAAAGCAGTTCCATGTAGTGACCGATAATCTTTCGGACAACAATCGCTATGTAGGCAAAGTCACGCTGAATGGTAAGCCGCTCAACCGCAGCTACCTTCGCCATGAGGAGATTATGGCGGGCGGTGAGCTGCATTTTGTAATGAGCTCGACGCCAAATAAAACGTGGGCCATCAGCCCATCATCAAGGCCCTTTTCGCAGTCGACAAGCAGCATGAAAAAAACTGAATAAGGCAATGCGACGTGAGTCTTGGCGTCAGTTCACTTTCAACGTGGCGTTCTGCGTGTGAACCGACTCTGGTTGCTTCATGACCGCTGCCGCTGCCTGACCGAGGGTAACGGTGGGAGATTCGGGCTCGAATCTCGAACGTTGATCGTCCTGTTGGAGTGAAATGCTCTTGAAAAGTAGGGCATTCCCTTCGAGATGGACGTGCACGGCTGTCAGCTCCCACAGTGCCTCGCCGACCTGCGCCTGTTCGAGCGAAAAAGAGCTGCCCTCTTTCAATCTGCCGAGTAAACCTCCGCCAAAAGTGACGTCATGGATGAGACGGCCGCTCATGCTGCGGATGCGATGCTGCTGATTATCGACGACGACGTCGCCAGCCATGCTGCTGAAGACTCGTGACTCTCGCGTAGGCGGATGGAAATTTGGCTCGGGCTCGAAGTGCAGGGTGGTATTGCTTGGCGTCACGCTTGTTTGGGTCCAGACAAAAGCGACAGGAAGAAGCTTGAGAAAGTCATCGACCTGCTGGTTATCGTGAGCATTCTCGGAGACGTCTTTGCTCTGCGCCCTGGTGTCGTGTAGAAACTTATCGATGGAATCCCTTTGATGGGATTCGTCGACCTTTTGCTCATTTCTTTCCAGAACCCGCCGCACATCGCCTTGCTGCGTGCCTGCAACCCATTGAAGAATGTGTTCGTTCGGCTTGCGGATATCGTCGAGATAGATCCAGTGAGAATGGTCATCGCGGTTGGCCGCGCGTTCTGCATCAACGACCTGTTGGATGATCTGATGTGGGTTCTGCGCATGTGCAGCAGTCAGCGAGAGTGCCAGTATCCCTGCCCAGAGATAGCTAGATTTGGCCATTTAACTGCCCCCTGCTGGTCAAAAGTTACGGCATTTTGATGCCGCAGGTGCGCGGAACGCTTCGAAAGAAGGCAAGTCTGCTGACCCGGCGGGGCCGCGCATTCCTGTTTGACGGTAAAAGTTCCTATAAGTCTGCGCCCTCATATAGAGACGTTCGCAGGCGGGCGGATGGCCGCTTCTTCCGCGAAACATGTGGCATCGTCTTCCAAAGAATGCCTGACGAGCGAGTGAGGACCGATGACGACATGGTCGCCGATCACAACGCCGCCTGCAACGAGCGAACCATTGCCCAGGTAGACATCATCGCTCAGCAGTGGCGTGCCCTCTTTCGCGATGCCGAGACAGGCTCCGGGATGGATGCGGCACCGCGAGCCTGCGCGCACGCCCTGATGAACGATGATCGATCCATGGTGTGCGATTGTCAGCCCGGGACCGAAAACATTCAGCGGAATTTCAAGGTTCAGCAGCAGGGAAGTCCATAAAACCTGCCCTTGCGCCATGCAGCATAGGGCTTCCAAAGTTTGCCTCGCTTTGAATTGACCACATATTCGGTCTTGCGCAGAAGCCGCTGCCAGCCAATGACCGGAAACCTGATCCAGTCCAGGCTGCGCCATCCACGGACAGGGAACTGCCGGTGATGAATATAGGCGGCGAGATCGTCGGCGAGGAATTGACGCAGTTCACGCCGATTTTTCGGTCCACGAGGATTCATCCCTGCATTATGGCAATCGTTAGTAGTCATCTCGGCGCGTTCTGCGGCGATTAGAGCGCGGGTTGTCTGTCGATCACAAGGGTACGAAAGTTTTTTTCAATTATTGCGACAATAGAAGGAGTGCAAACCGCATTCTCAAAGATGATTGGCATCGATTTCGGCACCACGAACAGCTCTGTTGCTTTGGCAGAGAACGGCAACGTCCGCATGATGCAGTTTCCCTCTGCGAAGGGGTTGACTCCTTCTTCGCGATCGCTGCTTTACCTGCAGCGAAGAATGAACGTGGCAGGCAAGCCTGTCTCCGCTTGGACAGGGGCTGAGGCCATCGAACATTATCTGGCCACCGATAGTTTCGACGACGATTTTCAGGGGAGACTGGTCCAGTCGCTCAAGAGCTACCTGGCTGTCCGCGACATTATAAGCACCGAAGTGTTTGGCCGCTCCTATCGCTTCGAAGACCTGGTTGCTCGTCTGCTGACCGGTCTCCGCCAGCGTGCCGGTGAATTTTTCGGTGCGGAAATCACCCAGGCTCTGGTAGGCCGGCCGGTGATGTTTGTCGGCGCCGAGTCGGAGGAGGATAACGATTTCGCGGTCGAGCGTTTGCGACGGTCGTTTATTCAGGCTGGCTTCACCCATGTCGAGTTCGCCATGGAGCCGGTTGCGGCGGCATTTGCTTATGACGGGGCCACGGAGCAGGATGAACTGCTCCTAATCGGCGATTTTGGCGGCGGCACGACGGATTTCTCCTTGCTGCGCGTGAATTCCTCAAGACGCGGTGCAGATCGGCTGCAGGTGCTCGGCAATACCGGTGAAGGCATCGCAGGCGACGCTTTCGATGCTCGTATTGTGCGACGGCTGATCTCACCGGCGCTGGGATCGGAATCGATGGCGCGCTCGATGGGCAAAGTGTTGCCGGCGTTGCCGGCCTGGATTTACGCCAATCTTGAGCGCTGGCATACGCTGTCATTTCTGCAAACGCGCGCTGTGATGCACATGCTGCATACGACCGAGAAACGCGCGCTGGACCCAGAGAAGATCGCGGCGTTGGCTGCTGTCGTAGAGCACGACCTAGGATACCGGCTGCATCAGGCTGTGCAACGGGTCAAGATCGATCTTTCGAAATACGAGCAGTCGGAATTTATTCTCGACACAGATGTTTTGCATCTGCGGGCGCCTGTGGCTCGCTCGGAATTTGAACAGTGGATCGCGCCCGAGCTGATACGGATGGAAACAAGCCTCGATGAGCTGCTGCGGAAGGTAGGAGTGCAGGCCGCCCAGGTCGATCGCGTCTTTCTCACTGGCGGCACCTCGCTGGTACCAGCGGTGCGGCGTGTTTTTACCCAGCGGTTTGGAGAGGATCGAGTGCATAGCGGAGAAGCTTTTACTTCAGTCGCTTACGGCCTGGCGCTCATGGCCGAAGGTCTGCGCGACCGGAAATATTCGGCAGCGCCGCCGGCACAGGCGCATGCCTGAAAGATGGCTAGAATAGAGCGTACTTTAGCCGAAGCATTTACACTATACGTTGAGGAATTTCTGCTTTGATCAGTCGGCTTCTCGCAAAGATTTTTGGAACCAGCAATGAACGCGCGGTGAAGCGCCTGATGCCCGTCGTCCAGACGATTAGCGCCATGGAGCCGGAGGTTGAGCGGCTCTCGGATGACGAGCTTCGCGCCAAAACGCAGGCATTTAAGGCGCGCATCGTCGCGGCTTTGGAAGGCATCACCGACGTCGAGGAACGCAAGACGGCGGAGAAGCAGGTTCTTGACGAGATTCTGCCCGAGGCATTTGCCGTGGTGCGCGAAGCGGGCCGCCGTGTGCTTCACATGCGCCACTTTGACGTGCAGCTGATAGGCGGCATGGTGCTGCACCAGGGCAAGATTTCGGAAATGAAGACCGGCGAAGGCAAGACGCTGGTTGCAACGCTTCCGTGCTACCTGAATGCGCTTGCCGGCCGCGGCGTTCACGTCGTCACCGTCAATGATTATCTGGCTAAGCGCGATGCCGAGTGGATGGGCAAAATCTACGAATTTCTCGGCTTGACTGTGGGCGTCATCGTGCATGACCTCGATGACCAGCAGCGCCGCGCAGCTTATGGCGCCGACATTACCTACGGCACCAACAACGAGTTTGGTTTTGACTACCTGCGCGACAACATGAAGTTTGAGTTGTCCGATTGTGTGCAGCGCGGACACTATTTCGCCATCGTCGACGAAGTGGATTCGATCCTCATCGATGAAGCGCGTACGCCGCTCATCATCTCCGGTCCGACGGACCAGACGACCGACAAATATGCGCGTGTGAACCGCATCATTCCATCGCTGGAACTGGGCGAGGAGATAGAGAAGGGCGAAGAAAAGATTCTTACCGGCGACTACGTGGTCGATGAAAAGCACAAGACCATCACCGTCACCGATGAGGGCTGGGAGAAGATCGAAAAGCTGCTTGGCATCGGCAACATTGCCGACCCGGAAAACTGGGATCTGAAGCACCACGTCGAAGTCGCCGTGAAGGCGCACTCGCTCTATAAGCGCGATGTGCAATACGTGGTGAAGGACGGTGAAGTCATCATCGTGGATGAGTTTACAGGCCGCCTGATGCCGGGCCGCCGCTGGTCCGATGGTCTGCACCAGGCCGTCGAAGCCAAGGAGGGCGTGAACATCCGCCGCGAAGATCAGACGCTGGCGACGATTACCTTTCAGAATTATTTCCGCCTCTACCAGAAGCTTGCCGGCATGACCGGGACCGCAGAGACAG
Organism: Acidobacterium sp. S8; assembly: GCF_009765985.1. Taxonomy (GTDB): domain Bacteria; phylum Acidobacteriota; class Terriglobia; order Terriglobales; family Acidobacteriaceae; genus Alloacidobacterium. The sequence goes on from NZ_LMUM01000037.1 coordinate 359,023, forward strand.
AAGCTGCTGAGTTCGACAAGATTTATAAGCTTGAAATCGTCGTCATCCCGACGAACAAACCGATGCTTCGCATCGAAAATTCGGATGTGGTCTTTCGCACGGCGAAGGAAAAATACTTTGCCGTTGCCGATGAGATTGCCAAGCTGCATGAGGCCGGGCAGCCAGCACTCGTGGGCACCACATCGATTGAAAAGTCCGAGCTGCTTTCGCAGATTCTGCAGCGCAAGGGCGTGAAGCACGTCGTGCTGAACGCGAAGTTCCACGAGCGCGAAGCGGAAATCGTAGCGCAGGCCGGACGCCTGGGCATGGTCACCATCGCCACCAACATGGCAGGCCGTGGTACTGATATTCTGCTCGGCGGCAATGCTGAATTTGTAGCCAAGCAGGATCTGGTAAAGAAGGGAACGGCGCGCGCCATCAGCGTAGCCGAGGGCGCTCTGAATCCGATGGCGTCTCCGGGCATGTTCCGCTTCTACTATCAGGGCCAGGAATTCGAGACTACGCAGGAAACCTGGGACCGCACCTATGCTGCATATCAGGCAAGTGCAGCCTCAGAGCATGACGCAGTCATCGCCGCAGGTGGCCTGCATATCCTCGGCACTGAGCGGCATGAATCGCGGCGTATCGATAACCAGCTTCGTGGACGCGCCGGACGTCAGGGCGATCCAGGCGCATCGCGTTTCTATCTCTCGCTTGAAGACGATCTCATGCGCATCTTCGCCAAGGAGTGGGTTGGAACGCTGCTGCAGCGTCTTGGCATGGAAGAGGGCGTGCCGATCGAATCGCGCATGATCTCCAAGCGCATCGAGGCTGCGCAAAAGGCCGTCGAATCGCAGAACTTCGAGTCGCGCAAACATCTGCTCGAATACGACGACGTGATGAACAAGCAGCGCGAGGCCGTTTACGGACTGCGTCACCAGTTGCTTGAAGGTCTCGATCAGAAAGAGCTGATCGTTGAGGATTACGTCGCCAATCTTTTGAGCGCACTGCTTGATGAGGCTGCTCCTGAAAAACTGCATCCTGACCAGTGGGACCTGAGCACACTCAAGAGCAAGCTGATGGGGCAATTCGGTCTCGATGTCGATGCTGAGGGCATTCACATCAGCGAGATGACCCGCCACGAGCTTGGTGAGACGCTATTTGACCGTTTGAAGGACCGGTACGAAGCGAAGGAGCAAGTGGTTGGCGATAAGGCCATGCGCTTCCACGAACGCATGATCATGCTCAGCGTGCTCGATGGGCTTTGGAAAGACCATCTGCTGAACATGGACCATTTGAAGGAGGGCATCGGTCTGCGCGGCTACGGCCAGCAGGATCCTCTGGTGGCCTACAAGAAAGAATCCTTCGACATGTTCGAGGAAATGATGGGTCGTTTCCAGGAGGATACGGTACGCTTCTTGTTCCTCATGCAGATTGTTGGCCCAGACGGCCAGCCGCTGGTCATACCATCGCGGCCGCGTCCGGCGATTCCGCGTGCTCCGGCTGTGGGATCCGCTGAGGCGGCCCATCAAGAAACGCTTTCAGCCGTGGCTGTGGAAGAGCGACCGGTTATTCCGGTTCCGACACGCCAGCCTACGACGACCATCGATGCGATCGAGCGCGAGTTCCAGCGCAAGAAGCAGCGGGAGTTGGAGCAGGCGCGTATGGCTGGAGGCGGCAGCGCAGAAGCTCCTGCACAGCGCAGGGCTGGCGATAAGGTCGGACGTAACGATCCCTGTCCTTGCGGCTCCGGCAAGAAGTACAAGAAGTGCCACGGAGCCAACGAAGCGTAGACTTTTAGAAAAGAGCGCCTGCAGCCTCGGAATTGACAGCGTCGAGAAAATTTTTGAGCGCAGCGATTCTCGGCTCTGCCAGGCGTTTCGTACTTTCCAGTCGAATCTTTCCCGGCAGTGTCTCAAGGTTTTTCTGCAGAGTCTTCACCGCATCGGTGAAGATCGAGTAGCGCGTATCGCGACCGACTTTCGATACGGTGCGCAGAATGCCGATGCCGCCCAGTTGCTCGAGAATGTCGGCGTCGCGCAGGATGGTCGCTTCGATGCTTGTCGGCTCGTCATGCGGCTGATGTTCTTGAATCACAGCGAGTACCGCAGGAATTTTTTCCGCAGGAAATCGAGCTTCAGCCAGAATCTGAGGAGCTTGCTCACAGACGTAGCGTACGTGGTCCCATTTTGCCAGCGCCTCCGGATCCTCCGGGCGGTGTCCTACAAAAACTCCAAGATCGTGCAGCCACGCTGCAGCATAAACGACATCGTCGTCATACAGTCCTTCACCTATGCGCTGGGTAAGTTCATAAAGACGAGGCTGGTGGCCATACTTCTCAATCGGCTTGGCTTCGTGGCGAATATATTCTGCAATGGCTGTACGGAAATCGTTGGACATGGCTGGTTTCGTATTCAGCGTAATTGAAGTGGACCACCGAGACAAATGGAGGGGATGCAAGCAGTCACTCATATCCACGTAAGGCTGAAACCATCGCCGGCGAAGACATGGTAGAACCGGTGCGCCCTGAAATTGCCGCAGAACGGCGTTTCTATGAGAAGATCACCGGGGCAAGTATTTCCATTAGTTCCTGCGTCATTGTTGCGCTTCCAGGTCTCCAAAAAATATTTCGATGTGCACTGCGGCGCCCTCCTTTCAGTTGAGATAGTCAGATTCCGCATCCTGCGCATGAGTCTTGCGAACTGTGAGTCATAGGAGAGTACAAATGAATCGAATCCATGCCGTCGATAACGCTATCCCGTCAGGTGTGAGCGCGCCTTATAAACACAATCGATGGATGTGCATCATCGCCTCAGCTGCAATGGTTATAAGCGTGCCTGTCTTTGCACAGGCGGGCGGCGATCTGCAGCAAAAGCTTGCCGCGCTCAAGCAGTCGGCTGCCGAAAATCAGCAGAAACTGCATCAGTACCAATGGACAGAATCCACTCAGTTGACGCTGAATGGGGATGCGAAACTGCCGTCGCTCTCCATGTGCCAATACGGCCCAGACGGCAAGGTAAAGAAGACGCCGATGGGATCGCCACCGCCGCCGCCCAGTGGCGGCAGAATGAAGCAGAAAATCATTGCGAAGAAGACGGGTGAGATGAAGGATTACATGGGGCAGGTGAAGACCCTGCTCAACCAATATCTACCGCCCGACCCCCAACGCATGCAGCAAGCATTCCAAGCAGGCAAAGTCTCCTTGGACGCCACTGCAGGGTCCGGCGCGGCCGCGATTGTCTTCAAAGACTACGCACAGCCCGGCGACCAGATGACCATCTCTTTTGACACCGCAGCGAAGAAAATCAGCTCAGTAAACGTGAATACTTACATGGATGATCCGAAAGACACAGTCACTCTGGCTGTGCAGTTTGCCAGCTTGCCGGATGGCGCCAACTACGTACAGCAGAGTGTTCTAAATGCCACGGCCAAGAAGCTTGTGGTCACCACGACAAACTCCAATTATCAACCGGTAGGAGCGCATTAGCTTCAGCAGATTATCTTGAATTCGCTCAAGGCAGGAGACGGGCTCTAATGGAGCACGCTACATCTCCTGCTTTTGTGCATTCAAATAAGCTTGCTCGTCAGAAATTGCAGAGCTAAATTATATGAAGCAATGATTTATCGAAATTGATTCAGTACGGTTTGTTAAATCCCGTTTTTAATTAAAAAGTGTGGGCCAGTAATGAAAGTGTCATTTTCGCGGTGCTCGCTACCGCTTGGGTTTTTTCTCAGAACGCCTTGGTTGATGTTGATTGTGATCGTTGCGGCTTTTGCCTCCAGACTCTTTGCACAGCAGACCGATGTGACTCGTCCGCGCTTAAGTCACCAATCTCAGCCAATTTCTCAAAGCGCAATTTCAAACGAAGCGACGGCTAGTGCGGATTCCGATCCGGAAGACATTTCAGCTAAAGCATCGGGCATCGTACTTAAAAACGGACTCACTTTGCCGACCACCGGACATGTATGGGCTGCAGACGTTTTCGAAGGAAAGTCACAACTCATTCAATTGAAGTATGTGCCTACCGACATCGATAAGCACGCTGGATCAAATCTGTTAAAGGCTAACATGGCCCCATTTGTATATAAGCCAAAGCAAACAGTCGAGATTCAAGGGGCTATCGCGAATACGCGGTTGCATGACCCTCATACTGTGATCTACATACGCGGATATGGATCGACTGATGAAGATGCGGCTGCCTCGGCGGAGATTACTTCTACGCAGAGCGAAATGGTTCTTGTGAGTCTTGAATCTAAAAAAGATCGGAGAATCGTCAGTACAATTGCATTCACGCAGGTCACAGGAAATGCTGCGCGAAATAGTCAGGCGATCAACGTCACAATTGAGAGAGTAGATGATACGGATTGGAAGAAAATCACACCGCGAGAACCCTTGACGCCAGGTGAATATGCGCTTGCGCCCATGCCTCGGGGGCAGAATCTTTTTCCGACCGCTGTGTTTGATTTTGCAGTGGATCCGACGGCACCGTCTAACGTCGACTCGATCACGCAGAGTACTCGACCATAAGGGACGATCCTCCGCGGGAATTGGGAGTGAAGCTTTCCGTCGTTCTTATGAATAGAAATCTTCTGATTGATTAGCCGGTCTTTTTCCAGACTAGATCCCAGCTCTCGCGGCGATCGACGAAGCCAGTGATTTTCCCGCTGGCATCGCGCTGGAAGATTCTGCGAATCCGCGGATCGCCTGTGATGAAGAAGACGTCACGAAGCTCGGCATTCCATTCCACTGGTGGCCCGCCACCACGTTGACCGATAAGACGGTCTCCTTCCAGATGCAGTGTGTAAACAAGATCGCCTGCTGAGTAGCGTCCGACGTAAGTATCCAGTTCGTTTTCGCTCAGTTTCTGGGTTGGCGGGTCCTTCAATACTGCATAGGTATGGACTTGCAGCAATTTCCAATCATTCTGAGTTTTTTGCCAGGTTTCGGTCGAGAGATACTGAGCCTTAAGTGTCTGGCCGTGATAGTTCTCAGTCTCGTCATCCGTATGGATGACCGTGGCAACAGCGCCGTGCAACGTTGCCTGGTAGGAAGAGATCACAAGTGTTCCCGAAGCTCCGGCAGGCAGGGGGGTAAGCTGCTTGAGAAATGCCGCGCGGTCGATGATCACGCCGTTCTCATCCACGTAAACAGCGCCGCTGGCGAGTGCTTCATCCCAAACTTTCACATTCCCGGGAGCGATCGCATCAAGCAAAGCCTGATCTTTAGCCCGCAGCGTCTGCGTGACATCTTCTGCCATTAGCAGTCGTTGACCAGGTAACACGGTAGTTAGTAAGGCGGATAGAAGCAGGCGACGATACATGTCTACCAAAATAGAAAAGGCAGAGCTGGATGGCTCTGCCTTTTCCGGTGAAACGTGCGTAATCTTCAGTCGCCGTAGGCAGGGGCTGGCTGAATCGAAAGCCCGTGAACGGGAACGGTTGTTCTACGGATTGACGCACGCCCTTCTTCCAGCTTGAAGTTAGCGATATGCTCCTGAAGACGTCTGGCGCCTGTCTGTACCGAGTTGACGATAGAGTTGCTCTCGGGAATGGAAGCGGCGTTCTCTTCGCCGAGACGGTTGATGATGTCGACATTGGCGCTCGACTGACGCGCTGCTTCCGATTGCTGCATGGCTGCAGCGGCGATCTGCGCTATCATGCTGTCCACCTGATCGGCCATGTGGATGATGCGCTGCAGCGCTTCTCCAGCGCGAGTGGTTGTCTCTACGCCGTCGTTGACAATGCCGGTGCCGGTTTCCATGGCTTCGACCGCCGAGCGTGTATGCACCTGGATGCCTTCGATCATCTGCCCGATTTCGCTCGTTGCGTTGCGCGTGCTCTCTGCCAGACGGCGCACTTCGCCAGCGACGACGGCAAAGCCGCGCCCCTGTTCGCCGGCACGGGCCGCTTCAATGGCAGCGTTCAGAGCCAGCAGGTTGGTCTTCTGCGCGATCTCTTCGATCACGTTGACGATGCGAATGATCTGTTCGGATTCCTTGCCAAGACGTTGTACCGTTGCGGCGGTGTTTCGAACGGAGTCAGCAATCGACTGCATGCTGACCAGCATCTGCTCGACAGTCGAGCCGCCGGTGCGTGCTGTCTTCGAGGCTTCCTTCGCATTTTCGGCAGCATTCTGCGCGTGGCGCGAAACTTCAGAGATGCTGATCGACATCTCCTGCATGGCGGTTGCTGCCTGCTGTGTCTGCAGGCTCTGCTCCTTCATGCGGCGGAAGGATTCCGTGGACGAATGAGCCAGTTTCTCGGCATCACCATTTACGGTGTTGGAAATCTCCATCATAGTGCCGATCATCTCGCGCAGATTTTCCTGCATGCGGTTGATCGAGCTGGCGAGGCTGTCCGACCTCATCGTTGGAATCCATATGGAGCATCTCACCCGTCAGATCGCCTTCGGCAATCTGCTGCGCAAGGTTGGCGACGGTGACTACTGAGCGCACGACGCGGCGAATGGTGAATTCGGCTAGCAAGGAGCCAACTACGCCGCCGAAGAAAATGGAGAGCCAGAGATAAATCGCCTCCAGTCGAATGACATGTACCGTTTCATTCAGATTGCGATTGGTGCCGCTCATCGTAGCTTCCACTACGGAGGCCGCAGCCTTTTTGAAGCTGTCCTCGTGATCGGAGACCTCGCCCTGCAGCATATCGTAGGCCTTGCTGGTGGCGTCGCTGCCCTGGCCAATCGCCATCGCGGCAACGCGCTCCTGGCCTTGTTCAAAGGCGCGATACTCATTCAGCATGGTGTCGACCTGCCCCGAACCGGCGAGGCCGTCGACGATCTGGCGACTGTCCTGAATCCGTGCAAGCGCCTGGTTGGCTTCATTCCTGCTCTTGTCGAGCGCGGTACGGTACCGGCTGGCCATGTTGGGATCGACGCCGAAGAGCATGTATGCCTTCAAAGCATTGGACGAGTCGAGCACGGCGACACGCAGGTCGCGCACCGCTGTCAGCGCCGGAATCTGTTCGGTGGCAACGCTAGCAGAAAGCTGGCTCGCCTGCCGCATCTTGAGATAAGCGGCAGCGGAGCCGAGCAGGATGCTCAGCACCAGCACGCCGGTGCTGAGACGGAGTTTGTTGGTGAGGCGCGACTGCGTAAATGACATGATCATTGTCCTTGGGGAATACAGATGAGTTAGTTCGCTTCGAAATTGATGTCGATGCCTACAGTTGCTGCGCCGTCGCCGGGAACGAACTTCCAGCGCTTCACTGCATCTTCTGCCGCAGGGCTAAGCATCTTGTTGCCCGTGGTGGCTTTCGCCGCTGTGACGCTGCCGTCGGGGGCAACAGAAGCTTCGACATGCACCACACCCGAAATGCGCATGCGCTTCGCAATTTCCGGATAAACGGGAGGAACGCGCTTTTCCACACGGCGATCCTCTGCATGCCCCGGCAGTGAAAAAAGCAGGCAGGCAAGCGCTGCGAGTAAAAGCAAAGCAGTGTGCTGGAAGCCAGCAGCGAAAGCAGATTTACGGAGTTGAAGGAAATTCATAGGACCTCTCGCGGGCGGAGAAACCGCCGTTTGAGGCCTTATCGGCAGAACGAAGACGAGCTTGAGAGAAAAGCGACGAAGGTGCCGCCCGCGTCAGCTCTGCCGGGGAATGGCAGCAAAGGTCAGGTCGGTTGCGGCACTGCCGGTCGCAGCACGCCATTCCTCAAACAAGCGACCATAGCTTAAGGTAATCAACTCGCTGGGCTCCAGTTTCAGCTTGCGGCTGATCGTGTCGATCCACTCTTCAGGGCCCTCGAGTTCGGCGAAGAGTCCGATCGGTGTTTCGTCAATGACGCAGTGGCCTTCATGATCGGCATATTCCGTCCGCCACTTCTCATAAGTAAACGCTGAAGAATAGCCAAGCTGCGTAAAGATCGTTGCCATGGCCTCGCCGTCTTTGACTTCCGTCTCCGTCTCCACTCTGCGTTTGTGGCGGCCTGTAGGATCATTGTCTTTTGGCAGACATTTGTGGGTCACCACCCAGCGCTCTCCATATTGGCGGACACGCAGAATGGACTGCAGCGCGCGTAGAGCGCGATCCGGCGTATCGAACAATACATTTTTTTCGAAGGTGCGCGGAGTAATCTGCCGAAAGCCAAGTTCGTCCAGCTTGCGCTCCAGCGCAGGACCATCGGCGACGCGGAACTTCACCTCGATCTCAACAGCGCTCATGTATTCAGTATAGGGGATAAGCGGATGGGATATGGAGTGAGCGTGACGCCTGTTCACAACCAACTAAGCCCTAAAATAAATCCATGCTCACTGTGAGACTTACCGTTGATTCCCGGGATCTGTCATCGCCCGCCTCTCAGGCGTCTCTGCAGCGGGCGGCAGAGATTCTGCGCGGCGGCGGCACAGTCGCCCTGCCGACAGAGACCGTATACGGACTTGGCGCCAGTGCGCTTGATTCTCAGGCCATCGCGAAAATCTTCGCTGCGAAAGAGCGGCCCTCGTGGGACCCTCTGATCGTGCATATCTCAGACGAGAAAATGTTGGCGGAAGTGACGGCATCGATACCTCCGAATGCCGCGAAACTCATCGACGCATTCTGGCCCGGCCCGCTTACACTGCTTTTGCCAAAGGGTGCAGCCGTTCCCGACGCAATCACAGCTGGCCGTCCGCGCGTCGGCATACGCATGCCGCAGCACCCCGTTGCCCACGCGCTCATCAGCGCGGCTGGCATTCCAATCGCTGCTCCCAGCGCCAACCGTTTCGGACGTACCAGCCCCACGACTGCGGAGCATGTCGCTGAAGATCTCGACGGCCGCATCGACGCTATTCTCGATTCCGGGGAGACCACGCACGGGCTTGAGTCTACAGTGGTGGACGCATGCGAAGAACCTTGTGTCATCTACCGTCCCGGCGTTATCACGCTCGAACAGATTCGTGCAGCCGGGGTCGATTCCGTCATGTTCCGGGAAACAAGCCAGACTGCGGAGGCGACGCCGGACTCACTGCCATCGCCCGGAGTGGGTCTGCGTCACTATGCGCCGAGAGCAAAGCTGATTCTCATAGAAGGCGAAAAAGAAATGCAGCGTGCTGCCTTCACCAAGGTAGTAGAAGTGCAGCTGCAGAATGGAATGATCGTCGGCCTGATGCTGGCTGAAGGATTTCTTCCCCTGACAAAAAGCGATCGCACAATCATCTATCAATGGGGTAAATGGAGCGACGCGGAAGAACTCGCGCAGCGCCTATTTGCCGGTCTGCGTTTTCTCGACAAGGCAGGAGCCGAGGTGATTGTCTGTCCGTTGCCTTCTACCGGCGGAATTGGTACGGCCATGCGCGACCGCCTGCAAAAAGCAGCGCGCAGGGAATAAAACATTAGCCGCGAGAGTTGTTTTCGCTGGCTTTGTAAAGATACTTGATGCTGGACTTATAGATGAGCGTGCGGCTGTGATTCTTTACCTTGATCGCGTTGAGGTCATACCACTCGATGACGCCCTCAACGCGCTCTCCATCTTCCAGAATGAAAACCATCGGCGTCTGGCTCTGCGCCTGTTTTTGAAAATAGAAAGCCTCCGCGTGCGTGCTCTCGTGCCCATTGTGTGCTGGGTTCATTGCCTGATGGTGCGCGAGAATCCCGGAATCATCGCGTCTGTAGACGGCCCGATTCTTGAGCACGCGCTCCGGCAGAGTAGGGCGAACGAGCTTACGCGGACCAGCGGGCGGGATGCTGGTCCCGTTTGCAGCTTCCGGAATCTTCTCCGAGGCAGAATCATCCGAACGCAAGCTGCGCGCATCCGGAAGAGGAATTGGGGACGGGTTCGCCATAGTTTTTTAAAGCGATACTTACAAAGATAAGATGCTTTCCGCCTTTCCGGGATGACTCCAGCGGCGGGTCATCGTCTCTGCGTGACCGCATACATTTGTGGTGTATTAGCTGTATCGTAGCCTAGAAACCCGGTGGGAGAAACCAACTTTTGGTGGATACCACCTGCATTTTTATCAGATATTCGCAGAAAGCGATGTGGAAGCGTTTTCTCGCTCTTCTCGTAAATGATCAGCGGACAGCGATGTCGGCGGCGAAAGCGTCCAGCGCCAGCGAACGGAGCAGATTGCGCCGCATTCCCGCCTGTACGCTTTGCATGCTGCGCGCCGTGTTTTCGATCCACTCGAAGGAAACCGCTGCGGCCATTGTAGTGAGTTCCGCCTGCAGATCGATATTGCGAATCAAGCTGCTCTGTCCGCTCTGGATAAGCAGAACGTCTTCAAGAAGGCTATACATTGCGCGCAGCATGCCTTGTGTCTTTTCCTGACCTTCGGCACCTGCGCGATAAGTTTCTGTTATGCGAAAGAGTGTGGAATGATCTGCATCATGCGTGGCATGGCGCAGCAGCACCAGTGCGTCCTGCCGGTAAGTGAGATATCGGTCGAGATCGAATCCCAGCGCCGCGCCCACAGCGCCCTGCGCCAATCGCGCTACGAGTGAGCGCTGCGCCGGACGAAGCTCGGTACGGCGTTGCGCTATCAGTTGTTCAAGCTGTTCTACAGGAATAGCGCCCAGCCGCACCAAACCAGCGCGTGAACGGATCGTCGGAAGCAGCTCGCCAGTGTTCTCTGCCAGCAAGAAGATACTGGCATGCTGAGGCGGCTCTTCCAGAATCTTCAATAGCGAGTTGGCTGCCTCCTTCATAAACGAGGCGCCGGTAAATATGTAGACAGCGCGTTTGGCATCGGCTGGCATGCGATAGATTTCCCGGATGACGGTGCGAACCTGCCCTACCTTGATGAGCAGCTGCGGAGGATCAGGCGGAATCACCAGCACATCGGGATGTGTCTGGATAAGGATGCGCGTTTCCTTTTTATCCACGTCGCGCAGCTCGTCGCGTGTTGCGACAGCCTCTTCCACGCGCATTTCAAGCGGCATTGCCTGTGCAATGCGTGTGCAGTTGCGGCACTCGCCGCAAAAATCGGGCAGCCCGTCGGTTTCGGTAGGATGAAGGCAGTTTGCCGCCATCGCCAGCATTAAGGCCAGCGTGTACTTGCCCGATCCGCGCGGTCCGGCAAGAATGAGCGCCTGCGGCAGCCTATCCTGCGCGATGCTTTCGCGTAGATGCTGCACCGCTGATTCATTGCCTAGAAAATCCCGAAAGCCCACACTTTGAGGGTATCGGCTCAGTGCCGTTCGCGGCAAGTTCCGTCGGGTGCAAAACAGCTCTCATCAGATAGCGGAATATCAGCGCAATCCAGGAACGACACGAATCCCATATTTCGGGCGCAAAGTGATCTTGGGTTGGACCTCAATCCGCTGATTTGGAACCAGACGCAGCCGCCAGCGTTGCGCTAGCGTCACCAGGGTCAGAATGGCCTCCATCCAGGCAAATGACTCACCGATGCACTGCCGGTTGCCGCCGCCAAAAGGGAAGTAAGCAAAACGCGGACGGCCTGTCTTGTTTTCTACAGTGAAGCGTTCCGGATCGAAGCGTAGCGGGTCGGGGAAGAACGCCGGGTCGCGCTGAATGATGTATTGGCTGAAGAAAATGTAGGTGCCTTCCGGCAATTTATAAGGACCAATCTCGACATCGGATGTCGCCTGCCGCCCCATCGCCCATGCCGGAGGATAAAGACGCATTGATTCGGCCAGCACCATCTCCGCATAGCGAAGCTGGGGAAGATCTTCAAGGGTAGGAAGTCTTCCGCCGAGGACGGTATCAATTTCAGCATGAAGTCTGGCTTCCGCCTGTGGATTTTGTCCGAGGAGCAGCCACGTCCATGCAAGCGCGTTGGCTACGGTTTCGTATCCGGCAAGAAAGATGGTCAGCACTTCATCGCGGAGTTGCTCATCTGTCATGCCTGTGTGATCGGCTTCGTCGTCCCGCGATGCCAGCAGCATTGACAACAGATCGCCCCCGTCAACTCCGGATTTGCGCCGGACTTCGATCATGCGATAGACGATTGCATCGAGCCGTTTTCGTGCGCGCTTGAAGCGCATCAGACCGGGGATCGGCAGATGCAGCAAGTCTTCCGCGCGAGGCAGCGCAACGAGGAAGTTATAAAGCCGCATGATGGCGTTGACCTCGTCGTTGATCTGCTGCACGTCGCTGGTGACATCGGAGTTGAAGAGCGTGCGCGCGACGATTTGCAGGGCCAACCGCATCATTTCTGCTGACGCATCCATCTCCACGCTGGGCTGCCAGGAATCGCGCATCGCGGCAGCGCGTTCAACCATCAAAGAGGCGTAATTCTGGATGCGCTGGCGGTGGAATGCAGGCGCCGCAATACGGCGTTGCCTCTTGTGAATTTCACCATCGCTTGTGATGAGCCCCTCACCCAACAGAATCTTCATGCGCCGCTGGGTGCGCTCCTTGATGAAGTTCTGCGGCTGTGAGATCAGCACTTCGCGAATCAGCTCGGGATCGTTTATCACAACTACACGGCTTGGACCGATGCGATAGCTCGAAACGCGACCGAAAGTCGCTGCCAGATATTCGAAGAGACGAATCGGATTTCCGGGACGGAAGAAACGACTGAACAGGTACAGGGGCAGGTTGCGTTTTAAGCCGGGAGGAAGACGATAGCCGCCGCGCACTTCGATAACAGGGCGGTTCTCGATTTGGGAAGCTGTAGCCACGTGGGAATCAGCGCTCCAGGCGCTCTTCTACCAGTTTTACGATGCGCTGGTGAATCTCCTCGATCGGGGCTTCGCCTTCGATTGTCACCACACGCAAATGGTCCCGTGCTGCGATCTCGCGATATTTTTCATAGACGCGACGGTAGAAGTCTTCATTCTCGCGCTCAAACCGATTCTCATCTGTACCGCTTTTCTGCATACGATCGTTACGCCGACGCGCACGGCGCAGCGATGCATCGAAATCCGGAATTAACAGGATCGTGAGGTCGGGCTGCAGTCCGCCGCACATGACGTTGTGCAGATTGAGCACCACATCGCTACCGAGTTGGCGTCCGCCGCCCTGGTAGGCCTCGGTCGAGTCGGTGTAGCGATCGCAAAGGACAACCTTCCCTGCTTCGAGCGCGGGAGCAATCACTTCGGCAATGGCCTGCGCACGGTCGGAAAACATTAATCCCAGCTCAGCGCGGGCAGAGAGGTTTTCTGTGCGCGAATCGAGCAGCAGCTGCCGGATGCGGTCGCCGATGCGCGTACCGCCAGGCTGGCGCGTTACGGTAATGCGATGGCGTCTGTTCTCCAGCCACGCTGCCAGCTTTCGCATCTGTGTTGTTTTACCGGAACCATCCAGCCCCTCAAATGTGAGAAAAAAACCACGCCCCATGGCGCGAGTGTAGCAGGAGTCGTGCAGACGAAGCCGCGCTCAAAAATTGAACCGCTGCCTACATGCCGCTTAGTTTTTCGAGATCGATGGACTCGTAATCTTTCCGCTCGATGCCCTCACGAATTTCCTTCGGTGTCTTGCCCAGCTTCGTCATTCTGTACGCGTAAGCGCCTTCTTTTGCGCAAGTGGAGCAGATAGCGCCGTGTGTACCCTCGAAACAGCTGTGCAGGCTGGTATGTCCGAGCGCTTTGTCGCAGTGACAATAGCAGGGGAGCTGGTAGAGGACTTTTGGCACCTGCGCCGCCTCTTCGTAGACATTTTTCTGCCAGGGATAGCGGAAGTAATCGCCCTGCAATTGATCTCCGGAGAGAATTGGAGGCATTTTCTCCGCCTTGGCGGGGGGTGCCGGGTGGTAAGCCGGAATATCATCGGCGGGATTGGACCATTGTGCATAGCTGGCGACGGTGGCCAGACCTAGAACGAGAGCCGGAATAATTCGGTTCATGCACACTAGATTAGCGCAAGGAACGGGAGGGCGCAGAGATACACTGAGGGTGGCTGTCAGATAATCAAAAGAGAAAAAAAGACGGCACGAACGTTTGATAGCTCGTGCCGGGAGGCCAGTGACGCAACTTATAAACTTTCTTCTCGTCAGAAGAGCACCGCTCAATTCTTTCGAGGTACCTTACATTTGTATAGATGCTTCTTTTGTCTCTTGCGCTCCAAAATTTTAGAAAATATATGAGATCGCGTACTTTTTCTTCAATTTCATGTAGTTTATCCGAGACCCGGCTCCAGTTCAAGCTTTCTTAAAAAAAAATACAAATTTTCGCCAAATTCCCGCCCCGATTGCGGAAGCGCAACGAAAACCATCAGATGAAAGGGTGGAGTCCGAAATGGAAAATACCACGGAAAGCGTTCAATCTAAAGAAGAAAAGCGAAAAATGGATGGACTTCTTCAGACCAGCCTTCTCATGTTGGGATCGGCCCTGTTCGGGGGGATCGCGGTAGCTCTTTGGAACCGGAGAACGCTGGCAAGCATGCAAAATCCACAGCCGCCGAGTGATTTTGTCCCGACGCCCGCTGAGGATGACATGATTTATTAGATCACTGCTTCAAAATTTGGAATAAATGTCGTCAGTGGTCCGGGCCAAGTCGAAATCTTTCGTAGTCAGCCCTCCAGCATCATGTGTCGTCAGCACCAGTTTTACGCGGTTGTAGCGAATATCAATATCGGGATGATGCCCCGCCGCTTCGGCTTTTTCTCCCACAGCATTCACGAAACGCAGGGCTTCGACAAATCCCGCGAAGCTAAATTCGCGAACAATTTCCTCGTCCACGAGCTTCCATTCATGCAGTTGTTTGAGCTTTTCCTGAATCTCTTCCGGTCGAAGAGTTGCCATCACGACCTCCTGGCTGGTAGTTAGACCTTCATTTCAGAGTTCTGGAAGGTGAAGGGGCTGAAGCGTGCATGCTGACCGATCTCGTTCCGAAGGTCCATCCAGAGGCGGTCCGGCATACTCAGGTACACGTCCACGACCTGCGGATCAAACTGTGTTCCCGCACATCTTTGTATTTCCGTTCGAGCAGCGGTGAAGCTGTTTGCCCTGCGGTACGGACGGTCTGAGGTGATGGCGTCCAGCGTATCGGCGACGGCGAATATTCTGGCTCCGAGCGGAATGTCAGCTGCCTTGAGGCCGCGTGGATATCCTGAACCGTCAAAATGCTCCTGATGAGCATAGACAATCTCGGCCGCCTCACGCAGGTAAGGAATCTTGCAAAGAATCTGGTAGCCGCGCGCACAATGATCGCGCATCACCGTTTGCTCGTCGGAATCCAGCTTGCCCGGTTTGAGCAGAATGGCATCCGGAATCGCCATCTTGCCGATATCGTGCAGAAATGCGCCCCGTGCGATCGTCCGAATATCGGGCGCCGAGAGGTCCATGGCCCGTGCCAGCGCTACCGTATAGCCAGTAACGCGCTTGGAATGGCCCTCTGTTTCCGCATCTTTCAGGTCGAGCGCATCCCCCAAAGCTTCCAGAGTGATGTCATAGGAGCGTTCAAGGTCGGAAATTGCGTGACGCAGCATCTCGGTACGGGCTGCTACCAGCTGTTCCAGGTTCGATTGGTACATCGAATTCTGCTGCGTAAGCCTTCGATGATCGAGCGCGCGGCGCACAGTCGCAAGCAGCTGCTCTTTTTCAAACGGCTTCAATAAATAATCGTATGCACCTTTACGGATCGCCGAGATGGCCACTCCCACATCGTGGATGGCTGTGACCATGACCATCGGGGTGTCGGGCTGGAGATCGCGCAATCGCTCGAGCAGGCTCATCCCGTCAAGGCCGGCCATCATGATGTCCGAGAGCACTAAATCATAGGGAGGATCGGTACGCAGACGGTCCACCGCCTCCAGCCCATTGCTTGCCAGCACGGGACGATATTGTGCCTTTTCGAGCATCGCGGCTATGACGGTCCTTACGTAGGGCTCGTCATCGACGACTAGTATTCGTTCCGAAGCCATGAAATTGGTTTAAACCCTGCCTGCGGATAGTGTTCAGATAGTAGACGACGCATGTTTACCAGCGCCAATGGTCTTTCCCTGCGACGGGACACGGTGTCATCCGTAATGGTTGCGATTCCATTCTTATCATCGACCCGTCTGTTAAAACCTTGCGCTATTAATTTCGATTCCATGAAAACAGGTTGGGGAAAACGGATTATTTCGTAGACTCGACACTTCAAAATAGCATCAAAAATTTGAAATACGAAATTCAGTCGAGAGTAGGAGTCATTCATTTCGAGTGGATCGGTTACGATAGAAACAAACCCCCTTCCATCTCAGGCTTGAAAGGGCACCCTTGAGCTTCAACGCACGTGGATTGTTTGATCCCAATACGCCTCGAATCGTAGCGACACAGGCAGAAGAGCGCCTGATGGAAGACGTTCAACGCGATATATACGATAGTCACCGGCATCGCATCTTTTCCCTTTCCTACTACATGACCGGGAATGAACTCGAAGCGGAACAATTACTTGAGGATTGCTTCGTACGTGCGTTCCGGTCCGACCCTAAGCCAGACGCAGGCGTGATCGACGATTCCCTGATTGCGGAGCTCCGTTCCAGCTTTCCATTGACTCCGGGGCCTAGCGCAAAGATTTCGAATCTGGATTCCGTAACAGGCAGAAATGTCCGGCGGACTGATCTGGAAGAGGCTCTGCTTCAACTGCCGCCGACGGAACGACTACTATATCTTTTACGTGAAGTAGAAGGGTATAGTCCAGACGCTATTTCGCACCTTGTGGATATACCGCAAAGCGAGACGGTTCGTGTCCTGTTCTCGGCCAGAATCCGTCTGAGGGGTATTTTGGCTGAAATTGAAGCAAGACGGGCCGCTGCTTAGCGGCCTTTTTCAATGTCTCTTGTGGTTCTTACCTGGGCTCTGCGACTCGTAGCCCATCCCGCCTTGGTAGTCTGCCTTGCACGCCCAAGCGCAAGCGCATCCGCCGGAACATCTTCAGTGATCGATGAACCCGCGGCGATATAAGAACCCTCACCAATCACAATCGGCGCCACCAGCGTCGTGTCGCTCCCCACAAAAACAGAGTCTTCAATCAGCGTACGGTGCTTGTTCGCCCCATCGTAGTTGCAGGTGATCGTACCTGCGCCGATATTTACCCCGCTGCCGATTTCAGCGTCACCAAGGTAGCTCAGATGGTTGGCTTTTGACCCTTTGCCGATGCGTGTCTTCTTCGTCTCGACAAAGTTGCCGATATGAGCGTCCTCGCCAATCTCGCTGCCCGGACGCAGCCGCGCGTAGGGACCAAGCTGGGCACCGGCGTGGGCGTGGGAATCGTTAAGAATGCAGCCATTTTGAACCAGGACGTGGTGATCCAGCGTGGAGTTCTCAATCACGGAATAGGAACGAATGCGGCAGCTTTCGCCAACGTGTGTATCGCCAAGAAGCTGCACGTAGGGCTCAATCACTGTATCCGGACCAACGGTCACTCCGGAGTCGATCACCGAAGTCTCCGGGCGGTAAATAGTTACGCCCTGTGCCATCAGCTTGCGCGCCGTTGCCAGCCGCATGGCGGCATCCAGCTCAGCCATTTCAGCCAGCGTATTCGCGCCCAACACCTCGGTCGCGTTGGCGGCTTCAATGCCGACCACGCGTTGTTTTTCCTGGACCAGGATGCGGGCCATGTCGGTCAGGTAATACTCGCCGTGTGCATTATTTGTATTCAGCTCGTTGATGAGTTGGAAAAGCGAGTTACTGGTAAAAGCATAGATGCCCGAGTTGATCTCACGAACGGAAGCCTGCTGCGAGGTAAGGGCCTTGTCCTCAACAATAGCGGCTACCTCCGCCGATCCCGGCGATTTCCGTAAGACGCGACCATAGCCATTCGGGTCAGCCGGAACAGCAGTCAGAATAGTCATAGCCGCTCGTTCCGCCAGGTGGAAATCGCGGAGAGATGCAATCGTCTCAGGTTGGAGCAGCGGTACATCGCCAGAGAGCACAATGATGTGCTCATATCTGGTAACCGCCTGTCGTGCTGTTTGAATCGCGTGTCCTGTCCCGCGCTGCTCTGCCTGAGTGATGAAGTTCACACCCAGTGAAGAGACTGCGGACTGGACCGCGCCTCCCTGGTGACCGATGACAACATACACATCCTGCGGCGGCACAATCTGTGTTGCTGCGTGAATCACATGCTCCAGCAACGCCTTGCCGCCGATCTGGTGCAGCACTTTTGCTCGCTTCGATTTGAGCCGCGTGCCCTTGCCCGCAGCCATAATGACAATGGCAAACCGCATTTACTGCTCTCCTTGATTGCCTTCCGGCCCTTGCTGGGGAGCGCCGGGAATCGTAATGTCAACCGGGTGAGGTGCGCCCAGGCCCAGTTCTGTAAGTGGCGTGCCGAATTCCTGCTGATTGCCAACCACCAGCACGGCCAGCTTGGACGGATCGATATACTTCTTCGCCACGCGCTCCAGATCAGCCACCGTCACATGCTCCACGCTGTCATGGTACTTGTCGAGAAAATCGGTGGGATAGCCGTAGAACTCGAGGCGCGCCGCCTCTGCAAGTACTTTGTCTTTGCTGTCGTAATTGAAGATGAAGGAATTGAGCACCTGATCTTTGGCTCGCTTTAGTTCATCTTCCGTGAACGGCTTCGTTTTCAATTCGCCGATCTGAGAAAGCATTGCCTGAGTAGCCTTTACGGTAGAAGCGCTCTTGGTTGCAGCTACGACGTGGAACATCCCTGGATGGTCATAGGATGCGCCATAACCGCCTCCGACAGCATAGGCGAGACCCTGCTTGGTGCGAACATCCTGGAAAAGACGGGAACCAAATCCGCCGCCGAAGATCTCATTCATGACAGACAGGGCAAAGTAGTCGGGATTATTGCGCAGTGTGCCCATACCAACGATGTAGACATTGCTTTGGTTCACATCGCTTTTATCCACGAAATAAACGCCCGGCTTTGGGCCAGGAAATTCGCCCGCTGGCTTCGGCCAATTGTTACCGCGAGGGAGCCCTTCAAAGGCGTCACGCAGGGTCTTTTCCATCGCTGCTGCGTCGAAGTCGCCAGCGATTCCGATGATCATGTTGTTCGGCACGATGGTTTTGTCGTGCCACTGCTTCAAATCATCGAGTGTGACCGCTTTAATCGTCGATAGCTCTGCCTGGCGCGTGTAAGGACTGTTTGGCCCATACACCAGCTTCGCTGCCTCTCGTGCGGCAATTTCGCCGGCGTCGTCATTTCTGCGGACGATTCCGGCTGCAGCCTGCTGTTTGGCGAGCATCAGCTTCTCCTGCCGAAAGACAGGATGCTCCAGTAGATCGACGGCGATACCGAAGACCTGATCTTCATCCTTCGTCAGGCACGACCAGGAGACTGAAGTGGAATCCACATCACCGCCGGTTTCCACTTTGGCGGCTTTCGCTTCCAGCAGATCGTCGAGCTGGTCGCCATTTTCTTTCGCTGTGCCGCTGGTGCGCCATGCATCGCTGTAAAGGCTGACTAATCCGGTTTTGGCTGCAGGTTCGTCGCGCGACCCGCCGCGCATCTCGATAAAGCCATTGATGAATGGCAGCTCGTGGTCTTCTTCCAGAAGGATAACGAGGCCGTTTTTAAGCACAATGCGTTTGGGCGGCTCAGGATGAAAGGAGCGTAGCGGCGGGATCGGAATTTGCTTCCAGGGCTGCGCCTGCTGCGCTGGTGCCTGTGCGACAACAGCTAGAGGCACGAAAAGCATAGCGGCCAAGTGCGAGTGACGGATTTTCCGAATCATTGCGCACCTCCCTGCGACTGCTGCTGTGCAGGCGGACCGGCGGGAGGCTGAAATTCCACCATAGCGTACGTGCGATTCGTTTCGACGAAGGTCTTATTGGCCACGCGGCGGATATCGGCCTTCGTCACTGCATCAATCTTCTTCAGCTGGTTAAACAATTCGCGCCAGTCCCCGTATCGCAATTGATAGATTGCAAGCTGTTCCGCAAGCCCCTGGTTGTCTCCCAAGCCGCGCAGCAGGTCGGCGCGCGCGCGTGTCTTGAACATTGCCAGCTCATCGTCGGTGACATCCGTAGTCTTCAGCTTGTCGATCTCCTTGTGGATCGCCGTGCGCATCTCCTCCGGAGTATGCCCGGGATTTGGTGCGGCGAAGAAGGCGAAAAGCCCGGGATACTTGACGTCAGGGAAGCCGCTGAAACCTTCGGCCTCGGCGGCAACCTGCTGGTCGCGCACCAGGCTGCGGTAAAGCCGTGAGGTGCGTCCATTCGAGAAGATGTCCTGAATGGCGTCGTAGACGGCATCGTCGGGATCGCGGTAATCCGGCTTGTGATAGCCCTCGATATAGAGGGGCTGGGTGGCAGCCTTCAGAACCACCGATTTCTCGGCGACCTGTGGCGGCTCGATGGTGCTCATCTCTTCCGGCTTCGGTCCGGCCGGAATCGCGCCGAAATACTTCTCCAGTACCGGCATCGTTTCCTCGGCCTTCACGTCGCCGGCAACCGCAATGACCATATTGGCCGGTACATAATATTTCTGGTGGAAGGCAGCGGCTTCGGTGGCCGTGATCTGGCTCAGCTCGCTCATCCAGCCTACGCCCGGACGATGGTAAGGATGTGCCACATACGCCGCGGCCAGGAATTGCTCAACCATCTTGCCGATGGGGTTTGAATCTGTGCGCATGCGCCGCTCTTCCATGACTACGTCGCGCTCCTTATAAAACTCGCGCGGCACGGGATTGGCGATGCGATCGCTCTCCATATAGGCCCAGAGCTGCAGCCGGTTGGATGGCATGCTCCAGTAGTATTGCGTGTCGTCGAGGCTCGTCTGGGCATTGAGTCCGGTCGCGCCATTGGATTCCGCAATCTCGGTGAACTGGTTAGGAATCACAAATTTCTGCGCTTCCCCCTGCGCCTGCTCGAAGGCCGCATGCAGCGTCTTCAGCTTCTGCTCGTCGCGCCCCACGCGCTTGCGGTACTCGGTGTCATAGGCGGCATACGCCTCCTCGACCTTATCGAGCGCCACTTTTTCAGCGGCATAATCGGTGGTGCCGATGTCTTTTGTGCCCTTAAATGCCAGGTGCTCAAACATATGCGCGATGCCCGACTGTCCGCCGGGATCATTTGCATCTCCCGCATCGACGATCGTGAAATACGAAAAGACAGGAGCCTCAGGCCGCTCGCAGACAATCAGCGTCAGCCCATTGGGCAGCACCTTGGTGGTGACGCGCTTCTCGAAGCTGGAGAGATCCTGAGCCTGCGCAGCCAGCGCAAAGCCACATAGCAAAGCAATCGAACACACAGCGAAAGAAAATCTCATGCGACCTCAAACACAACAGAATAAATCTGTTCCGAACTATTTTGACGCTACCCGTGTGCGAATGGCGTGTCAAACAGTCGCTTCAGGTTTAAGGTTCTTCATGCTGAAAAATACATCTCATTACATAGGAAGACGTGCACGCTTGACCCGCCGCAGGGCGCCTTAGTATTCTGCGCCCGCACTGCAAGGAGCCCTTTTGATGAGCACCGCTGTCGCCGACGCACCCTCCACGGTCGCTATGATTCCCCTCATCCGCCGCTGCGCCGTGCTCGGAGCAGGCACGATGGGCTCACGTATCGCCGCCCATCTTGCCAACGCAGGCCTCCCGGTCGTTCTTCTAGACATCATTCCCGCGGGAGCCGATCAAGCCAGCCGCAGCCGAATCGCCGGGCAAGCGCTGCAGGGCCTGCTGAAAGCCAAACCCGCCGCTTTCTACGACAAATCCAGCGCCAGCCTCATTACCATTGGTAATTTTGAAGACGATCTCGCCCAATTAAAGTCCTGCGATTGGATCATCGAAGCCGTCACCGAAGACCTCGCTATCAAGCAGGCGCTTCTGGAAAAGATCGCGCCGCATCTCCGTCCCGACGCCATCATCACCACCAATACCAGCGGCCTGCCTGTCGCATCCATCGCTGCAAAGATGCCCGCAGATTTCCGTGCGCGCTGGTTCGGAACGCACTTCTTTAACCCGCCGCGCTACATGCGCCTGCTCGAAATCATTCGGACTCCCGAAGCCAACCCGCAAGCGATCGCAGCCATTGCCGATTTCGCCGACCGCCGCCTGGGCAAGTCCATCGTCTACGCGCACGACACGCCGAACTTCATCGCCAATCGCATCGGCGTCTTTGCCATGTTGACCGCCGTTGACCTGATGCAGCAGCTCGACCTCACCATTGAAGATGTAGACGCGCTTACCGGTTCCAGCATCGGCTGGCCGCGCACCGGAACCTTCCGCCTCGCAGACATGGTTGGCATCGACGTGCTCGCTCACGTGGCCCGCAACTTCTCGAGCACCAAAGCCGAAGACGCAGCCGCCACCAGGCTGCCGCAATTCATCGAAAGCATGTTGGCGAATAAGTGGCTCGGCGACAAAACCGGTCAGGGCTTCTACAAGAAAATCCCCGACGCGCCCGACCCGAAAAACAACCGCCTCGCACTCGACTGGAAAACACTCGAATATCGTCCGGCGCAACGGCCGAAATTTCCGTCGCTTGAAATGGCAAAGAACGCTGAAGCTCTGCCGGAGCGCCTGCAAGTGCTTATTGGCAACGGCCCCGGCAAAGACAAAGCCAGCCAATTCCAGTGGATGCTCCTCACCCGCATCTGGAACTGTGCCGCCGACTGCCTGCCGGAAATCGCCGACGACATCAGTTCCATTGACCGCGCTATGCGCACCGGCTTCAACTGGGAGTTGGGTCCCTTCGAAATGTGGGACGCCGTAGGAGTGCCTCAGAGCGTCGAACGCCTCCGTGCACGCAACGAACACGTCAGCCCTCAGGCTGAAACTCTCCTCGCATCAGGAAAAACAAGTTGGTACATCGACGCCGAAGAGGGACGCAAAGAATTCGTTCTGGCCTCGCGCGGCTACCAGGCCATTCAGAAACCGGCAGGTATCGCCAGCATCTCAAGCTTCAAACGCGCCAACGGAGTCATCCGCAAAAACGCGGGTGCATCCTTGGTAGACATAGGCGAAGGCATCGCTTGCATCGAGCTGCATTCGAAGAAGAATGCTATCGGCGACGATATCGTCTCGCTCATCACGCAAACGCTTCATCCCGACAGCGAGCCCGTTCGCAATTTTCGCGGTTTCGTCATCTCCGGTGACGCGTCCGATTTTTCCGTCGGCGCGAACCTAATGCAACTATTGCTCGCCATACAGGAGGCTGACTGGGACGAAGTCGATCTCGCCGTCCGCGCCTTTCAGCGCATGACCACATCTATTAAGTTTTGCCCACGCCCGGTTGTGGCCGCGCCCTTTAGCCTCTGCCTCGGCGGAGGTGTCGAAATTTCGCTTCACGCCACAGCACGTCATCCGCACGCCGAGCTCTACATGGGACTTGTTGAAGCTGGAGTCGGCCTCATCCCCGCAGGTGGCGGCACCAAAGAAATGGCGCTTCATGCCGTCGATGCAGCTGCCATTGAATCCGGGATCAGCCCCATGGACGCGCCGCTCCGATTCGCCTTCTCCTCTGAACTGCAGGAAGCTCTCAAGCAGCGTTTTGAAACCATCGGCATGGCCAAGGTTTCCACATCTGCCTCAGAAGCACGCAGTCTCGACCTGCTGAAGTCTTCCGACAAGATCACTCTGCACCGCGAGCGGCTGCTGCTTGATGCGCGCGAGACGGCCATCTATCTCACCGAAGCCGGTTACGCCGCTCCCACTCCGCGCACTCAGATCCCTGTGCCCGGCGATCAGGTTGCTGCCACCTTAAGGCTTGGCGTACATCTCATGCGGCAGGCCGAGTACATCAGCGACCACGATGTAAAAATCGCAAACTTTGTCGCTCGCATCTTGTGCGGAGGCAGCATTACCCCTGGAACCTTTGTCACTGAGCAATACTTGCTCGACCTTGAGCGCGAGGCATTCCTGTCACTCTGCGGCGAGCGCAAAACGCAGGAGCGCATTGCCTTCACACTCAAAACTGGAAAGCCGCTCAGGAACTAAACATGCAGGGAAGCAGTAAGCTCGTTATAGGCACCGTGCTCATCACCGCGTCGAGTATGGTTGCCGCTCAGGATGCGGAACAGGTCCTCCGCGTCCACAAAGGCGATCAGTCCTATGCGTTTCGCATGCTTCCACCCGCCAGCTTCGCTGAACTTCCCGCGCCCGTGCTTGCAGATCTCGAAAAACGCCGATGCCTCATCCCGCAAAGTTACGAAGCGCACGAGCCTGAGAACATCGTTCACGGCTCTTTTCGGCAGAAGGGCTCTTCCGACTGGGCCGCTCTCTGCTCGCGGAATGGAACGACGACATTGCTTATTTACTGGTCTGGCTCCGCTGCGAAACCGGGAGAGATCGCCTCGCAAGAGAATACCGAGACCGCTGACCCTCATGACACGACCAACGTGCTGGGTTACGCTCGCGGAATCGACACCGCATCGCCAACTACGATCGAAGAGACGCTGGTTAACAAACCTTACGGCCCTTTCGATCATGACGGTATCAAAGATGCGCACATAGAAAAGTCATCCGTCATCCATTACTTCAAAAACGGTACGTGGATGACGCTGGAAGGTACGGAGTGAAACAGGGATGCGACGCTTTATCGCTATTCCAAAAAGTGAGAGGTAATTCATGAGAGATGCAGTCATCGTCAGCAGCGTTCGCACCGCAGTCGGCAAGGCTCCGAAAGGAGCGCTGGCATTCACTCGTCCTGATGACCTCGCCGCCATTGCTATCAAAGGCGCGCTTGAAAAAGTCCCCGCGCTCGATTCTAAGGAAATCGAAGACGTCATCATGGGCTGCGCGATGCCCGAGGCGGAACAGGGAATGAATGTGGCCCGCATCGCCAGTCTGCGCGCTGGCCTGCCGGTCGAAGCCTCGGCCATGACGATCAACCGATTCTGTTCTTCGGGATTGCAATCTATCGCCATTGCGGCTGACCGCATTCGCTCCGGCTCCGCCGAGGTGATGATTGCCGGCGGCACGGAGTCGATGAGCCTGGTGCCGATGGGTGGCAGCAAAGTCAGCGCAAATCCCTGGTTGATCGATCATTATGCGGACACCTATTTATCGATGGGTCTTACGGCCGAGCGAGTAGCCGCAAAATACGGCATCACCCGCGAACAGGCCGATGATTTTTCGCTCAAGAGCCACGAGAAGGCGCTTGCCGCATCGCAATCGGGGAAGTTCGATGAAGAAATTGTGCCTGTAACAGTGACAAATTCAACCCCGACGAAAAACCCGGGCAAGCCCGAAGTAAAGACCAGCGAATTTAAGAAAGATGAAGGCCCTCGCGCAGACACTTCGCTCGAAGCGCTGGCCAGGCTCAAGGCCGCCTTCCATGCAAAAGGGACAGTGACGGCAGGGAACTCGTCGCAGACTTCCGACGGAGCCGCAGCCACCATCATCATGTCATCAGAGCGCGCACGGGCGCTCAACTTGAAACCGCTGGCAAGGTTCGTCAGCTTTTCGACCGCAGGATGTCTCCCGGAAGAGATGGGACTAGGCCCGGTCTTCGCCATACCCAAAGCGTTGAAATTGGCTGGTCTGACTCTCGATCAGATCGACATTATCGAGCTGAACGAAGCCTTCGCCGCTCAGTCGTTAGCCGTGATCCAGCAGGCTGGACTCGACCCTTCAAGAGTAAACGTCAATGGGGGAGCCATTGCTCTTGGCCACCCACTCGGCTGCACGGGGGCTAAGCTGACTGCGACGATTTTGCACGAAATGAAGCGGCGGAATCTTCGCTATGGACTGGTGACGATGTGCGTTGGCGGGGGAATGGGCGCCGCTGGAATTTTCGAGAATTTGAACTAGGGTGGACATTTGCAATGTGCCACAACTTGTGACACATTGTCTCTATGGCTTCCAAGACTGAATCCATGACCATCCGTGAGCTTCGCAATACTCGCAGGCTGCAAGCCATATTGCGTGCCGGGCAATCTATTGAGCTTCGTAACCGGACGCATGTTTTTGCTCGTATTACGCCTGTTTCTGAACATGAAGAGCCAAAGCAAATCGAATGGCCTGATTTCGCGCGGCGGCGTCGGAAAATCTTTGGTGATCTCAATCTGAATGCTGTTGAAAATTTCCTTAAGGACCGCCATCGCGATTGAGAGTCTACGCAGACACCAGCTTCGTTGTATCTATCTATCTCACCGATGATCATTCGCAGGAAGCGGATCGGCTTTTCGCTACGAATCCAGGGCTTATTTACACATCACTTCATTTGCTGGAATTTGCGCATTCCATCGAGCAGAACGTCTTCCGTCGCAGAATTACTCCTCGGAATGCAACGCAAATCTATTTCGATTTCGAGCAGGATCGTCGCGCCGGCTTGTGGAGTGAGAAGAACCAGCCCGAGTTGGTGTACGCAATCGCCATCGACCTAGCGCGAACGCACACAGCAACTCTCGGGACGCGCACCATCGATACACTGCATGTAGCTACCGCGCTCGAGCTAGGAGCCGAACGCTTCTGGACCTTTGACGATCGCCAGAAGAAACTTGCAAAAGCAGTTGGGCTCAAGACCTCTTAAGACACATTCCCAAATGGATTTTCCAGCGATGGGCTCTGCGGCGTAAATAACTCTGCGCCGTTCTCGGTAATGTGCATATCGTCTTCGAGCCTCACGCCAAATTCACCGCGAATATAAATCCCCGGCTCATTGCTTGTGACCATATTCGGTTTCAGGACGGGATGCAGGTCGTATCCGAACATATTGTTCTTCACCAGGTATGACCATTCGTGCATATCCATGCCCATGCCGTGACCCAGACGGTGGGTGAAGTATTTGAAGCCCGGCCCATATCCTGCGTCGACGATCACTTTTCGCGCCGCCGCATCCACATCCGCCAGCGGAACCCCAGGCTTTGCCGCTGCCAAAGCAGCCGATTGTGCGTGATGCACAATATCGAAGACGCTCTTCATCTTGTCCGTCGCTTTGCCTAGTACAAAGGTTCGTGTGATATCTGACGTGTAGCCTTCTACTTCGCAGCCATCGTCGAGCATGAGAATTGTGCCCTCTCGGATCGTCTGCGGCTGCTCCGAACCGTGCGGCGAGGCAGTGAACTCCCCTATATTCAGGCTGGCCTCGCCTGGAAAACCAACCTTCTGATAGCCCATGTGAATCAGGCGGTTGACGTCTTTCGTCGTCATGTCTTCCCGCAGTGACTGATAAACAGCGCGATAAACCACTAGCGTCGCGTGACAGGCAAGACGAATGCAGTCGAGTTCGTGCTGGTCCTTAATCATGCGGCAACCTGCTGTGACTGGAACGGCGCTGACGAAGTGCAACTGCGGGCCAGCTTTGGCTAGGCTGTCCGCAAAGATGAACTTCATGTTTTCCTCCAGGCCAACGGTACCGCTCGATATTCCTCTATCCTTCAAGCCTTTTACTGTCAGGGAAAATGGATCTTCATCCTCCTGCCACGTCAGAATGTCGGCATCTTTTGCGAAAGGTCCTGCGCTGAGCAGTTCCCGCGCTCGGTCTTCCTCAAACGCCGGACAGACCACAAAAGGTGTGCCCTTGGCGGGAATCACCAGTGCCCAGAAGCGTTCGCTGCCCCAGAATCGGATATTGGCGAAATAGACGGAAGAGGTAGCGCTGTTCGCCAGGATGATGGCGTCGATCTTGTTGGCAGACATCAACTGCCGCGCCCGCTCGATGCGAGCCAGTCGCTCGTCGTTGGTGAAGGGCTTTGCCCGTCCGGAGAGATCGGTTAAGGCGGCGATCGCAGAAGGAACCGGACCAGGCGTAGCGGAGGTATCGTCTCTGCGTTGGCTATGCGCCTCCCGGCGCAACGAAAGAAATGCGGCAGCAGAAGAAACAAGAAGGAAATTCCGTCGGGAAAACATATCCCATCCTACACAAGCTCATTTTGGGGCCTACAGTTGACACGCCTGTCATCATCAAAGCGATTTAAGCTCTTCCTGGAAAGGCGCCCGTCTAAATGCGGGCGCTTCGTATTTTTGGGGATAGTTCGAGAATAGGATGCATGCAACTTCTATAAGATGAGGAATTTAGACATAACATGCCGGGAAGAGCGCGCGGGCAGAAACACTACAAAAGGAGTAGGATAGAAACAGTTCTTTGAAAAGCTTCAAACTCCACGAAGCTGCTCCACAGATGGGGGCGTCACGGTTTCGACGGGATTGTTTGCGGCAAAGAGGCATGCCGGGGGCTGGGCACCCGTAATCGCCCGGAAAATGATAATTGCCGATCATCAACTGGCATACGCAGCTTAATTAACTAAGTTGCCGTCCTCCGCGGCTTTGTCTGCGGGCTGCGAGAGGACGTCGCACAGCAGGCTGGTTTCTATGGCTGGGTACGGGTCATAGGAATGAGATCCACGGACTAGCAATGCGCGCATCTTGTCCGTTCTGAGCGCGCAAAGCGAAA
Source organism: Acidobacterium sp. S8 (assembly GCF_009765985.1). Taxonomy (GTDB): domain Bacteria; phylum Acidobacteriota; class Terriglobia; order Terriglobales; family Acidobacteriaceae; genus Alloacidobacterium. The sequence continues at coordinate 387,132 of NZ_LMUM01000037.1, forward strand.
CCTACCGGAACGCGACTGAGCATGGAGTCTCTTTGTTGACTACGATTTCGGACGCGGGTTCGACTCCCGCCGCCTCCACCATATTTAAGTAGCTTATTTTCATATAGTTAATTTGAATTATTCACGCGCGGATCATTCGCTACGTAGTGCCTGCATTGGGTCGGTGCTGGCTGCCTTACGCGCTGGGATTACCGCGGTGACCAGCGCTGCCGATCCGAGAAGCACAGCGGTACCTGCCAACAGCAATGGATTCCACGGCGTAACCCCGAAGAGCTGGCTGGTCATGAGATATCCCGTCCCACTTGCCGCCGGAATGCCGATCCCCAGTCCGATGCTGACCTGCCAGAACGCTTCGCGCAGCACCATAGCGACCACTGAGCCGCGATCGGCGCCCAGCGCCATACGCACGCCAATCTCGCTCCTGCGTTGCTCCACGCCATATGCGGTCACGCCGTAGAGGCCAACCGCAGCCAGCACAAGGCCAACAGCGCCGAACAGCCAGGTAAGGCTGGCAATCATATTCTGCTGATCGAATGTTCCCTGAATCACTCGCGAATATGACTGAACGTCATACATCACCAAGTTTGGATCGACTTCGCTCAGCACCTTCTTCACTTGCATAAGCATGTTCGCCGGATGCTCCGGCGCCCAGATCACAATGTTGTAGAGGTTTTGCGACCAAAGCTCATCGCTCTGAAGATCCGGCTGATCGAACTGGACGGTTTGCGCCTGGGGGATGTAGTACATGGCACGGGCTGGATCTCTGAAGCCCCAGGTCACGTAATGGATGTTCTGGACGACGCCCACAATCTCATAGGTTCCCGCATTCCCCACCGAAGCGGGACCGAAGTGTCGGCCAACGGGGTTTTGGTTCTCAAAAAACTTCCTGGCAAAGGCTTGGTTGATGACGGCCACGTGCCGCGCGTTCGCATTGTCATCTTCATTGATGGCGCGGCCGGCCAGCATTCTGGCGCCAATGGTATCGAAGAACCCGGGGGTTATGCGGGTCCAGTCGGCGGACACATCGTCCTTCGGGCCGGGCTCTGGTTTGCCCTGAACTCGAATGTCATGGCCCCATTGATTGCCGGCCATCGGTGCATAGGTCGCGGCACTGACGTTGCGCACTCTGGGAAGAGCACTTAACCGGTCTTGAATCTGACGATAAAGCGGGACCAGTTGCTCCTGCTTATAGTTCGCCAGCATAGGCGAACCAATTGAAGCCAGGTAGCGGCCATCCGGATCGAACCCGAAGTTCTGGTGCTCCAGATTTTGTAGGCTGCCTCCCAGCATGGCGGCAGCACTTAGCAGCACCAGCGATACCGCAGCCTGCGCAATGACCAGCGCCTTCTGTGCCCAATGACGGCCACCTCCCACCTCACGGTTGGCGCCACGCATGGCCTCCACCGGCTCGGCGTGCGAGGTCATCCACGCGGGCGCGATCCCGAAGATCACTCCGGTGAGCACAGCAACTCCCAGTGCGAACAGCAGAACCAGTGTTGAGGGTGTGGCCTGCACGGGGATCCAGGTGCTTCGCTCCAGCATGTGGAAGGCGAGATAAAGGATCAACCTGGCCCCCGCCCAGGCCACAGCCACACCGGCCGCTCCGCCGATCAGAGACAGCGTAACGCTTTCGAGCAGCGCATTCCTCACCAGGCGCCGGCGCGATGCGCCCAGCGCCACGCGGACTGCCGTCTGTCGTTGGTTCTTCAGCCCGCGGGCCAAGAGCAAGTTGGCGATGTTGGCGCAGGCCACCAGTAGCACACAACAGGCCGTGAACATAAGCAACAGCAGGCTCTCACTGTAATCCCTCCGCAAAATGGAGAAACCTGCGCCTCCAGGCGATAAGCGGAGCGTCTGCTTCTGCCACACAGCTTCTTCCTGCGGACTCATGTCTGCCAAGTGGCTGGCCAGCCAGCCCTGCAATTCACCCTGAAGGTGCACCTGGAGCGCTTTCGGATTCGTTCCGGGGCGCAGTCGCCCGATCAAGTCCAGCCAATCGGTCCGCGTGTTTTTAATTCGCGCCGTTTTCCCCAACATTAACGGCTCGGTCGCCAGCGGCATCCAGATATCCGGCAGGCCCCAACTCGTCATCTTCGCCCCAACGAAACCTGCCGGGGCCACTCCGATGATCGTAAATGCACGGCCGTTGATCTGGTATGCGGATCCCACCACCGACGGATCGGAGCCGTACTTCTCCTGCCAGGCATGGAAACTCATCACCGCGACCGGGGGCGCGCCCTCCAGGTCGTCGGCGTCGACGAACAGCCTTCCGCGCCAGGCGGAAACACCCAGAGTCTGAAAAAAGTTGCCGGAGACATACTGGCCATTCGCTTTATCCGGCGGTCCCGATGAGCCGGAGGGTCGCACTCCCAGCGGCATGTTACCCGCCTGGAGCGCTGCCAGAGCCTGGAGTCCCGGCGTGTTTGCGCGGAATAGCTTGTATGCTTCCCACGAGAAGAGACTCCAGTTGCCCGCCTCGCCGTCGCTGTCCTGGCTGTATCCTGCCCAGTCGCAGCAGTGGGGCTGATCGCCGATGCGCCAAAGCTGATCCGGTCTGTTGACCGGCAACGATTGCAACATCACCTGCTGCACGAGCGTGAAGATCGCGGTGGTTGCGCCAATGCCCAGCGCCAGAGTCAGCACCGCCGTCAGCGTAAAGCCAGGTGATTTGCGCAACTGGCGAAGGGCGTAGCGAACATCCTGCAATAGCGACTCAAGCCCCATGGTTCCGCGTCGCTCGCGGCAGTCTTCCTTAATCTGCTCGATCCCGCCGAACTCGATTCGTGTGAGCCGACGGGCTTCGCTCTCCGGTATGCCGGAACGAACTTTGTCGGCGACCTGTGATTCGAAGTGGAAGCGCAGCTCTTTGTCCAGATCGGCCTCCAATCGTTCACGAAAGAAAAGTCTCCGTAACCAGCCCATCAGATTCCCTCCAGCGTTCCCTCGAGAATGAGGCTCACTAAGTCGGTCAGGCGCGTCCAGTTTTCGGTTTCAACCGTGAGATGAGTTCGTCCCTTGGAAGTGAGCTCGTAGAACTTGGCTTCCCGGCCAGTCTCTGAGGGCTTCCAACGGGAGCTGAGCAACTTTTTATATTCGAGGCGATGGAGCGCTGGATAGAGGGATCCCTGCTGGACCTGGAGTGCGTCGCGCGAGATCTGCTGGATTCTTTGCGCGATGGCATAGCCGTGAATGGGTCCAAACGCAACAACCCTCATGATGAGAAGGTCGAGCGTGCCTTGCGGAAGATCAAACCTGTCGTCTGTCTTCTTCATGCCTATTGCTTCTACATATACATCGCCAGATGTAGAAGATCAAGGTATATCCGCCGTGTCAATGCGCGGCGGGCGGCTCTCTGTAAGAGATTCGCCAGTCATTTGAAGATATTTGAATCCTCGTCCGCGAAAGGCAGAGTATGGGAAACTATCCGAGAAATTGCGCCGACCGCGTTGAGCTCCAGTGCTATAGGGCCCCAATTTCGATTTCTACCCAGCAGTGATGACGCTCTGCGAATATGAGCGGTACACCGTTGCCACTCGACGAAGAAATCGGGTTCTCACTGTTTCGATGTTTCAAGCAAGATAGAGGTCAATTCGTTCGCAGGAAAATAACTTCCGACATGTGGGGGCGCTTCAGCGAAATTCTTATCCCTTTTGAACGCAAATCGTGGCTCTGCATTTTTAAGGCTGGCCGAGATGGGTTTTCGAAATTCACTTCATAGATCGCATCCTCTAGGAGTCCCTGGAGTGGAAGCTGTATCGTCTCTTGTGCGCTTTTGGCACGAAATGCCAGGATGACCGTTTCCTTCCTGGAGGGGGAGATGAACTGAACTGCTTCCCATTGGGCTTCCTTTGTATTGCCGGAGGGCAGCAAATGATAGCAGTCATGCTGCAACAGGTGGCGATAGCGTTTGTATAGTGCAACATGCCGTCGCGCAGACTCGAGCACAGTTTCCGGATAAAGAGATACTCTCTCCTTCAATTGTCCGTTGATGGTGCCAAAGCCGAATAAGCTCATCATGCGGCTTCTGAAGATGGTGTCCAACATTGCAGGATCGCTTGCGTATCGCGCGAGGTCCTCGTCTTCGGAGACGATCCACGCGCCGTTGTCAGCACTGGGATAAAGATAACTTGCCAACCTGGCATTGTTGCGAACAAGATCTGACGGGTAACTAGCGTCGCTTAGCCAATTTGATCTGATTGTTCGGGCTAATCCATAGTCGAGCCTGCTCCCATATCCACACTGCTCCAGCACAAGATTCGGAAAGACGCTATGCAAATGATCGAATACCTCATACTGTCCGACGAGCGCGGCGTAGCCTCCATCACCCGCTTGATGCCCGTGATCGGCGCGATTGCACCCGGCCGGACTTGCGGGAATCCCTGAGTTATCCCATTTGAGCCAATCGAGATCAAAATCTCGGACAATGCGAGTTAATTCTTTCTTCAGGAAATCAAGATACTCGCGACAGCCCAAACAGACCTGATGCACAGAGCTTTCCCACCCCGAAGGCTGAAGCGTCTGATCCTTTCCATCAATCTGTGCGATCCATTGTTTGGGAATCTCTGTGCCGACTATACGGCTATCCGCAACGTTCGGTCCCACCCACAGGCCGAATTTCATTCCCGCTTCGTGCACACGATGCGAGATGTTAGCGAGTCCACTGGGGTACTTTTGGCGATCATCGGCATAATTGCCTAGGCCGCATCCCCAGTCCCCAGTACCCTTCTTCGATGAGCCCAGATACCAGGAGGCATCCATGTTGAACACGTCAATTCCAAGTTTGGCCGAAAACGCTACTTCGCGCAGAAGGCCCTCCTCTACTCCTTCCGCATCTGTCGCCCAGAAGTCGTATACAACCCATGGCCAATTCTGGAGAGGGGCAGGGAAGACATGCTCCTGCATATAATGCCGTGCGGTAAGAAACGCGTGATCGAGGTCACCATGAGACAGGCCAAGAAACACCCGAGGCGCGGGGAGCTTTTCACCTGAGGCAAGGTTGTAAGTCAGGTCCGTGACATCGATGCTGAGCCAGGTTCCATCGCCTTCTTTCTCAATGCGGTAACTCCAACCGCGCTCCCACTCGATGCCTATCAGGAGAAATTCGTCTTTGCCAACAGCCTCAAGCAGCAACAGACCACCATACTCGGGGGCATTCCACGCTCCACCTGACAATTTCACGAGCCCATTGACGGGAATCGATTCAAGACCATACTGATTGCGCCGGAGAGCGTGCACCTGCAACGGTCCGAGATCGTCACGAAGCGCGAAACGGAATGGGCCAAAAGCTGTGACACCCGGGACCGAAGTCCCCGATATATTGTGAAACTCGGTTTGGAACTCCATGATAGGAGCATGCGAAAAGGTTTGCAGAGCCACATTCGCACGAATGTTGTTGCCCTTAGAGATGAATTCAAGGCGATCGCCGTTAGATTCGTGTTTGTGTTCACCGGGTGAAGAACTCCACGTTAACGCGGGGACTGCCGCAGCTGTGAAGATCGGGTCCATTGAAGTACCCGCACGAATCCATTCAAAACCTGTTTTCGAGTTGCGTAAAGAATGAAGCTGGTGAGCGCCTCCGTTCGTGAAATGTAAGGTGAGCGAAAGCTCGTCAGAGACGAACGTTACATCATTGTCGACTGCAGCCCCGGTCGCGCTCCGCGCGCCCAGCATTGAGAGCAGAACGCTACTGCCCGCTAATTTGAGGAGATCGCGCCTGCGTATGTCGGTCGGCTTGAAAGCATCTGACATGGTAACTCCCGGATGTGCTTATCTATTAATGGGATCTGGTAGCGAACGGAAATTTCGCATGCCCATATTCCACATGTAATTTCCATACGTACTGCGTGTCACGATTGGCTAAGCAGATATAAGCGATATGTGCCTCGGCTTGTACCCCGAGGCACATATCGTTCGTTGGAAACAAGCTAGAAGGTCAATTGAGCCCCAATTTGCATGCGTCTTCTAAAGTCAACGATGCCTGTGATTTGTCCTGCAGTGCTGGTATCGACACTTGCATTGGGATTTGCAAGATTCGGATGGTTCAAGGCGTTGAACGCATCCCACTTGAGGTCCAGATGAACTCTTTCCGTGAAGGCAAAAGCCTTTTGCAAGGATAAATCGGCGGCAGTGAAGTGCGGACCGGCGAGGATGTTACGGCCAGAGTTACCGTAGACATACAAATCAGGAACGGTAAACGCAGTTGGGTCAAACCATTCGTGCCGGTTCTGATTGGATACCTGACCGCTGCGGATGCGATTTGGTCTTAGACCAATCGTGGAATTCAACGAAGCGTTATTAGCGAGCGTGGGCGTAAAAAATAAACCGCCCTCAAAATTGAAAATTCCGCTAAGAATCCATCCGCCAGCGATGGCTTGCGCCGGGCCCCTTAGGTCGCTGGCGAACAGCCGGCCATGCCCGAATGGAAGATCCCAAACGGCAGCAGTTACCCACGAGAAAGGCCGCACAGCGTCGGAATTCCCATAGTTGCTCGCAAAGTCAAATTGGTTCTGAGGCCCGAATGTTCCTTCATCAAGCGATTTGGCCCATGCGAAATTGCTCAGTAAATTGATGCCGCCGCCAAAACGCTTTTGTATCGTGGCTTGTAGCGAGTTGTAGTTACTTTTAAGTTCCGGGTAGCCGGCAAGTTCGTTGCTCCGTTGAGTTTCTCCTGTTGTCCAGCCGAATTTCGCAAAATATGGCCGACGCGGATTGAATGCGCCTGGACCCGGAATGGGAGCGTTCACATCTATGTTGTCCCATAAATTGCGGCCAATATTCCCCAGGTACGCAAGGGTGAAGGCGAAATCGTGCGGAAACACTTGCTCTACCGTTACATTCCAGCCGTCGTTGTAGCTGTGAGGATAGTTCCCGGTACCGGGAAAAATTTGCGAAAAGCCATTTGGAAGTGGAATCTGGCCGTTGGATGGATAAGAAGGGAGCGGGGCAGGTAGACCCGGTCCCTGATCAAGCGTAAAAGGCAAGGCTCCATACGAATTTGTAGGACTGAACGACTGACTCTGTTTGATCGGCCAGCAACAACCCTCAGTCCCGAAAGCGGCTCCGTAGGGATTGAGAAAATAGCTGCGTCCGTACCCTCCGCGAATGACCGTATTTCTCAATAACTGATAAGACGCACCGACGCGCGGGGAAAACTCGGTCTTTAGAGTCGTTACACCAGCATATTTACCAGCCAGGTTCGTCAATAGAACGTTGCCACTGTTGAGATCTAAATTTCCCACACTCTCGCCATCCGGCGTATAGATAGGTGTGGTGTAATCCCATCTGACTCCAAGCAATAAAGTAAAGCGTGGACCAACCTTCCAGGTGTCTTCGCCGAAGAAGGATAGCCTCCATTGTTTTTCCTGAGGCTGGATCAGCGTGATGTCTCTGCCGAAGCTGTCACTGAGGCCAAGCAGAAAGCTTGCTAGGCCCAGACCCGAATTCGACACGGCTGGGTCGCCGGTGATGTTCTGTGAGAAATCAAAAGAACCGCGCCCGCTAACGTCAGTCCGAATTCCGTAAAACTTCTTAAAGTCTCCACCGAATTTGAAGGCGTGCCGTCCGGCGGTCTTCATCCATGTGTCGTAAAACTCCAAGTTAGTTTCGTGCTCAAAGAAAGGAAGTCCTATATCTCCCATGGTGAAGGCGCTCGTCGGCCCATCGACGTTCAGCGTCGGCAGGCCGCTGGTGTAGACGGTGCCCAAGTTGATATTTGGAATGCCTACCTGAGTTGCCAGATCCTGACTTGCGTCAAGCTGTAATTCCGATATAAGGATTCGCGAAAAGGCGAAGCGGAAATCCTGTTGTAGCGATGGAGAAAAGGTGCGTTGATAGTTCACCATTGCGCTGTATACGTCGTCCGTTGAATCTCCCGAATTCGGAATTCCCCCCAGTGGTGGTCCGCCTCCTTGCGAGCCAAATACATTCTGCGTGAGAAAGTGTGCGTGGAAGTAACTGAACTTTCCAAAGACGAGAGTCTTAGGGGTAGCAAAAAGGTCGACACGCGCATCCACCTGATTTTGGTCGAAGATGCCTGGACGAGAAATTGCGTAGTTGTTGTCCGCTACCGAAGGATCGGTGGGGGAGGGTAGCAGCGCCAGAAGATTTGCTGTGGCGGGACTGATTCGATTTGCTGGAATAACATTGCCGGGAAACTGCGTACGCCCGGTTCCATCAGGGTTGCCTGTTGCTGGGTCATAGATTGGGTTGGTTGCAGCGACGGAACTGAAGTCTCCATTTCTGAACGCGGGAAGGGGTGACGTGTAGAGGCTGGACGTGGAAAGATTATTCCGCATTCCCTGATAGTCGGCGAAAAAGAAAAGCTTATCTTTCTTGATCGGACCGCCAACGCTTCCGCCAAACTGGTTCCAGACGTTGCCTGGAACGCCGTTGGGCTGGCTGAAAGAATCCGCCGCAAAGAATCCTGCAGTGCGGTAGTACTCAAAGGCTGATCCGTGAAAACTATTCGTTCCCGATTTGGTTGTTACCTGGAAGACTCCACCGCTCACGCTACCGTATTCTGCATCGTAGTTGCTGGTCGTGAGTTTCACTTCCTGCACCGAGGCATTTGTTGGCACCAGCAAAGAGTAGCCTTGAATCGCTTCCGTATTTTCGACGCCGTCCAGGATGTGAGCGTTGTTGTTAGTCTGTCCGCCATTGATGTTGACGTTAAAGTCTTCGCCTGAATTTTCAGGATGAAGATCGAGCTGACCAGAAGCCATGGACACGCCGGGAGCGAGCAACGACAAACGGGTGATGTTGTTGCCGAAAGTTGGAAGGCTTTCGATCTGTTTCTGGAGTATGGTCTGGCTGACTTCTACTGTGTCTGTTTGAAGGACAGGGGCGTGGCCGGAAACAGTGACGGTAGTGCTTGTCGAGCCGACCGGCAGGACGACGTCCAACGGAACAACCGTTCCCGCCTGGATATTAATATCCTGCCTGGAGTACTGCTCAAAGCCCTCCTTCTTGATTGTGATCGAGTAAACTCCCGGAAGAACGCTAGGAAAGCGATAGAGCCCGGCCGAATTGGTAAGTGCTTGATCAGATACCCCTGTAGCTGTATTCGTAGCCTCAACGCTTGCCCCACTCACAACTGCATTCGCAGGATCCCGCACAGAGCCGTTTATGGCTCCGGTAACCGCTGTCTGCGCCTCTAGAATGCCAATGCTGGCAATTGATAGAAATGCTAGCAATACTGCGAAACGAAACAAGGCCGTGTTCATAGTGGTCTCCTTTGGAAGCTGTTTTAGGAGTGGCCCCGTCTAGTAATGCCTCATCCGCATTGTTGCTGGATTTGAGAATCGCAAAAGCCGTCCAGAAACTTTGAGGCAAGGCAAGATGTGGAGCGTTAGCCTAGCGTCGCGAAAGTTATCTCACTTTTCAAGCAAGTGTCAACATGAATTTAAACAACATTGTTGACAATAAAAGATACACTCACTTCTAAAGCATTAAGAATGAGTTGGATGAGGAGAGAGGCGCCGAGTTCTGGAGTTTGATTTCCCGCAAAATACGCTTTAGGTCGATGACTCGATATAGACGCGCTCTTTATTTTGCGGAGAAGCCGGAATGTTTAGAGAGATGCAATCAATTGCCTGGCAGAATGTCCGCCAAAAATTCGTTCGTGCAATTCTGAAAAATGACGTTCAACGGCAGCTTCAACGCGCGTGAGAGGGGTGCGCAAAACAATATTGAGATACTTTTCGTGATCTCTGTATCTCTGACGAATCGGCAACCTGCTTGAAAAAGTTCTCGCGATCAAGAAGATCCTGGCATTCATAACATTCGACAGCGTACGTTCCAATTGTTCACGTTCTGAAAAATGCCACACGGTATGGTGAAGAAGAAGATCAGCTTCGAGAAAGCGTTCGTTGTTCTCCTCGTTGGTGGCAGCCTTCATCTCGGCGAGAATAGAATTCAGCTTTTGTTCCTTCGCCGGCGTCATTGATTCGCGCATGTAGCGTACGCAGAGACTTTCGAGTTTGCCGCGCATGCTGAAGACGACCTCGATTGATTCAGCAGAGATGTCAGGTATAAAAGTGCCACGTCGAGGTCGTGTTTCAAGCAGGCCATCCCGCTGCAAACGCAGAATAGCTTCGCGGATTGGGCCCCGGCTACACTTCAGCGTCTTCGCCAAGGTTTCTTCTGTCAATCGTTGACGTGGCTTCAGCATGCCGGAGCGTATTGCCTCTCGAATGTAAGCCTCGACTCGTTCCGTCGCCGAACCACCGCTTGATTTGGCCTTGGTTTTTGGCACGCCTCTATTTCTAGCACAATTCCGATGAAAGCCGGAACGTTTACTGCTGCGAGACTTCTCGTCTGAATCATCTCGATTGAAGAATCCCTATCTGGAAGAGGACAGAGAATGCCGGCGTGGGCCTTCTTACCTGTTGGCCTATTAATCGCTCATAATGTCAACATAATTGTCGTCAATTTTGTCTTGACATTGAAGTTTACTTTCCACTATAAGTTCGATGTCAGCATAAAAGCCGGCAAGGTTAGTACCCTAGATTTTGCTCTGAAGATTGATGCCAATGCCACTCGACAGTCAGAGCGAAGGAAATGTTCCTTGATCGCGAGCAGTGATGAATAACGCGCAAACTTCAGAACCGCAATCTAAAATCAGATCTCTGGAACACCGGGCCTTATCGCTGCGTAGGCACGTGCTCCGCATGGCTGAACGAGTAGGCCAAGGTTATGTGGGACAAGGGTTGGGAATTGCCGATTTGCTGGCTGTTCTGTACTTCGACGAGATGAAGTATGACGCCAAAAATCTAAAGTGGTCCGATCGGGACCGTTTCGTGCTTTCTATCGGGCATTACTCGATTGGACTGTACGCAGCCCTCGCAGAGGCAGGCGTGATCGAGATCGATGAGCTGGATACCTACGGAGCCGACGAATCGAGGCTGGAGATGTCCGGCAGCGAAATCACTCCCGGCTTCGAAATGACCGGTGGATCGTTGGGCCACGGACTCGGGCAGGCTGTTGGAATGGCGTTGGGTCTACGGCTGGATAAAAGACAGGCACGCATATTCACTCTTCTATCCGATGGAGAATTGCAGGAGGGAGCTACCTGGGAGGCCGCCATGGCGGCGGCACATTATAGCCTGGATGGCCTTTTCGCCTTCATCGATTGCAATAATCAGCAGGCAGACGGACCGCCTGCCCGAGTGCTGAACGTTGAGCCAGTCCACCAGAAATGGGAAGCCTTTGGGTGGGACACACAACGAATCGACGGAAACAACATTGGTGCGCTGGTTGACGCTATCGATCGAGCGAAGACAGTGAACGGAAAACCGCATGCGATCGTCCTCGATACTTTAATGGGCAAGGGCGTACGAGCCTTTGAACAGCGGGAAAAGAATCATTTCATTCGCGTGGATGCCAGCGAGTGGAGCGCGCTCCGCGAGCAGCTTGAGAGTGGTATGACGCCCTCCGGCGACGAGAGGATTTCGTGAACAATATGTCGAAGCTCTCAACGCCTGGAGTGACCGGCAACATTCTCAGCTCTGATACATATGGTGCGGAGAAAACCGAAAATGCACCCTTTGGGACTGCACTGATTCGGGTTGCCGAAACGAATCCGCACATCGTGGGTCTCACCGCCGACCTTGGCAAATATACCGATATCCACTTATTCGCTGAACGATTTCCCGAACGTTTCTTTCAAATGGGGATGGCAGAGCAGAACCTGATTGGTGCGGCCTCTGGATTAGCGCGCACTGGCTTCATTCCTTTTGCCACGACTTACTGTGTATTCGCGACGAGGCGAGCTTATGACTTTATCGCGATCGGAGCGGCCCTGGGGCAAGCGAATGTGAAGATCATTGCCGGCCTGCCTGGATTGACGACCGGATACGGAGGTACGCACCAAGGTATTGAAGACCTGGCTCTCATGCGATCGATTCCTAATCTGACTGTGATTGATCCCTGTGACGCTACCGAATTGGCACAAGTAATCCCTGTGATCGCGGAGCATCCCGGCCCAGTCTACATGCGGTTGTTGCGAGGCCAAGTCCCGGTTACTCTAGATCCCGCGGGGTATCAATTTGAACTAGGGAAGGCAAAGCTGCTTTGCGACGGCAATGACGTCGCGATTATCAGCACAGGCTTGATGACAGCCCGCGCACTGAAGGCTGTGGATCAACTGGCTGGGCAAGGCATACAAGCTGCACTGCTGCACGTCAGTACGCTCAAGCCGTTTGATGTAGAAAGCATCATTTCGCTGTTGCGCCGTGTTCCGCGCGTGGTGACCGCCGAAAATCATGTCATCACAGGCGGTCTGGCAAGCGCTGTAGCTGATGCAGTTACGAATGGCGGTATCCCGGTGCGAATGCGGCGTATCGGAATTCCGGACGTGTTTTGCGACAGCGGCTCTATTCCATATCTGATAAATCGGTACCAGCTAGATGCGACAAGCATCTCTGCGGCCGCGCTGGAACTGGTCCGCAGCTAATTGCCGTTCAGCAGCATGGGGTTAGAAACCATCATGAAAATAACATCCATTGACACGATTGCGGTGGGCGCTGGCTGGAAGAACTGGCTCTTCGTCATTGTGCACACTGATGACGGTCTGCATGGCGTCGGAGAAGGCACGCTCAACGGATTTATTCGAACGACGGAAACCGCCGTTCACGAGCTTGAACACCTCGTCATTGGCCAAGACCCACGAAATGTGAAGGCTATCGCGAAGTCTTTGATGGAAAGCGTCTCCCTCGATGGGGGGCATATTCATCGCACGGCAGTCGCCGCTGTTGAAGTTGCATGTTGGGATATCCTGGGAAAATCTCTCGGCGTTCCAATCTATCAACTGCTCGGCGGCAGAGTCCGGGACTCGATTCTCGGTTATGGCAATGGGTGGTATCGCCGTGAGCGATCGCCTAAAGACTTTGTAGAAGCTGCGGAAGAAGCGGTGGCAAAGGGTTTCAAAGCGCTCAAGCTTGACCCATTCGGACTGGCCCGCGATTTTGTGGAAAGCGATGAGCTGGAATTTGCTTATGAGATCATCGCCGCTCTTCGTTCTCGCTTTGGTTCAGAATTGCGGATACTGATCGATGTTCACGCCAGGTTTACGGAAACGGATGCGCTACGCGCGGCTCACAAATTGGCACCACTGGATATCTACTGGTGGGAGGAGCCCACGACTCGCGAGCGAGAGGCACCGGCGAACTCGGTAGCGTTGCGATGTCCCATCCGAGTGGCTACGGGTGAAATGTATGACACAATCGGCCAGTTCTTTACCTTGGCAGCAGGTGGTGGGATAAACATTTTTCAACCTGAACCGATGAGTTTGGGCGGCATCTCGAACACCCTGTCAGTTGCAGATCTTGCATTGGCGCACGGCAGTTGGGTCGCTCCGCATCAAAGCGGTGGCCCAGTCGCAACGGCAGTGTGCCTCCAGCTTGCAGCATGCGTGCCGAATTTCTTAATACAGGAGCATTTTGATCCATTCAATGAGCCGTGGACTCGAAATCTAGTTACGTGGGCACCCAAACTTGATCCAACGAATGGACATCTGAGTCTGCCTGAGAGTCCGGGACTCGGTGTCGAGCTCAATGTGGATGTCGCCCGAGAGCACCCGTATAATCCATCCGCGTATCTCAACATTCATCGCGAGGGATGGGAAAAGCGTCTCGGCCAGGAGAGCTCTCCTGAAACCGCGAGATAAGTACCTTAAATATTTGAAAGTCAGGACAAGCAGGTTGTTCGAGTAGACGTCCGCGCATCTGCAAGGAACTCAGCTTTCAGACCTGTGCCGAGGCCAGCAACTGAGGGGAATAAGGCCCGTCCATTTTCAATCTGAACGTTATTTGTATAGACCAACTTATACCAGCCCTCATAATATCCACGCACAGTCTCAAGAATCATTGCATTCGTGCTCGCGGCACATAAGTGCATGTTCGCAAAAATGGTAACAAGGCCAGTGCAATCATGAGGGGCAATTGGTAAATGGAAAGCGTCCGCTAAAATCGCGATTTTGCGTGCCTCTGTTATGCCGCCGGTCCATACGATATCGGGCATGATTATATGTGCTGCTTTTGCTTCGAGCACTTCCTTGAAAGCAAATCGCGTGAATAGACGTTCACTGACGCTTTGCGGCACCCGCGTCTCCGATACTAACCGGGATAGATCTCTTATGCTATCCGGTTTCATGATGTCTTCCATGCTTAGGATGCCATACGGTTCCAGAGCCCTAGCGATACGAACTGCGCAGTTGAGATCCCAGCGTGAATGACCTTCGATTAATATCTCCATTTCATTGCCGACTGCATCTCGAATAGCCTTCACGATTGCCAGGCCGCTTTCCAGATTGCGTGATGACAAGAATGAGCCCGAAGGTCCCATTGCAGTTTGTCCCGCAGGCCCGGAGATTGTGGTCGACCGCAGCAAGGGAGCAAAGCGATCCCACGGCCATATCTTCATAGCGGTTATGCCACGTGATAGAAGATCCTTCGCCAGCGCAGCTGGTCGCTCCAGGAATGCCTCCTGGTCTCGATATATTTCGCTGTCGACGCAGGTGTTATAGATCAGGATGTCATCTCGAACCTTGCCGCCCAGCAGGTTAAAGATTGGTTGTCCGGCTTTTTGTCCAAGCAGGTCCCACAATGCGATGTCGATCGCGGATAACGCACGCATTTCAGCCCCGGCATAGCCGAAGAAGTTGCAGTAGCTGAAAATCTGATCCCAGATGCTTTCCAAGTCATAAGCGGACCGGCCAAAAACAAAGCCGGCGAAGGCGTCATGTATGACCGCTTCAACCGCACTGGGAAGATAAAAGGTTTCGCCGAGCCCGACGAGCCCATCGTCTGAATGAATCTGGACCCAGAGAACGTGAGGATGCGCAGCATTGCGTATGGTCTCTATCTTAACGACTTGCATCTCGTCTCCACAGTAGCTCTGCGAGTCCCGCTTGTGTTCAAGTCCGGGTGCACCTAATCACAACAGATGAAACTCCAACCCCGCATTCAGGAACTGCACCTGTGTATTCCACTCGTTCCCTAACGGGATCACACTTGCCTCAATCCAGTTCCAGGCCACCGGAAATATTCAGGCGATTAGCCGTCACGTATGAGGCAGTTTGGCTTGCCAGCCAGACAATCCCTTCCGCTACCTCTTCTGGAGTAGTGCGGCGCCGCATTGGGATGTCGACCGTGCGCGAATGCATATGAGTCTGCAGATCCACACCTGCTGCTGCGGCATTCGCTTCTTCGGTGGCACGTTGCATAGGCGTGTCCATCCGGCCTGGTGCAATCGCATTTACGGTGATGCCATATTGGCCTAACTCAGCAGCTGCGGTGCGAGTGATGTAATCGACCGCGGCTTTGGATGTGGCGTAAGAGGTATAGTTCGTCAACGTCATACGAGTGGCGGGCGAAGACACATTTACGATTCTTCCGCCGCCTGCCTCTTTCATGACTCGAGCAGCTGCCTGAAGAAGGAAGAAAAGCGCCTTTACATTAACAGCGAATACCTTGTCCCACTCCTTCTCTGTTACATCAAGAAGTGATTCCACAGATGAGACAGCCGCATTATTTACTAAAACATTGAGAACTCCGAACCGATCCAGCGCTTGTTGAATGACCCGCTGAGGCGCGCCAGGAGAGGAAATATCGCCGACGATCACAGTGCATTCGGCGCCACTATTGTTCAGCTCTTCCCGCACATCGTGCAAAGTTCCTTCATTGATGTCTACCAGAGCGATCCTTGCTCCACGTCGCGCGAACGCTAAACAAGTTGCCCTGCCGAGTCCCTGGCCGGCTCCCGTTACTAGGACGGTCTGCCCTGTGATAGAGGAATGTTCTGAGGTCATATTTTTATAAATGTCAGTCTTGGTGCCATCGAATCCAGGCAAGTTTTAAAGACGAATGCTAGCCTTCGCCCTGTCGATTGTCAACTAAATAGTTGACAATTTAGTATGCGTCTTATATTTGAGTGGATAGATGAAGAGAAGTGTGTGTTCGACGGTTTGATCATCCTTTGAGGGACACAGCGGGGCATCTAAACGGTGAGTTCGACATAGCTTTGATCGCAAGAAGAAACGAGGAACGTTTGAATAATATAGAGCGATTATCGGGTTTGGTGGTGACCATTTCTGGTGGATGTGGAGACATCGGCCAGGCCACGGCGCGGCGCCTCACGCGAGAAGGTGCTAAGGTTGTTCTTCTCGATCGAGCAGCAAAGGACAATCTGGCCGAAGACCTCTCGAATAATGGACAGGTCGCATACTTGTACTGCGATGTAATTGATCGGGCCTCCGTCGATGCTGCGTTGGCAAAAATAGTTGAGACGCACGGCCGTCTCGACGTAGCGATCGCAAACGCTGGTATGGTCGCCAATGAAAAATTCCTAGAATTGGATCCGGAAAATCTGAGAAGGACCATGGAGGTCAATTTCTTCGGCGCCTTTCATCTTGCTCAAGCGGCAGCGAGGCTTATGGTTACCCAAACTATGTCTGAACGCGGGGTTCGGGGAAAGGTGCTGTTCACCGGAAGTTGGGTCCAGGACATGCCCTTTCCGCAAGGCACATCTTACATAGCAAGCAAAGCGGCTTTGCGAATGATGGCAATGGTGATGGCGCAGGAGCTTGCATCTGACGGTGTACTCGTAAATACGATGGCACCCGGTATCGTCTACGCGGGACTGAGCAAAAAGCTTCATGATGCTGACCCAGCGTTTCGCGATCGTGTTGCCGCCGCGATTCCTCTCAATGAAATGCAAACCGCTGAATCTGTTGCCGATGCATATGCTTTCCTCTGCAGCGGTGATTCGGATTACATGACAGGTGCTTCGCTGCTGGTGGATGGCGGCGCAACCCTGGTAAAAAGGAGTTGATGATCTTGGTTCGTCTACTTAGCCCTTGCTCGTAAGTTGGATCATCGGACTCCAAATAATTGGTACAGCCCGGTTTTCGCCGAGGCGCTTGATGACGAAACGTATGCTGTCTCCTTGTAGGACAGCTATGTTCTCAATCGTGTGAGAGGCGGGAGCGCCAAACGCCGGAACAGTCGACCATCCGGATGCAGGCCAGATTGGCTTGCCATTATGCTCAATTCGCACCGACACAGGAAACACTGCTTCAGCGCTTGGATCCTTCTGTATCTGTCCGGAGATCCTCAGAGAGCCATTCGCTGAAACAACGAACGTTCTGATGATCTCTGCCCTTGCGGAAGCCTGCGCCCAGATTCTACCAATCCGTCCCAGGCCCGATCCGGCCCAGAAACCTTCATAGCCGCCATTCTCCCACGTCAGGTCCTCATAAATATTCTGGTCGAAAGACTGCTCGTATTTCCAACCGCTGCGGCCCTGCGATGGTCCAAACTCGCCGAGAGGATCATGTGTCTCTGAGTCTCCCAGAATTTCATCGGCAGGAACCAACGCGCTGCGGTTTGCGTCTCCCTCTACGCTTCGTACCTCATACCTGGCAGCAATCTGATAGCGTGCTGTGGGCGAATGATCGAAGAAGAACGTGCCTTTGGCCGTCTTACCGATTAAGCTTCCGTTTTTCAAGACCTCATAGTAGGAGATCCAACCATTTTCAGATGGAGCCGACCACGCCACCTCGATGCCTTGAGTTCCCAGGTTTGTTCCGACACGTTTAGTGACATTGAGGGGAGGCGCAGGGATTGTCTTGTTCATTCCCGATCCCGGATAGTCGGGTAGATTAAACATAATCAATTCGCCTGGAGGAATACGGGAAAGAGTGATGCCCTCTCGCATAAGATTTGCGCCGGATCTCTGCTCACGTAGTCCGGAATAGTCAGTCCGAACATCGTAGGTCGTACCCAGTTGCAGTCCATTCGGGAAAATTGTGATCGGAGAGTCCAGTCCAGGCTCGAGCCGGATAGGATTGGCTAACTTTGCATATTTGAAGCCTAAAGAATCAACAGGAGACTGGCTCATGTCCAAGGTGACTGAGCCAAGGACCGTGCTGTCCGCTGCACGTATCAGCATCAGAGAATATGTGCCTTGATTATTGCCGGGATCGAACTGTCCTAGTTCAGAGATTGTGACTGGCTCATTGCCGGTCTGGAATGCTATGCCGAAGAATCGTGTGCCAACGTGATTGGTAACACCGTGCTTCGATATCTGCGTGGCGTAAGATTTGTCTCCGCCCTGTGTCTGGTAACGAAAATTCAAGGGGCCGTAAACTTCGCCTGGAACACCATAATACCGATAAGCATCATCAATCGGGTCTGCATAGATTCCAGTATCCAAAGTCACTGCGGAGGTCGTTGATATTTGGGTCATCTGTGCTGGGCCGCCTTCAAAGCTATCGCCCTGAAAATTCGACATTGGCTTACTAACCAAGAAAAACTCAGTGCCAATTTTGGCATGCTTGGTGATGATGAGCCCGCTGGATCCATTTTGGTTCATTCGTTGCGAATACCAGATAGGATCGTCGCCCTTTACACGTGGTCGGAATATGTGGCTCCAGCGACCGGCCACTCCTTTGGCGATAAGGTAGCGATAAATTTCCCAGTCCTTGCGAATGGCTTCAAGATCTTCGCCGTCTCCGGGATCGCGATACCACGTCGGGTTGAGAGCCAAGTGCGTGCGATCGCTGGAGGCGTTGTAGTAGGTGTGGTCGAAGTCGCTCACATTATGAAGCTTGTCAGGAGGAACCAGCAGGGACGTATAGTATCCACTGTATGGGCCGACACCGCCATCGGTGTATTCACCAGATTCTGCCAACCGGGCGATGTCGTAGCTTATCCACCGGCCTCCTCCATCACAGGCATCCACTCCGCTTTGCGGATGACTTGTTTTGAACTGCTCGAGTAGCTCCCGGAAGTTCTGATCGGCGGCCAAAAGTTTTGTATCGCTTATGCTGGCTGCAGGGGCTATGTCATATCGCCATTGGTAGTCCTGCCACTTGGACACATTCTCATCGAGAAGTTTTTTCTGCCACGTTGCCGTCTCATGGATTGACTGTTCAAATGTCATTCGGCCGGGAATGACCCAGTCATGATGATTCTGTGCCACCGCGCTTTCGGGTATCGCAAGGAAGGTGGGTTGCCACAATACCCACCGCATACTGTGTTTGCGTAGATAAGCCGTCGCCATTTGCCAATTAGGGCCATTCCAATCACCCCAGCGATCGTACCAGCCAGCATCATCCCACAGAATATCTCCGCCACATTCGCGGAGAAGATCTGTGTAGCGCAGGTCCAGAGCTAAGCGGTGTCCCCAATTATCCGCGCATGGAGTTCCACCATCTCCAACCCATGGCGAGGGCCAATCGACAGCCCAACGCGTTTTGCCAAAATACTCCGGGTTCGTGAACTCCCAGAGAAACTGATACTGCCAATCCAGAATCTGATTACCAATATCATCAAGATCACCACTGAAAGCCGCGGTGAACGCTTTCGGGGTAGTGAGCCGACCACCGGGCGCAAGATAGTCGTCATAGCCCGCGAGCTGGATCGCTACACCAACCTGTTCGCCGGATTGGTCTCCTGCATGCAACGCCCAGTGACCCATGTAGTCCCACCCTACTGCCATCGTGTTGTTTGCGTGAATGTCACGAAGCATGAGAAGAGGCAGATATGCGCTGTAATTTCCGGTCTGCACGCCGACATTGGAGTCGAAGGTGCGTGCATAATTGCGGTTTATTCGCTCAGTTTTTAACAACTGGCTTCCATTGAAGTTGCCGCCACCGCTCACATAGGCCAATTCCAAGGTGTCCGGTCTCTCTCCCATCGCCCGGGTGTTCAAAAAGAAGAGGTTCTGTATGTGTATCGCCTGCTGTGATGAGTTATCTATTGTCAGCCATTCGCGAATAATTGCCGTGTGGGGATAAACTACCCAATGCTTTGTGACCTCGATTAGATCTCTGCGAAGTCGAAGGTCTAGTTGCACTTCTCCCTGACTTAACGTATGACTATCATCTCCAATGAAGGTCCAACTCCACGAAGATGATGTCACTTCGACGCCATCGATCTTCAAGCGAATTTGTTCCGGATCGGAGCCGCGATCTAAATACTCCCGATCTGAAATTTTATTCTTGAATGATTTCAATAAGAGATGACCATTTTGCAGGCTAATCCTCTGCTCCACCTTTGAGGTGCCTATGATCCACGTCATTTCTTCTCGCCGAACGTATGCATCTTCACTGGATCGAGTGCCAGGTTCAGTGTGGGATCCGCCTGCCTGGCGTTGATCGAGTTCGGTTGCAAAAGATGCGTCGAACGTGGCGCCTGTGATTGCTACAGATGCGCATAACTTTGAGAATTCTCTCCGATTCACTTTTCCTCCGTTTCCCTAATAGAAATGAGCATGCTGGCTTTCATACATCACAAGTCTTGGGGACTGAGGCGAGGCGTCGATATCCGCCCAAGATGGCGACGGGAACAATCTATGCGTGCGCCAATTTAATGTCAACATTTATGTTGACATTAAATTGGTAATCTGCATGAATTTGATCGAATCGTGAGTATTCACAAGTGGCGAGGTTCAGAATTGGGGAGGAAGCTTCGAAAGAAGTTCGATCGCAAGTTCCCGGAAATAGTGTTCAACCGAGTGCTCTACCTTGGATACGGGCTCCGTAAGAATAGTCTCCAAGTACCTGGCATGTTTTTTATACCTTACAGCGATCGGCGTTTGGCTTGAATAAGCTCGAGCCAGCATGAAAATAAACGGATTCATGATCTTGCTGAGTGTGTTTTCAAGCGTAACTCTGTTCGAAAGCTTCCAGATCGTTTGATGAAAGTGCATGTCTGCGTCGAGAAATGCCTCGTCGTCATTCTTAACTGCTGCCGCCTTCATCTTCTTAAGCGCATCCCGTAGCAACTGCTCGGTTTCACCCGTCATCTGCTCGCGCAGGTAACGCACGCAAAGGGCCTCAAGCTTACTGCGCATGCTAAAAATAACCTCAATTGACGACGCGGAAATGTCCCGAATGAAAGTGCCTCGACGGGCGACAGTCACGATCAGACCATCTCGTTCCAAGCGTAGGAAGGCTTCTCTTACAGGACCGCGACTGCATTCCAACTGTTTGGCCACATCTTCTTCAATGATTCGTTCCCTCGGTTTCAATGCTCCCTTGTAAATTGCTTGTCGAATATGTTCCTCGACTCTCTCTGTTGCCGTTACAGTCCGAAGCTCGCTCTTATCTCGCATATATCACTTGCCATTCTAGCTAAATTAGCGGAACTAGCGATTTGCTGACTGTATTTCGCCCCGACGGATCTTGGACATATTGATTCAGATAGCTGGGCGGGGTCATTGGTTCAGGCACAAAAAGTCGAGACGAACGGGGCGACAGATTTGCAGTTTCGCCTTCAGAAATGTCTTCATAAATGTTGACATTTTTGTCTTGACACATCTCCCCATTCAGATTTAGTTTGCCGGTGCACTCATTTCTGTCCACTGGCTGCGGAGTTGGTTGCGTTCTCGCCGGGAACGTCTGAGAGGAATATCAATGAAATTTCGATCTCTTCTAGTGATCAGCCTGCTTCTGGTCATGACTCAATGCTCACTCAGGCTTCGCGGTCAATCCGTGTCGGGATCAATTAATGGGGAAGTAACCGACCCGTCGGGGGCTTCGGTCTCTGGCGCTCAGATAACGGCAACCAATGTTCAGACAGGCGTACCTTCTTCTGCTAGCAGTAATAACTCTGGATATTTCAGTATCGCGAACCTGCTTGCCGGGACCTATAACGTCGACATCACTGCTCCCGGGTTCAAGGAGCTGTCGCATTCGGGTGTTCAAGTGGACATCGGCGGGGTAGTTCGGCTCGATTCACATCTCGAGGTCGGCAGCGTACAACAAAAGGTGATGGTGAGTGGTGATGCGCCGCAGTTGCAGACCGATAAGGTGGAGATTAGTCTCACGCTCCAGTCGAAGCAGCTGGTAGACCTGCCCAGCGAAGGAAGAAATCCCACAGCCTTCGCCGCACTGCAGGCGGGAGTCGTCATGAGTACCGGCAACGAAGGTGTTCCCAGCGCATCTGGATCTGCCAATTATTCATTCCAGGCAAATGGTCAACGTGCGCAGTTAAATCGCCAACTGCTGGATGGCGTTGATGATACCGAGGGAGTGGGCGGTGCGCCGGCCATCGTCCCGTCAACCGATGAGCTTCAAGAATATCAGCTCATAACCTCAAATTACGATATTGAGTTAGGGCAGGCCGCAGGCGCTGTTCAGCTTTTTACGACTAAGTCCGGAACAAATGAGCTTCATGGAAGTGCCCATGAATACAACCGCGTCAATGCCTTGTCTGCACGCAACCCTTTTACGGAGCCCAACGGACCAGGTCACCTAGTCTACAACCAGTTCGGCGGAACCCTTGGCGGGCCGATCTTGCGAGATAAATTGTTCGCTTTCGGTTACTACGAAGGCTACCGCGTTCGCTCAGGCGGGGGAATTCTGACAACCGTTCCGGTCCCAGAGTTTCGCAATGGAGATTTCAGCAGTCTCGCCGAGACGAATCCCATTTTTGATCCAACCACCGGAGGTTCTCAGGGAGTTGGTCGCACTCAGTTTCCTAATAATCAAATTCCAACGAATCGTCTTGATCCAATCGTTCAGGCGATGCTTGCGAAGCTTCCTTTACCGAACGTGCCAGGAGCCGGTGCCAATAATAACTTTGTTGCGCCGCAGACAAATCCGATCAATGCAGATTTGGGAACGGTTCGCATCGATTATGCCTTGTCCGACGCAACCCGCATTTTTGGCCGATATACCCGACAGCAGACGAACGAAAGCTCAACCGTTCCGGTCTATGGTCAGATGATTTATCCGGGCAGCGACCTTCAGTCGGGTAATCAAAACAGTGCCGTCGGCAATGTTACTCATATCTTCAATCCGAACCTCGTGCTGGAAGGCAGGTTCGGCTGGACATTCAACATATGGAGTTCGGATGCGCTCGATCAGAGTTCGAATACTTCCCAGGATTTTGGGATTCCGAATCTCAATAGTGCGTGTGACTCATGCGGAGGCTTGGCAGGTTTCCAGATTGGCGGGCCTGTAGGAGCGTTTAATTATGGCAACTCAACCCATACGCACCAGGTAGACAACTACGGGAAGTACAACTTTGTCGGTATTGCGACATGGACACGCGGCAACCATACGATCAAGATGGGTGGAGACGTCCTTCTTGCGTGGCGCGATCGCCGTGATACTTCCTCACAGGGTGATTTCGGTTGCGATAATACCGGTGTTTGCGCGGGGAATGGTTTTAGTCAAACAATCACAGCAAGTGCAGCTGTACCGACGTCGGGTCTGTCGATGGCGACCTACCTGCTGGGAGACGTCAGCAATTTCGGAAGAGTTATCTACGCTAACAATCTACCGCTGGCTCATAACACAGATAACGCCTTCTATTTGCAGGATACGTGGCATGCGACGCCCAAGCTGACCCTTACACTTGGCTTACGTTATGACTACATCGGGTATCCTACATCCCCACAGAAAGGTGGCATTGCCAACTTCAATTTCACCAACTCCGATACAATTATCAGTAATTACGGTGATTCCAGCGCAACCGCCAATGTAGATCAAAACTACTTTGATTTTGGACCACGGGTTGGTTTTGCGTGGAGCGGCATCGAGAACACTGTAATCCGGGCAGGTTATGGACGCTCGTTTACGAACGGGTTCGACGGGGCAAATTTCGGCGCCATCACCAACGACTGGCCGAACGCGACTCGTCAAGACATCTCCCCTGTGGCCGATTCTTATCAGCCCTCCCTCACCCTTGCAGGCGGTCCACCTGTTTTTGTCAATGGTTTCGAAATATTAGCCGCCGCCGGAAATCCTGGTCAGTATCCCACTCCGAATTCAGCCGGGTTCGGCGCGAACAAGCATAATCCGACAAACTCTGTCGATCAGTGGAACCTCTCTCTTCAGCATCAGTTTCCCGGTGATTTTGCGGTAACCATGGCCTATGTTGGCAGCGCGAATCGACATCTGTTTTATCGTTACGATGCGAACGCGGCGCCGCCGGGGCCAGGCCCTATCAATTTACGTCAGCCATACAATGTCTATGGATTCACGACTAACGCCTACAATCAGAGCAATCAAAGTAACATCGGGTACCAGGCTCTCCAGGTACAAGCTCAAAAACGGTATTCGCACGGATTAATGCTCACGACCGCTTTAACTTGGAGCAGTTCCTACGATTTCGGCGGTCACAACGCAATGGATCCGTTCTTGACAAACCGAGACAGGGCTCCTGAAGATTCAAATCGTCGATTGGTATTTGTTGCCAGCCACGTCTGGGAAATACCGGTCGGAGAAGGCAGGGCGTATCTGAATAAACCTGGTATCCTCAACGAGGTTGTCGGGGGATGGCAATTGTCGGGAATTTGGTCGCTTGAATCCGGACTGCCATTTTCGCCGACTCTTGGCAATACTGCTTCGCTCAATTCGAATTGCTGCACGTTGAGACCCGACCTCGTAAGTGGAGTAAGCCCGTTAGTATCGGACAAGAGCAGGAATATGTGGTTTAATCCCGCGGCTTATGCCATTCCTGCGCTTTATCAGTTCGGAAACTCCGCGCGAAACAGTCTTTGGGGTCCAAATCTTTTTCGTGCCGATCTTTCTTTGCAGAAAACGTTCAAGATCACAGAACGATCCTCATTTGAATTTCAATGGGAAGCCTATAATGCTTTCAATCATACGAACCTCGGGCAGCCAAACGGTCAAGTCGATTCATCCACGGCTGGAGTGATTAATGGCACTGCGGATATCATGAGGCGAATGCAACTAGGGGGTACGGTGCGTTTTTAATGTTGAGATGGGTTCTATGCTTTGCCATTATGGCGGGTTGTGCATTCGCGGAGCAGGCGCAGCCGAACGCGCTCGATGAGGGAATCGCACTTCTCAAAAAAGGCGAGATCGATCGATCAATGGAGCTGTTGCGCGAAGCCGTAGCTCGTCAGCCTGACTCGGCTCCAGCACACAATTACTATGGATTTGCCCTTGCCAGAAAAGGCTCTCTTCAGGAAGCTACGCAGGAATTTCAAACAGCTTTAAAGATCGATCCCCGCTACGCAGACGCGCTGTACAACCTCGGCACAGCGCAGACGATCCAGGAACAATATCCCTCCGCAATCGAAAACTTGCAGGCCGCCGTCGCCATCAGACCTGATTTCCCCGAAGCTGAATTCGAGTTAGGAAATGCCTTTGCAGCAAAGGGCGACGTGGCCAGTGCCATGGAAGCGTTGGAAAGAGCGATTCGTCTGCGTCCCGATATGTATGCAGCACGGACTCAGTTGGCGATGCTCGATTCCGGAATTGGGAACACTCAGGATGCTGTAGAGGAATTTCGGCGTGTAGTGGCACTCCAGCCTCATTCGGCCGAAGCGCACAACAATCTTGGAGTTGCTCTTGACCAAGCCGGAGATCTCTCGGACGCAATCGAAGAATTTGAAAGTGCACTGCAAGCGAATCCAAAATTTCTAGCCGGAATGCTGAATCTGGCACAGGCCATGCGAGATAAAGGTGATTTGCCAGGGGCCGTCGACAACTACAGAAAAGCTATTGCGGTCCAACCCGATTCTGCTGACGCGCATGCTGATCTCGCCTTTACGCTTAAACGGATGGATCGACTGAAAGAGGCCGTGGATGAAATATCCATCGCGGTCCGAATCGCACCGGACCTCGCGCGAGCGCAATTCTATTATGGTGAGATTCTGGCTCAAATGAGTGATACCGCAGGCGCCCTGCCGCATTACCAGCGCGCATCAGAGCTTAGTCCGAATGATGTCGATTTTCGCCTCAAGTATGGAAATCTACTTACAGAAGAAAATCCTGACGAGGCAGTTAGGCAATTGGAAGCGGCTTCGAACCTCGATCCCAGCAGGGCCGATGTGCTAAGTGCGCTGGGCGCTGCATTACGCACGAATGGCAAACAGGATCAAGCTGCCGAGGCATTTCGACGATCTCGAGATGCGTCTTCCGCTGCTTCGCGTCATAGCGAGGCTATTCTCGCAACGAATGCTGCGATCGATTCCTTAAAGAAAGGCAAAATTACTCCGGCAATCGAATCGTTGCGCGCAGCCCTGGCTAGCGATCCTGATTTTGCAGAAGCCAACCACTACATGGGTATAGCCCAGAGCGCTGAACAGAACTGGCCAGAAGCGAATCGAGCCTTTAACGCCGCTCTGCGGGTAGCTCCTTCAGATCCAATGATCCATTACAACTTTGCTGTTGCGCTGGAAAAGCAGGGAGACTGGGCAAGTGCTGTTCGGGAATTCCAGTCCGTGCTTTCGTTGAGGCCGGGCCAAGTACAGACGATGTGCCAGCTTTCAAACGCGCTGAAGCAGACCGGACAAAATGATCAGGCACAAATCGAATTGAAACACGCCGAGGATTTGGGTTCATGCGGAGGTCATCCGCTGCAACTCAGCAGCATCCCCAAATAGTGATCACTCGCATCCTCAAAATTTGCAGCAATATGGTCTGATGTTCTTTTTTCGTAGCGCTCTACTCAGGTGATTGATGGGAAGATGGCTTTCTGACATACAGTATCCGACAATGGTCAAGCGGATCACTCGTCGACGATTCATGCATTACGGCTTATCAATTGGCTTCCTGGCAGCAGTTACGAAATCATTCTCGAGAGCCAGTGCGACCCAGGATAGCTACCCAATTCATTTCGAAGATATTGCGGCCGACGCGGGCCTTACCGAACCGACTATTTATGGCGGAACGGATCGTAATCGCTACATCCTGGAAACAACGGGATGCGGAGCCGCTTTCATTGATTACGACAATGATGGCTGGATCGACATCTTTCTGGTAAATGGAACAACTTTGGATGCCGGTGATTCTCCGCGACATTCAAATCGGCTGCTCCGCAATAATAGGGATGGCACCTTCACGGATGTGACAAAGCAAGCTGGTCTAACGCGGTACGGTTGGGGACAGGGTGTATGTGTAGGGGACTACGACAACGATGGATATGACGACCTCTTTGTTACGTACTGGGGCCAGAATGTCCTCTATCACAATAACGGCGATGGAACATTTACCGACGTTACTGAGAAGTCGGGACTGCTGACGGAGGGAACGCACTGGGGATCGGGGTGTGCATTTCTGGACTATGACAAGGATGGGCACCTTGATTTGTTTGTGAGCAACTACGTAAACCTCGATTTGAAGACCACGCCCCTTCCAGGAATGGCTTCATGTCTCTACCAGGGCATTCCGGTGAATTGCGGCCCGCAAGGACTGCCGCGAGCTCGAAATTATCTGTTCAGAAACAACGGGAATGGGACGTTCACTGACGTGACGGAAAAGAGTGGCATCGCTAAAGCCTCTCCCAATTATGGCCTCGGCGTACTTGTCGCTGATTTTGACAATGATGGCTGGCCGGATATTTACGTCGCAAATGACAGTGAGATGAGTTATCTGTTCTGGAACAACGGAGACGGCACGTTCACTGAAGGCGGCCTTGAGGCCGGAGTCGCAACGAGCCGGGACGGTCGCAATCAATCGGGCATGGGAGTTTCCGCTGGGGATTATAACTGCGACGGACTTCTCGATATATTCAAAACCAATTTCTCCGACGACCTTCCAAACCTCTACCGCAATGACGGCCAGCGATCATTTCTAGACAATACGCAAACTGCCGGGCTTGTTGCTTATTCGCGGTTTCTCGGATGGGGAGGAGGATTTCTTGACATCAACAATGATGGCTGGCTCGATATATTTTACGTAAACGGGCATGTCTATCCGGAGATTGAACGCCTGAATGGCCCCGCACACTATAAAGAGCCGAAGGTTCTTTATGAAAACCTGGGGAATGGGAAATTTCGCGACGTTTCCGCGGTTGCCGGGAGTGCCATAACAAATCCTTCCAGCTCGCGCGGCTGCGCTTTCGGAGATTTCGATAACGACGGCCTAATCGATGTATTGGTTAATCCGATAAACTCTGCACCTCAGCTTCTCCATTGCAGTTCGCATACGGGCAATCACTGGATCACGCTTAAGCTGGTGGGAAGCAAGTCGAACCGTAGCGCGATCGGAGCGCGCGTTCATTGCGTCACCGGGGATCATCGACAAATAGATGAGGTTCGCAGCGGTGGAAGTTTCTATTCGCAGAATGACCTGCGGATTCATTTTGGACTGGGCAAGGCCAGTCGCATCGACATGATCGAGATTCACTGGCCGTCGACACAAGTGGACCGATTTACTGATGTTCCTGCCAACCAGATCTTGAAAGTGGTTGAAGGTAGCGCAAAACTCATTCCTGCAATCACGGGACAGAAATGACGATGTCGTCTGCATTTTCTAGGTTGAGACACTGAAAGCGTCACTGCGAGATTCGATTAGGAGGTCTTGGAATGCTGCATACCGTAATCACCCTATTGTTTCTCTCTGCGATCTCGCAGGTGGCGACAACCTTCGATCTGTCCACCGACTTCTCTCTTCAGCACAATCCCAACGGAGTATGGCAATATGGCTATTCCGCCAGCAACTCGCTGGATCTGAAAGAATTTCGACTCGACGGATACGCTGACCAGGCCGCTCCGATCGGTTTTTGGCACCCTAGCTTCAGCAAAGGCCCAGGACCCGGTTGGTATCCTTACATTGCCCATAACAGCAGCAAAAACACCATGTTTGGCTCGAGCAATGGTTGGGCCGCGCGTGCGGGCGAAGTTGCTATGGAAGCCAGCAACACAGGCCAATACAGCCTGGTTCGCTTCGTGGCGCCGATGGCGGGAACATATCAAATATCAGCCCAGTTTGAAGGGATCCATTTCGGTTTGTCTTCGACCGATGTGCACGTTATCTCGAATGATACGCAGCTCTTTAGCGCTGATATTGATGGCTACGGAGGGGATCCGGCCTTCCACAAAGTAGAGGGAGCTAGCCCGACGGCAGCCTTTTCAGGCAAGTTAACGCTGAAGAAAGGCGACATCGTTACTTTTGCTGTCGGATACGGGAAGAACAAGACAAACTTCGGTGACACAACCGGGCTCTTCGTTCATATCGTCCTGCTCTAGGTCCCAGTAAATGAAATGAATTGAGCGAAGCTCTCTGAGCGGAATCGAGGATTCTGTCGTCGAGATTAATGTCAACAGATATGTTGACAAGGATGAACCGCGAAGAAGATGATGAGTGCTTCGCCGCAATGATCACCAAAACGCGCGCGTCCCGTATAAGAAAGGTGGTACATGCAAACGGAATTGGGCATTCTGTTAGCGGTTGTAGGCGGCGTCATGGTTGGAAACTGCATGGTGCCGTTGAAGTACCTGCGTAAATGGAAATGGGAAAACGCATGGATCATCTTCTCGCTTGTAGCACTTATCATTATTCCCTGGGGAATTGCTTTCTTCAGAATTCCACACTTGAGCGCGGTATATAGCAACGTTTCAATCAGCAGTTTTGCCTTGCCCTTCCTTTTCGGATGCGGATGGGGTTGTGCTCAGGTTTTATTCGGATTAGCAATTGTACGCATCGGCATGGCACTGTCGTTCGCGATTACGCTCGGGCTAAGCGCTGCCTTGGGGAGCCTGGTGCCAATCGTGCTGCAACACCCGGAGTTTCTCAAAACCGGGCGCGGGATGGTACTCCAGCTAGGGATGCTTCTCATGCTGATCGGCGTGGCTCTTTGCTGCTGGGCAGGTGCTCGTAGAGAGCAGGAGCAAAGTAACCAGCCAGTGAGTGCGGGAGGGCAGTCTTACGTCGGCGGTATTGTGCTGGCTGGAGTCGCCGGCCTGCTGGCGCCGATGCTTAATTACGCTTTGGCCTTTGGAGACAGCCTTATAGTGGAAGCTCTTCGTCAACACGCCGCAGCGCCTGATGCCCCTTATGCAGTCTGGCCTATCGCTCTGGCGGGAGGCGCCGTCCCCAATCTTGTTTATGCGCTCTGGCTTCTTCGCCGTAACAACAGTTGGGCAAACTTCTTCCCAATGTGGCCGGAAGCCCTTCTGGGAACAATCATGGGTACATTGTGGATGGGCTCAGTTGCAGCCTACGGGACTGCGAGTACTCTATTGGGGGTTTTGGGAGCTTCGATTGGCTGGAGCATTTATCAGATCTGCATCATCTTCACCGCGAATGTCTCCGGGTGGATTGCCGGTGAATGGAAGGGCGTAAGCTTGAAATCCAAAGTTGCACTTTGGGGAGGGCTGATCGTCCTCGGATCGGCCACGATTGCTATAACTTATGGTAATCACTGAAGCATTTCCCTCTGTTTCGCTCCAATGCTCGTTATTCATTCCAAGCAAAGATCTCTAAGACGCTATTTCTGCAGGCATTTTTGTCAACATATATGTTGACAAAAATAAAATCTGTCGACTAATCTTGGGCGGTCAAAGCGCTCCTCTGATGTGCGCCCTCCATTGAGCAAGAGGTCTTTCCGTCATGAAATGTATGCCGCTGGTGGCTGTCTTCCTACTTAGCGCTTGGAATGCTGCGCAAGGGGCAGAAACTCAGAACTCCTGGTCTTTGACTACCGGCGATACTACAGTAGTCGTGGCGATCCAGGACGACACGCCGACAATCGTAAAAGTGGGCTCAAAGAAAGATGCTCAGAACTGGTTGTTGACACCCGTTCCCGAGACGCTGCCCTCATCGATTACACAACAGGGGAATACAAAAGAAGCGAAATGGCAGTACGTTGGGGGTGACTTCGACGCAAAGAGCGGCCAGCTGGTGTTGCGATTTTCCGATCAAGCTTTGGCTATGGATCTGCAGTCTATCTGGCAAGCGCGTCCGGGACACGGACCAGTCGAACACTGGCTTACGATTACAAATCATTCCCAGGCAACGATCACAATCGGCCATCAGGATAGCTTGGTACTCCGCCATCTCATCATTCCCGATAAAGAATCAATGGATGCATGGTGGATCAAGCGCGGTGGCGGCAACGCTACCGACGAAGGAGGCA
Organism: Acidobacterium sp. S8; assembly: GCF_009765985.1. Taxonomy (GTDB): domain Bacteria; phylum Acidobacteriota; class Terriglobia; order Terriglobales; family Acidobacteriaceae; genus Alloacidobacterium. Next base: position 417,971 of record NZ_LMUM01000037.1, read on the forward strand.
CATTCACTCGCAGCGTCGGGAAGAATTCCGACGAAACTCTCGTCAGCGATCCCACAGATGGGGCCAGTCCTGTTCCGTGGTTAGCGCTTCAGATAGGAACTTCGCGGGGACTGTATGTAGGCTGGGAATTCTCAGGGATTGGCAGAATCCGTTTTCATAGCGATGCCAGGCAGGGAAGCACAGACAAAACTCCTGGCGAGTTAGGCGTTGATGTCGGCAATCTGTCTTCGTTCAAGACAGATATTGAAGCAGGTGAGACATTTCTGGTTCCACCCGCTTTCGTTGGCTGCTACACGGGAGATATCGACGACGGAAGCTACACACTGCACCGCTTCGTACTCGAGAAACTGGTGCCGAAGTTTCCTGACGGATATGCGCATCCCACGTTAGCCTATAACCTCTATCTGGATGGTGGAGGCGCAAATGCCGATGAGAAGATCGTCCTTCGGAGCGCCGCTCTGGCCAAGGAACTTGGATTTGAGACGTTCGTAGTTGATGCCATGTGGTTTCCCCAATCGGGCGATTGGAGATGGGATCCAAAACGTTTCCCTCACGGATCAAAGCCCATCGAAGAATATGTCCATACCCACGATATGAAGCTTGGGCTTTGGATGGCATACACTCATGGATCCAATTCCGATGATCCTAGTGCAATAAGCATTAGCAGGCATCCGGATTGGTTCGCTTCCCCTCCGAAGCTCGATCCGGAAGGGCACATTAACTGGAACGCATTGATCGATCTCGGATACGATCCAGCGCGCGACTGGGTGGAGAAATCGACCCAGCGGGTCACTGCTGAATATAAGCTGGACTATTTCAAGACAGACTACACGCCGATTGTTACCAATTGCCAGCAGACCAATCATCGGCATCACTATGGGGTGGATGTGAGCTACTGGTCTACTCTTGGCTATTATGCCGTGCAGGAAGCGTTGATGCAGAAGTTTCCTGATCTGATCCTTGAAGGATGTTCAGGATCCGGACACATTAAAGATTTTGGAGATATCCGCCGCGTTCATATGATCGCGATCAATGACACACTGTCATCTCTGCCGAACCGTCAAGCCATCTATGACTCGACATTCGCCTTTCCTCCGGCAGTTTTAATGGATTACACGTATGAGAATTTTTACGACATCGTGTCGGACGCGCCAGAACCTTATCTATGGCGTTCGTCCATGATGAACCAATGGCAGATTGACCCAACGAATAGCGCAGGCTGGACATCGGAACAGCGTGCCAAGGTCAAGAGATCGACAGACATTTATAAATCTTGGATCAGGCCTATCCTGCAGGATGTCGAGGTTCACCACATCATGCCGCGACCAGACGGATACCACTGGGACGGACTGTTCTACTGGAGTCCCAGTCTTAAACGCGGCACTCTTTACATCTTTAAGCCAAATAGTGACACGACGGCACAAAGAATTTCGTTGAAAGGCCTTTCGCCCACTAGCAAGTACAAGGTTACGACTGAAGACCATTCAACTGCGGATGCAACCTACTCGGGAGCCGAGCTAATGAGCAATGGGATTCAGATTCGTCTGCCAGACAAGTACACCAGCGATCTGGTTTACTTCGAAGAAGTTCACTGATTTTGTGTTGTCGGCGATCAGATGAATTCTCTGCCGAAAAAGAAGTCGTGGCACATCCCAATGTTTGAAAGCGACCGAGGATGACCACTAAGAAGGATTGTAACGAAATGAAGTTGGGAACATCTCGCCTCCTATACCTTACTGCCTGCTTGACCGTACTTCCGGTAACGCTCGCTAATGGGCAGGCATCAACTGCTCCGGTGGAGAATGCAGTCATTCGCACTGAGATGAACCCTGGTGTGCGCTTTACCTCAGGTCTCATGGTTTGCGATGAAGAGCTCTACCAAGGGCGATGGGTCAATCGCTATTGGACCTCAACAGGGCAGATCAAGCCCGACTTTCACCTCGAGGGCCAGAGCCAGCAGCGATCGGGCCTGCAAGGCGATTCGTTTCAACTTGGAATTGAAGGGCAAAATCTCGCGGGCAGCTGGAAGTGGATCCGCGCGGAACAAAAGCATCAGACGAACCCAGACGGTGAATTGGTGACGATTGAGCTCCAAAGCACTGTACGTCCCATCACGGTGAAACTGAATACGCTGATGCATGGAGAGTCGGTGATGGTGCGCTGGCTCGACATAACGAATACCGGTACAAAACCCACTGCCATAACGTCGGTATCGCCTTGGTCGGGAATGCTTTGGGAAACTGCGGGTTACAAAGAGCGGGTTGGCAATGAAGCTCCCTTCGAAATCGCCACGGCGAAATACGAAGAATGGGGTCATGAAGGAGCCTGGGAATTTCATCCGGTTGAAAGCGGGACGGTAGCGGTTTCTGGAACACGGGGCAAGTCCGGGTGGGGACATCCAACTTTTTTCGCGCACAATCAGGCTACTGGTGAATGGTTTGTAGCGTCGCTGGCATGGAGCGGTAACTGGACGATGCATGTTACCGGAGCTCAAGGAAAGAGAGCGGACGAGGATGCCGCCGACGCTGCACGACTCTTCTTCGATCTTGGTCCTTCCGCCGCGGACCCGGTATTGCGCGTTCTTGAGCCCGGCGAAACGGTTCGTAGTCCCGAAACACATTTGTTGCTCGTGCATGGAGACCTGGATCAGGTGATTCAGACCTTGCACTCTCATGTGCGGCGCTTTGTCCTGCCTGCGCCGGTACCCGGGCGGCGATCCCTTGTGGAAGCAAACCACCGCGGCTATATCGTCGATCACGAGTCGGAAGCCGGACTGAAACGTGAAGTCGATATCGCAGCTTCCATCGGCGCGGACACCTTCGTCATAGATGCGGGATGGTATGGCCCAGAACCCAACAACTGGGCGAAAAATGTTGGCGACTGGCACGCGGGAGCATGGCTGCCAAACGACGTGAATCCCGTGCGCAACTATGCAAAAGAGAAGGGAATGCTATTTGGTCTGTGGGTTGAGATCGAGAGCGTTGGATCCGCAGCAAACTTGCGGAAAGAGCATCCCGACTGGATTCTTACAAGGAATGGAATGCCTGTCGCCAACGGGAGACAGCTGGATTTTGCCAATCCTGAAGTCGCGGCGTGGGCAGAATCGGAAATCTCAAGAATTATCACGAAGTATGATCTCGATCTCTTCCGCATCGACTACAACAACTCTGTAGAAGAGGGCGGAAACAGGATCAAAGATGGCTTCCTCGAGAATACGCAATGGCGTCATGTAGAAGCCTTGTATGCCATCTTCGATCACTTGCACAAGAAGTTTCCCAATGTGATCTTCCAGAATTGCGCTGGTGGCGGTGGGCGTTTGGACTATGGCATCATGCAACGCTTTCAAAATACAGAGTTATCTGACTGGCTGCGAGCACCACGAGGTCTGAAGATTTTGAATGGAATGACGTGGCTGCTGCCTCCAGAAATATTGTTGCGTACCTTCGGCACTGAGAGCGGTGGTTTGGAGGAAGATGGAGACCTGAACCTGCAACTCGATACCGTAATGATGTCTCGCCCAATTTTTCGCGGCATCAGTCCCACCCTGCCGGAACTTGACCCTCTTCTTGGGGCCAGAATTCGAGAGGGCGTCGATCTTTACAAGCAACTGGTGTTGCCGATCATGGCCAATGGCCTGGTCTACCACCACACGCCTGTTCTGCCGATGATGGATCCTTCGCCCTGGGTTGTGCTGGAATACGGATCGCCAGATAAACGAAAGGACGTGACAGGTGTCTTTCGCACTTCTCAATTTGGAGACTCTACCTACAAATTTATGCCTAGGGGCATCGACTTCTCCAAGAGCTATACCATCCACTTCCAAAATTCCGGGCAAGCGGTGGAGATGACGGGCGCCCAGCTCTTACAGAACGGAATTCCAGTTCGTCTTGAGGACAACCTGACTTCAGAATTGATTCTGATGGAACAAAAGTGACAGAAGTTCCTGGTACGGTTTGAGCAGCAGAAAATGTTCATATCAGCTTCCAGCGTGTTCTGCCTTGGTTCTCTATCCTGGTAGCCAGCCCGCGTTGCTCGAGATGCGTCAGGTGGCCGTGCAGAGGATACATTAGAAGCCATCGATTATGTTCCGGCCATGTCCCCAGGGCTGGACCGCATTCATCCATGCACTGCTGCAGAGTCGCTCCGTCTTCGCGATGGGATTCCAGCGTCTTCTTCACCAGGGACGAGGCTTTCGTGACAAAATTGCGGCACTCGTCCAGGAAATCAGAAACCTGAGATGCGTGAAATGTAGGCCAATGACCTGAGTAAATCCAATCAACATGTAAATCTTCGATGGCCTGTACGGTGGCGAGATAAGGGCCCACCACATAGTACGCTGGCGGCAGCGACGGAGCTCCCGATGCATTGGGACAAAATCCGCCGTGAAGAGCATCTCCAACAAAGACTGCTCGGTTCACAGAATCGTAGAGGGCGAGATGTCCATCGCTGTGTCCCGGTACATGGAGAGCGCGAAGGCTGCGCTACCCGTCGACTGATATGAGTTCGCCGCCCGCGAAGGTCAAGTCAATGCGCCTTGGCTTGCCTACCATTTTCCGCACCCAGGTGCTCGCCTCAGGGTTTGTCCCCAGGCCGACGCCGTGCTGGTTGATCCATTGATCGTAACGCGACGCAAAAAGAAGGTCTGGGTTCTCGATCAAAGCGCGGTCGGAATCACCACACGCGAGAAGTATTTTATCCGCCATTTGTTTCAGGGAATCATTTCCGCCGTGGTGGTCGGCATCGGCATGCGTATTAATTGCCATCGAGATTTGCAAAGGGGACATTCCAAGGCGTTTTAGAAAGGGAAAGATGATGTTCTCAGGAGTATCTGAAGCGCCTGTATCGAGCAAGACAGTATTGTCTCCTACGAAAAGGTACTGGTATAGATTTCGATCAGTAACTGCCGAGGCGATTTGATGGATATGAGGAAAAATTTCCATAATCCCAATTGGTACTCCAGCTTTTTGAACTCAGTCAACAGTTTCGTTGACAATTCGAGATTGCGCGATAAATCATAAAGGGCAACGCTACGGAGACACCGCGAGACCGAGCTCTTGTTCGAATATTCAGCTATCGGAAAGGCAGACATGACTCAACCTTTAAGACTGCAAGGCAAGCGAGCACTCGTTACCGGATCTGATACGGGCATCGGGCACGAGATAGGATTGGAGTTTGCCAGGCAAGGAGCGGACGTCGTGTTCCATTATGTAAACGACGAAGCTTCTGTGCAAGAGGCCATAGAAGAGGCGCGTTCATTGGGTCGGAAATCAACCGCATTTCGTGCAGATTTCAATTCTCTTGATGATGCGATTGCCCTTGCGGATCAATCCATTGAATTTCTCGGTGGTCTGAACTGCCTGGTTAACAACGCGGGAGTAACCTTCAATCGTCCGTTTCTGAAAGTCACTCCGCAGCAATTTGAAGCAATGTTCCACATCAATTTCAGGGCACAGTACTTCATCACTCAGAAGGTTGTTGACGATCTGCTTCGACGCGGTGAGAAAGGAGCAATTTGTAATCTCTCTTCCATCCATGCACTGCAAGGAGTTCCCGAACATTCGGTCTACGCAGGAACAAAAGGCGCAATTGTTTCTTATACACGGTCGTTGGCTGTCGAACTGGCGCATACAGGGATTCGCGTGAACGCAATTGCGCCGGGATGGATTACAGTAGAAAACTATTTCAAGGCAATACCCGGATTTACCGAGGAGGCAGGTAATGAGACCGCCCGCAACGCTATTCCAATCTCACGCTGCGGCAGGCCCTCCGATATCGCGCGTTTAGCCGCATTTCTATGCTCAGAGGACGCTGAGTATATTGTTGGACAAACGATCGTCTCAGATGGTGGAACGACGGCGTTGATGTCGTTGGTCTCTGATTTTCGGAAGGAATCAGCCAATCGGTTTGGTGCAGACTATCTGCCGGGTTGAAGAATGGCAGACAGCACAATCAGATAACTGGTACTTCACTTTGTTATATTCGTCTGGGTTTGCAGCCTTCGAGACCGTAGAACACGATGTAGAGATAACATACCGCAGGGACAAGAAAGGAGTAATGAATACCGACTCGATCTGCCAGAGTACCCTGCAAAACAGGAATCACGGCCGCTCCGACTGCCGCTGACATCATCACTCCGGATGCCTTGCCGGTAAGATTTCCCATGCCCTTAATGCCGAGGGTAAACAGGCTCGGAAACATGATGGAATTAAAGCTGCCAACCAGCAAAATTGACCACATCGCCAGATGGCCTGCGGTCGCCATCGAAGTGGCCACCAAGCATGCGGCCACGACTGCATTGAATCCCACGAGGACACCTGTATCGATACGCCTCAGCAACGCGGACCCGACAAATCTTCCTATCATCGAACCGCCCCAGTAAATCGATACGTAAGCAGCCGCAGACCGCGGAGACATACCTCCTATCTCAGGGCGGCTTATGTAATTCACCAGGAAGCTACCGATCGTAATTTCAGCCCCGCAATATAAAAACATAGCTACGATGCCCAGCGTGAGATGACGACGACCCCAAAGGCGAAGTACCGGAACCGACGGATGATCGGGTGAAGATGAATTTCTAACGCTTGGCAGTTTCTGACTGGCGACCAGAAGGCCAAGAAGAAAAAGCGTAACCGCAATACCCAGATACGGCAGCTTCACATAAGACGCCTGTTCCACACGATAAGCATGCAGCGTAGCATCGCGCAGATGCTGGACTGCGTTTAATGGACGAGCGGCTCTCAATATTAAGGCGCCGCCGATACTGGGAGCGATCGTCGATCCGAGTGAGTTAAACGCTTGGGTAAGATTGAGTCGACTGGAAGCAGTCCGGGACGATCCGAGCGTGGAGATGTATGGATTACCTGAGACCTGGAGCGCAGTGACGCCTCCTGCCAATACCACCAATGCGGCGGCAAAGAGCGGAAATGACGGCACAGTGGCAGCCGGGAGGAAAAGCAATGCGCCGCAGCCCATGATGAATAAGCCAACCACGATGGTCTTTTTGTACCCGATGAAATCAACGAGTTTCCCTGACGGAAACGAAAAGAGGAGAAAGGATGAAAAAAAGCTGAACTGTACCATCATGACCTCTGCATAATTGAGGTCGAAGATCGACTTGAGATGAGGTATCAAGATGTCATTGAGCGTAGCCAGAAATCCACACATGAAGAATAACAACGTCATTAACGCCATTGCTCTTTGGCTGCTATAAGCAGGTTCGTTGGGCAAGCATTGTTCAGCGTCGGGCATGGAAAGTACCATCGAAGTTTGAAGGGTAGACGATCAACGTTAATGTCGACAAAAATGTTAGCATGCTCGGGGTCGCATGAACCTCTCACAAGACGGAGCAAAACCGATACGGTTGATGCAGGAATAAAACGATTTCATGTGCCGCTGCTATCTTTATTGTCTTGAGCCTGTGTCGCAGGCTGCTGTGGCTCACACAAGAGTTTT
>NZ_LMUM01000037.1:425432-511604 GCF_009765985.1 Acidobacterium sp. S8
GGCGGCGGTTCGATCCCGTCTCTGGCCACCATTTACCTACATCGCTCGCCACGTATCTGCTTGCGCGCATAGAGTCGCTGCCGAAGAAAATGGTAAAAAGCCGAGAGCCGCGATCAGCAGCGCACGACGATGTCGAGAGGTCAGCAGGTTCATTCTCCCAAGGAGTCTCATCATCAGCCCTGGATGCGCTTCTCTTTGCCGATCCAGAACTGCTCGCGCAACTGATACTTCAGAATTTTCCCGGTTCCACCTTTAGGGAGAGCCTCTTTCTGAATCACAAATTGTCGTGGAAGCTTGAAGCGTGCGATATATTTACCGGTCCATTCCAAAAGCTGCTCTTCGGTTACTGTTCTGTTCTCCCGCAGCACAATAATCGCGACAGGAATTTCTCCCCACTGAGCGTCTGGAGCCGCGACAACGGCACACTCCGCGACATCAGGGTGCGCCTGGATCGCATGCTCCACCTCGATTGAAGCAATGTTCTCGCCGCCGCTGATGATCACATCTTTCTTGCGGTCAACGATCCGCAGGCAGCGGTCCTCGTTCCACACGGCCAGGTCTCCGGTATGCAGCCACCCGTCCACGATGGCATCATGCGTCAGCACCGGAGCCTGGTAGTAGCCGTCCATTACATTGTCTCCCCGCACGATAATTTCTCCCACGGTACTTCCGTCCTGAGGGACGTCGACGCCACTCCCATCGACGACGCGGACCTCGACTCCAAGAAACGGCCACCCCGCTGACGCCGTGAACCTACGCCGCTCATCTTCATTCGCAAAAGTTAGCGTGCTCTTTGGCCGCGCTGTGCTGATGACCGGCGCGGTCTCAGTCAGTCCGTAGCCAGCCCTGATCGTGGTTCCGGGGAAGAATGCTTCAAGGGCCCCGATCAACTCGGGAGATGCGGCCGCACCCCCGATGATGACGTGCTCAAGGCTGGACACGTCGAATCGCGAATGGTCCGGGCACGACATCAGCGCCGCCGCCATGGTCGGGACGACGATCATGATCGTCGCACGCTCTTGCTCGATCAAGCGAAACACAGTCGGAGGATCAAAACGCCGCACCATCACCTGTTTTAAGCCGCACATGGTTGCAAATTGCGGAAAGCCCCAGCCGTTGGCGTGAAACAAGGGAATCGTGTGCAGAATCACCTGGCTGTCACTGTGATCCAAACTGCCCGCAAGAGACAGCGCATGCAAATAGAGCGCGCGATGCGATAGCATGATGCCCTTCGGAATCCCGGTGCTTCCGCTGGTGTAGAAAAGCTCGGCAATGCTGGTCTCATCGATCGACATGAGATCGGGAAGAGGAATTGGCTCTACCGCCATGAGAGATGAGAGCGTGGGACCACGGCCGGAATCTTCAATGGAGATAAAGTTGCAGCCGGGCACAGTCGCAAGAAGCTGTTCCACGACAGCCGAGAAAGCCTGTTCGTAAAGCACAATGCGCGGTTGCGCATGTTTTAGGATAACTTCAAGCTCCGAAGGCTGCAGGCGAACATTCAGAGGCATCACGATCCCGCCAGCCAGCGGAACGGCATAGTAACTCTCCAGCAGCACATTGTTGTTGAAACTCAGAACTCCTATCCGGTCACCATCAACCACTCCGGCGGCGACAAATCCCCCCGCCATGCGCCGAGAGCGATTGCCGAACTCCGCGTAGCTATATCGCGAACCTTCCGATACAACGCCGATCTTGCTGGGGTACAAATCCACCGCGCGGGACAGGCAGCGCAGGGGCGTGAGAGGAACATGCATTTCGTTATCAAGCCTCGGTATGGAGCGGTTAGTAATTTACAAGTTGCTGCTTGAGACGGTCCGGCGAAAGATGGCAGAAGATCGGAGAAAAGTCCTGCTGCGGAACCCCATCGCCGCCCTGGCTGAACGTTATATATGGTTCCTGGCCGATGTCCCATGCCGGCCAGTGCGGAAGGCCGGGACCGTTAGGGTCTCCGGACCTGGCGAAATTCGTCCAATAACTCTGCATCAGGTCCGACAACTTGTGATCCGTCGCGTCAAACGGCAGCCAGCTGAATGTGCGCGCCTCAAAAGTGCCGAAAACGTAAGGAAGCTCGAGGGAATGAAATGCTCCCAAAGCGGACTCGCCCTCTCCCGGCACTGAGCGGTCGAACCTGTAGACAAATGCACGCTGCCCGGCGCTCGTTGTTAGAGCGGCTTCCGCTCCAATGGGACATGCAGCAACTATATCGTTGCTCGCCTGATCGAGAGCCGGCGCGCCATGGATGAGAATCCTGGTCATGTAAGTTGCCACCGCCATGTCCGTCCAACTGCCGTAGAGAGGACGCGCCGTGTCCGCGAAGAGTTTGACCTGGTCTCCCACTCCAGACTTGCTGGCGGATTGCGGTGCCTTCTTCGCCGCTGCAGCCGCAGCGGTTCGGAACGCGCTGAACTCTCTCGCGTTGACGCCGACAAGGATATCGACCCGCTGTATCGCGCCCAGGGCGAATGCTCTCGCAGGAGATTGGGGAAGCAGCCAGCCATCCACAATGGACGCGTTGGGGTCATAACCTTTGAACTGTGATTGGATGAGCTCGTCTTCGATCTGGGCAACTTGAATAGCGGGCAGCTTTCTTAGCACTTCGATTTGCGATCCCGGCTGACCTCCCGCTTGTTTGCCAACCGCCTCACCGAGTCCCTCCATCTTCCGTAGATTCTGCTCAGGCGCCAGACCGAATCCGGGACCGCTCTCCGCGATCACTCTGCGAAACAAACCTGTCGTAAGCGGCGATGTCATGAGAACGGTAGCGTCAATCGCTCCGGCAGATTCGCCGAACAATGTCACGTTTCCTGGATCGCCGCCGAACAGGGCAATGTTCTGCTTGACCCACTTGAGCGCGGCAATCTGATCCAGCAGCCCGTAATTGCCGGAACTGTGGTGCGGAGATTCCGCCGTGAGCTCGGGATGCGCGAAGAAGCCCATTACGCCGAGCCGGTAGTTGATCGTGACCACGACAACGCCGCGCGACGCGAGGGAGCTGCCATCATAACCGCTCTCCGTCCCGCTGCCGACCCTGTTACTGCCGCCGTGCAGCCAGACCATGACTGGAAGATGCGCGGCCGGCGCGGGTTGCGCAGTCCAGACGTTGAGATAGAGACAATCCTCAGAGGGATCGACCGGCCGAGCGACATATGGCACGCCATAAGCCGCGGCCTGCGGAGCCATGAAAGTATCAGTGCCATTCACATTCTGCATGCATGGGTGCGAGGCCTGCGTTGCGTCACGTACGCCCGACCATGCAGCGACAGGTTGCGGAGGCCGCCACCGCAAAGGGCCTATCGGCGGAGCGGCGTACGGTATTCCGGTGAAGACGGCGATGTTGCCTTGCTGCTTGCCGGCGATTGTTCCGCTGGCCAGCCGGATTGCAGGCCCAGAAGACCCAGTGTGCCCCGGCTTTTGTCCCGCGGCAGCCAACGTGGAAAGCGCCAGGCAAAGACAGATGATGCGCATGACGAGCGGTCCTTCAAATTCGGGATGATTCGGATTGGAAATCGAACCGCGATAACAATAACCACTTTGTATCTTACTGTCCAGTCACTTATAATGGCGGCCACAGCCGGTCCCGGATCCCCGCGAGAGGGTTGCACGGCCAGGACCGTAACTACGAAAACCGTTCTGCGCAAAGCAGGGAGCTGGAATTGAACACTGTATCTGCGGTAGGAGATTCATTCACATATCCGTTTACGATCACGCAGGAACAGATCGTGAGCTTTGCCAGGATTACCGGCGATACAAACCCAATTCACCTCGATCCTGCCGCCGCGTCGGCGGCCGAATTTGATGGCTGCATCGCACATGGCGTCTTGATTCTCGGCGTATTCTCTAAAATATTCGGCACCATCCTCCACTCCGACGGACAGGTGGTGCTCGGGATCGACGCGCGATTTTTTTCTCCCGTACGGCCCGAGCTGCCTTACACCGCCATCGTTACCGTGGCGGAGATGCTGCCCGAAAAGTTTCAAGTTGTCTACCAGCTGGAGATGTTCGCCGAAGACGGGAAGCAAGTCCTGCGCGGCTCCTGTCGGCTGCTGAACCGCAAACTCTATTCACCCGAAAGCGGCGTTGGCATAGGGTAGTGGGCCGTGAATACTGACCATAGAGTAAGATATGGCGTCGCCCGTGGAGGATTCATGAAGGGTCTGAAATGTGTTCTGGCGCTGGTCGTGATGACGGCGTGTCTGCATGCCCAATCTTTCGTCCAGCGCAAGGGTACTCGCCTGTCGCTCGATGGCCAGCCGTTCCGCTACAGCGGTGCCAACATTGAATGGCTCGGCTTGGAAGGCTACGGTCCCCACGACCCCGGCGGTCCCCGCTATCCCTCCCGCTTTGAAGTGGAGGATGCGTTCGCGACCGCCGCCGAAATGGGGGCCAGGGTTGTCCGCTCGCAGACCATCGGCGATACGGTTGGCTGTCCGCTTTGCATCGAGCCGGAGCAGGGAAAGTTTAACGATGCGGCATTCCAGTCTTCTGACTATGCGCTCGCAGTCGCGGCCAAGCATCACATTCGTCTCATCATCTCGCTCATCGGCGACTGCGCGACTTGCAGCGGCGGAGGAATCGGTCAGTTCCTGGCTTGGAACCACGCGTCGAACCCGCAAGCTTTCTTTACTGATCCGGCCATCATTGCGGCATTTGAACGCCATATCGACGCTGTGCTTAACCATCGCAACAGTATTACTGGAGTGCTCTACCGCGACGACCCGACAATTCTGGCGTGGGAAAACTGCAATATCTGCAGCCTCAGCACACTCTTTTCGCAGGGCAATCTTGGGGAGGTTGCCGCGTGGTCAGAAACAATCGGCTTCCATATCAAACAACTTGATCATAACCATCTGTACCTCGACAGCAGCGGCCTATTCCGCAACTATCCCAACATCATCGACAATTCCCAGACCGACATGGTTTCGTTTGAGGAATATCCACACTGGGACGCGCTCTTCGGCATGGCCCTCAGCTTTCCGCCAACCACTGCCGAGACTTTTTCGCAGGATGCTGCCGCGGTTACGCTCCATGGCAAAGTTTTCGTAGTCAATGAATTCGGCTGGGACCGCACCAACTGGAAATCAGCCGCTGACCTGCAGCGCCTTCTCGACACCATGGCGAACGATCCCAATATCTCAGGGGATGACTTCTGGGCGCTCCAGGCGCACCTTGAAAATTTCGGCTTTCAACCAATCCCGGCCGGCGCCAGCAATCCAAAGTTTGCGGCGGAAGGAGAATGCGGCGAATGGTGGGCGCTCTATTATCCGGGCATCCGGACGCTGGTCATGTCTGCCGAGGACATGGGCGCACGAGCGCAGCAACTGCGCAACCACGGATACATAATGTCCGGTATGGCCGTCCCCGCACATGCTGTTCCGCCCGCACCTGTGATCACATCCATCGTGGTTGGCGGACTTGTCGTCTGGCGTGGCTCAGCCGGCGCGCTTCGATACTCGGTAGAACGTTATGACGCTGTGTCCAAGGTCTGGCGGACGATCTGCGACAAGTGTGCCAGCGACACCGACGATCCCTGGCCCGACCCGCATCCCGTTTCAGGTGCGAAATATCGGGTTACTGCAATCAATGCCGACGGTGTTTCCAGTCCGGCGTCGCAGCCCCGCTGACGGCTCTTGTGACGGGGCAGTTTGTAAGAAAATCTGAGAGAGTAGATGCGATGCCAAAACGCTTCAACTTGCGCGAGGAAGCTCAAAAAGCCTTCCAGAACCGCAAGCGAAAACCGGAATTAAAGCGTGACGCTGTCCTTTCGACTGCTGCGCACCTTTTTCTGAAGCACGGATATCGCCGGACTTCGATGGAGGACATCGCTGATCATTTGGAGATCACCAAGCCGGCGCTCTATCACTATTTCACCAGCAAGGACGACATCCTCGTCGGCTGCTATTCGCAAGGTATTGCAAGCATTCTGACCCGGCTGGATGACGCCGACAAGGCGACCGGCTCCGGTCTCGAAAAAACGCGCGCCTTTCTGCGCGTCTGGGTCGAGACGATCACCACGATGGAATTTGGCCAGTGTGTTGTGAGCCTGGACGACAATGAGCTGGCGCCCGCCGCGCGCAGCGAAGTCCGCAGATTGAAGCGGCGGATCGACCGCAGCCTTCGCGAGCGAATTGCGGAAGGCATTGCCGACGGAACGATAAAGCCGTGCGACATCCGCCTGGTCGCGTTCGCATTCGGTGGCGCGGTCAACTCTATCGGCGCCTGGTACGATCCGAATGGCAAATTGAGTACCTCGGCCTTCGTGAAGGCGTATACCGACATTTTGATTGATGGCGTGAGCATGGCACCGGCTCCAAAGCCGGTTCGCAGCAGCAGGAGAGGAGCGAGAAGTACGAAATCGGAGTGACACCAGCATAGAGACCAGAGGACATATCTGGAGTAACTAGACTTACTGAAAACCCTCAGTAGCACAAGAAACTCGCGACAGCCTCATCGAATAGATAGCGATAAGGCCGTTGACTGATCTCACCACGATCCCTGCTTAGCGCCATACCACCATACGAGTCCGAGAGTCGCCGTATCCTGGTGCCCAACCAGAGCGCCGGCCGTTCCCCTCGGAAAGAACAACTGGTTCGTCCAATCCCGCCTATATTCCAGCATTCCGAGGAAACCGTTGCCAAACCGGTAGGTCGCAGTTCCGGTGCCCTCCTTCAGAGCTTGGGTGGTTCCGCTGAAAAGACCTCCGCGATCTACGTGCGATGGAGCGGAAGATTGGCCAGGTGCCGCGTTTTGCCAGACTCGTTGGATCGAGTAGTCAGCCTCGGCCCCGAGAAGAAGTTTTGGTTTGACCTGCCAACTCAAATAGCTATCGAAGATATGAGTCTTGCCATTTGCTGGATCTAGAATCGGGTTGAGACAAAGGCCGGGCTGCCAAGGAGCCGCGCTGCAGTTGGTGGACGATGTGACATCAGGGTGCTCCTGTCCAAGGTAATAATTGATGTTCCAGGTAATGGAGTGCGTCGGCGTCACCGTAAATCCGAACATTTCGTCTTTGAAGGAATTGAATGCTTCGGTCTGTTGAATGCCGTTCGTGAGCCAATAATTGAACGCCACCTTATCGTTGATCTGAAAGTTCGTACGCACACCCATGTGGTAGAAGGGAAGGTAATAGAAATAGAAAGAACGGGAGTAATTGAGCTGATCTTTGGTGTAGTTGCTTTCGAAGCCAAGCGAACTAGCCCACTTACCGAAATCAATTGTCAGCCCTTTGCCGATCGGGGCTACGTACCGCCCATAGGCCTGGAAAATGTTGCGATAGATATCCGGGCGCGTTTCGTTCGCGCGATGGAGCACGATCTTCCACCCGTGCTCGCTGTCGGAGGCGAACTTAAAAATGCCATCTGCCTAACAAAAGGAAAGAACGCTTTTATTGGGCAACATATCGGCGATCTTGAAAATCTGGCAGCTTACACCTTCTTTCAGGAATCGATGGCACATCTAAAACAAACCCTCGCGGTAGAGCCAGAGGTGATCGCGTACGATTTTCACCCCGACTATCTCTCTACTCAGTGGACCCTTCAGCAAAAGGGCATCAAGACGATCGGCGTGCAGCATCATCACGCCCACGTTGTCTCCTGTATGGCCGAGAACCATCTCTCCGGCCCCGTTATAGGGATAGTTCTGGACGGCACAGGTTACGGAACCGATGCTCAGATATGGGGCGGAGAGATTCTGCTCGCTGACTTTGTTGGTTTCAGAAGGGTTGGACATTTTGAATATGTGCCGATGCCGGGCGGAGCGCAGGCTATCCGAGAGCCTTGGCGCATGGCGGTTTCTCACCTGCTGCATGCAGGAGAAAAGTGCTTCGTAGATGGCGTTCCATTTCTTGGACAGATCCCTCGTAGCCATATCGAGACAGTACGACAGATGGTGGAACGGCAAATTAGGTCTCCCTTGACCTCCAGCTGCGGAAGGCTATTTGATAGTGTTGCCGCCTTGATCGGTGCGCGCTCTCATGTCACCTTCGAAGCACAAGCAGCCATCGAGATGGAAGCGCTTTGTGAGGGTGAGATTGAGGATGGCGCCTACTTGTTCGATGTCCGTGGAGGTGAATGCTTGGAGATCGGCGTATCTGTCCTGTTTGAACAGATCCTCGCTGATCTGAAAAATGGTGTTCCGCGCAGTGTGATCAGTAGAAGATTTCATAACGGGCTAGTCTCTACTCTTAGTGAAATCGTTTCTGACATCGCTGTAGGGACGAGTATTCGACAGGCATGTCTCAGCGGTGGATGCTTTCTGAATCGGCAGCTCACGTCCGGCCTCATCAATCGCTTAGAAAAAGCAGGCATACAGGTCTTTACTCAATCTCAGGTACCGCCAGGAGACGGGGGATTAAGCCTGGGACAGGCAATGATTGCAGCGCATGCCGGCTCTCCCTGTCCGAGCCCGTCCACAAGCAACGTGATGACTCTCACAAACAATAGATACGCGCAGTTCAGGTGATACAACATGCAAATTCATCTGGAAACTCGAAATTCGTGCTACCGGCTATTTCAAGCCCAAGTCCACCAGCTGTTGCGGATTGGCTTCGTCAACCACCAATAGAGGATAGCGGAAGGAGCCGTCGTTACTGATGCTCTTTTCGTTCTTTGCGCAGTGGTGCTGGATTGCAAAAACTCCGGTTCACTGGATGTAAAACCGGCATCTCGGACACGTGACCGCGGCCGATTGACCCCATGCCGATTCTCAATGAGTGGATTATCGCCAATGCACTCACTAGGTTCGTAAAAGCTCAACACTTCCTGTTGCTCCCCGGGTAACGGCAATCCGGAAGTTAGCTGACGAGAAACCGGCTTCTCCGGACGAAAGATCGCTTACGACCTTCAGCCCTATGGATAGTCGTGGCGACCCAACACCGGAGGAGGAATTCCAGCGAACTCGGCACCGCAAATAGGGACTGCGCTCGGAGTCTGTGAATAGTCGACGAGTCTAGTCACAGATACAGCTTCCCCTGAAAATCAATTTTGCGGAAGGTAAGCCCACTTCGGTTGTGATGACGCAGTCACCGCCGATATTTGCGAGCGTATTGAGCGACAGTCGAGAATTAGCTGACGCGCTTGGGCTGAAGAGAACGAGCTCTTGCTTCGTGATCTCCCTATCCAGGTCGTATCTACCGGGGCATCACATTTGTTAGTTCCGGTTGGAAGCCGCGCTTCGATATCTAAGGCGCGTCCCGACCCGCAACGCCTTGCGAATGTTTTACGCGAAATTGGCGGGGAGGGTCGCTATCTTTATTGTCTTGAGCCTGTGTCGCAGGCTGCTGTGGCTCACACAAGAGTTTTCAATCCTACGATGGGGATCGTCGAAGATTCAGCAACCGGAACGGCCGCGGGGCCGCTGGCTTGCCAGCTGGTAAGGCACGGCTTGGTCGAAGATAGTGCAACTATCTATATCGAGCAGGGCTACGATATGAAGCGCCCCAGTTCGTTGGCGGTTACGGTTCGGGGCGACGTCGTGCGATTGGCCGGTCGTTGCGTCACGAGCGCTAATGGCATGTTGCGTCTTCGATGATGTCGGCAGCCATCGGCCCCGCGAGATGCCGCTGATCCCAGATAGCGTTTCCTCTTTCGCGGGAAACAGCCGTTGGTGCATTTCGCGTTCTTGTTAATCACTATCTGGCGCGGATCGCAGACTTGGTGCTGAAGCCCAGATCGGCTTAGGGCGCCGAAGAGGGTTTCGGCGTGTAAGGCGGCATACCCAGAGAACGATCGTCGACGCCGTCTACAAGATCGCCCCACTTTGCAGAGACCGCTTTTGTTGATGTCGATCCACTAAGGATCTGCAAGGAAGTCTTCTAGGCTGAGACCTGCGTGTCGCGATTCTTCCGACGCATCATCCTGAGCTAGCCCACTACATCATCCATGCCTACAACGAACCGGCATTAGCGCCGCGAGCGGCAGAGGCGGCGCGACGCTATGGAAAGATTGCGTCTTCGACGCCACATGCCTTGCACATGCCATCCCATCTCATGCCTATATTCGTATTGGCGATCGGCAATCTTCGATCGACACCAATATTTGCTCTGCGGCGGCGGCTGCACGAACCGCAGACCAGCCTGCGGACGTACTAAGAGCGGCTACATGGTCTATGCCCATCTGCAGAGAGCGCAGGACCAGGCCGCAAACGGTTGGTGGAGTTATCGTGAAGACGGGCTGTGTCGGTTCCGTACGAAAAAATATTTCTAAAAGGACGATTCTCGTCGGTGGCTGTTGTTCTCTGGTCGCGATTTGGGCGACGGCACCATCGGCGAATATGCCATCGATATCACCGATCACAAGCGAGCAGAAGCGGATCTTGTGGGAAATAAAAAACTCGCCTGTCCGGGGGCGTCTCGTCGCTTCCATCTCCCATGAGATTAACAATCCTCTCGAAGCGACCACCAACCTTCTTTATCTAGCAAAAGATCTCGACGGCCCACCTGCGGCGAGAGAATATTTGTTCCTGGCCGATGCTGAGTTGAAGAGGATAGTGCACATCACCCGCCAATCTCTCGGCTTCTACCGCGAATCCAGTTTGATCTCAGAAGTCGCCATTCCCGAGATCCTTGATGCGACTATCGATCTTCTCCAAAGTAAGATTGCCAACAAAACGCACATATCGAACACCGGGGTAGCTCTGATCTCAAAATGAAGCCTGTAGCGTGTGCAAAGCTATCGTCTTTCTTGAATCCGATCCGACGGATCTAGCCTCGGGCTGGGAGTGAAGACAATCAGATCGAAGATATAATCAGACCCACGGCAGCTGCCGTCATGACGGCAGCGCACGTCCAACCTAGCCACTTCATACCGCGCGTGTTCATCCGGTTGCCCATCACCTTCTTATCACTAGTCAAGAGGACAACCATGACCACGAGTGGCGGGGCAAGGAGGCCATTGAGAATTGCGGACCAAAACAGCATCTTGACCGCGTTCAGGCGGGCGAAATCTAGCGCAAGTCCGACCGCGATCGAGACGCCAATTACTCCATAAAACTTGCGAGCCAGATCCGGTTTGAGGTTCAGCGATGCCGCTTTCCATCGAGCACCCTCTGCAACTGCATAGGCACACGATCCGGCAAGAACCGGGACCGCAAGCATTCCTGTTCCAATCATCCCCAAGGTAAAAAGCCAGTACGCACCCGCGCCGGCCAGGGGGCGAAGCGCTTCTGCTGCCTGCTTTGCAGTTTCGATATCTTTATGGCCGTGAGCGTTGAGCGTTGCCGCTGACGTCAGGATTAAGAAGTACATCACGACGTTGGAAAGCAGCATGCCCGTAACGACATCCCGTCTGGCCGAGCGAATCTCAGCGTTGGTAGAACCCTTTCGCTGGGCCACCGTCGCTTTTCCATGATCCCGGTCTTCCTCAACCTCTTGTGCGGCCTGCCAAAAGAAGAGATAAGGCGAAATTGTCGTTCCCAGAATCGCCACCAGGACAGAGATGTATGACTTGCTCCATTCGATGTGGGGAATAAAAGTGGAATGCGCGACAGCACGCCAGTTAGGGTGTGCTAAGAACGCTGCGACTATATAGGCAAATAGAACCAGGGTAAGCCACTTGAATATACGAGCCATCAAGCGATACGAGGTCCAGAAAAGAAGCGCAACGATCACCGCAGCAAAGAAAGGCGTCCAATAGAAGCCAGGAACTCCAGTGATCATTTGCGTGGCGTCGGCCATACCTCCAAGGTCCGCACCGATGTTGAAGATATTCGCGATAACAACGAGCGAACAAGCCAGCCATAGAACCCAGCGCGGATAGCGCGTACGAATTACGCTAGCTAGACCGCAACCCGTCACCATGCCCAGCTTTGCGCACATGAACTGGATAGCGGCCATGAGTGGAAATGAAAGCAGTGCCGTCCAAAGTGTCGTGTATCCGTATGAAGCGCCAGCAACGGAGTAGGTCGAGATCCCCGATGGATCATCGTCTGCCGCGCCCGTGATGATACCGGGTCCAAGCTCCTTCAGAAATCGCTGAAGTTGGTTCGATGAGACATCTTCTTGCGTCGGGTTCGGTGAAGCGATGCCTCGTTTTGTCACGCCTCATGGTACCGGAGTAATAATAAACAATATAGAAATCGTGGTCGGGGAGGTTTTCTCCCTAGCTCCAGTCGCTTTGCGTTCTACGCTACTCCCCGAATTCTGATTTTCAGATTAGAGCTAAATGCGATCGGAGTTGCCGAAAACATCGTTTTCAGGGACCGGCCAACTGCATCCACTAACAGTTAGTTCACGAAGCTAATCAGAACAGTACAAGAGCCTGTGCGAGCGCGAAACCAGACGATCCCTCAATTCTGATCGCGCGCATAGCCACACTGATATTGATTCATCTCAGCTAATGACGTTTACTCTGCGACATTCCACTAGGTAAGAGGCGACGCCGTGCCCGGGAATGGCGCAGCATGAGAGTAATAACGGGTGGTTTTATTTTGAAAGTTGTACGCAGACATCAAGAAAGGGCGTGCGATCGAGTCTGAGCATGGCCGAAAGCCATGATTCTTTGAAACTCACCCAGGTAATTGTTTTTGATTACAAGAATGTGTTAATCGCACAAGCTATGCGCTCAACACCGCGCTAGTGCTGGACTGAAAGCTGAATTTTGGGGATTTTTGAGGCTTGGTAGCGCCATCGGGGATCGAACCCGAACTCTCCGCCTTGAGAGGGCGGCGTGTTAACCAATTACACCATGGCGCCAGAAGAAGTGTCAGCATGGGCGTTGCCGACTGTTCAATTCTATCAGAACTTTTTCGCGCCACCAATGATCTCCCGAGGTGCACATTCCCATCATTCCGCCTCGTTTAGGCGCACTCTTCGAATGAGCCCCGGAGCTCACATCTGCATCGTTCCTCTACACTGAACATCTACTGATCAGTAGGTTTTCTTATGGCGCATTCATCTCGTCTGGCCCGCACGCCGCTCTCCGTTCTCGATCTCGCTCCGGTAAAAGAAGGCCGCACTCTCACGCAGACTTTCCAGGAAACCCTCGATCTGGCGCAGCATGCGGAGCGGCTGAGCTACAAGCGATATTGGCTGGCCGAGCACCACAATCTTGCATCGGTTGCCTGCTCCTCTACGTCCGTCTTGATCGGGCACGTGGCCGGAGGTACTTCGACCATTCGCGTCGGCTCCGGCGGCATCATGCTGCCGAACCATGCGCCGCTGATCATCGCCGAGCAGTTCGGGACGCTGGAAAGCCTCTATCCTGGACGCATCGATCTCGGTTTGGGCCGTGCCCCCGGCACAGATTTTCCAACCATGAAGGCGCTTCGCCGCGACCTGCGCAATAACGATAACTTTCCGGAATTGCTCGCCGAGCTCCGCGGATTTTTCGCCGTGCCGAAGCCAGGACAGCCTGTAAAAGCTCTCCCCGGCGCCGGGCTGAATATCCCCATCTGGCTGCTCGGTTCCAGCGGATTCAGTGCGCAGCTTGCCGGTGAGCTGGGACTTCCTTTCGCCTTTGCCGGACACTTTATGCCGCAGAATACGTTGCCGGCGCTCGACATCTACCGCCGCAGCTTTCAACCGTCTGACGTGCTGGATCGGCCTTACACGATGGTCGGCGTCCCGGTGCTTGCGGCCGACACAGACAAAGAGGCAAAGTATCTCTCCACCACTGAGTACATCAACGTTCTCCGCCTGATCCGCAATGAGCTCGCGCCGCTTTCACCGCCAGTCGACAGCCTCGATGGGTTGGCGAATGCTTTCGAAGATGCTGCGGTCGAGTCAAAGAGAGCGGCTGCGATTGTGGGCGGACCTGAAACCGTGCGCCGCGAGCTGGAGCTCTTTCTCGATGAGACACAGGCGAATGAGTTGATCATCACCTCCAATCCCTACGATCACAGTGCCCGTCGCCGCTCGTACGAGATCATCGCCGGAATCGCGAAAGAAGCTGCTGGCCAGTCCCTTGAACTATCCTCGACGACGAGATAAGTGGAGCTCGATATCTTCGGCGACAAATCTTTTCATTTGTGTAATTTAAGGGCAATAGAAAAAGGCATGCTTTAAGCATGTCTTTTCGCGGATTAGATGAAAACAGCTAGATACCGAGCTTTTTCACTTCATCGGTGTAGTACTTGCGGTAGAGAATATCCCACTCCTGGCTGCCTTCGAGAATGACCTTGCGCTGCGATTCGATCTTCTGGCGGGCAGCTTTATCGATGCGCAGCTCTTCATTCAGCAGGTGTTCCAAAGCCTTGCGGGCTTCCTGGCGGATCGTGTTGCGGTCCTCCTGGAATTCGGCCTCGTCGGTTTCCGCGAGTGTGTCCGCGACTACGTGTGCCAGCTTGTTCAACTTGTCACGCGAGATTCTCACAGCACCGCCTTGTACTTGCGCGCCAGTTCCTGCTTCACCTTTTTGAACATCTCAGGGTAGCTTGCGCCGCTCTTCCGCATGTCTTCCTGGTATGCCTCCAGAATGACCCGGACCTCTTCGTTGATGCGGTCTTCGAGCTGCAATTCTTCCAGCAGACCGTTATATACGCGCTCTTCGACGACCTTAGCCTTGTCGGTGCGAATCATCTTCGCATCGATCAGGTGCTTGACCGTGTGGCGCGCCAGATACCCAACATATTCCTTAGAAAAAATCATTGATCTTATTCGGAATATAGCACAGCAAACAGAGCAAATTCAGGCCCTTGTCCTCAAAGCTGAGGTTAAGCTTTTCCCTTCACGGGTGGCCGATGCGGGCAGCTGGGCGTATTGAGGCAGTCATCCACCAGCATGAGCCGCTGAACGGGCCTACCATGCACCAGGTGCTCTGTCACAATCTCCTCTACGTCTTCCGGCTTTACAGAGCCGTACCATACCGCTTCCGGATAGACGACGACTGTGGGGCCGTGTTCGCACTGGTCAAGGCAGCCCGCTTTATTCGCGCGAACCGTGTTTTTCAGGCCCGCATCTTTCATCTTGTCCTTGAACAAGCCGTGCAGCTCGCCCTTCCCGTCGTGGGTGCAGGAAGGTCGTGCGCTGCCGGGCTCCCGCACGTTGGTGCAGATAAATACATGCCGCTCAAACTTGGCCAAAACTCGAATCTCCTCTTTCCATCCTACAATCCGAAAAGTCCCGGTTTTCCACCTGCGAATTCTGAGACAATAGGCGTTTGATGATGCCTCCCAACGACCTGCTCTCCCTGAAAGACGACATGATTGCCTTTGTCGAAGGCCATGGAATGCGCCGCCTGCCCGGCTATGTGGGCGAAGACGTGCCCACGGTGATGTGGGAAGACGACGCCAATCCTGACAGCTGGAAAGACTTTGTCGAGATGGCGAAAGCTGCGGGGTCGCCCTTTGTCACCATGAGCGATGTTCTTCTCGAAAAAGAAGATCTCGAGCTCCTTCTTGAGGAACTGCAGGACCTCGATTATCCGCATGAAGAGAGCGCCGAAGTCGAAGAAGCACAGTCGCTGGTCAACTATGTCGGCAAAATGGGCTATATCCAGCTCGGCTTTGTATATCAGGGCGTCGCCTTCCTGCACGAATCTTCAACGCCGTGGTACGAGCGCTACCAGCAGCTGCTCGAATCGGTAGACGACTTCAGCGATATCGTCTTTGAACAAAACGAGGATGAAGACGAGTAGCCGTGAGCGCCACTGTGGTCACAGGCGCAGCCAGCCGTAAGCAGCCTCTTCGCAAGCGCTGGGTTTACATTCAAGGCGACGGCGATGCCGCTGCGAAACTGTCGCGTGCGGCCAGTCTTCCGCTGATTGTGGCCGAGCTTCTATGCGCGCGCGGCGTGCTCACCGAAGCTGAAGTGACCCGATTTCTGCAACCGCAGCTCAGCGACCTGCACGATCCCTATCGGATGAGCGGCATGCGTGCCGCTGTTCCCCGCGTGCAGCAGGCGATAGAACGCAAAGAGCCAGTCCTGATCTACGGCGATTACGACGTGGATGGAACCACGGCGACAGTTCTGCTGAAAACTGCGATTGAAATGCTCGGCGGCGAGGTCCGCTTTCATGTTCCGCACCGGCTCAAGGAAGGCTACGGTATGCGGGATGAGGTGTTGGAAACGGCAGCAGCGGAAGGCGTGCGGCTGGTGATTAGCGTCGATACCGGCATTCGCGCCTTTGCGGCAGCCCGCGCAGCCGAAGCTCTTGGATTGGATCTGATCGTTACCGATCATCACCTGCCGGAGATGGATCCTGTCACCGGAAGCAACATTCCCCGCGCGCTGGCCGTGCTCAACCCAAACCAGCCCGACTGTACTTATCCCTGCAAGCACCTCTGCGGAGCAGGAGTGGCATTCAAACTGGCGCAGGCCCTCCTGGAAGCGCATGATGCGGAGCGTGCGCGCGCCAAAATCGTGCCCTCCTTTCTGAAGATTCTCGCGATCGCGACAGTAGCGGATGCCGTTCCGCTGCTCGGAGAAAACCGCACCTTTGTTGCGCTGGGACTGGACGGCCTGCGACGGCCCGTCAATGCCGGACTCCGCGAATTGATGAAAGCAGCGAATCTCGATCCGGGTCAGAAGAAGCTCACTCCCGTAGATATCGCCTTCAGAATCGCGCCTCGCATCAACGCCGCCGGACGCATGGATATTGCTTCCGATGTGGTCGAGCTTTTCACCACGCGGCAGCCGCAGCGCGCGCAGGAGCTGGCCGAAAAGCTGGAGCGCCTGAACACAGATCGCCGCGATACGGAAGCAGGCATCCGCACGCAGATTGAAGAACGCCTGAACGATGCGGCCTTTGAGCATGCACGGTGTATTGTGATGGACGGGGAAGGCTGGCACCGCGGCATCGTCGGCATTCTCGCCTCGCGTGTCGTTGATCAAACGGGCAAGCCGGCCTTGGTCATCACGCACGAGCTGGGAGATGGCGGAAGTGCTGCGCAGATGACAGCTCACGGCTCCGGGCGTTCGATTCCTGGCTTCCACCTGTTGAACGCGATTGAGAGCTGTCACGATCTCTTTACCCGCTTCGGCGGACATGCGCACGCCGTAGGCTTTTCGCTCCCGTCATCGAGTGTTGCTGAACTTCGCGAGCGGCTGGAAGCATATGCACTTGCGAATCTTTCAGAAGATGCACTCGGAAGCACGCTGACGATTCATGCCCATCTGCCGCTCGATCGCATTACGCCCGCCTTATTCACCTGGCTGCGGCGCATGGAGCCGTGCGGTATGGGCAACGAGGAACCGGTCTTCGTCGCGCAAAATGTTCGCGTAGCCTCGGCTCCCCGGTTTATCAAAGACAAGCATGTCCGCCTGCAATTCGCGCAAGGCCCGCGTGCGATCACATTTCCCGCGATCGGCTGGCACTGGGCCGAGCGCGTGCAATCCATGAATATCGTGCAGGACAGCATCGTTCATCTTGCTTACAAGTTGAGGGAGAACGATCACCCGGAATTCGGCGGTCTCGAATTAGAAATTGCGGACATGCAGACAGCGCATTAGGAGCGAAAGATGACGGATGGAGCGTCCGCAAGCCGGCGCGATTTCATTAAGGGATTGGCCACAAGCGCGATCCTGACGGGCACAGCTTCTACCACCGCGCAGGCAAAAGAGAAGGCGCAATTGACAAAGAAGCCGAATGTCATTCTCTTCGTGGCCGATCAGGTGCGGTGGGATTTCATCAGCGCCTACGGATTAAATCCGACCACGCGCACGCCGAACCTGAACAGCATTGCCGAGCGAGGCATTGCATTTTCGACGGCAGTGACAAACCAGCCTCTGTGCTCGCCGTCGCGCGCGTGTATGCTCACCGGGCGCTACGCAACCGAGACAGGCATGTGGAAGCTGGAGCTTGATCTGAAGCACGAGCTTCCCACTCTGGCATCGGTATTGCGGCAGAACGGATACACCGCAAACTTTATCGGCAAGTGGCATCTTGCGCCCATCACACCTGGCAACACGCAGCAGAGAGGCTTTGTGCCTCCCGAAGACCGCGCTGGTTTTCTCGACTTCTGGGAGGGCTCGAACGCGCTTGAGCTGACCTCTCATCCTTACTCGGGAGAGATATGGGACGGCAGCGGAAACAAGATCACCTTCGACAATCAATATCGCGTTGACTTCATCACCGACCGCGCTGTCCGCTTCCTGAAGCAGCCGCAGGAAAAGCCTTTCCTGCTCTTCATTTCGCAATTGGAGCCACATCACCAGAACGACGAGAAGCGTTTCGTCGCTCCCAGGGGTTATGCGGAACGCTATCAGAATCCCTTCGTTCCGCAAGACCTGCTGCACCTGCCCGGAGACTGGCAGCAGCAACTCCCCGACTACTACGGTGCAATCGAACGCATCGACGAATCCGTCGGCACAATTTTGAAGACGCTCGAAGAACAGGGCATTTTAGACAACACCATCTTTCTCTTCACCAGCGATCACGGCTGCCACTTCCGCACGCGCAATAGTGAATACAAGCGAAGCGCTCACGATGCTTCCATACGGGTTCCATTCCTGATGCAGGGCCCCGGCATCGATCAATCGATGGGCCTCGATCACGTCGTCGGGAACCGTCATCTGACACCAACGCTGCTCGACTTGACCGGGACACCCGTTCCACCTTCGATGAACGGGAAAAGCCTTGTTCCACTGATGCGCGACGCGCAGGCGCGAAAAAACTGGCCAAACAGGGAACTGATTCAGATCAGCGAATCGATGGTTGGACGAGCCGTGCGCACGAAAGAGTGGACCTACTGCGTGGCCGATTCCGCACTGGACGGCGGCGAGACGCCGTCCAGCACCCACTACACGGAATACCAGATCTACAACAACTTCAGCGATCCCGCGCAGCAGGTGAATCTTGCCGGAAGAGCCCAATATCGCGAAGCCGCCAACGATCTGCGTGCTCAACTGCTCGAGCTTATCCGCGAATCAGGCGAGCCGGCACCATCCATCGCGCCGGCAAAGCTGTATCCATAGCCCTCTGGTCAAGAGGTTTAAATCATCGAAAAATAGTCTTCTGCCAGCCGATTGTCCACGTAGTAAAGTCTGCGCCAATCGTGCCATATACGCCTTCGCTGTACGCAACTTTAATCGATTGGCTCGCTGGAAGCGGAATGGAAACAGTTCCGCCCAATCTGCTATTGTTTTCGCGATTCTTGTATGGTCCGTTGTTCATGGAGACGTCGCCGCCGTTGTACCAGGTCGAATCGAATGCGGCCCAAAGCCCGCGCCGAATCGTATAGCTTACGTGCGCCTGCAACGCGGTCACGGGCTGCTGCGTCCGGTTGACGTTCCCCGGATAGTACGAAGAGTTATCGGTGAAGAACCAGGTCCCGGCATAGAAATCCAGATCCACTTTTCTTACCGGATACGAGAATCCAATCTCCGGCTTGATGGACCAGCGGTTCGTCCCGATATTGATAAGCTTCGTAGCCCCGTACTGACCTGACGGCGCCTGTACAGTAAGGCTGGTACCGAGAATGTATCCGTGACGCTTGCGCGCGAACTCTTTCGCTGACATGGCAGGCGAGCCATGCAGGTTCACTGAATATCGCAGGCGCAGATCGCCCAGTCCCGACCGATACACTTTTCCCGATTGCGTACCGACATCGCCGGTCACATTTCCCCAGACATAAGGCAATCCCGCAGAAAAAAGTGTCTGCCTGTGAAACAGGGCGAAGGTATGGCTGGCGGTAGCCACAGGTAAGTACAATTTCGCGCTTACATTCGTGATGGGAATCGAGGGATCGAATGTCACATCCCCGCTCGATCGTGCCATCACAACCCCTAGAAAAGTGATGCCGACCGGCGACGCTGCATAGGCTCGCGGTTCCAGATCCTGCGCCCAAACCCTCTCACTCGCTGTAAAAATCGTGAGCAAAAGCAACCAGGCCAATTTCCATTGCAAAGGGATACAGCCCCCAATCCCAATAATGATCTGCACTCAATGCACGTAATCATAACTGTTTGGGTCGCCGATCGTTACGCCGTTTTAATCGCCCTTCCTGGGCAGCGCCCCCGCAAGCAGCAGCGCACCCCCCGCCAGTCCAAGGTCAATCAGATATTTCGCTCCGCCCACATCTTCCGGATGCGCAATCAGTCGAGTCACCCACACCACCAGCCCAAAGAGCAGAATCAGAACCCCCAGCAATGTAGCCGCGAGTTTCACCTTCCTGTTCAGAAAAATGGTGATCCCCGCGATCGCCACAGCGGCTCCTGTCATGCAGGACCAGAAAAGCTGCCCCGGCCAGGGATAAAGCATCTCCGCCATCATTGGTCTATCGCCCGGTGTGAATTCCACATCATCAAAAATTTTATTTTGCGATGGTCGTCTATCTTGTCTTTCCGATGCATGGCAGCTCCTCCCGCCATACAACATTGAGTTCGGCCACTTGTCCAAGACTTTGCGTCTGGAAGGTAGCGAGCCGCGGCTAAAGGAGGGAAGTGGTGGTCCATCGGCGGACTCGATATTCTGCCGGCAAAACCCCCTCTCCTGTCGCGTGCAGACTCATAAACATGTCATATCTTTGCCCTTGACAGGCGCAGCTTGGGCTGAGTAGCATCCCCGCTCAGTAAACATTTACTGGAAGTTCTTCGCTGTTCTAACCCGGACTCGAATTCTGCTTTCGCAAGGGAAAGTAAATGCGATTACCTCTAAACTTCGGCGGATTCTCGCTCAGTATGACGACCGGCTAAGAAGAATCCGCCGATAGGAAACAAATAAGAGACTCGTGGCAATGCAAGGCAAACGTTATCCCTGCTTCGCCACGTCCGCACCACCGCACCGCTCCACTTTCAGGAGGCTATATATGCAACGCAGGTTTTTGCTCTTCGTTAGCCTGATTTTTGCGACCCTTCTTATCGCTCCCTTCGCAAAATCTCAGGAGAACGCAACCATCACCGGAACGGTTACAGATGCCAGCAACGCCATCGTTCCCAATGTTTCCATCTCCCTCACCAATCAAGCTACCGGACAGGTCAGGCAAAGCGTCACCAACGGATCGGGCATCTATAACTTCGCCAACGTCGGTATCGGCAACTTCACTCTCAGCGCCACCTACACGGGTTTCCAGGCTTACACCAAAACCAACATCGTCGTGAACACCGACCAGACCCTCAAGGAAGACATCAGTCTCGCGGTCGGCAGTGCCGGCCAAACGGTCACCGTTCAGGCTGACGCCCTTCAGGTCCAGACCGAAACAAATGAGCTGAGCAATCTCATCAGCGGCGCTCAGGTCACACAGCTCGCCACCAACGGACGCAACGTCACATCGCTTGCCGCTCTCGGCATGGGCAAATCCAATAACCTGCCTGCATTCGGCGGTGTCAACGCGCTTACCTCCGCCAATGGCATCAGTTTTAACGGAACCCGCGTCAGCCACAACATCTACCTTCTCGATGGCGGTGAACTCAACGATCGCGGCTGCGGCGGCTGCTTCAGCTCTCTGCCATCCATCGACGCCCTCGCTGAGTTCCAGACACTCGACAGCAACTATGGTCCTGACTATGGCATCGGCTCCGGTGGAACCATCCTCATGGTTATCAAATCGGGCACACGCGATTTCCACGGCGGGGTCTGGTACTTCAATCGCAACGAAGCTTACGACGCCAACAACTACTTCACCAATCTCGCCGGACAACAACGCCCTGAGTTTCGTCTCAATGAACCCGGCTTCAACATCGGCGGCCCGCTTTGGATTCCGCACCTCTACAACGAATCCCGCAAACGGACCTTCTTCTTCGTAAACGAAGAATGGCGCAGGTTGATTCAGGGCAGTTCACCTTCAACTGTCAATACCATCGCCGCAAATAATTTTCCAACAGCCGGACAGTCGTTGGCCTACACCGTGCCGGCGAATGGAACGGTTCCCATCGTTCCCGTTACCAGCGATCCCGCTAAGCTGGCGCTGTATGCGCAGGACGGTCTTACTCCCGGTCAGCCGTTTCCCAACAACGTAATCCCGGCGAATCTTATCGATCCCAACGCTGTGCTCGAAATCAACGCCGGCACATTTCCTAAGCCGAATCTCGGCACCAGCCAGTACATCTCGTCCATTCCGCAGCCGACCAATGTTCGTGAAGATGTAGTGCGTATCGATCACGCCATCAGCGGTAAATATCAGCTTATGGGTCACTATCTGCATGATGCGGTCACGCAGACCTACTATCCGCCGCTTTGGGGAGACAGTACCTATCCAACCGTAGGTACCTCGATGCTGAATCCATCCTGGTCTGCAACCATTAAACTTACGCAGACTTTCTCGCCAACACTGCTCAACGA
Organism: Acidobacterium sp. S8; assembly: GCF_009765985.1. Lineage (GTDB taxonomy): Bacteria > Acidobacteriota > Terriglobia > Terriglobales > Acidobacteriaceae > Alloacidobacterium. Next base: position 447,584 of record NZ_LMUM01000037.1, read on the forward strand.
AACAGCATTCCTCTATAGCGGTAACACCATTCATCTCGATCCAGTCGGCGTCTCGGCGCAGCCGGATGGATGGTCGGCTACCAGCTTCTTCCCGCTGGCCAACAATGTCGGCAGCCGTATGCCGGAAATCCAGCTGCAAGGGCCTTACAGCACCACGTGGAGTTCCAGCTATTTCCCCTGGAAAAACTCCTATGAAGGCTACGAGACCAGAGATGATCTCTCATGGACAAAAGGCAAACACCAGTTCAAGTTCGGCTTCAGCTACCTTCACGATCCTAAGAACCAGCAATTACAGGCCAATACGCAGGGCACTGCAGTCTTCTCTCAAAGCACCTTTTCCGGCGACTCTTACGTCAATTTCCTTCTCGGTGATGCGGCCAGTTTTACTCAATTGCAGTTCCTGGCAGGGAAGCATTGGGTCAATAACAACTATGGTTCCTATTTCAATGACAACTGGCACATCATCCCGCAGCTAACCCTCAACCTCGGACTTCGCTTCGATGGTCTGCCGCATGCCTACGAGCGATTCAACCAGTTTGCCAATTTCGTGCCCGCCTACTACGACACGACGGCAGGGAATCCAGTCGCCGCCGATGGCACACTCGATCCCGCCTCGCTCACAAACTTCGGCGGACAGCCTTTCTACCTCAACGGTATCCGCGAAGCCGGAGTCAACGGCTTTCCCCGCGGTGTCGTTCAGAACAAATACAACACCTGGCAGCCGCGAGTCGGCTTCGCCTATGACGTCAAGGGAGACGGCAGGACTGTTGTCCGTGGCGGCTTTGGTATGTTCTTTGAGCGCGTACAAGGCAACGATGTATACAACGCAGCCTTGAATCCGCCCTTTGCCTACCAGCCTTCGGCCAACAACGTCTATTTCTCCAACCCGAATACCAGCGCGCAAACCGGAATCACTACATCGCAGACCTTTCCATCGACGCTTACCAACCTTCAATACAAGTACGCGCCGCCTGGAACTGCGATGTTCAGCCTCGGAGTACAGCGCCAGATCGCGCCATCCGTCGTCGCTATCGTGCAGTATGCCGGCTCCTTAGGCTGGCTCCAGAGCGATGTCCGGCAGGTGAATTCGTTGCCGCTGACCAGCGTCGATCCTGCCGATCCATCGAATCCTTATTACGACAGGCAAGGTGTCGCGGGACAACTGAAAGACGCCAGCGGAAATCCGATACCCTCCTTCAATGCCAACCGCTATCGAATCTATCCCGGTTACAGCACCATCAATCAGGAGGAAAACGAAAGCAACTTCAACTACCATTCGCTGCAGGCAGGTCTCCGTATGGAGAACCGGCATGGATTGACGTTGCAGCTTGCCTATACCTGGTCCCATGCTATCGATCAGGTAACCGGCGATCTCAGCGGCGTCTCCAATCCGTTCAACCTCGATTACGATCGCGGCTCGGGCGCCCTCGACCGTCGTCACATCTTCAACGCCAACTACATCTACACGCTTCCATTTTTCCTGCATAGCTCGAGCTTCTTCGAGCGCGCCGTGCTGGGAGGCTGGGTCTTTTCCGGTATCACCGTGGCGCAATCAGGAACTCCGCAGCGCGTCGCCTACACCGGCGCAGACACCCTCGGTCTCGGCGGCGGCACTTCCAACCGCTCGAACCTGGTGGCCAAGGTTTCCTACCCCAAACACCGCCTTGGATGGTTCAGCACAAGCTCCTTCGCCAACCCACTTGCTCCCTGGGCTGGAGGAACCACGCAGGGCTTCGGCAATTCTGGCAAAGACGCCGTCGTGCTGCCCGGACTCTTCAACTTCAACATGTCCCTTTTCAAAAACATTCCGCTCACTTCAAGCGAAACTGGCCCCAAGCTCGAACTACGCTTTGAATCCTTCAACACTTTCAACCACACGCAATTTAACGGCGTCGACGGAAACTCCGGCGACGGAAACTTCGGCCAGGTCACCTCAACCTACGACCCAAGAACTCTGCAGCTGGGCGCAAAAATCCAGTTTTAAGTGCAGGGAAAATGCAGCTTTGAGCCAGATAAAGGCTCAAAGCTGCAACCAAACCGCGCGTTAAAGGCACCAAAAATTACGACTCCTATGAAGGAGGGAAGCTCAACCAATCTCGCGCCACAAGGACGCCCGGGTGCCCCATTCTGAGCCGCAGGCGAAGGGTGGGAGAGCATTCCTTCTACACCCGAAAGTCCAGCAAGATAAAAACGTTGTCATCCTGAGCGAAGCGAAGGACCTCCACCAAGTTGCGCGCGACAGAAATACCTCAAAGCAAACGACACGAATATCTTGTCAAGTGCTAAATAGCTAATAATTCGCCTAACATATCCAAAATCAGGACCTTACGGGTTCGTTAAATTGTCAGAAGATCTAGCAAAATCAGCTATCTAGGGACCCAATTACCATGGGCATGTATTCATCCAATGGTTGAAAAGAACTAATCTAAACCATTGATAATAAACGATATCTGTGTGGGTAAATAGTCTAAGTTGCTGAAAACAAAGAATCTCCGTACAAAATAGGGGAGGGGGTGGTAACCTCCCCTAGAGCAGAATGAAAGTCTTCGTCACAGGTGCCACCGGCTTCGTCGGCAGTCATGTAGCAAAAGTCCTTGCCAGCCAGGGAGCAGACCTCCGTCTCCTCGTCCGTAAAACCAGCAATCTCGCCAACTTCGCCGGAATGCCGGCGCCATCGTCGATGACCACAATCACCGGCGATCTGCTCGATCCCGAATCGCTCCGCCTTGGCATCCGCGACTGCGATTATGTCTTCCACGTCGCCGCCGACTATCGCCTCTGGGTACGCGATCCGAAGCAGATGTACGCCATCAACGTCGACGGCACCCGCGAGCTGCTCCGTATTGCCCGCGAAGAGGGAATAAAACGCGTCATTTACACCTCAAGCGTGGCTACCATGGGCTTCAAAACCGATGGGACCATCGTCGATGAGAACACGCCTGTATCCCTCTCCGATATGGTCGGCCACTACAAACGATCGAAGTTCCTTGCCGAACAGGAGGCGCTCAAAGCCGCCTACGACGGTCAGGAAGTGATGATCCTGAATCCCACCACCCCTATCGGCCCTGGAGACATCAAACCCACCCCGACAGGCCGCATCGTCGTCGACTTCCTGAACAAGAAATTCCCCGCCTACGTCGATACAGGCCTCAATCTTGTTGATGTGGAAGAGGTTGCGCGCACTCACGTAGCTGCCACTGAAAAAGGAACGCCGGGAGAGCGCTATATCCTAGGCGGCGAAAATCTTACCCTTAAGCAAATCCTCGATAAGATGTCGGCAATCACCGGATTGCCATCGCCAACCATGCAGGTGCCGAATGCCGTTGCCATGGCCTTCGCCTTCTTCGACGAAATCATCACCGGTCGTATATTAGGCAAAGAACCGCGCGCGACCGTAGAAGCGGTCCGCATGGGCAAAAAGAAAATGTTCGCCTCCTCCGCAAAAGCCGTCCGCGATCTTGAATTCCGGCTGGTCCCGGTCTACCCCGCGCTCCGCGCAGCCATCGATTGGTTCCGTGCCAACGGATACGCCCCCAAGTCATGAAAAAAATAGGCATCATCGCAGCCCTCGCGGGAGAATTGAAGCCCCTGGTCAAAGGCTGGCAGCAGCGGGAAAAGTTTTATTTCGGCCGTATCGGCGAAACCGACTGCATCGCTATCGCCGGCGGCATCGGAGCCGAAGCCGCAAGCCGTGCCTGCGAGCAAGTATTGGCCGAAGGCGGAATCGAAGCACTGGTCTCCTACGGCTGGGCCGGATCGCTTTCCTGCGGAATCAAACCCCCGTCGGCCGTCGCCATCTACGACATCATCGACAGTCGCACCGGCGACCGCTTCGTCACCGAGCTTCCCTCAGGCCACCGCCTGGTCACGCTGGACCATGTTGCCCGTCCCGAAGAGAAGCGCCAAATCGCGCAAGAGTATCAGGCTCCGCTGGTCGATATGGAAGCAGCCGCCGTAGCCCGTGTCGCTGCAGCGCGAAATATTGCCTTCTATTGTTTCAAAGGGGTCTCAGACGGAGCCAACGATAAGTTGCCGGATTTCAACCCTTTTCTGGGCAAAGATGGCCAGTTGAAGATGTCCGCATTCATCGGCTACGCTTTGCTGCATCCCAGCTATTGGTCCGCGCTGAAGCAGCTAGGTAAACAAAGCCAGTCAGCAGCCCTCAACCTGGAGACCATAATCACCCAATCTCTGGGTAAGACGCTGTAATCTAGTAGTAACAGTCTATGGCGACAGCAACCAGCAATGCGCCCGCTCCGGCCGGCGAAAGAATACCAGCCACGATGCAGGCAGCCGTATATCGCGCCGTCAACGATGTTCGTGTCGAAACTGTCCCGGTCCCTGAAATCGGACCAGGTGAAGTTCTTATCCGCGTCCATTCCTGCGGCATCTGTGGAACGGATCTAAAAAAAATTCACACCGGCTCACACTCGGCCCCGCGCATCTTCGGCCACGAGACGGCTGGCACTATCGTCAAAATCGGGGACGGCGTAGATAACTTCGCGGTCGGCGACCGCGTCATGGTCTTCCACCACATCCCATGCGGCAAATGCTACTACTGCCGCAAGAAGACCTTTGCTCAGTGCGAAACCTACAAAAAAGTCGGCTGCACCGCCGGATTTGAGCCTTCCGGCGGCGGTTTTGCTGAATATGTTCGCGTCATGGACTGGATTGTCAGCACCGGCGGCGTGGTCCGTATCCCCGACGGCGTGCCTTTTGAACAGGCGGCATTCGTCGAGCCGGTCAATACCTGCCTCAAGGCCATCAAGAATCTCGATCTCGCGCCGGATGAAACCGTACTGGTCATTGGCCAGGGTTCGATCGGCATCCTGCTGGCGGCGCTGGCAGCGCGCACGGGAGCAAAAGTGCTCACCTCGGATCTGTACACCGAGCGGCACGCCATTGCTGCTGGTTTCGGTCTGACGCACCCCATTGATGCGGGAAACGAGAGTGTCGTCGAAGTCGCGAAACGTGAGTCGGAAGGACGAGGCGCAGACGCCGTGATCCTGGCCGTCGGCGGCAACGCTCTTATCCGTACCGCGATGGACGCAGCCAGACCTGGTGGCCGGGTGCTACTCTTCGCGCAGACCCAGCACGGCGAAGCCTTCATAGATCCGGCAGCCGTATGCATGGACGAAAAGACGCTCATGGGCTCTTACAGTGCCTCGGTCGAGATTCAGGATGAGGGTGCGAGTCTGGTTTTCAACGGCTATAAGACCGGATTTGACCTGACGCAGCTGATTTCCCACCGATTCCCGCTGGAACAGGCGGTGGAAGCGATTGAAGTCGCGTCCAACCCCACAGCGGCTTCAATGAAGATCTTTATTCAGCCTGATCTGAGAAAATAGAAAGTTATGGCAAACCAAATGACGGCGGCAGTGCTGTACGGGAAAGAAGACCTGCGAATTGAGCAGGTTCCGGTGCCGTCCGCCGGACCAGGTGAAATTGTTGTAAGCGTCGCCGCAGCGCTAACCTGTGGCACCGATCTAAAGGTCTACCGTCGCGGCTATCACGCGATCATGCTGAAGCCGCCTATTCTCTTTGGGCATGAACTGGCTGGCATCGTGGTCGAAGTCGGTGCAGGCGTCACAAAGTTCCGCATAGGGGATCGGGTGGTCGCGTTGAATTCCGCGCCCTGTGATGCATGCTATTACTGCAAACACAATCAGCAAAATCTCTGCGACGATCTGCTTTTTAATAACGGCGCGTACGCGGAGTACATCCGCATTCCGGCACGCATCGTTGAAAAAAACACTCTCCACGTTCCCGATCAAGTTCCGTTTGAACACGCGGCACTCACGGAACCACTCGCATGTGTGGTGCGTGGTCTTGAAGAAAGCAATGCTCAAGCTGGAGATACAGCGGTTGTCATTGGCGCAGGGCCAATCGGATTGATGTTCATTCATACCGCGCAACTGGCAGGCATGCGAGTGATCGCCGTGGTGAAGCGCGACGAGCAGGTTGAGGCCGCAAAAATCTTCGGCGCAGAAGAGGTAATACAGACGACCGTGGTCGACGATGTCACCGCCGCCGTTCGCAATCTCACACCCAACCAGCGTGGTGTAGATATCGCGATTGAAGCGGTTGCAACACCTGCAACATGGCAACAGGCGGTTGACATGGTGCGAAAGGGCGGCACCGTCAACTTCTTCGGAGGCTGCGCCGCAGGCACGAAAGTCGAGCTGGATACAAACCGGCTTCATTACAACGACATCACATTAAAGGCGAGTTTTCATCACACGCCGGCGACTGCTCGCAAGGCATTCGAGCTGATTACACGCGGCCGGTTCAACTGCCGCGAATACATCACAGGCCGGGCACCGCTCTCGAGCGTGGATGAGGTTTTTCGAAAGCTGATGGATCGCTCGAACGACATCAAGACAGCAATCATTCCTTAAAACATGTGCGCCTCACACTTCGCATAGAGAAGTGTGGGAGATAATCCTTATGGCGCTCGTCGCCAGGGATCATCTTCAACAGAAACTCCGGGAACGAATGACTCCGAACACTGCACAGAACGAGCTGATCGAAAAAGGCTGGGCCGCGCTTCCGGCGGAATATCGCATTCCAGAGAAGCCTCCGACACTCGAAGAAGCGCGCGAATATTGCCAGCGGCTGTCCGAGACACACTACGAAAATTTTCACGTTGCGTCGTGGTTTCTTCCCAAACGCCTCCGTCCGCATTTCCACAGCATTTATGCGTATTGCCGTATTTCAGACGATCTCGGAGATGAGGTAGGGAACCGCGAGCAATCGCTGGCGCTCCTCGATCTATGGGGACAGGAACTCGACGCATGCTATCGCGGTGAAGCGCGGCATCCTGTGTTTGTAGCTCTGGCGGAAACTATTCGTGTCTGCGATATTCCCAAAGAACCGTTTGCCGATCTGCTGGTCGCTTTCCGTCAGGACCAGACCGTGACCCGCTTCGAGACAATGGATGACGTACTGAGCTATTGCAGGTATTCGGCAAATCCCGTTGGCCGCCTCGTGCTCTATGCCTGCGGCTACCGCGATGCAGCACGCTTTGCGCTTTCCGATTACACCTGCTCTGCCTTGCAATTGGCGAACTTCTGGCAGGATGTTACGGTCGATTACGAAAAGGACCGCATCTATTTTCCTTTGGCCGATATGCGCCGCTTCGGTGTTGACGAAGCGATGATTGCCAGCCGCAGTTTTACGCCACAGTTTCGAGAGCTGATGCGCTATGAAGTGGAATACGCCCGCCAGATGTTCGCCCAGGGCATGCCGCTGATTGGAATGGTGGACCGCGATCTTGCTCTCGATCTTGATCTCTTCAGTCGGGGCGGTCTTGAGATTCTGAACGCTATCGAACAACAGGATTACAACGTGCTGCGGGCAAGACCTTCTATCTCCAAAGGTAGGAAAGTAGCTCTGCTGCTTCGTGCACTGAGCGGAAAATTTCTGGGCCGGAGCGCAGCGTGAGTGTAAGTGTCGAAGAGGCGTATGCGGTCTGCCGACAGATCGCACGCCGGGAAGCTAAAAATTTCTACTATGCATTCGTCGCTCTTCCCAAGCCCAAGCGCGATGCCATCTGTGCGGTTTATGCTTTCATGCGGCACGCCGACGATTTGTCCGATGATGAGAACAAGTCGCGGCCAGAGCGTAGGACCGATCTCGATGTATGGCTCGCAGCCTGGCACGCCGCAGCGCAGGGAGGGGCAACTGAGGACCCCGTCTTTATCGCATTGCGTGACGCGCAATCGCGCTTTCACATCACAACAGATTTGCTCGATCAGTTAGTGCGGGGAACTGCGATGGATCTCCATACATCGCAAGACCGACTGAGCCCTGAAGGTGAAGACGCAGTTCCTCCGCTCAGGCTAGACACGTATGCCACGTTCGATGATTTATATCGCTACTGCTATTACGTCGCATCGGTCGTAGGCTTAGTCTGCATTCGCATCTTTGAATACAGCGATGCGCGCGCGGAAAAACTGGCGGAAGAAACCGGGATTGCTTTTCAACTAACGAATATTCTGCGCGATGTTCGCGAGGATGCGGAGCGCGACCGCATCTATCTTCCGTTAGAAGATCTGGAGCGCTACGGCGTTCCTGCAAGTGAGATTCGGGAACTGAAAGGCGGCCGCAACCTGACGCTGAATCAGCGCGAGCTTCTGGAGTTCGAAGCGAATCGTGCCGAACACTATTACAAATCCAGCGAAGAACTACTGCCGCTGATCGCAGCAGATTCCCGACCCGCACTATGGGTTCTTGTCTCGATCTATCACCGCCTGCTGCAACGCATCGAACGCAGGGACTTTGATGTCTTCAGCGAGAGAGTTTCTGTGTCCACTCTCACTAAGCTCGCGATTCTCGCGCGCGGCCTCATGCGTATGGTGGCATATCGTTTGCGAGGCAGAGGCTGATCGATGCATGGACAAGGTCGCTCTATACAATCCGTCACCGTCGTAGGCGGGGGAGTTGCCGGCCTTGCAGCTGCATCGGCGCTGGCCGATTCCGGCTATAGAGTGCGTCTCGTTGAGCGCCGGCCCTACGTAGGCGGACGCGCTTCTTCCTATGAGCACCCCGGGACGAGCGAGATCATCGACAACTGCCAGCACCTTTTATTTGGCTGCTGCACAAATCTTCTTGATCTCTACGGACGCATTGGGGCGCTGGACAAGCTACGCTGGTTCGACGAGATTACGATGATCGAACCGGGCGGACGCCAAAGCGTACTGCGTCCCTCGGCGCTGCCAGCTCCGTTGCATGCCAGTGCTGCATTTCTGGGCGCACACGCTTTCTCGCGGGCTGACAAGCTGGCGATAGCGCGCGGACTCTCATCATTCATTTCTGGAATTCCGAACGATACGGAAGAAGACTTTGCGCATTGGCTAAAGCGGCACAAGCAGACCCCGGGAGCCATCAAGCGTTTCTGGGAGCCGGTGCTCTATGCAGCGCTGAATGAAGAACTGGATAAAACGTCGGTACATTATGCCGCAAAGGTCTGCCGCGAATTATTTCTCAGCTCGCCTGAGGCCGGACGTATGGCGATTCCGTCCGTTCCATTAAGCGATCTCTATGGCCATGCTTTGCAATCACTCAAGGCGCGCGGCGCGGAGATCAACCTGAGGTCCGGCGCGTCGCAGGTCGAATGGGATGCACAGCTCGATCAGTGGATCGTTATAACGGAGAACGACCGTTTCACCAGCGATGCTGTGATTTTTGCTCTGCCATTTGAAGCAATGGCGAAGTTGTTGTCCTCGCTTCCTGATGCTCCGGGCAAGCAGGCTCTTGCCTCGCAGGTGAGCCAATTCAGCCATGCGCCCATTGCTGCGGTGCATCTCTGGTTCGATAGGGAAATCACAGAACTCGAACACGCTTCCATGCTGGATACGACGATCCAGTGGCTATTCAATAAGTCAAAGCTGCAACCTCAACGGCACGGGCAGCAGGGACAATATCTGGAACTGGTCATCAGCGTCTTACGCTCGGTCATCCCTATGCAGCGTCAGGAACTGATCGATTTGGCAATGCGGGAGCTGGCCCTCTTTTTTCCTATTGTTCACGAAGCCAGATTGCTCAAAGCCGCTGTCACGAAAGAAGTCCGTGCCACTTTCTCTATTCGCCCGCAGCTCGACAAGATTCGCCCCGCTGCACAGAGCCCGTGGCCATGCATTTTCCTCGCCGGCGACTGGACCGCTACTGGCTGGCCTGCAACCATGGAGGGCGCGGCACGCAGCGGTTATCTCGCAGCTGAAGCGCTTAGTAAAGTTGCCGGGGACGAAGAGAAATTTCTTCGACCCGATCTGCCTCCATCGGGCCTGATGCGTCTATTCAAATGATTTCCACGGCCATATAAACCTTTGCCGCGCTGAAACATCTAAGGCTTGTAGTATCTGAGGTGATGATGGCTGCGCAGCCGATTGAAAATTACGGGATCATTGGAAACATGCGTTCCGCCGCGTTGGTCAGCATGGAAGGCTCTATCGACTACTTCTGCTTCCCGAATTTTGACTCACCTACAGTATTTGCAAACCTGCTCCACGGCGATAAAGGCGGCATGTTCTGCATCCAGGCGGAACTGAGCAATCGTCGCACCAAGCAGCTGTATCTGCCCGAGACCAACATTCTTCTCACGCGCCTTCTCTCAGATTTCGGCGTAGCTGAAATCACAGATTTCATGCCGATCCTCGCCGGAAAGAAGGGAGAAATTTATGCGCATCAGATTATTCGTACTGTCAGCGTGATTAAGGGTGAGGTGGAGTTCAAGCTGCGTTGCGAGCCGCGCTTCAACTATGCGCGTAGCGGTCACTCGGCTCACTTGGAAGAGAGTCGAGTGCATTTTGAACCTGATTGCCCAACATGCCCGAAGATGGCACTGCATGCCACCGTTCCGCTGAATCTGGAAGGGGGCGATGCAATCGCGGTATTTACGCTCAAGGCAGGAGAGACGGCGACATTTACCTTTGGCGAATCTGCGCCCGAGGTCAAGATTTTAGATCCTGAGGTAATCGAAAATCACTTTAACCAGACGGCCCGTTACTGGCGAGAGTGGATTGCCCGTTCAAATTATTCAGGACGCTGGCGCGAGATGGTCAATCGTTCAGCGCTCGTGTTGAAGCTGCTCTGCAGCCAGGAATATGGCTCTCTCATCGCCGCTCCCACATTCGGAGTGCCCGAAAGAATTGGTGGCGAGCGCAACTGGGATTACCGATATACGTGGCTTCGCGATTCGGCTTTCAGCCTCTATGCCTTTATGCGTCTCGGCTTCACCGAAGAGGCGCGGGCATTTACGTTGTGGCTGCGCGATCGTCTTCACGACGATGCCGAGCATGGTCCGCTGCAGGTGATGTATCGCATCAACGGCGATCAGGAACTGGAAGAGGAGATACTGGAAAACTTCCAGGGTTATGAGAATTCTCGTCCGGTACGAATTGGAAATGCAGCTTCAGAACAGTTGCAGCTCGATATCTATGGCGAACTTATGGACGCCATATATCTCTCCAATAAGTACGGTGATGCTATTTCACACGATGATTGGGCAGGAGTTCGCCGCATTCTGGATTGGCTTAGCAAAAACTGGGATCGGCCAGATGAAGGAATCTGGGAGGTACGCGGCGGACGCCGAAAATTTCTTCACTCGCGCCTGATGTGCTGGGTCGCTTTCGACCGCGCCATTCGCATGGGGCGCAAACGTTCCCTCCCCGGACCGCTGGCGGAATGGCTGCAAATCCGCGATGCGATCACGGAAGATATCTTTACCAATTACTGGGATGACTCCCAGAAAGCATTTGTTCAGTATGAAGGGTCGAATTGCCTTGATGCTTCAGTTCTGCTTATGCCGTTGATGCGCTTCATCAGCCCTGTCGATCCTCGCTGGCTTTCCACGATGGATGCGATTGAACGGACGCTGACGGAAGATAGTCTCGTTTATCGTTACGACACTCGAGAGAATTCTGTCGATGGATTACGAGGCGATGAAGGCAGCTTCACTGCCTGCTCGTTCTGGTTTATTGAATCGCTGGCCCGCTCGCATCAGGTCGAAAAGGCGCGACTACTCTTCGATAAAATGCTCGGGTACGCGAATCATCTCGGACTCTATTCGGAGGAGCTTGGCAGCAGCGGGCAGCACCTCGGAAACTTTCCCCAGGCCTTTACCCATCTTGCGCTCATCAGCGCAGCAACATACCTAGATCGTGTTCTCAGCGGAAAAAACGGATCAACCTGGCATTAGAACCGCATTCAGCGCGCGAGCAGAGCAACGCCGAAACAAACACAAAGCGCTGCGAGCCAGCGTCGGCGATCTACGTTCTCTTTAAGAAAAACCTTACCGGCAATCGTATTTGTCACCACGGTTAAGGAAGCCGACGCAGGGGCGACAAGGCTGAGATCCGCATGGCTCAAGGCAAAGAGCAGCGAAAAAAAGCTGACAGCCATGGCCGCCACTCCGCAAAAGAATCGAGTGTTGGTGATAACGGCCTTGATAGCTCCAAGCAGTCCGGCATGCGCCTTGATGTCGTCGAGATCGCCAATCTGTCGCATGGCCGAAGCAATCATCACATCGCCGATGGTTGCCGCTGCAACGATGCATGCAATCATGGCAGCGTTTGTCAATCCGGAATGATGCAGTTCATTCATGTCAGTACACTTCCTCTACATCTCGTGCGGGAAGAGGCTTCTCATGCTCGGTATAAGAGGGGCCCTGCGTGACAAATCCAACTGCTGCGGTAATGAGAAAGATGCCCGCCCAGCGCGACAGAGAAATATCTTCATGTCGCCAAAATCGAGCAAGGAGCGCTACGACAACATTGCCTAAAGAGGTAGCAGGCAGGACAAAGGTAAGGTCCGCCCATGATAGTGCGGTGAGATAGGAGGCGAAGAAACCGATCAGCATCACTATCCCGGCAAGAACCCACGGTGTGCTGACCGCATGAAACAATGTCGTGATATGAGTCAGCGAGACGGGACCGATACTCTTCATTCCAACATCGAGGAACGTATCGCCGAGCGGCGCTGCGACTGAAACAAATGCCAGCACCAGATAGCGCCGAAATGTCATGGTGCTTCGCGTCATAGAAGAGAAAGCGGCCAGCGCATGGCTGGCCGATTGTACGGATACAACGTTACAGCTAGACCTCTGCGCTTACGGTGTTTACCGGCTCATTCGCTTTCTGCTGCTTCTTCTGTTTTACGAGCTTATTACGCTGTGACCGCAGCTTCAGGAACGATTTCGCCTCTTGATACAGGCGCGGCACGTCGCGGTTCACAATTGCCTTGCTCACTACACGCCATGCAGCCTTGGGGCGGAAGTAATATTCGTCGTAGAAGCGGTGCACCATCTCCAGGACGTACTCGGTCGGCAGGCCCGGATACTCGATATGCGCAAGTTGGTGGCCCTCGTCATCGACCATGGCGCCGTTGTTGATGATGAAGCCATTCTCCCTGGCGTAGTCGTAAAACTCTGTGCCCGGATAGGCATGGGCGATCGAAACCTGGATCGTTTCTACGTCAAGGCTCTTGGCAAAGTTGATGGTGTTGCGAATTGATTCCTTTGTCTCACCCGGAAGTCCGAGGATGAAGTCGCCGTGAATCGTCAGGCCCAGGTCGTGGCAGTCGCGCGTAAAGTCACGCGCACGCTCGACCGTTGCGCCCTTCTTGATGTTTTTCAGAATCTGCGGATCGCCCGACTCGAAGCCCACGATCAACAAACGGCAGCCGGCCTCGCGCATGGCCTTCAGCGTTTCGCGGTCAGTGGTAACGCGCGATGTGCAGGACCATGTCAGACCGAGCGGCTTCAGCTTTGCGCAAAGCTCGATCGTACGGGCCTTCTGAATGTTGAAGGTATCGTCATCGAAGAAGAATTCCTTGACGTGCGGGAAGAGCTCCTTCGCGTGCGCCATCTCGGCGGCAACGTCATCGGTCGAGCGCTTGCGCCAGGCATGACCTGAGAGCGTCTGCGGCCACAGGCAGAAAGTGCATTGCGCCGGGCAGCCGCGCGTCGAATAAAGCGAAACATAAGGATGCAACAGGAAGGGGACGTTGTACTTAGTCACGTCCATATCGCGTGCATAAATATCGGTGACCCACGGCATTGCGTCGAGATTTTCTACCTGCGGGCGATCGGGATTATGCACGACCTTGCCGTCCTTACGGTAGCTGATTCCGAGAATCTCATCGAGCGGCTTGCCGTTGGCGTACTCCACGACCGAGAAATCAAATTCGCGGCGGCAGACAAAGTCCATCACTTCGCACTCATTCAGAGCGCGATCAGGGGACGTCGTGACCGGTGGTCCTACGAAGGCGATACGGATCGAAGGATTGGCACGCTTGATGGCTTCGGCCAGTTTCTGGTCGCCCGTCCAACCTGGAGTGCTTGTAAAGAGCACGAGAAACTCGTAGCCCTTGGCAATCTCAATTGTCTCCTGCGCGGAGATGTGATGCGGCGGTGCATCGAGAAGGCGCGAGCCTTCGAGCATCCCAGCCGGGTAGGCGAGCCACACTGGGTACCAGTAGGACTCAATCTCACGCGTGGCTGGCCAGCGCGAGCTGGCGCCACCATCGAAATTCTCAAACGAGGGCGGGTTAAGAAACAGTGTTTTCAGTGGCATGGCGTATTACCTAAGTGTAACATCCGGAGCGGGTTTACTGGCTTATAGAGGTGCCATTCGGGATACCGGAAAGGTACTCCTATCGGCATATCACTATCAGTAACATGCACTTACGAAGATCATTCGAAACAAACGAAGTGTGGATTATTTCGGGCCGGATTTTGCCCAATCTTCGATGCTTCCGGTAGAACGCAGAAGGTTCAGTTCCGCGCGCAGGAGAGAATAGTTGGCATCCAGCACATCTTCATAGCGTTGACGCTCCTCAATGTGGGCCTGCTGTTCATCTTTGGGAGTCAAAGGCGTGCCGCTTTGTGAACCGCTGCCATTACTCAGCTGGGTTGCAATCACGTCAAGCTGATCCTGAGCCAGTTCAGCCTGCAGTTGGGTTACGCGCTGCTGCGCCGCCAGTTCCGTCAAACTGTTTTGCAGTTGAAAAATCTGCTCATTTGCCGCATCCCGCGTCTGGTCTGCCTGTGCGTAGGCATGCGCCGCATCCGCAGCTGATCGTTGCTCGCGCGCTTTCACTGTTGCGTCGAAAAGAGGAACCCGGATCTGAATGCCGATGCCGAAGTTGTTGTACTGGAAGCTTCGGAAATACTGATCGTAGTTATTGAATTTGGCGAACAAGCTGTAGTCACCCGCAACCGAAAGCTGCGGGCGCAACATCTGACGGGAATCGCCGAATGCCACGTACATCTTCGATTTCGCATCGGCCTGGGCTGCTTGCACGCCGGCATTCATTGTAGACAGCGAAATGTGGCTGTCCCTGGTGGGAAGAATGCTGGGCGCTGCTGGAACGCTGCTGGCGTTGGTAACAAAGCTGGATGATGGAAGTCCGGTGAGATGTGCCAGTTGCTCGCGCACCATCTCCGCATCGTTCTGTAGATGAATACGCTTCAGGTCGATACGCGCAGCAGTCAGCTTCGCTTTCGTCAGCTCCATCTGGCTTTCAACACCTGCCAGCACGCGGTCAGTTTCGATATTCACCAGCTTGTCGGTGTATTCCTTTTCCTGCGCGAGTGCGGCGAGCATCAACTCCGCCTTGTCGAGTTGAATGTAGTCGAGAGAGGCGTCAAGGATCACCTGCTGGCGGCTGTCTTTCAGACTGAACTCTGCCGCCTGCAAGGCAGCGCGTGCCGAGCGGATGTAATCAGGCTGCGAGAAAGTGAAGAGGAGAGATTGCGAGGTAACGTTAAAAACGGAAGGCTCACCGAGCGGGAAGCCATACGAATAGCCAAGACTCGATCCAAGCACGAGGTTCGGGATGTAGGCGTCCTTGGTTTCAGTCAGCCCCGCAGCTGCGCGCATCACGTCGGCTTTAGCGATTCGCACCGAGGAGCTGTTTCGCAGCGCCAGATCAACGACGGTATACAGAGAGACCTGTGCTTCAGCGCTTACAAAAGAAAGCACGGTAAAAGCGCTCAGGCAAACCCATCTGCAACGTCGTCTCTTCAAACGGACTCACCTCGTACCTGCAATTCTCGATTTTATTCGCTTTCAGATGATTTCAGTTTCCGATTCATCTGCCAGTGTTCGTTGCAGCCTGTGTACCAGCCTGGTAATCCTTGGCCAACTCAGCCGAGGCGGCAAATTGCTGCTGCGCTCCAGATGAATCTCCAAGGCGCGAAAGCAGCGTGCCCAACTGGACGTGCATCTTGAACGCAGGGGCATCTTCGGACTTATTGGGTGAAGCCAGGTACTGCTCCAGCAGTTGCCGCGCGAAAGGCAGGTCGCGGCCCGCGCGGATAAGCACCGACGCACCGTCCGCGAGCGCCACGCCCTTGTTGGCATCCAGCGAAGCACCCGTATGTACAGCCTGTATCATGTCACCCCAGCGTTCTTGTCGGCGGTAGAACGAAGCCAGTTCCATCCACGCATCCGCCGGATCTTTCGCTCCGGCAATGACTGCTTTATATTCCGTCTCGGCTCGCCCATAGTCTTTTGCGTTTTCAGCGATGCGTCCACGAATGTAATGGGCGCGGTCAGGAGCGACGGTGTCCAACTGCTGGGCTACCGCTCCGGCCTTATCGATACCGCCTCCAACAATCGCCGGCGCATCGACATAGAACTCTGCCAAATCAGAGAGCGCTGCGGCATTATGTGGGTCCAACTTTGCCGCTGTTTCAAACTCCTGCCGAATCTGCTTCGCCATCCTGAAAGCAGTAATGAAAGAGACTCGATCGGCTTTCTCGCCCAGCGCGCGGGCCAACCAAAGGTGATAGTTGCTGGTTCCCGGAGAAAGCTTTACAGCTGATTGGCAGGGAGGAATGGCGTCATTCCAGCGCTGCTCCTGCATATAAATGCGGCAGCGCAGGTTGTAAGCCTCGGCGTTTCCAGGCTGCGTGCTCAGAACCTGGTTCAAAGCCTGCAGTCCCTCGTCAGCATGTCCACGGGTCAGGGCGTTCCGCACTGAGAGGAGCTGATCCGGTGGCACGTCGGCATTTACAGCTATAGCAGCGCATGCCAGCACACAAATTACGAAAATTCGAAAAACCAAACGCATTACCGCACAATTTTCACGGCGACACCTTCGCTGACGGGCACGCCATTTGTCGTGCCCAGTGCGACCGTGTCTCCTTCTTTAAGGCCGGAGGCGATCTCTACTTGGGTAAGATTCAGAGATCCCACCGTAACCGGTGTCCGGTGCAGTGTTCCGTTCACAACCCGGTATACATATGATTTCCCTTGCTCCGTATGGAGCGCATCGCGTGGAACATTCAACGCGTTGGGCGTGTTCGAAGTAGTCACTGTCACAGTTACATTCGTATTTGGCAGCAATGTGCCATCCGCGTCATCGATAGCAATGATGACCTGGCCGACGTTGCGCGTTCCGTAGCTGATGATTGTTGCGGGCACTCGCACGACGTGGCCATGCCATTCTTTGGTTGGCATCGCATCCCAATTAATCGCGATCGGTAATCCTTCTCGTATCTTTCCGATCTGCGGCTCGTCGAAATAGGCTCGCACCTGCAGTTTTGTCAGATCCGCCATCTGCAATAGTCTGTCGCCCTGCTGGACAAATTCCGTCTTGGACACCGGCACGGAATACACGGTTCCGGCAAACGGAGCCTTCACATTTGCCTGGTTCACTATTTCCTGCGCCGCAGCATAAGCCGCCTGCGCATCTTCCAGTGAGGCCTTCACGTGAGCCATATCATTGCTGTCATAGCGCGATGACTTACGCTTTTCAAGCAGCGCCAGAGAGTTATTCGCAGCGGTCAACCGATCCTTCGCCGATGCGACCTCCGCAGCAGAAGCCGCGCCTTGCGCCTGCAGCTTCTGGAGTGCAGCCAGATCGCGTTGCGCCTGATCGCGATCCATCTCGGCTTTCGTTACATCACCGCCCAGCGATAAGCGTTCTTCCTGCGTGCCGCCCTTCAGCATGGCGTCGTATGTGCCCTGTGCGCCTTTCAGTGCGGCGAGTGCGGTGGCCAGCTTTGACCGGGCATCACTATCATCCATCTGCAGCAGCAGTTCGCCTGCAGGCACTTTGTCGCCCTCATGCACGTACAGAGCCTTTATGACGCCGGGGAATGGAGCATGTGCCTCAAAGTTCGAGGTGGGTTCCACCTTACCGTTCGTAGGCGTAGTGCTCTTCAGGCTGCTGCGCTCGACTTCAGCTGCCCGAATCGGCAGTGTCGTGCGCGTCGCCAGATGTACAAAGTAGAAGACCAGAGCAACGGCAACTCCTGTGCCGGTCCATATCCACGTTGTGCGTCGCTTTGTCGTCCGTGCTGTCGCCATCTGAACCGAGTGTCAGTATATAAGATTCAACGAGATGCGCTTAGGCATCAGGAAATCTGTATCTCTCTTGTCCTACAATAAATACATGGCACTTTCTGAACGATACACGGACGAGCACGCAAAAGCGGGGCTCGACACATCTTTTCCCGAGATTGAAACCTGGAAGAACCAGTTTCCCGGCTATGAAATTGTGATCGACGATCCGGAATTTACCTCGGTCTGTCCAAAGACCGGGCTGCCTGATTTCGGCATCATCACGCTGCGCTATATGCCGCGTGAGTTATGTCTTGAGCTTAAGTCTTACAAGGAATATCTCTTTACCTACCGCAACCTTGGCATCTTTCAGGAAAACGTCGTCAACCAGGTGCTGGAAGATGTAGTGAAGGCTTGCAAGCCCGTGTGGGCTGAGGTTAAAGGCGATTTCCGTCCACGCGGCGGCATCTCGACGACCGTTGAAGCACGTTGGCCTCGTCCGCAAAACGACTAACGTCAAGCTGATATCATGCGCTCACCGCATGCCAGCAAGAATTGTGCACTCAGGAACAAGACCATCCACAGCGCAAACCGCCGGGCTTGCGCTGTTCCTGCTTACCTGTCTCAATCTCTTCAACTTCATTGACCGCTACGTTCTGCCGGGCGTGCAGCCACTGGTGCAGAAGGAGTTCTCGGCCAACGACGCGCAGATGGGGCTGCTCACGACAGCCTTCTTCTTCACCTACATGATCGTCGCGCCGCTTACTGGTTGGCTGGGTGACAGATATCCCAGGCGGCCTTTGATCGTTGCCGGGACGCTGCTTTGGAGCGCTGCAATGCTCTTTACCGCGACGGTCCACAGCTACAACACGCTTCTGATCCGTCATGCCATTGTCGGCATTGGTGAGGCTACATTCAGCATCTATGCGCCAGCGCTCCTCGCTGATTTCTATCCGGAGATCGATCGCAATCGCATACTCAGCATCTTTTACATCACCATTCCGGTTGGTGCGGCGCTGGGCTATTTAATGGGCGGTGTGCTTGGAGAGCGTTACGGATGGCGCATGCCGTTCTTTATTGCCGCATTGCCCGGTGTACTGATTGCTGCCGCCTTCTGGTTCTTCGTGAAAGAGCCGGAGCGGGGAACTGCCGACGAGTTGAAAGCTACGCTCGATCGAACAACACTCTCGGGGCTTCGGCATAATCCCGCCTTCTGGTCAGCGACACTTGGCATGGCTGCGTGGACATTTGCCGTCGGCGGCATCTCGACCTTCCTTCCGACCTTCTTCGTTCGCTTCGGCGGATATTCCGTAGGGCGCGCGGGCTTGCTTACCGGCGCGATCACCGCCGTCGATGGACTGCTCGGCACAATCATTGGCGGATGGATTGCGCAGCGCTGGCTCCGCCGGAACCACCGGGCGCTCTACCTGCTTTCGTCAGTCAGCATGGCCTTTGCGATTCCCGCAGCAGCGTTGGTCTTCTTTGGTCCTCGTTCGTGGCTGATTCCGGGAGCGTTCATTGCCGAGTTCTTCATCTTCCTCAATACGGGTCCGTTGAATGCCGCTATCGTGAACTCGGTTGCGGCGGCGATCCGCTCAACCGCGATTGCCATCAACCTCTTCTGCATTCATGCTCTCGGTGACGCCTTTTCTCCGCGTCTCATCGGGCGTGTATCGGACGCGACCTCTTCGCTGCGCATGGGGCTCGGCATGACGCTGATTGCCCTGGCTGCTTCCGGCGTCATTCTGCTAGTGGGATCGCGCTTTGCTCCATTGCTTCCGGAAAGCCAAGACAGCACCGCGCTCCACTCAAAGACCCCATAAAACACGTGCGACGATAGAAGAGAATGTTCACCGCAGCTATCTTCCTAAGTTGGGTTATTGCGTTTCTCTGGCTATGGCGCTCAGTCGTGGCGCTGCGCAATTTGCCGAAAATGCCAAATCTGCTGCACGAACAGTTTGCGGGCGGGGAACCGGCTACACAGCCGCAGATCTCGGTCATCGTGCCTGCACGCAACGAGGAATTGGCGATTGAACAAACGCTGCGCTCGCTGCTGGCGCAGAAGGGAATTGCCATCGAAATTCTTGCAGTCGATGACCGCTCAACCGACAAGACAGGCGAGATTATGGAGCGCATTGCCGCCGAAGGACGAGCGCAGGGCAAGAGCATCGGCGTCATCCATATCGAAGACCTGCCCGCAGGCTGGATGGGCAAGACGCATGCCATGGCGCTGGCGGCGCGGCAGGCTGCGGCGCCGTGGCTTCTGTTTACCGACGGCGATATCCTCTTCCGCGAGGATTGTCTATTCCGCGCACTCCAATATGCGGAGAGCCACGCCGATCACGTTATCCTCTTTCCCTCATTGATTCTCAAGACCCTCGGCGAACGCACGATGCTTTCTGCCTTCCAGGTGCTGTCGCTGCTCTCATCGCGTCTCTGGAAAACCTCCGACCCGAAGAGCCGCGATTCATTCGGTATCGGCGCTTTCAACCTCATCCGTAACGATGTTTACCGCATTATTGGAGGCTTCGAGGGCCATCCCATGGAAATACTGGAAGACATCAAGCTCGGATACGAGGTGAAGAGGCGCGCCTTCCGACAACACGTTGTCGTGGGACGCGATTTAATTCAGGTCCACTGGGCATCGGGTGCTTTTGGCATTGTGCGCAACCTGACGAAGAACATTTTCGCCGTTTTCCGATTTCAACCTGCGGTTCTGCTTACAGCCTGCATCATGATTGCCGTCTTCTGCCTCACCCCGGTCTGCGGCATGTTCGGTCCGTGGAGTATGCGGATTGCCAGCATCATGGCCTTCGCGTCGGCCTTTGCCATTTACCGTTACTGCCAGCGCCATCTGAATGGAATTCCCGCGTGGTATGTACTACTGCTGCCGCTGGCAGCGTGCCTGATCGTCTACATGCTGCTGCGATCGATGATCGTAACCCTGGCACGTCGCGGGGTAGTCTGGCGGGGCACGTTTTATCCCCTTGCCGAACTTCGCAGGCATGCCGGACGGCTGAGGTAGCGCCGGGTACCCCTCCCCCCTCCCCATTCTTTCCGTTTCCTTTGTTTTCAATGGGTTAGCGGGGGATCATCCCCTTTTAAGCTAATGATTCTAAACTGGTTAGGTAGTTCTAGTGTTTTCAATCACTTAGCAGGGGGTCCTATAGATCAGCCTGCACAAGGAATATCCCTTTATTTCTATTGTAGCTTTTCAAGTGGAAATACCCTGTCAATGGTTGTTGTGACGATTAAATAGTTGTGTCAATGATTTACGGATGCAACGGGGTGCGAAGGTATTGACAGGCTGCTGATTCAGTTGTCAAAGCTGTGCGATCTCACCCTGCCCTTGCGTTTTGGTCAGAGTCAGGGTCAGAATGGGGCACCCAGTGCATATGCTCAATTCGAAAACGTTCTAGAAGAGGGAAGGACGGCTCGATCCTCCCAGCAGCGTAGGACTAATGGTGGCCGTGGTGTGACTGCCTTCGTTTCCACCCCAACCAAACAGCAGGTAGACGGCAGGGAGACCGCCAGCGCGGATGGTTATGCCTGCGCTGAATGAGTGGCGAAGGTGATCGATGCTGACATCGTCCCGGCGCAGGCCAATTTTTTCCTCATCGACGGAGAAGATTGCGCCGATGGGGAGTTTTCCGATGGAGTGCTCTATCGTCCCGCGAAAGAGCAGCAGGTCAGGGCCGCGAAAACGGTAGTCTGGGTAGCTCGGCAGCATGGCTGTGCCGTTGATGTCGGAGCCGCCGATGGTAGGAGAGAAATAGAAAGGGACGAAGCTGCCGCGATTGGCAAAGGACTCAGAAAAAAGGGCGCGCAATGTGATGGAGCCTTCGAGCTTATCCGTGGTGGAGATAATCGGGCAGGGCCGGGCTGCGTTCGGACGCGCGTCCGCTGCTGCAGCGCGTGGGCGCGCAATATTCTGTCCCCCGCTGCTTCCGGTGCAATCATCCGGGCCATTATGCGAAAACTGAGCGGACCGGTTGGGATAGTATGCTTTCCCGAACTTTCCCGGTAAGAGGCTATAAAGCGGTATCTCGTGGCTGAAGTCGCCATTGAAACGGCGGAAGGAATAGGTGCTGTTGCCGGGCGCGACAAACTGATGGAACTGGACCAGGTAGTTGAGGCGCAGGTGGTCTTTGAAAAGGGCAGGGCTGAGACGGAGTCCCTCGGAAGCCTGCAGGTATGCGGCTTGATGGGCCAGCCCTGGAGTGTTCGTTTCATCGAAAAACTGTCCGATAGAAGGCAGCGATGAGTCTGTGCCCGGGCGAACCGACGGGAAGCGGCCATTCAGTTCGGCCACGATGGCAATCCTGGCTGCTCCAGCCAGTGGAATAGCGGCGTCTGCTCCGGTAATGTTCTCGCTGAAACCATAGGTAGTGTGGTTCTGCGGAACAGAGTATGGACCAAGGCCATAGTAGTCGACGCGATTGAGTGAAATGCTCTGGGAATAAAAATTGAACAAGGGCGCGACACGGTATGTCATTCCGCCGGGAAGCCGGTAGGCTTTCATGTAGCCGCCTGCCCGCCACGATCCATTGCTGCTGGCCTGGGCATCGATGTCCCAATTCACTCTCCACTCGTTAGCGAAATTCTTATGTTCCACAAAAGCAAGACCTGCGGCGATGCCATTTTGCGGAGCGAGACTACCCACGGTGATATGCATGGGCTGCCCCATGACCAGAGTCTGGCCGCAATCCGTGAGGCTGCCGAAGTCGAACTTTGTGCAGGCTCCGAGCGCCTCTTTTTCTACGCGAAAATCACGGTGGAGACGGCTTTCATCCGTGCTGCTGTTTTGCGGGTAAGCCGGCGCGGCGGCCAGCAGAAGCAGTATGGAAGCAAGCGCAGTTCTCACTTCGTCACCCTGGGGGAAGACGAGGATTTCCCGGACCTCGGCGAAGATTTTTTCTTCGCGGCGGAGGACCGCTTTTTCGCCGGTAATTTTGTGCTGCCGGTATCTGCGACGGCAGCAATGGATAGACCTTCTGCGGGTCGGATTTGGGTGATGGTCTTTGGCCGGGTCTTTACCGGCACTTTGCCGGAAACCTTTCCGGATACAAGAAACTGCGTCATTGGGGCGATGTAACGCGCCGCGTCGTCTTCTGTGATGATGCGGTGCTGCGGCAGGGCCGCGCGCACTTCTGCCGGAAGCTTAGCTTCAAGGTGCTTGAAGTGCTCGATCTGTTTTTTGACGAGATCGGAGATGGGACGCTGTTTATTGAAAGCGTGTTTGGGTGGGACGGGTACTTCAATCGGTTCCATTTGTAATTCTCCGAAACCTGAATTATTTGAAACTGGGACAATCGCCGGCAGCGCGCATTTTCGGCTGATTCAGCTGACCCAGAAATGTGTTGGCCGCAATTTCCCGTGGCGATCGCGCGTCATAAGCGCCAATGAAATAATCCGTTGCTGTCGCGGGAATCGACGCGTGCTCGAATATCTCATTGATAACTGTGCCGGGAGCAACCCATGGCGAAATCAGGATGGCAGGCACCCGCACCCCGAGCCGGTCGAAGTGGAATGGGTCGGGCGTGCCGGTTGCATTGGGTTGAGCGACGAAGCCGTCTGGGGTGCAGGCTGGAGGAGGCACATGGTCGAAGATGCCGCCATGCTCGTCATAGACAAGCAAAATCGCCGTGTTGGGCCAGAGATTCGGATTACTATGAATCCGGTTATAAACCGTGGCGATGAACTGCTCACCGGCGCGAACATCGTGATCCGGATGCTGGTCGCATGCAATCAATTCGCCAGAGCCATCAGGTGCGTCGTGGTCTGTGTAATTCGGCTCGATGAAGCTGTACTGCGGAAGCTTATTGCGATCGCAGGCGTCGAGGAAATCCTGAAAGGTGCCGAAGAGAGATGGCTGGTTCTGCAAGAGATTGACGACTTCGAGAGAAGAGCTGGCTTCGTCGTAGTAGTAGAGGCGCGTAGTGTTTCCGGCGGCGACGAGCCGCTCGTAAATGCTTTTGTACTGCTTGTTCCAGTAGAAAACATCCATGCTCACCTGACCGAACGACGTTCCGTAATGAGCAAAGGCCCGGTTGCAGAGCGTAGGACCGGGAATAGAAGAAAACCAGCGGTTGAAGACGGCAAACTGCGTGGCCAGGGTTGTGAGTACGGGAAGTTTATCCGGCGTGAAGTAATTGAGAATCAGATGGGAATGATTGAGATTGTGCTGCTGATTGAAGTAGCTCTTCGCGAATCCCTGCATGGTTGGCTGCCGGTTGGGATCCTGCGCCGTGGTGACGCCGCCGAATATCTGCAGGTCTACAGCCGGGAAATGATGGTCGGGATCAGGGTCGAGCTGGCTCTGATATTCAGCCGTTGGCGATACGGTTACAGGCACGCCAGTCGAGTCAGGGTTGGTTTCGTGTCCGGTTAAGCCATCGATGGCGGGGTTGGTAGCATGGAGCGCTCCGAGCATATGGTCGAAGGAGCGATTCTCCATCATGAGAACCACAATATGTTGCAGCGCCTGAATTCCCGGCAGGGTCCTATCCAGCATCATGTGCTCCTGTGAGCCATATCTTTCGGCCAGCTGAGGAATTTGCCGGATGGATTAGGCGGTCGGTAAACGCAATTTAAAGTATGCCGGAAAAGCGCCTGAGTCTAAACCATTTGCAGGAAAACATGCGCTTTGCGTCACGCACGGATGGTGCTTTGTATCTTCGAAGCGTTTCAAAATTCAATCATGCCATTGCGGTGCCCTGCCATTGTCAGCGAGATATATTCGTCTCTGACTGAATACTTAATGTGCCGTCATGAAGACGCTGCGATGACGGCCGCTGCGCAGGGCCGGATCGCTGATCGCTGGTTTTCCGTCTTCCGCCGAAAAGCCGTGAAGAAGAGCCGGATTCGGGTGGAATTTTTCTGCTCCTCCGTGGAACTGGCGGGCGTGGCTGAGCAGGATTTCGCCCTGTCCGCGATATTCGTGCACGACGCCTCGCAGCTCGATGTCATGGTCACGGTATTGGTCGAGGTCGCCAACTTCCTTACGATCGCTGTTCAGGCTCATGACCGTGAAGCGGCAATTTTCGTCAGCCGTTTCCGGGCTGCAAACGTCGAGGAAGCGCGTTCCATCGGATAGCTCGACTACGTCATAGACGTGCGCCGAGACGCATACATCCTTGTTTTGATGGGTGAGAGCGTCTTGCGGGGTATAGCAGATACGCGCGGCCATTAAGGTCGCGCTTGAGTAGAGCAGGAAAAAACAAAGGGAAACGCGATGCATCGATGCCTTCTCGTTTCAAGGTAGGGGAGGCTTGGATGCAAGAGTAGACAAACTGAACGCAGAGGCCAAGTTACGAAAGGAATATAAGAGTGGAAGAAATAAGGGGGGAGGGTGGCAGGGCAAAATCGTACATGCCCCGCCAAACGGTAAACCTAGTGGACTTCGACCAGTTCTTCCCTCTTCGAGCCGGTACCATAACGGGTCTGCACGTACTCGTCGAGAATCTTCTGGAAGTCCTGGACTATCGTATCACCTCTAAGCGTCGTCATGAGGCGTCCATCCACATAAACTGGCGCTTTTGGTTCCTCAAACGTTCCCGGCAGCGAAATACCGATGTTGGCATGCTTCGATTCGCCGGGACCATTGACAACGCAGCCCATGACGGCGAGCTTCAGCTCTTCGACTCCGGGGTACTGCGCGCGCCACGAGGGCATGGAATCGCGCAGGTAATTCTGGATCTGCTGAGCAAGCTCCTGGAAGAAGGTGCTGGTTGTGCGTCCGCAACCGGGGCAGGCCGTGACCTGCGGGGTAAAGCTGCGGATGCCGAGCGATTGCAGAATCTGCTGGCCAGTGAGCACTTCTTCGGAACGGTCGCCGCCCGGTTTCGGCGTCAATGAAACGCGAATGGTATCGCCGATACCCTGGAGCAACAGCGGCGCGAGTCCTGCAGTAGAGGCGACGATGCCCTTCATGCCCATGCCGGCTTCGGTGAGGCCGAGGTGCAGAGGATAATCGCAACGGCTGGCGAGCATTTCGTAAACGTCGATGAGGTCGCGCACGCCGCTGACCTTGCCGCTGATGATGATCTTGTCATGCCTGAGGCCGTAGCGCTCGGCGGCGGCAGCGGAGTCGAGCGCGCTGCGGCACATGGCTTCCATCATCACGTCGCGGGCGTCGAGCGGCTCGGCGAGTTTGGAGTTTTCGTCCATCATGCGCGTAAGCAGAGCCTGATCGAGCGAACCCCAATTGACTCCGATGCGCACGGGCTTGTCGTTTTCAACGGCGCACTCGATCATGGTGCGGAAGTTGTCGTCGTCTTTGCGGCCGATGGAGACGTTGCCGGGATTGATGCGGTACTTGGCGAGCGCTCTGGCGCAATCGGGATATTTCTTCAACAGCTGGTGGCCGTTGTAATGGAAATCACCGATGATGGGAACGTAGATGCCGAGCTTTGCCAGTCCTTCCACAATGTAGGGAACGGCTTTCGCGGCGGCGTCATTATTGACCGTGACACGGACCAGCTCCGACCCGGCGGCGGCCAGCGCTGCCACCTGCTGAATGGTTCCTTCAACATCGGCGGTGTCGGTGTTAGTCATGGATTGGACAACCACCGGCACGTCTGAGCCGACGCGCACATTGCCAACCTTGACCGTGACGGTCTTCCTGCGATGAATTTCCGGCATAGATTTCCTCATTACCAGTTTACTAGGGACTGGGCTTCGGGGCGAGTACACTTCGCGCATCGCCGCGTAAGTGTCAGTCATCCGATAATTTAGGCTTATTGCCGATAGAGGTGATGTTTTGGGCAAAGCTGCTGACTCTACTTATGGAAACATCCGCGTGATTCGTCCCGAGGAGTTTGATCCGGGCACCCGCAGACGTCTGGCTCGCTGCGACTTGCTGCCATTAGCCCAACACAGGGTGTGCAATCCGGTTTATGGGGCGGCATTTTTACCGTAGAACCCGGTGCGCGTACGGGCATTCATCATCATGGAGAGCAAGAGACGATTGTTTACGTGCTCGAAGGCGAGTCATATGTGCGGTGGGGCGAAAAGGGCGAACACAGCGCCACGGTGCATACGGGCGAATTTCTTCATGTTCCCGCATGGCTGCCGCATCAGGAGATCAATCCCTCGAGCCAGGTGCCTTTTCGCTGGGTTGTAGTTCGGAGCACATCGATACCGATCGTTGTGAATCTGCCGGATGATTATTGGCAAAACACAACGGCGGCGGCGTCTAATGAATTGGAGCCATAGCGTTCGGAGCTTCAGAGCTGAGGAGGAATGTCTCCAATGGTGCAAAGAAGACAAGAGAAGCGCAGCCATTGCCTTCTGGTAGTCGCAATCATAGCTCTCGTATCGGTAACATCTATCGTGGCCCAGACGGTCCAATCGTCAAAAGATAATTCAGACAATAGAATTCCATTGCTAAATACACAATGGAATTTAGTCACTTTGTATGAGAAGCCAGTTGTCTCTTATGGTCGGGTGTCTCACTTTACGCTCGAGAAAAGCAAAGAGGTAGCGGGCGCCGCAACTGGAAACTTCGTCGCGGAGGACACGGTGAATGGATTCACCGGAATGTATGAAATATCCGATCAGTCCTTGCGTATGCACATCAGCACTATGGGAGCGGTAGCGGAACGCGTTCGACCCAAAGAACAATCCAAGTCATTCGTTGATGCTCTTCGCGCGACATCCCATTTCCAAATCTACGGCTCAACGCTGGAATTACTGGATCAGAACGGAGAGGTCCTGGCGCGCCTGATTGCCGCTAACTCAAGACACGGAACAATATGATGCCCAGCAAGCGCAACGCTCGCTCTTATGCGTTGAAGCCTTATGCCAGCCGCACCGGCCCGGGATACTTCGTCACCATCGAATCATTGGTTAGCAAAGTAATGCCTTCCACCGTTGCCTGTGCAATCAGCAACCGATCGAATGGATCCTTATGGATGGGCGGCAGAGAGTCTATGGCAACCACGTGTTCGCTAAAGATCGCCATTTCCCGATATCCGTTATCGATCAGGCCACGACGCAGCATGCGCGCGTCGACCTGAAAATCGGACCGATTCAACCGGCTCTTGATGGCAATCTCCCATAGACTGGCGGCGCTAAAAAGCAATTCGTTTTCCGGATCGGCCATGAGGGTGCGAGCACCGGGCGGCACACGATCCATTCCTTCGGCAGCCCAAAGCAGAAGATGGGTATCCAGCAGCAGCCTCAAGCCTCGTCCTCAAACAGCTTTTGAATTTCACCGGCACCCATCGTGTTGAAATCGTCAGGCACTTTAATCTGACCGGCCATAAACCCGAAGCGCTTCATCTGCGACGGTTCGGGAGCATCCAGTGCGATCACTTTCACCAAGGGTTTTCCCGCCTTGGCGATGACAAACGATTCGCCTTTCGCCGCTTTCTCGACCAGTTTGGATAGTTGTGTTTTCGCTTCGTGAATATTATAGGTATTCATAAACTAAGTCCAGTGAACTAAGTTTACATTAATATTTAAGGGTTGTGGTGCTACTGGCAGAGCACCACGGCCGCGCCGTCGATGGTTTCGTTATAAACGGCGGCCAACGCTTCGTTGACCTGATCGAGCGGAAAGACAGTGGTTCGCGGCTTAATCCCGATATCGACCGCCAGCTTTACAAAGTCGTGGGCGTCAGCGCGTGTCATGTTGGCGACGCTGCGCAGCTGGCGCTCGCCCCAGAGCAGCGTGTCGTAGTCGAATTGCGGGATGCGATCAAGATGAATGGCGTTGATGGCGACGATGCCGCCCTTGCGTAACAATGCCAATGCTGCAATAACGACATCTCCGCTGGGAGCAAAAGTGACGGCGCTGTCGAGTTGCACGGGAGGACGCTCGGTGGCTTCTCCGACCCAGGTGGCTCCAAGATCGCGGGCAAGTTGCTGGTGCGAGGCTCCCCGCGTGGCCACGTAAACTTCGCAACCCCAATGCTTGAGCACGTCGATCGCGAGATGGGCGGAGGCGCCGAAGCCGAAGAGCCCGACGCGGTCGCCGGGTTTGACTTCGGCAACGCGGAGGCTGCGGAAGCCGATGATCCCAGCGCAGAGCAGCGGCGCTAAGTCTCTAGCGGGTGTTTCTTCAGACAAAGGGACGCAGAAATCGGCGCGGGCGAGGGTGTACTCAGCATAGCCGCCGTTAACCGAATACCCGGTGAACGTGGGGTGATCACAGATATTTTCCATGCCTTTGCGGCAAAGTGTGCAGGTGCCGTCGGTTCCTCCAAGCCAGGAGACTCCGACCCGCTCGCCCTGCTTCAAGATGATTGTGCTGCCGCCGAGTTTCTCTATGCGGCCTACGATCTGGTGTCCCGGTGTGACCGCAGCGAGTATCGGCTTAAGCTCGCCACTGGTGATGTGCAGATCGGTACGGCAGACGCCGCAGGCCTCCACTTTGAGAAGGACCTGGCCCGGGGCCGGCTCGGGAATGGGAAGATCTTCCAGGTGTAGCGGATTCTCTTCGATGGGCGCGATGTGGCGCAGGACAGCTGCTCGCATGGCCACAATTCTACCGCCCTAGATGCTCATAACCCGGTTCTATCGCCCGATCAACAACCGCACTGCCTGCGTGAAGTTTCTGCCGGAGGTGAGGCGAGCGCCGTGTTGCAGCTCGATTTCGTAAGTACCGCCGGCAAGCGGGTGCACGGCGAGAATGCGGCTGGTATTGACGATGTGGCGGCGATGGATGCGGAGAAATTTTTGCGGGTCCAGGCGCTGCTCGATTCCGCCCATGGTCTCGTTCAGCAGATGGGTTTTGCCGCCGCAGTGCAATTCGACGTAGTTATCAGCTGATTCGATCCAGTCGATGGCATCGGCGGAGACGAATTCGTAGTGGTTGGTCTTGCGGATGACGAAGCGTTCCGGACCAGCCTGCGTGTAGTTGGCCAATAGCTTTTGCAGCTGCTGCACAACCTGCTGCTGACCGTCTGTGGTGAGTCTTTCACGGGCGCGGTCAAGTGCGCGCTCAAGGCGCTCTTCATCAAATGGCTTGAGCAGATAATCGAGAGCGTTCAATTCGAAGGCTTCGATAGCATGCTCGTCATAGGCGGTGACGAAGACGACGAGCGGCATACGCTCTGTGCCTACCGAACGCACCACGTCGAGACCGCTGGCGTCGGGCAAGTGAATATCGAGCAGCACCAGATCAATGGAGTTGCGGCGTATCGCGGTCACAGCTTCAGCGGCGTTCTGGCATTCGCCTGCGACGACCACATCGTCCATGGTGGTGAGAAGTTTACGGATACCGCCGCGAATGGCAGGCTCATCGTCGACAACTAAAACACGCAGAGATTTCATAGACCTTTTGTTCTGAAGGGAAGGTGAATGCGGACGAGCGTGCCGCCCTCTTCGGAGCGCTCGACAGACAACTGGTGTGCCTGCGGATACATGCGCGTAAGCCTCTCCTGAGTAGAGCCAAGGCCGACGCCAAGCGGGAGTTCGGCGAGCGATGCGTGAGGCGGCCCGCTGCCATTGTCTTTCACGGTGAGGACCAGGGATTCGGAATTCTTTGCGCTGCGTACTTCAATTCGTCCTATACGTCCAATGTCAGAAGAATCGCGCAGCCCGTGGACGATGGCGTTCTCGACGATCGGCTGCAGCAACAGGCTAGGCACGAGAGCTGCCTCGGTTTCCGGGTCGATATCGACATCGACCCGCAGGCGCTCACCGAAACGGACACGCTCGACGTCAATATAAGCGTTCATCAACGCGATCTCTGCGCTGAGGCTGATTTCTGCCTGAAAATCGCGACGGAAGGCGGCGCGCAGCAGCTCCCCGAGGCGCGAGAGCATCTTGCGCGCAAGACGTGGATTGTCTTCCGCAAGCGCCGAGATATTTTCGAGCGTGTTGAAGAGGAAATGCGGTTTGAGGCGAAGTCGCAGGGTTTCGAGTTCAGCGTTTTTGAGCGAGGCCTCGAGCTCGGCATTTTGCAACGCAAGCTGGACGGCGTCTCTCTGCTGGCGTTCAAGGTCGATAATGGTGCGGATGACCGCCCCCGCGATCGCAATATTCCAATAGAGAAAGAGAGAGAGGCAGAATTCGCTGCTCGACAGGGAGACGAGCAGCGCATGCAGTTTGACCCTTGGATCAAACGGTATATTCAGGGCAATGGTGATCTTGACCGCCGCCGCCGCCAGCACAGCTCCGAAAAGCAGATGAAGGGAAACGCTGGTCTTCCACTTAGCGCGGTTGAGCGGATAATGGCGCTCCAGCCAAAAGACGACCGGGCCGAGCAGGATCCATGGATAGAAGCAGCTGAGCCATTCGAGAAACTCTTTGAACGCGTACGGTGCGGCCGCCCCGGACGCAGGATTCAGCAGATGGCGCACGTAGCCGCATGCGCCAATGACTGTCCAGATGACGAAGAGAGCCAGCCATCCGGGATAACGCAAGCCGGTTGCGGCGCATTGCGATTGCTCCTTGCGATCCATTGTTCTTATCCTCAACTAGCTGGATGCTACTCCCGTACCGTTTTGCGGCCAAGAGCCCGGCGGAATGGGCGAACGACATACCGGGAGGGGCGAACGGAGGCCATACAATGATGGCTGAACCTCAGGGGAAATAATTCTTGTCCGGTAATTCAGCTCTGCCCCAAAAAAAGCCTGTGCCGTTTCGCCCGATGGTTGTCGCCGGTGTCATGAGCGGGACCTCGGCCGATGGTATCGATGTTGCCCTGGTAAAAATTCAACCGGGAAAGAGTGTTCCCAGGCTGAAGCTTCTGGCGCACTCGGCTTATCCTTTTTCTCCGGCCCTGCGTAAAGCCGTTCTGGCAGCTATGGATGCGAAATCGACCTCTACGGCGGAATTAGCGCGTTTGAACTGGCGTCTTGGCATGGCTTACGCGAAGGCGGTTCAGGATACCGTGAAGCAACATAGCGCGAAGATTCAGCTCATCGGCTGCCACGGTCAGACGATCTATCACCAGGCGATTCCAAAGATGTATGCCGGATGCCAGATTGCCTGTACCTGGCAGATAGGCGAGCCTGCGCTGCTGGCCGCGGAGCTTGGCGTACCAGTAGTCAGCAATTTCCGTCCGGCGGACATGGTAGCTGGTGGCCAGGGCGCGCCGCTTGTGCCGTTGCTCGACTACGTTCAATTTGCCCATGCGAAGCGGGCGCGTATTCTCCAGAATCTCGGAGGGATCGGCAACCTGACGCTGATTCCGCCTGCTGCTGGGATGGATAAAGTGTTGGCCTTCGATACCGGTCCGGGCAACATGGTGATCGACGCCTGCATGCAGCAGCTTTTTAGCAAGCGCTATGACAGCGGCGGTAAAAAGGCTGCGCGCGGATGCGTTCTGAAAGAAGCGCTGGCTGCGGCTTTGCGACACTCCTACTTTCGTCTCTCGCCGCCCAAGTCTGCAGGCAGGGAAGAGTTTGGTGCGGCATTTGTTGAAGAGTTTCTCCGCGCTTGCCGAAAAGCGAAAGGCTCTCCGGAAGATACGATCGCCACGGCCACCGCCTTGACTGTTGAGAGCATCGGTCGAGCCATCGAGCAATTTGTTTTGCCAAAATTGGGACACGTAACAACGGATGTCGATTACATCGTCTCCGGCGGTGGCGCCAAGAACGCGACACTGATGAAGATGCTGCGCGAAAGGCTGGAGCCTTTGGGTTGTCATCTGATGGAAACTGCCGCGGCTGGAATTCCTGTCGATGCAAAAGAGGCGGCCGCCTTCGCGCTGCTGGCTTATTACACGTGGCATGGATACCCGGCGAATGTTCCTTCCGCGACCGGGGCGAAGAGGCCTGCGATTCTGGGGCAGATCAGCCATGTCTAAGAAGTTGGTAAAGGTCCTGTCACTGGTTGCTATTTGCTGGTTTTTTGCGGGATGCAAACAACAGCACAATTCCAGCAGCACCGCGACCATGCTCATCGAGAGCAGCCCAACGAACCTCGATCCGCGCATTGGCGTCGACGCGCAGTCGGAGCGCATCGATTCGCTGATCTTCGATTCGCTTGTTCGCAGAGATGAGCATTTCAATCTGCAGCCGTGGCTCGCTGTTCGATGGGAAAATCCTGACCCGTTAACGTATATCTTTCACCTGCGAAACGATGTGCAGTTTCAAGACGGACGTCCGCTGACTTCCGCCGACGTGAAGTACACGCTCGATACGATCATCCAGGGCAAGGTCATCAGCGTAAAAGCGAATGCCTACCAGACGATTGACCGCATTGATGCTCCGGATGCGCAAACGTTGATTGTGCATCTCAAGAAGCCCGATCCCGCGCTCCTGTGGAACGTGAGCGATGGCGGCTTCGGGGTGGTGCCTGCGGGAAGCGGCCGCGATTTCTGGAAACACCCTGTAGGCAGCGGGCCGTTTGCATTTGTAAGCCAGGAACAGGATAAAGACGTGGTGCTGCGGCGCGCGGATCGTTCCTGGCAGCCACAGCCTTCGATTGAGAATCTCCGCTTTGCCGTGGTGCCCGACGCCACCACTCGCGCGCTGGAATTACAGAAGGGTTCCGCGGACGCTGCCATCAACGCGCTGCCCGCTGACACGGTGTATGCGCTGCGCAAAGAGCGCAACCTGCAAATCGATTCTGGACCAGGAACGACCCTTGTCTATCTCACCTTCAACACACGCGACCCCGTACTGCGCGACGCGCGTGTTCGCAATGCCATTGCGCTGGCCATCAACCGTCCGCTGATTATTCACTCGCTCTTTCGCGACCAGGCACGGCTGGCTGAAAGTGTGCTGCCGCCAGAGCACTGGGCATGGAACGGCAGCGTCGCGAAACATGATTTCAATCCGGCCGCCGCGAGCGCGCTCCTCGATCGCGCCGGATATACGCGCAAAGCCGACGGCTTTCGCTTTCACATCGGTATGAAAACCTCGACTGACGAAGGCTCTCGCCTGCTGGCCATGGTGGTACAGCAGCAGCTTGCCGACGTCGGCATTGCTCTCGATGTTCGCAGCTATGAGTTTGCTACGTTCTACGCCGATATCAGCCGCGGCGTTTTTCAGGTCGCGCCCTCGCGTTGGATCGGCGGTAACGAAGCGCCGGATATCTTCCGCTACTCATTTTCGACGGCTAGCTTTCCGCCGCACGGCGCGAACCGTGGCTTCTATGCGAACGCGCGTGTCGATCAACTGCTGACCGAAGCCGCTTCCACCGCTGACCGAGCAACGCAGAAGACGGCATACGACGAGGTCCAGACAATTCTGGCAGACGAAATGCCCGCCATCAATCTCTGGTATCTGGACACGGTACTTGTGCACAGCCGCAGGCTTCAGGATCTTCATCTATCGCCATCCGGCAATTACGATTTTTTGCGTGATGCCACGCTGAAGGAATAAAAAGGTACGCATGAAAGCTCTATTGCTCTCGGAATACAAAAAGCTTGAAGTCGCCGATCTCCCTCGCCCGGTTCCGGGACCTGAGGAGGTACTGGTGGGGGTCGAGGCCTGCGGTATTTGTGGCAGCGATGTACACGGTTACGACGGAACGTCCGGGCGACGCATTCCGCCTATCGTGATGGGGCATGAGGCTGCTGGCGTAGTTGCCGAAATTGGGTCCGGCGTCAGCGATTTCAAAGTGGGCGACCGCGTGACCTTCGATTCCACCGTGTATTGCGGAGCCTGCGACTACTGCCGCAGCGGGCAGGTGAATCTCTGCGACAACCGGCAGGTTGTCGGCGTCTCATGCGGCGACTACCGTCGTTCCGGAGCTTTCGCTGAGTATGTTGTTGTGCCGCAGCGAATTCTCTATCGCCTGCCTGAGGAGCTTTCGTTTCCGGAAGCTGCAATGCTTGAGGCTGTCTCCGTTGCGCTGCATGCCGTGGCTGTTTCCGAGTTCAAGGGCGGCGAGACAGTGTTAGTGATTGGAGCAGGCATGGTTGGTTTGCTCACATTGCAGGCGGCGCGAGCCGGAGGTGCATCGCGCGTCATGGTCGCGGACATCGATGCGACCCGCTTGAAGATGGCGAAGGAGATGGGCGCGGATGAGGTACTCGAGCTTTCCGGCGCTGCACTCGTCGCCGAAGTGATGCGCTTGACCGCCGGCAAGGGGGTGGATGTTGCCCTCGAGGCCGTAGGAAGAAATGAAACTATCTCCGCTGCGATCGATTGCGTGCGCAAGGGCGGTACTGTGACGCTGATCGGCAACATATCTCCGGAAGTCACCCTGCCGCTCCAAAAAGTGGTCACGCGGCAGATTCGCTTGCAGGGAACAGCCGCTTCATCTGGCGAATACCCGCAGGCAATAGAGTTGATGACGAGCGGAAAGATTCGCGTGAAGCCGCTGATCTCTGCAGTGGCGCCGCTCGATGAAGGCCCGCGATGGTTTGAGCGTCTCTACGCACATGAGCCGAACCTGATGAAGGTCGTGCTTGCGCCCTCTGAGGCTGCGCGATGAGCGGAAAACTCTTCGATCTGTCCGGTCAGGTCGCGCTCGTGACCGGAACCAGCCGTGGTCTTGGCCAGTATTTTGCGCGCGCGCTAGCAGAAGCAGGCGCGGATTTAATCTTGACAAGCCGCAAGCGCGAGACGCTTGCAGATTTTGAAGCTGAGATCAAAGCGATGGGGCGGCGCGTTGTTTCGCTTGCGCTCGACGTGCGCGATCAGGCGAGCATCACGCAGATGGCCGCCGACGCATACGCGGCCTTTGGACAGATTCACATCCTCGTCAACAATGCGGGCTGCAATGTGCGCAAGCCTGCTCTCGACGTGACGTTGGACGATTGGAATCTCGTGCTCGATACAAATCTGCGCGGCAGTTTTTTTGTGGCGCAGGCCATTGCGCGCGGTATGGTGAAGCACGATTATGGCCGCATCATCAACATCGGGTCCGTAACCAGCGTTGCTGGTTATGCAGGCCTCGGACCATACACCGCGAGTCGCGGTGGCATCAAGCAACTCACGATGAGCCTCGCCGACGACTGGGGCCGACACGGCATCACGGTCAACTGTCTTGCGCCTGGGTGGTTTAAGACAGCGCAGAACAAAGTGATGTACGAGAACAAGGAATGGGTTGATTACCTTGTAGACCGTATTCCGTTGAAGCGGCCTGGAAAACCTGACGACCTTGATGGAGCCATCGTCTTCCTGGCATCGGAGGCGAGCCGCTACATGACTGGCCAGACCTTGCTGGTCGACGGTGGCATTTCTACCGGCGCAACCCGCGCTATGTTGGCAACAAAGGAGCAATGATGGGCAAGGTAAGAAACTGGATGATGCTATGCGGCCTGATGGTCTCGATGTGCGCCGCTAGTACAGCGCAGGATAAAGGAAAGCTGCGAGTTTATTTCATCGATGTGGAGGGTGGCCAGTCCACACTGTTTGTTACTCCGACAGGCGAGTCGCTGCTTGTAGACACAGGATGGCCCGAAAACAATGGCCGCGATGCCGACCGCATTGTGGCGGCTGCGAAGAAGGCGGGCATCAGCAAAATTGATTACGTGATGTTTACGCATTTCCACATGGATCACGTCGGCGGCGCGCCGCAGCTGGCGGCTCGATTTCCGATAGGCACATTTATCGACCATGGGCCGAATCGTGAGCTCAACGACAAGCCCACGGTCGAAGGATATGACGCATATCAAAAACTGCTTGCCAGTGGAAAGTACAAACACCTTACCGAGAAACCCGGCGATGTGCTTCCTGTGAAGGGCATCCATGCGCTCGTCATCAGCGGCGACGGCAACCTGATCGACCACAATCTTCCCGGCGGCGGAGAACAGAATTCCTTCTGCAAACAGTCAGAGACACGTCCTGCAGATCAGACGGAAAATGGCCGCTCACTCGGCATCCTGATTACGTTTGGACAGCTGCGCATCCTCGACCTCGGCGATCTTACGTGGGACAAAGAGATGCAGCTGATGTGTCCGGTGAACAAACTTGGCCACGTGAATATTCTCGTCGTCTCGCATCACGGCTGGTACCAGAGCTCAAGCCCTGCGCTGGTCGATGCGATTCATCCGCAGATTGCCATCATGGACAATGGCGAGAAAAAAGGCGGCTCGAAGGCGACACTTGAGACATTCAAGAAAGATCCGGGCCTCGAGACACGCTGGCAGCTGCACTACTCCGACGAAGGTAAGAGCGATAATACGCAAGATGCGTTTATCGCGAATCCGCAAGGGCCGGATGCCGGACACGATATCGAGCTGACCGCAACGTCCGCTGGCAGCTTCTCTGTGTTGAATTCGCGTACTGACGAAACGAAAACTTACAGCGCGCGCTAGGCCTCGCCGGGAATGCGCTCGATGTCTCCAAGCAGGAAGACATATCCGGCGATGCCAATCACCAGGTAGATGGCCGCGACTCCAAAAGCAAGCGCAAAGGAATGCCGTGCCGTGACCAGGTATCCGGTGACAATTGGCGCGGCGATTCCGGAGAGCTGATTCGCAAAGTTGAGAATGCCTCCCAGTGTGCCGACGCTTCCGCTCGGAGCAATTAGCGAGGGGATCGACCAGCCAACCGGCGCCGCCGCCGCCAGGCCGCCAATCGAAAGGCTGATCCAGAAGAGAGCTTGTGTTGGAGTGTGCGCATCGCTTGCGCCGAAAATACCCAGCCCAAGCGCAGTGCCGCCGATCAAAACAACCCGTCGCACAAGATTCGCGTTCCATCCGCGCTGAATCAACGAATCCACCAGCCACCCGCCTACGACCAGATCGGTAATAGTCGCGAAGAGCCATGGCACACCGGTATAAAGAAACGAGTGCAATAGGTCGATGTGAAGCGCGCGCGAAAGATAGCTGGGCAGCCATGTGAGCAGCAGATAAAAGACATAGTTATACGATCCAAAGCCAAGCGCCAGACCAATCACCTTACGCCGCCGTAGCAGGTATCCAAGCGACGCATATTCCACCCGGATCATCCCCGCATCCGTTCGCGTGTTGTCTGCGCGAATGTAGTCGTACTCAACGTCGCTGAGGCCGGGGTCGTCTTTGGGGTCGCGGTAAATCCAATAAAAAATCAGGAAATACAGGAAACTGATGCACCCGGTAGCTGCAAAGCTTAGCCGCCAGCCTACGTGCAGCAGCAAAATTCCGATCAGAGGCACGCCGATGGCGGAAGAAAATTTCGCCATCGAATCGAAGATGCTGGTGGCGAGGCTGCGTTCCTTTGGCGGGAACCAGTAGCCGATCGCCTTGGCATTCGCAGGAAAGGTCGGCGCCTCACCTACGCCGAGAAGCAGCCGCGCGCCGAAGAATCCGCCAATGGTGGGCGTAATGGCGGCGGCAAAAGAAGCGACGCTCCACACCAATGTACTGATGCGTCCCACGCGGCGCACGCCGAACCTGTCCAGCACAACCCCGATAGGCAACTGGCAGAGCGCGTAGGTCCAGTTATACGCGCCCAGTAGGTAGCCGAAAGTGATGTCTGATATGCCGAAGGTCGCAAAGAGGTCGTTATGCGAAACCGATAAATTGACCCGGTCAAAATAATTGACCAGCACACCAAGGCCGAGGAGGAAAGCGATTCGCCAGCGACGGCGGGGAATGTGGTCGATAGACAAATCCGTTTCGGCTGGCAACAATCGTCTCGCTTTTCTTAATGCAACAGTCTATCCGCTTTGAAGTCCACTAACATGGTAGAAGAGCCGATTTCATGCAACAGGCATCTTTACAGAGCTTCATCGCGCAGGAAGCAATGGCCGCCGGCTTCTCAGCTGCGGGCATCGCAGCCGTGCCTGAGCCCGGATCGCCGGAAGATCTGAGCGACCGCGAGACGTTTGCCGAGTGGATTGAGCAGGGTAACGCAGGCGAGATGGAATATCTCAAGCGTCGCAACGACGCGGGCGAATTAGTCCGATCCTCTCTGCGGGTGGCCGTTCCCTGGGTTCGATCTGTGATCGTATGCGTTACGAATTACAACACGGCGCAGCCGCGCTCGATCGATTCCGCGCCTGAAGCCGCCGGATGGATCGCACGCTACGCGTGGACAGGGCAGCCGAATGGAGATGGCCTGTCTCCATCGGATTATCACAAGGTCATCCTCAAGCGTCTTGAGCGGATGGAAGCCGTTCTGAAGAATGAGCTCGGGCCGTTTGAGTCGAAATGCTATGTCGATACCGGTCCTCTCGTCGAGCGCATCTATGCGCGATATGCAGGCTTGGGCTGGACCGGCAAAAACACCTGCATACTGGATCAGAAGCTCGGCTCGTGGCTTTTTCTCGGCGTCATCCTCACCTCGATCGAGCTTCCTTCCGACCAACGCGCAACGCTCGCAGCCGACCGCTGCGGAAGCTGCACCCGCTGCATCGATGCATGCCCCACGGGTGCTCTCACAGCTCCGCGGCAGATGGATGCAAGCCTCTGCATCTCGTATCTGACGATTGAAAAGCGAGGGCTTGTTCCGCAAGAGTTGCGCAGTGCCGTCGGTCGGCAAATTTTCGGCTGCGATATCTGTCAGGATGTCTGCCCCTGGAACCGCAAAGCTCCCATCGCCGCCGATCCGGAGTTGCAGCCTCGCACCGAGCTGGTGAATCCCGCGCTCGACTGGCTTGCGGAGCTTGATCAGGAAGAGTTCGGACAACGCTTCTTTGGTTCGCCCATCAAGCGCGCGAAGTTTGAAGGCCTGCGCCGCAACATTGCTATCGCTATGGGCAATAGCGGGCTACGACAGTTTCTTCCTAAGCTCCAGGAGTGGACTGTGAGCGACGAGGGCATACTCGCGGAAACATCCGCATGGGCGATTCAGCAGATAGAGAATCGCACTTCTTGATTTTGGCTCTCCTGAAATACCGACTGCGTAGCAAATCCCTCTTCGATGAGACCGTAAGCCAATCCGAGTATCAGAATCGAAAGCCACCCCAGTCCTCGCCTGCGAACCGTTTCACGTATCAGCAGCGCCATTCCGCCATGCATGGGAGCGAGCACGATAAGAATCGGCAACACTTCAGCGGGAAAATGCCAAGTAAAACTCCGCAATCAATGGTGCGGTAAAGAATAAAGCTGCTACGGCAGAGAAGCTGCGTTGCTTTCTGGGCGCATTCATCGTGGATCCCACAGGCCTCTCCTTTGAACACTCTGATCATGCAGTCGCATTCAGAGGGGAGCCAGTTGCGAATATCACGAATTGAAAGTGACAAATGTCACAGTGACGCTTCTAAATGGGAAGCCCGATCGATCGCATCAGCTGCAACGCGTTGGTGGTCTGCACCACGCCTGGCGTCAGCTTGTAATCGAAGCGAAGTTCGCCGTCTTCGACCTCGTCGCTGAAGTGGTAGTTTGCCGCCTTGCCCGGCAGGCTTTCGGCAATCTTTGCCAGTGCCAGATCGTGTGTCGTAATAAGACCAATGGCACCGCGAGACAGAAGATGGCGCACAAATGATTCCGTGCCGACACGGCGGTCGTGTGAGTTCGTACCCGACAGAAGCTCATCCAGAAGAAATAGAAGCGGTGCTTCTGCCCTGCTCAATGCTTCGATAGTCTTCAATCGCAATATTTCTGCATAAAAACGCGAGAGGCCGCCTTGAAGCGAATCAAGAATACAGATCGAAGCAGCCACCGTAAGCGGAGAGAGCGTGAGGTGGTTCGCGCACACCGGAGCGCCAGCCTGCGCCAGCACCACATTGATTCCGACACAGCGAATGAAAGTGCTCTTACCAGCCATATTTGGCCCGCTGATGACCAACAGCTGAAGATCGGCATCGAGTTGCAGATCATTCGAGACAGCTTTACCGCGTGGCAGAAGTGGATGCGCCAGGCCTTCTGCGCGAAACAAAGGACCCGTTTCTGCGAATTCGGGAAAGATATCGCCAGGATGCTCGTAGCTGTAGCAGCCTAAAGCCGTGAGTGCCTCGATTTCTCCCGTAATTTCGATCCAGCGCCGAACGTCATGCGCATGCAATTCACGCCATGCTTCGACGGCAAGCAGCCATTGCGGCGTCCAGAAGACGAAGAGATCGAGCACCTTCACGAACCAGTTCTCATGGGCGTCGAGCCATGTGACCCGCTTATTGAGATGGCGAATCGCATGCGAAGGATAAGACTTTCCCGATCGCAGTCCCTGTTGCAGATTCACCAGCTTCGATGAATGAAATGGCATCCCTTCAATCTCTTTAAGAACGGCAGCCAGCAGATCGAGATCATGTGAAGCCTCATCCACCTTGCTCAACGAGCTTTCCGCACGCGCACGCAGCTTGTAGGTAAGCGCCAGGTTCACCACGCTGATCAACAGCGCTGCCAGTCCCCAATCCCATAGGAACCACGCGAGAAGACTCGCAATCCAGCATGCCGCCAGCACCGGCAATACAATGCGCAGAGGTTGATGTGGCTCGAGCCGCGTCTTCGATTCGGCCCACGCCACCAGGGATTCAGGATGCACCCCGCTGCGGACCTCTTCGCCAGCCAGCATCAGCCGTTCGCGAAAATCGAGTTGGGGCGCAAGCTCCTGCACGGCTTGCTGTCGCTGCCGAATCTCTTCGATCGCCGCATGCGATAGCAGCCACGTCGCAAGTGTTGCTTCGCCAGCGCGAGTGCGCGCGGTGCAGAGCAGTTCGAAAAGCCCACCCTTGCCGAAGAGATCGAGATCGCGCGCGTATGGATGCGCGGGATCGAGAAATTGTTCGCCAGACTGGCCGGTTCCTGCCCAGCGGCTTTCAATGCGGGCTATCCCTTGCTCATAAAACGCACGCAACCGGCGAGTGCAGTGCAGCCGCCGAAGAAGGCGCTCATGCCAGACAAAGAGCAGAACCAGAATAGCAATGGGAATCAGGGTGTATGCGATTTGCGAACTGTGATATTTCGCCAGCCACACGACGAGTACAAGTGCCACGAGGCCGGCGGCAAGCTTAGCCCCTACAAAAAGACGGTCCTGTCGGCGGATACGCGCTTCAGTGACGGAGAGGGCTTGCAGGCGTGCGGCATATTCCCGGGTGGGTTCAATCTTTTTCTGCGTCTCGACCACATAACCATTATCGCAAGCCGGACACTTTGCTTGTTCTCAAATAAAAGAACTATACGTGTCGGATTAATATATGTTGTAATGCAACATATGGCACCGCAAGTATTCGACCAGCAGCTGAAAAAGGGAAGCGCCGAGTTATTGATCCTCACCCTTGTAGAACATCGCTCACGCCACGGTTATGAGATCAGCAAGCTGATTGAAGAGCGCTCCGGGGGCGCGCTTAAGTTCAACGTGGCCTCGTTTTACCCCATGCTTTATCGGCTTGAAGAGCGTGGCCTGATCGCGGGGCGCTGGGTAGAAAAAGCAGGCCAGCGCCGTCGCCGCTATTACAAGCTGACGGCGCAGGGCAAAGATGTTCTGAAGACGCAGCGCGCCACCTGGCTCGATTTTGTAAATGCCATCCACCGCATTACGGAGGCGGAAAATGCCTGACTGGTCCAAAGAAATACGCTCCGCCTTGGAGCGGCTGAACCTTGAGCCGACGCGTGAGCATGATGTCATCGAAGAGTTGAGTCAGCATCTCGACGATCGCTATGAGGAGTTGCTGGCTAAAGGTGTAAACGCACAGCAGGCTTATCAGACCCTGCATGCGGAACTCGAAGACGGGCGCCTGAGCCGGGAGTTGAAGAGCATCATACGCAAAGCGCATGAGCCGCTGTCTCCGGGAAGCAGCGGGCCGAAGAAGAGGCTCTTTGGCGGCCTGGGGCGCGACCTTCGTTACGCCG
This sequence comes from Acidobacterium sp. S8, assembly GCF_009765985.1. GTDB lineage: Bacteria > Acidobacteriota > Terriglobia > Terriglobales > Acidobacteriaceae > Alloacidobacterium. The sequence continues at coordinate 489,937 of NZ_LMUM01000037.1, forward strand.
TGCGTCAGCTGCGGCAGAGTCCTGCGTTTGCCGCCGTTGCCATTCTCTCGCTTGCGCTGGGTATCGGCGCGAACACGGCCATTTTCCAACTGCTAGATGCCGTGCGTATGCGGCTGCTCCCGGTAAAAGCGCCAGAGCAACTGGCCGCTATCCGAATCGCAAACGACGGCAAAGGTCGCACCGGCAACTTCTTTTCGAATAACTCCGACCTTACCAGCAGCATCTGGAATCGGCTGCATAGCCAGCAGCAGGGGTTTTCCGGCGTCGCCGCATGGTCAGCTATACAGCGTAATCTGAGTCAGGGCGGGGAAGCCCGCAATGCCAATACGCTGATGGTCAGCGGCGACTTCTTTTCCATGCTGGGCATTCGTCCTGTTCTCGGACGTCTTTTGTCGCCTGCGGATGATTATCGTGGGTGCGGAACACAGGGCGCGGTCCTGAGCTACGCCTTCTGGCAGAGCGAATTCGGCGGACGCGAATCAGCATTGGGCAGCAAGCTTACGCTGGACCGCCAGATCTTTCAGGTTATTGGCGTCACTCCTCCATCGTTCCATGGAGTGGACATAGGCAAGGACTTCGATGCGGCCGTCGCGCTGTGCTCTGAAACTGCATTCGAGCAAAAGGATTCCTGGAGCGACGATCCTCAGGTATGGTGGCTGGCCGTCCTTGGCCGTCTCAAGCCGGGTTGGACAATCGAGCGAGCCTCCGCGCAACTGGCAGCCATCTCTCCGGGAATATTCACGGCATCCCTGCCGCCCAAATACGACTCGATCAATAAGGCAAACTATCTTACCTTCCGCCTCGGCGCTACGCGCGCGGACAAAGGCGTTTCCGATCTGCGAAGGAGCGCGCAGAACCCGCTATATATTCTGCTCGCACTTTCTGCCCTGGTGCTGTTACTCGCCTGTACGAACCTGGCGAATCTACTGCTCGCTCGCGCCACCGCACGTCAGCGCGAGATGGCGTTGCGTCTCACGCTCGGCGCATCGCGTCTCCGGCTGACGCGGCAGGTGCTGGCGGAAAGTCTGCTGCTGGCGGTTCTCGGCACAGCTGTTGGCGTAGGTCTTGCGCAATTGCTCAGCCGCGGGCTGATTACGATGTTGGGTTCGGGGCGAAATCCCGTCATCCTCGACATGTCGCTCGACTGGCGCGTTTTGAGCTTCGCGGCCGGTCTCGCGGGCATTACCTGCATTCTTTTCGGACTCACTCCTGCGCTGCAGGCTTTCTCCACCGATCCGGGTTCAGCCATGAAGGCGAACGGCCGCAGCACGACTGCCGGACGCGAGCATTTCCTCCTGCGCCGAATCCTCATTGTGACGCAGGTAGCGTTGGCGCTGGTTCTTTTAAGCGGCGCACTGCTCTTTGCGCGCAGCTTCCGCAACCTGCTTGCGCTCAATGCCGGCTTCGAGCAGGATCACATCCTCACCGCGGAATTCAACTATTCCGCGCTGCACTTACCGCAGGAGCGGCGGCCGGCTTTTCAGAAAGATTTGCTGGACCGCGTCAGCGCTATACCCGGTGTGCAGTCTGTGGCCTCAACGTTCATCGTTCCCATCAGCCATTCCGGATGGGACGATAATATCGATGTTCCCGGAGGCCCGCAGCGCCAGACAATCTGGTTCAATTCGGTCTCGCCGTCCTTTTTTCAGACGTTGCGCATTCCGCTTGTTTCCGGGCGTGATTTCAATGACCTCGACACGCCTACTTCGCCGCGAGTCGCTGTTGTCAGTGAGACCTTCGCGCGAAAATTCTTTCAGGGAGCAAATCCTGTCGGAAAGATCGTTACCGATTCCGGTAAACCGGACAAGACCTATCAGATCATCGGCATGGTCAAGGATATGAAGTATCAGAACCTTCGAGAGGATTTTCTGCCGATACTTTTTGTCTCTTCCACTCAGGACAAAGATCTGGGCGAAGGTGTAACACTCATGATCCGCTCCAATGACTCGATGGAATCGCTGGCCTCCGCGGTAAAGCGCGTCGCCGCCGATGTCAATCCATCGATGGTGCTAACTCTCTCTATCTTCAGGACAGAAATTAAGGAGGACTTGTCCGGAGAGCGATTGATGGCCAACCTTACCGGCTTCTTCGGCGCCTTGGCAATCATCCTCGCCATAGTCGGAATCTATGGCGTGATCTCATACATGGTCGCGCGGAGAAAAGGCGAGATCGGCGTTCGCATGGCGCTCGGTGCTGCGCGGCGCAATATTCTGGTAATGATCGTGCGGGAAGCGTTCATCCTGCTCGGTATCGGCACGCTGATTGGCACAGCCATTGCGATTGCCGTCGGAGTCATGGCCAGATCGATGCTCTTCGGGCTGAAGGCATACGATCCCGTGATCCTCGGCAGCTCCATACTGGGCTTGGCCGTGATCGTCATACTCTCGAGCCTGCTGCCGGCGCGGCGAGCTGCATCCATCGATCCGATGGTCGTACTGCGCGAAGAGTAAACGGAAGAAATCACAAACGGTCTCCCTGTGAAAATCAGGGAGCCGTTTGCAGAAGAATTTTTTTTGTGTAGGTCTTAGGCGTTGCGCGTTACATTTGCCGCATTCAGGCCCTTTGGACCCTGCTGGCATTCAAACTCTACGCCCTCACCCTCGTTAAGCGTCTTGTATCCATTGTCCAGAATCGCAGAGAAATGGACGAAAACGTCCTCTCCGGTGGAACGCTGGATAAACCCATAACCCTTGGCTCCGTTAAACCACTTCACAACACCGTGTTCTTTCACTGATACTCCTCTCTGCTTTTACTCCCAGAAATCCCCCTGAAGACACCAAAAGCCGCCGTTACCGCTCTGGCAGCTTTACGCGTGGACACAAAGTTTTCCAGGATACTGAACCACAACTGACAAATGGCCTTCCAAACAAATACACAGCCCCTGAATGGAGAAGTGTGCATATGTTATGGCAGGAAAATCTTCGGGAGGCAAGTAAAAAATATCGGTAAACTCAGCGGATACTTTAAGTTACGAGAGGACACTGTACTGTCGTAACCTGGCCATAGAAGCACGTGGGAGTATTGGGGATAAGACGGGCGCCTGTCGCGGTTTGTTAGCATCGGGCTAGAAGGTATGCCCGAAACCTCAAAAAATGCCGGAGCCGTACTGCCCACCCAGCCGCGCTTCGGATCTGGCCTGTGGCGACAGGTTAAGTCCCTGGCCCTCTATCTCACACAGACCGAAGTCCACACGTATGCCTTCAGTGTGGCGGCAAATGCCATTCTCTCACTTTTTCCGTTCATCGTAATGATGTTCACCGTGGCGCGTCGTGTCTTCCACTCTACCGCCATGGAAGAGGTCATCGTGGACATGCTGCACTATTTCCTGCCCTCCAATCAGGATTTCGTCGTGCGCAATATGAGCCTTCTGGCTAATCCACAGGGCCGCGTACAGATTGCCTCCGTCATCATGCTGCTCATTTCTTCTTCGGGAGTCTTTCTGCCGCTCGAAGTTGCCTTGAATCGCGTGTGGGGCGTCACCGAGAACCGTTCCTACCTGAGAAACCAGCTTATTTCCGTTGGATTGGCCTTCGCCGTCGGCGTGCTCGCATTTCTTTCCGTCGCTTTAACGACGGCCCAGAACACCGTGCTCTGGTTTTTGTTCTTTGGGAAGACAAATAACGTCGTTTATGCATTTTTTGGACACGCTTTTCTGCAGATTTCGGCTGCATTTTTCAGCGTTGCCTTTTTTTCTGTCATCTACTGGGTGCTTCCGAATCGCAAGCTGCCCTTTCTCGCGGTTCTTCCTGCCGGAGTCATAACCGGCCTTCTCTGGGAGGGTGCAAAAGTCCTCTATGTAAAGCTCCTGCCGTGGCTCGATTTTCATTCTGTCTATGGGCCGTTTTCCGTCTCAGTGACGCTGATGATGTGGGCCTTTCTTACCGGATTGCTGTTGCTCGCCGGAGCGCAGTCTTCGGCAACCCGATATACGCTCCGTTTAGCGCACGAAGCCGACGTAGAAGCCGCGCAAAAGGCAGAAAACTGAAGGACTTTTCCGGATTTCCTTCAGTCGCGCTACACTCGTTGCATCAAGCGAAATTAGAGCGAAATACCCATGGGACAGGTCAAAAATTTTGAAGCTCGCGTCTTTCGTGCGCTTCGTCGAGAACCACCGCAAAGCAAGGTGCACCGCCTCGCCTTCTGGCTGCTGATTATCTACCTTGTCCTGCTCCCATTTCGCATGATTCCAGGTGTGGCTGGAGAAGTTTTCGGCTTGATCGCCTTCCTGACCTTTGCTTTGCTCCTGGCTTTCTGTGTGCCGCTGGTCTGGCGCTGGATCTTCGGACGTTTTCTCTGGAAACTGCGCAACCGTCTCATCATGACGTATCTGCTGATGGCGCTTACGCCGGTCGTGCTTTTCGTCCTGCTGGCTCTGAGCGCGTTGTATCTCTTCAGCGGGCAGTTTGCCATCTTCGCCGCCACGGCTGAGATGAACACGCAGATGGAGCACTATTCCTCGGAAAACCGCGCCTTCGCCATGCACGTGGCCCATCTGCTGAACATGGAGCCCACATCCAAAAGCGTATCTTTGCCGGAAATGGAAGATACCGCACCGGGCGGCGACGAAGCTGGTGTGAAGATCGCAGCCTTTCATGACGGCAAGCCGATGCCGATCAGCCCGGCAAGCCTGCAGGCGGCTGACATTACCCAGATTCCGGCATGGGCCAAGGATCGTTTCAGCGATGTTGTTCTCGATAACAACAAGCTCTACCTGCGCGCCATCGACATACAGACGGTGAACGGCCACACCACCACGCTGATCACCAGCACGCCCTTGACCATGGCGAGGATCGACCGCGTGGCGCACGGCATCGGCCGAATTGAGCTTTTTCCCAACTTGCCCATGAGCGATGAGATTTCGGCAGGCGGCGACACACAGACGAAAGTCACATTCAACAAACCGTCCGAATCCGGCGTAAAAGCAAGGATCAAGGACCAGAAAGTGACACGCGAAGAAATTCGCCGGAATGCGATCACGGGCGGCATGCTGCCACCGGCAAAACACTTTTACGATATTCCCATCCGGTTCTACGCGCCCCTCCAGACGACCGACTGGACGACAGGCAAATCACTCAATACGCCAACCAGCGTCACGTCGCGGCCTTCGTTGCTCTATCAGCGACTGTTTATTACATCGTTGAACATCGCGACGGTTGTGCAGAATGTCCTGATTGCCATCGCGATCTTCTTCGGGCTGCTGGAATTGATCGCTTTCTTCATGGCAGTGCGATTGAATCGCACCATCACGCGGTCTGTTAACAACCTGTATGACGCAACGGTAGAGATCGATCAGGGCAATCTGGCGCATCGCATCCAGGTCACGCGGAACGACCAGCTCGCGGCACTCAGCCGCTCCTTCAACCGCATGTCCTACTCGCTCGAACGTCTGCTCTCTGAGCAGCGCGAGAAAGAGCGACTGCAGGGCGAACTCGCCATCGCGCAGGAGGTGCAGGCCAATCTCTTTCCGCGCAGCACCGTCACCGTCCCCACTCTGGAACTGCATGGCGCCTGCTACCCGGCGCGTACCGTGAGCGGCGACTATTATGACTTTCTGGTCTTCGGCCATTCCGGTCTAGGGCTTGCTCTGGGCGATATCAGCGGGAAGGGAATCTCGGCTGCGTTGCTCATGGCCACACTGCATTCCGCGGTGCGCGCCTATCGCTATGCAGGCGAAGAGATGATCATCTCCGACGGCCAATTTACCGCGGTTATGACGGAAGAAAACGGAAATGGCAATTCAAATGGCTACGGAATCGATCCCTTTCTTCAGCCGGGAAAGATCCTCGCGCAACTCAATCGCCATTTATACCGCAGCACACAGCCGGAAAAATATGCCACGCTTTTTCTTGCTCACTATGACGGGATGACCAGCGAGCTGACATATTCCTGCGGCGGCCAACTGCCTCCCATGATTCTGCGCCACGATGACACTGTTACCCAGCTCACCTGCGGCGGCACGGTCGTTGGACTGCTGGAGAATGCCACATACGAGCAGGGCACTGAAAAACTGCATAGCGGCGATATCCTTATCGCTTACAGCGACGGTGTAACCGAGCCGGAAAATGACTTCGGTGAGTTTGGGGAAGAGCGTCTGGTGGATCTGGTGCGTCGCCATCGCCACCTGCCTCTTGATGCCATTTCCGAACAGGTAATGCAGTCTCTGCGCAACTGGATCGGCGGCCAGGAGCAGCCCGACGATATTACCTTGGTCCTCGCGCGGCAGCGCTGAATCGAATAGCTAAGATGATGAGAAAAGCAGAGAAAGGCATGGTCTACCTGGTAGGCGCTGGTCCGGGCGATCCGGAGCTGCTGACGGTGCGTGCCGCCCGCCTGATGGAGACTGGCGATTTTGTCTTTCATGACGATCTGGTAGCGCCGGAGATTCTCGAGCTCGCCGGTGAGAACGCTACGGTCATGAACGTAGGCAAGCGCTGCGGTAACAAAACCATCACACAGGACGATATCAATGCGCTGCTTGTCGAGCATGCCAGCGCCGGGCATAGCGTCGTACGCCTCAAGACCGGAGACCCGATGCTCTTTGGCCGCGCCGGCGAAGAAATGGACGCCCTGGCGGCAGCAGCCATTCCCTTTGAATCGGTCCCCGGAATCACCGCAGGCTTTGCCGCCTCGTCACGCATCGACGCCTCGCTTACTGACCGGCGGCTTGCCTCCAAAGTAATTTTCCTCACAGGCCATCGCGCTGGTTCAGACGAGCCGAGCTGGGGTCCCCTGCCTCTCGACGCCACGCTGATCATCTACATGCCTGGACCAGACTACATTCGGTTGTCATCGCAGATTCGCCGCGCTGGCTTTAAGGGACAAACTCCATGCGCGATCGTTTCCAGCGTCGCTACGCCTCAGGAGCAGGTGGTGCACACCACCGTTGACCGATTGGCAAGAACGTCACCGCTGCCCGCGCCCTGCGTCGTACTTGTGGGCGATGCTCTCTACGGAAAATTGCCCGAAGCCGAAAAGTAAGCCAATGTTAAGAAGCAGCTTGCAGGGCAAAATTAAAATTCACTCGTTGCAACGACAAGTGGCAGTGTATTATGCCTGAAATTGATAAACTGGTTTATAGAACATTTTCCTATGGCTATTTTTCTGTAGCTATAGATCGGCTCTCATCCAGGCTCCTGTAGCAAATTTCTTAGAGATGTAGAAAATCGTCATTTGAGGCCACTCTGACCGCCGTCATTCTGACGACCGAAGGGAGGAAGAATTTCAAGCCACTCTGGTTGGGGGATTCTCTTCGTGCGCTCAGAAGTGATTTGCTCTGGAAGCTGAAAAATACTTGGTCTTCGTCCGCAAAGTGCCTGTAATCAGTAATTTACATGCAAATTATCTGGAATCAATACTTTAGCTTTGAGGCGATCAAATAACCCTATTGATTTCAGGAATTTACGAAAATCTAGGAAAGGGGGGGCCTTCCCTCATCTTACTCGAAAGCCCTTCACAACAATGGCGTTCGGCTGCCGCCCAGCAGGCAGGATCGTGAACAGCGTCCCGATACCGCTTACGCCTGAGGGGTTCCGACTCATCACGCGCACTACGGAGACGTCATTCGACTTTGCATCGGTGGCCAGCAGCAGATGGCCTTCTTTTGAAAATGCCAGCGCGTCCGGTCCCGAGCCTACATGCACGGTGTTGACGACCTTGCCGTCATCGATCGAATAGACTTCGATTGAATCGGCATTGAATTTGCTGATCCACAGGGTCGAGTTATCCGCGCTGACGATCGCGCTCGCGGGATGCGCGCCGACGAGATAAGCGCCGCCGACCTCGTTCATCTGCGTAGCGATCTCCGAGATCGAATCGCTGCCGAAGTTCGAGACGAAGATTTCGCCGCCGTCAGGCTTCAGCGCCAGGTGCACCGGCGTCTTGCCTACGTCGAGAAAGGTAAGCAGGCGGTCCGCGTGTTCGCTGGCGACTGCGCTATCAGGCCGCGCAAGGCCAATGACCATGACCTGATGACCGCCGGAGCAGGTAATGAATGCCTTTGTCGAGTCAGGCAGCACGACGGCGTGCGTCGCCCCCGGACAACCAGCAAAGACGCTGCGTACTTTATAAGACTGGGGATCGATGATGCTGACGCTTCCGCTCGCCCGGTTGGTGACGACCAGGCTCTTGCCGTCGGGAGAAATACGCGCCAGCCCCGGTGCTTCGCCAGCGCCGATAACAGCAATCTCGCGTCGCGCACCAAGGTCGATGACCGAGACGTTATTCGATCCCGAATTCGCAACATAAGCGCGCTCACCCTGCGAATCAACGTCGATGAAGTAAGGCTTGCTGTGAACAGCAATCGTCGCGGCGACCGCGTTCTTTTCCGCGTCGATAACGCTGATGGAGTTGCTGCCGGTATTCACAGCATAAATTTCGTTCTTTGCCGGGTTGGCAGCGATGCCAGTGGGATTCTCTCCCACACGAATGATGCGGTCCTGCCGCAGGTTGATCAGGTCAAGAACAGAAACCGAGTTGCTGCCGCCGTTGGTGACGTAGGCATATTCGCGATAATCCGCCGGATACTGCGGGAAATCGCGTTTGCGGCATGCAGTAAGCGAAGCCAGCAGCAGCAGCAGCATCGCTGCAAAGCTGACCCGCATTCGTTGTGTAGATAAAGTCGTATCGTGCTGACCGGAAGGCATGCGTCTAATGAGAAGCTACGCCTTCCGTGATCTTGATACCGCGCGGAATATTGCGGCCGAGAACGGTTGCAATCTGTGAAGCTTCCTCCATCAGTTGCATATACTGTTCCGGATAGAGCGACTGCATGCCATCGGAGAGCGCCTTATCAGGCTGATGATGCACTTCGACGATAAGGCCATCGCAGCCAACGGCAATTGCAGCGCGGCCCAGCGGAATGACCTTGTTACGCTTGCCGGTGCCGTGGCTCGGATCGACCACGATTGGCAAGTGGCTGAGACGCTGCACAGCGGGCACGATGCTGAGGTCGAGCGTGTTGCGGGTGTGATCGGCAAATGTACGCACGCCGCGCTCGCACAGGATGACCTGATAATTGCCTTCGCTCATGATGTACTCGGCCGCCATGAGGAACTCTTCGAGCGTTGCAGCAATACCGCGCTTCAGCAGAACAGGCTTGCGCTTGCGGCCGGCTGCCTTCAGCAGAGAATAATTCTGCATGTTGCGCGCGCCAATCTGGATCACATCTGCATATTTGTCGACCAGCTCCAGCGCATCGTTGTCGATAGCTTCCGTGACGATGCGCATGCCGAAGCGGTCGCGGATTTCAGCCATGATCTTCAGCGCTTCCTCACCGAGTCCTTGAAAGGCATATGGAGAAGTGCGTGGCTTATAGGCTCCGCCGCGAAAGAACTGCGCGCCTGCATTAGCGACCTGTTCAGCAACAGCGAAGGCCTGCTCGCGCGTTTCAATTGAGCAGGGGCCTGCAATCATGGCGAGATCGCGTCCGCCGATGGTGGCATTGGTGCCGGGGAAGGTGATAATGGTGTCGTCTTCCTTCACATCGCGGCTCACCAGCTTGTAAGGCTTGGAGACTCGAATAACCTCAGCAACACCAGAAAGCTCTTCGATGTTGCCGCGATCGATCTCACCCTGGTTGCCGGTGATGCCGATGGCGGTGCGTTGCGCGCCCGGAAGTGGATGAGGGCGAAAACCTAATTGCTCAATGTGCTCGCAGACTGCCTGGATTTCTTCCGGCGTGGCCTGCGCTTTCATGACGACAAGCATGGCGACTGGCCTTTCTCTATAACTCACCAGTGTATCGGCTGCTTGCCGTCAGCGGCAATGAAAGCGAGAGAGTTACGTAATATCCGGTTCCGTGGCAGCTTCAGGAATAATGTCGGAGCCGGGGTCAGCGAGGATGGCGCGCGCATCGGCTTCTTCAACGGCTTTGACCTGCAATTGCAGCGGCCCCAGGCCGGGTTCCATAATGCGGGCATTTTCACCCGAGAGAAAAACTTCAATTCCGGCAGATTCCAGCCGTAGCTTCGCCATTTCGGCTTCAAGCGGTTCAGTAAAGCTGGCAACGGTGATGACTTCTTCCATGGATTTCCTTTCCTTTTGTTCGAGTCAACCGCTATTAGGATGCTCAAACGGTAAAATAAGAAGTTCACCCAACAGCTTATTCCTTAGGAGAGTGCTTCGTTGATTGCCCGCTATACACGCCCGAAAATGGGCCAAATCTGGAGTGATGAAAATAAATACCGCATGTGGCTTGCGGTGGAAACTGCCGCGAGCGAAACGCTGGCCGAAGACGGCATCGTGCCTGCGGAAGCAGCAAAGGCCATCCGTGAGCGCGGCGACTTCAGCGTGGCGCGCATTCAGGAGATCGAAGCCGAGGTGAAGCACGATGTGATCGCCTTCACGACCGCGGTCGCAGAGAAGATCGGACCGGAATCGCGCTGGTTGCACTACGGGCTCACATCGAATGACGTGGTGGATACCGCGCAGGCGTTGCAGATCAAGGCGGCCTCGGTGCTCATCCGTGAAGATCTGCTCGCAGTAGCCGATGTGCTGAAGAAACGCGCTCTCGAGTTCAAGCACACGCCCACGATTGGCCGCACCCACGGCATTCATGCTGAGCCGACGACCTTCGGCCTGAAGATGCTGAACTGGCACGCCGAGATGCAGCGCAATATTGAACGTTTCGACGCGGCAGCAGAGCAGATTCGCATTGGCAAGCTGTCGGGTGCTGTGGGCACCTTCGGGCATCTCAGCCCGAAGCACGAAGAGCGCATCTGCGAGAAGCTTGGTTTGAAGCCTGCCCCGGTGGCGACGCAGGTCATTCAGCGTGACCGGCATGCGCATTACATTTCGACGCTCGCCATCATTACCTCCACGCTCGATAAGATCGCGGTCGAGATTCGCCACCTGCAGCGGACGGAAGTGCGCGAGGCCGAGGAATATTTTTCCGAGAAGCAGAAGGGTTCGTCCGCCATGCCGCACAAGCGCAATCCGATTACGACCGAGCAGATCAGCGGCCTCGCCCGTGTTGTGCGTGCGAATGCGCAGGCTGCTTATGAGAACGTCGCTCTCTGGCATGAGCGCGATATCTCGCACTCTTCAGTGGAGCGCATTATCTTCCCGGATTCAACGATCCTAACGGATTATCTGCTGGCGAAGACGGCGAACCTGATTGAGAAGCTGCTCGTCTATCCGCAGCGCATGATGAAGAATCTAGAGAGCACTGGCGGTCTAATCTTCAGCGGTCAGCTGCTGCTTGATCTGGCTGAATCAGGCATGTTGCGCGAAGACGCCTATCGCCTGGTACAGGGTCATGCCATGCGGGCGTGGAAGGAAGACCTCGTCTTCCGCGACCTCATTAAAAACGATCCGGAAATTACCGCGAAACTCAGCGCAGAAAAGCTGGAGCATGCCTTCGATCTAAATCGGCAGCTGCGCAATGTGGATGCGATCTTCGATCGCGTGCTGCAAGGATAACCGTCTGACATTGCAGCCTGTCATGGATTGGCGTCATTCTGAGAGCGGCGAAGAGTCTTGTGAATTCCGCCCTCAGAATGACGCTATCGCAGGACAGGAGATTGCTCGTTAAGTTTTCTGCACAAACAAGCAGGAAAGATACTCGCGCTGCTGGATGAAGATCACGATCCAGCCGATCGCCACCAAAATAGCCAACTGCGCTCCCGCAGGCATCATGAGAATATGAAATAGATCGATGTTGACGATGACCGGGCCAAGCAGGACGAGCGCGAGAGGTACATAACGGTTAGCAAGAAGCAGCGCGCCGCCTGCAACCTGAACCGCCGCCACAGCAAGCACATAATGCGATTGAATCATCGCGCCCAGAAACTGTCCGGCCAGCCCCGGTGGTAATGGTTCAGGGATGAAGTGCAGGAAGCCGTTCAGCCCGAAGACGACAAAGATCAACCCAAGAATAATGCGCGCGATCAATGCAGCAATTTTCATTCAACCCTCTTTTTTGAATCACGAAAAATATAGGATCCAGGAGCGGCAGCTGTAAAACACTGGCCACCGTGCTTGATTCGCGAAATGGCCGCGGAGATGTTTTATCTTTTCGCAAGAAGCTCTGCGAGGCGATCAAGCGTGCCGTTCCAGCCTTGTTGCCTTGAAGGCGAGAGAGCGAGGAGCATCGAATGCACGTGTAAGAACGAGTTCGATATTTGCTGTTTCGTACATGGAATTCTCCTCAGGCATTTGTCTTTTCTGTTGCCATAAGCGCCAGCTGATCGGCAAGCCGCTGCAGCGTTTGCTTCTGGCCTTCGATGGCATTGAAGAGCTCCACCGTCTTCCTGCGCACCTCGGCGGTTTCAAAGAGCAACCGCATCGAGACCTTCGTTTTACCTCCTTGATCTTCAAAGGTCACAGTAGCTACGAATGCTGGGCCGGAGAGATGTTCGTAGACGAGGCGTTCGGGCCTCGCGACTTCGAGATACACACTCTCATTTTTGTAATCGACGCCGTCAGGTCCGTGCAGGATATGCCGCCAACGTCCGCCCGGCCTTACGTCCATCTCGAAGATCGTATTTCTAAAGCCACTTGGTCCGAACCACTTTGAGACATGCTCGGGTTCTGTCCACATCTTGAAGACGAGCTCTCGCGGAGCGTCGAAGACACGGGTGGTTGCGATCTCGCGGTCCTCCGCGCCGTCAGCAGACGCGCCGTTTGCAAAGTGATGCAACAGCGCGGTGAGACGTTCGAGGCTTTGGCTCCAGCCCTGTTCCATTCCCTTTACGGCTTCCTTGGCTTCGTTGATTGCGCGGACGACAGCGGCATGCAAAACGATGGTTGTCTTTCCATTCTCTTCGGAGAAGAGAACCGTATTCATCGTTTTAAGCTGAGGCGTGCCCGATGCATCGTTGAGTGCTGTAATTTCAAAGACGAGTCGTTCCGGCTCGTCGATTTCCAGGATCGTTCCTCCCATGGGATACACGGAACCGTCGGGTCCACGCATATCAATGCGAAGGGCACCTCCAGTTCGCGCATCCATTTCGCAAAGCGGGTTGGTGAAGTGTTTTGGTCCCCACCATTGCGCCAGGTGCGTCGGGTCCGTCCATACCTTGAAGACCAAGCTGCGAGGCGCATCGAAGACGCGGGTGAAGGTCAGCTCGCAGTCGGCTGCAACTGCGCTGGGACTAGCGGTGTTTACGGGCATTCTTTTTCTCCTGAGGTTTTGGCGCGGTCGCTTGCAGTTTGCGCAGGTAATCGTCGAGGCGGTCGAAGCTTTCTTCCCAGAAGCGGCGATAGTAGTCGACCCATCCGGCAATGTCTTTCAAAGGCGCGGCTTCCAAGCGGCAAGGCCGCCATTGTGCTTCGCGTCCACGGCTGATGAGGCCGGCATGCTCCAGCACCTTAAGGTGCTTGGAAATGGCGGGCATGCTCATCTCGAAGGGCTCGGCAAGCTCGGTCACAGAAGTTTCGCCGAGCGCAAGCCGCGCAAGGATGGCGCGTCGTGTGGGGTCGGCAAGTGCTGCGAAGGTCGCGCTGAGGTGATCTGGCATTGTATTAAACTCACGAGTTAATTAACTAATTAGTTAAATAAACGACGAGACGATATCTGTCAACAGGAATCGCAAAATTCTATGAGGGAAAATAGAGGCTCAACGCCCGGCCTTTCGCAAAAAAGAGTGAAAGGCTGGACGTCAGGTTTTGTACGAACTATTTGCTGGCGCTTTCCAATGTGGAGGCTGCGCGGTTGATGGCATCCGTCAGCGTAGTGAGTTGGGATGCCGCACGAGCATTGTCCTTCGCATCGATGGCCTCGTTCACACCGGGAATCACTACGGCGGCATATCCGGTATATTCGCCGGGAGCGTAGACCGTGTGCTTGAACCAAGGCCGGTTTGGCAGACCCGCGGACGAAAGCAGATCACTCTCTACCGCGCGCAGCTGGGCATTCAATTCTGCCGGATCGGTGGGGAGTTCCTGTTGTTTCTTATGCACAGCTTCGGCAGCGCTGGTAAATCGGTTTGCAGCCGCCAGCGTTGGAGCAAAGTCTAGACCAGACACGCCGTCATCGGAAGCTTTCTTCTTTGCCGCTTCTACGTACTCGCTGATTTCCTTGCCGTAGGTCACGTAGTCATAAGGCAGCACATCGGTGTCGGCCATGTGAAGAATCTCGATGCCAAAGACACGCGCTTGCTGCTGCTCGTAAACAAAAGTCGGATCGGCATTCTTGATGAACCAGTTGTAGTTATCGAAAACCGAGTGATAGACGCCGTAAGGACCGCCTGAACCGATGTCCGTGGAAGGCACGCCGAGATGCTGGATGAAAGGCGTGTAATCGGAGCCGCTGCCGAGGTCGCCAATTTCTACGTCACTTTGCGATGACGCGCCCTTGCCCATGTGCTCATTTGCCGAGTGGCGACGCGATTCGCCTTCCGTCTGGCTCTTCTGCCATTGCTCATAAACGTTGCCGCCCTTGGGGCTGGGAACCTCTTTCGCAACCTCACGGACAAAATTCTTGAGCGAGGGCACGGCTGAGGCATCGAAGTTCGGCCCTGATACTCCTACGTCAGTATTGAAATACGCCACAGCGTGACCCAGCGCAGAGGCATTGTCTTCCGCCCATTCAGTCGAGCCGATCAATCCTTCTTCTTCCGCGTCCCAGCTGCCGAAGACGATCGTGCGTTTCGGCTTCCATCCGATCTTCAGCAATTCACCAATGCCGTGCACTGCTTCGAGCATCGCTGCCGTCCCGCTATTGGGGTCAACCGCGCCATAGACCCAGGCATCGCGATGGTTGCCTGCAACCACCCATGCATCCGGCCAATCCGTGCCTTTGATCTTGCCGATCACGTCCCAGATGTCGCGGTAGGCGAAGTCCTGCTTCAGAACCATGTGAACTTTCACGCCACCCGGACCCAAATGGTAGGCGAAGGGCAGCGCACCCTGCCATTCATGCGGCACTGCAGGCCCGGCGAGCGCCTGCAGAATCGGAGCGGCATCGTGATACGAAATCGGTGTCGACGGAATCTGCGGCATATTCGGCGCAGTCTCCGGCTTCAGACGCTTCGATTCCGGCAGATCGGGAGTGGACGCGATGCCGGGCGTGCTGGCGTCGCCGGGATACTTGAAGAGATACTGCACTGCGCCGCGCTGAACGCCTGTCTCCGGGCGATAGGGGCCTTTGGGATACATGTCGCCGCGATAGTACCCGTCATCTGCCGGATCGGAATAGATGATGACGCCGGCGGCTCCGCGTTGCTGCGCGATGTAGACCTTTACGCCGCGAAAGTTGCCGCCGTAGCGGACGAGAACGATCTTGCCCTTCACGCTGACGCCGAGGTCGTCGAGCTTCTTGAAATCTTCGGGCCGGCCATAGTTGGCATAGACCACCTCAGCAGTGATATCTCCGGAAGGCGATGAGCCGTTGAACGGCATCACGACCCGCGGGTCTTTATCGAATGGATCCCCCTCAACGTGTTCCCGAGTTGGGCCTGTCATTAAAACTTTTCCACTCGCATCGGTAGCGGTGACATGAATTTCTTTGGGAAGATTGAGCCATGCTTTATAGGTCACGATGGCGGTATCAAGGCCCGCAGCTTTGAATTTTTCCGCAACGTAGAGAGCCGTATCGTGGTCTTCTTTCGATCCAGCGACGTGCGGCGCAGCGGTAAGCGTCTTCAACTCTTCGCCCGCAAGTTTCGCATCAGGCACGGCAAGAAACTGCTGGTCGATTTTCGCTTGTGATGCGAAATCGCGATAGCCAAAACTGGATTGTGGCGCACCAGCATTCTGGGCGGGCAGGGAAATGGCGAGCGCGGAGAGGCAGAGGCAACTGGCAAGAGCGCGATGATTCAAAGACTGCTCCTTGAAATAGGCGAGTAGAGATAGGTATGTAAACAGAAAGATTACACTAAGAATATTCGTACTGAGCGTTTTTCGGGAAAGCTCGTAAAACCCCGTTCCTTAACCTTCGAAAGCGAGCAGAGTTCTGGCTGACAAGACCGCACAAGCAGAATTGGATCCTGAGCTGCAGGCCGATCTTGCCATGGAGCTGCCGATTGCAGGCAGTCGCTGGCCTCCGATCGTTCGAGCTCTGCGGCATGATGATTATCGCCTCTTTTGGGGCGGCTGCCTGCTATCAAATGTCGGCACATGGATGCAGAATGTGGCCCAGGGCTGGCTGGTGCTGGAGCTTTCCAATTCTTCCTTCTGGCTTGGAATGGTTGGCTTTGCCTCAGCATTTCCATTCCTGCTGTTTACTCTCTTCGGCGGAGTCATTGCCGACCGTGTGAGCAAGCGGCACCTGCTGATCGGCACACAGACTTCGCAGATGATCTTCGCTTTCGTACTCGCGTTTTTGACTTACTTCAAGGTCATCACGATTGGCCAGCTGGCGGCGCTTGCATTTTTGACCGGCATCACGAATGCGCTGAACGCCCCCGCCTATCAGGCGCTGGTGCCTCGGCTTGTTCCCTCAGAAGACCTGCCCAACGCAATCGCTTTGAACTCGGCGCAGTTTAATCTGTCGCGCATTGTCGGTCCTACGCTTGGCGGTTATGCTATGGCGTGGTTCGGTATCGCGGGCAATTTCTTCCTGAACGGCTTCAGTTTCCTTGCCGTGCTCTGGCCTCTGCACCGCATGCGTTATCCGGAGGAAAAGCGCGAGCACCACGCGAGCATGCTGCGCAGCTTGAAAGATGGCATTGCGTATGTACGCCGCTCGCCGGAAATGTCAGCCATCGTAATTCTGATCGCCAGCGCCAGCTTTTTTCTCCTGCCATTCATCACGTTTATTCCATACTTTGCGAAAGATGTTCTCCGGGCAGGTGAACGGGGGCTCGGCTTTCTTATGGCCTGCTCAGGAATCGGGGCGTTGCTTGCAGCCGGGGTCATAGCCTATTTCGGCAAAATCCGCTGGCGCGGACGAATCATCGTCGGTTTCGGCCTGTTCGTCATGGCGGCGGTGATCGTCTTCTGTTATTCGCATATCTTCGCGCTGTCGGCGGCCATGTCTTTCTGTGAGGGCTTCGGCATGATCATCAGCCTCTCGACCGTCAATGTCACCATGCAGCAGCTTTCCAGTGACGAAATGCGTGGCCGGGTCATGAGTATTTATGCGACCAGTTTTTTAGGCCTGCCGCCAGTCGGATGTCTCATTATTGGCGAGCTTTCCCGGCACATGCCGACGGAACACGCCATCGCCGCCATGACAGGGGTGGCGATGGTTTGCTACGTCGGCTTTTATCTGCGCTCGAAGCCGCTCCGCGAACTGGATTAGGCTTTGCCGGCTGCTCGCCTGCGCCGTCCGCTCATCAGATAAGCAGTCGCTCGCGGCTCGAACAGCGGATCGGCGGATTTATCGATGCCATCGACCCGCGGAATCGGGTCGAAGATGATCTGGCGCTGTTCTTCTTCGTTGTTCGGCACGAGCGTATCCAACGTAATTTCACCAAACTTTAGAAGCGTGCGATCCTCCGGCCACTGTTTCGTCGCGTCATCTGTCGGATCACCATCGTTCGCCAGTTGTACAAAGATTTGAAATTTGATTGGTTCAGCGGCAATTCTTTCAAATAATTCGTCGAAAAGATAATTGGGAGTTTTTGCCGCTGCGTCTTCGTCAGTAAGGTATTCCGTTCCAAGCTCCGGCACGATGCGGTAGCGGCCATACTGTTCTTTGCCGTCTGCATTAGTGAACTTGAAGGCGCTCACCGCGAAGAAGTGCTCTTTCGCGAAGCTTGTGGGAAAAGGCTTCGGCATTTGCACGTAGGCCAACGCTGCGGGATGTCCGCCAAGGAAAGCTTCTATCGGGTTCGGATGAGGAGAGTCGGGTTCTGTGGCAGCGATGGCGCGGACAAGTTCCACCAGCTCCTCAGCGATGCGAACGGGGAAGCCGTCGGCCGAATGGCTGACGATATCGGTATGCACGTGCTCTGCGAGATGAAAGCGAATCGCGCAGCCGCGCGGGCTTGCTCCCTGCGGATCATTATCGGGTACAACCGGAACTCCCGCGGAATTGGAGAAGCGCACAGAAACCGGCGTCGATGCTCGTTCGATATGAGGTGCGCGTGTCAGCGAGGCGGCTTCCGGCGCTGGCACGAATGTTCCCGTCAATAGCGCGCCCTTCGCGTGCGCCGCGCGATAACCCGGATAGGGGCCGTGAAAAGCTTTATCGAATGCGTCCACAATATCGCGGCCGAGGGCTAAGGCTTTTTCGTCGGTAGGGAGCGGCATAACAGGATTCCTCCGGTTTGGATCGGTATCGACTAACTGTACCTGCGGATAGCGGAAACTGGATCACGAAATTGCAAAATCTGAATAGACTCGCGCGGGTGCATCGTGGTTCGTACTTCGGAAGCACCCGGCTTCGTAACTGGCTTGACTTCGGAGTGGATTCGGCTAGGCCACCAACTGCGCACAATGCGAGCAACGCTTCGCTTCGAGCGGAATATCGCTGAGGCATTCCGGGCAAGGACGAGTCTTCGGCGGGGCGGCCTTCACAGGAAAGAAGCGGGCCATCAGTTTGTTGATTGGCAGCACGAAAATGAAATAGACGACTGCCGCCATGATTACGAAGCTGATCACTTGGTTCAGGAAATTGCCATACGTGATCTTGCCTCCGTTGAGATCCAGAACAAGATAGGAGAAGTCCGGCTTTTTGAAAATGGCAGCGATCAGCGGGTTAATGATGTCTTTTACCAGGGAACCGACGATGCCCGTAAAGGCTGCGCCGATCACGACTGCCACGGCAAGATCAATGACATTCCCGCGCAGAATAAAATCACGGAATCCCTTTAACATTCGAATCTCCTCCAGGATGGCAATACGCTGTCATCGTAACGCATCACGTGTTTTTGTTGTGAGATGGGTGACTTCAGCACGAGGCTGCTTGGCGGAAAAGCAGGTGTTCGCGTATTCTTCTCGGTGCTTTGGCACGATGGAGAAAGCATTGAAAAAAGTTGTAGCCAGTTCCGACGATGCGGTGCGCGATATTCCCGAAGGCGCAACGATCATGATCGGTGGTTTCGGGCTCTGCGGTATCCCTGAAAACCTGATCGCCGCGCTTGTACGGCACGGAGCAAAAGGGCTTCATACCATCAGCAACAACATGGGCGTGGACGGCTTCGGCATGGGTCGAATGCTCGAGCAGGGCATGGTCGCTTCACACACGGGAAGTTATGTCGGTGAGAATAAACTGCTCGAAGGCAAGGTACTGCGCGGCGAACTAGACCTGCGGCTCGTTCCTCAAGGCACGCTGGCAGAACGCATCCGCGCCGGAGGGGCGGGAATCCCCGCGTTTTATACGCCCGCTGGTGTAGGCACACTCGTGGCGGACGGAAAAGAGGCTCGCGAATTTGATGGACGCCCATACATTCTCGAGCGCTGGCTGCGTGCTGATTTTGCGCTCATCAAAGCCTGGAAAGGTGACACGGCGGGCAATCTCGTCTACCGCAAGACAGCGCGGAATTTCAATCCGATGATGGCGACTGCCGCAAGGATCACAATCGCAGAAGTGGAAGAGTTAGCGGAACCAGGCGAGATTGACCCGGACCACATCGTCACGCCGGGAATATACGTAAAGCGCATCCTGCAGGGAGAGCAGTATGAAAAGCTCATAGAGCGCAGGACACTTCGCAAATCGTGATGCCTGGCTTTTAAGTACGATTATTTTGCCGGCGCATGCGTCTCGCGAATCTGCTCCTGCAGCTGTGCACAAAAGCCCCGATATTTCAGCACAAAATGTGCATCCGTAAAGAGGGTAGCGCCCGCTACGAGAATCGCGCTAATCAATAGCCATCTTTTCGTTTCACCTCGACCCAGTTGTCTGAAGCACAGCGCAATGGCAAACGCAGAGAGCGTTGCGCAGATCGTCAGCGAAGGAAGGCGGTCGCAGTAAATCTCGTTTGCACCGAGACCCAGCCACGCCGAAGCGGCAGCAATCAAAGTAGAAAGAATGAGGGGTACGAGGGATCCTGATCTGAATTGAGCCATAGAAAAACAGCGTGAAATTCCGCTGTTCCGATTATCTTCTGAATGGAGCGCGAATCAAACCCGGCCGCGGCAGGCTGAGACAGTCAGGCTGGCATTTGTCTGAGTTGCGCGCTGATCTTCAGGGGGGCCTCTGTGGCTCTCTGAATATCGTCGACACTCAACCCCTGCGCAATCTCCTCAAGCACCAAACCTTCGGGAGTTACGCTGATCCAGGCCATCTCGGTGGCGATTGTCTGAACAACTTTGAGCCCGGTGATCGGCAGTGTGCAGTGCTTCAAAATCTTCGGTCTACCGTCTTTCGTTGTGTGTTCCATGGCAACAATCACGCGCCGCGCGCTGGCTACCAGGTCCATCGCACCGCCCATGCCTTTCACCATTTTTCCGGGAATCATCCAGTTCGCCAGGTTGCCTTCCTGATCGACCTCCATGGCGCCCAGAATGCTGAGGTCAATGTGGCCACCGCGAATCATCGCGAAGGAATCGGCACTGGAAAAATACGAGGTGCCGGGGAGTTCAGAGACCGTCTCCTTGCCGGCGTTGATCAGGTCCGGATCTTCCTCACCCGCGATCGGATAGGGCCCAACGCCAAGCATCCCATTCTCTGACTGTAGTACCACTTGGATGCCGGGAGGAACATAGTTAGCGACCACAGTCGGCATTCCGATGCCGAGATTGACATAGTAACCATCGCGCAGTTCGAGAGCCACTCGTCTCACAATGCGCTCCCGCTTGGCCGTTTCGTTAAGATTGCCGGGCGCCGGCGTGCTGGTGTTCGATAAAGTAGACATTACGGTCGTTCCTAATGCTCCCGGCAGTTCTCAATCTTCGAGCGCGTTCACTTCTGCGCGGAACCATTCTAGTCCTTATGAGCCTCTCTATGGCTTTCCTCTTGTCCGATTTTCCCAACGCCAGGCCATCACTGAAGCTTCTGATTCCGGCCTTCCTGGCGCTCTACGGAACCTATGAAACCTCACGTTGCCTTCGCCTCCGCTGGAGCTTCTATCACGGTGGAGTTTTGCTGCTGCTCTACATGGACGTCATGGCGCTGGCGATGATCTTTTTCCTGCTGCTTTACCCCTACGAAGGATGGCTGCAATAGTCTTTTCGCCGTGTCAAAAATACCGCAGTCGGCGTAAATCTTTCCGAAATTTCGGCCCGATCTGTATATCGTCTCCCCCCTCTTTACCTAACCGGCAAGTTTTTAAGGAGGGGATCGGCGAAAAACGAGAAGAGCCGCGACGCAATCGGTTGCCTCGCCAGAGACCATCAGCCGTTTAACGTGACGATTGCAACATTCGTAGGTAACGCCTTAAATTTCAATTAATTACCGCTGCTTGTTACTGAAGCCATCGAAGTCTCCGACCAAAAATTCTCGAACATGCAACAACTTGTTGGTTCCAAAAGAGTTCCTGTCAATTAAAAAATGGCTACCTACGTGCAGCATTTGCTTGTCTCAGCGCACCTGCCAGCTTACGCTCATCAAAGGGCGCTGATGTCCAGCCTCCCTCAATTACTTAGGAGAGTTTGCTAAAAAATGAAAAAGATTTTCGTCCGCGGCCTTGCGATTCATGCTTCTGTCTTAGCTCTTTGCGTTGTTTCCAGCCCCGTTTTTGCTTCTACAGGTTTTAAGTCTGAAACCCATAGCCAAAATAATGTTGCGTATCAATCCGACATCGACAAGTCTGTTCAATCGGCAGCTGTGAGCGGAACCGATCCCCGTCCGAAGGGCACTATCGTGGCAGCTGTGAGCGGAACCGATCCTCGTCCGAAGGGCA
>NZ_LMUM01000037.1:511614-572831 GCF_009765985.1 Acidobacterium sp. S8
CTTACGCGAACAGCAACCGGAACGGCAGCGGGTCTGCTGGCTTTCCAGCTGGTAAGGCACGGCGTGGTCGAAGATGGCGCAACTATCTATATCGAGCAGGGCTACGATATGAAGCGCCCAGTTCGTTGGCATCCTCAACCAATTTACAAAAGATTTTGCTTAAGCCTAAATCCAGCTAATGAACCGAATCCGGCCGAAGCTTTGTATAAGCAACGCTGATTTGTACTACTATGACTTTGTTCAGTGATTCGTTTATTGAGCCAGGTCAATTATGCCTCTGACCGTTTATCGAACATCAAAAGGCCTTTTCGTGGAGAGCGATCAGAAAGGCGGCCTCATTGAGGCGGTCTCTCTGGATTCGATTCTGAGACAACCAGACCCCGAAGAATTTCTGAAGACCTCACTTGTTTCAGCGCGTTCTTCTCCGTTGCCGACGGCAGAAGAAATTATGGCGCCCATCGAGAACCAGGAAGTATGGGCCTCTGGCGTGACCTATTACCGCAGCCGCAACGCGCGTATGGAAGAGTCGAAAGATGCCGGCGGGGGAAATTTTTACGATCGTGTATACACGGCGGAACGCCCAGAGCTATTTTTTAAGGCGACGGCCCATCGTGTTGTGGGACCCCAAAAGCCAGTGAGGATTCGCCGCGATGCAGCCTGGACAGTACCAGAGCCTGAGCTCACGTTGGTTATCAACGCTCATGGACAAATTGTCGGATACACGATTGGAAATGACATGAGTTCGCGCGATATTGAAGGAGAAAATCCGCTTTATCTGCCGCAGGCGAAGGTTTATGACGGCAGCTGTGCTTTGGGTCCTTCAATCCTGATGACAGATCGACCGCCGCATCCAAATACGAAAATTGAAATGCAAATTCGCCGTTCCGGCATGGTGACATTTTCGGGTTCAACAACGTTGTCTGAGATCAAGCGCGATTTTAAGACTTTGGTTGAGTATCTCTATCGAGAAATGACTTTTCCTGATGGCTGTTTTCTTATGACGGGCACAGGCATTGTGCCCCCAGACTCGTTCACGCTGCAGTCGAAGGATGAAGTTCGCATCACCATCGAGCCCATCGGCACGCTTGTGAATCACGTTGCCTGATGTAAACTTGTTCACCGCGCCTGCGCTTATCTATTCAAGGGGAATGCGCTCATGAATCGAGAATCAGCACTCGTATGGATCGCTGGAAAATGGCGGCAAAGCACAT
Organism: Acidobacterium sp. S8; assembly: GCF_009765985.1. Taxonomy (GTDB): domain Bacteria; phylum Acidobacteriota; class Terriglobia; order Terriglobales; family Acidobacteriaceae; genus Alloacidobacterium. The sequence goes on from NZ_LMUM01000037.1 coordinate 512,826, forward strand.
CCACAGAGTATTTTCACTCGGAAAACCCAGCACTCGGCGAACCGTTGCCTGAAAGCTATCCCATTTCCGATTGGGAAGAAGTGCATGAATGCATTCAAGCTGGCGCGGCAGCAGCGGAGATATTAGAGACGACTCCCGGTGAGCAAATTGCCGCATTCTTTGAAGCCTACGCAAGAGAAATTGAAGCAAGCAGCGATGGGCTGGTGCAATGTGCAAATGCCGAAACGGGCCTTCCCATTACTCCACGGCTGAGAGAGGTGGAACTGCCGCGCACGACGGATCAGTTGCGCCAAGCTGCCAAAGTGGTGCGCGACGAAACCTGGCGGCGACCTGTCCATGATGAGGCGCGCAATATTCATTCGATCTTTGCGCCTCTTGGTGGCCCGATTGTGGTGATGGGGCCAAATAACTTTCCTTTTGCATTTAATTCGATTGCAGGTGGGGACTTTGCTGCCGCACTTGTGGCTCACAATCCGGTTATCGCTAAAGCGAATCCAGCGCATGCCGGGACAACCAAGCTCTTTGCAGAAGCGGCAGATCGCGCGCTGCGTAAAGCCGGCTTACCTTCAGCCACGATTCAGTTGATTTATGACTTGTCGAAGGATGATGGCTTGAAACTCGTCTCACACCCACTGACGGCAGCCACAGGTTTTACTGGAAGCAGAATGGGTGGAATGAAGCTGAAGGCGGCCGCAGATGCCGCCGGCAAACTTATTTATCTGGAGATGTCGAGCGTGAACCCCGTTATTCTGCTTCCGGGAGTGCTAGGCGAGCGAGGGGCCGCCCTGGCCGAGGAGTTCTTCGTATCCTGCACGATGGCAGCCGGCCAGTTCTGCACTAATCCCGGATTTCTTATCGTTCCAGCGATTCCGGATGGGGATGCCTTCATTCAAGTAGCAGCGCAACGATTTGCAAGCGCGACGCCTGGTGTTCTTCTAACTCGCAGTGGAGTTAACGCCGCCAAGGATGGTGTGCAGTTGCTGCAGAAGTATGGCGCAACGGTTCTCTGCGGCGGCGAACCTGTTGCCGGGTCCGGGTTTCGATTTCAGAACACGGTACTTACAATTACGGGAGACCGTTTCTTACAACATCCGAAGGAGTTACAGACGGAAGTATTCGGTCCGGTAGCTCTGATCGTGACGTCGGCAGACGCATCCCAAACCCGCTCTATTTTGCAATGTATCGAGGGTAGCCTGACGGGAACCATCTATTCGGGCGATTCGTCAGCCGACACACAAGCCTATACGCAAATCGAACCGGTGCTGAGACGCCGAGTAGGCCGATTGGTTAGTAACCGCATGCCGACCGGAGTTGCGGTTTCGCCGGCGATGAACCACGGCGGACCTTTTCCAGCCACGGCTCACCCCGGTTTTACCTCTGTTGGGTTACCGTTCAGTGCCCAACGTTTCGCCGCTCTACATTGCTATGACAACGTAGCGAAGGCAAATCTGCCACCTTCGTTGAGGAATTTCTGAATCTGGGTCAGTCCGCTACTCAGCGGACCTCACGGGCTAGTCCCAATTGATCGATGATCACGTGTTGGATTTGCATGGAAATCTGTTGACCGCCTGCGTCTGAAGGATGAACTCGGTCTGATGTGAGAATCCCGCTTTGGTTTGCTGCGGAGAACGATTTCCAGATCTCACCGAGATCAAGATATCCCGCCTGCTGATTCGTTGCTACCTAACGAGCGGCTTCTCGATATTGATACTGAGAAAGCCCCAGCGAATTTCGCATTTTGCCTCGGAGAGAGGGCTTGGGCGAGAGGCATCTATACCCGCCGCAGTCCGTGTAGGGATTGAGCTTCTGGCGGGAAGGAATGCCCATAGCGCGAGGAAGAGCAGAAAGCCGAAAGCTCCCAGTAGATAAAAGCCCATCCTCCATGAAAAATGTTCGGCCATAAAACCGCCATAGAAACCGCCGAGCCCGGCCCCGGCCGGCAGTCCTGTGAGGACTAAGGCATTTGCCAGAGACCGTGTCGAATCGGAATGAAATGTGGCAATATGCGCTACTGCGGCTGGAAGAAACAATGCTTCCGAAATGCCAAGCAGAACCCGCAGCATAAGAAATTGTGTCTGACTTTGAGCAGAGCCGTTTGCGAGGGTTACGGCGCTAAAAATGAGAAGACTATAGAGGATCAGGGGCTTGCGGCGAACGCGATCGCCGAGATATCCGCCGAGAGGCGAACAGATTCCATATACCCATAGGAAGACCGATCCGAGCATCGCCAGCGCTACATTCGACAAGCGCATCTCCCGCTGGAGGATGGGGAAGATTGCAAAGACGACCATGCGATCCATGTAGTTCAGACACGCTACCATCCAGAGCAATGCAACGACGACCCATTTGCTGTACTGATCAGACACTGTCGCCGCCTTGTCCATGGGATAAAAGAATCGCAGCAGCTGAAGATGCCGCAGCGCTTAACCTGCCGACCAGAATATCCTTATGGTTACTGCCGCTGCTTCGTTAGCGTAGAAGCTGCGAGGTCATCGCTTGCTCGACCGTTCATTCTGCGGAACAGATTCTTCGAAATCTTTGGGGAACCCAACATGAAAGTCATTTGAGTGCGTGCTCGAAGGGTTCTGTCGATACGAAGGCTGTACCGAATGCAAGTACACCCTCTTTGAAATGATCACAGTCTTTCTAATCGGTCGAGTTGGTAGGCGGGAAACAATATGGGAACACCCGGGGAGGAAACCATCCCGAATGATCTCAAGCAATCCTAAAGCACCGCCGCTCTAACGTCTTTCGTATCAATCGCATCGGATGGTTCTTTATGCCGATGGCGCTCCCGAATCCAAGACCCAAAGAAGGAGGACCTTGGGATGGAGCCCCTCCTGCATTTATGGAAGAGAAACGGAATCTCGGCGCCAACGAATTGGTCAATGCTTTCATCGAAGAATTGTTTCAGTGGTCGGAGTTGCCTCCTCGGATAAGGGCAGCGTGGCGATATTACATTGCTGCCGTCCTGAACTATCCGGCTGATTGAACAGAAGTAAAGCAATTTTTTATCCCCTGTTCCACTCTATGGGATGACGCGACGAGTGATGGGCGATGAAGAGTTCTTCGACCTGTTCCCCCCCCGAGGAAGAGCGGCATCTGGATCCCGTCTTCTTGGGAAGAACTAGCGTCACTTCGGAAAGGCCTCCATGCAAAATGCATTAATTGATCTACTCTCCTCCTGCGAATTCTGCTAGTTTCCAAGGGCAGCGAAATGGAATAGCCTTGAAACCTTGGCGAGATCGAGGAAAACAGCTGTGCCTGCGACCAACGTCTCCGGTGCAGATACGCCACCAGCCAAAGATCTGCCAGACGAGTGGGTGTTGACACCCATTTTGCAGCAGGACTGTGACCTTGGAAGCGGCGGCGCGCGCAAGCCAGGGACGACGCCGGAAGCGGCACGGGGGAGAGGCGAGCATGCTAGCAAATTTGAAGATCCGGAGTAAACTGCTGATCGCCTTGCTGCCTCTGGTGGCTATGGTATTCGTGGCGGTAGCGTATTCATCCATTGAGATGTACCGTGCGGACGCCAGGTATTCCCTCATCCTGGATGAGGATGTAAAGGCACTCCGGACTGTGATTGACGCGCGGGCAACGAACAATCAGTTCGGTCGGCTCCTTTATGAAGAGATAGCCGAGTCCGAGGCTGGTGGAAAGCACCGGGTCGATGCTGATGTTGACAAGACTGCGGATGCATTTTACACCGCTGTCAACGAGGCGGCACGAGAGAGTCCGAGTCGGACACCGGCGATCAAAGCAATCGAAGCTGCATTCGATCGAGTCGTGCCGGGCTCGCGTCAGGTTCGGGCTGCAACGTTCGACAATGACAATTCGACCGCATTAGCTTTGATGCGCGGAATCGTAGATCCAAACCTGGAGCAAGTAAGGCAACGGATCGCTGACCTGATTGACGAGATGGACAGGTCGATCGCTCGGCAGTCCGATGACCTGACGGTCCAAATGCACAAGACCATCCTGATCGTCTGGATCGTAGTCGGGCTCGGACTTGTTGCGTCTTTCTCCTTCGCCCTGTTTATTGTCCAGCATGAGGTTGTTGATCTATTGCAATTGTTCCGTGGCCGTATCTTGGATGTGGCGGAAGAGCGATGCGACCAACCCATCTCTAATCTTGAACGCACAGATGAGATTGGCGACATGAGCCGTGCGCTGCACACACTGCAGTGCGCTGCCCGGGAACGGCAAATCCAAGCTTGGGTCAAGGCAGAAGTGGCAACCACGATGCGGCGTCTGCAGTCCGCCGAGGACTTTCAGGGCTTCGCCCAAGCGTTGTTTTCACGGATATCGGAATCTATAGAATTGCTGTATGGGGCCTTCTACCTCGCCGATTCAAGTCATACGCGATTTACGATGGTCGGAGGTTTTGCCCTCCACGCATCTGAAGAGTCCAAGTCCTTCTCACTTGGAGAAGGACTGATTGGACAAACTGCTGCCGAGAAGCGTCCGCTGGAAGCTGCGACCACGGATGATAATCAACTGCAGATTTCAGCAGGCATCGCGAATGTGGAGACACGGTATCTGCATTTTTTGCCAGTCGTCGCGCACGATGCCGTAGTGGCAGTAATGGAGCTGGCCCCCGGGCATCCTTTGACAGGAGCCCAAAAGTCCTTGCTCGAAGCGCTTCTGCCGAGAGTTGCGCTGAATACTGAAATTCTGATCGGCACACTCGAGACCAAAAAGTTGCTCGAACAGACCCGTCTTCAAGCAGCTACTGTTGCCGCGGCAGAGGAGCGGTCACGTCTGATTTTGGGATCGGTCAACGAAGGTATTTGCGGACTGGACACTGAAGGACTCACAACATTTGTGAACCCGGCGGGTGCGAAGATGCTCGGCTATGAGCCGGACGAGCTGGTTGGCCAGCCTCTGCATGCGCAAGTCCACTTTGCAAATCCTGACGGATCAGAATTTCTTTTGGATCTCTGTTCTATGAATAAGACCGCCAGGGATGGCCAGCCTCGAGTGGTTGTCGATGAGGTTCTGTGGCGCAAGGACCGTTCCAGTTTTCCAGTCGAGTACACAGTTACGCCTATCCGCAGGATGGGACAGGTTGTGGGGAGTGTCGTTGCCTTTCGCGACATAACGCAACGGCGTGCCGCGGAAAAACGACTACAGTTCACGCAACACGCTGTCGATAATGCTGCGGATGCCGTCTTCTGGGTCAATCCCTCGGGCGGCGGGATTGAATATGCAAACGAAGCAGCTTGCCGGACTCTTGGTTTCCGACGCGAAGAGCTGCTTGGAATGAATATTGCCGATATCAATCCCGCCGTTACCATCGAAAGACTCGCCGAGATGATGACTCAGCTGCGAGAGAAACATGTCTTGAGCTGGGAGGGGCAGCATCGCACCAAGGATGATCGGAGCTTCGACGTCGAAATAACGATATTTCTCGCTGATTATCTGGACCGCCAGATGATGGTCACCAATGTTAAGGACATCACGGAGCGCAAATTGGCTGAGGCGGAAATACGCCGATCCAAGGAGATAGCCGAAGCTGCGACGCGAACCAAATCGGATTTTCTCGCCAACATGAGCCACGAGATTCGCACGCCGATGAACGCCATCATCGGGCTGACCTATCTGGCCCTGAAGACCGAGCTAACCCGAAAGCAAGAAGATTACCTGGTCAAGATCAAGTCCGCCGCCCAGGCCCTGCTCGGCATCATCAATGACATCCTGGACTTTTCCAAAATCGAAGCCGGCAAGCTCGATATGGAGAAGACAGACTTCCGGCTTGAGGATGTGTTGGATAACCTGTCATCCATCGTCAGTCAGAAAGCGCAGGAGAAGAACCTTGAGTTTCTTATTTCCGCGCAGCACGATCTTCCACTCAATCTGATCGGAGATCCATTACGACTCGGGCAGATTTTGATCAACCTGGTAAACAATGCCGTCAAGTTCACCGAACGCGGTGAGGTGGTGGTAAGTGTCGGACTGGAAGAACAGATTGGTGAACGAGTCAAACTGAAGTTCTCCGTCCGCGATAGCGGAATCGGCATGACGCCGGAACAAAGCGCTCACTTGTTCCAAGCATTTTCACAGGCGGATACGTCCACCACTCGGAAGTATGGCGGAACCGGACTTGGACTTTCTATCTCCAAGCGGCTAGTGGAGATGATGGAAGGGACTATCTGGGCTGAAAGTGAATACGGGGTGGGGAGTACGTTTCGTTTCACCGCATGGTTCGGAGTCGGAACGGGTGTGGAACATCGCAAGCGCTTTATTCCCGATCTTGCCGGTATTCGCGCTCTGGTCGTGGATGATAACGCGCAAGCGCGAGAGATTCTCACAGAGAATCTACGGGTATTCGCGCTTCGAGCAGAAGCAGTTTCGTCCGGCGAAGATGCAGTTCGGGAATTAGTTGCGGCTGACTCACACGATCCCTATCAGCTCGTATTGATGGACTGGCACATGCCCGGTATGGACGGTCTGGAGGCAAGTAGCCTTATCAAGCGCGGCGGACGTCTGCAACATGTTCCCAAAATCGCCATGGTGACTGCTTTCGGACGAGAGGATATCCGTGCTCAGGCGGAAGAGATCGGGATCGAAAATTATCTGCTGAAGCCGGTAAATTCTTCGCTTTTGTACGACACCCTGATAGACATGTTTGCCATAGCCGTAGTAGAAGGCGATGATCGGCGTGCGGCAAAAGATAATATACCCACTCAGGATGCCAGTGGCATTCGGATTCTGCTGGTCGAGGACAACGAAATGAATCAGCAAGTCGCAACTGAGTTGTTGGAGAGCGCAGGGGCAATAGTGACCATAGCTAATCATGGCGCTGAAGCAGTGAAAATCCTGACGCAAAGTCATGAGCCACCGCCTTTTGACGTTGTGTTGATGGATCTACAGATGCCTGAGATGGACGGTATTACGGCAACCAAGCATCTTCGGGCCAAGCCAAACCTTCAGACGCTGCCGATCATAGCGATGACTGCGCATGCGTTAGTGGAGGAGCGCCAGCGGTGTCTCGATGCCGGGATGAACGATCATATTAGTAAGCCCATCGATCCCGACGTGTTGTTTGCGACTCTGGCGCGTTGGGTGAAGCCACTTCACGTGAATGCTTCGGCGACACGAGCGAAACAAGACGGACCGCCGACTGATGTAATTGTCCCTCAGGTAAAGGGTATCGATTTGGACGGAGGCCTCAAGCGTGTCGCAGGTAATAAGAGGCTGTACCGCGATCTTCTGGGGCAGTTTGCGCAGAAACAGGGCGATGCCGAGACCCAGATTTCGGAGGCGCTGAGAAATGGGGACCGTCAGTTGGCCGAACGAGTGGCCCACACAGTCAAAGGTGTTGCGGGTAATATTGGGATTACGCAGATACAGTCAGCTTCCGCTCGCGTAGAGAAGGCGATCCGCGAGAATGACCCAGCGATTCCGGTCCTCTTGGCGGAATTTAGTAAGCTCCTTCAATCGCAAATCCAGTTGATTGTGACAGGCTTGAATGAAACACAACCGGAGCCGCCTGATACCCATGCGAATTCAACATTCGATGCAAACGCAGTTTCGGCTGAGGTCGTTCGGCTCAGGAGGCTGCTGGAGGCTAGCGACGGTGATGCGGGAGAGGCTTTTAGCAAACTCCAGGACGCATTTGCTGGTCGAGTCGAGAATGCCCGGTTGAATGCTCTCAGTGACGACATTCGCGATTTTGAATATGAATCCGCGCTCGTGAAGCTCGACGCAATTGTTCATGAACTTAGCTTGAACGACGGAAAGGTAGCGGGATGAATGCCGACACGAAGAAAATTCTTTTGTTGGTCGACGATACTCCGGCCAACATTCAAATCGCGCTTGCAATTCTCAAGGATTTATACCAGGTCAGAGTTGCTACCAACGGGACCAAGGCTCTGGAATTGGCCAACACTGAACCACCACCAGATTTGATTCTGCTGGACGTAATGATGCCTGGAATGGATGGTTTTGAAGTGTGTATCCGCTTAAAGGCTGACGCAAAGACCTGCGAAATCCCAGTGATATTTCTTACAGGCCAGACCGAAATTGAGGATGAAACCAGAGGCTTCGAAGTTGGAGGTGTGGATTACATTCACAAGCCATTTTCGCCCGCAGTTGTAAAGGCAAGGGTACATACTCATCTGGTTCTGCGCGGAATGCGCGAGCAGTTGAAGCAGCAATTAATGGCGATCAGGAGCGAACTGGAAACTGCGCGGCAAATCCAGCTATCGATCCTTCCGCGTGAGATGCCGAAAATTGAAGGTCTGGACATCGCCGCCCGCTATATTCCGATGACCGAAGTCGCAGGCGATTTCTATGATTTCATAGTCGTGGACGAGAGACGGCTGGGCGTCCTGGTTGCGGATGTCTCGGGGCACGGCATGCCTGCCGCACTCATTTCTTCAATGCTCAAGATCGCGCTTGCGGCACAAGCTCCGTTTGCTACGGACCCGGCACGAGTTCTCACAGGTTTGAATGATGCATTGTGTGGAAAGTTTCAAGGTCATTTCGTCACAGCGGCTTATCTTTTTATAGACACGGGGAACCGGAAAATCCGCTATGCCGGTGCCGGCCACCCGCCGCTAATTTTGAGAAATCAGGCGGCTGGCAGCACCATTGACATTGAGGAGAATGGTCTGATGCTGGGTGCTTTCCCGGACGCTACCTATTCCGCCGTGGAGATGCCCTTGCATGAGGATGGTTGGAGCTTGCTTTACACGGACGGCATCCTCGAAGCGGCAAATTCGTCGGAGGAAGAATTTGGAATAGGCGGCATTAAGCTGTTTCTGGAAAACAATGACGGCCTCACTGTAGACATGTTCATCGACGGATTACTAGAGCGGTTGTCGTGCTGGACCTCCGGACAGGAGACACAAGACGACCTTACGTTGTTGGCGATCCACTTTAAGGGCAGCTCGAGTGCGCGAGTAGTATCAGATATTTAGAACATGATCTCCACGATCACGACCATGCAGGCCTTTCAACCTGAGCGAACTCTGAACTTTGCTGATCCGAGTTCGGACTGGAGTCTCGATTGCAACGGTCGGCTACTGCATCCCGAGGTCGGCTAGCTGTTTAGGATTGGCCTCGTCAACAGCCAGTAGATTGTGACAGAGCGAGCAGTCGTTGCTGATGCTCTTTTCATTCTTTGCAGTGTGGCTCCCGTCATGACAGCGAAAGCATCCCGGATAGTCGTTGTGGCCGATGTTGTTCGGATGTGTTCCCCAGGTGACCTTCATAAAAGGAAAGACATTCTCGCCATAAAGCTTGACGAGAGTTCCGGCTGCCTGGTCGATCTGCTCCCGTTGTCCACTCCACACAGCCGGATATTGCGACTGGTAGAAATTCTCGAGACCTACAGTGATTTTCGATGTCGCGTCTTCCTGTGAGCTGTAGTCGGCTTTGATCAAAGCGAGTCCCTCCTTGCGCACAAAGGGAAGAGAAGCATTCGGGCTCCCGGCTGCCATGGCTTTGTTCAGTGCTGCTTCTGGTGTGTCGAAGGAATGGGCAGCGCGATTGTGGCAGTCGATGCAATCCATCACCCGCTTCTGACCGGCCATCGGCTCTTTAGCATCGCTAGACACAAACTCAGTTGTTGAGCCATCAGCGTTGATCTTGCTGACCCAGGGAATTGTTTGATGCGTCGTATCGGTTGCGATGTATTCGATGCGGCCCAGGTGCGCTCCATGGATTCCACTCAGCTTGCCAAACTGATCGCGTCCACCGATATGCAACAGAACCAGCGTCCGCGTCATCGAGTTCTGTTCGTCATCGGCATAGGAGGTTTTTACGAGGAGCTTGTCCCCGATGAATTTATTCGGATTATGGCAGCTGAGGCAGGTTACCTCTGCCGGCGGTAGTTTTTCTTCTGCCATGATCGGCGTGGGGTAGCTGTGAAACGCCACTTGCATGAGTTGTCTAGTTCCATTGACCTTCGCATGTACGAAGCCCTTTATTCCTTCCGCGATATGACATCTCGTGCAGGCAACACCCTGATGAGAAGAAACATGATAGGCAGCCCATTCAGGAGCCATTACATGGCATGACTGGCCACAAAAGTTTGGCGTATCCATATGGGCGACGGCGCGATAGCTTCCGGTTCCCACGATGATGAAGTTGATAACGGTAGCGATGAGAACAATATCAAGTCCGTGCCGAAAACGTGGATCCCTTAGATCAATCTGCGGATACTGCGTAGGCAGTTGTCCCGTGACTTTGAGATGTCTTCGGCGCAACCACATCCCGATCGGGATAAGAATCAGTCCCAGAACGAAAAGCCCGGGCAGGCAGAGATCAAAAATGATCCCGACATACGGGTTGCCGGAGCCTCCATGACCGAAGAAAGCGACAACCCAGAAGCCGATGAGGGTAGCAGCCGAAGCGGTGGTCAGTGCGCCACCGATCAAGCTCAGTAGATTGTTTCCGAAGAAGAAAAAGGGCCGTAGCCAGTTTTCTCTTAACTTGCCGAACGGAGCCATGCAAGCCTCGCTTTTAGCGCGGACTATTTCTGCAATGTACGGATGTAGGCGACGACGTCCTTAATCTGCGCGTCTGTCAGTTTGCCCTTATAGGCAGGCATCTTGCCCTTACCGTTTTTCGTTGCGGCGATCAGGTCGTCGTCCGATGCCTTGACGAGTTCAGGCGAGTTAAAGGGAAGAGCCTTCATCGATTTCCCTGCAGGGGTGCTGCCGCTGCCATCGGCGGCGTGACAACTCACGCATTTGGCCTTATAAGTATCCGCCCCGCTTTGGGCCAGTGCTGTTGTAGACCCGAAAGCTGATATGACGCTCACGACGATCCATGTCCATGTGACTTTTTTCATTGTTCGGTCTCCCTGCTCCAGTGTGTTGAATTTACTTTCCATACAAGACCCGGTCAGAACTCATAATGCATACTAAGCGTGTAGACGTTCCCGCGGAAACTACGCGGCAGCGTCGGCCCAATCGGAGTGCCTTCGCCATATCCGTAATAATTCCAATCGGCTTTCCATGCCCAGGCTGAAGAAAAATTCCACGCGATATTTGCATATGGTGTCTGGTATTGCGATTGAAGCGAGCCTGGAACCTGCCGCGGATTAAGAAACTCTGTTGTGCCATTCACGGCACTCATGCGATAGCCGAGAGCGGAGCGAAACTGCTTTACTGGGGCCAGTGTAATACCAATCGATCCATACTGCGTCGGAGAGTCATAGTATCCCGTGCCCAGATAGATATTGTTGCCGCATCCCGTCCCGGCAGGAACGCCTACCGCGCCCGCAGGTGCTGGCGACGCGGCATAGCATAAGGACGTTCGCGAGAAGACGTCCATATAGCCGTAGCTGAGTTCAAGCCCATAGTGCTCGTTGGGCATGAATGAAGCGCCGACTGTGGCACTGCGGCTGTGATCCAGATGATTTACATAAAGAACATTATTCCGCCGTTCCAGATCGTTGAAGGTTCCCGAAATCGTGGCCCAGTCTCTGGGTTTGTAGGTCGTATGGATCTGATAGTGCTGCAGCGCTCGCGGATTGATCTGGGTATATGTCCTATTTGCGTACGATGCTTCGACACTCCCATTGATTCGCCACTGCAGCGTGGGGCGAAGAACAACACCCAGTATGCCGCCGTTCTCGTGAATGTCTAATGTGTACGGATTGCCTTCGGGTGGCGCGCCGTCTTCACCCAGCAACAAGGAATAGTTGAGCGCACGAGAGCGATAGCGATAAGCCAATGACATGCTTGCTTTCGGAGAAGCCTGCCACGCTGCGGTCAATGTGTTGGTTTGTGTTTTCTGCCCGAGAAAAGAATCTGCGACAGTGGTCGTCGGTGCTGAGGGAGGCCCAGGCGCGGCTAACATCGAAGTTCCTGACTGATCGACTTCTGAGAGATAGTTGTTTCCAGGCTGGCGGAAGTTCCAGAAGTCGTACTGGTCGGAGAGACTGACCTTCTCCGATACCTGCCAGACGACACCGTAATCGGCCGAAACGTTGATCCGTTGCGCACTGGAGTAACCAGTCACCGTCGAGGCCCGCAGCTTACTCCTGCTGCTGAGGCCGTTGAAATATTCGTTGTAGTTGGGCAGATCCATATTTGCGTCGGTGTAGCGAACGCGGCCATTCATTTGAATGTTCCTAATCGATGAACTCTGGAACTTAAATTCTTCGGTGGGGAACAACTCCCGCGTTGGCGAATAACGATGGTACTGCAGAAAGCCATTGCACGTGTCATTGGCAGTAGTAGGGGTAGTCGAACTGTTAAGGATTGCCGGCCCGGTGCAGCTGGGCACGGCGACATTGTCGAAGCCAAGACTTACAGGCGCTCCATTCGAGAGCTGTAGATTCAGCCCGCTAAGCTGCCAGTTGGTATCTCCCTTGTAGTGCGTTATGTGCTCCTCATAGGTGAGGGTGGTCTTAGGCAACACCCTCCAGTCGACCGCGCCCAGCCAGTTGTCTGTGCTGTTGCGCCAGTTCTGAAGTAACAGGCCCTGCGTTCCTTCATGGATCGAACTATATGTCGGCCCCTGGTTGATGTTCTGCGAATATCCGGTGCGAAAGCTGATCTTTGAAATTGGCAGGAGTGTCAGGTTCACGTCCGTCATACGGCGGACGGTATTGAAAAGATGCGGCGAACTGTTTATATGCGGGAATGTGTAGCCATTCGAAGTCAGTCCATCCGGGATCAGCGGATTCGCGAATAGGTCGTAGTCAAAATACTGGCGGTTGCGCCGGAATAGCCCTTGAAAGTCATACAGTTTTCCTTTGGACATGCGGAGCACGGTTACATTGATTGGGTCACCTCCATAGCCGGTGCTCGACGTCATCAAAGTGTCGAAAAACGGATATTTCACTTTCCCTACCGCGTGCATTTCCAGCGATTGACTGAGAATGCGCGGCCCGCTCTGCAGATTGACCAGCGTGGCATACATCGGATCGCTGCCCGAGTGTTCGGCGATATGACCGCCAAGGTCGACCGTTTGATGAATCGCGTATCCGTCCTTGATGGTCTCCTTTGGCTGGGTTGTAGTTTCCTGTGCCGGAGGTGTCGTCTCCTTTGACGGGGTTTTAGTTTCCTGCGCTGGAGCCGTCGTTTCCTGTGGTGGACTTGTCTCCTGCGCTAATGAGCTAGCCTGCAGGGGCACTGCGCACATGGAAATACCTAGCGCGATACGCACCGCGAACGCACGGAGTGAGGATACATCGAACGTCGTAGATGAGAGACGACCCATCATCGCTCCTTACGCCTCCTCAGTGAAAGAAAACGCTGTCTGAGTTCGAGCCGTGGATCTGCGTATGACAATTGATGCAAGCTACATATTGCGTAGCCTGGTTGTGGTTCGGCCCACTAGGGGAAACGGCGTGCGGGAATGCTCCCATGTTGGTTTCTGAATGACATTGCAGACAGAGCGTATTCACGTTCGCCACATTCAACAGACGTGGATTGGGGGAGCCGTGAGGCGAATGGCAAATGGTGCAGCCTTCGGTCTTCACTACGGGGTGCTCATAAACGAAGGGCCCGGCAGTTTCTGTATGGCATTTCACGCAAATTGCGTTCTGGTCGGCTGTGGACTTGAGTTGCGTGGTCTGAAACGTGCCATGCGGATTGTGGCAATCGCTGCACTTCATCAACCCTTCATCTACTTTGTGATGGAAAGGCTGTGCGAATGCCGCTTTCAGGTCTGTATGGCAGGTGTAGCAAAGCTTCGGCTGCGATACTTTCAGCAAACTCGCCTCATCCTCAAACTTGTGAATACTGTGACAACTGGTGCAGCTCAGGTTTGCCTTGCCATGTTCGGAGCGTTCAAAGTTGGGATGTGCGGTTGCATGGCAGCCAAGGCATGTCTTGTCGATCTGCTTTACTGAGGCTTCAGTGAAGCGGAAAATCTTCGTGATGTCCCCGCCCCCATCGACGTGCTCTTTCCCCGGGCCGTGGCAGCTTTCGCAGGTGACCCCTTTGCCTCCATGCATCAGCGCCAGGCGTGAATGAGGATTCTTGGCAAACTTATTCACCACATCTTCATGACACGCCATGCAGGTTTCAGAACCCAGGTAATCAGCGGATTTATCCGCAGTTTTCGTCTGCTGATGAGCTGGTTGCTGGTCCTGATTACGCGCTGCATTTACGCTGCTCACCCGCCACAGTGCGGGCAGCAAGACTAAGAGGACGGAACTGTATAGCAAACGCTTCATCCGAACCTATCCGTCTTTCATCACCACTAGCTTACAATTGGTGCAACTCTTTCCTGCTCGTTGCACGTGACCTTGTCCATCTGGCGGTCGGGCGGTTTTGTCGTTCTTGCGTCGTTTTACGGGGTCAACAGCCTCATGTTTCGATAGGAAATCCGGTACGAATCAGTCTGACATATGCGCTTCGTTTAGATAATTTCGACCCATTGCGCAGCCGAAATTAGGTGCCTCAATAAAAGCACAATTGGCAGCAATTCAACACCTGTCAATTCGTACAGGTATGGACAGCCTTCGAGATGTCATATTGCCCACCGTTAGATCTCCTCGCATTTGATTAGAAAGCCTTGAGGCCCTCAGAACGAGATTGCGCACAGGTACTCTCCACCGCTTCAACGCTCGCAGTCATTTGTCTTTCCCCTACTTCTGCCGGTTAAGAAACGGGCTGCATTAAGCCAAGTAGCGACCAGGTGTGGCGCGCGATCATGAGTTCCTCATTGGTCGGAACGACCCATGCCGAAACCTTGCTTTGCGCAGTCGATATGCGCGACACGCCGCTAACGTTCGCCTGCGGATCCAGATCCACGCCCAGCCATGAAGATGCCTCACAGATGCGACGGCGGATTTCCGGTGAATTTTCTCCGATGCCTGCCGTGAACACGAGCCCATCGATACCACCCAGGACCGCGGTCAAAGCGCCGATTTCCTTCGCTGCACGATATACGAAGTAATCCACCGCCAGCTGAGCTTCGGGTTCGCTTCTGCCGAGCAGATCACGCATGTCGTTGCTGATCCCGGAAATCCCTAACAAACCCGATTGTTTGTATAGCATCGTCTCTACTTCTTTAGCGGTGAGCTCTAGGCTTTGGAAGAGATATAAAACGACTCCCGGATCGAGCGCCCCCGGCCTCGTTCCCATGCAGAGCCCGTCCAACGCCGTGAAGCCCAGAGTGCTATCAACGCTTTTTCCGTCGTTCAAGGCGCACAGACTCGCGCCGCTTCCAAGATGCGCCACGATGACTCTCCCTTTAGCAATCTCGGGGGCAACCTCCGGCAATACAGAAGCAATGTACTCGTAGGACAGGCCGTGGAAACCGTATCGCTGCAGGCCCGATTTGCAAATGTTTCTTGGCAGTGGGATCAGGTCTGCTACCTGCGAATGGCCGGAATGAAAGCCCGTATCAAAGCAGGCGATCTGCGGTACGTCGGGCATGCGCTCGAAAACGGCATCGATGGCTGCGAGGTTGTACGGCTGATGTAACGGAGCCAGTGGGACGACTTCGTACAGATGAGAAAGTATCTGCCGAGTCACCAGCACCGGCTGACCGTATCGCATCCCTCCATGAACAACTCTGTGTCCAATGCCCAGCACGTGTGCGCCGTGCCACTTTGACCGGAGCCATGACGCGAGTGCGTCGATGGCTGCGTGCCCATCGGAAACAGTGGCATCCAGGCTGTTGCCTGCAAGTACTACACCCCGAGCATCCTTCGCAGAGAGTCGTGGCGCAGTCCCGATGCCCTCGATCTGGCCGCGCGACGCAACTTGCCAGTCTTTCTCGCTGAGTCGCTGGAAAACACAGAACTTCAGGCTTGATGAGCCTGCATTAAGCACAAGTGCATAGTCGTCCATATACCACTCCTACGGATTGTTTCGACGGGCATGCGCGGCGAGCATCGCGACGGCACAACTTGCAATTCGCGACCGCACGCTATCGGCCCGGCTGGTCAGGATGATCGGGACTCTCGCGCCGAGCACCAACCCGGCACTGTCAGCTTTCGCCAGGAAGCTGAGTTGTTTGGCAAGAATGTTTCCCGCTTCGAGGTCCGGCGCCAGCACGATGTCAGGATCACCGGCGACTTCAGAGTGAATACCTTTGGTCAGGGCGGCCTCCTTGCTGATCGCGTTATCAAACGCCAGCGGGCCATCGAGTATGGCTCCGGTAATCTGTTTCCGATCGGCCATCTTGCAGAGAGCCGCCGCATCGATCGTGGCCGGCATCTTTGACGTCACCGTTTCGACTGCTGCCAGGATTGCGACCTTGGGTTTCTTAAGGCCGAGCGAGATGGCGAGATCGATAGCGTTCTGGCAGATGTCTGCTTTGTCTTCCAATGTGGGAAATATATTGATCGCACCGTCAGTGACGATCAGGACCTTGTGATATGTCGGAATATCCATCACAAAGACGTGACTAATTCGGCGGCCGGTCCGCAATCCTCCTTCGCGAGAAACGACCGCCGCCATCAGTTCGTCCGTGTGCAGGCTGCCTTTCATCAGAAGTTCTGCCTGCGCCAAGCGCACCAATTCGACAGCCTTTGCCGCAGATGCATTGCTGTGCGAAGTGTCCACTATTTCAAAGCTGCTGATGTCGAGTCCCGCAGATTTGGCGGTGGCCTCTATCTTGTCCCGAGGTCCGACCAGGATGGGAATAATGATTCCCAGGTTCGCTGCCTCGACTGCGCCAGACAGCGCCGACGCCTCGCACGGATGTGCCACCGCAGTTGGAATCGGCTTCATGTTCTTGCACGTCACCAACATCTGTTCATATTTTCCGGTTCCGCTTCCGGCTTGGTGAATCATCCTTGCACCTCCTGTACTGCGTTTGAGGACAATCCTCGGGTCGCGGGGCCGGTTTCCTTCAGAAGAAACGTCAGAACGATTGCTCCGGCAACCTCGAGAAGCAGCGGTGCAAACGCTGTCTGATAATGTCCCTTTTCCATTAGCTCGGTACCGCCAGACACGTGCTGAAGAATCCATGCAAAGACCGAATCAAGCAGAGCGCTGAATGTAAAATTCAGAAAATTGATCACACCGGTCGCCGTGCCGCCAAACTGCGGAGGGTTAGCTTCCTTAATCACGGCGTACGGCAGCATAGCTGCGCCCGATGCCAATCCTGCCGTGAGCCGATCATATAAAGAGGGAAAACTCCTGTATCGCCGAACAATATCCATGCCAAGCAGGCCAGAAGCAGGGCCGCGCCTGCCATGATCACCGGCTTTCGTCGCCCGAGGCGGTCGGAGATGAAACCGAGAAGCGGACAGCCGATGATCCACCCAAGGGCACCGCGGACGAGCGCATGACTGCTGACGCATAATCGAATCCGTGTGCCTCCTGGAGATAACGCACTCCCCAGACCATATCAAAGATCGTGGTCGGGATAAAAAGCAGTCCTGCAATCAAACCGCACAAGATCGACTGCGGATTGCTGAACCCAATGCGGAATGATCCGACCGTACTGCCCCACCAATTGTTGGGGTGCGCTTCGCGTTTCTGCTTCGGCAGGAGAAGGAGAGCGCATGTCTCGAGGCCGGCGATTCCCATGCCGACCCAGAAACGGTTCCACGCAAGGCCGCCGCCACCGATCATTGGTCCAACGACGAACTGCCCAGCCGATCTACCGGGCATTCCAAACATTTGAGTTGCGCCGACCAGAGTGGCGGCCTTCGAGGTCCGAAAATTCTTAGTGGCGATGTAAATTTCGCCCATAAAGGCAAAGACTCTGCCGGTTCCCTGAAGAACCCTGCCCACGCTCGCGACATCGCTGCGGCCAGTAGCAAACAACAATGCCCCTACGCCCACCATAGCTGCAGCAATCGGCAGAACTTTCCACGGTCCAAGTTGGTCCATCGCAGCGCCAGCGACCAGATTGAACGGGGAATACCCGTAATAGAACAGGCCCACGATTGAGGCCACGCCGAGCGCGGTCACCCCGAAGGTCTCCGACAACTGCGGCATCATGACAGAGGGAGCCGAGCAGAGTGCGTACTGGTAAAAGTAGTAGACCGCCGTCAACACTCAGGCAAGGGCAGCTATACCGAGACTCTTCCCGATCTGCGGCTTGCTTTCTAATTGTGCAGCTCCCGCACCCGGTTCCCGAAGCGTTAATTACGTTGAGTGGGTCTCCCATTGCATGCTCCGCTCGAGTCACCCTTTCGCGCCCCTCAGTTGGCCTCTTACCAGAACCATCTGATTGGAGGAGTTATAGCGACACATGCGCAGCCAAGCCTCGGCGCCATCTACCGAGAACATCTCAAACGGCTATATAGCCTGGGAACTGTCAGTTCTACTAGCAACTACGCATGAAGTGGTAATGTGCATTCTTCATCGGTCTATTCAGTCATAGATCCTTAGAGTGCTTTCAGAAGAGAGTGTTTTGGCATATGGACGCTCCAAGTCGGAAAGCTTTTTCTGGCCCGCATCGGCCAGGAATCGCCAATTATCCGCCGTATTCAGCTAAAGATACTTCAGGATCGAGCTCGGATGCGCAGCTTAACTGCGCGACACCAGCGGCACGCCGGGTAAAGTATGACAAGCATCGTGACCGAAATATCGTACGTGGCAGTCAGGCCGTCGAAGCCTCGCAAGCCAAAATATGTTGCCCGTACTTCGAACGCAGGACGATGGACGATGTAGAAGAACACCGCAATCTGCCCGAACACGTAAAACATGCCGTTCTCCCGGAGACCGATGCGCAGCTCGAGCCTTCTGAGCAACGCGAGACTCGCTGAGCATGTCACTCACATGAGTTATTGCACGCTCCGTTCCTTAGCATAAGTGACTAACTCCGAGTCGGTAACATAGCTAGATATCAGTCCTTGCTCGAAGCCAGCGAAGTGCGGCGAGTTTATGTCTGGCAGAACTGACAGTTTACGAGAGCTTTTCTAATCTGGCACCCTTTTCTGTGAAGCTGGCGGGCTTCGCTTAAGACAGAACCAGGCATTCGGCTTGAAGACATCTTCTACACTGCGGCAGCGGTGACGCTTGTGTGCGTGATGTCGCTACACGCTCTTAGGACTTCCCAACTGTGCTCACCGTTCATCTGCGGGAGAGCACCACTAGCTGACGTGAGTCCGGTTAGCGATGTGGAGTGAAGTTCCGGGGGCAGGAGCTTTTATGAGGTCGAGTCTTCGGATCACCTTGAGACGAATCCGCACTGCCGTGCTGTCGCTGTTCGTCGTTTCCGCCATCTGGATTCAGCCGGCGAGAGCGCAATCCCAGGACAGCAGGCAGCAAGACATACAGCAACTGAAAGATAAGCTTGAGCAGCTGGACAGGATGATGAAGGAGGCCAGGGCAGAGCTCAACGCCCTGGAAGGAGAGGAACACGGCCCACCGAGTGCTCAGGCTGCGGCACAAGGGCCAGCCGGAGCAGAGACGTCTGCAAAGCCGGCACCCAGGATCGCCGTTCCGTCGGAGGCAGTCATTGCTGCTCCCCAGGCCTCAGCCGTGCCGATGGAAGGTGAAATAACAGAGTCGAAGGACAGTGTGAATTTCTATGGATTCGCCATGCTCGACTCCGGATATGACTTCGGGCAGGTGAATCCGAACTGGTACGACGTACTCCGTCCCACCCAGTTGCCGTCCTACCCCAACGAATTTGCGCCGAGTGGAAACGTCTACGCTAGCGTCCGCCAGAGTCGTTTCGGGGTGAAGACGTCCACACCTACACGGTTCGGCGACCTGAACACAATATTCGAATTCGAACTATTTGGGACTGGAGTTGACGCAGGCCAGACAGCCTTCCACCCGAGGCACGCTTATGGCGAGATGGGCCAGTTCGGAGTCGGGCAAACCTGGAGCCCGTTCATGGACATTGGCGTCTTTCCGAACACGATTGAGTACTGGGGACCTAGCGGGATGGTCTCTTTCCGCAATGTACAGGTGCGCTGGATGCCGATCCGAAGTGAGAAAGGCAGCGTCACAATTGCATTGGAGAGACCCGGTGCCAGCGGTGATCAGGGCATTTATGCCGACCGCATCGAGTTATTGAAATAGACGTTCCCGAGTTCCTCTGAGGTTGTAAGCAAGCGATGGTAGCTTATCTTTCTCAAGTGAAGGCTCTGCTGATGCGTCACCCACGAACCACAATTAGCTGGGCTCATATGGAAATGCGTCGCGTCGTTTTGTGACCGCGCCAGACAACAGGTGCGCGCGTCTGGGAGCCGCAGCATGTGAAGTAATACGCTGGCGAAATTCAGGAAACCAGGGGCCATATGGGCAGAGTTTAGCTTGCGGAACGTTCAGAAAAGGAGAACAAATTCATGAAACGCAACATTGGATACACAATCGCGTTGCTCGCGCTCGCAACGGGCCTTTCCGTCCCGTTGCCGGCTCAGCAACCCAGTGCCGAGACATCAGACCTGATCGATTCCTCGGCGATGGATGCCTTAAACCAGATGGGCACCTATCTTCGCTCTCTCAAGGATTTCCAGGTTAAAGCTAACGCCACGTCGGAGGATGTTCTGGAGGACGGAGAGAAATTAATGTTCGCTCGCACAACGGACATGCTTGCCGTTCGGCCCAATAAGCTTCGCATCGATATCCAGGGAGACCAGATGTCGGGTCTGCTCCTGTATGACGGGAAGACATTCACGCTCTTCGCCCGTGGTGCGGGTTACTACGCATCTGGGAACGCACCCCCAACCATCGCTGAACTGATCGAGATTACGCGCGAAAAGTACGGCATAGAGCTTCCCCTCGTGGATCTCTTCCTGTGGGGCAGCCCGCAGGCCTCCGCTAACAAGATCACCGAAGCTACTGATTTTGGCCCTGGCGATGTTGAAGGAACCACCTGCGAGCGTTACGCGTTCCGGCAGCCCGGCCTCGACTGGCAGGTCTGGATCCAGGCAGGTGATCATCCTCTGCCTAGAAAACTGGTTTTGACCACCACCACTGACGAGGCACGTCCGCAGCACGTTTCGATACTGACCTGGAATCTCGCGCCGTCCTACAACGATGCGGCCTTCGTCTTCGATCCTCCGGCGGATGCCCACAAAATTGTTTTTGCCGAACAGAATGCGGCCGCAACAGGCAACAACTAGGAGCTACACATGAAACTCAATATTAGAATTATTCCATCTTTCTCGATCGCGCTCCTTTTGGCACTTCCATCCGTTGCCCAACGCGCTAGCGGCGGTGGTGGCAACAGAGGTGGTGGCAACAGAAACAATGGAGCTGTCCGTTCGACTTCCAACAGCAGCGTCAACCAGCCGAGTTCCTCAAGAAATGCTGCCTCGAATCGCAACACCACCAACAACGCCAATGCCAACCGCAATGGCAACGTCAACCAGAATGCGAACGTAAACCGTAACGCCAACGTCAACCAGAACACGAACGTAAACCGCAATGTCAACGTCAACCAGGACATCAACGTAAACCGCAACGTTAATGTCAACGGTGGGTACAACGGCGGATACTACGGGGGTGGCGGTTGCTGCTATCACCCCGTTGCGGCTGCGGCTGCGGTTACAGCGGCAGTTGCGGTCACTGCCGCTGCGATCGGATCGATGGTAAATACGCTTCCGCCCAACTGCCAACCCGTCGCCGCCAACGGTGTCACATACCAGCAATGCGGCGGAACCTACTATCAGCCGCAGTTTTCCGGTGGGAACACGACCTATGTAGTGGTCAACCAGCCATAGGTTGTGGCGGATAGCAACGAACGTGCGGGGCCCCAACGCGCCGCCTGCGAGAATCGGCCCGCAGGCGGTGAGCGAGAAATTGCGGGAGGTCGTCTTTGCTTTATGCGGATAAATCAGGTTCAAAGGGACAGTCGTGTTGGCGCCGAAACAGAAGAATCCTCACGGGCCAAGTGGAAGGAAACATCAAATGATCCATAACCGCAGAATAATATTGTTATTTCTCCTGCTCGTCGCCCTTGAAAGTTCTTTCCTGCCCTCTGCCGAAGCAGATCAAGCGAAAAAGCTTCCTAATATCGTCATCTTAGCCACCGGCGGGACCATTGCCGGAGCGGCGGCCACAGGGACCCAGGCAGCCTATACCTCTGGTGCGGTGACCATCGACGCGATGCTTGCGGCGGTTCCTGGAATCCGGGATCTCGTCAATATCAAGGGCGAGCAGATCTCAAATGTCGGATCACAGGATATGACGATTGATATCATGCTCACCCGCGCCAAGCGTATCAATGTCCTGCTAGCACAAAACGATATCGATGGCGTGGTCGTTACGCATGGTACCGACACCATGGAAGAGACCGCCTTCTTCCTGAACCTGGTAGTGAAGAGTCAAAAACCCATAGTGCTGGTGGGGTCGATGCGGCCATCGACGGCAGTCAGCGCGGATGGACCTCTGAGCTTGTTTGATGCGATCGCAGTTGCGGCTGATCCAAGCGCTGCAGGACGCGGTGTACTCGTAGTGATGAATGACTGGATCCACGGCGCACACTCGCTTACCAAGACGAGCACAACCGCTGTCCAGACTTTCATGTCTCCGCTACGCGGCATCGTAGGTGTCTCCACTTACGGCAAGAATGACTTCTATAACACGCCGCAATGGAAGCACACTGCGGAAAGCGAGTTTGACATATCCAACATTACCAAGTTGCCCCGTGTTGATATTCTTTACGCCTATGCAGACATGTCTGCCGATCTGATTGACGCCTCTGTTGCCAACGGCGCGAGGGCATTGTTATCGCCGGAGTCGGAAACGGAAATATGAACAAAGTAACATTGGAAGCTGCAGGGAGGACTGCTAAGCAGGGAGTCGTCGTCGTCCGAAGCAGCCGCGTACCGACGGGAAGCGTCGGACGGAACGTTGAAGTGAACGATGATGACATGAGCTTCGTGGCATCTGATGAACTTAACCCACAGAAGGCCAGGATCCTGCTCATGCTGGCGCTCCTCAAACCTCGCTCTACTGCGGAAATCCAGAACCTCTGCTACACCTACTAAGCATCGGGCGCGATCAAGTTATTTGTTGTAACTTTGAAGTGCGCTACCCGGCAAGAGCAAGGATCAACGGACTAGCGGGATTCCCCTCGTCGCCCATCAGGCGACTCTCGAGAGGTCCACCATGAAATGCCAAAGATTAATTCTTTGTTTTGCTTTTCATCTTATCCTTCCCACCGCCCTGTTCGCACATGACCAAACAGACCGCCTGGTCATGAAGAATGGCGACTCTATGACGTGTGAAATCAAGGGTCTCGACTCCGGCGTGCTATACGTCAGCTTTGATTACATCGACGGGACATCATCTGTTGACTGGACGAAAGTAGCCCGGCTGGAAAGTACCCAGTTGTTTGTTGTGAAAACAGAAGATGGCTCGGTGTACACGGGCGCTCTGCGTACGGCAGAGACGGGAGGCGGCAGACCGGAGCAGATCCAAGTCCTGGAGGCTCCCGAGCAAGTGCACACGATGGAGCGATCACAGGTTGTTCATATGGTGGCTACGTCTGAAAAGGTCTGGGAGCGATTTAACGGCGAGGTAAGCTTTGGGACGATCTATTCCAAGGGCAACGAATCAACGCAATACAACCTGGGCGCGGACACCGTGTACGTGCGGGAGCGCTGGAATGCTGCTGCCAACTATGACTCTACTCTTTCTAAGAGCACCGGCACCACGGCTTCCACACGAAACTCGCTCACCTTCTCTGCCCTCCACTTGATGTCCCAGAGAAATTGGTTTTATCAGGGCATTGGCGGTCTGCTCCAAAGTTCGGAACAAGGCATTTCGTTGCAGACTTTGCTCGGCGGCGGCGTGGGACGCTATTTGAAGAATACGAACCGGGCGAGTGTCCAGTTGCTTGGGGGCGGAGCCTGGCAGGCCACAACTTATCAAAACTCCAGCGTGCCCATTCATCACCAGAACACTGCGGCAGCCTTGATTTATTTGAATGCCAGCTTCTTCAAGTTCAGCAAAACTAACTTTGATGCAACCGCTTCGTTTTTACCTGCGCTCTCTGAGCCAGGTCGCATTCGTATTGATACGAATGGGACCTATTACATCAAGATCATCAGTAACCTGAAATGGAATATCTCTTTTTATGGAAACTGGGATAACCAGCCGCCGCCAGGTTTTTCTGGCAGTGATTACGGAACCAGCTCCGGGCTCAGCTGGACCTACGGCCTGAAATGAAGTGTGCATGGGTGCTCGTCAACTCCCGACACGACTCGCTGCGAGCAATTTTTCTTTGCGGGAGAAATAAACGTAGGCGCCGACGCTGAGAAAATTAATCAACACGCCAATCACGTTCCACACGACCACAGGTCGCGAAATAATCAATAAGCCGTAGTAAACCCAAAGAATTTGAAACGTACCTATGATTGCCGCCATCCTGGGGTTCATCCCAGCGCTGGAGCGGCGCCTAAGCATCGCGATCAGATCGGGCAACGCGGCGAAAGTTGTTCCCATTCCTGCCAGGAAGCCGAAGAGCTCTGACCGGAGAAATCTTGGAATGAACAAGCTATGCACGTCGTGCGGAACCGGACCCTGACAGCCATAAAGCGTGAAGAGAAACACACAAGGAATAATGAGCGTCACTGAATTGAATCGGGACATTTGTGCCTCCGCGCGCAAGTTTGTGTTGGGCGGGTTAACAAGTAACATCAGGAGGATCGTTATCTCTATCCCGTATCGTAAACAGCTAAGTACAATTGCCAACTGTCAGTTGAAACAGGCCCCTCCTGTTTGTAAGCCGGTACTCGCCGGGCCCGTAGCTAAACTGCTGTGTCCAATCTGAAGTCTGTCAATTTCAACAGGTGCGCCGCGAAACGGTGCGACCTAGAATCGCGAGACATGATCGAGTAGGGAGGGCTGAGGAGCGGCCGGTGATACGCGGTGACTGCTTGCGGATGCTTCGAGTTGACCTGTCGGGATATCGCGAAACCCCGTGTTCATATGGTCCTTGGCGCATCTTTTCTGATTCGTCACTGAATCACGACGCCTTTCGGGCAGACTGCAGTATGCGATCCCCTCATAGGTATGTCGAAACGACTCTGCGGTGAATTACCGGCACGATATGAAGGCGTGCCTCATCCGGAACGGGGAGGGAAGGTGGCCATGAACCCGGAACTAAGAACATTGAGTGCAGGAATTCGACGTCTGGTGGTTGTGATATGCACTATTACTCTCGTACCAGGAGACTCCCTGGCAATTATGCCGTCGCCTCGGCCGGCGCAGGCGTCAACGGGACAGGCGTCAACGACACAGCAACAGCCTGCGAAGATCCCTCCCGACCAACTCGATTCTCTAGTGGCGCCAATTGCGCTCTATCCCGATCCAATGCTGGCCCAGGTTCTTGCCGCATCGACTTACCCTCTCGAGATCATTCAGCTCCAACAATGGCTTTCGAAGAACTCGGGGTTGAAGGACAAAGCGCTCGCCGATGCTGTGGCGAAGCAGCCTTGGGACCCGAGCGTTCAGGCTCTGGCCGGCTTGCCCGACGTAGTCAAGCGTCTGGCAGACGACATCCAATGGGCCACCGATCTCGGCAACGCGTTTCTCGCCCAGCAAAATGATGTCATGGAAGCCGTACAGCGTATGCGCAAGAAGGCCCAGGATACCGGCAATCTGAAATCGACTGAACAGCAGAAGGTAGAAACCAAGGTCATTGAAAGCAAGAGCGTGATCGTCGTAGAACAGGCGAATCCACAGGTCGTGTATGTGCCTTCCTACAATCCTACGGTGGTGTATGGACCACCGGTATACCCTTATCCTCCTATCTACTATCCGCCGCCAGGGTACTACGCGGCGGGAATGGCGATCTCTTTCGGCATCGGCGTTGCCATGGGTGCATTCTGGGGCGGCGGTGGCTGGGGCTGGGGATGCGGTTGGGGCGGCAATAATGACATCACCATTAACCGCAACAACAATTTCAACCGCAACACCAATATTAACGGCGGTAATCGTGTTAACGGAGGCAATCGACCGTCGCAACTACCCGCTCGTGGGGGAGCCGGGGGTGCTGGCGGTGTCGGCGGTGTCGGCGGCGCTGGAGGAGTGGGTGGCCCTGGCGGTGTCGGGGGAGCTGGCGGTGCCGGTGGCAACAGGTGGCAGCATAATCCGCAACATCGAGGGGGCGCTCCGTATCGCGACCGGGCTACCGCAGACCGGTTTGGCGGCACCGCTCGCGGAGACTCATTAGCCAACCGTCAAGCTGGCGCGCGGCAACAAGTTGGACGACAGGGCGGCAATCTGGCCAGCGATCGCGGCGGCGCTGGAGGTGCTGGCGGTGTTGGTAACCGGGGCAGTGCTGGAGGCCCTGGTGGAGCTGGCGGCGCCGGAGGAGTCGGTAATCGTGGAGGAGCTGGTGGTGCCGGAGGAGTTGGTAACCGCGGTGGTGCTGGTGGAACGAACAGCATAGGCAGCCGGGATCTTTCACGCAGCGGTGGCGGCAATCGGGATGCATTCGGCGGAGGGTCGAGGGGATATAACGGATCGACCGCGCGCGCCAGCAGTAGCCGGGGCTCGTCCAGCATGGGATCTCGAGGGGGCGGTGCAAGTCGAGGCGGCGGTGCACGGCGCAGGTAAGTCATGGAAGAAAATCACAGGAGCATTGAGATGAAATCAACAACTGGGAAAGCAAATCTCTCCAGACTCGCCTGGATTGCGTGCGCAGTAGCTGTGGGCTGTCTGTCTGCTCCGGTTCTTCTCGTTGCCCAGCAATCCACGGCAAAAGAGAGTCCGGCAGCGACCGCAGACGCTGCCGGAAGTCCCAAAGGCTTTGACACCCCGCAGCAGGCTGTCGATGCGTTGCTCGACGCGGCCGATCGGTTCGATGAAACAGCTCTGATGCATATTTTTGGAGCCGACGGCGTGGATATTGTATTTAGCGGGGAAGTCGTACAGGATCGAAAGCGTGCCGCTGATTTCGCTGCCAAAGCACACGAAAAGGAAACCGTTTCTGTAAATCCGAAGACCGGGAATCGCGCATTCCTTCTGGTGGGCAACGAGGAATGGCCCTTTCCTGTGCCGATCGTAAAGAGAAGCGGCAAATGGTATTTCGACGGCAAAGCCGGCCGCCAGGAACTGTTGTACCGCCGCATCGGAGCTAACGAACTCGACGCCATTCAAATTTGCCACGGCTATGTGGAAGCACAGGAAGAATATGCTCTCCAACCGCGCGAGGGCTACGACGTGAACCAGTACGCGCAGCGCATCATCAGCACTCCTGGGAAACAGGACGGTCTGGCATGGCAAAAGTCCGATGGCACTTGGGAAGGTCCAATTGGCGAAGAAATTGCCAAGGCGATTGCCCAGGGTTACACGAGCCGTGAGGAGCCGTACCACGGCTACTTTTTTAAGGTCTTGAAGGGGCAGGGACCCGACGCGCCGCTGGGACAGATGGACTACGTAGTGAAAGGCGTGATGATCGGGGGCTTTGCGTTGGTAGCGGCACCAGCCGAGTACCGCGTGACCGGTGTGAAGACCTTCATTGTCAGCAATGACGGTGTTGTGTACGAGAAGAATTTTGGGCCTACCACCCTTGACGAGTTCAAGAAGATGGAGCTCTTCAACCCAGATAGCTCCTGGAGCCCGGTCGGTGAAGACCAGTAGTAGTTCCCGGTTGACTGGTGCGCCAATCCCAAGGGGAACAGAGGCGTCGCAATGAGTGACCGTCTGCATGGCCCGGCATGAAGAAACGGCCTGATATTGATCAGGTCGTGATGCGAAGATTCTACAGAGCGATACGGGCTATACCTCCACCGTCGAAGTACTCACGCACATATAGGGCACGCATTACCACGTGCCGATACGTAATACTGCGCCGGTGGTGATCCGCAGTGTGTTTTGTGGTTGGATCGTGCCCACATCTCCAATCCAGGAATGGGTGTACTCGACATTGAGGAGACGCCAGGCGAAGGGCCGGGCGACCACTACGTCAAAGCCGCCTCCGAAGCCGAGAGCCGGGCCATTGTTTGCGACTTCGACCGACCAATCGCTGCGCTTTGGGTAATGCGGCAAAGTCCCTTTGCCGTCGTCCCATTCGTCTAACAACTGAGTTCGTAGAGCAAGATCGTCGGTTTCGTGAGTTACTTTCTTGCCGCCGAACATCACTTGCGCATAGGGTGAAACGCGATGTGCCGCCAGCGGAGTCCAGCGCAGTCCGCCGCCATAAAACAGGGAGTCGGCGCTCTGATTCGCAGCGGGCATGTGCATGATCAGGCATCCACTCACTTCGGCGACGAGTTGCAAGCTAGGATTAATGCGACTCGCTCCCGAGCCGCCACCACCAACACAGCTCCCGCCGTGTCCAATGAAGGTTTCGTAAACCGGGAAGGCCGTCAACTCGATGTCCGCTTCCTTTGGATACTCGCGATCGTCGTCGGGCTGAGGCAGGCGAACATATTCGAAGGGCTTCTCGCCGCCCGCCTTGTATTCCGCAACGAGTTCTTTGCGAGCGCGATACTCTTCTCCGCCCAAACCGATGCGATCTTCGCGACGCCACGGCACCTTGAATGCCATCACGTTTGCGAACGATCGGCCAGGATTCAGGAAACTCCGGGTGAGCGCGATTAAAGCTCGATTGGTCGTCCGGTTCTCCAGCCCCATGATCAGATATCGGTCTGCGGCGTCTTCTCCGATCATTTCGACCGTGCCGAGCGTGGGCGTGTCGACGAGGGTAATGAACCCGGGAGAGGCATGCAGCATCACGTTGCCGATCGAGGCCTCGCTGGCAGGGCCGATCTTCCATTGCGTATGCCAGACGGCCGAATATGCCAAGGAATGCAAAAGACTCATGTAGTAGACGCGGCCATCTCCCCACTGGACCTTGCTGTACCTGGGGTCATTTTGGCGCTCGATATATCCGAAGATAGAGCCTTCAATCGTGTGGCCTACATATGGCGCCATGAATCGGTCGCTGTCGCTCCAGCCGCGCAGTTCGCTCACAGAATCCAGATAGTGCGTAAGCCAGTGTCCATTCAACGTGTCGCGGGTTCCGGGCTCTGTCCAGATGTTGAATGTATGCATGATGCCCGTATAGAGAAGCGACTCCTGGATGGCAGCTATCCACTTTACGTTGGTGTCGGGGAGTGGCTGGCGTGAAGACTGAACCACGCCGGCTGAATCCAAAACGCCGGAGGATACCGTGCCGGAGCTATCCGGAAGCTTGTCGATCTTGAGATAGGCATACCGGTAGGAACGAAGCGATGGATCGAAGCCGGAGGCGAGTGTTCCATACCTGCTGTCGAAGTTGAATCGAAAGAGCTCGTGCCCCGGCGCGTTTGATCCGGCATCTGATAGAGGCTGGCCCTTTGCGGAAGCCGATGGAATAAGGCTAGCAAAGACCAGCAGGATCGAAGCAAAGATGATCCACCTCTGACTGAACTGACTTTTCATTCGCATACGGCGTTTCCCCCTAGTAGCGCAGGCGGAGACGATCCTGCTTTACTGCAACTCTCCCTTTAGGGGCTGGCGACGCGTTGGTGCTTCACTCGCGAATGCGCTTCGTTCACGCATTCGCTGGGCCACCCGCTTATCTGGTGACCGGGATTTCTAGTTCGAAGGCCAGCAACGGCGAAGCAAGATCTTTTGGACGACGGTCTCGGGCGTCGCTGCAGATCCCGCTTCTTAATCATCGAGCCCTTTGCCCCGCAACCTGCTCTCGAGTCATCTCAGCCAGCACGCCTTTGTTCAACTTCAGTATTTCTTCGGCCTTTAGGCGCGCGGACAGGTCCATGATGCGAGCGATCAGCCCAGTCCACCCAGTCTGGTGGCTGGCCCCCAGCCCGGCGCCGTTATCGCCATGGAAGTACTCATAGAACAGGATGTAATCCCGCCAGTGGGGATCCTCCTGAATTTTTTTCGTTCCTCCATAGACTGGCCGTAGACCATTTGCATCTCGCAGAAAGATGCTCGACAATCTGCGGCTGATTTCTTTCGCCACTTCAAACAGCGTCAGGTAATTTCCTGAACCAGTCGGACATTCAACCTTGAAGTCATCGCCATAAAACGGATACATCGCCAACAGGCCGCGTATCAACAAGCCATTTACCGGCATCCATATCGGCCCACGCCAGTTGGAATTGCCACCAAACATGCCGGTATTCGACTCTGCAGGAAGGTACTGAACTTTGTATTCTTGTCCGTCGAGATGAAGCACGAAGGGGTGCTCGAGATGATACTTCGACAGAGAGCGAATTCCATACGGACTGAGAAATTCGTCTTCGTCGAGCATATAACCGAGGATGCGTCGCAGCTTTTCCTTATTGCAGACTGCGATCATCCTTCGATCCCCGTATCCCTGGAAGCTGTTGTCCGCTATCGCGATCTTTTCCAGGACCTCGGGATGGCGTTTTCGGAACAACTCAATCAGTTCACGCATGCGCGGATGGTGCCCAAACGTGTCCACCTCGAATACGGCTGCAGCGCAGAGTGGCAACAGGCCCACCATCGAGCGGATCTTCAGGCGCACGGCATCGCCATTCGGGAAATGCAGCAGATCGTAGAAGAAGCCGTCTTCCGTGTCCCACATTTCGTCGTGATGAACTCCAATTCGATCCATTGCATAGCTGATCCAGACGAAATGCTCCAGAAAACGATAGGCGATCTCTTCGTACATCTGGTCGTACTCGGTCAGGATGAGCGCAATCTCAAGCATGCACAGGCAATAAAACGCCATCCATGCGGTGCCGTCGGCTTGATCCAGATGGCCACCCGTAGGGAGCTCCGCACTACGATCGAAAACCCCGATGTTATCGAGCCCAAGAAATCCGCCTGCGAACACATTGCGTCCTTGCGGGTCCTTGCGGTTAACCCACCAGTTGAAATTCAGCATCAGCCCTTGGAAAGAGCGTTCCAGGAAGCGTAGATCAGCCCGCCCCAGCTCTGACTCAATCCTGTAAAGAAAGACGGTCGCCCATGCGTGGACCGGAGGATTCACGTCGCCGAAGTTCCACTCATACGCCGGAATCTGGCCATTCGGATGCGCATACAGGTTCCTCAACATCAGCAGGAGCTGTTCTTTGGCGAAGTCGAAGTCCACCAGTGAAAGTGCCAGCGTATGAAACGCCAGATCCCACGCCGCGTACCACGGATACTCCCACTTGTCAGGCATGGAGATGATGTCACTGTTCAGCATGTGAAACCATTCAGCGTTTCGCGAGATTCCATTGCCGGATCCAACCAAGGGATGAGCGTCATGCTCGGTCAGCCATCGATCGAGATCGAAATGGTAATACTGCTTGGACCACAACATCCCGGCCAGCGCCTGTCGGTGGACACGACGTTCATCCTCGCCCAATTCCTTCGGAGTAATCCGTTCATAAAACTCGTTGGCATCCGTGATACGGCTGTCGACGACCTGATCAAACTGGCCAAATGCCTCACTCGACGGCTTGGCACTCAAACGCAAACGCACAATCTTGCTTCCGTTCGCTGGAACTTCAAGCACATATTGGGCTGCAGCTTTGGTCCCTGTCTTCGCTGGATTCACAACGTCGTGCGCGCCGGAGATCACATACTGGTGAAAGGCGTCTTTAACATACGGTGATGGATTAGGCTGCCCCCAAAGGTGGCTGGCGTTTGATTCGTTCTCGGTGAAAAGCAGTTCCGCTGCGCCTTCACAGTGCAATGTGTACTCACCAAGCCTGGGATGAGACGCATGGATCTTACTTCCATCAATCTGGCGCAGCGTAGGCTTCTGCTCGCCTTCCTCCCAAGTCCAGGTGTTTCGATACCACAGCGTCGGCAGTACATGGATCTGGGCTGCTTCAGGACCCCGATTGTGGACTGATATTCGGATCAGCGTGTCTTCCGGATCAGCCTTCGCATACTCTACAAAGACGTCGAAATATCGGTCGTCGTCAAAAATGCCCGTGTCGAGAAGTTCGTACTCAAGCTCTTCCCGCGAGCGCCGGCCGCTGGTTTCCACCAGATCGCGATAAGGGAACTCCGTCTGCGGGTACTTGTAGAGATATTTCATGTAGGAATGCGTAGGTGTGCTGTCGAGATAGAAGTAATACTCCTTGACGTCTTCGCCATGGTTGGATTCGCTGTTTGTCAGGCCAAAGAGGCGCTCCTTTAGAATCGGGTCGCGTCCGTTCCACAGAGCCAGCGCAAAACAAAGCTGTTGCTCATCGTCGGAGTACCCTGCCAATCCATCTTCACCCCAGCGGTAGGCGCGTGAACGAGCTTGGTCGTGGGTGAAATAGTCCCAGGCATTGCCGTCTTTGCTGTAGTCCTCGCGCACCGTGCCCCACTGCCGTTCGCTGAGATAGGGACCCCACTTCTTCCACGGAATATGTTGTTCGCGGGCGTCGTTCAATCGTTTCTGTTCAGTCACCTCGGCATATGAAAATGGGGTGGGCTTCTTTTTTTCAGCTGCCATTGCTCTCTCCTTCACTCCAGCCGGGGCTGTCGGGAGGCTGCGTCGGACGCTTGCCGCGGGATCAGTGGTCAAAGTCGCGGTGTGTGTAACGAGGGGCGTCGGGCCGGCACGGCTCATCCCACCTGAATCGACAAGATAGTAGAGCTTTATGGTCGAGCTTCATACTGCCAGAAATGACAGTTCGAAAAAAGTCCACGGATTCCCTCGACACAAGGCAGCGTGACCATGTTCACATCCTCTGAGTAGACTACGGCTTCCGGCGTCACAATCTCGAGTTTTGTTGTGCTGCCCATGCTTTCAACATATCCACCCGCCGGACGTTATTCCAGCAATCAACACTTCAACTCTTAGTCCTGTCTGATTTCCTCAATATTGCCCTTCATGTAGAAATTGCTTTCCGGCACGTCGTCGTGTTTGCCTTCGGAGATTGCCTTAAAGGCCCGAACGGTCTCAGCCACGGGAACCTATTTCCCTTCACGGCCCGTGAACACCTGTGCCACGCTGAATGGCTGGCTGAGAAAACGTTGAATCTTGCGAGCGCGAAGGACGGTGAGCCTGTTTTGCGGGGACAGTTCATCCATGCCGAGAGTGGCGATGATTTCCTGCAGATCCTTGAACCGCTGAAGCACACGCTGCACTTCTCGCGTTATGTCGTAGTGGTCCTGTCCCACATTTTCAGGAGCCAGGGCGCACAAAGTCGAAACCAGAGGATCCACTGCTGAGAACGATGATCGAAATACAGGAGCGGATTTGTCTCAGTGGATTCATCGATACTCTAGGATGCAAAGGCCCTGATCTTCCTGTCCACATGCAAAACCTGGCAGGTAAGATATCCGTCGACAAGCTGCCAAGGCTAACAGTCTCTAATGAACGCGTTTAAGAGGTTACAGCAACTTAGCCCCTCTCTGAATAGAGCGCTTTGATGAGTGGAAGGCAAATGAGCGGAAGGCAACTAGTTGCCCTCTATATTTCCGGCAATGGCTTTATTTTGCAGAACGCGCACTACTACACGACGATTTTCCGCCTGCCCTTCCACCGTCTTTTCATTGCCGACTTGCTCACTTTCTCCCATCGCACCCGGTGCCAGCATTCTGGTGAGCGAGACGCGCCCCTGCTGAAGCAGGATGGTCGTCACATTGTTGGCGCGGTCTTCGCTAAGTTTCTGGTTCAAAGCTGTGCTACCAGTCACAGAGGCGTAGCCCTTCACTTCGATCATGTAGCCCTCGATTGCCTTCGCTTTTTCAGTCAGCGCCAGCAACTGCGAATTGTATTTCGGATCAACGTTGACCTTGCCGTTGTCGAAGTAAACTGTTACCTCGTCCCTAATGTAGTAATCGTCCAGTTGACCAAAGCGCGCGACGGCGGCGTCGATGGCCGCCTTATTCGCCGCAACCTTGGTCTGCTGGTCAGTTAACTGCGCTTGTTGTCTCTCCAGCTCTTCCTTGTTCTGTTGAGTTTGTGCCTTGGTTTCGTGCATGCCGGCTGAAATGGCTTGGGCCTGCTCCAAATCATTGCCCTTGAACCTCACCGAGTTGGCTACTAGTTGTCTTTGATCGTTGTATGTACCTTCTACCTTAACGGGCAGTCCGGGAATGAGAGCAGCCATTGACATTTCCTTCTTGCGCGCCTTGAGCATTCCCTGCACCTGGGCTACGTCTGTGCTATCGGTCAGTAAGACTACAAGGTTTGGGGAATCGGAGGTTTTCAGGATAATTGTGTCGCCGCTCCTTGCCTGGATCAGACCCTCGACCTTTACGGATTGCGCCGTGACCGCCGTACTGAATAATGTGAGGCCGATGATGGATAGAGCAGCAACATACGCGAGGCGTGACAATTTGTACTTGGTCATGGCATTCTCCGTTCTCAACGTGACAATCCGGGTTCAAAGCAATCAGGAGTGCGCCAACTCGCAATTCACGTGAGCACCGAACATTACCGATACTTGCGCTTGAGGCTAACTTCATACTGCCTCTGTAACGAGATCGTCAAGGCTACGGAGAAATGTCTCAGACTTACCAGGTTCTGCAAACTGTTAGTTCTGCCAGTGTCACACTTTCTCAGTGTGATATTTTTCGATGCGGTAATTGGGAGAGTACCTGGAATCAACTCTGCCCCGTCAAGCCAGATTAGTAACTAACCGATTTTATTCGTCAGAGTCGTATAGTAGGCACGTTACTATTACCGAATAAAGCTATTCAATTCTGCGTAACATCTGACGGTATCAGCCTACCAAAAAGACCGGGCCTGCTTCTGCTCACTGCATAGAGCATGAAACAGGCCCAGCTGCCGAAAATCGCGCCAAAGATTATGCGGCTTTGCGAATCAGTCTTAGACCAAATGCTGACGCCAGGCTCAAAATTCCCAGCAGTCCATATAGCGGCAACTCGCTTCCCGTCTTCGGCAAGGCTGCAGGAGCGCCTTCCGTAGCTGTAGGTGCAGCCGCCGGTGAAGCTTCTACAGCGACCAGGATGGGAGCGTCCGCTGTCGGTGGCGTCGGTGCAGGCGGCATCTGGCCGGTCAGGTGTCTTGCATGCTCCACCTGCGTGATCGGTTCTTCCACCACCTTCGTTGCGGAGACCTTCATGCCCTTCTTCAAGCCCCATGCATCCACCATTTGTCCGTCAACGTTAAACTTCTGGCCCTTGGGAATCTTGAATTGTTGATTCGTTCCGTCCTCCAGCGTCAGAATAACTGACGAAGGCGGCTGCACGTGCCACACCTTGCCCGTAACTGTCTGTGTAGTGGTAATCACTTTAGGAGTTGTGGTTGTGACTATCGTTCTCTGGAGAGTCATACCTGCTTTCAGATCATGAATCCCCAGTTGCTTACCATCCACGGTAACGCGGGCGCTTTCAGGCACGTTTGCTATATGCCGGATCGTGCCGTCTTCCATCTTGACTATCAGGTCATTCCCGATGACATCTACAACTTGTGCATGATCTACCTTCAGCTCCTTGCTCGACTGTCCAGTTGTAGTAGAGGTCTGTGTTTGTACCTGTGAGCTTCCGCTCAGGGCAAAGGTCAGGCAGACGGCCCCCACCGCGAGCACAAACCACGATCGTATGTATCTGTTGCTTCGGTTCATTGTGTCCTCTCCTTGTTGGCTTTCGGAACTAGGAGCCGGAGCCCGTAGTGCCGGTTACTAAAACAGCTGCTTACATTTGCGTTTCACATTCGTTGATTCTTCACAATTTCGCATTCTTATCAGCGCTCACGCTCGTCCCGACTGAACTCGCCAGGGAAGCCTGAACGATGTATCGCTGAGGAGCGCTGCCCACGAAGTAGAACGGGTAGCAAGTCACCAGCGTTACGGAAGGACGCAACCGTGAAGCAAGAACCGAGACATCACTTGGATCGACTATGGTGATCTGGTCAATTACATACGTAGTAGTTTCCTTTTGCGTCATGATCTCGATCGTGTCTCCCGTGGCAACATCCTTCAGTCCTCGAAAAAACCCGTCCCTATGGCCGGCGATTCCGATATTGCCGTCGCTGGTTTCTCCCGGTCTGGCCGTACCTGCAATGTGTCCAACGGCCCGATTCAAACTAAGATCATCAGTGCCCTCGAGAACCGGAACTTCCAGATGAATCTTCGGAATGCGGAGCAGGGCCATCGCGGGAGTGAAATGAGAAGCCAGACTTTCCTGGTAGCCCTGAATGCGTTTCGGCGACCAAAGACTGAAATCGGGCGCCTTGCCAGTTGCTTCAGTTCCGTTGTGAAGCTCCTGGGCCAGCAATTGCTGGCTCTTGAATCTCTTGACTTCCGCACGTGACAGAATGAAACCATGGATGCGAGCTCCCACATAGACGCAGAGCATCAACACCCCAACAATGAGCAGCAGGCGCTCGACCTTCCTCATCCATTGCATCGTGGCTTACCCTCGCCAACCAAGAGAGGAACTTAGGCGTACGGCACTCCTCCTGTCAAGACAGTACAGTTAACTAATCAATCGCGTAACTGTCACTACTAACAGTCTGGAATGGTAATTCGCAGCACGGCCCCGCATATCTCGTCAACCACGTTCTCTCTCCGCCGCCATCCCTTGCAGCTAATGTCCCACTATCCAGAGAAACAGAAACCACACCAATATTGCTCATCTGGCAAGGTGAAAGAAACAAAGGACTTGTTAGTCAATACAGCCTTGACGGCTGACATTAAAGTGAAGATTTCCGGCTCTGCAACCAGCTTCCCGTACGATTCATTTCTACACCAGGCTAGTGGCTGAGTTTGCGAGCTACTTTGACAAGTCACCCGCTCAACTCGACCCGGAACATATTCGTACCTGGGTGCTGCATCTGCTCAACGAACGCATCCTGGGCCTTGGGGGAGTTCTCCAGTGCGCCCGGTCCGCGCGTCGAAGTGCCCTTGCACGCGCACGCTGAAGCAGACCTAGCTCGATTCTCACCAAGAATCGGAGGCTCCGGTGAGGGACTGCCCGAGCAAACAGAGCGTGAATGGCTGCTCCTATTCGAGCCCCCGAGTCAAGCCGACATTTTGGGCGGTGTGATCGGGAGTTCGTTGTCGCTCACAAGAAATCAGTGTGGCGGCACTTGAGCGCGATATGTCACCTGACTGGCAGATTTGCCAGTATCCCATTTCTCTCAGCGAACGGACAATAAGACTTCCCAAGGGATAGACGTCTCGCAGCGATCCGATCCCCGCCACGCTGGCAGCCGATAGTTGCGGGACAAAGGGCTAGAAGCCAACCCCTTAAGTGCAGATTCAACGAGGAGAAAATTTTATGAAAACAGTAATTGTCATTTGTGCCATGTGTGTTCTATTCATGCCATCGGCACTGGCACAAACCGCTGATGTTACTGCCAAGCCGCTCAGCGATTCTGACATCCAACTACTTCGCTCCGATGTGCAGGCGGAGAAAAACGACATCATTACACACACCATGGCGTTTAACGATCAGGAGTCGGCGGCGTTCTGGCCCATCTATCGGGACTACGCGCGCGACCAGCAGGTCATCGGTGACGATCGCTGGAAGCTAATCAAGGACTATGCGGCCAATTACGACGCTCTAGACGATGCCAAAGCAGATGACCTGGCCAAGCAAATGTTCAGCATCGATTCCAAAACCACTAAGTTACGGGAAGACTATTGGCCGAAATTCCAAAAGGCCTTGGGTGGAAAGCGAGCAGCGAAGTTCTATCAAGTGGACGCCAGGCTCAGCCTGATTATCAACCTGGAGTTGTCGTCCGAGATTCCGCTCTTAAGGTAGTGGCAGGTTGTAGAAGGGGGTGGTCGGGCTCCTTCGGAACAGGGTTGAATTGAGATCCAAGGAGCTATGATCAGAGGCTTTGCCCTGATCGCTGTTCCCGCCGAATACCGTATGACGACGAAGCAGCATCGGACCGTAGCCTCATCCGTATCCCGGAGGAGTTAACCATGGCCATCGAAGAATCTCTCAACGACAACAGGATTCGGGTACGTCGCGCCCTCGAAGTTACAATCCACGTCGGCCTGGCCCTTCTCCTCACCGCAGCTTGCCTGTTGATCCTGCGCCCATTTCTACCTCTGGTAGCCTGGGGCATTGTCATAGCAATCGCCATATATCCAGCATACCGAAAGTTGCGGAGCCTTCTTGGTGGGCGCGGGACGCTGGCTGCGGTTCTATTTGCCTTGGTTTTTCTGGCGGTATTGATCGTTCCGGTCGCGTTGCTGACCGAAACAATGATCGAGAGTATCGGAACGCTCAGCGCTCACATCAAGGATGGAACCCTTAGCATTCCCCCGCCTCCTGCCAGCGTCGAAAACTGGCCTCTTATCGGGCCGTCTTTGGCAAAGTCGTGGGGTATGGCTTCTACGAACCTGACCGGCTTGCTGAAAAGTCTGTCCCCTCAGATTCGAGCGCTTGTCCCAGTGCTGCTCTCTGCTTCGGCAGGAATCGGCCTCACCGTACTGCAATTTGTCCTCGCCATTGTGGTAGCGGCAGTTCTACTTGCGAATGCTTCAGGTTGCGCGACAGTCAGCCGTTCCTTAGCCGGCCGCCTTTTTGGTGACCAGGGTCCTGAGTTTGAGGAACTTGCAGGATCCACCATCCGAAGCGTTACGAACGGAATCCTCGGTGTTGCCGTCATCCAAACAATATGTGCCGGCCTTGGGTTTCTGGTGGCCGGACTGCCCGGCGCTGGATTGTGGACGTTGGTCTTCCTCTTCTCTGCCGTCCTTCAACTTGGAGGCCCGGTGCTTATTCTCCCAGTCATTTATATGTTTGCGATAGCCAGTACGACAAAGGCGATCGTATTTATGATCTGGTGTCTGTTTGTCGCGCTCATGGATAACGTGTTGAAGCCCATGCTGCTAGGGCGCGGAGTGGCAGTTCCTATCGCGGTGGTTTTCCTGGGCGCGATTGGGGGATTCATTGCGGTGGGCATCATCGGCCTTTTCCTGGGTGCCATCGTTCTGTCGGTGGGCTATAAGCTCTTCCTCGCATGGCTCGAAGGCCCAGTACAGGCGAAGCAAGGGATTTGACCGTCCAATCCAGCTGACAACACCTACGAAGGACACGACAAGATTTGGGATGTGCGGCTTATCGGGCATACTCGGACTGATTTGTACTGAGTTTTTCAACACCGACGCCTGTTCTCAACAGTTGAACGAGAAGGTCACTTGTCCGGAAAAGCGACGAAGGGGCGAGAGCGTTCTCCCATGTGGTCCTCAAATCGCCCAATTCATTTACTTCCTGCACGTAATCAGAATTCGAACTATCAGAGGATGTCACTAACCATCCAAAGGAGCAGTCGCGAACGCGAGCCTTTGGCATAAAACAAAGGGGCCGGCATATTGACTTCGGATGCATATAAAACTTCAATCACGGCCAGATTTATTTCTCCCGCTATCACTGTTGTCGGTCATCTTGATCTATCCGGTGCTGGATCACGATGGTTTGCGAAGATTAATTCTAGGATGGTTGATGTTTGTGCCGATCATCCTGGCGACATTCAGATTGTCACAGACAAAGGGCTGGGTATTGCCCTCGATACTGCTAATGTCGGGCGCATCGCTCTTGAGCTTTGCGAGCACCTTCTTTCCCAATCGAATATTGATAGGAATGAAATGGGTGGTACTGGCCGCGTTCTTCACGCTCGCGGTTGTCGGACTCTTCTCGTATCTAAGAAATTCACGTACTATCCTGACTGCGCACCTCTATACCGCGATCAGTATTTACTTGTTGCTCGGGATGCAATGGTTTGCCGTTTACAGCGCGATCGACGTCTTCAGTCCGAGATCGTTTCTCTTCAACAATGCCACGATCGCCGACCGTCAAAGCGAACTGTTGTACTTCAGCCTGGTAACTCTCTCTACGATTGGTTACGGAGATATTGTCCCGCTTGACGGTGAAGTCCGCATGCTCGCGGCGTTGGAAGGGGTCACCGGAGTTCTCTACGTTGCAATTACGGTCGCGTTATTGGTGAGTGCATATAAGGAGCGAGCCCAGGAATAAATCACGCGGAATATAGTCCTGCAAACTTCGGTGCAGGCGATGGGTTTCGTCAGTCGTAATCTTGCGTATCTATGAATAGCCAAAAGCGCAAATGCTTGACCGACATCAATGAGGTCTAATTATGTGGTGCCGCTCCCGTCACTTGACGAATCAGCTTGCAGGACTCGCCGCGGGTCCCTGTCCGCCGCGACGCGCAATACGGTTTGCCAGTGCGCGGGCCGTCGTGTAAGGCACGGAAATTAGCACTGGGCCAAGGATTAAAGCAGCGCCTGGATGAATCTGGCGAAAGATAAGATATTGAGAAATGATATCCAGCAGGATTGCGATGGCAACCAGATTGCGAACAGATTCAAGGGCGCTCCGCAACAGCTGTGGCCGATGCTCTCGATGGAAGATCAGTCCCCAAAGAAATGGATGCGCATGTTTCCGCGCATCTTTCACACCGTCGCGCGAGCCAAGAAAAATAGCCACGACGGGCTGCAGGATAAATCGGAACCGGCCCGGTCCTGAGAGGCGCGCCACCATATCCTCGAAGAACTCTTGCGAAAACAAGTAGGGATTGCCAGTTTGAATCAGCCGGTGGATTGCGCCAGGCAGTGTTGCAAGGAGGATTGCAAGAACGATTATTGGCAATATCCAGCCACGAAGCGGAGAGCGCATTGACACGATCCTGAATTTACTTACGGCACTCGAGGTTCCCTGGCTCAGTAAACTCTGCACGAATTTTCCCGCCATAGATTGCTCACCAAAATCCGCGACACGTTCCGCGACTCATTGCGGCTAAACGCAATGCAACGATGATCTGGTCCGCAATCGACCGGATCGAGTAAAGCTACTGCGCCTTTGGTGGGTAGTTCTTAAAGAGCTTTGTAAGTGCCTTTGTGAGGTTCTTCTGGCGCTTGTCCGGCTTCGCTTTCGGATCGAGGGTCTTGCTCACCACTCCTCTCCAGACAAGGTCATGACCCGCCGGGCTATACATATCCACAGCGAGTTGCCCGGTATAAATGGTCGAGGTTTGGCCAGTTGTCATCCCCCCTCCGCCACCATACCATCCGCGTCCGTACCATCCCGGCCCATATCCCCAGCCGGAATCGTAAGATGTGAATTGCTTTTCCGTGCCCACCGCGGCCTGATAGCCGATAAGAAGATTGGCGTCATCCCCCTCTACCTTGGTCAGACCTTTCGTTGCCAACTGAGCATCGATTGCTTCCTTGATCTGTTTGTCCGTGAGATCATCCATCGGAGTTGCGCCCTTGAGGGTTACCCATTTGTATGTTTTGAAGGTCGAAAAATCGGCGTTCTTGTCGAAGTTGTAGCGAACATCCTGGCCGAGGGCGCTGCTCGCAATGGTGAACAATAGGGCTAGCCAAATAAACGAAATCCTCTTCATATCTAATCTCCGATCCATCGAGTTTGTTGCGCCACGTCGACGTTCCACCCTCTTAGCTTGTCCGTCTTCGCGAATTCATGCTAATGCTAAGAGCCTGAAACGGCGATGTGAACTGTCAGTCTTGACAGATGTGCAAAGGCTGGCAGATCAGAACTTGTAAGTCTAAACAGATTCCCGCAATCCACCTTCGGAGATCTCTGCGGCGGGACTTCGGCAATGCCCGCATAGGCCACTCCCTCCGGGACCGACAAGCCTGCAAGCGCAATGCCTACGATCACGTCCGCACGTATGGTTTTTGGTGTGCAGGCGGGCAGCCTGTCTGTGATAGAAGAAACCGGGATATGACGTGCCTAGACATT
Organism: Acidobacterium sp. S8; assembly: GCF_009765985.1. Taxonomy (GTDB): domain Bacteria; phylum Acidobacteriota; class Terriglobia; order Terriglobales; family Acidobacteriaceae; genus Alloacidobacterium. The sequence goes on from NZ_LMUM01000037.1 coordinate 554,231, forward strand.
CATTTTTTACTCAAAAGCACCCTGCTGATTCCGAAGATTCAGCCGAGATATGAACATTCCTGCACGAGCAGTGTCAATAAATCTCGGGAATGAAATGCGCCTTCTTCAGTGGGGCTTGATCGTCATATCGTTTGCGGTTGTCTCGCGGTGGCAGTTTCACCTTTTCCCGCGGAACTTTTCCATAGGGAATCGTGCTCAGGAAATGCGAGATACAGTTGAGCCGTGCCTTCTTCTTGTTATCGGAACGAACGACGAACCAGGGAGCATGCCTGCTGTCGGTTGCCTTCAGCATGGCGTCACGCGCCATTGAATAGTCATACCAGCGGCCGAACGACTCGACATCCATCGGGCTCAGCTTCCATTGCCGTAGTGGGTCAGCAATCCGTGCCTTGAATCGCCTTTCCTGCTCATCAGGGCCCACTTCCAGCCAGTATTTGATGAGAATGATCCCAGCATCCACGATGTACTTTTCTAGCTGGGGGCATTGCTCAAGGAAAGTGCGATGTTGATCCTTGGTGCAGAAGCCCATTACGTGCTCCACGCCGGCTCGGTTGTACCAACTGCGATCGAAGATCACGATCTCGCCCCCGGCAGGAAAACGATCGATATAACGCTGCATGAACATCTGGGTCTTTTCGCGGTCAGATGGAGCAGGCAAGGCTACGACCCGGAACACACGAGGGCTCACCCGTTCGGTCATCGCGCGGATCGTTCCTCCTTTGCCTGCGGCATCTCGTCCCTCAAATACGACAATCGCTCGAACTCCCTTGTATTTGACCCAGTCTTGAAGCTTGCACAACTCTGCCTGGAGGCGTCGAAGTTCTTTCATGTACTGTTTATTATTCAGGCTGTCGTCGTTCTTGCCGTTTACTGTTTCCGCCATGGATTGATCGCCTCTTTAGGAAGGCCGCGCCGTTTGAGGTTTCGCAAAATCGCGAAATGGCGAGGGCAGATTTTCACCAAAGACTTAAGGCTAGTGGGCGAATGGAAATCTGGATACTGTCAAAAACAACAGTGACGATTACATAGAGGACTGATTCTCATTGGGTTGGGGACTCGTTCGTCGGGGATAAGCCGGAAATCGAGGTCGCTCGGTTAGCACCGTTGTTTTCGGCGCCAGCCAGATTCATCCTGAAAGCAGGTGCCTTGTAATCTGGTTTGATATATTGCCCGGGAATCGCAATCGTGTTTCCATCCCGCAACGAAGAAAAGTGCGGAGAACAAATCTCAACCCCGGCATCATTGAACTTGTCCTGAATGTTTCGATGGAGAGCCGAATATATGTTCAGCACTTCGCGGGGAGTATCGGTATAAGCATTTAGTTCGTAAGTCACATAAAAATCGTCAAGTGACCTCTGCAGCACGAATGGAGCCGGTTGCTGTAATACATGGTCGGTGTTCAGTGCCGCGTCAATAAGCAATTCATGAACGGTCCGCCAAGGCGCGTCAAAGCCAATAGTTACCGCCGTATAAAAGATGACGCCCGCTTTCTTCGCCTCGGTACTATAGTTCTTAACGGGTCCGCTCATAACAGTAGAGTTGGGGATTGTAATGACCTCGGCCTTCGGCGTGAGTAGACGCGTCACCAGCAGAGTCCTTTCGACCACTTCTCCCATGGTGTCGGCAATCTGAACCCAATCCCCAACCAGGAACGACCGCATATAGGTAAGGATCACGCCCGCGATGGCGCTGGCTACAGCCGAAGAAGAACCCAATGACAACAGCACGCCTAGAAAGATGGAGATGCCTCGAAATGCAGGACTTGCGGCGCCGGGGAGATACGGAAATGCCACGATCAACGCGAGAACGAGAAGTAGCATCCGTATCAGCTTTGCCGTCGGGTCGGCCCAATCCGGATAGAAGCCGGGAATCTTCACATCGCCCTTACGAATCTGGCCAAAAATCAGCTTTACCAGCCGAATAGCATGATTAGTAATTATCGCAATCACAGCGACGACTAACAGGTTCGGGAGATAGTTCACTGCAGACGCGCCCAGCATCTCCAACTGCGTAAATAACCACCGGGTTACCGTAAGTGATATTTCACGAGTTGAGGAGTAGAAGCCCAGGGTAATCGTCAAAGCGGCTTCTAATAGAGCCAGGATAAGTAACCATCGCAGGAGAGTTCCTATAGCCAGAATCATCGGGCCAACGTAGGCGATAGAGAGATGCCAAGCCGACTCCTCTTTGAGTATTGTACTTTTCTGAATCCGTTCCAAAATTCGAACCCGAAAGAACAACCGACACCGCCGGACAAGCCAGAGGATTACGAGCAAAACAAGAACGACCAGAGCGGTCTTGAAGATTGCACGCAGTATCATCCTCCAGCTATGTTCCTGTCGGTAAGTCTGGATGGTCCGACGGATACTCTCCGCATCCTCCAAGGCAAGTAGTTGACGACTCTTGCCAGTCGCCTTGGCATCGGCGTCGGTGACGGCCATAATCACGGTGCTGTCGGTTAAAATTTCGGTCCAGGAATCACGTGGTCGAATCCGCACCGATTCTGCTGGAATGCTTGTTTCTTTGGCGAGCGCGACGATGCGCCTTTCAATTCCTTGTGCACGAGCCTCAGGAGTAAGATTGGCAACCTGCTCATAAACCGTCAACACCGGACGGCCATCCACCAGTACCTGGCCGGCTGGGGTGGCTTCTTCCTCCGGAATTTCCTGTTCACTGACAGATTGGTTGTTCGTCGGAGCAGTCGACTGCTGTTGGGCCATTGCGGGCCAAGCATTGCTCGCCTGAAGCAGGCAAATTATGGCCACATGATAAACACGGAGAATCGGTCTCTTCATCGCGCGACTCTATCGGTAACACTTTCGATCTCGCCCAACGCTTGGAATGCTGAGAGCTGCAAGTTATCTCAGAGGGAGGCACTCACAAAAATGGCAAGATTTTCACAACAGCAAGATCAACCAATTCACAGCATAGCCCTGGAACCACCGCTGGACTCAGCTAGAGCTATAGACGCAAGCAGGCCGTCGCCGATGCGTGCCCAAAGGATGACCAATGATCGAGGCCCTGCCTTATATGTCTGTTCAACAATGAAGGGCGATTCTTGCCACGGTACAATGTCCTGCGGTGCAGGCAGAGAAGTGTCAATCCATCGTTGCCATAAGCTCTCACTCCCATTCCCCACGCGCGGTAATTCGAAATCGAGAGCTTCCCAATATGCGTTGAAGATGAAATGGATAAGAACATTTTCCCTCGCCAACTCAGCGCTGAACGCGATACTGTGCGAACAGGTGCTCCAGTCGGGTTGGTCAAGCTTCACTCCATGCCAGCCTTTGGAGCCTTTGGCGATCAGTTCGGTCAGGGTTATTCGCTGTCGTTGATCGCTGGCATCTCGCAACAGCCTTCTATTGATGAGCAACTTCACGAAGCGATGTACATCCGCGTGTTGGTTGAGCAGAGACCAATCGAACCAGTTAATATCTGCGTCCCGGCAGTAAGCATTGTTGTTACCAAGCTGCGTTCGCCGGACCTCATCGCCCATGACAAACATTGGGATGCCGAGCGAAAGCAGCGTCACAGTCATAAAATTTTTCACCTGACGATTTCGGAGTTCCTCGATTGTAGGATCATTCGTTGACCCCTCGGCTCCGCAATTCCAGCTTCGATTATCGTCACCACCGTCTCTATTGTTCTCGCCATTTGCCTCGTTGTGCTTCTGGTTGTAAGAGACCACGTCATTGAGTGTGAATCCATCATGGCAAGTTACGAAGTTCACACTTTGTTCCGCTTCGCGCTCCTTGTGCCAGTACATCTCGTGGCTGCCGAGCAAGCGATCGGCGAAATGCCGCACGGCGCCTTCATCGCCGCGGAAGAAACTGCGCACGTCGTCCCGAAAGCGTCCATTCCACTCCCGCCAGCTATCTCCAACGAAACTGCCAACCTGATAGAGTCCAGCCGCGTCCCAGGCTTCGGCAATCATCTTTGTCCCAGCGAGTGTCGGGTCGGATTCAATATCCCAAAGAACCGGAGGGTTAGCCATGACATGGCCGCTTGAATCGCGCGCGAGAATGGACGCAAGGTCGAAGCGGAACCCGTCCACATGCATCTCTTGCACCCAGTAGCGGATGCTGTCGACGATCATACGTCGAACAATAGGATGATTGGCATTGAGCGTATTTCCCGTGCCACTGAAGTTTGCGTAACGTGAACGGTCCTGCTCCAGGACGTAGTAAGCGTTGTTGTCAAACCCGCGAAAACAGAACGTTGGTCCACAGTGATCGCCTTCCGCCGTGTGATTGAAGACAACATCAAGGATGACCTCAATGCCCGCCCGGTGCAGGGCTTTAACCATGTCGCGAAACTCAGTGACAGGGGCCAACGAGTCGCGACCCGAGCTGTATCCCTGGTGTGGCGCGAAGAAAGAGACGGGAGCATAACCCCAGTAATTGACGCGTCCCGGAGGACAATCCTGTGCATCGAACTGAAATACCGGAAGCAGTTCAACAGCCGAAATACCGAGGTCCTGCAGATACGGGATCTTCTCGATGAGTCCGCGATAGGTGCCTCGCGTCTCTTCACTGATGCCCGAACTCGGATGCTGTGTAAAGCCCTTGACGTGCATTTCGTAGATGATCGTGCGCGAAGGCGGACCAGCGAGCGGTGTATCGCCCTCCCAGTCATACGCCCTTGAATCAACTACGACGCTCTTCATCGCAGTTGCGGCGTTATCGCCCGGTCTCTGTGCTTCGTCGCGAGAGTAATTCTTCGGAACAACAATCCCACGACCATACGGATCGAGCAGAACTTTGGAGTCATCAAAGCGCATTCCCGCCGATGGATCGAAGGGTCCCCGCACTCGATATCCGTAGATCTGTCCCACTTTCACTCCCGGCACAAAGAGGTGCCAGTAATGGTAGGTGTGGTTGATGAATGGGTCGAGAGGAATTACTCGCGCCGGTCGGGCATCGTCCCTGTCGAAAAGCAGCAAGTCCACGCCGGAGGCATCGCGTGAGTACACGCTGAAGTTCGCGCCGTTTGCTCCCGGCGTCGCGCCCAATGGGCAGCTTTGACCACGAAGCGCTTCGCTGGGAACGCTCTGAGTCTTATCGATTACTGGTTGGGCAGCGATCAATTGCGTTGTTCCCCCAAGTCCGTGCTTCATTTCACTCCGCACTCTGGAATCGGACATGATCCCACCTTCCAGATTTCTGTCGCGTAGTCAGTAATCGTACGATCGCTCGAAAACTTTCCCGAACCCGCAATGTTCAGGATTGCTTTCCTCGCCCAAGCATCCGGATTGGAGTATAGAGTGCACAACTGTTGATCGGCGTCGAGATAAGAATTGAGATCCGCGAGATGCATGTAGTGATCTCCACCAGTCAGCAGTGTTTCGCGTAATGGTTCAAAGACGCCGGGTTCATTGCGGCTGAAGTAATCGGAGAAGATCATGTTCAGGGCCGCGCGCGTTTCCGGATCGTTCTGATAGTGCCACCAGGGGTTATACCAGCCGCGGCTGTCGGCCACTTGCTCAGCTGTCAGGCCAAACAGAAAGAAGTTCTCCTCCCCTGCCTCCTCCGCCATCTCAATCGTAGCGCCATCTCTAGTCCCAATTGTGAGTGCTCCGTTCATCATGAATTTCATATTGCTGGTGCCACTCGCCTCGTATCCAGCCGTCGAAATCTGGTTCGATATATCGGTTGCCGGAATCAGGTGCTCCGCCATTGAAACGCAATACTCGGGCAGGAATAATACCTTGATTCGTTCTCGAACTGTGGGATCACCATCTATGGTCCCTGCGAGGTTGTTAATGAACTTGATGATGAGCTTCGCCAGTCTATAGGCAGGTGCAGCTTTACCCGCAAAAATGAACGTACGGTGCGCCATCTCAAGATTCGGGTTTTCCCGCAACCGGTTGTACAGCACCACGATTCTCAGTGCATTCAATAGTTGCCGCTTGTATTCGTGGATCCGCTTCACCTGGCAATCGATGATTGTGTCGCAGTCCACAATTTGGCCCGTCGTTGTTTTGAGCCAGGTGGCAAATTGAACCTTGGCATCGCGTTTGGCCTTAAGGAAGGCCTTATGAAAACCTTTGTCGTCCGCAAGCGATGAAAGCTTCTTCAATTGGCTTAGATCAGTGATCCAGGCATCGCCGATGGCTTCAGTGATAGCGCCGGAAAGTGCGGGATTGGCAAGCAGTAGCCAGCGCCGTGGTGTCACGCCGTTTGTCTTGTTATTGAAGCGATCAGGATACATCTCAGCCAGGTCTTTAACCGTCACGGTACGAAGCAATTCCGAGTGGATCGCCGCGACCCCATTCGTACTGTGCGATCCAACGATTGCCAGGTTGGCCATGCGAACGTTGCGCTTCAGCCCCTCTTCGATCAAACTCACGCGGCCAACACGCCCTTCATCTCCGGGGAAACGCTCCCTGACCGAGCCGAGGAAGCGGCGGTTGATCTCATAGATGATCTCCAGATGGCGGGGCATGATTGCCTCAAACCATTCAACGGGCCACTTCTCTAACGCTTCAGGCAGCAGCGTATGGTTCGTGTAAGCCAGTGTCCGCTGCGTGATATCCCATGCCTGCTCCCATTCGAGGTGCTCGTCATCCAACAGGATGCGCATCAATTCCGGTACGGCAAGCGTCGGATGCGTATCATTCAACTGGATGGCTGCTTTGTCAGGCAGAGTACTCCAGTCGGAGTTGTTTCTTCGGAAACGCCTCACAAGATCGGCAAGTGAACAGGCCACAAGAAAATACTCCTGCACCAGGCGCAAAGCCTTACCCATGCTGGTGCTATCGTCGGGATACAGCACTCGCGTCAGGGATTCGGCAGCAAGAGTCTCGGTAAGCGCGCCGACAAAATCACCGCTGCTGAACTTCTGAAAATCGAAGTAGTCTGCTGTGGCCGCTGCCCACAGCCGTAGGGTGTTAATCGTTTTTCCGCCATAACCCACGATCGGTCGATCGAAGGGTATGCCGTACAAGAATGACGGGCGACCCGTCACAGCCCGCAACATTCCGTCGTGTAATTCGAAAGAGCAGTTCAGTTTGATTTCGACCCTCTCATGTGGACGGATCACTTCCCACGGGTCCGGTATACGCAGCCAGTTGTCCGGCTGTTCCTTTTGCCAGCCGTCCTCAATCACCTGTCTGAAGATGCCGTACTCGTAACGCAGACCGTAACCAGTTGCTGGCAACTGGAGGGTAGCCATGGAATCAAGGAAGCATGCCGCCAGTCGCCCGAGCCCTCCATTCCCTAGACCAGCATCGGGCTCCTCCTCTTGTATGGGGAAGAAGTCGATTTTCTTCTCTTTCTCTATCTGCTCCGCAATCCGGCTGAACAATAGATTAGTGATATTGTTGGACAGCGAGCGGCCCAGAAGAAACTCCATCGATAAGTAGTAAACGCGTTTGGCATTCTCGTGTTCGTAGGTTTTTTCAGTAAGAACCCACCGCTGCGAAAGCACATCGCGGATAGACCGCGCTGCCGCCTCGAAACGCTCTCTCGCGCCCATCCTCTCTTCGTCCTGGACGTTGTCAAAAAGGAGATGCCGCTCATACAACCCATCATTGCCGGTGAACTGAATCGGGCCGCATCCATATTGCCTCATGAGTTGTGCCACATCCGGATGCGCCGTCGTTGCCCTTGATTCCATCGCAGCCTTTGCACTCATTGCCTTAACCTTTCCGCTTCATATGCGCAGTTGTTCGGGTTGCTTCGTCTGTCGGAATGACAAATGAGTACAACGTGAAGTTCATCGCTGCTGACCGTTTCTGCGGCATCCCGCAACTGGGAGAGGGGCAGTTTAGTAAGGCCACTTCCAGCCAGCAACATCTGGGTTATCAGTTCCGTGCTTGAACGCATAGTTGCGGCATGCAATCTGCTCGTTCTGAAATTTTTCCTTGGCGTGGGCGCCTATTTGCTGCAGCCTCGGTACGCGCTTGATGGCATCCATCGCCAGGCTGAAGCGATCGATCTCGTTTTCGATCGCAAGTTCCAGCGGTGTATTGATGTTGCCCTGTTCCTTATATCCGCGGACGTGCATGTTGCGATGATTCGTTCGGCTGTACGCCAGACGATGGATGAGCCATGGATATCCGTGAAAGTTAAATATGATTGGCTTGTCGACGGTGAATAACGAATCAAAATCTTCATCAGTCAAACCATGCGGATGATCCCTGCTCGGCTGCAACTTAAATAGGTCCACTACGTTGATGTAGCGAATCTTGAGATCAGGAAATTCCTGCCGCAACAGCGTAATCGCGGCCAATGTTTCCTGGGTTGGTATGTCACCGGCTGACGCCATTACGACATCCGGTTCGCTCCCCTGATCGTTGCATGCCCAGTCCCACATTCCGATACCTTTGGTGCAATGTGTGATGGCTGCATCCATGTCCATGTATTGCATGTGCAGTTGCTTATCGCAGACTATGACGTTGACATAGTTCTCGCTCCGCAGGCAGTGGTTAGCAACCGACAAAAGCGAATTGACGTCCGGCGGCATATAAATGCGCGTGACAGCAGAACTCTTGTTGACTACCACGTCCAGGAAGCCAGGATCCTGGTGCGTAAAACCATTGTGATCCTGTCGCCATACGGTAGACGTAACAAAGATGTTTAGAGAGGCGATGCTCTTACGCCACGAAAGATGATTACAGATAGACAGCCACTTAGCGTGTTGGTTAAACATGGAGTCGATGACATGGATAAAAGCTTCATAGGATGAGATAAAACCGTGGCGCCCCGTGAGCAAGTACCCTTCAAGCATGCCCTCAACCGTGTGCTCACTGAGCATCTCAATGACGCGCCCGTCGGGTGCCAGTTCTCCGCCATCTGCGTCTTCCGGAAAATACTCAGCGATCCAGAATTTTTTACTGACTTCATAAATGTCGTTCAACTTATTCGACGTATTTTCGTCAGGTCCAAAGACGCGAAAATTTTTCATATTCAGCTTCATCACATCGCGAAGCAGCGCTCCCAGTGGCCGCGCGTTCTCTGCTTCAACTGTCCCTGGCTTTTCAAAGGTGAATGCATATTCCCTGAAGTCCGGGAGACGCAGAGCCCGCTTCAGGCCACCGCCATTGGCGTGCGGGTTGGCCCCCATGCGACGCGTACCGTTGGGTGCAAGTTCTTTTAGTTCAGCAATCAGCGTTCCTTTGGAATCGAAGAGTTCTTCCGGCTTATAGGAACGCATCCAGTTCTCGAGTTCCTGAAGTCGTTCCGGATTCTTTTTCACATCGGCCATCGGCACCTGGTGCGCCCGCCAGAATCCTTCCAGCCTGTGACCATCTATTTCCTTGGGAGCAGTCCAGCCCTTCGGCGTCCTCAACACAATCATTGGCCAGCGAACACGCTCAGGTACGCCCGTCTCACGGGCAGCCTTCTGCTGCTTTCTTATTTCGGAGACACAGCGCTCGGTTGTCGCGGCCATTGCCTGGTGCATGCTTTCGGGTTCAGAACCCTCAACGAAGTATGGCGTCCAGCCGTAGCCGCGAAATAGGCCTTCCAACTCCTCATGACTGATACGGGCGAGTAGTGTAGGGTTGTTAATCTTGTAGCCGTTCAAATGCAAAATCGGCAGCACAGCTCCATCGCGAATCGGATTAATGAATTTGTTGATGTGCCAAGAGGTTGCGAGCGGTCCGGTTTCCGACTCGCCGTCGCCCACTACAGCGGCAACGATCAAGTCGGGATTATCAAACGCTGCTCCGCACGCATGTGAGAGCACGTAGCCAAGCTCGCCCCCTTCATGGATAGATCCCGGTGTTTCCGGCGTGCAGTGGCTTCCGATGCCACCCGGAAAAGAGAACTGCTTGAAAAATTCGCGCATGCCCTCTTCGTCTTCGCATTTTTCGGTATAGATTTCGGAATAAGTTCCCTCCAGATAAACTGGCGCGAGCACGCCCGGCGCTCCATGTCCAGGCCCCGCAAGGAAAATCATGTCCAGGTCATATTTCTTGATGAGCCGGTTTAGGTGAATGTATGTAAAAGCCAATCCTGGGCTCGAGCCCCAGTGACCTAAGAGCCGATTCTTGATGTGCTCCGGCTTGAGAGGCTTCTTCAATAGAGGATTGTCCTGCAGGTAAATCATGCCAAGCATCAGGTATGTGCAGGCGCGCCAGTACGCGTGGATCTTGCGCAAATCTTCAGTGCCGAGAGGCGCACCTGATACTGTCGATCTGGCAGCGCCATACGCGGTTAAAATATTGTCCGCTTTCTCGACAGGTACCGCGGTTGACATCCATCACCTTCCATTGCCGGGCTGGCGACACGAAAAGCGTAAGGCCACACAACGCGACTGTCTTCTGTCAAAACTGACAGAGTTCAATAGTCAAATCACTATGCTCATCGCGTTCGTGATTTGGGCTATGTCTTGATCAGGCGCAATACACTGTCGAGAGAAGAGGATGAGGGTGAATGTGGGACTCGTTGCCGGCTCAAAGGCCGTCGCAGCCCAAAGCTCAAGGTCGTGATCTGTCGAGACGCAATCAAGGCAGCTTCGCTGGAAGCACTGGATCAGCAGATTGCTTCGAATTCAAGGCCGCAAGTCGATCCGCCTATGCCGAAACCATGTGATTCCTTACTGCGTAGCGTACAAGTTCAGCGTTGCTCCTGGCGCCCAACGATTCCATGATCCGATACTTATGAAAAGCCACCGTCCTGGTCGTCATGTTCAGGATGTCGCCAATTTCCTTCATCACCTTGCCTTCGGCCAACAGTTGCAGTACTTCCCGCTGTCTCTCAGTGAGCCGCTCATCTTCCAGCTTACTGTCCTTCCGACGAAGATAGTTGATCTCATCTTTGCAGAGACTCTCTGATATATAGGATTTGCCGCACAAGACTGCGTGAACAGCAGTCACCAGCTCGGTCGCGGCGCAGGTTTTCAGTAGGTAGCCCGAAGCTCCCCGGCGAAATGCCTCTGCTGCGACTTCAATGTGGCTGTTCATGGTGAGAAAGAGGATCTTGACTGCGGGCATTGCCGCTTTTACTTGCTTGGCCGCATCCAGGCCGTTCAGAACCGGCATGCCAATGTCGACCACAATAACGTCCGGCTTCAACTCGCATGCCGATCGCACCATGGTACGCCCGTCGTTCACGACGCCCACTACTTCAAATTCTGTTTCGAGCAGCTTTCTGCACAATTCTGCCACTAGGGTGTGATCGTCAGCGACTAAAATGCGAGGACTGTTACTTAGCATGGTCATCCTCCTGCACGTTGATTTTTATGCAACGGCGCCTCCTGTGAAAACTAGGAAAACTCCTAGGTCACGGTCTACAGATACCAAAGGTTTAATGGCGGATTCGTTAATGGGCCAGTCCGCCTTTAGCCTCCAATCAGCGAACAGATGGGGAGACGAAGGTATGGTTAGAAAGTGCTTCGTGTATCGCGGGAATAAGATCGCTTACCAATCGCGATTTCGTGACGTAGCCGAGACCTCCCTCGGCGAAGCATCCACGCACAAATGCGGGATCCTGATGAATAGTCAGGAAAACCAGCTTGGCCCGGGATCCAGCTTTGTGAAGCTCACGTGCGGCTTCAATTCCAGTAAGGAGCGGCATCGCGATGTCTAATACAATCACGTCCGGTTGAAGCCGTTGTGCTTCGCTAACCAGGCTCTTTCCATCATTGACCATCCCGATCACTTCAAAGTGAGGCTGTAACAGAGAAAGAACACGTGCGAGCACGGGATGATGGTCGTCAGCAAGAAGTATCCGTGGCCGCGCCATGTTCGGCCTCTCTTCTTCCGGAACTCCAAGGCCCGAACGATCCATTCCGATGTTTTCGCGGAAGTTCCGAATCAGATTTGAAGGTGCAATCCTAACAAGATTGCTGACTCCCGCCACCTAGCAGAATTGACAGACCTTCTCGAGACCCGATCAAGAGGAAATGAGGTGGCGTTTGAGCGCAAATAGAACCAACTCCGAGTTGTTCTTCAAGTTGAACGACCCCATGATCTGATACTTGTGAAACATGACGGTCTTTTCGCTGACTTGAAGAATGTCGGCTATTTCCTTCATCGGACGACCTTCGGCAAGCAGTTGAAGCACTTCTTGTTGGCGGGGAGTCAACTCCTTTGAGCTTTGTCGGGCACGCGCCTTTCGGGTAGCCCAGTCGTCGGAACGCAGTTTCGGCGTCACATAAGACCTGCCCTGAAGTACTTCGGAAACGGCCTTCAGCAATTCCGAGGTCGCGGCATGCTTGAGAACGTAGCCGACGGCTCCCAGGTCAAGAGCCGCGGCAGCAATGTTGGCGTCATCCTGCATCGTCAGGAAGACAAACTTTGTGCCGGGAACAGATTCTTTTACTCGAGCGGCTGCATCCAGACCGTTCAGCAACGGCATGCCGATATCCAGAACAATCACGTCTGGCTTCAGCTTGGGTGCTTCAACCAATAACTGCCGGCCGTCCTGAACAAGTCCAACAACTTCGCAGCTTTTCTCAAGCAGCGAACGAAGCCCTTCGGCCACAATGCTGTGGTCATCAGCAATGAGGACGCGCGGGCGCTTTGTAAAAGGTTCTGGATCCTGCATGGCAACTCCTGATGAAAGCCCTGCATGCTTTGGATCTAACTTGTTTACGAACTGCCGATAGAGTAAGGCAGCCACGCGTCAATTCGAGTGCCTTCCATGGGTCGCGCGTGAACCTGCAGCTGCCCTCCCAATAGCCGCAAGCGTTCTTCCATGCTCCGAAGACCTATGCCATCTTTGCTTGAATGCACTGTAGCGTCAAACCCTCTCCCGCGATCGGAAATTGAGAGATGGAGTTTCTCGCCTGGCGCTTCCAGCCGAACCTCGGCCCGGTTGGCACCGCTGTGCTTCTTAACGTTACGCAGGCCCTCCTGAAGAATGCGAAAGAGACAGAGCGCCACATCGCCTGGAATGTCTGAGGGAACATTGTCGTATGTAAAATCAGTTTCTATTTCTTGTTGATCCGCGAATTCCTCACAGAAGGCTCTCGCCCCGGCAACGAGTCCCAGATTTTCGAGCGTGGAGGAATGCAAACGATGGGACAAAACATGCAGGTCGGCGCCGAGTTCACAGACTTGACTCCAAAGGTCATGCAAACGCCGCCCCGCTCCTACATCGGCATTCCCAATATTCTCGGCAAGTTCTTCCAGATCGATGGCGAGCACAGCCAGCCGTTGATTGTAGTCATCATGGATCTCGCGAGCGACCCGGCGGCGTTCTTCCTCTTGCGCCTCAATCAATCGTCCACCCAGATTAATAAGGGCTTCCTCAGCCATTTTGCGTTCAGTAATATCTCGAATAATGACAGTGAATAGCTTTCTTCCGTAGGCTTCTACCTGGGAAATCGATGCCTCGATTGGGAACTCCTGGCCATTTGACCGAACTGCCCATAATGTGCCCTGCGAACCCACGGAACGCATCGAACCGTTCGTAGCACCAGAAATACCAAAATGGCCTATGTGTTTCTCGTATTCAGAATGAAACCGTTGGGGAATGAAGCGTTTTATTGAGCTTCCGGTGGCTTCGTCTACGTCACAGCCGAACATCTTCTCTGCCGCCGCATTGAACAGCACGATCCCTTGTTCCTCATCGACCGCAATGATGGCGTCCATTGCCGAAGCGACAATGCCTGCAAGTTTCCCCTCGCTTGCATGAAGTTTCTCTTCGATCTGCTTGCGCTCGGTAATGTCCGCAACTACTGAGAGTACGCACGGTTCGTTGTCGATCTCGATGAGTTCTGCTGAGCCCAGGCCCGTTCGCTTCGTCCCATCCCTGCATAGAAGTTGGATCTCATAATTTCGAACGGAACCTTCGGCAAGCAGCCGCTTCACAAGTTCCACTCTTTCGGAGGGATTTTCCCAGACGCCGATGTCAAATGGAGTCTTTCCGATTACTTCGTCACGGGGCCAGCCCGTCATCTGTTCGAACGTCTCGTTCACATCAAGGTAACGACTGTCCTTCGCGCTGGTCAGGGTAAGGCCCATAGGGCTTTCCTGAAAGGCCATGGAGAACTTCTTCTCGGACTTCTTCAAGGCCTCTTCCATCTGTTTGCGCTCGGTGATCTCCACCGCCATGCCAAGCATTCGCACGGCGTCGTTGTGGTCTGCGTAATAAAATTTCCCCCTGGCTGTTATCCAGCACACGCTTCCGTCGGATCGCACGACCCTGAATTCTGCTGCGTATGGTTTCCGATTCTGCCTGGCATCCGCAACCACGCTCGATACCATCGCTCGATCCGCCGGGTGTATATTGCGCCTGAAGTCTTCAATCTCTCCGGCATAAGCGTCGGCTGGTATTCCGAATATGTTTTTCAGGTCACCGTACCGCCAGCCTCGGCCGCCCTTTAGGTCCCAATCCCAGGCTACAGACCCTCCGACTTCAATAGCCAGGCGAAGGCGGTCGGTGCTGATCGCTAACTCCTCCTCTACCCTTCTCCGCCGCGCACGCTGCCACAGCAGACCCGCAATCAGCAGAGTCTCCACCACGACGAGCGAAATGCCGCCGGCGACGTACCTCCGGTAGGCTTCCCAGATCGTTGGTGTCCGGTAAAGGATGACACTGCCGGGCGGTAGATTGCTTTCTTTCAGTCCCCAGTGCCGCAAAGCGCGCCAATCGAACACGTAGAGGTTAGGGCTTTTCGCAACAGGGATGTCCCGGGTCTTCTCCCCATTAAGAACCCTCACGGCCATCGATGAGGCAACCTGGCCCTGGGCGGCAAAGCTCAACACATTGCCGCCCACTGTTCCGCTGCCGATATCGACATCGTCCCCGACAAAAACAGGTGCGTTCGCCGCACTGACAATTAACGGGACTGACTGCCTTGCGTCAATGAAGCGGGCACCGGCTGCATCCTGCATAATTGACGTGTGATAGATGATGGTGTCGCTCGGAAGGTGACGCAGTCGGTCGAGCAGCGTGGGCATATCCAGGTCAGTAAGATAGGTAAAATCAAGTTTTGATTCGTACTTCTGCAGGCTTGTCCTGGTGATCGATTCTAGCTTCCGGTCATAGGCCGCAACACCACCGACCACAACTACATGCCTGGTAGATGGCTGCAGGCGGAGCGCCGATTCCAGAGTCTTGTCAGGCGTAGCTTCTCCCCACACTCCGGTAAAGTGAGAGTCCAGTTTCAATTCATCCAACATCTCTTCGGTGCTTCCACAGAAGATGATTGGAATGTTCGGGAAGACCTTTTCGTGTGCTTCCACCAGGAACTTGAGGGGATCCGGTCCGACAGCTATGATTATGTCGGGCTTGCGATCACTATACCTGCGGATAAACCACTCTCGGAAATCACGCTGGGAAGCTTCATCCGGAAACAACGACGCCTCCAGCTCCTCATGATAGAGTTCGATCTGGTAAGGAGCTTTGCCGAGACCGGCAACAATCGCCTGGTCCATGACAGCAACTCCGGGAGAAGTAAGCGGACTGTAAACATTGATAATAAGCGCCCGCCGAACCTCTTGTAGAGGAGCGGCGCCAGTCAACTGTGGCAGCAGCAAAACCGCTGCAATCAGCAGCAGGGCACATTTTCTCCTGTCCTGGTTTCTCCTTGCGTCAAGTTGCCTGAACGCGAGCCGCGAAGGCCACCAAAGGACACATCTGATCCGGTGTTCCACAGGAACCGTCACGGGAGCCTCCCAGGGGCTTCTTACCAACAGGGGCCCAATACAGCTGTGGAGAACAAACGCTGCGCTATCAATCCTTTTAGCGAAGCCAATCTAACATCGAAGATGCTGACGTATGTAGACGTATGTAACGGTAGCAAGGACACCAGTATTTGGATATATAAATGTCCGATTCCCTGCGACACGCAAAAGACCTTGCAACGATTAGCCGCAGAGAAACCCTGAATGGATTAGTTCGAAATCCGCTCGCTAGGAGGGCTCGAAGATCGCTAATGCTTTGATTTCAAATGAATAACTAGTTGACAGTGCGGACGCTGGGCATGGATCCTATCACCAGTCCGCCAGTCATCGGCGCGGACGGCGTCGGAACTGTATTGGAAACAGCTCGACTGGCATCGCGGACGGCCCGAGACAGGAAAACGTGGATCTTGCGCTTTCAAAAAGAGTGCTGTGCTAAGCCTCATCAGAGCAACAGCCTCCAGTTTCGCGCTGAATTTTTCAATTTACTGAACCATCCGCCGTTCGCGAATCCCGACATCAAATTCGCATCGCCCCCGTTCGGCGTCATCATCAGCACGTCCGTGAGTTCTCGCGTCGGACAATTGGCGCTGAGATTCGCCTCATAGAGGATGATGGCCAAAATTTATGCGTCGGTTCGATTCCTGTCCGTGGCCTCTACTCCCTTTCAATGACCTACGTGACAGATTTACGTCAGTGCGGCGCTGGTAGGGTACCTGGTCCGGTTCCAAGTCCACCCGCCATCGCCGTCGATTTCCAGCAGTGCATCATACATATCAACTGATTCCGCGTCTTCGGCGAAAGTTATATAGGTGATTGAGCTCTCATCTAACCGCCGCAGCGCCTCGCGGACCTGCGCCGGTTTGAGGGATGCAGTCACTCGATCAAGCATAGCGAAGGCAGGTCGGGCGAAGATCAGCCGGGTCAGCGCAAGCAGTTGCTGTTCCCCCAACGAGAGGATGGCCGACCAGTTGTGCTCAGTGTCCAATCCGCCGTACCTGGATGGAGCCCAAACCTGTATTATGCAGTGTATTCGTGATCTGAACGTCGGTGATGACCTGCTCCTGGTCAGTGCGAACGAGAAGATGCCGAAGCGTCCCCGGTGGCATGTAGGGGCGCTGGGGTAAAAAGAAGATATTGTCCGACGGCGGGCGGACGAGCATCCCGGCCCCGGCGACCCAGATGCCAGCGGTAGCCCGAAATAGCGCGATTCTGGCAGCTTCGTTCGGCCCGAAGACCAGCACCCTCGTCCCGCGCGATTCTCCGCGGTCAGGTTTTGAAGCACCTCTCGGTCTCCTTCGGGTGAGAACAGTCTCAGTCCTTCGTACGCGATGCGCGCGTCGGCACCGATGACAGTGACCGGCTTGTGGGCCGATGGCGATCCTTTCTCGACGGTCCCCACCAGCTCGCTCAGACGGGCGATGACGGAGGCGAAAGAAGAGATGGACTGGAACTGATTAACGATTAACGAGAACGCTCCGAGCAGTTGGGTGAAGGCCACCGCCGATTGCGGGATGACACCGAATTCCACCCGCCCGCGAATAAATAGCCGCGCAACGACCAGCGCCGGGATGATCTGTGTCAGATAGTTAAAGCCGGTGGTAAAAAACCCCAGGTTACGGTTTATCGAGATGATTCGCCGAAAGTTGTCTGCAAAGCCGTCGATACGCCGAAGGAGCCGGACAGTTAGTCGGTCTTCGTGCTGCAAGAGGGCAATTGATTCGCTGTTCTCGCGCACGTGGATCAGGTCGGAGCGGAAGGCAGCCTCTTGATCTGACTGGCGATAATTCAACCCGATCAGCGGACGCCCCAGATAGATCGTCGTCACCGTGCCAAGGAGAGCGTACCCGATTGTGATACCGAAGAGCAGCGGGCTGATTGTCCAGAGAACTCCCGAGAACGACAGGGCGGCGAGTATTCCGTTCATTAACATAAGCGTGAAAGAGAGGGAGGTGGCCGTAAACACACGAATGTCGTCAGCGATCCGCTGGTCGGGATTTTCAATCGTAGCCGATTCCTGGAGGTTAAGATAAGTCCGATCCGCTACGTACAAACGGGTGACACGTCGCGTCAGCCACTCCCTCCAGAACAGCCCGAGCCGATCTTCGGTAAATCGGTAAAAGACCGCTATCACGGTTGACGCGACGAGCAGTGCGACGAAGAGAATAGCTTCTCGAACGAATCCGGTCTGGTCGCGGTTGGAAATTGCGGTCATGAAATCGCGACCGACATAGCTGTTGATGACGTTCAGGCCGTTAACACTCAAGGCGAAGACGATGAGTAATGCGAACAGGCCTCGCGCACGCCAGCGCACCTCGGACGTGAAGAAGTACTTGACGGTGCGAAAGAATCGCCCTAGGGTTACCCGATCAAAAGTTACAGGCTGTTTGCCCATATGCCATCTCGATAGTGGAGGGACACAGCAAACCTCAGGGTCCCTTCAGGGGATATCGAACTTGCGATGTTCCGACCCTATTTGACCGAATAGCCTCGCGCATCCATGCAGGCTGAGAACGCCCGCTTGAACGTACTCATCTGTTGGTCATACGCAGCCTTCTGGTTTTGGTACTGTTGTTGCACGTCCGCCCCAGCCTGCGCCGAGGCCTGATCTTTGGCAGCCGCATTCGCTTTGCGCTGCTTTCTTCCGCCATGCACGGTACCCACACCAGCGCCTACCGCTGCACCTGTTCCTGCATCCCCGGCGATTCCACCAATCACCGCACCGCCAACTGCGCCCTTGGCTGCACCCTTGGCTCGCCCACCTTTTTGTTGCGGCGCGGCATCGGCCGCCTGCGCCTGAGCTGCCTGGATATCAGCAGAAGACGGCGGTTGGGGAGCCGGAGTATCTGCATTGACGCCTGTCTGCTGCTGAGCCGAGTTATAGCAGTCGGACTCATCGATGAGCTGCTGATCATGACTTTGGCCCTTTCCCGGATAGGCGTAAAGGCCCACTTTACTTGCGGCTGAGAAGGAAGGTACAGGTCCTGTCGGTGCGGCGGGGGCGGCGGGGGGGGGGGGGGGTGG
>NZ_LMUM01000037.1:572959-729506 GCF_009765985.1 Acidobacterium sp. S8
CGGTGTCTCTGTATTGGGCTGCGCTTTCTTTCCGCAGCCAACCGAACACAAAGACAAAGTTGCAACACAGAAGAAGGTTGTTACACGAAAAGCGTTAATGATCAAAGTGGCAGACATGTCGACTTACCTTTCTGGGATATTGCATTCCCCAAGCTTGCCTGGACCGAGCGGGCTGGTTCTTCTCCAGCGCGAAGCTATACGGGTGAGGAACTTCAACCGCACATTGTATGGCTGAGCGCTCATTGACTCGCTACTGTCAAAACTGTCAGACACAGAATTAGCGCAGGAAGTAGTCCTCGCGATTCTGAATGTGACTCGGATGACTTGCGTATTGGGCCGACGTCTAGTCTGTCCGTTTTGACAGTTCCGAATCTGAGCTCTGTGCGTAACTCTGTTGACTCTACGGCCATCGCTCCGTGATCGATGTTCTCCATTCCCGAGTTGGCAGAGCGGCAACCTGTGACAACGACCTCATGGAATCCAAGGAGTAACCCATGACAGTCAATCGCTTCCTCACCGGGTCTCGGTTCGTAGTCACATCTCTGTTTTGTGTGCTTCCGGTGGACACCTTCGTTAACAACAAAGAAGATAAGCGGGTGAACATCCAAAAGATGTCTCGAGATACGCTCCAACGCCTTTACAAGGCCGAGCCTTCAGCGAAGACAGCCGTCGAAAAATCTTATGGGTATGCGGTTTTTAGCAATACGCCCGGAAATGGCGTAGGCATGGCCGTCAACAACAAGACGAAAGGTAAAACATTTATGAGAATGTTTGAGATCCACGAGGGTCATGGCGCGGGAGTCAAGAAGTTTCGGTACGTCTTTGTATTCGACAACGAGACAGTGTTCAACGACTCCGTGAATTCTGGCTGGGAGTCCGGAGGGCAGGTATCAGAAGCCGCCAAAACCTCTGCTGAGAAGGGCGGACCCATGCACGGCGCGGCGGCAGTTTCCAACGGCATCTGGATGTATCAGCTCAATGGCAGGGGGGTGGTCTTGAATATCGCTGCCAAGAGCACTAAGTATTCACCAGACGATAACTTGAACAAATCATCGTGAGGCAAGATGCGGCCGCAGCAGTTCTCTTGGGAGAAGGGTGAAGAACTGTCAATCATCCGTATGCCGCAACCTCTGGACAATACCGGGCATAGTACACCCCGTCCCTTAATCGTGAGAGCGTCCATTCGTCGAGCTGCCTGATTCCTTTCTGCGCCGGTGACACTGTTAGTTCTACGAGGCGACAATCAGCTAGCTTCCGAATACCATGCCGTACGACGGGCTCCGAACGGTGGTTTCTTAAAGGCAGGCCTTTAGGACTTACGTGATGTGGGCCAACACATCTCCCTGCACATAGCTCACGCATGTGAGGCGATCGGCTTCCTCTCTGGAAAGCTGCCGTCAGATGACGACGGTACGGGCCCGTGAAAGGAGGAGCATGAACCTAAAAAGCTATTTTGTATTTACAGCCACGGCTCTGGGCTGCGCTGCAGTGCTGAATGCTCAACAGAACTCTCTGGAGGCATCGGTATCGTCCGTCGTTAGCTGTGTCTCTCAAGGCAAAGCACGACAACAGTGCTCGGCCGATACTCGTGCGGGCATCGTGATGCTGCGACCAACAGGCGAGGCGCCCTGCCTCCTCGGCAGAAACTGGGGCTACGACGACCAGGGGGTCTGGGTGTCGGAAGGTTGCGGCGGTGACTTCGGCACGGGAAGTACTCACCGCGCAGATGCGCCATCGGCAACCGCAACCGCAGCAGCGCTGGTTGAGTCCGAGCAAGAACAAGCGGCGATTGAAACTACTACAACGGGGACGAATCCCACACAGAAATACACCGGCGCTTTCCAGCCTTATGGGAGTCTTCGCAACATCATATCCATTCCAGCTAACGGAGAAGCGGAAGTACAGGACAACGCCACCCGCGTCGGCATTAATTTCACAACGTTTGGACCCATTAGAGTAATTGGCACTACAGAATGGGGAATTAACCTCGTTCAGAGCGAAACCACGTTCAACGCCGGTGCGACCACAGAGTCTGGTTTCGGCGTGCTGCAGCAAACGACGCAGCCCGTCTTCGGCGCTCGCCTCGGTTTTTTTGGTGTTGCTTCTGACAAATTTGGAAGTCTCACCTTTGGCAAGCAGAACTCAACCCACTACGACATAACAAGCTATACAACGGATCGCTTCAACGTTTTCGGCGGGGTATCCACCGCCACCTACGTTGCGGGCACAGACGGCGGTCAGTCAGGTACCGGCCGCGCCGACCAAACGATTCTCTATCATCTCAAATTCGCCAATGTCCTGGACTTCGGAGCACAGGGACAATTGCGAACTGGAGACACCTCGCAGGCCTTTAACGGCTTCGGCTTTTCTTTGCAGGCAACACCGATTCCGGGACTGAAGATCGGTGGGGCCTACAACAAGACCTACTTCAATTCCACGCTTAGAGATACGGTACTCCATGGCGACGGCACGGATTACTGGGCCTTTGGAGGTAAAGGCACCTGGCGCAACCTTGAATGGGGTGCCGATTACGTGCGCCAAAACAATGGCGATCTGGCATTCATTCCTGATCCCACAGGCGGACCGGAGACAATAGCGGTCGGATTTTCCGCGAACGGAGTCGAGATCTATTCCAGGGTTAAGTTCGGAAAGTTTGCAGTTGTAGGCGGCTTTGAGGACTACATACCCTTCGACCTTAGTGCTCTCATCAACCCGGATTTCAAGACCAGATATGCAATTCTCGGTGCCGAATGGCACATCTCGCCATCAGGCTACGCATTTTTTGAATCGCGGCTGGGAGATACCACGGACGCTCAGGGAATGGGAGGTTACAACGCAGCAGCTCTCGGCTTCCGCTACGACTTCAGTTGGAAGACGCTGCATCTGCAATAAACCCCGTTGGCGGCTTCCACTTCAGAAGCGATCGGTTCACGTGCGTTTCTTTGCAATGTACCCGTTTCTATTTGAGGTGTCCTCGATCTGCAGTAAAACTCGCTTACGACGCGGCCGGAAGCGCTGCACACGTCGTGTGCAACAACTAGCAGTTCTGACAGTCGCAAAACATCTTATGTCCTGTTCCACTGTAGCGGTGAGGAAGGGTTACAGGCCAGCCCTGACGCCGTGATGTACCTGCAATCAGCTCCTCGAAGATAAGGAGAACACCGATGAAACTCAGAATGATCGCTTCAAGCCTCGCAGTGATTCTGCTGGCTACAAGTTTCGCTGGCGCCGCTTCACCGGACGAAAAACGAACCAAGACTCGCAAGATGGCTGATAAAACTCTGCAGGACCTATACAAACTGCAGCCCTCAGCTCAGGGGGCTATCCAAAAGTCTGCCGGATACGCCGTTTTCGATAACATGGGAACGAACCTCTTGCTAGTAAGCACGGCGCGTGGCTCAGGCATCGCCGTTGCCACCGGTTCCAAGCAGGAAACCTTCATGAAGATGGTTTCGGCCGGCGCAGGTCTGGGTGTGGGAGTCAAGGATTATCGGCTAATCTTCGTGTTCGAAAACGATAAGGCGTTGTCTCAATTCCTCGATTCCGGCTGGTCGGGTTCAGGACAAGCGGATGCTGCGGCCAAGGCAGGCGACAAGGGCGGAGCTTACTCGGGGGCGGAAGAGTTTGCCCCGGGTGTCTGGATCTATCAAATTACCAAGAACGGTCTCGCTCTCCAGATAACCCTGCAAGGCACCAAATACTATAAGGACGACGACCTCAACAAAAAATCATAGCTCCTGGTTGGGACGTGAAGTCACAAGAATTAGCCCCACATGCGCATGGTGGTAGCTGAGGATTGATTCGCTACATGTCCCATATCTTTTTGCGGTGGATGATCTGCACATTACAGCACCAGCCGACACTCGCCAACCTTACGAGTGACCCGCTCCCGGTCAAGATACTCAAGGAGCGGGATGGCGTATTTGCGCGACAGACCCGTCAACTGTTTAAACCGCGCCACATCGATGGTCTGACCTCGAAACTCGGCGACTTGTGATCGCAGCTTTGTAAGAGCAATTTGATGGAAATAGAGCTCTTCCGTTCCCATCTTTACCAGCGTTTTGTCGCGCAAGAGCAGAATCATGAGTCGCCGCAACTCAGAGGAATCGATGGCGAGTCTATTTGCGACTTCTGCGGCGGATGGAGTAGAGAGTCCGGCGGCTTCGAAGGATTCGGCAATCGACGACAGTAGGTTGCGATCTTTTTCCGAAGGTCGGCCATCGGAATCAAAGGGCAAGACCCAGTCCTGCTGAACCCGCAGTTTGCGCTCGCGTTCCAGTCGTTCCAGCACGAAGTCAAAGAGCGCGGGGTTGAGTCTGGTGTGACTTCTCAGTTCCGAGCGCCTGACCGAAGAGCTCGCGGTACCTTTCATTCGGTGGGCAAGCCCGCTCATGACGCAACATTCGGCGCTCTCAAGGCCTTCTATCGTTAAAAGAAGATCGTCCTGGGTTTGCACTAGCTTTCCAGCGACGATAAGTGGATTTGTCAGCGTGGCAATGGCCTCGGCGGTTAAGCCACATTCTGCAGACAACCCAGACAGATGTAGCCCGCGCAGGCCTCGCCTGCTGATTCGCAGGAAAAGCTGTCCCGCGATAGGAGCACTCCTTAACTGCTCCAGCCACTTCATGCATTCGGACTTCCGCAGACCTGGAATTGGCTGCGCATCCAATATGCGTCCACCGCCGATTGTCATCGCAGGCGATGGCTGACGGAGCACAAACCGGTCGCCTGGCGCGAGGACGATGGACTTCTCAAGCCTGAGGCGCAGCAGGCGGGCGCTGCCTGGCGGGACAGGCTCATGTTGGTACAGCGACACTGTCGAGAGAGCCTCTGAAGAGAAAGCATAAAAATGAACACGGCAGCCATGTTTGAGCTTTGGCGTGCTGCGTAGCATGGTGACTTCGACATCGATTAAGTCGGTCGCGGCTAGCGTGCCTGTATCCAAGACAGTCTGTCCGCGGTGTATCTCTGAGGCCTCTATGCCGACAAGGTTCAGAGCGACTCGCGAGCCGCCGTATGCCACTCGGTCCGTATGGCCGTGGACCTGAATGCCACGCACTCTTACCGCGCGGCTCCCCGGCTCGATCGTGAGTGTTTGTCCGCACTCGAACGATCCCGCGAGCAGAGTGCCGGTCACCACTGTGCCGAAGCCCTTCATGACGAATGCCCGATCTATGGGCAGCCTGGGCAGCGCGTCGGAGTTTCTAGCCGGAACGGAGGTTGCGAGCGATGCAAGTTCGGATCTCAGCTGATCCAAACCTCGTCCTGAATGTGCGGATACAGGGACGACAGGTGCTCCATCGGTATTTAGAAACGTACTGCTCAGGAATCCCCGGATTGAATCGCAAACCCTTTGGAGATGGTCAGCGCTGATCCGATCGATTTTTGTGACAACAGTAAGGCCCGCACGAACCCCCAGCATTTCACAGATCGCCAGATGCTCTTCCGTTTGCGGTTTCACTCCTTCTTCAGCTGAGATAACCAGCATCACAGCGTCAATCCCACCTGCGCCGGCGAGCATGTTTCGGATGAAGTGATGGTGACCCGGAACGTCGACAAAGCTCAACCGCAGCGGCAGGCCGCTGTGAGTTTTTGTTTCAAGAGAAGCGAAGCCGAGGTCAATCGTGATGCCGCGGCGCTTCTCGTCCGGCAGGCGGTCGGTATCGACCCCGGTGAGCGTGCGGACCAGTGTGGTTTTTCCGTGATCGATATGGCCCGCTGTGCCGATCACGATGGACTGCGGTCGGGTTGTCTCGTGTGAAAGCATGCGCCTATCTGTCCGACATTTGAACCGACGTCCGCATTGCAACGTGATGGCCCCTGAGAAGAGTCGCCAGTGACGTATCTAAGTCTGCGTCCACGGTACGCAGATCCAGCAGCACGTTGCCTTCGCTGATTCTTCCAATCACTGGCGGAGTCGACTGGCGGAGAGTGGAGAGCAGCTCATCTGCGGTCAATGTTGCGTGACGCAGCGACAACGCGTAGCTCGATAACCTGGCATCGGGAGTCGTTCCTCCTCCGATAACGCTCACCGTCGGAACAACATCCACAAATAGATTTTCTGCGGGAATCTTGCTGGCTATCCAGTGACAACGAATCTTGATCTCGTCTGCATCGAGGCCGATCATGCGTAGTGTCGGAATCGAGTCCGCAGCGCCGGAAACGTGGTCGAGCAACGTAGCTTCAAGAGCCGCATAAGTCAGCTTGTCCACACGGTAAGTCCGCAGTAGAGGATTTTGCCGGATGCGCTCGATAAGATCCTTCCTCCCAATCAATAAACCGCACTGGGGGCCGCCCAGGAGCTTGTCCCCGCTGGCGGCTAGCAGGTCCGAGCCTTGCCGATAACCTTCGAGAAGGCTTTGTTCGCACAGAATGCCATGCGCCTCAAGAGAAAAGATAAGGCCTGTGCCCTGATCTTCGAAGACCGACACATTCGATCGCTTTCCCAGCGCGGCTAATTCCGAAATCTGTGGCCTTGTGACGAATCCGTGCATGCTGAAATTCGATTGATGCACGCGCAGAATTAATCCGGTATCTGGTGAAATGGCCCGCTCGTAATCACTCAAACTGGTACGGTTTGTCGTTCCGACCTCGCGAAGGGTGGCGCCTGATTTTCGGAGAATCTCGGGAATGCGGAAGCCCCCGCCTATCTCGATAAGCTCGCCTCTTGATATCAAGACTTCTTTGCCTTCGGCCAGAGTGTTCAGGGCAATGAACGTGGCGGCAGCACAGTTGTTGACGACCAGGGCTCGATGGGTATTCGAAGGCTCGTTTGCGCCTGTCTTCTTCGCCAGGACGCGAAGTATCAAGGACTCGACGTGTACGTCTCTGCTGCTTCGCTCGCCAGAGGTCAAGTCGAATTCGAGATTGCAATAGCCTTTCGCGACTTCAACTATATGATCGAGTGCAGTTTGACTAAGTGATGCTCTTCCAAGGTTCGTGTGAAGTATGACGCCAGTTGCGTTGATGACGGGCCGCAACGAATATCTCCCCTTGCGCACGAGCCCATCCACGATACCGTCTTCCAGAGACGCTAGGCGCTCCTTGATGCTTGTACGAGTGTGTTGTCCATCCGAGATTTCTTCTCGAATGCGACTCAAGGCATCCCGTATCGAAGATGCGACAGTGTCATGTGAGTGAAAACAAAGGAGTGCCTTCACTCCTGGAGTTAATAGAAGGTCGTTAACAGAGGGCAGGAGCCGGTAGAATTCGTTGCTGTATTCATCGTTCTTCATCGCAATACGATCGCCGGATTGCCGCTTTCCGGCCTGTAAACCCCCGCAACGCGGCCGATTCTCTCCGCGGCGATTCCGGCGTCGCGAAGCGCCTTGCGGAGCAGTTCGGCGCTCTCCGCCGCGACAGAAATAAGTAGTGGGCCCGAGGTCTGCGGATCAAACATTAGTGTCCGCAGCTCGTCCGGGATATGGCTCCCTGGCGCTTCAGCGATGACGCACTCAGTAAAGTCCCGATTCGCCAATAAACCCGCCGGAATTGCACCTAAACGGATTGCTTCAAGGGCGCCATCCATCCTGGGTACAGTCTCCACTTCAATCTCCAAAGTGACGCCGCTCGCCATAGCCATCTCGCGGCCGTGCCCCATCAGCCCAAAGCCTGTGATGTCCGTCATGCCGTGAACGCCACGGACCTGCGTTATGACTTCCGCCGCAGTCCTGTTGAGCGCCGTCATGGATCGTATTGCATTTTCTACCCAAAGCGGCTCTGCCCTCCCCTGTTTCAGAGCGGTTGTAATGACTCCCGTCCCGATCGCTTTGGTCAGAATGAGATCGTCTCCCAGAATAGCTCCTGCATTTGTGAAGACTCGCGCCGGATCGATCATTCCCGTTACGGCATAGCCGAATTTGATTTCCGCATCACGCACGGTATGTCCACCGGCTACGGCGCACTCGGCCTCGGACATCTTATTCAGACCGCCACGCATAATCTGTTCGAGGATTTCCATGTCTCCATCCTGCGGGAAACAAACTACTGCGAGCGAGGTCAATGGCCGCCCACCCATTGCATATACATCGCTGAGTGCGTTGGCAGCCGCAATTTGACCAAAGGTAAACGGATCGTCAACCAGAGGTGTGAAGAAGTCGACGGTTTGCACAAGAGCTGCGTCCGGCGCGATCAGATAGATGCCGGCGTCGTCGGATGTGTCAAATCCAACGAGCAGGTTTTGATCGTGTTGCGCCGGAAGCCTTTCGAGAACCGCCCGGAGGGATCCGGGGGCGAGTTTGCTGGCGCATCCGCCGGCTTTTACCTGCTGTGTCAGACGGATGGGATAAGAGGTTTCCAACAAAGTGTCCTGATTTGAATCCCGGTTGATCGAGGTCCCGGCCACGTAGTATAGATTGCGATGGAAGTGCCTGGGCTCCGGTGATCCCCCCGGTCTTCAAAACCGGTGGTCGTCCTTACGGGCGACGGTGTGTTCGACTCACACGCGCTTCCGCCACTCCAACCAAACCAGACTAAGACTATTGAGAAGTTCAGAATACTGTCGCTTTTGACAGGCATCATTCTCTTAATTTTGTGGTAGCTTTGGAGCCGATTATTCCTCTCGGAATGATTCTCTGTCCCGGGATTCTGCTGTGGAGGCTGAATGCAAGTTTCTCGCAGAGATTTCATTTGCTCGATGGCTGCAGCAGGTGCGGTCGGGCTCGGAGTGGACGTCCAGCCTCTGATAGCGCAAGCGCGCACCCTAAAAACTTCAAAGACAACCCAGACCCGCTCGAACTGCCCGTACTGTTCCGTATGCTGCGGTGTCATTATCCACACAATGACCGATGGGGCAAAGAATGTGATCCCTCAGGTTGTGCATGTTGAGGGCGATCCAGATAACCCCATTAACCGTGGCACTCTCTGCCCTAAGGGCGCTTCGCTCCAACAGGATTGCGTGAACGAGCGGAGGCTGACCAAGCCTCAGGTGAGACGGCCGGGCAAGTCCGACTGGGAAGACATCTCGTGGAACCAGGCGCTCGATGAGATCACGCGCAAGGTGAAAACTACACGCGACTCTGGGTTTATGCACCAGGATGAGCAGGGGCGGGTTGTCAACCGATGCGAGAACATCGCGTTTCTTGGCGGCGCCACTGATACGAATGAATTCTGCTGGACCGTTGTGAAAACAATGGCAGCTTTGGGGGTTGTGCGCCACGAAAACGTGGCGCGTACTTGACACGGCCCTTCGGTTCCCGGTCTGGGAACCACGTTTGGCCGAGGGGCCATGACTAACAGCTGGAACGACATCGCTAATACCGATGTCATGCTGATCATCGGCGCGAATCCGGCGGAGAACCATCCCTGCGGCTTTAAGTGGGCCATTGAAGCAAGGCGGCTGCGCAATGCGCGGATGATCGTCGTTGATCCGCGATTTACACGAACGGCGGCGACGGCAGACTTCCACGTGCCGATCCGGGCGGGCAGTGATCTTGCCTTTGTCGGCGGATTGATTCGCTACGCCATCGAGAACAATCTCTATGCACGCGAATATGTGCTCAACTACACGAACGCGTCTTTCCTCGTGAACGAGGACTTTCATTGTGCGGACGAGGGTCTCTTTTCCGGATTCGATGCGGCGAAGTCGAACTACGATCAGACCACCTGGAACTACCAGCCGAAGTCAGGAGCCGGGACGCCGGGCCACCTGCCGGAAAATGTCGCGGCCGACCCTACCCTGCAGAACACACATTGCGTATTTCAACTTCTGCGCCAGCAGTATTCACGTTATACGCTGGAGATGGTCGAACGAATCACCGGCGTTCCTCAGGCTAAGTTTGCGCGGGTTGCGGAAGAGTTTGCAGGGATACGCCGCAACGGCGACATGACCAGAACCGGCACTCTCATCTATTCGCTGGGCTGGACGCACCACTCCATCGGCACGCAGATCATTCGCTCCGGAGCTATTCTTCAGCTCCTCCTCGGCAACATTGGACGTCCGGGCGGAGGCGTAAATGCGTTGCGGGGACACGCTAATGTACAGGGAGCAACGGACCTCGCCATCTCCTGGGACAGCTTGCCAGGTTATCTGAAGCCGCCGACCGCTGGCGACGACAACTTCGCCACCTGGATGAAACGCACGACTCCTACCCCTTCCAAGCCGAGCGAATGGCAGTCAATGAACTATTGGGCCAACACTCCTCGATTTGCCGTTT
The DNA here is from genome assembly GCF_009765985.1 of Acidobacterium sp. S8. Classification (GTDB taxonomy): domain Bacteria; phylum Acidobacteriota; class Terriglobia; order Terriglobales; family Acidobacteriaceae; genus Alloacidobacterium. The sequence continues at coordinate 583,114 of NZ_LMUM01000037.1, forward strand.
CCCTCCAGAAGGCTCTCTATGGTCCTGCCGCGACGGCGGCGAACGAATGGGCTTACGATTACATGCCCAAGCGCCCGGATGGGCGCGGCTGGTGGGCGATTTCGGAAGAGACGGTGAAAGGCAAGGTAAAGGGCGCATTCTGCTTTGGCATGAACGCACTCGCGCTGGCACCATCGGTGGATCGTACCCTCGCCGCCTTGAGTCGGCTCGACTGGCTTGTGGTCTGCGAGATTTTTCCGGATGAAACCAGTGAGTTCTGGCGTGCCCCAGGCATCACGGCGGAGCAACAGGCGAAGATCGACACCACTGTATATCGCCTGCCGGGAGCCGGTTTCTCCGAAAAGTCGGGGACGATGGTCAATTCATCCCGTCTGCTGCAGTGGAGAGACGCTGCGACCCCACCGCTCGGCGATGCGCGAATCGATTTAGAGATTCTGGCGCAGATATTCTGGCAGGTGCGCCGGTTGTACAAGACCGAAGACGGCGCTTTCCCGGACCCGATTCTGAATCTTTCGTGGGATTACGAGGACCCGGAGCGGCCGAGCGCCGAAGAACTAGCTAAAGAATTGAACGGACGGGCGCTTGCACCCGTGACCGAAGGAGGCAGCACGCTCCCGGCAGGATCACAATTGCCGGGTTTCGCCTGGCTCCGCGACGATGGCTCTACTGCATGCGGATGCTGGATCTACTGTGGCTCGTGGCCGGAAGGGGGTGCCCTGACGAAGCGGCGCGGCACGGAAGATCCGTCAGGCATGGGAATTCATCCGAACTGGGCCTGGAGCTGGCCGATGAACCGTCGTAATTTGTATAACCGTGCTTCTTGCGATCCGCAGGGGAAGCCTTGGGATCCAGGACGAGCCCCGGTGTGGTGGGATGAATCGGCGGGTCGATGGAAGGGTCATGATGTCCCCGACTTCATGGTGACCTCCGCGCCTAAAGAGCACATGGGACCCTTTATCATGGCTAACGAGGGAGTCGGCCGTCTCTTCGCGCCGCTGCCGTCACTGGTAGATGGACCATTCCCAGAGCATTATGAACCCATCGAGAGCCTGGTGGAAAATGCTCTTCACCCGGCTGTACCGACCAATCCCCTTGGCAAGAAAGTAGAGACATCCTTCGACAAATTCGGCACAGCCGCCGAGGGCTATACGGCGGTCGCCTTCACCATGCGTCTCACCGAAACCTATCACTTCTGGACCAAGAATAACCCTGCCAACGTTCAGTTGGTGCCGGAACCGTTCGCCGAGATCAATGAGCAGATGGCACGGGAGCTTGGGATCGACGGCGGCGATTTCATCCGCATCTCCAGTGCACGCGGCGCGCACATTTGCAAGGCAATGGTCACCAAGAGGCTCCCGGCGCTCCAGGTGAACGGAAAACATGTGTATCAGGTCGGCATTCCTTTTAGTTGGGGATTCCGCGGAATTGCTGAAGACGCCGGACGAACTTCGCGCACTCTCGTCAATCTGATCACGCCAACCAGCTACGACGCCAATACGCGAACCCCTGAGTACAAGACATTTCTCGTAAAGGTCGAAAAGGTTGACAAACTATGAGCGCAGAATCACGTCGCATCCAGAGGATCTCCGCGCACGCTGGACCCGTGCCGGGCACAGGAACCGTCCGCGAGGAAAAAGTCGCCAAGCTCATCGATGTGACCACTTGCATCGGCTGCAGAGCATGCGAGATTGCATGCCAGGAGTGGAACGATCTCCCCTTTGCCGATACGGTCTTTCAAAACAACCACCAGACCATGCCGGATACATCTTGGAATCTATGGACGTTAATCAAGATGAACGAGGTCGAGCACGAAGACGGAACACTGCAATGGCTCCTGCGAAAGCAAGGCTGTATGCATTGCGCCGATCCAGGATGCCTGGCGGCCTGTCCGGCAGAGGGTGCCATCGTCCAGTACGAAAACGGGATCGTTGATTTCGATCACGACAAATGCATCGGGTGCCAGTACTGCACAATCGGTTGCCCGTTCAACGTGCCGAAGTTCAATCCGGCGACGAAGAAAGTCTTCAAGTGTTCTCTTTGTTCCGACCGCGTGGAGAATGGCCTTGAGCCGGCTTGTATTAAGTCCTGTCCCACCGGGTGTCTGCAGTTCGGAGCAAAAGAAGAGATGCTTCACGTCGCCCACAAGAGAGCGGAGCAGTTGCGAGACCACTTCGGATACGAGAACGCCGGGGTTTATGATCCTCCGGGTGTTGGGGGTACCGGCGTGATCTATGTCCTGCACGACGTGACCCGTCCAGAGCAGTACGGTGGTTTGCCGAAAGATCCTCGAGTCCCGGCCACCATCGGCCTGTGGAAAAGCCCGCTGAAGTGGCTGGGCAACCTGGCGATGGTAGGCGGCTTGGTCGGGATGATTGCTCACTTCTTCCTCTTCGGCCCGAAGACTGATCCCGGCGACGAAGAGAGTCATGGCACGGAGAAGCCCGATGATTAAAATCCGGTGGCGCAAATTAGATCCGGAGCATGTTCGTCGCTATACGTTTCACGAACGTGCCGTTCATCTCATTGTTGCGGTCAGTTGCGTCTACCTGGTCTTGAGCGGATTGGCCCTGCATACTCCTTTTCTCTTCTGGATGTCGACGGTCCTGGGCGGCCCGGCCTCGATGCGCCTTTTTCACCCGGTTTTGGGAGTGTTCTATTTTGTATTCCTCGTCTATATGTGGTGGATGTGGCGGCGCGACCTGCGTTTTAACCAGGCTGACAAAGGCTGGATGCTAAACATGGAAGCGTACATCACCAACCATGACGACGACCTGCCGCCGATTGACCGCTGGAACGCTGGCCAGAAGATCTTCTTCTGGATGATGATGACATCGGGTGTAGGCTTGGTGATTTCGGGCATGGTCCTGTGGTGGCCCGAGTACGTACCCTGGAATCTGCAATGGATCAAGTTCCTCGCGATCATCCTTCATGCTGCTTGCGCCTTTGTCAGCATCGGCGGGCTGATGATCCACCTCTACATGGGAATCTTTCTTGTGAAGGGCGGGTTCGGCCAGATCGTCACGGGGGAAGTTACGCGAGCCTGGGCGTACCATCATCACCGTCTCTGGCTCGTCCGGGTCACAAAGGAACATACCGATGGCTAGCTGTCTCAATCCTGTATGGCGTTCTGCGCGGGGACAACGAATCTGGGCCGACTACCGTGAGCGCGCGGAGAAACTGAATGCTGAGACGGTGAACCCGCTGCTGGCCAGGTACATTGAGCTGGTTTCGCTCCAGGCGAGACTCAGTTCCATCCTGATCGAGACACTGGATGTTCCCCACACGGATAGCGATTGCGCTCTTCTCAGCTATTTCAATGGAGAAGCACTTCGTCCACTCCTCGCGCTCGCCGCGCGCGAGGTGAGCGCGAAGGGGAAGATGGAGCCGCCGGAGGAATCGCTGAATCTGCTTGAAGATCTGTGGAATCAGGTAGAGGAGTTCCAGTACCCCCGGGATTTTGCGGCGCGGCTTGCCTTGGAAGTCTTTGCCACTGAGATTTCCGTCGTGCCCCACAGGGAGATGGAAACAACACCGGATCGCTGCCCGCATTGCGGCTTTCCTATCCTCTGTTCGATCGCGCGAGAAGAGGGCCTGGGCACTCGGCGGTCGGCTCTGTGCTCTCTTTGCTCAAGCGAATGGGCGGTTTCGCGTCTTGGATGTCTGCGCTGCGGAGAGCAGGGAGCGTCCAGGCTCCCGGTTTTCAGCTTCGATGCCTGGGCGCATATCCGAGTCGAGGCATGTGATTCATGCGGCGGCTATCTGAAATCCATCGATATGACAGAGGACGCCGAAGCGCTGCCCGTACCTGATGACGTCGCTTCGAGCGCGGTCAATATCTGGGCCTTCGAGCAAGGTTATCAGGCCATTGGGAGACATTTCTTCAATTTGTAAGTGCCGGCGTAAAGATTTTTATTCTCCCCTTTTGCATAAGTCTTATAGCTTCATCCCACGCTCGATTCATCGATGTTATTGAGTCAATTTAGAAGCCCAGTCGAGCGGCACATCAGTGCGCTCCGCTAGAATGGCTCTGCGCAATGAGCGAGCTGATCAAAGCCGCCAAGATGTTCGCCAATAGCGGTCACCAGCGGATCGCCGTAGAGCGCAATCCAGCACTGCAAAGCCACGAGGCCCATCTAAAGTCCGTAGCCCAAATCGTTTCATCCGCCAGTGGGGATGAACAAATGATTGCCGCTGCGTGGCTGCACGATATTGTGGAAGACACCGGGGTCACGATTGATGACGTGGAGCGGCAATTTGGTGTTCAGGTCGCGAAGCTTGTTTACGAAGTCACCGTTGTCAGCGACCCTGCGCGTGGTCATCGCGCCGCCAGCTTTGCACTTTCCAAACAGCATTTCGCCAAGGTTTCTGATGCCGCAAAGACGGTAAAACTAGCTGATCTCATCGACACTAGTCGAGACCTCTACAAGAACGACTGGGCAATGTTCCGCACATACGCGGCAGAAGCGAATGAGCTGGCGCTTGTGCTTAACGGAGGCAATACTAGGCTTCTAACGAGACTGAAACGCGATCTGAATAAGTACGCTTCCAGCACTCAACCTGCCAGGTCAAGCCCACAGATGCCACAATCGCGGCGTTTTGAAATTCCCATCGCGACCTTGCGAGTGCTGGAGGACTCATTCACCGCGCAAGATATTACTCAACCTTTGATCACTTTTGATTCAAACCGCACGGCGACCGAGATTCTCGAAGCAATGACCGTAGCTGGCATTGAAGTCGCGGGACTCCAGCGAGATGGAACCCAATGGGGATTTGTGGAGATTGCCAGCTTGAGTAAGGGTGTTGGTAAAAGCTGGGGACGGGAGTTTGCGGCTAGCCAATTGCTTTATACAACAAGCACCTTCACGGATGTCATTGAAGTTCTGACACGACATGATTGGTGCTTTGTGACGGAACTAGGGAATGTTATCGGAGCAATCTCGCGAATTGATATACAAAAGCCGGTAGGGCGAATGTAGCTATTCGGAATTCTCACCTTTACGGAGCTTGAGTTTACAGAACGAATTAGACGGAAATGGACTGGCGAGAGTTGGAGCAGGCTCTTGTCGCAGCAAAGAATGGACAAAGCCAGACAGCTCCTCGCCGAACGTGAACGTCGTAAGGAGAAGTGCCATCTGATCGATTGTCTTCAGTTAGCCGACAAGATAGAGATCCTCATTGCAGATCCGTCAGAATTGGCTGCTATCGGCATTCCCAGTCAGAGTCTGGCGCGGCGAGTCGGCAGGCAGATTGAGAGTTTACGTAACAGCCTGGCGCATGCGCAAAGCTTTGTTGAGCAGGATTGGCCGCAAATCGTCCGCTTGACCAGGCGCATTCACAAGATGTCGCATGACTTGTAGTTGAACCGAACCTCGGAAGATCGGCTGGTTTTGGATGTCACAGCTTTGGTCCGATTTACCGGGAGTCACGAGCGACCCCCATTACAAATCCGGGTTGGGTCCGATTCCGCAATTGTCATTTGTCAATGGGGGGTATATGATATGCTCCATTAGGCCCCATAAGGGTGCCATCTGCGGGATAAGCTGTTGATTCAAAACAGCGTTGATTGCAGCATCATATTGCCGCCTTTTCTTGCATTTGATCGGCTGTATGCCGTTCCCCTTGATAACAAAATAGCGATTAGCTTCTATATCTCTCTCTATTGGTTACCAATATGGAATCAAAGACAAAGCCTTGGCTAAGGCCCCCCTATCGTAGCCGGGAAAGTGATGGCCTGTCCGGCATGGCAACAGCGAAAATCAATCTCAGGCAGAGTGCACATGACCCCGGTCGCAATGAATACGACGTTCAAGTGTTCGGAGATGACTTCCAATCTCAAGTGAAGGGCGGCTCGTACCAATCGCTTGAGGATGTGTTCGACATTGCATTCAAAGATCGATTGACCAAAGCTGCCAAATTACGAATCCAAAGCTTTCTCGATGCAGGTTTAGAGGCGCGCTCGAATCTTGCCGAAGACTATAAAGCGTGATACGAAGCAGTCCCGGCCGATTAGTTAGCGTTGCAATGAGGTGCGGCATGCCGTAACCGTCAATACGGCTTTCCACGGAACCTTAGTCCCGGCCAGTTCGTTTCCCAGGTCGGTGCTCTACTAGGTGCTGCATTGTGATAAACCACTTATTCCACTCCGGGTCAGTTGTCTGTACTCAACGAATTTCACGCTTCAAGGTGCCCGCCTGTAGAGTCGGTCCGAACAATTTCGCCCCCGCGCAATTGTTGGGAGGAGCATCGTCGACGACGAGCACAAGCTCTCTTTAGCCATGTTCGATCATCTTTCAGCTTCCCAACCTACTTCCGTTCGAGGGCGAACTGGATTCTGGATTTGAGATAATTCCGAACTACTTGATCGGGTGCGTAGCAAAATATTGCTCCAGGCCGGCGGCCACATCATTCGCGGCCAACTGAACATTCCTGTCTAGAGCCGCGACCACATCCGGAACAGTCTTTGCACTTACCGGCTCATCGTGCGTGTAATACCGTCGCCACACTGTTGCGCCGGTTTGCGTATCACTCAATTCGAGATCCATCGTAAGTCTCGCTACCAGGTTGCTGCCGGAATCATGTTCCGCAAACTCATATAAGCGTCCGTGTAGAGCGTAATCGCCGCCGGCCTTTCCTTCGGGGGTATAAACACCCGAGTAGTGCCCGGAAGCCCTCAATTCCCCGAGGAAAACCCCCTGGATCAGCTCTGAAGGAGGCCCTACCCACCGCTCGTATTCATAGGTCCCCATCTGTTGGTTGCCGACACTGTAGACGAGGCGCCTGTCGCGATAAAGGGTCGAAGCCAGCAGCCGTCGAACTACGATCGTCACGGGCACTGGCGGCGTCGTTGTTGCCGGAGCGATCACGCCAGGGAGACTAAGTTGGTAGTACTTGATCGGACGCGACGCCCCGCCACAGCCGCTGAGAATTCCAAATGCCGCGACAGCCAGCGCTGCTCCCGACCTTCGGCCGATTCGTCGACGCATGGCTACCATTGTTCCCCTTGGATTACTCTTACGATCTGCCTTGATATCGGCGTTCACGACGATCATTTCGGGTCTCCTGGCTTTCGGTCGCGCGGGCTGCTTGAACGGATCAACTGGGATGGTCGATTCCTGAGCGAATCGCTGAGCTGATTCAGGTTCTCGGTTGCCTGACGAATATTCTCGAGCGTCTCATTAATGTTGTCTGAGTTCACTTCGAGCGTATGATCCAAACGATCCGCGACGCTGTTCATCGTCGCTAACGACCTGCGCAATTCAAGGATCGCCTGACGAATATCCGGGCCGTTCTGTCCTATCAACGCGTCGACATGATTGATAGTTTTATTTGCCTCGTCGGAAGTCTCCCGTAAATTCTGAAGCAACGGATCGAGCCTTTGGCTGGCCGCATTCAGGTTTTGTAAGGCCGACTTAACCTGCGCGCGGTTTTCAGCGATCATGCCTCTTGCCCCGGCGATGGTTCCGGCAAGATTTGCGCGGTTCTGATCATTTAGAAGATCGTTCACGCGGCTGATGGTTACCTTAAAATCTGCTGTGCGGTCGTTGAGAGACACCAGGAGCCGCTGAGCATCTGGAGCGAGATCGTTGATCTTAGCCGTCAAAGCGTTGAAGTCGACGTAAGGATCGGATGTCAGCAATGATCCGGCTGGAGCCAGAGCAGCGCTAGTGCTGCCCGGCACAATTTCCAGATGATTGTCCCCAAGTGGACTGAGGCTCTCGATTTTGACGTGGCTGTCAGTTTTTACCGGCACGCTCCCACTCACGCTGAAGACAACGTCAATGAGGGAAGGATCATTGGGATCGATTTGTATATGTTCTACTCGGCCGGCCTTCGGGCCTCCTGAATAGCGAACCGTCGCGCCTTCTTCCAGTCCGCCCGCGAAGGCAAACTTGGCATGATACTTAGTCGCCGAGCGGTTGAATAGTCCGCTCAGAGTAAAGACAGTGACCAGAAGCAACGCCGCGGCAACGAGGACAAACAGTCCCACAAACACCTGCTCACGTTTTCCATCCATCATGCACCTCTCTTGTCGCCCGACTTGGATCCCGGTCGATTGTCTTCGGTGAGCATTTGCAGATAATCCATTTCCTCCGACACGTCTGGGTCAGGGGCACGATTGAGAAACTGGCGTACGCGCGGATGGATGCTGGCACGCATTTCGTCCATCGTCCCAATCGCCACGACGTGGCCTTTGTCCACGACAACCGCGCGATCTGCTATGAGGAAGGCGCTTGCCAATTCGTGCGTAACCACGACGATGGTCATATGAAAGGCTTTTTTCAGCTTCAGGATCAGCTCGTCAAGCCCGGCGGCGATGATCGGGTCCAGCCCAGCCGACGGTTCATCAAAAAACAGAATGTCCGGATCCATTGCCATGGCGCGAGCGACCGCTGCTCGCTTCTTCATTCCGCCGCTGAGCTGCGATGGCATGTAATTCTCGAAGCCTGACAAACCCACCTGCTCCAGCTTCAGCCGCACGATGATCTCGATCGTCGATTGTTCCAGCTTCGTGTGTTCGCGAAGAGGCAGGGCGACATTTTCACCAACCGACAAAGAACCGAATAGCGCTGAGCCCTGAAACGACATGCCGAGCTTTTTCCGAATCTGATCCATTTCAGTTGCTGAAATTGCCGCAATATTCTTTCCTTTCAGCCAGATTTCGCCGGATGTCGGCTTCTCCAATCCCACAAGTGTGCGCAATAGCGTGCTCTTGCCGGAACCCGAGCCTCCAAGAATGACCAGTGTTTCTCCCCGCTGCACGTCAAAGGTGATTCCATGCAGAATCTCTCGCGTGCCATAGCTTACGCGGAGGTCTCGCAGAGAGATCATCGTTTCCGTGGATGGACCAATCTCATCGACCTGTTGCATGACAAATACTGTAGTTCTTACTGGGGGCCCATAAAGAAAAAGATTGCAGTAAAGATTACGTCTACCATGACAACAAGAAAAATAGACATGACGACAGCCCGGGTGGTCGAGCGTCCGACCTGTTCGGCCCCGGCGCCAGTCGACAATCCTTCGTGACAGCCTATAGCGGCAATCGTAACTCCAAACATAAGACTCTTAATCAGACCAGTCATGATGTCGCGTAAGAAAAGCGCGTCCAGTGAGGCCTGAATATAGCGTCCAACTGTAAAGTCCGCTTCTGCCACACCAAACACTGCTCCGCCAAGTATGCCCATGAAATTCGCCCAGATCGTCAGGCAAGGCACCATAACTATCATGGCGATAAATTTTGGAGTCACCAGGAACGGAACCGGACCGATCGCCATGGTCGTCAAGGCGTCAAGCTCTTCGGTGACCTTCATGGTTCCGATTTCGGCAGCAAACGCTGATCCTGAACGACCGATCACGAGAATGGCAGTGATCAGTGGACCAAGCTCTCTCGTCATCCCCAGAGCAACCGCGGTCGCCACCAGATTCAGCGCGCCAAAAGTGCGGAGTTCGTATGCGCCTTGAAGTGCCAGGATCAACCCAATAAAGAATGTGATGAGCGAAAGAATCGGAAGCGCACGCACGCCTATTTCCATGGCTTGGGTTACGGATGATTGAATACGTAGCGGCTTACCCCTAAAGGGACCTATGAAGGTGAAATAAGCTGCGCGGCCCGAGAGCTCTGCGAGTGCCCCCACATACTGGAGACCTCCAGATACAGTGCCACCGACTTGAGCTAATAATTCTTCCATCGTCATCTCGAGAGCAGCCGGATGTTTGAGAAGGCTGCCAACTTATTCCGCAATGGCCTGCTCTTCGTTGTCGTAGATTTCGAAGACTTTCACCAGCTTGGAGAGTTGCATCACTTCGCGCACCATAGTGCTTAGGCCGAAAAGAGCAAAGCGTGTTCCGGCATCCCTCGATGCCTTGAGGCCTTCGATAAGTGAGGCAATCCCCGAACTGTCGATGTACCTTACAGCGTTGAGATTGAGAACGACACGGGGCGTCTTAAGTTCCTTTATCTCGCGCAACAAAGCAGTTCTAAGTTGCGGCGAACTCGCGAGGTCTATTTCCCCGGAAACGTCAATCACCACCAGCCCTGTAGAGCGGCGCGTATTTAATTGCACACCACACCTCCTTCCGCTTCCTGCCGCGGTTCTGCCTGTCTCAGAAACTTCACAAGGTGTAGACGGTTCGTTCCCTTCTGGTGGCGGAACCGCACACTGTCCATGCTTTCTCGAATAAACTGTAATCCCAGGCCCCCCGGACGTACTTCGTCGAGAGGGCGGCCACGCAACTCTTCAGCCTTGACTCGCACGCCTTTGTCCTTGAGGACAATCTCCAGAGCATCTCGAAGAACGCCGTTGTCGAGCAGTTGGCTGTGGCGACAGTCAACCTCAATCGGTTGATCGATCCGTCCGTGATAGGCGTGGCGTATCACGTTGGTCATCGCCTCGTCCACCGCAAGCACCATCGAACGAACCTCCTCAGGCAAAAACCCAGCTGATTCCCCGAGCTGTCCCAAAGCCGCCCGTACGACGCAGAGCATTCTTGGGTCGCTCCGCAATTCCATTTTCAGCAGTAGGCTGTTACGGCTCACGTCAGAACACTCCAAATCTATGACGATCATTTCGGGAATCGGCACACCCTGCTTCGCGATAGATCAAGGAATCGTATTGCAGGCGCATCAGGTGTGTTGTCTCTGTGCGTTGTACTTGAGAACAGCCGGCCCTTCCGTTCTTAAACAGTGCATTTGCGCTAAAGCGCAGTAACCATTCGAAAGGATCCAAGAGCCCTTCGGGGAAGCCACGCTTCTGGCTGCATGTTACAGACAGGATGGATCTTGGGAAACTGATAAATATGCTAGGTGCGATAAGGAAAAGCGACAGGTCTGGAACGGCAGTCTGGCTTATGTTCGGAACAAGATGGCGCGAATCGTTCGGGATACCATTTTTAGTGTCTTTGGCTCCGTCGCTTGCTTTGCCTTCGGATTGAGAAATTCGAATGCTTGGTCAGTTGGAACAAGGTGAATAACACAATCTGCTCGCTGTACAGCCACGCACTCCAATCTTCCTCACACAGCGTTAGGATGCTAGACTTGAGACCCTTACCACAAACGCTCCTGATATAAGGTTTCGACAAGATGCCTATACCGCCTCGGACACACGGAGCACTTCAAATAAAGCTTCGTGAGTCGTTACTCACCCGCACCGTGGTGCTGCCGATCCAGCGCTTTATTCACATTCAGGGAATCAGCAGCTTCCTGTTGCTCGCAGCGGCAATTGCCGCTCTGGCTTGGGCCAACTCTCCCTGGCGCGACTCCTATCATCACGTTTGGGAAATGGAACTTACACTTTCAAAGCTTCGCTTGCCTGTACATGATTGGATCAACGATGCTCTGATGGCCATATTCTTCTTTCTCGTCGGAATGGAGATCAAACATGAAATAAAGCATGGGGCGCTCGCGGATGTGCGCCGGGCTGCCTTACCATTGTTCGCCGCAGTCGGCGGGATGCTGGTGCCCGCTCTGTTATTTACGCTTTTGAACAAGGGCAAGGTGGGCGAACACGGCTGGGCCATTCCGATGGCTACGGATATCGCATTCTCGCTCGGCGTGCTCAGCATGGTAAAAGGCATTTCGCCGAATCTGAAGATATTCTTGCTTTCTCTCGCCATCGCCGACGATATTGGCGCGATCGCCGTAATTGCACTCTTCTACAGTGGATCGCTGGATAGAAAATCTCTCTTCGTTGCTCTGCTTCTGCTGGCCGTTATCTTTGGCATTCAAAAGATTGGAGTGAAGCAGCCAATCATTTATTCGCTGCTCGGCGTAGGAGTATGGGTCGCCATTTTGCGGTCCGGACTTCACGCCACAATTGCAGGCGTGATCCTCGGATTCATGGTTCCTACCACGCGGGGTTTGTCCATGTCCGACTTTCAGGAGATCGCGTCCGACATGCTTGACCGATTCAGAACTGCTTTGTCTGACGGAGACGACAAAACAGCAGAACATCTGCTTGGCGCCTTCGAGGAATTGATACAGGGAACCGAGTCCGCAGCAGAACGTCTTACCCGTTTGCTGGAGGACTGGGTTGCGTTTCTGGTACTTCCCTTGTTTGCGTTGTCGAATGCTGGAGTTACGTTCTCCGCGGGAGCATTCGGCGATTTGCTTACAAGCCGTCTTGCCTGGGGAATTATTCTCGGATTGGTTGTGGGAAAACCGGTCGGCATCGTTGCGTTCTCGTGGCTGGCGATTCGCTGCCGTCTTGCCTTTCTTCCAAGTCACGTTGCATGGCGTCAGTTGTTCGCTGTTGGTCTCCTGGCCGGCATCGGTTTTACAGTCTCGATCTTTATCAGCTCCCTTGCATTCGATGAAGGATCCCAACTGTTGAATGCCAAGACTGCGGTTCTGTGTGCCTCACTGGTTGCGGGCTTGCTGGGATATTTCACTCTGCGCGTCAGGGCAAAATCAGACACGATAGAAACAACAGTAGATCGGGGCGCATGATGTTGAAGAGAGAGAGTCTGACCTTTTCTCCAAACCAAAGATAATGAAGTAGCTGTCACGATGGCGGTCCTTCTTATCAATGAATTCGTTGGAGAGTCGCGGGTACGAAGTAGTTATTGCGCCGAGCTTCAGTCTTACCGGTACTGAGAAATGCCGATGTTGTTGGCGAACTGCTGCGCCTTCCGCGCGAACTGAAGCTTATTGCTGCCAGCCTCCTCCAAGAGCGTTATAAAGCTGTACCAGAGCCAGCCGTTCGCTGAGTTGCGCCTGCGCCAGGGAAATTTCCGCGTTGAAATGACGCGTGTCACTGTCGAGGACTTCGAGGTAGCTAGTGACACCTCCATTATATTGAAGGTTCGCGAGCCGGACCCCATCCTGGGCCGCTGCCGTCAACAATTCCTGCTGCGCACGAAACTCCTGATTCTTCCGGTACGCAATCAGCGAATCTGAAACTTCACGGAACGCTTGCTGGATGGACTGCTGATAGAACAGAACGGCTTCCTGCTGTTGCGCCTCGGTCAACCTTACATTGGCGCGTAGTTTTCCTGCAGTAAAGATAGGTTGCGCGAGCTGTGCGCCGAAGGTCCACAGACCTGCCGGCCCGGTAAACAGACTCGTGAGGGCTGTGCTCTGGTAGCCGGCTACAGCGGTCAGACTAATGTCAGGAAAATACGCCGCCTTCGCCACACCGATCTGCGCATTCGCTGCAACCAGTTGTTGTTCGGCCGATTGCAGATCAGGTCGCCGCTCCAGTAGCGAGGAAGGCAATCCTGCAGGAACAACCGAAGGAAAATGGTTTTCAACAAGAGGCTTTCCGCGCGTAATGGGCTTCGGGTTATCGCCTAAAAGAATGCTTATGAGGTTTTCCTGCTGCTCAATGCTCCGCTCCAGGGCAGGAATGTTCTCCGCCGCAGCGTAGACCAGTTGTTCGGACTGACGAACATCGAGCATGGAGGTCGTGCCGCCGCTTTCCCGTATCCGCACTAAGCGCAACGACTCGTTGCGGGAGACGAGTGCATTTCGAGAGATTTGCATTTCGGCATCGAGTTCAAGCAACTGGAAATACGCTGAAGCTACGTTGCTGACTAAGCTCCAGATCACAGCCTTCCGACCCCACTCCGTGGCCAGAAGGTTAGCGCGTGCTGCTTCAGTGGCCCGGCGATATTTGCCCCAGAAATCCAACTCCCAAGCCAGAGAAAGGTTTACCTGGTTAGAACTGGTATTTGTTGCCGACAAGAGCTTCGTCTGAGGAAGACGGGTGTTGGCCGCGCTCGCACCACCGTAGATGGCCGGAAACTGATCCGCACGGGTAATGCCCAGGGAGGCTTGCGCTTGTAATACACGGGTCGCAGCAATTCGCACGTCATAATTCTGAACGATTGCTTCGCGGATCAAAGCTTGCAAGGACTGGTCGTCAAAAACGGTCCACCACTTTTCGTCAGCGATGGATGCAGTGGTCTGCGGCGCAGCGTCCGGAGCGAGCCCGCGGTAGGCATCAGGAGCGGCAATCGTTGGACGCTTGTAATTGGGACCGACGGTGCATCCGGTCAGGAATATAAGGGTGATCGCAACGAGCCGATGTCTGGCGATCATGGCTAGTCTCCCTCCGTGTGCGAGACGGCTGGCAACCCAGCTGGCGGCGTTTCTTTCTTCCCCCAGTGCGACAGCCGTTCCACAACTTCGAACGAGACGGGTATGAAGAAGATAGCCAGGACCGAGGCCGCTAGCATGCCGCCGATCACCACGGTTCCCAGCACACGGCGCGAAACTGAGCCCGCGCCGGAAGCCACCCACAACGGCACGCAACCCAGAATGAAGGCAAATGCGGTCATCAGGATTGGCCGTAACCTCAGCCTTGCGCCGATCAGAGTCGCTTCGATGAGCGGCGTGCCCTTGTCGTACTCAAGCTTGGCAAATTCGACGATGAGGATGGCATTTTTTGCCGACAGACCGATCAGCATGACCAGCCCAATCTGTGCATACACGTCATTGTCCAGGTGGCGGAAGTAGAGTGCAAGGAAAGCCCCGAAAACCGCGATGGGCACCCCCAGCAGCACGCTGAAAGGCAGCGTCCAGCTTTCATATTGCGCGGCCATGATGAGGAAGACGATGAAGAACGCCAGGCCAAAAACGACAGCCGGCGAAACACCTTGCGCGGCCTTCTGCTCCTGGTACGACATGCCCGAGTAGTCGAAACCCATCTGGCTGGGCATTGTCTTATGGAAGACATCCTCCAACGCCGCCATAACCTGACCGGAGCTGTAACCGGGCGCTGCCGAGGCATTAATCTGGATGCAATTAAAGAGGTTGTAGCGCATGACAAATTCCGCGCCACTGCGTGGATAGGTAGTTGTCAGCGTACTCAATGGGACCATGTCGCCTGAGGCATTCCTGACATAAAACTTGCCGAGATTTTCTGCCTGGGTTCGAAAGTCGCCATCGGCCTGAACATACACCTGCCACTGCAGGCCGAAGCGGTTGAAGAAGTTCACCAGTGAACCGCCCATAAACGTCTGCACAGTCTGGTACAGATCGCTCAGCTGAATCTGCTGCGTCATCGCCTTGGCGTTGTCGACCCTTACTCCGACCTGGGGGACACTGAGCAGCGCCGTGGACAATACTCCCGACAACTCAGGACGCTTGCGAAGCTCGGACACAAAGATTTGAGCGTTTTTTGCAAGAAAATCAATGCTGCCGCCGGACCTGTCTTCGAGAATGAAAGTGGCGCCTCCCGAAGTGCCTACACCCGGGATCGCGGGAGGCGGAAACGAGAATGCAAGCCCCTCTGTGCGTTGACCGAGTACCCGTTGCAGATGCGCCTTAATTCCGTTGTAACTCTCTTCCGGAGTCTTGCGTTCCTCCCACGGTTTCAGGGAGATGAAGAAGAAAGAGCTATAAGTAGCGTTGACGCCGCTTAACATGCTGTATCCCACAACCGAACTGACATACCGAACGCCGGGCGTCTCCATGATGGCTTTCTCGACTTGCCGCGAGGCCTCCGACGTGCGTTCGAGCGACGACGCGTTGGGTAACTGCAAGCCGCCGTAGAGATATCCCTGGTCTTCATCGGGGAGAAAGCTTCCTGGGATCTGCTTGCCGAAGAAACCGGCACCCACGGTGAGCGCGGCAAGCAGGAGAAAGGACAGGCCGGCCTTATGGATCATATGCCTGCATACATTCACGTAACCGTCAGTGGCGCGCCCGAAGACACGGTTGAACCAGCGGAAGAAAGCGCCAAGCGGCCCACGTGCAGGCTTCTTGGGTCGCAACAGCAACGCGGAAAGCGCAGGGCTGAGGGTGAGGGCGTTGAACGCGGAGAAGAGCACCGAAATCGCGATCGTAACCGCGAACTGCTTATAAAGCTGGCCGGTGATACCTGGAACGAAGGCCGTGGGAATGAACACTGCGGCCAGAATAAGTGCAATGGCAATTACGGGTCCGGAGACCTCCTCCATCGCCTTGAGGGCGGCGTCGTGGGGTGACAGCCCATGCTCGATATGGTGTTCTACTGCCTCCACGACAACAATCGCATCGTCAACGACCAGCCCAATCGCAAGGACAAGTCCGAAGAGCGAAAGGGTATTGATGGAGAACCCAAGCATAGGAAAGACGACAAAGGTTCCGATCAACGAAACGGGGACGGCGAGCAACGGAATCAGCGTTGCTCTCCAACCCTGGAGGAAGATGTACACGACCAGGATCACAAGAATAAGAGCTTCTCCCAGCGTGTGGTAAATTTCATTGATGCCAGCGCTGACGGCGAGCGTCGTATCGAGGGCGACAGTGTAATCCAGGCCCTGGGGAAATCTGCGGCTTGCCTCCTCCATCATCTTGAGTACAGCGGCTCGCGTCTGCAGCGCATTGCTGCCCGGAGTCAGGTAGAGCGCGATGAGCGCTGCGGGCTGCGCAGGTTTCCCCGACCCTGCCACTCCCATACGCGCGAGAAAGGAATAATATTGCGATCCCAGTTCCACGCGAGCCACGTCCTTCAACCGAAGGATTGAGCCGTCAGGTTCAGCGCGGACTACGATTTCGCCAAACTCCTCAACGGTGGGCAGGCGCCCCGGGGCGCGCACATTGTAAGTAAATTGCTGACCGGAAGGAACGGGCTCACCGCCAATCTGGCCTGCGGGATTGACTTTGTTCTGGGCCTTTACGGCATTCGTAATATCAGTTACCGTCACCCCCAGGCTCGCCAGCTTATCCGGGTTTACCCAAATGCGCATCGCGTAAGGTCCTGCGCCGAATATCTGTACCTGCCCGACGCCTGAAATGCGCGTCAGCGCGTACTGCAAATTGATGGTGGCGTAGTTGGCCAGAAAGATGTTGTCATACGTGCCGCTAGGTGAGTAGAGATTCAGCAGCATGAAGGGTGCGGTCGTTCCGGGCTGCACAATTACGCCTTGCTGCGTCACCTCGGAGGGCAGTTGCGAGTTGGCCTGTCCGCTCCGCATCTGCGCCAGAATCTGGTCGGTATTGGTATCTGTCCCCAACTGAAAGTCAACGTACAGGCTCATTCCACCGCCGGAGCTGGCACTCAGCGAATACATGTAGTTCATGCCGCTGACGCCTGACATTTGCTGCTCGATGGGTGTTGCGACCGACTCCGCAATCGTTTGAGCATCCGCGCCGGGATAGGTGGCCTTTACCTGGATCATCGGGTCGGCGATATTAGGAAACTGTGCTGTGGGCAAACCGAGCATTGCGACCACGCCGACCAGCACCATCAGGATGGAAATGACCATCGCGACGATGGGGCGATTGATAAAGAATTTCGCCATGGTCAGTTGCTCCCGCCCGCTTCCGCGGCTGGAACGTAGGGCTTGGCATTGACGGGGATGCCTTCCTTTGCCAGTTGGGGCGCAGCGGCAGCGAACATTTGTACCCTCTCCGTGCCTTCAACCACAACTCGCTCGTCGGGTTTTAATCCTTCGGTGATGATCCAATTCGGCCCTACGCGATCTCCCACCTTGACGGGTCGAAACACCGCCTTGTTATCAGGCGTGACCACAATAAGCATGTACTGCGATTGCACTTCGATTACGGCCGGCTGCGGAACCAGCAATGCATTCTCGCTATCACCTATCTTGATCCGGATGCGGCCAAAGCCACCCGGACGAAGAGTAGCGCCTTTGTTGGGAAACTCGGCGGCCATCTGGATGGTGCCCGTTCCTGTACCGACCTGCCGGTTCACATAGATGATCCTTCCCTTCTCGGGATAAGGAACGTCGTTAGACTGGATGAACTCAACCGGCATAGGCGGACGCGAACCGCTGCCGAGCTTTCCAGTAATGTAGGCCGTTACTTTTGGAGCAAATTTTAGAAAAAGGCTTTCGCTGGGATTGAAGTATGCCCAGATTGGATTTACCTGCGAAATGGTCACCATCTTCGTGCCGGTTCCAACCAGGTCGCCGATCTGGGAACTCGATACTCCGGCGATACCTTCAATGGGGGAGTAGACTTTTGTCCAGGTAAGATTCAGCTCCGCATTCGCCAGGCTAGCCTTCGCGGCTTGCACCTGCGACTTCATGGCTTCCTGGTTGGTCAGATCGGTATCGAGGTCCCTCTGCGCGATCGCTCTTTGAGCTGCCAGAGGAGTATCGCGTTGGACATCGTTGCTGGCCTTGGCGAGATTGGCTTCGGCGATGCCTACCTGCGCTTTGGCCTGTTCCACCGCGGCCTCGTACTGTCGCGGGTCGAGCGTAAATAGAAGCTCACCTTTCTTGACGAAGAATCCGTTCTGATAATTCTGCTGCAGCAGGTAGCCCTGCACTTTGGGAGTGATATCGACATTCACGGGGCCGTTCAGCTGTGAGACCCACTCGCCATAATTCGGAACATTCTGCTGGATGACTGTCGCCACCTGGACTTCGGGAGGAGTTGCCTTGGGAAGTTCCGGCTCCTTTGCACAGCCGACGAGCGTCACGAATATGAATGCTCCGAGGGTGACTAAACTCCAGAGCGCATTCTCCGCCAAAGGGATTGCGGTCTCAAGTTGTTTCGAATCTGCCGTGTATAGCCCATTCAGTTGAGATTCGCGCTTGGTCTGCATTGACACACTCCTCGTTGACCTGCTCCCGAGGATGCCGAACCTATGCAGAGGTTTCCTTCACGCATGGCAAGTTCGACAATTCAGGAGATAGCCACCAAACGGCTGCCTACGCAGCTAAGGTATGCTGGTACGCCGTCATAGCAAACTGGCAGAAATGACAGTCTGCGCGTCCGACTGTCAGTCGACAACTTAAATGTTGCGTGTTATTTGAGCATTTTTCGGGCTGACTTTCGTAGGGGACAAGCGTTCAGGCTGAGATTCATGTCAACCATCGTGAACGCAGTCGCCCCGAGCATTCGGTACATTTGATATGCCCGTGCTATACAAATGAAGTCGAACGATATTCTCTTCTTCCGACCAAGCAGAGCCGCCAGAAGCGCTAACGTAGCCATAGCTATGGCATCAGCCCTTGCTCACGATGGCTTTTATCGCTAAGAATATTTTGTCTTAGCGGGTGGCACACGCCAGCACTTTTGTTAAGGCGCCGGCCGTGTCCTCCATGTCGCGTTCTCTGAGAGTGGGATGGACTAGAAACATCAGCGCGGTTTCACCCAACTCTTTGGCGACAGGAAGCCTTTCGATTGGCCGAAGGTCCGCAGGAAAAGCTCGTTCCAGGTATATCTCGCTGCAACTCCCAACAAAACAAGGTACGCCTTCCGCATTGACAGCATCCACTATCCGCTGCCGACTCCAGTCCTCACGTAAGTATTCTGGCCGCAGGAAAACATAATATTTGTAAAACGAGTGCGTCAGATGATCGGGCGGCGTAATTACGCGGAGGGCCGGGATCTGGGAGAAACGCTCCGTCAATATCGTAGCCAGTTTTTGCCTCGTCAGAATGGACTGAGGAAGCTTGCGCAACATCACACGGCCCATGGCGCTCTGCAGTTCCGTCATTCGCCAGTTGCTGCCAAAGCTTTCGTGCAGCCATCGATATCCAGGCGGATGATACCGATGATATACAGCCTCATAGCTCTTGCCATGATCTTTGAATGCCCACGCGTGGGACCAAAGATCAGAATCGTTCGTCGTCAGCATGCCGCCTTCGCCGCCGGTGGTCATGACCTTGTCCTGGCAGAACGAGAACGCATTTGCGTCGCCCATGGAACCTACGGGGCGCCCTTTGTAAGTAGCTCCGGGTGCTTGTGCGCAGTCTTCAACGATCTTTAGGCGATATTCGCGAGCAAGATCGAGAATCGGATCCATATCGCACGGCCATCCCGCAAGGTGCACGGTGACAATAGCGCGAGTGCGCGGGCTGAGAACAGGCCGAATGGTATCGGCTGTGATATTTTGCGAATCGCGGTCGACATCGGCGATCACCGGCTTTGCTCCGCGCATGACGGCACAACTGGCGGAGGCAATAAATGTACGACTGGGAACGACGACTTCATCCCCGGGACCTATGCCGAGTGCCTGCAATGCAAGTTCCAGCGCAACGGTGCCGTTGGCCACCGCAATTGCATGCTTACACCCTGTAAAGGCAGAGAACTCCGCTTCGAATTGCCTGCCTTCGTCTCCGGTCCAGTAATTGACTCTGCCTGATTCGAGAACATGTGTAGCTGCAGCTATCTCTTCCGGAGTGAAGGATGGCCACGGAGCAAATGGATTTTTGCGAAGAGGTTCGCCACCTTCGATTGCCAATTGAGTTTCAGTCAAAATATTTTATGGATTACCTCCGACATCGCGACGGAAGAAGGTCTGACAACTCTTTAGTTAAAAAATAATCACCATTTCATCAGTACACGCCAGTAGCTCCAACTGGCGCGATTCTAGCGAAGGCATAATCAAAGGGACGCATTCATCGTTCCTTTGAAGGACTCATACCCCTGCCCATTCTGATGGCAACGTGCTCAAGATTCTTCTCATTAAGTTGATCGGCGGTAAAAGCTCCGTTTGCTTGGATGATCCGGGCGATGCAGCCTGTCCAACCCGTTTGATGGCTCGCGCCGATACCGGCGCCGTTGTCGCCATGGAAGTACTCGTAGAAAAGGATGTTTTCTCGCCAATGGGGATCAGTCTGGAATTTTTCTGTCCCTCCAAACACAGGCCTGCGCCCGGCACTGTCCTTGACAAATGTGCCAATGAGCCGTTCAGCTAACTCCTGGGCGGCCTCGAACAAAGTCAGGAGTTTTCCCGAACCGGTCGGGCACTCCACCTTGAACGAGTCGCCGTAATAGGCACCCAACCGTAGGAGGGAGAGATAGAGCAGGAAGTTCACCGGCATCCAGACTGGCCCCCTCCAGTTGGAATTCCCGCCGAACATCCCGCTGTCCGAGTCGCCTGGCAGGTAGGAAACGCGATACTCCTGGCCGCTAAGGCCGAAAACGAAGGGGTGGTCGAGGTGATAACGCGAGAGCGCGCGGATGCCATGCGGACCGAAGAATTCATTTTCGTCGAGCATTCTCGCCAGAATGCGGCGCAGCTTGTCTTCGTTCACAGTAGCGAGCATGCGCCTGCCTGCGAGACCCGGGGTGCTTGGCATATGAAGGTTCGCTTGCAGTTCGGGATGGCGTTCCATAAATTCCCGGATACGTTTCCTGGCTGTCGGTAACTTCTCGAGAACGTCTTCCTCAAAGATCGCGACCGCGGCCAGCGGCAAAAGACCGACCATGGATCGCACTTTTAGGCGGACGGCCTGACCATTGGGTAAACGAAGCACGTCATAGAAGAAACCATCCTCTTCGTCCCACATCTTATCTTGACACTCGCCCATGCGGTCCATCGCTCCTGCGATCCACATGGTGTGCTCGAAGAACTTGCTGACGAATTCCTCGAAGGCCGGGAAATGCAGCGCGAGTTCTACCGCAATACGCAGCATCTGCTGACTGAAGAACACCATCCATGCAGTCCCGTCCGCCTGTTCCAGATATCCGCCTGTGGGCAGCGGCGAGCTGCGGTCGAACACACCAATATTGTCCAGACCAAGGAAACCGCCCTCGAATACATTGTTTCCCGAACGGTCCTTGCGGTTGAGCCACCAGGTGAAGTTGACTAACAGTTTGGAGAATGCGTAGACGAGGAACTGGAGGTCTCCCTCACCATTGTTTCGCTCCTTGTCCGTCAGGTAAATCTGCATGGTGGCGTATGCATGCACTGGCGGATTGACATCGCTGAAATTCCACTCGTAGGCAGGCATCTGCCCGTTGGGGTGAAGATAATCGTTGCGGAGTATCAGGTCGAGTTGCGACTTCGCAAAATCTGAGTCCACCTGTTGGAACGCCAGCATGTGAAACGCGAGATCCCATGCTGCATACCAGGGGTACTCCCACTTGTCCGGCATGGAGATGATGTCGTCATTGTCCATATGGAACCACTCGCTGTTTCGCACCTTCTGGCGTGCCTCGGCGGCTGATCCTGGTCCGACATTATGTTCCTTCAGCCACTTGTTGAGATCGTAATAGAAATACTGCTTGCTCCAGAGCATGCCGGCCAACGCCTGCCGCATAACAAGAGCACGATCCGGATCGGCCATGACTGCGGGCGGCGTGATGCTTCGGTAAAATTCGTCCGCCTCTTTCTTACGTTCGGCGAAGATCTCGTCGAAATCGTTGAAGGGCTTTTCCGGTACATCCCGAAGCGGGTGTGCTAGCCTCAGACGCACAACCTGCGTCTCTCCCGGACCGATGTTCAGTACGTAAAGCGGACATGCCTTGGTCCCCGTCCTCGCCGGGTTTACCGCCTGAGTATTGCCATTCACGACGAAGTCGTTGATGCCATCCTTGACATAGGGCGAAGCATTCTGGCCGCCGAACAGTCGCGCGTTGTTGGTCTCGTTCTCGGTGAACAGAAGCGGTGGCGCCCCCTCGCAGTAGAGCTTGTAGTCGAGAAACGATTCGTGAGAGACCAGTTCGCTGTGATGAGTCGAGATCACGCTCACACCGTTCATTTGCTGCTCTGCCAGAATAGGTTTGACGGCGTCCTTTTCCCATGACCAGGTATTGCGGAACCAAAGGGTCGGCAACACGTGCAGCGTGGCGGCTTCAGTGCCGCGGTTAGCAACGCTGATTTTTATGCACAAGTCGTCCGATCCGGCTTTGGCATATTCAACAAATACGTCGAAGTAACGGTTCTCGTTGAAGACGCCGGTGTCGAGCAACTCATACTCCAGCGCCTGGCGTCCGCGATCGCGATTTGTCTCAATCAGGTCCAAATATGGATACGCCGCCTGCGGATACTTGTAGAGGTACTTCATGTAGGAGTGTGTGGGTGTGCTGTCGAGATAGAAGTAGTACTCTTTCACGTCTTCGCCGTGATTGCCTTCGCTGTTCGTCAATCCGAAGAGACGCTCCTTAAGGATCGCATCCTTGCCGTTCCAGAGAGCCAGCGCGAAGCAGAGAATCTGGTGATTGTCGGAAATGCCTGCCAGACCATCTTCACCCCAGCGATACGCTCGCGACCTCGCCTGATCGTGCGTGAAGTAATTCCAGGCGTTCCCGTCCTCGCTATAGTCTTCTCGCACGGTTCCCCATTGCCGTTCACTTAGGTAGGGACCCCACTTCTTCCACGAGATCTCTTTCGAGCGGGCTTCATCCAGTCGGCGCTGTTCCTTGGTCATCGATCTCTCCTCTGGCGGTCGCCCAATTCAAAACGCCAATTCGATCGGGCAAGGCAGGAGCCATTATTTCCCGATCTGCCCAAAGATCGCAACAAGGGGGGGATGAATATGTTCGATGATGGATTCGACGAATTCTGCCCATTCGGTCGCGGGTCATTGTTCCCCATCTCCTCATCCGTAGCCACCTTTAGTGTGTTCGACTGACTTCGCCCCTTCCATGGCGGACTCGACTTTTCATTCCCAGATTCAATCGATAGATCAATCAGAAACAGGTAGAGTGATGATGCATTTGGCTCCGGCTCGCGTCTTTTCATCAAACCTGATATCTCCCCCATTCGATCGATGACAAGCTTCGCAACAGAGAGGCCCAGGCCGGATCCGCTCTTCGAAGAGACACTTTCCGCGGTACTGGTGAAGAAGCGTTCAAACACTCGCTGATGATCGTCAGACGCAATTCCGGGACCTTCATCCTGGAAAGCAATGAGCAGCATAGGAGCAGGAGCTTCTGAACGAGAGTAGGAGATTGTCAGGGTTGAGTTATTCGGGGAGAATTTGAGGGCATTGTGAAGGACATTGAGAAATGCGGTACGCAAGAGACTTCGATTTGCTTGTACCTTTGCCAGTCCAATCAATTCACTCTCGCGGCTGACGGAGATATGACGTTCCTCCATGGTGACTTCGAGCAAGCTCAAAACTTCATCTACAAGTGCTGAGACTAAAAGGATGGTCCTGCATTTGCAGACCCCGTCTATCCATCCCTGCGCATCGCTATCGACCGCATGCGTGCCAGCGAGCTTAGACTGACCGAAAAAAGAGGTGGTCTCAAACCTCATTACGGCGCTTACTTCCAACCAGATGATTGCTCCAAGCATCTGGATCGATCTGAACAGCGGCAACAACTACTTTCTGACCGTAATGTACAGGGAAGGTCAGGAAGTTATTCGACGACTTCCGCGCAATCCGGTTGCATGGCAAAAATGTGACGCAGTCGACCCGACTCGATATCACTGGGTGCTCGCTTGGTCCAAGGTGCCGCAAAACGATCTATTTTGGATCGAAATGGATTGACAATGAAATAATATGACGATAGTGTGTCATTTGGCTGTCGGCAAATGCATACTTCAAAACAAGAATTAATTTCCGATATTATCCGCAAAGCCCTCCGGAATTGTCTCGAGGCAAATGAAAGTGGGCTTCCTCATAGTCATGAACCTGTCGAGCTCTTTCATTCGTCGGTTGCGACTGAGATCAAAGAAGAGATCATACGGGCCGGGAAAAAGCTCTGGGAACGGCAATATGTGGATGGCAATGGCGGCAATATTTCCGCACGGCTGTCCTCAAAGTACGTCATTTGCACGCCAACTCTTTGCAGCAAAGCCGATCTCACGATGGATGACTTTTCGCTGATCGATATGGAGAATCGTCAGATTATTGGAACCAGGCCGCAAAGCAGTGAAATGCTTCTCCATCTCGAAATCTACAAGACAGTGCCGATTGCAAATGCCGTTATTCATTGTCATCCGCCTTATGCCACAGCTCATGCCATTGCGGGCGTTGTCCCTCCGGGTAACCTTGTACCGGAGCAGGAGGTATTCGTCGGTCCGCTTGCTTTGACGCCGTACGAGACTCCGGGCACGATGGAGTTTGCACGTACTATTCTTCCGATTGTGAAACAGCACAACACCATTCTTCTTGCGAATCACGGCGTCGTTTGCTGGGCTGATACGGTGACTCATGCAGAGTGGTATGTCGAGGTTGTGGATACCTATTGCAAGACTGTCATGATCGCATCGCAACTTAAATCTCCGCTGCCGGAGATCCCGCCAGATAAAATCGCTGATCTGCTTGCCATCAAGCGGCGGCTTGGTCTTCCAGATGCGCGCCTTCCTTTGCCCCCCGACAGCACTACAATATTCGAAAGTGATACAGAAAGCGGCTGCTCGCTGTCTTCAATTCAACCGACGAAGGAAGAGGTCGAACAGCTTGTCGCCTCATTGGCTGCCCAGGTACGTGCCTTCATCGAAAAGGGTGCATGATCCACAAAGCGAAATTCATAGCTGCTGACCTGGGAGCATCCAGCGGCAGAGTGATGGTCGGCCAGTGGGATGGCAAACAATTTTCGCTTGAAGAGTTACACCGCTTTCCCAATGGCGGAGTAAGCCTCGATAGCGGCCTTTACTGGGATGTGCTGGGAATCTGGAGTCATCTGCAGGAAGGCTTGAAAAAGTATCACGCCCGCTATGACGATTCGCCGGAAGGCATCGGCATCGACGCGTGGGGCGTGGACTTCGGCCTTCTCGATAAGCGCGGTCGCCTCATCGGCAATCCGGTTCATTATAGAGATGGAAGAACGCGAGGCGTGGTCGAGCGCTTTTTTCAGTTATTCTCTGAGCGCG
Source organism: Acidobacterium sp. S8 (assembly GCF_009765985.1). GTDB lineage: Bacteria > Acidobacteriota > Terriglobia > Terriglobales > Acidobacteriaceae > Alloacidobacterium. Next base: position 608,562 of record NZ_LMUM01000037.1, read on the forward strand.
ATACGTTTTCGGCGACTGGCACGCAGACGATGGCTATCAACACACTCTTTCAGCTTTACAGTATGGTGTTGGAAAGGGATCCTCAACTTCAACAGGCTGACACCCTGCTCATGATTCCGGATCTGCTGCTATATTTTTTGAGCGGTGAAAAGAATGTTGAATATACCGAGGCGACTACGACGCAGCTATACAGCTTCTCGAAGAGTAGTTGGTCGGAAGAGATTCTTCTCAAGGCTGGTATCCCGACGTCGCTTTTTCCACAAGTAATCATGCCGGGCACGATTGTTGGATCAGTGAGCAAAAGCGTGCTGCGCGATTGCGGCTTTGTGAGCCCGATTCCGGCGCTTTCCGTAGCTTCACATGACACTGCAAGCGCTGTGGCGGCGATTCCTCATATGGATGGAGACAGCGTTTTCATTAGCAGCGGAACATGGAGCCTTGTTGGAACGGAGATAGCCGAGCCCAACCTCTCCGAAAACGCAAGAGAATTGCACTTTACCAATGAAGGCGGCGCCGATGGCAAAGTGCTGCTGATGAAGAATGTGACCGGATTTTGGATTCTGCAGGAGTGCATGCGTCGCTGGAAACTACAGGGTCACGACTTCGGGTGGGCTGATATGATTCGTGCGGCAACTGCGGCAAAGCCTTTGCGTAGCTTTTTCGATCCAGATGAGGAATGCTTTCAAGTACAGGACGACATGCCCAAAGCTATCCAGGAATATTGTCGGGCAACGGGACAATTCGTGCCAGACAGCGTTGGTGAGATTGCGCGGAGTGCCTTTGAAAGCCTGAGCCTGAAATATAGATCCGTTATTGAGCAATTAGAGCTTCTCATTCAGAAAAAGATCGCAACGATCCGGATTGTCGGGGGCGGTTCGCTCAATACGTTTCTCTGCCAGATGACGGCGAATGCCTGCAATCGGCTGGTCATAAGTGGCCCTGCCGAGGCGTCTGCACTCGGAAACGTAATGATGCAAGCGGTCGCCACCGGGTATCTGCCACATTTATCGGCAGCCAGAGTTGCGCTCGCAGATTCCGTTCAGTGTTGCTCATTCGAACCACATACCAGCGATGCCTGGGATGAAGCCTACATGCGATGCGAACATTTGCAGAAGGATATGACCCGAGAGAATTAAGGAGAATTCCATGTCGTCGTATACGATCCCCGCGGTGAAAGCGCCGTCACCGATTGCTGAAAAAGAAGTGCTGCTGGTGGCGAGCGGAGACCTGCGCCAATCGGCGAATAAAGTTTGCTGGCCGGCCCAGGCCGCAATGGAGCAACAGCTGATCGAAGCCTTCAAACAGGAAGGTATCACCATAAGGCGAGCCCACCCTTATATAGAGGAGTTGGAGCATGGCTTCATCTACAACCAGCGCATGGGTATGGACGTATTTGCGACGATTGATCCCAATGCACCCGTCATTGTCGCGGAGGCCGTATGGCAATACAGTCACAATGTGGTGGCTGGATTGCAGAGCCATCGCGGCCCTATTCTTACCGTCGCCAATTGGTCGGGACAGTGGCCCGGCCTGGTTGGCATGCTGAATCTTAATGGCTGTCTGCATAAAGCCGGCGTAGCGTTCAGTACCCTCTGGAGCAAAAACTTCGATGACAAATTTTTCCGCGATGGGTTGCGGCAATGGTTAAAGCAGAAAAAAATCCAGCATGATTTGAGCCACGTGCGCGCTCTCGATATCGAAGATTTGCCAAAACCAGAGACGCAACTGGGAGTTGCGCTCGCGAAAACCCTTCAGGCCCGTAAGGCCATCTTCGGTGTCTTCGATGAAGGCTGTATGGGAATGTCGAACGCGATCGTTGAAGACTATCTGTTGAATTCGGCTGGGATATATAAGGAACGATTGAGCCAGTCGGCGCTGGTGGTTGCGATGCGGGATGTTTCCGACGCAGAGGCGCAAGCGATTCGGACGTGGCTCGATAAGGCGGGGATGACTTTCCGCACAGGAATGAATGAAGAGACCGAACTTACTGACCGTCAAATCCTCGAACAGTGCAAGATGTACATCGCCGCTTTGCGGATAGCCGACGCATTTGGATGCGATGCTATCGGCATTCAGTATCAGCAGGGATTAAAAGATTTAACGCCTGCCTCTGATCTAGTCGAAGGTTTGTTGAACAATGTCGAGCGTCCACCCGCTTTTGATCAAAACGGCAAGGAGCTATTCGCAGGAAAGGCGCTCCCTCATTTCAATGAGGTGGATGAGTGTGCCGGGTTGGATGCTCTGGTCACGAATCGAGTGTGGGACGCGATGGGATTTGATCCGGCAACGACACTCCATGACGTGCGCTGGGGCGAACACTATAAAGGAGAAGGGATCGACGATTTCGTTTGGCTCTTCCAGATATCGGGCGCGGCACCCGCATCGCACTTCAAAGGTGGATATAAACAGGCACTAAGCGAGCGGCAGCCGCCTATGTATTTCCGGTTGGGCGGCGGAACGCTGAAGGGAATATGCAAGCCGGGAACCATCGTTTGGAGCCGCGTGTTTGTGGAAGGCGGAAAGCTGCACGTGGACATGGGACTGGCGACCGTCGTCGAACTACCCGAGGCCGAGACGGAGCGTCGATGGCAGTCGGTGACTTCGCAATGGCCCATCATGCAAGCCGTTCTTCATGGTGTGAACCGCGATCAGTTCATGGCGCGACATCGCGCAAATCATATGAACGTAGCCTATGCGCCAAGTCTCGAAGATGCTAAAAAAGCTCTTGCTGCAAAGGCGGCCATGATGGCGGAGCTGGGACTTCAGGTGAACTTGTGCGGGATCTAGCAGGGAACTCCGATCTGTAAAAAGAAGATTCAATGGAGACGAAGATGAGCGTGGTACAAACCGCTGCGAGGCAATATTCCACGTTGATTGATGAGAACGCGATCGACGATGATCGCTATGCTCAATCCGGCGACGGAATCCACCCCAGATTCGTGATCCATGTCGGATCGGATCATAGGTGGAATTCCTGGTTGTCTACCTGTCCGTTATCCTCCAATAAAATTCATTTTCACTTCTTTCAACGGCTATAATCGCCACCATGAGGCAGGCAGAACGCATATTAAAGGTGCAGGAACTCTTCACAAAGCAGGAATTTGTGAACTTCGAGGAGCTGTGTAAAAGCTTCAATGCTTCAAAATCAAGCATCCGTCGTGACCTGATGGAACTGGAACGGAAGGGAGTGTTGAGGAGAGTGCATGGGGGCGCGATTTCGCTCCAGACCAGAGATGAGGTCATGGATTTCGGGCGTCTCTCGATCAGTTCTCACGATGAAAAAACGAGCATCGGGAAGGTTGCCGCCTCCCTCGTGGAGGACGGCCAGACGGTGATTATGGGCGGTGGTTCCACTGTCGCCGAAGTGGCCAAGAACCTGATCGGCAAATCCGTTCAGATCATCACCAACTCCATTCCGGTCGCGCAAATCTTCTGGGACAGCAAGCAGGTGGAGGTGACACTCACCGGAGGCTATCTTTTTCCAAGGCTCGGCGTGCAACTCGGACCTATTTGCGAGAGGATGCTAAACAGCGTTTCCGCAGACATCCTCATTATGGGAATTCGGGGTATCACAAGCGTGGGCATCAGCGATTCCAACAGTCTGATCGTGGAATCTCTTCGCACGATGATTAAAGCGGCCCGCAAGGTCATCATCGTAGCCGACCATTCAAAATTCGGTCGCGACGCAATGATTCACGTTGCGAGCCTGAGCGATGTAGACCAGATAGTAACGGACAGCAAAATCTCTCGCGAATTCCAGGAAATGCTGCGCGAGAACCAAGTGGAGTGTCTCATTGCATAATCTCTCTCCCGATTTCAACTGCTCCTGACCGTTACTTTCCCTGTAATGAATCTTTGAATTCAAAATAAATCATAAAAATTCTTGACTTCTTATAAGAGTTCTCCATATAAGGAGGCAATCTTATGGGAAAGTCACAGCATCGCTCCTGCTTCCGACACACTTATAAACTTCCTATTGCCATTCTGGTGGCCTTGGGCACCTTTCTTGCCTGCGGCAACACGGGATTCTCACAGACTTCGGCTTCTGATATGGGGTCGCTGGCCACTCTTACGCCGGATGTAAATTCACGCATGGTATCCCCTGAGAATCCCACCGGGCAAAAAGGCAAAGGCGCCATGGCAACACCGAATCCGGCCGATCCGGACCTCTCGTTTTCAATTGCAGCCTCAGATCTGGGAAAAGGCTGGAAAGTGAGACCGTTCATTAAGGTCGCCGCCCATAGTACGGTCACAATCATGGATGTGGACGGCCCGGGAACAATCGAACATATCTGGATGGCCTCCAGTGCTGATTTTCGAGGGGTGGGGCGCGCCAGCGTACTCCGATTTTACTGGGACAACGAGACTACGCCGTCGGTAGAAACTCCGATGACGGATTTCTTTGCCATCGGTCACGATTTGTTCGCGCCTGTGAATTCAGCGGCGGTTGTAGACGTACCGCAGGCTTCGATGAATTGCTATTGGCCGATGCCGTTTCGCAAGCATGCGCGTATCACTTTCACCAATGACGGGGACAAGGAACTTCCGCTTCTAACCTTCCAGATCGATTACAAAGAAGGGCCGATAGCCGCGAATGAAGGGTACTTCCATGCCCAGTGGCGAAGAGCCACGACAAGCCGCACCAATCCGTCTTACACGATTCTCGATAGCCTCAAAGGTGAAGGCCGATACGTCGGCACCTTCCTTTCATGGACACAATTGTCAGATGGATGGTTCGGAGAAGGCGAGGTAAAGTTCTTCATCGACGGAGACGCTGAGAATCCAACGATTGTGGGAACCGGAACGGAAGACTATTTTGGGGCCGACTGGGGTTTTCCCGCCATTTACTCAACGCCGTATGTCGGGAACGTTCTTGACTTCAAGGCGAAAAATAACGGGCTCGGTGTGCCGAAATGGAGTTTGTACCGCTGGCATATTGCAGACCCCATTGTTTTCCATAAGGATTTGAAGGTCACAATTCAGGCTTTGGGCTGGTGGCCAAATGGGAAGTACCAACCTCTGGCGGATGATGTTGCATCTGTCGCGTACTGGTACCAGAAGGAACCGCATACGCCGTTCCCCGCATTTCCGCCACTATCGGAGCGCTGGCCGCGTTGACAGATGGCGGCGTTCAACAAAGGTGCGCTCCTAAGACTGCTCTGTAGGAACAACAATCTGCTTGGCGTTTGCTGTAATATTCGGACTCAGCCAGCGGAAGAGCCAGGTCGCTGCAGCGGCACCAGCAAGCTGCGCAAAGATAAATCCGAATACGTCGTGAGGACGAATCCCCGCGAAAGTGTTCGTCAGCGATCGTGCAATTGTGACCGCTGGGTTCGCGAAGGAAGTCGAACCCGTAAACCAGTATGCTGCTGTGATGTATGCGCCTACCGCATAAGGAATACTCGATATCTGCGTTCGTGAGCAGCCCCAGATCACGGCTAACAGGCCGAACGTAGCAATGAATTCGCTGAATAACTGTGCTGGTCCACTTCGAATATGCGTGGACAGGGAGATGATTGGGAGCCCGAACATGCCGTGCGCAGCAAGGGCGCCGGTAACAGCTCCGATGCATTGCGCAAGGATGTAGGTAGGAACGGCTCGCCATGGCAGGCCATGTTGGGTAGCATCTGCGAGCGTAACTGCCGGGTTGAAATGCGCTCCCGAGATAGGTCCGAATGTGAGGATGAGCGCAACTAATGCAGCTCCAGTAGCGATTGTGTTTGCCAGTAATGCAATCGCGATATTTCCGTTTGACAGGCGCTCAGCCATGATGCCCGAACCCACGACGGCAGCCACGAGCATCCCTGTACCGATCGCTTCAGCCGTCGCACATTTCCACAAACTTGCTGTGAGCAACTTCTTTACCTCGTAGATTCCGAGTAGCGTTCTAATTAGGAGACCCGCAATGCATGTGGAGCATCGGTTACGCGGCGTTCCGGTTTCGGTGGCGATGGATGGAAGCAACTGATTTCTAGATCACTGAAATGTGCGTCTATGGAGTCGAGATTTCGCTCAACGATTTTCTGAACTAGTTCCGCTTTTCCCAAAACGCGAAGATTCAGAAGCAGATTATGTTTCAGGGAGGGTGACGCGTCGAGCGTCCCTTCGACAGCTGGTTCTTCTCCGTTCGCACAAATAGCTGCTTTCACAAATCCGGCGGCCGATTGAATAATCGCTTTTAAATGAACGATTATGATGCCTGAGGCAGTGAAATCGGAATCCAAACGATCCAGAAACGGGCCCAAAACAACAGCCGGCGAGGCAGCTTCTGTCAATTCAATGTCGACATGAAGGTTCAGCCACGCTAACGCTGCTTCGGCGCGAGCATACTCCTCATAATCGATGTCAAGAACTCTACTTCCGGCGGAAAGATTGCCGGAAAGGACCTCATCAAGCCACGCGGCCACGCCCTGTCCGGTTTTCGCACTTATTTGCCGCACAGAACGGCCCGGAATCTCCGGATAATCCTGACTCAGATCGGACTTCGTGAAGCAGAGGATGTCGGCTTCCTGTAGCTGCTTATGAAACAAAAATTTCATGTTAGCTTCGCCATCCTCGCGAAGCAGTTCTCTGGCACGCGCAGGATCCACCAAAACGGTAAAGGGGGCGAGCCGGTAGGTTTCGGTGTATTCGCGCAAAGGCAGCAGCGTAGTGGCCGAAATATCGGTACAGCTTCCTACCGGTTCCGCAAAGATCACATCCGGGGAATGCTGGCGCAGAGCATCGATCTCATGAATAAGGTCTGAGAACCTGCAGCAGAAACAACCACCCGTTACTTCTCCGTGGTTCAGGCCATGCAGTGCAGACAGTTCGGTATCGACCAGCGCGTCGCCCTGATCGTTCAGGATCAAAGCGCTTCGTAAGCCACGTTTTTCCAATTCCTGCGCGGCGGACAGCAAGAGAGTTGTCTTTCCAGCACCAAGAAATCCACCGACGACAACAATCCAGGGCTTTGACACCGAGGCGTGCTGATTCATGCGTGCATCTCTAGCTGAAGGTCGTTACCTTCGGTTATGACAAGTTGTTCATTAAGCTGAAAGGTAGTTCTACCGTCCCGCTGGCTGGCGGAATGTTTGTAGGTTTTGCCATTGCTGCGAGCGGCTACGGCGGTACCAGTCCCAGAGATTTCGCAGGATCGGCAGGGAAGTTTTCCAGCGAGTACACGAAGAGTAAAGCGTGTGCCACCTCCTGCAATCGGCTGATAAGAGAATGTTCCCCAGCCTGTGCCAGTTGACCAGAAACAATCGAACTCTTTGTGAGGAATTCTTGGCACTGCGATGATAGATGATTGACGTCCATCGAACTGAAAACCACTCAGCGCGACTACGCTGGTCCATGAAGCCATTGCGCGAGCATAGTGATGGCCGCATTCTGCTTCATCCCAGGGGTTGCGTTTTTCGCCATCATAGCGCGCGCGAATATTGTGGATGCACTCGACTCCCTGATTCGGCATATCGGAGTAGATCATCAGCGCGGCCGTGCAATGTTCAAAGCCCGTCATTACCTCGGCAAAATAAGGAAACGGTATACGTGGTCGAGGGGCGGTTCCATAATCGCTGATGACCAACGCAGCTTCATCGTTCAGGGCAAACGTTCGCTGGACAGTATCGTGATCTACAAGAGAACGTTTGTAGTTGTATTTGTAGATTGACTGCAGTGTAGTCGAGATGTTTTTTTGCGATACAAGAAGTCCGAGGCCCATGACATGAGCCAGATACTGGCCGACAAGCTGATCGATGAGACAGCCCTCGCCTACCTGATATTCAGGGCGTTCGGGATCGAAACCATCTGAGCCAATCTGGAGAACCGGATTGATTTCATCTTTTCTATAGGGCTGAATTTTTTGGATGTAGAATTCGCCGTTAAACAGGTTCGCGTCGATCCACTCGCTGCCGGTCTCAAAAAGATCGCGATATTCTTTGGCCGAGGAAGTATCCCCCACAGCCTGCGCCATCTCTTCGCATGCGCGCAACGCGCCCAGATAATAAATGCTGCACATGGGATTCGGGCCAAAGAATGCCACATCATAAGTATTGTTTTGTACGCCGTCTAGGACGCCTCTTTTGTGGGGGTCCCATCCTCCTGAAACCCAGCTGAAAGCGATTGCTTTCTTGACCCGGGGCCACATCGCCTGCATCCATGCATCGTCTCCCGAGAGTTTCCAGTCCAGGTAAGCATGCATGATCTGACCCATGTGTCCGTCGGTGGCAACAATATCGTCGCGCGTTTCTCCGTCAGGGAGAACCTGGCGCGCTCGAATGGCTCCCTCATCGCCTTCGGAAAAGCCGAAAGCCGCCTTCCGCAGGGAACGGGCCAGCGATGGAAAGAGAAACGCAGTTGCAGTCTCGTAGTTCCAGACATGTGTGCAATTTCCATAACAGCAACCGATCGTGTCATCGCTGCCTTCAAATCCGTGAAACTCGCCGTCCGCAGTGCGAAAGCAGGTGGTGGATGCCAGAGTAGAAAGATTCGCGCTGGCAGCCTCTTTGATAACGGCTGGCAATGTGCTCTTTCTGAAAGCCTCCGCGAAAGCCCGTGTGCGATTTTCGAGCCGTTCCATATTTTTAGCTGTGAAGAGCGCGGACTCCCATGCATCGTGAAAGCGAGTCGCATAAAAATTGCCGATAACGGTTTTTTCTTTCCCCGACGGAGCAGTCCATCCACACCATGCCGGTGTGCGATTGGGGAAATGCCACGCCAGCAGGAAAGTAAATTGCGCGGATTGGCCGGGTGCGATTGTTCGGTGCTGACAGAGAGCGCCCACAGAGCCATATGGATCAGACTCCGCTCCAAGTTGTCCCTCAGCAGAAAATGCATCCCAGAAAAGCAACGGAGAGTTCCACCATCTGCCCTTAGGCCATCCACGCCAATGCGTTATGGTCAGGTCTCTTTCCGGTACGGCTGCGAGTACGAAGGACCCGTACATCGGGTCGCTGCTATCCAGACCGGGATTGCTCATTTTCAATCCTGCAAGTTCGCCTGCGGTCAGATATTCGTTCACCCGTTTCTGTTCATTTTCCTTATTGGCGTTGCTGATTACGGGATTGTCGATTGAAAATACAATGCCAACCTTGGCAGGACGAGAGCCGGGATTGGTCACACGATAGCGCAGAATCGCTACGGGCAACCCTGAGTCATCGGGGTCATGAGGAATGAAGGGTGAGAACGCATCGAGCTCAACGTGAACTGGCAGCTGCGAATCTTCAAAGTCAATGTGCGCGAGAGGATATTCACCAGTGAATGTCGCCCCCTGCAGCCGGCTCAAACCTGGCGAGTTCTTTGAGCCTAATCCATCCTGACCTTCATATGGAGGAAGAATGCGTGCCTCGAGAACGCGTGCGACAGGCTTTTCATTGCCTGATTGAACCCAGATCGCTGGAAATGCATATGAAGGTGAAGCTCCTGTCGCGGGCCGGTTAAATATCTCCCAATCCCGAAGCTGTCCCCGTCCGCCGAGTCCAAGACTTCCCGCTCCCACACCACCCAGCGGAAACGAGATCATCTTCAATCCGTTGCCGCGAAATATCCGGGGATAAGAAATGTCTGCTGCTGTTCCGCCGTTGAGAGCATCAATGGCGGAAACGCTTTGGGTGGACGTGGCTTCTGTTGTTTGGGCAAAGGATGACCAAGGACCAATCTGTGTGGCGGCTCCCACAGCTCCGGCGGCTTGCTTCAGGAACTGCCGGCGTGGCAGCGTACTCTTAAGGCTCATAATTGCTCCATCTGGGCTCTGGTGTACAACCTTAATATTGCTGCAAAGTGAATGTGAATTATTGTGGTGCGGAGTTAAATCGCCCCAATTTCGTCCAGCTCATCTTCTCGGAAATTCATTCAAATTGCCATTTAAAGGGTTCTCAATTTCGCTTTCCTGAGACGGATGCTCGAAAGCCGTCCGCTCTCGAGCGTATGTTTTTGCCATCAACCTGAGGCGATAGGTTCAATAAATATCACAATCGTTCTTAATATTTCAATTAATACCTTGACAGTTTCATCTTGTTTCTTCTAATTCTTATCTGGTTCAAAATTCGCCGTCGATTTCTTTCGATAGCGTGGCCTCGAGCCAATAGAAAAAGAAAAGAAGTTTCTTGTGAGGACTACATGCGCAGAAATCTTACGAAACTGCTTACAGTTACGCTTGCCGTTATTGCGATCGCGTTTCTCAGTACCAGCCCTTCTTTAGAAGCCCAGACCGCGACAGGAACAATCGTCGGAACAGTTCGGGACTCGACAGGGAACGTGGTGCCTGGCGCAGAAGTCCATCTTCTGAACAAGGCAACAAACCAATCGGCCACAACCACCTCAAATAATCTTGGCTATTATTCGTTTCCAATTCTGAAACCCGCTATGTATCAACTTTCGGTAAAAGCTGCGGGGTTCAAAGAATTCATTCAAGATAATGTTCAGCTTGATGTGGCGATGACCTTGACGGTAGACCTGGCCGTTGAAGTGGGCGCCGTGACCGAGTCGGTAGTCGTTACTGGTGCCCCGCCCGTACTGGAAACGCAGACATCCTCTCTTGGCGAGGTGATTGGGAATAAATCAGTAGTCGATCTGCCCTTGAATGGACGCAACTCTTATGGCTTTGCCTCGCTGGTGCCCGGAGTGATCGCGCCGTCCGGTTTTTCCCAGGCTGCCTTCGATGAATATAACGATCAGTTCATTTCTATCAACGGTTCGCGCCCGAACCAAAATACCTTTCTTCTGGATGGCGGCATCAATTCTGAACCGGCCTTCACAGGCCCCGGTTACTTCCCAATCGTTGACCTTGTTGAGGAATATAAGGTGCAGACCAACAACCTTGGTGCTGAGTTCTCGAATACAGGCGGGGGCGCTTTTAATGTAATCACGAAGTCCGGCACCAATCAATTTCATGGGTCGGCATGGGAATTTTTCCGTACCACTGGCTTGGCCGCAAACGATTTCTTCTCGAATCGCGCGGGCTTAGCGCGAGCGAAATTTCAATTCAATCAGTTTGGCGCCACGCTTGGTGGCCCCATACGTAAAGATAAGACCTTCTTTTTCATAGCTTATGAGGGAATTCGCTGGATTCAGGCAGGCTCCGCTGTCGGAACTTTGCCGACCGCAGCGCAACGCACGGGAGATTTCTCCAGCACCTATAACAGCCAGGGTCAGGTAATCCCAATTTATAACCCATATTCAACCGTCCCTGACCCTGCCAATCCCGGTCAGTATATAAGGACGCAGTATCCAGGAAACAAAATACCTTCGGGTCAGATTGATCCAGTCGCCGCCGCTTTATTGGCCTATCTGCCGTTGCCCAACCAGCCAGGCGACTCGGTCACGGGAGCAAACAATTACTACACAAATTACAGCTCACCGATTCATGAGAACTCTTTTTCACTGCGTATTGACCACGCTTTTACCCCGACACAAAAGCTTTTTGGACGCTACTCGATTAACGATACAAGTCAGACGCGGCCTAATCTTTACGGAAGTTCATCGCCAAATTATGTGATCAGCAATCCCACTGCAGGAAATGATTTTCTTCGGCAACAGCAAATTACGGTCGACTATACCAATGCGTTTACTCCAAATGCTGTACTCGATCTGAACAGCAGCTACGTTCGGTACTACATCGGACGCAGAATTCCGGGATATGATGTCAGTCCCACCGTTGTCGGCCTGCCATCTTACTTCGACACATTGGCGCAGTCATACACGCCATGTTTTCCCAGTGTTGGTGTCAGCGGCTTAGGACTGAATCTATCATTGGGAAATATCGGTGGCGGCCTCATGGGCGGCGGTTGCTATACCCTCGGAGATGTTTATCCCGATTTGCATGAGTACGGTGGCCTCACGCTGGTCCACGGCTCCCACACATTCAAAATGGGAGGAAATTTTGGAATTCAGTGGCTCGCTACACCACGTTATGAACCAGCCGGTCCATCCTTCAATTTCAGTCCAAACTTCACACAGGGGCCGAATCCGATTACTTCGGCTGGATCCGGCGTCGGTCTGGCATCCATGCTCGCGGGAACAGGCTCAGGCAATACAAGTAGCGGCGGTCCTAACCAATACCTTTCCAGCAAATACTACGGGGCATATTTTCAGGATGATTGGCGTCTGAATCCGAAACTGACGCTGAACCTTGGCATTCGATACGACTACAGTGCTCCCTGGGTGGAGCGGTTTAATCGATTCACCGACTGGAACTCCACCGCCGTATCTCCGCTGCAGGTATCCACCCTTCCTCAATTGACCGGCGGCCTGGAATTCCCCGGCACTAATGGGCTCTCCCGTTATGAATTCAATCCATTCCGCAAAGAAGTGCAGCCCAGATTAGGCTTCGCCTATGCTGCTACAGATCGCATAGCGATCCGCGGCGGCTATGGAATCTTCTTTGCCCCGCTTGGTGGAGCTGGATTCAATGGTAACTCTGTACCGAATACGGGTTATTTAGCTTCAACGAATTGGGTGGGTACGCTCGATAACGTTACACCGCTGAATACATTGTCCAATCCGTTCCCGCAGGGCTTTATATTACCGACGAACAGTACACTCGGTCTCGCAACTCAGCTTGGTCAGTCGGTTGTAGGTATGCAACGGAATCGTCCGGTTTCTTACGCCCAGCAGTGGAATCTGGATGTGCAGACGAACGTAGGTGCAAATTTCGTGCTGGATATCGCGTACGCTGGCGGCAGAGGCGTTCACCTTTATGGCGACTTTAACCCAAATCAGATGCCTGACCAGTATCTGGCTATGGGAGATGATTTGAATACGCAAGTCCAGAATCCCTTTTATGGACAGATTACAAGCGGTTCTCTCAGCAGTCCGACTGTTGCTAGAAGCCAACTTCTAAGGCCATATCCGCAATTCAGTAGCGTTACCTTAGGCAACAGTTCTTTTTTCGGAGCGTCAGACTACAACGCATTGCAGGTGAAGGTTGAAAGAAGGTTTGCTGACGGCTTCAGCCTCTCGGGCTCTTATACGTTTTCAAAACTGATGGACAATTTACCATCATCAGAAACAGGATTTCCCGGTGGCGCATTTTCCGGAGGGGGAACGCAGGACTGGTACAATCTGCGTGCCGAGTGGTCCGTTGCCGAGTTCAACACGCCTCATGTTCTTACCGTCAATGGTATCTATGAGCTTCCTTTTGGCAAGGGTAAGCGATTCCTGAACAACAGTAACGTTGCCAACTACATTGTCGGCGGCTGGCAGTTGAACGGAATTACATCGCTGATCAGCGGAACTCCGCTGGGAGTTTATACAGCAACGAACACACTGTATAACTATGGCGGATCGCAACGAGCTAATTGGGACGGGACTTCTCCCGCAAAAGGCGGGAAGGTCTCCGACAAGCTCGATAACTATTTCAACGTCAGCGCCTTCAGTCAGCCAGCTCCGTTTACCTATGGCAACTCGCCTCGCCTGTTTAGCGGACTCCTGTCTCCAGGCACTGTTTCAACTGATCTGTCAGGAATCAAAAAAATTCCTATCTATGAAAATCTTTCAGGTGAATTTCGCGCAGAGGCATTCAATATCTTCAACCATCCAGTGTTTGGTCCTCCCGACACCACGTTGGGGGACGGAACTACAGGAATCGTCAACAGCCAGGTAAACCTTCCCAGACAGATACAGCTGGCGCTCAAGCTGATCTGGTAACGCACTCCGCGGCGGGTTAGTTAACGCATGCTAACCCGCTTTCTTTTCTGGAATTCTCTTGCAGACTACCAATTTTGCTTTTCTGAAAAAGCATTCTTAATATTAGAGCGCTTCGGGATCGATCGCCTGCTTGTACAGTGTGGGAGCGTTCTCCGGAGTTACCATCGTCGACTTCATCGTGTAAGTTTTGTCTGGCGTAAAGCCAGGCTCATGGAGAATACGCAGCGAAATTTCTATCGCTTTATCTACACAAAGTGGATAAATGAAGGTCGCTTGCAGAATGCCATCCATCACTTTCTTAATTCCACCGGATGGACCGCCTAGACCGTCGACGCCGACAAACGTAATACCTTTATCGCGGCCCAACTCTCTTGCAGCAAGATAGCCACCTATTGCCATAGGGTCATTGTGTCCATAGACCACATCGACCTGCGGTTCGACGCGCAATACTTCAGTCATTCGGTCTTTCGCTTCAGACTGATTCCAATTTGCCACCGGATCTGCCACAATTTTAATTTCCGGATAAGACTTGAATATCTCACACGCCCCGCTGTCTCTATGTATCTCGCCTTCGACGCCGAGCAATCCTCTAAGGGCAACGATGTTCCCCTTAGGCGTCCCATACCGATGAGTAAGGCTTTTAACAATGAAATCTCCCGCCATTCTGCCGATCTCTTCGTTGTCCGCGCGAATGTAGGTCGTATAGTTTGGCTGCATAATATCGCGTTCCAGACAGATGACGGGGATCTTCGCATCCATGGCATCGCCCATGACTGCCGTCAGGGCGGCGCGTTCATTGGGCGCAACGATAAGTATGTCTGGCCTTTGCCTAATAAATGTTTCTACCTGCGCAATCTGCCTATTGTTATCCTGCTGCGCGTCTGCAACGACAAGTGCCATGTCAGAATGCTGCGCAACCAGACGTTGCATAAGCGATCTTTGGGCGGCACGATACGGCTCGGCGTTGTTGGCGTTACTGAACGCGACGACACGTTTGCCCTTCAGCTTCGCTGTACGACATCCGCTGATCAACAAAGAGGAGACGAAGGCCGTAGTAAACTCTCTACGATTCATCACTAGGCAGCTTTTCCTTCTCTCTGCACCACTACGGCAAGCACAATGATGATGGCCTTGATCATCATTTCGACATTGCTGTCTACATTGTTCAGGCGCAGCATATTTGTCAGCACACCCATGATCAATGTGCCAAGAACTGTTCCCAGGATTGATCCTTTGCCCCCTGAAAGACGCGTACCCCCGATGACAACTGCGGCGATCGCGTCCAACTCATACGCCGTGCCGGCATTTGGGTTTCCCTGATGATTGGCTGCGGCATACAGGACGCCGGCATACCCAGTGAGCAGCCCAGAAAGGGCATAAACCCATATCTTCACCGACTGAATCGGCAACCCAGTGTAATGAGCCGCCTTCTCGTTGTCTCCGATCGCACGTACATATCTACCAAAAACCGTTCGCGTGAGAAGGATGCCAAAGATTCCGGCCAACACTGCATAGGAACCAATGACCAGTGTCTTTGTGCGAAAGATGGCGGCGAATCGGGATGCAGCATCCGTACCGAAGCCGAGGTCGATGTTCTCGTTATTGCTTCCCCACTTTGCCAGGCCACGCACACCGATCATCGAAGCAAGTGTCACGATGAATGGCTGCACTCGAAGCTTCGCAATTGCCAGTCCATTCAGTGCGCCTAAAGCTGTCGTCAATGCGATTGCGGTCCCAATAGCAAGAAACAGATGCAGAGCGAATGACGTGCCAACCCAATAACGTGTCAGGCACATCGCAGTTGCCGCACTCGAAAAGGCGAGTAGACTGCCGACGCTGAGATCGATGCCGGCAGTCAGAATGACGAAAGTCATTGACAGCGAGATAATTCCAATCAGCGAAATCTGTCGCAAAACGTCGGTCAGGTTTCCTAGTTGGAAAAAGATATTTGAACCGCTGAAAGTGACGGGACTGGTGATACCCGCTAATGCCACGATTCCCAGCAGGGCGAGAAAACTCCGTGCCTCAAAACTGGACCGCGGGCCGAATGGATTCATCCTCTGGACCAGGGATTTTATCTCTGGCACGTATCTTGCTCCTGGAAGCGCTGCACGTTGATGGAAGCCTCTTTCGGCACTCAGTATACCTGTTTCGGTGCAAATTGATTTATATAGTTTTATATTGATTCACCGTTGCTCATCGCGCGCCGTTCTTGATACCGTGGAGATCACTTAGCGATGACTGATCTATTAAACGTCGAAGGTGTCAGCAAGCATTACGGGGGCATCTACGCACTGAAAAATGCCTGTTTTTCTCTGCGAGCCGGAGAAGTTCATGCCTTGATGGGGGAGAATGGCGCGGGAAAAAGCACCCTTGCCCGGGTGGTTGCCGGCGCGACGCGCGCGAACACGGCAACTATAAAGATAGAAGGCCAGCCCGTGGCCATTCGAACGCCGCTCGACGCGCAAACGCTCGGCATCGGCATCATCTATCAAGAGCTGGATCTCTTTCAGCACCAAACCATCGCCGAGAATATGGTGGTTAGGAATACGCGCTTTCGTGAAGACGCCTTTACCAGCAAAAGCAGGATGAAGGTGTTCTGCCTTCCTTATCTGCGGCAGGTCGGGCTGGATCACCTGGATACCGGGCGCATGGTTTCTTCTCTATCGATCGGAGAAATGCAGCTTCTTGCAATTGCCCGAGCGCTCAGCATGGAAGCCCGCATTATTCTGATGGATGAACCGACAAGCTCGCTGATGGACGATGCAGTCGAGCGGCTCTTTGCTCTGATCGAAAAGCTCAAAGCAAGTGGCGTTGCGATTGTCTATGTCTCTCACAAGATGGATGAGATCTTTCGTATCTGTGATCGCATCACTGTGCTGCGCGATGGGGTAACGATCGACACGCGAGAGATCGCCGAAACAAACGTTCAGGAAGTCATTGAGATGATGGTTGGCCGCAAGGTCGACCCGAGTGCACGGTCGCATCGTCATCTTTCCGATTCGGTATTGATGTCTGTCTCGGGCCTGACAACGAAAAAACTAAAAGGAATCTCCTTTGATCTGTACCGTGGTGAGGTTTTAGGAATAGCCGGTTTAGTTGGAGCGGGCAGAAGCGAGCTGGGCGCAGCTCTATTCGGGCTTGATCGCCTTTCGGCTGGAACAGTGGAGCTGGACGGCAGAGCGTTCCATCCGCGTTCGGCGACGGATGCGATGCGTCGCGGGATGGGACTGGTTCCTGAAGACCGCAAGCTCGAAGGGCTCATGATGCAGATGAGCATCCTCGAGAACGGTACGATGGCGGTTCTACCGCGTATGCAGAGCCTGGGATTTATCGATAAGAAGCTGGAAGAGCGGGAGATGCAATCGATCCATACGCGACTCGCGCTAAAGTTCACCTCTTTGACCGATCCGGTTGCGAGCCTGAGTGGAGGAAATCAGCAGAAGACCTTGCTTGCGCGATGGCTACTGTTGAATCCCGATGTGCTCTTTTTGGATGATCCTGCGCGTGGCATCGATGTTGCTGCGAAGCAGGATATTTATCGCATGATCGATGAGCTGGCTGCACGCGGTAAGGGGGTGCTGTTGGTAAGTTCCGAGTTGCCTGAACTCCTGCGCTGCTGCGACCGCATTCTCGTGCTGAATAACGGAAGGCTCACGGCCACGCTGCCGGCAGCGACAACACAGGAGTGTATTATGACCGCCGCCACGCAAAGATAGACATAATCGCCCAGGCGCGCCCACAGTAGTCGTGGCAAGAGCGACGAGTGAACTGCACCTTTATGTTGCTTCGACTTTTATTCGAAGGGATTCTGCAATATCGAGGGCAAAGCGCACCGCACCTATCAATTGTGCATCCGGTCCCAACATGCTGAGCACCACTTGGGGCGGTCTCCGCATGTTCAACTGCTCCAGCATGATACGAGTGGCATGGCAGAGTGCTGGATGCGAGCCTACTCCACCTCCCAGTACAAAAAGCGGACAATTCAGCACCAGGAACATGTTGTGGATGACAAGTGACAGCATGTGCGCGGATTGCTGGAGAAGGGCCTTTGCCAGAGGATCGCCTTCCAGCGCGTGATCAAATATCTGTGTTGCATTCAGATCCCTGGCGAGAGGGGTATTTTGCGCGCTCCACAGATTCTGCCACTGCACTTTAATGCCGTTGCCCCCGATCATGCTCTCGAGAGATCCAGGTTTGCCAGGTTCACGTGGAGTATCTGGTGTTCCAGGCACTCGCATGTAGCCGATTTCGCCAGCAGCCCAATTGTTCCCGCGAAAAGGACGACCATTCAGCACAATACCGGATCCAAGGCCGGTACCAATGGCCAGAAATACAAAATCCTGCACATCTCTTGCCGCGCCTGCCCAGTTTTCCCCGATGGCGGCGAGGTTTACATCGTTGTCTACTGCTGACGGTACATTGAGCGCATCTTCAAGCAGAGCACGCAGAGGAACATCGCGCCAGCCCAGGAGATAAGAAGTTGCAATGACGATGCCTTCGCTGACGTCAGTAATTCCGGGCGCGCCAGCGGCAATAGACTTAAGCGCATGGCGTGGTGCAGAGACCTCTTGAAGTAGCTGCTCCACGCCATCGCAAACGAGACGCATGACAGCATCTAGGCTGTTGAATCCGGCGACGGAGGATGACTGCTTTGCCACAATCATGCCGTTCAGATCGGCGAGTGCGAGGCGCAGATTTGTTCCTCCAATATCCACGCCGACGACATAGCCAGTATCCGTCGTTGATAAGGTCTTTTGGTTCACAGTGAGTATGCCGCCGTTCTGTTGCTGGTTCATTCTTAAACGCTATCCCTGATCGTTAGAGGTGTTCTGATCGTAGCTCTTTTGTTGTCTCAGCTATTGCGCAATCGCATTGGGTACGGAACTAATGCTTTCCAGTTCACGGCCCTTGGTTTCGGGAACGACAAAGCGTACGAAGAGCAACGTTATGATGCAAAAGATTCCATAGATGATGAAGGTCCAGCTGTTCCCCGCGGCTTTGATGAGAGACAGAAAGGTAAGCGAGACGAGAAAGTTGGATGCGCCGGAACCAATTGATGCCGCAGCCACGCCGCGGCCACGCACTCGCAGAGGAAAGACCTCGGAAACAAGAATCCACGCGATGGGCCCCATGCTGAATGCAAAGCACGTAATGTAGATCATGAGACAGATGGTGGCTACAACCCCCGGCGCCGCTCCGAATGCTGCTTGATTATGGAATGAATATGCCAGCAGGAAGAGCGAAACAGTCATACCTCCGACTCCGACGTAAAGCAACGGTTTGCGCCCTACTCGGTCCACCAGCACCAGCGCAATGATAGTTGCCAGCACATTGGTGACCGCAACTAGCAGAGTGGCAAAGATGGCATTCTTATCCGAGGCGATGCCAGCGCGCGAAAAAATCTGCGGTCCGTAATAAATGATGGTGTTGATGCCGGTGACCTGCTGCAGGACCGTGAAGCCGACAGCGATCACGAGAGACTTGCGAACTGTGGGACTCCATAGCACGCTCCAGCGGCGTTCCATCTTTATCTGCAAAGCGAAGCGGATATCTTCGAGAAGGAGTGCCGCGCCGGCTTCATCGGTGTAGGCGCGCAGTACGGACTGTGCCTCAGCGATTCGATTCTGTGCAAAGAGCCATCGGGGGCTTTCGGGAAGAGTGAGAATAAGCACGACGAACAGAGCGGCAGGAACGGCTCCGATGCCAAACATCCATCGCCATGCATGTTGCCCGGCCAGCCAGTAACCTGCCAGATCCGCGAAGGCAATACCTAACGTAAGCGCGAATTGATATAGCCCGATGAGCATGCCTCGGGATGCCGGCGGCGCCAGTTCGGATACATAAACGGGTGCGGTGACAGAGGTGAAGCCGATAGCGATTCCTAATAGCCCACGGGCCACGATCAATGTGGCAACATTCGGCGATAGGGGAGCAAGAAGTGAGCCGACGAGAAAGATACAACCGCCCCATAACAATGTGGCGCGCCTACCGATACGATCCGCGATACTGCCGCCAGCAAGCGCTCCAGACATTGCGCCGACGAGCACCACGCTCACAACTAACTCTTCCATTTGCGTGGAAAGCGCAAAGGATTCGCGCACGAAAATCAGCGCGGCCGCGATGATCCCCATATCGAATCCGTAGAGAATGCCACCAAGCCCTGCGATGAGGGACACTCTCCCAATAAAGCCTCGTCTAACGTGTGTTTGTGGAACAGTTTCCGAATCGGACAAGTTCCCTCTCAGTCGGCAAAAATTCTCATGCTCATTGTTCCATCACTCCATATTGAAACCGCGGCGGCAGACGGCATCCTGACTTCTCTACCATGCCAAGTGTGAGTGCCTGCGGCACCAGCAGGGAAGTGATGCCTTCCCAAGGCTCGGGGACCGTAGTGATGCGGACAGGAAATAACTGGCTGGTCGCTTTGTGATCCTCAGTAGAAACGAGGACGACCTTTCCGCCACGGCGATTACACTCTTCAGCGAGTTTGACTCCGAGCCCGGCAACTCTTCCTAGAGCGAAGATGATCGCTACATGTGAAGCATCCACATCCAGGTTCGGGCCATGACGGAAACCCGCGCCCGTATGCGCCGCGGCGCGGTGGCCGCTCATTTCGCGGATACAGAGCGCGCTCATGATAGCCCCGCCGTACGCTGCGCCACGGCCGATGATCTCTATGTTGGCTGCACCCCTGCAAAAAGCCTCAATCTCACCGCGCAAAGCGAAGACCGGATCAAGATTAGCCGTGAAAGCCTCCGCCGCACGATCAGCTTCTTCCTGCCAGGGGCGACCGAGTATTTCGGATGACAGAATAATGGCGGCGGCCGTGGCGTTCGTGTAAGTCTTCGTCGCGTTGCCATATTCAGGGCCAGCCATGATCGGAAGCTTATTTTCTGCCAGCTTCCAGCAGGTGCTTGCCAGATTATTGCAGATCAATCCGCGCGGCTCATCATCGCCTGCTTTGAATAGCTCTACCAGTTCTGCGCTCTCGCCAGAGGTAGTGAGAAGCACGGACAATGCCGCATCTGCCCATATTGGCCTAGCATAATGGAGCCATTCCCCGGCATCTTCCGAGAATGAAAGCCTCCCGTGTGTCTGCAAGAGAACAGATCCGCCAAAGGAAGAGCAATAGGACGCCCCCATACCGATGAAGAGGACGGGTCCCTTTCTCCTGGCGAGCTCGCTGAGCTTCTTCAGCTCTGCGCGAATCACCGGATCGCTGCGATAAGCCTGGAGCAGTTCGTGAAGTTTTTGAGGCTGTTCACGGCATTCAATTTCGAGGATCTGCGTTCCGCTGGCTTTGAGCAGTTCTTTCGGAGGCTCGATTCCGCCAATCCAGCGGGGCGCTTGCTGATTTGTTTCGCTCATTCTGTCTGAGCCGTGGAGGGGCTCTACTTCCTAATGTTTATTTACTATCATCCAGAAGTATGTCGGAGCAAGAGCTTGTTTACACAGAAAAGGCTTTGGAGAACGATGATCTGCTGCGGCAATCTTAGGTGACTGTGTGAGCGTGGCTAGCTTATAGTAACCGTGAGACTGCTGCTGTTTCCAAGTATTCAGTGAAGAAAAAAAACATTCCAATTGGCAGGCCCTCCGTACTGCGCCACACTAATGCACAGAGCATTCTGAAGCTGCTGCGCGAGTGCGGCTCCTGTTCCAGGGCCGACCTCGTGCGTGCGTCCGGGCTCAGCGCACCGACAGTCACAAACGTAGTAAAAGACTTGCTGTCAAATAACCTTATCGAACACTTGGGGGAAGGTGAGTCCAGCGGTGGACGGCCGCCGGATATGATCCGTTTCAAGGCGGAACGGGGATGTCTGTTAGCTTTGGAAATTTCTGCGGAGAATATTTCCTTTCTCCTCACCGATCTGAACGGAAGCGAACTCGCTACACACAAATTCTCACTCGCAAAACGCCGGACTACGCCGGAGGCCATCTGCGCTTACATCGCGGAAGAGTTGAGAGTTCTTTTCCGAAAACAGAAAAAAACCAAGGAACAACTACTGGCTGTGGTGGTCGGTGTGCCGGCGATCACGAACGTCGAGGCCGGCAATATACTCTCGATCAGCACGTTGGAGGGCTGGCGTTCCGTGCCTTTGCGCGCGATGCTCACAAAGATCACGAATTGTCTGGTTATCGTGGAAAATGACGTGAACCTTGCTGCACAGGGCGAACAATATTGCGGTGCCGCGCAGCAAGAAAAAGATTTTGTCCTCATCAATATTGGGACCAATGTCGGCGCGGGTATTTTCCTCGGCGGCAAAATTCATCATGGCTCTCAATGGTCTGCCGGAGAGATTGCTTATCTTCGACTTCCTTCGATCTCGCGAAGACAACCCACCATTCATGAGTTTGGAGAACTCGAAACGGTTCTTACCAGCTCAGGAATTCTGAAGAGTTGGTATGAGCGGAACGGAAAAGTGCTGCATGGCACGAAACCGAATGATAGAAAAATGGATGCGGTTGGAGTCCTGAATCTGGCGAAAGCCGGAGACGACCGGGCGGAGAAAATCATCCGCCAGCGAGCAGAAATCATCGCCGACATCGTCATCAATCTCTCTCTCATTCTGAATCCGGGCCTCATTCTTCTGAGTGGAGAGGTTGGAGAGCACCCAGTATTAATTGACTTTGTACGTCACCAATTAGATGGTAGCGAGTTTGCAGTGACAAAAATCGGGTCGGGAACACCGGGCAATCGCGCCGTACTATGGGGCGCAATTTCATTAGCGTTAGAAACGCTTCCTTCTGTTCTGCTTCCTCAGCCCGAAATGTAGGCTGAACGATGGCATTAAGTCTATTACCGGATCTCGGCCCGCGGCAGCGTTGACAGTCTATTTTTGGTGTGGTCCACTTGCAAGCATACAGGCTTTCTTAACGAACCTTAGAAACACTATGTTGATTACTTTTTCCGAGAACCGTCGTAATCGGTGTTTGCCGAGTGGAGACATGGAATGAGTAGGTTTTTTACTTTTATCCTGGTATCGCTTATATCGCTAACTCTGCATGGTCAGCAGTCTCATCCCATCCTGGCACTCGGCTCTCCCGCGCCTGACTTTGCTCTTCCCGGTGTGGACGGGAAGATTCATAAGCTAAGTGACTATGCCGCCAGCCCTATTCTGGTTGTGGTTTTTACGTGTAATCATTGCCCCATCGCTCAGATGTATGAACATCGCATTGAGCAACTATACGAGGACTATGGGAAGCGCGGTGTGGCTGTTGTCGCGATTCAAGGTAACGACCCTAAAGCTCTCACGATCGAAGAGCTAGACTCGTCCGACATGAGTGACACGCTCGACGAGATGAAGGTCCGCGTGCAGTATAAGCATCTGCCCTATCCCTATCTATATGACGGCGCGACCCAAACAGTCACACGCGCCTATGGTCCGCAGGCCACACCCCATGTCTTTATTTTCGACAAAGACCGTCGCCTTCGTTATGAAGGTCGCATGGACAACAGCTACCGGATCGAAATGGTCAAAACGCAGGATGCGCGCAACGCCATCGACGCGCTTTTGGCCAACAAGCAAGTCTCTGTAACGCACACAAATGTTTTCGGTTGCTCAACAAAGTGGCAGGAGAAAGAAGCCAATCGTGAGGCGTCGGAGCATAAGTTGGAAGCTCAGCCGGTCAACGTAGAGCTTGTCGATGCAGCCGGACTGAAGAAGCTGCGCGCTAACGCCAGTGGTCATGTGACGCTCATCAGCTTCTGGGCAACATGGTGCGGCTCCTGTGTGGCGGAATTCTCCGATCTCCAAGACACGTTTCGCATGTATAGCGATCGCGACTTCGACCTGGTAACGGTTTCTGCGAACATGCCTGATGAGAAGGCGGGAGTGCTGCGATTTCTGGAGAAGAAACACGCTACCAGCCGAAATCTGTTGTTTGCTTCCGATGACACTGCAACTCTGCAGGCAGCGTTCGATCCAAAGTGGCAGTCGGCCGTTCCCTATACGGTACTGCTCGGTGCGGATGGCAAAGTTCTATACAGCACGCTCGGCTCGGTAGATCTGCTGGAATTACGCAGGAAGATTCTTGCTGCCGTTCCTTCTGAGTACATCGGCTTCAATAAATACTGGACAACTAACTGATTGCCTCAGCATATTGTGACAAGAATGGGTCGACTCTCAACGCGGGTCGGCCTTTTTTTCGTCGTGGTCAGAATTGGCATCGGGAGACAAATTTGAAAATGCATCGTGAATTGAGTCGATTTGGAGCAGCCGCCCTCCTGCTGGCAGCTGCATTATCCTGTGGGGCTGCGGAACTAAATCTTATTCCTTGGCCTTCGCAGATCACGCAACAGGAAGGTCTCCTGGCCCTCGATAATTCCCCGCGAATCGAGCTTATTGGCGGAGATGAGCGTGTTCATCACGCGCTTGATCGATTTATGCGAAATCTCACTGCGCACACCGGCTTCCCTTTCGATAGACACTTTCCCGGAACCCCTGATGGTCCTTCTTTCGTCATCCAGTGTGCCGGCCCTGGACTTCGCGTTCAGGCGGTCGAAGAAGATGAGAGCTATCATCTAGTGATCAACAGCAAAGGAATCGAACTTACGGCGGCCAATCCTCTTGGAGCTATGCACGGCCTCGAAACCGTGCTTCAGCTGGTGAAATCGGGGCCGCAAGGGTGGGTTCTCCCTTATGTTCGCATCGATGATACGCCGCGTTTTGCATGGCGCGGCCTCATGATCGACGTATCACGGCACTTCATGCCGCTCGATGCGATTGAACGCAATGTCGATGGTATGGCTGCGGTCAAGCTGAACATTCTGCATCTGCACCTCTCCGACGACGAAGGCTTTCGTGTCGAAAGCAAGCGATGCCCAAGGCTTACCAGGGTTGCCTCTGATGGGCTTTTCTATACGCAGGACCAGATACATGAGTTGATAGCGTATGCGCGTAATCGCGGTGTGCGCGTGGTTCCCGAATTCGATGTGCCAGGTCACGCGGTGAGCTGGCTGGTTGCATACCCTCAAATTGCCTCAGGACCTGCGCCTCAGGGATTGGTCCGTTCGCAGCGTGACAATCTGCGGCCTCCACTCGATCCGACTCAAGATGCCACTTACAAGCTGCTCGATAAGGTTTTCGGAGAAATGGAAAAACTCTTTCCTGACCGATACTTTCACATCGGCGGCGACGAGGTTGACGGTAAGTATTGGGATAAAGGCGCACACATCCAGACGTGGATGCATGAGCACAACATTCAAGATAATCATGCTCTGCAGACATACTTCACAAAGCGTGTGCAGGCTATCGTTCAAAAGCACGGCAAGCAGATGGAAGGATGGGACGAGATCCTCGCCGGAGACTTACCGAAAGACTCGCTCATTCAATCCTGGAGAGGCGCGAACTCGCTGGCCGATGCCGCAAAGCTGGGCTATAAAACGGTGCTATCCGCCGGTTACTATCTCGATCTTCAATATCCCGCATCGCAGCACTATGCTGTCGATCCTCTGAGCGGTGAGAGTGCATCGCTCTCAGCTGAAGAAAAGTCGAGGATTCTCGGTGGAGAAGCCGCACAGTGGACCGAGTACGTCACACCGGAGATTCTCGATAACCGGATATGGCCGCGGCTTGGCGCCATCGCCGAACGGCTGTGGTCTCCAGCATCAGTGACAGACGTCGATTCGATGTATCGCCGTCTGGCTGTTCTCAGCCGTAATCTGGAATGGCTAGACCTCGAGCAGCGCACCAGCAGCGTCAGAATGATGGACCGGATCGAGAATGACGATATGCCCCCCAAACTACTTGAGACACTGGCAATGGCCGTTGAACCGGTAAAGGAATACGAACGCGAAAAGACGCAAGTCTACGATGTAGAAGCTCCATTGAACCATATGGTAGACGCGGTTCCACCGGAAAGCGATCAGGCAAGGCAGATCAACGCGTTGGCGCAGCGTGCGATCCACGATCCTTCTGTTCGACCAGAGCTGCGAACATTGTTAATCCAGTGGCGCGATAACGATGCCCAGATTGAGCCGTATCTAGCCACATCCGCGCTGCGGCAACCGTTGGTTCCGTTGTCACAAGGTCTTTCGGAATTGGGGACACTTGGCTTGTCGGCACTCGACGCTGTCGAATCCGGGCATCCTGTCACTCAAGATCAGCATAAAGAACAACTGGCTGATATCGAGAAAAGCGTGGCGCCTCACGCGGAATTGCTTCTCGTTGTCGCTCCAGCAATCCGCACCCTCGTCGCAGCCGAGCCTGTCGATCCATAGGGATTGACAGGTGGCTTTAGCGTTTCTTACGGAGAAATAATCAAGGGGCCACATCCTGATGAGCTGCCCAGAAAATTGAATTCCGAAAGATGGTAGCGAAGGCAGTGTTCTCGAATAAATCCGGGTGGTGCCCCATAAAGATATAAATGTTTCTCGCTTTGTAGTGTTCGTTCGTCCAGATGACGGGATGGTCGCCACCCATCTTGATCTTCGTATCTGGCGAGTAGGTATTTTCATCCACCGTCGCCAGAACATGCACATTGGGACGAGGAGATTTGTCCCATGTGTACCATTCCTCATGCTTGATGACGAAAGGCGTAGTGACACCATTCATCACGGGGTGAGACGTATCTTCAACCGTCACTGTGCCATCGGCGAAGCTGGGAATATAGTCCTTGAAACGGATGCCTCCCATGAAATCTGAGAACCAGGGCCACATCTTGAAGCCATCGAACTCGCCAAGCAGCGTGGCATGATGGAATCCGATCCATCCTCCTCGACCCGCTTCTATGTATTTGATAAATGCGGCTGCTGCTGTTGGCGTCCAATTGTAAGGCGGATAGTTGAGCTGAATAAATAACTGGTAATGAGATAAGAATGCGTCATCAATCTTGTCGGTATTTTGAATGTAGTCGACAGTGAAGTTATGTTCAACCGCTTCTCTGTTCAGCCATACCTTTGCCGCTTCCACGAAAGGCTGGTGAATGCCTCCAGCCTCGGCGAGCGCAACGACTCGAAATGTCGGAGCTGCGGGGTTGGGGGCAGCGGCTTTAGCCATGCCAATGCAGGCGAATAGCAGAATGAACAGCCATATCTCAGAATTTCGTAACGAAAGACGCAATTTGCGCTGCACGATCCCTCCCGATTTGTCGTTTTACTAACTTTTAAATGAAGACTCAAGTCATGATGGAGCACTCGCCGGCATATTATTTTGGTCTCGGTGGTGTCATCTCCAGAGCCAAAATAGTCGTTGTTGCACAGGATTTCTCCGAGGTCATGAACGTCGGCCACCGAGCCACAGTAACGCATTTTCGAAAAATCGATTCTGTTTAGGATCGGCAAAAATCTTGTCGCCATGGCCCATGTTCGTATAGAGCATCTTGTATTTTTTGTTGATCCAGGTAACGGGAATGTCACCGCCCGCAAGGGTGTCTTTGAATCCCAACGGATAATTGGAAGGCGCGAGCGTCATTAAAACCTTGATATCAGGATTCTGGCGTGGATCCGGCTTCCAGCTATACCATTCGTTAGCGGGCGAGAGCAAACTCGTCGGCAGCCCCTGAACCGTGGGATGCGATGGATCGTCAATGTTCAATGTTGCAGGCAGCGGCGGCCAGCTATTGCCATAAAAGACGGTTCCCAGGAAATCAGCAAACCATGGCCAGGTCTCGCGGCTATCCATCCAACCGGCGATATGAAAGCCAAGCCACGCTCCTCCCTGCTCCATGTAGTTCTGAAAGGCAATGCGCTGCGACGCAGTGGACGGAAACTCATCCAGCCACACGACGACCTGATATTGTTTCAGCGCAATCGGATTCAAATCATCCCAGTTCGACGTTGCCTTGAATTCGAAGTTGTCTCGTTTGGCCATCGCCTCAAAAAACGGAATGGCCTGCATGGCAAAATCTACGTGGTCTTTCTCTACATGCGTGGAATAGAAGGCAAGCACATGAAATGGTTTGTCCTGGCCAAAAGCGGCGGCCGCTACAAAGAGAGAAACAGCCAGGAAACAAAGAGACCGCATGCGCGAAATCATGGAGAGCCTTCCTTGCCAGTGCGAACAAGTTTTACCGCTCGACATCGGACTTTCTAATGTTCAATAATATAGTTCCACAACGAGGTATATCGCAACGTGAACCTCCGATCCTGCAATTGCCTGTCATTTTCAACCTCTTGCTATTCCATGACCTGCGTTCGCATCGCGATTGCCCTGGTCGCGTTGGTTTCTGCGACGTTTGCGGTGCATGTAGAAGGTGAGGCACCGCAAGGCAGGCTGATTACCAGTCTCGCTGTGGCCATCAATCCAGCAACTCACAAGGTCTACGCCGTGAATGAGGGCGCAGGTACAGTAGTCGTAACGGATGAGACGAGCGGCTCGACTAGATCGGTCAAAGTAGGCGCCGCCCCCATAGCTCTTGCCATAAATCGAACGACAAACCGAATCTACGTTCTCAATACTGAAAGCGGCACTATCAGCGTGATTGATGGCAGGTCCGACGAGGTAGTAGCGACCATCAAAGTAGAAGCCACTCCATATGTGTTGGCGGTAGACGAAACCAGCGACAAAATTTATGTAACTTACACCTATAGTAGCGTTGTGACCGTCATCGACGACGCAGCCAATACAAGGCGATCGTTCAAGGTCGGCAGCGCAGATGGTATAGCGCTGGATTCCCCCGACCATGCGATGTTTCTCACAACCTACGAAGACCCCAATATCAGAATTGTGGATGTTACAAACGGAACCACCAGCAAAGTGCTGGTGGGGCCGCATATCTGGGGTCTCGTCTTCGATGCCTCGTCACACACGCTCTATCTGGCTCACACTGGAACCGCCGATATCGTCGCCCTGAATGAAAAGACTCATGACGTATACGCCATTCCTGTTGGTGAAATCCCCTGCGCGGTTGCTATCAATCCCTCTACGCATACACTCTATGCCGTGAATTATGGCAGTGAGACTGTGAGCGTCATCGACACTGGAAAGCGAAAAGTGATTGCCACGCTGCATGTAGGCGAGCACCCCCAGGCTGTAGCGGTTGATGTCACACGCAACCGGATCTATGTTGCAAACGTGCATGGCAATAGCGTGACGGTGATCGATGGCGTTAAGAATACAGTGATTGGAACGCATGACGCCGGGATAAATCCGTATGCGCTCGCAGTCGACGCGACTACCGGCTATGTATATGCCGCGAATTACGGTGAACCACCAGCTACCGCTATCAACGGACCGGACATAGCAAAACAGAAGTGAGTCAACCAGCTCTTTTATTTCAATGAGGGGCGAACTCTCGCTGTGACGCCGACCGTTATATAAGTGACGTCTGGAATTGTTTGCTGCGCAGCCTCAATAACATTGAGACTGCTGGTGTTTGCGGGAACAATGAGACCGTCCTTAATGATGAGGCCCGCCTGCTGCCTGCTGAAGGAGGGGACATGGGCATTCGGAATGATCACATACATTCCCTGTTTCAGCCGCATCTTCGATCCTTCGAAAGAATCTCGTGCCTCTTTGGTTGCATAGATATAGGTATCTGAACTCTGAAACAGCCAATCAGTGTTCGCATCCTTTGTAAGTCCCGCCACGATTTTGTCCACCGTATAAAGAGCGGTCACGGCGATGGCGGGAAATCCAAGACCGAGGATTGGCAAGAGCACGCCACGAGAGCTACAAATGGTGTCGAAGAGCTGCATCCAACGGCTTTTACGGTGCTGTAGGAAAAAGTTCCAGGTCCACGTTCCTCCACCCTTGGGAAAGTTCACACTTGTCAGCTTGCCCCAGGTTGTTCCCGGATCAAAAGTCATATCTTTCAGCGGGGGAAGCTTTTTGTTTTCTGGCAAGAATGCCGCAATCGCTGTCCAGGCCAGCCGTTCCGTGAGTGACGGCATCGGTGTCGATTGTTGCAAATCGATGCGGAGAGACCCTCCGTCCAAATTTGTAAAACGTGTCTGATCCTGCGTAGATGGACGTATATGGTCTACATTTACGAGGACGTTGGCATCGCCGCGGTCGGCCAATCCGACGTCTCCGATGTCGCTGCCGGTGAGAAAGCCTTTGTCTTTGTCGTAGTAGATGCAAACAGCACGAGGTGCAACGCCGCCAGGGGTGATTGATCTTGCTGTTCCGTAATCCGGGTTGCGGATATCTTCGCTCCAGAAGTTATAAGCCGCTTCTGCCTTGGGGGAAGACTGTTCACTCGAATCATCCGGCTTCGGCGAAGTTTGACCCAACCCCTCCATTGGAAATCCTGAAGAGTAAATCGCAGAAAGTGCGCCGATCGAGGATAGCGTGGTGATTAGGTCTCTACGGCTGGCTTTTATAGTTTTCAAGTTCATCGTCACGTGCGTATCCGTCCTGTTGATCGCGAATAAGTTTGATCTGAGAGAAGAACGATTGTTGGGTCCTTCAGTAGTTCCCTCCACGATTAAGAGAATGCTGACAAATCGTCACCGGTGTCATAGTGCCAGTAAAAATAAAGGAAGACAGCCATCGCACCCGCTAAGGGATGCCACAACAGGCCGTGTGGCTGCGGACCCGTTGGGCTGCACATAAATCTGCCGGTCTGGGAGAAGATCCAGAAAAATGTAGCCACTCCGATACAGGCTACTGCTGACCACCATCTCCAGGTTGGCTTCTCACTTTTTTGAACCCATATCACTATTTGCAATGCGAGATAGGCCACCACCTGAATCACAATCAGAATCAGCGAGATTGGTGTGGCGGGATTCTTCTCCGATAGATATTCACCAAAGCCTGTGAAGAAAGCAACAGCGAGTAGATAGCCTGTCCAAATCAGCCACTCTGGGACTGAGGTTAATAAGCGGCGCAGCGTATAGAAAATCAAAAATTCCACGTAAAGATACATCGATAGATCGTCGGTAATGCCGCCCCACTCCTTAATAGCTCCGTGGAACCACATACTTCCCAATCCGAGAAACAAGACCACGAAGATGTAGACGTCGGGAAATAAGGTATTTGATCCTACTAAGTTGCTGGCGCCGTCTCGGCGAGACCAGTAGACACCGAAAGCTACGATGAGTGATGTGGCAATAGAATAAAGATTGAACCATGTATTCTGTTTCTGACGGACGCCCGGCTTTCCTTGTGCCGCGTCGGAAAGTGAAAACGCCTCGCAATAGCAGGTATTGTCGGACGCTACCTTTTTGACTTCAAGCTGATAATTTTTTTGTGCCTGCGCCGAAGCGTGAGCTGACGGTGCAATCAGTGCGCTCTCTGGAAGCTGCTTATCAGACCCCCATACGCAATTGTTGATGTCTCCAGGCCAGCCTGCCAGCACAAAAATTAGAAATAAACCAACTAAGACAAGAGTCCCGATTCCCCAAACATAGAACCCCGAATACATACGGTCAAACATCCGATATCTCCTTCGAACGAGATATTCCTTTACATGCCACCGTCATCAGGATCCACTTCTCCCGCTGCAATGTTGATTTATTAAAAGGAGTACGAAATTCCAATGAGCGGTACCGCAGTAGCTCTCAAGCCCGCGTTGTTTAGTTTGAGGGCTACATTAGCCGTGATGAGGACGTTATTCCAGGGATTTGCCTTGACGCCTAAAGCCAGGTTTGCGGTCGTATACGAGCCGTTTTCCTGCACGATCGTATTAAACGACTGTGGTGCATTGTTGACCTGTACGGTCACGCTTTTTGGAGTAGAAACCTGCGGAGCGTTGAAGAAAAGCTGGCCGAGAAAATCAGCGGTAACTGTGACACGTTTTGTTGCTCCGATATCCGCTCCTGCATTGTAGGTAAAAAACCCTGGTAACAAGTCCCTATGACCCGTCTGATTTGTCGCAAGAATGGAATGGCTGTTGTACTGGTATGCCAGCACAACGTGAGGTGTCACTCTATCACGACGCGAAATTATTAGGTAGGGTTTCAAGCCGTAGGCTCCTGAGCCTAGAAAATTCTCTGCATCGCCGGACGGCAGCCGCACTTCACCACCTATCGCCAGGTCGAATTTTTCGCGCATGAGAATTCTGTCTTTAGCTGAGAAGACCACATCGCCTGCACCACTTGCTGCACCGGGAAGATATTCGGAGAAGTGAGCCGATGCGTCGCTAATCGTGCTGTATTCCGTTCCTTGTGAACCGACGCCTAACGAGACACGTGAAAAAGGAACCGCGATCGAAACATCAAGCCGGTTAGTGACCCCAAAGGTACCGGCCGCAACATATTGATTGATAGTTGAGCTTACACGGGTCGTTGGATTCGTAATCACCTGCGGATTTTGAGAAGACGGAAAGTAAAAGAGGATGGAAAGGTTTTTCAGATCGTTGTTGTCAATCTGGCTAAATGAGAAGCGTTGATAGTTCACTGAAAAGTAGGCCTTGCCGCGTCCGATGGTTTCGGCACGTTCGGTCAGCACAGGGCCAAAGCTTTGTTGAGATTGTGCATAGACGCCCGTGGACTTGTCGAAAGTAAATAGAAATCCTGACGCCATCGAGGGCAGCGGCAGCTGCGTGACCTGGGTTCCGAAGGCTGTGTTAAAGAAGTTAAAAGTAGACGAGGTCGTATGCAGAGCGGTCGGGATGAGACAGACAAGTTTTGTGTTGCCACACGCGGTCTGTCCCATCGCGACCGATTGCGCGAGAGTCAGTGCAAGCGCGGCATTCGCCAGAATACGAATCAGCATGCTTCTTGTCCTCAGCTGGCCGTCAATAGCATGTGACGCCAGATCCTACGTATCTCTCAAAGTGGCCCTTGGAAAATCTCTGAACCGACATTACTGCGTCGGGCTTACTGTTAACGGCACGATCAGCGAAATTTGTATAAAGCCTGACGTGTTCGAATTCACCGGATTATCAACGATGGTTATCTGGTAATTCCCCGCTGGTGTGGAAGATGGCGGCGTCGCCGCCGGAAGTGTAAAGCCACCACCGCAACCAACGAGTTGCAAAAGCAGTCCAGCTACAAGCACCTGCGCTCCATACCGTATCAGGGCTCTCCTACGTGACAACCTCTTTCCCAAACCAAAACACCAGAAGAACAGTCCGGGTAATGGGAGGCACACTGCATAGAGCCATGCTCTTCTATCGAGAGAGTTTGCATTCGCAGCCGCTAATCCGTTCGTCTGGATGTTGATTGTTACACTTGTTGGTACGCTGGAAAGCGTCACCGGCGCCGGCGTCGATCCGCAGGATATTCCTATCGCCGATGCGTCCTGCACATTCCCGCTGGAATCCGTAACCGTAGTGCACTCGAATGTTACCTGCTCCGTTGGGCTGGGTGGCGGCGACGTCATGTTCCGCGTGAAACTGGTGCTCTGTCCCGAAAAAGCTCCCGGAACCTGAGAAGCGGGAACGAGGGCCGTTGAGTTGCTGATTGCTCCTTGCAGGCCAAGAGAATCCGTGGTGTTAACCGTAATCATGTAATTGGATTGGAGAGGCAAGCTGTATGTATGTGTCGCCGTCAGAGATCCACCGGCTCCTGACGAGGGTGCTGACCCATCTTTCCAGTCGATGGAGGTAGTGAGCGGTGAGTTCTGCGGATCAGTGCAGTTGGCGATAGCGCGCACTGTGAACTGCGTCATAAAAGTCGACGTTTCCGTTCCCTGTAGAGAAAGAGTGCATGTAGGGACAAAGTTCACAGTGATTGTTGCCGTGCTGCTCTGTGCAGTCGCTGATTGCCCCTGTACCAAAGAGCTCACCAAAACCCAATAACTGGTCGTAGCAGTAAGTACAGGGGTGGTGTATGAGCTGCCAGTGGCGCCTGGAATAGGCGTCGAGGTGTCGCCACTCTGTCCCTGATACCACTGATAGGCGAGCGGCGGTGTACCGGTCGCCGCAACTGTGAGTGTGGCGGGCTGCCCGGATGTAACGGGCTGGCTGACGGGTTGAGTCGTGATTGTAGGCGGCACATAAGGATTGACAGTGATCGTCGCGTTCTTACTTCGTACGGATGCTCCCGCGACACGGTTGGCGACCATCACCGCATAGGTTGTTGTCGCAGTTAACGGAGGAGTGGTGTAGGTGCTTGAGGTGGCGCCTTGGATCGGCGAAGGCGAAGTGCCGTTCAGGGCATACCACTGATAACTGAACGGAGCCGTACCCTCTACGGTTACAGACAAAGTCGCAGACTGGCCATAATCGATGGTTTGGCCGATCGGCTCACTTGTGATCGTTGCGGGAATCGATGGCATCGCTGCGACACCCTGGGGATCAAATCCGACGTTCAGCGTGGTCGTGATTGCGCCCGTACCCGTATCAATGATTGATACCGTGTCGGTAGCAGTCTGATCACTGTTGTTGCAACAGTTTGTTACATATACAGAGGTGCCATCGGCAGAGACCGCCACACCTGTCGGACCACTGCCGACCGTTGTGCTGCCAATGAAACTGTTATGACTCGGATCGAATAAAAACACCTGATTTCCCGAAGTCGAATCGGAGTACGTAGCTGCATACAGGACACCGGCGGGCGTAACACCAAACCCATAATTTGAAGGTGAGAGAAATGGTGTGACTGGTGGGGGGGGTGATAACGGGGGCAGCGGAATAGTAGACACAGTATCATCAGCAGTGCTGATGCACGCAACTACGAGATTCGAAGTCGAAGAGGTCGAAGTCGAAGAGGTCAAAGTCGACATACAGGCGCGCGAGCCATCCGGGGTCACAACTATGGAGGCCGCGTGGAAAGCTACGGTTCCTTCGATCGGAATCTGTTTTATGACCGTGTGCGACGCTACGGAGACTTTGTCGGCGCAGGCGATTGTTGCGCCAGTGTTCTGCGGATCAGAACAAGTGTCCGCTACGTAAGCAACGGTGCCATCAGGAGTGAAGGCGATCGCGGTGGGATCTTTTAGCGGAGTAGCGGCGGCATCCGAGAGTGTAGTGATGGTGGCCGTTATAGCCGGCAAATTTTTGCTGGGGTCAACGGTGGTATCAATAATGTCTATTCCAACAAATCCTATGTAGGAATAGTAGCCTCCCGGCTCTGTGACCCAGGCTTGTTTTCCATCAGGGGTGATGGCTATACCGCCGGGCAACTCGGGACTCTGAAGGGCAACGGTTGGACCAAGAGTATTCGTGTCTGTGGCGATCAGCGTAACCGATCCCTGATTGAAATTTGTATTACCGACATAAACGTAGGCATTGTCCGGTGTTATAGCGACTGCGCCGGGTTCGGCAGCGGCACCACTCCCACCGGTAATGTCGACGGTGGCTATTACTGTTTTCGTGGCAGCGTTTATTACTGAAACAGTGTCATCACTTTCGTTGGCAACATATACGCATGGATAATTTGCCGTATATGGGGCGCAACCGACCGTTTGTCCTCGAGCGCATGGCTGGAACAGAGTCGCTGCCGCGAGCACCACGCTACAGGCAATCGCTGTTGCATGAATACAAGCTGCGACCGGTTTCGAATTACGCTCATTCGTCACGACTCTTGCTCCATTGCTGCTATAGAAGAAGAGGCCCACGTACAGGGGAGCGAATCTACAGCACCGTTACTTTGGTGTCAAACAAATAATGGAAACAGCTTGAAGTAGGTTATTGCGCTGGTTGGTAAATGATGTCCAGCATCTATTACCAAATACCTACTTCGGCCTGACATCATTGACGAGCCAGGATCCCTGCTGGTTTTTCGTGAGCAGGATTTCAACTGAATTCACCTGCGGAGGCTGTCGCTTTCCTGCCCAGGTATAGACCATCCATTGATCGCACTTTACCTTGGCAGTACCAGCATCGTGCGTTTCGACTATGTTTCTCAACTGCACTCTTACGGCCTTGAGTCCCGGAGCGCTAATCCCATGATTGAGTGCCTTCTCCTGTGCCCTGGACAGAGAAGGCCACACTGCTTTCATCAAATGCATGTCCATCGACGCATAGGCATCCTCATACTTGTCGAGGCTGGCCCCGATTGCATCTTTCTCCGGGTCAACTGAAGGAGGAGGCAGGTATGAGATATTTGACGGCGAAGGCTGCACTTCTCCAGCATGGCCGACCCGATAAAAAACGAAGTCTCCTTCGTCGTGAAGTGAGTCGCGAATGGGAGTGTATGTTGGCGTCTGCGTCGATCTTGCTGCCACTTGAATCCGGACGTGAGAGAAGAGTTCTTCAGCAGTAAATTCGTCCGCTGGAGGAGCAGTTAGATTCCGCAGCAGAACATTCGCGAAGACCGAATGATTTGTAGGGCCCCATTGCCCGTCGTTGTCCTGAACCGGTTCGTCTCCACCGCTGGACATAACATTTCTTGATTTTCTGTCCAGCATCCTCTCCAGGTAGGCCGAATGATCTTCAAGATTAGTAGCCGGGCCGGCGCCCCCTGCGCCCCGCGAAAGCATTCCCGAGTAACAGCTATCGGAGATGATCAGAACATGGCGCGCCGGTACGGCTTTGGCTGTACCCGTAATCTCGGTGGCAATGATCCAGCGGGAATAAGTATCTGTGTTGGCATCGACAGGCGCCCAGTAAGCCTGGTCTACATCTTTGTCGTAAAATCCATGCCCGGCATAATAGATCAATAATTCATCATTCTCGGTCAACGTGCGACGGTAATGATCCAGAGCTCCGATGATCTGGTCTCTCGTCGCATCTATCAACAACTGAGTGTTGAATCCGTACTCATTCTTGAGGGTCTGTTCTACCTCTTTTGCATCGTTTAGTGGGGTTTCTAAGGGAGGCAGATAAGGATTGCTGCGGATGCCGATCACTAAGGCATAAAAATTGGGTCGGCCTGTCTGCGTCGGCGTGGGATTGGCCGCCTTCAGGCTGACGATACCGCGATCCTGAGCATTGGCTGGTAAAGTCGCGGTGGCCAACGCGATCAGGCTGGCGAAGAGCGCGAGGTAACTACGGTGCGGGATGGCAATTCTGTACATAAAACCTCACATTTGCGAGGTGTCGTTTCACCGAAATGCGTAATCGCAAAAGGGTGAACTGATGTTCTTGGATATGTTATTCATCGCGTCCATAACGGAAGTCGCGCATTGCGATGAATGACAAGTTCTTCTGTAGACTCGTGCACTTTCTCGAAGGGTTTCATGGCGCAAATATCGAGCGCCTTGCGGATTCGACTCTTATCATCGATTCGCGCCCCTTGTTCGTGGACGTGTACAAACGATAGTGACAGACGGCAGACAGCGAACAAAAAGAGCAGCCGATGTCGACTCTTTTGCAACTGAGTCACTCCGTCGACTTGATAACCAGGGAACTTCCAAGCATGGTGACGTCAACAGGGCCGGATTCCGAGCTACTCTCGTCACGCTCAGGAATGTGATACATACGATAGTGCTCTTCTGCGGGTTTTGTTACAACATTTTTTTGCTTTGGACAGATTACGTTACAACAAGAAACAAACTTTCAATTAAAACTACTAATCTCACTGGTCTGAATCCACGAGGACGACGAAGCTACTGCTGGATTTGTCGCCCAGTTGCTGTGCCAGGGCGTTAGCGCCTTGCTCGGTTGGTTCCAGGCCGGCCAGGACGCACCACGTCTGATCACCGGCTCGATACACCAACCTGGCGGTACCGAACTTCGCATTCATCTGATCGCGAAGTTGCTCAGCGGCTGCGCGATCCGCGAAGGCGCCCACCTGAACGGCGAACATGTCGACACCACGCGTGGGCGGTTCGCTCACGATTTTAAGCGTCACATTGGCAATGCCGGGCATAGAAATTGCTTGTGCGGCGGCATGCGACAGGTCGATGATCCTTCCCTGCACGAAAGGACCTCGATCATTGATCTTGACCTGAACCTTCTGCCCATTGTCCAGCCTGTCCACTTCGACCACCGTACCGAGTGGAAGAGTGCGATGAGCGGCCGTGAGTTTCTCCATGTCGTAGATCTCGCCGCTGGCTGTAGGGCGTCCATTGAATGGAACGCCATACCAACTCGCGACCCCGTTCAATGCATCTTGAACTGGCTGCGTGGCCTTGGATTTACAGCCTACGAGTGAGAGAAAAGAGAGGGCGCAAACCGTCCCCAATATCGCTACCGGCATGAGCCGTTGAGGGCGCAATAGTTGATTCTCCTTCCAAAAACCGCCTTTGGGGCGCAATATTGGGTCGATTAATGCACTCAATGCGCGCGTTTTATGACCAAAACTCTCTGCGTTACCGTCCAGGTGCCTAAACTGGTTGGACCGGACGAAACCGGCGCAATCCCACGGGAAACTCCAGTGGAAGCCATCAATAATTCCTGGAGAGGATCTAATTCTCCAGTTGGTACATCTTCGACACTGCGAATCTTACCTTGAGTAAGCGGTGTTAAATCAATGGGTTTAGTGCTCGCAAATACTTTAAGAATGTCGGTCTCTTTTGTGCGCCCCTTGGAAATAAATGTCTTGAAAGACTCTGACATGGTCGACCCTGGCTGCAGAACAGCCTTCGCGCCTCGCTCACTTGGATACACAACAGCGATGCTTCCATCGCTGGAGAGATCCAATATCGCAACGTACAGATCTCGATCGAAATTATTCTTGAGCGAAGCCTCAACGACTTCCCCCTCGTTAACACCCATGTCCGGACGTCCAACCCTCGCCATCACATCTCGGGTCTGACTGCCTTTTAAAGTGAATGCTAAGTCAATGCCTGATTGAGGGTTATTTAAACTGAGCACGTTAAACCACGCAGCCCATGATTTCAGCTGGCTTACAACGTGATCCGTAAAATCCGCATCGGTTACAGGGACGGGCGGAGACAGCGTCGAAGCGTCTGCACCAAGCGTTTGAATGACATTTCCCGATTGCCTCAGCTGCATATTGCAAAGTGTTGGCTTATCTACAACTTCGATGTATTTGATAGTTTGCAGCGCATCTCGAATCGATTGCAGGGGCTGCGAGTTCCCATCGATAAAGAGACGCATCCGTAAATTTCCAAAGCGGTGCTGCCGTTCTACGGCTCGGGAAGCTGGCGCAATCTTGTCGCCGGAAATCTGGCGGGCCTCTGAACTAATCGGACTGACCGAAATAATCTGTACACTTCCGATCACCCTCTCAGGAGCTGCAAACTTTTTGCTGCCAGGCGGATAGACTTCGTAGATGGATCCGACCGTCGCGCCGGCGACCTGTCCAACCCCGAGTGTGACCCGGTGGGGGTCCAGCAGCGAAGGCGCTGCGGTGATGTAAACTCGCGCGACACTACTGCCATCACCGAAGACATATTGATCGGGCTCCGCACCTTCGAGGGAGGGATCCTGCGTCGGATAATTAGCTTTAACATTGCCGATTACACTGTCCATAATGTCGCGATACGTGGCTCCCGCTTTCGCAACACGAAGTTGTTGAACGAGAAAGTGTGTCAGCGCACCCTGCTCGGCACCGTCGCTGTAGTGCTCAAAGGCACTCTCCCGTGAAGATGCCGCCGAGATAGCTGCGAACTTCGGGGAGTCCGATGTGTCGACCACACCCACTTGTCGCGTGGCAGATGTGTTAGCTGCAAGCTCCCGCGACAAGGGCCGCGTGTCAGGCGGAATTGAACGCACACGCGCCCCCCGCACTAAGGTGCCTGAGTGACAACTATCAAGAATAAAGGTTAAGTTTTTAGTTTTTGCCGCAAGCTGGACCAGGAGAGGATGTAGCTCCGTTCCGCTGATGTCGAAAACTTTCCCTTCAGGATCTCTCGAGTCATAGGGAACAATGGTTTCATCCATACCGCTGATTTTGGTTCCGGAAACATCTTTCATCTGCGATCCGTGGCTACTGATATCGAAGACGACAATGTCTCCGGGTTGCGCTTTGTCAATCAGGTGCGTCTTGATCGCACCCAGTATTGCGGCGTGGGTCGCTTGGGCGTTTGTCAAAACCAGGATATTTTCAGGAGGAAATTCAAACTTTCCGATCAGCACCTGCCGCATGTTTTCAACATCGTTTACCGAGCCGGCCAGGGGCGAAACGCTCTCTGGATGCTCATAATCATTGATGCCGACGAGAAGCGCATATTTCTTAGGTGTGTTGTCAGGCGCTGCCTCCGCCGCTCTCCCAGGTCTTGCGCTATCCGATTCGGCAGCGTGAAAGGAAGGAAGACGAACGAGGCAGGCGACAAGGAAAACTGCCAATGCGAATCCAGTCAAACTCAAGAATTGCCTTCTCATATAAGCCTCGAGATAAGCGCCTTAGTCGTCTATGCCCTTATATTGCAATGCAATGTACTTCGTGACATGAGACCACGTAGTCCGGTGGCATATCACCCTGGCCGCACTGCCTGATGCCTCGCAGATATTCAATGTGCCGTCCGGGTTATAGCCGGTGAACAGAACGACATGCGAGCCTGGTTTGTTCAAAACATCGCCCGGTTTCAGGTCTGTGAATACGTTGGCTCTCAGCCTCCCCGCGATCGTGCGAAGATTGCTGGTGCTGTAAGCGTGACCCGACACCGGCAGCCCCCAGCAAAGAGTTACGAAGCCAGAGCAATCAATTCCCGCCGTACAAGCCAAAACACCATACCGGCTGTGGCCGCCCGCTGCCAATCCTTTAGCCAGCTTTTGATCGAAGAGCTCCGGACCGTCCACTCCTCCCCAGCTATAAGGTATGCCGGTCACATGCTGACCGTTCGTCCAATCGCTCTTATAACTTCTCGAGCACGAGGCATGGAGATTTTGGGATCCACAGGTCCACGAATGAGCAGCCAGTTGTTTCGCTCGCGCCACTACTTCTGCTCTTGTGGTGGTAGGCAGCCGGGCAATCAGACTCGTCTGGGTGTTGCTCGACGAAATGCAAGTCAGCGAAACATATACAACCAGAAGAGACGGCCAGAGGCGCGACCGCAGTCCTAAATCTTTCATCATCCAGAATCCTTCAGTTTGTATCCCAGATATTGATTTCAACTTCGGTGCTGGTTGTCATCAGCTGGTAAATTCTGCCCTTACGAACTCGGATCTCGTCCACTGGAGGAATGTAATAGTCGAGTGGGAGTTTTGAAGTCTCGCTAAGAAGGCTTCCGTTTGCGGCGTACTTGCGAACGGTCTTGTTCACGTTTATTCCATCTGCTGATTCTCCCGATGAGCTCTCGAGCGCGATGTATATGTTGCCGGTGTTATCGACCCCCACGCTTTCAAGAGACACCAGGCTCAGGCCTGGTTGGTTCAATTGAACACTGATCGGACTTCCCTTAGGATTCGATACCAATCCGCTCGTCGTAGTGAGCTTGTGGGCCTGCGTCGACTCGAGCGAAGGAGGCATCTCTCCCGTAACAGGTTTTCCTTCGCGATTGAATGCATGAAACTGGCCTGTATTGGCCTCACGAACTAACGCATTGCCATCAGGCAGGACACGAATACTGTCAGCTGCAAAGCCTATGTTCCATGCTTGACGGAATTTCCCTTGAGGGTC
Organism: Acidobacterium sp. S8; assembly: GCF_009765985.1. Lineage (GTDB taxonomy): Bacteria > Acidobacteriota > Terriglobia > Terriglobales > Acidobacteriaceae > Alloacidobacterium. The sequence goes on from NZ_LMUM01000037.1 coordinate 649,429, forward strand.
GAAGATCACGACCCGATTGTGCAGGGGATCGCTAATCAAAATATTCTCTTCTTCGAAAATATCGAAACCGTTGGGCCCTTCGGGAAGCTCTTCCGCAGCTCCTGGTGATGCTGCCAGCACTGTGGAATTATTTCCCGACACTTCTTGAGAACCTAAGACGGCAAGAGGTATCCGAACAACTCGGGTGATTGGAATTGTTCGAGCTTCAACTTGCGGACGTCCTTCACCGCCACTCTCCAATAGAAGCGCGGAGGTGAGAAGTATGACGACGCCAAACAATCGAGTCATCTAAATACCGACACCAGGCAGCGACCAAGCATATCCCACTTCTCCCCGCTCGTCCAAATATTCTTAGCGACCGCATCCGGCCACAGAGTCCACCGAGCGCACCTGCTTCAAGAAGACTCACTAGCTAAGTGATGAAGGCTTTTGACGCAGGGCGATTTTATCTTGACATTGAAGACTGCCCAGATTATCTTTTGCGGCACTGACCGTCACTCGCTATGTGTTTACGCTAACGGCGATAGCAAGTAATTTCTTTGTCTGCACCCCAGACTCTCAGGCCCCGCAATTCGATTTAAGTAAGTCAGTAATCATCAGGCCACCGAAGAAAAATTATGGTCGCTCAACCGGACAAATTGTTGATGGATTGGACGGCTCACGTGCACTCGGAAATCCCTGTGTCTCTCGCTCCACCAAGTGCGAAAGTATCGGGGCGAGGTATCGGTCTCTACCTGCTGGAGTTGCTTCATATGCCACCGCCCTCCACCACGAAGCGGCCTCCCCTGCAACTGAGCCTGCGATATCTGGTGACAGCCTGGTCAGACTCACCTGAGGATGCACATCAGATTCTTATCGATCTCGCATTTGCTGCTCTTTCCAGTACAGATCCTCAAATGGAAATGGAAGCCGTTCCTCTGACGGTATGGACAGCACTTTGTGTACCGCCGATGCCGGCCTTTATCTTGCGCGTTCCTCTGAGACAGGAGCGCCCGGAAGCGGATGTGAAGATAGTTCGCCAGCCAGTGCAGATCGCGACCTCGACTATGATTCAACTGCATGGTGTCGTCCTGGGTCCAGAGGACATACCGCTCGCCGACTCGCGGGTGGAGATACCAGCGATGAAACTCAAAGCCAACGCCAACCATAAAGGCCGATTTTTCTTTCCTGCCGTCCCTGCAGAAGGTCCCAAGATATTACGAGTGAGAGCTCGAGGGCGCGAACTTTCTGTTCGTTGCGAAAAGAGCTTTCCTGACCAAAATGATCCGTTAGTCATACACTTCAGCCCATTGGAGAGTTGAGATGCCACTGTCGAAATATAGATACCCGGGTATCTTCATGGAAGAGGTTGCCTCTGGAGCGAAATCAATCCAGGCGGTTGGCACCAGCACAGGCGCCTTTATAGGTCAGGCTCCCGATGCGAGCGCCCATCTGAATCAGGCGTTTCCGATCAACAACTGGTCGCAGTTTATAAAAGAATTTGTGCCTGCTGACGGCGGCGTCAGCACGCCTCTGTCTCACGCTGTCGCGGGCTTCTACCAGAATGGTGGACAACGCTGCTATATCGTGAACATCCCCGCCGGAGACGCTATTGCGGGAATGGACAGACCGCAGCGAACCGGTCTTAAATTGCTGCAGGAAATTGATGAAATTTCTATTCTCGCGTGCCCGGGATATTCGGATGCTGCTTCCTATGAAGCCATGCTTTCTTATGCCGAAAACTCCGGCAATTGTGTCGCTATCCTGGACCCCCCTCTAAACGTGCCAGATATCGACCTTCTGAAGGTCGTCGGTACCGCTTCAGCACCGACGAAGCCAGCCAAGAAAGACCCGGATTCTCCAGGGGGAACTGCTGTCTCTCCGGCACCACCGACTGGGCTTCGTCCTCGAGTTAGCGCCAACGGTTCCGGCACACTCTACTTTCCCAGCATCGTCGTAGCAGATGCGCTTTCAGCCAAGGGAGACTTAGTGGAAGTTCCGCCCTCGGGGCATATTGCTGGGATTTGGGCGCGTACAGATGGAGAACGAGGTTGTCATAAGGCCCCGGCGAATATGTCCGTGCGCGGCGCTCTGAATCTCACTTATCGCGTCACAAACGAGGAGCAGGCAGAGTTGAACTCCAGCGGTATTAACGTGATCCGCTTTTTTTCACGCGACGGGACGCTGGTGTGGGGCGCTCGAACGCTCGCCGAAGAAGCCAGTGAATGGCGTTATCTGAATGTTCGGCGCCTGATCAACATGATCAAGGAATCCATTCGTCGCAGCACAAGATGGGTAGTCTTCGAGCCAAACGCTGTGCCTACGTGGAAATCGATTCGATTTCAAGTGGAACAGTTCCTGCAACTCGTTTGGCGGGATGGCGCTCTTGTGGGCGCTTCGCCGGAAGAAGCCTTTTTTGTGAAATGCGATGCAGAAACGAATCCGCCCGAAGTAGTCGATGCCGGGCAGCTCGTTGTCCTTATCGGCGTAGCGCCGGTGAAGCCCGCGGAATTCATCATTTTCCGAATCGGGCAACATGCCGGCGGCGCTACTTCAGAAACTCTCTAGCTCAAATGCAAGGAGACCGTGATGGCCGAAGCTGCTGAAGGAGCACCTAAAAACGAGTCCGGGGCTCAGCCGGGCACCTTTCTCGATCCGTACCGCTCTTACAATTTCCAGCTCCTTATCCAGGGAGTGGTAGAAGGTCATTTCACCCAATGCAGCAATATGTCCATTGACGTCGAAGCGATCTCATACCGAGAAGGCGGGATATCGCAAATCGTCCATCGCCTGCCGGGGCAGGTGAAGTATAGCGATATTACGCTTCGTTACGGACTCACTAGCTCGTCTGATTTATTCGACTGGATGATGAGCGCAGTGAAGGGCAAGGTTGAAAGAAAAGATGTTCACATAGTGATGCTGGATGCAGACGGCGTCGAAGAGAAAATGCGCTGGAGCCTGGGAAAAGCATGGGCTTCATCCTGGCGAGCCGCCCCCCTCGACGCTCTCGGACGCGATGTTGCCATTGAGGAGTTGACACTGGTTTATGAATCCATCGACCGGTCATAAAGATCTTCTATCGGGCGACGTCTTGGTGCGGGCTGTTGCGCGCAAACTCAGGAACTGGCTGAACAACTATCTCATGGAACATGAATCGTCCGGGGTAGAACAGTTGGTCAGTGATGAAGCTATGCGAACATCCGATCCGACAGATCCATCAGTTGCAGAGATGGAAGGATCACCGTTGCGACCGGGCCAATCGCTAGATTCTCCTGATCCTCACTCTTATAGGACGTCAGGCGGCCCTCCAGAAGACTGGCTGGAACGCGTTCGTAAGGGCGCTCCGGAATTATTGCTTCATCCGGATGAAGGCGGCACGCCGTATCAATCGGTATATGGGCAAAGTCTGCCGACGCAGATAAGCATGGCCGCTCCGAGATCAACTCCGACACAGATGTCTTCAAATGCAAGTTCCGTGTCATCTGACTCTAAAGCCCCATCTCCAATCGAGGTGGACATAAGAGAAAGAGCCATCGAGTTTCCTGGCCTGAAGAGTTCGCTGAAGCGAACAACAATGGACCGCATGTTTTCGTATTTCTCGCGAAAAAGTAATTCGAGATCGGAGGCAAACGACCCGGCACCTTCCGAGCTTGATTCCGTGAATACGATGCCAGCGCCCTCCGCATTGGAATTTTCAGAAGCGAGCCCGCATCTCGATCGAAAATCGTTTTCCCGAAAGAGTGCGAAGCCAAGCTTCGTGCGACCACAGCTTGAGGAAGGCAATGTTTTGCCGCCCCAGGCGCCAGTTGCCCCATCACCGCGAAATATCGATAACCGCCGCACAGATGGCGGCTATCGCCCTTTGCATTCAGACTCAAACAACCGCGGAGTAAATCCCGCCGCCGTTCGGGTGAATTTTCCCGGAGCTGCTGCACCTATTGCATCTGCAACGTCCTCACACGAGAATGCGTCGTCCCTTCCGGTTAGAGTCCAAAATGGGGATACCCAGGTACCACGGCCCGTTTCAAAGATCGGACAACCAAAGATGCCGCCGTCATTCAGCTGGGGCGCGCATCAACAGAAGCCTTATCCAACCTCTGAGAGTCTTGCCGGTTCCACGTACCGTCGCACGCCGGAACCCGCGCAGATTGACAGGAGATCGGCCCAATCCAAGCCGTCGTTTCCTCCTCTTGGCGCGCCAGGGCATCACGCGACAACATGGGAGTCTTCGCTTCTTCGATCCGATGTCCTTCAAGACATCAGGCCAGATCTGTGGCCGGATCTACCTGAGGATCCGCGCCCACCGCAGCAGAATTTCGAAACTACAGCACGCGAATTGGATCGCTCCAAAAGGCTCAGTAGCGAGCAACAGGGAGACTACTGATGGAACGGGCCTCTTTTTTAGTTGAAAAAACTGGCGACCGCATCGACTGCCTGTTGAATCCGGAAAATGTCGTTGTTCGTCGTCTCGCCGGTATCCAGCACCGCCATTCATCGAGCGGACCGATCACCGGCGGCAATTTGAAGGATGACCCTCTTCTCTACACGGGCGGAGGCATGACGGAGATCTTCCTTGATCTTTTGTTCGACACTTCTCTGACCAACGATGCGACCACTTCTGAAGACGTTCGTGATTTGACTCTCCCGTTGGCCAAGCTTGCTGAAGGTGTCGAAGAGGAAGATAACGCCCAGCAGTTATCGATCGTCCGCTTTGTTTGGGGAAAGAAGTGGAATGTCCTTGGAGTTGTAGCCGCACTCGCCGAACGCCTGGAATATTTCAACGCGGATGGAGCTCCTCAGCGTTCCTGGCTGCGAATGCGTTTTGTGCGAGTGAGCAGCTCTTCTCAGGAATCTGAAGATAATTGGAGCGACGATGTCTCCCCGACGGAATTACCTGACGCCGACGATGTGCCACTTGAAAATCTCAAGTTTTATGAAATGACTGGCACGGGTCAGGATGGTGGACAAGGGGTAGGCAGCACCGAGCGCATCGACGAAATCGCTCGGCGTGTCTATGGAAATCCCCTATGGTGGCGGCGCATCGCTAACTTCAACAATATCGATGATCCTTGGAAGATTGCTCCCGGCACACTTCTTAGCATTCCGCCAGATTCTGCCGCGGGAGGATCTGCATGAGCAGCGTCGCCACTCTTCCCCAATTTACTCTCGAGCTGAACGGAAGCTCATTACCACAAGGGTCTGTGGAGGCATTAACTGAGGTTCGGGTACAGCAGGCGTTGTCGCAACCAGCCCTGTGTGAGTTGACCTTTCAAATCGGGCGTGATCCATTGCCAGGAATCTTGAGCATTTCAACCGGAGCTCGCCTTCGACTTACCGTTGCGCCTGGCGCCTCACTTTTATTCGACGGTGAAGTAACCGCGATCGAATACACATATGAGCCTGCTTATCAGCGAGTCATTCGCATTCGCGGTTACGACGTATTACATCGCCTTCGGAAACGGCAACCGGTAAGAGTGCATGTTCAAATCACACCGGCAGATTTGTCCCGAGACCTGGTCGCTGACTTGTCATTAACGGTAACCGCTAGCGAGACGGGACCAATGATTCCCCGAATCATTCAATACAAGCAATCCGATTTTGAGATGCTTGCCGAAGTAACAAGGCGACTGGGCCTGTATTTTACTTTGCGCGACGATGTACTCCATCTCATCACCCTTGAGGGCATAGATGATCCAATACCGCTGAAGTTAGGCACCTCATTGCTAGAGGCACGCGTTGAAGTCAACGCTGAGTCAGCCTGCCGGTCGGTCACAGCCCGCGGCTGGGATGCCGCGAGAGTGGAAGAACACGAAGGCGTTGCCGAACAGGCGCGCTCAGGGCGCGACGTGACTGTACAAGCGGCTCCTGGCAACTTCGGTGAGGATGGCAAGCGGGCCGTGGTGGGCGAAGTCCTTCCCGATGACATTCACGCTGAAGCTGTGGCACAGGCTGAGTTGGATCTTAGGACAGCAAAAGAGGTCACGTTCTGGGGCATTGCAGAAGGCAACGCCGAACTCATGCCGGGTACTCGCGTGAATGTTACTGGTGTTGCGTCGGCACTCGAAGGTCAGTATTCACTCACGACGGTTACGCACCTGTTCAATCGAAAGGCCGGGTTTACATCTGAAATTTCTACCGCGCCTTCAACATTCAAAAGCAATGCCAGGCCGCCATCCGCCACATGGGGTCTCGTTACCCAGGTAGACGATCCAGAGTATCTGGGACGAGTGCAGGTTTCGCTCCCCGCCCTTGGCGACGTCGAAACAGGTTGGCTGGGCGTCCTTGCTGCCGGTGCGGGAGGAGGCAAAGGTATCGTTGCAATGCCGGATGTGGGCGATCAGGTTCTGGTGCTATTCCTCGATGGCGATACGTCCTCTGGTCTCGTGCTCGGCGGACTCTACGGCCTGCATGGCCCGGAAGACTATGGTGTGGAGGGCTCTTCGATTCGTCGCTATACTTTTTGCACTTCGGGTGGCCAGAAGATCCGCCTCGATGATACCGGCCAATCGATTCGCATTGAGAACAAGGGAGGCAGTTTTGTTGAGTTGTCTCCAGAGAAGGTTCAGTTGCACTCCGAGGTCAATCTGGAGATCGACGCGCCGGGCCGAGAGGTCACAATTACCGGCAAGACCATTGACTTCAGGCAAGGTTGAATGCTCGTCATTACGGAAGATGCGGGGGTGTTTTGCAAGCATGGACCGGGCAAGGTGTCGAACAAGCCCAGTCAGAACTGGCTGACTATTGCCGGGAGAAGAATTCTTGTAGAAAGCGATCCCGAAGGAAGATCGATCTCGGGCTGTCCGAGTGTAGTACCTTTTAAGCCCTGTCTTGTAACGCTGAAAGTAATAACTGGCTATTCGAACTTCATCCGGGCCGACGGCCATCGAATTTGTTTGCAGTCTGTCACTGGATTTACCGATGGCACTCCGCCAGGGGTGGTGAAGTACGAAGTGAGATCCGCAGGGCAGAATTTTGTATCGGAGATATAATGAACGGCCGTTACCAGGCTTGGCGCTTTGTACACCCCGATTTTGATCCAACAGAGAACGCCGCGGGATTGCGTGTCTCCAATCGTGGCGGCATCGATATGGTGGATGAGCATGCGTCCGTCCGGCAGGCGATTCTTCTCCTCCTTTCCACTCGGCCGGGAGAGCGAGTCATGCGTCCGAACTATGGCTGTAATCTTCACCGGCTCATCTTTGCTCCCAATGATGAAACCACTGCTGGACTTGCTATCCATTACGTAGAACAGGCCATTCAGCGGTGGGAAACGCGCATTAAATTGCTTCGCATCGATGCAACAAAATCTGCCGAAGTGACAGTATCCGGAGTTCTGGAGATCACCTTCGAGTACAAAGTGCTGTCCACCCAGCGAACAGACCGTCTAACATATCCGTTTGATCTGATGGGAGAGCGTGCCTGATGCCGTTTCCCTCTCCAAATCTGGATGACCGCACCTTCACTCAATTGGTCGAAGAAGCGCGGCAGAAAATCATGGCCAGCTGTCCAACATGGACCGATCTGTCCGTGGGCGATCCCGGAATGGCGTTGGTGGATGTCTTCGCTTTTCTCACCGAAACGATGATTTACCGCCTCAATCGAGTTCCGGACAAAGCATATGTTGAATTCCTCAAATTACTTGGCGTCAATGTACTCCCGCCTGGGGCTGCGCGGGTCCGTCTTGTCTTCAGCTTGAGAGCGCCCATAGCAAGAGCCATTGAAATTCCCCGAGGCACTCGCGTGACTGTCGCCCGTGCTGATAGCAGTGGCTCGGCTCCGATATTCGTCACGGTTGATAACGCCTTAATACCTGCAGGCAAAACTGAGGTCGATGCCACCGCGCTTCATTGCGATCTGGTCGAAGCAGAGTTGCTGGGCAAGGGAACAGGTGCGCCTGGTCTCGTCGTTCAAGTCGCACGACCTCCCATTATCGCCCCCACAGAAGATGGGTTTGATCTTGTCGTAGGAGTCAAATCTGACGACTTGGATCTAACTGCACGGTCTGCCGGTCGGCAGTATGGAGAACAGTTTTACCGGACATGGAGAGAAGTCGAGAACTTTACGGAGGTAGGTGCGGACGGCTATGTGTACGTCGCTGACCGCATGTCCGGCACGATTACCTTTGCGCCCGCTGTCAGAATGCGTAGCGAAACCGGATCGTTAGAAGAAGCAGCTCGCGCATTAGCCGCAGTCCCTCCGCTAAATGAGGAGATACGCGCGTGGTATCGCCGGGGCGCGGGGCCAAATGGCAACGTTGCGGCAAACATGCTGACGGTGTTGAAAGATCCTATTGCCGGAGTCTCGGTGACGAATCCGGAAGCAGCGGTAGGGGGTCGTTCCGCGGAAACGATCGACAATGCTCTGCTGCGCGGACCGCAGGAATTGCATTCGCTGCAGAGGGCCGTCACCGCGCGCGATTTTGAACTCATAGCTGCCCGATCGGGCTCCGTCTCTCGGGCCCGTGCCTTTACTAAGGCTGCCCTCTGGACCTACGCACCTGCTGGAACTGTGGAAGTCGTGTTGGTTCCTTACGTTGAGGAGGAGAACCGCAACGATGGTGTAAGTGCCGCTGAGATACGGGCTTTGCAGACAGATGAGGCGCGGGAGCAAATCCAGCGAGCACTCGATGAGCGGCGTCCCTTGGGTACGGCCTGCATTGTGACGTGGGCACGATACAAATCCGTGAAAGTCAAAGCTCGAGTCGTCAGCCACGTTGAGGAAGACTGTGCTGCACTCAAAAGCCGCGTTCTCGAGCGGCTTTATCAGATGATCAACCCGGTCCCCGCCGGCATATATCCTGGTTGGCGTTTTGGACAAGCGCTCAGAATTTCCAACATATATGACGCCGCGCTTGCTGAGCCTGGAGTGAGCTACGTCGACAACACCCAGTTCATCGTAGAAGAGGTCCCCGAGCGTGATATCGCATGCCTGGAGGCTGATTTCTTCCAACCGCAGACCTGGTATGCGGGCAAAGACGATACCGTTTATCGCTCCCTCGATGACGGGGAAGGCTGGGCTGCCGCGGGAAAGTTTGAGAATCAAACTGTCTTCGCCATCAAAGCTCACCCGGAGTTGCCGGGAGTAGTTGCTTTATCCACGCAAAGCTCGAATGATCAGCCAGGATCGCAGATCCATCTTTCCATCGATTGTGGCGATACTTGGATCGAGAAAGCCCGAGGAACTTACCTGGTCGAGGATATCGCTTGGACAACCCGCGATGGAGCGCCGGTCTTGCTGATGGCCACTGATGTTGGCCTCTACGAACTCGGAATGCAGGCAGATAGCTCGCCCATTCAGGTCTTTGTGCGCTCCGGCGATGAAGCTGTCGGATATTACTCCGTTATTGCCACGAAAGATTTCAGAGGCGATATCAGCGTTGCCATTGCAGCCAGAAATAGCGGAGGTATTTTTCTTTCGAGTCAGGGCGGTAAAGGAAACACTTTTCGCAATATTGGTATGGCTGGAGAAGATGTCCGCGTTCTCGCCGTGCAAAAAGATGGCGCTCTGTCCTTTCTGTGGGCGGGCTTAGCAGCACCTGTAGTTGGCGACCCGGGCAAAGGTTGTTGTGCTTGGCAACTGTTAGGTGCCGACGATCCTGCGGATGGCTGGCAGACATTCAATAAAGACTGGACTGGCGGAAGCTGCGTGAACCTGGCCTTTTCAGGATCGAGGATCTTTGCCGGAACATACGATGCCGGAGTGATCACCTTGGAGGAGAGAAACGATCGGGCTACCTGGCAGGCTCCGGATGTTGGCTGCGGACTCCCGATCGCATCCAAGCAACACCTTTTTCAACGGATCGACGCTCTTTCCTCTGACTCTCAGCGCGACGTGGTGCTCGCGGGTACGAAGTCCGGAATCTACCGCACAAATGATGATGGTCAGAGCTTCCAATTGTGCTCCAGCAAAGTATTCACCGATAAGGTGATGCTGCCAGCTAACTGGCTGTTTTGTTCCGGCGAGCATGAAATCGAGGTCGTATCCGAAGATGAAACAGGCGCAAATTAAACGGCTCCTACCCGACGTTTTCCAGCGAACTGCAACTCCGGGCAGCCCACTGCTCGCGATTCTTGACGCCATGGAAGCGATGCACGACCTGCCGGAGTCAATACTTGCTAACCTTGACCTTATCTTCGATCCACGCAGGGCTCCGGATCGCTTCGTTTCTTATCTTGCTGGATGGGTTGATCTGGGTGTAGTTTTAGAGGACGCCCGCGGGGGGGCTCGATCCACAGCCCCTTCCCTGTCTACTGGCTTGGGTCGCCTTCGAGAACTAACCGCGTCAGCTGCGAGACTGTCTGAGTGGCGAGGTACTCGAAAAGGGCTCCAGCTCTTTCTGGAGACGGCCACAGGCATGAATGGCTTTGAGATAGACGAACAGGTGAACGGGCTTGACGGCAAACCAAAACCGTTTCATCTCCGGGTTAAGGCGCCTAAAGTGCTCGTTCCGCACCGGCCTCTTATTGAAAAGATTATTGAACTTGAAAAACCCGCATATGTGACCTATGAATTGGAGTTCTAGATCCGAGGTGGAGGAGAGAAATGGCGAAGCTTTTTCAAATTACGCTTCCCGATGGTATGTCCGAGTTGAACCTCGACAGCCAGGGGCGGGCGACAGCGCAATATGTGATCGTGAACAAAAGTGCGCGTTCCCTTGACGCCCGGGCGGTTCTGGTTGCATTACCACAAAGCAATCCTTCTGATCCGAATCATCCCGTAAACAAGGGATGGGTCAAAATCGCCGGCAGCACTGATCAGCACATGGATGCGGACAAAAGCTGTACTTACACGGTCAACATTGCCGTTCCTCTTAAGACTCCCGCAGGAAAGAATGCGGCAGGAACATACAGCTTCCGTCTGGACGTTGTATCAGTTGCAAAAACGGATGAAGGAGATTCCAGCCAGCCCCTGAAGTTCACGGTTGCGAGTGTTGCGCCCCCGCAGCCCAAATGGGGTTTGATCGCTCTGATTGCGATAGTGGTAGTGTGCGTCATTGGCTTGCTCATTTGGCTATTAAGCGGGTCCAAGCCAAAAACGACTAAAACCGGAAATTCAGGCGCCGGTTCTACAACGACGCAAACGGCTGCCCCATCTCCGGTTCCTGCAAATTTGGTTGGCATGAATTTACATGATGCAAGCGTTGCTTTGGGCAAGGCAAATCTTAGTGTCGGTGTCTTACAAGGAGATGGCAATATAGTTATTTCTACAAGTCCCGTTGCAGGCGCGACAGCAAGTAATGGCAAGGTCGACTTGACAACCCAGTCCTCCACCGCCTGCACAGCGGCTACGCCATGTGTTTTCAAAGGAGTTCAGGCCACTGCACGAATACGCACTTTGGCTGGCCCAGCTCAATATCGTCCTCGGTGAAAGGCTCTCCTGATGAATGGCATCTGTGTTCACATTTAGGGACTGGAGGTCAGGGAATGGGAACGAAAGTGCTGGTGGTGGTTTTAGTAGTGGTTGTAGTCATTTTCGTAGTGTTTACGGTGATGGGTGCAAACACAAACAAAAGCGTGAAAACAACAGGCAATCCGACCACAGATGCTTCTGGTTTCAATCCCGCGGACTACTCGCTGACAAACAGCCTGGGACCTGTGTTGGCAAAGTTCGGTCCTAAGCTCAGCGCTAAGCAAATGAAGCCATCTGCCACCAGCTTTAACTTGCAGACAAAGCCTACATTTGTGGTGACTGTCGCAGCTGATTCGAGCAATCAGTTCCGAACAGCCAAGTTTCAGATGCGTCCCGCCTCCGGCACTCCCTGCGCACTCATTTCTTATGTGGCTCTAAACCCACCGTCCAATGTAGACAGCAGCCTGAAAAAACAGCAGTCCGATTCGAATTCGAAGAATAGTAGTAGCAAATATCAGCCTTCCATCGTGGTTCTCAGTGGTGGAGGAACCATCACCGTGCAGCGAGGGTCAGGGGCACCCGCCGGTAGTTGTGTTGTAAGCCTGAATCAGTGAAGCGATCTACACGACGACTTTAATAACCGAGATGACTCCGCCGATCAAATAAATCACGATCCATATTCCCGCGAATGCACAAATTACAAGGGTTGCAACCTGATCTACGATGCTGACCAGAAAGCCCGGTACAAATCCATATAGAAATGCGATCACAAGATTAGCTAAGAATGATGTCAGAATAATGAGGACCAGGCCCTTATTCTGCAGAAATCGCTGGTGCGATACGACAAGAGCAACAGCAAAGATGATCTTGGTGAGCATGATTAAGCTGAGCGCTATACGTGCCGTGCCTGTATCGAAACTTCCCCATATCGCAAAGTAGGCAATTGTTCCGAAGATAGGCGCGAGCAGCAAACCTAACATCAGGAAAAGCATTGCCAGGCTCTTGAAAAAAGTGACGATGCACCCCAACAACAACAGGATGGCAACGATTACCGTCGCAATCCCCTGTACTTTACTTTGCACACGCTCGGGTACCAGCAGGGCGATACCGATAACCAGCGCCGTATAAAAGCTCAATCCGTCCAGAAAGGCCATGGAAGGAATGGCATATCCCTTGATGGATACATTTAAGGCGTTAGCGGAAGAGGAAACATTGCTTATCAGCGCTATGGAAGAAAGCTCGATCAGCACAGTAATTCCGATAACGATCAGAGCAACCACAAAGACCGGTTTGCGCATGCCATCGAGCACTTGAACGAACCTCAGTGTAAGTCTTGAATGCGATTCAGTACTTAACCTTATGATGCGACCATAAGAGCCAATAAAATATTTTCACATCGATATGGTTTCACCCGCAGCAACGAATTCTACTCTTGTTTAGCTGCTTTGCAATCGTGAAATATAGGATTTTTGATGAATGTAGTCGCGATAGTTGTTGCGTTGCAAGCAGCAGATTCTTCGGACGCAGCTTCCAACTTTTGATCTCGCCGAAAAAATGATGTGCGTCAATTCAGGGATGGGTATATAGTGAACGCCGTGGTGAGGTAAGTTCTTATAAATGGGGCCGGGCGCCTGTCCGAAGTCATAATTATCGCGGCTGCGCAGAAACGATTTTGGTTATAACCTCACCACTCTTGTGAGATGACGGGCTCAACGCTGTGCGCATCCTGCATGCACAGCCGATTCGAACGAAACACCGACTTCCTATCTAAGGTGTATTTCGCATCGAATCGTGATTTCGAACTAGGTTGATACATGCTGTTTTTAAGACGGCATCTCTCTCTCGGAGGTGAACCTTAAATGGTCGAGCGTATTTTCAATGATCCAATTGCTTGGGGGATTCTTGCAGCTTTCGCTGGTGTGGCCTTCCTCTTCTCGCTAATCTTCAAAGACAGATTTGACAATGACACATCCGCCAGCGGCGCGACTTTACGAGGTCTCGAAGGCGCCATCCTCGCGGTGCTTGGCGGATTAATTGCGCGGGCCTTCATCAGTCTTCTGCTGGGAATGGCGAACAACTCGCCGGCCGCCGGATTAGCTATTGGTTGGGGTTTTTTCCTGATCCCCGGCATCGTCGATACGATCCCGTATCTCCTGCATAGCCAACCTTTATTGACCACCACTGAAAATCTGCTGTTGTTTGCAACGATGGTCGGCGGACTGTCTGGAATGGCAAGCGGCCTCTGGCGTATCTACGCGTGGGATGGCTTAGGCTGGATCGGGTTTCCACTCGATGTTACCTGGGCGCTTGCTGGCAATACCGTAGGCTGCCTCCTGCACATCATCAATTTCGTGGGCTATTGGGCCTCGCAGATTTTCTCAGATGGTTCGTGGGGTAATCACGGCACAGAGACCCGGGAGAACGCTCACCGATATGACAAGGGATTTGGTCTGAAACCTGGTTTCGCGTTCACCCAGGGCGCGGTTATGAGCAATCTCGACGAGGCTCCTGGTCAAGACCTGTACCGGCATGAAAGAACTCATGTATGGCAGAATCGTGCTTTCGGTCCCATGTATACCCTTACCTACTTGGGATGGATGGCAGTCTGGCTTATCCCTTCAATATTTGCAGCGATCATTAAAATCGGCGTTTCCCGGACCTTCTCCGGACCAAAGGATTGGTGCTATTTCAACAACCCATGGGAAACGTGGGCTTACAAGGTTCAGAACGCGGAGCGCACCGATATCATCGGCAATGATGATGAAGATCGGAAGATTATTTGGCCAGGTAAGTGGGTAATTGCCTGGTCCATCCCCTTCTTCCTGGTTGCTACCGTGTTAGCAGTTCTTGTAGTGAACTCCGTGTGGGTAGACAGTGGAATGGCTGGTGCGACTGCGCAGACTCACTCCGCAGCACCAAAGTCTAAATCTCAACCACAGAGTAAGCCCCACGGTGCGCCTGCTCCGGCGAAGCACAAGTGATCCCGGCAGTAAGAATGGCGAAAATGCAAGTTGACTCAGAGCCTTAAAAAACCTAAACGGTTAATGGCCAGGTGCGACAACTGGGATTACTAGGGAAGAGAAATCATCTTACCTGGAAGAAAAAGGTTATCTATCGATCGCGGTCATGCGGCTCATAAGATAAGTTACTTTGATGACAGACTCCTCCCCCTGAAGACCTAGTCTGGATCATCTCTCTCTGAGCCACCCGAGTTAGAAGAGCTTTACATCTTGCCGTTTAGTTTCGCGTATTAGGCACTCGCCGAGACGCTAAACAAGACGCTTGAAAAAATGAAAGTCGAGGAGGGAGTCAAAATGTCAGTATGGAATTGGATTCAGCTGGCGGTGGCCATCATCGTCGCAATTGTGGCGTATCTTGGAAAGGGCTGGAGCAAATGGCTGGGATACGCAATGGTCTTCGGCGCCGGAGCTCTAATCATCGGCGTGAGCATCGTTCAACAGGATTATAGGTTTATAGGCTTTGGGATATTAGCGATAATAATGGTCCCGCTCGGGCTCATAGCCAATGCGACCGCCGAGTCTAAGGCCGATGACGATACGCTGGGTGGGGAAATCAGCAATTTGCCTCCATGGGTTATGTGGGTCGCTGCGGTTCTCTTTGTAGGTGCCATCATCCCATTTTTTGTTCTAAAGGCACCTCCGAACCTGAGCGGTGGAGTTCCTCAAACCCAGCAGACCGAATTACAGACGAAGCACGCGAATCCAAAGCCCGCCAAGGCGCCCGCCAAACATTAGTGACGGTTAATGCAATCGCGACGACTTCGGCAGCCATTCGCAAGGCAGCACGACTGATACGCACGTCCCCGATCCAGAGGGACGCGTGCTGCTACGCACCCGAATGTAGCCATGGTGTTCCTGTACGATCGTTGAGCTGAGCCAAAGCCCGATACCTGAGCCTCTCAGCTCCTTCGTCGTAAAAAAGGCCTCAAATACCCTTTTCAGGTTTTCAGGCGGGATGCCGATTCCACGATCGGAAATGGTCACACGAGCAGCTGGTTGACCAAGTCGATTGCCGATTAGACAGTGGGAAATTCTGAGCCGCAACACGGTGCCAGGTAAAGACGCCTCAACGGCATTGCGGATGAGATTGGAAAACACCTGACGCAGTTGAGCAGGAAAGCCTTGCACAAGAGTGCTCGTCTGCAACTCCTTGATAACCCGAATTCTCTTTTCGACAAGGGCCTGATTGTTGAGTGCGAGCACATCCGTCAGAATCTCCGCGGGGTTCACCTGTACAGGCATTGAAGATTCACGATTGAACGATAGTATTTGTCGCGCGATTTTCGATACCCGGTCCAGCTCCCGTTGCGCCGAATCGAGATATTCCTGGGCAACCTCTGGCTTATCCAGTGAACTATGAAGTAGAAAAAGCAGATTGGTGATCGCTTCGAGCGGATTGTTAATCTCGTGGGCTATCGTATTCGCCATGCGTCCAGTGGCGGCGAGTCGCTCATTGATCAGAACTGCGGCCTCAGCCTTTTTACGCGCCGTAATTTCAGAAACGATCAAAATACTGCTGGTGTGAATCTCATCGAGGAAAACCGGATCCAGGCTGAATTCGAAATATCGATCCCTAAAATTTACTTCTGTAGAAACTACTTTCATTCGAGGATCAACGTCTACGCCAAATTGGCGGTACATGAGATCGCTCAGTGGATGTTTTTCAATTTCAAAGTACGGCTTCTCCAGCAACGCGGACAACGCGCGATTGCTTCTGCGAATGATTCCGTCGGAATCCGCCAAAGCAACGCCTTCAGCCAGAGCGTCAAATGTAGCCTGCCATTGTCGTGCAGACAGTCTCGACTCAGATTCTGCACGATGCAGTCGTACGAGAGCCTTGACTGTAGCGATGAGGACATTGGGTTCAACCGGCTGGGTGAGATAAGCATCTGCTCCGCTCTCGAGAGCGTAGATTTTACTTTCATTATCGAGAAACGCGGCAGAGAGCTGCACCACCGGTATGAAGTTTGTGTGCGGATTCGACTTGAGCCGGCGACAGACCTCATATCCAAGAATATCCGGAAGCTTTACGTCCAGAAGTATGACTGATGGATGGTGATTGGCAAGTTCGAGAGCTTCTTTTCCCGTAGATGCCTCAACCACCTCGTACCCGGCGCGCTTAAGGATATGCGCAATGGTGTAGCGATTGGCATCACGATCGTCGACGATCAGTATCGTGGCCTGGTTACCCGTCATTTGCTGATGCCTGCTGCTTCGATTATCTCCACCAGTGATTCAGGCAGTCCGTCTTCTGCAAGTTTACGTTTCGGATATACTACTGCGCCCATGTCGGAGATCAGATTCGATTCCTGGGGGGAAAGGTTTTTTGACGAGTGGATAATAACGGGCATCGACGCCGTGATTGCATTGGCCCGCAACTCGCGCAATACCTCAAGCCCATCCATCTCGGGCATGAGGATATCTAGGAACATGCCATCGATGTGGTGATTTTCGATGAGCCGCAGCGCTTCGCGTCCATTGCGGGCCTCCAGAACACGATAGCCCAGCTTGGCCAGCATCTCCCCGACAAGATAGCGAGTCACCTCATCGTCGTCAATGACCGCGATCGTTTTCGCCTTATATCCTTCGACGAGTTCCTGAATCGTGCTTAACAGGGTGAATGGCACGACTGGCTTGGCGAGAAATGCATTAGCTCCAGCCTGTAAGGCCGCCGCAGGCTCATCGACAACGCTGACTACAAGCACGGGCCCGTTAAATCCGGTCGTTCGTAATTCCTCCAGGAAAAACAGGCAATCTTCTCGATCGATCAGGCGATCCATCACGACGAGTGCCGGAGCCAGACGTTTCAGCGCAGCTCTTGCTTCGTGAAGTGTGGCAGCAAACTCAAGGCGATATTTACTGTTCTTCAGAGAAGCTTCATAGACGAAAGTAGCTTCTCGATTGTCTTCGATGAATAAGATGACAGGCTGGGTGGTCTGATCTTCTTCCTTTTGATGCGCCGCCGTGGGCGGCAGCTTTCCAAAATGCAGCGGTATTTTCAGGGTGAAAGTTGAACCGGCGCCCGGAATACTTTCGGCTCCGAGTGAGCCTTCAAGAAGCTCAGCCAGTCGCCGGGAAAGCGGTAGGCCGAGGCCCGTGCCTTTCACCTGGCTCTGCAGTTCGTTTTCCACTTGGATAAACTCTTCGAAGATCCGTTCTATATTTTCGGGCGCAATGCCGATACCCGTGTCCGCTACTTGGAAGATGATCATCCCACTGGCGATCCCTGTTTTAGCGGTAACGCGAACCTGACCGCGCCTTGTGAACTTGATTGCATTAGAGATGAGGTTGCGGAGAATCTGCGACACCTTTCCCTCATCGGTATAAAGCGGTGGGATGTTCGGATCTGCTTCGAAAATCAGATCGAGATTGTTCCCCACAAGAAGAGGCTTCAAGACACCGCGTAATGCGCCGAAGATCTCCTGGACCTCAAAGTATTTCGGCCGCACGTCGGTCTTGCCAGCTTCGACCTTGGCAAGATCGAGAAGATCATTCACAAGTTCCGATAATTCAGCGGCCGAGCGCTGAATATATGTGACCTGTTTTTCCTGTTCGTGTGAAAGCTCACCGTCTGATCGGTTCAGCAGGAGCCTGCTCAACGAAATGATGGAATTAAGCGGAGTTCGGAACTCGTGAGAAAGATTTGATAAAAAGCTCGTTTTCAGGTCCGAGATGCGTTTTAAGTCGTCGGCGTTTTGATCAAGTTCGGCATAGAGAGCTACGACTCCGCGGTTCGTGTCTTCCAGCTCCTGATTCAGTTCGGCAAGCCGGTCCTGTTTTTCACGCAGTTCTGCAAGAGTCTTGAGCAACTCCTGGTTCTGCCGCTCGATTTCGTCATACGGTTCGGTTGAGTCGCTCTTGGCCAACCGGCTGGCGATATCTTTCGCTCGAACTGCATCCACACGCGGTGCTGAAGACGGCAACCATTTACCGAACTCGATACGAGTCCCCGTGGCGGGAGCGGTGATTTTGAAATAGTCCATCAGGCGTCGGGTGCCGATGAGTCCCTTGCCTAGGCCAGTCTTCGAGACATACTGTCCATGGAAAATCTCCTGGAGATTTTCGATTCCGGATCCGGTATCGGTAACAAGAATGACGAAGAGCTGTGGCTTCGAGTCTCTGACGAGAAAATCTACTGCGCCGCCGGTGGCATAACGATAGGCATTTCGTGCTAATTCAGAGGTAGCAGTAGCCAGTCGTATCTGCTCCTGGTGATCAAAACCGAGGAGCCCGGCTATCTCTCTAGCCCGCTGCCGAGCATAGACAACGTGGCGTTCGTGCCGCAGACGAAGGGTAAATATGGGAAATTCCGACAAGCTGCTCATTCTACTGGATGCGTGACACTATTATTGTCGCATCGTCGCGCCTTCTACTGAAATCTCGATAGAGAATGGCGGCAATTAACGCGGGATGCCGCTGCGCCAGACCCGGATATTGCTCCACGTTCCAACGAGTTCCAATACCATCCGAGAGCATCAGCAAAAAAGAGTTTGGCTCCCAAGTATAGGAAAAGGATTGAATTTTTGCCACCGAGTGCCCAACCGTGCCATTCATCGAAACCATATTCCGGGCCTTTCCCCTGGACAAGACTGCACCAGCGACATTGCCCGCTCCGGCAAAGTTTAATACGCCCTCGTTGTAGCGGATTTCGGCAATGGAAACTGCGGCCCCGCGGGTTTTCGTCAAAGCAGAATGGATATCCTTCAAAATCAGCTCCGGATGCCGGTCTGCGGTGAGGTGGAATATCTTGATTGCTTCCTCGGCCGCTTCGGACGCCAAGGGGCCGTGTCCAAGACCGTCGGCAACAATATAAATGCTCCGATCAGTAGTATGTTGAGCGCTCCAGGCGTCTCCATTTACGCGCTCGCCCGCAATCGGCACAGAGATTGCGCCGAAAGAAAGATGCGAAATAGCACTCTGATCGGTGGCAGTTCGATAGACACGGGCGAAAAGTGCGGTTCCCCGTCCCGCGGCTGAGAATATCTGAAACTCTCCGGCAAGCCGCGAGATGGCTCCTAGCCCCTGGCCTGCCGTTCCTGCCGTGGAGTACCCGTCCTCGACAGCCATCTCGATATTCGGGATACCTTTGCCTTGATCGAGAGCAAAAATATCGAGGCCGACGCTGCCATGAATGGACCACGGGCTGAGAATGATTTCACCGGAATCGCCATGAGCGGCGATGTTGCGGGCTGCCTCTGTAGCAATAATGCCGGTTTGTCCCTGCCGCGTCTCGTCGAATTCCAGAGCGGCGGCAAGCGAAATTGCCTGCCGGCGTGCGTTACCTACTTGGCTGGGATCGCCGGCAGAGATGGGAATCGCTCGATTGACCGGCATTGTCATTTCCAACGCACCGCGGTAATCGTTGTACCGGCACCCGGTTGGGAATGAATATCAAACTCATTCATGAGCCGCTTGCTTCCGCCCAGTCCTAGCCCCATACCCCCGCCGGTAGTAAATCCATCGCTAAGAGCCTGTTTGATATCGGCTATGCCTGGACCATGATCTCGAAATGTCAATCGGAGTCCTCTGCGGATTCCATTCTCCACGACAGCTACATCCATTTCGCCGCCGCCGCCGTGATCGAGAGTATTTCGAGCCAGCTCACTCGCTGCAGTCACAATTTTGGTCTGGTCAACGAGGCTGAACTTCAGCTCGATAGCTAATGTGCGTACCTGCTGGCGTGCGGTCACCACGTCCGAGGAGCTTTTGATATGGATCGTCTCAGTCTTCAGTACTGTCGCCGCCATAGACCCCTATTTCCATGCCCGCTTCTGCAGTTTCCTGGAGATACTCCATGCCGGATTCGACGTTCAGGGCAGTGCGGATCCCCGGTAGCGACATTCCCAGTTCGACGAGGGTGATGGCGACTGCCGGCTGCATGCCGACAACCACCGTCTGTGCATCCAGCACCCGTGCCATAGACGCAATGTTGGCGAGAGTTCGTCCGATGAACGAATCCACGATCTCCAGTGAAGAAATGTCGATCAGCACGCCCCGTGCTCCCACTTCAGAGATTCGATTAGTGAGATCATCCTGCAGTGTGAGTGCCAGCCTGTCGTGCATATCCACCTGGATGGTTACCAGGAGGAAGTTTCCCATGCGCAGAATCGGAATGCGGTCCATTAGAGTTCCTTAGCTGCGTGAGCCGAAGTGTTGGCCTTGGAGACCCTGACGACGGCTCGTCCGCTGCGCTCGAGAGCGAGCCGAAAAGCATCTGACAGCTTCGCCTTCGTGGTTACATCTTCAAGGTTGATACCTAGATGCACGATGGTCTGAGCGATCTGCGGCCGAATTCCGCTCAGAATGCACTCCGCGCCCATAAGCCGAGCCGCCGTGATCGTCTTCAGCAGATGCTGAGCTACGAGCGTGTCGACAGTGGGAACACCAGTGATATCAATGATGGCAACACGCGAATTGGTCTGAACGATTGCCTGCAGCAGGGATTCCATCACCACCTGCGTTCTCGAGCTGTCCAGTGTGCCGATCAGCGGCAGCGCCACGATTCCATCCCAGAGCGTAACAACAGGCGTCGAAAGCTCCAGCATCTCTTCCTGCTGCCGGCTTATCACCTGATCGCGTCCGTGAATGTAGCTGTCGGTGGTGTACAAGGCAAGCTTATCGATGAAATCGTTGGTGAGCGTGATCTCGGAGAAAAGTTCGTTCGCCTTGTTTCCCCAATGTTTGCGGGCAAGCTCGAACAAAGGTTGTTTCAGTGAAAGTACAAATAAAGCTGTCTCCGAGGGCG
Source organism: Acidobacterium sp. S8 (assembly GCF_009765985.1). Lineage (GTDB taxonomy): Bacteria > Acidobacteriota > Terriglobia > Terriglobales > Acidobacteriaceae > Alloacidobacterium. The sequence continues at coordinate 670,522 of NZ_LMUM01000037.1, forward strand.
AGAATCCTTGAACCGCGCGCGCTGCCGACAAAGTTCCCAGCAATTCTTTTAACGTCTGCCATGCCGGCAAATCTATATTGCTTAGGTTGGTATCGGCAGGAACATCGGCAATCGCCGACAGCACATCTCCGGACTGAGCTTCCAGCTCACGCTCATCGATAAGGCCGCGCCGACGGCTCAAATCTCGAATTCCTTCCATCCAGTTTTGCAGAACGGAAGCGCGACTCTCTTGAATCAGCTTTAACAAATTGCTCATGAATACTCCCTGAGTACGAGGTTGCCTGTCTTGTGTGTCGTCGCAAGCTAGGTGATTCTAACAAAGAACGTGCGGCACAGATTGGGGATACTTATTTGGATAGAGCGTTGCCGTCGTATCATGGGTAATGCCCTTGATCCCGGAACTTCGCTTGGCTCATCTATTTGTCTCTGTATTCACGGCGTAGCGAAGCCCTTCGCTGCACTCTGGCTCCCGATCTGGCTTATCAGTCGGGTGATTTGGCCTGTAATCGAAGGGCGGGACTGCCCAGGGATGCCCTATGGGTGCCTCTAAAAATGAGGCATCTCTTGAGAAATCCAGGATGCACAACTGGTTTGTAGGAAGCTACAAAATGGCGGAGGGAGAGGGATTCGAACTCTCGGTTCAGATTGCCGGTCAATAACCTACTGATTTTTCATCGTGCCAGAAATGCAGAACGCGACAGAAACGCAGGGTGTGGGCACAAATTGGGCACAGCACTGCAAACGCGGCACGTTCACTATTAATCCAGAAAGCGTCCCATCTTATGAGCCTTTCTTCCTCGGTTTCTTCGCGCCCTCGGCATGCGTTTTAGCGTTCCCCGAAGCTTTAGGGTGAAAGAGATTCTCTACCGACTGCTGGGCGCTCATATTCTTAGCGCTTTTGGGTTCTTTTTTGGACATGCTTGACTCCTGTGTGTCCAAGCATAGACCTTCGCGGGTAGATTAAACAGCGTGGATTTGAAAAATAAGTGACGTTCAAGTGATGCGGTTTGTCGACCATAAGTTGATTAGAATCAGTGAACAGTACCTACGATAATGTCGATTGTCGTTGTTAATATTTGTGCTAGGCTGAATTCGTGCAAAAAAGCCTTCTGCTCCCCTCCGGCTACCATGAGCTCCTCCAAGAGATCAAAGGACGCATCCGTACCGCCCAGGTCCGCGCCGCGCTCGCGGTCAATCGCGAGTTGGTGCTCCTCTATTGGTCGATCGGTCGGGATATCCTCGCCAGGCAGGGAACCGAGGGGTGGGGTATGCGACTTTCAGAGCTACCGCTGCTCCCTCACACCCGCTCTACTAAAGTTCGCAGATACTGGAGTTCGTAATTTCTCCCATACGCCTTTAACATCCCTTCGATAAGGCTTTTCGGCGATATCTCACCACCACCACCATTCTCGAGCAGTCGGAGTGCTCGAGACCACTGGCTTCGTCCATTGCCAGACAAATTTAATCTCGACAAGTCGCCTCCTGCTTCTGTCCAGACGGCATCTTCGTCAGGTCCACGGGGGTAAAGTCTTGGAGCGAGTTCTCGAAAACGCGACCAGAAGTCCGACGGATCATCACTTTTGCGAAGCAGCTTGACCGCTGGCCCTTGAGACGCGACTTCAGCAATGCTTCGGGAGCCGAGAAGCGAAAGTAATTGGAACGCAAAAGCAGCCGCATTGTCTGCTGCAATCTCTTGCGAGCCACTCTTGTCAGCTTCAGCCTTTCCATCGAGGAGGTCAGAAATTCCTCGAATGGCCATGCTATCAACCTTATTTGCATGCGCGGCCCGCATGAATCCCAAACCTTCCATCTCGACCGCGAGCGTGTCTCCGTAGTTCTCTTTTAGAAGCTTTGTGACTGCGCCAGTAGAAGATTTGATGACCTTATCACCGGCAGCGATTGGGCCGACGAAGACCTTTGGATTGCCGACAGATTCCTTGATGCGAATTCGATGCAACCATTCGCTATCACGCGCGACAATCTGCGCCTCCTGGATCAAGGGATAGCTAGCGAGGAAGACTTCGGGTCTCGGCTGGAAATGGTCTCGATCAGCGCCGCTTTCATAACCGTATATCTTCGACCCGGCAACGACATCGCCGAGTTTTACGTCCTTTACTCCACCGGCAATTCCCACAAAGAGCGCAATGTCAGGACTAAAATATTGAGTGGCCCTCTCAGTCTCAAGAGCAGCGGATGTATTGCCAGGCGCTACCTGCGAGACGCACACTTGCCATGACTCAAATTGGCCGATCGTGTTATTCGTTACCGGCATCGTGCCTGACTGATCGCAGGTTCTGGAGATGATGAATCACGGCATCACGTTCACCAGGCAGCGCCGTAATGATCAATGCTTTTGTCGGTTTAGAACCTGCCATCCGTTACCATCTCCTCTTGATTTTGCTGAGATAGACATTCTCAAGCAGTTCAAGCTCTGAGTTGTAGTAAAAATCATTGCGCATCTGATGGAGCAACCCCTCAACGGTCATCGTTCCACCAGCACCTCCCTTACGAAGAAGGTCCAAAGCCTCGATCCACTCATCGCGCCCTGCCCCTTGCTTTATCCGTGAACCATCACCGTCAGCTTCATTCCAGATTTCGTTATGACGTACCCCGTATTGATAAAGCTTTATGCTCAACTGTTGGAACGCTTCCCACCATTCATCTTCGGATACGACAGGCTCAGACGTGAGAATTCCAAAGTACAGTCTGTCCCATAGATCTAGCTTATTCCATAGTTGACAACCTGCTGCCATAAGTCTGCCAGTGCACGGTGATGGCTTGCTTGCATAGCGACATGGTTGAGTCATCGTCGGGAAGATCCCCTCCCAGGACTACTGATGCCGCCGCTATCAAATCCAGACGATTTTCGAGAAGCTTTTTGGCCAGGTCTTGAGCTGCAGATTGGATGTAACCGAACTTCTCGCGGTCCTCACCTAGATCGAGCAGGCCTTTATCCAGAAACTTTGTAAAACATCACCTTGCATGATTTCTCCAAGACTACCGCTTTTGCACTGCTGCACCGAGCCTCGAAGGTGCGATGCTGAAGCTCCCGAGCCGCAGTGAAATCCGGCTTAGATTGGTGCACATTGCACCACAGAACCCAAATCGCCGCAATTGGCTTTAGGCCAATGACTTTACCTCAAATTCAGTGCACCAACAATTGTTACATTTGGGCCTACTGTTATAAACGTATTCTGGCAGCTAATTCCTTTACTGATGGCCTCAGGTCGTTGAAACGGTTGGGAGAACGGCTCAGTCACTAGTATACCCTTGACGGGATATACTTTCAGGAGTATATTAAACATGGAATGGATTGTACTCATTGGCGATGAATTCGAGCCGGAGTTCTTGGCGCTGCCAAAGGACGTGCAGGATGAGACCTTGGCGATGACCAGGTTGCTCCAGCACTCCGGACCGCATCTCGGCAGGCCGCATGTGGACACGCTCAAGGATTCGAAGCACGCCAATATGAAAGAAATGCGCTTTGACGCCTCGGATGGTGTCTGGCGCGTAGCTTTTGCTTTTGATCCGAAGCGCCGGGCGATTTTGCTTGTGGCTGGGGACAAGTCAGGCGGGAGCCAAAAACGGTTTTATCGCGAATTGATCCGGAAAGCCGATCAACGGTTCGATGCTCATCTGGAGCGCATCAAGAAGGAAAGGAAATAGATCATGGCCAAGAACGTCAACGACATCATCAAGAATCTCCCAGCGAGCCGTCAGCGGAAGATCGAAAAACGCGCCTCCACTCTGATCGCCGAGGAAATGACCTTGCAGGAGTTACGCCGAGCACGAGCGCTAACGCAGGTGCGCATGGCAAAAAGCCTTGGTGTTGCACAAAAGCAGATTTCGGAAATCGAGAAGCGGACCGATATGCACATCTCTACTCTCCGGCGCTCAATCGAAGCCATGGGCGGAACCCTGTCGCTCATAGCCGAATTTCCAGATCGCGAGCCCGTCGTGCTGGCAGGAATCTCCGCTCTCGACGCCTAACCATCGTCTCGGTTCAGACCTTCAACATCACTTATTACCTCTTTCCTACTGCCCAATCACTGCGGGGCGAAGGTATTGTAGCCCTCACCGCTTGCTGTCAATGACGCCCCTGCCCTGCGATCATACTTCCCCAGCTAAGATCGCTTCTCACGACCTATATCGATTTGTTGATATTCTTCAAAAGTTCCTCCGCCAACCCCACTGCATAAGCCACTCGTTGACGATTGATTGAGGTCGAGTGCACTTCGCTGTTACGTATCATGCGTAGTTCGATAAGGCGGCTCAGATCTTCAGAACTAATCACGCCCACAGTCATAGCCTCTTCCCAAAAGAAAGTATGACCAGGCTCCACTCCAGCGACTTCAGACTTTCGTTTCAACTTCTCTTCGATCTGGTTCCAAAGTGCTACTAGAGTTTCCAGAGTCGGAGCTGGACGTGGGTCACCTAGAGACAGTCCGAAGAGATGTTTGAGAAGCACTACCGCAATTTGCCTGTAGGCAAGCAAATATTGCTGGTCAACGCTCAGGCCGGTACCATCGTGATAAAGCTTATTTCTTATTCGATGGTAATGCTCGATATCGGCATCATCCAGTCCAGTTAGACGATCCCCTGCCCTGTTCCAGAGAAGGTTTAAGAGGCCAGGAAAGCTGTTCTCAGCTTCTGTCAGCTCTTTTTTAGAAACTACGACCCCTGACTTAGAAGACGGTAGGGAAAGAAATACCCGAATGCACGTTTCAACGGCATTATCGATGCTAATGAATGCAATGCGGGCATCAAATGCAGTCTCCTGAGAGATATGGGAGTCAGCGTGTCTGATAAGTTCTACTGCCCCGTAAGCCCGTTGCGGTACCTTTTGATCCGGAACCCGGAAGCGGGGAGGACGGCGGCATTTGCATGAATCTCCTGAAGGGCTGTGCCCCTTTTCAGTTCAAGAAGCGCGTCGACTACCTTCTGCCGATCTTTGAGTACCGAACTTAATTCGCGGCGACGTTGATTGCGCACGCGAATGATGTCTCGTAAGGGAATCGTCTCCCCGGCCAGTTCTGCGGAAACAGCTGGGCAGAGGAACCGGTCCCTGTAGAACACGCGGACTTCACCCATGTCGCGCGGATCGAAGCGTATGGTCACATCTTCTCCTACATAGGCAGCCAACGTAAGCGATAGGTACCGAAGGCCCTGAAAATGAATGCCATCACGGCGCACTTTGCGGGTGCGGACCTCCTGCATCAGCAAGAGGTCAAGCTGCTCGAGTGACTGGCATGCGCGGTAAGAAACCACCCTCTTCCCATCGCGAGGAGGGAACGGGCCGCCCTTCCTCGCTGATGCGGCGATGGTAAGTCTCAAGCAGGAACGCTCGAAAGAGCTCTTCGAAACGTTCGAGCGAGAGGCTGGGCTTCTGTCGTTTCCTCTTGAGGTAGCCGTCGAGTTCGCAAAGCAGCATCTGATTTACCGTTCGAAAAAAACGCTCAATCCGACCTCGCCCCTGTGGCTTTCCCGGTGTCGAGAACACAAGGCGCATCTTGAGATCTACGGCAACTTGCTCGATATGCTTCGAGGTAAAATCGGAACCATTGTCTGTGTAGAGAACTTCTGGAATGCCGCAAATGTGTCAACGCGGATGGCAGGACGACACCCATCTCCACCTTTCGGATGACGCGTTCCGGTCGATGCGGGAGTTACTATGCTCTCGAGAAGAATTGCGGCGTTGCCAAACACCGCTGATTGAAATGCTTTGCAGAATTCGATTGCGGAGGCACTACTCGTGGCCCACATCACTTTGCCGATCGCTGAGCAACTCGGCCGTGAATTCCCTGGTATCGTCGGACCGATGACCTTCCGTCCGGAAACCGCCGCTCCTATCAATGAGCTGGTTAATATCCTGCTGCGAGGGGAAAGCACCCTGACCCGTGGGGAACGCGAGCTCATCGCAACCCACGTTTCCTGGCGCAACGATTGCTTGTTCTGCCAGACCATTCACGGAGCCGTCGCCGCCGCGCAACTCGGGCACGACGAGCAGTTGGTGCAGATGGTCAAAACCGACTGGATCAATGCCGACATCATTCCCAAGATGAAGGCTCTCCTGAATATCGCCGGGAAAGTCCAGATCGGCGGTAAGCACGTGACAGAAGAAGATGTCGCCGCCGCACGAACTGAAGGAGCCACCGATCTCGAAATTCACGATGCCGTCCTAATTGCGGCTATCTTCTGCATGTGCAACCGCTATGTCGACGGTCTCGACACCTGGGCTCCGAAAGATATGGATATCTACCGCGCCAATGCCGCGCGGATCGTCGCCCAGGGATACACCGCCGTGACCGAATCCGCGATAGCAAATGCAGCTCGCTGAAATAGGCTGAGATCCAGACTGGCAATTCGGAAGACTAGCGTTGGGAGAACAGGATGTTCGGTGCGACTGATAGGTATCTCGACTTTACTGATCGCGTTCCGGTGATAAAGACTGTTGAGCTCACTGAAGCAGCGCTTGCGGTCGACCTCGAGGCCAAACAACTTTGCGCCGGACTGACCGAAGAACAACTCTCCTGGAGTCCTGGGACGGGAAAGTGGTCAGTCGCCGAAAATCTCGCCCATCTCCGCACCACCATCCAGGTTTTTTTGCCCGCCGTGGACTCTGCCCTTGAGGCGAGCAGGATAATGGGACTGCATAGTGAGGGACCATTTGCACTGAGCCCCTTTGGCCGACTCATCGTCTGGCGAATGGACGCGCGGCCATTGATCAAGATGCGAGCTCCAAAGACGCTGCTGCCGCGATTGCTTAGTTCCGCTGGATCAGAGTTGGAGCAGTTTCTTACTTCGCAGGCAGCCCTCAGGCTGCGTATTTCGGAGGCCAGCGGTCTTGACCTCACTGCATGGCGATTCTCCTCTCCGGTTGCCAGCTACTTCCGCGTGAACCTGCTCGAGTTCTTCTCTGCATGCAACGCTCACTCTCGGCGGCACATCTGCCAGGCTCACAGCGTCCGAAGGGCAATGCTCGCAGATACGAAACGCTCTCACGCCTAACTCCATTTGAACTGCCTATCGAGGACACTCTCTATAGCGTGGTTTCCTACGTGATGTGGGCCCAACTCAACCTCAAAGATTGGTCAGAACGTCCGTGCAAGACAAGAAAGACAATTTCGACGTAACCGTCATCGGCGGCGGCCTCGCCGGCATGTCGTCCTCGATCCATCTCGCCAATGCCGGCCTGAAAGTTTTGTGTATCGAGGCCGATCCTCTCGACAAGGATCCAGTAGGCGAGTCATTGGACTGGTCGGCCCCCGATCTGCTTAAAGCTCTAGGACTGCCCATGCAGTATCTGCTCGACCAAGGCATCGCCACTTACAAACGGCACGTCATTCTGAAGCTCAGAGACGGTGCCGAGCAGCACTATATTCCCGGTGAGTGGCTGGGCAAGCCTCCCTACAACGTGAATCTCCGCACCTTGCACGTCGATCGCAGCCAACTGAATCAGGCGCTCAGGGAGATATTCATTGGCAAGGGAATTACGCTGATCAACGACAGAGTAGCCCACATCGAGACTGCCGGCAGAGTGGTCAAAGCAGTCGTCACTGCCCGAGGCGAACGCATCGTCTCAAAATGGTTTATTGACGCATCTGGCTCCAATGCCGGTTTATTCCCCCGGATATTTGACTTGCCGGTCTATGAGTATGGCCCGCACAAAGTGGCGATGTGGGAATACTTCACGGTCCCCGAGTCTATCGAGGGCACGATCCTTCATGCCGATGGTGCAGGACCGCCATACATGGAGTGGGTTTGGCAGATTCCGATACATCCCAACACCATCAGCGTGGGCTACGTCACGACAGGGGAGATGGTCAAAGAGAAGCGACAACAAGGGCTCAGCGTAAGAGACATCTTTGCGGCGCAACTGCAACGATTCCCTGATTTGCAAAGTTTGTTGCACGAGCCGGGGAGAGAGCAGCCTCGAACGACATCCTTTCGCTGCCGTGTCTTCGCAAATGTTGCCGGACCCAACTGGCTGGTGGCTGGCGAGGCGGCGGCGATGGTTGATCCGATGACTTCGAATGGCGTGACAGCTGCGTTGAGACACGCGGCGGAGGGATCGAGCCTGATCATCCGGTATCGCAACCGCCAAACACTTTCGCGCCTGTCTGCGGCTATGTACAGCCAACGGGTCTTGAGCCTCGCCAGATTCTTCAATAGCGGGATTGAGAATGTGCTCTACGACTGGCCGATCAGAAATCGCATCGGTCCTTTCAACGCCGGCGATCTGTATACCATTCCAGCCTGGAGCATGAATGTTGTCTACTCGCGACTGCGCCCTCAAGGGTTAATCAAGACGACCCTGCTTCGCCTGTTGCTGGCAACATTGAGATATTCTCTCGGAGCCTTTCACTGGTTTTGCAAACGGACTCAGTCATCCTCGACTTCCGGAGCCGCGTCATAGAACTTTCGAAGATCTAACTGCTTGCTTGTTTCTTTCATAGCTCTGACGCTTGACGTTGCGTCCTTTCTCAGAGGGATACATCGCGCCTTGCCACGCAGATGGCCCCCTCGTTAGGCACTACAACCACCGGACTCTCCATCCCAGGTATGACGCCGACATCCTTCCTTGGGTTGTGGTGCCTTCGCTTCGCATTCCTGATAATGCCGATGTGACAGCCACAAGGCTGCACACTCCTCCAACTCGCAACTATCAATGAACCACTTCGAGGCCATTCAGTGACTAATGTGTACGATCACTCCACTCAGCATTCCGTGCCGAATAATCTTCGCATCAATCTTTCTCGTGCGTCCTCAGCTACGCTTCGAGGCCTTTCGCTAATCCTCTTCGCGGCCACAGCAATCTCCTCATCGTTCGGCCAGCAGTTCGCAACGCTCAAGGTCACTGTCGTGGACCCGTCAGGTAGCTTCGTTGCAGATGCAAAGGTCTCGACCCGCAAAACTGATACCGGTATTGTTCGCGACGGAGTTTCCGATAAGGCAGGGAGCGTTGTGATTCCTGGCCTCTCGGCCGGTCAGTACACGTTGACAGTGGATGCCGCTTCCTTCGCTCCTTACGAAGTTCCGCTGGTACTGACGCTCGGCCAGATGGCGGACGTGCAGGTGCCCCTGCGCATTGCTGGCGCAACTGAACAGGTGGAGGTCACTGAATCAACTCAAGGGATTGACCGGGAGCGGACTGTGGGAAGCCAAGTCATCAATCCCAGGCAAATATCGAATCTTCCAATTTCAGACCGCGATTTTGTTGATTTTGTATTACTCACGCCCACCGCCACGGTCGGGCGCAATACGAGCACCGGAGCCCAGTCGGCCTTTCAAGAATCGGTGCTCCAGGTTAGCTTCGGGGGTTTGCGCGAAACACACAGCGTCCTTTATGGAGTGGATGGGGTCGATTACACAACCACCGTCTCCGGGGTCCAGCGGGTAAGCCCGTCGCTCGATTGGGTGCAGGAGTTCCGAGTGGTCAATGGCCCGGATGCCGCAAGCGGCACACTCAATCTAGGTGCAGTGGTAAACACGATTACCAAATCGGGCACCAACGATTTGCATGGTTCGCTCTACGACTACGTTCGCAACAGCGCGATGGATGCCAACAATTTGCTCTCCGCGCCGGGCTTTAACACGCTGCGATTTAACCAGTTTGGGGCGACTGTCGGCGGCCCTCTGCGGAGAGACAAAGCGTTCTTCTTTCTCGGCTATGAAGGACAGCGCCGCGCGGAATCGCCCATCTACTCTCATTTCATTTTGAAGTGCATCGACACCCAAGGTTGCCTTGGACCCGGCACACCCAGCATCAATCAGATCAAACAGGATCTGGGCCTGTCGCCGGAAAACTTGGACTCCCTTCTTCTTGTCAATGACTACGACAAGACCTTCGGGAAGCTCACCGATGTGTTCAACGAACGAAGCACTCTGTCGGTCGGCTACCTTTATGCGAATTTGAGGAATGACGGCACTCCTGCGGCCTCGCCAGGACAGGGCCTGCCTTCGAGCTACCGTCAAAATCCCATTCAGGATCAAACGGTTTACGGAAACTTCTTCCATCTCGTCAGTCCTGTATTTACTTCGGAGAGTTCTGTCGCCTTCGGCCGGCGTGTGTTCTATATGAACCCCGTCGGCGCCGGTTACGAGCCGGCCATCGATGTTGCAGACACACTCTACAGCGGCGGATTTCTCGGTGGCGTCGACTATTATCGCGAGATTTACTTCCCAGTCACGCAGGCCATGACTTACACGCGGGGCTCTCACACCATTAAATTTGGGGGCGGCTTTGAACCGATATGGTTTGCGGCGCAGACGCCATACTTTACGCCTGGCGTAGGGATCTTTAGTCCTCAGAGCTTCTTTGGTGCCGGTCAATTTGCGGGGTTCGGTCCGGGGACGGCGGTGGAGTTTCTCTTCCAGCAGACCAGGGCGGATTTTGGCACTCAGGTTCCGCAACGCAACCTGCCCTTCGAGGGCGGTTTCTATGACGGCCCGAATGGACCGGCTCACCAGGCGGCTGATCAGGTAGCGTTTTGGCACAAGCTGGCAGGCTTTTATATTCAAGATCAGTGGAAAGCCCTCCCGAATCTGACGTTCTCTTACGGGCTGCGTTACGACATCGATTTTCTTCCGTCAGCAAGCGATCTTCGCATCATCGGCAAGATGAACCCAACCAGCTTTGGAAATGTGCAACCACGGGTGGGCCTTGCTTATTCTTTTCGCGAAGGCAAAGGTGTAGTCCGCTCCAGCTTCGGTTTGTATAACGGGTCGCTCGAATACAGCAGCTTGGTCAATGGGTGGCACGGCGCGGCCCCGTTCACGAAGATGAACCAGCCCTTGCTCGCCAATTTCGCAGACCCGACGAATGACCTGGTGGGCTTTGGGCCGGCGGGCATGGTCGGGACAGCTGGCCCGGTACTCGCGGGCGCGGCATTTTCGAACTTTACCCATACAGGTACTTACCCGGTCCCTTCAATTCTGAAGCAGTTTCCCCTCGGGTTTACGCAGCGCACATTCCCGTTCAGTTACTCAGAGCTGGGGACTCTGGAGATCGAAAACCAGTTGGGCGGAGGCTGGATTCTGACACTCGGATACCGGTATGTACACGCGTCACGCCTGTTGAGCTCCAACACAATCAATGGCGTTCCTGATGGTTTCCTCCCAGATGGCGTACAGAAGTTCTTGCCGGCCGACTCCAACTTTGGGTTTGTTTTGTATGCAACCCCCTCTGGCTGGTCGATCTATAACGCTGGAATTGTCAGCCTGCGCAAGGATTTTGCCAAAAACTATAGCGTGATGGCCAATTATGTCTACGGCAAGTCCATCGATGTGGCTACGGAAAACCAGCTGCAGGACGAACCACAGGACTACCTCAACCCCGCACTCGATCGGGCAGTGAGTGACAACGACGTCCGTCACCGACTGGCGTTGACGATCATGGCGCAATCACCAAACACCTGGGTTGCGCCGCTACGGAATTTTCAGTTTTCGATACTCAATACTTTGCAAAGTCCCCAGTACTACAGCATTCTCGCCGGATCCGACATCAATGGTGATGGTTTCCCGTTCAACGATCGCGTAGGGGGCATAGGTCGGAACAGCTATCGTGGGGACGCATACTACAACACTGATATACGCCTGCAAAAACTGTTGAACGTGGGCGAGCGTGTCAAAGTGAATCTCAGTGCTGAGGTACTCAATCTTGTGAACCGCGTGAATGTGACGGATGTGGACCAGGTCTACGGCTCCGGAACGTTCCTCGGTCCTGTCCCGAAAGTCTACGGTGATGGCATTGGCAGCCCGGCCAATCCTACATTCGGAAGTCCAACGTATGCGGCGGCAGCGCGGCAGGTTCAACTTTCTCTGAAACTTCAGTTCTAAGGAAAGACATCGACATGTTGAATACTCTGACAAACGACCAAAGCGTCTCAGAACGGCCGATTTCCACGCAAGGGCAGCCGAATCCACGACGGCCGAAGCGGGGCAGTTATACGCCTCAGGCGGAGACGCTCTCGCTGTTAGAAGTTTCGGGCAATGCGATCAACGGGCTTGGAGAAACAGTCGAGAGGCAGGCATCTCCGTTCTTTTGGCATCCACCAACGCAGCATCCGTATGAGGCGCTGCAGAATGTCGCCCGTCGCAACTCGCGCAAGTGTCCAGGCTCAGCCGAGGTTTTCATGGCGGCTTACACGCATCCGGAACTAATCCCCGTTGCTGAAACACGAAACCTTGCTCCAGCCGCGGAGCTCACTGCTCAAGCGACAGTCTTCGCGTTAGCGCACGAGGCAGGTGCGGTTGGCTTCGCGCCAATGGAACCACGATATGTTTTCGAGGGATACAAAATCGAGGAACCCTGGGTGATCGTACTCGCCCTTGCTCCCGATTATGAAAAGCTGAAAGAGGTTCCTTCAGACGAGACCAACGGTGTGGGCGTTTGTGCCATCGGTGAGCAATATGCGCGCGGCACTCGATCCTCATATGCCCTTGCAAATTGGATCCGATCGCAGGGCTACACCGCAAATGCCTATCCGGGGCCGTCAGCGAGCGCCCTGCTTCTCATTCCGCCCGCTATTGACTCCGGTCTCGGGGAACTCGGCAAACATGGATCGCTGATCAACCGGCAATTCGGAGCTGGTCTGCGTCTGGCGGGCGTGACCACCGATATGCCGCTGGTCGCAACCTCACCTGATCGGTTCGGCGCAGACGAATTTTGCGCTACCTGCCAGGTGTGCACCCGAGCCTGCCCTCCGGCAGCCATCACCGAACAAAAGCAAATGGTGCGAGGCGTAGAACGATGGTATGTAAATTTCGATAAGTGTATCCCGTACTTCGCCGAAGCAGCATCCTGCGGCATCTGCATCGCCGAGTGTCCTTGGACGCGACCGGATGCTCGACCGAAGCTGCTTGCGACGATGGCACGACGCCTGGACTTGGCGGCCCAGATCTCGCAAAGTGCTGATTTGTGAAGTCGCTGCGTAGGATTCTGATTCCACCTGGCTGTAACGTCGTATATCCAGACTAGTGCCTCTGTTCGGCCGTCGCCAAAGCACTCATCGAGTACGGGCTGGCCCTTTTCGAACGGTAAGTTTTTCTCTGCGGTAATTCCTTCGCCCGGCCTATTTCGCAGTGCCGGGCTCGGGCGTTGGAATTGACATAGGTACCATGCGCTGTATGCCACCGTTCGGTGACGAACGATGTTGTCGTTAAAACCTATGTTCTAGCGAACGAAGATCAAGGAGCCTGCGACCCTTCAACCAGACCAGCCGTCCCTTGTACATGAACCTTCTCTTCCCCTAAATACAGTATTTGTTTGCCAGATAACAGGTGATGTAATAGCTTGCCGGCTGACTCGTTAATAGCCAGTTTGGCTGCCTCCCACATCATCTTGTGCTGTGCTCTTTCCTCTGGGGTCTCCTCTCTGGTACTCACGCCGCCATCCCCTCTGAGTTCAACGAGAGCGCCGAGGAAAACCTTCTCGTATGGCTCACCGCCATAGTTTGGATCAGAAAAAACACGGCCCAGGGAAATCGCAGAACTTTGGTCCAAGTATTTTTGTCTAAGCGTCGCCACATCGTTTCGAAATTTTTCCAAAATCGCCGGGAAAGCAGACGGGGAAATGCTTATATCCACAGAGGAGAGAAATAGATCGTCGGTTAGCTTCAAGAACTCAGCGATACGGTCCTCTGAATTCAGGATGTACGGAGGGTAATCAATCCAGGCACCATTTTCCCGAATCACCGCAACGCTGGTTTCCCCCCCCACGCCTTCATCCAACTTCTTGGAAAGGGAGACCAGATAGACCGCAAGCATAACCGCTTGCTGCATGGGGAGGTTGTCCCTGTACATGCGGATCAGTAGCGCGGAATTTATTGGGGTAGCGTAGCCGATAATGGCCATTGTCTTGACCGGATATAGACGACGCCCCTTGATGCGGAAAATACAGAAATCCTCTGAAGTCGGTTTGGCTGCAATCAGGAATTCTGGCGTCCGCTCGTGCTTTTTCACTGCGAGCCACGGAAGGTCGTCTCTGTAAACCGTGTCGATTGCTTCTTTGAGAAGTGCAGCCAATTCCTTCGTCGTTGCGGGTTTTCTTTCCGCCGCTTTTTCGGTCACCTCTTGAACCATCGGCTCAACTAGGTCCGCAATTCCAGCGCCACCAATTGCCAAAGGAAAGGCGAGACCTTCGACTATCGAGAGTTTCTCGACATAGTTTTTTTGGTCTCCCCAATTCTCCTCGGTGTCGGCAGAAATCACGATACCGCCAAGACACCGAAAGGCACTGATGTAAGTCATTTGGCAATCTCCTGAGCCACTCCCATCTCTGCCGCTATCGGTTTAGAATGGATGATCTCTAAACAAGTTTTTCTTACTGCATCGAGTATGAGGCCTGATAATTGGTCGCATGCCCGAGGATATACCCGAGGACGAGGGTGAGGCTGCATCGAGCCCCTCCAAATTCGATGTCGAACGCCTGGCCAAGGTCCTGTCGCTCGTCGCGATCCCTATCGTCGTCGCTGTGCTCGGATGGATGATTCAGAATCGACTCGGCGGCGAGAACATCAAGCTGGAGTATGTGAAATTAGCGGTCTCAATACTGCAGAAGCCATCATCACCCGATGACCCCTCAGGGCTGCGAGATTGGGCCACGGACATACTGAACCAGAACTCCCCTGTCAAATTCAATGAGAAGACCATCAGTCAGCTGAAGAGCGGGGAAATCAATCTGAGCACCCTAAAGGGGCTGATCGCAGCGACCAATAATGGCTCAAGCGTCACAGTCTCTCCTGACGGGAAATCGGTCGCCGTGGCTACAACACGTAATACGGTGGAGATTTGGGATCTGGCAACGGGACGTCAGGTATTTTCTCTGAGGAGCAACACAAACCTTGTTACATCGCTTGCGTATTCCCCTGATGGCCGCTCCCTTTATGCCGGCAGCCAAGACGACACAGTTAGAGAATGGGACGTTGCAACCGGACGTGAGCTACGTATGCTGGACCTGAATGCGCCAGTCCTTGCGCTCGCCGTATCCAACGACCAGAAAACCTTAGTCGTTAGAACTGCCGATTCTCACCTTCGGGTGTACTCCACGTCGAACTTCCAGCTTCTGACCGACATTAAGCTCGAATCCGTGAAGTAGGAATCTACGGACATTCCTCAGCTGCTTCTAGGGCGGCCCCGACGAATACAATGGATCGATCACGAAATATTCACAGACGATCATGCCTGGAGCACCCAGAAAGTCCGTCCAGAAAAAGGCTCAACCGCGCGCGCCCAAATCCACGTTGCCGCTTGAAGGTGCCGACCGTTTCACCATCATGCTTGAGGAGTCAGAGAAATTCTGCGAAGACGTCGGCCTGCACAAAGACTTAATCCGCGAGATCATCAAGACCGATAGCGATTGGGCCTTCATTCTCAAAATAGACGCGCTGCTTGAAAGCGCCGCGAAATACATCGTCAGAACAGGACTGCGGATCAAGCTCCTCAATAGGGTTATGCAGAATGAAACGCTCGATGAGTTCGTTGACTCGCTGCCGATCAATGGGAGAACCGGCATCCTGAAATTGCTGGATGCAGCATGTCTCCCTCCCGAGGAACTGGTTTTTGTCGAGACGATTCGGAAGGTACGGAACATCTATGCCCATGACATCAGATTCGCGGATGTGCGCCTGATAGACCTAGTGAAACAACGGAACGATAAGGCTCAACTGATCAAATACCTAAGCGGGATTGAGAACTACGTTGAAGCCGACCTTATCGCATGGTATGAACGCGACCCTCGCTTCTTGAGATTCTGCGTGATCGACTCAACAATGCGATTTCTGTTTTACAGCTACCACATGGCCGTCAAGTTCCCGACCAGGCGATAGCGGAGGCTTTCAACCTTTCTACAGCTAACCATCCATTTTGCCGTCAGACTACTTTACGCATTCGCCCAAAGACTTACGCCACATTGCGCTCAAAACGGCACTAGAACCCGCTAGTGAGTTCGAACCGCATCATCGCGTGGTAGTTGTAAAGCATCTCGGACATGGCTTCTAGGGCAGCCATATATTCCTTGTCTGGTTCACTACCTTTCTCGTTCATATACGCTCTGACGAATTCACCATCCGCATTTTCGATTACGAGCGCCATGATCTTCCTATCTTCATGGCTGTTCTCGGGAAATAGTTCTTCCGGAGTGGCAGCTTTGAAGGGGGACTTCGATCGATCTTCCTCGGCATCACTGATGGAAGGGTATCGGGAGTAAGTGCTGCGCGGATCGACAGAATCGATCACCTTTACCCATTCGTCCGCACCATCAACGATGGTCCAGTCGGCCTTGTATTTGGTCATGTCCTTCAATTCATTCAGCCGAGGATTAATAAGAGACTTCCAATGCTCATACAAAATCCCGATGCTATGAACCCGATGAATAGCCTTCCAATCTCCTCCGTCGATGATCATGGGTGATCCATCGTGAGGATGCGTGCCATAAGGCAGACGAAGCTTTCGATGGAGAATGATGATTTCCGATTTCAGGAACAATTCAACTGAATGCCGAAACAGGAAACTTTGGGGCAGGTGCGCGAAGAACGCCGGGTCAGGGTTGGCCGTTCGGAGGGTTTTTGCTGCCTCGCGGAACGATTCAGCAATCGCGCCAAACCCTGAATCGTAGTGTGTGTCCAGCGGCATCAAGATGTAGTTCACGGCGATCTGCCCCTTTCAGAACGGGATGTCATCATCAGTGATCGACGTGGGATTATCGTCCTCGATGCGCAAGTCCAGAAGAATACGCGCCGACTGATCGAGGAATTCATCCCGGTCCATGAAGATGATGTGGCGGCGCTGGCCGGCATCAAGGTTCTCCACAAGGAATGTCCGCGCACCCCGCGTAATCTCACCCGCTGAAATCAGAAACAGATGGTCGAGCAAAACCTTGCGATTGGCTTCCGGATCAAAGATAGGGTGGTCGATGGCCATGCGTGCCTGTGTGAGGACGGTGGCCAAATTATGGCTCCCACCTGTGCCGCTGGAATCGATTTTGTCCTTTTTGACCTGAGCGCAGAAGTAGAGCCAATGGCTCGTCGGCAGCTGGAACTTCATCCACAGGTCTTTACCGAATTCCAGAGCCTTTTCCTTATGGCCCGTTGGGCTGACGCGGCGGAAGCCGAGCCGTTGAAATAGAGGAACGAGGACTTTCTCGATGAAATCGTCCTCGCTAGCAGTGTCGAGGAACGTAGCAAGTTTCTGTCGTTGGGCGTGTTCCTCAGCCGACAAGGGTCGCGTCTGTTGGGAGAATGACTCGGTGCTAACGCCGGTTCCTGTGCTGCGCAAATAGCACCGACCGTTGTCATCGAGATAGGCGACAATCCCATAACGCCGTACAAGCTTATTGAAGCTTTCGAGTGCGAGGGTTATGTCGGCCAGATGTTGGGGTCCGGTACTGCTCTTATTGTTATAGGCGTCGAAATCTTCAGAATCGAAGAGTTCAGAGATGACGCGACAAAGATCATCTGAGGGAAGATCAGCAGATTGGGTTGCGCCAGTGTTTAGCTCTTTGAGGCGGTCGGCAGCCCAAATAGGCCTTGTTGTGCTGTCATGTTTGAAAGGGAGACCGCAACGGGCGAAAAACTGCGTGATGTAGTAGCTGCTGCGGTACGGGAAATGCGTGGCATCCCCGACTACCATCTTTGCGAGTTCTTCGAGCGTCCGTTCGGAGAGTTTCAATCGTGAGAGGCGGCCCGAAATATCGGTAATTGCCCCGCCGCCATTCTACGTTAGCGGGCTATGCGTTCTATCCGGGACGGGTGGATCGCCACAATCCTCGCACATAATTCCTTAGCGTACGATTTTTGACGTTTGGTGCAGCAACCCCTAATCGGCGCTCGATCTGCCAACTCAATCAATGTGATTTTTGCTGACTGGGAGATCCGCGCCCGGTCTATATCGGGTCAGGAAATCACGCCAAAATCTAACAACAACTTCAAGCAGATCCAAGGCGGGAACGTATCTTAGTTCCGCGGCTTCCTCGCCGAAATCGAGAAGCAGATACCCACTCCCGTAAGGTCCAACGCCATACGGCCCAGCGCCATATCCTTGTATCTTCTGGGTATCGAATCCTTGGTTTCGGATGAAATGTTTTGAGCCGTTGGCCAAAGCCTGGATGAAGGTAAACCAAGGACACGCTCTATCTACCCACGCTACGAAGGATTCCTTGTCGCGGATGTTCAGTGCTTTCCACGTTAGATAGTCCGAGCCGAGCCAGTCGCCCCATACCCACTCATGGAGGTGGTAAGCGGTAATAGCACAATGAATAGCACGTCGCGACGATTGCTGATCCTCGAAGAACTCATCGAAATCCTGTACTAGCATCGCGTAGAAATCGTGGGCGTTGGAAATATCAAACATGATTTATAGTCTCTTCTACTCAATGGTCCTGTGACGAACCAACTCTAGTCGCCCAGCTTTACGCTCATTCCACGCGCTTCTATTTCTGCCGTTGTGTTGAGGAGCTTCTCCGTCTTATAAGCAGCAGCCGAATGTTTAGCCATGAATCCCCGCATGTCCTTCGCAAGCGGAACGAGCAATATCGGGTATATAGGATTGACATTGATGCAGTATTTCGCACTAGACGACTCCCGCACGCCATCGCCGATGTATATCTGCATTTGCATACCGGGGACATAGAAAAAGTAGTTCATGAAGTCCTGATTGTCGCCGGGGAATGGGTCAATCATCGCGGGGTAGTGTATCGGCCCTGATTCCACCGCCACCGCTAGTGCAACATGGTTTGGCAGTAGAGCTTCGCCGCGCAGGAAGAGCCGTAACGCTTCGCTATCTTCACCGAGATCTATCCGGTGACAATCGCTGCCACTCCCGAATGAGTGAACTGAAGCCTTCCAGAAAATGCCAATGCCGAAGTGGACTAGCTTAGGCACATCGATCTCAGGATTGTCCGCCGCGGCATATACCGACATTGATTCCGTCACCTGTATCGGCTTCTTCTTTAACAAGCGCTGATAGAGTGGAAACTGTCCACCGAACCGGGAGAGCAGCGGCACAGTAATCCGTTCGCCATTTTTACTGAGATTACCTTCGCAGGCTTCGCAGAGCAGATACGCCTTCGTCTGTTTGACCGTAGGCCGCATCACCTTCGTATTGACGGCAACCTGTTCGAACTCATCCGTCCGACAAAGCGGATATATCTTCTTGGACAAGAGATGGCTCATACAGAGTTTTTTCTCTTCCCGACACATAGAGCATATTCCGACTGGCATCTAGCCTCTCTTTGCCTTTGAGTGTTGGCCGATTAATTGTACGATTTAGATAAGCCCTCGCCACTATATAAACGCTGATACCCAACACAGTCTGTCGCCCCGACCACAGCACGCGAGCTGCGCTTTGGAGTTCAACCATGAGCACTGGAAAGGATGCCGAAACGTCGATGCGTTCCGGGAGAATGTATTTAGGTACGTCGTACCGATACTGAACAAGCGGGACAGCGATCTACCGTACGGCAGCTACCGATCATGAACGGACCTGATGCAAATTGGAGACAGCAATACCGCGAGAACCGGTATCTCGAATTTGCGACTCGTGAAGACATTGAAAAGCGCCTTGCAGACGTCGCACGCAACGCATTTACCCTCGATCGCAATGGAAGATATGAAGTGGTGGCCGGTCCCGAAGTGTGGCACGAGATGGTCGCCCATATTATGGAAGAATCGACGCTTCGCAATATCCAGTTTCGCAATCCTACCCTTCCCCGGTATCGGCACGCGGTACAGGCAGCCGAGCTTTGGGACACCGTTGGACCGCGAGACAGGGGATACTTTCTCAAATTCGGCAAGGCAAAATACATGGCCGCACTGCATGAGAAAGGGCAGTTTCGGATCGCCACTCCCGACACGTACATTGATCCCGCTCTCAATCCAGAGATAGGAGACAATGAGCGTGAGTTCACTCAGGAATCGGTTTTATGCCGAGGGCGCGGGGAAAGCGCGCGAGTTCTTCTGGCGTCGAACCGTCAGGAACGGAGCAGCCCGGTGCGGCGATGTATTTGGGTCCGGCTTGTTCTCTGGCTTCCGTCCACTGCCTCCGCATCTCTGTTATCGTCAGTTTCTCGTACTCAATCTCGTCGACTCCGCCTGCGATTGGCTGCGAATACTGCTCGCGAACCTCAGAGATGGGAATTCCGCTTGTCTTAACCGAATACTGGATGACGGGCGCGCTGAAATCCTTGAACTGATCAAGGTACGGTCTTTCGAGATAGTGCAGATGCAGAATGGTCAGCTTTGTATCGGCAAGGGCATCGAAGATGCGTTTATCGTAGGGCCGGGTATACCGCTCATAATCCTCGACGGAGCCGAATTTCTTTTCTGCATTGAAGATGCTGACGAGCGCGCCAGACGCGCCGATGTCCTTGGCACGCCGGATATGGTTGATGGTCGACTCAGTGATAGCCTCTAACGCGCCGTGCCAAGCGTCGGGATTCTGCTGCTGGAATGCGTGCAGGCTTTTGATCTGTCGGTCCTGAACCTCTTCTGATTTTCCCAGGCTTGCAAACTGCGGCTGTGACTGAAACAGAATCATGGCGGTCATATAGGGGCCGTAAATCGTGTCGATGAAGTAAGCATCCCCATTCAGTCCATCGCGGACGAGCTTGAGTGTTTCCAACTGGTCAGGATATGGCGAGTCCAACGGCTTCAATTCATACCATTTGCCTGTCGTCGATTTGGGATAATCGAAATCATTCATGACCTTAACGATGTCGGTCTTGTAAGCGCGATGGAACTCAAGATGGTCCTGCGCCTCCGACTGCGCCGTCGGTCTCTTGTAGTGGTGGTAAAAGGTGAATGGCGGGCGATCGAGATCCTGTCCTCGCAGTGCTCTGTCAACCCGTTCCTTATGGCTTAGGGTGGATGAGCCTGCTTTGCTGCCAAACACAGGTTTCGCAAGGGCGAGGCCTGCAGTCGCGGCAGCGACAGAAAGAAAGTTGCGTCGATTCATGGTGTGGCCCTCTCGGAAACAAGCACACTGGTTGGGGATTTCATGTACGCGTAGCCGGAAACGGATTGTCCGGAAGAAGAATAGCGCTATATTTGCCTTGTTCGGCGAGGTGCACGTGCAGTAGGGCCGCTCCAACGCCGGCTGCCCCAATCGAATATCCGGTCTCGGCATTGACCTCCCATGGCTTAACGCGCGTCCAGGCTTGATACCAGCGATCGCCTTTGCCGTCGAGGTTCGTGGCGTGACTCGCGAGTTGCCCGGCTACGCGTTGCGCGAATGCCAGGTAATCCGACTGCCCCGAAGCCGCCCACAATCCGAGAAAGAGGTCGATGACCGCCGCGGAACCGCAGCACTGGCAAACGACATTCCAGTATCCCGGAGTTAAATTCTCTGGCATCCCACTTTGAATGACTCCCTGTGCCAGACGGTCGGTCCAGATTTGATATTCAGACTCACCCGTCACACGGTGCAACTCGAAGAATGTGCGCGCAGTTCCCGCCGGTCCATGGCAAAAACCCAGATAATACAAGTCGGGGAGATCGGGAAACCGGTATGGAATCAGGGCCGCATTTCCATGAACCGCCGCGATTGTCTGAAGATGTAGAGCGCCCTGCCGGGCTGCATCGAGATATCTTTCGTCTTTCGTCTCTCCATACAGGCGAGTCAGGACGTAGGCTACTCCGGCAGTTCCCCCCTCGAAGTTAGGAAAGTACACGTCTTTCGGCAGTCCGGGAAGCGCCGGAAAGCCTCGCCAGCTGAGACCGCCCCGCTGTTCTTTAATGGCCAACTCAAGAATGTGATCGCCAGCCTGTTTTGCGACGATGCGGTACTGTTCATTCTGAAACTCATGCGCGGCATAGAGCAGATAGAGGACAATGCTGCCGTCCGCCCCAACGCCTGGGGCACCAGACCATGCCACACCCGAGCCTGCAGGCCTTGCGGCCTGTACGATCGCGTCGGTCGCTGACTTCGCTGCTTCAACGTATTTGGCATTGCCGGTAGCTTTACCCGCCACGTTCAGTACAAAGGCGAGCCCGCTGAGTCCATTGTAGAGAGACAAGGTCAGACCTGGCAGCGAAAGCAAGCCTGCCGTAGGTTTGTCGATGAAATTGCGCCACGTTGCGACAAGATAGTCTGCACCCTGGGAGGCAATATCGAGATATTTCGTGTCTCCTGCAGCGTGGGCCAATTCGATGAAGAACAGAACTATTCCTGCGCTTCCGCTATAAATTGCGTTTGTGGCCGAGACTGTCGTCAGTTTTTCCGGATGATCGGGATCGGGAAGCCACCATACGCCGTGTTCGTCTTGCCTCTGTGCGCTTTGTATCCAATCTGCTGTACTCTTTGCGGAGCGCAGCAGGTCTGCGTTTGGGGCAAACGAGTGAGCAGCTTGCACCTCGGCGGCCGCCACAGGAAGATCCCACGCGGTTAGCGTGGGAATGATCGTGGCGCTCAGCGCCCCAGAACGAAGGAATGTACGGCGTGTAACTCTGAGGCTTTTATGTTCGCTCGGAATGGCGTGCATCGCGTTCTCCCGGAGATCCAGCCGCCTTTTCGTCGCAGAAAGAAACGGCGAACACGGATGAGTCTCAGCGTTGGGTCAATGGATATTTACGAAATTTGGGGACGCACTATGCGAAGAGGGGACAACACGAATGAACAGTAGCGCGGATATGAAAGGCTCTACGAGCAGATGCGTAGCGCGTCAGATTCATGTAGGAGTTGTTATCACGCATCGTTGGGATCTGTCAATATGGAGCGCCTAGCATTGTGGTCCAGTTTGAAGTTTTGCTCTCTTCATCGAGCCAATCACTTACGCCATCGGTACCTTCCGTATCTAGGTGACAACGCTGCCTGAGTCGGCATTCAACAGTTCAGCAGCGGCACGGCGATTACCATTATCTCCTCATCTCGCCCGACGGCAAAACGATCGCGGTCGCTTTCGAAGGCGCCTACGAGGGCTCCTATGCTAGTGATCCGACAATCAAAAAATTCGCCGTCGATCCTTGGCGTTTTGGATTCCTCATCACTTTAATCCGGGGATAAATTTTATCGCGGATTATGCTCAAAACTGGATTTCATAAGTAAGCGAGCCACCAGTCGCGTCGCCTATCTTTAAGCCTGCTGAACCAAGCACATGCTGGAAAAAGAAGAAGTATCACCGAAACGCAGACAAGATAGACGATTGGTAGCGGGTAACCCCAGCCATCAAAGTGCTTCATGAAGATAACATCCGGAGTAATCCAGAAGCGCCAGCTCGGGGATTTGTAGCCCTGGCTATGCCAAGTGCGAGCGCATGAATGATAAAGATGTGAGTCACGTAAATGAAAAATGGGACTCGTCCATATACATTCAAAAATGCACGGAACCGAGGTATGCTGCCATGTTCTACCAAGCGATCGAAAAGCGCAAACAGCAGAGATACAAATCCCAGTGTTGCCAGAAGATAGTGCAATGACGGCGGACACTTCTGAACGGAGAAAAATGACATCGCTGTGTGAGTAAATGTTCCCAGATGTTGCAGGCCCGGACTTGGATTGCCATAACCATGAGTGGCGCGCAAAACTGCGAACAGGGTAAGACTGGAAACAACGAGCAGCGTAGAGATTCGTTGACGCTGTTTTGGAGGCTGCGCTACAACAGTTCCAAAGCAATAGCCCAGCGCGATGACTCCTATCCGTGGAAGGAGGGGATAACCATATAGAGCAATGTTATGCGCGTGAAAAGTGAGTAACCCACGTTCATGAAGAAGGTGCCCTGCATCGGCCCAATTACCAAGCGCGTCGGCGTGGATGCGGTCAAGGAGATTATGCTCGAAGACAACGAGGATGCCGAAGATTCCGACAACGGGAAGCGGTAACCATTGCAGTCCTGCGAGCACGATCATGGACGCGCCGATGACCCAGATCACCTGCATGATTGGCATGCCCAATGCGAAAGACCACCCAAAGCTCACGACCGTTATTTCAAGAAAGATAAGCCATAATCCGCGCAATATAAGGGTTCGCGTAAGCCTCTGACGCGCTTTTTCGCAGGCGTTGTAGGTAAACGCCTGTTCCTGCGAGCAGAATGAAGCCGGGCGCACAGAGATGGGTGATCCAGCGAGTAACAAAAAGTGCGGGCCATGAATGTATCGGATCAGCGGGATCAATTTGGTTTCAATAGCTTCAGCCGGCTAGGATTGCACATTTTGGGGTGAAATTGGGCACGGTAGGGCGATTTTGTGCAGTAGATCGTGCAGTAGATTATGGATTGTGCAGTAATTTTTAACCGCCGCTGCTTTGCTCAACAGCAGTTCAACAATCTGGCCACTCAGGCATTATGAAATCGCGAGAGCGCGAACAGCCTCAGGTCCCAACTCGTTTTTCCATTCATAGCAAAGTCGGCCAGCACCTCTCCGATCACGGGCACAAACTTGAAGCCGTGGCCGGAGAATCCTGCCGCGATGGTCACACGCTCGGAGGCTGGGTGCCGATCTAGAATGAAATGCTCGTCCGGTGTCATTGTATACAGACATGTGCTGGCATGGAGCAGCCTGCCTGCCAGATCAGGCAATGTGCTCTCGAGGCGTTTGCGGATCAGCTGCTCATCGTTCGCGTCCACTTCGCGCCGTATGGTCTCCGCAGTACAGATTTCGGTGCTGCCGTGCAGTGCGACCTTCACGCCTTCTGACACCGGTCCGATAAGCGGAAACCCATAAACCATGGACTCTCCGGGTTGCGCTTCAAAAAGGTAGACTGGCAATTTCCCATCGTTAAACGCGGCCGCATTTGCGCGAGGCTCAAACCAGTAGAGCACCTGCCGTGTCACCCGAAGAGACAGCTTGAGCTCAGTGATGACCTCCGCGGCCCAAGGTCCTGCCGTTATGACGAGGTGGCCAGCGGAGTACGTTTCGACCTGCGTTCGAACGGTCACGAAATCGCCGTCGATCTGCCAACCGAGAACGCGTTCTTCCAAATGTATATCGGCGCCTGCCGCTCGCGCCAATCTAAGCTGGTGTTCGATCGCTGCCTCCGGCACCACATAGCCAGCGTTCTCCTCCAGCAGTGCCACGGTGTCTTCCTGAACAGTGAGCACAGGATATCGACGCTTCAAGTCCACCGAATCCATAAGGATGTGTGGAAGCCCGAACCGGCGAACACTTTCGAGGCTTCTGTTTACCAGCTCGCCGCTCTTGCTGCCGATCACCAGGCCACCGGTCACATGGAGCAGAGTTTCACCTGTCCTGCGACCAAGTTCCTGCCATTGGTCAAAAGCTCTCAGGAGCAGCGGAACATAGCGCGGGTCCTCCCAGTAGGCCTGCCGGTACATGCGCGAGAGTCCGTGCGAAGATCCAAGACTATGGGGAGGCGTGAACTGATCTACGCCCATCACGCGCACACCACGCTCTGCAAGCTGCATCGCTGCCGCACTTCCCATAGCTCCGAGACCAATGACGATCACATCTGCAGTCTTCATCTTCGTTCGCTATCAGCCATTGTGACATGCACAGGGAGTGCGGGCTTCGCCTCACGGATCGCCAGCCACGCAAGCACGCACCCGAAGGACATGAATGCGCCTGAACCAAGTGCTGCGAGCCAGCCAAAATGCTCGACCAGAACTGGGACCAGAAAGGTGGAGAGAATGCCTCCGGCGATTCCAGCAGTGTTCATCACGCCGGATAGGACGCCTACCTGTCCACCGGCTAGATGCGTGGCCGCGGACCAGAAGCCAGCCTCTGACGCCATAAGGAAGGCGATGCTGAGGGCAAGCGCTGCGACGGACACATACGCCGAGCCAGAATAGGCGGCCAGGAAGAGCGTCGCACCTGTCACACCATAGCCAGATACCAGTACCACGCGCGCGCCCTGCAGCCGTCCGCGACGCGACGCCACGAAGTCGCAGAGCGCCCCGCCGAAAGGAGTAAGTACCAGAGCTGTCAGCCAAGGCAACGCGGCCATCCACCCGCCGCGAATCATGCTGAAGTGCCTCTGCTCCACGAGGTAGATGTAGAGCCAGAAAACAAAGATGAAGAGCACATAGCCTTCGCTCGTGTAGCTCAGCGTTAGCAGGAGCACATTGCGGTCACGCAGCAGCTTCGGTAACGGTGCCGCCGGTGACGGTTCGGCGACTTTGTTGACTTCCTCAATATGGATGAGCGCCAGCTCACCGGCATTCACACTCGGATGCTCGTCAGGTAAATCACGAAACCAGCAGTACCAGACAATCGCTGCGATCAGCGCAGGAAGCGCCCCAACAACGAAGGACAGTTGCCACCCCATGCGACTGATGAGCCACGGAACCAGCGGCCCGGTGATGGCCGATGCAGTGCAGGTGCCCATGAACATAATCGAGCCGGCTCGCGCCCGCTCCGACGAAGGCATCCAGTTGCGAATCACCCTGTTACCCACAGGAAAAGTCGTTGCTTCCGACAATCCGAGGCCGAACCTCACTCCCCACAAGACGGCAAATGTAAGCCACAGGCTGCCGCGCCCACTCGTGAGCACGTATTCGCGGCGAGTAGCACCGATTTGGTCGAACGAAGGCATAGTTTTCCCCTCGCCTTTGTATCACGAGCGGTTTGTGGCCAATCCGTTCTGGTTAACAGTTGCCGTGAACACTTGTCGCGAGCTGGGACCGAAATCGATCAGCATGGGGCGGGAGCTCAAGTGTCCCATTACCCCACAGTCAACCGGAGTTCAGCCTGGTAGGCAGGATCGGTCACGGAAAACGGCGTAGCGTTTTCGAATCCGCAATGCTATCGACGCCAAAGAGAGTCCGCGTCCCGGTTCAGTGGAATGCCCTTCAGATTTCTCCTCCATGGATCCTGATTGAGGAGGAGAAAACATGGTAAAGACATTCTTTGAGCGTTCGGCACCATAGCTCGTCTACGGCGAGGCCCTTTGGCGGGGCACATCGATCTGTTTGCAGCCCGGTTGGCAACCGACGGCTATTCTCGGGTCCATACCCGGATTCAGCTTCGGTTGGTCGGGCATTTCAATCGTTGGCTTGATCAGAACTCTCTCACCGCAGAACAACTGGACAAGAACGCAATCGAGCGTTATCGGCGCCACCTAAAGCGCCGCAAGCGAGCTCGTTCTGAAGATGTATGCACACGACTGAGGAAAATATTGCAATCACGCAGAGCCAACCGAGGGCCTTCCACATTGTCTGTTCACCCGGAATTTTCTTCTCGGGTTGCGGATGATGGAGGCCAAATTTGGGCGGCTTCAGCATGGCATATCGTCTGCGCGAAATTTCAACACGGCAATACCTAATAGAGTGCATCCAAGCCGGACTGGCAGTGAAGATTTCGATTATCCAATCTGTGCGAAGCCGAAAACCCTGAGTGCCGAATGCTTACTCTGAAATCGGTAGATTCACGATGCATTTGGCTCCTACTTGTACTTTTTGATCAAATCGAATTTCTCCACCGATTCGATCAATCACAAGTTTCGCAACTGAGAGTCCGAGACCAGATCCGCTCTTTGTGGCCGTATCGTGACCTGGACTGGTAAAGAAGCGTTCGAACACTTGCTGATGTTCTCCTGGTGTGATGCCAGGTCCTTGATCCTGAAATGTAACCTGTAGTTGCGACGCAACAGCTTCTATCCGTGAATAGGAGATACTCAAGACCGATTCATTTGGAGAGAACTTGAGTGAATTGTGAAGGATGTTGACAATTGCTATGCGCAAAAGGCTGCGGTTCGCTCTTACGTATGCTCGCCCGACGGATTCACCTTCTTGGGTGACAGAAATTTTTCGCTCCTCGATGATAACTTCCAGTAACCCTAAGACTTCATTCACAAGCTCTGAGACGGCGAAGATAGTTTTGTTGCCGTCAGCACCGGCGGCCTCAGCTCTTGCAAGCAGAAGAAGACTCTCGATCGTTTCGTTCAAGCGTCCGGTTTCTTCGAGGATGCTTCCTAAAGCTTCTTGGTATTCTGTCGAGCCTTGCCCCTTTTCGAGGGCTACCTCGCCGATGGTCTGAAGAGCGGCGATCGGCGTGCGTAGCTCATGCGCGGCGTCTGCAGTAAATCTTTGTAATTGATTGAATGCTTGCTCCAACCGATCGAGGAGATGATTGAACACGCGCGCCATATAACCGAGCTCGTCAGCTGGGTTCTCGATCGCGAGCCGCAGATTGAGATTGCTCGCGGTGATGCCCTCAGCGCGTGTTGCCATTTGATGGAGCGGCCGCAATGCTCTTTTCGCGATCATCTGGCCAGCGACTGCAGCAAGCATCAGCGCCAGAAGAATAGCTATCAACAAGAGCACAAAGAACTGAAACATCCGGTCACGTAGAGGGACGAGACTATAACCGAGTCGAATCAGCATTGTTCGCCCCTGCATGGAGTGAATATGGCTAACCACAAAGGCATGCGATCCGTCCTGGAGTCTAACAATCCGAGCATCGAAGTCGGTGTCACCTTCTCCGTGCCGGTTCGGACCTCCGAGAGGCATACCTTTAAGGGTGGCACTCCGGTACAAAACGTTGCCCGACAAGTCGCGAACTTCCATCATGCGATCCAAGAGTAGGTGCGACTGTGGCCGAGAGAAATAGTCGTCTCGTAATCGTAATGTTCCTTGCGTGTCAAAGAAAAGTAGACCTTCTGCGGTAATTACGTCTTGCACCTCGTCATGAAACAGCTGACGACTAAGAACTGCGTACTGAAATGCGAATACCATCGCTGCGTAAATGAACAGCAATACCGCCAGTACGCTCACATACCAGAATGTGAGACGGCCACGGAGGTTCGTTGGCAAAGGAAACTTCAAGACTGCGGCTCCCTCAGGATGAAACCGAGACCGCGTACCGTTTGCAAAAGCTTTACTTCAAAGGGGTCGTCTACCTTCTTTCTGAGTCGGGCCATTTGTACATCAATGACATTATTGATAGGTGTGAAGCGAGAATTTTCATGCCAGACGTCTTTCGCCAGCATCTCGCGCGAGACCGTGCGGCCGCGGTTTTCCGCCAGATAGAGCAGCAGGTCGAACTCCCGCGCCGTTAAATCCAGCTGGCCGCTATTTCGGGACGCAGTCCTGCTTTTTGTATCGATTGACAGGTCCCCTATCGTAACGAACTGGCTTGGCAAGGACATAAGAAATCTTCGTAACAGGGCGTCGATGCGGGCTGTCAATTCTGTAAAAGAGAATGGTTTTCCAAGGTAATCGTCAGCTCCAGTTCTAAGTCCCTCGACTCTGTCCTCGACAGTGTTATGAGAAGTAAGAATCAGCACCCGCAAGTCAATGCCTTCTTTGCGGATCTGTCGCAGAACATCGAGCCCGTTCCTCTGTGGAAGAGTCAGATCGAGAAGCAGTAGATCTGGCCGAAGCGTGTGTACAAGAAAGAAGCCCTCTTCTGCTGAGTTCGCTGCGGAGACTTCGTACCCTGCAGCTTCCAGACCGGAAACCAGCGCCGCCGACATCTTTCTATCGTCCTCAATGATCAGGATTTTTGAAAGAGGCGACCCCATGACTCATAATTTCGCACCCGGAGCCGAATCGACAAGTAGTCAAACGCAGATGTAAGGAAAATGTAAGCCAATGTAAGGAAAGGAAATGCTCCACTGAGGTTAACCAGCCTTCCCCTGGTGTTTGGAGGAGCCTTACATTGAATCGAACCATTCTTATCGGTTTGCTCTTGTCTTCGAGTGTCGCGATTGCCCAGAGCGGAAAAAATACAGCCACTCCTGCTGAACTCGATGCACCGACAACTCTGCCAATCGTCTTCACAAAGACTATTGCCGCGGATCAAACGCACGCAGGGGATATGGTCACCGCGAAGACAAGCCAGGTTGTGCACTTGTCAAACGGCGCGCTTATTCCATCTGGGGCAAAAATCACTGGCCATGTCGTCGCAGCGAATGGTTTCGCATACGACAAAACGCCGTACGCTCACCAGAGAGCCTCGACACTCACGCTCAAGTTTGATTCAGTTCAGGTCGGGGAAAGTGTCCTTCCGCTGAACGCCATGGTCCGGGCGATGGCCGATCCCATAACAAGTGAGCAGGCACATATGAAGTTGGCCACGGATATCGATTCGCAGGGAACCACGACACAGATTGGCGGCGATCAGGTTACGCCGCGCGCATCGGAAGTTGTGAACAGCGATGGCGACGTTGTCGGTTACAACAAACATGGCGGAGTATACGCACACCTCATTGCGAGCGGCGCATGCGATAGCAGCGACGTCGAAGTATCGATGGGAATCTATTCGGCTTCCGCATGTGGCTTATATGGATTCAACCGCGTGTCCGCAGCGGAAATGGGTTCGCAGACTCAGCCATCAATCCTGACGCTGGTGTCGACCCATGTATCTCCAAAGGTATGGAAGGACAGCACAGCGCTTCTGGAGATACTACCGTCCCAGCAGAATGCTGCCTTGCGGTAGTCGGCCTGCCGAATCCACCACTGGAGACATATTTCATGTTGGAAAATGGACCGGCCGTCAAGGTTACGATCCATCTGAATCGAGATACCGGAGCAAAAGAGGGTTTTCTCGTTGACGATATCTTCGCGTTCCTGCGCAGGAGTGGTATCCAAGGCGCGACCATGCTCCAGGCGCACGCTGGATTTGGAGCGCATCGACAGCCTCACACAACCGGCGCTGGTGACGTAGCGGGTCTCCATCTTCCGGTTGTCATTTATTTCATCGAGCGGCAGCAGAAGATCGATGAAATCCGTGACGAATTGCTGTCGATGATCACTGACGGACTAGTTGAGGCTCATCCCACAACGATTCTGAAGAATGTCTCGTCCTACGCGAAGGTAATTTCCTGATGAAGGCCCTTTCTTTTTGTGTCTGCATGCTTTTTACATGCTGGCTTTTCCCGGAGCGCTTTATGGCACAGGTGGCGCCCGCACCGGCCTCGTTGCAAACGCTCACTCTGGCACAAGCGGAAGCGACTGCACTAACGAATCAGCCGCGCATGCTCGCAGCACAGCTACGGAGTCAGGCATCCCAAGAGAGAATTCGCGAAACAAAATCAAGCTTTTTCCCGACGATTCAATTCAACGCGACCGGAGTTCAGGTAGCGGATACGGGCACCTCCACGGCTGCAGGGAATATCACAACTTCATCCGTCTCGGATCGCTTTGCTTATGGTGGAAACCTGACGCAGCTCATTACGGACTTTGGCCGCACAAGCGCGTTAGTGGGAAGCGCTCGATCCACTGCCGAGGCACAAAATGATCTGGCAACGCTGACTCACGCACAGGTCCGGCTGAATGTGCGCGAGGCATACTATCAGGTGCTTGGAGCGGAGGCAGTACTGCGCGCGGCACTGGCTGCCCAAGCCAATCGGCAGCTCATTTCCCGGCAGATATCGGCTCTCGCGCAGAGCGAGCTCAAATCAACGCTCGACGTGAATTTTGCGAAAGTCCTGGAGAGCGAAGCAGAGCTTGCTGTAGTACGAGCGCAAAGTGCCGTAGCCAGGCAGAGGGCCCAGCTTGCCACTGCGATGGGGTTGCAGCAACCTGTAACAGCTGCGCTGAGTGACGTGGCTCTCCCTCAAAATGAATCTTTGTCTTTGACCCCTGACGATCTTCTCAAAGAAGCGCAATCTCAGCGTGCCGATCTGAATGCGGCACAAGCACAGCAGCATGCGGCGAGTGAATTCGCGCTGTCAGAGAAGCGTCTTAGCTACCCCACACTGAATGTACTTGCATCAGCGGGTCAGATTCCGTATCACGACCACACCTTGCATGATGACTACGCTGCTGCGGGTTTCAATCTCAGCATTCCTGTTTTCAACGGGGGTCGCTTTGCTGCACGTCGAAACGAAGCGGAGCAGGAAGCGGGCGCTCGGGCACACGACGTACAGCAGTTGAAGCTCGAAGTGGGTGAGCAGGTGCGTGATTCGTGGTATAGCGCCGATGAAGCCTACAAAAGCATCGATGTGACCAGCCGTCTCCTGGCTGAAAGCAAGGAGGCTCTCCGCCTGGCTCAGGATCGTTACGAAGCCGGGCTGGGAAGCATCGTCGAGCTGAATGAGGCGCAGTTGAATGAGACCTCAGCCGAAATCACGGCCGCGGACGCGACCTATACCTATCTGACGCGCAGCGCACAACTCGACTTCGCAACAGGACTCTTGAACTGAAAGGCATCTACAGATGGCAAGCATGAGACAAGCTACCACGCAGGTCCTGATAGCTGCGGCAGTAACCGGTCTTCTCACTTCGTGCAGATCGAATACCCAACAGGCAGACGTTGTCCCCACCGTTCCCGTGGCAACTGTCGGGCTTGCAAGTCTCGAAAACGACCTTGTGCTGACGGCAGAATTCCGTCCCTATCAGGAAGTGGATGTGATGGCCAAGATCGCCGGTTATGTAAAGAAAATAGGTGTCGATATTGGCGACCACGTGCAGCGCGATGCCATCCTGGCAACGCTGGAGGTTCCAGAGATTCAGGATGACGTAGCCAAAGCAAAGGCTGGAGTCTCTGGAGCCGAGGCAAACATTGTTACGGCGCAGGCAGCGATCGAACGCGCACATGCAGGTGCGAACATCGCTTCGCTCTCATTCAAGCGCATCCAGGATGTCGCTACGCGTGACCGTGGCCTTGTGCCAAAGCAGGAGATCGACGTCGCCCAATCGCATGATCTCGAGGCAGCGGCTCAGCTTGCAAGTGCAACCTCTGCCTTGCGATCCGCTCAGGAAAGTAAGATCGAGGCGGAATCGGAATACTCCCGCGCGATTGCCATGATGCAATACGCGACAATTCGTGCTCCGTTTACCGGCGTGATCACTAAACGTTATGCCAACACAGGCTCGATGATCCAGGCGGGTATCTCGTCGCAGACGCAGGCCATGCCCGTGGTTCGACTTGCCCAGAATGATCTTCTGCGACTGATTCTTCCTGTTCCTGTGAGCGAGGTCGCCAGCATTAGGGATGGGCAATCTGTGGATGTAAATGTCGTCAGCATCGGCCGCACGCTCCGCGGCACGGTTACACGCTACGCCGACTCCGTACAGATGGCCACACGCACGATGGATACAGAAGTTGACGTACCCAATCCCGATGGCTCGCTTGTGCCGGGTATGTATGCAGAAGTGCATTTGCACTTAGCAGCGAGACCGAACGTTCTGAGTGTTCCGATTGATGCAGTAGATGGACTCGGCACGAGCGTGCAACAGGTTTATATCGTCCGCGACGGCATGGTTCAACTCACGAATGTGAAAACAGGTTTACAAACGTCAACACGGGTCGAGATTCTTGACGGCCTCAAAAGTGGAGACAAAGTCATTGTCGGGCGACACACTGGATTGTCCGATGGCGAGAAGGTTGAGGCGGTGCCGGCGATGTACGAATCGAGCGCCAGCCACAGCTAGAACGCGTTAAGAGAGGACAAACGAGCAGCATGTCGGGATTCTCCATCCGCAATCCATATCTAATTGTTGTATTGTGCCTGGTCAT
Organism: Acidobacterium sp. S8; assembly: GCF_009765985.1. Classification (GTDB taxonomy): domain Bacteria; phylum Acidobacteriota; class Terriglobia; order Terriglobales; family Acidobacteriaceae; genus Alloacidobacterium. The sequence goes on from NZ_LMUM01000037.1 coordinate 703,868, forward strand.
CATGATTCTGGGTGTAGTCAGTGTCTCTGACATGCCGGTGGACATGTTTCCGCCGATTAACCTGCCAGTGGTTGCAGTGGCTACCTTCTACTCTGGCATGCCGCCTCAGCAGATCGAAACCAATATCACTTATCACCTTGAGCGACAGTTCACTCTGGCTGCTGGAATTGACCACATGGAATCTCGGTCGCTGCCAGGCGTCAGTCTCATCAAAGTATATTTTCGTTCTGGCACTGATCCAGACGCAGATGCTTCGACGATTTCTTCGCTCGCGATGAGCGATCTGCGCGATATGCCTCCCGGCACGTATCCCCCGATCGTCTTGAAGCAGGACGCCTCCAGTATTCCTGTTGCTTTGGTACCCTTGAGCGGCTCCGGGTTGAACGAGAGCAAACTGAAAGATATTGGGCAAAATTTTGTGCGCAATCAGCTTGCAAGCGTTCCCGGCGCTTCGGTCCCTCAGCCCTTCGGCGGCCGCTGGCGTCAGATCATGCTCTACGCCGATCCCTACAAGCTGGAGGCTAATCAACTCAGCCCAATGGATGTCGTGCGTTCGGTGAATGATGCCAATGTCATTCTTCCCGCCGGCGATGTACAGATCGGGCGTTATGACTACGACATCTACACAAACTCCATGTTGAAGGGAGCTTCGGATATCGCACAGGTCCCGCTCAAAATGGTGGGTCAGTCGCCGGTTCGGGTCGGAGATGTAGCCACTCCGCAGGATTCGTTTGGCCTGCAATACAACATCGTGCGCGTGAACGGCCAGCGTGCCGTGTACCTGCCTATCTTTAAAGCGGGCAGTGACTCAAATACGATTGCCATCGTAAACGGCGTTCAGGCGACATTGAAAAAGCTCTTCGATGTACCGGCAACTCTTAAGAGCAAAGTGGTTTTTGACCAATCGCGGTTTGTAAAAACCGCTATCGAGACATTACTCCACGAGGGTGGAGTGGGCCTGTTTCTTACCTGCCTGATGATTCTCATCTTTCTCGGCAGCGTGCGCGCAACTGTAGCCGTTTTCTTTTCGATTCCGCTGTCTCTGTTTGCCACTTTCTTTGTGTTGAAACTTACGGGGAGTTCGGTGAACAGCATGGTGCTGGGCGGTCTGGCTCTGGCACTTTCGCGCCTCATCGATAACTCGGTTGTCGTGCTCGAAAATATCTTCCGTCATCTCGAAGGCGGGGAGTCCGCGGTTGTGGCTGCGGAAAAGGGTGGCAAAGAAGTGGCGCTTCCTGTTCTCGCAGGAACGCTGACCACAGTAGTCGTTTTCTTCCCTGTAACAATGCTCTACGGCGTTAGCAGGTTTCTCTTCTCGGCTTTGGCACTCGCCGTTGTAATTTCACTGTTCGCGTCCTATTTTGTGGCACTCACGGTTGTGCCCCTCTTCTGTGCAAGATTTATCAAAAACGCACACGGAGATGTCATTCAAGAATCAGCAGAAGAAGAGCACTCCATCGCCCCATCGTCGACCGCGCATACATCAAGCTTATGGGCTCGATTCAATGCAAGATTCACCGCGGGCTTCGAATCTATGCTCCATCGCTACGATGTCCTGGTAGCGAAAGTCCTTGATGCTCCACGAGCAACGCTTGCGATCTTTGCCATCTTTTTCTGTGCGAGTCTGCTGCTTTTTCCCCTGTTAGGACTGTCATTTTTTCCGCGCACCGATGCTGGTCAGTTTGTCATCAACTTCAAGGCGCCCTCCGGCACAAAACTCGACGCAACCGAAGACGAAGCTGCAAGACTGGAAGGCATCGTGCGCCAGATCGTCTCGAAACACGATATGGGCATGACAGTCACGAACATCGGAGTTGATCCCGGCTTCTCCGCGCTGTTCTCATCGAATTCTGCCATGCATACCGGCTTCACTCAGGTGGCACTCACACCAGACCACAAAGTCAGCAGCTTTAGGTACATTGATGAAGTCAAGCGGACTGTAGCTCGCGAGATGCCGGAGCTGCAAACATTTTATTCATCGGGCAGTCTCGTGGATGGCGTTCTCAATATGGGAGCACCCGCACCGATCGATGTTCGCGTCACCGGAAATGACGTCAAGGCCGATTACAGTGTTGCACAGCAGATTGCTACCCGTATTCGCGCAGTTAGCGGTGTAGCGGACGTCTACATTCCGCAGGATATTGACTATCCATCCCTGCGCATCGCTATCGACCGCACGCGTGCCAGCGAACTTGGACTGACCGAAAAGGAGGTGGTATCAAACCTCATTACAGCGCTTACCTCCAACCAGATGATTGCTCCAAGCATCTGGATCGATCCGAACAGCGGCAACAATTACTTTCTAACTGTGATGTACAGGGAAGGTCAGGTGAAGTCACTCGACGACCTCCGCGCAATCCCCTTGCATGGCAAAAATGTGACGCAGCCGACCCGACTCGATATGGTGGCCCATATCGAACGATTCAATGCACCAACCGAGATGGACCACACTCAGATTCGACGCGTCATGGATATTTATGTTCGTCCGCAAACAGAAGATCTCGGACGGATCGATAAAAAGATTCAGGCTATCGTCGACTCTGCACAGCCTCCATACGGAATCGATGTGACTCTCACCGGAAGCGTCTCATCGATGAACGCCTCTTTCCACAGCTTTGCCATCGGCCTCACGTTATCCGTACTCCTGCTGTATCTGATCCTGGTTGCTCAGTTCAGATCGTTCATCGATCCGTTCATCATTCTGCTTGCTTTACCCCCCGGAATTACTGGCGTCATCGCGGCTCTGCTCCTCTGGGGTACAACGCTCAATGTGATGTCGCTAATGGGAGTCGTCATGCTGGCCGGAATCTCATTGTCGAACAGCATTCTCATTGTGGAGTTTGCTCATCATCTGCTGAAGGAAGGCATGTCGGTTAAGGAAGCAATCATCACTTCCTGCCGCGTACGTTTGCGACCGATCCTGATGACATCCCTGGCGACGGTAATCGGCTTGCTTCCGATGGCGTTAAAGCTCGGCGAAGGAAGCGAGTCCTATGCGCCATTGGCCCAGGCCCTCATCGGCGGTCTCACTCTCTCGGTCTTGTTGACGATCTTCCTGGTCCCGGCCGGTTTCTACCTGGCTTATCGAAACAGGCCCGCCGAGTAGTTACCGACTGACCAAAGGAGAGGAGCGATGCACTCATTGACGGACGCACTTCATACTGGGCTGCCGCGTTCCCTCCCGTTATTACCGTGATCAAGCTATCAATAGCGCTCGCGATTGGCTTAATAATCGGTTTCGAAAGACAGTGGTCGAACAAAGACTTCGGGGTACGCACCTTTAGTTTCGCTGCTTTACTCGGCGCACTCCGGCGCTCATCTCAGCACCGATGGTGCTTGTCGGTCTGGGAGGCATCATCGCGTTAGCGGTGGTGCTCAGCGTTCGCGACATTTTGGCCTCGCGCTCTGTCGAGGGCACTACATCGCTGGCTCTCATTGTCACATTCGTTCTCGGTGCGCTTAGCGGAAGCGGACATGTCTTCACTGCGACGGCATCCGGAATTGCCGTGACCTGGCTTTTATCTCTAAAGGCCCGTTCCGCGCATTCGCCGGAGGAGTGAACCCGCAGGAAATTCGGAGCGCGCTTGTTCTCGGCCTCTTCGGTTTCGTAATCTGGCCACTTCTTCCCAATGGACATCTTGATCCCTGGGGGCCTGTTCAATCCCCACGAAGCCTGCGGCAGTAAAAATGGCACCGACCACCACTCGTTCCGCCGATGGAGCAAAGACAAGCGACGATGCCAAACAAATGTGGGAAATACCGTCCCTCGAATCTGAGATGGAGGAGTTGCGACAGAAAATTGAATCGCAACAATCGCAGATCAACTTACAACAGTCGTAAATCAACACACTCAAGCAGCAGTTGTCGGATGCGGTGTTGAATTATAGCAACACCAGACTCTCTCAGGCAGCAATCAGCAGCAAAACACCGACGCTGTCGCCACCTCGAAGGCGCTGTATCTGAGATTCGTACTCGAGCACCGCTTCTGGTGCAAAAGGCACAAACATCGCAAGGATCTCAAACGACTGACGAAGCTCCCGAGGCGATTCGCTACAAGGGAGAGTATCGTGCCAGGGGGCTTTCTGGCAGGCGAGAGCATTATCGGCTTATCAGCCTTCTTCACGCAGGGATTGGATGGTATAAGCGAGATTTCTTCTAAAAGCTTAATCGGTCCAGCTTGGTGACCCGTCCCGTCTTATTCCAGTCGGAGATGTAGATGCTGCCTGCTGAGTTCACATGGCAACCGTGGGATGCGCTGAATGATGCGAAAGAAATGTTCTGAGGCGGCAGATCATACTTTGCCCATTGAGTCTGGTCAGGATTGTCACCGAGGAAGGCGACTGGAACATTGTCTTTGTCGAGAATGACAACTCGGCCTTCGAGTTCTGAGATGACAACGTAATCCCCGTGGAAACCTACCTGACAGGGGCGGCGCAGGTGCGAGGTTGTTGTGCGAACGAAGTTGCCATCGAAGTCCATGTGCACCATACGGCGATTTTCGCGGTCGCAGACGTACATTAGCGGCTGGTCGTAGCGCGTGTCGATCGCAATTCCGTGATTGCATTGGAACTTTCCGTCCTCGGTGCCTTTACCTGCGTAGGCTTTTTTGAAGTCGCCTTTTCCATCGAAGCGGAACAGGCGCGAATCACCATAGCCATTCGCGATCCAGATATCACCATCGGGTGCTGAAAGAGCCGACGTGATGCGCCAGGCATTTGGCTGGTTGAATCCTGCTTCCGCCGGGGCCTTGATTTTCAGAACAGGAGTGCCATCAGTCTTCATTTTTACAAAGAGCCAGTTTTCGTCAGGCGTACCTTTCTGTACGGTTGCGTAGATGTATTCTGTGCCGCCTTCTTCGGTAAGCCACATCGAATGCACCTCAGGAAACTGATGTGCTACCGTCTTTAGAAATAGTCCCTGACGGTTGTAGACAATGATGCCGGTGGTGCTTTGAGTGCTTACATAGACGTTGCCGCCCTTGTCCGTTACTATGGCGCCATGTGTGCCTCCGAACTGCTCGCCGGCCGGAAGATGGCCGAATGCGTCGTCCTTCTTGTAGCGCCACTGCCCATTTCCGGTCACGAACGTCTTCTCATCTGTCGCGTGTGACTGTTCTGCATGCAACATTTCATCCGAAGCGAGCGAAGCAATGGCCACCGTCCCGCCGCAGGAGGTAAGAAATCTGCGACGTGTCACGGATTCAGATGGTTTCGACATGAGTTGCTCCCTATTAGAAGATGAGTTTCTGTTTCAGTGTCGGAGTATTCGCTGACGCCGGCGTGATCCTTGTGTTTGCAACATAAAGATGTTCCATCTTCGGCATGGAGGCGATCGTCCCAAGCATTGCAGATGTAACCTGCGTTCCCAGTAGATTGATGGATTGCAAGTACGCGAGGTCATGCAATCGCTTGACTCCATCGTCTGTGACGCGAGTGTGTGAAAGCCGAAGAAGGCGAAGATTTTTCATGCTGGCAATGAGATCACTGGAGTGATCGCTGATGGAGGTGCCAGAGAAGTCGGCAGTCCTGATCTGTTCAAGAACTGGTTTGAAAGATGCGAGGTCGCGATCCCCAAACTTTTCACCGGCAAGTGAGGCATTCAAGCTGAGCATTGCGGAGGTTCGAGACTCATATTGCAGGAGATCCGGATAGCGCTTCTGAAGGGCAGCTACATCTGCAGCGTGCGTGGAGCGGGACTTATCCGCAATGGAAGGATCGTACTCCGGTAGTTCAATTTCTTTGAGCGCGGCTGCAACGTTGGTGGGTGCGCCCTGAACTGCATTCAGTGGAGAAGTCTCACTCGCTCCAGCTTCGATCCATGCTTCGATTGTTTTGATCTCGTCTGGGGTGAGTCGCTGTTTGTCCGAAGGCGGCATGGCGTTGTCGTCTGTCTGCGGGAGATTGATGCGATGAAATAGCTCGCTGCCGGCTATATTGCCGGCTTTAATGACGGCGCCGTGCTTGCCACCCCGCAGGATTGCTTTGTAGCTATCCAGACGTAACTTTCCTCGCTGCTTGTTGCGGCCATGGCAGGAATAGCAGTTCTTCGCAAAGATTGGTTCAACGTGTGCGCCATAGAATGTGTTGCGAGCGACAACTGCAACGGTGGTTGTTGCGCCCGTGGCATTACTGTCGTCGGTACTTATGCCGAGTAAGGTTTGCAGAGCAGCGGGCATTCCATCTGTCAGGTGATTCTCGCCTTGCGTAAGTTGACCGCCGCGATAACCTGTCCAGGAAACTAATGCCACCGTGGTTGCGAGCGCCGCCCAGTAGACGATATTGCCGCGTCGCGATGCTGCATGATCACGAAGTATCCAACACAACCAACATGCCAACGCAGTGAGCAGCCCTCCCCACATGTGTTGTGTGACGATGCGTCCGGAGTATCCCCCATTGCGGGCAAGCGCCCATCCGAGCGAAGCTGCAAACAGGCTTGCCAGGAGGCCGAGCATCAGCATGAACTCGACCGAAGCTCTTAGATGGGGAAAGCGTTTATGCCTTCCAACCAGCTCCAGTAGTGGAACCAGATACAGAAGCGCAATAGGGAAATGAATTGTCAGCAGATGAAATTTTCCCGCGAATAGCAGCCACGGGGAACGCTCCTGACCGTCAGGAGGAGAAGCCAGAAAAAGAAAGGCGAGTGCCAGTATGGGCACAAGTATGATCAGTCTATGTCTGCGGGCGGAGATCAGTTGACGTAGTGAGAATTCCATCCTTCTTACGCAAGCACCTCGCCGACGACGCGTGCGGGATTCACCGTGGTTAGTTTCTGTTCCAGTCCCTGATAGGGATAGTTGAGTTTGCGGTGATCGAATCCCAGGGCATAAAGCATGGTGGCGTGCAGATCGCGCACCTCTACCGGGTCTTTCACGATCTCATAACCCATCGCGTCGGTTTCGCCGTGAGTGTATCCAGACTTTACGCCGCCACCCGCCATCCAGATGGTGAAGGCTCCGGGGTTATGATCGCGTCCCACAAACGGTGAGCCGCCATTGCGGTTCTCTTTCATCGACGTGCGGCCAAACTCTCCTCCCCATACAACCAGAGTGTCCTCCAGCATGCCGCGCTGTTTCAAGTCGTCAAGCAGAGCACCGATGGGTTGATCCGTTTCGCGGCAGCGATCCTGAAAGCCGAGATTAAGAGCTTCCTTTGCAGCTGCTCCGTGCGAGTCCCAACCCCAGTGGTAAAGCTGAATGAAGCGTACGCCACGCTCCGCAAGTCGACGCGCTACCAGGCAGTTATTTGCGAAGCTCGCCTCACCCGGCTTGGCTCCATAGGCCGCAAGCGTGGCGGCGGACTCTTTATGGATATCCATCGTGTCGGTTGCTTCTATTTGCATGCGGAAGGCCATCTCGTATTGGGCGATACGGCTTACGGTCTCAGGATCGCCGAACTCCTTGTGTTCTTGCCGATTGATCTCATCCACAACGTCGAGCATGCTGCGCCGAGCCTGTCGAGAGACTCCTTCGGGATTCTTCAAATAGAGCACGGGATCACCGTGGGACTGGCACTGCACGCCCTGATAGACACTGGGCAGAAAACCGGAGCCCCACAGTTGCTTGCCGCCGTCCGGCATGTTGCCGCCGGAGATGAGAACGATAAAACCAGGCAGGTTCTGGTTCTCTGTTCCCAAACCGTACGTCACCCATGACCCGATGGATGCATAGCCCAGGCGTGCATTGCCTGTTTGTACCAGCAGCTGGGCTGGAGCGTGATTGAACTGATCCGTCTTCATCGATTTGATGAAGCACAAGTCGTCCACATGCTTTTCGAGATGAGGCAAGCGGTCAGAGATCCACTGACCGCTTTGCCCCGCACGATGAAACGGATACTGCGGCCCGAGCAGTTTAGGAACACCGGTGATGAACGCGAAACGTTTGCCGGCAAGGAACGACAGAGGACAATCCTTTCCATCCAGATGGGCGAGATCTGGCTTGTAATCAAACAGTTCTAGCTGGCTTGGAGCCCCTGCCATGTGCAGATAGATGATGCGTTTCGCCGTCGGTGCAAGCTGAGGAGGAAGTACAGAGAGAGGGTTGGATGGGTCGCGTACGAAATCGATGCGGAGATTTCCATCGATGCCGCGATCTGCGGCGTGGAGGGAGCGACATAATTCGGGCAGCGATGCTCCAAGGAACATGGTGCCGACACCTGCTGTGAAGTTGCGGAGAAAGTGGCGACGTGTCTGCGCCTGCAGAGAAGCGAACTTCTCCGCCGGGAGCATCCCGGTCAACGCGGCTCGTTCCGGCTCTTCGGCGATGTGTGGATCGCAGTAGGTCTTCGGATCATCGTAATCGTGTTCACGCATCGTTATGTCACCTCACAAGGGCTGCATCGAGGTTGAAGAGAATATTACCTACAGTCGTTAAGCCGGTTATCTCGGCACTGTGAATACTGTGAGTGGAAGACGGATAGTTTGCTCGTACAAGTTTGGCTGAACCCTCGTTGCGAAGTGCGCGCTCATAAGCCTGACGCAGCAATGCCAGTTCTCGATCAGTTGGCGAGCGAGAGAGTACGAGTTCGGTCGCGTTGCGGAGCCGTTCTGTAAGGATATCCTCTCCCGTTCGGTTATCTGCCAGCGGCCGTGGCATGTTCATGACACGCAATGCGAGGGCGGTGGATGCCTCTTGATACACAGGGTCATTCAAGGTAACGAGAGCCTGCAGGGGAGTGTTTGTCGGGATGCGGCGGGGAAGCATGACATCGCGGTCCGAAGCATCGAAGATCAGGGCGCTCGGATATCCGGAGGTACGCTTCACGAAGGTATAGATTGCGCGGCGATAGCGGTTAGAGCCTGTGGCATCGGTCCACTTTTCCCCGCTGTAGACAGAGTTCCAAATGCCGGCTGGTTGAGGCGGCATGACCGGAGGACCACCGACGGTTGTATCGAGGAGACCGCTTGCCAAGAGCGCCTGATCGCGAACCATCTCCGCCGTAAGACGTTGGCGCGGGCCGCGCGCAAGCAGCCGGTTCTTAGGGTCACGTGCGAGCAGTTGCGGGGTCTCTACTGCGCTTTGCCGATAGGTTGCACTTGTGACGATCTCACGAATAAGCGCCTTCGTGTTCCAGTGGAGATCGTTCTGGAAGTGCAGCGCCAGGTAGTCCAGTAACTCTGGATGGCTTGGTAGTTCTCCAACGCTTCCAAAGTTCTCCAGTGTTTCTACGATCCCTGTTCCAAATAACTCTTCCCAGTATCGATTTACCGCGACGCGTGCAGTCAGCGGCTGGTCTGGCTGAAAGAACCACTTCGCCAGCGTCAGGCGGTTCCGTGGCGCTCCCTTTGGAAACTTCGGGAAGATTGCGGGAACGTCCGGCTCGAGGTCAGGGCCAACCTTGGTCAGGAAGTTGCCGCGTTCAAATTCAAGTGTGGCGCGCCGCTCATACGGCTGTTGTTCGACCATAACCGGAACGGGCACGGTTAAGATGTCGTGAAGTTGATTGTCCAGTGCGAACAGGTGATCGGTGTTGGCTTTGTGTTGGCCGATCGACTGCGTCCATTTTGTATCGTCACTCACATCGATACGCAACCGCATGATCTTGGCGGGTTTACTGTCGATATCGCCAACCTGTTTGATGTTTATTTCAACGTGAGCATCCTTCCCAATCGTGACAGGTTCCGCAGGCACCCCAATTATCCATCGGGCTTGAAAGAGCTTTGGAAGCGCTGCGAATGGACTTGGAATCTCTTCCTGGATTGTGCGCGGGGCAGCGGCGAAGGGGGTCTTCATCGGTGGCGCTGGTACCGGCGTTGCTTTGTCGACTCTCTTGTCGTGTTGGGGAGTCTTCGCAGCCGAATCTTCATCTGAGCGCAATGCCGAAGTGGGCTTCAGCACAACCTTTGCTGAGGTGGTGTTGGAAGGATTTTCCTTTGCTGCTGCCCGTGCTCCTGGCTTCTCTGTTTCCGCAAGTGGCTTCTCATCTTCTCGTTCGGCAGCCATCAGATTATCTTCTGAATCCTGCGCGAAGTAGGCCATGGGAACAGGTTTTTTCTGTCCCTCCGCCGTCACGACAAACACCTGAAGGCGATTGACGATGAAGCCATCTTCGGGAGTATGGGATGCCTTTTTCGCGTCAATGGGAGGAACCTGGATGCGCAGCGCGGTAATCTGCGACGAGGGAGATTTGCCGGCTAACTGATAGATCGACTGTGCGGGTGTCTCCGGCTTTGCGAAGGCTTCACCGTTTTTCAGGGTGAACGTCTTCGCCGGTCCGTTACGTTTTTCTGCAACTGCCATCTGCGCGCGCGACTCATCGAGAGTTTTTTTCGCGGAGACGATACTCTCGGCTTTCTGCTCAGCAGGAAGTCGCGTGTTTTTTTTCGCGCTCTCCAAAGCTTTCTCCAGCGTCGGAACCTTGTCTTTCAGGATGACAAGGTCGTCCGCACTAGCGCTATCAATGGGGAGTTGTTTCCATGCGGATGCTGCCTCCATAGCGCGATCCGAAGATTCAATGGAATGCACAAGAGAGCGCACATCGTCCTCCAGTTTGTCCGCTGCACCATACTGCGTGTGATCCAAGGGAACGGACAATACGGGAGTATCCTCTGTCAGATCGGAATCCCGCTGCGTGTTAAAAAAGGCTAGCGATTTGTAGTAGTCCGTGTGACGGATAGGGTCATACGGATGCGAGTGGCACTGTACGCAATTCATCGTGACGCCGCTTGTAACCTGCCAGGTCGTCGCAATCCGATCCATCACCGCAATCATGCGGTATTCTTCATCGTCCGTTCCGCCTTCATCATTGTTCGGTGTCAGGCGATGAAATGTCGTTGCAATGCGGTCGTTCATCGTTGCGGTTGGCAGCAGGTCGCCGGCGAGCTGACGAATCAAAAACTGGTCATACGGCATGTTGCTGTTAAATGCGTTGACTACCCAATCACGATACGGCCATACGTTACGTGACAGATCTTTCTCAAACCCCATCGAATCGGCGTAGCGAGCGAGGTCGAGCCACATACTGGCCCAGCGTTCGCCATATCGTGGTGATGCGAGCAGTCGATCGACCTGTTTCTCGTAACCATTGGAAGAGTTGTCCGCAGCAAACGCAGCTTCTTCCTGCAGCGTAGGCGGCAGTCCGGTAATGTCGAGCGAAGCACGACGCAATAGCTCAGACTTGCTTGCCTCCGGGGAAGGTGACAGATGCTCCTTTTCAAGTCTGGCCAGAACGAAAGTGTCCAGCGGCTGACGAATCCAACCCTTCCGTTGTACTTCGGGTAGAGGTTGTGGTTTTGGTGGTACAAACGCCCAGTAATCGTCGAACTGAGCGCCTTCCTTGATCCACTGGCGCAGGACCCCGATCTGCTGATCGCTCAACCTGGGGCCGTGATAGGGCATGTGTGCTTCGGAATCATGGGAGAGGACCCGCACCATGAGCTCGGAGCCATTGGGATTCCCCGGAACGATGGTGCGATGTCCACTCTTTCCAGTCCCTAAAGCCTCGTCCCGGAAGATGAAGGAGACGCCAGCCTTCTGGCGTACTCCGCCATGGCAACCTACGCAATTCTGATTGAGGATGGGGCGTATATCGCGACTGAAGTTGACTTGGCCTACGTGGGAGGCAGCTATTTGTCGGCTATGTAGAGCGTGTCTTGCGAAGCCGATCGCAACAATAGCGACAACCAGGGTAGCTACTGAGGTGATCGTCGCTCGCCGTCGCGAAGGTTCCACGATCTTCATGTTACAGCTGATATTCCTTGAAGTGGTCTCCGGTACGCGCTTGGAAAGGGTAAAAAGACCGCCCCATCATCGCATCAGCAGGCTCGAAGCGAAGGCAGCCATTGTTACTACGGACGCTCTCAAGTGCTTCAGCGGGCTCCTTAACGCCGCCGAAGTAATAGAGCCCGTTATGAGCGCCTATCCAAAGAAATCGATAAGTCGCTTGCGAAAGAGCTCCCATCCTTTGGGCGGCCGCACCTGTTTGGTAAGGCTGTACTGCAGATAACGGACGGTCGAAAGAAAGGGAGCCAAGCGCCAGGTTCAATGAAGTTTGATGAACAGGTGCATCCCATCCTGCCAACCTGAGTGATGAACAGGAGAATATATTTATCAGATCTAGTGAACTAATGTCGGGAACAATTGCTTCAATAAAAAAGTTAGGCAACTGTAGCATTCCAGAGGCTTTGCCATATCTGCAACTTCTTTTCCGCAATTGAAGTCACACCGAGGAAATAAGAAACGACTCACTCCAACCTATTCGCAACACGCTAACCAGTTCAGCGAAGGCTGGCGTCGTGGGTTAATGGTGCCGTATGTCTTTAACATGGGTCTTGCGGGGGATCGCTAGTAATAAGGAAAGTAACGCACGACCAATACGCGATCATCGATCGAAACCGTTATTGAAAAAGGATGTTTATTTAAAAAGGCGTGAAAGCCTCCCCATGGGAGGCTCGTGATGTAGATCTCTTAAGTTGTTGATTCTAAATGGTGGCCAGAGACGGGATCGAACCGCCGACGCCGGCCTTTTTCAGGGCCGCCTAGCAAGCGAATTAAGTGGTCTAGAATCAGTGGATATCATTGAGACGATTAGCCTTGTGCCCTCCTCCTTTTAGGATGGTTTAGGACCATTTGGGATGGTTTCGACCGTACGATGGTCGTGTATTGGTCGTGTATTGGTCGTGTGACCCCGACGCTAAGATTCTGGACCATTCGATAGAATGAACCGCTCCGCAAAATGGATCGCCACTGAATAGGGCAGACACCAGCACTATGATGCCATCAGTGATGGATGAGCTCATGAAGAAATCCGCAGCGCATCAGTTAGTTGCGATCTCTTTTCCAAGAAGCCAGTTTGTCGGCCGCTTGGTGAAGACGTAGACCGATCTGAATAGCTCAATGAGTGCATTGCCCTGATATGGAGTGACCGTGTCAACTCTGCGAAGTCTGTGGGTGTCTTTGTAGTTGCTCTTTCTCTTTCTCGAGGACAGAGCGAGTAGCAGCCGGGGCAGGTTGAGCGACGATTGATCAGTCTGATATTCGCGGGTCGGAACCGCATAATCATGATCCGTCGGGAGCTGCCTCTGACTGTTATCGCGAATCCGGCTGAGCCTGTCGCATAGGACAAACGAGGGTTCTCCTTCGTGCGTGCTTTGGCTGCTGCCGGCTCTGTGCTCGAAATTGACGGTGATATTCATTGATCGAATTGTTTTTTGCTTTTGTCTTTCCTGTCGTCATGCCGCGATGCGCTGCTTGGCGACCATTTCAGCCTTTGATCCAATGGCCCAGATGAAGCCCAGTAGTTCACGGGCAACTGCCGTGACGATCTTCCTCTGGTCCTTGCCGGCTGCACCCAGTTTCATATACCGGTTGTGCAGCCGGTGTTGTGCCTTCCACGCAATCTCTTTCGCCTCTTGGGAGATGCTCTCCTGTCGTCTGCGCAATCCGTACCAGATACAGGGTGGACGACGATAGCTCCATGCGGCTTCGACGACGATTCGTCGCAGGTGTGCGTCGCCGGTCTTGGTGATGCTGCCACGCCTCGTTCGCCTACCACTGGAATCCTCGCTGGGCACAACTCCGCAATAGCCCATCAGTTGTCGGGCACTGTCGAAGCGGGATACCTGGCCCAGCTCGGCAGCAATGGTCACAGCCGAGATATCTGCGATACCGCGCAGTGCTTGCAGATCGTTGATGACCTGCTGTAGTGCGGGCGAGGCCAGCTTGACTGCCTCCGTAATGGCCTGCTCCAGACGCGCTACCCGTTCGCGCGTGGACTCCTGAGCGATCTGTGTGAAGCGTAGCTGCGCGACCCAGATGAGGTGAGGGCGCGTCCATGGTCTCACTCCGGACGGCGGACGCTGGCCTGAGCGCAACAGAAACTTGCTCAACCGATGTCGTGCCCGCATCTGATCCTGCTTGACTGCTTCGCGAGCTCGCACCAGATCGCGCAATGCCTCGGAACCTTCATCCGGAACCCACACTGCCGTTAGATCTTCGGATCGATAGCAACGAGCCAGCTTTTCCGCATCGCGTCGATCTGTCTTCACTCGATACAGGGTCCAGCCGGTGGCTGCGTTGCCTACTCCCGATCGCGCGTAAGGGAGAGGCATACGAGCCAGCTTTGGCCGATCGAGAGTGGAAAGTGGCACTATGTGGTTTCCTGTGCCGAGTGAGGCGGTATGTAGCCACACTGCGATAATACGGCCCAAAGCGAGTCAGAAGCGGTGTGCCTGGCCAAAGATACTCAACGGGGAGACTCCCATTAATCCAAGTGAGCATCGATGTACGGGCTTCGATTATCCCGCTTCGCATTCAATTGACAATTGGCGCGAAATCGCCAATGCACTCATCGACGATCAGATTAGACTCATCATGGCGGCTTATGTTTCCGCAAGTTTAGAGATGTCCTGCACGCCGTTCCCAGGTTGCGGGCTCAGACTTCTGTCTTGCGACTCATCAATTACAGCAAGGTACGCTAGGTGAAGAAATCTCGGAATTCGCATTGCTCGATGATTGCTATTGCAATCAATTGCAATCGCAGCTCGATGGTTGTTTGCAATTAGCTGTAGAAGTGCTTCTTCCGAATCAATACAGAATTCTTGGATCTGCTCGAACCGGAGCGGAGTCGAAGCATAAACCTCATCGGCAATTAATCAAACCGATAGTGAACCCGCCTTGATGGGGGCTTTTTTCGCGCTCCAGCGATGCCCTGAAGAGCATTCCAAATCGAGCTTAGTGGAAGCTCCCAAGTAGGTCTGGAAAGACGTTGTCCTCCGTGTGTTGCTGCGAGTGCAACAACATCATCAAGGTTACGCCGACGGCCTCCGCTCTGCGGCAGATCCATAGGTTACGGATCTCGCGTCACCAGGCGGTGCGCAGCACCATCCCGCTAGTCTCTTCCTGCACCATGCCCACGGCTCCTTGCTGAGAGAGTAGTAGCGATCCGAACGCATGGTCGTCGACATGGTCGTCGAGAAGGATTCGGTTGTCCTGGCGGTGGGCCGGTGTCAGCACGGACTCCAGATTGCCGGCGTCATCTACCCGGAACAAAGTAACACGATCCCAACTTTGGGATGGTTCCGACGGTCCCGGCGAGTAAATCGCCGGCCCTTTGTCTTCCGGACGGGTGAAGCGCAGGACTGCGTAGTTGGCGTCGGAGTCGCGGCGGAAAATCTGGAGCTTCACGTCCCTGTTGCCAACCACGACGCGTGTTGACTCCGTCTTTGCCGGCGTATGGTCGAACTGAATGGTCCCTCGCGAGAGCGAGCGCGCAGTATTGGCATTCGTCGCCTCGCGGCTGGGCCAGACCAGCAAGTCACGGGCGTCTTCCACCAAGGACGCTTCTCCAGTTTGTATGGCTGCGGCGACATCGGCGTCATACTTCCACGGCTCGACCATCTCGCCGATGAGCACAAACCTGTCTGCGGAGATTCGAAATCCCAGACCGCGCACCGCGACGTCCACGCGCTGATTATTCGGCAACCGCAGCGCGTACCTGGATTCCGCAACCACAAGGGTGGGAATGTAGCGCGTCCGCATCTCCGACTCCCAGGCCCTCTGCGACTGTCGCAGCAAGTTCAAGGGGGAGCCGCCCAGGTCGAGGGCAATCTGCGCCGCGCCCAGCGTGGCGAGCGCGGCCGCCTGCCCTACGACGCCACCGGGAATCTCCATCGGGATCGTCACCTTGACGGGCACGTCGACGTGAGCGACGCCGCCCAGGATTCGTTCCAGACCCAGGCCCAGGTCGACCCGGGCATTTCCTTCGACTACCGCCTTCTGATCGCGCACCACCTCCTCCAGCGGTTCCAGCGAATCGAGATCGCGAAAGTATATCGTCAGCGGGATCGGCGGCAGGGTCAAAGAGTCGCCTTTGTCCAGCGTCAGAGATTGCCGCAGCGGACTGAGGTAAACGGGGAGGCGCCCGAGGCGCATGTGTGCGAAGCGAACTTGTTTGATCTTTAGGCTTCGGGTCGAAGTGACATGGCTTTGTACATCGAAGCGGAAGCGGTCGGAACTTACATCCGCGAGGGTCACCGTATCGATAGAAACCTCGACTGGCCGGGTCTGTGGGCCGGGCAGTTGACTCGCCATCGCCGTTCCAGCCAGCGCCACCATGGTCATCAAGGATTTCGATAACACCTTCAGATTTGCGTGTCCATTTCTCCCCCCAACCGATGGGAACGGTTGGGGGTATGCAGAGATAAGCGGGGTGCTAATCAGAGTATCGCAAGCCGGGCAAGGCTCAATCGCTCACGCTCGTGTGCCTTGTATTCAGAGGTCGGCGTGATTGCCGAAGGATAGCATAGGGCGAAAGATAAGTACGCACCGGATTGCCGGAAAATCCACCAAGATATTGTTGTCCTCGCATGGAAATAAGGGCTATACTTTGTCGAACTACCGGGCGGTAAGTCCCGCATCGACTGAAGCGCGCTTCTTAAGCCCGGAATCCTCTCCCCAAATTTAAGAGCCGGAATCTAGTTTAAGAACCGGAATCCAGAGGCGGCCGCCAGCATGGGATTGGAAGTAGGCCAAAACGTCGGCGATTACGAGATTTTAGGCGTGCTCGGCACTGGTGGAATGGGGGAAGTCTACCGGGTCCGGAATACGCTTTCCGATCGTATTGAGGCGATGAAGGTCCTTTTACCTGATCTCACCGCCGAACCCGAAACAGCGGCGCGCTTCATGGCTGAGATCCGGATTCTCGCCGCCTTTAGCTATCCTAATATCGCGCGGCCCCGCACGGCTTTCCACCTCGATAACCAGCTGGTGATGATGATGGAGCTGGTCGAGGGTCAGACTGTTGAATATAAAGTAAAACGGGGTCGCATCCCGCAGCACGAAGCGCTGGGTCATGTGCTGCAGCTTCTTTCTGCTTTGAGCTACGCCCACGCGAGGGGTGTTGTCCATCGCGACATCAAGCCGGCCAACCTGATGGTAACGCCGTTGGGGGTGGTGAAGCTAATGGATTTCGGCATTGCAAAGTCCGAGATCCAGGCTCGGCTTACGCGCCCCGGGACCACTGTCGGATCACTGCATTACATGTCTCCGGAGCAGATGCGTGGCGGCACCGTGGACCCAAGGTCGGATCTATACTCGGTCGGCGTCCTGCTGTACGAGCTGTTGACTGGGCGGCGTCCCTTTGAATCCAACGGCGTCTACAGCATTGTTCACATGCAGCTCAACATGGCGCCGCAGTCGCCGATCGAAATCAATCCCCTCATTTCGAGGCCTTTAAACAATCTGATTTTGCAGTCGCTTGCCAAAGATCCGGCTGGGCGCTTCCAATCCGCCGAAGCCTTCGCCAAGGCGCTGCGGGCTTTGACCGCCCATCGGCCTGAGCCAAAACCGATGGGGTTTCCCCGAGCTGCCGCGCCAAATCCTTCAGGCCTCGCTCGTCCGATCGCCCCTCGATCCTCATCACCAGGGCGAGCCGCCGCTATTTTGGTTGCACCAGTTTCGTCTCCGGCAGCGAGAGCCGCTCCCCAGTCCGCACCGCAGCTACCCAACCTGCCGTCCTTCTGGAACCGCATAGGCTGGGTTGGGGTCGGAGCGTTCGCTGTGATCGTAATTGCTGGAGCCGCAGTCGAGCTTCCTCTGTTGCTGAAAACGGGTGCGCCGGCGGACGACGGATCGAGCGTTCGCGCCTCAACCGCCGCACCAACGTCGGCCGACGCTGCCGACCGCGACTATACACAGGCCCGCGAACAGGAGCTTCAACTGGAATCGAGGGCAAGCGCCGTTCGTGCCAAGCTCGCTCGCCATTCGGCAACTGGTAGAGGGGCGCGACCGGAAATGGATCGAGAATACACTCAAATGCATTCCCATCTTCAAGCCGCCGAGGACGACCTGAAAATCAGGAATATAGTTGCTTCACGCACGGAGATGGAAAAGGCGCAAAACGATATATGGGCCCTTGAATCAAAACTCAGTCAATAGGAGCTGGAAGCTTAATGTTAAATAAGTTCGCAGTTTTTATCCTTGGATTGTTGTTTGCCGTCCTGCCATCGACTGCGCAAAAACGGAAAGTTACTGTCATGGACTTTGGCTATGCCACGGTTAGGACGCAGGTCCAGGCCTACTTTGGCACCGACCAGGACATCGGGAAGGGGATCTCCGACCTGTTGATCGCCCAGCTCGTTGATGGCGGCGACTATCGAGTCATCGAGCGCTCGGCGCTGGACAAGATCATTAAGGAACAGAATTTCTCCAATAGTGATCGCGCCAATCCGGCCACCGCAGCGAAGATTGGCGGTCTGTTGGGCGTAGACGCCATGATCATTGGTGATATCACCGCTTTCGGCAACGATGACAAGCACTATGGCGGTAGTAGCGCCGGCTGTGCCGTCTGGCACGGCTGCGGGGTCGGAGGGCTCGGCATCTCCAAGAAAAAGGTCATCGTCGAAATTACGGCCCGTATGGTGGACGTGAATACCGGTGAGATTCTCGCTTCGGTCACCGGCAGGGGCGAAGTAGAGAAGTCCGGAGTAACGGGCGGTGGTGGGGGTGGTAACGGTTGGAGTGGAGGAGGCGGCCAGTTTGACATGGGCAGCACCAACTTCCAGCAATCCTCAATAGGCCAGGCGACGAAGCAATCGGTCGCCCAGGTTGCGACGGGTCTTGATTCCAAGGCCAGCCTGATTCCCCCGCCTGCGGCCGCTGCAGCTCCGCCACCCCCGCCACCGCCTCCGCCGTTAGATGGAGTAATTGCGGATGCCTCAACAGCTGACATCATCCTGAACGTGGGCTCGAAGGACGGCATCAAGATAGGCGATTCGCTTAATGTCGTGCGAGAGGGGAAGGTCATCAAGGACCCCGTCACCGGCAAAGTTCTGCGTACCATCGAAACTCCGATCGGAACACTGAGTGTTACCAGCGTCGATCCGGATTCTTCCGTTGCGAAGTTTACCGGTACCGGCAAACCGCAGGTTGGAGATCACGTCAAGCGGCCGCCAACCTCTTAGAGGTATTTTTACTTCCAGTATCGAGTTTGCAGGAAATCGCGACGGCGGGTTGCCAGGTATGCATCTGACGTAGGAATGCTATAGATTGCGATTTTTAGAATGCCGGTCATACCAGCGAGGTGTCGCGTGACTCTTCTCTACTGAGAATGGCCGCGCCACAACCGTCAGACTGGTAAGAAAAATACCCTGCAAAGAGCACTTAGCGGCCCAGAAACTTCTGAAGCTGAGCAATATCAGTTTCTGCCAAGCCGGCAAAGCGATCGGCACGATCGGCGTCGTGGGCTTCGAGCGCCTTCTGTGCCTTCGACAGATTCAGATTCATGCCCGATTGCTGCGATGACACATCCCCTCGCAGCGACATGCCATCCTTTTGCATCTGGCTCTGCATGGTGTTCAGGCTGTTGTTGATGGCGGTGGCGTGAGTTGTATCTGTATCGATCCTCAATTCCAGATTGTCGAGTTGCTTCTGGAGCTCGGGACTTATCGTCGTCGCCGAGGTCGGCGTTGCTGGCGGGGGCGTGTATTCAGGTCTTGGCGCGGGTGCCATGGCAGGAGCGGCGATAGCCACCTGGGCCTTAACCGCGACCGACGGGTGTGGTGTATTGGGTATCACAGTCGCGGCTGGCTTGGCAGGAACGGCATGTGCGGTAGTGGCCGGCGCAACATTCGCCGCGCCACCATTGTCCGCGGTCGGTGCACTTGAGGAGGCTCTAGACGATGCATGATGGTTCGCCAGGTAGATAGTCGGGGCGCCGATCGCGGCCAACCCTAGGATGGCGCCCGAGGCAATAGACACAGCCCTGCGCCCGGAGGCGGCTGGGGGACGATTCGCCAGGGCCGCGGGTTGCGCGGCCTGCGCGCCCGACGATCCCCTGGTGGCAACCTGCGTCATCTCACGCGCCACGGATGCGGGCGAGATAATCAGCCCCGAGGGGGAACTCTCGACCACTGTAGCCATTCGGGCGGAGGGCAGAGCCTCAGTTGCAAATGGCTCCGGCCCGGTTGCGGCCGCGCCTTGCGCTTTGAGCAGCGCGTTGCGAAAATCATCGGCAGACTGAAAACGGTCGTTCGGGTCTTTCGCGATGGCGGTCAGAATGATCTCATTCAAGCTGGACGGCAGCCATGGCCGCAGCTCCATTGGGGGCTTCGGCGACTCCTTGACATGCATCGCCATCAACTCGTAATCACTGGTGGCGTTGAACGGCCGCTGTCCTGTCACAATCTCATAGAGTGAAATGCCGGTGGAGTAAACATCCGATCGGACGTCCACGGCTTGCCCGGTAATCTGCTCTGGGGACATATAGTTCACCGAACCGAGTGTGGTGCCCGTCTGGGTCATACTGCGCTCGGATGCTGAACGGGCGATGCCGAAATCCATCAGCTTCACCACATGGTCGGCGGTTAGCATCATGTTGGAAGGCTTGATATCGCGATGAATCACGCCTTTCCGGTGCGCATAACTCAAGGCAGCTAGTACCTGGCAGATGAAGCTCGTGCCATCTTCCACTGAAACCCGGCCCTGGCCGATCAATTCATCGAGGGTAACGCCCTCGACGTACTCCATTATCATCACGAGCTGGTTATCACACGTCAGCGCGGTGCAGAGCGTGGCAATGTTGGGATGATTGAGGCTGGCGAGCAGTTTGATCTCTCGCAGGAACCGGGCGGCAAGTTCCTGCCGCCCTGCAAGATCGGGAAGCAGCACCTTCATGGCTTCCACACGATCGGAGATCACATTCCGCACCCGGTAGACCTTGCCCATGCCGCCGCTGCCGAGCACACCCAGGATTTCGTAGTCACCAATCTGCTGGTTGGCCTCTGCGCCCATATTCGTGTCCTCGTAAGTCTATCCGGGGATATTCGCACCATAGTCCGTTTAGAAGAGATTGCTTCTGCCCGGTGTGGTACTATCTGGCCGATCTTTCGAGTCAATGGGATGGTATCGCCCCGTTATTGAAAGATCAAGCGCTCTCTCAAGGGTCTTATCTACCCGATTCAATGTATTGGTTACCCCGCAAAATATGAAATTTCGCGGAGTATTGGTTTGTCTTCGGTCCGGGATGGGATTACCTTGTTATGACCGACGCGGGTAGGATTTCAGTCCAATGCCTTTTCCGACCGAGACGCAGAGTGCGAAGATCATCCGGATTGGGCGTTCTCCGGATTCCAATGTTGTGCTGGATTTTCCCATCATCTCCTGGGAACATGCGCGCATCCTGTATGTCAACGGCGAATACATTCTGGAAGATCTGAATTCGCGCAACGGAACCGCGCTGAACCATATTCAAAACAAGATCAGCCGAACCGTTGTTCAGCCGTATGACAATGTATATTTTGGTTCGCTGAAAGTTCCAGTGAGCCGTCTGCTGGCAGAACAGGGCACCGCCATCGGATCTGCCGCTTATGAGCAAGTCGCCTTGAAAGAAGAGGCCTTTGTGCTGGGCCGGGACCCTCAATGCGATCAGCCGCTCGATGATCCTTTGGTTTCCTGGCACCATGCGCGAATTACAAAGTCGGGCACCAGGATCTTTGTCGAAGACCTTTCCTCGCTCAATGGGACTTTTGTCGACGGTGTGCCCGTATCGGGCAAGGTCGAGGCGAAGGCGGGGCAGGAAATTGAATTGGGCAAATTCCATTTCCGGGTGCTTGAAGGGGGCCAACTCGAACGCCGCGAATATCACGGTAATGTCTCCATCGAAGCCGCGGCAATCACCGTAAACGCGCCTAACGGGACCCGTCTTCTCGATCCGATCTCCTTCACCGTTTATCCGTCGGAAATGGTTGCGCTCATGGGTCCGGCGGGCGCAGGGAAAACCACGCTCCTGAAGGCATTGAACGGTTATTCCCCGCCAGCCAGCGGACAAGTCTTGTTCAACAGTTCAGATCTCTATAAGTCCTACGATCTCTTCCGGCTGCAGATGGGGTATGTTCCTCAGGATGATATCGTCCACTCGCAGCTCACGGTGCGGGAAGCGCTCTACTTTTCGACCAAGTTGCGCACCGATCTCACGGACGCCGAGATCGAACAGAGGATCGATTCGATTCTCGAACAACTCGGCATCCTCGACAAAAAGAACACGTTGATCGGTTCTCCCGAACAAAAGGTACTAAGCGGCGGACAGCGGAAGCGCGTCAACATTGCAATGGAGCTCATTACCGATACTCCCGTGCTCTTCCTCGATGAACCGACCTCGGGTCTTTCGTCTTACGATGCTGAAGGCGTGGTCGACCTGCTGAAGCGTTTCGCCGGCGAAGGCAAGACGATCATCACGACGATCCACCAGCCTAGCGTTGTCGTTTACCGGAAGTTCGACAATCTGATCATGATTTCGCGCGATCGCGGAGGGTGCGGGGCGCTGGCCTACTTCGGTCCCGCGTACCCGGAGTCGATCGAGTTTTTCAATAACTCCCACAAAGAAGAAAAGACGGAATCCGCCAAATCGACGAAGGATCTCAGTCCGGAGATGTTGTTGACGGGGCTGGCCGGCGCGAAGACGTCGGAATGGTGCGAGCGCTTCCAGCAATCCAAATATTACAAGTTGTTTGTCGAAGGCCGGGCCGGGAAGGCCGCCGGAAATCGGGAACAGTCCACCGCCTCGCGACGGTTCAATTTCACTCAATGGTTCACTCTCTTGCGCCGCAACCTCATCCTTAAGATGAGAGACCGGGCCCAGTTGATGATTACGCTGCTGCAGGCGCCATTGTTTGCCGCACTCATCGTGCTGGTGTTCAGCGGGTTGAAGGAGCCTCCGGACATTCACAGTCTCGTTGACGCGGCTCCAACGTCGGCTACTGCCGGTTCCTTGCAGACGGCGGTCAAGGCGTTCAGCGAACTCGGCGCAAGCATCGCCGGGATTGAGTTCCTGATGGTCGTCGCCGCTATATGGTTTGGCTGCAATAATGCAGCTCGCGACATCGTCGGCGAGTGGACTGTTTACCAGCGAGAACGCATGGTAAACCTCAAGCTACCTTCCTACGTCTTCGCGAAATTTACGGTCTTGGCGGCGCTATGCACCTTTCAATGCCTGGTGCTGTTGGGCATCGTATATTTTGCCTGCGGATTGAAAGGCAGCTTCGTCCAGGCAGCCGGCTTGCTGGTCCTCTCTTCGCTGGTGGGCGCCTCGCTCGGTCTGGCGATTTCGGCGCGAAGTCCAACGACCGAAACCGCCATCGCCTTGCTACCTGTAGTCCTGCTTCCAATTATAGCTTTGGGCGGCGGTATTCGGGCAGTCTACAAAATGCCGGGCGTCACCCAGTGGATCAGCTACGCGGTTCCCTCGAAGTGGGCCTTTGAGCGCAACGTGGTTGACGAGGCCAGGGGACATGTTTGCGGCTATCTGCCCGGCCTGCAAAAATGGGACGCGTGCCCCTCGGGGGGACACGGGGTTGACGCCGCGACGATGCAAATGCCTGAGGCGGTCCAAACTAACGACGGACAGAAAGAACCTGCTCCGCTCAATCATGGCCGCAGCCTCCGTCATTCTTATGCCAGGTCCGCGGTCGCATTAGGTGGGATGCTGGTCGTCCTGTTGCTCTCGACCCTTGCATTCCTAAAGATGCGCGACATTCTTTAGTAGTGACATTCTCTGGTATTAGTGCGTCGAACGTTTCGGGAGAGATCGATGGGCATGAAAGAGTTGTTTGGCCGGGTCAGGGAAAAATTCAACGGCGATGAAGCACAGAGCTCTCCTTCTTTTGATGTGGCAGTACGCTGTCACAAAGGCAAGATGCGGGAAGAAAATCAGGACCGTGCGGCCATTTACACCATGCCTTTAGGAGCGCTTCTTGTTGTTGCAGACGGAGTGGGCGGACTGAGTGGCGGAGCTTTGGCTGCCCAGACGGCTGTCGAAGGCTACGGAAGCTTCCTGGCATCTGTGGATAGTGGTACAGACCCGAACACCGCCCTCCAACGTGCGACGCAGACCGTTAATCAAGCAATTTGCGACAAGCAAGTGACGACGAGGCAATCGATGGGCTCGACAGTAGTTCTGGCGCTTGTGCGCGGCACAACCGCTCATATTGGTCACGCAGGCGACAGCCGCGCCTACCTCATTCGAGAGGATACGATGTCACGCTTGACGCGGGACCACTCGATCGTCCAGAAAATGGTGGACCGCGGAATCATTTCAGATGCTCAATCCCGAAGCCACCCCGACGCGAGCGTACTCACGCGTAGCCTCGGCCAGAAAACCGTGGAGTTGGAGTTGTCTGAGACGAAGTTGGCTGCCGGAGACGCTCTGCTGCTATGCTCGGACGGTTTATGGGCCTATGTGGAAGAAGACGCTCTGCGCGAAACTGCAAGCTCACCCCTGTTGACAGCCGAGCAGTCCGCAGAGGCCCTCCTTTGTCGAGCGCTGGAGGCGGGAGGCGCGGACAACATCGGCATCATATTCTTCAGAGTTTCACCGAGCGGAATGGTTTGAACGAGTAGAGCTGATGGCTGCGAGGATCTGCGCAGAATCGGTCATTGGGTAAAGAGAACCAAATGATCATGTAGGCTGATTATGCCGGTTTCTGGTTGATCTGCTGGATATTGAGCAGCGCGGTACCGGAGACCTTTCACGTGGTCATGATGGTGTAGTAGTCGAGCTTAGCGGGAAAGTCTTCGGCCTTCTCGACCTCTTCGCGGATCTCCGCCGGCTGGAGCGACTTCGAGGGTTCTTTGAGCTTGCACTGCGCGCCGTACATAGGGCTCTCGCCCATGGTGTCGAAGATGTCGACTCCGAGCTGCTCCTCGCCCTTCTTTCCCAACCGTTTCAGGTCGGGCCGATTCGAGTGGCGTTTCAGGATCGCAAGACAGAGCTCTTCGAAGACAACCTCTGATTCCCGGAGGGTTTATAGAATATGGGTTCATCATGCTTAGTACAGTTTCTTCGTCCTCTCAATCAACATCATAAACAGGGATAAGAGAAGAGCACCTCCGTTCCGAAGGACCTTGCCAATTCTGGACATCGGCCCTTCGAGAACGGGCTCCAGTCTCTAGTAAATCCAGAGAGAGCAATGAAAGAGCGTCGATCGATGATAAATCGCCGAGGCACTCATCGACCATAGAGCGCGAGCTACATGTCCGAATAGTCGACATGTCGGACAAGCCTTCCCTCATAACAAAGGCGCTCGCAGTCTTTAAAATCTTTACCAACCGGCGTATTGCATAATTGAAGGAGACGGTCATGTTTCGATTGAGAGACCGGTGGCCCGTTGCTATTCACAGCAGGCGTTAGCGTGGCCCGTTGCTGTGCGGGGTCTCACTTTCGGATCCGCTAAAATATGTCGCCACAAGTTGATTTATACAATAATTCGTACTCCAACTACGAGACAGATGTCTATCGGCAGATCCGGCTTGCAACCTATGGAGAAGATCTCGGTCAGACAAGCTGGGTGACAAACGAAGAATCCAGGGAGATACCTCAGATGTTGGATCTCACCCCAGCCTCCTGCGTGCTGGAAATTGGCTGTGGATCAGGAAGATACGCAGTGCAAATTGCTGAGACCTCAGACTGCCGCGTGGTGGGAGTTGACATCAACGCCGACGGCCTCCGCAACGGCAACGCACTCGCGCATGCTCGAAACCTCTCGGACCGGGTACGCTTCGAGCACTGCGACGCTTCTCGGGGATTGCCCTATCCCGATGTCAGCTTTGACGCGGCCTTCGCGAACGATGTCATGTGCCATGTTCCCGGACGGCTCGGGGTGCTGCATGAACTGTTCCGTATTCTGAAACCGGGCGGCCGGCTCTTGTTCAGTG
>NZ_LMUM01000037.1:729516-730924 GCF_009765985.1 Acidobacterium sp. S8
GTGCTGCATGAACTGTTCCGTATTCTGAAACCGGGCGGCCGGCTCTTGTTCAGTGACGCTCTTGTGATCGGCGGGACAATTTCGCACCAGGAAATTGCTACGCGCAGCTCGATCGGGTACTACCTCTTCAGTCCGCCTGAACACAATGAGGATCTCTTGCGAAAAGCAGGCTTTCATTCGGTAAAGACTACTGACACGACTGAAAATGCCGTCTCCATTTCCCGGCGCTGGCGAGAAGCTCGGGAGGAACGCCGCGCGGCGCTAACCGCGATAGAAGGCAAAGCGAATTTTGAAGACCTTCAACAATTTCTTTCGTGCGTGCACATGTTGACCAGCGAAAGGCGCCTGCTGCGCTTTCTCTATTTCGCGCAAAAGTCAGCCTAACGGCTGCCGTGGAGATGATGCAGCCGGAGTTCCGAGAATTAGTCACGGGCCCAGGTATTTCACTTGTTGGTATTCCGAAGTCCTTTTCGACGGACCGAAGGAAACTCAATAGCAGGAGGGGCCGGACTAGAACTGACCTCAAGCGTCGGACCGAAAATGACCGCATGCGAAAACACTGGCACTTCTGCCAGTTGCTATCGAGCTAAGAGCAGCTTTAAGCTTCGGACCATCAATCGCGGAACTCCGGGTATCCCGCGAAACATGCGATTCAGGCCGGAACCGTGCTGATTGAAGACCAACCACGAAACGTCTGGGAAAGATTGATATCTGCCGAAACCTGCACGTACTACTTCGGCGATTTGGCCGGTTCCTACACTCGCCAAAAGCAGATCGTAACTTTCCTTTCATTGTTCCTGTCTTTCAGTGCCGTCATTACTGTTCTGTTGAAAGTGCCAGCGTGGATCCCGGCTTTAATGTCAATCGTCGTGACACTGGCGGCCGCGTACACCGTGGCTTTCAATCTCGACCAGAAGACACGCACGATGGCCGAACTTAACCACTCGTGGGCGGAAGTGGCATCTGGATACGAACGCATTTGGGAAAACCCCGACACTGCGGAATCGGGAGCACTGTACAGCCAGCTTGAGGAAAAAGTACGCGACCTGTCGATGCTGGCAGCCAACGAAGCGCCGAACGACCCGAAGAGAATGGTGAAGTGGAAGAACCGTGTCTTGGAACTGCGGAATGTTCAACAGGTGCAATCAACAAAAATCTCGCCGTCACCGCAGGAACAGAAATAAGATTCGGCCTTCGCGTTCACAGGGGATCGGAATCATGAAGTTGCGCGGGGAGTAGTCGAGACCACCCGATCTTCACCTCCTGTTTGGCGTCCACCGCCAGGACGCTGGCGGGCGATGATCTCCTTCGGAATGATCGCGCCGGTCGTGCCGGCTGATAGCAAGCGCGATTTGGTCAGTCGACAAGGCGGCGATGGTGAGAATACCGGGTTATGACTCACCGGAGG
>NZ_LMUM01000037.1:730934-736736 GCF_009765985.1 Acidobacterium sp. S8
GGTGATCGCGCCCGTAGTTCCAGCATCCACCATGCCGATGCTCATGGTCACAGCCCAGCCATGGGCTTCCATGGCCTGACAGACGCCCGCTTGCATCCGCTCCAGAGACACCAACCCGGCGGCGGCGGTATCGGACAACAACAGACAGAACTCATCCCCGCCGAGGCGGGCGGCCAGATCGGATGGCCGAATGTTGGCGCGAAGGGTCTCCGCCACACTGATCAGTACCTGATCTTCTTCGTCATGGCCAAGGGTGTCGTTGACTGCCTTGAAGCCATCCAGATCCATGTAGGCGAAAACGAACGAGTTTTTCGACCGCCGTCGGCGGTCACACTCCAACGCCAGCCGCTCCATCAGCACGATCCGGTTGGAAAGGCCGGTCAAGGGATCACGCCGCGCCCTGTCCATGGTCTCCCTTTGCAGTTTGGCGATGTAGGCGGTGAGATAGACCACGGTGGAAATGACTGCAACCCGGCTGATGACGCCGGTGAGAAAAATACCGCTCTCCGGGGATTCATGGCGGCGGACGATGTTGTACGACGCGATCGACAGCATCGAAACCGCCGCGATGATGTATCCGAGGCGCTTACCCCCCACCCAAGCGGCATAGATGGCGGCCATAAGATAAATGACGTTGAAATCCAGGTCGGGGGGAGTCCCCCAGTCAATAACAATGGCAAACGCCAGACCGAATGCCCGACAGAATCGCGTGTCGGTATTTGGCGGACGTCGGCCGGGTCATCGTATTCATTGTAGCGTTGTGGTCAATGCTGGACTCACCGCCGTGTAGTCCCGCGTAGCTACCTCGAATAGACGCGCGCTTTGATGCGCGCAGGCAAGGTAACCAGACCTCCGCTGACGTTTGTCCACATGGCTTTACGTTCGACTGATGCAGGAAAGAGTATAGACAAGGTTGTCTTAGGAACTCCTACTTATTCGCTCACCGGAGCATACACGCAATACCCGCGTGGTGGAGCTGGAAATTCAGAATTGCCTTCGGCATCAGTCATTCGCTCATCCGGATGAGCTCCATCCTTGCCGTCCCATGCCCCCGGAATGAACCTCTGGTTATGCCACTTCGTTTCAACCGACGTACCACTCCATTGCGTTCCGAGATTGTTGAGTAGATAGATCAGGCCGCTTTGCGAATCTGTTCCTCCCCGCTGGGAGATGTAGAGATCCGGATCGGCATGTAGGATGCACCTTTCCCCACCGGCATGCGCGTGGTGCGCGGCTATTTCGTAGGACGACTAGAGAGATCGTTGACGATCGACGCCAATTTTGCCTTTTGCCAACTATTACTAGCAGCAACGATTTTGAGTTTTGAAATAGCTATTCGTCTTCGGCACCCATACTACGACAAGGTCTGTCATCGGATACCCATGAACATGCCTATTGCGGAGTGCGATGCGATTAGCGCACCCGCGCCGAGCGTTTCGTCATCGGGTCATTGGGCAGGCATGATGCCTCTAAACAACAGATAATCCCTAAACATCTGCGACACAAAGCACCTAAAGCTACAGTCCAAGGCTGTCGGACTTGGGTTAAGGTCCACCGAAGAGCTACAATCCTTGCACAACCTTTTGGGCCCGTGCGTTGCGATCATCTACGGAGCCCGTGCGTCCTCCACCTGACGTGAGCAGCGCGTGACCGGAATGTTGACTGGACAAACTTCGGGACTGTCGTTCAATGGCAAATCCTCACAGACGCACATAGATGCGTCCGGAAGTAGTCTGATTCAGCGCCTGCGAGCTTCGTTATGTGATTACAACAACATACTTTCTTCATGTATGTGGTGGATAGTTCTTGGCATTCTCTTGTGCGTCCCGGTCCCGTCGGCTTCCGCGGCAGAGCCTAGTGCGAAAAATGTGCTGATACTGTTTAGCTCTATTGAAGGAAACCCTCACTTTTTAGACATAGTTGAACCCGCGATACGGTCTCGTGTTCCCGGACCAATCAACTTCTATGTCGCGTACCTGGTAAACAATCCAGACCCGGTGAAAATAAAGTTTTCTCAGGAGAGCCAAGCGGAGACTTTCCGGCGCCTCTACGCTGAGGTGAAGCTTGATGTTGTGATCGCGGTTGCACCCCAAGCGCTTCTGTTTGCGGTGAAATACCGTGACAGGATATTTCCCGATGTGCCCATTGTCTTTACCCAGGTCGGTACCAGGGAGTTTCTTGGACGGACATGGCCAAGGGTGACTGGTCTCACAGTCCCTGTGGGTATTGGAGAGACGATCGATCTGGCACTTCAACTGAATCCAGATACAAAAGCGGTAGCAGTGCTCGGCGGTGTGGACTGGTACTGGTTGGCAGTCGTACATTCCGAGCTTCTTCGCTATCAGGGCAAGGTAAGGGAGATCGTCTTCAACGACCCTGCAAGCCGTGCGCTGCTTGAGAAAGTTCTTGCGCTTCCTCCCCAAACGGTGGTCCTGTTTCATATCACGCCGTCGAACGCAAGCCAGCCCGAGTTCGGAGGCTGGCAACTTCTCGCTGCGGTCACACAGCGTTGGCCGACCTATTCTGCCTGGCCCGTATGTTTGGATCACGGGTGCGTTGGCGGAGCATATCCTGACCTCGCGAAAGAACATTTATCGACGGCAGTAATCGCCGCGCGGGTACTGTCAGGGGAGCGACCGGAAGATATTCCTATTGCACATGACACCTATCTGCAGGACCGTGTGGATTGGCGTGAGCTTCGCCACTGGAATATTCCGGAGTCGGCGCTCCCGTCGGGCAGCGTGATTCTGTACCGCCCTCCTTCGTTGTGGGAGAGCTACCGAAGATACCTGATCGCCATGATCATGGTGATCGGTGCACTACTTCTGTTGGTTATCGGACTACTGTGGGAGCGAGCGAGAAAGCGGAAGGTTGAATCTCAGCTTCGCGAAAGCGAAAAGCGTTTCCGGGTGATGACGGACACGACCCCTTCGCTGGTGTGGATGTGCGATCCACAAGGCAAGGTCACCTATCTGAACCAGCGGCGAATCGAGTTTACGGGTTCGAACTCGAATGCGGGGTACAGTGATAGCTGGGCTACGTATGTTCATCCGGACGATTTGAAAAATCTGAAGGATGGCATGTCACAGGGTCTGAAGAATCAGCAGGCATTTTCGCGCGAGTATCGGCTTCGCAGGAGCGATGGAGTTTATCGCTGGATGTTTGATGTAGCCTCTCCCCGCGAAAATGGCGACGGGTCATTCGGCGGATTCATCGGCTCGGCGGTTGATGTGACAGACCAGAAGCATGCCCAGCAAGCTCTCGAAAAGATAAGCGGTCAACTGATCGAAGCCCAGGAGAAGGAACGCGCCCGCATCGCGAGAGACCTGCATGACGACATTTGCCAGCGGCTGGCGGTCCTTTCAATGGAGATTGAGCAGGCAAACCGCAGTGTGAGCGAATCTTCCGAAGGTACGAAAAAGAGCCTGGAAGAAATAGGGCAACATTGTTCCGAGATTGCAGTTGACCTTCAATCACTGTCGCATCAGTTGCACTCATCGATGCTCGACTGCCTAGGCATCGTGGCCGCCATCCAAGGGTTTTGCCAAGAGCTTTCCAAACAGCATGAGCTGGACATTGAGTTCCGGGACTCGGATGTGCCGAGAGATTTGCCCAAGGATATTTCACTGTGCCTTTTCCGAATCGTCCAGGAAGCTCTGCATAATGCGATGAAATATAGCGAAACCGACCAATTCTCCGTGGCCTTATGCGCCACAGCGGAAGAGGTTCAACTCGTCGTCCGTGACACAGGCGCAGGCTTTGATGTTGAAGAAGCGAAGAAGAATCGAGGATTAGGCCTCGTCAGTATGCAGGAACGGGTAAATCTGGTCCACGGCAGGTTTTCCGTCGAGTCAAAGCCCGGCCAGGGAACGAGAATCTTTGCCGCCGTGCCCTTCGTTGCTGAAAATGAAAACACTCCACAGGCTTCACAGGGTAAGGAGCCGGCAGTTGTCCATCAGGTGACGTGAGTTAACTCACAAGTGGAATGACCGGGACTCTTGATTGTCACGACTTCTCGGAGATACCACATGAAGACATCTCGGCATCATTCAAATCCCAAGTCATCGGCAAAAACAGGAAGTAATCACACAACGAGTCCGCCCGCATATCGACGGTTCTGCAAAACGGGATCAAGTAACTACGAATTCCAAGACTGCGAAGAACGGCAAATTATCGAAAACGTGATTTTACAGGCAAATCAAGGGGTAGATTGCCCTTGCCCGATGAGTAAATTGGCGATTTAGCGTCAGTACCGAGGTATTTCTGCCGATAAGGGTGTTTAACGATAGTGATCCAGAGTTTCTATCCTTCACTTATAGCTTGCCTGCCGCGCACTCTCAGCCAAGTGCGTCACCGGAATTCGAACTTTCCGCCGCGCCGTTTCTGCCACCTTTAGATCCGCCGGAAAGGCCGGCGAGCCCAATCTAGCTTGGATGCTGAGCATTTGTCCCTCCTATTTGACAATCGCATCGGATGTCGGATTGAGGATGACAGACACTTCGCAATCGAGGAGATTCTTCTTGTCCTTTCGGGCGGCCTGTTTCCCTGCATTCAAGACTTCTACAGGTAATATTGGAGCGTAATCCGCCTTTTGTCGGCTTCCTCCTCTCGAATTGTCGGAATGTCAATGAAGGGCTTTAATGGAAGCCGACCGAGGGCCTGTATGCAAGACGATGCGACAGAAGCGTAACTGCCGCAACTGATAGAAGGTACGGAATACTACATTTGGTCAGTCGACAAGGCGGCGATGGTGAGAATACCGGGTTATGACTCACCGGAGGATCTCATCGCACCGGTCAAAGACCTGACCCCGATGTGTGGGTTCATCTGGAGGTAACGGGCCATGTACAGACGGGCGCTGGACGAGCAAGGGGAAATTGCCATGCGCCCTCGCGCCGACCAAGACAGCGGCGGGGAGAGACGGCCGTTATCCCGATGCCGTGTAAAACGTCGCCAGTCTAGCGCACCCATTGTGAGCGGATTAGGCGCAATACGACTCTTGGTCCTTGTCTTCCTGTCATGTCTTCTGCCTCCCTCATTCGGGCAGGAAAAGCCCGAACCCAAAAACATACTGGTCATGATGATGGACATCTCAGCGCGTGCCTTCACCGACCCGCTTGAATCTTCGTTGCGGGCTCGCTTTCATGGAGACATTTCGTTCTACGAAGCTTTTCTTGGAGCGTCGCCACCAATTACGAAGCCATATCTGGCGAGTACGGCACAGGAACTCCGCGCACGATTCGCCAAAACGAAACTCGATCTTGTGATCGCAGTCCATCCGGAGACACTGGAATTCCTGCTCCAATACCGCGACCTGGCTTTCCCCGGCGTGCCGATCGTTTATTGTGGGGTCGGCACGAGGATATACGGAGGCAAGACATGGCCTGGAATGACAGGATGGACCTCTCCGGAACCATTCGGTGAAACCATCGATCTCGCTCTCCGACTCCAGCCCGACACACAGGCGGTTGCAGTTCTCGCGGGGGAACCCACGAATCCCACATGGCTCGAAAGTACCCGGTCCGAACTTCGTCGCTACAAAGGAAAAATCAGAGAGATCGATATCCTCGACCCAGCCGGACCGGATGTACTGAAGAAGGTAGAAGCACTTCCGTCCCGAACTATCGTACTTTTTAACATCCTCGTATATCGAAAGGGCGAAGCAAAACTAAAAGGTTACGATCTGCTCGAAGCAATCTCGAAGCGCAGACCTACTTACTCTGCCATGAAGACTCTGTGCCTGAACCATGGTTGTATTGGCGGAGTGTACGAAGACAGCCTCAAGCTGGCTGAGTCGGTGGC
>NZ_LMUM01000037.1:736746-961024 GCF_009765985.1 Acidobacterium sp. S8
CGAGATGATGCAGCGGCTGCATGCGGCTGCCATACCACCCACGTGACCTGGACCGAGAACCGGTATGGCCGGATGTCATCTGTTTGCCGCTTTTGTGGTCTCGCTGCCTAGTATTCCGAAACGTGCATTGCGAACGGAGTCCGAATCCGTGTGGCCCTTCGATGGCTCGGACCATGGCGCATTTTGAACGATCGCATCAGCTCCGCCGAGGCACTCTCCAACAAATAAGAGGAGCCCACTTGTCTGTATAGGCGCCTTTTCCGGACAACCGACCGTCTCGTTTAATTGTTGAGAACGGAAGACTATGGCGGAATCGGTTAATTAGTTGTGCGGGAACAATACGGGAACAACCTGGGGAGGAAACCATCCCAAATGATCCCAAACAATCCTAAATCGGCAGTGCACAACAGCTTTCGTTTCAATAGAGTCCACTGATTCCAGACGGCTTAGGTCCATTGGTAGGGGCCCTGAAAAGGCCGGCGCCGGCGGTTCGATCCCGTCTCTGGCCACCATCTAAATCAATAACTTAGAGCAAAGCGGCCAGTAAAAATTTACGAGGCCATTTTCATTCTTTGTTCTAAGTGATTGAAATTATTGAATGAAGATGTTCCCGTATTGTTCCCATAAGCATGAAATACCTCCGATTGGCGCTTCCATTACCGATGAACGAGACTTCGCGTGAACGGGCAACTCTCAAAACCCTTGCGATACAGGCAACCGAGCCAACGGTGGTCCAACTTGGCTCGCTAGCACATTGTGCTGGTTCCTATCTGAGTTCGTAGACCAATGTTTCATTTGACCGACTTGCATCAATTCCAAGGACCAGAATATGGAACAAATTCTCGCGGTAAGTCGTATTTCCGAACCTGACTATAAGCGACATCCCAATCTCACGCGGTGTAAGAAGGCTGCCCTTGTGCCGCTCCGCTTCATAAAGGTTTTCCATCATATTGCGATTCCACTCCCCCTCCCATAATTTGCGTGCTGTTTGCCAATCACCACCGCCATGAATGGCCTCGTGTTCCCACTGGGGCAACTTCACCGTTACCTTGTGAATTTCGTTCCTCCCAATCCCCCGTTTTTTGAACCATGCCCGATATTTCTTTTCTTTTGGCAAGATATGGTGCTCGGGTGCCTCGGCCATTCCTGTGTAGGAGCGCGTTCCGCGCTGTATGCTCCGTTCTTCGAGGCCCTCGCCTAATAGTCCTTCCCAGGACTTATCCCGCGGCGTTGTGACTTGTCTTGGCCGCTTTCCGCCAACTGTTGGCTTACCAGTCGCCGGGTCAATGGGGGGTCGTTTGATCTCGCCGCCGCGCGCCAGATATTCCTCTATTGGATTGGTCGCGGCAGGCGCGGTCGGGACTTGGGATGGCGCTATCGCAGTTAGTGATTTGTTGCCTGGCAGGGTTGCCTTGGAGCCGGCACCTTTGTTGATTGTTAGCTGGCTGCGAAAAGATCAAACCGGGTAGCCGTGCGTATTGATCACCGACATCCGTTACACCGATGCCGTTGGATTCGTCAGAAGGAACCTCTTTAAGTCGTTCGTAGTTGTGCGCGAGCGCGAGCACGATCACCCATGGCTCGGAAACTGTATAGCCCTCAAAAACATAAAGCGGATCCATTGATGCGATGCCAACTGCGTCCGCTTCATGAGCGAGAGCGAAATCGGTAACCTCGGCGGAGAGTTGGTCGGGCGGGGCTTCATTCCTTACCTTGGCTACCGGCAGGAGTTCGGGATAAGTGTTGGCCGCAAGAAACGCTGGACCTGCACCAGGACATTTGCGGGAGCTCTGGCGGGCTACAATTTGCAACTCACCCCATGGATGCTGATCCGGCGGATGCCAGAAAAAGGGTGACGGCCTACGAGGCACGGTTTCCCCGAGGCCATTGATCGGGTTCCCAGACACTTTCAGCAATGCGAGAGTCTCTGGTTTAGGCGAATAACTTTTCCGCCTCGGGCGCCTCGGATTGGAAGTCGCTGACATAACTCGAACAAATAGCAGTCCCAGTGTAGGACAAGTCTTTCGGCGGCGATATCGATCGAAAGTTTGAGATTGTATTGGTAGAAACAGTCCTAATGACGACGGGCTGAGCCGATATAACCCTGCTCAGCCAACATTGCAGCACGCTGTCGATAGAAATCCGGATCATCTGGAGTCCATGCGGCGAGTCCATCGACATATCGATTCATCATGCAAAAATTTGCGGCGATGAGAACAGTGTCGTGAATCTCGAGATCTGTTGTACCTTGCGCGCGTGCCTGTTCTATGTTCTCGGTGGTGACATAGTTTCCGCCCTGCCGCACCTTGCCCGCGATAACAAGGAGTGACTTCAACTTTTCCGAGATAGCGGCTATCGAGAAATTGGCTTTAACCTGACAAACCAGCTCCACGTCTCCTCCCATGTAGTGGGCCGCGAGAGCTCCGTGTATTGTCTGGCAATATTGACATTCATTCTCAGACGAGACAAACGTGCCGATCAGTTCCCGTTCGGCACGCGTCAATGTACTCTCGCCGCGCAGGAGGATCTCTGCAAGCTCGCTGAGAGGCTTGGCCGTCTCAGGGCGATACATCATCGGGCCGCGAGGACCAGCCATTCCTTCCGATAGTGGAATATGCGCCATAGAAGTTTCCTTTCTAACTAATTAGATCGCCGGATCCGGCGCCGAGAGTTGGCTCAGTGTATTGTCAGACTTCGATTTAAGTTGAGAGATCTCGCCATAACGTGGAAGCAGAAACATAACAAGGCACGGCACCAGAGCGGGAATTGCGAGAAGCTGGATGGTCAAAGGACGATATGAACCAAGGACATCGAAGACTCTTCCCAGAATGATGGGGCCAACCGCACCGCCTACGGCGAAGGCTGTCCAGGTAAGAGCGTACAGGGTTGAAAAGTGTCTCAGGCCAAAGTAACGGCTCAACAGGTAAGGCGTCACATCGCCTTCGCTGCCCATGCTGAACCCGATCAGGATGGCCGCGGTAATGCCAGCGGCCAGTGTGTTGGCGATCGAAAGAAGAAGAACGCCGGAGACGGTTAATAAGAGCATGATCTGCGAAACGCGTGGCCCAAAGAACCGGTCCAGGAATGCCCCGGTTACGAGACGGCCGACAATTCCCGAGCCGCCAATTGCTGCAATGGCATAGGCAGCTCCGCGTGGGGAGACACCACGATCGGTGAGCAATGCGGAAAAATGTGCGATTGCTCCGTTCACACTGATCGAATAAAGAAAGACGGTCAGGAGGAGTATCCAGAATATGCGCCCACGAACAACTTTGCGTACTGATTCTCCCGAGTGCTCAGTATTGCTCTGCGTGTCGATTATTCGTTGTTCCCGTACGAAAAGGGCCGTCAGAGGAAATCCAACGATGAATGCGAGCAGTCCGACTCCGGCGAAGGCGATACGCCATCCATAATTTGAAATGAGCGACTGCGTGAGAACTGGTAGCAGCATGGCTCCGCAACCGCCCCCTGCAAGCATAACCGCCAATGCCATGCCTCTCCGCTGGACGAACCAGCTTGCAATAGCTCGCGAATATCCGAGATAAGCCGTGCCGTTGCCGACAATGCCCAGCACCAGGAACACTGCATAGAAGTGAGCAATGTGACTCGTGAGGAGCGCCAGCGATGTGAATGCAGATGAAAAAAGAACGATGCACGGAAGAATGACGCGCCGGGGACCGTACCGATCGAGCAGAATCCCAAGTCCCGGCGAGCACACGGCTACAGTCAGCGCCGCTATGCTGAATGCAATGGAGATCGATTCGCGGTGCCAGCCGAAGGTGGAGGCTAGAGGCTTGAGATAAAGTCCGAAGGTATATGGCACGACGGCCGCAAAGCTGACCATGACGCCGAAAAATCCGGCAAGCACCACCTTCCAGCCGGGATAACCAAAGCGGAACTCCGGATCGATCTTGTTCTTAGGTCCTGTCATCGCTTCACCTAGAAAATTACTTTGAGCGCAAACTGCGTGAGCCGAGCCGGGCCAGCTTGCAGAATTCTTCCGAAATCAGCTGAGGCGAGATCGGCGATTGGCAACCCGAAATTCGGATGGTTGGCAACGTTGAAGGATTCCGCTCGGAATTGCAGATGAAATTTTTCTGTCAACTCAAACATCTTGAGTGCGGAAAGGTCGACGTTGGCAGATGCAGGTCCGCGCGATGCGTTTCTGCTCTCATTACCAAACTGCCCGGCCTGTGTTTGCGGATTGAGCCGTTGGAAAGAAGAGCGATCGAGCCATTGCGCTACTGTATGCAGACCGTGGCTGGGATCCCCGATGAGGTTCGGACGGCTGGCAAAGAAACCAGAGATCGGAGGCGCCGATGCCTGTAGCGAAACGTTGGTGCTGTCATACACCGTGAACGGCGGCGCGGAGTTGGCATTGGCGATCCCATTCAACTGCCATCCGTCAAGCAGGAGCTTTGTGATGCCTTGTGTCTTGCGGGCGAATGGAATCTCCCACGTTGCGCTGGCCACGAACCTGTGTCTCGCGTCGAAGATGGATGGGCCATGCTCAGCCTTGAGATCGAATGGATTCTGCGCGAGGTCGTTTTCTCCGCTAAGCGGCTTCGCTGACGCTCCCTGAAGGTTCATCGCCGAGAGATAGTCCAGCGTCTTCGACAACCAATACGACACGTTGAACGATATTCCGTTGTTGTATTGATGAGAGAGGCTAACCTGACCTGCGTTGTAAGTCGAATTCTGCCCATAGGTGAGCTCTGCGATGGTTGCATACATGCAGGGGCCCCCATTCGGTTGGCAGTTCGCATACATGCGACGGCGATCGGCATTCTGCGCGGTTGCGCCCGGACCATACACTGCGGGATTGGCGTCGATATTGCGCGGCAGATGCGTACCCTTGGTGCCCACATAGCGGACCTCGAGCACGTAGTTCTTGAAAAGTTCGCGCTGGACAGAGAGATTCCAGTCCTGAGCATTCGATGGGCGCGACTTTGTATCCATCACGAACGGTGTCGATGGGCTTAGGAAGGTATTCGGTGCTGGAATCGGCACGTTACTGTAGGGAGCGGTAAAGTTCAATGTCGGAGGGGTGATCTGCTCGAACTGTGCCCATGGAAGAGAACTGATTGGCTCCTGCGAAGTCACGCCGGATCCGTTGGCGAAAGGGTCATAGAAGATTCCATACGCCGCACGAATCGACCACCGGCCCTCTCCTGTTGGATCCCACACAAACCCAATACGCGGCATGAAACCTTTGTAGTAGCTCGGAGCAATACCGCTCGAAACTCCGGGGTCGCCTGGGAACAATACTCCGGTCGGGGCATCCGGCATCACATGCGATTGAACGCCGGGAATAAACGCATTTAATCGATTGCGCGTCTCTGTGTTGGGATTGATGATCTCGTAGCGAAGGCCATAATTGAACGCGAACCTCGATCGAATGTGCCACTCGTCCTGGTAATAGACACCCATCCCCCAGTTGCGCACATAGCGAGTGAAGTCCCCGCGCCCCTGATAGAACACGACCGGGCTGCCAAGCAGGAGATTAGCGAAGGCATCGTTCGTTGGAAAAGTGGCCGCGAAGATAAAGAACGCATTCGGCGCAATCGACTGAAACAGATTCATCTGGTTACGGCGGAATTCGCCTCCAACCTTGATGGAGTGATTCCCATGAAACCATGACAGTCCATCATGGACCTCATATGTATTTTGCACTGAGGTTCGAGGGCCAGTGATTGCACCGCCGATAGGCGAATAACCGCTTAGGTTGAAGAAGGGTGGCCCCTGCCCGATAGCTGAAGCGGAATCATAGTCAAATCCCAGCACTCGTGGCGGTGTCTTGTTCAAACGCTGATCAAAGAGAAACTCGTATCGAAAAAACGAGGCTTCCAGAGCATTGGTCATCGACGAAGACAAGAGATAGGTATTCGATCCTACAAGAGAGTGTGCCGTGTAATCATCGCGCGTGGGATAGCCGGGAAGATCCGATCCGCGCACAGATACAGGGTTAATGTTGTACCCAGTAAAATAAGAGTAGCGCGCGAAGTATTGGCTCTTGTCTGACTGATGGAGATCGAGACGAATCCCAACCTGATCGTCATCGTTCGTGCCGACTACAGTCGCGGTATAAATAGACGGCGTTACGTTTCCTGCCGGATACAGATTCGCAACATTCATCGAAACAGGATTGATATTGCTCGAAGGAATTTGATTGTTCGGGTAAGGGATGCCACCGGCAGCGAAATTGATCAGCGGATATCCCAGGCCGGAGAAGTTCCCAGCCTTTTCCTCTTCAGTTGGAACGGTCGCCGAAGTCGTAATCCCCTGGTGATTGCGGAAGCCCTCATAGTAGGTAAAGAAGAAGAGCCGGTCGGTACGAATCGGCCCACCCACGGTTGCGCCAAACTGGTTCTGCTTTAGAGGCTCAACTTTGGGTGAGAAGTAGTTGCGCGTATCCAAAGCATCGTTGCGAAAAAACTCATAGGCTGTCCCATAAAAGTCATTCCCCCCGGCGCGTGTCACTACGCTGGTGGTCGATCCAGTATTCGCTCCGTATTCCGGAGGCGCGGTATTTGTCAGGATACGAAATTCCGCAATCGCGTCCACCGGAATTTTTAGCGCGAATCCTCCATCCATACGATTCACATTCTGCGCACCATCCAGAAGGAAGTTATTCGCCTCCGGTCGCTGTCCATTTACGGCATACGACTGACCGGAGCGCAATGAGCCTCCTTCTGTCGTCAGGCCAGCGGAAAGAGGCGCCACACCTGCCTGCAATAATCCAAGCTGTGCGAAGTTGCGGCCATTCAAAGGCAAGTCAAGCACTTCTTTGCTGCTGACCACTTTGCCCAGAGTATTCGTCGAGGTGTCGATCGCAGGCGCTGCACCTTCCACTGTGATGGACTGTTGCACGGTGGCCAGCACCAGGGCGATATTCACTTGCACCGTCTGGCTGACGGTAATCTCTATGGGAGATTGCGAAAAGTGCGCGAAACTTGGAGCTTCCGCAGCAAGAGAATAGTGGCCGACATTCAGCAGAGCAAAGCGATAGCGTCCATCTGCATTCGATAGCTGCGTGCGAACAGAATTTGTCTCCAAGTTTCTAATAGTGAGTGTGGCCCCAGGAATGGGCCGGTCGCTGCCATCGATTACGAGGCCTTCCAGAGTACCGACTGCGTCCTGAGCATAAGCAGTGGAAGAGAAAAATGCAGCCAGCTGGACGATGAGAAAGATACCAAGCAAGAAGATGTAAGCGGTACGTAGTCTGACGCGATAACTCCGCGGAAGTTTTACAGACATGGAATTGGCCTCGGAAAAAGGTAAAGACCGGATAGCTCTGGATCGGCCTCTCTGGCCGGCATCTGCTTACGAATGCATTGTCACTATTGGTCTGTGTGCCACCTTAAACAGTAGTTACGGAACTGTCTTCAGTCCTAGGATGGGAATGGATGTCCACCAATCGGTGGAATGCGGATACCTTCGCGGCTGTTACGGCGAAAGATGATGCCTCCCCCTAAAGGTTGAGCTGCGAGCCAATCTTAAGACGGTTGCTAGGTGCCTCTTATTTCGATGACGATTACTTACCATTTGAGATTAGGATGGAAGGCATTTTTTCTTCATGCAGACAGACCTGGGCCGACAGGATGTGATAGTGATTGGCGGCGGCCTGGCTGGCATGGCAGCTTCCATTCATCTCGCGAAAGCTGGCTTGAAGGTCGCTTGCATTGAGGCCACCCCAGAAAACAACGTTATCGTTGGTGAATCACTGGACTGGTCTGCGCCAGAATTGCTGAAGGCTCTTGGTCTCTCCATGGAGCATTTGATCGCAGAAGAAATCGCTACATATAAGCGACACATCATTCTGGATATAGGCGATGGCTGCAGACAGGAATATGTGCCTTCCGAGTGGCTGGGAAATTCTCCATGGAATGTCGAACTGCGCACATTGCATGTCGATCGCGTTCGCTTAAAGAAAGCGTTGCGCGAGATTTTGCTTGCTCACGATGTCGACACATTCCGTGACAAAGTATTCGAGGTGGAACGCGACGGAAAGCGCATCATCGCTTTGAAGACTGAGAGCGGAAAGCGATTCGACTCCCGCTGGTTTATAGACGCTTCTGGTTGTGTAACCAGCCTGTTGCCGCGTCTCTTCAATCTCCCTGTGCGCGAATACGGCCCAAGCAAAGTAGCTGTGTGGAATTACTTCCATGTCGCTGACTCGATCGAAGGAACGACACTCTATGCCGACGGCAACCAGCCAGGTTACATGGAATGGGTCTGGGAGATTCCTATCCAACCAAAGCTCATCAGTGTTGGATATATTTGCACCGGCGCTGCAATGAAAGGTATGCGCCAACAGAAAAGAACTGTAAGCGAGATCTACACGCAAAGACTCAGCGAGATTCCGCGCTTCGCATCCGTGCTGTCATCGGCGATCGGCCTTTCCCCGCAGGTTACATCGTTTCGCTGCCGAGTGCACGGAAAGATCGCAGGTCCCAACTGGCTGGTCGTTGGAGAAGCCGCTGCGATGGTAGATCCGATGACCTCCAATGGTGTAACCGCTGCGCTGCGCTCCGCTTCAGAAGCATCCAGCCTGATTGTTAAATATTTTCAGCATGGCCGATTGCCGCTGTTCGCCCGCACATCCTATAGTCGGCGCGTACAAGAACTGGCGAAGTTCTTCAACAGCGGGATCGAGAGAGTTATTTACGACTCACCGATTAGAAAGCGGATCGGAGTCGTGAATGCAGGAGACGTCTACACGGTTCCCGCCTGGAGCATGAACGCTCTCTATGCCCGGCTGCAGCCGGTTGGCCTGATCTCTACGGGTCTATTTACTTTGGCCCTCGCATCGCTGCGAGCCGCTGCGTGTATCTTTTACTGGCTCTGCCGCAGTATGCCCTCCGCGGAGTCCGCCTCGTGACTTGCAATGGAGCTACGTCATGTATCTAACCCGTTGCGGTTCCGGAGAGCCTATTCTCTTCATTCACGGAATGCCAACCAACGGTCGACTCTGGAACAAAATCATCGAGCGACTCTGTGGTCGCTATACCTGCTTTACCGTCGACCTACCAGGATTGGGCAAGACCCCCCGGGCGCAATACGGCCCTGAATATCTACGGAAATTAGCTGAACAAATTGAAGCCCTGCGTCTACAAAACGGCATCGTTAAGTGGCATGTTGTCGGTCACGATGCCGGGTCCGCCGTGGCAGTCCATTACGCTCATTTTTTTCAACCTCAGGTTGACTGCATGGTTTTGCTTTCGCCTGCATTGTTTCCCGAGCTTGAACCATATTTCCTGATCGAACCACTGCGCACTCCAGTGCTCGGCGAGGTTCTTGCGCCAGTGGTACAGGCTCTGTTCTGGAAAATTGCAATGCGGCGTGCTATCGGAGATGAACCGAGTGGAGCGGAAATGGTCAACGAGTTCCACGCTCCATTTACAGGCCCGGCAGGTCCATGGCGATTTATGAAACTCATGCGCTGGGGCAAGCCCTCACAACTTTTGGCACAAGTGCCTGCGTTTTTGCCACAACTTTTAATGCCAACGCTCATCTTTCAAGGCTCCCACGATGCAGCCATTCCGGAATCCTTTGCTCGCCGGGCAGCTTCACTTCTCCCAAATGCAGGCATGGTGATGCTTGATTCGGGACACTTCATTCCCCTTCATCAGCCAGAGTCAGTCGCAAGCAGTCTTGTGCGTTTTTTTGAAACGCGATCCCCACAGATGAGCGAATACTTTACAACATGACTGACATAGGTCATGTATATATCTGTTGCGAAACATACCGTAAGAATCATGCTCTCTATCTTGCATCTGAATCAATGGTTGACGAAACCATCGGGCTGATTCTTCGTAGTGTCTAGACTAGCTACGATCTTCACTTCAATGAGAGCGAGAAGACTACCATTTCGAATCTGAATATCAGGGCGGCCGAACTTGCCATGGTCGATTTGTGTTTCAATGTGGTCCCATGCGATTTCTGAAGAATCAAAGTCAGGAAGAATGAGCTTTAGGAACGGAGCCCGGAAATCGTCAAATCGTAGAAGGTTACAAAGCAACTCCGTAGTGGAGTTCTCGTCGGTCACGATGTTATGGAAAACGTTCTGAACCCGGGGCATGTCCTCTCCTGGTTTGGCGAGGTTCTCATATCATGAGTGTCCGGCACAAGACCCGTTCCGGAATGATCAATGCGGTAACTGCCTGGTCCTTTTATTGACGGCTTCTTCGCCGTCTCTTTTCAATTTATTTCAGAATCGAAGCTGCAAAATCGGGATGTACGAACGGTCTAGGAGTTTGATACATGCAGGACGATATCGCTCAGTATGTCGACATGACGATGGAAGAATTGAGAGAGTTTGTGCGAACGTCGCCGTGGACGTTCGCCCGAACCATGCCAGAGACGCCGCACGAGTATACCCTCCGCTCGAAAGCACCGGACGAAAACTGTTCGAGCGCGTGGTGCTCTACATTCGGCAAGTCGGATACAAAGCAAAATATGACTCCGTCACCTATACCTACCTCAATATAGACGGCTGGAAGTACTGGGACGATGGGAGCCTCACTCGGACCACCGGAAGTTACGATCCACAGATCCACACAATCCTTATCAACCGGGCCCAAACTGAATCCGGCTCCCCCGGAAATAGATGTGTCGAAGATATAGGTATTCGAACCCACGGCTGTCATAGCGGACGGGCCTAAGGGTTGACCGGGTCCGTAGCACTCCAACTTTCCACTGGGATGGTTCTAAAACCCTCTCGATTCTAGAGCTGTTTCA
This sequence comes from Acidobacterium sp. S8, assembly GCF_009765985.1. Classification (GTDB taxonomy): domain Bacteria; phylum Acidobacteriota; class Terriglobia; order Terriglobales; family Acidobacteriaceae; genus Alloacidobacterium. Next base: position 747,487 of record NZ_LMUM01000037.1, read on the forward strand.
GCGAGAGCCTTCTCGAACAGATAACCTCTCCACGCGCACAGAACATTGGAAATTATGTGGTAGCCGTCATTGCTTCATTAAGTCAAGCGCGACACTCCAAATTGCACAAAGGCCGACGGCCTAATGAGCGCAATCCCGGACTACGAGGCGACGATGGTCTGCCACAAAACCGCGGCAGTTCCGATCGGTACGCCATTTTCTTTTCAGACCCTTACACGCCGGATCCCAGCGGCCAGCAGAGGGCTGAGGAAGTCACGTTTCCTCGAATTTTCCCACACCCGCATAGAGGTGGCCCTTTCCGAGCACCTTTGATCTGGATAGCTTCTTTTCATGGTATTCATTTGACTCGCATGTCGTATTGATAAACAGGCTGGCGTCGGTTATTGAGCACTGTATGTGTTTGATCGAACTGGACTTACAGAAGCGAGAGCTTCAGTCAGAAGGCGCGGCCAACGCCTTAATAGAGGGTGCGCTTGCGGCACCGCATGATCTGAACCTTCGGCATCGGGCCATCGGAGACGTCTGCCCATGAGATCCAGTCGTATTCATTGCAGGCTGGCGTCGCTCATTAAGCGTCCGCATTTTCAACATCCGATTTGACTTGCAAGAGTACTAGAATTCAGGCGATGAGGCGCGACCAATACACGACCACGGCGCCAGGAAGTCAAGTTACTGAAAATAAAAAGCATTCTTAAAAAATGTAAAAGGCCTCCGATATCCGGAGGCTTTGTTCGAGGTCTTCTAAGCTGTTGATTATAAATGGTGGCCAGAGACGGGATCGAACCGCCGACGCCGGCCTTTTCAGGGCCGCGCTCTACCACTGAGCTATCTGGCCTTGGGAGCTTCCAAGGACACGCAGTTTCAACCCTGCAAACCGCGCGTAAGGATGTCTGAGAAAAAGGAAGGCCAAGCCGGAACCGGCTTGCGGGCAACAACCTGACGTCAAACAACCTCAGCTAGTATAGCAAAAACTCACCATGTCGCACGCACGCTCAGCCGCTGATATCCCGTTCCCTGCGGGAAAGTAATTTTCAGCCTCTGCATGCCCACATCACCTGCACCAGCAATCAACTTCCCGCCTTCGACTTGTATCGCACCATGTGCGCCGTTCACCCGCAATGGCAGCTCATATTGGCTGTCTGCCTGCCCTTCCAGCTCGAGATGCAGCGAGTGCGCATCCTCCTTCTGGCTCAGCACCTTCAACTGCGCCGTGCGCGAACCGGGCAAAGGCAGCTCGTGCGGAATAGCGATCTCCACCGCAGGCAGAGGAAGGCGCAGCTCGCCATCTTTTCCCGTCTTACCATCGCGGCTCACCAGCCTAACCTGGCTACCGCTTGCCTTAACGAGAAGAGACGCTCCATCACGACGAAAAACAAGATCGACTGAATCTTTGCCCACCGCAACATGCCGCAGCGTCGCCTCATTCCAATCCGCAGGCAAATGGGGATCCACCATAATACTGTTCTGCATCGCATCAGGAGTGACGCCAAATAGCCCGCGAATCGCAGGCGTCAGAACCATCGCCGAAGACCACAGCTGGTGCGTCGTGCTTCGCCCGAACGGCGAGAAGTACGCGCCCGAAAGCAGCTCCGTCACCGCGCCCAGATCCTGCGACCAGGTCAATCCAGCATTCTGCATCAAATGCGCATAACCTGAAAGCGTTCGGCCCGTGCGGTACTCAGCTAACGAGGCCCATCCGGTAAACAGCGGCCACACCGAGCCCTGGTGGTAGCTGATCGGATCGTAAAAAGCCTCATGCTCGCCCAGATCACGCAACCCCCAGTCAGTAGAAAACTCACTCGACGCCCACCGCTCAAACATCGCATCCGGCTGTTTCAGCGCGTAATGCCCATCCCACCATGCAATCGACGGATAGATCGTCGCCGTCTTATCCAGCGATCCATCCGTATTGCGGCTGAAGGCATACATCGGTCCGGCATATTCCTTCTCAATCGTGCTCGCGATCTTCTGAGCACGCGCTTCTGCTGCGCTCGCTTCATCCTTCTTATGCACGACGTCGGCAAGTCGCGCATAAGCGCCGCTTGCCTGCTCGTCGAGCGCCGCCAGATACACTTCCTGGTGCGGCATGCCTGAGGGCCAACTCTCCACCCAGCCCGTGCCCTGCGAATTGTCGTAAATGCCGTCGCCATCCGTATCGTGCGTGCGCTCAAACTGCCAGGCTCTTTCGACAGCATCCCAATGCTGCTCAAGAAAATTCTTATCGCCGCTGGCATTCACATAATCTTCCATCGCCGTCAGGAAGAGCGGCGTCGCATCAGCAGCAGCATATTCATAAGGCATCTTCTGCCAGTCAACTAATTCCGCAGTTTGCGAATACTCGTGCATGATCTTGCCATCGTCGCGCTGCCGCTTGATCAGAAACTCCAGGGCCTCTCGCGTCAGCGCAAAATCTCCATAGCCATTCACGGCAAAAAGCGTGTACAGCGTATCGCGCCCAAAAAACCAGCCAAAGCCGGGCCGGTTCGAATCGCCAGAAGAATAGAAGCCGGCCACAAGGCCGACCTCACTTCCATGGCGCACTCTCAGCTGATCGATCGAAAGCTCAGCCCACTTCATAGCCTCATTGAATTTTGCATCCGGAGTCTCGGCGACAAGCCGCTTGTCGAAGAAGTGCGCATAGTAATCCGCCGTCTTCGCGTAAAGCTGCGCAGCATTCGCATTCAGTCGCTCCAGTTGTGCGGCCAGTGCAGCTGGCTTGGCGCTCTCCGCGTTGTTGCCGACAGCAAGCAGCAAAGGAAAATACCTTCCCGCATCGCGTTTCGGATCAAAGCTCAGAATCAACTGCGTCGGCCACACCTTCGGACGCTCTTGATACGGCGCAAGAATCCCCGGCTGCGTGCCGGGCATTCCAATCGCTGCGGCGAGGTCCTCCGCATCGGTATGCAGAATGTAATAGCCACTCTCACCTCGCTTCACCCATTCCGGTGACGGCGTGTTGAAATTCGGCGCCGGCCACATGCGCTTGACCTCCGGCGTGAATGAGAACGTAAGCTTCACCGGCCGCACTGAATCGATCTGGAAGAGCGCCATCACGCCGGTTCCGTTCGTATCGCATGGCGTGGCGAAAAGAATTTCGCGCACAGTAAAAGCAGCGTGAGAATAGGTGATGGTCGCATGATCGGGCGCGACTTCAATCTCCGCCGCCTGCTCGTTCACATCAATAGGAACGTCATAGTCCGCAAGCTGCGCCTCGATACGGAAATGGCTGAGCAGCTTCACGGGAAAAACCCATGCCTCAAAGCTGCCGTCCTGCTGGCCCACCAAGGTGCCGCATTCTCCGGCAACTGTGAATGGCTTCAGCGCCTCAGCATGACTGCGAATCGTCAGCTCATTCGACGCGAGCGGGAATTGCGGAATAGCCTGCAGCTCCTGCTGACCTGAGGCCGTGAGAACCGCGAAAAAGACCATTCCCAACAAAGCAAACCGATACCATACACTTGTCGCACACTGCTTTTGCATTCTCAGCCACCCAAAAGGACTATCGTAATGGCTCGCGCCCGCTATCGTCTTCTGCTGTTTCTTGCCGTGTGCTTTTATCTGAGCTCAGCCTATGCGCAGACGCACGATCTCAGCGCAGAAACTCGCACATCGCACGCCTTTGAAGAAGCGCGAAAAGAAGGCCCCGAAGCACTGCGCGCGTTTCTCTACCAGATGCCGAAGGGGGCTGATCTGCATGTCCACCTTTCGGGCGCAGTGTATGCAGAATCCTTTATTCGCGCCGCCGGCGAAGACGGATTATGCGTCGATCCGGCAACACTCGCCTTTGCAAAACCAGCTGCGGATGCTTCCTGTAAGTCCGGTGAAATAGCCGCATCTGCCGTGCCGCAAAATCAGAAGCTCTATGACGAGCTGATCGACTCTTTCTCCATGCGCACTTTCGTTCCGCACACCGGCGACTCCGGCCACGACCATTTCTTCGATACCTTCGATAAGTTCGGTGGCACGGACAAGCGGCACGTCGGCGAGTGGATCGACGAGGTGGCAACACGCGCAGCCGCACAGAACGAACAATATCTTGAATTAATGGAGACGCCCGACTTCAAGCCTGCCGCGGCTCTGGCAGCAAAGGTTGGCTTTCATTCCAATTTCGCCGAGTACCGCGAGTTGCTTCTGGCGCAGGGCTTCCGCGATTCCATCCCGGCGGTAAGAACTTACTTCGACGGCATTGAGGCGGCGCGGCGCGAGCGCGAATACTGCGATACAGCGAACGCCACTCCTGCGTGCAAGGTTGAGGTTCGCTTCGTCTATCAGGTGCTGCGTGGGCTTCCGAAGGAGGTCGTCTTCGCGCAGATCCTTCTTGGCTTTGAGCTGGCCTCTGTCGATCAGCGCGTCGTCGGCTTCAACCTTGTTCAACCGGAAGATTGCTACGTCTGCATGACAGACTACCGCCTGCACATGCAGATGATCGACGCGTTGCACGCGTTATATCCCAATGTCCACATCAGTCTTCACGCCGGAGAACTGGAGCCGGGCATGGTAACGCCCGACGGCATGACTTTCCATATCCGTTCAGCAGTCGAGCAGGGCCATGCCGAGCGCATCGGCCACGGCGTCGATCTGATGTATGAAACAGATCCCTACGGCCTACTGAAAGAGATGGCGGCAAAACACATCATGGTCGAAGTGAACCTGACCAGCAACGACGTCATCCTCAATATGAAGGGCGACAACCATCCGTTCATGCTGTATCGCAAGTTCGGCGTGCCGGTCGCGCTTTCAACGGACGACGAAGGCGTCTCGCGCATCGATCTTACGCACGAATATGTACGCGCTACTGTTACATATCCGCTCAGCTATCGCGATTTGAAGCTAATGGCCCGCACCAGCATCGAACACGCCTTCCTTCCGGGTGATAGCATCTGGCAGAAAACCACTCCGGAGAAGCTCGACCAGCCCATCGCCGCCTGCCGTGGACAGCTCGGACACGACACACCCTCCGGCGCATGTGCAACTCTGGTTCACTCCAGCGAAAAAGCGCAGCAGCAGTGGGAGCTTGAACGAAGATTTCACACTTTTGAGGCAAGCTTTTAGAACGTGAGAATCGTTCTCTCTACCTTCGGCACTTTTGGCGATGTCAATCCGCTGATAGCGCTCGCTCTGGAATTGAAGCGGCGTGGACATCAGCCGGTGCTTGCGGTGCCGGAGATGTTTCGCCCAAAGATCGAGCCTCTCGGAATCCGCTTTTCTCCGGTGCGCCCCGATCAGGATCAGAGCAACAAGCAGCTTGTCGCCATGATCTATGACAAGAAGACCGGCACTGAGTATGGGCTGCGCAAATTTCTCTTTCCCGCCCTGCGCCAGAGTTACGACGATCTCCTCGCTGCGGTTGAAGCCGATGGAGGAGCCGATCTGCTGGTCACAGGTGAGCTGGCTTACGCTGGCCCAATCATCGCCGAAAAAACCGGCATCCCCTGGGCTACGTATGTCCTGGCTCCGTTTTCGTTTTTCTCCGCTTACGATCCGCCGGTACTGCCGCCTTATCCCGGGCTTGCGCGGGCCCAGGCTGTAACACCCGGTCTGGGTCACGTCGTGAATCGCTTTGCGCGCCGTGTTACGCGTGGCTGGCCCAAGCCCGTCTACGAATTGCGCCGCGAGCTGGGGCTGGATCGCGGCAAAGATCCGATTTTCGATGCCAAGCATTCCGAAGCTCTGGTCCTGGCGCTTTTTTCCCGAGTCCTCGGCGATCGGCAGCCCGACTGGCCGCGAAGCACAGTCATCTCCGGTTTCGTCTTCTACGATGGCGATGCCGGCCATTCCGGCTTATCCCCGGAGTTGGAAAGGTTTTTAGCCGCAGGACCGCCACCCATGGTCTTTACCCTCGGTTCGGCAGCCGTGCTCGACGCCGGTGATTTCTATGAGCAAAGTGCTCAGGCAGCGAAGCTCGGTGATGTTCGAGCCGTCTTGCTCGTCGGCAACGATCCTGCCAACGTGCCGAAGCTGCCGCTTCCGGAAAACATCTGCATCGCAAAATATGCACCTTACTCGCAGCTTTTCCCGAGGGCATCCGTCATCGTCCACCAGGGTGGAGTGGGAACGACAGCGCAAGCGCTTCGCGCAGGCAAACCCATGCTGGTAATGCCCTATAGTCACGACCAGCCGGACAACGCCCGCCGCATGAAGCGGCTCGGTGTCGCCAAAGTCGTCCAGCGAAAGAATTACACTGCGGAAAAAGCCAGCCGTTTCATTCTGGAGTTACTCCGAAACACCACTTACTCCGTCCGCGCCACCGAAGTTCAGCGCCGGATGGCAGCTGAAAACGGTCTCGAAACGGCGTGTAATGCGCTCGAAAACCTGCTGAACCGCTAACTTTTGCCTCTTTTGAACGTCTAAAAAGCACAAAAGACGAGCCGCAACTCGTCTTTGTGGTCAATCTGTTTTCTGTTTTCGTGCGTCTTAGAGCGGCTGAACGTCCGCAGCCTGCCAACCCTTCGGCCCCTTAACGACGTTGAACTGAACGGCCTGACCTTCTTGCAGACTCTTGAAGCCATTGGAGTTAATGGCTGAGTAGTGCACGAATACATCTTCCCCGTTTTGGCGAGAGATGAAACCGAAGCCCTTTGCGTCGTTAAACCACTTCACTGTTCCTTGTTCCATGTGATGCTGTTTCCTAATTTGAATTGCGCTGGAACAAATCGGAGCCACTACTGGCAGAATCTTGCTGCTGGGCGAGGACTGCTCTTGCCCGGTTCAGTTCTAACGCCACTCCAGTCTACCAGATTCCCGCAGTAACCCAAAAAATGATTACCGACGATTATCTCGGGCCGGATTTTCAAGGCTGGATCGGATTCTTGCTCTTGACTTCGGGTGGGTTTCCACCCTGAAGATAAGTTTTATATTGCGTGTCCACAATCCCCAGATTGCGCGCCAGCCCCAATTTTGCCTGGTTGAATTGCCGTACGCTGTTCACATACTGTGACTGCGCCTGCGCCAGAGTTGATTGCGCCTGGACTACGGGCAGATTGTCGTCTATCCCGGCCTTGAACCGCTCGGTACTCTGCTCGAGAGCAGTATTGGAAAGATCCACACTGCTTCGCGCCACCTGCACCAGCTGATTTGCCGTCTGTAGATCGAGCAGGCTGTCGCGCAGCTGCTGGTCGATTTTGTTTCTTAAATCAGCCATCTGCGAGCGGTAATTCTGAAGCTGCGACTCGGCGACATCGCGATCGCCGCGAAATTTGGCTTCCTGAAAAATAGGGATATTCAGGCTGCCGGCAGCTACAAACACGCCGTGGAAAGGTCCGCCTGAAATACCCTGAACTCCATAGTTTCCCTGGAAATCCAGCGTCGGAAAGCGTTCATGTGTCGCCGCTTTCCGCTCCAGTTCGGCCATCCGGATTTCCTGTAGAAGCGATTGATAGTCTTGCCGGCTGGCATACGCTTCACGCTTGGCTTCTTCGATCGTCAGGACAGAAAGATCGGCAAAAGGTACCGCGTCCGTCAGCTGAATTTGCTGCTCTGGAGCCATGCCAATCTGCCGTTTGAGCGTAATTTTGTCCTTTTCCAGCGTATTTTCAGCGACGATCACTGCCTGCTGCTGCGTCTGGTACTGCACCCGAGCACGGAGTTCGTCCAGATTTGCCGCCGTGCCCGCCATATGCCCTTCATGTGCCTGATATAAAAGGGTTTCGTCGGTCTTCAGTAATGATCGGGCATAATCCAGCTGCGCACTGTCCGCGATTGCCTGCAGATAAATCGTTCCCACATTCAGAACCACGAGCCCGCGCGTCGACTGCGCGCTATAGTAAGCGGATTTGGCTCCGACCTTCATCGCCCGATACAGGTCCCATCCTGCCCAGTTGAAGAGAGTCTGCTTGAGATTGGCCTGCCCCTCGGTCAGATCCACTTTCACGATAAAAGGAAAATTGGCCGCTTCCGATGGCGGTACGAGCGGGGAAAACGAAGAAATCAGCTCACCGCGAAAACCCTGCGCCTCTAAGTTGTACTGGTGAAGCCCTGTGCCACCGGTGATATCGATATTTGGCAGAAGCAGGTTCAGGGTCTGCGAAGCCTGCGCTTGCGCCGTCTGCTGGTTCTGGCGCGCCTCCGTCAGGGCAAGATTGTTCTGAATGCCCATCTGCATCGCGTCGTCCAGTGACAGCTGCTTCACACCCTGGGTTGCGGGAATGGCCTGAACGCTTCCGTAGTACGGATTTGTCGCAGAATTGTTCGGATTGCTTTGCGCGACAGCGCATACTGTCCCCAGACAGCCCGCCAGGGCGGACGCAATCAGCTTATATTTCATCATGGACAAATCAAACTTCCTTGGATTCAACCTTTTGGCTCAACTTTTTAGATTAGCGAGTCTCGCGAAGGTTGCCAAAATACTTCCCGTTTCCTCAGGAAATGTTGCCTTTTTAAATTTCTTGTAAATATGCCGATATAAATAATTGATTTGCCATGGATTCTGGCCCTTGAGATGTGTGGGAAAAGCAACAGTACCACTACTGCTCTCATCGTATCGACAGCGGTGGAAATTTCCATGAAAAATTTCAAAATCCAAAAAATCGACGAACTGGCTTCAGGTGGGTTTCAAGCGCCTGAGCCGGTGCAGATTGGCGGACGAGAGGGAAATTCTGCACGCGGCGGAGAAGAGGTTTTCAAAGACCCGACGGCTGTGGCAGATTTTCTGCGCAAAAATCAGAAGCTGATCGCGATGGGACGCCAAGTAGCTTCGATTACGCACGAAATCAACAACCCCCTTGAATCCATTGCCAATCTTCTGTTTCTTTTAAACGAGGAGCGGGAGCTATCATCAAACGCGAAATCCTATCTTTTGCTCGCCCAGCGGGAACTGGACCGCGTGATACAGATCAGCAAGCAAACGCTGAATTTTTATCGCGATACGCCGAAGCCGGTTGAAGTTCAGATCAGCAAGCTGCTGGATGAAACCTTGCTGCTGTACAGCCGTAAAATTCAGGAAAAACAGCTCAAAATCAGCCGAAAATACGACCCGGGGCAAACCGCCACGGTTTTTCCCGGTGGTCTCAGGCAGGTCTTTTCAAACCTGATCGTCAACGCGATGGAAGCCTGTCCGCGCGGCGGCACCTTATGCGTGCGTGTGCGCTACGCTTCCCGTTGGAGCGATGGAACGCCAGGAGTGCGTATCACCATCGCCGACAATGGCAGCGGCATCGACGCAGCCATCAGGCGCACCCTGGGCAAGCCTTTTCTCACTACCAAAGGACACCAAGGGACCGGCCTCGGCATCTGGGTGACGATGGCGATTCTGCGGCAGCATGGATCCGTCCTGCAGAACCGGTCTTCTGTCCGGCCAGAGAAACATGGCACCGTGTTCAGCATTTTTCTGCCTGAAAACATGCCACCCTCGTCTCAGGAAGATATCTCCGACGAACCAGCCAACTTCCCTTTTGAAGCAGCCAGCTGAGTGCTGGCCTCAACAAAAGAGCCTGCCAATGGCAGGCTCTTTTGTTTTATCTCTGTCCCAGGCTGACAGACTATCGGCTGAAAAGAACTGTTGTTACACTGCGTCAGGCGAAGCGAAATGCTTACTCGTCCTCCTCAGCCGCCGGCTTCTTTGCATTGGCGATGATTTTGTCAGCCAGCAGTTGCGGCACAATGTCGTAGTGGTCCATTTCCATGTGGAAGCTGCCCCGGCCCTGCGTCATTGCCGTCAGGCTCTGGCCATAGGTGAGCATTTCGGCCATCGGCACCTCGGCCCGGATCACTGTGCTCATATCAGCGCTGTCCATGCCCTGCACCCGCCCCCGTCGCTGGTTCAGATCGCCCATCAGGCTTCCGGCAAACTCCTCCGGCGCTTCAATCTCGACCCGCATGACCGGCTCCAGCAGCACCGGTTTTGCCTGCTCCATGCACTTGCGAAAGGCGACTCGTCCCGCCATCTTGAAAGACAATTCATTCGAATCGACATCGTGGTAGCTGCCGTCAAAGACCGTAACCTTGAAATCGACGACCGGGAAACCGGCCAGATAACCGCGCGCTGCGGATTCCTGGATACCTTTTTCGACCGCCGGCACGAATTGACGCGGTATTGCTCCGCCGAAGATGTCGTTTTCAAATTCAAAGCCCGCGCCACGCTGCAACGGTTCGATTTTGATTTTGCAATCGCCGAACTGGCCGTGCCCTCCAGTCTGCTTTTTGTGGCGGCCCTGCGCTTCGGCTCGCCCGCGAATCGTCTCGCGGTACGGCACCTTCGGCGCTTTCAGCGTGACCTCGGTGTGGTAGCGCTTGCGCAGCTTTGACACCAGTGACTCGATGTGGGGCTGGCCCGCTCCTGCAATGAGAAATTCGCTGGTCTGCGGGTCGCGGTAGAAGCGCACCAGCAGATCTTCTTCCATGATCTTGTGAACGGCGGGAGCGAGCTTATCCTCGTCCGCACGCGTTTTGGGCTCGATGGCATAGGTCATCGCCGCCTCCGGCATCGTGACCGGTTCAAAGAAGATGTCATGACCTCTCTCGCCCAGCGTGTCGCCGGTGAATGTGTCGCGCAGCTTGGCTATCGCTCCAATGTCGCCCGCATGCAGTTCGGTGACGGGCACTGCGGTATGCCCCTGCATGACAGCTATGTGCGCGAATTTTTCCGTTCCCTTGCGCGAATAGTTGCAGACCCCGGCGTCGTTCCTCAGCGTTCCGGAAAAAACCTTGAAGAACGAAATGCGCCCGGCAAAGGGATCGGTCATGGTCTTGAAAACATAGAGCGCCAGCGGTTCCTGATCATTCACAGGCCGCATCACGATCTCCGGCTGGCTCTCGAGCACGGCGCCGTTTCCATGGGCAGACATGGGCTGCAGTACGGCGCGCGCTGCTACGGCTTCGCGCTCGACCGGAGCCGGGGTGTAGACCTTCAGAAAGTCGAGCAGGTGATCGGTGGCAACATTAGTGCCACCGCTCGCAAAGAGCACCGGGAAGATGCGATCTTCTCGAATAGCTTCATGCAGGGCTGTAATCAGGTGCTGCTCAGGAATGGTGCCCTCGGCGAAGAACTCCTCCAGCAGCTCGTCCTTGCCTTCGGCGACCAGCTCGACCAGAGTTTCGTGAGCTGCCTTCGCTTCGTTGGCCATATCGGCAGGAATATCGCTGATTTTGCCGTGCCCGTCTCCGTTCGGCGTGTAGAAAAAGGCCTCCATCGTCACCAGGTCGACCACGCCCTGAAATCCCTTGGCATCGATGATGGGCAGCTGGACAGGGATCAGATGCCGTCCATAACGACTGCGTACGCCTTCGAGAGTCTTTTCGCGGTCGGCCCGAGGGTGGTCCATCTGGTTGATCACCACGATACGCGGCAGGTTGAATTCATCGGCGTATTTCCAGACGCGGTCGGTCATGGCCTCCGGGCCGTTGGCGGCGTTCATGACCATCAGCGTGGCATCGACCGGCAGCATCGCCGCACGGGCCTCATGCACGAACATGTGAAAGCCGGGAGTGTCGATGAAATTCACCTTGACGCCGTTCCATTCGGCAAAAGCCACAGCGTTCAACATCGTTGTGCGGCGGGCTATATCTTCTTCGTCGTAGGCCGTGGTTGCCGAGCCGTCTTCCACGCGCCCCATCTTTGGCGTCATCTTGGCGGCATGCAGCAGAGCGGAGACGAGCGTCGTCTTCCCGCTGTGCGCATGCCCCACTACAGCTACGTTGCGAATCTCACTTCCCAGGTAGGTTTTCATGGCCAACTCCTGTGATCGGGTGAAGAGCGATGGATGTGGAATGAATCAGCGGATCAGGGGTTTTCAAGGGGAAGCGCGTGAATGCAGGCAGGGATTTCGCTCGGCCGTCGTTCGCGGCGATCGTACTACGCCGAATCTGCCGTCCATGTAATCCATAGGCCAGCAGGCGCGCCGGAAAACCGGGCGTCTTCAGAGATTGACGATGCTATCACAGGGAGTGTTTGAGCGGAAGCAAACGGCTGCGGCGTCGCTGCACAAAATCCTGTCAAGACCGATTGGGGCTGTGTGGTTCTGAAATGCTCATTGGAAAGGATGATCCTGGCAACGATGAGTGAGGTTTATATCGCTGGATTTTTCGGCTGAAGCCAAAAGGAACTTGGCACTTTTGCACAATCCTTCACAAGGTGAGTGCAAAACGGTGCTGGAGCATTTTCCAGTATTCGTAGACCGCCGTCATTCTGACGACCGAAGGGAGGAAGAATCTCAAGCCAGATTGGTTGGAGATTCTTCCCCTTCGTTCCTCAGGGTGAGAATGACGACTTTCGTGCTTGTCTATTTAATCGATGAGAATTTGCTATAGTCCCTTTTCCACGGCGATTTTGCAGAAACAGGCGACCGGGTCAGAACCGCAGGTAAGCGCCAATCATCGGCTCGGCTGTGTGCGTGAACGCATCCGTCGACGAGAAGGCATGCGACACGTCAGGGGCATGATAGAGATTGCCGCGGTATTGAAAGCGCAGGCCAAGATGTGGAATTACCGTCCAGTCGAGCCCCGCTCCGTAGACAAAAACTGGCTTGGTGTCGCTTGTGCCGTCCGGCTGGTCTGAATCTGGATGGAAGAAGATCAGACCACCTCCAGCCAAAACAAAAGGCTTGAACATGAGGACTGGAAACGACACGATCCAGTCGGCACCGACCTGATGGGCTGCAGTCTTAATCTCTTCAAAGTCGTTGTAGTTCTGGTTGGCACGGTTAAACGAGTAGTTCAGCTCGTAACCTACGAGCGGATTCGAGATATGGCGCAGCTCAAGCAGAACGCCTGCCGAGGCGGAGGGACTCTGTACCGTGCCGTTTCCTTCGGTCGTGCCGCTGAATGCGCCGTAAAAACTGCCGGCGACATCAGTCTGCGCGTGAGAGGTGATGACAGTGGCAGCAACTAAGACAGTGAGGAGCAAAAACGAGCGTAGTCTCATAGCGTTTACTTTGATGTAAATCGCGCTTCTTGTGGAGTATCCAGGTCGATACTTTTCTGTAGAGCGGGTCGGGATTTTTGTCGCCGTCAGGCGCGCGGGGCGGTGGGGGCGGAGTGCAACTCCGGTGAAACTTCGGCCGGCTGACTGCGATAGGCCAGTGGCCTGGTGTCTGGAACTGGCGCAAGATGCTTCGTCATTTTGTAGGTGTAACTGATGCGGTGAATGACGGTGAGGGTCGAAAGTACGGCCAGAATCCAGAGAACAGGGGCCATCGCGCCCCAGCGATTAAAGAGCGCGCCCAGGATGATGAGCACGATGCGCTCCGGTCGCTCCATGAAGCCGACCTTGCATTGACCGATCAGCGCCTCGGCGCGGGCGCGGGTGTAGCTCACCATAAGCGACGTGACCATGACGAAGGCGGCCAGCACGACGTAGAAGAATCGGTTGCCGCGGGCGTAAAACACCAGCAGCCCGAAGAAGAGTACTACGTCGGAGTAGCGGTCGATGACGGAATCGAAAAATGCGCCGAAGATCGTGACCTGGTCGGTCTGGCGGGCAACGCGTCCGTCCACCATGTCGAAGATGCCGGCGCCGATGATGACCAGGGCGGCATAAACGAACATGCGTACGTAATTGTGCTCATTGGCGTAACCGAAAAGAATGGCGGCGGCGGTGTTGATGATGAGTCCGACAAACGTGAGGACGTTGGGCGAGATGCGCGTGAGCGCGAGGCCATTGACGATGGCCTGCAGCAGCACTCCGCAAGCGCGCCCAAAAGCGCTGGTCCACGTTTTATGGGAACTCATTTCGCCTTATTCCGCTTCGTCATGAATAGTTGAAAGTTTCAGAATTTCGAGCTCGCGATTGCCATTCGGTGTCACTACAGTCGCTACGTCACCGACCTGCTTGCCAACCAGGGCGCGTCCAATCGGCGATGTGGTCGAGATAAGTCCCTTGTTCACATCCGACTCTTCGCTGGTGACAAGCTTATACTCGATTTTCTCGTCCTTGGAAGTGTCGTAAACCGTGATCGTGGATCCGAAAGCGACGCGGTCGTGAGGGATGTTGGCGAGATTGACCAGCGCCAGTTCACCCATTCGCTTCTTGAGCTGTCCAAGCCGTGCATTTACAAATACCTGGCGCTGCTTGGCCATGTGGTATTCGGCATTTTCGCTCAAATCACCTAGAGCGGCGGCTTTCTTGATTTCGAGGGGAAGCTCGTGGGCAAGTTCATGTTCCAGTTGCTTGATTTCTTCCAACAGTTTCTTTTTGATGTGTTCGGGCATGAAAAATATCCGTTGCGGCTCATGGGCATGAGCCGCTCTGACAACGGCTGGACCAGGATGACCGCCAAGCATTCATTATACGTGAGAGGACTTCACCCGCCGGGAATCGAGATAATCCTGCAGAATCAGCGTAGCGGCGACCTGATCGACCACTTTCTGATGCTCCGAGCGGGGTTTGCCCGCTTCGTACAGGATGCGGTGGGCCTCGGTGGTCGTCAAACGCTCATCCCAGAGCTGGACGGGGAGCTGCGTTTCATCGGCAAGGAGCTGGGCGAAGGCCTGCGTCTTCGCTGCCTGAGGGCTCTGGTCGCCGGAGAGGTGGAGCGGGTTACCGACGACGATCTCGTGGCACTCATAACGGCGAACGAGCCGGGCAAGTGACCTCAAATCTTCACGCGGCTTTTTCCGTATCAGCGTCAGCAGCGGCTGCGCGGTCAGGCCGAGACCGTCAGAAATGGCGACGCCGATGCGGCGATTACCCACATCGAGTCCCATGATCCGGGGAACGGTGTCCTGGCTCATAGAAGCATCTTACGCATGCGGACGGCTCCTCTGGTTCAGGAGATGTTCATAGAAACGATGCTGACGTATTCCAGCAAAAAGAGTCGCATCATACAATCAGGAAAGGGAATCTAAAGGATTTACAGGTCAGATTCGAATTGCGACGCTTACTACTGCTTGCTGTCATTGCATTACTGCTCTACACCGGATTTGCGATTTACGCCCCAACAGGCCCTCACAGTGAGACTTTCGTCGAGATTCCCGGCGGTACGGGGTCGGCGCAGATTGCTGCACTGCTGAGAGCGCACGGGGTCATCTGGAATCGTTATGTCTTTGACGCGATGCGGCTGGTAAGGGGTGGAACGCTGAAGGCGGGCGAATACCGTTTCGATCACCCGGCGCGCATGGCGGAAGTTTATGAGCGGCTGGAACGAGGCGACGTCTATACACGCGCCCTGACAATTCCCGAGGGCGCGAATATGTTCGATATCGCGCAAAGAGTTGAGGCTGCACAACTGGGCAGCGAAGAGGCTTTTCTGGATGCCGCGAAGAGGAATGTGGTGTTGATTTCTGACCTTGATCCTGGCGCTCAGAACCTGGAGGGATATCTTTTCCCCGACACCTACCATTTTCAGCGGAAAACTACACCCGACCAGATCATTTCTGCGATGGTGAAGCGTTTCCGGCAGGAGGCGGCCGGCATCCACCTGACGCAGAATTACCACAATGTCGTTACGATGGCTTCGCTGGTAGAACGGGAGACGCCAATCGCGGGCGAGAGGCCGATGATTGCCAGCGTATTTTCCAATCGCATGTCAAAAGGCATGCCGCTGATGACCGATCCGACGATTATCTACGCCAACTTATTGACGGGAACATACCGGGGAGCGATCTTCCAGTCCGATCTGGGCACTGATTCGCCCTACAACACTTACAAGCACACGGGATTGCCTCCGGGGCCGATCTGCAACCCCGGAATTGCCTCGCTGAAAGCGGCGATGTCTCCGGCGCAAACACAATATTTGTATTTTGTAGCAGCTGGCACCGATCCTTCCGGACACTCCCGCTTTGCGAAGACCCTGGAAGAACATGAACAGAATGTGCAGGCCTACCGGAAGGCGCAACACGCCGCCGGTGAGCGATGAGACGAGAAAAAGCAGAATTAATTGAGTTATAGTCGCATTTCTTAAAGAGTGAAGGCCTGATGCGTAAGTTTTGGTTTCGAGCAATAGCGATGTGCCTGCCGGCGCTGACCGGATGCTTGAGCCATACCCATAAGCTGCAGCAGCCGAAAATGCCTGGCCTGGTGATGTCTGCCGATGCGCAGCAGCTTGTCAGCAGTATTAACAAGCAATATGACGCGGTGCAGACGCTAAGCGCGACCGTGACGTTTCAGGCCTCGGTTGGCGGCGCTCAAAAAGGCAAGATCACTGACTACACGTCGTTCCGCGGCTTTATCCGACTGCGCAAACCTGAAATGCTGCGTGTCCTCGGGCTGCTTCCGGTTCTCAGTACCCGCGCCTTCGATCTGGCCAGCGATGGCTCGACTTTCAAGCTATGGATTCCGCACGAAAATAAGGCGATTGAAGGACCAAATACCGTCGGAAAGCCGTCATCGAAGGCGCTCGAAAATATGCGGCCTTATATATTCTTCGATTCGCTGCTGATTCACAGCATCGGAAGCGATGAACTGCTCTCGTTGACCACGGACTCGAAGACGGTAGTCGATCCAAAACAAAAAGAACTCCTGCTGCAGCCGGAATATGCCCTCGGAGTCTTCCGACAAAATTCAAACAGTAGCGTTCTCATTCCGGAGCGCGTCATCCATGTCAGCCGCATCGATCTGCTTCCGAGCGGCGAGGACATTTATGACAAAGACGGGAATATCCAGACACAAGCTGTCTATGGGCCCTATCAGGATTTTGGTGATTTCCGTTTCCCTCAAAGTATAACGATCAAGCGCCCGCTTGAGGAATACCAGATTGTGATTACCTTTCAGCAGGTGACGGTCAACCAGCCGCTGCCGGATAACCAGTTTGAACTGGCGATTCCTAATGGAACGCAGATACAGAAGCTGCAATAAACGCTTCGAGTTCTGGTTAATTTTGCGATTGCTGTTGACCAGCAGATTTCTTCTACAGCGTGTAGCGATCTAACCCAGCGCGTTTCGCGTGATCGGCGATTGCACTGGTGATTTGCAATGCCAATGCCAGCGCGTTGCGTCCATCTTCTCCCGTAACGATCGGCTGCTTGCGGCTGCGAACGCTCTCCAGAAAAGACTCGATCTCAAGTCGCAGAGGCTCGCCCTGCGTGACCACTGGCTTCTGCATATTGAGGCCGGCAGTCAAGGACTGTGGACTCGGTGTGGAGGCCGCCCTGGGGTCTACGTTGATGACCAGCAGATCCTGACGGGCGTAATCGATGGATACGTACTGATGCGGCTGGAAGAAGCGCAATTTACGGACGCGCTCGGTGCTGACCCGGCTGGCGGTGAAATTCGCTACGCAGCCGGATTCGAATTCGATGCGCACATTCGCTATATCCACTTTTGACGACAGGATGGGAAGGCCCACGGCGTGCACCTGGCTTACTGGAGATTGCGCCAGCGTCAATACGATATCGAGATCGTGGATCATGAGGTCGAGTACAACGTCCACATCGAGCGAACGTGGGCTAAAGACGTTGAGTCGATGGGCCTCGAAAAACATGGGCCCGTTCAGCAGCGGAATGACGGCTGCCACCGCAGGATTGAAGCGTTCCAGATGGCCTACCTGAAGAATGCGTTGATGCTGGTTTGCCAGTGCTACAAGCTGGCTGGCTTCTTCAAGGGATGCGGCTATCGGCTTCTCGACCAGTACGTCGACTCCGGCAGTCAGCAGGGCAGAGGCTGCCGGAAAATGGCTGATCGTGGGAACGCATACGGAGGCAGCGTCGACCTGAAGCCGGCCAGCATCTCTATCGACGAGACAGGCTGAAATTGAGCCATAGACCGGCAGATTCCACTCCAGCCGGAGAGTTTCTGCCATGCTTTGGTCAGTTTCGACAATGCCGGTGAGCCTGACGGGGACGCCAGATTCCTCGAGCGCGGGATAGATACGCAGGTGATTCCGTCCGAATGCACCTGCACCACAGACGATAACGTTCGATATATCCGCCTTTGGCAAAGCAGCGCTAACGCGCTTCTCCCTTCCCCTCAACCGTGCGGAGACAGCGCGAATAAAGTTCAAGCAGATGCGTCACCTGCTCCTCGGGCTTGGACGCGCTTGCGCCTGCAAAGCCGGGAGACGTTGTGGTGGTACGGCCTATTCCCGCAGTAGTGGCGATAAATTTAAGCAGATCGAGAGCAATATCTTCATTCCGGCGAGAAACGTTCACCGGAGTTGTTGGCTGATCCATGAAACAACCCCTCCGACGCGATGCTACCAAAATTCGAGCAGGCGTGAGAGGGCGACGATCTCAGATCTCAGAGATACTGGCGCACACTCGTCCGATTATGACGTCTGGACGACGATCTTCAGATTCGATTTCAATCAGGTCGATGGGATGCTCGAAGGCGCGGGGACGCAGAATAATGCTATTCCCATGCAATGTTGCATAACGGAACTGCATAGCGTTGTTGAAGCGGACAGCATAGATGGCCGGTACCGGAGGCCGATAAGGAACAAGCGAGTTGTAGTGACGGTCGAGGATGAGGATGGCATGCGGCATAATTGCGGGCGTCATTGGCTCAGCTTGACTATAGCTGGCGCGCACTGCGACGAATCTTTCCCAGGTTCGACGGTCGTGAGAACGCCGCACGCGAAGGTGATCCAGATATCCGGAAGGCAGCTCGATGAGTTCCAAAATAGAACTGGGTCTGATTTCTGACTCATTCATGGCAACGGATTGAGATACCAGAGCAACGCGATTTGCTGGAGAAAGGCTCTTTTTTGGCGAGTCGGTGGTGCCTGCCGCGGAATGCCCGAGAAGGTCTTCAATGTCGATCGATTGTGCTGAGAGGACGCGGTCAAGGGCGTCGAGACTGAGGCGGCGCTTACTATGAAGAAAGTTGGAAATATGCGCAGCTTTCAGTCCTGTCTGTCGCGCGAGCAGCGTTCCGCTGAGCGAACCGCGCGCGATTCGGCGCAGGAGTTCGCGGCGGAGTTGCTCATGTAGCTGCGAGAAATTCATGTGGAAATTTTTCTCTGAGCTATACACCTTTGCACGATGAGTTAGCTCAAAGAAAAGTTACTCTGCCACTTTCTTTTGATTACGGAGAGGTCTTTGTATTGTCTCCAAGCAGGCAGAAGGCTTGCATTGGAAGGCGGATTGACCGGTTCACCCTGGCACAGATAGATTCGTTTCACTTTTACCAGTCATCTTGGGTTTTCTGCCATTCACGTTTGGAGGCCGGGTTCCCGGTCCTCCATGCATGGGGCTTTCGCGCATGTTCTGCGCGACGACCGGATATTGCCCAAGGTGCAATGGTTAATGAGCATACAGACGAGAAGGCGCGGTCTTTATTACCCCCATGATTTGCATCTCCCTTCCTATTCCTACTGACAAGAGGAATGCGTGCCGCCAGCAGCTAAAAAGCATGCTGGCTGCGATTACTCCGCTTTGCCTACAGACGTAATTTGTAAAAAACAACGCTGCGGGCCTTTGTATTGCCTTGGAGAAATAATGACGTTTGAGCGCGTGAATTTGAAAGTTTGTGAGGGGTGCGGCAGCCTTTGGTTCCGCTCCCAGGAGTTGAACGAAGTTTATTGCGCAATGTGCTCAACCAAGCTGCGAGCGTTTCCCGCTCCAAGATCAAGGCGATCGCCTGGGCGACCGCGAAAGCATCGACGGCCGGCAAACCACTGTGCTTTGGCGGGAGGGACACTATGAGCGCCGTATTGACTCTTCCCTACGTATGGGCCGAATCCGCGGCAACCAGACAGCAACCGGTTTCCGCAAAAGTTCCAATCGATGGCATCGCCTTCTACAGGAAGCGCACCGAGCTTCTGCTGCGCAGATACATGCTCGTGTCGCTGCAAACGGGACGCATTCCGTCATTGATTGGGAATTATGTGTTTCGCGGGAAAGCGACGAGCTACCGCATGCACAATTTTGAGGACGCAGTGATCTTTCTATTCGACATCGAGAAATGTTTGAAAAGAATTGACCCTTTTGGACGAGAACTGATCGCACGCATTGCGCTACAGGAATATACGCAGGAGGAAACCGCCCAACTTATGGGACAAAGTGTTCGTACAGTGATTCGGAAGTATGCAGATACTATCGATCTACTTTCGAAGATATTTCTCGACCTAGGCATGCTTGAAATTAGGTCTTAGAAATCCTGTCAAGAGGGTATAACTGTGGAAATTTATCTAAGTGTTTCAATCGACAGGAAATAAAAGTAGAGGAAAGTTGGCAGAGTATTTCCACTTAAAATGATATTCTAAGAATAAGAGTAAAGAAAAATCAAAGGGAGGCGAAATCGCCTCCCTTTTTCTTTTGGCCATGACAGAGAAAACAGACAATTCGAATAAAGCAGAAGCCATAGATCATGCTACGCCGGCAACTATGGAAGCGGAAAAGAATCCTGAGCCCAGAAAAAGAAGGGCCACTAAACCTCGACATTTCAGGAAAACGGCCCAGACAGCGATTGGGGAGAAGTACGAAGCGATAGTTGAGAAGTTAGCGGACCATGCAAGCCAGGGCAGCGTTCAACATACGAAGCTGTTATTTGATCTAGGCGGTGTTAAAGAAGAAGTACGAGCTTCGGCTTCTCCCAAACGACGCCGCAACGCGCCGAGCCTGGGCAAGATGCTGCTGGCAGCAGTTGAACAACGCAATAAAGAAAAGGCGGCAAATGCCGCTATCGCCAAGCAGGATACAGAAAGAGCACCCCGGTAGATATAAGCCTTCTGGACTTGCCAGTAACTGAGCGTGAGTTAGAAAAATATCTGCCTGCTGCTTGAATAGTTTTCAAAGTAAATGATTTGGCGCCTACATGCGCAACATCTCGACAACGAGGTGCGGCTCGATTCATGTCTAAAAGACGAGACATGGCTCACACAATTGTCGTTGTTGTGATTGGTCGATGAGGAGCGAAGGTGAATAAGAGATGGCTTGTGACGAATGCGATATGGGTCGTACTGCTGGTATCAGCTGTGTCCGGCATTCATGCGCAGATAACAACGACCACTGTGCAGGGAGAGGTTTATCGCGCTGACGGAAGCGTAGCTACCGGCACGCTGATTGTTGAGTGGCCGGCATTTTCAACAGCCAATAACCAGGCTGTTGCCGCAGGAAGCAAGACGGTAATTATTGGTCAGGACGGATTCGTCAGTCTGAATCTGGCGCCGAATGCGGGAGCCTCGCCGGCGGGTAGCTATTACACTGCGATCTATCATCTGAGTGACGGCACTGTAAATAAAGAGTACTGGGTAGTTCCGGCGGCGGCGAGTGCCTCGATCGTATCGGTGCGTGCCCACCTGCAACCTGCGACGGTTGCGGTGCAGGACGCGACGAAGCAGTATGTGGATGCGTCGATTGCATCACTAGGTGGCAATTACGTGGCAATTACCGGCGGTTCGATGACCGGGCCGCTCGTTCTTTCTAGTTCACCAACAGCCGCAAATCAGGCAGCGACCAAGCAATACATTGATCAGGCTGTGCAGACAGCTGTGCCTCTGGCTGGCGGCAACATGACCGGCACATTGCGCACGCCAAACACGATGACAAAACTACCACGTGTGGACATCCGGCATCCGGATTTTGCAGGTGGCGCCGACCCTACCGGGACGAACGATTCGACGACAGCGATCCAAGCGGCAATCGCATTTGCTGTCGGAAATCCGCAGGCAGGAAGCAATGGCGCAACGCCTTGCCTTTATGTGCCAGCCGGCCTGTACAAAGTGAGCAGCACGCTAAGAATCCCTGCCAATCTGTGCATAGAAGGGGATAGCAGCGAGGCTAGTATTCTGCAGCTTACTTCCGGCCCGACGAATCTGTTTACTGTTTACGCGGCCACGTGCCCTGGTACTGAGCAATGCAACGGGCAGATTCAGGATCTGCAACTGGATGGCAGCGGACACCTTACGACGGGAGCATTGTTGGAGGTGGATGCTGCCATACAGTTTCATATCACCAATCTCGTAATGTCGAACCATGGGGGTCGAGGGTTACAGCTTAACGGAAATAGTGAACGTTTCCGATCCGATAACCTGACGATTTCATCTGTACGCTGGCCAATCATCCTCTCTGGCGACATCAACGAGACGTACTTCTACAACACGCAGGTGATAACAGCTGGCGCTACTACGGAGCATTACGGAGAAGAATACTACTGCTACGGCGTGAATTGCCCTGCTCACTCTTATCCTATTGCTAATCAAGGACCAGGCGGAGGGCCTGCACCGGTAAATCCTGATCCACATGGAGCGATTACGATCACAAAGGCTGTGAACTATGGCTTCTATGGTGGATCGATCAAATCGCTCAAGTACATGAGCGGTTTTCGCATAGGCGGATCAGGCAGCATAAGGAACTTCTATCTCGAAGGCTATCCATACAATAACGAACCGCGATTGAATGCGGGCATCAACATTAATGGCGGCGTATTGGAGAAGACACAACTCACCGGCGAGTTGGCACCGGGCAGCACAGTCACGAGTGTTGCGGACGTGTCGTGGATGCCTCAATACTTTGAGTCTGCGAATGACATGGCCAGTGGATCGGTGGTGACGTATGTCATCATGCCGCAGGATTTCCTCTCTGGGAGCACTGCGCCGTCACAGTACAACTTCAATATTCAGCGCGGTCAATTCGAAGTCATCCAGGTAGGAGGTTTCAGCAGCGACGGAAATATTCACATTATTGCGCGCAACTTATCTGGATCAACAGTAAGCAATGCCGATTGGTCAGCAGGATCGATTGTGGAAGAAGGACCGGCTACGCAACATGCAGCGATCGACATAGAGGATTCGCATGTTGAAGCGATTCAGCCGCCGGGAAGCGGATACACGGATAATTGCAATCAAACCGGTGCGTTGACGTGTGCAGATATCGTAACAGGGCCGGTGCCGGATGGCTTGATCATTGATCCGGCCGGTGGTCCGCTCGAAGGCTTCGATGGCTATTCATCGGCCAAGGTTACGATGAAAAATGTCGAGATGTATTCCGGTTCTTATCAGCACCAAGGCGAGATTGCGGTACACCGTTATCCGAACCTGAATTTTGATGGCGGCTACTATGTTCCAACCGGCTCAATGGAAACGGCGGAGATCGTCGGCTCCTCATCGCGTATGCAGCTTTCGACGATCACAGGAGGCTCTTACTTAACGGTACCGACGTATGCAAATGGAAGAACGGCGCAGCCGACTGTAACGGTTCCGGGATTAGGAATTGTCTGGGCTCCCGCGAATGGATTTTATACAGGATATGAACAGCAATTTCGTCAGCTGGGAAATAGCTGGATGGTGGGTACTAAATTCGCGAACAGTTACTGCTGGTTTGATACTCCGCCGGTAGGAGCTTCGCAGTCTCTGAACCGAGTCTGCTTTAAAGGCTCACCGACGTATGCCAGTCAGTCTGGCTATGAATATGACATGTGGAACGGAACGCAATGGGTAGGTGCATTCACCGTTACGGGCCAGAGCAATGCCACGGCAAATATGAGCGTGAGCGGAGCGACAAAAATCGGCGGCGCGCTTACGGCTGCATCCATGAATGGCGAGATTACGGTGGATGGAAGTACATATGCCACGGTGAACGCCGCATGGAACGCTGCACTGAATCTTGCCGGCAGCACAGGACACAATCAGACTGTAAGGCTTAGTCCCGGAACATTTGCTGTAACTTCCACACTTACGGAACCAACGAATGGGAGCTGCGTGAACCTGGTAGGCTCCGGTGGTGCAAGCAATGCGGCTGATGCCACAGTAGGCGCAACGACTCTGACTATTTCAGCGAACCTTGGCGGCGATGTTATCTTTCTGGGAAATACAGCGCAACCTCAGGGATGTATCTTCAAAGACTTCACAATACTGGGTAATCAGAATGCCACGCACGGGCTGGAGCTGCAGTGGTTCCGTGGTTTGCTAGTAGAGAATGTCACGGTGAATGATACTTCGGCGGAAGGCGTTCTGCTGGGTGAAGAAAGCACGACCAATGGGCATCAGGCAGGTTTTCTGCTGCGAAATGTGACGGTCAGCTACAACGCTTCTACCTTTACTCCTGCGAATCGGCCAGCTTACGGAATTCATATACAACAGACGGCGATCGACAGCCATATGGATACGGTCCTGGTAAGGAATGCGCAGATAGCGAGCGTTTATAACGAAGGGACAGGAAATACGGGCTATATGGTGCATGGGTTTGGCTATCCATATACCTGCGCCATGGGTCCGTGCAGTAACACAGCATCCAGCGCGGCGGCGGTGAATGCCTCTTATGCGACGAATTATGTGATCTATGACACGGGTGGCGCGGGCAGCGTCTGGACGGACACTTATGCAGACAGCCCGGCGATTGCAGCGTTCTATGTTGGAGCGAATGGGAGCTCGTTTCATGGCGGACATATTCAGTGGCCAGACTTAACTAGCTTTCCGGCGGCGAATCTAGCATATGTATCTGCTTTCGTTACAAATGGCATGGAGATCGCGGATATCGGCTGCCTGGGAATGTCATCGTCGGTGAACTGGATCAATTATGCTTCGGCTTCCGGCGTTCCGCCGACGTTTGCCAGCGTGCATCACCTGACAGGGTGTGGCAACTATGCCGAGGCTTTAGAGCCCGAGACGTCGACCGGATTTACCGGCGGCGGGGCTTCGAACAACGCTCCAGGCAACAGTGCAGTAGCGACGGTTTGGGCCTCTCCGAAGGCGGCCACTTCAAACTACGAAGCATATTCCGCTCAGCTTTATAACGGGTATCAGACGGACTTATTCGAGGGACATATCGCGGGACAGAATCCGTTCTTCAACATTACTTATCAGGGAACAGTGCGATCGGATGGCGGGATTGCGCTTTCGACTGTGATAAACACATCTTCTACATTGATGCTTACGGCTGCTAACAAGAATGTGATTGCCAATGCGCAGAATGGGGCGCAGACGATTACGTTGCCTACTTGTTACACGGCATGGCCGGACAAGGCTTCTCCTACGGGTGAAGAGTTTACGATTCTTAAATCTGATTCGACCCCGTATGCTGTGACTGTAACTGCAGCCAGTTCTTCTCAGCCGATTCATTACCAGGCTGGTACGCCGACGCAATCTCTAGTGATCACGTCGCCAGGAGCGCGAACGCTGTTGTGTGGTCCGGATGCAAACTGGTATGCATACTAAGCTGCTGGAAGACTGCATTGATCTTGATGAGTTGATTCGATTGGGAAGTACGCTGGATGACGCAGTACCACCGATAGGTGACGTCACCGGACATTTTCTCGCCGAACAGCTTTTGAGAATTCGAGATCGTGAGGGGCGGATCGTGCGATTTTCGCCGAACCGCGCACAATGTGAATTTGAACGGAGACGGGGGCGAGCGAATATCGTGCTGAAGTCGCGGCAGATGGGCATCAGCACCTGGGTTGCGGGGCGATTCTTTCTAAAGACGATTACGAAACCGGGCACTACGACGCTGCAGGTGGCGCATACGCAGGAGGCTGCAGAGGCGATCTTCAGGATCGTTCACCGGTTTCTGGAAAGTCTCCCCGAATGGCTCCGTGAGGACACACTGCGCACATCAAGGGCTAACTCGCGCCAGATTATTTTTTCTGCACTGGATAGTGAGTATCGGGTGGAAACAGCCGGTGACACGAACGCAGGACGTGGGCTTACGGTGCATAACCTGCACTGCTCAGAGGTGGCGCGATGGCCCGGAAATGCGGCGGAAACGCTGCAGGGTTTGCGGGCAACCATGCCTCAACAGGGTGAACTGGTTCTGGAGTCTACGCCTAACGGGGCGGAAGGATGCTTCTGGGATGAGTGGAATCGCGCTGATGAAACTGGAATGGTAAAGCACTTCTTTCCCTGGTGGTGGGAGGATGCGTATCGCGATGCGAGTGTAAACGAGGAATCACTGCAAAATGCAGAGCGGATGCTGGTCGAGCGGCATGGGTTAACGCTGGAGCAGATTGGCTTTCGCAGAATGATCGCGGCGGGTTTTCGCGGGCTGGCGAAACAGGAGTATCCGGAAGATGCTACGGAATGCTTTCTCAGCAGCGGGAGTTGCTACTTCGATACGTTGGCGCTTGATGCCAGAGTAAAGGAGCTTCCGGAGCCAATAGCGAAGCGCCTCGGGGGGCAGTTGCAGATCTGGTTTCCTCCGATACGTAGACGGCGGTACTTGGTGGCAGTAGATACTGCGGGAGGTGGCAGCGAAGGCGATTATTCTGTTGCGCAGATCCTGGAGATCGCAACAGGGTTGCAATGCGCGGAGCTGCAGGCACGTCTTACGCCGCTCGAACTGGCGGAGGAAGCGACGCGGTTGGCGACGGAGTACAACGAGGCCTGGATTGTGGTGGAACGCAACAATCATGGGTCCGGGGTGCTGGCTTATCTGCAGGGTGTGAGTAAGTATGCACTCATTTATCAGCAGGATGGGCAGGATGGTTGGTTGACTTCCGTCCTTCATCGGCCGCGAATGCTGGGGAAGCTGGCCGCGGCCCTGGTTGAGACGCCGGGGATCTTCTTCAGCCGGCGGCTATTGCAGGAGTGCCGCAGCTTTGTGCGGCATCGCAGCGGCAAGGTCAGCGCGAGCGCAGGCGCGCATGATGACTGCGTGATGGCCATGGCGATGGCGCTTTGTGTGCGGGAAGAATTGCAGGGGCGATACCTGTTTCGATGAGTGTGGGCATATCAGCCTTCTACTTCGCGAATGATGGCATACCTGCCTTATGAAGGACGGCAAGGTACAATCCGATTGAAGCGGAGGCGGGTTGGCAGTACTAGCGACACAATCGATTCGACGGATGCGGGGCGGGGCGCAAAGTTATCTGATGCTGGCGTCGGATGGAAATCCGTATGTGGTGAAGTTTCAGAATAATCCGCAACATATACGGGTACTTGCGAATGAGCTGCTGGCTACACGGCTGGCAGAGGCTGTTGGCTTGAGTGTGCCGGCGTGTGATGTGGTTGAAGTAACGGATTGGCTGATTCAGAATTCTGATGAGATGACACTCGATTTCGGACAGAGGCAGGAACGCTGTCGGCCGGGATTGCAATTTGGATCACGATTGGTTGGCGGACTGATGCCGGGCCAGACGATCGACTATCTGCCTGAGGAAAGGCTGATGGAAGTCAAGAATCTCGATGAGTTTGCCGGAATGCTGGTGATCGACAAATGGACCTGCAATTCGAATGGACGACAGGCTGTGTTTTATAAACGAGCGAGGGAGAAACGCTACACAGCGACTTTTATTGACCAGGGATATTGTTTTAATGCCGGGGAATGGAAATTTGCGGATGCTCCGCTGCGTGGCGTCTATGCACGGAACCTTGTTTATAGAGGCGTGACAAATTGGGATAGTTTCGAGCCCTGGCTGAATCGGGTGACGGAGCTTGATCCGCAAAAGATATGGTCGATTGCGGAGACTGTACCTCCGGAGTGGTATGGCGGCGACTTGACGGAGATGGAGATGCTGATCGAACGATTGCTCGAGCGACGGGAGCGGATCGGGGAACTGATTACGCTCTTTCGGGAATCGTCACGAGAGCCGTTTCCAAATTGGATGAAGCCGCCCGCGAATGTGACGGCAGGGCAGTTTCCGGAGCCGGGATGGGCCGATACTGTACGTGGACCGATTATGTAATTGTGATGGTGACATTCAGGTGATTCAGGATTGAGCGCGCGGAAACAATGCAATTTCTACCTCGTCCGGTATGTACCGGACCCGGTGAGAAACGAGTTTGTGAATATCGGCGTTATGCTGCGAGATGCGGAGCGGCCGGAGCAGATGACTGTGACTTTCACGAAAGAGTGGGCGCGCGTGCGTTGTATCGATCCTGATGTGGATGTCGCCATGCTGGAGAGCCTGGAGAGCGAGCTGCGACAACGGCTGGCGCATCCGGAGGCTGGGTTGCCGCCGCTCATGCACGTGCTGGAGGATTCTTTCTCGAATGCTCTGCAGGTTACGGAGCCAAAGGCCTACCTGGCTGAGTCTCTGGTTGCCGGAGTTGAAGAGCTGATGCGGTTGTATGTGGAACCGCGAAAGCGGCAGACGGTAGCGCGCAAAAGCGGCAGGCAGGCGATCCATACAAAAATGCGATCGCAGTTTGAGCGGGCTGGTGTCTGGGATTTGATGCGGAAGCGAATTGCAGTATCGAGTTACACAAAGCCAGGCGATCCGCTGCGTATTGACTGCGGGTATCGGCCTAATGGCGTTGTTCGTATGTTTCATGCTGTTTCTCTGGAGAGTGACACGGAATGGCCAAAGGTGCTGGCCTTCAGCGTGGCGGCGATTCGCGAAGGGGTGGCCCGCGTTGAAAATGCGAAGCTCGAATTAACCGCTGTGGTCGAGCCGATTGCGGAGGTCAGCTCCGATCGGGATGACGCAGAACGCATGGAGCAGTACAGGTTTTCAGTAGAAACGATGGAGGCGGAGGAGATTCGGGTGTTGACTACGAATGATCTGCCTCGAATAGCTGAGGTCGCACAGACGGAGCTTCGGGTTTAGGAGGCTGGGCCGCGGCAGGTTGACTGAGTTTGAGGGTAGATGAAGGCATGGCGCTAAGCCATGCCTTTTGTTTTTAGCCATGACAAGAGTTGGAGGCGACATTGACGGTGAAGAATTCTGTTCAAAAACTATGGCGGCGCAAAGAAGTAAGCGTGGCAGCGGCAGAGGCTCGGGTTGCGCAGCGTAAAACGTTGGCGCTGCCTTCCATTCTGACGCCGTATCGAATGCCTTCGAATGCGCTGCCGAAGCCGACCCCGGTGAATTTGAGAAGGTTTGCTGAAACGCCGTTGGTTCGCAGGGCGATCAACGTGCTGAAGGATCGCATCGCCAGCCTCGATTGGCAGATTCGGCTGAAGCGAGGGTTTTCGATTGCGGATGTCGCAGATGTTCAGGAGCGTATGCAGGCTCTTCGGCAAGCGTTGGAGGAGCCGAATCCGGCTGATTCGTTTCGCACACTCATCGAACAGGCGCTGGAAGACGCGCTGGTTGGTGGTTTCGGCGCGATTGAGATGGAGTTAACGGGCGATCCTCAGAAACCTTTCGATCTGTGGGCCGTGGATGGAGCGACGATTCAGATCGATCCGAAATGGGATGGCAAAGCTGATTCGATCCGATATGCGCAGACGACGGGAATGCCGGGAGCCACCGGGCAGGTGCTTTTGCGGGACGATCAGCTGATTTATATGCGGATGAACCCGCGCTCGCATACGCCATTTGGCCTGGGTCCGTTGGAAGTTGCTTTCGAGACGGTGAATACATTCCTTGCAGCACACCGATTTGCTGGAAACCTGGCGAGCAACGCGGTGGCACAGTATGCGCTGTGGCTGAATGAAACAACGCCAATGGAGCACGAGCGGCTGATTCGCTGGTGGCAGGACGAGATTGAAGGCACGGGACGCGTTCCAATTCTCAGTACGGAGCAGAAGCCGGAAGTGCTGCGTTTTGCCAGCGGAACGGATGCCGATCTGCGGCTTAACTGGCAGGAGTTTCTGATTCGCATGATCGCAAACGCCTTCTCGCTGCCTCTAATGCTGCTGGGCCTCGAACGCGAAGTGAATCGGTCGACTGCCGCAGAGCAAGCGGATGAAGCGTTTCGGAGCGCGGTGGTTCCGTTAGCGAAGTTACTCGCTGAGCATCTGACTCGGGATCTGTTTGCAAAGAAGC
Source organism: Acidobacterium sp. S8 (assembly GCF_009765985.1). Classification (GTDB taxonomy): domain Bacteria; phylum Acidobacteriota; class Terriglobia; order Terriglobales; family Acidobacteriaceae; genus Alloacidobacterium. The sequence continues at coordinate 776,942 of NZ_LMUM01000037.1, forward strand.
TGGGATGGCGCGAGTTCGAGTTTGTATTTAACGAACTCGATGCTCCGGATGAATTGACCGAGCTGCAGATACAGACACAGCTGCTGGCTGCTGGAGTGCTGACCGTCAATGAAGTCCGGTCGATGCGAGGACTTGCTCCGCTTGCATTAGCCCAGACTACAGAGATCGCGGGAGAAGGGAGGTAAAGGGCAGTCAGGAAGAGCATGGCGGTATTTCAACAAGAGGGATGGAGAGGACATGAGACTGGAAGCAATGGCGATCACCATGCCGGAGGTCGCGGACCATCCGAACCGGGTTCCGTTTGAAGGTGTACTTACAGCGGTCGATGAGGCGAGCACGCGACCTCCATCGGGTGCTCGCGGACACAGAGTGATTCTTACCCGTGAGGCAGCAAGTGCGGCATTGCCGTCGCTGCTGGGAATGGCAGTGGACTATGCACCGAAGTGGGATGCCCACGATGCGCGAGTGAAATGCGGCATCATCACCGAGGCTGACGTAATCGGCAATCAGCTGCGGGTGAGCGGTTACCTATTTGGACGTGATTTTCCGGAAGTAGTGGAGCAGTTGAATACGAGCACGGCTGGAAATATGGGCATGTCATATGAGTTGGCCAATGCGCATATGGCGAACATGTATGCGGAGGTTTGGACTCTGACGCGTGCAACGTTTACGGGTGCGGCCATTTTGCTGCGGGAAAAAGCCGCGTATGGGAATACTTCTTTTCGGCTGTCGGCTGGCCGGTGCAGAAGCAGCGTATCCGCAAAAGGATGGAGCGAGACAAGAACGGCTACTCGTTCTCGCTGGCAATTCAAAGATCAATCTTTTGGTCAAACACAGAGGAGGAAGGAAGCGTAATGGAAACAGAAAATATGTTTGCTTCGTTGGGGGAAAGCATTGAGCGACTCGGAGCCGCGGCGGAACTGCTGGAGCGGACGGTAACGTTGCTGGAACAACGCGGATCTGCAGGCGCTGTGGAAAAGCTGACCGCGGCCGTCGATAGCCAGGAAGAGCTGTCTCAATTACGGCTGAAGCTCGAGGCTGCGGAGCAACAAATTGCTGAGCTTCGTGCATCGGGCAGCCGCGCGACTGCCGCACGTCAGACGCTGCCCGCTTCGACAGCACAATTGCTGGCCAAGCAGGGATTGTCGACTGTGGATTCGATTCAGGCCGGCGCTTTGGACGCGGCTCTTACAGGATTGAACGTGGAGCAGCGTATTGCGGTGAAGTCGCAGCTGTTGCGCGCCGGATTGCTGACGCAGTAACCCTTTGCTGCCGGATAGCCATCACGATTTCCAAAATGAAGTAAAAACAACCTGCAAATCAGGTGGAAGGAATGGAATGAACGCAAATTTTTATGACATTCATGCAGCTGCAGATTTCATCGGGCCTGGCGCAATTGAGGTTCCGTTTTACCAGACGGAGATTACCGACATCGTTCGGCGGCGCGGCATCTTCGGACAGCGCATCAAGCAGGTTCCGGCTACGGGCCATCCTTCGCGTTTCTTTGAAGAGACCGCGATTCCGTCTCCGGGCGCGGCTGGCTTTGTCGATCCGCGCAACATCGTCGCGCCCATTGTGAGCCCGACGCGTGTAGAGCGCAGCGTGCCGTTGAAAGCGATTGTGGCGCAGCTCAATTACAACCTCTTTGATATTGAACTGGGCACGCAGCAGAAGCAGTTTGCATATCTGCAGGCCAAGGACCTGGTCGATACGGTAGAGGGCGTTCTGCACACGCATGACATCGCGCTGTGGAATGGGAACGACACGTCGCTGAGCACACCAACTTCCGCGCAGTATTACGGTGTCGCTTCACAGATTGCTGCCGGTGGCAACACCACGATGATCGGTTCCACATCCAGCATCGTGGACGGTCTGAAATCCACGATTGCGCAGATGGTCGCCAGCAGCAATTTCGCTGTTCGTCCCACGGCCATCTATGCCAATCCAGTGTTGCTGGACCTGATCGACCGCGAGATGAAGACCGACTTCAATGTCGTGCTGAATACGCGTGAGATCAATGCCGGCTTCACCGTGAAGACGCTCTCGACACAGGCTGGAGATCTGCCGTTGATTCCGGACTGGGCATTGAGCTATTCAGGAACTCCCGGCTCGGGCTCGGCTGTACTTCCGGCGTATATCGTGACGGAAGACATGATCGAGTATCACTGGCTGAGTGATTCGACTCCGCGAGTTTTCCAGCTGGGTGTTCCAGGATCGCTTGCTTCGCAATACGTCGCGGTGAAGTTCGGTGGCGTAGTAGTGAAGGGCGCAAACTATGCACATTACCAGGTGCTGGTCGACCGCTAGTCTGAATTTGTTTTGATTACGGGGCTGGTCTTAAACGACCAGCCCATTTCTTTTTCTAACGCGGAGATGACTATGGGTTATTTGCAGCCGACCGATTACGAAAATTTTGGGTTAGCGTCGGACACCACTGATGACTGGGTCACGGTGGCGTCGGCCTTGATTGATAGCCATTGCAGGCGTGTCAGTCTGAATCCTACGCAGTATGTAGAGCGGCTGCGACTGACTGCGGGATCGCAGACAGTGCGCTTGAGCTATCTTCCACTGGCGCCGATTGTGCCAGCCGCTTCACCTTTTGTAAATATCCAGGCTCGTTATGCCCGGCCTCGTCGAGGGCAGATGATTTATCCGATGCAAGAGGAGATTGCGTGGGCATTTGCTTTACCGGGTGCATGGACGCAGCTTGATCCTTCTGCTGTCGATTTCGTTGCGGAAACGGGCGAACTGATTTTTCCAATGAACGTCCTGGGACTTCCTTACAACGAAGTGCAAGTGACATATACAGCTGGCCTCAGCACCATTCCCGACTCGGTGATGGCGGCATGTGCGCTGATCGTGAAGAACGCGCAGGCGACTCCTGGTCTGAACGTGAAGAGCAGCAAGATCGACACAATGCAGATGCAGTATTTTTCGAATTCATTGATTGACGGCACGGTGGAGAGTCTTTTGAAACCGTGGGTCGCGAACAGGCTGGGGTGAATTATGGGGAGTGATCTTAGCGTTAGAAACGCGAACCAGAGCCCCTTGCTGATGGCAGATGCGCTACTGCGGGCGGGCGGCGGTATAGCAGTGTCTCTCCTGGTAGCGCCTGCGACTGGCGACAGCAGCGACGCGGGACAGGTCGGAATCGATGCTCCGAATTTCCAGCTGCTTTCGCTGTCGCCTGCGATCTTCCGCAAAGCGCGTGCCACGATGCAGGAGGGCCGACCGCCTCTGTATGAGCTGTTGATTTCTGCTTCTTCTGTGCAGCAACAGGTAAGCGCGTTGCAATTTACTTCGGCGGATGCGCTCTTCGACAGCGCCGCAGGGGTGGAGATCAACGATGGACAGTTTCTGATAGAGTCCCGCTCTGTTTCAGAATCCCTGGGACAGGTGTATTTGTATCGACTTCTGTTACGTGAATCGCATGCGCTACTCCAGTCGATTCCATAAACGTTTGTGAGGCTACCATGCAAAATGCAATAGACACATTTTATGTGACGCTGCGAAACCGGCTGGCCGCACTCAATCCGGGCCGGGTGATGATCCAGCGTGGCGTGCAAAGACCAGGAATCATGGTGGAAGACGCCGAGGGAGTTGTCGCGCAAATGCCGGGAGATGTTTTCGTACTGCGTTGGTCGGAGCTTCAAACTGACACCCAATTGCCATGCGTTCTGGCACAGATGACGTGCGAGATTCACTACACGACCGGCGGCACACAGCCCAACTCTGGCCTGGATCGAGGCCGCGCGATGGAGGAGATGGATGCAGAGCTGCTTTCAATCATTTCGCCTGGTTGCGCGCAAAAGATGAACTACACGCAGGCTCCGGCAGCGGCTATGGAGACACGAGTTTTCTGGCCAGGCGCACAATTCGGCGCGCTCACGGTATCGCGTGAGCGCATGGCTCGTATAGCGAAGGTGAATGTATTTGCGTTTCAGGAGCAAGGCGAATTATGAGCACGAACGCAGTTACAAATTACGCGATGCTGCCAACCATCAGCCGCCGGGTGCGCGCCTATTTTGCGCCAGTGGATCGCGTACATCAGACCCCATCCATATTTGATCCGTCGCAGACAGGCAGATTCCTGCTTGATGCGCCGTCTGCCCCATGGATCGATCTCGGATGGATCGAGAATTTCGCTCGCAAATCGACGAGCGCGATTGACGCGCTGAACAGCGGTTTGCCTAGCACTGCGCAATATCAGATTCGCGAGACCACGGGCGCGACGTTATCGTTTCGCTTTAAGGTCTGGAGCAAGCTGACGATGGCGCTTACCGCTGGATCGCAACATATGAATCTTATCCAGCCGCTGAACGGCAGCGGCGCCAACGGCTCCGGGACGAAGGGGATTGCGGCAGTCAGTGCCCAAACGGGTTCCACGGCTACCAGCATCGCTTTGAATGCAACAGATACAGCTTTATTTTCTCCCGGTAGTTTAGTCGTAGTCGATGTGGACTATGCAGGACAAACAGGATTTGTTGGCAGCGGAGTTTCCGCGGCGTATGTGCGCAGCGCGGCGGGCGTCAACAATGATCCTGATTACATCCGCAGGGTTACATTTAACGTCGCGCGTGTGTCGCAGGTGAACACGTCCGGTCTGCAACTTGCTCAACCGTTGCTCGCAGGTGCTCCCGCGCCTGGGATGAAGGTACAGCCGATCGTCGGGTTTGTGGATCGTGAGGGCGGAAGTTTTTTTCAGGAATGGTCTGCGGTTTTTGTTTTGCCGGGGGAACAAGGTGACCGTGTGATCTTCCACTATCCACGCTTGCAGGCGATGCAGGGAGCGGCGGAAAGCGGCGATGCCCTCGCAGCACCACTCGAACGAATCTCGCTCGATGCGAGCTTTCGCGCGCTTCCCGTCACCGATAGCAACGATGGTGAGCATGTGGTGTGCTTTCGCAGCTTTCTTCCTGGCACTATGACGCTCATCTAGGTGCTGATGAGCTCTGTAATACCTTTTGCGCGCTGAGGAAATCAATCTGATGATCCTGACAATAGATAATCTGGACGGGAACGGTCCGCTGAATTACTCCAGGACTGTGATGGCAAAGGCTCCGCTGCGCATCCAACGACAGTTAAACGAGCCGTCCACATGCAGCTTTACGCTGCTGCCAATGGCTTCAAACATGTCCGTGCCTCTGCGCCTTGCACGCGTCATCGTGAGCGATGACAACGGCATTATCTTGTTTACGGGATATGTGGCCAGCGAACCTGCACTGATACAAGCTGGAGAAGGCACAGAAGGACCGGTATACGAAGCGGTCGTTTCGGCGATAAGTGACGAAGTGCTGCTGGATATGCAGGGCATTTCACAAGCGACCTCACGTTTTGCGCTGCCTGCAGGGGAGACCGCGCAAATGCTCACTGGCATCGTGGATCCAACGCGCTTTACCTATAACACCGCCCAGGCGACAGGTGTCGTGGGAAGGTTTGTTGCCGAGCCGGGAGAGGCATGGTCCGGCAATGTCGGTCTTCTCGGTTCCAGCTCAGGCAATGCGTATCGCGTCATTTCCGGTGGCTTAACGATGGCGCCCGTAGGTGATGTCACGCATTCACTCAGCGAAAGCGATGGAACTCTGCAGGTGAGTAAGCTACAGGCTTCCATGGTGAAGATGCTGGCCAACGACGTGACTGTCTGTGGACAGGAGGAACCGAGCGCTTATATCACCGAAGTCTTCGCGGGCGATGGTACAACCGTTCTTTTTGATTTAACCGAGGTGCCTTTCTTTCCTACCTCTTCGAAGACGCATCCGCTGTCGGATCTCTTTCAGACGCCTGCTGTCAATATGCAACTATGGCAGTTACAGGATACGGGAACTCATATTTCGATTACCTCGAATGGGCTTACCTGCACGGGCGGCAATGGGCTGGATGGAGAAACCACTCTATTCGCTAACAGCGACCTGGAGCTTGGCGGATCGCTGGTGATCGAGGCGAACGGCGTGGTTATCAGTGCAGGCAGCACGGGCGTGATCAGCGGACTTTATGCGGGCGACATCAATATCCCAGACTGTGTTGCCGGCTTTCAGGTGCTTCAGAACAGCGGAAATTCGCTGATCTCGCCTTTGATTGACGGCCTTAGCGCAGGCAGTTCATTTTCTCCGGTTGCGGGCCATGTTTACACGTTGCGCACGCGGCTGTATGCGAAAGAGATGCAGCGTGTTTTACAGGCCTACTATGCAATGGGAGATAGCGGGCTGCAGCTTTGGGGCGGCACGGCTACTCCTTGTGGGATAAATGTCGTACTCGAGATACAAGACACCACGAATGGCGTGAATGCGACACCCGTGGTGTTGTATGACGGATCGCTAGCAATCACTCCTTCGGTTTGTACTTTTGCTCTATTAAACAGCACAAATCTTATCTGTACGATTCGCAGTGTGGATGTAATCCAGGAAGGCCCTGCATGGGTGACAAGTATTCCTCCGGGTGGCAACGTGATGACACGACGCCTGGGCACGACAGCACAAGGAGCGGACTGCAAGATTGAGCGAACCGGGAAACTTCGCTTTTATCCCACCAGCGTGCCGCAAGCCGGGGAGCTGGTGTTCGTCTCCTATCGCAGCAAGTGGCGCGCAGTGGCAAGAAAGGCAAACAATACCAGCGTCTCACCACAAAACTCTTCCCAGCTTCCGTCCACCGCGTGCTGGTTCGGCACTGTGACCAATCCCCAGGCAATAAGCTCTGTGGACTGTGAAAATGCGGCCGCCGCGTTACTCAGCTTGTCATCGAGCCGCGCAGCCGCATGGACGGGAACCTATACAGGCTGGAACATGGAAGCGCAGGGCGACATCTGGCCCGGTGACGTTCTGGCGGTGAGCTCTACATCTGCCAGCATGAGTGCGAATCTTATTGTGCGCAGTGTACAGGTCGATATTGGCTGCACCGTGCCACAAATGAATCAGTACACCATTCGCTTTGCAAACGACTGGGCGGATGCGCTCGCAATCAAAACCTCTTCCACCGTACCTGCGGACGCATGGTTGCCGCAGCAACCACAGGCGGTCGAGCCGCTGGCTAATCTGCTGACACTGAATCCGTCATCGATTACCGGCAGTGAAATTCAAATCAGTGCGGGTGCAACGCCGCCTCCGGGCGGTGGTTTCGAGGTGCGGCGGCGCGACTGGTCTTTCGGTCCGGGAACGGATTCTGATCTCGTGCTGCGCAGCCCCGCCAGCAACTTCACCATTCCTCGCGAAGCTGCAATAGAGCAATATTACGTGCGCATGTATGACGGTTCCACACCACCGAATTATTCGCGTTTTTCGAGCGCCATCTTCGTCAACGTACCGCTCTAAAGCAACTCATTACCGACTTTTCATTCAATCCTAAAACAATAAAGGTGCATCGATCATGAGCTTCCCACACGTGGGGCTTTGGACTGGCGGCGCTGCGCAGTCCTTCTGGACGGGCGCGGGTGCGCTCTGGATTTTTTCGGCTGCGGTAAGCGCAATGAGCCCGCCTGCGGCCAACAGCGTCGGATTTTACGCGTGGCTCTACCGTTTTACCCATCTCTTAGCCGCAAATCTGGATCGCGCCCTCGGGCCTGTGTCCGGTCAACCGCATACCGATTTTTCAAATAAGGAGAAAGCATAAAAATGGCGAACATATTACTCGGAATGGAACACGGCGTTGAAGTAGCTGCCGAAGATGTCCTCAAATTCGTGAGTGGCGCTAAAGCAGCAACCAGCAAAGTTTCGCCCGATGTGGTGGCGGCTCTTGGCGTTCTGCTGGGCACCGTTGCCAAAACGATTGGCGACATAAACAGCGTTGTGGCGAACCCGCTGAATCTTTCGCTGGATGCCACTACCATTCAGGATCTGAGAACAGTATGGCCGGCGATCGTTCAGTTCGCTGGATCCATCGGCATTAAGCTGTAATAACTTCGAGCGATGAGTCTGCCGTCCTGAGCGCAATTCCGTGTGATTTTCTGATCGGATAAGAAAGCATCTCTTTCGCTGCGCTCAGGATGGCGGCGCGCTCACCTTCTTTCATACAGTGGATCGGAACCACGAGTCGACTTCCGCACTATAATCCACCTATGGAGCACGCCCCGCTTGTCGGCGTGGTGATGGGCAGCAAGAGTGATTATGAAGTGCTGAAAGCTGCCGTCGACCTGCTGAAAGAATTTTCCATTCCTTATGAAGTGCGAGTGGTTTCCGCGCATCGCACTCCCGACTGGCTTTTCACCTATGCAGAGCATGCGGAATCGCGCGGCCTTCGCGTGATTATCGCAGGAGCCGGCGGCGCAGCGCATTTGCCCGGCATGTTGGCAGCAAAGACACTTGTGCCTGTACTCGGTGTGCCTGTTCCTGCAACGATGCTCAACGGTATCGACTCTCTTCTTTCCATCGTGCAGATGCCGAAAGGCGTCCCGGTAGGCACACTCGCTATTGGCAAGCCTGGGGCAGCCAACGCTGCACTATTTGCGGCTGAGATTCTGGCGATAACCGACCAAGAGCTGCGCGAGCGCCTGCGCTCATGGCGCGAGTCTCGCAAGGAAGAAGTTCTAGCTGAGGAGCTGCCGCAGTGAGCGCGATCCTTCCCGGCGCAACCATCGGTATTCTTGGCGGCGGGCAGCTTGGCCGCATGACCGCCATGGCAGCCCGCTCGCTCGGCTACCGCATTCAGGTCATGGATCCCGATCCTTCATGCCCGGCGCGATTTGTTGTCGACGCCTGCTTTGAAGGCTCATGGGACGATGCCCGCGCTGCTGCAAACCTGGCGCGTGGATGCGACGTCATCACACTGGAAATTGAACAAATATCGGTAGCAAGTCTGGAAGCTGCGCAAAAGTATGCGCCGGTGCGCCCGGGCATTGCCATGATGCGGACCATTCAGGATCGCATCCTGCAGAAGAACTGGTTGGTCGAACACGGTCTTCCCGTCGGCGAATTCCGCACCATCGAATCAGAGGCCGATCTTGAAGCAGCTATTCCTGCTCTCGGTGGCCGCTGTTTCGTGAAGAGCGCACGCGGTGGGTATGACGGCCGCAGCCAGGTAAAAATTGGCTTCGGCGATCCAGTCAGCGCGGCTGAAGCATGGCGTTTGCTTGGAGAACGGCCAGCGGTTGCAGAACAAGCACTAGATCTCGAGAAAGAGATCTCGGTGATGGTTGCTCGCACGCCGAACGGCGAGGTAAAGAGCTATCCCTCGGCCGAAAATTACCATGAAAATCAGATTCTGGCCTGGAGTGTCATTCCCTCTTCGGTTCCCGCCGATGTGGAAGCGAAGGCTCAGGAAATGGCACGACGCATCGCCGATCAAATGCAGCTCGAAGGCATTCTTGCAGTAGAGATGTTTCTCACGCGAGACGGGCGGCTGCTTGTGAATGAGCTGGCTCCGCGTCCGCACAACAGCTACCACGCCAGCGAGCGCGCCTGCGTTACCAGCCAGTTCGAGCAAATTGTCCGCGCTGTCTGCGATCTACCGCTCGGAGATGTCGCACTGGTCAAGCCCGCCGCGATAGCAAACCTGCTGGGCGATCTTTGGCTCAATCATGAGCCGAAATTCGATCGCGCTCTCACCGTGCCGGGAGTTGGGCTGCATTTGTATGAAAAGCACTCAGCGCGTGCTGGTCGCAAGATGGGACATCTTTCTGCGATAGGCGACACGCCGCAGGATGCGGTTGCGCGCGTACTCGAGGCAAAGGCGTTGCTCTAAATTGCCGTCATTCTGAATGAGCGAAGAATCCAGAAGAGCTAACGTAAACGAAACTTCTCATAGGTTCTCCTGAAAAACCTAAAACAGCCGAGCAGCAATGAAACATTCTCTGGATTCTTCGCTTCGCTCAGAATGACTCGGTCTTACATGACGTCAAAATAAAAAAGGCAGGCTCCAAGAGCCTGCCTTTTTACCGAAGAACGACAGTTAGCCGATATCCTCATTCCAGTTTTCGAGGTACTTCTTCACCTCTACCATGAACTTACCTGCATCGGCGCCGTCGATGATGCGGTGATCGAAGCCAAGCGTCAGGTGGATCATGTGGCGGATCGCAATCGAGTCTGTCCCGTCCTCATTGGTGACGACGGCAGGCTCCTTGAAGAGTCCGCCAACCCCGAGAATCGCGCTCTCCGGCTGGTTAATGATTGGCGTACCGAACTGCTCGCCAAAAATTCCCGGATTTGTAATCGTGAAGGTGCCAGATCCTACTTCATCCGGTTTCAGCTTCTTGCCGCGTGCGCGTTCTGCCAGATCGGCAATCGCGCGGGCGACGCCCACAAAGCTGCGTTCCTCCGCCTGCTTGATCACCGGAACGATCAAACCCCAATCGAGCGCGACTGCGATGCCGATATTAATGTTCTTGTGATAGCGGATCGCATCGCCTTCCATCGAAGCATTGACAATCGGCATCTTGCGCAGCGTCGCAATCACAGCACGCGAGATGAACGGCATATAGGTGAGCTTCACGCCATTGCGCTGCTCGTACTTCGACTTTTCTTTCTCGCGGATTTTGACGATGCGCGTGAAGTCAATCTTGAAGACGGTATGCACGTGCGCGTTAGTGTGCTTGGAATCGACCATGCGCTGCGCAATGATCGAGCGCATCCTTGAAAGCGGCACCAGTTCGCCGGGAAGCGCCGGGGTCGTCGGTGCAGCGGGAGCAGCCGGCTTTGCAGCAGCAGGCTGCGGCGTCGCTGCCGGTGTGCTGACCGGGGCAGCTGCCGCAGGAGCGGGTGCTGCGCTTCCAGCGCCATGCTTTTCGAGGAAGCTGGTGACATCGTTTTTCGTGATGCGACCGCCGGCTCCGCTGCCCTGAACCTGGCTCAAATCAAGATTGTTGTCCTTGGCCATCTTGCGGACCAGCGGCGAGGAGCGCACATCTTCGCTTACGCTGGCGGCCGGTGCCTGAGGTGCGGATGCGGCGGGAGCGGCTTCGGTCTTCGCAGGAGCTGGTGCCGCAGGAGTTGCTGCCGGAGCTGCGCTCACCCGTGCAGTGCCGCCGATGACGCCAACAACCGTGTTGATCTGCACAGTATTTCCAGCAGGAACTTTGATCTCGGACAGAACTCCTGCTGCAGGCGACGGAATTTCCGCGTCTACTTTGTCGGTCGAAATCTCAAAGAGCGGCTCGTCGCGCTGCACGCTGTCGCCAACCTGCTTGAGCCACTTGGTGATCGTGCCCTCAAAGATCGATTCGCCCATCTGCGGCATCACGATATCTGTTCCCGGGCCTGCTGCGGCAGGAGCAGCAGGGGCTGGGGCTGCAGGCGCCTCATCTGCCGGAGCTGTCGGGCTTGGTGCGGCGGCCGCAGGTGTCGGAGCTGATGCTGTAGCCGAACCTGACTCATTGATCACACCGACTACAGTATTGATCTGAACGGTCGCACCCTCGGCAATCTTGATCTCAGAAAGAACGCCTGCCGCCGGCGACGGAATCTCCGCGTCTACCTTATCAGTCGAAATTTCAAAGAGCGGCTCGTCGCGTTGCACAGTATCGCCCGGCTTCTTGAGCCATTTGGTGATCGTTCCTTCAAAAATCGACTCGCCCATCTGGGGCATGATTACGTCAGTCGGCATGGATTCCCTTTCCGGAGTAGTGCAAACACCCGTTTGCGCAAATATTGATTATAAATCGGTGTTCCGGCCCCTGAGGTCGTGCGAGGCCAAACGGTTTAGTTTACGCGAAATGCGTTTCCTTCTCACCTCGCAGACGCTTGACCTCGTTTGGAATGCTCAAAGGAGTGTCCTGCGCGGAACCCTTCGCCGGGTCGGGAAGCAGATCTTCCAATGACTCCAGCCACAGAATCTGCAGGTCGAAAACCTGCCCAAAATAACGAGATACCGTGTGCATCACGCCTTCCATCGTCGGAGCATTCTCCGCTTCCAGTTCCAGGCTGGTCACGTCACGGTCGGCAATGCCACAGGGAACGATCAGGTTGAAATCGCGTAGATCCGTCGTTACATTGAGCGCAAAGCCATGCGAGGTGATGCCTCGTGAAATATGCACTCCAATCGCGGCGATCTTCTTTTCCTGAACCGAACCGCCGGCGAATGTCCACACCCCGGTCCTGCCGGCAATCCGCTGGGTGCGCACACCGTAATCTCCGCAAGCGCGGATCAGAACTTCTTCGAGCTTGCGGACATAATCGACCGCGCCCAGGCGCGGAGAAAAGCTGCGCAGGTCAAAGATCGGGTAGCCCACCAGCTGCCCAGGCCCGTGATAGGTCACGTCGCCGCCGCGATTGATCTCATGCACTTCGACGTCGCGCGCGGCGAGCATCTCATCGCTGGCAAGAATGTTTGAGCGGCTGGAATTTCTGCCCAGCGTCAGCACCGGAGGGTGCTCCAGCAGCAAAAGCACGTTGCCTATGCGCTGCTGATGCCGCAATTCGACCAGTGTTTTTTGCAGCGCCAGCCCTGTAGCATAATCAAGGCGTCCGAGATCGAGGACCGATAGGATCATTCTTCTCAAAAGCAAGAAGCCCGGTTTGAGTACCGGGCTTCCTTCACTATGCGTTAAATGTTGATCGCTAATCCCTCGACGCTGCCGAAGCCATCGAGCATCGCCTCAGAAAGCGTCGGATGCGCGTGGATCATGTAGAGCATGTCATCGATCGTCGCTTCCAGCTCGATGGCCGTAACCGCCTCAGCTACCAGTTCCGTAGCCTGTGGCCCGATGATATGAACGCCGAGAATCTCGCCATACTTCGCATCACTGACAACCTTGATAAAGCCTTCATGCGAATCGACAATCGACGCCTTCGAGTTACCTGCGAACGGGAACTTGCCGACCTTCAGCGTATGTCCTTTTTCCTTGGCCTGCGCCTCGGTCAGTCCTACGCTGCCAATCTGCGGCTCCGTATAGGTGCAGCCCGGAATGCGCTCGCGAATGATAGGCCGCGCATACTTGCCCGCAACCTTGGCCGCAACCACCATCCCCGCCATCGCGCCTACGTGTGCTAACTGCGGCAACCCGGCGACGATATCGCCGATCGCGAAGATGCCCGGCTCGGTCGTCTCCATCCATTCGTTCGTCTTTATGAAGCCCTTTTCCGGCGTGATCTTCGTCTTGTCGAGGCCGATGCCTTCCGTACGCGGTGCGCGGCCCACGGCGACCAGCACCTTCTCAGCTTCCTTTACTACCTGCTTGCCATCGGACGCGGTGAACGTAACCTTGACCCCGGTTTTCGTCTTTTCCACCTTTTCCACTTTTGCGCCGGTATGCGTATCGATGCCGCGCTTGCGGAAGCTCCGCGCCAGCTCCTTGCTCACATCCTCATCTTCGGCGGGAACCAGCCGCGGCAGGTATTCCACCAGCGTGATCTCCGAGCCGAAGCTGCGAAAGATCGAAGCAAACTCGACGCCAACCGCACCCGCGCCAATCACTACCAGCGACTTGGGAATCGCGTTGATGGAGAGAATCTCGATATTGGTAAGAATCTTGTCATCAGGAGTCAGGCCCGGCAGCATGCGCGCGTCCGAGCCGGTCGCCAAGACCACGTTCTTCGCCTTGATCTGGCTGGTTTTACCAGCCGTATCCGAAACTTCCACGGTATGCACACCGCCCTGCGCGACTCCGGTAACGCGTCCGAAGCCCGGGACGACCGTCACCTTGTTCTTCCGCATCAGGAAGTCAAGGCCCTTGGTGTGCTTAGCGATGATCTGGTTCTTACGGTCAAGAATTACCTTCCAGTTCAGCTTGCCCTCGCCCAGCCCCTCAATGCCGTATTCTTTGGCATTCTTCAGGTGGTCGTAGACTTCGGCGTTGAAAAGCAATGCTTTCGTCGGGATACAGCCCACGTGCAGGCAGGTTCCACCCAGCTTGTCTACTTTTTCGATGAGGGCGACCTTCAATCCAAACTGGCCCGCGCGAATGGCGCACGTATATCCAGCCGGACCGCCACCAATAATTGCAATGTCATAGGTTGTTTCTGCCAAGGGATGCTCCGTTTCGAAAAAAGTGAAATGTACCGGCGCGGAATGACCACTACCCTAACTATTGATTCTATGCGAGCGGGAAGGATTCACGCGAGGCCGGGTAATTGAGACTCAGTGCTCATGACGTGCTTTGGAGCCGGATCTTCTTTCAGAATGAAGCACATTGTTTCGTTTCGTGGTGATGTGTTTGTAAACCCACTCACCGGGAGGCAGAAAGGCAAGTAACAAAATCACAATGCCGACACCGATGCCACCCGCGGCAAAAGTAGTTTGGTGATAACTAGAGTTGTCGAACACCATTTGCCCGTTTCGCAACTGAACGACTGCCAGCAAAATGAGGCCTAGTCCGCCTGCGATAAGTAGTAGTCTGGTGAACCAATTCATAGACTTACCCCAGCACCTTCGCAGCATCCTTCGCAAAATACGTCACGATAAATCCAGCCCCCGCCCGCCGAATCGAGACGAGCGACTCCATCATGGTCCGCTGCGGCTCCAGCCAGCCTTTAGCAAACGCAGCCTGAAACATCGAGTACTCCCCCGACACCTGGTAGGCCCCGATCGGCACATCGAAGCGCTCCCGCGCCGCCCGAATCACATCCAGATACGCCATCGCCGGTTTCATCAGCAGCATGTCCGCGCCTTCCGCCAGATCAAGCTCGATTTCGCGCATCGCCTCGCGCAGATTTGCGCCATCCATCTGGTAGCTGCGCCGGTCGCCGAATTGCGGCGCCGAATCCGCCGCCTCACGGAATGGCCCATAGAAAGCCGAGGAAAACTTCGAAGCATACGAGAGCACCGGCACCTGTTCCAACCCTTCTTCATCCAGCTCATCGCGAATCGCAGCTACACGGCCATCCATCATGTCACTGGGAGCGACAATATCGGCCCCAGCCTGCGCCAGCGAGAGCGCCGTACGCGCAATCAGCCGCACGCTTGAATCATTCTCAATCTCATATGCTTCGCCCTGCTTCTTCACAATGCCGCAATGGCCATGCGAGGTGTACTCGCAGAGACAAACATCGGCAATCAGGAGCAGGTTTTTGAGTGCAGCGCTCTTTTTGAACTCGCGCAGAGCACTCTGCACAATGCCGTCTTCGGCCCACGCACCCGACCCTTCTTCGTCTTTCGACTCCGGCAAACCAAAAAGCAGCAGGCCGCCAATACCCAGCGACGCAGCCTCTTCAGCTTCTTTCAATGCCTCGTCAATCGAGAGATTGCAGACACCAGGCATGGAAGAGATTTCGTTCCGCACGCCTTCGCCGGGACAAATAAACAGCGGATAAATAAACGCGCCGGGTTCGAGATGGGTTTCGCGCACCAGCGAGCGCATCGGCTCGCTTGACCGCAGGCGTCTCAGCCGCGTAACTGGATATTCCATGCCTTTATTTTAATGTCCAGCCATGATTTGCCGTTCGCCGGAAGCCGTCATCCTGAGCGTAGCGAAGGATCCAGAGGGCGCTGACAGGGCAAGGACGCTAGCAAGTTTCTCGCCAGAAACTTAGAGGTGCTGTGCCATTCGAAATATCTTCTGGATTCTTCCCCTTCACTTTCGCTCAGGGTCAGAATGACGATGCAAACATCAGGGCACTGCAATCTGTTCATAGTCCTGGCCGGATGGCGCAGGCAGCAGCACCCACAGTGTGTAGATGGACAGAATCGTTCCCGTAAGCGGTTTAATAAGCGTAAGAAACGAAGTTACAATCGCCAGCGACCGCGCCCATGGAGCACGCCTGAGTAAGCCAATACCGGTGACCACTGCCAGCAGAGATCTTCCGATGACCAGCGCCGTAATCAGCTCCGGCAGCCAGATCATATGTGGAAAGGGAAAGCCGGGTCCAAAAACATAGGAGTGATGGCCACCATGGCCCCAATAACCCCAGCCGCCAAATGCGCCTGCCACAAACGGCAGAGCGATCAGCCATCCGATCATGCTCCATGCCGCCCACACCAGCCACAGAATCCCGACGGTCTGCACATGCCGCTGCACGCGCGAATAAGCTGAGGGCCGCGCCAGTGGCATCGGAGGTATAGGCCGCCCGCACCGGGGACATACCTGCTCAAAGGATTGCATTGCCTGGCCGCATCCGCTGCAAAACATCGCTCAAATCCTCCTTAAGAAGCTACGCACCCCGTGCCCTACCGGTTCCGCAAATCGCAGTTACCATGGATTTCATGCCCCTCGTGAAGTCCACCCCGTCCCCGGTAGAGGATTGTAGCCGCACTGTTCTTGAATGGGACAGGTTTCTCGCCCTGCTCGGAGGCTATTCCATTTCCTCCATCGGAAAGGCCTGGGTTCTAGCCCTGCAGCCTTCCACGGACCGTGAATGGCTCGACCGCCAGCATTCGCTGGTCGAAGAAATGCGGCTACTTCTCGGTGAAGGAGAGCAGCCTCGACTCGGTTCGCTTTTCGACGCCACTGATCTGCTTAACAAGTCCCGTATAGAAGGTGCAGCGCTCGAAGCCGAAGAGATTCGCGACATACTCAACCTCGCCGACGACATCTCCGGCTGGACAGCCCTGTTGCGAATGCCGCCCGAGCGCGTACAAGACAAAATTCCGCAGCTCAAAGCGCTCTCTGCGCAACTGCTGACGAGCGACCTTCGTCCGCTGGTCGACTCGCTGCGCACAAAGATCCTGCCCGACGGCACCCTCACCGACGATGCCTCGCCCGAGTTGCGCCGCATCCGCCGCGAAATGGAGCGCCAGCAGCGCGCCATCGAAGACAGTCTGCGATCCGCCCTGCGTCGCTTGTCCGAAGGCGGCAGCACGCAGGACGACCTCATCACCATTCGCGGCGAACGCTTCGTCATCCCCGTGAAAAGCGAAGTCAAACGCCGCGTGCAGGGCGTCATCCACGGAGCCAGTTCCAGCGGCCAGACCGTATATCTGGAGCCGCTCGAAACCATCGAGCTGAATAACGATCTCGTTCGCCTGCTCGAAGACGAGCAGGCCGAGATTCACCGCATCTTTCTCGCCATGACGCGCCAGATTGGAGCGTATGCCTCCGTCATTCAAGAAGGCGCGGGCGTCCTTGTCGAAGTGGAGACTTTGTTGGTGCGAGCGAAGTTTGCGCAGGATTTCGAGTGCATACGGCCACATTTCACCGAGACCGATCACGCTCTCTTTGAGTTGAAGCAGGCTCGTCATCCATTGCTCGAAAAGCGTCTGCGCGCAAGCGGTGGAAAGATCGTTCCGCTCACCCTCGGCTTATCGAGCGAAGAACGCCAGCTCATCATCAGCGGCCCTAACACCGGCGGCAAGACTGTCTCGCTCAAGACTGCGGGACTGCTTTCGATCATGGCGCAGGCTGGAATCCCCGTGCCTGCGGAAGAAGCCGTCTTTCCAGTTTTCGCAAACATTCTCGCCGACATCGGCGATTCGCAATCGATCGAGCAAAATCTTTCCACCTTCTCTGCCCACATCGTCAATCTCAATCGCATCGCACAAATCGCAAATTCAGATTCGCTAGTTTTGCTCGACGAGCTCGGCTCAGCCACCGATCCAGAAGAAGGCGCAGCCCTTGCCGTCGCTATCGCAGGACACTTCCTGCGTGCCCACGCGTGGTCGATCATCTCCACGCATCTCACCTCGCTGAAAGTCTATGCCGCGAATAACGCCGGGGTGCGCAACGCCGCCGTCGGCTTCAATGAGCAGACGCTGGCGCCCACCTACGAACTTCGCCTCGGCGTACCCGGAGCATCCGCCGGCATCAACATTGCCCAGCGTATCGGCCTCAATCCTGAGATCGTTGCCGCCGCCCGCTCACAACTCAATACGCAGACGCAGGACATCGCCAGCTTCCTCGACAGCCTGCATCAACAATTAGAGGCGCTCGGCAAGGAACGCATCCGCGTGCAACAGTTTGAACAGGAAGTCGCACGCGAGCGCCACCGTCTCGCCACGGAAGGCATGAAGGAGTGGCGCACGAAAGTCCGCGAGCTCGAGCAAAAGCTGCAGTCGCTGCTCAAAGACTTCGAGTACCAGGCGCGCGAAACCGTCCGCGCCATCGACGACCGCGCAGCGCAGTTGAAGCTCTCGAAGCACGCCGAGCAACGCATCGCCCGACTGCGCCGCGAGTTTCAGGAGAGCTTCAACTCCGCTGTCGTCGCCGACAAAACCGGAGCAGACAGAGACGACCAGAACGCAAAACCGCACGTCGTGCGAAACATCTCCATCGGAGACACGGTGAAGCTACGGACCCTCGGACGCACAGGCGTAGTGCAGCGTGAGATCGACGCCAATACTTATGAAATCGCCGTCGGCCCCATGAAGATGCGCGTGGCCCGCGATGAGATCGCCGAAGTACTTTCCATGCGGTCCAACCCGATTGCGACTGCGCGAAGCCGAGGGGTCACGGTCTCGGTTACCAATCCCGACGCCGACATGCGTTCAGAGATTAATTTGATTGGCAGAACAGTCGACGAAGCTACCGATGAAGTTGAAAAATTTCTCGACCGTGCTTATCTCGCCGGATTGCCAAGAGTCCGCATCGTACATGGCACGGGAATGGGAATCCTGCGGCGGGCATTGCGCGCCATGCTTGAACGGCATCCGCACGTGGCCGCCATCAGCGAGCCCAGTCAGGCAGAAGGAGGCGCCGGCGCCACAGTCGTCGAAATGCGCGACTGAAATCTGGACGACCCACCCGACCGGTGCTACGATACGACACGCAGAGCGGGGCTCAACATGATCCGGGTCATAACCGTCGAACGAGAATATGGAAGTCGGGGCGCTGAATTTGCCCATCACCTGGCGAAATATCTTGGCTGGAAGCTGATTGATCAATGTCTTATCGATGAGATTGCGGTCAAGGCAGGCGTAACCAAAAAGCTTGCTGAGAGTTGTGACGAGCGTCTGGATCCCTGGTATTACCGCTTTGGTAAAGCATTCTGGCATGGCTCCATCGAACGAATGCCGACCACAGCAGATCCCGAATTTTTTGATTCCGAACGCATGGTTGAATTCGTTCGCGACTACTTCCACCAGCAGGTCCAGGCTGGCAACTGCGTCATCGTAGGCCGCGGAGCCACCAGCGCGCTTCTCACCACGCCAGGGGTCTTTCATATCTTTGTGCACGCTTCCATGAAGCGCAAACTTGAATGGTTCACAAAGAACTTTCCCGATCACACGAAAGAAGCCGAACAGGAAATACTTGCCACAGACAAAAGGCGCGCTGCCTATGTGCGCCGCTTCTATAACCGCGAGTGGGCCGACTACAGGCTTTATCACCTGATGCTGAATTCCTGCATGGGATTCGACGCCATGGTGAAGGCCAGCGTCGAAGCTGCGGGTCTGCCGTCTGTCGTGCCACAGCACGCAGAACTCCAAAAATAAAAATTTATTGTTGTCTTATCGAGCGATCCCGCACGAAGCAATTCCTGTCGACAATCGTTCTAACTTCCTGTCCCTGCATTGTTTCTGCAGAAACTGGAAAATATCCGTTTCCTTTAAGCAACCGTACCGCCCGCAACATCCTCCGACACTTTGTGTCACAACATTGTGGGTGGGGGGACCCACAACAAGAGCAAGTAAAAAGGCAATCATATCCTCGAAACCTGCGGATAACGGCCAGGGAAACGAAGGAAGATCGCAAGGTAGAAAATGAAAGTCAAACATGTTTTTCTTTTTTCTCTTCTCGCAGCGTTGTTGCTCGGCATCCCTAAGACAACCTTCGCACAAGTCAGCGTTGGTATAGCGGTCAACATCGCGCCACCCGCGCTGCCCGTCTATGATCAGCCTCTTTGCCCCGGCCCGAATTACATCTGGACACCCGGCTACTGGGCCTGGAGTGGATATGACTACTACTGGGTTCCGGGAACATGGGTCATGGCTCCGTCTTATGGCCTCTTATGGACACCTGGCTATTGGGGTTGGGGGAGCGGCGGCTATATGTGGAACGCTGGCTACTGGGGACCACATCTGGGATTCTATGGCGGCGTGAATTACGGTTACGGATACTACGGCCACGGATATGAAGGCGGATACTGGCGCGGCAATAACTTCTACTACAACAGCGCCGTCAGCCATGTGAACACCACCGTCGTGCGAAATGTCTACGTCAACCGCACAGTCGTCAACAACGTCACTGTCAATCGCGTCAGCTACAACGGCGGCCATGGCGGTATAACCGCGCGTCCCAGCGCGCAGGAGCAGACAGCTCTGCATGAACGCCGTATGGGACCCATCGGCGCGCAGGAAACTCATCAGCGCGTAGCGCAGGAGGATCGCGGGAATTTTTATAAAACCAACCGCGGTGTTCCGCAGACGGCGGCTCTGGCCAGACCAGCGGCTTCGGCAAATGACTTTCACCGCGATGCCGTACCCGCACACGGAGCTGCAGTAAATAATCGTCCCGCAAACACCGCGCACCCGGCTCCAGAAAACCATCCTGCTACAACCGCACGACCGGAAACAAGACCAGCACCGGAAAACCATCCAACAAATACAGCTCGTCCTGCTACCACCAGCCATCCAACGCAGGAAAGGCCCGAGAACACAGCACGTCCTGAAACTCACCCAGCTCCTAAACCTCAGGCTCATACAGAACCCACCACGCAGCAGCATCATCCTCAGCCCCAGGCTCGACCGGAAAACCATCCGGCTCCGCAGCCGCAGGCCCGACCGCAATCAAAGCCCGAGAACCACCCGGCTCCTGCGCCGCAGCAGCAACATACACAACCTCAGCCTCGACCGGAGAGCCATCCAGCTCCTCAAGCTCGACCAGAAACCAAACCAGCACCGGCACCGCCACAGCAGCACCCGCAATCTGAGGCCAGACCGGAGCCCCAGCCTCACCCCGCCGAGTCTCACCCCAGTGAGCCCCACGGTGGCGGCGGTGAACATCCGCACTTCTAACCAAAATAAAAAGGCCCGGAATTTATCCCGGGCCTTTTATCTAAGCCTCAGCTAATCAATCCATCCATTAAACCGGGTGCCCCAGGTTCGCGAAGCTAACCTGGGTGTTTCTTTCCATTAGGCCGCCACCACGAAACACCGGTCGGACACGACCTCACGCAAACCGTGAAGCATGCTTCTTCGCCCATTCTTCAAACGTCATCGGCCTTCGTCCCATCAGCTTTTCGAAAGTGTCCTTCACCACTGCCGCCTGTCCCTCGCGTACGGTTTCAAAAGTCTTGGCAACTGCTTTCGCTACGTGTTCCGGTATTCCCGATTGGACAAGCCCTTGCGCAGCCGCCTCAGTCGTAATTTCCACGCATCGAAGCTCCTTACCAAGAATCCTCGACAGAATGCTCACCTCTTCCGGCACGTCTATCAATTCACCGCCTGTAAGCTCGAGGATTTCTCCCGCACTCTCTCCGTCAGTCAGCGTCTTGACTGCCACCGCGGCAATATCTTCGGGCGCAATCGGAGCGAACCTGCCACTTCCCATGGGGTTGTAAACCACTCCATCAGCTTTCACGTTTTTGCCCCATTGATACGTATTAGACATAAATCCATTCGGCCGCAGAAAGCTTCCCCGAACCCCCGATTCGCGGATGGCATCTTCCTTGTCCTTGTGCAGCTTCCCCATCAGCAGTTCAGGATGATTGGCTGCAGCGGACGACAGAAATGTGATTCTCTCTACGCCCTCATCCTTTGCTGCTGCTACGAGCTTTCGAAATACCCCGTTGTCTAATATCCCGTTCATCAGGAACACGCCCTTTACTCCAGCCGCGGCTCGGCGAAAGCTCTCCTGGTCCGTGAAGTCGCCGACAGCGATCTCCACCCGATCGCCCCAGTGCGCCACCTTGCTGGCATCGCGCGTAAACACCCGCACCTTTTCTCCCGCTTGCAGCAACTGACCGGTTACTTCTCGTCCTACATTTCCTGTTGCGCCCGTTACCAGATACATATCCCGAATCTCCAATCTTGTTACCGATGAAGCAACACTACAACCCGACATCCTATGAAACAATAGGCCGTAAAGAAACACACTGTTGCTGTACAGGAACACCAGAATGATGACCGATCTGAACGAGCTTCAATTCTTCGTGAGCGTCTCGCGCGCCCAGAGCTTTACCCTGGCGGCAAAAAATCTCGGCGTGCCCAAGTCGAGCGTCAGCCGGGCGATCAGCGGACTCGAAAGCAGATTAGGTGTCCGCCTTATCGAAAGAACCACACGAAACGTCGCCCTCACCGAAGTTGGCGAGCTCTATCTCGACCGCTGCCAGCGCGTGCTCGAAGAAGCTGAGCAGGCGGACCTGATCGTCGCGGTATCGCAGACAAAACCGCGAGGCACCTTGCGCATCGCCGCGCCCGTTGCCTTCGCGCGATTTATCCTTGGCCCCGCTCTGGGAGATTTTCTTGTCGCTTATCCCGAACTGCGCGTACAGCTGCAACTGATCGGTGGAGAAACTCCGGTGCATGAGAAGCAGTTCGATGTCGCCATTCGCGCCGCGCCTCTCGAAGACTCCGCCTTTCTCGTAAAACCGTTGATGCGCGTTCGACTCGGTGCCTATGCGAGTCCTGGCTATTTGAAGGGCCGCAGTCTGCCCTCATCGCCATCCGATCTACGCCTCGAAAGCTGCATTACTGCGACCTGCGGCACCTTTGGAGAATCCAGCAGCTCCGCCATGTGGCATCTGCGCCGCGGCTCAGAACAAAAAGAGGTACGTGTAGAATCACGCGTCTCCGTTCCTGATCCGTCGATCAATCGCCAGCTCGCTGTTGCCGGAGCGGGCGTGGCCCTCCTTTCTCAGATTGCTGTGCGTGCGGATGTCGAAGAAGGCCGACTGACGAGATTGTTGCCCGAGTGGGAGCCGGACCCTGTCGAGCTTCACGCGCTCTATCCCTCCCGCCTCAGCTCTTCGCCGAAGGTGCGCGTCTTTCTGCAATTTCTTAATGAGCGCTTCCAGAACGAATCACTGCTCGATGGTCATCACCACGTGAGAGAGAAAAATACAGCGTCATCCTCTCAACAACAAAAATCCCGCTCTCGAAAGAAGCCTTTCGCGCCTGCCGCAGTCAAGAAAGAGCCAGCGGCAAGAGCCGTGCCTCAGAGACGCACCAGCGG
The DNA here is from genome assembly GCF_009765985.1 of Acidobacterium sp. S8. Classification (GTDB taxonomy): domain Bacteria; phylum Acidobacteriota; class Terriglobia; order Terriglobales; family Acidobacteriaceae; genus Alloacidobacterium. The sequence goes on from NZ_LMUM01000037.1 coordinate 799,842, forward strand.
CTGAAAATCCTGACCTCAGCTCTCGCAGGAACTGAGCATGCAAATGGAAGTAAATCTGATTGCCGAAAATTAGTCGACAAGATATCTCGCCTTTGACACACCTTTACGTCTAGGTCTAACATTTCTCGAATACCAAGAGGTAAAGGGGTACTCGATGGCGAGATATGACCTTCAAGGGAGCTTAGATCTGCTGATCCTGAAGACTCTTTCGCAGCGGAGTAAGCTGCATGGCTACGGCATTGTGCTGCATATTCAGCGCGCCAGCGACGAGCTTTTGCATGTCGAAGAAGGGTCGCTCTATCCCGCACTGCACCGCATGGAACAGAACGGCTGGATCCGCTCGGAGTGGGCTCTCACGGAAACCAACCGAAGGGCGAAGTACTACCAGCTGACGGCGGTTGGACGGAAGCAGCTTAAGGAAACCGAAGACAGTTTCGAGCAGCTGGTGAAGGGTGTGCGGGCAATATTGCGGTACGCGTGAGGTCAGCAATGGGCATGTGGCAGCGGTTGAAGAACATGTTGCACCGTGAGCAGGTGGATGCCGACATTGAGGCGGAGCTGCAGGCACACATGGAGATGGCAGCAGAGGACGCGATGCACGCAGGAATGAGTCCGGAAGAAGCGCGGCGGACCGTGCGCCTGCGCTTTGGCAATCCGGTGGCGATGCGGGAGCGGACATCAGGAGCAGACATGACACTCGCGCTGGACGGTATCTGGAGGGATCTGCGTCTCTCCGTTCGGCAGCTGAGACGATCACCCGTTTTCACAGCAACAGCAGTAGTCACCCTTGCCATTGGCATCGGGGCGACCACGGCGATCTTCACCTTGATACAGCAGGTGATGCTGCGGTCGCTGCCGGTGGTGCAGCCTGAGCAGCTCTGGCGCATCGGTGACTCCGACGATTGCTGCTACTCAGCCCGCTACTCGCAGGGTGACTGGAATTTCTTCTCCTGGGAGGCTTACAAGCTCTTCCGCGAACACACGCCCGCATTCGAGGATCTGGCGGCGTTTCAAATCGGCGAAGGCAATGCTGAGCTGGGCGTGCGACGCGCCGGTTCGCAGGCACCCGCTGAGCCGCGCAACGGCGAGTATGTCTCCGGCAATTTCTTCCGCACCTTCGGCCTCTCTGCGTGGCGTGGGCGTCTCTTCACTGATGCCGACGACCAGGAAGGCGCGACGCCGGTCGCGGTGATGAGCTTCCGCGCCTGGCAGGAGAAGTATGGGGCCGATCCATCTGTGGTAGGAGCGACCTACCAGATCAACGGCCATCCATTCACCATGATCGGCGTTGCCCCGCCGGGTTTCTTCGGAGCGAAGATCGACGCCGATAACATGCCCGATTTCTGGCTGCCGCTGACGACGGAGCCGCTGATCGCCGGCGGAGCGACGCGCCTCAAAGATGCCCGCTCGGCCTGGCTTGACCTGATCGGCCGCGTTCGCCCCGGAACCGATACGAAGGCTCTCGAAGCGCAGCTTCAGGCAGAGCTGCACCAGTGGCTGGGAAGCCATGTGCAGGACATGTCTCCGCAGGAAAAACCGCTCTGGCAAAAGCAGACTCTGCATCTCACACCAGGCGGCGCGGGCGTTTCGCCAATGCGTCAAGACTACAAAGGCGGCTTGCTGCTGCTGCTGGTGTGCGCTATCTGTGTCCTTCTGGTGGCATGCGCCAACATCGCCAATCTATTGCTGGCGCGTGGGCTGAAGGACCGGCCGCAGACGGCGATCCGCGCCGCTCTCGGCGCATCACGCGCGCGGCTGGTGCGCAAGGCGCTGGCTGAGAGCCTCACCCTGAGCATGCTTGGCGCTATCGCCGGCATCGTCGTCGCGTATGCGGGCGCAAGACTTATTCTCCACCTTGCTTTCGGACCGGCCACAGATCTTCCTTTGAATGCTGCGCCCTCGACACCGGTGCTGCTCTTCGCGCTAGGAATTTCGATGATTACCGGCATCGTTTTCGGCATGGCGCCCGCATGGATGACGTCGCGTGCTAAGCCGATCGAGGCGCTGCGCGGAGCAAATCGCTCGGTAGGAGACCATCGCCAGTGGGCGCAGAAGACCATGGTGATCGTACAGGTGGCTGTTTCACTCGTGCTGCTGAGCGCCGCGGCAATGCTCGGCCGGAGCTTCAGTAACCGGCAGCACCAGGATGTCGGCTTCGATCCTAACGGACGGTATCTGGTCTCAATCGATCCCAAGCTTTCGAACTATACGCAGGAACAGCTCGTCCCGCTCTTCCGCAACATCGAAGACCGTCTGCGCGCCATCCCCGGCGTCCGCATGGCTGGCTCCGCTCTCCATGCTCCCCTGACCGGCATCTGGACACAGGACATCCTGACCGAAGGCCAACCCGAGCCCGGCCCGAACGACGATCTCAATTCAGGCTGGAACCGAATAACACCGGAATTTTTCGAGACCCTCGGAGACAGGATCGTGAGGGGACGACCCGTCACCGACGACGACAACGCCAATACACGGCCTGTGGCTGTAGTGAGCGAGACGTTTGCCCGAAAATTCTTCGGCAACCAGAACCCTATAGGGAAGCGCTTCGGGCCCGCTCCCAGGAAAAATGCGGGCACATATGAAATTGTTGGCGTGGTTGCGGACATGCGATTTTTGGATTCGTCGTTGCCCGTGTATTTCCTCCCCGAAGCCCAGACCACGCACTTCGATCAGGCCAACCTCGAAAGCCGTGAAGTCTGGTCACATTCTCTGTACACCATCGTGATCCATGCACCGGGAAACCATCCGGATATGCAGGCGCAGATAAAAAAGGCGATTGCGGATGTTGATCCGAACCTGCTCATGTATGACGTGCAGAGTTATTCCGACGTCATTTACAGCGGGTTTTCCCAGGAGAAGATGGTTGCCGGCCTGACCTGGCTCTTTGGAGCCGTCGGCCTGGTGCTCGCCGCTGTCGGCCTCTATGGAGTAACAGCCTATGGCGTGGAGCAAAGAACAAGTGAGATCGGCGTGCGCATGGCGCTGGGTGCGGACCGCGGCAATGTGGTGCAGATGGTGCTGCGGACTGCATTCTGGCAGGTGGGCGTCGGAGTGGCGCTGGGAATTCCCGGCGCGATTGGTGCAGGATATCTGTTCGCCAGCCAGCTTTTCGGAATAAGGCCGTGGAATCCGGCAATGCTGGGTTTCGCTACCCTGGTGCTCGTTTTCACAGCACTCGTGGCAGCAGCCATTCCGGCTCGACGCGCCGCAGCCGTCGATCCAATGCGAGCTTTACGAATGGAATAATGTTCCGACTCAATGAGGTCGAAGCGAGCTAAAGCAATTTCCTGAAAAGTTGCTGCCTGCTTGCGGCGTTATGAGGTAGCAATTCTACCTGACCAGGAAAGACATCAGCGTGCGCGCTATTCTGGATTTGACTTTCGCCTTGAAAGAAAAGAACGAGAAGCTTGAATTCCTGCGCGAATCGATTCCTGATGCGAGTTTGAGAATACGCTCCGCATTTTTATAGGCCAACTTCTCTCTATCCTCAATCGATAGATTGGCTTTTTTCAGAAAATCTACACCCTCGAAATTGTCTCCGAATGGATCATCGACGGAGAACAAAATATTGTCGATGCCCAATTCCGCAATCGCGCAGTTCAGAGCTGCCTGATCGAAAGCACCGCTTGTTGTGATGAAGACGTTCGCGCGCATGTAGTAAAAGACGCTCTTCTGCATACATGCGATTCTGGCTGACTCAGTACCCTTCGCCTGGCTGGCAAGAAGCCAATTACCCATAGTGAGAGCAGTGTTGATGCGCTTGAGGCCAAAGGGAATCAATTCGCCCATATGTCCGACGATTATTTTGAGATTCGGAAAGCGATCAAACACGCCGCTGGAGATGAGCCGGAGAAGATGCGTTCCGGTTTCAACCTGCCATCCCCAGCCTTGCATCATCGCTGGGCAGTCCTTGTAATAGCTATCGATGATCTCCTGCGGAGGATCGGTTGGATGTATATAGATGGGCACATCCAACGCCTGGGCCCGCTCGAGGATTGGCGAGAACACATCCTCGTCCAGATAGTGTCCGTTCGTATGACCATTGATGAGCGCGCCTTTGAATCCAAGCTGAACTATCGTCCGCTCCAACTCATCGGCAGCATCCAGGGGCGACTGGGTCGGCAGCATCGCAAAACCGGCGAAACGGGTGGGATAGTCCTGAATGATTCCACCCAGCCAGTCATTGACTTCTTTGGACAAGCGGACGGCTGTATTGCGTTCGAGGGTCTGAACGCCAGGCTGGACATGCGACAGCACTTGCAAGTCGATGCCTGCCGCGTCCATGCGGCGGATTCTCTCGGGACCAACATCCGTAAGACGTCCTTCGAGCATGTCGAGCAATTTGACGTAGGACGCAGGGTATAGTTCCCGAAGCTTGGGATGCAGGAAGGCTTCTTCGAGAGCGATGATGCGGGTAACCGGCTTCTCACCATTCTTGTTTGTCATCGTATGCCCTGCGAGAAAACCCTCTTTAGGTCCCAAGGGAAAAGACAAATATCGGATTGCTTCATGCAACTTATTCCGGCCTGGACTGATTGCCCGGTTTTCACGTTGACCGGCTTGCGGCGAGCCGCTTTCCGTAGCCGGGGTGTCCATCCGGAGTCAGGCCACGGTGAGCAGCAAGTTTCGCGCATAACTCGATCAGTGTCTCTCGCTCTGCCGCCGTCAAAGACGAGCCCAGCTCCTCGTCATGTGCCGTAGCAATCCGCTCGACCTTTTCCAGAAGCTGAATTCCTTTTCGTGTCAATTGCAGATGCTGGCTTCGACGATCTTCTAAGCTACGCGCGCGCGCAACCAGACCTTTAGCTTCGAGTTCGTCGAGCAATATGACCAGGCGACTGGGCACCATCCCGAGGTGAGAAGCTAGTTCGCGCTGATTTTTCCCTTCGTTCGCGTGGATCCAGCGCAGCATACCCAAATGCGGCGGGGAAATGCCGAATCCTGCGATCTTGCGGCCAAAGGAAAGCGCTGCATGTGTCCCGAGCTGTGATAACAGTAGTCCGAGCGCTCGCCGCGTGACTATCGGATTCTCCCGGAGCTTTTGTTTTTCGGCTGGCATATATCTCCTGTCTCAGTATAATCATCTTTCTTAATAATTCATTTTATGAATCGTTCTGTATATGAATTAAATCTCAAATACAAGCGATTCCCCCGAAGGAGCGTCTATGTATCGAGCCGCAAAACTGCTATCTCTGATGTCAACCGGGTTTCTGGCTGGAGTATTCACTTACGCGTTCTTTGCGATTATCCCGGCATGGAATGAGGTTCCGCGCGAGGTGCACTTTACCTACCGTGTCGCGCTCATGCGCCACAATGCAATCGTCATGCAGAGCATCATGCTCGTTGGCATCCTGGCTCCGCTGTGGTGGGCCTCGACGATCCGCGCCATGCCAGCCGCACGCGCCTGCGCCGTGGCCGCCAGCATCATGAATGTGACCACCGTGCTGGTCACGCGTTTCGGAAATGTACCCATCAACCAGCTAGTCAGGAAATGGCTTACCGAACCTCCACCCGCGAACTATCTGGAGGCACTGCATCGCTGGACCGTGTTCAACAACATCCGAAGCACGGCGGCGGTGCTTGGTTTTCTTTTGATTTTGATCGCTGATGCTCTCATGGACTAGGATCGCCGCCGACCACTCGTCAGCGGAATCTGGCCGTCGAGGGCGACGGGCAAGTATGTCTCATTGACCGAAATCTGTAGTCAGGTGCGAAGTGTCGTTGGCTGGATAAGACAGGGGTGGCTGCTCTTACGACAAAGCATCACCTTGCGCGAACGCAAAATAATGCTTTGTCCTGCGAATTAACAAAACAAGCCAACATCAGATGCGCATCGGCATGATGATATAGCGGTACTTGTAATCGTCGCTGACGTCTTCGGGGCGCATCTGGCCTGCTGACTGCGCATCCTTGAACTCCAGCCGCACCTCGCCGGAATTGCCCGTCGCCTTCAGGAAATCGAGCAGATAAGCTGAGTTGAAACCAACCATGATGGGATCGAAGTTGTAAGGGGTTTCGATCACATCTTCCGATTCTCCGGAGTCCGTCGAAGACGACGAAATCTTCAGCTCATTCTGTTCGACGCGAATCTTGATCGCGCCCGATCGCTCATCGGCAAACTGCGCCACGCGCTGAATCGAAGCATTCAGGTCTTCACTGCGCACCACTACGAATTTATTGTTGTCGCGCGGCATCACCGCTTCGTAGTTAGGGAACTGGCCGGTCAGCTTGCGGCTTGTCAGCGTCCGGTGTCCGATGCGGAAGAAAAGTGTCTGGTCATCATCCGCAAAATCCAGATATTCCTCATCGGTCGCCGAAAGCAGCGACTGCAACTCTGCCAGCGCCTTGCGCGGGATCAGCGTCTTCTTCTCGCCGCTGATGTTCCCCAGGCTCTCGCTGCCTTTTTCAATGTGAGCCAGACGATGCCCGTCCGTTGCCACCATCGTCAGGCTCTCCGCCTTCAGCACCAGCAGCGCGCCATTCAGGGTATAGCGCGACTCTTCATTCGAGATCGCAAAGATGGTCTTCGAGATAAGGTTCTTGAGCGACGAAGTCGGAATTTTCGTGACGCTGCTCTCCGGGAACTCAGGCACCTGGGGAAAGTTCGCCCGCGCCATACCTACCATCTTGGTGTTCGAGCGTCCCGCCCGGATCTGCACCCAGTGGTTTTCGAGCAGCTTGATCGAAATCTCGCCATCGCCAAGCAGCTTGATGTAGTCGTACAGCTTTCGCGCCGGAATCGTGCACGAGCCAGGCTTCTTGACCTTTGCCGGGCATGAGGTCTTCATGCTCTGGTCAAGATCCGTGCCGGTAATCGTGAGCTTGTCGTCCGCTGCCTCGATCAGGAAATTCGAGAGGATGGGAATCGTTGTCTTGCGCTCGACCACGCTCTGCGTTGCGGTCAGTTCCCGCAGCAATTCCTGGCGGCTGACGTTGATTTCCATTGTCCCTTGCGCTGTCTGCTTTTCCTGCTCCACACCTGTCCCCGGCATACTCAGCCCCCTTTAGGGAATTGGCCACACTTTACACTACCGCGCGCGCAACAAAGAAGCGCGAAACCCTGATGGAATTCATTCTAGTGAGAAAACCCAAAGTTGTGCCTGCGGAAATCGAGCCGAAATAGTGGGAAATTCCGAAATCCGGATGGAAACCCTGTTTGGCCACCGCGCGAAAGCCCCTATGTTGCTGGCGCCCACTACTACTCTTACTAAAAGAAATAAGTATCTATAAATAGCAGCCGTAGTAGATCGCTGCGGAAAAGTGGAAACATGGTCCAAAGCCTTTACCAGCGCCTTCCGGCGAATGTACCCGTTTTAGAAAACTGGTGCAGATGAAACTGGAAACCTTGGAAGACGCGGTGGAAACCTCTTCAAACGCGTCCCGTTCTCCGCATTCTTCACAGCCCGGTCGGAAAATCGGATGTGGAAACCTCTTTCCGAAAGTGGAAACTGCGTCCAGGCTCAATAAAGAAGCACGTTCCACGCAGCGAAGCTTTCCACCGCGAATCGGTTATCCGAAATTTCCACAGGTAGAACGCGGTCCCAACAAAACAATAGCGGGCATCGGCAATTTGCCGTGCCCGCTGTGCAACATTCCGGTCGGACTGACCAGATTTTTTACGAATTAACGCTGTGCGGTATCGCTGTGTGAGTGCTGAGCCAGCTCCCAGAACTCCTCATGCCGGTCGTCGCGGTAGATCAGGCCCCGCACTTTTCCGTCAGGGTCCTTCTGGAAAATAATCCGCGTAGGGCTGCCTGAAACGTAAAAGAAGGTCGTCGCATTTTCTGGCAGCAGCTCATTGCTCTCGCCCGCGCGGCCCCTCGAAAAGAGCGAATCGCCATCGCGATAGATCGTCGTCTGCACCACGCCCTGATCCTGATATTGGCCCAGGTAGGCGTCGTAGATAGCTGGATTAAGCTTGGCGGGAGCCGGGTGCACGGGCACCATGATCTGTTCCGCCATCGGCGGAAGGTTGGCAATCTGATTCAAGGAATGTGAGAGCAGCCACTTCGGCAGGTCAGCATCGGCATAGGCTTTATCCCACGCATTGTGGTGCACGCTGGCGTACTCCCAGAGCCTCACATTTCCATGATTGGCCTTGATCGCCTCGTACATGACCTCGGCCTCTTTGGGAATCACCACATGGTCAGCCGCCCCATGGAACATCCAGACCGGCGTGCGTCCAATCGCGCGCGCGTACTGCTCCGGAAGACCCGCCTGGTGCCAGCGCTCCGGCGCATACGACCAGAAGATGCCGCCGCAGACGGGAACGACGGCTGCGAATTTATGCGGCCAGTCTTTTGCGATCTCCCACGTACCGTAGCCGCCGAGTGACAATCCCGTAAGGTAAAGCCGCTGCGGATCCCCGTGGAACTCCTTAACGCTGGCGTCGAGAGAGGCAACCGCCATCTGCATCATGTCCGGATCAGTCCAGTGATGATGCTGAAAAGGAACTTGCGGCATGACCACCACAAACGGCCAGCGCTCCGGATGAGAGCGGATGGACGCCGGCAGCCCGATCTGGGTCTGGTCCATACCGTCGTTGCCGCGTTCGCCGGACCCATGCAGGAAGAGAATCACGGGCCACTTCTGGTGCTCGTTCCATCCCTCCGGCACATAGACCTGATACCTGTACGAGATACCCTGCAACTTCACGCTGCGGTTCAGAAAGCCCGTATCCTGGTGACGCGCGAAGGCGGGGAGAACGGCGAGAAAAATTGCAGCGAGGGTAAAAAGACGGCGAAGGCCCATTACCGGAGAGGATAGCAAGTGCATGCCGCATAGATGCAGGAAAAAAGCGATTTTGCTGCTCTGGCCCACCTAAAAGGGAGAGATTTTAGCAATTTTGCGCGTTTTCCTGTCAATCAAGACACCGAAGCGCACGTTAAACCGAGGGGGAAGAGCGATGAAAAACGGAAACTCTAGTGACTCGACTACATCGTCCCAAGCGCAAGTCAGGACGCATGGAGTCTGTTCCATGCGCCCGGCTCATGGCTTGTCAGGCTTTCTTACCGGTAATAAGTCGTAGCAGGAAGGTCAGAATGACGGCCCCGACGACGGCGATGATGATGGTATAGATCATTCCGCCTTGGCCGGTAAAGCCCAGTGCGCGCATGATGAAGCCGCCAATAACGGCGCCGACGATGCCGACGATAATATCCATAATCGTCCCATAGCCGCTGCCCTTCATCAGTTTGCCGGTAATCCAACCGGCAATGAGGCCTACGATAATCCACCAGATAATGGCGAACATGCAAAAACTCCCTTCATTTTCTGAGGCGCAGGCGCACGGAACAGACAATCTACCTGCGTTTTGTGTGGCGCCGGAACATTAGCGCAAAACAAAGTGAGTTTCAAGAAAACAATCAGGAGCCCAAACGCGAGAGGATCCCGTCGGAAGGATCTCCTGATATGGCCTAGCTGTTGAGCGTCTCCTGCAACTTGTTGATCATGCGGTTCAGATCCTTATCTGCTCGGCGCTGCTCGTCGATCTTGCCGATCGAATGCATGACCGTCGTGTGATGCTTGCCTCCGAACTGGCGGCCGATCTCCGGCAGCGAAGCTTCGGTCATTGTCTTGGCCAGGTACATGGCAATCTGACGCGGAACCACCACCGCACGCGAGTTGTTCTTCTGCTTCAGCTCGGCCACGCGCATGCCAAACTGCTCGGCCACGGCACGCTGAATCGCTTCAATCGTAATCTTGCGTACCTGCGTGTCAATGAACTGCTTGAGGCACTGCTGCGCTGCCGGCAAGGTAATTTCAAAACCGCTCATGCTGCACCAGGCAAAGAGGCGTGTGAGCGCGCCTTCCAGCTCACGCACGTTCGTCCGTACATTCGACGCCACAAAAAGGGCCACATCGACCGGAAGCGTAACGTGATCGTTTTCCGCTTTCTTCTGAAGGATTGCCACCTTCGTCTCAAGATCGGGCGGCTGAATGTCGGCAATCAATCCCCACTCGAAGCGCGAGCGCAAACGGTCCTCAATCTCAGCCAATTCCTTCGGCGGACGGTCCGAGGCGATGACGATCTGCTTCATGTTCTCGTGCAGCGCGTTGAAGGTATGGAAGAACTCCTCCTGAGTGCGCTCCTTTTGCGCCAGGAACTGGATATCGTCGATCAACAGCAGGTCCACGGTGCGGAACTTGTCGCGGAAGCTCGTCATCCTGTCGTAGCGCAGCGAGTTGATCATCTCGTTCGTGAACTTCTCACTCGATACGTAGCAGATCGAAGCCTGGGGTTCGCGCCGCTTTACTTCATGGCCGATCGCATGCATCAGGTGGGTCTTGCCCATCCCCACGCCGCCATAAAGAAAGAGCGGATTGTAGGCCTTCGAAGGCTTTTCCGCGACCGCTTCAGCCGCGGCACGCGCGAACTGGTTGCCCGCGCCGATGACGAAAGCGTCAAACGTATAGCGCGGATTGAGCTGCGCGGCAGAGGACCAGTCGAAGCGGCCCTGCTGCGGATTGCCGGGCCGTGCCACTCCGCGGGATGCTCCATCGCGTGACCCATTCTGCGGGGCGGTGGCCGCATGGGTAGGGACAGGCGCAAATCCGCCGTCTTCGCGAACGCGGACAAGCGTCGGGTCTTCTTCCGCCGTGATGAAGTTGACTTCATCGAACTCCAGTTGCAGGTTGTCGATGGCTTCCTGGATCAGGTCGCCGTAGCGCTCGCCTACATGCTGGAAGTTCGGCGTGGGAATCCGGACGAAGAGCTTCTTGCCGTTGATATGGCTGAACCGGGTGGGCTTCAACCAGTTGTCGAACGCCTGTCGGCTGATCTTCTTTTCGAGTGCTCCAAGAATGCGCACCCAGGGGTTGAGGGTCGTGGGGGCCGTGGGAACAAAAGACATCGTATTTCCTTCGCGCGGCGTCTGCTGCCAGTGATCCAGTAACTCCACCAGGGCCAGAATAAAAAACAGCATCCCTTCCCAGGTCTACAAGCCCGGGACATTAGGGCGCTCTGGTGTGCCAGGAGCTTCTTTGATGAGAGCAGCGTTCGCCCTCACGATCCGATCATTTTAAGCAGCAAGACGTGCAGAAAAATCTCTATGAACGCTGCCGATACTAGCACATTTAAACAGGCTTTAAACCTTACTTTCGGCACAAATCGTACATCTATTTTTTTTTGCACCAGGGGTTGTGAAAAAGCGGGTCCGGACCGCATGTTTTGCGGTTCTGGCGGGGATGAGGTATACTCAGAAATTGCTGCACCGAGTCTTTTTCCGCTCGGTTGACGGCACCCTATTTCATTGAAGATTTTCAGGAGCGCAGTTCCATGCCGAAGCGCACATTTCAACCGAATCGCCGTCGCCGCGCGAAGACCCACGGGTTTCGCAGCCGCATGAAGACTAAGAGCGGAGCAGCCGTTCTTTCGCGCCGCCGCGCCAAGGGCCGCAAGCGCGTCTCTGTCAGCGCAGGCTACCGCGACTAGTCTCCAGCCTTTCTTTCGCCTGGCCCTCCCGCCAGGTCGAAATCAGAAAACAACTATGCAGGAAGAAGCTTCCCTCCGAACGCCATGCACATTGCGTGGCGCGCGCCTGAGCAAACATGCCGACTATCAACGCGTGTACCAGGCGAGCCGGAAGTGTTTTTCTGCATCAATGACATATTTTTTCATGCCCCGCGTCGCGGAGCCTTCCGCGGCTTCAGGGCCAAGGGTGGGTCTCACCGCTGGCCGAGTACTGGGCAAGGCGGTCGAGCGCAATCGCATCAAGCGTCGCATGCGCGAAGCGGTACGCAAAAATCTCGCGCATCTTCAGTCCGATGTCGATGTCATCCTTCATCCTCGCAAGAGCGTGATCGCTATGGAATTTTCCCGCCTTGAGGTTGAGGTGGGGCGCGTATTTCAGACAGTCGAAATCGCTCTCAAGAAGACAACGTCGGAGCCGCGCGCATGAACCGCGCCCCAGCTTCCCGCGTATCTCTTACAGCCGTCGTGCATTCTTTCTACAAATTAGTTCTCTCGCCGGTGCTGCATGCGGGTGCCGGAATGACCGGAGGCGCATGCCGCTTCCAGCCCACCTGCTCCGAATACGCCGCCATCGCGCTCCATGAGCACGGCTGGATGCGTGGAGGATGGATGGCGCTCCGTCGCATCGCACGCTGCCATCCGGGAAGCCACGGCGGTTTCGATCCAGTTCTGGCAAAGCGCTCTTTCAAGCACAGTTCCCATGCGCCAGTTACCATAAAAGAAGCGCACACTTCACACGATTCGAGATTATAGGAAGCACTCTTGGCAGAAATAAAAAATCCCAATCAGCAGGGCGGCGTCGGTGGTGACTCAAAGACCATGCTGGTCTTCACCGCAATTTTCCTCGTGTTGTTTCTCGGGCTGCAGTATTTTAAGCCGAAGAAGCCAGCGACGCCGCCCGCCCCCCAGACACAGCAGCAAGCGGCAACACCGGCTTCATCGGCGCTCCCGCCCACTTCCGCATCTCCTGTTTCGGCAGACAATGCGGCAAGCGCCACCCAGGCCGCTGCGGAATCGACGACCGTCGTCGAAAACGAACTCTACCGCATTACTTTTTCCAACCGTGGAGCGCAGGTCAAATCGTGGATACTGAAGAAGTATAAGGATGATGACGGCAAGCCTCTCGATCTGGTCAACCAGGCCGCTGCCGCGAAGTTCGGCTATCCACTGTCCCTATTTACCTATGACGAAGGTATGCGCGACCGCCTGCAACAGGCGATGTTCGTTCCTTCATCGACAGGAAATATCGCGGCTCCCGGAACGCTCAGCTTCGATTATTCCTCTGGCGGACTCGCTGTCCACAAGACCTTTAAATTCGATTCAAGCTATGTGATTCACGCCGAGGTTTCGGTTACGCAGAACGGCGCGCCCGTAGCGGCTCTGCTCTCATGGCCTTCGGGCTTTGGCGATCAGACGACTCTGCCGCAATTCGCTACCGGCACTACACTCGATACGGCTCAGGATGGCAAGTCCGATCAAATTGCCCTGAAGAAAGTAGTCGGCGGCGAGACGCTCCACGGCCCTTTCAACTGGGCGGGTGTCAGCGACCTCTACTTTACGGCGGTCTTCCTTCCCGACTCGCCGAAGAATCTTGACCTGGTAAGCCTGCACAACACGCTGCCCATTCCGCAGAACCGCAAGAAGCCTGATCCAAGCCACATCGAGCAGGCTCCTGTGCTGGGCGCGGCCATGGGGACTGCGCAGCCTTACAGCGTGCAGCTTTTTGCCGGCCCCAAAGCACTCGAAGTCCTTGGAGCGATCCCGGCAAACGGCGGCCCCACCCTTGAAAAGACCGTCAGCTTCGGCATGTGGGGCGTCATTTCCAAGCCGCTCTTCGTGATCCTGAAGTTCCTGCACGACCACGTTACCGGCGAGTGGGGATGGGCGATCCTGATTCTCACTGTCATCCTGAACGTGGCCATGCTGCCGACGCGCTTCCAGATGATGAAGTCATCGCTGAAAATGCAGCGTATTCAGCCGCAGATGGATGCCGTGAAGGCCAAGTACGCGAAGTACAAGACCACCGATCCGCGTCGCCAGGAAATGAATAAAGAAGTTTTCGAGCTGCAGAAGCGCGAAGGCGTGAACATGTTCGGCGGCTGTATTCCAATGCTGATCCAATGGCCGCTGCTCTTCGCCTTTTACCGCATGCTCGGCAACGTGATCGAGCTGCGCCAGGCGCACTGGCTCTGGCTGCCTGATCTCTCAGCTCCGGACCCGCTGCACATTCTGCCGATCTTCTTCATCGTCTCGATGTTCCTGGTGCAATGGCTCACCCCATCGCCCGGCGTCGATCCCGCGCAGCAGCGCATGATGGCCTTCACCATGCCTGCGGTCTTCGGCTTCATGACCTGGAACATTGGCTCCGGACTGGCACTGTACTGGGCCGGCAGCAACATTCTTGGCATCGTGCAGCAGATGGCCATGAACCGCACCAAGATGGGCCGGGAAGTACGCGAGATCGCAGCACGCCGCGCGGCCAAGAAGGCAGGCAAAGCTCCGGCTCTTCGAAAATAGAACTGGAAAATCGCACGATACGTTACGAAGGTGTCTGAGAGATCAGGCACCTTTTTTCGTTAACTCAGGGTGAGGCGTTTGCCACGATCACAGTAACCGGTGAGATACTAGGTCGATGCCAATTGATGACTATTCTGCCGCAGCTCAGAAGATTGCCGCATTCCTCAAAACACTCACCACTCTCGGCGACCTCCGCTTGAAGTACCGCATCACTGCGGGCGCAGGTGCTGCCGATCCGGATGGGCTGGAAGCACGCGAGATTTATGTCGAACTGGCTGGCCCCGATGCCGGGATGCTGACTCAGCGCGGCGGAGAGCTGCTGCGGTCGCTCGAACACGTAGCCGCGAAGATCATCCGGCTCGATCCCGAAGAGCACGATAAAGTCTCATTCGACGCGCATAATTTCAAAGCTCTGCGGGCCCGCGAGCTCAAGCTCGCCGCAGAGACAGCCGCAGAAAAAGTCCGCCGTACCGGCCAGCCCTACAGCTTTGCGCCCATGAGCTCGCGCGAGCGCCGTATGCTGCATCTTGCATTCCGCGGCTACGGCGATCTCGAAACATCTTCAAGCGGCGAAGGATTGCGGCGATTTGTTGTTGCGTATCCCAAAGGATATGAGCACGCCAGGGAGCGGTCCCGCAGATAGCTCGTGCACTCTGAAGCAAAACCCGCTCTTCAAAACGAAACCATTGTCGCCATATCCACGCCGCCCGGGCGTGGAGGCATCGGCATCGTGCGCCTCTCTGGTCCTCGCGCGCAGGAAATCGCTCTACCCCAACTGAATCTGCGCAGCGGTCTCGAACACGCGCGAGCGAAATTTGCCGAGGTTCTCGATCCCGAGACACAACAGAAACTCGACGAAGCCGTCGTCACTTACTTCGCCGCGCCCAATTCCTACACAAGCGAGGACATCGTCGAGATCGCCGCGCACGGCTCGCCCGTCATTCTCGATCTGCTCGTAAGGCAATCACTCGCTCGCGGCGCGAGACTCGCCAATCCCGGTGAATTTACCGAGCGCGCTTTTCTTTCCGGGCGCATCGATCTCACGCAGGCCGAAGCGGTGCGTGACCTGATCGAATCGCAAACGCTCTATCAGGCGCGTGTCGCAGCGCAGCAACTAGGCGGAGCGCTCTCACGCCGCATCCAGCCGGTCAAGCAAACCCTGATGGAATTGATCGCTGTGCTGGAGGCGGGTATCGATTTCGCTGAGGACGATATCGACATAACCCCCGACGCGCAGATCATCGCCCGAATCACCGCGATAGAAAAACCGCTGGCAGAGCTGGCGCAGTCATTCGAGCAGGGCAGAATCATCCATTCCGGTCTGGCGCTCGCCATCGTGGGTCGCCCGAATGTCGGCAAGTCGTCGCTTTTTAATCGTCTGGTAGAACGCGAACGCGCCATCGTGACGCCCATCGCCGGAACCACGCGCGATTTAGTAACTGAAACAGTTGCAATTGGCGGCATCCCCATCAAGTTTGTGGATACCGCTGGCCTGCGCGATTCCGACGACACCGTCGAGTCCATCGGAATTCAGAAATCGCGCGAAGCTCTGGCCGATGCCGATCTGGTGCTCGTAGTCCTCGACGGCTCCGCTCAGATGAGTGCAGAGGATGCCAGCCTGATCGCCTCCGTGTCGGACCGTCGTGCCATCGTCGTTCGCAATAAATCCGACCTGGCTTCCAACGTCGTTACTCCAGAAAGCACAGCAGCTACTGTACCGACATCGGCTCTCACTGGTGAAGGTATCGAAAATCTGCGGAGCGCCATCCTGCAGCTCATCCGAGGCTCAAGTGCTGCAAGCGAAGACGGCATGCTGACCAACCTGCGTCAGCAGCAGGCAGTCTCTACCGCGCTCGAAGGTCTTACAGCCGCGAAAGCAGCGGTGAATAATAAAATCCCCCACGAGATGCTGCTGCTCGATCTCTACGCAGCCCTTCGCCAACTCGACGCCCTGACCGGCGAGACCACTCCTGACGACGTTCTGAACCTGATCTTCTCCACCTTCTGTATCGGAAAGTAATGTGGCTTTCCGCAGTCATGTGCACAGGAAGACTTATTTCGCGCCTATGATCCAGAGATAGCAAGGATTCTTCCCATCCGCAGCCAGCACACGCTGCATGGCTGGAGTCCATGTCTCTCGGTGATTCAGCGCTTTCATCCGAGATCCACCACCTTGACCGACCTCTTTTTGCAGAGGACAAACGACTACGTGGAAGGGCGAGAAAATGGCGCGTCATAAAGCAGTATCGGACGGCTCAAATTGCACGCACAGTTCAAAACCCGGGCTTGTTAAAGCCGAATCTGTATAGGTTACGGGATCGTGAACGCCGATTTCAGCCCTTTTTTATCGGAAGGCTGCCCCGGAATCAGCCAATACCAGTGAATTTATCGGGTTAAACTGCGATTTTCGATAAACTAGGATGTGTCGTAGAGATCCGCTATCCGGAAAACGAGGTAATCCAAAATGGCAACTGCAACATTGGAACGTGCTGCTGACTATAAAGTCGCGGATATGTCCCTGGCTGACTGGGGACGTAAAGAAATTTCGATAGCCGAGCACGAGATGCCCGGCCTGATGTCGATCCGGCGCAAGTACGCTGCGGAAAAGCCTTTGGCTGGAGTTCGCGTTACCGGCTCGCTGCACATGACGATCCAGACTGCTGTGCTCATTGAGACCTTGACCGATCTCGGTGCCGACGTGCGCTGGGCAAGCTGCAACATTTTCTCCACGCAGGATCATGCTGCTGCCGCCATCGCCGCCGCCGGCATTCCTGTCTTCGCCTGGAAGGGCGAGTCACTCGAAGAGTATTGGGACTGCACCTACAAGGCGCTCTCGCACCCCGACGGCACAGGCCCGCAACTTGTTGTCGATGACGGCGGCGACGTCACGCTGCTCATCCATAAAGGGTATGAGCTGGAAGAAGGCGATAACTGGGTCAACACGCCATCTTCAAATCACGAAGAGCAGGTTATCAAGGACCTCCTGAAGCGCGTTCATGCAGAGAATCCGCAGCACTGGCATAACGTTGTGAAGGAATGGCGCGGCGTCTCTGAAGAGACGACCACGGGTGTGCATCGTCTCTACAAGATGAAGGAACAGGGCAAGCTGCTGATTCCTGCCATCAACGTGAACGACTCGGTAACGAAGTCAAAGTTCGACAACCTCTACGGCTGCCGTGAGTCGCTGGCCGACGGCATCAAGCGCGCCACTGACGTCATGGTTGCGGGCAAGGTCGCCGTGATCTGCGGGTATGGCGATGTAGGCAAAGGCTCGGCGCACTCGCTGCGAGGTATGGGCGCCCGCGTCATCGTCACCGAGATCGATCCGATCAACGCGCTGCAGGCTGCGATGGAAGGTTTTGAAGTCGCTCCCATCGAGGACACCCTTGGACGCGGCGACATCTACGTCACCTGCACCGGCAATCTCGATGTCATTACCCTCGAACACATGAAGGCGATGAAGGATCAGGCGATCGTCTGCAACATCGGCCACTTCGACAATGAGATCCAGATGGATCGCCTCAACGAAGAAGCTGGCGTTAAGAAGATCAACATCAAGCCGCAGGTAGACCAGTACACCTTTCCTAAAGGAAACAGCATCTTTGTGTTGGCGGAAGGCCGCCTGGTGAATCTGGGCTGTGCTACCGGACACCCGAGCTTTGTGATGAGCAACAGCTTTGCCAATCAGACTCTGGCGCAGATTGATCTTTGGAAGAATAAGGACGTCTACAACATTGACGTATATACGCTGCCGAAGAAGCTCGACGAGGAAGTGGCTCGCCTGCACCTGGAAAAGATTGGCGTAAAGCTCACGACACTCACTCCCAAGCAGGCTGAGTATCTGGGTGTTTCGCAGGAAGGCCCGTACAAGCCCGATCATTACCGTTATTGATCGTCTGATCTAAAGAGAGCGGCCGGAGATGATTCAATCACTCCGGCCGCCTCTTTTGTATACGGCAGTCTTGTGCCGGATGATTGGCAGAAGCTCTTTCACGCGACCCACACCACGACTTTTTCAGCAAAAGTGCATCTAAGCGCATTGGAGAAAGATTTCGATGCGCAAGCTAGATGTATGTGGAGCGGCCCTGGTTGCCGCAGTTCTTTTTTCGACAGTTGTCGGATGTAACAAGCAAGCAGATAACGCAACACCTGCCCCAGCTGATCAGAGCCAGGGCCAGGATCCAAATGCCGATCCGGCGAGCGCGAATATGGCCCCGGCCGATCAGTCGGCGCCGGCGAATGAGAGTACCACCACCGCGCCGCGTGCAACCACCGCCGCAGCTCCTGCGTCTGCTCCAGCCTCCGGTGCAAGCGACAATGTTCCGCCTCCGCCACCAGATCAGGAAGCAACCAGCTATCCCGAGGACAACACCGTTCCCGCATCGGATGTCAGCTCCGATCAGAGTGCGTACTACGACCAGACCGCCGTGCAGCAGCCGGTTTATGCCCCACAGCCGCCTCCGCCGCTTCCGGTTTATGACCAGCCGGCTTGCCCCGGATCAAACTACATCTGGACGCCAGGCTATTGGAACTACCAGCCAGCCGGATATTACTGGGTGCCCGGTGTGTGGGTCATCGCACCCTATGTCGGTGCACTTTGGACGCCGGGCTACTGGGGCTGGGGCAATAACCACTATGGTTGGAATCATGGCTATTGGGGTCCGCACATCGGCTATTACGGCGGCATCAACTACGGCCACGGTTATGTGGGCAGCGGCTACTACGGCGGCTATTGGAACCACGACAACTTCTACTACAACCGGTCGATCACGAACGTAAATACCACAGTAGTTAAAAATGTCTATGTCCACAACGTGACGATCAACAATGTGACTATCAATAACTACAACAATTCACGAGTTGCCTATAACGGCGGCCGAGGCGGCCTCACGGTACGCCCCACACCGGCAGAATTGCAGGCATCTCATGAGCGCCACTTGCCTCCGCTTACCGCCCAGACACAGCACGCCCGTCAGGCAAGTCAGGACCGTGCGCAGTTCTTCAATACGAACCATGGGCGTCCGGAGAACGTAGCTCTTGCCCGCCCTTTAGCTACGCCTTACCATGCTCCTGCGGCACAGCCGCCCGTACGTGGCGTGGCTAACCCCGGATTCGCTCGTCAGGCAGAGCCAAATCGCCCGAGCAATCAGCCACATCCGGAAAATCATCCTGCCCCGACGCCTCAGCATCCGGAACAGATGCAAACGGCTCGTCCGGAAACCCATGCTCCTCCACAGCATCCGGAAACTCGCCCGCAACCGGCGCCGCAGCAACATGTGCAGCCAACAGCGCATCCGGAAACTCACCCTGCTCCGGCAGCGCCTCGTCCAGAATCGCGCCCGCAGCCACAACCGCAACAGCATGAGCCGCAGGCGCGGCCCCAACCAGAGAACCATCCAGCGCCTGCAGCGCGTCCGGCACCGCAGCAGCAACATACTCAGCCAGCACCTCGGCCAGAGAGCCGTCCTGCTCCGGAAGCTCGACCGGAAAATCATCCAGCGCCAGCTCAGCACCCGGAGCAGCCTCACGAAGAGCATCCTCACTGAGTCGCGGGTTACTTAGGTATAGGCGGACAAGTTGTTCCTTGTCCGCCATATTTTTTGGCTAAAGAGTCAGCGCCTGCCTGCAGCTTCTACTGAATTCGTAGGGTCAGCGCCCTGCCAGCTCACATCTGCCGTGGGACCGTACGTGGAAGGCACTTCTTTATCGAGCATCCGCAAATAAACAGTGAGTTGAGTGCGGTGATGTGCAGTGTGAAGAACGCGGCGCCAGAAAATCCAGATACGCTGGCGTTGTACATCGAAGAAGGGAACCGTCTCCATCCACCATTCACCTTCCTGTTTCGCGAAGAAGGCGAGCCGCGCAACCGCCAGTTCAACAAACCGCGCTGTCGCGCTTTCAACGTCAAGAGCTGGCGGCAGTACGGTTTCCGGTGCTGGCTCAGGCGTAGCAAGAAATTCTCCAAAGAAGCGGCGCTCGGAGAGCAATTGATGCTTGAAGATATCTCGCACACTGCTGGATTTCGGATGTGGCCTGTAATCGAGATCGGCATCAGAAAAGATGCGCCAGGTAGACACAACTTTGTTGGTCTCGCTTACATACGTGTCGAGCAAATGTTGAAAGAGCGGCTGTACGGCGCGGGGAATCAAGCTCTCCGGAATCGCTGTGTACGAGTAACGCATAGTCACCCTTTCCAGCCAACAGTAGTGTGATCCTGGGCGAAGCGCGAAGCTGCTCTACTTCGCCCCAAGGAGAAAATTACGTTAAGCCACGCCTATAACTCGACGGCTTTGTCTTCAATCAGCTTCACGCTATTGGCAATAAACGTATCGAGCGGAGTAGAACCCTGATCGCCCTTACCGCGCGTGCGCACGCTCACCGCATTCGCCTCGGCTTCCTTATCTCCCATGATGAGGACGTAAGGAACCTTTTGCATCGTGAAGTCCCGAATCTTCGCGTTCATTTTTTCGTTGCGACTGTCCAGCTCTACGCGTAGTCCGGCCTTTTGTAACTGTTGCTGCACTTTTTGTGCATATTCCAGATGGCGCTCACTGATAGGCACGAGCCCGACCTGCACCGGAGCCAGCCACAACGGAAACGCACCGGCATAGTGCTCGATCAGAACTCCGAAGAAACGCTCGACGGAACCGAAGAGCGCGCGATGCACCATCACAGGCTGATGCCGCTCGCCATCTTCGCCGACATATTCAAGCTCAAAACGTGCCGGCAGATTGAAGTCGAATTGCACCGTCGAAAGCTGCCATAACCTGCCCAGCACATCGACCAGCTTGATATCGATCTTCGGCCCGTAAAACGCCGCTTCGCCCGGAATAGTCTTGTACGGAATACCCTTCCGCTTCAGCACATTTTCGAGCGATGAAATCGCAAGCTCCCATTTTTCATCCGACCCGGCATAACTCTGGCGATCCTTCGGATCCCAGGTGGAAAGCTCGACCTTGAAATCATTGAATCCGAATGTCTTGAGCACAGCCTGGGCAAAATCGATGCAGGCAGCCACTTCTTCTTCGATCTGTTCCGGAGTGCAGAAGATGTGCGCATCATCCTGCGTAAAACCACGCACGCGCAACAGACCGTGCATCGTGCCCGAGCGCTCATAACGGTAGACATTCCCCAGCTCCGCATAACGAACCGGCAGATCGCGATAGCTCTTGGGCGAGTTCTTGTAGATGAGGATGTGGCCGGGACAGTTCATCGGCTTCAACCGATAGTCGGCGTCGTCCAACTCCATCTTGGTGAAGAAATTCTGCGAGTAAAATCCTTCGTGTCCGCTGGTCTGCCACAGGTTCACGCGCATCACGTGTGGCGTGTAGACCATATCGTAACCGCGACGGATACATTCTTCGCGCATCCAGTCTTCCATGATCTTGCGGATCATCGCACCCTTCGGATGCCAGAAGATCAGGCCCGCTCCAGCAAGCTCTTGAATCGAAAACAGGTCGAGCTGCTTGCCCAGCACGCGATGATCGCGCTTGGCCGCTTCTTCCAGTCGTGCGAAGTGCTCATCCAGCTCTTTCTTTGAGAAAAATGCCGTGCCGTAAATGCGTTGCAGCTGCGGATTTTTCTCGTCGCCAAGCCAATAAGCTCCTGCAAGATTCGTCAGCTTCACCGCCTTCACACGGCCGGTTGATGGCACATGCGGGCCACGGCAGAAGTCCACAAACGCGCCATTGCGGTATAGCGAAATCTCTTCGCCCGGCTTGGTGAAGCGCTCGATGAAGTGCATCTTCATGAAGTCGTTCTCAGCCTTAAAGCGCGCAAGCCCTTCTTCGCGCGGCTCCCACTCGCGAACAAACTTCTGATCGCGCGCAACCACCTCAGCCATGCGGCCTTCAATCAGCTTCAGGTCTTCGGGCGTAAACGGCGTCGGACGATAAAAGTCATAGAAGAATCCGGAATCGGTAGCCGGGCCGTGACCAAGCTTTGTTTCAGGAAACAGCTCAAGCACCGCCGTTGCCATCACATGCGCGGCAGAGTGGCGAACAACCTTGAGCGCGTCTGGATCTTTTTCAGTCAAAAGCTGCAGCGACACGTCCTCATTCAGAGGCGTGCTGAGATCCACCAGGCGCTCGGCCTGCGGGTCTTCCGATCCATACATGGCTGCTTCGCTGTGCGTTTCATCGTCGTTCGCGGCAGTAGCTGCAGCGTGCAACGGCTTGATGCGCGCCACAACGGCGGCTGCAGCGAGGCGCGGCGAAATGCCGTTGGCCACATCAAACGGGGTCGATCCTGCGGGAAGTTCTTTTACGGAGCCGTCGGGAAGCTGAATTCGAATGGATTTTTCTGATGCACTCATAAGATGAGATAACTGCGAAAACCTCGGTCTTTATCTCATCCATGCTAGCAGGTAGCCGCACAGAAATGCTCTATGCGGGTACCCGGCTGATCGCCGTTCGCAGGCTGAAACCAGCCAGTCCCAAAGCCAGAATCAGATTGATCAGCGCGCGAAAATCCAGCATGTTTTCGATCAGCCTCCCAAACGCCACCGCCATAATCGCCCATCCCAGGCACCCGGCAAAGCTCACCCAGGCCAGGGTGCGGTCAGCAGGACGTCCCACGCGCAGCAGGTTCAGTGCTGCCAGCAGCCATCCGGCAAGTGTCGTGCATTCCGCCCACAGCAAAAGCTCCGGCTTGTGGCCATATGCCTGCAAACTCCCCAGTCCATGACCAAATCCACCGAGCAGCAACAGCCATCCGAAAATTCGGTCTACCGTCTTCATCGAATGTTCTCGCGGTGCTCCGCTACAAAATTCGAGAACCGCTCCACTATCTCAGGCCAGCCGCCATCGACACCCTCGCGCATCTTGGCCGCGCCCGCACCATGCCGCTCCAGGCAGCGATGCTCCAGCTCCACCCGCGTCGATGCCTCCGACTCCGGGATAAACCGCACCTCAACCTCGCTCGCCTTTGCCGGATCAGGGTCATACTGCCAGTCCGGCTGCAGATGCCACGACAGCACCACCTTCGCCGGTGGCTCCCACGCCAGTACCTTGCCCCATTCGCACTCCGTACCGTCCGTTGCGCGTTCATACCAGCGACCGCCTAGCTTGCCTTCCAGAATCGCCGTCTCGTAAGGCTGCTTGCCGATGTGATGGGTCGAAGGCCACCATCCGCCGAAAAACTCCGTAAAGATTTTGAAGGCCTTCGCCTGCGGCGCGCCAACGACGACAGTTTTCAATACCGGGGCCAAAACAGCTTCAGATGACATGCGGTTCCTCCCATCGCTCCGCGGCCGCTTTGAAAGCAGCCAGAGCATCACCCCATAAAAGATCGAGCTCCAGCCGAAGACGAGCCACTCCCTCCGCATCGGCAGCGTAAATGCGACGCGTCCCTTCCTTGCGGTCCCTCACTAGCCCGGCCTGCTTCAAGATACGCAGGTGCTGTGAAACTGCCGGGCGGCTCACCGGAAAGTGCCCGGCCAACTCGCCCACCGACTGCGGCCGTTCAATCAAAGCGCGAAAGATGGCAAACCGTGTCCCGTCGCCCAGCGCCTCGCATCCGGATTGAAGGTAAGCATCCACTTACCGTAAGTAATAACTAACCAAATAAAGACTTGTCAAGAGTCTTTTGATAAGCCACAAACGCAGTTGAGGAAGGGCCTTCGCGGATCAAGTCACCTGTAACCTTCCGCATCAATCCTCGTCGGATAAAGCAGCAGGAGTCGACAATGTTTGATTCAGATGTAAGCCGCGATGACCGGGCAAAGAAGATGACCCGACGAGTCTTCCTTGCCGGCTGCGCGACAGTTGCAGCATCTTTCGCCGTCCTTGGGCTGCGAAAATCTCCTGCCATAGAGGCCGAAACGGCAGTACATGGCACTCCAGGCGAGGTCATAATCGCCAACTTCAGCAATGATGGAAAAAGCCTCGGCAGGCAGACAGTCGCAAAGATTGTGAAAACAGACGCCGAGTGGCGTCAGCAATTGGGCAACAACTCTTTCGATATCGCGCGCAGGGCGGATACAGAGATGCCATACACAGGCGTCACCTGGAATGAGCACGGCCATGGCATCTTTCGCTGTGTCTGCTGTGACACCGCGCTCTTCAGCTCGCAGACAAAATTCGACTCCGGGACTGGCTGGCCAAGCTTCTGGGCGCCAATTGCGAAGGAAAACATAGTTGAAGTCGCGGATAATTCCTTATTAGTCGAACGCACCGAAGTCAAATGCGTGCGCTGCGAAGGCCACCTTGGACATGTTTTCAATGATGGGCCGGATCCGACCGGTCTGCGCTACTGCATGAACTCTGCATCGATGCACTTCATGAAGACATAATCGAGACTCAGAGATCGCTATTCCTCGATCGGTACGAAGCCACCTTGTGGCGGTTTCCGCACACGCGCATGCTGCACCATCGCCGCCGATGCGATTTCGTGCGGTCATAAAACCACAGTACGCACCCATCGCCCTCGCAGCCGCGCACCAGATCGAAATCTGCCGTTGCGAGAAACTCGGCCGCCGCCTCGGCGAGCGGAGCAAGCCATTGCTCCGCCGTCTTGCTCTCATACCGACGCACGACAACAGGGTGTCCGATTTTTGGCTGCGTCAGCTCGCAGTAGCTTCTCCCCTGACTAAGAAAATCGTTCAGTTCCGTAAGATCGAGCCGTTTGCCGTTCTTCCGCTGCATCACCAGCCTTCGCCCCGTCTCGCGAAGCTGGCGCGCCGCCTCCAGCAGTTTGCCGGGCCGCAGGTGTCGCGCCGCATCTCCATCTATCCATCCCGCACGCGCCATCCAGCGAACCACATCGCCGTCGCTCTGCCAGAAATCCACCAGCTCGTCCACTGGCCTGGCAACTGTGTTGAGCATGTCCATCACCGGATCATCGCCCACGAACTCCTGGTCCGGAAAGGTGCTGGACGGAAGCTGACCCGCTGATTTCACGCTACCCATAGAAGCTCCTCGAGAAAGGTGTAACTTTTTATGTATCCGAATGAAGGTTACAACAGTCTCATAATCGTGTAACCTATATTTTAGCTTATAAGGGGTTACAAATCCACCAGTCACCAGGAGCCTGCCATGCCAGAAGTTTCATCTCAGCCTTATCCCGTCGCCCGCACTTCCTTCCACACCGTTCATGCCGACGGCGTGGACGTCTTCTACCGCGAAGCCGGTCGCGCGGATGCGCCGGTCGTTCTGCTGCTGCACGGTTTCCCATCCTCTTCGCACATGTATCGCGAGCTCATTCCCCGGCTGGCCTCGCGCTATCGTGTCATCGCGCCCGATCTACCCGGCTTCGGCTTCACTGTCGTGCCCGAGGCACGCAATTACACCTACACTTTTGATTCGCTCGCTAAGACCATCGGCGCGTTCGTCGACGCGCTCAAGCTCACGAAATATGCCATCTATGTCTTCGATTACGGCGCACCCGTCGGTTTCCGCCTGGCAATTGCTCATCCCGAGCGCATCACCGGCATCATCTCGCAAAACGGCAACGCCTATGAGGAAGGCTTGAGCGATGCCTGGAACCCGATCCAGAAATACTGGGAGGCGCCCACGGCAGAAAACCGTGCTGCCTTAGAGCAGTTCCTCACCCTCGACGCAACGCGCTGGCAATACACCCACGGTGTCGCCAATCCAGAGCAGGTCGTGCCCGAGTCTTACACGCTCGACGCAGCCCTGCTCGATCGCCCCGGCATCAAGGAAATCCAGCTCGACATCTTCCTCAACTATGCCAGCAACGTCGCTCTCTACCCCACATTCCAGAAATATTTTCGCGACTCGCAGCCCCCTCTGCTTGCTATCTGGGGAAAGAACGATCCCTTCTTCCTGCCGGCAGGCGCAGAAGCTTACCGCCGCGATATCCCCAAAGCTACTGTTACGCTGCTCGATACCGGCCACTTCGCCCTCGAAACCCACGTCGATGAGATCGCAACAGCAATCTTTAACCTGTTGCAGTGACTCGTTACTACGCAATTCAGGAATGAAAACTGGTCCACGAAGGCGGCTGCGAAAGTGCCTCCGTGGACCGGTCACTGAGCCAGAGTCTTGACATATATTCCTATATTAGAATATATAGTTTCACGTGGCAGATGCAGACGGCCACCATGCTTTGTTTGAGGTGGCCGTCTTTTCGTATGAAGAATCTTTTCGAAGCAGCGACTGTGGAAGAAGTGAAGCAGCGGGTCGGCCAGCTGCAGCCGGATAGTAGACGACAGTGGGGCTCGATGAACCCAGCACAGGCGATGGCTCATTGTTCGGCAGGGCTGGAGATGGCGCTCGGCAACATCCGTCCACCGCGGGTGCTGATCAGCAGGATTCTCGGGCCAATCATCAAGCCGAAGGCATTTCGTGAGGAAGCGCCGATGCGCCGGAATTCGCCTACGGTCAAAGAGCTCGTCGTGAACGACGACCGCGAGCTGGGAGCGGAACGCGAACGCCTGAGCCGGCTGATCGACCGCTTTTCAACCGCCGGTCCCGCAGGCTGCACCACACATCCGCATGCTTTCTTTGGAAAGCTCACGCCAGACGAATGGTCTATGTGGATGTACAAACATCTGGATCATCATCTGCGACAGTTTGGTATGTAGCGCCAATTCTAAAAATTCGCTGGCGGAGGCGTCCTGGTGCTTGTACTTTGCCCTGATTGGTCGTCATCGCCGACCCCACTAGGCGTAAAATCCGAAATCTTTCGCCGAAGACACCCTTCGGCTACGGACACGAAAATCTTGTCAAGCCCCCGCTGCCGTCACCCAGCTCTATATTGCTGATTCCAAATAGGTTGATCGCGGCCACTAGACTGCCGAAATTATGAAGAAAATTGCTATTCTGGATATAGGAAGAGAATTTGTCTTCAGCGAAAGTAACCACTCAGGCCGATTACCCCGTAAGTCGTTGAAAATACTATAAGCAAAATAAGATTATAAGAATCAATAAGATAGCGGGGAATAATCCCCTGCTATCTTATTGAAAAATAACAAAAAGAAGGATTTACTCAGGGGGTAGGGGGGTATCCAGCCGGTCCCGCAGCCGCTGCATCGTGTTCAGATAAAACGCCAGATTATGCAGGGTGTTCAGCACCGCTGCCAGTGGCTCCTGCGATGCCATCAGGTGCCGCAGATAAGCCCGGCTATAACGCTGGCAGACCATGCAGCCGCACTCCGGATCAAGCGGTCCGTGATCTTCGGCAAATCGCCGGTTCTTGATATTGAGTCGTCCCTCAGAGGTAAAGATAAGGCCATGACGCGCGGCGCGCGTCGGCAGCACGCAATCCATCATGTCGACGCCCATCTTCGCGTATTCCACAATTTCATCGGGATAGCCGACACCCATCACGTAGCGCGGCTTGTCCTTGGGCAGATATGGCAATGTTTCAGCGATGACCTCCCGCGTCAGCTCACGCGGCTCGCCGACGCTCAGGCCGCCAATCGCGTAACCGGGGAAGTCCATCTCGACCAGCCGCTCCGCTGCCTCGCGGCGCAGGTCTTTATACATGCCGCCCTGCACAATGCCGAATAAACTGGGCATAGCCTCGGGCGGCATGTTCGACGCGGGTGCCCCATCCTGAGCCGCAGGCGAAGGGTGGGACGGAACCTGATTCCAAGGCCGCTCATGCTTATGCGCGTCGAAGTGTGTCTTACTGCGTTCAGCCCAGCGCAGCGTCAGATCGAGCGACTTGCGTGCGCGCGCGTAATCTGCGGGGTACTCCGTGCACTCGTCGAAAGCCATCGCAATATCGGAGCCGAGCGCGATCTGTACATCCATCGAGTGCTCTGGAGAAAAGAAATGCTTTCCCCCATCGAGATGCGAGCGGAACTCGACGCCGTCTTCGGTGACTTTGCGCAGCTCATTGAGACTGAAGACCTGAAAGCCGCCCGAGTCAGTCAGGATGGCACGATGCCAGCTCATAAAGCGGTGCAGCCCGCCCATGCGGCGGATCAGCTCATGCCCTGGGCGCAGATACAGGTGATACGTGTTGCCAAGAATAATCTGCGCACCCAGCTCTTCGAGCAGATGCTGTGGCACAGCCTTTACGGAAGCCACCGTCCCGACCGGCATGAAGACCGGCGTCTCCACCGCCGTATGCGGCAAGGTCATGGTGGCGCGGCGTGCATTGCCGCTGGTGGAATGTAGTTGAAAATCTAAAGACACAGAATCACTTTCTTGATCGCCTGCTCGGACTATAGAAGGTTGGCATGAATCCCAAGCTCCTCTGCTACTATCCGCAGGCGCTTGTCCCGCGTCCATAACTTCGCAGGTGGATGGATAAAGATGGACCCGATCAGATGCGCGTCAGTTAAGCCGATAACTCTACGGTATAAGGCTCGCGCCTCCACCATATGCATGATCTCTTCCATCTGGGCGACTTTCAGACAGGGTAGTCTCTGCAGGTAGCCCAGAGTCCGGACCCGATCAGGCAGAGAGCCAAGCGCCAGTTCTCCGATCACAAAGGGATGGATGGCGATGTCGTTCTGCATGAGATGTGTGCGAAGCTCATCATCACCGGACCGAAAATGGTCCACCCAGATCGAAGTATCGGCGAGAATCATCCCTGGGGTGGTCTGCGCCGCGGAACAGGCTTCATCGTCGGAGCCGTGCCGCCTAGCTCTGCTAGCCTGCGGGCGCTTTCCCGCTCAATGAGCGCCTTGAGCGCTTCACGAACCAGCGCGGTTTTTTCCGCCACACCCGTATATTCCTGGGCAAGATGCACCAGCTCGTCGTCCAACGCAAGTGTTGTTCTCATCTCTACCTCCGGCATCAATATTAGCATCATTTGATGTCATATATTTATGTCTCATGAATGCAGATCCATTGACCGCCAAATGTGAACAGGCTAGGCTGCATGCAAGTGATCTTGTTTCTCCCATCCTTTGGCTCACGCTGTCTCTGTTGTCGCTAGTTCTGCGTTCTTTCCCGTTTTTCTAGTCTGTTTTTTCCCTTCCTACTGAGGAATCAGAGATGAAAATCCATCGTTCCATCGTTTTTTCGTCCGTCGTGTCTCTCGTCACACTGCTCGCCGCAGCCGCAACTGTGGATACACATTGGAAAGACGGCCTTCTGCAATGGCGAGAACAGCGAGCGCAGCATCTTTCCGCGCCTGATGGCTGGCTCACGCTCGTCGGCCTGGAATGGCTGCAGCCCGGCGCAAATACCTTCGGCTCCGCAGCCGACAACCGTATTCGTCTCAACGCCGCGGTAGCCGATCATCTGGGTGTTCTTGAACTGAAAGGTAATGACGTCTACCTCTCCGCGCCCGCATCGAGCCTGAAAGTCAACGGCGCTCCCGCGCATGCGCTCAAGATCGATACAGACGGCGAAAAGCCAACAGTGCTGCAGGCCGGAACGCTGACACTGCTCATCATCCATCGCGGCGATCGCTACGCCATGCGCATCAAAGACACGCAGGCGCCCACCCGCATCCACTTTCAAGGTCTGCACTGGTACGCCCCCAATCCGCATTACCGCATTGAGGCAAAGTGGATTCCATTTACGCCGCCGCACGACGTGCCTATCCCAACGATCATCGGCACGACAATTAAGCTGCCCGCGCCCGGACTCGCGGAGTTCACCATCGATGGCAAGACCATCCAGTTAGAGCCAGTTATCGAAGAGCCGGGAGACAAGCAGCTCTTCTTTATCCTGCGTGACACAACCAGCAGAACCATGACATATGGAGCGGCACGCTTCCTCTACGCGGACTTCCCCGACAACGGACTCGATAAGCCGGGCCACATCGTGCTCGACTTCAATCGCCTGCAGAATCCCCCGTGCGCCTATACCCCGTATGCGACGTGCCCGTTGCCTCCCCCGCAGAATAAGCTGACGGTTGCGTTGCCGGTAGGTGAGCAGCGATATTCACATTGAGTATTTACTAAAAAGCAACCCCCACGGCACGAAGCGCGCAAAGGTTGTCATTCTGAACGAAGTGAAGAATCCAGATAGTGCTTGCAGGCAAAATGTCTTTCAGGCTTTCTGCCTGAAATATTGCTTGAAACGGAGTATTTTCTGGACTCATCGCGCGGATGTCGCCCTCAGAATGACGGCTGCTGAAGGAATGGTTTCGTAAGATTTGCAGTAAAAAGGAGCGGGATTTTATCCGCTCCTTTTTACTGGTAGGTATGTTCGTCTGACAAGGACCAGCCGCAGGCACGCTCACAGTGCCGTCGTGACAGCCTTCACTTCGGTGTAATTGTTCAGCACTTCGGAGCCCATCTCGCGGCCCCAGCCGGATTGCTTATAGCCACCGAAAGGCAGCGCCGCGTCGAAGACGTTGTGGCAGTTGATCCACACCGTGCCGGAGCGAATACGCTTGGCCATTTTGTTTGCCGTCGAAATATCGCGGGTCCAGATGCTCGCGGCAAGACCGTACGGCGTGTCATTTGCTTCCTTGGCGATGCGATCGAGATCGGAATCGTTATAAGGAATGGCGCAGACGACTGGGCCGAATATTTCTTCGCGGATGACCTTCATATCCGGATTCGTCTTTGTCAGCACCGTCGGCTGCACAAAGTAGCCCTTGCCCGCAGCTTTTTTGCCGCCGGCTGTCGCCTTGGCGCCTTCACTCAGGCCGGAGTCGATATAGCCGTTGACCTTCTGGAACTGCTCTTCTGAGACCAGAGGCCCCATTTCAGTCTGAGGATCGAGCCCGTTGCCGACGCGGATCTTTGATGCGATATCGGAGACGCCTTCAACGACCTTGTCGAAGATGCTCTCGTGCGCGAGAAGCCGCGAACCGGCGCAGCAGCACTGTCCGTGATTAAAGAAGATGGCCGAAGCTGTCCCAGCAATAGCGCGATCAAGATCAGCATCCGGGAAGATAATCGCCGGTGACTTGCCACCCAGCTCCAGAGTGACCTTCTTCAAATTTCCGGCAGCGGCATGCACAATCAGCCTGCCCACCTCTGTCGATCCAGTGAAGGCGATCTTGTCGACCAGGTCATGCGCAGCCAGCGGTGCGCCCGCACCCTCACCGTATCCCGTCAGCACATTGACAACGCCATCAGGAAAACCCGCTTCGTGGATCAACTCGGCCAGCTTCAATCCGCTGAGCGGTGTCTGCTCGGCCAGCTTCAACACGACCGTACATCCGGCAGCGAGCGCGGGACCGAGCTTCCACGCAGCCATCAACAGAGGGAAATTCCACGGAATAATCTGCCCGACGACGCCAATCGGCTCGCGCAGCGTGTAGCTCAGGTAATCGCCAGGAAAGGAAATGGGAAACGTGTGGCCCATGATCTTGGTTGACCACCCGGCCATGTAGCGGAAGAGATCGATCGCCAGAGGAACATCGGCGACGCGCGCCACGGCGAGAGGCTTGCCGTTGTCCATCGATTCGATCTCGGCAAACTCCTCCAGATGCTGCTCCATCAGGTCGGCCAGTTTCAGCAGGAGCCGGCCACGCTGCGATGGGCTCATCTTAGACCACGGGCCTTCATCGAAGGCGCGGCGAGCGGCTTTTACGGCGCGGTCAACATCTTCCGCTTCAGCCTCAGGCACGTGCGCCATAACCTCGCCCGTGGCCGGGTTGTAGACGGGGAGGGTTTTGCCGGAAGCGGCCTGTACGAACTTGCCATCGACGAGCATGCGATGCGACTGAGAGATGAAATCTGATGTTTTGCGGTCGAGGCGGGGATCAAGGGCAATCGTTGCCATAGCGAAACTCCTTTGCGGACGGCCACATTTCAAAAGACGTAGAAGGGCCGAATCTGCGCAGCCAACACAATACACCCCGCGCAGAGGCGCTGTAAAAGACACGGCAACAGAGGGTTTTCAAGGTATTGAACAGCAGCACTCTTGCGTAAGAGAAGCAATCATTCTATGCTCTTGTCAATCATTGAGGGGAGAGCATGACGAAATCAAACGACCTGCTCCAGGGCACGCTGGACCTGTTGATTCTCAAAACTCTGAGCCTTGAGCCAATGCACGGCTGGGCCATTGCGCAGCGTATTCATCAGCTCTCGAACGATGTTCTGCGCGTGAACCAGAGCGCGCTCTATCCTGCGCTACACCGCCTTGAGCATCAGGCATGGATTCAGGCTGAATGGGGCGAATCGGAGAACAACCGTCGCGCCAAATACTACTCGTTGACTAAAGCCGGGCGGAAACGCCTCGAAGCAGAAGAGCAATCATGGGATCGACTCTCATCGGCGGTCCAGGGTGTTTTGAAAGCTGTGTGAGGTTTTCGATGCGCATTGTTCAAAGCCTGCTTCGCCGTCTGCGTTCCTTGCTGAAAAAAGATTCGAGCAATGTGGATTTGAGCGAAGAGTTGCAGTTTCATCTCGAGCATCAGGTAGAAGCAAACATCTCCCGCGGCATGTCGCCCGAGGAGGCGAAGGCGGCAGCAAGAGCCGAATTCGGCAGCGTAGCGGGAGCCACAGAAGCCAGCTATGAAGCCCGTGGCGTAGCTTTGCTCGACGACCTTGTGCAGGACGTTCGCTACGGTCTGAGGACGCTCATCAAGCATCGCTCTTTCACTCTTGTCACCATCCTCACTCTCGCTCTGGGAATCGGTGCATGTACGGCGATCTTCAGCGTTGTGAATGCCGTGCTCATCCGGTCGCTGCCTTATGGCGATGCGGGCAAACTGGTCTACCTCTTCACACCGAATCCTCAGCTTGGTCTCCCTGCTGAGGTTTTCGGACCCAGCTATGCGGATTATTCGGATTTGAAGAAGCAGAGTCATTCTTTCTCCGAGATGACGTTGTTTGGACAAGGAACCTACAACCTCGCTGCGGGTGATCGGCTGGAAAGAGTGAGCGCCGCGACAGTCGACGCCGATTTCTTTGCGACTCTGCAATCCACTCCTGAGCTTGGCCGCGTTATCAGCACAAGTGACGAGCAGCCGGGGAACAATCGTGTCGTTGTCATCAGTCATACACTCTGGCAGAACATGCTTGGCGGAAGAAGCGACATTTTGGGATCTACGCTGCGGCTCGATGGAACTTCCTATCAGATCGTTGGCGTCATGCCGCGAGATTTTGGCTATCCGCACAAAAGCGATCTCGCTTATGGCAATGGCCGCATCGACACGACGCAGCTCTGGATGCCTTCCGCTTTAACACCTCAGCAGCGGGCGGATCGAGAAGCCTCCAACGGTTATGCCATTGCACGCTTGAAGCCGGACGTGACGTTGCGAGAAGCGCAGACCGAGATGAGCACGATCATGGCTCGACTGAATCTGCTTCATACTCCGGAGATGCGTGGGTGGGGCGCATATATCAAACCGTTTCGAGATAGCGCCGTGGGCCCGGTGAGGCCGTTGATGTGGTTGCTGATGGGAGCCGTCGGAGTTGTGCTGCTGATCGCATGCGGCAATGCTGCCAACCTTTTGCTGGCAAGGGCTGCCACCAGAACTCACGAACTGGGCGTGCGAGCAACGTTAGGCGCGCGGCGCGGCCGGCTGTTACGTCAAATGTTGACGGAATCTCTGATGCTGAGCGTGGCAGCCGGTTTTGTGGGTATCGGGTTGGCCTACTGTTTTCTTCATGTACTTCTAAAACTTGATCCCGGAGATATTCCGCGCATGCTCGACGCAACGCTGGATATCCGTGTCATGGTCTTCGTTATTTTTGTGACTGTGCTGACCAGCGTTCTCTTCGGCATTCTGCCCTCTCTTGCTGCAACGCGTATCAATCTCGCGGAATTTCTAAAGAGCGGCGGTATGCGCGGCATCATGGGAGATCGCAGGAGAGTGAGAAACGGCCTGGCGATTGCACAGGTTGCACTCGTAGTTGTCCTGCTTACAGGAGCCGGTCTGCTGCTTCGGAGCTATGTCAAAATTCTTTCCCTTCAAACTGGCTTCGCCGCCTCTACCGTCACCGTGAATGTGCAGCTGAACCCGCAGTATGAAAGTGCGCAGAAGAGGTGGGATTTTTTCGAGCAGCTTCTTGACAAGGTAAAACTGGTTCACGGAGTTCAAGCTGCGGGCGTAGTGGACTATCTGCCGCTAAGCAACTCAGAGAGCCTGACCTTCTTTGACGTTCTCGGTTATGCAAACCAGAAAAATCAGCTCGTGGAGACGTGGAGGGTCACACCGGATTATCTTTCCGCGATGCAGATCCCTTTGCTCGAGGGCAGAGGTTTTAATGATGACGATGGGCCCGGACACTCACCGGTAGCGCTGGTCAACGAGGCCTTTGCGAAGAAATATCTCGTTGGCAGCAATGCAGTCGGGCATAAGCTTCGCATGTCGTCTCAAGACCCGTGGACGACGATCATTGGTGTCGTGGGGGATGTTCGGAGCAGAAGTCTTGAGGCCGCCGTACCGCCGCAAATGTACACGCCATTCTGGCAGAGAGACTTTGGAGACAATCTCATGGGCATGAGCGCCTTCATTGCAGTGCGCTCATTCTTGCCGCAGGATGTCGTTGTCTCTGAAGTTCGTTCAGTCGTGCGAAGTCTCGATCCGAATCTGGCCATTGCAAACGTTCATGCCATGGGTGCCTTGGAAACAGCGGCCGCAGCCAGACGCCGCTTCCAGACAACCTTGTTGGCCGTATTCTCAGGGATCGCTATGGTGCTCGCTATTGTCGGTGTGTATGGCCTGCTTGCGTACTCAGTCAGGCAGAGAACAGGAGAGATCGGCATCCGGATGGCGCTCGGTTCCTCTCGCGTGGGAGCAATGCGCCTGGTTTTGCAGGAGGGGCTCCGCCTGCTCGGAATTGGTTTGTTGGTCGGCCTCGCCGCAGCTTTGGCGTGCATGCGGCTGTTATCCGGCTTTCTCTATGACGTGCCTGCTATCGACCCGCTTACATTTCTCATGGTTCCAGCATTGCTGTTCGCTGCAACGTTCATCGCATGCCTCATCCCGGGATACAGAGCGGCATCCATCGATCCGATAAACGCATTGCGCCACGAGTAGTAAGTGTCGTTTATTCACCGAACCGCAGCCGGAGGCCAAAACGCGCGAGACGTGGTGTACCGAGGGTCGTCAGTGGGGTTTTTCCCACTTCAATCGACCGGTCGAAAAGATTCTCCCCAGCCGCAAACAGCTCAACATGCCGTCCAAACTCACGCGAGCCGTATGCGTCGAGGCGGAAATAGCTGTGGAGCAGATAATTGTTCGCGTCATCGTCAAATTGGCGTCCACTGATACGTGCCTGGAGACTTAATACTCCGATCCGACGATCGCTGACACGCACCTGGGTAGTCGCCATGTTGCGCGCGACCTGTGGAATCCAATTGCCGACAAGCTGAGGCTGCTGTGTGTAACTGGTAACTGTCGCGTTCGCAAATTGATAGCCGCCGGTTAGCGTGGCCCAGCGTACCGGATGCGACTCGTAATCGACTGAGACGCCGCGGCTTTCAATCTGCCCGAGATTTTCGCGCTGCAGCAGCGTGGATGTCGGCGTGCTGCTCAGCGTAAGCGCCGTGATCGGGCGATTCACCCGTGTCCAGAAATAACTCACGCGCAACATCGATTGCCATTGCGGCAGGTTTGCCTGGAAACCCGTTTCCCATCCCGTAGCGCGTTCTGAGCGCAGGTTCGCATTGGGCAGCGTGACCTGCTGGCCTACCTGACCCGTGCGGTAAAGCTCGTTCTGAGTAGGTGCGCGATAAGCGCGAAATCCGGAGGCATGCAGCGCGAAGTTGCTGGTGATGCGCCGCGAAAGTCCGAGACGCGGATCGAAGACCGTCTCACTGAACGATGGATATGTCTTGACAGTATTCTGTGTCCACTGCGCTGCATCGAAATTTGAAAAATGATCGACACGCCCCGAGGCGCTCAGTGTCCACTTGCCGGGAGTTGAAAGCGCTTCGCCGTAAATACCCGTCTGCCTCTGACGGGCTGCTGTGTTCTGGATGCCGCCGGCGCCAGCGAAGAGCACTTCATCATCCGACGCGCGGACATCGTGCGTATCCGCGCCGGCAAGCACGACTGTTTTTGCGCCGATTGGCTGTCGCCAGTGCGCTGCTGCTCCAAGCTCATCTGCAGGGTCTTCTGCGTAACGAGTCAGAGTTTCCGCAGTGCGAGTGGAGTTGATCGACGAAAATGTCTGGCGGTAATGCTCCGTGCTGCCGTAGAAGCGAAACGTAAGTTGTGACCAGTCCGTGCCCGCCGAGTATCGCCAAAGTCGTGTCGCGTTCTTTTGCAGTGGCGTGCCGTTGTCGCGAGCCTCGTTGAATCCACTCCCGCGCAAAAAGATACGGTTACTGTTACGAATTGTACGCTCCAGATCGATTAGCCCATTCTGCGAATGCACGTTGTTCGCCTGGTCAATGGGGCCGCGCAGATCGGGAGCTGTAAGGATGTATCCGTCTGTGCCGACGATGCCGCCCGCAAACAAGCCGCCCCAGGGACCGCGCTTCAGAGAAGCCAGCACGCCATTCTCGGTTGTGCTTTCACCGCCATAGCCGGTTGTCAGTGCAAAAACATCTCGTTCCGGCTTCACCGGCATCACGTCAATGACGCCACCAATGGCACTCGACCCATAGAGATCGGAGGCTCCGCCGCGCACCACTTCCACCGATTGCACCGCGAGCGCCGGCATCTCTTCCCAATGGATCCAACCACCGTAAGGATCATTCAGCGGCACATCGTCGGAGACAACCAGCGTGCGGCTCGCCGCAGTCGAACCCAGTCCGCGCAGCGATATGCCCTGCGACGTAGGGTTCGCCACGAGCGAGCTTGAACGGCGAAAAAGTTCTACTCCCGGCACCTGCCGAAGACGGCCGTCGAGCGCTGGTGTAGCCGCCTCCTGTAGCTGTCGCGTTCCCATCACGCGAGTGCTGACCGGGCTGTCTAGTGTGTCCAACGGGGAGCGATACGCCGTGACGACCACTTCTTCATGGTGCTGCAGTAAAGTGATGTGTGCGTCAGCGAGAGGCAAAAGTGTAACCGTAATGGTTCCATATCCCGGAGCGTTCGCCCGCACCGTAATAGCAGCCTGAGATGAATTCGAAAAGTGGAACCTTCCATCGTCCCCACTTACGGCGAGTACAGAGCCATCCGTGCCATCAATCTCAGCATGCGCAATGGGGCTACCATCGTCATTGAGCACAATGCCGGAGAATGGTTGCAACTGCTGGGCCCGGCAGACAGGCAAAAGAATGAAGCCATACAACAAGGATGCGACCATCAGCAAGCCAAAGCTGGTTACTTGTCTCTTCATCTTCATTCATTCTACGGACGCGTCAAAATATGAACCGCGTTGATGCTGTTCGCACCGATATCAGGGAGGGAGCCGAGCAATTCCTTCATGGTTCGGCGAAGGATCGGATGCACGTGCTCTGGCGCGATTTCAGTCAGAGGCGCAAGAACAAATCTCCTCTCCGTGAGAGCGGGATGCGGCAGCGTAAGCGAAGAAGTGTTCACAATCAGGTCATCTACCAGCAGCAGGTCGAGATCGAGTGTGCGCGGCCCTTTCGGAGTACTGCGATTGCGGTCGCGTCCAAAGCTGCGTTCAATCACAAGAAGCTGTTCCAGAATTAACTCCGGCGCAGCAGCCGTGCGAAGCGCAGCCACGGCATTTGCGAACGAAGGCTGATCGACCAATCCAACCGGGACTGTTTCGTAGAGCGAGGAGCGCGCGACGACTTCGCCAACCTTGCTGAGAGCGTGGAATGCGGCCTCAATCGTCTCCGCGGGCGAGCCCGCTAAAGAGGGAAGGTTCGATCCCAGGCCAATATAAGCCATGTGCATGTCAGTCAATGTCATCGTGAGGTCTGCGCAGGAACAGTTTACGATCATCGGAAGAGCATTTTTGATATGCGAATTGCTTTCTTCGGCGGAACCTTTGATCCGCCTCATCTCGGACACCTGACGATCGCCCGTGCGGCGGCTGATCGCCTGTCTCTCGATCGCGTTCTCTTCGCGCCCGTCGGCAGCCAGCCGCTGAAGCAGGATTCCTCTATCGCCGCCTTCGCCGACCGTATGGCGATGGTAAAACTGGCCGTTGCTGGCGATCCACGTTATGCCGCTTCCGATATCGACGCGCCGCGCGCAGATGGTCAGCCAAACTACACTATCGATACCATTCTTCGGTTGAAGGACACGTTGAACGTCGAAGACCGGATCTTCTGTCTTATCGGAGCCGATTCGTTTCTATCCCTGCGCCACTGGTACCGCGCATTTGAGCTTTTGTTCGCTTGCGAATTTATTGTTGCCGGGCGCCCCGGCTTCGATCTGGCCGATGCAGAACAATCTCTGTCGCCATCAGCGCGCATTGTCGGCGACCCGATGCACACTCCCGGCCTCGATACCGTGAAGCTCACAAACGACGCGGGAAAGCATGCCACCCTTTATTTTCTGCCGGATCTGCATGAAGATATCTCCGCTACCGAGCTGCGAGAGGCACTCGCGAAGCCAGGTACACCGGCGCAGGAGCTGCCGCCATCGGTAGCGGAGTATATTCAGCAGCACCATCTTTATCGTGGATAGAAACTCGATGCCTCTGGCGCTCAGAGTGCCGTCCACGCTACGATGAAGCGTTGCACCGAAAGAGAGCATCCCAAAAAGAATGGCATCCACCGAAACCCGCAAAATGGTGCTGGCTGCCGCAGCAGCCTGCGAAGACAAAAAGGGCGAAAACACCCGCGTCCTGGAACTGGATCCCGCTGATTCAGGCTTCACCGACTTTTTCCTTATCACCAGCGCCGCAAATGACCGCCAGGCAGTCGCTATTGGTGATGAGATTGAGCTTCGCCTGAAGCGCGAGTTCGGTACTTATCCAAACTCGGTTGAAGGCCGAAAACAGGGTGAATGGATCCTGATCGACTACGTTGACTTCGTAGTCCACATCTTCCTCGATGAGAAGCGCGCTTTCTACGATTTGGAGCGACTCTGGAAGTCTGCGCAGGCCGTCGATCTGGAGGCACTCAAGGCCGCGCTGACTGAAAAGGTCGTCGCCAGCCGTAAGAAGAGCGTGGCGAAGAAATCTGCAGCGAAGGCGACGCCGAAGAAAGCAGCGAAGTCAGTCCCCGCGAAAGCTAAAAAAGCTGCCGCGAAAAAATCCCCGGCAAAAGCGCCGTCGAAAAAAACTACTCCCAAAAAATAAGATGAGGCGCCGCACGGGCGCCTCATCTTATTTGTCCTCTTAGCGTCTGTTAGAAGACCACCTTCAATGCGCCCTGAATCTGGCGAGCACCAGTCGTAGCATCATTCTGTTGAATCTGGCTCTGCGAAATACCGAAGGTCGGCGAACCGAGCGTCAGAGAGGATGCAGTAGGCGAAGACAGATTGGGGTGATTGAGCACGTTGTAGCTCTCTGCCCGGAAGACTAGCTTCACCTGCTCGAAGATGGTTTGGGTTTTTTGGAAGACCACATCCGTATTCACGAAGCCCGGCCCGATGAATTTGTTCCGGTGAATGGAGACATTTTCATCAAACGGAGCGTTCGAAAATGCAGCCATGGATGGGCCGGTGATTTTGCCATTAGCAGTAATGGTTCCGCGCTGCGATGGATAGGGGCTGCCGATCAGCTCAGGGCGGTTGTTCACGCTGGTGTGGAGGTTATCGACGGTGCCGCGGAGGTCGAAGGGCAACCCGGTTTGCACCTGCTGGATTCCGGAAAGCTGGATGCCTTCAAAGATGCTTCCGAGGATGCCGTTAGAGAGGTACTTCGCGCCCTGGCCAATCGGAAGGGCATAGGTGATTGCAGCAGTTCCGCGATGACGCACATCGAAGTCTGAATTTCCGTATTCCGGCAGCAGATCAAAGGAATTGCGTGGGAATCCGCTGTTCCCCGCTCCGGGAGCCAGCGGATCGCTTCCATTGTCGAGCGAATGCGCGTA
The DNA here is from genome assembly GCF_009765985.1 of Acidobacterium sp. S8. Classification (GTDB taxonomy): domain Bacteria; phylum Acidobacteriota; class Terriglobia; order Terriglobales; family Acidobacteriaceae; genus Alloacidobacterium. Next base: position 839,517 of record NZ_LMUM01000037.1, read on the forward strand.
AGTATAGCTGCCTAACAGGGACAGACCGCCGGACTGATAGGTCACCTTGGATTGCAATGCATTGTAGTTAGCGCTAGATATAGCCGTCTGGTAGAACTCGTGAAAGAACGCCGTATTGTTGACCGCAGGATCGGTGATGGCGCTTCCCTCGTAAAGAGCCGTACGCTGGGCTGCGTTCTCGCAATCATTTGCGCTGTTGCCGTTGGCTTCGCAGGCTGAGATCACGCTGGCAACGAGAGCAGGTTGGGGCGGCGCGCCATCAACCTCTCGCAGCACGTGGGTGCTGTGGCTCGCGACGTAATTGACCTCCAGGCCAAGCCCATCGCCGAACTGGTGCTGCACACCAAGGTTCCATGCCTGGTTGCCGGGCATCTTCAGGTGTGGGTCAATTACGACCGGTTCGTTGAAGTCTCCGTTTGTGATGTTGACCGATGGGGTGAGGGTGCCGGGGTAAGGCTGCGTCGACGCAACTGGAGTTGCAGGCGGCGTGGAGGTGAAGGGAAAGGCGTTATAGTCGACTTGGAAGGGTGGATTCGACTTGGCATTTCCAAAGAGGTTGTCGAAGATGCGGTCGTGAAAGATGCCGTACCCGCCGCGGATAACAGTCTTACCGTTGCCGACTGGATCGTAAGCGAAGCCGATGCGCGGCTCGACCATTCCCCAATTGTTGGCATAAAGCATGCGGCCGGTGCCGGGCCCCACCGACGTAAAGGTGAAGTATCCGGAGGCAGGCAACGGCGCCGAAGCATCCCCGTAGAAGTTTGAGAAGTTGCCATCGTTTTCATAGGGAACGCCGTTGAACTCATAGCGCATCCCAAGAATAGCTGTGAAGTTCGGCGTAACCTTCCAGGTATCCTGCCCGAAGACGGCCCACTCGTGTTGACGGAAGCGTGTCAGGTCATTGGGACTGCGCACCCCCTCGCGGGTAAAGAATTGGTTCTGGGTCTCGTTGGCAATGGCTCCCTGCGCACCCCATACTGAATCTTCAAAGCCGTTCAGGCTGGGAGAATTGGGATCCCCGTTCCAGGCGTATGCCGGAGCATCAAAGTCACTGAAGACATTGAAAGAGAGTTGGTCGCGTGAGCTGAAATTGTCGTAGTCAGAATCCTTGATGCTGCGGTATTCGCCACCGAATTTGAGGCTGTGTGCGCCCTTAACGATGGAGTAGGTATCGGCGAACATGAGCGTAGAGCTGAGACGCGCCTGCCCATTGCTGTCGCCCAGTTCCGCGCAGCCAAATGAATTGCCCGTGCTGGAGAGGAAGTAAGGAAGGAAAAGATCGCGGCCATTGCCAAAGGAATCTGTCCCCGTCACTGCATCGAAGCCGGCATGCCCGCAGAAAAAGCCGGCGTTGTTCTGGTTGTAGCCAGCGCGGAAAAGATTGGTGCTGCTGGGCGAGAGGGTCGATGCTAGCGAAATGACTCCGTTATGCGTAGTGGCAATGACGGCGACCGCGCCGTAGCCCGGAATGACTTCGTCATGGAAGGGATTGGATTCGTTCGAGTGACCGTATTGATAGCGGACGGTCAACTGGTGGCGGCTGGTAAGCGCGTGATCGAAACGGCCTATGAAAGTGTAGCTGTTCAGGCTATCCGGCGAAGGGTAAAAGTAGGTCGAGCTGATGCCGTCGCCGTTGTCTACCTGTCCGAGCGGAAGGACGCTCAGAACGTGCGAGATGAGCGGGTCCTGGCCAAGTTGTGAAAAATTGTTGGGGTTACCCGGCGTGGTCAGGTTCACCGGGGTCTGGCTGCCATCGGTGGGATCGATATAGGTGTAAACGCCGCTCTTATAAGCAGCGGTTGGCACGATCTGGTTATTGGTGAGCGTTGTACGGAAGCGCTGCGCCTCACCGTTCAGAAAGAAGAAGGTGTGATCTTTCCAAATTGGACCGCCGACCGATGCGCCGAAATCGTTACGCACATAAGGATCCTGCGGACCATTGTCCTTGGTGTTGAAGAAGTCACGTGCGCCGAGCGCGTTGTACCTGCCAAACTCGTAAACATCTCCGTGGAACTGATTGCTTCCCCCGCGTGTGACCACATCGATGATCGCCCCCGTGTTGCGGCCGAACTCAGCGTCAAAATTATTGGAAATGATACGGAATTCCTGTGCCGAATCCGGATTGGCGGATGATACGCCTCCCTGGCCCCCCGGAACCGAAGTGTCGTTGTTGTCCGCGCCGTCGAGCATGAAGTTATTGTTGCGGTCACGCTGGCCATTGACTGAAAACCCGCCCATATTATTCGAAGCGGTAACCGCCCCGGGCGATAAAAGCACAAGCTGGTACGGGTCGCGAAGAATCAGCGGCAGATCATTGATCTTCTTCGAATCAATAATGGTGGAAAGCTGGAAGCTGTCAGTTTCGACCGGCGTTAAGCTCTCGGCTCCCACATTCACTGTCGTGCTTGCTCCACCCACGGCAAGGCTCACGCGGAGAGGCACGGTCTGAGCGACGGTAACAACCACGTCATCAAGAGTCGTATCCTGAAAGCCAGGCGCGCTCACCACCACAGAGTAATGTGCTGGAGAAAGAGCTGCAAACGTGAAAACGCCAGCCGAGCTGGTCACTGTGGTCTGCACGATACCGGTGGAATTCGAGGTAGCGGTGACGTTCGCTTTCGGCACGGTAGCGCCGCTCGGATCAAGGACCGTCCCGATGATGGAACCTGTTTGTGCGTAGGCGCCGGCCGAGAAAATCAAAGCACCGAGCAAAACCAAGAAACTGCAGAGCAATCTGGACTGCCACGAAACTTTAAACATGAACCCGACGAGTGCAATTCGTTAACCAAATAGACATCAATCCGAATAGTAATGACAAATTAGTAAACTAATTGCGGAATTCATTCGTCTAAAGTTTACGAATTTTTCAAAGTTTTTGTTCATTTCAACGCTCACACGATCTATTTTGCCGTGGCGTTTGTATGAAAAACCATACGAAAATCCGGCTTCCTGTATAGTGGGTGACTGCAATCTGTCATCTATGGATATTTCCCTCCTCTCGATTGCCACCCGTACTCGCAGCGAAACACACGATCCTGCTCTAAGGCTTTATCTTGAACGCATTGGCGGCTATGCTCCGGTGCGGCAGGATGTGTATCGCACGGAGAACGCGCTCTTTGAGGCATTGGATCGTCAGCGCGGACGGACCCAACCCATCCTCGTCCTGCTCGACAGTCGGGGAAAGCAATTCACCTCGGAGCAATTTGCACAGTGGCTGGGCAAGCAGCGGGATCAGGGCCAACAGATCATTATTTTCGCTATCGGACCGGCGGATGGCTGGTCGGAAAACTCCAGAAAACGCGCCAACCTGCTGCTCTCGCTCGGGCCGATGACGCTGCCGCATGAACTCGCGCGTGTCGTGCTCAGCGAGCAGGTCTATCGGGCATTTACAATCCTATCTGGGCATCCGTATCACACGGGCCACTGAGGTTTATGACCGAATCACGCCCCGAATCGCGTCGAGGATTGATCCTTATCAACACCGGCCCCGGAAAGGGTAAAACCACGGCCGCCATGGGCACCGCCCTGCGTGCCGTCGGCAATGGCATGAAGGTGCTGATGCTGCAGTTCCTCAAGGGTTCGTGGCATTATGGCGAATTGGACGCAGTTGAGGCTTTCAACGGCAACTTTGTCATGAAACAGATGGGCAAAGGCTTCGTGAAGATCGGCGGCGCTGAGACCGATCCCGAAGATATCCGCATGGTCGAAGAGGCATGGGAAGAGGCGCGTCAGGCTATCCTCTCCGGCGAATGGGATATGGTGGTGCTCGATGAAATCAACTACGCAATCAGTTATGGCATGCTTGACCCGGCAAAGGTGGTAGCAGCACTCCATGAGCGCCCGGAGATGGTGCATGTCATCCTTACTGGACGCAACGCGCACCCTTCGCTGGTTGAAATTGCCGACACTGTGACCGAGATGCGCGAAGTAAAGCACGCCTACCAGAAGGGAATTCTGGCGCAGCGCGGCATTGAGTATTAGAAAGGAAAGGCATGTCCTGGTTTAAGCGGCAGGAATACAAAATCGAGAACGAGGGAGAGAAGACGGTCCGCACTGAAGGTCTCTGGATCAAGTGCGACAGCTGCGATCAGGTGATCTTCAAGGCCGATCTCGAAGCGAATCTCCACGTCTGCCCTAAGTGTGGTCATCACTTCCGTATCAGCGCGCGGACGCGTATCGATCTGCTGCTGGAGCCGGGCTATGAAATCGTCGATACCGAGCTGAAATCCACCGATCCGCTCAAATTTAGCGATCTCAAGTCTTATAAATCCCGTCTCAAGAAGGCCCAGAAAGACACCGGACTGAACGATGCCATTCTGAACGCCGTCGGAAAACTCGGTGACCATGAAATCGTGCTCTCGGTCATGGAATACGCCTTCATCGGCGGAAGCATGGGCGCCGTAGTGGGAGAGACCATCGCACGCGCCGTTGACCGCGCCTATGAATCTCGCAAGCCGTTGATTATCGTCGCCGCCTCAGGCGGAGCGCGCATGATGGAGGGCATTGTAAGTCTCATGCAGCTGGCAAAAATTTCCGCCGCTCTCGGGCGTCTCGACGATGAAAAAATTCCATTTATCTCCATCCTCACCGATCCGACCACCGGCGGCGTAACCGCAAGCTTCGCCATGCTGGGCGACCTGAACATCGCCGAGCCAAATGCGCTTATCGGCTTCGCCGGCCCTCGAGTCATCGAGCAGACGATCCGCCAGAAACTGCCCGAGGGTTTCCAGCGCTCAGAATTTCTACTGGAACACGGCTTTCTCGATGCCGTCGTGAACCGCAAAGAGATGAAGAGTTACCTGAGCCGCGCCTTGGATTTTATGAAGCAGCCTTCACAGGATAAGGTCGCCGGTTGAGTAGCCAGTCATAGCGATTGGGGGCCACATGGATTTCAGCTAAATTCCTCTCGTTAATGAATTTAGCTGTATTACTGCCCGTCTGAAGGATAGCTATTTATCCAGAATTTGCCTTCGACTCGCCTTTAAACCTGAGCCTCGGCGATTTTCTTCATGGCTACCAGCAGATAATCATCACCGCCGACCGTGTCTTTGTAGCGCTGCTCTCCATTCGCGACCGCAGTGAAATCCCCTTGGCGCACCTCCAGCGTGGATGCATCGGTTCCGCGATCTTTCACCTGAAACGTCATCGTCAGGTAGTTCTCCGGAACATCCGAAAGAGCGGGATTATTGGGGTCAATTACGGTGTATTCGAGCAGATAAGGCGCGTTAAAGGTGACAATTTTGCCCTTTACGTAGACTTTGCCGTCCGCGGCGCCGCGCCAGAGCAACGGTGACTCCGGTTTCCAGTCGGTCTCCGCCTTGCAGCCGAACATATATTGCGGAATGAATTCGTTGTCCGTGAGAATCTTCCAGAGAGCCTCTGCGGGTGCATCAATGTCGATAGTTTTTTCAATAAAACGTTCGGTCATGCGGTTTTTAGCCTCGTCCACCACTGTACGCAAAGTGGCTTATCGATGATTGTAAAAACGCGACAAGAATCTGCTGCGAAAGTGGAAGAGTCATTCGATCCGGCACTCGGTCAGCCGCGCGGCGTACTTCGGCATCCGCCCGCTGCGGCGGGAACCTTTCGCCACGCGCGTCGCAGCGCACCAGCCGAACTTGCACCCTGGGTCGATCATTACTGGATGGTTTATTGGGACCTACGTGGCCTCCCGCCTCGACTGGTAGAAACGCTGCCTCATCCGAATGTGCACATCGTTTTCGAGAAGCCGGAATCGAAGGTCTGGGGTGTTTCCACCAGCAAGTTTTCGCGCATGCTTGAGGGCCACGCTCACGCCTTCGGCATCAAGTTCACACCCGGCGGATTCTTCCCATTCTTCCAGCGTCCTGTAGCTTCGCTTGCGAAGATCTCTATTCCGGTCAGCGAAGTCTTCGGTGCAGCCGCAACCGTTCTGGAAAAATTCATCTTCTCCACCGAAGACGAAGACTCGATGACCGCCGAAGCGAATGCTTTTCTGCTGCAACGCCTGCCAGCTCCGGATGACAAGGCCACCCTCGCCCGGCAGATGGTGGAACGCATTCTTCGCGAGCGCGATCTGCTTACGGTCGATGATCTCTCTGCGCGCTGCGACATGAGCCTCCGTTCCCTGCAGCGGCTCTTCAGCCAATACGTCGGAGTCAGCCCCAAATGGGTGATACGCCGCTATCGATTGCATGAGTTGCTGGAGCAAATCCATTCGGGCATGCAGATCGACTGGGCGCAGCTTGCCGTAGAACTCGGATACTTTGATCAGGCGCACCTTATTCGCGATTTCAAGTCGATCACCGGCTACGCGCCCACCGAATATACCGGCATACAAAGCGTCCAGAGAGACAACTGAGGACATTAGCGAGTATGCTTCTGGAAAATCGTTTTACTTCATCGGAGTGCATGGCTTGCGGCTGCGATATCTTTTCTGTTTGATCCTGCTTGTTTTTGTATGCACGTATGGCGCGCATGCCGAAACCGGTGAAGCCGCGTGGCTTCACTACGCCCCTGTTCAAGATTCCCGGCTGTACGCAGCTTTGCCCGGAACTGTCATCTCTCTCAACGACAGCGTTCTCGCGAAGAGCGCAGCCAGGGAGCTTTTGCAAGGCGTCTCCGGCATGCTGAGACGTGAGCTGCGCGTCCGGACGCAAAAAGAGATCGACGCCAGCGCATTTGTAATTGGTACAGTTACAGAAGTACACCGACGCTTTCCAGATCTTCCGGCGACGGAAATCGCGGATGACGCTTTCTATCTGAAAACGCTGCACCATCGCGGCCACACGTATATCGTCATTGCCGGAGCCAATGAGCGCGGCATTCTTTACGGCGCTTTCGCTCTCCTGCGTCGCATCGCGCAGCAACAAAGTCTCGCCAATCTCGATGACAAAGAAACGCCTGCGGCTCCTATTCGCTGGGTCGATCAGTGGGACAACCCGGACGGCAGCATTGAGCGCGGCTATGCTGGGCGTTCGATTTTTTTCGACAACGGCCATGTCCGCAGCGATCTCACGCGCGTGAGTGAATACGCACGTCTTCTCGCCTCAGTCGGCATCAACGGCTGCAATGTGAACAACGTCAACGCCGCTGCCGATACGCTGAGCACAGCATCGCTTGAAGAGCTTGCCCGCATTGCCGATGCTTTCCGTCCATGGGGCGTGCGCATGGCGCTTTCGGTAAACATCGCCAGCCCGCAGACCATTGGACATCTCGACACATTTGATCCACTCGATCCGCGCGTCGAAGCCTGGTGGAAGAGCAAGACGGATGAAGTCTATCGGCTCATTCCTGACTTCGCCGGATTCACCGTCAAAGCGGATTCTGAAGGCCAGCTTGGTCCCTCGAACTATGGTCGCACTCCTGCCGATGCCGCCAACACGCTTGCTCGCGCACTGAAGCCGCATGGAGGAGTCGTTCTCTATCGCGCTTTCGTATACAACCATCATCTCGATTGGCGTGATCCAAAGGCCGACCGCGCTCGCGCCGCCTACGATATCTTCCATCCGCTCGATGGCGAGTTTGAAGACAATGTGGTGCTGCAGATTAAGCATGGACCTATCGACTTCCAGGCGCGCGAGCCGGTATCCCCGCTGATCGGTGGTCTCGGACGTACGAACGAAGCGATGGAGGTGCAGGTCACGCAGGAATACACCGGACAGCAACGGCATCTTTGCTTCCTCGTTCCCATGTGGAAGGAGGTTCTCGACTTTCACATGTACGCTGAAGGCTCCGACCTGCACGCGAAACCAGAAGGTACGCCCGTCAAAGAACTCATCGCAGGCAAGAGCTTTCATCGTCCGCTCGGAGGCATGGTCGGTGTGGCCAATGTCGGGCTCGATGCGAACTGGCTCGCGCATCCGCTGGCCATGGCGAATCTCTACGGCTTCGCCCGCCTCGCTTGGAATCCTGATCTCACACCGAAAATCATCGCCGAAGAATGGACGCGCCTGACCTTCGGCAATGATCCCGAAGTTGTGAAAACTATCACCGCGATGCAGTTGGCGTCGTGGCACATTTATGAGAGCTACACCGGGCCGCTTGGCGCAGGCACCATGACCGACATTATCGGCGTGCACTACGGTCCCGGCATCGAATCATCAGAGCGCAACGGCTGGGGCCAGTGGCATCGCGCGGATCACGATGGTATCGGCATGGATCGCACTGTAGCCACCGGAACCGGCTACATCGGCCAATATCACGAACCGGTTGCCGCCATGTACGAATCGCTGGCAACCTGCCCGGATGCCCTGCTGCTCTTCATGCATCACGTTCCCTATACCTACCGGCTGCACTCAGGCAAAACCGTCATTCAGCATATCTACGATTCGCACTACGAGGGCGCGGAGGCTGCGGCGAATCTCATACCACAATGGCAGACGCTCAAAGGCCGGATGGATGATGAGCGATACGAAGACGTGCTGAATCGCCTTACCTACCAGGCAGGACACGCGATTGTATGGCGCGATGCCATCAGTGAATGGTTTCTCAAGACTTCCGGTATCCCTGACGACAAAGGCCGCGCGGGGCATCATCCCAACCGCGTGGAAGCCGAGTCGATGCAGCTCAAAGGCTACGCGCCTGTCGATGTTACGCCATGGGAGACTGCTTCCGGTGGCAAAGCCGTAATTTGTGAGCTAGCAGAGCCGTGCTCAGCAAGCTTCGCATTCAGCGGGAAGCCCGGACGCTATCAGATATCCGCGCAGTACTTCGACACCAACAACGGCGCAGCAGGCTTTCGCCTGCTCATTAATGGCAAACAAATGGATGCGTGGACAGCCGACGACTCGCTACCTTCGCCAAAGATGAATGGCCATACCAGCACGCGGCATACGACGTCGGACGTTGCGCTACAGGCCGGCGATACGATCCAAATCGAAGGCCTGCCCGATCATGGTGATAAGGCAGGCCTGGACTACGTTGAGATCGATCCGGAATAAATTACTGGCCGGATGTTAGCTACCAAGCATTTCGAGCAGCGTATCGAAGTCCTCGAGCCGCGAATACTCAATGATGACCCGGCCTCGGCCCTTCTTATCCTCAATGCGGACTTTAAGACCAAGGGAGCGCTGCAGCCGATCCTGCGCTTCACGAACGTTTGGATCGACCGGCTTTTCCTTCGCCTTATCTTCGCTGCCGAGCTTTTTCTCCGGGTTCATCAATCCCTGCACGTAGCTCTCAGTCTGTCGGACGGACATGGAGAGTGCGCCCACTTTTTGCGCTGCCTTAAGAATAGTTTCCGGGTTTTCGAGCGGCAGAAGGGCGCGTGCGTGACCGAAGCTCAATGCTCCGCCTTCGACCTTCTCCTGCACTTCCCTGGGCAGCCGCAACAAGCGCAGAAAATTCGAAACTGAAGCGCGGTCTTTGCCAGTGCGTTGTGCCATCTGTTCCTGCGTAAGCTTGAATTCCTTCCCCAGGCGGTCAAAAGCGCGCGCCTGCTCCATCGGGTTCAGGTCGGCGCGCTGCAGATTTTCGACGATGGTCATTTCCATCGCCTGGACGTCGGAAACCTGGCGAATGATCGCCGGAACCGTATCTTTGCCGGCCTTTTGCGAGGCAAGCCAGCGGCGCTCGCCGGCGATCAACTGGAAGCGGCCACTCGCCAGCGGCCGTACGATGATCGGCTGCACGACTCCAGTCGCGGCAATGGAGTTGGCCAATTCAGCCAGTTGTTGTTCATCGACACGGCTGCGTGTCTGGTAGGGATTGCGGTCAATTTCCCCGACCGGGATCTCATGCGGCCTTCCGGTCACTTCTTTTTCTGCCTGTTTTGGTGCAGGCTCAGCCACAGGAGCGGCAGTCGCCTGCACCCGCGGCAGCAGCGATTCCAGACCTTTACCCAGGGCCCGACGTTTTGGAGCTTCAGTGGCTGTCGTCATAACGTATCCTTTCCAGTTTTAGGCGTAGGGCCAGAATTTGATTTCTTTTTTGCTGCGCTTGGAGGCTGCGGCTTTTCGTTCCCTGGCTTTAGGGCTCTCTATCTTGTTGCGCTGCAGCAGTTCTTCCGCAAGCTCTGTGTAAGCCTCGGCTCCGCGGGAGCGTGGGTCGTAGAGAATGACCGGCTTGCCATAGCTGGGTGCCTCGGCAAGGCGAACATTTCTGGGAATGGCCGTTTTCAGCAGCTTGTCTTTGAAATACTCACGCAGGTTTTCCGTCACCTGCTGGGCAAGATTCGTGCGGTCGTCATACATGGTCAGCAGTACGCCTTCAATCTCAAGCTTCGGATTGAAGGATTCCCGAACCCTGTCGAGGGTATGCATCAGCTCACTGATGCCCTCCAGGGCGAAATATTCGGCCTGCATGGGTACGAGCAGCGTGTCGGAAGCTACGAGAGCGTTGAGAGTGAGAAGATCGAGCGCGGGCGGACAGTCGAGAACAATGAAGTCATAATTTTCGCGTTCGGAGGCGAGAGCTTCCTTGAGCCGTTGTGCGCGATTTTCATTTTGGATGAGCTCTACATTGGCGCCGATAAGGTTTTTGCTCGAGGGAATCAGCTTCAGGGTCTCGATTTCCGTAGACAGGATGGTTTCGGCCACGGTGGCTTCGCCGAGGAGAATGTCATAGGTAGATTTCCGCTCGTCGTCGCGAGGAAATCCATAGCCCCCGGTCGAGTTGGCCTGCGGATCGCAATCGATCAGAAGAGTCTTTAACCCTTCGAGGGCAAGTGCAGCGGTGAGATTGATGGTGGTAGTAGTTTTTCCCACTCCACCCTTTTGATTTACGACGGCCAGAATCTTACTCATGAGGATAGGAAGAGACTAAAGATCATGGCTGCGGAATTCAAATGGAAAGGCCTGTGCAGAACTGGACATAAATTGTGGAAGACTTTTTGGAGGGATCCGGAGGGCACCTCTAAGTTGTCGGATAGCTGCGAGATACACGGCAGCAAACGGAATCCATTGCGCGAAGTTAATTGAGGACATCCGTGGAAAACTCTGATGTTCCACGTGGAACATTATGTGCTTTTTGGGGATATGAATGCGGTGTTCCACGTGGAACATGATCAGGGTTTTTGACCAATCAGGAGGCAGCGTTGGTCGGAATTTGGAATTGAGAGAGAAGGCTGCCAGTCGAGCTGACTCATGTCAGCGATCAAGGCAGGGCTGGAAGTGGCTGTTGTAAGAAGAACCAGATAGCCACCTAAAGATACAGCCTTGACCGCGGCGCGGCAGGCATTTTGCATTTTGTCGACCGCCCGGAGGGTGACTGCCTGGAATTGCCAGTCAAGCTGCTCAAGCCTGCCCTGGTAGACGTCGGCATTCCCTAATTTTAGTGTTCGAACGACTTCCCGTAGGAATGACGCCTTTTTCGATTGCGATTCTCCGAGGGTCACAAAAATTTCGGGACGGCAAAGCGCAATGGGAAGGCCCGGAAATCCCCCGCCTGAACCAAAGTCAAGTAGAGTAGGGATATCGGCTGGGAGCTTTTGGGCCGCAAAAATGCACTCGATGAAATGCCGGGTCAGAATTTCTTCGGGTTGGCGCACCGAAGTCAGGTTGAGGCGTTCATTCCACTTCAGGAGAAGCGCCAGATACTCTTGAAAGCGCTCAAGGGCCTCTTCCGGAAGAGGTTGAAGGCCGGCATCAAGAACAGCCTTTTCGATCAGTACAGCCGTCATAAAACAACGGATTCCTGTATCGGCCGGGGCTTCCAGCTGCGGGCTGCCGCAATAAACTGGCGAAAAATATCCTGTGAACCCGAACTTTGACCAAATGTACGTTCGGGATGCCATTGAACGCCCAGAACAAAATGTTCTCCCGGCTGCTCCACTGCCTCGATTGTGCCGTCGGGGGCGGTCGCCACGACCTTTAATTGATCTCCCGGAACAGCGATGGCCTGATGATGGCTGCTGTTTACAGGCAGGGTGGGGGTAAATCCATGAAAATACTGGGATTCCGCGGCAATCGCGACCGGATGTGCTTCGCTGATCTCGCGTCCAGCCTTGTGGTTCAGGTCGCTGGAGAGGTTCTGGATCAGCGTTCCGCCCTTCCACACATTGAGTGACTGCGTTCCGTAACAGATGCACAGCAGGGGCTTATGCAGGTTAAACGCATCCTGCAGCAGCAGTTCGTCGACTGCCTCGCGGGCCGGATCGGCTTCGGCGCACTCTGGAATCGGCTCCTGCCCATACTTCTGAGGATTCAGATCAGCCGGGCTGCCCGGCAGAAGCACCCCTGCGCAGGAGGCAACTATCTTTGCGACTGCGGCAGGCGTTTCTGACAGGGAAATTGGCACAGCGATGCCGCCTGAGGCTTCTACCGCCTGGGCATACTGCGGCCAGGTACGCTGGTTATATTCCAGTTCCGTGGAGTTAGGCTCCGGGATGGCGATGCGAGGTGGTTCGCTCATAATGCATTCTCAGGAATTTCGGTAATGGCCTCAAGCGAGGGCTGTGCCGGGAGTTGCAGGTAAGAGTGCGCGTAATAGAGGCGGCAGATCTCGTCGCTCAAGCGCGCCGTCAGCTCTTCCGTCTGCCGCATGGTGTAGCCGACGGTCTCAATCGGCTCTCCCACTGCCAATGTGATAGGTACCGGATAAAACTGACCGGTATGAATCGGCAGCAGTTCATGCGTTCCAATAAGAGCCATGGGAACGATCGGGACCTGCGCTCGGATTGCCATAAAGGCCGGGCCATTCAGGAAAGCACTCGGGTGGCCGCTGTCGGAGCGACCGCCTTCGGGAAAGATAAAAAGCGGCATGCCCGATTTCAAAGTCTTTACGGCGCCGCTGAGGCTTGAAATGGAAGCGCGCGGGTTGTCGACATTGACCGGCACCTGTCCGGACCGATTCAGATGCCACCCGATGAAGGGCAGCTTCCAGAGGTCATGACGGGCCACAATGCGGAACTGAAAGGGCAAAGTGCTGAAGATCACCGGCGTATCCATATAGGAGAGGTGATTGCAGGTATAAACTGCGACCTTATGCTTACGCAGGTTTTCGGCTCCCAGGATCGTAACCGAGCAGGCGCTAATAAATACTGAGGCGCGCGCCCAGGCCTGAGCAATCCGATGCTGGAACCTGCCGTCTTTCTCAAACAAAGATGCGGCAAGCGACAGGCTGCCGAAAAATGCTGTGGAGGCAAAAAATGCAGGCCCTTGCAGAAAAAGCGATAATGCTCGATTGGCAAGAGGCAGCGGATTGGGCCGCGGACCGAGTGGACGCCGAGTGCTCATTTCGCCAGCTCCGCGCGCAACTTGCCTACAAGGTAGACGGAGCCGGTTCCGACGATCAATCCGTTTGCCGGCGTAATCGCCTCGGCGCGTTTCAATGCTCTTTTAGCATCAGCACAGGCTTCAAAAGATGCGCCCGTGGCGACCGATGCTGCAATCAGTTCGTCCATAGTTGCCGAACGTGGCGAATCGACGGGCGTGAGCAAAACATGATCGAAGAGTGGAAAGAGAATCTGCGTGATTTCCGCAATGGCCTTATCGCGCAGGCAGCCGAAGATGAGCGTCTTCGGAGATTGCGATTCCATTCCAGCAAGCATCGCACGCAATGCCCACGCACCAGCTGGGTTGTGACCTACATCGAGCAGGATCGTCGCACCGTTCGTTGCGGCAAAGCGTTCCATTCGGCCAGCCCAGCGGGTTTCGCGGATTCCGCGTGCAATATCTTCAGCGTTAATTTTGTAACTATTACGGTTACGTATTTCAATTGCGGTGGCAATGGCCAGCGCGAGATTGCGCTGCTGGTGCTGGCCCGTCAGCGGAGAGTCGATCTCAATCATCTCGCCCAGCACTTGCAAAGAGTAGCGATTGCCTTCGCTTTCAGGCTGTGTTGTGCGCGATGGAATATATTCGGCTGCGTTGACTCCCTGCACATCGAGCGTTACGGCTACGTCGCCGATGGCGTAATTTGCTTCAGGATGCTGCGGCAACGTCACCATCACGCCATTTTGCCGCAAGATGCCCGCTTTTTCGCGTGCAATATCGGTAATTGTCGGGCCCAGCCATTCGGTATGATCGAGTGAGATGTCGGTAATCACAGAGACGAGCGGCTCAACGATGTTCGTCGCGTCAAGCCTGCCGCCCATGCCCACTTCGAGTATGGCGATATCGACATTTACTTCAGCGAACGCTACAAAAGCAACGGCTGTGATGCTTTCAAAAAAACTTGGAGGTGCGGGCAGCTCGCCTGCATCGACAAGCCTGCGCGCCGTATCGTCGACTTGGAAATAAAAACGGGCGAAGTCGTCATCGTCGATATCCGCACCATTGATGCGAATGCGCTCGTTCACGCGCGCCAGGTGCGGCGATGTGTAAAGGCCGGTGCGGTACCCGGCGGCCTGCAGAATAGAAGCCAGCGTGGCAGAGGTAGAGCCTTTGCCGTTGGTCCCTGCAATCAATACTGAAGGAAATTTTTTTTGCGGATCGCCCAGTGCGGCGGCGAGAACGCGCATATGCTCAAGCTCAAACTTGCGCCGCGGCTGCCCGGCAGGAACATGCAGCTCCCCGGCAAGCGCGAACAAACTTTCGATGGCGTCAGCATAGGACATGCATCGATTTTAGTTGATCCTTAGCGCTGCACTCAGCAACAACATTACGGGTTTCTACTCTGCCGGAGGTGACGGCTTACCCGCCAGATCGCAGGCGCGCCACATGTACCAGCTTGCGACCGAGCGCCACGGCTCCCAGCGCTTGCCGCGCCGCAGCATCTCTTCCGGTTTGGCCAGCATGGTGGCGTCAAACGGCTTGTTCTTCGGCAATTTTTTGAATGTAAGCGAGAAACCTTTACGCACACCGTAATCGGTGATGGGGAAAACGTTGGGCCTGCCGAGCCGGAACATGAGCAGCATCTCCACCGTCCATTTGCCGATACCGCGCACCGCCGTCAGCCGTTCGACGATCTCGTCATCCGGCATGCGCCGAATCTGGATCAGCGTTGGAACCGTCCCATCCAGCGTCTTGGCGGCGAGATCGCGCAGTGCCTTGCTTTTGCTGGCGGAAAGACCAACCGAGCGCAACATATCGTCACTTGCCTGCAATAGATGCTCCGGGCTGGGATGAATCTCCCCAAAGAGCGTGAGCAGACGTTTTAGAATCGCCGCTGCAGCCTTTCCGTGGAGCTGTTGGTAAATAATTGATTCGAGCAGCGCTTCGAAGGGCGAGTGCTGGCTTTTTAGCTTCACCGAGTAGGGACCGGCGCGCGCAATCAGTTCGCCGAGTTTGGGGTCGGCAGCCGCAAGTTCGCGGCAGGCCAGGGCGGCATCGTATCGTACAGAGCGGCGTCCGTCGGTCATCGCAGCAAGTGTACGCGAAATCGCGGACAAATAGGGAACAAATGGCGAAGAAAATGACGAGTCGTGGATTTTTGCTAGACGGGCAGGAAATTTTCGCGGGCAGAGAGATGGAAATCCGTTCGCCCTGGGATCAGAGTGTCATTGGAAGCGTGCGAGAAGCGGAACGAAGCCACGCCGTTGAAGCAGTTCGTCTCCTGGATAGGGCATTTGCCACGACACGAACGCTCGCCAGCTATGAGCGAAAGCAGATTCTGGAGAAAGTTGCCGCGAGTATTGCAGCGGCGAAGGACGAGCTTGCCCAACTCATTGTTGCTGAAGCGGGAAAGCCGCTCAAGGCCGCGCGTGTCGAGGTCGATCGCGCTGTCCTGACGTTTACAACCGCAGCTGAGGAAGCTGTGCGCGAGGGTGGTGAAGTGCTCCCGCTTGATTTGCTGAAGGGCAGCGAAGGCCGATGGGGCATGGTGCGGCGCTTTCCGGCAGGTCCGATCTTCGCCATCACGCCATTCAATTTTCCTTTAAATCTGGTAGCTCACAAACTCGCGCCCGCTATCGCCGCGGGCTGTCCGATTTTGCTTAAGCCCGCTCCGCAGACGCCTTTCTGCTCTTTGCGCCTCGGCGATTTCATTCTCGAAGCTGGTTGGCCTTCGGAAGCTCTGGCTGTGCTGCCACTTACAAATGAGGACGCAGAATTCCTGCTTGAGCATGAAGATCGACTCAAAATACTCAGCTTTACCGGCAGCGCGAAAGTGGGCTGGGCATTGAAGCAGAAGGCAGCGAGAAAGCGCGTTCTGCTGGAGCTCGGCGGCAACGCTGCGATGATCGTCCACGGCGACTGGCCCGATCTCGCGGGCGCTGCGAAGAATATCGTCGTCGCCGGAACCAGCTACGCAGGACAGAGCTGCATCTCCGTGCAACGCGTGTATGTCGAGCGGCCCATTTTCGATGAGTTCATTCAGAATGCTGTTCGTCATGCGGGAACGCTTGTCTGCGGGGATCCTGCGAACGAAGCGACCGATGTCGGCCCCGTCATCCGAACAGCAGAGGCGGAACGCATCGAAAGCTGGATGGACGAAGCGCGGGCCGCAGGCGCCACTGTGCTTACCGGAGGCTCACGCGAAGGCAATATGGTGGAACCGACGCTTCTCACCGGCACGCGCAGTCCCATGAAGGTTCTCGATGAGGAAGCCTTCGCGCCAATTCTCGCTATCGAGCCATATGATGATTTCGACGCCGTCCTGAACGAAGTCAACCGTTCGCGTTATGGTTTGCAGGCTGGACTGATGACTCGCGATGTGGGCAGAATCTTTCAGGCTTACGAAAAGCTCGATGTCGGCGGTCTCATCGTCGGCGATACCCCGACGTGGCGGCTCGATCCGATGCCTTATGGCGGCGTGAAAGACTCTGGCATGGGCCGCGAAGGGATTCGCTACGCCACAGAGGAAATGACTGAGCGCAAGCTGCTGGTGATGGCGCTATAGCCTATGCCGAGGGACGCTAATTCCTATGATCCATGAAGGTGCCTCTCACAGCCCTACGCTATAGTTGAGAAGAGAAATGGCCACGAAGCTCACCACGATCGCCACACCGCAAGGACCGAGCGCTACGCTCATCTATAACGACTGGTATCCGGCCATGCGCAGCGAGTTGCTGCAAGGCAAAGAGCTTCAAACAGCAATGCTCATGGGCATTCCGCTGGTGCTGGGCCGAAAGACCGATGGGCAACTCTTTGCGATGCGCGATAGCTGTCCGCATCGCGGTATTCCGCTCTCGTGCGGATGGTTTGATGGTCAGCAGCTTACGTGCAAATACCATGGCTGGGCCTTCGAACCGGTAAGCGGACAGTGCAAAGAAATCCCATCGCTCACCAGCCATGACACGCTCGATGCGACACGCATTTACGGGACTGCTTTTCCTTGCGAGGAACGCGATGGCTATGCGTGGGTCTACGTGCCTGAGCCGGGGTCGGGCCGCGTACGCGCCGACGAGAGTGTATTGCCGCCGGTTCCTGAGACGCCGAAATTTGGCCCACGCTTTCGCAGTCAGCACCTTACCGCCGAGCTGCCCTGCAATGTCGATCACGGCATCATTGGACTGATGGACCCGGCGCACGGCCCCTTCGTGCATCAATCGTGGTGGTGGCGGAAGCAGGCCAGCATTCACGAGAAAGAAAAGCACTTCGAACCGATAGATCAAGGCTTCCGGATGTCCTCGCATGCGCCCTCAGCCAACAGTGCGCCTTATAAGCTGCTCGGCGTCTATGGCGAGCCAATTACGACCACCATCGACTTCGTTCTGCCAAACCGGCGTTACGAAACCATCCGCGCCGGAGATAAATGGTTCTCAAGCCTCACAACCGTAACACCTACAGTTGCAAATGCCTGCCGTATCGATGTTTATGCTGCCTGGAATGTGTTTTATCGTGTTCCATTTGTAACAACCATAGCTACATTATTCGGCAAACGCTTTGTAGAGCAGGACCAGGTGACGATGATTCAGCAAGCCGAGGGGTTGAAATACGATCCCACGCTGATGCTCATCGATGACGCGGACCGACCGGCGAAGTGGTATTTCGCGCTCAAGCAGGCACGGCTTGAAGCAGCAGTCAGCGGTCAACCGATGCGGCATCCCATGGATGGGCCGGTCACGTTGCGCTGGCGCAGCTAAAAAATAAAGCGCTCAGCCAGCGGCCATTGACTCCGCCAGTTTCTGCGCATCTTCGTCTTCTTCAACGACCAGCTCATCGACGCGTATCCTCATCTGTCTGCCCAACTCTCGGAAGCGCTCTTCCCACTCTGCGGGCAGCTTCTCTTTGCGAGAGAGCTTCAGCGTGTCATACCAGATATTCTGCGCCTGCCAGATATTCAAGTCGAATGGCAATTCCGACAGCGTTCGCGCAGTCAAAAGAGCATCGTCGAGACGGGCCATATTCTTAAATTCCGCCTGTAGACGAACCATGACGCGCTTCATCTTCTGGTCAGCGATGTAGCTTAGTTCGACTTTATCCACATCAATCTGATCAGCCGACGACAACCCGCGATAAGCTCGCACCTGCACTGCATCAATTGGTTCGCTTTCAAGAGCTCGTCTCAGGCCAGCATTGATGGCAAAACTAGCAGCCAGGCTCAATGACGGCGGTTTTGGCACGCCGGCCTTACTCAGGAAATGCAGCAGCGATGCGTGGTCCTTGTAAATCGAGATCAGGCTCGATTCGACTTCGGAGATGGTTGTGCTCAGGATCTGCTTGATAATTCTCCGCTGCTCATCTTTGAAGAGCGACTGCACGGAATAGGTCTCGGCTTTGAAATGACGATCGAAGAGGCGGATCAGCGCGGGAAAGTCTGCCCCAATCACGGCCGAGCGAGCCTTCTGCACAAAGTCTTCGTATTCGTCCATTCGCGATGGGTCGAAGGATTTCACTACCGCGGTAATATTCTGGTCGCCGAAATGCACAACGGCGTAGATCAGAGTCTCCGGTTCCTGCGTGATCTGCGAAGCAATCCGTGCTCGCCCGAAGAGCAGCCTTCCCCGGCCAGATGTAACCACTTCGTAGCTGATCCTGCGAATGGAATAACAGAACAGCTCCGTCTCTTCCGGATAGCTGGAAAAAATGGAACTGATCGCGTAATGCGCTGCCACCTGTTCGAGCCCGACCTGCATCTTCTTGATATGCCGCTGGTAAATAGCCGCGCCATCTCCTTGCTCCGGAATATTGCTCTTTGCCTCCTGCAGTTGCCTGACGAACTGGTTTTCGAGCGCCGTGCCGTCGGCGCCGAAGACCTCGCCAGCCAGTTGAAGCAGGCGTCCGGCATAGGCAATGATCTGCACTGTCTCAATACCGGAAACCTCATCGAAAAACCAGCCGCAGCTCGTGTACATAAGCAGCGCCTGCCGTTGCAATTCCATCAGCTTGAGGGCTGTGATCCGCTCTTCGGCACTTAGCTCGTGTGTGGTCTGCGCAGCAAGAAACTGAGCCACCGTCGAACCGCTACGGCTCAGAATCACAGGGATGTAAGCATCGCGAGCGGCCCAGACATTGTGAAACAGCTCGGCGCCAGCTCTTTCGGTCAACGGAGCCACCGCATCTCGCAAGTCGTCCAGCGCCTCGCGCAGCGGTCTGCGCCACTGTTGGTTCCAGTCCGGATGCGAGCCCATGTTGCAGCCGCAGTTTGACCGCCATCGTCCGACTCCATGCGCGCAGCTCCAGGATGAATCTTCGACAATCTGCGCTTCCTGCGTTGGCGGAAACTTCGCCAGGAACTCGCCGTAATTTGTAAGCTGCACGTCAGGCTTGCGCTCGATCAACTTCAGCGCGTAGGAAAGAGCCATCTCCCCGTGCCGGTGGTGATGACCATAGCTTTCGCCATCTGTAGCGACGTGGACCAATTGCGGTCCAGGCGCATCATCGAACCCATTCACCAGGCGCGCGGCGAAGTTATCGCCGCTGTTCAAAATGCCCTCAAACGCAATTGCCTGGGAGCGAGCGCCATCATAGAAGAACACGGCAATCTCGCGCCCTGTCTTCAAACGAATCAGGTACGGCCTGCGCGTATCTACGGTGCGCGCATTCACATCCGACCACGCCGCCTCAGCGTCGCCATCGGTTGTCTCCGCGCTTTTCTTTAGCGGACGAACCCGCGCACATTGCCCCGGCGCCAGAACTGTGAAGAGAATTCCATGGTCGGCCAGTAGTTCCAGCGTTTCAGAATCGACAGCGGTCTCCGCCAGCCACATGCCCTCCGGCTGCCGTTCAAAGCGGCGTACAAAATCAGCGATTCCCCAGCGAATTTGCGTCGTTTTATCTCGCATGTTCGCCAGCGGCATAATGATGTGGTTGTAAACCTGCGCCATCGCCGAGCCGTGCCCAGAATAGCGATTCTGGCTCGCGAGATCGCCTTCCAGCACCATGCGATAGGTGCGAGGTGCGCAAGCCTCCAGCCACGATAGAAGCGTTGGGCCGAAATTGAAGCTGATATGCGAATAGTTATTCAGAATGCGGGTAATTTCATTCTGCTTATTCACAATGCGCGAAGCGCCGTTCGGCGCGTAACATTCCGATGTGATGCGCTCGTTCCAGTCATGGAAAGGCGCGGCCGAATCCTGCGTCTCAACCTGCTCAAGCCAGGGATTCTCACGTGGGGGCTGATAAAAATGCCCGTGAATACAAACATAATGGTCGATCTTCGGCATGCAGGAAGGGCTCCGGTCGTTTTGCTGCTTCCATTGTAGGTGCAGCAATTTTCAGCACGAAGCTCAGTCAAGCCCTGTACACTGTCGTTTCATAACAAATCGGAGCAAATCGAAACCAATGGTTCGTAAATCTGCACTACTCCTTCTCCTCCTGCTTCCCTTCCTCGCCGCTGGAAATTCCTCGTTTGCTGCCGAGCACACCTTCAAGGCGGAAAACGGCAAGTTCACGCTCGACGGCAAGCCGTTCCAAGTCATCTCCGGAGAAATGCACTACGCCCGCATTCCGCGCGCCTACTGGCGCGACCGCTTCAAGATGGCCAAAGCCATGGGTCTGAATACGGTGACGACATATGTCTTCTGGAATGAGCATGAACAGCGCCCCGGCATTTACGATTTCTCCGGAAATAACGATGTAGCCGAATTCATTCGCGAAGCCCAGGAAGAGGGCCTCTACGTTATCTTGCGTCCCGGCCCATATGCCTGTGCGGAATGGGAGTTCGGCGGCTTCCCGGCATGGCTGCTCAAGGATCACAGCACCGTCGTTCGCTCCAGCGATCCGAAGTTCATGGATCCAGCCAGGAAATGGTTCATGCGCTTAGGCAATGAGCTGGCTCCGCTGCAGATCGGCAATGGAGGCCCCATCATTCTGGTGCAGGTGGAAAATGAATACGGCTCCTTCGACAAAGACCACGACTATATGGAGCAGGTTCACCACGCCATTCTCGATGCCGGATTTACTAAGGCGCAGCTTTACACCGCAGATGGTCCTGAACAAGTCCCGAATGGTTCTTTGCCTGAATTGCCAGTCGGCATCAACTACGGCCCCGGCGACGCAAAGAGCGGCTTTGCCCATTTGAAGAAGCTGCGCCCCGAAGGGCCTTTCATCAACAGCGAATATTGGGACGGCTGGTTTGATCATTGGGGATCGAAGCACGCCCAGACCGACGCCAAGCAGCAAGCCAACGACCTCGACTGGACACTGCGCCAGGGATATTCCATCAGCCTCTACATGTTCCACGGCGGCACCAGTTTCGGCTGGATGAACGGCGCCAATTCTGACGGCAAAAATTATGAGCCGGACGTTACCAGCTATGACTACGACTCGCCGCTCGATGAAAGTGGAAGGCCAACCCCGAAATACATCCTCTTTCGCGACGTCATTTCTAAAGTTACCGGCGTTACTCCGCCTCCGGTTCCACAGATAGCGCCAGCCATCACGGTGCCGTCCTTCACGCTTACGCAGTCGGCCTCGCTCTGGAAGAACCTGGGAAAGTCCACGCATAGCGAACAGCCGCTTTCGATGGAAGACCTCGACCAGGCCTACGGCTACATTCTTTACCGCACCACCCTCAGCGGACCGGTCAGCGGCGACCTCGTACTCGATCAGCTGCATGACTACGCAAAAATCTACGTCGACGGCAAGCTTGCTGGAACGTTCGACCGCCGCCTGAACCAGAGCACCCTGCCGCTCAACGTCACCGCATCCAAAGCGCGGCTCGACATCCTCGTAGAGAACACAGGCCGAGTGAATTTCACCAAGGTTATGCGCGGCGAGCGCAAAGGCATCACCAAAGAAGTCACGCTCGCAGGCAAGCCCGTCACTGGATGGGAGATCTACCCGCTGCCTATGCAGGCACCAGAAAAATACAGCTATAGCAAAGAACCGTGCTCCGGAGCCTGCTTCTACCGCGCAACCTTCAACATTGAAAAGCCGGCGGATACCTTCCTCGACACCAGTGCGTACACCAAAGGCCAGGTCTGGCTCAATGGCCGCGCCCTGGGGCGAGTCTGGAACATCGGGCCGCAGAAGACCCTCTACGTGCCCGCGTCGTGGCTCAAGCAGGGCGAAAACGAGGTCGTCGTCCTCGATCTGGAAGGCGAGCCCAACCGCACGTTGCAGGGGCTCGATCATCCAGTGCTGAACGCAGCGGTGAAGAAGTAATCTGTGACTATGGAAAAGCTCGACCAGCTTCTGACTGAAGCACGCAACCCGGCCACCGCCAATCTCGACCAGCTCTCCACGCTCGATCTGCTCCAGACGATGCACGACGCCGACCGAGATGTGCTCACGGCGGTCGAGCGCGAACTGCCGCACATCGCGCAGGCCATCGATGCCATCGTCGCTCGTCTCGACAACGGCGGTCGGCTCTTTTATGTCGGCGCAGGCACTTCAGGCCGTCTTGGCGTGCTCGACGCCTCCGAGTGCCCGCCCACTTACAACACACCGCCGGAACTGGTGCAGGGCCTCATCGCAGGCGGCGACGTAGCTCTTCGCCGTTCCGTAGAGCGCGCTGAGGACGATGCCTCGCAAGGCCAGCGCGACCTCGAAGCCCACGCCTTCAGCGGAAAAGACGTGCTCGTCGGCATTGCGGCCAGTGGACGCACGCCCTACGTGCTCGGCGGCCTCGATTACGCATGCAGTCTCGGAGCCGCTACCATCGGCCTCAGCTGCGTGCCTAATTCGCAGGTGGCACAGCGGGCGGAGATCGCCATCACGCCGGCCACCGGGCCCGAAGTAGTTACAGGATCGACACGCATGAAGGCGGGTACGGCAACCAAGCTTGTGCTCAACATGCTCTCGACGGCATCGTTGGTGCGTCTCGGCTATGTTTACGGCAACCTGATGGTCAACGTGCAGCCCACAAACGTAAAACTGCGCGACCGTGCCGCCAGAATCATCGCCACTCTTACCGATGTGTCACACGAAAAAGCCGCGGCGCTGCTCGATGAGGCAGGCTCAGTGAAAACAGCCATCGTGATGCAGCGTCTTGGACTCTCTCGCGCAGAAGCCGAAACAAAACTGCAGGCGGCCAAAGGAAGATTACGCATCGCTCTCGCCTGACCCTCTGCTAGACTTGCCGCACATCTCACGCAGAACTCAGGGACGATCAGCATGTTTAAGACCGCCTGCCGCCGCAGCTTTATTTTGTCACTGTTACTGTTACTCATGCAGTCGCTGTCTCTTGCCGCCCAGCAGGCGACGGCGCCAACGCGCACTCTCATCCGCGCCGGTCACATCATCGACGTGCACACCGGCAATGAAGCTGCCGATCAGACCATCATCGTTACCGGCGACAGCATCTCCGCGATCGCGCCTACTGCATCCACGCTAAAGCAGTCGGGCGATGCGGAGATCGATATGCGCAATATGACCGTCCTCCCCGGTCTCATCGACGTGCACACGCACCTCACCATGGACACGAACTTCGATCCTTATCATGAGCTTTCGACCAGTGTCGCCAAGAGCGCTCTTATCGGAGCGCGCAACGCGAAGGTCACGCTCGAAGCGGGATTCACCACCGTCCGCAACGTGGGCGCCGACGGATATGCAGACGTAGACCTCCGCGACGCCATCAACGAGGGCCTGATCGAAGGTCCACACATGCAGGTCAGCGGCCCGGCGCTTGGCATTACTGGCGGCCACTGCGACGATAATCTGCTGCCCTTCGAGTTTCACCAGACATCCGATGGAGTAGCCGACGGCGTCGAGGCGGTGCAGCATAAGGTCCGTGAGAATATCAAATACGGAGCCGACGTCATCAAGGTCTGCGCTACCGGTGGCGTCCTCTCCAAGGGCGACGATCCGCAGGCATCGCAGTACACGCTCGAAGAGCTAAAGGCTATCGTTGCCGACGCCCATCGACTTGGCCGCAAAGTGGCCGCGCACGCACACGGCGCGCAAGGAATCTTATGGGCTACGGAAGCGGGCATTGACTCCATCGAGCACGGCTCCTACATGAACGACGAAGATATCGCCGCCATGAAGCAGCATGGAAATTATTTTGTGCCCACGGCCTATCTCATCGACTGGATGCAGCAGTATGGCAACCTGCCGCCGTTCTATAAACAGAAAATGAAAGACGTAAGCGCCGTTGAAAAGGCTAACGCGAAGAAGGCTATCGCGGCAGGCGTGAAGGTTGCTCTCGGCACAGATGCCGCTGTCTACCCGCACGGCCTCAACGCGCACGAACTCGACGTTTACGTAAATCAGTTCGGAATGACGCCGCTTGCCGCGCTGCAGACGGCGACACTGAACGCCGCAGACCTCATGAGCTGGACGAATCATGTCGGCTCTATTGAAGCCGGCAAGTGGGCAGACGTCATCGCCGTCAATGGCGACCCGCTCAAAGATATCCGCATTCTCGAACATGTTCAGTTCGTCATGAAGTCCGGCATCGTCTACAAGAATGAGAGCGGAGCACTCGCGAAATGAAGGCAACGGCATTTGAATTCCGCTTTCGCGTGGTCATCATCTTCGTCATCTACTGCCTTGGCTTCTGGGCTCCGTGGGCGCGCTACATTGGCTCCAGCAGCGTCAGCACCGTGTGGCTTGAACTCTCAGGCGCGCTCGCCAGTGCTCACTGGCTCTCGCTCAGCGCCGCTACTATTCTGATTACCGTTGTTGCCATCGTCTTATTGCTCAAGGGAACCATCTTCCGCATATGGGGAACGGCCTATCTGGGTGCACCGGTTATGCAAGGCAGATCCATGCAGGGCGCGGCAATTGTCGCAGGGGGACCGTATCGCTACGTGCGCAATCCGCTTTACGTTGGTTCATTTCTTTCGGCAGTCGCAATTTCCATACTCATGCCACCTTCGGGAGCCATCTTCTTCCTCCTCGCTCAGGCTATCTTCTTCTTCCGGCTCATTCTCGGCGAAGAGGCGTATCTGACAGGGCAACAGGGCGAGACATATCTGGTGTACAAACAGAAAGTACCGCGCTTATTGCGCAGCCTGCGGGCCCGTGTACCTGCCTCGCCTGCGCGGCCGCAATGGCTCGCCAGTGTGCTTGCGGAGAGCTACTACATCGGGATCACTGCCTGTTTCGCCGTCCTCGCATGGCGCTACAATGCCTATCTGCTCACGCGCTGCGTCATCATCTGTTTCGGAGCTTCCCTGGTGCTGCGTGCGTTTGTGCCGCGAGAAATAACCGAGAGGTCCTGACCGTGATCGATCTAGCCCGCGATGTATCCACTGTGATTGAGGCCACAGTTCTGGTTGTCGGTGCACTCTTTCCCATCGTCAATCCGCTGGGCAGCGCCGCCATCTTCATCAACATGATCGGCAGCGTCGAGCCGAAAGTGCATCGCGCCCTCACGCAGAAGATCGCTATCTACAGCTTTTTTCTGCTTATCTGCTCGCTCTTGTGGGGTGTCAAGATTCTGACTTTCTTTGGAATCTCCATCTACGCCGTGCAGATAGGCGGAGGCCTGCTCGTCGCTGCTACCGGATGGTCGCTACTCTCGCAAGGCGCCAGCGGTGTTGGTTCCAAGTCACTGCAGGATGACAACATTCTCGACCACGCCTTTTATCCCTACACGCTGCCTATAACCATCGGTCCGGGCTCCATTTCCGTTGCCGTCGCCGTGGGCGCGCATCTGCCTGCCGAGGTGCATGCCCGTTCGTTTCTTTCGCCCGAAGTTTTGATCGCTGCCATTGCAGGCTCTGTCATCATCTGCCTGATCATCTATATCTGCTATCGCTACGCGAACGCAGCGGAGCGGCTGCTGGGCTCTACCGGGACGGCGGTTGTCATGCGCCTGTGTTCCTTCATCCTTATGTGCATCGGCGTGCAGATTCTCTGCACCGGAGTAAAAGATTACCTGGCGACGATCCACTTTTCCTGACCATCAAATCGGCTTTTTCCGCAAACACTATGCTGACCGGGAAGAACGTGTCGAGGATGTAAAACTTTCTGCTCACGACCATGCCCGCCTGCCTGAAGACGCGCGCATAGTTTCCCGTGTTCTTGTAATCGGAAATCACCGCAACACCGCCCGGCTTCAACACGCGGACAATCTCAAGACATGCGCGGTCACGCCCCTCTTTTTTCGGGATGTTATGCAGACACATATTCGATACGACGACGTCGAAGCGGTCGTCGAGGAATGTCATCTTCTCCGCGGGCGCATCGATCAACTCGCACCGATCCACCACGCCTTCTGCCGCAAGATTCTGCTCTGTGCGCTCGCGTTTGTTTTCGCTCAGGTCCTCCGCCTTCCAAATGTCGATGCCGACCGCATGACCTGTCGTCAGCTCCTTCGCGGCCGCAACCAGCAGCAGGCCGCGTCCTGTCCCGACGTCCAACACTTCTTCATTTCCCTTGAGCGTCGCCATGCGAATCATGCGATCGCGATGCCGCATCTTGCCGAACTTTGAATACAGCAGCATCAGAGCTGCCGTAGCCAGCAGCCAGAAGGCCGTCCATTCGAAGTGAATAATCTTCACCGGACCAATGGGAATAACCGGTGTAAATGCGCGAACGATCAGGAGCGCAGTGCCGCAGAGTGCGAGGTTGCGAATCACTCCGGGGGCGTCAATGCCATAGTCAACCTTTGCCACGATAGCCTTTCCTTACTACACGACTGTAAGCCCGCGGCGCAGGTTCGGGCAGTCGATTCCGTCACCAAAAGAGAATGACAAACGTCATGCGCGCAAAACAAAAAGGAAACGGAGTGACCCGTTTCCTTTTTGTATGGTGCCCAGCGCAGTAGAACTACTTCTTCGGCGGAGCGATCGTGTCCTTCGCAGCCTTGGCTACGCGGAACTTCACGACGGTCTTTGCCTTGATCTTGATCTGCTCACCGGTCTGCGGGTTGCGGCCGATGCGGGCCTTGCGCTCTGCCTTTACCAGGCGTCCGAGTCCGGGAATTACGAAGACGCCGTTCTTCTTCGTTTCCTTGATCGCTGTTTCGGCAAGCAGGTCGAGGAACGCCGCCGACTGCTTGTTGGTGAGTTCGAGCTTTTCCGCCAGCTGGCGAACGAGAGCTGTCTTCGTCATAGTTGTTGCCATTTTTTTCAATCCTCCTGGTTCTTTTTCCGCTGTCCCAGAACCTTTGCTGGTATCGCGTTTGCTTCAGATTTCTTTAGTTCCGTGGTCGCAGGATTCGCTTGAAACCCCTGTATCCATGCGGCTCCCAAAAAAACCTACCGCCGTTTACCTTGCGTCTTTTTGAAGCCATTGTCAACGGCAAAAGCCCTGTTTCCACAGGTTTTTTACGGTTTTTATTGGTTTTTTCCGGTTTTTCTGGATTTCGGACAATTTATTCGCCCAAAAAGGAATTGCGGAAGCCCTTGTACGGCGCGGCTTTCGCGTGCATTGGCCTTTTGCAGAGATGATGGCTAGTCTAGCCCTTTGCGCAGGGAGCGTCTACATCAGTTTGAAGATGTATTGCTTCTTTTTTTCCACATCCCGCGCAAATGGGCGATTTAGAAAATCGACAATTGGAGCCGCCAGCCGGAAGCGTTTCACCACCTCACCCGCGAACCCAGCGTCGAGCGCCGCCTGCGCCGGAAGTCGCGCCACGACTCCCCACTGCTGCTGCCGGATCAGGTCGAGACCCGGGTGTTCCTTGGGAAATCCCTTTGGCGGACGCGAAAGTGCCTGCGTATCGAGATCAAGATCCATCACTTTACGGAGCTTTTTGTCGTTCAGCATCCGTCGCAGCTCTTCATGCTGCTGCAGCAATTGCATGCGGATCGCCATCAGCTGTTCCTTTTGCGGCATATAAATGCCGGCTGCGATCACCACCTCGCTCGCCGAAAAATGAAAGTAATATCCGCCGCCGGAGGTCTTTTCAAGACCGTTGCGTGTCCACCACGCCGCCACATGTGTCTTGTAAGGAGACTTATCCGCCGAGAAGCGGATGTCCCGGTAAATGCGCATGATGCTCTTCTCCGCCGGTCGAACATGCGCCGGCGCAAACTCCGTCATCGCATCCGTTACACGTTCGACCAGGGCCAGCAGAGGCGGCTTTAACTCACGTTCGTATACATCCCGCCGCGCCTCAAACCATGCGCGGTCGTTATTTCGCTTCAATCCGCGCAGGAATTTCAGCGCCTCCGTGTTGAAATAAGGCTGAATCTCTTCCGTTTTTATCGTTTTTGAGCTGACCTTCGGCATAAACGCATTGTAAAGTTTGCAGAAGCGACGGATGTCTCGATTCCGTCAAAACGCAATCTGTAACTTTTTACCCCGCCCTCGCTCTAATGAGTATGAAACGCATTCTCTTGTGGGCGCTTGTCCTCGCTGCCGGTATCGCCATTGCCTATACCCAGACGGAAACCCGCAAAACGCCGATTCCCGCTGCACAGACGGATACAACCGCAGCAAAAAGCGGTAAAGCCACAGCCGTCTTTGCGGGCGGATGCTTCTGGGGTACGCAGGCTGTCTTCGAGCGCGTCAAGGGAGTTATCAACACCACCGCAGGCTACTCTGGCGGCTCCGCAGCCACTGCCCACTATGACGATGTGACCACCGAAACCACCGGCCACGCCGAGAGCGTCCGCGTCGTTTATGACCCGGCAAAGATTACGTACGGACAGCTGCTGCGCATCTTTTTCTCCGTCGCGCACGATCCCACACAGCTCAATCGCCAGGGCAATGATGTTGGAACATCGTATCGCTCGGTTATCTTTTACTCGGATGAAGAACAGCACCGCGTCGCCGACGCCTACATCAAGCAGCTGGATGCTGCGCATGTCTTTTCGGGCCTTATCGTGACGCAGGTCGTGCCGTTGAAAGCCTTCTATCCGGCTGAGTCCTACCACCAGGATTACGCGCTTCATAATCCTGGCAACCCGTACATTGAAGTCTGCGACCGCCCTAAAATCTCTGCTCTAAAAGAGCAATTCCCGGAGCTTTTCCAGCGTTACGAAGGCAAATAAACGCAGAATTCACGTTGCCCTGTTACTTTCGTCCGATGATGCGAAGCCTTCTCCTCGTCGCCGCGCTCATCACGTCAGCCGCAGCGCCTGCGCAACAAGCTCCCTCCATTGATGTACCTGCTGGCATGCACCCGCTTCTCGAAGCGAAAGGCGAAGGAGCGCAAATCTATACCTGCGCTGCCGGAAAGTGGATACTCAAAGCGCCTGACGCGAAGCTTCTTGACGCAAAAGGAACCGTCATCGGCGCGCACTTTGCCGGACCCACATGGAAACTGAGCGACGGCAGCGAAGTCAAAGGTAAAGCCATCGCCACGCAGTCTTCACCGGAAGCTGGCTCTGTGCCGTGGCTGCTGCTCCAAGCCGTCCCCGGCAGCGGATCAGGAAAATTCGCTGCCGTCACGTACATCCGCCGCACCGAAACCCACGGCGGTGCGGCTCCGAAAGAAGCCTGCACCAGTGGGGACTCTAGCCAGCCCTACACGGCAATTTATAGTTTTTACGCTAAGTAAGATCAGGATGCCGACGCATGGCAGCAGTCATAGCTCAACTGTTCATTCCAGTTTGACGGCCGTCCACCGGGCGTAAAGTCGAAGATATTCCAGATCGTATCGAGAGTCGCAAGGTGACGAGGATCCTGGCCCGGATCGGCTGGACCATACATCATCTCCGAGCTCCAGAAGTGTCGGATCTCATCGCCGGATCGATGAAAGACCGTCATCATCGGCAACTGGTCCCCCTCAGGCGATTCGGCGTGGTAGTGGCGTTTGAAGTTATTCCCCGCCACCGACAGCAGACAGAGGTTTTTCCAGCTGCGATCCTCGGCAAACGCAATCAGACGCTCTAACGGAGCCTTCGCAATGACCACGAAGTTGATCTTCTGATTCAAATGCTTCGCCGCCCCATCCAGCTGGTCGAGAAATGTAGTGCACGAGGGACACGGTCCGTCCTCCCGCTTCAATTGAGCCGTTACACCCTCCGACGGACCCGGTCGGTCATCCTGCGGCATGCGCGGAAACATGAAGTTATAAATCACCAGCGAATCCTTGCCCGGCGCGAACAGTTCCGAAAGCCTCAGCTTTGCTGGTACGCCGTCGGCATTGAGGCCGTCAAAGACATAATCTTCAGGAACGAGCCCACCCGGCGGCAATGCCCGCCGAGAGACGGCCACCGCTTCCATGGCGCGGCGAAGCGCAATTTCGTCCTGCATGAGGAGGTCGCGAGCGACACGATATTCGGCCGACTCGTTGGGAAAAGTGATGCTCATGATTTGGCTCCTGGTTTGTGTAGAGAAAGTCTACCGTTGTGGCCCGAGCCGGAACAAGACGAATGCCGCAGAACGCCAGTTTCACTCTGCCAGCCATCACAAAATCTAGATAGACAGCCGCAGCCATCCGCTACAATCCGAGCAAACCCATGCGCATATTCGTACGAACCATTTTGGCCATTTCCTGCCTGACCGGCATCCTTGCCGCCCAAGCCAAATCTCCAGTTACAACGCAGCAGATCAAGACTTTTTATGAATCTGGTTTGCAGCGCAACGGAATCCTCGGCAGCAGCCTCATGCTTATCCGCAATGGCGAGGTCGTACTGCACGACAACTACGGCAAACAGAGCGATACCCAACCAGTGGACGACAACACCACCTATCACTGGGCTTCCGTCACCAAGACCTTTACCGGAATCGCCATCATGCAGCTGCGCGATCGCGGCCTGCTCTCGCTCGACGATCCCCTCATCAAATACATCCCCGAGCTCGCCGCTGTGCACGACGAATATGGCACTGTCTCGGCCATCACCATCCGCGAGGCCATGTCGCATTCAAGCGGCTTCCGTGACGCTACCTGGCCCTGGCGCGACCAGGACTGGCAGCCCTTCGAGCCAACGCAGTGGTCGCAGATCGTCGCCATGCTGCCTTATTCCAATATCAAATTTGCGCCTGGCACGCGCTACAGCTACTCCAATCTCGCCGTCGTTTTCCTGGGCGAAATCATCGAGCGTCTATCCGGAGATCAGTTCGAGGTCTACATGCAGAAGAACATCTTTCGCCCCCTCGGCATGGACCACAGCTACTATGACCGCAGCCCGTATACACTGCTGCGCTATCGCTCCCATAGCTGGGACTTGAAAGACGGCAAGCTGACCGAAGATCCATTCGATTTCAACACCGGCATCACCCGCTCCAACGGCGGCCTCAACTCGCCCTTGCCGGACATGTTGAAATACATTCAGTTTCTATTAGGTGATCCGGCCCATCAGGCTGACTACGATGCCATTCTCAAGCGGTCATCGCTCGAAGAAATGTGGAAGCCAGTACTGACTGTCACGCCCGACGACGACTTCCCGTCACGCGCAGGCGCGCATGACTCCGTAGCCGAAAGCTTCTTCGTTCATAGCGATCACGGCCTGACGCTTATCGGCCATCCCGGATGGCAGAACGGATTTCGCAGCCAGATCAACATCGATCCGGCCACGCGCAGCGCCTACATCGTCGACTACAACACCGACGCGCAGGACACGAAACAAAACACGCGCAGCTTCAACATCGAGCTGCGCGATTTCCTGATCGATAATTTCTTTAGAACACGTGAAGCAAAAGCAGAATGATCACGATCAGCAGGATCAGGCTGATTCCGCCGCCGCCGTAATAGCCGATGCCCGGGCCCATGCGATAGCCGCCAAATCCGAAGACGAGGAGAAGAATAATGAGAATGATGAGAAGCATGTGTTGTCCTTTCTGAGTGACTCATTCACATTTGTGAAATCACTCGTAGGATGCGTCTTCCGCGCTTTCTGTGTGTGCTTTTTTTAGATTCTTGTGTCCGCCCGGGTTGACAGCGATCAATAATCTCCTTCAGGAGCGATCATTTCAAGCGGTTTTCTCTCGGCGGCGATTCCCCATACAGCCTGTGCCAGACCAGCGGCGGCCATCGCAACTGCCCCGAATACATACCCTGAAAACAGCAATGCGCGCGAGCCGCTGCCGATCAAATGGCCGAAGATCAACGGGCCAGATACTCCCCCGGCCAGCGTGCCGAAAGCATAGAAAATGGCAATCGCCGAGGCTCGAATCTCCTGCGGAAAAACTTCGCTCACCGTCAGATAGGCGGAGCTCGCCGCCGCCGACGCGAAGAAGAAGATCAGCGACCACCAGACCATTTGCCCGGCTACCGTAAGTTCGTGACGATAGAACATCCAGCTGCCGGCGAACAACAGCAGGCCGGAGAGGCCGTAAGTGGCTCCGATCATCTGCCGCCGTCCTACCGAATCAAACAGATACCCAAGCAGCGCCGGTCCCAAGAAGTTTGCTGCCGCAATCGGAAGAAAGTAATATCCCGCCGCTTGTGCCGACACACCGTAGTACCGCAGCAGAACCAGGGACAGTGAGAAAAATACCGAGTTATAGAAGAATGCCTGTGCCGCCATCAGACCGAAACACAGCAGCGCCCGCCGCCGGTATTCACCCTGCAATAGCCGTCGCAGGCGACGCAGAGTTTGTCGCCGTCCACTCTCATATCGAACAAGGTCCGCCGTTTGTACGGGAGGAAGCGCGCCCGCTTCACGCCGCACCGACTCCTCAATCGTCTGAACAACTGCCGCCGCCTCTGTTTGCAATCCCTGACGCAGCAACCAGCGCGGGCTCTCCGGAACAAACCGGCGCATCAGCAGAACGGCAGCGCCAAGCGGAACGCCGGACAGGAATGCAAGCCGCCATCCGAGTTTTTCTCCAAACACGGCAGAGGAAAGGAAAGCCACGGACACCAGGGCTCCGAGAATAATCCCAAGCCAGAACGTGCCGTTGATCCAGAGATCGACCCGTCCCCGCAGCCGTGCGGGAAGCAATTCATCCACTGCGGAATTCACCGCGGCATACTCGCCGCCAATCCCTGCTCCCGTTATTGTCCGGAAAAAGGTAAAACTCGCGAGACTCCAGGAGAGCCCTGTCGCCGCAGTGGCGCAAAGATACAGCAGCAGCGTCCACAGAAAGAGCCTGCGCCGTCCATAGCGGTCGGCTAGATATCCAAAAACTAAAGCACCCGCCACCGCGCCCATCAGATAGAACGAAGAGCTGAGGCCAAGTTGGGCATCGGTAAGGCCAAGCGTTGCAGAACTCTTCAGCGCGCCGGCAAGCGACCCGCCCAGGCTCCCTTCGAGGCCATCAAGCAACCATGTGATTGAAAGCGCGGTGACAATTCGCAGATGCCAGCCACTCCACGGCAGCCGGTCCAGTCGTGCGGGAATGTCGGTCTCAATCAGCGCTTCTTACCTCGCTCAGGCTGCACGGTGAGATGCATCTTAAGCCGATAAATCCCCCGCGCAGATCATGGAATTACGAATTACCGGAGCGCGCCGCAAACTCGCGAGCCCGTTCCAACAGCAATTCCCGCTCACGCGCGTTGCGGGTCATTGAGGCGGCGCGTTCACACTCCGCCTGAGCCTCGTCATACCGGTGCAGTTTGGCCAACAGGTCACCGCGCACGCTCGGCAACAGGTGATAGCCCTTGAGCGCAGGCTCGGTGTTCAACTCGTCTACCAGCTCCAATGCCGCCGCTGGCCCAGACGCCATGCCCACCGCAACCGCGCGGTTCAATTCAACAATCGGTGAAGGCATCACCTGTGCAAGCTCGCCATAAACCTCCACAATGCGGGCCCAGTCTGTCTCATCTGCGACTACCGCCCGTGCATGACATGCCGCAATCGCAGCCTGCAGGGCATACGGTCCCCGCGCTTCGCCCAGAGCGTCGGCGCGCTCCAGCGCCTGCAACCCACGACGGATCAGCAACCGGTCCCATCGCGCCCTGTCCTGATCGAGCAACAGCACCGGCCGTCCCTCCGGCCCTGTCCGCGCCGCAGACCGAGACGCTTGAATCTCCATCAACGCGACCAGCCCATGCGCTTCCGCTTCACCCGGAGCAAGCTCCGCAAGAATGCGTCCCAGCCGTAGCGCATCTTCGCAAAGCGCGGGCCTCATCCAGTCGTCGCCCGCTGTTGCCGAATAGCCTTCGTTAAAAATCAGGTAGATGACGCTCAGGACTGAAGCCAGCCGCCGCGGCAGTTCATCGCCGCGCGGAACTTCAAACGGAATATGCTCCTGTGCCAGCGTTTTCTTGGCGCGGACGATCCGCTGCGCAATGGTGGCTTCAGGAACCAGAAACGCCCGGGCAATCTCATCGGTCGTAAGACCGCCCAGCAGGCGCAATGTGAGCGCCGTGCGGGCCTCGGACGAGAGCACCGGATGGCACGCAATAAAAATCAATCGCAGAAGATCGTCGCCAATGTCGTCATCGAGAGCTGCGTTGAAGTCCGGCACGGCCAGCTCCTTCGCTTCCATCTCGCGGCCAAGCTCTTCATGCTTGCGCTCGAGCATCTGCCTTCGCCGCAGCTGATCGAGCGCGCGATGCTTCGCCGTGGCCATCAGCCACGCGCCAGGCTTTTCCGGAATGCCCAACTCGGGCCACTTCTCCAGCGCGCAAACCAGCGCTTCCTGCGCCAGATCTTCTGCGAGGCCCACATCGCGCACCATGCGCGTGAGTCCGGCAATCAGTTTTGCCGACTCTATTCTCCATACCGCGTCGATCGTGCCATGAATATCCGTAGCCGTCACAGCTAACGATCACATCATCATTGCCGCTGACTAAGCAAGCTGGCAGTCGAGTACCGGACGGATTTCGTACTCCGCTTCCACATCGCCGCGCAGCGTTGGGCAGCGCTTGATCCAGGCAATTGCTTCTTCTTTCGAAGCAACCTCGATCATCGTCACTCCCGCTATGAGTTCCTTCGACTCGGAAAATGGTCCGTCCACAGTCGAGAACTCGCCTTTCGAAAAACGAACCCGCGTCCCGCGCGAAGTTGGCTGCAGTCTCTCCACCGCCACTAAGGCCCCAGCCTTCTTCATCTCTTCGTCGTACTCATGCATCGCCTGAAAAAGCTCTTTGCTCGCCGGAATATCCGAATCCATCGTCGCATCGGATTTCCGCAAAATCACAAACCGCATCGTGTGCAACCTCCATCAGCTCGAACGCCGCAATGGAATCATTGCACACAAGGGCTCATCTCGCAGACACAGCCCCGCCCACAGCAAAATTCCCATATACACAGGAAACAGCGTATTCGAGAACAGCGGATTTCCCACGCGCCACTGGACCGCCACCGCGCCGCCAAGATATCCCGTTAACAGAACTGCGCCCAGTACCGCCGTATTCGGAATGGCATAAAGAATCGTGCAGAGAAGCAGCACAATTCCCGTCGTGATCGTAATTTCGTCCGGCCATCCCAGCGCCGCCTGGGCCTTGAGCACTGGAGCTGGTTTCATCAGCTTCATCACGCTGTCCATCAAAAGAAAAAGAACGACCAGTCCGCTCAATATGCGTCCCGTCCAGAGTCTCTTCGCTGAAACCGTATTGCCAATTGCAACTTCCTGCATAAATCCTCCCCAGAAAAAAAGGCTCTGCCTTCGTTCACAACAGAGCCCTCGCTTAATTCACGCCGGCTGCACGGTGTTCACCATCCACGGAATACCAAAGCGATCCGTCACCATCCCGAACTTTGGCGACCAGAAGGTCTGCGCGATCGGCATCGTCACATTCCCTTTTTCAGCCAACGCAGCGAAGATGCGATCTGCTTCTGCTACGTCATTCACTGAGATAGATACCGTTAAGCCTTGCGGCTTGTGGTAATACTGCGGCGGAGCGTCGGACCCCAGCAGCATCCTGTCACCGACTCTCAACGAAATGTGCATGATCTTGCCGCTCCACTCCGGTGGAAACTGACCGGCCATCGGTGACTCACCGTGGGTCATCTTGAATTCGATCTTCCCGCCGAAACACTGCTCGTAAAATTTGAATGCTTCTTCGCAATCGCCGCTGAAATTCAAATATGAATCGATCTGCATAGCTCTCTCTCTCTCTCAAACAAAGATTCGTCATCCTGACGATGGGTACAAGTGAAACCTTTTTGGGGGCTTATTTTAGCGCCACCTGCGCATGCTGCTGGTGTACTCCAGGCGCCGATCCAACGCAGACATCGCCCTGCTCGTAGATCTGGCGAATCTCGGTCTCGCCGTCGCCTGCGACTTCAAGAAATCGCTTTGAAAGTTCAATCGCCTCATCCTTCGACTCTGTCTCGAGCAGCGCAAAGCCGGCGATCAGCTCCTTCGATTCGGTAAACGGTCCATCCACCACGGCGAACTTCCCGTTAGAAAGCCGCAATCGAGCGCCATTCGCGCTCGGCATGCAGCCTTCTGTCGCAATCAGCTTGCCGGTCTTCGTCATCTCTTCAATGAACGCTCCCATCTTCGTAAAGTCCTCCTGCGTTGGTGGAGCGCCTTCTTCTTTCGCCGGTTTGTATACGCACAAAAATTTCATCGTTTCATCTCCTTAAATTGCTTTCTAGAATTCCCTCTGCCTATCCATCGAATGGCGCTGAGTTAATTCGACACACGCACCAAAATTAATTTTGTGCAGCTACTTGCGCGCGCAGACGGTCATCCTGTTCTTTCAGCTCTGGAGTCAGCGCGTCGCCTAAATCTTCTGCTTCGTACACCGGCCGAATCTCAATATACGACTCCTCCCTGGGAAACGGGCATGGACAGCGTTTCACCCACTCCACCGCCTCTTCCATCGATTTCACCTGCCAGATCCAGTAGCCGGCCACCAGCTCTTTTGCTTCCGCGAACGGCCCATCGATCACCGTGCGCTCCGCACCGGAAAACAGCACCCGCTTGCCCTTCGAGCTCGGCTGCAATCCATCGGCAGCCAGCAGCACACCGGCCTTCACCAGCTCTTCGTTGAACTTGCCCATCTCTGCCAACATTTCGCTCATCTCTTCGGTTGGCGGCAGCCCCGCCTCCGATTGCTTTGTTCCCTTCACCAACACCATCACACGCATACGTCTCTCCTTCGTTTGGAAGTCCATCGTTGGGCGATTTACCCTTGTATCTCACCCTCTACTCACACGTCGAACGGCACACCGCGAAATCGACACGCTGTCGAACTTTTCCTAAGATATTTATGGATTAAGAACGCCCACCCTCAACGCAGGGAACACGATACGATCTCCATCATGTCCGACGTCTCAGCTTTGCACCTCAACCTCTGGAAGCAGAATCTCGGTCGGGTGCCCGACTCGGTATGGGAACAAATCGACCTCGAATCCCTGGTTTTGGCCGAGAATCAACTGGCAGAAATTTCCGATCGCATCGCAGGCCTGAAGCGCCTCCGCATGCTCGACCTCGGCCACAACCAACTCAGCCGGATTCCGGATGCCATAGGCAATCTCGAAGCGCTCACTGATTTTCTCTATCTCCACGACAACCAGCTGACCACGCTCCCTGCATCCATCGAGCGTTTGAAACATCTCCGCTACCTGAACATCAGTGACAATCAATTCTCGATATTCCCCGAAGCCCTCTGCCGTCTCGACCATCTCATCGAGCTGCGTGCCTCCGGCAATCAGCTCACAGCAGTTCCGGGTTCCATATCTCAGCTCCGAAATCTCCGCGAGCTGCATCTCAGAGACAATCGCCTTTCTTCGCTGCCGCCATCCATCGGCGAGCTGTGTGGCCTCCGCCACATCGACCTTCGCGGCAACCCAATTCAATCACTGCCATCGACTCTGGCCGAACTCCCGAAACTCGAAAAAGTCGATCTGCGCTGGGTCGTCAATTTTTCAAGACCAGTAGAACTCCCCGCATGGCTAAGTGAACTCGAAGCAAATGGCTGCCTCATCTGTAGATAATTCCCGCGTCCAGGAGCGGCGGTCGATCCAGAAAGCAGAAAAGGCGCCGCAATGGCGCCTTTTATTTTGCAAGGCAACAAACCTTTACCAGCCGAACAGCGAATAGTGCGGTTGCGGGACGTATACCGATCCGCTCAGGTCCGCATCGGTAAATCCGAACACGAAGAACTGGTTGGGATTCGTATTCGGTCCGCTGTAATCCTGGAGGAAGTCATTGTCGTTCGCCACCCAGATCGTGTGCACCATCTTGCCGTTGTAGTTCACGTCTGGTCCAAAGGAAACGCCTTCGATCTTCGCTGGAATCTGGTCTGCGGTAATGCCGTTGGCGGTCAGGACTTTGACCACATCCAGAAACAGCGTCTTCGGCACAGCGTGCGCAGCTGCTGCTGTGCCGTCCATGTTGCTCACGTCGGTTGCACCGTTCAGATCGATCTTGAAGAACTGCTTCACCTTCGCCTTGCTGCCGTCGCCCAGACCCTTGCCGTCGCGCTCGTCCACAATCATCTCGTGGTCGTTCAGCGCCGTAATCTCGCTCACGCCGGAACCGGTCGTCAGCAGATACGCGTATTGGTGCGTCGTGCGGCCTGAAAGAATATCGATCGTCACAATGCGCAACACATTAGCCACATCGCCGCCTTCTGCCGCATCCTGGATCAGCGAATTCTGGATGATGCCCACCAGCGTCCGTCCATCCGGAGTAATCGCCAGCCCTTCCATGCCCTTGTTCGGAACACGGCCGGTATTGTTTGTCGCCTGCTCCTCATCACCTGTGGGCTTCGGATTCGCCACATAGAAATCTGCCGGAATCGTAAAGGTCCTGAGCCGCTCGCCCGTCGCACGCAGGAACTGATAGATATACGGTCCGTACTCATCCGAGATGAAAACCGTAAGCCCATCGTTCGATACGCGAATGCTCTCCGGGTCCAGTCGCGCATCCAGCACATCCGCCGAGCCGTGTTCCGGATCATAGCCATCCGATCGGCCCGTAAAATAGTGCTTCAGCAACGTGTTGATCGGCGGCTTGCCAGGAATGATATTCAATCCCGCGCCCGTGCCGTAATTGAGAGGAAGCAGCGCGTTCAGCAGGGTTGTTGCGCGCAGCGTGGGCGTCAGCGTAAACGGCAGACCGCTGCCGCTGTTTGGCGCCAGATCCATCGTGATCGTATGGAAGCGGTTCACATACGCTACCGTGTCGTCCACCAGCGGATTGAAGCTCACCGCATTCGGCCCGCGGTCCGGCACTGCGAGAAAGGTATTGCCACCGGCGTAGGTAATGCCGGAGCCAAATCCGCCCAGCAAATTCGCGGGAACTCCATTTTCCAGCGTGTATTTCAATCCTGATAAGTCTTGATATGAGCCGGCACTCGATCCAGTCAGCGTACTCTTGCCCAGTAAAGTTACTTGAGCTTGCAGCGATGCGCACACAATCGCAACCACCGCTGCGCAATACGAGATTTTTTTCACGGGGAATTCTCCTCTGCTCTCGGTCTGAGAAGCAGCCAGAATTCTAAGCAGGCAATGTAAACATCAGTTCAATTCCAATTTCTGAATACTGCCCGACCAAAATTCACTTGAGTAATCTCGAAACTCTCCTCTTGACAATCTAGTGGGCGCAGCGCATCATTCCTCTTGATTAACTAGAGGA
Organism: Acidobacterium sp. S8; assembly: GCF_009765985.1. Classification (GTDB taxonomy): domain Bacteria; phylum Acidobacteriota; class Terriglobia; order Terriglobales; family Acidobacteriaceae; genus Alloacidobacterium. Next base: position 878,969 of record NZ_LMUM01000037.1, read on the forward strand.
GAGTTTCGGAATGTCCGACAAACCCAGCGACCTCGTTCAGGGAACGCTCGAAATGCTCGTCCTGAAGACGCTCGCGCTTGAGCCCATGCACGGTTTCGGCGTCGCCCTTCGCATCGAGCAGATCAGCAGCGGCGTTTTCCGCGTCAATCCCGGCTCGTTGTTTCCCGCCTTTAACCGGCTCGAACGCGCGGGCCGTATCAAGGCCGAATGGCGCTCGACGGAAAACAATCGCCGCGCAAAGTACTACGTCCTCACTGACAGCGGCCGCAAAGCGCTGAAGGAAGAAACCCGCGAATGGGGCCGCCAGATCGCCGCCATCAGCCGCATTCTCGAAGCCTGAGCAGGACACCATGAGACCTTTGCGAGCTTTTCTGATGGGCCTGAAGGCACTCTGCCACAAAGACCAGAGAAACCGCGATCTGGATGAAGAGCTGAGCGGCTACATCGAGGCTGCTGCGCAGGAGAAGATGCGCGGCGGCATGAACCATGAAGAAGCTTTGAGCGCAGCTCGCGCGGAGATGGGAACCATGGAAACAGTAAAGCAGCAAGTGCGCTCCTCCGGTTGGGAATCGCTGGCCGAATCCATCTGGCAGGACATTCGTTACGGCCTGCGTCAATTGATCCACAGCCCCGGCTTCACCGTGACCGCCGTACTCACGCTGGCGCTCGGCATCGGAGCCAACACCGCGATCTTTACTCTCATGCATGCTGTCATGCTGAAGCAGTTGCCCATCGCCAATCCCCATCAGCTCTATCGTGTTGGCGAAGGCGAATATTACTGCTGCGAATGGGGCGGCCTTGAAGGCTCATGGGGCACTTTCGATTACCCCTTCTATAAACATCTGCGCGACACCAACCCATCCTTCGAGCAGCTTGCCGCCTTCTCCGGTGGAACGACTTCATTCAACATTCGACGTGCAGGTTCATCTGGATCCGCTCAGACCGCGGGCGGCGAATATGTCTCCGGAAACTACTTTGCAACATTGGGAATTCAAGCCAGTCTGGGCCGCCTGATCCATCCTTCTGACGACCAATCGGAAGCCGCCGCCGTTGCGGTGATGAGTTATCGCACATGGAAAGAGAAGTACGGCGCTGATCCGGCCATCGTCGGAACTACAATCTCGTTAGACGGTCAGCCCGTCACGCTCATCGGTATCGCGCCCGAAGGCTTCTTTGGTGACCGACTCTCCGCTTATCCACCCGAACTATGGATTCCACTGAGCCAGGAACCAGCCTTTGAAGGCAATGGCCAGAAATCCATCCTCAACTCATCCGGTGATGCGTGGCTGTATGTTACCGGCCGTTTGAAACAAGGTGCAGTGCCAGCGCAAGTGCAGGCACAGCTTACGACTGACATCCAACACTGGCTCCAGTCCGAAAGAAAGCTCAACAAAGACGATCTAGCAGACCTGCCGAAGCAGCACATTCAGCTCACACCCGGCGGCACAGGCATTTCATCTTTTCGCAGCAGCTCGAAAAACGGACTCTACCTGCTTTCAGCCGCATCCGCACTCGTGCTGCTCATCGCATGCGCCAATCTGGCGAATCTGCTGCTCGCTCGCAGCACCGCTCGCCAGCACCAGACCGCTCTGCGCCTCTCACTCGGAGCCTCGCGCGCACGCCTGATACGCGCTGTGCTGACTGAAAGCGTGCTACTCTCTGCGATCGGCGGCCTGGCCGGGTTGCTGCTTGCATATCTCGGAACCAGGGCCATTCTGCTAATCGTCTTTCGCGGAGCAACGTATGTCCCCGTTCACGCCACGCCATCGCTGCCGATATTTGCCTTCGCGTTACTGCTTTCCGTTCTCACCGGAGTGATCTTCGGCATCGCCCCCGCATGGATCGGGACGCATGCTGATCCTTCCAAAGGCCTGCGCGCCGCCAGCCGCAGCGCGACGCATCATTCGGCAAAGCCGCAAAAGATTCTCATCATCCTGCAGGCCGCGCTTTCCATTATCCTGCTTGCCGTGGCCGGCCTCGTAACACAGAGCTTGCGCAATCTGGAAAAAACCGACCTCGGCTTCCAGACGCAAGGCAGGCTTCTCGCCAGCATCAGCTTCAAAGCTGCCGGATACAAACCTGAGCAACTTCCAGCGCGCTATGAAGAGCTTCAGCATCGCCTAGAGTTAATCCCCGGAGTGCGCAGCGCAAGCCTCTCGCTCAACAGTCCGCAGAATCTTTGCTGCGTCAACCTCGGTGTCACCATCGGCGGACGCACCGACAAATGGATCGAGGACGTCAACATCGTCTACAACCGCGTGAGCCCACATTATTTTCAGACTCTCGGTACGCCGCTTCTGCGCGGCCGAGCCATCACCGATCAGGACACGCAAGCCTCCCAGCACGTCGCCGTTGTCGATGAATCCTTCGCGCGAACCTTCTTTCCCGGCGAAGACGCTATCGGAAAGAGATTCGGCATGTCGCTGCCCGGCCACGGATACGACTATCAGATCATCGGCATTGTGCGCGACGCAAAATACAAGAACCCCTCCATTACCGCCAGCCCCACTATGTTTCTACCCTTTACACAGACCACGCAGTTCGGACCGTCGGGTTATCAGCGCCTCGAAACTGGCACGCTCTACGCACAATCCATTCAACTCAGCGTCACTGGCGCTCCGGAAGGCTATGAGAAGCCGCTCATCAACGCATTGGCCAGCGTCGACCCCAATCTGTCAGTGGTTCGCGTCATCACCTACTCCGAACAGATCGCCACGCAGTTCAACCAGGAGCGTCTCATCGCGCGACTCACCGGCCTCTTTAGCTTGCTTGCGCTGGTGCTTGCATCCATCGGCCTCTATGGGGTGACAGCCTACAACGTCACGCGACGCGTGAATGAGATCGGCACGCGCATGGCCCTCGGCGCCAGTCGCGGCAACATTGTGAGCATGGTGCTGCGAGGCGCATTTTCTCAAGTTGCCATTGGAATTTGCATCGGTCTGCCACTCGCCATCCTCATCGGACGCTATCTGGCCCACCAGCTTTATGCAGTGAGCCGCTTCGATCCCCTCGTGCTCGGCCTATCCGCGTTCGTTCTATGTGCGTGTGCTCTTATCGCCGGCCTTTTTCCCGCGCGCCGCGCCGCATCCATCGAGCCCATGGAGGCGCTGCGAATCGAGTAGCCGCGACAACGTTAAAAGTCTGGGCGGAAATCAGCTTTCGACTGCCCTAGCGAGCGAGACGAAGGAGGCACGCTTTCCTGAATTTCGGTTCAACCGCAGCCAGTACCCTGCATACGGCAATTACCGGATCACCTGCAGGGCCGCGCGGAAGAGCTCATCGAAGTTCTCACCCGCGGCCTTGTTCTTCCCGACCGCCGTCTCAATCGCCTTCTGCGCCGCCGGCCGCTGATATCCAAGGTTCACCAGAGCCGACAGCACATCGTCTGCCGCCGGACCCGCAGCCAAAACTGCTGGAGCGGTCGTCGCCATATCGTCGAGCTTGTCTTTCAGTTCCACCACCAGCCGCTCGGCCAGCTTTTTCCCAACGCCGGGAATCCGCGTCAGCGTCGCGTGGTCCTGCGCCCGAATCGCCGCCACCGTTCGCTCCGCATTTAATCCGCTCAAGATCGTCACAGCCAGCTTAGGCCCGACTCCCGAGACCGTAATCAGCCGCTCAAAAAGCCTCTTCTCTCTGCGGTCGAGAAAACCGAAGAGCGCCAGAATATCCTCGCGCACCTGCGTGTGAATGAAGAGGGATACCTCGGCTCCCTCGGCAGGCAAAGCCGTAAACGTCGGAACGCTGATGGTCACGTCGTAGCCCACGCCACCTGCCTCAACAATCGCCTGTCCTGGTTGTTTTGAAAAAAGCCGCCCCCGCAAATGCGCAATCATCCCGCGATTGTAAATAAATGCCGACGATAGCGAGAGTCATGGGGATTTAATCGTTTAGCCAAATATTTAGGCGTAGTGTCAGGATCAAATCCCGTACCGATATAAGAAAAAAAATTTGAAGGGCGAGAATCTCGTCATTCTGAGCCGCAGGCGAAGAATCTCAAACCAGATGAGCGGAGCGGATAACGCCAAAATGCAGTATTGATGTTTTCAGCAATTTAGCCTGGGTGCCCCATCCTTTGCAAAGCAAAGGGTGGGATGGAAAACTTGCTCCGCAAATACACGAAGCGAAGTTTTAATAACTTAGACCAATCCCAACTAAACTGTTTAAATAAACAATCTCTGGGCAAAATAGGGAGGGTATTCCTAGCCCCGCCGACGGTACTTGATCTCAAACTCATACCCGGCATTCGCAGGGAACAATCCGGCGATATGCCGCAGCCGCTCCGCCAACACCGGAGCAGCCAGCAGCGGATACTCCCGCTCCCGCAGATCGGCATAGTCAAAATCGATACTCAGAGAAAGCAGGTAGATGGCAATCGCGTCGGAAAATGCGGCGTCGAAAAACGTGGTCTTCGCCTTCTCATCTGCACGCGTGCGGTCGGTAGCCTTCTTGCGGTTTTCCCAGGCATCCTGGCTGGTCTCGCCGCGGGCATCTGCCAGCGCCTGCGCCCAGATAAGGTCGCCGAAGCTCTGCGGCACGCCGATTGATTCAACAAAGTGGTGGCCGACGTTGATGAAGAATTCGAAAGCCAGCGCGAAGCGGTCCTGCATCAATCGCGTCGAGATGAAGATGCACTCCGATCCGCCGAAGGTAACGTTGCGATGGCAGATGGCCCGGTCGCTGAAGTCCACCGAATACTCCGGGGCGATCAGCGTCTCGTCATTCTCGCTGATCGTCAGCGGAACAAAATAGTAGGCGCGCCTTTTCAGCGCGGCTGCAATCGAATCCGGAACCGCCTGCACAATGCGCTCCAGCTCCTGCGCAGTCAGGTGTGTATCGCCATATTGCGCATAGCACACGCCGTTTGGCGCCTGCAGTACCTGCACATCCTGCGCAACTTTTTGCGCCGGCAACAACTCGATCTGGGCGGCTTCAGCCATAACCTTGTATTCTAGCTGAGGAGCGTGTCGCGCCGTTATGGTTGCAAGCCAAGGCAGAATATTCGGGATCCAATTCGGCGATTACGGACTCTTCGCCACTCTGTTGTTGTCCTTCTCACTGGGATTCATCACTTTTTTCACCACCTGCTTCTTCGCCATCTTCGGCATCCTCATCTACAACACCGCAGGCCACCACAACGTTAATTTCGCTGACAGCTACCGTTACATCGCTCTGCCCGCTGGACTGGTCGTCCTCGCTGTCAGCCTCGTGGTTCTGTTAGCCTTCTGGTTTCGCCGCAAACTGAGTGGCAACTGAACACGTTATGGCTGTCATCTCGATCTCGCCCGAAGAACTGAAGTCGCCCTCGCAAACACAGGAGCGCGAATGGTGCGCCGAGCTTGAAGCCGGAGACATTCTCTACTTCCCGCAGACTCCCATTCTCATCCCTGAGAATGACCTGCAGTTTCTCCTGGGCCAGCAGCAGACTGATAGCTCGCTGCACAAGAACATCGCCTACAAGCCGAACATTGACAAGCTCAGCGGTGTCGATTCCAAAACCGCAGACGCACAGGCAGTAGCGCGGCTACAAGGCATCATGCGGCAATATTCAAAGAGCGTGACCGCATTTCTCACGGACTTCCTCGCTCCCTATAACGCGAACTGGCAACTCGATTACGCCAGCTTCCGTCCGCAGGAAGAAGAAGGCCGCGACCTGCCGCAGCGTCGTCGTAACGACTTGCTGCACACCGATGCCTTTCCCACGCGCCCGACTTATGGTTCAAGGATTCTCCGCTTCTTCAATAACATCCATCCGACGCGCACCCGCGATTGGGTCGTCAGCGACCCCTTCGGCCAGACGGTGAAACAGTTCGTGCCCGCAGAGATCGCTCCGCTGCCGGACAGCGCTATCAGCCGCGCCGCGAAGTCGCTGGGCCGCGGAATGGGACTCGCAGCAGCCATCCCATCCATCAAGCGCTCGCCCTATGACGATTTCATGATGCGCTTCCATAACTTTTTGAAAGAGAACCCGCGCTTCCAGTCCGAGTGCCCGAAGTACAGCTTCAACTTTCCTCCCGGCTCCAGCTGGATGGTTTACACCGACACCGTTCCTCACGCAGTTCTGGCCGGACAATACGCCCTCGAACAGACCTTCCTCGTTCGTCCCGAAGCGCTGGTAACGCCGGAGACCTCGCCTCTGGCAGTCTTGCAGGAGATAGCCGGTTCGAGCTTGCTGTAATGGCTGAAAATATTTAGCAGTAGGTCGGTCTTCCCGGAGATATACTTCTCAAGCTTTGAATGAGCAGGTCATTCGCGGAGCCAACTATACGGCAGCACTGCCGGAAGGCTTCACCGTCATCCCACCGAACCCCTTGATGCAGTACTCTCTCATGCTCGCGCAGATGCGCGGAATTCCCCAACCTCTGAGCATCTACATGTTGTTGCCGCCGGGGTCGCAATTCACCGACTTCACTCCGGCATTGGTTTGCGTCGAAGAAATCGATCTCATGACCTCGCAAGTGGTTCTGATGGGTCTGCAGAATCTCGAGTCTCCAGAGGTAGCAGCCGGTCTGGCGCAATCATTGCAGGTGCAAGCCGTCTTCAATTTCGCTCCGATGCGCGAGATCCCTCTGCAATCCGGAATCGCGGTCGGACGAGAGTTCGATGCACTCGGTATGCCTCCATTCAATGTCGCCATTCATGTGCTCATGCTGCTGATTCAGGGACCGCTATCGACGGTAAAGGTCATGGTGATGGTGCAGACCCAGAGATGGAGCGAGTTCCTGGCCCCGTGCCTGCAGTTCGTCGGCGGTATTAACGTCACCGGCGGAACATCGTTTCCAGCATCGGTGGTTGCCGTAGCCGATCCTCAACGCCCTGATCAGATGCAGCTGAACATCGTGAATCCGAATACACATAAACAGACTCCGATCATGTCTGTCCCGGCTGGAGCTGTTTACAACGTCACCATTCACATCGATGACCGCTCAACGACTGTGAATGGGAATATTCAAGGAGCGGGTATCGCCGTGGGAGAGCACAGCCTTGCTTCCACCGCGGTCCGCCCGGAAGCTGGAGCGAATGTATGACCGACGATAAAGATACGAGAGGCACATACGTAGGCGGAAGCGTCTCCGGCACCGGCATCGCGATTGGCGCAGGAGCAGTCTCGAACACCTCCATCAACAATGCAGCCGATCAGCAGCAGCTTCTTAAGCTGATCGAAGATTTGCGGGCGGAGATTCAGAAGTCCAGCATGCCGGAGGCCATGAAGAGCACCATCGTCGAAAGTGTCGTGCAGCCGATGCACGAAGATGTAAAAGCTCCGGAAGCGAAAGGCAAGCTCCAATCCGGGCTAGAAAAGCTGAATCTGCTGGTGAAGGCCTCCGGTGCTGCACAGAGCGAGCTGACGACGATTGGAACCATCGCCGGAATGATTGCTAAATTCGGCGGCATCGCCTTCCACACTGTTGCACCGTTCCTCGCAGGTTTCGGGCTGTAACGCTGAATCAAGAAGCTACTGCAAGGCTGGGAATCCCGGTCTGCCCTCGCGGATCTCTGTCGAAAAGTCGGGGTCCTTATCTACCGTCTTTGCTACTGGATTGATATAAGCCCGCTTCATCAATTCGTCGAATGGCAAGCCATCTCCGGCGAGATTTCCTTCACGATATTGTTCGGCTGGTCCCTTGCCGTTCAGCAAAATCGTCCAGTTGCGCGGCAATATGCTCATGGACTTCAGCGTGAATATCTCCGTCGTGCAATTGCTCGTCGCAGCATTGTACCACTTAGGATGATCGTGCAGAAAATTGGTGAAATGGACGTAGTCCAGAAAGAGTGAGCGTGCAAACGCGGGAGTCGCCGTAGTGTGGAAGAGGTACAAATCCTCATCCTTTCTGTAGTTTGTGCGAAGGCGCACTACGTCCCGCTCATCGCTCGCTATAGAAATAAGTGTGAACTGCCGGAAGAACCCCCGCACCGCGGAATAACTCTGCCCTGCCACCTTTCGGGCTTCAATCGAAAACGCAACGTGCTGCCCGTTGCCGAGATCGAAGCTCAGTATCGTGTGTGCGATCCACGGCGAGCCCCAGTAGTCGACAAAGAGATCCATGCCGCGAATCTGCGACAGATCCACCTCACGCGTCGGCCACTGGCAGGTGTAGTCGAGCTCGGCGCGATAGTCGCAGCTGCGTGTGTTGTAGAGCGTGACGTGATCGCCATTCACCTGCCCGTACGCCAGCCGGGAGACATCGGACTGCCAGTTACCGTCATTTGACGGCTTGAGCGAAAGCCACCAGAGCAGCACAACCAGAAAGCAGGCAAGGCAGCCCACCACTCGATACCAGAAGCGCTTGAAGAAGAGTGTGCCTGCGACCACCAGCAGATACGCCACCATGCAGGGAATGCGCAGCCGTGCAAAGCGAACATCAAAGAAAAGAGCCGAGGCGGCCCACACAGTGAGCAGCAGCAGTATGAAGGACAAAAATACAACGCCAAGTTTGCGAGCCAGGTGTCGAATCGTCATGCGCGGTCGGAACAATCATCGACGCTACATGTCGTATGCGCAACCACAAACGTAAACTCGATCAGTGTCCGCCTGAGCCTCCGCCTGCCGGCCGGAAGTTGCGCGACATGAAGATCACCACCGGAATACCAAGTAGGGAAATAATTCCCAGCATGTGAAAGCAGTCGCGAAACCCTAGCAGGCTCGCCTGCTGCCCCAGCAGTTCATAGATGCGGCCGTTTGCGTGGGTACTTGCATCGACAGGTGAAAACCCTAGGCGCTCGAAGTTGCGCGTCAGCGAGTCGCGCGTTGCATCGACCAGCGGCAACCCGTGTGCCAGCGTGTCGGCAAGCCGCGATTGGTGCAGGTCCATGCGACGCTCATGAAACGTCGTAATGAAAGCCACGCCGAAGCTGCCGCCCCAGTTGCGCGCCAGATTCGTGAAGCTTGAAGCCTTATTGTTCTTTTGCGGAGGCAGATACGAGTATGCCATCACGCTCACCGGCACAAAAAGGAATGCGTAGCCGAAGCCCTGAATCGCGCGCGCAAAGGCGTAATGGAAGTAATCCGTCTGCGGCGTGAAGCTGCCGTAGTACCACATGGAACACGCAACAACGCAATAGCTGAAGATGATCAGGTGTCGCGGGTTCACCTTGCCCGACTGCGTTAGTCTCGCGACGAAAGGAGCAAGAACGGTAATGACCAGCGCGCCTGGACCCAGCACAAGCCCAGCGTCGGTAGCGGTATAGCCATAGAGCGTCTGTAGAATCTCCGGAATCATCGTCGTGCTGCCGAAGAGCACAAATCCGAAGAGGAAGTAGAAGATCGTAGCGGAGGCAAAATTGCGCTCTTTCAGCAGCGTGATTTCGACTACCGGATCGGTATGGTTCCACTCCCAGTAGATCGCAAAGCTCAGCGTGACGATAGCCGCGATTAGGAGTGCCACAATCGTACTGCTACCGAACCAGTCATCGATCTGTCCACGGTCGAGCACAATTTCCAGGCATGCGAATCCAATCGCGATGAGCGCAATACCCAACCCGTCGATCTTCAGCTTGCCGCTCGCGCGCAGCTTGGCTATCTCTTCCTTGAACTGTGGCGGGTCATGCACGAGACGGCTACTGAGAATGAGCGAGACGATGCCAATCGGCACATTGATGAAGAAGACCCAACGCCAGGAGAAGCTGTCCGTAATCCAGCCGCCCAGAGGAGGGCCGATCGCAGGCGCGGTCACAATCGCCATGCTGTAGAGAGCGAATGCCGCAGCGCGTTTCGACGCCGGGAAGGTATCGACCAGGATGGCCTGCTCGACGGGAGCAAGACCGCCGCCACCGATCCCCTGCATGACGCGGAAGAGCAGAAGGAAGCCAAGCGTAGGCGCGATACCGCAAAGAAATGACGTTATGGTGAATAAAGCCACGCACATCATGTAATAACGCTTGCGGCCAAAGACGCGGGAAAGCCATGCGCTGAGTGGCAGAACGACTGCATTTGCTACCAGATACGAAGTCAGAACCCACGTAGCTTCATCGAAGCTCGATCCCAGGCCGCCCGCAATATGCGGCAGGGAAACGTTGGCAATCGAAGTATCCAGAAGCTCCATGAACGTTGCCAGCGTGACCGTGATGGCCACCGCCCACGGATTAATAGCGCGCTTGGTTGCGACATCTGAGGGAGCTATGGGGCGGGCTAATGTCGCTGTGCTCATAGTATCGGTATGTTGGAAAGAGATTCTTCGTGAGACCAATCGGTCGCAAAATGTGCTACGATTTTTTCGTGAGCGTTCTTTTAGGGAAGGGTGAGAAAACCCGCCGAAAGATCATCCGCAAAGCTGCGCCCGTTTTCAACCAACGAGGTTACTCGGGAACCAGCCTTTCCGAGCTGATGGAAGAGACCGGCCTGGAAAAGGGTGGCATCTATCGCCACTTCGAAAGCAAGGAAGAGCTGGCTGTCGCTGCCTTTGACTACGCATGGGACGAGATCAGACGCGTACGACTGACTGCGCTCGATCAAATTCCGAGTCCGCTGGGTAAGTTGCACGGCATGGTCGACACCTTTGCAGCTAAGCCCTCGGCCATTTCTGGTGGCTGCGCGCTGATGAACACGGCCATCGACGCCGACGATGGAAATCCCACGCTGCGAAGTCATGCACAGAGCGCGATGCGTGAATGGCTCGAATATCTGGAGAATGCCGTTCGCCAGGGCATAGCAAAGGGCGAGATCAAGCGCGGAACATCACCTCCCAGTATCGCTTCCGTCATTATTTCGACCCTCGAAGGCAGCCTGATGATTGGGCGTCTCACCGGCAATCGAACTCCTCTTTGCCTCGCACGCGAACATCTCCATCACATGCTCAATGGCGTTACAGTGCAGGCTCAATAATTTGAGGCTCAGGGGAAAGCTCAGTCATCTATTTCTGAATACATGATGAGCAAAGAAGACCAGGAAGCACTCAACCATCCCATCTGGTATGCGCTACACACAAACCATGCGCACTTTGCGCAAGGCAGCGATCTGGCGAAGCGATACCCCGCGGATGTGTCTCCGTTAGCCGCGGTCAAAGATCAAACTCCACAGGCATATTCTGCGCTGGGTGAGTTGCTTGCCCCCGATGAGTTCGCCATCTTCTTTCTCGATGCACCTCCGAACGTACCGAAGGGCTGGAGGCTATTGAAACATTTTCAAATGCACCACATGATCTGCCGCGACCTCCCTTCGCCGTCAAAGCTCGAATCTTTGATACAGCCACTGCATACGGACGACGTCTCACATATGCAGAAGATTGCGGAAGCCACGGAGCCGGGGCCCTTTCGTACACGTACCATCGAGTTCGGTGGATACCGTGCGATCCGCGATGCCGGGCACCTTGCCGCCATGACGGGACAACGCATCAGTCTCACGGGATATACAGAAGTGAGCGCCGTTTGCACATATCCTGAATATCGCGGACGCGGTTACGCGCAGGCCCTTGTCGCAACCGTTGCGCGCGGCATCTTCGACCATGGCGAGACCCCCATTTTGGGCGTCACGATAGGAAATGATGCGGCGGTCAGCACGTATGAAAAGGTAGGCTTTACCATTCGGCGTAATCTGCACGTCGTCGTGGTAAAAAAACCGCTCTAATCGGCGGTTGTGCTGCAACTAATCCGCTGTCTCAAGCGTCTTCCTGCTCAATCTCCGTGGAGCTTTCTGATATTCTTCCACTTCCCTGATTGATTTTGAGGAGGACCATGTCCATGTTCAATTCCTGTCGCCGACCTCTGTCGGCGCTGTTGCTGGCGATTGCTGTTCCAACCTTCGCAGCAGATAAAACCAAAGCAAAAACCGTTGAAGATACACCATCTGCCGTCGAGCAATCCCAGCCTGCGACGGAAAACATCGATCTCGCCATGTACCAGCGCATCCGCGAAGAGGGCATCGAGCACTCACGGATCATGCAGTACGCCTCTGCTCTGACGGACGATATCGGTCCGCGCCTCACCGGTTCTCCAAATATGGCCAAGGCCAACGCCTGGACGCGCGATCAGCTCACCGCAATGGGCTGCGTGAATGCGCATCTTGAGGATTGGGGCGACTTTGGCATGGGCTGGCAACAGCTCAATACCTGGGTTCGCATGACCTCGCCTGACACAGCCGTCTTCATCGCACAGGCTACTCCATGGTCTCCTGCGACAAACGGACCGGTCAGCGGCGACGTTGTTGCCGTCAATATCCAAAGCGACAAAGATTTCGACCAGTACAAGGGAAAGCTCGCTGGCAAAATTGTGCTTCTCGGCGAGATGCGCGAAGTGCCGCCGGTGGATCAGGCCCTGTTTGAGCGCTACTCCGACAAGGAACTTGAGGAGATGGCCTCCTATCAGGCAAACGATCGCGCCGGACGCGATATGCAGGCGCGTCTCCGGACATACATGCAGCGCTACAAGCTGGCTGACCAGATCGCGGATTTCCTCGCCGAGGAAAAGGCAGCAGGCGTGATCCGGCCCAGCCGCGACGCCAAGAATGGCGGCGGTTCCGGTGGAACCATCTTCGACGACAACGGCGCTGCACTTGGACGCCAGCCTTACCTCGCCGATCACAAAGTCAAAGTACCGGTTGTCGTAATGGCAATCGAGAGCTATGGCCGCGTTTCTCGTCTGCTCGAAGCTCACGTTCCCGTGACCATCGAAATGAACGTTGAGACGAAATTCACCGGCGATCACGAGCATGGCTTCGACACAGTTGCTGAAATCCCCGGCACCGACCCCAAGCTGAAAGACGAAGTCGTAATGGTCGGCGGCCACCTCGACAGCTGGATCGCAGGCACCGGAGCCACAGACAACGGCGCTGGATCGATAGTCGCCATGGAAGTCATGCGCATTCTCAAAGCGCTTGACGTTCACCCGCGCCGCACCATCCGCATCGCGTTGTGGAGCGGTGAAGAAGAAGGTCTCTTCGGCTCACGCGGATACGTAAAGCAGCACTTCGGCTTCGCGTCTCCGCTCAATACGCCCGACCAGGCCGCCTTGCCCGAATTTATGCGCAAGACCGGACCGCTGGATCTGAAGCCTGAGCAGAAGCTGATCTCCGGCTACTTCAACGTAGACAACGGCTCTGGAAAAGTCCGCGGCGTCTATCTGCAAGGGAACGCAGCCGTCGCGCCTATCTTCGCGCAGTGGATCGCGCCGCTGAAGGATCTCGGCGTCACCACACTGACCATGCGGAACACCGGTGGCACCGATCACCTTTCCTTTGACGCAGTCGGCATCCCTGGCTTCCAATTTATTCAGGATCCGCTCGATTACGAGAGTCGTACCCATCACTCTAATCAGGACGTGTATGAGCGGCTGCAGCCCGGCGACCTGAAGCAGATCGCCACGGTAGAGGCCATCTTCGTCTACAACACGGCCATGCGCGAACAGATGCTGCCACGCAAGCCGCTGCCGCATCCGGAGCTGCGTGATCAGCAGAATGCCCCGCTGCCGAATCTCTTCCCCGGAGCAGTACCGCCCGCGGATGAGAAGAAGTAGCAGGCTGCAATAGCGAAATGAAAGCCGCCGTTCTGTTGTCAGAATGGCGGCTTTTTCTTGCGATTTATGGCATTTATGTCGCGTTTTTACGCCGCCTGCAGCTTTTCCTGCAACAGCTCAAGAAATGCCATCATTCCCGGCGACAACCACTTGTCCTTGTGCCACACCACGTGGGTCGCAATATGCATTTCAGGGCCAGTCCAGGCGAGCGCCTTAAGCTGCCGCCTCTTTAGCTCTGCTGCCACCACAATCTCCGGCAAAAGGCCAATGCCCATTCCCGCTGTCGCACACTGCTTCAGAGCCTCTACGCTGGAAAATTCAGTGATATTGCCTGCGCGCGTCTTATGCGCCGATAAAGCTACATCCAGTTTCCTGCGATAGGCGCAACCAGCCTCCGTCAGCAGAAGCATCTGTCCGGCCAGATCCTGCGGATTGACCTTCTGTCTCCTTGCCAGAGGATGGTCGGGGTGGGCGATGAGATGAACATTTTCTGTGCGCAGTCTCAGCGAAGCGCACTGAGGATGATCGACCTGGTCAATCATGCGAATCGCCATATCGAGTTTGCCGCCCTCAAGGGCCTCCCATAGGGTTTCGTCCCAGTGCGGGCGAAAGATCAGCTCCACCTCCGGATAGCGCTTGCGGAAGGACTGCAGCACCTCCGGCAGGCGGTAGGTGAGTACGCTCTCCGGCGCCCCAATCCGCAGCGGTCCGGCAGGCTCAGAGCCGTGGCGCACGGCAAAACTGCCTTCCAGCATCGCGGACAGGGCTTTTTCCGCATAGGGGAGAAAGCGGCCGCCTGCTTCTGTCAGAATCACTCGCTTGGCCAGCCGGTCAAAAAGCGGCGTACCCAGCTCTTCTTCCAGCGCTTTGATCTGCGTCGTGACATTCGATTGCACTGTATGCACGCGCTCCGCTGTGCGGGTAAAGCTTAATTCCTCAGCGAGGGCACAAAAAATCTGAAGCTGTCGCACTTCCATGGATGGATCTCCCGGAATCAATCTCAAATATAGATGATGATAATCCGATGTATTCATTGGACGCATCTTATGTGGCGGATTAAAAATATTTATTGTGTACGACGGCTGCTCATTCTCGAAACGCTCTCTTTTGCGCTGCCTGGTCCTGCTCCTGCTTACGACTTCCATATGCCGCGCTCAGGGCGATCGCAGTACGCTGGTTTTCTATGCAGATAAAGATGTTCGCGACACTCTGTGGACACCACTTTTTTCCGCGATCCACGAAGATATGGCCGAAGAAAATTTCGGAACGGAAGGCCGCTCTATAGAGCGCAATCCGCGGCTAATGCGCAGCACAGAGCTGTATTCTGGCGAGGAATTTGGCAGAGTGATTGAAGTAAAGCTGCTTGGCCGCTGCGACGTGGCACAGCAGGCTTACCGGCCGCAGCAGCCCGGCCCTCTAGGTTGGGTGCTTCGTGTCAGAGGTGAGATTCAGCCCTACATTTACGTCGATTGCGCACGCATGGCGCAGACGCTGAACGCCACAACCCTCGGCATGTCAGAGGACCAGCGCGCACATGCCATGTCGCAGGCTATATCTCACGTCCTGGTACACGAGTGGATTCACATTGCGACGCAGAACACGGGGCATACGGAACACGGCATCACCGAAGCGCAGCTTTCCGCTTCGACGCTGGTCGCCGACCCTGCCCAACCGCGAGCAACCGCCGATTCCAATCCAGAGAAGCCAGTCGAGTTACCTTATCGCGGCTTCATCTTCGCGTCCGCAGAAAAATAAAGATCGCGGCCGCCGTCAGCCGTTCTCCTGGTCGAGCGCTTCCTGTGCAGGAGAGATTGTCAGGGTCTTGTGGACTGGATCGACTGGCAGAATAAACCTTAGCGGCGAATGCAGAACCTGCCCGATCAAATATTTCAATATCTTTACCCGTTCCTCGTGACGCACGTTGTAGGCGCGCAGGGCGGTAATCGAAGCGATGCCGAAGCTCACGCTGAGATTGAGAATGAAGGTCATTCCTATTCCGGCAACTGCGTAATAAAACCAGTGATGCCCGAACGAGCTGACGCCATAACGCGCAGCGGCAAGCGCCAGCATACCGGTGTTCAACGTAACGTGGCGGATATCGAGCGGAAGGCCGAAAAAGCGGGCAACTTCCGGAAAAAAGCCCATCATGTAGCCGAGCACGATGCTCGTGCTCCAGGCGGCGATATTGTTCTCAAACCAGTGCGCGAGCCGTTGCATGCGCCGTACGCCGATCTTCAGGCCCAATGGATGCTGCGCAATCGCCTCGGGAAGCCGGTTGTAGACCGCGAAATTTTCACACCATCCTCCAATGACTGCTGCCAGCCAGAGAATAACCCCGGTAATCGCAGCATCGATGCTTGTACCCGAAGTGAAAGGATGCAGCGTTTCATAGACATGGACCGCGGTCTGTTGTGGCAGATAGGAGTGCATGAACATCTTGTGCCAGAGCTGCTCGAAAGCGATCGCCCCAAGGCAGACGGCGATTACATTACCGAGCGCAGCAGCGAGCTGCGTGCGGCTGATACGTGCGGCGAAATCTGCAATCTTGCTCCAGCGCGAAACGCCGCGGTTCTCGCGGACGATACCAGCCAGCGCTGCACCCGTTGCCGAAGGCTGCTTGGTGGCCAGCGCAAGCGAGAAAACTTGCAACAGCAGAAAGCTGATGGCATAGTCGGTGCCGATCAGGAAGCCTTCGACGAAGAGGGGGAAGGAGTTTCCGATAATCCGCAGCTTGAAAGCCGCTGTAAAAACCGTCAGAAGGCCGCCGCCCAGCGCCGCCAGCCACATCAACCAGTATTCCCTGCGGGTGTTGGCGATGTAGTGCTCGCCACTGTGCCCGGTGCGCTCAACCGTTTTACGCGCCAGCAGGTTCAAATTCTGGCGAATGAGAGGCCCCAATCGCGTATCTTCCAACCGGCCTGCGACAAGCGTATTCAAAAGTTGCCGTGCCGGCTGCACCGCCTGTCGGGAACTGGCTGCGATCGTCGAACCGAGCAGCTGCATGCGGTCAAGCGAAGCATCCATGCTGGTCAGGTCGAAGACCAGCGCCGTGCTGACTCCCGCCTCCTCCATGTGCAGGCCCACCTGAATCATCTCCGCCCGGCAGGCATGGAGCGCCCTTTGCCACCGATCAAGCGCGAGGTTGTCATTTGTCCCCAGCGACCGAAGAAATTCATCTGTCGCAAAGACAAGCCGGTAAAAGGGCGAGTTCTCGACATTGCGGCTGCTCCCGCGTTGCCGGACGGCCGCCGTCACGCCGCGTCCGGCCACGCGCGTAGCCAGCAGGCTCAACGCCTGGTGAATGTCATCGCTCATGTGGGGAACTGCGTCCAGCCCACCCTCGGGCCATAAAATCCGCGCGACGCGGGCAAATACCGAGGCATCCAGATGCACAAAACGCTCGACGGACCTGCTCGACGAGAAAATAGCTGTGAACAACCGTGCCGTATCCGATTCCTCGCGCGCGGTCGGCAAAAGGCGCTGAAAGAGCCGCCGAAACGCTTCATGAAGCAGCGCCGTACTCGAGGGCAGGCCCGCGTCGGCAAAAAGCGGAACGGAGTCAAGTCCCGAAAGCAGGGCAAGCCACGAATCATTGAAGGCGGTGCGAAGCGGCTGGTCGTATTCGAGCAGCCGGATCCAGCGCAGCAGAGAAGTAATAAAGCCACGATCCGTCGGCCTGTTCCAGATATAAGCGAAGAGCGCGACTGCCCGCCGCGTGCGCATGCCGCGAGTGCTTGCGTCGCAGAATGCCTGCGTGCGCTCACGCAGACCCACATCCTGTGTGGCAAACACCGAGCGCTTCCGCCAGCGCCGCCTCCGCCACAACCGCCGCATGGATCGCACGAATGACATTGCACACAGGATAATCGGGTTTGGCTGACGTGTCTGAATAGCAAAATCATCCGCGGGGAAATTTTCCATGCGGAACTCCCCTTGACAATCGACCCGAGCGAGGATAAGTTTGGGTCGAATGTCGACTAAAGAAGCCAACGACCAACTCGAACTTCTGCAAGGAACGCTCGACCTGCTCATCCTGCAGACACTCGCCTTCGGGCATGCGCATGGTCACGCTATTGCCCGCTCCATCGAGCGGCGGTCGGAAGATGTGCTGCAAGTTGGCCATGGTTCGCTTTATCCAGCTCTGCAACGCCTGATGAAGTTTGGCCTCATCGTGGCAGAGGACGGCATTTCCGAGAACAACCGGAAGGCCAGGTTTTACCGGCTCACCGCAAAGGGGCGGCAGAGATTGTCGCAGGAAACCTCAAAATGGCAGCGGTTCTCGCGTGCCATGACGCGCCTTCTCACACCGCTGCCTGAAAAGGGCCAGTAGCTCAAGGGAGGGACTTGTCATGCTTTGGAAGAGCCGCAAAGACCGATTGGAAGATGAGATTCAAACGCACATCGACTTCGAGACACAGGAGAACATTGAGGCCGGGATGACACCCGAGAAAGCGCGCCATGCTGCGATGCGGAAGTTCGGAAATGTTCTGCTCGCCAAAGATAACGCCCGCGAAATCTGGGGCTGGCAATGGTTGGAGCGGCTCTGGCAGGACGTGGTTTTCAGCTCCCGCATTCTGCGCAAATCTCCCGGCTATACAGTCGTTGCAGTTTTGACCCTGGCGCTTGGCATCGGCGCGAATGCCGCCATCTTCTCACTCGTCCATGCCGTGCTGATGAAGAACCTGCCTGTAGGCGATGCGAAAAGCCTGGTGCGAATTGGGAACAATGGCGACTGCTGCGTTGGCCAGGGAATACCCGAGGACGGCAGCGTTTCCTACTTTCCTACCGCCGCATGGCAGCTCCTGAAGAAAAGCACCCCGGAGTTCGAAGAGCTTGCGGCCATCCAGGCAGGATTTGAATGGCGCCCAGTGACGGTGCGGCGTGATGGAGCGAAAGAAGCGCGTTCCGTGATGGGCGAGTTTGTTTCCGGCAATTATTTCCGTACCTTTGGATTGCAGCCGCAGGCAGGACGGCTTCTGACCGATTCGGATGACGTAGCGGGCGCTCCCATGGTTGCGATCATGAGCTATGAAACATGGCAGCACGACTATGCAGGAAACCCGTCGATCATAGGCAGTACATTCTGGGTGAACACGAAGCCGGTCACGATAGCGGGCATCGCGCCTGAAGGCTTTTTTGGCGACCGCCTGTCGAGCACGCCGCCGGAATTCTATTTCCCGATCGAGACGATGCCGGTGTTGGCATCAGTCCCGTATGTGCACGATCCCAGGACGCAATGGTTATACATGATCGGGCGCGTGAAGCCGGGTGTCTATCAGCCGGCTTTGCAGGAAAAATTGAGCGTGCTGATTCGACAGTACATGGCCGCGAACAAGCCGTATTACTCGGGTAAAGGAAAAGCGGAGCTGCCGAAAGTACACGTTGTGCTCACGCCCGGCGGCGGCGGCATCCAAAACATGCAGGAATCATACGGAACGAATCTGCGCATGCTGATGGCCCTTTCCGGCCTCGTGCTGTTGATTGCCTGCGCCAATATTGCCAACCTTCTACTGGTGCGCGGCATGGCGCGAAAGGCAGAGGTGTCTGTAAGAACTGCACTAGGCGCAGCGAGAGGCAGGATCATCCGGCAACTGTTGACGGAAAGCGTCGTCCTGTCTCTTGTGGGCGGCATGGCGGGTCTGGTAGTGGCATACCTGGGAACAAAGATGCTGCTGGCCTTGGCATTCCCTGGAGCGCAGAATGTTCCCATCCATGCCAGTCCATCCATCGCCGTTCTTGGATTTGCATGCGGGGTGTCACTGGTTACTGGTGTTCTGTTTGGCGTGGCACCTGCCTGGATCGCAGCACAGGGGGAACCGGCAGATGTGCTGCGAAGCGGATCGCGGGCCACGGCATTCGGCGCTTCTTTGCTGCAGCGTGGATTAGTGGTCCTGCAAGCTGCATTGTCACTGGTGCTCCTGATTGGCGCAGGCATGTTTTCCCGCAGCTTATATAAGCTGCAGGATACGGATCTGAAGCTGGAGTCGACTAACCGGTATATCGTCCACATCAATCCCCAGGCCGCTGGTTATAAACAGACGCAGGTAGAGGAGCTTTATCGGACGATAGAAGACCGGTTTCACGGCATACCGGGGGTGGAAAAGGCAGGCATCAGCTCTTACACGCCCATGGAAGACAACAATAATAGTGATGGTGTTCAGATAGACGGAAAAACCGGTCCGGGCACGCAATCTTCCTGGATCAAGGTCAATTCAGAATACTTCGATTCCGTGGGGACGCATGTGGTGATGGGGCGCGGAATCACCCCGCAGGATACCTCAGCCTCCCGGCCCGTAGCCGGTGTAAGCCGGACATTTGTAAAACACCTCTTCAACCCCGGTGAGAATCCTGTAGGGCATCTCTTTGGCTCCCCGGGATCGACAGACTCTTTTCAAATCGTCGGTGTTGTCGAAGATACGGTCTACACTACCGTCTACTGGAAAGACCATCTCATGTACTTTGTGCCGTTCGGGCAGCGCCCATTCGGCTCGAAAGACCCTATTGAAGAAGATATGAGCATGTATGCCGGCGCCATTGTGTTGAAGACAACCCGGCCCATCAGCGATATGGAAGCCCTGACACGGAAGACGCTGGCAAGCATCAATCCTAACCTGACAGTGGTGAAGTTCGAGACATTCGATCAGCAGATTTCCGACCAGTTCAGCCATGAACGACTGGTAGCTCGGCTGACGATTCTGTTTGGCGGCCTTGCGCTGCTGCTTGCGACTATCGGGCTATATGGAGTGACCGCCTATACCGTTGCGCTGCGCACAAGTGAAATAGGCATTCGCATGGCACTCGGCGCAAAGCGCAGCCGGGTCATCGCGATGATTATGCGCGGGGCCATGATCCAGGCTGCGCTGGGATTGGCCATCGGGATCCCCACGGCGCTGCTCTGCGTACGCTTTATAGAATCGCAGCTTTATGACATGAAGGGCATGGATGTCGGCATACTGGTGCTCTCGATAACGACGCTGGTGCTGGCCGCTTGCATAGCCGGGCTGATTCCCGCGCGCCGGGCAGCGACCATCGATCCGGCACAGGCCTTGAGAATGGAATAGAGTTGCAGGTTCAGACTGCGAACGCAGAAATATTTTCATTTCCTCGAAATGCCGTTCTTCTTCCGTCATCACTGCTCCATAACGAAGCTCTATGGTGAAGGAGGCGGAGCCCCCTCCGTCCCAAACGCGGCTTGAGGACTATCGTTTTTTTTTGCTATAACGGCTTGCCGATGTAGCCGGCTGACTCGTTTTACGAGTGCTTGCCCCAAGGCTCGATGCAGGTGAAAGCTGGGCTCCAGAGAGTCCTTCTCCAATCCGGCCTGTCAGAGTATTCTTCCCTAAAATCCCTGTTGTCTTGATTGTTATGAAGATCCTGGAGCCGGCATGAAAAAGACTGGTGTATTTATCGCATGTAGCGTCGCCCTTACCCTGTTGTTCTATCTGCTAGCCGATTATCTGCTACCGCCACCTCCACCCTCAGCGCCCATGATGCTCCTTTTTGCCGGCATTGCGATGGTGCTGGTATGGCTGGCGCAATGCTGCGTTCGCGCGAACGGAAACAAAAAAGATAACGCTCACACAAAATTGGTGATCGTGGGAGTGCTAGCGGGGTTGGCGCTTTCTCTTTCCGCCTGCAACAGCGCTCCGCGGGAGACTGCGGCGCCAGCTCCCGCGCAGTCGGCACCGCCGCCACCACCACCAGCACTGTCCATAGCTCCGATTCATTCGGTAAAAATGGCTATGCCTATGCCCCGCGTCACGGGTACTGCTCTTCTGGCTTCCAGCCAAAAGGAGGAAAACGGTTACGGGCTGTACAGCTATGTCCTGCTTTCTCACTCGCCTTCCGACGCGGATATGCCGAAATACAAAGCATTCTTCAAGGCATTATTAATTGACCTGCCCGAGGCCAGCGCAGTCGCCCGTTATGTGTCCAAGGCGCGTATCAATATCACCTATATTCCAGTCACGACTGTTCCTGCCGGGTGGGAGCAGCTGGCCGTCGAGAAGCGCGTCGATTCCATCATGGCGAATTACGACTACGGACGCGGTGCGGTCATGCTCGCCAGCCTTTCAAAAGGAACCGGGCAGGGGCCTCTTATTGCTTCTCTATTGCAGCCGCTCGATGTCTCCGCGCATCCGCATCCTGTGCTGGTGCAGGATCTGAGCACCGCGCAGGCAGCCTTGATGGATAGCTACATCGCTGAATTCAAGAACCAGGCGGCACAGGATCGCTTCTGGCAACCCGATACGCTGCAGCAGTTCGCATTGTCGCTGAGGAATCTCCTCGAGACGGCAGCGACAGGGCTGGGCATGAGTCAGACCGCAGTGAAGTCCTGGGTCGAGTATTTCAAGTGAGGTAGGCGGCTCAGCGGACTTTGAAGGCTCCGACTAGACGGATGATCTATCCCCTCAAGGGCCAAAACGTCATTCTAAGCGAAGCGAAGAATCCCAAGCTGTTCTGATTGAGACTCTTCGCTCTTCTGTTTTTGCTACTGCACTTTCTTCTCGTTATTACTGCGATCGTCATCAGGAAGCTGATGATCCGGATCGACTACCACGGAAACGACAGGCGACTTATTCTCCAGCGCCCACGTATACGTCCCTTTCGACATCCACGTTTCAGCCGGCAGCTTCACCCGCGTCTTCGTCCCATCCTGGTGCGTGGCTTCGACCGTCGTTGGCAGCACAAGCTGGCCGCGATTGCTCAGCGTCACCGTGGAACCCTCGATCTTGTCAACGGCGACATCATATTTCCAGTTGTTCAGATACCAGCCGTTCCAGAACCAGCTCAGATCTTCGCCGCCCTCGCTCTGCATTTCGCGGAAGAAATCTGAAGGCGACGGATGCTTATAAGCCCAGTCGCGAATGTACTTGCGGAAGGCCCAGTCGAAGCGCTCCGGCCCAAGAATCTGCTCGCGCAGCAGGACCATTCCGTACGCGCCCTTGAAGTAGCTGATCGGATGCCCAAGCTGGAAACCATAGGAATCGGCCTGCGCCATCAGTGTCGGCGCATCCGGATTGTCGAGGACCTTGAGAATCATGTCAGGCGGCTCGCCGCCAGCGGAGTATTCCGAATCGCGCTTCGGTCCGTACTTACCACCCGCATACGTTGCCGATTCATCGATGTCAATGAAGGTATTGAAGCCCTCATCCATGAAGGCATGGCGTCGCTCGTTTGAGCCGACAATCATCGGAAACCAGTCATGGCCAATCTCGTGCGCAGTCACCCAGAAAAGAAAATCGCCCTTGTCCGGAATACCGTCGAAGACGATGCCCGGATACTCCATCCCAGTAGAAAACCCGGCGACGCTGACGGCGGCAGGCCACGGATATGGGAACCACTGCTTCGAAAAGTGCTCGACTGTGTCCTTCACATATTCGGTCGACTTATCCCACGCATCCGCTCCCACGCTTTCCGGCGGATAGACGCTCATCGCCAGGGACTTCTTGCCATCGGGCAGATTGATACGCGCCGCATCCCATATGAAAACCGGCGAAGCGCTCCACGCCACATCTCGCGTATGGTCCATGTGAAAATGCCACGTCAACGAGCCATCTGTCTTTGGGCGGCTTGCCGGATCCGTCACCTCCTCCGGCTTGCGAATGTAGACAGTTTTGTCGCTGTTGCGTGCCTGCTCCAGCCGCTCAATCTCAGCCTTGGTCAACACATCTTTCGGATTCATCAACTCGCCAGAACCGGCGACGATCATATTCGCAGGCACGGTAACGAAATAATCGAAGTTGCCGTACTCAAGATAAAATTCGCTGCCGAGGTAAGGCAGCGTGTCCCATCCGCGCAGATCGTCATACACGCACATCCGCGGATACCACTGCGCCATGTCATAAATCTCGCCCTGCTTTGACATGCCCCACGAGGTGCGTCCGCCCCATAATCCCGGAATCTGGTAGTGGTACTGGATTTGAATCTTCAGCTTGCCACCGCGCCCCTGCAGAGGCTGCGCCAGCCGGATCTGCATCCGCGTGTCGTTGACGATGTATTCGGCCTTCGTCGTCTGCTTGCCTGCCTCGATCTCGACCGAGTCGAAAATAAATCCGTCACTCGAGGTGCTTTCCGGTTTGGCGTCGGAAGCAGGATTATTCCGCCGCCGCCGCATCATGCCGCCAAGCAGCACCTGTGCCCGCGAGTCCTTGCGGTAGATGTTCTGATCCAGCTGTACCCATAGGTTCGGCAGCGTGTCCGGACTATTGTTGGTGTAGGTGATGATTTCCGTTGTGCGAAGCTCTTTCGCCGACGTATCGAGCGTGGCGTGAAGCTCGTAGCTGGCGTCATTCTGCCAGTAGCTCGGCCCCGGCGCGCCATTGCTCGAACGATACGCGTTTACCGGATCAGGTAGTGACAGCGGAGCGAATGTAAGGCGCGGATCGTAGCTGGAAGGAGCGGCAGAAGGTGCTGTCTGAGCAATTGCAGCGGAGCAGGAAACGAAGCACAGGGCAGGAATCAGCAGGCGAAGACACGAGCGGCGGAGCGAGAGGGGAAAGGATGGCACAGGAAACCTTTCTTCCATTCGTGGAATGGTGCAAATTGAGTTGACTACGCGTAATCACAGAGTACACGGAGCGAAGTGCGCGCTACGATCCGCACCGACACGCTTGAACGAGGCAGTCATGCGGCAGTTTTTCAGGTTGCGATAGACGACGTTTTTGCCGGGCTTATGGACGCAAAGAATCGGAGCTCTATTCGCTGCCTACCATTTTCTTTTCCAGAATCGGCTTCCAGTGCTTTTGCGACGTCGGCTCCATCTCTGGCACACGGCGCATCGCCACCGCATATGCGGCATGTGCCGAAGCCTTGTCCCCTGTAGCTGTAAAAACGTCGCCCAGGGCGATATTTGCGTCGAAGCCCTCCGGAACCAGCGCTACTGCTTGCTGCGCCGCAGCCAGCGCTGCCTGCGGATTGTCCTTCATCTGGGAGTGCGTCTGCTGCTCATAGCCAAGTGCAGCAGCATCCGGTAGAGCGAAGTCTCCATAGAAGACGGCCACGCCATTCGCAATCACATCGTCCGGTTTGCACTCGAAAAGCGCCTGATAGGGATTCCGCACTTTTGTTCCGAACTCGAATCCATTCAAGTCGGCAAGGCTGATCAGGACCGGGCCATGCACGACCGGCGGCAACGCAATGTCGTACTCGTACATGGTGTCGAGCGTCGGCAGCAACTTGCAGGGGACACCATAATCGCTGGGAAGAAGAAACGGAGCAGGAAAATAGGCGAACCAGCAGTCCTTGACGTTATGCGCATCGAGCCATTGCTTCGTCCACTTCAACTCCTGTCCCCATTCCGTCGCCGAATCGGAAAAATACAGATGCGTTTTCGTTGGGCCGCCCCACAGTGTGTTTGCATACGGCATGTAATTGGGGAACATGCGCACCGAATCGATCACATGCCACAGAAGCAGTGCTCCTACGACACACGCCCATGCCTTTCGCTGCTGTGCCATCCATGCGGCACCGGCGCCCGCCAGCGCAAAGACAAACGGAAACACCGGCAACACATGCCGGATGCCGATATTGAGCGGTCCTGCCATAGCCGCCGCGAGATAGAACAATGCCGGCAGCGCGAGAAAGAAAACCTCGCGCGGACGGCGAACTTTGCCGGCAACAAAGGCATAGATGGCAAGCGCCAACAGCCCCAGAACGCCAACGCTCCACTTCAGTGAGAGCAGCACGGGAAAGTAGAACCACTGGCCATGTGCGTAGAGCTTTCCGAAGATGTAGGTCGGCATATAAATTCCGACCCGCTGCACGTCCACAAGTCCGTAAAGGTAACTCTCCGGTAAAAGATGGTGTCGTGCGCAGAAGGAGATCAGATGCTGCATCACCGGAGAAAGCGAATTCAGCTGGCCTGACAGCGGCGGCATTTCCACGCCTGTCGGATGCATCGCATAGCGGAAGCTGTACACGCCCCACAGAACAAACAGTGCGATCGCTGCAATTGCCGCCATTCCTGATACCAGGGACAGCACATCGCGGCCGGGCCACTTCCGGCCTGCCTTCCACCTGCCCGCGATCTCTCCGGCGGCAAGCAAAATCAATATCGGCAGCAGCAAAACCGTCGAGTGCTTGGCAGTGAGAGCCAGTCCGGTAGCAAGGCCGCACAGCGCAGCCCGTTGCCAGCGCATTGATTTCACAAAGCGATAGAAGGTATACACCGCGGCAAAAAAGCCACATGCCGCCCCCATGTCCGTGGTGACGAAGGGCGCGTTGGTCAACACTGTCGGGTCGAAGACGAACAGCATCATCGCGATGAGTCCCGCCCACGATCCAAACATCTCCCTTCCTGCGGCAAAAAGCAGCAACGCCAGCACCAGGGCAAAGACCAGAACGGTCATATGAATCCGGAAGAGCAGCGTATCCGCGCTGTAATGGCCTCCATATTTCGGGTCGTTACGGAAGAGCAGTTCCCGGCCGCCGTAGTACGACTCGGACTTGAAATATCTGCCCTGCCGGGGAGCGATCTTCAGGTCAAGCGGCAGCAGCGAGAGCGTCGCAATGAGCTTGACCAGCGGCGGATGCTCCGGGTTCAGACTGTATTCCCGGTGCTTCCAATTCATGTATCCGGCGTAGATGTGATCGCCCTCATCCCAACTGGCAGACTCCTGCCGCGTCGACAGCCCTACTTCTGCCACCATGATGAACAATATAGAGACGACTGCTCCCGCGACCCAATGCTTACGCTGCATGTACTTACCTCGGTTTCGAGATCATATCGCGGCATCCGTCTGTCTCCTCGAAACAGCATCTCGACGAGAGCAAAAAACGCATTTTTCGGTCACTTTCGAGGGGGAAATTGCCCCTCTGACGCTTCGCCTGCCTTGACATAAGCCACCCCCTGCTGAAAAGCTATGGTGCTAGGACCTCTCCGGCCTCTTTGATCTGTTTTTATTGCTTGAGCCATGGTTGCGGCGTCATGGGCGACGGGATTCGGGGTCTGTGTTCCTGAAGGAAATAGCAGCCGTTTTCCCGTAAAGAAGACGTTGGCGCTGTCCAAAGACCTTCCGCGGATACAAACTATGTGTCACTGCATCGCGCAAAGCTATGCAATGAAAAGGATTGCACGTTGAACGCAACACTACTGCTAGCCGGCGCACTTCCTCCGGGCCTGGTCTCTTTTCTGCCCTTCGTTGTTATCATTGCTGTTTTTTATCTCCTGCTCATCCGCCCCAATCAGAACAAGCAGAAGCAATGGCAGCAGATGCTCAGCAATCTAAAGCCAGGCGACAAAGTGACTACCACAGGCGGCATCCGCGGCATAATCATGTCCATCAAGGAAGACGCCATCCAGCTGCGCGTAGCGCCGGACAATATCAAACTGGAAGTAGTCAAGAGCGCCATCGCTTCCGTAACCACAGATGAGGCCGCTAAGTAGCCCGCACTCGATTTGAATTCCCATGCGTAAGAATCTCACTCAAAAAACTATTCTGATCTTCGCGGTCCTGATCGTCTTCATCTTCGGCATCATCGGCATTCCCAAAGGATTGACCGGAACAGCGCTGAAGGCGTCGCTCCTCGACCGCATCCACCTTGGTCTTGATCTAAAGGGCGGCACGCACCTGATCCTGCAGGTGATGACCGACGAAGCCGTGAACTCGCAGACGACGAATGATGCCGCGCACATCCAGGCCGATATGCAGCAGAACGGCATCACCGTCGGCTCCGTCATGCCCGATGCCTCGCATCCACAGGCCATCGTGATCAATGGTGCTCCGGCTGACCGTTCCGGCGATGTTCGCAATGTGCTGAACCAGCGTTACGGCGCCCAGTACGACGTCGCGTCCGGCGCGAACAACACCTTCACGCTGACCATGAAGCCCAGCGCGGTTGCGGACCTGAAAAAGCGCACCCTCGAACAGGCCATTGAAGTCATCCGCACACGCGTCGACACACTCGGCGTCAGTGAGCCGGTGATCCAGGAGTACAACCTCGGCAGCGACCAGATCCTCGTCGAGCTTCCCGGCGTTGACGACCCGGCTCGCGTGAAGGACGTGATCCAGTCCACCGCGCGTCTTGAGTTGCACCTTGTGCAGGGTGGCCCCTGGTCCGACGAGCAGGCAGCGCTCCAGGCGCTCGGCGGCAGCGTTCCTTATGATTCGCTCCTGCTGCACACCGCGCCCGGCGCCTCGGCTCCCGGCAGCGGCGATCAGATCTACCAGATCAAGCGCGCAGCCGAAGTCGGCGGCACCGACATCCGCGATGCCCAGGCATCGCGCAACCAGAACACCAACGAGCCCGAAGTGGTCTTCTACCTGACCACCGCTGCCGGTAACCATTTCGCTGACTTCACCACCGCGAACAAGGGCAAGGCGCTCTGCGTCGTTCTCGACAACAAAATCTACGAAGTAGCCAACATTCATGACACCATCCGCGACCAGGGAACGATCTCGGGCGGCGGCATCACCGAGCAGCAGTCGAAGGACCTTTCCATGCTGTTGCGGACCGGCGCGCTACCCGCATCGATCCACTACCTGCAGGAGAGCACCGTCGGCCCGTCGCTCGGCGCGGATTCGATCCGGCAGGGCGTGATGGCTGCCGTGGTCGGCATGCTGGCAGTCATGATCTTCATGCTCTTCTACTATCGTGGAGCCGGCATTAACGCCGATCTGGCACTCTTTCTCAATCTCGTCATCCTGCTCGGTTTCATGGGCTTTACCGGACAGGTGCTTACGCTGCCGGGCATCGCCGGCGTGATTTTGACAGTCGGTATGGGCGTCGATTCGAACGTGCTGATCTTCGAGCGTATCCGTGAAGAACTGCACGCAGGCAAGTCGCCGGCAGCGGCTGTTGACCAGGGCTTCGCACATGCGTGGACAACGATCATCGACACGCACGTGACGACCATCGTCTCGGCTGCCATTCTGTTTATTTTTGGAACCGGACCGGTGCGCGGCTTTGCCGTCACGCTGACCTTCGGTTTGCTCGCCAACCTGTTTACTGCTGTCTTTGTCTCGCGCGTTATCTTCGATTCGCACCTGAACAAGAAGCAGCGCGGCGAAGCGATTTCAATTTAGGTATTACCCGCCTTCGGGCGCAGGAAAGAAATTTAGGAGCAGGCGGAAATCCGTGGAACTGTTTCGTGATGTAAAAATCGATTGGCTGGGAAAGAAGTGGTATTTCCTCGGCTTCTCACTCATCTTCAGCGTGGCGGGCGTACTCTCGCTGCTTTTCTGGCATGGTCTGCCACAGGACGTTGACTTCCGCGGCGGCACCGTCGTGCGCGTAAAATTCGACCAGCAGCCGAATGTCGATCACATCCGCGCTGCGGCAGACAAGGCCGGGCTCAAGGATGTGCGCATCCAGACCATCGTCGGTGGGCAGGCTACGAACAACGAAGTCATCATCGCGCTGGCGCAGAAGGCGAATGAAGCGTCACTCGACGCCGGTCGCGCCACTATCCTGCAGACGCTTGAAGCCAACTATGCGCATGACGCCGGCGGTCCGGGGAAAATTGACCTCGACAATGCCAGCCAGGTCGCGCTGGCAGATTGGCTCGCGCAGAAGGACCCGGAGCATCTCGGTGCGAGCGACGCCACTGCGCAGCACTATGCGCAGCAGGCAACCGCAATCTTCGACTATCGCAATGGCCGGGGCGGCCTGATCGACTCCATTGACGGTCTCGCTACCGTGACCACCCCGGCAGTTCTCGGCGAATTGAAGCAGGACGCCTATCTCTCCGGCTTCACCATCCGCAACGTCGAAATCGTAGGCCCCCAGGTCGGCGCACAGCTTAAGAAACAGGCCCTGCTGGCAACGCTCTATTCGTTGGCGGGAATGCTGGTCTATCTCTGGTTCCGCTTTGAGCTGATCTATGGTGTGGCCGCGGTTGTCGCCGTATTCCATGACACCCTGATCACCGTCGGAGCCTTCAGTCTTGCGGACAAGGAAATCTCGCTGACTGTCATCGCTGCCATTCTGACCCTGGTCGGCTACTCGATGAACGACACCATCGTCGTCTTCGACCGTATCCGCGAGAACCTGCGCCTTACCCGTCGCGAGCCACTCGCCGCCGTCGTTAACCGCAGCATCAACCAGACGCTGAGCCGGACGGTGCTGACATCGGGCCTGACCTTCCTGACCGTGCTCTCCCTCTATCTTTTCGGCGGTGAAGTGCTGCACGCCTTCTCCTTTGCACTGGTCGTCGGCATTCTCATCGGCACCTATTCTTCCATCGCAGTAGCAGCACCCATGCTGGTGGCTTATCAGGAGTGGCGTCAGCAGCGTGGCAAAGGCGCGGTTTTGCCCGCGGCAAAAAAAGCCCGGGTGTAGCGTTTCCAGAGACATGCCGAGTGTGATATAGGTTTTCCACTCGGCTTTTTCAGAGTTCGACACCCGCTTAAAAAAAAGTCCGGGCAACCGGGAACAAACAAACACCCGTCTGGTGTCTATATGTGGTAACAAGTTTCTGGAAGAGGTAGGCCATGTTTGAAGATTCCCTGATGGAATCGGGCGGCAAGATTAAGACCAAGAGCAAATACCTAACAATCATTGGATTTGTCTTGAACGGGTCGATTCTCGCTGCCATGATCCTCTATCCGCTGATTAATCCGGATGCGCTGCCAAAAGCGATGATGGCAACCCTGCTGGTCGCACCGCCACCGCCGCCACCGCCGCCACCCCCGCCGCCGCCGCAGGCCCCTGTACATGTACAGAAGATCGTCTCTGAGATGTTGAACAACCAGCTGACGGCACCCACCAAGATTCCGAAAGACATCAAGATGGTCAAGGAAGAGGCCGCTCCTCCCAGCACCGGTGTTGCCGGTATGGAAGGCATGGGCGGTGGCTCATCCGGTGGCGTTCTCGGCGGTGTCCTCGGAGGAATTGGTAATGGTCCCGCGCCGGTCGTGAAAGCGGCTGCGCCAAAGAAGGTTGCCGTCTCATCGGGCGTTATGCAGGGCAATTTGCTGGTAAAAACTGTTCCGCAGTATCCAGCCATTGCCAAGGCAGCCCGCATCCAAGGAACCGTTGTACTTCAGGCAACGATTTCCAAGTCCGGCACCATCGAAAACTTGCACGTAGTCAGTGGTCCGCCTATGTTGCAGCAGGCGGCCATGGACGCGGTAAGGTCCTGGCGGTATAAACCCTATCTTCTCAACAGTGAGCCGGTAGAGGTGGAAACGCAGGTGAACGTGGTCTTCAGCCTCGGCGGTTGATGCCCGTACTCATCATCCTGCCGCTCCGGCGCAGTGCGCCGCAGCGGTGAACCGAAGGCAGCCACGCGCATTTCGCGCAGGTATTTCTTAACAGCAGCAAACTCCTCAGGAGGAAAGATTCACGTGATTCTCGCTCATCTGACACAAGCATTTCACCCGGCTACGCTGGCCTTTTTCCAAGATCAGACCGTAGGTTTCAGCCCCATCGACCTGTGGAACAACATGGGCTCGCTCGCCAAGGGCGTTGTCATCATTCTGTTCATCATGTCGATCTGGTCTCTGGCCGTCATCATCGACCGCTGGCTCTACTTCAGCGCAGCCCGCAAGCAGTCGCGTGAGTTCGCTCCCCGCGTTGCTGGCGCTCTCAAGGAAGGCAAGCTGGACGAGGCCATCAAGGTCGCCGATCGGAACAAGAAGTCGCACCTGGCTGAAGTTGTAACAGCCGGTCTGCAGGAGTTCCGCAACTACGGCAGCGGCGGCGCCGTGACCGAGGATCAAATTGAGTCCTCCAAACGCGCCCTCGAACGGTCCGAAGCCATTGTGCACGCCAAGCTGAAGCGTGGCCTGGGCGGACTGGCCACCATTGGTTCCACGGCTCCGTTTATCGGACTCTTCGGAACGGTCATCGGTATCTTGAACGCATTCCGTCAGATCGCAACCCAGAAGACCTCGGGTATCGGCGCAGTCGCCGGCGGTATTTCTGAAGCACTCGTGACAACCGCCTTCGGTCTGCTGGTCGCTATTCCTGCCGTTATGACGTTCAACTACTTCACCAACAAGGTGGAAGCGTTCGACGTCGAAATGGACAACTCCTCGAGCGAACTGATCGACTACTTCCTCAAGCAGGGCAACCGCCGTTAATTGGCGGGCGCGATAATCGGTGAGCGGGAATCCTGAGCTTGGAGCGGGGCTGCAAAATGCCCTGCTCCGGCAGTTTCAACCCGCAATCCAGGATGAAGAAGCTCGAGCTGAAAGCCCGGCATAGGATAGTGATCCGGGGGAGCATAAATGGCAATCGTTAAAAGAAACGAAGGAAAAAAGGTCAACTCCAACATCAACGTCACCCCCATGGTGGACGTGATGCTGGTGCTGTTGATTATCTTCATGGTCATTACGCCCATGCTCCAGAACAAGGTCAACGTGGAGCTGGCGCAGACCGATAACCCGACGGCCATGCCCGACGCCGACCACGAAGATGCCGTGGTGGTAGCGGTCACCCGCGACAGCAAGATTTTTCTGGGGCAGGATCAGGTTTCTCTCGCCGATCTCGGCGCGAAAGTTGGCGATCAGCTGCAGAACAAGACAAACAAAGAAGTGTTTTTCCGTGCGGATGCCCGCGCGCACTACGGCACTGTCATGGATGCGATCGACGCCGTGCGTACCACGGGTGTGGAGCAGGTGGGCCTGTTGACCGAACAGCGTCAGGGCGCGGAAAATCGCCAGCCGCCCCCGAGTGCCGGCGGCGAATAAGCACAACGCAGCGGAGAAATGAGGAACTGACTTATGGCTATGGGAAGTGGCAGCGGTCCGGGTGGACTCAATGCCGATATCAACGTTACCCCTCTGATCGACGTCCTGTTGGTGCTGTTGATCATCTTCATGGTCATCGTGCCAGTTACGCCGAAGGGCTTGGATGCGCTGGTTCCCCAGCCGCCGAAGAACCCTCAGCAGCAGCAGCCGAATGATCGTACGATCGTCGTCTCGATCAACAATGGCCCCGGTGGAGTTCCGGCCTACCTGATCAATACGGACACCGTGGCAAAGACCGATCTGAAAACCAGGCTCGATGCCATCTACTCGACCCGCGCCGAAAAGGTGATGTTCATTAAGGGTGACCCCGAACTGAACTTTACTTCCGTGGCGGAGGTTGTGGATATGGCCCATGGTGTGGGCGTGGACCACATCGGACTGATTACGCCGAAGATTGAAGCGGGCCAATAGGCCCGCTTTTTACGGCCAGCCTGGGTTCCCTCGCCAAGTGCTTGCCATTCGACAGAAACAAATTACAATCACTGCGCAGATACTTTTTTTGCATCCCAATGCTATACGCGGTACATCGGGCGTAAGCTGGCGATCAGGCGATCAAAGGAGATGAGAGACAGAATGAATCGAATCGCACGTTTTCCGGTAATGGCGGCCGCGTTCCTGGCGATGCTGACCATGACGACCGGGTGCAGCCGCCTCAAGGCCCGCGACCAGTTGAATAAGGGCGTGGCTGCCTATAAAAATGCCAGATACGAAGAGGCAATTGGTCATTTCCAGAATGCGGTGAATCTCGACCCCAAGCTTCCGATGGCGCGGCTTTACCTCGCCACCGCGTACGCGCAGCAGGTAGTTCCCGATTTAACAACGCCAGACAATCTCAAGAACGCTAATCTGGCGATTCAGGGCTTCCAGGGTGTACTCGATCGTGATCCCAAGGACATCAGCAGCCTCAAGGGTATTGCTGGCCTTTACTTCCAGATTGACGAGTTTGACAAAGCCAAAGAATGGCAGCAGAAAGTGCTGGCCGTTGACCCTCAGGATGCCGAAGCCGCCTACACCATCGGAGTCATCGACTGGGGCATCGCGCATAAGAATTCAGTGAAGATTCTCTCTGAAGCCGGACTGCAGGATGACGGAAATGGAAACGCCAAGACGCCCAAGAAGACCTGCCAGACAATCGTGGATCAGAACTCGGGGATTGTAAACGAAGGCATGCAGTACCTGCAGAAAGCCCTCGATATCCGCCCGACCTATGATGACGCGATGGCGTACATGAACCTCATGTACCGCCAGAAGGCAAGTCTCGAGTGCGGCAACGATCAGGCCCGCAAGGATGACATTGCACAGGCTGATCAATGGCGCGAAAAAACCATGGGTACCCGCAAGGCTAACGAAGAGAAGAAGCTCAATCAGCCGGGCGGTATCGTGATGGACAGCTCAGGCAAAATGAAGTAATTCCGCTTTCAAAAGCAGCAAAAAGCCGCCGATTTCGGCGGCTTTTTGCTGTCTAAAGCGTCCTTTTGCCGCGCAAATTGATCCGATTTGGCAGCAATCAAAAATTCTGTTTAAAATCCTTCCTTGCCGTGTCGAAGCCCGCGAAATCCATTCGAAAAATTCTTATCGCCAATCGGGGTGAAATCGCTCTCCGCATTCTGAGAGCCTGCCGTGAGTTGGATATCGCAACGGTAGCTGTCTATTCAGGCGCCGACCGCGCCGCTCTCCATGTCCTAGAGGCAGACGAGGCCTACCGATTGGGGCCCGCTCCAGCCGCTGAATCGTATCTGCGCGGTGATCTGATTTTGGAGGTTGCCCATCATTCGGGTGCCGACGCGATCCATCCTGGCTATGGATTTCTTTCTGAAAACGCTGCCTTCGCCGAAGCCTGCGAGCGCGCAAAAATTAAATTTATTGGGCCACCCGCAAGTGCCATGCGGACGCTCGGCTCAAAGACGCGCGCCCGGCAGGCGGCTGACGCAGCAGGGATGCCGCGCACTCCTGGATCTGTAAAGAGATTGGCTTCGCTCGACGAAGCCCACGCCGTTGCCGAGGAGATCGGCTATCCCGTCATGCTCAAGGCTGCAGCCGGCGGAGGAGGCAAAGGTATGCGCGCAGTCTTCAGCCGGGAAGAGCTAAGCGTGGCCTTCTCTGGTGCCAGCAGCGAGGCGGAACGGGCCTTCGGATCGGGCGAAGTTTACCTGGAAAAATTGATCGAGCGGCCACGCCACATCGAAATTCAAATTCTCGCTGATGAACATGGCAACTGTGTGTCTCTAGGTGAGCGCGAGTGTTCCGTTCAGCGCCGCCATCAGAAAGTGATCGAAGAAGCACCATCGGCAGTAGTCGGTGAAGAGTTGCGAAAGCGCATGGGCGAAGCCGCGGTGCGACTGGCAAAATCTGCCGGATACACCAACGCGGGCACAGTCGAGTTCCTCGTGGATGACCAGAAAATTTTTTATTTTCTCGAGATGAACACCCGCCTGCAGGTGGAGCACCCTGTGACGGAACTGGTGGCCGGGCTTGATCTGGTCCATTTGCAGATTCGCATCGCTCAGGGTGAGATGCTGCCCTTCAAGCAGGAAGATATTCGCCTGCGCGGTCACGCCATAGAGTGCCGCGTCTACGCAGAAGATCCGGATAATGGATTCTTCCCGTCTCCGGGAAAAATTACCCGGCTTCTTCAACCCGGCGGTCCCGGTATTCGCGAAGATTCCGGTATCTATGAGGGCTGGACGGTACCGTTGGACTACGATCCGATGCTATCGAAACTCATTGCGTATGCGCCGACGCGCGATGCGGCAATTGCACGCATGTTACGGGCCCTCGATGAATATGTGATTGGGGGCATCCGCACAAATCTGGGACTTTTCCGCCGCATCCTTCGCGATGCAGACTTCCAGGCGGCGCGCATTGATACGAGCTATCTTGATCGATTGCTGGGAGCGGATGGAAACGCAGACGAAGCGCCTGCGGAAGCGGAGATAGCAGCCCTGATCGCTGCCGCGATTTTCGAAAATCTTCGTCCTGGCAACAGCAATGGACGTAGTCATGCGGATCTTTCCCCAACAGCGAATGCATGGAAGATCACGGCCAGACGCGAAGGGCTGCGCCCATGATGATCCAGCTCGAAGTCGATGGGAAACTCCGGCGCATTGCGCTGACGCGAACGGAATCTACGAACGCATACCAAGTCAGTGTCGACGATGGCCCTGAGATCCTTATCGATGCCGAGCAACTGCAGCCAGGCGTGCTCTCAATGCAGATCGGCGGAAAGACCTATCGCTGCGTGCTGGAAGGAAGCCCTGAGGGGACAGCGGTGCATCTTCAGGGCAGGCGGGTTCAGTATCGCGTTGACGATCCGCGCTCACTGAAGTCCCGCCGTCAACGCCAGGGCGGAGCGGATGGGCCAAAAAAAGTTACGGCTCCCATGCCCGGACGAGTGGTGCGCGTGCTCGCCAAAGTCGGAGACATGGTGGAAGCGCATCAAGGCATCGTCGTGATCGAAGCGATGAAGATGCAGAACGAATTGAAATCTCCAAAAGCGGGTAAAGTCGTGCAAGTTCGGGTCGAACAGGGCGGTACAGTCTCAGCTGGCGAAGTGCTGGCTATAGTGGAGTAGCTCATTCTCATCCCTCGCATTTTCGATTGCGTTATATTGGATTCGGCGCATTCGGACGCCTCCGTGTCCGCGGGCAGGGCTGAGCCTACCGATAAGTAATTCTTCACAATTTTTGAAGACGCATCTTCTTTTTGCCCGTAACGCGGACGCCGGGCTGTACTTCGAAAGGAGATCGTCATGTCCGAAAGTCTTCCCAATGCTGTGCCTACGCGCCGCCTCCCGCAGCAGCCAAGTCTGGAGCAGCTCAAGAAACAAGCCAAGGATTTATTGGAACGGTATCGCGCTCACGACCCGGCAACCGTGGCGGAGATACAGCAGTTCGAGCGCAAGCCTGATCCTGCTACGTTCGCGTTACACGACGCACAGCGCGTACTCGCCCGGGCTTATGGCTATCCAAGCTGGGCAAAGCTCAAAGCATTCGTGGACGGCGTCAACGTGGTCCGGTTTATGGAAGCAGTCAAGATAGGTGATGCGGCACAGGTTCGCAAGATGCTCGTGTCCCGCTCTGAACTCGTGGATATGGACGTGAGCGCTAACGACGAGCATCGCGCCATACATTTCGCCGTACTGCGCCGCGATACGGCGATGGTGAGGCTGTTGATGGAGGCCGGCTCCGATGCCCGCAAAGGGATATTCCCGCACCGGGACGCCACTTCTGCGTTCAGCCTCGCCCGTGACAGGGATTACGGCGAACTCGTCGCCATCATCGAAGAAGAAGAGCGGCAGCGACGGGCCGAAATGAGTTGTCCGAATGCCACGGTTTCCCCGGTTCAGGATGAGATCAGTAGCGCCATTATGCGCGGCGACCGTGATACCGCCATGCGCCTGCTGGATGCAGATCGCTCCCTGATTCAGGCTTGCGATCGCGACGGCGCGACACCGCTGCACATTGCAGCGCAGCAAACGGATGTCGAACTGATTGCCTGGCTGCTGAAGCGCCGCGCAAATGTACGGAAAAAAGACCTGCATGATCTTATGGCACTTGATCGCGCGGCACTTGCCGCTGGTCCTGGTAGCAATCAGCACGCTCGTAGATTTCCCGATATCGCCCGATTGTTGCTGGAGGGTGGGGCAGAGATGACTATCTATGTCGCCGTAGCGTTGGCAGATGCTCCGCGCGTCCGGACACTGATTAGCACTAATCCGGAAGTATTGCGCAGAATTGGAACCTGGAGTGGTGGACTTCTCACATTGGCCGTCAATTATGGACATCTTGAAATCGCCAGTCTGTTGCTCGATTTGGGCGCCGATGTAGATGAACGAGTCATGCTTGAAGAGCTGGAAACGCCAGCCCTTAGTTGGGGCATGCCTCTTTGGTGCGCGGCTCTGGCTGGAAATTTTGCAATGGTCAAGTTGCTTCTCGACAGAGGTGCCGATCCTAATGCCAATGTTTATGCCTCCGGCTGGCCGCTTAACAAAGCGTGGAATCACAAGGACGAGTCTGTAAAGAATCTGCTTTTGGAGCGTGGTGCTAAGCGGACGCCGTATATGGTTGCCGAAACACACGATGTCAACGAAGCGACGCGGCTGTTGAAAGCAGATCCGAGTGAGGAGGTTATACAGGAGCTTCTATGGTCTGCCGCCGATCACGGATGTCCAGAGATCGTTGCGCTGGCATTACCACATCTCAAATGGCCACTCGATGATCCGAGATGGCACTGGGTGCTGATTCAACCTCCGCGAGGCACGAGTGGTGGTGATGCAGACAACGAAGGTCAGTTCCGCTGCATGGCCTTGTTGCTACAGCACGGAATCGATCCCAATATCACACGCTTTGGCCAGACAGTTCTGCATTTCACGGCGGCGCGACAGGGCGGTTTGAGCGATGAGGACAGAGCGCATTTTGCTTCCATGCTGCTCGATCACGGAGCGCGCCCAGACTTGCGAGATGACCTGCTGCGCTCGACACCTTTGGGCTGGGCCTGCCGCTGGGGGCGACCGAAACTAGCCCAGTTACTGATCGAACGTGGGGCGCCGGTGAAGGAACCAGATGCGGAGCCCTGGGCAACGCCGGAAGCCTGGGCAGCGAAAATGAAGCACGACGCGGTGCTCGAACTTTTGCGCCGAAACCGGTGACTTAGCGGTGAATTTTGCGTCTATATTGCTAATGCAATATAGTTAAGCTTAAGATGCGTGGATTTCGTACAAGCGAGCGATCCCAGCTATCCCGTGCCCAGCTAAGCTGGACGCGCTGGATAGCGGTGCTCTGCGTTGCGCTTGTCATGCTGATCGGATTCATCCAGGTCGTGCATACGCATCCCGACGGCCAGGTAGATCACGAAGGCTGCTCGCTTTGCAATACGGCGCACCATGCGGTGCAGAC
This sequence comes from Acidobacterium sp. S8, assembly GCF_009765985.1. Taxonomy (GTDB): domain Bacteria; phylum Acidobacteriota; class Terriglobia; order Terriglobales; family Acidobacteriaceae; genus Alloacidobacterium. The sequence continues at coordinate 917,001 of NZ_LMUM01000037.1, forward strand.
GGTTGCACTGGTAACACTCTCCGTGTCGGTCCGTCCGGTATGGCGGCTCGCTTCAGAAAAGCCATTGGATCGGCCGCGCCAGAAAGTTCTGCATAAGTTGGCCAACCGGCCTCCGCCTGTATCCCAGATTGCTGCCTAAACCGGCTTTTATCTGGGGAAACACACAACAGGCTTTTGGAGGTCTTATTATGCGCACGCTTCTACGTCGCGTCCTTTCTGCTTTTCTTTTCACCTGCAGTTTGATTTTTTTGCCGGCAGCATTTTGTGCACAGGCAACCGGCAATTCCGGCACGGTCAGCGGTACGGTCACTGATCCCAGCGGCGCAGTGATTCCTGGCGCCACGGTTTCCATTCACAATCCGGTCAGCAAGTATGAGCGTACGGCCACGACCGACAACGCGGGACATTACCAGTTTCCTAATATCCCTCTGAATCCGTATCACCTTATCGTGGCGATGACGGGATTCAGCAATGCTGCGCAGGATGTGGATGTAGTTTCCACTGTTCCTGTGACCGCCAATATCAGCTTGAAGCTCGGAGAGGCTGCGGATACGACGGTCGTAGTGACCGGCGAAGACCTCGTCGAGAACGATACGAGCATGCACACGGACATCGATCGCGGGCTTTTTCAAAAGTTGCCGCTTGAGAGCCAGTCTTCATCGGTGAGTTCGATGGTGACGCTGGCCTCCCCTGGTGTAGCCGCGGATTCGAACGGAATGTTCCACGGGCTTGGCGACCATGCCTCGAACTCATTCTCTGTCGACGGCCAGCCGATCACCGATCAGCAGAGCAAGACCTTCTCGAATCAAATTCCGGCTGAGTCGGTGCAATCGCTCGAAGTGATCGATGGCGCGCCTCCGGCTGAGTATGGGGACAAGACAAGTCTCGTCATTAAAGCTACGACTCGGTCGGGACAGGGTGTGAACAAGCCTACCGGCACCATTTACACCTCGTACGGAGCTTTTGGTTCCGCGAGCGGAGGTTTCGATCTCGGCTATGGCGGCGACAGCTGGGGCAACTTTATTGCCGCCAGCGGCATGAAGACCAGCCGTTTTCTCGATCCGCCGGAGTTCGTGGTCTTTCACGACAAGGGCAACCTGCAGAATATATTTGACCGTGCCGATTATCAGTTCACGCAAAAGGATTCCATCCATCTGAACCTGAACTACAGCCGCTCGTGGTTTCAGACGCCGAATGCGTATGACAACCTGAATGTTCTGGACCAGAACGGAAACAGTGTTGGCGACACCGATCAGAAGTCGAAGATCGAAACCTTCAACATTTCGCCAACGTATACGCGGCTTGTAAGCCAGTATTCGGTGCTTAATCTTGGCGCTTACGCGCGTAAAGACGCATATAACTACTTTCCGAGCAGCAATCCCTTCGCCGATCTTGGTCCCATCCAGCAGGAGAGTATCGGGCAGCGACGGACGCTTTTGAACGCGGGAGCGCACGGGGATATCTCGTATGTGCGCGGCGCTCATAACTTCAAGGCCGGGGCGGTTTACGAACAGACGATCCTGCGGGAGAACGATTTACTCGGCATCGTCAGTCCTACGCTCAATTCCCCATGCGTCGATGGAAACGGCAAGCCGGTCAGTGGATACAGCAATCCCTCGCAGTGCGCCGCAGCGGGATTATTTCCGAATGACGGGTCCAATCCGAATGTAACGGCGACGCCATTCAACCCCATTCTTCTGCCATATGATCTGACGCGCGGCGGCGGCCTCTTCGGCTTCGACGGGCACACGGACGTAAAGGAACTAGCGCTTTATATCGAAGATCAGATCACCAAGGGAAACTGGCTCTTTAATGTCGGCATTCGCGGCGATCTGTACAACGGGCTGACAACGGCCAGCCAGGCGGAGCCTCGCCTCGGTACGGCTTACAGCTTCAAGCGGACGAACACAGTCCTGCGCGCTTCTTACGCGCGAACGCTTGAGACTCCGTTCAATGAAAACCTTGTGCTCTCGAGCCACGGGTGCGTCGATCCGGTGCTCTCTCCGCTGCTTCTGTGCACGCCGGGGGTGTCGAGCAATCTGCCTCCCGGTTTCCGGAATGAGTTCCATGCCGGCTTCCAGCAGGCGTTTGGCAAGAACCTGGTGCTGAGCGGCGAGTACATCTGGAAGTACACGCATGGGGCGTGGGATTTCAGTGTACTCGGCAATACGCCGATCACCTTCCCGATCAGCTGGCACAACTCGAAGATTCCCGGCTTCACGCTGCGGGCTGATGTGCCGGATTTCCACGGTGTCAGCGCTTTCGTCGTTATGTCGTCGGTGGCAGCCCGGTTCTTCCCGCCACAAAATGGCGGCGCCGGCGCTACCGTTGGTCAGAGCGGATATCCCTTCCGCATTGACCACGACGAGCGCTACAACGAGACGACCCACCTCCAGTACGCACTGCCGTTCCGCAAGAGCTCGTGGTTCAGCTTCAACTGGCGCTACGACAGCGGACTTGTGGCCGGGGCGGTACCTTGCTACAACACCACCGATCCGAACAGTGGGTGCGGTGGAACTTCGATTACGCTGCCCGATGGCCGGCCGGGGATCGATCTGAGCGGCCTGACTGCCGACCAGCAGTTCGAGGCCGGACTTGCCTGCGACGGTGTCCGTGCTACTCCGACGTCAGGTTTTACAGCCTGCGATGCGAATGGACTTTCATCCAACCTGGTGAAGATTCCTGCTCTGGGAACCGAGAACAATGACAAGAACCCGCCGCGTGTGCAGCCGCGCAGCCTGTTCGATATGGCAGCCGGCGAGGACAATCTCTTCAATGGCGATCGCCACCGTTGGGGAGCGCGTGTGACTGCTGTCAACGTGACGAATAAGTACGCGCTGTACAACTTTCTCTCGACCTTCAGCGGCACGCACTACGTGACGCCTCGGGCGATTACGGGACAGATTTCGTTCTCGTTCTAATGCTGTTTGGTGCCCCGCGCTGCGGTGCGGGGTACCCCCTCCCCCTTTTGTATAAAACCCCAGGTTAGCTTCGCGAACCTGGGGCACCCGGTGGTTTCGAGGTAAGGCTGGAATTTCAGGCTACTGTTTGCTTGTTTCCGGTGTGCCAGCTTTTGTAGGCGGCATCCAGAACGCGCTGGTTGTGCAGGCCGTCTTCGCCGGTGGCGAGGTATTCGCCGCGTCCTGCGATGGCGGCCGAGAAGCTGTCGAGCATGCGGCTATAGGCATCATCGTTTGAGACGCGCTGGTGGGCGGCTACCTTGTCCTGGCGGTAAAGGACGACATCAACCGGATGATCAACGGTGAGACCGTTCTCGCAGAGGATGACGCCGGTTTCGCCGGTGACTTCCATGAGCGAGCGATAGGAGCCGCGGGTGGTGACGGTGACGGCTCCCATGGCCCCGTTTCCGAAGGCGAAACTGACGACGGCATGCGATTCGACGGCACCGGAATGTGCGTCTTTATGGGCCAGGGTGCTGACCTCGGTGATATCAGTATTGAGCACGAAGCGCAGGCCGTCGAGGCAGTGAATGGCCACGTCGCCGATGGGGCCTCCGGTGGCGAGAGATGGATCGTAGATCCAGGCGCGCGGGCTCTTGTCGGCGTTGTAGCAAAACTGTGAATGCGCGAGCAGCGGCTGGCCGATGCGGCCTTCGGCGATCCATTCGCGGATAAGCTGGATGCTTGAGTTGTAGCGCATGTTCTGGGCTACTCCGAAGACGACTCCGGCGGCGCGAGTGGCAAAGAGCATCTGCTCGACTTCGGAGGCGTTGAGCGCGAGAGGCTTTTCGCATAGGACGTGTTTGCCGTGTTGCGCTGCGAGGAGGACGTGCGGGAGATGCAGTGCGTCGGGCGACGCGATGAAGACGGCGTCAATTTCAGGCGAGGCGCAGAGCTCTTCAGCGGAATTGAAGATACGCGGGATGTTGTACTCGCGGCCGTTCGCTGCAGCCTTTGCGGGATCGCGCCGCCACATGCCTGTCAGCGTGGATTCCTTTGCTTCGGCAAAGCCGGGAAGCATGCGTTTGATGGCGTGATGGCCGAAACCGAGGATGCCGTAGCGGGTCATGTGATCTCCGTTCAATTGGGGTGAACCCCTCTCCTTTTTCTACCATTGTTCGGTGGAGTGATTGGCGTAAACCATAGGGGTGAATGGGGGTTCAAGTGGCTTGATTTTAGAGTGAAATGAGAATCCCCACCCTTCGCTTCGCTCAGAATGGGGCACCCAGGCTGGCTCTGATGGTAAAAACCCCAGGTTAGCTTCGCGAACCTGGGGCACCCGTGACTGTGAGGTGATTCGTTTTCTACTGTGCGCCGTTCTTGAAGACTTCCTCGGCGAAGAAGTTTTCTACGCGGGCTTCGTCGCGCAGCATTTCGAGATACGCGTTGCGGAGAAGCTGGACGCGGGCATCGCGCAACTGGCCGCGGATGCTCTGCTGTACGCGAGGATCGTTCAGCTCGCGCTGTCCGGCGGCCTGCTTGTCGAGCAGCTTGTAGATGGCGTAGCCGATGGTCTTGTGCTGGTTGTCGTAGACCGGCATGATCTCGGTGATCTGGCCGGGCTGGATTTTCGACATGACAGCGTAGACCTCCGGGCTTGCGTGCAGCTGTGACTCAGAGACGAAGCCCATATCGCCACCGTTTGAAGCAGTATCAGGACGCTCGGAGAAGTTCTGCGCCAGCAGGCCGAAATCTTCGCCGCTTTCGAGGCGGTTGTGCAGCGTTTCAATCTTCTTCTTTGCTTCGGCGTCGTTGGTTGCCTTGCTGTTCTGCAGGTTGATGCTCTGCTGCTGCGGTGGCAGCGGCTGGCCGGTGACCATGATCTGCGCGAGGTGATACATGGGCTCGATCAGATTGAACTCGGCCTTGTGCGCGTTGTAATACGTGGCGATGTCGGCGTCGGTAATGTTGATCTTCGAGTTGATCTCTTTGTTGAGAAGCTTGTCCTCGGTCTTCGAGCGGCGAACCTGGCGCTTCAGATCGTCAAGGGTGAGGTGCTTGGCGGCGAGGCGCTTGTTGAACTCGTCCTGGGTGAAAGGCGCCTTGAATTCGTTGATCTGATTATCGATTTCCTCATCGGTCGCCGTGAGATTGAGCTTGGTGGCGCGCTCGAGCAGGATCTCTTCGTCAATGAGCTGGCGGATGAGGTTGAGACGCACGATGTCTGCCTGCTCTTTGGATGGCTGCTGCTGCGATTCGCCGAGATTGTTCTCGTAAAGCTTTTCCACTTCCGAGCGCATGATGGGCTTGCCGTTGACGGTAGCAACCACATCGGGGCCATGGGTGCGGCGGCAGCCAATGCCGACCAGGCAGAGAGCAGCCACGCCGACAAAGGCCATCTGCTGCGGAAGATTCAATACGCTAAAACGGGAAACGCGAGTGGCTTTCGATGGACGCTGCAATACATATCTCCTTGGAAGCGCGACGGCCGCGCTCACCAGTTCTTTCAGCATAATCTGCGGACTCATTGAAGGAAAGCCGCCGTCATCTTCCGCCCGGATTCTTTGCCGGAGCTTGCTGTGCGGTTGCCGGTTCGGGAGGCGGGGTGATGCCTTCCGCTTTCAGGGCGCGATCGATCGCGAGCCAGACCTGCGATTCGGGCAGCGCTCCGGAGAGACGCTCGCCATTGATGAAGAGTGTCGGGGTGCCATCCACGCCGAGGGCGTCGCCTTCTTTGAGCGAAGAGCGAACGACGGAGTCGTCCTGCTTCGTGAGGCAGGCATTCAGCTTTGTAGTGTCGAGCTTGCTGCGCTGGCCCTCGTCGCGTGCCAGCTTATCGAGCGTTGCGGCGGACTTGGCTGGATCGCGGTCGGGGCCGGTAACGTCTTCTCCATGGGTGTGCAGGTAATCGACGTAGTTCCAATAGGCGCTGGGGTTCTGAGTGGCGAGGCAGTTGGCGTCAATCGAAGCGCGGAGGGCCCAGGGGTGGATTTCGAGCAGCGGGAAATCTTTATAGACGACTTTGATCTGATCCTTGTAGCGATTCAGAGTGTCGGGAAAGAGCTGCGCGTGCATGCGGGCGCAGTAGGGGCATTCGAGGTCATCGAAATTGATGATGGTGACCTTGGCCTGCGGATTGCCGCGCATGGGGCGGTTGCCGGTAGAAATCTCGTCGGAGGGGTCTTTGCTCAGATCCCATTTAGAGAGGCGCGCGAGGGTGTTGCCATCCTTCGAGATGAGGAAGTTCAACGACTGGCGCTTGGTGGGATCGGTGGCGGACGAAAACGTAATCGGGACGGTGTCGTATCCTGCGATGTCACTTTTGCTGCGTGCTCCGACCTCGACGTTCCAATCCTGCGGGACATTGAGCTGCGTGCGCACAAGTATCTCGATGCGACGATCTACTTTGGGATTGCGGGGAGCGTCCTGGGCCTTGCACCCGGCTGCGAGAAGTACGAAGAGGCAGCCAAAAAGAAAACGGGTTCGAAACAAGAAAACCACCTTTCTCCCGTGGGAGAAGTCTTATTTCGATTATCTCATTCGGGGGAATTTGCGGGTGTTGGGGGAAATCGATTCCCATGTACGATGCTCGGACTTTGGGGTGGAATCTCTAATGCGCTTGGCTCTTATGGTAAAGCCCCAGGTTAGCTTCGCGAACCTGGGGCACCCGGTTTGGGATTTAGAAGATGCGGGCGGCGCGACGAAGGCTTCCGGCGGAGCCGACTCCGGCGAGAGTGAAGCTGTAGAGGTATTGGGTGTCGTCACGGACGCTGCCGAGGGAGTAGCGGCGCATCTCGAAGCTCAGGCCGCAGCAGTCCCAGTTGTAGCCGGCCTGGAAGGCATCGTATTGAAACTGATTCTGGACGAAGTCATATCCGAGGGTGGTTCCGGCGCTGAACCCGGCTTTGGTGGCTCTGCCGTAACTGGCTGAGAAGCGCAGCTGGTTGTAATTGGATGTAGGATTCGGCGATGGTGCAGTGGGCAGCACCACGGAGGGAGCTTCGGGGGCGTTCAGGTGGAAGTCTCCCGCAGAAAAGGCGTAGTTGCCCTTCTTGTATTCGGCATATACGTTGCTGGCCGTCATGCGGCCGAGGCGTGGATCGTAGTCGAGGTCCCATTCGAGGTCTGTGGATGAAGAGCTCCGCATGCGCAGGCGTGAGATGACGGGTGAGAAGTTACGCGGACCGGTGAGGAAGGCGACGCCGGTCAGGTCGAGCGAGGTCGTCAGCACATTGCGGGTGCCGGGGGTGACGGCGCGGCCGAAATCTTCGTTGAAGAAGTATTTTTGCGCAACCTGCCAGGAGAGCCAGTCGACGGTGCCTCCGCCGCAAAGATCGCTGGGGCCGAGGGCTTCGTCGCCGGTGCATGGATGCGGGCGCAGGTGGCGCAGGAAGAGGCGCTGAGTTACGGAGTAGTCGAGCTCATTTGTGTCGCTGGCAATGTCGACATCGTCAAAGCGCAGGATGGAGTCGAAGTTGTCGATGCCGGAGACGTAGTGGTATTGCAAGTCGGGCTCAATGGTGTGGCGCAGGTCGCCGCCGAAGAGGCGGGTGAGCCAGGGAGCGGAGAAGTCGCGCTCGATGGCGGGCGGACGCAGGTCGATGCCTGCTTCAAAGTCTTTGCGATTTACGCTGGCATCGCGCTCGCTGGGAACGATGCCGAGAGGTGCGGGGTTCTGGCTCTTGCCGTAGAAGGTGTCGCGCACGGCGACTTCGGGGCGGAAGGTCCAGCCGCCTGCGGAAAAGGGCAGCGCCAGATGCGGGTAGAGATCGACGCGCGGGACCTCGTGCACGCGGAAGGTTGCCGAGTTCACGGCATTGGCAGGCTCGGAGCGAGAGAGACCTGCGACCGAGGCGACGCCGCCCCACATTAAGGGGGTGATGCCGAGATACTGATCCTCGCCCTCAAACTGCAGCGTGGGCAGGTGCAGGATGCGGATTTCGGCGTTGGTGGTGTTGTTCTGAAAGCTCTGGTAGCGGTCGAGGCGGAGGCTTTCGGCAAGGCCATTGAGCGCATGCTGGCCGAAGAGCTGCGATTTGACCTCAGAGTTGATGGCTACGGCGTAGTTTTCTTCAAAGGCCTGGCGGTAGACGTAGGAGCTGAGATATTCGGCATCGACGATGGCTCGCGTGTGCCCACCCCAGTCGCGGCGGCCATCGACAAGGATGTCTGTGCCGCCCTGATTTTCAGCCGCCGGCAGACGGTCGAGCAGGGCGTGGAAGCGGACATTGAAGAAGTCTTCGCCGAAACCTCGATAGCGGAAGCTGGCCATGGGCGAGAAGCCGCGCTTGGAAAAATATTCCGTGCCGATGGTGAGGTCAGAGTTGCGGCTGAGGGCGAAGTAGACTTCTTCGCCAATGATGAAGCCCTTGGTGGTGCTGTTGCCAAGGATGGGGAGCAGGATGCCGGAGCTGCGGGTTTCTTCGCCCATGGGATGCGTGACGTAGGGCAGGTAGAAGAGTGGAACGCTCAAAAGCTGGAAGAAGCTGTTGCGGGCGCTGGCCTTTCCATTGGCGAGGTTGATTTGCTTTGCCAAAAGCTGCCAGTCGGGCTTGGGCAGGCGGCAGGAGGTCATGGTTCCGTCAACGATTTTGTACTCGCCAGGGCCGAGCTTGATGAGCTCGCGGCCAGTGAACGCGAATGGATTCGGCGAGGTGAAGATCATCCGGTTATGCGGGCCGGAGGAGACGCCCAGAGTGCCGACTACGTCGTAGAAGTGCGCCGTATCGCGGTCGAAGTTCATTTCGCCATGCGTGGCGGTGATGTGTTCGTTATCGGGACTGCCGTCGACGACGATGTGCCCCTCGGCGGTAACGTCGCCGGTATCGCGGTTATAGGTGACTTTGTCGGCCTGCACCGTGTAGTCACGGTAATAAATGAGGACATCGCCTTCGAGGGTGAAGATGTTGTTTTGTTCACGCTGGGTGGTGGCGTGTATCTCAACGGGAACGCCTGTGGGCGGCGCGGGTATGACCTTTGCGACGGGAATGTCTGACGAGATTCCCGCATCCTGCACGAGAGTTTCGGATGAGCGTTTTTCCCCGGCGTCAGCTGTGCCAGCGGCGGGAGGAAACTGCTTCGTTACTGCCTGCGGCCAAAGCTGCGGATGACAGAGGTAGAGCAGCGTGATACATAAAAAGGTGCGGGCTCTCATCACGAGGGGCAATCTCAGCATAACAAAGCTCCAGCAGGTAAATCTGGAGCGGCCTTACGAGGGAGAAAGCGCCGCTGCTCTGGTGTATGACAATTCGGCTGCTCGCTCCGTCCCGCCTGGCTGGAAGGGGTGAGTTGTACGTGTCTCCGCTGCCTTCGGTCCTCCAACACAGTAGTAAGGAGCGCCTGCATTCGCATGGATGCAGGCACTTCCACAGCAATACGGGGAACTCCATTGAGCACATCGACGTCACGCCTGCAATTTGATTCTGCCGCCACCGACCCCTCTTCATGGAAAGACGAAGTGAACGCCCGTCTTGCCGCGCATCGCACGCGGCGGACGCGCACGCCCGATGGGCAGTCTGCGCTCCCGGGCTTTGAAACTGAAAACACGCGGGGACGGCAAGAGTCGCAGACGAGCGTAGCTGCGCGTGTAGCCGAGCGCTACGCCAAAGCGCCCTCGTACAGCGAAATGCTTGCGGCGCAGGCTGCTGCTGCGCGCGCGGCTGAAGCTGCCGCAGAGGCCGCGGCACAGGCGCATGCGGCAACGCAGGCGGTCTTTGCTGAAATGGAAATGGAAGAAGCAGCGCCTACAGTTGCGGAGTACCAAGTCGCCGAGCCGCGGCGTTCGGAACAAGCTGTTGCGGCGCGGCGTCCGCTGATTACGGAAATTGTCGATCCATTTGAGGAAGCGACCGTCACTCCGGCGCAGCCTTTGCCGGCTAAGCTGATTGAATTTCCACGTGAGCTGATAGCGACACGCAAGGCGCGTCCACGGCTGGCTGAGGGGCCGCTGCGTGAGACCGAGGCAGTAGCGCATGACGGCTCGCAGCTGCGGATCTTCGAAGTTGAGCCGGAGACGATTTCCAAGGAGCCGGTTTCGGCGTCGGTGTTGCCGGAGTGGCATTCGATTCGGCTCGATGCCAAGCCGCGCGAAGAATTTCACGAGCCGGAAAAGCCGGCAACGAGCGTCTATAGTCCCTTGTTCGAGCTTCCGCTGCAGATTGCACCGCTCGGAGACCGGCTGATGGCCGGGATAGTGGATGCTTCGCTGGTGATGGCATCGTTTCTGCTCTTCGTGCTGGTATTTGTAGCCTGCACGGCTCACCCGCCGACAGGAAAGGCAGCGCTTGCAGGAGCGGCTATCGCGCTGGTGGGACTTGGCATGCTCTACGAATGGCTTTTCTTTACCTATTCGGATGCAACGCCGGGCATGCGTTACGCGAAGATTGCTCTCTGCACCTTTGAAGACGAGAACCCAACGCGGAAGTCACTGCGGAGCCGGGTGGGCGCGCTGCTGCTCTCGGCGTTGTCGCTTGGACTGGGATTTCTCTGGTCATTCTTCGACGAAGATCATCTGGGCTGGCATGATCGCATGACGCGGACGTACCAGCGGAGCTATCGATAGGGCTGATCCGTCAGCAATCATTTCCTGTTCACAACTGAAGGTCTGGTCTCACGTTCGAATGCACATCAACAGAAGAAAGTTTTTAATCACCGGCAGCCTTGTGGCTGGCGCTGTCACATCGTCCCGCGTAATCTTTGCGGCCAGCGCTCGCTTCAGCAGCTTGCCCGAATCATTGGCGAAGCTGGAGAAGGATTGCGAGGGCCGTCTCGGCGTAGCTGTTCTGGATATTGGCTCCGGTGAGAGCAGCGGCTATCGTGTGGACGAGCGCTTTGCCATGTGCAGCACTTTCAAGATGCTGTTGGCAGCGGCAGTATTGCAGCGAGTGGACACGGGCAAAGAGAACCTGGACAGGATGGTTCAGATGCCGACGACAGGATTTCTCTTTAATTCTCCGATGACGCAGCCGCATGCAGGCGGCAAGATGGCGGTGAGCGATTTGTGCGTGGCCATTCTCACGCGGAGCGACAACACGGGCGCCAATTTATTGCTGGAGACGATCGGCGGTCCTGCGGGCATTACTCAATTTGCGCGTTCGCTGGGCGACAACGTCACGCGGTTGGATCGCGTGGAAACGGCGTTGAACGAGGCGTTGCCGGGCGATCCGCGGGATACCACTTCACCGGCAGCGATGGCTGCAAACTGGCGTAAGGTTCTACTTGGCGACAAGCTCTTGACGGCATCGCGCAAGCAGCTTACCGACTGGCTGATTGCGAACAAGACCGGCGATGAGCGGCTGCGGGCAGGCTCCCCGACTGGATGGACGGTGGGAGACAAGACAGGCTCGAATGGAGAGAACACTACCAACGATGTTGCCATTCTCTGGCCCACGGCCCAGGCTCCGGTGATAGTGGCTGCTTACCTGACCAGTTGCGCGGGGCCTGAATCGAAACGCGATGCGGTTCTGGCTGAAGTCGGGCGGCAGGTGGCGAAATGCATTCAGCCTGCCCAGTGAGGGAGGCTAGAGCTTTGTCGACTGCTCCGCGGCTGCACCGGCCCCGATGATAGCGATGGTCGGGTCTTCGGTCAGGACTTCGAGCGTGTAGCTTTGGAGCGGGCTCATCTTCACCATCTCGTATAGATATTGCTTGAGCAGGGAGATTTCCAGGCGCTGGATGTCGCGGCCAGTGAAGTAGAACTTGCCCGGGCCTTCGAGGTGAATCTGCGTTGCGGTGGCTGCGGCTAAGCCGCGATGGTAGCGGTGAAAGAAATCCATGCAGCGCTTGTCGCCTTTTTTCGCAGCGGCAAAGACTTCGTCCGGTTCAAGGTCGAGGAAGCGCAGGCGCATGGCACGGTGGCCCATGATGCCTTCGAGGTGGCCGATTCCGCCGCAAGGGCAATAATTTTCTTTAGGGTCAAGGCTGACGACGGTGTGGCCGCCTTCCCATGGGCCTTCGGCATAAGGATACCGACCAAAGCCGATGCCATTACCGATGGTCCAGACGCGGATGAGGCGGTCAAGCTGGCCACGAGTGGCGGCGAGCCCCGCTGCTGCTGCGTCGGCATCATTGAAGCAGCTGACGCTGGTGGCGATGCCGCGTGCCTTGAGTCCGGCCTGTATTGTCTCTGCGATGTGCGCGCCTTTGAGCTGGGGCAGGTTGGGCGAATCTTCGACAACGCCGTTGCGGATGATGCCGGGCATGGCTACACCGATGGCGTCGACGGTGGTGCCGTCAGGGATGAGGGCGCGGATTTCGTCGGAGATGCTGGCGGCAAGGGCGTCGGCTGGAAACTCTATCAGTCCATTCGATTCGTCCATGTGGTCGGGGAACCTGCGCGGCGCTCCTGTGATCTTATGATCGTCGATGAGGCCGGAACGAATGGCCTCAGTCATGACAACGCCGATGGTCTTTGCCATTTTGCCCCTCTTTGATCGCTAGTCGAACTTGGCCAGGCGGTTGACACCGTTGAAGGCGGCAGCTTTATAGCACTCAGCCAACGTGGGATAGTTGAACACTGTATCGATGAAGTAGTCTACTGTGCCGTTGAGCGCCATGACAGCCTGACCGATGTGGACGAGCTCGGCTGCGCCTTCGCCGATGATGTGAACGCCAAGAATGGCGCGGGTCTCGCGGTGGAAGATCAGCTTCAGGCGACCTGTGGTGTCGCCGCGAATCTGGCCGCGTGCGATTTCGCGGTAGTAGGCGACGCCGACTTCATAGGGCACATCTTCGTCGGTGAGCTGCTCTTCGGTTTTGCCGATGAAGGAGATTTCCGGGATGGTGTAGATGCCGTAAGGATAGAAGCTGGGATTGGACTGCTCATTTTCATCGCCGTAAGCGCGGGCAACGGCAATGCGCCCCTGCTCCATGGAGACGGATGCGAGGCTGGGAAAGCCGATGACGTCGCCGACGGCGAAGATGTGCGGGACCTTCGTGCGGAAGTCCTTGTCTACTGGGATGCGGCCGCGGGCGTCGGCCTCAATGCCAGCTGTTGCGAGGTTCAGCTCGTCAATGTTGCCCTGGCGGCCCACGGCATAAAGAAGAGCGTCGCCAGAGATGCGCTTTTTGCTTTCGAGATTGGCTACGACAGTTCCGCCGGCTTGTTCCTCGACACTCTCCACCTCTTCGGCAAGACGCATGGTGACGCGGCTGTCCCGCAGGTGGTAGCTGAGGGCCTCGACGATCTCCTGGTCAGCGAATTCGAGGAGCTTGGGGCGTTTTTCGACGAGTGTGACACGCACGCCGAGCGCGGCAAACATACAGGTATATTCGACGCCGATGACGCCGCCGCCGACCACGATGAGGGTTTTGGGCAGGTCAGTCAGCTCCATCACCTGGTCGCTGTTGATGATGGTCTTGCCGTTGATGGGCACTTTTGTCGTGCTGGCGGGCTTGGTGCCTACGGCGATGATGATCTTTTCGGCGGTGTAGGTGTGGGTGCCGCGCGGCCCATCCACGCGAATGGTGTTGGGATCGACGAAGGCGGCGATGCCGGTGAGCACATCGACGCCGTTGCGGGAGAGCTGCGCCTCGGTGACATCGATTTCAGTCTTGATGACGTGCTGCACGCGGAAGGCAAGATCGGACATGGTGATCTTTTCCTTCACGCGGTAATTCATGCCGTAGATGGAGCGGTAGGTGTAGCCGGAAAGATGCAGGACGGCTTCGCGCATGGTCTTGCTGGGAATGGTGCCGGTGTTGATACAGACGCCGCCGACAACGGTGCTCATTTCGACCAGCGCGACGCGTTTTCCCTTCTTCACCGCGGAAACTGCAGCGCGTTGTCCGGAAGGGCCAGAACCGATGACGAGCAAATCGTATTTGTCCATGAGGAGTCCGCGGTTAAAGATTTTGCTGCTCTAACTTTTTTCAACGCAACACATTACTGTAACTCTGCTTAGTGCAAGTTTGTGCAAACGTGTTTTGCGATTCGATGAAATCCGTTCTGTTTCGGGCGCGATTCCGGAGATGAGCTGCATGAGCGCGTGACGCGCTTACACTCTGCATAGGATGCATCTCTATGCTATTACCGATCGGCGGTTGTTTACCAGCCGCGAGGCTTTGTTGACGCGCGCTGCTCAGTGGAGCAGGTCCGGCGTGGACTATGTGCAGATTCGGGAAAAAGACCTGGATGCGGCCGAGATGATGGACCTGGCAATGGAGCTGGTTCAGACGGTGAAGGCAGCCGGAAGCAGGACGCGGGTCCTGCTGAACGGTCCGGTGGAGCTGGCGGTTGCGGCGGGTTGTGACGGGGTGCATCTGCCTTCGAACTTACCAGCCGCGGCGATTGCCCTGGCGCGGAGGACGGTAAGCATGGTCAGCGTCTCATGCCATGATCTGGGCGAGATACAGACTGCGCGCGATCAGGGGGCGACGCTGGCTTTATTTGCGCCTGTTTTCGAGAAGAAACTGGGTGCGGAGATTGTTGCAGGGCAGGGACTCGATGCGTTGGCTGCAGCCTGCCAAGCAGGAGCGCCCATGCCGGTTTTTGCGCTTGGTGGTGTCACGACAGAGAATGCGCAGGACTGTGTGCGGGCCGGGGCCGCGGGCGTTGCGGCGATCCGGCTCTTTGTGCTGGGCGATTGGCGAGGATTGAAGGCTGTCTAACTGATCGCTATCACTTCTTCACGCTTGCAGGAATATCTGCGGGAACCGAGCGGTTGCGATCCCTCAGCCATTCAAGGCTGATCTCTGACTGGTTTGAGGCCTGCTGGTCGCCAACATTGGGCATAAAGATTTCAAGGCCGGCCTGAGGAGTCATGCGAGTGTAGCCTTTGACGAGCTGTGCCTGATAATTGACGAGGTCGAGATCGAACCAGGGATCCTTCGTGGCGTCGATCATGGTGAGATCGACGTACTGCATGGTGAGTTTGCCGAAGGCAAGCGTACCTCCGTTGAGGCGGAGAAAATTGTGCCACTTGGCGAGTTGGGCGTCGTCATCGGACGCGTCGCCGTAGATGACTTCAATGTCGGGCGGACTGACGTGCAGCGCGGTGAGACGTCCGCGGATATGAGGCGGGGGCAGCAGTCGCTGGGTATCAAAGATAATATCGTTTCCTGAAACCTCCACGCCGGCCACGTTGGTGGCATGCACGAGGTCGGCAAGCTGGATATGAAAGCCGCCGAGAAGCCCTTTGATGGGGATTTTAAGCGCAGTGATCCTGGCGACATGGAATTGCACGCGGCCATCAGGCGTCGAAGAGAGCGTTCCTTCGAGCTCGACGGGCATCGATATCACTTTGTGGGCGGTTCCCCGGAGCTTGAGCTGATCGCCGTCCGGCACGATGGAGATGTTCTTCAGTGCGGCATCAGAAGGCATGTTGGCGTTGAGATAGTTGGCGACATCGCCAATATTTGCGCGTACGACACCTTTTTCGATCTCCAACACGAACGAATCGGGATCGTCGAAGGATGGAGTGACGTCGGGGTGGGTGCGCAGCATCTGGCCGTGGATCCAGCGGATGTAGATGCGGAAGTTGGGCCCTTTATGCAGGCGTATGTTGTGCGCATAAAGCGTGGTCGGAGAGGTATCGTTACTACTGCTTGCGAGCGTGTGAGGCACCGCTGTTTCCGGTGCGGCTGACGCAGCAGTGGTCCGCGAATGCAGATGCCATAGGAGCAGGCCCAGACAGAAAATTACGAGAACCACGGCACACACTAGCAGAACGTTACGCTGTCGGGTCAAAGACATAACCAGGGAGGGCTCCTCAATATCGGGGAAAAAGTGGGTTGGTGCGGTAGCGTCGCAATTTGACGCTGTACTGTTGAGATTCAGAAAAGCAGGCCCGTGTCGCCGCGCCGCTGCAATTTGACCTCGGTGAGGCGCATCCTTACCCTAAAGAGAGAGATTTTCATCATCTTCGAGGCTTGCCATGCTGATTACCATTCCTGATCTTGAGCGGGAACCGCTAGTATTTGATCTTTCTCTTGCCCCGGGTGCGGTCGACTATGGCGAAGAAGTAAGCCAGGTGGGACCGCTGGCCGTTGCCGGTCTGGCTGAGGTACTTGAAGAACATCGTGGGCCGCGCGAAGTGGTGCCGGACATCCGGCTGCGGGCAAAATATTCCGGGAAAGTGGAAGTGGTGTGCGCGCGCTGCCTGGAACCGGTGGAACACGCCCTAAAAGGGGATTTTGACCTGATTTTTCGCCCATTAGGTCTCGATGAGGGTGGTTCCGAGCATTCCATTACCACGGATGAGACGGAAATCGGTTATTATCAAAAGAGCGGCCTTGTGCTTGAAGACGTGCTGCGGGAACAGGTGCTTTTGTCCCTGCCGGCAAAAACGCTCTGTCGCCAGGACTGCAAAGGACTTTGCCCGCGTTGCGGCCGAAATCTGAATTCTGAAACCTGTACCTGCGATGCGGCGCCAGTCGACCCGCGCTGGTCGGCGCTTTCAGACCTAGGCAGCCGGTTAAAGTCATAAGTTTTTGTGGAACAGCTACTTTCCTGCCTCAACGGGCAGCGGTTGTTCGATTGAAAGGAATCAGCAATGCCTAATCCAAAGCGGCGCCATTCAAAGGCCCGCACCTCCAAACGCCGCGCGCACGATGCGCTGACTGCCACCGGTGTCTCCGAGTGCCCGAACTGCCATGAGCGCAAGTTGCCTCACCATGCGTGCCCGAAGTGCGGCACGTACAAGGGTCGTGAAGTGCTCGAAGTGAAGGAAGCCAGCTAGTTCAGCAACGATGCTGACCCATATCGCTCTCGATGCCATGGGTGCCGACAAGGCACCTGAGCCGGAGATTCGGGGCGCTATTCTTGCCTGCCGTAACCTGCCTGTGCGCGTGCATTTGGTGGGACAGCAGGAGAGGATACGTCCGTTACTCAACGAGTATCTGCGCAATGAACGGCTCCCGATCGAGATCGTTCACGCCAGCGAAATCATAGGCATGGACGAGAAAGCCGCGCATGCGGTCCGCTCCAAGCGCGACAGTTCGATGCGCGTGGGGCTTCGCCTTGTTCGCGAAAAGAAAGTGGCGGGGTTCTTCACCGCCGGCAACACCGGGGCGGCCATGGCTACGGCCAAGATGGTCCTCGGCGCATTGCCGGGTGTCGATCGTCCGGCGCTGGCGATGGTGATGCCGACCACGGCCGGTTCGCCCTGCGTGTTGCTCGACGTGGGCGCGAATGTCGATTGCAAGCCGCAGAATCTTGAACAATTTGCCGTGATGGGCGAGCTTTATGCTCGCAGCGTACTGAAGATTTCGCGCCCGCGTGTGGGACTGCTTTCGATTGGCGAAGAAGAGGGCAAGGGGAACGAGCTGACGGCTGAGACTTTGCCGCTGTTGAAGCAGCTGCCAGTCAATTTCATTGGCAATGTCGAAGGCCGCGATATCTACAACGGCCATGCTGATGTGATTGTCTGCGATGGTTTTGTCGGCAACGTGGCACTGAAGACTTCAGAAGGACTGACGAAGCTTGTTCGCGACATGCTGAAACAGTCGCTGAATACGACGGTCACGGCACAGGTTGGCGCTTTGCTCTCGCGCAAAGCTTTTAATGCTTTTAAGAAGCGGCTTGATCCTTCCGAATATGGTGGAGCGCCTCTGCTTGGGGTGCGTGGCGTCTGCATCATCGGGCATGGCTCGTCGAATGAGCGGGCGATTTATAACGGTATTCGCGTGGCTGCGGAGTTTGCCCAGGCTGGCATCAACGAGCATATTGAGCGTGAGTTTGCACAGCGGCCCTCACAGCCGCCAGCTCCGAATGGCGTGGAGCTACCGCTGCAGTAGCTTTGCTTGTCTGATCTGACTTTCAAAAGCATTCCTTCCTTCGGCTGCCTCCTGCAGCCGATTTTTATTTCTGCTTCCGATAGCGCGCGATCACGAAAGTGAAAGTTCACTGCTCTGTAACCTCGCAGTAATCCAGGTGTAATTTTCCGCCTCGAATCTACGTGAGGCGTTCCTGTGCATGATGCCAGGCAGCCAAGGAGCAAATTGTTCATGCCGAATTTTTTCTGGAAGCGTCTTGCGTCTTTCATGTGCTTCGCCGCAATGGTGGCTGGCGCAAGTCATTCCGCCTTCGCCGATAACCGTGAAGACCGAGTTTCAACGGCGGCCGCCTATGTAAAGCACGTGTTTGTGATCGTGCTGGAAAACAAGAATTTCAGTGACACTTTCGGAACCAGCACGCAGGATCCTTATCTGCAGAAGACCCTGGTGCCGATGGGCGGCCTGATGACACAGTATTACGGCACGGGCCATGTCAGCCTGGACAACTATATTTCGCTGATCAGCGGACAGGCGCCGACACAGGATACCGATAACGACTGCCTTCCTGGTTTTACCGGCACCATCGGCAACTATAACGACGTAAAGCAGACGGGCGTGGCTCGGCAGGGACAGGTCGCTGCCAGCGGCGGCTGCATTTATGCCAGGGATGTTCCGACGCTGCCAAAGCAGCTAGAAGAGGCAGGTCTGACGTGGCGCGGCTATATGGGCGACATGGGAAATGATCCCACCCGCGAGAGCGCTGCGTGCGGCCATCCCACGATTGGTGTGGGCACGGACAACACCAACTCGGCGGAGGCTCCGAGCGCCGCAGTGCCGCTGGGCGATGCTTATGCGACCCGGCATGATCCCTTCATGTACTTCCACTCGATCATTGATGATAAGGCTAGCTGCGCCAAGCACGTGGTGAATCTGAATCATCTGACGGCAGATCTGGCTGAAGAGCGGAGCACGCCGAATCTCATTTTCATCACTCCGAACCTCTGTGATGACGGCCATGATGGCAGCGGCACGGGAGCTCCCGGTACGACCTGCGCCAATGGCCAGCCGGGCGGACTCACTTCTGCCGACGCCTTCCTGAAGACATGGGTTCCGAAGATTATGGATTCGGCTGCTTACAAGAAGGACGGATTGCTCATCATTACCTTCGATGAGAGCAGCTACACGCAAAGCGTCAGCACGAGCTCGAGCGGACAGACAACGGTAGACATCACTTTTCCGGGCCAGACCTGCTGCAATCAGCAGCCGGGTCCAAACCTGAGCGGTGTGCGCCCTGGCAGCTTTACGCTGGTCAGCACGCCCACACTGGTTGAGAACATTGTCATCAATGGCTTCGGTGGCGACCGGATCGGCGCATTGCTGTTGTCCCCGTTCGTCAAGCCCGGAAGCACGTCGGATACTGCCTACAACCACTATTCCCTGCTGAAGAGCTTAGAAGATATCTTCCATCTCGACCGTATCGGCTATGCGGCTGACGATTGGCGGGCACATTATTCCCTGGATACGATCGGGGACGATGAGGATGTTTTCTACTCTGGTCCGGGACGTGGCCACGGTCATGATCACGGCCATGATTTTGACGGCTGGAACGATCCTCACTTCAAGCAGCCCTGGTACTAATTCAACGCCGCGTCGCCGTTCGGGAAGTTGTTCTCGGACGGCGATGCCGTCAGCAGTCTCTTAAAGGTCATACCCAGGATGTATCGTCGAAGTCCGCGCGACCGATTCTTCTATCGGAAGCTTGCTGTTCCCACTTTTCTCGTGATCCTCGCCGCCACCCTTCTCCTGCATGGCAGAGAGGAAGCGTCTGTCTACGCATCGCAGGCGGCCGATACCGGAAGCGAACCATCGGAGGCGGATCTCAGCGCTCTAGGCCAAAAGATTTTTTTCGATGTCTCATTATCCGCGTCGGGGCGAATGTCCTGCGCTACATGCCACGATCCCGCTCATGCCTACGGGCCTCCCAATGGACTGGCGGTGCAGCTGGGCGGACCGGGAATGGATCGCCAGGGAGCGCGCTCCGTTCCCTCACTGCGTTACGATCTGAACCGCACGCCGATCTGGAATAAGGAGTTTATCTCGAATCCAGCGGAGCGCACGCTTGAGGGCAATGAGCCGCCCGCAGGCGGCTTCGGGTGGGATGGCCGTTTTAATACACTGCTTGATCAGGCCAGTTTCCCGCTGCTGACCCCGACTGAGATGGCCAATGCCAGTCCGGATGAGGTGGTCGCAAGGCTGAAACGGGCAACGTATGCGGATGATTTTCGCAAGGCGTTTGGCGCTCGGATATTCGAGAATGTGTCGCAGGCATACGCTGGAATGCGGCTGGCGTTGGAGCGTTTCGAGCTGGACGATCCCAGCTTTCATCCTTACAGCAGCAAGTACGACGACTACCTGGATGGAAAGGTGAAGCTGAGCGCGAAGGAGCAGCGCGGGCTGGCTCTCTTTGACGATCCATCGCGCGGCAACTGCGCCACCTGCCATCTCGACCGCAAGGGGGTGGATGGTTCGCACCCGCTGTTCACGGATTATCAGTTCGAGGCGCTCGGCGTGCCGCGCAACCCTAAAATTCTGGCGAATGGCTCGGCTGCATATTTCGATATGGGGCTTTGCGGGCCTCTGCGAACCGACCAGGGCGGCGATCGGACGTATTGCGGATTATTCAAGACGCCGACGCTGCGCAATGTGGCGATTCGAAAGGTGTTTTTTCACAACGGACGCTTTCACACGCTGCGGGAGGCGATGCGTTTTTATGTGCGCCGCGATACCGATCCGCAGTTGTGGTATCCAGTGTCGGCATCGGGCAGCGTTGAAAAATTCGACGACCTGCCGGAGCACCTGCGTGGCAATGCCGATGTCATTGACGAGCCGCTGACGCGCAAAGAAGGCGCTGCTCCGGCATGGTCAGACGCCGAGATCGACGATGTGATCGCATTCCTGGAGACCCTGACCGACCGCGACGCGGAGCCCGCGCAAACCAGGCATTAGGGGATTTTCACTGGAACAAATGCACGGCCGGTCGCGTATCTCTAGCCGGATGGCGGAAGTGTGTCTTGTGACGCCGTGGCTGGCGTATTCTTAAATGCACACTCCTGTTGACAGGCTGTCGTTGCTCTATGGAATTTATTGAGGCAATTAGAATCGCGCTGCAATCGCTCTGGGCGAACAAGCTGCGCTCCGTGCTCACGCTTATTGGTGTGGTCATTGGGGTGGCTTCGGTGATCGCTGTGATCACGCTGACCAATGGAGTGAATAAATATGTAGCCACGAAGGTGTATGGCTATGGCGCGGACGTGTTTACCCTCAGCAAGCAGCCGCCTGTGATCTTCAGCTATGAGGAATACGAGAAATTCCAGCGCCGGAAAGACATTCACCTTGAGGACTACCAGGCGATCCGCGATACCTGCAAGTCATGCGTGGATGTAGGCGCGCTGCAAAGTACGACAGGCAAAGTCGTCTATGGAGCGCACTCGAGCACCGATACGGGCATTCGCGGCTGGAGCTGGAACATGCCCGCCATGTCGAACCTGAACGTGGTACTGGGCCGCAGCTTTACGCCGGCCGATGAGCAATATGCCACGCATACGGCGATTGTCGGTTATGACATTGTCGATAACCTGATGCCGGGCAGCGATCCGCTGGGCAAGGAAATTCGGGTTGATGGCGAACCTTACGTCGTGATCGGCGTCGGCGAACGTCAGGGCAAGACGCTGGGACAGAGCCAGGACAACTATGTTTCGGTGCCGATTACAACGTATCAGCGCAAATACGGGACGAACAAGAGTGTCGTGATCTACATAAAAGCTGGATCGGTGGGGCCTGCGCTCGATCGCTCCTCGGATGAGGCACGCGCTATTCTGCGGTCGCGCCGGCACGATGCTTCCGGCGGAGACGACAGCTTTTCGCTCGATACCAATGAGACGTTTGTCGGCTTGTGGACGAGCATCAGCTCGACATTCCTCTTTGTGGTGATCGGGATTGCGTCCATTTCGCTCGTCGTCGGCGGCATCGTCATCATGAACATCATGCTGGTGAGCGTGAGCGAACGCACTCGCGAGATCGGTGTGCGCAAGGCGCTGGGCGCGCGCTACACGGATATTCTGCTGCAATTCCTGATTGAGTCAGCAACGATGTCGCTCATCGGCGGAGCGATTGGCGTGATCTGTGGCTCGGGCGTGGCGAAGCTGGTTACGCTGGCGATCGGATTCCCTTCCGACATTCAGGTCTGGTCGGTCCTGATGGCGCTTTTCGTTTCGGCAAGCGTTGGTATTTTCTTTGGGGTGTATCCGGCGCGCAAGGCAGCGATGCTGGATCCTATTGTCGCGCTGCGGTCGGAGATGTGAGGTCGATATGAGACTGACGGATTCCCGCGAAGCAGTAAACATGGCCTTTGAGACGCTGCGCGCGAACAAGTTGCGCTCCGGCCTGACCGTGCTCGGCATTGTGATCGGAGTGGCTACGGTCATTACGATCTCTTCGATCATCAGTGGCCTCAACAATAACGTACAGAACTGGGTCAATTCGCTCGGAACGAATGTGCTTTGGGTCTTCCATATGCCAGTGATCGGCGTGCGACCAACGGTCGAGCAGCTGGCGCGCAAAAAACTGACCTTTGATGATGTGGCGGCGATGCGGCTGCTGCCGCACGTGGTTGCCGCTGATGGTGGCGTGCGCCACGTAAACCCGATCTTTCAGGCGGGCGTCATCGGCGTGAAATACGGCACGAAAAAGGCTCAGGGCGTGCTGCTGCAGGGGGACACGGCGCAGGTTGCGGAAGTGGACGATGTGGCCATGGTGGAAGGGCGGATGTTCACGCAGGACGAGGATGAGCGCCGCGCCAACGTGGTGATTCTGGGGTATGACACAGCGCAGACGCTTTTTGGAAAAGAGAGCGCCCTCGGTAAGGAAGTGACGATTGAAGGAAATCTCTTTACCGTGATCGGAGTTTTCGACAAGCGCAAGCAGGTGTTTGGTGGTGGCCGCAATCAGGAAGACAACATGGCCAACTTTCCGATCGGCACATTTATGAAGCTGCATCCGGAAGACGCTGTAACCGGCGGAGTCTGGGTATCAGTAAAATATGACGATCAGAAAAACCGCAGCCTGGTGGAAGATGAGGTGCGCGAGCTGCTGCGCCGCCGCCGCAAGGTGCGCGTGGAGGCTCCTGACAACTTTGAAGTCTTCTCGCCTGACTCGCTGACGCGCCTCTGGAATCAGCTAACCGGCGGTCTTGCCATCTTCATGGTTGCGGTTTCGAGCGTTGGTCTGATGGTGGGCGGCGTGGGCGTGATGAATATCATGCTGGTTTCCGTCACCGAGCGTACCAAAGAGATTGGCGTGCGCAAGGCAATTGGCGCGACCAAGCGAAACATCCTGCTGCAATTCACGACAGAGGCAATTACGCTTTGTGCGATCGGCGGCGTCATCGGCATCCTGATTGGCGGTATTATCACGCTGCTCATACGGCTGCTTATCAGCGCACTGCCGGCAAGTATGTCGGGCATGTGGGCGATGATCGGATTCACAGTCTCGTGCGTGATTGGTTTGGTCTTCGGGATTTATCCGGCATGGAAGGCCGCGAATCTCGACCCGATTGAAGCGCTGCGGTATGAGTGAAAGGCGCCATGGAGTTGGTGTTCATCTTTGGCTGGCTTCCTGGCGAGAAAATATCCCAGGTTAGCTTCGCGAACCTGGGGCACCCAAATTATTGACGAGCCATCCTTGTAAACTGAGCATTCATGCTCGGCATCATCATTGAAAGTGTTACGACCATTCTTGCTCTCTGCGGGCTGGGATTTTATTTTGCTGCGTTGTGGAGCGCGCGTGACTTCGTGCGCCGCAAGCGTCCGGAAGCTACGACCTTTTATCCGCCAGTGAGTATTCTGAAGCCGCTCAAGGGCTTCGATCATGACATGTACGGAAGTTTTGTCAGCCATTGCCGCCAGCAATATGCGGGCGAATACGAGCTGCTCTTCGGGGTGAGCAGTGCGGACGATCCTGCAGTCGCAGCCGTCGAACAGTTGAAGGCGGAGTTTCCGGAGTCTTTGATCCGGCTGATTTTGACGCCTGAGGTGCTGGGCGCGAACGGTAAGGTTGGCAACCTGGCGCAGATGGTTCCACAGGCTAAGGGGGACTATCTCGTCATCAATGACAGCGACATCAAGGTATCGCCACATTATCTTGCGCGGGTGATGGCTCCTTTTGCCGATGAGCGGGTCGGCATGGTAACTGCGCTCTATCGCGGTCGTTCGCATAGGACGGTGGGATCGAAGATGGAAGCGCTTGGCATCTCGACCGATTTCGCTGCTGGAGTCTTGACGGCCCGGAAGATCGAAGGAGGAATTCGCTTCGGTCTTGGTTCTACGCTGGCCATGCCACGCGCTGCGCTCGATGCGATCGGCGGTCTGACTCCGCTGGCCGATTATCTGGCCGATGATTATGAGTTAGGCGCAAGGATTGCTGCGAAGGGCTACCGCGTGGAGCTGATCGATGAAGTGGTTGAGACGACGGTTCCAGCGTACCGCTTTGGCCAGTTTCTTGAGCACCAGTTGCGCTGGGCACGGGGAATGCGTGACGCGCGCAAACTTGGTTATCTTGGCGTGGTATTTACATTCGGGCTGCCGTGGGCTTTGCTCAATGTGATCGCGGCAGGAGCAAGTCTCTCAAGCCTTGCGCTGCTGAGCCTTGTGCTGGCGGCGCGGGTAACGCTGGCTCTCGCTGTCGGTGTTGGCGTGTTGCGCGACGCTCAGGTGCTGCGCGATCTGTGGCTGCTGCCGCTGCGCGATATGGTCGCGCTGGCTGTATGGGCGTGGAGCTACGCAGGGAATACAGTAGCGTGGCGTGGGAAGAAATTCACGTTGAGAGATGGGAAGCTGCTAAGAATATCCGGAGCGGATGATAGGAGCGGAATGTGATTCTGGAAGTAGCGATTCTTAACGTAGTGCCATCCATGCAGGAAGGGTTTGAGGAAGCATTTCGTTTGGCGCGTCCCTTGATTGCCGCTTCCGCTGGCTATATTTCACACGAGCTGCGCAGATGCATGGAAACTCCGAACCGCTACCTGCTGCTGGTGCAATGGCAGACGCTCGAGGACCACACTATCGGATTTCGCGGCTCGCAGCGGTACCTGGAATGGAAGGCTCTACTGCACAAGTTTTATGATCCCTTTCCGACGGTGGAGCACTATGCAGAAATGAACGAATAGAGCGGAAAATCTGCCAGCCTCACGGAAACTGTCGTGGCGCGCTGTGCCGGGCAAAATTTGACCACGCGAAGATGACGAAAATCTCGAGCTCGCGTATCTCGCAGCTCGGCTGTTTGCTCAGAAGCAGTTACGCCAAAATTTATTGCCAATCCCAGTGGAGAATAGCGGAAGCTCATTTTTCTATTGTTGCTAAAATTCGGCGCCATGAGAGCCGGGACGGTTACTGAGTATTTCCTTGCCACCGCTGCGGCCAATGACGAAGGTCTGTCCAGGCAACTGAGGCACCTGATCTAGTGGTGTCCATAGGAAGACGCGGTTGTTGCCGCTCCAAAGCTGGTTCGTCTGGCCGTTTTCGATGAAGACCTTTGGTGCATCCGGAAAAAATGAGCCATACCAAAGGCCACCACTGCGGCCATTCAGTATCTGCACCTGCCGGTCAAGATAAAAGGCCAGCGAGGAAGCATATTCAAATCTGCCATTGACGATGATCACGTCGTCCTGATCCATCTCCGGCTTGATGGCGTTGGCGAGAATCTGCGACGAAAGAACGGGCGAGAGGGTGTTGAGAGCCAGGTGCGCGGCGATGAGGAAGGCCGTCACAGTTCCAATGAGAAAACAGTTAGCGAGGCGCGCTTTGTCCTTCAGCCGGAACCAGAGGTTGGCAGAGACCCCGACCAGGAGAGCCGCGGTCGTAATAACGAAGGAAATGCGGAAAGCGCCTAAGGCGCGCAGAGTCAGATCGAAGAAATGTCCGAAGAAAAGCCGATGCGTGCGTGTCGCATCCCTTACTACAGATGTTACATCTGTGCCAACAGGCAGCGGCTTGAAGTGAGCGGCGAAGAGAGCCGAAGCGATCGCTGCAAGAACGCCCACCACAAACAGGACCCAGGCGGTCCGTTGGCCTGCGCAGGAGGGCGCGATTTCATCTTCAGCGAGCCAGTATCCGGCAAGGAGCGCCAGCGGCGGCAGCGCTGGAAGCACGTAGTATTCCTGGCGAGCGGAGAAGCTGAAGAAGAGCATGACCGCTACTGCCCAGATGGCCAGCAGCAGAAGCACGCGCTGACGCTGGTCGATCTCTTCACGCCGCAGCGCTGCACCCCAGTGCTGGTGAAAAAGCGCCTTGATGGCGAAGACAAACCATGGCGCGATAAAGACGAAGAGCAGTAACCAGAAGATTAACAGCGGCACGGAGTCAGATGAGTGCGGAATGGTCTGGCCCATGTAGCGCCGGAAATGCTCGTTCATGAAATAGAACCAGAGAAATCCGTGCATATTTCCCTGCGTCGGAAGAGGTCCAGTCGGACTCCCGACATTCGGGTTTCTGAGTGCTGCGAGGATGTGCCATGGGGCAGCGATCACGAGAAATACGAGGGCGCCGATGGCCGGATGCCAGCGCAGCAGATGGCGGAGATTGCGCGTGAAGAAGAGATAGACGAGGACGATGGCGAAGGGGAAGCCAAGGCCAATCAAACCCTTGGTAAGCACAGCGAGAGCGCAGCAGGCGGCGAATCCCGCAGCGGTTGCCAGCGACGGCGCGGGCTCTTCGAGCGACTTCCAGAAAAAGTAGATCGCAAGAGAAAGCCAAAGGCAGAGGATGGCGTCTGGAAGCAAAATACGCGTGAACCCGAAAATTCCGCTCGCCGTTAACAGGGAGACTGCGGTATAAAAGCCGGCCTGGGCCGAGCCGAAGAGCCGCCGGCCCAACGCGAAGATCACGAAGAACAATGCGAGCGAGTAAAGCGCCAGTGGCAGGCGCGCTGCCCAATCGTGTTCGCCGAAGATGCGGAAGCTGGTTGCGATACTCCAGTAAAGCAGGGGAGCCTTGGCGAGATAGCGGACGCCGTCTATGTGGAGCGTCACCCAGTCATGGTTGAGAAGCATTTCGCGTGCGGCTTCTGCGTGCAGTGCGTCTGCGTCGTCGAGCAGGGGCGGACGCACGAGCGCGAATGAGCCATAGAGGAGCAGCCACAGTCCGAAGATCGGGAAAAGGAAACGCTTCATCTGCTGGGAAACGATTATAGAGGCCAGAGGATACCGGTAGCTGTTTCGCAGCAAAACGCAGCCCGTTTCCTGGCGCATCGTTGAACACGCACGTCATGCAACAATGGTGTTTCATAGAGGGACGAAAGCGGATGCAAGAAGCAGGTTCGGCTGTCGTCTTGATGCAGTAGTAAGTTGATAATTTGGACCGAAATAATCCGTGTTTATTTTGAAAACAAAGCAGACGTCAAAAGTTTATGACAGCACTCTCGGCACTTGCCGAGCGTCCCTATTCGCCTGTTATAGTGTTTCTTCAAAAAAAACCGAGATATTTTCCGGCGTGAAAAAACGCCGGTGTCGCTAACGCTAACCCTTCCCACTACTTGGGACTGAAGAGGAAGCAGGGAACGCATACATGGCGCAGATTTTTGACCGCAGCTCAAACGCGCTGGCACGTATGAGCCTGGTCTTAACGGGATTGATCGTCATTGCTTTGGGTGTAACGCTGAACGAACTGCAAAGATCACCATGGGTCACGCGGCAGGGCCAGCGCGCCGACCAGCCGGTTCCGTTCAGCCACAAGCACCATGTACAGGGCCTGGGATTGCAGTGTCAGTACTGCCATACGTCGGTCGAAAAGTCGAGCTACGCGGGCATTCCGCCGACCAAGACCTGCATGAACTGTCATGCGCAGATCTGGACCAACGCGAACCTGCTCGAACCAGTTCGTCACAGCTGGGAGACGAACGAATCGCTGGTCTGGACCAAGGTTCACGACCTTCCCGATTATGTGTACTTCAGCCACGAAATTCACGTGAGTAAAGGCATCGGATGTTCGAGTTGTCACGGGCGCGTCGACGAGATGCCGATCATGTATGAGCAGAACACATTGCAGATGGAATGGTGCCTGAACTGCCATCGCAACCCGGAGAAGAATCTGCGTCCGACCGGAGAGATCTACAACATGGCGTGGACGGGCCCGAGCGAGCTGAAGCCGGAATGGTGCGCGGTGAAGAAGAATTCGCAGGCGGGCGTGCCCACGGCGCAGGACGTAACCTGCACGGCTACCGATCCGGCTTCGAGCGGTGGCGCGCAGCTGGCTTCCATGCAGATGCTGCCTGTCGGATTGCATGGTCAGGCGACAGCCCGCGATGCCGGTGGCATGGCGGTTCCGGCGACGCTGCATTACGAAAAGTTCAACAGCCAGGAGGAACTGGGCAAGTTCCTGGCGGGGCAATACCACATCCGCACACCGCGTGATTTGTCGAGCTGCGAGGTTTGTCATCGATGAGCGACAAGCAGCTTTACACATCTGCGGAAGACGAGAGACGCGATCAGGAAATGAGCACAAACGGAGCAGGCGGGGACGGATTGGTAAGGCTTGCGGCGCAGCCTGAGAAGAAAGAAGGGCTGACGCTCGAAGAAGTCCGTGGAAAGCTGAATGGCAAGACGGGCAAGAAATACTGGCGGAGCCTGGAAGAATTGTCGGATAAGCCGGGATTCGGCGAAATGCTGGCCCGCGAATTTCCGCAGCAGGCTTCGGAGTGGATCGACCCGGTTTCGCGTCGCGGATTCCTGAAACTGGCAGGCGCGTCGTTGGCGCTCGCCGGGCTTGCCGGTTGTACCAAGCAGCCGGATGAGCCGATTTATCCCTACGTCAAAGCTCCGGAAGATTTACTGCTGGGCAAACCGATGTATTTTGCCACGGCGTTTCCCTTCCCGACTGGCGCAGTTCCAGTGCTGGTGAAGAGCGATGCCTTCCGCCCGGTGAAGGTCGACGGCAATCCGGAGCACCCCTATAACCAGGGCTCATCCGACGCTCTCACGCAGGGGACGCTGCTCGATCTGTACGATCCGGATCGCTCGCAGCATGTGATCTATCGCGGAGAGACGCGGACGTGGGCGGCTTTTCAGGCGGCATGGCGTTCGACGCTGGCCAGCAAGAAGGCTTCCAGCGGCGCCGGAATTTATCTTCTGAGCGGCACGGTCACCTCACCAACTCTGGCGGCGCAGTGGAAGAAGGCGCAGGCCACTTTCCCGAATGCGAAGCTGGTGCAGTATGACGCGGTGAACCGCGATTCGGCATATGCGGCATCGAAGGCGGCGTTCGGCGATTATCAGGATGCGCAGTACAAGCTTGATGCTGCGGATGTGATTCTTTCGCTCGATGCAGATTTTCTATCAAGCGCAGTGCACCCGGGCTTCCACAGGCTGGCTAAGGATTACGCGAATAAGCGCAGGCTTGACGGCACGACGGAGATGAATCGCCTTTACTCCGTCGAAAGCCGGACCACGACGACAGGGCTGAAGGCAGAACATCGGCTGGCGCTGCGGGCGAGTGACATCGTTCCGTTTGCTGCAGCTCTGGCAGGAACGCTAGCCACGGGCGGCGCGAGCTATAGCGGTTCAGATGATGCGAAGAAGTTTCTCGCCGCAGTTGCGAAGGACCTGAAGGCGAACACCGGCAAGTGCGTGGTGATTCCGGGCGAGCAGCAGTCGCCGCAGGTGCACCTGGCGGCCATCGCGATCAATGAAGCTCTCGGCAATGTTGGCAAGACTGTGGTTTACACCGAAACGGTGAACCCGCTTCCCTCGATCCAGACGGACGATCTGAAATCGCTGGTTGCCGATATGAATGCGGGCAAGGTGGAGTGGCTGGTGGTTCTCAACAGCAACCCCGTCTATGCTGCGCCCGGCGATCTGAAGTTCGATGAGGCGGCCGGCAAGGTCAAGACGATTGTGCATCTCGGCTCGCATGTGGATGAGACGGCGCAGTTGGCGCACTGGCACCTGAACGGAGCGCATTATCTCGAAAGCTGGTCAGATGCGCGCGCATACGACGGTACGGTTTCGATCGTTCAGCCGATGATTGATCCGCTGTACGGCGGCCACACGGCGCATGAAATTGTGCAGGCGATGCTCGATAATCCAGATCTTTCGGCATATGAAACTGTGCGCGACACCTGGAAGCAGCAGCTTTCCGGAAAAGGCGATTTCGAGTTCAACTGGCGCAAGACTCTGCATGACGGCTTCATTGCAGGCACAGCATTTCAGCCAAAGGGCGGGGCCGGAAAGGCTGCTACCGGTTCGGGACAGAATCTCCCGGCGCAGAGCGATGCTCTGGAGATCGTCTTCCGCGCTGATTACAACGTCTACGATGGACGCTTCGCAAACATCGGCTGGCTGCAGGAATTGCCACAGCCGGTCACGAACCTTTCATGGGATAACGCGGCGCAGCTGAGCTACGGCACGCTCGCGAAGCTCGGACTCGCAGAGCACGACGTGGTCGAGATCAGCGCAAACGGGCAGAAGGTTCTTGCTCCGGTGCTGGCGGTGCCCGGGCATCCGGATAACTCGATTACGCTGACGCTCGGACAGGGACGCAGCCATGCGGGGCGTGTCGGCAGCGGCCACGGCTTTAACGCGAACGCTGTGCGCAGCTCCGCCTCGCCGCTGTTTTTCGCCGGCGCGAGCCTGCGCAAGACCGGCGACACATATGAATTCGCCGTCACCAAGAGCCACTACACCGATCACCGCGCCGTGTTTGCCGGCGGCGATGGGAGCGGGACGCATTCGATCGAAGGCAATGAGGCGATTGACCGCGCCATCGTTCGCTATGCCACGCTTGAAGAGTTCAAGCAGAATCCGAACTTCGCGCACGAGGGCGAAGGCAAGGAAGATCCGGAAGCGGACGAGAGCATGTTCCCGGCCTGGCGTTATGACCAGAACGCGTGGGGCATGTCGATCGATATGAACGCATGCGTTGGCTGCAACGCCTGCATCGTGAGCTGCTACGCGGAGAACAATATCGCGGTTGTCGGCAAACATCAGGTGCAGATCGGGCGCAACATGCAGTGGCTGCGTATCGATACTTATTTTGAAGGCGATCTGGCTGCACCGCGCGCGCACTTCCAGCCGATGACCTGCCAGCACTGCGAGAACGCTCCCTGCGAACAGGTCTGCCCGGTAGGCGCCACAGTGCATACACCGGAAGGCCTCAACACGATGGTCTACAACCGCTGCGTGGGCACCCGCTACTGCTCGAACAACTGTCCGTACAAGGTGCGCCGCTTCAACTTCCTGCTCTTCTCCGATTACGAGACCGAGAGCCTGAAGTTTATGCATAACCCGGATGTAACCGTCCGCAGCCGCGGCGTCATGGAAAAGTGCAGCTACTGCGTGCAGCGCATCAACGGAGCGAAGATTGAGGCCGACAAGGAAAACCGCGAGATACGAGACGGCGAAATCGTGACGGCGTGCCAGCAGGCATGCCCGACGAATGCGATCATCTTCGGCAACATCAATGATCGCGGCAGCAAGGTGCGGAAGCTCAAGGAGCAGTCGCGCACTTATGGAGTGCTGGCAGACAACAACACGCGCCCACGCACGACATATGTTGCTGAAGTGCTGAATCTGAACCCTGAACTGGCCGAAGCGTAGGAGAGGTTGAACGGAACATGGCAACCAAGAATCAACCACTAAATGATCCGATGCTGGATCCGATCACCGGCGAAGACCGGGTCATCGCGCCTGGGCATACCTTCAAGTCGGTTACGGAGAAGATCTCACGCATCGTACTGACCAGCCATACGCCGATCGGCTGGTTTGGCGGTCTTCTGCTGGCTGGCGGTGGCGTCTCGATGCTGCTGGTCGCAGTCAGCTGGCTCTTTCTAAAGGGCGTCGGCATCTGGGCGATTACGCAGCCAGTCGCCTGGGGCTTCGCGATCATCAATTTTGTCTGGTGGATCGGTATTGGCCATGCGGGAACACTGATCTCGGCCATTCTGCTGCTCTTCAAGCAGAGCTGGCGCAATTCGATCAACCGCTTCGCGGAAGCGATGACGATCTTTGCCGTAGTTTGCGCCGGCATGTTCCCGTTGATTCACGTCGGGCGGCCGTGGCTGGGATACTGGCTCTTTCCTTACCCTAACTCGATGAATGTGTGGCCGCAGTTCCGTTCACCGCTGTTGTGGGACGTCTTCGCGGTTTCGACCTACGCGACGATCTCGGTAGTGTTCTGGTACATCGGACTGATTCCTGACCTGGGAACCCTCCGCGACCGCTCTCAATCGAAGATTGCGCAATTTGCCTATGGATGGCTGGCCCTGGGCTGGCGCGGCTCGGTGCGGCACTGGGTCCGGTATGAGACAGCGTCGCTGCTGCTGGCCGGACTGGCGACGCCACTGGTGCTCTCGGTACACACGGTCATCAGCTTCGACTTCGCTGTGGCGCTGCTTCCCGGATGGCATACGACAATTTTCCCGCCGTACTTTGTTGCCGGAGCTGTGTATTCGGGCTTTGCCATGGTTATCACCCTGGCTGTGCCGATTCGCAAGTTCTATCACCTGGAAGACGTCATCACCATCCGCCATATCGAGAACATGGGCAAGGTCATGCTTACGACCGGCCTGATTGTAGCCTACGGATATGCGATGGAAGTCTTCATGTCCTACTGGTATTCGGCGAGCCACTGGGAATATTTCATGATGTGGAACCGCATGTTCGGGCCGATGGGCTGGTCCTACTGGGTTCTCGTGACCTGCAATATCGCTCTGCCGCAACTAATGTGGTTTCGCGCATTCCGCAGAAACGTGCCGCTGATGTTCATCATGTCTTTCATCATCAATACAGGCATGTGGTTTGAGCGCTTCGTGATCGTCGTCACCAGCCTGTACCGCGATTACCTGCCTTCGTCCTGGGGAACGTACAGAGCAACGCGCTGGGACTATGCAACCTTTGCCGGAACGTTGGGCCTGTTTACATTCCTCTTTTTCCTCTTCGTTCGCTTCCTGCCCATGATTCCCATGTCTGAGCTGCGCATTCTGCTGCCCCAGGCAAAGATTCATGCGGAAGGCGAACCACTGCCCGAGGCGGGTGACTAATGCCGATACAAGAAGGAACTTACGGATTACTTGCCGAATTCGATACGCCCAGCGAACTGGTGCGGGCCGCGCAGTCTGCGTACGACTCCGGCTACCGGCGCATGGATTGCTACACGCCGTATCCCGTCGAAGAGGCGGCTGCTGCGATTGGCTTTCATCGCGATAATGTTTCGTTGCTTTGCCTGCTCGGCGGGCTACTTGGATTGGTGGCGATGTTCAGCCTGGAGACATGGATTTCCGTCTGGGCATATCCGCTGAACATTGCGGGCCGTCCTTATTATTCGTGGCCTGCGTTTGTTGTGCCGGCCTATGAATGGACGATTCTGTTCGCCGGACTTTCGGCTGCTTTTGGCATGCTGGCGTTAAACGGACTGCCGCAGGTTTACCATCCGTTATTCAACTCGGTCAACTTTCGCAACGGCGCAACTTCGGACAAGTTCTTTTTGTGCCTGGAGTCGACCGATCCGAAGTTCGACGTGGCTGAATCGCGTGTGTTTCTTGAAGGATTTAAGCCAGTCTCCGTGGTGGAGGTGGAGTATTAAGACGATGGACCGAATCCGCACAACGGGGTCCCGGGCGACAGGTTTTCGTCGATGGGGTGTAATGCGACTGGTGCCCTTGAGCGCCTTGGCAGCCATCGGATTGGTTGCAGGCTGCCGCCAGGACATGCACAACCAGCCGAAATTCATTCCGCAGCGAGGCACGGATTTCTTTGCCGATGGGCGCTCGGCGCGTCCGCAGGTGGAGCACACGGTGGCACGCGGGCAACTGCGTGAAGACGAGTATTTTTATACCGGTCTGGTGAATGGAAAAGAACAGGATGCGATGCCTTTTCCGGCAACGATGACGGTGCTCGAGCGCGGACAGGAGCGCTACAACATTTATTGCACGCCCTGCCATTCGCGGGTTGGTAACGGCCAGGGAATGATCGTCGATCGCGGCTACAAGCCGGCGGGCAACTATCACGATGCCAAGCGGCTGGCTGAACCTTTGAGCCATTATTTCTACGTCATGACCAATGGATACGGGGCCATGCCGGATTATTCGGCCCAGCTCACTCCTGCGGATCGCTGGGCGGTGTCGGCGTATATCCGGGCGCTGCAGTTGAGCCAGAACGCGAAGCAGTCCGATGTCCCGGAGGGAGCGCAGGTGCGCAACCTGAAGGACATTGCCGAGCAGCAAGGGCTTCCGGCGAGCTTTGCCGGGCCGTGGCCAATGGCGGTCGATACCAATGTGCAGGCGTTGCCGACGGAGGGAACTGCGGCAGGCGCGCCGGCAGAAAATCCGGCTACTCCCACCCTGACCGGGCGGACGGCGACAAACGCGAAACAAGGCGAAGCAAATTCGCCTGAGCACAGGAAATAAGGACCAGATCGCATGGAGCAACATTCGGGATATCACGAGAAGACATTGCCCGCTGACCTTTCGGCGCCGGCCTTTGTAAATGGCTGGCGAAGCCGGGCGCTCATCATCGGCGCAGTGTTCTCCATTATCGGCGTCATCCTCGGCTTTCTGGCGAATGACGGCTGGGCACACTTCCTGCGCGCATGGCTGCTGGGTTTCATGATCTCTTTCGGCTTCTGCTGCGGCGGTATGGCGCTGCTGATGACGCAGTACCTCTCGGGTGGCAAGTGGGGCCTGCTGGTGCGGCGGCCGCTGGAAGCGATGACGCGGACATTGCCATTGGTCTTCCTCTATTTTCTGCCGGTGGGAATTTTCGGCGTATCGCTGAAAAAGCTATATCTCTGGGCGCAATATCCGGACACTGAAAATGCGTTGAAGAACCATCTCATCAATGCTACGCAGGCGCATTCGATTCACTTCAAGAAGCCTCTGCTGAATCCGGTGACTTTCTGGGAAGTCTCAATCTTCATCTTCGCCAGCTGGGCGCTCTATACGTTCCTGCTCAATCGCTGGTCTCTGCAGCGCGATGCGGATTCGCAGCCGAATGTTTTTTACTGGCAGAAGAGATTCGAGAACCTGAGCGGCTTCGGAGTGGTCTTCTATTCCATTACGCTCACTGCCGCGGCCATTTACTGGGTGATGTCACTGGACCCGACCTGGTATTCGACGGTTTATGGCCTGCAGTTCCTCGTAGGGCAGGCTTACGGCGTGCTGGCGCTGGTCATTCTTACACTGATCGGATTATCTTCGGCCCAGCCCATCAAGACGATCTTCCGCGTTACCGAACAACATGATCTGGGCAAGCTCTGCCTCGCCTTCACCATGCTGAATATTTATCTCGCGTTCGCAGCGTTCCTCATTATCTGGTCGGGCAACTCGCCGGAAGAGATTCCCTGGTACCTAGACCGTATCCGCGGCGGATGGGGCGTGATTGCCACACTCGATTTCGTCTTCCACTGGTTGCTGCCCTTCACACTCTTGCTTTCGCGCGACTTGAAGCGCATCAAGCGCAAGCTGGTGGTGGTCTGCTGCATTATGATCTTCGCCCGCTGCTGGGATATGTTCTGGCTGATTGAGCCGAACTTTAAGGACGCGGCACGCAATCTTCATTTCAGCATCGGCATCCTGGAATACATTTTTGTTCCGACCGGGCTGATCGCCTTCTGGATGGCGAATTACTTCTCGCAATTGAAGACCAGGCCGCTGGTTGCCACCAACGATCCGCACGTAGCGGAGATTCTGGAGCCCGAACATGCACACGCCTAACCCTCACGAGCACGAGTCGCATAACAAGCCGGCTTCGGTCCGCGAAGGCTACGAAGTTACTGACGTCAGCGCACAGGGAATCATGGTCTTCCTGGTCGGACTGGCGATTTCGGTGGGCGTCTTCTTTGTCTTCTGTTTCGGCATGGGCAAGGTGATCAATAATGCCCTCGAGAAGCGTGACGGTCCACCTAATCAATGGAACCAGGCAAATTTTCCAGCAGGCAAACGGCAGAACATGGAATCGGATCCGGCAATGCGGCAAAAGCAATTGCAACAGCTGACGCAGAGTTTTCCGACGCCGCGTTTGCAGGGGGATGATGGAAATCTGGATACGGCCGATCTCCATGCGCGCGAAGACCTGCTGCTCGAAAACTACAGCTGGATCGATCGCTCTAAAGGCAGCATTCGCATTCCCATCGATCGCGCAATGGAATTGATTGCGCAGCGTGGACTGCCAGTAGCGCAGCAACCGCAGCAGAACGAGCCGCTGATGGCGGGCGACAGCAAGGTATCGGTGCAAGTGCCGCTAACGGACGGATTTGCGCGGACTGCCTACGAGCAGGAGCTGCGTGAAGGAAGCGCCAAGGAGCCGGGTGAACAGACCTCGACGAAGGCAAATAACAACTAGGCAAGGACTGAACCTGAAAACGGCATACATCGCCGGGGATTAGCATAAGAACAGATGCAGGCAGCAAACACAATTCGAAAAAGCAAGATGGCACAAGGGTTTTGTGCGCTTGCGACCTGTCTGGTGCTTGCGGGCTCGGCTGCGCTGGCGCAGGTTTCGAGCTATGGCGATAAGCAGATGGGTGATCCGGCGAGTGATCATCTGCCGACTGTCCTGAACAAGGTCAGCATCGTGCAGCGATTGAACACGCGGATTCCGCTTAACGGAGAATTTCGCGATGAGAGCGGCAAAGCTGTCAGAATCGGCGATTACCTGGGGAAGCGGCCCGCGATTCTTGCGCTGGTGTATTACAACTGCCCGACGCTGTGTTCGGAAGAGCTGGATGGACTCACCGGGGCGCTGGAGATGGTGAAATTCCGGCCCGGCAATGATTTCGATGTGATCGTGGTGAGCATCGATCCCAGCGAGACGCCGCAGATAGCAGCCAAGAAAAAGGTTTTTTATCTCAAGCGCTATGGGCATCCGGAGACAGCGAACGGCTGGCACTTCTTAACGGGAGAGCAGCCCGCCATCAACGCGCTGGCCACGGCGACCGGCTTTGGCTATGTGCGCGTACCCGGACCGGACGGGAAGATGACGCAGTTTGCGCATGCCAGCGCCATTCAACTGCTGACTCCCGACGGGAGGCTCTCGCAGTATTACCTTGGCGTCGAATATTCGCCGAAAGATTTGCGTATCGGGCTGGTAGAAGCTTCTGAAGGCAAGATTGGATCGCCGGTGGACGCGATTCTGACGTATTGCTACCGCTAT
This sequence comes from Acidobacterium sp. S8, assembly GCF_009765985.1. GTDB lineage: Bacteria > Acidobacteriota > Terriglobia > Terriglobales > Acidobacteriaceae > Alloacidobacterium. The sequence continues at coordinate 953,805 of NZ_LMUM01000037.1, forward strand.
GACCCGATGTTGAACAGGCACAGTCTGGTCGTGGCCCGCGTAGTGCAACTTGGTTGCGTCCTGACAATGTTTTGCCTGGGCGGATACATGGTGGTTATGTTCCGGCGTGATTTGAAGCAAAAGAAAGCCATGCCGTTACCAAACTGGAAAAACGTGATCGGATAAAAGGGAACGATGCATTTCATCAGTCCAGTACTTTGGCAGTTTCTAGTTAATTGGCTCACGCACTTCGCGCTGTTTCCGCCCGAAGCCTCTGAGATTGCGCCTTACACAGATTCGCTTTATTTCTTCCTGGTGCTGATCTCGCTGGTGGGCATGACGGTGGTCGTGCTGCTGGTCGTGCTCTTCTCGGTCATGTACCGCAAGGAACGCAACCCGGAGCCGACGCAGATCGAGGGCTCCACGCTGCTTGAGGCCACCTGGACGATCATTCCGCTGGCGCTCTTCATGGTCACGTTTGTCTGGGGCGCGCTGCTTTACTTCCGCATCTACAACCCGCCGACCAATGCGATGAACATCTACATCGTCGGCAAGCAGTGGATGTGGAAGGCCGAGCATCCGGGCGGCCAGCACGAGATCAATGCGCTGCACATTCCGGTCAACCGGGCAGTGCAGCTCACCATGATTTCGCAGGATGTTTTTCACAGCTTTTCAATTCCGGCATTTCGTGTAAAGCGCGAAGTGATTCCAGGGCGCTATTCGACGGTGTGGTTTAAGGCAACCCAAATCGGCACGTATCATCTCTTCTGCACACAGTATTGCGGCACGCTGCATTCGCAGATGATCGGCCAGATTGTCGTCATGACGCCGGACGATTACGAAAAATGGACGAACGGCTCGACCAGCGGCGCTTCCCTTGCGCAGAACGGCGAAAGGCTCTTTGCCAGCCTTGGCTGCAGCTCCTGCCACTCGGGCAATGCGGACTCACACGGCCCGAGCCTGGCGCAGGCGTACGGCGGTAAAGTGCAACTGGCGAATGGATCGTTTGCCACCGTGGATGATGCCTTCCTGCGGGATTCAATCCTGAACCCGACGATGCACCAGATTGCAGGCTATTCGCCGATCATGCCGACCTATCAGGGACAGGTCAGCGAAGAAGGTTTGATTGATCTCGTCGAATACATTAAGAACTTAAACTCAAACTATCGTGTCCAGCAGACGTTGACCACGAGCACGGTCCAGAGCACGACGCCAGCAGCGCCGGCGGCAGGGCAGGGGATGGTGAAGCAATGAGCACAGCTACAATCGTCAAGCTTCCTCCGCAGGAGACGGCCAGTCTTCCCAAGAGGTCGTATCTGAACAGTGAGTATGGACTGAAGAGCTGGCTGCTGACGGGCGACCACAAGCGCATCGCGATCCTTTATCTGATCTCGATCACCTTCTTCTTCTTTATCGGGGGCGCCATGGCTGGTTTGATCCGCCTGGAATTGCTGACCCCGCAGTCTGACCTGATGGCGACCGACACCTATAACAAGGTGTTCACCATGCACGGCATCATCATGGTCTTCCTGTTCCTGGTGCCATCGGTTCCGGCGACGATCGGCAACTTTGTCATCCCTATCATGGTGGGAGCCAAAGATCTGGCTTTCCCTAAAGTGAACCTGCTGAGCTGGTACCTCTATATTGTGGCCGGAATCTTTACTATCTCCGCTCTCGTACTTGGAGGCGTAGACACCGGCTGGACATTCACCACACCGCTAAGTACGCATTATCTCAATACGCATGTCATTACGGCAGGCCTGGGAATCTTTATCGCGGGTTTTAGTTCCATCTTTACCGGACTGAACTTCATCGTGACCATTCACCGCATGCGCGCTCCGGGCATGACGTGGTTCCGGCTGCCGCTGTTTTGCTGGTCGAATTATGCAGCTTCCATCCTGATGGTTCTGGGTACGCCGGTGCTGGCGATTACGCTGGTGCTGGTCATTCTTGAACGCGCCATCGGCATTGGCGTCTTCGATCCGGCCAAGGGCGGCGACCCGCTGCTCTTCCAGCATTTGTTCTGGTTCTATTCGCATCCTGCCGTGTACATCATGATTCTTCCGGGCATGGGTGTCATCTCTGAAGTCATCAGCACTTTCTCGCGCAAGCGCGTTTTCGGCTATACCGCGGTTGCGTTCTCCTCGGTCGCAATTGCCGTCTTCGGATTCTTTGTCTGGGCGCACCACATGTTCATCATGGGTGTCTCGAATTATTCCGCACTGGTCTTTTCGTTGCTGACGATGCTGGTTGCGGTGCCTTCGGCAATCAAAATTTTCAACTGGGCAGCAACCTTATACAAAGGCTCGATCACTTTTGAGACGCCCATGCTCTATGCCTTTGGCTTCATGGGGTTATTCACCATCGGCGGCCTTACCGGTGTCTTCCTCGGTTCGCTGGGTATGGACATTCATCTGACTGAAACCTACTTTATCGTTGCGCACTTCCATTTCGTGATGGTGGGCGGCATGCTGATGGCGTTTCTGTCCGGCATCCACTTCTGGTGGCCAAAGATGACAGGGCGTATGTATCCGGAAGCGCTCTCGAAGCTGGCCGCGCTCACCACGTTCATTGGATTCAACCTGACCTTCTTCCCGCAGTTCATCGTGGGCTATCTAGGCATGCCGCGCCGCTATGCCGCCTATCCGCCGGAATTCCAGGTTCTGAACGTGCTTTCGACTGCCGGGGCCACCGTGCTGGGTATCGGGTATCTTCTTCCAATGCTCTATTTGACCTGGTCGTTGAAGTACGGAAAGATTGCCGGCAGCAATCCGTGGCAGGCAACGGGCCTGGAATGGCAGATTCAATCGCCGCCTCTGACAGAAAACTTTATCGAAACGCCACTGGTAGATCATGAGGCATATGACTACGAGTGGCTGGCACACCAGACGGAACACGAGGTGCAGACCGTTGGATAGTCACGTGATCGCAACCCAGCCTGTGCACGATGCGCATGAGGCCCATGCCCACGCGCCTTACCTGCGTCACCACTTTGAAACGGTGGAGCAGCAGCGCGAAGCATCGAGCTTCGGCATGTGGCTCTTCCTGCTGACCGAAATCATGTTCTTCGGCGGCCTGTTTACGGCCTACCTGATTTACCGTAACTGGTACTATCCCGCGTTTGTGGTGGGCAGCCACCAGCTTTCGATCGTGCTCGGCACTATCAATACGGCCGTACTGATCTGCTCCAGCTTTACTATGGCCATGGGCGTCTACAGCGCAGAGATGAAGCGCCGGAAGGCACTCGTAGGCTGGCTGTTGGCGACGATCATATTGGGCGGGGTCTTTCTTGGTATTAAAGCCGATGAATACCACGAGAAGTGGGAAAAGCATCACGTCCCCGGACTGAACTTCAGCGTCCAGGACTTTACACACCCCACGGACGCTGAACCGGCGCTGCCCCTGGACATGGCGCAGAAGACGCAGGTGTACTTCTCGCTTTACTTCGCCATGACCGGCATGCACGCGCTCCACATGGTTATCGGTATCTCAATCCTGTTGGTGCTCGTAGTAAAGGCGTGGGGCGGGGCCTACACCGCGGGCCATATGACGACGATAGAAAACTTCGGCCTGTACTGGCACTTTGTCGATATCGTCTGGATATTCCTCTTTCCATTGCTTTATTTGATCAGTCGTCACCAGTGAGGATTTGAAAAACCAATGACCGAGCCTACACGTCGCGAGCAACTCGACCAGGAACCGACCCACCATGAGGAGCACATCGTCAGTCCGAAAGTCTACGGTCTGATTTTTGGAGCACTGCTGATCTTCACCGCGCTGACGGTGGGAGCGTCCTACCTCGAGCTGGGAATATTCAATCCGATTGTGGCCATCGCCATTGCCGTGACGAAGGCAGTCCTGGTCATTTTGTTCTTCATGCACATCAAATACAGCTCGCGACTCACCAAGCTAACTGTTGCCGCCGGTTTTTTCACTTTCCTCGTTCTAATTACCATGACCATGACGGATTACATCAGCCGCGCATGGGGGCTTTGGTAGGCGACCACGTTTTGAAAATTGCGGCGACCTGCGGGTCGCCGTTTTCCTTTTTGCGCTGATCAAAATCTGATGCTTCCAGATTGTCGGGCATACGGACTTGAGCATCTACCATCATCAAAGCGATGACTCAAGCCGATGCCTTGCCCGAAATTTTCCGGCCTTACGTCGATGATCCGCGAGTTACCATTCGTCGTGGCGGCGAACCGCTCAAAGACGGTAAATGCATCGTCTACTGGATGCAGCGTGCTCAGCGTGGCATCGATAATCCTGCACTCGATCTTGCTATCTCGCTTGGCAATGAGCTGGGTCTACCGGTCATCACATACTTTTCTGCGATTTCCAATTTTCCCCACGCGAATCTGAGGCACTACGTTTTTCTGAATCAGGGCCTTCCCGATATTGAGGAGGATCTCGCAGAACGGAATGTTTCTTTTGTGGTGCGAAGGCCTCCACACCATCAGCTCGAACGTCTTCTGCAGGAAGTCGGCGCGGCACTTGTCGTTGGGGATGAAAATCCCTGCCGCGAGCCCGAGCGTTGGAGAAGAGTGCTGTCGCGGCGTCTACAGCTGCCCTATGTCACCGTCGATGCCGATGTTGTTGTGCCGTCAAAGCTCTTTCCGAAACATCAGTATGCTCTGCACATCATGAAGCCAAAACTGTATGCCGAGCTGCCGAAGTATCTGGTGGCCCACCCGAACAGGAAGGCGCAACACGCTTGGAAGCGGCCTGCCAACTTTGCATTGTTCGATGTGCGAGAGGACGTGACCAAAGGCTGGAAGGAACTAGACCGCAGCGTGCCGCCGGTCGATACGTTCGTCGGAGGATCGCACGCGGCCACAAAACGTCTAAAGGATTTCGTAGAAAACCATCTGCATGCGTACCCGAAGAAGCGCAACCATCCCGAATGGGACGGGACGAGCCGCCTGTCACCCTATCTGCACTTCGGACACATCAGTCCGGTCACGATTGCGCTGGCCGCGCAGAAAGCTGTTGATCAGGGTAAAGCTACTCAGGACTCCTATGATGTTTACGTGAATGAGTTGATCGGTTGGAGGGAAATTTCGGTCAACTTTGTGAAGTATGTACCCAACTATGACTCGCTGGAGTGCGCGCCGGAATGGGCACAGAAAACGCTGCGCGAACATGCGCGCGACAAGCGGGAACCGCAATACGCGCTGGAAGAATTAGAGCAAGCTAAAACCTACGACGAACTGTGGAACGCCGCGCAGATGCAGATGATGAAGTACGGATGGATGCATAATTACCTGCGCATGTACTGGGCGAAGAAGATCCTCGAATGGTCACCTAATCCGGCGAGCGCTTTCGAATACGCGGTGATTCTGAATGACAAGTACGAGTTGGACGGTCGCGATCCAAATGGCTACCAGGGCATAGCCTGGGCGATCGCGGGCGTGCATGACCGGCCATGGTTTGAGCGGCCTGTATTTGGAACGATTCGCTATATGTCTGGAGCTTCTACCGGGAAGAAATTCAATTCGAAGCGCTACATCGAGAACATTGCAGACGGCAACTGGAGTGGCGATTAGCTGAACCAAAGTAACTTTGCGTTCCGCAGAGCTTCCCACATAATAAAGCCACTTTCCGCAACTTAGAGTAAGTCACTGGACATGCTTCTGCGCCTGTCTATGGCGCAGAAGCGATTTTCCCTGTGTGCGGACTAGGGACTCATGGCAACGATTCGCTGCTGGAAGCTGGCCCTGTGGGCCTCAATGGTCGCACCGGGTTGCGGGCTGCTGCCCGCACAGCAGACGCAGCATCCGTCCTTGCCAAAGCCCGCGCGGACCTCGCAACGCTTTTTATCGCAGCGCAGTCTCGGGGCCGCCGCCGAATCCAGTCCAGCGGAGATGTTGCAGCATGCACGCCAGCAGCATCGCGATTTGGCTGCGGCATCTTCAGGCCCAGCATCGCTCAATGCTCCATGGGTATCGCTGGGCCCATCTGCGGTGCAGACTTCGAACTACGGAGAGGTGAGCGGACGCGTTACCAGTATTGCCGCCGATCCCTCCAATTCGAATGTTGTTTATGTCGGCACAACCGGCGGAGGGGTCTGGAAATCGAGTAATGCTGCAGACTCTTCGCCTACCTTTGCACCGCTTACCGATACGCTTCCCACATCAAGTAGTTGTTCGGCGCCGATTCTGGCGTCGTTGAGCATCGGTGCGCTTACAGTGCAGCCGGGCGCCACAGGTGTTGTGCTTGCGGGTACGGGGGATCCAAACGACTCGCTGGACTCCTATTACGGTACGGGCATTCTTCGATCCACTGATAACGGAAAAACGTGGTGCCTGATTCCGAACTCCATGGACGCCTTTTACGGGGCGCTGCGTGGGTTCTCTTTTCGCGGGCTGGGCTTCGCGGGATTCGCCTGGAGCACTCTGAATTCGCATCTCGTGGTGGCCGCGGCCGCCAGGTCAGCAGAAGGCGATGCGGTGAATGCCACCAGCGCCAGCAGCTTCGCAGGCCTCTACTATTCCACTGACGACGGGAAGACGTGGCTGCTTGCCACCATCGAAGACGGGTCGGAGAAAATTATTCAATCGTCCCAGGGCGCGTCGACCGGCGATCCCGGCAATTCGGCAACATCCGTCACATGGAATCCCGTGCGGAACAAGTTTTATGCGGCGGTTCGCTATCACGGCTATTACGAGTCTGCGGACGGTATTACGTGGACACGCCTGGACAATCAGCCCAGCCTATCGACACTTTTTTCAGGGCAATGCCCTGCCAATCCAGGCGGTGTCGGCTCTCCGGCATGCCCGATCTTTCGTGGAACGATTACTGCGCAGCCAGTGACCGGCGACCTTTTTGCTCTCACTGTCGACAATGCGAATAACGACCAGGGGCTTTGGCAGGATCAATGCAATCTGAACAATGGCGGATGCGCCTCTGCGACCGTGACATTTTCTCAGCAGATACAGGATGCTGCGATCGACGGCGGTAGCGGAACGGTAATTTCGCAGGGAGACTACGATCTTTCTCTCGCGGCAGTGCCCGCGCTTGGCGATACGCTGCTCTTCGTCGGGACGCGCGATATTTTTCGCTGCAGCCTGCTTAATAACTGTGCCTGGCGCAACACTACGAATGTCGACGGCTGCGCGGCTGCCAGGGTCGCGCCCTCGCAGCACGCATTCGACGCAACTTACGCCGCAAGCGGAGTCATGTATTTCGGAAATGACGGAGGTTTGTGGCGGACGCCGGATGCTGTAAATCAACAGCAGCCC
>NZ_LMUM01000029.1:0-89659 GCF_009765985.1 Acidobacterium sp. S8
CCGCTTTCAACCACGGGCGAAGAACTCACTCCCTATCAATACATCACCAACTACAACAACTTCTACGAATTTGGCCCCAACAAGGACGACCCGGCAAAGAATGCCGGGAGGCTGCAGACGCGTCCCTGGACAGTGACAGTTGAAGGACTCGTGAAGAAACCGAAGACCTTCGATATTGATACGCTGCTGAAGCTGCGCCCGCAGGAAGAACGCGTTTACCGCTTCCGCTGCGTGGAAGCATGGAGCATGGTGATTCCCTGGGTCGGCTACTCACTTTCGGAATTCATCAAAGAATGTGAGCCTCTCGGCAATGCGAAGTACGTCCAGTTCCTCACATTAGCTGACCGCAAGCAGATGCCGGGTATCGGCGAGGTGAATATTAATTGGCCCTATTCCGAAGGGTTGCGCATGGATGAAGCGATGCATCCACTTACCTTGTTGACGTTCGGTCTTTACGGAGAGATCTTGCCAAATCAAGATGGCGCGCCGATTCGCGTCATTGTGCCGTGGAAGTACGGTTTCAAGTCGGCAAAGTCAATTGTGAAAGTACGCTTTGTCGATAAGCAGCCGCACACAGCATGGAACGACCAAGCTTCGAATGAGTATGGTTTCTATTCAAACGTGAATCCCAATGTTGATCATCCGCGATGGAGCCAGAAATATGAGCGCCGCATTGGCGCTCCCGTACTTAAGCAGCGGCGGCAAACACTGATGTTTAATGGCTACGGCGATCAGGTGGCGAGTCTCTATAACGGCATGGACCTGCGCAGATATTATTAATGTCAAATCGCTCGATTGTTTTCGTCAAAGTGCTGGTGCACGTTGCCTGTCTTGCGCCTGTTGCGTGGCTGGTCTTTCAGTTCTGGCGTGCCACCACGACGGTGCCCGACGCACTCGGCCCCGATCCAATCTCCTTCGTTACGTTTTTCACCGGCAAGGGTACGCTGCGCCTGCTGGTGATCTCGCTGGCCATCACGCCCGTGCGGCGCATCCTTCCGAAACTCTCGTGGCTGATCCGCTTCCGCCGTATGCTCGGGCTCTACGCTTTCTTCTATGCGTGTATTCATCTGAGCATTTATGTCTGGCTCTACTCCAACTTCAGCTGGAGCGCCATGGTCGATGACATCAGCCAGCGGCGGTTCATTACCGCAGGCCTCACGGCGTGGCTGCTACTGCTGCCACTGGCGCTCACGTCAACGACATGGTCGATTCGCAAGCTCGGCGGAAAGCGCTGGCGCGCGCTGCACCGTCTTGTGTATCTGGCCGCCGTTGCCGGAGTGGTGCATTACTGGTGGGGAGTGAAATCAGGTGTCCGTACGCCGCTTGAGATCACGATCGTCCTTGGGATTCTATTGCTGGCACGGCCTGTGCTGAGTCTTGTTTCGCGGCGATCCGGACCCCGTACTTCGCCTTCGGCTCAGGGTGCACCCTAGACCTCGTCTCGCGTAAATTATCGCAACAAATAATTACTTTAGGCGCGATAATCGCGCAACAAGTTGCAGGCCCGTTGCAAGTCTGCATCGCGCTTGGCAAAGCAAAAGCGGAGGATATTTTCGCCACGGCCTCCAGTAAAGAAGGCGGTTCCTGCCACGCCTGCGACTCCAGTACTTGCCAGCAGATTGCGAGCTTTCTCCTTAGCCGTGGCGCCGGGAACGGAACTCACATCAGCCAGCACATAGTACGCCCCCGGCGGAATCGATGGAGTGAACCCGGCATCCTGCAACGCACCACAAAGCAAATCGCGCTTCGCCTGATATTCGACGGCCATTTCATTGTAGAACGTGTCCGTCATCTCCACCAAACCAGCAGCAGAGCCGTATTGAAACGGCGAGGGAGCGCAGACATAGGTCAGATCGTGAAAGTATCCGATCGATGCCAGCCAGCGCTTGTTCGCCGTAAGGTATCCAATACGCCACCCGGTAATGCTGAAAGTCTTTGAAAGCCCGGAAATCGTAATCGTGCGCTCAGCCATTCCCGGCAGCGACGCCGGCGAGATATGCTTCGTGCCATCGAAGAGAAAGTATTCGTAAATCTCATCCGTCAGAATAAAGAGATCATGTTCTTCCGCCAGAACCGCTATCTGTTCCAGCTCAGAGCGGGTGAAAACCTTGCCGCACGGGTTCGATGGCGAGTTCACGATGATGGCACGTGTCCGTGGAGTGATGGCTGTACGCAATACATCGAAGTCAATCTCCCATGTGTGCATGGCCATGGGCACGGCTATGGGCTGAATACGCAGGCTTAAGAGCGTGTTCACGTGATAGCCATAAAACGGCTCGAAGAGCACCACCTCATCGCCGGGATCGAAGAGCGCAAGGCACGCCGCATAGAGTGCGCCCGTCGCGCCCGATGTCACCAGCACCTCAGAGTCGGGATCGGCCTGGATACCGTTATAGTGCGCAAGCTTACGCGCTATGGCCTCACGCAGTGGCGCAATTCCATCGAGGCGGGTATAGATATTATGACCATCATGGATTGCCTTGATCGCGTTTTCAACCACGGCCGAAGGTACTTCTGTATCGCATACACCCTGCGCGAGGTTGATTCCACCAAGGCGGTCGCACTCCACCGTCATCGAGCGAATCTCAGACTGCATGATGCGGGGGGAAATCTGGCTCAGGCGCAGTTTTTCCGTTGCAGTTTCCATGCCCTACATCTAATCACGAGTACGGTAAAAATAGACAGCGGTTGTAGTCCTCTGCATCTTTTCCAGTTAGTCATTAGTCTGTAGAACAAGTACGAGGAGACTTTCATGAACCTGAATCGTCGGCAATTCAGCGTGCTGGCAGGCGCGGCACTCGCGGCACAATCTCTTCCAAACCTCAGGGCGCAGGCGGAAGACCGCCGCATCGGCTACTGCATCGTCGGCCTCGGGCGCATATCCATGGATCACTTTATGCCGGCGGTAAAGTTATCGACTCAATCAAAGATCACCGGGATCGTCAGCGGCCATCCCGACAAAGCCCGCAAGATGGCCGCGCAGTACGGCGTACCGGAAAACTCCATTTACAGCTACGAGACCTGCGACCAGATACGTGACAACAAAGCGATCGATGCCGTCTACATTGCGCTACCCAACAACATGCATGCCGAATATACGATTCGCGCTGCGAAGGCGGGCAAACATGTGCTGTGCGAAAAGCCAATGTCGACCAGCGTGGCCGACGCGAAGGCGATGATCGAGGCCTGCAAACAGGCGAATGTAAAGCTCCTGATCGCCTATCGCTGCCAGTACGAGCCGACGAATCTGCGTGCTATTGAACTCATTCGCAGCGGCAAGCTGGGCACTGTGCAGGCCATTGAAAGCGCAAACGGTTTTAATATTCGCGCTGGCGAATGGCGCCTGAATAAGAAGATGGCCGGAGGCGGTCCGCTGCTTGATGTGGGAGTCTACTCATTGAACGCCTGCCGTTATCTCACAGGCGAAGAGCCGGTAGAGGTGAAGGCATACTCTTCGACCATTGACCATGATGGCCGATTTAACGAAGTCGAGGAGAACACCTCGTGGGCGATGAAGTTTCCCTCCGGCATTTTAGCCAGCTGTAACACAACCTATGGAGCCAACATGAATGGCTGCTATCGTGTGCATGGCTCGAAGGGCGTGATCGATGTGGAATCAGCCTTCGGCTATCAGGGGCAGTATCTCAAGGCGAGCTTCGATGACAAGACGAGCCTGGACGAGCCAAATCCCGCCAAGGACCCCTCGCATTTCATCCGCATGGGCGACTACTTCAGCAATTGCATTTTGAAGAATGAAACACCCAAGACAGCAGGCGAAGAAGGCCTGCGCGACATGGAATGGATGAGCAAGATTTACGAATCGTGCGGGCTTAGTTTGTAGCGGACAGTGAGGCGTGGTATTGGTCAACGGTCGCCAGAATCCGTTCGGCCATGCTCTCCGCCTTGCGAACAAACAGGTTGGCTGTCTCCGTAGGGAAAAGCCCTGAGGTAGTCTGCTTCCAGATGGCGAGCCAGCGATCAAAATGTTGCAGGCCAAGACGCGGCAGCATCAGATGCACCATCATTGGATTGCCTTTGTACCGTCCGCTCGTAAGCATCAGTGACGACCAGAAATTGCGCATCGTTTGAAGGTGCGGGCCCCATTCATCACCAACAGCATCGGCAAAGATCGGACCAAGGAGCTCATCCTTGCGCACGCGGGTATAGAAACGATCGATTAATAATGAAATCGACTCTTCGTTCACCCCGTCCGGCTTTAAGAAAGATACAAGCATGCCTATACGATGATACTTCGTCCGCGCGGATGAAGTATTTTTGATATCGGCTTATTCACTGATTACAACCATGAAGCAAACCCGAACCTTTCTTATCTCGATTCTGATGCTGCCGCTTCTTGCCGGCACGCTACATGCGCAAGTCCAGCACGAGCAATTGGTCTGGAGCGATGAATTTAACAGCACATCATCACCAACCCCGCCGAATTCATCGAACTGGACATTTGAGACCGGCGGCAATGGCTGGGGAAACCATGAACTCGAGACGTATTGCGCGTACGACTCTTCCCAGCCGCCCTGTGATGCTGCGAAGCCGAATGCTTTTGTCGGTGGCGACGGCTATCTTCACATCGTGGCACGCAGCGATGCTCAGGGGCAGTACACTTCAGCGCGGCTGAAGTCTGAAGGACTGCAGAGCTTCCAGTACGGGCGGATCGAATCGCGTATCAAAGTCCCTAAAGGACAGGGGTTCTGGCCTGCTTTCTGGATGCTTGGCGACAGCGAGACGACCGCCCACTGGCCAGCGTGCGGTGAATTGGACATCATGGAGAACATCGGCAAAGAGCCGGCAACAATTCACGGCTCGATCCATGGAATCGGCTTCATCGGAACGCCAATCAGCCTGACTTATACGCTGCCAAAGCAGCAGGCATTCGGCGATGACTTCCACATCTTCGGGCTGATCTGGTCGCCGGGGAAGATTCAGTATTATGTGGACGATCCCGCGAATATTTATGCGAGCTTCACCCCGGCAGATCTACCCAAAAACGCAGTGTGGCCATTCGATAACGGAAAGTTTTTCTTTCTGCTGAATTTTGCCATTGGCGGCGACTGGCCAGGGAATCCGGATGCGGCGAGCAAGTTTCCGCAGGACATGCTGGTGGACTATGTGCGTGTCTATGCGATGAGCAAAAAATAAGCCCCACACCCTGCGTGCAAAGTGCGGAGCCGGGAGCCGTCTCTAAGAAAGCATAATTGCCAGCTTGCTCACAGACATAGGGGGCACCCTGAAACTCACTGTCGATCCGTTCGCCGTTGCCTGGGCTGATTTCGCCCGCACCGCGTCCGGCTGCTCGAAAGTATTGTGCGCGTGGATATCGCCCGCAGCCAGCACGGTCGCCGTCACCGACGCAGTGCTGCCTCCGCGAATGGCGATTTGGGTATCGCGCTCATCGGTTAAATGCGGATTCACGACGGTCAGCGTCAGCTGCTTGCCCTTCACCGATGCCGACCCCATCAGGCCGGTCAGATCCCGCTGTACGGAATGCGGGCCTCCGCCGCGTTGTGGCCCCCAGCGATCCGGCTTCTGAATGTCGTTGAAGCTAATCGACGGCGCAGCGATCTCAGTGCGTACGGCCTGCGCTCCCTGATGCGCCGCATACATTTCAAAAACATCGAAGTTCGGCGTCGAGATGAACTTATCTTCGTGCGCCAGGAAGAGCGAATCGATGCAGTTGATAAGCTGCGCGCAATTTCCCATGCAGACTTTTTCCGCATGGCGGTTGAAGATATCGAGAGTAAACGCGGTAACAATGGCGTCGCGCATCGTGATCTGCTGACCGAAGATGTGCGTGGGATCGACCTCGGTTCCCGCGCCGTACCATGGGCCATATTCATCGACGACCAAGCGCGTGTGATGCTCGCGATCAAAGACGCCCATCGCGATCCACATGTTCTGGATGATCTGCTCGGTCGATGTTCCCTGATAGAAGAGTGAGTACGCATCCTGATCGTTGAAATTCAGGGCTTCGAGCTGGTTGGTATAGTTGTGCACTGACCAGCCAAAGGGCGGATGAATCGGCCGGCGATGCAGGATGTCTTCGAAGAACTGCGTAGTCCAGTCCACGTCGTCCTGGTTTGGTCCCGATGCTACGTACTTTAGACCGACGCCATATTCCGGCACCCAGGCGGTAAAGCGACGGTATTCGTTGGAATACTCTTCTGGCGTAAACGTTCCCCCGCAACCCCAGCTCTCGTTGCCAATGCCCCAGTAGCGAACGTTATAAGGATCAGGCGAACCAGCCGCGGCGCGAATGTCGGCATAGGTGGTGCTGTGCGCGGGCGAGTTGCAGTATTCCACCCACTGATCGAATGAGAGCGGCGGCAGGCTGCGCAGATTTGCTGCGACATACGGCTCCGCATTGCTCAGCTTGCAGAAACGGACGAATTCATCGGTACCAAAGGTGTTCGGCTCAAATTTCTGAACCGAGTCGTTTGGCAGCTTGCGCGCCTGGCCATCGTCGACCCAGAAATTTGTGCGGCGCGGACGTTTGTCACGCGGGCCGATGCCGTCCTTCCAGTCGTAGCTGTCAGCAAAGCAACCGCCCGGCCAGCGAACGACCGGAGCCTTGATCGCTTTCAGCTTCTCGACGAGTTCTTTGCGGATTCCGCCGATATTGGCAACCTTCGATTTTTCCCCTACCCAGACACCGTCGTAGATCACCCCCCCAAGATGTTCTGTAAAGTGCCCATAGATTTCCGGCGCAATCGTGGCAATCGGCTCGTTGACCAGGACCTCGATATGCGCATCGGCCGTGGCGGCAAGGGCTCGATTGCGAAGCAAAAAGTAGGCAGAGCCAGCCAGAGCGCTGGTTTTCAGAAACTCACGTCGTTGCATGCATCCCTCAAGTGTGGCGGTGGGCTCGCGAAGAGCCTGCCCGAGAATGAGAAAACATTTACTTGAATTTCGTCAATAGCTCTTTCTCGTCCATTTCTATCCATCCTACCGAACGCTGCCGGCAACAGTTGTTTTTTGCTGGAATTCTACTCGGGAATCCATAACCGAACGGAGCCGTAAACGCGCCACCCGCTCCCAACACTCGCTCGCCGCATGCTTACGTGAAGAGTAGACACGCGGTCTTGCATCGAAACGCAGTCTGGCATGCGCATTCTTTCGGCCCATCGCCCCAAGTAAATGCGGGAGAAATTTCAGATCTCCGTAGTAGCAGAAATCGGCCTCACTGGCATCGTCCGCGCCGAAGCTGATGGCAGACGCGCTGACAGCGGATTCAGCCTCAACCGCTGGCTCGAAGAGGAAGGAGTGAAACGGCAGCAGCGTGGAACCGTCTGTGCTGGTGCCTTCCGGAAACAACACTACCGTCACTCCCTGCCGCAGCGCGTATTCAATTTCAATGGCCGTTTCGGTGGCGCTCGATCGATTCCCTCGCTGGATGAAGATTGTTCCTCCGTATTCTGCCAGCCGTCCTACAATCGGCCACGCGCGGACATCCGACTTAGAGACGAAAATACGTGGACCCGCTGCGGCATGCACCAGGATGTCCAGGTAGCCGAGATGATTGGAGACCACCAGGCCAGGCGCTGCGGGAGGGTCTTCTATACTGACTGAAATCGCAAGGCGGCGAAGCATCAGAGAGCACGATGCGCTCATCCAGTGGGCGCGGTCAGCAAGCGTAAGGGAGCCTTTCCGCAAGCGCAGCCAGCCAAAACGCAAAAATAACTCGCCAAATGTCACTAATAAGGCAGCCAGGCGCAAACCACTGCGACAAAAGCTTCTTATTGTTCTCCGTCCGGTAGAAATCGGTTCCTCGCAGCGGGCGTCAACTGTCGCAGATCCAGCAGGGTCAGAAAGTCGATGGTGCCGAATTCCCTGTCCCAGGCTGGCTCCCCGCAGATACGCGCTCCGACACCAATATACGTCTTCAGCAGTTTAGGAATCTTCGAATTTTGTGGCTGGCCGCTCCCGGTCGGTAGTCGGTATCCCGGCGTTGGCCAGGTGCAGAACTGCGAAGAAGCAAGAAAAGGCTGCAGCTGGCCGTAAACGGCCCACCCCTCCGCCGGATCCTGCGAATTCAGGGAGGAGCAGCCAATCAGATAACGGAGCCCGCGATATCTGCAATACTGCGCAATCCCTCGCCAGAGCAGCGTCAGCACTTCGCTGGAGCGATGATCACAGTCTACCGACGCCCGTCCCAACTCCAGCACCTGTTCCCGCAATGGCTCATACGCGGCAAAGTCAAACTCACGCGCACTGTAATATCCGAAACTTCTCGCCGCTTCGCCGCCCGACTGCATGCGATAGGTGCCGACGACCTTCCCGGAGGACCGATCTTCCACGATCAGATGGTCACATACATAGTCAAACTGGTCTTTATCTATTCCGGTCGAATAGGAAGAGATAAGCCCCTCTCCAAGTTCAATATTAAAGACCTTGAATCGGAGGCGACACGCAGCTTCGCGTTCCGCTTCAGACGCCGCGAGCCGGATGCCATATCGTCCCAGTTCACCGGAAATATGAACCGGAGACGTGACGGCTATCGCCGTATCTGCGATCAATTCCCTCGGATACTCCGGAGAAATGGAAGTCGGAGCTGTGGCGTTGCCAGTCTGCGAAGGGCGCGGATAGGTGAGCACGCCATCATCATGCTACGCAAACAAGAAATCAACTTTACAGATCAGAGAAAAGCCTGCGAATTCCTGATAAATGTCCCACCAAAGCCATGATTGAGCGACGTTGTTTCCGTTCAGAATGGGCCGTGTTGTGCAACTATCTAGGTCGCAGAAGCAACTCAAAGTTATACCTGAAGACCGGCGAACTTAGGGAAAACCAATCACGTTGGGTAATATGGATGAAGGTTTCCCAGCCTGTACTTGAATGACTTCTATCGAGGATAAGAGAAAAAATGACAAGAGAAGAAATTGTTGCTGCAATTGACGAAGAAATCCAGCGCCTGGAGAAGGTGCGCGCGCTTCTGCAAGGCTCCGCCAGCAGCAAGATATTGGCATCGGGCGCAATCTCGCCCGTCCGCAAAAAGCGCCAATTGAGTCCTGACGCGCGTAAGCGCATTGCCGACGCTCAAAAGCGCCGCTGGGCCAAGCAAAAGAAACAAGCCAACTCGGCTGCGAAGTAGCAAGGGAGTAAAAACCTGCACCGATGATTAAGGTACAGCTATTGCACCCCGATGCACGCGTTCCCAGCGTGAACTATGCCGGCAGCGACCTGGGCTTCGATCTTTACTCGATTGAGGACATCACACTCGAGCCAGGCGTACCGGTGAAAGTTAGAACCGGTATTGCTGTCGAAGGTCCTGAAGGACTCGGCTTCGTTCTCGGCGACCGCTCTTCGATGGCGGCCAAAGGCGTTACCTATGCCGGAGGCCGCATCGATGCTGGATACCGGGGAGAAATCCTGGTCTGCCTCGTCAATGTAAACCAGCCGAAATATTCGCTCGATCTGGTCCGCGACGCACAGGGCGCTGTCACGGATGTGGAACTCAGGCGGACAGATGCCAGTGTTCCGATCCGCAAGGGCGATAAGATCGCGCAAATGTCCCCTTTCCAGTCCATGACGCATCTGGAGATTGACGCAGTCGAAACCCTCAGCGATAGTACGCGTGGCGCAAAGGGCTTCGGCTCAAGCGGCAGGTAAGTTACTTTCGCAGATAGGCATCGGTTCCCTGGATCCAATCCGCTCGTGGCGGGGCAAATACGTCGAGGTCGATCGTATCTTCAAGAGCCTCGGCGCTATGCTTCACGTGGGGAGGAATGACAAGCATTTCTCCCGCAGCCACAGTCACAACCTCGTTGCCGTTAAGAATAAAACGGAGCGCTCCTTCGAGAATGTAGCTGATCTGTTCATTGAGATGACTGTGCTCAGGAACGATGCATCCTTTGCGCAGCAGCAGCCTCGCCAGCATCGCCTGTTCCCCATGAACGAATTGCCGCTCAAGTAGCGGGTTCAGCTGTTCGACAGGCACGGTTGAAAGACTCGCATGCTTCCATCCACTTGATGACATTCAAATGCTCCTTGGTGGCTATTCCGCCCCCATCTTACTTGAAGCTCCGATAGTATAAGAGCCACATGGACACAGGACTGAAAGACCGCGTCGCCATCGTTGCCGCATCGAGCCAGGGCATCGGCAAAGCCACAGCTCTAGCCTTCGCCGCAGAGAGCGCTCATCTGGCCATCTGCGCACGGCAAAAAGAGCCACTCGAAGCAGTCGCGCGCGAAGCTTCAGAACGCTTTGGCGTAAAAACATTCACGGCTGCTTTTGATGTGAGCAACGACGCTGCCGTCCGCAGCTTTGCGCAGGATGCTCATCATCACTTCGGCAGGCTCGATGTCTGTGTCACAAATGCAGGCGGGCCTCCAGCCAAGCCATTCCTCTCCACCACCATGGATGAGTGGGAGCGCGCCTGGCAACTGAACCTCCGCAGCATCGTTTCTTTCGCGCAGGCGGTATTGCCTTTCATGCAGCAGCAAAAGTGGGGACGCATCGTAACCCTCACCTCTTACACCGTGAAGCAGCCGGTACCGGAATTAGTTCTCTCCAACTCCATCCGCGCCGGCGTCATGGGCCTGGTGCGCTCGCTTGCCGGCCAGTTCGGTCCTGATGGAATCACTGTGAATAACGTAGGACCCGGCTTCACTGCGACCGACCGTTCCCGCGAAATCATCGAAAAAAGAGCGGCAGCCAAAGGAATCACTTTTGAAGAAGCTGAACGCGCCATGGCGCAGGAGATTCCTATCGGCCGCATGGCAACACCGGAAGAAGTGGCCGCAGCCATTGTCTGGCTGGCATCGGTACCTGCAGCCTCAGTCACCGGCCAGACGTTGCTCGTCGATGGAGGCTCGTATCGCGGTCTCTAGTTCTCGTTGAGAATCACTTAAGTATCTGCTTCGCCGCCCGCAGCCCTGAACCCAGAGCGCCGTGCACTGTTCCCCAATGCCCGGTGATGTCGGTGTGTTCACCGGCAAAATACAATGTTCCCTCCACTGGAGCAGTCATCGCCTCGGATGCACCCAACGCGCCAGCAGGGGCATAGCTGTACGCACCCAGGCTGAAAGGATCGTGCTGCCAGTCATGCGTGTGCCAACCGACTAACTCCGCTCGCAAATTCGCCTCCGGCATATGGAAGATAGTCGCAAGCATCCGCAACCCGGTCGCAGCAAATTCCTCATCGCTCATCGCAGCCGTATTTAAAGCTGAAGTGCCGCCCGCCCATCCCGTCAGTATTGGCGCTCGATTCGGCGCAGGAGTCCACCACACGCGCGGCAAGCCCTCGTCTGCAAACAAGAAGCCCATTCCATCTGCGCGATCTTTCCAGAAAAGGTCGCGGAAAACATATGACACCCGTCGGGCACGCCCCATCGCAAGCTGGGAAGCTGAATCGAAAATCGGCTGCGGGACAGGATCAAACACCACGCTGCCCGCCTGCAGAACACCGAGGGGCAGAGTCACCACGCACTTTCGCGCAGAAAATTCTTCCTGTGCCACACGAACGCGAACCGAGCCCCCCTGCCAATGAACAGCTTCTACCGCGCAGGAAAGACGAAGCTCCCCGCCTGCTTCTTCAAATTTCTTCAACAGGTACGCAGGCAGTGCTGCGTAGCCATCAAGAATACGAAAGGCGCGGTCTCCCTCGATTGCATCTTCCGCCTTCTGCTGGCGCGCAAGCGCCGCCGTGCCGATCTTTCGCGCATCCGCCGCGTTGAATCCTTCAACGAAACCGATCGCTGCTTGTATGGCTTCCTCGGGTAAGTGTTTCTCAGCAATCCAATCTGTAAAACTCATGTCTGGGGCGTTCTCAGAAAGCTCTTCGAGAACATCAAATGTTCCCTCGCGCGAGCATTCTGACAACGCTCCTTCTTCAAAGCACATCTGCTTGCCACCCAGCTCGTAGGTGGCCAGACCGGCTTCATCAATCAGCGACCACAAATCATCACTGCGCCCATGCACAAACTCCGCGCCGAGCTCCACCGGCAGCTCGCTCTCGCTCAGGCGTTCGGTGAGGATGCGTCCACCAACCCGCGAACGGCCTTCGAGCAGCAGCACACTCTTTTCCGCCTCGGCGAGTGCGCGTGCAGTGGCGAGTCCGGCCACGCCCGCACCGATCACAATCACGTCATATCTTTTCAATTCGAACATGCAGAATAGGATGCGGCCATCTCAGGCATCTACTGTCGGTTTGCGCCCGGCTGTCTTCTTCTTTGCCGCAATCCGTTTTGAACCGGCTTTCGATAAAGCACTCTCTTTTACCTGTGCCGATTCCGCCAGCTTCAGGTGCTTCTCCATCACTGCGCGTGCCTCATCTGCATTGCGTGAACGGATAGCACGGTATATCTCGCGATGAATCTC
This sequence comes from Acidobacterium sp. S8, assembly GCF_009765985.1. GTDB lineage: Bacteria > Acidobacteriota > Terriglobia > Terriglobales > Acidobacteriaceae > Alloacidobacterium. The sequence continues at coordinate 12,332 of NZ_LMUM01000029.1, forward strand.
CGCAGCCTGCTTCAAACTCTGCGACCGCTCCACTGTTCTTCTGCGTTCCTCATATAGCGCGGCCGTGATCGTTTCCATCAGTACGGCGAGAATTGGATTGCCGGCAGCCTCTGCAATGGTGCGATGAAAGCGCATGTCATGGATCAGATATTCCTGCGGCTCATGAAATGTGGCATACATCTCCGTCACCTCTTCCGCCAGCGCGGTAAAGTGCTCGTCCCGGCCGCGCTCAGCGGCCAGCGCCGCCAGATGGCTCTCAAGAATGAGACGCGCTTCAAACATCTGCCATGGCTTGAACCCATGCAGCACACTCAGCAGCGCAAGCGGCTCTGTTCCCAGTGTTGGAGGACCGTCGGCAACGAATGTCCCCACACCGTGACGCACATTCAGCACACCCATCGCCGCCAGATGCCCGATACCCGCCCGCAGGCTTGCGCGGCTGATCTTGAGCTTCTTCGCAAAATCGCGCTCCGGCGGAATCTTGTCCCCCGGGTGCAGCGTTCCATCTTCGATAAGCGAGCGGACGTGGTTGACCACCTGCATCGTAAGGTGTGTTTCGCTGTTACGGTATGCGTGGTTCGCCATATCGCCCATCTGCATGCAGCAGCTTAGCACTTCTCCGTCTCATTTACGCGCCTCTTTGCTTGACCAACAACCCTCTCGCGGCGATAGACTCAAGCGTGGTGGTCGGACCACGCCCACCATGACCCATTTCAGGAGATTCCGTGGCCATTCTTCACCCAGACCGGCTCTTTCCCGCCGACCCGGATATGCGTTCCATCGCGCGCCGTCTTTACGATTCCATCTGCGACCTGCCCATCGTCAGCCCGCACGGCCACACCGAAGCAGGCTGGTTCGCGAAGAATGAGCCTTTCCCCGATCCGACCCAGCTGCTGATACTGCCCGATCACTATCTCTACCGCATGCTCTACAGCCAGGGCATTTCTATGCAGGACCTCGGCATTCGCCAGACCGGATCCATCGATTCCCGTAAAATCTGGCGCATCTTCGCCGAACATTATTACCTCTTTCGCGGCACGCCCACGCGCATCTGGCTCGATTACGAATTTGAAATGCTCTTCGGTTTGGACCAGCGGCTCTCCGCGGCGACTGCCGATCATTATTTCGACGTTATTGCAGAGAAATTGCACCAGCCCGAGTTTCTTCCACGTGCGCTTTACGAACGCTTCCGTATCGAGGTTCTCGCCACAACCGATTCGCCGCTCGACTCGCTCGAAGATCATCGCGCTCTTCGCGAATCTGGATGGAAAGGCCGCATCATCCCAACTTTTCGCCCTGACTCTGTTGTCGATCCCGCCTTCCACGGCTTCCGCCAGAACATCGCAAAACTCGGCGAGCAGACAGGTGAGGATACGACAGCATGGCCCGGCTATTTGAATGCGCTGAGCAAATCACGAGCCCGCTTCAAGGCCCTTGGCGCTACCGCCACCGATCACGGCCATCCAACCGCGAACACTGCCAATCTCAGCACCGCCGAAGCCGAAAAACTTTTCGCCACGGTCCTTTCCGGCAATGCAACTGCCGCGCAACAGGAACTCTTCCGCGCGCAGATGCTCACAGAAATGGCGCGTATGAGCGTCGATGATGGACTCGTCATGCAACTGCACCCGGGAAGCTTTCGCAATCACAATCAGAAAGTCTTCGAACTCTTCGGACGCGACTCGGGAGCCGATATTCCCACTGCAACCGATTACGTCCACGTCCTCAAGCCTCTGCTCGATCTCTTCGGCAATGAGCCGTCTTTCACCTTCATCCTCTTCACACTCGACGAATCCGCCTATAGCCGCGAACTCGCGCCGCTCGCCGGACACTACCCATGCCTGCGTCTCGGGCCTCCGTGGTGGTTCCACGACAGCCCCGAAGGCATGCTGCGTTTCCGTGAAATGGCAACTGAAACCGCGGGCTTCTACAACACCGTCGGATTCAACGATGACACCCGCGCCTTTCTTTCCATACCTGCGCGCCACGATGTCGCCCGCCGCAGCGATTGCGCTTTCCTCGCGCGTCTCGTTGCCGAGCACCGCCTGAATGAAGATGAGGCCTTCGAGCTGGCGCAGGATTTGACCGTAAATCTCGTCCGCAAAGCATACCGCCTGTAGAGACGTACACCGCATTCGTCTTGTCTACGTGTATGCGGCGCAGATATAACCAAGCGGAAGCTATTTTTTGTACAAGAAGCTGATAGACGTCTATGACTGCCTCCGGCAATTCGATCAATCAACAATACGTCGCCGATGATCCTTTGACTTCGCGGCCACAAAAGAGCCACGTGCGCTGGACTGTCTGCGCCATGCTCTTCGCCGCCACCTCGATTAACTACATGGATCGCCAGGTGCTCGGCATTCTCGCTCCCGTGCTACAGCACAGCATCGGATGGACCGAGGCTCAATACGGTTACATCGTCAGCGCATTTCAGTTCGCCTATGCCATCGGCCTCATCCTTGCCGGGCAGATGGTCGACCGCTTCGGCACACGCATCGGCTACGCCATCGTCATGGGCATCTGGAGCATCTCGGCGATGTGTCACTCTCTCGTGAACACCGCGCTTGGCTTCGGCGTGGCGCGCTTTTTTCTGGGCCTGGGTGAATCAGGAAATTTTCCCGCAGCGATCAAGTCCACGGCGGAGTGGTTCCCGCAAAGCGAACGCTCTCTTGCCACAGGCATTTTCAATTCGGGCACAAATGTCGGCGCTATCCTTGCCCCTGCCATCGTCCCCTGGGTCACGATTCGCTATGGATGGCGCGTTTCCTTTCTCATCACAGGGGCTTTCAGCGCAGCCTGGATCATCTGGTGGCTCACGCACTATCGCAAGCCGTCTGAGCATCCCAAGGTCAGCCGCGCCGAGCTTGAGCTGATCCATCGCGATCCGCCTCAATCAGCTGCAAAGCTTCCGTGGAAGAAGATCATCGGCTACCGACAGACCTGGGCGTTTTCGCTCGCAAAATTTCTCACCGATCCCATCTGGTGGTTCTATCTCTATTGGCTGCCGAAATTCTTCGATGCCCGCTTTCATCTCGGCCTATCGCATCTCGGCCTGCCCCTGATCATCGTCTACAACGCATCGGCAGTCGGCAGCATCGGCGGCGGATGGCTGCCCTCTTTCATCCATCGCAGCGGCATGTCAATGGTGAAAGCGCGCCTGCTCACCATGCTGCTCTTCGCCTGCGTCGTCACCCCGATCTTTTTCGCCAGCCGCACCAATTCCGAATGGGTCGCCGTTGGCCTGCTCAGCCTCGCCGCCGCCGCCCACCAGGGCTGGTCGGCGAATCTGTTCACCACTGCATCCGATATGTTTCCCAAGAGCGCCGTCGGCGCTGTCGTCGGCATCGGAGGCATGGCAGGCTCTGTGGGCGGCGTGCTCTTCTCGCTCAGCACTGGCTGGGTGCTCCAGGTGACGCACAGCTACTCGTCCCTGTTCGGAATCGCAGCCAGCGCGTACCTTATCGCATTGCTGGTGCTTCGCATGCTCGCGCCGGGATTGCAAAAGGTGGAAGTTCCTGCGTGAGCGGGATGGTCTGACCACGGCGTGCGAGCGTAAACTGGAAAAAAGCTATCGTTCATGAGCCTCTATCTCAACACCGGCAGCAGCACGACCGAACTCACGCCGCAACAACTGCATGACCTGCTTTTTCAGGCACTCGCTGCGCTCGGGGAACGCAAGCGCGTCCTCATCGTGCCTCCAGATCAGACGCGCGCCCACTCCCGCGCAGGTGAGCTCGCCCGCTATGCCTATGAGTATTACGGAGACAATCTCCAGGCCATCCTGCCCGCGCTCGGCACCCATTCCGCCATGTCACCATCAAACCTCACGCGTATGTTTGGGAATGTGCCGCACTCGCTCTTCCGCGTGCACAACTGGCGCACCGATGTGGAAACACTGGGCGAAGTTCCGGCTGAATTCATTCACGAGAAATCGGAAGGCAAGCTCAACTATCCGTGGGCGGCACAAGTCAACAAGCTGATTGCCCGCGGCGGATTCGATCTTGTGCTTTCCATCGGGCAAGTGGTGCCGCATGAAGTCATCGGCATGGCCAACTACAACAAAAACATTCTTGTCGGCACCGGTGGACGCGAAGGCATCAACCGCAGCCATTATCTTGGCGCAGTTTATGGCATGGAACGCATCATGGGACGCGCCGACAACCCCGTCCGTCAGGTGCTCAATTATGCATCCGATCACTTCCTGAAAGACATCCCCATCGTCTACGTGCACACCGTTGTTGGCCGCAACGCACAGGGCAAGCTCGCCGTGCGCGGACTTTTCATCGGTGATGATGCCGAGTGCTTCCATCGCGCCGCTAACCTTAGCCTCGAAGTCAACTTCGAAATGCTTGACCGGCCTATTCAGAAGGCAGTTGTTTACCTCGAACCCGGCGAATTCAAAAGCACCTGGCTTGGCAACAAGGCCGTCTATCGCACTCGCATGGCGCTTGCCGACGGAGGCGAGCTGATCGTGCTCGCGCCCGGCGTCAAGGAATTTGGCGAAGACAAAACCATCGATGCCCTCATCCGCAAGTATGGCTATCTCGGCACCCCCGCAACCCTCGCGGCAGTCGAAAAACATCCCGATCTTGCATCCGATTTGAGCGCAGCAGCACATCTCATTCACGGTTCCTCGGAAGGCCGCTTCACCATCACCTACTGCCCCGGCTCGCTCACGCAACGGGAAATTGAAAGCGTTGGCTTCCGCTACGCCGACCTCAAAACAATGTCTGAGCGCTACGATCCCGCAAAGCTGAAGAACGGTTACAACACGGTGGATGGCGAAGAAATCTTCTTCATCTCCAATCCGGGCCTTGGCCTCTGGGCCTATCGCGGCAGGTTCACAACATGAGTCTCACTCTACCCAGATATTCCATCGGCGTCGGCGACCGCTTTGCCCATCAAGCCAAGGCGCAGCTTCGCGCTTGCATGCTGGCGGCAGAAGCCGGTATCGAAGTCATCCCCGTCTGGAACAAGTCGAATCGCGAGCATACCATCATCGGCTCCGAGCCATCTTCGACGCGCACGGCAGCCGACGTAGCAGTGAAAGCTCTCGGCTGGGAGAAACCTTATTTCTGCGATGCCGACCATATCGGCATGGCAACAGTCGATCGCTTTTTGCCTGCGTGCGACTTCTACACCATCGACGTAGCCGACTTCATCGGCAAGGTCGCCGAAGCAGTCGCAATCGACGCTTTCATCGAGCGCCATCCCGAGTTACAGAAGCCAATCGAGATCGAAGGCATCGCATCGCCTCTCCATCTCACACAGGAATTTGCTCGCAGCACTGCGAATAAATTCCTTTATGCCGTTCAGCAGGCGGCCATCATCTATCGCAAAATCGAATCGGCAAAAGGGCGCGGCAACTTCATCACTGAAGTATCCATGGACGAGACCGACTCGCCGCAAACTCCCGCCGAGTTGCTCATCATCCTCGCAGCAGCCGCCGATGTAGGTATCCCGCTCGACACCATAGCGCCAAAGTTCACTGGACGCTTCAACAAGGGAGTCGATTACGTCGGCGACCTGGCACAGTTTGAAAAAGAATTTTCTGCTGATGTGTCCACGATTGCCTACGCCATCAAATTCTATGGCCTGCCGCAGAATCTCAAGCTCAGTGTCCACTCCGGCAGCGACAAGTTCTCCATCTATGCCCCCATACACAAAGTGGTTCAGACATCGAACGCGGGCGTACACCTCAAAACCGCTGGAACCACATGGCTCGAAGAACTGATTGGGCTCGCCGAAGCAGGCGGCGATGGCCTCGCTTTAGCAAAAGAGATCTACGCGCAGGCCTATGATCACCGCGAAGAACTCTGCGGCCCATACGCAACTGTTATCGACATCGATCCGACCAGTCTGCCCGCTCCAACAGAAGTCGAGCAATGGTCCTCGGACCAATTTACCTCGGCTCTGCGCCACGATCCGCGTTCGTCCGCATATAACAGCAGCCTGCGTCAGCTTCTGCACGTCGGTTTCAAAGTCGCGGCAAAAATGGGCCCGCGTTATCTCGACTTGCTCGAAGCAAATGAAGCCGTCATCGCCCGCAACGTCACAGAGAATCTATTCGACAGACATATCGCGCCTGTATTCCTCGGGCGCTCTCAACAAGAGAAAGGTCAGTTGCATGAGTCATCCACTCAGCCTTGAAGGAAAAACAGCCGTCATCGTCGGTGGAACCTCCGGCATTGGGCGTGCCCTGAGCCTCGGCCTCGCCGACGCAGGTGCGGATGTCGTCGCCTCGGCTCGGCGTAAAGAGCAGGTCGAAGAGACCGCCGCCGCGATCGAAGCCAAAGGCCGCCGCACACTACGCGTCCCCTCAGATGTAAGCGACCGCGCCTCGCTGGAAAATCTCCTGGCGCAAACAGTCGAACAATTCGGCAAAGTCGATATCCTCATCAACTGCGCAGGCAAGATCAAGCGCGCTCCCACACTCACTTTCCCGGAAGATGAGTGGCAGAGCATCATTGACACCAACCTCACCGGAACTCTGCGCGCCTGCCAGATTTTCGGCAGGCACATGCTAGACCGCGGCTATGGGCGCATCATCAACATTGCTTCACTCAATACTTTTGTCGCGTTTTCTGAAGTTGCGGCCTACGCCGCCAGCAAAGCCGCCGTCGCATCGCTCACGCGCTCGCTTGCCGTCGAGTGGTCGCGTCACGGCGTCGTCGTCAATGCCATCGCACCCGGCGTCTTCCGCACCGCGCTCAATGCAGAACTTCTCGACAGCACCCCACGCGGCAAAGAGCTGCTGATGCGCACGCCCATGGGCCGCTTCGGTAAAACGGAAGAAGTCGTTGGCGCAGCCATTTATCTTGCATCCGACGCAGCTTCCTATGTCACCGGACAGGTTCTCGTTGTCGACGGCGGTTTCCTGGCCAGCGGCGTCAATCAATAACGGTCGTTCTCGTAACATCTATAGTCCATTCGATCCATAGCATCTGTGCATGTAATCGCTTACCATTACTGCATATCTGCGTTTTGGAGTGGGTCCGTGAAATCAGCAGGGTGGTCTTTCAGCCGTCGTACATTTTGCAAGCAGTTCAGCGCTGCCGCATTCCTGGCCACCAACGCACGCGCGTTCTCATTTTCTCCCGTAGCGGCTGACACCACCCCACAGAGCGTCATCGGCAATCGCAGCCTGCTCGCCGCCAATGCCTTTGACATGTTGCCGCTCGGAGCAATCCGACCTGCTGGCTGGCTGCGCGCGCAACTCGAAATTCAGGCCAACGGCCTCGGCGGCCATCTCGACGAAACATGGCCCGACGTCGGCCCCAACTCCGGCTGGCTCGGAGGCACAGGTGAATCCTGGGAGCGCGGACCTTATTTTCTCGACGGCCTCATTCCACTCGCGTATTTGCTCGACGACGTACGCCTCAAATCCAAGGCGCAGAAATACATTGATTGGACACTCAACAACTCCCAGCCTAACGGCATGTTCGGCCCGCGCTCGAACGATGACTGGTGGCCGCGCATGGTCATGCTCAAGGCGCTCACGCAGTATCAGGAAGCGACCGGCGATCCCCGCGTCATTCCGATCATGCAACGATACTTCGCATATCAGCTCGCGCAGTTGCCCACACGTCCGCTTCGCGACTGGGGCAAATTTCGCTGGCATGACGAAGTCGTGAGCGTCCTCTGGCTTTACAACCGCACCGGCGATCCCAGGCTGATCGAACTCGCAAAGCTTCTTCACCAGCAAGGCTACGACTGGCAAGCCGAATTCTCTGACTTCAAATACACGCAACGCATCACACCGGAATTCATCAAGCTCAACGAGCACAATGGTCTGAGCGACACCGCGCTCGCGACCCACGGTGTCAACAACGCCATGGCCCTCAAAGCGTCTCCCGTCTGGTCGCTCCTCAGCGAAAATTCTTCAGACCGTCAGGCGCTTCTCCACCAACTCTCCGAACTTGATCGCTACCACGGCCTGCCCACAGGCATCTTTTCCGCAGATGAGCACCTTGCCGGGCTCAATCCATCGCAAGGCACGGAACTATGCACTGTAGTTGAAGCCATGTACTCGCTCGAAGTGGCCCTCTCCATCATGGGCAATCCGGAGTTAGGCGATCGATTCGAACGCATCGCCTACAACTGCCTCCCTGGAACATTTACCGATGACATGTGGGCGCACCAATACAATCAGCAGCCCAATCAGGTTCAATGCAGCCTGAACCACAAGCCCTGGACGACAGACGGCCCTGAATCAAACCTATACGGCCTCGAACCAAACTTCGGCTGCTGCACCGCTAACTTCCACCAGGGCTGGCCTAAGCTCACAACGAGTCTCTGGATGGCGTCCGCCGATCATGGCCTCGCAGCTGTTGCATATGCTCCTTGCGAAGTCCACACGATTGTGCGCGACACTCCAGTGCGCATCACAGAAGAAACCGACTACCCATTTCGCGATACGATCCGCATCACCGTGCACCCTGAAAGACCATTGAGCTTCCCCTTGCAACTCCGCATCCCCGCATGGACAAAAAACAGCAGCATCCGCGTCAACGGCCAGCGTCAATCTGAGCCACAGCCCGGCAGCTTCGCCCGCATCGAACGCACGTGGAAACCCGGCGACACAATCGAAATCACGCTTCCCATGGAACCTCGCGCCAGCAAAGGCTTCAACGATTCCATCGCCATCGAACGCGGGCCGCTCGTCTTCTCCTACCCGATTGGAGAAGACTGGCTGAAGCTACGCGATCGCGGCATGACAGCAGACTGGCAGGTCTATCCCACCACGCAATGGAACTACGGATTGAATTCCGCTTCCATCAAAGCCATCGAGAGCTCAGTTGCGCAAGGCCCCTTCACACTCAAGGGAGCGCCCGTAAAGATCGAAGTGAAAGGCCGAAAAGTACCTGTCTGGATGGCAGAAGACGGCGTTGCGAATCCAGTGCCGCAAAGTCCCATAGTCAGCGATCAGCCGGAGGAAACAGTTGAACTCGTTCCTTATGGCGCCGCAAAGCTGCGCATCACATCTTTTCCGGAATTAAAGAGCTGAAGTAGCGAACCTGTTAGTCCTCAAGCATCGTCCGCAAAGTATTTTCGAGCAGCGCCGTAATCTCTTCGGCGGATGCGTTCCTGTCGATCTGCATAGGCTCGCCAACGCGGATCGACAACCTGCCCGAACGAAACCAACTCGCTTTGCGCTGTTTCAGCTCGCCAAGCCCGCGAAGAGCAACGGGTAGCACTCCTGCTCCTGACTCCTGTATCAGCAAGCCAATGCCGGAGCGAAAATGCTCCAACGTGCCCGCAGAGCGGTGCCCCTCCGGAAAAATCAACACGTTATATACGCTATCGAGCGCCTTACCCATATGCGCGAAGCTGTTGCGGAACCCCGCACCACGTGGCAGCGGAAACACATTAAACAACGCCGTGATGAGCCAGTAAGCTGCGGGAGCCAGAGCATTCAAAGCCCAATTCCCCTGGCCACGCGCATGGCGATAATCGTCGAGCATATTTGCGGCCATCGCAATCGCAACACGTCGGCGCATCCTTCCCGGAAGCGCATACAACACCAGCGCGCCATCATACGCAGTCACATGGTTAGCAATTATCAGCATCTGTGCATGCGACATCGTCTCTGGATCAACGCGCTCAACGGTGGGTGCAGCCAGCAGCCAAACCAGCGGCCGCATCGCGCATTCCACAAATACAACGCGCATTGCCTGTACAACCGCAGACCACGGCCAGCGAGGATAAACAGCATCTTGCACCTGAGCCGGACTGGAAACCGCTTTCGCAATCCCCGGACTGCTAGTGCTTGACGCAGCTGAAACAGAGGCGTCGAATCCTATCACTCCGCGCAGATCGCCGAGTGTCTCCAGACTCGCAAATGTAACATCATCGATTACAATTCCCATGCGCTGCTCAATTTCACTCTGCAATTGCACGCGTCCTAAGCTGTCGAGATAGAAATCTTCATCGAGACGCGCATCGTCGCTTACGCTCGCAGGCGTGGTGCGTGCGATCTTTGCAATAAGCTGCACAAGCGCGTCGCTGCTCGTCTCCCGCTCACTGTTTGCGGCCACGTGTGCAGCCGCCCACTGCGCAACTTTCCCACGCTGAATCTTTCCCGTCGACGTTCGTGGAAAATCCAGTTCCGGCCACACTCTCCAATAGCGAATCTTCTGATACTCCGCCAGCGCAGCATTCGTCTGCCGTATCGCCGCTGCAGCATCTGCTTCGGACCCCTGAAAGAGAAGCACGGCCATCGCTTCGGTTCCACCCGGCATATGCAACGGCACGACAACCGAGGCGCGCACTCCAGTCTGCCGATTCAGTTCAACTTCGATATCTTCCGGATGAACATTCAGTCCGGAAGCAGTCACAATAACCTGGCTCTTGCGCCCAAGAAACTGCAGTTGCCCCTGATCGTCACTGCGCGCCAGATCGCCCGTCGCCAGCCACGTATCTTTTGACTGTTGCAGGCGCCCCTGCTGCCACGTCGCAGTCGATACCATATCGCCGCGCACCAGAATTTCGCCATCATCGCCGATGCGTACCTCCCGCCCCGGCAGCGCCTTGCCGATCGTGCCCTTGCCAATCTTGAACGGATGATTCAACGTGATGAGCGCCGTCGTCTCCGTCATTCCATAGCCTTGAATCAGGGCAAAGCCAAGCGTATTCCAGAAGCTCTCAAGGTCCGGTGGCAGCGAGGCGCCCCCACAGACAAACGCCCAGAATTTATAACCCAGCAGCCGGTGAATTTTCCGGAAACGCCACCATCTGCGCCACACCGATTCGCCCTGCGCTTTCTGTATTTCGTCATCTAGCTTCGGATAGAGACCGAGCAGATGCGATCGCATCAGATCAAGTACACGAGGCACCGAGGCCAGAACAGAAATCCGCTCACGTCGTATCAGCGCCTGTAGGCGCGGAGCCTGCAGGCGCGATTCGAAATGCACTTCCGCTCCAAGCAGCACCGGCAGCCACAATCCCATGAACTGTCCGAAAACATGACTCAGTGGAAGCGTATGCAAAAAGCGCAGTGGATGAACGAACCGCTCATAGCGCAGATATTTCTGCATCTCACGCTCGATCGGAGCTACGCTTGCCAGTACATTGCGATGCGTGTGCACCACACCCTTCGGCTCAGCCGTCGTGCCCGAAGTGAAAAGAATCTGTAATGGGGTATCGAGACTTGGAGGTGAAACAGGTCTGCCAATCCCCACGGACTCAGGTAGCCGCGCAATCTCATCAAGTGTCATCGCAGGAATGGAACCGGCAAAATGGGCAATCAGCGATGGATCGCCAACAATAAGCTTTGGATTCGTTTCCGCAGCAACCCGCCTGGCAAATTCCACACCACCACCTGCGTCAAGCGGCACCACGAGAACACCTCGCAGAACACAGCCAAAAAATGCGCCGATCCACTCTGCGCTATTCTGCCCCCACAAAAGAAGACGTTCACCTGCTACGATTTCGCGCCGTTCCAACTCCGCAGAAAAGTTCTGAGCGAATACGGCGATTTCGCCGTAACTTGAAACAACGCGCCGGTTGCCGCGATAGGTAACCACGGCCGTGGCATTCCCGAGGCGGCGAAAATCATCGACGAGCGTACCAAGATCGGGGCGCATAGTGGTGGACGCTAGCTCCGTGCGAAGTCGATGTATCCGCGTTCGGGATCAGTGCGCACCAGCGTGACGTTGATTTTATCGCCTACATCTACGCCCTTCTGTCCATGCACCAGCATGCCTTCCACCGCAGGCTGAATCGTCCTCACAAAAGAACCGTGCTCATTCACGCCCGTAACGATAGCGGCAAATGTCTGCCCAATCCGGCTTTGCATCACTACAGCCGCAATGCGCTTTCGCATATCCCGCTCTACCTTGCGCGCCGCGTCTTCCTGCTTCGTGCATTGCTTCGCAATCGCAACCAGATCATCATCGGAATAGGACTGCTTCTGCTTTGCCAGCATTGCCTTGATCAATCGCTGTGTCACCAGATCCGCATAACGGCGGTTTGGCGCGGTCGAATGCGTGTAATCCTGCACCGCCAATCCAAAGTGGCCCTCGCTGGTTTCTCCTGCACGCTCCAATACGTATTCACCCGCGCCCAGCAGCTTCACAATGGAAAGCGAAAGATCAGGAAAATGATCTGGATCGACCGCACGTCGATTGCAGAGAAACTCCTGCAATGCTTTGGAATCCGGCGTCATCGGCAACTTCGTTCCAAGCTGCGCCGCAATCTCCACAATGCGGTCCCAGCGTTTCGGAGTTCTCACTACCCTGCGTATCGAAGAAAAGCCAGCGCTCTCCAGACTCTTCGCCACTACTTCATTCGCGGCAATCATAAAATCTTCGATCAGATCGCTGGCTGGGCTCCGCTGCTGCCTTTCAATATCGACCGGCTGCCCGTTCACCACGAGCGGGTGCGTTTCCACCGTTTCAAGATTGAGCGCACCGCGGCGATACCGCTCTTTGCGCAAGCTCTGCGCAACCTGGTTCTGTAGGAGCAATTGATCTTGTAGCTCGTGTGAATCGGTAATCTTCGCAGGCGCATTTTTTTCTGAAGCGAGCCACGCGCCAACAGATGGATACGCCAATTGTGCCCTGTTTACTACGCTCGCCTGATAGATATCGTTTGCGTTCACGCACCCATTTGCATCCACTGCAAACTCGCACACAACCGCAGCCCGTTCTTGCCCTTCAAGCAGCGACGTCGCCCCTGTCGACAACTCCTCCGGCAGCATGGAAAAGTTATGCACGCCCGTATACACAGTCACCGCCTGCTCCGCGGCATATCGATCTATCGCAGAACCGGCCGGCACATAAGCATCTACATCCGCGATTGCAATCTGAACCCTGACGGTTCCCTCCGTCAACTTCTGGGCATATTCAATCTGATCAAGATCGCGCGATGTATCGTTGTCGATCGATGACCAAAGAAGAGATCTCAGATCGCGCGATGACACAGGCGGATGCGATTGCAGCGACCCTATCTCCCGCTGTACATCTTTCGGGAAATCCGGATGAAAGCCGTGTTCCAGCATTGACTGACGTGCGGCAGCTTGCAGATTTACGGAGTGAATGTCGTTCATAAGCTCCAGTTCAAGGTACAGACATATTCAAGGTACAGACATAGGATGCCATCGCGCAAAGGCATTGATTATGAATAGAATCCGGGCATCGTCTTGCCTCGCTCACGCTTCCAATGAATGCATGCCACTGCCCAAAATCAAGTTGCCCGTTGCGTCCGACGACCCTTCCGCATCGGTACAACGCGATCTCGACCGCCCCACCGCCTCCGAGATTTATCAGCAGGTTTCGAAGAATGCGCGGCGCGAACTTTCCCGCACCAACCTGGCATTGGCCGTCTCCGGCATCGTTGGCGGACTCACCATGGGACTCACCGGCCTAAGCGTTTCTCTGGTGCGAACGCAGCTCGGGGGCGGAAGCATCGCTGAATTTATCTCTTTGTGTTTTTATCCCATGGGCTTTATGGCGGTCATTCTCGGCCGTAGTCAGCTCTTCACAGAAAACACGCTATATCCGGTCGCATTGATGCTGACCGAACGCCGCCACTTTTTGAGCACCGTGCGGCTTTGGGCCGTCGTATTCGCCGCCAATGTCATCGGCGCATTTCTCTTCGCCATGCTCGCCGTCAGGACGGGCGCGCTGCAACCCGAATACGTCAGTACGCTTTCAGCTCTGGGAATGCAGGCCGTAGGTTTTCCCGCAAGTCATATCTTTTGGAGCGGCGTGGTCGGCGGTTGGATCATCGCCATGGTGGCATGGTTGGTAAGCGGCAGCCATTCGATCACCGGATCCGTCATGCTCATCTGGTCGCTCACCTTCGTCGTCGGCCTCGGGCACTTCGCGCACTGTATTGCTACCAGCGGCGAGATTCTGGCCGCTGTGCTTCATGGCCAGCTCGCGGCCTCACGTTACTTTTTGTGGCTCGGCCCAGCCGTGCTCGGCAACATCACCGGAGGCGTGCTCCTGGTAACGCTGCTCGAATACGGCCAGGTCAACCTGGAATAACTCTAAGCAGATTTCCCCTGCCGCTCTTTGAGATCTCGCAGCAGGCCTTCGATCCGTTCCTCGCGCTCGAGCAGCGCGAACTTGTCTTCCAGCGAATCGCCGCCCAGCAGCTCATGATGCGCAGCATTTTCCGCTTCCGCCCCAGCCACGCGTAGCTTTAGCCGGTCGATGCTCGCGCCCTTTTGCGAAGCATCGATCTTCTGCCGCGCCTGGTTCGCTTTACCCACAATACGGGCGCGTCTATGCTGCGCAATCAGCATCTCGCAGCGGCTGCGTGTCTCCGTCAGTTTTTGCTCCAGCTTTCGCAGCGCAGACCGCAGCGAATCAGCCTCATGCGTCTGGTCTTCAATCTGCTGCGCAAAGCCGGTTGTCATCTGTTCGTGACTTAGAGCGCGCTCCAGCGCAGCGCGCGCCAGGTCATCTTTACCTTTGCCTACCGCCAACTCTGCTTTCTTATGCCACTCCTCGGCAGAGCTTTCATGTTCTTTTCTCTTCTTCTCCAGAAGATGCTGATCGGCAATCGCAATTGCCACTTGTGTCTTTACCTGTAGCAGCTGGTTCTCCATATCGAGTACCAGTTGCTTCAGCATCTTTTCCGGATCTTCCGCTTTATCGATCAGGTCATTCACATTCGCACGCAGCAGAGCTGAAACGCGTTCCAGGAGTGCCATATCTTCCTCCTTATTTTGAAAAAAGTTAGTGGGCGGAGCCGCAAAGCCCCGCCCTGAGTAAAAGTTTCGTTACTTGCCATCGACAGTCGCAGCGCCATTCGGACGCGCGCGCATCCCCTTCACATTGCTCATCAGCTCGTTCATATCCATACCAGAAAGCGCTTCAAACAAGGCAGGAACCTGCGCAGCGATCTTAGTGATGTCGCCAGTCAGCTTGTTTACCCCAGCCGCAGAATCGTTTCCGGTAGACACAATCGTGATCTTGTCCACCTTCGACAGCGGCTCACACATCGCCCGCACCACATCCGCCATGTTGCTGATCAGCCTATCGACCACCGCAGCCTGATTCCAGTCCTGGTAAGCCTCAGCCTTCACATTCATCGCCTTGGCTTCAGCTTCACCCTTCTGGAAGATAACTGCAGCCTCAGCCTCGCCTTGCACGCGAATCGCAGAAGCGCGACCTTCAGCCTCGATCGTCAACCGCGACTTCTCCGCCGACGCAAGATTCTCGATCCGCTGACGCTCAATCTCAGCCTGTTTCAACACGGTGGAGATCAGCTCTTTCTCATGGCGCAGAATTTCTGCCTCTTGCACCTTGATCTGCTGTTCTTTCTCCACCTGCTGCACCTTTACCTGTTCGGCCACTACCTGCTGCTGCATCACGTTTGTCTGCAGCTCGTAGGCTTTGTCGGCCTGAGCTTCCTGCTTGCGGCTCTGCTCGGTAAACTGCGCTTTCTGGATATCGAGATCGCGCTGCGCCTCTGCCTGCTTCGCCAGCGAAGCCGTCTCCGCTATCACGCGGTCCTGATCTGCCGCTGCCTTTGCAATCGCAGACTCGCGCAGCGCATTCGCTCTGCGAATCGCCGTGTCGCGCTCTGCTTCCGCAGCAGCTACATCAGCATCGCGTCGAATGCGCACAATATCGGGCCGCCCCATGTTGGTGATGTATTCGTTCTTATCGCGCACCTCCTTGATGGTGAACGAAACCACCTCAAGACCCATCTTGCTCATATCATCGGCACATGTGCCGCGCATGCGGTCGGCAACCATCTCCGGCTCTTTTACGATTTGCTCCACCGTAAGCTGTCCGATGATGCCGCGCAGATGGCCTTCCATCACCAGCCGAATCAAGCCCTCGCGCTGCGGAGGCGTCTTCGTCAAAAACTGCTCCGCTGCCGTAAGAATCGATTCCTGATCTGAGCGCACCTTGATCTGCGCCACAGCTTCGACTGTCACAGCGACACCTTGCTTCGTGTAGAGGTCCTGCTGCGGAGCCACATCAAACGACATCAGCTCCAGGGAAAGCTGGCGGCAGCTTTCCACCATGGGAAAGATCACCGTGCCGTGTCCCTTGATCACGCGCGGCCCGCGAAAACCGTAAACAATCAGCGCCTCGTTCGGGCCGGCCTTGCGAAACATCTTCGCCAGCAGTCCGGCAAGAACAATAACGGCCAATAAACTCAATCCAACAATGATGATGATCGTGTTCGTCATAGTGATCCCAGTCCTTTCACCGGGAAAACTCTTGTAAGTGAGAACTTCAAGCAACGCCGTGGACTTACTTCAAATCGCCAACGACTTCATCCCAGCGTCGCACCCAGGCAATGCCCTGCTCATAGCGCATCACCACAACTTCTACATCACGCCCGATCGGCAGGCCGTTTTCGCTGCGTGCGGCAGCAAAGCGGCGGCTGCCATTCTGCGAAAACAAAATCTCGCCCGTGCCGTGACCGCGAATCACACCGCTCACCCGCCCAATCATGCCAATCGTCGCCGTCTCTTCCGCGGTCAGCGCATGCTCATGCGGAGCCAGCACGCGTGCCATGAACCAGAACAGCGCCGATGCCCCGGCAATCCCCGCAATCGTCGACAGCAGCAACACTACCGGCACTAAAAATCCGCCATACCGCTCCAGCAGATATCCGGCACCGCCAAACCAGCAGAGAAAGATCACCAGCGTGAATCCGTTGATCGGACTCATCGTGTTCGTATTGCCGCCGTGTGCATGTCCTGTGTGCCCCGCATGCAGATGAATGTGGCCGATATGAAAATGCGAAAAGCCACCGACAAATGCAATTGCGCTGAGACAAAGCCCAAGGGCGAAGCAAAACAGATAGAAACCTTCCCAAGTCATTTACGCCTCTCCTTTCCGGATTTGCTTCTTCGGCGTTGGCTCCATCGCCTTCAACGATTCCGCCGGCGCGGGCCTCAATACTTCCAGCAGCCGATCCACAAGTCCCGGCGTCTCCATCACGGCCTCCAGCATCAGCAGGCACTGTCGCGTATCCTTGTGCCGCGCCAGTGCCAGCAGAGCCCGGCGAAGCGCAGGGTCACGCCGGAAGCGTTCCGCGCCGCTCACCAGCCAAAGGTCCAGCTTGTCTTCGAGCGTGCGTGCATCACTCAACAGCTCCGAGTGGTAGCCTTCCGGATCATCCACCAGGTATCCCGGATGCACCTTGAAAAATTTCGCCAGCAACTGCCTGGTCGTGTTCGTCAGGTGCGGACGCGCGCCGCTCTCAATCTGCGACAGGTAAGACTGGCTCATCGGAGCTCCAAGTTCGGATCGAATCGCCTTCAGCAATTCCTGCTGCGTCATGGCCCGGTTCAGGCCCCGCAAATTGCCTTCGACTTCACGCAGATAATGGATTTTCTCGCCAAGTTTCATATTGCAATCCGCAATATTTATATCGCTGATTGCGATATATGGCAACAAAAATCGGCGAGACCCTGTGCAAATCCGTTTATATGGCTGATTTTGGACTACTTAAAAAGCTGGTTGACGCGCTGAATCAACCCCTGCGCGTCGAATGGAGCGCGCACTTTGGCGTCATTGTCAAAGTAAACATACACATCGCGCTTCTCGCGCTTCTTCGCGGGGAGATCGCTGGCGCGCTCCTCACTGGCAGGCTCGTCGCCCTGTGCCCATGCCGCTACGCGGGAAGCCCATGCATCCAGCGCTTCATCGTCGTAGCCACTCGAATACAGCACCTCGGAGCCGTGCAGCCGGCAATAGACAAAATCTGAGGTCACGTCCATCAGCCGCGGCCACTCCACCGTATCGGCGCACACCATTGCCACGTCATAACGCCGCAGCAGCGCAATAAATTCCGGAGTTACAAAACTTTTATGCCGGATCTCCATCGCATGGCGCACCTTTACCTTCACCTCCGGCTCAGTGAAGGCTCGCTCTTTCATCCACGGTTCATGGCTCTTCGCCAGCATCCCAGCTTGCATAGAGTCTCGCGGCAGAAGCGCAAAAAATGATTCCACCAGTTCATGGTCGAATTTGAAGGTCGCCGGAAATTGCCAAAGGATCGGCCCAAGTTTTCTGCCCAGCTTCAGAAGTCCTGATGCAAAGAAGTTCGCCAGCGAAACCTCAACGTTACGCAACCTCTGGATATGCGTGATGTAGCGCGATCCTTTGATCGAGAAGACAAAATCCTTAGGCGTCTCCTCTGCCCACCTCGTGAAAGACGCAGGCCGCTGTAGAGAATAGAACGTTCCGTTCACTTCAATGGAAGGGAATGTCTTCGCCGCATACTCCAGCTCGCGTTTCTGCGGCAATTTCTCCGGATAGAACACGCCTCGCCACGGCTTGTAGTTCCATCCCGATATCCCGATGCGCACTGTACCGTGCATCAC
The DNA here is from genome assembly GCF_009765985.1 of Acidobacterium sp. S8. GTDB lineage: Bacteria > Acidobacteriota > Terriglobia > Terriglobales > Acidobacteriaceae > Alloacidobacterium. The sequence continues at coordinate 30,639 of NZ_LMUM01000029.1, forward strand.
TTCTCCCGTAGGCTACTGCAGACTGCGATAAAGGTTGCCTTCTACCTGATTTACTTATTTTCAAGTGCAGCAGTCATAAGATGCCACTTATCCGCATCCTAGAGTACGTGTTAGTAAGCACGTCTCTTCCCAGGAGTAAAGAAAACCATGAAACACTACAAGCAACATAAATTGCTGGCGGCATCCGTCACCGTGCTCGGCAGCGCACTGCTCATCGCCGGATGCAACAGCAAGCCCGCCCACCCGGACGAAAAGGCAGCTGTTACCAACGCACTCAATAGCAGCAATCTAAGCAACGTCAGTGTCTCGCAGGATCAGGACAAGGGCGTCATGACTCTGACAGGAAACGTTGCCTCGGCTGACCTGAAGAGCCAGGCAGAAGCTGCGGCAAAGCAGGCAGCACCGGACTATACGATTGCTGATGAGATTGGTGTGCAGCCACCGGGTGCCGAAAGCCAGGCCAAGGCAGTCAGCTCCAACCTTGACAGCGGCATCGAAGACAACTTCAAGGCATCGCTGAAGGCGAACAAGCAGCTCGACGATCAGAGCATCGACTACTCCGCCAAAAACGGCACACTGGTTCTTAAGGGAACCGTGAAGACTCCGACGCAAAAAGCAGAGGCAGGAAAGCTGGCGAAAGAAGTACCGAATGTTCAGCAGGTCGTAAACGAAATCGAAGTAAAACCCGGCAAGCACTCCACTGCAAAATCCTAATCCGTTTCAGTCAATACATGAGGGCCCGTCACCGGGCCCTCATGCTCTTTCATCATCATCCCTTTCCGCCCAATACGCATCTCACACACAGATATGCAAGGTCGTTCCCAAACAATTTGTTGGTGGAAGGTGCGGATTAGATGAGCCATCTAAAAGGCAAAGTCGCCATTGTTACCGGATCGAGTTCCGGAATCGGTCAAGGTATAGCAAAACGTCTCGCATCGGAAGGCGCAAACGTCGTTATCAATTATTCAAAACATGGCGACGGCGCAGACGAAACTCTCAAAATGGTTGACTCTGCAGGTTCCCAGGGGCTGATTGTGCAAGCCGACGTTTCGAACGTCAGCGAGGCTCAATCCCTTATAGAACAAGCATGGCAGAAATTCGGCTCCGCCGATATTCTCGTCAACAATGCGGGAGTCGAAACAGAAAGCTCTTTTCTCGACACCAAAGAAGAAGATTTTGACCGCATCATGAACGTCAACCTCAAGGGCCCCTTTTTCGCCACGCAGGCAATGGTTCGTAAACTGACTGCAGCGAAAAAACCCGGACGCATCGTCAACATCAGCTCCGTGCATGAAGATATGGCCTTTCCCGGCTTCGCTACCTATTGCGCCAGCAAGGGGGGCCTGCGCATGCTCATGCGCGATCTCGCCGTTGAATTGGGCCCGCAGGGAATAACCGTCAATAACATTGCGCCCGGCGCCATCTCAACTCCGATGAATAAATCGCTGCTCGAGGACAAACCAAAGCTGGATGCGCTGCTGGAGAAGATTCCCCTTCGCCGCCTCGGAACAGTAGAGGACGTGGCAGCTCTTGTTGCTTATCTGGCCTCAGATGAGGCCGCCTATGTGACCGGTGCAACTTACTATATAGATGGCGGGCTCTCTCGCGATTACCACGAACAATAAAAAGGAAGAGAACGATGGGGCATCGCTTCAAAGTCTGGGCGCCGAAGGCGGAGACTCTCGGCGTTACGATCGATAACACCATACATCCAATGCAACAGACTGTCGGAGGTTGGTGGCAGGCTGACGTCGAAGGCGCACGCGCCGACACGGATTATGCTTTTGTCATCGACCGCAGTGAGCCTGCCGTGCCCGATCCTCGCAGCGCATCGCAGCCACAGGGCGTGCATGGCCCTTCGCGCGTCCTAGATCACGCATCCTTCCAGTGGACAGAAGCACAGTGGCAGGCTGCTCCGCTTCCGAGCGCCATCATCTATGAGCTGCACATCGGCACATTTACGCCGGAAGGTACATTCGACGCTGCGCAACAGCATCTTGCATATCTCAAAGATCTCGGCGTCACCCACGTGGAGCTGATGCCGGTGAACGCATTCCCCGGCAATCATGGCTGGGGATACGATGGCGTCGATCTCTTCGCCCCGCATGAGCCCTACGGTGGCCCTGAAGCGTTAAAGCGTCTCGTCAACGCCTGTCATGAGCACGGGTTGGCGGTACTGCTTGACGTCGTCTACAACCACCTCGGCCCATCCGGAAATTACCTCGGTAAATTCGCACCCTACTTCACACATCTGCACAACACCCCGTGGGGAGACGCCGTTAACCTTGAGGACGCGGGCAGCCATGAGGTGCGCCGCTTCTTCTGCGACAACGCCCTCATGTGGCTGCGCGATTACCACTTCGACGGCCTGCGCCTGGACGCCGTGCACGCCTACATGGACCGCTCTGCCATCCATTTCATGGAGCAGCTGTCGAAAGAAGTACGCGCGCTCGAAGCCGAAACCAGCCATCGCTATGTCGTCATCGCCGAAAGCGACCTCAACGACCCGCGCCTCGTCACTGCGCCGGAAGCCGGCGGCTACGGAATGGACGCGCAGTGGAGTGATGATTTTCACCACGCGCTCGTCACCGTGCTCACCGGAGACCGCAGCGGCTACTACTCCGATTTCGGCACCATCGCCGATCTTGCCAAATCGCTGAAATCAGTCTTCGTCTACGACGGAATTTATGCGTCCCACCGTGACCGCATCCACGGTCGCCCCGTCGAAGGCTTACCGGCATGGCGCTTCCTCGGCTATGCGCAGGATCACGATCAGATCGGCAACCGCGCAAAAGGCGAGCGTCTCAATCACCTCACCAGTGAGAGCCGCACAAAAATCGCCGCCGCTCTTGTCTTCACCGCGCCCTTTGTTCCTATGCTCTTCCAGGGTGAAGAGTGGGCCGCAAGCACGCCTTTCCAGTACTTCACCGATCACGAGGATAAAGAGCTGGGCCGCCTCGTCTCAGAAGGCCGAAAGAAAGAATTCGCTGCCTTCGGCTGGACCCCGGATGAAATCCCCGACCCGCAGGATGAACAGACGTTTTTGCGCTCCAAGCTAAACTGGCAGGAGATCTCCGAGCCCGCGCACGCACAGATGCTCGACTGGTACAAGCAGCTCATCGCTCTACGCAAATCTCATCCCGAGCTGACAAGCGGCTCTCTTGAAGAAATAAACGTCGAATACAGCGAAACTGAAAAGTGGCTGCTACTGCATCGCAAAGATCTCCAGATCATCGTCAATCTCGGCGGCAAAGAACTGAAGCGTGAGATAAAAGGCGCACAGATGCTGCTCGCCTCCGATCCCGCAATCTCATTCGCACAGACAACCCTTTCCCTGCCACCAGATTCCATCGCAATTCTCAAAACCGCAAAATAAAAACAGGCAGAAGCATCCCATGGGTCCCCCATCCTGAGCCGCAGGCGAAGGGTGGGATAAAGCCGGAGCGAATCATGCCGGGTGCCCCATCCTTTCGCGCACTTTGCGAAAGAGTGGGAGACCACAACTCTTTACCACAAAAAGTCGAGACACCTTCCAGAAAGAAAAGCAGGGTAGAAGCACCGGGCTTTAGCCCGGTGAAAATGCCACGTCCAAATAGAAGGGGCTTCAGCCCCGGCCCTCCCACGAAGTTCAGGGAAGAAATGTTGTACGCTGGTTCTGCCACGATGCATACGCTTGAATTTTCAGGTTGGATATTCCTAAGCTCGATACTCGCCGGACTCCTCGGAGCACTCACTGGCCTCGGTGGCGGCGTTGTCATCGTTCCCGTGCTCACGCTGCTCTTTCATATCGACATCCGCTACGCCATCGGCGCATCGCTCGTCTCCGTCATCGCAACCTCATCCGGAGCAGCGGCAGCTTATGTACGCGAAGGCTTTTCCAACGTCCGCATCGGCATGTTTCTTGAGATTGCAACCACCTTTGGCGCGCTCCTCGGTGCATACCTCACAATGATCGTCTCCACGCATGCCATCGGCTTCATCTTCGGCGCCGTGCTGCTCTACTCTGCATATGCGTCGTTGCGAAAACATCCCGACGAAACTCACAAAGAGCCGAACCAGCTAGCGCTGAAGCTCCGGTTACATGGCAGCTACCCCACCCGGAACGGCCCCGAAAGCTATGTCGCGCAGAATGTCCCCGCAGGCTTCAGCCTCATGTTCGTAGCCGGTGCGCTCTCCGGCCTGCTCGGAATCGGCTCCGGAGCTGTCAAAGTGTTAGCCATGGATCAGGCCATGCGCCTGCCCTTCAAAGTCTCGACGACGACCAGTAATTTCATGATCGGCGTCACTGCCGCCGCCAGCGCCGGAATTTATCTCAGTCGCGGTTACATTTCACCTGCCCTCGCCATGCCGGTCATACTGGGTGTGCTTCTCGGATCACTTACCGGTTCCCGCATGCTGGTAAAAGTAAACGTAAAGACCCTGCGTATGATCTTCGCCGTAGTCATCGTTCTGCTCGGAATCGAAATGATCTACAACAGCTTCACAGGAAGGCTCTAAGAATGAACGACCAGAAAATGGAAGTCATGATGGGCTACCTGCTGCGCACCGGAGTACTCATCGCCGCAGCCGTCGTCTTCATCGGCGGCATACTCTATCTGAATCAGAATCGCGGCCCACGACCCGACTACTCCACCTTCCACGGCGTAGCCGCCGAGCTGCGCAGCCCCGGTCAAATCATCAGGCAGATTCCCACCGGCAACACGAACGCCATCATCCAACTCGGACTTCTGCTATTGATCGCCACGCCGATCGCTCGCGTTATCTTCGCCGCCTTTGGCTTCTTCGCGGAAAAAGACAGGCTTTACGTCGCGGTCAGCCTCATCGTACTGGCAGTGCTGATGTACGGCCTGCTCTACCATCACTGAGCCGGAACAACTCGGTTATCATCCTCAGCGCAGAACGGAATGAAGCCGAAGGACTTGATTTTTCCTTCATCCGAAGTCACGGCAAATATCCAAAGAATGAAAAACGTCATTCTGAGCCGCAGGCGAAGAATCCCCAACCACCTTCGCGTGAGATTCTTCATCCCTTCGCTACTCAAAATGACGCCGTTCTTAGCTGAAACGAAAATCAGCCGATCCCGAAACCACCAAACCTACTGAGCTGGAATCACCAGGTACTGCTCCAGCCTCCCATCCGGCATCGTATAAGTCGTCACGCGCACCCGCTGCGAACTATTCTTAAAAGTGACCGCAAATACGCGAAATGTCATCCCGCCGCGCAATTCCTCCGCCAACTGGTGAAAGCTGGCCGTCTCACCCAGCGGCTTCAAGCTCGAAGAAAAGTCGCCAAGCCCCTGCGCATCGAAATAAGCATTGCAGTTATCCGTAAACAGCGAGCGGTCAATCTGCCCCTGCTGCAGCCCCTTGAAGATCACAAGCCCCTGCCCCTCAGCCTGCGATGCCGACTCCGCATCCATACCCAGCACCATCGGAGTCAGCTCGCGCCCAATCGCTGCCGCCGCCGGAGAAGCATCCTGATTCGTCAGCACCACAATCGCCGCCTTGTCATCCGGAAACACAATGTTCTCCGACACAAAGCCCGACACCTCGCCCGAATGCTCGAGCGCCGCATGCCCTGACCTCGGCGTCGTAAACATGCCCAGCCCGTAGCCGCTGTCCGCGCCATCTTTCAGCTTTACTGAAGTAAACATCTGCTTATACGAATCAGCCGAAAGCAGCGAGCGGTTCATCACGCTGATGTCCCACAGCGCCAGATCATGCGCCGGCATCGCCAACTCGCCCGCCGCAAACATCCAGCCCGCGCCTTCTTTCGGAGCAGGCCGCAGTGGCCCCAGCGCATAGCGAATATATCCGCTGGCATCCGTGTCGCCCAGCTTCGCTACATCCGTGTTGTAAACCGACTTCATATCGAGCGGAGCAAACACCTTCTCCTGCAGCTGCCGCATCAGCGGCTCACCGCCCAGCTTCTCAACAATCAATCCGGCAATCACAAAGTTCGTATTCGAGTACTGCCACTTCGTTCCCGGATCAAAATCGAGCGGCTTCTTCGCCCAGGTATCCACAATGTACTGCGCCGTCGTCGCCTTCCGCATCGGAGGCATCAGATAATCCTCCGGCCAGTAATCCTGGTAGCCCGATGTATGCGACAACAGCATGCGGATCGTCACCTCGTCGCCGCGCGTCAGCCCCGGAATATACTTCGAAACCGGGTCGTCAATCGAAAGCTTGCCCTGCTGCTGCAGCAACAGAATCGCAGCCGCCGTAAACTGCTTCGAGATCGACCCAATCGAATACCGCATCTCGGGCGCAGCCAGCGTCAGCGGCTCCAGCCGCGCCTTTCCGTAAGCATGCGTGTAAACAATCTGCCCCTTCTGCACAATCGCAACCGAAGCCGAAGGCACTCCCGTGTCCTCAAGAACCCTGTTGGCAGCCGCATCAATCTTGCCACGCAAATCGGCGGATATCGTATTGACTGTCTGCGCACTCACAAACATCGCAGACGCAGAAACAAAACACACAAGAAGCAAAGCAGAAATAGAGCGGCGCATCGTGCTCAAAGAGTAGCAAAGGAAATCGCAGTTGCGACAAAATTTGAAGTGGCCTTTCAGGTAGAAGCCCCGGCCGTTTCTCCAAAGCCGCCAGAGCCGGGTGCCCCATCCTTTCGCACCTTGCGAAAGGGTGGGAGAGCGAAAATCTCCACTCCCACATAAGCAAATACCCGGGTGCCCCATCCTGAGCCGCAGGCGAAGGGTGGGATAAAGCCAGAGCAAAACCCATGCCGCCAGGACCGGATGATATGCTGCCACCAATGACGACCCGCCGCGACTTCCTTTCACGCAGCGCAATGACCGCAGCCAGTCTCAGCGCAATCACGCAAGCCCCAGCCCAGCAAAGCCAGACCGCCGAAGGCATCAAGCAGCTTCCGCCGCCGAAGAAGCCCGTCATCGTCACTCGACACACCGGCGACAACTCCGTGGACGAGGCCTACAAGATGCTCCTCGACGGCACCGACACGCTCGACGCCTGCAACCACATCTGCCTCGCGCGCGAAGATGATCCCAACGATCACAGCGTCGGCTACGGCGGCCTGCCCAATGAAGACGGCTTCGTCGAGCTCGACGCCTGCTGCATGCACGGCCCCACGCGCGCCGCAGGCTCCGTCGGCGCCATTCAGAACATCCGCCACGCCTGCCTCGTCTCGCGTCTCGTCATGGAGCGCACCGGCCACGTCATGCTCACCGGCAAGGGCGCCGAGCACCTCGCCGTCATGCACGGCCTCAAGCGCGAAGACATGCTCACCGACGACGCACGCAAAATGTGGCTTCTCTGGAAAGAAAGCCGCACCAGCCAGAACTTCTGGGGCCCGCCCATGCTCGCACCCGGCGGTAAATCGGCGAACCCGGCGCCTGAGCTGCACCCGCAGAAACACAGCATGATCCCGCGCCATCCCGGCCTCGAATGGGCCGACGAAATCCGCACGCGCTCGCAGCAGCTCACCGCCATGGCCATCGACCTCGGCATCCCCGAACGCAAGCGCGCCTTCGCCGTCGAGCAGATGCTCTGGCCCACCACCGGAACCATCCACGTCTCCTGCGTCAACACCAAAGGCGAAATGTCCGGAGCCACCACCACCTCCGGTCAGGCCTTCAAAATCGCCGGCAGACTCGGCGACTCGCCCATCATCGGAGCAGGCTGCTACACCGATCAGGACATCGGCTCCGCAGGCGCAACCGGCTCCGGCGAAGAGAACATCAAGGTCGCCGGCGCGCACACTATCGTCGATTGCATGCGCCAGGGCATGAGCCCCAAAGAGGCAGGCCTCGAAGCCCTGCGCCGCATCGTCCGCAACTACAACGGCGACATGGCAAAGATCCGCTACCTCGACATGATCTACTACATCGTCCGCAAAGACGGCGCCTACGCCGGCGTCTCTCTCTGGAGCACCACCGCCAACGGCACCCCCAAAGTCTTCTCCGTCCACGACGGCCAATATCGCGTAGAAAACTGCGCCTGGCTGTTAGAAGGCACCACGACAAACTAAAAATGCTGTGGTGCCCGGTGCCGGGTGCCCCATCCTTTCGCGCACTTTGCGAAAGGGTGGGAAAGAGCACACATCTCCAACCACGAATATCAGCACAGATAGATGCCGCGAAAACGCTCGAAAATCAAAACCATGGTAGAAGCACCGGGCTTTAGCCCGGTGAATAGCCAGAAAAAAGAAGGGGCTTCAGCCCCGGGCCTTTCTCCAACCTTCCCAATCTGCCGGGTGCCGGGTGCCTTTCGCGTACCTTGCGAAAGGGTGGGGAGAGCACCCTTCAACCGTGAATCCCAGCATCCTCTCAAATCCGAAAACAGGGCTTCAGTCTCCGCCTTCACTCTGCTAAAACAGAAGCAGCCATGAAAAACCTCCTCAAGGGATACCAGCGCTTCCGCAACGAAGTCTTCCCTCAAATGAAGGACCACTTCCGCCAGCTCGCCGAGGTCCAATCCCCGGAAGTCCTCTTCATCACCTGTGCTGACTCGCGTATCGTCCCCAGCCTCATTCTGCAAGCCGAGCCCGGCGACTTATTCGTCTCCCGCAGCGTAGGCAACATCGTTCCGCCCTTTGGCGAAACCCCCGGCGGCGTCACCTCCACCCTCGAATACGCAGTCAAGGTTCTCAAGGTACGCCACGTCATCATCTGCGGACACTCCGACTGTGGCGCGATCAAAGCCGTCGTCGGGAAAAAGGATCTTTCCGGCCTGCCCAACACCGGCGCATGGTTGAAATACGTCGACGCCGCCTGGCAATACTGCGATCCCGGCTCCACGCCGAAGGACCCGAAAGAGCTGCATACCACCCTCATCTATGCCAACGTCATCGCCCAGCTCCACCACCTGAAAACGCACCCCGAAGTCGCCGACGGCCTGGCAAACGGAACCCTGCAGATCCACGGCTGGTACTACGACATCCCCACCGGATCGATCGAAACCTACAACGAGCAAACAAAGCGATTCCACCCCCTCGAAGACCTCATCTCTTAGGCACAAGAGGATTCACAGATCTTCCGCCAACCGCCGTCATCCTGAGCGAACCTTGAGCGTAGCGAAAGGGAAGTCGAAGGATCCGCGAACAAAGTTCGTGCGAAGCCCTTGCGCAAGCAAGGCCCGCTATTTCACATCGATAAGCAACAACACTGGGTGCCCCATCCTTTCGCGTTCTTGCGAAAGGGTGGGAGCCAACGCTGCTCCATAGCGAGACGGGTTTCCAGAGCAGAAGAACTGAACGGGGTTTCAGGTAAAAGCACCGGCCTCTAACCCGGTGATAAGCAACACTGGGTGCCCCATTCTGAGCGCAGCGAAGGGTGGGGAGATCACTTAGACGTCCATTATGAACAGGTTTTCAGATAGAAGCACTAAGCCTCTAACCCATTGATAAGCAGCAACACCTGGGTGCCCCATTTCTGACCCTGAAAGGGAAGGTGGGGAAACCATGAGACATCCACAATGAACAAGGTTTTTAGGGTAGAAGCACCGGGCTTCCAGCCCGGTGAATCACCAACAAGTCTCCAAGGGGCTTTAGCCCCGGGCAATCCCCAAAAATCTTGTCAAGCCCCCGCCGCAATCTAAAATCCCTTAAATCAAACATTCCAAAGGAAAAATTAACCAAAGAAAGTTGGCAGAGTATTATGCCCAAAATTGCTATCCTGAAATAGAGGGGAAAAAAGAGGTAACCATTCGAAACCGATTACCCCGTAAGTCATTGAAAACAATAGAATCGACTTAACCCATTAAGAATGAGCGAGATAGCAGGGGATGACCCCCCGCTAAGCTATTGAAAACAATAGAAAACGGAACTAGGACCCAGGGGGGAGGGGGTAGGCCGCCCGCACCAGCGCCAGCCCTTCATCGGTACTGTGAATGTGGCCCTCAAGCTGTGCATCCTCGGCAGCGGCCAGCATCTCCTTAAACCGGGGCCCGGGCTTATAGCCGGCAGCGATCAGGTCCGCCCCCGTCACCAGTAGTTGCGGCTTCACCTGCTCTTCCGGCATCGTCTCAAAGCGTTCTTTGGCGAATTCATAAAGCGAAAGATCGCCGTGGCTGGAGAGGCAATCGATCCGGTGCAGCGCCAGGTGCTCAGCAAAACGCGACAGCCGGAAAAAGCGCTTCAACGTCGATTCCTTCATCCGCATCACGTCACCGAAGCGCATGTGATTCTCGACCAGCAACGCAATCTGCTCCGTCTCCTCGGTTGAAAACCGCAGCCGTCGGCAGATGCTCTCGGCAATCCGCACGCCCACTTCCACGTGGCCGTTAAACCGAATCCGGTCCGGAGCGCGCTCGAAGGTCGCAGGCTTGCCCACATCGTGCAGCAGCGCGCCCCAGGCCAGCGTTGGCGATACGCCTTCCGGCAGCTTTTCCAGCAGCAGCAGCGTATGCACCCACACGTCGCCTTCGGGATGATACTCCGGCGGCTGTTCCACCCCATGCAACCGGTCAATCTCCGGCAAAACCTGCTTTAAGAGATTCGTCTCGTCCAGCAGCTCAAACGCGCGCCGCGCATGACCTTCCGTCAGCATGCGAGTCAGTTCCTCACGAATCCGCTCGCAGCTCACCATGCCAACTTCCGCAGCATGACTACGAATCGCAGCCAGCGTTTTGGCTTCGATCGCAAACCCGAAGCGCGCCGCGAAGCGAACCGCCCGCAGCATGCGCAGTTTGTCTTCGGCAAAACGCTTCTCCGCATCGCCAATCGCTCGAACCACACCAGCCGCAAGATCGTCACGCCCATCCACGAAGTCAAGCACAGACTGCGCCACATCGCCCGTCTCATTGAGCACCAGTAGATCGAGCAGCATGCCGTTGATGGTGAAGTCACGCCGCAGCACATCTTCCTGCGGACTGTCGGAGAAGCGCACCTCATCCGGTCTCCGGCCATCCGAGTAAGCCCCATCGGACCGGAACGTAGCCACCTCGGTGACAATCTCTGCACCGTCCATCTCATCGGCAACCAGCACCACGCCGAAGTGCGCGCCAACCGCAAACGTCCGTGGAAACAGGTCCAGCACCACCTGCGGACGCGCATTCGTCGCCACATCAAAGTCCTTCGGTTTACGGCCCAGCAGCATGTCGCGCACGCAGCCGCCCGCGAAGTACGCGTCATAACCTTCCGCCCGCAACCGCTGGACAATCCTCTCCGCCGCGACTTGTGCCTTGCTCTTCGTCATACGATCAACATTGTCATCCCGACCGAAGCGCGGAGCGGAGGGACCGGCAGTTATTCGGTCCTGAAACCATCTCGTCCAAATCCCCACACGTCTTGGGTGCCCCATCCTTTCGCGCACTTTGCGAAAGGATGGGATCTCACACTCCACTATCATAGAGACATGGCATCCGGCCTCATCCTCGGCATCGAAAGCTCCTGCGACGAAACCGCAGCCGCAGTCGTGCGCCGCGGAGCCGAGACCCTGTCGAACGTCGTCGCCTCACAGATCGCCACGCACGCCCCTTACGGCGGAGTCGTCCCCGAGCTGGCCTCGCGCGAGCACCTGCGCAACATCGTCCCCGTCGTCCGCACTGCCCTTGCCGAAGCAGGCATCCCCCTCAACGACCTCGACGCCGTCGCCGTCACCGAAGGTCCCGGATTGGCCGGAGCGCTGATGGTCGGCATCACCTACGCCAAGTCGCTCGCCTACGCCCTGGACAAGCCGCTCATCGCCGTCAACCACCTCGAAGGCCACATCCACGCCGTCTTGCTGGAACAGGCCGAGCTCGCCGAAGAACCTATGCCCTTACCAGCGTTGGCATTAGTCGTCTCTGGCGGACACACGCACCTCTACCTCGCCAGGCGCAACGGCGAATCATGGCGCTACCGCAACGTTGGCCGCACCCTCGACGACGCCGCCGGCGAAGCCTTCGACAAGGTAGCCAAACTCCTCGGGCTCGGCTATCCCGGAGGTCCATGGATCGACGCCCTCGCCCCGCACGGCAACCCGAAAGCTGTCCCGTTCTCCTTCGCCCAGATCAAGCCCAAACCTTACCGCAAAGACCCGCATCGCGACGATCCAGCAAGCCAGTTCCTCTTCTCCTTCAGCGGGATCAAGACAGCCGTCCTGCGCTACGTGCAGACACACGATCTCGCAGCCTCCATAGAAGCCCGCCGCAAAGCGTTGGCCGAGATACCTAACCCGAAGCCATCCGACGCGCTCCCGCTCTGCGACGAAGAGACCCTCAATCTCATCGCATCCTTCCAGCGTGCCGTCGTGGACGATCTGCGTCGCAAGACCTTCCAGGCCGCCGAAGCCTTCGACTCAGCCAGCGTGCTCGTCTCCGGCGGAGTCGCCGCCAACCGCGAACTGCGCGTGCGCTTCACCGCCGAAGCCGCCGAGCGCGGCTTGCCCATCGCCTTTCCCTCGTTGGCGCTCTCGACCGACAACGCCGCCATGGTTGCGGCAGCCGCATGGCCAAAGCTCCTTGAAGGCGAGACCGCTCCCGCCGAGCTTTCCGCCGAACCGTCGCTTACGCTTGGCCGCTGAGTGCAACTGGTAGAATCACAGGTGAACCTGAAGCTGCCGCATACCGCACGAATGACCATTCGCCTCTACAACACCCTCTCAAACGCCATCGAAGAGCTTCAGCCATCCGACGGCGAAGCGCTGCGCATCTACGCCTGCGGCCCCACGGTCTACGACTACGGCCACATCGGGAACTTTCGCACTTTTCTGCACGTCGACCTGCTGCGTCGCACGCTTGAGCTCTTTGGCACGAAGGTGAAGCACGTCATGAACATCACCGACGTGGACGACAAGATCATCCGCAACGCTGCCGCCGCCAACATCCCCATCGGCGAGTACACGCCACGCTTCGAGAAGGCCTTCTTCGAGGACCTCGACGCGCTCTCCGTCGAGCACCCGGAAGTCATCGCCCGTGCCACAGAGCACATCGACGAGATGGTCAAGCTCATCCAGTGCCTTGCCGAGCAGGACCTCGCCTACAAGACCGAGGACGGTTCCTGGTATTTCCGCATTGCCGGCTTCCCAGCCTACGGCAAGCTATCCAAGAAGGACTTCAGCGGCATCACCGACGGTGCCCGTGTCGACGTCGACGAGTACGACAAGGACTCCGCCCGCGACTTTGCCCTCTGGAAGGCCCCAAAGCCCGGCGAGTACCACTGGCAAACACCGCTCGGCCCGGGTCGACCCGGCTGGCATATCGAATGCTCCGCCATGGCCATGGAATACCTCGGCGACAACTTCGACCTGCACGCCGGTGGCGAAGACCTGATGTTCCCGCACCACGAAAACGAGATCGCACAGTCAGAATCGGCAACGCACAAGCCCTTTGCCCGGCACTGGTTCCACGTCCGCTTCCTTCTCGTCGAAGGCCGCAAGATGTCGAAATCCGAGGGCAACTTCTATACCCTTCGCGACCTGCTACTTAAGGGTTACAAAGCCTCGGCTATCCGCTTCCTGCTTACCTCGGTTCCCTACCGCCAGCAGCTCAACTTCACTTTTGAGGGACTGGGCGCGGAAACCGGTGCCGTAGAACGGTTGCGCACCTTTTATCAGCGGCTGAAGAACACCCAGTGGCCTGAGAACTGCAATGCCACCGCTATTCAGGAGGCCGCTTCAACCGCCAAAGGAAAATTTCTGGCAGCGCTGGCAAATGACCTGAACACAGCCGAGGCCCGCGCCGCGATCTTCGATCTGGTTCGCACGGTCAATGCCGCTGCCGATGCAGGCTCTCTTTGCCGATCGAGTGTCGCAGCCGTTCTCGATACACTTGCCGACTTCGACAGGATTTTTACTGTCCTCGAAGACAACGACTCGCATTGGACGCGCTTTGCCCTCGAATGGGCGGAGAAAGAAGGCCGTCTTGACGAAGCATCTCCGGAAGTACGTGCCCAGATCTCTCTCAGCGATTCGCAGATTGACGCTCTGATCGAGGAGCGAAATCAGGCGCGTCGCACCCGCAACTTCGCCCGCGCGGATGCTATCCGCAAAGAGCTATTGGAAAAAGGCATCCTGCTGGAAGATTCAAAAGAGGGCGTTCGCTGGAAGAGAAAATAGCAGAAGACAATAAAAAGGCAGCCGCTCGGCTGCCTTTTTTATTTTGAGCTGAGATAAATTTATGCAGGTGACGGGCTGCCTTCTGGCAGTCCACCTCCACGATTCGGCTCTGGCTTCAGAACCTGCTGCACATCGCCCGTCGCAGGAGTACCGCCGCCGCCATTCGTCTTCAGCGGAGGAAGCTCCTTGTCTTCGATAATCGCGCGAATGTCGCTCGCATCGATCGTCTCGCGTTCCAGCAGAGCATTGGCCATGCGATGCATGATGTCTTGGTTGCTATTCAGCGTTTCGTAGGCAGCCTTATAAGCCTCATCCACAAAGTTGCGGACTTCGCTGTCGATCTGCCGCGCCGTCTCTTCCGAGAAATCCCGATGCTGTGCAATCTCACGGCCGAGGAAGATCTGCTCTTCTTTTTTGCCAAAAGTCAGCGGACCAAGGCGGCTCATGCCATACTCGCAAACCATCTTGCGGGCAAGGTCTGAGGCGCGCTCGATGTCGTTGCCTGCGCCGGTTGTCATCTGCTTGAGGAAAATCTCCTCCGCAATACGACCGCCCATCAGAATGGCAAGCTGCGTCTCGAGGTAATCCTTGGTGACGGTGTGCTTGTCATCTTCCGGCAACTGCATCGTCACGCCAAGCGCCATGCCACGGGGAATGATCGTGACCTTGTGCAGCGGGTCGGCATGAGCGCGCAGGGCTGCAATCACAGCATGTCCCGCTTCGTGATATGCCGTCACGCGCTTCTCTTCATCGGTCAACAGCATCGACTTACGCTCAGCGCCCATCAGGACCTTGTCCTTGGCCTGCTCGAAATCAAACATGACGACAGCCTTGCGATTCGCGCGTGCCGCGTTCAGCGCAGCTTCGTTGACCATGTTGGCCAGATCGGCGCCGCTGAATCCCGGTGTGCCGCGAGCCATCACTCGCAGATCGACATCCTCGGAAAGAGGAACCTTCTTGGCATGTACACGAAGCACTTCCTCGCGTCCGCGCACATCCGGACGGCCCACCACCACGCGGCGATCGAAGCGTCCCGGACGAAGCAGCGCGGGATCGAGCACATCGGGCCGGTTCGTTGCAGCGACCAGAATCACGCCGTCATTCGACTCGAAGCCATCCATCTCAACCAGCAACTGGTTCAGCGTTTGCTCGCGCTCGTCGTGTCCACCGCCGAGGCCAGCGCCACGGTGACGGCCAACTGCATCGATTTCGTCGATAAAGATGATGCAGGGCGCATTCTTCTTGCCCTGTTCAAAGAGATCGCGAACACGGCTAGCGCCAACACCGACAAACATTTCTACGAAGTCGGAACCGGAGATGGAGAAGAACGGAACATTCGCCTCGCCGGCAACGGCACGCGCCAGCAAAGTCTTGCCGGTTCCTGGAGGTCCAACCAGCAGCACGCCCTTGGGAATGCGTCCGCCGAGCTTTTGGAACTTCTGCGCCTCGCGCAGAAACTCGATAATCTCCTTCAGCTCTTCCTTGGCCTCGTCAACACCAGCCACGTCCTTGAAGGTGATCTTCTTCTGCTGCATTGAGAGCAACCGAGCGCGGCTCTTGCCGAACGACAAAGCCTTGTTTCCGCCGCTCTGCATCTGCCGCAGCATAAAGAACCACAGCGCGCCAATAATAATGACCGGCGAGAACTGGATGAGAATGCTCAGCCAAGCGCTTCCCTGCTGGTCCTTCACTGTTACCGATACCTTATTGTCAGACAGCACATCATAGAGGTGGGGATAGTTGGCAGGAACGGTAACGTGGAATTGCCCCTTGTCATTCTTGAAGTGGCCATGCACTTCGCCGCTGCTGAGCACGGTCACGTCGTTGATCTGCCCTTGCTGCGTGTCCTGCAGAAATTGCGAGAAGGCGATCTCCTGGTCCTTGCCGCTGCTTGTGCTCTTCTCGAACACCTGCCAGAGCAGCACCAGGCATGCGAATACAAATACCCAGAAAATGATCGTCTTGACCGTCGAATTCACGAATTAACCCTCGATTCTCTCAAGCGCCCCATATAAAAAATAAGATTGGCGCTCACAATCCAGCGCGAAAAACGCTGCTTACGCTTACTTCCTGCTGCATTAGACGCCGCTTTCATCCGGAAAGTGCCAGCTAAATCGTTTCCAGTTTTGCGTCTAGTTACGCATTCTTTATTCTACTCCCGGAACCTCATCGGAAGAAATTTCTTGTCCGCCAGCAGGCGGCATCTTTTCCGCCAAAATTTTCAGCCCTGCAGCGGAGGCGGCGGGACTTTCGATTTCAGCTCCCTGCATCCACACAATTTCACCCTGCCACTCCAAAACCGGCCAGCTCTTCCGCTCTCTTGGAGCGATTTGCATCCGCTCCAGAACTTCTTTGATCCTTTTTGGCGCAGCCGTGTAACATAACCGGACACGATCCCCTGCCTTAGGAAACCTCAAGATGGCTGATGGCAAAGCCGCCGCCGCGATGTTCGCCTCGGTAGTCATTCTTAACCCAAAACCATCCGCTTCCACTCTGCCCGGAACAGGCACCCTCAACTCAGTCGCTTGCGCGAACTCCGCATTCCTTTCGCGAAGAATACGCAACTCGCGTGGCGTCCGTTCCACCTTGACTTCCGCAGTCAGCGTCTCCCGTCTTCCCGCCTTGCCCTCGCACATTGCCATCAGAAGCTCGGTTTGTTCAAAATTCAGAACGCAGCCAGTTTGCTCCGCCGCAGCTCGCAATATCCGCCGCCGCAGCGCCGGATGCAGAGTCCGCAGCCTTTCGACTTCTATGCCGACCGAAGCCTCCTCAGGATGGGTCGAGGAAGCGCGTCCACCGCCACGTACCGACCGCCCCGGTAGCAAAAGCGAGGGCAGAATCCGGGCAAGCTCCATCTGCCAGTACGCGTCTTCGTCCCGTGCGATATCAGCGAGATGGCCGAGCTGAGACGTTATCCGAGGGTTATATTTAGCCAGAATGGGCAGCAATTCATGCCGAATCCGATTCCGGTTGTAGGCCGTGTCTCGATTCGTCGCATCTTCGCGCCATGGCTGCTTCAACGCCTGCAAATATTCTTCAATCTGCCCCCGCCGGGTCTCCAGCAAAGGGCGCAGAATCTCGCCGCCGGGCCGCTCTACTATAGGGAAAATGCCCGCCAACCCTTCGGTCCAGGTGCCACGCAGCATCTTTTGCAGTACCGTCTCCGCCTGATCGTCTAACGTATGGGCGGTCGCAACGGCATCCAGCTCACGCGCCGCCAGCAGGCTTTCAAACCACGCATAGCGCAGCTTTCGCGCTGCCTCTTCCATGGTCTCCGCTTCTTGTTCGGCGCGAGCGGGAGTATCCACATCGCGACGCAAGAAGCGCAGGCCAAGCTCACCGGCAAGTGCGGCAACAAAGGCTGCATCACCATCAGCCTCTTCCCCGCGGATCCCATGGTGCACATGCAGAACCGTCAGCACCAGCCCCAGTTCCTGCCTTCGCACGTACAGACTTTTCAGTAATGCCACGGAGTCAGCTCCCCCGGAAACCGCCACGCCCAGGCGCATTCCGGGCCGAAAAAGCCTGGTCATCAGCGGCAGCGAATTCTGTTTCGACGAAGGCATATGTCCCGAGACTCATCCTATCGTCTTATACTGGCTCACGTATGCTTGAGACGCGCACCGCCACCGCCACCGACGCCGCCATCATCACCCACCATCGTCATCGCATGTTTGTGGATGCCGGACGCCGCGACAATCAGGTGCTCCAGGTCATGTCTCAGCATTTCGAACCCTGGCTCGTGCGCATGATCAATGAAGGGAAATATCTGGGCTGGCTGACGGAGGACGAAGGCAAAGTGGTTGCGGGCGCCGGATTGATGCTTCTCGACTGGCCTCCCCATCCGCTCGATCCGCTCTCCACTCAGCGCGGCTATCTGCTGAATGTCTATGTCGAGCCGGAGTACCGCCGCCGGAAACTGGCCAGTCATCTTATCGAATACGCTCTATCCGAGGCACGCCGTCGCAAAATTCGCGTTGTCGCCCTGCACTCGACTGATGAAGGAAGACCGCTGTATGAGAGCACCGGCTTCCGTCAGACGAATGAGATGTTCTACGTCGAGCCGATCGAAGCTTGAGTCGAATCTTGCGACACCCTCACAGCCATTAAGAAACCGTCATTCGGCCCTTGGGCAGACCGACGCGCGCACGATATGCCAGTCAGAGGCTCGCGCAGCCATCAACAAGCCGTCATTCTGAGCCGCAGGCGAAGAATCCAGAGAATCTTTCGCTCCCCAAATGCAGCCGGCGAATTTCTCAACTTAACTTCACTCACCTCTACAGTTTTACTTCTTCGGACGGAACATTCTTGCCGCAGCACCTGAGACCATCCGGCGCGGCATGAATCGCTGCATAAAAACCATGACCTTTCCGGCTCCATATGGAATCACCCACGGCTTCCCTGCAAGCAATCCTTCAAGGCCCAAGCGGGCTACATCTTCCGCCGATTGGCGCCCACGTCCGAACTGGCTGCGAGTCCCGGCTACCTCGTGAAATTCAGATTCCGTGGGACCAGGACACAAGGCGCTCACCTTGACGCCATAATCTGCAACTTCATGCGCCAGGGCCTCGGCCAGAAAGCGGTCGAAGACTTTGGTGGCCGCGTAGGTCGCCATGTAGGCTACGGGCTGATATGCGGCAGTAGATGCCACGATCATCACGTATCCGCGCCGCCGTTCGATCATTTTGGGCAGAAAAAGCCGCGTCAAGTGCACAACCGCCGAGCAGTTCAAATCCACCATCTGACGCTGCCAGGCCGCATCACCCTCGGCAAATTCGCCGTAATACCCAAATCCGGCATTGTTGATGAGGATGTCGATCGCCAGCCCGGCTTCTTCTGTAGCAGCCAGGAGCTGCTGAGGAGCATCGGGAAGCGCGAGATCCACTGCAATGGTGCGCGCTTCGATTTTGTATGCGCTTTTCAGGCGTGTTGCCAACGCTTCCAGCCGGTCAGCGCGACGCGCCGTCAGGACAAGATTTGTACCTGCGGCAGCGAGCTGTTCGGCCAGCGCCGTACCGATTCCGGCGCTGGCTCCGGTTACTAGAGCCCATTTGCCTTTAGCAGCGGCGCTAAGAACTTTGGAAACCTGCATGCAGCCTCCTACGCCGTTACCGCGGTGGGCTGCTCAAACTCTTCGCCAATCCAGCGCACGAAGGCTTCCAGGCTCTGTTCACGCCCGAGGAATTGCTGAACGATCGCTTTGCCGGGAACCGATCCGCCCGGTTCGAGCACCGTTTGACGGTAGCGCATGGCAATCGGGTCTTCGAGCAGGCTGCTGCGATTGAATTGGTTAAAGAAATCGAGCGCAATCACCTTGTCGTAGAGGTACGTGTAGTAATTCGATGAGTACCCGACGAGGTGCGTAAAGCTGGCATACATGCGGTTGCCGTCGATCCACGTATAAGGCAGGAACGTCGTGTAGTCGGCCTGCATTAAAACGGCAAGATTCATCTTTTCCGGGTCTTCGTAGTGCGTATCCAGCGAATAACTGGTGTAGAAGAGCTGCGTTCGCACCCAGTCGGCACGGCCAAAGGCTCCGGCGCTGTTCATTTTTTCCACGAGCTCGGCGGGAATCGGTTTCCCTGTCTGATAGTGCCTGGCGAAGCTGGCCAGAAGATTCGCATCGCGGAAAAACTCCTCCAGCATCTGCGATGGTACTTCGACGAAATCTCCCTCCGTGGCAATACCGCTCACGCCAGCCCACTTCTGCTGTCCGCCGAGGATCGCGTGCATGAGATGTCCAAACTCATGGAAAAAGGTAACGACATCGGAATACTGCATTAGGCCGGGGCTATCATCCTTTGGCTCAGGGAAATTGCAGATCAGCGCTGCCTCCGGCACCTGCTTTCCGGCGATACCAGGAATTAACGGGTGGGCGCTGAACCACTTATCCTTGCCCTCGCGCGGGTGCATATCAAGGTAGAAGCGTCCAATGCGCTCACCGGAACCCGTATTCAGCCCGTTGTAAACGTCCCAGGCGCCGACCGATGGATGCCACACATCGGGATTTTCTACCGGCTGAAATGTGACCTGAAAGAGCTTCTCAGCAGTCTCTAAAACACCTTTTTCGATCGGTTTATAGGGAAAATACGGCCGTACTGACTGCGAATCGAAGGCATATGCCGTTCGGCGATACTGTTCATACCAGTACGCCCTGCTGTCGGCGTCGATGGAGACCATAGTCGGCTTTTCACGCCGCGCAAATTCAAGAACAGTCGCATATTCGCGCTGCGCTCCATCCTTCGTCGCCCTGTCCAACTCCGCCAGAAACGCCTTGAGATTGGTCGCCGAACCCATCATCTGGTCGGCCATTGCCAGATCAGCCCAGGTTGGAAAACCGAGAATGTTTGCGATTTCGCGGCGGATCTTCAGCAGATCAAGCAATACCCCTTCATTGGCTGGGAAGGCTCGCGTGTTGTAAGCGAGGAACATGCGCAGTCGCAACTGGGCATTTTTGGCGAAAGTCATTACCGGCATGTAATCCGGATAGTCGGTGGTCAACGTAATCTGACCATGCTCATCGGGTGCATGAGCGCTGATGAAGTCCTGCGGAAGCCCTTCCAAGTCCTTCACATTCTCAATCGTTACGCGGTTCACATGTTCCTGAACGTTGCGGCCAAATGTGAGCGAAAGCAAGGTCGCTTTATCCTGTAACTCCCTGATTTTTTGGCGTATCGCGTCGTCTTTGTCGACGCCGGCAAGACGATATTGCAGGAGCGTCCTCTCCACATAATGCCGGGTAGCCTCATCGGCCTGAGTCAGATCCATGGCCGATAGCGCGCTATAAACGCCTTGATTGAGGGCAAGCAATGTGCCGGCCTCGGCGATTTTCTGGGTCAGGGCCTGCGCCTTGTCGCGAATCTTTTTTTCGGGATGAACACTATCGAGCAGTCCGGCCTGCGAGCCGGCAGCGCCCAGCTCAGCGATGGCCTCGTCATAGTAGTAAAGAGTGTTCTCAAGGGTTCGTTGGCCCGGGGCACTTAACAACTGTTCGATTGCCTTTTCGTGGCGTTCCAGCGCGGAATTTACCCATTTTTCCAGGCTGGATTCATCCACAGAGCCTTGGCCTGCCGGGTTCCACGGATGACTGATTTGCGAGACGGGTACAGCGACAGAATTTGCCACGAATTCACTCCCATAAAATTCTTTTAAGAATGCTAGATAAGAGTAGCCGATTTCAATCTAGGTGATAGTCTGATAGCCGTTGTCTCATATTTTCGGCTGTAAACTTGCATCCTCAAAAACTACTCGGTAAGATGCCGCAATTGCGCTCATGAATCACGTCGCTCAAGTTCTGTCGCCCCAATATCTCCGCTCCCGTATCGGCAAAGTTTGTGTAGCCATCATCGGGTCGACTCCTGCGGAAATGATCGAACGGGCGGAACTAGCCATCCGCGAGAATCCGTTTGTCGAATTTCGCCTCGATTACCTGGAAAAGCCATTAGCGGCGCTGCCGAAGCTTAAGACTTTTCTCGCTGAACGCAGCGAGGTAACCGCCGTCGCCACCTGCCGTCGCGTGGCTGGGGGAGGCAAATTCAAGGGCAAAATCGCCGATGAGTTGGAGATTTTGCAGAAGGCGGCTTCGTCCGGCTTCCACATGGTCGACATTGAATTACAGACCGCCGAGGCTATCAAGGCTGCTGGCGTGGAAAAGCTGCGCGCGCGGGGCGCGGCTCTCATCATTTCTTACCACGATTTTGTAGCCACCAAGGATCTGGACGGCATCTTCGAGCGAATCCGGCCCTATGAGCCTGAGTTCATCAAGATTGTTTCCACCGCCAGGAATCTGGTCGACAACGTCACCATGATGCACTTTCTCGAGCGCACCCGGGACATGGCTAATCTGATCGGCATCTGCATGGGCGATCAGGGCATCATCAGCCGCGTCCTGGCCATTCGCGCTGGCAGTGTTTTTACCTTTGCCGCCGCCACGCCCGGCGAAGAGACCGGGCCAGGCCAGATTGCGGCGCGGACGCTGCACGAAACGTACCGTATCGATCAGCTCGATGTTTCGACAAAGGTCTACGGCGTAGCCGGAAATCCGGTCCGCTATTCGCTCTCACCCCTGATGCTGAACACCGCCTTCCGGCGCGAAACCGTGAATGCCGTTTTTCTGGCCCTGCAAACGAATAAGATCAACGACCTGCTGACTCTCGTGCGCGAAGTGCCTGTTCATGGGCTGGCAGTGACGATGCCGCTCAAGGAAGAGATCCTCAAGCATTTAGAGAAAACCGACCCAATCTCGGAAAAGATCGGGGCCTGCAACACCGTTGTTCGCGCGCAGGATGGCAAGCTGTACGGCTTCAATACGGATGTCGCGGCGGTAGTACGCCCGCTGGAGCGGCGCCTGCACTTGAAAGGCGCCAAAATTCTTGTACTTGGAGCGGGTGGAGCGGCGAGGGCTGCCGTTTTCGGCCTGAAAGAAAAGGGCGCCGAGGTCTTCATTCTCAATCGCACGACGGAAGATGGCCAGAAGCTCGCGCGACAAGCCAAAGCCAAGACCTTCAAACGTGAGCAACTGGCGAAATCGCAATTCGATGTCATCCTGAATGCGACGCCCGTAGGTATGCACGGCGTTAAGCCGAACCATATTCTCGAGCCGAAAGAGATCAACGCACGCCTGGTCTTCGAGATGGTCTATAACCCCATCGATACGCCACTGGTGCGTATGGCCCGCGAAAAAAATATCCCGGTGATTACCGGCGTTGAGATGTTCGTCCATCAAGGCGCACGCCAATTCGAAATCTGGACCGGCAAACCTGCGCCGGAAGAAGAAATGCTGCGCGTGGTGGTGCATGCGCTCCGTCACCAGGCGGAAGCTGCGGCAGTCGAAAACAAGAAAAAATGATAACGGCTTTTTTTTTACTTCTAGTGCGGACTTTGCGTCGCATCCTGCGGGCGAATTTCAATCGTGCGCATCAACTCCACAGACAATTCCTGCTGCTTATCTTTGAGAGCATTAAAACGCTTCTGCTGCTCTTCGCGCCGCGGATCTCCTGTACGTGCATATAGTTGCAGCAAACCAAAGTTAGCCGCCGAATTGTCCGGGTTTAAGGTAAGAGCTTGCGACAAGTGCTTTTCTGCGTTGGGATAATCCTTGATTTGAAGGTAGAGCAGGCCCAGTTCCGCTAACGTTTCAGGGCGGTTCGGTTCGAGTGTAAGTGATTGTGTAAGTTGGGTTTTGGCCTCGTCGATCTCGCCGTTGTGGCGCGCGATCCGGCCCAGATAGTAATGAGCGGTGGCTGCTGTTTCGTTGCTATTTGTGGCATTTTTCAGCCATTTTGAAGCCGTTTCGAAGTCATTTGCGCGGAAGTACGCTTCCCCTAATGCGAGAACTCCGGCTGCATCCTCCGGCCGCAAAGCATGGTATTTGGTCAGATATGGCAGCGCGTCGGCTGGACCGCGATCGAAGCCGGTGACAATCCCCATCGCATAGTTATAGGAGGCGTTCTCGGGCTCCAGGTGAACGGCTTCGTTCAACGCCTTGCGCGACTCGTCGAGCAGCGACATCTTCAGGCAGATCACTCCGAAGCGGTAGGCATAAGTCGCATCCTTTGGAGCCAGATCGCGAGCATGGGCCAGGTAGCCGAGAGCGCCCTTGAGATCGTTGCGGTCTCCGGCGATACGGGCCAGATCGGAAAGAGTTACAGCGGAGCTGTCGTCGGCGGCAAATGCACGTTCCAGTGCCGCCTGCGCCTCGGGCAGCTTGCCCTGCGCCGCCTGTGCCAGACCAAGCATATGCAGGCCGGTGACTGAAAGAGGCTTGCGGGATGCCACCGCTTTCAGCAGGGATTCGAGCAGGTCAGCGTTGTGGCCGGATCGGAATGCAGGGACCAATTCCAGTACGTCCGCCTCCGTCATGTCAGGCTGAGCCACTAACGCGGTGGCATCGCGGCTGGCTTCGGCAGTATGCCCCAGGGCGGCTTCATCCCCACACGCAACCACCAGCATATTCAAGGCTTGCTTATCCTCCGCGCTGAGCTTTTTGACATGCTCCAAAGAACGGGTATAGTTGCCCGTGCGCATAAGCAGAATTGCGACGTAGTAATTCGCCTCTGGGTCGGCAGGCGACATCGAGAGGACCTTTTCGTAAATGCGCAGCGCCTTTGCTTCGGAGGCGGGATCATGCGGGCCTGTCTGCATATACAGCCGACTTAGGTTCAGGTAAGCGCTGGTGAGACCCGGGCTGTGCCGGATCGCCGCAGAGAAATCCTTCTCGGCTTCGTCCTTTTTTCCCTGCTGAATGGCGATGACGCCCTTGAGGTTTTCAATCCCGCCATTTGCCGGATAGGCTTTCTCTGCTTCAGTGATGAGCGACTGTGCTTCTGAGAGATTCCCAGACTGAATCTGGTTTTGAATAGCCAGCAGTGTGCGCTCATAGTTGTTGGTCGTCGTTTGCGCCGTCGCAACAGTGGTCAGAAGCGCCATCACGCCGATCCATCTGCACATTCCTGTTCGCGCACACATCTGGCGCTTTACACTAGGGATCAGCATGTTTCGTTCAGGCAAGTTACCATCTTACTGGCTTCTTGCTGCACTCCTCTTTGCTCAGATTCTCGCATCTGCGTCGGGTCAGGTGCGCACCGATCCACCGTCCCCGGCTTCACCATCGATCGAATCGCTGTCGCTTTCATCGGAAGAAGCCCGCCAGTTGGATCAGGCGGTAAAATTGCGCGATTATCCTCGCGCGGAGAAGCTGCTTCTTTCAGAGATCGACAAGGATCCACATTCCCCGCGCTCGGCGCAACTGCTGGCCTATATCGGCAGCATCTATTTCCTCGACCAGGACTTCCTCAACGCTGCTGTTGCCTGGAAAAAGTCTCAAGTCATTGCGCCCCTAAATCCCTCACTCCGGTTTTCGCTTGCCATGGCATATATCCGCATCGGGCATCCGGATTGGGGGCGATCGGAACTCAAGTCGCTGGCAATGGAGCATCCTGCCGACGCCCTATACCCATACTGGCTGGGGCGCCTGGATTACGACGCGCAAAACTATGATGGGGCGATTCACTATTTTCAGCAGGCTCTCGTACTTGATCCGGCGATGGCGCGGGCCTATGACAATCTTGGCCTCTGCTACGCGTACAAGAACGACAGCACGCACGCAATCGAGAATTATCAAAAGGCAATTGAGGCCGACAGGAAATCGCCGAATCCATCGCCGTGGCCTCATCTGAATCTCGCCCTCTCTCTTCAGCTTTTGAATCGGATGGATGAAGCTGAAACTCAATTCCGTGAAGCCATTCGGCTCGATCCGAAACTGGCACCAGCGCACTTCCGGCTGGGCAATCTGCTGGAGGACCGTGGCCGAAGCGATGCCGCCATCCCAGAATTGAAGGAAGCAGCCCACCTCGATTCGAGCTACGCCGAGCCGCATTTCTCACTGGCGAGGATTTACCGAAAAGCTGGTCAGACATCGGCTGCCGATGAGGAGGTGCAGATCTACCTGAGCCT
This sequence comes from Acidobacterium sp. S8, assembly GCF_009765985.1. Taxonomy (GTDB): domain Bacteria; phylum Acidobacteriota; class Terriglobia; order Terriglobales; family Acidobacteriaceae; genus Alloacidobacterium. Next base: position 56,104 of record NZ_LMUM01000029.1, read on the forward strand.
TCATTCCGACTCTGGCTCGCCCGCACCTCAATCATCCAAACCTAAATAATTCACCCGGCGCGCCGTATAGCACGCCCGGGTGACATGGTAAAAGCTTTAGCCGCGAAGACTGGCTTCGCGCCTAAAACTCCAGACGACCGTAGAACTGGATCGTACGCGGTGTGCTTACTGATCCGTTCCACTGACCGAAGCCGGAGGCTCCTACAGTTGTGTTGAAGGCATACGACGCACCAGTATTCCCTCCCTGGTTGACGAAGTAATGGTTGTTCCATGCGTTGAAGAAGTTGGTGCCAAACTTGAAGTTAAGCCGCTCACCGAACCGGGTGTCCTTGGTTAAGGAGACATCGGTGTTCTTAAAGCTTGGCCCATAGATATTGGTCACGGGTGCGCCGTAGCCTGTGTAGCCGAACTGACTGAAGTTCGTCTCAAAGGCATCTTCGTTGATATATTGGCCATCGCCCTTGGATGGATTGAAGCCATTGCGGCCGTGGGGTAATACCTGTTTTCCGGGAATGATGCCCGGCAGACAGCCCTGACGGGTTTGGCCTATGACATTGCAGCTTGCGGAGTGAAATGAGAGCGGGATGCCAAACTCGTACCGGTAAATCGGACTCACCTTCCACCCTCCGGCAAAACCGGAAGCTATGCCGGAATTCAAATAGCGGTGATGGCTGCCCAGGGGCAGTTCATATACAAAAGCCAGCGAACCGACGATTGGCGTGTTGTCTTCTGAGAGGGCGCGCAGCCGCTTGATATCGAACGGAGAGAAGATGTTGTCTCCGCCGGAACCATCGTTGTTTGCCTGAGTCGTTTGTGACGCGTCGGTGATCAGCTTTGACCAGGTGAAAGAACCAAGGATGTACAAGCCGGCCTGGAAGCGGCGCTCCACGCGTGCCTGCAGCGAGTGGTAGATGGAATTTCCGTGCCCTTCATTGAGACCCTGCAGCGTACCGCAATATTGCGGAAAAGGCGTGAGCGCCTGCGCCAGCGTTGGATCGCAATTTTTGAGCCCGGTGCCGTAGCCGAGGAACGGCGGAGCGACATTGTTCTGCGCGAAGACAGTGGGACCGTCATAGCCGTCTGTCGCGATGGTGGCGTTGTAATTTGCCTTCAGCACCGTATCTAACAGCACCGTGCCGCCGGGACCGAGTACCGGGGTGGAAGCCAGCGTGTTGAAGGTTCCGGTAAATGGATTGACGACGTTGATGGGGCTCTTTTGCGATGGGAGGTGCGTACCCTTGGTACCCACATACGACGCACTGACGAAGAGGTTGCTCGGCAATTCACGCTCGATGGTGAGGTTCCATTGCGACGAGTAAGGGCGGTGGTTGGCATCACGCGGCCGGTACAACGGCGAGATACCGTTATCTGCGCCTGCACTGATGTCTGACGTTACCGCAGGAGCAAACGGTGCAAAGCCATTGTAGTTGAGATACATTTGCGGCTGTTGGCGGTTTCCAACCTGAATCTGCGAAACCTGCGCGGTTGTATTGAATCCGTCGAGACTCATGCCGCCGCCCCAACCCGGATAGAATGCCTGTCCGTAATAAACACCATATCCCGCACGGACCACCGTTTTGGGGTCTAGTGAGTAGGCTGCGCCTACGCGCGGCGAAATGTTATCGAGGACGAGCTCTTCCGGATACCGGGCGCCGTAGCTGGCGCTTCCGTACTTGTTTCCCGCAAACGCGAGACGGCCGAGAAGCGGCTGGCCGCCGGTGCTGACCGCATCAGGATTCTGGCCATCCGGGTCGAAGAATGACAGGTGGTCATTCTTCTCGATCGAAGGCGCGATGTAATCCCACCGCAAACCATAAGTCAGTGTCAGTTGCGGGTTCAAACGCCACGCATCGCCGACATGCGCGGCTGAGCCGAACTGCCGCGGATAGTTGCTGACCACGTTGTAATAGGTCACATTCGCATTCGAGGTCGCACCCAACTCGAAGGCCAACATGTCATTTCCGGAATTTGTGCCTGAAATGCCGGTCGTGCTCTGCGAGAAGGTGAAGGTGCCGGCCTGGTTGGTGGAGATGCGGCGGTTGCCACCGGCATTCCGCCATTCGTATCCCGCGGTCAGGGTGTGTTTTCCTATGACGCGGGTAAGGACATCGTTAAATGCCCAGGTTGGACGGGTGGTCAGGCTGTTACCGGAGGCATCGGTGTTGTTGCCGAGCTGATTGTACTGGCTGAAGTTGAACTGGGGCAGTCCACCGTTCGCGACACCCGCTACCTTGGGCAGGCTGGCGCCGGCATTCAGCGCATAGTACCCTTCGTTGCGATTCAGATAGCCAAAGGTCGCGTGGTTGGTCATGACGGGCGAGAAGGTGTGCTCCCAGTTGAGGCGTGCAATTGGAGCATTTTCAGGAACTGCGGGACTTGCCGTTGACAGGGCCTTGGGCAGGTAGCTGCCAAGGTTCGGCGCTGAATACTGACGCCAGTAAGTGAAGTAGAAGTGGTCGCTGTCCCTGAAGCTGAAATCTTCACGGGTCATATACACATTTTCAGCATTGGTTAGAGAACCCTGGCCGGCGGTTGGCGATAAGTAATTGTTCAATTCGCCACTGTTCGTGGGCGTCGGCATAGCAGCAATCCATGCCTGTGCAATTGGATCTTCAATCTTGGCAAAGGTCGCCGGATCGATAATATTGTTGGGGATCTGTTGACCGGAGTATGAATAGAGCGGATTGCCGGGATCGGTCACGATCGGATAATAAAGCGGAATGAGGTTGCCGCTTGCATCCTTCAGGTTGCTGAAGTTGCCTTGCCGGGCATTGAGCGATGCGATCGACAGCGTAGGCGCGACGGCTGCGCCGTGATCCTGAAACCCTTCCCAGTTGAAGTAAAAATATGCCTTTCGTGATGACGAGGCACCGTGCAGCCAGGGAAGCAGAATCGGGCCCCCGATATTGGCTCCGTAGTTATTTTCCTTATCCGGTACCCTACTGGTGCCGCCCCATTGAATTGCGTTCAGCGCATCGTTGCGGAAGTACTCGAATGCAGCGCCGTGAAACTGTTCGCCGCCGCCCTTGCTCTGGACAATCAGCTGTCCCGAAGTTGAAGACCCATATTGTGATGGATAATTTGCCGTAAGCACGTGGACTTCGCTTACCATGTCGGGCGACATCTGGAAGTCTTCATACAGCGAAACCATGCCACTCTGGTTCATGAAACCTTCGGTCATGGTCGCGCCGTCGAGTAGCGCTTCATCACCAGTGGTCAGACCGCCGTTGATACGGGCATTGTACGCATTGCCTGTTGATGCAGTGGAAACGCCGGGCAACATAATGGCCAGCCCGATTGCCGAACGGGGCATGCCCGAGATCGTCAGTGGCAGATCCTGCAGAGTCTGCGGAGCGATGCCGCCTTCCAGGGTGGGATTCTCGAAGTTAATCAGGGACACGTCACCATTGACGGTGACGGTCTCGTCGGCCTTGCCGACGGTCAGGTGAACGTCAGTACGAGCTACCTGGTTCACCGCGAGTTCGATGCCTGTCTGCACGACCGACTGGAAACCCTGAGCATTCACCGAAAGTGTGTATTTTCCGGGAGTTAGATTGCGGAACGTGTACTCGCCGGAGCCATTTGAAACGACATTCTGCTGGAATCCCGTAGCCAGATTGGTCAGGCTCAAATTTGCTGCCGGAACGATCGCGCCGCTTGAATCTGTGACGGTGCCGCTCAACGATGCATTTGTGTCCTGCGCGTAAATGAAACTGTTTACAGTAAACGGTATCATTATGAGAAAAAACAATACCAACCATCTTTTTTGAGCCAATACCTTGTTCAACAGCGTCGCCTCCTGATAGGTCATCCACGGAAAAGTTGTAGCTACAAATTTTTAAAACTTTTAAGCGCGATAATCTTTGTGACGCTTTGGCTCTGTCAAGAAAAAAATGTCTAATCAATAAACATGCGTATCCTAGCGTGGTCATACCACACGAATCGTGAGGAGAGGTCGGGCGGTTCGGCGACTTTTCGAATGGCTTCGAAGTTAACGGGTGGGATGAAACGATGGAGCCTTCAACGCTCGGTCGCGATGTGGGCGTCTTTCAAGGCGCGTCTTTCTGCGTCGATTGCAGTTGTATGGAGTTCCATGACGCGATGCATTGCGGCATCCGCACCTTTTGTGTCGCCCTCAAAGCGCAATGCCCTGGCGAGCAAGTAAGGCGCTGCTGAATCGTCGGGATTCATCTCCGCGGCCCGGCGCAGCAACGGTATGGCCTGATCTACATGGTGGAGTTGGAATTCAGCTTTGCCCATGTAGAAGTAGGTCGCCCAGGAATCGGGGGCAATGCTTTGCGCCTTCTGTAAATAGGAGATCCCTTCCTGGTAGCGTTCTGACTGCACCAGGAGAGCGCCCAGATAATACAGGGCATCTTCGTCCTGAGGATCAGCCTGGATTGCCTGATTCAGCTGCTTCTCCGCTTCCGCGTTTTCCTGAAGACTGATGTACACCTTGCCCAATTCGCGGTGGGCACCGGGAAAAGCCGGATCTGTGTGTAACACGGACCGAAAGGCGTTCTGCGCTTCAGGGAAGTTTCTGGCGTCGGCATAGGCCTTTCCCATGAGGAAGCCAGCTTGTGCGGGTGTCGCGGTGGAAAAAAGCCGTGTGAAGACATCCTGGGCCTGTTGTGACTGACCGGCTCGAGAATAAGCAACCCCAAGGAGATAGAGAGCCGCGGAGTCCTGGTCACCGACATCCGTCAATGGCTTCAATAAGCGAATACCTTCTTCACTGTGATCGCTATATGTAAGGCATGTCGCCAACAGCAAAGTGGCTTGATGGTTAGACGGATCCTGCTCACGCAACTGCTCGAAATATGGCGATGCGTGGGCATAGTCGTCCTGCTTCATATAAGCCAACCCGAGATTCAGTTGTGTCTCCTGCTGATGTGGGCTGATGCTCAAAACCTGTTTGTACATCTCAATCGCTTTGGTATAGCGGTGAGTTTTGGCATACAAGATGCCAAGATTAGCAAGCGCGCTGATGTTATGCGGATCCAGTTCGAGGACTTTGTGAAACCCTGCCTCCGCCTGCGCGTACTCGCCTGCATTCAGCGCTCGTACTGCTGACTCGAAGGTTTGTCTCGCTGTGTCCGAGGCCACACAGAACCCACCGGTCGATGAGAACAGCAGCGCGATTGCAAGAGCTAGTGTGCGAAAGTTCATGAAGAGCCGAGATACTGCGGACCACATGAGTGGAGGCGAATTTCCCTTCTGTATTTGAGAAGAGAGTATGACATATAAAAAGAGCTGGCCAGACTCATGTCGGATGAGCCTGGCCACCCAGAGTCAAGCGCGAGTTAGAAGTAGAACTTGCCTCCGATTTGTAATTGACGGGGATCACGCGCAGATGTGATCTGGCCGGAAGCTCCAGCGTTTGCGCCAGAGAAGGGCGTACCTGCCGTTGGCGCAGACAAGCTGTTATTGATGGTTCCCCACTGCGTGTGGTTGAAAACGTTGTAGCCTTCGAATCGCAACTGAATCCGCATGTTTTCAGTGAAATTGAAGTTCTTGAACAGAGACATGTTCCAGTTGTCGACCCCCGGTCCGTAAATCGTGTTGCGATGGAAGTTTCCGAAGCTGCCATTGGCCGGCGACGCAAACACTGCGGGGTTGAACCACTGGGGAAATTGTCCCGCGGGAACATCGTGATGGTGAGGAGTCAAAATCGTACCGCCCAGATAGTCAGGACGAATATGACCGAAACCCCCGTTTCCTAAGTTCCCGCTCGAAGTAAGATCGCAGGAGTCGCTCGTAGGGCTGTTGTTCGCGAGGCACGGCGAACCGCCCCAGAACGCTGTAACTCCTGACACCTCCCAGCCACCAACGGTAAGCTGCACGAGCTTATTAAAGCCTTTGAAATCGGAAAAGTTATAAACATATTGAAAGTTGAAGACACTGCGCCGATCGAAACCTGCAGGGGCATAAAACCTCTTCAGTTGCGTGTAGTCAGGAAAAACGTCGGCATCGTAGTCCACGTCATCCAAGTCGATCGCTTTTGACCACGTGTAGTCTGCGTTGAAGGTGAGCCTATTGCTGAATCTACGTGATACTTTGACCTGCAGGCCGTTGTAAGAGCTGCTGGCACCAAACTTGTTGTAGTGGATGGATGTGTAACCTTTGTAGGGCAAGATTGCCGCCGACACATTGTTCACCGTAGAAAGAATATTGGAACTTGTGGTGTAGCCCAGCGGTAACTGTTCTAATTCCTGGTTATACATCTGGTGACGGCTTGCGTTACCGACATAGCCCATGTCAAGAACGAGTTTGTAAGGCAACGCCTGTTGAATGCCAAGATTGTAACCATAGGTGGTCGGAATCTGACCCTCTCGATCCGCAGAAAGAATGCCGCCAGATGGCGTCAGAGGCGCTCCGTTGACCAGTGACGGAGAGATGTCGCCGATGTTGCCGCCGTAGATCGTTGGCGTGTAAACCTGGGGTGGATTGCTGATGCCCCCGAAGTTGAACGCGTTCTGCTGATAGCGCTCATAGAACAGGCCAAAACCGCCGCGAAGAGCGGTCGTGCCGTTTCCAAAAACGTCATATGCAAAACCAAGGCGTGGACCGAAGTTGTTCCAGCGATAGTTCAAGCCGCCCTTCGGCAACCCATTCGTTCCCTCCTGGACCATGCCGTTGTAAGGGTTTCCAGAACCGGTAATGATGGAGCCTTGCGTCGGCACCTGTCCCGGAATATTCGGCGCGGTATTGATCTGAACGGCAGCTCCCGGATCATAGAAGTTTGGCTCGAAATAATACTGGTAATAAGGCGCGACCGTATAAGTGGGACCGACGAATTCATAGCGCATACCATAGTCGATCGTGAGTTTCGGAGATACCTTCCAGGTGTCCTGAGCGTAGCCCTCATATTGGAAGAAATGGAAGTGGCCAAAGGCATAAATATCCGACTGGCTGACGGTCGTGTAGTTTCCGAGAAGCGTGTTCCCAATTCCCGAGTTGCTGTTATTAGGGTTCTGGTTGCTGGCTCCGAAGTTGATCGAAGGATTCTCCTGCCAGGTTCCCTCCTGACCGTTCTCATTCAGATCGGCAAAGAGACCAAATTTAATGACGTGGTTGCCCCAGACCTTAGTCACGTCGTCCGTCGCGACAACGGTATTGCCAGTAGAAGTCCATCCGGACGGAAAGGGCGAGATGTTAATGTAGCCATCGCCCGTATTGATATTCGGCGCGAGATCATGAGTGTTAGTCGATGGATAGATATCACTGAAAGTAAAGCCCACGGTGGACTTATCGTATAAATCTTTTGGAGTGCCAGGGACGATGTCGACCACCTGCGTCAGGTGAAGCCAGCCAACACTTGCTTCATTGGTCAGCGTAGGAGAAATTACATTTACCAAACTCCACGCGTAGCTCTTACCGGGCTTTTTGCGGTATTGAGGGAGCACGGGGAAGCTATTTCCCGAGAAAATGCCAAAACCCTGGCTCTCCTGCTGACGGTCATCCACATAGCGGAAGAAAGCATTCGCCTTCGGGCCAAAGTTGTAGTCGACACGCACCACGTATTGGTTCTTGTAGAACGTGTATGTGTCCTGGAAGTTGATCTGCTGTTCGTCACCGAATCCGTTATTAAAAGTCGGATGATTGAAGCTTCCCCGATAGCCCGGAGTAAAGTACTTAATCATCGCGGCATACTGACTGTTGAATTGCGAGGCCGGAATGATATTGCCGGAGTAGACCGTACCGGTCTTAATCTCCCCAATCGAGTCATACTGAACCGTACCCGGTACAAAGACCTGACCGTTCTGCACGAGGTTCCCACTCGTATCGTGAATTGGCGTGCAGGTTGAAGTCCCGTTGAAGTCGCACATGTTGCCCGGACGATAGGCGGGCGAGAGATCTGCTTCTCCGTTTGGAGTGCCAATGCCGAGCATGGAAGGTTGCGGCATGGTGTAATACGTGCCACCGCTCGGGCGGCTGGATCGCGTCCCTTCATAGTTAAAGAAGAAGAACGCTTTCTTGTCGCTTCGGGGTGAGATTTTCGGGATGGGGATGTAACCGCCAATATTGCCGCCGAACTGGTTGAATCTCAATACGGCTCTCGACGAACCCGCGTGATTGCTGAACCAGTCGTTGGCGTCGAAGACAGTATTGCGGTCGAACTCGTATGCAGTACCGTGAAAGCGCTGCCCGCCAGTCTTGGTATTCACGAGAATCATCACGCCCGGGCTGCGGCCGTATTCTGCATTGAAGTTGCCGGTAAGGGTTTTGAATTCACCCACAGCGTCAATGCTCAGATTTGTGTATTCGCCGTCATTGGCGCCCACGTCGGTATTGATTACACCGTCGAGAAAGAAGTTATTAGCAGTGCCGCGCATTCCGTCGACGTAGAAATCATCGGTCTGGTTGAAGACGAGCCGGAATTGCGATTGGTTATTTGTCACTACACCCGGCAACGTCGTCATCAGGGATTCAAAATCGCGTCCATTTAAAGGCTGTTCGACGACTTGTCGTTGATCGATGACTGCCGAGTTGTTTGAAGTTGCGGTATCAATTAAGGGCGTTGCTGTGCTCACGGTCACGGTCTGCGACGCCTGCCCGATGGTCATCTGCAACTGCCCTAAACCAAGACTTTGCTCTTCATCCAGCACCACGCCCGTGCGGTCCAACTCTTTCATGCCGGACGCGGTGATTATGATTTTGTAAGTGCCGGCGGGAATATTCAGCGCACGGAATGTGCCTGTACCATCAGCCGTAGTGTTGCGAGTCACGCTGCCGGTCGCCTGGTCGACAATCTGGACCTGGGCTCCAGGCATTGCGGCGCCGGAAGGATCGACGATTGTGCCAGTGATCAGGCCGGTCTGAGCTTGAAGCTTCGTTCCCGGTAAGAACAAAGCAAATAAAGCAAGCAAGGCAAATGATCCGACGATGCCTTCCTTCATGAGTTTGCGGGAGTTTCCTGGTTGTCTCTCACCGAAAGTTGTCGCACTATGGCAAGAAATCTGGTCACGGCTCAAGCTACCTTCGAGGCGTTTACATGCGGAATAAATGCTCTTCACTCGAAACATAAACATATCCTCTCTGCCAAAAGCCTTATCGATTCCAAGGTCAGTGAGCGCCGTGATTTACGCTGCGTTATGTTTTTTCGGGTGCATCCTGATATCGTTATCGGAATCGCGCAAGACAATATGCAATTCAGTGAACATTGTCAAGTTTATTCTGAATGTTTACCGACGATTCGGAACAGCGTTGCCTTTTGTGTTCATTACTGATAAACCGTTTGACTAAGCCAGAACGAGGTTCTCCATGCATTCCTGCTTTCTGCGGCGCACTTTCTGCACATGGGGCGCAATGCTCCTTTTATTGGCTGCGAGCGCTCACTCGGCAACACCAAACCTCGGTATTTTTCAGGATCATGGAGATGTAGGAACTGTGTTGCATCCGGGATCGGTAACATACGATCCGGTTTCAGAGAGTTACACCGTCAGCGGCAGCGGCGAGAACATGTGGTTTGGACAGGATGATTTCCACTACCTTTGGAAAAAGATTTCGGGAGATGTGTCCCTCACGGCCGATATCTCTTTCATTGGCCAGACTGGAAATAATCATCGCAAAGCCGTGCTGATGATCCGGCAAAGTTTAGATGGCAACTCACAGTCGGTGGATCTGGCGCTACACGGCGACGGCCTCACATCGCTTCAATACAGAGATGCTATCGGTGCTGATACACACGAGGTTCAATCCAATGTGTCTGCGCCGAGAACTGTGCGAATCGAAAAGCATGGGGCGTATTTCTACGCATTCGTTTCCGATAAAGATGGCGCGCTTCAGCCTGCCGGCGCTTCGACTAAGTTGTCTCTGACTGCGCCGTTTTATATCGGAATCGGTGTTTGTTCTCACGACAAAGATGTTAGAGAGAAGGCCATTTTCTCAAACGTGAAATTGGTGTCGCTGACAGCCACGCCCGGCAAATCGGTTTTATATAGCGCACTTGAAACCGTCACCGTTGCTTCAACTGATCGCCGTGTGGCGTATGTGGCGTCCGGTCATTTTGAAGCGCCGAACTGGTCTCGTGACGGATCATTCTTTCTCTTTAACAGCGAAGGCCGGATGCGCCGATTGGGTTTGAACGAGTCTGAGCCTGCGTTCATCTCAATCGATCCCCAGGATCGGTGCAATAACGATCATGGAATTTCGCCCGACGGACAATTCCTGGCAATCAGTTGCCAATCGGGAGGCAATCAGCAATCGTCTATTTTCATTTCGCCGATTGTTGGTGGGAAACCTCGACAGGTGACGGCCAACTCACCGTCTTATTGGCATGGATGGTCGCCGGATGGCAAGACGCTTGCTTTCACCGGTCAGCGAAATGGCAACTTCGATATCTACACGATTCCGGCGGCGGGCGGTGAAGAGACGAGACTGACGAAGGCCGAGGGACTTGATGACAGTCCTGAATATTCGCCTGACGGAGATTATATTTATTTCAATTCAGAACGCACCGGCCTGATGCAGATATGGCGCATGAAGAGTGATGGCAGCGGGCAGGAACAGGTGCTTTCCGATGATACGAATGACTGGTTTCCTCACATTTCACCAGACGGCAAGTGGATGGTATTTCTCTCATATGCAAAAGATGTGACCGGCCATCCTGCCGAGAAGGATGTCATGCTTCAACTAATGTCGATGGAAGACAAGAAAGTGCGGGTGCTGGCGAAGTTGTTCGGCGGCCAAGGGACCATCAATGTTCCATCGTGGTCACCCGACAGTCTTAAACTGGCATTTGTTAGCTATGAACTTCTACCAGAGGAAAGTGTCAGGCCAAAGTAATACTGGAAGGAACACGGCCAACCTTCCCCATTGGTTACGTTACCATTTTGTCTTTTACGAGTGGTCTGTTGCTTTCTGTCTACGATTGTTAGGGTCACTCCATATCGCGTCGAGTGTATCTGTCTTTCTGTATGTTATCGAGCACACTCGCAGGAGCTAGTTATATGATCCGGTTGCCCCGCATCTACTTCATCGCCATTATGCTTTCACTTGTTCCCGCGATGTTCGCACAGCGGCAGCTTTCTGCCATAGCGAAACCCGATATGATCGACTATCTGCCAGCGGGCAAATCCGCCTACCAGCACTTCGCCGTAGAGACAGAAAAGATGCTCCACGAGGATGTACTCGACGTCTGGTATCCGCGTTCTATCGACAACACTTATGGGGGCTTCAATGCCGATTTCGCCCGCGACTGGAGCCCACTCGCCAGCCAGGGTAAGTTCTCCGTCTTCCAAGGGCGTATGACCTGGGTGGCCGCGCAGGTTGTTCTCCGCCGCCCCTCTCTGCGCGAACAATATCTTTCCTATGTGCGACATGGGACCGACTATCTGGCGAATGTGATGTGGGACAAGAAGGATGGCGGCTTCTTCTGGGGCTTAGCTGATGACGGATCTATCTCACCGGTTTTCACTGATCACAAGCATCTCTACGGCATCAGCTTTTGCATTTACGGTCTTGCCGCCGCTTATCAGGCTACGCACGACGCACACGATCTGGAACTGGCACAACGCGCCTTCCGCTGGACCGACGAGCACGCGCATGACGCAAAGAATGGCGGCTACTTTGAATGGCTCACGCGAGACGGCACACCAGTGCAGGCCGAACCTTACGCGGCTACCGTCGCCACTGTGCCGCCCGGAGGCTTTCCTGTCGGCTACAAGTCGATGAACACTCACATTCACTTACTCGAATCCTTCACCGAATTGCTCCGTGTCTGGCCGGATGCAACGCTTCGAGCGCGTGTCGTTGAACTTCAGCACCTGGTGCGCGACGTCATTACAGTTGAACCGGGCGCCATGAATCTTTACTTCACCAACGCCTGGCAGGCTGTGCCTGAATATGACTCGTATGGCCACGATGCCGAAGTGACTTATCTCATCGACGAGGCTGCCGACGTGCTGGCTCAAGCAGGTTCGCCATTATCCGCATCCGAACGCGAACGCAATGACAAAGTCGGACGGTTGCTGATGGATCACGCGCTTGCTTATGGCTGGGATGAGGCACACGGTGGGCTTTATCACTCTGGCCCTTTCATCGGCAAACCGAATGATTTGCTAAAGGAGTGGTGGGTACAGATGGAGTCGTTGAATACTCTGCTGCTCCTGCATGAGCGCTACGGCCGCACGACAGACGTTTACTGGAAAGCTTTTCAGCTGCAGTGGCACTGGATACAGCACTACCAGGTGGATCATCAGTTCCACGGCGAGTACGAACTTATCAAGGCCGACGGCACACCGGTCTCGCCCGTCAAGGGAAAGATGTGGAAGGCCGCTTATCACGAATCCCGGGCGCTGATGAATGTCAATGAGCGCCTTCAGCGACTCGCGAACGCTGCGCCACAATAAGTTGCCTCGAGATGTTCAGGAGCGGAATTTCAGCTGATAACTCTGCCGCTACTAAACCTAACTAAAGGTGGCGTCGTCCCAGGATTGTTTGTCATCCCACATAGGCGTCGGTTCAAAATAACCTGTGCCGGGTTTCAGATGCCGCTTCACCTCATCATCGTTCAAGGTAATTCCCAGTCCAGGCGCATCGGGAACTTTGATGAAGCCCTTGTTGATGATTGGCTTATCGATTCCGGTCACCAGATCCTGCCAGAATGGCACGTCGAGTGAGTGGTTCTCAAGCGCGAGAAAGTTGCGCGTAGCTGCCGCACAATGGACTGCTGCCATGCAGCCTACAGGCGTGCCCGCATAGTGCATTGCCATCGGCACACCGTAGCGGAAGGCCATGTCACCGATTTTGTGGGTTCGAAGAATACCTCCGGAGGTGCCGATATCCGGATGGATCTTGTCCACGGCATGGTTCTTGCATAGATTTTCGAAATCAGTAAATTCGTAGATATCCTCACCGGTGAGCGTAGGCGTAGGACTGGCATCGGTGATCTCTTTCCAGAGATCGGTGTAATACCAGGGAATCAAATCTTCCATCCATTCCAGATTGAACTTCTCATACGCCTTGCCAAGGCGAATGGCAGACTTCACACCGACATGTCCAAGGTGATCCATCGACAACGGCATGTCATAGCCGATCGCATCGCGCACCGCAGCCACATACTCGCAAAGCCGGTCGATGCCTTTGTCGGTGATCTCAGTGGCAATAAACGGATGAGGCTGACTGCGCTGTTCCCACTGGCTAAGGCCGGATGGCTGCATCACTGTGTTTGGAATTCCGTCGAGGGTATCGATGCCGAGATCCATCTTCATCCATGTAAGCCCCATCGCCTTGCGTTCTTTTGCACGCCGTCCATACTCCTGCGGATCTTTTGATTCCGTCGTATCGGCGTAGATGCGAACCGTATCGCGCCACTTGCCACCGAGCATCTGGTAGACCGGACAGTTGTAGACTTTTCCGGCGATGTCCCAAAGCGCCATTTCCACAGCACTGACGCCGCCTGCCTGCCGGGAGACTCCGCCAAACTGGGCGATCTTTTCAAAGAGAAAGTCGATGTTCAGTGGATTCTCACCCACAACGCGGCTCTTCAGCACCATCGCGTACTGCGGACCTGCGATATCGCGCACTTCACCCAAACCATATACGCCCTGGTTGGTATCGATGCGGATCAGAACGCAGGGGCTCGGTCCTGGCTTAACGACCACGGCATAACGCATATCGGTGATCTTCAGAGTCGACGGACTGGAATTTAGATTGACATTCCTGACTGCCTGTTCAGCCGTCGCCTTTTGGGAGGACTGCCCTACGAGGCCACCCGCCAGGAGTGCCGCAGAGGATTTCAGAACGTGACGACGACTGAGCTTCCATCTGTTGCTGCTGAACATCTTCATTTCTCCCTTCAGACTCAACCTGACCAAGATAACCCTAAAATGGCGATATTGCTGGCGCAGACTATCTGGTCAATGTCTATAACGCAGGTGTGGTTTAATTGGTGGGCATCACTACCCAACTACAAAGGAGCGGAGATGCCCACCATTACAACCAAAGACGGCGTTGAGATTTTCTACAAGGACTGGGGTTCAGGTCAACCCATTGTGTTCAGCCATGGCTGGCCGTTGTCGGCCGATGATTGGGACGCGCAGTTGCTGTTCTTCCTGGGTCATGGCTATCGCGTAATCGCCCATGACCGCCGCGGTCACGGGCGCTCCACACAGACTGGCGATGGTCACGATATGGATCACTATGCCGATGACCTGGCCGCTCTTACAGCTCATCTCGATTTGAAAGACGCCATCCATGTCGGCCATTCGACCGGCGGCGGTGAGGTGGCGCGCTACCTGGGCCGCCATGGCGAAAGCCGGGTAGCCAAGGCAGCGCTTATCAGCGCAGTGCCACCCCTCATGCTGAAGACGGCGGCCAACCCGGTCGGCCTTCCCAAGGAAGTGTTCGATGATTTGCAGGCTCAACTCGCAGCCAACCGCACGCAGTTCTATCGCGATCTGCCCACCGGACCGTTCTATGGATACAACCGACCAGGAGTAAAATCCTCGGAGGCCGTGATCGAAAATTGGTGGCGTCAGGGGATGATGGGCGGCGCAAAGGCGCACTATGACGGCATCGTGGCCTTTTCCCAGACAGATTTCACAGAAGACCTCAAGAAGATCACGATTCCGGTATTAGTTATGCATAGCGAAGACGACCAGATCGTTCCCTATGTCGCTGCCGGACCGCTGTCTGCAAAGTTGTTGAAGAATGGAACTCTGAAAACTTATAAGGACTTTCCGCATGGCATGCCGACGACCCAGGCGGAAACGATCAATGCGGATCTGTTGGCGTTCCTCAAGGGTTGAGGATATTGGCTGGCTTGCTATCAATAGATGGCGGCCAGCCATAAGCGCCAAAGGCGGCGGCTATTGTGGCGCTGTCGCCCCCTGGGCATCAGGCCAGAAGGTGCTCGCCGTCTGCAGCCATGCCTGCATCATGAGCCAGTGACCGGCGTATGTGGGATGAACGCCGTCCCAGCTCCAGTGGTCAGCCGGAGCCCGTTGCAATGCGGTATCAAAAACATCCTGATATCGGACGAACGGCAGATGATACTTCGCAGCCAGCCTTTCGACCACGGCTTGTCGCTTTCTCACCTCAGCCAGTTCTGCCGCGTAATTGACCTGATGCTTGCCGACTGGCAGTAGGAACGGCTGCCCAAGCACAATCTTCACATGTGGAAGAGCGGTCATAGTTTGCGCCAGCAACTTGTCATATGCCTGCTCGTATTCCTCGAACGTCTCTCCTTTCGGGCCCACGTAGAGTGTGTCGTTAATCCCTACCAGAATACTGAGCAGATTTGGTTTTAGTGCCAGCGTATCGGATTGCCAACGCGCCGCCAGATCCAAGACACGATCTCCGCTGACGCCGCGGTTGATGAAGTTCAGGTGCCGTTCCGGATATTCCGCACCAATCTTTGCGGCCAGAATGTATGCATAATCCTGGCCCATGATGTGGTTGTAATCTTCCGCTTCGCGCCATCTTCCTCCTTCTGTAATGGAATCGCCCTGGAAAACGATCACGTCCTCCTGATGAAAGAACGGGAGCATTGTCTGTCCCCAGAGAGGAACGGAACTCAATAACATCCATAACGTGATTCTCGAAAAGATCTTCATCCCGGTCGCTCGCGAACTGATTTTGTTTTCTCACGCTCGTTGCCGTGGAGCGCCTTTCATGTGCAATGCAAAATGATAAAGTAGACGCTAACGTGGACTCGTTTCGAATCGACGCACATCACCATTTATGGCGCTACTCGGCTGAGGAATATGGCTGGATTGACGATACTATGCAGCCGTTGAAGCAGGATTTTCTCGCTTCCGAATTGCTGCCTGCCCTGATTTCAGCTCATGTCGACGGCGCCGTTGCGGTACAGGCGCGGCAGACGATTGCTGAAACCGAGTGGCTGCTTGCCATAGCCCAAACGACTCCTTCGATATGGGGAGTTGTGGGCTGGCTTCCTATATCCTCGCCTGACTTCAGGAGTCATCTTGATCTTTTCAGTGGTGACCCTCTGCTGAAGGGCTTGCGTCATGTCGTTCAGGCTGAAGCCGAAGGATTTCTTGATCAAAAAGAATTCGACGACGGCATCTCGGCGATTGAGGGAGCAGGTCTTGTCTATGACATCCTGATCCTCGAGAGCCAGCTTGCGGAGACGATGCGATTTGTAGATCGCCATCCTAAGCAGAGTTTTGTGCTGGATCACATCGCCAAGCCCCGGATCGCCGACGACGAGATCGAGCCATGGGGAAGCAGGATACGCGAGCTGAGTCTGCGTCCCAATGTAGTCTGTAAAGTCTCCGGAATGGTTACGGAGGCAGACCCGCATCACTGGACTCCCGCAAAGTTGCAGCCTTACTTCGATGTGGTTCTTGACGCCTTCGGACCGCAGCGTCTCATGACTGGAACAGACTGGCCGGTCCTGACCCTCGGGTGCGAATATTCGCAATGGTGGGGTATCGTCGAGGACTGGATTTCCCCGCTCACTCCCGATGAACGCGCTCAGATTCTCGGCGGAACTGCGGCGCGGGTATACGGTCTGCAAGCACGCGCGGCCGATGCTGCTCAAAGTGAGAAGCAGATATCACAAGGAGAATCCATCTGAGAGCGCTTTCACTCTTCGCGCCGGGCGATCTTCGCGTGATTCGGGTCGAAGAGCCGATCTCCACCAACGGCACTCTTTTGCTGCAAGTGGAGATGGTGGGCATGTGCGGCACGGACCTGAACAGCTTTCGCGGCAACAATCCACTGATCAGCTATCCACGCATTCTCGGTCATGAGATTGCCGCCACCGTCATCGAGGGTTCAGCCGCTCTGCTTTCCGGAACGCGCGTCACGGTAGCGCCGTACACGAGTTGCGGCAGATGCGCCTCCTGTCTCCGTGGCCGAACGAATGCCTGCCAGTTCAATGAAACTTTCGGTGTCCAGCGCGATGGCGGCATGACAGAGCTGCTGCGGGTGCCGGAGTCAAAGGTGTATCCCTCCGGCCTTTCTTACAAAGAGCTTTGTATTGTTGAACCGCTCACCGTAGGCGTGCATGCGGTGGCACGTGGCCGCGTGACATCATCCGATATAGTCGCTGTCTTCGGCTGCGGCGGCGTTGGCCTAGGCGCCATCGCGGGTGCAGCATTTCGTGGAGCGCGCACCATTGCCGTTGACCTCGACGATGAGAAGCTCGATATCGCCCGCGCGGCCGGGGCCACGGATCTGATTCACTCAAAACGCGACAATCTTCACGAAAGGCTTCGGGAATCGACGGAAGACAAGGGACCTGACGTCATCATCGAAGCCATCGGCCTGCCTGAGACGTTCCGCGCCGCGGTTGAGGAGGTGGCATTCACCGGACGCGTCGTCTACATAGGCTA
Source organism: Acidobacterium sp. S8 (assembly GCF_009765985.1). GTDB lineage: Bacteria > Acidobacteriota > Terriglobia > Terriglobales > Acidobacteriaceae > Alloacidobacterium. The sequence continues at coordinate 73,410 of NZ_LMUM01000029.1, forward strand.
TGCAAAGCAGCCGGTGGCTTATGAAACAAAACTCTTCGTGCAAAAGGAGCTCGATATCCTCGGCTCACGGAATGCGCTTCCCTCCGATTTCAAAGAAGTCATCGCGATGCTCGAAGCGGGCCGTTTTCCAGTAGACCGGGCCGTAAGCGCGATCGTAGCGCTGGAGGAAGCTCCCGCTATCATGGCGCGATGGTCCGACAGTCCCGCGCTCTTTACCAAGATCATGGTTCAGATGCACGTATAGCAACGGAACCGGTCTGGCAGCGGTCAGTCGGAGACGACGATTTGCCCTTGCCGAATAAGGATTAAACAACCTTTGCCGGGAGAAACTTGAATATCCTGATCAAGACGGCAGGTATTCGCGAGCTGGAAATAATCCATATCTGGCGTTGATATTTTGGCTAGTTGCGGTTCGATGCGAACCTTCTTCCAATCTAGCTCCTCGAGCATGTCAGAACTCACCCCGAATGGAATGCCGGACATTTCAATGAGCCAGAAACCGGGTGGAGAGTCAGGGTTAAATCCTTCGGCAAGCCTTTGGGGGATCGTCGCTCCGGTATCCTAGAGCATCTGCCAGGAGAGGCGGATAAGCGGGAGGAAGACGCTGCGAGATGGAAGCAGAAGCCAACCGTCGTGCTCTTTGCGAGCGCGCCTATGCTATGAAAAAACATCAAGCAACGCGCCTCCATTACGACCTCAGACTGGAGTGGAACGGAGTGCTGCTGAGCTGGGCGCTTCCGGAGGGGCCCAGTTGCTGTGCCGGAGCGATTCGTAAAGCCATCGAGATGGAGGATCACAGCAGAGCGAACCTGCTGTTCGAAGGAGTGCATGAGACAGGCCCTATCATGCTCTGGGATCGCGGAACGTGGGAGCCACAGCTGGAATCCCTTGATATCCAGAGCGCGCTGCGCAGGGGCGTCCTGCAATTTACGTTACATGGAGAAAAGCTGAAAGGCAGCTGGACGCTCGCCAGAATCAACAGCGCCGGAAATGCCCCACGGCCTGTTTGGACACTCAGGAAGCAAGCCGATTCGTTCGCCGAAAGCCCCGCCGACAAGTGCATCCTGGAAAGACTGCCGAACAGCGTCACAGGAAGGACTATGAGAGAAATTGTTCAAGATTGGACAAGACCCAGGGACAGATACGAGCGGCAAATAAGGCTTTTCGACGAGTTGTAGGTCATAAGAACTATTTCTTCACGCCGGCGGATGCCGAGCTCGCGCGACTGCAAGGAACGACGGCCATGTGGCTCGCATTCCATGGCCGGTGAGTGAATTGGCGATTATGCGCTTACTGACGATGCGCAAGAGATCGTAACACCGATGAATTGTGGGTAAAGGAGCCCGAGGGCAGTTGTGTCCAGCGCCTCTGTTTTGCTAGGTTGGCGTACATGCCGGCGCCGGTGCCTGAACAACTCAGCAGGACCATTGAGACTCTCTACCGGTCGGAATCGGGCCGGGTCCTGGCGACGCTCGTGCGCCTCCTCGGAGACCTGGACCTGGCCGAAGAGTCGATGCACGAGGCGTTCGCTGTCGCTCTGGAGTCCTGGACGCAGGCTGGCATTCCGGACAATCCACGGCCTTGGCTAATTTCAACGGCACGCTTCAAGGCCATAGACGCTATACGCCGACGCGCGCGCTTCGATGGAGCACAGAGAGATCTTGTCGCCCATATGGAATCGCGCGTCAATGACGCTCCCAGCGGAGATGAAGAGATTGAGGACGATCGCCTTCGTCTGATTTTCACCTGCTGCCATCCCGCTCTGCCTCCGGAAGGACAGGTTGCGCTCACTCTTCGCGAAGTCTGCGGCCTGACAACGGAAGAGATTGCCCGGGCATTTCTGATTACACCGGCAACGCTCGCCCAACGCATCGTGCGCGCCAAGGCAAAGATTCGCGAGGCATCGATTCCATACGAGGTACCGACGCCGCAGGAGTTGCCGGAGCGACTGGACGCGGTGCTTCAGGTCATCTATCTCGTCTTTAACGAGGGTTACTCGGCTGCAGCGGGAGCGGAGGTGACGCGGGCTGAGCTAACCGGCGAGGCGATTCGATTGGGACGGCTACTGATCGAACTCCAGGCAGAGGCTGAGGGCCCAAAGCCGGAAATCATGGGGCTGCTTGCCCTGATGTTGCTTCATGAATCCCGTCGCGCCGCGAGAGCCTCTTCGACTGGAGAGCTGATTTTGCTGGAGAATCAAGACCGCTCGCTCTGGAACCGGAAGCAGATCGCGGAGGGAATGGCGTTGGTGGAGAAGGCCCTGAACTCCCGCCGCTTCGGACCTTACACGCTGCAAGCTGCGATCGCGGCCGTTCATGCGGAGGCGGAATCAACCGCTGCGACCGACTGGCGGCAGATTGTTGCGATTTACGACCAATTGGTACGCATTCAGCCTTCGCCGGTTGTCCATCTGAATCGTGCCGTGGCCATTGCCATGCGCGATGGCCCAGAGGCCGGTCTGGCACATATCGACGCGGTGCTGGAGCATGGCGAATTGGCTAATTACTACCTGGCGCATGCAGCCCGTGCCGATATGTACCGCAGGCTCGGCAGGACGGCTGAGGCTCGGTCCGCTTATGAGAAAGCTCTGACGCTGACCCAACAGGAACCGGAGCGCCGTTTTCTCGCTAGGCGACTCGAGGAATTGGAATAAAAATAGTTCGCCTCTGGTTCTCTTGAGTTGGCAGATTCAGAGTAGGATTGACACGGCCACAATAAGCTACAAGGAGCGACACCGGAATGGCAGAATATCCACCCTACGTCAACGCCTACAACGGCATCGCCAAGCTGTTCGAAAAGATCAAGGCCGCCGCAGTTCCGCCAAAGTTCACAGTCGATTTCATGGGCTCGATGTTGGACCTGAAGTCATCGAGCTACCGGGCAATGATCCCGCTGCTTAAGAGACTCGGGTTCATCGACCAAGCGAATGCGCCGACACAGGCCTACAAGGACTATCGGGAAGACTCCTTGTCAGGAACAATCATGGCCGAGCGGCTCAAAGAAGCATATAAGCCCTTGTTCCAAGCGAATGAGTATGCGTGGCGTCTGGAAAAAAAGGAGCTGGTGTCCAAACTCCGCAGTTTGACGGGAGCCGCCGAAGACGACGCAAACATCCAATATGTCGCCTCTACCTTCTTGGAGTTGTCAAAGTTGGCAAATTGGACCGGGACCGCGCCAAAGCCAAAGCGAGAGGAACAAGGAGCACCCGTCGACGGGGCGGGCACGGGCGGTCAGCGGAGGGAGCGCGAAGAGCTAGAAGGCGGCCTACGTCTCTCCTACACGATCAACCTCAACTTACCAGCCACGACAGAAATCGAAGTGTTCAACGCGATCTTCAAGAGCTTGCGCGAGAATCTGCTGAGGCAATAGATGGCCGTGGACGACCTGATCAAGCTGTTCGGCATGCAGAACCTCTTACTGGAGTCCGAACTCAAGAAGCTGGAAGACTCGGGCATCCAGATAGAGCACGCCAAGACAATCCAGAATGCCGAGATCGTTGACGTCGATCTGTTCGAGATCGACATTCTCCAAGAGGCGCGCCGCATGGCCGATTTCTATGTCATCTATTATGCGCTGGAGAACTCCATCCGCCGCCTTATCGCGGAGCGATTGCTGGAGAAGCACGGGCCGAACTGGTGGGCGGACAAGGTGCCCGAAGACGTCCGGAACGATGCCGCCAAGAAGCAGAGGGAGGAGCGCGACACAACCATGTCCATCCGATCCGAGGACCCGTTGGCCTATACAAACTTCGGCGAACTTATAAGCATCTTCGATGCGAACTGGCCCGACTTTTCGGACACGATCCGAAGCCAGAAGGCGATGCAGCAGATACTCTCGCAGTTCAACAAGATTCGGAATACAGTCGCGCACAGCTGCGAATTGAACGAGGACGAGATTACACGGTTCAAGTTATCTGTGAAGGATTGGTTCAGAATCCAGAGTTAGAACTCCTGAAAATCGGGGATAGATGGAACCTTTCCCAATTTCCTGTCGGGAAAAACCGAAAACGTCACGTCTGTCCCCATTTTCCCAAAAAAAATTCGCCTCTGCTGTCGATTTTCCCTCTTCCCAACGACTATAGGGCAAAAGAACGATGAGCTACGGCTCCTGAGTGAACAGGAAACGAGTCATCGGGAACAAACCACAGAAACCAAGGAGAAAAAGTCATGCCACAGTATCTGGTTGCGAACTACCTCCCCGACAACTTCGACCCGTCCACTGTAACCGAAGCGATGATGGAAGAGATCCACGCGCTCAACCGCGAAATGATTGCTGCCGGCGTGAGGAAGTTCGCCTGCGGCATTTCCCCGGCCGCCAACGCCAAGACAGTGCGGAAGCAGTCCGACGGCACGGTGCGCGTTACCGACGGACCGTACATCGAGACCAAGGAGCACATGGGCGGATTCTGGATACTGGAAGCCGCCGATCTGGATGAGGTACTTGCATGGGCGAAGAAGGCTGCCATCGCCTGCGATGTGCCCGGAGAGGTGCGCGAACTTCTTTTCTACCCGGCTCCGGAACAAGGGCCCGGCGGCAGCAAGTAAACAACCCGGCGGCTGCGGCTTCGGAACACGCGCCCAGTGACGAGATAAAGGAGCCAGCGCGAAGCTACGCCGCTGGCTCGCACCCGGAAGGAAGAGGAGAAGAACAGTGAAATATCTCTGTTTTGGCTACTACGACAAAGGCAAATTCGATGGCATGACTGATGCCGAGCGAAACGCCATGTTCGATGCATGCTTTGAATATGACGACCATCTTCGCGCCAATGGCAACTGGGCCGGGGGAGAAGCGCTTCAGGGGCCGGAGACCGCCCTGACCCTGTCCTGGAAGAACGGCAAAGTGGCAACTACCGACGGTCCCTATGCCGAAACCAAGGAACAGCTCGGCGGCATTCTCGTCCTTGAGGCGCGGGACATGAATCATGCTGTACAGCTCATGGCGCAGCATCCGGCGATGACGTATGGCAACATTTTCGAGATTCGGCCAGCCGGGGACATGAACGAAATCATCAAGGCAAGTGAGCAGCGACGGAGACAAAACACTGCACTCTGAAGGCGGCCTACGGAAAATGGATTGACTGCGATGCCGAAGAATTGAAAAAAAATAGTTCGTCTCTACTGTCGATTTTGTCTGAGTGCGACGACTATAAGGTGAATCCAGTGCGCAAAGCTTTGCTGCTGGCTCCCATCAGGCGGAGAAGAACAATGATGTGCGGAAACGGACGACACGAACGAAGCAGAGTGATATCAGGTCATTTTTTTCGCTCTAGCATTTCGCATTTGACGCATGTAATGCTGGATACTCCAACAGGAATCGGGGTGGTGACATGTCATTCCTTCGCGATCTAAAAGTTGCGTTCCATTCGTTAACTCGTACTCCCGGGCTGGCGATCACGGTGATTCTCACGCTGTCGCTTGGCATCGGCGCCAACGCAGCTATCTTCACGCTGGTGCGCGGCGTCCTTCTTAAGCCCCTGGCCAACCGTGACGAGAACCGTCTGATCTATATCCGCCAGAGCGCGCCAGGCATTCACGATGAAAACACCACCTTTTCCGTACCTGAGATCCAGGACTTGCACGCCAGTGTCAAAACCTTGAGCGCATTCGGCGACTTCTCCACCATGGATTTCACCATGGTCGGTCTCGGTGAGCCGCGTTCCATTCAAGGTGGCGTCGTCAGCGGCAACTTTTTCGATGTGATGGGCCTTCATCCCGTCCTCGGGCGTCTCATCGGACCTCAGGATGATGGCCCCAATGCTGCCGGAGTCGTGGTTCTCACCTATCGTTTCTGGGCCACCGCTCTTGGCAAGGATCCTTCGGTCATCGGTAAGACGGTTCGCCTCGGCAGCATTGGGGAACGGTCGGCGAAAATCATCGGCGTCCTCGAACCCTGCGTCCCATACCCGCAGGAAACCGAAATCGTCTCCAACATCGTCACCAGCCCGCATCATCTCTCCGCGACCATGGTCACGGGCCGCATTCATCGCATGACTGAGCTTTTCGGCCGTCTCGCGCCCGGAGCCACCCTCGACCAGGCTCGTGCTGAGCTGCGTACCGTCTACTCCACAATGAAGAAAGACCATCCCGAGGCCTACTCGAAGCAAGCTGACTTCCAGATAGAAGCCCGGATGTTTCGCGACGAAATTACGTCTGGCGCCAGGGATGTGCTTCTGGTGTTACTCGCAGCCTCGGCGCTCGTGTTCATCATTGCTTGTTGCAACGTCGCCAACCTGATTCTGGCACGGACGGTTCGCCGCGAAGGCGAACTCGCAGTCCGCATGGCGCTTGGCGCCAGCAGGGGCGCGCTGCGCCGCATGCTGTTGGCTGAAAGCCTGGTACTCTGTGGCGCCGGTGCCCTGATCGGTGTGGTAAGTGCCCGACCGATGGTCGCTATGCTCGCCCGTTATGCCTCGAAGTTTTCGGTCCGCGCCATCGACTTAAAAGTAGATTCCAGCCTGCTATGGGTAGGAGCAGCACTGGCCATCGTTGCGGCGGTGATCCTCGCGTTTGTCCCGCGTCTGCCGTCGTCTGCCTCGTCGAGTGGGGTGGGCCTTTCAAATGGGACTGTGCGCATCACCAGCGGCACGAACCGCCGCCAGCAGATCTTCGCGGTGACACAAATCGCCGCTTCATTCGTACTGCTGGTCGGCGCAAGTATGTTGATCTCGACACTCGTCGCGCTGCAAAGAACGCGGACGGGCTTGGACACGCAACGCGTTCTCGCTATCGATGTTCCGGCTATGTCCTATGGAAAGACACCACAGCAGGTCGTTGATTTCTACAAGGAAGCGATGCGCCGCATTGATGCGCTACCGGGCGTGAACAAGGCCGCGTTCGGCGACGTCGTTCCCTGGCGCGACAATGGCCCCGGCACCGGAGGTCTGCAATTTTCTGCTGATGGTCACGTCCATTCCCGCGGCGAAGAGGACCCCCGCGCGTCGTCGCGCACTATCTCTCCCGGATACTTTGCAGCGCTTGGTGTTCCCATAGTCGCCGGCCGCGATTTCAACGCGCTCGACGGCGAGAACAAGGACGACCCGGTCGTTATCGTCAGCCAGACGCTCGCACAACGCATGTTCCCCAATCAGGATCCCATCAATCGACATGTCTTTTGGACGGATCCCGTATTGCAATTCTTCCCCGGAACGGATGCCGACAAAGCACGCCTTGTGGCGCCGCACCGCATCATCGGTGTCGCAGCCGATATTGACGATGGTCACCTCGTTCCTGAACCCACAGTCACTGTCTATGACCCCCTTGAGGGAGGTGTGATTTTTGGCGGTCGCCTGTTCATACACACAACCAGAGATCCGTACGCGCTGGTCGCGCCAATCACGCGCCTGATTCGATCGATGTCCGCCGATCAGCCCGTCGAGCACGCGGCCACTCTTGAAGATATCCGCGCCGAAGTGCTTACACCAGATCGATTGAACTCGCTGGTGTTCGGCGTCTTTGCAGCAGTTGCGCTGGCCATCGCGGTGGTGGGCGTAGCAGGCGTGCTGATATTTTCGGTAAGTGCGCGCACGCGTGAATTCGGGATCCGACTGGCGCTTGGATCGGAACCTCAACGGATTCTTAAAGGTGTCATAGCAGAGGGCGCCATGATGGCTGCACTCGGCGTACTCGTTGGCGCAGCGTTCGGGTTCGTGGCAGCGCGTTTAGCGGGTAGCTATTTTGTTGAAATGAAGATGCCGGGCGCGTTGCCCGTGGTCATTTCCGCGTTCCTACTGATGACGGTTGCCGTTGTCGCATCACTTCTGCCCGCAGCTCGCGCTGCCCGTGTCGATGTAATGGAGGCACTCCGCTCCGAATAAGAGTTCGCCCTCGCACAGGAAATTGGAAGGAATTCTCAAACTGGCGAGAACAGGGCAATCCGAACCACGTCTTGAGGGCTTTTCCTATTCAGGGTGCCACGGGTGGACATTGAGGTTGCGTGACAACATCAATTTAAGCGTCCATTTGTCCGAAGCCGCAGTCAACCCGTACCCGACACCGCTCTCAATATTCAAACCAAGAAACTTGCTGCCTGAGTAATCCGTAGTCGCCCAGACCTCGTGAAATTGCTTAGAAAGTGGCAAGAACCCGTGCAGCGGGCCGAAACCGTCGTACTCTTCCGCGGCAACGGCCCACCTGTCGTTGAAGTTGTATGCCACTCTCCCCGAGGGGTTGTACTGGAGGTTTCCAAGTCCACCGGTATAGTCCGTGTCGAGAATCGGGTTGTAGATGAAATCCCATGGGTGCAAGTGCAGCCCCACGATCGGCCTGATTTCGGAGGTAATCGTCCTGGACTCCCAGTAGCTGTGATTGACGCTAAACTCAAAATTGGCCGCGTAGAAAAACTTGCGATCGTGAGCGTTGGGTCGCACGAATAGTTCGCGAATCTTGAAGCCGTTGATCGTCGAGCCATAGTTCGAAGAATAGGGCGAGGTTACGGGCATATAAAGTCCTTGCTCGAACCACGGCATAACTCGGTACGCCCATTCGGCAGTGACCTGATACGAATGATTGGCTATGATCGCCCCAGGATAGTCGGGCACGGTCCGTCCCTTGGGCGTGAAGTTGTTGTGGATCATCAGATTGAATATTCCCGGTGGCGCAATCTCTCCGTCGTAGACCTGGATCTCATCGGTTTGCGCTAAAGCCACCACCGGCATTGAGATGAGACAAAGAGTGGCCAATCCAATCGCACGCATATTCATTTTTGGCGAGAATCTCCTTAGTTTGAGATCTGGCCAACGAGATTGAGATCAATCGCTACATCATTCTCTGCCTTCCAGATCAGGAAGCTCGGGTTCTTCAGGCCCCACTGCACATAGGGAACGACGAATTGCCCCTTCGCCGTTGCCTTCGAGCCATCGATGTGGATCTGCATCGGAATCGTCAGGTCGTGAGGAGTGCCGAGGAGAGTGAACACTCCGCTCACCTGAATGGTCGAGTCGCCTGAAGCAGCAATCGTTCCGTTGTATGTTTTAGGAGCGAAAGAGACGGTGGAGAACTGGTCCACCTTGAGAATGTCTTTGTTCATCTTTTTATCGCGGCTGTCGTTTCCCGTCATGCCGCTGCCCGCTGCGACGATGACTGTTCCCGATATATTGGAAGCGGTGCGGTCGAAATTGATTGATCCGGACTGTACGTGGAAGATGCCGTTGACGACCTCGTGGGTCGTGTTGAGCTTCATCTTGACGTCGCTGGCATCGGGATTGACGGTGAAGGTTTGATGCTGGGCGAGTGCGGCTGGACCGAGTATGACCGCGAGGGCTAAGACTGCGAAGGATTTCATTCCATCTCCCCTAAAGCGTTTTGACTCTACCCTAATGCGTTTTGACTATTGAGAGCTGCTTTGGCGTGGCTCGATTTCAGTTGGCGAACACTTGTGGAGCAACAGCGGCGGGCTGGGTGACACGCGTGAGTCTAGCTGTTACGCGCATCGCACCGGGCCAGACGCTGAGGCAGAACGGCAGTACAGCGCGCGCGAGTGCGTTGTTCAAGCCGCCGGCGGCGATTTCGGCAAGACGCATCTGGGGCAGCATCGCGGAGCGCAATCTTGTCTGCAAGACCGGCGCCGGCTCCCCCGCAAGATAAGCGGTGGCGGCACGACGGGCAGTGTGCAGGGCGACGGAGATACCATCGCCGGTGAAGGATGGGATTACGGCTGCCTGATCGCCGATACAGTAAAGCCCATCCTCGGTTGTGCGGCGGATGTAACCATACGGGATATGAGTGATGGCGATCGGTTTGTCGAGCAGCGGCTCCGCACCGTCAAGCCGCATCGCGAGGTGGGGACAGTCCTGCTGCATCTTCGCAAGAAGGCCCTCCCAGCGAAGACCTGAACGTGCAAAATATCGCCGTTGCACCACACAGCAGAAATTCGTAACGCCGTCTTCCACCCGTTGGATACCACCGTAGCCTCCGGAATAGAGCGTCAGCTCGGAGGCGTCCGCCAGGTCAGCGGTCTGGACGGCAGACAGTCGGTAATACGTCTTGAAAGCGACCCATTGGTGAGGGTCCTTCGGACGCCCGTGTCCGCGCAGATCATGCTTGCCCGTTGCTAGAAAGGCCGTTGGAGCTTCATAACTGGTACCGTCGTCGAGCGTAGCCTGCCAGAGGTTGGTGGTCTTGCGATTGAGCGATTGCACACCGCGACCGCGCTTGACGCGGACTCCCGCAGCGATGGCTGCGGCGATGAGCGCTGTATCCAGCGCTTTGCGGGTGAGCGAAGCCGCGGGAAAAGGCAGCGGAGCCTCAACTGCGCGTCCGGCCGCGGCGAGGCGAACGTAATCGATGGGGACCGCGCCAAGCGAGGCCACGTTGATGCCGAGTGCATGCAGGTCTTCAAGGGCCTCACCGCTTAGGAACTCTCCGCAGACCTTATGACGCGGCGTGGGCTCGCGCTCGATTAGCGTGACGCTCCGTCCCTTTCGAGCGAGTGCGATTGAAGCCGCACAGCCTGCCACTCCGCCACCGAGGATCAGTACTTCGTCTTGCAAAGCACTCCCTCCGAACTCGATGCATATTCAATCAATTTGTAAAGGGCTCCATAGTTCTAGTAGACATCGAGAAAGCAGTTCGGCACGTTATTCTGTACAAATCGTCATTTTGGAGCTGGGTGCGCTGCCTGGATGGAGGCGTCTAAGGTGTTAGAACGGGGTATTCGATTGACGAGAAACGGTTTCCTAATGTCGGCTCTTTACGCGATGACTTTGTGCATCGCCGCTGCGGCGGTACCGATTTCAGTGAGACATATTCAACGGCCAATGCACCGGTTTATGGTGACCCGCTCCGAGGATGGAAAAACCATTGCCAGCGGTGAGTTTTCGCAGGTTGTGCAGGGCAATGAAGTAACTATGCGCCTGACCTATCACTTTGTCGATGGATCGATTGATGATGAGGCGACAACGTACACGCAGCAGGGTACGTTCCGGTTAGTGCGCAACCATCACATACAGAAAGGGCCGTTCTTTACAAAGCCCATCGACTTCACGGTAGAAGCTGCTACTGGCATAGTGACCAGCCGCACAATAGACAAGAATGCCAAGATACGCGTCGAGAGCAAACACATGGACCTGCCGAATGACCTGGCGAATGGCTTCGTTGGGACATTGCTGCTGAACGTGCCGTACAATACGGCGCCATTTCGGGTGGGGATGCTGGCGCCAGTCGGCGGCGGGCGGTTGATTAGGCTTCTGATCTCGCCGGAGGACGAGCAGACGGTTCACTTGGCAGGACAGACCCTCAAGGCGACAGTGTTTCGCATTCATCCGGATTTGGGCGGCATCGTGGGGCTGATTGCGCGGCTAACCGGTCTTCAGCCGAAAGATGTGATGGTGTGGGTACTGGAGGGTGAGGAGCCTGCGGTGGCGGTAATTGTTGGACAGTTCGGTGGTTACGGGCCTGTAGTCAGCTCGGAGCTTGAGGGGGACAGCTTCGAGAAATAGGACATGTCGCAAACCTAATCACAAGGTCGATATGTGGATTGCCGCGTTTATAACATTGGCCCTTAAAATCTCATGCCTTCCTATCCGATCAGTTACGACGAGTGGTGAGCTCGCGCCAGTTGAGGCCGAGCTCCACGATCAGCAGCGAGGCAAGTGTGAACGCAATCACGCCGACGGCAGATAAGACGTCGCCCAGGTGGCTCCAGTAACGCGGCCAGAGGTTGAGGACGCGGCTGGAGACAAAGGTGAACGTAACTGCATAGGAGCGCGCCATCCATTGGCGGTGCTGTGTGATTTGGCGGTTGCGCGCAGTGATAAAGGCGGCTGTGGTGCAGACCATCCAGGCAGCGGCCTGCATGGAGGTTCCGGGAAGACCCGGGCGGCCGGCTGCGAGAGCGATCCCCGTGAAGGAACCAACAAACACGGAAATGACGTAGATGCGGCCGAGGATGCGATGGAGTTGCAGGTGACGCTCGCGGATCCTCGAGGAGAAATTGATTGGGCCGATCAAAAGAGCGAAGATTCCGGCGAGGGTATGCGGGATGAGAAGATGGCGGTCGGCAATGACCTGTAGACGGTAGGCGTGGTACATCGGATAGTCGGTGATGAGGAGCAGCTCTGAGGTAATGAAGACGAAGAGTACGGTGAGGCCAAGCGAGACCCAGAGAATCGTCTTGAATCTGGAACCGGCGGAACTGGGCGCTAGCAAAGTGGAAGTTGGCATTATTCGCCTCTTAGATGATTAGACGTGATGAGGTGCGTCATGAGGGTTACGGGGGCGAGAGGCTTCATATCACTTAGCCTAACGAGACGCTTCAGAATCATCGGCCTCATTTCCACCGTCCCATGCATAACCGTCCCGGCCGCCACCGCTCCACCATCACCGCCTCTCGCGCGACCTCAGCCGCAGCCAACAGGCGTACCCAATCCTACTTTCGGAAAGTCCGCCGGAACGACACCGGCCCATCATGCCGCACAAGCCAGTGCCAACACACTCAAACATCTGGCTATTCCACCCCGCCCGCTCCAAATCATTGATAAACCAATCTACTTGTACGGTCGCTTCCATCCACCTCGGCAGCGCGACGATCTCCTCGTCCTCAGGATGATGTGCCAACAGCGAATTAACAACGCGCCTTGCTGGGAAAGCCACCTTGCCGATAAACCTCATTCGCGTCATGCGACGAGAATCGGCCGAATCTTTCTGCAGATCGGGGAACGAATAGCGATGCGCGACGAGATCTTTGTTCTTTTGATAGCACTTTGCAGGGAGGGAATAGGATGACGATTTGTTCATGGAGGACGCAATCGGCGCAGATGTTGATTAATCCCCATAACCAACATGCTAAGTTACACATCAGTAAGCCACGTATGTGGTGTGAAGAACGTGTGAGTTCAGATCAATGCACTCAGGCCTAGCTCTTGATGTTCCATGAAATCAATAGCCAAAAATGACATCCGCGACTAGCCTGAAATTGATACGCATAACGCACCATTACATTGGAGTGTTCTTTGCGCCGACGATCCTCTTCTTCGCCATTACGGGAAGCCGTCAGATGTTTCGGACTGCACGAGACGAGCCGTGGGAGTTCTTACGTTCCTCCCGCGATTTTCGTTCATCTTTCGCAGTCGCATGAGAATCAACCGCGAGGATTGAAATAAAGCCATCGGCGGTCGAGGCGCAAAAGGATGGGATGATGCGGCTCCTGTTGGTCGAGGATGAACTCGAGATTCAAAGCTTCGTCAAGCAATCGTTGATGGACGCGGGCTACGAAGTTCATGCGGCAGAAGACGGAAATACCGCTGCTCTTCTCGCGGCGAAGCATGTTTATCACGGCATGATCGTCGATCTTGGACTGCCCGACCGGGACGGTATTGATCTTATCCTCCAGTTGCGGAAGTCGGGTGTCACCAGTCCTGTACTCATTCTTTCGGCAAGGCGGTCAGTGGACGACCGCGTGAAGGGACTGGAATTGGGAGGGGACGATTACCTGACGAAGCCCTTCGCGATCGCCGAATTGCTCGCCAGAATGCGTAATCTCCTCCGGCGCAACTCACCCCACACCGAAGACGCGAGCCGCCTGCGAGTTCGCGACCTGGAACTGGACATGCTCAAACGAAGAGCAACTCGAGGCGATGAAGTCCTTAACCTTAGTCCACAGGAGTTCGTCTTACTGGAGTACCTCTGCCGCCATGCCGGCAGAGTTGTAACCCGTTCCATGCTATTGACCGAGGTTTGGGGAATGCGGATTCAGCCCGACACGAATGTGGTTGATGTTCACATTTATCGTCTCCGCGGCAAGATTGACACCGAAGGGCGTGAGCCGCTGATCAAGACGTTGCGAGGTATCGGATATGTCCTCAAAGGAAGCTAATGCAATCATGCGAAGCGCCGCGTGGCGCATCTCGCTCTGGGCAAGCCTGGCGTTTGCCATCGGAACGATGCTGGTGTTCGCGATGCTTCATCGATTTGTTGCGGACGACATCCAGCGGCGAAGCGATGCATGGCTCTCGGGCGAAGTCGAAGTATTAGGTGACGTGGCCAAACGAACCCCAAAAGACCGCCTCTATCGGCGAGTTGTTGGGGAGATAGCAGAACTTGCCAGTCGTGAAGTTCCAAACCGTCAGCGATCCAGCGGCAACGAGAACGACGCTGTTTTCTTTCTTCAAGCAGGGGACAGCGGACCGGCTAAACTTTGGGTCGGCTCTGGAGATGGCGTCGCGAACCTCGCTGCCATCCGCTCTACTCGGGTATTACCTGACGTACCCTTCGATGTGCGGGTCTTGGGTTTCGGCACCCCATTCAGAGTTGCCTCAGTTCGCATAGAGGACGGCAGCAACGTCTATCTCGGTTTATCTGAACGTGACGAGCTTCACGTCTTGAGAAATCTTCGTGTACGGTTTCTCACTCTCTGGGTTGCCATTGTCTTGCTTGGCTTCGTGATCGTGTTTTACGCAACGTGGAAGATGTTAGGCCGCGTCAGTGAAATTACGGCGGCAGCGTCACGCATTGGCCAATCCGATCTGAGTAGCCGAGTTCCCGACACGCCGGGAAACGATGAGATCGGCCATCTGGCTCGCACCCTCAATCACATGCTCGACAGGATCGAGAACACCGTCCATCAACTACACACGATTACAGACTCCCTCGCACACGACCTGAGAAGTCCCCTCACCGCAATCCGCGGTAAATTGGAGACGGCTTTGGCCAGCGATGTTCGGGAGGATCATGCCGAGTCAATCGTTTCCGCCATCGACGAACTCGACCGCCTGACTGAATTCCTGAACACTTCGCTCGACGTGGCGGAGGCAAAAGCGGATGCCCTCCGGCTCTCGAGGACAGAGGTGGATCTCGACGCGCTTGTGAGAGGCATGATCGACCTCTACGAGCCTTCCATGAGTGAGAAGGGGCTAGGTGTTCAAATTCGAAGCTCAGGCTCAGTCAAAGTGTTCGCCGACCCAGCTCTCCTTCACCGCGTCATCGCCAACTTGCTCGATAACGAACTCAAACATCTGCCCGCTTCATTCTTGGTATGTATCTCGCTTCGAGCAGACGATCATACGGCTACGCTTATTGTGGAAGACAACGGCCCCGGCTTCGATGCGGAGATTGGTCGTCACCTCTTCCAGCGGAGAGTCAAAGGACGTGTATCGCGGGGGCACGGACTTGGACTCGCATTCGTTGAGGCGGTTGTCCGTGTTCACGGAGGATGCGTGACAGCCGTGAATCGTCATGAAGGAGGAGCCCAACTTACGGTCACTCTTCCCCTTTGCGAGGCTCAGAAGCAAGAGGAGAGTCATGCCCTCGCGCTGCTGAATGGGTAGCACTATGAATGCCTGGCTTAGCGCGTCCCGGAAGAAGCTACGCTGCAAAAGTGACGCGCATCCCGAATGCCCTCGATCAGCAGGGCCTGGCGATGATGGTCGAGCTAGATGTGTACAACAAGACGGGAGTCTGGCTCCTGGTATGTATCCGACGGTCGATTGGCCGGCCGGCGCTGGAGAGAATCTTCTGTTTGTTCCCGCCACGAGCGTCGTTACGACGACCGAACGAACTTTCGTTATTACTCAAATCAACGGTAAAGCGCACTGGGTTGATGTGCGGAAGGGTCCGGCTGCCGGTGAGAACGTTTCTATCTGAGGGCAGATCGCTGTCGACCAGGAGCTCATCAAGCGGGCTTCTGACGAGATTCGAGGAGGGACGCCACTCAGGTAGCTGAATCTAACCTGGATAAGGGAGAGCGAGAACAAATGGGCTTAACGCAGATTTCCCGACGTAAGTTTCTTGTAACAGCGGGCGCCGTAGCTGGAGTCTCGGCTCTGCGCCCGCAGGCGTTATACGGAGTTCCTCCCTCATTACCCGCGCAATCCGAGACGCCAGCCGATTACACCCTGACCATCGCGACCAAGCCAATCGAATTGGCTCCGAAACATATCGTGTCTGTAACTACCTACAACGGCCAGTTTCCTGGTCCTCTCCTCCGCTTCAAAGAAGGCCAGCGTGTCACGGTCGATGTACGCAACGAAACCGATGTTCCAGAGCAGCTTCATTGGCATGGTCAGGCTATTCCGACGGATGTAGACGGTGCGGCAGAGGAAAGAACGCCATTCATCCCTCCTCATGGGAGCCGGACAATTTCGTTCGTCCCCAACCCGTCTGGCTTTCGCTTTTATCACACGCATGTCCGAGCTGGGAGCGATCTCAGCAGAGGGCAGTACAGTGGGCTCGTCGGCCCGGTGTATATCGAGCCGAGAAGCAATCCTGGCCATTACGACCGTGAAATTTTCCTAACGCTGAAGGAATTTGAACCGACCT
>NZ_LMUM01000029.1:89722-109792 GCF_009765985.1 Acidobacterium sp. S8
AGCACAATGAAAGCCTCTCTCGCCAAAGGTATGCCGAAGGGCTACGAAGTAGGCTATGGCTCGTTCACCATCAATGGACGAATGCTCGGTCATGGCGAACCGGTCCGCGTGAAGCAAGGCGAACGGGTTCTCTTCCATGTTCTCAACGGAAGTGCGGGCGAGGTTCGTAGCCTGGCTCTACCCGGTCACACATTCTCGGTGATCGCGATGGATGGCAACGCACTTCCGAAACCTGTAGGTGTGCCGGGGCTGTGGCTGGGGACAGCGGAGCGCGTCTCGGCCATCGTACAAATGAACCATCCTGGTATCTGGATCATGGGAGACCTCGGCGACGACGATCGTCATCATGGCATGGGCATCGTCGTGGAATATGGGGGTTATAAGGGAAAGGCGCAATGGATTGCACCAAAACCGTTCAAATGGAACTATGCGTCTTTCGGTCAGCCGCATTCTCCCGCGCAAACGCCGGATGAAATCTTCGACATGACCTTCGCCAAGGACAATGCCGCGCTCGAAGGTTTCAATCGGTGGACGATCAATGGAGTCGCCTATCCTTCCGACCAGATGATGGCCAATCCAATGTTTCGCCTGAAGGAAGGCAAGCGTTACCGGCTGCGCATGCGGAATGCGAGCGACGACATCCACCCGATTCACCTTCATCGCCACACATTTGAGTTGACGAAGATCACTGGACAACCGACCTCGGGAGTCCTGAAAGACGTGGTGATGGTTGGCGGATATCAGGAAGCGGAAATAGACTTCACCGCGGATAATCCCGGCCTAACCCTATTCCACTGTCATCAGCAGCTTCACATGGATTATGGCTTCATGTCCCTGTTCGATTACGAGTGAACCGCACGGAGAAAACGCTCTTGCTCATCCGCACTGCAAGTTCTTGCGCTACCCGTTCTGGCGTTTGCCAAAAAGCAGGAGGAGCGGTCGGCATGACAAGGATCGGAAGACAACACACGTCAATAATTATCTCGATACCGACGCTGGACTCGGCTTCGTGCTTAAGTGCTCTTGCGCCAGCAACTGCAAAATCCGGCGTTTGATTTCGTCGCGGGTTTGACGCACGGTTTCTATCCCTTGTCCCTTGGGATCGGACAGCGGCCAGTCATCGCGCCGGAGCCCAGGAAGGTATGGACATTCATCACCGCATCCCATCGTGACCAGCATCTCAGCATTTTTTGCCAGCCCTGCCGTGAGTTTTTGCGGCTTCGCATTGCTGAGGTCGATTCCCACCTCGCGCATTGCATCCACAACGACGGGATGAACATGCGCGGCGGGCTGTGTCCCGGCAGAGATAGCCTGCGCTAGAGCAGGATCGACAAGCTGATTGAAGAGTGCAGCCGAAATCTGTGAACGGCCAGCGTTGTGAATACAGGCAAAGATAAAAGTACGCATTTCTGATCAAACTCCTTCAGTTGAGCAGCCGTCTATTGATGCCCTATCTTGTCGATTTCCTTCTGTATAGCGAGTTGGCCAAGAGTTGAGAGAGGCAAAGACAGGAACAGGCTGATTCTCGGATCCAGGATGGAGAAGGCGTCACGAAATGCGCGCTGTATTTCTTCCGGTGTGCCCACGACAGCAGCGGGAGCGGGCACTCCCCAGTGGGCAGTCAAAGGCTGTCCCGGCCAAACCGGGCATATCTCCTTGGCAGCGTTATCGCAGACGGTAAAAACGAAATTAAGCTGGGGCGTGTCCGGTTTGGTGAATTCATTCCATGACTTGCTATAGAACCCTTCAGTGCTGAGTCCGGCAGACTCGATTTGTTTGAGGGCTTCAGGACGAACAATACCCGTAGGATGGCCGCCAGCGCTGTATGCGGTGAAGTTGGGGCGCCCTTTGCGATCCATAATCGCCTCGGCCATGATGGAGCGGGCTGAATTGCCCGTACGAAGGAACATGACATTGTAGTGTTCTGGCATTTTCAGCGTTTTTCCTCCGCACTCTTACGAGCAGCAAGTCGGGCCACAGCAGTTCTTGTTGGCACCTGGCTTGACCGCATATACCTTTACACTTGCTGCGGCGGCATTGACATCGTATTCGGAGAGCAGTTTGGTCAAGTCATCGTGGAGGCTGGTTGGGGTGAGCGCATCGGTAGAGCAGCAAACCTCTCCAAGCACTGTTAAGCCGTTGGCAGTATCCATTGATGGAGAGCAGCACCCAGCCTGATTTTCGACTTTGGCATACGCGTTGAGGTCGGCTCCACTATCGACAATCTCGATGTGTTCAAAGCCTGCGGCGAGCAGCCCTTCGCGGTAGTCGTCAATCTTAATCGCGCCGCCGATGCAGCCGACATACGCCGCCATGCTTTGCGCTACTGCGGGTGGCAATTCGGCCTTGAGCGCGATGTCGCTAACCGCCAATCTACCGCCTGGCTTGAGAACCCGCGCAATCTCGCGGAAGACAGCGGGCTTGTCGGGAGCCAAGTTGATGACGCAGTTGCTGATGACGCAATCGACCGATCCATCAGCAAGGGGCAGGTGGTCAATGGTCCCAAGATAAAACTCGGCATTCGTGTAGCCGCCATTTTGCGCGTTCGTTCGGGCTCGCTCGATCATCGCTGGTGTCATGTCGATGCCGATGGCCTTTCCAGCAGGGCCGACCAGAGGCGAAGCCAGAAAGACATCCATCCCTCCGCCCGATCCCAGGTCGACGACGACTTCGCCTGGACGGATAGATGCAATGGCTGTTGGATTCCCACACGAAAGACCCATATTGGCTTCGGCAGGAATAGAGCTCAGTTCCTCCGTACTGTAGCCAAAGGCTTCGGCAACGGCCTTCACACCTGCGTCTTTACTGGAGAGTGTGCTTTCCGCGACAGCCCCATATTTCGATCTTACCGATTCAAGCAACTGCTCAGTCATAAAGCCCTCCGACATATCTGCCAAACTGAATATATTTCCACTGGACACATCTGTCAATACGAATATAATCGCGACATGGCAACGAGACAGAAGTCCTTTGATATTGAGCGATTCTTTCAGGCACTGGGAGACAACACCCGGCTGCGGCTCCTGAACTTGATGGGCGATCAGGAAATATGCGTCTGCTATTTCGTAGAGATTCTGAATCAGCCACAGCCAAAGATATCCCGGCATCTGGCATATCTGCGGAATGCTGGCATCGTGACGACCCGGCGCGATGGCAAGTGGATGCACTACCGCATCGTGATGCCACCCAATGAAGGCGCGACGAGGGTGCTGCAAGAGATTCTTCAATGGTTCAAGGAAGAGAAGACCATGCAGGCGGACCGAGCAAAGCTGACCAAGGCTTGCTGCACACCGGAGAAGTTCGTGACCTTGCTCGGAGCGCCGCTGCCTGCACCAGTTGAATCGTCTCCCGTTTTCGCTTCGAGGTGAATATGTCCACGTCCCCTATTTCCCAAGGCCACGTGTGCTCACCGATACCGCAAGAAGCTGTCCTTTCTGGATCGCTTTCTCACGCTATGGATTTCTTTCGCAATGGCGATTGGCGTTGGCCTGGGACATTTCATTGCGGGGTCGGCAGCTTCCATAAATAGCTTCCAGTCAGGCACGACGAACATTCCCATCGCTATCGGACTCATCATCATGATGTATCCGCCGCTGGCGAAGGTTTGCTACGAGAGTGGATACCCTCTGGTTAGTCCGTCACTCGAGAGTTGTTCAGACCTTGAGATCTTGGTGTCTAAGATCACTTCCTCTTAGCCTTAGTCGATTTTCTATTACTAATTTACGCAGCTGATTATCTGGATCTTTCTCAATATGCTCTGGAATATGGTGAAGCTTCACCGTTCGCTTCTCAGCCAGTCGGTCGAATATTTCTCAATGGCTATCCTGACCAGTTGGCTGCGTGTCCTCACCCCTGCCTTGTTGAACAGCTCTTGAATGGTGGCTTTTACGGAAGTCTCCGAGACCTCCAATTTCGCAGCAATCTCCTTGTTTGCGAGTCCATCAAGAATACTGCGGAGGACCTGGTGCTGTCGCTCACTTAAAGACCGAACTCCCTGCTCCGATTCCTTTCTTTCGCTTGAGTCTGCGATCAAGGAACGCATGATTCCCTCGTCCAGCCAAGTTTCCCCTTTCGCCACTCTCTGAATGGCATCGATTAGCTGGCCAGGGCCACTGTGTTTGAAGATCACCCCAGACACGCCTGTGTTGAGCGCATTAACCGTGACGCTGTCCCGCATGCCAGCTGTCACTATTAACACTCGTACACTGCTCTCTCGGATGTGGAGCTCCTGAAGTAAGTCGGTCCCGAATTCCTCTCCCAAATCATAGTCCAGCAAAATGACGTCAACAGGAGCACTGCTGAGAATCTGACGTGCTTGAACAATTGTTGCGCAATGACCGACGACCCTAAAATCAGATTCCGATTCCAAGAAGCGCACGAGGCTTTCACGAAAGAGAGCATGATCGTCGACCAGCAGAATGCGGACAGGGTTGCTCATGGGGCTTTCTCTAATTGACTCACCTGCGATAGCTCAACAATGAAACAAGCTCCATCCGGGAGGGCGTTGTATCGCAACTCGCCTCCGAAGGAACGCATAAACGCGCGGGATAAATAGAGACCAAGGCCACTTTGCTGTGCTCCAGCCTGGAATGGGTGAAAGAGCCGCTCTGGTTTGTCCACGCCTCCACCGTTGTCGATGAATTCCACGATGAGGCGATGTCCTTCACTCCTGGCAGAGACGGACAGCATCTTGTCTTTCTTCAGAGACAATGCTCGCCGACTGTTTGTGGTCAGGTTCAGAAAGACCTGTAACAGATTGGTTTGATCGGCCCACACTGGCGGCAAACCCGGCTCCAATATCCAGGTACATTCGATACTTTCATCGCGTAGTGTCGGAGTAATCACAATTTTCAGATTGTCCAACACGGTAATAAGATCGACCTCTGTAGCCTGATCTGAAGACTGGCGAAGATCTACCGCTGCGATTCGTTCCAAGGCAAGAACGAGGCTTCCGAGCGCTTCAAAATCCTTATTCTGCGACAGTAACTCACTGCGCGACAGATTCTGATGCACGACAGCGATTGCTCCGCAAACGTTGCGAATTTCATGAGATACGGCTCCGACTGCAATACGTGAGCCGGTCAACATCTGGTGCAGGCTAGCTTCCTCTCGTGTTCGGAGTTCTTCGGATGCGTCCAGAATCAGTGCGGCTAGACGGGATCCTGTGTCTGTGCGATACGTTGAGAAGCAAATGTCCGCCAAAAACACTTCACCATCCTCTCGCTGTCCGCGCGACTGCATGACCGTACGGAACAACTGTTGGTTAGTATCGCGGCGGGAGATGTTTGAAAGAGATGGGAAATAGTGGTGAATCGAACGCCCCGGCAGCGTAGCTGATTCAAGTGCCAACATGCGATGCGCCGCTTCGTTGGCCATCAGGATGCATCCATTCGAATCGGCGGTGATGATCGCGGCAGGACTGCTCTCGATCAAAACTTTCAGCTGTTCCTCTGCTTCACGCCGGGCATCCCGTTGTTTCTCAATCTCATGAAGATGTTCGATGACGATCTGGCGGTTCCGGTTCACTTCGTAAACGAAAAGTCCTACGCAGAAGAAGGCCGCAAAATAGAGGACATCGCGCGGCATCCCGACTCTCATGCTCCAGACAAATTGATCGAAGTTTTCTGTAACGACCGTGCATAGCACAGCTACGCCAGCGATCTGCCACGGACGCAAGACCCGGCCCACCATGAGCATGGGCAGCAGATAAAGGAAGCCGAGAGGCAAATCGTTGACCAGGCGCCAATCGATGAGTGCGATGGCCGCGATCAGGAAACCGGCCCGGAACAAAACGGATTTCCTGCTACCTCGAAGTAGTGGCGAAAGCATATTTCTCCGTCTTATTCGCTCGATGAAAGTGCATCCAAGATGCCCTATCGAAGCGAAGGGCTGCTTTGACAAATGCCCTTCGCCATCATAGTCAAATTGATCTCTCCAGAAACCACCATGCAGCTATCTTTCGACTTAGCGATAGAGGAATGACCAAAAGATAGCCTGCTCTGCCTGAAAGATAGGGCCTACGGTGCTGGCACAGCCTCTAGGCTTATTCATGGGATCACTTCCCGAATGTCCAGCAAAACTTCGGCCTGCGGGGCGTGGAAAGATGGCAAGTATTGGTGAATCTGGCACTTAGAAAATTAGAGACCTACTGCATGAGCCCCTCAAAATCATTCATACATGTTGTCTTGCCTTGGCTTGCTGTGTTCGTGGGACTAATGCTTCCAGGCAAGCTGGCAAACGCCCAATCGGGCTATACGTGGGAGCAAATCAAAAGTAAGTTCGAGACCGCCAACCTCGCACTGCAGGCGGATGAGATCAATGTGCAGGAGATGAAGGCCCAGGAGATCACGGCCTATCTCCGGCCAAATCCGCAGCTAACGCTCAGTGCCGACGGGACCCAAATTGCTCCGCATGAAGGAATCTGGAGGCCGTTGTCTGGCACTGCGCTCTTGTCGAGTTTCAGCTATCTGCACGAGCGAGACAACAAGAGAGAGCTGCGGCTTCAAGTGCACAAGAGGGTACGCAGATAGCATCTTCGCAACACCAGGATCTCGAGCGTAATTTGCTTTTCAGCCTCCGGTCTCAGTTCGTGCAAACTCTTCAGGCGAAAGCTGTGCTGGAGTTGGCGCGCCAAGAACTCGACTACTACGACCATCTAATCGACATCAGCCGTGAACGCTACAGCAAAGGGGACATTGCGCAGATCGATTTGGATCGGATTGAGCTCCAGCGCGTTCAGTACGAATCGGATCTCCAGACTGCCGAAGTCAATCTGCGGACCTCCAAGATTCAGTTGCTCATTTTGTTGAATGACAGAACGCCTGTTGAACAGTTCGACGTTACCGGCCCATTCGATTTTCTCGACCAGTTACAGCCGCTCGACGCCTTCCGACAGATCGCCCTCGACACCCGGCCTGACCTAAAGGCAGCTCTCGAGTCTGTCCAGCAAGCAAATACAAACCACAAACTTGCCGTCGCGAACGGTTCGACCGACCCAACCTTGGGCGCGTGGTATACGTATAACCCGTCTTTCAGCAACCCGTATGCAAATCAAACGCTCGGTCTAAGCGTAAGCATCCCCCTTCGCATCTTTGATCGCAATCAGGGGGAAAAGGCGCGGACTCAGTTGGACATCGGCCGCAATCAACGGTTGAGCGATGCAATACACGCCCAGGTCTTTGGTGATGTGGATTCGGCGTATGCCCAAATCGATAGCAACTTAATCTTGCTGCGGCCTTATAAGGCAAAGTACCTCATGCAGGCAACGCGCGTCCGCGACACGGTTACCTATGCGTACCAGCGCGGTGGTGCTTCTCTGCTCGATTTACTCAATGCGCAGAGCGATTACCGCAACGTGCAGTTGGCCTACCTACAACTCATAGGCTCTTATCTGACAGCCGCTAGCCAGTTGAATCTTGCTGTCGGGCGTGAGGTGATTCAATGATCAGCAACAGATCGGTTATAAAGCTCGCAGCTTGTCTCGCGGCGTGTCTCTCCATGGCTGCATGCGAGAAGAAGTTCAACCCAGCAGACGGCGCCCCGCAATCCTCAAAGCCAAAAGAGGCTGGCGATATGAGTTTAGTGACCGTGGACAAGCCGGATCAGTTTCCGCTGGTATCCGCTGAAGGAATCGAAGCCCCGGCGGAGTTAAATGTTACTGGAACAGTCAACCCCGATATATCGCGCGAAGTACCCGTCATCTCGCTTGCCAGCGGTCGCGTGGTTGACATCAAGACGCGGCTTGGCAACGACGTTAAGAAGGGCCAGTTGCTCCTTAGAGTACAGAGCCCCGACATCACGAATGCTTTTGATGCCTACCTGAAGGCCGTCAACGATGAGCAATTAGCCAATAAGGCTTATGCGCGCGCGAAGGATCTCTATGAACACGGTGCTGCACCGCAAAGCGCGTT
Source organism: Acidobacterium sp. S8 (assembly GCF_009765985.1). GTDB lineage: Bacteria > Acidobacteriota > Terriglobia > Terriglobales > Acidobacteriaceae > Alloacidobacterium. The sequence continues at coordinate 97,633 of NZ_LMUM01000029.1, forward strand.
AGAGCAGGCGGAGGACACAGAGAAAGACATGCGGACGGATCTGAATGCCGCCGAAGAGCAGCTAACGACTCTCGGCGTGGATAAAGATCATCCAAGCAGTATTGTTCCTGTGTATGCACCGATCTCGGGTGTGGTCATCGCGCAGAATGTTACAAATGCTGCCGCGGCCGGCGTAACTTTCTCGGGATCGTCACTCGATTGAAGATGCAGCAGTTGCCGGAGCTGTCCTTCGACTGCGTCCGATCATTATGACAATGATGGTCGCCACTCTTGGCCTGCTTCCTGCCGCCATGTCTCATGGCATCGGGTCCGACTCGCAAAGGCCGTTTGCCATCGTCATCGTCGGAGGGTTGATTGGAGCCCTCGCCATCAGCGTCTTCCTGCTTCCCACGCTCTACGTGTGGATCGCCGGGGAAAATGATGTTCTGCCCCTGCCGGAAACGGAGTTTGAGAACTAGCTCTCATGCGCGATGAATGGGCTAGGCCGGTAGCCCCAATATAGGGCGCTGCCTTTGCCCTGAATGTAATGTGGCGAGGTAGCAATGAGAGGTATGTTATGGGCTTCAACGCTGTTGTCGCCATGGGTCGTTTGCTGCTCCACTCTCGCGAGAAGCAGTCTTTGCATTTCAAACATTGGAAACGGTGTGTCCTCCCGGCAATCGTCCTTATGCGGCTCTAGTTAAGGCATTCCTAGCACTTACCGCATCGGATCCAGTCGTGACTCCGGCGATCAAGCAGCTAGTTGAGCGCACTCAGGGATATGGTGTAGCGAGCGCTAGTCGCCTAAGCAATCCAAGTTCCGAATCAGCATTTTTTCTATGGCAAGGGCTGTTAGAAGACAAAGACGACATGGTTCAAATTCCTGTCCCGAAGGAATGGCTCGCAGCAGCAGGTAATCCGAAGTTGCGTCTTGTGCTACCCGCCGACGTACCGGTCAATGCAGCCACTTCGGAAATCTGGGCATCCCGGAAAATATCCGCGAAAGTTAGATCCACCCCGGATTCGAAAGCCTTGCGAGCTCAAAAGCGGAAAGGCGGGGAGTCTTACCCGTTGGTCTCCCAAGAATATAGTTTCGGAATATCGATGCGGCCGCCCTTTCCAGCGATATTTGGATCACCGAAATCTCGTACGAGGACATAGCCGACTACTACCCTCTATGGGCCTTCGCCTCACAACAACGGGCAGCATTCGCCGCCGAGTTGTTCGACGAATCTCCCACATCTGCAAGCCCACAGCTCTGCTTCAGCCCATGCCGCCGCGACTATGACCCGCCGCCTCACTGCTCAAAAAGTAATCGTGAAGACTCCCGTGGTTTTGTGCTATTAGCAAGACCCAGAAAGCAATCTAGCCCAAGCATTCTGAGCTGACGTGTGTGCGGTCAGTGTACCGAAAATCGATCATTATGCTTTTTTTCTGCCGTTTGCGGAACCCATATCCCGCTCTTCAGTCGTGTTCGCGATCCTTAAAAAATCAATAGCTCCTTCATTTCGGATTCAGTGATTTGCCCATCAATATTAACTGTTAGAGCTGCACAGTTCCTCAACAATCGGATCCTTCACCGGCTTAGGTTATCTTTTGTATTTCTCAAGGACTTTCTGTAACTCCTCGTGTGGAAGAGCAATGACAGTGCGTCCATCCGCGCCAGTCATCGTAGTCGCCCCCACCATTGCATTCACAATGGCTTCCTCCGTCGCTTCAACAGTGGCAGTGAATAGCGGGCTTATTCTCTCATTGGATATTGTCTCGACTGTATTCGGCCCAGGTTCCCTGTCGGCATTGGGATTTGCTGTGGAAAATGCGATGAAGATATCTCCTGAACTATTGCCGGAAGTCGAGCCCGTGCGCGCGAGTCCAAGCGACACTCGGCGCGCCATTCGCTTAAGCTGATGAGGCAACAGCGGCGCATCTGTGGCAACGACGATGATGATCGAGCCTACGTCACCTTGCATCGCCGCTTCGGCTTTACCGAATTTCGAATACGGGACGTCCTGCGGAATCTCCTTTCCGACCGGGACCCCTGCAATCGTAAGTTGCGGGCGCCTACCACAATTGCACTGCACCAGCACACCTACTGTGTAACCGCCCTCGTCTCTGGATAAAGTTCGGGAAGCCGTACCAATGCCTCCTTTGAATCCATAGCAAATCATTCCCGTGCCGCCGCCAACGTTGCCCTCCGCAATGGGACCTCCCGCAGCATGGTCCAGGGCGTCGAAAACATCCTCAGGCTTCACATGAAAGCCGTTGATGTCGTTCAGCCAACCGTCCCACGTCTCGGCAACGACGGGCAGCGACCATGCCTGTGTCAGCCGATCATGTTTCAGGCTCCAGCCGATGATCGAGTCTCGAACCGTACCCACGCTGTGGGTGTTGGTGAGGGCGACGGGCCCTTCGAGAAAACCAGACTCTTCGATCCAAGTTGTGCCTGTCATTTCGCCATTGCCGTTGAGGCTGAACCACCCGGCATAGACCGGATCGGGATTGTCTTTCCCCCTGGGAAAGACGACCGTGACCCCGGTCCGTACTGGACCTTCACCCACCTTAAGCGGCCCGCTTCCGGAGATCAGGGTCGTGTTTCCAACTGTGACTCCTTTCACGTCGGTGATGGCGTCGAGTAGCCCAGGCGATCCCTCGAAAGGAATGCCGAGCGACCGCGCCCGTATAGGTACCGGCGTCTGACACTGCGCCAGCGATAACGGCGAGAGAATTAGGAGTGCGACAAGATAAAGCATGCGAGTAAACATAGACAACGTTATCGCATGCGAGATCGTTCAGAGAAACGGCGTTTTCTTATGAGACCGCCGTAATGAGGCGCAGTGCGGTACTCGACAGTCGATAGAAATCGTCCGTGTCATAGCGTATCTGACCATCTTAATCCGGCCTGTTTGCCACTTGAGAAATCGTCAAGGATGCCATATCGGGCTATCGCAACTTGCCTTCAAGTGAACTTGAAGTTGTACGATTGAATGCCTGAGATTCCGAGGCAATTGGAATCCAGCGGACTCAATCGGGAGAAAGATTGCGAGCAGAACTTCGCTCAAGATGCTGTTCGATCCGCGCAAGTTGGTCTGTGCGAAGCAGGTTTTCTAAGTCTCGGGAAGTAGCAGAGGTCCCGACCGGACTCTTTGTAATGAGCACGCGAACAAGAATTGCGGGATGACCGGACGGTAGACAAGTACTGGTTAAGAGTCGGAGAGAAAATATACTTATTTCCACATCATTCTTTCTCGCGGAAGTTTTCACACCGCGACTATCTGGTCTCTGTCCGGATAGAGGCTGGACGAAGTGCGATCCCGCGCAACAACAAATGTGAAAGGAGTATGTGCTATGCGCATAGGATTGGTGACGAAACATTTGCTTCAGCATCATTGGATAGCAGACCGATTCGTCTGGCTATTTGTCACGGGCTTCGCATGTATTGCGACGCCTATCGTGATGCAGGGGCAACAGCCGCTTCAACTGACCATCCAATGGGACAAGACTACGGTAGTTTCGAAGTCAACGCCAACATTACAAGTGGTAGTGAACCCGCCTTTGCGGCCGGGCCAACCGCTGAGCGCCGCATCCTACAAGGCTGTGAAGGAACTGGGTGCGGACGATGTGCGCTATGTCCCGTGGTTCCCTTATCCCAAGCTGGCCGTGGCTGAGTTGGAGCCGCCGACGGCGACAAAGACGAATTGGGATTTTTCGTTGATCGATCCGATGACGAAGGATTTTTTGGAGGCGACGGCGGGGCACCCGACGGTGATGAACTTCAGCACAAGTCCTGCGTGGCTTTATAAGACGGACAAACCGATAACTTACCCCGAAGATCCAAATACGGTCGACTGGCGCTATACCCAAGGCACGGAACTGCGCGACCCAACCGACAAGGAACTGAGTGACTACTATGCGCGGCTGGTGAGTTGGTACACGAAAGGCGGCTTTACCGATGAATTGGGCGTGCGGCACCAGTCGGGATACCATTACTCATTTCCCATCTGGGAGGTACTGAACGAGGTGGAAGCAGAGCACTCCATGACGCCTGAGGCCTACACCAAGCGCTATGATGCCATCGTCGCTGGGATTCGTCGAGTCAGCCCGGGAACAAAGTTCATGGGCATGGCGTTGGCAGCACCGAGAGACCATCCGGAATTTTTCGAATACTTTCTCAATCCAGCCAATCACACGCCGGGGACTCCGCTTGATTATATTTCTTATCATTTCTACGCGTCCCCTTCTCCATCGCAAACCATTTCCGATTGGCAGTACACTTTTTTCGACCAGGCGGATGGATTTCTAAGCACTGTGCGCTACATCGATAACATCCGCAAACGGCTCTCGCCGAGAACGAAGACGGACCTGGACGAGTTGGGAGTGATTTTACCGACGGATAACACGGCCGCGGACAAAGAGCCCCCGCCAGCCGCCTACTATAATCTGGCCGGCTCGCTGTACGCATATTTATATGTCGCACTTTCGCAACTGCAAATCGACATCATCGGCGAATCGCAGCTCGTCGGCTATCCATCTCAGTATCCTAGCGTAAGCATGATGAACTGGATCAATAACCAGCCCAACCCACGGTTCTGGGTTTTAAAGCTGATTAAGGACAACTTTCATCCCGGCGACTCGTTGGTTGATACGAACTTGGGAGGCACCGGTGCGGGTGACGTTGAAGCGCAGGCTTTCGTCACGACAGCGGGCCGCAAGCTGCTGCTGGCCAACAAGCGGAATCATGCTGTCGATGTGAAGTTGCCGGATGCACAGAAGGCTAATGCGGTGACAGTGGATGAGTCGACTGGGGATGAGCCGGCCCGTAGCGTGAAGGTAATCGACGGCAAGATCAGGCTGGAACCCTTTGCCGTGTCGGTGATCAGTTGGTGACGATAAAACCAAAAATAGATCCCGCTGAGGGTTAGCCGTTGAGCGATTCGCTTCATTCTTGGCTGCGCGATAGCGCAGCCGAAACCCATGAGCAGCCGCATCGTAATGTGTAGCCCGAGATGCGAGATATGCTAAAAACGGAGGCATTAGCGAAATTCAATATTCCGCAGGGATAACTTACTGTTTCTCAGCTTCAAGGCGATGGACCTTGAAGCTACCTCGAGCCAATTAGACGATCATCCTGTGAACCTGCGCTGGCAGAAAGCCATCGCGCCGCTTTTTGCACCGCATGAGGGTTTGCACCCTGGCGAATGCTTTCCAATGAGAGAAGAGGTTTACTTTCTGCCTTGGGAGCTAGTGATTACGAAATTGCACGCTGAAGACAGGGGTTTTTCAAGGAGGAAAGAAAGTGACGATGAGGAGCGGGCGATCCCTACGTGTGGGTCTATGTGGGATTGGCCTCGATACTTATTGGCCTCAGTTTGGTGGGCTACAGCAGCGTCTTGAAGACTATGTGGCGCAAGTAGGGGCGCGCCTCCTTCGCCCGGGTGTGGAAGTGGTCAATCTGGGTTTAGTTGATTCTCCGGAGTATTCTCACGAGGCAGGTCACAAATGCCGCCGGGAAGACATTGACGTTCTGTTTCTTTATGTCACCACATATGCGCTCTCGAACACAGTTCTCCCACTGGTGCGGAGAGCTGGCGTGCCTGTGGTTGTGTTGAATCTGCAGCCCGAGGCAGCAATCGATTACAAGACCTTTAACCGGCTGGAAGATCGCACAGAGATGACCGGCCAGTGGCTGGCTTACTGTGGGGCATGTCCGGTTCCCGAAATCGCCAACGTGATGATGCGTGCCAAGATCCCCTTTCATCAGGTGACAGGCGTACTCGATGATGAAGAGACTTGGCGGGAAATCGAAGAATGGTTGGCGGCGGCTCAGGTCCACGCCACATTGGCGTCGGCGCGACTGGGGCTTATGGGTCACTACTATAGCGGGATGCTAGACGTCATGACCGACGTGACTTTGGTTTCGATCGTCTTTGGAACACATGTGGAGATTTTAGAAGTGGACGAGTTGAGTGCGCTGCGGGCCGAGGTCAACGAGGCAACTTTAGAACAGCGGCTGGAAGACTTTTTAACATATTTCGATATGCAGCCGGATTGCTCTCCTGAAGAGTTACGGAGGGCCGCCCGAACTTCAGTAGCACTAGACGCATTTGTCGCGCGGCATAATCTCGACGCCTTGGCCTACTACCACAAGGGATCCGGCATCGCAGCCAACGCAGATACCATGAGTTCGATCATCCTAGGAAGCTCGCTACTGACTGCGCAGCATATTCCAGTGGCGGGCGAATATGAGGTAAAAAATGTTCTGGCGATGAAGATACTGGATGTCTTAGGTGCGGGCGGCTCATTCACCGAGTATTACGCCATGGACTTCAATGAAGACTTGGTGCTGATGGGTCACGATGGACCAGGGCACATCGCCATCTCCGAAGGCAAGACCAGGGTGAGACCGCTCAAGGTCTACCACGGCAAGGCGGGCGGTGGGCTTTCTGTGGAAATGAGTGTAAAGCACGGTCCCGCCACGCTGCTCTCGGTTGTGGAAGACTCGGAATCGCGTTTTAAGCTGCTGGTCGCCGAGGGCGAGTGCGTGGAGGGGGAAATCCTAGAGATCGGCAATACCAACAGCCGATATCGCTTCTCAATAGGGGCGCGAGGCTTTGTGAGCGCATGGAATGCGCGGGGCCCAGCGCATCACTGCGCCGTGGGTATAGGGCATGTAGCCACTACATTGAAGAAGACAGCTGAGTTGATCGGCATCGGCTTCCAACAGATATGCTGAACCGGTGATACGCAGATAACTCAAGGAGCCATATGCGTAATCTGGTAGTGGAGTGATGTTGCCGATCTGACGCGATCGCCACTACACGCTAGCTTCTAAAGTCTTCGATATTCTAGATATGAAGGTCGAGGAATCAGAGACATCTGTTCTTTTCAAAATCGATCTGTTTGGTGCCCTGGGGGCAGTCGATAAGCCTATAATCGGTAAGTACTGAGGTCGATGATCCCCTTTACATGTCGGCGAACTCTTTGCGGAGATGTCTTGACGTCCAAATCCAAACAAGCTAGTTTTGTGCTGTGGCTCATTCCGTTCAAATCGCTTGTTGCTGCTATCTAAAGCAGGCACTTATGCGCTCCTGAGTCATACGTATTCTAGAATTCAGAATCAAGACTTAATTGCGTCGCCTGCGAGGTCAATGTCCGCAGGCTTTTTCGTGCGCACTATCTCGCAGAATTCAAATTACAGAGTTGCAAATAAGGATTCGAATGAATCGTCTGGCATTGGCTTACGTTGCCTTAGTGGGTAGTTACTTCCTACTTCCTGGACCATTGAAGGCAGATACGATCGTTAAGCACTGGAGCGGAACAGCGACTGTGCATGGTCAGAAGGTCCCGGTGAGACTCGATCTCTCTCAGGTCGCTAAAGATGGCAAGCTCAGTGGCGGCTATCTCAATGGTAACGAGTATTCCGCTTCCAGCAGCGGGATGTTGAACGGCGCACATCTGGTGCTGCAGTTCGACTACTTTGCCCGGAAGCTCGAGGGGGAGCTTACGGCGGACAAGTTCACGGGTACCTATGGGGGCAAGACCGGGACGCCGATGCCGATCGAGCTTCATCCAGAGACGGAGAACAAAGAGACGACTAAGGCCGGCCCTTCGATTAAAGGTGAATGGGAGATTGCCGTTCATTCGTCGAAGGGAGAGTCGGCGTGGACGCTCCGCGTTTCTCCTTTCAAAAGCAATGAAATCGAAGCAGTCATCTTACGGATCGACGGTGATACAGGTGGTCTTTACGGCTCCTTTGACGAGAAATCGGGCGAGTATAGAGTAGGTCATTTCGCCGCATCCGGGCCTGCACTCTACTCGCTGAAGCCGCAATCTGATGGCTCGTTGATTGTTACCAATCTTCTGCGCGATGGACAGCAATGGCTTGCGCAACGGCCCGGTGAGGCGCGGAAAAAGAACCTTGTTCCGCCGACGAAAGAGACCGAGCAGACTGGCATTGTGGATCCTTCTAAGCCTTTGACTTTCTCTGCGATTAGCCTGTCCGGAGAGACGGTGTCGAATACAGATGCGCGGTTCAGGGGTAAGGTCGTGATCGTGGCGATCGGTGGCAGCTGGTGTCCGAACTGTCACGATGAGGCTCCATTTCTGGTAGAGCTGTACAAGCATTATCATTCGCGCGGTCTTGAGATCGTCGACATCTCCTTTGAGGAAGAAGATCAGCTTAAAGATCCGCAGCGTCTGCACGCATTTGTCGCGAAGTATCACATACCTTACCTCGTGCTGCTTGGAGGAACTCCGGATGAGGTGAATGCGAAGCTACCGCAAGGTAAGAATTTAAATTGCTGGCCGACCACATTTTTTGTGGGGCGGGCCGGGCTTGTGCGCGAAACGCATGCTGGCTTTTCCGGACCCGATACTGGAACGGCAAATGAAGAGTTGAAGGACAAGACAGATCGGCTGGTTGAGAGGCTTCTCGCAGAAGGCAACGTAGCACAACGTTAGCGAGAGCAGCGTGGGTATCCGTCTTACCCGCATGGCTCCGAAGTGGACTTTCTACTTTGGTCATCTGGCCTTCAGTCCCCTGCAATGTGCGCTGAATGCATTCGACAATTCTGGGTCTGTAGATTTCTCAATCAGATCCGGAAGCGCCTTTGTAATTTTCTGCTCCATATCAAGGGCCTTCTTGAGGTTGCTGATCTATAGGCTGCGTAAGTCTTCGATGTTCGCAAAAAATAGTTTTACGGTTCCCTTTCGAGACAAAATACTAGGCTTTGTCGTCGAATAAAAAATTCGACATGTCCTGTTGCTTTCCAAAAGGAAGCATGTCATTATTCCTGTTGGAAACCTAAAGGTTGATTCTTAATGAAGGAAAAGCCCGACGTATTGCAAGGAACGCTGGCGCTGATGCTCCTCAAGACACTTGATGTCCTGGGGCCGCAGCACGGTTGGGGAATCGCGCGGCGCATCGAGCAGATCAGCGGAGACCTTTTGGCTGTCAACCAGGGCACGCTGTATCCCCTTCTGCTCAAGCTCGAGCAGGAAGGCTCGATTGCCTCCGAGTGGGGCGCATCGGAAAATAACCGCCGCGCGCGCTTCTATCGGCTTACCGGGACCGGCCGCAAGCAGCTCCAGGCAGAGACCCGCGATTGGGAGCAAACCGCGGCCATCATCGCGCGCTTCTTCAAAGTCAAGGCGGAGGATTTAACGTGAGATACCTGCGACGGTTCTTCATACGCTTGTCGAATCTTGCCACAAGGCGGAGTGCCGACCAACGCCTGCAGGAAGAGATCGCCGAACATCTCACGTTCCAGGCAGAGGAGAACCTGCGCGCCGGTATGTCACCCGCCGAGGCGCGGCGTCAGGCTGCCCTTAAGTTTGGCGCAGCGGAAGCGATCCGCGAACATCACCACGCAGAGCACAGCATTCCCCTCATCGAGAATCTGCTCTTCGACCTGCGGTACGCGGTTCGCATGCTTCTGCGATCGCCTGGATTCTCTTTCATTGCGATCGCTACGATGGCACTGGGCATCGGAGCCACCACCGCGATCTACAGCGTGATCGACGCCACGCTGCTGCACCCTTTGCCGTACCCAAGCCCTGGCGAGCTGGTGCGCATTGAGGACAACCTTCCCGGCGTGGGCGCGCGGGACGTCGGCATCTCCGTTCCTGAGTGGAAGGACCTCGAGAGCTCCGGGATATTCCAGTCCGTATCGGTTTCCGGTCACGGCGCAAATGTGAACCTCACCGGTAGTGCACAGCCCGAGCGTCTCAGCTACAAGCATGTTACGCCGAATTACTTTGCGGTCTTCGGCGTTGACGCGCAGTTGGGTCGCACATTCGATCCGCACGATGCCACTCCCGGCTTCAACCTGGAGGCCGTGATTAGCGACGGGCTCTGGAAGAGAGAATTTGGAGCCGACCCTCACATTCTCGGAAAAGCTCTACTCCTGGACAACGACGTTTATCACGTCGTGGGCGTCATGCCGAGCAATTTTCGCGATCTGGGCTCGACCAGCGAGGAACTGAATACGGAAGTGTGGTTGGCGGCTGGCATGGCCGGTCTGCCATTTCCGGCCCCGCTGCGCGGTACACGTCTGCAGGCTCGAGTGGTCGCGCGCATGAAGCCCGGCCTTTCGATTGCGGCCGCGCAGATGCGCCTCGATACGTTGGTTGCATCGCTGATAAAGCAATATCCTGCGGAATATCCGGCAGAGGCCGCATGGACCTTGCGCCTGATTCCACTCAGCGAAAGCGTGGTCGGCAATGTTCGCCAATCTCTCGTCCTGCTGTTCTGCGCGGTAGGATCGGTCCTGCTGATCAGTTGCGTCAATGTTGCCAATCTCCTGCTCGCCAGGGCCAGTGGGCGGGGCCGTGAGATCGCGGTTCGCCAGGCCCTGGGAGCGCAAAGAACGCGCCTCATCCGCCAGCTTCTGACCGAGATTCTGCTGCTCTTCCTGCTTGGCGGGGTCGCTGGTTTTGCCATTCTCTTCTGCACCCAACGTTTTTTGCTGCGGCTTGTTCCGGAGAGCCTGCCGCACCTCAACAACATCACGATTGGCTGGGGCGTGCTGGCCTTTGCTGTGATCCTCTCAGTCGCAGCCGGAACTATCTTTGGACTTGCTCCCGCGTGGCTGATGAGCCGTATCGATTTGATTGGTACGCTTCGCCAGGAAGGACGTGGCTCCAGTGGCTCACGGGATCGCGCGCGTGCCCGCCAGATTCTGGTCATCAGTGAATTGGCGCTCTCCCTGGTGCTCATGGTCGTCGCGGGTCTTCTGCTGCGCAGTTTTTGGGGCTTGTACAAGGCGGCGCCCGGTTTCAATCCTGACCGCGTCATGGCCATTCAAACCTGGTTGCCGGGACCGAACGATCCCAGTGCGGATATCTACCGAACCGCCACGCAGGAATCGGTCTTGCTGCGCGAAATCCTTCGCCGCAGCCGAACCCTGGCGGGCGTAGAAGAAGCAGCCATCGGCGACGAGGATGCTCTTCCCCTGGGCCACAGCCATCCCGGCGCTCTGCCATTGATCCGCGAAGGCGTCGAGACAATGGACAATCAGGCTCCTGTGATCGATAGTCCCATCGTTTCGCCCGAATACTTCCACCTGTTGGGCATGCCGCTCGAGCGGGGACGCCTTTTCAGCGACCACGACCTTGAGAATACCCCCCAGGTTGCGGTCATCAATCAGGCCGCGGCTCGTACCTACTGGCCAAACCAGGACCCGCTTGGCAAACGCGTCCGTTTGCACCTGGATGCCCGCGAGCTGTTGAACTCAGCCAGTCCAGCCTGGACCATGATCGTCGGCGTGATTGCGGATGCCCGCACGGAATCGTTGGCGGACGCGGCAATTCCGCAGATCTACCGCAGCGTGTACCAGCACCCCGCCAAAGACCTGGCCATTTTTCTTCGCGGGCAACTCGATCCCAGCGTCATCTCCTCGCAAATGCGCACGCAGATCCAGTCCGTCGATCTAAAACTTCCAGTCTTCCACGCCCAGACCTTGGATGAGGTGCTCTCCACCTCGCTTTCCGTGAGGCGATTCTCGATGGAAATGGTGGCGCTTTTTGCGGCAACAGCCTTGCTGCTCGCTGGACTCGGAATCTACGGCACTATTTCCTACGTTGTGAATGAACAAAGACGCGAGATCGCTATTCGCCTCGCACTGGGAGCTCAAAGAGGCAATATCCTCAAGATGGTCCTGCGCCGGGGACTCCGTCTGGCCGCTGCAGGCGCCGGGCTGGGTGTGGCCGGTGCGCTTATCGTCTCCCACCTCATGGCCGGACTGCTCTACGGCGTGTCGCCGGTCGATCTGCCCACCTTCGCCGTCGTTACCCTTGCGCTTACCGCAGTCGCAATCGCCGCCAGCTATATTCCGGCGCTGCGCGCCACGCGCCTCGATCCAATCACTACGCTGCACTCCCAATAACTTCCTGGCACAGCTCGAGACATGTCTTCGGAACTTGTGATGAATTCATTCCACACTAAATTCCAGAGGATGAATTCCCAAACACGCACTTCGCTTTACTGAAGTTCACTCTCAACGAGTGCCAAATCGCCAAGTCACTCATTGATCCGACGGTCTCTTATGGCAGCTAACCAAGTCAGGATCTCTTGAAATTCAATGGTTGCCTTGCCGGGCCATCGTTACACTCCTTGGCAACTGTTCCCAATAATGGTTCTAGCCGGACGTGCCGAGGACTTTTGATAATGCTGGTTATCAGAAAC
>NZ_LMUM01000035.1 GCF_009765985.1 Acidobacterium sp. S8
GGCAAAGAGCACGTGACCATGCGGATGCTTCTGGCTCATTCTTCGGGTCTGCCGGCATACGCACGTCTCTTTGAGCAGCACACCTCTGCGAATGCCCTGCTGCGGGCCTGCCTGCAGATGCCGCTCGAAGCCGCACCTGGAGCACGCGCTGACTATTCTGATATCGGTTTCATTCTTCTCGGAAAAGCGTTGGAGGTGCTTTCCGGAGACCACTTGAGCCGATTCTTTCAGCGCGAAATTTTCACGCCGCTTGAATTAGCCAGCGCCTGCTTCTGCCCTTCCATCCAAATACGGCCGCAGATTCCACCAACCGTAAATGACACGGAATTTCGCAAGCGCGTGATTCAGGGAGAAGTGCACGACGAGCACGCTTTCGTACTCGGCGGCTGTGCCGGACACGCGGGACTTTTCGCGAACTCACTCGATGTTCTGAAGTTCGCCGCCTGCATTCTGAATCATGGCCGCACTGCAGAAGGACAGCAGCTATTCCGCCCTTCCACTGTGCAACTATTTGCAACTCGTCAGATCGAGCCGCAAGGCACATCCCGTGCCCTGGGATGGGACACCCCGACGATGCCCTCTTCGTCCGGGCAGTTTTTCAGCAAAGATTCCATTGGGCATCTCGGCTACACCGGCGCCTCTCTCTGGATCGATCCGCAGCGCAAACTGGCAGTTGTCCTCCTTACGAACCGCACCTGGCCAGACCGTTCCAGCAAGCTGATTCAACAAGTCCGTCCCGCTTTTCATGATGCTGTGGTCGCGAGCCTCTGAATGATTCGTCCCAATCTGCTCGAAAATGGCACACAACCTGATTTTCTCTTTATCGAAAATCACGTTCGGCGTTCTTTATTAGCGATACAATAAAGTGCAAGCAGTTCATTGGATTAAAAGCACAACGATGGCCACCATAACAACCGCTCCACCTGCCGAAGCGCAGCGCAACATCAATGGACAGGCATCTTCTTCCCCGGGCCTGCACGTCACCAGTCTTCACGAGCTCATTACCGAAAGCCCAAATGATGCTTCGCAGGGTTTCGACACAAAGTCTGCCCTTGAAATTGCACGCATCATCAACCACGACGACGCAAAGGTAGCTGCGGCCGTCAAGAAGGCTCTTCCGGAAATTGCCCTGGTGATCGATTCGGTCGCACGCAGCCTGCGTGACGGTGGACGATTGATTTACATCGGCGCAGGATCGAGTGGCCGCATTGCAGCTCTCGATTCATGTGAATGTCCGCCCTATTTTTCCAACGCACCGCAGCAGATCCAATACATCATGGCCGGAGGTCCGAAGGCTCTTGCTTCGCCGGTCGAGGTGAATGAGGACTCGGAAGAACTCGGTCAGCGGGATATCGCACGCCGTCGTCCCACCCGCAAAGATGTCGTTCTCGGGCTCTCGGCGAGCGGGCGCACTCCTTATGTAGTTGCTGCAGTCGCTTATGCTCGCGCACGCGGCGCCAAAACAGCCTGCATCACCTGCAATCCCAATACGCCACTGGCAAATGCCGCCGACATCGCCATCATTGCCGAAGTTGGACCTGAAGTTATTTCCGGCTCAACCCGCATGAAGGCAGCCACCGCGCAGAAGATGATCACCAACATGATCACAACCGGTGCGATGACACGCCTCGGCTACGTGTACGAAAACCTCATGGTCAACGTACACATGCAGAACTCGAAACTGGTCGAGCGCGGCATCAACATCTTGATGCGCGCCTGCAATATTGACCGCGAGACCGCTGTTCGCACCATCAAATCGGCCGGACGCAGCGTTCCTGTTGCTCTCGTCATGTTGAAGGCCAACGTGGATAAGCCCGAAGCCGTGCGCCGTCTGGCACAGTCCGACGGTAATGTTCGCAGAGCGATTGAAGACTCCGTAATGGACCTATAATTCGGCTTATATTTATATGTGAAAAAGCGCCCTCCACGGGCGCTTTTTACTTGTGCAGCCTTCTAGCGTTATTATAATAAATATAAGTACGTAAAAGGAGATCGGGAAATGGGCGCAGTAGTAAAAATCACTACCGTCGGCAGTTCTGCAGGCATCGTGCTACCTAAAGAAATTCTCGCAAAGCTTCACGTGGAAAAAGGGGATTCGCTCTATATAACCGAAACTCCCCAAGGCATCCAACTGACCCCTTACGATGAAGAGTTTGACCGTCAGATTGAGACCGGTAAGAAGGTCATGCGGAAATACCGTGATGCGCTACGTAAGCTTGCCGAGTAAACAATGCCAATCTGGATCGAAAAGCGAGTTGTGCTCGCCTACCACAATATGCAGCTAGCTGAGCACGGCGGCTCAACCGGGGTACGCGATGAAGGGCTTCTGGAATCAGCCTTGGCACGTCCGCAAAATATACTGGCCTATGAGGAAGAAGCTCCTACACTGCATCGTCTTGCTGCATCTTACGCCTTCGGCATTGCTCGAAACCATCCCTTTGTAGACGGCAATAAACGTACTGCGCTTGTGGTTGCCATCGCGTTTCTGGAACGAAATGGAATTACGTTTGCGGCAAGCCAGCAGAAAGCGTACCTCACTTTTTACGCTCTCGCCGCGGGCAAGCTCACCGAGGACGAACTGACAGCTTGGCTCGAGCAAAATTCCACTCCCACCGCAGGCTGATGTATCCAGGCTGATACGGGCCGGCGCCCGGCTTCTCTGCTTCCCACAGGGAACGCGTTTACACTAACTGGAAGCAGAGGAGCATTCACGGCACTATGGATAAATTCGTTATTCGCGGCGGGAATCCGCTTATCGGCACGATTCGCGTCAGTGGCGCGAAGAACTCAGCGCTTCCCTGCATGGCTGCCGCCATCCTTACCGAGGACGAGGTTATCCTCGAAAACATTCCGCAGGTGCAGGACATTGAAACGGAGCGCAAGCTGCTCGTTTCGATGGGCGCCGAAGTAGAACTGGGTTATGGCCGCGCGCAGCATCGGACCTCGATCAGCTGCCGTGTGCTTTCCGATCCTGTTGCCAAATACGAAATAGTGAAAACCATGCGGGCATCATCACTGGTGCTGGGGCCGCTCGTCGCCCGCACCGGGCTTGCTCGCGTTGCCATGCCCGGCGGCTGCGCTATCGGTGGCCGCCCCATCGACCTCCACATCAAAGGTCTCGAGACGATGGGCGCGACCATCAGCTACGAGCATGGATACATCGAAGCTCGCGCGGAGCGTCTGAAGGGCGCAAATATTGTTTTCGACAAAATCACGGTTACCGGAACCGAAGATCTGCTGATGGCCGCGGTACTGGCTGATGGCGAAACCATCATGGAAAACTGCGCCCGCGAACCGGAAGTCACCGATCTTGCTGCGCTGCTCAACGCGATGGGGGCGAAGATCGAAGGCGCCGGCACATCCAGGATTCGCGTGCAGGGTGTTGAAAAGCTGCATGGCGCGCGTCACCGCATTAATCCGGATCGTATTGAAGCCGGAACATTCCTCGTCGCCGGTGCGATTACCGGCGGAGATTTATGTGTTGCCAACTGCAATCCTGCGCATCTTGGAGCGGTGATCGCCAAGCTCGAAGAGGCCGGAGCGCGCGTCGAAATCATCGGTAAAGAACAGATCCGGGTGCGCAGCGAAGGCACGCTGAAAGCTGCTGACATTTCGACCGAAGAGTATCCCGGCTTTCCGACTGACATGCAGGCACAATACATGGCGCTTGCGACCCAGGCTGAAGGCACTTCCGTGGTGACGGAAAACATCTTCGAGAACCGCTTTATGCATGTGCAGGAGCTGATTCGCATGGGCGCGAACATCAAGGTCGATGGCCGCTCGGCTACCGTTCGCGGACGGACACCGCTCTCGGCTACTGCCGTTATGTGTTCCGATCTGCGGGCCTCGGCTTCGCTTGTTCTGGCGGCGCTGGTTGCAGACGGTGAATCGATTCTCGATCGCGTGTATCACATGGATCGCGGTTACGAGCACATCGAAGAAAAGCTGCGCGGCGTCGGCGCTCAGATTCGCCGCATGGGCAACATATTCGCCGATCGTCGCGAGCCGGTGGCTGTCGAAGCCTAAATACAGTGCAGCATTCTGCTCTCCTCTGCATCCCAAGTAGAAGGAGGGCAGAATGCCTGCTGACGACCACATCCTTCGTAAACAGCTAGTAGAATTCGTGCGCGGTGAAGGCGCACACATCAGCCTGAAAGAAGCGGTTAAGGATTTCCCTACGAAACACTATGGGGCCAAGCCAAATGGCGCTCCGCACAGTGCCTGGCAACAGCTTGAGCATATTCGCTTCACGCTCCGTGACCTTCTCGAATTCTGCACAAATCCCGAATACACAGCTCCGGAATGGCCCAAGGACTACTGGCCGGAAGCCGCGACTCCGCCATCCAGGGAAGCGTGGGATGCCGCGGTTCGAGCCGTGCATGAAGATATGGGAGCGTTCGAAAAGCTGATCGGCGATCCCGGCTCGAATCTCTATGCTGAGATTCCCTGGGGCGACGGGCAAACGCTGCTCCGCGAGGTTCTTCTGGCGGGGGATCATACCAGCTACCATCTTGGGCAATTGATGATGCTCAAGAAGCAATTAGCGGACTGACTATTGCAGCCAGCCCGTTCCCGCGTTTGCGTAAGTTTTTTAACAATGGAGTTACGTTCCAAGTACGGCGTTTCGTAACTCTATGATTCCAGGCAAAAATGCGGCTGTAATATTGATTCTTATTGCGATCCGGAGCATAGGGAGAAATGCCTTTGAACAGCCTTATTATTCAAAATTCGTTTCTGCATGTGGCCTAAGAGTCGCAGCCCCGAGAGGATCGGAAGGTCTGCGATCGACGATGTTCAGAAGCTGCCAACAGCTAAGACTCGCCAGGAACAATACACCGGCGAGCCAAACAGCATGATGCCCTACGGTATTCACTACAACATCTACAGAGCTATGCACGGCTAACAGCCGCTCAGCGATCCAGCCCACGGACGCAGCGTCGGCGACGAGTGCGCCAGCGATTCTTAGAAACGGATACGCGCGCGTCCGGTTCATGAGAAGTAGTGATGGCAGAGTGACGGCCACGACGACCATCTGCATTGTTTCGATGCCAGATTGAATGCCAGAATGTCGACTATACGCTCCCGCAGGCCAAGCCCTAATTCGCCGAGCGTGGCAGCAAACGCTAAACCATGAATGAGCCCGAAGAAAGCCGCGATGCCGGCTTCCTTATCCGGGAAGATGGGGCGGAGAGCGTGCACGGCCGATACGAGAATGGAAACCGCAATCAGCACTTTGATCGGGCGACTGGATACGCGGACGAATTCGATTGCAGCCAATGCAAGCGTGGTCGAGTGTCCGATTGTAAAAGCCGTCACAATTCTGAGAATTCGGAGCAGACGGCTGCGCACGCCAGCGACTCCAGCCCAGCGAGACTCGAAGGCGATGAGAGGCGCCAGGCAGCAGAAGCGTCAGTAAGAAGAGAGAATGATTTGTTGAGCGCCAGATGATGGCCGCCAAACTGCAACATCCACGGATCTTTTATCGAGGGCTTTCCAAGAATCGAGATGTAGTAGAGATCCTTGCCAAATAGATCGCCGCTCAGGCCGTCACCGAAGGGAGGCCGATTCGCTCCGTTGGGCGGCGGTCCGCCACCGCCTGGAGGCGGCCCATTGTTCCCGCGAGGATTTTTCGTCTCGTTGATCTTGTTGACCTTGCCTCCCTCCATAATTTGCTCGACCTTTTCAAATCCCCTCTTGCTGAGCGCAGACGATACGAGGACCATTGCAGCTGAACGCTGCGCCGGAGTCATCTCTCTGAGACTGA
The DNA here is from genome assembly GCF_009765985.1 of Acidobacterium sp. S8. Lineage (GTDB taxonomy): Bacteria > Acidobacteriota > Terriglobia > Terriglobales > Acidobacteriaceae > Alloacidobacterium. The sequence goes on from NZ_LMUM01000035.1 coordinate 5,765, forward strand.
TGCCGCCGCGAGGAACAAATCCAGTCGGGAGGTTGGACCAGCGTGCGCGCTGCTGTGCGTCGTCAAAGGAATACAGAATGCTCTGCCTCTGTTTCTCGCTGAGCGTAGAAAGAAAGGTATTCGCGGCGTTTACTATTTTCGACGTTGCCGTTTGCGCTGTAGCGGCCACTGACAACCAAATCGCCGCAAAGAAGCAGACGCCGCGAATCATTCTCATCGAAATGATATTCATCTTGTCATCCGTGACTGCCACTCTGACAAACTTCGTTATAGGCAATGGCGGACCCGGGATGTCGAAGATCGTCCCCGCCTACGGGACGTTTGTTCGTTTGCATATCGTTAATGGACGGAATTTTTCTTCTGCCGCCTACGTTTCGTTCTCCGATTCATCCTGCATTCCAACGTGCGGACGCTGCTTTGTCATCGAAGAATTTCATCAGCGATTTGTTGTAAAGCTAAGCGAAGGATGTCAGGTCCCCGACACAACCGGAAGCTTAGCGGCATCCCAGGCCGCGAGTCCGCCTGCCATTTCAATGAGATCAGTAATCCCGTTCTGGTGCAGAATGCTCGTAGCAATCGATGAACGATAGCCACCGGCGCAGTAGACTGCGATGCGACGCCCGCGAGGGAGTTCAGCGAGGCGCTTCTCGAGGTGATTGAGGGGGATATTCAGGCTTTCCGGTATGCGCTTAGCCTCCCACTCGCGGGGATTTCTGATATCCAGCACCAGAGGCGGATCGTCGCTCAAAAGTTCTGCGGCAACCATCGTGGCGCTCACGCGTTCCGTCGGCCATACCAGATCCGGTCTCTCTGCCAACGCCGCCATGCCTTCGTTCAGATAGCCCCTTACATAATCGAATCCGATGCGGCCCAGGCGTAGTGCAGCTTCCTGTTCGCGTCCTGGCTCCGCAATAATAACAATCGGCTTGAGGCGATCCAACAGTGTACCGACCCATGTAGCGTATTGGCCGCCCAATCCAATATTGATGCTGCCGGCAAGATGTCCACGCGCAAATTCCGCAGCATCCCGCACATCCAACAGGTGCGCTCCCGAATCTCCGAGCCGTATCACTTCGTCGAGTGCAACGGGTTGCAGAACCTTCTCAAGGTTGCTGTCGAGTGTTACGCGCTCGCGCGTGTTCAGAATGGCGTCATAGGCAAAGTACTGCGGAGCATCCGGCTGATCGGTTGTGACCAGGCGAATGAAGTCTTCCTTCGGCATCGGTTGCAGAGCGTAATTCATGCGCCGCTGATCTCCAAGTGTTGACACAGTGTCGGAGGAGAGCTGTTTACCGCAAAGAGAGCCTGCGCCGTGCGCCGGATAGATCAGCGTGTCATCGGGCAGCGCCAGCAGCTTGTTGTGAAGTGAGTCGTAAAGACGAGCGCCAAGATCGTCGGCCGTCCATCCCAGCGAAGCCCTCAGATCAGGCCGGCCGACATCTCCGATGAACAAGGTATCTCCCGTGAGAACGGCATGCGGCGTTGACGGGCTTTTCTCCAGATCAAACACGAGGATGGAGATAGACTCGATAGTATGGCCTGGAGTTTCCAGAATTTGCAGGCGTAGATCTGAAAACTGGAGCATGTCACCATCTGCCATCGGCGAAAAGGTATACTCCGCTTCGGCGCGGCGGCCGAGATGAATGGTTGCGCCGCAACGGTCGCGCAGTTCCAAATGTCCGGCAATAAAATCGGCATGGAAGTGCGTCAAAAAGACATGCCGGATCTGGAGGCCGAATCTCTCGGCATCTGCCAGGTATTGTTCGATATCTCGCTGTGGATCGACGACGATTGCAGTCGCGCTGGCCTCGTCACCCAGAAGGTAAGACGCATGCGCCAGGCAACCGAGATAATACTGCTTGAGGATCATAGAAACTTTTCAGTTGGGGGAGCCGATCAACAGACTATCGCAATTTTGCCTGGCCTGAACGAGATATAACGGTGAAGTTGTATCCCCGGCGGGTGGAAGTAGTGTCGTCTCAGTTAAAATTTGGCTGTTACTGACGACATGACTCCAAAAGCGCTCATCCCTCAGCTCAACCGCCGCCGCTTTCTTCAGGCCTTCTCTCTTGCATTGGCAGACATGGCAGCTTCACAGAGTGCGAACCCAGCGTTGCACTCGGGATCGAGGCCGCCCAACATTGTGCTGATTCTTTCCGACGACGTTGGCTTCGGCGATGTGAGCTGCTACGGAGCGAAGGACTTCAAAACGCCGAACATCGACAGGCTGGCACAGAATGGACTGCGTTTTACTGATGCGCATTCGGTTGCGTCTACCTGCACTCCTTCGCGCTATGCCCTGCTGACTGGCACGTACTCCTCACGCAAAGACGGCGTGCAGATTCTGCCGGGCGACGCTTCCCTGCTGATCGATACGACACGCTCGACAATGCCGTCGGTTTTGAAGAACGCTGGGTATGTTACCGGATGTGTCGGGAAGTGGCATGTCGGTCTTGGCAACGGAAAGATTGATTGGAACGGAAATATTGAACCGGGTCCGTTGGAGACGGGCTTCGACTACTCGTTCATCCTTCCTGCTACCGCCGACCGTGTTCCTACTGTTTTCGTAGAAGACCATCGTGTTGTTGGCCTCGATCCCAATGATCCGATTGAGGTGAGCTATGCGGCAAAAGTTGGCGATGAGCCGACGGGAAAAGAAGATCCGCAGCTGCTGAAAATGAAATTAAGCGAAGGCCACGATGGAACCATAGTGGATGGCGTGAGCCGCATCGGTTTCATGTCTGGCGGGCATGCAGCCAGATGGGTGGACGAAAATATGGCTGCGACGCTTGCAGGAAAAGCCAGCGCTTTTATTGAGAAGAACCACGAGAAGCCCTTTTTCCTCTACTTCACTCCTAGTGATATTCATGTTCCGCGCATGCCAAATGCAAAGTTCGCAGGCACGACGAGTTGTGGCGTTCGCTGCGACGTGATTGAGCAACTGGACTGGACGGTTGGGCAGATTATGACGGAGTTGGAACGGCGCAACCTGACCGGCAAGACTCTCGTCATCTTTACCAGCGACAACGGTCCGGTCGTCAATGATGGCTACGATGATGGATCTGATCGGCTGCTCGACGGACACAAGCCAGCCGGACCGTATCGCGGCGGCAAGTACAGCATTTATGAAGGAGGAACTCGGATTCCCTTCATTGCGTATTGGCCCGGCCATATCAAGCAGGGAGTATCGAATGCGCTGATCGATCAGGTCGATCTCATGCGGTCATTCGCTGCGTTGGCGGGCGCAAGCGTTCCGAAGACAGGCGCTCCGGACAGCATGAATGTTTCTTCCGTGCTTCTGGGTCATTCCCGCAAAGGACGAAGCTCGCTGATCGAAGAGTCGCAGTGGCTGGCGATTCGCCAAGGACAGTGGAAATTAGTCGATCGCAATGAGCGTCCGGGACATCTGGCTCCATTTCGTGGGGAAAATCAGCCGGTGTTTGAGCTCTACGATCTGAAAAATGATCCTGGGGAAACGACCAATGTGGCTGAGAGTCATCCGGAGATTGTGCAATCGTTATCGCGTCTGCTGGAAAAGATTAGAGCGCAAGGGCACAGTTAGCGCCAGCTGACGGCGAGCTGCCAGCGCAGGCTGCGAGTGGACGTCTTTCGCAGGACGCGCTCGTATTCTTCCAGTTCATTGAGGACGGCTGCCGTTTCCGAGCCGAGAGCCGATGGGTTGTCCTGCAGGAAGTCGAGCAGCGTACCGATGGTGACGAGTCCGTCATCAGGAGAAAACCACTGTGGCGGCGGCAGGGTCTTGGCCCATTCGGGATCGCCTGCGCCCTCTTCGAGCAGCAGGGCCATGGAGTTTTCGTCAGCGGAGAAAAACTCCAGCAAAGGCTTTACGCCGAGTCGCAGGGCGAGCTTTTCCAGGGCATCTTCGTTGCGGGCAAGACCGCGGCCATTCACGAAGATGTCAAAACCGGGATCTTCCCCTTCGACGACTATGTACATGGACGCACTCATGTTTGCCCAGTCTACCCTAGCTTAGACGCTCCATTAATCCGTCACGTGAGCGATGTTACCCGGAGGGTTAACACCGGATCTTCCGCCGGAGAGCGAAGCAGTTTCACAAATTTGCGGACACGATCATGATACCGGCAAATATTCGGCAGCTTACCTGAGGACGAAACAAGAGGATACTTTCCAGCAAAGCGATTAAAAACTGCGCCCAAATGGTGGAAGCGAGCAGCTCACTGCGCATCTTTTTGAGAAGCCAAGGTTAGGTAGGATAAGTAAATGCATTTGCCTGAGTGGCAAGCTCGAACCAGCGAGTGAATTGCAGGTGCGATTGGGGCGGAGTAGCAGGAACTGTAACCGATAAGGCAGACCAGCAGTGGAGTTGCCGCAACGGTGACGGCAGCGATACCGGGGGGCAGTTGCCCCACTGCATATATGGAAGCTTCAAAAGGAAATGCAATCAGCGTGATAGCGAGAAGAGCGCAGACAGAACATTCGCGCCCACGCGGCAGAGACTGTCGAAGCAGAGCGTTGATGAGCCCGAGAAAAGCTGTAGCCAACGCAAAGGCGACGGCTGCCTGGCGCTGCTGGAGAGCCGGTCCGGGCTGCTCTGAGGAAGCAGCCAACTGCTTCCCCCATATGAGGGCGCCCCCAAAGAAAGCCGCGAGCGTTTTGATTCTTATGTGGACGGAGATTTAAGCCGCGGAGTATTTTCGCGGAGCCAACCGGAAATTAAGTGGTAAAAATGCTTAGAACTGGTGGAGGCGGCGGGAGTCGAACTTTTCCACACCTCACGGTTTCTGTAACTTATAGATTCTATGAAATGAATGAAGTGCCAAAAGTGCCACAATGCCGGATTCATCGTACGTGTATCCTACACAGATTATTGGGAGAGTCGGGAATTGACTCGCTTATCCGAGCTGCCTCAGGGTGTGCATTGCGCTGGATGAAGAATGCTGCCTGCGCCTGGCAAGGGCCGAGGCGAACGTGAGCGTAGTCCTGTGCAACAGGCTTCAACAAGCAGGCCGCTCCAGCGCATGAAAAGCGTGATGGTGAGAAGCTGGGTTTGCGTGTCCGCGATGGGGATGTAACCGCTGCGGGGATCGCCTTAACGTACGTCGCATCGAGAATCCTCTGGAACTCATCGTGAGAGAAATAGTCGGTCCGAAGCGGTGTCACACGCAGGCCCAGAAGAAACCGATCACGCGGCTCTGCTTCTTGTGTTTGGCCAGCGCGCCATCTTCCACGTGCTGCGGAAGTTGAGCAGGGCGTGGTCTCAGACACGTTGCGCCCGACGGCATCCGCGAGGTGGGCCTCGACGGCTTTCTTGACTTAGACGCGTGGTCTATTCGGTGTGGAAGATAGGACCTCGCCATCCGGATCAAAAGCTCCCACTCGGCCGAAAAGGTGCATGGGGTCACTCCGTCAGCCCTTCTTTGGGATCGCCTTGCATACCATTCAGCCGCCTTGTAGGACGACCTTCGCACCCGGGGGATCTGAGCGGATCAGAACTTTCTTTTCGCTGTCGAGCGCTGAATTGGGATCTAATCTTACATGCATACAGAAGGCGTACAAGAGGATAGGCAATCGAAGCGCGACACACTGCGGATGAATCCCGCCCAGCGTTTGATGGCTGAAAGCACCATGAACATTGCCTTTCGAATCTGGCCTGGCACTAATCTTCAAGCGCTGTTCAATTAGGAACGCATCAAGGAATAAACGACGCACTAAGGTTACCTCCGACGTGGTCGCAATAGTTGTAGATAATATTGCCATTACTGTCCGTATAGAAGGGAGGTGCGTTGGTACACGCAATAGCGACGGGATTTTCATGGTAGCCTACCCCGCAAAAACCTGAGTCAGGGGGCGCTGGCGAGGGGATGGACTCTTCGTCGGAGGGTTTCCCGATGTTGAGGTGGGAGGGGTGGGCGCGGTTCCTGGAACTTTTTTGACGGGTTTAAGGCCGATTGAGTGCTTTGCTGGGCCTGAAGTTGGCGACGCTGAGCTGCGAGGCCAGCTTGTTGTGCCAAGTAGCGCGCATTAGCGGCCGAGGCATTCGAAGACTTGTTCATTACTCGTCGATCGACTGTCACCGCTTACAACGGGAGAGCACCAGCCCTAAACCGCGACGGAAACTCCTAGGCGCGCTCATCGACGCAACCTATGCCTCCTCTTATCAGTAAAGCCGCTCTGTTCCTACCCACAGTTGAGCCAGATCCCTGAGGTTGTGTTTGTACGTACGCGTTACCAGGTATTCCTTCCCGCCTCTCACACGCAGCTTATACTCTCCCGTCGGTAGAGGTTGGACCTCCTCAACGGCCGAGACATTCACGACGACCGAGCGGTGAATGCGAATAAAACCGTAGGGTTTGAGCTTCTCGGCCATGGACGAGAGGGATTCGTGCACCAGATAGTGATGAGGTCGGTGTTGCAACGAGACATAATTGCCTTCGGCTTGCACTGCCGAAATGTCGAATAGATTCAACAGTAAAATGGTGCCTCTTGCCTTGAACGCGATTCGCGGCCCTTGTCGTTCCGCTATGCTCTCCAACTGCCGCGAGACTCGCATGAGGCTCGCCGCATCAATGCGGATGACCGGAAGTAGTAATGTATCTGTAGCTTCGAAGTACTGGTCCTCTGTCGTTCCAGGACTGTAGCCCCCTTTACTTCTGGTGGAAAACATCTCAGCCCCCGCAGTGGGCATGAAGCGTTTGCATCTGCGTCAGCAGCTTGCTGAACAAAGGTTTTACGCGCAATGGCCTGATCCTGAATTGTGCTGGCGCGCATGATGAAACCCCTAGTTCTTTCGTGTCGATTTCTGCTACGTGACTGAGGATGACGCGTGCACTGCTTCTACGTGAACTCGACTGAGCTTGGGGATTGGAGGAAAACTCAGCCAAGGTACCATCGCTGATCTCCTTCGATCCATGGCGTTCGCTAAACTGAAATCACCGCGCTCGCCGGACAACATGCTTCTTCGACATCGGTCGTCCGCCTTTTGGAGATTGACGGGGCGCCCGAAGAGACCTCAACCATCCCACGATGTTTCTAATTCCCACTTCCCACACTTGGGCATCTTGAGCATTCTTCGCCAACGAGGCGTAGCCCTCGACCATGGCGACCAGAAAACTGGCACTCTCCTCTGGATTCAGGTCGCAGCGAACTGTTCCTTCGGACTGTCCTCTTCGCAAGAGCGCAGCTACTCCTTCCTGCCAGGCCAAGAAAATCCTCTCCAAGCGCTTGCGGAATTGCTCGTCCACCGGAGACATCTCCGTTGCCAAATTGAGCAGCGGACAACCGGTTCGAATGTCATCGGGCCGAACTGATATGCGCCGGACGATGCCTATCAAGATATCAATCGGCTGCCCGCTGCCAAGCAGAGGGCTTAACCACCCGTCGCGAACGATCTTTGTGACGATTTCGTCGACGACTGCATATCCAAGGGCTTCTTTGCTATCGAAGTGATGATAGAGCGCTCCCTTGGTCACATTGGTGGCTTCGAGGATTGTATTGATGCCGGCATTCTGGAAGCCTGATCTGTGGACCTCCCGAAAGGCCGCTTGCAGCAAGCGTTTCCGTGTACGCTCTGGATCACGGAGCCGTGTCTTCTTCTCGTGACCATTTGACATACCGACCAGTATGTACGTTAAGCATTTGCAAGTCAATCCAAATGATCTGCCTGACTCTTGGCTGCGAGGTGTTCTCGAATTTTGTAACCTCCCGTCAGTTTGGGTATGAAAAGTTGGAGAAACGGTCGTTTAGGCCGTTTGGGATCGCCCCGGGAGACTGTTAGCCCACCACGCTGCGTCGAAATCTGAAACCTTGGGCCTGTTGTGTCACGTAATTGTTGTGAACGTGGAACACCACTTGCTCCTATGAATTGCACCTTATCGGCACGCAGACTTTCATCGGAGAAAAAGAGGAGACATGAATACACAAAGACAGTTGCGCAATTTCCGGACACTGTGGGTTATGACGATTGCTGTGACTTGCTTCAGCAATGCGTTCGCTCAACAGAGCTACAAAATTACTGATTTGGGCATTAACAACAGCAAGGACAACTTCAGCATGGCCATGGGCCTCAATAATCAGGGGTGGACGGAGAACATGGATGGGACCGTGAACCCTCCCGAGACTAGTACGTCTACGACAGTCTCAAGGGGTCGGGCGGTGATGAGCATCTACGGATTCAACATCGACCTGGGCACGCTTGGAAAACCCGACGGCAACAGTTGGATTAACTGGGGCGGAATCAACGACCGCGGGGAAGCCGTTAGTATGTCCGAAACAGCTGATCCAGATCCGAACGGCGAAGACATTTGCGGCTTCGGCACACACCTTACGTGCGTCCCGTTTCTTTGGCGAGACGGCCACATGAGTGCTCTTCCGACGGTCGGCGGAAATAATGGGCAGGCCAGCGCCATCAATAACCACGGAGAAGTCGTCGGATTTGCCGAAGACGGTTCCGTGGACTCCACATGCCCAGACGGCACAACGAACAATCGAATTGCGTTGCCGACGTTGTGGGAAAGAGGCAACACCGAAGCTCTTCCTCTGGTGAGTAACGATGTAGACGGTGTCGCATTCGGGATTAACGATCAAGGCGACGCCGTAGGCTACTCGGGGAACTGCACCGCAGCGGCTCACGCCGTAATGTGGAAAGACAACACTGCCGTCCCGCTTCAAGATCTCGGAGTAGCAGGTTCCAATTTCGCCTATGCCATTAGCAATCGCGGCCAAATCGCCGGGCAAGTCGGCAGTGGCAACACCTTCTATGCCGCGGTTTGGCGGGACGGCGCACACGGCGCAGTCACAAACCTCGGCGCTCTGCCGGGAGATTTTGCCGCCTTTGCCACCGGCATCAACAACCGGGGTCAAGTGGTGGGAAACACCTTTGACTCCAAGCACGACTGGTCTCACGGCTTCATCTGGCAGGACGGTGTGATGACCGACCTTAACACGCTAATTTCCGGGGATTCCAACCTCTTCATAATCTCGGCTAGCAATATCAATGAGCGCGGACAAATCTCGGGTATGGCAACGGTGCAAACCGGGCTCCATACGGGCGAAATTCACGCCTATCTCTTGACCCCCGTAGACGGACGCATCGGCGCTTCGATGGCAGATTTCGCACGTACACACCCGCATTCCATTTTGCCCGCGGATGCTTGCAACCACTCTTCGCAGAGATTCGGACCTGGCCGGCTCCAGCGATAAAGGCATTCGTTGCGTTGGTCAATTTGGGGCGATAGGGACATTTTTTCGGAGCTCCGGCACTCTGTAATTCCAGCCGTATGTTGTGTGAAAGCGCAAGGCTGGAGGTTGTGCGACCAATCCTGGGTCACGTCGGATACTGAGTGACCCAGGATGCACCACGTCAACACGAAATGGGAAAGGACTGTTACGCTGGAGTCGCCTTCAAAACAAACTTGGATCGAGGATAAACAATGCGCATTCGGGCTCTGCTTCTTGCAACTGCTGTGATCTCAAGTAGTGGTCTACAGATGCCCTCACAGATGAGCGGTCCCCGACCGTCACCGCCGGTGGGTACAAAGGAAGACCCCGCGAAAGCGGTCGACGGTTTGCTCTCCATGATGGAATTCCAGGTGGTGGGGGCGGCGAAGGCGATGCCCGCTGATAAATACAGTTTCGCGCCAGCGCAAGGCATCTTCGCCGCGAGCCAAACCACGCAGTTCGACACCGTGCGCACCTTTGTGGCACAGGTGACCCACCTGGCACAGGCGAATTACTTCTTTTTCGGCTGGAGCGGCATTAAACCTGACCGCGACGTGAAGGCGATCGGGTCAATTACGACTAGAGACGAAGCGCTGGCTGCCTTGGAAGCTTCGTTTGTCTATGCGCACAAGGCCATAGCGACCATTACCGCAGAGAATGCGTTTGTAGCCATTAAGCCGATTGACGGGTTCAGTACAAGGACGACGATAGCCGCTTTTGCCGCTGCACATGGGAATGACCACTACGGTCAAATGGTCGAATATCTGCGGATGAACGGCATCGTGCCGCCGGCAAGCGCGAAGTAGAAGCTCATTGGCAGTTGCTGTTGAGTGGATGCCAGGCACGAGATAGGAAAGTGAACATCGCCAAACGAGTTGTTCACGTTGCATACGGGACGACGGCTTATCACACTTCAAGCTTTGGATACGAGGCGGCAGCTTGTGTATACAGCCGCATCGTTCTATCTATATGGACTTGAAAACCGGCTGTTGAACCAGTTCCCAGGAGTTCGGTTTCGGAAAGAGCGGGCAGAGGTATCAGGCAGAAGCTTCAAATCATCGTTCGTCGGCAGGCGCCTGAGCCACCTGGACGAGAAACCGGCATCTCGTACACATAATTGCGCGGCGATTGACCCTGGTCGATTCTTAATCGAGTGCTAAGTCGCCAATGCAATCTTTGATAAGCGATGAGTACCGATGAGCATCTCGTGGCGAGTGCGCCACATTGACTGTGTGGAGGCATATCGGTTTATCCAGCATTCGCCGTGCGAAAAGCAGGCCATGGAAATGACAGAGTATGGAAAGGATGGGAAGCCATGATGCCGGCTTCCCATCCTTTCCACACTCTTTGGAAATCCCTTCGGGCTTCCACTATTGGAATGGTCCGCCGCCAGCACCAATCCGGACGGATTACCTTAGCTGGCAGGAGGCTTCACCATGAAGATTTCGACGATCGGCATCGACTTGAGCAAGACCACCTTTCATCTGATTGGGCTGAGCCCACGCGGTGAGATTGTGCTTCGCAAGAAGCTTTCGCGGAAGCAGTTGTTGACCTACACCGCAACGCGCATGCCGATGCTGATCGGTATGGAAGCGTGCGCGGGAGCTCATTACCTTGCCCGTGCCCTTCGAGATCAGGGACACGATGCCCGATTGATGCCGGCACAGTATGTGAAGCCCTACGTCAAGACGAACAAGAACGACTACCTGGACGCGGAGGCGATTGCGGAAGCCGTGCAGCGACCAACGATGCGTTTCGTTCCGATCAAGAACGACGAGCAGCTGGACCTGCAGGCACTGCACCGCGTGCGCGACCGCTGGGTGGCGAGACGAACTGCCGTGATGAATCAGATACGCGGATTTCTGCTGGAACGTGGAATTGCCATTAGGAAAGGGCCTTCTTACCTGGCGACCCAGCTACAGGTCATCTTCAGCGATGGCGATTCTTCGTTTTCCGGACGGCTGCTGCACCTGATTCGTGAGTTGAAGCTTGAGTGGGACGAGCTGGAAAGAAAGATCGAAGAAGCGAGTGCCGAGCTTGCCCGCATCGCGAAGCTGGATGATGGCTGTCATCGCTTGATGGAGGTGCCAGGCTTCGGACCTATCGTTTCGACAGCGCTGGTCGCGGCGATCGGAAACGGCATCAGCTTCAGAAAAGGGCGGGACCTAGCAGCCTGGCTGGGACTCGTTCCGCGACAACACTCGACAGGTGGCAAGACCAGACTGCTCGGCATCAGCAAGTTCGGAAACGAGTATCTGCGACGCATGATGCTTCACGGCGCTCGATCCGTAGTGATGCAGATGGAGCGAAAGCCTTCTGCTCTCGGCGAATGGCTGACCGGCCTTTCGGCAAGGTGCCATCGCAACGTCACCGTCGTCGCGTTGGCTAACAAGATGGCTCGAATCGCATGGGCCATCCTGAGCAAAGGCACATGCTACAACTCACCTGCGTTCGTGTCGGCCTGAACCGAGGCCTGGAAAAGACGCCCAAAATGCGGCCTTGGAAATCGCTTCGCGATTCCGCACTTTTCCACACCTCCGACGACGAATAGAAGTTTCCCTCAAGTTTGCGAGACAAATCGATGTGTGAGTGAACGGTCTCAACCGGCGTTGCTTAAGCCTGTGTGGGAATGAGAACCTTCTGAGTTCGGCCCACTTTGTAGACCAGCGACGCGCGGACTCCATTATGGCCAGGAGCGGAAGCTCCACAAACAGGCCGGATACATTTGCGCAGACCCTAATCACTCGCAACGAAGATTTCGCTTGCAATCTGACGGCGGACCATACATTCCCACCGCATCGACGACCGGATATATGTTTTCTCGTACCCCCTCAACTCGAACCGTCGCCACCGCAAGGGGCTTGTAACGGATGTCTCAGGTCCACAGCGTAACGGATGTTCCGGTACACTCACTCCCCTTAGCTGCACTTGCTTTTGCTGTTGCATCTGCGAGGTCGAGGCCGGTTCTTCGCCGGCGTCGTCCTCGCCGTTCTTAGGGTCGGCGTTACGGGAACGGCCGAGAGTAGTAGGGCAGAGCCAAACATCGGCTCATGTCTGATGCAGTAGGTTTGAGTATGAATGGTCGTGTTCGCCGTTTGCGATCGATTTCAGAGAGGCTTCAGATTATCGGTTGACTCTGAAGCCTAACGCCAGCGTGGCTGAAGTGCGTGAGCCCACGGTGTGAACGCGAACTAGGTTTTCAAGTGGCGTGGTGCATTTGAACGTGGCGAACTGAGCGAGCCGAGTATGGCGCTGATTCAGGTTACGGTGGCCAGCCACGAAGACGAGGGCAGAGAGACAGAAGAAGCTGCGATGCCGGTGGGAGGCGCGATCCACATTGAACTTCCTGGTCGAGCCGATCAGTATAGAGAGCGGCGCTGATTCATCTCTGGTGCGTTCGATCCAGGAGAGTCTGCGCAAATGATTCAGCTTCCGGCTGGGACGAAGGTCTGGATGGCAGCGGGTGTGACGGACCTGCGTCGCGGCTTCGACGGTCTGAGTGCACAGATGCAGAACGTGCTGCACGAGCAGTGCTCCGGTCACGTGTTTGTGTTCGAAGGCGAATAGGCGACATTGTTAAGCTTCTGTGGTGGGAAGGCGATGGTCTGGACCGTTCGCCAAGCGTCTGGAGCGTCCTGTTCCCTCGAGTTGAAAAGTATGTCGGCGGTTGCGCGCTCAGACTATTAATGATCTCGGTCCGTACTGTCGACTGTAGCGGATTGATAACGCACCAAGAGACTCCCCGGAGCATGATTTATCTCGACCCGGAGTTGCGTTAATTCGCGGCCCGTCATTGTTTGGCTCGTCGTCCTCTCGATCCCCTCAGTAATCGTGACCTTGTAAAACGCGGCCGGATCGATGCTGCGTAAACTGGCGTCGTAGTGAGATTGGTTGCTTTTCGAACGCCGGAAGAACATCGCGAAACCGGCTCCAAGATCCTGTCGATTGAATTGCCATCCACACCAGGCGTCCTCGTTAGTATTGATCGGAGTAAGAGGATAATAGTCCCCCAGCCAGAAAGGCCGGAGTGCCTTCAATTCGTCGATTTCCTTGGCGAGCGCATCTACTGGCATGTAGGGCGATTGCAGATCGAGGCCCATAGCCACCCCTGTAGTTGCAGTGCTGCGGAAGTTATAGGCATCGGCTCCATTCAAGATATTTGCGTCGAATGGAATCCACATATTTAGCTCAGCCGTCTGGGCCTGGTCCACAACTGGATTGGGTACACCCCCATTCGTAATCTCACTGCGCGTCAAGGATCCAATCGTTCGCCGCATCGCCTCGATATCCGGTCCAGTTACGCGCCAGTTTGCGTTATCGATCATCAGGCCTGGGAATCGATCTAACAGGCCGTCCCATAATGCATATAGCCCTTCAATTTGCCGTATTTCTGTTATGCCTTGGCGATCTTCCGGATCTGCGGCTCTCCAAAACGGAAGCGGGTTCGTGTTCCTATCCATTCGAAAAATATCCACTTGCCACTCGCGAATTCGGCTGGCCAGCAGATCGATCATCCATTGGAGAGCTGCAGGATCGCTAAACTTAAAGATCCCACCCCATTTTCCTTCCTGAGGCTGGTGTAGAACCCACTCAGGATGCTCTTTCGCGATCAGGCTGCCTGGACCAACCCCTTCTGGATCGAACCATAGCAAAAACTTTAGACCTTTCTTGTGTGCTGCTTCGCTAAGCGGTCGCAGTCCGTCCGGAAACTCCTTATTCGTTACCCAGCTTCCCCGGCCGTCAGGCCAAAGCCCCTCCATCCAGCCTGCGTCCAACCAGTATGTTTCAATTCCGATCGGAGGCAGGTTGTTGATTAGCTGCAGTTGGTTTTGCTCCGAGACATAGTTCAAAGCATCTCCCGGGCCGGGAAAGCCACGGCCGCCAGTGCCGCCTAGATCGCGCTCGGTTACCGTGGACAAAATATCAAGTGGATTTTGGCCCGTCTTCTTGGCGATGCCATCGAATATCAGAGCGTAAGCTCCCGTCGATGCAACGGGAGGCATGGGAGATTTGCCATCTATACGGGGGGTGTAATAGCGGATTAATGCCTGCCTGAGGGCGTTCTGCCCGATGATCGGATCTTTCCCCTGCCAGGAAACGAGGAGGATTCTGGGCGTACGAATGCTCTCGCCCGGATGCAACTTGAGGTGTGTGTGTTCCTGACCACTCTTCAAAGCTACGGTGCCAGCAAAACGTTGCGCCGTAACCATCCACTGCCCGGTCCAGCCAATCGCTCCCACCAGCCCGCCGTCAGGCCATTGCAGGTTAAAGAATGGCAAATAGGAGTCTTTTTGCACCCCCTTCTCCATGATGTAGTGTGCAATTGTGGCGTTCTTGTTCGCGCTCAGATCCGTGTCTACAGCCCTGTAATCGAGGGCGCTGGCCGTACTTCCATGAGCATGATGAAATGTCACAGGAGAGCCCTGAGGAACATGTAAATCTAAATCCAACGGCATAATCGTCTCGAGAAGTGGACTATCACGGCTCCCACGGTTATGCAGATTCATTACCCATTCGATAGCATTTGTTCCCTCAAACCGCGTCACCTCCCAACTGATTTCTAGGTGAGTAACAGGATCGATATAGTGGACCGTGTGCACTGTACGGCCATCAGAAGACGGACGAACATCTTCTGACTTCTGCCACGAACTGAGAAACTCCTTTGAGGATTTGCCGGCATAAGTAAAGGAGAAAGGTATTCGCTTCTCCAACTCGGAAGTAAATTGGTCTGGCTGGTTGTCGACGGCACGCCGATTTTGGCTCAATGCTGTGCATGATATGCACACAAGAAGTCCGACGTTCACGATCATAAATAGCTTACGTTGCATTGCGACTTCCTCTATAACGGACATGAGACTTGATGCTTTGCTCAACCATGCATAGCTATGCGAGCTCACCTCTCCTGGCCTCATTTCTTATCAAGGTTCTCGAAAGGACGGTGGGCGGTCGGATACGGATTTCCCCAATCCGTGTTTGCTTTTGCGCCCAGATTGAACTGCAACTCTGTAGTTCCGGCGTGGATCTTGCTCAGAGCTAACCAACTGCTGGGATAAGGCGCATTGTCTAGAAAGACCTTTTGCACGTAAGATCCGGAGCCAGATGCGTGAATGATCAGGATGCGACCATCTCCGAAATGTACGACAGCCTTTCTGAACATGGGTGTCCCGAGTACAAGCCCGCTGACACCAGGAATAGCTGGATACATACCCAGCGCGTTCCATATGTACAGGCCCGAAGTAGCGCCCATATCGTCATTTCCCGGAAGCCCCCCTGGAGTCGTGTTAAAGCCTTCCTTGAGAATCTGAGGCACGATTTCCTGCGTCCTCCACGGCATACCAGCAAACACGTACGCATAGGGAGCTACAAAGTCATGTTCGTTCGAGATATTAAAGCCGCCACCATTTTGGGAGTCAGCTTGTTTGCCAAATAATTCATTGAGGCGCTCCACCACCTTCTCATCTCCACCCATCGAGGCAAATAGCCGCGGATAATCGAAGGGGACCATAAACGTGTATTGGGCTGTGTTGCCCTCTTCAAAACCGTATTGGAACGGCGATGGGCCCATGTATCCTGCTTCGGCAACGCCCGGAGTGGATCAAAATTCTGCAGCCACTTGCCGTCTGCATCACGAGGGCGAATCCAACCTGTCTCCGGATCGAGCAGATTTTTCCAGTTTTGAGATTGCGCCATGAAGCGGCGATATCCCGCCACATCCCCAACATTCCTTGCTAACTGTGCAATGGCGAAATCGTCGTTGGCATATTCCAGAGTCCTTGAAGCGGAGATCGGATCACTGGCGGGCACATACCCGAACTTCAAATAGTCGCTCAGGAATGGGCGTTCCGCCATCATTTCGTAATGGATGAACGTGAAGGTGCTCGAATCCTTTGCCGGTTGCGTTCCTCCTTTGATCATGTAGCGCAATGCAGTCTGAGAATCAAAGTCGCGAGCGCCGAAGGCATATCCTGATGCCAACAAAATGTCAGACGAATCTCCCCCCCCACCCCCATTTCATAAGTCGATTGATTAGCCAGCGGCCATCGGGGAATCCAGCCACCTTGGACCGCATCGTTCACCAGAGACTGCATCATATCGCTCGCAACTTTGGGGACTAAGAGAGCTTGCAACTGCAGGGTATTCCGATATGTATCCCAGTCGGAAAAATTCGCGTATTGCTCTGCTTGTTTCGAGCCAGTGAGGGAATGTACCTTCTGATCAAATCCGAGATAGTTGCCATCGTCATCATTAAAGAGAGTAGGAGTTAGCAAAATGTGATAAACGGCCGTCGCAAATATTTTGTATTGGTCGGCACTCCCGCCCTCGACTGAGATATGATTCAGCGCCCGAGTCCACGACTCGCGCCCACGAGCGCGAATGGCATCAAAATTCCATTCGGGCAGCTCCGTGTTTAGATTCGCAAGTGCACCGGCCTCGCTGATATACGAAAGGCCAATCTTCATCAGAACTTCATGGCGGTCACCGAAATCCAGCCACGCGCCAGTCTGTTTTCCATCAGCCAATCGTTGATTTCTTTGCATCTGATTGTCATGCCAGGTATCGAACCGCCGGTATGGCACGTCAAACTTCGCCGCTATATGCAGTGAGTAGTGTGCGGGGCTCACGCAAAACCCCCACGAAGTAGCCCAGCCAGTTAAGGCGTTGTCGTCAAGAACCTCCACAAGGCTCTTATTATTTTCGCGCCCGAACGAAGGAAGACCCGCCATATGAACATCAGTGTCTGCACTCTCTCCTGTCTTCACCAACACGGCGGCGTTGATTCCTGGCGGAAACGAGAAGCGGGCCATACCGGCCCGCTCATTCACCGTCAACTCTACCTTTACCCCATTGCCTAAGGTTATGGCGTAATAACCTGGATGAGCCTCCTCGGTGGCATGTTCGAGCGTCTGAATAAATTCCTCATATGTATTGTTCTCCACACCGGGGCTCCTTCGTGGCTCATCACTCCACGGAAGAATGGGCACATCGGCGCCGACTGGACAGCCTACCCCATTAAGATGGGTTAAGCTGAACCCGTATGTTGTTCGGTCGTTACGAAAATAATAGTCACTTTTATTAGTGCTTGGCCCCCATTGAATCATTCCGAAAGGTAAAGAAGCAGCGGGTGATGTCAACCCACCGCCGCTTGTTCCGATGAACGGATCAACTGCATCATAAAAGCTGCCCTGCTGTGACCATGCAGTGTCGCATGGCCACAACACTGACACGAAGGCCACACACAGAGCATCAACAAATCGGCGGCTGCGCAATTTGAACCTTCCAGCTTTCATCACGGTGAGCTGATGAGAATCTTTCGGCTGCAGCTCAGCTTCGGAGTTTTTCACCAGCACTTGTCTTATCTTCTGCTGGATCAATGAACGTCTGCGATGCGTCGCTCAGCCGCACTCCCACGCGTAGTACTGCATCTTCATCAACCTTATGAAGCTTGTTATAGCGAGGATGGTGTGAGTCCTTGTAGGGCGAATTCGAGGCGGCGTTATAGCAGCAGATAAGAGCCCACCGCGGTGCTTCACTTACATTTTGCGCAGAGGCGTGAAGCAGATTCGAATGAAAGAAGAGCGCCGCGCCAGGGGCCATTTCACAATAAACATGTTCGAGACGCTCTCGTGCAACTCCTACATGTTCGGGATCTGCCCCTGTCTGACCGCCGTATCGGCCATGCTCAATCCTTCCCATGCGATGTGAGCCTTTCAATACCTCTAGACAACCATTCGCTCGACTGGCGGAGTCAACAGCGATCAGGCAGCTTGCCATGTCCGGAAAGAGACAACCATTCTGATACCAGTAACCATAGTCCTGGTGCCACTCCCACGCGCCACCGACGCGAGGTTCTTTGAGGATCATCTTGGAGTGGTAATGGTAGACTTCACCACCTAAGAAGGTTTCCATGCGATCCACGATGCGGGGCAATCGGGCGATCAATCCGAAAGTGTCATCGCCCGCGTAATTCCAGCCGGCAAGACGAATACGGGTGCCTCCTGTGTCTGCTAACTCGAATGCACTATTCAACATGATGGAGTCTGCGTGCGCAGCGTCCACGAGTATCTGGACCTCTTCAGCCGTCAACAGGTCAGGGACAAGGACGTAACCGTCGGTGTCGAATTGCAGCGCTTCATCTCGATATGTCTGCGACATGGTTAGCACTTATCTCCCAAGAAGATCAACGTGCGAAGTTAACCGAACTCGTTAGGCGGAGCTACGGGCGTTTTCGAGAACTCGATCGGTAATGATACCTTTACGACGAAAATTTATAAGCGTTCCGAGTTTTAGTGTCAACAATGTTGTCATCTTTATTGAATAAACGCCGAGCATTGAGACTATACATCTCTCCGACCGTATCCACCTAAATCTCAAGTGAATACATGAGATCATGCGAGATCTGTGTGAGAGGTGGTGAAGTCCATGGCAACAGTTCATGGTTGCGATTGACTGGGTGATCGGCGATCGTTTCCAGGATGCGGCGAAGATTGAGTTCTGGATCGAGGCCGTTAAGCTTGAATAGCCTCAACAGTTGTTCTATTGGTGAGTTTGACGACCGTCTGCTCGTTCAACTTATCCTGTGTATGAACTTCATCGTTGCATATACCCAGCGGCCTCTACTGTCCTTGTGTCTTTGAAAACGTGCCGCAAAGACGTCGGCATCCGTATGACCTTCTGTGTAGTGTTTGCTCATCCACTGCACCATGTTCGACGTGATCTCACGTTTACTCCAATGCGGGCAACGCACGAGGGTTTGCGAGCGCTGGCTGCACCCGGCCGAATCGTCGCATCTGCCGATTGATCTTGTGAGAACACATTGTAGACGGCGTCGATGATCGTTCTCTGAATATGCTGCCTTACACGCCGAAACCCTCTTCGGGGCCCTGAGCTGATCTGGGGCTTCAGCACTAAGCTTACGATCCGCGCTAGGTAGTGGTTGATAGAATGCAAAATGCATCAACGGTTGTTTCTCACAAAAGAGGAGACTCCATCTGGGATCAGCAACATCTCGCGGGGCGATGGCTGCCGGGCAAAGACGTAACATGCCATTAGCGGTCGTGACGCAACGACCGGCCAATCGCACGACGTCGCCCCGAACCATAACAGCTTACGAACTGGGGTGCCTCATATCGTAGCCCTGCTCGATATAGATAGTTGCACTATCTTCGACCAAGCCGTGCCT
>NZ_LMUM01000003.1 GCF_009765985.1 Acidobacterium sp. S8
AAAAAAAAAAAAATCGCCCACCCCGGCCGCCGCGCCCTTCCACCACGCCTCGCGCATGCGGCACGCCGGACACCGCACCCCTCAAGGAGCCGTTCATGACGTCTCGCTTTCCCCCCGTGCCCGTACCCGTTGACCGGCGAGCGGTCCGCTCGGGTTGAAGGTGTTTGCTGAAGTTGTCGGCGTCGTCTTCCTCTCCCCTATTCTCCTCACCGGCGCCGGCACGGTGC
>NZ_LMUM01000010.1 GCF_009765985.1 Acidobacterium sp. S8
CTGGACACCCCTAAAGAGAAAAAAATGCTTGAAGTGCGAGAGAGAATCTTCGCTGCGCGCGTCTTTCCAACACTTGCCCGTTGCTATTACGAAGCCAACGCAGAGTACGTCCAACTAACGACGAGCGTGTTCTCAGGATTAACAGAGATGTTCATTCAGGAATACCATCCCAGCCTCGCCTATCCCAGACTGATTGAACCCGATTCCATATCGTGTCGCTCATCATATTTTGCCAAACACCGCCGAGCAGCTTAGCGAATTGCGGATCTTTCCGAGCTTCAGCTTCAACGCGTTCGATGAACGCGTCGCCATGCTGCGCCAACAAATCCTCAACTGGCCCTGCTGAGAGAACCTGCTGAATTGTTATGGATTGATCCCGACGGTGAATTTCTAAGATAAGTGCCCAAAACGTTTCAGGGTCGTTGTGCTGCAGCTCGTAAAGATCGGTAGCATCTGCATACAGCTTGCGATCGGATGAACCCTCAGGTGCATGCCAGTACTTGATCCAATCTTGCGCCAGTGAAACGATCTCGATCTGATTCATGTTTCACAGAATAATCGTAGGTCCTCCGTTGTGCCTTTATCGTCATGGCCTACGGGGTTCGCTATATCCTACCCCAGCGTCCGATGCATCCGTTCATGGCGTCCGTTCTGTTACGGCCTGCAAAGGGTTGAATGCGTTCATGCAAGATATCCTGTCAAGAGGGAAATTGCAGACGCTCTCACGTATATCATTGATTTATTAAGTTATTCGTTGCAACACATATTGGCAGAGAATTATACGTCAAAGCGGTAAAATGGAAATAGCAGCAAAATAAGCGAGCGAACTGACTGGGAGCTACATAGACCCCCCTCTAAGTCGTTGAAAACACTAGAACCGATCTAAACTCCTATGAATCAATAGCTTAGCGGGGGATAATCCCCCGCTAAGCTATTGAAAACAAATGAAATGAGATCAGATCGGGAGGGGGGAGGGGGGTAGACCCCCTCCGCACTAATTCAGTCTTTCTACCGCCTGCGCCACGCGCAGGATCATCGCCTCATCGAAGTGCTTCCCGAGAACCTGTAATCCGATTGGCAAACCCTCGGCTGACTGGCCACAGGGAACCGAAAGCCCGCAGATGCCGGCAAGGCTGGCGGTCACCGTGTAGATGTCGGCCAGGTACATCGAGAGCGGATCGTCAGACTTCTCGCCCAGCTTAAAGGCAGGCGTAGGCGCGGTGGGCGTAAGAATCGCATCCACCTCGGCGAAAGCCTTCAGGAAATCGTCGGTCAAAAGGCGCCGGACCTGCTGCGCTTTCTTATAATAAGCGTCGTAATAACCGGCGCTAAGTGCATAAGTTCCGAGCATAATGCGCCGTTTTACCTCGGCGCCGAAGCCGAGATCGCGCGATTTACGGTACATCGCCGACAGCGTATTCGCGTCCTTGGCCCGGAAGCCGTACCGCACTCCGTCAAAACGCGCCAGGTTAGCGCTCGCCTCGGCAGTCGCGATCAGGTAGTACGTCGGAACCGCGTAGCGTGTATGCGGCAGCGAAATCGGCTTGATGATGGCTCCAGCGGCGCGAAGCTGGTCAATCGAGCGCTCGATAGCGGCCCGAACCTCGGCATCCAGACCCTCGGCAAAGTATTCCGCCGGAACCCCCAGCCGCAATCCGGAGACGCCCTTGTCGAGATCAGCCGTATAATCCGGCACCGGCAGCGGCGACGAAGTCGCATCCATCGGATCATGCCCGGCAATCACGCCGAGAACCGTCGCAGCATCCTTCACGTTCGCAGTAAACGGTCCAACACGGTCAAGCGACGAGGCAAAAGCGATCAGACCGTAGCGTGAAACCCGGCCATACGTCGGCAGAATACCAACCACACCGCAGAAAGACGCCGGCTGGCGGATGGAGCCACCGGTGTCCGTGCCCAGGGTAGCAACCGCCATGCCACCGGCTACCGCCGCCGCCGAGCCCCCGCTCGAACCCCCCGGCACCCGGTCCAGCGCATGCGGATTGTGCACCGCCCCATAAGCGGAATTTTCGTTCGACGAGCCCATGGCAAACTCGTCGCAGTTCAGCTTGCCAAGCGTAATTGCGCCTGCAGCTTCCAGCTTCTGCACCGAAGTCGCAGTGTAAGGGGCCCGGTAGCCCTCCAATATCCTGGAACCAGCCGTCGCCTGCAGCCCTTCAATGGTCAGAACATCTTTAATGCCAACGGGAACGCCCGCGAGAACCGGCAACGGCTCACCCTTGGCCGCGAGATCGTCAATACGGGCAGCCCGCTCGAACGCCCGCTCGCGATTGACGGAAAGATAGGAATGAATCTGAGGGTCGCGACTCTGAATCTGCTCGAAATACGACTCTGCGATAGCGGTCGCACGGCTCGTACCCGATTCGATAGAGGCGCGAATATCGTCAATGGAAAGCGGTTTGATCTCTGTAGTTTCGACTGTCATGGACTACCGTTCAATCACCTTAGGAACTTTAAAGAAGACGCCGTCGGTCTCCGGCGCACCAGACATCACCACACTGCGGTCCAGGCACGGGACGACCTCATCGGCACGCAGGACTGTGGGCGTCTGGGCATCGCCAATCACTTCACTGACTTGAGCCATCGGCGGCACGGCTGAGGTATCCAGCTCATTCAACTGCGACACATACCCGAGAATGGCATTCAGGTCGCGCAGCATACGACTCTCTACTTCAGCGGTCAATTCCAGACTGGCAAGCTCCGCCACCCGCCGCACATCTTCTACGGATACAGTTCCGGATTCACTCATGCAAATACGTTTCCTTTGGACAAAACCGTCCTTGTCCCACCTAGAAAGTATAGCGATATTGGCAAGTTGGTGGCGAGAACGCCCGCTTACGCCTTCTCTGGAAATCCGATCACAGGCGTCGGGGCCACCTCAGATGAGAGGCACGCCGTTGCCGTGCACCACAGCAAACCCAGATCTGTCCAGCAGGTAGCGCGCTGCATATACTCCCAGTCGAGTTTGGCCTTAAGTGGCTTTATGGTGCGGGCATAGAAGAAATCCAGGTCATGCGCAGGCACGCGGCGCAGCAGTTCTTCCTCGCAGCGAAAGGCGAGGGTGGCGGCCCCGGTAATACCCGGCCGGAATGGCATGTGCAGGCTTTCGTGATGGGGCAGTTTTGGCCGCGGACCAACGAAGCTCATATCGCCTTTAATCACATTGATCAACTGCGGCAGTTCGTCAAGCTTGAACCGACGCAGCCATCTCCCCACAGGAGTAATCCTGGAATCGCCCTGCACAGTGATACTCGGACCGCTTTCAGCATCCACGACCATGGTACGGAATTTATAGATTGTAAACAGCGCTCCCCACCGCCCCATTCGGCGCTGGGTGAAGAGGATTGGCCCTGGAGATCCGATACCTGTAACAAACGCGATGAGCAGCATCAGCGGAAAAAATAATACAAGGCCAACGCTCGCAGCCACGAGATCAAACACTCTCTTTCCATCCGAGAGACTCCATGACTCATCGGCTATCGCCTGATATGAACTGTTCCGGCTGTAGATTGTTCCGGGCATCGGATACAGCCGGGCTGTCTCGGCCATTACCTCGGTTCCGATCAAGCTGCCGGGCTGTTTTTCCTTGCCTTTGGAAGGGCGAGGCTGCAAATGGACGGATGATGGGTTCATTGAGTCGGTCCTGCTACAGCAGTTACAGTGTATCCAAGTGCTGGAGGGATTCAAGTCATTTTGAATCAATTAATGGATAACTTGCCGATCTATTCTGGCCAATCCCGCAGTTCCGACCCAAAATGGATCGGTCCACCGATCTCCTTTAACGGCTTCGTGTAACGGCTTCGTGCCTGACTTTTCATAATCTGATGCAGATTGGCGTCAACGGGGTAGTACTGTAACGGTGCTCGGCCCACTCTTGCGATGAGATCAAAGAATTCGACGAATTTACTCTAAGCTCTTTCCTTACAAAAAGTTCAACCGAAAGAAAGCTTCTTGTTTCAGCAGGGAGATATTACTCCTCTTTTTTAAATCACGCTGATCGCAGCGACTCCAAGCGCCAGCTGCGAGAAGAGCTGGGACCAGTCGAGAAATCCCCGAAGCGCGGTTGGCCGAAAAGTCTTCTCGGGGACGATTACAGTATCTCCCGGATTCATCTGTGCCGCCTCAAATGTATTACCCCAGGCTCCGCTCGTTGTTGTTCTGCTGATAACCGAGCCGTCGGCACGAATGATGAACATGTGCTTTTTGTCCGCATCCCGTCCGGGACCGCCCGCCAGCTTCAGATAGTCGCCCACCCGGCGATTTGGTGTGAATAGAAACGAGTTCTGGTCATAAACCGCGCCCACGACATTGACCGTGGCAGGATGAGGCGGCACGGTGAATACGTCGCCATCTTCCAGCGGCAAATCGGGCAGGCTGTCGATTCCGGTGCTTCCCGGCTGAATCTGCAGCACAATGCGCCCCGTAGCACGTAATTGATGGAGGCGATTCAGCAGTTCGCGCGAACTGGTAGACGCTGCATTGGCACTCGCGACGTCTTGTGCTGATACCGACGACGCAACTCCGGCAATGGCACCCCGCTGAATTTCCAGCTCCAGATTCTGCACATACTCGTCGATACGCTGCTGTTGCAGCACCCGGGTTGATTCGCGGTTAAACTCCGAGCCGTAAAGATACGCGCCGGGTGCCAGGCCGCCAGCGCGCTCAATCAGCTGGTGCAATGTTTCCCCAGGCTGCACACTGTAGATACCGGAATTTACGAACTCTCCGTCCAACCTCACAAACTTCGTCTGCTGTGAAACAGGTACGCGTATGTCAGCCTGCGAGAAGACGGTGACCACATCGTCGGGTTGAAGTGTCAGGTTCTGCGACTGGTCATGCTCCATAACCAGCTTGCCCAGATTGAACGGGACCAGCGATGTCTTGAGCGTTACCGGATCCATGCGCTCAATCACTGCATAATTCCAGTCGATCTCAGGCGCCGAGAGCTTTACATCATTCTTCCGGACAGCTGCTGCAGTGTTTTGCGTAGTCAGCTGTGCCTGTCGCCCAGCCAGGCTGCCGCTACTCGCGAGCTGCGAAGAGTTAAGAATGGTGCCGTTTTGAGATTGAAATGAAGTAGACGAGGATTGCTGATCCGGAGTCAGGGGCTGCTGTGTCGTTCCATTTAAACTTGCGCCTTGCTGTTGCCCATTTGCGGGCGGAAGAATGGTGTACTGGGGCTCACCCTGCAGGTACACGTTCCCCTGAGCATACGGATATTCGTTTACAGCCGATTTGTCCTTTTGCCCAGGCTGCTGCAGGCTCCCATCCGGATTGGTAAACACGTACTGGCCATTCGGCAACCGCTGCATGCGGTTCTGCACCTGCCACTGCTGGTAGGCTTGCCGCGATTGCAGATCGACCGAGCCGGTAGGCTGATATTGCACTGGGCCGGAGACATAAGGCTGGAATTCGGGCGTCGGCAAACCCAGCTGAGCACGGCGCCAGTAATAGTCGCGCGTGATCAGCGCATCACGGTCCGGAATCAGGTCGCTTAGCCTCATTCCCTCGTGCCATCCAAATCGGCCCGGATTCGCAGTATTTCCGCGCAACGTTATTGTCTTCTGATAGCGGGCAGGTATCGAGAGCACGCGCAATATGTCCCCATCCCGCAAGGTCGTGCCCAAGCCAGTCGTATCGAAGCCGACTTCCATCGCCTCGCGCGCCTGGTGATCCTGAATTCGCTCGATCGAGATGCGCGCACCTGATGCCGTCGTCGACGCGCCACCCGCATCAGCAAGCAACTGCTGCAGAGTGGTGCCGTCGTCTCGCAGCTCGTAGATACCGGGGTGGCGGACACTTCCGGTGAGAGCCACCTGTGGACCGGCTGGCGGAATGAAAATAACGTCGCCAGGCAGCAACTGCGCATCTTTGGATTTATTTCCATTGACGAGCAGATCGTAGAGGTCGAAATCGGTGACGGTGTTCCCCGCGCGTTTCAGCAAAATGTGGCGGAGAGACCCCTGTGTCGACGGCCCTCCGGAAGAAAAGAGCGCATTTACGAGCGAGCTGAGCGAGCTGACGGTGTACGAACCGGGCCGCCGCGCCTGGCCCACTACGAAGACCTGGATGGAACGAAGCTGACCGGCATCGACTGTGAGATCAAAGTTGCGATAAACGCGACCTATCTCTGAGCGTAGATGTTGTTCCAGCGCGGAAAACGGCAGGCCAGCAACGTGAATTGCCCCGACTTGCGGGAGATACACCGCCCCGGAGCGATCGACGCGTACATCCGCGTTGAAATTCACCTGTCCCCATACACGAATACGCAGCTCGTCGTCCGGACCGAGGATGTAGTCCGGGGTGACCGGAATCTGCTCGACAGGCGCAAAAGTCGAAGGCACGTTGCGGAAGAGGCTGGCTCCGAAAATCGGTAGCACTTCGCCTGTGGTTCCGGCAACAAATTTCTGAAATTCGGTCAGAGGTTCCGGAGGAGCGGGCACCGTAGCCGGCAGTGGATTGAAATTACGATTTGGAGTGTTGCCCGTCGTGGTATTGCCAAGGTCGGTATAGGTCTTCGTATTCAGAGGAGCGCCAGCCGGAACATTGCTTTCGCCCTGCTGCCCGTAATTTCCTGACAGACCATAGCTGTTAAACCCCGACTGATCTTGCTGGCCGCAGGACATCGCATTGGCGGGATCGGAGCAGTCCGTGCTGCTACTGCCCTGAGACTGTCCCCCGAAGGAAGAATTGTCATTGGAGGTTTGGGAATGCGCATACGGCATGGCTGCCAGCAAGGGGATCAAAAATGTAAGAGCCAATCGTTTACGCATAACCACATGCAGTATCTGCGGACGAGCCGCTTCGACTACGTTCCTGCTCCTTGATCTACGAAGATAGCCCTGCAGCACTGGCAGAGAACCATTTGCAGTGTAGAGCTTTCAGGCGCGAGATGAAACATGTGGACCGCACGGAAGCACCTGCGCGGTTACTGTTATCAGGCGCGCAGCAGCATCCTGCCGGGCTGAATTCTTTCTTCTACAGTATCGCATTGCAGATTTTTACTGAACAGTCAGAGTCAGCGGTACGGTCTTTTGCAGGCCCGGAACCGATGCCGTAATCGTCAATGTATAGACGCTGGATGATCCGCCAGGCCCCGGCGGAGCCGTGCTTCCTCCTCCGGTCGCGTGCACGCCACATGCGACCGGGCTCAGGAGAACAAACGCCAGAATACAGGCAAGCCAGGTGCGCAACAGCAACCTTCGTTTCCGGATCCCGAAAAATGCGCAG
Organism: Acidobacterium sp. S8; assembly: GCF_009765985.1. Taxonomy (GTDB): domain Bacteria; phylum Acidobacteriota; class Terriglobia; order Terriglobales; family Acidobacteriaceae; genus Alloacidobacterium. The sequence goes on from NZ_LMUM01000010.1 coordinate 7,249, forward strand.
GGCAACAACGCCGCAACGGTTATACCGAGAGCTTTCCACCTGCTGCCCGACACAGCAGACGTGCTCGCAGCCGTCGTCACCGTTACGGTGGCGAATCCGGTGACACCGCTAGCCAGGGGAAGAGTACCTGGATTGATAGCGCAAACCGCGCCCTGCGGCGCTCCCGCGCATCCCAGCGTGAGCATGCCTTCCGAGCCGGTGACTGGAATTGCCTGGAGCGTATATGTTGCTGTTTGTCCGGGAACGATGACTGCCGAAGACGATCCATTCACGATCAATTGAAAGTCTTCACCCGTACCGGCGAGCGAGACACCGAGGGGCGAACTGAGATTCGCACTGGATACGCTCAGTGAACCATTCAGCGCTCCGGTTTGGGCAGGCGTAAACGTCAGCATGAGGTTGCAACTGCTCTGCGCGTTCAGAGTTTCGCCTTGAGCGCAGCTGCCACCAGAGATAGCAAAGTTGCCATTGACCGCAAAAGTCAGCCCACTGAGGGAACTGCTGCTGCTGTTTGTGAGTACGATTTCCTGCGCGCTGCTGGTTGTATTTAAGCCCTGGCTGCCGAAATTCAGCGCAGCCGGGAGTGCCGAGATGCCTGACAACGGCGCTTCTCCCGTTCCCGAAAGCGTTACGGCCTGCGAACCCAGAACGGTCGCAACGGTGAGAACTCCGCTCTCCAAACCGACCGTGGATGGAACAAAGACTACCGAGATGGGACAGCTTGCATGTCCGATTAGGTAAGCGCCGCAGTTGTTCTGCGCAGTGAAATCGCCGCTTACGCTGATTGCGATATCCGTGAGGGAAACATCACCATTATTGGTTAAAGTGATCTGCTGAGGAGCGCTCCTGGTGCCGACTATCTGCGGCTGAGAAAAATTCAGGCTCGTACCCGAAAGCAGCGCCGTTGCGGCAGCCTGGCCGTTGCCGGAGAGCTGCACCGTCTGTGTTCCCTCATCGTCGGTGATCGAGAAGACTCCTGCCCGCCCTCCTGCGGCCGTCGGTGTGAAAACTACGGAAACAGTGCAGCCGGTATTCGGAGCAAGCGATACTCCGCAAGTATTGGCGGTGATCTGGAAATCGCCGGAAGCGGTCGGCGGCTGCAGGCTCACATTGACGCCACCGGTGTTGGAAATCGTGATGTTCCGCGCAGGCGTAGATTGACCGATCAGAGAGCTGCCGAAGCTAAGGCTGCCCGGAAGCAGGACAATATTGCCTGCGGCCAGGCCGGTTCCCGCAAGAGTTGCCGTCAGTTGTCCGGCAGCCACATTGGCATAGACCGTGAGCACGCCCTGAAGCGGGCCTGTCATAGTAGGAGCAAAGCTTGCCTGCACGCTGCAGCTTGCTCCGGGGGCTACTGGCTGTGAACAATTGTCCTGCTCGGCGAAATTCTCGCTGATGGTGATACTTGAAATCGTCAGCATGGCCGTGCCGGTATTTTTCACAGTTACGGGTTGCGCTCCGCTGAGAGTATTCACCTGCTGGCTGGCAAATGTCAGCGCGGAAGGCGTCAGAGAAGCCATTGTGGTGGAAACTCCTGACGTCAGCAGTGGTATTTCCCAGATGCCCCGGCCATAGGTCGCTGCGCGCAGCAACGAAGTGGATAAAGAATTGAAGGCCTGGAGTTGCATCACAGGAGCCTCCGGCAGCCCGGTTCCAAACGCACTCCAGCAGTTCTGCGAACTATCCGTACACAGGTTGATATTTTGGGTCACATAGACGCCGGTATCGAGCGCTACATAGACCGTGTTTGCATTATTCGGGTCCACGACGATGCTGTTGGCCGGAGCCGTGGGCAGGTTCGCGCTGATGGCAATCCAATTCGCGCCACCATCGAGCGAACGGTACAGCTCAGAGCCACCGCCGGCCACAAATCCCTGCAATGTTACGTAGATGGTTTTCCCTGTGCTGTCATGCGGATCAACATCGATGCTTGAAATGTCGAATCCGCCTGTGTTAAACGCAGTCTGCGGGCTGTTAAGAACCTGCGAACTGGTTAAATCTGTCCATGCTGGCAAAACGCCCGTTTGGCCACTCACAGACGCGCTGTAGATATGTCCCGCCACGGTAGCGCCGCCGTCCACCGTTCCCGCCATGCCCGCGTAGATATTTTCAGCCGCTCCCGAAGCATCTGCCGGGCTTCCGGATGCTGCTATGGAGCGAATCTGCGCGTTGCCATTGCAGAATGCATTATCGATATTGTCGAGCGGCTGGCTGATGGCATTGTTAGCGTTCCACACCGACCCGTTCGCAGCCGGACCGCGCCACACCCGGCAGGTGCCGATGATCATGTTCGCTGTATTCTGCGGATCGAGTATCCAGGGAGCGATGCCCGTCAAGCCGTAGCCATCATTGCCCACCTGCGCGTTGCCGATGACCGGGGAACCGAATGCCGCCTTGTCGCAGGCCGTTCCCTGCGTGCAAAGATTGATCGAAACGGGCGCTGCCGAAGTGGCATACCAGTTTTCAGGATTGGTGGAATCAATCGCGTTTGCATCGCCTTCCCCATCTAGCACCTGCGCCCATGAATTTGAACCGTCGGATGTCGCCGCAGTGCCGAATGCGCCCATGCCGGCCATCATCACATTTCGATCCTGCGGGTGCGCCGAAAAGCTTGCAATCTCCGCCAAAGACCCCGAAAATGCACCATTTAGATTCCGAAAATGATTCAAATCA
>NZ_LMUM01000036.1 GCF_009765985.1 Acidobacterium sp. S8
AATCTCAAACCAACATGGCTGGGGATTCTTCGCTACGCTCAGAATGACGTTTTTTATGCCGGTTGACTGCATCGAAAACTGCTCTAATCCATGCGCAGTGCTTTCATGGGGTCGATGCGGGCGGCGCGTCGACCGGGAATGCAGCAGGCAATGAGCGCCACCACGGCAAGAAGACATCCGATCGCCGCGAATGTCGAAGGATCGGTGGCTTTGACGGCGAAGAGCATTCCGGCCAACGCGCGGGTGCAGAAAAAGGCGGAGACAACTCCGATGCCGAGGCCGATGAGGACGGGCGCCATGCCGCGATAGAGAATATGACGCAGGATGGCTTCGCGTGTGGCTCCGAGAGCCATGCGAATGCCGATGTCTTTCGTGCTGCGGGAGACAAAGAGCGCGAGCGTGCCGCTTACTCCAACGATGGTGATAAACAGCGCGACCAGGGCAAAGCCTCCCAATAACATGGCGGTTACGCGCGGCGTGCCGAGAAGTGCTTCACGCATCTGCGCCAGCGTTTTGATGTCAGTGACAGGCTGTTGCGGATCGATGTCGTGGATGGCGCGTACGATCTGGTTTGCCAATTGAGTCGGATTGCCTTGAGTGCGCACAAGCATGTGGGAACTCATGAGCGAGTTTTGTTCCAGCGGGAAGTAGGCTTCGTAGACTGAGCCTTTATCCAACCCATATTGCCGGACATTGCTGACGACGCCGACGACGGTGGTCCATGTCTTTCCTTCATCGGTGGAGATGTGGTGGCCGATCGGCGATTCGTTCGGCCAATAGTGACGTGCCATCAGATCGTTGACGATGGCGACGGCTGGTGAGTGATTCGTATCGCTGTCGAGAAAAGCTCGCCCGCTAAGAACGGGTACTCCGAGGGTGCGGAAATAGCCGGCGGTGACGACGCGGAAATCCGCCTGCGGTACGGGCTCGCCGGGATGTACAGGCTGACCCTGAATCTGGATACCGCTCTGCATGGAGCCCATGTCGCCATTGAGGGGAACGGTCATGCTCACCGCTGCATCGGTAACGGAAGGCATGCTCTGTACGCGCTCCATTGCCTGGCGGTAGAACTCGTTTCTCGATTCCTGCGCCTTGTACTTGGTCCAGTTGAGATTGACGGCCATGGACAAAACATTCTGCGTTTTGAAGCCGGGGTCGACAGTCAGCAGGTTGTAGAGGCTTCGCACCATGAGTCCTGCGCCAATGAGCAGAAGGACGGAGAGAGATACCTGGAACGCGACCAGGACGTTCCGCGTGCGCATGTTGCCTCCGCTGCCGGTGGTGCGGGTTGAATCATGCAAGGAGTCGATGCGGATGCGACTGGCGATGAGGCAGGGCAAGACTCCGAAGATGACTCCAGCCAGCAGCGAAGTTGCGACAGCGAAAAGAAGCACAGAGCCGTCGAGGTGCACTTCGCCTGCGAGAGGCGTCATTCTTGAGGCATATTCGACCAGAAGGCGAGAACCGGCGAGGGCAATGAGAATACCCAGGACTCCGCCTGCCGAAGCCAGCAGCAGGCTCTCGGTGAGCAACTGGCGGAAGATCTGTGCGCGGCTTGCTCCCGTAGCCAGACGAACAGCGGTTTCGCGCGAGCGTCCCAGGTGACGCGACAGGGCGAAATTCGCCAGATTCGCGCAGGCGAGCAGAAGAACGAGCCCCGAGGCTCCAAGCAATGTGAGGAAGGTTGGGCGTGCAGCGTGCGTCAGTTCGCGTTCTATGGGAACGGACTCTGCGGTAAAGCCGGAGTATTGCGGGTAATCGCGCGGATAGGCCATCTGAAGACGGGTGGCGATGGTCTGGAGATTGTCTGCCACTTGCTGGGAGGTGACGCCGGGCTTCATGCGGGCGTAGACCTCCATCATGCGGTCGCCGCGGTTGGCAATCATGTCCTTGCCGGAGCGGAAGGGGCATGAGGTTGTCGGCATGTAAAGGTCGTCGGTACCTGGATAGGCGGGCAGCGGCGGCAGAATGCCGACGACGGTGTGCATCCGATCATTCAGTTCGAAAGAGCGGCCGATCACCTTCTTGTCGCCGCCGAATTCTTTCATCCAGTATTCATAGCTCAGGACCATGACGGGAGGCGCAGTCATGGTTTCATCCGCCGCAGTGAGCAGACGTCCTACCAGCGGTTTAACGCCTAGTACATCGAAGAAATTGGCGGAGATTACGCCCGTCCCCACCCGCTCCGGAACGGTGGTTCCGAGCATGGTGAAGGTCATGGAATGGTATTCGGCCAGGCTGGAAAATACTGTTCCCTGCTCGCGATAATCGCGAATCTCCTGTACGGAAAAGCCGAAGGGATCGGAGCTTACCTTGAGAGCTTTTTGTTGCAGGTGCACAATGCGTCCCGCATCTGCAAAGGGGAGCGGGCGAAGCAGCACGCCGTTTACAACGCTGAAGATGGCCGTGTTCGCGCCGATGCCGAGACCGAGCGTGAGTATAGCGACCAGAGCGTAGCCGGGGTTTCTGCTTAGGGTGCGAAAGGCATAGCGCAGGTCGCGCAGAAAATGTTCGAGCAGCAGGAAGCTGTTGTTGCGCCAAATCTGCTCACGTACGCGAACCGGGTTACCAACTTTGAGATAAGCGGCGCGACGTGCCTCATTCGCATCCATGCCTCGCGCGAGATTCTCGTCTATCTCATGGGCGATGTGCGCTTCCAGTTCCTGCGCGCATTCGTTATCCCAGTGGGGGCGCTGAAAAAATCTTCTCCAGCTCACAACGATCTCCTGTCTTCCCTCGAAGTTCTATGTGAGAGTGAATATACTCCACTCGCATTTCTATGGGAAGCAGGATTTTGGGGTAGGCAGCAGGACCCGCGATGCGCGTCCTGCCGGTTTAGGGAAGTTTAAGCCGCGCGAACGGAGTCCTCAATCTCTCCGTTCTCAATTTTTTCCTGGCAGTCGATACAGTAGGGAGTCCAGGGCAGTGCTTCGAGGCGTTTTGCCCCGATGGTCGTGCTGCAATGCAAACACTCGCCATAGTTGCCTTCCTGGATGCGCTCAAGAGCGAGTCGAATAAGGCCGATCTGGCTGTGTCCGTTGGTTCCCTGTGTAAAGAGCAATTCCTTCTGATAGGAAGAGACTGCCTGGTCGGCGGCATCCTGGATATCGTCCGTATTGGTCTGGCGGCCTTCTTGCACGGCCGTCACCATGGAATGTTCCAAGATAGCCTGTTGCTGGCGCAGCTTGTCCTCCAGCAACCGCAAATTTTGAGAAGACTGTGTCACTTTAACTGAACTCCTTCGCTTCTTTGGGTCTCTCTTGCTTGCGAGACAACTATTGGACGCAGGATGTAGCGAAAAATTTGTTTGGAAATGTACGAATATGCATTTTCGCCTCAGGCTTGATACCAGAGCGACAGCCGTATACGCTAAAAGCAGCCATGTACGAAGATTTTCACGTTACTGATCGCTGGACCGGCGAGGATCTCCATTGCCGCTGGAAGGCAAATATCGTAGCCATTGCTACCCGCCATGCGGATGCAGTCGATGTCCGTTTTGAAGTGAACAAGCGTCCCTTATGGATTGCCATGCCCTGCACGGCATGGGTGGAACAGAAGAAACGGACGGGGAATGTCATCACCGACCAGCTGGCGGCTCAGATTGCCGGCCATTATTTGAAGCAGGCGGTGGAATCCGGCTACGATAATGGCCGTGAAATGTACACGATGAGCGTGGATGAGGTGCTGGAGCACCTGGATGTGGTGTTGCGGGAGGCGGGACATACGAGCAAGCTGCCGACTCTTCCGGCAACAAATGAGCTTCAGAATGACGCTCAACCCGTTCCATAAGAGAGAAGCTGTATAAAAAAAGAGCCGCTTTAAGCGGCTCTTTTTTGTTTGCTTACAAATTTCCTAGTAGCGTCTTCCGCCGCGTGGCCTTCTGTCATTACCGCCGCCGGATTGCGCCTGGTAGCAGCTCTTGCAGAAGACGGGACGGTCGCCGCGGGGCTCAAACGGAACCGTGGTTTGCTGGCCGCAGCCGGCGCAGATGACGGAAGTGCCCTGTGTCTGCGCGCGGTAACCGCCGCCGCCCCCACCGCCGTACCCACCACCGCCGCCGCCTCCACCTTGCTCGTTTTTCTTTGCCTGTCGGCAAGGCTTGCACCGTTTGGGCGCAGAATAGCCGCGTTCACGGAAAAATTCCTGATCGGCAGCAGTGAAGGTGAATTCCTGTCCACAATCGCTGCAGGTGAGTAGCAGATCTCCAGTCATATCTAAGCTCCTTGAATCTTCTCGTACCCGTCTGGAGAATTCCTGCGCGCGGTCTGGATGGTTCACCTTTGCGGAAATCGGCAGAAAGTTTGAGCGGCAGTCTGACAGCCGACTTCATTATTGCACTTTCGGAAAGAATTCGAATACCTAAATGGAGGCAAGAACCTGCCGAATGCCCTCTTTATAGGGCGTTTTTGGCAGTTCACCGAGCAGGTCTTTGAGGCGGCTATCGTCCATGATGACAGGTGACGTTTGAAGGTAATGCATCTCGACCAGCTCGCGCACCACGGGATTGAAAAGGCCGAAGATACGAAGCATCGTTTTGCCTGCAACCATATATTTTGGCTTGCGTCCCGCCTGCGCGAATATCTCATCGGCCATGGCATGCGTGGAGGTGACACCCGCCCCGGCAAGGTTCCAGGTATTTCCCCATGCCTTTGGCTCGTCGATAAGGCGGACGACGGTGGCGGCAGCATCGGGCAGGAAGACGAACTCATGCGGAGTATCGATCGGACCGATGAGCTGGGCGCGCTTGCCTGATTTCGCGGACTGAAAGGCGCTCCAGAGGAAACTTCTGTCGATGCCGGGACCGTAGAAGTCCGGCAGCCGCAGAATGGCGGTTTGTATCAAACCGCTGGTGTGAGCTGCCAGCACCAGGTCTTCCTGTTCCTTACGCATGCGGCCCTTGAAGGTGTGAGGCTGGCGGGGATGGCCTTCATTCACGAGCTTACTTTGCGGGATGCCGAAGGGATAGACGGTGGCAATGAGAAGAACCTTCTTTACTCCAGCGGCAACAGCTGCATCGAGAGTCTTTTTCATGAGCTGCGGATGAAGTTCGAACTGCCAGTAATTGACGCCGACAAGATAGATGGCGGTATCGACGCCAGCGAGCGACTTCTGGATGGAAGCTGGAGAATCCGGGTCCCATGTGGCAATGGTAGCGAGTGGATCGTCCCCAAAGGTGGCACGGAGCGAGGTTTCTGATCTCCCGATGACACGATATGGCTGGCCTTTCGCTTTGAGTTCGGCAGCAATGAACTTGCCGAGACCGCCTGACGCGCCGATGAGTGCTACAGTTTCCATGAAAAGCCTTTCTTGTGAACAACATTTTTATGAATGAACGATGTTCATATTCCAAATGATGTTCGATAATCCGAAAAGGAGTCAAAGAAAATTATGGGTGTTTCCGAGAGGCGTCAGCGCGAGAAAGAGAATCTGCGTCGACGCATTCTTGATGCGGCACGTGAAATTGTTGTAGCGGAAGGGATGGAGGCGCTCACGATTCGTCGCGTTGCGGATGCGGTTGAATATGCTCCAGGCACGCTCTATTTGTATTTCGAGAACAGGGATGCCATCGCGCGCGACCTGTGCCTGGAGGTTTTTCAGGCGATGCACGATGCCATTGCGCCGGTGGCGAAAATCAAAGATCCGCAAAAGCGATTTCGTCTCTTTTTGTGCAGATACGCTGATTTTGCCGCGAGCGATCCGGGCATGTACCGGCTGGCACTGATGTCGAATAAAAAATTCAGCGACGCTCTTTTACGCGAGGGTTCCATCGAAGGCGAGGATGGGGCCGGTCGCAGGCTCTTTGCACTTCTGGTGAAAACGATTGCAGAGATACGGCAAAGGGATGCGGGCGCATTTGTCCTGGCAGAAATGGCATGGGTTGCCGTGCATGGGCTGGTCAGCATGAAGATTGCCTGCCAGGCGTATCCAGTGACCCCGGTGAATACACTTGCGGATAAGCTGGCGAAGACATTGCTTTCAGGCATCATGTCCAAGAACAACAAAGCGGACTGCGCTTAAGCGGAAAAAGGGCGCCCCATTCGCAGTCGCAAAATGAGTAAAGGAAACATTGCGAGTGAGAAAATCAACAATGCATAAAGTAGATTCTCAGCATGGAACGAAGATCCGAGAGCAAGACCCATACTGATATGACCAATTTTAGTGGGGAAGGCTGAGCGACTAGCGCGAATACGGACAATTGCACCAAGCCACGCGAGCAAGACCAGGCTTATCATTGGCCAAACCGCAGAAAGTCTTTGGCGAAAGGCGATGATGCCGATGATCCAGCCGCTTAGAAGCGGCGCACAAAGTAGATCGCTTTGCCAAGTTGAAAATATAAATTTGCGAACCCATATATCTGGTGACCGCCGAAAGGCGTATCGGCTCCAGGCAGAAAAATATGCCAACCCGACGACAAAATGAGCAAGGAGACGAACCACGCCCCAGCCAGAAAGATGAGTGGGACGAGACAGAAGGTCGCCCATGGTGCCCGAGCGGACCAGGACTGGAGATTGCGCTGCTGGATCATGGCTTTGGCGAGATCATTCACGCCGCCAAGTCGAGCCTGCGCAATAGATTCCGCATCCGTCCGCCTGCGCCCGGCACGTTCTTCTTCTGCCGTCAAATCGGCTAGATGATCAGCCAACTCTGCCAGATAACGCCGCACATGCCGGGGCGCGATGCCAGCTTGCAGCAGACGTTCGCGAAGTTCATGAAAAGGCTTTGTCATATTGCGCTCCTGTCAGCATCTGTTGAATTGCAACAGCCAAATTGGTCCAGGTTTCCGATAAATCCGCGAATCGACGTAATCCTGCAGGCGTGATCATGTAGTAGATGCGGCTACGGCCATTGACAATTTTGCGCCGCGACTTCAATGCTTTATCGCGCTCCAAAGAATGCAGTACCGGATAGACCACGCCTTCGCCAACTGCAATCACCGCATCGGTACGATTTCTGAGGGCTTGAACGATCTCGTAGCCATACATCTCCTCTTTTTGGAGCAACTTGAGGATTAAAAGTTCCGGGACGCCATTCATAAAATTCGGATTCGTTTCGCGCGCTGTCATTGGCAAGAATTATACCTAGTGATTCAAGGTATATGTCGGAAAGATACCTGTTTCTTACAATCCCTGGTAAGCCGTCTTGGGTGAAACGGGATAGCCGTGGGTGTGTTTTTTTGCCATTTTACTGTGCTGGATGGCAGAATAAACGGTTTGCTCAAGAAGCGAACGAGGAGCAAATCAATGGGAGCTGCCACTTTGGCGACCAGCTTCAAAATTCTCACCGAGGGACCGCATGTTCACCGGAATCTGTCGACCCCGCAGCTGGTTGAGGCTGCGATTGCGCGGGGCGAGGGCAGTCTTGCGGACAATGGCGCGCTGGTAGCGCTGACGGGCGCACGTACGGGACGCTCTCCAAAAGATAAATTTACGGTTGAGGACGAGCAAACACGCGGTCGCGTGGACTGGGGCAAGGTAAACCAGCGTTTCGACCCGGCAAAGTTTGAGGCGCTGCTTGATCGCGCGGTGAAGCATATGGCGGAGCGCGATCTGTATGTGATGGATCTATATGCCGGAGCCGATCCGCAGTATCGACTGCCGATTACCGTGATCGCTGAGTATGCGTGGCATGCGCTTTTCGTGAAGCAGCTCTTTGTGCGTCCGGAACTTTCGGAGCTGGGCAATCATGTTGCCGAGTTCACTGTGATTGCGGCGCCTGAATTCGAAGCAGTACCAGAGCGCGATGGAACCAAGTCGAGCACATTCATCCTGGCTGACTTTACGCGGAAGATCATTCTGATCGGCGGCACAAAATATGCGGGCGAGATGAAGAAGTCGATCTTCGGCGTGATGAACTACCTGCTGCCCGGACGCGATGTTTTCCCGATGCACTGCTCAGCCAACATTGGCAAAAGTGGCGAGACTGCGCTTTTCTTCGGGCTTTCAGGAACAGGCAAGACAACGCTTTCGGCGGATCCGCTGCGGCGATTGATTGGCGATGACGAGCATGGCTGGGGCCCCGCAGGCGTCTTCAACTTTGAGGGCGGCTGCTATGCCAAGTGTGTCGATCTTTCGGAAGAAAAAGAGCCGCAGATCTACCATGCGATTCGCTTCGGATCAGTGCTGGAGAACGTCGTCATCGATCCGCGAACCGGGGTGCCGGACTATACCGATATCCGCTACACGGAGAATACGCGGGCTGCCTATCCGATCGAGTTCATCGAGAATGCGGTGATTCCCGGCGTTGGTGGGCACCCGGAGAATGTGCTCTTTCTCGCGGCGGATGCCTTTGGGGTGCTGCCGCCGATTGCGAAGCTCACGCCGGGGCAGGCGATGTATCACTTCCTCTCAGGCTATACGGCGAAGCTGGCGGGGACTGAAGCGGGATTGGGCAGCGAGCCGGTGCCGGAGTTCTCCGCGTGCTTTGGATCGCCGTTTCTGCCGCTGGCTCCGCGCGTTTATGCGGAGATGCTGGGTCGGCGCTTGCGGGAACACGACGCACAGTGCTGGCTGGTGAATACCGGCTGGACGGGCGGTGGCTTTGGAGTGGGTAAGCGCATGAGCCTCAAACATACGCGGGCGATTGTGCATGCCGCGCTCGATGGACGGCTGGCAAAGGCCGAGTACGTCACGGAAGATGCCTTTGGGCTGTCGATTCCCACTTCTTGTCCGGATGTGCCCGGAGAGCTGCTCCATCCGCGCAATGCCTGGACGGACAAGCAGGCGTATGACGAACAGGCGAGAATGCTGGCCGGGAAGTTCGAGGATAACTTCGCCCAGTTCGACGCACCGGAAGAGGTGCGCGCGGCGGGCCCGAAGGCGCGAAGGTAGATTGGCATGTTTGCGCGCAAGTTGCAGGTCGAGAGTGTCACGAAGGACGGGGAGATGCGGCCCTGTCCGATTGCATGGATCGATAACTTCGCCATGCGTAACTTCACGAACGATGCGGTCTTCGACGACACGCTGCCGATTGCCGATGGCTTGCTCGAGGTTGGATATCGCGTGCCGCTCGACCGGCTTCAGCCAGCGATGGAAGATTGGTTCCGGCGTAAAGGCTATCTGAAGGCAGACGATACGCTGCGGGTGCGCGAAGTATAGCTGTTAAGGCTGCGGATAATACTCCAGGTAGATCATCGTGTCGTAGGGCACGGGTGCGCCGTTCTGCATCTGTGGCTGCATGACGAGACTGCGCGCGAACTTACGAGCGATGCCCTCAAGATGCTTGTCGTCGGAATCGACGATCTCTGCCTTCGTCACTTTTCCCTGCTCATCCACAAAGATGTGAATCTGGATGTTGCCATAGCGCATTTGTGAGATATCCATCGGCTTATAGCTCACTATCTTGTGCGCCTTTGCCGGATCGGGTTGCGATGGCGTCTCGGGTATCTGCATGAAGTGCGGCGGAAACTTGTCCACCGCCTCGACAGTTCCTGTGGCTTCGACAAGCAGCTTCTTATCCTCGAAGATTCGGATGTTGCCGGGAACGCTGTGCGTGCCGATGGGCAGCCACTGATCGTACATGATGGTGCGGTTGAACATCTGCGCGTAGGCGAAGAGATGGATGAACGGGTTGAAGCAGATGGCGGTTCCATCGTTGTCGTTGGCGCACAGTAGCGGCGCGCCTTCGAGCTCCTCGGGCTGCATAATGTCGCTCATGCCTTCATTCGCGAAGCGTTTGATGGCTGCCTGGGGAACATCGACTGCCTGCTCGAAGTCGGTGATCTTGAGCGGCTTGAATCCGGAGGTCTGCAGCCAGCTCTTATGGTCGTGCAGATAGTCGACTTGCGTGAGATTGTAGTCAGCCGCTTTGATCTCTACGCGCTGATAGAGCAGCGGATCGCGATAGATATCGTAAGTCGCTGTGCTTTCATGGCCCTCCTGATCGTAGAGCTTCAGATCGTAGTGGACATGGTGTGAAATGTCCTCGGCTGTGGTTCCGGCGACGAGCGAATTGGCGTGCCGCAGCTCTTCGTCGTAGTTCATGCTCTGCATGACCTGCGCCCGGAGGGGAGAAAGAGCGAGCGCGCCGAAGATAAGCGAGATGGAGAAAATAGAGCAACGCATTGGCGGTAATCTTAGTTTTCCTGGGCGAGTCAGGCAACTCGCCAGCGTATGGAATAAGAGTTTCTTCCATTCACTCTTGATGAGACACCGATTGCATCTCACTTAGTGTTCGTCAATCGTTTCTGTAACCGAGGTATGTCATGAAATTAACAACTATGAAGGAGCTTCTGCTGGAAGAACTGCAGGACATCTATTCTGCTGAGACGCAGATTACGAAAGCATTGCCGAAGATGGCGAAGGCATCGACCAGTCCGGAATTGAAGAAGGCTTTCGAGACCCATTTGCAGGAAACTGAAGGTCAGATTCAACGCCTGGATACGATATTCAAGCAGCTTAAGGAAAGCTCCAAAGGCAAGCCCTGCGAAGGCATGAAGGGCCTGCTGAAGGAAGGCGAAGAGCGCATTAAGGACGGCGGCGAAGCGGACGTTGTCGACGCTGGCCTGATTTCGGCTGCACAGCGAGTGGAACACTACGAGATGGCTGCTTACGGCTCGGCACGCACTTACGCTGAACTGCTGGGTGAAACTGAAATCGCAAAGCTTCTTGAAGAGACACTGGAAGAAGAGAAATCCGCTGACCAGAAGCTAACTAAAGTCGCGAAGAAAGTGAACCTGAAGGCAGAAGCTGCCTAAGGCTGAGAGCGCGTGGAGTATTTCGCTGAGCACTCTCCACGCGTCCAACCATTCCTGCAGAAAGAATCATCGAACGCCATTGGAAAGAGGAGAAATAAACATATGTTCCTGGTCATTGCGTTGGTGTTGGTATTGGCGTGGGTCGGTGGTTTCGTGGTCTTTCACACTGCGGGATTTTTCATTCACTTACTGCTGATTTTTGCGGTCATTTCAGTGATCATGCACTTTGTGCGAGGGCGAGCTTAACTATTTTTCTCTAGCGGAGCATCGCAAGTAGAGACAAAAATGCGCGGAGATTATCCGCGCATTTTTATGTGTCATTGATTCAAAGTCAGCTATTCGTTGTAGTGCAGAAGGCTGAATACGTCGTATTCCTTAAATTTTTCGCGGCCTTTCAGGAAGTCGAGTTCGACGGCGAAGCCCAGTCCGGCGATGTGGCCGCCCAGCTGCTGCACCAGCTTTACCGTCGCTTCCATGGTCCCACCTGTCGCAAGCAGGTCGTCGACGATGACGACCTTCTGTCCGGGCTCAATGGCGTCGAGGTGAATTTCGAGCGAATCGCTTCCGTATTCAAGGTCATATGTCACGCGCGCCACTTCAGCGGGCAGCTTGCGCGGCTTGCGGACGGGGACAAATCCAGCATTGAGGCGGTAGGCGAGAGCAGGGCCGAAGATGAAGCCCCGCGCTTCGATACCGAGCACGAGGTCGATGTCTTTGCCGATGTAATGGACGGCAAGCGCGTCGATCATCTGCGCGAAGCCGAGCTTGTCCTTGAGCAGCGTGGTGATGTCGTAGAAGAGAATGCCCGGCTTGGGGAAATCGGGAACGGTGCGGACGAGCGCCTTCAACGGCTCGCAGTCAAATGAATGGTTCATATCTGGTTTCACCAGGCTCCTTCAATCTGAAATGTTCCAAGGTCTTTGTCTTCCGAGTCATCGAGCAAATGCTCGATGATGATGTCGACGCGGCTGCCGCGCGATCCGCGATCAAGCGCACTGCGCAGTGCGGCAAGATCTTCCGGCTCACCGGCGGCAACTACCTCCACATGGCCGTCCTCGGTATTGCGTACCCAGCCCCGGAGTCGCAACGCTGCGGCTTCCCGATGGACGAACCAACGGAAGCCCACGCCCTGCACGCGGCCTTTGACGAGGTAGTGACGAATCATATGGAGAACTGATGCCAGTTTTGCAGATCGCTAGCTTAACACGCAAGACGGGAGGGTACCCCTCCCCCTCCCCACCTTGTGGGGATTTGTTTATTTTCAATCACTTAGCGGGGGATCATCCCCTGCTATGCCCTTGAATCTAAAGCGGTTTACTGCGTTCTAGTGTTTTCAATCACTTAGCCGGGGGTCCGAATTTTCAGCCCGTTTCGACGTTTTAGAAGTTCTCTATATTCAATGATAGCAATTTAGGGGGAAATACTCTGCCAACTGTGAGCAGCTATCTTTCCTTTTGTTTGTGTGGTTTAGAAATATTTTGGTGTCGAGGGGGCTTGACAAGCTTTTTGGAGGGCCGAGGCTAAAGCCCCTAGGGATTTTGTTTTGTCACCGGCCTGAAGGCCGGTGCTTCTACCCTAAAGCCTTGATTCGTTCGTTTGGTGCGCGCCGACTCTGCTCGGCGGCAGGGCTAAAAGCCCCCTGAGGCTCGTTGACTTAGTCGCCGGTCTGATCGCCGGTCCTCATCTCAAAACCCAGATTTGTTTGCATCGGCGGCGGCGATCACGACAACTTTGTCATATGGAATGTGTTACTTAGTGAGGCGCGCCGGGAAGGGTGCCGACGACGAAACGTTTGATCAGTGCTTCATGACTCTGGGCAGGTTCCAATGCTGGTGGACGGCTACCATGCGCAGCGTGAAGCAGACGACGATGCCAAGGGTGGTCGCGATGGCTGGTCGCAGCTTGAGCTTCAGCGCGAGGACCATAGCGATTGCTCCGGCCAGGCCGGCGGCGGCGTAGACATCTGAGCGAAGGACGGAAGGAATGCGGGCGAGAAGGACGTCGCGGATGGTGCCTCCGCCTACCCCTGTGATTCCGCCCATGAGGACTGCCAGGAACGGGTGGATGTTGTAATCGAGAGCTTTGGCGGCTCCGGCAACTGCAAAAAGAGCCAGTCCGGCGGCATCGAGGGTGGTAATGAGCGGCGCAGGAACACGGTTGACGAAGCTGCTTTGAAGAAAGACGACGGCGGCACCGATAAATGCGGCAGCAGGATAGCGCCAGTCCCGGATGGAGTTCGGAGGGATGGCGCCGATGAGGACATCGCGGATAATGCCTCCGCCGAGGGCAGTGGCAAAACCGAGTACCATCAGGCCCAGGATATCGAGATTGGCCTGAACGGCGGCGGAAGCTCCTTCGACGGCGAAGACAAAGGTACCGATAAGGTCGATGGTGAGCAGCAGCGTGGCGGAGTGGAACTGGATGGGGACGCGTTTGGCCGAAATCACTTTCTCTCCGATTGAAAGATAAGGGTAATGGCATCTATTCGCAGGAACAAATATTCTTAAGAGATAGACCGTCGTTGCCGTTGGATCAGAATTACCGGACTAACGGTTCACAGGAGACATGGATGAATGTAAAGCGTTCCGCGCTGTCGCGCTGGTTCACTGTAGTTTTTTTGGCTCTGATGAGCCTTTTTCACACTGGTGCCGCACAGGCACAATCGCGCGTGAGCGATCGGGATGTGGAAGCGTTGATGCGGAATCTGAAGGAAGATTCCAAGTCGTTTCGGGAAAACTTTGACGCAGCTCTTAAGAAGAGCGCGATTCGGCGTACCAGCCAGGAAAAAGACGCGAAGAGCCTGGTAGCCAGTTTCGAGAAGCAGACGGACTCGATGCTGAACGAATTCAAGAAGACCCGCAAGGGAGACGTGGCCGTAGAGACGACGATCAGCAATGCCCAGGAGATTGAGCGGCTGATACGCGGCATGCAACTGGACCCGAAAACCCTTTCGGAATGGGATAAGATCCAGGCGGAGTTAAGCCACGTGTCGGCGGCCTTTGGCATTCATCTCTCGCACGGGCGCACGTAATTTCTTTGGTTCAGCGATGTTTCCGCGGCCGCGGGATGACGCGGTTTCCTTCAACCAAGTAAAATACGGGTTTTGAGTCGTAATTAAAGGAAGAATGAATCATGGCAGTTTCAGCGATGGCCGGAATCCCGGCGCTCAAGGATATACATCAGCAGCTGAAGTCCCGCATGGATAAGGCTGTGCAGGATTTTCAGGCGAACCTGGCGTCGACGCGCACGGGCCGCGCTGCGGTGACGATGCTCGACCAGGTAAGGGTGGATTACTACGGCACGCCAACGCCGCTGAACCAGATAGCACAGCTGACGACGCCGGATGCGAACATGATCGTTATTCAGCCGTGGGATGCGAGCATCATCAGCGAAATCGAAAAGACGCTGCGCACTTCCGATCTTGGCTTCAATCCGCAGAATGACGGCAAGGTTGTGCGTGTTCCGGTTCCACCGATGACGGAGGAGCGCCGCCGCGAGGTGGTGAAGCACCTGAACAAGGTTCTGGAAGAGCATAAGACCGGCGTGCGCAATATCCGGCGCGATGGAAACGATCTGATCAAGAAGGCTTCGAAGGATAAGAAGATCTCAGAGGATGAAGAGAAGCGCTCGCTCGAGGAGATTCAGAAGCTGACGGATGAAGAGATCAAACGCATGGATGAGATGAGCAAGAAAAAAGAAGCTGAGATTATGCAGGTCTGAGGACTTGCCGCTTAAGCGAAAGGCCGCTGCTTGCAGCGGCCTTTTTACTTCTTCAATGGACATTTAGAGCATTTTTTTCTGTAGTAGCTATACACCGCCGTCATTCTGACGACCGAAGGGTGGAGGAATCTCAATCCAAGCTGATTGGGGATTCTTCGCCTGCGGCTCAGAATGACGACTTCCTGCCTGGTCTCTGTCTTTGGAGATTTGATGCAAGAGGCAACATGTCTTCGTAATCCCACCCTTTCGCAAAAAGCGCGAAAGGATGGGGCACCCGGGCGTTTAGGCGGTGCTGGATGATTATGGACCCCACCCTTCGCTGCGCTCAGAATGGGCACCCGGTGAGATGGCTCTCTATTTACATCAAGAACTTCGGCTTGTTTTGCCCGGAGAGTGAGCTGGGGAGTTTTCGTTCGAGCTCGCTGCGCACCTGGTTGAGGCCATACATGCAGCTCTCGAACTTTTCCGAGAGCCGCCCGAATAATGGAGCTTCGACCGCGTACTCGAAGACATCGAATTTCGAGACGATGTAATAGCTCTCCTTGCCGGCGCGAATCATGTCGTAAAGGTTGGCGTTTTCGTTCTCGCGCCACTTATGGACCGATTCCGGATACATGCCGGTGCAGAAGAGCGTGTAGTCGCCGATGTGTTTGCGGATTTCGCGCTCGGCGTCAAAGGAGGGAGCGGTGCCGAGAACGGGATCGGAGGCGAGCAGCATGTCCCCCACTTCCTTTACCAGTCGGCCTTCATGGTCATGGATGGGATAAAGCCGATCAGAGATGCTGAAATCAGTCAGCAGATCGGCAATGTAGGTCGTTACTTCGCGGTCGTTGATTCCAACATGCTCGCTGTAGCAAGCGGCAACGACATCATGAAAGAACTGGCGCAGTGCATGATCCTGAGGAATCACGTAAACCCTCCCTCTCGTTCACCGGAAGCGCACGTTTCCTTCGATGCTGCCCTGGTGAGGAGCCGCATACTACGTATGGATTACAAATGAATGAATTCGTTTCATAACGCAAGATACTTATTTGATTCCACCCATAATGGTTAGCACTCGCAGAGCGACATTGCGAGGACAACATGTTTTTTCTTTGAAACGCTTCCATTGGTGATTCCCACTATTGAACGGGCGTATTCTGAGTTGCGTGTCTACACCGGAAGGACATAGCTCATGGCAAAGCAGACTTCCTCAAAGCATCCATCCAAGCCAACCCGTTCGCACAAACCCGCTCGTCACACTCCCAAACCAGCTCCTACGCCCAGCAGTACCGATCAGCCGGTGTTCGCGCAACCGCAGCCTACCCCTGACCCGACGTCGTTCAAGACGCCACATCCTTCTGACAACGGCCTCTACAACAAGGTCAACAACAAGCTGCTGCAGGCTATTCCTACGGCGCGTGACGGAGCTGCAGAACCTGTTCTCACGCTGGCGGAGGTGTATGGCGATCAGGGCGCGGCGAAAACCAAAGCCATTCAACAGGCGGGACAAATTGTCTTTCACTCGGTCGGCGATACCGGCAGCGTAAAAGGGCCTTCGACGCAGAACGAGGTCTCCGACAAGATGGTTGCGGACTTTACGGAATCGAATGCTGCCGATGTGCCGTCGTTCTTCTTTCACTTGGGAGATGTGGTTTACAGCTTTGGTGAAGCGAAGTATTACTACGACCAGTTTTACGAGCCGTACCGCGAATATCCCGGGCCAATCATTGCCATTCCCGGCAACCACGATGGGCTGGTGTATTCGGGCGATACAGCATCCTCGCTCGATGCCTTTCTGCGCAACTTCTGCGCGGCGACTCCGGTGAATTCACCCGACGCGGGGGCATTGCTGCGTACGGCGGTGACTGCCCCAGGAGTGTATTTCACCTTTGACGCGCCTTTCGTGCGAATACTGGGCGTGTACTCGAATGTGCTCGAAGACCCGGGAGTGATTTCGAGCGAGGGCGGGACAAGGGCGGGTGTCACTGATGTGCAGCTGAATTTTTTGAAGGCCGCGTTAGGGCGATGCAAGACGGAGAAGTATGCAGGGGCGGTGATTGTGGCCGTACATCATCCGCCGTACACGGGTGGGACAAATCACATGCCCAGTCCAAATCTGTCCGCCGATATCGATGCCTGCGCGCAGGGCGCGGGATTCTGGCCGCACGCGGTCTTCTCCGGGCACTCGCATAATTACCAGCGGTATACGCGGACGGAGAATGCCATGTCGATTCCGTATCTCGTTGCCGGTAATGGCGGGCATTCCCCTCTGTCGAAGCTGCAGACGGATGCGAATGGCAACCCGGTTCGGACGCCGTATCCAATCGATGACACGCTGACGCTGAACAGCTATGACGATACGAATTACGGCTACCTGCGAGTGGTGGTGAATGCGCAGACGATGCGGATTGAGTACCATCCTGAGTCGGACGGCACGACGACGAAGACTCCGGACGACAGGGTGACGGTGAATCTGGCTACGCGGACGCTCGTGTCTTAGCGCTGTCCGGAATCGGGCGCATTTGATCGATTCCGGACGCTTTGAGAGTAAGCCGGGGACAAAAGGGATCACGTAAATCATAGGAAATAAGCTGGTTAGCAAGCGCGAGGAAGTGGTCTGCCGATTGCTACGAATGTGTTCGTAGATGCCTTTCGTGTTGAGAAGTCAAATATTCTCGAGCACATCCCCAGGGCGGTCGTCATTGCAGTAACTCCGCGGTAGATCAGGAGGGTTATGTCGAACCTGCTTCAGAATCTTCGCTTCAGTGTGCGCATGCTGCTGAAGAATCCCGGGCTGACAATTACCGTTTTGCTGACATTAGCTCTCGGAATTGGCGCAAATACCGCCATTTTTACGGTGGATTACGCGACTTTACTGGCTCCGCTTCCCTATCCACAGCCGCAGCAGCTGGTGATGGTGTGGTCTAAGATTCAGGGCTTTCACAATGGCGTGTCGGCGGGTGATTACCTCGACTGGAAGCAGCAGAGTACTGCATTTCAGGATCTGAATGCGTGGACGGGCGGTTCGTTCAACATCGCGACCAAAGATCAGCCGGAGTTTATTCCGGGCAATCGGGTGACGCCCGGATTTCTGAGCATGCAGGGTCTGCCTTTCTTCCTGGGCCGTAATTTCCTGCCGGAGGAAGGACAGGATGGCAGAGATCATGTCATCATCCTGACGCACAGACTCTGGCTCAAGCTGGGCGGCAATCCCAAGATTATTGGAACTACGATGCAGCTGGACGGCGCACCTTACACCGTGGTGGGCGTGCTTCCGACAGGATTGTATGACCGCTGGCCCGCGCAGCTGAGTGTGCCGCTGGTCTTCAAGCCGGAGCAGATCAACCATGATTTCCACTGGCTGCTGGTGATGGGGCGGCTGAAGCCGGGCATCACGATGAAGCAGGCGCAGGCGGATATGGATCGCGTGACGAAGAATATCGCCGCGGCATATCCGAAGAGCAACAAGGGCTGGGGCTCATTTGTGGATGCTCTGAAGAATGATTTCCTGCCGAGCGAGCGCATTCTTACGCTGTGGCTGCTGCTGGGAGCGGTTGCTTTTGTGCTGCTGATCGCCTGCGTGAATGTGGCGAACCTGTTGCTGGCCAGAAGCATGACGCGGCAGAAGGAGCTTGCCGTGCGCAGCGCGCTGGGGGCTACGCCGAAGACGATCTTTACGCAGCTTTTGACTGAAAGCCTGCTGCTGGCATTCTTTGGTGGTCTGCTTGGCATCGGCACCGGCTATGCCATGCTGCGCGGGCTGATGGTCGTGATGCCGGAAGGCACGCTGCCGAGCGAAGCGAATCTCACACTGAATTTTCCCATTTTGATTTTTACTTTGGCGGCGACGACGCTGGCCGGTCTTGCGTTCGGGTGTATTCCGGCATGGTATGCCTCAAGGGTCGACCCGGCGGAGACCCTGAAAGAAGGGGGACGTTCGGGCACGGGAATGGGGCGGCATCGCCTGCGGCGGATTCTGGTGGTGGGCGAGTTTACGCTGGCGCTGGCGCTGCTGGCGGGCGCGGGGCTGACCATTCACAGCTTCCTGAATCTGCAGCGGGTGGATCTTGGGGTGAAGACGGATCATGTTCTGACTTTCTATCTCTCGGTTCCGGATTCACGGCCGAAAGATCCTGAACGCATTGTTGCGTATTACAGGCAGATTGTTTCCGCGATCGAAGGCGTTCCGGGCGTGATGCATGCTTCGGCAGAGACGGGGTTGCCGCTCGAAGGCGCTGGCTTTGGCATGCCGTTTGCGCTGGCGGATAAGCCGACGTATGCCGATCCTTCGCAGCGTCCGAATACCTCGTTCGGCATGGTGACGCCGGATTATTTTCAGACCTTCGGGATACGACTGGTGAAGGGACGCTTCCTGAACGACCAGGACACGGCGTCGAGTGTGAAGGTGGCGGTGGTGAATGAAGAGTTCGTCAACAAATATCTGAAGGGCGTCGATCCGCTGCAGAAGCGGGTGCTGGTGGAGCAGTTGATTCCCGGCGTGACGAAGCTGGGGCCACCGATTGAGTGGCAAATTGTTGGCGTCTTCCACAATGTGCGGTCGCGCGGCTTCCGCGAAGATTACCCGGAGATGGAGATACCGTTCTGGCAGATTCCGTGGCCGAGCGCGGGTATTGCTGTGCGCACACAGGAAGATCCTTTGTCGATGTTGCGCAGTGTTTCTGCTGCTGTGCACTCGGTCGATCCGCAGATTGCCGTCGCAGACCCGAAGACACTGGATGCCGTGCGGGATGAGGTGCTGGCCAACGACCGATTCACGCTGATTCTGTTTGCGAGCTTCGCCGCTGTGGCGTTGCTGCTGGCGGCGCTGGGCATTTATGGCGTGATGGCCTTCTCGGTGGCGCAGCGATCGCATGAGATTGCCTTGCGCATGGCGCTGGGGGCCACTCGGAATCGGGTAGTGACGCTGATTTTGAAAGAGGGTGTGATTCTGGCCTGCGTTGGCATGGGGCTTGGTCTGGTGGGCGCTTATTTTGTGGGGAGAGCGATGCGGTCAATGTTGTTTGGTGTGTCGGCTATGGATTTTTCTGCGTTTGGGATTGTGGGGTTTGTGTTGTTGGTGGCGGCGTTGCTGGCTTGTTATTTGCCGGCGCGTCGGGCGGCTTCTGTGGAGCCGATGCAGTTGTTAAGGTTGGAGTGATGTTGGTATCCCACCCTTCGGCTTCGCCTCAGGATGGGGCACCCTAGAGTGGTTGCGTTGACGTGGATGTGATTCAATCCCACCCTTTCGCAACGGCGCGAAAGGATGGGGCACCCGGGGTTGTTGCGGCTGTCAGATGTTAAAGGGGCCGAGCTTGCTCGGCTTCGCACGAACTTTGTTCGTGCGGGTCCATTCGACTTCGCGCTGCGCGCTGCGCTCAGGATGACGGCTTTTATTATCGGGTTTGCGCTAAATTGAAGATTGATTGGATGCGTTTAGGATGACGGCTTTTTTTGATGCTCTAAGTTAATGCGGCTTAATCAATTCGAGGGTGAAAACGAAAGAGGCGGCCAGAAGGCTGCCTCTTTTGTTAAGTGATGATGTTTGTTAAGTGATGAAGCTCAGGTTCAGTCGGCGCTTACGAGCTTCGATTCGCGGGATTCCAGCTCGGCGAGGCGCTTGGCGAGAAGCTGTTCGAGGCTTTCGAGCGCTTTGCTGAAGCCCTCGATACCTTCTTTCAGCTTGTCGTGGGCCATGCGATCGGCTTCGTGCATCTTGTCGAAGGTCGCCTTGTCGATGGTGAGCTTTTCGATCTCGAGGCTCTTCGCTTTTTCCGGATCGAGCTTGCGCGGCAGATCGCCTTGGGTGGAATCAAGCTCGCCGAGCAGCTGCGGCGAGATGGTCAGCAAGTCGCATCCAGCTAATTCGGTGATTTCGCCGGTGTTGCGGAAGCTGGCGCCCATGACGACTGTCTTGTAGCCGAACTTCTTGAAGTAGTTGTAAATCTTGGTGACGGACTGAACGCCGGGATCATCAGCGCCCTTGTAGTCCTTGCCAGTGTCTTTCTTGTACCAGTCGAGAATGCGGCCGACGAAGGGCGAGATCAAGGTCACGCCAGCTTCGGCGCAGGCGATGGCTTGGTGCAAGCCGAAGAGAAGGGTCAGGTTGCAGTGGATGCCTTCCTTTTCCAACTGCTCGGCGGCGCGGATACCTTCCCAGGTGGAGGCGATCTTAATCAGGATGCGCTTGCGAGAAATACCGGCTCCTTCATAGAGGCCGATGATGTCGTGCGCCATTTTGATGGTGCCTTCGGTGTCATAGGAGAGGCGGGCGTCGACCTCTGTAGAGACGCGGCCTGGGATGACGGCCAGAATCTTCTTTCCGAATTCGATGGCCAGGTGCTTAAAGGCGAGGTTGGCTACATCTTTGTCGGTTGCGCTGTCGCCGAGCTGCTTGTGCGCATCAAGCAGAACGCCATCGACGATGGACTGGTATTGCGGCATCTGCGCGGCAGTGGTGATAAGCGACGGATTGGTAGTCGCGTCCTGCGGCTTGGCTTTTTCAATGGCTTCAATATCGCCGGTGTCGGCTACGACAACCGTCATTTCGCGGAGCTGCTGGAGCAGAGACTTTGACATATTTCCTCCTGATTTCGGGCCTGACACGCAGGGCATCACTTCATTAGATGCGGCGGTGCAGGCAGCGATGCCGATTCGATTATCCCACGATTACCGGGTTTGAGAGTGTTCCGATGCCTTCTACCGTGACTTCCACCGTGTCGCCGGACTGCATGGGGGCAACGCCCGCCGGGGTTCCGGTAGGAATTAAGTCTCCGGGAAACAGTGTCATAGCTGCGGTGATGTGACGCAACAGAAATGGGATTGTGAAAATCAGGTCGCGGGTGTTGCCGTCCTGCTTCAGTTGGCCGTTCAGGCGAGTCTGAACCTGAATTCCTGAGTCCGGATCAATTTCATCTGTGATCACCGGGCCGGTGGGGCAGAATGTGTCAAAACCTTTGGCGCGCGACCATTGGCCGTCGGTCTTTTGCAGATCGCGAGCGGTGACATCGTTCACGACGGTATAGCCGCGGATGTGCTGGCGAACATCTTCGTCGGGGCCGATTTTTGAGCAGCGCTTGCCGATGACGATGGCGAGCTCGCCTTCAAAGTCGACGCGCTGCGAGATGGGCGGAATGTGTATCGGTTGCTTATGGGCGATGAGCGAGGACGGCGCTTTGAGAAAGAGCAGCGGTTCTTTTGGGACTTCGTTGCCGAGCTCGGCGGCGTGCTCGCGGTAATTGCGGCCAATGCAGACGATCTTGGAGGGGATAACGGGCGGCAGCAGAGTGGCGGTTTCGAGCGGGATGGGATCGATCTGAGCTTCGCCGGAATATTTTGTCCACGGGTCTTCTTCCGGAGGCGGAAGCAGGCGCTCGATCCAGAGGGTTCCGTTGCGGTCGGCGACCTCTGCGTATTGCGGGCCAAAGTCAGACTGGAAGCGGCAGTATTTCATTCAACTCCTTACTGTGGCAGGGATTCTTCAGTTTCCGATGAGCGCGCACTCTCGTTCTTGTCCTGATCGACTGCGCTGACGGAATAGGTATATTTCACTCCGGGCTTTGCCGTCGTGTCGCGGAAGGCAGCGCCCGAGATAGGTTCCGACGGCGAGATGCGGGTTGGGCTCGAGGATGATCCGGCTTCGCGACGGTAAACGATGTATCCGGCGAGGTCGTTTTCCGTGTTGGGCGACCAGGAGAGATCGATGACATGCTCGTCGGGACTGGCTACGGCAACAAGACCTGTGGGCACCGCTGGCGGAAAGATGTCGCGTGCGTCGAGCGTAACGGCCGGACTTGGAACGCTGGCCACTTCAATGCTGTGGCCCTGGAGACTGAGGACGGCTATGCGCTGCGCGGTTAAGCGGTAGGTCTTGTCGAAGGCGGCTGATTTGTCATAGGCCCGGCCCGGGTCTTGATCGGCGGTATAGCTGAGTTCGAGTGTCTGCTGCGCTGGCGCTTCGGCGCCTTGCCGTAGCTTATCGGATCCGGGTTTGACCGGGGGCTGTGCGAGCGCGCGCTGTATCCGGATCAGGTTGCCATTGCCGGAAGCAGGCTGCCAGTGCAGCACGATGCCGTCGGCGTGTGTATAGGCGGCGAAGGCTGCAGGTTCTTCAGGCGCGGCTCCGGCGACTGAGTACGCGGGATTCGAGGGGCCAGCGGTGCGCGCGTGACGGTTGCGAAGCTCTACGGTGTAGGTGATGAGGCGCGGCGATCCGGAGGCGAGAGCGGGAGGCAGGTGATCGATGAAGTCGGCCTGGAGGACGGGAGCGAACTTCGCGTCCCCGGCTGAATCACAGGGGCTTCCGGCTATGCTGCGGCAGATGTGAGCGTCCTGGTCGCCTTTCAGCAGCGCGCGATCGATGGCTCGCTTAGGCATGGTCCAGTGAAGATGAACGTCGTTCCCGGTGCGCGAGGCGGTGAGATCTCCGGGCGGTTGCGGCAGGTAAAGGCTCGGCGCTTGCGGCGGAGCCACCAGGCCACAGCCTGAGAAAAGCGGCACGGTGATGGCCAAAGCCATCAAGACAAAGTGAGATACACGCGCGCGCCGGTCCATTCCTTACCAGCGTAGCACCCCGGTCAGGTGGATTTTTTGAGCAACGCCTGGAGCGCTGTTGCCAGGTCAGGATGTTCGAAGCGGAATCCGGATTGCGTCAGCTTATCCGGCAGAACGCGCTGGCTGGCGAGGAGGGCTTCGTCGGCCATTTCTCCGAGAGCCAGGCGGAGAGCAAACGCGGGCGCTGGAACGATTGCGGGCCGATGCAGGGCTGCTGCCAGAGTGCGGGTGAATTCCGCGTTGGTGAAGGGCGTCGGAGCAACGAAGTTAATGGTGCCGCTGATTTCCGCCTGAAGGAGATGAAAGATTGCGCTGACCAGATCGGGCAGTGTGATCCAGCTCATCCATTGCTTCCCGGAGCCAAGACGGCCACCCGCGCCGATGCGAAAGAGCGGCAGCATTTTTGCCAGTGCGCCACCTTCGGGCGAGAGCACAACGCCGAAGCGCATATGCGCGACGCGAATGCCAGTTGCAGGCTGGGTCGCCGCTTCCCAGGCGACGCAGGTTTCGGCGAGAAAGCCGGTGCCGGCAGGTGAGGATTCTGTCAGCAGCTCCTCTCCGCGGTCGCCGTAGATGCCGGTGGCTGAAGCGCAAAGAAATGCCCGCGGAGGCTGCTTGAGCTGCGACAGCAGGCGAGCTAGTGCCTGCGTGGTGTGAACGCGGCTCTCGACGATTTCTTTTTTGTAGGCTGCGGTCCAGCGGTGCGCAGCCACGTTGGCTCCGGAGAGATGGATGACCGCGTCGAAGCCTTCGAGCAGGAATCGATCTGGTAACGCCGGAGATTGATAAGGTGCCCACACGATTTGCGGGGTGGTAGCGGCGGTAGTTTGACGAACAAGTTGAGTTAATGAAAATCCACGAGCGCGGCAGGCACGTACAAGAGATGTGCCGATGAATCCGGAAGCGCCGCTGATCAGAATTCGGGCGGAATTTTCCATCGCTCACCGCATTGTTCTTGATTTTTGGAGTCGGAAGGCGAAGACTTTTATGTTGGTGGCAAAACAAAGGCGAAAACTTTCACCACATAAAATTACATTTTAATGACGGCAACATGACTTCAGGTTCAGGGCATCGAAGTAAAAAGAGGGTTAGTGGAGAGAAACCAACTATGCCTGGAAAAAGCGAATCAGAGAAGCAGATTGATCCGGCGACCGCTGAGTCTTTTATAGCCGAAAAGCACATTGGTGAACGAATTAAGCGGTTGCGGCTGAAGAAGTCGATGGGGCTGGTGGAATTAGGCCGCCATACGGGACTTTCGGCGAGCTTTCTTTCTCAATTGGAGACCGGGAGAGTTGTGCCTACGCTGCGCAACCTGGCTCGCATCGCCATGGTCTTCAGCAAGGATCTCTCGTATTTCTTCGAGTCTGAGCCACATACAGTCTTTCGCATCCACAAGAAGAGCGATCGCGTAAGACTGCCGCAGACCGGGGTCGACGATCCTACGTACTACTTCGAATCTCTGGGATACATGGTTCCCGACCGGCATCTTGATCCCTACTATGCCGAATTTGTGCCGCTAAAGAAGACGGTCGAAGTGCGACCCCATGTTCACCCGGGGCACGAATTTCTTTATCTGCTGGATGGCGAGCTGAACATCCGGCATGGCGATAAGACACATGTGCTGCAGCCTGGAGACAGTGTTTATTTCGACGCCAGCACTCCTCATTCATATCGGTGTGCCGGCAGCGTACCGGCGAATGCGTTGATCGTCACCATGCATCTGCAGCATATGCAGCAGGCGGCAACACGTACGATCGCCACTTCGGGCGTGCGGCAGCCGGCGGCGGGACAGGCGGCTCTGTCGGGGTTGGATTTGCGCGGTGCGCAGAGCCAGTAAGGCAGTTGCTGCTTCGGCTGATCTAAGAGAGCAGAAGGCGGAGCTAGAGGAAAAGGCACTCCACTTCCAGCCAGTCGTCCACACGGCGAACACTCCTCACCTGCACATTGTGGGGCGCGGTGAAGAGAATGCCGGTGCCCGAAAAACGGCGGAAGTGGAGTGGCTGGTCGTCGATGAGGTAGTCGGCGTGAATGATGCTCTTATCTCCGCAGAAGACAAAATGGCTGGGCGGGAGAAACGGGAAATGGCGGCGCAGCCAGCGGAATTTTGAGCCGAAGGAATTCGGGAACTCCATGGCCCCGGTTGCGATGAAGATTTCGTATCTCTGTGTCAGGGCCTTTACGACGCGCTGGCTTTCGGGCATCACCGGCAGATCTTCAAAGAAATCTTCGGAGCGAAGATAGCCCTCCAGTCGCTCATGCCGATCGGCGGAAACAATCTCCCAGAGCCATTTGCCTTCGAGATCTCCTTTGGTGATGGCTTCGCCGTGATCGCGATTGTAGCGGATGATATGTTCCCCGAGAGCGTCCGCCAGCACCTCATCCATATCGATGGCAATGCGCTTCAAATCTCTTCTTCTCCGGATCCGGCTTGTTTTTTGCGCACGGAGGCTGGAATCGCGTGTTCGGGGAGCGGGTCGAAGGCGGGATCATAGTAAAGAATGCGTCCGCAGCTCTCGCAATGGATGCGGTCGTTTTCGCGTACCTGGTTCCACATCTGCGGACGGAGAAACATCTGGCAGGCCATGCAGCGCTGGTCTTTGACGCGGGCGAGGCCGGTTCCGCGAGATGAGGCGATACGGTCGTAGTCGGCGAGCAGGTCCGCTTCGACCTGGCTGCGCAGCTCGATGCGGGTTACATTGAGCGCATCCAGCCTTGCCTGTTGCTCACCAGTCTGCTTGCGGGCTATTTCTTTTTCCTGGTCGACAAATTCCTTGTGCGTGCCGAGCTCTTCGCGCGCTTTGGTGCGGACGCGCTCCAACTGCTCGCTGCGTTCCATGCTTTCCAGTTCCTGGTCTTCGATGCGGCGAACCTCATTTTCAGCAAAGGAGATTTCGTGCTGCAGGGCGTGGAATTGTTCGTTGGTCTTTACGCTGCTGGATTGGTCGCGAAATTTTACGGCCTTCTGCTGCTGGTCTTTGATGTCGCTTTCGAGGCGGCGCCGCTTCGCTTCCTCGGCTTGAATGGCCTTGTCAGCCTGCTCCACAGCTTGCATTTGGGCGCGCAGTTTTTCTTCTATGACGGCGAGATGGCGCGGCAGAGCAGCAATGGATTGCTGCAGCTGTTTCGTTTCGACATCGGCCTGCTGCAGGTGAATAAGGCGTTCCAGAGAAGCGTCCATCGTATGAAAGTGAAGTCTAGCACGCGCAGGGCTACACCCACCCTTGTATGTTGTGATTTGAAGCGTGACGATAGGTTCACGTTTCGGCGGAGAG
>NZ_LMUM01000009.1 GCF_009765985.1 Acidobacterium sp. S8
GCCTTCGGATGTCGCCGATGTAACCTGTCACGTAGCGAGCGGGGATATTCTGGCATCGCGAAAGCGCGATCGCAAGATGTTGGAAATCTCGACACACGCCCACACGTTCAGTGAAGACATCCATCGCCGTCTTGGTTGGCCGCGCGGCGTTGTAGTTGAAGATCACCTTTTCGTGAACCCAATCGCGAATTGCCGTAGCTCGTGCCCAACCCGGTGGAATGAGCCCGAACAGTTCATTAGCGATACCCCCAAACTTATCCACTTCGCAATAGCGACTGGGCAGCAGAAACTGTAGCACCTCAGATGGAAGGTCCTCGATCGATGCTTGTTTGGCATTGGGATAACGCTTGTCGGGCTCGTCATCAGACTCAATCAGATTTCTACCCGAGAGTCGCAGGTGGCCCGCTGGGGCAACAAAGCGTGAACAGATGTTTCCAAACGAGTCGATATAGTCGTTCGGAGAAATGACTACGCGTGGTTCCTGGCCGGCCCAGGGGCTCGTTCCCAAGTGTTCAACAAGCAATTCGTCGGCGGACCGAAGTTGCTTATCGAGCGACGGGTGCAGGTGAAGAAGAGCAACAACCACTGCGGGCGTTGGCAAATGGAATTGAATATCGAACGTGGATCGGATAAGCATAGACGCTGGTCCTAATCTCTAAGTCGAATTATGGGAGATTTCATAGTTTAATCCATGCACTAGATGTGAGCAGACTGTTGGTGCGGTGAACGATTGCATTCGCCAAAGAAGAGCTTCTCCCGATCCAAACGATCAGATTCACATCTCATGGACCTGCATACTCGAAGAATCACACCCCATAGAGCCGGTTCATCGGAGTTTGCTTTCATTGCTACGCAGCCACGCAGTGCCTTCCTTGGTCGTTATTACGCAAACACTAGGCGATGCAGAATGCCTCCAGCGAAAACACCGCACAAAGTTCGAGGATGAACAGAAAATCACGTTCGGTGAACACGCTCAAGGAATACTAAATCTTCGATGTATTCATCGAAGACTCGTCTGTAACGAGAATGTATGGTCCGCCGCACGACTGCAAGGAAAAAGCTGGGGTCGAGAAGACAAGTCTGCGCAAATGTATTCGACCTTAATGGAGATCAACTCTCCTGGCCATGATGAGTTGCACGCGTTTCGGTCCTCCTAAGTCGGTCGGTCGCTCTTTCGTGACCATTCTCGTTACCAGGCTGCGGACACGCCGTTGTGACTGTTCTTTCGTCCTTGCTAATCCTGTGCAGACCTCGGTGGGTAAACTTGGGCCGTCGTCGTAGTGCGGTAAAGTGGGAGGCGTAGCGCTTCCAAGTCGCAGGCGTCTTTTCCGCGCTATTTCATGCAGCCGTTACGAGGGAGCCGGGTCGGTAGCCTTCTCCGCTGGATAGCACGGCCCATGCGCTGCGTGCCAGCTTATTGGCCATGGCGACTACAACTACGTTCTTGGGAGCTCTGGCGTCGAGTGTGTCAAGCCAGGCACCGATCGAATGAGTGAGTCTGAGACCACACAGTAGGTTCTGGGTGGTTGCGGGCAAACAAGGAATAATCCCGAAATCCCTGTGAAATCTGCCTTTAAGGTAAGTTCCCGAGGGCGACTCTGCTACTCCGCGCTTTACTGGAAAACGCCGTTTACCTTCTGTTACGGCATCAACAGATTCAGCCTGTTTCCCATGATGGAGAACAATGAGATGCAAAAGGTGTAGGCCGTTTGGCAACCGGAGCCCTGCCAATGAAAAACGTCTACCTGCTATTAGCGATGGCTTTGCTGTATGGATCTAACGGAATTGGACAAACCGATAATTTGAACCTTCAGGCACGCTATGGAGAGCCGACTCTCGAGCGATTTACTGCGACCCTCAAAGTCGAAGGCTACAATTTAGAGCGCTGAATTAAATGCTTGATAACCTCTTCACTCCGACTCACCTTGTCGTCTTCTTGATTCCGCTCTGGCCATGCTTGCGATTTACTGTCTGCCTACGATCATTGCCGTCTATCGTAACCACCACAGTCGGGTGCCCATCATACTAGTCAATATCCTTCTTGGTTGGACTGCCATTGGTTGGATTATTGCGCTGATCTGGTCTTTCACCTCTCCCGCATCTGCGAATGTTGTGATACAGCCACCTGCTTAGCCTGTCAACAAGGTGTACCTTCATGACTCCCGGCGAGGACAGCCGGGACTGGAGCGGTGCTATGCAGGCGGACGAGCAGAGTCGCAATCTGAGATCGCGAAACTTCCGCATTGCCGGTAAACCGGCAGCTACGCCTTGGATTCAGCGGTCGCCGAACCGCTCCCTGATTTTAACGGGCGTGATTTATAGCCTGCGATACGGCAAAGTACGAACCTTCGCCATCCCATTTCCAGCAACTGGTTTCAGAATGGGAGTCCCGTAGAGATGCCTTCAAAATACCTGTATGGCGCGTTTCTGTTCGCACTCTTCGCCTGCTTTGCAGAAAGTCAGGAGGCCGCAAGTTACCCGATCCACAACCTCTTCTTCTTCAATAGCCCTGGAGACTTCAACCGTAATATCTTCTACCGGAACAAAATGGAGTTTTCTTTTGAATCGGGCTGGCAGCCCATCAATATCCCCTTCGTCTACAACTTCGCGACCGGCAGCACCTATACCACCTGGCCGCTACATTATACGCTGGAACCCAACATTCTCTCCTTGCGCTGGACCATCGATAACATCGGCTGGTGGGGCATTCTGCGCGGTAGCACCGACTACACATTCAGCGGGAGCTATGTAGACATTCCTCGCGGTCCGGAGACCCGCTATTTTGCCTTTCTCTTTGGAATACGCCGGAACTTCATTCGGCCCAACTGGAGAATGGTTCCTTACTTCGATGCCCACGGAGGCGTGGGCAACATCAACGCCAAGGGACCCGACGGAGTGCTATACGCCCAGGGCCAGGATCTTACCTTCACGCTCATGAATGGCGGTGGGATACGCTATGACTTCAACCCCCGCTTCAGCGTCGAGGCTGGCGCCACGTACCAGCACATCTCCAACTTCTACTTGTCACAGCCCAAATATTACGATTACGGCATCAACGTCTGGGGTTCGATGGTCGGCTTCAACATTCGCATTGGCAACGCCAAACCCTTGGTGCAGTAGTTAGATCCCCCTCCTTGGCACGAACATTGACAGGACAGGGGAAGTAATCCAGAAATGCCTGTGACGTCGGCATTTCGGTAAGTTGCTCCCCAGCGCGTAGTACGGCAAGTTACCTCAATCCCAGTTTTTAGAGGCGCTACGGCCTAAAATTTAGATTGTTGCAACGGAATAACCTACGTATCACCGACCAACCATCTCCAGAACGGCGTTAGTCCATTGGCTCGTTCTTGATCACAAGCTGAGAGAACGAGGAAACGACATCATCTGGAGATGGGTCTGGACCGGATGTGGGGCTTGATGAGAACTTTATGTAGACCTGAATGAAATGACACTCTTTGTATACGTAATAGCCCTCATTTCGTCCAGACGGACCCCCACTAAGTTGGAGTATTTTTCGACTTCGCCGCGCTTGATTCCACCCTTCAGATGACCATAGACGCGCAGGGCCTGCGCCACAATCGAGCAGCAGGAGGACGTCGAATCAGATCTTTGTGCAGTAGCTTGCCGAATCTCCAGTTCATTACAGACCAACTGAACCACTGCCTGCAGAATCGAGGCCTCTGCGCATATGCCGACCTCACTGCACGTCGGAAGTTATGTTCTTGTGGCCGAAAAGTCTTTTGAGTTCATATTGGCAGAAATGAAGTTTCCGAAAACCGGGGCGGTCTCAACCGATGGATGCAACATCATCTGATTTAG
>NZ_LMUM01000031.1:0-55941 GCF_009765985.1 Acidobacterium sp. S8
CCTTACCGATTGGCTGCCGAGCGGAGATGGCCTGGTTGCATACCATATCATTGCCGGCCTTGCGGAACGCGGCCACCGCGTTCATGTTGTTACACCCTATGCAGATCTTCGGAATCCCATTCCTGATCGCGTAACTGTCGATCAAATGAATACGCGAAAAGATCAGCCGCGACCTGGAGCTTTGTCATACATGCGCTGGACCCGCCGCATGTTGAATCGCACCCGCAACACGATGAGCGTGGATCTCATTCACGAACTCAATCCGGTTTTCACACTTCGTAGCCTTGCTTTTGCCTATTCGGGCATTCCGGTCGTCCTGGGCCCTCATTCTTCTCGCTGGCCCATCGATTCAGATCACAAACGGCCTTCGCCGAATGACTTCCTTTTCCGCGGTACGCAATTGCTTAAAGATATTTGCGTAAGAACGCAGCATCGAAATGCGAAGGCAATTTTACTGTCCACCCAGGCGGCTCTAAACAACGTAGCCCAGCCTGAGCGCATGATCGATCGGTTATTCATCCTGCCGCCGGGAATTGACGATCGCGAATTCTCGCCTGGACCGAAGTCCTCCGGAGAGAATCCCACCATATTATTTCTGGCCAATCTATTAATGCGTAAAGGAATTTTCACTCTGCTTGATGCATTCGAAGAGTTATCAAAGCGTATGCCTTTAGTCCGACTCACTATCGCCGGCGACGGCCCGGCGATAGACGCAGTGAAGGCGCGGGCAGCGGCTTCACATTTCCGCGCCCGGGTACAATTCCTGGGCCATATAGACCGCGCAGGAATACCAGATTTACTTCGGCAATGCTCAGTCTATTGCCTACCGTCTTATGGGGAACCCTTCGGTATGACAGCACTTGAAGCCATGGCATGCGGCAAACCACTTATCGTGACCGATGCCGGAGGACTTAGTTATATGGTTTCTGACCGGGGTGGCCGTCGAGTTCCCGTGAAAGACCCTATTGCCCTGACGCACGCTCTAGAGGAGCTGCTGTCGGATCCGGAACTCTGCCGTCGGATGGGGGAATATAACCGCGCACAGGTCGAGACACATTACACATGGCCTATCGTAGTAAGTCGGCTGGAAACTATATACCAACAAGTCCTCAGCGGCGGATCGCAAATCAACCTCGACAGGATTACGAATAGCGACATTGCAGAATATAGAAGCCGTTTGACCCCGAACTTTACGTTCGAGCATGCTTCGCAACCACAAATTAGGTCTACGGAAGTGGCGGTGCGCGCATGAGTGAACGTCCCATCCGAGTTCTCCACCTTCTCAATAGCGTCACAGATGTGGGCTGTGGAATTGTGAACGCTGCGCTGGACATTATCTCCGGACAGATTCTCCAGTCATTGGACGTCGCCGTGTGTTCTAACCCTGGTGGATTTGTATCTCTACTGAAACAGAACGGGATACGGCACTTTCCTCTTGACCAGGGACGACGAGTGGTCAACCTACCGCGGGCTACTATTGCGTTGCGGCAAATCATAAAACAATTTCAACCTGATATCGTTCACTGCCACATGATGACCGGCATGGTGCTGGCAAGGGCTGTTCGCATAACCACCCGCTTTGGCTTGGTCGCGCATGTCCACAACGTTCATCAACGCAGTTCTAACTTGATGCGGCTGGCAGATCGCGTGGTAGCCGTCAGCAATGCTGTGATGTCTGACATGGCGGCACGCGGTGTACCTCGCAGAAAGCTGCGTGTGGTTCATAACGGAACGTTGGGAAGCTTACGTTTATTAGATTTAGCAACCGCAGAACCAAAGAATCTCTCACAACCGGCGATCGTCACGGTTGGCGGCATGAATCACAGAAAAGGGATTGCCGAACTGATAAGCGCTTTTGAACAGGTATCGGAACGAATCCCTGGACCTCACCTTTATCTTGTTGGCAACGGACCCAATCGCTTGGAGTTTGAGACCCAAGCTGCCGCTTCCCGTTTCGCGTCGAATATCCACTTCGAAGGATTTCAGGCGAATCCATTTCCTTATATGAAGGCGGCACACACATTTGTCCTCGCCTCTCGCCGCGACTCATTCGGACTCGTTCTGACTGAGGCTCGGCAATGTGACTGCGCAATTATCGCAACGAATGTGGATGGCATTCCAGAAGCGCTCGATGGTGGCAAAGCAGGGCTGCTCGTGCCTCCGCAAGATATACCGGCACTCGCAAACGCAATCATCGGGCTTTTGGAGACACCCGCAGAGCATGCCAGGCTAAAGTCGCGAGCCAAGGTAGGTCTTGAGCGTTTTGGAGTCGAGCGGATGGCATCGCAAATTACCGACATCTATCGGGAACTAATCGATGCATCCCTTGGGCGCAAGCAAGTACTCGAAGAGACCGGAGACATTTCCCACACGCCAATGTCTCTTACTCGCAATGATGAGTGCACATCTACATGTACGCTTTCTGGAGAGTTGCGATGAACATTTCGGTTATTATTTGCACCTTGAACCGGCCAATTATTCTGCATGAGACGATAACGTCAATACTCAAGCAGAATCTGCCGCCCTGGCAAATTATTATTGCGAGTCCAGGGCAGGATCACATTCTCCCTGAAACTCTGGCGCTGGAAGGCGTCCAGTATGTCCAGACCTTGACCGGCCTCTGTAAGCAACGGAACAAAGGCCTGGAAGCAGTTGCTCCGGGCACAGGGCTAGTTGCCTTTCTCGATGACGATATTGAATTGTCAAGATCCTATCTGGAAGCAATGGCCCGTCTTTTCCGGGAGAAGCCTGGAATCATTGTCGCATCAGGCAGGATGTTGCACGACGGCGGTCGCGACACGCGAATTAGCCGTGAACAGGCTATCGACAAATGCGAGGCATACGACTTAACTCACAAACATGACGCGCCGCTATCATACAAGTCAATCAGCTCCGGCTACGGTTGCAATATGATTGTCCGACATAGCGGAATAGGGGCGTTTAGATTTGACGAGCACCTCCCGCTTTACGCGTGGCTCGAAGATCGGGACTTTTCTCATCGATGCACGGTCGGACGCTGCGCTCCCGTTGAATGCAACAATGCTGTTGCTGTGCATCTGGGATGGAGATCGGGAAGAATATCTGGAGTTCGTCTAGGCTTTTCGACGGTAGTGAATCCTGTATATCTGAGAAGGAAGGCGAACATGTTCTCATTCCAGTTTATTCTCGTGAATTATTGGCTTCGCTGTATCGCCGGCAATATCATCGGCGTCATAACTGGCGATAGCGAACACGATCGAATAGGTCTCATTAAAGGCAATATGATCGGCTTCTGGCATCTCATCACCGGAAAGTGCGATCCGGAATATATTCTCACCCTATAAGTAGCCAGCTAATTGAGGTCGTAGGACATGATAGCTCTGTTTCTATTTTTAGCCTTACCCCACGTTGGAGGAGAACCAAGTCCGTGGGAGACAGTAACGGGTGTTAACAAGGTGCAATACCGGTGGTCGCGTCCTGCATCGAATACCTGCCTGGTGGAATTTGAAAATCAGGATGCCGGCCAGCCCGCGCAATTCACGGCCGTCGCCACCTTTGCATATACACGTCCGACAAAACCCGTAGTGACGAAAAGCCTGGCGCCTAAGAAAGATAACCCGACAGTCGTCAAGGAAAAGACCGCAGACCGCCAACTCCCAGTTCACATTTTCAGATCGGGAACATACAGTACAACGATTGACAGCTGTTATCATGTGACGCTTATCACAGCTTCCGCCCCATCATCGAACGATGCAACTGAGACAGTACAACCGCCGACAGAGAGATAGGTGCGTTAAATAATGAAGCCGACACTTTTTACAATCAAAGATGAGCTTACTGAGATGCTCCATCATTTCGATAAGGATCAACGATGCATTTATGTTGATTATCCTCTTCATACAAATGTCGGAGATCTGCTCATCAACACGGGTTGCGAACAATTCTTTCTAGAGCAGAAGGTCAATATCTGGCGGCGTTATAACTACTACGATTTCCCGAAGCGTATTCCAGGGATTACCAACAAAGACGTGCTTCTCTTACACGGGGGCGGAAACTTCGGCGATCTATGGTTCAATTTCCAGTCGTTTCGGGAGCGAATCATGGATCAGTATCCCAACAATCGCATCGTGTTCCTGCCTCAGACGGTTCATTTTAGCTCCGAAGAGAAGGCAGTTGCCGCCATTCAGCGAATGAACAGACATGGAAATTTTCATGTGTTTGCACGCGATCACCGATCTCTTGAACAGTTAAAGAGACTAGGCCTGCGCTCTGTGTCGCCTATGCCGGACACGGCTCATGCGCTCGCTGGCACCTTGCGGCCGGATACAACAACCGCGCCATCCGGCGTTCTACGCCTGGTGCGACAGGATGTCGAATCAAGCGATATGCCTTCGCATCTAGCGCCAATCCAAGGTGATACACGCGACTGGGATCAGAACTTTTTTGGACGTGGGCGCAGGATAGCGCATTACGGCGTCGTCAACTTTGTCAAGGGCATCGGCCGCTACGGCCCTCCGATCGATTGTCATCCGCTGTGGTATTGGCATCGGGACAACCTCATTCAGGATGGTATAAACACCTTTTCCTCTTACGACGCCGTCTTTACGAACCGACTGCATGGCATGATTCTCGCTCTCTTACTAGATCGGCAAGTTATAGCGTTCGATAATAATTACGGAAAGCTATCCACCTACTATGATTCATGGCTAAGTGGCATTGATGGTCTTGACTTCCATAAACCAAGAGTAAACAATGCGGCCATCGCTTAACGTGCACTTTCCGTCCCGTCAAATAACCGTAGTCGCTCTTCGTGTACTGTTGGCGTCTTTAGTTTTGCTGCTTGTTTCTTGCAGCATTGACGCTCAGCATCTGTATTTGCGCTACACCTACCAACAGAATCCTGTGAGCCAACCCACGGGCGGGATAAAAACCGTGCAGGCTGCCAGTACTGCACAATTTATTGACAGCATCGGAGTCGGATCGCATTTCGGCGCGGGTTACTCGAGCACACCATATCGCAAGCAGACTGCACAATTGATACAACTTCTAATCAATTCAGGTATTCGTCACATACGTGACGGAGGGACCT
This sequence comes from Acidobacterium sp. S8, assembly GCF_009765985.1. Taxonomy (GTDB): domain Bacteria; phylum Acidobacteriota; class Terriglobia; order Terriglobales; family Acidobacteriaceae; genus Alloacidobacterium. The sequence continues at coordinate 5,069 of NZ_LMUM01000031.1, forward strand.
ATCATGACGGCGACTACAGAACAATGGCCTCAGCAGGCATTCATGTGACCTTTGTGACTGATCCTAAAGTTGCCATCATTCCGACACCAGACTATTGGTGCAACAAGAACGGCTATAAAACTTGCATATTGTTAGCAGATTATCTAAAAGGGCTCGGTCCGGGCATTGTCGATTCGGTAGAGGGTTTAAACGAAATCAACGCGTCTTACCCAGGTATTAAGTGGCACGCGGCCTTGAATGATCCCGTAACGAACGCGCCGGATAGCCCGAATTATTGGGTTAAATACGCAATATCTTATACGGGTGATACCTGTAATGTGCTTCGGCATGATCCGACGCTTTCATCTGTGAAGTGCCTTGCGCCTTCATTAAGTGGCGCTACGTCGGTGTTATTCCCGCAATCGGAATTTTATGGCACAGTCGACTACGGGGCGCTTCATCCATATCCGTATGGAGGCAACAACCATGGAACGCCGGTGGTTGCTTACGATGGCGTGCCCGATTATTTTCGTTGGACTACCGATCCTGACATCAACATCGATGAATACCCGTGGTGGATCGAAAGAATGGCGGCCTATGTCAGGTCGCCGGATGGTCTGCACGACCCGATTATTGCGACTGAAACAGGCTATTACACAGGTAGCGCAACGCTTTCGATCCCTGAGGATGTCCAAGGGAAATATGTACCTCGCCTGTTTGCTGAATATTTTCGTCATGGATTCGATCGCTCATTCTGGTATGAGCTGGTTGACGAGGCGGCCCATCCATTAAGCACGGAGGCGAACTATGGTCTATTACGTAATGATCTGACCCCGAAACCAGGCTATCTGGCTCTACAGTCTCTTATCGCATTGTTGAGAGATTCATCAACCAGCGCACCGTCGTCTGCAGGATCTTTAGCATACGGCCTTTCGGTAGATGAAAACGGAGCCTTTACTCATACGCAGTATGTTCACGACTTGCTTCTTCAAAAGGGAAACGGAGTATTTTATCTATTGCTCTGGCACGAAATCAGCGATGTAGCAACACGGACCAATCAAGGACAGTTGCGGTCCACAGACCAGGAGCTATATCCGCCCGCTTTAAACACAACGATTAAATTGCCTCCCAATATCCTGACGGCAACACTCTACAAATATGACAGTCAATGGCAACTGCGACCGACTGCACTATCGATACAATCGCATGCGCTTAAGGTAGCGGCGGCTGACACAATTTCAGTAATTGAGCTACGCAGCTGACATACCAGCTAATTAATCAGAGCTAAATTAAGGAGCGAGCATGAAAGCGATCGTGAGTATGCTGGTGTTAACTCATAATGCGCCCGAATATGTTGAGAAGACTATTGTATCGGTTGCAGAGCACACAAAAAACGTCGAATATGAGCTTGTTGTCGTCGATAATGCTTCGGAAGAGCGCACACGGAATCTTGTTATAGAGCTGCGCGAGCGAGGCTTGATTCATAAGCTTCAGCTCCTCGATTACAACTCGCTTTTTGCCAAGGGAAACAACATCGCAGCATCACTCGCATCTGAGAACGCAACACACTTCCTGCTCTTAAACAGCGATGTGGAGGTTCGATCTCCGGAGTGGCTTTCAACACTGCTGGCTTCTCATCGTCAAGGCATTAGTGCCTATGGAATCGTTGCGAGTCCCCCAAGGCGGGTGGATGGTTATTGTTTATTGATCGATGCGCCTTTGTATAGGAACTACCAGCTTGATGAAAGATTTCAGTGGTGGTGGAGCGTGACCCAATTGCAGGCAAACGTTCTGCGTGATGGATATTCTGTACTCGGCTTTGAGAAGCACGAGCAATACCTGCATCACTTCGGCGGCAAAAGCGGCCCAAGCTTCACAGGTGCTAAAGGGATGGATGTCTGTCAACTAGAAGTACTATCGTGGTTCGGTATAAACAAAATCGCGATCGAAAATCCATCCCGAGGAAGACAGCTCAAAGATTTTGGAAAAAAGATCGTAACGAGTCTTGTCCCCATCAGACAGTGATCGTGGCTTCGACCAGTGTTCATCGCAGCGCCAACGACTTTTTAGGCAGCGGCAAAATCAGCCTCTGTCGTAGTTACAACCTGGAAAGTGAGGTTCTGTCCTAATGTGTGCGACTCAGGTAATGCAGACATCTACTTCGGAACCAATCTCAAACGACTCTTTAGGAAAGCGCTTTTACCAGCCAGAACTGGACGCGCTGCGCTTCCTTGCTTTTTTGCTCGTTTTTTGCCGTCACGTCTTCTCCGCATACGGTTTGGTAAAGAAGCACCAGGCTGTTCCCAGCGCTCCCATGCCTGGTGAGATTTCTTCTGCTACAACTATTTCCCATGTTTCTTACCACCTAAATCCAACATGGGAGATGATACAAAGCCTGGCTCAGAGTTGTGATTTCGGAGTATGTTTGTTTTTCTTTTTGAGTTCCTTCCTGATTACCAGGCTGCTGCTGATCGAACAGAAATCCACAGGCACTGTGGCTATCAGGGATTTCTACATCCGTCGTACTCTCCGCATCTGGCCTCTTTACTTCTTCTTCCTCGGCGTTGTGACGCTACTCTCGGTTTGGATTCCTTCCGTCCGCTCAACGGAATGGCGCGTAATTACTAGTCTTGTTTTCGTCGCAAACTGGACCATCGTATTGCATGGCTTCGCAGGCACTCCGATCGAGCCCCTTTGGAGTATCTCTGTCGAAGAGCAGTTTTATCTCATATGGCCAGCTTTCGCGGCCTTCGGTAAGAAGATGATTATCGCGATCTCTTCCCTTTTTATGATTGTGCCGATATGCATTCTGATTTATTCCGGTCATCGGCCCCAAACGATCAACAGCAATATCTGGCCGAATAGCTTGGTGCAATGCCTTTTTTTCTCATGTGGCGCTCTCACTGCAATCTTCAGTAAGCCGGAAAATCGACGCTGGAAAGTATCGAAACGGCTGTCCATACTCTTAGGCGGATTTGCATGTTGGTTATTTGCTTCAGCAGTTTGTCATGTTGTTCGAACGGAGAGTCCCGGCGTAGTTAGCTTGGTCGCCGGCTACTTCTTTGTTTTGTTAGGAACATTTCTGATCTTTACTGCTTTCGCAGGAGCGCCTTCGTCGCTCTTCCCAAAAGTCACTCTCTATCTCGGAAAAATTTCTTATGGCTTATACGTCTTCCACGTTCTTTGTTTGTCTCTCGTAATGAAGATATTATTTTCTCTGACCGGTCATGGGAGCCTCTCCACGTCGCATGTTGCCATAGTGATTGGCATTGCAGCTCTCCTTGGACTAGGCATCACGATATTGTGCGCAACGGCTTCCTATCACTTTCTGGAAAAGCCATTCATTCGCCTGAAGAAACGCTTCACCTTGGTGAAGTCTCGACCGGCTTAACTCCTATAACCTCGTGCAAAGGTGAACGGCGCTGATTTGTGTCCTTCGAATTCGAAATCACCTCTATCGCTAATACGTTTTGATGGCGATGACGCTGACATTAGGATCGGGAGCCTGCGGAGAGACATCAATTTTCAATTTGCCTTCGGCCTGGTGGAAGGTCAATGGCTTTCCATTAGCGAGTAGCCTCGCCGACAAGACCCTGGCATCGATCCCTGCAATCTCACAAGTCCTGGCAGGCCAGTCAAAGATATGGGCGTAGATGTTCTTCCCTTTCGCAGTTGTCCTCAGGGTCGGTAGGCCCTGTACGGGACCGTAGGTGGTTCCATAAATCGAATCGCCATTGAGAGTCAGCCAGTCTCCGATGGCACGCAGCCGTTGCTGGAACTCGGGCTGGATCTGGCCATCAGGCTGCGGTCCTACATTGAGAAGGAAGTTACCGCCGCGACTCGCTACCTCAACCAGAGACCGGATGAGGGTTTGTTCCGATTTGTAATCGTGATCGTTACTATTGTAGGCCCAGGTATTGTTAATGGTCATGCAGGTTTCCCAGAGGCGGAAATCCTCTGGCCGCGGAACTGTATTGCTGAGTTTCGCAGACACTTTAGGATCGATTCCGGTCAGGACGACGCCCTTGGTCGGAATGGCTGTGGGAATAAATTGCTCGGGCGTCTCATAGTCGGCGTCGACCCCGATGCGGTCGTTAACGAGTGTCTCTGGCTGCAGCTCGCGGATCATCTCCAAAACCCGTACGCCATCATATTTTTCCTGATGGGATAGACCATCGAACCAGATAATGGCAGCAGGACCGTAGCGCGTCAGCAACTCGGTCAATTGCAGCTGCATGTATCGCAGGTAGCCTGGCCATTCAGGCCGCTGCGGCTCTCCGTTCCAGTTGTCCCTCGCAAGTTTCGTGGTATCGCGGAAATCAGGATGGTGCATGTCCGGGGGCGAATAATAGAAGCCGAGGGGCATATTATCCTCTCCACATGCCTTCGCGAGCATCGCCACAATGTCCTTGCCGTATGGACTTTTGGTGATCTTATAGTCGGTATAGTCCGAATCAAACATGCAGAAGCCGTCGTGGTGTTTGGTGGTGAACACCATATATTCCTGGCCTGCCGAGCGCGCGAGATCTACAAAGGCATGAGGGTCATATTTCACAGGGTTGAAAGTCTTCGCCAGCGCAACGTAATCGGCTTCCGTGATCCCTCCTGGTTTTGGCCTCATGATTGGCCAGGATGCTTCAACACTGGCCTGCGAGTAAGGTCCCCAATGAATGAACATGCCGAATTTGGCGTTCCGGTACCAGCTCGTCCGATCGCACGCCGGTGACTGAGCCCAGCTGAAACCGGGCAGAAAAGAAAGACAGGAGGTGGCAGCGGCAAGACGAAGAAATTCGCGACGTCCGGGAATATAAGCACTCATTTGAGTGGAAACAATATCGCTTCAGCAGCATCGCTGGCAAATACAAAAGATGCTTCGGATGACTTTTATTCGGTATTCCGCTTCTGTAGTACAGCCTCCTGAGGGAATTCAGTGAGCATTTTAGGTGCTCAAATCTCTGATTGCTAATCGAGATGAAAGACTTCCTCCATTTCGGCCCACCACTCTCCTTCTTGCCGCGTTTCCAGCGGAGCCTGCATTGGATCCATGATGGCCCACCATTCCTGCGTTTTGGGGTCGGCGGCCATTTTAGCCCGGTCTGCTTTGATGTCGGAGCCATGGTATTCGTAGTAGCCGAAGAGAATATCGTCCTTGAAATAGATAGAGTAGTTTTTGATATTGCAATCCGTCAGCTTGCTCAATACCTCTGGCCAGACGGCGCGATGGTACTCCTTGTATCTTTCCGCACTGCCCGGCGCGAGCCGAATCGTCATTCCGAATCGTTGCATACGAAGTCCTTTGAATGTGAAGGATAGAGCCAAAGCTCAGCAGCTAACTTTATACACGACTATCGGCTTCCACCAGGATCACATCGATTACTCTCACTGTTAATGGTTGAGCGCTTAAACTATGAGCTTGTCACTTTCTCTGTCGACAATTTAAGATGACCACGATTCTTGAGTGCTTATATGAGTACAACTGCTAATCATCAAGCGGAAACACTCCTCAAACATGACGTCGCGGACAGACTCCGTACCGCGATTGTGAACGGCGTGCTGCGGCCACGGGAACGCATCGTCGAGGGCAAATGGGCGGCTGAGTTCGGCGTAGCGCAAGGCTCCATCCGTGAGGCCATCAACATTCTCGCGATGGAAGGTTTTGTTACCAAACAGAGCGGTCGCAGCGCCAAGGTCAGCCACTTCAGCGAACAGGATGTGGCGCAACTGTATCAGTTACGCGGAGCCATTGAGGGCTTGGCCGCCAGGCTGGCCGCAACTCGAAGGCCCGATCTAAGTCCTCTGCAATTTGCGGTAGACGGGATGCGCACGGCGGCTGCGGCCGGCCACCGGGAGGCGTTGTTGGACTGCGATCTGCAATTCCACCTGGTTTTGTGCGAGTTGTCGGGCAATTCGTTTCTGCTGGAGCAGTCCCGTCGAATTCTGCTGCCTTTCTTTGCCTTTGTGCGTATGCGAGTTACTTCCAGCGGGCAGGAGGCAGCAGTCTGGAGCAAAGATCTCGAGGCTCATCAACGGATCATCGATCTGATTCGGGAGGGCGAAGGCGAGATTGCCGATGAGTATGTCAGGCGAGCGATGGAGCGCTTCTCGAAGACGGCCTATGACAATTGGGAGCGACGCAGTCCTTCGGACCGATGATGATTGGAGACAAATAGAGTGCCCAGTTGCACGATAAAGAGAATTTTGAGTGTTGACGCTCACTTTTCGCTGCCTCCCGGAGCGGGTACAGATTCGGTTCACACCAAGTCGGAATACTCGATGGCCGTGACGTTGTTACAAGGGGACAATGGCCTCCGCGGGTCTGGCATAGCGCTCACGCTCGGAGATGGAAACCGGCTCGTGTGCGACGCCATCGAACAACTGGCGAAACCGTTGGGGGGAATGGAGATTGAGACCCTCATGGCGGATTTTGGAGCTGTGTCACGCAGTCTGGCCAACGATCCTTCGCTGCGTTGGCTGGGGCCGCACAAGGGCGTGGTTCATCTGGCTCTGGCGTCGATCACCAACGCATGTTTCGATCTCTGGGCCAAGAACCGCAGAGTGCCACTGTGGATGTTGCTCCTCGACCTCTCGCCGGAAGATGTAGTCAGTACTCTGGACCTTAGTTATGTGGAGGATGTTCTGAACGAAGACGACGCGCTGGCGTTACTTCGTGACAATATGGCATCGAGAGCTTCGCGTGAGCCAATTCTGAAGACAGGCTATCCGGGCTATGACACTTCGGTAGGTTGGATGGCTTACGACGATGAGAAGGTACGCGAGCTTACGGCTCGGGCAATCGATCAGGGTTTTCACGCTTTTAAGCTCAAGGTAGGATCTTCCGACGAATCACGCGACTTGCGTCGAGCGGCGATGCTACGCGATGTCGTCGGCAATTCCGGGATCTTGATGTTCGATGCCAACCAGAGCTGGAATCTGTCTACTGCGCTTCGCATGTGCAGCGAACTCTCCGCGTTCCGTCCGCTGTGGATCGAAGAACCAACACATCCGGACGATGTTTATGGGCACGCGGTTCTGGCAAAGACGATTGCCCCAGTAAAGATTGCGGCTGGAGAACACATTCCGAACCGGGTGCTCTTCAAGAATTTTCTGCACTATGGGGCCCTCCATTTCGTGCAGGCCGACTGTACAAGACTCGCGGGAATAAACGAATTTCTTACGGTCAGCCTGATGGCGAAGAAATTCGGCTTGCCTATCGTGCCTCACGTGGGCGACATGGGCCAGATTCACCAGCACCTTGTCTTGTTTAACCGGATCGCACTCGATCACGAAGTCTTCTTCCTGGAACACATCCCCCACCTCAAAGAACACTTCGTCTTCCCTGCTCAGGTGAAGGGTGGATTCTATGAGGCCCCACAGACTCCGGGAGCCTCGTCTGACATGGTCTTGACTATCGAGGGAAGCGTTTAGATGCCGCAGTCCCTGGTAATTGGACTCGGCTTGACGCTGCTTGCAGGCATCATGTCCGGTAATTGCCTGCTACCGATGAAATTCAATCGAAGCTGGCAATGGGAGAACAACTGGCTGGTCTTCAGCATTGTGTCCCTGATCATTCTCCCGTGGCTGCTGGCGGCTTGCCTGGTAAGTCATCTTCTCGACACTTATGCGGCACTTTCGTTTGCTCAGATCGTCGTGCCGGTTGCATTCGGAGCAGGATGGGGTGTTGCGCAGGTGCTCTTCGGGATTTCCGTTCAGCGCCTGGGACTTGGGCTGGCTTACGCGATCATCATCGGGCTCGGCGCACTGCTGGGCACGCTCGTGCCATTGTTCGTGCAGCATCGCTCGCAGGTTGGCCGAGACGCGCTGGCGGATATACTGGGCGGCGTCGCCTTCATGGTCGTGGGCATTGGGTTATCGGCGTGGGCAGGCAACCGGCGGGAGCGCGTCCGGGACCCTTCGTCCCAGCCTGCTCTGCAATCAAATCCCAGGAGCAGCTACTTTTCAGCGGTCCTGTTGGCCGTGTTGTGCGGCGTGATGGCGCCGATGCTCAACTACTCCTTCGCCTTTGGCCAGGAGATCGCGCGACAAGCCGTGCACCTGGGCAATTCTGAGGTGCGGGCGGCCTATGCGGTGTGGCCGATTGGACTGGCGGGTGGCTTTCTCCCCAATATCGGCTACAGTCTTTATCTGCTTCAAAAAAAGCGAAGCTGGCTGTTGTTTAAACCAGCTTCTCCCGATGTGTACTGGTCGACGCTGATGGGCGGGTTATGGATGGGCGCATTCGCTCTATATGGTATGAGCACTTCTTATCTTGGAAACCTTGGCACCTCGATCGGATGGGGATTGATGCAGATCTTCATGATTATGACGGCAACGCTGTCGGGTATTCTGACGGGCGAGTGGAAGGGCGCGTCGCGCTTTGCAAAACTGCTGTTGGGATGCGGACTGGCGTGTTTAGTCGCAGCCACGGCGCTGCTGGCAATGGGTAATCAATAGGATTGCTTCTACTTCCCTGCCGCAATCCTGCGTTCTTCAGCGATACCGAGCTGAGAGCCCACCATCCAGCAAACGCGCTCTAAGTTGATCGAGTTTCACCGTACGATAGCAGACGCATAAAGTGGGATACACTGACCACCACTGGATGAAAGGATAGAACGCTAGTGATAAATCCCTTGAATTTTCCCTTACTCGTTCTCGTGATATCTCTCATCGCGCTGTGGCTTGCCACAAAAGTAGGAATTTTCATGCGGGCGAAAAAAGGACAGCTCAGTGACCAGTCCCGTCCAGACTTCGAAGTTGTCCTCGCCTCTACCCTGACACTTCTGGGACTCATCATCGGTTTTACTTTTTCTATGGCAACTACCCGATACGATCAACGCAAGAACTATGAAGAAGAAGAAGCCAACGCCATCGGAACCGAATATCTGCGGGCAAATCTGCTACCCGCCTCCGATGCGGTAAAAGTGCAACATCTGTTAATCGGCTATCTTGATCAGCGCATCTTGTTTTATAAAACACGGCGGGCAAGCCAACTTCAGAAAATCAACGCGGATACGGCTCAACTTCAGGATCAATTGTGGGCCGCGGTACAAGCTCCAGCTACTGCACAGCCAACACCCGTCATTGCACTCGTAGTCTCGGGCATGAACGATGTCTTGAACTCGCAGGGATACACACAGGCGGCTTGGTGGAACCGCATACCCTATGCGGCATGGGGTTTGCTGGGAGCCATTGCCATGAGTGCCAGCGCTATGATGGGCTATAGCATACGCAACGTCAAAGCTGCAATTACACTGTTCATTCTGCCGCTTACTGTGTCGATCTCTTTTCTTCTCATCTCCGATATCGACAGCCCACGCGGCGGGATTATTCGTGTGAATCCAAGAAACCTGATGAGTCTTTCTCAATCCTTAAACAACCATTAGCGAGAAACATCCTGCTTCACATATGCCGTTCTTCAGTCCAGAAGATTCGTCCGATGCGGACTGCCAAAATCCCAAATGGCTTCTGCATCGCGGCCGCACCTTCAATTGAATTGAGGCATACTTCCCTCGTGGACGCGCTTGGTGAAAAAATTAGTCACATAGCTTGCAGAGAGTCCGCAGTCAGCTGTGCAGATAATTATCGGGTCCCAATGTTGAGCAGTTAAGCAACTTATCATCCGCGAAGATGTGATCGCCTGATCGGACAGGAATGAAGATACCCGAAAGCGCCCTTTTGCTGGAACGGACTCTAACTCGGAAAGAGAGAATTGTCACATGCTAAAAGAATCGCTTTTCTGGCGGCGAGCAACTCTAAAATAGACAAGATCGGACCTGCCGCAAACAACTGTCCGGCATCACAAACCAGTTTGCGGTTGCTTGGTGGAAGGTTTGCCAGCTCCGCCTAATCAGGGGGAGCCGAGGCGGGCTTGCGGTCATTGATGTCCTCGAGCAAGCCGTACCACCCAAGAATTTCACCGTGTTCTCCGCGCTGGGGTGACGTCCGTGCGCGCATCCAGCGCCATCCCCTCCTGTCCACCGACCGCATGCGAAATTCCATTTCGTATTGAGTTCCCGCCCGAACATTGACCGCCCAGCTCTCTGCCACCCAAGAAACGTCCGCCGGATGCACGGCTCTGAGCCAGCCCATTCCGCGTGCCTCGTGCATTCGAAGTGTGTCGGACCCTCGCGCTTGCGCCCAACTGATTTTCCCCTCTGGGTCAGCTGTAAAGGGGTACGTGGAATTCAGGTCCAGGGGGAGCTGGTAGTGCTCCTTGTGTTCAAGCAGGGCTTCCTCGAGCTTTTTATATTTCGTAGTGTCCTTGAGAGTTACACAAACCCCAACGATCTCATGCGCTTCATCCCGGACCGGCTCACAGCACATCGACATTGTCCGATTGGGAAATATCGGATTCAGGACCTCGACGTTGTAAATGCGCTCTCCTGTTTGAGCAAGGCGCAGATATGATCCTATCTTCGAATAGATGAGGGGCTGTACATCTTCGATAGTCCGGCCAAGCCGGGGTTCCAGGGCAGGCGCCATCTCACCGAACCGTTCATTGATGCTTACAAAACGAAGGTCTTTGTCAAGAAAGCAGAGGCCCATCGGAGCACTATCGTAGATTGCCATTAGGTGGGCCATACGCAGTGCAGGTGAAACTTCCAGGTGGGCAGCCATATCCTTCGATAGCAGCGGAGACTTGGGAGGGGAAGACAGAGCAGGTTTCGCGATCATCGCGGCAACATCTGCTGCTGGAACAGGACGGCTGTACAGATAACCCTGTGCCAATTCACAGCCGAGGTAAAAGCAGGCGTCCGCCTGGATATTCTCTTCGACCCCTTCCGCAACCACCATCAATCCGAGACTATGGCCCAGGCCCGCTACCGCCGCAGCAATCTTCCGGCTCTCCCGACGCTCATTTATGGAATGGATGAAACTGCGGTCGATCTTGATCTCGTCCAGCGGCAGTGAATTGAGATAAGACAGACTGGAATAGCCGGTACCAAAGTCATCGAGTGCTAACCTGACTCCCTGCTCCTTGAGATCGTTTGCGACAGCCTCGGCTACTTTAAAGTCTCGGAACAGCACGGTCTCCGTGATTTCGACGATGAGCTGAGTGGGTGGAAATCCAGCAGACTCCATCCAGGAGAGAATCCGCCCCGCCAAGGAGCGATCGCGCATCTGCGTGGGAGCCACATTGACCGACAAAGAAAGATGTGCGGGAAAGTCCGGCATCAGAGCTTCGCAAGCCTGCTTCGTCACGGAGTCACACACAGCGTCCATCAATCCCGACGATTCAACGAGAGGGATGAACTGATTAGGAGGAATCATTCCCAACTGGGGATGCAGCCAACGAGCCAGCATCTCGAATCCCCACAACTCCCCGGAGCGCAACTCAACGATCGGCTGAAAGTAGGGAACGACCTCGCCGCGCTCAATGGCGTTTTGCAGGTCAGCGGAGGAAAACGTCCGAGCCGTCATTTGCGCGGATTATACCGCTCTTTCGGTTCAGTTGTGGTGTCTCACCAGGTCTTTGGATATCGAGCCCGAGTGTGCGGGCTAAAAACCCTTCCCATCTTCGCTAGCCCAGAACCCTGAATTCGCGTAAAGACCGGGCATGGAGGTGACCTGTCGAAGGTAATCTCGGCAAGTCATGCTGGAGTCAACATGTCAGCAATTGCCGTCCGGTTGCGTCCGTCAGCTTTGGCTCTATAGAGCGCGATATCTGCCCGGGCGAGAATGCGCTCAATCGAAAGCCGAGGGTCCCATCTTTGGCAAGCAACAGCACCAACACTAACGGAGATTGATAATTCCTCGCTACCCGCCACAATGGGAGTATCCGCAACCCCGGCACGAATCTCTTCGGAGCGCGCTTTGAGATTGGACTCGTCGCAGTGGCTGAGGAAGACCAGGAACTCTTCACCGCCGTAACGACCTACGGCGTCGTATGAGCGGACAATAGATGTGAGCCTTTTGGCTACCTCCTGCAAAACGATATCTCCGATGAGGTGACCGTGATTGTCGTTGACTTGTTTGAAGTGGTCGACATCACAGAGAAGGACCGAAGTCGATTTGCTTTCGCGGACTGAACGCTCGAGTTCACTTTGCAGCAAAGAGAGAATGGAGGCACGATTCCAGATGGAGGTAAGGGCGTCGTGCGTAGCCCTATAGCGCATCTGTTCCCGCGCCTGGACCAACTTCTCTTCCAGCGACAGAATGCGACAGCCGGTATGGAGACGGGCCTTCAATTCTCCTGGTTGACACGGCTTGGTAATATAATCGTCCGCTCCGGCTTCCAGACCGGCAACAATATCCGCGGTGCTCCGCTTCGTTGTGGTGAGAACGATGTAGATATATCCATCATCTTCTCGATGAGAGCTGCGCAGTTTCCGGCACAGTCCAGCCCCATCGAGCTCAGGCATCATCCAGTCAACAAGCGCAAGTCGCGGACCATCGCTTCGCATGAGGATTTCGGCGGCTGTCCGCCCATTTTCCGCAAGAACGACTTCATAGCCAAATTTCTGCAGGGTTCGCTGCATGAGGATGCGGAGAATCGAATCATCATCTGCAACCAGAATTTTCATTGCGTAACCACCAGACAGAGCGCATCAAGAGCGCGCATTACCCTGCCAAGTTCAAGAACGAGGCGATCGAGTACCGTCTGCGCTGCGCTTAGATCGGCGGATCGGCCGATCTCTTCCAGTTTCGCGGCAAGGGCTGATGCATCCGTAGCCGAAAAGTTTCCCAGCGCACCATTGAGTGCATGTCCCACACGCTCAAGGTCAGCCGGCTTCTGTAGGTCTATCGCCCTTTGTGCAGCTTGCAGTTTATCCGGATATTGCTTTCGAAAGATCTCGACCAATTCGGCTAGAAGTACGCGGTCATCATCGATGAGATCCAGAAGCGGGATTACTTCTATGGAGTTATTTGGGATTGAAGGAGGATAGCTCCCCGTCGAAAGTTCCTCTTTTGGCTCGAGAAATTCATCGAGAGTCTCGTCGAGTTCCTGCGGCCGGATAGGTTTGGATAGGTATCCATCCATTCCAGCGGCCATGCAACGCTCTCGATCGCCAGCCATGGCAAGGGCTGTCATAGCGATGACGGGTTGATGTTTGCCTGTGGACTTCTCCTTTTCGCGAAGAATCCTGACGGCTTCAAAACCGTCCATCTCGGGCATCTGCATGTCCAGGAGCACCAGGTCATAGTTGTTCTTTTCCAGAGCGCCAAGGGCTTCCCTGCCATTGGAAACAACCGTAACATTGTGGTTGCGCTTCTCCAGCAATCGCGAGGCGAGCTCTTGGTTAACCAGGTTATCTTCAGCCAAAAGAATCGTGAGGATCCTGCTGCCATTGGCTTGCTCGCGGAGCGCGGCGCGAGTGATCATACCGGTCGATCCCAACGGGCGCGCGGAGAGAACTCGAATGATAGCCTCGCGGAGCTCGGACTGGCGAGCTGGCTTAGGGAGGTACGCTGCAATGCCAAGCGCCTGGCATCGTTGTGCATCGCCGCGCTGGCTGCTCGAGGTAAGCATCATAATCGTGGAACTGCTCGCGGCGGATTTCTCTTTGAGGCGCTCTACGAGAGAACCCGTCCATTTTTGGCATGTGCATGTCAGCCAAGATGAGATTGAACGGTTGCCCATCATCGATGGCGGCCTGATAAAACGACAGAGCCTGCTCACCATCACAAGCAACAATAGTAACCATGCCCCAGTGATTAAGAACGCCCTCCAGAATACGACGGTTCGTGCGGTTGTCATCGACAATAAGCGCTCTGGCGCCCACCAGAACGGAAGGTGCGATGGGGATTGATCGCAGTGGGTCTGGAGCAGTTGATTCTGCGAAGCGCACGGTGAAATGGAAGCAGGACCACTTGCCAAAAATGCTCTCCACCCATATGCGGCCCCCCATAATCTGAACGAGACAGCGCGAAATCGTCAGCCCCAGTCCTGTTCCGCCAAATATGCGCGTCGTTGAAGTGTCTGCTTGGCTGAAGGACTCGAAGATAGCCTCCAACTTGTCTGATGGAATACCGATACCCGTGTCACTGACTATGAAGTGAAGAGTGGAGAACTTCTCTTCGAGGAGGTCAACTTCAACCTTGAGGACGACTTCGCCCTGTTCCGTGAATTTCACAGCGTTGCCGATCAGGTTCAGAATGATCTGGCGCAGACGCCCAGGGTCGCCCGTTACGAACGTAGGGACCTCAGACGCAATCTCGCAGAGCAATTCGAGTCCCTTTTCATCTGCGCGGAAAGCAACGGTCTTAAGCGCATCTTCGATACACGAACGGAGATCGAAGTCCACATGTTCCAGATCGACCTTGCCGGCTTCGATCTTTGAAAAATCAAGAATGTCATTGATGACGTTGAGCAGCGCGTCGGCTGAGAGCTTCACGGCCCGAAGGTAATCGCGCTGCTCGCGCGTGAGCTCGGTTTCGAGGGCCAGGTCAGTCATGCCGACAATGCCATTGAGCGGGGTACGGATTTCGTGGCTCATGTTGGCCAGAAATTCGCTCTTGGCTTTGTTACTGAGCTCTGCGGTGTGCGCACGTTCGCGTTCGAGTTCAGCATGATAGCGCTGCTCCGCGAGCGCCAACTCCATCGAATGGAGGGAGAGCCTGCGATCCATAATGGCAGAGAAACAAACGAATATAAGAACGAATGCGATAACGCCGCCAATTCCGGCCAGCCCGAGATAGGAAATGCTGATGGCGTGCGCAAGACTGCTCTGATCCATCGGTATCGACACAAAGGTTACGGCGGCCATTCCGACGTAATGCATCACGGGTATACCCAACCCCATGACAACTGCGGATAATGTCTCGCGCCAGCTAAAGGTCGCCGACTGGTTCCGGGAGAAAAATGTAAGCAATAACGCCACGAAAGAGAAGACTACTGCCAGCACAAAGGAGAGTATTACTATGCCAACGTTGTAGTGATGCATGGCGGGAAGCCTCATGGCTTCCATACCGATGTAGTGCATGGCGCAGATGCCCGACCCCATGAACAGACTGGAGACTCCGGCTCGGAAAAGGCTCATCGTCTCACGGCTGACGACGAAAAGGGCAATAGCAGAGGCCACCACCGCGGCGACCATGGACAATAACACGGTCGGCCAATCGTAAAGAACCTTCACAGGAAGACGAAAGGCTTCCATTCCCATGTAATGCATGCACCAGATGCCAACGCCGAGCGCAAGTGCCCCGCCGCAGAGCCAAACAAACCGTACGAAGCCGCGTGTCGCCGTGACCCGGCCAGCCAGTTCAAGCGCCGCGTACGCGGCGAGTATAGCTATGAGGAATGAGACCAAGACCAAGCCGTCGTTGTACGAGCCCGTCAGTATTGCCGATTGGTCCATAATCGCCTCGGGGAAGGGCTGGCAATCTTGTACCAGTTACTTTAAATATCTGTCATTAGCCGATTTGAGTTACAGGTGTTTTTTCCTCAAAACGCGGTGGGAATTTCTAAAGGCAGGGCGGAGTAACGCAGTGCACGGAAATTAAACCGAGACAATAGGTTGCGCCGATCTGGCGTCAGAAATCAATTTCTCAAAAGCTAGGGCTACGAATGTCGAGACCAAAGTTTCTGTGGGATTCAGCGTTCGTTCAAATCGGCCGGGCGCAATGGAGTCCACACATCTCTGCGGCAGAGCCACGTGGCCATCGCAAATGTCCACGCGAAGGGCGATCCACACGATCTCCCAATGCCGGAGGCGAGAATAGCGCTCGCAAAGGCTGGCGTGCAACTGCTTCTCGCTGTCTGAGTCAGCCATATTCTCGGACGAGCGAAGGCCCGATTACGTCATTGCTCGTCCAAGTAGTCGTGTGATTGGGTGGTCGGCAATCACTTACTTACGAGCACCGTGCGGCCGTTCAGGGACTGAGTTGGCCGTTCATCGTATGGATAGATCTCGGCAAACGTCGCCACTTGTTTCTTCGAAATCGTTACAGGCGTCTTGAGTACGAACCAACTCACGCCTTCGGTGCACGGCGGAGTCGTCAACGAACCGGCGAAAGTGAAATAGCTACGGTTAGCAGGCAGCAAGTCCGCGGCATTGATTTGCAGATTATCGTCCGCCTTCTCCGGGCCGGCCGTCTTCGGCGCAATACCCCACAGCGTTTCAACAAGCGGATTTGCAGAACCCTCGTTCATTAGCACGGATACCACGGCCAAATTTCCGTCGGCATCTGCATGCACCAGGTGGACCTCTATGGGAAACCGCTTGTTCTTGATTGTCTCCTCGCTGGGATGGTGGAAATGGAATTGTTTTAATTCGTAACGCTTGTCTCCGACTCTCATGAAACTGCCGGGAGCGTAGATAATTTCAATCGTGTGCCCATTATTGACGATGTGGAGCGGGCTGGATTTGTATTCGAACTGAATTGGTGGCAGATTAGCACTCTGAGCGCCGACAATATTGACTGGCGACTGGAGGTGTCCGGTTTTGCATGCGGCGAACGTGGGACTCAGTTCGCCCCAGTGCGCAGGGCCTTCACTTCCACTGTAACCCCATTCATGTGCAGGCTGTTCCTGCGTCATGGCTGCGTGGGGCACGCACATGCTGCAAAATACGATTAGCGCCGCCACAGCCGGCACCCGTCGTCCGATCATGAACACTCCTGGAAATGAATTCACCTTGTCTCCTTCCGACGTGCGCAATCCTGGGCTCACACCAGCATACGCCGACCATTTCAGCCATCATCTGGATTCTGTGAACGGCTTCTCACCAAAGAATCGGAGGGCTAGCTTTAATCTGGAACTGCTACGCCCACGTTCCTCTTGCGCCGGTTCGTATTCAAGGCGTGGGCCCATTCACAACAAACGTGAGGCAGGTTCACTCTTCTGCGAGTCATACGATGCCGCTTCGAATCGGATTAGCCATTGGAAGAGCGATGCTGCTGCGATCGCTCCGGTCTATGAGGCGGCAACAAATCCTGCTGAATCGGCGGGTCTGATATCGGCGAACGAGTTGTTCAGCAATCGAGTGAGAGTAACGGCGGGATTCGCGAATGATATCGAAAAGGTGAATTCGGGGTCAGCTGGGCCCGTTGGGCCGTGAGAGATCTGACCGTGTGACTTGCACTGATTCGCAGAACATGATTCAAACACTATATGAAAATAATGATCGCGATCTTGCTGTTCCTCGGAGTCTCAACGCACGTATCTGCACTCGGAGGCGGAGCAGGCATCGATGGAACGCAGCCGAGGAGTGCCGCTGGGATTCTGCAGTCAATCGAAAACGCCAACGTGACTCACGTTGGAGAAGATCTTCTGGTTACGCAAAAGGACGCTCACACTCCGGTTGAGATGGTATTTACGCGTTGCCAGGGGTTGGGGGTCCAGTACGAAGAGAACCAGTGGTGGGTTCTTCCTATAACCGCAACGGGCGTGCTGGTGGATGCGAACAGAGCGCTGTGGATTCTGCCGCTCGATGCGATGTCGAAGGATCACTCATGGCATATCAAGCTGAATAGCGGCGACCTAAGTGCCAAGAAGACCGAAACGGGACTCACGGTTACTCTGCACGCGAAGAGTGTGACTCTCTCGATGGCGGAGGCTCGGCCGCACAGCGACCCCTTCGGTCATCGATTTTCTCTTGAGATGGCGGGCGGCGCTGAGTTGGAAGAAGCTCTGGCTGCGTTCTATTGGGGCACCATTCTGCCATCGGTTGTGGAGAAGACCATGGCCGCGGATTTTCCGTATCACAGCGGATATGTGCTAAGCACGTTAAATGTGAGCTCGTATGCGGGCTCTTATCCTGCTGTCGATCATGAATTTCAAATCAAAGGACGCCTGGCGATGGGCTCGGAGGCCGATCTGGATGTTGTGAGGCGGATGATCGAGCTCCAGTTCAAGCTGATAAATGATGATCCGGAAGCTCTCTACCGCATGCCCACTTCAGTGCAGCCGGATGGACGACGCGAATACCACGTACGCAGAAACAGCCTGGATAACCGCCAGAACGCGGCCATGTTTCCAGTGACCGGAAACATTGAGGTGATTGAAGAGGCTTGGCGCTACTACGAGGCCAGAAAAGATGCAGCGTGGCTGCGGGCGAACATCGGGAACCTGGAACATGCGGCCGGCTGGATTCTATCGAACACCGATCAGTATGGACGCGTGTGGTCGGATGTTTATTACGAAGATCAGGTAATCAAGGATGGACGCGTGACGCAAGCCCAGGCGTTCGCTGCACGCGCGTTTGTGTTGCTGGCAGGGATGGAGAGGTTACTGGAACGGCGTTATGAGGCGGCGCGGTTTGGCGAAGCTGCCAAGAAAATGGCCGATGTGCTGGTTACACCTCTTCCGATGGGGTATTGGGATGCGAAGAACGAGAGATTCATCGATTGGGTGGACCGTGACGGAAAGGCACATGATCACATTCACCTTCTTGCCAATGAGCTGCCCGTGGTCTTCGGATATGCCACGGCGGAGCAAGCTGGTCAGGTGCGCCGTTTGATCGACATGAATGCCGAAGAGTTTGAGCGATTTCCCACCTTCGTGGCGGCGAAGATCGCCGACTACGATAAGGCCGAGATTGGCTCAGGCGGTCCGTATGATCTTTGCGCAGCAGGCAGGTACTGGTACTGGGACGCAGCTTTTCGCGAGGCACAGCAGCAGAACGGGGTACTGCTGGATCAGTTGAAGAAGGTCGCGGCCGAGGGCGCGAAAAATAGTTACTTTATGAGCGAGCGGTACGACATGGACCATGTGTATTACATCGATGGCAAAGATGCGCATGGAGCCGAGAAGTATTACGAATATCCCAATGTCTTCGCGGCTGTACTGATTGAGAAGCTGCTGGGTTTAGCTGTTCCCGCCGACGCGGACGTATCCGTCGCGCCGCATCTGACGAGCTATGGCAGCGTGGAGTTTGGAATTCCCGAGTATGCATTGCGCTACAGCTATAGCCAGGACGGATTTGTACTGAAGAATCTGTCTGACCGGCCACGGCGATACAAGGTGGATTTGTCGGCGCTTGCCTTTGCCGCCACGCATTACCAACTGAGCAGTAAATCTCTCAGCGAAGTTGTGGGGGCGCGTTCCACGCTGACGTTGTCCGCGCAGGAAGAGGCGCGTTGGACTCCGGTACGGTAAGGAAGGAGGGATTGAGGTAAATTCCAATCTGGACACTTCGCATTTTTTCTGGGATCCGATCGGGTGGTGAGGCGAGCCGGATCTGTCAATTCGCTGCGGAAAGCTCACGTAGAGGAACAAGCTTGAACTTCGAAATCAGATCGCGAAATTGCAGTACGGCTTGTTCCTGATCCCCGGCATTTCCGGTGCCACCGACTGACTGAAAAGTAATCGACAGCGGGATCGGTCGAGACTGATAGGCGGGTTCGCGTTGCGCTTTCGCTGCTCGTGACCAGACAATCTGTGGCGCATCTTTTATTAAAAGAGGAGCTTCGCCGCAGCCGCCCGCCCCGCATACTGTCGATGCAATGAAGAGAGTCGAATGGCCTGCACCACTGAGCGACTGGTCGCCGATAAAACCCACATCGAAGATTGCGGATGAATCAGCTGCCTGCACCCGTTCGGCACGTCGGCTCTCAAGCACCATACCCCGCGTTAGATAGCATGCCAAGCCATTATGAGCTCCGGCGTTGATCATGATGTCGAACTGCGCTGTCTGCCTGCCGCTCGCATCCTGATAAATCGCGCCCTGCTCTACCACTGAGCCCTGCGGGTTAATCCATCGGTTCACAACATGGTAATTGCCGAGCTACGCAGGTAACAGGTATTCATAGGAGCGTTCTGCACTCTGGGGCACTGCCAACTTGCGCTCAAGCAGGAAATTACCGTTGACCACACCATCGGAGTCGCCGCCGCGCCAACTCCGATCAGGACCAATACAACCATGCATGGGATCTTCCGGCCACTACCCCCACTCAAGCCAAACGAAAGTTTGACTGGAGCACTCGCTGGGTTCCAGGATGGCTTACCGGGTGCGTTTGCGGGCTCGTATTCTCGATCGCAAAATTGGGATCGCGGCAGCGCTGCAACCCAAAATGGCCAGCACTGCGGTTGGGTCTTCGGGTGAATCGACGCAGCCGCCGACAAGGCCAAAAGCTGCCTTGGTAGTAAGCGCAAACAAGGCAACCGCGGTCAAAAGAAGCATGGGGATGTTCTTCCGTTGCATAGACGTCTCCAAGTAGTCGTTAAGACCCGGGGGGGAATCTGATTACGTCATATGTAGCTAACTATCGTACATTAGCCCTGTTTGCCTAGACTGTTTCAGTGTTAAAGCTACCCCATAGCCGTCTCAAATGCAAGAAAAGTTCATCTCATTGCATTTAAAAGTAATTTCATTCCGTCAACAAAATATCACGGGCCTCAAGGAAATTACATCTCGACAATTACATGTTTTTGTCAATATATTTTGGGAAAGCAATAGGATCTAATTCCTGTTGCTTGCTGTTCAGCTTTTCATTTTCAAGATGTAGTAGTGTCTACCGCTACTATGGGGCCTTCCCATCCGCTTCGGTTGAAGCTCTTTCAGGATGGTATCTGGTTTGGCTATCGGGACCCGCAATTCCTTGCCTTGCTTTTTGTAATCGTCCTTCAGGGCCCGGCACGCGACTTTCCACATGAGACAGATTAACTAAGGCCGTCACTCTATCAGGGTTAATTTTCCCCCGTTGATTGCCTGAGTGCGGCAAATGTTCTCTTCTCTTTCCCAGAGATGCATGGTATCGCGCGAAACTATACTGGCTCACCCCACGTGAGTCAGAGTTGTCTCCGCTGTTCTCACTCTCACTCCGTAGAGGTTGCGAAATGCGAATTACAACATCAGGCTTTTCGAAGGCAAAACTTCTGCTGTACGGCTTCATAGGAGCGGCAGCATGCTCAGGCATCGGGTGCGGTAGCGGCCCTCTTTCAGTCGACCACCCGGCTGCTCTTACGGGTATGTCGCTTCACGCCACCGTCATGGGCGGCCGAAAACCGATTAGCGGTTCGTCGCTTACGCTTTATGAGGCAGGTACCACTTCCGGCGGGAACGCGAGCGTACTCGCTACCACGACGTCGGATTCAAAAGGGAACTTCAGCATCGATTCCTTCAATTGCGCCTCGACGTCTGAGCTCTATATCACCGCTAGCGGCGGAGATGCCGGCAACGGCGTCAACTCCAACATCGAACTTCTCGCCTCGCTCGGTCCCTGCAACGCTTTACCCGACAACGTTAACATCAACGAACTGTCCACCGTTGCTGCCGCGTACGCATTTAACAAGTTCATGCACCCTGCCGATCCTTCGCAGATTAGCGCATCGGGCTCTCCAGGCACGGACCACTACATTGGCCTTGCCAATGCCAGCCTGATTCTCAGGACGAATCTTATAAAAGTGGCCTCAGGCAGCCCGTCGGCAGTACTCAGCACCAACCAAAATTCACCCGCCACCTTGAATACCCTGGCTGACGTTCTTGTGGCTTGTGTGAACGCAGTATCTCCTTTTAGCGTTTGCGACACCTTGTTCAGTGCAGCTACTCCGACAGGCGGCGACACTCCAGCGACCACGTTGCAGGCTGCGTATGACATCGCGGCTCATCCAGCCGAGAACGTACCGTCGATCTACGGGGTGCTCAATCTTTTGCCTTCGGATGTTTCGGCGCCTTTCACGCCTACCTTGGATGCTGCCCCAACCGACTGGATGCTGGGAGTGAGATTCGTTCCGACGGGTATCAACATTCCTGAATACATTCGAATCGACTTGAATGGAAACGTGGTGTTTTCAAACTACGGTGGCAGCAGCATGATGAGGTTGAGCCCGACAGGAGCAGCGTTGTCGCCGTCCGGTGGCTACAAGCCTGCCGGAATCGACGGTCCGAAAGGCTTCACTGTCGACAGTTCGGGAAACATCTGGATCGCGAACCTCGATGGAGGAACAGTTGAACAGATAAGCGGCACCGGTACGGTTCTCGTCCCGGCCGTCGCTGCGGGAATACGCCCGGCGTCGATTGTCCTTGATTCTTTCAGCCATCTTTGGATTGCGGATGCGGGTGGAGGAAGCGGCACCAACGACATCACGGTGGATAACCTCAATGGCACACTCGACTTTGGCCTGCCGAATGGGTTCGCAATGGACGAACCGTTTATCGTCCTCGCTGACACCACCGTAACTCCTAACATCATATGGCTCACCAACTCTGCGGGTGGTGCTGTATCGAGGTTGGTAGATGACGGCTCGACCAAGGTAACGGGGGACAGAGCTTCCGATGTCGGAAACACGTTATATGGTATGGCCCTCAATTCAAATGGGGAGGTCTGGGTAGCGGACAACAATCCCGTTTCCGGGAGTGTGTCGAAGATCAGTAACACGGCCACGCCAACCATTCTCCTCGGGCCGATCACCGGTGGCGGAATCACATCCACCAGCCAACCCGCAGGCATCACCGTCGATAGCGGGAACAACGTATGGATAAACAATCTCAAGGGCGGCCTCGCCGAACTTGATAACAATGGAAATCCGATAAGCCCCTCGGGTGGATTCACCGCGGGCGGACTTATCAAGAGTCCGGACCTCGGCATCTTCGTCGATCGTAGCGGCAACCTATGGGTAGCCAATACTGCCAACGGCAGCTTCTCTATCGTTCAACTGATCGGAGCCGCCAAACCAGTGATCACTCCAAGACTAAGCGGCAGGCCGGTCGCTCCGTAGTTTTGTAGTACGCATTGCTCGCAGACCCTGCACTTGTGTGTCAAATCATCTACACGCAGGTGCAGGGTTTGCTATTTCCGCAAGCTCTCCCAGCAAGCCGCAGCCTGCTCAAGGCCTTGTCCAGAACATCGTCAACTGGGGATGCAGCGTGATAGCTCCTGTTTTCGGCATCGCCTGCCCTGGAATCGCTGGATGGCATTTCAAGAACGGACGCGGCTACATTGGTTGGGGAGGCACAGGCGTCGCGCTAATTTTGATCTCCTGTCTCGGACGCATGGCGGAAGGTTTCATCACCCAGGCCGAAGGAATCAACTTGATAACCAAACAGGGACGACGAGCATGCCTGTGGCTTCAGGCGCGGCACGAAGACTCTCGGCTTCGCTTGACTTTACTTATCATGGATGACCAAGATGCCGGCTTTACGGCCGAGTGACGAGATCGGGTGCAGATACGAGAGTGGAAGTGGCCAAGCGTAGTCCGCTAAGGAGATCTCATGACTTACTCCAAGCAGTTCCCATTTGAAACGATCGTTGTGGCGACAGATTTCTCTGAGCAATCCTCGTCCGCGCTTCGTTATGCCCAGGCCATAGCGCTCTGCCATGGCGCCAAACTAGTGCTCGTGCACGTGATCGATCCCATCGGCTATGCGTTTCCCACGGGAGTGCCCAGCTCTCTCTCCGCCGATCAAGCGGCTCTCAAAGAGCTGAATCGGGTTGAAGAGCAACTGCGAGCGGACGGGATCCCTGTTCACTCCGTCGTCGAAACAGGCGACATCTGTGACCTTATTTTGCAGACGATCCGTGACGATGGCGGGGATCTTCTGGTTCTCGGAACGCGAGGCAAGACGGAAGTTGGCCGCGCGGCTCTCGGAGCGGTCGCACGTCAACTCCTGACGAAGGCTAATTGTCCCGTCCTAACGGTCACTCCCGACGTCGAACCTCTGATGCCCTGGGCGGGAAAATGGAGAACCGTTCTATTGGCGACGGATTTCTCCGCTTGCTCCCTTTCTGCGTTGACCGCGGCACACCGCATCGCACATGTGCAGCTGACAGTTCTACATTCTGCGGCGGCCCAGAGTGACGCTGAGCGTCGCCATCACCTGGAACGGCTGCGCTTTCTCGCGCCCATGAACGAGTCGCACACGGTTCCCGTCGAACACGTAGTGACTACTGGCGAAGCTGGGCCGGTCATTGTGGACTTTGTCCTCAAACATCAAGTCGATCTTGTGGTTCTGGGCAGCCCTGCGACGACGCTGTCGGAGGAAGATATGCAGACCAGCACTGTCCTCCAGGTGATATCCGGAGTCCACTGCCCAGTGTTATGTGTTCCTGTCCCCTGCCAGGAGAAAAAAACCACAACGTCGGCAACTAAGGCTGAAAGAAAAGAAATCCGGGTACTAGAAAAGGATATGGCAACTGTTCCTCAAGCTCCCTTCAGTTAAAGAGCAAGATGTCGCGGATAATAGTCGCGATCCGACTAAATGCCGATGCGTCCAAGGCCGAATCGAGAACTTATGTGGCGACGCTTTCGATGGCGACCGTGATCTCGAAGCCGCTGCTCCCAAGGAGCAAACTGCCGTATTCCCCGCTGGCTTCTTCTTTGGGTCTCGTCCATTTGCCTCACTTGTACTGGCCGATCCTGATAATGACGCTGCTTGCCTATATGCGACTTACGCAAACAATTAAAGTGTGGTTTGCTCGGAAGAAACTGGATCTGATGCAGAAGTATGATTCGATCACGCTTTCACTCCCGCGAAATAACGGAGTCGATCCCAGTGCTATGCGACGCGAATCGACATCAGGATGTGGAAAGTAACGTGCGAGCAATCAGAATGTTAGCCCAAGGATCGAAACGCCCGTGCAAGGACCTCCATCACTGAATTTATAATCTCTTTTGAAGATTCCCCGATTTACTCAGATCGGTTGCGGTCGCGTAGCAATTCTGGATTCTCCTCGCCAAGACCGCATTCGGGAGGGCCATTTCAGATGACAAAGCTAAACACAGCCTTCGATGTCTTCGGCTTTCTGGCGAAAGCTGGGCTAGGACGAAGGATTATTCAACTAAAACCAAAGCAGGCCTTCTTTTCGCAGGGCAATCCATCTGACTCCGTCTTCTATCTTCAAAAGGGCCGCGCACAACTTACAGTTGTTTCGAAAAATGGTAAAGAGGCGACGATCGCGCTGCTCTCCGTCGGTGACTTCGTTGGCGAGGAGTCGATTGCCGGAGTGATCGGTCTTCGGCTGGCGACGGCCACCGCGATTACCGCCTGTACAGCTCTCAAGATAGAGCGGGAAGAGATGCTACGCGCGCTGCACGAAGAGCATGCATTCTCCGACTTATTCTTAAAGTTTCTGCTCGCACGCAGCATGCGAACCCAGGCTGATCTTGTCGATCAGCTTTTCAACTCCAGTGAAAAGCGTCTGGCAAGAATTCTTCTGTTGATGGCCGAGTTTGGTAAGCCCGGAGAACCAGAAACACTCATACCGAAGATCACGCAGGAAACGCTGGCGGAGATGATCGGAACTACTCGATCCCGCGTCAGCTTTTTCATGAACCGCTTTCGCAGCATGGGATTTATTGAGTACAACGGCGGCATCAAGGTTCACAAGTCGCTGCTCAATGTCATTCTGCACGACTGAATACGGTTTGCGAAGTCCCGGTGGGTACTCATTCCGCGAGAACTATCGGGCTGAATTGACAGCAGCCAATCAACAGGCGGGCAATGTGAGCAAAATTGAGCAGTATGAAGATTCGCGGGGTGGAATACTGCAACTCCGAGCTAGCGATACGATGCACGGAGAATGACATATGATGCCCAACACAAAAGTAAAGCTCCTCATCGTTGATGACGAGCCGTCGATTCGAATGTCACTGTCGCAAATCTTCATCGCCTCTGGAAATAGTGTGCGATCTGCGGTAGACGGATTCTCTGCACTGAATGAGATCCGGCAGGAAACTCCCGAGATCCTTCTATCGGACCTCAATATGCCTGGGATGTCGGGCTTCGAATTGCTCTCAGTGGTGCGACGACGGTTTCCCGCGATCCAGGTAGTCGCCATGAGCGGCGCGTTTTCCGGCGATGGCGTACCGCCCGGTGTAGCTGCCGACGCTTTTTACGAAAAAGGTACCGATGCGCGTTCCTTGTTGCAGATTGTAAAAACCATGTCCGAGATGGAGCGTCCGCCGTCTTTCGAACGGCCCAATACGCTGGCGCCCATCTGGATTCCACGGAACGGGCATGACCCTTCCGGAGAGGAATATGTCATGATCGCCTGTCCCGAGTGCCTGAGGACCTTCCCACAGGTCTTCGGTAATGGCATCCATACTATCTACGAAACAGGTTGTGTCTATTGCCACGGTCTGATTCCCTATGCCATCGTCCAGCCGACAGATCCGGTGACCGGACAGACCTCCAGCGAAACCCAGGTACTGGAGCGCCAACATCTCAAGGGGTACCAGATTTCCGGTAGAGGTGAAGAAGAAGCATAACCTAACTCACGGAGCTGGATGTCGAGGTCTCAGTGAGGGTCGCTTGGTTAATGGACGCGGCATCACTAAATAAACACATACGGATCGTTGCCATCTCGGTCGAACCGACGGAACGAGACGACGTTATACTTTCTCGGAACGAGCGGGATGCTCTTTGACTGCCCGCGCAGCTTGGCCTCTCAGGTCGTTGCGGACTGACTCCGTCAATCGCGGTTTCTGCATCTCCTTTTTCACATTGGAAATGATCTTCCTCGCCAGCTCCGAGCGACTTCTTTTCTTCGTCTTCATCCAATGAATATGTCACGTACCGTGCACAGAATCTGTTCTCAATGGCTCATAGTTCTGTCTCGATTTGCCCAACAGTCGTCGAATAAGCAGCAGCCTACTGCATCAAGCAAGACCGATCTGACGGTATTGCCGCTGCCTACTCCGAGATTCACGGGTGTGATCGGAAAAACTTACAAAAGATTCGAAGAAAGCGTGGCCTCTGGTGCCGATGCCGCCAGGCAGCTCGTTGACCAATCCTCGATAACGCAGCCGAGAAAGGCCGACGCCGAACTTCGGGGTTACGATCAGGGACATTCCGCGGATACATCACACACTGAGAACGGGGCAAGGTGACTCGCGAATGATTGCACAAAGATCAGACCAGGCGCGAGAGAAGTTGCCTCTTTCACGTCCACGGCCCACAACAATCAAGTCTGCCGCTTCTTCGATCGCCACGCGCCGTATGCCTTCTGGTGTGGCGCCCTCCAGGACCCGCACACTGGTGTCCTCAACCATTTCTCCGCCACCAGACCGTACCGCCTGATCATAGGTGTCGCTGACTGATTGGGCCGAATGCTGTCTGTCATGTTTGTTGCTGGATGGTTCGATGTGTAACAAGCACAGTTTTGCTCCATAGGATTGGGCGAGAAAGGCAGCCACCTTGAGAAGAGCTTCTGCCTCAGAGTTGAGATCGATGGCACAGATGATCGAACGGTATTCACTGGGCCGGGCCAATGCAGAATCAGACGCATGTACGCTGGTCAGGACAGGACAGGCGAGATCGTGAAGCACCTTTGTTGTAACCGATCCCAGTAAAAGACGACGGAATCTTCCAAGACCTCTTGTGGGCATTACGATCAGATCCGTATTCTCATGTTGCGCAACCCATTCAATCACTGTGGCTGGTTCGCCATCTTCAATTCTTGTCGTTTGGACCACACCTTTGAAGTGCGTGCGTGAAAACTCCTGTAGATGCGCTTCGCGTTGTTGGCGCAGTTCATGGAGTGCCGGGGTGTAAGGTATCGCGACACTTTGAAAGTCGCCCATGTCATCGAAGCGAGGAGCCAAAATATACCCGGGTACAAAATTGAAGGCATTCAACACAGTTATGGTGGCGCCGAACCGCTGGGCCATCTCACTTACATAGGGAACCATGGCCGTGGTTGCCGGAGAAAAATCGACCGGAAAGAGGATTCTGCGGAAAGGCATCATAGGTAACCTGCACCGATATATTGTTCAAGGGACCTTATGATAAGCCGTGCCTGGCACATAGGCACGATGTCATCCAGCGAGATGTGCAAAGCAGGCGCGAAGCTTGTCAATATCTCTCCGAAAGCCGCCACCTATCATTCCCTGAGTTTTTTGTCGGAAATGCCAGAAAGGAGGTGGAATTCTGTCGGCATCCACGGTTCGCGCACTCTACAAGCCTGTGTTCTGACAAGTCGAATAATGTCGACCATCGCAGGCT
Organism: Acidobacterium sp. S8; assembly: GCF_009765985.1. Taxonomy (GTDB): domain Bacteria; phylum Acidobacteriota; class Terriglobia; order Terriglobales; family Acidobacteriaceae; genus Alloacidobacterium. The sequence goes on from NZ_LMUM01000031.1 coordinate 32,869, forward strand.
GATCATCACTATCGAAGAAATATGGCGAACAATCTGGTCAGTTTTGAACAGCAGATACGTCGGTTCGGCCTGTAGGCTCCACTTGTAGTGAGATCAGCCCTGGAAGACAACGGTTTTGTTTCTAGTCCTTCCAGCTCGTCTCTAGTTCGCGAATCTCAGAGCTCCATACATATCCTGGTAGAGCCAGCGGCATGTAACGAGACCAAGTTCAGTCTGTGCGCAACGCAGCTTTCTGGATAAAACAAGCAGTGGTTTTTATAGGAGAAATGAACAATGTCTACTCAAGCGGAAAGAACAGATGCACCGATGCCCGAGAACTCCAAATCCGTCGAGACTCCAGCGGACAAAAGGTTGAACCGCGCCGCAGAAGAAGCTGCAGAGAAAGCTGGAAAAACGGAACAACGTTACGATCGGGACCACAATATCTTTACGAAGTAGTAAGACCCCGGGATATTCAATCCACATGCGAGGATCCTGGGGTCCAGTATTCGATATTGTCGGTGAGTACATTTTCCCCGTATCCAAAGCACTCACCAAAATCCCGGAAAGCACTTCAGAATCTTGGAGTATCCATCAGTTCTCCGTCGAATCGGGCGCGGGACACTGGCGTCGGTCGGGTCCAGTGCATCCGAATGGATGGCGGCGGTCTTCGTCGTTTCTGCCCGGAGATCTCACATTGGCCGATGCATGTAGATCATATGGCTCGATCGTAAGAATAGCTCAGGCGATCTAACAGCCGAGCAACGTTGCACAAGATAACTCCGTTTGCGTCTCTCAACTACACACCTCTCCATGCGACCAAAAGCCCGGGGTGTCCAAAATTGATCAGTATGAAGACGAGCGCAGTGGAATACTTTTCATGCCATGGTGTGGTGCCTCTGGGAACCCGGCCCGATTCTCAGGCTAGACGCCCCTCATCGGATAGGGCAACGTATGGCTTCAAATATCGTGGCCGCCATTCTTCTCTATGAGCGGTTGTCATGTGAGATCTGCCGCGAACCGATCCGGCGCCAAGGCGTAAGCGAAGAAATTCCGGGTAACCGGGCGAGCCAGAAAAATCGAAATGAGGCAAGGTGAATGACGAAGAACAGATCGTTTCAGGGATTGATATTCATCGTAATTCTAGGCGTTGGCGCAGCACTCTCTTATGCCATGTATAGAGTGTCAGCAAACTTCGCAAGCATATGGATTGTTGCTTGCGCATTCGTTCTTGCCTTTGTTGCCTCTTCGGCCATTCAGGTTGCGGATCAATGGAGCAAGGCAGTTGTCCTGCGTCTAGGTAAGTTCCACGCTCTTGAGGGACCGGACTATTTTTGATTATTCCGCTCGTCGACACCATTCCCTACTGGATTGACATTCGCGTCCTCACAAGTTCGTTCAAAGCGGAAAAGACACTGACGAAAGACACGGTACCCGTGGATGTAGACGCAGTGCTGTTTTGGAAAATCGTAGACCCCAAAAAGGCGGCGCTCGATGTAGCGGACTACCAGAGCGCGATCAGTTGGGCTTCGCAGACGGCTCTTCGTGATGTGATCGGCAAGACCATGCTTTCGGACATGCTCGAAGGCCGGGACAAGATCAGTGGTGTGCTACAGACGATCATTGATGAGCGCACTGAGCCGTGGGGCATTAACGTCATTTCGGTAGAAGTCAAGGATGTATTGATCCCCCCGGCCCTGGAGAATGCGATGTCGATGCAGGCTCAAGCCGAGAGAGAGCGCCAAGCCCGCGTGATTCTGGGTGACTCGGAACGTCAGGTGGCAGAGAAATTTGGCGAAGCGGCCAAGACCTATGCGAACGATCCAGTCGCGTTACATCTGAGAGCCATGAACATGCTGTACGAAGGCTTAAAGCAAAACTCCACGATTGTTATCGTTCCCAGCTCCGCAGTCGAAACCATGCAACTGGGTGGGCTTGCCGGGTTGACGGCACTGACCATGGGACTAGGCCAGGAGCGTGCGATCAGAGAGAGGGAAAGCCAGCTCGTAACCAGCAATGGCTCTAAGCCAGTTCCGGTAGGCGAGTCGTTGCAAATCCCGCCTATCCCCGAGGCGGCATGATCTGGCAATACGCTCAAGTCTGCCGAATCGGATTGAGAATGCAGGGAGCGAATGAGTAAGAGCACTCACACTCACCACGAACAGGGACCGCACCCAAAAGGCATCCACCATGACCATCGTCCGTACTGGAAACGCGCGCACCGTGATTGGCGTTTCTGGGTAGCCGTCTTCTTCATCAGCGCGGCCTTGTTCATTTATGTGACGAGTGTCGATTTGTCGCTGGTGCCTAGCAGTCACCCGCACTCCGTTCCCGTCAGTCAATAGCGAAGGCTATCCGGATTCTCGCTCTCCAAGAGACTTCTCGGAAAGAGGGCGCCGGCGCAAGCCTCAACAACCGAGCCAGCTCCCACCAAGACGGCGACGATAAGAGCGACTACAGGTTCAATGACCGAGATGATTTTGTATCCGCTACGATTCGAACCGATCTATCAATACCGGCTTTGGGGCGGACGGCGTTTGGCCGCTCTGCTCACCGCGCCGCTGCCAAACGATGACCCCATAGGCGAAGCGTGGATACTCAGCGACCGCCAGGACCACTCGAGCAAAGTTGCCAATGGACCGCTTCAGGGACAGACCCTCGGTCAACTGATGGAGCAGTCACAGGAGCAATTGATGGGAAGGCTGGCTCAGCGCTTCCAACGATTCCCTTTGCTGCTGAAGTTTCTCGATGCGCATCAGATGCTCTCAGTCCAGGTGCACCCTGGATATAAGCACGCAGGTATATCACCGGCGGTCGAGACCGTGAAGACCGAAGCGTGGGTCGTGCTGGAGGCGGCAAAAGAAAGCCGAATCTATGCAGGCCTGAAGCCTCGCACAACTGCGGAAATCCTTCGGCAATCGGTGACGAACGGAACGCTGGCAAATCAGCTTGTATCGATCAGCCCAAAGCCAGGAGACGCGGTATTCATCCCGGCAGGGACGGTTCACTCTCTAGGCGACGACGTTGTTGTGTTCGAGGTTCAGCAGAACAGTGACACGACGTTTCGCCTGTACGACTGGGGTCATATTGACGCGAAGACAGGCGAGTCGCGGGCACTCCAGGTCGATCAGGCGCTTGCCTGCATCGATTTCGCAAATGGTAGGGCTGGCCTGGTAACTCCTGTAGCGGAGTCGGCAACGCCGGTGGGACGCGAGACGCTCTTTGACTGCGACGCATTCTGGTTATGGCGTGTGCGGGGTAGATCGCCATTCACCGTCGGTGCAACAGGCGTGCCGCGCGTGCTGGTATGCACTGAGGGAACAGGGCAGATCGAATACCACGTCGATACCTATACAGTCGGAAAAGGTGAAGTATGGCTCCTGCCGGCGGCTGTTGGAGCATGTACATTTCGCCCTGGCAGTGCAGTCAATTTATTAGAGATCGCGATACCCGCACATTCCGCAAGCGACTAAGACGACGCGCTTTGCAGGACGGGGATTTCCAATTGAGCCGGCAACATTTCGGAGATGGACAGGAATGAAGAAGCTGATAGTTTTCGATCTCGACGGTACACTCGCCAAAAGCAAATCGTCTCTCGATAGTGAAATGTCGACACTTCTCCACGACCTTCTCAGCGTCGCCAAAGTGGCTGTCATCTCAGGAGGCGACTGGCCCCAGTTTGAAAAACAACTACTCTCTCATCTGCCTCATGACAAAGGACTGGCTAATCTATCCATCCTTCCGACATGCGGGACCAAGTTCTTCCGATACTCCGGAGACTGGAAGAAGATCTATTCGGAGGATTTCACGGCTGACGAAAAGAAGAAAATTATCGATGCTCTGAATAAAGCATTCCAGGTCGCGGGCTTCAAAGTCGAAAAGGTCTGGGGAGAAGTCATTGAAGACCGCGGAAGCCAGATTACGCTCTCCGCATTGGGTCAGCAGGCTCCATTGGCGGAAAAGATAAAGTGGGACCCGGATTTCGCGAAGCGGAAGAAGATCAAAGCAATTCTCGATCCTTTGATTCCCGGCTTCTCCGTCCGGCTTGGCGGCGCAACCTCCATCGATGTCACCAAGCCCGGGATCGACAAGGCCTACGGGATTCGAAAGCTGCGAGACATTCTGGGCATTTCACTGAAAGAGATGATCTATGTTGGCGACGCCTTGTTTCCGGGAGGAAACGACTACCCGGCGGAGCAGGTAGGAGTGATTTCTATACCGGTTCGGGGGTCCGAGGACACGAAGCGGGTGATCGAAGCAATCATCGCTTGTTTAGGCGGCGATCAGCAGGCTGACTTTCACCTGGGATCAGATGAGCGAATTTAAGTTACAGCGACTCGGCATGATCATGGAGCCGGAGCCGGGTAATCCCCAAGAGGCCGAAGGTGTTCTCAATCCAGCCGCCGCTCGCGGACCTGACGGACAACTCTATCTTTTCCCGCGGCTGGTCGCGAAGGGAAATTACTCGCGCATCGGCGTAGCGCGGGTGCGGTTTAATCCAGACGGAGATCCGGCAAGCGTCGAGAGGTTTGGCATTGCACTGGAGCCGGAAGCTGAGTATGAGCGAAGGCCGGATGGCGGCGGTGGGTGCGAGGATCCTCGTGTCACCTTTGTCGAACCGCTCAGGCGCTACATCATGACCTATACTGCATATTCGCCAGAGGGTCCGCGTATCGCTTTAGCTGAGTCGGAAGATCTCTTGCACTGGCAGCGTCTGGGGCTTGCGACATTTGCTCCTTATCACGACATCTCATTGGACGACGTAGATGACAAAGATGCCAGCCTCTTTCCCGTCGCAATTCCAAATCCATCCGGAAAACCGGAGCTCGCAATCCTTCATCGGCCGCTGTTTCCCCGGTACTCGTCCGGAGGAAACCGCGTGTCGCCCCACGTCGCGCAAGTTGGACCTTGAGCGGGAAAGTATATGGATTTCTTACTGCCCAATGGCATCGGAGAGTGGTGGACCCGATCGGCTCGGCCAGTTTACTTCGCATCACCGGTTGGCAACTCCGGTGTCGCCCTGGGAGCGTCTGAAGATCGGCAGTGGCACACCACCCATCTTGACCCGGCATGGCTGGTTGATTGTTTATCACGGTGTCAGCGACCTAGCGAAGCCGGGTAGCGCAGAGCATCAACTCTGCTACTCGGCCGGTGTGATGGTGCTCTCAAAGGTGCATCCGCAAGTGATTCTCTATCGCTCGGCGGAGCCGGTGTTGAAGCCGGAGCTGTCGCAGGAACGAAGCGGCACGATCGCCAACGTTGTGTTTCCCACCGGCATCGATTGCCGTGACGATCTGGGCTTACCGAACCGCTTCGATGTTTATTATGGAATGGCCGACAACAGAATCGGCGTCGCGCGCCTTGACGTGCCGGATTGCCTGCCGGTGGGAGGAGCCGCCGACCCGCCGGAAGCAAAGGTATAACGCTGAATGTACTTTCGATCAATGCTCGCCGGACTTCTGCAATGCTGCGGGAGTCGTCGCTCCAGTCGGGTTTGCCAGGCTCAACGCCATGCCATTCAATGCGAGTCTTGGTGAAATAGTCTTCGAGGCTTTTCCGGCGAACTTCGATTCCATGATCGAACTCGAGACGAACCCGAATCATATGCTGTACAACCGAAGTAACTCCTTGTCGCCAGTGCAATGCTTCCAGTCGAACCAACTGGTTTCACCATCCCGACCGTAGACGTTGTTGTTTCCGAGTTGCGTGCGCCGAACCTCGTGGCAAGTAGCGAAATTGATGGTCTGTCCTGCCGCCCGATCTCCCGCGTTATAGAGGTCGAAACTCTCTGTAACACTCTCACGAAGATTTAGAACCGTGGTTCGGTCACCCTTGATGAAGCTGAGGATAGTCCGGGAGGGGAAGTCAGACGTTATTTTTCCTCCAGCTGCTTGCGGATTAACTGCAATTCCGCCCGGCGCTTCGCAGTGGTTTTTGGATAGGCCATTTTGAGGCCTTCGAGCGCGTTAAGAACGATTCCCGAAACGATCAGGCGGGCGTTCTCCTTATCGTCGGCCGGTACAACGTACCATGGTGTGTGATGGGTGCTTGTCGCCTGTAAGCAAGCCTCATACGCTTCAACGTAAAGCTTCCAGTATTTCCTCTCATGAATGTCCGCGAGGCTGAATTTCCAGTTCTTGTCAGGCTCATCGATCCGGGCGAGGAATCGCTTTCGCTGCTCATCTTGCGAAAGGTGAAGAAATATTTTGACGATCTTCGTGCCGTTGCGATCGAGATGCCTCTCCATGTCTACGATGGAGTCGTACCGTTCCTGCCAGGTGGTTTTCTCGTTGCGCAATTCCGCCGGAAGTCCCTGGCTGCGGAGAATCTCCGGATGCACGCGAACCACCAGCACTTCCTCGTAATAGGAACGATTGAAGATGCCGATCCGTCACCGCTCGGGAAGCCGACAGGTCGAGCGCCAGAGAAAATCGTGTTCCAATTCCTCGGCGCTCGGTTGCTTGAAGCTGAATACCTCGCAGCCTTCAGGATTGACCCCGGACATGACGTGCCGGATCGCGCCGTCCTTGCCAGCCCCGTCCATACCCTGAAAGATCAGCAGCAGTGCATAGCGGTTCGAAGCGTAGTGAAGGTGCTGCAGTGAACTCAACTCTTCAACATGCTTTTCCAGAAGTTCCTGATACTTCTCCTTCGATTTGTACACTGGCTTCACAATCGTCGGCCACTTCGAGAGCTTGACCTTTTTCCCGGACGGAACACGGAAGTCCTTCGCATCGATTTTCATTTTTTCTCCTTCCGTGTCATTGGCTGCATCCGGCAAGCGCTCTCACGCGACCTTCGGGGGCACTGACGGATCGCTGCGAGTCTCGCGCTCTGCCTCCAGCCAGTGGTGATCCTGCTGGCTTTCGCCTTGGACGCGCTCCTGGTAGAGTTCATAGGCTCGTGCAGCGATCTGAGGCGTAAGGTCGACTGGCGTCTTCTTCGCCAATAGCGGGACTTTCGCCGGGTCAAAGATTCGATAGGCGAGCAGTTTCACTCGGTCATTCACAAGGAACCACACCAGAGCGTAGCCCCAGACGAATCCTGCCCACTTCCAGCCGAGGGGCGTCATGAACAGCCCATACACGGCAATCAGAGTCGCCACCGTTTGCGTACCGAGTACGGCTATCCACAGAATCCGTGCCGGGCGTATCGACCAGAATGGGCCGCGTGTGCGTGTCAGGAAAATCGTCAGATGTCCTGCCACCGACAGCTTCAGGTACATCAGCGTCTGGATGTGCCCGCGGTCGAGGTGAAAGACACGCTCACCAAGATAGAAGAGCCCGAACGCGGCGATAACGCCGATGACGCCGAGCACGGTAGAGATCCCCAGTACCATGCGCATGTTCCAAGCCTCGGGCTTGTCCTTGTAATGAACGTTGTCATAGGCGATGGACAGAATCGCCCCGTCATTGAGCAGCGCCAGCATCACGATCATCACTGCTGTGACTGGATAGAAGTTGAATACCAGGATCGCGAGAGTCATGAAGAGCAGCACGCGCAGCGTTTCGGCGATGCGGTACATGGCATAGCTGTTCATCCGCTGAAAGATGCGCCGGCTCTCCTTGACTGCGTCGATGATCACTGAGAGCCCGGAAGCGAGCAGCACGATTGAGGCCGCAGCCCGCGCCGCGTCCGTCGCGCCGGAAACCGCGATGCCGCAGTCTGCCTTCTTGAGCGCCGGTGCGTCGTTCACTCCGTCGCCGGTCATCCCAACGATGTGGTCGCGCTTCTGCAGCACATCTACGATGAAGTACTTATGTTCCGGGAAGACCTGGGCGAACCCGTCTGCTTTTTCGATGGACTCAGCGGTCTGTGTACTCGCTTGCTGTTTGGTGTCGCCCAATCCACTGGCATCGAGGATGTTCGTGCCCAGCCCCAGTTGCCGGGAAGTCTCCCGAGCGATCGCGATCTGATCACCGGTAACCATCTTGACGTTGACGCCCATCTGCCGTGCGCTGGCGATGGTTGCTTTAGCCTGCTCGCGCGGTGGATCGAACAACGGCAGCACCCCGGCGAACTGCCACTTGCCTTCTTCATCGGCGCGGGCCACGCCGAGTGAACGGAAACCTCGTCCCGCGAATTCATTAACAGCTTTCTCGACGGCGGACTTCACCTCATCCTTGTTCGTCGACATTTCCAGAATGACCTGCGGCGCCCCCTTCGTCACAAAGAATTGTTTTCCGTCCCCGCCCTTGACGGTGGCTTCGGTGCGCTTATGCACCGGGTCGAACGGCTGGAAATGCAGCACCTGATAGCCTTTCAACGCTTTATCGTCTTTCATACCGCCTATCACGGCCAGGTCGATGGTGTCTTTGTCTTCCGCACGAGAGGCGAGTGCCGCCCAGAGAATCAGCTGGTCGCCAGGAATGCTGTTTACGCTGAACGGATCGCCCAGCGTCAACTTGTTCTGGGTCAGGGTGCCGGTCTTGTCCGAGCAGAGCACATCCACTCCCGCCAGTTCTTCAATGGCTGATAACCGGGTCACAATCGCTTCTTTTTTCGCCAGCAGCCGCGCACCCACGGCCATGGTTACCGACAATACTGTAGGCATGGCCACAGGGATCGCGGCCACCAGAAGCACCAGGCAGAATTCCAAAGTAGTGAGGACTTTATCGCCACGGAAGAGTGCTACAACGAGGATCAACGCGACCAGCGCCACCGCGAGGATGATCAGGTAGTCGCCAATCTTCAGCACGGCACGTTGAAAATGGCTGACGGTGTGGGCTTCCTGCACCAGTTGTGCGGTCTTGCCAAAGTAAGTGTTCGCACCGGTGGCGTATACCATCGCGTCGATCTCGCCTTGACGGAGGATAGATCCCGAAAACACCGCGCCGCCAGGTTTGCACGTGACGGGCAAAGATTCTCCCGTCAATGCCGATTGGTCAACCTCCACTGGATCGCCCGCCAGGAGGCGCGAATCCGCCGGGACAATGTCTCCCAGCCGCAGACGTATCACGTCGCCGGGCACCAGTTCACTTGCCTTCGGAGTAGTCCACTTTCCATCTCGTTTGGCGCGGGCATTGATCGCCAGCTTGGCCTTCAGCGCTGCGATGGCGTTGCCCGCCTGGTGTTCTTCCCAGAATGCGACCACCGCGTTCGAACAAAGCAGAAGAAGAATGATAAAAAAATCCAGCCAGTGCCGCACAACTCCCGAGAGGATCACTGCCGCTTCGATCATCCACGGAATCGGGCCCCAGCAATAGGAGAGAAACTTCAGAAACTCATTGGTTTTCTTTTCCGCAATTTCATTGGGCCCATATTGTGTCAGCCTCTTCTGAGCCTCGGCCTGGGTGAGGCCGTCCGGTGTTGACTCCAGCTTCTTCTGCAGATCCGGCATTGGAATGGACTTGAGGTCGTCCTTGGACGTGGACTTTGCGTCAGGCTCCAAATCTTCTTTAGCCTGAGTTTCTGAATCGGACTTCGTCCCGTTCTTTGCCGGAGGCTTCGACAGGATCTTCGCCACAGGCTGAGAATCCTGCTTAGACTCATGCTTGGATTGAGGGGTTTCGAGATCTGGGCTCATAATGAATCTCTCCTGGTCTGCTTGACTCAGTGACTTCGAGTCCGTTGATGGAGGCGCTCACACCCTTGTCGTGGGGAGGTTTGATCCTGGTCGAAGCTCTGTTTTGCGACCCAGGTGTGGGTCTCGGGCTGCTACTAAACTGTTCGCACCGGTTGAACATGTTCCTTAGAAGTAGGCCCGCGCCGATAACCTTTCCTCCACGGACGTTGTATGGAGTATCCCTTCGTCAGGGTGAGAGATGCTGTGCATTATTGCTCACAATGAGCCGAGCGAGTCAGTTGGAAGTCTGCAATGGCTGCAAGATGCCGAACTGTAGTTGGAACGACCGAAGCTGGCCTGTCAGGGATACTGCATTCCCGGACGCTACCATCGGCCAGATAGGACGACAAAGCTGGTCAATTGTGCACAGAACTCAAATCTTTTGCTGTTTAGGATTGAGCCGTTAAGTACTGAAATTCGCCTTGCGCGTTAGGTTCGGTACGCCCTCAAATCGTTGTGGTTAGCGATGAATCGCGCGAGGTGAATTCAGCTCTTCCTGTTTGGTTCACATGCGCAAGCCTGACCTCGATATCTTTCGGCTTGCTCTCGACATTGCCCAGACATCGGCGGCGCAGGCCATCTTCATCGACAACAGGCCGATGCTCGTTCAGATTGAGGAACGCCTCGATATTCGAAGCATTCTTCATGTCGATTCCGAGCTCACATATGCCAAGCTGCCTCTTCGGGTTGCAGACGCATCCAGAACGCTAGCGATACACAAATTCAACCGTACTGTTTCACGCACATAGAAACAAAGGAGAATTAAATGATGCCGACTGACATGCTCACCACCGAGGAACTGCCCCACGAGACACCCGAAGCGTTAGGCGAAGAAGATTCCATGAAGGAGAGCCGCACGCTCGATCCGGAGTCGCTTCGCAAAATGAATGCCTATTGGCGCGCTGCCAATTATGTGTCGGTGGGCCAGATCTATCTCTACGAAAATCCTCTGCTGAAGGAGCCGTTGAAGCTCGGACATGTGAAGCCGCTGGTGGTCTCCCACTGGGGCACGACGCCGGGTCAGAACTTCATCTATGTTCACCTGAACCGGGCCATCAAGAAGTACGACCTGAATATGTTCTACATCGCGGGCCCCGGCCATGGCGGCCCGGCGATTGTGGGCAACGTCTACCTCGAAGGCACTTGGAGCGAAGTTTATCCGAACGTCACCCAAGACGAAGCCGGGCTCAAAGAGCTCTTCAAGCAGTTTTCCTTTCCTGGCGGGATATCCAGCCATGTTGCGCCGACGACGCCTGGATCGATTCACGAGGGCGGTGAGCTGGGTTACTCGTTGAGCCACGCATTTGGTGCAGCGTTCGACAATCCCGACCTGATTGTTGCCTGCGTCATCGGTGACGGCGAGGCAGAAACGGCGTCCCTGGCGACTTCGTGGCAGTCCAACAAGTTCCTCGATCCAAAGACCGATGGAGCTGTGCTGCCGATCCTGCACCTGAACGGTTATAAGATCAGCAATCCAACCGTCCTCTCACGCATCGAGCATGAGGAACTGGATCAATTCCTAAGGGGCTGCGGCTGGACGCCTTACTTTGTGGAGGGAGATGAGCCGGAGAAGATGCACGAACTTATGGCCGCCACCCTCGACAGGGTCATCGAAGACATCCAACGTTTCCAAAGTGAGGCCCGCAGCAACAACGACATGACTCGCCCACGCTGGCCCGTGATCGTCCTCAAATCGCCCAAAGGCTGGACGGGACCAAAGGTTGTCGACGGCCTGCAGATCGAGGGGACATTCCGAGCCCACCAGGTTCCGCTGCTGGTCGATCCCCAGCATCCCGATCACGTCAAGCTCCTCGAGGACTGGATGAAGAGCTACAAGCCTGAAGAGCTCTTCGATGAAAAAGGACGACTCATCCAGGAACTGGCCGACCTGGCGCCAATTGGCACTCGGCGGATGGGCGCTAATCCACACGCTAACGGCGGCATTCTTCTTCACGATCTGCACATGCCGGACTTCCACGACCACGCGGTCAAGGTAACTTCACCAGGTGCAGTGCAGATTGAAGACACGCTCGTGCTGGGTTCGTTCTTGCGCGATGTTGTTAAGTTGAATCAGGACAAGCATAACTTCCGCGTCTTCGGTCCGGATGAAACAGTCTCGAACCTCCTGCAAGCAGTCTTCGAGGTCACCAATCGTCAGTGGGACGCGCGCGAATCCTGCAACGACGAGTTCCTCGCGCCTGCGGGCCGCGTTCTCGACTCCATGCTGAGCGAGAACCAGTGCGAGGGTTGGCTGGAAGGATATCTGCTGACCGGACGCCACGGGCTGTTCAATAGCTATGAAGCCTTCATTCGCATTATCGACTCGATGTTCAGCCAGCATGCAAAGTGGCTCAAGGTATGCCGGGAACTGCCTTGGCGGCGCGATATTTCATCGCTCAACTATCTGCTCGCCTCCCATGTCTGGCAGCAGGACCACAACGGATTCACGCACCAGGATCCCGGCTTCCTCGACCACGTCATCAACAAGAAGGCCGATATCGTGCGCTGTTACCTTCCCGCCGACGCCAACTGCCTGTTGTCCGTCTTCGATCACTGCCTACGCAGCCGGAATTACGTCAACGTGGTGGTTGCAGGAAAGCACGCGCTTCCCCAATGGTTGACGATGGATGAGGCGGTCGTGCATTGCACGGAAGGCGTCGGCATCTGGCAATGGGCCAGCAACGATCAGGACAGTGATCCGGATGTGGTGATGGCCTGTTGCGGAGACACGCCTACCCTGGAGATTCTTGCCGCCGTCTCCATCCTTCGCGCACATCTGCCTGAGCTGAAGATCCGTGTGGTCAATGTCGTCGATCTGATGAAGCTCCAACCCAGCACGGAACACCCGCACGGACTGACCGAGAAGGATTACGACTCTCTTTTCACAAAAGACAAACACATCATCTTTGGATTTCATGGATATCCATGGCTGATCCATCGGCTGACCTATGCCCGCACCAACCGCAACCTGCACGTGCGGGGTTATAAGGAAGAGGGCACGATCACGACCCCCTTTGACATGAGGGTTCAGAACGACCTGGACCGCTTCCACCTGGTTATGGACGTGGTGGACCGGGTGCCGGATCTGGGCTCCAAGGGCGCGTATCTGAAGCAGCAGATGCGGGACAAGCTCATCGAACACAAACACTACATCGACGCTCACGGCCAGGACATGCCGGAGATACGGAACTGGAAATGGAACGCCACCAAGTGAATACACACTCTCTTGAAGCTACCGCCAAGAGGATGGTCGCCGACGACAAGGGACTGATCGCGATCGATGAAAGCACTGGAACCTGTAACAAACGATTTGCGAAGTGGGGGATTCCGCAGACTGCGGAGACACGCCGCAAATATCGCGAGCTGATCGTAAGCACTCCCGGCCTTGGCGAGTCGATCAGTGGCGCAATCCTCTATGACGAAACCATTCGGCAGCAGAAGGACGATGGCACCCCGTTTGCGAAAGCGCTCGTCGACGTGGGAATCATTCCCGGCATCAAGATCGACACCGGAGCGAAGGAGATGGCCGGCTTCCCTGGCGAGAAGATCACCGAGGGTCTAGATGGACTGCGCGCACGTCTGGCGGAGTATGCGCAGATGGGCGCACTCTTCGCCAAGTGGCGGGCGGTGCTTGCCATCGGCGACGGCATTCCGAGCGAAGGATGCATCGAGGCCAACGCGCACGCGTTAGCCCGCTATGCGGCGTTGTGCCAGGAAGCCGGGTTGGTCCCCGTAGTCGAGCCAGAAGTGCTCATGGACGGCGCTCACACCCTCGAAACATGTGGCGAGGTCACGGAAAAAGTGCTGAGAGCCGTATTCAAAGAACTCTACTCGCAACGCGTAAAGCTGGAAGGATTGATCCTGAAGCCCAACATGGTGCTTCCAGGATCGACATGCCCAAAGCAGGAGACAGTGGATGAAGTAGCCGACGCTACGGTGAGGTATCTACTGCGAGGCGTGCCCGCTGCTGTGCCAGGGATTGCATTCTTGTCGGGCGGCCAAACCGGCGAACTTGCTTCTGCACGTCTGAATGCCATGAACGTCAGGGTCAAGTCGCGGCTGCCTTGGGCATTGGCGTTTTCGTTTGGGCGCGCCATCCAGGAACCTGCCTTAGAGATATGGCATGGCGACCAAAGCAACCTGCAGGCGGCACAGCAAGCCCTTTACCATCGAGCCAGGTGCAACCGGGCTGCGCGCCTTGGCGAATACAACGCCACAGTTGAGGCGGATCACAGTGAAAATGCGCCGCTCGTAGTTTCATCGTTAGAGCTCGCAGGGAGTGCACGATGAAACCGGGCCAGCGCCGGAAGGTTGTTGTCGGCAACTGGAAGATGCATACGACCGCCGCGGAGGCCACGCAGTTGGCTCAGGGAGTCGTAGATGGTGTCGGTAATGAGGACGGGGTATCCGTCATTCTCTGTCCGCCTTTCCCCTATCTGGCCCTAGTCGGGGCGATCCTCAAGCGCAGCCGCATTACGCTCGGGGCGCAGAACATGTACCCCGAAAAGAAAGGTGCATTCACCGGCGAAGTCAGCCCGACGATGCTGCTCGACGTGGGCTGCAAGTACGTCATCCTGGGACACAGCGAGCGTCGGCACAAGATGGGAGAATCGGATGCGTTCATCAATCAAAAGGTTCGGTTTGCCCTGGCTTCCGGCCTCGACGTGATTTTGTGCGTCGGCGAGACTCTGGAGCAACGTAAGGCCAACCAGACGGAAGCGATGCTCGACCGGCAACTCAACTCGGGATTAGCCGACGTGCCGGTCGCTGACTTGCCTCGCATCAGCATCGCCTACGAGCCGGTGTGGGCGATCGGCAATGCTGACCACCATGCCACCCCGCAGCAGGCTGAGGATGCGCATGCCATCCTTCGAGGAAGATTCTCGAAGCTATTTGGCAAGGAGGCGGCTGAAGCAGTCACGATACAGTACGGCGGTAGCGTCGAGCCGGACAACGCCGCCGCATTTCTTAGCCGTAATGGCGTGGACGGTGCTCTGGTCGGTGGGGCCAGCCTGAAAGCCGACGAATTGCTTGCCATTGTCCGCGCTGGCATCAATGAGGGACGAGTAGAAATGCAGCCGACATGAAACGACCCTTGCAAGTTGGTTGAGTCTGATTCGACGGTTCGTTCACTGTTCCGTATTTCGCCGCCTTGTTGCGCCGCCAACTCTGTTATCGCGAGCGCGAGTCTGAGATCTCTCTGCCGACAGTCTTGCTCGCACATACAACTCTGGATCGCAGCCGGACTGAATCCCGACGTCGGCTCCCGAAGAACTGCGGAACCAGCTTGGCATCGCCATCGCTGGAAAGGTCTATGAGAGTTATCGCTCGGTGCTCGACTCGGCTCGCTGGCAGCGCATCTTCAACGCCGTCGCACGCGCCCAGCGCCTGATTTTTGCCAGCGCCGGGACCAAGGACCCCAAAGCCCCCCGACACGCTGTACATCCGGCCCTTGCCGCGCCCTTCACCGTGAACACCATGCCTGAGGCCACGTTGAAAGCCCTCGCCGATCACGGGCTATCGGCGAAATCCTGCTTGCTCATATTGAGAATCCGCTGGAGAAATTCACCAAGGCGGGAATCGACACCGACGCTCTTGGGCTCGCACCTCCAGGACGAGGGGGCTGCGTCGTTCTTCAAGTCGTGGAAAGACCTGCTGGAGTGCATCGCGTCCAAGAGTGCAGCGCTCAAGGCAGCGTGAATCGGGCAAACTGGGGCTGACAATCTGCCACCCCATCCTTCGTGTCTGGAGGATGAAGCAGGTTTCTACGCGATGTCCCGGAATGAGCAAAATAGAACATACACAGTGTTCCCCCGAGGGCGATAATGCCTGAGGCAAGAGTATAAATGCGCTTAGAGATGACGTATTTCCCTCTCGTTTCGGAACCGGCTCACGAATTTTGAGATATGGGCCACAATGCATTTGTGTACCGGGTCTGGGCCTTCATACAGAACGATCAATCGTTACCCGTAAACGTATGCGGAAGAGAGGCACTCAAATGAATACCGACAACAGTATCTTCGACCCCGCTGACTTCTTGGCGAAGACAGGGCTGGGACGTAGGATCGTTAAATTGAAGCCAAAGCAAGTCTTCTTTTCGCAGGGTAATCCCGCCGACTCCGTTTTCTATCTGCAGAAGGGCCGTGCAAAAATCACGGTGGTTTCGGAAAGAGGGAAAGAAGCTACGATCACGCTTCTCTCGTCCGGAGACTTCGTCGGTGAGGAATCCATTGCAGGAGCCGTCGGACTTCGTATGGCGACGGCTACTGCAATCACTGCATGTACAGGTCTTAAGATCGAGCGAGCGGAGATGATCCGTGTAATGCACGAGGAACACGCGTTCTCCGATCTTTTTTTGAAGTTCCTGCTAGCCCGGAGTATGCGCACCCAGGCTGATCTGGTCGATCAACTCTTCAATTCCAGCGAGAAGCGTTTGGCGAGAATCCTCCTTTTGATGGCGGAGTTTGGCAAACCAGGTGAACCGGAAACGATGATTCCGCAGATCACGCAGGAGACGCTGGCGGAGATGATCGGCACCACGCGCTCCCGAGTCAGCTTTTTCATGAACCGGTTTCGCAAAATGGGTTTTATCGAATACAACGGTCGCATCCATGTGCATAAGTCACTGCTCAATGTGATCCTGCACGATCAATTGCCCGAGCAGAATGCAGAAAAGCCGCCGATCGTAGGCTTGCCGGAAGCTCAACCAAGGGCTGCGGGACGGGCTTAGTACAAGCAAAAGTGAACAGAATCGACGTTGGTGGGATGGGATACTTGCTTCAGGGGGTGCTTTGATGCCTGGGAAAGGCACATGATGCCCAATGCAAAAGTAAAGCTCCTTATCGGGGATGACTAGGCGTCGCTTCGAGCCTCGTTGTCTCTGATCTTTACGCATTTGGACATAGTGTCTGGTCGGCCGAAGATGGTTTCTCCGCCCTCGCTGAGCTGCGGAATGATGTTCCCGACATCCTTATCTCCGACCTCAACATGCCGGGTATATCTGGCTTTGAATTCCTCTCCGTAATCCGCCGTCGCTTCCCCGCAATTCAGGTGATCTCGATGAGCGGAGCGTTCTCAGGCGACAGTGTGCCACTCGGTGTTGCAGCGGATGTCTTCTACGAAAAGGAAAGCAATCCGGGCACTATGTTGGAGACGGTGAGAGCCATGGCTCAGATGGAGCACGCGGCTATCCAGCATCCGAATACGCCGGCGCCTATCTGGATTCCGAAAAATGGGCACGATCAAGCCGGGAAGGAGTATGTGATCGTTGCCTGCTGCGATTGTCCAACCTGCAGAGATAATTATCTCCCTCAGATCGGCGTCCTATTGAGGTCCGAGCACGAGATCACTTCTTCTCGGAGCGCGCGGTCTCGGCGATTAGCTCTTCGCTGTGCTTATGTGCATTCCTGGAGTGCTCAAGGGCCTGTTTGGAGAGTTCGTGAGCAGTGAGATGGTCTCCTTTGCCATGAGCTGTGGCTGCGGCGCTGTGAGCGTGCGCAGCAAGATTATGGAGTTCTGCAGCTCGTTCATGTCTGCTCTGAGGCATTCTAATTCTCCTATCCAATTTCGATGCGCTGAAAATGATCGCGGTCGACCAGCTCTTTCCATCGTGGATGTTCCAAACGGCTGCGTCAAGAGATTGAGAAGATCTTCGACATCGTTGAGCATGGCAGGTAGAAAGACATGTACAAAAGAGCACAGTTTTTCCTAGCCTGACCAACAAAAATAGGGCTCAAACCGCTTCCGTGGCGCGCCGAGGAGATTCTCATGTCCGAAAAAGTTGCCCCTCGCTCCATTCCACCGGGTAAATTCGCCTGCCCAATGCACCCGGAGGTGCGGGCGGAAAAGCCGGGACCCAGTCCGAAGTGCGGCATGGCCCTTGAGCCCGTCGATCCAGCTTCTACTGCCGGCCGTACCGAATACACATGCCCTATGCATCCGGAGATCGTACGCGATCAGCGGGGCAGTTGTCCCATTTGCGGAATGGCGCTTGAGCCGCGCAACGTGTCGGTCGACTCGGCGAACCCTGAGCTAACCAACATGACGAGACGCTTCTGGGTTGCCGTTGTTCTCACAGCTCCCCTGCTCGCCGTCATGGTTTCTGCCATGCTGCCCGGTCATCCGCTCGAACGTCTCCTGCCCGGGCGTTGGCTCGGATGGGTCGAGTTCGCGCTTGCGACACCTGTCGTTCTATGGGCCGGCTGGCCTTTTTTCGAGCGCGGCTGGGCCTCAGTCGTTCATCGCAGCCCAAATATGTTCACCCTAATTGCAATGGGTGCCGGTGCCGCATATCTCTATAGTATTGCCGCCGTTTTCGCGCCAGGCATTTTTCCGCGGACCTTCCGAGATATGTCCGGCAATCTTGCCTTGTACTTTGAGGCGGCGGCGGCGATCACCGCGCTGGTACTGCTGGGGCAGGTCTTGGAGTTGAAAGCCCGCAGCCAGACGAGCAGCGCAATCAGAGCGCTCCTCGGGCTTGCCCCAAAGACAGCACGCCGTATCTCACAGGACGGGAAAGAAGCCGATGTCGTTTTGAGCGAGATTCAGGTGGGGGATCACCTGCGTGTCCGTCCCGGGGAGAAGGTCCCCACGGATGGGTCGGTGATCGAAGGCCGCAGCTCTGTAGACGAGTCGATGGTCAGCGGCGAACCGATTCCAGTCGAGAAGACTGTCGATGCAAAAGTAGTCGGCGGCACCATCAATGGAACCGGAAGTTTCGTAATGAAGGCGGAAAGGGTGGGAGCCGACACTCTTCTCGCACAGATCGTGAAGATGGTGAGCGAAGCGCAAAGGACGCGCGCGCCGATTCAGCGGCTCACGGACAGGGTTGCAACGTACTTCGTCCCTGCGGTTCTGGCCGCGTCTGTGATCACGTTTGCTGTCTGGGCAATCTTTGGCCCCCAGCCTCACTATGCCCACGCACTGGTGAATGCGGTGGCGGTACTCATCATCGCCTGCCCGTGCGCTCTGGGATTGGCCACTCCGATGTCCATCATGGTGGGCACCGGTCGTGGGGCAGGTGAAGGAATCCTCATCCGAAACGCTGAGGCTCTGGAGATCTTTGAAAAGGTGGACACCCTTGTCGTGGACAAGACGGGAACGCTTACCGAAGGCAAGCCGAGCCTCACTGCGGTTATCCCGGCGGAAGGTTTCGATGAAACTAACCTTCTCCAGTCTGTCGCTAGCCTTGAAAAAGCGAGTGAGCATCCACTGGCGGCAGCCATCCTGGCTGGAGCCAGGGAGAAGCAGATCGAGCTAGTCACGGTCGCGGAATTCCAATCGATTACGGGAAAAGGCGTCACCGGAACCATGCAGGGCAAGCGGATTGGGACGGGAAATGCTGCGCTGATGAAGGACCTTGGCGTGTCCGTTGAACCCTTGCTGGAGCGGGCGGAGGGCCTTCGCAAGGAAGGCCAGACGATCATGTTCGTGGCCTCCGATGGGCGCTTTGCCGGCCTTATTGGGGTAGCCGATCCGATCAAAGCATTCGCGCTTCAGGCGATTCAGCAGTTAAAGCAGGCAGGCATCAAGGTTGTGATGGTTACCGGTGACAATCACACGACCGCCGACGCGGTAGCTCGAAAGCTGGGCATTGATTTTGAAGCTGACGTGCTACCAGAGAAGAAAGCCGAGGTCGTAAAGAAACTTCAATCGCAAGGGGCAGTAGTGGCGATGGCCGGGGATGGGGTGAATGACGCGCCAGCGCTGGCACAGGCGCAGGTCGGCATAGCCATGGGAACCGGAACCGATGTGGCGATGGAGACCGGAGGTATCACACTGGTCAGAGGCGACCTGCGCGGGATAGTGAAGGCACGACAGTTGAGCAAGCGCACTATGGGCAACATCCGCGAGAACCTGTTCTTCGCCTTCTTCTACAACGTTCTGGGCGTGCCTCTTGCTGCCGGTGTTTTGTATCCCGCATTTGGGTGGCTGCTCAACCCCATGATTGCGGCGGCCGCCATGAGCTTCAGTTCCGTCTCAGTAATCGCTAATGCCCTGCGGCTCCGAACCAAGAAACTGTAGCTTTCAAAGCTGAGGTGGCCCTTATTGGAATGATGAATTGATTGGACGCAATTCCCACCGACTTGAGGGCGAGCGGGCCGTTTATCCGTCGCGCACATCGTAATCTAACGTAATTAAGAGAAACAAGACGAAGCCATGCTACCGAAGAGAGGCAGCGATTCTTTGTAAACCTCTCAAAGTAGAGAGGATGTTCACTGTACCCATTTTTGTACCTGAAACACGACCGTCGAGAGCAAGGTCGCTATGCGACAGAGTCTTGGTCGTCGTAAGTTATTTCATATAAGTAAGTTAAGGTGTAAGGAGTGGTGCCGGAGGGGGACTCGAACCCCCACTCGATTGCTCGATGCGAATTTTAAGTCTCTGAAGAACACCGTAAATCTATGATAAATAAGGGAAATTAAGCGTAAGTTGGCTTGACCCTAAGTCTTTGTTGAACAGCCATTTAGCGTAATTGAGCGTAATTTGACCAAACTGATGTCTGTACCCGAATCTGTACCCAAAATCGTTGCATTTTAAATCCGTCCAGTACTGCAATTGCAGTATGAAGCTACCGCAATCTAGCGCCAATTCCCTCCTTCTTTAGTTAATCGTTTGGGTTTGAACATTGGATAGCAACTACCACAGAGGAGCGTTTAGCCAGCGCGAAGCAGCGGGAGGCCGCAGAACAACTTCAGATTAAGCTGATTTCTGCTCATTCGGGCTTAACCGCATCAAGGCGTCAACAGAGCCAATCTGCCTCTACTCCGCCGTCTGCACGGGCTTCTGCTCGCTCGCGTCCATTTTGCCGCCGCGAGTGCGGAGCTAGACGCACAAAGCTCAGGGCCATTGTCACTCCGCAAATCAGCATCGTTATATGGAAGCCTACTTCAATGAAGAGCAAGTGATGCATGTTCATACCATTGTGCATGTGCAGGCTGTCGTGCATCCACCAGTTGCCCATGAACCAGCAGAGAGTGACGAACAACCATTTGTTTAGCCAAGCCGCACCGAGGCCCAAGCCGCGGATCGCTGGCCATCCGAATAAGGCGAACGCCACAGCAAAACCAAAGGCGAGCGCCTCAATGGCCGAGAGCACAATGTATCCGGGCAAAAGGTTCGCCGGTGGCATGGGAACGTCAGGTGCCATCGGCCAAATGTGTGGCCCACCAACAAAGGCGGTAAGGCCGATCACAATCGTCACGATGAGCATCCACCACGATCTACTCATGATTTTCATCTCCTTAGACATGGTTTTCATCTCCTTAAATTTGCTGCAACTCCAAGTGCGCGGTGCATCTCTTGAGTTCAAAGGTGAACTCAAGAGATGCACGGACTTACGCCCTGACGGCGTTTTGTGCAGCCGCAAACACATCGCGTGCAGACGTCGTACCCGCTATGTGCTCCGTACCCGCGATTCCCAGGTCCATCCACCCCGCGCTAATGCCCTCAAACATTTCTTCAGCAGATCCGGTGTGGCCCTTCGGGATGCCGAACTGCTGGAATGCTTCCGCCCACCCTGCGCGCGGGACCGCAAAGGCTTTTACGTCGAGTTTCAGGACTTCACCCAACTGTCCGGCCACTTCATCTGCGCTTACCATCGAACCCAACTCGATGACGCGATGCCTTGACCACGCCGGCCCGGTCAGAAGCGTTGCCACCTCTGCGCCGATGTCTTCTGACGCGACCATTGTCGATTTCCGGTTTGTAGGATTGTAGAAGACCGGTAACGTTCCGCCCTGGGCGGCCTGTAAGCCGAAAAGAAAGTTTTCGAAAAAGCCGCCTGCGCGCACAAATGCGACCGGAGACGGCAGGCTCCGAAGACCTTGCTCCAAGAGTGATAAGGCCGTGACATTTCCCACGCCACTTGTCCTATTCGCGCCCATCGACGAGAGCGCTACTACCCGCGGGGGCGCCACCCTGCTCAACGCCTCGACATAGTTCGCAATCACACCCTTCGCTTCTCTGTAGTCAGGCGAGGGTGCCCATACAGCCGGCAACATAACAAACGCGCCCTCAACACCTTTGAGCGCCGCCGCTATGGCTGTTGCATCGTTCCAGTCTCCATCCATCAACTCCACTCCTTGGTCTGCCCACTTCGCCGCTTTCTCGCGATTGCGCACAAGTGCTCGCACTCGTTTGCCTTGCTTCAGCAGATGCCGCGCGGTGGCGCCCCCAACATTTCCAGTAATTCCCATGACTAAATACATGCTCGTTTCTCCTTTTGCCTCGTATTTTGGCCGCCCATCCAAATGCGCGACCTGACAATTAGAGACTTGTCGTAACCATTGGTTACAAATTAATCAGTGGTTTCATATCGTGAATAATAACCAAACTGTGCCATTAGAGGTGACGTGTTGAAACCACTGGTCATAAATCAACAAGCGGTTGCAAAAATCGTTAAAAACGACTAATCTTTTGAAGTGACATCCGCATCACCAAGTCGCCGGGTAGAGCGCAAGGAGAGGTTGCGGCGCGAAATCCTTGCGGCTGCCAGCAAAATGTTTGCCGATCGCGGCTACGAAGCCGTGACGCTTCGCGAGATCGCTAAAGAGATCGGCTATACGCACGCCGTGATCTATCAGCATTTTCCCGACAAATGGCATATTCTCGCCGAACTGAGCCGCGAGACGATCGGCCTGCTGATTCAGAACTTCGACGCGATTGCCGCTAAACATCCTGTACCCAAAGAGCGCCTTTTTGCGACTTCACGTGGCTTGATTCAGTTCTGCACTGCCCATCCACAGCAGTTCCGCAACGTCTTCTTCGGGCCGGAGAACCGTAACGGTATCCGCGCTGGACAATATATCGACGACATTGGCAGGCCTTTGTTCGAACGTTTCGTACAGCTCTTCTTCGAAGTTGCCAAGGCCGAAGGACTGCCAAGCAGGAATGACATCGTGGTAGCCCACACCTGGTGGTACACGATCTTCGGCCTCGCCACGCTCATGGTCATCCAAGGGGTTGTGCCTGACCGGCCCGACCAGACTCTCGTGGTCGAGCAAACGCTCGCAACGCTTTGGGCAGGCGTCCAGGTTGTTCCACGATTGCCGAAGAGGGCGGTCTCTGAGCGATCCGGCCGATCCCGTGCCTCAAAGCAATAACAGATCTGTCTACTTAGGAGTCGTTGGATGTATGCCCGTGGCGTACCCGGTGTCAACCGTTTTTCCAAGGCCGTAGACCTACTGATGACGCAACAGACCGGTGACGGTCGAGATTTTGGGAGAAGGAAAGTCCCAGTGCTCTCTACCGAAACCTCCTGAAGTCCAGTCCCACACACATCAACTGTTGCCAACAGGGCAATGCGCTCATCGAACTATTCAGATCGGTCTACGTCTTCTCCAGTTGGCCGTAAAACCGGCTATCCGGAGAAGTGATCCTATAAGATGCTGGCCCACAGTCACTTGTCCGACAAGCCGACTATTCGGCCAAGTGACGAGAAGCGCGTTTCTATGAGCAGGTCACTGGTGTTAAGGGTTAGTTCTTTGTTTTTCCTTCACAGGGCTTTT
This sequence comes from Acidobacterium sp. S8, assembly GCF_009765985.1. Lineage (GTDB taxonomy): Bacteria > Acidobacteriota > Terriglobia > Terriglobales > Acidobacteriaceae > Alloacidobacterium. Next base: position 55,921 of record NZ_LMUM01000031.1, read on the forward strand.
GCTTTTGTTGTTGCTCTGGTT
>NZ_LMUM01000031.1:55951-83596 GCF_009765985.1 Acidobacterium sp. S8
GCTTCCTTCGTCCGGAGATCGCGAAGACCAGCCGCTAATCCGGGCGCAATCAGCCAGCTACGAAGACGTCATTCTGAGCGCAGCGAAGAATCCCCTGAATTCCGCGATGCCGTAGTCGCTCCTCATCCTGTTTGTCATTACCAAATCAGGTTCGCTGCCTGAATTGACCTTCCTTTCTCGTCCCCGTAATGCCGCGTTCATGGTGCAAATCGATACTGATGCCAGCGAGGCAAATATCCAAACCTCGGCACTCGCATACGATTGCACGAGGTCATGGAGGAGAGCATGACCGCATTACGGCGTATCTCGTATCTCTGGAAAGATCAGCAGGCATGCAACGAATACACGACCGGCGTTTCTCTCCACAGCCACACCAATCAGTCAAAGGAAACGCTGGATTTTCTCGCCAACCTTGGGGCTCAATATCGGCTGCTGCGGCCCATCCTGCACGAAGCTGAGCGCCGCTCGCGCGAGCGTCATAACACTCCGGTAAATTATGCAGCCGCCTATTGGACGCCGCCTCTTACGCCGCGTCTTGCCTTCGATCTTGAAAGCAGGCAGATTCATAACCTGGGCCTGATGCCGCTTGTCTCCATCACCGACCACGACAACATCAACGCTCCCATGCTGCTGCGCACCGTTGCGTCGGCGCGTCACATTCCGGTTTCGGTCGAGTGGAGCGCGCCCTACGGAGGCGATCAGGCATTCCATCTCGGCATCCATAATCTGCCAAGCGAAAGCGGCGCGGCGTGGATGAAAATCTTCGAGGAATATACGGCAAATCCAGATGAAGCGAAGCTGACGGAGATTCTCGCAGCGCTGCATGCGCTGCCGAATGTGCTCATCGTCTTCAATCATCCAATGTGGGATCTGTATCTGATCGGCTGCGCAAAACACAAGCAGCGAGTGGAAAGCTTCATGATGGCCAATGGCGAGTACATGCACGCGCTTGAGTTGAATGGCCTGCGTCACTGGGAAGAAAATCGCGCGGTAAAAAAGATGGCGCAGCAGTGGAACAAGCTGCTCATCTCCGGCGGCGATCGCCATGGTGTCGAACCGAATGCAAATGTGAACCTATCGACCGCATCCACATTTACTGAGTTCGTGCATGAGATTCGCTACGAAGACCGCAGCCATGTTCTCTTCATGCCCCAATATGCTGAGCCGTGGAAGCATCGCATTCTCGAATCGACACTCGATGCCATCCGCGATTATCCCGACTTTCCGCAAGGTTCGCGCCACTGGGATGAGCGCGTCTTTCATCCCGACCAAAATGGCGTGGTCCGGCCGCTGCGCGAGCTATGGCCCGATCAGAAAGCGCCATCCTATCTCGAGTTGGGAATCAAGGCAGTGCGCCTGATGGGAAGCCGTCCGGTTGCCGGTGGTCTTCGCATGGCCTGGAGCGAATCGCGTGAACTACGCTTTGCCCTGGGCGAAGAGATTGTTTAATCGGGGACTACGCAAGGACTTTCAGTACGACGATCGTAAGATCGTCCGCCTGCTCCGTCTCTCCTCCGAATCGAGAGACCGCTTCGACAACCTGCGTCACGATCGCGTCCGCCGATTGCGTATCCCCGCCACGAATCGCTTCCTCTAATCTCTCCACGGCAAACTCTTCTCCGTGTTCGTTCTCCTGTTCGGTGACGCCGTCAGTAAAGAGGGTGAGCACATCGTCCGGCTCCAATGCGATTTCTGTATCAGAGTAATGCGCGTCCGGAAGAATACCGAGAATCGGCCCCGCTTGATCGAGCACGAAAGTCTCTTTTGTTTTGGAACGTGTAAGGATCGGCGGATTGTGGCCTGCGCTCGCGTACTGCAGAATGCGGCTCCTTCGATTCAGCCTCGCGTAAAACATCGTGACAAACGTAGCCGAATTCGTCACCTGCTTGAGCACTCCATCGAGATCCTGAATTACAAGTGCAGGGCTCTCAAGCTCGCGGGCCCGCAATCGCAGCGCAACCGCGAGGGATGGCATCAACAGCGCGGCCGCCGCGCCTTTGCCTGAGACATCGGCAATCACCACGTCGACAACATCTTCAGAGACGGGGAAGAAATCGTAATAATCTCCTCCAAGCTGTCGCGCCGTTTTCATCTCGGCAGCCAGTTCAATGCCGGGCAGCTTCAGGGGTTTGGGCAGAACCCGTCTTTGTACCAGCGCGGCCAGCTCAAGGTCGCGAGCATAGGCGTCGCGCTGGCGAAGCACCTCTTCCGCCATGCGATCGCGTTGTCGTGCAATCTGTGTGACGAGAAATCCCGCGGCAAGAAAACTTCCCAGATAGATGCCGTCATGAAAAATGCGCCAGTCCATCGTATCTGTTGGTGGCCCGAAGATGTCCTGCAGAAATGTACAGATCACACCCAGCGCAATGGTGATGGGCAGCGGATTTACCAGCGCGCACAACGCGATTGGAAGGATGTAGAGATAGCCGAGCGAAACGTTGGCGAGTATCACCCAATCCGTGTAAGCGACCGCAGCAATCGCAACCATCACGACTGTGTTTAAGAGTCCCGCAACGTGATGTCTTCCCATCTGTCTACCTGCTTGCCCGGATCGCTTGAAGGAGTTCAGCGTTGGTATCGCAGGAATTGTAACCTGACGGTGGCGGCCCTCCTATGCACTTCTTTCTCGAATAAGAAAAAACGCAACGACGCAGGCAACCATTCTTTCTCCTGTGTCGTTTTTCGACACAAAAATGAAGACAACTATCTCCTCCTAACTGCGTTCTACTCCCATAGAAGTAAATAAGGCAGCCGATAAAAAAGCCGCCTCAACTTTAGTGATGGAGATTTTCTTACCCATGAAGAAATTCGCACTCGCCGGAATTCTTGCCTGCGCTCTTGCTGCGCCATCTTTTGCGCAGGTCGTCGTACGTGTCGCTCCGCCGCCCGTCGTGGTTGAGCACCCTGGTCCACCTCCACATGCTGGCTATATATGGACTGGCGGCTATCACCGCTGGGATGGAAACCGCTACGTGTGGGTTCCCGGACGCTACATGGCTCCGCCGCATCCGCGTGCCGAGTGGGTGCCGGCACACTGGGCCGAGCGTCACGGTGGGTGGGTCTTCGTAGAAGGCCACTGGCGTTAATCCTCAGTCCATGCCTGCGGCTGTGAACGATTACAGCCGCACACCAATCGTTGAGCCACATTGCTGGCTCGGCGACTTACCAAAGCCATACAATCCAGATATGAGCGGCGAAGAATTCAGTGTGGCAGAACTGCGCCAGTTTCGCCGCTTTTTGCTTTCCTGGTATGACCTCCATGCGCGCGATCTGCCCTGGCGGCGAAGCACGGACCCCTATGCCATCTGGGTGTCAGAGATCATGCTGCAGCAGACGCGCGTCAATGCAGTACTCGATCACTACGCGCGCTTCCTCGACCGCTTTCCAACCGTTCAGTCTCTCGCTGAAGCTGCCGAACCTGACGTTCTCGCTATCTGGAGCGGTCTCGGCTACTATCGCCGCGCGCGCATGCTGCATCGCGCCGCGCAAACCGTAGTTCGCGAATGGAATGGCTCGATTCCAAAAACAGCAGCAGGTCTTCGCCTCTTGTCCGGTATCGGCGATTACACTTCAGCCGCCATCGCCAGCATCGCCTTCGGAGAAGCTACAGCTGCCGTCGACGGCAACGTAGAGCGTGTGATTCTGCGACTTACTTCAAACGGAAAAGAAATCCGTAGCATCCGCCAGGCAGCGGAGCAGTTACTCGACCGCGAGCGAGCTGGCGATTTCAACCAGGCCATGATGGAACTGGGCGCAACCGTCTGCCTGCCGAAAAACCCGCTCTGCCTGCATTGTCCCGTCCAGAAGCTCTGTCGAACACGCGGTGAGCATCCCACCACTCCGCGTAAACAGATGGTCAACAAAGCTGTCAGTTATGCGATTGTGCGGCGCCTGCGCCGAGGTGAACCCGAAGTTCTGCTGGAACAACGACCAGCCGAAGCCAGTTTAATGGCGGGCATGTGGGAGCTGCCGCAGCTTGAAAATCCAGAGCCCGAATCGGATCGCGTACTGTTGCAGCTCCGGCACTCGATCACCGTTACAAATTATCAGGTAAGCATTCTTCACTTTGAGCCGCAGGAGTCGCGCCTGCTCCCAAAGCGAGGAGTAAAAGCGAGGAAGTGGGTGAAAGCTGAAGAGCTGCACAACCTGCCGCTCACAGGAATCGCACGGAAAGCACTCACGAGGCTCCATGTTTTGCCGGCAGCTCCACCGATTCGCAAAAGAGCGGAATCGGCAACTTTCCTATAAGTGCAGACCACGGCAGACGTAATTCTGACGACGGTTTATGAGCGACAGGAAAATGATCTAACCGAGTGATTCCGACTGCGTCGATTCAGCGGCAGCCAGGTCTTTCTCTCTCAGATCGCGTACACGCTCTCCGATCGCATACTTCAGCGCATCCACACCGAGCCCGGTCACAGCGGAAATCGCGTAGAAGCCGAGCTTCTTACGCTTCGCCATGGCCTGCAGCTTCTTGAGTTTTTCGGGATTCGCCACATCGGCCTTCGATGCGACCACAATCATCGGCTTCTCGTCGAGTCCGTGACCGAAGCTCTTCAGCTCACCCATAATTACCTTGAAGTCCTCGACAGGATCGGGCCGCCCGCCCGCGTCTGAAACATCGACAAGGTGCACCAGCAGCCGCGTGCGCTCAATGTGCCGCAGGAACTGCATACCCAGCCCAGCGCCCAGATGTGCGCCCTCAATCAGTCCCGGAATATCAGCAACGACAAAGCTCTCTTCATAAGGAGCTTCGCCAATCGTTACTACCCCGAGATTTGGCTCAAGCGTCGTAAACGGATAATCGGCAATCTTCGGCCTTGCCGCCGAGATACGCGAGATCAGCGTGGACTTGCCCACATTTGGATAGCCGACCAGCCCTACATCGGCCAGCAGCTTCAGCTCAAGCCGATAGTGCTTTTCTTCCCCCGCGCGCCCCAGCTCATGCTCACGCGGAGCCTGATGCGTCGACGTAGCGAAGTGCTGGTTGCCGCGTCCGCCGCGCCCGCCTCGTGCGATCACAATGCTCTCGTCCGGCCGCTGGAAGTCGTGCACCAGCTCGCCCGTCTCTTCGTCATAAAGAGACGTGCCCACCGGAACCTTCAGCACGATGCCTTCGCCGTCGCGTCCAGTACAGTTCGAGCCTTCGCCGTGCCGACCGCGCTCCGCCTTGTGCTCAGGGTTAAAGCGAAAGTGCACCAATGTGTTGTGGCGCTCGCTCGATTCCATGACGATATCGCCGCCGCGTCCGCCGTCTCCGCCCGAGGGGCCACCGCGCGGCACAAACTTTTCCCGGCGGAACGCCATGCACCCATTACCACCGTCACCGGCTTTTATCCGGATTCTTGCTTCATCGATAAACATTTCTACTCTCTAGTCTATCGAATCGCGTAATCTCGCATCACGATTCCCAAATTTTGAACAGAAAATCGGTCTGCCAGGGCGGGTAGAAGCACCGGCCTTCAGGCCGGTGAAAAAGCTTGTATTTTGACCGGAGCTTTAGCCCCGGCTCTTGTATGAACTGCCCTTGGAGATGGTTTTGCAGCTTCGCTTCGCAATCCTGTGTCTGTTGACGCTCCTGACCGGCAGCCTTGCCGCACAATCCACCGGGGGAGCCGTCGCAGGAACCGTTCTCGACGCTGAAGGCCGCGCCGTCCCCAACGCGCAGCTCGCCCTGCGTAATCCAGCCACAGGACTCGAGCGCAACATAAAGTCCAGCGAGACTGGCGGTTTCTATTTTGAAGGGCTGACGCCGGGAATTTACACGCTCATGGCAGGCGCGGACGGCTTCGCGCCCTGGATGGCACAATCGGTTACGGTAGAAGTGGGGCGCCTCACCCACATCGCCCCACGCCTCGCCATCGGTACCGCGCAGGAGACCGTCAGCGTCAGCGGCGAAGCCCCGCAGATCGACACCACCAGCGCAGCGGTCACCCAGAATATCAACCAGATACAAGTCGACGACCTGCCCAGCAATGGCCGCCGCTGGTCAAACTTCGCCCTGCTTGCACCCGGCGTTACTCCCGACCAGAACGGCTACGGACTGCTCAGCTTTCGCGGAATCAGCGTGCTGCTCAACAACAACACCATTGACGGTGCAGACAACAATCAGGCGTTCTTTTCAGAAGAGCGCGGCCGCACGCGCATCGGCTACTCCACCACCCAGGCTGCCGTACGCGAATTTCAGGTCAACACCTCCAACTTCTCCGCCGAGTACGGACGCGCCGCCGGAGGTGTCGTCAACACCGTCACCAAAAGTGGCGGCAACGATCTTCACGGCCAGCTCTTCTTCTACGATCGAGACAACAACTGGGGCGCCACCAACCCATTCACCACGATTACGACACGCGATGCAACCGGCGATTTCGTCACCGAGCCTCTCAAGCCCTCCGATGTCCGCAAGCAGTGGGGCCTCAACGCAGGCGGCCCCATCCGCAAAGACAATCTCTTCTGGTTCTTCGCATACGACCAGTTCCGCCGCGACTTCCCCGGCATCGCACGCGCCGGTACGCCCGAGGAATTCTTTGCCACGCCCTCCGCGCAGGAAATCCAGACCCTCGCCGGACGCATCGGCCAATCGCCCGCGCAGGCGCTCGCCAGCTACAACACGCTGCTCAACAATCTCAACGGACTCCTCGGCAACGTTCCCCGCAACGGCAACCAGGTCATCTTCTTTCCAAAAATCGACTGGCAGCTCAATGAACGCCATCACCTCACGCTGCAATACAACCGCATGCGCTGGAACTCGCTCAACGGCGTGCAGACTGCGCCATCCGATACCTACGGCGTTGCCAGCTTCGGCAACGATTACGTGAAAGAAGACTGGGGCATCGTCCGCTGGCAGTTTTTCGTCACCGCCAACATACTTAACGAAGCCCGTTACCAGTATGGCCGCGACACTGAATCCGAATTCGCACCGGCTCCCGCACCTTTTGAAGAAAGCCTTTCGAAGAACGCCTACGGCCACGCCCCGCAAATCTCTATTGCCGGGTCGAGCTACGGCTTCCGCTTCGGCAAGCCCGCCTTTCTTGACCGCCCCGCTTACCCTGACGAGCGCCGTCACCAGTTCGTCGATACCATGACATGGATCAAGGGCAACCACGCCATCAAGCTTGGCTACGACCTCAACTACGTGACGGATTACAGCAATAACCTCTACGACCAGAACGGCACCTACGACTACACGAATGCGCTCGACTTCGCCGCCGATTACTACTCGCCCAACCACTGCACCGGCACAACTACAGGCTCCGGCAATCTGCCCTGCTATTCGTACTTCCAGCAAGGCATCGGCTATACGCAGTTTCAGTTTCAGACCGCTGACTATGCCGGGTTCGTCTCCGATGAATGGAAGCTTCATCATGGGCTCACGCTCTCGTTAGGCGTGCGTTATGAATACGAAGCGCTACCCGATACGAACAAAAATCTCGTAAACTCTGACATTCCCCAGACGGCAACCCTCCCCCATGACCGCAATAACTTCGGCCCACGCCTCGGCTTGGCGTGGGATGTCTTCGGCCACGGCAACACCGTTCTCCGTGCCGGATACGGCATCTACTATGGCCGCATTATCAACTCAACCATATTTACCGCGCTTACATCGACTGGCTCCCCCAATGGCCAGCTGACTTACTTCTATCGTCCAACCGACCTCGGCGCGCCGCCCTTCCCCTACGTCTTCAGCAGCAAACCAGCGCTGACCGTGGCGCCGAACGCCGTTTACTTCGACCCGCATTTCCAGAACCCGCAGATTCATCAGGCTGAGTTTTCACTCGAACAATCACTCAGTCACAAGACCACACTTACCTTCACCTGGATGGGCAGCAGCGGACGCGAGCTGCCCAATTTCATCGATACCAATATCGACCTCGCCGGCGGCCCGTTCCAGACCATCACCTACACCATCGACGATTCGACGGGGAAAGGCCCGCTGAAACGCGGCACTTACACCACCAACTTTTTTTCGCAGCGCATCAATCCCAACTACCAGCAAATTACCGAGATCTTCAGCGCCACCAACTCCTACTACCAGGCCGGAGTCGCCCGCCTCGCCCATCACTCGCGAACGCTCGACCTGCACGCCAGCTATACCTATGCTCACGCCATCGACTACAACCAGAACGAGAGCACCTTTGCCGACCTGAACGACGTACTCGACCCGACTAACTTCAAACTTGAATACGGCAACTCAAATTTCGATATCCGCAGCCGCGCAACCGGAGGCGCAGTGCTGCATGCACCATGGCGCGTGCACGGTTTCTTTGGCTATCTGGCAAATGGATATCTGGTGGCTCCAGTCGTCGAGTGGCGCACCGGTCTGCCTTACACCATGCACACCACCGGCTCCATTCCCTCGCTTGAATGTTCCTACCAGCAATTTCTGCTCGGCATCTGCCCCTCGACAAAAGTTGAAGGACTCGGCTCCAGCATCAACGGCTCCGGCGGCGACAATCGCATCCCCGAAGTCGGCCGCAACACATTCCGCTATCCGAATGTCTGCAATCTCGATGCGCGCCTTGCGAAAGATACCCATATCGGCGAGCGCTACAGCCTGGAAGTGGTGGGCGAGGTCTTCAACGTCCTCAATCATCAGAACGCGACCAACATTGATACGGTGGGTTACATCATCGACGGAGCCACAAGTCCCGGCGGCAACGCCCGGCTCACTTATCTGGGCGGCACCAGCGGCTTCGGCACCATCACGAATGCCAACAGCAGCACGCTCTACCGGGAACGCCAGCTCCAACTCGCCGTGCGCCTGCACTTCTGACGAAGCGTGACGAACGTTAGGCGCAGCAGCAACACCAGGTTCACAAATTAACCTGCGACACTCTCGAGCTGATCACGAACAATTTCCACTTCACTACGGGGAGTGGAAACCGAACTTCGGCCGCGGCTATATTGCCGTGGCGAACAGCCCATGACCCTCTTGAAGGCCGTGCTGAAAGCGCTTTCGGATTCGTACCCAAGCGACAGTGCTATGACGGAAATGGGATCGCTCGCATTCACCAGCCTGTCCCCGGCAAGCAGCATGCGCCAGCGCGTCAGGTATTCCATAGGCGACGTCCCAACTGTCTCCTTGAATTTCAGGGCGAAGGTCGATCGCGACATGCCGACACGCTCCGCCAGTTCCTGCAATGTCCAGCGATGCGCGGATTGTCGTGCATAGAGTGGATTGCCGCGCTCATCTGTCGATCTGCCAGGGCGAAGAGCCATCCAACGCCGCCTCTCAACCCCTCTGCCAGATGAAGGCGCAGGGCGTGAACCAGCATCATGTGTGCGATGTCTTGCGCTACCAGCGAGCCGCCCGGCTGCGGATCGAGCAGCTCCTGCCTCATCCGCTCAAGAGACCAGCGCATCGCCGCCTTATCCGATTCTTTCTGTAGATGCACCATCGGCGGCAACACTCCGAGCAGGATGCCGGCATGCTCGCCGGTGAAGGCGAAGTGGCTGCCCACAATACAGCATCCGCCGCCATTGATTACGGCGATCCCGGCCTGCCTTCTCGTGGTTGCAAGAATTGTCAGGGCATCAATAGGTGTCAGGGCCAGGTCGCTTGTAAGGCAGAACGGTCTTCCCTGCGGCAACAGAAAGCAATCACCTGTCTCCAGCCGCACCGCGTCGGGAACACTTTCCACGGAAAGCCAGCATTGACCTGAGACGACGGCATAGCACTTGATGCCGTCATGCTGTCCGAACCGAACGGACCACTCGCCACCCACATCAAAGCCGCCGGCAATATAACTGCGAGGCTTCAGCAGCGACAACACATCTGAGAGCGGATCCATAAGCCATCCGGACGATTGCGAAAATAATACGGACTCTACAGCATAGATCGTATTCCTTCCACAGCCTATCCTGCTCATAGACAGGCCGCAAAATGCGGTCATGGTCACGAAGTGGAAGCATAAGGAGAAGTAGAGATGCGTGTTTTCCTCACCGGTGCTACAGGCTTTATCGGTTCAGCCATTATTCCCGAACTCATCAACGCGGGCCATCAGGTGCTTGGTCTTGCCCGCTCCGAGGAGGGCGCCAGGTCTCTTAACACCGCTGGCGCACAGGTACATCGAGGTCATCTTGAAGACCTCGAAAGCCTGCGCAGCGGAGCAGCCATGTCGGATGGCGTCATACATTGCGCCTTTATCCACGACTTCTCTAAATTTAAAGAAAATTGCGAGATAGACACCCACGCCGTCGAAGCCCTTGGCTCTGCGCTCGCTGGCTCGGACCGTCCCCTGGTGGTCACCTCCGGGACCGGCATGGCCAGGACACCGGGACGTCCCTCAACCGAGGAAGATGCGCCCAACTCTCCAATTCCCCGCGTAGCTTCGGAAGAGGCCGCAGCTTCAGCGGCGGCGCGAGGCGTCCGCGCTTCCGTGATGCGCCTTCCGCAGGTCCACGACCCCGTCAAGCAAGGGCTTATCACCTACCTGATCGCCCTCGCCCGCGAGAAGGGCGTCTCGGCGTATATCGGCGATGGGCTCAATCGATGGCCTGCGGTACACGTGCTCGATTGTGCGCGGCTTTACAAGCTGGCACTTGAGAAGGGTACAGCTGGAGCCCGTTATAACGCGGTCGCAGAAGAGGGCGTGCCGCTTCGAGAGATCGCTGAGGTAATCGGACGAGGTCTGAAGATCCCGGTCGTCTCCAAGTCTCCCGAAGAGGCAGACGAGTACTTTGGCTGGCTCGGATTATTTGTGGGTTCCGATATCCCGGCGTCGGGCGCCCGACGGGCCCAGGCCTGATTTCCGATCTCGACCAGATGCGCTATTTCGAAGCTTGAACAGACTGGATAGCTGCGGCGCAAAGCCGCCGCGGGTGCATCACAGGATAAGCGCTGCAAAACTTGGCTTACGCTGGCGTAAGTCCGTGTCGCCGCATTACCTCTCCGATTTTTATCGGATCCGCCGGCCCACCCGCCGAGGGCACCTCTGCTATCTCCAGAGAAAATGTACTGAGGCTTCCTGCGTCAGGCTAGTGGCCATAGGGTTTGACGATCGTTCCCGGATACTCCGACGGGTCGTTAAACAGTCCTCCGGCACCATGCATCAAATATTTGTCGAGAAAAGAGCGTGTGAACGCTTGGGTTGTACGTAAGTTATAGAGCGCCTCTCCGGTTTCCGTTTTTTTGCCGTTCGCGAATAGAAGAGGAATGTCGCTGAAGCTTGCGTGATTCAGGCCTGCGGATTTCAACACAACATCGTAACTGCCGATAGGGCAGGCATTGAGTTGAGCTTCCTTCTTCTTCATATATTCGGCCTCCTGGGCATCATCAAAGCCTCTCCGTTGGCCGGAATGATCAATTTCGAGGAGGAGAACAGGCTGGGTGAATCCTTTGCCGTATTCGGGAAATGCAGCGACGGGGGGCAGCGCTCCGTCGAGGCTTATGCATGCCTTGAAACGTTGATCCATCTGACATGCAATCGTTGCAAACGCTCCGCCAGCAGAGTGCCCCATTGCCGCTACCCGGTCAACGTCGAGTCTTCCGAAGAGTGCAAATTCATGCGTCTTTTGGTCATTCATCTCTGTCAGCTTGTTCAGCACGAAAACCTCGTCACGAGCGCCCTCTGTGATCGCTAGTCCGGCGGATGCCTGCATCCGTTGAAATCGTTGCTCAGGCGTGAGGCCCGCGGGGTCGGCTTCTTGATGAGGCGTGACAACCCTGCCATCGGGAAATACAACCGCCATTGCCGTATACGTGTGTTCAATCGATGCAACCACATATCCGTGGCTGACGAGATCCTCAATCAACGATGTGTATGCAAAACCTACACTTCCCAGGCCATGCGAAAAGACCACAACAGGAAAATGTTTGGGCGACCTCGCGACCGGCGCATTTTCGATCGCATGAGAAACGATGTCTCCTGAAACAATCAGTCCCCAGCCGGCTCCAAACTCATCTCCGACGCGGCGCTGAACCTCGGGGTTTGCATCCATCTGCTTTGCACCGGGGAGATACGGCCCTGTTCTGCCTGCATCTGTTCGCGGCGCTGGATACCAGAGATACACCATCAAATCGCGGTGTCCGTCAGGATTAGCAGAATGGGTATCAGGACGAGAGGGATCGATCCATTCATAGCCAACTCGTCCGATCCCAAATGGACCGGATGGAACAGGTAACGTGGGCGCTGCGGATTTCAGGCCACTTAATTGAACGTCGGTCGGAGTGCGACTCCCTTTACTCTTCTGTCCATAAATACTCGTCAGCGTTCCAACGAGAAAAAGGACGGTCATTAAATTGCGACCTGTCACGGATGGCCTCTCAAAAAAGCGCGAGTTTGCAAACAGTATCCTACGCTTCCTATGGATTGTGTCGCAGCGGCTGCGGAGTTGCGGTTCCTGTAAGTTGAAGGAAGATGCAGAGACAGGTTGCAAAAGTATCGGATCTGGGAGCGATTGGGTTTGCGCTGGCGGGATTCACCTTCTGGGTGCTGGCAGATACCTCAATCAAGCTGGTGGGGCAATCGGGACTTCCGTCCTATGAGATGGTGGCATTCCTGGGACTCTTCATGGCAGTCTTTCTGATGTTGTATGCACTGGCGCGCCGTCAAGTGGGGCTGTTGCGGCCGCACCGCCTGAACCGTCAGGTGGCGCGGGCTTGCCTCGATATGGGGAACAATGTGTGCGTAGTGATAGCGTTGCGGCATCTGACACTCACGCTGTTCTACATTCTCGTCTTCATGGCGCCCATGGTCATTGCGCTGTTGTCGGCGGTCTTTCTGCGCGAAGGGTTGCCGTGGAAGAGAGCGATTGCTATCGGGGCAGGGTTCGCAGGAGTCGTTCTTGCGGTGCATCCTTGGAGCAGCGCCCGCGAGTGGGATTGGATCGGGTTCGGCGCGTGCATCGTATGTGTCGCATGCTTCTCAGTGAATATGGTGTGGTCGCGTGTGCTCACGCAAACGGAATCACCGGAGAGCCTGGCATTCTTTTCCGGCCTGGTGACAGCGGCGGTAGGGTTTGCGTTGATGGTGCTGTTGCACGCCGAACCGCTGACAGTGCGGCTGACGACGGGACTGTTTGCCATGGGCCTGTTTTGCGCACTGGGAACGCTGTGCTTTTACATCGCGGTGAAACATACTTCCGCAGCAAATGTGTCGCAGTACCACTACACGCAGCTGGTGACAGGCGCACTGGTTTCGTATCTGGTGTGGCGTGACAAGCCGGGAGTGTATGTGTTGCTGGGAGGATCGCTGATTCTCGCGGCCGGTCTCTACATCGCCGTGGCGGCGCGTGAGGTCGTGCCGCTGACCGAGGGCAGTTGATGGGTTCGCGGCACAGCTGGCAAACTGTTTTGAGCTAAGAGGGTGCCCGATATAATGCCCGCATGTACACGCCACAGGCTGGAATCTTCGCTCTCGGAACGTCCTCTCATGCGTATTTGGAATTTGACCTTCTGGACGCGAAGAAATATAAGGAATTCGCCTCGACTATCTCCGCGATCCACGAACCCCGGACCACTACGGGCGGAGTGAACTTCGTCATCGGCTTTCGGCCTGAGCTCTGGCGCAATATTCTTCCGGAAGATGCCCCTCAGGACGTAGATGGCTTTAATAAACAGATTCAGGGCATAGAAGGATTCGTGATGCCGGCCACGCAACATGATGCGCTGGTATGGCTGTCCGGCAGTGCTTACGACGTTATCTTCGATATGGCTCGCTCGGTCGTCCATGATCTCGCAGGGCAGGCCTCGCTGGGAGAAGAAACCTCGAGTTGGCCTTACCGGCACGATCGCGATCTTACCGGCTTCGTCGATGGCTCCGAGAATCCGACGCTGCTCGACGCTCCTATCGACGCCCTCTTACCCGAGGGAGTTCCGGGTGCTGCCGGCTCAGTCCTGCTGCTGCAAAAGTGGAAGCACAAGACAGCTGAGTGGGAAGCTCTGCCCGTCGATCGGCAGGAGCACATCATGGGACGCACCAAGCTCGACAGCATCGAACTCGAGAACAAGCCAGACGACTCGCATGTCGCTCGCACAGATCAGGACGAGTACGGAAACATCTTCCGTCGCAACATGCCCTACGGAAATGTCGACAACCACGGCACCGTCTTCGTTGGATTTAGCGCAGAGCAGAAGCGGCTTTCCGGGATGCTCGACAGCATGGCAGGCCTGGTCAACGGCACGCGCGATGCGCTCACACGCTTTACCGAACCGCTGACCGGCTCCTATTATTTCGTGCCTTCCGTCGAGAGCCTGCGGCGCTTACGGTAAATCGACCACGCAAAATTTCGCCCTTAGAGGAACGTGTTTTGTTTCCGCGCAATCCTTCCTTTGCCCGTTCAATCAAAAGTCTCAACGAGTGCATTGGCCTGAAGTCGTCAACCGATAGTAGTTTCAGCCGCAATCGCTATTTTTATTCACATCTCAACGCCACCATCGGGTCCACCCGCATGGCTCGCCGGCCCGGAATGAAAGTCGCAACGAAGGCCACGGCTAACAGAAAAAGTGGCATGGAAATGAATGCGAGGGGATCATGTGCGCCGAGCCCAAACATCATGCTGGAGAGCACCCCCGATACGGCGGCGCACAATGCCACGCCAACGGCCCCGCCAATAAGAACCGGGCGCATGGCCTGCCAAAGGATATGGCGCATGACCTGAGAACCATCAGCGCCCAAAGCCATACGAATGCCGATATCACGTACGGATCGGCTTACGCTATAAGAAACCATCCCGTACACGCCAATTGAGCAGAGCAGCAGGGCCAATGCGCCGAGCGCTCCTGACAGCGCAGCCACGATTCGCGAAGGTGCGCGCCAGACTTCGAGATAATCTTCGAGCCGGGCCACATCGATAGAGACACCAGGGTCGATCGATCGCCCCGCATCGCGAATGCTCGTTGCTACATCTGTGAAACCGGTTGCGTAGCGAACCAGGACGTAGCTTCGCGAGTCGTCTTCTTTCCCGGCTGGAAAATAAAGATAATTTGTGTCGAGTTGACCGAGATGCGCGACCTGAGCGTCTTTGGCCACGCCGACTACTGAATATTCACGCCCTGAGATTTCACGCAAAGCCTTCCCCAATGGATCCTGACCCGGCCAGAGCCTACGCGCCGTCGACTCTGTGACGATGATCCCTGGCGCCTCATGCGTTTCCGCCGGCTTGAAGCTTCGACCTCGCACAATCGGGATGCCGAGCAGCGAAAAATAGTCGGAAGTGACGTGGTTATATTCAATGGCAACCGTGTCGGCACGGCCGGGAACCATAAAATGCGAGGCGCTGAAATCATGACTCAGCGGCGCGCACTCCGCCTGCGCGACTTCGATGACTCCAGGAAGGCCCTGGATCAGCTCTCGAAAATGTTGCATGAAACCTGTGGCGCGCGCTGAATCGTAGCCCTGCTTTCCTAAATCCAGAAAAAGCGTTGCTACGCGCTTGATCTCAAACCCCGGATCAACAGTTTGCGCGCTGTAAAGCCCACGAAGCAGCAATCCGGCGGCAAGCAACAAAACCATGCATACGGCAACTTGAGAGCCAACCAGCGTGTTGAGCAATAAGTGCCCGCTCTTCTTGCTTGCGCCGAATGATGTGCCGTCTCCTTTGATTACGCTGTTCAGATCAGGCCGCGAGCTTCGCAATGCCGGGACCAGGCCGAATGCAATTCCCGTCAAAAGGGAAAGCACGAGTGCATACGCGACCACATGGAGATTGGGCGCAACATTCACGGCAAAGGGAGGAAAATCATGCGGTAAGTGAGAAGTCACGAGTTGCGTGATCCGAATGAAGGACCAGAATGCAATTACAGATCCAAGCGCGCCGCCTGCCAGAGAGAGCAAAAGACTCTCGGTCAGCAACTGCCGCACCAGGCGCCATCGGCTCGCGCCCATCGAGAGCCGAAGCGCGATTTCTCTCTGTCGCACGGAAGCCCGCGCAAGCAAAAGGCTCGCCACGTTCGCGCAGGCAATCAACAAGACGAGAGCAAAAGCGGCGAGGACAACGGAGGCGACAGGAATCAGGAAGCTGCGTTGGTCGGGGCTCGAGAAAAAAGTCGCAACATGGACTACAAGCGAAGTGCTGCGTCGCGGGTGGCGCTGGTCCATTCGTCCTGCAATTACGTCAAGATCCGCCCGAACTTCCTTCATCGTTACGCCGGGCTGCGTTCGCCCAAGCAAAGCCAGCCAACTCATGTTGTCGTTCGAGAGCCGGTCGCTCCCGGGCTCCAGAGCCTGTTGCATCGTGATAGGCACCCAGAACGCGCTCGGAATCGGCTCCGTTCCGGTGAATCCCGGCCGCGCGATGCCAATGACGGTATAGGCTGTCTGATTGAGGACGATCTTCTTGCCGACCAGTGAAGGATCTGCGGCGAATTTTCCTCGCCACAGATCGTCGCTCACAACAACAACCGCATTCGCGGCGCGACTTCCACAATCGGAATCGACAAAGCCTCGCCCCCGCGCAGGATGCTCGATCAAAACGTCGAAGTAGTTGCAAGAAGCTGCGGTACCAAGGACTTGCTGTACGTTAATATCCCGAAGGGTTGCTTCAACGTAAGGCTCATAGGCCACCATCCCGGAGAAGACATGATTGTGATCGCGATAGTCCAGATATTCAGAGTAGGAAAACCAGCTCGCATCGTTATGAATGAACCGCTCCCCTCGTCCCTGGAAATGGAAAATCTGGTTTACGCTTACCAGCTCTTGCGCGCGTGGAACAGGGAGCAAACGCAGCGCCAGGCCATTCAAAACCGAGAAAATGCCAACGTTGATTCCGATGCCCAGCGCGATAGCCATTACGGCAGCTACCGTAAGACCCGGGCTTCGCAATAACGTGCGAATACCGAAGCGAACGTCCTGAAGCAACTGCTCAAGCCACACGACGCTCCACACTTCCCAGGTCTCCTCTTTGATCCGCGTGACGTTGCCGAACTTACGCCGCGCAGCGCAACGCGCGTCCTCTGGAGACATGCCCCGGTCGATATTGTCCTGGGTTTCCCTTTCGAGATGGTCGCGAATGTCCTGCTCGAGATCCGCCAGCATGCGTTTGCGCCGTGTCATGCTTCCTCCTGCTCTCCGGGCCGCAGAATTTGCGCGATTGCGCGCGCCAGCTTATCCCATTTGCTGGTTTCAACCGTCAACTGTCGTCTGCCTCTGAATGTCAATGCGTAGAACTTCGCTCGGCGGTTGTTTTCTGAGGTTCCCTCTTTGGCAGAAATCCATCGCCTCTTGATCAGCCGGTGCAGTGCCGGATACAGCGACCCCTGCTCCACCTGGAGCACCTCGTCGGACCTGAATTCGATCGCCTTGGCGATGGCGTGACCGTGCATGGGGCCGAGTTGCAGGGTGCGAAGAATCAGGAGATCAAGCGTTCCCTGAAGCAGTTCGATACGCTCCATCTCTTCTCTAGTAGACATACTAGGTGAAACTACGCCGGCTTCGGGTAGAATGTCAAGGTGAGCCGAGGTTCCCTGCTGGATCATCCGTGGGGATCAGAGGATGCCGAATCGCCTGTGCGCTCTCCGAGCGCTATCTGTTTGAAGATCATGCAAAATCTTCAGTACTCAACAGCTTGAGTTCGCTGCGTTTTCATCACTTGGTAACCTACGAAAGATTTCGTTGACTACTACGAACATATTCGTATATATCTGCTTCAAGACTTTTTTGATTTCAAACAGCTGCGCAGAATTCCTCAGGTGTGCGAGTTGTTTCTGCCTGTGCAAGCCGACGCGTGGAGGTTAGGCGATGAGAGTTTTGTTACAGGATTTGGGTTATGCATTTCGCCAATTGCGCAAAACTCCTGGCTTTACCGTCACAGTTTTATTGACGCTTGCTCTTGGCATCGGAGCCAATTCGGCCATCTTTACGCTGGTCAACGCCATATTGCTGCATAACTTGCCAGTAGTTGATCCCCGTACCCTTGTGCGCATTGGCGATCAGGATGACTGCTGCGTCAATGGCGGATGGGATGATAAGGGCGATTACTCGCTCTTCTCGACAGACACCTACTCCATGTTCAAAAAGAGCCTGCCGGAGTTCGAAGAGCTGGCCGCGATGGAGTCCGGCTATGCCTGGCGACCCATTACCGTCCGTCGCAGCGGCCCGCAGACAGTGGCGAAGTCCGTCATGGGAACATTTGTCTCCGGCAACTACTTCCGCGTTTTCGGGCTTTCGCCGGCAGCGGGCCGGCTCTTTTCAGACACCGATGATCAGAAGGGCGCGCCTCTCACTGTCGTGATGAGCTACGACGCATGGCAGCAGGACTATGCAGGCGATCTCAGTGTTATAGGAAGCGCGTTCTTCATCAATACCAAGCCGGCCACCATCATCGGCGTAGCTCCCAAGGGTTTCTATGGCGACCGCATCGATACCAATCCGCCGAAGTACTACCTTCCCATGAATGCGATGGATCCCGTCATCGGCGCGCCGTACTTTAACGATCCAGACACGCAATGGGCCTACATCATCGGCCGGGTAAAACCGGGAAGCTCTCTGCCCGTCCTTCAGTCAAAGGCCAGCGCGCTGCTCAAGCAGCAGTTTGCGACACTCAAGACCTTTGCTGATCAGCGAGCCCAGAAGGTTCTTCCCCGTACCCACGTAGTGCTTACGCCCGGCGGCGGCGGCATCCAGAACATGCAGGAAGGTTACAAGGACCACCTGAAGCTGCTGCAATGGATTGCCGCGCTCGTCCTTCTCGTCGCATGCGCCAATGTCGCCAATCTGCTGCTGGTGCGCGGCATGAGTCACAGGGCTGAATTATCCATTCGCTCGGCGCTCGGCGCGCAGCGCAGCCGTATTGTGCGCCAGTTGCTGACGGAAAGCGTACTTCTCTCGGGCATGGGCGGCCTGCTCGGCCTCGCCGTCTCCTATCTCGGAGCGCACGCGCTGCTGGCGCTCGCCTTTCCTGACCACCACAACATGCCGGTCAATGCAGCGCCTTCGCTTCTCGTCATCGGTTTTGCTTTTGTGCTTTCGATGATTACGGGCGTCCTCTTTGGTCTTGCTCCGGCGCTGATGGCAGCGCGTGCACAGCCCATTGAGGCTCTGCGCTCCAACGCGCGCACCACCGCCCACGGCGCATCTTTTCTGCAGCGCTCGCTCGTTGTCCTGCAGGCAGCGCTTTCCCTCGTGCTTCTAGTGGCCGCGGGCCTTTTTGCGCAGAGCCTCAGTAAGGCCGAGAACGTTGACATGAAACTGGATGCAACGAACCGCTACATCGCCCACATCAATCCACAGGCGGCCGGCTACAAGAACACAGAGGTTGAACCTCTTTACCAAACCATCGTCGACCGCTTCCACGCTATTCCCGGCGTTCTCAAAGTCGGTCTCGCCACCTACACGCCAATGGAGCAGAACAACTGGGGATCGGGCGTAAAAGTTCAGGGCGAACCGGACCTGAATAAGGGCGCTTCCTGGGTAAAAGGCACCCCTGAATATTTCGACTCCGTCGGCACCCGCGTCATCATGGGCCGCGGCTTCAAGACGCAGGATACGCTGCATGCGCCGCCCGTGGCCGTCGTCAACCAGGAATTCGTCAAGCAGTTCTTCGGCAAGCGCAATCCCATCGGCCATCACTTTGGCTTTTCCGGTCCCAGCCAGGCTGGCAAGGATGGGGCGCATGAGATCGTTGGCGTGGTGGAGGACACCACCTACACCAGCGTCTACTGGAAGAACCACGCCATGTACTTCCTATCGCTCACGCAGCCCGCCGGCATTCCCGACGCCGACAATCCTCTCGAAAAAGACCAGTCCATGTACGCCGGAGCCATTGTGATTCAAACCGCGCGTCCTATTGCCGGATTTGAAAAGATCGTCGGCGACACGCTGGCGAGCATCAACCCAAACCTCACCATCGTAAAGTTCCAGACCTTCCAGCAGCAGATTGACGACCGCTTTATTGAGGAACGCCTGATTGCGCGTCTTACCTCGCTCTTCGGCCTGCTGGCCCTGCTGCTCGCAGCCATCGGTCTTTATGGCGTCACCGCCTATACTGTAGTCCGCCGCACGCCGGAGATCGGCATCCGCATGGCGTTGGGAGCGGCACGCAGCCGCGTCATCGGAGTGGTCATGCGAGGAGCCATGCTGCAGGCCATCGTTGGTCTTGCTATTGGCATTCCGGTGTCCATCTTCTGCGTCCGTTACGTCAAGTCGCAGCTTTATGAGATCACCGGCGTGAATGTACCGGTCATGATTATTGCCATTGGCGTGCTGGTGCTTGCGGCGGCTATTGCCAGCATCATTCCGGCAAGGCGCGCCGCCTCCATCGATCCCGTACGGGCTTTGCGCGTTGAATGAGCCCGACAATCGGAAATGAGTGATGCAATTCACTCGACGGACTGTCAGTATCGGGGCAGATAGGACGTTCAGGCTATTTTCGACCGTGCGATGCCGTGTATCGATCACGCGAGCCGACATTCCAGCACAGGTTCACATACTCCGAATCGCAGTTGAAGTGATCGCCCCTCAATAAGTGCTGAGGCCTGAAGTGGTCAATCGAGGTTACTGCAAAAAATCAAATTCATTGACAGCTGACAGTAGAATATCTACTATCAGCAAACGGATTGAGGGTCGAATGTCTTCTGTGAAAAAGCAGACGCAACAGCGCGCAAATCTTCTGCAGGGCACGCTGGATATGCTGATTCTGCGAACGCTGCTTTATGGTCCTGCACATGGCCACCAGATCGGAAAACATATTCAGCGGACGACAAATGATTTTCTGCAGATGCAGCATGGCTCTCTCTATCCGGCCCTGCACCGTCTGGAAAAAAGAAGTTGGATAGTTTCCAAATGGGAAACCGCACCGGACAAAAACCGGGAGTTCAAGTATTACCAGCTGACAGAGAAGGGCAGAAAACAGCTTGTGGTCGAAGAGTCAAAATGGAAACAGATGGCGGAAGCCGTTGCCCGCGTCATGTGGCCCGAAGCTGAGGAGATCTGAAATGAAATGGTGGCAGATTCGGAAACGAGATGCGGATCTCGAACGGGAACTGCAATCTGATCTTGAACTCGAAGAAGAGGAGCAGCGCGAAAACGGTCTGTCCACGGAAGAAGCCCGCCACGCGGCTCAGCGCGCCTTCGGCAATACCACACTTATCCGGGAACACATCCACGAGGCATGGGGCCGGGCGCCGATCGAACGACTCTTACAGGATGCTCGTTATGCATTGCGACAACTGTGGAGGTCTCCGGGATTCAGCATTGTCGCAATGATGACGCTCGCACTCGGCATTGGTGCAACAACAGCAATTTTCACACTGGTCTATGATGTGATGCTGCGTCCGTTGCCGTTTGCGCAACCGGACCGGCTTGTAACCATCGAAGAGAAGGTGGCCGAGTGGAGCAACCTATATCCAACCCTGCCGGTAAGCGCAAATCACTTCACTTTCTGGCAGCAGCACAATCGCGCCTTCGATTCGATGGCGATCATGGAGCAGTTCTCAGTGCCGCTCGGCGCCGGCGGCCGCCCTATGCAGGTGGAGGCATTGTCGGCCACTCCAGGAATCTTTTCTGTGCTCCAGGTGCAACCGGCTCTGGGAAGGGCATTCACAGTCGATGAAGCACAGCGGGGACATGAGCATGTTGCGATCCTGACCTATGACCTTTGGCAAGGGCAGTTCAATAGCGATCCAGGCATTCTCAGCAAGACCATATCGCTCGATGGGTTTCCTTACTCGGTCATCGGAGTGATGCCGCAATCATTCCACATGCCTTCGATACAGACCATGGATACTAACGGCAGCACTAATCATCTGTTTTCTGTTGGAATCCTGATCCCTCTTACATTCTCCAAAGAGCGTTTGGCAGAAGAGATGGGCGATCTGAATTATTTCGGGCTGGCTCGGCTGAAGGCCGGTATATCGATCGCTGTGGCAAACGCTGAGCTGAATGCGCTGCAACATGCAATTGTTGCGAATCTGCCTGCGGATGAGAAAGCAACTCTCTCTGCGGAGATCACGCCTTTCCAGGAGAAGCTGGTAGGAAACAACCGCAAGCCATTGATGATCTTGCTCGCGGCGGTTGCAGGTCTGCTGCTGGTGGGTTGTGTGAACGTCGCGAATCTACTGCTTTCTCGCGCAGTCGGCCAGAAGCGGCAAATGGCAGTAGCAGCCGCATTGGGTGCAAGCCGTGCGGAGCTGGTGCGGATGGCCATCCGCGAAACCGCTGTGCTTGCGGCGCTGGGAGGCGGGCTGGGCGTTTTGCTGGCTGCCGGTATTGTTCCGGGCATGCAGCGATATTTGCCTCCCGCGCTCAATTTTCGCGGGTTCCTGCATCTGGACTGGCTGGGAGTAGGATGCGCCCTGCTCCTGGCGATGCTGGCCACCCTGGCTGCGGGCGCAGCGCCGGCGTTCATGATATCCCGCACCGCGCCGCAGGAAATTTTACATAGTGACTCGCGACTGACCAGCGAATCGCCCGGGAGCCGGCGAGCGCGTCGCGTCCTCGTGGCAATTGAATCTTCGGTGAGCGTAGCCCTGGTACTGATGACCGGACTGCTGACCGCAAGCCTGGTAAAGCTGATGGCCGTGGACCGTGGATTCACCACCGAGCGAACCGTTACAGCCACAGTCGATCTGCCTTCGGAGTCCTATCACGATAACCAGCATCGTGCAGCGTTTTATCGGGAAGTCCTCGAACGCATGAATAGATTGCCGGGAGTGGAGCATGCGGCCTTCACCAGCAACCTTCCGCTGATGGGAGACGGTTGGGGAGATATGGCACGAGTCGCAGGAGATCATCGACCGTTTACGCAATTGCCGCTTGAGAACTTTCGCTCGGTCAGCCCACAATATTTTCCGGCAATAGGTCTCCGGCTTACAGCCGGAGAAATCTTTAGTGAAGGTGACTGGGGCAAGAATTTAGCCCTAGTTTCGGAGAAAACGGCCAGGTCGCTGTGGTCGGGGAAAGACCCTTTGGGACAGCAATTCAGTCGAGGGGATCCGGCAACAGAGAAGCCATTTACCGTCGTGGGTATCGTAGCGGATGCGCGGACAATCTCCCTTGCGAAACCTGACCCGATGCTGATTTATGTTCCTTATTGGTATCGCGTCGAGCCAACGGCCGGGCTGGTAGTCAGGACGCATCAGGATCCTTCTGAGATGGCGGATGTGATCCGGCAAACCATCTGGAGCGTCGACCGCGGTGTGCCGGTTCCGACCGTGCGCGCGCTGGGCGGCATGGTTGCGGATTCGGTAGCAAATCAGCGTTTCGAGATGGACCTTCTGCTCCTTTTCGCCGTGAGCGCGCTGTTTCTTGCCGGGTTAGGCGTTTATGGTGTTCTTACCTATTCGGTCGCGCAACGCTATCGCGAAATGGGATTGCGCATGGCTCTTGGAGCGGAGCGGGCAGATGTGTATTGGCTCGTTCTACGCGATGGGCTACTGCCGGTTGCCATCGGCGCACTTGTGGGAATTGCTATAGCGTTCGGATCAGCGCGTGTGGTGAGCAGCCTGCTTTTCGAGGTGAGCCCGTATGATCCGGTGCTGAGTGCCGGCGCGGTTGGCGTGCTGCTGGCGGTAGGCACAATCGCATGCCTGCTACCAGCCCGCCGCGCAGCAGCAGTGGAACCCATGCAGGCACTGCGAACGGAATAAGAAACCGCCCCAAAACCTTAGCCGGAGCCAATCTCATTTGCTGATGCATCGACACAGTACTCATCTTGCAGGCACCGATTTCGCGGCACGCAGGATCAGCTGGATGAGCGCGTTGCCTGAGCCTAACCCCCGATCAGCGCATCGCGGCGATCACTTCATAACGACTGTTCGCAACAACTGGCATTCAGATCGAAATTCGTGTCGACTAGACAGTTATCTCATCATCAATTGAGCGGAAGACCAATACGTCGCACCAAATCCTTCCAACGCGGATCAGGCCGCAGGTTGTCGAACATTGGCATAGTCAGCTCAATCAGGCGGAACACTCGTTGCCGATACGCCTCCTCCAATTGTTCGAACGCGGAGGTCAGGTCGCCAACGCCGATTTGAGTAACGGCGATGTCGAACGGCGAAACGTATATTTGGTGGGACAGGGTCTTGATTCTGTCAAGGATTTCGAGTGCCTTGGTCCTCTCGCCGGACAGCGCATAAGCTCGGCTGAGCAGCGCCAGGAATAGCGGCGCACCACAGAGGCTGACTGACTGTTCGAGGTTTGCGATGGAATGAGCTAGAAGGCCTTTTTGCTCCTGCGCGAGCGCCATGAACCACATCGCGTTGCAATAGTGAGGGTCGATGTCCAGGGTCTTTTGGCATTGTGCGATCGATTCGTCATAGCGGCGTGCCCTGTATAGCAGCAGCCCCAAATGCCCTAGGCTTACGCGGGAGATTGGATTAGACTCCAGCGCTTTTCTGCATTCCGCGATTGCCTCATCGTGACGGGCCTGGATGGACATGTAATCGGCCAGATGGTGGCGCGCCGCCGCGTCGCCTGGTCTCAACTCTACACCGCGTTTGCACACCGATTCGGCATTAGCCCAGTCCCAGTCATATAGAACATGAATTGCCGCCAATGCGTTTTGCGCCGCCGCAACATTTTCGTCCAGTTCCAGCGCCTTGAGCGCGCTGGCTTTGGCCTTGGGGAAAAGATCGCTGCACGGGCCCACCCCGAATAACCCTTGATAAAAATATGCCTGCGAGAGGTTCGCGTGGGCCTGAGCGTACGTGGGGTCGATAGCAATTGCCTGTCTGTAAAGGTCGGCGCTCCGCGCCAAGTCCATTGGGGTAAGTTTTTCGTGGAAATAATTTGCCTTGAGAGCAAGCTCATAAGCCTGCGGATTAATCCGGATCGGCCGGCCAGGCAACAGCAATTTTGGATCAACGAGCTTCTGAATCTGACTGGCTATCTCCTGGGCTATCTCGGCTTGTAGCTGCAGGATGTCACGCAACTCGCGCTCATATCTTCCCGACCAAACGTGTTTTTCCTCCGAAGCATATATCAATTGCGTAATGATTCTGACTTTCTCGCCCGAACGCATCACGGATCCTTCCACCACTGCGTCCACCCGTAGCTCCCTTGCGATTTCCGGGATGGACTTGCGCGTCCCCTTGTATCTCATCACCGACGTTCGGGAGATGACCCGCAACAGCTTGATCCCGGAGATGGCGCCGATTAGCTCATCGGTCATGCCGTCCGAGAAATATTCCTGTGACGGATCACCGGAAAGGTTGTCGAGCGGCAGCACTGCGAGGGAATCGATGCGAAGAGCATGCGACAGCAGCATTGGGCCATGCTCTTGCTCTCCGGTGGAGGCGCCTCGCGCTACAGCAGTGACCTGGGCGAGAAAGCGATATCCGTGTTGCGGCAGAGTTTCAATAAAACGCGGCTTATCCGCGAAATCCCCGAGGGCCTCGCGCAGCCTATTGATTGCCTTATTCAGGCCACGATCGAAGTCGACGAAGGTGTTGTCCGGCCATAGCCTGCCAATGAGGTCTTCTCGTAAGACAACCTCCCCGGCGTGCTCCAACAGGATCACGAGGATCTGAAATGGCTGCTCCTGTAGCCTGATCCTCACGCCTCGACGGCGCAGTTCACCGGATCGAGTGTCAACCTCGAAGGGTCCGAAACCGATCAGCGCCACAAGAGATTCTCCAGGCTGTCGGAGTATAGCAATTCGCAGCACAAGGCTGAATTCGGAAGTGGCGACCATCGCTGATCTGCTGTTTCCATTGAACTTCCCGGGGAACAAACCCGCCACACACAGGGAACACTCAGGCCATTGAGTAAAGCGAAGGAGGGCAGTAAGTTGGTCCCGACTCAAGGATTGGCGGCGGCCCCTTCTCAATGCCGCGTTCAGGACACGGATGAGAACAAGGGTACCGCTCTGATTGAGCCACACGCCGTCAATCTGGACGGCAAGCCCACGCGCCCTTCGGCCAGTCCCCGATGAACTTGTCCCATCGGCATCGACACACATAGGTCCGGCCCGGAGACCAACCCCGATTCAAAAGGAGAAGATATGACGCACTCAGTTCCTTTCAAGCTGTTCGGCAGTTCGGCCGCCAAACCCTTAGGCCGACTTCTCGTCCTTTCGTCCCTCGCGATGGCGCTCCACTCCACCTCCGCTTTTGCAGCCAACGTCTGCAAGAACAATGATCTTGAGGGTGCCTACGTATACTCAGTCGACGCTACCTCGCTGACTGTCCCGCCTGTCGGACCATTGGCCATCCTGGGCAAAATCACTCTGGATGGAAAAGGAAACTTTGCGGGAACAATAAACGGGAGCATCGCGGGAGAAATTCTTCTCGAAGTCCCGATCACCGGAACCTATTCCATCGCTGATGATTGCACGGGAAGCTTCACAACTATTTACCCTCTTTTCGCGGCTCACTTCAGCCTTGTGCTCTTCGATAGCGTCGACCATCGTAAGCAGGGCGAACTCCTTTCTATCGACGCCGGCACAGTTGGAACGGGTGCGGTCAAACCCATGTTGCACTAGAGAATCTGCGCAAACCAGATCTCGACGAGCGGCGCATACACCTTTATCGAAGTGTGTGCGCCGTTCAGCGCCTGGGTCTGCCCGCTCGCGCAAAAATTGCGTTTCCCCGCACGAGGGCGACAACCTACCTCGATATCTCGGTTGCCGCCAACCTGTCAATCAGACCGCGGATTGTGTCTCCTGTCGCATAATTGCCGAGTCATTCATCGCGGATCCGATTTAGTACCGATATGTCGGCTTGTCGGATCTGAAATCCCGAAATGCAACGGCTGCCGGAGGTAGCCAAAAGCTGGAATCAAAATTTGCCCTGGTTCGGCAATCGGCAAGCGCAGGGCTGGAAAGGGCGGAATGCCTAATCCTTTGCAACTGGTTCGAGGGGAATCCAGATTTCAACCGGGCCGACGGGTGTGCCGGTTTCCGAGATACTGGTGAATCGCTCAAACTCCGGTCGATTCTTCTCTCGACGTCCGGAGTTGGCCAGCCATGGCCTAACAACCAGGTTCAGGCGTCGCGAAGCAAAGCTGTCTCATCCACACGAACGACCGCATACTCTCCCGCTTCGAGAGTCAGAGACTCACCATCCGCCACATTTTCTGGGCTTTCATGTGCAACGCCGGTAAGGTAGTGAATCTTGCCGTCGCCAGTGCAAGGCGACGCGCCGTAGAGGTTTGAGCTGCTCCCGAGCGCGGGATGGTTCACCAGAAACGAGCGCCACTGCTTCGGGATGCCCTGAGAGGCTTCCGCCTGCGAATTGTAGGTGGCCATCGTGCCGATCAGCAATACTTCTCCGATAGTCTGGAAGACAGGATTCGGTCGATCTGTCATGGCGATAGGGTACTACAGCTTGCGATCCCATCGTGGTCTAGGCTCTACTTCAGGGGGAGCAAGCCGACAGGGAGACTGAAGTCTTCATCAGTCGGTCTGTGATTCGGAATCTGCCATTCCTCCCGGATCACGGACATACCGGCCGTAATTCTCGATCGATGAATAGTCCGATATCGCGAACCAGCATTCTCGAGGTCGCATTTCCTGTAACTGACTGCTTTCTCCGAACGGGTCAGAAGACTCCTGCGCTTAAGAACAGCGAAGAATCAGCTTAACGCCATCTGCGAACTCCAGACTACGCGTCACCTCACGCTCCTCGGTCATTTTCATATCTCCGCGAGTGGAAGATAGATCCCGAGAAGCCGTCTTCTCGTCATTCAACTGATCGCTCATCAGAAGAGCGTTTTCTATGAGCAGGTCACTGGTGTCAAGGGTTAGTTCTTTGTTTTTCCTTCACAGGGC
>NZ_LMUM01000025.1 GCF_009765985.1 Acidobacterium sp. S8
GTGAAGGCGGACGCACCGTAGGCGCCGGCACCATCACTGAGATTTTGAACTAAGGACAAATTTAATTCGCCGGAGAACTGAGGTTCTCCGGCGAAGAAAGAAACGAAGCTCATGGTTGGACAGAGAATTCGCATTCGGCTCAAGGCTTATGACTACCGGGTGCTCGACACTTCGACGGGCGAGATTGTAGATACCGCGAAGCGTACGGGTGCACAGGTAGCCGGGCCGATTCCGTTGCCGACGATCAAGAACAAGTATTGCGTGCTGCGTTCGCCGCACGTCGACAAGAAATCGCGTGAGCAGTTTGAGATTCGCACGCACAAGCGGCTGATCGACATCCTTGAGCCGACCCAGCAGACGGTCGATGCTCTGATGAAGCTCGATCTTCCCGCCGGTGTGGATGTCGAGATCAAGGCTTTCGAGAAGTAGGACTGGCCGTCCAGGCGATTGCGCCTTGCGGCGCTCGAGAATAACGGCTAGTAAGAAACCTTCAGTGGCTGCGGAAACAGCGCAGACATGATGGGGAGAGAAGACGATGGCAGTTACAGGGATTTTAGGCAAGAAGATCGGCATGACGCAAGTGTTTGATGAGAAGGGTGAAGTTCACCCGATCACTGTCCTGCAGGCTGGTCCTTGCGTGATTACGCAGCTGAAGACGGCTGCGAAGGACGGCTACGACGCGGCGCAGATTGGCCTGGTCGAGTTTGTGAAGGCCTCGAAGGTGACCAAACCGCAGGCTGGCCACTTCGCCAAGAACAATGTTCCTCCGGTCAAGCTTGTGAAGGAAGTTCCGGTCGAGCTCAGAGCCGCGAAGAAGTCCGGAGACGGCGAAGAAGCTTCGAATGGCGTGGTGAAGGCTGGCGATAAGGTTCTGGTCGATATCTTCTCTGATGAGAAGTATGTCGATGTGGTGGGAACGAGCAAGGGCCGTGGGTTTGCCGGTGTTGTTCGCCGCCATAACTTCGGTGGCGGTCCCAAGTCGCACGGACACATGTTCCAGGTGCAGGGTTCGATCGGTGCATCGTCGTTTCCTTCGCGTGTGTTTCCCGGGCAGCGCATGCCGGGCCACATGGGCGTGGATCGCGTGACGGTTCGCAACCTGCGTATTCGCGGGATTGATCTCGACGAGAACCTGATCATGGTCGAGGGAGCAGTACCCGGTCCTCGCGATGGCTATGTGCTGATCTCGAAGGCAAAGGCTCCGCCGCGCGAGCGTCGTGGGTTTGCTGGTTCGGGCACGGTCGATCCGCTGAAGGCTTCGAAGAAGGCTTCGGGTAAGAAGAAATAGGGACTGCGCGTCCAGCGATACGCGCCCTAACAGGCGCCAAATCATGGTTAGCGGTTTACAGGTATTGAGAGCTGGGATGAGAGTCTCGGGCTTGAAAGAGAAAAACGATGGCAAACATTGACGTATTCGATCTCGGTGGACAGAAGGTTGGCTCGCTTGAGCTGGCTGACGAAGTCTTTGCGCCGAGCGAGGTAAACGAGGCGCTTCTGTGGGAAGCGGTGAAGCACTACCGTGCGGCGCTGCGGCAGGGAACGGCTGCGACCAAGAATCGCAAGCTGGTCTCCGGTTCGGGCAAGAAGCTCTGGAAGCAGAAGGGCACAGGCCGTGCGCGTGTCGGCTCAGTGCGTTCGCCCCTGTGGCGGCATGGCGGCACGGTTCACGGACCGCAGCCCCGCTCCTATGACTATGCCTTCCCCAAGAAGAAGCTGCTGGGCGCGCTGCGCTCCGCGCTTGCTGCAAAGCTGCAGGATGGCAAGCTGACAGTGGTCGAGAGCTTTGAGCTGAAGGAAGCGAAGACGAAGCTGTACCGTCAGGCGCTCAACAAGCTCGAAGTCAAGAAGACCGCTCTGCTGGTCGAGAATGGCAAGGAGCTGAGCCCGAATGTTGTTCTGGGCGCACGCAACCTGAAGGGCGTCGAGCTGATGCTGAACAACGAAGTGCATCCGTACGATCTGCTGCGCTACGAGCGCGCGATCTTCTCACGGCCCGCACTCGAGCAGCTGCAGGAAGCTCTGAAGAAGACGGTTTCAAAGCGTAGAAAGGCGGAGGTGGCCTAATGCCGACAACCTATACAGTCATTCGCCGCCCGCTGATCACCGAAAAAGGTTTGGGCGTCAAGGAAACCGAGAACACCCTGGTGTTCGAAGTGGCCGCCAAGGCGACCAAGACCGAAGTGAAGCAGGCGGTTGAGGCTCTCTTCAAGGTGAAGGTTTCCGCGGTACGCACGGCGAACGTTGTTGGAAAAGAGCGTCGTCGCGGTAAGTTTGCCGGTTTCCGTCCGGACTGGAAGAAGGCGTATGTGCGCCTCCGGTCGGGCGAGAAGATGCCGGATTACGTGAACAACCTGTAGTCGGAAGACGGACCCAGGTTCAGTAAGAAGATTGATTGCTGCTCAGGAATAAATTATCTGGGCAAACGCCGGTGAAAGTGAGCCGGCGGCGAGAGAGAAGATAACGATGCCGATCAAGACATACAGACCGATCACACCATCGCTGCGGTTCAAGACCACGCTGGTGAATGACGACATCACGACGGATAAGCCGTATAAACCGCTGTTGACCATTAAGCAGCGTACCGGCGGACGCCGCAACTCGGGCGACCTGACCATCCGTCACCACGGTGGCGGCCACAAGCAGAAGCTTCGCCTGATTGACTTCAAGCGTGACAAGTACGGCGTGCCGGGCAAGGTGGCGACGATCGAATACGATCCGAACCGCTCTTCGCGGATCGCGTTGATCAGCTACGAGGACGGTGAGAAGCGCTACATCATTCAGCCGGTTGGCCTGAAGGTTGGCCAGACGGTGATGAGCGGCCCTGAGGCCGACATCCTCGTCGGCAATGCGCTGCCGCTCAAGAATATTCCTGCCGGTACGACGGTGCACAATGTGGAGCTTCGTCCGGGCAAGGGTGCGCAGATGGTGCGCTCGGCCGGTTCATCGGCGCAGCTGGTTGCAAAAGAAGGCGACTACGCGCTGTTGAAGCTGCCTTCCGGCGAAACCCGCAAGGTGCTGGTAGAGTGCATGGCGACGGTTGGCCAGGTGGGCAACACCGATCACGAAAACGTGACCATCGGCAAGGCCGGACGCAACCGCTGGAAGGGTATCCGCCCGACCAACCGCGGTGTGTCCATGAACCCGGTCGATCACCCGCACGGCGGTGGTGAAGGCAAGACCTCAGGCGGACGTCACCCGGTGACTCCGTGGGGCCAGCCGACACGCGGCTACAAGACGCGTAACAACAAGCGGACCGACGCATTCATCGTCAGCCGCCGCAGCAAATAAGGATTAAGAGGATCTCTGATGGCACGGTCGACGAAAAAAGGCCCGTTTATTGATACGCACCTGACGGTGAAGATTGATGCGCTGAACCAGGCGAACGATAAGAAAGTTGTCCGCACCTGGTCGCGCCGCTCGACGATCCACCCCGACTTTGTCGGGCACACGATCGCGGTACACAACGGCAAGAAGTTTGTGCCGGTCTATGTGACCGAGAACATGGTGGGGCACAAGCTGGGTGAGTTTGCGGCAACGCGCACGTTCAAGGGCCACTCGGCGAAGGCTGCCGAGTCTTCGGCAAAGCCGCGGTAAGAGATTTTGCGCTCCAGTGTGGCGCGCATAGAGTTTTTTAGAAGGATTTGAGGCAAGCCAATGCAATTGGACACACGGGAATTTCGGGCTGAAGCCAAGTTTCAGCGGGTATCGCCGCAAAAGGCGCGGCTGGTGCTCGATCTGATTA
Organism: Acidobacterium sp. S8; assembly: GCF_009765985.1. Lineage (GTDB taxonomy): Bacteria > Acidobacteriota > Terriglobia > Terriglobales > Acidobacteriaceae > Alloacidobacterium. The sequence continues at coordinate 3,743 of NZ_LMUM01000025.1, forward strand.
AGGGCCGCCGCGTGGAAGAAGCACTGAACACGGTGGCGTTCACCAAGAAGTCGGTCGCGCCGCTGGTCGAGAAGGTGCTGCGCTCGGCGCTCCAGAACGCCAACTATCTGAGCCAGGAACAAGGGCTCGACGTGGATGTGGACAATCTCTACGTCAAGAATGCGATCGCGAACGAAGGCCCGCGCATGAAGCGTATTCGCCCGGCTCCGATGGGTCGCGCGTACCGGTATCAGCGCCGTCTGGCCCACATCATCATTTCTGTGGCCGAGCGTTCGCAGGAAGGCCTGGTCCAGAAGGTAGACGCGGAAGCGTCTGCAGCGACCAAGCCTGCCAAGAAAAAAGCTCCCGCAAAGAAGGCCGCAGCCAAGAAGACTGCAACCAAGAAGCCTGCGGCAAAGAAAACGCCTGCCAAGAAGGCAGCGAAGTAGGGGATTAGAGGAAACTATGGGACAGAAAGTCCATCCTTACGGATTTCGGCTCGGCATCAACAAGCCGTGGCGCTCACGCTGGTTCACTGAGCGCGACTATGACAAGCTGCTTATCGAAGATGTGAACCTGAAGCGCGAGCTCAAGGACAAGCTGAAGGCCGCCGGCGTCAGCTCAGTTGAAGTCGAGCGTCCAGGCAACAAGCTTCGGATCATCATCCGCACCGCGCGTCCGGGCATCATCATCGGCCGCAAGGGCGCCGAGATCGAGAAGCTCAAGGTTGAGTTGCAGAAGCGCACCAACCGCGAAGTCTTCATCGATATTCTCGAAGTCAACAAGCCTGAGCTTGACGCTCAGTTGGTGGCCGAGAACATCGCTCTGCAGCTTGAGAAGCGTGTCGGCTTCCGCCGCGCCATGCGCAAGGCTGTGGATTCGGCTCTGCGTTTCGGCTGCAAGGGTATCAAGGTTCGCGTTTCGGGCCGCCTGAACGGCAACGAAATCGCGCGTTCCGAGTGGTATCTGCAGGGACGTCTGCCGCTGCACACGCTGCGCGCGGACATCGACTACGGTTTTGCCGAAGCACACACCACCTACGGCATCATCGGCGTGAAGACGTGGATCTATCGCGGAGATATTTACCAGCAGAAACGGCGCGAGCCCCAGGCTGCGGTGGGCACGTCGGTTTTCTAAACTGACGGCCGAAGTAAGAAATTGAGCCGGCTCAAAAGCCGGCAACGATTGAGGGTTTCATTATGTTGATGCCAAAGAAGGTCAAGTATCGGAAGCAGCAGAAGGGCAAGATGCGCGGTAAGGCATGGCGCGGCTCCGAGCTGTCGTTCGGCGACTTCGGCCTGAAGGTCATGGAGTGCGGTTACATCACCGACCGTCAGATCGAAGCCAGCCGTATTGCCATGACGCGCTTCATCAAGCGCGGCGGCAAGGTTTGGCTGCGGGTTTTCCCGGACAAGCCAGTCACGAAGAAGCCGGCCGAAGTCCGAATGGGTTCCGGCAAGGGCGCGCTCGACCACTGGTCCGCGGTCGTTCGTCCGGGCAAGATCCTGTTCGAGATGGAAGGCGTAGCGCCGGAAGTGGCGCAGGAAGCCATGCGTCTGGCGTCAAACAAGCTGCCGCTCAAGACGCGCTTCGTGCAGCGTCATACGGTGAAGGCCGTAGTCGCGGCGAAGTAAGGCGAGAGAGATATTCAGGGAGACTCGGTTGCAGATTGTGACCGCTGTCCCGGAGAGAAGAAGAGATGGAACTGGAAAAGATTCGCAACCTGAGCGACAGCGAGCTGAATGTCGAGGAGCACAAGGCGGCTGAACAGCTGTTTCGCCTGCGCTTTCAGATCAAGCTCGGCCAGAACGAAGGCGTGAAGAAGCTGCGCGAGCTGAAGAAGGACATTGCCCGCATCAAGACGATCACGCGCGAGCGCGAGCTGAAGCTGCATGGCGAGGCCCCGAAGGCTGAATCCGCTGCGCCGGTCAAGTCCGCGAAGGCCAAGAAGACGACAAAGAAGAAGGAGGCTCGCTAAGCCATGGCAGATGTACAGAGCGAAGCCACAGTAGAATCGCGCCGCAACGAGAAGGTCGGTCAGGTCGTTTCGACCAAGATGCAGAAGACCATCGTGGTGGAAGTAGAGATGCGCAAGGCGCACCCGAAGTATAAGCGCATCGTGAAGAGCAGCAAGAAGTTCTATGCGCATGACGAACAGAACTCGGCGCGCGTGGGCGATGTGGTCCGCATCCGCGAGACTCGTCCGTTGAGCAAGCTGAAGCGCTGGCAGTTGGAAGAGATTGTCCGCCGCTCTGCGCTGGCACAGGCAGAAGCAGCTGCCGCGCCGGTTGCTGAGTAATAGCCGCACGAATTTTGTGCGGGTGAATTGCGGAGCGAGCGCCGGAATCGCGCGAGCATAGCAAGAGGGTGGAGCGGTTTACCGCGGGGCCCTGAAAGGTAGAGATTACGATGGCAGTGCAGATGAGAACTATGCTTGAGGTAGCCGATAACTCCGGCGCCCGCAAGCTGCAAATGATTCTGCCGCTGGGTGGCGCAAGCGGCAAGAAGGCCGGTCTTGGCGATGTCATCACAGCTGCGGTGAAGGAAGCCTCGCCGGATGGCCAGGTGAAGAAGGGCAAAGTGGTGAAGGCTGTGGTGGTTCGCACGCGCAAGGAAACGCGCCGTCGCGATGGAACCTACATCCGCTTCGATTCGAACGCTGCCGTGCTGATCAACGAAGCCGGTGAGCCGGTGGGAACACGCGTTTTCGGGCCGGTGGCTCGCGAGCTGCGTGAGAAGAAGTTTCTGAAGATTGTTTCGCTGGCTCCCGAAGTTCTTTAATTCGGCCCGGCAGGTAAAGGGAATCCTATGAGTTTGAACATACAGCGCAATGACACGGTGGAAGTGATCGCAGGCAGCGACAGGGGCAAGCGTGGCCGCGTTCTGCGTGTCCTGGCAGACGAGAACCGCGTACTGGTCGAGCATGTGCGGATGATCAAGAAGAATGTCCGCCCGAATCCGCAGCGGAACATCAAGGGCGGCATTGCAGAACAGGAAGCTCCACTGCACATCTCGAATGTTGCCGTGGTCTGCCCGGACTGTGGGCCTACCCGCATCGGCTTCAAGTTTGAGGGCGACAAGAAAGTTCGCTTCTGCAAGAAGTGCGATCAGACGCTGGCAACGAAGAAGAAATAAGCTTTTGCGCCGCAAGGCGCGATTGCCTGGACGGCAAGTCCCAAATTGAATCCCCTCCGTAACGGTACACGGCTCACAAGCCACTCCGAAGACCGGAGAAGAAAAGAGAAAAGGCAATGGCAGCAAGACTGAAAGAGAAGTACAACCAGGAAATCAGGGCGGCACTCCAGAAGGAGCTGGGCCTTGAGAACACGATGGCGGTTCCGCGTCTGGAAAAGATCGTTCTGAACATGGGTCTGGGCGAAGCGACGCAGAACAACAAGCTGATCGATCCGCTCGTTGGCGATCTCGCCTCGATCACCGGACAGAAGCCGGTACTGACGAAGGCGAAGAAGTCGATCGCCGCCTTCAAAGTGCGCGAAGGCATGTCGATTGGCGCGATGGTCACTTTGCGCGGCGAAGCGATGTACGAATTTCTTGACCGCCTGATCTCTGTGGCGCTGCCCCGCGTGCGTGATTTCCGCGGCGTTTCGACCAAGAGCTTTGACGGACGCGGCAACTATACGCTTGGCCTGCGCGATCAGCTGATCTTTGCTGAGATCGACTATTCGAAGGTCGAAAAGCTGAAGGGCATGAATGTCACGATTGTGACTTCGGCCAAGGACGACAACTCGGCGCGCGCGCTGCTGAAGCAGTTCGGCATCCCGTTCCGCCAGACGGCGTAAGGAAGTTAGAGGACTTTAGATTATGGCAACGACAGCAAAAAGGGTAAAAGACGCCCGCAAGCCGAAATTTTCCAGCCGCCAGCACAATCGCTGCAAGCTGTGCGGACGCCCGCGCGCTTATCTGCGCAAGTTTGGCGTCTGCCGCCTGTGCTTCCGTCAGCTGGCGCTCAAGGGAGAGATCCCCGGCGTAGTGAAGTCTTCCTGGTAAGGAATACGCGTCCAGCGACTCGCGCCTTCGGCGCCTAACAAATTCGCGTTGCTGCACCATGCGCAACGCATAGACATTCCCGCAGGTTCTCTGAGAAGCAGAGCGAACGGGGGATGAAGGAGAAACGATGAGCTTTACCGATCCAGTAGCAGATTTCCTGACGCGCCTGCGCAACTCCATCCGTGCGCGCCACCAGAAGCTGGATGTTCCGGCCTCGAAACTGAAGACCGAGATCGCCCGCATTCTGAAGGAAGAGGGCTATATCGCCAACTACAAGGCCGCTGAAGAGAATGGCCGCAACGTGCTGCGCGTCTACCTGAAATATGGCGCCAATAACGAAGCTGCTATCCGTGACCTCTCTCGCGTATCGCGCCCCGGTTGCCGTGTTTACATCGGCCGCGATGAGATCAAGCGTGTGCAGGGTGGACTTGGCATCAGCATCATGACCACGCCTCGCGGCGTCATGACCGGTCGCCAGGCTCGCAAAGAAGGCGTAGGCGGCGAGATTCTCTGCGAAGTCTGGTGATGCTGGCCGCATCGGGCGGGCGCGCCTTTGGCGCCATACCTGCCGATCGCGGATGTTTTAGCCGCGCCGTTGGCGCGTATGTAGTGCTGAAATATGCGAGCAAAAACTCGCGGGCTGCAGTGGAACGCTACGGAATTGAAATTCCGGGCGGGACTCGCAAGCCATAAAGGATTAGAAATGTCGCGTATTGGAAAACAGCCGATTCCGTTGCCGCAGGGTGTGAAGTACACCGTCAACGGCAACACCATCGTCGTAGAAGGCCCGAAGGGCAAGGTCGAGCAGGTGATTCCTTCCGGTATCAAGCTTGAGACCAAGGACGGCCACATCATCGCCAGCCGTGAGAATGAGTCGCAGGCTGCCGTGCATGGCTTGACCCGCGCACTGGTTTTCAACGCCGTCGAAGGCGTGACCAAGGGCTGGTCTAAGGATCTGGATATTGTCGGCATCGGTTACCGCGCCGAGCTCAAGGGCAAGGATACGGTCGTGTTCACTCTTGGCTATTCGCATCAGATTGAGTTCCCGCTGCCTACCGGCATTACGGCAACGATCGATCCGAAGCAAACGCGCGTAACGGTGAGCGGCATCGATCGCCAGAAGGTCGGCCAGGTGGCCGCCGATATGCGTTCGCTGCGCAAGCCGGATCCCTACAAGAACAAGGGTGTGCGCTACTCCGACGAGAAGCTGAAGAAGAAGGTTGGTAAGACCGGAGCGAAGTAGCCGCGTTTGCGAGGCGTCTGAGCCTCGCGCGGCTATCCTGAGCGCCTAGCGCGAAGGATCTCTGGACAAAACGAATTGAAACCGAACGGGGCCGCAAGGCGGCTCCGCTATTAGGAAGGAAGACGAGAATGATTTCGCAGAGAAACAGAAATGAAATTCGCCAGCGCATCCATGACCGCATCCGCGCCAAGGTTGCTGGCACAACAGAGCGTCCGCGCCTGAATGTGTACCGCTCACTGAACCACATCTATGCCCAGGTTATTGACGACGGCAAGGGCATCACCGTGGTATCGGCATCGAGCAAGGCTTCGAAGCTGAAGACCGGCGGCAACGTCTCCGCGGCCAAGGAAGTCGGCAAGCTGGTGGCTGAGCGCGCGCAGGAAAAGGGCATCAAGAAGGTTGTGTTCGATCGCGGCGGCTATCTGTATCACGGACGCATCAAGGCTCTGGCCGATGCGGCGCGCGAAGCAGGTCTCGAATTCTAAGTGTTTAGGCGCGGCGTAAGGCCGGCCAGAAGGAAATCAGGAAGCGAATGGCAACACTGAAAAAGAAACTGGATGCCGGGCAGTTCAACCTGAAGGATCAGGTTGTTGCGATCAACCGCGTGACCAAGGTGGTCAAGGGCGGCAAGAACATGTCCTTTGCCGCGCTGGTCGTCGTAGGCGATCCCGGTGCCGGCGTGGTGGGATACGGCTCGGGCAAGGCGAAGGAAGTGCCGCAGGCGATCCGCAAGGGTATTGAAGCGGCCAAGAAGAACCTGGTCCGCATCAACCTGACGCAGACCACGATTCCGCACCAGGTGCTGGGCCGCTTCGGTTCGGGCCACGTGCTGTTGAAGCCGGCTCCCGAAGGTACAGGCGTGATCGCAGGCGGCGCAGTGCGCGCGGTAATGACCTCGGCTGGTGTGCAGAATGTTCTGACCAAGAGCCTGGGCACGGCGAATCCGCACAACGTCATCAAGGCTACGTTTGACGCTCTCGTCCAACTGCGCGACCGCGCGGAAGTGGCGGCGCTTCGCGGCAAGCAGGTACAGGAGTTATAGTCATGGCAGAAACTCAAGCGAAGATCAAAATTCAGTACTACCGCTCGTCCATTCAGGCTCCGTTCAAGCACAAGAGGGTCGTCAAGGGCCTCGGCTTTACGCGCCTGAACCAGATCGTCGAGCGTGAGGATACTCCCTCGATTCGCGGCATGGTGAAGACTGTTCCCCACCTTGTTAGAATTGTAGAGAACTAGCCGTTCAGGCGGCGACGCCTTCGGCGTAAAACTTAAGCGGCACAGCCGTCATAAATGCGAGTCGGTCAGGGCAAGCCTGACCGGCGTATAGCGAGGACATCATGAATCTTTCCAGTCTTAGAGCGCCGAAGAAGGCGAATCGGAACAAAAAGCGCGTCGGCCGTGGTATGGGCTCCGGACACGGCAAAACCTCCACCCGTGGACACAAGGGACAGGGGTCCCGTTCGGGTTCGAGCCTGATGCGCGGTTTTGAAGGCGGCCAGATGCCGTTGCACCGCCGTTTGCCGAAGCGCGGCTTCACCAACATCTTCCGCACGGAATACACCGTCCTGAACCTGGACCGTCTCGCCGAGCTGGGCGAGAACGAGCTGACCATCGAATTCTTTTCCGCCAAGGGGCTGCTGAAGAAGAACGAAGGGCTGCTTAAGATTCTGGGTAATGGCGAGCTCACCGCGGCGATCACCGTGCATGCGCACAAATTCTCGAAATCCGCACAGGAGAAAATCGAGAAGGCCGGCGGCAAGGCTATTCTGGTAGCGTAAGACGAGAGGCCCTCGGGAAGAGGGCCATCCGGGAATCCGACTCTTCATGTTTGAAAAATTCGCCAATATCTTCCGCGTTCCTGACCTGCGTAAGCGGGTTCTCTTCACGATGGCGATGCTTGCCGTCTACCGTCTTGGCGCCTTTATTCCTACCCCCGGTGTCAACGCGACGGCACTTGAGCACTTCTTCGATTCACAGAGTGGCAGCGCCTTGGGCCTGGTCAACCTGTTCAGCGGCGGCAACCTGCGCCGCTTGACCGTGTTTGCGCTGGGTATTATGCCGTACATCACGGCGTCGATCATCTTCCAGTTGCTGACCGTGGTCTATGAGCCGCTGGCCCGCCTTCAAAAAGAAGGTGAGCTGGGCCGCAGGAAGATTACGCAGTGGACACGTTACGTAACCGTCGTCCTCGGCATCGTGCAGTCGCTGGCCATTGCGCTGACCCTGTTGCACGGCTCGGGCGGACTACAGCTGGTACTTAACCCTGGACCCGGTTTCGTCATCATGACGGTCCTGACGCTGACGACTGGCACGGCCTTCATCATGTGGCTCGGTGAGCAGATCACCGATCGCGGCATCGGCAATGGCATGAGCTTGCTGATCTTCGCTGGTATCGTCGTAGGCTTGCCACGCGCTATTGAGGAGCTGGTTGAGACGGCACGCACCGAGAAGTTTGGCGCATTCACGGTTCCAGCGCTGGTTCTTCTTGTCGTAGCCATGATTGCTGTCGTGGCCTTCATCGTCTACGTCGAGCGCAGCGAGCGGCGCATTCCGGTGCAGTATGCCAAGCGCATTGTCGGACGCAGGCTGATGGGCGGCCAATCGACGCACCTGCCACTCAAGGTCAACTCCGGCGGCGTTATGCCGGTTATCTTTGCGGCTTCGGTGCTGTCGGCCCCGCTGCTCTTTTCACAGGCTGCATTTGTGCGCAACAGCGCTTTCCTTACGCGCGTATTTGACGCGCTGCATGCAGGCGAGCCCTGGTACGAATTGCTGTACATTGTCGCCATTGTCTTCTTCGCATATTTCTATATCTCGATTGTCTTCCGTCCGGATGACATTGCAGACAATATGCGCAAGTACGGCGGCTTCATTCCCGGTATCCGTCCCGGCAAGCGCACCTCGGATTACATCAACGACATTCTGACCCGCATTACTCTGGTCGGCGCACTGTACCTGATCATCATTTCGATCATCCCGCAGATTCTTATCAGCGGTATCCATCTGAACCATCTATTCCTGGTAGGCCCGATGTTCGAGCGCCTGCCGTTGTGGGTGACGAACGGTCTGGGCTTCAACTTCTACTTCGGTGGAACGTCGCTGCTGATCGTGGTCGGCGTAGCCATGGATACGGTCAACCAGGTGGAATCTCAGCTGATCATGCGCCACTATGAAGGCTTCTCGCCGCGCAGCGGACGTATTCGCGGAAGGCGGGCCTGGTAAGTGGCAGTAGCAGTCATCGAGAAACGGACCGAGGACGGAAAAGTCATTCGCATCGTCCCCGGTCCGATTCTTCTGTTAGGAGCTCCCGGAGTTGGTAAAGGTACTCAGGCTAAGGAAATTATGGCCGCCTGGGCGATTCCGCAGATCTCAACCGGAGATATTCTCCGCGCCAACGTCGCAGGCGGGGCTGAGCTGGGGAAAAAGGCTAAGATCCTCATGGATCGCGGCGAACTGGTTCCGGACGAGCTTGTGAATGAGATGGTTGCGGCGCGACTTTTGCAGCCGGATACAGCTAACGGCTACATTCTGGATGGGTTTCCGCGGACTTTGGGCCAAGCTGAGTGGCTGGATGGCCATCTTGCCGCGCAGAGGGGCAGCCTACCGGTCATTGCTGTAAGCATCCAAGTAGGATATACTCAATTACTGCGCCGTATTACCGGCAGGCGCAGCTGTCCAGTCTGCAAGAGTATTTACAACATCTACTTGCAGCCGCCGAAGGTTGACGAGCTTTGTGACCTCGACGGTACGCCTTTGACGCGGCGCTCAGACGACACAGAAGAAGTTTTTGAGGAGCGGATGCGGACCTATGAGTCGCTGACGGCTCCGGTCGTGGAGCATTATCGTGCTCTGGGACGCTTTGACGAAGTGGACGGAGAACAGCCGGTGGACGCAGTTGCAGCCGCAGTGATGGCTGCTGTTCTGCGTTTAAGAGGATAACCGGCTGATGGCGATCATGATTAAAACGCCGCAGGAAGTAGAGAAGATGCGGCGTAGCGGAGCGGTAGTTCGAGAGATCCTGGATTATGTGCGTGGCTTCGTGAAGCCGGGTGCAAGCACGATGGATCTTGAGAATGAAGCTGCAGCAAAGATCGCTGAGTTGGGAGCAACACCGGCATTCAAGGGTTATCACGGATATCCCGCGGTGCTGTGCACGTCGGTGAATAGCGAAGTGGTTCACGGAATTCCGTCGGCGAGTCGTGTATTGCGCGATGGCGACATTGTTTCGATTGACACGGGCGTGATTATCGATGGGTTTTATGGTGATTCGGCGATCACCGTGCCGGTAGGTGAGAAGATTGCGCCGAAGACGCAGCGCCTTCTGGATGTGACGAAGGCATCGCTCGAAAGCGGTATCCGCGCTGTAAAAATTGGCGCTTACCTGGGCGATATCGGCGCTGCGGTGCAGGAAGTGGTCGAAGCTGACGGCTTCAGCGTAGTGCGGGAGTTTGTTGGGCACGGCATCGGTACCAGGCTGCATGAAGATCCGCAGGTGCCGAACTACGGACGCCGGGGACAGGGTTTGAAGCTGCGGGAAGGCATGGTCTTCTGTATTGAGCCGATGGTGAACTCGGGCAAACCGGGTGTGCAGGTGCTGAGCGACGGCTGGACTGCAGTCACGGAAGACGGAAGTTTGAGCGCGCATTTTGAGCACACGGTGGCAGTGACCGCTAACGGTGCTGTGGTATTGACGCAGTAAAGTTTTGAGGCGAAGCCTGCCAGAGGCGGGCAGAATCGGGATACGGATTGTCGAAGGAAGACGCGATTGAGGTAATGGCAACTGTCCTTGAGACGTTGCCGAATGCCATGTTCAAGGTTGAGCTTGAGAATAAGCACCAGGTTCTGGCGCACGTCTCAGGCCGCATGCGGAAAAACTTTATCCGCATTCTCCCGGGAGACCGGGTTGCGGTAGAACTTAGCCCGTATGATTTGACGCGCGGGCGCATCGTTTACCGCTACAAGTAAGTAGGATTGGAGTAGTTCAAATGAAGGTTCGTGCATCAGTAAAGAAGATTTGTGACAAGTGCAAGGTCATTCACCGCCGTGGTGTGGTGCGTGTGATCTGCGAGAACGCAAAACACAAGCAGCGCCAGGGCTAAAGCTCAGGCGTCTGATACGGACAGGCGAGAATCTGCAAGTGGTGGGGCTAGTTAGCCATAAAGGCTTGCGATGAACCCCAGGATTCACAAAAGCCTGTCAAAACCGCTGGACTGAAGCAAGTCCAGCCTAACCGTTCCGAGCGGTGAAGCTGCCCGGAATACCTTAAGAAGGACAAGCATGGCACGTATTGCTGGCGTCGATCTGCCCCGCAACAAGCAGGCAAGAATCGCGCTCACTTACATCTTCGGGATCGGGAACCCGCGTGCGCTGCGTATCCTTGGAGCTGCGAGCGTTGACCCGTTCAAGAAGATCCAGGATCTCGGCGAAGACGAGGTAAACCGCATCCGCCAGGTGATCGAGGAAGAAGGCCAGGTCGAAGGCGACCTGCGCAAAGACGTCTCGATGCACATTAAGCGTCTCATCGACATCCAGTCCTATCGTGGACTGCGGCATCGCCGCAGCCTCCCGGTGCGCGGACAGCGTACCCACACCAATGCGCGTACCCGCAAGGGACCGCGTAAGGGCACGATTGCGGGCAAGAAGAAAGCGACGAAGACCTAGTCATGGCAAAAGCACAGGGCGCCGGCAAGGCAGCCACCAAGAACAAGAAATTCAAGAAGCGCGAACGCAAGAATGTGCCGTACGGTCTGGTCTACATTCAGGCTTCGTTCAACAACACCATCGTGACCATCACCGACGGTCAGGGCAACACGATCTCGTGGAAGAGCTCGGGTTCGCTCGGCTTCCGCGGGTCGCGTAAGGGCACTCCGTTTGCCGCGCAGCAGGCAGCGATCAATGCCGCCAACCAGGCGCGCGATCATGGTCTGCGTTCGGTCGATGTCCGCGTCTCCGGACCCGGTTCGGGCCGCGAATCGGCAGTGCGCGCACTGGCCGCAGCAGGAATTGAAGTTCGTTCGATCCGTGATACGACTCCGATTCCGCACAACGGCTGCCGTCCGCCGAAGCGCCGCAGAGTGTAAGTTCGCCTTCATCGCGCAGGTATTCGCCTGCGCGGTGAAAATGCGTTAAAATAAGAAGGTTTGGACTGGGACGAAGCGCAGCCAGCGCGTAAACCAGTCGGCCCCTGAAAATCTAGGAGAAATGAATTGGCACGTTACACCGGACCAGTATGCCGCCTTTGCCGCCGCGAAGGCACCAAGCTTTTTCTGAAAGGCACTAAGTGCTTTTCCGATAAATGCCCCATTGAGAAGCGCAACTTCGCCCCCGGCCAGCATGGCCGTGACCGCAAGGCGAAGATCGTAGGCTACGGCCTGCAGCTGCGTGAAAAGCAGAAGGCGAAGCGCATCTATTTCACCCTCGAAGGCCAGTTCCGCGCATATTACGAGAAAGCATCGCGCGCCCAGGGCGTCACCGGCGAACTGCTCCTTCAGCAGCTTGAGCGCCGCCTGGACAACGTGGCCTACCGTCTCGGCTTTGCCACTTCGCGCCGTCTGGCCCGCCAGATCGTCCGTCACGGACACATCGAAGTGAATGGCCGCAAGGTGAACATTCCTTCGTTCCAGGTGAATGTTGGCGATGAGATCAAGATTCGTCCGAACAGCCAGAAGATGACGGTGCTCGAGAGCTCGCGTGAGTTCGCCAGCCACCAGCCGGCTCCTGCATGGCTTTCAGTGGATCATGCGAACCTGTCAGGCAAGATTCTGTCGCTGCCGAAGCGCGAGGATGTGAACCTGCCGGTGAACGAGCAGCTGATTGTCGAACTTTACAGCAAGTAATCAAGTTTTGGAGGGGCATAATCTGGGTGCCCCACGTTCGGAAGCTAACGTGGGTTTCAGATAGCTCCTCGGGATAAAAGATTTTCGAGTCCTTGACTCGAAAGATGTACACCGCCGAATGCGGTGAATTTAATCAACGGAGATAACAGACGCCGACGCTGCAAAATGCTTCGCGGCCCGGTGTCAGGAGAGCGAATCGATATGCTTTGGAGAGGATTTCAAAAGCCAAAACGGTTAGCGGTTGATACTGAAACGCTGACTGAGAAATACGGGAAGTTTAGCGCTCAGCCCTTTGAGCGCGGCTTCGGAACAACCATTGGCAATGCACTGCGCCGCACGCTGCTTTCGTCCATCGAAGGCGCGGCCGTGACCGCAGTCAAGATCGAAGGCGTACTGCACGAGTTCCAGTCGATCACTGGAGTTGTGGAAGACGCAACCGACATCATCCTGAACTTGAAGCAGATCCCCTTCAAGTTGAACGGCGAAGGCCCGAAGGCGCTGTATCTGCGCGCGGACCAGCCGGGCGTGGTGACTTCGGGCATGATCGAAGCCGATGGCGACGTGGAAATTCTCGACAAGGATGTCTATATCGCAACCGTCAGCGAAGGCGGCAAGCTGGACATGGAAATGCGCCTGAAGCGCGGCCGTGGCTACATCTCCGCTGACAAGAACTTCGACTCCGACCTCGGTATTGGTTTCATTCCGGTCGATTCGGTTCACTCGCCTGTGCGCAAGGTGAACTACACGGTCGAGGCAGCCCGTCTGGGTCAGATCACCGACTACGACAAGCTGACGCTCGAAGTCTGGACCAACGGTACCGTTGTTCCGGCAGATTCGATTGGCCTCGCGGCGAAGCTGCTCAAGGACCACATGAGCATCTTCATCAACTTCGAGGAAGAGATCGAGACCGAAGCCCAGGCGGAAGATGGCCGTCCGCTGCTGCGGAACGACAATCTCAATCGCTCGGTGGAAGAACTGGAACTGAGCGTTCGCAGCTACAACTGCCTGAAGAACGCCAACATCCAGAGCATCGGCGAGCTGGTGCAGAAGACCGAAGCCGAAATGCTGAAGACCAAGAACTTCGGACGCAAGAGCCTGAACGAGATCAAGGAAATCCTTGCGCAGATGGGTCTTTCGCTCGGCATGAAGATTGACGAACATGGCAATGCGGTGCCGGGACCGACGAGCGTTCTGCCCTCGGCCACGCTTGCAGCTGCCAGCTTCGGCCGTTTCGACGACGACGATGATGAAGGTTTGGACGAAGCGGATCTTCCGCTGCCGTCTGAAACGGAAAACTTTTAACAGGGCACAGAGCTCAGGGCACAGGTCTCAGATTCAAGACTGTGCCCTGTGACCTGACTCCTGAGACCTGAATTAGATAAGAGAGATTTGCCATGCGCCACCGCAATGCAGGATACAAACTCGGACGCAACACCAGCCACCGCCGCGCTCTGCTGCGCAACCTGGTCACGTCCATCATTCTGGAAGACCGCGTCGAGACGACCATCGCCAAGGCGAAGGCAGCGCGGCCTCACGTAGAGAAGTTGATCACCCTGGGCAAGAAGGGCGACCTGCATGCACGGCGTCAGGCTCTTTCTTACCTCCAGACCCGCGATGCAGTCACGCGGCTGTTTGACACCGTGGCCCCGCGCTACGGCGACCGCAATGGCGGCTACCTGCGCATTGTGCGCCGTGGCTTCCAGAAGGGCGACGGCGCCGAGAAGGCATTCATCGAGCTGCTCGGAGCGGAGGCGATTCTCGACGAGAAGCGTCAGAAGCGCGCAGAAGCCCGCACCAAGCGCCGTGAAGAGCTGCAGAAGGCTATGGCCGAAGAGCAGCAGGCAGCTGGCGGCGAAGGCAACGAACAGGCTTAATTCCGCTCGTAAGTTCGCGGACACGACGCACCTCGATACTGAGGTGCGTTTTTATTTGGGCTGGACTTCCAGCGCTTCGCTCAACTGGGTCGTCTGTGGATTCTGCTCGGTGATGCTGACCTGCTGTCCTCGCTGCGCGTAATGCCGGATCACATCCGGCTGTGCCCAGTCGAGTGACCAACCATCCTGAATGGCGACGACAGTGTACTTTCCCGGTTCGACATTCTTCAGCACGAAGTTACCGTCGGAATCGGATTGAGCGCGGCGGAAATAATCGCGGTCGCGCACCGGATCGGCCGGCATCAAGACGATCATCGCTCCGGGTGTAACGACGCCGTTTTGCTTGGCAAAGCCTGAGACGGACAGCCCGAGGTCTTCATAGATAGTTGCCGCCAGCGTTGCCGAACCGCTGCCGATCGTTATCTGGCGATGTCCAATCTGTGCGCCATTTGCCATCATCTTTGATACGTGAAAACGCTTGCCGCCGCCTGCGATATTCAACCGGTAGACACCCGGCGCAACGCCGTGGATGGTGAAGCCGCCATCGTTTTCGAGTCGGGTGCCACCGCTGACACGATCCTCTAGCGTCACTAGGGAGACGAACAGATTATCTGGCAACGTACCACCGGAAGCTGGTGCCAGCTTGCCCGAAACGTCCGCCAGCGCCGAGCCGGTAGAAAGATCGATTGCCTGATCCGTACTCGCATCGACAGTAACGACTTTGCCGGGATTGCCATCTCTTTCAGGTACGCGCAACTCATATTGGCCCGGAGGCACGCTGATTTCCATTCCTCGCCGAGCCCCGATGAATGGCGAGAAGATAAGCGGTTCGGTTAGCCCGAAGACTTGGTGCTCGATCGGAGGCATAGAGAATCCGGATCGTCCGCCCTCCGGCGTCTGCGGTGTCTGCACCGTCAAGTGCAAGGCAGGGATGGGGTGCAGCGAGAAATTAATGACTAAGTGTTCTCCGCCTTTGATTGGAATTGGTGCGGCAGATTTTTCATCTGTTGTGTCCGGATAGAACTCCGTCGCGTAGACAAGGTCCATAGGTGAAAGGGTCAGGCTGGTATTCCCACCCGTCGAGTCTCGATTTGCAGCCATAGAGCGGATTCGTGCACGCACCGAATACCAGGTCTGCCCGGTTGCAGACACAAAGTAATTCCCCGGCTCCAGACCGGCAAATTCATAGGCTCCGGATTCGTCTACATTCGCCGCGCGTACTCGTTGTACACGCTCTTCGCCGGTGCGATTGCTGTCGCGGTAAAGTGTAACCACTCCATGTCCAACCGGATCTCCGGTATCTTCCGCCACAGTTCCGGCGATAACACCGCCAGGAACCAGCTTCAGTTGAAGATTCGCGCAGCAATCCTGACCTGCGCCT
The DNA here is from genome assembly GCF_009765985.1 of Acidobacterium sp. S8. GTDB lineage: Bacteria > Acidobacteriota > Terriglobia > Terriglobales > Acidobacteriaceae > Alloacidobacterium. The sequence continues at coordinate 19,064 of NZ_LMUM01000025.1, forward strand.
GTCACCAGCGCCGTCGTGAAATTATCATGCGCATCATAGGCAGTCGTAATATAGCCGCGGTGCGAGCCACACAGAATGTATCTGTCAGCAGGTATACGGAGGAACTGAAAGTTCCCGTTTTCGTCAGTTGTGACAGAGGCGAACAGAGAACCGTCCTTTGCCTGCTCCAGTGACACGGTAGCGTGGGAGAGCGGCGAGCCGGTAGCTGCATTCACCGCTTTTCCCGTAATACTGCTGGATGTCTGCGCGGTCGCGCCGATGCAGCACGCAATCGCCGCGCAACAGGCGAGCAGAAGATGCCTCATGCCAATCCGGATCATTGGCTCCCACCATTTGCGGCGGTGATATCTAGCGTGATCTGCGCTGAAGCTCCTGCGGCAAGAGTGACCGTCTGACCCTTGCCTACCAGTGCGCGAACGGCATCCTGGCTGCTGAGGTCCAGTTGTTGTGGTGCATCAAATGCGATCACCCGATAGGATCCCGGAGGTAGATTCGATATCTGCGTCGCCTGTGTGATGCGCATGTTTTGCGGCACCTGCGCAGCTACAGAAGACTCGGGAATAAGGGAGACATATGCCGTAGGCTCGGCGTTTCCAGCCGTTCCCGCAGGCTGTTGCAGTGCGATGCTCAGAGTGGCTCCATCGTCGCGAAGCGTAATGTCAATGGGCGACGACGAGCCGCCTGGGCCCACAACCAACGGTTGCTGCGTAAGATCGACTCCGCCGCTGGTGATAGAAGCGACGTAGCCCTGGAAGCTGTTGGTCTGCACCCAGTAGCTGCCGGGACGAACATTTTCAAGAATAAAAGCCGAGCTGTCCGTGCTGTTGGGCGCGTGACGCAGATTGCCGCCTGCAAAGTTGGCTACGTTTCCGCTGATACGCTGCAGCGTCAGATTGACTCCCGCTGAGAACCACTCTGGCGGGTTGCCGTCAGCAAAAGTCACCGTAGTGTGATTCTGGTTTGTAAATTCACGGTGGATAGTCACAGGGATCGAATTGAGAGGAAGCAGCACCAGACCTGCGCTTACAGGCCCATTTTGCACCGTGATCTGCGCGTTGCCGAATTGAGGCGTCAATCCAAACGACTCTCCCTCCAACCGGTATATGCCTTTAGGCAGATTCAAATGCACATCCCGGTCGCGCTGGTTGTATCGCGAAGGATAGGGCAGAGGGTGCCCAGCGAGGTCGTATATCTGCACATTCGCACCTCGCCCGCTATTTGAAACTGAAACGGTTACAGAATAAAAAGGCTCGTGCGTCAGCAGCATATCCGCCTGAAGATGCTGTCCGGGGCGCACTGTGAGAGCTGCGTCTCCGCTTGAATCCGCCCCGCCGGGGAAATACTCAGGCGGATATCCCCAATGCGGATGGTCTCCCATCGGTTCCGGATCCGGATCGACTGAACCAGACGTGTAGACGCGATAGGCCCCGGGCTCCAGGTTGCCGAAGAAAAAGCCACCGTCACTGTTCGTCATGCGGCTCTGCCCCTGCTGCCAGAATGAGCGGCCATTCTGGATATCTTTTTTCAGCAGGTGGACCTGAATGTTCTCAGCCGAATCGGAAGTGGAGAGCGTGATCTGGCCGCTGATCGCGCCGGTAGGCAGAAGTGCGAGGGTCGCGTCTTCCGCGTTGGGGCCAGCCTGCACATGTTGCGTCTCCTGCTGGCTCCCCGATGCGGAACCGGTAAAGCCGGGACGCATGACCGTCAGAAGACAGGAGCCAGCGGGAACATGTGGAAACTCAAAGTGCCCCTCGCTGTCCGTAAACACTGCATCGGAGGACTGCCCCTGCATCGTAACCAGCGCGCGGGCAATCGGCTGCCCCGAGAATTTATTGATGACAATTCCGCGCACCGGATATGTCTGCTGTTGTTGCGGTGCAGCATCATCCTGAGCCGCCAGGGGCAGGCAGCACAGCGAGAGGCATAGCAGCAGACGAAGTATCAACACGGCTGAAAGACGGCCCATGATGCGAAAAGGCTTCACGCTCCGATGATGAAAATTATGCCGGAAAGCAAACAGCGCCTGAAGATGATCTTCAGACGCTGTAGAGTTTGAGAAGTCATCCGGATTACTCGACGTGGTAGTTCGGGGCCTCGCGGGTAATGATGACATCGTGGACATGACTTTCACGCAGGCCAGCGTTCGATATGCGGATAAAGCGCGACTTCGTCTGCAGCTCCTCAATGGTTGCGCAACCCAAATAGCCCATGCCGGAGCGCAGTCCGCCAACCAGTTGATAAACCATCGCTTCCAGCGGTCCACGATGCGGCACGCGACCCTCGATGCCTTCCGGAACGAACTTCGCCAGGCGGTTCTGGCCGTTGCGCTCCCGCGCGACCACCCCTTCGGTGCTCGCCGGAGCTTCTTCAAGATCACGGCTGCTCTGAAAATAACGCTCGCCCGATCCCTGTGACATAGCGGAGAGCGATCCCATGCCGCGATAGGCCTTGAATGACCGTCCCTGGTAAAGAATGGTTTCGCCGGGGCTCTCGTCCACGCCCGCGAAAAGCGAACCGATCATCACGCTGCTGGCGCCTGCAGCAATCGCCTTGGCCACGTCGCCGGAATACTTGATGCCGCCGTCGGCGATCACGGGAACATTGTGCTCGCGGCCAGCTTTGTAGGCTTCGCTGATGGCAGTGATCTGCGGCATGCCTGCGCCTGTAACCATGCGCGTGGTGCAAATGGATCCGGGACCGATGCCGACCTTGAGGCCGTCCGCGCCAGCGTCAATCAGCGCCTTTGCGCCTTCATAGGTGGCAATATTTCCGGCAAGCAAATCTACGTCAGGAAAGCGCTTTTTGACCTCGCGGACGGCTTCGAGCACGCGCGAAGAATGCCCGTGGGCGGAATCGATTGACAGCACATCGACGCGGTTCTGCACCAGAGCAGCGGCGCGTTCCAGAAAGTCGCCGGTTGCACCAATGGCAGCGCCTACACGCAGGCGGCCCTGATCGTCTTTCGCAGCACTCGGATATTTCAGCTTCTTCTGGATGTCCTTAACAGTGATGAGGCCCTTGAGCTCGTACTGGTCGTTGACGACGAGAAGCTTTTCCACGCGGTGTTTGTGCAGAATCAGCTCGGCCTCTTCCAATGTGGTCCCCACCGGAACCGTGATGAGGTTCTCTTTCGTCATCACGTCGGCAATAGGAATATCGGTGCGTGTTTCAAAACGAAGGTCGCGGTTGGTAAGAATACCCACCAGTTTGCGATCCTTCGTTACCGGCACGCCCGAAATTTTGTACTTCCGCATCACATCCAGCGCGTCTGAGATGAGCTGGTCGGGAGTGATCGTCACCGGATCGACGATCATGCCGCTTTCCGAGCGCTTTACCTTATCGATCTCCCCGGCCTGCTGTTCGATAGTCAGGTTGCGATGCACGATGCCGATACCGCCCTGCTGCGCCATGGCGATCGCGAGACGCGACTCGGTCACGGTGTCCATCGCAGCGCTTAAAAGCGGTGTATTCAACAGGATACGGTTGGTGAGCTTGGTTTGTGTGCTTACCAGTGCAGGAACAACTTCACTATAGGCGGGTACCAGCAAAACGTCGTCAAACGTTAAGGCTTCGGGGACGGGATGTTCGATCATTGTGTTCCGTGTGCGAAGATGCTTCTTCGCGGGCTAGAGGCCGGGTATACGGCAATTTCCTAAATGGTTCCTACGATTGTAGTGGGGTTGTGGAAACTGGGCAAACTTTAGGGGAACCGCGCCCTGTCTCGAACCGTATCTCCAGTGAACGAAAATCAGGAGCCGAAATGGCCCAACGCATCCCTTATGTATTGATCCGCCGGACGTTATGTTTGCTGGCTGTTGCCCTGCTGGCCTCTTGTACGGCGCTTCGGGCGGACGATTCGAACTGCAATGGCGAACCGGTAACGAACCGCGAGTTTCAGCAACAGCCAGGAGATGTGCTCGACGCCCGCCATCTTGAAATTGCGCGAACATTCTCGGGAGCTGGCACACTGAGCGTAAACGTCTGCAATGCACAGTTGCGGGTGCTTACACGACCCGATGCCAAAGATCTGAAGCTCTCCGTCGAATTGGAAGAGAAAACCGCCAGCCCCGCTCCCGAGTACATTCAGAAGCTGGTTGTTACGCCAGACAATGCCGCGATTCACCTGAAGTTTCCGAACGGCTCTCACGCTGTGGTCACGCTGACCGTTCCGATGAACAAAGGATTGAACAGCGAGTTCAACCTCGGCAAGGGCGATCTGAATTTCAACGCGATTGGCAGCGCGGGACAGCGCAACATCAACGTCGGCTATGGTCACGCCAAGCTATTGGTTGAAGGCGACAAAAGCTATGCAAGCATGCAGGTAAATATCGGCATGGGCTCATTGCATGATCACCGCCCCGGTGGCCACGACGGGCATTTTATCGTCAGCAGAAACTACAGCGGCGCAGGCGACGGCACGCTTGAAGTCAATGTCGGCATGGGCAGCATGGATATCTCGCAGGAATAGAGGCACTATGAAATTTGCAGCTTTGTCGGTCATCATTCTTGCTGGCGCAGGCGCTTTGCACGCGCAGGAGACGGCGCCGCGACAGAAACTTGACTTGCCCAAACCGGCGCCATTCGTAGTGAGCAAGAGCCTTCCTGCAAACGGCACCCTGGTCATGCAGATGAATGTCGGTGAGGTACACGTGGTGCACAGCGACGACGAAAAGACGATTCGCCTCACCATCGACCCGCGTTCGTTCTACGACGACGCAACCGTGCAATCGTGGGTGCATCGTTTCGATGTCGCAGGCGACCGTGCCACGATCGATTTGAAGTTGCCGAAGCATGAAGGCAACCATCAGGGCGCGAGTGTCACCATCAGTCTTCCCGCGCAAACCAATCTAAAGCTCGATCTCGGCATCGGCGATCTGTCGGTAAAGGGAATTGAGGGGAATAAAGAATTGCACGTCGGCATCGGTGATCTGGTTGTGGGTGTCACCGACGGAGCGAAATACAACGAAATCACTACCGGCACAAAGATCGGTGATGCGAGGGACGCCATTTCCCGGCAGAGCTCCGATGGATTTTTTCCAGCCACGAAGCGCATCTCATTGCAGGGTCCCTATAAATTGCACGCTACTGTGGGCATCGGCGATGTGAACGTCGTGCAGGAGTGATCCTCATCACGCCTGTTGTATCTTCTCCAGCTGTTGCAGATGGTTCAAATCATGACCAGCCATCGTCTCCACAATTGTGGCAAAAGTCATCGGTCCGCGTTCTGGATGATTCACAGTTTTGCCGCGATCGTCGTCGGACAGACCGTGGATGAGCGAAAGATTCCAGCGGCGCACTGCTGAAAAAGTGGCGACTGCCGCGCTGGCATCATACGACGCATACGTGCGTGCCCAGTGCTCCTGATCGAAGGGTTGGATGACATGATTGTCTTCCGCCAGCGTCTGCCGCAGGCGAAAGGCAAAGGCGATTTCGCAATCGGCGAGGTGCGCAAAGATTTCGCGCGGGCTCCACTTGCCGGGCGCCGGAGACTTTTCCAGTCCCGTGGGTCCCAATTGTTTGTAGAACTCAGCCAGTCTTGCCGCAGTGGAAGAGAGCACTTCCTGCGGGTCCCGGTCACCGAGAAATGTTGCGTAAGGATTCAGCACAGTCACCGCCTGAGTGGGTTACCCCGTTGTAACACACTTTCAAAGCAGTCTTTGTGGCCGGATTACATCCTGCAATTCGAACGGTAGCGTAGACGCGCTTGCTGCAGCTTGCCGATTGCTTCTTCGCCCAGCGGAGTCGCGCAGCCCAGTTGATGAGCGGCCAGACACACCTGCGCAAAATGCTCCGTGGTTTCGAGCTTCATGAATGCGTCGAGAAGGTCCTGGCCATAGGTAACAAGCCCATGGTTGGCCATCAGAATCGCATCATGATCGAGCAGGTAAGGCTCCAGGCTTGCGCCCACTTCGTCTGTCCCGGTCGTGGCATAGGACGCAAGGGGAATCTTGCCGAGAGTCATCAGCAGCTCCGCGCACAATGGTTGGTCGAGTGCCATTCCGCAGGAGGCGAACGCCGTTGCAATCGGTGGGTGGGCATGAACGACTGCCTGCACATCCGGGCGGGCAGCATATACCGCCACATGCATACCGATTTCGCTCGTGACATTGCGTGTGCCCGAAAGCAGTTTGCCGTTGAGATTGGCGATCACCATGTCCGAAGGACGCAGCAGGTATTTGCTGCAGCCGGTCGGCGTCGCCAGGATGCTTTCCTCATCAAGCCGCACCGAGAGGTTGCCTGAGGTGCCAGGAGCAAAACCCAGCCGATACATCCATTTGGAGAAGCGAGTCAGCTGCCGTCGGAGTTCACGTTCCGATCGCTCAATGTTGACGACTGAGCCCTGACGAGCCGGAGCAGCTGTTTCCATGAGAGTCATTGCAGGCTGGGACGTCATTTACGCAACCTCTTTTTGAGAATTTCTGAGCTTATCTACGCCCCTGCCGATACGTTCGGAGGCGCGAAAGATCTTACCTAGGCCGATACCGCCGATTTCGAGATGTCCTACCGCCGCTAATCCCATCGATGCCATGCAGCCGCATTGCGAGCAGTCAGGATTGCCGCCGAACTGGCAGGGAGTGACGCGGGTCTTAAGATCGGCGGAGACGATCTCGGTGGTGCGAGCAAAGATGCACTCGTCGGGAGATTTAGGTGGATGGAGAAATTCGCGCAGCACCCTCTCGCTCATATCGAGCACGGGGAAGCGGGTGCGCAGCTTGCCCAACTCTCCAATGACCCGGACGCGCTCTTCAGGTGTCAGAATTTCCGGTCCTACAGCGCCATGCTGGGGCGTAAAAATACTCATCCAGATGCGTTTAATCTCCGGTATCTTGCTCCAGAAGGCAAGAAATTCCTCAAAATAGCCTTCGCGCTTCATCATCTGGCCGGTAATGGTGCTGTGAATCGTCACCCTGCTGCCCTGGATATTCTTCAAAATACGTTCGTAAGTAGCAGGTTTGCGCCGTTCATCGTGATCGGGTTGAAGTCCATCGATGGAAACCACGACGTTGAGTCGAGTGAACTTCGTCCAATGCATTGGGATCGGGCGAAACGCGCTAGTTACAAGCTGAACATGAATACCGCGCTCATCGAGTTCTGGCAAGATTTTTTCTAGTTCCCTGTAACGGACCATGGGATCGCCCCCGACGATGGACACGTGGAGAGGGCGATGTTCGTCGACAAGAGCGAGCATCCGTACGACCAGTTCATCCTGTTTGTAGTCGGAGAGAACGCGGAGAGTAACGCCGTTTCCGCCCAGATGGGCGTCATCGTAGGCGTAGCATCCGGGGCAGCGCAGGGGGCATTCTCTTGTGATTTCAATGGACATCAGAGGCTTTCGACCGCTGAGGATGGTGGACCAGGAGTGGAGCAGTTCTTGTGCCTTCATGTATTCCTCTGATGCTCCCATTTGGGGAAGCCATTTTTATCGACGTTTAACCAGGACGCAACGAAATCGACAAGAAATGCAGAGAATTAGCACTGCTGGACGCAGCTTATCTCGAGAGGAAGTAAAGGGCCCAGGATAGAAGCAACTACGCGGTTGTCTTCTAAACTACGGACAAGAAAGGCCAAACGCACCAGATCGGCCAGCAAAAGTGTGCCGGCAACCAGGCTGAAGATCAAAAGAGCGATCACCTGGAGCGATTTGAGAACGGTCTGGGGGATATCGACGGAAGGGGCGATACACAGCGCGAGCACACAGATTACACAGAGCAGAGCCACGGCGATGGTGAGGATTCGCGCCATCTGGCTCGATGGTAGATGCCTTTGCCGGGGATTGCAAACCCTAGAGAAAGAATTGCTTCCAGCCTTCTGTTTGAAATCGTGGTGGAAGAGGAGTATTCTGAAATAGCAGACGAGTTTGTCCGTGCCTGTCGTGAATCAGCCGGGGCACGGAAGGAATGAGTGGGCGAAAGCCCACTTTTCTTTTGCTGCAAAATTCAATCGCATATGGCCTTGAATCTGGACCAAATTCGCGCCACCGCGCAGCGCGTAGCCGCTTCGCACGGCCTTGATGTGGTCGAACTCGAGCATCAAGGCGGCGGAAAGCATCGCATTTTGCGTGTTTTTATCGAGAAAAACGCAGCTGAACGCACAAAATTAGCTGAAAAAAGTACGGATTCGGAGACACCGGTACCTGCTGGGATCGGGACTGATCAGCTGGCCGGCATCACCCACGATGACTGCCAGGTGTTCAGCCAGGACTTTGGCACTGTCCTCGATGTCGAAGAATTGATTCCCGGCTCCGAGTACACGCTGGAAGTTTCCTCACCGGGCCTGGATCGCAAGCTTTACGGCGAAACGGATTACCGACGTTTTGCCGGCAGCATGGTAAAGTTGCAGACCTTTGACCCGGTCGCGGGCAACCGCCACTGGCAGGGCAGGCTCACAGAAGTAAAAGAGCATGCGATAGCGCTCGATCTGTCCGCGGTACGGCAGAAGGGCAAAAAAAAGAATTCGGCGAACGAGACCGTCGAGATTGAATTCGCCAACATTGAGAAAGCCAACCTCGTCCCCGAAATTTGAGGCGATCGCGTCATCGCCAGGGAGAGGGAAAGAGAGAGCTATGGCAAGTCAGCTGTATCAGAGCATTGAGGCGTTGAGCCGTGATAAAGGCATCGACCCCGGCGTCGTCGTAAACGCGGTGGAAGATGCGATCGCGCTGGCGACCCGCAAGTACTACAAGACGCAGGAAAACATGCGCGCCGAGCTGGACAAGGAAAGCGGCGAGATTCGCGCTTATGTCTACAAAACGGTAGTGGAAGCGCCGGAGCAGATTGAAGACCCGGTGAACCAGATCGCTCTCGAGCAGGCACGCGAACTTGCGCCTGAAGTCGAAGTGGGCGGCGAAATTCGCTATTACAAGCCTACCGATGTGCTCGGCCGTATTGCCGCGCAGATGGCCAAGCAGGTCATTTTCCAGAAAGTCCGCGAAGCGGAACGAGACACGGTTTTCCAGGAATATAACCACCGCGTCAATGAAGTGATCAATGCAACGGTAAAGCGCCTTGAGCCACAGGATGTGATCTTTGACCTGGGCAAGGCGGAAGCACGCATGCCCAAACGTGAGCAGTCCCGGCTGGAGCAGTTTGCCGTAGGCGAGCGCGTGCGCGTCGTTCTGCAGCGCGTGGATCGCGCCGCCAAGGGCCCGCAGGTAATCGTCTCCCGCGCCGCGCCGGAGCTGGTGCAGAACCTTTTCCAGAGTGAAGTACCTGAAATTTACGACGGTACGGTCATGATCCGCGCCGTTGCCCGCGAAGCTGGTGAGCGCACCAAAATCGCTGTCATGTCACGCGACAAGGACGTCGATCCCGTCGGCGCCTGCGTGGGCATGAAAGGCATGCGCGTGCAGTCGATCATCCGTGAATTGCGCGGCGAAAAGATCGACATCATCGAGTTCAGCGAAGAGATCACAACCTTCGCCGAAAAGGCGTTGCAACCCGCCAAGGTAAGTCGTGTCAGCATTACGGACCTCGGCGACAAGCAGCTGGAGGTCATCGTCGATGACACGCAGCTCTCGCTGGCTATTGGCAAGAAGGGCCAGAACGTTCGCCTTGCCGCGAAACTCCTGGGTTGGAAGATCGATATCAAGAGCGAGGAAGAGAAGCGCCAGGAAGTCGAGCAGCAGATGCAGGCCATGTCTGGCGGCCCGTCCACACCGATCGAACAGGTCAGCGAACTGGGTGAATCGATCATCCAGAAGCTGGTCGCGGCTGGTGTGACTACGGTCGAAGGATTGGCCGACATGACGCCGGAACAGCTGGAAGAGATCCCGGGAATTGGAGAAAAGACCCTGGAAAAGATCGGAACAGCGGTACGCCACTACTTTGGACAGTACGAAGAAGGCGAAGAGCGACCTGCCTCTGCGGAACCCAGTCTGGCCGAAGCGAAACACATCGCCGATGCCCAGGCGGAAGAAGAGATCGACGCGCTCGAGCAGGATCTGACGCAGGCTGGCGAAGAGCGGCCCAGCGAAGACGGTTCCGGGTTGATCGACGATGAGTTGGCGGAAGAGCGGTTGGCCGAGGTCACGGAAGATGGCCCCGCGCTGGAAGATGAAGGCGCTGAAGCCATCGTTCCCGGCCGCGAAGACACCAGCGAAATATTAGCCGAGCACCATCCGAATTCAGATAGCAATGCGGTATTGGAAGGCAACGTCGACGAGCCGAAGGATGAAGCAGTCGAAAACGGAAAGAATGACGAGGGCGGCGCGTAATATGCGCCGCCAGCAAACGAATTGGCCTGAGATGGGGGGCGCATATCGCACCATTTCAGGGGATAATACAAACAGGATTGACTCCCATCGGCATGAGGTTGCTATGAACAGCTGAGCGCTTGGGAAAGAAGCAAAAGGGGCGGATGAGCAAAGTTCGAATCAACGATTTAGCGCGCGAACTCGAAGTTAAGAGCAGGGCGATTCTTGACGTATTGACCGATGTCGGCGTAACCGAGAAGAAGACCCACTCCAGTTCACTGGAGGGGGATGAGGCCGAGCGTGTGCGTGCACACTTTAACCGTGGCGGTAAGACTGGCGGCGGTGCGAACACCTCCCGCGGCGATGCCGATAAGCCAAAGATTGACTGGTCTCGCGTATCGAAGCCAGGCGATGTGTTGAAGGCTATACAAGAGCGCAAGGAACAGGAAGCGCTCGCAGCGAGCCGGCCGCCCGCTCCTCCGGTGGCACCTACCAGACCCGCAGTCACAACGGCTCCCGTGACAGCGCCTGCTCCCCCGAGGCCGCCGGTTGTTCCTGCGCCAGCGCAGCAGACGCCTCCGGTGGATGCCGCAAAGCCTGCGCCTCGCAGAATTGTGCCCCTGCCGCGTCCCGCACCGGCCATCGTACCCCAGACTCCTCCCGCTCCGGCAATTGCCGCCAAGCCCCCGGCGGGTCCGGTTGTTGCCAAGCCGTCAGCAGTTCCTCCCACTGAGGCGAAACCGGCGATTGCGGCTGCTGTGCCGGGAATTCCGGTTGCGGTGAAGCCGCCCGCTACGCCAGTTTCTGCCGCTCCGACAATCGCTACTCCAGCGGCACCCACTGTAGTCTCTGCGGCACCATCAGCACCGTCGCCTGCCGCTACCTCTCCGACACCGTCGGCTCCGGTGGCTTACGGGCAAGTTGCTGCCGCTCCGCAAGCAGCGACACCGTCTCCTTCAAAGGCAGCTGCGCCGGCACTCCCAACTGCCCCGGTTACACCCGCCCGTCGCGTGATTATGCCGCAGACTGGCCCGCGCCCGGTCTATACCGCGCCACCGCCACCTCCGCCGCCTCCACCACCAGCGCCCGGCAGCCAACCACAGGGTGGCTTGCAACGCGGTCGGCCAATTTTTGATCGCCGCCCCGGCGGTGGGCCGGGTGGGCCGGGTGGGCCGCGACCCCAAGGAGGTCCTCCGGGACAGTTCCCCGGTGGACGCCGTCCCATGCACCCGACGCGCACCCAGCCCAGCGGAGCTCCAGGTGGAGCGCGTCCCGGCTTTGGTCAGCGTCCGGGCTTCGGCGCTCGCCCCGGTTTTGGCGGCCCGCGTCCCGGTCCAGGTGGAGCACCCGGTTTAGTTCCGCCTCCAGGTGAGGCACCGCGTCCGCAGCGTCCAGGTGGACAGCAGCGCCGTGGCCGTCAGCAGTATCCGAAGACCAAGGAAGGCCCGATGAAGGGCTTTGCGCCGCCATCACGTTTCGGCGGTGCGCAGGTTCCCTCGGAGCCGTTGCCGATCACCCGCACGATTACCGTGACGGAAGGCATCAGCGTGAAGGATCTGGCGGAAAAGCTCGGCGTTCGCGGAAAAGATCTCATCGCGACCTTGCTGATGCGCGGCGTCTTCGTTACCGTCAACCAGTCGCTCGATGCGGAGCTGGTGAAGGATGTGTCGCACCAGTTCGGCGCGGACACGCAGTTCATCACCTTTGAAGATCAGATGGCCAACGAAGCCATCGAGAGCATGCTTCAGCAGGAGAACCCGGACGAACTCGAAGTATCGCGTCCTCCCGTTGTCACCGTCATGGGCCACGTCGATCACGGAAAGACCTCGTTGCTCGACGCCATCCGCGAGACGGATGTAGCTGGCGGCGAAGCCGGCGGCATCACGCAGCACATCGGTGCGTACAAGGTACGCATCGGCAAGCAGGATTCTCCGGCATTTGGCCGCGAAATCGTCTTCCTCGATACGCCGGGTCACGAAGCCTTCACCCGCATGCGTGCACGCGGCGCCAAGGTTACGGACATTGTTGTCATCGTGGTCGCCGCCGACGACGGCGTCATGCCGCAGACACTCGAAGCGATCGACCACGCTAAAGCGGCCAATGTGCCGATCATTGTGGCCGTCAACAAGATCGACAAGCCAGATGCAAATCCCGACCGCGTGAAGAAGCAGCTAGGCGATCGCGGACTCGTTCCCGAAGACTGGGGCGGTTCGACGGTCTTCGTCGATGTCTCTGCAAAGAAGCGCCAGAACCTTGACCTGCTGCTCGAAATGATCTGCCTCGTCGCCGATCTCGGCAACCTGAAGGCAACGCCGGGACGCTCGGCTGTTGGTACGGTCATCGAAGCAAAACTCGACCGCGGACGCGGTGCTGTCGCCTCCGTCCTAGTGCAGAACGGAACGCTTCGCAACCAGGACAGCTTCATCGTCGGCAATACTTTCGGCAAAATCCGCGCCATGTTCGATGATCGCGGACGCGCCATTGAAGAAGCCGGGCCCTCGACGCCGGTCGAAATTCTTGGCCTCGAAAGCATGCCCGATGCGGGCGACACGTTCCTCGTCACCGCTGACCGCGATAAGGCCAAGGGTATTGCGCAGTACCGCAGGATGAAGGAGCGCGAGGCGCAGCTGGCGAAGTCCTCACGCGTTTCTCTTGAAGGCCTGGCCGAGCAGATCAAGCAGGCCGGCATGAAGGAGCTGCCGCTCATCCTCAAGGGCGATGTCACCGGTTCGGTCGAAGTGCTGGCCGATTCGCTGCAGAAGATGTCGACCGAGAAGGTGCGCATCAAGGTCATCCACTCCGGCGTGGGCGCGATCACGGAAAGCGATGTGCTGCTGGCTTCGGCATCGAACGCCATCGTCATTGGCTTCAACGTTCGCCCCGAGCGCAAGGTGGCCGATCTGGCCGAGCAGGAAGGCGTGGAAATTCGTCTGCACTCGATCATCTACGAGCTGCAGGACGAGATTCGCAAGGCCATGCTGGGCTTGCTCGAGCCGGTCTTCAAGGAGAATTACCTTGGCCGCGCCGAAGTGCTCAACGTCTTCAGAATTCCGAAGGTTGGCACGATCGCCGGTTGCCGTGTTCTCGATGGCGTGCTGCGGCGTGATGCGGAAGTCCGCCTGATGCGCGATGGAGCGCAGGTCTACAAGGGCAAGCTGACTTCGCTCAAGCGCTTCAAGGACGATGCGAAGGAAGTCACCAACGGTATGGAGTGCGGCGTTGGGCTGTCGAACTTCAGCGACATCAAGGAAGGCGACACTATCGAAGCCTTCGTTACTGAGAAGGTCGCGGCAGAGTTGACCGCCAGCTAGTCTTTCATCGTTGAATCAAAAACAAAGGGCGTGCGGTCATCCGCACGCCCTTTTTGTTATGCCGTTATCCTGTGCTTAAAGCGGTTTTCAGAAACCGGGCGCAGGGAACAGCCCAGGGCTAAAGCCCTTCAGGATGAAGCTCGTATTCACCGGGCTGAAGCCCGGTGCTTCTACCCTTGATAGCGAAAGATCCTGTCTTTTCTTTCCGAGTCATTGCCCTATTGGAGATCACAAGAAAGTAGATCCTTCGGTCGCCAAAATGACGGCGGTTGAATGCTGATAGAAAGCCCAATCCTTAAGCCCGCTTCACTCGCTGCCACAAAAACCTGTTCCAGTACATCAGCAATCCCGTCACGCTGAGCACCGGGAGGCTCATCCCGAACAAAAACCACAGCACCTTCGGGCCCCATCCCCATAATGTGCCGAAATGCAGCGGATGCATCGACCACAATATCCAGTCGCCGACGGTGCGGTTCTGCCCATAGTGCCACGTCGCCAGCCACTGGCCGCTCGACTGGCTGAAGTAGTGAATGTCCCGATGCGAAAAATCTCCCGGCGCGCGACTGTCCACATACACGATCACATTGTCGGTCTTGTCTGTAGGTATAGCGATGCCGCTGAAAGAATCACGCCCGGAAAGCTGAAGCGCCTTCTCAATCATCGGATCAACGGGGGCCATAGCTTCAGCCGGCTTTTGCTCAGGCAGCATCGGCGCGCGCATACCTTCAATGGCAGAGAAGGTATGCACCACATGCGCCACCTGCGACGGCCACGTGAAATACACACCTGAGATGGCCCACCAGCTGATGAGCACCAGCATCCAGATGCCGACGGCGCTGTGCAGATCAAAATTAATACGCCGCCAGTTGTGCCGAAGACTCACCTTCAGCCCACGCATCCAGATGCGGATGCCAGGCCACCACAGCACCAGCCCCGACGCTGCGAGCAGCAATAAAACCGTGGCGCCAATACCGTTCACGATCAGTCCCGAGTCTCCCATCAGCAGGTAAATGTGTAAGTCCTGCACCCAGTCGATCCAGAGTTTGCCGTGTCGCGGAAAGACGGCACCTGTCGCAGGGTCGGCGATGAGGATGGTGCGATGTTTTGCCGCGTCCTGCATGTAGACACGATAGAGCGGCTCTTTCGCTGTCGGCACCGTGATGAAGAAGACTTTGCTGGTGGAAAGAGCTTCCTGCGCGGTTTTGAGCACAATTGGAATTCCGGCGACATGCGCAGGATCGTAATTCGCCACGCGCGGTGAAGCCATCTCTGTGAATTCGTCCTCGAAGACCAGCAGCGAGCCGGTAAGCCCGATCACGATCACGTACAGCGACAGCAGGACGCCCGCCCAGAGATGTACCTGGAAGAGCGCTCTGCGCAACCATAGTTTTCGCGGGTGATGGAGGAAATTCCGAGCCAGCGACATGATTAGAAGTTGTACTTCACTGTCCCAATCACATTCCGCGCAAAACCGTAGCCGCAATACGCCAACCCCGTGCAGGTAGCCACGTAGCGTTTGTCAGTCAGGTTTGTCGCATTGACTGCAAGCGACGCTGACCGCCAGTTGAAGCGAAGCGCGCCATCCAGCAGGGTGTAGTTGGGAATGAAGATCGTATTCAGCGTGTCGGCCGCCGACTCGCCAACGAAACGCACACCGAAGTTTCCGCCCAGCCCGCTCAGCTTGCCGCCCGGCACGGTGTAGTCGGCGAGGAACGAAGTCTGGTTGCGCGGCGTCTGCGGAAACCACTTGCCAAGCTCAGCCGAATCCGCTGCCGAAGCCTTCGTGATTGCGGTCGAAACAAGACTGTATCCGGCATGCAGATTCCAGCCACGGCTGAGGTTTGCCACGCCTTCCAGCTCCGCGCCGCGCGAACGAACCTCGCCCGTCTGCACCGAGTACAGCGGATGCGCCGGATCCGTCGTCAACACGTTGGTCTGGTCGATATTGAAATACGAAGCCGTAATAAAGCTGCTCCACGTCCGCGGCTGAAACTTCAAGCCAGCTTCATGCTGGGTTCCCAGTGACGGCAGAAAGAGCTTGCCATCGAAGGTTGTTGAGCCGGTCGTGGGCTGGAATGAAGTCGAATAGCTGTAATACGGGGCGATTCCAATGTCCGTCACGTAGGTCACGCCTGCGCGCCCTGTAAATTTCGAGTCATTCTGGTGGTCCGTATTCGAGACGAGAAAATTATCGAGATCGTCAATGGCCCAATCCTCACGTCCTCCAAGCGTCATTACCAGATGCCGTTTGTACTTCACCTGATCCTGCAGATACACGCCATGTTGTTGCGAAAGTTCGTTCGTATTTGTATCCGGAGTCAGTTCCGGAATGGCTGCTCCATACACCGGCTGATACACATTGATCGGAGCCACAACTCCATACGCGCCTTTGATTCGCTCGTTCAGGTGAACGAAGTCGTAGCCCGCCAGAATCGTATGCTCCCAGTTCAAAGTCGAGTAGCGCTGTACCGCGCGCGTGTCAATGGTGTTGATGTCATCCCACTTCGGCATCGTGTACGCCAGCCGTGTCAGCATGTCGTTGCTGCCGTCGACAAAGCCGGTGCCATATACAGTACTGCCGTCAAAGTTCACATGCTGGTAACGGTAGTTCTGATGAATATTCCAGCCATCGCCGAAGACGTGATCGGCAGAGTAGCCGAGCGACGCCTGATCGCGATAGACATGCTCCCATCCGGGCTCGCCAACGAAGGTGTTTACAGGAATAATGCCGTCCGGATTGTTGTTATAGAGCGTGCCCGATGCCGGCAGGAATTGGCTCCAGCGCGTCTTGTCATGTTGCCAGTCGCCCATTGCGGTGATGTTGGTCTTTTCGCTTGTATGCCAGGTGAGCGACGGCGCGATCAGGCGACGATTGTCTGGCGTGTAATCGGTCTGCGTGTCGCTGTTGCGCAGCAACCCAAGCAGACGATAGCGCCATACCTGATTCGCATCGATAGGACCGCCGAAATCGAACTGCAGCTGCCGCCGGTCATAGCTGCCGAACTGCGCTTCCACCTCGCGGTGCGCTTCGGACGTCGGACGCTTGGTGACAAGGTTCACCAACCCTCCTGGAGGTGCCTGCCCATAGAGAACGGAGCTGGGTCCTTTCAGAACCTCAATGCTCTCCAGCTCATAGGGGTCCATCTTGCCGGCGAGAGAGTTCCAGCGCATGCCGTCGCGGAAGACGCCGTAGGTGTCGGAGGTAAAGCCGCGAATCTTCATCCAATCGTAGCGTTGCTCCACGCCGTATTCATCGGCTTCCACGCCGGGCGTATACCGCAGAGCCTCATTCACGGTAATCACATTGCGTGATTCCAGCTCTCGCTCATTGATCACTGAAATCGATTGCGGCACTTCAATCAACCGTGCATCGGTTTTTGATCCCGTATCGCTGCTGTAGGGAACAAAGCCCGTATCAGCCGTAACGCTGACTGTCTCCGCCGCCGAGCCAACGTTCAATGCAACTGTTGTTGTCGCATTCTGCACCGAATCAACCGTGACCAGCCGCTCCACGGTAGAAAATCCCACTGCGCGTACCGATGCATGGTAAGTCCCGGGATGAAGGCGAATCGTTGTCGCTCCATCGCCACCTGTCTGCGCGGAAAATGTTGCAGAGCCGCAGCTCAATTCAATGGCAGCCTGGGGAATCGCGGCCCCAGAGTTATCCGTTATAGCCAACCGGAAGGAAAGCGAGGGAGCGGAAGCGTCCACGTGGCATTCGCTGTCAAAAAGTAGAGAATCGTCGGCAAGAGCCTTATGCCCGGGCGAAAAAAACAGTCCTAAGCCAAAAAAAGCTACCAGAAATGAGGTAGAGGGTCGAGCCATGCAGTCATGCCTTTCTTGCAAGCAGCCGACGGCGCGCCCTATGCTATAGGCACATCGCCAGCCTGCCAGGTTGTCGGTCAAACGAGAGCCCCGCGATCCGCTTCGCCAAAAGACTGGTCACGGGGTTTTCTGTTGCAGACCATCGAATATTCGATGAAATTTATGCGTCTTCCTTAAAAGTACGACATTTTTAGTCCTATATCAAGATCGAGGGGCGAAATCCGACAGCGAGACGGGTTTCGCCGCGAGTCTGCGGCATCTTATAACCAGGAGAATTTTTCTTGAGCGTGGAATTGATAGTTCTGATGATCGAAGTCGAGCAGCCGGAAGGACTTTCCGCTCGCAAGTTGGTGCTTGAGACGGCGAAACACAACGTCATAACTGCGTATTCCGGGGATTACGGCGTCGAACTTCTTAAGCGCTTTCCGAATGTCGATGTAGTTGTCGTGCATCGCCACGTGGATGGCGAGGGCGCTGAAAAAATCATCCGAGAAATTAAAGAGCAGTCTCCAGATATGCCGGTGATTCTGTTGTCCCCTCATCCTGATGAAGACCCGCTGGGCGCGAACTACGTCATTCCGAGCCACGAGCCTCAGATGATTCTTGAAATTCTGGAGCGATCTTTTGGTGCATCCGGGACAAATTAGGACATTACTTCAAGTCGGCATTCAGCAGATTGGCCAAACGTGCTCCGGCTAACGCGATTTGCTGTTGAGCAGTAGTACGGGTTGCTGATTGGTAGGCCGCATCCGTCGTATAAGGGCCGGCAGCCGGGCCGACAGGTGCAACATAGACATTGGATTGCGCCAGATGGAAACTTTCGCTCACCCAGTCCGCCTCACTGGAATCGCTCGAGTTTGAGCCGGCGGCGGGAAGCGATTGCGCTGCGGTCAGCCCAATCTTATAGTCCTGAGTTGTTCCCATTCCTAAAATGTCGTCCCAGTAGGCGTGCAATTCGCCGGGAGCATTCGTAAGTTTCACGTCATTGCCACCGGCGTCGCCATTGTGATCTGCCGAGGTCACGCGAGTTGCGCAGTGGAGAGGCTGGTGGACGTCGCCCACCAGGTGCATGAGCCAGACAAGATCGTAGGACTTGAGCGAGTCACTTGCATTTGAGCTAAGCACCTGTCTGAAGACACCAATCTGGGTCTCGGCATTCGGTGTGGGGATCGCCGGGAGCGGCGTTCCGTCCGTGCTGAATGGCGTGTCGATGAAGTGCCAGTACTTGTGCATGTACTTATCGCCATAACCGGTATTCCTGGTCGCTTCGCTGGTTTTCGGGGGCGTGTCGCTGTCGAGCTTATAGCCGCTATTGCTGGCTTTAATCTCGTCGGGCCATGTGGCCGCCATCATAAAAATATAGAGATTCTGGTCGTCGACGGATGTGCCCTTGGGAATGTATGTCAGCCATTTCTTCTTATAAAAGGGGTTCTTCTTCAACAGCGTGATGGCGCGCTGCCGGGTTGCCGGAGTGAGCTGCTGCCAAGCCACGTAGGCCACGGCCATGTGGCCGATCGAATTCCAGGCATTTGCAGGAGGGATGCTGATGAGCAGGCAGATTGCCAATACGGCCAAGGAGCGCAGTTGGATCTTCATCGTCGAACCTCTTTCACAGAAGGCCCATTTGAGCGGCCATTGTCTCATTCTTATGGGGAGACGGCGATGAAAAACGCTTCCGCAGAATCGGAAATAGATGAAGGTAAAGCGCCGTCGGATATCATTCTTTCCATGAAGAAGAAGCAGCCGAACGAGACCCGGCTTGAAGGATTCGCATCGATTTGCAGCGTTCTGGTGACTGGTCTTTTTGCGCTGACATTTATCTTCGAGAATTGCGTGATTCCGTCGTCATCGATGGCCAGCACTCTGCTGGTCGGCGACCATGTCATGGTGGATCGGGAATCGCTTGCGCCAGGCTCTCATCGGTTGCCCCTAATGCCGTATCGCGAGGTAAAGCGGGGCGACGTGGTCGTATTTTACAAGCCGGTTGTGGAGGCTGACGGCGACTACACTCTTCTGGTCAAGCGTGTTGTCGGCGTTCCCGGGGATCGCATCCACCTGCGCAACGGTGTCGTATGCCTGAATGGTGTGGCGCAGAGCGAGCCTTACGCTGCAAAGCCAATCACAGACCTCTACGATCCTTATGTCGATGACTTTCCCTCAGCGCCGCCAGATGGCCATCCCGATGTAAAGGCGACATGGACTTTGACTTTGCAGGAGTCACTGCAGAACGGCGATGTTGTCGTGCCTCCCGATCACTACTTCATGATGGGCGACAATCGCGATCACAGCATGGACAGCCGCTTCTGGGGGTTTGTGCCGCGGGAGAACATTATCGGATCGCCGCTGTTTGTGTACTGGTCGTTTGGGGCAGCGGAGAACGATGAGTTGAAGCCCGCTTTGTCAGAGCAGGTGACTTCCATGGCTTACGAGATGCTGCACCTTTTCGACAAGACGCGATGGAGTAGAACGCTGCACCGGATTCAGTAATGCGCCCCAAAGAATAAACTGACCGTCTTTTCCGATCGTGCTAGCATGGGCGCGTATTTGCGAGCCTATGGATAAAGAAGCCCGATTCCTTCGCGCGGCCTACAAGGGCGGCCATGTGTGGTATCAGAACAAGTTCATGTGGCTGTTCATTTTTATGCTGTGCGTGTTGATCTATTATCCATACTCGCTCGGCAGCAATTTCCGTTATTACTCCTATCGGGCGATGTTCTGCCTGGTCATTCTTTTTACGGTTTACGCTCTTAGTATGCGGCGGTCTCTGCTGGTCGTCGCTCTGGTGCTGGCTGTGCCTTCCGTCGTTCAGCACACCGTCTATGTCGCTGATCCTAAGAGTCCCATCGGCGTGGTGAACTCACTTCTTGCTTTGGCCTTCGACATATTCATTGTTGTGGTTATCTTCCGCCGGATCTTCAGCAAGACACATGCAGACTCGGAGTCTATCTTTGGAGCGCTGTGCATCTATCTCTTCGTTGGCTTCAGCTTCGCCAGCATCTTTCTGTTGCTTACCCATTTTGAGCCGCATGCTTTTTATCTGGATCCTGTGGTCAGCGATCATCAGGTGCTCAATCGGCTCGATGCGGTGTACTACAGTTTCGGCACGATGACATCACTCGGGGCGGCTGGCATCACGCCCGTTTCCGGCGAAGCACGGCTGTTCACCATCATCGAGACGCTACTTGGAGTGCTCTTTCTTGCAGTTCTGATCTCGCGGTTGCTGTCGGCCTACAGCACGAAGAGTTCGGCGGTGAAGGTCGAGGAACAGGCGGGGGAAATTACATCCTGAGTTTCGTTCAACGGATATTGATGAATCAGCCAGGGCGAGCGGAGTAAATTCTGAAGTAATGACCTCTTTGAATCGCAGAAAATTTCTTGGATTGGCGGCCGCAGCTGGTTTGGGGTCCCTGGCCCCTTCGTCGCTTTTAAGAGAAGCGATGGCAGAGAAGACCGCTGACTTCACCTTTTTGTTTCTGACCGATACGCATCTGCAACCGGAGTTGAATGCTGCACAAGGCTGCGACATGTGTTTCAAGAAGGCGCGAAACATCAAGAGCGACTTCGCGATTCAAGGAGGCGATCATGTCTTCGACTCGCTGGCTGTAAGCCGCGAACGGGCAACGAGCCTCTTTGATCTCTATGGCAAAACAGAGCAGGATCTCGGCGTGAAGCTCTATCACACGATCGGCAACCACGATTGCCTGGGCGTCTATCCGGCGAGCGGTGTTGCAGAGACGGATTCGCTTTATGGCAAGAAGATATTTGAAGACCGCTTCGGCAAGACTTACTACTCTTTTAATCACAAGGGTGTGCACTTCATCGTTCTCGATTCGATCGGAATCACCAGTGACCGCGCCTATGAAGGCCGCGTGGATGCAGCGCAGCTTCAATGGCTAGCCTCCGATCTGAAGGCGCTGCCAGCGGCGACTCCGATCATTGTCTCGGTGCATATTCCGCTGGTGACAGCATTCGATTCCTATGTGCCTGTGCCCGCCACCGCTCCGAAGCATCACGGAGGAAGCGTCGCCAATGCTTATGAAGTGATCGCTCTTTTCGAAGGCCGCAACGTGCTTGGCGTGTTGCAGGGACACACTCATATCAACGAGACGGTAATCTGGAAAAGTGTGCCTTATATCACGAGCGGGGCAGTGAGCGGCAACTGGTGGCGTGGTACGCGCATGGGCACACCGGAAGGCTTCACCGTGGTTGAAGTAAAAGGCGGAAAACTTTCAACTCGATATGAGACGTATGGATTCAAAAGTATTGATCCTCAGAATACTTAGACCCAGTCTTCGAACGTACTAAATATGATTTTTTGAGCGTATGCTTATAGGTAGTAGCTCAGATTTCCCCTGCCTCCAGCCGCTCGAATTGCTGCAACCAGAGAGCAACTTTCAAGCAAACAAGTCATACGAGTGGTGTTTATGGGAATCGTCAGGAAACAGCATGTCAGCAAGTCCGGAAAGAACGTACTTGCATTTCGCCGGCAACCGGTAATCGGCAGTGTGGGCGCTATTCCTCGCGATACGGAGGCCAGATCACGACCCGGCGGCGGCCCGATCGTACCGATTGATATTGTTTCAGGTCGATCGCCTCTACAAGGAAAATAACTGAGCCAAGGCAAATTATGATTTCGCAGTGCAGTAACGCAGATTGCAGGAAGCCTCTCCTTTATCTCGATAACGGACGCGTGATACGCACGATCAAACACGTGGATGACAATGTTGAGATACAGCATTTCTGGTTATGCGGCGATTGCTATGTGATCTTCGACTTCTCTGTCGCAGAAGACGGACACGTGTCTTACCTGCGACGGGAAAGGCCGATGCTGGTGCAGAAAGAATATTATTCCGGGCCGAGGTTCGCTCCCTAGGCCGCCGGCCGGATGAGAGCTGACATTTCGATCAGCCATCTTCCTCGTCTCAGGCAAGATCTGAACTCGCTCCAGACGGGCTGTACTTTCACTCCTATTCCATCCATGGGGCACCGTCAACGATTGGAGCTTTTTATGACCTTAATCAAGAAGTCCGATGTACATCGTCATTTGTCCACCAAATCACGCGAGAACCGCGAACAAAAACGACCGTACGAAGTAGGCGATGCTGTGCCTGTAAAGGCAGAGCCAGCAATAGCACCGGCGTGCGTGACAACTAAGACGTCAACGATTACTCCAGCCAAGTAAAAGAAGCCGTGTTACTTGTGAAGCCAGATGCGAGTCCGCCAGAATCGGCGGACTCGCATGGACCTCAGCCCATATACATGACGTGAACATAAGTTCCCAGGCGCGTGTTGTAGGCGAGATACCAACCCGGATGGTCGGGATCTTCGTAGAGCACGATGTAATCGGAATTCCACAGCCAGCCTGAGGCGTAGCCGAGATCATACGGCGCCACGCTGAAGTAGTAACCACCAAACCAGAATCGTGATGGGCCGCCGCCTTCGAGATGCCAGCGGTGTTCGGGGCCGAAGCCGCCATTGAAGTGTCCATGCTCCCACGGATGATCCATGTGGTAATGAGGATCGTCGTGGCCGGTGTCATGGCCTACCCAGTGATCGTTGTCGACGTGCGGGGCATTGGGGTGTCCGGGCTGGTCGGCGAAGTTACGGGGATGTTGGTTGTCTGGCGTACCGTGAAACTCCTCAGGGCCGTGGCTGGGAGCGGGATGAGCGTCGCCGTGGGGGTGCTCCTGGGCAGATGCAGTGACCGGGAGAAAGGTAAGCGAGGCGACGATCAGCGATCCAATGAACGATTTCAAGAGAAAACCTCCAAACATCCAATTTGACGCAACGCAGAGATTTTAGACGTTCTCTGCATCGCCATGTATGAGTCTGTTGCGTTCGGGCAGGGTTGGATGGGAATGCTCTTCTCTCAAAGAATATTCACGGCTCGCGCCGCGAGCAGAGCGACGGTAGCGAATGAAATGAGCGCCTGCACCATCATGAGCAGCTTGGCCCACCGCGATAGAACAGGCGAGTCGGTCGGTGAGAAGGCGGTGCTGGTATTGAAGGCCAGAAACAGATAATCGACAAAGCCGGGACTCCAGCATTGCTCACCCATTTCGCGCTTGGCCTGCTGGTTAAGCGTCATTTGTGGAAAGAGGAAAGCTCCATCGGTATGGACCCCGCGCAGCTCACGGGCGCGCGGTCCTCCAGCGTCGAGCCGCCAATACCACGAGGCAAAGACCAGGATGTTCGCCAGCCAGAGCGCCGCTGCCGAACGCAGCAGGTCCGGCGGCGCTTCCTTATGAGAAGGCAGCGCGGCGATGAGCAGATAAAGCGACCAGACCATGTCGAGCGTCACGATGGAGGTCAGCACGTATCCCAGAATCCTGTTTATGCTGTCCATGCCGCGATAGCGCGCCCATACCGTGGGGATCATCAGCACGGCGACAAGGACGATGAGCAGCCACGCCGGGCCTACAGACAGGGATTCGGGCAGGGCGAGGCGCAATCCGCCTACCGCAAACAGAGCAAGCATGGCTGGCCAGCGAGGTTCCAGGTGTTTCGGAGCGTCCTTCATGGTGTGTCTCCATCATGCATCGCTGGTTCGCTGGGAGCAATGCTGAGAACCCAGGTTAGCTTCGCGAACCGGGGGCACCCGGCGCTGACGGGTATAAGGGTGGGTCAGGAGCGAGAACGAAAGAGTGTTATCCGGTTTGTCGCGGGCGCTGCTGCGGCCTCAAGCCAGGATTCCTCAGCGATGACAGAAGTACAGGGACCATATGTGCAGATTCGGATGGGACGTGTCGCAGCTTCACGTCTGAGGTGGTTGAGCACCTGGCGCAAAATGGATCCGGTAAATGGCGTGTATAGATAGAAGATTGTGCCGATGGAGAGATCAGCATCGCGTACATCCTGGTGAAGGAAGGTAGCCTGGTTTAGATTCAACTGCTGCGCACATTGTCGGGCGCGCTCGACGTAGGCTGCCTCTATCTCAATGCCGATGCAACGAGCGAGAGTACAAACCGATACCAGCAAGGACACATGGCCCAGTCCAGAGCCGAGGTCGATGAGAACATCGGCGGGGCTGAGCGTGGTGAGGCTGATGAGACTGAAGATATGGCGCGCCGGGGTGGGCTGATAAAAGACTATCTCTGAATCACGTTGAACTGGCGCGACGTTGGGCTCCTCGAACTGAAAAACTCCACTGATCAGCTCGTCGAGGTAGTCATAGCCGATTCCGTTGAGCGGCTCAATTGCGTCTTCCATCGCCACGGATGAACGTGCCCAGCGAAGCAGAGTGTGTGGCTGGCTGCCGCGCAGAATTTCACTACGAATGGCTTTGTAGAGATCATGATTCGCGGACTCGAGCCTGATGCGAATGGCGCTTGCCCGGCGATGGAGCGCAGCTGTTTTCGGCTCGATGACTGATTCCGAGTGATGAATATCCGGGAAATGAGCGTCGAGGATGTCCAGTGTCTCGAGGCGCTGGCGGAGCTGAGTCGGTTCGAGAAGCGACGCGTCGTTGTCGAGTTGCACGACGAGACGTTCTAAAGCATCTGTCAATCTTTGGGAGCTCCGTTCGTTTAAGGACTACTTGTATCTCAGGGTATATCAGGGATTTCGGATGTAAGAATGGGCCTTCAGTGAATGTCTGGAGGAGAGATAGCAGCCGGCGTTTATGATGGCTGCGAATGGAGGTTGTGATGTCGAAAACACCCGACCAGAGTCTGCTTGAAGCGCTGCTCGATTCCTGGGATCGGAACAATACCATCCTGCTCAACCTGCTCCACGCCCTGCCCGTGGGTGGACTGGAGGCCAGGGTGATGGTGGACAGCCCCTCGGTTGCGGAGCTGTTCACGCACATCCATTATGTGCGAATGGTGTTTCTCTCCGAGGATGCACCTGAGTTCGCCAAAGAATTGCCCGAGAACGAGTGGGTGGACGAACGCGATTCCGGCCGCATCGCTGAGATGCTGAACGAGAGCGCCAACGCGGTGCGCGAGGCGGTCAAGAGCCGGGTGGAAACGGGGCAGGAGATGAATCTTCACTACGACCACCCGATCCTTCTGCTACAGCATATGATCTGGCACGAGGGCTACCACCATGGTCAGATCAAGCTGGCACTCAAGGCGGCGGAAATTCCGATGGTGGATCAGGAAGTCGGGCCGCTTACGTGGGACGTGTGGATGCGCAAGAATTGATTTCCTGAGAGAAAACGATATACCACGCGCCATCCATAGCATCTGAGATGCCGGCCAATCTACCGCTCTCCGGCGTATGATTGGGCCGAAGCTCCTCGATGCCCATTGAGCAGGGCGTGTATCGCGAGATGGGAGGTGTATTTTGGCCCAGACGTTGATCAAGAACTGGTGGCTGCTAGCCTTGTGTGGCGTCCTTGACGCGATCATTTCAGTTATTTACTTAGGCAAGTTAAGCACGGGTTTCGTTTCGTTCGCAGCGGTTGCGTTTATGGGCAAGCTCACCGTCGCGGCAGGCGTTTGCGCAGTCGCAGGCGGCGTGTGGCGATCCTCTCAAGGCAAATGCTGGCCTTTGGTGTTGCATGGTCTTGCTCTGGGGGCGATGGGGCTAATCTTTAGCGGCGTCTTTGGCACCAAAACGAAATTTCTTACGATCGCGCTTCTGATCATGCTGGCTGCGATAAGCATCGGTATTCTCGCAATTACAGCTGCGCGAACCCTGCGGCGTGAGCGCCATGTTATGAACGGATGGCTACTTGACGTGGTCGGAGCGGTCTCAGTTGGTTTTGCTTTGGCTTTTTATGTTCTGGGATTTCAATGGATCAAGCTGGGACCAGGGTCACACGCAGACTTCATTTGGCTCGGCGCCTACTTTGGTTTTAGCGCTATCTGCATGCTGGGGGCGGCCCTTCGCCTGCGCAGTCTTTCCCTATCCAGCCCGATAGGAACTTTGCCGTTAGGACGACCGGGGCACGCGCATCCTTGATGATTCATGGGCAGAGTTAGCTCTTCGTTGATGTGAGGTCGCTGCGTGAGGTCGGCTCTTCGAGCCGGGTTTCTATTCCCGGCCTAAAGGCCGGGGCTTCTGCCTTATAGCTTACGTGGATATTTATTTTGGCTTCGGACTAACGAAGATTGATGCTGGGCTAAGTGGATTGCTCTCCCACCTTTGCTCTTCTTCGCAGATTGTGGCAATCGGTATCCAGGTACTTTGGTTTTCCGTTCATATAAGGGATGGGCTGTAGGATACCGTCATGGCGAGGAGGCTGGTTCGGTATCAGGAAGCGGGAGACCTGCATTTTGTGACGTTCAGTTGTCACGGCCGACGGCCTTATTTGCGAACAGAAGAGGCACGGGATTTATTCGAGCAGTCGTTGGAATCGAGAAGCTGCGATATATGCATCGGAATCCGGTGAAGCGTGGGTTGGTGGAGAAACCATATGAGTGGCACTGGTCGAGTTTCCGGCATCACTTGGATGGAGAGGTTGGAGCAGTAGAGATTGAGTCGGAATGGACAGCTACTCGGAGGGAGCGAGCCGCTGGCGGGAATGTCACGTAACAACTCACATGGGTGCCCCACATCTTGAAAAGATGTGGGATGGGATGATCCCATGTCTCAAAAGCGAGACATGGGGCACCCACGGTTAAGATTGATGGGTGCCCATGTCCTGAAAAAATGAGGGATACCAATGCACGAGGGATTGTTGAAATTTCTGAATCCAACCATCTGTTTTCCTTCGGGTCT
>NZ_LMUM01000007.1 GCF_009765985.1 Acidobacterium sp. S8
CCCCTGTCGATCCCGAAGTGTAGATCAGGTAGGCCAGGTCTTCGCTGCTCCCGGCTTCTTCTACCCTCTCCATCTCTGGCGCGCTCAGCACTTCTTCCAGCAGCACTACCTGCGCTCCACTCTCCGGCAAAGAACTCAGCAGGCTCTTCTCTGTCACGATCAGGCTCACGCCTGAGTCCTTCACCAGGTATGCGATCCGATGCGATGGATAGCCAGGGTCCAGCGGCAGATAGGCGCCTCCCGCCTTCATAATCCCCAGCAGGCATACCACCATCTCCACGCTCCGGCTTACATACAACCCCACCACGGCTTCCCGGCCAATACCACGCTTCCGCAACCCTGCCGCCACACGGCTTGACCACGCATCCAGCTCCGCATAACTCAACGCCTGATCGCCCATCTCTACTGCGATCCCATCCGGCGTCTCGCTTGCCTGCGCCCCGAACCACTCAGCTACCGTCCTGTATCCAGCTCTCCCTCGCGATGTCTGGTTCCAGGCCTGCAGGACTTCCTCCCGCTCCCCTGCGCTCAGTAACGGCAGCTCCCCGATCCGCCGCTCCCCGTCCTTCACTACCTCTTCCAGCAAACGCACATAGTGCCCCTGCATCTGCCTGATCGTCCCCTCCTCAAATAAATCCGTGCTGTACTCAAACTCACATCGATACCCTCCTCCCACAGGCAACGAATAGATATCTACCGATAGATCGAAGCGGGAAAACGACGATTCGAATTCGACCAGAGACATCTGAAAGATCCCATCCAGATTCTGCGGAGCAGGGGCGTTGTGAAGAGTAAAGAGGACCTGGAAGATCGGGCTGCGGTCGAGTTCCCGTTCTGGCTGTAACTCTTCTACC
The DNA here is from genome assembly GCF_009765985.1 of Acidobacterium sp. S8. Taxonomy (GTDB): domain Bacteria; phylum Acidobacteriota; class Terriglobia; order Terriglobales; family Acidobacteriaceae; genus Alloacidobacterium. Next base: position 855 of record NZ_LMUM01000007.1, read on the forward strand.
AGCTGATCGAAGGACACATTTTGGTGTTGATAGGCTTCGAGAGTTGTTTCGTGAACTCGCTTCAACAGCTGAGTAAAAGTTGGATTGCCGCTCAGGTCAGTCCGCAGCACCAGGGTATTCGCGAAGAAGCCAATCAGATTCTCAAAGTCGCTATGCAGCCGTCCGCCAACCGGCGTCCCGACGAGCAGATCCATCTGTCGGGAATATTTCATGAGCAGTACATTGAAGATGGCGAACAACGACATAAACAATGTTGCATTTTCTTTCCGGCTAACACGTTCCAGATCTTCGACTAATTCTGTCGGGATGTTGATAAAGCTGCGCCTTCCGCGGAAACTTCGACTCGGAGGTCTTCTGTGATCGGTCGGCAATTCCAGGACCGGTAGATCGCCTCCCAACTTCTTTTTCCAATAGCCAACGTCGCGGTTCCCGATCTCTTCTGCTTGCTGTTGCTCCCAGAGGATGAAATCGCGGTACTGATAACGCAAGGAAAGAAGCGCGGGTCTTGTATGCGTCACAAACGCCTCGTACAACGCCATCAGTTCTTGCGAGAGAACCCCCATAGACCAGCCGTCAAAGACAATGTGATGCACCACCAGGAGCACGATATGGTCCTGCGGCCCTGTGCGCAGCAGCGTGGCACGAAAGAGTGGGGAATCTTCCAGAGAGAACGGTCTACGTGCCTCTTCTTCGAGATGGAGGATCACCGCTGTATCGCGCTGCGACAGAGGAAGGTCCGAAAAGTCCACGAACGACATGCGCCAGTCTTCCGCAGCCATCACGCGCGCGAATGGAATTCCGTCACGCTGATGAAAGTCGGTGCGCAATGACTCATGCCGGTCCAGAATGGCTTTAAAGCTTCGCTCAAAAAACTGCGGGGACAGGTCTCCAGTCAAACGTACGCAGCTCAAAATGTTGTAGACCGCGTTCCCGGGATCAAATTGATCCATAAACCACAAACGCAGCTGTGAGCGAGACAACGTGTGCTCCAACGGTGTCCACGATGCTTGAACTGCCCCCGTTCCAATGCCACAATCGATATGCGAGGCGAGGGAATGGATGGTAGTGAAGCGGAAGAGGTCGAGGATGGGGATATCGAGGTCGAACTCTTCGCGCAGCTGGG